>NZ_JAMHIW010000001.1 GCF_023896955.1 Micromonospora sp. RHAY321
CCCCCGCGCCGCCCGCGGCGACATCCTCCCCGCCCGCGCCGCCGGCACACCCCACCCCACCAACCCCGACCCGTGGAGACCGCCGTGTCGCATCCCGCCACCCCCAACGGCAACCGACCGCGACACCCCCGGCCCCGCTACGCACGTCTGCTCGCACCGGCCCTGCTGCTGGCCCTCACCGCCTGCACCGCCGCCCCCCGCGCGGACGCGGCACCAGCCACCGCACCCCAGCTCACCGGGCCACTCTGCGCCGCCCTGCCCACCGGCACCGAACCGGGAAACCCGACCTTCCTCGCCGGCCAACCAGCCGACCAGGCACTCCGGTGGATCCCCACCCTCACCACCTTCGAGGCGGCCCTGCGCACCAGCGGCGTCCTCACCGACGTGCCCGCCGGCACCGGCGTCACCATCCTGGCGCCCTCCGACGACGCCTTCGCCGCCAAGTTCTCCGAGGACAACTGGGACGACCTGATGACCCACCACGCCGACGAGCTACGCACCCTGCTCAAGGCGCACCTGATCGCCGGAACCCACCCGATCGGGGACCTGGTCACCGCCGGCACCGCCACCACCCTCGACGGCACCACCGTCACCGTCACCCGCACCGGGCCCACCGCCCGCCTGGCCGACCGCGCCGACGCCGTCTGCGCCGACTACCAGGCCACCAACGCGCGCATCCACATCATCAACGCCGTGCTCGGCCCGCTGCCCACCACCGCCAACGACAGCGACCACCGGGCCCACTGATCACCGCGCCGCCGCCTCCCGCTCGGCCGGCACGAGTGCGGCCAGCGCGCGGTTGGTGCGGTTGGCCCGCACCGCGTCGCGCTGCTGCCCGGCCGTCACCTCGATGTACGTCTGCGACGACGCCAACGACGCGTGCCCCAGCAACCGCATGATCTCCGCCGCGCTCGCCCCGTCCTCGGCCAGCCGGGTGGCGAACGTGTGCCGCAGCGCATGCAACCGCGCCCCCCGCGGCACCCGGTCACCGATGCCCGCCCGCCGGTAACACGACTCCACCAGATACTGGAGCCCTCCACGGCGCAGCGGCTCACCATGCCGGTCCACCAGCAACGCCGAGTCCGGACGTACCGACCGCGACCCGAAACGCCGGGCCCGACTGTCCAGGTAGTCCACCAGCACCCGGTCCAGATCCGCCTCGATCGGCACCACCCGCGGTCGGCCTCCCTTGCCGGTCACCTCGATCCGCCGTTCGCCCGACCGGCCGGTCACGGAGCTGACCCGCAGCCCGAGCAGCTCCGACAGGCGCAGCCCGGCGCAGAGCGCCACCGCCAGCACGGCCACGTCCCGCTCCGGCCACGGGTCGCGCTGCCGGCCGTCGTCGCGCGCGACCGAGGCCAGCAGCAGCTCGGGGGTGTCCGCGCCGCGCAACGGTTTCGGCTGGGGGAGCAGCGCCCGAGGGCGACCCACGGCCGGCATCGGGTTGCCCGCCACCACCCCGTCGGCCACCAGGAACGTGAAGAAACTGTTCCAGGTGGACCAGGCGCGGTGAACCGACGCGGCGGCCCGGGGCGCGGCGAACCGGGCGAACGCCGCCCGCATCACGCGGGGGGAGAGGTCGGTGATCAACAGGGCGTCGAGGGGGAGGGGAGGGGTGACATCCTCGCTGATCAGGGCCGCCACCGCGTGCAGGTCTCGCCGGTACGCGGCGAGGGTGTGGGGGGAGGGCTTACGTGTCGCCCTCGCCGTCAGGAACTCCTCGATCAACCTCATGAGCGATTCGTCCTGTTTGTCATGCATAAGGGATATTATGCAGCATTTTCGGGTTTCCGGGCAAGGGGAGAGGGGAGCAGGGTGACCGACCACAGACGCTACGTGCTGACCGGAGCGCCGGGAGCCGGCAAGACCACACTTGTCGAGGCGCTGCGCCGACGAGGGCACCTGGTGGTGCGGGAGGCGGCCACCGACATCATCGCGGCCCGGCAGGCGCAGGGGTGCAGCGAGCCGTGGCGGGAACCCGGGTTCGTCGACGCCGTCGCCCGACTCCAGCACCGCCGCCGAATCACCGCCGACCCGCGGGGGACGCTGCAGATTCACGACCGGTCACCGTTGTGCACCCTCGCGCTGGCCCGCCACCTGGGTCAGCGGGTCGGGCCGTACCTCGCCGCCGAACTGGAGCGGATCAGTCGCCAGGGGACCTACCAGGAGGCGGTGTTCCTGATCGGTCCGCTGGGCTTCGTCACGCACACGGCCGCACGCCGGATCGGCTACGCCGAGTCGCTGGTCTTCGCCCAGGTGCACGAGCAGGTGTACGAGGCGTACGGGCACCGGCTGGTCGACGTGCCCGCCGGTCCGGTGCGCGAGCGGGTCGCCGTGGTGGAAGAGCACCTGCTCCGCCCCTCGTGAGGGGACTCCCAAATCGCACAACTTTACATAATGTACATTATCGAATCCGGGGCACCGCCGGTTCGGCGTGCTGCTCTCACTTCTCATTCGTCCTGAGCATTCTCAACAACGTGAGGCACGACGGGCGTCAGTGAGCCGCTTGGGAATCCTGCCCCTTCGCCGCGTGACGGGCAGGGGTTGTTCGTCCTCCGCCAGCCCGACCGTCACCGCCAGGTGGTGGTTTTCGGTCCGAAGGGAAAGGCCGAGGCCGTCGTACGCGGTCGGGTCGTCGGAGGTGTGGCTCTCCTCCCCCGATCCGAGGCATGAGCGCTGTTGGGTGGACATCCGGACAGTGACCGGAAGATCCAGTACGGTTACTGTGCGTCACAGTCGCGGGTATACTTGCTTGGGCAAGCAACTTTGGGTGGGCTCGGCGAGAGGTCTAGCCGTCCCGCGTTCACCGACATCGCCGCAACAACCGGAGGTACTGACATGAATCGCCTCGAGGGGCGCGCTGCATTGGTCACAGGCTCGACGAGCGGAATTGGGCGCGGTGTGGCGGAGGCGATGGCCCGCGAGGGCGCCATCGTCGTCGTGACCGGGCTTGGCCCGGAGCGCGGTGCTCAGATCGTCGACGGAATCGTCGCGGAGGGCGGCATCGCCCACTTCGTCGAGGCAGACCTCTCCGCGGGTGGGGCCGAGGTCCGCCGCCTTGCACAGAAGGCGACGGCCCTGGCGGGTCGGCCGATCGACATCCTGGTCAACAATGCGGCCTTTCTCGTGCCGCCTCACCCCATGACAGAGTCGACCGAGGAACAGATCGACCTGGTGCTGGAGGTCAACATCAAGGCCCCGTTCCTTCTGACGGCGGCCCTGGTGCCCGGCATGGTGGAGCACGGCGGCGGCTCGGTGATCAACATCGGCTCGATCGGCGGCGTGGATGGAATCAAGTTCACCTCGCTGTACGGCGCCAGCAAGGCAGGCCTGCACTCGCTGACGAGGTCGTGGGCCGCGGAGTTGGCCGCCGACGGTGTGCGGGTGAACACCGTCGCCCCCGGACCCACCATCACGGAGGGGAACGAAGACCTCCGCCCCCTCCTGGAGAAGCTCGCCGAGAACAACCCGGACAGGCGTACGGGCACCGTGCACGATACCGCCGCGGCGGTGATCTTCCTCGCCAGCGAAGACGCGTCACACATTCACGGTGTACTTCTCCCCGTGGACGGCGGGGCCCTCGCGACCTGAGAGGGCGAGGGGGCAGTCTGGACCGCTCCCCTCTGCCGCGGTGGTCCCGCCGCGCCCCTCGCCCGGGGCGCGGCGGGACCACCTGAACTGCTACTTCCTGGCGGCTACCCAACGCACCCGTCGGGTGCGCCACAGGGCCACCACGCCGATCAGGATCAGCATGGTGCCAGCCGCCACGATGGTGTAGATGGGCGCGCCGGTGATCGGCAGGCCGCCACCGTCGCCGCCGGCGTTGCCGCCCGGCGCCGGGGTCGGTCGCTTGAATCCGACGAAATCGGGGATCTCGTCGGAGCCACCCAGGTAGGCCTGCTTCTCGTCCGAGGTCTTGGTGACCTCGGTGAGCGACTTGTCGACCGTGGTCGGCAGGGCCCCGTGCTGCTCCTTGAACGTGGTGTCACTCAGCTTGGTCTTCTTCACCGGCTGGGTGAAGTCGACGCCGCCCGTGGTCACCTTCACGCCGTTCGGCAGTTCGTACGTGGTGCCGGAGATCTCCTTCAGGTACTGGTTGAAGACGTCGGCCGGCTTCCAGTCGTCCTCCCGCTCCAGCGTGCTGACGTCGTTGCTGTCGATGCCGGCCTCGGCTGCCCGGCCGTCGGCCGTCATCCGTTCGCGGTACCACTCGGCAGCCACCCGGCTGACGTAGACACGGCGCAGGTCCTTGAACTCGGGCGCGGCGTTCACGGCCTTGTTCAACTCGGGCAGGAGCAGGTCCCGGTAGACGGCCATGGACGGCTCGGGATTGGCCGGGCACTTGAAGTTCGGGTCGCCGGGGATCGTGAAGTCGAACGCCTCGGCCTTGACCTCGAGCGGCGCCTGGAGGATGTAGAGGCGGTTTCCCTCCTCGCGGATCGTCGCCGTCTTTGGCACGATCCACTGCCGGATGCAGGCCCCGTTCAGGCCGGTCATCCGGTTCCAGTACTCCAGCCCGACCGGCGTCTTCGGGTCCTGGAATCGCGTCCAGGCCCGCTTCAACTCCAGGTCGGCCTCGAGGAGGATGCGACCGGCCTGGGTCTGGCCGAGGTACTGGTCGATCACCTTGTCCGGCTGACTCGGGTTGAGGTTCACCCAGAACCGTGACGGCTCCACGGCCATCCAGGTGTTCAACGCCTCGTCGGCGTCGTAGATCTGGTTGGTGCCGTCCTTCGACTCCTGGCCCGGGGTGGTCGCGGTCTCGAATGAGTACGTGTCGCCGCCCGATCCGCCGCCGTCGGTGACGTACCGGAGTTGGACCGACGAGAAGTCGATGCCGCCCGGACGGATCGGCCCCATCTGCTTGCCGGCCGCCTTGCTGACCGCGCTGCCCTTGGCCAGTTCCTGCGGCGTCTTGGGCAGGATGGGGCCGGAGGCCTTCGTCTCGTTCAGCAGGGTCTGGACCGCGACCTGCTTCGCACCGGTGTTGCGGTTGTTGGTCTGGTCGCGGAGGACCTTGGGGTCCTCCCCCGGACCGGCGTTCCACCGATAGCTGTAGGTGAACTTGTCCCGGACCTTGGCGTTCTCCAGCGCCGGGTTGCAGGTCTTCTTGCAGGGCTCGATCTCGGAGTAGCCCTCCTTGATCGGCGAGGCCTTGGCCGGCTGGTACGACACCTTGCCGGTCTGCGGGTCGAACTCGATGCGGGGAGCCTTGCCCTGCATCTGTTCGATCAGCCGGATCTCGGCGTGCTTCGCGCCGTCGCTGTAGCCGATGATGTACCTGCCGTCCTGGAGCTGGGCGATGGCGTAGTTGCCCCGGACGTTCGTGTACAGCTTGTCGGTGGTCTTCGGCGGCCGGTTGTACCGGAGATCCAGCCGCGCCTCCTGCAGGTACACGCTCAGTTTGTGGCACCCGTAACCGACCAGGCCTTCCGGCGTGATCGGAGGACACCGGGCATCGATGATCGGCGCGGCGAGCTGTGGCCCCGCGTGGCTGGCGGCCGGCGCGATGCCGATCACCGACCAGATCAGGAGCAGGACCGCCGCGAGTCGCGTCAGCACCGCGATCCGTGATCGTTCCTTGATGACGTTGCCCATCAGATCCGCTGTCCCCCTTCGCACCCGTGACACAAAAAGCTCCCCAGCGCGCATTGAAGATCGCGCGGCGGCACGAGTGATTTGTTTGTTAACCCGCTTGTCATATGCGGGTCCTGACATGCCCGACCGTCAATGTCACACGGGCTTTAGGGATGCTAGATGGTCAATTTACTGTGGGTGACCCCGACCGACATTCCGGACAAGAACTAGAGGTCCGACTGGTCGGCGTAGTTACCGGTGGCGATGTCCCACGAGAGGCCGTCCCAGTAGTTGTCCGAGACCATCGCCGGCGGATCCCACTCCGCGATGACCCGCTGCATCTCGTTCTTGGCGTCTTCCCAGCCCTCCGGGTCGCCGCCGACGATCGCGGGCGCAAGACCGGCGACCAGGCGTAGCGAGCGGGCGTACAGCTCGAGCGACGAGTTGACGAACGTCGGAGTCTGGTTGTCGTCGAGGACCCGCACGGCACCCGTGTCCGGATCAAGACAGAATTCGCCGCCCCACGCGTCCGTGCCGTAGCCGAATCGCAGCATGCCATCCCGGAAGATCAGATCCGGGCCGAGCAGGAACAGGTCGTACTCGTCGAGTCGCAGTGATTCCGGCAGGTCGGCTGCGGCCAGTCGCTCCCGCAACTCCGGCGAGAGCGACTCCCACCCGTCGAGCTTTTCCAGTGCAGACATGGCAGCCAATCTATCGAGCGTGGGTCAGCAGTGCGGGGACCTACTGGCCATCGAGGCGCCGAATCGCGACTTCCTCGTAGGCTGCATGTCGACGAACGGACGGGAGGCCGAGGTGACCGAGACGACGCTGGTCGAGACGAGGGTGGTCGCGGTGATGGCCGAGCTGGCCGAGCTCGAGGACCCGAGGGCGCGCGCGGTGAACGAGAGACACGGTGACGATCACGGTGTGAACCTCGGCAAGCTGCGGGCGCTGGCGAAGCGGCTGAAGACGCAGCAGGACCTCGCGTGTCAGCTCTGGCAGACGGACGACACCGCGGCCCGGCTGGTGGCGATCCTGATCTGCCGGCCGAAGGCGTTCGCCCGTGACGAGTTGGACTCCATGCTGCGGCAGGCGCGCGCACCGAAGGTGCACGACTGGCTCGTGAACTACGTGGTGAAGAAGAGCCCGCACTCGGAGGAGTTACGCCTAACCTGGTCGGCCGATCCGGATCCGGTGGTCGCCAGTGCCGGTTGGGCGTTGACCACCGACCGCGTGGCGAAGAAGTCCGAGGGCCTGGATCTGCCGGGGTTGCTCGACGTCATCGAGGCGGAGATGAAGGACGCCCCGGATCGCCTGCAGTGGGCGATGAACCACTGTCTGGCTCAGATCGGGATCGAGCACGCCGCGTACCGCGCGCGAGCAGTCGAGATCGGTGAACGCCTGGGGGTGCTCAGGGACTACCCCACTCCCCCAGGTTGCACGTCGCCGTTCGCACCGATCTGGATCAACGAGATGGTGCGCCGACAGCACGGCGCAGCCAGTCCTGGGTGAGTGAGCGCAGCAGCGCGGGTTGTTCGAACGGCAGGTAGTGCCCGGCGGCGTCGATCACGGTGAAGGTGCCTCGGGGATAGCGGCGCATGGCGTGGAACTGGTCGGCGTATCCGACGACACCGTCCTGTCGACCGGTGATGACGCTGACCGGACCGTCGAAGACGATGTCGTCGTCCTCGTCGGGAAGCGCGTACTCGGGGCTGGCGCGAAGGTCGTTCTGGAACGTCTCGTCGCCGGGGCCGCCGGACTCCAGTGCCGCGAGCACCGTCGCGACGACGGCCGGCGTGCGGTGGCCCAGCGCCACGTCGAGGTGGGAGCGCAGTCCGGCGGGGGCGGCGTCGAGCCAGCCCGCGGGCGCTTCGGGTGGGTCGAGCGCGGGCAGGGTCCGGCTTGTCGGGGCGATGGTGACGCCTGGGCAGACGAGGAGCAGGCCGCTGACGAGGTCGGGTCGCTGGCGGGCGATCCCGGCGGCCAGGTAGGCGCCGTAGGAGGCGCCGGCCAGCAGGACCGGCGCGTCGACGTGGCGGTCGAGCCACGCGCACACGGTCTCCAGCACGGCCTGGGATGCGGGGCGGCAGGTCGCCGGGGAGTCTCCGTGGCCGGGCAGGTCCAGGTACACCTCACGGCGGCCCGCGCCGGCGAGGGCTGGGCTGAAGGCGGAGGCCGTGGCGGCGCGGCTCGTGCTGAACATGGGAAGGCAGACGACCGCCGGTGCGGTTCCCGCCGATTCGTCGACCGCCAGATCCATCGTGCGATCGTAGCCAGCAAGCGGCCGGTTTGCGGGCGCTGGAAGTGGCGTGCGGGCGTGGCTGGCGCTGTCTACAGTGATGCGCTCCGGCCCGTGAGGCGGTCGACCTGACCGGCGGGGCCGCTCACCACACGGGGGAAACACCATGGCGTACTCGCCTGTTCGTACCGTCCTGGCTCTGTTTGTCGTCGCCGGTCTCGCCGCTGGCTGCCAGCCGGTGGAGAAGGAGAGCGACGGTGCTGCCGCGCCGTCGGCGACCGCCGCGCCCACCCCGACGGTCGACGTCGCCGCGAACAGCAAGCAGGTCTGCGACACCACCCTGGCGGTGGTCAAGGAGCACTTCGTCGGGATGGCGGACGACGCCATCGCGGCCATCGACAAGCCGGTCAGCGCCAAGGAGCAGGGCGTGAAGGTCCGTGCCCACTACACGGCGCTGGCCGAGGGTCTGCGCGCGGAGGCGCCGCGGGCCGTCGACCCGCAGGTGCGGGCCGCCGTGGAGAACCTTGCCGGCGCGATCGAGAAGCGGCTCACCGGTGCGCAGGCCACGAAGGTGGAGGCTCCGGATCTGGACCCGACCCTGAAGGCGTTGGACGCCGCCTGCGGTCGCTGACCGACTCGTGGGTCCGGGTCACGCTCGTGGCCCGGACCCACGTCGCTCATCTGGTCAGAGCCATGGCACCTGGGGGGACGGGTAGAAGTCGACCTCCTGGAGGCGCCAGCGGGGTGCCTGCTCCCCCAGCCGCGTCCGGAACGACTCCCAGTTGTGGCTGGCCGCCGTGGACCAGCCGAGTTCGGCGATGGCGGGCAGGCGGGGGAACGCCATGTGCTCGATGTCGTCCAGGCTGCGCAGTGTCTCGGACCACAGTGGTGCCTCGACGCCGAGGATCGCGTTCTCGCCGACGCCGGCCACGCGGGTGGCCGGGTCCCAGCCGTACGCGTCGGACACCTCGATGTAGCCGGCCCAGCGCAGGCCGAGGCGGGTGTTGGCGTCGTACTTCATGTCCAGGTAGGACTTGTTCGCCGGGGACATGATCACTTTGTTGCCTCGGGCGGCGGCCTCGGCGAGGTCGGCGTTGGTCGTGCCGGTGCCCCAGTACTGGGCGACGACGTTGGTCGGTGGGTCGACCTGGGCGACCTCGTTCCAGCCGGAGGCGCGCTTGCCGTACTTGGCGACCAGGGGCAGGACGCGCTGCATGAAGGTGCGGTATTCCTCGTCGGTGGTGGCGTGTGCCTCGTCGCCGCCGATGTGCAGGAACGGCCCGGGCGTGATGGCGGCGAGTTCGCGGATGACGTCTTCGACGAACCGGTAGGTCAGTTCGTCGCCGATGCACAGGGAGCTGTAGCCGACCGCCGTGTCGGTACGTGGGGCCGGTGCGACGCCGTCGCAGTTGAGTTCGGGGTAGGTGGACTGGGCGGCGTTGGTGTGTCCGGGCATGTCGATCTCGGGAACGACGGTGATGTGGCGTGCGGCGGCGTATGCGACGACGGCCTTGTAGTCGGCCTTGGTGAGGAAGCCGGGGCCGACGCCGTCGACTCCGGTGCCGGGTCCGCCGCCGACGGTGGTGAGCCGGGGCCAGGAGTCGATCTGGATCCGCCAGCCCTGGTCGTCGGTCAGGTGCAGGTGCAGGTAGTTGATTTTGTACTGGCTGAGCAGGTCCACGTACGCGTTGATCTCGTCGACGGTGTGGAAGTGCCGGGCCACGTCGAGCATGGCCCCGCGGTAGGCGAAGCGCGGGTAGTCCACGATGCGTCCGCCGGGCACGGTCCAGGTGACCCGCTGCCGGTCGGGCGCTTCGATCTGGGCGGGAAGCAGTTGGCGCAGCGTCTGGGTGCCGGCGAACAGGCCGGCCGGGGTGTTGGCGCGGATCGTCACGCCGCGGCGGGTGACGTCGAGTTGGTAGCCCTCCTGGCCGACGCGCGCGTCGGCTCCCCCGATGACCAGGGCGATCTCGGGCAGCGGTGTCGAGTGCACGGGCAGCACGGGCAGCGGGTAGCCGGTGGCGGGGCGCAGGGTCTGGGCGAGTTGCCGCCCGACCTGCCAGGCGGCGACGGAGCCGGGTGCGGTGCGGATGACGGTCAACGGGCTGATCGTGAAGGTGCCCCGGGTGTCGGGGCGGGTTTCGACGGGTGCGGGCACCACGTCGCCCAAGTCGCGGGCCGGGGTGGTCGGGGCGGCGGCGGCCGGGGCTCCCGGAAGGATGAACGGCAGTCCGAGTGCGGCTATGACCAGCAGCCGCGTCAGGGTGTGTCGGCGACGCACGGATACCTCCAGGGCTTCGTCATGATCGGTGGTCATCGATCCGACCAGCACGCTACCCGGGTGGCCGATGGACTGTAAACCTTCCTTATCGTTGAGGGGCTGCCGGCGACCCCCTCCGAGGCTGTGTCGTCGTCCTCACCCGGGTGCGCCGGCGGGAATTCCCGGGTGGTCCGGGAGGTTGCCCGGTTGGAAGATCAGGACCATTCGATCGGATGGAAGTGCCATGCACGTGCGCTCAGACGCGGTAGTGCTGTTCGGCGTCACGGGAGACCTCGTCTCGAAGAAGCTCTTTCCGGCGCTGTACGAGTTGACCAGGCGCGACCGCCTCGACGTCCCGGTGATCGGCGTGGCCCGCTCCCCGTGGGATGACCAGCAACTGGTCACCACCGCCCGCAAGTCCGTGGCCGAGGCGACCGACGAGATCGACGACGACAGCTTCGACGCGCTGGCGCGCAACCTCTCGATGATCTCCGGCGACTACGCGGACCCCACGACGTACCAGCGGTTGGCCGAGCGCCTGCGCGGCGCAGAGCGTCCGCTCTTCTACCTGGCGATCCCACCGGCGGTGTTCGGCTCCGTCGTCGAGGGCCTGGCGGCGGTCGGTCTGGCCGACCGGGGCCGGGTGATCGTGGAGAAGCCGTTCGGACGTGACCTGGAGTCCTCGCACGAGCTGGACCGCATGCTGCGCGCGGCCTTCGACCCGGAGCGTGTGTTCCGCATCGACCACTACCTCGGTAAGGAAGCCGTCGAGGGCCTGTACGCCTTCCGGTTCGCCAACCGGCTGTTCGAGCCGCTGTGGAACAACGAGCACATCGACAACATCCAGGTCACCCTCGCCGAGGGTTTCGGCACCCAGGGACGCGCGGGCTTCTACGACACGGTGGGCGCCACCCGTGACGTGCTGCAGAACCACATCCTGCAGGTCGTCGCGCTGATCGCGATGGAGGCGCCGGTCGCCGACGACACCGACGCGTTCCGCGAGGCGGAGGTCGCGGTGCTGCGGCAGATCGAGGTGCTGTCGCCGGAGTCCACCGTGCGGGGGCAGTACGCCGGCTACCGGGACGAGCCGGGCGTGCGGCCGGACTCGAACACGGAGACGTTCGTCGCCACCCGGTTGACGGTCAACTCCCCCCGCTGGGCGGGAGTGCCCTTCTACCTGCGGACCGGCAAGTCCCTGCCGGGCACGGCGACCGAGGTCGTGGTCGAGTTCAAGCAGCCGCAGCGCTCGCTCATCCGGGCCGAGGGCGGCGCCGAGGCGCCGGCGAACCTGCTGCGGTTCCGGCTGGGTCGCGGCGACGGCATCACCATGTCGATCCAGGCGAAGAGCCCGGGCGCCGAGGTGGCCAGCCGTCCGGTGGACCTGTCCGTGGACTTCGGCGCGGCCCTGGGCCGGCGGCAGGAGGCGTACGAGCGGCTGCTCGACGACGCGATGGACGGGCAGCACCTGCGGTTCGCCCGCGCGGAGACGATCCAGCAGGAGTGGCGCATCGTCGAGCCGATCCTGGATCTGCCGGCCGCGGTGCAGACGTACGACAAGGGCACCTGGGGTCCGGCGGACGCCGACACCCTCGCCGGCGGCTGGCACACCCCGCACCTGCGGTAGTGGCGCTGCTCACGGCGCCAGCGGGCCGGGCGCTGTGGCAGGCTTTCGCGAATGTCGACAGAGCATCAGGACCAGGACGTGCGCGCACTCGCCGAGCTGGCGGAGGCCGAGTTCATGTTCCGGTACGAGACCGAAGCGCCGGCCGACGTCCGGGATGCGCTCGGCGTGACGGCCACCCGGATGGGCGGCGGGGTGGTGCTCTCGATGCGGCACGACCCCACCAACTACTGGAGCAAGGCACTCGGGTTCGGCTTCGACGAGCCGGTCAGCGGCGAGCTGATCGGCCACATCTGCGACTTCTACCGCGCTGAGCGGACCCCCGCCGCTGTCATCCAGATCGCCCCGGACCGGTTGCCGGCGGACTGGGACGCGATCTGCGCCCGGGAGAACATCACCGCCGGCAGCACCTGGGTGAAGCTCGCCGCCGAGATCGACGCACTCCGACCCGGCCGCACCGACCTGCGGGTCGGTCCGGTCACGGCCGATCTCGTGGACCAGTGGGCCTCGGTGGTGCTGCGCTGTTTCGGTATGCCCGAGGAGCACCTCGGCCCGATGATCGCGGCCGCCGTGCGCGACCCGCGCTTCTACCCGTACGCCGCCTGGGACGGCGACGAGATGGTCGCCGCCGCCAACCTGTTCATCCACGGTGCGGTGGGCTCGCTCAACACCGGCGCGACCCTGCCGACGCACCGGGGTCGGGGTGCGCAGTCGGCGCTGTTGGCGGCCCGGTCGGCGGCCGCGACGGCGGCCGGCTGCCGGTGGGTCACCGCCGAGACGGGCCGGCCCGAGCCCGGCACGTCCAACCCCTCGCTGAACAACCTGCTCCGGCTGGGCCTCACGCCGCTGTACGAGCGGCGCAACTGGGTCTGGCGGGCGGATCCGGCCAGCTAGGACGAAGGGTCCAACCGCGCCAGGACGCGGCGGGCCGGGCATCGACGCGGTCAGTGCGCGGTGCGGCTCTGCGGACGGAGGCCGCGGACGCCGGCGACGGCGAACTCCACACCCAGCTCGTAGTAGCTCTCCCGGTCGGCGCAGAGGGTGAGCGCGTCGGCGGCGGCGAGGACGTGCGGGTAGCGCTTGGGGGCCAGCGAGTGCAGGGCCGCGCGCTTGGCGCGGATGGCGTCGTCGCGGGTGTCCGGGTCGGTGCTCTCCGCGACGCCGGGCTCGGTGGTCACGAGGGTCACCAGGGAGCAGAGGGCCTGGCTGCCGACCTCGGTGGCCTGGTCGGGCGGGAAGCCCGCCTCGGCGAGCAGGGCGAGGGTGCGCTCGACCAGCATCAGGCCGGCCTCGGAGAGCAGGACGCGGGTCGGGATCAGCCCGGCGACGGCGGGGTGCGGGCGGACCGCGGCGAGGCAGGCGGCCAGGAGGGCGCGCAACTGCCGGTCCCACGGGTCGTCGCTGGGTTCGGGCAGGTGGACGTCGGCGAGCAGGCGTTCGGCGAGGGCGGCGAGCAGGTCGTCCTTGTCCCGGAAGTACCGGTAGAGCGCCATCGGCGTGACACCGTGCTCCTGCGCCAGCCTGCGGATGGTGATCGCGCCGAGGCCCTCGGCGTCGGCGATGCGCAGCGCGCTGGTGACGATCTTGTCGGGGTCGAGCCGCGCTGGCGTTCCGGTGTCCTTGCTCATACTGCCCACCCACCCAGTCTACAGCGTAGACCCGTAGGTATACGTTGTAGATGTACGGCGTATACGGCGCCGTGCGTGACGCCCTTCCCTTGATGAGGTAGGCATGCGACGTAACCCCTGGGCAACCCTGGCGGTGCTGTCGGCGGCGCAGTTCATCGTCATCCTCGACGTGACGATCGTGAACGTGGCACTGCCCAACATCCAGACCGACCTGAGCTTCACCGCCGACAACCTGCAATGGGTCATCAGCGCGTACACCCTGCTCTTCGGTGGTTTCCTGCTGCTCGGCGGACGCGCCGCCGACCTGCTCGGCGCCCGCCGGATCTTCCTCGCCGGGCTGGTCCTGTTCGGGGCGATGTCCCTGCTCGCCGGCCTGGCGACCTCGCCCGGTCTGCTGATCGCCGCACGCGCCGTGCAGGGCCTCGGCGGCGCTCTGCTGTCCCCCGCCGCGTTGGCCATCCTCACCGTCACGTTCAAGCACGGGCGGGAGCGGAACATGGCCATGGGCATCTGGGGTGCCCTCGCCGGTCTCGGCGGAACCCTGGGTGTCGTGGCCGGCGGCCTGCTCGTCGACGCCCTGAGCTGGCGGTGGGTGTTCTTCGTCAACGTGCCCATCGTCATCGCGCTCGTGGCGATCGTCCCGACCTTCGTCGCGGCCGTCCGGCACACCCAGCCCGGACCGCGGACCTTCGACGCGCTCGGCGCCGCCCTCGGCACCGCCGGCCTGCTCGCGGTCGTCTTCGGCGTGGTACGCGCCGAGTCCGCCGGCTGGACCTCGGCGCAGGTCCTCGCCGCCCTCATCGGCGGAGTGGCACTGCTGGTCGTCTTCATCGCCGTCGAGGCGCGCTCCGCCGCGCCGCTGGTGCCGCTGCGCCTGTTCGGCTCCCGGGCGCTGAGCGTCTCCAGCGGCGCGCTGGCCCTCAACGGCGCCGCGTTCCTGTCGATGTTCTTCCTCACCGCGCTCTACCTGCAGCAGGTCCGCGGAGCCTCCGCGCTGACCGCCGGCCTGCAGTTCCTGCCCATGGGCGCCACGGCGATCCTCGGCGCCGCGCTCGCCACCCAACTGGTGCACCGGCTCGGCACCCGAACCCTGCAACTCATCGGCGCCGCGCTCAGCGTCCTCGGTCTGCTGCTGCTCGCCGGCGCCGGCGCCACCGGCCCCTACGCCACCGAACTGCTGCCCGGCCTGCTCCTGTTCGGCCTGGGCATCACCACCCTCGGCGTACCCGCGCAGATCTCCGCCGTCTCCGACGTCGAGCACCACGAGGCCGGCGCCGCCTCCGGCGTCGTGACCGCCGTCTACCAGGTCGGCGGCGCGCTGGGCCTGGCCGTCGTCACCACCCTGTCCATCACCCACGTCACCGACGCGCTCGGCCGGGGCGTCGGACAGCAGCAGGCGCTGGTCGACGGGTTCCACCGTGGCCTGCTGGTCGCCGCCGCGTTCGCGATCGCCAACCTGATCATCTCTGTCGCCACCCCGCAACTCCGGCCCGACGCCGCACAGGTCGCCGAGGCGAGCGCAGCGGCCTGACGTCCCTTGCCCTCAGGTCCGGGTGTGGGCAGAAGACCCACCGTTTCGATCGGGTACGAGAGCACGAACGACCGCTCGGAGGTGTAACGCCTCTCCGAGCGTGGATAGCCGAAGGCCCCCGGCGTGAGCCGGGGGCCTTCGGGGCGCGCTACTCGGCTCGGGGGCCGGCGGCGTCTGTCCACAGGGAGCCGAAGTGCTCGACGTACCTGTCAAACGGCCCATCTGCCTGGCGACGGCGAAGGTGGAGCGTGACGGAGTCCTGACCGAGCCCTGCGCCGATGTGCGTCGCGACGATCGCCTCGTCGTCGAACACCCAGACCGACATGGCGATGTGCCGGTCGGACAACCGGACCGGCAACGGCGTCGGCGACTTCGCGATCTCGGCCTGTGTGATCGCGATGCGTGTCGCGAGGGTCAGCGGCGTCGCCTCGATGCGCTCACGGTCGGCGGTGACCGCGCTCGCCGGGTCGCCGAGGAGGAAGCGAACGTCGGCGCCGTCGCGGGCCTTGGCGCCGAGTGTCGCGGCGGCGTTGGGCACCTCCAGCCAGACGAAGTAGCTCGTGTAGCCGCCGAACCAGAGCCGCGATCCCGCGCCTTCGATCAGGTCACGGAAGAGCGCTCGGGGCACATCCGACCGGCGCGCGTACACGCCGACCAGTTCACGGTCGGTTCCCACCTTCACGGCGCGGCGCACAACCTCAGGCCAGAGCACGTCTACATCTATACCCAGGACTCCGGCGACACGCACGCGGGATCGGGGATGGGGCAGGCGACCGCGGCTGATCCATCGCTCAACGGTCTTCGCGTCGACATCGCATCTGCCGGCCAGGTCGCCCACGGTCAGTCCGGCCGCGCTCAACGCATCCCGTAGGGCTTCGTTCCTCGGCATCGCGGGGACCTTTCCTAGACGTCCCTCGATGGTCGCAGATGAGCGGTTCAGGCGTCCGCGACTCGCTGGCAGCGTACGGACACATGGCGCGACCACCGAGAGACCAGACACCCGGCGGTCGCGTTCGTGCCAGGGATCACGTGATGATCGCGACGATGAAGGCCGGCGACCTCGTGCACCTGACCCGCGCCGCCAGCCCGCAGTTCGTCCGCCCGATCCGGGTCCGGGTCATCCGCGAGCTACCCGAGCGGCACACCTACCCCGGGTGGGTATGGATCGAAGGGTACGAACTGGGTCGAGCCGGCGTCGCGACGGAGAAGCGGGAACTGTTCGTGCTCCGGGAGGGAATCGAACTGGTGTCCTCCGATCCACCCGAGGCGGCCCCTGCCAACACCCGCCAACCGGTCCGGCGTGCGCAGGCGGGGGCCAGCCGATGAACGGCCGCGCCGAGCACCCCCTGCTGAAGCCGGCCTGGCGCTGCCGAACCTGCGGGATCGCCTGGCCGTGCTCCACCGCGAAGCTGCGCCTGCTCGGTGAGTACCGCGGCCGCCGCGACGAGCTGATCGCACACCTGAAGGCGCTGCAAGCCGAAGCGACCGAGCAGCTCACCGAGCTGAACGGTGGGACAGCACCCGGCGACCTGGACGCACGGTTTGTGGGCTGGGCGACGCCCCGCTAGCCCTTTCGGGCACTGCCCCCTCGTCCCCCGGAGGCCAGGCTGAGTGACCGCTCAGCTCACCGGAGCGACCGTCCGGCGACGGTGAGGTTTGCCGCAGGCGTGCGGTGTGGAGAAGTGGTGGAGACGTTTCTCGCCCGCTTCGGAGAGGAAGCACACCATGCTTTCCGCGCTCGATCGTCGGCACACCGTCGCGCCGCCCGGCTACAGCCGGTGGTTGATTCCTCCTGCGGCGTTGGCCATCCACCTGTGTATCGGCCAGGTCTACGCGACCAGCGTCTACAAGAACTCGCTGATCGCCCACTTCGACACCAGTCAGACCGCCATCGGGGTGATCTTCAGCATCGCGATCGTGATGCTGGGGCTGTCCGCCGCGGTCGCCGGGACCTGGGTGGAGGCGAACGGCCCGCGTAAGGCGATGTTCGTGTCGGCCTGCTTCTGGGCGGCGGGCTTCCTGGTGGGTTCGCTGGGCATCGCCACGAAGCAGTTGTGGCTGCTCTACCTGGGGTACGGGTTGCTCGGCGGCATCGGTCTGGGGATCGGCTACATCTCCCCGGTCTCCACGTTGATCAAGTGGTTCCCCGACCGTCCGGGCCTGGCAACCGGGCTGGCGATCATGGGATTCGGTGGCGGGGCGATGGTGGCCTCTCCCCTGTCGCGTCAGTTGCTGTCGTTCTTCGACCCCGGTTACGACCCGTCCAACGCGGGCTCGACGGCGTCGGGCAATGCCCTGGTGTGGTTGTTCGTGACGCTCGGCCTCGGCTACTTCGTCATCATGATGTTCGGGGTGGCGAACGTGCGGGTGCCGGCGCCGGACTGGCGTCCGGCTGGCTTCGACCCGGCGACGGTGGCCGCGAAGCCGTTGGTCACCACGGCGAACGTGTCGGCGGCGAACGCCCTGAAGACCCGGTCGTTCTGGCTGCTGTGGGTGGTGTTGTTCTGCAACGTGACGGCGGGCATCGGGATCCTGGAACAGGCCAGCCCGATGATCCAGGACTTCTTCCGCGACAACGGCACCTCGGCGGTGTCGGTGGCGGCGGCCGGCGGGTTCGTCGGGCTGCTGTCGCTGTTCAACATGGCCGGCCGGTTCGCGTGGTCGTCCACCTCCGACCTGATCGGCCGCAAGCCGATCTACCTGGTGTACCTGGGTGTGGGCATGGTGCTGTACGCGCTGCTGGCCCTCGTCGGGCAGACGGCCACGGCCCTGTTCGTGCTGCTGGCCTGCGTGATCCTGTCGTTCTACGGCGGCGGTTTCGCCACGGTGCCGGCGTACCTGCGGGACCTGTTCGGCACGTACCAGGTGGGCGCGATCCACGGCCGTTTGCTGACCGCCTGGTCGGCGGCGGGCATCGCCGGCCCGCTGATCGTCAACGGGTTCCTCGACGCCCAGGGCAAGCCGGGCACGTTGACGGCGGCGGCGTACCGGCCGGCGCTGTTCACGATGGTCGGTGTGCTGGCGGTGGGCTTCGTGGCGAACCTGCTGATCAAGGCGGTGCCGGAGCGGTACCACGAGCCGGCGACCGGTGGAGACGGGAACGAGGGCACGACGCCGGTGGCGGCGGAGAGGAGTGGCACGCGATGAGCGACGACGGTCGGCAGGGGCAGCAGGCCCGGTTGTGGATCTCCTGGCTGGTGGTGGGGGCACTGCTCGGCTACGGGGTGATCCAGACGGTGATCACGGCAGCGAAGTTGTTCACCCACTGACGCTCGGGGTGGGTGTCGCGCAACCGCGGCACCCACCCCGAGGGTGGGTCAGAGGCCGCCGGAGACGCGCAGGACGGTGCCGGTGGCGTACGACGCGTCCGGGCCGAGCAGCCAGGCGATGGCGGCCGCGATCTCGTCGGGTTCCCCGGCGCGGCCCAGGGGGATGCGCCCGACGGCGGTGTCGGCGCGGTCGGGTACGCCGGAGTCCGCGTGGATGTCGGTGCGCACGATGCCGGGGGCGACGCCGTTGACGCGGATGCCCCGCGGCGCGAGTTCCTTGGACAGGCCGACGGTGAGGGTGTCGGTGGCGGCCTTGACCGCGGCGTAGTGCACGTACTCCCCGGGGCTGCCCAGGGTGGCGGCGGCGGAGGACACGTTGACGATGGCGCCGCCGTCGGTCATCCGGCGGGCGGCCTGCTGGGCGCACAGGACGTACCCGATGAGGTTGACGTCGACGACCCGGCGCAGGTCGTCGACGCGCAGCTCGGTGAAGGGCCCGATGGGGCTGGTGACGCCGGCGTTGTTGACCAGACCGGTGAGTGGGCCGAGCTGCGCGGCGGCCTCGAACAGGTCGTCGACCTGCTCGGGGTCGGTGGTGTCGGCGCACACCGCGACGGCCTGTGCGCCGGCGGCGTGCAGGTCGGCCAGGACGGCGCTGGCGGCGGCGTGGTCGCGGCGGTAGCACAGGGCGACGTGGTGCCCGGCCGCGGCGAGACGGCGGGCGGTGGCCGCCCCGATGCCGCGGCCGCCGCCGGTGATGACGGTGACGGGTGCCATGGTGCCTCCCGCTGTCTGTTGTCTGGGGCCGCGTACCGGTCGCGCCGACGCTACCGTGACCGGCGCGGGTCGGTCGTCGAGAGGAGAGTCACATGGAGCGGGCGTTGGTGCTCGGTGGCGGCGGGGTGACGGGCGTGGCCTGGGAGCTGGGGCTGCTGGCGGGGCTGGCCGAGCGGGGCGTGGCGGTGTCCGACGCCGATCTGGTGGTGGGCACGTCGGCCGGCTCGGTGGTCGGCGCGCAGGTGTGTTCGGGGATGCCGCTGGAGCAGTTGTACGAGGCGCAGCTCGCGCCGCCGTCGGGTGAGCTGGCGGCACGGCTGGGGTTCGCGGCCCTGGCGCGGCTGGTGTGGGCCGGTGGTCGTACCCGCGACGCGGTGCGGTCCCGGGCGCGCATCGGGGCGATGGCGCTGGCGGCGCGTACCCCGTCGGAGGCATCGCGGCGGACGGTGATCGAGGCGCGCCTGCCGGGCCGGGAGTGGCCTGCCCAGCGGCTGCTGGTGACCGCGGTGGACGCGGCCTCGGGTGAGTTCGTGGTGTTCGACGCCGACAGCGGGGTGTCCCTGGTGGATGCGGTGGGTGCCAGTTGCGCGGTGCCCGGGGTGTGGCCGCCGGTGACGATCGGCGAGCGACGCTACGTCGACGGCGGGATGCGCTCGACGGTGAACGCGGACCTGGCGGCGGACGCCCGGCGGGTGCTGGTGATCGCGCCGACGTCGGCGGCGTTCGGGCCGATGCCACGACTGTCGGCGCAGGTGGCCGGCCTGCGCGACGCCGGAGCACGGGTCGCGGTCGTGACACCGGACGAGGCGGCCCGCAAGGCGATCGGGCGCAACGTGCTGGATCCGGCGCGACGGGCCGGATCGGCGCGGGCGGGCCGGGCGCAGGCCGCCGAGGTGGCCGACGAGGTGGCCGACGAGGTGGCGGCGCTCTGGGCGTGATCGCTTACGCTCACCGCCTGTCTGCTCGGACAACGGAGGTGCGCGGTGGCGGGTGTGAGTGTCGGCGACGTGGTCGAGGACTTCGAGCTGCCCGATGAGACGGGCACGCCACGGCGGCTGTCGGAGTTCCTGGCGGCGGGGCCGGTGGTGCTGTTCTTCTACCCGGCGGCCATGACCCGGGGCTGCACGGCCGAGAGTTGCCACTTCCGCGACCTGGCGGCGGAGTTCGCGGCCGTGGGCGCGTCCCGCGTGGGCATCAGCCGGGACAGCGTGCGGAAGCAGGCGGAGTTCTCCCGGCTGCACGGCTTCGACTATCCGCTGTTGTCGGACCCGGACGGTGTGATCGCCCAGCGGTTCGGGGTGCGGCGGCGGCTGCCCTTGGGGCCGCTGAGCATGAAGCGGATGACGTTCGTCATCGGCGCGGACCGGCGGGTGGTCGAGGTGATCCACAGCGAGGTCAGCATGAACGACCACGCCGACCGGGCGCTGCGGGCGTTGGGCGGCTGAGCGGGCGTGCACCCCGTGCGGCGCGTGTCGCAGCCGGCTGGTATCACTACAGCAATCAAACAGGTGTACGGAAGAGGGTTCTGATGGATGCCGGCCAGGGTTTGTCCACTGACGAGGTGCAGAGCCTGCGGGAGGCGTTGGCGGCCGGGCGTAAGCCACGGGTGGTGTTCACCGCCTCGGCGGGGCAGATCGCCGGTCAGGTGGGCCAGGTGGTCGAGCTGACCGATCCCGAGGTGTCCGACGAGTTCGTGGTGGTGCGCTTCGGTCGCGACGAGCTGCCGTTCTCCCCCGCGGATCTGGCGGTGGCGCCCAAGGGCGCCGGTCGTCGGGTGGTGGAGCCGAAGCCGGAGCCGCCGGTGCAGGAGCCGCCCGCGGTGGCGGAGCCCGAGTTCGTGTTGGACACGCCGCGGGTGCCGACGCCGCGGCGGGAGGAGCCGAAGGTGGAGCACGTGGACCAGCAGGTGGAGAAGGCGCCGGCGCGGCGGGTGGCCAAGGCCGCGAAGCCGAAGAGCCCGGCGGGCCTGACGGTGACGCTGGCGTACGCCGACGGCGAGTGGACGGTCGCCGCGCAGCAGGGCAGCAAGGCGCTTGCCAAGCCGTACGTGGTGAAGCCGGCGGAGGCGTTGAAGATGGTGGCGCTGGTCGACGTGCCGGGCGTGCAGGAGGCGGTGGAGCAGATCCTCGGCACCGAGCGGGCCGAGGCGGAGCAGCAGGCGGAGAAGCTGCGCGCGGAGCTGGCCGAGATCGAGGCCCGGCTGGCGGAGCTGCGCGAGGCGCGCTGACCGTCCCGGCCCCTCGGTACGGGGTCAGCGTCGGGTGTGGTGCTCCAGCAGTCGGGTGAGCAGCCGGGTCAGTTGGTCGCGTTCGTCGGTGGACAACGGGGCGAGCAGGTCCTGCTGCACCCGCTGCACGGTCTGCCCCATCCGGCGGGCCTCGTCGGCGCCGGCGTCGGTGAGGCTGATGACGTTGCGGCGACGGTCGGCCGGGTCGGGGGCGCGTACCACCAATCCCCGGCCGGCCAGGTCGTTGACTGCCGCCACGACGTCGCTGCGGTCGATGCCGCAGCGCCGGCCGAGGTCGGCCTGGCTGGCCGGGCCGTCCTCGGCCAGTGCGGTGAGCAGGCGGTAGTGGTAGCCCCGCAGGTCGTGCGCGGCGAAGCCCTCGCTGATCAGGCGGGCGGCGTGGCTGGCGGTCTGGTTGAGCAGCCAGCTGGGGGTGGTGCGCAGCCCGGCGGGTGACTGCGGGCCGGTGGAATCCATGCGCGGCAGCCTACCAGGATTCGTTGGCACGACCCACGATTCGTGTTATGTTGGCAGCACCAACGTTGGTCCTGCCAACATCTCTTGCGGAGGCGTCATGTCCACTCCACCGATCCTCAACGGCCAGGTCATCGGCCAGGCCCACTACGCCACCCGAGCCCTGCTCGAACGAGCCGTCGCCCCACTCGGGCTCACCTTCGCCCAGGTGCTCGTGCTCAACGCCCTCGCCGACGGCCCCGTCGACCGGGCACGGCTCGTGCACCGGATCACCAGCACCCTCAAGGTCGACGAGCCGACCGTGCACACGGTGATCGGTCAGCTCGTCGACGCCGACCTCGTCCACGCCGGCGACGGCGAGCCGCAGGTGTCCCTCACCGAGACCGGCCGCGACACGCAGAGCAGCATCAGTGCCGACGTCGCGGGCATCGCCGCCCGGCTCTACGCGGACATCCCGACCGACGAGATGAGCACGGCCGCACGGGTGCTCAGGCTGGTCACCGACCGCGCGAACACCGAACTGGCGGCGAGCAGGACCTGATCAGAAGTAGTCGAGCAGCTGCACCGGCCCGCCGACGGTCAACAGGTCGAGGGCGGCCGGGTCGGTGCCGGCGGCGTGCTGCAGCAGCCCGGCCTGGGCGACCGAGCGGGCGTGGGCGGCACCGGCGTAGAGCAGGGCGAAACCGCGGACGCTCAACCGCAGGTCGGCCTCGCCGCCGATCCGGGCGAGTTCGGCGGCGCCGTCGGCGACGGTCAACCGCCACGTGCCGGTGTTCCACTGCGCGAGCTCGTCGGTGAGGGCGAAGTCGACGGTGCCCCGGGCGTGAGCGGGCCAGCCGCGCATGGCGACGGCCCGGGCCACGTCCACCGGCCGGTGCATCCACAGGTCCCGTTCGTGCTCGCGGGCCGACGCCAGCGGCAGGTGGACGCTGACGGCGTCGCCGTCGAGCAGGCACAGCCGCAGGGTCGGTGCGACGCTGGCCCAACTGCCGAGCACGCCGACGAGTTCGCGGGCGGCCTCGGCGGTGCTGGCCAGGGCCTCGTCGACGGTGAGCACGGAGTCGGCGCCGTAGCCACGGCCCCGCTGCCAACTGGCGTAGCCGACGAGGTCCCCGGCGTCCTCGACCAGGGTCAGCCCGTCGCCGGGCAGGCCGCCGTCGGCGGCGTAGAAGTCGAACAGCTCACCCCGGCGGGTGAGCGGGCCGTTGCGGTGTCGGGTGACCCGCTCGTACAGGGCGGCGACGGCCGGCAGGTCGGCGGGCGTGCCGGCGCGGACGGCCAACCGGGGGTCCGGCCGGTGCCGGGGCAACGCCACGGTCGGCAGGTCGACGGTACGCAGCACGCCGGTGGCCTCCCACCCGCAGGCGCGATAGGGCGCGACGACGGTCGGGTAGAGCGCACTCAGCGCCGCACCCCGTTCGTGGGCGCCGCGCAGCAGCGCGGTGAGCATGGCCCGGGCCACGCCGCGGCCCCGCGCCTCGGGAGCGACCGCCACGCCGGCGACGTCGGCGGCGGGCACCACCCGCCCCGACCACCACTGGTCGTGGTGCAGGTCGACGGCCTTGCCGACGAGCCGGCCAGCATCGTCGAACGCGCCGTAGCGGGTCAGGCCGGGCACCGGCCTGGTGACGTGCGGCGGTCGCTGCGGGTCGGATCCGAAGGCGAACCGGCCCAGCTCCCAGGCGGCGTCGAGGTCGTCGGCGGTGAGTTCGCGGACGTGTACGGCGGTCGGCATCGGCACACCGTAGCGAGGCGGGTCCGCAACGACAGCCGATTTACGCCGGCATGATCGACACGACCGCGATCTTGCACTTGCTGCCGCCGCATCGAGGGCATTCCACGCATCTCGGCGACCGGAACTGCGACCCGGCACCCCGCCGGTCAGTGCTGCGGGATGTTGGCCACGCCGATGCGCTTGCGGAACACCCAGTAGGTCCAGCCCTGGTAGGCCAGCACGACCGGGGTGAAGATCACCGCCACCCACGTCATGATCTTCAGGGTGTAGGGGGTGGAGGCGGCGTTGGTCGCCGTCAGGGTGCCCGCCGCGTCCAGCGTGGACGGCAGCACGTTCGGGAACAACGCCGCGAACAGCGTCGCCACCGCCAGGCCGATCGCCACGGCCGTGCCGGTGAACGCCCAGCCCTCCCGGCGTACCCGGGCGGCGGCCAGGCCACCGAGCAGAGCGAGGGCCGCGCCGACGGCGAGCACGACGGCGGCCGCGCTGGAGCGGATGCTCAACGTCCAGGTCAGGAACCCGACCGCGAGCACGGCCGCGCCGACGCCCAGGCGCACCGCGAGGGCGCCGGCCCGCTCGCGGATGTCACCGGTGGTCTTCAGGGCGAGGAACACCGCGCCGTGGGTGAGGAACAGCGCGAGGGTGGTCGCGCCGCCGAGCAGGGCGTAGGGGTTGAGCAGGTCGACCAGACCGCCGACGTACTCGTGGTCGGCGTCCAGCGGCACTCCGCGCAGGATGTTGGCGAACGCGACACCCCACAGGATCGCCGGCACCAGCGAGCCGACCACGATCGCCGCGTCCCAGCGACGCTTCCAGGACACCTCGGGGCGCTTGTGCCGGTACTCGAAGGCCACCCCGCGGGCGATCAGGGCCAGCAGGATCAGCAGCAGCGGCAGGTAGAAGCCGGAGAACAGGGTCGCGTACCACTCGGGGAAGGCGGCGAACATGGCGCCACCGGCGGTGATCAGCCACACCTCGTTGCCGTCCCAGACCGGGCCGATGGTGTTGATCAGGACGCGGCGTTCGCGGTCGTCGCGGCCGAGCACCGGCAGCAGCATGCCGACGCCGAAGTCGAAGCCCTCCAGGATGAAGTAGCCGGTGAACAGCACGGCGACGAGGAGAAACCAGATGGTGGTCAGTTCCACGATGGGCTCCGGGATCAGTAGGCGAAGGCGAGCGGACGCTCGGCGTCGTCGGTGGTGTCGTCGATGGGGGGCTGTTCGCTGACGTCGGGCACGCCGGCGCGGGCGTAGCGCAGCAGCAGCTTGACCTCGATCACGGCGAGCGTGGCGTAGATCAGCGTGAAGGCGGTGAACGAGGTCAGCACCTCGGCCAGCGAGACGCTGCGGGACACGCCGTTGCGGGTGAGCATCTCGCCGAAGACGATCCACGGCTGACGGCCCATCTCGGTGAAGATCCAGCCGAAGGAGTTGGCCAGCAGCGGCAGCACCGGCATGGCCAGCCCGGCGCGCAGCAGCCACTTGCTGCTCGGGGTACGGCCCTTGCGCTGGCTCCACAGCACCAGCAGGGCGATCGCGCCGGCGGCCATCCCGAAGGCGATCATGAAGCGGAAGCTCCAGTAGGTCACCGGGATGATCGGGGTGTAGCTGCCCGCGCCGTACTGGCTGGCGTACTGGGCCTGGAGGTCGTTGATGCCGTGCACGGTGCCGTTCGGGTCGCCGGTGCCCAGGTACGACAGCAGGTACGGGATCTTGATGGCGAACAGCTCGCGGCTGCCGTCGAGGCTGCCGACGGTGAGCACCGAGAACGAGGCGGGGCTCTCGGTGGTGTAGAGGCCCTCGGCGGCGGCCATCTTCATCGGCTGCACGTCGGTCATGATCTTGCCCTGGATGTCGCCGGTGAACAGCACGGCGGCGGAGGCGACCAGGACCACCCAGGAGCCGAACTTCGTGGCGAAGCGGTAGGCGCCGGTGTCGGCGGAGTCGCGGTTGCGGATCAGGTGCCACAGGCCGACGGCCACGACCAGCGACCCGGCGACGAGGAAGGACCCGGCCAGGGTGTGCGGGAAGGTGACCAGGGCGACCTTGTTGGTCAGCACCGCCGGGAAATCGGTCAGCTCGGCGCGGCCGGTGTCGGCGTTGATGCGGTAGCCGACCGGGTTCTGCATGAACGAGTTCGCGGCGAGGATGAAGTACGCGCTGAGGTTGGTGCCGATCGCGGCGGCCCAGATGCTGGCCAGGTGCGCGCGCTTGGGCAGCCGGTCCCAGCCGAAGATCCACAGGCCGATGAAGGTGGATTCGAGGAAGAACGCGACCAGCGCCTCGATGGCGAGGGGGGCGCCGAAGATGTCGCCGACGAAGCGGGAGTAGTCGCTCCAGTTCATGCCGAACTGGAACTCCTGCACGATGCCGGTGACCACGCCCATGGCAAAGTTGATCAGGAACAGCTTGCCGTAGAACTTGGTGAGCTTGAGGTAGCGCTCGTTGCCGGTGCGGTGCCACATCGTCTGCAGGATGGCCACCAGCACGGACAGGCCGATGGTCAAGGGCACGAAGAGAAAGTGGTAGACGGTGGTGACACCGAACTGCCAGCGGGCAACGTCCAACGCGTCCACCTGAAACCCCCAGCCATCCGTACTACGAGACGTAGTAAATACTACTGCTCGTCGTAGAGAGATGGGCAGGGCCGGCCGGCCCGATCCGGCCCGGGACCAATGACCCTGATCACCCCGGCCTCCCGGCATGGCAGCCGCCGTGGGCAACCCGCCGACCCGCCCTCGCGACCGTGCCGCCGCGTGCGACGATGGCGCGCTGATGGACACCGCGCACTCCCCCTGGCAACCGCCGCTGATCTGGCGCGCCGCCCAACTGCTGGCCCGGGCCCTGGTCGGCCTGCTGGCCCGCCTCGAGGTCACCGGCGACGTCCCCGCGCACCTGCGTCGCGGGCCGCTGGTGCTGGCCGCCAACCACATCAGCCCGTTCGACCCGGTGGTGATGGTCGCCGCCTGCCGGACCCGCGGGGTGGCCCCCCGGGTCATGGCGACCGCCGGGCTGTTCCGCGCCCCGGTACTCGGCGCCCTCATGCGGCGAGCCGGACACATCCGCGTCGACCGGGGCACGGCCGCGGTGCACCGGGCCCTCGACGACGCGGCCGCCGCCGTCGCGGGAGGGTCGGTGATCCTCATCTACCCCGAGGGGCGGATCGGCCTGGACCCCGGCATGTGGCCCGAACGCGGCAAGACCGGAGCCGCCCGGCTCGCCCTGACCTGTGCCGCCCCGGTCATCCCGGTCGCCCAGTGGGGAGCCCACGAGGTACTGCCCTATCGGGCGCCCCGAGGAATGCTGCGCGGCATCGCCCGCTCGCTGTGGCGCCGCCCGGTCATCAGGGTGCACTTCGGCGAGCCCGTCGACCTGGGCGAGGCGACCGCCGGCAGCCCCGGCGCCGCCCGCCGGGCCACCGACCGGATCATCGACGCGCTCACCGACAGCCTCGCCCCGCTGCGCCCCGACGAACCCGACACGCCGCGACACGTCGACCCGGGCCGGCCGAGCGACCTCGGCCGCGTGCACCGCCGCCACTCGGCCTGACGCCAACCCCAAGATCGGCTCGGCTTCCTGAAAACCGGGGCATCGGTGCGACCCGGACACCCCGCCTTCCCGGAAGCCGAGTCACGAGCATGATCGTCGCCGGCAGGTCACCCGCGGTCCACCGGCGGCGGGCATACTGCGTCGCGTGCTGACCCGACCCGGCTACCTCGACGCGCCCGCGCCGCTGGCGTTCGCCCACCGCGGCGGCGCCGCCGACGGCGACGAGAACACCACCGAGGCGTTCGCCCGCGCCGTCGGGCTGGGCTACCGGTACGTGGAGACCGACGTGCACGCCACCGCCGACGGCGTGGCGGTGATCTTCCACGACCCGACGCTGGCACGGCTCACCGGCGAACCGGGGCGCATCGCCGACCTGCGCTGGGCCGACCTCGCCTCGGTACGGGTCGGCGGTGCCGCCGTCGTACCCCGGCTCGACGAGGTGCTGGGCGCGTGGCCGCAGGTCCGCTTCAACATCGACGTGAAGGCCGACGGCGGCGTCGAGCCCACGGTCGCCACCGTGACCCGGGCCGGCGCCGCCGACCGCGTCCTGCTCGCCTCGTTCAGCGACGCCCGACTGACCCGACTGCGGGCCCTCACCGAGGGGCGGGTCGCCACCAGCCTCGGCATGCGCGGGGTCGCCCGGCTGCGGCTCGCCTCCCTGCACGGCCGACCGCTGCGGCTGCCCCCATCGGTGGTCGCCGCGCAGGTGCCGCCGAGCTACGGGCGGGTGCCGGTGGTGGACCGCCGGTTCCTCGACTACTGCCACCGGATCGGCCTGCAGGTGCACGTCTGGACGATCGACGAGCCCGCCCAGATGCACGAGTTACTGGATCGTGGCGTGGATGGCATCATGACCGATCACGTCGGCGTGCTGCGCGACGTCTACCGCAGCCGCGGCCACTGGGCCGCCTGACCGTCGAAGGACCCCCGATGGCCGAGACCGTGACCCCCACGGTGGACGACACCCCGCCTCCGGCGAGCACTCGCCGGGAGCGGCGCGGCTGGTACATCTACGACTGGGCCAACTCCGCGTTCCAGACCACCGTCATCACGGTGTTCCTGGGCCCGTTCATCACCACCGTCGCCGAGCTGGCCGCCGGTTGCCAGTTGGGCGCGGACACCTGCGAGGGGTACGTGCACCCGCTGGGCATCCGGGTGGCGGCAGGGTCCTACTACCCGTACCTGATCTCGCTGTCGGTGTTCCTCACCGTGTTCGTGCTGCCGGTGATCGGGGCCATCGCCGACCGGTCGGCGCACAAGAAGCGGCTGCTCGGCGGCGCCGCGTTCACCGGCGCCGGCGCCACCATGGCGATGGCCTTCGTCACCGGCGACCGCTACCTGCTCGGCGGGGCGCTGTTCCTGATCGCCAACATCTCCTTCGGCGCGGCCATCGTCGTATACAACTCGTTCCTGCCGCAGCTCGGCGGCCCCGACGAACGCGACGGCATCTCCAGCCGCGGCTGGGCGCTGGGCTACCTCGGCGGCGGCCTGCTGCTGGCGTTCAACCTGGTCGCGGTCACCCTGCTCAGCGAGGACGACAACCCGCAGCGCACCCTGGACCTGGCCCGCTGGTCGATCGTGTCCGCCGGGGTGTGGTGGGCGGTGTTCACCCTCGTGCCGCTGCGCTGGCTACGGGAACGCCCCAGCGCGGCAGCGCTGGCCCGCGGCGGCAACGTGCTCACCGACGGGTTCCGGCAGCTGGGTCGCACCCTGCGCGAGGTCAAGGCGTACCCGTTGACGCTGTTCTTCCTGCTGGCGTTCCTGGTCTACAACGACGGCATCCAGACCGTCATCACCCTCGCCAGCCAGTACGGCACCGAGGAGTTGCGGCTGCAGCAGGGCCACCTGATCATCACCATCCTGCTGGTGCAGTTCCTCGCCTTCGGTGGCGCCCTGAGCCTCGGCGCGCTGGCACGGCGCATCGGCGCCTGGAAGACCGTGCTGCTCAGCCTGGTGCTCTGGACCGGTGTGATCATCGGCGCGTTCCGGCTGCCCGCCGAGGCGCCGGTGCCGTTCATGGTCCTCGGCGCGGCCATCGGCCTGGTCCTCGGCGGCAGCCAGGCGCTGAGCCGGTCGCTGTTCAGCCAGCTCATCCCGGCCGGCAAGGAAGGCGAGTACTACGGCTTCTACGAGATCAGCGACAAGGGCACCAGCTGGCTCGGCCCGCTCGCGTTCGGCCTGGTGTTCCAGCTCACCGCCTCGTACCGGGTGGGCCTGGTCTCCCTGCTGATCTTCTTCGTGGTCGGGTTCCTGCTTCTCCTGGCCGTGCCGATCCGCCGGGCCATCGTCGCCGCCGGGAACACCCCGCCCCGGGTGCTCTGACCAGCACGCGCCTGCCCGATCGGCCCTGGTCGATCAGATAGGCTGCCCGACCGTGACCGACGACGCCGCCACAGCTCCCACCTGCCTGGCCCACCCGTTCCCCGGCCAGCCACACGCTCCGGCCGGGTGCGCGGCCGCGCGCGGGCTCGACGGGCGTCCGGTGCACGCCGCCGCGTTGAAGTTCTTCTGGGGGCCGATGGACTGCGGCAAGTCCACGATGGCGCTGCAGATGAACTACAACCACGCCCGGCAGGGCCGGCGCGGGCTGGTCACCACCCGCATCGACCGGTCGCTCGGCCCGCAGGTCACCACCCGCATCGGTCTGGCGCACGAGGCGATCGAGGTCACCGACGACCTGGACCTGCGGGCACTGGTCCGGGGCCGGTGGGCCGACGGCGTACGCGTTGACTACCTGATCTGCGACGAGGCGTGCTTCTACACCGTCGAGCACGTCGAGCAGATGGCCGAGCTGGTCGACAGCTACGACGTGGACGTGTTCGCGTTCGGCCTGGCCACCGACTTCCGGTCCTGCCTGTTCCCCGCCACGCAGCGGTTGTTCGAGCTGGCCGACGAGGTGGCCCGCATCCAGGTCGAGGTGCTGTGCTGGTGCGGTCGGGAAGGGCTGCTCAACGCCCGGGTGGTCGACGGCCGGGTGGTCCGCGAGGGCGCGCAGGTCGTCATCGGCGACACCGTCGACACCGCCGACGTGCGCTACCAGGTGCTCTGCCGGCGGCACTACCGCAGCGGTGACCTCGGCCCGCGCGACTGAGGCATCCGCCGCCCCGCCGCCCGGTCGGCCACGATCACCGCGACCGTGACCAGCAGCGCCGCCCCGGCGGCCACCGCGACGGGCACCCGAAGCGCGACCGCTGCCGGCGTCAGCGCCACCAGCAGCAGCGCCGCCGCGATCCGGCTGATCGGCAGGGTCCGCCACAACACCGCCTTGTAGGCGGCGTGACCGGCGAGGAACAGCGCCGGGCCGCCCAGGGTGAACAGCGCGGCGGCCGGGGTGGCGGGGGCGCCGGGTTCGCGCAGGAGCTGCTCGTCGCCCGCCGAGGTGACGATGATGCCGGCGACCATCACGGGGTGCAGGTAGTTGAACGCCAGCCGGCCCAACGCGCCGGTGCGCTCACCGGCGCGCGTGATGACCTCCGCCGCCGCCGGTGCCGACCGGGCGAAATACACCCACCACAGCGCCACCGAACCGGCGAACGCCAGCACGAAGGCCCCGGTCATCGTCAGGTTCAGGTGCTGCGCGAGTGTGCTCCCGGTGACCAGGATCGACTCACCCAGGGCGATGAGGATGAACGCCTGGCACCGCTCAGCCAGGTGCCCGCCCTCCACCATCCACCGCTCGGCGGGGCTACGGCCCAGACCGGGCACCGGGAACCCGGTCGACAGGCCGATCACCTCGATCACGATCGCCGCCGCCCACAGCGCCTCCTGGAAGGCTCCGCCGACCACGGCGCCGAGCACCACGAGCAGCGACGTCCCGGCGAACCACGGCAGCGTCTTCCGGAACCCGTCGACCAGCCACGGTTGGCCCTGCACCGCCCACAACCCGAACACGGTGCGGCCCATCTGCATGGTCACGTAGACCAGCGCGAAGACCAGTCCGCCGCCGGCGAACACCTCGGGGATCGCCGCCGAGAGCAGCAGGCTGCCCAGCATGAGCGCGATCAGCAGTGCCCGCACCGGTGCCTGGTCGGGTCGCAGCCAGTTCGTCCCCCACGCGGTGTAGATCCACACGAACCAGACCAGCGCCAACAGCAGCGCGGTCCGTGCGGCGCCACGCCAGTCCGGGTGCGCGATCAGGTAGTGCGCCAACTGGGTGATCGTGAAGATGAAGACCAGGTCGAAGAAGAGCTCCGCCGACGTTGTCGGCTCCACCCCCCGACGCTCGCGGAGCAACCAGGGCCGCTTCAGCCGGACGACCGGCGGCTCAGAAGGGGTCACCGCACACCCGCCAGTCCCCGCTCTCGCGGATCACCGGAAGGCGACGTTCCTCGCTGACCCCACCGGCACGGGTCAACCGCACCGTCACCGTGCCGTGCGGACGTCCACCCTTGGTGGCCACCGACACGTCGGTGATCTCGTAGTCGGTGACCATCGGCGGCGTGCGCACCCAGCTGGTGAAGCCGATCGCGCTCCACCGGCTGCGCGCGTCCTTGCACAGCCGCTCGTACGCCCCGTTGGTGTCGCCGACGGCCACCTCGTTCAGGAACCCGTCGGCGGTCTCCCGGATCGGGCCGGCGGCCTGCCGCACGGTCTGCAGGTTCCAGGCCCCCAGCCCGGCCACCCCGACGCAGCACAGCGCCACGCCGAACCCGGCGAAGGCCAGCCCGGTGCGCATCGGGCGGTGCCGCCGGGCCGGTCGGCTCCACGGCTGGCCGGCACCCACGACTACCGACCGTAGAGAACGTCGTCGCACGGAATCACGACAAGCGGGAAATCGGGTCCGCCCGGTACGCGGGTGTGCCCTGTTCGGACCGGCCACGGATCGTCTACCGTCGGCGCACACCCCCGAGCAGTGCCAGGGAGCCGATCGATGAACCGCTTCGTGCAGCCGGTACCACCCCCCGCCGACCCGTACGCCGACGACACCCTGCTGCGGTCCTGGCTGGAGCGTCATCTCGGCCCGGCCGGGCACGCCGCCGCGAAGGGTCGCCTCGCCGACCTGGCCGCCGACGTCACCGGGCCGCTGCGCGCGGCACACGCCGACGCCGAGGCGCACCCGCCGACGCTGGTCCGCTACGACCCGTGGGGCGCCCGCGTCGACCGGATCGAGGTGTCGGCCGGCTGGCAGGCGCAGCGCGCCGCCGCCGCCCGGCACGCCGTGGTCGCGCTGCCCTACCTGCCCGACGCGCGCGGCACCTGGGGTGCGGCCGCACGGGTCGTCCAGCACGCCCTGCTGCACCTGTACGGCCCGGAGTCGGCGACGTTCTCCTGCCCGGTTGCCATGGCGGACGGGGCGGCGGCGCTGCTCAGCATGCCCGACGTCGACTCCGGCGTCCGCGACGCGTGGCTGCCCCGGCTGGTCTCCACCGACCCGGCCACGGCGATCACCAGCGGGCAGTGGATGACCGAGTCGCAGGGCGGCTCCGACCTGGGCCGCTCCAGCACCATCGGCCGACCCGCCGCCGACGGTTCGTGGCGACTGACCGGGGAGAAGTGGTTCTGCTCCGCCGCCGACGCCGCGATGGCGGTGGCGCTGGCCCGCCCGGAGGGCGCCGGGCGCGGCAGCCGGGTGCTCGCCCCGTTCCTGGTGCCCCGGTACGCGGCCGATTCGCCCCTGGCCGACGGGACCCCGGCCGACGCGCCCGCGCCGGGTGTCACCGTGCACCGGCTCAAGGACAAGCTCGGCACGCGGGCGCTGCCCACCGCCGAGATCGGCCTGCGCGACGCGTACGCCGTGCCGCTGGGTGACCCGACGGTCCCCGGCCTGACCCGGGCGATGACCCTGGTCGTGGTGACCCGGGTGCACAACGCCGCCGCGGCGGCCGGCGGCATGCGGCGCGGCCTGGCCTACGCCCGGGCGTACGCCGACGTGCGTCACGTCGCCGGCGGTGCGCTGGCGTCCTCGCCGCTGCACCGGGCCACCCTGGGCACCCTCGCGGTCGACGCGGCGGGCGCGTTCGCCCTGGCCGGGCACGCCTTCGCCCTGCTCGGCCGGGTCGAGGTCGGCGCCGACCCGGCGGCCGCCGCGGAGCTGCGCATCGTGGCGCCGCTGGCGAAGCTGGCCACCGGCCGGCTCGCCGTCAGCTGCGCCAGCGAGTACGTGGAGAGCTTCGGCGGAGCCGGCTACGTGGAGGACTCCGGCGTGCCCCGGCTGCTGCGCGACGCGCAGGTGCTGCCGATCTGGGAGGGCACCACCAACGTGCTGGCCCTGGACGTGCTGCGCGCGCTGGCCCGCGAGGACGCGGGGGCGCCACTGTTGAGCCGGCTCGCCGCCGCCGTCGACCTGGCCCGGCCGCTGTCGCCGGCGTTGGCCGACACCCTCGCCACGGCCGCCACCCAGCTGGGCGACACCGTCCGCGCGGTGACCGCCAACCCGGGCGACGCGGCGGTGCTCGCCGGCGCTCGCGGCCTGGCGCTGCGCCTGGCGTACGCGCTGACCGCCGCCCTGCTCGTCGAGCACGCCGCGTGGGGTGACGAGCAGGCGGAGCTGGCCGCCCGGCTGTGGGCGCGACGCTGGCTGCGACACGAGGAGATCGCCGAGGACGCGCACCACCACCTTGACCTGCTCTGCTGACCGGCCGGCGCGAGGGGGCGGGCGGGCACCATGTCGGTGCTGATCGAGCTGGGCGACGAGCGGGGCGCACCCCCGGACGACCCGAAACCGCCGCCGGGAACGTCCCGGCGGGCCCGGATGGCGGTGGTGCTGGCGGCGTGCACTCTGCTCGGCGGCGCGGCCGCGCCCACCCACCTGACTGCCCGCGTCGGGCCGGCGCTACCCGCCCGGGCGACCGTGCTCGGCGCGGGTCCGCTGCTGCTGGTCGTCGACCCCGGCACCGACCCGCCGGCGCTGAGCGCCTACGACGCCACCGCGCCGCACCGCTCGGCACGGTGGCGGGTCACCCTGCCGCCGGCCACCGGATGGTCCGCCGACGCCACCGGTGACCTGCTGCTGCTCACCGAACGCGACCAGGTCCGCCGGGTGACCGCGACCACCGCCCTGTCGGTACGCACCGGCCAGCCGCTGTGGCGGCGACCCGAGCGGGTGTACGCGGCCGGCGACGCGGCGGTGGCGGTGAGCGAGGTCCGCAGCGCCTCGGAACCGGGGCGCCGGATCGAGGGCGTCGTGCACGGCCTCGACCTGGCCACCGGCGCCACCCGATGGACGGTGCCGGTGCCCTCCACTGCCGTGCTGAGAGTGCTGCCGGCGACGCCCGGTCGGTTGCTCCTGTTGCAGGACGACGGACTGGCCCGGGTCCTCGACGCCCGAGACGGCAGCGTCGGCGGGCAGGGACGGCTGCCGCCGGCCGACTACGGCCCGGACAATCCCCAGGTCATCGGCGGGCACCTGGTGCTGCGCCACCCGACCGGCAGCGGGGTGGCGCTGACCGGCTACGACCTGCCCGGGCTGTCGCCGCGCTGGCGGGTGCCGGTCGAGCCAGGCGAGCTGACCCTGCGGCCCTGCGAGGGCCTCATCTGCGGGCACGACGAGAACGGGCGGTGGGCGATCGATGCGGGCACCGGCGCGCTGGCCTGGACGTGGCCGGCCGGGGCGCGCTGGCACACCGTGGCCGGCGCGCGGATCAGCACCGAACCGCTGGTGCTGTTCGGGACCGCGTCGGACGGCCGGCGCACCCTGGTCGCGACGGTGGGCCGGGACGGCCCCCGGGTGACCGCGGTCCTGCCGGCGGGGCTGACCGACTGTCGGCGGGCCGGCACCGGGCTGATCTGCCGCGATGGCACCGCCCGGGTGACGGTGTGGCCGCTCGACCCACCCTGACCGCCGGTGCGGAAAGACGGGAAAACGCCGGCGTACCTGACAGTGGTTGGCAGGTACGCGCGGGCAGACTGCCGCTATGACGACAACCGCAGACCTCGCCATGGTCAACCTGGACAGCTCCGACCCGGCCGCGCACGCCGCGTTCTACCACCGGGCGTTGGGCTGGGAGATCACCCACAGCCAGGCCGAGTACGCCATGATCAGCGGCGGTGGTGTCTCGATCGGCTTCGGGCTGGTCGAGGGCTACCAGCCGCCGTCCTGGCCGGACCCGGCCGGCGGTAAGCGTTACCACCTCGACCTCTACGTCGACGACCTCGCGACCGCCGAGAAGGAGTTCGTCGCAGCGGGCGCGTCGAAGCCCGAATTCCAGCCCGGCGGCGACCGATGGGTGGTACTCACCGACCCGATCGGTCAGCCGTTCTGCATCTGCCCCCGTCCACAGGGCTGAGTTTCCCGCCGCCGCCGGTCACCGCGGGTACGACGCTCAGCCGCGGCGGCGGGACCGGGCCGCCCACACCACGTACGCCGGGTCGCGGTCGAGGTTGTGCCGGTCCCGGTCGTAGCGGCGGGTGGTACGCGGATCGGCGTGCCCCATGGCGTCCTGCACGTCCTCCAGCGGGACGCCCTCGGAGCGGGCGGTGGTGGCGAAGGCGTGCCGCAGCGAGTGCGGGGACAGCCTGGCCCAGGCCGGGATGCCGGCCGCCCGGGCCAGCCGGCGGACCAGCCGGAACACCGAGTGCCGGTCCAGCCGGGCGCCGCTGGCGGTGACCAGCAGCGGCCCGGTCAGCTGCGGCACCGGCACACCGGTGGCGGCGGCCCGCTGGGCCAGGTAGGCGTCCACCGCGTACCCGGTGCCCGGGGTGAGGGCGCGGCGGCGCGGTTTGCCGCCCTTGCCGACGAAGCGCACGCTGCGGTGCCCGCGTTCGGTGCCCAGGTCGGTCAGGTCCAGGGAGATCAGCTCGCCGACCCGCAGGCCCAGGTCGGCCAGGAGCGCGATCGCGGCGCGGTTGCGGACGGCCGTCGGGCCGGTGTCCGCGTCGGCGGCGCTCAGCAGCGCGTCGACCTCCTCCGGGGTCAGGCCGACCGTGGCCGAGTGGTCCCGGTCGACGCGGGGCCGGTCGGCGCCGGCGACCGGGTTGGCCGGCAACGCGCCGAGCTTGACGAGGAAGTCGTACCAGCTGGACAGCGCCGAGAGCCGGCGCGCCACGGTCGCCGGGGTCAGTGGGCGGCCGCTGCGGGCGCCGAGGGTGGACTCCAGCGCCCGGGCGTACTCGTTGACGTGCAGGAAGGTGGCGTGCAGCGGGTCCAGGTCGCGGCCGGCGCACCAGGTGAGCCAGCCGGTGATGTCGCGCCGGTACGCGTCGCGGGTGTGCTCGGACAGCCGCCGGTTGCGCAGCCACGCCTCGGTGACGTCGACCGGCCCGCCGGGCAGCGCCGGTCGGGGGGTCGGGCGGGCCAGCACCGGCAGGTCGGAGGACACCATGTGAAAAAGGTTCTCAGCTCCTGGTGGGTTCACGGTGAAGGCGCGCCGAGGCCACCGGGGGTGCGGCCGGTGTCCGGGCGCGGCGTGCCGGCTACCGTCGGGCGGTGCGCGCCAGCCGGTTGGTCTCCCTGCTGCTGCTCCTGCAGACCCGGGGACGGATGACCGCGCCCGAGTTGGCCGAGGCCCTGGAGGTCTCGGTCCGGACGGTGTACCGGGACGTGGAGTCGCTCGGCGCCGCCGGCGTTCCGGTGTACGCCGAGCGCGGCCCGGCGGGCGGGTACCGGCTGCTCGACGGCTACCGCACCCGGCTGACCGGGTTGACCGCCGGTGAGGCCGAGGCGCTGTTCCTGGCCGGCGTTCCGGGGCCGGCCTCCGAGCTGGGACTGGGGGCGGTGCTGGCCACCGCCGAGCTGAAGTTGCGGGCCGCCCTGCCGACGGACCTCGCCGACCGGGGCGGGCGGATCCGGCAGCGGTTCCACCTGGACGCGCCGACCTGGTTCCGCGAGCCCGAACCGACCCCGCATCTGGCCGCCCTGGCCGGCGCGGTGTGGGAGGACCGCCGGATCCGGGTGCGCTACCGGCGGTGGCGGGCGCCCCGGGAGGTGACACGGACCCTCGATCCGCTCGGCGTGGTGCTCAAGGCCGGCCGGTGGTATCTGGTCGCCGCCGCGGACGGGCAGGCCCGCACCTACCGGGTGGGCGCCATCCTGGACCTGACCGTGCTCGACGAACCCGCCGACCGGCCGGCCGGGTTCGACCTGGCGGACTGCTGGCGGGAGCACACCGAGCGCTACGAGAGCAGCGTCTACCGCGCGGAGGCAACGGTACGGATGACCGTGGCCGCCCTGGCGCGGACGGTGCACCTGCTCCCGCCGGCGATGAGTCGCGCGGCGCACGAGGCCGCCGGCGCACCGGACGCGGACGGCTGGGTGGTCACGACCGTGCCGATCGAGTCCATCCGGCACGGTCACGTCGAGCTGCTCAAACTCGGCGCGCAGGTGGAGGTGCTCGCCCCGGCCGAGCTGCGGGACCTCCTCGCCGACACCGCCCACGCGCTCGCCGCGCTCTACCCACCAACCGGCGCCGCGCGCGCGGAGCAGCCGACGGGTGGTGACGCCGATGGGCCGGGCGGGCCGGGCGGCCCGCCCCGAGCATCGGTCAGGCGTTGATCTGCCGGCGTCCGTCGCCGTTGGCGTTGATGGTCACCCGGCGGGGCTTGGCGCGCTCGGCGACCGGGATGCGCAGCGTCAGCACCCCGTTGTCGTAGCCGGCCTCCAACTTGTCGGTGTCCAGGGTGTCGCCCAGGAACAGCCGCCGGGTGAACGTGCCCATCGGGCGTTCGGCGGCGACCAGTTCGACGCCGTCGCCGGAGGGCCGACGCCGCTCGGCCCGGACGGTGAGCACGTTGCGCTCGACGGTGCAGTCGATGGTGTCCGGGTCGACGCCGGGCAGGTCGAACGCGGCGTAGAAGTAGTCCCCGTCGCGGTAGGCGTCCAGGTGCATCATCGCCGGACGGGTGGCCGTACCGAAGAACTGCTCGGCGAGCCGGTCAACCTCGCGGAACGGGTCGGTACGCATCAACATCGTTGTGCCTCCTCGGTTCTCCTGGCCGAAGGTGATGAGTTGAGTCCGGGTGACTCAACTTCCTCTTCTGTTTTAACGCCACGGCAGGCGAGCGTCAAGCCCTCAGCGAAGCCGCTTCTCGAACCAGTGGTGGGCGTACGGGCCGTGCGAGTACGCCGGGATCTCCACGTAGCCGTGCCGGGCGTACAGGGCACGGGCCTCGACCAGGTCGGCGCGGGTGTCCAGCCGGATCCGGTCCGCCCCGGCCGCCCGGGCGTGCCCCTCGACGGCGGCGAGCAGCACGGCGCCCCCGCCCGCGCCACGGTGTGCGGGGCGGATGAACACCCTGGTCAGCTCGGCCCAGTCCGGCCCCCACCGCAGCCCGGCGCAGCCGGCCACGTCCGCGCCGTGGTGAGCGAGCAGCAGAAGGCCGGTCGGGTGCGCCAGGTCGTCGCTCGGCATCTCGGCCAGGGCCTCGTCGACCTCGCCGGGCAGGGCCGGGCGGCGGTGGTAGCGGACCACCATCTCCGTCATGTACTCGCGCAGCAGACGGACCGCGTCAGGCTGGTCGGGTCGGACGGGGCTGGTCACCCAGGTGGGTCGGATGGTCGTGGTCACCTGTCGATCATCAGCGCCCGGTCAACGCGTTTATGCGCCGGACGGGCTACCGGCGTCGGGCTGGCAGCGCGGCGATCAGCGCGACCGCCACGGCCACGTGCATGGCGCCGAGTGCGACCTTCGCGCCGGCGGTGGCCTCGACACCGAACAGCGGACCGAAGGAGAGCAGTGTCACCAGGACGGCCAGCGAGATCCAGACGAGGCGGGCGACCCGGGGCGCGAACCGCTCCAGCAGGGCCAGGGAAACCCAGCCCAGCAGGGCCACGCCGAGGCTGATCCCGATGATCTCGCCCGCGCCGATGACCATCGCCGGTTGACCCGGACTCTCGACGGTGTAGTCGACTCCGCCCACCTCCCCGATCCCCCAGATGGCCAGGCAGGCCAGGACGGCGGCGGCGACACCGAGGGCGCGGCGGCGCAGAGACGAGGTGACGCGGGCGGGGGCGGTGGTGACGGCGGGTTCGGCGGTCGCGCTCATGACGGCTCCTTGATCGGGGGCACGAACAAGTGAGACCGTATCAGATAGTTCCGTACGAGACTATCTCCTTCAGAACTAACACCCGGAGCGAGCTCCCGGCGCGTACGGGGAGGTGTTCGCCAACGGGCCGGTCACCAACGCGGTGAGCGCGCGCAAAAAGGCGTCCCGATCCTTCTCGGGCAGCGTGGCGAGGAGATCGGCCTGGATGCGGCGCACGACATCCTGCGCTCGTTCCAGGACCCTCTCCCCCGCAGGGGTTACCGCAACCAGCCGGGCCCGGCGGTCCGTGGGGGCGGGGCGACGCTCGGCGAGCCCGGCCCGCTCCAACTGGTCGAGGGTGACGACCATGGTGGTCTTGTCCACGCCGCACCGCTCGCCGATCTCCCGTTGGGTCAGGACCCCGGTACGGGCCTGCGCCAACACGTAGTGCGCCCGCGGTGAGATGCCCAGCTCGGCCAGGCCAGCGGCGTGCTCGGTCTGCAGCGCGTGACTGGCCCAGGAGAGCAGGAACAACAGGTCGGGTGAGCCGTCGGCGGGCGTGCAGGAGGTCATGCACGGAGGCTAGCAACATGCTCCGAGTCGGGACGGTTCGCGCAGCGGACGATCAGGCCCGCTGGTAGATCCCGTGCTCGCGGGTGAGCAACCGCTCGTCGATCAGGTAGCGGCGCAACGTGACGTGGTCGGAGCCGCCCGCGGCGCACCACGGCTTGAGCGCCTCGTCCACCGCCCGCTCGGGGTATCGCGTGCCCGGCTCGAAGGACCGCTCGGCGATGTGCGCCAGCAGCACGCGCCGCCGGCCGCGCTGTGCGGGCAGGCCCACCAGCACGTCGTCGCGCACGAAGGTGCGCAGTACCGGGTCGCCGGCCGGTTCGGCGTCGTCAACCGGGCGGCGGTCGCGCGCCGCCGCCCGCAGCGACTCCTCGTCGACCGCGAGGGCGCCGTCGGAGCCGGTCACCAGGCCGGCGTCGGTGAGCCGGTGAATCCCGGTGTGCACCGCGCGCGCCGGCAGGTCGGTCCGTTCGGCGACCTGCGCCGCGCTGGTCGCGCCGAGCACGATCGCCGCGAAGACCCGCCGTCGTCCGTCGTCGGCCAGGGCACCGGCCAGGGCATCCGCTGTCACGCCGGTCACCCTCTCATCGGGGTACGCGGACCGCCAGGCGATTTCGGGCGCGGGCGTTCAGGCGGGGTCGGTCGGCTGTTCGGCGACGAGCAGGACCCGCCGCAGCAGGTCGGAGAGCAGTCGCCGTTCGGCCGGGGTCAGCGCGCCGAGCAGCCGGTGCTCCTCGGCGCCCCGGACGTCCATCGCGCCATGCCACGCGGCGCGGCCCGCGTCGGTGAGTTCCACGTCGACGCGACGCCGGTCGACAGTGGACGGGGCTCGCCGCACGAAGCCACGCGCGACGAGGTTGTCGACCCGTGCGGTGATCGAGGCCGGGGCCATCGCCAGGTCAGCGGCGAGTTCCGAGGGCGCGGCACGTCCCTGCCGGCCGGCCAGTGCGTGCAGCGTGTCGTACTCGTGTGCCGGCAGGTCGAAGTCCGCGAGGACCCGCTCCTTCACCGTGCGCAGGTGCCGGGTCAGGACACCCATCCGGGTCACGGCGCCCTCGACGTCGACGTCGAGGGCGGGCAGGACGGGCAGCCAGCGCTCGACGTGCTGGTCGACGGAGTCGCGGGCGGTGGTCACCGGCCCAGTCTATCGCAGTCAAAATATTCGTTGACGAAATATTCGATGTCGAAGTAGCTTGTGGTGGTGACCAACCCACTGCGTGTCAGCTCCTTCCGGCTGCTGTTCCTGGGCCGGACCGTCTCCTCGGTCGGTGACGCCGTGGTGCCCGCCGCGCTGGCCCTGGCCGTGCTGCGCGCCACCGGTTCCACCAGCGCCCTCGCCGTCGTCCTCGCCGCCGCGATGGTCCCCCGGCTGCTCCTGCTGCCCCTCGGCGGCGTCGTCGCCGACCGGTTCGACGCCCGCCGGGTCGCCCTGGCGGCCGACCTGGTCCGCTGCGTGACCCAGCTCGCGGTCGGCGTGGAACTGCTCGGCGGCGACCCGTCGCTGACCACCATCGTGGTGGCCTCGGCGCTCGGCGGCACCGCCTCGGCCTTCGCCATCCCGACCGCCTCGCCGCTGGTCGCCGGCACCGTCGAGCCGGCCGCCCGGCAGCGGGCCAACGCCCTGCTGGGCGTCACCGCCAACACCAGCCGGCTCGCCGGCCCGGCGCTCGCCGGGCTGCTGATCTGGGCCGCCGGCCCCGGCTGGGCGTTCATCATCGACGGCGCGTCGTTCGCGCTCAGCGCCGCTCTGCTCGCGCTCATCCGCGTCCGGCACGTACCCGTGCCCCGCCGTTCCGTCCTCGCCGACCTGCGGCACGGCTTCGGCGAGGTACGCGCCCGCGACTGGTTCTGGACCAGCCTGATCGGGCACGGCGTGTGGAACGGCGCCGCCGCCGTCCTGATGACCCTCGGCCCGGCCATCGCCATCGACCGCCTCGGAGGCGAGGCGACCTGGGTGCTGCTGTTGCAGGCCGGCGCGATCGGCATGCTCACCGGCTCACTGCTGGCCGGGCGCGTCCGGCTGCGCCGGCCGGTGCTGCTGGCCAACCTCGGGCTGGCCAGCTACGCCGCGCCGCTGCTGCTGCTCGCCTTCGCCGCGCCCGCCCCGGCGGTGATCGTCGCCTACGGGATCGCGTTGACCGCCCTCGGCTACCTCAACCCGGTCTGGGAGACCGTCGTGCAGCACCAGTTCCCGCCCGAGGTCCTCGCGCGCGTCACCTCGTACGACTGGCTGGTGTCGCTGGGCGCGATGCCGCTGGGCTACGCCCTGGCGCCGCTGGCCGCCGACGCGTTCGGCGCACCCCTGCCACTGGCGGTCGCCGGCCTGCTGGTCCTGGCCGCCTGCGCCGGCACCGCCCTCGTCCCCGGCGTCCGGCGGCTCACCTGGCCGGCCGAGGCGGCGACGCCACCACCTGCGGCCGAACCCGCCGCCGTCCGCTGAACCGCAGGCCCGGCCGCCCGATCACTCCCCGGTCGGTCCGCCGGCCAGTTCGGCCACGATGTCGAGGTGACCCAGGTGGCGGGCGTACTCCTGGACCAGGTGGAACAGCACCCGCTCCAGCGACGCCGGGTCCGCGCCGTTCCACCGCGGGCCCGGCGCCCCGATCTCCGCCAGGTCGTGGGCCGTCACCACCGCGCTGGTGTGCGCACCCTGCGCCCGCAGCGCCTCCAGCAGGTCCGCGCGGGTCTCCTCGGGGGCGACGTGCCAGCGCTCACCGCGACGGTCGCCCCACGGCTCGGGGACGTCCCGACCCTGGAAACCCCACTCGATCCAGCGCAGCTCGACGTACCGCAGGTGCTTGACCAACTCCAACGGGGTCCACCCCGAGGGCAGCCGGCTGCGCCGCAGTTCCGGCTCGGGCAGCGCCGACACCCTGGCCAGCACGGACTCCCGGAAGTAGTCCAGGTAGCGCAGGAAGACCTCGGTGCGGCTTCCGGCCGGGACGGTGGGCTCGGGGAAGACGGTCGTCATCGGATCATTGTGCGGGGCCGGCCGGCAGGTCGCGGCCGCGCTGCTGCACACCGGCTCGGCCGTACGGGTAGTCCCCCACCGGTGGGGCGCTCGCCTCGTCCAGCAGCCGGGTCTGCTCCGCGTCGAGAAGCAGGTCGGCGGCGGTCAGGTTGTCGTCGAGTTGCTCGGTGGTCCGCGCTCCGAGGATCACCGAGGTGACCGCCGGCCGGGCCGCCAGCCAGGCGAGCGCCACCGCCGACATGGACACGCCACGATCCCCGGCGACCTGCCGGACCGCGTCGATGACCCGCCAGGTGCGCTCCTCGGCGTTGCGGCCCGCGTACGCCTCGACGCCGCGCTGCGGGTTCTCGCCGAGACGGGTGGCACCCGTGGGCACGCTGTCCCGCTGGTACTTGCCGGTCAGCCAGCCGCCGCCCAGCGGCGACCACGGCAGGATGCCGATGCCCTCGTTCTCGCAGACCGGCACCACCTCGAACTCGATTTCCCGCGCCAGCAGGTTGTACTGCGGCTGCAACGTCACGATCGGGGTGAGGTTGAGGTGCTGGGTGAGCAGGGCCGCCTTCTGCAGCTGCCAACCGGTGAAGTTGCTGACCCCCGCGTAGCGGATCTTGCCCGCGGCGACCGCGTCGTCGAAGAACCGCAGCGTCTCCGGCAACGGGGTCAGCGGGTCCCAGGCGTGCGCCTGGTAGAGGTCGACCGCCTCGATTCCGAGCCGCCGGAGGCTGGCGTCCAGCGCGCGGGTCAGGTGCACCCGGGACAGGCCGGCGTCGTTCGCCCCGGGACCCATCGGGAACCGTCCCTTGGTGGCGATCACCAGCCGGTCGCGCAGGTCGGGCCGCGCCCGCAGCCAACGGCCGACGATCTCCTCGGAGGCACCGGCGGAGTAGACGTCGGCGGTGTCGATGAAGGTGCCGCCGGCCTCGACGAACCGGTCGAGCTGGGCGAAGCTGCCCGCCTCGTCGGTCTCCGCGCCGAAGGTCATCGTGCCCAGGCACAGCGTCGACACCACGGTGCCGGTCGCGCCCAGAGTGCGGTAGCGCATGTCTTCCTCCCCCGTCGAGTAACGAATCTGATCTTCGCACGCGGTCCGACGACCCGCCCGGGCGCGCGGCACGGGCACCCGGGCGGCCGCGTCACAGGCGATGATGTGCGGGTGAGTGAGCCTGCGATCGACATCGACCGGCCTCACCGGCCGGACCCGGCGTCGCCGCCGGAGCCGTCACCGACGCCCGGCCCGCGCACGTGGGGGCCGTGGGTGGTGGCCGGCGCGGTCAGCGTGACGCTGCTGCTGCTCGCCGGGCGCTACGGCTACCACCGCGACGAGCTGTACTTCCTCCTCTGCGGGCGGCACCTCGACTGGGGGTACGTCGACCAGGGCCCGCTGGTCCCGGCGTTGGCCCGGCTGCTCGACACCATCGCACCGGGCAACCTGGTGGTGCTGCGGACGCCGTCGGCGCTGCTGGCCGGTGCGGCGGTCCTGCTGGTCGCCGCCATCGCCCGGGAGCTGGGCGCCGGCCGGGGCGGGCAGATCTTCGCGGCGGTGCTCGCCGCGTTCTCCGGCATCGTCCTGGCCGGCGGCCACCTGCTCAGCACCACCACCGTCGACCTGCTGGCCTGGCTGGTCGCGGCGCTGTGCGCGGTGCGGCTGCTGCGCACCGGCGACAGCCGGTGGGCCCTCGGCATCGGGGTGGCGCTCGGGGTCGGCATGCTCAACAAACTGCTGCCCGCGCTGCTGGCCGTGGGCCTGATCGCCGGGATCTCCATCGCCGGGCCACGCCGGCTGCTGCGCGACCGGTGGGTGCTCGCCGCCGCCGGGCTCGCCGTGCTCCTGGCCGCGCCGAATCTGGCCTGGCAGGCGACGCACGGTTTTCCGCAGCTCGGTGTGGCCGCCTCGATCTCCGATGGCGACAGCTCCTACAGCGGCCGGCTCGACGCGCTCATCCTCCAGTTCGTCATCATCAGCCCGTACGCCGTGCCGATCTGGATCGCCGGCCTCGTCGCGCTGCTGCGCTGGCCACGGTGGCGGGCGTACCGGGCGGTGGGCTGGGCCTGGCTGGTCGTCGTCGGCATCGTGTTGCTCGCCGGCGGCAAGGGCTACTACGACGCGCCGCTGCTGCTGGTGCTCACCGCCGCCGGTGCCGTGGTGACCGCCGGGTGGGCGTCGCGCGGCGCCGTCCGGCTGCGGTGGGGCCTGCTCGCGCTGGGCGCGGTGCCGTTCCTCCTGCCCAGCGTCGTTCTGCTGCTGCCGGTGCTGCCGGCCGACCGGCTCCCCGGCTTCGTGCTCGACGTCAACTACGACGCCGGCGAGACCATCGGCTGGCCCGCGTTCGCCGACTCGGTCGCGGCCGTCCACCGTGGCCTGACACCCGAGGAGCGGTCGCGGGCGGTCATCCTGACCGGCAACTACGGCGAGGCCGGCGCGCTGGCCCGCTACGGCCCGGCCCGTGACCTGCCCCGCGCGTACTCCGGGCACAACAGCATGGTCGACTTCGGCCGGCCACCCGAGAGCGCCGACGTGGTGATCGTCGTCGGCTGGGAGCGTTCCGACCCGCTGAACGCCTGGTTCCACGGGTGCGCGCCGGCTGGTCGGGTGGACCAGCGGGTCGAGGTGGACAACGACGAGAACGGCGGCCCGATCTTCGTGTGCCGAGAGCTGCGGCGTCCGTGGGCGCAGATCTGGGACACCGAGGTACGCCACACCGGCTGACCGCCGCGCGGGTACGGTGACGGCGTGCTGTCGGCGGTGAAGGGTCTCTCGCGGTACCACACCGAGGAGTCGCTACGCGCGTACCTGCTGGGGCGTTCGCACCGCACCGACGACGGTTGTCTCGTCATCCACGGGTACGGGCCGCGACGTGGGGTCCACCAGAAGGTCGCCGGTCGGGCCTGGGCGCACATCGCCGCGTTCGTGGTCCTCGTCGGCGGGTACGACCCCACCCTCGACGTCGTCCACCTCTGCGGAGTCGCCGACTGCATCGAGCCCACACACCTGCGCCAGGTCAGCCGGGCGGAGACCTCCCGGAGCCGCACCCAGCCCCCGCGGTGCCGCAACGGCCACGACCGCGAAATCGACGACGCCACGGGCCGGTACCGTCGGGTCTGCCGGGCGTGCAACCGCGAGGCCCAACGCCGTTGGCGGGAACGCGCCGCCGCCGAGGTTGCCCAGGCACGAGCCGCGTACGGCCGCACCTAGCCCGCCTCCTGCGCGAGAGAAAAGGGCGCCATCGGTCAGGAATCAAGAAGTCCAGGCCAGGTGGCCGCACCTAGCATGATCGCCATGGACATCACCATTCACACCAGCTTCCTCCCGCACGTCGACCCGGACGCCTCCCTGGCCTTCTACCGAGACGTCCTCGGCTTCGAGGTCCGCAACGACGTCGGACAGGGCACCATGCGGTGGATCACGGTCGGCCCCGTCAACCAGCCCGACACGTCCATCCTCCTGGCGCCGCCGGCCGCCGACCCCGGCATCACCGAGGACGAGCGCAACACCATCGCCGAGATGATGGCCAAGGGCACCTACGGCTGGATCCTTCTGGCCACCCGGGACCTCGACGGCACCTTCGAGAAGCTGCAGGGCGGCGACGCCGAGGTCGTCCAGGAGCCGACCGAGCAGCCGTACGGCATCCGCGACTGCGCCTTCCGCGACCCCGCCGGCAACCTGATCCGCATCCAGGAGCTTCGCTGAGCCCTGTCCGTCACCGATGCGGCCGCACTGGCCGGCGTCGCGACCACCTGCACCGCTGGGAAGGAGTTCTGACGTGTGTCACCCCTCGTGGGGGCGCGTCCTGGCCCGGGCGCAGCACCCGAGCGACGATCTCGCGCGACTGCGCCGCGTCCGCGACCGGCTCGACCGGGAGTACGCGCAACCGCTCGACGTCGAGGCGCTCGCCCGCCGCGCACACATGCCGGCCGGGCACCTCAGCCGCCAGTTCCGGCTGGCCTACGGCGAGTCGCCGTACGCGTACCTGATGACGCGGCGCGTCGAGCACGCGAAGGCGCTGCTGCGTCGCGGCGACCTCACCGTCGGCGAGGTGGGCTTCGCGGTCGGCTGGTCGTCGCTGGGCACCTTCAGCACCCGCTTCACCGAGCTCGTCGGCATGCCGCCCGGCGCCTACCTGCGGGCGTGGATGCCATCGTCTGTGGCGAAACAGGTGACCAGACCGGTCAGGAATCAAGAAGCACCGGTCGCCGAGCCGCACCTAGCGTGATGGGCATGGCATTCATCGAATCCGTCACCCTCGACGTGGCCGATCCCGCGGCCGCCAACCACTTCTACACCAACGCCTTCGGTCTGGACACGCAGCTACGCCTGCGCGCCTCGGAGGCGCCGACGGCCGGCTTCCGCGGGTTCACGCTGGCGCTCACGGTCTCCCAGCCGTCCACCGTCGACAACCTCGTCGGCGCCGCCCTGGACGCCGGCGCCACGTCGCTGAAGCCCGCCGCGAAGTCGCTCTGGGGCTACGGCGGTGTCGTACAGGCCCCGGACGGGACGATCTGGAAGGTCGCGACCTCGGCGAAGAAGGACACCGGCCCGGCCACCCGGCAGATCGACGAGATGGTGCTTCTGCTGGGAGTCGCGGACGTGGCCGCCAGCAAGCGGTTCTACGTCGAGCGCGGCCTCGCCGTGGCGAAGAGCTTCGCCCGGATGTACGTCGAGTTCGCCGCCGGGTCGAGCCCGGTCAAGCTGGCGCTGTACCGGCGCCGTGCCCTCGCCAAGGACCTCGGTGTCGCTCCCGAGGGCACCGGATCGCACCGCCTCATGATCGGCGGCGGTGCCGGATCGTTCACCGACCCGGACGGGTTCGCGTGGGAGGCCGCGTCGCTGGCACCGACGCGCTGATCTGCCGCCCGATCTGGCCATCGCTCGCGACGGCCGACACGACGTGATGGGAGAGAGAGCATGACGAGCGCCCCGCCGCGAGGGCTTGAGGAGAGGGTGCGGGACACGCGCGCGAGACTGGAGAGCGACGTCGACCTCTGGGTCGCGACCTCGGGCTCCCCGGGCGGCGTGCACCTCATCCCGCTGTCGTACCTCTGGGACGGGAGCACGATCCTCATCTCGACGCCGCGCGGCTCGGTCACCGGCCGCAACCTGCTGGCCGACGGCCGGGTGCGGCTCAGCCTCGGGCCGACGCGCGACGTCGTCATCGTCGACGGCACGGCCGAGCCGGTGGACGTCGCCGACCTCGGCCCGGAGAAGATCGAGGCGTTCGCGACCAGGACGGGTTTCGACCCGAGCGGGCTCGACGAGCCCTACCAGTACTTCGTGATCCGGCCGCGGCGCATCCAGGCCTGGCGGGAGGCTAACGAACTGCGGGGACGCGCGCTCCTGCGCGACGGCCGCTGGCTCGGCTGACGTCGGTGCACGCACGCACACACTCACCGCCCAGTCGGGCCGACTGCGATGGCCTGACTGGGCGGTGAGTCTGTCTGGACGAGCTGCGGGAGGCGGCCCGCGCTGTCATGGCGGCTACTTCGGGTCGCGGTTGAACTTCGACGTCGCCCAGACGTAGCCGAGCACCGCGAGACCCAGGCACCAGACGACCGCCAGCCACCCGTTGTGGCCGATCTCGCTGCCGAGCAGCAGACCACGCAGGGTCTCGATGGCGGGCGTGAACGGCTGGTACTCGGCGATCGGCTGGAGCCAGCCGGGCATGGCGTCGACCGGGACGAAGGCGCTGGAGAGCAACGGCAGCAGGATCAGCGGCATCGCGTTGTTGCTGGCGGCCTCGGCGTTCGGGCTGACCAGGCCCATGCCGACCGCGATCCAGGTGAGCGCCAGGGCGAAGAGCACGAGCAGCCCGAACGCCGCGAGCCACTCCAGGACGCCGGCACCGGTGGACCGGAAGCCGATGGCCACGGCGACGGCACCCACGAGGACCACACTCATGATCGACTGCAGCACGCTGCCGACGACGTGGCCGACGAGCACCGAACCGCGGTGGATCGCCATCGTGCGGAAGCGGGCGATGATGCCCTCGGTCATGTCGGTGGAGACGGACACCGCGGTCCCGATCACGGCGCTGCCGATGGTCATCAGCAGCAGACCCGGGACGAGATACGCGACGTACTCGGAGCGGTCCCCACCGCCGCCGCCGATGCCCGAGCCCATCACGTCACCGAAGACGTAGACGAAGAGCAGCAGCAGCATGATCGGGGTGAGCAGCAGGTTCAGCGTGAGGGACGGATAGCGCCGCGCGTGCAGGAGGTTGCGGCGCAGCATCGTGGACGAGTCGCGTACGGCGAGGGAGAGGGTGCTCATCGGACAGCTTCCTTCTGCTGGTGGGGAACGACGGCGCCGCCGGTCAGGGCGAAGAACACGTCGTCGAGGTCGGGGGTGTGCACGGTGAGGGTGTCGGCGTGCACGTCGGCGGCGTCCAGCCGGTCGAGGATCGCGCGCAGCTCGCGCTGGGTGCCGTCGCTGGGGATCTGCAGGGCCAGTGCCTGGTCGTCGCGCACGGTCTCGTGCAGCGCCCCGGCGGCCCGCTCGTACGCCGCAGGGTCCTCGAAGCGCAGCTGGACGTGCCCGCCGGGGATGAGCCGCTTCAGTTCCGCGGCGGTGCCCTCGGCGACGATCTTCCCGTCGTTGAGCACGGCGATGCGGTCGGCCAGTTCGTCGGCCTCCTCCAGGTACTGGGTGGTGAGGAAGACGGTGACGCCGTCGGCGACGAGTTCGCGGATGATCTGCCACATGTTGTGGCGGCTGCGGGGGTCGAGCCCGGTGGTCGGTTCGTCGAGGAAGATGATCCGCGGGTTGCCGACCAGGGTCATGGCGAGGTCGAGGCGGCGCTTCATGCCGCCGGAGTAGGTGGAGGCGGGCTTCTTGGCCGCGTCGGTGAGGTCGAAGCGCTCCAGCAGTTCGGCGGCGGCGCGGTGGCCCTCGCGCTTGGACAGGTGGTGCAGGTCGGCCATGAGGAGCATGTTCTCCTCGCCGGTGATCAGGCCGTCGACGGCCGAGAACTGGCCGGTGACGCCGATCGCGGCGCGTACCGCCTGCGGGTCGGCGGTGCGGTCGTGGCCGCCGACGCGGATGTCGCCGGAGCCGGGGTCGGGAGAGATGAGGGTGGACAGGATCTTGACGGCGGTGGTCTTGCCGGCGCCGTTCGGGCCGAGCAGGGAGAAGATCGTTCCTTCGGGGACGGCCAGGTCGACGCCGTCGAGAACGACCTTGTCGCCGTAGGACTTGCGCAGGCCGTTGGCCGCGATCGCCAGGTTGGTCATGGTGGTGCTCCTTCAGAGGCTGCGGGCGTCGATGTCGCCGTGGGCGGTGGTCGCGTGGATGGTCAGGTCGGCCGTGCCGTCGGTGTTCCTGAGTGCGTTGGTGATCCGGCCGTAGGTGGTGCCGGCGTCCAGGGCGGCGGAGACTCCGTGGGCGGCGCCGACGGACACGTCACCGGCCTGGGTGCGCAGCACGACCGTGCCGCGTACGGCTTCGGCGATCCGGATGTCGCCCTTCATGGTGCTGATCTCCGCGGAGCCGTTGAGGCGGCCGATCGAGACGTCACCGGCGGCGGTGTTGAGGCGGGCGCTCGCGGCCTCGTCGAGCGTGATCGCGCCGTGCGAGCCGTCGAAGACGACGTCGCCCAGCCGTCCGACGGCCCGGAACTCGGCGCTGGCCGCCTTCACCTCGACCCGGGAGCCGGCGGGCAGCTGGACCGTCACCTCGATGGATCCGGAGTTTCCGAGGATCTGGTTCTTCGCCGAGGCGGCGATCCGCAGGACGCCGTCGCCGTATTCGACGGTGGTCTGCTCCGCGACCTTTACGTCTCGACCCTTCGAGGCGTCCGCGGGCAGGACCTCGACCGTGGTGTCGGCCCGGTCGGCGGCGATGAACTGCACGCGTCCCGCGGGGATGTCGAGGACGACGGAGATCGGGGTGGGGGTGTCGAAGTTCTGCATCGTGCTCTCCTTGCGCCTGTCGTTTCTGACACCGGAAACGCTACGTTGCGTTCATGAACTGGGCAACAACGTCGTTGCGTCATGTCGGTGTCTGCGCAGGTGGAGGGCACAGAATCGTTGCAACGGCTTTGATTTTAATGCAACGAAGATCGTCTCCTCGTTGCATTGCAAGAAGAATGAACGCTATGCTGGCGGCCTCAGGAACGCGTGAAGGGAGATCGCGATGCCGGGAGGCAGGCTCACCCAGCAGGAACGCCAGCAGATCGCGCTGGGGGTGGCCGACGGGCTCGCCTACGCGGAGATCGCGAGACGCCTCGACCGCCCCACCTCCACGATCACGCGTGAGGTCATGCGCAACGGTGGCCCCACCGGCTACCGCGCGGACCTGGCCCACCGCGCCACCGAACACCGCGCCCACCGGCGCAGGCAGGCGACTCCCCGGGGGCCGCAGGCGTCCCCGCAGGCCCACGGCCGCGACGCCGAGGCCGTGCGCGAGTACGAGGAGAGGTTCACGACCCTCTTCATGCAACAGGGCCTGCCCAAGATGATGTCCCGGCTGCTGACCTGTCTCTACACCACCGACGCGGGCAGCCTCACCGCATCCGAGCTCGTCCAGCGCCTTCAGGTCAGCCCGGCGTCCATCTCCAAGGCGGTCACGTCCCTCGAGAGCCAGGGCCTCATCCGGCGGGAACGCGACGAGCGCCGCCGCGAGCGCTACGTCGTCGACGACGACGTCTGGTACCAGGGGATGATCGCCGCCGCCCGAGCCAACATCGAGCTCGCCGAGACCGCACGGCAGGGCGTCAGCATCCTCGGCCCCAACACCCCGGCCGCCGACCGCCTGGAGAACATCGCCCGCTTCGTCGACTTCGTCACCGAGAGCCTCACCCGCGCCGCGGAGCAGGCCCGCGAGATCCTCTACACCAAACCCGGAGCGACCTCAGGCGACACCGCCCAGCCGGAGTCGTGACCACGTGGCGGGAAAAAGGATTGGACGGGACGAGGCTGGGGCTTGTAGCTTGCCGTTGAACGTGACGCCGCCCGAGGAGGTGAGACCCATGAACGCTGTATCGATGTGGGTGCTCCCCCTCCCCGTCACGGCCGGGCGACTGACGTAGGTGTCGCCGGGAGCGCCCGCCAACCAGGCGCTCCCGAAAGGCAACTCCAATGCACTCTCTTCAATCCACCGACAACGCGGCCCTCATGTTCGACGTGATCATTGCCGGGTGCGGGCCGACCGGTGCGATGCTGGCCGCCGAGCTGCGGCTGCACGATGTGCGGGTACTCGTCCTGGAGAAGGAAACCGAGCCCGCGTCGTTCGTCCGCATCGTCGGTCTGCACATCCGCAGTCTCGAGCTGATGGCGATGCGCGGACTGCTGGATCGCATTCTCCCGCACGGACGGCAACGCCCCGCCGGCGGTTTCTTCGCCGCCATCGCCAAACCCGCGCCCACGGACCTGGATTCCCCGTACGCCTATCTGCTGGGCATCCCGCAGCCCGTCATCGTCCGCCTGCTCGAGGAGCATGCGATCGAACTGGGTGCGCAGATCCGGCGCGGTTGCGCGGTCGCCGGTTTCGAGCAGGACGACGAGGGTGTGACCGTCGAACTGGCCGACGGGGAACAGTTGCGCACGCGCTATCTCGTCGGCTGTGACGGCGGGCGCAGCACGGTGCGTAAGCGGCTCGGTGTCGGCTTCCCCGGCGAGCCGTCCCGGACCGAGACGCTGATGGGCGAGATGGAAGTGGGCGTGCCGCCGGAGGAAATCGCGGCCAAGCTGGCCGACATCCGCGAGACCCACCACCGGTTCTGGCTCCGGCCCGCAGGCGTCGGGGTCTACAGCGTCGTGGTCCCCGCCGCCGGGGTCAGCGACCGCGCGGTACCGCCCACCCTCGAGGATTTCCAACACCAGCTGCGCGCCATCGCCGGAACCGACTTCGGCGTGCACTCCCCACGCTGGTTGTCCCGCTTCGGCGATGCCACCCGGCTGGCCGAACGGTATCGGGTCGGGCGGGTGCTGCTGGCCGGCGATGCGGCACACATCCACCCACCCATCGGCGGACAGGGCCTCAACCTGGGCGTTCAGGACGCATTCAACCTCGGCTGGAAACTCGCCGCACAGATCCGCGGCTGGGCGCCGGAAACACTGCTGGACACCTACGAGGCCGAACGTCATCCGGTCGCCGAGGACGTGTTGGACAACACCCGCGCCCAGACGGAACTGCTGTCCACCGAAGCGGGCCCGCGGGCCGTGCGCAGGCTGCTCACGGAACTGATGGACTTCGACGAGGTGAACCGCTACCTGATCGAGAAGATCACCGCGACCGCCATCCGCTACGACTTCGGCGAAGGCCCCGACCTGCTCGGCCGCCGCCTGCGCGACATCGAGGTGAAACAGGGCAACCTCTACGGCCTGCTGCATCGCGGCCGTGGCCTGCTGCTGGACCGGACCGAACGCCTGACCGTCGGCGGGTGGTCAGACCGGGTCGACCACCTCGCGGATCCCACCGCCGACCTGGGTGGTCCGTGCGTCCTGCTACGCCCCGACGGCCACGTCGCCTGGATCGGCGACGATCAGCAGGACCTGGACGACCACCTCTCCCGCTGGTTCGGCAAGCCCGCCAGCTGATTCCGCCTGCGAGTGGTCATCCGGAATCGAAGCTGTGACTCCTGCGGGGAGACCGGTGACCCAGCTTCTCAGGTGCGCTGGGCGATGACGCGGGTGAAGCCGAGGTGACGGCCGGTGTCGGCTCGCAGCATGTTCACTTCCCGGGGAACGAGCGTGCGGGCGGTGTCGTTGTCGGTCGTCTCCAGGACGGCTTCGCTCCAGATCAGCCAGTCGCGCCACCCGTCCTCCAGGAAGTCGGCGCGTACGTCGTCGACCACGCCACTGCGGCTCCACAACTGCTGCCACCAGGCCGGCGAGTGAAAGGTCCAGAAATCCGGTTCCCAGTACGGCGTGAGGTGCTCCGGCAGCCCGTCGTCGAGTTCCCTGGTCAGCCCCGGCACCACGATGCCGATGTGGCCGCCGGGAGCCAGGAAACGGCTCAGGTACGGCAGGTAACGCGCGTCGGTGCCGAAGTAGTGGTAGGCGTCGACGCTGACGATGGCGTCAAAGTAGCCGTCAGCGAACGGCAGGTCATGCGCCTCGGCCAGCAGCGGCGTGACGAGCTTGGCCTGGCCCGCGGCGTCGATCCTGCGCCAGTTCTCGCTGGGATTGATCCAGAGATCGGCGGCGACGACCTGGACGTCGAACTCCTTCGCCAGGAAGATCGAGGTGATGGCCCTGCCGCATCCAAGGTCGAGCACGCGGGCGCCCGGCGCGAGGTCCAGCTCGGAGCACAGCCATTCGAGCAGCCAGAGGGCACTCGGGCCCATCCAGTTCTCGATCATCCAATGGGGGTCGTAGCCGGCGCTCCTCGGGAACCGTGGCCGGTCCAGCCGCTGCCTCAGATCGTCGGTCATAGGGGCAGGATCGCACCCCCAGCTCGGAGACGTCGATCGATTTGTCGGCCGAGGACCTGCGCCTGCCCCCGGTACGGCGAGGCCGGCCGCACAAGCCGGCACTGCTCAACCGGCTGACTCCAGCAAACCCGAATGCCTTACAGGGTCTCGGCTGCGTGACGATCCTCTCGGTTGCAACAGACTGAATCCTTACGCACAAGAACTGTCATTATGATGCGCGTCCGGTATGCCCCTTGTGTGGCGGTGATTTATCGAATTATCGTTAACGACAAACCAGTAATGGCTAAACGGCGATGGCTTGATCCCGAGCGGGGTCCAGCCATCGCCGTTTCCGGGCATGGACGGCCACGACGACCAGTCGACTTCCGACCCGGCCATGACCCGACTTCCCGGAGATCAACCAGGCTGAGCTCATCCGGCACTTCACGTTGACCGGTGCGGACGAGGCGTTCGTGCGTCAGTTCCGTACGGGCCGCAACGTGCTGAGCGTGGCGTCCAGCTGTACACGCTGCCGTGGCTGGGCTTCGTACCCGACGAGGTCGCCACGGCGCCGGCCGCCGCCGTGGGCCGGCTCGGGATCGCGATGATTGAGCTGTGTGGGTATGGCGAGCGGCAGCAGACCCGTACGGATCATCTGCGCGAGGTGGCCGGCTACGCCGGTTGGCGGTCGATGGACACTGGCGAGTGGAAGGACCTCGAGCCCTGCGGCGTCGGCATCACGAGCAGACTGAGCAGATGTGGTGCCTGACCCTGGCCACCAACGCGATCGTCTGCTGGCCAACGGAGTACCACGGCCTCGGCGTGGCCGCCTTACGCCGGACCGGCCGCGACGTCGACGACGAGGTCCTGGCGCACATCTGGCCACCCACCACGAGACGTGCACTTCTACAGCACCCACTCCCCCGACATCGACGGCGAACTCGCCCAACTCGACACCGACGGCTCCCGGCAAATAGCTGACCGTGCCCTGGCTCAAGGTCTCAGCCGGGGCACGGTGTCAGCTGGATGCGGCACCTAGGACAGCGCTGCCGCAAGGTCGTTAGCGGCCTCATACGCAGTAGCAGCCCGTGTCGCTTCGTCCGCGCTCAAAGCGACACGGTCAACACGGGCCAGCATCTCGACCACCGTGGCCGGATCGTTCAGGACCAACGCAACCTCAGCGCGGTAGACGAGCACCTCCACCAACGCGACCGGGTCGTCATCTGCCTCGGGATGGGCCAACGCACTGTCAAGAATTCGAGCCGCCTGCCGGGCGTCCCCTCTGGAGTCGGACTGCACGACGGCGTTCGCCATCGCCTTGCCCAGCCGCCCAGTCGGCGCCGGCCCGGGGGACGCCGGGGCGTTTTGGAAGACGCGGATCCAGTTGCCGCCCGGATCGATGACGCTGAAGCCGCTCAGCCCGTCGGCGTTCTTCCGCGCCCGGGGCCGGGTCATCCGCGGCGTCCCGGAGACCAACACCTTGCCGTACGCGGCGCGCATTCCCGCCGCGAAAGCCCGGTACAGCTGCCCCGTGTCCGTGGTCAGCACGAGACACGAACCGTAGGACTGCGCCGGATCGAACCCCGCGATCTCGAAGAACTGCAGATGTAGATCTTCACGTTGCAACCCCACGCACGGGTTGGGCTTGCGCTGCTTGTAAGTGGTGTGGAAACCGAGCACCTCGTAAAAGGCGACGATGTCGTCGATAGACGCGCAGGGCAGCAGGGGAACGGTTACCTCGTTGGTCACCCGTACTTCGTAGCCGTCGTGAATGGGCACATGCACATGGAAATGACCGATCGTCAGCCAGAGACGACTGAACGGCCGATACAACGCAAGCTGCGGTTCGAGCGCTGGCTACGGCGCCGCGCGAACGCGGGCCCGTCAGCAGTCGCACCCGCAACGACCTCGGCCAGCAGATCCAGCGCGCCGGCGACTTCCTCGCGTGGACGCAGCAAGACGACCTCTGTCATCACCCAGCACCGCCGTTTCGGCGACCCGCCAACACCGGTCCCCGAAACCGTCGCCGAACTCCTGCTGGCCCTAGGCGACCAGCGCACCAACATGCACACCGCCATCAACCGCGACGCCGGCTGGCTGTTCCACGGCCGCCGAGCAGGCCAACCCCTGACCACCCGCACCATCGCCCTTTTCAGCCGCGACCTCGGCATCCCGACGGTCCCCAGCCGCCTCGCCGCGCTGCGCCAGCTCGTGCTCCAAGCCCCGGCACCCGTCATCGCCCAAGCCCTCGGCTCACCACACCACCCAACGGCACCACACCGCCGCTGGTGGCACTGGAACCGTTACGCAGCCGACGACAGCTGACCAGACCGGCAGCCGCTGAACGTTGTCGAGGCGGACGGACAGCGATCAATTACCGTGCCAGCATGCAGCGACTGGCGTTGTTCGACCTGGACAACACACTCATCGATCGGCAGGCGGCGTTTCACGCATGGGCCGAAGAGTTCGTGACCGATCTTGGACTCGACGACAAGGCCCTGACCTGGCTGATCTTCGCCGACGCACACACGTCCGGCCCCAGAGGCCCCTTCTTCGCCGCAGTCCGTAACGAATTCGATCTCACGCAACCCCCCGAGGATCTCTGGCAGCAATACCGCCGACGCATGCCCGAACTGGTCTCCTGCCGAGCCGAGAACCTCGCCGCTCTCCGACAGTTGCGCTCGGCAGGCTGGCGCATCGGGATCGTGACCAACGGCATGACCGACAACCAGAAGGGGAAGATCCAACGAACGGGGTTGGACGCCCTGACAGACGCCTGGTGCATCTCCGATGAGGTGGGCATCCGCAAGCCCGACCCGGCAATCTTCCAGATCATCGCTCAACGATGCGGAACCTCCACGGAGCACGGCGGGTGGATGATCGGCGACGACCTGACTCTCGACATCGCCGGCGGTCACGGAGCAGGCCTACACACGATCTGGCTGCACCCCACCCGATCGCCCCACAAGTTCGTGGACCCACCGCCAGACTTCACCACGGCCACCGTGACCGACGCCGTCCAGATACTCCTGACTCACGACGGCCTTACACCCTGACACCGCAGGCACGCACCGATGATCACCGGGCGTGACGATCAAGACCGAACTGGGCCGAATACGCGACGTCCGATTACCGCACCCTGCCAGTCGGGCGGGCCTCGGGGCGAGCGCGCCTGGCCGCACGTCCAGGGATTCCGCCTTTTTCACCGGCCGCCCGTCCAGCCTCGCCTCGATTCCCAAACTGTGGTGGACGCTCGGTTCCGGTTGCTCAGTTCGCGGAGTGGGCGTTGACGTACGCCGGCTCGGTGGTCGATGCCTGCGACCGGCTGGCGCGCAACATGGGCGCGGTCACCGCGGCGATCACGCAGAAGATCAGCGGAAGCAGGAACGCGTGATTGAGCCGCGTGACGTGGGTGAGCGCGCCGATGACGGCCGGCCCGGCCAGCATGCCGAGGTAGCCGAGCCCGGCGACCCGGGAGACGTTGGTGGCCGCCGCGGCGGGATCGGTGTGCCCGGCCGCGCTGAACAGCTGCGGAATCGTGCCCGCCAAACCGGCCCCGAACAGAGTCCACCCGGCCAGCGCCACGGGAATCGACGGGGACCAGACGACCAGCACCAGCGCCGACGCGGCCAGTGCGGAGCCCCACCGCAGCACGGCAACCGGGCCGAAACGGGCGGCGATGCGGTCGATGAGCAGCCGCCCGACGGTCATCGCGGTCGCGAATGCGCCGTAGGCCAGCGCCGCGGTGGCCGGCTGCGCGTCCAGCACGTCGCGCATGGCCAGCACGCTCCAGTCGGCCGCTGCGCCCTCGCTGAGCATGAGCATCAGAGCCAGCGCGGCCAGGATCCAGATCCGCGGCGGGGTCGACCGCCAGCTTGGCTTGACCGAAGCCACGTCAGCACCGGGTGCGGTGCTCTGCGGCTTGGCGAGCAGCCCTGGGAAGGAGCCCGCGGCGATGACCAGAGAGAGGACGCTGACGGCGGTCAACGTGGTGGCGGGGCTCCAACCCCAGCTCAGAGTACGAGCCGCCAACAGGGACGCGAGCACCCCGCCGAGGGAGAACAGTGCGTGGAACGCCGACATGACCGGACGCCGGTAGCCAGCCTCCACCTGCACGGCGTGCGCGTTCATGCTGACGTCCAGGCAACCGTTGCCCAGCCCGAGCACCAGCAGGGCGGCCCCCAGTGCCCAGCCGTTGGTCGACAGGCCGGGCAGCACCAGCGCGGCGCTGAGGAACAGCGCGCTCAGCGGGACCACCCGCCGGGCGCCGAAGCGGTCGGTCAGTGGGCCGGCGATCTGCATGCCGATGAACGCGCCGCCGCCGAGCACAAGCAGCAGCGAGCCGAGGGTGGCGTGGCTGATGCCGGATCGGTGCTCGATCGCCGGGATGTGCACCACCCAGATTCCCAGCACGAAGCCGTTCAGCGCGAAGTACAGGAAGGTGGCGGCCCGAGCGGCTCGCAGGTCTTTGGACACGTCAGCGAACATAGCAAACAGATTTGATGTTCGTAAGGTTGCAAGTCGGGCGGGGGTGATGTTCAATGGCCGTCATGACGACGACCGCTGATCGACACCGCCACATCGTCGATGCCGTACATCAGGCCGGGCAGATCAGCGTCGCCCGACTGGCGGAGCTGACGGGAACGTCGGAGATGACGGTGCGCCGGGACCTGGACCAGCTGGCCGAGCAAGGCGTGCTCGAGCGCTACCGCGGCGGTGCGCGCAGTCTGGTGCTGCGTGGGCAGGAGCCGCCGTTCGCCGTGCGCGCCCATGAGGAGCGCGAAGCCAAGCAGCGCATCGCGGCCGCGGTAGTGGAGATGCTCGCCGACGGTGAGGCTGTCGTGCTCGACAGCGGCACCACCTGCCTCGAGGTCGCCCGCTTGATGACCGCACGCCGGCTGACGGTCATGCCGATGTCGCTGCACGCCGCGAACGTCCTGACGGGTGCACCGCAGCTGAGGTTGCTGTTGCCCGGCGGCGAACCGCGCTCCGGCGAGCTTGCCCTCATCGGTCCCCTTGCGCAGGCATCTCTGCAAGCCCTGCGTTTCGACACCGCGATCATCGGCTGCTGCGGGCTGAACGCCGCCGGGCTGACCGCCTACGATCTGGACGACGCGGCGATCAAACGCGCGATGATCGCCTCCGCCCACCGAGTCATCGCAGTCGCTGAACCAGCGAAGTTCGCCCGCACCGCGCTGGCCCACGTCGCACCGGTGTCCGCACTGAGCATGGTGATCACCACCGACGAGGCATCGCAGGACGATCTGACCAATCTGACCGCCGCCGGCACGATCGTGCGTACGGCATGAGTACCACCCCGGCCGCCGTGCTGTTCGACCTGTTCGGTGTCATCGCCCGCAACCAGCCTCCGGCAGCCCGGGACGCGCTCACCACGCTCGCCGGCGTCACTGCCCCCACGTTCTGGGACGCCTACTGGAAACACCGCGCCGCCTACGACCGCGCTGATGTCACCGCCACCACCTACTGGCATCGCGTCGCCGCAACCCTGAACGTCAGCTTCGACGAGGATCGCACCGCCGCGTTGATCGTCGCGGACATCGGGAGCTGGAGCACCGTCGACGACGACATGGTCAGCCTGATCGACCACCTCGCAGCATCAGGACCGCGCCTCGGGCTGCTGTCCAACATCCCCGAAGAACTCGCCGCGCACTACGAACTGCACCACGGCCGCTGGCTGCGCCACTTCGACGTCGTCGCGTTCTCCAGCCGCACCGGCCGGGCCAAGCCCGACCCCGCCGCCTACCGCTGGTGCTGCCAGGCACTCGGTCTCGCCCCCGAGACCGTCCTGTTCATCGATGACCACGCCGAGAACGTCCATGCCGCAGCCCGATTGGGGATGCGAACGCACCTGTTCACCAGCCGAGACGAAGCCGCACGAGCTATCTCCGGCACGTCGCCGCGTGCGCCGGCCAACAAGCACAGGCCAGAGACCGCACGTGGTGGCCGGGCTGGATGAGCGGCGACCGGCGTGCACGAGTGCGGCGAGCATGGTCAGCGCGTCGTACACGACGGGCTCGGCGAGGATGTCGCCGTCTGCGAGTCGATCAGCTTCCGAGCTGTCTTCGAGCCGGTCGCCGGATCGTCAGTTCTCCGATTGCGGGGGGCGAGGCGCGAACCGGCGGGTGAACGGGACCTGGTAGAGACCGGCGCTGGTGACGGCGTAGAACAGCGGCAGCACGACGAAGATCACCAGACCGGCGAGCGGCGCGACCAGGTACCCGATGAGGCCTGCGGCGGCATAGAGGATGACCCCGACGAGCGCCCGCACCCGCTCGGTGGGGAAATGCCGCTCACTCACCTCCGCCACGAGCAGGTCCTTGCGCCGAGCCAGGTAGTGGAAGAACGCCAGCCAGCTCGCGCAGAGTAGCGCGCCGATCAGTGCGTAGAAGGCGACGGCCACACGTTGGTCCTGCTGGTCGTGCTCTTGGAGTGCGTGCGAGACGACCGCGGTCGGGAACGGCAGCAGCGCGGTGGTGAACAGGACGAGGAGGTTCACCCAGTGCAGGCCCCGATCACTCTCCTTGACGCGATTGAATGCGCCCTTGTGGTTCAGCCAGACGATGGCCACGTAGGTGTACGAGGCGAGATAGGCGAGGTAACTCGGCCACTGCTCCAGCAACCCGAACAGCAGGCGACCGGGCGGCACGTCCGGCACCCGGAGATCCAGCACGAGCAGCGTGATGATGATGGCGAAAACTGCGTCACTGAACGCTACGGCACGGCTGTTGTCCGACCGGATGCCGATGTCGTTGGTCGGCCTGCTCATGGCCGTGGCTACCCGCCGACACCCGCGCTAATCGGCTCCTCGTAACGGAGCCGCTGCGCAGCAATCGCCGCGCTCGAGCTCTGGCTGTTCGGCATCCGCAAGCGCACCAAGCCCGGCTACCCGGAGACCGCCGAGCGGCTGACGAAGGCCGCTCAGCGCCTGTTTGTCGATGTTTGCCGCTCATCACCGGACCGGATGGCACCCTGGGCACGTGGACTGGGCAGGGAGCTGAGAAAGGCGGCATCGGGATCACGGTGAACGACCTCTGATGCGTACCGCGTTGATCGTTGTAGCCGCGCTGGCGACGGCCGTGGTCGTGGACCTGATCTCCGGCATGGTGGTCCGCCGGGTAGCTCGCGGCCGTTACAGGTGGCTCCTGGAACCGCTGCGGCACGCCTGCCGCCGCCCGGCGGCCGCGGTCCTGCTGGTCGCAGCGCTGTACTACGCGCTGCCACCCGAACCGGCAGGGTGGCCGCGTCACCTGCGGCACGCCATCCTGCTGATCCTGATCGCCGCCAGTGCATGGCTGGTGAACAGGACGTTGAGCGTGGTCGAAGTGGTCTCGTTCAGCAAGCTGCCGAGCGACTTGGTCACCAGCCGGCGCATCCGGCGGGCCCGGACCCAGATCCGCCCCGTGCGGCGGCTCACCGTCGCCGTGGTGACGATCGTCGCGATCAGCCTGATCCTGATCACGTTCCGGCCGGTACGCGTCTTCGGCATCTCCATGCTGACGTCGGCGGGAGTGGTCGGCGCAGTGATCGGCCTGTCCGCCCGAACCGCACTCGGCAACGCGTTCGCCGGCGTCCAGGTCGCCTTCGCCGACGGGCTGCACGTCGGCGACGTGCTGGTGGTGGACGGCGAATGGGGCCGGGTCGAGGAGGTGAAGCTGACCAACGTGGTGATCCGGCTCTGGGACGACCGGAATCTGATCCTGCCGACCACATACTTCACCGAGCGGCCGTTCCAGAACTGGACCCGGAACGAGTCCCGGGTGGTCGGCAAGATCCAGATGCATGTCGACCACACCGCCGAGCTGGACGACCTGCGCCGGGAGGCGCGCCGCCTGGTTGAGTCCTCACCGCTGTGGGATCGCGGCCAGTGGGTGCTCCAGATGGTCGACTCCACCCCGCAGACGGTGGTCATCCAGGTGCAGGCCTCGGCGGCCGACGGTGCCAGCGCCTGGGACCTGCGCTGCGACCTACGCGAGGGACTGATCCGGTACCTGCGCGAACAGCACCCCCAGTGGCTGCCCCGCACCCGCAACCAGTACCAGCCCTGACCGGTGACCAATCAGATCCTGTACAACCTGACCCGCCGCGGCCCGGAGCACGACCTGCTGCCGTGGCTACGCGAGCACCGCATCCCGGTGATGGCGCACTCGCCGATCGAGCAGGGCAGACTGCTGGGGCACGCCCAGGTCGCTGAGGGCGCCGCCCGGCACGGGCCCACGCCCGCTCAGGTGGCGCTGGCCTGGCTGCTGCGGCAGGAGACGGTTGCGGCCATCCCTCGATCGTCCAGGCCCGAACACACCCGGGAGAACGCGGAAGCGCGCGACCTGCAGCTGACTGAGGAGGACGTGGCGGAACTCGACACGGCGTTCCCGCCGCCGTCCGGCCCGCAACCGCTGGAGATGTTGTAGGGCCAGCGACCGTTTCGGCGGGAGCCAGGCGAGATCACCGTCGAGCTGGTGGCGCGATGTCATCGGGGTTTCCCCGCATGCTCACCGGCGGCCGGATGTGGTCCCGCATAGCCAGGTCGACGACCGTCATCACTGGCATGGTCTCGTCCCACAGCACCCGACCAGCCGGCAGTCACCTAGTGCCAGAATCACCCCTGTGCGGCCCGCCCCTTATGAAATGGTTTGCTCTGAACGCTGCCAAATATCGACGGCACCCACACGAGCAGATCAAGCGACAGGGGCGGACATGAGGTGGCTGATCGGCGGAGGGGCCGTGGTTGCCGGCGGGATGGTCGCCCGGCGCCTGCTCGGCGGGGCTGGCCGGGGCAACGATCACTGGCAACGGGGTCAGGCGCAGCGGCGCGAGCCGCGGTGGCATGTGGCGACGGTGAACCGACCGCCCAGTGACGTCGCCCCGGGCGGACGGTTTCCCGAGCCGCTGGCCGGGCTCGGCGACGCCGTCGAGGTCCAGGTCCGGCCTGCCCCCGGCGACCGGGGAACAGAGATCGCCGTACGGCTGCGCGACGGTGCCCGACTCCCTGTTGCCGCCGCGGCCCGACGGGCCACCGGCCGAGATCCTGAGCAGGCGATCCGGGCGGCCCTGCGAGAGTCGAAACAGCTTATCGAGACCAGTGAGGTCCTCCGCCCGGACTATCCACCCACCACCGAGCCGACTCCGGTGAACAAGCCACTGCGGATGGCCACCCGACAGGGTCGGCGGGAGGGACGGCTGTGAAGGCCCTGGTCTGGGAAGGAGCCAACGAGCTCGCGGTGCGGCAGGTTCCGGACCCGCAGATCCGCAACGAGCAGGACGCCATTGTCCGGGTCCGCCGGACTGTGACCTGTGGCTCTGACCTGCACCTGCTCGGCGGGTACATCCCGTTCATGGAACGTGGCGATGTCCTCGGGCACGAGTTCCTTGGCGACATCGTCGAGGTCGGCCCCCAGGTACGCAACCACAAAGTAGGCGACCGGGTCGTCGTCTGCTCGTTCATCTCCTGCGGCAAGTGCTGGTACTGCCAGCAACAACAGTTCTCGCTGTGCGACAACGGGAACACGAACCCGATGATCACCGAGAACATCTGGGGTTCCGCGCCCGGAGGCTGCTACGGCTACTCGCACGCACTCGGGGGCTTCGCTGGCAGCCACGCTGAGTACATCCGTGTCCCCTACGCCGACCAGGGTGCCTTCAGCGTCCCGGACGGGGTGAGCGACGAGCGCGCGCTGTTCGCCTCCGACTCCGCGCCGACCGGCTGGATGGGCGCCGACCTCGCCGGGGTCAAACCGGGTGATGTCGTCGCAGTCTGGGGTGCCGGCGCGGTAGGGCAAATGGCCGCCCGCGCATCCGTGCTGCTCGGTGCCGATCGGGTGATCGTGATCGACCGACTCGACAACCGGCTCCAGATGGCCCAGACGCATCTCGGCGTCGAGACGCTGAACTACGAGCAGCAGGACGTCAGCGGCGAGCTGCTGGAGCGCAGTGGCGGTCGAGGCCCAGACGTGTGCATCGAGGCAGTCGGCATGGAATCGCACAGCAGCGGTCCGCAGTTCTGGTACGACCAGGTCAAGCAGCAGCTGCGGATCGAGTCCGACCGTCCGATCGCTGCCCGGGAGGCGATCTACAACTGTCGCAAGGGCGGCAGTGTGTTCGTCCTGGGCGTGTTCGCCGCCCTGGTGGACAAGTTTCCACTCGGGGCGGTGATGAACAAGGGGCTGACGCTGCGCGGCGCACAGCAGCACGGACAGCGCTACATTCCCATGCTGTTGGAGCGGATGGCCCGCGGCGAGCTGGTCACGGAGCATCTCGCGACGCACACCATGCCGTTGGACGAAGCTCCGCGCGGCTACGAGATGTTTAAACAGAAACTCGACGGATGCGTACGGGCCGTCTTCCAACCCACCAGCTGACCGGTACCGCCGAGGCCACCGTCACCGTCGTCCTCGCACCGCCCGTAGCTCGACCTCACTGGCCGCACCGCCACGCCGACCGACGTGCGTCGCGAGGCCCAGTCCCGCGGCGGCGACGACTTCCTCGTCCACGTCGCCGTGCCCAGCGTGGACAGCTTGCACGCCTTCCTGATGACAAGTTCAGCGGACGCCGCGAGATCGCCGGGTTCCGCAGCTCGGTGATCTACCAACACGCCCGCAAGCGGGTCATCGAACCCCTCGACCCGTAACACGGCGAGATGATCCGCACCGCCATCGGCGACGTCGAGGTGTTGTCAGCGCAGCATCGCCCGGGTCATTCGGCGGGTGGCGACGTACATCGCGATGGACCCGAAGGCGATGAGGTAGACCACGGGGATCAGCAGGTCCCAGCTGAGGCGGCCCAGCGCGGGTTCCCGGACGAGCTCGATGCTGTGGTAGAGCGGTAGCGCCCGGATCAGCGGCTGCACGGCCTCCGGGTAGACCGACAGCGGGTAGAACGTCGTCGCGAAAAGGTACATCGGCAGCATGAAGAGCTGGATGTACTGGAAGTCGGGGAAGTCACGCAGGTACGTCGTGACGGCCAGTCCACCCGCGGCGAACGCGTAGGAGATCAGCACCGACGCCGGCAGGGCCAGCAGCACCCAGGCCGAGGTGACGAGCCCGCCGAGCGCCATGAGGGTGAGGAATCCGATCGACGTCAGCAACGCGTTGATCATCGCGCTGGTGACCTCGCCAACGGCGATGTCGGTGACCGAGAGCGGCGTCGGCAGGATCGCGTCGTAGGTCTTCTCGACCCTCATGCGGACGAAGACACCGAAGCTGGTCTGGTTGAACGCGGTGTTCATCGCGGTCGTGGCCAGGATCGCCGGGGCCACGTAGACGGCGTAGGGGACATCGACCCCGGGTACCGTGCCGACGAGCAACCCGACGCCGACACCGATCGACAACAGGTACAGGATCGGTTCGACGAGGGCGTTGAGCAGCGGCGTGACCGACCGGCGGTAGAGCATGAAGTTGCGTTCGACCAGAGCCAGGGTCCGACGTCGCGTCCAGGTGGGTACGGCGACGGTGGTCATGGTCTCTCCACGGGGTTGTTGGCGTCGGCGGTCACGGATGCAGCCTTCGGCGGTAGGTGATGCGAGCGACCAGGAAGCCGCCGACCGCGAGCGCCAGCAGGTAGATGACGTGGACGGAGCTGCCGATGATCGTCGCCGTGCCGAGGCTGAGCGTGCGGCACAGCTCCACCCCGTGCCACAGCGGCAGCACGTAGGACACCGGTCGGATCCACTCTGGTAGCTGCGAGACCGCGAAGAACGTACCGGAGAACATGTAGAGCGGCATGATGACGAAGCGGAACACCGTGTCGATGTGGCGCAGCTTGCGCACGCCGACTGCCCACGCCGCGGCCGGTGCCGCGAACGCGACGCCGGTCAGCGTCGCGCCGAGCAGGGCGCCGAGCGCCCACCACCCTCCGATCAGCCCGAACGCGGCCATCACCACGATGAAGGCACCGCTGGCGATGAGCACCCGGAAGGCGATGAAGAGCAGGTGCCCGGCGGCGAGCTGCTCCGGCTTGAGCGGCGTCGGCGTGGCACCCCGGTAGGCTCCGAAGCCCGCAGCCCGGGCGACCCCTGCGGATCCCTCCAGGAACGCGTTCTGCATCGCCGCCGCGGCCAGCATGCCGGGAGCGAAGAACGCCGCGTAGGTGACACCGGCGATCTGGGTTGGCGCGTTGTCGTCGACGAGGGAGCCCAGGCCGGCGCCGACACCGATGAGGAACAGCAACGGGTTCAGGACGTTGATCACGATCGAGCCGCGCCAGGTGCGCCGATAGAGCGTGATCCAGTATCCGAAGGAACGAAGCACCGGTGGTCTCTCCTGCTACTCGATGAGCGATCGGCCGGTGAGCTTGAGGAACACGTCCTCCAACGTCGCGCGGCGGACCAGTGCGGTGAGTGGCGTGAGCGACATGGCGTGCACCGTGGACAGGGCCGCCTCGCCGTCGGCGGCGTAGACGAGCACCCGGTCGGGAAGCAGTTCGACGCGGCCGTCGGTGTCGTTGCCGCCGGTGGCCAGTGGCGACGTCCGGAGCTTCTCCGCCGCGGTGTCCCGTTCGTCGAGGCGGAAGCGGAGTTCGAGAACATCTCTGGTCGCGTACCGGGTGATCAGATCGCGAGGCGAGCCGTGCGCGACGATCCGACCGTGGTCGACCACGACGAGGCGGTCGCAGAGCTGCTCGGCCTCGTCCATGTAGTGCGTGGTGAGGATGAGCGTGACGCCCTCCTGCTTGAGCCGGAAGAGCCGGTCCCACAGGATGTGCCGAGCCTGCGGGTCGAGGCCGGTGGTCGGTTCGTCCAGCAGCAGGATGTCGGGTTCGTTGATCAGAGAGCGGGCGATGGTCAGCCGCCGGCGCATGCCGCCGGACAGCGTCTCGACCTGGTCTCCGGCCTTCTCCTCAAGCTGGGCGAAGCCCAGCAGTCGGGTCACGCGCTCGCGGATGACCGCCCGCGGCAGGCTGAAGTATCGCCCGTAGATGTGCAGGTTCTCCCGGACGGTGAGCTCGTTGTCGAGGCAGTCGTCCTGCGTCACGACACCCAGTCGGGAGCGGATCTCCGGCCCCTGTCTCATCGGGTCCATTCCGAGCACGCGCAGGCTGCCGCCGCTGATCGGGGACGTCGCGGCGATCATGCGCATGGTCGTGGATTTGCCGGCACCGTTGGGGCCGAGAAGTCCGAACGCCTCACCCCGCTGGACCTCGAAGTCGATGCCGTCGACGGCGCGGAACTCCGCTGTGGACCTGCGCCGGGGATAGACCTTGGTCAAGCCGGTCGCCGCGACCAGAGGACGTTCGCTCACCAGGGCAGCCTACGGATGACAACTTGCAACTGCAAGATTTAAACAAGAGTACGCAAAATCTAGACAGGGCAGTCGGGGCGGGGCGCGCCGGTCGGTACCAGCAAGGCCGGCCGGAGCGGGTTGCCAGCACCTTCAGGTGATCGCTGGCGGCAATTTGTAGGTTGTCTTCTTGACGGGCGGTTGACACGTAGCTAAGTTTCAGCCACCCGGACTGAGAGGCGTCTATGCAGACCCGACTCGTTACCGCGACCGCCTGGGCGGCCACACTGGCGGTCACCCTCGCCCCCCTTCCCGCCCGAGCCTCCGACCGACCAGCACACCCGTCGTCGGCCGAGCACGGCTGGGTCACGTCGACGCTGCGACACATGAGCCTGGAGCAGAAGGTCGGGCAGCTCTTCGCCACCTACGTCTACGGCGGTGACGCCACCGAACCCACGGCCGCCGACCGGGCCGCGAACCGGGCCGCGTTCGGCGTCGAGACGCCGGCGGAGGTCATCGACCGGTACCAGCTCGGGGGCGTCTGCTACTTCTCCTGGTCGCACAACCTGGACAGTCCCCGCCAGATCGCCACCCTCTCCAACGGACTCCAGCGAGCCGCCCTCGGCAACGGTGCGAAGGGCCGGGTTCCCCTGCTCATCTCCACCGACCAGGAGCAGGGCGCCGTGCTGCGGATGCCCTCCCCCGCCGCCCAGTTCCCCGGGTCGATGGCGCTGGGTGCCGCACGCTCCGCGGGGGCCGCCCGGACGGCGGCGGAAATCACCGGGCGTGAGCTGCGCGCCGTCGGCATCCGCCAGCCGTACGCGCCGATCGCCGACGTCAACGTCAACCCGGGCAACCCCGTCATCGGCGTACGGTCCTTCGGCGCCGACCCGACCCTGGTGGGCGACCTGACCGCCGCCCAGGTCGCCGGCTTCCAGGACCGGGCCGGGGTGACCGCCGTGGCGAAGCACTTCCCCGGGCACGGCGACACGGCCACCGACAGCCACACCGGCATCCCGGTGATCAACCACAGCCGCGCGGAGTGGGACCGGATCGACGCGCCGCCGTTCAAGCGGGCGATCAGCGCCGGCGTCGACTCGATCATGACCGCGCACATCGTGGTCCCCGCGCTCGACCCCTCCGGCGACCCGGCGACGTTGTCGCCGACGATCCTCACCGGTGTGCTGCGCGGTGAACTCGGCTTCCGGGGCGTCATCGTCACCGACGCGCTGAACATGGCCGGCGTACGAACGAAGTACGGCGACGAGCGGGTGCCCGTGCTGGCGCTCAAGGCCGGCGCCGACCAGCTCCTGATGCCGCCGGACCTCGCCCTGGCCCGGGACGCGGTGCTGCGGGCCGTCGCCGACGGCGAGCTCACCGAACGCCGCATCGACGAGTCGGTCCGGCGCATCCTCGCCATGAAGTACCGCCAGGGACTGGCCCGCTCACCGCTGGTCGACGTGGAGAAGGCGGTACGGACGGTCGGCGCGCCGGAGCACCTCGCCGCCGTCACCCGCGTCACCGACCCGACGCTGACCGCCGTCCGCAACGACGCCGGCATACTGCCGCTGCCCCGCGCCGACCGGTCGGTGCTGGTCACCGGTTGGGACAGCGCCGCCTTCACTCCGATCGCGACGGTCGCCAACGGATTCACCGCCCGCGGCGCCCGCACCACCGCCCGGCCGGCGACCATGCCCTCCGACGCGGTGATCGCCGCGACAGCCACCCAGGCCGCCGCGCACGACCTCACCGTCGTGCTGGTGAACAAGGCGTGGGACACCACCGTCACCGACCCGCGCGCCACCCAGCAGCGCCTCGTCGCGGCGCTGCTCGGCACCGGGAAACCCGTGGTCGTCGTGGCGGTCCGCGATCCCTACGACATCGCGTACCTGCCGGGCGTGACCACCTACCTGGCGACGTACTCGTACACCCGGGCGGCGATGGACGCGCTCGTCCGCGCGCTGCACGGCGAGCTGTCCCCGAGCGGACGGCTGCCCGTCACGATCCCCACGGCCGATGGGTCGGGCTCCGTGCTCTACCCCTACGGCCACGGCCTGAGCTGGTAGGAGGCAACCAATGCAGCGGAGGAATTTCCTGGCCGGCGCGGTCGGTACGGGCGCGCTGGGAGCGACGGCGCTCGGTGTCGGACCGGCGGCAGCCAACTCCCGTGGCCGTCAGGTCCGCACCGGCCTGGACGAGCTGGTGTCCTCCGGGTTCGCCGAACTCGCCGGCCAGCGGGTGGGTGTCGTCTCCAACCCGACCGGCGTCGACGCGTCCTACCGGCACCTCGTCGACCTGATGCACGGCTCGGGTCGGGTGCAACTGGTCGCGGCGTTCGGCCCCGAGCACGGCTTCCGCGGCTCCGCGCAGGCCGGCGGCAGCGAGGGCACCGGCACCGACGCCCGCACCGGCATCCCCGTGTACGACGCGTACGGCGCCTCGCTGGCCCGGTGGGAAGCCATGTTCACCGAGGCCGGTGTGGACACGGTGGTCTTCGACATCCAGGACGTGGGGGTCCGCTTCTACACCTACATCTGGACGATGTACACGTCGATGGTCGCCGCCGCCCGGGTCGGGAAACGCTACGTCGTGCTGGACCGGCCCAACCCGATCGGCGGGCGGGCCTACGGGCCGATGATGACCACGCCGTACACCTCGGGGGTGGGCCTGAAGGAGATCATCCAGCAGCACGGGATGACCGTCGGGGAGCTGGCCCGCTTCTTCAACGCGACGTTCCTGCCGGTCGAGGCGGGCCGGCCGGTCGACCTGCACGTGGTGCGGTGCCGGCACTGGAAGCGCGACGACCTCGCCGCCGACACCGGCGTGCCCTGGGTGATGCCCAGCCCCAACATGCCCACCCCGGACACCGCGCTGGTCTACCCGGGCACCGGCCTGTTCGAAGGCGTCGCATCGATCACCGAGGGGCGCGGCACGTGCCGACCGTTCGAGCTGATCGGCGGGCTGGCGACCGACTTCGACCACCACTGGGGCGACCGGCTCAACGCCCGGAACCTGCCCGGAGTGGAGTTCCGCGAGGCGTACTTCTCGCCGACCTCCGCCGGCCAGAAGCCGGCCCTGCTCAACAAGCTCTGCGCCGGCGTGGAGGTCAAGGTCGTCGACGCGGCCGCGTACGACCCGATCCGGACCGGCGTGGCGATGCTCGTGGAGGCGCACAAGTACCCGGCGTTCGCCTGGCGGCAGGACTCGTGGGACACCGTGCGCCCGTACTGGATCGACAAGCTCACCGGCTCGCCGCGGCTGCGTACCCAGATCGACGCCGGAGCCGACGTGGACGACGTCGTCGGCGCCTGGGCCGACGAGCTGGCCACCTTCAACCGGCGACGCCGGCCCTACCTGCTCTACTGAGGAGTGCGGTCATGACCAGGTCGACCCGCCGTCCGCTCCGCCCACTCGCGCTCGCCCTGGCCCTGGCGGCCCTGACCACGACGCTGCCGGCCACCGCCGCGGCTGCCGCGGCACCCCCGTCCGGGCCGCCGACCGTCACTCCCGCCGACATCCACTTCCGGCACGACACGCTGCGCCGCGGCACGGCCCGCCAGGTCGGGCTGCTCCCCGACCAGGTGGATCGCCTGCCCACCGACCTGGCGGCGTATCTGCAGCCGACACCGGACCATCCCGGATACCCGGCGTACTCGGGCGCGGTGGTGCTGGCCGCCAAGGACGGCGTGGTCGTCCAGCACGCCGCCGTGGGCAGCGCCGTCAAGTACGCGTCTGTAGGGCCACCGCCCGGCCTGGTCGGCGTGGAACTCCCCGCCGACCAGCAGATCGCGACCCGGCCCGACACCATCTTCGACCTGGCGTCGGTGTCGAAGCTGTTCACCACGATCGTCACCATGCAGCAGGTGGAGCGGGGGCGGGTGGAGCTGGACGCGCCGGTCGCCCGGTACGTCCCGGAGTTCGCGGCCGGCGGCAAGGCGACCGTCACCGTCCGGATGCTGCTCACCCACACCTCGGGTCTGCCCGCGTTCACGGCGCTGTGGAGCAGGTACCCGACGCCGGAACAGCGGTTCGCCGCCGCGCTCGCCACACCCCTGTCGGCGGGTGCGACACCCGGTTCGCAGTACGTCTACTCCGACCTGGGGCTGATCGCGCTGGGCGTGCTGGTGGAGCGGGTGACCGGACGGCCGCTGGCGGAGCTGGTCCGCGACGGCGTGACCCGGCCGCTGGGCATGACCGACACCGGCTACAACCCGGGCCCGGAGCAGCGGTCACGGATCGCCGCGACCGAATACCAGCCGTACGCCGGGCGGGGCATGGTCTGGGGTGAGGTGCACGACGAGAACGCCTGGTCGCTCGGCGGGGTGGCCGGGCACGCCGGGGTCTTCTCCACGGCGGCCGACCTGGCCGTCCTCTGCCAGTCGCTGCTCAACGGCGGCGAATACCACGGTCGGCGGATCCTGCGGCCGGACACGGTGCGGGCGATGCTGGTCAACCACAACGCGCCACTGGAGTCGGCGTACCCGGAGAGCGACCGCGGGCTCGGCTTCGAGCTGAACAAGCACTGGTACATGATGGGGCTCTCCTCGCCGGTGGCCTTCGGGCACACCGGCTTCACCGGAACGTCGATCGTCGTCGACCCGCTCTCCCACTCGTTCGTCATCATGCTCAGCAACCGGGTGCACCCCGACCGCGGCTGGGGCAGCAACAACGTGGCCCGCCGTGCCGTCGCCCGCGACCTGGCCGAGGCGATGCCGGTGCGGCCGCGCTCGGCCAGCGCCTGGCGGGCCGACCCACGCGACTCCAAGACGAGCACTCTCACGGCGCCGCTGCGCCGGCCCGCGCGGGACGCGACGGCGAGCTTCCTGCTCTGGTACGACACCGAGCCCCGCTACGACAGCGCGCGGTTCGAGGTCTCCACCGACGGCGGGCAGACCTGGGCCACCGCGCCCATGCGGCTGCGCGACGGCGGACACCGGTGGACCTCCGACGGCACGGTCACCGGCTACGGAGGCCGCGTGTGGTGGCAGGTCTCGGTGTCGCTGCCCGACCAGGCCACGCACCTGCGGTGGAGCAGCAGCACCGACGGCTCCGGCCAGGGGCGTGGCGTCTACGTCGACCGGGTCGTCGCCCAGGACCGCGACGGTGTGCTCTTCTCCGGCGAAGGCGCCGACGCGTCCCGACTCGTCGCCAACGGGTGGTCACCGGCGCGGAGTTGAGCCGTTCGTCCGGGGCGGGCGTCAGCAGTTTGACCCTCGACCGGGTTGAGGCCCGAGCATCGGCGACATGGACGACCAGCCGACACCCGACCCGACCATGACGCGCATCATCGAAGCGGTGCAGCTCGGCCAATCCGGTACACCGGTCCAGGCCCGCGAGTTGCTCAGCACACTGTGGGACGAGATCGGCCCCACCGGTGACGCCCTGCACCGCTGCACCCTGGCCCACTACCTCGCCGACCTGCAGGACACCGCCGAGGCCGAGCTGGTGTGGGACGAACGCGCGTTGGCCGCGGTCGCCGACCTCACCGACGAACGCGCCCGGCAGCACCACCACGCGCTTCAGGTGCGGGGCTTCCTCCCGTCGCTGCACCTGAACCTCGCCGACGTGCACCGACGACTGGGTCACACCACCCGTGCCCGGGCGCACCTGGCCACCGCTCGCAGCCTCGCCGAGGACCTGCCGGCCGACCAGTACGGCGACCTGGTTCGTGCGGGCATCCAGCATGTCGACCAGGCGCTGGCGGCGGGCTCGACACACCGCCTCGACTCGCATCCCGCCGCGGCTGGGTGACGATCCCGGTTGCGCCGTCGGAGCACCAACTGCGAGGGTCGACGGATGTCAGCGGTGACCGGCGCCGACCTGCTTCAGGCGGCCGACGAGACGATCCGGGTGCTGCACCCACACCGGGAGCGCGACTGGTCGGTGCCGGCCGGCACGCTGACCTGGAGCTGCTGGACCACAGCGGCGCACGTCGCGCACGACCTCCTCGCGTACGCCGGCCAGGTCACCGGCCGCCCGGATGACGGCTACCTGCCGTACGACCTGCGGGTCTCCCCCGACGCGAGCCCGGCGCAGGTGCTCACCGTGCTGCGTGCCTGCGCCGGCCTGCTCGCCGCCGCCGTCGACGCCGCCGCGCCGGACGCACGGGCCTGGCACTTCGGTCCCTGCGACCCGGCCGGCTTCGCGGCGATGGGGGTGGCCGAGACCCTGCTGCACACCCACGACATCACCCTCGGTCTCGGCGTGCCGTGGCAGCCGCCGCAGCGGCTGAGCGCGCTGGTGATGCGGCGACTCTTCCCGGACGCCCCGGACGGCGACGCAGCCGACGTGCTGCTCTGGATGACCGGTCGCGGCGAGCTGCCGGGTCGGGCACGGCGCACGTCCTGGAACTGGCGGGCGGCGGTGGACTGAGCCGTTCCCGCGTCAGGGGGCGGTGAGCGTGTGCCGGTGACCGTCGAGGGGGAAGGGCGGCCGCGCCGGCAACACCTCCTGGAACAGGTAGCCGCTCTTCTGCGCCACTCGGCAGGACGCGACGTTGTCCACCTGGTGCAGCAGGTCGAGGCGCTCCAGCGCTTCGAACCGGTCGAACGCCCACCGACTGACCATGGTGACCGCCCGTGGTGCGATCCCCCGGCCGCGCGCCCACGACGCCGTCCAGTAGCCCACCTCGGCTGCCGGCCGGTCGGGAGCGGCGCCCTTGAGCACCACGTTCGCCACGAGCCGTGGACCGTCCGCGCCGTCCTCGAGGACGGCGAAGCTGTACCGACTGCCGTCGTCCCAGTCGTCCCGTACCCGATCCAGCCACTGCCGACCCTCGGCGGCGGTGGTCGCGGGGACCCGGGTCCACCGGCGCAGCACCGGATCCCGGTATGCCGCCAGCAGCGCGTCCAGGTCGTCCGCGCACCAGCGGCGCAGGACGAGTGCGGGAGAGGTGGCCGACGCCCTCGACTCGATGACCATCCGCACAGTCTGCCGTCGCCGTCGCCGCCGCGGGGGTCAGCCCCGGCGGCGCCAGCGCAGCCACCAGCCGCGGCGGGGCCGGCGGGCCGGTGCGGCGACGGTCGCCGGCTCGGTGGCCGGCGTGTGGGCCTCGCGCCGGTCGCGCTCGGCGCGCCAGCCGCGGACCACCTCGTCGGCGTTCACCGGACGCACCACCACCCGAGGCCCCTCGGGGTTGCGCAGCCAGGCCACGATCTGCGCGTTCAGCTGCCCCACGAAGTCGCGTACGGACTGCTCGGTGGGCAGGTCGCGGACCTCGTCGGGGACCTGCTCGATGCGCCGGCGCAGTTGCAGCGGGGTCGGCAGCAGCAGGTCGCTGGGCAGCGCCTCGCGCTCCAGGAAGCTCTTGATCCACCACGACTCGTCGTACGGCGTCCCTTTGCCGGGGATCGGCTTGCCCATGCCGGGCAGGTTGTCGAACTCGCCGCGTTGCACGGCTCCCCGGATCTGCGCCTCGACGGCCGCGTCCCACGCCTCGGTCACTCTGCGGCACCTCCCTGGCCACCGTAACGCGCCGCCTCCGGCGGGCAACGCGCACCGCAAGGAGACAGCGCGGTCGGGCCGGTGACCATTCCCGGGCTCGGTCGAGAGGGTGGTTTCGGACCGGACGACCGCTTCCGGCGGCAGGCCACGACCTGGCAGGTGGCCCTGTGCCGGGATCCTCCTCCGGCCTACGGTCGGTGGGGGTATCGGTGAAACGGGGCGTCATGGTGGGTACGGGTGCACTGCTGGGCATCACGCTGGTCGCGCTGGGGCTGGTGCTGACGCCCGGCCCGAACATGGTCTACCTGATCTCCCGCTCGGTGGCGCAGGGCCGCCGCGCCGGGATGATCTCGCTGCTCGGGGTGGCCGCCGGCTTCGGCGTCTACCTGGCCGCGGCGGTCGCCGGCCTGGCCGCCGTCTTCGTCCTGGTGCCGACGCTGTACGCGGTGGTGAAGCTGGCCGGGGCCGGCTACCTGCTGTGGCTGGCCTGGCGGACGCTGCGCCCGGGTGGGCAGAGCCCGTTCAGCCCCGCGCCGCTGCCGCCGGACCGGCCTCGACGGCTGTTCACCATGGGCCTGGTCACCAACCTGCTGAACCCGAAGATCGCCATCCTCTACGTCTCACTGCTGCCGCAGTTCATCGACCCGGCGCGGGGGCACCTGGCGGCGCAGAGCCTGCTGCTCGGCCTGACCCAGATAACCGTCGCGCTGACCGTGAACGCGCTGATCGTGCTCACCGCCGGCTCCCTCGCCGGCTTCTTCGCCCGCCGGCCGCTGTGGCTGCGGGTGCAGCGCTGGGTGACCGGCACCGCGCTGGCCGCGCTGGCCGTCCGGATCGCCACCGACCGCTCCCGCGCCGCGGTCGCCACTCCCTGAGCCGCCGCGGTGGTTCAGCGGCCCGGTTCGCGGTGCCGCCGCAGCATCCCGGCGGCCAGCGGCGCGGCGTCGAGGTCCCCGGCGGCCAGCCGGGCGGCGAGGGTACGACGGACCAGCCGGTCAGCCAGCCCGGGCGCGTGCCGGCCGACGGCCAACTCGACCCGCCCGCGCGTCGTGGTCGCCACGTCCCGGGGTGCCCGTCGGGCGGCGGCGGCGCGCAGGATCGCCGCGACCACGCCCTTGACGGGCTCCGGCCGGGACACCCCGCGCAGGGACAGGCCGGCCTCGGCGGTGCTGTCGTGGATCGGTGAGGCCACCATGCTCGGGTAGACGACGCTCACGCCGACGTGGGTGCCCACCTCGTGGCGCAGCGCGTCGGCGTAGGCGACCAGTGCCCGCTTGCTGACCCCGTACGCGGCGGCGAGCGGCAGCGGCAGCACCGCCATCCGGCTGGCCACGAAGATCACCCGTCCCCGTGCGGCGATCAGCGGAGGCAGTGCCGCGGCGGTGGTCCGCCACGCGGCGAGCAGGTTCACCTCGAGCTGCCGGCGGACCGTCTCGTCGGGCGGCAGCTCCGCCGGGGCGGGGCCACCGACCCCGGCGTTGTTGACCAGCAGGTCCAGCCCGCCGAGCCGCTCGACGGCGGCGCGGACGGTCGTCGGCACGGCGGTCGGGTCGGTCAGGTCGCAGCCGAGCACCGGCAGGTCGTCGTCGGGGCGCGCGTGCAGGTCCAGCCCGACGACCCGGGCGCCGGCGGCGGTCAGCGCGGCGCCGAGGTGACGGCCGAACGTGCCGCTGGCCCCGGTCACCAGCACCCGGCGGCCGGCCAGCCCGGTCGCCGTCCGGTTCCTCACTGCCCCGCTCCAAGCAGCGAGGCCGTGCGGGCGCGGCGGCTGCCGGCTGCCAGCTCCCGGGTCAGCTCGGCCAGGTACGCGTCGAAGTCCACCCGCATCGCCGGGCGGCGTTGACCCCAACGGGCGGTCGCCGCTCGCAGTTCGGCCCGGCAGGCGGCCCGCTGCCGCTGCGCCTCGGGCAGCGCGTACCGGCCGGCGAGCTGCGCGGCGATCAGTTTGGCCTGCGCCTCCACCAGAGGAAACGCCGATCCGGTGGACTGCATCAGCCCGACGAACGCCAGGCCGGGCGCGTCGGGGTGGAACACGTGCCGGTACAGCGGCAGGGTGTCCGCACCCCCGCCCAGCAGCGCCGGATCCAGGAACGGGATCTCCACCCGGTAGCCGGTGCACCAGATGATCAGATCGACCGGGTCGCTGCGGCCGTCGGTGAACTCCACCCGGTCGCCGTCGAGGGCGGCGACGCCGGGACGGGCCTCGATGTCGCCGTGGGTCAGCCGGGACAGCAACCCGTCGGAGAGCGTCGGATGGTCCTGCAGGAAGCCGTGGGTCGGCGCGGGCAGCCCGTACCGGGTGGGACTGCCGACGGCGGTGGCGAGCATGGCCTGGGTGATGCGTTGGCGCAGTCGCCACGGCAGCCGGCGGGCCAACGCCCCGTTGAGCGTGTCCGAGGGGCGGCCCAGCAGGTATTTCGGGACGACCCACACGCCTCGGCGCAGCGACAGCAGCGTGCGGGAGGCCGCGTGGGAGGCGTCCACCGCGATGTCCATCGCGGAGTTGCCGCCCCCGACGACCAGGACCCGCTTGCCGGCCAGTTGCTCCGGGCCCCGGTAGTCGTGGCTGTGCAGCTGCTCGGCGGTGCTCGCGCCGGGGTACGGCGGGTCGGGCAGCCGGGGCACGCGGTTGTGGCCGTTGGCGACCACGACGGCCTCGACGGTGACCTCGACCGGGCCGTCGGGTCCGCTCGCCCGCACGGTCCAGGTGCCCGCCGGTTCCCGGGTGACCCGCTCGACGGTGTGGCGCAGGCGGATGGTGTCGCGCAGTCCGAAGCGGTCGGCGTAGTCGGCCAGGTATCCGGCGATGCGCCGGTGGTCGGGGTAGTCGGGCCAGTCGGCGGGCATCGGGTGGTCGGCGAACTGGGTGCGGCCGCGGCTGGTGTTCAGGTGCAGCGTCCGGTACGCCGGTGAGTCGGGCGCGCCGTACACCCAGAGGCCGCCGACCTGGTCGGTGGCCTCGAAGCAGACCGCCGGCACACCGGCGTCGCGCAGTGCCTTGACGGCGGCGAGCCCGGCGGCTCCGGCGCCGATCACCGCCACCCTGGGTCGTGCGCCCATCGCTGCCCCCATTTAATCCAACGTCCGATGGATAATCGTCGGGCGCGGGCGACCCGTCAAGGGGCCGGCGGTCCGTACAGGCCGTCCAGGAAGCGGTGCACGAACGTGCGGAACTCGCGCCGCTCCCGGGCGCCCGGCGCACCCGCCGCCAGCGCCACCACGTGCCCGTGCGCCGCCCAGACCAGGCTCCGGACGGTGATGTGCGGAATCGGTTCGACCAGCGCGCCGGCCGCCGCCGCGGCGGTGAGCAGCTCCGTCACCAGCCGGTACAGCGGCTCGGCGTAACGCTGGTCGAGCTCGGCGTGCCGCTGTGGCTCCAGCCAGCGCCGCAGCCACAGCGCCGTGGTCTCCGGCCGGTCCTCCAGGAAATCCACGAAGACGTCGACCAGGTCGTGCAGGGCGCGCCGCGCCGCGTCGGGCCCCGCGTCGAGGGCCGAGTGCGCCTGCTCGGCCGCCTTCGTCAGGACCTCCCGCTCGGCGGCGAAGACCCGCGCGAAGCAGGCGTCGTAGAGCGCGGCCTTCGTACCGGTGTGGTGGGCGACCGTGGCGACGTCCACGCCGGCGGCGGCGGCGACCTCCCGCAGCCCGACGGCGTCGAAGCCGCGCTCGGCGAAGAGCGCGGTGGCCGCGGTGAGCACCACCTCGCGGGTCTGGCGGGTCTCGTCCCGCCGGGGCCGACCCGGGCGGCGTCGGGGCATGGTCATGGCCGCCATTCTGCCCCTAGAATCCAGCAACCGTTGGATTGGCGGGCTGATGCCCGGAGAGGACACGGCGATGACCGGGCTCGACCGGCGGCCCGCCGCCGCCACCGACGAAACACTGCCCCGCGGCCCGCTGGCCGGCTTCGCCGCCGGCTCGCTCGGCATGGGCGTCTGGGTGACCGTGCCCGGCCTGCTGCTGCTGTACTTCCTCACCGACGTGCTGGCCGTCGGGCCGTGGCTGGCCGGTCTGGCGCTGCTGCTGCCGAAGGTCGCCGACGTGCTGCTGCACCCGTGGGTCGGGCACCGCGCGGACCTCGAGCAGACCCGCCGCGGCGACCGGCGACGACTGCTGCTGCTCGGCTGCGCCCTGCCGCTCGCGTTCGCCGCGCTGTTCGCGGTGCCCGGCGGGCTGACCGGCGCGCCGGCCGCCGCGTGGGTGGCGGTGTTCTTCGTCGCCGGCAACCTGCTCTTCGCCGCCTACCAGGTGCCCTACCTGGCCACCCCGGCCGACCTGCGCATCGGCTACCACGAACGCACCCGGCTGATGGCGTTCCGGATGGTCGTGCTGACCCTGGGCATCCTCGTCTCCGGGCTGCTGGCCCCACTGCTGACCGGCGGCGACGCCGCGACCCGCGGCGGCTACCAGCGGATGGGCGTGGTGCTGGCCGTGGGGATGGCCCTCGCCATGCTGGTCGGGGTCGTGGGCATCGCCCGGCTGCGCGGCTCGGCGGCGGCGACCGGTCCCGGCGGGCACGGCGGGTGGCGGGCGTTGCGCACCGCCCTGCGCGACCGGCAGTTCCGCTGGCTGGTCGCCGCCTACCTGGCCATGTCCACCACCACCCACCTGGTGCTGGCCGGGGTGCCCTACTACGCCGAGTACGAGCTGCGTGACCCCGGCCTGACCACGGTCCTGGTGGCCGCGTTCGTCGCACCGGCCCTACTGGTCACCCCGGCCTGGCTGGTGCTGGCCCGCCGTGTCGGCAAGCAGCGGGCGCTGCTCGGCGCGCAGGGCGCGTTCGCCGTCGGCTCGCTGGTGCTGGCGGTGGGCCGACCGGCCGGCCTGCCGGTGCTGGTCGGCGCGGTGGCGGTGCTCGGGGTGGCGTTCGCCGGCATGCAGCTGCTGCCGTTCTCGATGCTGCCCGACGTGATCCGCGCTGCCGGCGCGGCCGGCGCCGGCACCTACACCGGCGTGTGGACGGCCACCGAGGCCACCGGTGCGGCCCTCGGCCCATACGCGTACGCCCTGTGCCTGACCGTCGGCGGGTTCGTGGCCTCGACCGCCGGTCAGACGCCGGTCCAGCCGGATGCGGCGCTCGCGGCGGTCCGCTACGGGTTCGGGCTGCTGCCCGCCGTGGCGATGCTCGTCGCGCTGCTGCTGCAACGCCGCTACACCCTGGACGCGACCGCGCGGGCGGCCAGCTGACGGCACGGCGACGCCGCCGGTCGCCCGGCACTAGACTTCGCCCTCGATGGACGCCCAGCCCACCTCCGCCGAGACCCGCCCGTGCGCCCACTGTGGACAGCCGGTGCCGCAGCGCGTCGGCGCGGGTCGACCGTTTCGCTACTGCCGGGACAACGACGGCGCCTGCCAGCGCGCCTCCCGCAACAGCCGGATGCGCCACCGCAACGCCCCGGGCCTGCCCGGGCAGGTGGCGCGCACCTGGGAGGTGGTGGACCGGCTCGACCAGATCGTCGAGACGCTCACCGAGTCCCTGCACGCCGAGCTGTCCCCGGTGGGTGTGCAGCGGCAGCTGGCCCAGGCCCGCGCCGAGGCGGCCACCGAGGTCGCGGCGGCGCAGACCGAACGCGACGAGGCCCGCGGTGACGCGGAGGACGCCGCGGCCGACGCGGCGCGGGCCCGCGAGCAGGCCCGTGCGGCGCGGGTCGACGCCGAGGACGCCCGGCGGAGCGCCGAGGCGGCCGTGCAGCAGGCCGCCGCGGCGCAGGAGCGGGCCCAGCACGCCGAGGCCGCGCGCGACCAGGCACGCCACGACGCCAGCGCGGCCGAGGCGTTGCGGGCTCAGGCCGAGCGGGACCGCGACCAGGCGCGACACGAGCTGCGGGACCTGGGCGCGCAACGGGACACCGACCGGCAGCGGATCGCCGACCTGAGCGTCGAGCGCGACGCGCTGCGCGCCGACGCCGAGCGGGCCACCCGGGCCGCCGCCGAGGCGACCGAACGGGCGCACCGGTGGCAGGGCGAGGTGCAGGACGTACGGCGCCAGATCGAGCAGGCCCGCGCCGACGCCGCGCGGACCCGCACCGAGGCCGCCGACGCGGTCCGGGCGCGGGAGCAGGCAGACCGGGCTCGCGACCGCGCGCAGGTCGCCGCCCGGGAGGCCGACGACGCGCGGCAGGAGGCCGCCGAGCTGGCGGCGCAGCTGCGCGCCGAGCTGGCCGCCACGGTCGCCCAACGCGACGCGCTCGCCGCCGAGGTGGGCGCCGCCCGGCAGGCCGCGGCCACCGCCGAGGGCCGGCTCACCGCCCTGACGGTACGGCTGGAGGCCGCCGAGACCGACCGCGACCTGGCCCAGCGGCGGGTGGCGCAGCTCGGCGACCAGGTCAGCGACTTGGCCCTGGCGCTGGCCCGGCTGGGCCCCGCCCCGCAGCCGCCGGCCGCCGGCGCGGACAGCGCGGTGGGATGAGCCGACGGCGGGTGCCCGGTGCGCGCCACGACCGGGCGATGATGGGCGGGTGGGAAAGACATACGAGCGCATCGAAGGCCGGCTGCGGACCTTCATCGAAGCCCAGCCGATGTTCTTCACCGCCACCGCGCCGCTGGCCGGTGACGGCACCATCAACCTCTCCCCCAAGGGCCTGCGCGGGTCGTGGGCGGTCCTCGACGAGCAGACGGTGGCCTACCTGGATTTCGCTGGCTCCAACGCCGAGACGGTGGCCCACCTGCGGGAGAACGGCCGGATCACGCTGATGTGGTGCGCCTTCGAGGGCCCACCGAACATCGTCCGGGTGCACGGGCGCGGTGCGGTGGTCTTCCGCGACGACCCGCGGTGGGCCGGGCTGATCGGTCACTTCCCGGACGTCGACACCAGCCAGCACGGGCTGCGCGCGATCGTCGTGGTGCACGCCGAGCTGATCCGGGACACCTGCGGCTACGCCGTGCCGTTGATGACCTACGACGCGGACCGCGATCTGCACGGCAAGCGCTTCGCCCGGGAGGACGACGCGTCGCTGAGCGAGTACTTCACCAAGAAGGAGCACGTGGCGCGCAGCATCGACGGCCTGCCGGGGCTGCCGCTGCCGCTGCCGGCGACCCCGGTGGTGTGAGCCCACGCGGCGTGGGGTGATCGCCACCGCAACCTGCGCCGCATTCGGGCGGTTAACATCCCCGGTGGCGGCGGAAACGCTGCACCGTCACGACCCGCCCGGGGATCACCTGGTGGAGTGACCGTCCTGGCCGGCTACCCTTGGTCGCGGCCCACCCGTGGACGCCTCACGCCCTCGGGCGGGAATGGCTGGGCGGGAACGCACCGTTACACCCAGAAGACCAGCACCACGAACGAGGGGAAGTCGATCATGGGCGAGCGTATGCTGCGCGGAAGCCGCCTGGGCGCGGTCAGCTATGAATCCGACCGCAACACCGAGCTCGCGCCGCGTCAGACCCGCGAGTACCTCTGCGCCAAGGGCCACCAGTTCGAGGTGCCGTTCGCCGTCGACGCCGAGGTCCCGACGACCTGGGAGTGCAAGTTCGACGGCAGCGTCGCTCGACTCGTCGACGGCAACGAGCCGGAGCAGAAGAAGGCCAAGCCGCCGCGTACCCACTGGGACATGCTGCTGGAGCGGCGCTCCATCGCCGAGCTCGAGGACATCCTCGCTGAGCGGCTCCAGGAGGTTCGTACCCGCCGCGGCCGCGCCTGAGCCGCACCACGCACGACACGGCGCCCCCGGGGTTTCCCCGGGGGCGCCGTGGTGTCCTGCGGTCAGTTGCGGCCAGGCTCGACGATCTCGCCCTCGATGGCCCGGCCGCCGTCGACCACCACCGGTTGCTCCGGGGCGGGACGCGGCGGCGGTTGCGGCGCACCCTGGCGCACCCGCACGGTGCGGGGGCCGAACAGGTCACCGGCGACCATCGACGACACCCGCCGCTCGGTGGTGCGTTGCACACCGGCGCGCGCCAACCGGCGCAGCGGCGGCACCAGCAGCAGCAGGCCCACCAGACCGCTGACCAGACCGGGCACCGCCAGCAGCAGCGCACCGCCCAACCCGACCAGCCCGTCGGTCACCTGCCGGCCCGGGGGCTGCCCCGCCTGAGCGGCGGAGCGGAAACCACGCCAGGCGCGCATGCCCTCGCGGCGCAGCAGCACCAGCCCGAGCAGTGAGGCGGCGAACACCAGCAGCACCGCCGTGCCGAACCCCAGCGCGCGCCCCACCAGCACGAACACGGCCAGCTCCAGCACCACCGCCAGCAACAGGGCCAACGGCACGAACCTCAGTCCTCGGCGCATCTCACCTCATCGCCAATCCGCGGCACCCGGACAAGTACCGCCCTTCCAGCATGACACGGCCACGCTCACGGCCACCGCACCTGACCGGTGGGGGTGCCGTTCAGGCTCCGGCGCAGCGCCTGCCGCCGGTCCTGCACTCCCCAGGTGGTGATCCGCCACAGGGCCTCGGCCACGATCCGGGGGCTCATCTTGCTGTCCCCACGTTCCCGTTCGGCGAAGGTGATCGGCACCTCGACGATCCGCACCCCGGCCCGGTGCGCCAGCCGGGACAGCTCCACCTGGAACGAGTAGCCCTGGGAGCACACCGACTCCAGGTCGATGGCGTCCAGGGCGCTGACCTTGTACACGCGGTAGCCGCCGGTGGCGTCCGAGACCGGCATGCCCAGGGCCAGGCGCGCGTACAGGTTGCCGCAGCGCGACAGCAGTAGCCGCCGCAGCGGCCAGTTCACCAGCTGCGCGCCCCTGGTCCACCGCGACCCGATGACCACGTCGGCGTCGCGGGCGGCCTCCAGCAGCGCCGGCAGGTCCTCCGGGGCGTGCGAGCCGTCGGCGTCCATCTCCACCACCGCGTGGTAGCCGCGCTCGCGGGCCCAACCGAACCCCGCCAGGTACGCCGCACCGAGGCCCTGCTTGCCCTCCCGGTGCAGCACCTGCACGTGCGCGTCGGCGCCGGCCAGGTCGTCGGCGATCGCGCCGGTGCCGTCGGGGCTGTTGTCGTCGGCGATCAGGATCTCCACCGCGGGGGCCGCCCGGCGGACCCGGGCCACGATCGCGGCGACGTTGTCGGCCTCGTTGTAGGTGGGGATCACCACCAGCACCCGACCCACCCCGGGCACGCCGCCCGGACGCCGGATCGTATCGGTCGCCTGGATCACGGTTCCTCCGCTTCCGCCGGCGTACCGGCTGCTGCTATCCGGGCATGACCCTCTGCCGCCGGCGCAGCGTCGCCGCGCCGACCAGCGCGGCCGCCGCCAGCCCGGCGAGCGCCACCTCCGGCCACCAGCCGAGCCGGGTGGCGAGGGTGGTTCCGCCGTCGAGCCGCAGCTGCCGCACCACGACCTCCCGGGTGTTGAACCCGGTGGCGTCGCTTACCCGGCCGTCGGGGGCGACGAACCCGGACACCCCGACCGTGGAGGCCATCAACGCCGGCCGGCCGTGCTCGACCGCCCGCAGCCGCACCATGGCCATCTGCTGGCGGGCCTCGGCCACGTTGAACGTCGCGTTGTTGGTCTGCACGACGAGCAGTTGCGCGTCGCCGGTGACGGTGTCGCGGACCACCTCGTCGTAGGCGACCTCGAAGCAGATGACGTCGCCGAGGACCATCCGGCCGGTGCGTACCACGCCCGGGGTGCTGCCGGCCACGAAGTCCGACCGGATCAGGTCGACCTTGTCGCTGACCATGCGGGCCACGTTGCGCAGGGGCACGTACTCGGCGAACGGCACGGGGTGCCGCTTGGCGTACAGCTGGGTCAGGTCCGGGCCGGTGCCGGGCTGCCACAGGACGCCCGCGTTGCGGACCTGACCGGCGCCGGGGCCGAGCAGCACCGCGCCGACCAGGATCGGCGCGCGGACGGCGTCGGCGGCCTGGGAGATGCGGGCGCCGGCGGTGGGGTTGCGCAGCGGGTCGATGTCGCTGGAGTTCTCCGGCCACACCACCAGGTCGGGTTGGCGCTGCGCGCCGGTGGCGACCCGGGCGGCCAGCTCCAGGGTGGCGTCGACGTGGTTGTTGAGCACCGCCTGCCGCTGGGCGTTGAAGTCCAGCCCGAGGCGCGGCACGTTGCCCTGCACGATCGCCACGGTCACCTCGGCGCCGTCACCGGCGGCGGCGACGGGCACCAGCAGACCTCCCGCGCTCAGCGCCACCGCGGCGGCGGCCGGCACGGCCACCGGCAGCCACCGTCGCGCCGGTGGCGCCTCCGCGGGTGTTTCCCGGGCGGCGGTCCAGCCACGCCACGCGGCGGTGACGAGCAGCCCGCCGACGAGGGCGACCGCGAAGGTGACCAGCGGGGCGCCGCCCAGCGAGGCCAGGCGCAGCAGTGGGGAGGAGTCCTGGCTGAACGCCAGCCGTCCCCACGGGAACCCCCCGAACGGGGTGCGGTCGCGCAGCGCCTCCTGGCCCACCCAGAGCAGCCCGGTCAGCACCGGCCACGCCCACCGGCTGCGGTCGGCCAGCGGCGACACCCAGGCCGTGGCCACGCCGAGCAGCGCCAGGTAGCCGGCCTGCAGCAGCGACAGCAGCACCCACGGCAGGTAGCCGGTGTGCAGGTTGGTCCAGGCCAGCAGCGGCCCGAACAGCGCCAGCCCGGTGAGGAAGCCCAGTCCGGCGCCGGCGCGCAGCCGCCGTCGGTGCGCGGCGGCGGCGAGCAGCGCCACACCGACCGGCGCGAGCGGCCACAGCCCGTACGGCGGGAACGCCACCAGCAGGGCCAGGCCGGCGGCCACCGCCATCGGCACGGCCACCCTCAGCGGCAGTGGCCGGTCGGCAACCGTCGGCTCAGGCGGCACCGCCGGGGTGTGGGTCTCATCCCGGTCCAGTGTCGTCACGGCAGCTTCCCCTCGATCACGGGGCGAAGGCTACCTGGCCTGCGGGGGTGGCGGCCGCATCGGGCCACCGGGGACGAACCACCCGGCGGACATGAAATCGGGGCGCGGCTCGCGCCGCGCCCCGATGCTCCCAGGCCCTCCCCGGCCGGTGCGGCGAGGACGAGGCACGCCGACCTTCGGACCGACCGGACGCGGACTGGCTGCCCCCGCCGGGCCGTTGTCTACTGGCCGTGCACCTCACCCTGCCCGTACACCGGTAACCGCGACCGGTTCGCGCCGCCCCGCCGACCCCCGCCCGCTGGACCTGGCCGCCGCGACGATGATGCTGAAACATGTCGCTCGGCCAGCGGACGAAGGGACGAAGCGAACAACAGCCGCTTCCCGTGGTAGGACTCAAAGACGGTACGTGTTGCACCCCGCCTCCTGTCAACCCGCCCCCGGCCTGTCGTGTGTTGCGACACGGCGTGTCGGGTCGGCGTGTCTCAATGCGTGGTCAGGTGGTGGCGCAGCAGAGCGCTCGCGGCCGCCCGGTGCTCCTCGGCGAGCAGCCCACCGGCGGCCAGCACGTAGTCGACGTCCACGGCGGCGCGGGCGTCGCGCGGCAGCGCCCACCCCCCGGCGTGGTCGCCGAGGACCGCCGCCAGCACCTGTCCCGCCGTGCCCGCCGGGGCGTGCCGCAGCACCCCTCCGGAGCCGACCATCAGTCGCACGTCGCGCAGGTCCCGGCCGGCGCGTTCCCCGGTGGCGGCGCCACGGGCGTGCCGGCGCAGCGCCACCGTCGCCGCGAGGGTGGCGATGCGGGCGTCCACGGCCCGCTCGGCGTGGTCGGCGGCCAGGAACGCCGGGTCGGCGGCGCGTCGTGCCGCGGCGGCGGCCAGGTCGTCCTGCTCGGCGGGGGCGAGCAGTCGTTCCTCGGCGGCGGCGCGGACGACCCCGGGGGCGCTCCACCGCATGCCCAGGTCCCCCTCCACGGTGCGGGCCCGCCACAGGCTGCCGGCGACCTCCCGGCCCGGGCCGGTGGCCCGCTCGTCGGGGGTGAGCACCGAGTACACGTCGGTGGTGGCCCCACCCACGTCGACCACGGCGAGGTCCCCGCCGATGGTGTCGGCGAGCACCTCCACGCCGGTGAGCACCGCGTCGGGGGTGGCCGCGCGGACCAGCCGCGCGAACCGGGTGCCCCGCGACAGCCGTTTGCCGCCGATGACGTGACGCAGGAACACCGCCCGGATCGCCGCGCGCGCCGACGCGGGCGCGAGCACCCCGATGCGGGGCAGCACGTTGTCCGCGGCCGTCACCGGCACCCCGGCGGCCTCCAGCAGCGCGGTCAGCTCCGCGCGTGTCTCGCCGTTGCCGGCGAGGACCACCGGCACCCGCCAGCGGGCCCGGGCCAGCCGCGTCGCGTTGTGGGCGATCGTCTCGGCGTCACCGCCGTCGGTGCCGCCGACGAGCAGCACCACGTCCGGTCGGGCCGCCCGCAGCGCCGCCAGGTCCGCCGCGCCGAGCCGACCGGCGGCCACGTGCACCACGTGCGCGCCGGCGGACAATCCGACCCGCCGGCCGGCCTGCGCGGTGACCAGCGGCTCGTAGCCGATCACGGCCAGCCGCAGCCCACCACCGGCCGACGAGCACACGTACCACGGCACGTCGCGGACGCCGAGCCCGGCGGTGGCGGCCGCGACCGCGGCGTCCAGGCCGCGCAGCACGTCGGTGCCGACCGTGGTGGGCGCCGACGCCGCGCCCACCAGCACACCGGCGGCCAGGTCCACCACGGCCGCCTTGGTGTACGTGGAGCCGACGTCCGCGCAGACCGCCAGGGTCACGACGCGGCGGGAACGACCACGGTGCCCGTCGCGGTGACCGCCACGATCGGCGGGTCGAGCACCTCGGCGGCGGACTCGGAGCGGTCCGGGCGGCCCCGGCACACCACCGCGCAGCTCAACTCCAGGGTGCGGCTGCGGGTGCCCACGCGGGACACCTGCGCGGTCACCTCCAGCACGTCACCGGCGCGGATGGGCGCGGTGAACCGCACGTCGGAGTAGCCGGCGAACAGGCCCTCGTCGCCGTCGGTGCGGATGCACACCTCGGTGGCCACGTCACCGAACAACGCCAACGCGTACGCCCCGTCGACGAGGTTGCCGGCGTAGTGGGCGTGGGAGTACGGCACGTACCGCCGGTGCGTCACCGTCAACCCGAGCCTGGAGTCGGTCATGCCATCGCCTTCCGCTGCGTGATCAGGGCGTGCACCAGATAGCTGGCCACCTCGCCGGGGGTGGTGCCGCGACCGAAGATCCGGTCCACGCCCAACTCGTCGGTCATCGTCTCGTCGAAGCGGGGACCGCCGACGATCAGCAGCGGGCGCCGCCCGGCGGGCATCGCCTCCCGGAACGCCGCGGACATCTCCCGGGTGTTGTGCAGGTGCGCGTCGCGTTGGGTGACGACCTGCGACACGAGCACCGCGTCGGCTTTCTCCGCCCGGGCGGCCTCCACCAACTCCGGGACGCTGACCTGCGCGCCCAGATTGGTGACCTTCAGCTCCCGGTAGTACTCCAGGCCCTTCTCCCCCGCGATGCCCTTGACGTTGAGGATCGCGTCGATGCCCACGGTGTGCGCGTCGGTGCCGATGCACGCACCGACCACGGACAGCTTGCGCCGCAACCGCTGCTTGATCACCGTGTTGACGTCCTTGGCCGACAGCAGCGCGAAGTCCCGCTCCACCACCTGCACCGCGTTGAGGTCGACCAGGTGGTTGACCCTCCCGTAGACGACGAAGAACGTGAACCCGTCGCCCATCGGTTTGGCGTGCACCACCATCGCCGGGTCGATGCCCATCCGGTTGGCCAACTGCACCGCGGCGCCCTCGGCCCGCTTGTCGTGCGACACGGGCAGGGTGAACGACACCTGCACCATCCCGTCGCCGGTGGTGTCCCCGTACGGCCGCACGATCGCCTTCTGCGTCCCGCTCACGCGGCGGCCTCCAGGATCTCGGTGGCCGGGTTGCAGTAGTCGGCCTCGTGGGCGGCGACCCCGGCCAGGCCCTTGCCACGGTCCGCCGGCCGCTTCATGATCCCGAAGGTGCCCTCGGCGATGGCGGTCAGCAGTGTCTGTTCGCCGATGCGCTCCAGCAGGTCCAGCGCCTCACCGAGGACCTGGTTGGCGCGCCGCCGGATGAACCCGCCCGGCGCCGGCACGAAGTCCTCGTGCAGCCCGCCGGCCGCGCCCAGCACGTAGCGCACGTTCTGCAGGGCGATGTCCCGGTCGGACAACCACGGCGTCACCACCGCCTCGGTCATCATGCCCACCAGCAGGATGCCCTGCCCGGTCAGTGTGCCCGCCAGGTTGAAGAACCCGTCGAGCAGGTTGCCGCGGAACACGTCGCCGGTCATGTGCTTGGTCGGCGGCATCCACTTCAGCGGCGCGTCGGGGAACAACTCCCGGGCCAGCAGCGCGTGCGCCAGCTCCAACCGGAACGACTCCGGGACCTCCGGGTTGATCTCGAAGGCGTGCCCCAGCCCCAACTGCCAGTCCGCCAGCCCGGCCTCGTGGGCGAAGAACTCGTTGAGCAGCTGCGACACCGTCACCGTGTGCGCCTCGTCGACCGCGTCGGCGGTGGTGAGGTAGTTGTCCTCACCGGTGTTGATGATGATCCCGGCGCGGGCGTGCACCTGCCGGGAGAACCGCTGGTCGACGAACGTGCGGATCGGGTTGATGTCGCGGAACAGGATCCCGTACATCGAGTCGTTCAGCATCATGTCGAGGCGTTCCAGGCCGGCGAGGGTCGCCATCTCCGGCATGCACAGACCGGAGGCGTAGTTGGTCAACCGCACGTAGCGGCCCAACTCCTTCGACGACTCGTCCAGCGCCGCGCGCATCAGCCGGAAGTTCTCCTGCGTGGCGTACGTGCCGGCGAACCCCTCCCGGGTGGCGCCCTCGGGCACGTAGTCCAGCAGCGACTGCCCGGTGGACCGGATCACGGCGATCACGTCCGCGCCCGCCCGCGCCGCCGCCTGCGCCTGCGGGATGTCCTCGTAGATGTCCCCGGTCGCCACGATCAGGTAGATCCACGGCCGCTGCTTCGGGTCCCCGTGCCGCTTGATCAGCCGGTCGCGTTCGGCGCGCCGCCGGTCGATGCGCCGAACACCCGCCGCGACGGCCCTGCGCGCCGCCGACCGGGCGGCTGTGGCGGCCCGACCGGTGGGCACGGCGAAACGCACCGACCCGGCGGCGGCCTTCTGCGCCAGCAGCGTCACGTCGGTGATGCCCTCACGGGTCAGTGCGTCGAACACCGGCACCGCCACCCCGTGCCCCAGCCCCACGTCCGCGACGACCGCGTCGACGAGCCGGTTCACCCACGGGATGCCGTCGGGGTCGGCGCCGGTCACCCCGGCCAGGCGCAGCACCGCCCGCTCCACCGACACCGTCGTGTGGCTGCGCGCCAGGTCCACCACCGGCTGTCCGGCCCGGCGCGCCAACTCCCGTGCCCGCGCCACCAGCACCGGATCGAGGTCGAGTTTGCCGGTCACGCCGCCGCCCCCGCCACATCGACCATCGGCGCGCTGCCGTGCCTGCCGGTCCGCTCGCTCTGCTCGCTCACGACGACCCTTCCTGATAGATGACCTCACCGCGCAGCACCAGGCTCCGGCACACCGGCAGCGGCGTCGGGTCCTGCGGACCCCGCAGCTCCGGGTCCTCGGCCTGCAGCACCGGCAGGCCCCGCTCGACCCCCGCGGGCGTCGACCACACTGCGAACGTCGCCGGTGCGCCCAACGCGAGGACCCCCTCGACGTCCAGGTGCACCGCCCGCCACCCACCGCGGGTGTGCGCGGCGAACGCCGCCCGCACACTCATCCGCTGCGCCGGGTTGTGGTGCGCCGCCGCGGCCCGCACCGACCCCCACGGGTCCAGCGGCGTCACCGGCGAATCCGACCCGAACGCCAGCGCCACACCCACTCCGTGCATCGCGCCCATCGGGTTGGACTCCAACGCCCGGTCCAGACCCAACCGCGACTCGTACATCCGGCCCGCGCCGCCCCACAGCCGGTCGAACGCCGGCTGCATGCTCGCCACGATCCCGTACTCCACGAACCGGGCGATCATCGGCTTGTCCATGATCTCCGCGTGCTCGATGCGGTGCCGCGCGGCGCGCAACCGCTCCACGCCCAGCGTCGACGCCGCCGCCGCGAACCCCTCCAGCACCGTGCCGATCGCCGCGTCACCGATGGCGTGGAATCCGCCCTGCATGCCGTGCGCCGCACAGTCCAGCAGGTGGTCGCGGACCTGCTCGGCCGACAGGTACCCGTGCCCGCAGCCGTCGCCGTCGCCGTACGGCTGCGACACGTGCGCCGTGCGCGAACCCAGCGCCCCGTCGGCGAACAGGTCACCGCCGGCGCCCACCGCACCCAGCTCCCGGGCCCGCGCCGCGCCGCCCAGCTCACCCCAGTACCCGTACACCTCCGGCAACCCGGCGCCGGAGATGCCCAGCAGACCGGTGAAGTCCTCCTCGTCGGAGATCTCCGGGCCGCCGCACTCGTGCACCGCCGCGATACCCAGTGACGCCGCGTGCGCCAGCGCCACCCGCTGCGCAGCGACGCGCTGCGCCCGGCTCACCGAGCCCTGCGCCGCGGCCCGCACCACGTGGTGGGCGTCCCGACGCAACCACCCCGACGCGTCGTAGCCCGCCTCGGCCGCCGCCTGCGGGCACGCCGCCAGCAACGCCGTCGACACCAGCGCCGAATGGATCGACGCCTGCGACAGGTACACCCGTCGGCCACCGGCCGCGCGGTCCAGGGCCGCCGCGTCCGGCAGCGCCGGATCCGGCCAGCCCGACTCGTCCCAGCCGTGCCCCAGCACCACCGCGTCGGCCGGCAGACCCGCCGCGAACGCGGCCACCGCGTCGAGCAGCTGCGCCGCCGAACGCACCGCGGACAACTCCAGCCCGGACAACGTCAACCCGGTGTCGGTGGCGTGCACGTGCGCGTCGACGAACGCCGGCGTCACCAACGCCCCACCCAGGTCCACCACCCGGTCGGCGGGCGGCGCGTCACCGTCGGGTCCCAGCCAGGCGATCCGCCCACCGGAGACCAGCAGCGCGGTCGCGCTCGGATCGGCGGGACAGTGCAGGACGCCGCCGCGGTACAAGGTCGAGGGGTTCGTCATGACCTCAGTCTGCCGCGATCCGCGTCGCGAACAGCCGACGCACCCCCGGCTCGGCGCGCAACAGCCCCAACGCCAGCTCCGCGTGCCCCGGCACGTACCCGTTGCCCACCAGCATCGTCACGTCCGCGGCCAGCCCTTCGGCGCCCAGCGCCGCCGCGGAGAAGCTCGTCGCCATCGAGAAGAAGATCACCGTGCCGCCGTCGGCGGTCGCCAGCACCGCCCCGTGCTCACAGCCCGGCACGTCCACGCAGACCACCGTGACGTCCGCCGGGCTGCCCAGAGCCGTGGTCACCGCCGTGGACAGCGCCACCGGGTCCCGCGCGTCGGCCAACGCCACCACCGAGGCCAGGCCGGCGGCCGTCAGCGCGTCGCGCTCGGCCTGCACCGGCACCACCCCGACGGTACGCGCGGCGCCCGCCCGCCGCGCTGCGGCGAGGGACAGGGAGCCGCTCTTGCCGGCCCCTCCGATGACCGCCACGCGCACCGGCGTCGGGTCACCGGCCCGCCGTCGATCCTCCACGTAGCGCGACACCACCCGCGCGGTCAGCGCGGGCGCGCCGCACACGTCCAGCACCGCCAGGGACAGTTGCGGGTCCTCGTCGTCGGGCAGTACCGCGGCGATGGAGCGGGCGAACAGGATCGCCCACCCGTCGCAGGGCACCTGCTCGCTGCGCCCGTCCCAACGGGCCAGCCCGTCGGTCACCGCAAGGGGGGTCAGCGTCAACGACACCAGGGTGGCCACCCGGTCGCCGGGCCTGAGGCCCAGAGGGGAGCGCCGGCCGGCCTCCTCCACGGTGCCGATCAGCATCCCGCCGGAGCCGGTCACCGGGTTCTGCATCTTCCCCCGGGTGGAGATGATCTCCAGCACCTCGGCGCGGACCGCGTCACCGTCACCGCCGTGCTTCTCCGACAGCTGCCGGAAGCTCGCCGCGTCCAGGTTCAGCCGCTGCACCCGGATCCGCACCTCGTTCGGGGCGATCGCGGCGGACGTGTCCAGCCGCCAGGCCGCCTGCGGCAGCACCCCCGCCGGTTCCACGACGCGGTGCAGTCCCACCGGTGACGTCACGCCCACCTCCCCTGTCCAGCCGTCCGAAGCCCCGGTCAGGGGCTCGCGCAACGGGAAAACTTACGGCAGACTAATTTCTTCGCCGGATATTTTCCAGTAGCCTTCGGGTTTCGATGATCAGCCGCAGCACCGAGGAGGGGCCGTGACCCAGACCCAACCGGTTGAGACCATCCCTCAACCCCGTCACGCCCCGGTCGCCGTACCGACCGCCGGGCAGCCGTACGAATACCACCGCCGCCCCCTGGTCGAGCCCGACTGGACCCGCTTCCCCGGCTGGCGACACGTCACCCGCGACCAGTGGGAATCCGCCCAGTGGCAGCGCGTCAACTGCGTCAAGAACATCAAGCAGCTCCGCACCGTCTTCGGCGACCTCATCGACGAGACCTTCTACGCCGACCTCGAGGCCGACCAGAAGGCCCTGGCCACCATGTCGATGCTGGTGCCACCCCAGATGATCAACACGATGGTGCCGTTCGCGCCCCTCACCACCGAGGCGCTGCTCGCCGACCCCATCCGGCGCTACATGATCCCGGTCGCCTCCGACCGACGCACCGACTGGCCGTCACACCCCTACGCCAGCCGCGACTCCCTGCACGAGCACGACATGTGGGTCGCCGAAGGCCTCACCCACCGCTACCCCACCAAGGTCCTCGCCGAGCTGCTCTCCACCTGCCCCCAGTACTGCGGGCACTGCACCCGCATGGACCTCGTCGGCAACTCCACCCCCGCCGTCGACAAACTCAAGCTCACCCTCAAGCCCGTCGAGCGCTACGACGCCCACATCACCTACCTCAAGGCCCACCCCGGCGTCCGCGACGTGGTCGTCTCCGGCGGCGACGTGGCCAACGTGCCCTGGCGCAACCTCGAGTCGTACCTCATGCGGCTCCTGGAACTGGAGACGGTGCGCGACATCCGGCTCGCCACCAAGGCCCTCATGGGCCTACCCCAGCACTGGTTGCAGCCCGACGTGGTCGAGGGCCTGGAACGCGTCGCCCGCACCGCCGCACGACGCGGCGTCAACCTCGCCATCCACACCCACGTCAACCACGCCCAGTCACTCACCCCACTGGTCGCCCGCGCCGCCCAGACCGCCCTCGACGTCGGCGTCCGCGACGTCCGCAACCAGGGCGTCCTCATGCGCGGCGTCAACGCCACCACCCCCGAGCTGCTCGACCTCTGCTTCGCGCTCCAGGGTGAGGCCGGGATCCTGCCGTACTACTTCTACATGTGCGACATGATCCCCAACGCCGAACACTGGCGAGTCCCCGTCTGGCACGCCCAGCAACTCCAGCACGACATCATGGGCTACCTGCCCGGCTACGCCACCCCACGGATCGTCTGCGACGTCCCCTTCGTCGGCAAGCGCTGGGTGCACATGCTCACCGACTACGACCGCGAGCACGGCATCTCCTACTGGACGAAGAACTACCGCACCTCCATCGAGTCCGCCGACCTGGAGGCGCTCAACAAGCGCTACGCCTACTACGACCCGATCGACACCCTGCCCGCCACCGGCCAGCAGTGGTGGACCACCCACCACAACGACTGACCCACCAGCCACGACGCCCCCGCGGAACCCGCTTCCCGGGGGCGTCGCGCATTCCCGACGACTACCGTCCCCACCATGGGACACCCGCGGCCCGCCCCTGACACCGGCACCGCCGCCCGCGTCGCTCCCATCGAGATCTTCTTCGACGTCGTCTTCGTCCTGACCATCACGCAGCTCACCCACACCCTGGAGACCGACCTCAGCTGGGCCACCCTCGGCCGCACCGTGCTCATCTTCGGGCTGCTCTGGTACCTCTACACCGGCTACGCCTGGCTCACCAACCACGTCCCACCCCGACGCAGCACCGACAAGCTGCTGCTCCTCGCCGGCATGGCCGGCTTCCTGCTCACCGCCGTCGCCCTGCCCGCCGCCCTCGCCGACACCGGTCTGGTCTTCGCCATCGGCTACCTGATCGTGGTCCTCGTGCACCTCCTCCTGTTCACCCACTCCGACGCCCGCGCCGGCGTCCGCCGGCTCGCCCCCTACAACCTCGGCGCCGCCCTGCTCGTCCTGGCCTCCACCGCGTTCAGCGGCCCCGCCGTGCCCGCCCTGTGGACCGCCGCCGTACTCACCCAGGCCGTCCTGCCCTACCTGCTCCCCCGCCACTCCTGGATCAGCGTCGCCGCCGCCTTCCACCTGAGACCGGCGCACTTCGTCGAACGACACGGCCTGCTCGTCATCGTCGCCCTCGGCGAATCCGTCATCACCATCGGCATGGGCGTCCCCACCGACCACTTCACCGCCGGCAGGGCCGGCACGATCCTCCTCGCGCTCGCCCTACCCGCCGCCCTCTGGTGGATCTATTTCGCCGACACCCGGCCCGCCGAGGCCGTCCTCGCCGACGCGGCACCCGCCGCCCGCAGCCGAATCGCCGCCAGGACCTTCGTCCTCCCCCACTTCCTGCTCCTGCTCGGGGTCATCCCCGCCGCCGCCGACCTGCACGCCACCGTCGCCCACCCCGACCAACCGGCCACACCCGGCGCCGCCCTCGCCCTCAGCGGCGGCGTCACCCTCTTCCTGATCGGCATCGCCGCCACCCGCCGCGCCCTGGGCCTGCCCATCCCCCGCAGCCGCCCCACCGCCGCACTGGTGGTCCTGGCCACCATCCCCGTCGGAGTCACCCTCCCCGCCACCGTGCAACTCGCTACCGTCACCGCCGTGCTGGTGCTCATGCTCCTGTCCGACGCGCGCAGGCGTGTCGGACGCCCCAGGACACCGGTCGGTCCCTGACGAGGGATGGGATGAGTGTTCACGTCTTTTCCTTCCCTCGCATTTGCCACAGGGTGAGCGCAACATCCCCGTCGGCTCCGGTTACGCCTGGTCAGCCGTTCGGGCCACTCGTCCACTTCGCGTAGGCGCGGGGTGCCGAATAGCCGGGGACTCGTCGGGTACGCGGACGGTGACACGCGAGAGGAGGACGACCCGTGCAACTCAATGAACAGCAGGTGCGTTCGCTGTACGGCCAGGACGTCCAAGACCAGTCGGGTTCCACGATCGGCACGGTCCGCCAGGTGTGGGCCACCGCAGGCCACCCGGCCTGGGTCAGCGTGCAAACCGGCGGTGGCCGTGATCCGATGGCCCCGCTGAGCAACGCGCAGATGCAGAAGGGCAAGCTGAAGGTCGCCTACGACCAGGCAGACGTCCGCAGCGCCCCGAGCGTGGAGCCCGACAACGACACGCCGCTGAACGCCGAGCAGACGACGCAGCTCTACGCGCACTATCGCATGCAGCCGAAGCAGACGCCGCAGGCCCGCGAGGAACTCATCCGCTCCGAGGAGCGGCTGCGCGTGGGCACCGAGAGCCAGCCTGCCGGCAAGGCGGTGCTGCGCAAGAACGTGGTCACCGAGAACGTGCACACGACCGTCCCGGTCGAGCACGACGAGGTCTACGTCGAGCGCGAACCGATCACGGCCTCGGACGCGGGCAACGTTCGCGCCGGCATCGGCGAGGCACAGCAGGAGATGCAACTGCGCGCCGAACGGCCCGTGGTGGCCAAGGACAGCGTGCCGGTCGAGCGGGTCCGCCTGGCCAAGAACGAGGTGGTCGAGGACCAACCGATCGACGAACAGGTCCGCCACGAGGAGATCGAGGCAAACATCCCGGAGCCCAGCCGCCGCCGACGGTAAGCGCCAGGCTGGACACCAAGGGCGGGCGGGTCATCAGTACCCGCCCGCCCGCTCCGTGCCGGCACGGAACGGGCGGGCGGGCCGAGTCGGCCCGGCGCTTCAGGCGCCGGCCAGCACCTCGGACAGCGGCGCCGGGACCAGGCCCCGCTCACGCAGCCCGGCCAGGATGTACGGCAGCGCCTCGTCGGTCATCCGGGCGTTCGCCTCCGTCACATGCATGATCACAACCGACCCGGGGCGTACGTTGTCCAGCACCGCCCGCACGAGCGGCTCCCAGGCCGTGGCGAAGGGGTCCCCGCTCACCACGTCCCCGTCGACCACCGTCACCCCCAACGGCGCGAGCGCCTCCAGGGCCGCCGCGTCATGGCAGAGCCCCGGAAAGCGGAAGTACCGCGTCTGCCGCCCCCCGTACGCCTCGATCACCTCGAACGTCTTCGCCGCGTCGTCGGTCATACCCCGCGCGGGCAACCGCGGCAGGTCGTAACAGTCACCCGTGTACGCCAGGTGCCCGAAGGTGTGGTTGGCCAACTCGAAACGCGGATTGCCGGCGATCCGCCGGGTGGTCTCCGGATAGCGCTGCACCCACTTGCCGGTCAGGAAAAAGGTGGCCGCAACCTGCTCCCGCTCCAACACATCGAGGATGCGCAGATTGGCGTAGGACCTCACCCGCCCGGCGCGCAGATTGCCCAGCATCCCGTCGGTCATGTCCGCGTCGAACGTCAACGCCACCCGGTTGCCGGTACGCGGTCCGTGATCCACCACCGGCGGCCGGGTCCCCGGGCGCGACGCGCCTGGCATGGTGGCCGCCGGTCGGGGCTCCTGGGTGGTCGCGGCAACCGCAGGCACCGTCGGGGCAACCGGCGCGACGAACGACCCGCCGATGGTCGTGGACGGAGCGGGCCGCGCGGACCGCCCGATCAGCGACGCGGCAGCGCCGACGACGGCCACCGCCACCAGAACACCGAGCAGCGGGCGCACCCAAGATCGGATCACGGCGGTGATCATCCCAGACGTGAAGAAGAACCGTGTCCCCCAACTGTCAACCAGACCCGGTGGACGCTCTCACGAAACTGGCGACTCCTTGCACGATCCTGCCGCTCGCCAGCGGTCATCGCAGGTGTCGTGCTGCACTGTCGGATATGCCCCTGGCCGAGCTTCGCGACCTGCTGGAACGGCACGTACGCCTCGATCTGAACACCGCGATCGAAGGCGTGCGGGTCTGCCGGATCGACCACACCGCCTCCCCGGTCTCCTCCATGTCCGGCAAGGTGCTGGCGGTCATCGCCCGGGGTGGCAAGCGCCTCGCACTCGGCGACCAGATGTACGAATACGGCCCGGGTCAGTACCTCGTCGCCTCGGTTGACCTCCCGGTGACGGGGCACGTCATCGAAACCACCCCGGGCAACCCCACGCTCGGCTTCGGGATGACCCTGGAACCCGCCGCCATCGCGGAGCTGCTACTGGGGGCCGGGCCGGGCGACCTGCCGCAATCACCCGGCACCGCGCGGCCCGGAATCGCGGTCAGTGACGCCCCGGACGAACTGCTCGACGCCATCGTGCGGCTGCTACGCCTGCTCGACCGCCCACACGACCGCAGGACGCTGGCCCCCCTGTTCAAGCGCGAGATCCTCTGGCGGTTGATGACCGGCGAACAAGGTGAGACCGTCCGGCAGATCGGCCTCGCCGACAGCAGCCTGAGCCACATCGCCCGGGCCGTGCGATGGATCCGGGAGAACTACACCCGGCCGTTCCGCGTCGACGAGGTGGCACAGCTCTCCGGAATGAGCGTCTCCGCGTTCCACCGGAACTTCCAGGCGGTGACGGCGATGAGCCCCATCCAGTTCCAGAAGCACATCCGCCTGCAGACGGCGCGACTGCTGCTGACAAACAGCCCCAACGACATCAGCCGCGTTGCCCACCGCGTCGGATACGACAGCCCGTCCCAATTCAGCCGGGAGTACCGGCGACTGTTCGGCGCCCCGCCCAGTATCGATGCCTTGCGCATACGGGCCGGATCCGGAAGCACTGGCGCCGCACTTCCCTGACACCGGCAAGAGGATCGTGCAACCACTCGACACGATTTGCCTAGTTCGGCCTCCGCGGCGCTGCTTCAATCGACGTATCAGAACATGGGGGAAGAATGACATACCGCGCAATAAGCCGAACCAAAACCGAGGGCGACATGGCCCACCACGACGAGCCCTCAATCCGCCCATGACGGCTAACGACGCCGTCGCACGCGCCCTCGCCATCGGACCGGACTCGTCCGCGGCCGAGCGCACCATCGACATCACGACACTGGGAGCACGCAGCGGCATCCCACGCCGCGTCGAAATCTGGTTCCACCGCGTCGACGGCCGCTGGTACCTGACCGGCATGCCCGGGCCCCGCAGTTGGTACGCGAACCTGCGCGCCCACCCACGGTTCACGGTGCATCTCAAGCACGGTGTCACAGCCGACCTGCCCGCCACCGCGGTACCGGTCGACGAGCCGACACGACGGCGGGTGATCACCGCGGTCCTCGACCTCCAGAATCGACCCGAGATCGCCGCCCGGGTCGGCCGGCGCCAGAGGTTCGACGACTGGTTCGCCCGCAGCCCACTCGTCGAAATCGTGTTCGACGACGAGCAACTGCGCACCGCGGCCTCCACGCAGTCCGGATAGCACACACCACAGGAACGGTCACGCGCGCCGTTCCTGCCCCGCACGGAACCGACCAGTCACAGAATCACTCCAAGGGACGAAATGAAATACCGCAACCTGGGCCGTACCGGAATCAGCGTCAGCCCGTACTGCCTCGGCGCCATGATGTTCGGCGCCATGGGAAACCCCGACCACGACGATTCGATCCGCATCATCCACAAGGCACTGGACGCAGGGATCAACTTTGTCGACACCGCCGACGTGTACTCCGGCGGCGAATCCGAGGTGATCGTCGGCAAGGCCCTCAAGGGCCGCCGCGACAACGTCGTGCTCGCCAGCAAGCTGCACTACCCGATGGGCGAGGACCCGAACCAGCGCGGAAACTCACGCCGCTGGATCACCACCGCGGTCGAGAACTCCCTGCGCCGCCTGCAGACCGACCACCTCGACCTCTACCAGATCCACCGCCCCGACCCGTCCGTCGACGTGGAGGAGACCCTGTCCGCCCTGTCCGACCTCATCCACAGCGGCAAGGTTCGCGCGATAGGCGCGTCGTCCTTCCCCGCCTCGGACATCGTCGAAGCGCAGTGGGTCGCCGAACGGCGCGGCCTCGAACGCTTCCGCACCGAGCAACCGCCGTATTCGATCCTCAACCGGAGCATCGAACGCGAGGTGCTGCCGGTCTGCCAGCGGTACGGGATGGGCGCGCTGGTGTGGAGCCCGCTGGGCCAGGGCCTGCTCACCGGCCGGTACCGCAAGGGCCAACAGGCCGACAGTCACCGGTCGGGCTACACCCCGCAGCACTTCAGCGACGAGCGCAAGCTCGACGTCGTGGAGCAGCTCATTCCGCTCGCCGAACAGGCTGGCATGCCGCTGACCCACCTCGCGATGGCGTTCGCGATCGCGCACCCGGGCGTCACCTCGGCGATCATCGGGCCGCGCACCATGGCACAGCTCGACGACCTGCTGGCCGGCGCCGACGTCACCCTGACCGACGAGATCCTCGACCGGATCGACGACATCGCGCCGCCCGGCACCGACGCAGGCCCCAACGACGTGGCCTACGTACCACCGGCCATGTCGAACGTGGGCCTGCGCCGCCGGCCGGTCGCGGAGCGTTCCGCCGTCTGAACGACGATCGCGTGACGGCGCGTCGGCATGCCAGCGACGCTAGGCCGACGCGCCGCGCGGCGCGTACATGATGACCGCGACGCCGAGCAGGCAGAGCGCCGCGCCGACCAGGTCCCACCGGTCCGGCCGGAAGCCGTCCACCAGCATCGCCCAGCCCAACGAACCCGCCACGAACACCCCGCCGTACGCGGCCAGGATCCGGCCGAAGTGCGCGTCCGGCTGGAACGTGGCGACGAAGCCGTAACAGCCCAGCGCCGCCACTCCGGCGGCGATCCACCACAGGCCGCGTTGCTCCCGCCAGCCCTGCCAGACCAGCCACGCCCCACCGATCTCGGCCAGCGCGGCCAGCGCGAACAACACCAGCGAACGAAGCACGGTCACGCCGCCGACCCTAGCCGGCTGCGAACGCGCGGGTCCCCGGTCAGCTCACTTGTTGAAGGCGTCCTTGATCTTGCTGCCGGCTTCCTTCACGTTCTGTCCGGCCTGCTTGGCACGCGCGTTGCTCTGCTGGCTCGCGCCCTCGCCGCGCATCGACTCGTTGTCGGTCGCGTCGCCCATCCGCTCCTTGGCGGCGCCGGCCACCTGCTCGACCTTGTTGCGTGCCTTCTCGGTGAAGCTCATCGCGCCTCCTCCGTCTGGCGGGTGTTCCGACCGCTTGCCCACCCCGCTGGTGCCGAAACGTTTGTCGCGGACCGCACATCGCGTAAGGCATCCTAGGAAGATAGTAAGGGACCCTTCGTTCGGTGCCTACGACGCATGGATCACCGTGGGTGACGCTCAACGGCTGCCGTCGGAGCCACCCCACAGCGGCATCCGTACCCACCCGGTGCTGTCATCCCCGCGATGGTTAACTGGGCGCATGGGAGAGCTCCTGCTGATCCGGCACGGCGAGACCACCTGGAGCGCCACCCGACGGCACACCTCGTACACCGATCTGGAGCTGACCCCCGACGGCGAGCGGCAGGCCCGCACCCTCGCGGCGTTCCTCGCCGGCCGGCGTTTCGTCACCGTGCTGGCCAGCCCCCGCTCCCGGGCGCTGCGCACCGCGCAGCTGGCCGGGCTCACCGTCGACGCCGTTGACGAGGACCTCAGCGAGTGGAACTACGGCGAGTACGAGGGACGCACCACCGTCGACATCCACTCCGACCAGCCGCACTGGAACATCTGGACCGACGGCTGCCCCGGCGGAGAGTCACCCGCGCAGGTGGGTGACCGGCTCGACCGGGTGCTGACCCGGGTCACCCCGCTGCTCGACCGGGGCACCGTGGCGCTGGTCGGCCACGCCCACAGCCTGCGGGTGCTCGGCGCCCGCTGGATCGGCATGCCCCCGTCCGCCGGCGGCCGACTGCGGCTGGACACCGCCACGGTCAGCGTTCTCGGTCACGAGCACGGCCGGCAGGTCATCCTGCGGTGGAACCAGCCGGCTCCTCCGGCACCCGGGACCGCGACCGACTCGGTGGCGCGGCACTGATCTTCGGGGGCCGGTTCTCGTACGGGGTGGACAGGACCACCGTCGTCCGGGTGGTCACGTTCGCCGAGGTGCGGATCTCCTGGAGCACCCGCTCCAGGTCGGTCGGGCTGGCCACCCGCACCAGCAACATATAGAAGTCCTCCCCCGCCACCGAGTAGCAGGAGTCGATCTCGGGCAGGTGGGCCAGTCGCTCCGGCGCGTCGTCCGGCTGCGACGGGTCGAACGGCCGGATCGCCACGAACGCGGTCAACGGCAGGTCCAGCGCCTCGAAGGAGACCCGGGCGGCGTACCCCTTGATGACCCCGCGCTGCTCCAGCCGGCGCACCCGCTGGTGCACGGCGGACACCGACAGGCCCACCTTCTCGGCCAGGTCGGTGTACGACAGCCGGCCGTCACCGGTCAGCGCTGCGACGATGGCGCGGTCGATCTCCTCCACGGCGAGCAACCTACCGGGAAAAACGGCTGACGGCGACGACGCTCCCACGGCACCGCGCGGGCGGCGGGCCGCGGTGGACCCACCGCAGCCGCGCCACCACGCATCGTCGCCTGGTGCTCAGCCCTTGGCGAGAGCCCGGGAGATCACCACCCGCTGGATCTGGTTGGTGCCCTCCACGATCTGCAGCACCTTGGCCTCGCGCATGTACCGCTCCACCGGGTGGTCGGCCACGTAGCCGGCGCCGCCGAGCACCTGCACGGCATCGGTGGTCACCCGCATCGCCATGTCGGTGGCGAAGAGCTTCGCCTTGGCCGCCTCGATCGAGTACGGGCGCCCGGCGTCGCGCAGCCGGGCCGCCGCGAGGGTCAGCGCGCGGGCGGCGGAGATCTGGGTGGCCGCGTCGGCGAGGGTGAAGCCCAGCCCCTGGAAGTCGATGATGGCCCGGCCGAACTGCTGCCGCTCCCGGGCGTATCCGACGGCGTAGTCCAGCGCGGCCTGGGCCAGCCCGACGGCGCAGGCCGCGATGCCCAGCCGGCCGGAGTCCAGTGCGGACATCGCGATGGTGAAACCGACACCCTCGCCGCCGATCAACCGATCGGCCGGCACCCGCGCCTCGTCGAAGGCGAGCTGCGCGACCGGCGAGGCGCGCAACCCCATGGTCCGCTCCGCGGCCTGCGGTGTGATGCCCGCGGTGCCGGCGTCGGCGAGCAGGCAGGAGATGCCCTTCGGGCCGGGCCCGCCGGTGCGACAGAAGATGTTGTAGAAGTCGGCGACCCGGGCGTGGGTGATCCACGCCTTGGTGCCGGAGACGACGTACGCGTCGCCGTCGCGGACCGCCCGGGTGCTGAGCGCCGCCGCGTCGGAGCCGCCCTGCGGCTCGGAGAGGCAGTACGCGCCGAGCAGGTCGCCGCCGAGCATGTCCGGCAGCAGCTTGCGCTGCTCGTCGTTGCCGAACGCGGCCACCGGGTAGCAGGACAGGGTGTGCACGCTGACCGCCTCGGCGACGGCGAGCCAGCGGCTGGCCAGGATCTCCAGCACCTGGAGGTACACCTCGTACGGCTGGGCCGCGCCGCCGTGCTCCTCCGGGTACGGCAGGCCGAGCAGGCCCGCCCGCCCGAGGGTTCGCAGCACGTCGCGGGGGAACTCGGCGCGCTCCTCGAAGCCGGCGGCTTTCGGCGCGAGCTCGCGGTCGGCGAGCTCGGTGGCGAGGTCCAGCAGGTCGTGGGCCTCGTCGGTGGGGAGGATCCGGTCGACAGTCATAGCGCGATGAGCTCCGTGGGGGTGGTGTTGAGCCGTTGCACGCCGTCTGAGGTGCAGACGACGATGTCCTCGATGCGGGCGCCGTGCCGGCCCGCGAGGTAGATGCCCGGCTCGATGGAGAACGCCATTCCCGCCTCCAGCGGCCGGTCGTTGCCGGCCACCAGGTAGGGCTCCTCGTGACCGTCCAGGCCGATGCCGTGGCCGGTGCGGTGCAGGAACGCCGGGCCGTAGCCGGCGGCGGTGATCGGCTCCCGGGCGGCGGCGTCGGCTTGCGCGCCGGTGATCCCGGGCCGTACCGCCGCCACGGCGGCGCGCTGGGCGTCGTGCAGCACCGCGTAGTAGTCCAGGAACTCGGCCGGCGCCGGCCCGCCCGCGACGTAGGTGCGGGTGCAGTCCGAGCGGTAACCCGAGGCCATGGTGCCGCCGATGTCCACGACCACCGGCTCGCCGGCGCCGATCGGCCGGTCCGAGGTGCCGTGGTGCGGGCTGGCGCCGTTCGGCCCGGCGGCCACGATGACGAAGTCGACGGTGACGTGCCCGGCGGCGCGGATCGCCGCGGCGATGTCGGCGGCCACCTCGGCCTCGGTGCGCCCGGGGCGCAGCCACTCCCCCATCCGTCGGTGCACCTCGTCGATCGCCGCGCCGGCCTCGGCGAGCGCCGCGACCTCTGCGGGGGATTTGCGGATGCGCAGCTCGCGCAGCACCTCGCCGGCGAGCCGCTGCGTGGCGTCGGGGAGAGCGGTGCGCAGGGCGAGGACCTGCTCGGCCCACATCCGGTCGGCCAGACCGACCGTCGTGACGGGGCCGTCGAGGGCGGTGACGACCAGGGGGTACGGGTCGGCGCCGTCGGGGTGGTCGACGATGCGTACCCCGGTGGCGGGTGCCGGGGACGCCTCCGCCGCCGGCCGCTCCAACGTCGGCACGATCAGGGTCGGCTCGCCCTGGGCGGGCAGCACCAGGCAGGTCAGCCGCTCCCCCTCGTGGGCGTCGTACCCGGTCAGGTAGCGGAGATCGGAGCCGGGGGTGAGTAGCAGGGCGTCCAGGCCGGCGGCGGCGGTGGCGCGCTGCGCCGCGGTCAGCCGGTCCGGCGGGTACAGCTCGTCGGTTCCCACGCCGTCAGCTTAACGGTCGTTTGGGGATCGCCGGGAGTGGGCGCGTCGCCGCGCCGCGTACATCCCGGCCGCCGGAAGCCCGGAAATCCACCGACGTTGATTGACGTCGACAGTTAACACTCTTTAAGATTTGGCTGCCTCGAGGCCCACCCGTCCCTGCGTCCCGTACCGCCCGCCCGCGACGACCCCGCGCGGGCGGCTGTCGTCCCCCGCCCACGGGAAGGCCCCCGATGTCCTCACCACTGCGCCGCGCCCTCGCCGCCGGCCTGCTCGCGCTGGCCACCGCCGGCGCCACCCTCACCCTCGTCCCCACCGCCGCGCAGGCCGTGGTGCTGCCCAACAACTTCAAGAGCGTCGGCTACATGCCCTCCTGGGCCGGCAACGTCAACACCATCCAGTACAACAAGCTCACCCACATCAACTACGCGTTCGTGCTGCCCAACAACGACGGCAGCCTGCGCGCCGTGGAGAACCCGAGCAAGCTCTCGTCGCTGGTCTCCCTCGCCCACGCCAACAACGTCAAGGTGTCGATCGCGGTCGGCGGCTGGAACGACGGCAACGACTCGGCCTTCGAGGCCCTCGCGGCCAACTCCGGCAGCCGGACCAACTTCGTCAACAACCTGGTCAACTTCGTCAACCAGTACAACCTCGACGGCGTCGACATGGACTGGGAGTACCCCGACCCGGGTGCCTCGGCCAACAACTACACCCAGCTCATGACGCAGCTCGGCAGCGCCATGCACAGCCGTGGCAAGCTGCTCACCGCCGCCGTGGTCTCCGAGGGCGGCAGCGTCGAGGGCGTCCAGACGGCCGTGTTCGCGCAGGTCGACTGGCTCAACATCATGGCGTACGACGGCGGCAACCCGCACGCCAACTACGACTGGTCGGTCGCCAGCATCAACCTGTGGAAGTCGCGCGGCCTACCGGCCAGCAAGGCCGTACTCGGGATCCCGTTCTACAGCCGCCCCGGCTACTACACCTACTCGGCGCTGGTGGCCATGGACCCGGCGAACGCCAACCGGGACTGCACCACGGTCGCCGGGGCCCAGCAGTGCTACAACGGCATCCCGACGGTGAAGCGCAAGACGCAGTGGGCGCTGGCCAACGCCGGCGGCGTGATGAACTGGGAGCTGTCGCAGGACACCACCGGCTCGACCTCGCTGGTCAGCGCGATGTACGACACCATCATGGGCGGCACCACCCCGCCGCCGACCGGCCGCACCGGCCCGATCACCGGGATCGGCGGCAAGTGCGTCGACGTGGCATCGGCCAGCACCGCCAACGGCACGGCCGTGCAGTTGTGGGGCTGCAACGGCAGCAACGCGCAGAGCTGGACCGTGGCCAGCAACGGCACGCTGCGCGCCCTCGGCAAGTGCGCGGACATCGCCGGTGGCTCCACGGTCAACGGCGCCAAGGTCCAGCTGTGGGACTGCAACGGCAGCGGCGCCCAGGTCTGGCAGGCCCAGTCCAACGGGACGCTGCGCAACCCGCAGTCGGGCAAGTGCCTGGACGCCACCGGAAACAGCTCCGCCGACGGCACCCGGTTGCAGATCTGGGACTGCTTCGCCGGCGCCAACCAGCGCTGGACCCTCCCGGCCTGACAGCCGCACGCAAGGGCTCCCCGCGGTGACGCGGGGAGCCCTTGCGCACATCCGCCCCGATCAGGCGGTGCGGTGCTCGCGGACCAGGTCGAGCATCTCGTCCACCGAGCCGGCCGGATCGGTGACCGGGAACTGCACGGCCCGGACCACCGCCGCCGGGTCGACCAGCACCGTCAGCCGCTTGAAACGCGGGACCCCACCGGCGCGGAAGGTGGGCAGCAGCAGCCCTGCGGCGAGCCGACCGTCCTGGTCGGACAGCAGCGGGAACGGCAGCCGGGCGTGCGAGGCGAACTCGGCGAGCTGGTCCGGCCGCTGCGTGCTGACGCCCCGCACGTCCGCACCGGCGACGCGGAAGTCCGCGTACCGGGTGGCGTAGGTGTTCGACTCCAGCGTGCAGCCCCGTGCACCGGGAATCTCCGCCCAGCCCGGCGGATACGCGTGCGCCTCCGGCGCGTACGCCCCGGGAAAGAAGTAGAGGACGCTCCAGGCGTCGGTGCCGGTCAACGCGACCGGCTGCCCGTCGGGTCCGGGGAGGGCAACGTCGGGCAGTCGCCGGCCGATCAGGTCGTGCACCCGGCGCGCCTCGCCGGAGGCGGCGTCGGCGGTCGCGGTCAGCTCTCCGTCACCCATCAGGTGCCTCGTCCCCCAGTCCTGCAGTGCGATCAGCACCGGTAGCAGTCCTTCACCCCTGGCAGTGAGCAGGTAGTCGTGGCGCGGTGGGTGCTGCGAGTACGGCCGCCGCTCCAGCACACCGTGCTCGACCAGCGCGGTGAGGCGTTCGGTCAGCGCCCGCCGGCTGACGCCCAGCTCGCGTTGGAGCGCGTCGAAGCGGGTCGTCCCGCCCGCGATGTCGCGCACGATGAGGAACGTCCACCAGTCCCCCAGCACGCCGAGCGCCTGCGCGATGCCGCAGTCCGCGTCGGCAAGATCCTCCCGCCGCACCCGTCACCCCCGTCCGTGTCGGCTTCGACTATAGTCCGTTCCAGATTGGAACGCACTGGCTCGGCTGAACGGGGGCGGACGACATGCGCGTCGGAGAGCGGGCCGGAGTGTTCTGGCGATGGTGGACCGCCGGCACGACCAGCATGGTCGGGTCGGCGGTCGGCGCGGTGGCCCTGCCGCTGACGGCGCTCACCGTGCTCGACGCCACCGCGTTCCAGATGGGCCTGATCGCCGCGGCCAGCTACGTCGCCTGGATCGTGATCGGGCTGCCCGCCGGCGTCATCGTGCAGCGCCTCCCGTTGCGCGGCGCCCAGATCGGCGCCGACCTGGCCCGCGCGGTCGCCGTCGCGTCGATCCCCCTCGCCTGGTGGTGGGGCCACCTCACCGTCACCCACCTGGTGGTCACCGCACTCGTGGTCAGCTTCGCCAACGTGCTCTTCGACGTGGCCAACTCGACCTTCCTGCCCAGCATCGTCGACCGTGAACAGCTCCAGTCGCGCAACAGCCTCACCTCGGCCACCCACGCCGCCACCCAACTCAGCGGCCCCGCGCTCGGCGGCCTCGCCGTGCAGGCACTCGGGGCGGTGCCCACCCTGCTCGTCGACAGCGCCAGCTACCTCGTCTCGGCCGCGCTGCTGCGTACCCTGCCCGCCCGCCGCGCCGACGCGCCGGACCGCTGGCCGCCGGTCGGCGAGCTGATCCGCCAGGGCTGGCGCTTCGTCGCGTACCACCCGGTGATGGGCCCGAGCATGTGGGCCGCGACGGCGATGAACTTCGTCTGCGGCGCGCAGTTCGCGCTCTACCCGCTCTACCTGGTCCGTGAGCTGCACGCCCCCGCCGGTCTGGTCGGGATACTCCTCGCCGTCGAGGGTGCCGGCGCACTCGTCGGAGCGGCGCTCACCTCATGGATCACGACACGGATCGGCACCGCACGCGCATTGATCGCCGCCGGGTTCACCACGGTCGCCGGGGCGTTCCTGATCCCCTGGGGCACCGGCTGGCCGGCGTACGCCGCCTTCGCCGCCGGCAACGTCGTCTTCTCCCTCGGGACGGTGGTCCTCAGCGTGACCACCCGGACCTACCGGCAGATCGCCAGCCCGCCCGACCTGCTCTCCCGGGTGATGGCAACGGTGCGGTTCGTCTCCTGGGGCGCGATCCCGGTCGGCGGGCTGGTCGCCGGCGCGGTGGCCGGGCCGCTGGGCGCCCGGGCGACCCTGCTGATCGTCGCCGGCGTGGTGGTCGCCGCGCCGCTGGTGCTGCTGCTCTCCCCCGTCCGGCACCTGCGCGACCTCACCGACCACGACCGCGACGAGGGCCCGACCCAACCCGACGCGCCGGCGGTCACCGTCGGGGGTCGGTGACCACACGGCCTGTCAGAGGCTGCCGGCGACCCGACGCACCCGGGCCGCGTCGGCGAGCACATCGGCGCTGTGCACGTACTGGTCGATCGCACCCAGCGGCGGCCGGTGGCGCAACGCCGGGTCGGTGATGGCGGCACTCAACGCGGCGGCGACCCGCTCGGCACGCAGCACCAGGAACGGGCGGCTGTGAAAGGGCTCGGCCCGGGCGTGCACCGGCGCCGCCAGAGCGGTCTCGTCGGTCCACCGGGCCACCGTCTGCAGGGCCTCGACGAGCCCGGCCTGGCGCCGTGCCCAGTCGCCCGGGCCGAGCGCGTCGCCAAGCGCCGCGATCACCGGCTCCGCACCGGCGACCCAGCCGAAGACCGTGCCGAGCCACTTGTCGTACGGCGGCCAACGCCGGTGCAGCAGCAGGCCGAGCCGCATCAGGTCCCGGGCCAACCCGGCGGTCACCACCCGGCTGCCCAACTCGTCACCCACCTCGGCGCACCGGCCGGGCAGGTGCTCCGCCTGCGCGATCCGGGTCCAGGCGGCGGCGAGCACGTGCCGCCACACGTCCGACGGATACCAGTCCACCGCCGTACGCCGGGCCGTCAGCGCGCCGCCGAGACCGTCGTGGAAGACCGCACCGCCGGTCACCTCCGCCAGCCGCTGCGTCGGGATGGCGAGCCAGTCCGCCGTGGTGACCCCGGCGGCCGGGTCGAAGCCGAGCCGGCAGCGCCACCAGCCAGCCACCTCGTCGACGCTGACCCCGTGCCGGCTGCCCACCGGATCGGCGCGTCCAAGCCGCTCGTTCTCGCCGGAGAAGCGGGTCGGCCAGCCGAGGAATTCCATCGGCAGCTCGGCGCTCAGCGCGGCGTGCAGGTCGGGGATCCGGGCCGCCTCGGCCGCCGGGACGAACAGCTGCAGGCGCGGCCCCCAGTCGTGGTCGGTGGACCGCGCGGTGTCCAGGCCGAGCAGCTCCGACCCGCCGTCGAGTAGTCCGGCCGCGTACCGCAGATCGGGGTCATGGCGGCGCAGGATCGGCGCGACCACCTCGTCGTGGTAGCGGCGGGCCAGCGTCAGACCGGGAAGGAACGCCATACCGGCAGTCTGCGCCGCGCGGCGACCAGCCCGCAGCGCGGTTTGCCGGCCCGGACGTCCCCGGAGGTCATAGCCTGGATCGGAGTGCCCGCGCGGGCACCCCGACCGGGAGGACCGACGTGGCACCGAACGAGGCGAACCCGGCGGCGACCCGTCGTCGCCGGCAGCTGTGGGCCGGGGTCCTCGCGCTTGTCGGCCTGGTTCTGCTGGTCATCGGCCTCACCGTGGCCGACGGCGTCGCGGCCTGGGTCGAGGTGGTGGTGGCGATCCTGCTGCTGGTGGCGAGCTACGTCGTGCAGTACCTGGCCCGGCGCGAGACCCTCTACCGGCGCGGCGAGCGGCGCTGACACCACCGGCGGCCGGGCGTACCCCCGATCGTCGGAGGGCTGTGCCAGGCTGTCGGGCGTGGCACACCGATCCCCGATCCTGCTGATCGACGCACCCAGCCTCTACTTCCGCGCATACTTCGGCATCCCCGAGTCGGCCGCCTCGGCCGAGGACGGCACCCCGGTCAACGCGGTCCGCGGTTTCCTCGACATGCTCGCCACGCTGATCCGCGGGCGCGGTGCGGACCGGATGGTCTGCGCCATGGACTACGACTGGCGCCCGGCGTGGCGGGTCGACCTGCTGCCGTCGTACAAGGCGCACCGGGTGGCTCCGCAGGGCGGCGAGGTCGTACCGGACACGCTCTCCCCGCAGGTGCCGATGATCCTCGAGGTGCTGGCCGCCGTCGGCATCACCGTGGTCGGGGCGGCCGGCTACGAGGCCGACGACGTGCTGGGCACGCTGTCGGTGACCCAGCCGGGCCCGGTGGAGGTGGTCTCCGGCGACCGGGACCTGTTCCAGCTCATCGACGACGCCCGGCCGGTCCGGCTGCTCTACGTCGGGCGGGGCGTGGCGAAACTCGACGACTGCGACGACGCGGCGGTGCGCGCACGCTACGGTGTGCCGGCCGACCGGTACGCCGACTTCGCCGCGCTGCGCGGCGACCCCAGTGACGGCCTGCCCGGGGTGCCGGGCGTGGGCGAGAAGACCGCCGCCCGGCTCATCGAACGGTACGGGAACATCGCCGGCATCCTGGCCGCCCTGGACGACTCGGACTCGTCCTTCGCGCCGGGCCTGCGCGCCAAGCTGGCAGCCGCCCGCGACTACCTGGCCGTCGCGCCGACGGTGGTCCGGGTCGCGCTGGACGTGCCGCTGCCCGAGCTGCCCACCGCGCTGCCGACGGCGCCCGTCGACCCGGACCGCCTGCTCGAGCTGGCCTCGACGTGGAACCTGGCCGGCTCGGCCCGCCGTCTGGTGGACGCCCTCGCCGCCCGCGCCGACGCCTGACCACCGGCGGTCCGGTGACCGCCGGGCACGTCACGATGTCGCGGCCGACCCTCCCTGGTGGACGCGCAGTCCTGCGATGACGAGTTCGACCATGCGTCGCGCGTCGTAGCGGGGGTTGTTGTCCGCACCGATGCACAGGTTGCCGACGCCGCGCAGCAACTCGTAGGCCTGCACGTCGCGGCGGATCTCGCCCGCCCTGGCAGCGGCGTCGAGCAGTTGGGCGCACACGGGCACGAGGCGGTCGATGAAGTAGGCGTGCAGGGTCTGGAAGGCGGCATCGTCGGACTGCAACGCCTCGGCGAGGCCGTGCTTGGTGACCAGGAAGTCGACGAAGAGGTCGATCCACCGCGCCAGGGCGGCGTGCGGGGTGCCGCTGCTCGCCAACAGCGTCGGGCCGGCCGCGGCGCACGCCTCCACCTGGTGTCGGTAGACGGCGACGATGAGGTCGGCGCGCGTCGGGAAGTGCCGGTAGATCGTGCCCACGCCAACGCCGGCCCGGGCCGCGATGTCGCGCACCGGGGCATCGACGCCGGAGGCGATGAACGCCGCGGCGGCAGCGTCCAGCAGTGTCTCCTGGTTGCGCCTGGCGTCGGCGCGCTTCCGGGGGGCTGGCGACCCGGACCCGCCGTCGGTGTCGACCACGGCCTCACCACCTCCGTCACTCCGCTTGGCAAACGGAACGCTGTTCCGTATATTGGTTAACGGAACACTGTTCCGCTTGCCCATGATGCCAGAACGGGCGAGCCGGAACCCAGCCGCCCCTCAGGAGGAACAACTCATGCAGTACCGCACTTTGGGCCGGACCGGTGTGCAGGTCAGCACGCTCGTGCTCGGCGCCATGAACTTCGGCAGTCTGGGCCGTACCACCCAGGACGAGGTCACCGCCATGGTCGACGCCGCCCTGGAGGGCGGGATCAACCTCATCGACACCGCCGACATGTACAGCCAGGGCGAGTCGGAGGAGATGGTCGGCAGGGCCATCGCCGGCCGCCGTGACGACATCGTGCTGGCCACGAAGGCGACCATGCCCATGGGCGACGAACGCAACCATCAGGGCAGTTCCCGACGGTGGTTGGTCACCGCCCTGGACGACAGCCTGCGCCGTCTGGGCGTCGACCATGTCGATCTCTACCAGATCCACCGCTGGGACCCGAGGACCAGCGACGAGGAAACCCTGTCGGCGCTGACCGACCTTCAGCGGGCGGGGAAGATCCGCTACTTCGGCTCGTCGACGTTCCCCGCGTACCGCATCGTGCAGGCCGAGTGGGCCGCCCGGGAGCACCACCTGAGCCGTTACGTCACCGAACAGCCCAGCTACTCGATTCTGCAGCGCGGGATCGAGGCCCACGTCCTGCCCGTGACCGAGCAGTACGGGCTCGGCGTCCTGGCATGGAGCCCGTTGGCCTCGGGCTGGCTGTCCGGTGCCGTCCGCGCGGGCCAGGACATCACCACCAGCCGTTCGACATTCATGCCGCAACGATTCGACACCACCATCCCCACCAACCGGGCCCGACTCGATGCCGTCGAGCAGCTCGCCACGATCGCCGACGACGCCGGTCTGACGATGATCCAGCTCGCGCTCGGCTTCGTCACCGCACACCCCGCCGTGACCAGCGCGATCATCGGCCCCCGCACGATGGACCATCTGCACTCGCAGCTCGCCGCCGCGGACACCGTGCTCTCCGCCGACGTGCTCGACGCCATCGACACGATCGTCGCTCCCGGCGTCGACCTCGCCGCACACGAGAAGTTCGACACGCCGCCCGCCCTGCTCGACCCGGCGCAGCGGCGTCGCTGATCGCGTCACGTGGGCGGCGCTGGCGACCGGCGAGGTGGGCGGTGGTCAGTAGGCGTCGACCAGCGTGGTGCGCAGCTTGGCCAGCGCGCGGGCCAGCAGGCGGGACACGTGCATCTGCGAGACGCCGACCTGTGCAGCGATTTCGCTCTGCGTCTGGTTGCCGTAGAAGCGCAGGGTGAGGATCTTTTGCTCACGCTCGTCGAGCGTGGCCAGCGCCGGACCGAGCGCCACCCGCAGCTCAGCGATGGCGAACTCGGCGTCTTCGCCGCCCAGCATCTCGCCCAGTTCGGTGGCCCGCTCGCCGTCGCCGACCGGGGTCGACAGCGACACCGCGTTGTACGCCCGCGCACCTTCCAGTCCTTCCAGGACCTCTTCCTCGGTGAGCTTGAGGTGGGCGGCGATGTCGGCGACCGTCGGCGAACGACCCAACGTCTGCAGCAGCGTGCTGTTGGATTCCGAGATCGCCAGGCGCAGCTCCTGCAGCCGGCGGGGCACCCGAATGTCCCACGTGCGGTCCCGGAAGTGGCGCTTGATCTCCCCGACGATGGTGGGGATGGCGTAACCGGCGAAGTCGACGCCACGGGATGGGTCGAACTTGTCGACTGCCTTGATCAGGCCCAACGCCGCAGTCTGCGTGAGGTCCCCGGTCGGCTCGCCGCGCCCGCTGTAGCGGTGGGCGAGGTGGGTGGCCAGCGGCAGCCAAGCCTCGATCGCCCGGTCCCGGAGCGCGGCACGTGACGGATCGTCGGCGGGCAACGCCGCCATTGCGAGGAGCAGCTTCGTGGCGGGTGAGCGGGTCGACGCGTCGTGGTTGATGCGAGCGCTTGTCGGGGTGGGCCGGTCGGTGGTGGTGATCATGCTGGTTCCTCCGCATCGCGACCGGCGGCACTCCGTCTCTGCGGCGCCGACCGTCTGAACAGACGGTAGACCAAAGGTCTGCTGAAACCTAACCGAAAGGCCGATGTGTCACTGGCCTCTGCTCTGAGATATCGCGAGCCGCATCACGGGCGGTGCGGGAGTCCCAGCTACGTCATACGGTTCGTGGTCGCAGGTCATCACAATGGACACAGCAAGCCGGGCGAGAACGTCAGTTCCGTTTTGGATGCACATGATCGTCATCCCCGCCATCCACGGCTGAGGAGCCCACGAGTGCAGGTCAGCATGGCCACCAGCGCGGGTAGGGCCGGCCGCCCGAACGAGGACTTCGCCGGCGCTGTTCCCGGCGCCGCCGTGCTGCTGGACGGCGCGGGCATCCCGGGCACCGAGTCCATCTGCTCCCACGGTGTCGCCTGGTACACGCACCGTCTCGGCGGCGCGCTGCTCGGCCGGCTGTCGCGGGACGACGGGCGGGACCTCGCGGCGATCCTCGCCGACGCGATCGACGAGACAGCGGCCGATCACCGCAGCACCTGCGACCTCACCGACCCCAGCAGCCCGCAGGCGACCGTGGCGATCGTCCGCGCCCACCAGGGCCGCCTGGATCACCTCCTGCTCGCGGACTCCTTCCTCGTCCTCGATGAGGCCGGGGACGGTCCGCAGGTCATCACCGACGAGCGTGAGGTCGCCAGCAGGCGCCTCTGCTCGGCACCGTTGGAGGGCGTTGCGACGGGCACACCGGAGTACGACCGCATCCGAGAGTCCTGCGTTCGGACGATGCGGTCCCGACGCAACCAACCGGGCGGCTACTGGATCGCCAAGGATGATCCGCGGGCCGCGGAGGAAGCGGTGACCGGCAGCCGGTCCCTCGACGGCCTGGCCGGCCTCGCGTTGCTCAGCAACGGGGCCAGCCGCATCGTCAGCCCGTACGACCTGACCGACTGGCCGGGCGTGCTCGGCCTGCTCGGCGCGGACGGGCCGGCCGAGGTCATCCGCCGCGTCCGGCAGGCCGAAGCCCGCGGCCCCGTGGGCGCCGATGCCCAGGTTCCTGACGACGCCACGGTTGTGCACTGCACCCACCTGCCGCGTCGCCACTGACCCGGCACTCCGCCGGGTCAGCGACGCGGCGGTCAGTCAGCGCGGCGGGGCCGGGCCAGAGCCAACCCGCCGACGACCAGGGCGATCAGCCCCACCACCAGGGCCACGTACGCTCCGCCGCGCCCGTTGCCGGTGCCGATGCCGCTGTCGGAGGTGACCACGACCAGCCCGCCGAGGGCCATGGCGATCAGCCCTGCCGCCAGGGCCGCGAAGGCCCCGAGGTGCCCGGTGCCGAGCCGACCGCCGGGGCGGGCCAGCGCCAGCCCGCCGATGATCACGCCGACCAGCCCCAGCACCCCGCCCACGCTCGCCCCGAGTCGACCGGCGCTCATGGTGGTGACACTGGCGGCGGCCGGCTGGGTCGCCACCTGCGCGGCCGCCGGGGCGGCGAACCCGACGCCTCCGATCAGGACGGCTCCGGTCACGGCGAGCACACGTCGAACTGACCTGAGGGCTACCGGTGAGCTCATGGTCCGCTCCCCTTTCGTACGTCTGGCTTCCGAGGTTCTGATGTCGCCCTGATCCTGTCGCCGTTCACACCGCCCGTCGTCCCGCAGCCGCAGGCAGTTCGCGCTGCCATCGCTGACGCATCCCGCTGCTGCGGACGCCGCAGGCGCCGCGAAGGTACTGCGTTCGCGGTAGACGACAGCTCGTCCGCCAGCAGGAGTCGCCCCACGGTGACATCGGGCTAAGGTGCGCCCATGAGCACAGGACGGCCCGCTGTTCGGGCCGGTGTCAGAGACTGGGCCATCGCCGTCTGCGTGGCGGCGGTGCTGCTGATCGCCGGGCTGTCCGAGGACCACTCCGCCACGAACACCGACCTGCTCGGCTACGCGCTGCTGGTCGCCGGTGGCCTGGCCCTGTCCGCGCGCCGCCGGGCTCCCGTACCCGTCCTGGCCGTCACCGGGCTGTGCGCGGTGGGCTACCAGGCGGTCGGCTTCGACGTGCCCGCCGTCGCGTTCCTGTTCGCCGTGTACGCCGCCGTGCGGGCGGGCCATCGCGTCGTCACGGTGGTGGCGGCCGTGCTGATGCTGGCCGCTCTCCCCCTCGCGGCCCTCGCCCTGCCACAGGAGATGTCCGTGACCGAGGCGCTCGCGCGTGCCCGGGGCGCCCTGGAACTGGCCTGGCTGGTCGCCGCCGGCGCCGCGGGTGAAGCGCTGCGGCAGGCCGAGCGGCGGGCGGACGAAGCTGAGCGCACGCGGGAGGAGACCGCAAGACGCCGCGCCGACGAGGAGCGACTGCACATCGCGCGGGAGCTGCACGACTCGCTCACCCACCAGATCTCGATCATCAAGGTGCAGGCCGAGGTCGCCGTCCACCTGGCGCGCAAGCGCGGTGAGCAGGTGCCGGAGGCCCTGCTGGCGATCCGGGAGGCCGGCCGTGAGGCGACCCGCGAACTACGGGCGACCCTGGAGACGCTGCGCGACGACGGCACGGCACCGCCGCACGGGCTCGACCAACTCCCGGACCTGGTGCAACGGGCCCGGATGACCGGCCTGGACGCGACGTTGACGATCGAAGGACAACGACCCGAGGTGCCCGCCGCGGTGGACCGGACCGCCTACCGGATCGTTCAGGAGTCGCTGACCAACATTGCGCGTCACGCCGCCGCCGCCTCGGCCTCGGTCCGCATCGACTACCGCCCGGACGCCCTGGCGATCCGGGTCGACGACGACGGCAGTGCCACCCCGGACACCGCCCCGATGCCTGGCGTCGGGCTGCTCGGAATGCGCGAACGCGTCACCGCGCTCGGCGGTCGCCTCCGCGCGGAACCACGCGACGAGGGCGGCTTCACCGTCCACGCCGAGCTCCCCGTGAGCCGGACGGCATGATCCGCGTCCTGCTGGTCGACGATCAGCCGCTCCTGCGCAGCGGTTTCCGCGCGCTCCTCGACGTCGAGGACGACATCGAGGTGGTGGCCGAGGCCGCCGACGGCGCGGAGGGCCTGGCTCTCGCCAGGAAGCACCTGCCCGACATCGCGCTCGTCGACATCCAGATGCCCGTCCTGGACGGCATCGAGGCGACCCGGCGCATCGCCGCCGACCCGGCCCTGGCGCGGGTGCACGTCGTCATCCTGACCAACTACGGCCTCGACGAACACGTCTTCCACGCGCTGCGCGCCGGCGCCGCCGGGTTCCTCGTCAAGGACATCGAGCCTGAAGACTTCCTGCACGCCATCCGCGTCGCCGCGCGCGGTGACGCCCTCCTCGCGCCGTCGATCACCCGCAAGCTGATCGATCGGTACGTCACCGCGCCGCTCCACGCGGTTTCGGAGAGGACTCTGCACGGGCTGACCAATCGCGAACGCGAGACCGTGGCCCTGCTTGCGCAGGGCCTGTCCAATGACCAGATCGCCGAACGCCTGGTGATCAGCCCGCTGACCGCCAAGACCCACATCAACCGGGCGATGACGAAACTCCACGCCCGTGACCGTGCCCAACTCGTGGTCCTCGCCTACGAATCCGGTCTGGTGACCCCGCGCAACCGCTGAAAGCCGGGAAGCTCGGCCAACGACCGGCGGCGCTCATCCCGACGGGCACGGATGCCCGACTGGAGCTTTCGGGGTGAATCGCGGCGAGGCGCTCGTCTACGCGGTGGTGCGGCGGGCGCGAAGCCCGCCCCACAGCAGCAGGACGCAGAGGCCGATCAGCACCGGCTCCAGCGCGAAGGCGGTGGCCAGTCCGTGCTGGTCTGCCAGGCTGCCGAGCAGGTAGGGGGAAGCGGCGGCGACCAGGCCGAGGATCATCTGCGAGCGGGCGTTGGCGCGGTCCTCACGACCGTCGGCGGCGTCGAGGGTGAGCGCGAGTGCGAGCGGATAGAGGTTCGCGATGCCCACTCCACACAGGAACAACCCCAGGATCGCGAGGGCAGGTTGATCGGTCAGCCAGAACAGGACGAAGCTGGCAGCGGTGACCGCCAGTGAGGCGTACAGAAGGGCGACGCTCCGGCCGGCGCGGCGGGTGAGCCGCGCGCCGAGCAGACGCCCGATCAGGATGCCGAGGTAGTTGCTGCTCAGCGCGGTGCTGGCCGCGGCGGCGGACAAGCCGGTGTGCAGGAGCATCTGGGGGCCGAAATAGACCAGACAGAACTCGATCGCCGAACTGACCGCGGTCAGCACGGCGAACAGCCAGCAGGCCACCGGCAGCCGTCCGGCACCCCGGGTGGCGTGGCGCTGAGGCGCCGTCGGCAGCGGTTGGCGGCGGTAGCGCAGGTAGAGCACCACGAGGACGGCGGCCGGCAACGCGAACGCGGCGCGCCAGCCCACCGCGCTGGCCGCCAGCGCGCCGAGGACCAGCGGGGCGAACACCGCGGACGCGCCGGCGCCGATGTTGGCCTCGGTCAGCGCCCGGTCCCGTCGGCGACCGTGCCGGTCGGACAGGATCGCCTGGATCACGGTCAGCAGCGTCGTCCCGGCCAGACCGAACACCCCGGCTCCGAGCAGAGTGGCGGGGACGCCCTGGCCAAGGGTGAACAGAGCCGCACCGATGACGGTGGCCAGAGCGGAGGACCACAGCAGCACGTCCCTCGCCAGACGGCGGGCCGCCCACGCGAACCCGGCGCCGGCCAGGGCCGCGCCCATCGACCACAACACCGAGTAGACGCCGAGCAGCGTGTAGGAGAAACCCACCTCCGCACGCAACAGGCTCACCGCCGGCCCGAAGGCGTACAGCCAGAACGTGTAGCAGCCCACCGCGGCGTACGAGAGCACGGTCGGCGCGTCCCGCACGAACGAGTCGGCGTCTTTCGGCTCGGAGGGATCGGCCGAGGTCACCCCGGCAGCGCTCGGGACGCCCATCGCAGGCTTCTGCCTCGCTGTGTATCGATACACAAGTAGAGTCTGGGCCATGAACCGCCCCGCCGGCAACCCGAAGCAGCGGCCGACGATGCGCCAGGTGGCTCTCGCCGCCGGCGTCTCGCCGATGACGGTCTCCTACGTGTACTCCCAACCTGAGCGGGTGTCGGCCGAGGCTGCGGCGAAGGTACGCGCGGCAGCGCTGGAGTTGGGCTATCCCGGGCCACACCCGGCCGCCCGCTCCCTGCGTCGCGGGCGGGCGGGCTCGCTCGGCGTCGTGCTCGGTGAGCGGCTGAGCTACGCCTTCGACGATCCGCAGGCAGCGCGCTTCCTCGCGGGGGTCTCCGACGTGTGCGCCGCCGAGGGCGTCGGACTCACCCTGGTACCGATCACCGGCGCACCCTCCGACGCCCAGCGTGTCGCGCAGGCAGCCGTGGACGGCTTCGTCGTCTGGACCACCAGCGACGACGATCCGGTCCTGGACGCCGTCACCGACACCGGCCTGCCGGCGGTGGTCCACGCCGGTCCGCACGGACGGGGGATGCCGGTGATCGGCATCGACGACCGGGCCGCAGCCGCTGCGATCGGACAGGTGGCGTTCGCCGGGGCCCGGCGTCCGCTCGTGCTCGGCTTTCCGCTCGACCGGAGCCGCACCCGTCACCTGCTCACCGGCGACGAACCGGTAGGCATGAAGTTCCCGGTGACCCGCCACCGGTGGGAGGGCTTCCGGGACGCCTGGACGCACGCGGGCCATCCGGCCGCGGATCTGCGACTGGCCGTCTGCCCGGTCAACCACATCACCGAGGGCGAAACCTTCGCCTCGGAACTGCTGGAGGGCACCGACCCGCCGGACGCCATCGCCGCCATGAGTGACGAACTCGCCCTCGGTGCCCTGCGAGCCGCCGCACGCGCCGGCCTGCGCGTACCCGACGACCTGGCCGTCACCGGCTGGGACGACAGCGACACGGCCGCACCCGCCGGGCTGACCACCCTGGCACAGTCCCTGCGCGACCAGGGAGCTCACTGCGCCCGGGCCGCGCTCGGACGCCCCACCAGGGCCGCAGCGCGGCACGAGTGGCACGTCGTGGCGCGCACGACCACCCGCCGTCCGAACACGACCGGTGTCACCGACGGCGCGGCGTGACCAACCCCGACTCGTACGCCCACACGACCAGCTGGGCACGGTCACGGCAGTGCAGCTTCGTCATGGCCCGGTTGACGTGTGTCTTGGCGGTCAACGGGCTGATCACCATGCGCGAGGCGATCTCGTCGTTGCTCAGCCCCCGGGCGACGAGCTCGACCATCTCCTGTTCGCGGGCCGTCAGCACGTGCCGGCCGGCGGCCGGGTCGGCCCGGGGCGGGCCGGCGACGAACTCACTGATGAGCGCCCGCGTGACCACCGGTGCGAGCAGCGCGTCCCCGCGCGCCACGACAGCAACGGCCTGCAGCAGGTCGGCGGGGTCGGCGTCCTTCAGGAGGAACCCGCTGGCGCCCGCGCGGAGGGTGGCGAAGACGTAGGAGTCGAGCCCGTAGTTGGTCAGGACGAGGACGCGAACCGCGGCGAGGTCGGGATCGGCGGCGATGCGGCGGGTGGCTTCGATGCCGTCGAGTCCCGGCATCTGCACGTCCATGAGCACGACGTCCGGCCGTAGGCGTCGCGACAGGTCGACGGCCGCGGCGCCGTCGGCGGCCTCCCCCACGACCTCCAGGTCGTCCTCGGCGTCGAGCAGCGCCCGGAATCCGGCCCGCATCAGAGCCTGGTCGTCGGCGAGCAGAACGCGGATCATGCGGGGCCGTCCAGCGGGAACGTGGCTCGTACCGCGAACCCGCCGTCGTCACGGGCGGCGGCGTTCAGCACGCCGCCCAGTCCGGTGACCCGTTCCCGCATACCGCGCAGGCCCACACCGGGTGTCACCGGTCGGACCGACGACGCCTGGCCGTCGTCGATGACCGAGACGGTCAGCGTTGCCGGGGCGTACTCGACGGTGATCCGCGCGGTGGCGGGGCCGGCGTGGCGGGCCACGTTGGTCAGGGCCTCCTGGACGACCCGGTACCCGGCCTGGTCGACCTCGGCGGGCAGGTCGCGGCGCTCACCCGTGACGGTCACCTGCACCGGCACGCCCGCCGCCCGGGTCCGCTCGGCGAGCTCGTCCACACGGGCCAACCCGACGCAGTCCGCGGCGGAGGGCGAGCGCAGGACGTCCAGCGTCGACCGCAGTTCCCGCATCGCGGCGCTGCTGGCCTCCTGGATCGCCAGCAGCGTGGCCGACGGTTCCTCGCCGTGCTTGCGGGCCAGGTGCAGGGCGATCCCCGCCTGCACCTTGATGACGGAGATGCTGTGGGTCAGCGAGTCGTGCAGATCCCGGGCGATGCGCAGGCGCTCCTCCCCGGCGCGGCGCAACGCCATCTCCTCACGGGTGCGTTCGGCCTCGACCGCCCGCTGCTCGACCTGTTCCAGGTACGCCCGACGCTGCCGGGCGACGAGCCCGGCGACGTTCGCGGCCACGAACCAGCCCAGCAGCAGGGCGCTGCGCTCGACGATCTGCTGACCGGGCCGCCCGGCGGGCGCGACCGAGATGTCGCGGGCCAGGAAACCGCCGAGGAAGACGACGCTGGCCAGGGCGGTGACCAACCGGTGCCCCCGCCAGGCGGCCACGTAGACCGCGCCGAGGACGGGAAACGCGGCGGCCACCCCGGCGTGCACCCGCAGGTGGAGGCCCAGCATGGCGGCGGTCACCGCGATCAACGCCACCACCGGGTAGCGCCGACACACCGCCACGGCCGCCGCCATGACCACGATCAGGGCGACGTCGACCACCCGCACCGGTGCGGCGTCCGGCGCGATCACGGCGTTGGCGAACAGGAGGACGCCGAGGGTGAGACCGCTGAGGGCGTACGGCAGGTCGCGGCGCATGGTCGAACTGTAGAACGGCCGTCGTGGCGGAAGCGTCCCGCGCGCGCAGTAGATGAGGCGTACTGCGGGCGCGGTATCGGCGGCGGGGCAAGTGCCTGCGGCGGCACGACGCTTTCGCGGCCCGCCGAGGCAAACATCGAGTCCATGACATACCGCTTCTTCGTTCCCCCTCCCCCGAAGGCCGCGACCGGCCTCACCGCGGAGGTCTACGGGCAACTGCGCGACGAGTTCCTCGGGCCGGCGCCCACCTTCCAGGCACTGTCGGCCGTGCCGGAGGTGCTGGCCGCGACCTGGGCGCTGATGCGCGAGGCCCTGCTCGCCGGGGACGCGTCCCGGGTCGACCGCGAGGTCGTCGCGTCGGCGGTGTCGCGGGCCAACCGCTGCCGGTTCTGCGTCGACGCCCATGTGATGCTGCTGCACGCGCTGAGCGAGCACGAACTGGCCGAGGCCATCGCCGCGGGCGCAACGCCACCGGCGCCGGGGCACGCCGAACTCGTCGGATGGGCCGAGGCCAGCCGCAACCCGAAGGCCGCCGCCTGGACCAGCCCGTACCGCCCCGAGATCACCGGCACCCTGCTCGCCTTCCACTTCATCAACCGGGTCGTCTCGGCGCTCCTCGACCCGGATCTGCTGCCCGCCGGTCTGCAACGCTCACGCGTGGTGCGCTCCGTCGGAGGTCGCCTCTACGCCAGGACTGCCCGGGAGCCGAAGGAGCCGGGCCGCGGTCTGTCGCTTCTCGACGCCGGCACCACACCGCCGGCCTGGGCCGGGGACAGCCCGGTCGGCGTCGCGTACGCGGCGCTGCGCGACGCCGCCCTGCGAGGCGGTGAGCTGCTGGGCGACGTGGCCCGCCAGACCGTCACGGCGACCGTGCGCTGGGAGGACGGACGGCACCCGGACCGGCCCGCGGAGTGGGCCGCCGACCTGATCCGGGACCTGCCCGGCACGGACCGCGTCGGGACGCGCATCGCGCTCCTGGCGGCGTTCGCGCCCCACGCGATCCGAGCGGGCGACGTCGCGCTCTGGCGGCTCTCCCACCCGACCGACGCCGACCTCGTGCGGCTGGTCGCGTACGGCGCGATCGCGGCCACCGATCACGTTGCCCGGGCACTGGCCCCGGCTCATCTCTAGGAGGTCCCCATGCGCAAGGCCTTCGTCATCGTCAGCGTTCTGCTGCTCGTCTCATTCGCCCTGCAGTTCCTCTTCGCCGCCGTCGGCGCGTTCACCAAGCCCGCCGGCGACGGCGCATACGCCCTGCACAGCTTCAACGGAATGGCGGTGATCCCCGTCCTGACCCTGCTCACCATCCTGCTCGCCGTGCTGGCGAGGGCGCCGGGCCGGCTCGTCGGACTGGCGATTCTGCCGCTCGGCCTCGTCCTCGTGCAGGTGCTCGTCGCCGCGCTCGCCAACGGATCCACCGACGCCGCTGGCGCCACCACCGCGTTCGGCCTCACCATCGGGGCACTGCACGCCCTCATCGGAATCATCGCGGTGCACGTCGTGGTCGGCGTCAGCCGGGGAGCGCAAAGGCTGGCCCAGCCGGCGCCGGCGGACGTCACTCCGACGGCCGTCAGGGAGCCGGCATGACGACCGGCTCCCTGCTCGCGGCCGACCTCGTGATCGCGGTCCTCGCGGCCGCCGGGTGGCTGGGCGGCGGCGCCGCGGCGGCCGCCCGGCGCCGTCCCCTCGCGTTGGGACTGGCCGCCTTCGCGCTGCTCGCCACGCTGGCGCGCGCGGTCACCATCACCGCGCTGGCCCGCGCCGGCTGGTGGTTCGCGGCGGAGAAGGTTCTGGTCGCCGCGCCGCTGTCGCTCGCGGCGGTGGCCGCAGCCGGGCCGCGGCTGCTGCGGGCCCCGGCCGACATCCGGTCCGCCGCGGTCCCGCTCCTCTTCGCCGGGTACGCCGTGAGCGGCGGCCTGCTCGTCACCGTCCTGCACGGCTATCCGGCGTCGGCGGGCGCGGGGCTGCTCGCGGTCGCCGGGGTCGTCACGGCCACCGTGGTGTCGTGGCGCGTCCTCGGCCGGCGCCCGTCCCGGACGGTGTCCCGGGCGGCTGTCGTGGTGGCGGTGGCGGCGCTGGTGACCGGAACCGGGCTGGCCGCCGCTCCGGGCGCCGCTCCCGCCGTACCCCATGATCGTGAATATCGGGATGCGCGGACCGCGGGCGAACCGACCAGGCGGTTCACCCTGACGGCCGGGACCGCCACGGTGAACGTCAGCGGCCGGGACGTCGCGGCGTGGGCGTTCAACGCGCAGGTTCCCGGGCCGGAACTGACCGCCACCGTCGGCGACGTCCTGGAGGTGACGCTGCGCAACCGGGACATCGAGCGGGGCGTCACACTGCACTGGCACGGGTACGACGTGCCGAACGACCAGGACGGGGTACCCGGCGTGACGCAGGCGGCGGTGCTGCCCGGGCAGGAGTTCGTCTACCGGTTCCGCGCCGATCAGGCCGGGACCTACTGGTACCACACGCACGCGGTGTCCGACATTGGCGTGCGGAAGGGCCTCTACGGCGTCCTGGTGGTGCGCCCGGCACCGGTGACCGGCGTCGACGTCACGGTGCCGGTGCACACCCTGGACGGCCTCCCGCTGCCCGCGCCGAGAACCGAACCGGTCGAGGCGGGGACACCCGTGCGGCTGCGGCTGATCAACACCGACAGCACGACGCACCGGTACGCCCTGGCCGGGACCCCGTTCCGGGTCGCCGCGATCGACGGCTCCGACCTGCGCGGCCCGACCTCGCTCGTGGACACCGCCGTGTTGATCCCGGCCGGGGGACGCTACGACCTGGTGTTCACCGCGCCCACCACACCGGTGGCGCTGTTCGTCGACGGACGGGCGGTCTACTCGACCGGGGCGGTGCCGGCGACGCCCGGCGAATGGCCGATGCTGGATCCGCTCACCTACGGCGTCGGCTCACCGGTGCCCTGGACGCGGTTCGACAAGGAGTTCACGCTCGTCCTCGATCGGGGCCTCGACCTGTCCGGACTGCTTCCGCGGTACGCCCACACCGTCAACGGCGCCGCTGACCCGGACATCCCGCCCCAGGTCGTACGCCTCGGCGACGTCGTCGCGTTCACCATCGTGAACCGATCCCAGGTCGTGCACCCGTGGCACCTGCACGGACACCACGTCCTGGTGCTGTCCCGCAACGGGAAACCGGCGACCGGGAGCCCCTTGTGGCTGGACTCGTTCGACGTCCGTCCCGGCGAGGTCTGGAAGGTGGCGTTCCGGGCCGACAACCCCGGCATGTGGGCCAACCACTGCCACAACCTGGCCCATGCCGACGCCGGAATGACGCTGCACCTGATGTATTCCTGACGCAGAGGGGTGACCGGATGGCGGCAGCTACGCGTCCTGCTCCCCCGCCCGGCTGCGGCACTGCCACCGGCTCGTACCGACCTGACTAGCCCGGGTAGGAGTCGCCAATCACCAGTTCCCGGATCTCGAGGATGCCCGGCCAGAACGGGGAGAGCGGGTCCTTACCGCGGCGCAGCCAGAGGGTCGTGCCGTCGGCGGACGTCGCGGTCTCGATGAGGTGGTCGGCGTCCGCCTCGATGCGGCCGGTCTCGACCGGGCCCAGGCCGAGCATCTGCGCCTCGGTCGGCAGGTCGGCGCGAGCGAGGTACAACAGGGCAGCGCGGCCCGGGTTCACGCTGACCGCAGCGGGCTCGATGCGGGCCAGCCACGGCTCCAGCGCCTCCACGGTCCCGGCGATCGTGGTCGCCGGGACGGTGACGAAGAGCCGCGCGACGACGTCGACCTCGGCCGGCCCGATCTCCAGGCGGCGGTCGGGGGTGAGGCCGGCGCCGTGGGTCGCGCCCTCCCAGCCCAGGTACTGGTCGGCCCGATCGATCATCAGGCGGGTGGCCGGCGGGCCGGACGGTGCTTCGAGGGTTTCGGCGTAGCGGACGTTCCGCGAGTAGACGAAGTCCTGCTCGCGCCAACCGAAGCGGTGCAGCAGCCGGTGTGCCATGGCGTGCATGGCGCGTTCCTCGTTCACGGCGACGAGGGAGCCCGACAGCAGCAGGTCCGCGCGTTCGACGTCGACGTCTATGCCGTCGGCGCCGATCTCGTCGGCGAGCGGAGCGTATCGGCGCAGAGTTTCGGTGGCATTCGCTGTGCCGCGTTCCAGGCTGAGCATGGCCTTCATCGCGAACGGCGGCTTGTTCTTCGCCACGAGTGCTCCTTACCGATAACGGGGCCTGGCGAACGAGGCCCGATTATCCAGGAGCCCGTCGGGGGGTGAGGCGGCCGATCGGCGAAATGTTGCAGCGCCCTCCGTCCTTGCCGAAGGTCAGGCTGCCGTTGCGCCGGGCTTGAGGCGCACCTCGCCCGCTCGGCGCGCTGCTGCTCCGGCTGCACTTCTACGCCGGCATCCTCTGGCCGGTGACAGCATCAGCCGACAGCGGGCATCCGGTCGGACATCCTCCTGCCTGGGCACCTACCTTCGAGGCGATGGACCGGACAGCAGCGCAAGGGGTCACGTGATGACAATCGGGGGCGAGGCGTCGACCTCGCGGTGGGTTTCTGCGATGGGTGGAGCTGACCGACGGCGTCTCGGACGACCTGGGCCGAGATCGAACCGCTGCTGCCACCTCGACCGCCTCGCCGGCACCGGTTTACGGGCCGCAAGCCCCTCGACGACCGCAAGGTGTTGTGCGGGATCCTGTTCGTGCTCTACACCACGATCCCGTGGGAGTACCTACCCCAAGAGCTCGGGTTCGGGTCGGGCATGGCCTGCTGGCGTAGGTTGCGGGACTGGAACGACGCCGACGTGTGGCAACGCCTGCACGAAGTCCTGCTCGGCAAGCTGAGAGCCGCCGACCAGCTCGACATGTCCCGGGCGGTGATCGACGGCACCCACATCCGGGCCCTCAAGGGCGGCCCAAAACCGGTCCAAGCCCGGTCGACCGCCGCAAGCCAGGCTCGAAACACCACGTCATCACCGACGCAGGCGGCATCCCCCTCGCCGTCACACTCACCGGCGGCAACCGCCACGATGTAACCCAACTCCTGCCCCTGGTCGACAAGATCCCACCGATCAAGGGCATCCGAGGCCGACCGCGACAACGACCCGAGCGGATCTATGCCGACTGCGGCTACGACTACGACACGTACCACCGCGAGTTACGCGCCAAAGGCATCGCCCCAGGTATCGCCCGACGCGGCACCGACCACCGCTCAGGGCTCGGCACCCGACGCTGGGTCGTCGAGCAGACCATCGCCCTACTGCACTGGTTCCGCCGTCTGCGCATCCGCTGGGAGATCCGCGACGACATCCACGAAGCGTTCCTCACCCTCGGCTGCGCCATCATCTGCTGGCGCCGACTCCACCGCTCAGAGCTGAAAGTTGCTAGATAGACGCGGGAGCTTACGGTTGCGGGGTGAAGCTTGACTACTACTCAGCAGCCGAAGGCGTCGACGTCGCCAGTGGCCGGGCAGACCTTTGTCACCTCGCTGACCTAGTAGCAAGCGGAGGTGAGCTCAGCCTTGCGCCGTCCGCTCACCCGCGGCACCTCCGGGGTGTGGTCATCGAAGTGACGCAGGGTCCCGTCGCCATTGCTGTCGACGATCGCAGCTATCTCACCATCCAAGGTGGCGCGGAGAGCCGGTCGTTCCTTGCCGACCTGCTACGCGATGTAGCCAACATGGATGACGGCGGCCACGTTCACCTGGAGCACTTCGAGGGCCACCATTTCCTGGCACGAGACAGCGTGCCGCTCATCGTCAACAGTCCGCATGGCGGGATGCCTCGGCGCTGATCAAGCGATGCCACGTTCGAAACCACCCCACAACATCACTTCGTTAGGAGTTGTTAGGCGGTGCTGTTCACGCCGTTGGCCGCATCCTTGATCAGCGAGGCCACCGCTGCCGGCTGGGAAACGTAGACCGAGTGGCTTCCGGCCGCCTCCACCACGGTCGCGCCGGTGCGCTCGCTCATCGCCCGCTGCGCCGCCGGCGGGATCATGTTGTCCCCGGTGCTGACCAGGTACCAACTCGGCTTGGTGCGCCAGGCAGGTTCGGTCACCTGACCGCCCAGCGCGTCCACCCCCCACGGGACCTGGGAGTCAGCCATGAAGGCGGCCTGCTGCGGGGGGAGATCGCCGGCGAACGAGTCGGGGAACTTCTCCCGGTCGAGCAGCAGTAGACCGTCCCTGGGTGGCAGGATCGGCGGCACGGGAGCGCCGGGTGGCGGGTTGGCGATCAGGGTGTTCACCGACTCTCCCTTGTCTGGGGCGAACGCGGCGATGTAGACCAGCGCTGCCACCTTAGGGTGGTTTCCGGCCTCGGTGATGACTGCTCCGCCATAGGAGTGGCCGACGAGGATCACCGGCCCGTCCTGTCCATCGAGGATCCACCGGGTGGCGGCTACGTCACCGGCGAGCGAGGCAGTGGGGTTCTGAACGATGGTGACGCGGTAGCCGTCCTTGGTGAGCTCTTCGTAGACGCCCTGCCAGCCGGACCCATCCACGAAGCCGCCATGCACGAGGACGACGTTCTTCGCCGTCGAGTCTGAACTCATGGTGTTCCTCCAGCTCGGGAGCGTCCGGCGGGACTTTGACAGTAGGCAGACGTCGTGACCGCCGATTTAGTCATCTGACTTGCATCTGAAAGGGCCCGGGGAGGGCGGCACTTTGCCCCGGGCAGGCCGTGGGCAAGCGGGTGCCCTGGCTACATCGACCAACTCCGGCCAGCCGATGCTTACCTGTTTTTCCCGCCTCCATGCCTGAGTGACGTCAGGGCGCGGTCGTACGCGCCTGGGCTGGGGCGGCGCTGGTTGCATGTACCCGAGTCCTAGCCGTGTTCGCTAGGAGGGCCGGACATGTCCGGCTGGGCCGGTGATCGGGCCACGCGTTCATGCAAACATACGACGCGGACACTACGAACTCGGACTCGACAGTCGGCACGAGCTCCGGGTCGTCACGGCGTTCACTGAACTCGCTTAGGTGATCTGATCGCGGACCCGATCCGGCCTAACCGCGTCTCCCAATCAGATAACGCAACGGCCTCCCGCCGGTACAAGCCGGAGCATATCGACTTGGCGGCGGGGGGATAGCTCGGGCACTGTCCTCAGCCCCGCACGCAAGGGCACTAGGGCATTCTGTCAGTCGGTGTCGCGCGCTCGTCCGCCCGGTTCTGCCGGTGAGCTGAACGTATGTCGCTGGGTGGTGTGGTGGCGGATCCGCCAGGCAATGACGGCGGTGACCGCGACCGCGAGGACGATCAGGGCGGCGGCCCGGCCGAAGGTCTTCTCAACCGTGCTGTAGGAGTTCCCGGCAAGGTAGCCGAGTACGACCGTGCCGGTTCCCCAGACCAGGGCACCGGCGGCGTTGAAGGCCAGAAATGTGCGGTACGGCATGTGGGCGGTGCCGGCCAGGGCGGGCATGACCGCGCGGAGGAACGCGACGAAGCGGCCAAGGAAGACGGCCGCGCCGCCGCGGCGGGCGAGGAGGTCGCGGGCGGCGTCTATCCGCTGTTCGCGGCGCCGCAGGGGGCGGGTGCGCAGCAGCCGCGGGCCGAGATGGCGGCCGACTTCGTATCCGGCGCTGTCGCCAATGATCGCGGCGCCGACGACCACGGCGATCATGACCGGTAGGGCGACGTGGCCGCGGCTGGCGGCGACGCCGCCGAGAATGGCAGCGGTTTCCCCCGGGAGCAGGAACCCAATGAACAGCGCATCCTCCGCGAAGACAAGCAGCCCCACCAGCAGGTAGGCGCCGACGCCTTGCAGGGCCAGCAGCCAGTTGATCAGTCTGGTCATGGCAGTCGTACCGGCGCCGGTACGACTGCCGCCGGCCGCCGGCGGATTCCCGGCAGCGCGCCGAGCAGGCGCGGGACCGAACGGGACGCCACGACGCGGTGACCTTGAGCCTGTGCCACCGTGGCTTGCGCAGTACCACTGAAGGCCGCTGCCAATGTCAATCACCCCTTTTGAGGGAACGGAGACGACATGCGGCCGTGCGCGCGACTGCGCGGGCGACACGTGATGAGCCTCTTCGCGGCATCGCCCCACGTCGGCTCCGCGATTCTTGTAAACGGCATCGGAGGAACGGCACAGGCCGGGGCAAAGCCTTTCACACCGGGTGCCCCCCGCGCGGATGATCCCCGTCTTCACACCAAGGCGGCGCTACAACAGGCGCGGAGGCGTGCCGCGATGTGCAGGCCGGTTTCGCCCTCCGCTTCCGCGGCGGCGGCCGGTCAGCGCCCAAGGCCGCCCGGCCCGAGTGGCACGTCGGGCGCCGAGGTATGCCCGCGATGCCGGGCGCGCAGCAGTTCGATGGCGATGGGTACGACCGAGACGAGCACGATGCCGATGAGGATGAATTCGATGTGGGAGCGAACGAACGTGACCTGTCCGAGAAGGGCGCCGAGCACGGTGACCCCGGCTCCCCAGAGGCTGCCGCCGACGATGTTGTAGGCGACGAATCTGCGGTAGTGCATCCGGCTCGCGCCAGCGACGATCGGAGTGAAGGTGCGCACGATCGGCACGAACCGGGCCAGCACGATGGAGCGGGCCCCATACCGGTCGAAGAAGCCCTGCGCCCGGTGCAGGTTCTCCTGGCGGAACAGTCGGGATTTCGGGCGTCGGAACAGCCTCGGTCCGACGCGGCGTCCGAACAGGTAGCCGACCTGGTCACCGGCGATTGCCGCGACCACGACGAGGAGGCACACCAGCCACAGCGGATACGGTAGGTAGTGGCTGCCGGCGACCAGCAGCCCGGTGGTGAACAGCAGCGAGTCTCCGGGCAGGAAGAACCCGAGCAAGAGTCCCGATTCGGCGAACACGATCGCGAGGATGCCGACGAGGCCGAAGGTGGCGATGAGCCACTGCGGGTTCAGGACGTTCATTCAGCTACTCCATCCGCTTAAACCGGAAGCGCCGGCCGTCGGTTGATCAAGATCTCGTCGTCGGTCCACCATCCACGTCACGGTCACGGCGAGGGCAGCGATGGCGAGGCCCGCGAGGATGTCGGCCGGGTAGTGCACGCCGACCCAGACCCGGGACGCACCGATCATGGTGGCCAGCACCGCGAGCAGGATGCCCCAGCCCTTGCTCAGAAACACCCTGACACCGAACGCCACGGTGAACGCCGCAGTGGCGTGATCGCTTGGCAGGGATACGCCGTTGTCATGGGCGATCAACTGGTGGACGTGGTGGGTCTGGAACGGCCGCACCTCGCCGTTGAGGTGGGAAACAATGAGAGTCCCGAGGAAGCCCACCGCAAGCGCGGCGCCCAGGGCGATGACCGGCCGGAGTCGCCCGCGCCGCAGCGTCACCGCTCCGAGGACGGCGGCGATGGAGAACACCAGGTAGATCAGGTACTGCGCGGCGAACTCCATCATGTCGTCGATGCCATCCACTCGCCCGGCATGGCCATTGACCAGCTCGAAAAGTCGGTAGTTCATGCCACCTTTCGCCTATCGTCCTGGGGAGCTGCAGCCCGCTCGGATGTCGCCCCCGCAAATATGCATCTGCCTTAGGTTCTGCGTTGGCGGTAGCCCCTCCGGGGCGGCCGGTAAGTCGTCCCTCGTCGGTCTGGGCTAGCGTGCGGGGAAGCGCAGGATGCGGTCATCACCACCGCGTGCGTCCCTGTGGCCCGTCGGTGTTGGACGTGGTCACCCAGAGCACGCCGTCTGGGGCGATCTGCACTGCCCGCAGGCGGCCGTAGCGTCCTACCAGCTGTGCGGAGGGATCACCGGCCCTCGCCGTTGAGGGGAATGGTCCACAGACGCTGGCCTCGCAAGGCCGCCACGTACGCCGTATCTCCGGCAATGGCGATGCCCGATGGCGAGGCGTCGCTGACTGGCCAGGTGATGACCGGATCGTGTCGGTGCGGGAGTCCGCCGTCCGGTCCGGGTCACGGGAGCCGCTGCCCGAGCAGGAGCACGTTCATCGCACCGGTGAGGGCCTGGGTCGGGCGGGACTCCTCCGGAAGCCCGGCGAACGCGTCGGTGCGGGACAGGTTGCCGTTGAGCGAACGGCCGTAGGCGGCGACCGCGATGCCCCCACCGCCTAGCACCAGCAGTGCCGCCGGCACGCCGATCAGAATCTGTCGAGATCGTCCTTGCACTCGCTTCAACCTTCCACGCCCAGCGGGGAAACCACTCGTGTTCGATGGTTACCCAACGTAATGGGGAAAGCTGGGAGGCGGCTTGGAGTTGCTGCAGCCCGCAGCAGATCTCAACCGAGCCCTGCTGACCGCGCGTTGCTCAACCAAGGCCTGAGTAAAGCCGGTCAGCCTCTCCGGCCGAGCGCAGTGACTGCCGCCGGGCAGCGAACGGTAGCGTCGGTGGACGACCACAGCCTTCGACCGGGTGATCCGCAAGAAACGGTTGCACGTCGACCTGACCGGGAGAGTCCAGCGGACGGCGCCGGCACACGAGCGGACGCGGAGGCGGGGCCGGCGCCAGCGACACTCGCGCTTCTGGGCTCGGAGGGGTACGTGTCGCCACCGCCTTCGTCGCGACCCGGATCACCTCTTCGGCGGGTGTGGGATAGCCTCGCCGGAACCCGCATCCGCCAACACGCCCTCCACACGCCGGCGTCCTCGTCGCGCCTTTCCTGGTGGTCGCCGCACTGATCTGGCTCGCCTACACGGTCACCCCGCAGCTGGACGGCATCCTCTGCAGGCTGGCTCACAGTTCGTCATCGCCACCCACTCCCCCATCCTGCTGGCCGTCCCGCACGCCCGAATCCCGAAAATCGAAGCCAACGGCACCATCAGGCACGTCGACTACGACGACGCACAACCGGTGCTGATGACCCGATCATTCCTGGCCAACCCGCAGCGGTTCCTGCACCACCTGTTCAACGACGACAGCTGACCCCGGCCGGCACGTGCAGGCGCGGCAGGAACCACAAGCCGGCGTACGACCCGACCTCATCGTCCTGGCCGCTATCGACACTTACCGCATCGGCCTCGGCGCCGCCCTGATCCCGGCTTTGCCATCAGCCGATGGTGCCGTAAACGGCGGCGCCCATCGGCTCGTCAAGTTCCAGATCCGTTACCGCGGCGACCCGGGCGATCATCATGTATTGCCCGATCACCATCAGGAGTTCGACCACCTCGCGCGGGGAGAGTCGCCCTGTCAGTGCGGTGACGGTTTCGTCGGAGGGGCGGACGTCGCAGACGACTTCGGTCGTGAAATGCAGGACAAGCCGCTGGTCTGCCGAGAAACAGTCGGCTTCGATCTCGTCGCGCCCGAGCGCGTGGATCATCTCGTCGGTGGCGCCGACGGAGCGAGCGATCGGCTCGTGCTGAACCCACTCGTACCGGACGTCGCTCAGCCGGGCAACTCGCAGGATCGCGATCTCGCGGAGCAGCGGGTCGAGGGCCAGGTCCTTGAGCAGCGTGCCTCCCCAGCGCATCCAGGCTGGAAAAGTCGTCTCGGCGTTGGCCATCACGCGGAAGAACTTCAGGGGAAGCGCGGCCTGCAGCGCCTCGCGGACCACCACTGGGGCGTCGGCAGGGTTCACGTATGGTAGGCGACTCACAATTTTCCCCTCGTAATCGGCAAATCAGGCCTCATGGCCCATTATCCGATCGCCGCCATCTGCCGGACTGGCATTCGGGAAAGCGCAAGCGGTGACCAATGACCTGCCGCTACGGCGACCTGGTGAAGGGGGCTCCGATGAACTACGTCGGCGGTGGCGGGGAGGCGTTCGGGCTGAGCCGAGCGGACTGAGCTGTGCAGCGGCACCAATGCGAGGCGTGGGCCGGCCGGTGACCCCTTCGAGTTCGCGGAAGAGGCTCACCGCATCAGAGGACCATGACAGCGGCGGCCCTGCCCTTGGTCCGATTGCGGCCGGCCGGCGTCGCCGGCCCGACACCGCCCGACGTTGACGGTCAGCCGACCGCCGGTCCGTTGATGAGCTGGTCCAGGGCTGCGGTGTACTCCGCGTCGCCGGGCGGGGTGTTCTGGCTCGTCGAGGTGGTGCCCTTTCGCACCAGCGTGGCCGGCGGACAGGAGCCGTGGCTGCTGCCGTCGATGACCAGGGTCTTCACCAAGCGGCCGGAGTCGATGGCGTAGACGTCGAGCCGGTGCCGTCCCTGGTACAGGGTCATCTCAACGCCCTCGCGGTACTGGCAGGTCGCGAGCGGGGCCGGAGAGGCGGGTCCGCCGAACGTCAGGCACCCGACCAGACGCATCTGCTCGATGGGAGCCGGGTCCCGCAACATGCGGGCGTTGGCGGCTCCTCCGAACCATGCCACTGTGGATGGGTCGAGCACCACCGTCGGGTGCGGCCCGGCGCCCCGATAGACCGGCGCACCCGCGAATCCGGGGCCGCGACGGTCGCAGATCCGGCGGAGGGCGTGCGCGTCACCGGCTGTCTCACTCGGATCCGCGGCTTGGCCTGACACGGCCGCGCTCGAGTTACCGGCACCGGCTGGCGCCGCGTCCCGGTGCGGCCGGACGACAACGTACAGCGCGACGACGAACAGCACGGCCACCACACACGCCACCCACCACGTGGATCGACGGCGCACGGCCTGAACGGTTTCCGATCCCTCCACCGACGGATCAGCCGCTTCGCCGGTTACCCCACTGGCGCGGGCTCTGGACCGAGCCTCGGCCGCCGAGGTGCTGACCCTTTCCATACGGTTGAGGCGAGGCGACCTTGCCCTTCGCGCGTCGGGCAGCCCGATTTGCGTGAACGGCAGGCTGGTCGGTTTCGGCCACGGTTGAGGTGTCGGCATCCGCCGCGTGGGCGTCTTGGACGGGCTCGGGCTCCGGCATCGGTATCTCCCTGGATTCGTGGGGCGCCGTGTGGACCATCGACAGCCGACGGACTCGGACTGCTCGACGCTGGTGCGGGCACCTTGACGGTATCGCAACGTCGAGTCCGTCCGATCGACGGTTACGGTGACCACTTCGCTGACCTGACGCCGCGACGGCACGCCCAGCGCGTCCAGGACGGTGGACGGAGCGCTGCTCGTCGATGTCGGCCGGATGTGCGGCGACGAAGGTCGGCGGCCGGAGATGCCGCGCCGGCTCGATGCTGGCGGCAGCGCGGCTGGACCGTCCCGGCGCACGATGCCGGCGGGGCGTCGGCGATGCTGTGGGCGTGGAGTACGTGTCCAGAGCGCCGCGATCGCCGCTGGACGGGCTGATCGACGACCTTTACTACCTGGAGGGTGTGTCGCCGTACGCCCGGCTGACGCTGCCGGCAAGTCCGGCGGCGTTTCTCATCGTCAACCTCGGGGCGCCGTTCCGCATCCGTGCCGGCACCGACATCGAGACGGTCGAGTACGCCGACGGCTGCGTGGTCACCACGCCCACCCGCGCGTTGGAGTTCGGCTACCCACCCCGGACCCGGTCCGTCGGCGTGCACTTCAAGCCGTGGGGGCTGGCGCCGTTCCTGCCGATGCCCGCGGCCGAGCTGTGTGATCGGCCGGTGACGGTGGAGCAGGTTTGGGGTCGACCCGCCATCGCCGAGCTGCGAGACCGGCTGGCTACGGCCGAGGGACCTCACGAGATGCTGACGCTGCTCGAGGAGGAGCTAATGCGACGGCTAGGCGATGGGGCCGGCCTGGGGCTGGTCCGCCATACGAGCCGCATCATCGCTGCGACCAGCGGGGCGGTGGCTATCGACGACCTGAGGGTTTCAGCCGGTGTCAGCAGCACTCACCTGGCACAGCGGTTCAAGGAGCTCATCGGCGTCACGCCGAAGCGGTTGGCCCGCAGCTACCGCTTCGCCGCCACCGTGTTGTCGATCAACCCCGCCGAACCGATCGACTGGGCCGACCTCGCCAGTGGCGCAGGCTACTTCGATCAGGCCCATTTCGGCCACGAGTTCCGGGCATTCACCGGGCTCACACCGACACGATATGTCGAGGTCCGGCAGCGGTTCCTGCGCGAACATCCCGGCCACGTACTGGACAACTGGCCGCTGCCGACCGATTGATTTCGTACAAGAGCGACAGCCCACGAAACTCTAACCTGAGGGCATCCCCCAAGCAGAGGAGCGCCCATGGGCACAGTAGTCATGTACAGCTCGGTGTCGGTCGACGGCTTCATCGCGGACGAGAACGACCAGCCCGGACCGCTGTTCGACTGGTTGCTCAGCGGTGACGTGGCGTTGGACGAGAGCGGCGAGTTGAAGGTGTCACAAACGTCCTACGACTACACCCGGCCGTACTGGGACCAGATCGGGGCGACTGTCGTCGGCCGCCACGTCTTCGACATGACGGACGGCTGGGGCGGGAAGCCCCCGGGCGGGATCGACCACGTGGTCGTCGTGACGCACCGGCCGGAGCCAGAGGGCTGGGACCCCGAGGCGCCGTTTCACTTCGTCGACGGCGTCGAAGCAGCCGTGGCCAAGGCGCAGGAGCTTGCGGGTGACCGCATGGTCGAGGTCGCCGCCGGCGACGTCGGTGGCCAGGTGCTTGCCGCGGGCCTGGTCGACGAGGTGCGCATGGACGTCGCACCCGTGGTGTTCGGGTCCGGCAAGCGCTACTTCGGGTCGGTCCACGCACAGCACCTGTTGGAGGATCCTGACGTGGTGATTCAGGGCAACCGGGTGCTTCACCTGCGCTATCGGGTACGCCGTTGACCGATCTGAGCGGGTTCACCTCCACCGAAACCTTCCTTGTGCGAGCGCATCAGTTCTGGACGGAGAAGGTCGCGACGACACCGTTGTGGTCAGATCTGGTGCCACCGACGATGTCGTAGTCGGTCATCCACATCAGCTGGTACTCCGGCAGCCGCTTCCAAAAGTAGACGTAGTCGATGTGCCGGTTGCCGTGCGTTCCGGTGCCCTTCTCGCCGTAGAGGTTGTAGTTGGAGCGCAGGTTCGGCAGCTCGTTGGCCTCGAAGACCTGCCACGGGAACTTCGCGTACCCGTAGCTCCGGTCGGCGCTGAAGTCGACGTTGAGGTCACCGCTGACGATGACCTGGCCCTCGCCCTGCTTGTCGACCGCCAGGTCCTTGAGACCTTGGAACTGCGCCTCGGCGCACCTGGTGCGCGGCAGATCCTCCGGCCGGCCGGCGGTTTCGATGCTGGCCACCGCGTGGGCGTTGATGTGCGTCACGTTGCGGCCACTGGCCTTGTGTGAGTACTTGACCCAGTTGTTGTACCGGGCGGGCGGCACCTTGCCCGGTCCGTTGGTGTCACACACGAAGATCGAACCTTCATCGAGTACGTCGAACATGCTCTTCTTGGCAATCAGCGCCTCGCCAGCCTGGTTGATCCCGCCCGGCGCGTACAACCACCAGCCGTTGTCGGCGGCCCAGGTCTCCAGAAAAGCCTTGCGATTGCCGACCTCGTTGAGACCGACAAGGTCCGCCTTGGACGTGATCAGGTTCAGGTCGTGTACGAAGTCGGCCTGAGTGAGTCCGTTGTAGATGTTCAGCGTCGCCGCCTTGAAGGTCACCGTCGCCGCGACCGCCGGGGTAGCCGGCAGCAGGGCCGCCACCAGCGCGACCGCTGCCGAGAGTGCGCCCAAGGCCCGGGCTGACCAGTGCGTTGTCCTGCGCATCGACTTCCCTTCCTACGAACCGTCGTCTGCGGCGGCGACGCACACTATCGATTCGAGTCGACGCGGCACCGAACATCGGAGGAACAAAGGCTTATGAAACAGGGCCCGGATCCACACTCGCCGAGTCGATGGTGACTGGCTGCCTGAGGATGGTGCGTTGCTTGCCGGGTGCGACCCTGCGGAAGTCGCTGAGGTAGATCTCGTGGTGAGTTCCGGCCATGCGGAGCCGGTTGGCGGGGATGTACTGATGATGCAGTTGTGCGAGTACGTCGGACTCGTCGTCGAAGGAACCGACGTGCAGCGTCTGCACGCACCGCCCCTCGGACAGCGTCTGGAGGCGGACGTCGTCGAGGCGCACCGGTCGGTTCCTGGCACCGGCTTGCCCGACGGCGGTGGCGAACATGGACTGGCCGATCCAGTCGGGGACCATGAGCATCAGCGTCCAGTGCCACCGTGACTTGTGCCGTGCGGTGGTGAAGGACGCCATGTCCTCGGCCCACCACAGACCTTCCAGGGGCGGAACAACGTAGTCGCGCCCGAGGCCTCGCTTGCTGGCGAACTTCAGCTTGTACGCCGTCGGGTAGAGCGCTTCGATCGCCTCGGTGAAGGCGGGCGAGGTGTTGGGGTTGCCGTGACCGTCGATCATGAGGTACTGCATGTCGGGTACCTCGACTGTCCGGAACCGGCCCTGTTGTGCCTGGTAGGCGTCAAGCGTCTTCTTGAAGTCGATCTTGGCTTCAGTTTTGTTGGTCATGGGGCACCTGGACTCGGGAGACGAGCCACTGCCTTTCTGCGTCCATGAGGCTGAGGGAGTAGGAGAACACCTCGCGCGCCGCGCCCGGAAGGGGACCTTGCGCCTGCCGTGCCGCCTGGAGTGCGGCGATCCGGGCTTCGAGCTGCGCCAGCCGGGTCCGCAGCGCCTGCTCGTACTGCTGCGCCGTGAGCATGGCCAGGTTGGCGACGCCGACCAGCAGTGGCTGCGGGTGTGGACGTGCCTCGGCGATGAAGGCCAGCGCGTTCTGTGTCGCGACCCGGCGGCCCTCGGCGGTCGGATGGAAGATGCGGCGGGACTTGGCGGCGGCCGGAGCCTCCGGGACGTGGAGCAGACCGCGCTGCTCCAGCTTGGTGAGCAGGTAGTAGATCGAGGAGAACCCGATGTCGGTCCACTGTCGTATCCCCCGCTGCTCGATCACCTGCTCCAGGTCGTAACCGTGCTGCGGCCGTTCGATCACCAGGCCCAACACGGTCAGCTCAGCGGGAGTCAGCTCCACCACCGCATTCTAGCGCTAGAATAGTGGTTGATGCCGTACCTCCTGCTCCCTTTCCGCGAGGCAGCAGGTCAGGTTCTCGAGGGGACCTGCGCGGCCGGGGCTTCCGCCAGCGCTGGCACCGATGGCGGCCGTTCGGCTCGGCGCGTCAGACCGACCCCGACAAGCACGACCACCATCCCGGCCACGATCCGAGGGCTGAGTCCCTCGTCGAGCACGATGGCCCCGAGCGCCACCGAGACCACCGGGAGCAGATAGCCGACGGTCGCTGCGTTGGTGGCGCCTTCGGCGGCGATGATCCGGTAGGTGAGGTGGAAGGTGGCTCCGGTGGCGACGACGCCCAGGATCACGACGGCGATCAGCGTCTTCGGGCTGATCTCGATCGGCGTCAGACCACCGGCCGGCAGGGTCAGCGCGGTCAGGCCGGTCGCCGCGATGAGCTGTGCAGTGGACAGCGAGATGGTGGGGATGCCCCTGCCGACGAGGTTGTGGCCGATGTAGGCGAAGCCGACGGCGTAGCTGGCGGCCCCGACGACGATAGCGAAAGCGCCCCACCCGACCGGCCCGGTCATCTGCCACGGCGCAAAGATCATGACAACACCGGTGAAGCCCAGCAGGAGACCGCCCAGCCGGACCGGCCGGAGTCCACGCTCGGAGTGGCTCAGGACGCCGATCAGCACGGACCACAGCGGGGTCGTCGCGTTCAGTACGCCGGCCACCCCGGAGTCGATGGTCTGCTGGCCGATGCTGAACATGGCGAACGGCAGGGCGTTGCAGAAGAAGGCAGCCACAAGCAGGTGACCCCAGGTTCTCGCATCCCGGGGCAGTCGTCGACCTGAGCCCAGGCACGCGATCAGGAGAGCGGCCGACCCGAGTGCGCACCGGCTGATGGTGACCTGGACCGGCGTCAAGGCGTCCAGGGCCAGCTCGATCCAGAGGAAGGTTGATCCCCACAGCAGGGCGAGCACGCCCACCCGCATCCATGCCCATGTCCTGTGCACGGCACCAGTCATCCTGATCTCCTTGATCCGTCCGCATGAACAGTGCCGTGCCCAACTGCATAGCAAAAGCGAAAGTTTCTGTACGAGAGTTAAGCTCTGCTACATGCTCGATGTGAGACGCATGCAGGTACTGCGCGCGGTGGTCACCAGCGGGTCGGTGACGGCGGCAGCGGCGCACCTCGGGTACACCCCCTCCGCGGTGAGCCAGCAGGTGGCGGCGCTGGAGAAGGAGGCCGGGATCGCGCTGCTCGAACGAGTCGGCCGGGGTGTGCAGCCCACGGCTGCGGGCCGACTGCTCACCAGGCACGCGGCCGTCATCAGCCAGCATGTCGCCGAGGCCGAGACAGCGCTGGCCGACCTACGCATGGGACGTACGGGCCGGCTGAGGATCGGCTACTTCGCCTCCGTCGGCCCGAACCTGCTGGCGCCCGCCGTCGCCCGACTCCGGCGCGAGCACCCCGGCGTGCTGATCGATCCCAAGCTGACCGATCCGGATGATCCCCTGTCCGAGGTGGAGCAGGGCAACGCCGACCTGGCCATCGTGGTCCGCCGACCCGGCGACGAGAGCCACCAGGGCATCCGCGTCCGCCTGGTGCACCTGCTCGGTGATCCCTACCAGGCCTTGCTGCCCACCGGGCATCCGCTCGCCGCGCAGGAGGTGATCGACCTGGCTGACCTCGCCGGCGAACCCTGGGTCGGCAGCGAGCCGCCTGGCCCCTGTCTGGAGCCCATCATCGACGCCTGTGCCGCCGCGGGCTTCAGCCCGGACTTCGTCGCGAAGTCGGAGGACTACGCCACGGCACAGGCATTCGTCGCGGCCGGCCTCGGAGTTGGCCTCATCCCCCGCCTCGGACTGGGCACCCAGCACCCTGGCGTCCTCATCCGCCAGGTTCGCCGCCCAGAGCCGATCAGGACGATCTACGCCGCGGTTCGGGAGACCTTACTGGGCCAGCCCGCACCGCGCGCGCTGATCGACGCCCTCATCGACGCCGCGAGCTAGCGATCCTCGCGCCTGACACCACCAGCGTCCAGCACGCGCCGGTCCGGATCAACGACGACCTCGTACACGTACCGTTAAGCCGCAGTTGACAATGGAACCCGGCACAGCGAGGACTCAGTGGCCCCGGAACGCCTCCTCCAGCCACCATGAGCCGCGCGCTGCGCAGACCTTGGCGTCGACCACCAGCGGCCGGGTACGGGGGCCAGCGAGCCAGCGGCGTACCGGCCCGAGATCGTCGAAGGTCCGGACGGTCAACCCGTCGCAGCCGTAACCACGGGCGATCGCGGCCAGATCGGTGTCGGGGAAGGTGACCGTCTCCAACGGGTACCCGTCCGGGCCGAAGTGGTGCACCTCGGCGCCGTACGCGGCGTCGTCGTAGATCACCACGAGCAGGGGTAGCGCCAGCCGGACGGCGGTGACCAGTTCGGCCGCGGACATGACGAAGCCGCCGTCGCCGACCGCGGCGACGGTGAGCCGGTCCGGCCGGGCGACCGCCGCGCCGAGCGCACTGGCCAGGCCGAGCCCGACCGACTGGAACGCCTGGGTGAAGCAGAATCCGGCCACGTCCGGCACGTCGAGCCACATGGACGGGTAGCCCATGAAGTTGCCGGAGTCCACCACCACCGTCCGGTCGGGCGGCAGCAGGTCGTCCAGGGCGGCCGAGAGGGTCCTCGGGTCGATCGTCGCCGGGGCGCCGGCCCGCGCCGGCATGCCCTCGTCCCGGTACGGGACCGTCCGCCACCGGCCGTGATCGCGAATCCGTTGTGCCAGCTCCGGCGTACGCCAGCCGCCGGTCCCGGCGTCCACGGCCCCCGTGGAGCCGGCGCCCAGCCGACCGAGCACCGCCTCGGCGACCGCCGCCACCTCGCCGGCCACCGTCAGGTCAACCGGGCGGTTCACCCCGAACGCGGCCCGGTCCTGGTCGACCTGGACGACGACGGCGGAAGGCGGGATCAGTTCGCCGTGCCGGGTGGTCCACATGTTCAGCGTGCTGCCCCATGCGACGACCAGGTCCGCCGTGCCGATCAGCTCGGCGGCGAGCGGGGTGGCGAAGCCGCCGGCCACGTCGATGTTCCACGGGTTCCCGGCGAACAGTCCCTTCGCCGCGGCCGAGACCGCGAGCAGCGCGCCGCACGCGTCGGCGAGCCGGGTCAGCGGTTCCCGGGCCGCCCGGGCGCCCCGACCCGCGATGAAGACCGGTCGACGTGCGGCCTGGAGCGCGGCCAGCAACGGCTCGACCTGCGGGGCGGTGGCCGGGGTCGGCGCGACCGCGGGGACCGGGCCGGACCACGGTTCGGTCACGGTGTGCTGCACCTCCAACGGGAGGCCCAGCACCACCGTCGCGCCCCGGGCGGCGGCCCGATACGCCGCGCCCGCGTCCTCGGCCGCGTGCGCCGCGCGTACCCGGTGGAAGTCGGCCCCGACCGAGGTGGCGAGCGCCGGCAGGTCGATGAAGAAGTTCGACCGCGGCGCGGTCGCCTCCGGGGCCAGGACCACCATCGGGGTACGGCTCTTCGCCGCCTCGGTGAGGCCGGTCAGCGCGTTGGTGACACCCGGCCCCTGGTGCACCGAGAGCAGGCCCACCGTCCCGGAGGTGCGGGCGTACCCGTCGGCCATGCTCGCCGCGCCGCCCTCGTGGGCTGCCGCCACGAACCGGGCGCCGGCCGCCACAAGCGCGTTCGTGACATGGAAGTTGCCGCTGCCGACCACCCCGAAGACGTACCGTGCGCCGTGTCCGTACAGAACCCGCCCGACCACCTCGGCTACCCGCATCGAGGGCCCGGTCCTACCGTTCGACCAGTGCGAGGACCCGGCACGGGCTGCCGGACCCGGAGACGATCGGCAGCGGTCCGGCGATCACCACCGCGCCGGTGGCCGGCAACTGCGCCAGGTTCCGTAGCTGGGTCAGGCCGTACTTGTCCTGGCCGAGCAGGAACGAGTGGCACGGAAACGGCGGGTCGAACGAATGCGCAGCCCCCGCGTCGGTCCCGACCGTCTCCACCCCGACGCCCTGGATCGGCGACTCCTCGGCCAGCCAGCGGGCGCACTCCACGGAGATCCCCGGGGTACGCCCGGAGTTCGCGTACCGCTCAGGGTCGTCGCCGTACGCGTCCCAGCCGGTGCGATAGAGCAGCCAGCCACCGGTGGGCAGGGCGCCATGTTCCGCCTCCCACGCCTTGATGTGCTCGACCTCGAGCAGAAAGTCAGGGTCGTCGGCGGCGTCGGCGGCGTGGTCGATCACCACCGCCGGGGCGATCAACTGGCTCACCGGGACCTGCGACACGTCCGCGCCCTGTTGACCGGTGACCCAGTGCACCGGGGCGTCGAAGTGGGTGCCGGTGTGCTCGCCGGTGGAGAAGTTGTTCCAGTACCAGGCCGGACCGCGGTCGTCGTACCGGCTGATCTCGCTGAGCTGGAACGGCCAGGTCTGGCCGAACTGCTCGGGCAGACCCAGGATCGGGGTCTGGTCCGAGAGCGGAGCGGTGAGGTCGACAACCTGGATCCGGCCGCTGGAAAGAGCGGCGACAAACTCCTGCAGCACCGTCATGCGGCGACGGTACACCGCGTTCACGCTCCACGATGGACCCAGCACGGGGCGTGTCAGCGGCGCCCTTGGGGTGAAGGTGCCGGACACGGACGGCCGCCGCCTGGGCTTCGCGGTGCGAGGACAAGACCCTGCCCGGCAGACACGCTGGCGGCTACAGGGCAGTCGCGGTCTTCTCCAGGATGCTGGCAAGTGCGCCGTAGTCGACGGTTTGCCCGTCCCGGATGTCAACGGCCTTGCGCTCACCGTTGCCCAACGCCCGAAGGAACCCCTTGACCTCCGGAACGTCCGTTGCGTTGAACACCATGAACGAGACCTTGTCCTTGGCTACCGCGATGACGGCCGCGTAGTGCCCGTTCTTGAGGTAGTGCGGCTTGCCGTACTGGAGCCGCTCCTCGACATCTGGAATGGTCTGGCCGACCATCGCGCGCAATTTCTCACACACATCGATCTGCCACGGCTGCGCCTTGTTGATGTACTGGGTGACGTCGTCACTCATGGTCTTCGCCTCCATCATCACTGCCACATTCGGGTCGGACACGCAGGACGGCCTGCTCGGCGCTGGCCGACCTGCACCTTTCGACCGCGGGGCGGGTGCTCATAGCGTGCGTCTCCTTGTTTGCCCCTGCGGCGAGGTGAGGATCAACTGAGAACACGGTATAGTCACGGTTCTTGATAGTCAAGACCGATTACTAACCGAAGGGGTTCTGATGACCGCCACCGCGCCGAAGCCGGACCTGGGGGCTTTGACCGGGCAGCTGATGCGAGCATTGCAGGAGGAATTGTTCGAGACCCTCGGCGAGCAGGGGCATCCGGATGTTCGGCCGCGGCACGGTTCGGTCCTGGCGTTCCTTGAGCCCGAAGGAGTGCGTTCGACCGATCTGTCGGCCCGCTCTGGCCAGCACAAGCAGGTCATCGGCACGATCGTCGACGAGCTCGTCAGCCTCGGCTATGTCCGCCGGGAGCCCGACCCCGCTGACCGTCGCGCCAAGCTCATCGTCCCCACCGAACACGGTCTCGACGAGATCGCCAAAGCACGAGCCATCCTGGCCACCATTGAACAGCGCCTCGAACACACCCTCGGCGAGCAGCGCTTCGCCACCTTCCGGGAGGCGTTCCAAGAGGTTACTCACCTTCAGCGAGGCTGGCGGCAAACCGGCAACCGACCGGCCTGAGCGACGAGCACCCCCTCAACGTCCACCCCGCTCAAGCTTGCCGCATGCTCCTGGTGGCTTACCTGAACTGGGCCTTCCAGCACGACAACCAGCCGCCCAAACGGTCGGCGGCCCGTGTCGACCCGCAGCGCGGTGGTCGCCACCTGGGCCGATGGCTCAGGCGGGACGCACGGTTCGGTCCGCTGCCGCAGGCTGCGCAAAGCGCTGGGTGAGATGCTCGGCGGCGGCCTGCTGGGCGTGCGCCGCCCTGTCAAGGACTGCGGCGGCGCCAAAGAACTCGTGCATCATCCCGTCGTAGTGGGCCAGCCCGGTGTCCACGCCGGCGGCCTGCAGGTGGCGGGCGAACTCCTGGCCCTGGCTTCGCAGCACGTCACGCTCGTCGGTGATGACCAGCGTCGGTGGCATGCTCCGCAGCTGCGCGGCGTCGAGGGAGAGCAGGTCGACGCGGGGATCCTGGGCGCCCTCGGGCACACCGGCGAAGGCGTGCATCGCCATCCAGGACAGCAGCGGCCGGTTCAGCGGGCGGGCATCGGCTGCGTCGGTCATCGAGTCGCCGAACTGCTGCGCGGTGGCCAGTGGGTAGACCAGGACCTGGGCTGCCGGGCCTGGCTCGCCGGCCTGTGCCAGCTGTAGGCAGGTGGCAGCGGCCATCGTCGCGCCGACCGACTCGCCACCGATGGCGACACGTGTGGGATCGCCTCCGAACTCCGACGCGTTCTCGCGCAGCCAGCGCCAACACGCGAGGACGTCGTCGTGAGCTGCCGGGAAGGGATGCTCGGGAGCGCGACGGTATTCGGGTGACACAACGATGGCACCAGTGCGGTTGACCAGGCCTCGGCAGGACGCATCGTAGGTGTCCACGTCGTAGAGCACCCAGCCGCCGCCGTGGATCCACATCACCACCGGCGCGGCACCGGCTTTGGCCTCCCGGGGGTGGTAGATGCGTAGGTTGATGCGGCCACCGTCTGCGATCGGCACCTCCAGCTCCTCCACCGCTCCGACCGGTTCCGGTTCGGTGGACCGGCCGTCCTCGGTCAAGATCCGGTGGACGGCGTCGACGAGTGTGGGTTGCTGGCGGGCCTGCTCCGGGGTGAGGATCTCCGGTGGCAGCGGGCGCAGCGCGGCGAAGGCGTCCAGTAGCCGCTGGGCCTGCGGGTCGAGCAGACCCGAGGCATCGGTGGCGAGCCGCCGGTCGCGGCCCGAAACCCTGTCCCGCCCCTTGTCGAGCAGGACAGCGGCGGGGTCGGCGAGTTTGTGTCCGGTGCCGCTGGACGGGGCGTTGGGGTGTGCTCGAGTCGGTGCGGCCCGCTTCGCCGCCAGGAACTCCCCGCCGAGGCGGGCCATGACCTGGGCCCCCACCGCGCGGCGGAACTCCGGCAGAAACTCGCCCTCCTCCTCCGCTACATGCTCGCGGATGTCGGCCATCAACGTCGTCAGCGCGCGCTCGAACTCTCCGCTGCCCGGCTCTGCCCGATCCAGGACGATCAACTGCTCCTTGGCCGCGTGGTGCTCGTCGCGGGCATGTCGCGCGTCATCGGCCTCACCCGCATCCGCCATCTGCGGATACAGGGTCCGCTCCTCGGCGTCGGCGTGCAGCGCCAGGTTGAAGCCGACCTGGTCGGCCAACGTCCGGCGGTCACCCCGCCCGGCCTCCAAGTGCTCGAACAACCGTGACACCACCGCATGATCATCAGCGATCAGGTGGTCGATGTCCCCCGGCTGCGTCTCGTATGAAAGTCCCACTGTCCGTACCCCCGTATCGGCGAGTCGGACATTACCGCTGCTTCCCGGCTAGATCGGGGTCATTCGGCAAGAGAGCCCTCGCCGACGTCGACCGCGACTGCCGGAACCGGCCGCGCCGGCAAGCCCTCAGGCGTCGCGCCTCCGCGCCCGCTTGAGGGCGGCCTCCGACGGTCGCCGCGAGCCACGAGAGCTATGACAAATCGCGCACGCCAGGGAGGCGGGCTGCTCTACCGCCCCTGGGGCCGGCCCTGGGTGGCTCCTTCGGGGCGGCTGGCATCGCCGACACGACCGGCCTGGCCGACATCACCTGTCGCCCCAGTTTCGCTGCGCCCGGCGGCTTTGCGGCGCCGTACCGCCGCGGCTCCGACCGCTCCCGCCGCGAACAGAGCCGCCATCAGTGGCCATGGAGCGCGACGACGAGCCACAGCTTGTTGCTTCCCTGGTGTACGCCGACGAGCCGCGGCCTGTCGAGCCTTCAGGAACCTCTGCGCTCTCATTTCCTCATTGTCAGCACCGGGGCCGGCCGAGGTGGCGAAATCGGCGAGCCGCCCAGTCTCATCCTGCCAACACGACCACGATGATGGCGAGGCACCCGATCAGCAAGGTGATTCCGCCGAACACGACGAACGGCCACCACGCGCGTGCAGCCTGCCGTTGCTGCGGAAGGGGCTGAGTCGGCAGGTTCCAGCCCGGAGGTGCAGCAGAGCCGCTGTGGCGGCCTGGCCAGCGTGGCGGTGGGGTCCGAGGGGCCGACTTAGCCATGTTCGGGTTGCCTCCGACGGGCGTCATGGTGCGCTGAAGGGGCAGACGGCTGCGCGTTCACGAGGCCGCCCACCCGACCTTCCACCCAAAAGGCGTTGCTCGTTCATGGTGCGTTACAGCGTCCGCGATGCAAGAAGGTCCGCCCTCCATTCGCCGGGACGGCCGATCGCCGCGTCGTCGCTGCCCGAGGTGCCACCTTGTTGCCGGCGACGTGCGACCAAGACCCAAGCCCGGCCGCATCAGCCACCTCCCGCTCAGACCGTGGCGTGCAATCATACCCGGAGGGGGTATGCTGGCGCGGCTGGTGAGCTTCTACGGCTCTGTCACATGCGAGGAACCCGTGACCTACCTTCTACGAGCAGAAACGCCCTCCGTTGAGGTATCGACATCTGCGGGTCGCCGCCGGGCTCAGTCCGAAGTCCGTCGACGCGGCCGTGAATGGCCTGGCCGGGACCTGGCACTCTGTCGTCGTATACGACGACGACCATCCGGTGGGGATGGGCCGGATCATCGGCGACGGTGGCACGGCGTTCCAGATCGTTGACATGTGCGTTCTGCCCGAGCATCAGGGACTGGGACTTGGCAAGAGGATCATGGATGCCCTGATGCAGCGGCTCGTTGATCGGGCACCTCGGACCGCCTACGTCTCACTCATAGCAGACGGCAAGGCGCGCTACCTCTATGCGCAGTACGGCTACGCGGAGACCGCGCCGGAGTCGGTGGGCATGGCTCGCCAACTCTGACGACGTTGCGTGCATCCCGCCGCACCGCCAATCGTCATCGCGAAAAACTCACCATCATCGCCGTCCTGGTCGCCTCATTGGCACTCTGCCACTCGGCGTCGCCGGACCCCCTCGCGACCCGGTCCCGCGATCGCTATCGGCGTACTCGTCCGGTTCCACCGGCCTATCGATGGAGTTGGTGCAACGATGGAGGGCGTGACACCTGCGAAAACTGCTGTGCCTGCGATCTCGCCGCTTGCTGGCGAGCCGATCAAGCGCGCTGATGCCGAGCGGCTCGCGAGAGTGCTGAAGGCGTTCGCCGACCCGGCCCGACTGCGACTGCTCAGTCTGATCCAGTCCACTCCGGAGGGCGAAGCGTCGGTCAGCGACCTCACCGCGCCACTCGGTCTCTCCCAGCCGACCGTGAGTCATCACCTTCGGATCCTCACCGAGGCTGGCCTGCTCGAGCGCGAGAAGCGCGGGGTCTGGGCGTACTACCGCCTGGTGCCTTCCGCGATCACGGCAATAGCCGACCTGTTGACGCCACCCCGCAAGCGGGCGACGAAGAGGGCCCGCTGATCGGCCCGATGACACCCTGTTTCCGGGCGGCTGACGCAAGGCGTCTCGTCTTCAGGATGCGTGCCGCCTTCTCCTGAGAGGCGCCCCGGCCAGGGAAGGCACCGACAGTCGCCGCCCGACGAGGTAACGTCACGCGGGCTGGAGGTTGTGTTCGCGGTCGGTGAACAAGTCCACGTCACGGGGCCCCAGCTTGGCGACACGGCGCGCATGCAGGGCGAGCTGTCCCCGTGCTTCGCCCAGGCGGCGGCTGGCGACCAGCATCTCATCGGTGGCGTCGAACGCCTCCTGGCCGCTGGACTTCATGGCAGCGTCCATCACCCCGTTGAACGCGGTCATGAGCCCGTTGGCCAGGGCAATGCCGTCCTGGTCACCGCTGGTCCAAATCTCCGACCAGGCGGCCTCCACCGTGGCCATGTCCCTGGCCAACCAGTCGTGAAGCACCATCGGATCCAAAGGCTTGTGCCCACCAAGCAGCTGGTTACCCACCTCCCGCAGGCCCGAGCGCCAGTACTTGGTCTGCCGCAGCGCCTCGGCCTTGTGCGCGAGGCGCAGAGCGCCAGACAGCATGAGGATGTACGCCCGCTGAAGGTCAGCCTGCTCCCGGTGTCGCCGCCTCAACCGACTCTGCACCATGACCACGAACAGCGATGCGAAGGCGGTGATCGCGGAGCCGAGCAGGGCGGCGATGGTGGGATTCACGCCGACATGATGCCTGCCGATGGTTCACCCTGCATTCGGGGGGCCACAAAAAGATCAACCTCCTGGAGGTCGGTCCCCGGGAGGTGTTCACATAAAATCTTGCCAACAAGCGCCCGGCCAAAGAGGAGCCTGTCGTGATGCGCTCGGCAACGTTCCTGCGGGAGTGCCTGCTCCGGGCAGGGATGCGCGATGTCCTCGCGGTGGAGCCGGCGGCGGGTGGGCTCGCGGCGCTCGCGGGCATAGCCACCCGCCGGGACGCGCCGCCGGTGTTCGTCAAGGCCTTCGCCGACCCGCCGGCCGACGACGTCTTCGTCGCGGAGGCCGAAGGGCTGACCGCCCTGCGCGAGCTCGGCGGCGTGGCGACACCCAAGGTGATCCTGGCGGACCGGGAACTGCTCGTGCTGTCGGTGCTGCAGCCGAGGCCACACAGCGAGACCTTCTGGGAACAGTTCGCGCACGCGCTCGCCCACCTGCACACGAGCACGACCCACCCGCGCTTCGGATGGCACCGCGACAACTGGCTGGGCCGCCGCCGGCAGATCAATAGCTGGGATGACGACGGCCATGCGTTCTTCGCACAGCACCGACTGCTTCGGTGGCTCGGGCAGCCCCGAGTTGAGGCGGCACTCGACCGCGAAGACCGGGCGGCACTGGAGCGGCTGTGTCACCGGCTGCCCGACCTGCTGCCGAACCGGCCGGCATGCCTGACCCACGGCGACCTGTGGGCACAGAACGTCCTCGCCACCCCGGACGGGCAGCCCGCGCTGATCGACCCGGCGGTGTCCTACCTGTGGGCCGAGGTCGACCTCGCCCACGTGTGGTCCACCACTCCCCCGCCCGAGGCGCAACGATTCTTCAAGGTCTATGCAGAGCTGACCTCCCTCGACAACGACTGGCCGGCCCGCATGCCGATCATCCAGCTGCGACAACACCTCGCCGTGCTGGCCCAGTTCGACGACGACTGGGGCGCAGGCGACCAAATCCGCGCCACCCTTGCCCCGTTCCGCACACGAACCTGACCGTCGACTGCTCTCCGTTGATCCGTTGCCACAACAGGCTGCAGTATCCCGCCGACCCGCGTTTCGCGGCGAGCGAGATAGCCACATTGCAGCCTGGCGGGATCAGGGGCACATCGAAGTCATCAACGACCGCGAGAAGGTCCTCGCGCAAGGCCGATTTGGCACCGACCGTGACGGGCTACCAGACAATGCTCAAGCTGGGCCGGCAGCACAAGGACCGGATCTGGGCGGTCGAGGGCTGCAAAGGCATCGGCAAACACATCGCCCAGCGGTTGGTCGCAGACGGCGAGACCGTGGTGGACGTGCCCGCGAAGCTGTCCGCCCGGGCCAGAGTTTTCGACACCGCCCAAGGTCGAAAGACCGACTCGGTCGACGCGCACAGCGTCGCGGTCGCCGCCTTACGCAGTAAGGGTTTAAGCTGTTCGGCCGAAACGGCGGCAGCATCGTCAACATCAGCTCGACCGCCGTGCACCTGTCCCAGGCGAACCTGATGATCTACACCGCCACGAAGAGTGCCGTCGAGGCCATCACCCGCGTACTGGCCAAGGAGCTGGGCCCCCGGCAGATCCGGGTGAACGCCGTGGCGCCTGGCGGAACGGAGACCGAGGGCGGGCACGAGCACGGGCTCATCGACAGCCCGTACGTCAAGGAACTGATTGCCCAGACCCCGCTCGCCCGACTCGGTCAACCCTCCGACATCGCTGGCGTCGTGACATTCCTCGCCGGTCCGGAGGCACGGTGGCTGACCGGAGAGGTCATCCTGGCCTCGGGCGGTCTGCGACCCTAGGGGTGCATCAACGGCGGATCGACCGGGGGTCGCTGGTCGGCGTCGCTCCGAGCGCGAAGCCGACCCGGCCGGCCGACCCCGCTCAGACATGATTGAAACGCCCGCTTAGAAACGTGGGGTGAGGTGTCAGTGACGTGTCACCCTTCCGATAGGCTTGGTGTCATGGCTGATCCCGAGTGGCTGACGGAGCGCGAGCAACGAGCATGGCAGGGTTTCCTCACCATGCGAGAGGAAGTAACGCGCCGACTGAATCGCCGACTGCTCCTCGACTCCGGCATCTCGGAACCGGACTACGCCATCCTGGCCACGCTTTCCGAGGCTCCGGAGGGCCACCTCCGCATCCTCGAACTGCGGGAGCGTCTCATGTGGGAGAAGACCCGTCTCACCCACCAGCTCTCACGCATGATCAAGCGTGGGCTGGTCGAACGGCGGCCCGCCGACCCCCGCGGGGTGTACGTCGCCCTCACAGCCGAAGGCCGCGAAACCATCCTGGCGGCCGCCCCGCTTCATACCGCCTATGTGCGCCGCTCGTTCATCGAGGCGCTCAGCCCGGTTCAGCTCGACGCCCTGGCCACCATCTCCGAAACGGTACTGAAGCACCAGCGGGGTAAGCCCGAGGAATGAGCGAGGCGCGAGCGCGGTACCGCCGACGTCTCGGACATCCGGGGCACAACACGCGGACCCCCACCTCATCCTGATCGAGCGCCAGCAGTTGAGGGTGATTCGTCACTGTTGCGCACTCCGCGAAGGGCCATGAGCCGCCCCTGCAGGGGCAGGCGTCGAGCCCTCGGTATGCCGCACCGATGCCGCGAAGCGAACCGCAAGGGGCGTAATAGGCGCCAGGTGGCAGCCCGTCCTTGGGAAATGGACGCGACGGCGAACAGGTTGCCGAAACCAGCACATCCCGACCCAGCGGCGCCTGGCCACCCGCAGCATCGGCTGCGCCAGGCGATCGCATGGGAGATACGTCACCCGGTCGCGGGTTGATGTATCACCCATCGCGTGTCTAGCTTTAGAACAGACGCCCGCACCCTGCGGGGAACTTGACCCACCGCTGCGCTGTGCGCTGTGCGCAGGCAACGTGGTCACTAAACGAAGGACCTCTGATGCCCGATCCCGTCAAGCTCGCCATCGTCTACTACTCGTCGACCGGAACCGGCACCGAAATCGCGAAGGCGGTCGCTGCCGGCGCCGAAAAGGCGGGCGCCGAGGTGCGCATCCTCAAGGCCGCCGAACTGGCCCCGCAGGCAGCCATCGACCGTAACCCGGTCTGGGCTGCCCACCATGACGACACCGCCCACCTGCCGGCCCCCACGCTCGACGACATGGAGTGGGCGGACGCGGTGATCTTCGGATCTCCGACCCGGTTCGGCAACGTCGCAGCACAGCTGAAGCAATTCATCGACAGCCTCTCCCCCTTGTGGGTTGCGGGCAAGCTGTCCAACAAGGTCTACAGCGGCTTCACCTCCACCGCGACCCTGCACGGCGGACAGGAGTCAACGCTGCTGGCTCTCTACAACACCATCCACCACTTCGGCGGCGTCATCGTCCCGCCCGGATACACCGATGCGGTTAAGTTCGCCGACGGCAACCCCTACGGCACCTCGCACTTCGACGCGCAGGGCACCATCCCGGTCGGCGAAGAGACCCGCGCCTCCGCCCGCTACCAGGGCGAACGTGTGGTTCGGTTCGCAAAGGCGCTCAAGCTGGGTCTCGACGCCTGATCTCCCCGAGCGCCGCCGGTTCCGGATATCACCGGCGGCGCGAAGGACCATCGCCTTCGACGGCCGGCTCTCCATGGGCCGCCGCTAAACTCACACGACACGAGATACGCGGTCACATGCCCGACTATTTGCACTCCCTCAGCTTCGGCACCTCCATCACGCCGGCGAACGCTAAGCCCGGAGGTGCCCCGGCACTCGCCCGGTTCAGCGAACAACTCGGCTACAACTTGGTGACGTTCCAGGACCACCCGTACCAGCCGGCCTTCCACGACACCTGGACGCTGCTTACCTGGGTTGCGGCCGTAACCGAGCGGATCCATGTCGCGCCCAACGTCCTCAGCATCCCCATGCGGCCGCCAGCGGTGACCGCCCGCGCGGCCGCGAGCCTGGACCTGCTGTCGGGCGGGCGCTTCGACCTCGCCCTCGGCGCCGGGGCCTTCTGGGACGCCATCGAGGCAATGGGCGTCCGGCGCCTGACCCCTGGTCAGGCCGTCGACGCGCTCGGCGAGGCGATCGACGTGATGCGCGGTATCTGGGCGGCCGGCGAGCGGGCCCCCCTGCGCTTGTCGGGCACGTACCACCACGTCAACGGCGCCAAGCGCGGCCCCGCGCCGGCCCACGACATCCCCGTCTGGATCGGTGCCTACAAGCCGAAGATGCAACGGCTCATCGGCCGCAAGGGGGACGGCTGGCTGCCGTCCACCTCCTACCTCAAGCCCGGCGAACTCCGCACCGGCATGCGGATCATCGACGAGGCCGCTGTGGAGGCGGGCCGGGACCCGCGGGAGATCCGGCGGCTGCTGAACGTCTCCGGCACCTTTGCACGCGACGGGCGCGGCTTCCTCGACGGTCCCGGCACACAGTGGGTCGAGGACCTGCTGCCCTATGCCCTTGAAGACGGCGTGAGCACGTTCATCCTCGCCTCCGACGATCCCGCCTCCCTCCAGCGGTTCGCCGAGGAGGTCGCGCCCGCCCTGCGCGAGGCCGTGGCCCGTGAACGCGGCGGCGACGGCGGAGGCCCGACGCTGCGCAGCACGGCCGTCCGAGCCGCGCGGCGCCCGGGCATCGCGTACGACGACGTGCCCGCCACGCTCGCCTCGGCAGCGGTCGAGCCGGGTGACGCCCGGTACAGCCGCGTGAAATCCACATACATACGCGGCGGCTCACCCGGCCTTGTACTGCAGGTACGGGACGCGGCCGAAGTCGCGGACGCGCTGGCGTTCGCGCGCGAGCACCCAGCCCTACCCCTCGGCGTACGCAGCGGTGGACACGGCATCAGCGGCCGGTCCACGAACGACGGCGGCATCGTCATCGACGTCTCCGCGCTGAACACGATCGAGGTGATGGACAAGCGGACCAGGAGGGTCCGCATCGGCCCCGGCGCCCGGTGGGCCGACGTCGCCCAAGCTCTGGCCCCGCACGGCTGGGCGCTGAGCTCCGGCGACTACGGCGGGGTCGGCGTGGGCGGGCTCGCCACGGCGGGCGGTGTCGGGTGGCTGGCGCGCGAACACGGCCTGACCATCGACCACCTCAGGGCGGCGGACATCGTGCTCGCCGACGGGCGCACGGTCCACGCGAGCGCCGAGGAGAACCCGGACCTCTTCTGGGCAGTGCGCGGCGCCGGCGCGAACTTCGGCATCGTGGTGTCCTTCGAGTTCGAGGTTGACGTCGTCGGCGACGTCGCCTGGGCGCAGCTGGTGTTCGACGCGAGCGACACCGCCCAGTTCCTCAAGTCCTGGAGCGCGGTGGTCGAAGCGGCCCCCCGCGACCTCACCAGCAATTTGGTCCTTGGCGGCCGGCGGCGCGGGCGGCCGGTATACGCGCAGGTCCTAGCGGTGGTCGATTCCGACGACCCGGACACCGTGCTGGACCGGCTGAAGCCTTTTGCGGGGATCGCCCCGCTGCTGGACCAGTCGATCCAGATCGTGCCGTACGCGGCGGTCATGGCGAACGTCAGGGACGGGGGTCACGACGGTCAGGGCGAGCCGCACGCGCACTCGGGGCTCGTCGAGCACATCACCCCGGAGTTCGCGGCGGAGGCGGCCGAGCTCATCGACACCGGCGCGGCGTACTTCTTCCAGATCCGCTCCGTCGGCGGCGCGGTGTCCGATGTGCCGCCGGACGCCACCGCGTACGCGAACCGGTCGGCCAACTTCTCCGTGGTGGCCTTCGGCACGAACGCGTCCGGGCTCGACCAGCGGTGGGAGCGGCTGCGCCGCCACTTCGCCGGGATGTACCTGAGCTTCGAGACGGGCCTCGACCCGGAGCGCATCGACATCGCCTTTCCGGGCGACACCCTGACGCGGCTGCGCGCGCTGAAGGAGCGGTACGACCCCGAGAACGTCTTCCGGGACAACTTCAACGTGCTCGGCGCGACTCCGTGACCGGCCGCCGAGGGCCGCCACCACTCGGTGCAGAACGCGACGCTCACCCGCTGCCAACCCTGACCCAGGTCGTAAAGCCCAACCTTGTTTCCCATGGGCCCGGCGTGGCGTGGCACCCGGCCGCGAGCTGTCCGGCGGACAAGAGCGACCAGGATTTCCAGCGCGTGGCGGACTGGGCCGCGCTGTTCACGCCGTTGGCCGCATCCTTGATCAGCGAGACCACCGCCGCGGGCTATGGAGTCCGACCACCTAAGCGGAGTACTCACTCAATTCGGCATGTGCGGCCGCCGCAGGCCTGACGACCCCACGGCCATCGCTGAACGAATCGTCCGTTCAGCAACGGCCAGCGCCCTGCGAGGTTTAGTCGGGAGCTCCACCCTTTTAGGCACCCCCACGCCGGGCGCACCGATGGACCACTTCAAAGGGCGAGTAACGTGGATGACCCGGTTTCGTCGGTGTCATTGACTGCCATTGCCCGGTAACCCGTCTGCCTCCGCAGCCAGGCGTTTCCGGACAGGCGGAACCGCCGCCGGCACCAGTACGGCCACCCACACCGCTATGCATGGATCGACGCCGCTCCTGCCCGCTGCGGCTGGTCGAGGCTGCGACGCAGGATGCGGCGGGAACGCTCAGCGGCCGAGTTCGCCGCGGGTTGAATCCTTGTCCGTCTTTGCGGCACACGCCGAGGCAGCGGTCGACTGTGGTTCGGGTGCGTAGGGCGCCGACCTCGCCGGCGCCGTTGAGCAACTCGCGACGTTCGTGGTGTCACGCCCACCGCGCCGTCCCCGCGCAGCGCCAACGACGGTCTCGCCCCCGCCGGAGTGGGTTATCCCTCTGTAGTGGGTCGGCTGTGCACCACCAACTCGTCGATCTCCAACCGGCCGACGCGCAGCTCCCGCACGACTGCCCGGCGGATCGCTAGCCGCCCGATGACCAGCGCCCCGACGGCCACGGCCCCGACGGCCAGGGCCCCTACGGCGAGGGCGCCGAGCGACGCCGCCCCCGCAGCCCGCGCGCCTGTAGCCGCCGCGCCTGTCGCCACCGCGCCGTTGGCGCGCGTCCCGGTCAACCGCATCGGGCGTACCTCTCGCTTCATCCCCCCATTGTCCGCGTACCGCCGGCCGCCCGCTCCCCACAGATCCCGGATGTCACCCCGCCGCCCTATCCTGGCCCGTACCGTCCGCTCCGGTCACCGCCCGCCAGGTGTCCGCCCGCCAGGTGTCCGCCCCCCAGTGGTCCCCGTCGTCGCGTACCGGGCGGGCAGGCGAACGCGCCGCTGGAGACGTGCCGCAGGTACTCGTTCATCTTGTTGGACGAACCGGGTAATGGACCTGTCCTTCGTCCGGCCCGCGATCTAGGGCATTGTCCGGTGAGCCGCCGGCTGCCGGGTGGCCATTGGCAGCGCGCGTTTACCTGGAGGTCAGCTGCTGAGCCAGCCGATCCAGGCCGTCCTTGATCAGCTGCCCGTACTGGTCATCGCCGAGCGCGCCGATCCCCGCCTGTGCACGCTGAAGGTACCCACGGGCATGGTCGAGATCGCCGAGCTTGCGGTAGCACTCGGCCAAGCTGAGGTGCAACGATGGATACAGACCTGCCGCCGAGATCGGCACCCCAGCCTGCGCCAATCGGGCGTCGGTGAGCAGGTCGGCCGCCACCAGCGCTCGTTGATCCCAGATCAACTCCTGCTCGACGTCGTCCTGCACGTCGGCCATCGAGTGCGCGAGAACGCAAACGTGCAAAGGATCGCCTCGTTCCCCGCCGGTCTCGTCCCAGATCTGCGCGAACAAGTCACGGGCAGCCTCACGCTGGTCCTGACCATGATGCAGCTGCACACCTTGGTTGATACGGGCAAGCGTCACATCGGCGTTCAACGGCTGCTCGTGCGCAGCTTCATCTCGCGACGAGGGCATGGATCGTATTCTGCCCCAACACCATCTACGTCCCGTCGATCAATCCGTTTGTTGCCGTCGCAACGATGGTGACCGAATAGTCGCGGGTCTCGGTCGCCTTTACCGCGGCCCACACGGGTTGTTCCGGGGCCAGGTGAAGGTGCGCGGCGGCGGCCCGGGGTGATGTCGGCGGCCACATTGACGGGCCCTGGGAGTGGGATCCGGAAGGTTGTCGCCCTGGCGTTGGATGCCGCCGATCGTCACGGGCCAGACGTTGCGGGGGCTGCCGTCGGAACGCTGTGGGTACCGCGCGACGGCCGATGGTCGGAGCGCGACGAAGACGTCGCCGTCGTGGCGGTCGACGGTGGTAGAGGGAGAAGTCGGCCCAGAGCCGGACGGTGTGGCCGTCGGTCTGGCCGCAGTGCAGGTTGAGTCCGACGAGCCGGCGAGCACGAGGGCTCGAATTCGTGGCAAGACGCTCGCCGCCTGCCGCGACCACCAAGCCGACACGCTGCTCCTCTTCGGCGCCGTCGCCGCGAACAGCCGGGTACGAGGCCTCGCCGACCAACGCTGCGCCGCAACCAAGATCCAACGCTGTCCTCGCTATCGCGTGGGCGCCTGCCACAGCCCGACTTGTGGCCGCACGCTCGATGGCGGGGATTATTCGCGGGAACGCTCTTGTCGGCTGTGAGCGGGGGTCGCCAGTGCCGAGAAGTCGATGCCCTAGGCGACCCACCCCGCGGACGGCGCACCTACGACGGCGGATCAGCACAGCCCCGCCCTCGCCGATCGGGGCCGGGCGTCCTGCGATGAGGCTCCCGCAACGCGAGTCGCCGCGATGGTACTTGTGCCCGAGCATCGAAAAGCGAGATCATCACGCATGCTCGACCCCTCGCCCGAGGACGACGGGACTTCACCGACCGTTTCCACGCCGCACTTCGTGGGTCGTGATCGGGAGATGGCGGCGCTTCGGAGCGCCTTGGCCCGGCCACCGGCGATCGTGCTGGTAGAGGGCGAAGCGGGGATCGGGAAGAGCCGACTGCTGCGAGAGTGGCTGGCCACGCCGGACCAGCGCACTGCCTTGGTGTCGGTGTGCCCACCGCTTCGCGAGTCGCTGACGTTGGGGCCGATCGTCGACGCGTTCCGTGGGATCGACCGCCCGGTGTCGCGATTGCGGCTCACCGAGCTTGCGGGTGCGTTACGGCCCCTGTTCCCTGAATGGTCCTCGGACCTGCCGCCCGCACTGCCGCCCTTGGACGATGCCAAGGCAGCACGGCATCGCCTGTTCCGCGCCCTGGAGGAGCTGCTGCGGGCTCTGCGTGTCGACGTTCTCGTGCTCGAGGACGCGCACTGGGCCGACGAGGTGACCTTGGAGTTCCTGCTGTTCGTCACCTCCCGACAGCAGTCGTACGGGCCGAGCCTCGTGATCTCCTATCGGCCGGAGGAGGTGGACGACGGATCACTGTTGCTGCGGCTGACGTCCCGGTTGCCCGCTGGCGTGACCCAGCTGAGGATCGCCCTGGCGCCCATGCGACCCGACCACACGGCAGCGCTGGTGTCCTCGATGTTGGACGGCAACCCGATATCACAGGAGTTCACGACGTTCATGCACGAGCGGACCGGTGGCGTTCCGCTGGCGGTGGAGGAGTCGGTTCGCCTCATGTGCGACCGCGCCGACCTCGTCTTCCGCGACGGACAGTGGGTCCGGCTGAAGCTGCGCGAGCTTCAGGTGCCGCCAACGGTGCGCGACTCCACCCGGGAGCGAGTGGGCCGTCTGTCGCCGACGGCGCAGCAGGTGTTGCGAGCCGCGGCTACGTTGGCTGAGCGGTCATCGGTGGCCACGATCGCGATGACCGCCGGTCTGTCACCAGCCGCGTGCCGAGGCGCTGTCGCGGAGGCGGCCGGCGCCGGTGTCCTGGACGGAGACGACCGCGGCCGGTGGCGATTCCGGCACGTGCTGGCCGCCACGGCTGTCTACGAGGCGATCCCGCTGACCGACCGCAGACACTTCCACCTGCTGGCCGCCCGGGCCTTGGAGCACATCCATCCGCCGCCTGTGGCACAACTTGCCCACCACTTCCGGGAGGCGGGCGAAACGCAGTCCTGGGCGCGGTACGCCGAGCAGGGTGCCGAGCTGGCCATGGCCTCGGGTGACCACACCAAGGCGGTCGACCTGCTGGTCGATCTGTTGACGTGGGCCGTGCTGGCGCCGGTGGATCGGGCACGGGTCGCGCGCATCGCCGGAGTTGCCGCACTGGGCCGTCGTGAACCGGTGGACGAGGTTTATCACCGCGTGATCCGTACCTTGCGCTCGGTGCTGGAGACCCCCGGTCTCTCCGCCCGCCAGCAGGCCGAGATCCGCAACCCCCTGGGTCGGCTCCTGATCACCGGGGGTGAGGCGCAGGCCGCTCTCAGCGAGCTGGAGCAGGCGGTGGCCAACCTCGACCATGACCCGGTCGAGGCGGCTCGGGCAATGACCTACCTTGGCTGGGCCTATGCGGGACCGTGGCCGGCGTCGACCCATCGGCGTTGGCTGGATCGCGCCGCTGACCTCACCGCCGAATTCGATTCTCCCGCCGAGCGGCTGAACCTGGCCGGTAACAGAGCCGCGGCGTTGCTCATGCTCGGCGAAGAGGAGGCCTGGGACGTTGTCGCCGGCCTGCCCATCGACGGCGCGACCGCGGCGGAGCGTCTCGACGTGGCCCGCATCCACGCAAATGTCGGGACCGGCGCACTGATCTGGGGTCGGTACGCCGACGCGGTGGAACACCTCGCCGTGGCCATGCGCCTTGCCGAGGCCGAGCAGGCGTCCCGGTTGCACCACAACGTCGAGCTCGAACAGGCCAACCTGGCGTGGCTCACGGGTCGGTGGGAGGGTCTCGCGGAGCGAAGCGCGGCACTCGCCGATGCTGACCGGGACCGGCCGGCGCACTACCTCGGCAGCATTCGCCTCGCTGCCCGGCTGGCAGCCGCAGCCGGACGGCGGCGCGCCGCGGAGGAGCAGTTTCGGCTGGTCCTCGAGGAGTCTGCCCGTCTCGGCGCGGCCGACGACACGATGGAGGCCGCCGCTGCGCTGGCCAGACTGTGGCTGACGGACGGAAACAGCGCCCGGGCGCTGCAGATCACGAACGAGCCGATGGACACCGTCCGGAGAAAAGGCATCTGGGTCTGGGCGACGGACCTCGTCCCCGCCCGGATCGAGGCGTACCTCGCCGCGGGCGATGTGAAGGCCGCGACTCGCCTGGGCGACCAGTTCGCCAGAGGACTGCGTGGCCGTACGGCGCCTGCGCCTCGCGCCGCGCTCACCGTATGCCGTGCCCTGCTGCTCGCCGCGGCCGGAGACCACGCCCGCGCGGCGACGGCATACGATCGGGCGGCGCGCGCCTGGAGCGCGTTGCCGCGCCCCTACGACGCCGTGCTCGCCCGCGAGCGTCAAGCCGAGGCGCTCATCGCGCAAGGCCGGATCGAACAGGGCCGAGAGCTGCTGGCGGCACAGTACGAGCAGCTGTTCAGGCTTGGCGCCCGCGGCGATGCGGACCGGGTCGCGCAGCGGCTTCGCGAACACGGCGCCGAGGTCCCGCGACTGTGGCGCGGCGGCCGACGCGGGTACGGCGACCAGCTCTCACCTCGCGAGCTCGACGTGGTCCAACTGGTTGTGGCCGGCAAGACGAACCGGGAGATCAGCCGGATCCTGGCCAAGTCGCCGGCCACAGTGGATCAGCAGCTGCGTGCCGCGATGCGCAAGTTGAAGGTGAGCTCCCGGACCGCGCTCGCGGTCAAGGCAGTGGAGGCCGGAGTGTTCGCCGAAGAGGACTCCCTCGACGACGCGTCGTGAAAATTGACGTATCCGCTGGATAGCAACGGTCACTCGTCGCGCCGAGCATGACTCCATGATTCATAGCCCTTGGGCAATGCATGCCTGAGCGACCTGTCGCGGCTGACGACTCCGCCATCGAGCACCCGCCACCACCCGAGGTTGCCCGCGAGCCACGCGTCAGCGCCCCCGACGCCCGTGACGCTGACGGTGGCGACGACCACAAGAACCACGACCCCTACCAGCCCCTGTAGGTCGAAGGACTCTCATGAAACTCAAAGCCCTCGCGGCTTCGCTGGCCGTAGCGGTCGGCCTGAGCATGATCCAGGCACCACCGGCGTCCGCCGCTGAGCCGGATCCCGGCGCCGCCGCCAACAAGATCGCTTCGAGCCTGAAGGACCGCTTCCGCACGTCTCCGGCTTCCGACTTCTGGATCACGTTCGAGACCAGAGCCGACCTCGGGCCAGCGAAGAAGCTCGCCGATTGGACAGCCCGTGGTCAGTTCGTCTACGACGCGCTGACCGCAGCGGCGAAGGATTCCCTGGCATCCGTCTCCACCGACCTCGACCGGGCGGGCGTCAAGTACACCTCCTACCCGATCGCCAACGCCGTGCTCGTCAAGGGGGGCACCGAGAAGCTCGCCCTCAACGTGGCCTCGAAGGTGCAGGTCGCCGAGATCCACGCGACGCCGCAGGTCGCGCTGGTCGAGCCCGTGGACGAGAAGATCCCCACTGACCAGGCGGCCCGCCCCGCCGCCCCGAAGGCCGCCGCCGAGGCGGGCACCGTCTCGTGGGGTCTGGACGCCATCCACGCCCCGCAGGCGTGGGCCATGGGCGCCACCGGCGCGGGCATCACCGTGTCCAACCTCGACTCGGGCGTTCAGTTCGACCACCCCGCCCTGGCGGGCCAGTACCGCGGCACGAAGCCCGACGGCACCGTCGACCACAACTACAACTGGATGGCCACCCGGGGCACGTGCACGGGCGCACCGTGCGACGACAACGGACACGGCACGCACACCATGGGCACCATGGTCGGCGACGACGGCACCAACCACGTCGGCGTCGCCCCGGACGCGCAGTGGATCGCGACAAACGGCTGCTGCGACAGCACCGGCGTCGAGTCGCTGCTGCGGTCCGGCTGGTGGCTGCTCGCCCCGACCGACGTCCAGGGAAACAACCCCGACCCGTCCAAGCGCCCCCACGTCGTCAACAACTCGTGGGGACAGACCGTCGAGCACAGCTTCGACGACTTCTTCCAGGCCATCGACGAGGCCTGGAGCGCCGCGGGCATCTTCAGCGTCTGGTCATCGGGCAACACCACGCCGTACGCGGCCTGCGACACCGTCTCCTCGCCCGGCTCCGCCGAGAGCGCCTACTCCGTCGGCGCCTACTCATCGGACGGCACGCTCGCGTTGTTCTCCCGCAAGGGCGAGGGTGAAGGTGGCCGGATCAAGCCCGAGATCTCCGCTCCGGGCGACGGCGTCCGTTCGTCCTACCCGAACAACAGCTACACCGAGATGTCCGGCACCTCGATGGCGGCACCCCACGTCGCCGGCGCCGTCGCGGCGCTGTGGAGCTACGACCCGACCCTCATCGGGCAGGTCGAGGCAACCCGCCGCCTGCTCGCCGAGTCGGCCGTCGACGTCGACGACACCGAGTGCGGCGGCACCGCCGATGTCAACAACAAGTACGGCGAGGGCCGGCTCGACCTCGTCCGCCTGATCGAGCTCGCGCCCCGGCAGGGCGGCACCCTCACCGGTGTCGTCACCGCCAACGGCGCCCCGGTCCCCGCTGCCGAGGTGACGATCAGCGGGCCGTTCAGCCGGTCGATCGGAACCGACAAGGACGGCCGGTTCACCACGAACCTCCCGGTCGGCGACTACCAGCTCAGCACCAGGGTCTTCGGCTACCTGACCGCTACCGCCAACGTCACGATCACCCTCGGCCAGGACACCTCCGTCAAGCTGCCGCTCACGGCCGCCGTGCGGCACGACATCAGCGGCAGGGTCGTCGATGACAAGAAGCGGCCCGTCCCGAACGCCGACGTCTCCGTCAAGGACACGCCGCTGAAGCCGGTACGCACGGATGCCAACGGCGCGTTCACGATCACCGCTGTCCCCGAGGGCGGGTACACGCTGACCGTCAAGCCCAACGCCTGCTTCTCCCCCACGACCGTCCCGCTGACCGTCGGCGCGCAGAACGAGTCGCGTGAGATCCCGGTCGGGCTCGTCGTCGACGAGGGCGGCTACAGCTGCGCCGTCTCCGACGGCGAGTACCTGCGCGGCACCGACCCGGTCGCGTTCACCAGTGGCGTGTGGGCGACGGTGAAGCTGCCGTTCCCGATCGCGCTCTACAACGGCAGCCACGACGCCCTCGGGGTCAGCCTGCGCGGCGTGATCTCCCCGGACACCAGCACCGGTCCCGGCAGCGGCGGTGCGGGCGTCTTCCCGTTCTACGTCCAGACCCCCGTCGAGTTCGCCCCCGGCGGCGGAGTCTTCACGGCAGCCACCAAGGTCAACGGCGAGGACGCGTTCGTCGTCGAGTTCCGCAACGCCAAGCTCTGGGCCTATCCGGACCGGTCGGAGTACACGGAGCCGGTCAGCTATTCGGCCACGCTCACCCGCTCGGGCACCGTGATCTTCGGCTACGGCGACGGCATCGGGACCGACGACCCGGTGACCGCCGGCGCACACGGCATCACCGGCATCCAGGGCTGGGCCGGCATCGACGGCATCCGGTTCTCCGACAGCGCCCCGGTGCTGCGCGACGGGATGACCGTCACCTACGACATGCCTGACTTCGGGTACCTGGACGCGACCGTCGTCGACCAGAACGACGGGTTGCCGGTGGCCGGGGCCAAGGTCTCGTTCACGAACAAGTCTGGGCTCGTCGAGACCGTCACGACCAACGGGACGGGCGTCGTGCATCGCCAGCTTCCGGTCGGCGACTACACCATGACGGTCGACGCGCCGAACTACACGACCGCGGCGTACCCCTTCTCGCTCGACAAGCTCTACGCGAACGCCAAGATCGACGCCCGGCTGACCACGGGCGTCGCCGGCCTGAAGGCCGACGGCCTCGACGCGCTGTTCGGTACCGACCAGAACGGCGTGGGCTCGCTGACGCTGACCAACAACGGTTCCGCCCCACTCACGTACAACCTGGGCGAGGCCGCGCGCCACCCCGACCTTGACGCCGCCGACGCCACCGGGCGCACCGGAAAGGGTGCGGCCAGCACGATCGACCTCACCGCCTGGAAGGCCGGCGCGAGCGGCATGAAGCCGTCGAACGTCGACGGCAAGGCGGCGACGGCGACCAAGGCGGAAGCACAGGCGGCCGCCAAGGTCGGCCCGACCGCCGGCGGGGAGGTCATCACCCGGATCCCCATCCCGGGCACGATCGCGGAGAAGGAGCCCTCCGGCGTCGGGTACGACGGCGACGTCTGGGTCCACGACTACAACGCGCGGACCAACACCGCCTACACGGTGACGGGCAAGCGGACCGGGAAGGTCTTCGACGCGTCGTGGAACCCCGCGTACCGGGCGTTCGACATGGCGCTCGACACCAAGACCGGTGACATGTGCCAGATGGAGGACAGCCCGGCCAGCTACATCCACTGCTTCGACCGGGAGACCGGGAAGGAGACCCGGCAGATCAAGGGTGACTGGTCCACGCTGCAGCTGACCGGACTCGCCTACAACCCGACGGAGGACGTCTTCTACGTCGGCGGCCGGAGGAACGGCATGATCGGCACCGTCGCCGGAACGTCGCACGACAACGCCGGTGCGCTGCTGTCCTTCTGCGCCCCGCCGCTGCCCGAGGTGATGGGCCTGGCCTACAACCAGGCGTCCGACACCATCTGGTACACCGACCTCACCTCGAACAGGCCCACCCGCCTGCTGCAGGTCGACCCCGACGACTGCTCGCTGGTGAACGCGTGGTGGTTCCCGGGCCAGAAGGCGGGCCAGGGCGGCGGCCTGGAGACCGACTCGACCGGGGCGCTGTGGGCGGCGGACCAGGTCGCCGACGACGTCGTGCTGGTCGACGTCGAGGACGACCTGCTCACCGACCTGCCGTGGCTGTCGCTCTCCTCGACCGGCGGCACCCTCGCCCCGGGTCAGTCGACGACCGTCAAGGTCTCGATCTCATCGAAGGACACCAAGCCCGGAGTTCTCGGCGCGAACATCGTGGTGAGGTCCGACTCCGGACGCCAGTCCAAGACCTACGTCCCGGTGACGCTCACCACCACGAAGTACCAGGTCGGCGTCAACGCCGGCGGCCCATCGTTCACCGACGGCTCCGGCTACACCTGGTCCGCCGACCAGGCCGCCGGCAAGGAGGCGTGGGGCTACGAGGGGAAGACGAAGGTCGGCACCACGAAGTCCGGGATCGACCGGACGACGGACGACGCCCTGTTCCAGTCGCAGCGCACCACGCCGGACAAGCAGTTGTTCTACCGCTTCCCCGACGCGCCCAAGGGCACCTACGCGATCGATTTCGGGTTCGCCGAGATCGAGAAGGTGGCCAAGGGCAAGCGGGTGTTCGACGTCCTCGTCAACGGAACGCTGGCGGAGTACGCGTACGACGCGGCCGCGGCCGTGGGGCCGAACGCCGCCGACTGGCGCACCGCCGTCGTGAAGCACGAGGGCGGTCCGCTGACCGTGGAGCTGCGGGGCTCGAAGGGCCTGAAGGCCCCGACCATCGCCGCGCTGCGGGTGACGCTCGACCCGCGCGCGGACACCGCGGAGCCGGAGCCCCAGCCCGAGCAGCCGGAGCTGGGCCCCGTCCCGGTGGCCCCCGCCGGTCGCTCGTACTCCATGAAGGTGACCGACGGGCTCTACCGCCAGGGCACGGAGGAGTCCGGGTGGCACGGCGACGACGTCTGCGGCGTGCTGTGGTTCGACACCAGCTTCCTGTTCCCGTTCTACGACACGGCCTGGGACGGCGTGTGCGTGACGACGAACGGCCAGCTGATCTTCGACCAGGCCAGCGCCGTGGGAAACAACACGGAGCTGCCGTCGCCATACGCGTTCGACGCGATCTATCCGCTCTGGGACGACCTGGTCGTCGACGACGAGGCGGGCATCTACTTCGGCACCACCGAGGTGGACGGCCTGGCCGCTGAGGTCATCGAGTGGCGCAACGTCGCCTTCTACAGTGACCAGACGGCTCGGGTGAGCTTCTCGGTCACCCTGGTCGCGGACGGACGGATCCAGATCGGGTACGGCGACGGCGTCGGCGGCGACAACCCGCTCACCCGCGGGTCGTCGGCGACGGTCGGCGTGGAGAGCCTGACGCGCAACCCCGCGAGCCAGCACTCCTTCGACCAGCCCGTCCTGAAGGCCGGCCTGGGCCTGGAGTACACCCTCCCGGCCGCGGGGACGGTCGAGGGCACGGTCACCGACAAGAACGACGGTAAGCCGATCGAGGGCGCGATCGTCACGCTCAAGGGGCCGGCCGGTGAGCGGGTCATCACCGCCGACGCGAAGGGCCGGTGGAAGGCCCAGGCGCTCATCGGCGAGAACACCGTGCAGGTCGAGGCGCCGAACTACGTCACCGCCAGCCACCCCGTGACCATCGCCAGGAAGGATCAGGCCGAGGTGGTCGACACGGCGTTGACCACGGGCGTCGCCACCGTCACCGGAGCTGACTTCGACTGGCTCCTCGACAAGGGCCAGAAGGCGACGGCCGACGTGAGCGTGACCAACACCGGCTCCGCCCCGCTCGAGGTGCGGCTCAGTGAGCAGAAGCGCACCAGCGACGGCGGGCACGAAGCCGCCGACCTTGCGTGGCTGACCCTCACGGGCGCGGCCGCGACCGGGACGGTCACGCTCGCGGCCGGCGAGTCCACCACGGTCACGGCGACGGCCGACAACGCCGGCGTCGAGCCCGGTGTGCTCGTCGGGGACGTGCTCGTGGCGTCGAACGCCGGCAAGGGCGAGGCCCAGCTCAAGCCGGTTCGCCTGGCGACCTCGGCCTACTGGAAGGGCGTCGACGTGGGCGGATCCGGGCACGTGGGTGCCGACGGCTTCGTCTGGTTGCCCGACCAGCAGCTCGGCTCACGGCCGTGGGGCTACGTCGGCGGCAAGGCGCATGCCAGCAAGGCCGACATCGCCGGCACCGAGGACGACGCGCTGTTCCGCACCCAGCGGACCGGCGAGACGTTCAGCTACGTGTTCAAGAACGCCCCCGCCGGGACGTACCGGATCGGCCTCGACTTCGCCGAGATCGAGAAGGTCAAGGTCGGCAAGCGTGCCTTCGATGTGCTGGTCGACGGCAAGGTCGTGCTCTACGACCACGACGTGCAGGCGAAGGTGGGTGCGCTGACCGCGGACACGAACACGGTCACCGTCGAGCACGCCGGCGGGGATCTGAAGATCGAGCTTCTCCGCGACAAGGGCGAAAGCGACCCGATCCTCAACGCCCTGAAGGTCCAGCAGGACCCGCGCCTCTGAGCTAGTCCAACCTATCCACCAACAGTGGTCAGAGCCTCCACGGAAAGGATCGCCGTGGAGGCTCTGACCACGACTATCGAGATCAGCGTCCGTACAGCTCGAATTCGTAGAGCGAGAACCCGTACGAGGTGGCTCGCTTGACCCCGTACACCCGCACGTAGCGGGCGGTGACCGGGGCGAAGGTGGCGTTGTCGACGCCGCCGTTGCCGGTGGTGGTGGTGAACACCGGCGTCCAGGAGCTGCCGTCGCCGGAGACCTCGATCCGGTACGACGTGCCGTACGCGGCTTCCCAGCGCAGCACGACCCGCCTGACGCTGCGGGCCGCGCCGAGGTCGACCCGCAGCCACTGGTTGTCGTTGTAACTGCTGGCCCATCGGCTGCCGAGGCTGCCGTCGACCGCCTTGTCCGGGGTGTGGCCGGTGAGGAACTGGGTGCTCGACGCGGTGGTCGGGCGGCCCTGCGCCAGGTTGGTGACGTCGTCGCCCCGGCGCGCCGGGAATGAGACGACCTGCTGGTAGGTGGGACGGTTCTGCCAGGCGATCAGCGGGTGGGTGATGCCGCCGAGCCCGGACTGGGCGATCGAGTCGGCGCACCACTGGTCGCCGGCCCCGCAGGACTTGTCGCCTGGATAGACCGTGGTGGCCGGCACCGCGGCGGCTTGACCGAGCGTGTCGAGCAGGGACTGCCGGCACGCTCCGAGGTTGCCGTTGCCGCAGTACGCGCGGCCCAGCCCACCGGCCACCGGGTCGCCGAGGACGGTGCGCAGGTCCTTGTCGACGTAGCCCCACCAGCCGTACTGGAACGACGAGCCCTTGTGCGCCTGACCCTGCAACGCCCAGCTCGCGGCGCCGTCGCGTCCCCCGTTCTGGCCGCCCGACGGCGCCTCGTTCACCTCGATGGCGTCGACCAGCGCAGCGTAGAGGTCCGGCCCGAGGCCGGGGCGGAACTGCGCCGAGGCCAGCAGCGGCCACCAGGCGTCGAAGATCCGGATCGCGTCGGCGTGCTGGTAGACCTTGGAGCCGGGGGACGTCTCCACCCGACGGGCCCCGGCCTGCTGCCAGGCCCGCAGCTTGCTCACCGCGTCGGCCAGCGCCGGATCCGTGACCGGTGTGCTGTCCAGCACCCGCAGCAGGTCGCCGAGAACCTGCTGGCCGCGTAGGTCGGTCACCGCCGCGTCCGCCATGATCTTGACGACGTCGGCGCGGCCGAGCTTGCGCTGGGCGATCGCGGCGCGCACCGGGCCGTCGAGCAGCTGACCCCGGTGTACGGAGCCGAAGCTGAAGTTGCCGTCCGCCGCCCCGAAGTCCCGCGCCTGCTTGTTGTTCCAGCTGACGTAGTAGTCCTGGTTGACCGACTGCGGATGCGCCGACGCCGGGGTGTAGGTGGCGTCGTTGGTGTCCGGGTTCCAGCCGGCCCACTCGTACGCCGGCTCGGCCTTCGTGGGCAGGTTCGGGTCGGCGGTGGCCGGACGGACCGGGTTCGAGCCGGAGTTGACGTACGCCGCCTCGGTCGAGTTGACGTAGAACCAGTTGAACGCGTACCCGACGGTGGCCGCGGACGCCTGGAAGGCCGCCGCGCTGCCCATCGCCGACGGGTCGTTGTAGGCCTGGAAGCCGATCGCCGAGTCAGCCTCGTGCCGGTAGGTCGAGCGCAGTTTGGTGAACGCGGTCGGCTGCCCGTTCACCAGGCCCCGGTAGGCCACCAGCCCGTACTTGGTGCGCAGCGCGCGCAGTGTGTACGAGCCGGCCGGGGTGGAGTCGGCCAGCGTCGGGGACCAGGAGTTGCGCTGCTCCAGCGCCTCCATGGCGAGGCACTGCCCGTGGTAGAGGTAGCGGTTGGTGTGCAGTGTCGGGGCGCTGCCGTCGGTGGTGCACAGCGGCACCGCGTACGTGTCGGTGAGGTCCTGGGAGGCGGAGGTCGCGCTCCACGCGTAGTCCTGGCCCCGGCCGAGCAGCACGTAGAGGTTGAGCCCGGCGAACGCGGCGCCGCGAGCGCTGATGCCCGGCCCCTGCAGCTCCTGAAGCATTAGCAACTGCGGCGCGAAGTAGCCGGTCTGCGGCCCGAACACGGCAACCGGGTTGCCGGTGGTGGTGTGCCGTCCGGAGACCACGACCGCGTTGGACATGCCGTGCGCGCGCAGGTTGGACAGGCCGCCGAGCAGCCCCTGGGTGGCGGTGCTGGCGCCGGTGCGGGCGGCGGCCCCGCCGGTGCCGTCGTAGGCCAGCGGTTCGGCGACCACCGAGCCGGCGTCGGGGAGCACCGCGCTGGTCGCGCCCGGCGGCGTCGCCCCGTACGGGAAGCTCTGCCCGTCGTGCAGGGTGAGCACGGTCTCCGGGTCGTTCTGCGACCGGAACGCCGTCCACACCCGGTCGCCCTCGGCGGCGCCGTACTTGGCGCGGGCGGCCACCCGGACCAGCGCGGACTGGATCTCGCTGCCGCCGCCCCCGCCGAAGAGCCCGCCGACGACGCCGGCGGTGGCGATGAGGTCGGTCATGGTGAAGTGCTTCGGCTTGCCGGCGCCGGCGAGCACGTACTCGCCCGGGTAGTTGTCCTCGGCGATCGACTTGTCGATGTAGGCGTTGATGCCGGCGATGTAGTCGACGACGTCGGTGTAGAGCTGCTGGCCCCGGGTGCCCTTGAGGCGCAGCGCGTCCACCTGGGCCTGGAGGTCCGCCTGGGAGTAGGGCGAGTTGGCCCAGATGCTCTGCTCCAGTTCCCGGTTGCCCGGCGCGCCGCCGGCGAACGAGGTGAGCGTGCCGCGACCGGCGTGGCGCAGCAGGTCCATCACCCAGAGCCGGTCCTGGGCCCCGGCGTAGCCGGCGCCGAACATGGTGCCGGCGCGGGTGGTGCCGGTGACGTGCGGGACGCCGGTGGCCTTGTCGCGCACGATGGTGACGTCCGCGCGCGGCGAGACGGTGCTCTCGACCTGCGCGGCCGGGACCCCGAAGGAGGCGTCGTTGTAGAAGTGGGCGATCTGCTCGTCGGTCAGCCCTGCGTAGTTGTAGACCAGGTTCGCGTACTCGTCGAGCTGGTCGCTGGAGTGCGCCGGGCGGGTGCCGAGCGTTTGGTGCGCCAGGATGGCGACCAGCGTGGCGTTGCCGTTCTGCCCCGGGGGCAGGATGTCGGCGCACTGGCCGAGGCAGTAGTCGTTGGCGGCGAACGTGCTGGCGGCCAGCGCCGGTGACGGCGGGGTCACCGTCAGGACGCTCGCGGTCAGGGCGGCGGCGGTGAACGCCGCGAGCCGGTTACGGAGAGCGGTACGGGGCATGGCGATCCTCCGGGGACGCGGAGTCGGGCCGTTCGGTCACGCCCGGCTTCCGGTGCCGACGTCTCGCCCTCCGCGCCCGGGCGGTCCGCCAGGAGGTGAGAGTGACTCATATCTATCTTCGGGCAATGATCGACGCAGGACCGCCGTCCGGGATACCCGTCGTTCACCACGCGCCAATGCCGACGTTTCGCCGAGCAAGGACGGCAACCTCGATGACCGGCAACATCTCGTCGTCATACAGCGGACCGGGAGCGCGGTCAGTTACACACTATGGTCGCGCTAGCCGGCGGCAGCCTCACGCTGGATCTGCTCGAATTGGGCGGCCATCGCGGCGGCCAGGGCCTGCGCGGCGGACAGCGGGCGAACCATGACTGTGAACTCGTCGATCAGGCCGCTCTCATCCAGGTGCAGGAAGTCGCATCCCTCGATGGTGACGTCGCCCATCCGGGCCTCGAACACCAGCGCGTGATCGCGACCGTTGTCGCCGCTCAGTTCACGGACGTACCGGAAGTCCTCGAATACCCGCAGGACGCCGCGCAGGATCGCCGCGGTGATTGCCTTGCCGGGATAGGGCTTGAACGCCACCGGGCTGCGAAACACCACGTTGTCGGCCAGGGCCGCCGCGACGGCATCGGGATCGCGTGCCTCAACCGCCGTACGAAAGTCGATCACCACACCAGCGTACGGGGCTTCCTCCCACCGCCAGAGGCGTCCGCTGCTGATTCAGCGGACCGGAAGGGCCTGTGCTCCGGCTGTGCGAGGACCGGAAAGTCGCCAGGCCCGCTGGGGCGTTCGAGCGCTACTTTCGTATCGTGAACCATCGCAGTCGTCGCAGGGGCTTCGGGCCGACTCTGTCGAAGGAGAGCCGGTCGAAGGCGGAGGTGGCGTTCAGGTTGGTGCTTCGCCACCTCCGCCAACGGTTCCACTGTGGCGCACCCGACCGCTCAGGCTGGCCATGGGCTTCATGGCTGGCCCTCTCATCTCGATGAACGTGTCGGCCCCCGTTGGCCCGAAGTCTTTCAACAGCATGTTGGCTCGATGTTGGCCGAAGGTCGGAGCCAGTTGTGTTCCCGAATTCCTGACCTCGGGGCACTTGACTTGCTGAGCTAGGGCCGTCGTGCCACGACCGGAAACCCTGCCGGGTACGTCCGAGGAAGGAATCATGCGGTTCGAAGTCCTGGGACCCGTGCGAGCCGTCGACGCATCTGGATCGAGGGTGCCGGCCGGCGGGCGCCAACATCAGGTGGTGCTGGCGTGCCTCCTTGCCGCCGACGGTCGAACCGTCACCGATGGCACGTTGCTGGAGATCCTGTGGGGTCACGGCCCGAGCGACAGTAAGCGCGTGGCACTACGGGTACTCGTCCATCACCTGCGTCACAACTTGGGCACCGAATCGATCGTTCGTGCGACCGGTGGCTACCGAATGGTGCTGGACGGCCACCAGCTTGACGCGAGCGAGTTCGTGGCGCTTGTCGACAGCGCCGCACATGACGAGGCGCGGGGCCGGCTCGGCGAGGCGCGCCGGAGCTACCGGAAGGCGCTCCGGATGTGGCGCGCGTCGGAGGCGTACCAGGGCACTGCCGACACCGAGCTTGTACGGGCGGCCGCCGACCACCTCGGCGAGCAGCGCATGATCGCCTATGAGAGCTGCGTGGACATCGAACTCAGCTTCGGACTGCACCGCGAGTTGTGCGCCGAGCTGTCGGCTCTGGCAACGGAGAACCCGCTGCGCGAGCGTCTTCAGGCACAGCTGATGCTCGCGCTTGTTCGCAGTGACCGGCGGGCGGAGGCATTGACCACCTACGAGCGGGTCCGGCGCCTGCTCGCCGACGAGCTTGGTGCGGACCCGGGCGCGCGCCTGCAGCAGCTGCACACCGCGATCCTGCGCGGTCCTGTGCCAGCAGGTGTGCCATCCGCCGTCTCCGATGCCGTTCGGCCGATGCAGCTACCCGCCCCACCCAGCAACTTCGTCGCACGCGACGATGAGCTTTCGGTCCTCGACAGCTTGCACCTGAAGGCCGGTCCCGGCCAACGGCTCCGTGGCTCGATGGTCGTCACCGGTGCTGGTGGTATGGGCAAGACAGCTCTGGTTACCCACTGGGCCCATCAACACCAGCGAGGCTTTCCCGGCGGGCAGCTCTACCTCGACCTCGACGACGACGCTCCGGCGGCGGCGGCACTGGCCAGGACCCTCATCGATCTCGGCATAGCCCCGGACGATGTGCCACAGCGGGCGGAGGCGCGGGCGGCGATGCTGCGCTCACTGCTGTCCACCCGAACGGTTCTGATGGTCCTGGACAACGTGAGCACCGCGGAGCAGGCACGGCCGTTCCTGCCCGGTAGCGGTGACAGCCTCCTGGTGATCATCAGTCGAAATCGGCTGGACGGGCTCGTCGCCCGCGAAGGCCTTCATCTGCTGGTACTCACCCCACTGCCCGTCGAGCCGGCTACCCGTCTGCTTCAGGAGACCGCCGGAATGTCCGAGTCCTCGAGTGGCGACGTCCGTACGTTGGTGGAGCTGTGCCATGGGATGCCGCTGGCCCTCCGGATCGTGGGAGCTCACCTGCGGCTGGGAGCCCAGCCAGGCGTCCTCGTGGCGGCCCTGAAGGATGAGCGAACACAGATCGCCGGGCTCACCACCACCGATGGCGACGTCAGTGTGCATGCCGTCATCGCGGTGTCGTACCGGCGGCTGGCGACCCCGGACCGTCGGCTCCTGCGCCGCCTCGGACTTTCAGGTGCCAGTGCGATCCCGCTGGGTGCCGTCGCCGCACTGGCCGGTGTCACGTCCGGCACCGAGCTGACCGGACTGATCGGCAGGCTCACCGCGGTCAACCTCGTCGCCCTCGAAGCGGGTCGAGTCGGCCTCCATCAGCTGACTCGCATCTTCGCCCGCGAGCAGGGCCAACGTGAGGACACGGCGGCCGATCGCGCCAACGCGGAACGGCGATTGCTGTCCTGGTACGGGCAGGCAACTGGCGAAGCACAACAACGCATCCGGCCGACCGCAGGCGGACCTGATGGTCAGGGCGCCCCTGACTCACGTCACCTCTTCCTCCCTGACCTGCCCGATACGGCCGCAGCCGTCCGCTGGGTCGACACCGAGTCGGACACGATCATCAAGATGATCACCGAGCACGCTCGGAGGCATCCTGATCTCGTCTGGCCCCTCGCCGCCAACATTCGCGGCTGGTTGCAACGCCGGGCCAACCGAGACACCTGGATCGCCGTCACCGAGCGGGGGATCCGGGCCGCGGCCCTGGCCGACAGCAGCACCGGCGAGGCCACCCTGCAAGGGAGCCTGGGCGTGGCACACAGCCTCCTGCTGCACCGCGACGAGGCCCGCGCCGCCTACCAGCGCGCCAGCGCACTGTGTCAACGTAACGGCGACCACGCCGGCATGGCCGACGTCGAGGCGAGCCTCGGCGGGATGCTGGTCGAAAGCGGGGAGCTTGACGAAGCACTCCCACCACTGCTGCGGGCCCGACACTCCGCGAACCTGCTGAACGACCCCGATCTCATCTTCAAGGTAGAACACAACCTCGGCCTCCTGCATCGCCGGGCTGGCCGCCAGCAGGAAGCGCTGGACTCCTACACGTCGGCGCTGGCCGCGGCCGACCGATCCAGCAACCGGGACTGGTTGTCCGCGAGCGTCCACACCAATCTCGGCCGGCTGCACTTCTTGCGCGACAACGTCGACCTGGCCGGAAACCACTACGACACCGCCGTCCGACTCGCCAGGAGCACCGGCGACCGGATGCGGGAAGCCTGGGCCCTGCACGGCTGCTCCGACGTCGCAGCAGCGCGACGAAACGTTCCCGCCGCCGTCGCGGCCATGCAGGAAGCCGTCACCATCCTCGAAACGCTGGGCGATCGTCGCCTCGACGAGATGCGTGCCCGGCTGGCCGAGTTGCTCTCGGACGGCACCGTGGGACAGACAGCGCCTGACCAGTAGACCTGCCGTAGGTGGGACCTGTCCGCCGGTTGATTCTGCCCGGGGTCGGCGCGATCCCATCCGCAGTGGGAGCGAGTGGTGATGCAGGTAGCCGTGGTGACGGTCGACGGGTTCAACGAGCTCGACCGGAACGACCCAACCAAAATCCAACGTCGATTCAGGATGATCCATCCCTAACAGATGCCGCCCATCCCGGGCTGGCACGGAGTCGTCGGCGCCAGGACGGTGCCGCGACGAGGGAGGACCGAGCCTTGTCACTGCCGAAGAAGGCCGCCGCTGCGGGCGCCGCTCTGGGCATGGCCGCAGCCACACTTGCCGTGGCTGCCCCGGCCAGCGCGGCGTCCAACTACATCCTCAACGCCAGCAACATCGGCGTGGGGGTCATCCACGTCCGGGACGGCAACTACACGCGCGGAAACTACGACACGGTCCTCGCCGCAGGCCACCGTACGAGCGAGTTCTGGGCGAACGCCGCCGGCTACTACATCGGTCCCGGCTACTGCGGTTACGAATGGATTCTCACCGGCGGCAGTTGGCTCCTGACCGACGACAGCGTGGACCCTGGCCAGCACTTCATCTCCACCACGCAAACCATCCGTGTGGTTGCGGAGCGTTGCTGACCGGCCGATGACCACGGAGGACGCTCAAGCAGGGACCGCGGTGGGGTGCGCCCGAAAGGACCCACCGCGGTGGGCGTCGAACCGACCTGGACACCAGCCTCGGCAGTCGCGTCAGCCAGGCCGGCTCAGCGCGTCGCGGAAAGTGGACGGAACGCTGCCCAGGTTGGGTGGCCGGGTCGCCCAGAGCGGCGTCATGCGGTAGTCGGCCCGTCTGAATTAGCGCTGCGAACGGGAGTGCGGGCCATTCCACCGGGGCTGGACAGAACGATCCGACAAGAATTCACCATCCGTCACGCACGATCTGATCTTGATCGGCGCCGCCCGCTCACCCACACGGACAGGAGCGTCAAATGCGAATGAGGCTGCGAACCCTTCGAACGACCGGTCACGAGTCACCGGCAGGCATGGGGAACACATTGCACAAGTTGATCCGATTGGTGGCGATCGGCGTTGCCCTCGCGGCGATGCTTGCCGCTCCCACCGCTGCTTCCGCGGCTCTCCCGGCAGGAGCGGAAGTCGCTACGACTGTGGAAGAGGCGAACGCCGCTGCCGGGATGTGCAACATCTACCGTGGGGCGTACCGGGGCGGGATGCTGTGCGGTGATTCTTACGCTTCCCGTGACTTCACGCACCCTGACGGCCGCAAGGAAACGTTCATCATTGGCTATGACCAAGCTATGTGGCACATCTACCAGCGTTACGCCGGCGACACTCAATGGAGCGGCTGGTCCTCGATGGGCGGCGGCTTCAACAGCGGTGTGTCACTGTGGCGGTCGAGCCCACTCATCGTGTATGGAAACGGATTGGACAATAGGGCGTACTGCAATTCGCTACGGGAAGGCCTTCCCTGGACCGGCTGGTACCGCTGTCCCTGGTAACGAGTCGTACGCCACTCGGGCCGCGCCCGCTCACGAGGCTGCGAACGGCGAGCCCGCGGCCCGATCCGACGATGTCAACAATGAGCCATTTCCATCGGGACGGTGCAGGTCACGAGTAGGCAAGGTCTAATGCGGACATATGCGAGGCTCCCGGTAAGACAGCAGTCGACCAAGATCCGACGCCCCAACCGGGAGCCTCGCTGTGCTCTCTTACCCCGCCGCGATTGCGCTGTCCACCCGCAGCCTGAACCACCTCGCCGACCTTATCCGGGCCCACCGCGCCCAGCGCCGGTCCCGATGGCGACGCCTCGATCCCGGCCGGCAAGCCGCCTGCTGGCCTATGCCATCCTCGACGGCACCCTCATCCCGATCGACCGGGTCGCCGACCAGAAGCCCCGGGGCTCAGCCGGTGAATTCGTTGACGCCGAGGGCGAAGTCCCAGTGGCCGACCCCGTTGCCGGCAAGGCCCACCGTGACCACGCCTACTCCTTCCAGCCAGTGCGCCATTTTCAGGCCGCCGACGTCCAGCGGGCGCAGGCCGAGGCTCTCGATGAATGCCGCCACGCCCGCCTTGGCCTGCGCATTGTCGCCAGCGATGAAGACGTTGGGCCGGCCCTTCTCCAGGACATTACGGAAGATGGTGTTGAATGCCTTCACCACGCTGGCGCTGGCCGGGGCCACCTTGGCGACTTCCTGCGCGATCGAGGTCTCCTCGCTGTGGGCCAGTCCGTCGAACGTGGCGTTGAAGGGGTTGCTGATGTCGACGATGACCTTGCCCGCGAGGGCGTCTCCGTACTCGGCGACGACCGGAACGACACCGTCATACAACAGGGCCGTGATGACGATGTCCCCGGCCGGGACGGCGCCCCACTTGCCCGTCGTCGCGCCGCCGCCCAGAGCCTTCGCCAGGTCATCGGCCTTGGACTGATCGCGTCCCATGACCTCGACGGTGTTGCCGCCCGCCACCGCGAGCGTGCCGATGGTACGGGCCATGTTGCCCGTACCGATGAGGGTGATGCTGCTCACGAGGTGTGCTCTCTTCCTGTTCTCAAGGTCTCGCTCTGTCTCGTTCGTGCCGGGTTAGGCGCCGGGCGTCGGCCGCGGAGTTTCTGGGCCAACTGCCGCGCCTTCCCGGCACCTCCGGCTCGTCGTCTTCCGCCGGTCGATTGGGCGTTGTGGGGTGTGACCGCGGCATTCCTGATGTGTGGTTCAGATGGCGGTGGTGCCGCCGTCGGCGACCAGTTCCAGGCCGTTGACGTAGCTGGAGTCGTCGGAGGCGAGGAACAGGGCGACGGTGGCGATTTCTTCGGGGCGGCCCATCTGGCTGCGGGGGATGAGGGACTCGAACTGGCGCTTGGTGGCCTCGTCGAACAGTTCTTCCTGCTTGGCGGTGGCGACCTGGCCGGGGGTCAGGACGTTGACCCGGATCTTGCGGTCGCGCAGTTCGTTGAGCCAGACGCGGGCCCAGGCCTGCTGGACGGCCTTGCTGCCGGCGTAGAGGCTCCAGCCGGGGAAGGCGCCGAGGGAGGCGTTGGAGCCGGTCATGAGGATGGAGCCGCCGTCGTTGAAGAGCGGGAGGGCCTTCTGGACGGTGAACAGGGTGCCCCGGGCGTTGAGCCCGAACCAGGTGTCGAACTGGGCCTCGGTGATCTCGCCGAGCGGGGCGGGCTCGCCGCCGCCGGCGCTGGCCCACAGTACGTCGAGGCTTCCCTTCTCCCGCTTGACGGTGTCGTACAGGCGGTCCAGGTCGTCCAGGTTGGCGGCGTCGCCCTGGACGCCGGTGACGTTGCGGCCGATCTGCTTCACGGCCTCGTCCAGGGCGTCCTGGCGGCGGCCGGTGATGAAGACGTGCGCTCCCTCGTCGACGAACAGCTTCGCGCCGGCCAGCGCCATGCCGGTGGTGCCGCCAGTGATGACCGCTACCTTGCCGTCAAGCTTTCCCATGATCGCTCCTTGGGGTCGGTGGTGCCGTGCGCACCTGGGGCGACGATGTTATGTACACCGCCCTGTGTGCTTAAGGTACGGGGCAGGCGGCCGGGACGCAAACTATGTACACCGGTCGTTACCCAGCTGGGGTACCATGAACCCATGACGGAGCTGGAGAAGGGCCCCCAGGGCCGCCGCCGGGGCCGGGGTGCCCGCGAGCGCATCATCAGCGCGTCCCAGCAGCTGTTCCGCGAGCAGGGCATCAACCGCACCGGCATGGACCAGCTTTGCGCGGCGGCCCAGGTGTCCAAGCGCACGGCCTACCAGCACTTCACCGGCAAGGACGAACTCGTCGCCGAGTACCTGCGCCGGTTCGACCCCTCCGTTCTGTCCGGCGTGTTCGACCGCACCGACCTCACGCCCCGCGAGCGGCTCCTGGCCGCCTTCGACGTCCCTCCCACCACCCCCCTGTGCCCCTACATCGGCGCCGCCGTCGAACTTCACGACCCCCAGCACCCCGCATCCCAGTACGCGCGCGACTACAAGGAAGCCGTCGCCGCGCGGCTCGCAGACACCGCCCGGGAAGCCGGCGCCGCGGAGCCTGAACAGCTCGGCGAGCAGCTCGCGCTGCTCATCGACGGCGCTGCGGCCCGGACCCGGGTTCTCAACGCCGACGCCTTCCCCACCGCCGCCGCCATCGCCGCCGTCCTCATCGACAACGCCATCCCCGCGTCATCTCCTCGGCAGCCCAGCGATGACCGCGGAACTACCGGGTCTGCTCCCGTTCCGGTGGGAGGCCAATGACGGCCGGATCACGCCTTGTCGCCCGGAAGGCGACGTCGAGTTCGGCGTAGCCGGAGCGGTAGATCACGCCGTACAAGGGCAAGATCAAACCCGATCCGCAGAAGGCCGCCAACCGGGCTCATGCCCGGCTTCGCGGGTCCGGCGAACGCGGCCAACGCCCAGCTCAAGTACCGGCGCATCCTGCTCAAAGTCCGCGTCAGCCCCCGCGGGGGCGGTGGACTCGCCAAAAACCATCCACGTGCTTCAGAACTACCAAGCAACCGCAGGATGAAAAGCGCCCATGATCCAGTGCAGCCCACTTGCACGACGCGGTTGCCCAGGCGCTCAGACCAACTGCCAGCTTAGGGATCGTCGACGGGCACCATCAGCGGCAGATCTGCGCACGAACCTCGGCGACGGCGTCGGCAAGGGCTTCCACTCCGTCGATGATGGAGCGTTCGGTGAGGGTGGCGTAGCCGAAGATCAGCCCGCCGGGTCCGGCGGAGCTCAGTCGGTACCGGGAGACGCCTTGCACGACCAGTCCACGCCGGGCGGAAGCAGCCACGACCGGCGCCTCGTCGAGGTCGTGCGGGAGCCAGGTTACGACGTGTTGGCCCGCCGCGACACCGACCGGTTCCAGTTCGGGCAGCCGTGCGCGCAGCGCGGCCAGGAGTGCGTCGCGGCGGCGGCGGTAGACCGGGCGCATGCGCCGTAGATGCCGGTCGAATTCGCCGCGGGTGAGGAAGTCGGCGAACGTTAGTTGGTCGATGACGGGAGAGCCGCGGTCGGCCCGTACCTTGGCCGCCGTGATGTCATCGACCAGGTGTGACGGCGCAAGCAGCCACCCGAGGCGCAGCCCTGGTGCCAGGGTCTTGCTCGCTGTGCCGCAGTAGACGACGGTGTCGGGTGCCAGCCCCTGCATGGCGCCGACCGGCGAGCGGTCATAGCGGTACTCCGCGTCGTAGTCGTCCTCGATCACCACGGCGCCGCGACGCTGCGCCCAGCCGATGACCCGCGCCCGCGCGGTGGCCGACAGGACGCCGCCGGTGGGCCACTGGTGCGAAGGCGTCAGCACGATGGCGTCCGCGTCGGTCTGTTCGAGCTTCTCGACGAGAATGCCGTCTGGCCCGACCGGGACGCCGATCACGTCCAGGCCGAGGGCGGCCGCGACGAGGCGGGCGTCGTCGTCCGCGGACGGGTCCTCGACGGCCAACCTGCGGGCGCCGCGCGCCGCGAGCACCTGCAGTATCAGCGCGACGCCTTGGCCATAGCCACTGCAGATCACGACGTTCTCCTGGCGGGCCGATGTGCCGCGGACCCGGCTGAGGTAGTCGATCAGGGCTGCGTGCAGTTCGGGTACGCCACGCCCGTCGAGGTAGGCGAAGCGTTCGTTCGGCGTGGTGGTGAGGACCGTTCGCACCGAACGCAGCCAGGCGGCCCGGGGGAATGACGACACGTCGGTGCGGCCGTACCCGAAGTCGATCCCGGCCGCCGGCCGATCCCCGCCGCGCCGGCCCGCCGACGGCGGAACCGGCTCGACCGCGACCTGGGTGTAGCCGCCCGCCCGACTGGTGATGTAGCCCTCGGCGACGAGTTGCTGGTAGGCCTCGACCACGACGCCGCGTGAGACTCCCAGATCGGCTGCGATGGTGCGGGTGGGCGGCAGGGACGTCCCGAGACGCAACCGGCCGGCCCGGATGCTGCCCCGGATCGAGGCGGCAATCTGCCGGTGCAGCGGTTCGGCCGCAGACCGGTCGACATGGATGAGCAGGTCCTCCGCGGTGCTCGAATTGGTCCTGGATCGGCCCATGAAATCGGACCTTACCGGGTGTACCGATTTCCGTCACGCTCAGACGTATGACAACGACCAGTCCCCGCTTCGACGGCCGCCTCCTCACCCCGGGTAATCCGGGTTATGACGCGGCCCGCACCGTCTGGAACGCCATGATTGACCGGCGCCCGCGGATGATCGTGCAGGCCGCCAGCGTCACCGACGTGGTGGCCGCGGTGCGCCTGGCCCGCGAACTCGACCTGGAGATCGGAGTGCGCTGCGGCGGGCACAACGTGGCCGGCCTCGCCGTCCCCGCGAACGGCCTGATGATCGACCTGACCCCGTTGAACGGCGTTCGGGTCGACCCGATCCGCCGACGCGCCCGGGTCCAGGGCGGCGCGCTGCTCGGCGCACTCGACCGGGCGTCGCAGCCATACGGCCTCGCCACGACCGCCGGTAACGTCTCGCACACCGGGGTCGGCGGCCTGACCCTCGGCGGCGGCATGGGCTGGCTCGCCCGCCAACACGGGTTGGCCTGCGACAACGTCGTCTCCTACACGATGGTCACCGCGGACGGGGACGTCGTGACCGCGAGCCGCACCGAGAACCCCGACCTCTACTGGGGCCTGCGTGGCGGTGGCGGCAACTTCGGCATCGTCACCGACTTCGAATTCCAGTTACACCACACCGGAACGCAGACCCTGGTCGCCGAATTCGACTTCCCCGCCGAGGACGCCGTGCCGGTGCTCGAGGGCTGGCGGGACCTCAACGCCGTCGCGCCGCGGCAGGCGACCTTCACCGCCGATGTCCACAGCACGGCCATCGGCCCGATCGCCACCGTCGGCTTCGTATGGGTCGGCGACCCGGCACAGGGTCACCGGTTGCTGCCGGCGATGCGCGCGCTCGGGCGCCCGGTCGCCGAGCGGGTCACTACGCTGTCGTACCTCGAGCTTCAGCACCGTGACGACACCGTCGGCGGCCACGCCTATCGGCGGTACTCCAGCGCGCACTACCTGCGGCAATTCCCCACCGCCGCGATCGAGGCGTTCCTGCTGCGCGGCGCGGCGGACCTGCGCGCCGACACCCAACTGCCCAGCGTCGGCCTGCAGGCGCACGGTGGCGCCATCGCCGACGTCGCGGATGCCGACGCGGCGTTCAGCCACCGCGGCACCATGTTCGAGTTCGGCGCCGGCTCCCGCTGGACCGACCCGTCCGAAGACGACAACCGGATGGCAGCGGCTCGCAGTGCCGGAGCCGCGCTCGACCCGTACGCCGACGGCGTCTACGTCAACTCGCTCGCCGCCGACGAGGGGCAACGCGGGGTACGCCGCGCATACCCGGCCGCCAAGCTCGCCAGGCTCACCGCACTCAAGACGATCTGGGACCCGCACAACGTGTTCCACCTCAACCACAACATCCGGCCCCACAGCCAGTAGCGCAGCCGGCTGCTCCTGCCCGGCCTGGCCACGGGCTGTCCGCGGCGCAGGGCCCTGGCGGCTCCGCTGGTGCCCTGCGGCGGGCTCACGCCAGTGACCGGCCGTATCGGTGCGCGCCGCCACCACCTCAGGCAGCGCCACGGGGCGCCGACGATGCCGGTGCAAGGATCAGCAATCCGCCGCCGGTGAACGCGTTAGACCGGTCCCGGCCACGAGCCCGACCTCCGAGCAACGCGGCTGCCGCCCAGGGGTCAGTCCTTGTCGCCCTTCTTCTCGTCGCGGTTCATGGCCAGGTCGAGCGCGAGGACGCTGCCGATGATGAGCAGCGGGTCGACGCCAGCGGTGACCTGCACGGCGTAGGTGTCCCGGATCGTCAGCCACCTCTTGGAGACCGCGGCCACCTCGGTGCCGTCGCGTTCGATCACGTACTCGTGGTCGAGCAGGTCACCCTTCATCTCCAGGTCGTCCGGCCCCGGCACGTCGATGGTGAACTTGTCGCGGAACGGCGTGAGCAGATTCTTGCGGACCTCCGCGGCCTTCTCGCCGCCGATCCGGATCTCGTACGTGGGACGCAGCGCCACCAGGTGCCGGTGCAGCGTGGCGACCTCACGACCGGAGGCGTCCTCGATGACGACCTTGTTGCGGACGCTGAGCACCTTGCCGTCAACGTGGAAGACCTTGGTCCCGTGCTCGTCGAGCACGTCGAAGTCGTCGCCGAACGAGAAGAACCGCTCCCTAATGACAAACATGATTCGATTCTCCCCCGCCGCGCACCGAGGCGTCGACCTCGAAACCGATCGTCATGGACCGCCCTGGCCCATCTCACGGCTGTCGCCCTCTGGCAGTAGCTCGCCGGTGACGACGTCGACGAGGCCGAGGAGGCGGTGGGCTGCGGTGATGGCGAGGCACAGGGTCCCAGCGCGGCTTGGTCGATGCGCTCGTCGAGGATCTGCCCGCAACGTGGCGGTGTCGACGCCGGATGGAAGACCCGCTCACCTCCCAGGGATCGACGACGGATCATGTGCTACGGTAGCCGAGTTGCAGTTTTGATTTCCGTAGACGTTTTCCGGCGCCTGATGGGGCATCTGAAACCCATCCAGGCGCCTTTCGTTTTTCGTGTCGTTTCGACGCGGGTGATCAACGCGGCGGCGTAAGGGTCCGCACAGTGCGGTCTCTAACAGCCTGCGAAGGAGCAGACATGACTACAGGCACCGTGAAGTGGTTCAACGCCGACAAGGGCTTCGGCTTCATCAGCCCGGACGACGGCGGCGCCGACGTCTTCGCCCACTTCTCCGCGATCTCGGCGAGCGGCTTCCGCAGCCTCGACGAGAATCAGAAGGTGGAGTTCGACATCACCCAGGGCCAGAAGGGCCCGCAGGCGGAGAACATCCGCCCGCTCTGATCCACACTCGACGAACGGCGGCCTGACTGGTTCAGCAGGCCGCCGTTCGGCGTTTCATGCGCTCACCACGGCATCGCGAGATCGTCCGATCGGCAGAAGGCCGACCGTCTCGGTGTGGAGCCAGCTCCAGCACTGCCCCCCTTTTCTCCACTCTGGACGATTCGGACCTCGGGCGCTAGTCTGCCCAGGCCGACTGTCAGCTCGCCCAAGGCGCGCCTCTGGCTCATGAACCAGACAGACCCAGACCTCCACCCTTATCGCCAAGAAGCCGAATTCCGCATCGCCGCCGCCCTGACGGTTGAGGCACGTACGGTCGCGGTCCAGGTGGAGCCCACCATGGTCGGACTCGACGCCGCGCCTCCTGATGACTGTCAGACAGCCGGGGCCCGGGGTGCACGGCGTTACATCCTGAAGGGTTGATGACTATGACGACGACCTACTCGGGTCCTGCGAGGCTGATCCTGGTCGACGGCGCATGCATATCCGGCATGGTTTCCCTCAGTACCAACCAGCGCGGAGGACTCAACGGCTGGGGCGGCACGTTCCGTCCGGACGAGATCACATCAGACCTTCGCAGCGCAGTCGAAGGGCTGCAATTGGAACTGCCCTACGATCGGATGGGGACGGTCGCCGTCACCGGCATTCGCAAGCTACTCGCCACGCAGGTGTTGATATCGTTGGCAGGCCGCGGACCCGCACCATTCTGATCGTGCGCCGCATTGCCGCCGCTACATCGTCGCCGCGACGCGGTCACTCTGCTCTGATGCAGCGAGCCACCGCCCTCACCGTTCACACCACCGGTGCCCTCATCGTCGGCTACCTCGTCGCCCTCGCCTGGTGGGGCATCCGACTCACCGCACACACCCTGCGGCTTGCCTTCCCCCAGCCTGGACTAGCGCTGCGCCGCCTCACCGACCGCCACAGCAACGAGAAGACTGAAGAAGCCGTTTCTGGTCGCTCGCGGAATCACGCTCTCTCCGCGGCCGTCTAGCACGAGGCGACCAACTCGGACGGACGAGGTCGCAGCTCACATGGATCATGATCCTGTGGGCCCATCCTCAGCTGGAAGACGTGAAGGCCCTACGCTCTGATCCCAGCGCGCCGCGCACCAGCATGGACCACAATGGCCGCGCCGGCTTCACCATAAGGCTCCCGCCCCAGGAAACCTGGCTGCTTGTTGAGGTGCGAACCGGGGCCAGGTGGCACTCGCCCTCCGAACCGGCTCCGCCTTACCCGCGGCTCGCGGTTGGGCAGCGCACGAGCTTACCGGCTCCATCGACATCTGCGCATGAAGAGGTACTTTCGTCCGTCTCGGACGAAAGTTCGGTTGAGCCGACGGAAAGTTATAGACACGTGCACATGTCTTTTGTAGCGTCGGCCAGGTCGATTGTGTTTCGTCGCGGTTAACCGCGACGTCGGCGGCCCTGGCTGCCGGCCGACACCTGACCGCCCCTGTCCCCTACCCGTGTCCTCCGCCCGCTCTCGACCACGCAACCTCGAGGCCGTCGGCAACCTGCTCGACGCCGCGGTGGCGGCGTGCGTCGCGACGGGCTACTCAGCCATGCCCGCACAGGTCCATCAAGGAGTTGTTGGCTTCCTCGACCTGCCCCGACCAGTCCCGAGCAAGGAGAGGCAGATGAAGAGACGATTCGCGCTCGCAGTAGCGGGTCTGACGACCATGGCGCTCGTCGCCACCCCCACCGTCGCGACGGCCGCGCCGACCAGCCCGCCGCCTGAGAGCGACTTCCAGAAGGTGACCCTCAACGACAACCCGGGCGAGCCGATGGACCTCGCGGTGCTGCCCGACCGCCGGGTGCTGCACGTGACCCGCGCCGGTGAGGTCCGGCTGCACGACACGGACACCGGCCGCAACACGATCGCCGCGACCCTAAACGTCTACCGGCACGACGAGGAGGGCCTGCAGAACGTCGCGATCGACCCGAACTTCGGCAGGGCCGGCAACAACTGGGTCTACCTGTACTACTCCCCACCCATGAACACCCCGGTCGACGACCCGTCGACGCCGAACGTCAACGAGGGCGACGCACCGGCCTGGGGCACCGCCGCGGACTTCGCGAGGTTCAAGGGCGCCCTCCGGCTGTCCCGGTTCCGGCTGGTCAAGGACAAGCTGGACCTCACCACCGAGCAGCAGATCCTCGATGTACCGGTCGACCGGGGCATCTGCTGCCACGTCGGCGGCGACATCGGCTTCGACGCCGAGGGCAACCTGTACCTGTCCACCGGCGACGACACCAACCCCTTCGAGTCCGGTGGCTACGCGCCGTTGGACGAGCGCCCGGGCCGAAACCCGGCGTACGACGCGCAGCGCACCTCGGCCAACACCAACGACCTGCGCGGCAAGATCCTGCGCATCAAGGTCGGCGCCAACGGCGGGTACAGCATCCCGGACGGGAACCTGTTCCCGCAGGGCACGGCCGGCACCCGTCCGGAGATCTACCTGATGGGCCTGCGCAACCCGTTCCGGATCGAGCTGAACCGCGAGACCGGCGACCTGTACGTCGCCGACTACTCGCCGGACGCGCGCCAGGCGGACCCGCTGCGCGGGCCGGCCGGGCACGGCAAGTGGCTCGCCGCCCGCGAAGCCGGCAACTACGGGTGGCCCTACTGCGCCACCGCGGCGCTGCCGTACACCGACTACGACTTCGCGACGGGCGTGTCCGGGGCGCCGTTCAACTGCTCCGCGCCGGTCAACGAGTCGCCGCACAACACCGGCCTGCGGGAACTGCCGCCGGTGGCGCAGCCGCAGGTGTGGTACACCTACGGCCGGTCGGCACAGTTCCCCGAGCTGGGCACTGGCGGCATCGGCCCGATGGCCGGGCCGGCGTACCAGTTCAGCCCGCCAGGAACGCACGGTCGTGCGCCGGTGGCGTGGCCGGCCTACTACGACGGCGTCCCGCTCCTGGCCGAGTGGACCCGCGACTACGTGAAGGGCCTGCGGCTGGACGCCGGCGGCGACCTGACCGGAATCGAGCCGGTGCTGCCGTCGTTCACGTTCGACAACCCGATGGACCTCGAGTTCGGTCCGGACGGGGCGCTCTACGTACTGGAGTACGGCGACGGCTACTTCAGCGAGAACCCGGACGCGCAGCTGGCCCGGATCGACTACACGGGCTGGACGGGCAACCACACTCCCGCGCCGCAGGTCTCGGCCACGCCCACCGCCGGGCTCGCGCCGCTGACCGTCACGTTCTCCAGCGACGGCACCACGGACTACGACGGCGACCGGCTGAAGTATGCGTGGGACTTCGACAACGACGGCAAGGTCGACTCGCGCGCGGCGAACCCGACGTTCACGTACCGGGACAACGGGCTCTACAACGCCACCCTACGGGTGACAGACCCGGGTGGGCTCTCGGCCGCCGCGTCGGTGCGGGTGGTGGTCGGTAACGCCCCGCCGGTGGTGGAGCTCGTCAAGCCGGTCGCGGGCCAGCCCTTCGCCTTCGGCGACACCGTGCAGTTCGAGGTACGGGTGACCGACGACCAGCCGGTGGACTGCTCCCGGGTCAGCGTCACGTACATCCTCGGCCACGACACCCACGGGCACCCGCAGACCACCGCGAACGGCTGCACCGGCTCGATCCAGACGACGGTGCCGTCCGGTCACGACCCGGCGACCGACCACCTGACCGGGGTGTTCGTCGCGTCCTACACCGACCCCGGCGGTGACGGCCTGCCGTCCCTGACCGGTACCGATGAGGTCGTCCTCGTCCCCAGCGCATAACGTTCGAGAAGGAGAGACCATGTGTTACGGACATGATGGGATGGCCGCGCTGCGGCGCTCCGTGGACCGGCGCAGCCTGCTGCGCGGCACGCTGGCCGTCGCCGCCGGCGTCGGGCTCGCCTCGTCCGGCCTCGGCGCGACGGCCGCGTCGGCCACCGCCCACCGGACCGGACGGCACCACGTACCCCCGGGTCTGATCAGCATCCAGCTGTGGACCGTGCGCGACGCCCTGTGGGGTGCGCCCGGCTACGACGCCACCCTCACCCACCTGGCCCGGCTCGGATATCCGCGCGTGGAGCTGGCGCTCGGATACTTCGGTCGGACCGCCGCCCAGCTGCGCCAGTTCCTGGACGGCATCGGCATCAGTGCCAGCTCCAGCCACGACGGGATCAGCGGTACTGCCGCGGAGCTGGAGCAGAAGGTCCAGAACGCGGTCACCCTGGGCCAGCAGTTCATGGTGGTGCCCTACCTGTACTCCGAGAGCACGGACGACTGGAAACGCTGGGCGGAGCAGATGAACGTCGAGGCTGCCGCGGCGCGGGCGGCCGGCCTGCGCTACGGCTACCACAACCACGCCCACGAGTTCACCATCGACCTCGGTGGCGGCAAGCGGCCGTGGGACGTGCTGACCGCCGAACTCGACCCGAAACTCGTGCACCTGGAGGTCGACCTCTACTGGGCGGTCACCGGCGGCATCAACTCCGGCGACGGCGTCGCGGACCCCGAGGGCTTCACCCTCGACGTCATCCGCTCCGCGCCGCAGCGCGTCCTGCAGTACCACGTCAAGGACCGGGACGTTACCACCGGCGACATGGCCGACCTGGGTACAGGGACCATCGACTTCGCCCGGATCTTCCGCGAGCACTCGGTCCTGGAATACATCGTCGAGAACGACACTCCCGACGTGACACCGCAGCAGACGGCCGAGATCGGCTACCGCTACCTGCGCAAGCTGCGGTTCTGAGATACCTCCGAGAGGAGCGCTGACGGACACCGGGCCGGCCGGAATTGCCGGCCCCGGTGTCGGACCGACATTTCATTCAATTGACTGCCGATAACCACTCTCTCCGTTGGGGAGAGTGGTTATCGGCATGCCTTTAAACCGTCGCGTCCGGCGACATGTGGGCGGCGCCGGAATATTGACCCTTCGGAATTGATCTCATAGGGTGCAGGAAACGTGGAAAGCGCTTTCTTACCACCGTCCCCGACAAGGAGCGCGTGTATGAGACGCCAACGCACGCTACTGTTCGCCCTGCTCGCGGCCGTCACACTCCTGTTGCCGAGCACCGCGGCGACCGCCACCGAATCCGCCACCGACGCCAATTTCCGAGTGCTGGTCTTCTCCAAGGTCACGAACTTCTACCACGACTCCATCCCCGCCGGCGTCGCCGCCATCCGGCAGCTCGGCGACCAACAGGGATTCGCCGTCGAGGCGACCACCGACGCGGGCGCGTTCACCGACGCCAACCTCGCCCGCTTCGACGCTCTCGTGTTCAACAACACCAACTCCACCCCCGCGTCCGGCGACCTCCTCGACGCCGACCAGCGGGCCGCGCTCCAGCGGTTCATCCGTAACGGCGGTGGCTGGGTCGGCCTGCACGCCGCGTCGGCGAGCGAGCGGAACTGGACCTGGTACGAGGGCCTGGTCGGGACCATCTTCGACCAGCACCCGGACTTCTCCGCCACGGGCGGCACCTTCCCGGGCCGGATCAAGGTCCTCGACCACGCCCACCCGTCCACGAAGGACCTGCCGGAGCTCTGGGAGCGCAGCGAGGAGTGGTACAACTGGCGGACCAACCCCACCGACAAGGTCCACACGCTCGCCCAGATCAAGGTGCGCGACGGCATTCCCGGGCTCGACGAGGGCACCGACCATGCCTACTCGTGGTGCCAGAACTACGACGGCGGGCGCTCCTGGTTCACCGCCGGCGGCCACAGCTCCTCGTCGTTTGAGGAGCCGGCCTTCCTCGCGCACCTGCTGGGCGGCATCAAGTGGGCCGCCGGCACCGCCCCCGGTGACTGCGGCGCCACCAGGACCACCAACTTCGAGCGGACCCCCCTGGTCAACCAGGACCTCTCCGACCCGTTCGAACTGGCGGTGGCGCCCGACCGCCGGGTCTTCTACATCGAGCGCACCGGCGCGCTGAAGGTCGTCAACCAGGACACCCTCGCGGTCACCACGCTGCTGGACTTCGCCTACACGCCGGCGCAGACCAGTCAGTCCGACGGCCTGCTCGGCATGACTCTGGACCGACACTTCGCCCAGAACAACTGGCTCTATCTGCTCTGGTCCGACCGGGTGGAGAAGCAGCTGAACCTGTCCCGCTTCACCGTCGACGGCGACAGCGTCAGCCTCGCCTCGGAGAAGCGCCTGCTCACGATCCCGACCTGGCGCGGTGAGGCTCGCGCCAACTCGCACATGGGCGGCTCGGTGACGATGGACCAGCAGGGCAACCTGTACGCCGCGATCGGCGACAACACCGACCCCTTCGAGTCCAGCGGCTTCACCCCGATCGACGAGCGGACCGGCCGTCGCGCGTACGACGCCCAGGGCACCGCCGGCAACACCAACGACCTGCGCGGCAAGATTCTGCGGATCAAGCCCCTGCCCAACGGCACGTACGCCATTCCCGACGGCAACCTGTTCGCCGCGGGCACGGCCCGCACCAAGCCCGAGATCTATGCGATGGGTATGCGGAACCCGTTCCGCATCACCGTCGACTCGAAGACGAACGCGCTGCTCGTCGCCGACTACGGCCCGGACGCCCGGTCCGCCAACCCGGCCCGCGGACCGGAGGGCACGGTCGAGTTCAACCGGATCACCAGCGCCGGCAACTACGGCTGGCCCTACTGCATCGGCAACAACATCCCGTTCAACGACTACGACTTCGCCACCGCCACCTCGGGGCCGACGTTCGACTGCGCCGCGCCGGTCAACGACTCCCCCAACAACACCGGCCTGACCAACCTCCCGGCAACCCGGCCGGCCCTGGTCTCGTACGCCTACTCGGCCTCCCCGCAGTTCCCGGAGCTGGGCACGGGCGGCGGCGGCCCTATGAGCGGGCCCGTCTACGACTACGACCCGTCCAACAAGCGGCTGACGAAGTTCCCCCAGTACTACGAGGGCAAGTGGATTGTCTACGAGCTGACCCGCAGGTGGTTCAAGACGCTGTCGATCCACGACACCGCCCAGACGTTCAGCGATCCCCGCTTCGGCCCCACCAACCCCGGTGACCTGCAGTCCATCAACGGGATTCTCGGCAACATGTCGTGGATCCAGCCGTTCGAGGCGGAGTTCGGGCCGGACGGCTCCCTCTACGTCATCGACTTCGGCGAGGGCAGCGGCAGCGGGCGGGGCGGCAGCAACGAGGGCGCCGGCATCTACCGCATCGACTACGTCGCCAACAGCCGGCCGCCGGTGGCCAAGCTGGCCGTCGACAAGGACAGCGGCCCGGCGCCACTGACCGTCGCCTTCTCCAGCGCCGGCTCAAGCGGGCCGGACGGCACCGCCATCACCTACGCCTGGGACTTCGACGGCAACGGCAGCGTCGACTCCACCGCCGCCAACCCCAGCCACACCTACAGCACACCGGGGCGCTTCACCGCCCGGCTCACCGTCACCGCCACCAACGGGCAGACCGCCGTCGCCGTACAGGAGATCACGGCCGGCAACACGCGCCCGACGGTGACCCTCAGCGTCCCCGACGGGGCCTTCTTCGATTTCGGTGACCGCATCCCGTACACGGTGACGGTCACCGACCCGGAGGAGAGCACCATCGACTGCTCCAAGGTGGTCGTCCAGACCCAGCTTGGCCATGACTCACACGCCCACCCGCTGGACAACTACGTCGGGTGCGCCGGGGTGGCAGTGACCGAGAGCAACGGCGGCGACGGGCACGGCCCGGGACAGAACCTCTACACGCTGCTCTCCGCGCAGTACACCGACGGCGGGGCAAACGGGGCACCGAACCTGGTCGGCTCGACCCGGGCCGAGCTGCAGACCAAGAGCAAGGAGGCCGAGCACTTCGACGGCCAGAGCGGCATCCAGGTCCTCGACCGCGCGACAGCGAGCGCCGGCAAGCGCATCGGTGACATCGACAACGGCGAGTGGATCAACTTCGGCCCGGTCAACCTCCGCAACATCGACTCGGTCACCTTCGGAGTCGCCTCGGGCAGCAGCGGCGGCGACATCGAGATCAGGGCCGACTCCCCCGCCGGCCAGCTCCTCGGCCGGGCCACCATCGGCGGCACCGGCGGCTGGGACAACGTCGTCTCGCCCACCGTCGAGCTGACCGATCCGGGCCGCACGACCACCCTCTACCTTGTCTTCCACAACCCGAACCAGACGGGTGGCACACCCGACCTGATGGCGCTGGACTGGCTGCGTTTCAACGGCGCCGGGGTACGCGAACAGACCGACGCCACCGTTTCGGCCTCGGCCACGCCCACCACCGGCACCGCGCCGCTGGCGGTCGCCTTCGCCGGGACAGCCTCGCCGGCGGCCGGGCGCACCATCACGGATCACGCGTGGGACTTCGGCGACAACTCAGCCGTCGTGCACGGGGCGTCGGCCAGTCACACGTACGCCCGTCGAGGCACGTACACGGCACGACTGACCGTCACCGACAGCGTCGGGGCGACGACGTCCTCGATCGTGGTCGTGACGGTGAGCTGAGCGTCACCGGTGGCGGGGCGGAACGCCGCCCCGCCACCACCGACCCGGGCGCGGCCCGACAGCCTCCAGCAACCGCCATCCGCGGCGCTGCACGCCGTGGCCTGACCACCTGCCCTCCGACTTCCGGGAGACAACGATGAACTTCAGCTCCGCCCGCCCGTCCCACCATCGATCGCGAGCCCGTCACCTCGTCGTGTTGCTCGCAGCGGCACTCCTGCCGTTCACCGCGGCTCCGGCGTCGGCCGCCGAACCCGACACGTCCGCCGCGGAACAGGTCGCCGCCGACCTCTGCCCGTGGGGCTACACCACCTCGTCCACGGTCTTCTTCGGCCGCGGCGCCGACTCAGGCGTACCCAACCGCGACCTCGGCAACGGGTGCACCATCCTGGACGCCGTCTGGGCGAAGGCCCCGTTCGCCGACCACGGCAGCTTCGTGAGGACCGTCAGCGGCCTGACCAACACGCTCCGGCAGGACGACGTCATCACACGGCAGGAGAGGGCGAGCATCGTACGAGCGGCAGCCGGCTCCGAGATCGGCACACCGCAGCCGGCATCGGGGACCCGCGCGCTACCCGACGACCGCATCGGCCTCGTCCTCTACACGGTCCGGGCCACCATGTCGAGCGCACCCGAAGCCACCCTCGGCGCGCTTGCCGCCTGCGGCTACCGCAACGCGGAACCCTCGGGCGCGGTCAACAACTTCTACGGCAGGACGGCCACCGCGCTCGCGCCCCTGGTGGCCGACGCCGGACTGTCCGTTCCCTCCATCGGGATCGGCCTCGGCGACCTCCAAAACAACCTCGACGGCGTCATCGCCAACGCCAAGGCGTTCGGCGCGAAGTACGTCCGCATCTCCGGATCGGGCTCCTGGACCCTCGCCGACTACTCCAGGGTGGCCGTGACCCTCAACACCGTCGGCGCCACGCTCAAGCAGGCCGGCATCACCGTCGCCTACCACAACCACGGCTTCGAGTTCACCGCCCAGAACGGCGTACGCGGCTACGACGTGCTGGTCCGCGAGACCGACCCGAACCTGGTGGCGATGGAGCTCGACCTCTACTGGGCGGCCAGCGTCGGCGTCGATCCGGTGGAGCTGATCAAGCAGTACCCGGGCCGGTTCTCGCTGTTCCATGTCAAGGACCTGGCCGCCGACGGCTCCTTCGCCGACGTGGGCGAGGGCACCATCGACTTCGCCCGCATCTTCGCCTACAGCCAGATGAGCGGCGTCGACCTCTACCTGACCGAGAACGACAGCCCCCGCCCGGACGGCGTCTCGTCCGCCTGCGACAGCTACACAAACCTCCGCGCCCTGCGCTACTGACAACTCCCACAGATTCGCCCGCCCGCAGTCCTGTGGCATTTCGAGTCCGATGGCTGGCTGGTGGTGGGGACCGAGCATCTTGCCGGTCCCCACCCCGACCTGTCACCCGGCAGCGCGGATCTCGATCTGCTCGCAGTCACACTGAAGGCACTTCAGCAAACTCCGGCGCCCGGCGAACCGTGGTTCACCCCGGCAGCCCGGCTCGGGTTCGCGCACCCGGCGATGGACGGCGAGACACTCATCCACTCCGACCTCAACCCGACCAACTTGATCGTGACCCCGCTCGGCCTACGGATCGTCGATTGGGCGTGGGCAACCAGGCCGCCGCATGGGTCGAACTCGCGTTGCTCATCCAATGGCTGAAGCGCAGCAGGCTGTACTGCGTTGATCAGGTGCACTCATCTCGGCAGTTCAGCGAGGCCGGTGCTGTGCGGCCGGCGCGCCTCCGACGCCGCGACGGAGCGTGACACTCGGCTCGGAAGGCAGGGCGCGCGCTCGGCGGCATGTGCGGACTTTGGTGTTCTTGGGCCACCGGTGCTACCTCACCCGCCGGAGAGAGTTGGTTAGAGGAACGGCTCTGATGATTCAAGCTGACGGCGTGCCATGATCGGCTCGTGTCGCTGTGGGAGGTCGTCTGGCGCATCGGATTACCGCTGATCGTCGTCGTCGGCGTCGCAGCCGCTGTGTCCGTCGCATTCTTCGACCCGCCCGACAAATTCTCCCGGCCACGCGGCTGGCAATGGGCGTGGGTGGGCCTATGGCTGATGACGGCCGGTGATGCGGCGTTCGGCAACGACCGATCGTGGTTCGAGCGCGCCTGGAAGGGTGCCATCGCAGTGCTCGTTGCCGTGGCCGTCACAGTCGCTCTGTGGCGCCACTACCGGTGGCGAAAGCGCGTCCGGCTTGCGGACGACTCGCCTCCGCTCGTCCCTCGGCCGCCTGGGTCGGACTCGTAGCCTTCCCGCAGCTGCCTTCTGGCAGCCCTGCACCTGCAAACGGCCGGCAGAGCCGGGCAGGCAATCGCGACAGCAGACATTCGCTCATCGGCAAGTCCGCGAGCTTGCCGACTCGACATGCCGTGACGTTCTGTAATGAGCTGATCGCGGCAGATGTGCGCAGTCGCTGGTCAGTTTACGGTCACGATGACCTTTCCGAGGGCGCGTCCCTCTCCAACGTGGGCCAACGCCTCGGGCACCTCGTCGAGGGTGAAGGCTCGGTCGATGTGGATGGCGAGGTTGCCCGTGGCGCAGAGGTCGGCCACCGGTTCGAAGTGGGTCGGCCCTTCCTTGACGGCGAGCACGCCCAGCCGGCGGTGTGTGAGTCGGCCGGCCGCCGCGCCGATCGTCGTTATGCGCAGCAGCGCCGAGACCGATCCGCCGACGCACCGGTAACGGCCGCCGGGGGCCAGTGCCCGGCGGTAGGCGAACACCGACCGGTGCGCGACCAGATCGAGGATGAGGTCGTACGGGCCGCTGCGGGTGAAGTCCTGGCTGCGGTAGTCGATCACCTTGTCCGCGCCGACCGACCGCATGAAGTCGAGCTTGCTGGCGTTGTCGACGCCGGTCACCTGGGCGCCGAGTCGCTTGGCGAGCTGAATCGCAAATGAGCCCGATCCTCCGCCGGCACCGTTGATCAGGACGCGTTTCCCGGCTGCGGCGCCTTCGGTCCCCTGCCACGCGATTACGCCCGCCTGCGGGATCGCCGAGGCCTCGGCGAAGGTAAGGCCGGCGGGCTTGCGGGCCAGAACCGACTCGGGAGTGATCGCGTACTCGGCGAAACCGCCCTTGAGCATGAGGTTGTCGCCGTACACCTCGTCACCGGGTCGGAACCGGGTGACGGTCGGGCCCACCGCCTCGACCCATCCGGCGATGTCCGAGCCGAGTGTCCGGCGTGCCGGTGAGCGCAGCCCACCGATGCGCGAATACAGTGGTGAGCCTTGCAGGGTCTCCCAATCGCTCAGGTTGACCGAGGTCGCCGCAATCTTGACGAGCACCTGCCGGGCAGTGGGAGACGGCTTGGGGACTTTCTCGATCCGCAACACATCCGGGGGCCCGTACCTGTCGTAGACGATCGCTCTCATCCGCGTACCCCTAGCCCTTGGTGGAAATAGTCCAGCCGCAGTACGTCCAAGGCCAGCAGTCTCCGGCTTCTTGGTAGCACACAGGGACGAGCGACTGACCGACAAGGAAGCTGCCGGCGACGGCGGGGTAGGTGTGCGGGGGCTCGGGGTGGTGGTGGATCCAGGATGGGCGATGAGTTCCGGTGCCGAATAGAAGGCGCTGAGCGACGCTGAAGTCCTGATGGAAGCCCGTCGCCGGAGCGTCGCTTGCTGCCGATCCTCGACGGCGGGTGGGCCGCGTCCGAGGAGGAACGGACGCGGCCCGCAGCGCAACCGTCAGGCGTTCGGCAGCGGCTCGATGTTCTGGTTCACCCGGAACAGGTTCTCCGGGTCGTAGCTGGCCTTGACCGCCCGCAGCCGCTCGTAGGTGGCGGTGGTGTAGGCGCCACGGACACCTTCGGCGGTGGCGTCGGTGGCGGTGAGGAAGTTGACGAAACGACGTCCGCTGTCCCACGGGGCCAGGTTCTGGAGCAGCTTCGCGGCGTACGTGTCGACCGCGGTCGCCTGGTCGGGGCCGGCGATGGCCACGGTGTAGAACAGGAACGGAAGTTGGTGGTGGTCGATCGCGCTCGGCGACCCGCCGGGACGCGCCAGGGCACCGCCGAGGTGCCGGATCTCGACCAGCACCAGTGGAGAGTTGGCGCCCGATCCAGCCAGCTCGACGATGGCGTCCACCGCCTCGGCCGGGAACTCCCGCAGCAGCGCGGACCGGTCATACATGGGGATCGGCGCGGGCGGGTCGGCGTGGATCGAACCGACCGCCGCGTACGGCATCTCGGCGACCGTGTCGATGATGCTCGGGGCGGCCGCACGCAGCGGCTCGACCAACGGCTCCGCGTCGGCGGCGGTGCCCGCAAACGCGATGCGGACGTGCACGGTCAACCGTCCCCGCAGCGGCTCGGGCACCTCGGGCAGGGGCGGCAGCCGGAGCAACGCGACCGAGGAGGTCATCTCGTCCGGAACCGTCGCGACCCACTCCCGCCAGGCGTTCAGCACCTGCGGGGCGTACTCACCGGGGAAGAAGAGACCACCGCCGTAGAAATGCGGCAACGGTACGAGGTCGAACTCGAGGGCGATGACGACGCCGAAGTTCCCCTTCCCGCCGCGCAGTGCCCAGAACAGGTCCGGCTCGCTCGACGGGGTCACCTGGCGCAGCTCGCCGTCGGCGGTGACCAGGTCGATGGCGCGTACCCGGTCGGAGGCGTACCCGTACGCGCGGCCCAACGGGCCGAGCCCGCCACCGAGCGTGTAGCCGACCACCCCGACGGTCGGGGATGCACCGTTGAGCGGCGCCAGGCCGAACGGCGCCGCCGCCGCCACAACCTGCTCCCAGCGGGTGCCGGCCTGGACCCGGGCAACCCGGTTCACCTCGTCAATGGTGACGGCGTCCATCCGCCGGGTGGCGATCAGCACCGCCCCGTCCGAGGCCATCGGCGTTCCGTGGCCGGTGGCCAGGACGGCGACCGGTAGCCGCCGCCGCGCCGCGAACCGTACCGCCGCCTGCACGTCCGCGGCGGTGACCGCCCCCACCACCACGGCCGGGCGGTGCGGGTGGGCGAGGTTGTACGTGGCGCACTCCCCCTCGTAGCCGGCGTCGCCGGGCAGGAAGACGGTTCCGGTGACCTCGGCACCGAGTTCGTCCGCCTCGTGGCGCTGAATCTGGACCCCGTCAGGCCGGGAAGATGGCGTGGGCATGTGCGCTCCAAGGTCGATCGGTTTCGCGTCGCGTGTAGGAATCCGGCGACCGGGCGATCGCACCATCGCGTGATCTACGACTGATGGACGACGCGTGGATACGGCCGGCGGTGCCCCGGTGACTGGACCGCCCCCACCAGGCAGTCAGACGACAGCGCGTAGCGCCGCCGGGTCGGCGTGGAGCGCCTGCGCGACCATCGCCAGTTCCCGATGCAGTGCCCGCGCCACGGTCGGGTTCGCCTCGCCCTGGTCGATCGCGGTGAGCAGGTGCCGGCGGCGCTCCGACAGCCACCTCCCGGCGGCCTCCCGGTCGCGGAAGGTGAGGCCAGCGACGTCGAGCACTCGAACCCCCGACCGGACCACACCGGCCGTGTCCAGGGCGTTGCACGCGCTGGCCAACAGGAAACCGACATACCTGGCGACTGCCGCGTCACAGGCGGCGATGCCGTCCTGGGAAAACGCCCGCTGCCGCGCCCAGGGCCGGATCAGGCCGAGGTAGTGGTAACGGCGTGAGCCGTCGGGCTCGATCAGGTGCAGGTCGGCGAGGGACTCGAGGGCCTCCACCGCGGTGTTCGGTTCGACGTCGAGGATCGCCGCCGCCGACATGATCGACACGTCCGGAGCATCGGCCAGGGCGATCAGCCGGAAGGCGCGGGCCAGCGTGTCGTCCAGCCGCCGGTACGCCCGCTCGATCGGGGCTGCGGCGATCCGGCAGTCCTCGAACATCGGCTGACCCGAATCACCGTTGAGGTACTTGTCCACGTACAGGTAGTGCTCGACGGCGGCCAGGCTGCCCCGGGGTCTGCTCGCGAGTCGCGCGGCCGCCATCCGCACCGGAAGCGGCAGGTACGAGAACTTCGCCGTCAGCCGGGTCACCACGTCGAGGTCGTCGCTCACCCGGTCGCGGCCGGCGACCCGCTCGAAGAGGGCCAACGCCTCGTCTGGCTCCAGTACGTCGAGCCGCAGCCAGTGTGAGCTGGGCAGGTCGACAAGTCGGCGCTGACTGGTGATGACCACGGCGCACCCGGGCGACATCGCCAGCAGCTCACGAACCTGGGCACTGTGCTGGACGTCGTCCAGGACGACGAGTACCCGCCGGCCGCGAAGCATGCTCCGCCAGAGGGCCGCCCGCTGACCGACGAGGTCCGGCAGCTCACGGAGCGGGACGCCGAAAGCCTGGAGCAGGAATTCCAGCACCAGACCCGGACCGATTGGCTGGCCGCCCTCGTCGGTCAGGTCGACGTAGACCTGCCCGTCGGGGAAGTGGTTTCGCACCGCGTGCGCCAGATGGACGGCGAAGGCGGTCTTGCCCACCCCGGCCAGCCCGTCAACGCCGAGCACCGTGGTCGCGTCGGGGCGGGTCAACAGGTGGACGGCGCGGGCGAGGAGGTCGGCGCGTCCTGTGAAGTCCGGCAGGTCCGGCGGAAGCTGGGACGGTGCCGAGAGCGGCTGGTCCAACGGCGGCCGATCGGCTGCCACGGCGTCCAACTCCCGGTCCGCCGCGAGGACCCGCTGGTAGAGGTCGCGCAGTGCCGGTCCCGGGTCGATGCCCAGCTCCTCGGCGAGGAGTCGCCGGGCGTCCTGGTAGACGTCTATCGCCTCGGCCTGTTGACCCGACCGGTACAGCGCCAGCATGAGCAGTTCGCGCAGCCGCTCACGAAGGGGGTGCTCCGCGACCAGCTCGGTCAACTCGAGGGCCACCTGTTCGTGGCGGCCGAGCTGGAGGTCGAGGTCGAACCGCCCCTCGATCGCGGCCAGTTGCAGCGACCGGAGGCCGGTGCGGCGACCGTCGGCGAAGGACCCCTTGATGCCCACAAGCGGCGTGCCCTGCCACAGGTCGAGGGCGTCGCGCAGCTCGGTCGCCGCCCGCGCCAGGTCACCGGCGCGTCGGGCCTCCCGGGCCTGCGCAAGCCGGTGGCGGAACATGCCGAGGTCGAGGACCTCGGCCGGAACGCGTACGACATAACCACCGGCGACCGATTCGATGACCAGGGGCGACCCGTCGCCGCCCAGCACCTTCCGGAGCCGGTAGACGTAGGTCCGTACGGTCCCGACTGCCGTACGCGGCGGGTCGTCTCCCCATACGCCGTCGACCAGTGTCTCGGACGAGACCTGCACACCATCGCTCAGCAGCAGGATCGCCAGGACCGCCCGCTGCTGTGGCGATCCGAGGTCTATCTCCCGTCCGTCCCACCAGGCCCGTACCGGACCCAGCACCGCGAGCCAAAGTCCTCGCTCAGCAGCCACGCTCGTACCCCTCCACCGCCTGTCGGGCAGCTCGCCGGAAAACTGCCACGCACGCCCCGCCGCCCGGCTGCTCCGCCGGTCGCGGTGACCGCTTCCCCCGCGCAGGTCGGACACACCCTGGCAAGGATGAAGTGCTTCAAGATCCTGCGCGACTACCACCGCGCCGCCCGCACATTGACCGACACCGCTTCCGGCATCGCACACCTGCACAACATCATCCTGGCAGGCTGACCCCCAGCCCTTGCCAGGCAACGCCTCCACTCATACGAGACGTCCTTCAGCCCGGCAAACTGTTGCTGTAGCGCGTCCACAAACTGATGATCCAGAGATTCGCCCCCTCCTCAGATATTCCGCGTCATCTCGACAGGTTGCGCTGCAGCACTCGCCGACGCGTCCGGGTAGTCCGTGGAACGGCTGACATCGGCCCACTGCCGGGCCTCCGCGAGCCGTTTCTCGCCCGACTCCAGCGCGAGCCCCAGGGCGTCGCCGCCGAGCAGCAGCCGACGCGGCGGCTCCTTGGAGTCCACGACGTCGATGATCGCTCGGGCCATGCGGGCGGGGTCGCCCGGCTCGTTGCCGGCGTAGTCGGCGAACATGGTTCGCCACTGTCCGACGATCTGCTCGTAGTCGGCCTGGGTACTGCCGGAGGCCAGCGCCGCGCCCCCGGCCCAACCGGTACGGATGCCGCCCGGCTCCACGATGGTCACCTTGATGCCCAGCGGTGCCACCTCGTTCGCCAGGACCTCGGAGAAGCCCTCAACCCCGAACTTCGCGGTCTGGTACGCGCCGAGTCCGGGAGTGCCGCCGACGCGGCCGCCGATGGACGAGATCTGTACGAAGTGCCCCGAGCGCCGGCCTCGCAGGACTGGCAGCGCCGCCCGGGTCACGTTGATGACGCCGTACAGGTTTGTCTCAATCTGCGCACGCAACTCATCCTCCGGGAAGTCCTCCAACGAATTGCTGGTGGCGTAACCGGCGTTGTTCACGACCACGTCGAGGGAACCGAAACGCTCGACCGCCGCCGCGACCACGTTCCGGGCCTCGGAGGGTGACGTGACGTCCAGCGCCACGGTCTCCAGCCGCTCCGGGTGCTCGGCCTTCAGATCGGCCAGCACCTCCGGCCGACGCGAGGTCACCATGACCTGGTCACCCGCAGCCAGCACCGCAACCGTCAGCGCCTTCCCCAGTCCCTGGGAACCACCGGTGATCAACCAAGTCCGTCGCATGGCGTACCACTCCTATCTCATACGAACGTTTGAGTAACCGCCTCAGTAGAAGCGCTCTATCAATGTAGATGTTTGGGCTCCTAGGTGCCACATATGTGTGGCGTAGGCGGCCTCTATCACTTCGACTGAGTAGCCAATGGCATCCAAAACGCCGCAGTGCTAGGCTAGGGGAGACTATGAGAGCTGATGCCGCACGCAATCTGTCGGCGGTCCTGCGCACGGGTGCCCGACTGCTGGCTGAGGATCCGAGCACGTCCGTGGCAGCCATCGCCAACGCGGCGGGGGTGGACCGCACCACGGTCCATCGGCGCTTCGCCAGCCGGGAAGCCCTCCTCACAGCCGTATTCCAGGCGAAACTCGACTCCACCGAACAGGTCCTAGACGAGGCGCGACTCACGGAGGCGCCGGTGCCGGTCGCACTGCACCGCTACGCGGAGGGCATCATCCCCGTCAGCCGTGAGTGGCCGGTCGACACGGCCCGCTTGATGCAGCAGAACCCTGACGCGCGCCAACGGCGTCAGGGCCAGAGCGAACGGCTGAATGACTTCCTCCAACGCGCCGTCGATGAAGGCTTCCTGCGCTCGGACGTACCCCTGGAATGGGTGCGGGCGGTCCTCGACCAGCTGGTGGCCAGTGCTGCCCATCAGTTCCCCGACCTGGCGCCCCCGCAGGCGGCCGACGTCGTCGTGGACACGTTCCTCAACGGCCTCGGCAGAGCCTGACCCCTCGGCGGCGACCCGCCCCGACGCTGTTGGCGGCGGTGAACGCCAGGGCCCTGTCCCCGCAGGCGTTCTTGGCAAGGGGGTCGGCCCTGCGGATTCGAATTGGGCGTACGGCCCGTCGACCGTGTCGACGCCCAGGGCCCAGTTGCCTGGCACCACCAACCGTCGCGCATATGGCTGGCGCAGCCTTCGCGGGGGCCCGCCGGCCCGGTGTCCGGCATCAAGTTGATTGGCCGGCACGAACCGGAGTTCTCGATCGTCATGCCTCGCCCCTTGGCATCCTGAACCGTCCAGTGGCTGGCAAGACAAATGCTCATCAAAGAGGTCTGCCGCGTCCAACACCCTTTTGCTGTCGCAGCCACAGTCTGATCCTGTTGTCGCTTTCCATTGCCATGAAATCGGCGCCTCGTCGAGGGCGCGTCAGGGTGAGGTGAGCGTGTCGATCGCCATGGGACTGCGGGTTGACCGACCTCGCCACGTACGGCTTGTCCCATGGTTGCGACGACCTGCTCGGCGCGATCCAGCGCTGCGGGCGTCGGGAACGGGCGGCACGCTGGGGGAATCACCAGGGCAGCCGCCCACATGAGACCTATTGCGCGTGCCAAGGCAAGAAAAGCAGCGCACTTTACCCAGCTCAGGGGGGTCACAGGAGCAGACTGTCACTGCTACAGGAAGCGAGTGTTGGACGATCCGCGCGCCGGTGGTGAGGATGGTTCTCGCAAGCAGTTACAGAGAACCGGCACCGATCAGGAAGCAAAGACATGACAGATCAGACCCAGGGCCGCGTGTGGCTTATTACAGGATGCTCAAGCGGTTTCGGCCGTGAGATTGTGCGCGCCGCAGTGGCCGCGGGTGACCGGGTTATGGCGACAGCGCGCCGTCCCGAAACTCTTCAAGACCTTGCCGATCTCGGCAACGGGCAGGTCAGCACCTGCGCTCTGGACGTCACTGATCCCGACTCCATTCAGGTCGCGGTAAAGTCGACGCTGGCACTATTCGGCCGGATCGACGTCCTTGTCAACAACGCCGGATTCCTCATGATGGGCGCCGTCGAGGAAATCACTATGCAACAGCTGCGCGAGCAGATGGAGGTTCTGTTCTTCGGCGCCGCCGAGACAACGAAGGCTGTACTGCCAAGTATGCGCGAGCGGGGTAGCGGAACGATCGTGCAGATGAGCTCGATGGGTGGACAAACAAGCTTCCATGCCTTCGGGGCCTACCATGCCGGGAAGTTCGCCCTGGAAGGCTTGTCACAGACACTGGCGGGAGAAGTCGCCCCACTTGGGGTGCGAGTCCTGATGGTGGAACCGGGATCATTCCGCACCCAGATCAACAGCAACAAGACCGAGTCATCGGTCATCGACGCCTACAGTGGGACCGCCGGGGCGTTCCGCAGCTACGTCAACGCGATGCAAGGCTCCGAGGAAGGCGACCCCGCCAAGGCCGCAGCTGCCATTGTCACCGCGGTTGACAGCGACAATCCGCCCCTTCGACTCGCGCTGGGTGGTGACGCGGTCGACGGGCTCCGCGCCGAGCTCGAATCGCGTCTAGCCGACCTGACTGCTTGGGAAGAGCTGAGCCGATCGACCGCAGCGTCCTGACACGCTGTGCGTATGGCTGAGCCTGGCCGGCTTGATTCCTACTGCCGAGCCGGGGTTGTCGGACTCCCGGTCTAGGTTTCCGCGTTCCTTTGGCCGGACGTGCTCTGCACGTCCGGCCAAAGGAACGCCGAGCGCGGCCATCGCCGACCGCCGTCGGCTCAGGTCCGTCACGTGTTGCCCGGGGTTGCTCTCGGCATCGCTGATCTTTATGCTTCCTGGGCGTCAAGAGTGGTCAGCGTCAAGCCTCCCGGCTTGCTGACCCGGCAACCGCGCCACCCGCGCACGGTGCCTCCGGGGGAAGACCAGGCCGGCCGCAAGCTGCGGTACGGCAAGAGCGGGTGCCTCGGGCACCGGAAGGCGAGTTCACCGTGCCATTCGAAGAGCCGGACCTGGCTGCTTTCGCGGTCTGCCTGACCTGCGGGACCCTCCGCGATGGCGCGCCGCGCGAGCAGCGGTGCCGCTGCCAGCCGCGTACGCCGGAGTGGGAGCAGCAGTGGCAGGGGCAGGACATCTCAAGTGACCTCGACCTGTGCGTGTTGTGCGTCCGAGACACGGTGACCACCCGAACCCGGTGGTCGTGGCTGGCCTGCGAAACCTGCCGACACGTCTCGCAGGTCGTCGGGGAACGGTACGGCCACCGCGCCGCACTGCCGCTAGGCCGGCACTCGATCATGAACGGCGACGTGGTCCAGCCGCAGACGGCCACGACCACCGAGGTCGCCGCCTCGCTGGTGACCTCGGCGCGGCGTTGCAACGAGCTGCGCGAGTGGCAGCAGGTGGAGTTCGACCGGCTCGCCGAGCCACTACGCGTGGTCGCTTCGAGCGTGCCGCTGACCGAGTGGCAGCGAAGATGGCCGCCCTCGCTCGGAGCGAGCGTCGACGCTTTCGACCGCTACGGCGTCATGCCCGTACCCCACGACCTCAGCAGCCTCCGGCAGGCCCAGACCGAATTCCTGTCCACCGCTCGTTGATCGCCGGTCCGGGCAGTCCGACATCGCTTGAGTTCGCGGTGTTGGTCGAGGTTGTAGGGATGCTTGAGCTTGTTGATCTCGCCATGCGAGCTAGTGATTGCAAACTGAATCCTCTTCAGAAAAGCTGAAGCCACATCGGGCGAGCCGATGTGGCTTCGGATGGCATGAAGGCAGGTATCTCGGGTTGGGGCTGGCAGTTGTCCGTGATCTCCGCGACCGGCGGGCGCCGGCGACGGACGAGGAGCTCGAAGACTTCGAGGTAGATGTCCTGGCCGGGTTCGTGTTGGCACGCGCCTCGGCGGGGTTGACCGACGGGACCGTGCGCGGCGACGTGAGCCAGTTGGAGCAGATCCGCGACTGGTTCGGCCGACCGCTGTGGGAGATGGAGCCGACCGACGCGGACGCATACTTCGGCCGAGTACTACGCGGCGCGCCCTCCGGCACGCGGCTCGCGAGGTCGCAGGCACTGCGGACCTACTTCGCGTTCCTGGAACTGCGGTCCAAGCGCAGCTGCACACGCTGACTGGGCGGGTCGTGACCTGCCCGATCGACGAGGTCAACCGGCCGCGCGGGCGCAAGGACGCCATGCTGCGGATCCCGCCGGACGAGGGCGAGATCAGGACCTTCTTCTCTGGGTGGGCGGCCGGGCTCGCGACCTGCCGCAAGTTCGCGCCGACGGCACGCAACTACACGGCCGCCCGGTTGATGGCCGATGTCGGGCTGCGAGTCAACGAGGTCCGCAACCTAGATCTCGACGACATCAGGTGGGGCCTCGGCCCGTTCGGCAAACTCCACGTCCGCGTCGGGAAGGGCTCAAACGGCTCTGGCCCGCGCGAACGTATGGTGCCGCTGATTAACGACGCCGGGCGCACGCTGCGCTGGTACGTCGAGGACGTATGGGCCCACTTCGGCGGCGACTACCGCTCGCCGAAGGCCCCGCTGTTCCCGTCCGAGCGACAACCGCTCGGACGCGTCGGCTATGACGCTTTGCGCGCCGGCCTAGCGACCGCAGTCGCCGCGTATCTGCCGAAGTGGACCGAAAAGCTGACACCCCACGTCCTGCGGCACTACTGCGCGTCACAGATGTATATGAACGGGAGTCGATCTGATCGCGATCCAGGAGCTGCTCGGCCACGCCTGGGTCGCCACGACGATGAAGTACGTTCACGTGCACCGCACCCGCATCGAGCAGGCGTGGCTCGACGGGCAACGCCGCGCCGCGCGACGACTGGAAGGGCTCGCCTGAAATGCGCTGGAACATGCGCCTGGTCGCGGCGCAGCGCGGCATCTGGAAAGCGTCCGACCTGCTCCGGCTGTTCGCCGAGCACGGCCTGGTCATCTCTGCCGGAAAGATGTCCGGCCTGTGGTCCGGCAAGCCGGTCACGATCAAGCTCGCCGACCTCGACGTCATCTGCGTCGCGCTCGACTGCCAGGTCGGTGACCTGCTCATTCCCGAACCCGAAACGGTGACCCGCTTTGGCCAGGAGACCGCCAAACCGGCCGCCGACGCCACCAGACCCACCGACATCCAGGCCGTGATACCCCGGCGGCGTGACGGCCGCTCGTTGCCGCCTCTCTGACCGATGGGCGCTCGCGACCACGACGGCACCTGGACGCCGCGCACCGTGACCAGCTGCGCGGGCTGCCTGGCCTGGGGCCTGACCTACGCCCAAGGCGTCTGCCTGGCCTGCTACAACTTCGCCGCCCCGAGCAGGCACCACCCGATCGGGGTGTGCGCGGCCTGCGACCGGGTGACCAGGCTGAAGAAGAGCTACTGCCGGCTGTGCTGGTGCCAAGCCCGCGACGAGCGCGAACGGTTAGCCGTCGACGCCCGGTCCGCGGTCCTACTGGCGCCCTACCTCGACGGGATCCGCTGGCAGCAACTGTTCCTGAGCATCAGCGATCGCCGATTGCCACCGCCGCGCACGGCCCCACGCCGCTACGGCACCAAGGGGCGCCCGCTGAAGCAGGCTCCACCTCCCGCCTCTCGACCGGTCAGCACCTGGCTGCAACCGGCGCTGGTACCGCCGGGACCACGCGACTACCTGAACGCCGCCGTCGACCTGCGCACCGCACCACCGCCGGACAAGCCCTGGCTAGCCTGGGCACTGCACCTGGCACACACCAACGCCGAGACACGCGGCTGGAGACCAACCGCGCAACGCGCCATGCAACGAGTCCTCGTCCGGCTGTTCTCCGACCACCGCGAACCGGACCGCATCCGGGCTAGCGACCTCGGCGCCCTAACCGCCCAGTACTTCATCAACCTCGACCGTGTCGTCGAGATCCTCGCCGCGATGGACGTCCTCGACGACGACAGGCCGGCCGCCCTGGAGAACCTGATGGCCGTCAAAGTGGCCGACCTGCCGGACGCCTGGCGCCACAACCTGCTCACCTGGGCGCGCTTGCTGCGTGACGGTGGCCCCCGCAGCCGACCCCGCGACGAACAGACCGTCCGCGCCTACCTCGGCGTCGCCGCGGACGCCGCCGCGAACTGGCCACAACGCGGCCACCTGCTCGAAGTCACCCGCGACGATGTCCTCGCCTACCTGTGCACGCTGCAGGGAACACGCCGGGAAATCGCCGCCACCGCACTACGAGCACTGTTCCGGTGGGCCAAACGACACAAGTTGATCTTCCGGAACCCGACCCACGCGATCTCGATCCCGAAAGTGCCAGACCCGATCTGGCAGCCGCTACGTCCGGACGAGATCACCGCCAGCGTCACTGCCGCGACCACCCCGCAGGCCAGGCTCTGCGTGACCCTCGCGGCCGTCCACGCCGCCCGACCGGGCCAGATCCGTGCCCTACACCTCGACGACCTCGATCTCGCCAAACGGCGGATCACCATCGCCGGTAACAGCCGCCCGCTCGACGATCTCACCACCCACGCATTGCTCGACTGGCTGGCCTACCGCCGCGAGCGATGGCCCGGCACCGCCAACCCGCACCTGCTGGTCAGCACCACGAGCGCGCTGGGCCATGCGCCGGTCAGCGCCACCTGGATCCTGAACCTGCGTGGCCTGCCCGGCACCCTCGAACGACTGCGCATAGACCGCCAACTCGAGGAAGCCATCACAGCCGGCGCGGACCCGCTGCACCTGGCAGCCGTCTTCGGCTTCAGCGAAGGCACCGCGATCCGCTGGGCCACCAACGCGCGGCAGCTACTCACCAACCCCCTCGCCGACACCCCGAAGTAGGCTGCGAGCCCAGACTGCTGAAGTACGCCGCCGCTCGGATCGCGGCAGATCCGGATACTCACTGGGCTTGAGTCGGGCAGGGTGTTGGGCGGTCAGGTGTTCTCGGCCAGCGGTTGTCTCCTTCCCAGGCGTCGAGGTTGAGCGGCCGGGTGGCGTCGACGCCGGCGGCGAGCGGCGCACCGGCGGCAACGGCGTGCGTCGGGGTGCCCGCGCCATCCGGAACACCGGCGCGACCGAACTGCGAAGACGGCGTACTCGCACATATGTACGATGTGCGGCTTTCGGGATTTCGACCTAGCCTGCGTGGTGACCGCCGCCGCGCCATTGGCCGTGGATTCGCGGCGGCGGTCTATTGCCCCACTCCAGGTATTCGAGAAGGAGCAACGTGACAATCCTAGTAACCGGAGCGACCGGAAACGTGGGTCGCCAGGTGGTGGCCCAACTGGTCCGGGCCGGGCAACCGGTGCGGGCGATGACCCGCCGGCCGCAGACAGGCCGGCTGCCGGACAGTGCCGAGGTGGTCCAGGGAGACTTCGAACGTCCCGACACCTGGCCGGAGGCGCTGGACGGAGTGCAGTCGGTGTACCTGTTCCCCTTCGTGTACGCCGCGCCCGACCATGGGTTCGTCGATGAGGCGGTCAAGGTCGGCGTCACCCGGTTCGTCGTGCACTCCGCGGCGGCGGCCGGGTTCGCACCCGGAACCGGAGGTGACGGCGCCCTCGGGCGGCACCTGACCGAAGAGCGGGAAGCGCACCGCGGGTCGGAACTGGTGGTGGAGGCCTCCGGCGCTGAATGGACCCATGTGCGGCCGGGCCTGTTGGCCGCCAACGCTCTGCAGTGGGCCGACCAGATCCGGGCCGGACGGGTGGTGCGCGGGCCGTACGCGTCCGCTGGCTATCCGGTGGTCCACGAGGCTGACGTCGCCGATGTGGCGGTCGCGGCGCTGCTGACCGACGACCATGTCGGTGCCGCGTACACCGTCACCGGCCCGGTGAAGGTCTCGCAGGCGGAGCAGGTCACCGCGATCGGTGCCGCCATCGGCGTTCAGGTGGGATTCGAGGAGCTCGATCCGGCCGAGGCGCGCAGGCACTGGCTGCGCGACGGCGTCGATGACGAGACCGCCGACTGGATGATCGCGCTGCTCGCCGACGCGGTCGACGGGACCGGTGCGCTGCCGCCAACGGACACCTATCTGCAGGTGACGGGACGACCACCGCGCACGTTCGCCCAGTGGGCCAACGACCATGCCGCCGACTTCCGCCCGGAGGTGACGCGATGACGATTCTGGTCACGGGTGCCACCGGCATGGTGGGCCGACACGTCGTCGCCGAACTGGTGAAGACCGGCCATCGGGTCCGCGCACTCACGCGGACGCCGTCGGCGTCGAGCCTTCCGGACGGGGTGGAGGTCGTCGGCGGCGACCTGACGGACCCGCCGTCCCTGGAGCCGTCGTTGAACGGCGTCGAGAGGATGTACCTGTTCTCGGTCGGACGGACGGCGCGTGACGTTGTCGCTGCTGCGAAGTGGGCCGGCGTGCGGCGCATCGTCGTGCTGTCCGGGGCGCTGGCCGACACCGACGACAGCGAGGACGGGTACCTGGCGGTCGAGCGTGCGGTCGAGGACTCCGGACTGGAGTGGACGCACGTCCGGCCCGGGGAGTTCGCCGCGAACTGGCTGGACTGGGCCCCGGCCATCAAGAAAGGTCGGGCGGTTCGCCGCCCATACGGGGCTGCGGTCACCCAACCCACCCATGAGGCGGACATCGCCGCGGTCGCCGCGACGGTGCTCGTCGAGGACGGCCACGCCGGCCGGACCTACACCTTCGCCGGCCCCGAGGCGCTCACCACCGTCGCGCAGGTCGACGCGATCGGCACGGCGATCGGTGCCACGGTGCGATTCGACGAACTCGATCCGGCCCAGGCCCGAGCCGAGTGGATCAGCAACGGCTATCCGGAGGCGTTCGTCGACTGGATCTTCGCCATGTGGGCGGAATCCGCGCGTGCCCCCGCCCCGACGAACCAGGAGTGGGCAGACATCGTCCCGCGCCTGACCGGCCGACCCGCGCGGACATTCGCGCAATGGGCCACCGACCACGCGACCGACCTCCGGTAGACCGTTCATCGTGGGGCATGGCGACCCGTCCGGGCCACCGTGCCCCACACGACCGTCAACCCAGCACGACGCGCGACGAACGCTCCGCGCAAACATCCTCATCTCGGCAGATCCGCGCGTCGGCTCGTGGAGGTTGGCCGTCAAGATGGGTATTGAGAGACGCCACCGTATCGGCGTGGCACTCAACAAGCTTCGCCCAGTCGCTGATTGACCATGGGGCGACGACATATGCGCCGCCGCCCTCCCGCCAGGCGATCGTTGCCCACAGCTCATCTGAACCAAGCGGTCCGATCGAAGGAAGCCGCGAGCCCTGCGCAGTGCGAGCCTCCGCGTAGTCACCGAGCGCTAGGGTGAGTCCGAACCCGAGTGTCCGGATGGCATGACGAGCCCACCGGACACCCGCATTCGCCGCGTCAACACTTGGGTTCGTTGGAACTCGCGGAGATTAGGACCTTTGTGAAGATCAGGACATCCTCGTGGGTGATCAGGTGCAGCGGGCTACCGGCAGCGCGTGCCTTCCGCACGGCTTGGAGTTGGAAGAACGACGGTCGGGCAACGAGCTGCCCGTCGCGGACTGCCGCCAGGAGGGCCACGCACCGCTCGGTCGGTACCAGGCCCGCGCGGACGCCGGCGGCGATGACGGCGGAGGGCAGGTCGACAAGCTGGCCGTTTTTGCGCCACGGCCGGGCGGTGACCACCACGATGCCGCCGGGGCGCAGCAGGTCGGCGCAGCCGGCGAGGATCTGCGCGAACCCGTCGGTGAGGCCGGTGAGGTCGCGGTACGCGAGGTTGCCCTTGTCGGTGCCGTCGTTGTAGGCGTTGTCGAACTTCGCCACCCCGTCGATGCCGGGCCGGACAAGGCCGTGGACGGTAGGCCCGTACGGCGGTGAGGTGACCACGAGGGCGACCCGTCCGGTGAGTGCGGCCGGTAGCAGGGACCGCAGCCGGGTGGCGTCACCGCGAAGGACGGAGCCGCGGCCGGTGGCGCCCTGGGTGTGGGCGTGGCTGATGTTCGCATCAGCGATGTCGGACCAGCGAGATTCGTACTCCACGCCGATGGCGTCGCGGCCGGCGTGCACGGTCTCGACGAGGGTCGTGCCGATCCCGCACATTGGGTCGAGCACGAGGTCGCCGGGCTGGGTGTAGGCGTGCACGGCGTGGGCGGCGATCGCTGGGAGCATCCGGGCAGGGTGCTTGACGGACTCGGCCACGTACCGGCCGCGGCGTTGCACCGGACCTGTCTGTTGGGCGGTGGCCCACACCGACAGACCGTCAATGTGCCGTTCGCCGTCGGCTCGGTGGCGGCCCTCGTAGGTGCGATGCTGTCCGCTGGCGGCGCCGGTCGGGATCGGCTCGTCCGGGCCGGAGTGGTGGGCATACTCAGCCACGGTTGCCACCACCCTTCCGCCGTGCGTGGGGTGCGGAGATGTGGTGCTGGCTGAAGACGAGCAGGTCGGCGTGCACCCGCAGGTGCGACACCGCCCAATGCTGCTCGCCGGCCTGCTGGGCGAGGGTGAGCAGTTCCTCGTCGGTGAGGTGGTAGACGAACGCGTCGCCGTCGGTGTCCGCGGCGACGGCGACGATGTGCTGGAGGTAGCCCAGGCCGACCGACGCGGCGGCGGTGGCGACCGAAGTGAAGTCCTCGGGCTGGGAACTGGTGGAGGGGACGGTGACGACGAGGACGAGGCAGCCGCCGGGGCACAGCAGCTTGGCGCAGGCGGTCAGTAGCCACGCCAGCCGGATCCGGTTGGTCGTGTCGGTGGGGTCGAGGGGCCAGCTGGCTACGACCAGGCTGGTCGCCTCAGCCAGGGATGCGGAATTGGGTGCGGTGGCGCTGGGCAGGTCGGTGTCGGTGAGGTCGTCACCGAACCAGGCGCTCATGTCCGGCAGGTCGCCATCGTGGGAGAGGGTGGCTGGGTCGGGGCGGCCTGGAGGAGTGGCGGGTCCAATGATCAGGCTGGACGCGTCGGTGAACCAGGCCGGGTGGTGCCGGCGGCCGCCCGTGCTGCAGACGGCTGCCAGGGCGTGGTCGCCGGTGAGGTCGACGACCACCTCACCGGGGCGGCTGTAGGCGGCCACGAGCCGGTAGGCCAGTCGGGCGCCGATGCTGCGGCCGGCGTCGGTTTCGGTGCGGGCGGTGCGCCACACGGTGACCGGCACCGGCGGGTCGCCGGCGACCAGGTCGATCAGGGTCGGGTCGACGTGGTGCGGGTCGACCGGGTGGGCAGGGTCGGGGTGGTGCGGCGTGTGCTCGCTCATGTGGTGTCGGCTCCGCGCCGCGCCGTGGTGCGCTGACATCCTCAAACCGGCGATTGTCAGCTCAGGCGGAGACCCCTGGATCTGACAGAGGACTGACAGTGCCGTCTGCGGAGCACTGTCGCGGTCCGCGACGTCGGTCGCCCCGGTGTGTCAGAGCGGCGCCGCACCGGCGTGGCCGGCACTGACAGAGCGTGGCCCGCTCCGTGACAGATGCCCGCGCGGCGCGCGGGCTGTCATGCCATGTCGGCGAGGACAGCGCCGCGGCGTCGTGTCATCCGGGACGGTGCCACTGCCCGCCGCGGTCCGTGGCCGGGTTGTCGCCGTGACCGACAGGGCTGCTACCGCTTCGCTATCCGACCGAGGCTGTCTGACAGTGGGCAGCTGTCAGGGGCGGCCGCAGTGGCCAGCGCGGGCCGTCAGGCCACTGTCAGACGCCCAGGGCGAGCTTGGCCGGGTTGCCGGGCCCGACGACACGGGGCCTGTCATCAGCAACACGTGGGTATCTACTCGCAGGTCAGCGACGGTTTGTCAGACCGCTGTCAAAGCCGGCAGCGGATGTCGTCAGGTGGTCGGGCCAGCGCGCAGACAGGGCGTCGCCGAGATTGTGGCCTCCGTTGTCAGAGGGCTGTGAGGTTGTCGTGGCGCAATCGGTGCCATCACGCCTAGGCGATTCCGCCCAGCGGGTCCTCGACGACTTTCTCTGACATGGAGTGTGGACATGAGCGTGTCCGAACAGGACTGGCCCGATTCCCCGCTGGATGCTGTCGACGCCGCCTTCACGGCGCTGACCACCGGCCCCGACCCGATGACACTTGACATGGACGCTCTCGGACCCGACACCGGCCTTCCGGGCGGTGTCATGACACTCCCGGCGCTGCGTGACTGGCTCCTGGATCGTCCCCGTGCCTACGCGGCGCGGGACGCGGTGTGGCGGGATCTCGTGCGCCGCGCCCGCCTCGACGGCCCGTCCTGGGTGGTTGTGGCGGTGGCGATGGCGATGCCCGCGCTGCGGCGTCACGCCGGTCGCCTTCATTCTGGTTGGTCCGGTGACGGCGCCGACCTCGACGCGGAGATCCTCACCGGTTTCCTCACCGCGCTGCGCGACCGCGTCGACCTGGCCAAGCCCGCCCCGTACGCGGCGTTGTGCATGGCAGCCTGGCGGGCCGGGCACGAGCTGCGCCAGCGCGCCGGTACCGCGGTGCCCGTCGAGGACGTCGAGCACGTCACCGGACCCCGCACCCCGCACGTCCCGTACGGCCACCCTGACCTCCTCGTGCGCCGCGCCGCGCGACTCGGGCTGCTCGAGCACACCGACCTTGAGCCGTACATCGATCTGCGGTTGGGCCGACGGGCGATCGAACCCATCGCCGCGCGGCTGGGCATTACTGTCGACGCCCTCCGCAAGCGCATGAACGGCATCGACGAACGCCTCGCCGACGCCCTCGCGAAGGGGCTACTCACTAGCGTCGTGTCTCCGAAGGCACGCGAGTACCTGCAAAGCCGGTCCATACACCGCACGAAGACTCGCACCGGCCTCGCCACCGCCTCCCAGAGGCGGACGGAGGCGGCGAGAGCCGCAGCTGCCTGACCTGCGTGACATCCCGCAGTGGCGGGGTCTGACCTTCGTGGTCGGACCCCGCCATTGCGTTGCCCGCCTCTTGGCAGGGGTGGCGGAAAGCACCGCGACGCGGTCGCGTACCACCTCGGCGGTGAGATCGTGGCGGCGCTATGCGAGACCCGATAGGTCAGCACCGACGTCGGTGTCTTACCGCGGATGTCATGGGTTACCGGGCCAGGAGATACCTGCCGCATTTGACCAGGTACCACCGGTCCGCTGTCCGAACCTGACGGCTGATGGTGGGCCGTGTCAGAAGCACACCACGCATGTCACGACATCGTCGTCTGAGCCGCGGTTCCGGGGACGTAGCTCGGCTGTCAGACCCGTGTCAGGGCCGAAGGTGTCCACCAGAGCTGACAAGCGCCGGTTTGAGGGTGCGGAACATCCTCCGGCGCACAAGTCGCCTGCGGGGTTCCGCCCGCCGCCGGGCCCTGAGGTTGGGGCCGACCGCGAGCCGGGCGCCTCGGGTGCCGCGCCGTTTGGTGCGCTGACACCTCACCGAAACCCGCCACACCCGACAGGGAGGACGCGCTCCTCCCGAGGACATGTCGCGGCTCGACCACGCCCTGCCTTCCGCGCCCGGCGGCGGCCCCCTATCCGCCGATTCGACGCCCCACCCTTGCCGCTTGCCGGGGTGGGGCCGGAGGTGACCATCCCCATGTTCCGCATCCCGGCACGTTGTCGTGCCCTCACCTACTCCCCTACCGTCCGCGTGGTCAGCGGCACTGCCGTCGTCGCCGCAACCGGCTTGTTGTTCCTGTCGGTGCCTGCGCCCGCGTACGCCGAGGCCGGTCAACCGGTGCTGGCGGCGAACTCTCTGCCGGTTGTCATCGCGAATCTGCAGGCCTGGCTGATCGGCATCCTCGCCGCGGTGGCCACCCTGTTCCTTGTCCTGGCCGGTGTGTACTGGGCGACCGCGGGCGGTGACCCGGCGCAGGTCGAGCGGGCCAAGGGCGCGCTGAAGAACGCCTTGGTCGGCTATGGCCTGGCGGTGCTCGCGCCGATCCTGTTGCAGGTCGTCCAGGGCATCGTCGGAGGCTGATCATGGGTTGGCTGCTCGATCAGATCCTCGACTGGCTGACGGCGGCGATCCTCGCGACCTTGGACGCGCTGATCGGGGTGATCAGCAGCGCGCTGCTGATCACCCCGGACGTCACCGCCCTGCCGCAGGTGCAGGCCCTGACCGGCCGTTCGGTCCTCGTCGTCGACGCCGTCTTCGTCCTCGCCTTTGTTGCCGCCGGCGTGCTCACCATGAGCGCCGGCGGCAGTGAAACCTCCCACTACACCGTCAAGGACCTCGTGCCGAGGTTGATCGTGGGGTTTATTGCCGCGCATTTCTCGCAGCTGTGGTGCGGCATGCTCATCAGCCTCGCCAACGCTCTCACCGGCGCGCTCACCACGCCCGACGGGGACAGCGACCGCGCGCTGCGGGCGATCAAGACGCACGTGGCCGCCGGCCAGGACAAGACAGCGGTGCTGCTCTTCGTGGTCTGCGTGGCGATCATCGCGGTGCTACTCGCGTCCACCGCGTTCAGCGTGATCGTCCGCTTCGCCGTCGTACTCGTCCTGACCGCGTTCGCGCCGCTGGCTCTGGCGTGTCACGCGCTGCCCCACACCGACCCGATCGCCCGGATGTGGTGGAAGGCCTACGCCGGCACTCTCGCGGTGCCGGTGGTGCAGGGCTTCACCCTCTACGCGGGGCAGTGGATGCTCACCGACCCTGCGCACCTGCTGCCAGTGCTCGGACTGCCGGTGGACCCGGGCGGGGTGATCAACCTGTTCGTGGTGATGGTCATGCTCTGGACCACCCTGCGCGTTCCGGCGATGATGAGCCGCTTCGTGTCCACCGGCAACGGCCGCGGCGCGAACATGATCGGCGCCGCGGCGCGGGTCATCGTGGTGCAGCAGGTCACCCGGTCGATTCCCGGCCTCGGCCGCGGGCTGCGGGCGGTGAGCCGATGACCGCCGACGGCCGCAGCGAGCAGGGGCGGACGCGGATGCCCGCCGACGTCGACGCCCCCGACAAGGTCCTCTACGGACTGACGTTCCGGCAGCTGGCCATCCTCGCTGTCGCCGCCCTGGCCTTCTACGGCGCGTGGCGCGCCCTGCATCAGCTCCTTCCCGCGCCGGTGTTCGTCGGCGGCGCCGTCATCGTCGGCGGGCTTGTCTTCGGCATCGCGGTTGGCCGCCGTGACGGACTGCCCTTGGACGTGTGGCTGCTCGCCGCCGTGCGCTACTGCCGGCTCCCCCGCGCGCTGTCGACCACTGACACCACGTCGGGGACACCCGACTGGGTGCAGATGCCGCGGACAACCGTGACGCTGCCGGCGCCGCTCAAGCTGCCCGCCGACGCCATCGACGACCGCGGGGAAATCCGCCTCGGCGCGACGCGGGCGGCGATGGTCGCCGCGACGAACGTCAACCTTGCCCTGCGCACTCCCGATGAGCAGGCGGCTCTCGTCGACACCTTCGGCCGGTGGCTGAACTCCCTGTCGACGCCGACGCAGATCGTGGTGTCGGCGCAACCGGTGGACCTGCGCTCGCACGCCCGCACCATCGGGGCGGCAGCCGGCGCGTTGGCGCACCCAGCGCTGACCGACGCGGCAACCGATCACGCTCGGTTCCTCGATGACCTCGCGACACGGCGGGATCCGCTGCGCCGTCAGGTCCTCATCGTCACCCGCGCCAGCGCCGGTGAGCGGGGCGAGCACGCCGCGCGGCGCCGAGCCGGCGACACCGCCCGCGCCCTGTCCGGCCTTGGCGTGACCACCCGCGCGCTGGACGGCGCAGCGGTCACCGCGGCTATCGCCGCCGCCGCCGACCCCTATCGGCCAGCCCGCCCGGGTGGGCTGGCCGCCCCCGACACGGTCATCACCGGACCGGATCTCCCCACCGGCACAAGAAAGCGGCCCTCATGAAAGTCCTCACTCGTTTCCGCACGCCCGCCAACGGTGACCGCCAGCCCTCTTCGCTGGCGGCCACCGTCGCCCCCGCCTCGATCGAGGTAACTCCGCGGATGCTGCGCGTCGGCGACGGCTACGCCGCGACCCTTGTGGTCACGGGCTACCCGGCCGAGGTCGGGCCCGCCTGGCTGGAACCCCTGCTCAGTTGGGCCGGCCGCCTCGACCTCGCCCTGCACATCGAGCCGCTGCCCGCCCCGGTCGCGGCAGCACGGCTGCGCAACCAGCGGGCGCGTTTCGAGTCCTCCCGCCGCAGCGACGCCGAGCGCGGCAAGCTGTCCGACCCCCACGTCGACGCCGCCGCCGACGACGCCGAAGACCTCGCCCAGCGCCTCGCTCGCGGCGCGGCCAAGCTGTTCCGCGTCGGGCTCTACCTCACGGTGCATGCCCGCACCGAGGACGAACTCCTGGACGCCTGCGCCCAGGTGAGAGCCGCGGCCGCGTCGACGCTGATCGAGGTGCAGCCCGCCACGTGGCGGCACCTCGCCGGGTGGACCACCACTCTGCCCCTCGCGACTGACTCCCTGCAGATGCTGCGGACCATGGACACCGCCGCGTTGGCCGCAGCCTTTCCCCTGGCCTCGGCGGACCTGGCCGCTCCGCTGCCCGGCGACCCATCCGCCGAGGGCGGCATCCTGTATGGGATCAACCCCGACTCCGGCGGCATTGTCTGGTGGGACCGGTGGGCGCAGGAGAACCACAACTCCGTCGTCCTGGCCCGCTCCGGCGCCGGCAAGTCCTACTTCGTGAAGCTGGAGATCCTGCGCAACCTTTACCAGCAGGTGCAGGTCGCCGTCATCGACCCCGAAGACGAGTACCTGCGCCTGGCCGACGCCGTCGGCGGGGCCGTGGTCCGCCTCGGCCTGGCCGGGGTGAAGATCAATCCGTTCGACCTGCCGGCCGGGGACACCCGCCCCGACGTGCTGACCCGGCGCGCGCTGTTCCTACACACCTTGATCGCGGTGCTGCTCGGCGAGCAGCCTCCACCGGCGGAACGGGCCGCTCTGGACCGGGCGATCCTCGCCGTCTACCGCACTGCGGGCATCACCTCAGATCCCGCCACCCACCATCGGCCCGCCCCACTGTTGCGCGACTTCGCCAACTGCCTGCGCGCCGACACCGACCCCGCCGCGGCACAGGTGACCGCCCGCCTCGCACCGTGGGTGCACGGCTCGTTCTCGGACTTGTTCGACGGACCCACCACCACCCGTCCCGACGGGCACCTGGTCGTATGGTCGCTGCGGCACCTGCCCGACGAGCTGCGCCCCGTCGGGACCCTTTTGGCGCTGGACGCCATCTGGCGGCAGGTCGACGCCCCCGGCCGGCTAGCCACCCGACGGCTCGTCGTGGTCGACGAGGCGTGGCTGCTGATGCGTGACGGCGAGGGCGCCCGGTTCCTGTTCCGCATGTCCAAGGCCGCCCGCAAACGCCACGCCGGTCTGGCGGTCATCACCCAGGACGTCGCCGATGTCCTGGGCACCGACCTCGGCCAGGCCGTCGTCGCGAACGCCGCCACCCAGGTCCTGCTCAAGCAGGCACCGCAGGCCATCGACGCCCTCGGCGACGCGTTCGGCCTCACCGCAGGCGAGCGCCGCCTGCTTCTCACCGCCCGCGTCGGCACCGGACTGTTGATCTCCGGCACCAACCGGACCAGCGTCGAAGCCATCGCCTCCCAAGCAGAGCACCACCTGTGCACGACCCGTCCCAGCGAGCTCGCCGGCTTGGACGAGGGAGACGACCTGTGACCCCACCCGCCACCGCTTCGGCTCTCCTACCGCCCACGCCCGCGCCTGACCCGTCGGGGCCGGGCGCGGGCGTCGTCCTACCCCCGACCGGGCTCACCCGCTGGCTCATCGACGCTGCGGCCTGGGCGGGACAGCGGCCGTGGCTGCTCGCCGTGGTCGCCGCCGCGCTGATCGCCAGCGTCGCCGGGCGCAACCTGCTCGCGCGGTGGCGGCACCGGTGGCACGCCGACGGCGCCCGCCTCGTGACGATCGCCCCGCCACCCGAGATCGACCCGCACAGCGCGCAGGTGCTGTGGGCGAACCTCGCTGGCACCCTCGCCCCGTCGCGTCGACGAAGGTGGCTTCACGGAAGCCCGCACGTGGTCTGGCAGTACACCTGGACCGGCCGGCGGCTGCTCATCGGCGTGTGGGTGCCCGGCACCGTGCCATCCGGCGCGGTGGAGGCCGCCGTGCGCGCCGCGTGGCCCGGCGCGGCGTGCAGCACCGAGGACACCGCTGCGCCGCCGATACCGGTGGACGTGGCGGCGGCGGTGGGCGGGCAGCTGCTGCCCACCGCCGCCGAATGGCTTCCCTTCCACACCGACCACGACGCCGACCCGCTGCGGGCACTGATGTCCGCCGGCTCCCAGCTGCGCGCCGACGAGTACGCGTGCGTGCAGGTCCTGGCCCGCCCGGCCGCACCCCGCCGGGCGCTGCGCGCCCGCCGCGCGGCCATCAGGTTGCGCGACGGCAAAACCGCCATCCCCGCCATCAACCCGGCAGCGCCGCTGCTGTGGCTCATCGAGGTGTTCCTACCCGGTGGTCCCGCTGGCCCCGCACGGCCCGCTGCCGCAGGCCGGCGGGACCCGGGCGTGGAGCGCGACGTGCGGGCCATCCTGGACAAGAGCGCCCACCCCCTGTGGGAGACCGCCGTGCGCTACGCCGTCGGCAAGGACAACCGGCGTTCGAGCACCGACCAGCGGCCCCGCCTGCGCGGCATCGCCGACACCATCGCCTCCTCGTTCGCCGTCTACTCCGGCCGCAACCGCCTCACCCGCCGCACCCGCCTGCCGGCGCCCGCCGCCGTCATGGCATCGCGGCGCCTCGGCGCCGGGTTCCTCACCTGCACCCCGGAACTGGCCGCTCTCGCCGCCCTACCCCGCGACCTGGCCGTGCCCGGCCTGGACCGGGCTCGGGCGAAGTCCATGCCGGCCCCGGTCGCCGTGCCCACCGGTGGGCGCGGCACGAAGACGATCGGCGACGCGCAGGTCGGCGGCCACGGCGTCGCCCTGGCCGTCCCGGACGCCCGCTACCACCTACACGTCGTCGGATCCACCGGCTCCGGGAAGACCACCCTGCTGGTGAACATGGCCGTCGACGACATCACCGCCGGCCGCGGCACCGTTGTCATCGACCCCCACGGCGACATGGTCCTCGACATCCTCGACCGGCTTCCCGCCTCCGTCGCGGATCGGGTGGTGCTGTTCGACCCCGACCAACCCAACCCGCCCACCCTCAACCCGCTGTCCGGCGACGACCCGGACCTGGTGGTGGACAACCTCGTGTCGATCTTCGGGAACATCTTCGCCAAGGCGTGGGGGCCGAGGATGGACGACGTGATGCGGGTGGCGTGCCTGACCCTGCTGCGCCACGCCAACGTCACCCTGCAGCACATCCCGCCGCTGCTGAACTCCGCGCAGTTCCGGTCGGCGATGACCGTCGACCTCGACGACCCGGCCGGGTTGTCCGGGTTCTGGCAGTGGTACGACGAGCTCAACCCCGCCCTGCGCTCCCAGGTCATCGGCCCCGTCCTCGCCCGCCTGCGGGCGTTCCTGTTGCGCGACTTCGTCAAGCGCACGATGCGCTACCCGAAGTCGAGCTTCGACATGGGCAAGGTCCTTGACGGCGGCGCGCTGCTCGTCCGGATCCCGAAGGGCCAGCTCGGGGAGGACACCAGCAAACTCCTGGGTTCCCTCGTGCTGGCGCAGGTGTGGCAGGCAGCGACCGCCCGCGCGAAGACCGCCCCGGACAAGCGCCGCGACGCCACCCTGATCATCGACGAGGCGCAAAATTTCCTCACTCTGGCCAACAGTCTCGACACGATGCTCGCCGAGGCCCGTAAGTACCGGCTGTCGCTGGTCCTGTCCCACCAGGACCTCGCGCAGTTCCCCAAAGACCTCCTCGCCGCCGCGTCCGCGAACGCCCGCAACAAGATCTACTTCTCGTGCGCGCCCGAGGACGCCCGCGTGCTCGCCCGCCACACCCTGCCGGAGCTCGACGAGCACGACCTGACCCACCTCGACGCCTACACCGCCGCCACGCGCCTGGTCGTGGACGGCCGGCAGACCCCGGCGTTCACGATGCGCACCCGCGCACCGAAGCCCGTCGTCGGGGAGGCGACCGCCATTCGACAGGTCGCGGCGGCCCATGTGGCATCGCAGGACACCAGCGGTATCGACGAGCTGGTCGAGCAGTACTCCCGGCGCGGGGACAAGGCGACCAAGGGCCGCCGACGGTAGGCCGGGCCCGTCGCGGCAGGCTCATCCGCCGAGACGCCTGCGGGATCGGCGTCGAGGTGGGGCTTCCGGGCCCTCTTCCGTGAGGGCTTCAGCCGCCCTTCACCACCGCCCACCCGCCGCACCGACGACCGGCCCCGTCACGGGGACCGTCCCTGCAGCACACGAGGCCTGAATGCCCATGGCCGTCGTCACTGTCAGTTCCCGACACCCTCCCCACAGGAGGGTTCATTCCTTCCACCCCCTAGGAGATGCCTCGTGTCCCGCTCCCTCATGCGTGACCGTCTCGATCACCTGCGCCGGCTCACCCTGCGCGATCGTCAACTCCTGGCCTGGCTGGCCGAGCACTATGTGCTGTCGGCCGGTCAGATCACCCAGGCCCTGTTCCCGTCAGAGCGCTCGGCCCGGCTTCGGCTGGCGACCCTGCACACGATCGAGGCCCTCAGTCGATTCGTGGATGTCACGACCGGCGACCGGCAGCACCTCTACGCTCTCGGCCCGCTCGGCATGCTCGTGCACCCCACCACCTTCCACGACCCGGACCATCCCGACGCCCGCACCCCGCACACCAGCTTCGAGCGCGTCGCGCGGATCGTCGGCAGCCGCAACCTGCGGCATCTGCTCGGCACGAACCAGCTGTTCATCGACCTGATCGCGCACACCCGCACCCACCCTGACGCGCAGCTGCGGCGGTGGTGGTCCGAACAACACGCCACCGGCGCCTACGCCATCGCCGGCATCCGACCCGACGGGCACGGCATCTGGTCGGTCGACGGCCACACGGTGGGGTTCTTCCTCGAACACGACAACGCCACCGAACCTCTGGCCACCGTGCTGGCGAAGCTGCGCTCCTACAGCCGCCTCGCCGAGTTCGGGCCCCGCTACCCGGTCCTGCTGCGCGTGCCCAGCCGTCGCCGCGAAGCGCACCTCCTCGACGCGCTGGCCGGCCTGACCACCGCCATGCCCGTGGCCGTGGGCGTTCATGGCGAGCATCCCGCAGGACCCGTGTGGACGCTGGCAGCGGACCCGGCGGTGCGCCGCTGCCTGCATGAGCTGCCCAGCGACCACGGACCCGCCAATCCCGCGACCAACCCCCACCGCTACATCGAGGACGCCGACGCCTGACAGCCCTGTTCTGCGCCGTCAACCGCTCCGGCCGGCTAGCAGCGCAGACATCCCACCAGGTCGGGTAGCCGCGCTCGTCTCGGTCGTCGTCGATGCGCGACTGTCAACCGCCGGGCCGGCCTGTCAGACCGGACCGGTCTGACAGAGCAAGCGCCGCAGCGCTCCCGTGGCGGTGAGAAGACCATCTGACAGGGCAGCTCATGGCCGCTTTCGATGGCCGTGGCGACCCCGGTCGCGCTGACAGGCCGCGCCGCTACCGTTCTCGGTACCACCACACCCCATCGCTGCACCCGGTTCGGTCCCACCTCAGGGATTGTCCGCCGCACCCACCGGTGCGCCAGGCCCACCCGCCGCTTCGGCCGGTCGGCAAGCGCCCCGCGCGGCGAACCCCGAGGTCGCACCAACCCACCCGCACGAGTTCTTTCCTGTCTCCCTGACCCGACCCATGCATCCCGTGGGCCGGTCACTCCTGCGCGCCTATCGCGCACCACTCCGAGGAGGAAACTGCCATGGCCGACAACCTGAACGGCACGGTGCTGACCCGTCACGGCAGCCGTGTGCCCGCCCTTCCGCCCCGGACTGTCACCTCGACCAGCAGGTCTGCCCCTACCCGGCCCGCCGCTGCCGCCCCGCAGCAGAGCGTCACGCCGGCGCCGAGCATCCACACGATGATCGTGTGCCTGCCCGACGCATTGCCGGCCGACGCGCTCAACGCGCACCAACTCGACAAGCACTTCGGGGTCACCGGCACCCTCACGCCCCGGTTCTGGGCCGTCCCTCGGCTACGGCTGTGGCAGCGCCACCACATGATCGGCCTGCGCAAGGGCCGCCCCGCAGCGTGCGCAGGAGGACCGCTCATGCTGCTGGACCTGTCGGGCACGCGCCACGCCGCCGGTGTCGGCGCCGGGATCCGCCACCAGATCTGGCAGCAGGTCGTGCACGGCACCCGTCCGGCTATTCCGTGGCCGGTGTTCGAGGCCCGCCACCTCGCCGATCCACAGAAGTACCCCTTCGAGCAGGCAGCCGCGGACTTCCACGCGCAGCCGCGCGTCAACGCGATGCGGATGCACGCCGCCGCTACACCCGGTGCGGGGCAGCCCGGCGTCGGTGAGCTGGAGATGTACCAGGCAGGACTGATGGCCTACCAGCACTACAGCGCCAGCTCCGCCATCGTCGGTGACGCGATGCTCACCGTCGACGGTCGCACTCTTGCCCCGGCCAGTGACGCCCTCACCCACCGGGTGACCTACCTCGATCAGGCGCTGCGCTACCTCGACACCGTCGAGCCCCGCCAGCGGCTGCTCGCGGTCGCCCTCTAACCACCACACGACCGGCCGGCCGGCGCGCCCTGATCCCTGCCCAGGGACACCAGAGGGCGTCGCCTGGCCGGTCGGCGTCCACCACTGCGCACCAACGAAGGAGGCATCACTGATGAGGTCACGACACCGCGCCGCCGCCATCGGGGCGGCGCTCACCGCCGTCGAACACGACGCCAACAGCCGAGGCTGGGACGCCCTGCCCGCGCTGCTCGGCCTGTTCGACGCCACCACCGACCGCCACCAGCCGCACATCGCCATCGACGTGCTCGGCGTCGACCCGGCCTTCTGGTGGCTGCACGAGCAAACCGTCCCCGGCATGCGACTGCCCTACGGGGTGGGCCTGAAGACCCTCACCGCCCACCTCGTCGGACCCGACGCGCCGGCGACGCTGGCACGGTGGGCCGGGCAGCGGCGCCTGGCCGGGATGGCCTTCCTCGCCGAAGGCCTGGATACCAGCGACGCCGGCCGACGCGATGCTGCCGCCCACGGCCTGTGCGCCGGCCCCGACGGCGTGCCGGTGCGTGTGCTGACGGCCTGCGACGTCGACGGGCGGCACTATCAGATCCTGCGCGTTCGCGGCGCGGCCACCACCAGGACCACCATCCTGGACGACCCGCCGGCGCGGGTGCGGGCCAGCGTCATCCCGGCCTGCCTGCACCGCCTGCTCGCCGCAGCACGCCCGTAACCGCCGGACCCGACGCGGCGCGGGCGGACGCGCCCATCCGGCGCTGGAAGCAGGCAGATCGGCCGACTGCACCTGCGATGTCACCCGCGCTAACCGGCAATCGGCTGGCACGCCGTTTCTGGTCAGCGCACAGCTGTGGAGCTGAGCCGGCCTCAACCACCTACCGCCTGCCGCTGCAGTCGACAACACCGCTCTGCTCTCGCAGCCGCGACCAGTCAAACCCTTTGGTGGCAGGCCAACGGACGGTGTGCTCCGCGGGCCGCCGGGCGCCCCGGGCTGGGGCATCCAGCCATGCCCAGGCCTGCAACAGGCCACCCTTCCCCTCTTCCGGCCATCCCCCTATCGACCTGGAGGCACACCTGTCATGGCCGATCGCATGTGGTTCCGCGTCGAGGACGTGCTGCCGCTGGCAGAACACGCCCTCGCCTGTCCCACCCACCGCCTCACCCGCGCGCAGGTCGCCGCTGGCGAGCGCAACGGTCCGGCACTGACTTTGAGCCGCACCGGCACCAGCGGCGTCTTGCGGTCCAACGGCATCCCCGCCTGGCACACCGCGCAGGGCGAGGAGCAGGCCGCCCGCAGCATCTCGTGGCGCCCCTCCCGTGCCAGCAGCGCCGAGGCGCAGGAGAGCGTGTACCTGTCCCTCGGCCAGCCGGGTTCCGGCCAGCGTCGGCTGATCGATGTCCTGCGCGCCGGCCGCGCCCTCGAGTGCCTTTGGCTCGCCATTACCGCCGACACCTCGCCCGGGATGGCTTTGGACGTCACCTGTGTGCGGGTCCTCGACAGGCGGGAGGACATCGCTCCGCCTGGCGTCCGCTGGCATCCTCTGATGGTCACCTCACCGCAGGTCGCCAACAGGTCCTACCCCGCGCTCGTGGCCGACGGGTACACCACCGACGCCGGCGGGCTTATCTGCCGCTTCGACCCTGGCACCGCGCGGCTCATCGCCGCCGACCTCGACGGCCCGTGGCGGCTGGGCACCATGCCCGGGGAGTACCCGCTGCTGCGCTTCGACGGCGACACCCTCACCCTGCTCGAAGAACACGACACCGGTGACGACACCGCCCTCGACGTCGACGACCGGTGCTACCCCGACCCAGACGGCTACTACAGCGTCGGCGCCTACCGGTGGCTCTGGCACACCGACGCCACCACCCCGATGCCGCTGCGCACGCGGATACGGCTCAGCGTGACCGCTCTTGCCGCACGTGCACGCGAGAGCGCCGCCGAACGCCGGCAGCCCCGCCAGGCACCTCCCGCCAACGTCGAGTGTTTGTTCTAGCGCGCGTCCCGGCGCACCCACCCGCTCATCGCCTGCGCCTCAGCAGCGCGGGAGCTGACCGATGCGCGGCAACCCGCGCCACACGCTCCCGGCCAGGCAGACAAGTCGTTCCCGCAGGTGCCCATCCCTGGGTTACCTCGACGGTTACCCGCGGCCCCGCCCAGGTGATGGGCCGTCGCGTCGCCGCCGTCCGGGACCGGCGAAAACCCCGCGCTACGCCGCCTGGGCCCACCGCACCCGCACGGGGCCTCTGCCCGCGCTGGCGATGAGGCCCCCGCTAGTCCCGAGATGCGGTCCGTGCACTTGATCAGCGCCGCCATCTCAGCGTGGATCAGTGCGTGGATCTCGACGCAGATCAATCCCACCAGGAAAGGACGCCTTCGCATGACCGACACGTCCGACGAGACCCCACCGGCGCAGAGCGCGGGCAAGGTCCTCGCGGCGCTGGCCGACCTCGGCGAGGCCACGGCCTCCGCGGTGGCCGAGCACGCTGGACTGGGCTACTCCACCACCACCCCGAAGCTGCGTGCCTGGGAAGGGTCCGGGCAGGCCGAGCGGGTTCGCGCCGGTGACGGCCGCACGCTGTGGCGGCTCACCGACGCCGGCCGCGCCACCACCGCGCAACCGGGAGTGACAGCAGATAAGCCCGTGCCGGCCGGCTCTGCGGCCGCAGAGAAGCAGAACCGGAGCGGCGTTGCGTCTCCGCCCGCTTCGGCAGCAGCGGACACGCCGGCCGACGGCGCTGTCCCGCAGCCGCTACGCGAGGCGGACGCGCCAGAGCCGAACCCTGCTGTCGACGCCGGTGGCACACCCGCCGACTCGTTGTCCGAGGCACCGCAGGACGGCTCGGAGGTTGACGAGGCATCCGGCGGGGAGGGCCGCCCGGGCGCGGCGCGCCGTACTGGTGGGTCGCTGCGCGGCGCGGTCCTGGACATCCTGGAAGCCCACCCCGAGCGGCAGTACAGGACGAGTGAGTTGTGCAAGCTCGTCGACGCCGCGAATGCCGGTACCGGCGCGGCCAAGGCCAGTGCCGGGGCGGTCGCCAACGCCGTGACCAAGCTCGTCGCCGCCGGGACGGCGGTGCAGACGGTGGAGCGCCCGGCCACCTATCAACTCGCCCCCGTCACCGGCGGCCGGTAGCCCCATTGAGCCCGAGGGCGGGCGTCGAAGTTGGCGCCTCACGCCCGCCCCCGGTGCTCCTTCATCCACAAGGAGCGTCCTCGAGTGTCTCCCATCCTGCACACGATCGCTATCGCCGCTGGCGGGATCCTCGCCGGCCTCGCCCTCGCCGGAGCTCTGCTCTGGCGCCAGCAGCAAGCGCTTGACGTGGCCCGCTATCAGGCCAGCCACGACGACATCACCGGCCTGCCGAATCGGCGGCTGTTCCTCGACCGGCTGCGCGCCGCGCTCGCCGACAACGCGCCGGTCGGGGTGGTGCTGCTCGACCTCGACCGGTTCAAGACGGTCAACGACACCCTCGGCCACGACAGCGGCAACGTCCTGCTCGACCAGATCGGCCGGCTGTTGACCAGCCTGCCCACGCCGGTGCAGGTCGTGGCGCGGCTCTCCGGCGATGAGTTCGCCGTGCTCGTCTGCGGCGACCGCGACGACACCGCCGCAGCGGCCGAAGAAGCCTGGCGGGTCATCGACGCCGCTGCGATCCGGGTGATTAACGGTGACGTCCGGGTGAGCGCGTCGGTCGGCTACACCCACATTCACGGGCCGCACGCCAGTCCTCGGCAGTTGCTCGCCGAAGCCGACACCGCCATGTATCAGGCCAAACGCTTAGGCCTTGGTGTGTGCGACTACCGCCCCCACAGCACGCCCGACTCGGGCCGCAGCCGGGACCGCCATTACCGCTGACCCGCCCGACGACCCTTGCACCCCAGGAAGGACCCCGCAGCCGCCGGCTGCGGGGTCCTTCCCCCTTTTGCCGCCCTGACAAGGGAGAAGCCCGTGTTGTCCTTCCGTACCGTCCACACCCTCGCCGGCTGTCTCCTGGCCGCCGACGCCGACGCCGAGCTGCTGGGCTGGGGCCAGCCCGCGACGCTGCTGCTCATCCACGACCGGGCCCTGGACTGCGCCGCTCCGGCGCGGATGCGCGAGCTGCGCAGCCTGGAGTTCCCGCTGCACCGCGACGATCTGCTCACCGACCCTGCCGGCCTGCCCGCGCTGCTGCACCGCCTCGCCGCCGGCCTCGACCCGGATGCGCCGACGCCCTACCAGGCCACCCTGCACACCATCCTCGGGCTGATCCGATCTACCGCACCCGACGCGCGGCTGCTGGCCTGGGCCACCTGCTACGACGCCATCGACACCACGGGCGGGCAGCCCCGGCAAGCCCGCCGCATCGACGCCGTCGACACCGACGGCCGCGGCTACCGCCTCACCCGCCTGCGCGGTGAGGACCACCCGCTGCTGCTCGTCAACGACACCAGCGAGGCCAGCGACATTCCCGCCACCTACCCCGGGCTGGTCGCCCTGCTGTCAGCCACCGCCCGCTACAGCCACGCCAGCGCGAACACGCCGTGACCGGCCCGCAGCTGCCAGCCCATACCGAACCCGACGATCCGATCTTCGCCGTGTGTGGGCCCGATGGTGCGTCCCTTCGCTGCCGGGTCTGCGGCGCGGTCGACGAGATCGTCGCCGACGAGGTGCCGTCCATGGCCGGCTACGGCGAGGACACCTGCACCCGCTGCACCCGCTGCGGCTCGGTCGAGACCACCGACCCGATCTTCGGCTGGCGCGCCAAGCCCGCCACCTGGCCGCCCGCCCCTGAGCACGACCAGCCATGACGACCGTCCGCAGCCGCATGCGGCTCTCCTTGGAGGAGACCTGTTCCGTGAGCACCCACTGCTATATCGGCGCCACCGATCCCTCGCGCCCGCACCTGGTACACGCCCGGTTCGTGCTCTTCGACGGGCACCCCAGCCATGTGCTGCCCGCCCTGGCCGCGATCTGGGCCGGCAGCGCCCGCTACCACACGCGCGCGCTGATCGCCGCGATCCTCGCCTGCGACTGGGAGTACCTCGACGCGCACATCACCGCCACTACCCGCTCCGGGTTCGCCGGGCAACGTCCTGTGCCGGGTGTCGGTATGACCCTGGCTTCCACCACTGACGGCGTCATCGACGCGCCGGAACCAGTCACCGTCTTCCCGCTGTGCCACGCCGGTCACCTCGACGCCGAATGGATCTACCTCATCGACCCCGGCACCGCCACGACCGCCGTGCACACCGGCGACGGCACCCCTGCGGCCTCCTATCGGCTCGCCGGCTGCCTGACCCCGACCGGCGTGGACCGCCGCCCCCAGCAGCCCTGTGGGTCGCAGCCGGCCGTGGGAACGACGCGGTGACCGCCCGCGCCCTCGCCGCGATCAGCGCCGGGGTGATCGCCATGCTGGTGCTGTGCGCGGGCGGGATTGGCGCCCTGTTCACCGGCGGCGGCACCGCCTCAGCCGCCTGCTACGGCGCCGCCGCCGCGAACGGGCAGCCGCTACCACCCACCATCACCGTGTCCCCACCAGGCAGCGGCGACGCCGGCGGGTGGACCAGCGAACAGACGGCCAACGCCGCCGCCATCGTCGCCGTCGGCGTACAGCTGCAGGTTCCGCCGCGGGGTTGGGTCATCGCGGTGGCGACCGCAATGCAGGAGTCCAGTCTGCGCAACCTGCCCGGCGGGGACCGCGACTCCGTCGGGTTGTTCCAGCAACGCCCCTCCCAGGGCTGGGGAACCCCTGCCCAACTGCAGGAACCCCGCTACGCCGCCGGGAAGTTCTACACCGCGCTGCTGGCCGTCGACGGCTGGGAGGCCATGACACTGACCGACGCCGCACAAACTGTGCAGCGATCCGCCTACCCCGGCGCGTACGCGAAATGGGAAGACGACGCGATCGCCCTGATCCGGATCCTGACCGGCGGCACCGCGGCCGGCCCGGTCGCCGGGGACCTGGAGCAGGCGATGAGCAACCCGCTGTGCCTATTCGACGGCGGCGACGGGCAGCTCGGCGCCGACCAGGTGCCCCTCCCCACCGGATTCACGGTGGCGCCGGGAACACCTCTGCCGGTCGTCACCGCCATCGGCTGGGCCCTGGCGCAGCTCGGTACCCCCTACACCTTCGGCGGGGACTGCACCGCCGCACACTCCGGCATCCCGGCGCGCCAGTGCGACTGCTCATCACTCATCCAGCAGGCCTACCGGGCCGCCGGTATCGGCATTCCCCGCACCACCAGCGACCAGGTCCACGCCGGCACCGCCGTCGGCGACTACCGGGACCTGCGACCGGGTGACCTGCTGTTCATCCCCGGCAGCCGCGGCAGCGCCGCCCGGCCCGGCCACGTCGGCCTGTACCTCGGCCAAGGGCTGATCGTGCAGGCCCCGCACAGCGGCGACGTCGTCAAGATCAGCCGCCTGCCGGCGTGGGCCGGTCAGCTGGCCGCCGTTCGCCGCATCGTCGCCTGAACCGGCGATAGAGGTTTCCAGCGCCTACGACGCTTTCTCACGATCGTGTCGCCGTCAGTAAGCCGCTTCATCGTGATCATGACAGGTTGAGCAGGCAGTAGGTGGGAATGGCGTGCCGCCGCTCCAGGTAGGACGAGGCTCCCGACCGAACAACAGTCGACCCAAAACGACCCTCCAGCACCAGAGCTTCGTTGCTGACCTAGCTGCCAGCATCCCGCTGTCCACACGCAGCCCGACCCGACTGACCGACCTGATCCGCGCCCGCCGACGGGCTCGCCAGTCGGCGGGCGCGGACTGCCAGCACAGCAGCAGGCGCCGATGGCCCTGACCCACTCGCGCAGGCCGGCTGGTCTGGGCCTCACCCGCTCTGCCCAGGGCGGACCCATGACCTGACCGCAGCCCGAACCCACGGCTTGGTCGCCGCCGCGCAGCCGGCGTACGGCTGGTCAAGCAGGTTAGCGAAAAGGCGGGGAGGGTGCCGCGTGGACGTGGCGGGATTCGGTGGGCGTCTGCGCACGGGGCCTCGCCGAGCGGGCCGATCGCCACCTCGCCTGGCTGTCGCGGGTCAGTCGCCGCCTTGCCACGGTCGCAGCCCTGGCGTGGTCTCCCGGTCTCCGCCGGGGACCAGGATATGACCGGCCAGCCCGAGCGCCACGATCGCGGCGACCAGCAGCGGCGGCCAACCGCCGGCCCACGGCAGCACCAGCAGTGGCATGAGCTGCCAGGCCACTCGCCGCCACGGCACGACCGCGGACACCAGCAGGGTGAACAGGACGCGACCGAGCACGAACAGCGCAGGGCCGCCGATGATCAGCACCAGCCACCGCGCCGGCGTCGTTCCGGTCGGATGGTGGACGACCAACTCGAACGAGGCCGCCGTGACGACCACACCGGCCAGCAGCACCAGATGCGTGTACGGGGCCAGCCGCGGCGGCCGGCCCGCATTGGCCCCGGCCGCCTGCAACAACTCGCTGGCCCGGTAGGCGTAGATCTGCCAGAGCAGCAGCATGGTGGCGAACGCGCAGAGCAGGGCGGTGAGCCGGAGAAGGTCGAGGCCGCCCCTGCTGACCTGCAGGGTCGGCAACAGGATGATGTCGCCGAGGGCCAGGATGACGAACTGCTGGTACCGCTCGCCCAAGTGCTCGGTGGTCCGCTCGTATTGGGCGACAGGAACCCTGCCCAGCCGGGGCGTCGGATAGCGGGCCGCCGCGGCGACCAGGTCGATCGTGATGGCGACGGTCCAGAGCGCCCAGTTCGGACTGTGTGGCAGCGCGCCGGCGACCCAGAAGACGCCGGACACGGTGAACCAGAACAGAAACCGGGTGGCGCGCTCCAATGCCGTCCGGTGCCCCTGCCGGTACAGGGCCGTGACCAGGATGATGCAGCGAAGCAGGTGCGTGCCGACGTACGCGATCACGAAGACCAGCCGGTGCGCGGTGGTGACCATCGGCAGCGCTACCGCCATCCCCACCGAACCGACCATGGCGATCATCAGGATGGCCTGGATCGGGCGCTGCTGCGGGTCGTAGAACTCGGTCGTGGTCGCGGTGATCGACCAGGTCCACCAAATGGCCGTCAGCATCAGCAGCACCTTGGCGCTGCCGGACCAGGAGTGCTCTTCGGTCAACAGTGTCGAGATCAGCGCGAGGGCGGCCACGAAGACCACGTCGAAGAGGAGCTCCAGCAGCGTGGCCCGGGCCGCCCCCTCCATCCGGCGTACCAGCGCCGTACTTCCTCCGGTGGTCATGCCCGGCCTCCCGCCGCATCCTTCCAGGATTATCGGCGGCGCCGGCGGGGCCCGTCTCCGGATCGGCGATTCCCCCCGACCGGCGTGGCAGGAGACAGCAGCGGCGCAACACGGGCTGACGCTGGCGTTTGGACGACCTGACGTGGCTCTGACTCGCCTCTGCCACCAGGGATTATGAGATCCAGATGGGGGACCCGCCGAGCTGCCCGGATGGCCTTCTAGCAGCGGAGATACCTCTCGGCATCTCTCAGCACTCCCCCGCTGTCCGTCGCCCTCTTGCGGACTAGATGCGGACTGCGCCGCCTGGACTCACTCCCCTGCCACTCATAGGCTCGCCTGGTGGTGTCGATGGTTGCGACGGCGGGGCTTGTGTTCGTCATCGCGATGACGCTCACCCTCCTGGCGCTCATGGTGATCAGTCTGTTCAGGCCACGAGACCCCCGGTCCAACGACGGGCCGCTTGACCACATGCATCACCCTCCGCCGGATGGGGGCGCGGGTGGCGGTGGAGACTAGAAGATCAGGGATGGCTGGCCAGTGCCGGCTCCTGCTGGTCAGCCCGTCGGTGGTTGTCGGGCAGCGTCGGCGGGCGCGGGCACTCTTGGCTGTACGGATGGCTGTACGGCCAAACGGGGCCGTGGGCTTGTCCGGCTCGCGATGGGATCATCTCGGAAACCGGGACAGTTGTCCCGAGGTCGGCTGCCATCGGACACGGAGGAGATCATCATCAGCGCCGAGCCGGGCATCCCAAACCTCGCCGAGTTGCGCGAGGCAATCGAACGAGATCGGGTTCTGCTCGGATCGCTGACCCCGGGATCCGACGAATATCGGCGGCTTCGGCGAAAGATCACCCGCAACACGGCGAAGCTGCATGAGTACGAAGAACTCGGTGACCGGCGTCGCGTCGAAGTCGGGTACACGGGACTGCTTTTCGTCCTGGTCGGCGGCATCGTCACCTGGGCCGGCTGGGGCTCATGGTGGGTTCTACTCGGGTTCGGCATGCTGTTGCTCGGGGTTTATTGGGCCGATCGGCTACGGCCTAGTCGCGACAGCCGGCTCTGACGCTGCTGCGCGGATCTCCTCGTCGGGCAGTCGTAGACCGTCCAGCCTCCACGGACGGGGACAAGGTGGAGCGCCCTGCCGGACGAGTCTCAATGGCGGCTGTCAAGCGTTGGTATAAACGGCCTGCGGGTTAGAAGAAGATCAGGGATGGCTGTTCAGGGGTCGCATCTCTGGTTAGCACGTCTGCTTTGCGGACAGCGCTGGCGTCTGCCAGTGGTCTTGGCTGTGCGGATGGCTGTACGGCCGGCCAACGCGCGGTCAGGGAGAACCCTAGGCTGACGCCATGTCGGCGGAGCGCGAAGTGATTGACCTGAACGAGCACGATCACGAGCCAGCGGAGCCCGGCGGCGCCACCCCCGAGGGCCTCATGGCCAGACGGAAGATGAATGTATGGCTCGTCGCTGCCTTCGTGGTCGGCGTTGTGCTTGGCGGTGTCGGTGTCAGCGAGCTGCGAGACTCGCGGGAGGAGCGGGAGCGGAACGCTTCGGTCTCACTCGTGGCCTTCCCTGCATCCATCAGTAGCGGGGGTTCGGACGCCACGGGCGTCCTCCAGATGGACGGGCAACTGGCAGTGATCAACGCTGGCCCCGCGCCGATCACGGTTCGTGCGGCTACCGGTCAACGACCCGGCGTCCAGGTCCATGACACCGGCCAGACTCGGCTGCTGCGCCCCGGCGGTACCGCCTGGATCGATGTCAAGCTGCGCATTGAGTGCTCTATCGCGTTCGGGAGCGAGCCGTTGTCGATACGGTTCTCCGTCGAGACCGCCGACCAACAGATCAGAGAGGTCAGCTACCCCGCCGCCGTAGTGGGGAGCGCCTGGCACCGTGAGGCCGAGCAGCCATGCGCGCACCTCGCTGACTTGGCCAAGCGTGGCAGCTAACGCTCAAGCGGATCTCCTCGTCGGGCAGTCGTAGACCGTCCAGCCTCCCCGGACGGGGACAAGGTGGAGCGCCCTACTGGAACGACCTTGGCCCCGACCGGGGACTGGTAGCCCTTATGGTGCCCGATGAGGTGATCCGCGGGCGGCATCTCTGAGACCTCCCACAGGGGTGTGTGTCAACCGGCGGCTCCTTGGAGGGCCGGGGTGTGGGGCAGAGCCCAGGGTTGGCGCGGAGCGGGACGGTTGTTACCGGGCTTTGCATCGTCGGCTCTGCCGGTCCCAGTGCCGGAAAGGCTCTGGTCTCGTCGTAGGGCTGGCCGGCGGTCAGGCAGTGGTGGATGCCGAGCATCCGGTTGAACAGGTTGCGTTGAGCGGCGGCGTGCCAGTCGCCGCGGTCCCGTCGTCGGCGGTAGTGGGCCAGTGCGCCGGGTGAGGTGGTCAGGGCGCAGAACGCCCACTGGTAGCCGACCGAGGCCAGACGCTGGTTTTTGGCTTGCGGTTGAAGACAACGCGGCTCTTGCCGGAGGCACGAGTGACCGGTGCGGCACCGGCGTAGGCCTTCACGCGCGGGCGGTGGGGAACCTCGCCGGGATCGACGACGTTGACCCGCCGGTCCTCGACGGGCTTCCCGCCGCCGACCGGTATGGCCTGGCTGCGACCGCTACGCCGAGCGCGCTCCACCGGGCGCACCCGTGTGGGCGAAGTTGACCGCGAGGCAGTGCGACCAGACTCGGTGGGCGTGGTGCAACGGGTACGACGAGGCCGTCGAAGACGAGGCGGCCCGCCACTGCCGCAGGGTCCTGCACCCCAACGGCGACGATCGGGACGTCAGCCACCTGCACCCCGACCGGGTGCGCCTGGGCGGGCAGGGCGTGTTCGCACGGGACTGGGCGTGGACGCCCAACCCGGACGGAGACCTCCGAATTCCGGTCGGCTTCGCCGGCACCCTGGTTGACCGGTGGAACGGGTGGGCGGTGTTCACCTGCACTCGGGAGGTGGCCGAGGCGATCGTCGCCGACCAGCAGGAGGCCTGCGGTCGCTACCGGCGGCAGCTCGCGGCTGACGGCATCGGCGAGCGCGGCGAGCAGATGGTGGACGACTCCTGGCGCGGCTGCGGTTCGACGGTGACGTCCTCGTCGTCGACGAGACGCGGGTGCACGACGACCCGGGCGCCGTCGACCGCATCATCCCGGACGGGCAGGGCCGCTGCATCGTGATGGGCCGCGCCTGGACGTGGACGGCGGTGCACCCCTACGACTGCGACCGCATTGCCGGCAGCATCCCCGATCCGCCCTTACCCGAGGCCGGACCCTCGTCCGACACCAACACGGAAAGGAGGCCTGGCGATGCGCGATGACGGCGACGAGTTCGGCGAGTACGCCCACGAAGAGATCCTGCAGGCCCTCGTGACGCGCCTGCTCACCAGCGGTGACCTGGACCAGCTCTGCGATGACACCGACCTGCCTCACCTGGTGCACGGCGACGGCAGCCCCGTGACCATCACGTCCGCCCGCGTCTACCGAGACGCCGGGGTGCTGACCCTCGACCGGGGCGTGTGGCTCGAGCTGTCCGACGGCAACGTGTTCGGCCTGACCGTGCAGATCTCCGGCCGCCCCTGCGGTGAGGTCACCCTGCACCGCCTGTAGCCCCGGCAGCGGATCGACTTGATCGATCCGCCGCCCGGTGCGTTCCTTGTCGTCGCCCGCCAGCGGCGGCACCTGATCGGCAGCCCTTGTGGGCTGCCGTTGCTGTGAGCACCTCACGGTGGTCGGCCGACCCTGCCGCAGGGCGCGCCCGCCACCGCCCGTCTCCGCCGCGCGGACACCGCACCACGTTGCCCGCGCACCGCAGACGGGTGCGCGGGCCCCTATGACAGGAGGACCCACATGGACCCCGCGACCCCGCCCGCCACCGCCGACACTCCGCCCGACTTGGGTCACGGACGCCGGCCCGGCTACCTCTACCGGCAGGTCGCCGCCTACCTGGCCAGCCAGCCGGACCAGTGGTTGAAGGTCGGCCAGGTCACCACCGCGATCGCCGCCCGCTCGAGCGGCGCCGTGTTCGAGGCGTTGAAGAAGATGGCCGCCGCCGGCTACGCCACCCACTACCCCGGTCCGCACCGCTTTCACATCACCCAGGCGGGCATCGACGCCGCCGGCGCGATGCCCCCACCCGCGCCCCGCGCGCCCGCCAGCGGTGGCGGCGGGCGGTCGGCGCGGCGGCAGCCGGTCGCCCGGCCGAACGGGGACCTGTACTTCCCGCGCAAGCTCGCCGGCGCGACCGATGTGGACGTGCTGCGCCGGCTGCGGGACAAGCGCATCCCTGTGCTGCTCTACGGCCCGCCGGGCACCGGGAAGACCGCCCTCGTCGAGGCCGCCTTCGCAGATCTGCTGACCGTCGCCGGGACCGGCGACACCGTGGTGGAGGACTTCCTCGGCAACTTCATCCCCCTGCCGGACGGCGGGTTCGAGTTCGTCTACGGGCCGCTCGTGGTCGCGATGCGCGAGGGCCGGGCGTTGCTGGTCGACGACGCCACCCTGATCCCGCCGAAGGTCCTCGCCGTGCTGTACCCGGCGATGGACGGCCGCCGGGTGATCACCATTCCCGGCTACCGCAACGAACGCGTCGAGGCCGTCGACGGGTTCTACGTCATCGCCGGACATAACCCTGGTGTGCACGGGGCGATCCTCACCGAGGCCTTGGCGTCGCGGTTCGACGTGCACATCGAGGTCACCACCGACTGGGACCTCGCCCGCCACCTCGGCGTCCCCTCCCCCGCCATCCGGGCTGCCATCGCGTTGAACGCCGACCTGGCCGCCGGGCGCGTCAGTTGGGCGCCGCAGCTGCGCGAGCTGCTCGGCTTCGCCCGCGTCCGCAAGACCCTCGGCCTGCCCGCGGCGGTGGCGAACCTCGCCGGCCGCGCCCCCGAAGACGACCGCGAGCACGTCCTCGCCGTCCTGCGGCAGCACTTCGGCGCCGACACCTCGGCCCTGACCCTCGGCAAGCAACGCTGAAACGGAGACATCTCATGCCCCTGAGCAGCACTCACGTGCGTACCAGCCATCCCAGCACGACGGGCGGCGACCCGGACTGGCAGCCGTGGAGCGACGCCTGGACCCGCCACATCCCGGTCCTGACCGACCGACGCGACCTGCAGGTCACCGTCGCGCCCGGCGCCGGCGGCGACGCGCCGGCCTGCTTCTACCCCGACGCCCGCCGCATCGAGGTCGACGCCACCCACATCGGGGCACCCACCATCACCGACCCGCGCCGCCCCGGCCACAAACGCCTCGTGCCCACCGCCTACGGGCTGCTCGTGCACGAAGCCGCCCACGCCACCCACAGCCTGTGGCGCACACCGCCGGGCACCCCACCGGTCGTCGCCGCCGTCGCGGACCTGCTGGAGGAGTCCCGGGCCGAGAACCGGCAGCGCGGCAGGCGGCGAGCCGACCGGCGGTGGCTGCGCCACGCCGTCACCCACCTGCTCAACCCCGACGGGGCGCCCGTCGACGACCCGTGGCACGCCGGGCAACTCGCCGCGCTGCTCCTCGCCCGGGTTGACGCCCGCATCATCACCGCCAAAGACATCACAGGAGTGCGGGCCGCCGTCACCGCCGTCATCGGCCGCCCACGTCTGCGGCAGCTGCGCGACGTGTGGCGGCACGCCCACACCGTGGGTGACAGCGAAGGCGAGCAGATGATCGACCTGGCGTGGCGGTGGTGCCGGATCCTCGGCATCGACCCCCACCAGCAACCCGCCCCACCGCGGCCGGATCTTGGGGTGTTCGCCGGGCAGCTCGCCCAAGCCCTCACCGACTACCTCGCCCACACCGCCGGAGTGACTCCCGCCGAGTACACCGCGCAGCAGGTCGCGGACCGGCATGGGCCGCCGGCGACGTGGACGCGCCGCGACCCCACCGACGCCGAACGGGCCGCCGCCCGCCACCTCGCCGCCCGGCTGCGCCGCGCGCGCACCCACCAACCCGAACCCGACACCCGGCCCAGCCCGATACCGCCCGGACGGCTCCGCACCCGCCACGCCATCACCGCCAAGGCCCAAGCCGCCGCCGGCACCACGCCCACCGCCACACCGTGGCAACGCCGGACCACCCTGCCGCCGCCGAAGCCGGCCCTGCACCTGGCCGTGCTCGTCGACACCTCCGGCTCCATGCGCGCCTACGCGGCGCCGATGTCCGCCGCCGGGTGGATCCTCGCCCACGCCGCACGCACCAACCAGGCCACCACCGCCATGATCGGGTTCGGCAGCCGCGCCACGGTGCTCGTGCCGCCACGCCAGCAGCCGGCGAAGGTCCTGCAGATCGCGGCGGTCGGCGGGACCACCGCGTTCATCGAGGCGGTGAAGCTCGCCGACCAGCTGCTGGGCCTACGCCAGCCAGGGCGGCTGCGGATGCTCGCCGTCGTCTCCGACGGCGACCTACCCGACATCGAACCCGCCCAACGGCTGATCACCACCCTGCACCAGGCCGGCTGCGCCGTGCTGTGGCTGCGCCCCGCCGACCTCGCCGGACACACATTCCGCCACACCACGACTCTGCTGGCCGCCGATCCCGTGCAGGCCGTCGACGCCATCGCCGACGCCGCCGTCACCGCCCTCGAACGCGCCTGAGCAGCACCTGACCCGACGCCGGTCGGACACCGAGCCACCACCTCCCAGCCAACCGCGTCGCCGACCGGGTCGCGTCCTCGCCGAGCACCAGCGCCGCGGCGGACTTCGCCGCGGCCGCCGGGGCTGGAAACGCCGCCACCGGCATACCGCCGTCGCTGCCGCACCGCGTCCCGGCCACCATGCCCGCCTCAGCGTTCACAGCCGACCGGCACTCGAGCACCCGACTGTCGTTCGGGTGCCACCGGCGCGAGCAGCGCCGCCCCTGCCCCCTCTAACAGTCAGCCCTCACAAGGGCACGCCGACACCGCCGTGAGGCCCCGCAGCCGAGCCCGCTGCGGGGCCTCACGGCGTTGCACCCCATCTCTCGAACCGAAGGAGTTGTCCCCTATGGCCCACGAGCATCTATCCCGCCTGACCTTGACCGCGGTCGGTGACCTGCTCGCCGTCGTGCCGTACCTGTTCGGCTTCCACCCCGGCGACAGTCTCGTCATCGTCGGACTCCGCGCGAACACGATCGCTGTGGCGGGCCGCGTCGACCTGCCCCACCGCGACGAGATCCCCGAATGGGTCGACGGTGCCGGCCCACAGCAGCTCACCCTGCTGCGCAACGTCGGCGCCATCGCAGCGATCATCATCGGCTACGGGCCCGCTACCCACGTCACCCCCATCATCGACGCTCTCACCTCACAGGTGCGCGACGCGGGCGTCACCGTGCTCGACGCGCTGCGGGTCACCGACGGCCGCTACTACTCCTACCTCTGCCAGGAACCAGACTGCTGTCCCGTCGACGGGGTTCCGTTCGACGCCGTCGGCAGTGTCGCCGCCGTCTGGGCGATCGTCGCCGGTCAGAGCGCGCTGCCCGACCGGGCCGCTCTCGTCGCCAGCCTCGCCCCCACGACCGGCGTCGCCCGCGACGCCGTCACCGCGGCCACCCGGCGCGCACAGAAGCGACGCATCACCGCGTTCACCGCAGGCGGCCGCGCGGCGGTCATCCGGGCCGGGCAGAAGGCGGTACGCGAGACGTTCGCCCGCTACGCGGGAGACAGCGTGCTCACCGACGACGAGGTGGCCTGGCTGTCCGTGCTGCTGGTCGACACCACGGTCCGCGACGCCGCCTGGCTCGCCACCGACACCGACCCGTCGCACATGGCTCTGTGGACCGACCTCACCCGCCGCGTCGAACCGGCCCTCGCCGCACCACCGGCGACCCTGCTCGCCTTGACCGCCTGGCGAGGCGGGCTCGGCGCCCTCGCCTGCGTCGCCCTGGACCGGGCCCTGGCCGCCGACCCCACCTACTTCCTCGCCCAGCTGCTCGACCGCGCGCTGCGCGACGGCCTCCCGCCCACCGTCCTCGACGGCTGGCCCGCCACCGACAACCCCACCCCTAGGCCGCCGGGCCCCGGGCAGAAATGAGCCCTCTCATGGCACTGCACCTCTTCTTTGACCTGACCGCCGCGCTGCGACTGGCCGAGCACGCCGTCGCCGCACGCGAGCACGGCCCGTCGTTCAGCGAACACGACGACGGCATCGCCTGCCCGGGCGCGCTGGTCTGGGTCCACGACCACGGCGTCTACCTCATGTCCAGCGGCCTGCCCCGCCTCGACGACCCGGACCGTCCCGGCTCCAGCCTCGTCGTCTACGCCGACGGCTGGAACCCCGACACCGACGGGCACCGCCGCGACGCGGACCTCGGCGGCGACGACTTCGCCGATCACCTGCACCTCAGCGACGCACCCACCCACTGATCACCGTCCTGCGCGCCGCCCAGGCCGACGGCTACCCGTGGCTGCACCTGAGCGTCACCGGCGACGCCTACGAGGTGCGAGTCGCTCGCACCCGACACCACCAGCCCTGACCAACCACCCGCGCGTCTGCCCCGCCGCCCATCTGCCGCGGGGCAGACGCGCCCTTTTGAGCACCGGAGACCTGATGAGCACGCCCGACGCGGCCACGCCGCCACCACCGACCCTGGAATCCGTCCTGCGCGATGCCTGGGCCGCATTCACGCCGACCGAGCCCGCCCCGCTGGGATGGCTCACCCACACCACCGCCCAGATCCGCGCCTACCTGCGCGAGCACCACAGCCCGCCCGCGCCACTGCTCCCGGCCGCCGACGCTGGGGCGCGGCTGCGCCGCGAGGTGTGGCGGGCGCTGTACGAGGCGGCCAGCACGCACGACATCGATGGTGACGCCGCAGACCGGGTGCTGTGCGCGCTCGACCTGCCGCCGCTGCCCCGGCGCTGGCAGGTACGCCTCACCCTCCCCGTCCTCATCGAGGTCACCGCCGCCGGCCGTGAGAACGCCTTCGACACCGCCGAAGCCTGCATCGAGACCGCCCTCACCGGCGCGGACCTTGTCGTGCGGTTCGAGTGGGACGGCGCCGAACGCGACGACGCCAACCCGGGCGACCTCGACGCCACCGCCGCCGAACCAGCCGAGCTGACGTGACCGTCGCCCGCACGCCATCCGCCCGCCCGCCCGAACTCTGAGGAGTCTTCCCCGTGACACTGCACCTCATCGGTAAGTACACCGGCCACGACATCCCCGACGACACCCTCGCCGCCCGCACGCGCGGAGGCGCGCCGGCCGTGCTCGCGGCCGCGCTCGCCGATGCCTGCCATGCCCTCACCGGCACCGAAACGGACCTCGCCCGCTGCGCCGACACTATCGCCGCCCGCCTCGACGACGTCCGCCGCGCCCTCGCCGCCAGGCCCGGTGAGCCGGCACCCACCATCAACCCGACCGGTGTGCTGCAAGCTGACGGACCGCGCCTCGATGCGCTGAGCGCGCAACGCGCCGCCCAGATCAGTCATCTCCGGGCCCTGGTCCGTATCTGGCGGGCCCAGCACCAACCTCACCAGCCGCCGACCGGGGACTCCGCCGACCAGGTCCGGCGCTTCGCCGAGCGCATCGTCGCCGAGATCGACGACGACATCAGCGAAGGGATCGTGCCCGCCGGCGTCGGCTCGTTCACCGACCTGCACCGCTACCTCGACGCCAACGACTACCTGATCTGCGCCGGCGTCCCCTACGACGGCACCCCGGCCAGCATCGACCTCACCCGCTCGGTGCAGGACCTGGTCGTCGCCCGGCTCCGCACACCCGGCCGCCGGTTCTGCACCCACGGCACGTGCACCTTCGCCGCGCACGACCACACCAACGCGCACGGCCCGGACGGCACCGACCTCGACGCGGCCGTGCCCCTGCGCTGCCGGCACTGCGGCCAACCCGCTCACTACGACGCCCGACTGGAGGACTACCGCCACGACGACCCCGCCGTACGCGACTGCTTCCTCATCCATCGCGACGACTAACCCGGCCCTCGGGTCGCGACGGACGGGCGACGACTTGATCAATGGGGAAAGTCGAGCGTCACTGGACCCGGTCGCCACCCGGGGCGGACCCGACAGCGGCATCCCCACACCGCTGGCCCGGGGTGGCGGCCACCCACGCTGACACCCAATCCGGAAGGCGCCACCGATGACCCCACCGCACCGTCGCGCCGTACCGCGCACTGTCACCGATGTCCCGCTGTGGCTGCTCGCCGCAGACGTCGCCGCCGCCCACCTTCCCGAACCGGACCGCCCGGACCGCTGCGCGAACCTGCGCTGCGCTGGCGAGGCGTACCCGTGCCCACCAGCACGCGACGCCCAACGGGCCTGCCGCGCCGCCACCCGACCCACACTGCTCGCCCGACGCCGAGCGCAGGTCCTCGGCCCGGCCACAGCTGCGGCGGACCGATTCGCCGGCTGGTTCCGGCCCAACCCACCAAGCCAGCCGCAGCAGTGGCACATGCTGTCGTCCCAGGCCGCATGACCCAGGCCCCATCGGGGTTGCGCCCATCCAGCCTGCGCCAGCGGCCGGTCGGAGGCACTGGACCTCACCGCACCGCGAGGGACCGACACGGCACAGCTGTTCTTCGGCGAGACCTCACCGTCCTCGCCAGCTAGATGGCGGCCTGCGGCGGCTAATCCTTCATGCCGCACCCGTGACGTCCCCGAGGGGGATGTCCAACCAGTTGCCTTTGAGGACCGCGCACCACCTTTGACACCTGCATAAACACCGGGGCGAGGCGCCCTGCCCTCCCGGCGGCGCCCTCGCCTCCTCGCAGATGGAGACACCGTGAAACCCGTACCCGACGCCAACTCCGACGACGAGTCCACTGACGCCACCGCAGGGGCCACGCTCAGCGTCGGCGACCCTGAGCTCGGCAAGTCGCGACTGATGTCGCGGCAGTGCCAGACCTGCATCTTCGCCCCCGGCAACCGGATGCGCCTCGCCGCCGGCCGGCTGCGGGACCTCGTCACCGAAGCCCGCCAGCGGGAGTCGTTCATCATCTGCCATGACACGCTCCCGTACTACCAGCACCCCGAGGCCAAGCCGGCGATCTGCCGGGGTTTCGCCGACCGTTACCGCACACAGGCGCTGCAGCTCATCGAACGGCTCTTCGGCTTCGTCGAGGTCGATCCACCGCAGCCGACAGATACGACCGCAGGGCATGGCCGGTGACCGCACCCGACGACTGCCTGCCCCCGCCAAGCCGAGAGGTCCAGCGGGTCGGCTCTTCTGTCACGCTCGTCGGAGCTGTCAACGACGACCCCGACTGTGGGGTTCGTTCCCCTCGGCACCGAGTTCCTGAGCAGCGCGGCTCGTTCGTCGCTCCATTCACGCCGGCACCGCGCACGGCGGCAGGCCGCGATGACCGATGTTGACCGCTGTATCGAGCACGCCTCACAGTCATGCTGAGGCTCTGGCCATCCACGCATCGTCTCGGAATCTGAACTTCGATCCGATCGACCGATCGAGGAGTTCGACCTCGCCGGCCTCGTTGTCACCGTCCGACCGTCGCCGACGTCAGTCGTTTGGCGACGCCGAGTCATAGCAAGGGGCTGCGCCGTCACACGTCGTCGCCGACCTGCCCGGCGTAGCGGAACGTTGGCGGGTCGGTCTCGTTGCCATGGCGGACGTAGCGGTAGTGGGCGGGCGGGCCTGGGTCGTCGCTGGCACCCGGCTCGGGGACCGACCCGCCGGCGGTACGGCCACCGTGGCCGACCTCGCCACGTTCCGCGCCGCCGACCCGACGCGCGGTGAGCTGCCCGCACTGATGTGGGGCACCGTGCCCGCGTCGGTTGCCGGACGGCACCAGGCTCGCCGTCGCTGTCAACGGGACGGTCGGCGCGGTCGTGCTCGTCGTGCCGCCGGACAAAGGTGGCCGGCGGTTCGCGCACTCCTGCCCGACAACCCGATCTTCACCGCCGCGGCCAACCGATTGGACCTCTACCAGGTGGGCGCCGACGGCGGGCTGCGCCGCCTGACCCTGTCGTGACTGGCCGCCGGGTACAGCGGCGCGGGGGGTGATGCCTGATGACGGAAGCCCCGCGTGTGGGGACGACCTGGATGTGGTGGGTGGGCAGGGACAGCCCGAGCGAAGGCCCCGGGCGTGCAGGCCAGCATGCCCGGGGGGTCTTCGCTCAGATCGGCTGATCGGAGCCTGCGGGTATGCCGACACTGCCCATCGCGTAGGAAGGCGCCCCGCGGGCTCCGGCAGGTACCCTTGGTCGGTGTTTTCGCCTCAGGGTCCGTCTCTGCGTGAACTCTGCATCCAGGCGTTGTCCTCGGTCGAGCGCGGCTATGACCTGCTAGCTCCGAAGTTTGACCACACGCCCTTTCGCACGCCGGATAGCTTTCTCGGCGCGACCGCCGACGCGCTGTCCGAACTCGGGCCGTTCGATCATGGGCTGGACGTGTGCTGCGGTACCGGCGCGGGCATGCTGGTTCTCAGGTCTGTGTGCCAAGGAGGCATCACGGGCGTGGACTTCAGCGCTGGCATGCTCGCGCAGGCGCGCAGCGCTCACCCGGACGCCACGTGGGCTCGGGCCGACGCTCGGGCCCTGCCATTCACTGAGTACTTCAACCTCGCCGTCAGCTTCGGAGCGCTCGGGCACTTTCTGCCAACCGAGCGACCGGCACTCTTCGAGGGGGTGTACCGCGCGCTGCGGCCCGGCGGGCTCTTCGCCTTGCCGATCGGCGCACCGCCGCCCCTGGCCTCGGTCTCGCACTTGGCCACGCTCGGATTCGACCTGGCCATGCGGGTACGTAATGCCATATGGCGACCGCCGTTCGTCATGTACTACCGCACCAGCCCGCTGGCCGCAGTCCGCGACAATCTGACAGCGGCTGGCTTCACCGTGACGGCCGTCGCCTTGACCGTCCTGGGCCAGCGCCGGGACGGCAGCTCACGGTGCACGCTGATCCTCGCGCGTAAGCCGGCAGACCTCACGGATGCCCACTCGCGGACCATGTCGCCGCCTTTGGTCCGGGATTGCGTCACATCCACCTAACCGACGGCCGTCCAGATTAACAGACATCCACTCATGTCGATGACAGCGCAGTGTGCGTGAGCGCGCTTTCCAATCGGCCGATGCGGCTTCGTTAGTCAGCGCGGGCAAGCCGCCCGTCGGTGCGCCTCACTGGTCGTTGTCGCCGCGCTTGCTCTGAGTCATCGCCAACGACACCGAGAGCCTCGCGCCGACCTCCACGGTTTCGTCGCCCGCCGGATCCCGGCCGACCCCGTGCCAAAGCCCCGTTCACCCTCGCGTGCCAGCCGGGGCAGGTACCAGCAGGACCTCGCAACCAGCAGTGGAGCCAAACAGGCAGAACGCGCGAATCGGCCTTCGGGGCAAGGTATGGTCCCGAAGAGACTGAGCGATTGTGCAACGAATCGCGCGTATCGTGCTAGTTGATCAAGGCTCCGCGGGCTTGACTGGTAGAGCACAGCGGGCGGCTCGTCCCGCCATCTCGTACCTCTATCAAACTCGGAGTTCCTGATGTCGCTCGATTCCTACGTCACGCTCGGCCGTTCGGGCCTGCGCGTCAGCCCCTTCACGCTGGGCACGATGACCTTCGGCGAGGATTTCGGTTGGGGAAGCAGCCCTGCGGAATCCAAGAACATCCTCGCCGCCTACCTGGACCGGGGCGGCAACTCGATCGACACGGCCAACATCTACACGAACGGCCACTCCGAGAAGATCATCGGCGACTACTTCGCCGGCCAGCGCGCACTGCGTGACCGGGTGGTGATCGGTACCAAGTTCTTCGGCAACCTCTACCAGAACGACCCCAACGGCGGTGGACCCGGCCGTAAGGCGATCGTGCAGCAGCTGGAGAACTCACTGCGGCGCCTGCAAACCGACTACGTCGACATCTACTGGTTGCACAACTTCGACCCGTCCACCCCGGTCGAGGAGACCCTCCGGACGCTGGATGACCTGATCAGCGACGGCAAGGTCCGCTACCTCGGATTCTCCGACATCCCGGCGTGGGCGACGGCCGAGGCCGCCACCATCGCGCGCTTCCGCGGGTGGGCGCCGATCATCGCCCTGCAGTTGGAGTACTCCCTACTCGAACGCACCTCGGAGGGAGAGTTGATCCCTATGGCTCAGGCCCTGGGCATGGGCGCAATGCCATGGGGACCGCTGAAGAGCGGATTCTTGTCCGGCAAGTACTCCAGCGCCACCACTGGCCCAGTCGACACCACACGCGCGCAGATGGTCGGCGTCCCTAGCGAAGCCGACTACGTCGTGATCGACGCGCTCAACACCGTCGCCCGCGAGGTGGGCGCCAGTCCCGCCGCGGTGGCCCTGGCTTGGGTGCAAGGCCGCCCCGGAATTACCTCCACCCTCATCGGCGCCCGCCGCATGGACCAGCTCGACGCCAACCTGAATGCCCTGAACGTCACTCTCACCGAGGCCCACCGCGCCACACTGGATGACGTGTCCGCTCCCGCGCTGAACTTCCCCGCCAACAACAACAAAATGTTGGCGCGGATGTTGCAGTTCGCCGGAGCCACCGTGGACGGGCAACTGTCAACGGTCTCCCCGCGACTGCAATCCAGCAGCGCCCGCTACTGACCAACACCCAGACACTCGTTCCGACGGCCCGCCTCATGATCCTGGCCCGTCGATCCGTGGTGTCCTCAAGCCGGCAGGCTGGTCGCCGAGCGTGGTGGTGACGCGATTGCTGACCAGCCGGCGGAACTGGCGGGCTGCAGCCCGGCGAACGGAAAGATCCACTCCGGGCTGGCCGCCGGAGTCACTTGCACCCCGACATGATCCGCCACGGACCAACCACAGATATACGAGACATCCCTTAAGCGGCAAGCCACCGAGTTAGCGCACACAGACATTGTGATCGGGCCTCGCACCTGTCCCCCGGCAAGTACGCAACCACATGTGGCGTTACGCCCGGACCGCAAAGTCATGCGGGGAGGGATTCGCCTTACGGCCTGACGCCAGGAGCTGGGCCGGCATGATTCCCGTGCAGGTCATTCCCAGAAAGTGCCAACCTCGTCCCGGTCGGTACCGCGCCGCTCGTCAGGGGCGGCGGTTGCCGACGAGACTGCCGGCCTTGTCTGCGCTGGTCGGAGCGCTGGCACCGGGGGGTGGCCAGTATCGACGGACGGTCCGTTCGGAGCGTCCGATGCGTGCGGCGATGTCCGCGGGGTGCAGGTGGGGGTCCCGCCGGTACCAGTAGGTCACCGCTGCTGCCGTATCTCTGGGTACCGGCGCTCCGTCATCGGCGACGGCGTCGGGCCTGTTCGGCTCGGTCGCCGGTCCGTCATGCGGCCTTCTGAGGGGCGTCTGGCCGGAGTTCGGCGCGGGCCGGGCTGGTGGTGGCGCGGGCGCGGAGACGACGGGATTGGCGTCGGCGGGAGGCGGCGAGTGAGCGGAGCTGGCCAGGGTTGCTGAGAGGGATCGGGGGGCGGCACGGAGACGGCCGGTGATTTCGACGAGGCTGACGCTGGCGACAACGACGAGTCCGTCGACGGACAAGGGAAGCAGGTAGGCGGCGGCAGCCTCGGTTTCGCCGTATCGGGCGGCGACGCCCACCATGTGCCAGTAGCTCACCCACGCCGCGATGCCGGCGATCGGGGCGGCGGCGATCAGTCGCAGCACCGCCAGCATCCGCTGGTGGGTGGGAACGCGGGAGATGAGTTCGACGGTGAGCATCAACGCCAGCGGCGGCCACGCGGAGATGACCTGGCTGACCGGGTTGGGTCGGGCGTGGAGCACGTTCGCGGCGATCGACGCGGCGACACCGAGGGCGAGGACGCCGCGCACCGCCCACCGCAGGCGCCGCAAGTGGCGCAGCTCCGCCTCCCTGATAGTCATGTCCGTGACGGGTGTGCGCGTGGCGTTCATGTCGAGATCTCGCCATCACCGCGGGTGCTTGTGGGGTTGGGCCGCGCGGTGTGGTGGATCTGCGCGGTGAGCCGGTCGGCGAGGGCGAGGGTGTCGTCGCTGGGTTCGGCGTCGATCTCGGCGAGTGCCCGGGTCAGCTGGCGGCGGAGGGCGCGGATCGCGTCGAGGTGCCCGAGCTCGGCGCGGGCGCGCATCGCCTGCTGGTAGAGGGCTTCGCAATGTGGGTGGTGGGTGATGGCGGTGTCGAGGACCGCGACCTGTTGCGCGGGGTTGCCGGCGAGGGTGTCGGCGAGGGCGAGGTGGGCGTCGAGGGCGTCCTGGCGGATCGCTTCGCGGTAGGACTCGACCCACTCGTAGTCGCAGCCCTCGGCCAGGGGCCCGGTGTAGGCGTCAACGGCGCGGCGCAGCGCCGCAGTGCGCGCCTGCGGGTCGGTGGCCCGCGCGGCCTCGCGGATCGCCACCCGCATCCGCCACAGGTCGACATCGAGGCAGTCGCGGTGCAGCAGGTAGCGGTGGTCGGGATGGATGACGTAGCTGCCGGGCCCGCCGTTGTGCCGCAGGACGGCGCGCAGCCCAGAGACGTAGGTGTAGAGCCTGCCCGGGGCTTTGCTAGTCGGGGCGTCGGGCAGCAGGTCGTCGAGGATCGCCTCCGTTGAGGCGGCGCCGTCGTGTACCGCCAGGTACACCAGCAGTTCCAGGGACTTGGCGCGCAGGCTGCGCTGCGGGTCGGCGTTGACGACGCCGGGGCGGCCCAACACCCGCACCCGCAACGGGCGCTGCTGGGGCTGGCGGTCCTGCACGCCTGCCGTCCGCTGCGCGTCCACCGTTTCACCAGCGCCTGCAAGGGTCTTTCCCTGTCCGTCGCGCTGCTCGATGTCAGGCGTCGCGGCGGCGGCGGTGCTGATGTCGCCCGCTGGCCTTGCGGTGCTGCCGCGCACATCGTCGGCCTCGCTGCCACCCCCGACCGTCACATCCGGCACGCCCCGGTCAGCGAAGATGGTGGGAGATGGCATGCGTTCGTCGTTGCTGCCACCGGCGGGTGAGGCGGGGGCGTCGACCTGGGCCTGGGCCGTGGATGCCGAGGGCTGCGGCTGCCCGGTGTGGGACTCGGCAAGCGTGACAAGCAGGCCGCTGGTCTCGACGGGATCGAGGACGGCGAGGCGGCCAACGTCGGCAGCGTGCCTGCCGCGGGAGGTGGTGCCATCGTTGGCCGGGGTGGTGGTGCCGTCGGCGGCGACGGTGATCGTGTCGCCGTCGGGCCACTCGCCGAGCAGCACGCCGTGGATGTCCAAGCGTTGACCCTGAGCCAGCAGCGCGGCGACTTGCGCGCGTTCGTGGCGGCTGGCGGCGCTGGCGATCAGCATGACCGGCGGCAGGGGTTCGGCGAACGGATCGGCGCGGCGCAGCTCGGCGACGGTGTCGACCTCGCGCTGGTAGGTCAGCCGCGTGCGGTGCAGCGTTTGCGCCTCGAGGAGGTCCAGGGCTTCGTCGAGGCCGGCGGTGACGGTCAGCCGGGGTGTGCGGGGCAGGGTGACCGCGGCGGCGCCGAGTAGCGTCGCCGCGGCCGTCGACGGGATGACAACCTCTGTGCGCCCATCGGGATGGTCCACACCGCCGGCGGCCAAGGCGGCGATGAGGAGCCCACGGGCGGCCGCGTGCGCGCCAGGCCCAGTCAGGCCCAGGCCGGCCGATAACCACCGCGTCGACAACGGACTATCCAGCGCCGGCGCGACCGGCAGCGGGTCGCCGTCCTCCACGCCGCCCTGGCCCCCACGGAAGTTGTCGCCGCCGTCAGGGACCTGGTCGTCGCCGGTGCATTCGGCGTCGTGACTGCCGCTGTTCGCATCCGCGCGGACACGCACCATTTCGTCATCGAGGTCGCCCCCTTCGTGGTGGTCACCATCTCGCAGGCTGGCGGACTCATCGCGGGCGGGAGGGCTGGCGGTGGCCCGGTGCAGGCCGCGGCGGATGTGCCCGACCACGCGGGGCATGGAAGCGAGGTCGGGGGCGTCGAGGCGGCGTGCGATCGAGGGTGTGCGGGGAACGTAGCGGCGGCGGCGGTGCGCCCACACGAGAGCCGCCGCGGCGGTGATGGCCAGAGCAAGACCCACATCGACCCAGCTGCCACCGGGTAGGGACACTCCTCCGGTGGCCGGCCCGGGCGTAGTGGTGTCACCAGGTTGATCCGCCGGGGTGCCGGCGGCTTCCGGTGGCGCGGTGTCCGGTTCGGATGTCGCGGTGGCGGGCGTTGCAGGAGCAGTCGGTGTTGTGCCTGCCGGTGTTGGCGCTGGTGCTGTCGCTCCCGGGTTGGGGCTGGTGGTGTCAGGATCATCGCCCTCGGCGGACGGCGTGGCGGGAGCCGCTGACGGGGGCGGCCCAGGGGCCGCCGTTGTGGGGAGGCGGAGGGCCCAGCCGGGGTAGATCACGTCGGGGTCGCGCAATGTGCCACCGGTGCTCGGGAAGTGGGTGCCCCTGTTGAGGGCGAAGATGTCGGGCCAGCGGTCGGCGTCGCCCAGGCACCGCTGGGCAATGTCGGAGAGGGTGTCGCCGCGCCGGACGGTGTACGTGGCGGGCTCGTGGGCGGCGACCTGCGTGAGTGCGGGGGCCCCAGCGGTGTGGACAGTGAGGGTGGGTGTGATGTGCCGCGGGTCGGGGCTCGGGTACTGGGTGTCGCCAGCAGCAGCGGTGGTTGATGCTGCGGCGTGGGCGGGCATGCCGGCTGTGGCGGTGGTGACGGCGGTCGCGCCCAGCAGCGCAGCGGTCAATCCGCGCATGGGCCCGGGGAGCTGTAGGGCTGGTAGCCAGCGCCGAGTGTGGGCGAGGCGGGTATAGACGCGTGCGACGGTGACGGCGGCCAAGACTGCCCAGACCAGCCAGGCGCCAGCCTGCAGGCATACCGTAAGGAACCCGGTGGTTAGGGGGTCCCGGATCCACTCCTGCATGGTGGTTGTCGAGGGGATGCTTGGCGTCAGCCACGCGTTGAGACGCAGCAGCGCGGCAGGTACGGCGTAGAGCAGCAGAACCAGTGGGATGGCGGCGGCTATAGAAGCTGACCGGCGTCGCATGGCTGCCACCTGCCTCGTCGTCATGGTCGGCCCTCCCCCGTCAGACAAGGACGGAACAGCAGCCAACGCTGGCAGTCGGTAACCGACTGGGAGGGATGCTGCTGGTGACGCCGACGGTATGGCGTGTCGCTCTGCCGGCGGGCGCGTTAGAGGCTGACACAACCTCACAACACCTGACGGCGCCTCACACCTGCGGGCCAGTGGCCTCTTGATGGACCCGGCCGGTCAAGGCTTCGCTCTCGCATCCGCCGATTTCAAGCCTCGGCGGGAGTGTCGGCTCGGTGCAAGGGACTCCACAACTGCTGGTGGCGACGCTCTACTCGTCCGTTGCAGCGTCGGCCCGTCCAGCGCTGTTGCTGTCACCGGCGTTGCCGTCACTACCAGCTCGGCAAGCAGCTCCTGCAGGGGCGCAGGGCGCGAGCAGGCTCAGCACGTATTCCTGACGCTGCTCCTCGCTGAGGTCCTGCCACGCCTTGCCCGCATCAGCCAGGTGGGCACGGACAGCCTCGATGCGGAGCGGATGGCCCTCGATACGCACCGCCTCAACATCCACCCGTCAAGAGTGCACCGAGCGGCAAGCGGTTTAGGAGTGTGGACACGGCCGCTATCCGCGCGGTACTGACCTGGCTCGCCATGCCGGCCGCCACGTCCAGGAGCTGATCGCCGTTGACCCTCGGCTTCCGGGCCAACGGGCACGCGATGGGGCACGGCGACCGAGGGACTATGAGATCAAGATGGGCGATCGGCTGACCTGGGCACGTGGCGGTCTAGCAGCCGAAACACCTCATGCTGGCGCTCCCCGACCCGACCGACCACAACCTGCGCCGCTGGAACACCTGGGAACCTAGGCAGTTAGCGCAACTCGGTTCGGTGCTACTGCAAAAACGGCTGCTCGTCGAAGTCGTGCGCCCGTCGGCCGGACGTAGGTACTTCATCCCCGGGCCCTGGCTTGAACGGAGATTCGTGCCGGCATTCGATGCATGGAAGTCTGTCCTGTACGGGTTCGCCCCAGACCAGGATCCTCCGTACCGATGGACTCTTGTCAGCCGCCCGGTTGCCGAACTGTTCCAGGACGCGGCCGACCGTGTGACCTCGGGCGACCTCCCGCACTGAACGCTGCCGCACGAGAGGCTGCCCGGACTGGGTTAGCAACAGAAAGGCTCGACTGGCGGAACTCATCCGCCCGTGCCGCGAACAGCGCATCCGCGAACTTGCCCAAGGCGCGACTCGCGGCATGTGTGCGTGCACCGGTCCTATGCTGCTGGCGCCTCCGTCCACACACAGCGCGGATACTCGTCCATCGGCAGCCACAGCTCCGGCTGCGCATCATAGGTACCGTGCTCACGCTCTGGGTCCCCTGGGTACCGGCCGGACGTGTCAGGCCACAGGAGTTGGACCACCGGGAACGGTGGGCGCTGATAGTAGTCAATGGCGGCGCCGAACAATCGCTCGTACCAACTGCTGTGCACCGGGGCGAGGCGGAGTTCGCACTCAATGACGCCCGCCAGTTTGAGATCCGGCGTCAGCGTGAGCCCGTCACGTATCCGTTGGCCGACCGCGTTGACGATGACCATAGCTTGCTGTTGGGGGACGCCGAGTAGGCAGACCTCAACGCTGCCGTAGCTGTGCCACAGGCCGATCGAGTACGCCCAGTCGGGCATGGTTGTGCCGCGGACGCCGGTCACGCCCCACCCGTACTCACGGACCAGCCGTGCGTTGCGGCGCTCGCGATCTGGCCAAGACCATTCGGCCGACCGCCACCAGCGCCTCGGCCTGCCGTCGCCCTCGCAGAGCAGGCAATGACACTCGCGGTTGAGCGGTTCAGGCATCGGCGAATCGTACCGAGCGAACTTCGGTGTCACGTAGGCGGTGAGTCCCTTAGCATCCGCTCATCGGCACGACCGGACGGCAACCGAGCCAGCTCGGCGCCACGCTGCGTAGCGCACGGATCGCGGCAGAATCCATGAGATCCGGATACTGAATCGCCGCAGTAGGGACAGGAAGTCCGTCTGCGCGGGCAGAGGTCCTCATGGGCGCGGTTGGGGGGTCTCGGTCTTCGGCGAAGGCTGTCTGCTCCGCGGGTGCAACCCAGATGCCGGATAGCTGTTTGACGTGGTGGACATGGTCTTTACTCGGCAGGTTCCCGACGCTTCGGGCGGCCATCGCTGTCACGCTGGGCGACGCGCGACTTGCGGCGATGCCGTGCCATACTGCGGCACGTGCACGTGACCGGGGAAGTACAGGTGACGTACGGCCTGCTGCGGCGGATGAGCCAAGACGCCCAGGGCCGTTGGCAACGCGTCATGCGGATGCTTCTGCTCGCCCTCGCGGCACTGGTTGTGCTGCTGGCCACGCTGCTCGCCACACTGGCCGGGTTCAACGGTCGGCTGCTCTACCTCGTGCTGGTGTTGTGTGCCGCGTACGCCGTGATGGAACTCCTTCCGGTACTGAGTTGGTTGCTGCAGCGCCGCCTCTTCGTCGAGCCGTTCCGGTACGGGGTGAGCACGTCGGGCGTCGACATCCAGACCGCGAGCAGCCGGACCCAGATCGACTGGTCCGGCATCAGCCGGATTCGGCGGCGACGCCATACCTGGCTGCTGAAGTACGGCATGAGCCAGATCCCGGTGCCGCGGGCGGCGTTCTCGCCCGAGGATCAACGGATCGTGGACGACTTCATCGTCGGGCGCCCCGAGTTCGCTGGGTGACCGTTCCCCCAACGCGACCAGACCGAGCAGCGAGACCGCCGAATCGTGCATCACGTCGGCAGCGTCCTCGCTCGCAGCAGCCGACCGCTCGGCTACGGCCAGTAACCCGTACGGTGTTGTTCGCTGGTTGACCACGGTGTCTTGTGCCCCCTGCGTGCCCCAGGATGCCGCGCTACCACCTCCGACGCCATTCAAGGCGACCTCGATGCGCCACCGCCGGGACGTCCCCTCGCTGGACGTACAGCACCTCGTCCTCAACCCACCAGACGTCGCCGACGCGAAGGAACACCGGCACCTCCAACGTCAGGGCAAAAAGGCAGCCGCCGGAACTGCCGGGCAGCCCTTCCAGGTCATCCACCAGCTCCATACGGCCAGCAATGACGGGCTTGGTCACCACGCCACCATTCTGCCGGTGCCCCACGCGGCCCCGACGACTCCTTAACCCCCACGCAACCAACACAACCAGGCAACCAACACAACCGCCCGATTTGCTCCCCCGCGACAGATGAGCTGCGAGAACGGTCCTCCGGCGTCCACAGTTGTCCGCCGACGTCGATCCCGGTCGTCACTCAGTTAGTCACCCGGTCCCACCGGGACCTCGTAGTCCCCACCCAAGCCGGTGACCTCGTCACCCTGAGGGTCGTAGATAACCGGGCCGTACCGCTCCGCCAGGTCCAGGACGACGTCTAGCGCCTCACTGCCCCGCGGTGAGTAGCTGATGTTCATGCTCATGTGGTCGATGCCGGCACCGAGAGGTGCCGACATCCAGGGCGACTCCGGGTCGTACGGCGGATGGTCCGGGAAGCGCGCACGCAGTTCCTCGTAAAAGGAGACGATCCGCTGGTCAAGCTCACCGTCTCGGTGCTCCATGCCGGTGCAGTGATCGGCCATCTGCCGCACATCGTCTGCCGTCGCGGAAGGCTCGACCGACAGGACCATAAGATCAAAACTCACCGCTACATGCTCCCTGACCAGAAGCGGCTCCGTCGACCTCAACCCCACCGTCAGGTTGGAAGGTGCCGCGCATCAGCTTGGGAATCGGATTGATCTACACCTTGGGTAGCGGTGCCGGCTGGTCGAGCAACACGGAGCGAGTAGACGCCCGCCAAGGTGCCGGTGTTGGCCGCCACATCGGGCACGACACGGGCACGGCCGCCCCCAAGAGCGAGGGCGAGGGCGAGGGCGAGCGGACGGTACGACGACGAGATCGGCCGAGCCCTAAGATCAGCCGATGGCTAGGTTGGCACCCGCATCTGCTCGGTCTCGCACACATCCAGGAGCAGTCGGAGACGTGCTATTGACCGACGTAGCGGACATCCCTGCGGGTGTCGTCGTCAGCGTCCTTACGTTCGCTCCGGGTACGCAAGTCACGCTCGGAGCGTCGGAAGACATGGAAATGTTCTGTGTCATCACCGGCGCGGGCTGGGTCGACAGCAGCGAGAGTGGACGCCAAGAGCTACACCTCGGATCGAGGCTCGCCGTGCCAAAGGGCGATACTCCTACGCTGGGTTCGACTGAAGGCATGATGGTCGTGGGCGTCTTCGGTGGCTGGATGATGCCAGAGTGAGGCGTTGAACCTCGCTACCTCTTCGGTGTGAATGAAGGACCGCCGCTCGGCTGGCTGTTGCAGCAGTGGACGGCACCTTCACCGACCGTCGCTTCCTGTCCACGCTCGTCCTCCCTGGTGCATCCCTGTGGTCACTCAGTTAGTCACTCAGCAGCGACTCGCCCAGGTTGCGCATCTCTGGCGTCATGCTGGGTCAACGCTGTCTCGCTTGGAGTGGCTAGACAGCCGTAAACTCGGCTGATGGCGTCAGTGATCCAGGCCATGGGCGTCGTCGGTGTTGCTGCGGTCCTGGTCACCGTGGTCGTCCTCGCGCTGATTTCCTTCCGAAAATCACGGCATCGCCAAGCAGACGATGACGCCGGGGACTTCCCGCTCAGCCCCCCACTGGATGGGGGCCAGCGGTGGTGACACAGGTGATAGCTGCTAGACATTGAGCCTTTTCCAACCTGACCTTGCAGCTCAGGGTGGGTGCGGCGAGCCCGGAGATCGATGAGGGTGCGGCTCCGAGGGGCGCTGGAAGCTTTTCACGTAGGGATGAAGCCCGGCCGTCATCGGCCGGGCTTCATCCCATGGTCGTGCTATCCGTAGTTGTACATGCCGGCGTAGGGGTCGGGCTCGCCGGTCCACGGGTCCACCCCGGACCGCAGCCGGCGCATGTACTCCGTCCGGGTCAGGAAGGTGGCCCTCCTACGGCCGAAAAGGCCGACGTCGCTCAGAGGGCAGGTGGGGAAGTCTCCTTCCAGGTGGCGGACGAGAAATTCGACTATGCCGCAGTCGTAGCGACGCCAGATGGACTTGCCGCGGTTGTAGAGCAGCACCGGCCAATTCTCGGGGTCCGGATCGGAGGCGTCCCAGCACAGGTTGTCGCCACTGGAGTCCACGGCCCACAGGACCAGCCGTGGAGTGGCGCCCTCGAGGTCACGCTCCTTACGCGACTCCTGCCACAGGACCTCGGCGAACGCCGTACCGGCCCGCATGTCAGCGCCGTCCCCGTCGGGCGGTTCGACCCAGGGCTCCGGTGTACCGATCACCAGATAGTCCTCGATCATCCCCGCTCCATAGATTGCGATGAAGCGCTGGTACGCGGCCGGGAAGGCTCTCCCCCAGGACTCGGCGATCTCGTCCCAGCCGACCACCGTGTCGCTCTCCGTCTCGGGCGGCATGAGGCGCAACAGCGCCTCCAGCTCCGCGGGTTCAGGCATCACGTCTCCTCAGCTCGGCGATCAATGGGTGAGCCTTGCATCCTCCGTAGCGGTTGGCTTCGGCGTGGTGCAGAACGAGGATGGCCTGCACGATTGTGGTCGCTCGCCGTGGGCAGCACCCCAGCTTGACCAGAGTCCTCCATGTCTTGAGGGTGGCGATCGCGCGTTCGCCGCGGGCGCGGATCGTCGCGTGGGCGCGGTTCACGGCCTTCTGCCGGCGTGACAGCTTCGGCCGGAAGCGGCGCCGCTTGAACGGAGTGCGCACGCTACCGCGGGCACCTTGATAGCCCTTATCAGCGAAGGTCATCACGTCTGCACGGGTCAGCGCCTCGATGATGCCGTGGGCGCGGGCTGCGCTCAGGTCATGGATCGAGCCGGGCAGCGCCGGCGAAGCCCGGACGAGGCCGCCGGCGGCGTCGGCGATGACCTGCACGTTCACGTCATGGCGCTTGTGTTTCCCGCAGTAGTACGGCTTCTGGTCGGCGACCCGGTAGATCGGAGTCAGGGTGCCGTCCAGAATCGCGTACGCCAGTCGGCGGATCCGGTCCATAGCGGTTGCCAGGTCATCGGCGGCCATCGCGAGGAGGGCTAATCGCTTCCTGCACCTACCGCCATGCGGTGCTCACGCCAACTTCGAACGGGATTCTGGTGACGGCGTCCCCGCCGGCCGAGCCTGACCCGACTTTGAACTGGCTCCGTGCCCTCATGTGGACCCGTCGACCCGGTCGGCGGGGGCGCCTATCTCGGCGCGCACGGGCCGGCGTGGTGACCTGATTAGGAGCTTGGGCTCGTCCCTCATCCCCGTTCTGTCCAGCGTTCTCCTCGTGCTCAGCGGCCGAGTCATGCCGTTCATGCAGCAGGTGGGAGACAGGGTGAGCGAGGAGCAGGACGTGACCGTCGGCGTGGACACCCACAAGGGCATCCACGTCGCGGCGGTATTGGACCAAGCCGCCAGGGTGCTGGGCAACAGAAGCTTGCCGACGACGATGCGCGGCTATGCGCAGCTGGCGACCTGGGCTGAGTCCTTCGGCAGGGTCGTCAAGGTCGGCGTGGAAGGCACCGGCAGTTACGGCGCCGGTTGCTGCGGTTCCTGACTGACTACGGCCTGGTCGTTGTGGAGGTTGACCGCCCGGATCGCTCCACCCGCCGCCGCGTCGGCAAAACCGACACCATCGACGCTGAGTCCGCAGCCCGCGCGGCGTTGTCCGGTCGTGCCAGCGGCACTCCGAAGACTCGCCACGCGCAGGTCGAGATGATCCGGGCTCTGCGCGTCGCCCGCCGTGGGGCGATGAAGGCTCGCATCCAAGCCGGCGGCCAAATCGAGGCGCTCGTCGTCTCCGCGCCCGATGCAGTCCGGCAGCTCCTTCGCGGGCTGGCCGGCAAGCACCGTATCCGTAGCTGCGCCGCCTTCAGGCCAGGCGCGGCGACCGATCCGGCAGCCGCCACAAAGGTGGCCCTGCGCAGCCTCGCCCGCCGCTGGCTCGCCCTTCAAGCCGAGATCAACGACCTCGACAGCCACCTGACCACCCTCGTCACCGCCGTGGCCCCTGACCTGGTCGCCCTGCCCGGCGTCGGCGTCGACACCCCCGGACAACTCCTCGTCACCGCCGGCGACAACCCCCACCGGCTCCACTCCGAAGCCGCCTTCGCCCGACTCTGCGGCGTCGCCCCATCCCCGCCAGCTCCGGACGCACCGATCGCCACCGCCTGCACCGCGGCGGCGATCGCGACGCCAACAGCGCCCTCTGGCGTATCACCCTGGTCCGCATGCGCTGCCACCAGCCCACCAAGGACTACGTCGCCCGCCGCACCGCCGAGGGCAAGACCAAGACCGAGATCATGCGCTGCTTGAAGCGCCATGTCGCCCGGGAAGCTTTCACTCAACTGACTCGAACCGCCGACACCAGCCAGGTGCCACATGCGCTGAGGTCAACGCGCCCCCTCCGGGATGCCTAGTTGCTCGGCTCCCGCACCTGCTGCCACAGTCGAGATCATGGGTTCGACTTTCACGAATTTTCGTGGCCAAGGCTTCTGGGCTCGCGACGGCCTGCTAGAAGTCTGGCTCGAAGCTCTCGCGGAGGTCGTGCCCACGCACGCACCTGGCTTGGTTGCAGGACGCTCAACGACACTGGCGGAAACAGGCCCGCATCGGCTTCCAGGGCTGCGTTGACGCCAACCTCGACGCTCTCCTCACGTCACAAGGCCGAGTCGCGGTGGCGCTGCGACTGGTCGACCAAGCCCACGAGCACCTCATCCGACTTGCCGGTCGGAACGGCCGCATCCCGGCGGCGTGGCTCAACGATCGACGTGTCGGCGGAAGCAATCCCTGGGGAGCTGATCTCGATCTGCAGCCCGTCCGGCAGATCGCTAACGCGTTCGCCGCCCTGATTCATGGCGATCTTCAGACGACAGCCATAACCAGCCCAGTTTGCCCAGGCCGGCTTCCCAACAGCCCTGATCCCGCACCAACTTGACTCGGCGGGGTTGCGGGAAAATAGGAGCGTCCACTTCGCCGGCAGCCGGCTGTCGTACTCCGGTTGATGGGTGACACCGTGGCTCCACTTAATGCGTGACGGCACTGGCAGGCCCGGCGCGGACGGGGCGCTACGGTTTCTCCGTGTCGATCGACCTTGAGGCGTCGTTGCCAAGACCCGTTCCGCTCGCTGCCGTGTTGACCGCCGCACGGAACACCCTAACGGAGCTTCTCGGCGTGGACGCGACACCCGGACTGAGCGTGGTCGTTGACCGACGTTACGAGCAGGGGCGTCGCATCGCTGTCGGCCGGCGGCTTGGGGGCTCGGAACTGCTGTCAACCACCATCGGTGACCCCATCGACCCCGAGTCCAACGGTTCGCCTGGCGCGATCCACTATGAAATCGATATTACGGGCTGCAATGACGGCGTCTGGCTGATGGTCATGGACCATGCTCCAGAGGGCGGCAGCGAGGTCGAGGCCGTCTTTAGTCCCTACCGCACGTGTGTGAGTGTTGTCGTAGCGACGGCCATGGCGCTGGCCGTCGCCGATCTCGGGGGCGGTGAGTTCATCGACGATCAGATTCAGATGCTGCGACCCGGCCACACAGACCCACGCCACGTCGTCAAGGTGACTCGCCTGCCACGTGACCAGGGCGAATTCCCCGCGAGATGCGAGCGCTACCTACGCCAGTTCCCGCACCTTGGAGACTGGCCGCGCGACGTATCGATGCCCCTAGCCGATGCGTACAAGATCGTTTAGCCGGACATGTCGCCCATCATTTGACCTCAATCCGTCACGCATCAAGTGGAGCCCGACAATTCTGGTGGCGTGTGTCGTGTCCCGGCTGATGCTATACACCGGCGTCCCACCACACGCTTGATATGATCGCCAAGACGCATGGGCCGCGTTCACGATCCGTGTCGGCCGTCGATGCCGTCGCGTTCCGGTGCTACCGGCGGCTGGCTTGGTGTTCGAGGAAGTCTTCCGCGTCTGCCCGGGCCTCGGGCGACGCCGCCGAATGTCCGACCGCCTGTCGCAGCAACTCAAGCCACTGGGTTGCGTCGGAGGGGTCGGTGTTGAGTAGGCGGTTGGCCATCCAGATTGTCAACGGGGTCGGCTTGCGCCGCAACGATTCGGCGAGCAGCGGAGGGTAGCCGCTCCAGGCCTCCAGGGTGTGCACGATCGGGCCTGGACTACCCATGTCCGCGTCGTCGAGACTCTCCATGAGTGAGTAGAGCAGCGGTGCCCACCGCTCCGGGTCGTCCCGTTCGACCAGCTCGGCACAGATCGCCTGTAACCGGTCGGCACCGTCGGCGTTGACGTTCATCGGGTGGAAGTCGAGCAGCGTGAGCGCCTCCAGCTCGGCGGCAATCCCAGTCAGGCACCGGCTCATGCTCGAAGCCTACGGCCATCGCCGGCTGATCCCTGCTCACGCCCGACCGTGACCACGGCGACGAAGCAACCAAGGCCGACCGTCGTGCATGTGCTGGGACGGAACGTGAAGCATCAGGTGGCACTAACACACTTGTCGTGTCACGGCACATGCTTGAGTCTCGCGTCCGACCACATGCTTGACGCTGTCGTAGCCTCCCGCCGTGGACATCTACGAGAATCCGCCGCTGGCGCCGCACGGTCAGGCGGATGAGGCGCTCACTGCTGCTCTAGAGGGCAGAAACCAGGCCCTCTCGCCCAACTCGGTGTTGGTAGGGCTAGCGCTCTACGACGACGACCGCATCTTTGTCGAGGGCTGGTGCAACCGGATCGCGCACGAAAGCACTGACCTTTGGCTCGTCGCCACGGCGTCGCTCTGCCTGGGCCACCTCGCCCGACGCTTCGGGTACCTTGAGCCCGAATCAGTCATGCTCGTCCGCCGCCTCGCTGAGCGTACGGACCTCGACGGCCGGGTCTTCTCCGCCCTCGATGACGTGACGTTCTTCCTTGAAGAGCTGCCCAACCGAAGGAAGTCGGAGCAGGGCGATTAGGCCGATCGTCAAGCATGTCGTGGGACGGATTCGTCTGGTCGTCAGGGTTGCGTACGGCGATCACTCGGCGCCGAGCCCAGGCGGCCCGGGTTGACTCCGTCACCATGCCTCGTGTCTCGTTCGCCAGCTCTCAGCACAACCGACGCGCTCAACAAAATCGTTGGATTGCGTCACGGTGGGGCATGGGACTTGAGGTCCGCGCTGATTGCTTTGGTTGGAGAACTGGTTCCCGCCCAGCAGATGAGCGGCCCACTGCGGCTACGGCAGCCGTCGCTGCCCTTTATCGGCCTGGTAGGAGGGTTTCACGGGCGAGGTGGCGAGCGACGGCGCGCAGTTCGTCGCTGGGCTCAAGCCCGGCGGCGACAAGGCGACGGGCGTAGGAGTCGTAGAGGGCGGCGATGGCGCTCTGGTCGCCGAGGGTCGCGAAGGCGGTCATCGCCCGCTGGTGCAGCTCGGCGTTGTAGGGATCAACGCGGATGCCGCGCTGCAGCCAGGTAAGGGCCTGCCGGGGGTCGGTCTCGATGGCGGCCAGGGCGGCGTAGGCGTCGATGGCGACGCGGCGGGTGGCCTCTCGCGGTTGTTGCAGCCATGGCCAGGCGTGCCCGTCGGCGAGTTCGCCGGTGTAGGTGTCGGTGACCGCTTTCCAGGCGGTGGCCCGGTCAGTGCCTGCTGTGGTGGCGTCGTTGCTGAGGGCGTTGAATCGCCAGAGGTCCGCGTCCAGCAGGGTGGGGTTGAGGCGGTAGCGGTCCTCGGTGTGCTCGATGACGGTCGGCACCTCGGCGGCGCGAAAGGTGCCGCGGAGCTCACTGAGAGTGGTGTAGAGGCGGCCGGTGAGGGTGTGGGTGGGTAGGCCCGGCCAGATGGCTTGCACGAGTTCGCGGCTGCTGGCGCCGTCGGGGTGGACGGTGAGGAACACCAGTGCTTGCAGGGCCGCGGTGCGGCGGATGGTCAGTGGCTGTTCGTCACGCAGGACAGTGGGTTGGCCGAGGACGCGAACCTCGAGCCGATGCTTGCTCCGGCCGCCGGCGACCGGTGATAGTAGCGGCTGGGGTGACGGCTTCGGGCTGGTGCTCTGTCGTGGTATCCGGGGGCCCGCGGGTGGGAGATGCTCCTGGGAGCCAGGTGAGTGCGCGTGGCCGATCACCGTGAGCAGATCGGCAGCTGCCATCGGGTCGAGGACGCACAGCCGCATCTTCGACGTCCCACCATCGGGGTAGGTGACGTAGCCGCTGGGGTCGATGACCCAGGTACTGCCGTTGAGCGACGGGCCGAGCACCAGCGTGGTGCCGGTGTCCGCGGCTGCCGCGCGCCAGTTGCTGGCGGCGCCTTGTGCAGTTGCGTCCACGATGAGCAGCGGTGGCTGCTGGCCCGGTAAGCGCGGGGCTGCATCGGAGGTTGCCAGGTCTCGCCCGGTGGGGTCCGCGGTGCGAGGCTGGCTGAGGATCGCTGCGGCGTCTTGAGCGGTGGCGGCCACTCGCACGTGCGGAATCCCGGTGGCGTGGTCGGTGGCGGAGCCGATTAGTGCGTTCAACGCGGAGCGGGTGATGACCAGCGGCGGGGCGTCGGGATTGCGCAGCCCCGCTAGCGCGGCGGTGACCAGGGCTCCTCGGGCGGCAGCGAGGGCGCCGGGTCCGGTGAATCCGATGGTGCCGCGGGGCAGGCCGGCAACGGGAGCGGGCAGCACTACCGGGGCGTCTGCAGCGGCGGAATCGTCGTGTGGGGCGGGTGACGCGGTGGGCTCGGCGCTGAGCGCGGCTTGGACGGCGGCGACGGTGGTGGGCAGCGCGGCCAGATCCGGCTGGTCTCGGGGCTCACGGTCGGGTGGGGTGGGGTGGTAGGCACGGCGGCGGCGCAGCCACACCATCGCCGCGGCAGCGCCAACCTGCTGGGCGACGTCATCGGGTAGCCAGCCGCCGGGCACGAGGACTCCCCCGTCCACCGCCAGGTAGGGGGTGTCGGCGTGGCTGTCATGGCGTGCCGCGGAGTGCCCGTCTTCGGTTCCGGCGGCGATGGGTTGCGCGTTCTGTTGCGGTGGGTCGGCTGCGGTGTGGGCGCCGACGCTGAAGGCGGCTGCCCCTGCTACGCCGGTGGCCGTGGCTTGCAGGGGCGTGGGCAGCGGTATCCGGCGAAGCCACCGGACGCTGTCCAGCATCCGGATCAGCATCCGCATGGTGACGGTGTAGGCCAGCAGCAGCCATACCAGCCACGCCAGCACGCTCAGGGCAGCGGTCAGGGTCTGCTCGGTCAGTGGCTGCGCCACCCACTGCTCGACCTGCGGAAGGGTCGGCCAGCCGGTCAGCGGCCAACCGATGATCCTGACCAGCACGACTGGCGGGACGGCCAGCAGCAGGGCCAGGAACAGCAGGGATGCCACCTGGCGGGTCCGGCGCACCTCATCCACCTTCCCAACCAGACACGGGAACGCGTCCAGCTGCGGGGACGGTTGAGGTGTTCATCGCGCGTCGACCGGCCTCGGGTCGGTGCGGATGATGCGCGTCCAGACCTGGCGGATCCACCACAGCGTCACCGCGATGGCGTAGATGACGCCGAGGATCCCTGACGCGGGTCGGCTCACCAGGGCTGCGGTGATCACGCCCAGCGGCGCGGCCAGGATGATCCGTAGCAGCAATGGTGAGACAACGGCCATCACGACCGCGACGCCGAGCAGGAGCCCTCCGATGCGGCCGGCGAGGTCGATCCACACCACCATGTCAGGCCACCGGTCCGCGACCAGCGAGTACTGGATCAGGACCATTCCGGCCGTAGCGGTGATCACCGAGCCCACCGGGAACGCCAGCATGTCGGCCCAGCCGCCTCGAGGTGTCCGCCACGCCCTTGCGGCAACCAGCGCCATCACCGTGGCAACCACCACGATCGGGGCGATCGGCAGTAGCGCCCACCGCAGGAACGGTCCGACCTCGTCGCCGATATACAGGCTGCCGACGACCGCGTACATGCCGGCAACCGCCGTCCCGAGGGACGCCGATGCCAGGATCCCGGTGCCCACATGCGCCCCCGGTGACGTCGATGAGCCGGAGGGCTCGCGGGCGGCTACGGCGGCGCCGATGACGGTGCCCGCGCCCAGGCTCGCGACGACAGCGAACACCGCGGCCATCGCCAGCTCACCCCAGTTCAGCGTCGCCCAGCGCCACAGCACCCCACCACCGCTCCATACCGGGGTCAACAGAAATTGCGACACCAGCGCCAACGACGCGAAACCGGGTACGGCAATCGCCGCCGCCCGGCGCACCGACGGCACCGGCGAGGCATTCGCGGTTACAGGCTCTCCGGCGGGCGCCGCGGCGCCGGCGTCCGCCGCGCCTCGCACCGCGGCGAGACCCGGATCCGAGACAACCACCGGGTTGAGGCTGGCTACCTCAATGAACACCTTCTCCAGCGCAGGCGTCTGCGCGGCGCCGCCGGCGCAGTAGATGCCAGCGATCGCGGTCCGCTCGATCTCCGCCGCCGTGATGACCTCCCCGGTCAACCGGGCGGCACGACGCAGCACCGGGAACGCTGCCTGTTCCAAGACCGGGGCGTTGAGCACTGTTGCCGAGCCCGATGGCAGCGCGACCGTCACTGCGGGGTGAATCGCCAGGGCGTGCTTGGCTTCCCGGACGCTCGCGGCCAGGGCCCACCATCCGCCCTGCTCGGGTGCGGAGCTAGGGTCGCCGCCTGCCAGCGCCTCGGTCAGGGAACGGTCGATGGCGGCGCCGCCGGCATCGGGGTCGGCAAGGGTAGCGAGGACCTCGAATCCCGTCGGCCCGCGCCGTAACACACTCACCTCGGCGCCGGCGCCCAGATCACACACCACCACGAACGAGCCCACCGGCAGCTGCACACCCGAGGCCACCAGATAGCCGGCAACCGCCACCGGCGCCTCCACCAGACGGGGCTGCGCCAATCCGGCTCGGTGCGCGGCTTGGCGCAGCCACGTCCGCCGCCGCGGTCCCCACCCCGCCGGCACCACCATCCGCACATCGGACACGGTCGCCCTCGCAGTCCGCTGCGCTTCCTCGGCCACTCGCCGCAACGTCGCGGCCACGACGTCTAGGCCGTCAACCTGCGTGCCCGCGACAGTTATCTGCTCCGGGGAGCGCCGCGGCGTGGGAATGAACCGGTCCGGAGCCGCTGCTGCCGCCTGCCACGCGCCCTGGCCGGTCAGGAGTCCGCCGTCCGGCGACAGCAAGACCGCGCTGGACAGCGCCGGCTGGCCATCGAAGAGCAGGGGCACCCAGGTGCCGTCCGGCCATGCCAGCACCGCGCTCGTGTTGGCGCTGCCACAGTCGATTGCTAGCCGCGCGTCCCCCGCTCGCATAGATCTCAGTCAAACATGAGGATCACGTTCACGTCACCCATGAATTACTCACCGACACCACCGCCGGCCACCTCACCCGCCCTGGTAGGGGCTGAAACACCGCCCACAGACGCTGTGACCGAATCCGGGTCACTGCGCTGCCCCTTGTCGAACCCTGATGGCCCACCCAGCGGTCATGTTCAGCCATCAAGGCACCCGACCAGTTGCCCCTCGCCAACGACACCGACGCGTATTGGATAAAACCGTGGACCCCTCAGACACCGCCATCCCCTCCCCCGCCGATGACCTCGCCCGCGTCTGGACCGCCGCAGCCCTGACAACCGAATCCGCCGATCACGACCGCGCCGAGACAGCAGCGCGAGCCACCTACCGTGCGGCCGGCCTGCCGGAACCGGCGCAGTTCATCTGGTGCCCGTCCCCGTGGGTCGCTTCCGATCACCTTCAGCGGCTCATCGACGACGGGCAGAGCCCGCTCGTCACCGCCGTGCGCCGCGCGGTGTTGAACCGGGCCTTGTCCAGGGCCCGCGCCCGCTGGTGCAGCGGGCCAGCGACATCGAGCGGTTCACCGCCTTCGGCGACTTCCACTCGTTCTTCGAGCGGAAGGGTTGTCAGCAGTTCTCGCTTCTGTGAGCAGACATCCGGATACGTGAGTATTAGTGTCGGTCTCATGAAGCTTGCCGAGTGGGCACGCCGCAACGGGGTGCATCCACAGACCGCGTACCGATGGTTCCGCGAGGGAACCATGCCGGTACCCGCTCGGCGTCTTCCGTCGGGAACGATCATGGTGGACGTTGTCAGTAACGACACCCAGGGCCAGGTGGTTGTCTACGCCCGGGTGTCGTCGGTCGATCGGCGAGCCGACCTTGACCGGCAGGTCGCCCGGGTGGCCGGCTGGGTCACCGGGCAGAACATGGTCGTCTCCCGCGTGGTGACCGAGGTCGGCTCCGCCGTGGACGGCCGATGTAAGAAGTTCCTCGGGCTGCTGCGCGACCCGTCCGTGACGACGATCGTGGTCGAGCACCGGGACCGGTTCGCCCGGTTCGGCGCCGAGTACGTTGAGGCGGCGCTGGCCGCCCAGGGCCGCCGGCTGTTGGTCGCCGACCCGGCCGAGGTGGACGACGACCTGGTGTGGGACGTGACGGAGATCCTGACCAGCCTGTGCGCCCGGCTGTACGGCCGTCGGGCCGGGGCGATCCGCGCCAGCCGCGCTGTGGCCGCGGCCACAGCCGAGGACGAGTCGTGAAGCGGTACGAGCCGCCGGCCGGCTGGACCGTGCAGGCGTACCGGTTCGTCCTGGACCCGAGTGACGCCCAGGTTCTCGGTCTGCGCCGCAACACCGGTGCGGCCCGGTTCGCCTACAACCACATGCTGCGCCGGGTCAGCGCGGTGACGACGCAACGGGCTGCCGAGGCCAGCTACGGGGTGGCCGAGGCCGACCTGACGCCGTGGCAGGGCTGGTCCCTACCGGACCTGCGGCGCACCTGGAACGAGATCAAGCAGTGGGTAGCGCCGTGGTGGGCGCAGTGCTCCAAGGAGGCGTTCAACACCGGGCTGGCGAACCTGTCCGCGGCGCTGGGTAATTGGCACGCCTGGCGTACCGGTGCCCGCAAGGGCCGCCGGATGGGCTGGCCCCGGACCAAGAGGAAGCACGGTCGCAGGTCGGCCCGGTTCACCACCGGCGCGATCCGGGTCGACCCCGGCTACCGGCACGTGGTGCTGCCCCGGCTGGGCCGCATCCGCACCCACGAATCCACCCGTAAGCTGGCCCGCCGGGTGAAGGCCGGCACCGCGACGATCCTGTCCGCCACGGTCACCGAAACCGCCGGACGGTGGTTCTGCTCGTTCCAGGTCGCCGTCCGGCGCACGGTCGGACGGCCGGCGCACGCGCCGAAGGCCGGCCGGGTGGTCGGGGTGGACGCCGGGATCAAGCACCTGGCCGTGTTGTCTACCGGCGAGATGGTGCCGAACCCGGCGCCGTTCAAGGCCGCGTTGAAGAAACTCGGCAAGGCGCAGCGCCGTGCGGCCCGGCGGATCGGCCCCTACGACCCGCAGGCCAGGCGCAAGCGGACCGCGTCGAACCGGTGGCAGCGGGCACAGGACGCGGTGGCTCGACTGCACGCCACGGTCGCGGCCGTCCGCGCCGACTCGTGGCACCAGCTCACCACCCGCCTGGCGCAGCAGTTCACCACGATCGTCGTGGAGGACCTCCACGTGGCGGGGATGGTACGTAACCGCAAGCTGGCCCGGTCCCTGACCGACGCCGCCCCGGCGACGCTGCGCCGGCACCTCGGCTACAAGACCGGCTGGTACGGCAGCACGCTGCACGTCACCGACCGGTGGTACCCCAGCTCCAAAACGTGCTCCGCCTGCAAGACGGTGAAACCCAAGCTGTCGCTGGCCGAGCGCACGTTCCGCTGCACCGCGTGCAGGCTGTCCCTGGACCGGGACGTCAACGCCGCACGTAATCTTGCCGCGCTCGTGCGGCACGTCGACCTGGAGTTGCCGGGCGACGCAAAAACAGGACGTGGAGCCTACGTAAGACCCGTAAGACCTGCATGCGCAGGCGGGGCGGCGGGCCGTGAAGCGTCAAGACCGGTCCATCCGGTCAACGTCGCCCGGCAACGGACGACTGCCAATCAGGAGTCACCTTCGCTCACTGAAAGGTAACGGTACTACGGCGAGCAGCGCTATGACGGCATGGACGAGCGCTACAACCTAATGGACGACCCTACCGGTGCCCACCGGTTCTGCCGTCCGAGCGATCAGCGCTGCAGACGGTGCTCAGCGGCAGCGTGGACCACGACCGGAATGGCCCTCTAGCTATTCAGGCTTCACCCCCCGCCGCTGACTGGCATCGTCTCCGATGCGATCTCGAAGGAGCCGTAGCTTGTCATCTGGAAACAGGACACCCCCCCAAGCGGCGGAATATGCCGCCGCATTCTTATACTTGACCAAAACATGCTCGGCCATGGTCACGGTCTGGCGGACGAAACGCTCGACGCTTACATGGCCATTCCAGCGAAGCCGTCCACCGCCCCAACGCCCGGCCTCAGATGACATGTCGTCAAAATCGACGACCTGCAAATACACGAGCGAATCGGCGCCAGCGAAGAATAGGCAAGTACCTCCCGGCTCGGCGGGCAGAAACGCTATCGCCGAGCTAGACCCACCTTGGAGGTCGAGGGCTGCTTGCAGCACAGACCCCAAGCCGTCACCGACGTAGGTCGTGTGAACTTCGACCGCCTCTTGCGGAAAATCCAAGGAAAACGTTGCTGAGCCAGGACTTCCAATGCGCCACCGCAGGAAGAATTCATCCATACAATCACCTCGGGTATGCAGTACGGAGAGAGCCATCAGGATTCAGGATGACCTCTACGGTTGTCTCGCCACGGGATCCAACGGGGTAACCAAAATCCACCGTATGCTTCGTTCCATCCCGGGGGAGCCCCGTAACCGGATTAGGAGTATTCGGAACGCCACGGGCTTTGGCGGTGTCCTCGATCAATTCTCCGATTTCCTCCAGGTCCGAATATTTGGAGAACGTAGTGTTACCTGGGACAACCCCCGGACTTCCGTCTACGTGTTCATGCAGTACGTGCTGCCAACCGTCTCCCTTGAAAAGGTTCCCACAATTCGTGTTGTGAACTAGGACTGGCGTGTTGCCGGCGAGCACATAGTACGTGTGGATGTCGGCAACTGTGAGGTTGTACGCCACCCCAACGCGGGCCGTCGCCGAGAGGCGACCATCGAGGCGAACCGAAGCAGCATTGAGGGATAGCAGCCTGTCACGGGAACTGAGCTGATCTGCCGGTTCCCACCTTCCGACCGAAGCATTCCAGAACGGATGCCCCTCCGTGGTGGAAATAATCTTGCCGTCGATCTTCAAATCATGCAGCCGGTCCTGATGGATCCAGGTATGGGTTACGGTGCGTCCACTTGTCTCACCCGCCTCTGGATCGGTGGCCAAGACCTTGTCTCCGACCCTCAGATCGCTGATGGGCTTGGAGGTGCCGTCGGCCATGACGACTTTAGTTTCGGGGCTGAAGCTGCAGAGGGCCTTTCCGGTATCGAGCAGGGCTTCGCCGATCTTGCCGGCTGACTTCAGCTTGCCGATCGGGACGAAGCCGACGATCGTCCAGGCGCATCCCGACACACTTCCGTTTGCGCAGTCAATCCCGTCGTTGACCCCGGTTATTTCGCCGAGGAAGTTTCCGACGTCTGCCCACATCTCGTCGAGAATTTGCTGGCAGATGTCGGGATAGTTGTAGCAGAGGACGTCCGAGCGGGCTCGTTCGAGTTCAACTGCCGTAAGGTTGGAGACGTGCGTGCCGTAAACGAGCTGCGCCCAGACGGTGAGGGTGACCTGGCCCTTACTCGGGGCCTTCCGGCCGTCCGACATGTGGTCGGTCCAGGTTTCAGGATCAAAAGCGTATTCGGCGTCAGCGACGGCATCACATTTTGCCGGCCAGCAGCGGTTATCCTTGTTGTTCTTTGCGTCCTGGTTGCCTTTTTCGTTGCCCGGTTGGTATAAGGGGCAGCCACCCTTAATTGATACACAGTCTGCGGGGATAAGGCCGCTGGGGTCACTGAAGGTGGCCGGGTTGTGCCGTGAATAGGCGTATCCGTGCCACTGCTGCGGATCGGCGAGGTCCATGACGGGGTCGACAGAGATGAAGCGGCCGATGGCGGGGTCGTACTCGCGGGCATTCAGGTGGGTCAACCCAGTGTTGTCTTTGGTGCCGCCGACGAAGCCCTTGTCCATCACAGACGGCCAGTTCGTGGGTGCGGCACCTCGTTCGGCGCCAAAGGGGAGGCTACGTCGCCGGGATACTGCGAGGTCGCTGTTTCGGATCGTCGCCTCGGCTGTGCCGTGGTGGTCGCTGACGATCCAGTCGAGTCCTCCGGATGAGTCTCGGACGGCGACGGGTCCGCCATTGTGGCTGTAGTAACGGGTGCCGGTGGCTGCGGAGCTGGTCGGCTTTCGGACCTCCATGCCGCCGGGCAGGTAGAGCGTCGAACCAGCAGGATCGCGGCGTACCAGGCGGTTGCCGTCGGCGTCGTAGACGTAGCTGGTGCTGCCGGAGTTGTCGGCGAGTGCGAAGAGTCGACCCTCGTTGTCCCAGGTGAGATCCTGCTGCCCTGCGGGGCCGGGACGAGTTTTGGTGTTGCCCGTCTCGTCGTAGGTGTAGGTCTCGGTGTTGGTTGCGGCGCCGGTGGAGTCAACCTTCGTTGCGGCATGCGGATGCGAGCCGGTGCCGGCTCCTTGGGCGGGGTAGTTGTACGTGCGAGTGGTGGTCTGTGTGGTGCCGTGGATGGTTTCAGTCTTGCGGTTTTCCGTGCCTGCGTCGTAGGTGTAGGAGTGCCAGAAGGGCGCGGGACCGCCGAGTTTCGACGCGTCAGGGGTCGCAGCGCAGTTGTCGGTTCCCGGTGTCCAGGCGTTCGTGAGTCGCCGCAGTTGGTCGTAGGTGTAGCACTGGGTTTCCGCAGGGCCGCCGGCCGGAGTGTCGGTGATCTTCTCCATGTTGCCGGCTGGGTCCTGGAAGTAGCTGAAGTTGAAGACCTCGGGCTTCAGCTCAGGCACGACGTTGCTGTTGGTCAGTCGGCCGGTGTTCGCGTCGATGGTGCTCGTGATCCAGGTCCGCTTACCGGTCGCGCCGAGGATCGTTTGCCACTGGTGGCCCAGTTTGGTGTAGCTGGTCTGGCTGACGTAGATCTGCGACGCGGACAGCATGCCATTGGGCAGACCGACGTCGTTGTAGGTGTAGGTCAGCTTCTCGCTGGACAAGCCAGCTGCGGCTGGCAGGGTAGTGGTGCTGACCTGCCCGTCCGGACGGTAGGTGCTGGTGTACCCGTACGAGCACGGCGTGAGGGTGCTGGACGCGCACAGGGCTCCGTCTGCGGACGGGATGGTGATGCGAGAGTCCTTCGGCCTTCCGGTCGTGTCGTAGGCGATGACCTCGTTGACGTATGCGTTCGCGGAACCTGCGGGCTCGTACCGAACCGATTTCGTCAGCTTGCCGATGCCGTACTGAAGAGTGTCGTAGACCCACTCGGCTCGCAGCGGGCCTGTCGTGGAACCGTCCCGAACGGTCTTCTTCCGTCCGAGGTTGTCGTAGGAGTATGCGAGGGTGCGGGTCCGGGCGTCGGTTGAGGTGAGCATCTCGCCGGCGAGGTTGTAGGTGTAGCTGCTGGTGCCTCGGTCCGGGTCATCCTCGCTCGTCTTGCGGCCCCGTTGGTCGTAGCGGTAGCTCCAGCTGTTTCCTACAGGGTCGGTGACACTCGCCAGTTCGCCCCGGTCGGTGTAGCCGTAGCGGTACTCGTCGTAGGTGCCGGCGGTGTCGCTGCCTACTGCGGTCCGGTCCGTGTACTGCCGTTGAGCGACAGTCTGGCCGCGTCCGTCGACGATGGTCGTGGTGGCGGTGCCGCCGTCCGGTGGGGTGACGCTGGTGCGTTCGCCGGCGTAGGTGGTGGTGGTTCGCCATTTCTCGTTGAACCTGGTGTCGACGCCCACCTTGAAGATCGCATCGGTCAGTCGGCCGGCGCCGTCGTAGACGTTCTGCGTGAGCGCGGGGACCGCGGGCGTGCCCACGCTGCCCACCAGGACCTTGTTCGGCGGGGTGTTGGTGGTGTCGTAGTACGGCTGGGACGCCCAGTCGAGCAAACCGCGGGAGTCGTAGACGGTGTCATTGAGGACTCGGCCGCCGCCCGGGGCCTGCGTCTGAATCTGCCGTGCCCGCAGCAGGCCGTCGTAGAGGGTGATAGTCGTGTGGTAGGCCGGCGTGACGGAGGGCAGCAGCGTCTTCGCGGTGACCGCGGAGGGTGCCGTGTTGCGGACGTCGTAGCTGAACTCCTTGTCCGGCGTCGCCGGGAGGCTGCTCTTGAGCCGTCCTGGCAGCCATACCTGGCGGAGTCGTCCCAGGCCGTCGTATGTCAGGTCGGTGCGCAGGCCGTTGGCGTCCTCCAGCGTCGTAGGCAGGTGCCACGCCGGCGCGTAGGTCGCGGTATTGACCTGTGACTCGGGGTTGGTGATCTTCACCGACCTCACTGGGCCCGCGGTGACCGGGACGTAATCGGTCTTGGTCACGCGGTCCAGGGCGTCGTAGCTCTCCATGACCCGGCCGACCGGGTCATGCTTCGCCCGGCCGATGGTGAACCAGTTCGGCGTGCTGCCCGTCCATCCGTCGATCTCCTCGACCTTCGCGACGTTGCCCTGGACCGGCAGGTAGGTGTCCCAGTCGTTGGTGTCCTTGTCGTAGGTCGTCCGAGTAGCGGACAACATGTCGCCAGGCAGTGCCGGCGTCGCCGCGCACTTGACCCCCACGGTTTCGGTCTTCTTCGCGAGGTCGAGCATCCAGGTCGTGTCGTTGCGGGCGTACCAGGTTCGAGTACACCGGTCGTCCGTAACGGTGGACTCGTCGCCCAGATCGTCGACGGCGGTGGGCAGGTTGTCGCCGTTGTAGCTGGTGACGGTTTTCGTCCAACGGGTCGAGCCGTTGGCGAGCTTGAGCCGGCTGCGCACCGTGCCGGTGTTGGTCATGAAGGACTTGAGATTGCCGAAGGTGGCGGTGGGTCCCTGCTTGACCGGGGTGGTGATGGTGCCGCCGATCCAGCCGCCACCCGCACCGAGCAGCGTGGTCTCCTCGCGGACCATGCCGGCGTACTGGTCCTCGTCGGCGACCCGGGTCTGCTGGGAATCGATAATTTCGACGTCGCGTGTGCCTGATGGCTGCTTGTCGCCGTCCATACCCCGGTAGTAGAGGAACTCAGTCGCCGACTGCACGCCGGACTCCAGGCCCTTACGAACCCGCACCTTGCCGTAGCCGCGGAACTCGCCCCACGTGCGCTTCTTCGGCTCAGTCAACTCCGAGTCGTCGTAGTGCCAGGCGGGCTGGTCGAGGTAGTCGTAGTTGGTCTGCTCGTGGGTGAACCCGCCGGTGTTGTCGTACACGTCGACGCGGTCGACCCGGTACTTGTGGAACCAGTCCAGGGTGGGCTCTTCACCCTTTGGTCCGTAGTAGCTCGGATAGCACCGCTTGGTGTTGGCATGCACCTGCGGCAAGCCGCTGCGAGTGCATTCGGCCGGCGAGTAGGTGACCGCGATCTGGGCGCCCGACTCCGTGGTGATGGTCTGGATGCGGTAGCGGAACAGGTTAGAGCGGCCATCAGCCATGGCGTCGACCCGGTTGGCGAGTGCTTCGGTCCCGGGGTCGAAGACGACCTCCGGGTCGCTAGCCTCGCTGCCGCCGGCCGTCGTGACCTTGCCGGTGCGGGTGATCCCCGATAGCCACATCGGGTTGCCCTCGTTGGCGCCGGACTGGAGATAGGTGTGGCGCAGCGTCCACCACTCGACCTCGTTGTACGTGCTGCCCGAGCCGGAGTAGACCTGGGTGCGAATTCGCGAAAGCCGCTTGGCCGTCCAGAAGGTTGGTGAAAGCTGGTCCGTGCAGGGCGCCGCCTTGCAGTACTGGTCCCAGGGAGTGTCCGGCCAGGACGCTGTCACCGGGTTGTCGCTGGACCCGCAGTTGCTGGCGCATCTGTCGGCCTCGTCGAAAAGGACGCGGGCTGCCGCGTAAGTGGTGGCGGGCGCGTCGGCTCGGTTGCCGTACTCGATCGCGGACAGCCAGCCGCCGCGGTCGTAGGTGGTGCGCTTGTCCTTGTTGCCTTCACGTCCGTAGGCACCCTCCTCCTTCTTATAGAAGTAGGTCATCGTGTTGCCCTGCGGGTCGACGACATAGTCGAGGTTCCACCGCCACGCCTGCGTGGTGCGGGAGGCGGCGTAGTCACCGGCCACCCAGCCGGGTTCGTCGGGGTGGTTGCCGTACACCGGGGCCGTCCAGACCGACTTGGTCTCGGTGGCGGCTGACGACCCGCCAACGCCGTGGTTGCGGCCAAAGAAGTATTGAGTGCCGTCGGTCTTCGTGACCTTCCAGTACTCGTTGTCGTCGTCGCCGTTAGCGAAGGACGCATTCTTCAGCAGTTCGATCTTCGAGCCGTCGTCTGCCTCGCCCTTCCACGTGTTCCCGCTCGACTTGACGAGCTCGGTCGCCTGGCCGTTCAGCGAGATGGTTGCATTGCCCTCTGGCTTGTACCAGCACTGGTCCCCGCTGTTGACCAACTTGTTGTTGGGCTCGCCGCCACGTATCGCATCCTTGTCGTCGGCGCATGACTTGAACTTGCGCTCGACGAAGCCGGGCCACAGATCCCAGCCGTCACCGATCCAGGAGCCCTGGGTGTTGGTGCCAGCGGACAGGCCGTCGACCGAACCCGATGAGTAGCTCAGCGCCGTCGACGGCTCTGGGCCGCCCATCGCTGGCACGTTGTTGAGGGCGTACGACCATGAGAAGGCACCCGTTTGCTGCGACACCTGCCAGGTGCCCGCCACAGAGAGGCTGGTGGCGTTGTAGTCACCGTTGTCGCCGGAGGGACCGGCCGTTACTGCGAAGGCCGTTGCCACGCCGCTGCCCGCGACGCGGACCGTCGCGGACACCCTGCCGGTCCGGGTGTTGTTCTGTCCGGGCATCGGTTTGCCGTCGGGCAGTGATACCACCCGCAAGCGCGAAGCCCAGTCGCCGCCGTACGCCGCCGCGAAACTGGAGTAGTCGACCTCGACTTCCACCTCGCCTGCAGAGCGATGACCGTCTGCCCGGCTGATTCGCCCGACGATGCCAGCCACGCCCGCTCGCGCGGCGGCCGCCCGGTCGGAGACCTCAACGGTTACCTTTTGAACAGGAGCGGTGAACGCGCGAGCTGTCGACCCGGCCCCTGCCTCGTTCAGCGGGGTGATCGAGATCGGCAGACCGGCGGCCTGCGTTCCCCCATCGCCCCTTCGGGCAGCGGCCGACGCCCCGGCAGACAGGTCCACCGTCGTTCGGGCTGCCTGTGGCCACGCGACGGCACCACCTTGGCGGACCTGCCGATCGCCGGCAGTCCAAACCGGCCGCGTCCGGTGCTTCAATGCAACCGCAGCCACCCCCGTGACGTCTTCACCCTTCGGCGGCTTCCATCCAGGTCGAGTCTCAGCCGAGGCAGGAAGCTGCCCGAGCAGGCCGACCGCCACCACGGCTGCGAGGATCCCCGACAGGCGGCGGCTGACTCTGCCGGCCGACCTCAGAAAACGGCCTGTGTATGGGCGCTTCACATCGACGGAACTCACGGTGCTCCTTGAGAGAGAGGGCACGTTCGGGCAGGAGTGGTGGATTGTGGGTGGAGTCACTCCGCGATCCAATGCTGCGTAATTTGCGTGTCATTCCAGACGGACTGGGTGGCGCGGACGTGGTCGAGCTCACCGGTCCAGTAATCTGCCGAATTCGCATCTTCGCGGCCCCGGCCAATGGCGAAGGAGCCTGTTGCCGACCATGGGGCACTGGTCGTGGCGGTGACTAGCGTTCCACCGTCGTCTGGCGTCCCGTTGACATAGAGCCTGAGTTCACCGGCAGTCCTGTCGTAGACGCCGACCAGACTCACCCACTCATCGTCAATGACGTAGTCCGTGGTGCAGGCCGCGTCTTGGGCGCTCAACGTGATATCGCTGTGAGCGACGGTGAAGCACCAGGTTGGGTCGTTGACGCCGTCGGCGTCGAGGTCCCGGTCGTTCTGGTAGCCGAGGCGGAACATCGACGTGTTCGTTCCGTCCTGGGAGACCGCCGTTTGCAGCGCGCCGCCTGCTTCGGACTTGCGCACCCAGGCGGCGACCGTGAAGCCAGCCGGACTGACCGTCTCCAGCACCGGCGAAGCGGTGTCGGCGCTTCCTGTTCCGCTGAAGAAGGCTGCAGTTCCGACGCGGCCTGAATCTGTCCAGGCAACTCCGGTAGCGCTGAGCGCGGCGGGTCTCGTATCGGGAACGGAGGCGGCGGTGGTGCCGGCGCTCTCGTCCAGGTTCCAGGCCCAGGAACCGTCGGTCGGTCTGACCAGGAACTGGTACACCCGCGGGTCGGAGGTAGCCCCAGCGGAGTTGCGCGACTGCACGGACAGGGTGTTGACACCGTCGCTACTAGGGGTGATCGTGGCGGTGGTACTCGTGCCCGTTATCTCTTGAACAGACAGGTCATCCCAGTAGACCGCCTTGGCTGTCTGGCCCGTCGGGAAGCCGTTGTAGAGACGCACGAACGCCTCAGTGGCCCCGGCAGGTACAGACATGACCAGGGACAGCTGGTGCCATTCGTCTAGGCGGAAGGCCTTGATGGAGGTGACCTCGACGTAGAGGGAGCCGACCTTGTAGGAGCTCATGATCCGCAGGCCGCGTGTGTTCCCAAAGGTGCCGGTGGTGTTGAGGCCCGTGCTGGCCGGAACGTAGATCCAGCCGGTGATCGAGTACCGCTTGCCCGCCTGCATGCCCAGGCGTAGCCCACCGACGTCGCCGCCCACCGCGGCGAACGTGTCGCCCTGCGGCCCTGTGCTCGTGCCGCCGGACGCGAGCGGCGTCACCTTCAGCGAGTCGCCGCTGGCGTGGCCCCGGGCGGTGTCCCGAGCGATCGTGGCGTTGAGGCCCACGAAGCCGGTCAGGTCGGTCACCTGTTGCTGGCTCGAGTTCAGCTTCTGACCCTGTGGAGCACCTGCCGGCAGGGTGACGGTGTTGGTGTTGTTGAGGCTGTAGAGGTATTCCTGGACGTCGGTGCCGCCGTTGGGAGCGAAGGTGAAGGTTCCCGGTTGGCCGGGTCCGCCGTTCCACGTGTCCGAAGACTTCTCGGCGTAGGGCGTGCCCGTCACGGTCGGTAGCGACGGGTCCTGGGTGTTGACGGTAAAGGTGAACCATCCCGAGTAGCCGCCACAGGTGTAGGTGTCGCAGGCCCGCGCGCGCCATTGGTAGGTGGCGTCGGGCAGAGCGCCGCCGGCAGTGGGGACGACTCGCCACGGTCGTGCCGTACCGGAAGTGACCCCGGTAAGAGCGGTACCCGACTTGGCTTTCACTGTCGACCTGCTGTTGTCGAAGACCTCGTACTCCGCGCGTAACGTGCCGCCATCGGGGTCGGACACCAGCGCGGAAAGAGTGGGCTGGCCGGAGCGCACCACTGCCGGGGACACGCATGCCGAGTAGCAGGAGTCGACCGCGAGGGCGGTGGGCACGTTCGGGGTGCGGTTATAGATCAGGGTGACGTAGGGCCTGGCGGAGGGCGCGTCGAACGACTTGAACTTCTTCCACCCGGTATGGCTTGTCTCGCTGGAGGCCCGTAGTCCGACGTTGGCGGTGTTGTAGCCACCCGAAAGGCTGGTCTGGAAGGTTTTCTTGACCGACGCGGATACTCGTCCCCCTGCGCAGTTGGAGTTGTATCCCTTGGTGCCCGTCGACCTGCCGTCCAGTTCACGCCATACCGGCTGGCTGCCCCACCTGACAGCTGAGCCGACAGCGTCCACGCGCCACGTCTGCCACTCCGCTGCATCGCACTGCCAGGAGTAGTAATTCCACAGGGACAGCTCAGCAGACACGACGGTCGCGCCAGCGTAGGCGCTTAGTCCGTAGAAGGCGAGGAAGGAGCGGGCCAGGCAGCCGGAGGCGCAACCCTCGTCGGCGTCGTCGCTGTAGCCCAGGCGCAGCTCGTCGTCACCGGACTTGTCGGTGTTCGCGATCGTGTTTTGAACGTAGGTGTCAAACGATGGGTTCAGGTTGATGGTGGGGTCGATCGTGACGGGGTACTGCAGGTGCGGATCCTGGTAGAACGCCTCGTCGGTGCTCAGCACCAGACTCGTACGGCCGCCGACAACGTCATTGGTGACCTCCACGTTGGCCCGGTGCAGAGGCTCGCCGCCGGCGGAGATCCGGGAGTCCCACATCTCCCCCTGCGAGACCGTCACCGGCTCTTCCGCGGCAACCGCCCGGGCACCGGCTCGCATGGCGGAGCCGGGCGACCAGGGCATGGCCACCGTCGTCAACTGCGCTGCGGCCTGCGGGGACTTCACGAGGAAGGAGTAGTTAACGCCCGTTGGCCGCGCTTGAAGGACCAGGTCGACATCCGGTTTAACGTTCGGATACGTCGCGGTCGCGCCGTCCAGCCTCGGCTCGGGCAGGGCACCGACCCAACCCATGGTGGTCCGCTTGGCGCCCTCTCCGAGGCTCACTAGGTCGTCGGCGTCAGCCGACCGGGAACCCGACAGCCACAAGCCGAACGGACCGGCCTTGGATCCGATCGAACCGTCGCTCTTGCGCTCCAGCGTCAGGTCCACCGGCACCCACGCCCCCGCAGGAGTCTGCACCCGCTCAGGTGAGGCGTGGACCTCAGCCCGGAAGGTGCCGTCCGGCTGCGCCCACGTCATTGACGTCTGAGACGTCATTCCCGTTACCAGCACCGGCTTGCGTGACTTGTGCGCCAGCAACATCGCCGACGACTCATCCGCCGCCTCCAGCGGCCCGGCCGCCTGTGCCTGAACGGCAGGCGTCGCCGCCTGAGCAACACCGGCGGCTGACGGAACGACCACACTCGCCGCAGCGACCACCAGCAGCGCCAAGGCGGCTACTCGCCGTCGCCTCGCAACCTCTGTGCGCGACGTGAGACACGCACTGACCAACGCACCCATCGAGAGCCCCCGTGATCATCAACTGCAAACGAGCAGACGGTAGTGATCACGGGAATCCCATGTAAAGCACCGCTACAAATTGATACCACAAAACCGTCATTACGGTAGCAAGCGGACTCACGGCTCACGATCAGCTACCGCGGGGTGCTGGCCGACAACATTTCGTGCACTGCCTGAAGGCTGGAACCACCAAATAGACAACTCGCGAGCGGAAGAATTTACCTTCAGGGCTGAAAACGTTAACCTTGCCCCTGGTATTTAAATCGCCTCGCACAAGCGCCGCCGCGTCGGCAGGCGCCCCATGCCCCGACCAGAAAATTGGTCAAAGCTGACTCGTTTGGTGTCGCACAGGATCCCCCCACACCCCACTCCCCACCATCGGACCCACCGTCACCAAGGGAACGGCGTGCGCCTACCATCGCGATCCGCCTACCGCGGGCATGGGTTCATGTCGGTGGGGCGAGTTTAACCCCGATTACATGATCAGGCTTAATGCCGACCTGCAATTGGCTAACGGCGTCTAATCGCGGCAACCTTCCACTCTAGACACCGTATGGCGCAACGCGGAGGTGGAACCGAAGGTGGTGGCTTAGAACGAAGTGGACATCGCGTTCGAGCACCAGCGTTGGCGCCACCGGGTGTGGTACGTGCGACCCGTGCTGGACCTGTCGGTGTACGACGCACCGCTGCTGCTCGGCGAGGACGCTGACCTGCTCTGGGATACCGCAGCCGGGCGTGAGCAAGGCGGGTGACTCAACGGCTAACGGCGGCAATCTGCTCTAGGTGTTTCCTCAGCTAACCGGCGTCCACGTCGGGACGGCCGGATGATTGCACTGTGCAACTGCTGTGAGACTGTGGGTGCTATTGCGCTCAGTACGGGCAGCGCAACACCAAGCCTGGGAGACCTTCACACCAATGACGACCCCCTACGACCCTGCCCAAAATCAGCCGCCCGCCACCCAGCAGCCGATGCCACCGACCGCGCAATTCCCGCAGGTGCCCGCCGGGCAGTACCCTCCGCCCGCCGGCCAGTTTCCTGCGCAGCCCGGCCAGACCCCGCCGCCCGGCGGCTGGCACAACGTCGCGTCGGCGCCCGCCGCCCGCAAGCGCCCCGCCTGGCTGGTCCCGACCCTCATCGGCGTCGGCGCCATGGTGGCGCTGTGCTGCGGCATGGGCGCCGTCGGCGCCATGTTCGGCGACTCGAAGCCTGGGAGCGTGTCGGCGAGCGAGCCTCCGGCGGTAGCCAAGCCTGCGGACGCGACGACCACGGTGCCCGCCACGACCGCCCCCGCCACGACCGCTGCCGCTCCGGCGCCGGCGAGGACCACCGCGGCCCCGGCTCCAGCGAAGCCGAGGACCTTCGGCATCGGCGACAAGGTGCGCGGCGGTGACTTCGAGTTCGCCGTCAAGAGCGAGAAGTGTGGGATCTCCCAGGTCGGCACCCAGTTCCTGAACACCAAGGCGCAGGGCACCTTCTGCAAGGTCAGCGTGACCGTCAAAAACGTCACCAAGAACGCGCACACCTTCCACGCCGACGGGACTCTCACCGCACAGGACGCCAGCGGCCGGGAGTACGAGGCCGACGGGGAGGCCGGGATCTACGGCAACAGCGACGGGCAGGGCTTCCTCGACGAGATCAACCCGGGCAACTCGGTGACCGCGAACGTCTACTTCGACGTGCCGAAGGGCACCAAGCTGAAGACGATCACGTTCGACGCTGGCCTGTTCACCCTCGCCGAGGACGCCGTCGTCACTCTCTGACAGTGATGATGTAGGAGCGGGTCACCCGGCCGGTCTGGCTCGCTCGCTGACTGGCGATGCTGCCTTCCGGCGGAGTCGTCGGTCTGTCCGAGTGACCCGTTCCTGCAACCACTGGCCGGACGTTCGTCAAGCTGGCAGGAGCCTGCGCAAGAGGTCCCGTCACTGTCCTGTCCGTTCGGGCCGGCGGTGCGTGCCGATCCTGTTCGGTGCAAGCGAGAGGGACGACGGTTCAGCATGGCAGCCAAAGAGCGTCAGGTCGCAGGTGGAGTCGACAGTCACGGGAAGACTCATCACGCCGCCATAGTCGGTGAGGCGGGCAGGGTTCTCGGGGATCAAGGATCCCGCGCGACCACGGCGGGCTACCAGCAGTTGCTGGCCTGGCTACGGGGTTGCGGCAGTGTGATCAAGGTCGCCGTGGATGGCAACTGCACCCACGGCGCCGGTCTCGCCCGCTACCTACCTCACCGCCGATGTGTCGCCCTGGTTCCGGCCGACCCGCATCGGGGCTACCGCTACCTCCCGCCGAGGACCCACAGCTCGCGGTCCAGTTGGGCTGGCAATCGCAAGCGCTGCCGCCCGCTTGGTGCTCGATCGTGCTGCCGCCAGCTACCCCGCAGCAGTGGGCCGCACAGGTTGCGGAAGCCAACGCGAGGGCAGGAGTTTCGCCCGCAGACTGGGTGTCAAATCGGGAGCCGCCGGTCGACCGGCGGAAACAGCATTTGTTGACCTTCGCGCGTGCATTGCGGATCCTCGCGGTGCTCATCTGCCCCGCGCCAGCGCAACACCCGGCGGTACGCCAAACCCTGCAGCCGCTCGGAGACGACATCGCCAAGATCCTCGCTCCGGGCTTACCAAACTCCTCGCCGATTGGCGAAGGGACCGCGACAGCTAACCGACCGAGTAGCGAAGGCGTGTATCGCTCCAGACCGAGCACGGACGCCGTCCGGTTTGCTCACGCGCGTTGAATGGATCCCGTGATCGTATGGCTCAACGGCACCCACGGCGCGGGCAAGACGACGACCAGCGCCTTTGTACAGCAACTGATCCCGGATTCCCGGGTGTTCGACGCCGAGAAGGTCGGCGAAACACTCATGGACATTACGCCAGGGCTGCCCAAGACGGACAACTTCCAGCACTGGCCGCCGTGGCGGCAGCTCGTCGTCGAGACCGCCCGCAGCGTGCTCGACTACACCGGCGGCACTCTGGTGATGCCCATGACAGTCCTGGTCGAGCAGTACTGGCGCGAAATCAGCACGGGCCTCGCCCACCATGCCATCCCGCTAAGGCACTTCGTCCTCCACTCGGACCAACACACCCTCCGCGCGCGTATCGAGACGGAACACCCCGTCCCCTCCCCGTTCCGCCTCAAGTACCTCCAGCCCTACGCCGAGACGGCCCGCACGTGGCTGCATGCCGAGGCCGAGGTCGTCGACACCACGCACCTCACGCCCGCCCAAGCCGCACTGCAGATCGCCCTCCGAGTCACCGGGGAAGGCTCAGCCGGCGGCGGAGGCGCAAGCCCTCGCTGAGCTGGTTCGCCCGACTGTGACCGCCGAGGCCATGACTCGGCCGGCGCGTCCCGGAAATCGCGGCGAGTTGCGGGTTGCCTACGGACCCGGCGGGGGCTGTCCGTGGCTGCAGCACGCCTGTCGTCACTCGATTCGTCGTCGCAGCGCCGCTCGACAGTGCAGGCGTTTCGAGCGGCGCGGCCGGGGATCGAGCTCCGGTTAAGTCCAATCACCTTCACTCCCAAAGATTGCCGATGAACGATACCCTCGGTAGGCGGCATGTAACTCGTCGATTTCACCGGCTACCCAGCAGGAACATCGCAAGGGGGACCCGTGACCGGACCAGTCTGGGAGCACCTCGACCCGTTCGCCTTCAACGACGGCGTGTTCTACGTGCCGGCCACGGTCGAGCTGCAGCCGCGACTTGCGCTCTGGGGTCACCCCGACCAACCCGATCTTCGCGAACAGCTGGCCAACGACCGCCCCCACGGCATCCGCGGCGAAAAGCTGCTCTGCCTGCTCTGCATGCGCTACCAGGCCCAAAAAGGACTCCCCCGCGCACCGGTCTGGCTGACCTTCGTCGAAGGGCGGCACGGTCCCATGTTCCGACACGAGGACGGCCGCTCGCCGCACCCGGAACACCAGCCCGAGACCGACACCCACAAGGCGCTCAAAGAGCGCAAGGCCCGCACGTGGGGATCCGTCGGCGGCACCGTAGAGGTCGAGGTGTGGCGGCCACGCGCCCGCCGCCGACCGGACATCCTGGCCATCGGTCCGGTCCTGACGGTGGCCGGGGAGATCCAGCACTCCAAGGAGACCCCTAGGACCATCCGGGCCCGGCAACGAGCGCTTCGCAAGGCCGGAGACCGGGTGGTGTGGACCACCGACCGCGGCGCCGGCGACATCGCGTTCCTGCACTCGGTGCCACACCTGTCCGTACCGGCCCACGACGACCACCGCTTGTACCTATCCGAGACCCGGCTAGAGATCGGCGCGGGCGCCATCACGTTCGAGACGCAACGGTGCGGCTGGGCGGACCTCTGGACTGGCACCACCCGGTGCCCGGTCACCCGCAAGGTCATGCCGTGCGGCCGACTGCACCTGTACCCGACGCTGAACCCGCACAGCTACAGCCGGCAGAAGGCCGCCACGACCGCCATGTTCCCCTGCGGTCCACGCCCTCACCTGGACCACCTGCTGGAAGGCATCCTGCACGGGACTTGGCTGCCCTACCGACACCGCGACCGCGTCAGTTGGATCCCCGCCGACGCGCACACTACGGTTACGGCCGAACGCGGAGGGACCGTCGACCTGGCCGAGGCCGGCAGCGTCAGGCGCCGCGACGAGCCTGTGGAACGCGCCTGCGAGCGGCGGTACGGTGCGGTCGGCGTGCAGGCCGAGGCGCCCGAGGTGGAGAGTCTGCCCTTGTGCTGCGGCGACAAGCCGCCCGGTCGGTCCGGTCAGCCGCTGGTTCTCGCCTGCCAACTCTGCCGCAACTCGCCTACCTACTACCGGCGGGACGAACTCGGCGGGGCGCGGTCCGGAGCCGACCTGTGATCAGGGCTCGCCAGAGTCGGAAAGGTTCGGCAGGGTAAACGGCGACGTCTGCGAGTAGGCCTCCGCGCTGCCGCATGCGACCCGCTTTTCACAGACATGCCACCTCGCGCCTTTCCTCCGGCAGCCGCCGGAGGCGACTCGCGGCCGTTCCCGCCACCACGCTGATCGCCACCCTCGTACGGCCTCGCCTACCTGCGCACCCTGCAGGGGTGAGGGAGAGATGTCGGCACCAAGTGTGGAGCCGACGACGATCCGGCTATCCAATGGCCCGACGGTCACCACGTGTGGGCGCAAGAAGGAGCTCTCATCCGTCCACCACGGTCAGGAGCGATACCGCTTGGCGCATGGTCGCAGAAGTTCACGATGATCATCCAGTTATCCACAGCACCTGAGTTGTCCACAGATGGCGCCGCGACGGGTTGATTGGTCGAACCACCCCTGTTGAAGTACCTCCTCGGGGACGACGGGACGTCCCCTCGACTGGCGAGGGAGAGCAGCCATGAGCCGGGGTGGACGCGGCCGATCACGACGCACGGACCGGCAGGGCCCACCAGACCACCTCCCTGGCGTCATCGGTCGCGTCGGCGCGGTGGCAGCTCTCATTGCGGCTGTTGCCGGGCTGCTGACGGCCGCGGCCACGCTGATGGTGAATCGCTGATGCCCGCGGTCGAGGCATGGCTTCTCGGCGGACCGGCCGACGGCCGGCTCACCCCCATCGAGGTCGACGAGAACGGGTTCCTCCCGCAGGTCATCATCCTGCCGCAGACCGGTGCCTATATCGGTGCCCGTGACCACCCCAGCCCACCCGTGCAGCATCGCTATGTCCGTTGCGCCGACGAGGACGACCCGCCCATATTCCGGTACGACAGGCCCCTCCTTCACGGCCAGTGACTCCTCAAGGCAAGCAATAGGCCGGGTAAAGGCTGGCCCTCGAACGCCTACCGCTACGCAGAGGCTCAGCTTGGCAAACCCGCCACCCCACACCGACTGGTGATCGAACACTTGTACGATGCCTTGGTGGAGGACGTGGCGGGACGCTGGTGGAACGGCATCTGGGGGCGCTTGGGCCGCCGGGATGTGTGGCTGACCCGTGAGGTTCGGTGGAAGGTCGTCGCCCGCGCGGGCGACAGCGAGAATGGCCGGGTGCTGCGCTGGGAGTTCGACACTGAGGCAGACGCCCTGGTGATGGTCAAGCGCCTCCTCGCCGCTGACGCGGGCGGCCAGTGGCGCAAGCAGGCCGGCGACTGCGCGGCGTCTCCACCACAGCAGGCATAGTCCGGTCGGTGGTGCGTTCTGGAGGACGCCCCGCTGGCCGAGTGGTTGTGTCAGGAGCTGCAGGTGTTGAGCATGCTTTGCAGGGCGCCCTTCTCGGAGGACTGCAGGGTGAGGCTCCAGTTGTACTTCACGGTGATCCACATTTTGCTGTAGGTGCAGCGGTAGGACGACAGGGACGGCTGCCAGGTGGAGGGGTCCTGGTCGCCCTTGGATTGGTTGACGTTGTCCGTCACCGCGATCAGCTGGGGGCGGGTGAGGTCGTTGGCGAAGCTCTGCCGACGGCTGGTGGTCCAGGAGTTGGTTCCGGAGCGCCATGCTTCCGCGAGGGGCACGACGTGGTCGATGTCGACGTCGGAGGCGGCCGTCCAGGTGGCTCCGTCGTAGGGGCTGTACCAGCGGCCCGAAGTGGCCGCGCAGGAGCTGTCGACCACGACGGAGGTGCCGTCGCGCTTGAGGACCTGCTCGCGGGTGTTGCAACTACCGCTGATCGTGATCCAGTGCGGGAACAGGTCCCGCGAGTAACCGGCCGTCGAGCCCTGGGCGGCCACGGTCAGGGCGTTGAGCTGCGACTGCGCCGTCGCCTTCGACGGGATCGCGGGAGGCGTGGCCGACGCGGGTTGCGCGCTGACGCCGACCAGGCCGGCGCCCGCGAGCGCGGCGAGGACGACTGCGGCGGCGTGGCGGGTGACGCGTGGGAAACGGGCTGAGACTTGGGTTATCCGCATGGGGGCCTCCTCGGCACTGGGTGGACGGCAACCGTCCCTGACGATCATGTCGATCGAAAGGCATGTTTGTGAAGAGGCGAGGAGGTAGCTACGAAACTTCAAGAGAGCCGAGCGTGGCCGGCACTGGGTCACGAGCCGGGCAGGACCACCCGATGCTGGCCCGCTATTCGGCCCCGTTGCGCCCCGCCATCGAGCTTTGACATCTTCCAGCGGCCACCCCGCGCGCCCCTCAACCATGAGGGAGGAGGTGGGCAAGGATCGTATTCACGGTCGAGGGCGTGTTTGCGGTGACTCCGGCCGGCCGGCGTGCCAGCACGACCGCAGGGCTGCATCCGCCGCTCACGCCGATGCTGGCGAAGGCCGTCGATGCCGTCCCCCAGGCGTCTGATCCGGCCTACGAGCCGAAGTGGGACGGCTGGCGCGCACTGGCCTTCCGCCACCCCGACGGCATGTACTTGCAGGCCCGAGCCGCCGCCAGGAACATCCTCGCCGTCGGGCTGGCGGAGAGGTGAAACACCTGTGGAGGGCCGGTAAGACCCGACCCGCGCAAGCGGTGAAGGCGCGGCCCGGTGAAACAGGAACCCCCTCGGGTGACCGAGGGAATCCCCGCCCCTCAGGGCGGTGGAGGATGTCAACTCGAATGCCACCTCCACAGTTGGCGGCACGTATCTCTCATCGTCAGTGCCCGGGTACGTCAACCCGGCCGCGGCCGTCCTCGGACTGATCACCGCCGTGTGCGGGATCCTGGCCGTCACGACGGCGAAGCGCGCCCAACTGCCGGTCGCGTAAACGTACGAGCACTCCACCCGCGACCGAGCTCGACCGTCGCGAGCTTGTCCCGCACGTCAAAAGATATCTTCGGCCCTCTATTGCTGCGCAGCCAGAACGAGTGGTAGGCAGTTCGGAGCAGGTTGATCACCAACCGACCCGGGAGGCGGCGATGATCGTTGCCGTACCCAGGCCGACCGGCCACCACCCCGCCACCAACCAGCCCTCCGACGGCGTCGCCGCGTCCAGCCACCCAGACGCACGGCGGTCGGCACCGCGACCACGTCTGTCCGGTAGGGATCGACCGGCCAGTGTTCGGATCCTGTGACCGGATCAGCGCACCGACGCATCGGGACACGGGTGGCGGGCGCCGCAGCCGCGACGGCGTTCCCGATCACTGGCCAGGGGTCGGGGCTTGCCCGTGGCGCCAGCGAGCGCTGGTGGGGCGCCCTTCGGGCGCGCCCCCCACCGCGCCGATCGCGCACGATCCCTTTGACCCCCCCGAGAAAGGTGGACCACCTCATGAACCACCACCAGACCGAAGGGCTGAGCCGGCGCCGCATGCTGGGCGGAGCAGCCGGCCTGGCCGCTGGAGCCGCGACCGTCGCGGCGGGGCTGCCGTCCGGCGCCGCCGCCGCTCCCGCTCAGACCGGGCGCGACGTCGCCCGCTGGCGCAAGCAAGCGGCGCACGTGACGATCACCCGCGATGACTGGGGTATCCCCCACGTGGTGGGCAAGGCCGACGCCGACGCGGTGTTCGGGATGATGTACGCCCAGGCCGAGGACGACTTCAACCGGATCGAAAGAAACTATCTGGTGAGCCTCGGCCGCCTCGCCGAGGCCGAGGGCGAGAGTGCGATCTGGCAGGACCTCCGCCAGCGGCTGTACGTCGACCCCGAGGTGCTGAAGAGGGACTACGCGTACAGCCCGTCCTGGCTGCGCAAGCTGATGCAGGCCTGGGCCGACGGGTTGAACTACTACCTCGCGACACACCCCGAGGTGCAGCCACGTGTGATCAGCCGGTTCGAGCCGTGGATGCCGCTGAGCTTCTCCGAAGGCAGCATCGGTGGCGACATCGAGCGGGTGCCGCTCACCCAGCTCGAAGCCTTCTACAGCAAGCGAACGGTGCCGATGACCGATGAGGAGCGGGGGCTGCTGTTCCGCGAGCCCAGCGGCTCGAATGGCATGGCGATCGCGCCGAGCCACACCCGGAACGGCCACGCTCTGCTGCTGATCAACCCGCACACCAGCTTCTTCTTCCGCTCGGAGCAGCACGTGACGAGCCGGGAAGGGCTCAACGCCTATGGCGCGGCCACCTGGGGGCAGTTCTTCATCTACCAGGGCTTCAACCCGAACACAGGGTGGATGCACACGTCGAGCGGCGTCGACAACGTCGACGAGTTCGCCGAGACGATCGTGACCAGGCCGGATGGCCGACACTCCTACCGCTACGGCAACGCCCTGCGGCCGGTGACGACGAAGACGATCATGCTGTCGTATCGCACGGCGGATGGCGGGCGGGCTCGCCGCAGCTTCACCACCTTCGCCACGCACCACGGTCCGATCGTCCGAGAGGCGGACGGCAAGTGGATCGCGTTCGCGCTGATGAACAAGCCCGTCGAGGCGCTGCAGCAGAGCTTCCTGCGCACCAAGACGCGGGACTACGCGGACTTCATGCAGGTAGCGGGCCTCAAGGCCAACAGCTCGAACAACACGCTCTTCGCGGACTCCAAGGGTGAGACCGCCTTCCTGGTGCCGCAGTTCATGCCGGTCCGCGACGATCGCTTCGACTACCGCAAGCCCGTCGATGGCAGCGACCCGGCGACCGACTGGCGCGGACTGCACAGCCTCAGGAGCCTCCCGCAGGCGGTGAATCCGAAAAACGGCTGGGCCTTCAACACGAACAACTGGCCCTGGACCGCGGCCGGCCCGGACAGCCCCGACGCCGACGACTATCCGCGCTACTTCGACCAGGCCGGTGAAAATCCACGGGGACCGCAGGCGATCCGGGTGCTCAGCGCGCGGAACGACTTCACCCCGCAGACGCTCATCGCGGCCGCCTTCGACACCTACCTCACCGCCTTCGCCCGGCTCGTGCCCGGGCTGATCGCAGCGTGGGACAAGCTGCCCGAGGGCAACGAGCAGAAGGCGACGCTCGCCGGCCCGGTCGGCGTGCTGCGCGGCTGGGACTACCGCTGGAGCGCGCAATCGACCGCGACGTCGCTGGCCGTGTTCTGGGGCGAGGCACTCTGGGCCCCCCTGGCGCAGGCGGCGCGAGACGCGGGCATGTCGATGTGGGACTACCTGGCCGAGCGCGCCACCGACGCGCAGCGGCTCACGGCGCTCGAAGCGGCAGCGGAGCGGCTGACGCAGGATTTCGGCAGCTGGCAGGTGCCCTGGGGCGAGATCAACCGCTTCCAGCGCAACGACGGCGCGATCGTCCAGACGTTCGACGACGCCAAGCCGAGCAGCCCGGTGCCCTTCACCTCCGCGCAGTGGGGCTCGCTCGCCTCGTTCGGGGCGAGGCGCTACCCGGGAACGAAGCGCTACTACGGCACCAGCGGCAACAGCTTCGTGGCGGTCGTGGAGTTTGGGCCGAGGCTGCGCGCCTGGGCCGTGACGGCGGGGGGCGCGAGCGGCCACCCAGACTCGCCGCACTTCAACGACCAGGTGGAACGCTACGCGAGCGGCAACCTCCGGCCCGTCTACTTCTATCCCGACGACCTCGAGGGCCATATCGAGCGAAGCTACAAACCGGGCAGGTGATGAGTCGCCGAAGGGGACCTCATCGGCGGGGCGCTCCTCGAGATCGGGAACGCTGACACCGACGTAGGACAGTTCGTCGGCGCCGTCGCGTGCCCAGGCCGGGCATCCGCTCGGTGCACGCCTCGGCGTCGGCGCTGGCCCTCGCCAGCCTGTCATCCCCCGATACGCCGTCTGGGGGGGAAACTTGTCCGCGGTCGCACGCCCTCGTGGACTCTACATTTCAGGTCACGGGCCCCCCATCCGCGGCCGGTCCGAGGGAGACCGCCGTCGCACCTACCTGCGCCTGCGACCGACGTAGCGCCGCTCCGGCCGGGCCCTCTGGGCGGGATGGCCGCCTGCGGCACCGGTCAGGCTAAGACGGGTATCCCCGTCGACATCTGCGTGTGGAGTGATCATCACACGCTCGGCATGGTGACCTTCATCGGTTTCGCGAAGACGGATGACCCGCATGGTGTGTTCGGCCAGATCCGCGCAGAGCTGGAGCAGCCAGCGCGGTGACTTGACCTCAAGCTCGAATGAGGTCCGAGTCTCCGCTATAGGAGGTAAGGCAGCTCATCCTGGTGGGGCGTGTTCGATCCAAGCTCCGGCGATCATCGACCAGACATGCATCAGGTCCAAGCCTCCATTAGGGGCGAAGGTGGAGAGCACCAACACCACGCAGCAATTGGCGGGCCGAGGCAACCATCTGCGACGGCACCGGTGACCATAAGGGTCACTATGGTGTCTACTGCGGCCTCAGCTCTGCGGGTTCCCTGACTCTATAGAGAAGCAGGGGGCCTGACGAGCGCAGCCAGGCGGATCCCAAACTAAGACGTGGTGCCGGCGCGGTCCTGGTCGGCCATCGCGGCGGCCAACGACGGACGTACCGGCAGGTAAAGATCCTTGCCGTCGTGCCGGACTATGAAAATCCGGTCGAGGTAGTCGCACTCGTCCGGCTCGGGCTCGTGCTCAGCAAACCACGCCGCGGCGTCGGTAATGGTTCCTGGAACCCAGAGCAGGTCGGCCGGGTAGCGGGTCACTTCGCTCCGGGAGTCGTAGTGGCGCAATTCGGGGTCACTCACGCACTCGTCGGGATTGAAGACAGCACGCAGGATGACACATTCCCACGGGCGGTCGTCGGGGTCGACGAATCCGGCGAAGGCGTCGGCGGCGATGACGGTGCACGACTCGCTCCCGTCGGTTGGCCAAGCCATCACGACGACCTCGCGGCGCAGCGGTGCCGGGTACAGCCGTCTGGGGTGGGTAAGCCCCATAGCTGGTTGATGATCTCGGCCAGATCGCGAAGTGTGCACGCTGCCTCCACGGGACCGGTGAGGGGCCATCCTCGCCTCAGCCGGCGTCTCCAGCGTCGGCGACGGCATGTTCCTCGCCGCCGTCCCGCTCACCGCCGCCGCCCTCACCCGCAACCCCACCGCCGTCGCAGCCGTCACCGCGATCGGCTACCTCCCGTGGGTGCTGATCGCACCGTTCGCCGGCGCCCTGGTCGAGCGGTGGCCATACCGGGCCACCGTGCTGACCGCCGACATCACCCGGGCGGTCGCCGTCGCCGGCCTCGCCGCTGCGGTGGCCCTGGACGTGGCCACCGTCTGGGTCCTCGCCGTCATCGCCGCCGTGGTCGTGACCGGGCAGGTGTTCCACGACATTGCCCTCCAGGCCGCCGTCGCCGAACTGGCTGATCGTGACCCCGAGACCCTCCATCAGGTCAACGGCCGCATGTTCTCGCTCGACACCGCCGGTAAGAGCCTGATCGGCCCGCCGGCCGGCGCCGCCGCGTTCACCGCCGCCCGGGTGGTCCCCTACGCGGTCGACGCGGCCAGCTTCGCCGCCAACGCTGCTCTGCTGACCCGGCTTCCCCGTGGCCTCCGAGCCAGCGGGGACCATACCGCGCCGATTGGCCGCGCCGTGAACGACGGCCTGCTGTGGCTGGCCCGGCACCGCAGGCTGCGAACCCTAGCCCTGCTGGCCGCCGCCGCGAACCTCGCCTACAACTGCGCGTGGGCGGTGTTCGTGCTCTACGCCACCGACCAGGACGGCCTGGCCGTGACCGACACGGGTTTCGGTCTGCTGATCGCGGCCCTCGCCACCGGCGGTGTCGTCATCGGCCCGCTCGCCGCCCGCATCACCCGCCGGGTCGGCGCCGAACGGGCCCTCGTCATCGGGGTGGCCGCGCACGCCGCCGCCTGGCCCATCATCGCTACCACCGGCAGCCCTTGGGTCGCCGCTCCGCTGCTCGCCGCGATCGGTGCGTGCCAGACCCTCATCACCACGGTCAACGCCGGCTTGCGGCAGCTGCTCGTACCCGCGGCCATGCTCGGTCGGGTCATCGCCGGATTCCGCACTGTCGCCAACAGCGCATCCCCCGCTGGCGCAGTCCTGGGCGGGCTCATCGCGGCCGGTGCCGGCCTGCGGGCGCCGATGGTCGCTGGAGGCGTCATCCTCGCCGTGGCGGTGGCATGCGCGCTTCCTGCCCTGCTCCGGAGCGCTGCCAACGACTGATCAACAACTGTTCGGACGGTGGGTACCGTGACGTAGGGATGGTCCCCCACATCGTCCTTTTGCCGGAAGTCCGGCGACTGTCTATAGTGCGCAGCACGGCCCTCAGATGAAGGTTCCTCCCTCAAGGGAGGGGTCTGATTCTTGGAGGAGTCCCGTATGTCGCCGACCACCCGCGCACTGTCGTTCGCCCTCGTCTTCGTGACCGCGCTGCTGGTCGCCAGCTGGACCGGGTTCCTCGTCTGGCTCAACACCCACAAGCCGGTCGACGCGATCCTCCAGTCCGGCGTTGCCTTCGCCGGCACCGTCGGCTTGAGCCTGGCCATCTGGGCGGCCTACCGGCAGAAGTGACCTCGCGCTGGGCCCTGCGCCGTAGCGGCGCGGGCAACCGTTGCTGCCCGCGCCTCCACCACCGGTCCTACTGGGCTGCGCGGGCCCGGTCGACATCGCGCTTACTCATCCCGAACAGCGCGTTGGGGCCGCTTGGACCCTTCCACGGGTACCCGGCCATCAGCGCAGCGGCGATCAACTCGCCGTTGGTGACGTACCGGCCCGTCGCGCTCTCCACCACGTGCTTCATGCCGTAGCTGCCGACCGTCGGGGTCTTCACCGGTGCGATGTTCGTCCGGAGCCACCCACGGATCCGCAGCACGATGTCCTCCCGCGCCCGCAGCTGCTCCCGCCCATCGGCCACCTCCTGCACCCGCTGCTCGACGGGAGTACCGAAGTACGCCCCGAACCCGAACCGCTGCAACGTCGGGTGAGCCTCCATCACCTCCGCCAGCGTCAACGCCGGGCCGAGCTCCACCGCCGGACGGGCGGCCGGAGTCGCCGGCACCGGACGGCGCTGGGCCGGCAGCGGCGGCTCACCGCGGCGTCGCCGGCAGGTGGCGTGGTCACAGTCCTGGCCGGTGGGCACCGAACGGACCGTCAACCGGCGCAACGCGCCGGCCCCGTCGAGCTTCGCGACTATGCCGTCCAGGTGCTCTGCCTTCGTGACGTAGAACGTGCCGAAGGCCAGCCACAACCCGCGCTGCTCGGGTGGCCCCTCCTGGAGGGCGCCCGCTACGGACCTGGCAAGGTCGTCCAGCGCCCACCACCGGTCGCCCTGGCTGATGTTGACGGCGATCAGCGGCCCATGCTCGGCCACGAGCTTCGCCCAAAATCGGCAGGTGATCGGCCGGTTCCAGCTGGCCATCGGCGGCAGCACCGTCACCTTGTCCGTCGCGGGCGGTAGCGGCTCGCTGGGTTGCGGCACCTGCCACCGGGCAGCGGTGTACGAGCCGCCCGTGGCGGCCTGCTGCAAACGGATCTCAACCTTGCGACGTCGGTTCCTGGTCATCGTGAGCTCCATCACGCGAGACGCCACGTCACATCTCGCCATGGGTGCAGTGACCTACGTCGAGTGAGATGCGCGATTCGGAGAACCTACGGCCTCGGCGCGCCGATGGGGACGTGGCCCACGACGCTCGGGTCTGGCAGGCGCTACTGCCGGCCATCACTCTACCCGTCGGGCGGCGAAGCCGACGCTCCACACAGGTCACCCTTGCAACGTCGAGTGCGCGGGTGCGGTATGTGGTCTGCGGTGATGGTGCGGTGGCTCGGCGTCTGGTCATCAAACTGGCGGGCCGCTTCGGTGTCGCGGGTACCGTGGTCGCACCGCGAAGGGGAAGCAGGTGCTGCACTTGGACGGGTTGCCCCGATCCTGTGTCCGTGCAGGACTACGCTTGGAGCGTTGGTCGATATCTGAGGCCAGTGTGACTTCGGTGCGATGCCTGCCAGAATGACACGATGGCTGACGACGCGGGTGTCGCGACGCTTCGTGAGGTCGTGACCCGGGCCGCCCGCGCGATCGCTGACGGAGGCACTCACGCCAAGCTCGACGAGGACCTGGCCGAGGCTGGACTCCCGCCATCGACAGGCGGCGAGACCAAAGCCCAGCGTGGCGCAAGCAGCGCCGCAGCGGTCCCGGACGAGCGACTCCGGGAGGTCGCCATCGGTCTGGTCGAACGGAACACCGGCCTACACATGATCGACCGCATGACGATCCAGGATCTCGTGTGGGCCGACGAGCATCCTCCTCCGATCCCGAAGCGGACACGACGTGACCTCGCCCGGGCCCTGCCGGGGCAGATCCTGGTCGATCACGCCCAGCGATTCCACAACCTCCTGGCCACGCTATTTGACCTTCGCCACAGCGGCATCTCTTTCGGCTTCGAGGACACCAGTCTCAGCGGGCACATCGAACGGCACTTCTACCGCAACGACGACTGGACCGTCGAGCAGCTGTTCGACGAGCTGGATGCGGTCGATCACGCATCTGACCGCAGATTCGCCCTCTTCCTCGAAGGCATGGTGTCCGGCGAGACCGTGCCGGACGAAGACGCCCAACGCCAACTGGTCGACACGATCAATCCGCGGCTGGCCGCCATCGGGCTGGAGCTTCGGGAGACAGGCAACACCGACCGCTACCCGACTTTCCACCTGGTGGCCACCGGATCCAGGACCGGCCGACCCAAGCAGCTCATCTTCGCGTCCCCGAAGAAGCCCGATCTACGGCTCATCGACGTCATCGACAGTGACGTCGAGGTCGTGGATCCCACCGGGGAGATTCTCGTCTACGACCGGCCCATCAGCCCTTCGGGCCTACGCTGGCGCGACCTGCAAAGTTGGTGGTCGGACACCCGCCGGATCAACAATGATCACCACGCCAAGCGGGAGCTGTACCAGCGGCTCGGCAGCAGCGTGCCCCGGGCTCCCCGCAACAGCTGCTCCTGTTCAAGCTCTACCACGACATCTACCGGGCCGCCCTCCAAGACCTTCCCGCCCTCCTACCCGAGGTGTGGCGCCACTGGGACCCGAGAACAATCAAGACCTGCGGCAAATACGCGCTGGTGCAGTTCCGCATGGACTTCCTGCTGCTAGCACCAGCCGGCGCCCGAATCGTGTTGGAAGTCGACGGCCAAACGCACTACGCAAGCGAACAAGCACCTCCCGACGGCCAGCGACGCTGGCTCCCAGATGGCAACGAGTACGCCCGTACCGTGGCCGCCAACCGCGACCTCACCCTCGCCGGCTACGAGGTCTATCGGTTCGGCACGACCGAACTCCACGACGAAGACCAGGCACGCCCCCTAGTCACGGCCTTCTTCAACAGTCTCTTCCGCAGGCACCACATCGCCCTACCGAGGTAGACGAAACAGGCCCGCGCGGGCCACTTGCAGAGATCCCGCCGGCCTTTCGCCCCAGAGGGCCGATCAACTCTTCACGTCGTGCTCGCCGCGTTCCGAAGCCGGATCGAGTACGGCTCGGGCACAGCGACCGGTTTACGCGTTGCCACCTCATGGGCAGAGGTCACTGACCCTCAGGCCCAGGCCACGGCATCAGGAGTCGAGCCGCAAGCGCTGCTGGATCTCGAGGACGGTGGCACCGTAGGGCGACATATACCTCTCCGGCGCCAACGAGCTCAAGCCGCAGGCGCGAAAGAAGGCTATGTGCTCGCTGACATCGTCCGCGCGGCGCTCCTGAGGCATGAGAACCAGGAACGACAGGCCCGCAGCGTGGGCACCCTCGGCAACGCGGCGCATAAGAGCGCGACCGGCGCCCTTGCGCTGACCCTCGGGCGCCACCGCGATGGCGAAGATGTAGGCGTGGTTGTCACCGTGGCCGGACGGCACAGTGGACCCGTAGTCGCCGTAGCTGAAGTCAGCGATGACACCGCCAATGACCTTGTGGACGCGATCGACGCCCGACTCCACGGCCACCCAGCACTGCCGACCCTCAGGGCCACAACCAAGTTCCGCAGCGCTCAGGATGTCCGCCAGCGCCTCCAGGTCGGCCGGGGTCGGCTGTCGCACCTCGATCACCCGGCCACCGTACCGAATCCCCCCGACTTTGCTCTTCGGCTGAAGCAGCTTGCCAGCTGGACCAGTCACCTTCCTGACACCCCGGCATCCGGTCAGCCGATCACCGCCGCCGATCAGCCCCGGCACACTCGCGTAGGTGAAGCCCCTGAAGCCCCTGAAGCCCCTGAAGCCCGCGCAGACGCTCGCACTCACCGCCGCCGCAGTCGTTGGCCTGGTCATCTGCGGGGCAAGCATCGGCGATGACAAACCGGCCGCCCAGAGTCAGCCTCAGCTGTCCGCGTCGGCTCAGGTGCAGCGCATCACCGCCACGAACGCCAGCACCAACAGCCCTGTGGCGATGCCGCAGCCCACCGCCGTCGCCATCGCGCCCACCAAGACGGCCTCGGCCCGCAAGCCGGCACCCGAGCCGCCGCGCGCCAGCAGCGCGCCCGAAACGCCGTACTACAACAGCTGCGACGCGGTACGAGACGCCGGAACCGAGCCCCTCTACCCGGGTGAGCCCGGCTTCCGACCCGAACTGGACCGGGACGGGGACGGGGAGGCGTGCGAACCGGACGGCGGCAACGGCGACACCGGCCCGGCCGCGGACGGCGACGTGTACTACGCCAACTGCACGGAGGTTCGGCAGGCAGGCGCCGACCCGATCCGCAAGGGCGACCCAGGCTGCTCGCGAAAACTGGACCGAGACGGCGACGGCATCGGCTGCGAGTAGCGCCAGGTCGCGACCAAGCCCCGACCTCACAGGATGTTGGGGCTGCCTTCTATCCGGCGCCCGTCGATCGACTAATTCCCAGCAACCGATCACAGCAACACGCCTGTACGACCGATTTTCGGGCTTCAGATCAAGGAACCCGCAGGTCAGCAGCCTGCGGTGGAAGGATACACCGTTTAGGAAGGCGAGTGAGCTAAGCCGCCTACTATGGCCCCTACCTGCGCGTTGGCGCAGCTGTACCCGTCTTGGCCGCTCAGGGTGAGCGCGGTGGTGTTGCGATCCTCGCCCGGTCCGGGGACCGGGCGCGGCAGCTCGTGAACAGCCGGCATTTAGGTCAATCACGGGACCTTGAACGCGCTGCTGCACGGCCTGCGCCTCCAGACCCCGAAGCTGGTCTGATCGACCCGAAGGTCGAGCTGAAGACGGCCCTGCACGCCGACTGATCGGCTCACGACGTGGCGCCGGGCAACTGAAACAGCAGTCGCAGGCTGTGCCCGGCCACCTGATAGTGGGTGAGGCCGCCCGGCGCCAGCGGGTTCGGCAGGACGTGGACCCGGTGCCGCTCGGGTTCGAGGGCGTGGGTGACGAAGAGGATCCAGTACTCCTCGTGCGGTTCGAGGCTCTGGGCGGTGCGTACCTCCGACTCACCGAGAGTGATCTGGGCGGCCGCCTCCTTGGTGGCCTTGACCTCGATCAGCAGCCGCCGGTCGCCTAGCGGGACCTCGAAGTCGTAGCCGAGCGTGTCGTCGGCCCGGCCGTCGGGGAAGCGGCTGCGGCGGTTAGCGGAGACCCAGGTGACCTCGGGTGGCAACCGGAAGTGGTGCTCGATCCACTCGCCGGCAATCAGCTCGCCGGCAAGCCCGATTCGGGCGGTCACCTCGGGTGGTGCCGAGGTGACCTGCCAACCGGAGCCGCCGCGGGCGCGGCCGGAGGATGGTGCGGGCAGCGGCATGGGCGGCAGGGCCGCGGGCAGCGGCTGGGTGTTCAAAACCTCGGGGGGTACGGAACCCCGCACCGCGTCGATGAAAGCCTGCGTCTCCTCGGCCTCCTGGCCGTACTTGCGGCCCCCGTAGACGGTGGTCACCGAGTTGCGGTGGCGCACTACCGAGGCCTGCTGCAATCGCTCCCCGGCTAGGGTCAGGTCCTGTTCGGAGAGCTTAAGCCGGGCGGGCGCGGTGGTAAGGGGCATCGCCGCCGGCCACTGCCCGTGCTCGGCGAGCCAGGTGATCACGTCGTCCTGGCCGATCCGTTTGAAGTCTAGCGCTCCGGCCTCGGCCATCTCCGACGCGACCGTCTCCGGGTTGCCCGGGCGGCCGGTGGCCGGCTCCGGCGATCGGTGCGACCACGCCTCCACCACCAGCCGGGCGCTGGTCACCGCCCGGACGGCGACCCGGCGGCCGTGCTCGCGCAGCGTGTCGACCGGCGGCAGCCCGCTCTCCTCCGCTGACGCGGGCGGCGCACCCTCGTCGAGCCAGGCATCGACCCGCTCGTGCATCACCTCCTCAGGCAGCTCCCAGTAGTGGTCGAGCCATCTCTCGTCGGCAGTCAGACCCCGTAGGTCGCGCAGGCTCAGGTAGCCGGTCAACGGCTCGCCCCGCCGGGCGACCGGGAGGAAGCGGTCCCTCAGCTGGTCCAAGATGGCCGCCCGGTACTGCTGCCGGAACGCCTCAAATTGCCGGGCGTGCCCGCCCCGGCGGTGCAGCGGCGGCAGTCCGCAGAGCCGGAAGGCCAGGTTGGCCTTCTCCAGCGAGACGCCAAGCTCGGTGATCGCGGCGAGCGGGTCGTTACGGTCGGCAAGGGCGAGCACCCGGTCGGCGTCCACTCCGGTAGCGGCGAGCCAGGCGCGCAACTCGTCGCGCCCGCCGAAGCCGTCACTGTGTTCCCGCAGTTCCTGGGCCACATCCAGATCGACGCAGGCGAGCACGGCAACGACGGCGGAATGGTCGGCGTACCGGGTGACGGCTCCGGCGACGGCCGCCTCCAGATCACATGGCGGCACCCGCAGGACGGCCGCGATGTCGGCGATCACCGGGGTCGCCTCGCCGCAGCGCTGGCGCAGGTCGACGAGCGCGAGCCGCAGCGACGGCTCCAACTGCGGGTCACCGGCCAGCTCGGCGAGGGCGCCGCTCGCCGCCTGGAGGACCGTCCACCGGTCCGGTTCGAGGGCGAGAACCACCATGCGCGGGTGGTCGCCGTTGTCGAGCAGGAAAGACAGGGCGCCGGAGTCACCGGCGGCGATCCGGTGCGGACCGATGTGCGCGACGACCGAGGTGGCGGTGGCGAGCCGACAGCGGGACAGTGCCCGGTCGACGTTAACCAGGCGCTGGACGGTGACGGCCCGGAACGAGCTCTGCTGAAGCTCCAGGCAGCCGAGCACAAGAGTGGGCAGCCAGTCGCCGCCGAAAGCACCGAGATCACGAAACGGCAGGTCCGCGGCGGGCACGCCGTCCCCGATGACGTCGACGGCGACCTCGGAGGTGGGCACGAGCCGGTTCGGGCCGGTCCCCAGGAGACGACGGCGGACCCGTTCGGCGAGCGGCCGGGACCGGATCGCCAGCATCGCGACCGGAGTCTGCTGGAGCAGGCGTTCCTTGGCGGCACCCTTCTCGTCGCAGACGTAGACCGGTTCGCCCTCGGCCCGCAGGTCCGCGACCTCCAGCCGGGACTGCCGGGTGACCAGCATGCTCCCGGGCGGCTCGGCGCCCTCGGCGATCTCGTTCCAGGCCTCCTCGTAGGCCTTGCGCACGCCCGGGTTCACCGCCGTGTGCCCGTCGACAAGGCCAGTCAGCTCGTCCAGGCGGCTGCGGGCGCTCGCCGGGTCGTCCCAGAAGCGGACTCCGGCCCTTCGCAGCCGCTCCAGCACGCGCGGGGTAGCCAGGCTCCGCAGCGCGTGCGGCTGGGCGCGCAGATAGTCGGGGGTCGCCTCGTCCCGGACCCACCACGCGTCCGCCGGGACGGCCAGGGTGACTTGGCTGCGCTGGCCGGGCGTGGTCTGCGGGATCCAGTCCGCAGTGGCCAGGAACGAGGAGACGAAAGTCGGCCAGGCCGCCCTGCTGCTGTCGGTGGCCCGTTCGAAAAAGATCTCCAGGACGGAGTCGGGCCAGACCTCAAGCCCGCGCAGGATCAACTCGGCGTAGATCCGCCGGGCCTCAGGGCTGAAGGACAGCCAATCGCCCTGTCCTGGTAGGACCGCGACATCGGTGGCGGGCCGGTAGCGGACCGTCCGTGATTGAGGCAGCCACCGTTTCCACCCGGCGGCCACCTCACGCCAGGTGCATTTGTCGGCGGCCGGAAGATCGACTCCGGGCAGGGGTGCCGCGGCCGGGTTCGCCACCTGTTCGCCGCGCAGTTCGAAGACCCGTTTCGGGTAGTACAGGGGTGTGAGCCCGTGGCTTACCCCGGCCGCTTCCAGGAATTCGCGCCACGCGTCCGGATCGCCGACTTTCAGGTGGGTCGGGGTCGTGCACGCCTCCGCGACTCGGGCGAGGTCGCCGGAGACCTCGGCGGCCGCGGCGAGCAGTCTGGCGAGCTGGGCGTCCGTGTCGGCGGTGGGGCCGCCCCAGCCGGCGCCGAAAGTGGCGGTCTGGGCTTTCCGCCAGCCGGCAGCAGTCGGAACCAGCAGGTTCGCGACGCGCACCACGCTCGGGCTGACCTCCCGGGTGGCCCGGTGCCAGACGTCGAAGGCGAAGGCCAGGCACTCCCGCAGGGCTCCGTGGTCGTCCGGCTCGAGGGCTCGCATGGCGGCGCCGATCACGTCGAGGACCGTCTCGGTGTGGTACTCGCGGACCAGTCTCCGGTTCTCCAACCACTCCCGGCCCGGGCGGCGTGGCCGTTCCGATACGCGCCAGATCCCAGGCAGCAGGAAGGCCAGGCGGGCATGGACGGCGGCGGGTGGTGCTGCGGCTTCGCCGTTCGGGCGTACGAAAACCCGCAGCTCGTCGGTGACCGGCAGCAACCGTCTCCGCTCGCCGATCAGGACCCGCCGCCCTCGCAGTTGTTCCGGGAAGTCGCGCAGCTCGGCGGCCAGGTCGTCGTAGAAGCCCGCCCACACCGCCGGGTTCGCGTCGTCCAGGGCCAGGTCGGCGGCCACCGCCTCGGCCCAGGCGGCGAGCTCCGCCGAGGTGGCCGTGAGCCGCAGGCCGAGGTGCCGGGCAAGCGTCTCGGCGCGCTTGGTCCGCACCGGGCCCAGGGAGCTGTCGGCGAGCGCGACACCGGTGGCCGCCACGGCCTCCGCGCTGATCGTGGTGCCCTTGCCGCGCCACAGCTTGACCCCGTCGAGCGGCACCCGCTCATCCACAACCCCTAGAGCCGGGACCAGCGGCACGCCGGTGAGCGGTACCTCGTCCTCGCCGAAGGCCGCCACCAGCCGGGGCAGCGCCGCTTGCTGCCAGCAGGCCAGGTCGAGCGAAACCCCACCAGGCAGCGCGGAACCGCCACGAACTGCGTCCGCGCACAGGGCCGCGACCTGGCTCAGCAGCATGTCGTTCAGCGGCACCGCCGCGTTCATGCTCTTGCGGTCGAGCTGGGCGAAGAAGGGCGCGTTGACGAAGGCCGGCAGCGGCGCCGCCTCCTCCATCGGCAGGAAGGTGTAGAACCGGCCCTGGTCCAGGGGTTCGCCGAGCGGGACGGCGACGCACACCTCGGCGTCGCCCTCCCAGCGGGCCCAGCGGGAGTTGAGGCGGCTGCTCTCGATCGCGGTCCGCATAGCGGCCTCTGAAACCGGGCGGCGCAGCAGCAGGAAGGTCCTGCCGTCCTGGAGCCGGATCTCCTCGGTCCTGTCGCCGACCGGCCGAGACGTCCTGGTCAGCGCCTCGACCGATTCGGCGCCGTCAGCGGCTCGCGTTCGCACCGTAATCCGCTCGACCCGTTCTAAGAAGAGGTTGAACGGAACCGCAGTCGACCAGACCTGCCTCAGCTGCTCGCGGGTCTGCTCCAGCGCGACGGCCGAGCGCAGGACCAAGCGGACCACGGTCGCGTACCCGGCCGTCTCGAACTCGCCGACCCGCTCCGGAAGGCCGTCCAGCGGTACGGTCACCGTCATCTGCGACACGTTGGCCCGCAGCTCATCGGCCAGGCCGGCACGTTCCGGGGCCACCCGAGCGGCGAGCTCGCCGAAGTCGGACGGCTGGGCGAAGCGAAAGCAAAAGCCGTCGAAGGAGGGCGATCCGGCGGTGGCTCGGCTGTAGACCTCGGGACTCTCCGACAGCTGGAGGACGCTCTTGAACCCGACGCCCTTGTTGCCGATGCCCTGGTCGGGCCGCTTGGGGCTCATCGCGATCCGGCACATGCCCCGAAAGTCCTGCGGCGCAACCGGGCCGCCGCCATTCGCGACGTAGAGCACCCCGTGCTCGGCCTCGTCCTCCGCCAGCAGGAACTCCAGCCGCCCGGTCCGGACCTCGCGCGGATGGGCGTCGTGGCCGTTCTGGAGCAGCTCAATGATCGTCCGGCCGTCGTAGTCGGCCGCGATAATCCCCTCAATGAACTCCTTCTGCTGCCGAGTCATCGGCTGATCCGCCCGTTCGCCGTCCAGATACATCTGGGCGACGCCGTCGGCCTGACGCCGGATCTGCTGCCGGAACTCATTCACTGGCACAGAGTGCCACGCGCTCATGTGTCGGCGTAGCGCCGACGGTTGCCACAGCCTGCCAGTGCGAGGGCCGGAGCAGCGGCGGCGCTGGTTGCCGCACGTCCCCCACGCCAGCTGGGGATGGCACACCGCCGCCGTGACAAAGGAGAGCGCCCGATGAGCCCCACGACGCTGACCTGGATCGAGACTTCAGGGCGGGCGGCGACCGCCGGGCGGCGCCTCCGAAACGTCCTGCGGCAAGGGCGCGCATTAGCCTCCGTCAGCGCCATGGGGCTGATTCGGCAGCACTGGAGAAGGTCTTCCTTGCGGCGTGTCCTGCCAGCCGTCGGACGCGATCGGCTCGTCGGCAGCGCTCGCGAGATGTCCCGGGTCAAGCCGTTCTGGTGCGGACGCCTGGATGCTGAGCCTGACCCGTTCCAGACTCGCCATGGCCGCAGCGACCTTAATCTGCGCAAGCCCGTCAAGCAGCCCTTGCTTCTGCCCTTCCGAGAGAGCCGGACTAGCGAGCGCGTCGTTCACGTCCTTTTCGAACTCGACCATTGCGCGCTGCCGCTGACGACGGTCCGCCCAAGCGTTCCATCGCATCAACCCGTAACCAATCAGGTAGCCCATGGCTGGTGACAGGTAAGTGATGACCGCGCCCCAGGTCCCCCCGATGGTCTGACCGACGAGGATCAGTCCCGTTCCGCCACTCACGCCGGCTGCGCGGGATAGGGTCGCGCCCGCACGGGAGTCGGAGGGCCTCATTGCACGACCTCGCCACGCTGGGCGGGGATCTCGTCGGCAGAGGCAGCGCGTTGCCGTGGCATTGAGGCGCGAGGTCCCCGATGCGGAGGCGACGGAAGCTCGGCAGCGAGCACGCGGACTGCCTCGGCGATCTCGGCTGGATCGCGACTGGCGAGTTCGATCCGCTCCGAGCCGACCGCGATGGTGACGTGGACAGATTCTCGCCGGGCAACTCGTGCCTTCATGATGGCCAAGACCCCGCTGGCGAAAGCGGGCACGAACGACACTGTGGCAAGGATCGTCACCCAGTCTCGCATATTGCCAGCTTAAGGCTCGGGATGAATGAGGACCAGATGTAGTTTTTGAGGCCCCCCGAACACCATCGAGGGGATTGGAGTTCGAAATCGCTGGTAGACGTGGCCGGCCCTTGCCGAGTTCCCTGGCGGGGTGGCCCACTCGTCGGGCGTGCAGCGACACGCGGGCGTTAACGGGCACGACCAGGTTGGGGAGTCACGGCTGCTAAGCGGGCTGACGGCGGCGACGAACGCTACGGCTTAGGGCTAGGGGTCGACGCAGTACTCCGCGACCGGGGGCGTCCAACGGTTCGCCGAGACCACCCTGCCGATCCACTGGAATGGACTGAGTTGCATCCCCCGGCGCCTGAGCTGGCAGATCCGGCCGCCTGCCAGCTCGCTCGGGGCCATGCTCTCCATCCTGGGTGGATAGCCGGTCGAGGCGACGATCGCGTAGCCGTCGTTGACGCTCACCACGAGCACGGATCGTTCCGTCTGCGCGTCGGCGTCTTCGAGGTTCATCCGCGTCAGACCGTCCACCACACGTCCGACCGCGATCCGGGACAAGCTGTAGCGGGGCCAACCGGACTCGGCGCGCCCTTCCTCGACGACCAGAGCCGCGAGCACCGGGCTCGGTGCAGCACCACGGCAGCATCCGCAACACACTGCTGGCGCTGCCCGGCATCACCGGCGTGGTCATGGTGTCCCGTCCCAGCTACCTACCCGTACCGCAACGGTCCTCACGGGCCCGCCGCCGGTCGTCGGGCGCGGCGACACCGTGAACCGGCCACTTCCCGAAAATGCTTTCCGAGAACGCACCCGGCATCCCGGGGCGCTGGCCGGACCGGTGGGTCTCCACCAAGCCCGCCGCCGGGTCGAAGGCCGAAAGACCGTCACGTGTACGACGGCAGGGCGGTGAAGAACACGGTCAGGACCGCCAGGAACGCTGTGCCGCCGACGGCCAGTGCCCGGTAACGGCTCTGACCGGCAACGGCGGCGATGATGCCCGCCGCCAAGGCGATGTTGAGGGCGCCCGACAAGGCGAGGGCCAGCACGAGAAATGTCATGCCGGGACGGTCGGTGAGCACCCGGGCGAGAAGCGACCATCTGGATGGATGAGCAGCTATGCCGTAGTGCTCACCATGGGGCGTCCACGCCTAGGGTGGACGGGTGGACGGCTACGCGGACCGAGTCAGCCAGCTCGCCGCCTTCAGGAGAACGGAGCTGGGCGGCGAGCCGTCGCAGCGCAGCATCGCGCGTGCCATGGGCGTCTCCGCCCAGTCGGTCAAGAACTGGCTCGACCGCGGTGTCAAACCTCAGCTGATCGAGCACATCGTCGGCCTGGTGCATGCGATCGCCGCGGAGGCCCGGGCCCAGGGCAAGCTGGACGACCGCGTCACCGAACTGCTCGACGAGGAGGGCTGGCGCATGGCGTTTCTGACCGAGAACCAGGTGCGGGCCGCGGGCGTCAGCACCGCGCGGATCGCCGCGGCTGCCCGTGCCAGTGATCGACTCGGCCGGCCGGCCCGGCAATGGGCGGAGAACCCGTTCGGCCTCGGCGTGCACGACGCGATCACGGTCAACGGTGCGGTTGACCTGCTGCCGCGCTACGTGAGGCGCCCCCACGACGATGTGCTGGCGGCCGCGGTGGCTCGCGCCGCCGCCGGGGAGACTGTCATCCAGGTTTTGGTGGGCGACTCGTCGACAGGAAAGACCCGCGCCTGCTGGGAAGCGGTTCGTGGTCTCGGCGACGACTGGCACATCTGGCGCCCACTCGACGCGGGCGAGCTGACCGGATCGCTGAGCGCGCTGGGGCCTCGCACCGTCCTCTGGCTCGACGAGATACAGCGGTTCCTGGACGAGGCCACAGCCCTACAGCTGCGCGCTATGGTCGATGACCACGTACGGCGCCCTTTGCTGCTGCTGGGCACTATCTGGTCAGAGAAGTGGGAGCGGTTCGCCGCACCGACGTCGCGGGACTTTGACGAGCCCCATTTCCAGGCGCGAGCGCTGCTCGCCAACGCCGCGATCCCGGTGCCTCCGACGTTCACCGGACCTGCGCTGCAAACGTTGCGGGACCTCGCCGACGCGGATCCACGCTTGCGACAAGCCTTGGAGCGGGCGGATCGCGGGGCGGTGACCCAGTACCTCGCGGGCGTGCCCGAGGTGCTACGGCGGTACCAGACCGCCACAGCGGGCGCCCGGGCGGTCGTGCACGCCGCCGTCGATGCCCGGCGCCTCGGCGCGCAGTCGGACATGTGCGCGGACTTCCTCGCTACCGCCGCCCTTGGCGAACTCACCGGTGCGCAACGGGACGGCCTACCCCCCGACTGGTTCGAGCGTGCCCTCACCTATCTCGGTACGCCGGTCCACGGTGTGCGAGGGCCGCTCACCCGTGCTGACGCCGTCGACGGCTATGTGCTGGCCGACCCATTGAAGCAGGCCGGCGCCGCGGAACGAGCCACCGTGCTCCCGCCGGATTCGTTCTGGCGGGCGGCGCGCACTCATCTGGATGCGCGAGATGTGGCCGCGCTGGCCGGGGCGGCTCGCGACCGGGGCCTGCTGCGCGAAGCGGCCGTGCTCTTCCGGCACGCAGCAGGCCACCGCACGGACCGGGCCGCTGTACAACTGCTTTCGATCCTAGACGAGGTCGACGCCGCTGGCGCGGCCGAAGCGGCGCGCTGGATCGTCGACGAGGTGCCCCGGTCCGATTTACGGCATGCTTCTGAGCTGATCCGCGCCGTCGAGCGACTCGGGCTGCAGGAGTTGGTCGGACGTGTTCGCCATCGGGCCGCCCTCAAAGGCTCCTTACATGATCCCTCGGCGGTTTACACCTTTCTGACAGATCTGCGCGAAGCCGGCGAGGAGGAATTACTGCGCGTCGTGCTGGCTCGTGATCCCGCAGCCCACGTGGCGATCAACAGATACACTTCACCTCTGCTGCGGCAGTTCCGAGACCTCGGCGAGGAGAGCCAGTTCCGTACTCTCGCCGTCCGGCTGGCCGGCAACGGTGACCGCTGGCTGGCACGTGATCTGGTCGCGCTGGGCGCAGGCGACCTCGCCCGCGGCGTTCTTGACGCGGCAATCGATCGGATGGATCCGGCGGACGGATTCGCGGCCGGAGCCCTACTAGGCGACGTCGCCGAGTTCGGGACCACGGATCAGCGTGAACGCCTTCTCGCTGCGGGCCCTGCAGGTCGCGTCGATCTCGGCGACCTCAGCGACACCGGATTCTTGTGGGGCTCTCTCGCCGACGCCGGCGCCACTGCGCAGCTCGACGAGCTGGCAGCGCGCTTGCACCGATATGGCAGTGATGCTTCAGCGGCATGGCATAGGGAAGCACGTAGCATAGCGGTCGAAATTGGACTCGACGCCGGTTGGGAAGCCGCACTGCCCGCACCGTGCCTGGAGGCGATCATCGCCGACCTGCAGGCGGGCCTGTGGCTTCTGCCTCTATGCGACGACACCGTCGTGACAGGCGTGATCGAGCGGATCCTCGCCGATCCGGCTCTCATCGCCGACGCGAAGACCTTCAGCATCCTGCAGCAGGTACTCCCCCAGGCCGACATTCAGGCCCAGCTGGCCGCGAACATTCCGGTGAACGATCCGGACCTCGTGGCCGCAGTGCTGGAGGAACTCGCCGACCGCCGCGACGACAACGCCGCACAGCGATTACTGAGCCGGAATCCCGCAACCACCGTATCGCTGAACGACGCGCGTGCGGTCGCGCGCCTTCTGCTCGCCATGGCCGCGTTCAGCCGAGCCGACGACATCCTCGCCCGTGAACCGTGGAACGTCGTAGCGGTGGACGACGTGAAGGCCGTCGTGCAGTTGGCCGACGCGTTGGGAGACTTGGAGCGGCCTGACGCCGCCGCCGTGCTCGACACCCGGGTCGCCACCGAGGCGAGCCTTACCGAGCCCAGCAATGTGCTGCGACTGCTGACCGAGCTACGCGGTGCGGGTCGTGACGAAGCCCTCGCCATCCTGCTGGCACGCTGCCCCGCGCGCATCGTCGACGTCCACGAGACCAAGCCGGGGCCGCCGCACATACCGCGGTTGTTGCAGGCACTTACCCACGTCGGTGCTGACGAACAGGTGATGACGCTGGCCGAGCGAGCCGTCGCCGCCGTGGACCTCGAACGGCCCAGCGCGGTCGAGATGTTGGTGTCGGCGCTCGACGAAGCCGGAGCTGGGGCGCCACTTCGGTCCTTGCTCGCCCGCCTCGCGGACACCGGCCATTTCACCTTCTACCTACGTCTGGAGTCCTACCTTCGGCTGGAACCGGGCACAGCCGCGCCTTTTCGCTATGGTCGCGATCCCGACGGCAACCCATCTGCCCCATGGAGCTGGGCGGATCTCGCCTGGCCCGGTCAGCCCTCAACCTGAGGTCAACTCGCTGGATCCTGCGACCGATCCAGTGGTTCAAGAAGTAGCTCAAGGCGACCAGCGAGACCCCCGGCCCCCACGCGCGGCGCGTCGCCATGGTTCGGCTCCGCGCGAAGCTGAGAAACAAGCGGCGGGGCGATTTGCATGAAACCAGGCGGCCCCTCATCGCGTGGTTGCGATCTCCCGGTCCGAAGCGGTGACCGGCGGTCGGGCAGGATCCCCGCGCGTGGCACTATGTACTGCCGGACGTCACGCTCAGGTATCGTCCGTATGCAGGGGCTCCGAAGGGATGCGGTGGGGTGGCAGCAGATTCCGCGCAGACCGCCCCGGTGGGAGCGGCCGGACCGGCTGGCGCGCGGGCCGGGATCAAGACGCGCCGTACCGCGCTCGGCACGCATGTGTTCGATCGCCGAACCGGGATGAACCTGTTCATCGATCAGCCGGGGACCGACGAGTCCGTCGCTCTCGCGCCGCGGCAGGTCTCGGTGGCCCTGACCAACGCGTGTGACCTGCGATGTTCCTACTGTTATGCGCCCAAGACCCCAGGCCGCCACGACACCGCCACCGTGGTGGCGTGGGCGAAGGAACTCGACGGGCACGGCTGTTTCGGGGTCGGGTTCGGCGGCGGCGAGCCGACACTGGTCACCGGCTTTCCCGAGATGTGCCAACTCGTCGCAGCGCAGACAGATCTCGCCGTCACTTTCACCAGTCACGGTCACCATCTCACGGCCTCCGTCTGTACCCGGCTCGCCGGCGCGGTGCACTTCATCCGGATCAGCATGGACGGCGTCGGGCAGACTTACGAACGGCTACGGGGACGACCCTTCGGCGCGTTGCTCGACCGCCTCGCGGATGTCCGGGACGTGGCGCCGTTCGGCATCAATGTCGTGGTCAACGAGCGGACGGTGCACGAGCTCGACCAGGTCGCCGACGTGGCGACGCAGGCCGCTGCGCGCGAACTCCTGCTTCTCCCGCAGCAACCCACAGCCCGCTGGCACGGCATCGACCAGGTCACCCTGTCAGAGATGCGGGCCTGGCTGAACCGCTATCGGGGACCGCTGGCGGTCACGATCGGCGCGACCGGCATCCAAGGGCTGCCGGTGACCGCGCCGGTCCCGGGAGAGCAGCCACTGGACGCCTACGCTCACATCACCGCCGACGGCGTCCTGAAGAGATCCTCGTACCAGGCCGGCGGATCGCCGATCGGAAAGGACGGATTGATGGCCGCCCTGTCGGTCCTGCGGACCACCGGAGCCACCCCGTGAGGATCTGGTGGGGTTACGGCTCCGAACACTCCATGAACCTCGTCATGGTCGGCAAGTTCGCCTCCGCGGGCGAGGCGGGCGCCGTGAAGGAGCTCATCGACCGGCTGGCCTCCGGCGTCCAGGGCGACCTCGACGCCGGCAGGATCGAGTACGGCCAGCCGCCGTCCCGGTTCAGTGATTCGATGCTCGCCCTGCTCCAAGCCCTCGAGGTGCACAGCCTCGGCCCGGCCGAGCTCGAACAGTTGGCGTACAGCGCCAATGTCGTGGCACGCGGGGACTCGGTGGTGATCCGTACCGACGAGACCGAAGTCCAGGCCTACATCAAGATCCTCCTCACAAAGGGCGCGCGCATCGAGATGTTCTCCGCCCACGACTTCCCGGAGGAGGGAAAGCGCCTCGACGACGACGGTGTGCGACGCAATGGGTAGCGTCGGCTGGGACACCTTCGGCCGGTTGCCGGGCGCCGCCACCTACAACTTCGAGATGCTCTGCCGCCATCTGATGCACCGCCACTACGGTGCGGGCGGGGATTTCAAGGCCACCGCCAATCAGGCTGGCATCGAGTTCCATCTCAGACTCGACCAGGACTGCGCGCTCGGCGAGGCGGGTCGGTGGTTCGGCTGGCAGTGCCGATGGTACGAGCTCCCGCCAGGGCGGGCGATCGGCACCACCCGGAGAGACAAGATCGAGAAGGCCGTCAAGGACACCGTCCGCGATCTGCCGGACCTGACCGACTGGGTGCTGTGGACACGCCATCCCCTCACCAAGAAGGACCAGGATTGGTTCTACGAGCTGAAGCCGCTCGCCGGCAACATGCGACTGACCCTGTGGACCAGCGCGAACGTCGAGGAGCATCTGGCCGGCCCGGGGCAGCTGTACCGAGAGACCTACTTCGGTGAACTCGTCCTGACCCGGGAAACCCTGCGGGAACTCCACGCACGCGCCGTCGCCCCGGTCCGTTTCCGCTGGCTACCCGAAGCTCACCAGCCGATCAACGCCGAACGGTCCATTCAGCGGATGCTCGGCGACCGCGGCGCGCGGACGCAGCTCAGCGCCGCCGCATCGACACTCGAGATCCCGGGCGCCGGGCTGGCCGCCGGGCTACCGGCCGACGTACCCGCTGCTCTGCGTGACGAGACCGAGGCGTTCGTCGCGACGCTCGCCGCCAGCCGCGACCAGTGCCTGGCGGTGGCCGCCGATCTCGAACGGGCAGACTGGCAGGCGCTCCGCAGCCGCTACGCCAATACTCCCCGGGTAAGTACGCAGCATCGCGTGTTGTTGCGCAAGCTGCGCAACGCCCGCAGCGCGGTGGCGCTGCCGGCGACCAATGCGCTGGACGACCTGAACAACGCGCACGCCCTAATCATGGCGATCGAGGACCATCTCGACGTCCGGCTGGTCGCGGTCGTCGCCGACGCGGGTAACGGCAAAACCCACCTCGCCGCCCAGCTCACCGCCGACGGCGGCGATCGCCCCGCGGGCATCTTCCTGCACGGCCGTCAGCTCGGCACCCGGGACACCCTCGACGATCTCGCGCAGACGCTGTCGATCGGTGGCCGGGCTTGTCCGACCATGGAGGCTCTGCTAGCCGCGCTCGATGCCGCCGGCGAACGCGCCCAGCGGCGGCTTCCGCTCGTGATCGACGGACTAAATGAGGCGGAGGACCCCCGCGGCTGGAAGTATCTGCTCGGCGCAGTCGAGCCGCTCCTGGCCCACTACCCGCACGTGCTGCTGGTCGTGACGCTGCGCAGGAGGTTCGTCGACGAATGCCTGCCGACCGGAACGCGGCAGCTGACGATCGACGGGTTCGGCAGCGACCGGCAGCCGGCGCTCGACCGCTATTTCGCCCACTACCGGATCGACACAACGGACGCGGACCTGCCGGAACAGGTCGTTGACAACCCGCTGACGCTGCGCCTGTTCTGCGAGGTGACCAACCCCGACCGGCGCGAGGTCGTTGGCCTGGAAGCCATGCCCGGCTCGCTCACCGCGGTCTTCGACCGATACCTGGACCAGGCCGCCGATCGCATCGCCCAGCTGGCTCCCGCACACCGCCGGGTCTACGCCGCCGACGTGCACGCAGCACTGGCGAAGATCGGAAGCCTGCTGTGGGATCGGCGCGCCCACGGCATCGAGTTCGAGCGGCTCCGGCAGCTGGTCGACCAGGATCCGCACTGGGACACCAGCATGGTCGGCCTGCTCGAGCAGGAAGGCATTCTGCTGCGCACGCCGATACGCGCGCGGCCCGGCAAATTCGGCATGATCATCAGTTTCGACGCGCTGGCCGGGCACATCATCGCGGACTCGCTGATCACGGCACGGAACCGTCCAGCCATCGAACAGTGGCTCGGCGACCCGGCCACCGTCGATGCGCTCACCACCGGCCACGATGCGGCACACCCGCTGGCCGAGGACATCGTCGCCGCCCTCGCAGGCCTGCTGCCACGGCGCCGGCACCAGCAACTGTGGACCCTGGTCCCGCAGCCGCTGCGCAGTCGTGCGCTCCCGCTGACCACGGCGCTCGAGGCCCGCTACCTCGACGCGGCCACCGTCGACGCACTGGGTGATCTCCTGCGCGATCCCGGCGCCGATCACAGCCGGCTGTTCACCAGCTGGCAACTGCTGCGGGGCGCTCTCTCCCATCCGCTCAACGCGACCTTCCTGCACGACACGCTGAGCGGGATGGAACTCGCGCACCGCGACCTCGTCTGGACGGAATGGACCCGGTCACGATGGCAGGACCTGGCCAAGGACCTGCGCGATCTGCAGCAGCGCTGGAGCACGGCCGAGACGACCGACCAGCGGGACCACCTGCGCGCCCGGTGGGTGATGTGGCTACTGACCAGTACCCAGCGCACGTTGCGGGAGCAGGCCACCCGGACGCTGTACTGGTTCGGCCGGCGCTGCCCGGACGAGTTGTTCGCACTCACCCTCGAAGCTCTGGAGATCAATGACCGGTACGTCGGCCAGGGCACCGTCGCGGCGGCCTACGGCGTGGTACTGGCCCACCAGCGCAACGCCACCGACCTCACGGCTCTTCCTGAACTACTCACCGGGCTGCGCGACACGCTGCTCGGGCCCGCCGCGACCCGACCCACCGATGACTGGCTCATCAGGCTCTACGTCCGCGGGATCATCCAGTTTGCGCACCAGTTCCGGCCGGACGCCCTGCCCGCGGGCATCCCGACACCGGACGACGCCGTGTTCGGCCTTCCCGCGACCGCCGAGCCGCTGCCGGCCGGCGACCCACGCAGCGACGAAGTCAGCGCGGTCCTACAACCCGACTTCGAGAACTACACCATCGGCAGCCTGCTCGAGGACCGAGCCAACTACGACCGCGACCATCCCCGCTACGTGCAGTTGCTCGCCGATATCCGAGGCATCATCTGGGCGCTGGGCTGGCGGGAGGCCACCTTCGGCCCGATCGACGAACAAGTCCAAAACGCAACCTACGCCGCCCGGTCCCGCGGCACCGGTAACACCGAGCGCTACGGGAAGAAGTACAGCTGGATCGGCTTCTACGCCACGGCGGGGCGGATGGAAGCCGGCCGCGAGCGCTCCCCGGATCAGGAACGCATCTCCGACCTGCCGGTCGATCCGTCGTTCCCCGACCGTCTCGCGCTGCTGCCGGCGACGGTGCCCGACTGGGCGCGAACCAGTCCGCCGCGCGTCGAGGACTGGGTGGTCGACGGCGCCGTCGACCTAGCCCCAGAACTGGTCGAAGCTCCACGGCTCGGCGAGCATGAAGGACCGTGGATCGCCGTCGGCGGGCATCTGGAGACCAGCGCACAGGCATCCGGCCGAAGCGTGTGGGGCATGCTGTTCGCGCTGCTGGCGACCGAGGCAGACGCCGACGCGATCACCGAAGCGGTCACCGAGGCGGACTACCCCGGGCGTCACTGGTTCCCGGAGCCGCCGCAGGACTACTACACGTTCGCGGGAGAGGTCCCGTGGCATCCAGACTTCGCACGCAACGCCCACGAGGTGTGGCCGGGCAACCCATACGGCAGGTCAATGAATATCGGCGGTACCGAGGTCGAGGTGGAGGTGCTCGCGCACCGCATCACCTGGCAAGGCTACGACCCGTCCGAGACCGGCATCGGGACGGTTCTCGTCCCGTCGAAGTCGCTGTCGCAGGCGATGCGGCTACGCGCCGGGCCACAGGCGTTCCACCAGTTCGATCAGGCGGGCGCACCCGCGAGCCTGTCCTACGGTCCCCCGCCACGGATGACCGGCCACCTGCTTTACCTGCGGCGCGATGTGCTCCAGCAGTACGCCCGGGGACGGCATCTGGTCCTGCTGTGGTGGGGTGAACGGCACCCCCGCCCGTTCCCTTCCCGACGTCCACCATGGATCGCACAGGCATGGAAGGCCAACAAGCAGGTATGGCGCGAGGTCCGGCACCTCGACCTTTCGTAGCATCCGGCGCCCGCGCACCGCAGCACGGCGCCCGGACTAAGCATCTACATCAACCCGATCCGCCGAAGTCCCGTACAGGTGCGGCATCCCGCTAACGGCGCTTGCCGAATCAGAGGCGCCGAGATATCCACAGATGGCACCGCTGCGGGTTGATCGGCCGAACTCTGCCGGCTGAAGTACCTCCGCAGGGACGACGAGACGTCCCTGCGACTGGTGGGGAGAGCAGCCACGACCCGGGGTGGACGCAGCCGATTACGACGCAGGCACTGGCAGACGGCACCAGTCGACCTCGCCGGTGTTACTGGTCTCGTCGGCACGGTGGCGGCTCTCATTGCGGCCGTCGCGGGGCTGCTGACGGCCGCCGCCACGCTGCTGGTGTATCGCTGATGCCCGCGTTCGAGGCATGGCTGCTCGGTGGACCTGCCGACGGCCGCATCACCCCGATCGAGGTCGACGAGAACGGGTTCCTCCCGCAGGTCATCATCCTGCCGCAGAGCGGCGCCTATCTCGGCGCCCGCGAGCACCCCAGCCCACCCGAGCAGTACCGCTGTGTTCGTTGTGACGGCGAGGCTGATCCGCCAACCTTCGAGTACGACGGGCCGCTCCCCCACGACGAGTGACATCGGCGCGGGCGGCCAGCAGGCCGAAGGGTGCGGCCGTTTCGGACCACAGAACGGTCGGCACAGCCGCATACGGGTCAACGGGCCACCAAACACCGGCCATGATTCGAACGTTTGCACGATGCGGTGGTGGAGGACGTGGCGGGGCGCTGGTGGAACGGGATTTGGGGGCGTCTGGGCCGCCGGGATGTGTAGTTGACCCGGAGGTCAGGTAGAAGATCACCGCCCTTGCCGGAGATAGCGAGACCGGCCGGGTGCTGCGACCGATGACCACATGCGGATCACACCGGGCCGGTCCGCCACCATGATCGTTGACCCCGGTTGACCTGGAGTGGCACGGATTGCCCGGGGGTGGCCCTCCGCTGGAGACCACACGGCGAGGCCACATCCGGGAAGGATGAGACCGCTAGCGCGACCACCGGAAGCTCGAATACCGGCCCGAGAGACCACAGCAGGAAGCCCATGCGACTCCTACCGCCCTTACCAGTCAGCGCAGACGACTCCAATCGGTCCCCCGTCCAACCGATGGCCGGCCGCCCGCAGAGGACGACAGACCAACCACTCTCCGTGGCACGCCAGCCTGCCGTACCCGATCGACCTCATGCAACCCCATCAGTTAGGCCAGCTTCGAACTAGGACGCGCCCTGGTCGCGGTGATCGACGTCGCACGTCCACAGCGCGGGACACGCCGGTCGATCTCGCCAGCCTGGTCTGGCTACCCATCAATTCCCAATAGGCGCCGCCCGCCCAAGCCGACGCGCGGCGCGCACTGCCGCAGTAGCTAGGCCTAGGGGCGGGTGGGTCTCTTCGCTCTGATTGAGCGCCGCATCGGCTCAACCGACGTCTCGCCGACGATCAGGCCCTCACCGCGTGCAGCGGCGAGAGCTGTACGACGATCCTGGAGCCTGGCAGGCACTGGTAGTGGGCCTTGACGGGTGCTTTGGTTCGGGCTGCGACGCGCATCTCACCGATGTTGATCAGAGCCACGTGTGGTGCCCGGATGGCGACCGGGCCGAGTTTCATCCGGTGCGTGCCGCAGGTGACGGAGTAGCCGGCTCCCAGCATGCGTAGCTCGCCGGGCTGGTCTTTGTGCTGGCCTTGCAGGAAGGCGTCAATCGCTTCGGGCTTAACGGTGATGGTGAGCACGTCGTCGGTGAGCGTGATTGCCTGGCCGTCGAGCAGCCGTGCGGCCAGCAGCAGGTCGGCGCGCTCCGCTGCGGTGATTTCTTCGGGGACAGGGAACCGTTGTCCGGTGTGGGCCTGGATCCGGTCAAGCGCGGCTATTAGCTCGCCGTCGTAGCGAAGCGCCAGCAGGATCTGACCCATCTGCTCGGCGTCGTTGTCGACGGGCGTGCCTAGAGAACAGTCGTTGAGGCGGACCTCAAGCCGGTCGGTGGGCTCGGCGTCGCGGAACAGGCGCAGGGCGGCAAGGAGCCTGTAGGGGTAGCGCCCTGCCATGCGTTCGCTGGTGAGGTCAATGGTGATGGATCCGCCGCTGTCCGGGTGTTCTGCCTGCAAGCGGGCAGTGAACAGGCCGGAGTCGTCGCACAGGACCATACGGGCGCCGCGTTGGCCGGAGGTGATCGGGTTCGCATGCAGTGGGAGACGATCGCGGACCGTGCCGTCGGCGGTGACTAGAGTCAGCTGGAAGGTGGTGGCCGGGTCGAGCTGCGTGCCCACGGCAGCGATTAGGACGTGATCATCTGGCCCCGTTAGCCCCAGCACCTCCGCAATCGAGGGAGTGTCGTTGTCGGTGGGCGGAATCAGATAGCGGGCGTCGATGACGACCGCTTGACCGTAGTCGCGAACCTCTCTGAGGCCGCGTTCTACGGCGGCGGTCGCGGCGTCGCCAGCGGACAGGTCGAACAGCGGCGGTAGTCCAGGCGCGGCCTGGGCGGCAATCTTGGGGGTGTAGAGCAGGGCGACCCCGTCCGTGGTGGTGGCGATGTCCTGTCGCCAGGTTTCGGAGAAGGCTTGGACCCGTTCGGTGAGCATCCGGACCCGAGCGAGGACCTCGGCCGGCGAGCGCAGAGCCTGGTCCGCCGCCACCGCTTGCGCCGAGCGCTGGTTGGCGGCGGCAAAGGCCAGCACTCGATGAATCACTCGGTCCTGCTTCTTAGCGGCCCGTGCGAGCTTGCCACTCACCAGGGTGCCGGCGAACCTGTTGTTGCTCTTCTCGCGGTTGCACCGACCACAGATCGGCGCCAGATTGGCCGGTGCGTGCACGTCGAAGTCGGCGGGCAGGTCATGCTGGCTGATCAGATCCGTCAGATGGGCGGCGGTAACCGTGTGCGGCAGGATGTGGTCGATCTCGACGGTGGCGAACAACATCGGCGTCTCGCACCAGTAGCACCGTGACTGCCATTCCTCGAACAGGACGTGACGCAAAAGTCCGTTGTCCCCACCCGGCCGGTACCGGACGTCATCCACGATGCTGTAGATGGTCACTACTGCCTCCCCAGGTTTGTCCGACGGCTACCCTCTCTCTTCGGCGGGCTGAAGGTCCCATGCGATGATGGGCTGATGGCGCGCGTGGAGTGGTCGGCGCTCAGTGGCGACGAGGTCGAGACCGTCCTGTCGAATCTGATGTACAACAGGGACGAACGTACGCTACGTATCCGACCGTCCCAGGGTGACTTCGGCATCGACCTCATCGTGCCTGCCAACACTGACGCCACGCGCTGGGACGTCTACCAGGTCAAGAAGTTCGCTCAGAACCTCGACTCAAGTCAGAAGCGCCAGATTGAGAAGTCGTTCGAACGGATCTTGGTGGCGCTGATACGCCGCAGGGTGCCCGTCAATGACTGGTACTTAGTAACTCCGCTGGACCCCACGCTAGACAACCTCCTCGATTGGTTCAACGACGTTCCTGAGAAGGCACTTGAGACACTGGCCAGAGATACCACACTCGAGCTCGCAGAGATAGAACTGCAGCAGATGAGGGCGTGGCTTGAGACACCGGGACGCGAGATCGCGTGGAAGGGCCTGAACTTCTGCGAGAACCTCGCCGCCGACTACGGCCATGTCATCGACTACTACCTCCATGGCGGGGAAGCGCGTTTACGCGCCGCGGTCGCCGACCTCAGCAAGTTGCTCGGTACCGACATGAGGCTACGGGGCCCGGAGAGGGCCATCGTTGCGGCAGTTGGAGAGGGATCGGCCGCGCTATTGGAGCCCGTCGAGGTCCGTGAGCATCTAGTACGGCTCGACAAAGTGCTCGATACCGACCCGCACTTCCGCTACGGCTACAGCCTCGATCTGCACCGTCCCGAGGTGGGGCCCGAGCCCCGGCTCATAGCGGCAACCCAAGAAAGCATCGCAAATGGCCGCTGGCTGACCTTCAAAATTTACGCGCGCTCGCCGCAATCAGTCGATGAGCGACCCATTCCGCTCGAACTCACGTTCAGCTTCGAGGGCACTTCACCTTCGCCTGATCGCGAAGCCTTCGATCTTTGGCGGAAGTATGGCAAGCCGGTCGAGGTCAAGGCCTCCTTCAAGGCAGATTTTCCAGGTGGCCTACTCAGCGAAGGCGCAGTCGGGCGCGTGCGGCTGTCACCGGCTGAGGGCGAGGAAGCTAAGTTCCGCAACAGGCTTCGCATCGTTGACCGCGACGGAGTTGCCCTAGCAGAACTCGGCTTCGCGATGTCATCGACTAGCGGCCTTGACCGGACGGGCTCCTGGGCTCATGGCACGGACGACTCTGGCATCCTCGACACGGAATCCTTGATCGATGCCACTGCCATGGGTGGAACTATTTCATGGGCGATTCGATCGCTCGTGGGGCACCAAGCAAGTAGGGCCCTTGCTGCGGTGAATTTCGCTAGTCACCTCGCCAGCCCCAATGTCCTGCAGGTCGCCGGCGAGTATGGGCCCTTTGCCGACCTCACGCCTATCGCACCGGGCGATCCGCTCGTGGACCCTGCGCTCGCGCGCTTCGTACGCGCGCTAGCCCTCATTCAAACCGCCACCTCCACACCTATCGTGATCCCCGATGTCACGTCGCTGACTGCCGAAGAAATAAGCACGATCGGCCGGGCCGCTACTCTCATCGGCGGTCATACCCTGGTCGGCACATGGAAGCCCTTCACAATAGAGAACACCTTAGGTGCCGAGATTGCGCCGGGTGGCCACTACCAGTTCGCCATCCTCGAGCCCCTCATCGTTCCGGTCAACGGCGAGCAACTAACACTGGGTTGCATCGCGAAGCAGACACTTTCGGGCACCGTCGACTCGGTAACTGACGACGTGATTCGAGTCAAACCGCATCTCAACGACACCGTCCACCTCAACTTCGTTACCGATCAGCCCAGCATGCCGGCTGGACGGCAGCTCGTCCGTTTTCGGCCAGCAGGCGAACTCGACAGATTTGCGTGATGTCAGTTCGGACGGAGGCCCTGCTTAAAGCCCACCCGGCTTGCTCTCAAGATCAGCCGCCGTAGCAATTCAGGGCCGGGGCGTCGGACAGCTCTGACTGCCGATGGCCGTCCAGCGCATGGCCGTCCTCGCCCGGCTGCCCCATTGAGCCGCCGCGCCGCCGCCTCTTGGATGAAGTGACCAGACCAGGGGGCTGTCCTGAGCTGAGCAGGCCGGATGGCGCGGTGCAGCCCGTTGCCTTGAACCCCTAACCCACAAGACGACGGCAGATCCGCCCAAAAGCGGACGGTCTGACCTCTGGCCTGGCTGGCGATCGTCATCGTCTCTCGCTGTTTCGCAAGCGCTTCCGCTGCGGCCTGGGCCGGTGGAAGCGAGTGTCGACTATGGATCCGCTGGTAGAGTGGTAGGCCTCTTGGCGGCATCTCCCGCCCGCCGGTGATCTACAGGGAGTGAGCATGAGCCTGCCGACACCGCAGGGTCGTCAGCACGACGTGGTCTACATGGCTGGGCGAGGGCACCACGTCATCCTCGGCACCGCCGGCACGGGCAAGACCGTGATGGCCGTGCACCGTGCGGCGCATCTGGCCGACCCGCGAACCCGCAACAACGGCCCCACGCTATTGCTGACCTACACCAACTCGCTGGTTGTCTACTTGCGACACTTCGCTGCCGGCCTGCCGGGGGTCACGGTCGAGACGTACGGTCGGTTCGGTCGCGGATATCTGGCCGCCCGCGGCCTGATGGGCAACCACCAGATCGCGACCCCGAATCAGCGGCGCTACTTCGTCGAGCAGGCGGTCAAGGCCACGGCCACCACCTACCGCCCGAGCACGTTTTTCGACCGGGCGACCGACTTCTTCCTCGACGAGCTGGAGTGGATCGACGGTAACGGCTTGGCCACGCTGGAGGACTACCTCGCGGTGCGACGCGTTGGCCGTATGGAACCACTGCAGCCCTCGCAGCGCCAGGCGGTCTGGGCGATCCGCACGCACTACCTCGCCGCACGCACCGGGTCCGGACTGCCCTACGACTGGGCCGGCGTGCCGTCCGCGGTGCGCGCAGCGCTCGCCGACGACGTGCAGCCGCGCCGGTACAAGCACATCGTGGTCGACGAGGCGCAGGACCTGTCGCCGGAGGCAATCCGCTCCCTCGCCGCGGCTATCTCAGCTGATGGCAGCCTGACCTTGTTCGCTGACTATGCCCAGCAAATCTACGGGCAGCGGGTGTCCTGGCGGTCCTGCGGACTGACAGTGACCAAGACCGAGGAGTTCCTCGACAACTACCGCAACAGCCCGGAGATCGCCCGGCTGGCCATCGGCATGAGCCAGATGCCCCACTTCCAGGACTCCGCCGACCTGGTCGAGCCGAGGGCGCCGCAGCGAGCGGCCGGCGCAAAACCCACGCTGGTCCAATACTCCTCGGCCGAGGTCGAGGCCGCAGCCGTCGCGACGAACGCGGCCAGCTTCGGCAAAGTATCTCGGGTCGGCATTCTGACCCGCACCCGCGCTGAAGCCCGCAGGGCCTCGCGAGGCATCCCCGGAGTCCGCGCGCTGCACGACGGCCTCGACCAGTGGGAGATCACCGCAGGGGTATACGCCGGCACCTACCACTCCGCGAAGGGCCTGGAATTCGACGTGGTGTTCCTACCGTTCTGCGGCGCCGACCGGTGCCCCGACCCCGAGACGGTCGCCGCGTTCGGCTACGACGAGGCCGCCGCCCGGGAGAGCAGACTGCTCTACGTCGGCGTGACCCGCGCCCGCGACGAACTCATCATCACCCACACCGGCGCGCCGACCCCGTTGCTCCCGCCGACCAACTCGGGTCACTACCAAGTGACGGTCGCCCGATGACCACGCCGCTCGACCTCGCAGTCGCCGCCGAGTTGACGACAATGAAACTTGCCCGACTGGCCCACTTCACACCCGCCCGCAACTTGCCTCACATCATCCGCGACGGCCTCCTGCGCAGTGTCGCCGACCTGGCCCAGGACGTGCGCGCCTGCTACAGCGCCACCGACCTCGAACGGTTCGACGGCCAACGCGACCGAGTGTGCTGCAGCCTGCAATACCCGAACGGGTTCTACTTCGCCAAGGCCACAGGCAAGGCGACCATGATGAACTATCCCGACTGGGTCTGCCTGCTCCTGAACAAGAGGGTCGCCGCAGCCCCCGGCACCCTGTTCTGCCCGCGCAACGCCGCCGCGTCAGCCGGCATCGCCCGATCCGGCGTCGCGGGCCTGCGCGCCTGTTACGCGGACAGGGTCGTTGGACAACAGGTGTACACCCGGGGCCCGAACCACGACCCCGGCAGCCCGACCGACGTACAAGCCGAAGTCCTGGTCGTTGCGCCGGTCCAAATGTCGGCCATTCGTGCAATCGTGTTCCCCAGCGAGGCAGCAGCAGAAGAGGAATACGGACGTTTGGAACGTTTTGGTTTGGCATCACCCGGCCACGTGAGCTACGTGATCTCACCCGGCATGTTCGACAAGTGGAAGATCACCAACGCTGTTCGAAACAGCGAATACTTCAGCGAGACCCCCTGGTCTCCCAAGGCGGCATGATGACTGGAAACACCCGCCTGAGCCCGCAGGTCGCAACAGGCATGTTCCTGGGCGCCGCGGTCGGCGACGCGCTCGGCTGGCCGCAGGAACCCCGCGGCGGCCTGGTCGGCGGCCAGAAGGAACGCGACCGCGCTAAACCACACATGACCTTCCGCAGCTGGACCCGCCACGCCGGCCACTACTCCAGCCGCTACCGCGACCCCGTCCAGCCGGGCGAATACAGCGACGACACCCAACTGCTACTCGCCACTGCCCGCGCCTGCCTGGCCGGTGACCGCTGGTGGCAGCGGCTCACCGAGGCCGAACTCCCGACCTGGTTGCTCTACCAGCGCGGCGGCGGCGGAGCAGTGCTGCGCGCAGCCGGCGCATGGGCCTCCGGCCGCCCACCCTGGGACGCTGGAAAGTCCGCCCGCGCCCAAGACGCACTGGCCAGATACCGCAACGCAGGCGCCAACGGCATCGCCATGCGCATCGCCCCCCACGTGCTATGGGCCGACACCCCGCGCGCCCTCATTCAACGTGTCGTGCGCGACGGCATCACCACTCACGGCCACCCCCGAGCCCTGGTCGGCGCACTCGTCTACGCATTCGCCCTACGACACGCCGCCCAGACACAAGCCACCCACGGGTTCGGCGACAGCATCGAAGCCGCAGCCGGCGGCCTAATCGACGCCGAGCAGATCCTTTCGGAACTGCCCGCCGGCTGGGCTACCAGCAGCGAGCTCGATCATTTCGCCGACACCTGGCGCGACACCAACAAGGAAACGCAGCAACTGTTGGAGATCATCGCGGATTCGCTGCAGCACGGCGCGATGAGCAACCCCGAGCAAACCCTCGAACGAATCGGCTGCACCGACCCCAAGACCAACGGATCCGGGACCGTCACCGCGACAGCCGCGATCTACCTAGCAAGTCGATTCGCTGCCCGCCCACAGGGCGGGCTGCTCACCGCGGCATTCCTGCGTAAAGCTGACACCGACACGCTCGCTTCAATGACCGCTGCGATACTCGGAGCTCTGCACGGCATCAACTGGCTCGGCGATCTCGCACTCACCGTCCAGGACGCCGCCTACCTCGTCAAGATCGCCGAACACAGCCAAGCGCGGCATGTGGACCCTCATCACGGGCCGAGCTTCCCGCCACGGCACCTACACGGACAGCTGAAGCACACGCTACTCGACGCCTCAGCCAACAACGCCTCTTTGAAGCTCCACGAGTTCCCCGACGGGCGCGGTTTCCGCATTGCCCAGCTCGAGGCCCCTGACGACCGCGTGCTTCGCACACGACTGCAGCTGAGTGACGGTCAGACCGTCCTCATCGATGCGCCGGTACCTGATTCCCCGCCCCCGCCCCCGCGCGCCGACCATCCCAGCAGAGACCACGACCAGTCGAGCGCGCCCACGGCGGGCAGCCGCAGGAGCGCCACGGCCGCAGCGAATGAAGACGTACCGCCGGAAGCAGCCGTCATCCTCGCCGCCCGAAGCCTCACCCGGTCAGCCGCGTTCTACGCCCAACTCACCGGCCGCGACATCCCTGTCCGTTCCGGCACAGCCCGCATCGGTCCAGGGCTTCTACTCCAGCAACACGCCGCAGACACTCCGATCGACACCGCATCGGTCAGCGTGCAGATCACGGTCAGCCTACTTTCCGACGTGGCACGACGGCTCGGACTGGACACCCACCACAGTACAAAAAGCCCTCAGGGCGTCCTCGAAGTCACGGACCCGGATGGACGTACCGTACGGGTCAGCCAACACCGCGCCCGTACTCAAAGGGACATGAAGTTAGAACGTCGAGAAGCCCAGCCAACTAGTGATGTTGTAACAGTGGAGCCCAAGGAGTGGCCTGCAACCCGAAAGCGATAGTCCCGAGACCAGCATCGCAACTAGGTTCGCCAACGCGAGCAGCCACACCGCGGGCCGCTCGGCGGAAACGGGCATCGGTTGGATGGGCCCGATGCAGAGTGGCAGGGAGTGGACCATGTTCACCCACGTCACCCGCACCCTCGTTCCCCAGCCCAGGACGAACCCCAGTATGCGACCGGCGGTCGTCCACGGGGACCCGCGTTGGCACCGGTTGACCCCGGTTGTCATCCGCTGGAGAGCACACACCGCGCACACCATTGAAAATCAACGACATTCCGTCGCTTACCACCGTAGGCGGCCCAACACGATGAGGCATTAGTTCAGACGGCAGACAGAGCGATCTCGTCTGCTGGGGTCGTGGATCCACGAACAACCTTCTCGATCCGGCCGGCCGCATCAACGGGGCTCTCGTGTTCCCAGATTCGGATCACCGTCCAGCCGGCGCCGGCGAGTAACTGATCGGTCTCCCGGTCACGTGCGCGGTTCCGGTCGATCTTCTCTCGCCAGAACTGTTCGTTGGCGCGGGCGGGGCGATAGTGCTCGGGGCATCCGTGCCAGTAGCAGCCGTCAACGAACACCGCGACGCGGGCGGTGGGGAAAACCAAGTCAGCTGTGCGCCGCAGTGCGGCCAGTGGGCGAGCGTTGACCCGATATCGCAAACCCGCTTTATGTACGAGCGAGCGTATCCGACGTTCGGGGCCGGTGTCGCGAGCCTTGTTGGCACGCATCACGGCTCGCACGGCCGGACTCTTCGCCCATGAGGTCTGGGCGGTGTCCAACGTAGCGAGAAGTCCCAGGCCCCAGGCGAGGCGCCACCCCTCGGCCAGATTCTCGCGCCGGGTGGCATGCTCGACCTCCCCGAGGTAGCGGGCGGGTGAGCGGCCACGATCTGACCATCGCAGATAGGCGCGGATTCGTCGCGTTCGTGGTAGCAGTTTGAGTTCGACGGAGGCGCGTGCCTGGCGTCCATCGCCCAGATCGACCCAGCGGCGGTCGGGTCCGCCGGCGGCCCGGTCCTGCTCGGTCGAAGCCGCTTGTCGGCTGCGACCCTTTCGTCCCTTCCAGGCCCTCGGATCTGGTGGCTTGTCCGCCCAACGCTGGTCGGACCGCGCCGATGATGTCACGGCTGGCTCTCGGCCTTATCGAGCGCGGCGGCGATGGCTCGGGCGAAAAACTCGCCAAGCATGACGGGAACGGCGTTACCGAGTTGGCGCATCTGCTCACCGCGAGGGCCGACGAGCTTCCAGTTGTCGGGGAAGGTCATGACTCGCGCTGTCTCGCGCACCGTCATGTATCGGTGCCGGTAAGCGTACGGCGATCCGTCGATGGGTTCGGGAAGCAGGTCGTCGGTCAACAGCACCGACTCCCCGCCGGGTACGCCGTGCACTCCGGCTTTGACTGTCTTCGCTGGTCGGTCGAGCTCGTTCGGGGTGTGGCCCGCGTAGATGCGTGCGTCCGGCCAGCCGATGTGGTCGGTGAATCCACCGAGCCGGTACTCCCGTCGGTCGAGTCGATCCCAAGGCACCGGGGGGAGGGGGCGCTGGTCATCAAGACCTTTAGTGGCGTCCCGGAGGGTGCGCCATGGAAGCGTGTTGTCAGTCTTGGGAGGGGTGATCGGTAGTCGCGACATGACACGTTGACGCACGTGGCCAGGGACGTCCGGATGCCGCTCCCAGTAGGAGCCGTCCAGCATCGACCGGATCAACGCGGCTTCCGAGTATGGCGGGCGCACGGCCTTCTGGAAGCCCTTGATGTCGACGCCGAGGTCTGATCTGAACGCCACGATGATGATTCGGTTACGGATCTGTGGGACGCCGTAGTCGGCCGCGTTCACCGTCGTGGTTACGACCTCGTACCGTCGCTTCGGGTCTGACGGCTCCTCATCCAGTCGCTTCCGCAGCACCTCGTCGTGCTCCCGCCACGTGGTGCCGTCGTCGCGTTCCTCAAACGGCAGACGCAACTCCCGCTCGATGTAGTCGAAGTACGGTTTGAAGGAGGGTCGCAGCAGGCCTCGGACGTTCTCGCATATGACCGCCTTGGGCTGGATCTGGCGGATGGCGCGGAACATCTCCGGGAACATGTTGCGCTTGTCCTCGTCACCCTTGGCGACGCCGCCCAAGCTGAAGGGCTGGCAGGGCGGCCCCCCAGCGAGTAGGTCAACGCGATCCCACAAGTAGTCGAACTTGATGTCGCGCACGTCCCCCTCGACGATGGGCCATCGCTCGCCGGGGGCAGGGATGCGCTCGGTCTCGCCGCGTGAGCTCGCGGCGTTGGCCTTGAGGGTCTCGCACGCGTACTTGACGAGCTCGTTGACCAAGAGGGGCCGGAAGCCCGCTCGATGGACGGCCATCGCGAGGCCACCGCCACCGGCGAAAAGCTCCACCGAGGTGCGGTCCCTGATCGGGTCTGCTGGCGGCTCAGACATGGCAGGAGCATACCGCGGAGTTATGGATCTTGAAAAGAGGCTCTCCGGAGCGCCACCGCTCGCGAGAGGGCGCCCGGGACCGGGTCGGCAACTGGAGCCCGCTCGCAGGCGACGTCGTGGATGTGCTTTGGTTACGCCAGCGAAGGAGGGGCGATGGCGACCTGGCAGGTCGGTCCGTTCGACAACGACGAGGCGGTCGAGTGGTGCGGAGTCCTGGAGGCGATCGCACCTGATCGGCGCACCGATCTGGCGCGCCGCGCACTCGAGGCGGCCGTGCCAGCCGGACGCGCCCCCACCGTGGGCGAGGCCGCTCGAGCGGTCGCGGCGGCCGCGACGATACTGCAGTCGCTCACCGGCGCGTCGGTCTCGGACTCGGCCTACGCTCCGCGGTTCCTCCTCGGCCGACGGGACATTCGGGTCAACGCATCGCTGCGGGACTTGGCCACGCGCGCACTCGACGGAGTGCTCGAAGACGGCTCGACCTGGCGCCTCGGGTGGGCTGGTGACGTCGAGGAGGAAGATGCGCTAGCCGTTATCGAGGAGCTTCGAGCAAACCTCGCATCAGCGGTGGTGCTGTAGGCGGCCAAGCTGGTCCCCGTCAGCGTGACATAACGTTGACGCGAGCCACTGGTGCTCAGAACAACCCGCCCGCCGCCACGCCGTCATCCGGCGCGTCCGCGACGACAGCGTCAGCCTCGACAGACGCTTTGTCGTTCTCAGCGGTAGTGAAGCTACCAGCCGCGAGCTGACCTAGGTCGCTGAGGAAGTCCGCCAGGATCGCCTCAAGCGTCGCGTGCGGCGGCACCCGCTTGAGATGGCCCTCGATCTCACTCCTGATCTGGCTTTCCGGCTTCTGATCCTCCGCGAGGCCACTGGCCCATTGCCTGCCAGGGTGCAGAGTGTCCCAGGGGGATCGCTTGTTCGCGCGGGTGGTGGCACTGTCCCCGTGCTTGCCCAGGCCGTAGCAGATCCTGATCTCGTTGTTCCAGATGGGCTTGAAGAAGTTGATGAGGTACTCCTCAGCCGCACGCTGGTATCCCGTCTGCACGATTAGGAAACGGCAATCGAAGTCCTCGTCGCGCAGCGTCGAGGTGGCCTTGGCGATGTTCTTCTTATGCTCGTTGAGGCGATCGAACAGGCTCGTTCCCTGGCTGACCGCGTCCTTCGCCGCGACGTCCTTGGGGTCGGCCTTGCCGACGTATATCGGTTGTTCCGTGCCAGAGAGCAGTGAGTAAGCGTCGAAGGGACCCTTGTAGTAAAGCGCGTAGACGCCGGCACCGTAGAAGGGCTGAAGGGAGACCAATGGATGCCGCTGCTGAGCGATCGTTGTTAGCGCGACGATGCGACCAGTGGTGGCCGGAGCGCTGGGGTCGAAGAGGCTGGTGGGTCTCAAAACTGGATCAAGGTGACTCACTGCCCGTTCGAGCCGGCTCACCTCGGCCGTTAGCGCCTTGCGCAGCGCGTTACGTGCGGAGGTTCGGCTCGGAGGAGTAACCGACTCCAAGTCGTCTACCAGGGCCGCGAGCTGCTTGACGACATGTGTGGCGGGGTCACCGTGGGGAGTCGGCAAAGACACTCTGCGAGGCTACACGAGCCCTGCGTGCCGCTTGCGTCGCGCGATGTAGTCGGCGACATGACCAGCACCGCACCCAACTTCATTGACTCACGAGACCCAGACCGATAGGGCGCGATCGATCAGGGTGACAACGCAGCCGAGCCGCCGCCCGGAGCCGCGACCGTCGTGAGGCAGCGTCGCTCCAGCAGGATGTCGGAGCCGTCGTCTAGCCTCAGCCGACACCCGTGGCGCGGGGTTTCGTGATATCAAGCGACTTGCCATCTGGTCGCCCAGCGGCGCGACACAACTGGAGACACCACATATGAAGATCACGCCCTCCGCCCGGATCCTGAGCATGCTAGGTGAGATCGACTTCGATCCTTGGCAGTGCGTCGCGGAGTTGATCGACAACTCGTTCGACGACTTCACCGAGATCGTGCGGGCGGACCAGCCGTGGGCGGGCGGATTCAAGGTCCGGGTCAGCCTCCCGGGACCCACGAAGTCCTCCGACGCGCGCCTGGAGATCGCCGACACAGGCCGAGGTATGAGCCGTGACATCCTCGAGATGGCCGTGCGCGCGGGATGGTCCAGCAACGACCGCTACGACAAGCTAGGCCTCTTTGGCATGGGCTTCAACGTGGCCACCGCGCGCCTGGGTCGCCGCACCCGCATCCTCACCACCCGTCCCGGCGATGCCGAATGGATCGGCGTTGAGATCGACCTTGACGAGATCGGTGACGACTTCGAGGCCACTGACATCACTGAACCCAAACTCGACCCGCACGACCACGGTACTCGGATCGAGATCAGCAAGCTTGACGGGGACCGAGCCGACTGGTTGCGGCGCAACGCCAACAACCTCCGCAAGACCCTAGGCAGCGTCTACGCCTGGCTCCTGGAGAACCGACCCTTCGAACTGTATGTGCAGGGTGTGCGGGTCAAGCCCCGTCGCCACTGTCGGTGGGGCGAGGATCGATCGATCACCTACGGCGCGGGCGCCAAGGCCGAAACCATCCCCGCCTACATCGCGATCAACGAGAAGTACGCCGACGCTGACGCCTGCGCCGACTGCGGTAACTGGCAGGAGCCCGACCGCGGTGCTTGCCAGCGGTGCGGTGGTGGCCGTCTAACCCGACGCGAGCGGCGCCTACATGGCTGGCTTGGTGTGCAGCGGCACCTGGACAAGCGCGAGTTCGGATTCGACTTCCTCCGTAACGGCCGCAAGATCCTTCAATGGGACAAGCGAGTCTTCGACTGGCAGAACCCGAACGATCCGCTGAGCCTGGTCGACACGGAGTATCCCATCGAGCTCGCCAACCAGGGCGGTCGGCTCATTGGCGAGATCCACCTCGACCACGTGCCGGTCGTATACCAGAAGAACGCCTTCGACTATGGAGATCGTGGCTGGCGGGCGGCGATCGACTATATCCGGGGGTCGGGCCCCCTACAGCCGGAGAAGGCCAAGCGCCTCGGGTATCCGGAGAACGACAGTCCGCTGGGCCTGTTGTACAAGGGCTTCCGACGTAACGCTGTCGGCAAGCGACACCTGATTCCCGGCGACGGCCACGGGCCCATCCACGATGAGACCCGTCGCTGGGCGCAGCGGTTCCACGACGGCGACCAGCGCTATCAGAACGACGACCTGTGGTGGGAAGCCGTCGAGAGTCATGAAGCGCGGGCCAAACGCGGCAAGCTCGACACCGCCCAGCAGGACAATCCCGCCACCCACGACGAGGCGGCCGTCCTGGAGGCGCTCGGCCTGTCCAGTGGGTCGGGATCGACCGGCGGACCCACGGGGTCGGATGCGACCACGACGCTCACGGCGAAGAATCGGCCCGTCACCGTGCCGACGCCGAGGAGGGAGACCAGCCAGGAGCGCATCGAGCGCCTTCGCGCGGACTCCGAAGTCATGCCGGAACTGTCACGCGACTTCGGCCTCGCCCGCCTTGGTCACTTGACCGTCGAAACGCGACGTCTGTCCAGTGCCCGGCTGGTCGATGAGGACGGCCAGACGACCCCGGTGTTGCTGGTCCAGGGTCCAGGTGGCAGTGCCACCGCCTTCGTCGATCCGGTCCATGAGGCGTTCGCGAAGCTCGGTGCTGACGTGACCGAGCCTTTGTTGATTGAGATCGCCGCCGTGCTGAGAGTGCGGGCAGACAGCTCGACGAGCCTGTCCCAGTTGGTCGCGTCGCTGCGGGCGGAGTGCCTTCCCCACACCGCCCTCAACGCCCACGCCGTCGTCGGTGAGGCGCGAGAGCTGCTCAGCGTCATTCGCGCGCGCATGGCCGCCTGCGTCCAAGACGAACCTCGTCGCGCCTTTCAGTACTTGAGCCCCGACGAGGTCAGCAGCGTCGAGAACGACATGATCGCCAACGGCATGGTCTCCCGCACCGCCACCCTCGGCGAGGACGGCGACTTCGTCCTGCACGCTCCGCCTCTCTACCTGGTGACACTTTTGGAGTCTTGGCCCGAGGCGTTCATGGACGGCAAGACGTTCAGCAACCCCTACGCCACGTTGACCTCCCGCGCTGCCGCCCGGTTGAGCCTCGCCCGCACGGCCGGTCCGCTCGGTGACGTCGCGATGCTGGTGGAGCACCCGAACGCGGACAACCCGCTGATCTTGCAGCGAACTCGTCTAAGTGTGCGGATGCTCGACGACCAACTCGCGGTCGGAGCATGAGCGATGGATTCCTCTCGGCCGAGGAACTCCTCGAGGGTGGTCCACGGGGGCTTACTCATGCCGTGGAGCGAGCGTTGTGGCACATGGGCTTCTCCGACGTGCGGATCGTCGATGGCGCTGGCGACGAGGGCGCCGACCTTCTGGCCGTCCGTGATCGCGAGCAGTGGGTGTTGCAATGCAAGTGGTCCAGCCGGGGGGCGATTGGCCGGGAAGGCGTCGATGACCTCGAACGGGCCCGCACTCGCTATCGGGCCGACAAGTGCGTCCTTGTCACCAACGCCGCTGTCAACGCACCCGCCATCCAACGGCTGGAGGCATTGAGGTCCGTCGGCGTGGGCATCCGGGTGTGGGATGGCCCGACCCTCGCTCAGCTGTGGCAGCGCATGCCGGACCGGGTTCCGGGCCGCTACGCTCTGCGCGATTACCAGTCTGCTGCCGCCGACGCCATCGAGGCCGATCTCGCCGCGAATGGCACCGCCTTGTTGATCCTCGCCACAGGGCTGGGCAAGACGGTGGTAGGCGGGGAGACCATTGATCGCCTTCTTCGGAGACGCCCTCAAGCTCGAGTTCTCGTCGTCGCGCACATGAAGGACCTGGTCGAGCAATTGGAGCGCGCGATGTGGCGGCACCTCGACAAGCGTGTCCCCACCCGGCTACTCACCGGCGACACCAGGCCCCGCACCTACGACGGGGTCCTCGTCGGCACCGTCGAGTCGGTTCTTGGTGCCGTCAGGTCCGGCTGGCGCCCCGATCTGGTCATGGTCGACGAGACGCACCACGTCGCCGAGCAGGGTAGGTTTGCGGAACTGCTCGACCTGTGCGGTGATGCGCTGACGTTCGGCGTCACCGCTACCCCCTGGCGGGGCGACAAATTCGACATCACCGCCCGGTTCGGGCCGCCGAGCTTCTCCATGGGGATCGCCGAAGGCATGCGCGCGGGCTTTCTGTCGGCCGTGGACTACCGGCTCTTCGTTGACAACGTCGATTGGGACACAGTCAAGGAGGCCAGTCAGCACGGGTACTCCATTAAAGAACTTAACCGCAAGCTGTTCCTACCTCAGCGCGACGAGGAAATCATCGAACGACTCCGAGACGCCTGGCGTCTGACCCCCGACCCACGGGCCATCTTGTTCTGTCAGACCATCGAACACGCCGAACGCATGGCCTCCCGGCTCGCCAGCGCCGATCGGGAGTGGCGGTCGGCGTCATTCCTGCACAGCGGCCTGTCGCGACAGCGCCGCCAAGTCCTGCTCAACGAATTTCGGCTCGGCCGTGTCCCCATCATCACCTGCGTGGACGTATTCAACGAGGGCGTCGACGTCCCCGACGTCAATCTCATCGCGTTCCTACGCGTCACCCACAGCAGACGCATCTTCGTCCAGCAACTCGGCCGCGGTTTGCGGCTGAGCCCGGGCAAGGAGGCGCTCAAGGTGCTCGACTTCGTCACCGACATCCGCCGGGTCGCCGCGACCCTCGACCTTCGGCGATCATTGGACGCCGCTGAGAGCGAGAGCTTGACCCTGTCCCGGCGACACGGCTCGCGGATCATGTTCAGCGACGAGACCATCGGCGACCTACTCGATCACTGGATCAAGGACGCCGCCAGCCTGGAGACCGCAGCCGATGAGGTGCGCCTGCAGTTCCCCGCCGACGGAGGAGTCGACTAAAGATATGGTTATGCCCAAGGAAGTCGAGCTAGACATCGTCCGGTTCCTCTACGCCGACGCGCAAGAGCTGGACTGGGAGCACCTGAGTGACACCGAGAAGAGCTCCAGCTACGACCAATGGGCGCAGGATCCCCGCTTCACCGACCGTCTGTCGCTGTGGATCAAGACGCCCCAAGAACGCAGGGTTTGGATCAAGGACGGACCCATGAAGGAGTACGCCCGAGCCCGCAACGGTGTGGGCAAGTACGCGGCCGTCCTGGACAGCCCTACCGCCGAGGTCAGCGACCACGTCCGCATGGCCCTTGGGACCGGCTGGGAGGTCGACCCGGCCACCCTGCAAATCAAGCCATTGAGGGTCCTCGCCCGGCGGGCTGATGAGACCGTCCGCTTCGCCTGGGCACCCGCCAAAGACTTCAAACATCTGGTCTGGGCCGCCATTAAGGCCCAAGCGTACGGTGACATCGATCCCTGGGTTCTTTGCGTGGTCAGCTCGTTCGCGAAACCCGTCAAACGGGAGGACCGACTCTTCCACGAGAAGATCGGTGAGCGGTGTGGGCTACGCGTGGCCCACATTACGAGCCGCGAATGACCGACGAGCCACCCATGACCGCCTCCTCGGCGCACATGACCGATCATCGGATGGCCTGTGCCTCACCGAGCCCGCCGCCACGGCGCGGGTCACCCCACCCAACCGTGGCGGGATCCTCGAATTCGACCCGCCGCGTTCGTGACCTCCACCGACGTGCTGTACCTGCTCTCCGAGGACGGCCCCGGCTCCCCCGCCCCTCTGGTCGCCGCCCTCACCGACGCCGTCCTGCGCGCCGGCGAGCTGCGCGCCCGCGCCTCAGCCGAACGCCGCCTGGACCAGCCGCTGCTGAGCGTCCTCGACGAGGCCGCGAACATCTGCCGCCTGCGGTAACTGCTCAACCTCTACTCTTACTACGGCTCCCACCGCCTGCCGATCATCACCATCCTGCATTCCTACCCGCAGGGCGTCGACGTGTGGGGACGCGAGGGCATGCGCAACCTGTCGTCGGCGGCGAACGTCTGCACCTACGGCGGCGGCGTCGCCGATCCGGACTGGCTCGAAGAGCTGTCGAAGCTGATCGGCGAGCACGACGTCACCACCCGGTCGACACACGCCCACGACCGGCGCGGCCGCCGACGCCGTCGCCGACCTCAGCGCGCTCCTCGGCCAGCTCGCCGGCGACCCGGGCGCAGCACCGCCGGCCCCCGAGGCGCCGGTGGCGGGACCGACTGGCGCGGAACCGGTCTACCGCAACACGGAGGCGTTCGTCGGCGATCGACTCGCCCACGTCGTCGAGCGTCGCCTCGCCTCCGGGCCGACCAGCGGGATCAACTGGTGCCCCGGGGTGGGCGCACCCCGAGGCGATCTCCCGCCTCTACGCGCTCTGGCGGACCTGAGAGACACTGCGGTTCAGCGATCCCCAGACCGGCATGAGCACCTGGTGGCGCGATCACCTCGACCCACACCTCGCCGCACTGGCCGCCGAGTACGGGCCGTTTAGCCGGTGCGGCCCGGACAGACACACCGAACCCCGACCGCTGCCGGTCGACCCTGCGCCATCGGAGGTCCTCGTTCAACTCCCCGACGCAACCGGCGTTTGATTCCTCGGCATCAGCCCGTCCGCCCAGTACAGGGACGGCTTCTGCCCTGCCCGTGGCCATCTCGGTGATCGCCGCCGCTCTCAGGAAGCACACTCCGGCGTCAACTCAGGAAGCACGTTGCGGGGTTGGTGACGGAGATTTACGGCCGGCGGTACGGTCTGCGTTACCGGAGGGAATTAATCAACACACCATCGGGCGGTACTTGAACCCAACCTCATCCGTCATATTGTTGGGTGACGTAGTAAAGAGAACGGGCGGGAAGCTCTCGCTCCCCGCCCGCTCCCTCAGTAGGACGTCATCGGTGAGTTCTGGCTACCAACCACTCCACCGTCGACTGTCCCAGTACCGCGAGGGCCTTCGCCGCCACGGCAAGGCCCTCGCGCTGTTGGTAGGCCGCCACCAAGGCGACCAACTCCAGCGCGGGCCTCGCCATCCGCCACACCCGCTCGCTACGGGAGGTGGCCCGTGGAGGGTCCTGCCCCTGCTGCTCCGCCACCGTGCTTTCTCCCATCCGCCCCGAGTTTCGGAGCACCGCGCGGTAACGCTCCGAAAAGCAGCCCGGGCGCGCGGGAGCAACCACAGCAAGTCACAGCAGCGGTACGAGATCGACGGTAACCGAGCGACCCGATACGGCGCGTCTTCCCACGGCCGACACGCCGAGTCCACCCGAGACGTTCGGAGAAATTCTCGGCCTGTCGGCATACCGAGCCGCCGCTCGCGGCTCTTGAGTCCGGGACATCGCTCGCCGGTCAGGTCACCACCGGCCGGGGATGGTATGTCGCAGCGCCCTCAGTGAGACAGGTCCAGACGATCGTTGACGAGAGGCATTCCCGGCCCCTCACGAACGGGTGCGTTGGTGGACCACTACTTCGACAGGGCGCTCCGGGGGCGCCGCGCAGGTCGAAAGGGAAGAACACAATGGACACCTCCATCCGCAACCCCACGCCACCGTCGCGCCGGCCCGGCGGAGGCTGGAGTGCTGGGCGGCTCGTCACCCTGATCAATGCGGTACTCGCCGGGGTCGGCGGGGTGTACCTGGTCACCGAATCGGTGACGATCACCATCGTGGCCGCCGGGATGGCGGTCATCGTCGTGGCGCTGGTCCTGCGGGCCCAACGTTGATCTGGCTGTCACCGGCCCGAACACAGGTCGTCAAAATCTTGAGCCCACGCCCTCACGCTGCGGTCCTCCTGGACCAGTACCGCGAGGGAAGGTTCGTACGGTTGCTGCTTGTCCTTGAACGACGATCGGAGGTAGGCCCGGGTGGATGCCGACAAGGGCCTGGCGCAGACCAAGCCCACACCGCGGGTCGTACGCCACGCCCAGGTTAGGGAGGAAATCTCGGCCTTCTACCGCGCCGGGTACCGCAAGCTGCTCGTGACGGTGATGTACGCCGGCGCCACCCGGCACGAGGCAGATGAGGCGGTCGCGACGACGGTCAAGGAGATGCTGGCGCGCTGGGACACCATCGACGACCACGTCGCCTTCGCCCGCCGGGCGGTGATCAGCAATTTTCTGAAGGAGAAGACTCGCAACCTCGATCGGATTCGCCGGCGGCAGGTCGAGAAGCGGGCCGGCACCGCCGAGAGCCGCGAGGACCCCGGAATGACCGTCTGGGAAGACCGCGAGTGGGTCATGCAGATGTTGAACTCGCTCTCACCCGGACAGCGCAGCGTGATGGCCCATATGGTCGACGGCTTCACTCCGACCGAGATCGCCACGGCACTCGGCCGCTCACCGGACGCGATCCGCCAGAGCCTGAAAGAGGCACGGGCACGACTCAAGGAGGCGTGTCAGCGCGAATGGGCTGCTGAGCAGCCACCTTCGCCCCATCACAACCCGGCCCGGAAGGAGGGACAATGACCATCAACGACGCCGCGCCGGACCCGATGGAAGATCCCGAGCAGATTGGCCAGGCGTTCGACGAGGTCTTCGACCTGGTCGACGAGATCGTTGGGCGTGTCACCGATGATGAGATCGAGCAGCGACTGCGTCACCTACTCGCCGACACGGCCACGCTGGCTGACGAGGCCGGCCCGAGCAATCTAGACCGCATGCTCCGAGGCCCCGGCTGGGATATCCGCAGCCGTCTGGATTTGGCCGACTCGATTGGCCCGGATCCGATGGCGCTGCCCGGCCTAATCGGCCCGGAGGTGTGGGATGAGATGCACCGCGCCCTCAGGGTCGCCCGGGAGCAACTAGTAGACGTGCGAGCGGCCGTCGACGCCGCTCGACGAGAGGCGACCGAACAGCTCGCCGTGGCCGCCGCCGCGAAGCGGCAGGCAGAAGAGGTGACCGCCGGAGTCAATGCGTACGTCGACGCCGCGCTGGACCGGGCCAGGAGCGTGCTCGCCGAGGCTCGGGCAGAAGCCGCACGGCTCATCACGGAGGCGAAACTGGGGGCTCAAGAGACGCTTGCTGCTGCCCAGTCCCTCGCCGAGGCGACCAACGTACAGCCCGACGCGTCTGGGTGGTCGAGAGCCCGCCACCTCGTGCTGGTCGGATCCGCGGGCAGCGGCAAGACGGCATTTCTCGCGACGGTCACGCAGGCGCTCATGAGAGGGCTGGACAACGGCGCGTATGTTGGGCCGTTGCTGCCTTTAAAGGTAGATGTCCAACGTCCCCCGATACATTGGCACCGACGGCCCATTCCTATCGAGCCGCTGATGCTCCCACCTGGAACGCATGGGTTCCCTCACAAAGGCCTCAACCGGATTGCCTTCTCCGACCTAGTCAGCTGCACCGATGTCGTCGACCTGGTGTACGACGACGAGCAAGTCGACGTCCTCATCAATGTCGACGGTCGCGGCGAGGACGACCCCAGCAAGTTGGGTGCGGGCCATCATTCGGCTGGATCTCTGAGGTTTGCGTCCACGTCATGGCGCACACCAGAGATGCGGGCTGGAGATGGGGGAACGCCGAAGCTGCCTCTGCTGGTGCTGGTACTCAGCCATCGGTGGTCAGATTTCGGGCAGCCGGCGATACCAGGATTCGACGTCGACGAGTTGATTGACTGTGAGCGCCGCCAGAGAGAAGCCACTGCCTTGACTCACGAAGGCAGCACAACTACGAGGGATAAGCCAGTTGAGGTCTACGGTTACACGACGAAGAAGTAGGCCCCGCGCGGTCGGCACGCAACGCCCGGAGATCAGGGCACAATCACGTAGCTCGGGTGGTGCTTCAACACCGCAGACTTCCGACTGGTGACCTGCTCCCACTGGCGGCGGTAGACTCACAAACCGAGGCCTGGAAGACGGTCGCGCACGAACAGATACATGCGCAGATAGTCTTCTGCGCCGAACAGCGCGATCGCCGGGCTAATCCCGTTTGACCCGCTTAGCCCAGGACCTGACGACGGCTTTGCGCCATTGCCGGCTGGCTCGACCTCGAACAGGGTCGCGGTAATGGCCACGTCCGCTCTCCCCACGGGCAGCACCACCTCGGGGACGCCTCTGACCTGTCGGGCGAGAGCGGCGATGTAAGACCCCTCGCCGGTCGTGGGCATGCTCTGCGGCCACCGGCCGTAAAGCACACGGTAGGCGCGAATGCAGGCACCGGTATCGGGGCGGCCGCATCTATAGCATCCCGAATCATCCAATCTGCGACGCCCGTGGCGCATTGCCTCAGCTCCGGCTGCCGTCCGTCTTGATGCCGTTGACGAACGCGCCCCAGGCGGCCAGCTCGAAGCTCAGCATCCCGGCAGCCGGAGCTTTGGAGTCGCGTACGTCGACCTGAACGCCCCGGTCGCGCACCTCGACGCACTGGCCGTTATTGCCCGAACGGCTCGACTTACGCCAGGCGTTACGCTCCATGCTTGCTCAGCTCCTTGATGAACTTTGCGGACTCGGCCGGCGACCGTGCCAGCGTCCTCAGATTGTCGTACGCGGCCGAGAGTCGCGCCAGGTCGCGGCTCGATTCGAGGAACAGCTCGCCGGCGAGGGTCTCGATATAACCCAGCGGCGGCTCATCTTGCTCGAAGGCGAGCAGGGCAAAGCCGCTGGTGATTGCCAGGTGAGCGCCGGCTTCGAACCGGAGGACCTGGATCGTGACGTTGGGCATTCGGCTCAGCGTGGCCAGGTGGTCGAGTTGTTCGCGCAGGATTTCCGGGCCGCCGACCTCTGTCCGCACGGCCGCCTCGGAGAGGATTGCGTGCATCCGTAGCGGCGTCGGCTGCCGGTGTAGCACCTCTTGCCGTGTCATCCGGGCGGCGACTCGTTGGTTGATGGTATCCGTATCGGACTCGCGCCCGATGGTGTTGACTTCGCGGGCGTAGCGCTCGGTCTGCAGCAGTCCCGGCACCAGCATCGGCTCGAAGTTCTTGAGCTCGACGGCCTCGCTCTCGTAGGCGATGTATGTCGCGTAACGGCCACCGAGGCGCTGCCACCATCCGTCCTCGCGCAGATCGCGTGCCTGTTGCAGCAGCGACGTGGCGGGCTCCTCGTTGAGGCTGACGCCGTACGTGACCAACAACTCCATGACATCGCCGGCGCGGGGTTTGATTTCGCCCGATTCGATCCGGCTGATCCGAGACGACGAGCAGCGGACGAGCTTCGCTGTCTCCTCACCGGTCAGGCCCTTGGTCTCGCGGAGTTTGCGTAGCTCTCGGCCGAGCCGCCGAGAGCGCGGTGTCGCTGGCGTGAATCGAGGCATGTCGTGATTCTGCACCAGATCCATGCGCTCGCGTGCATCGCATCGCGTGCGGACGCAGGCGTTGATCATATGCACGTGCTTGCTTTGCATCACATGATGCGGCAGTCTGCTTATCGGGCACCACCGATGTGATCCCCAGCCAGAGAGGTGGGAAGTACTTCGTGATTACCGAGGTCGTAGGGGTCGTGTTTGGTGCTCTGGTGCCGGGATTCCTGCTCGGGCTGCTGGCGTTTCGGGTGAAGTCCCGGTGGTGTCCGCGGTGCGGGGGGCCCACCGAGGCCAGGCGGCCGGCGGGGCGGGAGCCGTGACCGGGCCGGGCCGGCGGCACCGTAACGACCTGCCGATCGGGCGGCGGGTGGCCGAGTTGCGGGTACGCCGGGGCATGACGCAGCAGGTCTTCGCCGACCGGGTCGGCAAGTCGAAGAGTTGGGTGGACAAGGTCGAGCGAGGTGTCCGTAACCTGGACCGGCTCTCGGCGATCGAGGCGGTCGCCCGCGCCCTGGGCGTTGCCCCGAGCGTCCTGCTTCGCGGAAAGGCCCGGCCGGAACCGGCCACCGATGTCGGCGGCGCCGTGGAGCGGGTGCGGGAGGCGTTGGCTCGCCACGACGTTCACGGCTCCGGCAGCGACGGCCCGCAGACGCCGTCGTCAGTGCGGGACCTTGACCACCAGGTGGGGTACGCGTGGACGGCGTACCGGAACGGCCACTATCTCCAGGTGCTGCGGATGCTGCCCGACCTGCTCGGCGACAGCCGTCGGGTTTGCCACGCGCAGGTGGCGGAGGCGTCCGCCGCCGACCTGCTGGTGCGGGTGCACCGGCTCGCCGCCCAGGTGCTCGTTAAGCTCGGCGAGTCCAGCCTGGCCTGGCTGGCGGCCGACCGGGCGATGACCGCCGCCGCTGGTGACCCACGCCGGGTCGGCCTCGCGGCGATCTCCCTCGCCCAGGCACTCCGGGCTCTGCGGCGGGGCCGGCTGGCGATGACGGCCGCCCTCGCCGCCGTACACCAGCTCGACCCGGCGCCGTCGCGCGAACGCCCACCGGAGGAGGTGGCTCTGACCGGGACGCTGCTGATCGAAGCGGCTCTCGCGGCGGCCGCCTGCGGAGATCCCGCCGCGGCCGACCTCACCGTACGAGCGGCCCACCTGGCCTCGGTGTACGGCGATCAGCACCATCGTGACGACGACGGCATCGGGTTCGGCCCCACGGCCGTGGAACTCGCCCGCGCCATAACCGTCATGAGTGTCGGAGACCACCATCGGGCCATCGCCATTCACCGGTGCGCTACCAGCGCCGAGGTCTGGCAGCGGCTCCCCGCCGAGCACCGGGCGGCGCACCTGATCGACATCACCCGTGCCCACCTCGACCTCGGCGATGCCCGCGCCGCCGGCCGCGCCCTGGTCACCGCCGACGGGATCGCTCCCGCGGAGGTGCGCATCCGCCCCGCAGCGCGTGCCGCTCTGACCGCCGTCCTGCATGCCGGCCCCACCCCGGCCGATGTGGCCCGCTTGGCCGCCACTGTCGGACTGACCCAGCAGTGACCGCACCACAGGCCGCACGCTTCCGCGGTGGTCGAGTCAAGCAGCGCTGTCCCCGAGCGCCGACTCGACGCGCCGTCGCAGTCGTTCCGCGCGCGTGTCCGGGAAGTTACTCAACAGCGTGACCGCTTCGCGCCACCACCGGCGTGCCTCCTCGGCGCGCCCGACGTCGATCAGCGCCGTTGCGAGGTGGTCCAGCGTCAGGGCGAGCTGCCAGTCGTCCCCTAGCTGCCGGTGAACCGCCGCCGCCCGCAGGTGGAAGGCGATCGCCTGCTCCGGCTGCCCCAGCTCCCGGTACGCCTCGCCGGCCCCGTCCAGTGCCATCGCCTCCCGGCTGCGGTCACCCAACTGGCGCTGGATCGTGGCCGCCCGCTGCGTCGCCTCCAGCGCCTCGGCGGACCGGCCGGCGGCACGCTGCACGCGCGCATATTCGACCAGCCAGTGCGCCAACCACACCGGGCTTCCGTGTTCGGCGATGGCCAGTGCCCGCTCGATCGCGGCCAGGGCGTCCTCGGTGCGTCCGAGTTCGCGCAGCGTCATGCTGAGGAAGAAGAGCGAGTTGCCCTCCTGCCCCCGGTCGTCGATGTCCCGCTGCACTCCAAGCGCTTGATTCAGCAGCATCACGGCGTCGGCGAGGTCACCCAGTTCGTAGCGGGTTTCCGCAAGGTTGCTCAGCAGCAGGGCCTGCCAGCGTTGGTCCTGACGGCGGGTGAAGATGTCGAGGCTCCCGCCGAAGTGCGTGAGGGCGTCGGTGAGGCGGCGGTGGCGCAGCGCCAGTAGTCCCAGCGCGTTGATGGACACTGCCGTGCCGTTCTCGTCGCCGATCTCCCGCCGGATCGCCAGCGCAGCGTGGTGGTGCTCCGCCGCGTCCGTGAGCTCGCGGGCCTGGAAGTGGGCCTTACCGAGGCTTTCCAGCGCCTCCGCCTCAGCGCCTCGGTCGCCCAACGATCGCGCAGCGGACAACCCGATCCCCGCGGTGGCGAACCATGCGTCGAAGGCGTTGCGGTGCATGAATACGCTGCGCAGCAGGACAGCCAGGTGCCAAGCAATCCGCGGCAGCGCTGCCTCGAACGCGGCGCGGGTGGCGGCGACGAGGTTGTCCTGCTCGGCGGTGAACCAGGCGTCAGCCTCTTCGGCGGTGGCGAAGCTCAGCGGCGTGACCTCGGTCGGTGGTGCCAACGGCATCGTCCGGCTGAACGGGAGTGTGCGGGTCAGCGCGGCGTCCGCCGTGTGCAGGTACCAGGTGAGTATGCGACGCAGCGCCGCCTGGCGATCCTCGCCGCTCTCAAGGTGCTTGACCTGGTCCACCGCGTACGCGCGTAACAGGTCGTGCAGTTGGTAGCGGCCGGGTGCGCTCTGTTCCAGCAGGTGCGCACCGACGAGCGCGTCGAGCGGCGGCCGAACCTGCGACACCGGCCAGCCGGCGAGCGCGGCGGCAGCCGGGGCGCCGAGGTCCGGGCCGGTATGCAAGCCGAGCAGGCGGAACAGCCGGGCCGCCGATGTGTTCAGCGCCCGATAGGACCAGGCGAAGACGGACCGAACGGCGTCGGCCTCCTCACCGTCCTCCGCGGTCAGCGCGTCCCACAGGGCCGACTCGTCACGCAGGTCCTGGATCAACTCGGACAGCGGCATGAACGGCCGGCTCGCCGCCCGTTCGGCGGCGATTCGCAGGGCCAGTGGCAGCCTGGCGCACAACCGTGCCAGTTCGGCGAGCTCGACCGCGTCATCGCCGGTGCGATACTCGACGGTCACGTCGTGCAGCAGCGTCACCGCGTCCTCCTCGGCCAACATGCGCAGGGTCAGCCGCCGGCCGCCGTCGCGGCTCACCAGTCCCGACAACATGCTTCGGCTGGTGACGATCACCAGGCAGCTGCTGGTGCCCGGCAGCAGTGGACGCACCTGCCGGACCGTTGCGGCGTTGTCCAGGACCACCAGGACGCGCCGGTCAGCCAGCCGGGAGCGGTACAACGTCTCGCGGTCCTCGAGATCAGCGGGAATCGCGGATGCGGGGACGCCCAGCGCCCGCAGGAATCGGTCGAGCACCTGCTCCGGTTGACTGGGTTGGCCCGGGTCGTAGCCACGGAGGTTCGCGTAGAGCTGGCCATCCGGGAACCGGTGCCGCACGGCGTGCGCCCAGCGCAGCGCGAGAGCGGTCTTGCCGACGCCGGCGGTGCCGGTGACGACGACGAGGTTGGCGTCGGCGGCCTCATCGCCGAGAAGCCGGTCCAACGCTCGCAGCTCCTCGACCCGGTTGACAAAGCCGCGTACATCACCGGGGAGCTGACGGGGAGGCGGGTCGGCGAGGGAGGGGTCGCCGGAATAGAAGTGCACCCCGCCGTACACGTCGCGCGCCTGCACCAGGTCGGCGGGACCGGACAGCTCCGACCGGTTGACGTGCTCCGGTCGTCCTTGCTCCGCCGCTCCGTTAGCCGCCATCTGTCAGTCCGGGTGGGGAGGCTCCGATGGTGCCACCGCTCGGGCGAAGAACTCGTCTAGCGGCTCGCCGGCGTCGTAGAGCGACTCGATGAACTCTTGGCACCGCGTCACCACGTCCGGGTTCCGCCAGCGCCGCGCCGCCTCGAGTACGCCGTCGGCGTCGTAGACCGCCTCGTACATGATGTCCGTGCCGAGGGTGTAGATCTCCGGCAGCGGACCATCCACTTCCGCGGCGACGACCTGATCCGGCGTCACCACTCGGGTCAGCCCCCCGTACTCGTGGCGTTGCCGCAACACGTGCAGCTCCCACTGCAGGTAGGGCGTCAGTGGCTCCTGCACCACCCGCACCCGGCGGGTAGCGAACCCGCTGTCGGCGATGCGCCGATAGTAGTCTGCGAACTCGGAACGTCTCGCGTCGAGAATTCGCAGCGACTCCTCCCATCGACCGGCGGCGAACGCCTGCCAGCCCGCATCCTGCGGCTCCTTGAACGTCTGTTGCCGTTCCAGTTTCCAGAAGCCCGGCGGGCCGGTCTTCCAGAACCGTTGTCCGAAGTCGGCCCAGTAGTCCTCCAGGGCCAGCAGCTCGCCGGGGTCTCCGCCCAGGAGTTCACGCATCAGGGATGTCCACCTTCGCCGCGATCATGGTCGATCGGGGAATGATGATAAGCCGCTCACCGGGGTCGACGGAGACTCCTTCGGGCAGCCGGTCCTCGTAGGTCTCGGTGAGATCCTGCCCGATCACCGCGACGTCGCCGTTGCTCAGCTCCCAGATGTCGGGACAGCTGCCGTCACCCGAGGTATTGCCCAATTCGTGCGACGACTTGCCCCAACGGCGATTGAGCTCGGCGGACGGGTCCGCCTCCCACCGGTGCGCACTCATGCCGACCTCCCTGGGTCCGTCACGAATTGAGCACGGATAGTAACATCGAGAGAGCTGGATTACAGTCATGCGTGCCGGCTCCGGCCCGGATGGTGATCCTTCGGGGGTGAAGGGTGTGGATGACCCGCTGATGCTCGCGGCGGCGACGACGCTGGTCGCCTGGACGACCACCGAACTCGCCCAGGGAGCCCGGTCGGCCGTGTCCGGGCTGACCGAGTTCCTCCGGCACCGATTCCGTCACGAGCAGGCAGCCGAGCAGACTGTGGAGGTCGCTCTACGTCACCCGACTGCGGACACGGTTCAGCACCTCGCCGCACTCCTCGAACAGGAGACGCTCCGTGATCCCGTGTTCGATGCCGAATTCCTCGCACGCTTCGCGAAGGTCCAGGCGATCGTCGCGGCCAACCAGGGCGATGTGACCAACACCGTCTCCGGCGACGTCAGCGGATCGGTGGCGCAGGCGCGTGATGTCCACGGCGGCATCTCCTTCGGCGGACACAGCGGTGCCTGATCAGCCGCTGTCCACTGGTGACCCGCGGCCCGCAAGCACCGCCTGCGCGCCGGCCCCAACCCGGCCGACGTGACCCGGCTGGCCGCCCACGTCGGCCCAACTCGGCAGTTGACCCACCGGAGGCACTGCCGGCGGCACCATTTGGCGCGCCGAGAATCGATGCGAGTTCGAGAGGATTCCTGCGGCGTCTGCGTCGATCTAAGGCCTTGCCCGTTATAGACCGACTTCGTTCCCAGCACTGGTAGCGCAGCTTGCCGACGCCCAGCTCGGACTCGACCCGCTGTAATTGGACGGCGCAGGCCTGGACCCCTCCTTCAATAAGGCGGGTGCGACGAGCACCCCCGCACCGACAAGCACCGCGATCAAATTGAAGGCCAAGGGGCGTAAGCGGTAGCGGGCCGCTAACCTCGCCTACTACGCGTTCACTGCCGCAGGGTAGACCGGCGGGCGGTTTTCCGCCTGAGCCCGGCCCGGACGCTGGACCAGCTGTTGCACGCGCGGCAGTGCGCCCACAGGTGGTAGGGCGCACTGCCGGCGACGATCTACCGGTTGCCGCCCTGGTCGTGTGGGACGGTGACGGTGACGGTGCAGCCGACCGGCCGTCCGATCTCGTCGTGGCCGGTGTACGTGAGGTGGTAGACCCGGTCCCCCGCGTTGCCGGCTCGTTCGGCCCGTAGCTTGCCACTCGTGTCCGGCGTGCCGATGGCGAATCCGCTGACGTCCGCGGCGTCACCCCCGGTCACGCTTGTCAGGGTGAACGCGTTCGGGCCGAGCACCCCGTCGTGCAGGTCCACGGTGACGTTGACGTCGACCAGCTCGTGGTTCGGCGGCCACAGGACCGGTCGGTCCACGGCACAGTCCAGCTGCCGTACCGGCAACGGGTTTGCCAGGGAGGCCGTGGCGTGTCCGATGGTCGCGGTGAGCCGGCTGCCGGCTTCGTAGTACATGTGCGCGGTCTGCCCGTCGAAGTAGAACGTCGGCGCGGCCGAGCGGCCGAGGTCGGGCGCGGCGGACATCGAGTCGTGCACGATGCCGAGGTGGACCTCCTGGTCGAAGTCCTGCCCGACGTCCACCGCGTGCATGTTGCCGTCGGCGGCGTGGAAGATCACCAGGTTGCGGTCGTTCCAGCGCAGGTAGGACGGTCCGGAGGCGTTCGGGCCTTCGATGCCCTGCGGGGTCACGATCGGTTCGGGCTGCATGCTCCAGGTTCGCGCGTCGTTGGAGACCGCCCAGCGGATCCGCCGGGACACGGGCCCCGTCGGTCCGGGCGCCCCCGCCGTGGGATTGTCCATGAAGAGCATCAGGTACCGGGTGCCCAGGCGGGGCACGGACTGCTCGAACACCCGGGCGTAGGAGGTCTCGCCACCGGTCGTGTCGTTCCGGCTGACCGCGGTCCCGCCGTAGCTGAAGTGGATGCCGTCGTCGGAGGTCGCGTACCGGGTGATGGAGTTCTCGCCGTGGAAGTAGAGGAAGAGCTTGCCCTCGCCCTCGATCCACACCGCGTGCGGCGAGGAGACGTGGCTGACCGTGGAGTAGTGCGGCAGCCAGGTGTTGCTGATCAGGGGGTTGGCGACGTATTCGGTCCACGGGCCGTTGATCGAGTCGGAGTACGCGAGGGCGATCCCGCCGGGACGCTCGTGCGGCGCGTAGTACAGGTAGTAGGTGCCGAGCGGGTTGGGGAAGTAGTCGGCGGCCCGGATGACGCTGGGGAAGATGAACTCGTTCGTCGGGTTGAAGGCGAGCGTGCCCTTGTCGAACGCGGTGCCCTGGTAGGTGAACTGGGGGAAGTCGAGCTCGGGTTCGGCGGCTGCTGGCCCGGTGCCGGCCACGGCGGCAACGAGCAGGCCGGCACTGGCGGCCGCCAGGACAGCGCGTCGGGACGGGGCGGATGGTCTCGTCATGCGGCTTCCTCTTCGGTCGGTCGGTTCGCGGCAGGAGCAGTGCGGAGTAACGCTCAGTAAGAACACAGGGGACATCGATCGGCGGTTGCCCCTTGGCGGCGCCGAGCTAATACGTATTAGCATTGATGTTTCTCGAATGTTGCGCGTTCGGCGGCGCTTCTGTCAAGAGGCGGTTCGACGACCCACCGATCCACCCGGGCGCGGACCAGACCGCTGAGGGCCCGACCGCTAATGCGCATTACTCCAGGAAGTTCATCGCGCCGAAATCTTGCGGCCCGCCCCTTGACATGCACCGGTCGGCCCGCCAAGCTCCTTCCCAACACGAGGGCTAATACGCATTAGCCGCACCGGAAGGACCCGACGTGACCACTCCCCCCAGACGTGTCACCCAACGTGACATCGCGCGGATGGCCGGTGTCAGTCAGGCGACGGTGTCGCTGGTGCTCAACAACCGGACCGACGCCGAGGTCCGCATCGCCCCGGAGACCCGGGACCGGGTGTTGCGGGTCATCGCCGAGACCGGGTACGCCGCCGACCCCGTGGCCCGCCGCCTCGCCTCGCGGTTCAACCGGATCATCGGCGTCTTCACCTACGAGCCCGCCTTCCCCAGCGGCAGCCGGGACTTCTTCCACCCGTTCCTGCTCGGTATCGAGGAGTACGCCGAGCGGTTCGGCTGCGACCTGCTGCTGTTCACCAGCGCGCCGGTGGTGGACGGCCGGCGACGCATCTTCCACCAGGACAACCGGCTGCGTCTGGCCGACGGGTGCATCCTGCTCGGGCGCGAGATCGACGGCGCGGAGCTGCACCGGCTCAACCGTGACGGATATCCGTACGTCGCCGTCGGGCGCCGCGACGACGCCGGCGGTCCGGTCCCCTACGTCGGCGCGGACTACGCCTCGGCGGTGGCCCAACTCGTCGAGGTGGCACTGCGGCGCGGCCACCGCCGCCTGATGTACCTGAATATGGGCACCAACGCGGAATCCTCCGAGGACCGGCGCCGTGGGTTCCGCGCCGCCGCGACGACCGCAGAGGCCGCCGGGGAGATGTCAGCGCTGGCCGGGGAAGCCGACACGACCGTCGACACCCTGCTGGCCGACGGGACCACCGTCGTCTTCGTGGAGGACTTCGCCACGGCGGTCGCGCTGGAGTCGGCCGCCCGTCGGCGCGGCCTGACCGTGCCCGGCGACCTGTCGATCGTGACCCTCGGCGACCCGACGGTCCCGGTCCCCACCGACATCGCGTTCACCGGGTTCCGCATCCCTCGCGAGGAGATGGGCCGACAGTCGGTCGAGGTGTTGACGGGCGTCATCGATGGCAGCGCTGCCGGCCCCCAGCAACGACTTCTCGCCTGCGAACTCGTCGAGGGCAACACCCTCGGCACCCCTGATCCGGCGGTCGACCGGCGCTAAGCGGTCGGCCGCGCAACTGGAAGGAAGCACGTGGTACTCATGCGTACGGACGTCCTCGTCGTCGGAGGCGGACTGGGCGGCGTCGCCGCGGCGCTCGCCGCGGCCCGGTCCGGCCGGTCCGTCATCCTGACCGAGGAGTTCGACTGGCTCGGCGGGCAACTCACCAGCCAAGCCGTCCCGCCGGACGAACACTCCTGGATCGAGCAGTTCGGCGCCACCGCCAGCTACCGGGCGCTGCGCAACGGCATCCGCGACTACTACCGTCGCCACTACCCGTTGACCGAACGGTCCCGGGCCTGGACCGACCTCAACCCCGGTGCGGGTTGGGTGAGCCGACTCTGCCATGAGCCGCGGGTGGCCGTCGCCGTCCTCGAACAGATGCTCGCCCCGTACCTCGGTTCCGGCCGGCTGCGGGTGCTGCAGCCGTACCGGCCGGTCGCCGCGGAGACCGACGGGGACCGGGTGACCGGCGTGACGCTGGCGCACCGCGACCGGGACGAGCGGATCGACGTGGTCGCGCCGTACGTCCTGGACGCCACCGAGACCGGCGAGTTGCTACCGCTGACGGGCACCGAGTACGTCACCGGGTTCGAGTCGCAGGCGCAGACCGGTGAGCCGAGCGCCCCGGCCGAGGCCCAGCCGATGAACATGCAGGCGGTGTCCGTCTGCTTCGCCCTCGACCACGTCGACGGCGACCACACCATCGACCGCCCCGCGGGGTACGACTTCTGGCGCGACTACAAGCCCGACTTCTGGGGTGACCGGCTGCTGTCCTGGAAGTCACCGCACCCGCGCACGCTGGAGATCGTCGAGCGCAGCTTCACCCCCAACCCGGACGACGATCCGCTGAGCGTCAACGCCGATCAACGCGTCAATCCCGGTGACGGCAACCTGTGGACGTTCCGGCGGATCGCCGCGCGGCGCAACTTCACCGACGGCGCGTACGGCAGCGACATCACGCTGGTCAACTGGCCGATGATCGACTACTTCGAGGGTCCGGTCATCGACGTGCCGAACGCGTCGTGGCACCTGTCCAAGGCCCGCGAGCTGTCGTACTCGGTGCTCTACTGGCTGCAGACCGAGGCGCCCCGGCCGGACGGCGGCACCGGCTTCCCCGGCCTACGACTGCGCGGCGACGTGACCGGCAGCTCCGACGGCCTGGCCCAGGCCCCGTACATCCGCGAGTCCCGCCGGATCCAGGCCGAGTACACCGTGGCCGAGCAGGACCTGTCCCTGGCGGTGCGGGGCGAGCACGGCGCGGTCAGCTACCCGGACGCGGTGGGCGTGGGCATGTACCGGATCGACCTGCACCCGTCGACCGGCGGCGACAACTACATCGACGTCGGCTCCTGCCCGTTCGAGATCCCCCTCGGCGCGCTGATCCCACGGCGGATGGAGAACCTGCTGCCGGCCGGCAAGAACATTGGCACCACCCACGTCACCAACGGCAGCTACCGGCTGCACCCGGTCGAGTGGAACGTCGGCGAGGTCGCCGGTCTGCTCGCCGACTTCTGTCTGGCGCGGGGCGAGTCCCCGCGTGCGGTCCGCAACACCCCCCGTCTGCTGGCCGACTTCCAGGACCGCCTCACCGCGGCCGGCGTGGAACAGCGCTGGCCGCGGATCGCGGGCTACTGAACACACACCCCCGGTGAGGAGAACATTGTGAGAGCAGGAAAGGCCCTGCGCGGCGTCGCCGTGGCATTGACCGGCGCGCTCGCCCTGACCGCCTGCGGCGGCGGTGGCGAGGCCGCCGACAGCGGCCCGGCGAAGCTGCGGATGACCGTCTGGTCGGCCAACGAGGCGCACCTCAAGCTGTTCAACGAGATCGCCGACGAGTACCGCAAGAGCCACCCCGACGTGGCGGAGATCAAGTTCGACCCGCTGCCGTTCGACACCTACACCACGACCCTGACCACCCAGATCGCGGGCGGGAACGCGCCCGACCTCGCGTGGGTGTTCGAGAACTCCGCCCCGGACTTCGTCGCCTCGGGCGCGCTGCTGCCTCTCGACGACACGCTCAAGAAGGCCGAGGGTTATCAGTACGAGGACATCTCCCCCGCCACCCTCAAGCTCTGGCAGAACGACGGGAAGCTGTACGCGTACCCCTTCTCCACCTCGCCGTTCGGGGTCTTCGTCAACACCGACATGGTCAAGAAGGCCGGGCAGAAGACCCCGGCCGAGCTGATCGCGGCCGGTCAGTGGACCTGGGACAACGCCCTGACCACCGCCGCGGCGACGGCGGCGAACTCCGGCAAGGCCGGCCTGGTCATTCGGGATTTCGACTACAAGGGCTGGGACAACCTGTCCACCTTCTGGACCGGGTGGGGAGCCCAGGCATGGAGCGAGGACGGCAAGACCTGCGGCTTCAACAGCCCGGAGATGGTCGAGGCGATGACCGCCCTGCACGAGGCCACCTTCACCCAGAAGGCGCTGCCCGGCCCGGGCACGACCGCCGACTTCTTCGCCGGTGACTCGGCCATGACGATCACCCAGATCTCCCGCGCCTCGCTGCTGAAGGACGGCGGCTTCGGGTGGGACCTGGTGCCGCTTCCGGCCGGGCCGAAGGGGGACTACGCGGTGGTCGGCCAGGCTGGCCTCGGGGTGATGAAGAAGAGCCCGCACGCCAAGCAGGCGGCAGACTTCCTGGCCTTCTTCACCAACCCCACGAACTCGGCCAAGCTCGCCCAGTTCTTCCCGGCGCCCCGACAGTCGCAGCTGACCGCCGAGACGCTCGCCAAGACGAACCCGAAGCTCAAGCCGGAGCAGCTGCAGAAGGTCGTCATCGACGGCATCACCAACGGCGTGGTCAAGCCCAACCACTCCGGGCAGGCCGAGCTGAGCCAACAGGTCCGTGCCGGCCTCGACCCGCTGTGGCAGCCGAACGCGGACGTCAAGGCCGTGCTCGACGGCGTCTGCGCCAAGATCCAGCCTCTGCTGGCGAAGTAGGGCAACGATCATGACCCAGACGGACACCAGGGTGGGCTCGGCTTCGGCCGGGCCCGCCCCGGGCCCGGCCCGGCCGTTCTGGACCAGCCGACGCCGGGACCAGCTCACCGGTTTTGTGTTCATCGCCCCGCAACTGCTCGGCAGCGTCGTCTTCGTGATCCTGCCGCTGATCCTCGTGTTCTGGTACAGCCTGCACGAGTGGAACGTCCTCGCCGGGACCTTCGACTTCGTCGGCACCGAGAACTACCAGGGCCTCGCCGACGACCCCAATCTCGGCGCGGTGCTGCGCGCCACCGGGCTGTTCTCGATCGGCCTGGTGGTGTTCAACCTCGGCTTGGCCCTGCTGCTGGCCGTCCTGCTCAACCAGAGGCTGCGGGGCACGATCGTGTTCCGCACACTGTTCTTCTCACCCGTGGTGGTTTCGCTGGTGGCCTGGACCATCGTCTGGGGCTTCCTGCTTCAGGACAACGGCGGGATCAACGGGTTGCTCGACACCATTGGCGTGGACGGGCCGAACTGGCTGCGCGGCGAGGGCACCGCGATGGTGTCCGTGATCGTCGTGCAGGTGTTCAAGAACGTCGGCCTGAACATGGTGCTGTTCCTGGCCGCCCTGCAGGGCGTGCCGGCCGATCTGTACGAGGCCGCGGAGGTGGACGGGGCGAGCCGGATGCGCCAGTTCTGGCGGATCACCGTACCGCTGATCAGCCCGACGATCCTGCTGACCTCGATCATCACCGTGGTCGGGTCGCTGCAGGTCTTCGCGCAGATCGCGGTGCTCACCCAGGGCGGACCCGGCACCTCGACGACGGTGCTCGTCTACTACCTGTACCAGCAGGCCTTCCAATTCCATCACTTCGGCTACGGCGCCACGCTGTCGATCCTGCTGTTCGTCATCGTGCTCGCCCTCACCGTGCTGCAGTGGCAGATGCGCAAGAGGTGGGTCTTCCATGAATCGTGACCTGTCCCGGCGGACCAAGCTGGTGCTCTACGGGGTGCTGCTGGTCCTGGCGATCCCGTTCGTCTTCCCGACCTGGTGGATGGTCACCTCGTCGCTGAAGCCGGTGTCGGACATCTTCGCCTTCCCGCCCAAGCTGCTGCCGACCAACCCGCAGATCGACGCCTACCAGCGGGTGTTCGAGTTGCAGCCGTTCGGGCAGCAGTACCTGAACAGCCTCTACATCGCGCTGGTCGTCACAGTCGGCACCATGGCCGTGGCGGCGCTGGCCGGGTACGCCTTCGCGCGCATCCGGTTCCGGGGCCAGAACGTGTTGTTCCTGGTCGTCCTCGCGGGCCTGCTCATTCCCAGCGAGGTGACGATCGTGCCGCTGTTCCAGATGTTCTTCAAACTCGGCCTGGTCAACACCCACTGGCCGCTGATCCTGGTGCCGATCTTCGGCGCGCCGAGCGTCCTGGCGACGTTCATCATGCGGCAGTTCTTCATCAGCCTCCCCGATGAGCTGGAGGAGGCGGCCCGGGTCGACGGGTTGGGACGCTTCGCCACCTTCTGGCGGATCGCCCTGCCGCTGTCGCGGCCGGCACTGGGCGCGGTGGCGATCTTCACCTTCCTGCACAGCTGGAACCTCTACCTGGAACCGATCGTGTTCCTCTCCTCTCCGGAGAAGTTCACCCTGCCCCAGGCGCTCACCCAGTTCGTCGACGCCTACGGCGGTCCCATGTGGGACGTCCAGATGGCCGCGGCGTCGATGACCGCGCTGCCGGTCCTGGTGGTCTTCGTCATCGCGCAGAAGCAGTTCGTCGAGGGGCTCGCGCACACCGGTCTCAAGGGATGACGGCACCGGTTGTCGGCATCGACATCGGCGGCACCAAGACGGCGGCCGCGCTGGTCGACCGGGTCGGGCAGGTGCTGGAGCGCCGCGAGGTGCCCACGCCTGCCCGGTCCGGGCCCGGGGCCGTGCTGGACGCCGCCGCCCGGCTGGCCACCGACCTGCTCGGCGCGGCCGCCGAGCCGGTGGGGGTGGGCACGGCCGGCACGGTCGACCCCGCAACCGGCGGCATCCGGTACGCCACCGACAGCCTGCCCGGCTGGGCTGGCACTCCGGTCGCCGACGCGTTGGCCGCCCGGCTGGGTCGACCCGTGCGGGTCACCAACGACGTGAACGCCGCCGCGCTGGGCGAATGCTGGGCCGGCGCCGGACGGGACCGAACCCATGTGCTGCTGGTGGCCGTCGGCACCGGGCTGGGCGGGGCGGTCGTCCGCAACGGCCGCGTCGAGGCCGGTGCCCGCGGCGCCGCCGGCGAGGTCGGGCATCTGCCGGCCCCGGGTGCCGAGCGGCTGCGGTGCGGGTGCGGCCGGTACGGGCATCTGGAGGCGATCGCCTCTGGCAGCGGGCTGGCCGCCGCGTACTCCATCGAGACCGGTACCCGCGTCACCGGGCGGAGCGTGGCGGACCGCGCCGCGGCCGGAGACGGGGTCGCCCAACGGGTCGTGGAGCGGGCCGGAACGGCTCTCGGCGCGGCCCTGGCGGGGTTGGCGGCCCTGCTCGATCCGGAAGCGGTCCTGGTGACCGGCGGGGCGGCCGGCGCCCTGCTGCCCGCCGCGTCGGTCGCCTACTCGGCCGAGGTGCCCGCGGGCTGGGCCGACGTTCCGCTGCTGCCCGCCACGCTGGGCGCGGACGCCGTCGTGGTCGGCGCCGCCCGACTGGCCATCGACAGACCCGACATCGGAAGGACCAACGGGTGAACGTGCTCGACGATCTGGCCGGCGGGCTGGTGGTGTCCTGCCAACCGCTGCCCGACGACCCTGACGACCCGATGCGCGATCCGTACGTCCAGGCCCGGGTGGCGGCCGCGGTGGTACGCGGCGGCGCGGTGGGGGTCCGAATCAACGGCCCGGACGACGTCCGAGCGGTGCGCCCCGTCGTCGACGTTCCGGTGATCGGGCTGTACAAGCACGGCACCGAGGACGTCTTCATCACCCCGACCGCGGCCCACGCGCTCGAGGTGGCGCTGGCCGGGGCCGACATCGTCGCGATCGACGCCACCGACCGCCCCCGACCGGACAGACGCCCCTTCGCCGAAACGGTCCGCCTGCTCCGCCAACGGACCGACGCGCTGATCCTGGCCGACGTTTCCACCACGGCCGAGGGCGTCGCCGCCGTCGAGGCCGGCGCGGACGCCGTCGCCACCACACTGTCCGGCTACACCCCGGCCAGTCCACCGACTGGCGGGCCCGACCTCGGGCTCGTGGAGCGACTCGTCGCACTGCTGCCCGTGCCGGTGATCGCCGAAGGGCGGTACCGCACCACGGAACAGATCGGCCGAGCCTTCGAGGCGGGTGCGCACGCCGTGGTGATGGGCAACGCCGTCACCTCACCACTGTGGATCACCCGCCGGCTCGTACCGGCCACCCCCCGCGCGGCGAGCGCCCCGACACAGAGGGAGTGAACATGAGAAGACGTACCCTCCTGGCCACCGGCATGGCCGGGCTGACCACCGTGGCCGTCGGCCGACCCGCATTCGCCGGGCCCGACAACCGGCGGCTGACCGTGGCACTGGTCCCGTTGGACGACCGGCCGGTCAACACCTACGCCCCGCAAATGACCGCGGCGAGCGCCGGCGCCCAGGTGCAACTGCCGCCGCGGGATCTGCTGGGCCGCTTCTTCACCCCCGGCGACGGAGCCGCCATCGCCCGCTGGATCGGCTCCACCGACGCGGTCGACGGGTACGTGATCTCAGTCAGCATGCTCGCCTACGGCGGCCTGATCGCCTCCCGCACCGCCGCCCCGACCCTGGCGGCCGCCCTGGAGAACCTGGCGGCGATCCGAAACCTGCGCTCGACCCGGCCGGGTGCGGTGATCGAGGTGCACGACACCATCCAGCGCCTCGCCATCACCAGCACGGGCACCGAACTGGACACGTACCGCGACCTGCTGGTCACCTGGGCGAAGCTCTACGACCAGGTGACGAACCTCGGGCAGGAGGAGCTGCGGGCCCAGCTCGATGCCACCCGGGCGCGGATCCCCGACCAGGTCGTCGAGGACTATCTCGCCACGCGGGCCCGCAACCACCAGGTCAACCGGCTGATGGTGGAGTGGGTCGCCGACGGCACCATCAGCCACCTTGTGCTCTCCGAGGACGACACCGCGCCAGTCGGCCTGGCCCGAGCCGAGCGGGTGGAGTTGGAGTCGCTGGTCGCCCAACTCGGCGTCGGCGAGCGGGTGGAAATCTTCCCCGGCGCCGACGAGGTCGACGCGCTGCTGGTCGCGCGGGTGATCGCGGCCCGTACGGCGCCCGCCTACCGCGTGGAGTACGCCGGCGTCTCCGGCGAGGACTGGACCGCTCAACTGGAGGGCATCCCGTTCGCGGAGAACATCCGCCGGCACGTGGCCGCCGTGGGGGGCCGGGTCGTCAGCGGCGACGCGGACATCGTGCTCGCCGTGAACACCCCCTCATCGGCACCCGGGCAGCGGGCCGCCGACCTGGACGCCTTCGTCGGGCGGATCGGCAGGCTGCTGGCTGCCGGCAGCCCGGTCATCGTGGTGGACCCGCTCATCGTGAACAAGGCGGACCACGACCTGGTCGCGCGGATGGAGAGCGGCCTGGATCTTGCGGCGCTGCTGTCGTACTCGGGGTGGAACACCGGCGGCAACGCACTCGGCCTGGCGCTCAGCCACGGCACCGCCCGGTGGGCGTACCTCCGCTCCTCCGGCAGCGGGTTCGGCGTGCCCGACCTGCGCGGGCCCGGCCAGGCGCACGCCGAGTACCTGCTCTACCGGTTCGTCAAGGACGACCCGTGGAAGAACATCGTGCAGGTCGAGGCGTACGCGCACGCACGGGCGCAGGGCTGGGACCCGCTCGCGCTCACCCCCGAGCAGAAGAGCTACTTCGACGGCTGGGTTAGCGATCGGCTGGTGCCGCTGACCGAGCGGTACTTCGCCGACCACTTCGCCGGGCACCGCATCGTGCTGGGCCAGCGAGGCGCGAAGACGTTCACGGCGACCCTGGCTCGCTTCGAGGCGGCGCGTGTCGAGCTGCCGTGGGACCGGCTCTTCGAGGTGATCCTCGAGCCTCGGTTGCAACTGTCCTGACAAGCCCGCAACGAGCACCAGGCGCTGCACACCGGCGACCGCGTCGAGGAGCGCGGCCAACCGCTCTTCGGTGAGCATCGATGAATTACCCAGCACGACCGAGGGGCCGTCTCGAATTTCCGAGATGGCCCCTCACCTGTGTCGGGACGGCCGGATTCGAACCGACGACCCCTTGTTACCGACCGCAGCCATCCCGACCTTGTCATTGACTGTCAGAAGTAGGCGCTGAGCTGCCCAGACACGCCTCAGCGATGATCGCTTCTTGTCACTGGTTGTCAACCACAGGCGGGGGTTTTCGGGGGGTAAACGGGGGCAGGCCGACAGACCGACGCCAGAATCCCGCGCACCCCGCAGCCGCCATGGGACCTACCGTCACCCAAGAGAACGACGTGCGCCTACCCATCCCGACCCGCCTACCGCAGGCACGGGGTTCGTATCGGTGGGGCGACACGACCCATTGCCCCACCGCCGATGATGCTCGGCGCGTCTCTGAAGCTCACGCGAGTCTAGCTGGAGGTGACCTCTTCGGTGACGACGACGAGGTCACCACGACGGACGCGCTAGTCATGGCGCTGCGGGTGGGATTCGAGTCTCGGCCGACGGACCAGCTACCGGCTCCGCGTGGCGAGACAAAGCGGTCCGCGTCGATGCAGGGCAGGCCGCTGACGGAGCCCTCGCCGCGCCGATCGCCGCCAGGACCATCAGCAACGGTCAGTCGACCTCGACCTCGACCGAGGGCGTGATCTTGTGGTTCGTCCGTTTCTCGACCCTCCTTCAGCGCCCGCGGCGTGCTGGTGAGCGCGCACGATGGTCGAGTCGACCGACACCAGCCAGTCGATGTCCCCGGCGGCGTCAGCGTCGACCTGGACCCGGCGCGCATCCGCTCGAACGTGCCGTCCAGGGCCCACCTGCGGAAACGGGTATAGATCGACTGCCAGGAACCGTAGCGGGCCGGAACATCGCGCCACGCCGCCCCGGCCCGCACCTTCTACACGATCCCGTTGAGCACCCGCCGATCATCGACCCGTGGCCGACCACCGGTCACCACCGACGGCAGATACCTCGACAGCGCGTCCCACTCGACGTCAGATAACTCATAGCGACGACCCACGCGCTTCATCATCCGACATAAAGATCCTTTGATGGCACTCCCCAGTTCGCCTGGGTCCTGTCAGCCCTCTACCCGCATCAACCCTCCGATGGTCCGCGAACGAAGCGCCCCAGCCTTCCAGGCAGCTTGCACATCCCCAGGGCAGAGGCAGGCACCTTGGCGGCTTGCAGCCCAAAAAACTCGGCGTGCGACGGCTGGCTTCTTTGCCGCCCTTCTATTCGGCACACAAGGCACGGACGAGGCCCCTGGCCGGCGGTGATGCCGGTCAGGGGCCCCGTCGACGCGGTCAGCGTGCGTCAGCCGTCGGACTCCGGCGACGGGATGTAGGCGCCCGGCACGTCGTCCGGCGCGAAGAATTTGTCCTCGCCGGGGTATGGCTTCTTCCAGTCGTGAGCCTGGTACCACGTGAAGTGGTTCATCTGCGCGGGGTTCGCGAAGTCGGGCTTGGCGTCGGGGCCAGTCAGCCGCTGGTGCGACTTCCACTCGTCCCACTGCGCAGCGACCTGCTGCTTGTCCGCCGGCACCGTCGCCGACGGTGCGGCCGCGGCGAGAGGGTTCTGCGGCGCGGGGGTGTCCACGCCGCAGGCAGGCGGTGTGGCCAGACCTGCGGTCAGCGAGGTCCGGTTGGGCACCGCGGTGAACGGCGTGAGGTCCGGCTTCATGGTGAACGCCTGACGCATCGGGCTGGCGGCGCTGTCCTTCTGGTTCATCGGGTGGACCCCAAGGATCTGCTCGATGGTCCGGATCATTGTGATCTGCGTGTAGTAGTGACTGTCGACGACGCCGCGCTGGGCCCAGGGGCTGATGATCTGGATCGGGGCGCGGTGGCCGTCGACGTGGTCGAGACCGGCCTGGGAGTCGTCCTCGACAACGAAGATCGCCGAGTCCTTCCAGTACGGGCTGTGCGAGATCGTGTCAACGATCTTGCCGACCGCGAGATCATTGTCCGCAACCTGAGCCGCCGCATTCGGCGGGCCACCGGTGTGGTCGCTGGACAGCCAGAACATGTTCAGGTTCGCCGGCCCGTTCTTTTCGAAATCACGCTTCCAAATCTCGTACCGGTAGATGTCCGGAACGCTCGTGTCGTACTTCGGGAAGCCCGGCACCGACACGCTGTTGAGCGACGGGATCGGCGAGGACGAGACCATGCGGTAGGCGGTGTCCTGCCCCGTCGCAGCCATGTTCTTGGTGTCGCAGTACAGGTTCTGCCAACTCGAGCCGGGCGGCTTGCTCAGGAACTGGTGGAATTCGCCGAAGTCCCGCACGGTCTTGCCGGCCGCCTGCGCCCCGGTCCAGATGAAGCCGGTGCGCTGGTGGCCGAGAGCGTCGTCCTCGGTATCGTAGCTGCGGATGTACTCACCGGCCGTGGACTCGGTGTACTCCGGGTTGTCGGCTTGCATCAGCCAGTTGTGGCCCTCGGCCGAGTTCGTGCCGATGTCGTAGGTGTTGTCGTACAGCCCGAACTGCTTTGCCAACGCATGCTGGTTCGGCGTCACGTTCTCGCCGAACTGCGCCAGCGACGGGTCGCCGTTGCCGCGCGGGTCGTCACCGAGGACCTGGTCGTAGGTCCGGTTCTCCTTGACGATCATGAAGACGTGCTTGATCGTCGAGGGGTCGCCGAGCCGCTGCGGGACGGGCACGGGCTTGGCCTTGCTGCCCTTGGCCAGCTTGACCGAGCCGCCGGTCCAGCCGTTCTGGCTGAAGACCTTGCCGGTCTCGGACTTGATGACCTTGTCACTCGGCAGCCTGAACCGCTGCAGGCTCGAGGTCGTGTCGTGGGTGCCGTGCCCGGCGCTGTTGGTGGGGCGGCGGGCATCGATACCACGGGTGTTGGAGACGAGCACCTGGTTCCCGGTGGCGGTGATCTCCGCGGGGAAGTAGTCGGTCGGGAGCAGGCCGACGTAGCTGACCGGCTCCAGTGGGGTCGTGTACCGGTAGACGGCGACCGCGTTGGCGCGGCCGAGCGTCACCAGCAGGTGACCGTCGTCGGTGAGCGTCACCGCGTTGGGCTGGTAGCCCACCGTCGCCTCCGGCCACGGCTGGGTGGCGATGGTCTGGACGACCTTGTTGCTCGCGGTGTCGATGACCGACACGTCGTCGCTGTTGGTGTTGGTGACGAACAGCGCCCCGTTCTTGGCGTATAGGGCGGTCGGGTGCAGGCCGACGTCGATGCTCGCGACGGCGGCAGCCGGGTTCGCCACGTCGATGACGCTGACCGTGCCGGTGGTGGTGGAAGCTGTCGAAGGGTCGGCCGGCACCTGGGTGTTGTAGGAGTTGATCGTGCTCTCGCCGGGCAACGCCGGACGCCCGCCCTCGTTGCTGACGTAGAGCTTGCTGCCGACCATGATCATGTCACGCGGCGCATTGCCCACGGCCCAGCTCTGCTGGATGGCCCCGGTCGCCGCGTTGATGGCGACCACCCGGTTCTGGCCGTTGGCGGCGGAGTACACGGTGGAGCCGTCGGGCGAGAACACCGCCTCAGCCGCCAGCGCGCGCTTGGGCCCGTCCTGCGGGATCCGGATGAACGTCGGGTTGGCAAGTGTGCCGTCGGGGTTCACGGTGAATTTGGTGTAGCCGTCGGCCTGGCCCAGCCACAGCTGTGAACCGTCGGGCGAGTAGGTGGGGCCTTCCTGGCCCACGTCGTTGCCGCTGATCCGCAGGTTCGCCGCCGCGTTGTTGCCGACGAACTGCTGCACCTTCCAGGTCTTCAGGTCCAAGATGCCCAGCGCCATCCCACCGTCGGTGACCGAGGCCGCCAGGTGGGTGCCGTCCGGGCTGACCGAAGACGACATGATCTTGCCGGCGTTGATGACGAGACGCTCGCCGATCGGGTTGATGTACTGGTCGTCGGAAACGACCAGGCCCTTGTCGGTCACCTGGCCGACCTGGTCGGTGCCGAACTGGTGCGTCTGGGCGAAAGCGATGCCCGTGCCGGCGGCGACGACGACAGCGGTGGTGCCTGCCGTCGCCAGGGGTAGCCGGCGGGCGATGCGTCGACGGAGAGGGCCGGATTGGTCCTTCTCCACACGCCGACGGCGGCGTGTTACCTGCATGGAGTCATCCCTTCGTGGTGTGGAGCAGTTCGACGTTGCCGTCGAACTGCCAAAGCGGGTTCGGTGCGTCCCCGGTTGAGGTCCGCACCAGGAAGTAGCCGTTCACTTCCTTCGGTCCGTCGCCATCGGCTACGAACCGCCCGTCTGGGGTGACGTCGAGCTGGTAGATGGCCGACCCTGCGGCCTCGACGTCAGGGAGATGCCAGGAGACGACGCAACGCCAGTCGTTGCCCGGCCCTTCGGCGGCGAGCTTCCCGCCGCCCTTGTTGCACGTCGCCGTTGCCTGAAGCTGCCCTTCGGTGACATCGGGGCGGTTGAGCTGCTTGGTCTGCATGCGGTAAAGGTGGGCGAATGCCGTGGCCACCGAGCGCTGCACCTTGTCCTGCTCGATCCCGGTGCCCGTGGCCGGCGTCGCTACGGCGACGACCCCGACCGTCACGGCGAGCAACCCGACCAGCGGCAAGGCTCCGACGGTGACCGCGCGGCGCGCCGAGCCGTCGTCGGTGAGGTTGGTGAAGTCGCGACGCAGGAACAGCATGTACGCCAGCGCTGTCGCGGTCACGGCCCACACCAGGCTGACCACGATGCCGATCAGGAGCGGGCCGAGCTGCGCAGAGCTGGTGAACAGACCGCTCCAGGCGATGAAGGCATAACCGGGCAGCGCGAGTCGCACGGCAACGGGCAGCGGCAGCATCTGGGCGAGCTGCATCGTGAGCGCGACGAGCGCGGGCAGCAGCAGCCCCATGGGAGATCGCCCCAGCGCGACGGACCCGAGCAGTCCGATAGCGGCGAGTGCCAGGGTCGGGGCGAGCACGCAGACCCAGGCGAGCAGAATCTTCCCGGCGGCGTCACCCGGCGTCAGCAGGTGGCCGTCGAGGCCGACCAGCGGCTGGTTGCCGACCGCGATGACCCCACCGACCGCGCTGGAACAGGCCAGCCCGGCCACGAGCAGCAGGATGACAGTGAGGCTGGACAGTGCCTTTGCGGCGAAGATCCGTCGAGGCGACCGGACCGCCACGAGCAGGTGGCGCCAGGTGCCGAGCCGGTCCTCGGAGGCGAACACGTCGCCAGCGACAACCGAGGTCAGCAACGGCAGTGCCCAGGTGCCCGCGAAACCGAGCGTCACAAGCGGTCCCGCCCACCCCGTAGCGTGCATCCAGCGGCCGAAGAGGGTGTCGACGGGCAGCGAGCTCTGCTGGCTCACCGCGGCGACGAACAGCGCCGGCGCGATCCAGCAGGCGAGGACCAGCAGCCGGATCCGCCATTGGGAGACCAGCTTGACCAGCTCAAAGCGATAGCCGCGCGCCACCGAGACGCGGCGCGCCCGGACAATGCTGTCGGCGGCGATGGTCGCGGTCACTGAATGACCTCCTGCTGTTCGGTGAGGGCGAGGAACGCGGCCTCGAGCGGCGACACCACGGGTGCGAGCTCACGCACCGCAATGCCAGCGTTCACGAGCCGCACGACCAGCTCGTCGAGGGCGGGTGCCAGCGCGCGCACGACGAGCACCTCGGCGTCCCGTGCGCCGGCGTCGTCGACGTGGATCCCGGCTGTGTCGGCAGCCAGCTGCCGGGCGGCTTGGCGGTCGGAGGTGCGCAGCCGGTAGTCGAGTTCGCGGTTCTCGGCGGCCAGCTTGCTGAGCGGGCCGGAGAAGACGACCCGTCCGGTGGCGAGGATGGTGACCTCGGAGCACAGCGCCTCCAGGTCGTCCATGCGGTGGCTGGAGAGAACGACGGTGGTTCCTTCCGCCGCGAGCCGGGTGAGGACACGGTGTACGTGCTTCTTGCCGGCCGGGTCGAGGCCGTTGGAAGGTTCGTCGAGCACCAGCAGCCGGGGCTTGCTGAGCAGGGCCGCGGCGAGCCCGAGCCGCTGACGCATGCCGAGGGAGAAACCGCTCGCCCGGTCGTCGGTGACGTCGGTGAGCCCGACCTGGTCGAGTACGTCGTCGATCCCCGTTGTCCGCGCGTCCTGGCCGCGGAGAGCGGCCAGGGCGGCGAGGTTCTGCCGGGCGGTGAGCGAGGGGTAGAGGCCGGGCCCGTCCACGAAGCCCGCGACGCCGTCGGGGGCGGCGAGCGCCCGAGCGATCGGCGTACCGAGGATCTCGAGGCGGCCGCTGTCGGCGACGGCCAGGCCCAACAGGAGACCAAGCAATGTGGTCTTGCCGGCGCCGTTCGGACCGACCAAACCGTGGATCTGCCCCTGGGTCACATCCAGCTCGATGCCGTCGAGTGCGACGACATCGCTGAAACACTTGGTGATTCCTCGAGCCCGGATTGCTAGTGGTGCGTCCATGAGCCCCTTCTTTCGTCGCCTCAGGCAACTTAGAGACGACAAGCGGCGCAGGCACGGACAACTGGCTGAACGTTCATGGAACGGAAGACGACCGGCTTCCAAGGACGGAGGCAGCTCCGTGGGACCTCGAGTCAGCGCCGGTCCAACTAGGAGTCGGTCGGGCGGCTTGTCGGACGAGCCTGCCAGCACCGCGGAGCGACCGTCGGATCGGTACGCGCCATAGGCCAAGACGTGCCATCCACCGCAAGGACAAGGTGCGTGACAAGTTCTTCGTGGCCTACGGCAAGTGCGGCATTGCCTACCCGTACCGCGTCTACACCGGCTCCCAGAACTGGACGCAGGACGCCCTCAACGAGAACGACGAAATCTTCGTCAAGATGGCGCCGGAGAGCGGCGCCGCGCACCCGCTCTACGACGCCTACTACACCCACTTCAACGACGCAAACAACTTTGGGGTGACCTGCTCTAGGAGCAGCTTCCCGTGCCGATCCTGACCACGGGGCAACCGGCCTCGACCATCGGGATCGCCGGTCGGGCATGCAGGGACCGGACAGTCTCGATGTCTGCGGACGCGTCCGCTTGCGGTCTTCGTGCGGCCACCCGCCGGCAATCTCGGTCCCAAGAATCGGTGGTGATCTTCTACTTCTCTGAAAGGGACTGTCGCATGCCCTCTCATAACCGGCGTGTATTCCTCGGGCTGACGGGCGCGGTCGGCGCGGGTGCCGCCGCCGCCATCGCCGGCTTCTCCTCGGCACCGGCGTGGGCCGACCCCAGTTTCGCCGACAACCCGTTCACGCTCGGTGTCGCCTCCGGCGACCCGTCTCCCGACGGGGTGGTTCTGTGGACCCGGCTGGCGCCGGACCCGCTCGCCGTGGACGGTTCGGGCGGGATGCAGCCGCGGGTCGTTCCGGTGGCCTGGCAGATCGCCGAGGACGAGGGCTTCCAGAGGGTGGTCCGCGCCGGTGCGGAGCGGGCCACACCGGAGCTCGGACACTCGGTGCACGCGGAGGTGACCGGTCTGCGCCCCGATCGCGAGTACTACTACCGGTTCCGGGTGGGCACGCAACTCAGCCCGGTCGGTCGGACCCGCACGGCACCCGCGTACGACGCGGATCGGCGGCGGCTCGCCTTCGGCTTCGTGTCCTGCCAGAACCTGCCGGCCGGGCACTTCACCGCCTACCGGCACCTAGCCGAGGAGGACCTGGATTTGGTCCTGCATCTCGGCGACTACATCTACGAAGGTCCGGGCGCCAGCGCGGTCGGCCGCCCGCACCTGCCCGCCACCGAGATCTTCTCGCTCAGCGACTACCGGATCCGCCACGCCCAGTACAAGACCGACCCTGACCTGCAGCTGGCACACGCCCGGTTCCCGTGGGCAGTGACCTGGGACGACCACGAGGTGGAGAACAACTACGCGGACGGCACCTCCGAAGATCCGAAGCAGTCGCAGGAGGACTTCCACAAGCGCCGGGCCGCCGCGTACCAGGTGTACTACGAGCACATGCCGCTGCGCCGGATGAGCATCCCGCAGGGGCCGGACATGCGGCTGTACCGGCGGCTCCGTTACGGCAACCTCGCCGAGTTCAACATTCTCGACGGCCGGCAGTACCGCTCGGACCAGGTCCCGTCCGGGATGGACAACCCGTCCCGAACCATGCTCGGCAGCGCCCAGGAGCAGTGGCTGCTCGACGGCCTGGCCGCCTCGACGGCACGGTGGAACGTGCTGGGCAACCAGACCGTCATCGCCGAAGCCGACCGGGACCCCGGCCCTGGCAAGCGGCTGTCGGACGACAACTGGAACGGTTACGCGGCGGCCCGGCAACGCCTGTTCGACGGGGTGGTCGAGCGCGGCGTCGAGAACATGGTCGTCGTCACCGGCGACGCGCACTGCAGCATGGTCGCCGACCTGAAGCAGAGCTTCGACGACCAATCGTCCCGTACCGTCGGGGTCGAGTTCCTGGGTACCTCGATCACGTCGGGCGGCAACGGTTCGGACATGGACGTGCGGGGCACCGAGTGGCTGGCCAGCAACCCGCACATGCAGTTCTACAACGGCCGGCGCGGCTACGTCCGCTGCCAGCTCGACCAGCAGCAGTGGCGCACCGACTACCGGGTCCTGCCGTACGTCACTGAGCCGGGCGCCCCGGTGTCCACCCGGGCAAGCTTCGTGGTGGAGAGCGGCCGTCCGGGCGCCCAGGTGGACGTCGCCTGACCGGCGCCGCTGCCGGGCGGCGCTGTCGTGGTGCGGCCGTCGCGCTGTTCGCCGGACCACACGGAGCGCCGCTCGGCGGGCGGACTCGTGCTCGGCCCGAAGGTGCAGCACAAGGCAGTGCTGGAGCTGCTGTCGCGCTGCGGCGGCCCGGCCGGGCTACGCAAGGCCGGCCGCCGCAAGCTCGTCGTCGCTACGTCGCATGCCCCTCAGCCGGTTCATCCGTATGCCGGGGTGCTGCCCCGGCAGGGCCCGGGTCAACCGTCGCCCATGACTGGATCTGCCGCTGGCCGGCACCCGAGAGCTCGGGTGCCGGCCACGACTGTCGTCCAGGCTATGTCTACCTTGCCCTCTCGGCTCCGACATCACGCAGGTCAGGCCGAGGGCAATCCTGGCCAAGCAGGCCTAGGGTCGGGCGGGTTTCCGTATGCTGCGGTGAGTGAAATGGGCACGTTCCTTCGTCGCGCTGGCGGCGACCCTGACTGTTACGGCGTGCGATGCCGCCCGGACCCCGCCGGCCGGTGCGCCCACCCGCTCCGCACCTGCAGGCTCCCCGTCGCACCCCGCCGAAATCACCTTGGCCTTCGCGGGCGATGTGCACTTCGCCGGCCGTACGGCCGACCTGTTGGGCGACCCGGCGACCGCGTTCGGGTCGATCTCGTCGACCCTGTCGGCCGCAGACCTGGCGATGGTCAACCTGGAAACGGCGGTCACCACACGCGGCGCTCCGGAGCCGAAGGAGTTCCATTTCCAGGCGCCAGCAAGCGCGTATGACGCGGTAAAGGCCGCCGGCATCGACGTCGTGTCGATCGCGAACAACCACGCGTTGGACTACGGGCGGACGGGGCTGGCCGACACCGTGGACGCAGCCAGGACCGTCGGGTTGCCGGCCGTCGGGGCGGGCGCCGACGCGGCGGCGGCGTACAGGCCGTGGATCACCGAGATACGCGGTACCAGAATCGCTGTCCTCGGCTTCAGCCAGGTCTCCGAGCTGTGGTCGGAGTGGAAAGCCACCGACACCCGGGCCGGCATCGCGATGACCCGGGATCTGCCGCGCGCCGTCGCGGCGGTGCGCGCCGCCCGGCGCCAGGCCAGCGTGGTCGTCGTCTACGTCCACTGGGGCACGGAGGGCGAGGCGTGTCCACCGGCCGAGGCTCGCGCGTTCGCTGACGAGATGGCCGAGGCGGGCGCCACGATCGTGGTCGGCACCCACGCCCACCTACTGCTCGGCGACGGGTGGCTCGGCAAGACCTTCGTCCAGTACGGACTCGGCAACTTTGTGTGGTGGCGTGACGACGCGTACAGCAACGACACGGGCGTGCTGCGGGTGACCCTCGACGGTTCGGCGATCTCGAAGACGGAACTGGTACCCGCGACGATCTCGCGACGCACCGGTCGACCCGAACTCGCTCACGGCGAGGACACGGCCCGGATCCGCCAGAAGTACGCGGACTTGCACGCCTGCACCGGACTCGCCGCGAGCCCCGCCCAGTAGTCGGGCACAGCACAGTCCGGCGGCAATGTGGTGCCCGCTGGAGTGAATCTCAGACGACGTTGAGACGCGCAGCTGGAACCGCGCCGACCCACAGCTCCGTGAGCACCGCCGAGTGCAGCTCCTGCAGCCCTCGGTCTCATGCCACTCCCTTAGGCGCCAGCAATAGGTGGGCCGTCAGGCATGCCTGGCGGGCGGCGACCGCACCGAGTGCACCAGCTCAAGCTGTGCGGGTCGATGAGCCCTACCGGTGGACCATCGACGGAGCCACCTACCACGACGCCGCGTCACTGCGGGCGCGGCTGGGTGACCTTCGCCGTGGCCGGTGGCGGCGTCCGCAAGGACACCGTGATCGTCGTTCCCGGCCGAACGGTCACCGCCGACTTCGACGCTGATAATCCGGGCCGCTGGATGGCCCACTGCCACGACGCCTACCACGCCGAGGCCGGCATGATGGCCACCCTCGGCTACCGGGACTGAGGCTGCGCTTCCAGCGCGACACTCCCGGCTACGTCGTGGTCTACAAGCAGGAGGCCCGGGTCACGGCCGACGTCCTGGCGGCGAAGCTGGCTGCCGCGAAGCGTTACCGCGACCCGTAGCCACCGCGAGGTAGCCGTCCTCCAGACCGGGCTCCAGGGGAAGCGCCCCGGGGCTCGGCGCGGACGGCGCCACGATCCGGTAGCGCATGCCGTCGTCGTGCGGCAGCGCGGACACCACCGTCCCCTCGGTCGGTGCCGGTCCGTCCGTGACGACCGACCAGACCTGCCCCTGGGCGCGGCGGGTCAACTCCTCGACCGTGCCACGGAAGATGAGCCGCCCCTTGGCGAGCACCGCCACCTCCCGGCAGGTCTGCCCGATGTCGTCGACGATGTGCGTGCTCAGCAGGACCGTGCGCCGGCCGGCGAACTGGGACAGCAGCGTGCGGAAACGGATCCGCTCCTCCGGGTCGAGGCCCGCGGTCGGCTCGTCCACGATCAGCAGCTGCGGGTCGGCGAGCAGGGCCTGGGCGATGCCGACCCGCTGCCGCATGCCGCCGGAGAAGCCGCGCAGCCGCCGGTCCGCGTGCTCGGTCAGCGCCACCACCTCCAGCAGCTCGCCCACCCGCCGGCGCCGGACGGTCCGGTCGTCCATGCCCTTGAGCAGCGCCACGTAGTCGAGGAACTGCCGGGCGGTCAGGTCGGGGTAGACGCCGAGGTCCTGCGGCAGGTAGCCGAGGTCACGCTGCACGGCGGTCCGCCCGGCGCCGGTGCCGAGGTCGTGCTCGCCCACGGTGACCCGGCCGGACGTCGGACGGACGATGCCGGCCAGGATGCGCATCAGCGTGGTCTTGCCGGCGCCGTTCGCGCCGAGCAGGCCGAACATCCCGGTGGGCACCGCCAGGTCGAGGCCGTCGATGGCGGCCACCCCACCGCGGTACGTCTTCGTCAGGCCGGAGATCTCGATTCGCATGGGAGTTCCTTCTCGTTGTCGGACGCAGGCTCGTTATCGGACGCGGCGCGCGCGCAGGGCGTGGCCGCCCGCGAGCACGGCGGCGGCGATGATCAACAGCAGGGCGATGGACAGCCAGGCCAGCGCCGGCGTCGGGTCGGGCCGCAGGGCGTTGAGCGTCGCGCCGGGTATCGGGCCGGCCCAGGCCTCCTGGCCGTCGATGCCGTGGAAGTCGAACAGCGCGGCGAGCGGATAACCGCCCAGGGGGTGGACCAGGGTCCGCGCGAGCGTCGGCATCATGTCCGGCGAGACCACGTTGCCCCACAGCCAGTAGCCGACGAACAGGACACGGAACAGCGGCGCAGGCATGACCAGCGGCGCGGCCAGCGCGAAGGCGGCCACGAACAGCAGGCCGGGGACGAACACCGCCCCGAAGGCGGCCAGCGCCCAGCCCAGCGCCCGGGGCTCCCCGGTGTCCACCGCGTACGCCGCGGCGAAGCCGAAGTACGCCACCGCGACCGGGATGGCCGTCGCGGCGCCGGCGCCCACGTACTTGCCGAGCAGGCGCGCCCTCGGCGAGGCGGGCGTCGCGTCCAGGATCGACGCCACCCGCAGCCGGTCGTCGCGGATCAGCCGGTCGGCGAGCAGGCAGCCGAACCCGATCGACAGCAGCGCGTGGAGCTGGACCGCCAGGCCGACCACGGCGGTCCGCGGATCGACCGGCCGTTCGCCCGGATCGAACAGATCCCGCAGCAGGCTGCCCCCGATCAGCACGAACAGCACCAGGGTCAGCGCCGGCACGATCCACACCGTCCGCTTGCGGACCTGCATCCGGAACTCGTACCGCAGGCTGGCAACAAAGGTGGTCATTCGTCCTCCTCGCCGATGAGGCGTTCCGAGCGGCCCAGCAGGACCAGGGCGAACACGATGAGCGCGGCGCCCGCGCCGAGCAACGTCAGGCGGTTCGCGGTCCAGTCGCCGGGCGCCGCGCCCCGGGTCGTCGCGAACAGGTAGAGCAGCCGGCCCGGCAGGTGCGCCTGCGCCGAGCCGGCAAAGAACTGCTGGATCGCCCACACCGAGGTGACCAGCGCGCCGGCCGCGCCCGGGCTGCGGAAGACGGCGCCCGCGGCGAAGGCCAGGCCGCTCAGGCCCACGGTCGGCGCCAGCCAGGTGAGCTGACCGGCGAACGCGCCGTGGTTCTCCGGCCAGCGGGCCCACCAGCCCGTCGCGATCAGCACGACCGCCGCCGGCACGGCGACCGCCGCGGTCCAGCCGAGCGTCACGATCATCCGGCGCAGCAGCGTGACGCGGTACGGCGTCGGCGAGGCGAGCTGGAGCTCGCGGGCCGGATCCCGGCCGACGAGGGAGGAACAGGCGACCGCGGCGGCGAGCGGTATCGCCATCTCCAGGGCGCCGAGCAGGATGCGGGCGGTGGTCGGGTCGCTCGGTTGCGGATTCGCGAGCGCGGCCATGATGCCGAGGACGAGGGCGATGGGCGGGCCGAGGAAGGCCGCCCAGCCCGCCCTGCGCATCTCGTACCGCCAGAGGGTCAGTGGTCTCACATCGGGTGGGTAGCGCGTCCGCCGCCGTGAGGTTCACCGCGGCCGGAAATCGCCACCGCGACGGTCGCGAGGACGGCGCTGGCCACGAGCACCGGCGCGTTCGTCGACCAGACCCCGATGATGGACCAGGCCAGCCAGTCGTCGGGGATCAGCACGCCGCCCGCCAGCACCCGCACCGCCCACAACCCGACGGCCGCGCCCAGCGCCGCGTCCGGCCCGAGGAAGACGGCGATCAACAGGCTGATCGAGGACAGCAGCGCCATCGGCCCGAGCCAGGCGCCGACGAGCTCGTTCAGGCCGTCCGCGCCCGCCGCGCCGGTGGCGGTCAGCACCGCGGAGGCGCCCAGGGCGAGCACCAGGTCGTAGCCGAACACCAGCGCGATGCGGACGAGCAGCAGCAGCCGGCCGGAGGTGGGTGTGGCGGCGAGCAGCTCGGCGGCCGGGTCGCGGCGGGAACGGTAGGTGCCCGCGACGCCCGCGGCGGCGACGATAGGCGCGATCAGGGAGAGCATCAGGTCCGCGCCGGCCGTGGTCCGCAGGAGCACGAGTCCCGCGCCGAGGGCCATCACCAGCGCCGAGGCGATCGGCGCGGCCGGCCGGATCAGCCGCGCCTCGGCCGCGACCAGCGCGACGAGGTGCCGCACCCGCCGCGGGGGCCGGCGGACGATGGGTTCGATGGTGCTGCGGCTCAGCACCGTCCGCACCAGCGACGCCGGGTCCGGCGGCGCCGCGGCCGGCGCGGCGGCCACCGCGATAGCCTGCCAGGAAGCCAGGTCGGCGCGGCAGCGCGGGCAGTCGGCGAGATGCGCGCGGACCCGGTCGCGGTCCGGTCCGGAGAGCGAGCCGGCGGCGTACGCGGGCAACAGGTCCTTCATTCGGGCACCTCCTGAGCGGTGAGCGCCGCGGCGACGGCGGCCCGAGCGTGATACAGCCGGCTCTTGACCGTGCCGACCGGGATCGCGAGCACCTCGGCGACGTCGGCGAGTGGCAGGCCGGCCACGAACACCAGCGCGATCACGTCCCGGTGATGCGCGGGGAGCAGGTTGATGGCGGCGGCCACCGGGGTCCCGCCGGCCGCCGCGATCGCGAGGTCCTCCGGGCCGGCGCCCTGATCGGGCCGGTCGGGCAGGTTGGCGCCGGCGGGCTCGGGCGCGGACCGGCCGCGTAACCGGTTGTGCGCCTGGCGGCGGGCGACGCCGAACAGCCACGTCGTCACCTTCGACCGCCCCGCGAAGGCGCCGGCCGACCGCCAGACCGCGAGCATCGTGTCCTGCAGGATCTCCTCGGCGGTCATCCGGTCGCCGGCCAGCCGATGCAGATAGCCGAAGAGCGCGCCGGAGTACCGCTCGTAGAGCCGGGACAGCGCGGCGGCGTCACCGGCCGCGATCGACCGCAGCAACACTTCGTCACTGCCCGGATCCATCCGCTCACCCCCTACTCCAGGTGGGTAGCAGCGGACGGGGCGGAAGGTTCAGACGAGTATGCGCGCGGGCGAGCCGATCTCGAGCACCGGGCCGGTTGGCTCCGGTGCGCGGCCGGCCGTCAAGGTCACCACGCTGTGCGAGTTGTGGTTGGCCGCGTGCAGCCGACCGGCGTCGACGGCCAGGTCACGCGGCCACTCGTCGCCGCACCGGACCTCGGCGATCCGGCGCGGTTCCGGCGTCACCTCGAAGACCGTGATGGTGACCCGGTGGATCTTGTTTCGATGGACCAGTGACCGCGGATCCAGGCGGCCAGGTGGTGCGGTTTGGCCTGGTGGACCTGTAGGTCGGTGATGACGGAGACGGTGCCGCCACGGTTGCCGCCCTCCACTACCCGGCTCGGCGGAATGCGTAGCTCGGCGGTCCGGCCGCCGCAAAGAGCACCTCGGGTGATCCGCGTGCCGCAAGAGTTCGCCGCCGTGGGCGTGGCCGGCCGGCGTCGCCCGGCCTCCGGACCGGGGTGGTCTGCCCGCCGCCGTGGGCCGAGAATCGCTGCCGCGACGTGGTTTGCCACCGGAGCACGTGGTCCCGGCGCCGGTCGATTCATGCGCCACCTTCCAACGGAGCTGCGGACCATCACCTGTTATCCGCAGGTCGAAGGAGAAGGTTCATGGCCAGCCCGCGGGCCGGGTGCAGTGCCGTAGCCAGCCGGCCGAGGCCGAGCTGTCCACGGTGTACGGGTCCGGCCGTTGTCGCCTGGCGCGCTGACGCCGGGACGTTCGCCCTCGACGTGCCGGTGCCGGTGAACACCATCGCCGAGGTGTCGGTGCCGGACGCCGATCCGGCGGACGTCCCCGAGGGCGGGGTGGCCGCCCCCGGCACCGACGGCGTACGCGGCAGCCACCGTGCCGACGACGGCTCGGCGGGTCTTCACGGTCGGCTCCGGCACGTACCGGTTCCGCCGGGGTTGACCGGCCGCCGAGCGCCTGGGCGTCGGTGGGTCGACCCGATCGGCCCGACCCAGCGGGACCTGGGTCTGCGGAATCACCAGGCGGTGGTTGTGGTCCGGAACCGGCGCTGGTAGACCGACGGCGGGATGCCGTACGACGCGGTGAAGGCCCGCCGCAGCGTTTCGTCGCTGCCGAACCCACTGCGCCGGGCCGCCTCGGTGACCGTGCCGCCCCGCTCCAGCAGCGCGCGGGCCGCCTCGACCCGGGCAAGTTCCAGGTAGCGCGCCGGGGTGAGCCCGAACTCCTGTTGGAAGAGCCGGCGCAGGTGGCGGGGGGTCATCGTCGCGTCGTGCGCCATCGCCTCGATCGGGTACGCCCGGGCCGGGTCGGTGGCGACCCGGTCGGCGACCCGGCGTAGCCGCTGGTCGAGGGTCGGCGGCAGGTCCTGCCGGACGGAGAACTGGGACTGCCCACCCGGCCGCTGCATGAACACCACGAGTTCCCGGGCGACCTCGCGGGCCAGGTCGGCACCGTGGTCCTCCTCGACCAGTGCGAGGGCGAGGTCGATCCCGGCGGTGACCCCGGCGCTGGTGGCGAACCGGTCGGAGCGGACGTGGATGGCGTCCGGTCGGACCTCGATCTCCGGGAATTCGGCCTGTAGGCGGCCGGCGTGCCGCCAGTGGGTGGTGGCCGGGTGGCCGGCGAGCCAACCGGTCCGGGCCAGCACGAACGCGCCGGTGCAGACCGCGGCGAGCCGGGTCGGCGGCCCGATCAGTGGACCCAATCGGGCACGTAGGTCCTCGGCGTCGGGCAGCGCGGTCAGGTCTTCGGCTCCGGTCAGCACGAGCGTGTCCAGCGGCGTGGACTCGGCCACGGTGGTGTCGGCGGACAAGCGGACCCCGGACGCAGTACGCACCGAATCCGACCGCCAGCCGAGCAGGGCCACCGCATAGTCGGCGCCGCGCCGGGTAGCCGCGGTGAAGACGTCCACCGGTCCGGAGACGTCGAGTAGCTGCACCCCGTCGAAGACGAGCACGCCGACGCGGTGTGACCGCCCTCGGCTCATCCGACCCGCTCCCTCCAGCCGATCCGATGTCCGCATCTGTGGGATGGCTGTCCGTCTGGACATGGTCCGGCCGAGTCTAGCCCGGCAGCATCGGTGGCGAACCTCAGCACCAGTAGGAACCTCCGTAGGAACAGGATGAGCACACCATGACCGAAACCATCGCCGGGATCACCATCCCGGACACCCCGCTCGTGGCTGCCGCGACCGACCTCGTCCGGGCAGCCACCAACGACCTGTTGTTCCGGCACAGCCGCCGGGTGTTCCTGTTCGGCGCGCTCCAGGGTGAGCGGCGTGGTCTGAGCCCCGACCTCGAACTGCTGTACGTCGGTGCCATGTTCCACGATCTCGGCCTGACCGAGCGGTACGGCAGCACCGACCTGCGGTTCGAGGTCGATGGAGCACACGCCGCCGAGCGGTTCCTGCTCGACCATGGCCGACCTGCTACGCAGGCCCGCAAGGTCTGGCTGGCCATCGCGTTGCACACCACGCCGGGGGTGCCAGAGTTCCTCGACCCGGAGATCGCACTGGTCACCGCGGGAGTGGAGACCGACGTGCTGGGCATCGGTTACCGCGACCTCGATCCGGAACGGATCGCGGAGGTCACCGCCGCCCATCCGCGCCCCGACTTCAAGCGGCAGATCCTGGCCGCCTTCAACCAGGGCAACAGGCACCGCCCGCAGACGACGTTCGGCAACGTCAACGCGGACGTGCTCGCCCACTTCGACCCGAACTTCGTCCGGGACGACTTCGTGGAGATCATCCTGCGCAACGACTGGCCGGAGTGACGCTCCGCTCGCAGGGAACGTCCGCTCGGGGTGGCCGACCTGTCCGGTGCCGGACGTTCGGCGACCGCCGGGGCCTTCCGGCCCGAGCCGGCCCGATTCGCGGCTCGGGCCGGCTTCCCATAGGTCCAGCGTGCGGGCCGGTCAGCTGTACTTGGCGACCGCGTCCTTGACGCTCTCGGCGTTCTTACGCAGCTCCTCGGCCACCGCCGAGAAGACCCGCTAGGCCGGCTGGTTGTCGGCGTCGAACTTCTGCAACCCCGGGGTAGATGGCCTTGTTCGTGTTCGGCACCAGCAGCCGGACCTGGTCCTGCGCCTGGGTCTTCACAACTGCTCAACGGCAATCGTGTAACCGGGCCGCTCGGTGAAGAGCTTCTGCAACTCCGGGGTCTGCTGCGCCGCCTTGGTGGACGGCAGGTAACCGGTGTCGACTGACCACTGCGCGACGTTCTCCGGCTTGGCGGCGAACCGGACGAACTCGAACGCCGCGTCCTTACGCTTCGGCGGGCCAGCCAGCATCGCCAACCCGCCGCCGGCGCATACCTTCGGCGCCCGCGACCACCCGAGTCCGCCTGTGCAACACCGCTATCTCCGCTGCGGCGGCGAGGTCGATCCGCCGACATTCCGGTACGACGGTCCCCTCCCCCGCGGCAAGTGACCTCACCAAGGGCGGGCATCAGGCCGGATGTATGTGGTTCTCGACGCCAGCGGCCGGACAGGCTCTGGGCGAAGTAACCGCTGGAACGACGGTCTGACGTGGAATCTGGCATTCCAGTGTAAACCGGAGCATTAGGTGCGTAACCTGCCGGACATGGTCTCTCGCACGTGGCGTAACCTATTGCTCACAGCGCTCGGGATGGGCGTGCTCGCCGGTGCCGCTCAGCTCGGCATCGCGTTCAGCTTCGGCATCGTCCAGCTCACCGGCGCCTCCACCGACGCCGCCGTCAACCAGTGGCCTGCCCAGCTCGTCTGGGTGGGCTGGTTCGCGGCACACGCCGCTGTAGCCGGCACCGTCGTCACCGCACGCCTTGCCCGCCGGTACGGGGTGCTGGACAGCCCGGGCAGATTGGTGGCCGTCGCCGCCGCTGCCGCGCTGGGCGCCACCGTCGTGGCGCCGCTCTGCGTCCGGCCGGCTCAGGCCGCCGAGCGCTTCTCTGTGGATCCGATGTTGGCCGTCGCCATCTGTGCGACCCTCGGCGCGCTGGTCGGCGCGGGTGCCGCGATCGCCGTCCTGGTGAAGCCGCCGCTGGGCTGGAACATGGCGGCGATGGGCGGCGTGGTCTGGCTGCTGGCGCTCGTCTCGATCGTTCCGTCGCTCGCAACCGCCGGGCCGGTGCCCGCCGTACGGCTCGGTGTGCTGGAGCCGGCCGGGCTCGACGTCGGCGCGGCACACCGGCAGGCGATCCTGATTCTGCCGGCGGTGGCCCTGCTCATCGGCGCGGCGACCGGCGCGCTGGCCCGCTGGCGCGGGCATCCGCCGCTGGTCAACGGCGCGACCGGCGCGGCGGGAACTGTGCTGGTCGCGTTCGTCTACCTGACCGCCGGTCCCGGCGACGCCGTCGACCGGTACCAGATCACGCCGTACTACAGCGCGCTGCTCGCCGTCGCCGCCGGTGTGCTCGGTTCGGCCGCCGCCGCGTTGTTCCGCTGGCCGATCCTGCAGCGCGCCGCCGAAGCGCGGGCCGTCGAGCCGACCGACATCCTCCGTCCGCGGTCCGCCGGCCCCGCCGTGGCGCAGACTATGACGCTGGCCGCTGGTGGTACGACCGACGAGCCGGAGCCCGTCGACCTGGCCGGCACCGGGCCGGTCGTCGGCGCGACAGCAGCGCAGCTTTCGACCGCAGCCGAACCACTGGGCTTCGGTGGGCCGACTGGCGGCCGGGATGCCAGCGCCGTTCCGGCCGACTCCGCGACGCGGACCGCCGCACCGGCCGTTACCGCCGCATCGGCCGCACCCGCCGCACGGGCTGACCTCGACCGCACCCTGGAGAGATCGGAGCCGGTCCCCGCGACGGCAGCCCACCTTCCCGCGGGACCCGCCGGGGACGGCTCCGGGACGGCGGAGGCTGAGGCTGACAACACCGAACCCGACGGAGTCCGACCCGACGGGGCACTCGTCGCTCCGGGGACCCGCCGCATGTACCAGCCGCCCAAGACCGACCGGACGCTGACGCAGGCGACCTGGCCGGTCGTCCCGGCGCGGCGGGTGCCGCCCTCGACCGAGCCTGCTCCAGGTGCCGAGGCAACCCACTCGGCCGGAACCCAAGAGAGGCCCGAACCGGCGCTCCCATCTCGACTCCGGCCGCCCCTGCCCAACCTGAACCAGGCCGCGAACTGGGACGCCCTCGCGACCGCCCAGCGCGCCGGACCTCCGCACACCACAGGCGCCGCGCCTGCCGCCCCAGCACCCGTCGTCCAGGCAGGACGGGCCAGCGGTCGGCTGGGCCTGTTCCGGCGCAACAAGTCCCAGGCCGACAGGGACGGCGCGGGCACCGCGGTGGATGGCGAGCCGCTGCCGAGGCAGGATGCGGAGTTCGTCGACTGGGTGACCCGGCTGGGCAAGTCGGTGGCGGACAACGAGCTGGATCAGGCGAGCCGTCGCCGGTAACTCCAACTCCGCCGGCCGGCGCTGCAGCGGCTGTGTCAGGTCCGCCGATGCACCAGCCGCCGCCACCGGCACGCCGCACCCGCACCCGCACTCAGGCTCGTCAGGGTCCGCCGCCGCAGTTCGCCGGGGATGCTACTCGCCAGATTCGCGGATGGGTCGTCTTCGCTCGCCACCCATGACCCAGAGCTCCCTGTGCGCCCCGCAACCATGAGAGCGGAGGTGGGCAGAATTCGAGTTCCATGTCGTGGGTCGGTCCGGCGGTGACTCCAGCCAGCCGGTCAGTCGCCACCACCGAAGGGCTGCGTCCGACGATCGCCTGGCCGAGCAGCTTGCCTTTGGCGCTCAGGCCGTCGGAGTTGCGCCAGCGCGCTTGAGGAAGTCGTCGAAGAAACCGACCGCGCCGCAGAAGACGAACAGCCCGAGCAGCACCAGGGCCGTCATGGTGGGCCTCTCCTGCGCGATCTGCCGCTCGGGCAGGGTGGTCAGGGCGATATGCCCGGCGACCTGGGCGAAGACGGTCGCCACGATGAAGACGACGCCGCCCATCGTGAGGGCGTGCCCTTCTTGCCCTGGTTGCTGGCGAGCCCGATGGATCGGATCGGCTGGCCGGCCTTGAGCGCGGTGAAGACGCGAATCGCCACCGGCGTGCCGAACAGGGAGATGATGACCGCGACGATGAGCGCCCTCACGGGCGAACCTCCACGAGATCCGGATTTCTCACGGCGCAGTCCCCACCGCGCGACGCGTGCCGGACAGGTCGGCATGATGCGCGCCGCCGGCCGCTTCCAGCGCAGCCCGCTCGATCTTCGCCCAGTACGCCTCCCGGGCCGCCGTGTCGATCTGCTCCTCGTACTCAGCCCTTAGCCCGGTCCGGCCATCGAGCTGCTCCCGCAGGATGTCAGCGTGTCCGGCATGCCGGGCGGTCTCCTGAAGGACGTGGACCATGATGTTGAACAGCTTGACGTCCGGCCGCGACCACCACGGCACGTGGCCCGGCGCGTCGATGGGAAGCTCTTCGATCGTCGCGTCCGCATGCCCCCGGGCACGCTGATAGAAGTCGATGATCTGCTCGCGGCTCTCGCCCGGGGCCACCCACAGGTCGCTGCCGTCCGCGTCCTGCCATCGCCCCAGCGGCTCCGGGAACGGGCGGCCGAAGACCTCACCGAAATACCAGGCCTCCAAGGTCGCCAAGTGCTTCACCAGGCCAAGGAGGTTGGTCCCCGTCGCTGTCAAAGGACGCCTGACGTCGTACTCGGACACGCCATCGAGCTTCCAGACCAGCGCCTGACGTGTCCGCCTGAGCTGGCCGTGCAGATCGTCCTTAGCGAAGTCATCGATCATGAGGCACGATCTTGCCATTCCGACGGCAAGCGGAGCAGCCCTGGACCTCACAGCGCCGTGGTTTGTAACTCGCCGACCCGAATCCGACGACGATCTTGCAGCGCCAGGCCCGGAGGTTCACAGCGGTGATCAAGATCGAGCCGGACGGCGACGGCACGAGGTACACCGCGATCGCGATCCACGCCGACGCGTCGGCGAAGAAGTCGCACGAGGAGATGGGCTTCCTCGATGGTTGGGGCGCGGCCCTGGACCAGTTGGTCGACGTCATGAAGGCCCGCTGACCGCGGACACCGGCTGGCGGCGTAGAACCGCCGCCAGGACCGGTGCACGGAGCTACGGAACGCTCGGGGGACAGCCGCCGACCTGAATTTGCCCTAGATCGACTCTGATTGTGAGGTACGGGCACGCGTCAGCGTGGCGGCGAGGCCTGCTCTAGTGGGCGTCCGTGGGCTCGGATCGTGTCGGAGACGGCGACGCCGAGCAGGACGGCGACAGCTGCTGCAGCGACCCCGAGTGGCGGCAGGCCGACCATCACCGGCGCCATGGCAGCGAGGACGAGGATCCCGATCGGCCGTGGCCGGGACACCCGGGCGAAGGCCACATACTCGAATACTGAGCGCCCGGCGAGGTAGAGCGCGGGCCCGCCGAGGATGGCGCCGACCCAGGCGGGTTTGGCGTCTCCGGTCGGATTTATGAGGACGATTTCGGAGCCGGCTGAGGTTGCGAGGATGCCGGCCACCATGAGCAGGTGTGAGAACTCGGCCGACCGACCGAGCCGGCCGGGGTCGGTGGATGCCGCGATAGCCTCGCCCAAGATCTGGCCGGCTCGGTAGAAGTAGATCCGCCACAGCAACACCGTGGTGAGGAACGACAATGTAAGGGCCAATGTTCGTTCAGCCACGATCGGACCGCGTAGAAGACTCGACCCGGAGGTCAGAATCGTCTCACCAAGCGCGACGATGACGAGCTGCCAGTAGCGTTCGGCCAGGTGCTCGCCCGCGACGGCCCACGGGGACACCTGCGAGCGACCCAGCCCCGGTACCGGCCAGCCGAGTCTGCCCCCCAGGTAGTCGATCACCAGGGCCAACGTCCACAGTGTATTGCGCGTCACCTCGGGTGCGAAGGCTCCGGCGAGCCACGGCACGGCAGACGCGCCGAACCAGACGAGCGCCAGCATGTTGATGCGACGCAGATCATGACCCCGCACGATGAGTACGAAGAAGAGGGTGCGGCCCACCTGGATCGCGACGTACGTGCTCGCGAAGAGCAGGCCAGTCTCGGCGAGAGCCCCCGATATCGCGACCGCCAGGAACAGGCTCCCAAGCATCGTCGCGAGGACAACGAACTGGATCGCCGGCTGGAACGGATCGAACCTGCTGGTCATCCATGCCGTCTGGGTCCAGATCCACCAGACAGCCAGGAGCAGCAGCAGAGTCTCGCCGTTCTCCGCAAGGGAAGTGGTCAACCTCTCCGCGACGTGACCCCTGGTGTAGTCCAGCACCAACTCGTGCACGATCCGGGTGAGCGCGAAGACGTACACGAGATCGAAGAACAGTTCCAGGAAGGTCGGCCGCTGCGGACTCTCACGCCTGCGCAGCAGATTGGCCACTCTATTCGTCGTCACCGGCCCGCCCGCTTCGTCGGCTTTCGCTGACGCAGTCGTACCACGTCGCCGCGCCGCCCACGGATAAGACGCACCCTAATGACTAGAGCCCTGACGGCCGACGAGGGCTGCCACCACGCCGAGCCCTGTCCTCTCTGATTAAAGGCAACGGCCATCTGACCGACGTGCTATGCGGGTTCCACGCAGGGCTGACACGCCGCGGGCGACGACGGCGTCGAGGAGCTCGCTGACCGCGCCAGCGGGACCCCCGCCTCGGCGAGGCTCCGGATCCGGGTGAGTCGCACGACGGCTGCGGCGTCGTAGCTGCGGTAGCCGGAGGCGTCACGCCAGGCTCCCGCAGCAGCCCGATCTGCTGGTAGTGCCGCACCGCGCGAATGGTCACCCCGGCGTAGGAGGCCAGCTGTCTGATGGTCAGTATGGCTTCAGCCTGCACGAAGATGGCCCGTCGGGCGCGATTGCGACATACCGCCTAGGCGGTTGCGTTTGGGTTGGTATGCCTGTGGGGTGGCGGAGCTAGCGGACGACGAACAACCCAGCCTGAACCAGGGGCCGGCGAAGAGTGGCGGGCCGGCGTCCCGGACAGCGCCCGCGGGCCGTCGGACGGCGCGGCTCGGGCTGACCCTGGGCGCGTTGGGCGTGGTGTATGGCGATATCGGAACAAGCCCGCTGTACGCGCTGAAGACGGTGTTCACCCTCGACCGTGGTCTGGTGCCGACCGCGCCGGACGTGTTCGGCGTGATCTCGCTGGTGTTCTGGTCGATCATCCTGATCGTGTCGGTCAAGTACGTCATCTTCATTCTGCGGGCCGACAACGAGGGCGAGGGCGGGGTGATGGCCTTGGCCGCGCTTGCCGGGAGAGTGCTGGTCAAGGGCAGCGAAAGGCGCGCCGCCACGGTGCTGGCGCTGGGGGCTCTGGGTGCTGCGCTGTTCTACGGCGACAGCGTGATCACTCCGGCGATCTCGGTGCTCTCCGCGGTGGAGGGCCTTGAGGTCATCTCACCGGCGTGGGCGGTGGTGGTGCTCCCGGTGTCCGCGGTGATCCTCACCCTGCTGTTCGCCATCCAGCGTTGGGGCACCGGACGGGTCGGGGCGGTGTTCGGGCCGATCATGCTGCTCTGGTTCGCCAGTTTGGGCGTCGCCGGCGCGGCCGAGGTAATCCGTCATCCGGGTGTGCTGGCCGGGCTGTCCCCCAGCTACGCGGTGCTGTTCTTCGTGGACCACCCCGTCGTCGCGTTCATCGCGATGGGGGCCGTGGTGCTGGCGATCACCGGCGCGGAGGCGCTCTACGCCGACATGGGACACTTCGGTCGCGCCCCGATCCGCCGGGCCTGGTTCGCGATCGTGTTTCCCGCCCTGACGTTGAACTACCTCGGCCAGGGCGCGTTGATCCTGCGCGCACCCGCCAGCCGGGAGAACCCATTCTTCCTGCTCCTACCAGACTGGGCGCAACTGCCGATGGTCGTCCTGGCCACCGTGGCCACTGTCATCGCGTCCCAGTCGGTGATCTCCGGAGCGTTCTCGGTGTCCCGGGAGGCCATGCGGCTGGGCTTCCTGCCGCGACTGCGCATCCGGCAGACCTCCGCCCACCAGTACGGGCAGATCTACGCCCCCGGGGTGAACTGGGCACTGTTCGCGGCAGTCCTGCTGGTGGTGTTCGCGTTCGGCTCGTCCACGAACCTCGCCGCCGCGTACGGGGTAGCAGTCACCGGCACATTCCTGATCACCACGACCCTGTTCCTCGTCGTCGCGCGGGTCCAGTGGCACTGGCCCTTCCGGCGACTGGTGCTGTTCGGGGTCATCTTCGGCAGCCTCGAGCTGACCTTCTTCACCGCGAACCTCGCCAAGGTCACCCACGGCGGTTGGCTGACGCTGCTCATTGCGATCGTCCTGTTCACGCTCCTGCTGACCTGGCGGCGCGGAGCCAAACTGGTCACCGCCCGGCGGATCGAGCGCGAAGGCCCCCTGCGCGACTTCATCGACGACCTGCACGCCGCCAACACGCCGCGGGTGCCGGGCACCGCCGTGTTCCCCCACCCGAACAAGGAAACCACTCCCCTGGCGCTGCGGGCGAACGTCGCGCACAACCACGTACGCCACGAGAAGATCCTCATCGTCACCGGTAACACCGCCAACGTCCCCCATATCCCTTGGGACCAGCGCCTGACCATCGACGATCTCGGCAACCCAGACGACGGCATCATCCACATCACCGCCGTCTTCGGCTTCCAGGACCCCACCGACTTCCCCGAGGTCCTGCGCCGCTGCGCCACCCACCCCCTCGCCGAAGGAATCGACAGCGGACAGGTCTCCTACTTCGTCTCGCGGATCACGCTGCGCTGCACCCGGAGCCCGGGAATGGCCACCTGGCGTAAACGGCTGTTCATCGCCCTCGCCCACAACGCCGCCAGCCACGCCGAGTTCCTGCACCTGCCTGAGGAACTCACCATCGTCCTCAGCGCCGAAGTCCCCGTCTAGACTCCGCCTCGGCACGAGCCCTAATGACACCCAATCAACAGGTCATCCCGTCGAAGCCGTCGTCTCAGATCCTCGGGGCCGGGCTGGCATGGTCGGTGCTTCCGCCACCGACCTGGATGCCCGGGCCGGTGAGCAGGGTCGGGTTCCACCTTGCGGATGATCTCCCGGACGACAGGTGGGTTGACCAAGACGGTCCTGGAGCCCGCGCTCAACGAGGATCGGTCCTCGCCGGAACGTCGCCCCTGCTCTCTTTGGGGTGCGAGCGTGATCACGGCCGGCACCACCGACCCGGGTGCGGGGTGACGGAGGTCGAGGTGGTGCCGGAGACGGCACCACGCCTACCCGGGGGTCGGTCAGCGAGGGGAACGGCCCCATCTGACGTACCTCTGCCCGCTGTCGGGGCATCGGCCGGCTTCTTAACCGAAACTAATAGTTCCCTTAGCGAAGCCGCTGTATCCGACGCCTTACCGTCGGACGGTCATATCCACAAGGGATAGCAGACCGAGGAGTACATCCAGTGGTCAGACGCCATGCCGCACGACTCGTCGTCGCTCTCGTAGGAGTGATCGCTCTGCTCGCCGCGGGGCAGACTGCGGCCTTCGCCGCGCCGAGCAACGACGACTACTCCGCCGCCATCGCGGTGGAGACCCTTCCTTTCACCACCACCATCGACACCAGCGGCGCCACGACAGGCCCGAACGACCCGACCACCTGCTCCAACAAGGGGTCGGTCTGGTTCACCGTCACGCCAGAGCGGGACGGCCGCCTGCAGGCCGACACGATCGGCAGCGACTACGACACCGTGCTCTCCGCCTGGACCGGCGAGCCGGGGGCGTTCACTCAGCTGGCCTGCAACGACGACTACCAGGCGCAGCAGTCGAGGGTCGCCTTCCCGGTCACCGCCGGGACCACTTACCGCTTCATCGTCGGTGTCTGCTGCGGCAACGGCGGGGTGGGCGGCGGGTCGCTCCGGTTCTCGGTCGGCTACGTCCCGCCGCCGCCGAACGACAACTTCGCCGACGCGACCGCGGTCACCGGGCTGCCCTACTCGAACACCCAGCCTTATGAAGGTGCCACCCGGGAGGCGGGCGAGAGGTCGGTCTGCGCTTCCTCACAGCACACCACCTGGTACTCGTACACGCCGACGACCACCGTGTCGGTCGTCGCCCAGACGAACCCGATGTACGCCGGCATCAACGTGTACCTCGGCTCCTCGCTCGGCGGCCTGTCCTCCGTCCGGTGCACCGGTCTCTACGACTACCGCTCGCTGACCTTCGTGGCGCAAGCCGGCCGGACGTACCTGTTCCAGGTCAGCGGCGACGGCATCGCCTCGCACGCCTTCCAGTTGGCGGAGGCGCCCGCTCCCGTCGCCAACTTCGCCTACTACCGGAGCGATCCCAATTCGTTCGACATCGTCGCGTTTTCCAACACCGCCCACGATCCGGCCGGCGCGGGCCTCGAGTCCTTCGCCTGGGACTTCGGCGACGGTACGACCTCGACGGAGCCGAACGCGAACCACCGTTTCCCCCGCGACGGTGACTACCCGGTCAGGCTGACGGTGGAAACGTCGGACGGGCGCAGCGACTCGATCACCCGGGTGGTCCAGGTGCGTACCCACGACGTGGCGATCGTGCGGGTGAAGGTGCCGACGAGCGCCAAGGTGGGGCAGACCGTCACGGTTGAGGTCCACGTCCAGAACACCCGGTACGAGGAGAGCGTCCAGGTGGACCTCTACAAGAGCGTCGCGGGAGACTACTCCCACCTCGGGGCGCTGAACCAGATTGTTCCGGTCAGGGAGACCGGAAAGACCACTCGCTTTGCGTTCACCTATACGGTGACAGCCGACGACCTGGCCCTCGGGAAGCTCACCTTCCGGGCTGCCGCGGACCTGAGTCCGAACCGGGACGCGATCCCGGCGGACAACGAACTGCTCTCCACTCCCGTCAAGATCGTCTGAGTGCTCGACTCCCCCGGGTCCCGGACCCGGGGGTTCTCAGCAGAGGGCTCTCAGCAGCGCGATCACGTCATCTCGTGACGCCGGGTCGCCGGCGAGCAGCCTTCGCGGGCCGATCGACGAGTTCGTCTTGATGATCAGGCCATGAAGGTTCATCTGAGGGCGTTGAACGTCTCGTTGGCCCTAACGGCGCGGGAAAGTCGAGCTTCCTCGACGTCATCGCGTTCTTGGGCTATGCGACCCGCGATGACTTGGCGCCGGCGCTTGACCGCCGCGCGGCTTCGATCGGGTGGTGTTTCGGGCTGCGAAGGTAGTCGTTTGCCGAGCCACCCTGTACCGGGTCGACGGAGAGGAATCGGCCGGTGTTCGGGCTGTGCAGGCGACACCCATCAGGATGACGTCGTCGAGCCCGTCAGCAGAGCGTCGCTTGCCGCTCGGCGGCCATGCCGCCAGCGGTGGCGGTCAGGGCGCCGGTGGCGTCGACGATCAGAGCCCGGTAGCCGGTCAGGTCGGCGAGCCACCGGATCCCGCCGGCGCCGCGGGCGACCGCAGCCGTGGCGTACACGTCCGCCCAGGTCAGCGAGGGACCAACCACCGTCACCGAAGCCACCTCGACCGGAGACCGACCGGTGTACGGATCGAGGATGTGTGCGCCGCGACGGCCGGTGCCCGAGGTGGCGACGGCGCCGGTTCGGATCGGCAGCGCCGCTAGCAGGTGGTCCGGCGCGGCGGGATCCTCCACCCCGACCCGCCAGTCCGGCTGGTCGGAGCCGGTTCGTAGGAGGATGTCCCCACCCGCATTGAGGCTGAAGTCCGTCACCTCGCGCTCGGCGAGCAGCCGGCCCGCTCGCTCCACCGCCCACCCTTTCACCAGCCCGGACGGGTCGAACCGCAGCCGACCCTCGGGCCCCGGCAGCATCGCGTCGAAATAGCCGTCGGTCCGCCGCCGCGCCTCCTCGCACAGTTTCAGCACCTCGCGCACCAGCGGATCACTGTCAGCGATGCTCAACCGCCCTCGGTTCAATTCGCTGACCTGGCTGTCCGGCCGGTAGGTGCTGAACAACCGGTCAACCGCACGTAACTCGTCGAACACCACGGCCACCGCGCTGGCCACAGCCGGCGTGTGTGCCTCTGCTCGCACCTGCACCGAGATCGGCATGCCCATGATCTGCTCGACCCACGACCGTCGTGGTGTGCTCACCGATCCTTGGGTCATCACGAGCCCCCGCCGAGATGGGCCGCGTCCAGCGCGGCCTGCAACGACTGGGTGTACGCCTCGCTCGTGGCGGTTGCTCCGCTGACCGTGTCAACATGGGCGCTTTGCGCGCTGAGCACCTCCTGGCGTAGCTGTGGCACCGCGTAGGAGTTGATCCGCTGCGAATGGCCGTCGGGGGGCAGCGCCAGCGTGGTCGTGTCGGTGATCTTGCCTCCTGAGATTTTCACCTGGACCTGAACCGGGCCGAAGCCGTTGTCCACGACGGTCCCGTTGACCGTCGTCGTGCCGCTGGCAGGTGCCGAGGTCGCGCCGCCCGGCGGGGAGGTTCCTGCCGCCCCGGTCCCGGCCGCCCCGGTCCCGGCCACGCCGGTCTGGGGCGCCGCGCCGGGGACGGCTGGTCCGACGATGCCGGGTGGCGCCGTGCTGGCCCCTCCGGGTAGGCCGGCCGTGCTGGTCCGGTAGCTGAAGAGCAGGACCAGTACGGCAATGGTGCTCACCAGGGCCAGGGTGATTCGTCGCATGTCGTCCTCCTCTTCCGTCTCACCAGGCGAAGGCTTCGCAGTGAATTTGCCTGCTCGGCACCTGCGCGGCCTGCAGCGCGGTCCGTACCGCGTCCATCCAGGGCGGCGGCCCGCACAGGTACACGTCGCGGTCCACCACGTTCGGGGCTATCCGCAGCAGCACGTCCCGGTCGGGCAGGTGCGCCAGCGATGCCGGCAGCCAGGACCCGCGGGCGGGCGACGGGCCGTCGAGGTAGTGAACCTGCGCGCCACGATGTCGGGCGATGGCATCCAACTCCGAGCGCAGGGCGAAGTCACTCGGGGCGTTGGCCCGGTACACCAGGGCTGCCTCGCCCGGCCGGTAGGGCAGTTCCTCCAGCAACGCGCGGAGCGGCGTGATCCCGATCCCGGCGCCGAGCAGCAGGATCTGCCGCTGGGTGCGGACCCTGCCGGTAAGTCGCCCGTACGGACCCTCGATCAGCACGCGGGTGCCCGGGCGAGCGCCGGCGACCCGGTCCGCGTCGTCTCCGTTGGCGCGTACGGTGATGCGGAGCAGGTCGCCGCGCGGTGGCGCGGACAGCGAGTACGGGTGGGCCCGGGTCCAGCCCGTACCGGTCAGGAACCGCCAGTTGAGGAACTGCCCGGCTCGGGCCGGCAGCCGGTGCAGGTCACGGCCGGAGATGTGTATCGAGAACACGCCCGGCGCCTCCCATGTCACCTTTCGCACGCGCAACCGGTGCCGGTGACTGCGCCACAGCGGCAGTCCCAGCCGGAACACCAGTACGCTGCCGGCGCACAGGATGTAGGCGGACCACCAGTAGGCCCGGGCGGCCGGCGAGGCGACAAACTCGGTACCCGTCCACAGTTGGTGGGGCAGGGCCAGTCCCACGCCCAGGTAGGCGTACAGGTGCAGGAGGTGCCAGGACTCGTAGCGCAGCTGTCGCCGAGCCGCCCGGATGGACAGCACCACCACCCCGATCAGCAGAGCCGTACCGGCCGCCGCGAGCAGCATCCCCGGATAGGTGGTGGTTAGCTGCCAACTCTCGGACACAACGTTGGTGTGGCCGCTGGCGGCGTATCCGACGACGATCAGCACGATGTGGCCGAGCATCAGCCAGAACGAGGTGAACCCGGTGTACCGGTGCCAGCGGGTCAGCCGGTCCTGGCCGAATCTGCCCTCGACCCACGGCACCCGGGCCATCAGGAAGACCTGTATCAGCAGCAGATCGCTGGCGAGCAGGCCGGTCAGCCGGCCCAGTGACGTGGCCGCCGAGGTTCCGCTTACGGTCAGCGCCTGCAGGCCGGTGTCGTGCAGCCACAGCGCGACCACTACGACCATGCTGGCGATCGCGACCGTACCTACCGCGTCCGCCCACCATCGGGCCGGCTCTCGCGGCTGTTTCGCCGTGTGTCGACCGATCATGCGGCAAGTTTGGCGGCAGAACCTAAGAGACCGATGAAAGGCTTTGGTTAGCGTCGAGCGCCGGTAGGCGCACCGTGAAGACTGCGCCACCGGTCTCCGACCGGCCTGCCGTCACGGTGCCGTCGTGCAGTTCCACCGCCTGCGCCACGATCGCCAGTCCCAGCCCTGAACCGGGCATGGCCCGCGCTGCCGTTGCCCGGTAGAAGCGTTCGAAGATCAGCGGCAGGTCTGCCTCGTCGATGCCCGGTCCGGAGTCCGAGATCGTCAGCTCCGCCCACCGCCGGGAGTCGGCGGGTTCGTCATCGAGAGGGCGGGCGACCGCCCGCAGACGTACCCGCACCGGACTCTGCTCGGGGCTCCACTTGGCCGCGTTGTCGAGCAGATTGATGACCATGCGCTCCAGTGACGCCGGCCGGCCAGGCACCGCGACCGGGTCCAGTTCAGTTGCGAACCTCACCTGCGGCCAGCGCTGGCGGATCCGCTCGGTGGACAGCTCCAAAAGGTCGGCCAGGTCCACCCTCTCCACCGGTTCGGCGCCGGTCTCCTCGCGGGCGAGTTCCACCAGTTCGCCCACCAACTGGGTCAACTCACCTGTCTGCGCGTCCAGGTCGCGCAGCAACGCGGCGCGATCCTCGGCGGTCAGGACCCGATTTGTTCCGGCCTGCTCGTCCGTCCGGATCAGCAGTTCGATGTTGGCCCGCAGGCTGGTCAGCGGAGTCCGCAGTTCATGGCCGGCGTCCTCCACCAGCAGCCGCTGCGCGGCGCGCGACGACTGCAGCGCGGCCAGCATGGCGTTGAATGCCTGGGCCAGCCGGGCAATCTCGTCTTGGCCGCTGACCGTTATGCGACTGCTCAGGTCGTTGGTGGCGGCGACGTGCTCGACCGCCCTGGTGAGCCGGTGCACCGGTGCCAGTCCGGTACGAGCCACCAGGAAACCGAGCACGGTGGCGATCGTCACTCCACAGGTGCTCACCGCCACGAGGATCAGCCCGATCCGGGCGAGCGGGCGCTCGACGCCGTCGGTGCTCGCGGCAACCTGCACCGTGCCGCCGTGTTCGGCGGCAATGGTGAGCATCCGGTACTCCTCGCCGTCGATGTGGACGTTCTCGAAGCCCTCTGCGCGCTCGCCGTTGACCACCGTCATCGCCGTAGGGGTGACCGGCAGCGGTGGCGACACGTCGGTCGCGAGCGCTGGCCGGCCCGACTCGTCGAGCACCTGCACCCGTGGACCCAGATCATGATCATGGTCGCGGTCGGGATCGCTCCCGGCACCCCACCGGTCTCCGGGTCGCTCGGCGACCGTGTGGGCGTCGGACCTGAGCTGTTGGTCGAGTTGGTGGCGCAGTTGGGTGGCGACCACGACGAACAGGACCGCGGACACCGCGACCACGGCGACCGCCACGGCAATGGCGGACATCAGCGCGATGCGGGACCGCAGCGACAGCCGACGCCAGCCCAGCCGTCCCGGCAGACCGGCGATACGACCCCGATCCCGCTCGGTCACGATGTGCCGGAACGTAGGGCATAGCCAACACCCCGGACCGTCTGCAGCAGCCGTGGCTCGCCTTCGTACTCCAACTTCCGACGCAGATAGCCGATGTAGACGTCCAGGCTGTTCGAGGCGACACCGAAGTCGTACCCCCACACGTGCTCGAGCAACAGCGCGCGGGTGAGCACTTGGCGGGGGTGACGCAGAAACACCTCCAGGATCGCGAACTCGGTGCGGGTCAGCTGGATGTCCCGCGAGCCCCGGCGCACCTCCCGGGTCAGTGGGTGCAGCGACATGTCCTCGAAGCGCAGCCACGGGCCAGCGTCGCGGGCGACGTCGGACCCGGCGGATACCGACCGGCGTAGCAGCGCCCTGATCCGGGCCAGCAGCTCCTGCGACGCGAACGGTTTCACCAGGTAGTCGTCCGCCCCTGCGTCGAGCCCGGCGACCCGGTCGCCAACGCTTTCCCGCGCGGTCAGCATCAATACCGGAACCAGGTTTCCGTCACCCCGCAGAGCCCGGCACACGGAGAGCCCATCCTGCCCCGGCATCGCGACATCGAGAATCACCGCGTCCGGTTTCCGGTCACGTACCTCCGCCAGACCGGATGCCCCATCAGCGGCCAAGCAGACCTCGTAGCCCTCAAACCGCAGCAGGCGGGACAGAGCATCGCGCACCGCCGCCTCGTCATCGACGACCAGAATTCGCACCGAAGTCCCGCCTTCCGTGAAGGTCCCTCATAACCGTCATAGCCCACGGCGGTGAGAATCCGATGAGAATCTGCGCAGCGCCCGCAGCAGCAGGTCACCCTTCACGCTTGCCGGTTCGCCGGCTGTGCCCGGGCTGAGATCGCCGGGCGACTCCGGGCCACGCGGAATACCCACACCCGCAGGAGAAGGAACCGCAGGACCGTGGCAGTCAGGTTCGCAACAACGAGAACCGTCACCAGCACGTCGCGGTCGTGCCGCCCGAGGGTCGGCTTGTCTGACCCGCAGTTGATGGGCGCCGGCCAAGTACGCCAGGATCGCCGGCCGAGGTCAACGCCGCGACGCAGGGGTCCAGAAACAGGTGTCACGGCTTTCCTAGTCCCGCCGATCCTGAGGCTGGCACGGTCGAGCGGGGCAAAGAACGCAGAGTGCTCTGCGGGGCGGAAAGGGTGCGAATGAACGCGTCACAAGCTACCAATTTGCTTGCTTTGGCAACTCAATGCTCGCCCATAGGGCACTCACAGAATTGGCCGCCACTCTTGCCTGACTGACCGATCGAGAGGAGCGCCACCATGAACGAGTACGACCCGGAAACTTCTGATCAGACCCTTTCCGCCGACTCGGTTTCGAGCGCGACGTCAGGGCCGTCGGTTGCCGAAAGTCCAGGCGGCGGCGGTGCTGCGCCGCCGTTCCCGCTGGCGTCTTCGCCAGACATGTCCGCGTCGGTAGGCACGGCCGAGCAGGCACACCGATCGGGGGTACGACGATTGCTGTCGAACAAGAAGCGGGGCTGGATCGCGGCCGCTGCGCTGGGATGTGCGGGGATCGCAGTTTCGGTCGGTCTGGCTGGTTCCCCCTCGGCGACAGCCACGGCTTCCCAGGCGACAGCCCCCTCGACGGCAGCCTCCGCCCCCTCGACAACGGCAGGACATGGCGCGCCCGGCGGGGGCTTCCCTGGCGGTGACGGATCCGGCGGCGGGGGATCGAATGCTCGATCCGGGCCTGCCGAAGGAGGATCGATCGGCAAGGTCGACAGCGTGTCGACGTCGAGCTTCACCATGTCGACCTCTGGGGGTCAGAAGGTGACCGTCAACGAGACGTCCTCCACCACGTACGAGAACGGGACGAGCTCGACCTCGAGTGCCGTCACCGCCGGCGAACCCGTCCTCGTCCTTGGGACGACCAGCGGGACGACCATTACGGCCACCCAGGTCATCGTGCAACCGACCGACGGCGGATCGGCGAGTTCCTCTGCCGCCCAGGTGGTTCCCTTCCAGCGTGGTGCTCCAAGCGAGGCTAAGCAGGTCGGTCAGATCCCGGGGAGCTACAGCGAGGGGTCGGGCGCGGTCGTCAGCGGACCCACGGCGGACAAGGCGACGAAGGCTGCCCTGGCCGCGTACCCCGGCGGCGTCGTCGACCGTGTGGTGCAGCTGAGCAGCGGCGAGTACGAAGTGCACAACATCGGTGTCAACTGGCCGCACCACATTTTCGTCAACCAGGACTTCCAGGTCATCGGGGCCGAGTAGCCGCCCCGGCAGAGCGCACACGACTGCAGTCGACGCGCGGGCCGTACGCCGAAAGGGGGTGCGGCCCGTGCCGCCGTGGCGGGCCGGGTTGTAGACCGAGTGGGTCACCCGGGCGCGGAAGGTGGGCGAGCCAAGCCAGTGCCAGCGGCATTGAACTCGTTGTGGTCGCCGAGTTGCCCGGCGACGCCCCTACGGAGGTCGCCGTCGAGCGCCGACATCAGGCGCCGCGGGATAGGCACGATCTTGGCCATCAGGGGTGCTCGTCGAACCGTCCGGTGTCGCCCTGCTCGTGGAACGGCTAGGCGGCTTCGGCGCCGAGTGCTGGTAGGTCGCTGATGCACTGATGGCCGGTGCCACCGTCCAGGCCGGTGCCGCGCACGCCTGCAGCATCTTGCCGGCTTCGTTCCAACCACTGATCGGCCAGGAAGGAGGTGGTGGCACTCCACGAGATAGATCGTGGAGACCTCTCCGCCGCTGGGCGGAGAAGTTCCACCATCTCTCAACGCCGCGCTACTTCGGCTGACCGATGACGCTCGTCGCGGTGACCGTACCGGCGGAGTCGGCTCCCTCGACGGTGACGGTGTCACCGGCCTTGAGGTCCTTGAGTGAGCCGTCCTTCGCGATCTTTACGGCGGTGCCGTCGCCGGTCTTCACCGTGAGCACGCTGCCGTCGTCGGTCTGCATGTAGACGGTGGTCCCGTCTACCAGCTTCACGGTACCGGTGGTGGCCTTGCCCGCCGCGCTACCGGCCGCACTGGCGTCACCGGGGGTGGCCGCGCCCCCGGGTTGCCCGCCCGGCTGGCCCGCGCTTCCCTGGGCACTGCCGCGTGCCCCGGCGAATCCGGCGCCACCCTGCGCCTGGCCTCCTCGGGCACCGGCGCCCGGACTGGCCGGTGTCGACGTCGCCTGCGACTTCTGCACCTGAGCGCCGATCAAGAAGCCCCCCACCAGCAGGACGACCGCCCCGAGGTAGACCGTCCAGGTGTTCCAATAGCGTCGGTGTCCCGCTGCGGCGAGTTCGCGCATCAGTCCGTCGTCGTCAGGTGGGCCGCCAGTGTGGCCGTTCGGCCGGCCGCCGTCCTGGCCCGGCAGTGCGGCAGCGGTGTCGTCGGTCTGCCTCTGCTGGGGACGTTGGGTCGCGACAAGGCCCTGGGTCGGGGTTCCGCGATGCATCCCGGCTCCCTGGCGTCCCCGCTCAACTGAATCCGTCATGGGTATTCTCCGAGATCACTCGTAGCGAAGTGCGTCGATCGGCCGAAGGCCTGCGGCGCGGCTGGCCGGAACGCTGCCGAAGAAGAGTCCGATCGCGACGGAGACACCCAGCGCCAGCACGATCGAGCTCGGAACGATCACCGGCTTCACGCCGACGATGGTGAACTGGCTGCCGATGAGCGCCATCGCGACGCCCAGCCCGCCGCCGATCAGGCTCAGCATGGTCGCCTCGACGAGAAACTGGGTGAGGATGACCCGACGTGGGGCACCCAGCGCCTTGCGGATTCCGATCTCCCGGGTCCGCTCGGTCACCGTGACGAGCATGATGTTGGTGATCCCGATGCCGCCGACCAGGAGGCTGATGCCCGCCACCGCACCAAGCAGCACGGTGAAGGTACTTGCCGTCTGGGTCTGGGTCTCCAGCAGCTGAGCGGCGTTCTGGATCCGGTACGGCGTTGAACTCGCACTGTTGCCCGTGGTCGTCGGCGTGACCTTGAGTCGCTGGTCAAGAATCGTGGCGACCTCCGCCTGGGCGTCGGTCACCTTCGCCGCGCTGGTCGCCTCGACGATGACTGAGTTCACCGGGCCGTACCCGGTCAACACCTGTTGCACTGCGGTCAGCGGCGCCACGACCACGTCGTTCGCGTCCTGGAATCCGGACGAGGAGCTCTTCTCGTCGAGCACACCGATCACGGTGAACAGTGCGCCGCTGACGGTCACCTCCGCGCCGACCGGATTGGTGCCGGGGAACAGGGTCTCGGCGACGGTCTGCCCGATGACGACCAGCCGACGACCCTGGGCGAGGTCCTCATCGGTGAACGCCGTTCCGCTGCCGACCGGGGTGTTGGAAGCCGCGAAATAGCTGGGGTAGGTGCCGATGAACTGGGGTACCGCGTGGTCGGAGCCCTGGTACGTCATCGTCGACGAGGTGGCATTGATCACCGGCGAGACGGTCTTGACGTTCGGTGCGAGGACCGGATCCTTCAACGCCTTGGCCGTCTCCAGTGTGATCCCACCGGTGGTCCCGCGTGACGTGCTCTGCACGGTGACGGTGCTGCTGCCCATGGCCGCGATCCGGTCGGTGATCTGCTTGGCCGAGCCGTTACCGACCGCTACCAGCAGGATCACCGCGCCGACGCCGATCAGAATGCCGAGCATGGTGAGCGCCGAGCGCAGCTTGTTGGCGGTCACGCCGCCCACGGCGAACCGCAGAATCTCGAAGAAGCTCATCGGAGGCGCTCCATGAGGATGGTCTGCTGGTCCTCCAATCGGCCGCCGTGCGGCGCGCCGTCCTGGCGGACGTCGGAGGAGATCTGTCCGTCGAAAAGCTTGATCAGGCGCTTCGCCCGGTCACCCACCTCCGGCTCGTGGGTGATCAGCACGATGGTGCGACCCGCCTCGCTCAGCTGGTCGAAGACTGCCAGCACGTCGTCGGTGGACCGGCTGTCGAGGTTTCCCGTCGGCTCGTCCGCCAGCACCAGCGCGGGCTCGGTCACGAGCGCGCGAGCCACCGCGACCCGCTGCTGTTGGCCGCCGGAGAGTTGGTTGGGCTGGTGGTCGGCCCGATCGGCAAGCCCGACCCGGTCCAGCGCGGCCATCGCCCGGCGGCGCCGTTCGGCTGACTTCACCCCGGCGTAGGCCAGCGGCAGTTCGACGTTGGCCATCGCGCTCGTTCGGGGAATCAGGTTGAAGGACTGGAAGACGAAGCCGATCCGACGGTTACGGATAAGGGCGAGCTGATTCTCGTTGAGCCGGCTGACGTCCACCCCGTCGAGCAGATACTGGCCGCGGCTCGGCACGTCGAGACAGCCCAGGATGTTCATCAGTGTGGACTTGCCGGAGCCGGACGAACCCATGATCGCCACATAGTCGCCCTGCGTGACAAGGAGCGAGACGCCACGCAGCGCCTGAACGATCGCCTCCCCCTCGCCGTACACCTTGGTCAGTTCCCGTACGTCGAGGACCGGCTTGGGCCCGGTCAGCGCGCTCATCGTCCACCACCTGCCGGTGCGGCGCCGCCACCCCGAACGCCGCCACCGGCGGGGGCGCCGCCACCACCTGGGAAGCCACCGCCGCCCGGGAGGCCGCCGCCGGGACCGCCGTTGCCGCTGGTGCCTGACGAGGATGTCTTCAGGACCACCTGCTCACCGACCTGCAGGCCTGATGTGATTTCTACGCCCTGGTCGCCGGTCAGCCCGATCTCCACAGACCGGGTTTCCTGCTGGCCGTTTCTCACCGCGATCACGGTCTGCCGGGCACCGACCGTGGTCAACGCGGCCGGGTTGACGTAGATGACGTTGTCCGCCTCTCCGACCGTGACCGAGACGTTCACGGTCTGCCCGGCTCGGACCCCGTCGGGAAGGTCGTCCAGCGTGAAGATCACACCGTAGGTGACCACATTGTTCGAGGTCGTCGCGTTGGGGTCGATCGAGCCGAGTTTCGCGGTGGCGGTCGCACCGGCTAGTGCGTTCCAGCTAACCGAGGCCGTCTGACCGGCCTTCAGCTTCGTGGCGTCGGTCTCGGCAACCGCTGCCGACACCTCGAGCTTGGACAGATCGGCCAGCTGAATGAAGCCGGCCGATGAGCTGGTCGAGCCGCCCGTCGAGCTGGAGCTACCGCCCGTCGAACCGGAGGTCGTTGCACCGGATGTCGGACCGCCCGAGGTGGAGCCGCCGGAGCTCGATGCGCCGGACGAGCTGCCGACACTGCCGTTGACGGCGACGACGGTCCCGGCGATCGGGGCCTTCAGGGTGGTGCCGTCGACCGCCTCCTGGGCCTTTTCCACCTCGAGTTCCGCGCTGGTCACCTGCGCCTCGGCGTCGCTGGTGTCCGAACCGGCGTCCTCGGCTCGGTTCAGCGCCGCAGTGGCCGCGTCGAGGTCGGCCTGGGCCGCGGTGAGCTGCCGTTTGGCGGCGGTAGCGTCAACCTTGGCCAGGACCGCCCCCTTGGCAACCACGTCGCCGACCTTGACACGGACCTCGCTCACTGTGCCGTTGGTGGCGAAAGCTGGGTCCGCTGTTGTCGCACTCTGCACGGTTCCGGAGGCGGAGACGGTTGATGTCACCTTTCCCTGCGCCACCGCGACGGTACGGATCCCCCCGTTGGCCGCCGCCAAGCTCGGATCGGGTTTGACGAAGGTCATATAGGCCCACATCGCACCCCCGGCGATCGCGACGCCGAGCACGGCGTTGACGAGCACCCATGGGCGGCGTGCGAAGGGCAGACGTCGCACAGGCATGGAGACAGGTTGACCGGGCTACCTCGAAGCGGACCCGGGACTAGCTCGGAACGGGCTGAGAGCCGAGGCCCTCGTCGTCCGCGGCCGGTAGGAGCACCCGGAATGTGGCGCCCGACCCCTCGGCGGTGGTCAGGTCAACCCGGCCACCATGGCCCTGCACGATCGCCGCCACGATGGACAGACCGAGACCGGAGCCCCCGACTCCCGAGCTGCGGGTCCGGCTGGAGTCGACCCGGTAGAGACGCTCGAAGATTCGCTCCGCGTGTTGCGCCGGAATGCCCGAGCCGTTATCCGCGACCTCCAGGACCGCCAGCCCGCCGGAAACACTCCCCGAGGACGACGATCCGCCGGAGGTCAACCGGCCCACCCGTACCGTGATCTGGGTTCCGGGTGGAGTGTGCTTCAGGGCGTTGCCGACGAGGTTGGTCGCCACCTGGCGCAGGCGATGCTCGTCGCCGAGGACGGTGACCGCGTCGAATCCACCCTCCTCCGCCCCCAGTGCGGCCAGCCGGATCGGCCGGTCGGGCAGCCTGGCGTGCGCGTCGCGGATCGTGTCGGCGGCGATCGCGAGCAGGTCGACCGGTTGTCGTCGCATCGGGCGGTGCAGATCCAGCCGAGCGAGTAGCAGCAGGTCCTCGACGAGGACGCCCATCCGGTCGGCCTCGCCCTCGATGCGGCCCATCGTTTCGTCCAGCATCGGCCCGGGTGGCGCGCCACCGCGGCGATACAGCTCAGCGAAGCCGCGGATCGAGGTCAGCGGCGTACGCAGTTCGTGTGACGCGTCCGCGAGGAACTGCCGAAGGCGCTGATCGGAGGCGACTCGTGCGGCCATCTCGGACCCGATGCGGTCGAGCATGGTGTTCAGCGCGATACCGAGGCGGCCGGGCTCGGTATGTGGATCGGTCTGGTCGACCCGGCGCGACAGGTCGCCTGCGGTGATCTCCGTGGAGATCGCCTCCATCCGGGTGAGCGGACGCAGCCCGATGCGCACCACCAGCGCCGCGGCAAGCCCGAGGGCGAGCACCACCAGTAGCAGCACGACCCCGTCGATCAGCAGCAGACGGTCGGCTGTGGCGTCGACGTCCTGCAGAGAGAGCGCCACCAAGGCGAGCCCGCCGCTGCTGGTGTGAGCGACGAGCACTCGCCAGGAACCGTTGTCGTCCTCGGCGTTCACCGTGTATGGCTGGTTGTTGTCGGCCCGTCGTGTCAGGTCGGCGAAGTCAGTCAACCGGGGTGGGGAAACTGCTTCGGAGGAGAGGTATCCCGGCAGCGGGGTTCCATCTGCCCGAAAGCTCAGCGTCGCCTGTTCCGGGCCGCCGCCGGGTATGCGCAACGCACGTGGAGGGCCCGGTGACATCTGCTGGGCCGAACCGTTGGTCAGCGGTCGGATTGCCACTTTGAGCTGCTCGTCGACCCGGTCGGTGAGGTACGAGCGGAGCAGTACCAGCCCGGCCATGTTGGCCACGATCAACGCGACTGCGGCGAGCGCGACCACGACCACGACCAGCCTCGATCGCAGCATCCAGTGCCCCCAGCGGCGGGGCGGGGGCAATCGCCGTCGGCTCGCCCTCTGGGGCAGCTCACGCAGGCGCCGCCACCATCGATGAGTGAGGGTGATCGCCCGCCGGTGGAACGACCTGCCCGGCTCCGGTGACGCCACGCCCCGCCCGGCCGGTGGAATCGGCCCGCCTGGTGGTGGTGCGGCGGAATTGCCTGGCGGCATGCCGCGGCCGGGCGGCGTCGTCATTCGCCGGCCGCCCTGGGAAGCCGAAGCGCGTAGCCGAAACCGCGCACAGTGTGGATCAGGGGCGGACCTGAGCAATCGATCTTCTTGCGCAGGTAGTAGACGTACGACTCGACGATGCGCCCATCACCACCGAAGTCGTACTTCCACACCCGGTCCAGAATCTGTGCCTTGCTGACCACCCGTCCCGGGTTGACCAGCAAGTATCGCAACAGGTTGAACTCGGTGGGTGACAGGTCGATCACCCGGCCGCCCCGGCGTACCTCGTGGGCGTCCTCATCCAGTTCCAGGTCGGCGTAGCTGAGCACGGCACTGGCTGGCTCGACCCGGCTGCGGCGGAGGATGGCGCGGATCCGAAGGACCACCTCTTCGAGGCTGAAGGGCTTGGTCACGTAGTCGTCGGCGCCGACGGTCAGGCCAGAAATTCGGTCCTCGACCGTGTCGCGCGCGGTGAGGAACAGCACCGGTACGGCTTGGCCGCTCGCCGTGTCCCGCAGCCGTTGCGCCACCTGGAACCCGTCGAGGTCGGGCATCATCACGTCGAGCACGACGAGATCCGGCTCGAACTCAGCCGCGACAGCGAGAGCCTCCCGCCCGCCACGCGCCACCCGTACGTCGAAGTCGATCAGTCGCAGGGTCGCCGAGAGCAACGCACAGATGTTGGGCTCGTCGTCCACCACCAGCACCCTGGACAACCGCCGAGTCGACTCCCCTGCCTGTTGGCGCACTCGCCAGCCCTCCTCATCGTGAACGTCCGCGCCACATCCCTATCGGGGCAGCCTGGGAGCCAGCTAGGAATGCGGTAGGGGCTCGCTGGACTGATCATCAGTTGGTCAGGACCTTGTCACCCTCCACGAGACCGGAAACGATCTCGATGTACTGATCGCCGCGTACGCCGATCACCACCTGCCGCTCGTCACGGCCGTTCGCGCTCGGGACGAGCACGGACCCGGATGTACCGCTGACGGTGCGCACCGCCGAGGAAGGCACCCGGAGCACATTCGTCACGGACTGGACCTTGACCCGGGCATTGGCACTCTGACCGACCAGGGCGTCGACCGGCACCTTGGTGAAGTCGAGCACCACCCCGTAGGTGACCATCTGGCCGTTCGTTGTGCCAACCGGGTCGACCTGGCTCACCTTGGCAGCGAATTCCTGCCCCGGCCGGTCAGCGAGCGTCACGGTCGCATCGAGACCATTGACAAGCCGCCCCGCGTCCGCCTCTGGGAAGCTCGCCGCGACCTCCATCCCGGCGACGTCGCCGAGGGTGACGATGGTCGCGCCGCCGTTGACCTCGCCGCCGACCGCACCGCTGACGGTGAGCACTTTGCCCGGGACCGGCGCAGTGATCTTCGTGCCGGCCAGCGCGTCCTTCGCCTCGCCGAGGGTCAGCTCAGCGCTGTTCACGCGCTCCTGGGCGCGCAGGAGCGGGTCGGTTCCACCGCTGCTGGCGCCATCGGACTGACCGGCACCGCCCGAGCAGTTCTCGTCGCCGCTGCCATTTCCACTGCTGTTGCCACTTCCGCTGCCGGTGCCCTGGCTGCTACCGCCACCCGGTGTGCTGCCGCCACGACTCGGGGACGCGGACGGGCTCGGGGACGCGGACGGGCTGGGCGATGAGGACGGGCTCGGGGTGGCCGTCGCGGTCGGGGTAGCCGTGGCAGTGAAGGATCGGGTAGCCACAACCCGAGCCGAGGTCGTCGGTGCCGGCGTGGGCGAAACCGGCGTGGGCGAAACCGTCGTGGTCGCAGACGGCGTCGTCTGCGACAGCGTGGGCGACACCGAAGTCGTGGGAGACGGGGTGGGCGGGTCGGTGGCCGTTGGGGGCGGCGCCCAGTTGAGCAAGGTGACCGACCTGGACCCGCTCGAACTCCCGCCGGTGCTCGTGGCTGCCGCCGGCGCGATCACCGCGCCGCCCCCGCCGCCGCAGATGCTGCCCGTCTGGCTCTGCGTACTCGGGCTCTGCTCGGCCGCGTCGCGGTCCGCCTCGGCCTGATCAAGCGCATCCTGGGCGGAGTCGACCCGCTCCTGGGCGTCTGTGTCGTCGATCTCTGCCAGCACCTGGCCCGACTCCACCTGGTCGCCCGGCCGCACGTTGACCACCGTGACCGTGCCGGACGTACCGAAGCTGAGGCTGCGGTCCTGCGCTGGCCGCAACGAACCCGTCGTCGCGACAGCCAGCGAGACCTCACCCCGATCCACGCTACTGGTCGCGGCCAGTTCGACGCCGTTCGGCGCGTCGCTGGTGAAGGCGTATGCCGCCGCCGAGGCCGCCACTAGGACCATTGAGGTCGCGGCAGTCGCCGTCCATCGTGCCCGCCGACTCCGTACGGTCCTGCGCAGCGCATTCAGGCCAATACCCATGGGGCGCGAGTGTCATGGTCCCGGCTCGCAGTTCACTCGGCCGGACCTCAGAGTCTCCTCAAAGTCGCCAGGGGTCGGTGATTCCGAGCCGGCTCCCAGTTTCGTCCGACCTCACCTGGAGGTGACCCGGGTGGCATAGGTCGTCGCCCGGGTGCCCCCTCATCCCGGGCGACACCCAAGCAAAGGGGACCACCCCACGCTGGGGCGAGATCCAGGAGGAGATTTCGGTGACGGTACGCAACCGGCGGGTGCGCTGGGGACTAGCTCTGGCGGCGGGCTCGGCGGTGCTGACCCTGACCGCGGCCTGCGGAGGTTCAGGATCGGGGAGCACCGACAACAGTAGCGGTGGTGGGCAGGACACGGCAGGACAGAACTCCACGATGGCCGCGTACACGGACTGCCTGGAGCACCAGGGAATCACCATGCCGACCGGACGTCCGTCCGGACGTCCGTCCGGGCGACCCTCGGGCGCCCCGTCGCCTGGCGCATCCGGTCGCCCTGGCGGCGGGGGCCCGGGCGCATTGAAGCCCGCAGGAGTCGACGACGCGACCTGGCAGAAGGCGCAGGAGGCGTGCGCGTCGGTGCGGCCCACCGGCGGCGCCGGCCGTGGCCAGGGTACAAACCCCGCCTACGCGAACTGCCTGTCCGACCACGGCGTTCTGGCCGGGACGACCCCGGACTCCAGCGACCCGAAGGTCAGTGCGGCACTGGAGGCGTGCAAGGCGGTCAGCCCGGCGCCGAGCTGATCTCCCCGCGCCGTCCCTTGGTGTACAAGGCCGCCCCGTTTCCCCTCGGCAGGGCGACCGCCCGGCACTCACGCGAGCAGTCGGTTGTTCGCGTGAGTGCCACGAGCGAATTATCTGGTGTGGTGAATCGGTATCCCTCTCTGCGTCGGCCGGTAAGCGTCCCCGTCGTTCGGGGCTATCGTGCGGGGAAGCGCAGGATGCGGTCGTCACCATCGCGTACATCGTGGCCGTCGGTGTTGGACGTGGTCATCCACAGTGCCCCGTCAGGGGCGATCTGTACCGTCCGTAGGCGGCCGTAGCGTCCTACCAGCTGTGCGGAGGGGACACCTGCCGCGTCGCCGTCGAGGGGGATCGTCCACAGCCGCTGGCCTCGCAACGCCGCCACGTAGGCCGTGTCTCCGGCGATGGCGATGCCCGACGGCGAGGCGTCGCTGACCGGCCAGGTAACGACCGGGTTCGTGTACCGCCCGCCGTCGGTGTCGCCGCTTCCTTCCACCTGAGGCCAGCCGTAGTTGTGTCCCGGCTCGATGCGGTTGACCTCGTCCAGATTGTTCTGCCCCAACTCGGCGGCGAACAGCCGGCCGTCGGAGTCCCAGGCGAGTCCTTGCACGTTGCGGTGCCCGAGGCTGTACACCGGCGATCCGGCGGTCGGGTTTCCCGGCGCCGGCGTGCCGTCGGGTGTCAGGCGCAGGATCTTGCCGTTGGGGCTCACCGGATTCTGGGAGCGCTCGGACTCGCCGGCGTCTCCGGTGCCGACGTACAGCATGCCGTCGGGGCCGAACGCGATGCGTCCGCCGTTGTGGTTTCCGCCCTTGGCGATGCCGTCGAAGATCACCTCGGGCTGTCCGCCGTCAAGGTGGAAGCGGACCACCCGGTTGTCCTGCTCGGACGTGTAGTACGCGTAGACCAGGTTGTCGTCGGCGAAGTGGGGCGACATGGCAAGGCCGAGTAGACCGCCCTCACCGCCCGCCACCACACCGGGCATCTGGTAGACCTGTCGGGGGGCGCCGCCGCCGGGAGTCAGCTGCAGCACCAAGCCGGTGTTCCGTTCGGCGATCAAGGCGTCGCCGTCCGGCAGGAACGTCAGACCCCACGGGACGTCGAAGCCCTGCGCGATCTCTTCCCCGGCGTCCAGATCCGGTGTTCCGGACGGGGCACTCGCCGCGATACTGCTGGCGACCGCAGTTGGCGATTGAGCTCGAGCGCCGACAGCATCGCACCCGGCGACGGCGCTCAACACCAGTAGCGCTGCGCATGCGTGCCGCCACCACTTGCCTACCGCAATGACTGCCATGCTGATCCTCCGAAGCTGTGGAAGGCGGCTCGTCCGTGGCCCCGAAGCGTCTGCCGGAACCAGGAGACCAGAAGCCGCGCGGCCGTCTGCTGGCGTCAAGCGAGACAGCAGCGAGGTCGTGGAGCTGTTAGCTACACGCGAGAGTTGGTGGTGTGCGTCGGGGAGGGCGTTGGTGCGGACCGCAGGTAGTCCTGGACCGTGTCGTGGGCGACCGCCTGGTAGAGCGCCTTTGCCTTTGCGGTATCCGGAAGGACGACACTCTGGCCGCTCTTCATGCCGGTCCCCGCGCTCGGGCTGCCCAGGAAGGTCAGGTCGTCGCTGCGCAGGTCCCGCAGCTCCAAGGCGATATCGACCAGGTGGAAGTCCTCGTCCACGGTGACCGACCCGGTGACGGCCTGGAGGAAGGCGTTGAGCTTGACCGGGTTCGACAGCGTGCCGATGCCCGCCGCGCGGTCGAGCAGCGCCTGCAGGAACTCGCGCTGGTGCCGTTCCCGGCTGAAGTCGCCGTCGGCGAACTGGTAGCGCTGGCGGACGTAGTCCAGCGCCGCCGCGCCGTCCAGGTGTCGGGTGCCCTTCTGGAAGGTCCGGTGCGGCGCGTGGATGGAGGTGATGGTCTTCTCGATCTTCAGGTCCACGCCGCCGAGGGCGTCGACGACCTGCGCGAAACCGGCGAAGTCGACCAGGGCCACGTGATCGATGTGTACGCCGGTGAAGGTCTCCACGGTCTGCACGGTCAGCGGGGTTCCACCCCAGGCATACGCGGAATTGATCTTGGCCATGGTGTTGCCGTGCTGCCCGTCGGCCGACTTCGGGACGAAGACCCAGGTGTCGCGGGGGATCGAGACGACCTCCGCCTTCTGGTGGTCGGCATCGAGGTGCAGCAGCATGATGGTGTCGGTACGGGACTCAGCCGTCTTGTCCGGGTCCCGGGAGTCGCTGCCGAGCAATAGCACGTTCATCGCGCCGGTGACCGCCTGAGTGGGGCGAGCGCTCTCCGGAAGCCCGGCGAAGGCGTCGGTGCGCGCGAGATTGCGGTCGAGTGAGCGTCCGTACGCCCCGATGGCGATCGTCGCTCCGCCGCCGAGCAGCAGCAGTGCCGCCAGCACCGTGATCAGAATCCGTCGTGATCGTCGTTGCATCCGCCCCAGCCCTTCACGCTCCAGCCGGACATCACCCAACGCCGGTCGTCACCCAAAGTAATGAGCAAAGCTGGGAGACGGCTTGGAGTGACTACGGGCGGACAACTCCCACCTGCCTCAAGCTGATCTCAGGGTTGCCGCAAACCGAAACCCTGGGCGAATTCGGTCAGACCGCCTGGCTGGGTCATCGCGCGCAACGCCGACCGGTACACGTCGCCCCCTGACGCCGAGGGCTCGTCACGGCTGCGGCGAGCGACCTGATCAAAACGTTTCGGGCAGGCGTTGTTGTCGCTCGCCGGGCGGACAGAGCGATCTGCGGGACCGATTGGTGGGAGCGCGGCTGGGATTGGACGATGACATTGCGGCAGCCGCCAGGCGTGTGGGACCCGCGGCGCTGGGTAGGCGCGCCCATGGACGGGACGGCGGTGCCAGTGAACACGACCGAGTTGCGGGTGCCTGGCATTGGCCGCTGGAGCGCGGAAGACATTCTTCGTCAGCCGATCGTGAAAAAGGTGGCCGGCGATGAGGACGCGGCGTTCTGCAGTCCGGCGGAGGCCGGCTTGCGCGCGCCCGGTCCCGCCGAGGTGTCGCTTGAGGCATACCACTGGGGCAGCCTGAGCGGCGGCAAGGCCACCCGGACGCTGTCGCTGGTGCTTTTGCTGCCGTTCATGCTGAGCAACACTGCAATCTGGATGCTGCCGCCAGCGCCCGCCACGTCCGCGGCCCTCGCTCGTGCGATTTGCCGGCTGCTGGCGGCCACGCTGACGGTCATGTACGTGCTGTCAGTGGTCGGAGTTGCGGTGGATCTCGTTGCCTGGCAGTGCGCCGGCGATCCCCGCTGCACCGCGAACCGGTGGGCAATGTCCTGGCTCGCTGACGTACAGCCGGGACAGCGTGCCGCGCTGGCGGCCCTAGTGCCGATTGCCGCCGTCGGCGCAGTGTGGTGGCTCGGGCGGCACAGTTGGCAGATGCCCGGGCACGCCTCGGCCACGCCGGCACCTGAGGGCGCTGATGCTTCCCGGCTCGATGCCGCAGAATTCTGGGACAATCGTGCTCTACTACGGCGACTGACGCTGCTGCACGTGGCGATTGCTTTAGGCACTGTTGACGTCGTCCTGCTTCGTGTGGTCGCTCCGCATGACGGCCGGACCCTCGGTTTTGGCCTGCTCGCCCTCACGGTCATCGTGTTGGGTGCCGCCGTGGCGCTGCTTTGCCGCCCAGAACATCCTCATGATGGAGCGGACCGGCGCATCGCGTCTGCTGTCCGCGCGGTATGGGTGGCAATGCTGGCGGTAACAGCATCCACGCTCGGCTATGCCGCCCTACCGCGATCCCAGTGGCACCCCGGGGCGGAACTGCCCGGCTACGAGTCCCTGGCAGCCTGGCTTTACGTGACTCAGGCCGTGCTGATGCTACTTCTGGCCGTGATCGTGGTACGGCAACGATCGCGGCTCACGAGCCCGGCCTTCCTCGGCGGGCTCGGCGCCCCTGTGGTCGTGGCGTTCGCCGTCGGCTTCGGGGTGGCGTTCTCGTCCGCGCTGCTGTACGCAGCCTCGTACCACCTTGACAGGAATCTCGAGCCCCGCCCACGTCGACTGCTACCGACGGGAGTCCCGCCACTGCTACCGCCGGTGGCGTACCGGTGGGCGGCGTTGGGGTTCTTCCTGGCCGTGGCGGTGACCACGCTCGCCGTCCTGCTCGACAGCCAGTTGACGTTGCGGCGCCGCCGTCGGTCCGCGGCGGAGATTCTGCGCCGTGACTTCCCGGACGCGCCGCCGGAACGGCAGCCGCGGGTGCGCAAGACGCGCGACGCCATTGTGCGAGCCCAGCTGACCGACCGGAGCTGGCCGCTACTGTCGCGTACGCCGTCGTATTCGTGCTGATCCTCGGCTCGGCCGGGCTGTCGGCGGCCGGCATCGGGCCCAGGGACCTTGCCCTGCGCGTCGGCGGAGAGCCCGCAGCCCGGTCGGTGGTGTTCCTCAGCCGCTTGGGAACGAACCTCACCGGACTGTTCGCCGTGGCGATGGCCGTAGCCGCCTTGCTGACCCACCGCTCCAGGGGCATCCGCCGCATCGGGGTTTTGTGGGATCTCGCGACGTTCTGGCCGCGCACGGGCCATCCGCTCGCCCCGCCGTGCTACGCGGAACGCGCGGTGCCGGAGCTGACCCGACGGGTTGAGGACCTGACACGCCAGGGCGGTGCCGTGGTGCTGTCCGGACACAGCCAGGGCGCAGTGCTGGTCGCGGCGACGGTCCTGCACCTGCGTCGCCCCTACCTCGACCGCGTAGCGCTGCTGACCCACGCCAACCCTCTGCGTCGCCTCTACAGCAAGGTCTTTCCCGCATACCTGGGGCCTTCAGCGCTGCGTGATGTCGGTGAGCGGGTGGGTTGGCGATGGCTGAATCTGTGGCGGGACACCGACCCAATCGGCGCATGGATCTTCTCCTGCGGTCCGGACTCCCCGGCGGGCGGCAACGCCCGGCCAGAATCCCGGGATCCGGCGAACGGCGTCGACCGACGGCTTCGTGACCCCCACAGCCTGCTGCCCGAGCCAGGGGACGCCCCGCCGCCGCCGATCGAGGGGCACCGGTTCGACCCCGACAACGACTATCAGGCGGCCATCCGCGACCTCGTGGCCCGGCTACCGACTGCGGCTTCGAGGAGCCGCTGGTAGAGGTAGGTGCAGGTGAGCGCCGTCCGATGCCGTTGGAAGCAGTTCAAGGCGTCAAAGCGGGTCACGCCCACCGATGACGGCGTCACTGTCGTGCTCCGCGGTTTCGCGGCTGAGTGTCCTGGATGCACGCTACAAACAACGCCCCGAGCGACCTCCAACCGGGATCCCAACGCCACTAGCGCTGGATCTCGCCCGTCAACAGCGGTAGTCCGGTTTCCTGGTCGACCCGCTTGATGAGGCTCGCTCCGACCTCCGTGATGATGACCTCAAGAGTTGGCCACACCTTCCCGTACAGAAGGTGGCCCCCGACGGTCGTGCCGTCGCGGCGGCCGAGCACCGCGTGCACATGCAGCAACGCCTTGCCCTCATGGTCCGCGATATCTCCGACCAGGGACAGCACCTCGGCCTGTTCCCTAACCGGTATGCGCAGGTAGTCGCGCTTCTCGCGGTCGAAATAGCCCAGTTCGGCCGACTCAAAGACACCGACGGCGGTGACCCGGGCACCGCGAATGTCGTACCGCTCTGCCACCTCGTTGATGGCCGCCACGGCGTCCTCGCCCTTGTCGACCGCAACCACCACGACCCGCCGGTCGCCATCAGTCAGCGCGACATCCTTCATGATCTCCCTCGAGGTCTAGGCGGTGATGCGCTCGCGGTGGGGTTCACTGATCATCGCCATGAGGTGAGCGGTCCAGGGCGCGTTCAGACGTCTGTCGATCTCGCCGCGGACGATGCGGTAGAAGTGAGACGTGTTCATGTGCTTGTCCAAGGCGGCCTGGTCGGTCCAGTTTTCATATAGGAACATCAGTGCGGGGTCGTCGACCGACTGGTACAGGTCATAGCCGAGACATCCAGGCTCGGCGCGGGTCAGTCCGACCATCTCCAGATGACTGCGACCCACGGTGGTCTCCTCCCCCGGCCTGATGGCGAAGAACGGAACGAGGGTCACCTGTGCCGGTGAATCACCGACCGGCCGGGGGCGGTCTGGGTTTGTGTCGGGCTCGGAGAGCATCCGGGCGCGCCACAGCGTGTACGGCGCGACGATCTCATGCGCGACGTGCTCCGTCAGGCATGTCCTGACATGGGCACTCGCGAGGTGCGCATCGAGAGCAGGCTGATCCGTCCAGTTGCCGAGGACGTAGAAGGCCGCCGGATTGTTCTTCAGCTGGTGCACGTCGTAGCTAACGTTCCCGGGTTCCGCACGGGTCGGGGGCACCAACTGCAGGAGCGCGTCCCGGACGACGCCGGCCCGGTCCGGAGCGGCGATGAACTGCCCCAAAACGGTCACCTGTTCCGGTGACGTCCCCTGTAGCTCCGACCCTGACCGTCGTCGTCCGCTCTCTGCCATCGCCAGGCCTTCCGTTCTCAGCTATGCCATGCCGCTGAGGAGAAACCTTACGGACGGGGTTGCCGCATTGTTCCCAATTCAGCGATCGGCTGCGTCCGCGCGGTCAGCTGGTGGTGAGTAGGCGCCCGTACCTGCCGGGGTGTCATGCGCCCAGACGCGTTCGCGAGAAGGCCGTAGCGGCTGACGAAGACGCCGGGCCGGGCCCGGCGGAAACCACCAGATCGGGTAGCAGCCGAGTCGAACGGCGGTCGTGGGCGCGCCGGTCGATCCGGACCGCCCAATCTCGCCGGGCTTCTCAGCCGGGCATCCACGCCGTCGCCGACAGGCAAACGTGTGCCATCTGAGGAGCAGGCTGAGCGGCCACAGACAAGCGGCTTGACCAGCGAAGACCCGGGTATGCAGGACGGCGTGGGGGTGCCGTCGATCGCCGACTACGGCTTTCTGTCTGATTGTCGCTCGGCGGCGCTGGTCAGCCGGGACGGTTCGGTGGACTGGTGGTGCCCGGCGCGGTTCGACAGCCCTTCGGTCTTCGGCCGGATCCTCGACTTGGACGCTGGCCACTGGGTCCTGCGCCCGAGCAGCGAGCGGGACGGCTGCCGCACCGAGCGGGCGTACATCGGCGATAGCCTCGTGCTGCGCACCGTGCACAAGACCGACGGCGGCAGCGTTGCGGTCACCGAGGCGCTCGCCGCCGAGCCGGGTGCCCGCGGCCATGACCTGGGCTCCGCGTCACCCGCGGTGCTGGTGCGCACGGTCGAAGGGCTCAGCGGCCGGGTGCGCATGTCGACCGACTTCGTACCCCGCCCCGAATACGGCCTGCTCACGCCGTATCTGCACAGCCAGCCGGACCGGGTTGTGGCAGCCGCCGGACCGGTCAGCCTGACGTTACGGGCAGGCGTACCCCTGACCTGCGAGCGCGGGCGCGCCTACGCGGACTTCGACGTCTCTGCCGGCCAAGTAGTCGGGTTCGACTTGGCGTATGCCCCGTCGTTCGGTGGCCCGCCGACTGCAGAGTTGGATCCAGTCGCGGCGATCGCCGACACCATCGAAGCGTGGCAGGTCTTGCAGGACAGCCATCACTACGATGGCCGCTATCCCGATCTCGTCCGCCGCAGCTCCGTGATCCTGCAGGGCCTGACCTATCGGCCCAGCGGTGCGGTCGTGGCCGCCGCGACCACCTCGCTGCCCGAGCAGCTCGGCGGCGACCGCAATTACGACTACCGGTTCGCCTGGCTGCGAGACGTCTCGTACACCCTGCACGCGCTGTGGGTCGCCGCCTGCACCGAGGACACCTCGCGGCACTTCGGCTGGGCGGTCCGCTCGGCCGGCCGACTGGGCATAGAGCCCGCGCCGATCATGTACGGCGTGGGGAGTGAACGGGACCTGTCCGAACACGCCCTCGATCATCTACGCGGTTACGCGGGCAGCCGGCCGGTGCGCACCGGAAACGACGCCTGGCGGCAGCGACAATTGGATGTGCCCGGCGAGGTTCTCGAGGCCGCCTACCTGCTCCGGGACCGGTTGGGGCAGTTCGACGAGGAGCTGCGCCAGATGCTGGTGGACCTCGCTCATCAGACGGTGGACATCTGGCACAAGCCCGACGCCGGCATGTGGGAGATCCGAGGGGAGCAGCGGCACTACACGTCGTCGAAGGTGGGGTGTTGGGTGGCGCTGGACCGGGCGGTGCGGCTCGCGCCGCAACTCGGGGAGGGGGCGGACCCTCGGCGGTGGGCCGCAGCCCGTGACGAAATCCACCGGGCGGTGCTGGAGCAGGCCTGGAACGAGCGGGTTGGGGCCTTCACGGGTGCCTTCGGGTCGGACGAGTTGGACGCCTCGGTGCTGTTGATGCCACTGGTGAACTTCCTCCCGGCCACCGATGGGCGTATGCGGGCAACGATCGAGGCCATCGAGCGGGAACTCGCCGCGGACGGCGTCGTGCGACGCTCGACGAACGAATCCGCCGGCTTCGTATGGTGCTCGTTTTGGCTGGTGGGGTGCCTGGTGCTCGCCGGTGACAACCAACGAGCGACGGAGCTCTTCGAGCGCACCTGCACCAAAGCCAACGACCTCGGCATCTTCGCGGAGCAGATCGACCTGGTGACGGGTGAACACCTGGGCAATACGCCCCAGGCGTTGTCCCACATAGGCCAGATAATCGCCGCCGCCCGGCTTACTGACCCGACCATGCACTTTTAGTGGGTGGCCCGCGCAGAGCGCTCCTCAAGCTTCAAGATCGCCGTCTTGGGGGGCGGGTCAGGCCCGTCCGCCGGCCGGATGGTGGCGGCGAAGGGTGTGACCAGCCTCGATGACGGGACGGCACCGGACCAGGAGCGATTTAGGGTCCCGGAGTCGCGGTAACAGATGGTCGCGCCGGCTTGGGCGTCGGCAGCACCATTCTGAGGAGTGCGTCCCTGGCTGGGCTCGACGGAGCGGCCGTGGGGACGGCGACGGACACCTGCCACCTGGGGGCGGCCGGATCGCTGAGGGTGACGACATGGAGCCGCCTCGCGGATGGCTTGCGGGCGACGGGGGCTGGGACCACTGCGACGCCAAGTCCCTGGTCGACGCATTCGAGCAGGGTGTGTACGTCGTTCACCTCCAGGGGTACCCGCCGTTCGAGGCCGACGGCGGTGAAGGCCCGGTCGTTGAGCTGGCGGGCCCCCCAGTCGGAGGAGAAGTCGACGAACAACTCGTTACGCAGCGATTCCCAGTCGACGGTGTCACGGGCCGACAGCGGGTGCTCCGGGTGGCAGAGCAGCAGCATCGGCTCGGTCGCCAGCGGCATGAGCGTCACACCGTCTGGTGGTTGCCCGGGCAAGGCGACGAAGGCGACATCGAGGCGTCCGAGGCGAACCTGATCGGCCAGGTGTGTCGATCCGCCGTGCCGCAGCCGGATCTCTACTCCTGGATAGGTGCGCCGGAAGCGGGCTAACAACGGGGGGAGGTTGATCACACCGAGGCACTGCTCGGTGCCGACGGACACCGTGCCCCGCAGGAGCCCCTGCACAGCAGCGACGGCATCGCGCGCGGCGTCGACGCTGGCCAGGGTGCGGTGCGCCTCGATCAGTAGCGCCCGTCCCGCCTCGGTGAGCTCAACGCGGCGGGTGCTGCGGATGAACAGGTCGGCGCCGAGCTCCCGCTCCAGCGTGCGGATCGACGCGGACAGGCCCGACTGGGCGACGCGCATGCGTTCCGCGGCCCGCGTGAAGTGCCTCTCCTCGGCGACCGCGATGAAGTACTCAAGGTGTCGCAGCTCCATGATTGAGCATCATATCTGCTCAATCTCAGCGGTTTTTGCTGTTGGACGGCAGGATGTGGGTGGGTGACTCTGGTGACTGCCGCTCTGCCGAGGAGGCCAGCGGACTGTGAAATCGGAGGTTGTCATGCAGACCCGCCACATCGGCGAGGCGCAGGTAGGGCAGATCGGGTTGGGTGCCATGCCCATGTCGATCGAGGGCCGTCCCGACGAACGCCGCTCCATCACCACGATCCACGCCGCGTTGGACGCGGGTGTCACGCTCATCGACACCGCCGACGCCTACCACATCGGCGCCGACGAGGTCGGCCATAACGAGCTCCTCATCGCCAAGGCGCTCGCCACCTACCCCGGTGACACCAGCCCAACCCTGGTGGCGACCAAGGGCGGCCATCTGCGCCCCGGCGACGGATCATGGACGGTGGACGGATCTCCTACCCACATCAAGCGGGCCTGCGAGGCGTCACTGAAACGGCTCGGCGTGGAGGCGATCGGCCTCTACCAGTTCCACCGCTCAGATCCGACGGTGCCCTACGCCGAGTCCATCGGTGCGCTCAGTGATCTGCTGACGGAGGGGAAGATCCGCATGGCCGGCATCTCGAACGCGAACCCGCAGCAGATTCGCCAGGCACACGAACTGCTGGACGGACGGCTGGCGTCAGTGCAGAACCAGTTCTCGCCAGCGTTCCGGAGCAGCCAGCCCGAGTTGCGGCTGTGCACCGAGTTGGGTATCGCATTCCTGCCATGGAGCCCACTGGGCGGCATCGCCCGAGCCAACGAGCTTGGCACAACTCACACGGCGTTCCAGCGGGTCGCGCGGCAGCACGACGTGAGCGCGCAGCAGGTCTGCCTCGCCTGGATGCTCGCCAAGTCGCCGGTGGTCATCCCGATCCCTGGTGCCAGCCGACCCGAGACCATCCGCGACTCGACCGCTGCGGCGGACCTGGTCCTTACCCACGGCGAAATCGCTGATCTCGACGCCGCCGGCGAAGCGGCCTGACCCTTACCACACCTACCGGGGGGAATTTCCTGATGAGCTACACCGCCGAACCCACCCGCTTCGGCAGCATGAGCTACCGCCGCTGCGGACGCAGCGGGCTGCGCCTACCGGCCATGTCGCTCGGCTTGTGGCACAACTTTGGGGGCGATCGGCCGCTCGAGACCCAGCGCGCCATTCTGCGTCGCGCCTTCGACCTCGGGATCACGCATTTCGACCTTGCGAACAACTACGGCCCCCCGTACGGCTCCGCTGAGCAGAACCTCGGACGCCTGCTCGCCGAAGATTTCCGGCCGTACCGCGACGAGTTGGTCATCTCCACGAAGGCCGGCTATGACATGTGGCCCGGCCCGTACGGCGAAGGCGGCTCGCGAAAGTACCTGCTCGCCAGCCTCGATCAGAGCCTGCAGCGGATGGGGTTGGATTACGTCGACATCTTCTACTCGCACCGCTTCGACCCGCAGACCCCACTTGAAGAGACGATGGGAGCTCTGGACGCCGCCGTACGGCAAGGCAAGGCCCTGTACGTCGGGATCTCGTCCTACTCCCCTGGCAAGACCGCCGAGGCGGCCGCAATCTTGAAGGATCTCGGCACGCCGCTGCTCATCCACCAGCCCTCGTATTCCATGCTCAACCGCTGGATCGAGCAGGATCTCCTCAGTGTGCTTGAGCAGGAGGGTGTCGGCTGCATCGGATTCTCACCGCTGGCCCAGGGAATGCTTACCGACCGTTACCTTGGCGGCGTGCCCGAAGGTTCCCGCGCTAGCCGAGACAGCTCGCTGTCGCCGGAAGCGCTGAACGAGGAGAACCTCGCCAAGATCCGGGCATTGAACCAGATCGCCGTACGACGTGGACAAACGCTTGCTCAGATGGCGCTCGCCTGGTCGCTACGCGATCCGCGAATGACCTCGACCCTGGTCGGCGCCAGCAGCGTCGCGCAACTGGAGGCCAACGTGGCCGCCCTCGACAACCTGACGTTCACCGAGGGTGAACTGACCGAGATCGACAGATTCGCCACCGAGTCCGGCATCAATCTCTGGGCGCGTTCCAGCAGCGAGTAGTCCCCGCCCGAGGCGTCTTTCGAAGTCTCGGCCACTGGCCGGACGCTACGGCAGCACCGCCAGCGGGTCAGGTTCACAGGCGCCGCCAGGATTCATCGCTCTCAGCGATCGAATTGATCGGTTTCTCCTGTTGGACAGCTCAATCCGGGTCGATCAGACTCCGGGGTGGATCTCGTCGAGGGAGGCAGACTGATGGAATACCGCACCTTGGGCAACACCGGCACGGTGGTGTCCTCGCAGTGCCTGGGCACGATGACGTTTGGCAACGAAAGCAGCGAGGATGTGTCGCACGCCCAGCTCGACCGGTTCACCGAACGCGGCGGGAACTTCATCGACACCGCCAACGTGTACTCCCGAGGCTTGTCGGAGGAGATTGTCGGTCGCTGGCTGGCGGCCAGGCCCGGAGTACGGGATCAGCTGGTCATCGCGACAAAGGGTCGTTTTCCCATGGGGGACGGGCCCAATGATGCGGGCCTCACCCGCACCAACCTGTCCCGGGCGTTGGAAGCGAGCCTGCGCCGGCTCGGGGTCGAGACCATCGACCTCTACCAGGCGCACGCGTGGGACCCTCTGACCCCGATCGAGGAGACCCTCGGCTTCTTCGACGACGCGGTACGTGCCGGCAAGATCCGATACGCGGGGGTCAGCAACTTCCTCGGCTGGCAGTTGCAGAAAGCGGCGCTGCTGACGCAGTTCGGCGGGCTCGCGCCGATCGTGACGCTGCAGCCCCAGTACAACCTGCTGGTGCGTGACATCGAGTTTGAGCTGGTGGATGTGTGTTGCAACGAGAACATCGGGATTCTGCCGTGGTCGCCGCTGGCCGGTGGCTGGTTGACCGGAAAGTACACGCGTGACCAAGTGCCGACCGGCGCCACCCGGCTCGGCGAGGATCCGCAGCGTGGCATGGAGGCCTATGCGCCGCGCAACGAACAGGAGCGGACGTGGCGCGTCATCGACACGGTGCGGCAGGTCGCTGAGGGACGTGGTGTGTCCATGTCACAGGTGGCGCTGGCCTGGGTCGCAGACCGCCCCGCCGTCACGTCGGTGATCCTCGGCGCACGCACGCTCGAACAGCTCGACGACAACCTCGGCGCCGCCGATCTGCACCTGTCGGAGAAGGAGAGCGCTCTGCTCACCGAGGCCAGCTCGCCGATCGTGTCCGACTATCCGTACGGCGCACCGGGCGTCCAGCAACGCTCGCGTGCCCTGCCCCTCTCCAGTTGAGCGACTCCAGCGGCCTCGGGTCAACAGCGTCACCGTTGCTGACTTCTCGAACTAAACGCCGGTCTAAACCGAGCGGCGGCAGGTCGCAGCGAGCTGAGCCGTCGTGGCCTTGAGGCCACAGGCGCAGCATGCGCGTGGTGGCCGGCTTTGGGAAAGCGTGGTCTGCTTGGTCCCCTCGGCGTCGGTCAGGCGGATCTGCGCGGCGGCGAGGCGATCTCTCTGGTGGGGCGAGGGTTGGTCATACCTGGATCGGGGCATCGCCGAGATCGGTGCGGCAACAGGGAAAGCGCAATCTGCTGCGGTTTGGATTCGTACTGTTGGCAATCGGTACCAGGGTGCGGGCGATCTCCGGGGGCTTTTTCCCGCCGCCGTTGGGGAGGCTGACAGTTGACAGGGCGAGAACTTCGTTCTACCCGCAGTCACATCGGCGTCGCCCGGCTCGGCCCCCATGGCCCGGTTCTCGTCGTCGAGAACAACACCAGCCAGCCACGAAGGATTTGGCCATAGGGTACGGCAGGGACGGCGCGATCGAGGGCGTAGCCGGCCCGGAGGCGGCAGACAATGCCTCGGCCGCCGGCACGCTGGTGCCGATGCTGGCGATCGGCCTGCCAACGAACGCGACCGCCGCGGTAATGCTGGCCGCCTTCCAGCAGTACGGCATCCAACCCGGCCCTCTGCTCTTCGAACGGGAGTCCGCCCTGGTCTGGACGCTGATCGCCAGCCTTTCTCGTGGGCAACCTGCTGCTGCTGGTGCTGAACCTGCCGCTTGCGCCCGCGTGGGCCCGGCTGCTGCGGATCCCGCGTCGGTACCTTCTACGCCGGCATCCTCTTCTCGCTTCGATGGGCGCGTACGCGGTCAACGCCCAGCCATTCGACCTGTTCCTGCTGCTCACCCTCGGCCTGCGGTGCCGCAGGAGTGCTCGTTCGGGTCGATGAGCGGGGCGAGTGCGCGGGTGGCACCCATGATCGGGTCGAGGTCCAGGCACAGTTCGGAGGCGATCGAGTGGTCGGGGCGGAAGCCCGTGGCCGCGACGATCCGGTCCACGGTGACCGACTCCTCGCCGCCGTCGGCGTGCCGCACCACCACACTCACCCGCCCGTCGGTGGCACAACGTGCTTCGGGCCTTCCGCCCCGTCGTCGCCAAAGCGGGCTCGACCCGCGCGACTGGACACCACGCGTCTACCGGCACCAACTTCAACCAGTGCTCCAGAACGGCGCAGTCGCCATGGACCGGGTCTTCGGGCTCAGGCGGACTCGCGTACGACCAGCTCGGTCGGCAGCATCCGGGAGGACGCCGGCTCACGGCGGATCAGGCGCAGCAGGACGTCAACCATGTCCCGGGAGACCCGCTCCAGCGGCTGGCGGATGGTGGTCAGCGCCGGATCGGTCTCGCGGGCGATCCGAGAATCGTCGAATCCGCCGACGGCCACGTCGACCGGGACCCGCCGGCCGGCCCGGCGCAGCTCAGCGATAGCACCGGCGGCGAGCATGTCCGAGGCGGCGAACACCGCGTCGACGTCGGGGCTTGCTGCGAGCAACTCGCGCATCGCGGCCGCGCCCGCCGCGTGGCTGTAATTGACCGCGTTGACCACCAGCCGCTTGAACGCCTTGCGGCCCAGCACCTCACGGTAGCCCTCGAGGCGTTCCGGGCCGCCGACGATCTCCGGGCACGCGATCATCCCGATCCGCTTGCGGCCCTGGTCCACCAGGTACCGCGTCATCTGGCGGGCGCCCTCGCGGTCCTCGGCAGCGACGTACGGAATGTTCGCCCCGATGCCGACGGGCTTGCCGCAGGCGACGGCGGGTACGACGCCCCGGGCGAGGTCGGCGACGAGGGGGTCGCCGGCGTGCGTCGAGATGAGCAGTACACCGTCGACGTGGCCGCCGCGCACGTACCTCAGCACCCTGTCCCGCTCGTCCTCACTCGATTCGAGCATCAGGATCAGGCTGAAGTCGTGCTCGGCCAGCGCCTGGGTGCAGGCGCGGAGCAGTACGCTGAAGTTTGGGTCCTCGAAGAGGCGTTCCTGCGGTTCGGACAGGACGAAGGCGACCGCGTTGGACTGCTTGGTGACCAGGCTGCGGGCGCTCTGGTTGACCGTGTAGCCGGTCGCCCGCATGGCCCGCTCGACCGCTTTGAGAGAGGTGGGGCTGACATAGCGGGCACCGTTGAGCACCCGGGACACCGTGCCCCTGGAGACACCTGCCAGCTCGGCCACGTCGTCGATGGTCGGGCCGCGGCGCATCGCCCGGCGGGCCGCGCCGCGGGATTTCGGGTGGGGCGTGGCGCCGGCGGTGTCCCCGTTCGGGCCACCCGTGTTCGTAGCGTCGGACACAACGACCTCTCATGCTGTGCTCGGTGGGACGAGGCGCGCCCGTCCGGTCCGGCGGTCGTCGTGGCGCCCAGTCTTCCATGTGTCGCCGGGCGGCTCCCGGATGCCGTGCTCAGCGCGGCGGCAGCGCGTTGCCCCGGGCCACCCGGCCGTACCAGCGGGCACTGGTCTTCGGCACCCGACGCTGGTCGGCGTAGTCGACGTACACGACGCCAAAGCGTTTGGCGTACCCCTCTGCCCATTCGAAGTTGTCCATCAGTGTCCAGACGAAGTAGCCGTGGACGTCGACGCCGGCCCGGATCGCGGCGTGCAGGGCGAGCAGGTGCCGGTGCAGGTAGTCGACCCGCTCCGGATCGTGCACCGTGCCGTCGATGGCGACCGTGTCCGGGTAGGCGGCGCCGTTTTCGGTCAGGTAGACCGGCGGCAACTCGGGGTAGCCGGCCCTCAGCCCGACCAGCAGTTCGGTGAGCCCGTCGGGTTCCACCGGCCAGCCGACGTCGGTGACCGGGACCCCGTCCGGGACGACCACCTCGGCTCGCAGATGGCCGGTCGGCGTGGCCTGGACGAGCATCCGGCGGTAGTAGTTGATGCCGAGGAAGTCGACCGGTGCGCCGATCAGTTCGAGGTCGCCCGGCCGTACCAGTTCGGCCGCCGTCCCGCCGACGAAGGGGGCCCCGACCTCGGACGGGTAGGCGCCGCGCAGCACCGGTTCCAGGAAGAGCCGGTGACTGTCCGTGTCGACCCGACGACTGGCGGCGAGGTCGTCCGGTGAGTCGCCGGCCGGCGCGACCGGGCTGAGGTCGAGCGTGATCCCGACCTGGTGCCCGGCGCCGTTCGCGCGCAATGCCTGGAGCCCGAGACCGTGCGCGAGCAGCAGGTGGTGCACGGCTCGGTCGCGTTGGTCGAGGTCACGCACGCCCGGGGCGTGGATGCCGCTGCCGTAGCCGGCGTGGCTGGAGACCTTCGGCTCGTTGAGCGTGATCCAGTGCCGTACGGTGTCGCCGAGCGCGGCGTGCACGACGCCCGCGTACTCGGCGAAGCGGTAGGCGGTGTCCCGGGCGGGCCAACCGCCCCGGTCCTGTAGCGCCTGCGGCAGGTCCCAGTGGTAGAGCGTGACGTACGGGACGATGCCGCGCTCCAGCAGCCGGTCGACGACCCGCCGGTAGTGGTCGAGCCCCTTCTGGTTCGCGCTCCCCCGACCCTCCGGCTGGATGCGCGGCCAGGCGACGGAGAACCGGTACGCGCCCAGCCCGAGGTCGGCCATCAGCGCGATGTCCTCGGGGTAGCGGTGGTAGTGCTCGCAGGCGACGGCACCGGTGTCGCCACCCGCGATCGCGCCGGGCACCCCGCAGAACGTGTCCCAGATGGAGCGGCCCCGGCCGTCCGCGTCGACCGCGCCCTCGACCTGGTACGACGCGGTGGCCGCGCCCCAGACGAAGCCGTCGGGGAAGCGCGGGGACGGGTCACTCATGGCGGGTCCTTCCGAATGGGGTCGACATCGACAGGGGAAAGCTGCTAGCCCTTCACGCCGCCGCTGACCAGGTCCAGCCGCCAGTAGCGCTGCAGGAAGAGGAAAAGTGCGATGAGCGGCAGGATGGAGAGGAATACTCCCATGATCACCAATGAGTAGAGCGCGGGTTGGCTGGCGCCCTGGTTGAGCATGGTGAACAGCCCGACGGTCATCGGGAAGCGCTGGCTGTCGGAGATCATGATGTACGGCAGCAGGAAGTTGTTCCAGATGGCGATGAACTGCAACAGCAGCACGGTCACCATGCCGGGCACCATCGGCGGCAGCCCGACCGACCAGGCGAGCCGGTATTCACCGGCGCCGTCGATCCGGCCCGCCTCGAGCATCTCGTCGGCGACCACGGCGGACGCGTAGATCCGCGACAGGTAGATCCCGTACGGACTGATGATGCTGGGCAGGAGCACCGCCCAGTAGGAGTTGACCAGTCCCAGTTTCGAGATCAGCAGGTACTGCGGGACGGCGAGGGTGATCTGTGGGACGAGTACGCCGGCCAGGATCGTCCCGAACAGCACCTCCCGCCCGGCGAAGCGGTACTTGGCGAGGGCGTACCCGGCGAGGGTGGAGACGATGACGGAGAGCACCGCGCCGACCCCGGCGTAGAGCAGGCTGTTGAGCGCCCAGCGCAGGAACACCCCGTCGCCGAAGTCGAGCAGGTGTTTGATGTTGTACGTGAACCCGCCGTTGAGGCTGGGCCAGAACGAGAAGGTGGTGAACAGCTCGCCCGGCCCCTTGGTGGCGGCGATCGCGACCCAGAGCACCGGGGCGACGCAGTAGGCGGCACCGAGCAGGAGCAGCGCGGTGGGGATGATGCTGGTCCGCGTCGGCTTCGGCCTACGGCCGGGACGTGCGCGTACGCCGGCCGGTGGTGGTGTGGCGGGCCGCTGGTCCGTCAGGCTCACTGGCCCCTCCCGAAGGCTCGTTTCTGCAGGAAGCTGAGCACCCCGAGGGAGACCACGAGGGTGCCGAGTGCCAGCACGACTGAGGCCGCGGCGGCGGTGTGGATGTCGTTGTTGACGAACGCGTCGCGGTAGATCGTCATCAGCGGCACCCAGGAGGAGGGGATGGCGTCGGTGAGCGGCTGGAGCGTCGCCGGCTCGCTGAAGACCTGGAGGGTGGCGATGATGCTGAAGACGCCGGTCATCACGAGCGCCGGTGCGATCAGCGGGATCTTCACCCGGAGCGCGATCTGGACCTCCGAGGCGCCGTCGATGCGTGCGGCGTCGTACATCTCACGGGGTATGCCGCGCAGCGCGGTGTACAGGACGATCATGTTGAAGCCCACGCCGCCCCAGACGCCGATGTTGGCGACCGAGAAGAGCACCGACCCGGGTGCGAGGAAGTCGGGTGCGGGCAGCCCGACCGCCGTGACGGCGTCCCGGATCGGGCTGACGTTCGGCAGGTAGAGAAAACCCCAGAGCAGGGAGGCGATGACCCCCGGTACGGCGTACGGCAGGAAGATGCCGATTCGCGAGGCGGCCCCGAACCGGATCCGGGGTGTGTCGAGCAGCAGCGCGAACAACAGGGCGAGCCCGAGCATGGTCGGTACGACGATGGCGCCGTACCCGAGCATCCGCAGGACGCCCTGGAGGTAGCCGTCGTCGGTGAGGACACCGACGTAGTTCTCCAGTCCGACGAACTGCTCGACCCGCAGGCCGAGCCCGCCCCCGGTGACCCGGGAGGCGCGCAGGCTCAGCCAGACGGTGTATCCGATGGGGACGAGCAGGAACAGCACGAGCAACACGACGGCCGGGGCCACCAGCACGTACGGCGTGGGGCCCCCGCCGCGTCGGGGTCGGCGCGGGGCGACGGTGGAACTGGCACCGGGCATCTGCTCTCCTCCTTTCCGCGACACGTGCTACTTGACCTGGAAGCCCTGCTTCTTCAGGTCGGCGACGGACGCGTCCTGGAGGCGGTCGATGGCAGCGGCGAAGTCAGACTTGTCCTGGATCGCCTTGGCCAGGATGTCGCTGTACGCGCTGTAGGTGACGTTGACGTTCGGCGCCCAGGAGAATCCGCGCGCGGTCTTCGCGATGGCTGCGGCGTCGGCGAAGAACGTCGGCTGGTTCGGCAGCATCAGTGGGGCCTTGCTCAGCGCGGGTGTCGACTGGCCGGTGGTGGCGGCCGGATAGATCCCACCCTGGGCGACCAGCGCGTCGATGGCTTCGGGGTCGGTGTTGAGCCACCTGACGAACTTCTCCGCCTGCGCCCGCTGGGTGGACTTGGTGGAGATCGCAGTCGCCGAGCCGCCCCAGTAGCCGGTGGCCGGGCTGGCCGCGTTCCACTGCGGCAGCGGCGCCATCCGCCACTTGCCCTTGGTGGTCAGCGCCACGCCCTCGAGCACCCCGGCGCCCCAGACCGCGCTCGGCCAGGCGAGCAGGGTGCCGTCGCTCATCGCCTTGTTCCACTCCGGGGTGTACATCGGCTTGCCGGAGAGGGTGCCGTCGTTGACCAGACCGCCCCAGAACGCGGCCATCCGCTTGGTCGGTTCGTCGTTGATGCTGACGGTCCAGGTGCCGTTGTCGTTGACCCACCAGTTCGCGCCGGCCTGTTCGGCCAGGCCGGCGAACCAGCCGGGGTCGCCGGAGGAGAAGGTGGCGAGGTAGCGGTTGGCGTCCTTCTGCCGGACCTGTCGCGCGACGGTCGCGAACTCGTCCCAGCTCTTCGGCACGGTCAGCCCGAACTGCTGGAAGAGATCCTCACGGTAGTACAGCATCATCGGGGCGACGTCCTGCGGGATGGCGTACGTCTTGCCACCGAACGAGGTCAGGTTCCAGGTGCCCTCGGTGAACTCCGACCTCACCTCACCGGCGAGGGACGTGAGGTCGGCGACCGCCCCGTTCGTGATCAGTACGGGCAGGGCCTGGTACTCGGCGTGGAGGAGGTCGGGTGCGTTACCGGCCCGGTGCGCCGTGATGATCTTGGTGAGCAACTCCTCGCCCTGCGCCTGCCGACTCACCGTCACCTTCTGGTGCGGGTTCCTGGCGTTCCAGATGTCGACGACCTTCTCCACGTTCGTGGTCCAGGTCCAGAACGTCAGGTTCGCCGGGTCGTCGGGGTTGCCCTTGGGCGGCGCGACGTTCTCGTCGCTCCCGCTGTCGCAGGCGCCGAGCAGGGCGGGCAGGGTCGCGGCGGCGCCGATGCCGGCAATGCCCTTAAGGAGGCCGCGCCTGCCGAAGGTGGCGGCCGGCAGGGAGTTCGTCGGGAAGCGACCGGGGCCGGTCGTGAGGCGGGACATGCGCCCTCCTGAAGTGTCCGCTGAAAGGAAAGGGGCGGTGCCTGTGAGCGATCACAGAGTCTTCGCCCAACCGATCGACTGTCAAGGCTCTGTTGCAAATTTGTTTCTGGGCGGTACACCAGCCTGTCGCGGCTTCGCACGCCGATGGGTCTCGACCCTGGCCAATCTGTGAGCGGTCACGTAACGTCCCGCCTACGGCAGGTCGGGCCGGACGGCGACCCGGCACCCGCGATGCCCACCACCGCCGCTGGCCGGTCCCCCTGCCGCCGACCTGGCCGTCGGTGCCCGTCACCAGGAGGAACAGCCGTGACTATGAGTGCTGGCGCGGACCGCTCGACCGCGCAGCCGGACAACCACCGGCCAGCGGACCACTCCTTCGGCGCGGCCCGCGCCGGACTGCACCGGGTCGTGCTCGGCGCCCGGGACCTCGACCGCTCGGGGGACTTCTACCGGGACGTCCTCGACCTCACCGAGGTGCCGGCGCCGTCCGGCGGCCCTCGACCGGTGAGACGTTTCGCCAGTGGCTCGGTGCTCGTCGAGGTCACCCAGGTGGGGGCCGGCACGGGCACCGGTGACTGGGTCAACGACGATCTACAGGGCGGCATCCGACACTTCGGACTGAAGGTCGGCGACGTCGACGAACGGGTCCGTCGGCTGGAGGCGGCCGGGGTCACCGTACTGTCGCCGCCCCGGGACGTGCTCGGCGACGTACGCATCGCCTTCTTCCTCGACCCGGACGGCACCCGCTGGGAGTTCATCCAGGGCAACCTCGCCTACCAGCACGTCCACTCCCCCGGACTCGCCGCCGCCGAGGCGGCGACCCGGCTCGCCCCGCAGGACGGGCCACGTTTCGACCACGTCGCGATCACCGTCGCCGACCTGCCGGCCGCACTGCGGTTCTGGCGTGACCGGTTCGACTTCGAGGTAATCGGCGAGATTCGCCACCACGACGACCCGCGAGGCTTCCTCATGACATATCTCCAGGCCGGACCGGCCGTGCTCGAGGTGTTCAGCTTCGACACCCCCGTCACACCCCACCCGGTGCCGACCGAGCCGGGAACGCTGCTGGGCCTGCACGCCATCGGGCTGGTTACGGACGAGTCGTCGCCACCGGTCACCATCCGCGACCCCGAGGGCGTCCCGGTGCTGGTCGGGGGTCCGCGATGAGCGCGGTCCTGGTCACCGGGTCGACCGCCGGAATCGGCGCCGAGATCGCGGCCGAACTGGCCCGGCAGGGGCACCACGTCGTACGGCACGCCCGCGAGGAGAGCCGCGCGACGCAGGCCCGCGACGCGTACGGCGGTGCGGTCGTCACCGGCGACCTGGCCTCCCTGAACTCCACCCGGCGGATGGCCGCCGCCCTGCGCGACCTCGGCCCGTTCGACGTGGTCGTGCACAATGCCGGCTGGGCCAGCCGGGGCAGCACCCGCCCGGTCACCGTCGACGGGCTCGAGCGGACCTTCCAGGTCAACGCCCTCGCCCCCTACCTGCTGACCGCGCTCATGCCGTTGCCGCCACGGCTGGTCTACGTCAGTTCGGACTCCATCACCCGGGCCACGCTCCACCTCGACGACCTCCAGCACGAGACGGCCTGGACCGCCGACGCGGCGTACGCGGACAGCAAGCTCGCCCTCACCGCCATCGCGTTCGCCATCGCCCGCCGCTTTCCCAAGGTGATCTGCAACGCCGTGCACCCCGGCTGGGTGCGCACCAACATGAGCGGCAACGAGGCCCCGCTCGACGTCGCCGAGGGCGCTGCCACCCCGGTCTGGCTCGCCACCTCGACCGACCCGGAGGCGACGGTCACCGGCGCCTTCTTCCACAACCGCCGGCAGGTGCGACTCAACCCGCAGGCGTACGACCACCAACTCCAGGACGCGCTGGTGGAGCATTGTGCCGCGCTGTGCGGCGCACCGCTGCCACCGGCCGGCTGCTGACCTAGGCACAACCCGGTGCACGCGTCGCGCCTCGGCCCCGAGCATTCCGGCCGGGGTCGGAGCACGGCCCCCGCACCAACTGTCGACCGACGCGGCAACCCGTCCCGTCGGCCGCTACCGCACACCACCACTCCCGGGGCGGTAGCGAACCGGCCAACGCGAAAGGAACCGCCATGGCACCCGACGACCCGTCCCGACTGGACCTCACCGCAGATCCGAACCACCCGCGCCGACTGTCCCGACGTACGCTGCTCGCCGCCACCGGCGCCGGCGCCGGCATCGTCCCGCTGCTCGCCGTCGGCAACCCCGCGTCGGCGGTGGCAGCCGACCGGGCGCCGGCCACCCCCGCGCCCGAGATCCGGGGCGCGGACATCTCGTTCACCCTTCAGACCGAAGCCGCCGGCGTCCGTTACCAGCGCAACGGCCGGACGGCACCGCTCGAACAGGTGCTCCGGTCGGCCGGGGCGAACTGGGTTCGCCTACGCGTCTGGGTCGACCCGCCGGCCGGATACAGCGACCTGACCTCGGCGCTCCGCCTCGCCGGCCGGGCCCGGCGCGCCGGGCTGAAGGTGCTGCTCGACCTGCACTACTCCGACTTCTGGGCCGACCCCGGCCACCAGGACATCCCGGCGGCGTGGCTGGGCCAGGACCTGGCCACGTTGGCCCGTACGGTGCGGGCGTACACGGCCGACGCGATCACCGCCTTCGCCCGGCAGGGCAGTCCGGTCGACATGGTCCAGGTCGGCAACGAGGTGACCGCCGGGATGCTCTGGCCGGTCGGCAAGATCTACACCGACGTCGGGGAGCGGTGGCCGGAGTTCACCACCCTGGTCAAGGCCGGGCTGGCCGGGGCGCGTGCGGCCAACCCGCGCGGTCACCGGTTGCGCACCATGCTGCACATCGACCGGGGCGGCGACAACGCCGGCTCCCGGTGGTTCTACGACCACGTCCTCGCCCAGGGCGTCGAGTTCGACGTGATTGGGCAGTCGTACTACCCGTTTTGGCACGGCTCGGTGGCCGACCTGACCGTGAACCTGAATGATCTCGCCGCACGGTACGGCAAGCCGCTTGTGGTCACCGAAACCTCCTACCCGTGGACCATGGCGAACGGTGACAGCCTGGAGAATCTGCTCACCGACCCGACCATGCTGCCCAACGGCACCGCCTACCCGCCGACGCCGGCCGGGCAGGCGGCGTACTTCGCGGCGCTGCGGCGGGTGCTGGCCGGCGTACCGGGTGGACTCGGCGCCGGGTTCTTCGCCTGGGAACCGGGTTGGCTGCCGGGTGTGGGCTGGGAGCCGGGTGCGGGCAATCCGAACGACAACCTCACCCTGTTCGACTGGAACGGGCGGTCGCTGCCCGCGCTCGACGTCGCGTACTCGTCTGCCGCGACCCGGTTGCTCTGACCCCGACACGTCGCCGAGTGCCGGGCCGGGGTGTCAGCCACCCCGGCCCGGCGATTCGTCACAGCACCCGCAGTTCGAGGCCCAGTCGCACCGACGCCGCCGGCAGCAGGTAGGCGGGCAGGACACCGGGGCCGCAGGAGGCCGAGCCGATGCCGTGGTGACCGGCGTCGAGCGTCACCCAGGTCCGGCCGTCCGGCACCAGGTCGATGGGGTGTGCCGCCCGCTCCAGCGCCTCGGTGGTCCAGGGGCGCACGGTCAGGCCGAACGGGCTGCGTCCGCGAACCTGCAGTCCCCGACCCTGGCCGTCGACGACCGTTGCCCACCGCACGTCCGCTCGCCGCCCGTTCTCCTGGGGGAAGACGTACGGCGTCTGCATCTCGGACACGGTCCGGTAGAACCGTCCCACCCGGTTGGCGAGACCGGTGTCGGGATACGTCTCACCCGGTCCACGCCCGAACCACTCGACGGCGTCTAGTTCGCCGGGCAGTGCCAGCACCAGACCGAGCATCGGCAGCGGACCCGGCCACGGTCCGTCCGGGTCGATCTCCGCGACCAGCCCCAGGCGGTCCTGGTCAACACCGGTCCAGGTGTACGTCACCCGGAGCCCGAGGTCGGTCGCCGCGGCGGCCACCCTTGTCCGCACGACGAGCCGGTCGGCCTCGGTCCGTACCTCGTCGACCCGGTGACGCATCCGGTCCAGTCCCAGCGCCCGCCAGACCGGTTCCATCGCCTCGCCGTGCGGTGCCCGGTCGTTGTCCGTCGGCGCTCGCCAGACCTGGAGCGCCGGCCCGGTGACCGCCAGTTCGCCGAGCCGGACCAGCCGCCCGTCCCGCTCGTCGAAGACACCCGGTCCGAGGCGTAGGTGTCCCTGTTCCCCTCTGGGCGCCAACGGCGTCCGGGCCGCCGGCTCGGCGGTCCAGGTCGCCGCCGTGACCGGCGTCGGCTCGACCGGTAGCTGCGCCCAGGCGACCTCGTGTCCGGCCTTGGCCCAGGGTGTGTCCGTGGCCAGCACCGCCCGCACGGTCAGGTACGCCGGGCCGCTGGTCGCCGGCAGGTCGGGCAGGCTCACCGTCACCTGCCCACCGGGCGCCACCGCCGCGACGTCGAGACTCCCCCGCGCCACCTCCTCGCCCTCCTGGTCGAGGGACCAGTGGAAGTCGAGGTGCGACAGGTCGGCGAAGTCGTGGCGGTTGGCGATCAGCAGTCCCGCGCCGTCGCGGGAGATCCGGACCGGTTCGACCACCTTCTTGAGGTCGAGCAGCCCCGGTGACGGCGTACGGTCGGGAAAGAGCAGACCGTCGGCGACGAAATTGCCGTCGTGCAGCACCTCGCCGTAGTCCCCCCCGTAGGCGAAGAACTCCCGCCCCTGCTCGGTCCGGGCGCGCAGGCCGTGGTCGATCCACTCCCAGACGAAGCCTCCCTGGCAGCGGGGGTACTTCTCGTACAGCTCCTGGTACTCGGCGAGCCCACCGGGGCCGTTGCCCATCGCATGGGCGTACTCGACGTGGATGAACGGCATCGCCCGACGCCGGGCGTCCAGCGCCAGGTCGTCCAGCGGCGGTTCCGCCCCGCGCCCGATCGCCTCCACCTCGTCGACGGTCAGGTACATCCGGCTGTACACGTCGACGTCCCGGCAGGACCAGTCCCGCTCGTAGAGCAGCGGCCGGCTCGGATCGCGCTGGCGGGTCCAGCGGGCCATCGCGGCCAGGTTGCGCCCGCTGTCGCTCTCGTTGCCCAGCGACCAGAGCACGATGCTCGGGTGGTTCTTGTCCCGTTCGACCATCCGGCGCATCCGGTCGACCAGCATGTCGGAGAAGCGCTGGTCGTCGGCCGGGTTGCCGCGCCAATCGACCTGCCAGTAGCCGTGGGTCTCCAGGTCGCACTCGTCGACCACCCAGAGGCCGTACTCGTCACAGAGTTCAAGGAAGCGCGGGTGCGGCGGATAGTGGCTGGTGCGTACGGCGTTGACGTTGTGCTGCTTCATCAGCAGCACGTCGGCAAGCATGTCCTCCTCGGTGACCGCCCTCCCCCGGTCCGGGTGGAACTCGTGCCGGTTCACGCCCCGGAACAGCACTCGCTGCCCATTGACGGTGAGGACCCCGTCGACGATGGCGATGCTGCGGAAGCCGACCCGCAGGGTGACCGTCTCGGCGTCGGTGCTCAGCGTGAGGTCGTAGAGACGGGGCTGGTCCGCCGACCACGGTTCGACGTGCGGCAGCCGTACGGTGTCGCCGGTCCGGGCCTCGACGCCGAGTTCCGGCAGGCTGACCCGCGCCGGCACGTCGGCGCTGACGTGCAGCGTTCCGGCACCGGTACGGTGGTCGTAGTCGGCCCGTACGGTCACGTCGTCGATGGCGCCAGCGGTGGGGCGGGACAGCAGTTCGACGCTCCGGAAGATGCCGGAGAGCCACCACATGTCCTGGTCCTCGACGTAGCTGCCGGTACTCCACTGGACCACCCGTACGGCGAGCACGTTGTCGGCGTCCGGGCGGACCGTGTCGGTGATGTCGAACTCGGTGGGCAGCCGACTGCCAGTGGTGTAGCCGATCTCGACCCCGTTGAGCCAGATCCGGGCGCTGGAGTCCACCCCGCCGAACCGGAGCACCGTACGGCCGCCCGGCCAGTCGGCGGGCAGCCGGAACGTACGCCGGTAGTCGCCGGTGGGGTTCTCGTCCGGCACCTTCGGAGGATCAAGCGGAAACGGATAGCTGGTGTTGGTGTACGCGGGCGCCCCGTAGCCGTGCAGCTGCCAGTGCGACGGGACTGGCAGCTCGGCCCAGCCGGTGTCGTCGAAGGCCTGGGTAGTGAACTGCAGCGGCCCGTCCGCCCGCTCCGCGTAGTGGAACCGCCACAGTCCATCGAGGGACAACCGGCGGGCGTCACTCGCGTGCCAGGCGCGGGCGGGGCGGGCGGACGGCGGAGGGGTGAAGGATTCGTACCAGGCGCGCACCATCATGCCAGCACCCTACTGTGAGCGCTCACAGGTGCCAAGCCTCCCCCAAGCAGCTGCCGTACGCCTTCAGCGTTCCGGCGTGACTGCGGCGGCAAACCTGGTTGCCGACCCAGCGCGCATCGACGGCATCCCTTTCGGGCTTCGAGGGCCGGCTCAGGTCACGACGCGGATGCAGGTCAGCGTTCGGGATCAGTCCCGCGCGACGTTCAGCGCCCGGATCAGCCACGGGCTGCGCTGGACCCGCTCCCGCAACTCGTCGTCCCATGCGATGCCCCTGGGTCGGCGACCTGCCTGCGTCCGCGAGGGTCACAGCCAGGGTCTCCGTTGTATGTAAGGTGCGGAAATGACAAGAAGCGAGCGGCTCGCGGAGCAGCTGGACTGGTACTGGCACAGAAACCTGCGGCCGCGGCTGGACGGTCTTACCGATGAGGAGTACTTCTGGGAGCCGGTGCGCGGCTGCTGGAGCATCCGCCCACGCGGCACGTCGGCCGCACTGATGTCGGCAGGTTCGGGAGAATGGACGGTGGACTCCGCGTCCCCTGACCCGGTGCCGGCGCCAGTGACCACGATTGCCTGGCGGCTGGCGCACATCATCGTCTCGTGCCTGGGCTATCGGGTCGGATGGCACTTCGGCGGCCAGGACGTCGACTCCCAGACATTCGCCTACGCGGGGACCGCTGACGAGGCGCTAAAACAGCTCGATGAGATGTATGGGAGATGGAACGCGGGGGTCCGCGAACTCTCGGACGCTGACCTGGAGAATCCGCCCACGGTGGGTCCCGAGCGCCGTCCCATGGAGGGCATCGTCCTGCACGTCAACAGGGAGCTGATCCATCACGGCGCCGAGATTTCCCTGCTGCGCGACCTCTATCGCTGGCAGGACGGAGCCGTACCGCGCCGAACATGACTCTTCGGTAATCCGTCGTCGTCCAGCTCGACGACCACGTCGACTTCGCCGGATTCACGAATATTTCTCAGCCTACGTTGCGGCCACCAGGGGCAGCCAAGATTCTCCTCCAGCGGAACCTTGGTCACGGCGGAGGAGACGTCGGTGAGGGGCGTCGCGTTGCCGATCAGCACCGCCTTCGCCGCAGGCACATCCTGCTCATCCACGGAGGCGAGCAGGGCTTCCAACTCCTGCGGGCGAGTGCCCATGGTCACGATGGCAACCCCGATACGCGGCAACGACATGACAGTGGATTCCAGTGATCGACAGAGTGCTGCCGATGCATCACTGCAGGCCCGTCGTCGCTCGCTCACGTCGCGGAGTCGTTCGCGACGCATTACCGACTTGGCAGTTCTCGAGCCTGCCGGCGGTTCCGGAGTACGGCCGGGCCACCCCCGCCGAGCGGCACCCTTCTTCAGGAAGCCGGTGTCGTCGACGACCAGCACCCCTTGCGGGTCACCGAGGTGCTCAACCAGGTAGTCCCGCACGTCATCGCGGACCGCCTCGACATCCCAGTCCGCCCAGCGCAGCAACCGCTGCATGCCATCCGGTGCGGACGCGACTGACCGGCAACCTCGGCCTCGATCCGGGACCAGAAATGGTGCGGCTCGAGCCCGCGGTCCTGCGCGCGGACCCGGCTCCGGGTCCAGCCGCCAGAACCAAGGAGGCATCACCACCGAAGTCGGTACGACCAGCGCAGTTACCACACGACGCCCACGGGTTCGCCGGACGTATGATCGGTGTTTCACCCGCCAACGTGGATGCCCGGTCTGCGCGCCGGGTCGGGTTCGACCTTACGGATGATCTCGCGGACGACCGGTGGGGTGTCGCCGCGGCCGAGCAGAAGGTAGCGCAGCAGGTGCGCGACGGGACTGCCTTCGGACCATTCGAAGTGGGCGTGGGGTCGTACGCCGGTGGCGTCGCGCAGGGCTAGGAGTATCGCGGCGATGGCGTTCGGGGCGGCCGGGGCGGTGGTGCGCAGGACCCGATAGCCGCCAACGTCGACGCCAGTGACATGCAGGACACCGGCGAACTCCGACGGGTCGACCACGTCGATTTCGAGGAAGATCACATCGGCGGCACCGGGGACCGGGTTGAGGCCTCGTTGGGCGCGTTCCTTGAGGCGGTACTCCTTGACCGAGCCGCTTTGGCGGCGATTGGCGATCAGGTGCAGCCGCCCGTCGTGGGCGATCGAGTCGACAATGAACCGGCAGGCGGTGGCGTCGAACTCGATGTGCTCGGCGCGCAGTTCCGTGGTGCGCGAGATCCGGGAAATCAGGGAGACGGTGATGATGCCGGCGATGAACAGCCCGGAGATCGCGATGCCGTCGGGCTTCTCGATGACGTTCTCGACCAGCGCGTAACCCAGCACGGCGGTCAGCGCGGTGAACCCGGCGGTGGCGGCGCGTTGCCGACGGCGCAGCGCGGAGATAGTGACCGCGACGGCACCGGAGACCATCATCGCCAGAATCCCGGTGGCGTAGGCGCCGGCCTGGGCGTCGACGTCGGCGGCGAACGCGACGGTGATCGCGATGCTGATCAGCGTGTAGACGATGACCACCGGGCGCACGGCGCGTCCCCACTCCGGGGCCATGCCATAGGAGGGCAGGTAGCGGGGCACGATGTTGATCAGACCGGCCATCGCCGACGCGCCGGCAAACCACAGGATCAGCACGCTGCTGACGTCATAGACCGTGCCGAACGCCTCGCCGAGACGCTCATGGGCCAGGTAGGCCAACGCGCGGCCGTTGGCTCCCCCGCCGGGCTGGAACTCCTCGGCGGGGATCAGCACGGTGGTGACCAGCGTGGTCGTGATCAGGTAGCCGGACATGACCAGCGCCGCGGTGGTGAGCAGCTTGCGGGTGTTGCGGATCCGCGCGGCCAGTCGCTGCTCGGCGTCGAGACCATCACCGCGCACGAGCGGCATCATGCTGACCCCGGTCTCGAAGCCGGACAACCCGAGCACGAGCAGCGGGAAGGCCAACACCGCGGGGCCGATGACGTCACCGACGCCGCTGGTGCCGGCGGTCAGCGCGTCCGTCCACCCAGACAACAGCGCCGGATCCTGCACGATCGCCATCAGGCCGGCCACGACAACCGCCGCGTTCAACCCGAGGAACACCGCGACCAAAGGGATGGCCACACCCACGGCCTCGTTGAAGCCGAGCAGGAACACCCCGCCCAGGACCAGCAGCAACACCACCGTCACGACCACCGCCGCGGTGGTGCCATGCGGGAACCCGTCGGGCAGCACGGGGTTCTCCAGCAGGTGCACCGTGGCGTCCGCCGATGACAGGGTGATCGTGATGATCCACGACGTGGCCACGAACCCCAGCAGGACCAGGACGAACAGCTTGCCCTTCCAGAAGGGCAAAAGGCGTTCCAGCATCGCCACCGACCCCTGCCCGTGCGGGCTCTCCCCGGCCACCCGCCGGTACATCGGAAGCACTCCGAACAGCGTCAACGCCACGATCAGCAGCGTCGCCAGCGGCGAGAGCGCCCCCGCAGCCAAAGCCGCGATGCCGGGCAGGTACGACAGGGTGGAGAAATAGTCCACCCCGGTCAGACACATCACCTTCCACCAGGCGTGCGGTTCGGCGTGCGACTCGCCGCTCTCCGGACCGGGCGGCTGCACGCGATGCTTGAGCAGCCATCGCGTCGCGGTCTTCGAAGGCGGGCGCAGCGAGCTGGGCACCTCCACGCGAGCGGGCATCACCGTCTGGCCGCCTGAGCGAGAATCGGCGCCTCGGTCGGTAGCAGCGCTGCGGGCCGTGTTCTGCCTGCGGCGCGACCGCGGGTGTTCGTCCGGCCTATTGCCCATGTCGCCTCCGTCCCCTGCGTCGGTCGCCTCGCCTCACGACCATCCCAAGATCACGAGTGCGGCAAACAGCGGACACACTACCCACACCATTGGACGGCAACTCATCCCACTTCCGGGCCACGGGCGATGCGCTGAAGTGCACCTCCGGGACCTCGCAGTCACGGCACGCGAGGACGAGCGCCCTAGGGGCCTCACCGCCTGACCGAGCCGCCCTCGCGGTCACCTTGGCGTTGTCCATCAACACGCGCCGCCAACCGCCGGCCCGCTGGCTTGATCGGTGCGCCCCGGCGCCGCTCAGCCACGCTTCACCGCATCGTGTCGCCACGGTGGGCGGGACTCGGTCCTGTCGTGGATGCGCGCGAGGAACGGGACGGCCGAGCACGCTTGGTTGGGGCCAGGGTCCTTTTGCCGCAGCGTAGGGCCAGTCGTGCCGTTTCGGGCATCGTTGAGGTGCCCTGATTGCTCGCCAATTCTTGGTCCGCCTGGCCCTTGTCGGCGATCGGCGCGGTCGAGGCGGCGGCCTCGCATACGGCTTGGGGAACGTTGTCGGGGAACGCGGTGGGCGGGACGCTCGGCCCGCGCCCACCGCGTGCCGCGATCGTTCAGCGCACCGGTGCGCCCTGCGACCTCGGTTCGTCGGCCGAGGTCGGCCCCGCCGCCGGAACTGACCGGTCGGCGTCGCCATGCCCCGGCCACCAGGCGTTGTGGCCAAGGAGCGCGGTGACCCCGGGGACGAGGAACAGGGACATGATGAACGCGGACAGGACGATTCCCACCGAGACCGCGAAGCCCATCTCGGTCAGGAACGACACCCCGGCGAAGAGCATCGACGTGAACGTGCCGGCGAGGATCAGACCCGCGGCGGCCACTGACGGTCCAGCGTGTTGGATCGCCAGCGAGGCGGCGGTGCGCGGGTCGTTGCCGGCTCGTGCCTCTTCGCGGAGCCGGGCGATCATGAGGATGTTGTAGTCGGTGCCGATCGCAACCACGAACAGGTACAGGATGATCGGCAGCGAGAATGACAGGCCCGATCGGCCACCGATGCCCTGGAAGGCCAGGACGGTCGCGCCGAGCGTCGCCATGAAGCCGAGGCCGACTGCGATCATGAGGTACACCGGGGCGACGAGGCTGCGCAGGAGCAGCCCCAGGATCACGGCGATCAGCACCCCGGCCACCGGGAAGATCACCCACAGGTCGCGGTTGTTCGCGTCGCGGATGTCGGCGAAGACCGAGCTGACGCCGCCAACCAGCGCGGTCGTCCCGGCCGGGGCCTGGTCGTGGGCCACCTGCCGGAGGTCGTCACCGGCCAGGTCGAGCGCTGCTGTCGAGTACGGGCTGGTGTTCAGCAGCAGGTTGATCTGGGCGATCGTGCCGTCCGAGCTGACGGTGACAGGACTTCCGTCAGGGGCGGGCATCAGGCTACCGACCCCGGCTACCTGGGCCAATGATTGCGCGTAGCCGCTGAGTGTTGCCGGGTCGAGGCGTTGGCCGTTGTCGGCACGGACGTAGACGGTGGTCGGATTGAGGGCTCCAGCGGGGAACCCGGTCTTCAGGTCATCCAGGGCGCGCGCCGACTCGGTGTTGGCGGGCAGCTGCGCGACCTGGTCGTAGTCGACCTTCAGGCCGAACACACCCAGCGCCAACGCGACCATGACGCCGCCCGAGGCGAGGGCGACCACCGCCGGCCGACGTCCGGTGAACCGGCCCAGGCGTTGGAAGACGCTGCCCCGAGGAGTGCGCTGCCAGGACTTCGACGGCCAGAACACCTTGGGGCCGATGAGCGAGACGATGGCCGGCACCAGCGTGACCGCGGCGATCGCCATGACGACCACCCCGATGGCAAGGCCCGGGCCGAGACTCCGGAAGCCGCCGAACACCGCGAGCAGGAGTGCGCCGAACGCGATCACGATCGCCGCGGCAGCCGACGCGATCACCTCACCAACCCGGCTGACTGCCGTGGCGAGCGCGTTCTTTGGGGCGTCACCGGCGCGTAGCCGCTCGCGGTAGCGGAACAGCAGAAAGACGATGTAGTCGGTGCCGACGCCGTAGAGCACCACGGTGAGGATGGTCAGCAGTGACTGGTCCACCTGCATGCCGAACGCCTTGACGAACAGGGTGATGACCGCACTTGACACCGCTGAGACCACGCCGACGACCACGACCGGCAGGAGGGCCGCGACCGGGCTGCGGTAGATGACGAGCAGGAGGCCGACGACCAGGGCCAGGGTCACGATGCTGACGACCAGCAATGCGGTGTCGAAGGCGTCCTGGTTGTCGACGAGGAGGGCGACATCTCCGGTCACCGCATACGACAGGCCAGATCCTTGCAGCGTGGATTTCGCCTGGTCGCGGATAGACACGACCGCGTCACCGAGCACCGGGTCGGCGGGCGGGCCGGTGAGCGAGACGTTGACGAGCTGCACCAGCTTGTTCGGCGAAACGGCCTGCGGCCCGGTAACCGCAGTGCCGACCCGGTCGATGCCGGCGCTCTGGAGTGTCTGGGCGAGTTGGCCGACCCGGTCGGTGTCGGCGGCGCCGAGGGGCTGGCCGTCGACGCGCTTGACGACGATGGTGGCGCTCGCCCCGTCGCCCTGGCCGAACGCGCGTTCTGCCACCTGCTGCGCCTGCACCGACTCGTAGCGGGATGGCAGGAAGCTGGCCTGATCGGTGCTGACCTGATCAGCGAGGGACGGCGCGAAGAACGAGCCGACGAGCAGCACGAGCCATACCGCGATCACTTTCCATGGATTGAGGACGATGGCGCGTCCGAATCTGGCGAACATGCAGGAGAACCCCTGTCATCGATAATGAGTTGCCGCGACGTCCACCCGTCACGGACTGCCAACCAGGCGGCAGAGAACAGCCGACTGGGTTGCCACTTACGGAGGCACTGCCCGTTCAACGACGTCGCCGCCTGCGGCCGTGATGGGAGACCTCCGCCGCGTCGTCTGATCGAAGCCTTCGATGTGCCGCTCTCGCCGCGCATCGCAACCCTCATGGTGCCATTCTGGCACCGGGTGGCTCAAACTGCAACCAGCGTGGCTCAGGTTGGTGCCACCCATCGCGCGGTCAACGCCCTCGGAACCGCCCCGTGTTCTCGCGGCACCGACGGGCCGGATCAGCGCAAGCGACGTCGGAGCGACCAACGCGGCGGGCGTCGAGGCTTCGCACGCCCCCGGCCAGGACCAGCCGTGCCAGATCTCAAGCCTCCTGCCGACGCGAGGAGTCGAGATCAAGGCGCGTGAAGCGGCCTCCGCAGGTCAGTCGGGCGGCTCGACCAGCCGCTCCATCCGGTTCCAGCCGGACCAGCCACGCTCGCGCATCAACTCCAGCAGCCGCTCCACCCGCGGGTCGGACTCGACCGCGAGCGCGTCTATCAGGTCATGCGGGAGATCATCGTGAGCCTCCTCGCCGAGGTTCATCTCGCCGGCGGCGTGTGCCTGCTCGGCCAGGGCGGCCATGATGTCGGCGGCTTCCGCCATCCGCGGATCGTCATCCGCGTCACCGTCGAAGATCTCCGACAGGATCCGATAGAGCCGCACGACCTGCGGGTTGTCGAGTTCCGCGACCTTCGCGGGCATCCACTCGATGACGCGTTCCGGCCAGCGGGCCGCGACCAGGATCCACCCGTCCCGTTCAGCCTCCACCATCCGCTTCGACGCCCCGATGTCCCGAAGCCGATCGAGATAAGCGGCCACCTCCAGCGGGAGTGCCAGACTGTCCCCGGCGGTGAGCTCTGCGATCTGCTTGCGGCTGGTCTCCAGCCGTTCGATCTCGTCGCGCAGGTGGCTGTCGATCCTCTGTACCGCCTCGGCGAAGTCTGATGCGTCGGCTTCGAGCAGGTCACCGATCTGGGACAGCGGCACGCCCGCGTTGGCGAGGGTGCGGATCCTGATGAGGGACACCACGGCCGTGGCGCCGTACCGCCGGTAGCCTGAGGCGTCCCGCTCGGGCTCCGGCAGCAGGCCGACCTGGTGATAGTGCCGTACCGCCCGCACCGTGACGCCGGCATACGCCGCCAGTTGACCGATCGTCAGCATCCCCTGATCCTGCCTCCCGAGTCGCCCGGCCCACCCGAATCCCGCTCAGGAAATCTTGCGGCGGTAGGTCAGGTTGGCGAACAGATAGGCCACCATGAGGATCCCGACGCACCAGGCAAGGGCGGTCCAGATGCCCGCACCGACCGGTTTCTGCGCGAAGAGGTCTCGGATCGCGTTGACGATGGCAGTCACCGGCTGGTGTTCGGCGAAGGCGCGAACCGGGCCGGGCATGGACTCGGTGGGCACGAAGGCCGAGCTGACGAACGGCAGGAAGATGAGCGGGTAGGAGAACGCGCTCGCGCCGTCCAGAGTCTTCGCGGTGAGGCCAGGGATCACGGCAATCCACGTGAGCGCCAGCGTGAACAGGACCAGGATGCCGGCGACGGCGAGCCAACCCAGCACGCCCGCGGCCGAACGGAAGCCCATGATCAGGGCGACGAGCACGACCACCACGAGCGAAATCAGGTTGGCGACCAGCGAGGTCAGAACGTGCGCCCACAGCACGGAGGATCGGGCGATCGGCATGGACTGGAACCGTTCGAAGATGCCGCCCTTCATGTCCAGGAAGAGCCGGAAGGCGGTGTAGGAGATACCCGAGGCGATCGTGATGATCAGAATGCCGGGAAGCAGGTATTCAACGTACGAGTCGGACCCGGTCTCGATCGCGCCGCCGAAGACGTAGACGAACAGCAGCATGAAGGCGATCGGCATGATCGCGGTGGTGATGATGGTGTCCGGGCTGCGGGCGATGTGGCGCAGTGAGCGTCCCAAGAGGACGGCGGTGTCGCCGAGGAAGTGCCTGTTCATTGTTGTTCCTTCTCCGTTTTAGCGCCGACGAGGGTGAGGAAGACGTCCTCGAGGGTGGGCTGCTTCTCGACGTACTCGACCTCGGCGGGTGGCAGGAGCTGCTTGAGTTCGTTGAGGGTGCCGTTCACGAGGATCCGGCCCTCATGAAGGATTGCGATCCGGTCAGCGAGCTGCTCGGCCTCGTCGAGGTACTGGGTGGTGAGCAGCACGGTTGTGCCGCCCTCGGCGAGCTTCTTGACGGCCTGCCACACCTCGATGCGTGCCTCCGGGTCCAGCCCGGTCGTCGGTTCGTCGAGGAAGATGACCGGCGGATTCCCGATGAGGCTCATCGCGATGTCCAGACGACGGCGCATGCCACCGGAGTACGTCGCCACCCTCCGGCTGCCCGCCTCGGTCAGCGAGAAACGCCGCAGTAGCTCGTCCGCGATGGCGCCCGGCCCGCTGAGGTGCCTGAGCTTGGCAACCAGGACGAGGTTCTCGCGCCCGGTCAGGATCTCGTCGACCGCCGCGAACTGCCCGGTGAGACTGACCGACTCGCGTACCTTGGCGGCCTGCGCCGCGACGTCGAAGCCGTTGACTTCTGCGGTCCCTGAGTCGGGCTTGAGAAGCGTGGACAGGATCTTGACTATCGTGGTCTTGCCCGCCCCGTTGGAGCCGAGCAGAGCGAGGATGCTGCCCCGAGCCACGTCGAGGTCCACGCCACGTAGCACCTTCACCTGCTTGAACGACTTCTCCAGGCCCTGCACGCGTATCGCGGCCTGCTCGACCTGATCACTTGTTGGCGGGATGCTCATGGCAGCCAGCATGAAGGGTTGACGCAGCGTCAGGGTCAAGCCCGCGCGGCAGGATCTACGGATTAGCGGTCGGGGCGGCCATCTGCCGTGAGCCGTGAACGCCGCCGCTCATGATCGCTCCTGCCGGCAGGTTCCCGGCCCCCTGCCAGCGGCGGGCGGCCTCGGCGAAGTGGGTAGCGCTTGTTACGCACGTACGGAGCGGACGACGACACAAGGATCATGCCGGAGCGAAGGATCCCTCGGTCAGCGCCGACGACCTCTCGAGGATGCGTACCGCACGAATCGAATACCGACGCTTCACCAGCAGCCCTTACCTGCGGCAGGCTGACCGCTCGTGCCACCAGTTGCCTGGTGACCAACTACCGTCGCTTGAGTGGACGTGTTGCTGCGCGGCGGGCCGGGTGACGGCCAAGTGGTTCGCGGCGGCGGGGAGAACGTCCTGTGGCAGGCGTGCCTGTACGAAATCACGTCCGAGGTAGCACCCCGTCACGGACGTGATCTGCGGGTGTACCGACACCGCCCGGACTGCTGCGAGCCGCAGGGGCGAGGCTCCGAGGACACATGTGAGTGACGTTGCCGGACCCGACGCCCGTGTGGCCGTGTAGCGGCTCGGTCCGGGCGGGGATGGGTTGATCGTCTCAGGCCTGGGCGGTGAAGGGTTGCGGCGCAGGGGTTTTCGCTCGGGTGGTCATGCCGATGGCGGCGAGTGCGCAGCAGGTGGCGACGGCGGCGAGCAGCGGTGTGTATCCAGCGGTGTGCAGGAGAGCGGCGGCTGCCAGCGGTGCGGTGGCTTTGGCGATGGTAACGGGGGCGGCGAGGCGTCCGGCGATGGTGGCGTAGGCGGTGGTGCCGTAGCGGTCGGCGAGAAGGGCTGGGGTGGCGAGGCTGGTGATGCCGAAGCCGAGTCCGAAGCCGACGATGGTGATGACAGCGCCGGTGCGGGTGTCGGCGAGCAGGGGCATCGTGAGGACGGCGGCGGCCTGGGTGGCGAAGACGGCGGCCACGATCGTGGTGACGCGTAGGTGTCGGCGGGCGGCGGTGAGGACGAGCCGGCCGGTGACCGACAGGACGCCGAGCAGGCCGGTGGCGGTGGCGGCGAAGGTGGCGGGGTGGCCGCGGCTGGTCAGGTAGCCGACGAGGTGGACGGTCATGGTGCTGGTGGCGGCACCTTGGGCGATGAAGGTTGCGGCCAGGACCCAGAACCGGGCGTCGCGCATCGCGGCCTTGACGAGCGTGCGCCGCTGGGCGTGGGCCGGCGGCGTGGGGTCGGCAGGTCCGCTCGCCGCGGGCGACCGAGGTCGGCGGATGGTGAGGGCGTGCAGGGGCACGGTGACCAGGCCGTGGATGACGGCGAGGACGAGGAGCGCGCCGCGCCAGCCAAGGTGTGCGGCCAGGAGGCCGGTCAGGGGCATGAAGATGGTGCTGGCGAAGCCGGCGACGATGGTGACGGCTAGCAGGGCTGTGGCGCGTCGGTCTGGGGTGAACCAGGCGATGATGACGGCGAAGGCTGGCTCGTAGAGCACCATGGCGCCGGTGATGCCGATGCCGATCATGACGGCGTAGAGCTGGCCGATGGTCTGCACCTGGGACCAGGCCACGAGCAGGGCGGTGGCGGCGATCGACCCGGTGGTCATCAGCGCGCGCCCGCCGTGGTGGTCGAGCCACCTGCCGACTGGGATGGCCATGAGGGCGCCCGCGAGGACGGAGACGGTGAGCGCTGCGGTGACGGCGGTGGTGGAGGCGCCGAGGGTGGCTGCCATGGGGCGGAGCAGGACTGGGTAGGTGTAATAGAGGGTGCCGTAGCCGACGGTGGAGGTGATGGCGAGGGCTGTGACGATTCGCCAGCCGTGGGGGTGGTGCCCGCCGACTGTGGGGTCGGCGGGCGCCGTCGTGGTGGTGGGCATCAGCTGCCGCAGCAGCCGCCGGCCTGACCGCCGGCGGGGGCGGCGTCGAGGGTGACGAGGTTCAACGGTGCGGACAGCAACCCGCCGGAGATGCCGGTGGCGAGTCCTCGTGCTGCTGGCTCGGCGGTGGGTGTCGGCCCGCAGCAGTTGTCGCCGGTGGCGGAGTCGGCGGGGTTGCTGTTGCAGACGCCGGTTTCGGGCAGGTCGAGTTGGACGTCGCGGGCGGCGGCCCAGTCTCCGGCGAGGGCGGCGACGACGGAGCGGACCTGCTCGTAGCCGGTGGCCATGAGGAACGTCGGCGCGCGGCCGTAGGACTTCATACCGACGGCGTAGTAGCCGGTTTCCGGGTGGGCGAGCTGGTCGACGCCGTGTGGGGGCACGGTGCCGCAGGAGTGCTCGTTCGGGTCGATGAGCGGGGCGAGTGCGCGGGTGGCGCCCATGATCGGGTCGAGGTCCAGGCGCAGTTCGGAGGCGATCGTGTGGTCGGGGCGGAAGCCGGTGGCCGCGACGATCCGGTCCACGGTGACCGACTCCTCGCCGCCGTTGGCGTGCCGCACCACCACACTTACCCGGCGGTCTGCCGGGGTGAGGGCGTGCACGGAGAAGCCGGTGAGCAGCCGGATCCGGCCGGCATCGACGTGCGCGCGCAGCCGCGAGCCGAGGGCGCCGCGGGCGGGCAGCGCGTCGGCGGCCCCGCCGCCGTAGGTACGCGCCGGCGAGGCGGTCCGGATCGCCCAGGTCACCTCGGTGCCCGGCGTGGATTCGGCCAGCTCGGCCAGGGACAGTAGCGTGTTCGCCGCGGAGTGGCCGGCCCCGACGACGAGAGTGTGCCGGCCGGCGAACCGGGCCCGGTCGGCGCCGAGAACGTCGGGCAGCGCGTGCTCCAGGAACGCGGCGACAGTGGTCTCGCCGCGGGCGGGCAGGCCGGACGCGCCGAGGACGTTCGGGGTGCCCCAGGTGCCGGACGCGTCGATCACGGCGCGGGCGAGGAGTTCGTCGCCGTCGGCGAGGCGGATCAGGAACGGGGTGGACTCCCGGCCGGCGGTGCGCAGCCGGTCGAGACCCAGGCGGCTGATCGCCTCGACCCGCGCGCCGTAGCGCAGGTGCGGCTTGAGCTGCGGCAGCTCCGCGAGGGGCTGGAGGTAGTCGCCGGCCAGCTCCGCGCCGGTGGGCAGGGCCTCCAGGTCGGGGGCGACCCAGCCCGCCTCGTCGAGAATCCGGCGGGCGGCCGGGTCGATGTTGTAGCGCCACGGGGAGAAGACCCGCACGTGGCCCCACTGCCGCACGGCGGCACCGGGGGTGTCGCCGGCTTCGAGGACGGTGAAGGCGATGCCCCGCTCGTGCAGGTGCGCGGCGGCGGCCAGGCCTACTGGGCCGGCGCCGATGACCACGACGGGCAGCTCGTTCAGGGTGCTCATCAGTCAAACTCCTCTGTGTCGATAACCATCGAATCAAGTTGGTAGACGGGGCCCGCTTATGCGGGGCCATAATTGGTCAGGTGACGACGGGACTGCGCCGCTCGAGCAGCACGACGTCGCGCCAGCGGCCGTGGTGGCGACCGACCCGCTCGCGCACGCCGATGACCCGGAAGCCGGCCCGCTCGTGCAGGGTGAGGCTGGCGGCGTTTTCGGGGAAGACTCCGGACTGGATGGTCCAGATGCCGGCGGCTTCGGTGGAGGCGATCAGCGTGTCCAGCAGCAGCCGGGCGACGCCGCGGCCCTGCGCGGCGGGGTCGACGTAGACGGAGTGCTCGACCACACCGGCGTAGACCGTACGGCCCGAGGTGGGTGCGACCGCGATCCAACCGACCACCGTGCCGTTTCCGTCGACCGCCACGAAGCGGTGTTCGGGGAGCTTTGCCGCGTCGAACGCCCTCCAGGTGGGTGCGGTCGTCTCGAAGCTGGCGTTGCCGGCATCGAGTCCGGCCTGATAGATCGCCAGAACCCGCTCGGCGTCGTCGTCCCGCAGGGGGCGCACCGTGATGTCGGCCATCAGCAGGCTCCGTTCGGGTGGGGGGCGGGTCGGCCCATGACGACGTCCGCGGCGGAGGGGAAGCAGTCGACGCAGGCGTCGTTGATGCGGTAGTGGCGGGCGGTTCCGACCGGCTCGACGAGGACGAACCGCACCTCGGTGAGGATCTTCAGGTGCTGCGAGACGGTGGACTGCGCCAGGCCGATCGCGGCGACGATCTCCCCGACGCTCATCGGCTGGGCATGCCGGGCGAGGTACTCCACGATCTGCACCCGCGTCGGGTCGGCCAGTGCACGGAACCACGAGGCGTACGTCTGCGCCGTCGCCCGATCGAGGAGCTCGTCCATCCACCACACCTTCATCGTTTATCGCCGATTGACGATGAACTTACCAGCCGCGAGTGACGATGATCGGCCGAAGGTCGAAGCGGCGCTGGGCGCGCTGCTCTGCGGTGGTGACCTGGGCACAGGAGTCGCAGAATCGGACACTGGCCGTGGATGCCCTCGGTCGGCGCGTGAGCCTGAACATGATTTCTCCTTCCGGGCGCTGTCTTGACGTCCGTCGAAGCAGACAGTTGCACGTTGATTAGAAGGATGTCAACCTAGAGGCATGTCGAAGCAAGCCACGCCTCTCGCCCTGATCGACTTGACCGCTGATGCGCCCTGCTGCCAGCCGCTGGCGCAGCACCGCGTGCCGGCCGGGACCGCCGCGGTGCTCGCGCCGGCTTTCAAGGCCCTCGGCGACCCGGTCCGGCTGCAGCTGATGTCGATGATCGCCTCCGCGGAGGGCGGAGAGGCCTGCGTTTGCGACCTCACCCCCGCCTTCAACCTCACCGGCCCGACCATCTCGCATCACCTCAAGACACTGCGCGAGGCCGGCCTCGTCGATGCCGAGCGGCGCGGCACCTGGGTGCACTACCGGGCCCGACCGGCCGTCCTGCGCCAACTCGCGGCGCTGCTCACCGTCGAACCGGCAACCGCCTCATAGTCAACCCTGCCCCCAGCCGGTCGCTCCTCGGCGCGGATCGCCTGGAAGAACGGCCGCTTCAGGCCCAGGAAATCAGGCCCTCGGCGGAACCCTCCAGCAGCCGGGTGCGGCCAGTACGCCCACCGACCACTGACTCACCATGACTTGACAACGTCACGATTGCTCAGTGATAGTTGAGTCAATGACTATTGAGCTTGCCTCCTTGCAGGGACGCGCCCGGATCCACGCCGCGCTCGGCGACCCGGCGCGCCTGGCGGTCGTTGACGCGCTCACCCTGGGCGACGCCTCCCCCGGCGAGATCGCCCACGACCTCGAAATGCCGACGAACCTGGTCGCCCACCACGTCAAGGTCCTCAGCGAAGCCGGTCTCGTCGTCCGCGGCCGGTCCGAAGGAGACCGCCGTCGCACCTATCTGCGCCTGCGACCCGAGGCCCTGGCCACGCTGACGCCAGCGCCGCTGACCCGGGTGGGTCGGGTGGTCTTCGTCTGCACCCACAACTCCGCCCGCTCGCAACTCGCGGCCGCCCTCTGGTCCGACCGCACCCACACCTCGGCCGCGTCCGCCGGAACGAAGCCCGCGGAGCGCGTCCATCCACGCGCCGTCGCCGTGGCCCGCCGCCACGGGCTGCGGCTCGACGCGACCGGCACCGCGCACGTCGCCGACATCGTGCGCGACGACGACCTGCTCATCGCCGTCTGCGACAACGCCCATGAGGAACTCAGCGGCCCGGTCCGGCCCCGGCTGCACTGGTCAGTGCCCGACCCGGTCCGCGTCGACACCGACGCCGCGTTCGAGGCCGCGTTCGCCGACCTCGCCGCCCGCATCGACCGCGTCGCCCCCGTCATCACCCCCGCCATGAGTCCGGGAGACCGCCATGACTGACACCAGCGCGTACCTGCGCGAAGACCTCTCCATCGACCAGCAACTCGCTCTGCGCACCGCCGCCGCCCGCCTCGCCGCCGAGTTCGACGGCACCTACGGCACTGAGACCGTGGAGCGGTTTCTGCACGCCAGCTACGACCAGTTCGCCACCGTCGGCAGCGTCCCCAACTACCTGCCCCTGCTGGCCGAACGCTTCGCCCGCCAGCGCCTGCAGGCCCTGGCCCGCGTCGAGGGGCACCACCGCGACGGCCTCCCGGTGGCGCTGTTCCTGTGCACCCACAACGCCGGTCGCTCTCAGATGGCGCTCGGATTCTTCACCCACCTCGCCGGTGCCAACGCCGTCGCCTGGTCCGGTGGTAGCGAACCAGGGATCGAGGTCAACCCGGCGGCGATCGCCGCGATGGCCGAGCGAGGCATCGACATCTCCGACGAGTTTCCCAAGCCCTGGACCGACGAGGTCATCCGCGCCGCCGACGTGGTGGTCACCATGGGCTGCGGCGACGCCTGCCCCGTCTTCCCCGGCACCCGCTACGAGAACTGGGACCTCGACGATCCAGCCGGCCTCGACCTGTCCGACGTCCGGCCCATCCGTGACGAGATAGAACGCCGCGTCCGCCGCCTGCTCGACGACCTGAACGTCGCCGCGAACCGGTAATCACCGCACCCGGCCCACACCCGGCTCCGGGACGTCACTGCACAGGAGAGATCAGACTGATGACCATCGCACTTCGGCGGCGCCTGCTGGCCGAGTTCACCGGCACCGCTCTGCTGGTCACCGCCGTGGTCGGCTCCGGCATCATGGCCACCACCCTCTCCCCCGACGACGTAGGGCTCCAACTGCTCGAGACCTCGATCGCCACCGCGTTCGCCCTCGGTGCCCTCATCCTGATCTTCGGGCCGGTGTCCGGGGCGCACTTCAACCCGGTCGTCTCCGCCGCGGACTGGTTCCTCGGCCGCCGCGCCGGCACCGGCCTCACCGGCCGTGACCTCGCCGGTTACGTCGCAGCCCAAACCGTCGGGGCGATCGGCGGGTCGATCCTCGCGAACCTCATGTTCGACCTGGCCGCCGTCGACCTCTCCGGCAAGGACCGCGCGGCGGCACACCTGTGGCTCGGCGAGGTCGTCGCCACCACCGGGCTGATCCTGCTCATCTTCGCGCTCGCCCGCTCCGGTCGCGCGCCGGTCGCGCCCGCCGCCGTCGGCGCCTACATCGGCGCCGCGTACTGGTTCACCTCGTCCACCTCGTTCGCGAACCCGGCGGTCACGATCGGGCGGGCGTTCACCGACACCTTCGCCGGCATCGCCCCCGCCTCCGTTCCCGGCTTCGTCATCGCTCAGCTCATCGGCCTCGCCGTCGGCATCGGGCTCTTGGCCGCCCTCTACCCCGACGCCGGGAAGGCCGCTGACCAGGTTGTCGTCCCAACGGGCGAACGCGATCCGGCGCTCGACCCCCGGGCATGAGCACCAGGCGGCTCAACGACCAGGCGCACCGGGGCCTGGTCAATCCACCGCGCCCCGCCGGCCGCTACCAGCTGCTCGACCGCAACAGCGACCCCGCCCGCACCCTGCCGGCGGTGCCTGACCAGGCGCCGGTCAAGCCGGCCCTACGACCGCAAGAGAGGCTCCTGATGACCGACAAGCCCAGCGTCCTGTTCGTCTGCGTGCACAACGCCGGCCGCTCCCAGATGGCCGCCGGCTGGCTGCGCCACCTCGCCGGCGAGACCGTCGAGGTCCGCTCCGCCGGCTCCGCCCCCGCCGAGACCATCAACCCCGCTGCCGTCGAGGCCATGCGCGAGGTCGGCATCGACATCACCGACCAGAGGCCAAAGCTCCTCGAGTACACCACTGCCGAGTCTTCCGACGTCATCGTGACCATGGGTTGCGGCGACGCCTGCCCGGTCTTCCCCGGGAAGCGCTACGAGGACTGGAAGCTCGACGACCCCGCCGGCAAGGGCGTCGAGTCCGTCCGCCCCATCCGCGACGACATCCGTAACCGGGTGGAGAAGCTCCTCGCCGAACTCATCCCTGCTGCCTGAATCATCGGATCGCTGCCCGCCGTCCGCGCCTCGGCGGCGAGCAGCACAGCACCCCAGAAGCAAGAGCGTCGACGCCCCGTACACCGCCGTCGCCCACGTCGCGCTTCCGGCAGTCCCGCCATGACGGAGGAGATCGCACCGACCGACAGGCGCGCCGCTCGCCGACTGGCTGACCTTTGGCGGCACCTGCCGCCCTGTCGCTGTTTCAGCGCAGTGCGGCCGGTGACAGCAGCGAGCAGGGTTACGGGCCGAGCCAGCGCTCCAGGTAGGCGATCAGCCCGGTCAGGTCGGCGCCGCCAGCCCGGTAGCCGATGTGTCCATCGGGACGGACCAGTACCAGGCCACCAGCGCCGGGGTCGAGACCCAGCCGTCGCAACGCCTGAGCAGCGGACGTGGAGGCCGCTTCGGTGGCGTCGGGCGCGACCAAACGGTGCACGGTGAGCTGATCCCGGGCCAGCCTCGCAGTGTCCCCGGCATGCCAAGCAGCGGCTGGTCCACACAGCAGCAGGTGCCATCCGGGCGTGGAGGTGAGCCGGTGCAGTGTGCTGGCGTGTCCGGTGCCGGGCAGCGGGACGTCGGGCAGCCGGTCGCCGGATCGTGGACCGGTCCGCGACCGGCGCGGTCCTTCCACCGAAAGCGGACTGTTCCGGTAGGTGATGCCCAGCTGCGAAACCCTCCGGAAGGCGGAGGCCCGCACGAACCGGGACGCGAGCACGACCGGGATGAGAGCGGGGGCGATCCGGGTACGAGCGAACCGGACGGCCGGGTTGGTGGACGTCGCGACGGTGAACGCCCGGTCGCTGAAGCGCAGCACCATCCGGCCGACTGGCGCCCGTTCCGTCCCGTAGGTATCCAGCAGCGCCGAGCTGGCGCCGCCCCGCAGGGCCTGGGCGAGTTTCCAGCCGAGGTTGGCGGCGTCCTGGATACCGGTGTTCATGCCCTGCGCGCCAGCGGGACTGTGGATGTGCGCGGCGTCGCCAGCCAGGAACACCGACTCCGCGCGATAACGGGAGGCGGCGCGGTGGTGCAGCCGGAAGTTGGTCATCCAGACAGGATCACGCAGGCGCACAGTCGCATCGGTATATGTGTCAGCGAGTGCCTGCACCTCGTCGACGGTGACCGGGGCATCTGGTGCGACCACCTCAGCGGGTGGCCGCATAACCAGCAGTCGCCAGGTGGCCGGGTGTCCGAGGGGGAAGAAGAACAGCATCCCCCGCTCGGACAAGAAGACGTGCGCCATCCCAGTGTCGAGGCCGTCAGCCTCCAGGTCAGCCAGGACGAACGTCTGCGGATACGCAGCGCCCTCGAATCCGATTCCGGCGAGGTGCCGCACGGCGCTGTGCGCGCCGTCGCAACCCACCACGTACCGGGTCGCCACCCGCTCGACCCGGCCGTCCCCGTGCCGCAGCGTCGCCACCGCACCGTCGACGGCACCGTCCAGACCCACCAGCTCGACACCCCGTTCGACATCGAGCCCCACCGCCGCGAGGTGCTCACCCAGGACGCGCTCGGTCTCCGCCTGCGACAGGAACAACAGGTACGGATACGCGGTGCCGGACAAACCCAAGTCGAACAGCGGCACGGTACGCGCCCGCCCCCGCGCGTGCAGACACATCCTCACCGTGCGGTTCCCGACGGCCACCATCTCGTCAGTCACGCCGAGACTGGCGAGGACCTCCAGAGTGCGGGGCTGAATCGCCAGGGCACGCGACTCCTGAACCCGGTCGAGAGATCGATCTACCACCCGGACCCGCACACCCAAGGCGGCTAACTGCCCGGCCATGGCAAGTCCGGTTGGCCCCGCCCCGACCACCAGAACCTCGACGGCGCTCACCGGACACCGATCCGTCGAGGGCCGACGACCGCGACCGACGCCTCCAGCGGACCGACCGTGGCCCCGAAGGCGATCACATACTCAATGCCGACCATCCAGATCCCCTGGCGCGACGCGTGACTCACGTGTCTCGACCTCACGGTAAACCCGTATCGCCAACCGCATGAGCCGGCCACCCGATGCGATGCGGCGACCGGGGTTAGCGGCTCAGTCGCTGCCGCCTCTTCTACCGGTCGCTGCTCCACATCTGTCGGCAGCGAGGGGCGCGGGCGCCGATGCCGTTCCGTTGCGGCGGGGTGCTCGGAGACCTCGAGTTGACTGTGCGGCACCGGCTCCTGTCAGGTAAGGCTGTGCTAACTAGTGATGCAGCGTCGGGGGCGGTCGGCTCCGCGGATTCCGGTGATCGAAGGTCGTCGGATGTGCCGCGGTTGTCGCCGTGGCGGGTGGTGATCGGCTTCGGTGTGGTGAGCCTGGCCGCGGACATGGTGTACGAGGGCGCCCGGTCGGTGTACGGACCATTGCTTGCCTCGCTCGGCGCGTCCGCTGTGGTCGTCGGCCTGATCACCGGTGCTGGTGAGGCGGCCGCGCTGGTGCTGCGGCTGGTGTCTGGGCCGCTCGCCGACCGGACCCGCCGGTATTGGACGTTGACGATCGCCGGATACGCGCTGACGGCGGTGTGTGTGCCGCTGCTGGCGGTGACCCCGGCGTTGGGTGCCGCTGGGCTGGCGGTGGCTGCGGTTCTGATCGTGGCCGAGCGGCTGGGCAAAGCAGTGCGCTCACCGGCGAAGTCGGCGTTGCTGGCCGACGCGGCAGGCGCGGTCGGGATGGGCCGCGGGATCGGGGTGCACAAGGCGCTCGACCAGGTCGGGGCGTTCGCCGGCCCGCTGCTGCTGGCCGGGCTCATCGCCGCGGCAGGTGGGCTGCTGTGGCCGGGCCTGGCTGTGTTGGCCATGCCGGGAGTGCTGGCGATGATCATGCTCGTGGTCATCCAGCGCCGCACCGCGACCGTACGTCCGCGCCGAGCGGGCACCGCCGCGAGACACGAGCCGGCCGAGGAGGTGGCACGCACTCCTCTGCCGCGTTTGTTCTGGTGGTTCGCGGTCGCGTGCGCGTTGTGCACAGGCGGGTTGATGACATTCGGGTTGATCGGATTCCACCTCGCGCGGGCCGGCCTGGTACCGGTTGCCGGAGTGCCGCTGCTGTACGCCGCAGCGATGGCAGCGGCCGGCATCGCGGCGCTAGCGACCGGTGCCGCCTACGACCGTGTCGGCCCGCGCATCCTGCTGCTCCTGCCGGTCCTGGTGGCCGTGGTGCCGGCCCTGGCGTTCACCACCAGCCTGGCTATCGCCGCCGGTGGTGTGCTGTTGTGGGGCGCCGCGATGGGGGTGCAGGACTCCACCGTCAAGGCGTTCGTGGCCGACCTCGTACCGCGGCAACGCCGGGCCACCGCGTACGGAATCTTCGCCGCAGTGCAAGGAGCCGGCGCGCTCATCGGGGGCGCCACAGCGGGCACCCTGTACGAGGTTTCCCTGACCCGGCTGGTCACGGCGGTCGCGGCCGCGCAGGCCGCCGCCTTGTTGATCCTCCTGTCCGTCCTGGCACGCAAACGCGTGCCGGACAACCTCTAATCCGCCTACCAAGACCAACCAAACGGTCATCCGGGCGTTCCCGTACGCCGGTCGATGCCTCTGGCCTCGGCCGTCGGCACCTCGACGAGGGCACCTTCCAGCACCTGATCGGCCCATCTGGCGGCACCAGCCCACGCCACTCGAATGCGTGGCTGGCCATCGAGGCTCGTAGCGCATCGAAAGGGATTACGAGAGGTCATGCAGAACGCGACCGAGTGCGGCGTCTACCTGCCGCCGGCCGTAGGTATTGACCAAGGTCAGGTAGTACAAGGCGGGCCCGGCCGGCGTCCAATTGTTCCGTCGGTCAGATCGCAGGAGGTAGCGAAGTACCGAGTCGGGCTTCAACGGTACATAGTCGATCGCCCGGTGTTCCCAGCCGTCCTCGATGCCTCTCGACAGGTGTGCCTCAAATTCGGCTCGAGACATCGCGCCGAGGCGGGTGAGGAACATGACGCCCCATTGCGACAGTGACGTTGCGAGGTGGAAGGCCAGCAGGCGAAGGTCGTACTGGTCATCCTCGAGGTGAAGTTCTTCCCGCATGCCGCGGCGAGCAGCGCGGAAAAGGTCCGGAGGCGCTCCGTCCACGGAGTCCTTGTCCGGGGACAGCGACTCGTTGACCGACGGCGCCCACATGTCCTGGCCGGTCGCCGTTCGTGGGCTGCGGCGGGACACGACGAGCCAGTTGTCTGCGGTGACGACTGCCATGTTGATTCCGAAGCTTGAGCGCATGAAGTCCGGGATCTGTCTCGGCTCCCGCCCGTCGAGATAAAGGCTTCTCGGTGTTGCGCCACCTGGGAATCTGCGGTCGAGGCGCTGAGTTGCAAGGAAGGTGTAGTAGTCGGAGTGTTTCAAAATCAGAGTTACATCTGGTTCCTCGTTAGGCCCGCTACGAGAAATGACCAAGTCCTCAACGGCGTACATGGCCCCGTTCCAGGCTGACTCCTCACCCGTGCTTCTGCGGCGCTCTTGCTCGGCAGCTATCTCCGCTCTCCATCGCGCCATTTCCTCAGGCAGCTGGACGCCGACCGAGTTGACCAACACGTTGATGCGCTCCGGCTTGAGGACGTGCGTCCCGTCGCCCTCAAGGATGAGGCAGGGCGCATGCAACGGACCGAGGCGGAACTCGCGTCCAAGGGCCAAAGGCACTGCGGACCTGGTGATCATCCGGCGGAGCCGTCGGACGCCCGCCCGAAGCAGTTTCTTGAGCGGGTCCTCGAAGAGGACGCCGAAGATCAGGCCGACGATGGCGCCCGAGACCAGCCCGCCGGGGACGGAGGACAGCCAACTCCCCAACAACTTCCTCCAACCTTCGAGGAAACTACTGAACTCACGTTACGGGCGAGAGGCAACCGGTAAGCCATCCGCTCACAGCCAAGAGGGCGAGCACCCGATGTCTACGCTAGAGCAGGAACGATCACCAACTCGTTGAGGCTGTCGATCCATTGCCAACCTGGCCGGCCCTTGGCGACGACGGCACGCTGGCCACGGCCATCCGTCCGACGCTGCGTCAACTCTTCGCACCGGCACCGGCACCGACACCGGCGCCAGCGCCGAAGACCACGCGCTAGCCGTCAATCATCCGGTCGGCGAACTCTCGCGGACGCAGGTCGCCTACCCGCCATCAGGTGCGCGCGACGAAGCGTTCCGCCCGCTCGACGGCAGATCAGCGCCTTCACAAGTGTTCCGGCCGACCGACAGTGCGGGCCGACCAGCGGGTCAGGCGCTCAGCGCGGTGGCGAGCCGGTGGGCCTCGGTCACCAGCCGGCTCGCGCCGCCGCCACCACCTCGGCCGGCCCGGCACCTCGTTGCGCACGCCGGTCGCGCCGGCCGTCTCCGCCGCCAGCGAACCGTGCTGCCCGCCGACACCCGGGGCGTCCAGCTCCCCGGCGGAACGCTCCCCTCCCCCAACGGATACCCCCGCCAATCCGATCCAGACCCGAGATCCGCCTCATCGGTGGCGTCGTACACCGGCGGGCGGGCAGTAGGCCCGCATGGAACCAGTTAGAAGTCACGCCACTCGTCGGACCATTTGCTCGGCCCGATGCGCTGGCATTTCAGCTCGGGTCGGCGAGTAATCACGCTTGACGCACCCGGGTCTTTGACCCGTCGCCGAGCCAGCGCTCCGGCACGCCCGGGGAGGACTCTGCTGGTGTACGGCGGTCGGGTGGCGCAGACAGGAATCCGCGTGGTGTCGTGGGATCCTCGCGAGACGGGGCGGCCAACCGGGGCTGACGTATACCGGTTCATCGCCGCGGTGAGTGCCCCCTACCCGCTCCTTGACCCTGCCGGCTGTCCCGGAACTGCCGGGGGGTCATGCCGGTGCGGGCGCGGAAGCGACGGATGAGGTGTCGCTCGTCGCTGAATCCCAGGACGGCGGCAATGTCTCTCGTGCTCATTGACGTGTGCTCCAGCAGTTCCGCTGCGGTGTCCAGCCGGTGCCGGTTCCGGTACTGCTGCGGGCCAGTACCGGCACGAGCGCGGAAGGCTCTACGCCAGGTCTCGTACGGCATTCCGACCGCTCGGGCCACCTCGGGCATGCCGATGTGCGTTTCCAACTCACCCTCGAGCAGTTCCACCGAACGGGCGAACCAGCCGGCCTGCACGCCTTCCCTCGTCCTGCCGGCGGCGCTGGTTGCGTCCACGATGAGCCCCAACAGTTCCAACCCCTCGCTGTCGCCGCTCCCCGGTGACGAGGCACGGGGGCGGCGGCGGAAGGCGTCGAAGCGTGCCTGCCACAGGGCCACCGGCAACGCCGTGTGCACCGGTTGGCCGGGATCGACGACGCCTGACCGGTGGGCGAGCTCGAACAATGGCCCGTCGAAGACGAGGAACGTCTCGTCCCAGGTGGCGTCGCCTGCCGTGCCGTACCAGTGCGGCAGTCCGGGGAAGATGAGGATCAGCGTGCCGGGTGCCACGGGGATGTCATGCGTCGCGTCCCGGTACCGGCCCGCCCCGGCGGTGACGTAGGTCAGGGCGTAGGACGGATAGCTGCGCGGTGCACGGCTTGGGATCCCGGTCCCACCCTCGATCCGCCCCGCGAGTCGTATATGCCCGAGACGCGCGACGCCGCGTCGGGACACCACCTCCGTAACGGGTGCCATCCCGGGACGGTAGACCACAACGTACCCCTCCTGCCAGGTCATTCCGGGAGTGGCCATCAGCCGTCTGGTGGGGTGTCGGTACAACACGGCGCGACGAAACAGCATCACCGAGCGAAGGGAAATCCCGCCATGACCATCACCCACCTGCCGCCGTTGACCAGCCCGTACCCGGTGTCCGCCGCGGACCTGGCGTCGTACCGGCGCGACGGTCACGTCCGGCTGCGCGGCGTCGCGAACGCCGGCGAGGTCTCCGCCTTCCGTGACGTGATCGCGGCCGGCGTACGGCAGCTGAGCACCGAGGACACGCCAATGGACGAGCGCGACACCTACCGTCGCGCGTTCCTGCAGGTCGGAAATCTATGGCGGCACGACCCGGCGGCGGCCCAGTTCAGTCTGGCCAACCGATTCGCGGGCGTGGCCGCCGCGCTACTGGGCGTCGAGCGGGTTCGGCTCTACCACGACCAGGCGCTGTTCAAGGAGCCGCAGGGCGGTCACACGCCCTGGCACCAGGACGCCATGTACTGGCCGCTGGACGGGCATCGGTGCATCACCATGTGGATGCCGCTGGTCGACGTCAGTCCCGAGGCGGGCGGCATGTGCTTCGCCAGTGGCAGTCACACCGCCGGTCCGCTCAGTGACGTCGTCATCTCCGACGCCTCCGAGGACCACTTCGAACGGCTCGTCTCCGACCGGCGGTTCCCGATCGCGGCGCCGATCGCGATGGCGGCCGGAGACGCGACCTTCCACTCGGGCTGGACCGTGCACAAGGCGTTGCCCAACGCGTCGACGAGCATGCGGGAGGTAATGACCGTGATCTGGTTCGCCGACGGCCTGACCGTCTCCCCGCCGGCCAACCCGGCGCAGATCAACGACCTGGCCACCTGGCTGCCCGGCGCGAGGCCCGGTGAAGTGGCCGCCACCGAACTGAACCCCCTCCTGCCGACGGCCGGCTGAGCCGGGCCAGCCGCGGATCGCCGGTCATCGGCTGCGCCGGCTCAGCGCTCACCACCAGGTGCCACTTCAAGCCGGACGGGACACCGCCGCGGAGATCGACGCGGCCCTCCGGGGCATCTCTGCCGCGACAATGTCCTCGCCGTGGCGAGACGTCCAGCCCAGCGCCCGGGGTCCCCCGGATCTTGGTCATTCACGTACCGTGGTCCCACCTCGCCGTGGCGAGCGCATCACGGAAAGCGTTGACCGAGCAGGAAGCCGGGGGGCGAATGCAGCAGGGCAGCAGGCATGAACGCCTCAAACTGGCGAGTCTGGACTTCCTGGGCGACGATTCCGCCTTGCGTGAGCAAGCCGATCGTGCGCTGCGCGAGACGGGACGTGAACCGCGACCCGAGGAGCGCTCCGGGGCGGACCAAACCGGCTCCGTCCGCGTGGTGGTCGACACCCAGCGAAAGGTCTCAGCCGTCACGATCGCTCGCGACTGGCGCAGCCAGCTCGGCCCCGGCGGGTTCGCCGATGCGCTCTTCGAGGCGTACGCCGCCGCCGTGCAGACTGCCCTCGAATTGGCGGCGCTCCTTCATCTGCAGGCGGAGGAGAGAGGTCCTGCATCGCCGGATCAGGAGCGGCCCGACAGGAGCCCCGATCGGGACGTCGACGAGCACACGTGGCTGCGCGACACCTGGCGAACACTGTCCGACCTTGAGGCAGAGCTGGACGCTGCGGCTCGCCTGTCCAGGGTGAAAGGCGAGTCGAGCATGTCGAGCCCCAACGGCTGTCTGACGTTGCACATCCGCGGAGGCGGCATCACCGGCATCACCGGCGACGTCAGGCGGATCGCACGGGCAGACGCGGGTCAGCTGCAGTTCGAAGCCCTTTCCGTCTTCCGCGCGTTCGAGCTGGCCAACGCCGGACGGACTAATTCGTGAGGTCGTGAGATGGATGCACTGAATGTCATCACCGACTCGCTACGTGATGAGGGAGGTAAGTGGCTGACGCTGTCGGACCGGGTCGCCGCCATCAAGGTCGCTGCGGAGCAGCTGCATCTCGACCCATCGGCCTTCTTCATCGGTGACGCGAATGTCCTCATCCACTCGCTGGCGTACAACGACTTCCACACCTTCATGGTCGCCGTCCTGAATGGAGCGGTGACCGAATTCGACCAGGTTGGCAAGGCCTTGCGTCGCATCGCCGATGAGTACGACCGGGCCGACGAGGTCGTCTCACTGGACCTCAACGAGATTTACAAGGCTTAGCGGCCCACCGCGCGACGTTCGGAGAGGGCACGGAGCATCCGATGCAGCCAGGTACCACTGATCTTGAGTACGGGGAACCGTTCAACAAGGCGTTCGACCACATTCGCTCCGGCATCGACGCGGCGATCGCCAAGTTCAACGAGATCGTCGAGCAGGTACAGGAGTGGAAGTGGCTCCTCGGACCGGCAGCATTGTTGTGGATCAAGCACAGCCTGGATACCACCCGAGCCGGACTGGACGCCGTCCTCGACCGCGTCGAGCAGGCCTTGGAGCATCAACTGCCGGTGCTCTCGCTGATCGAGGTCAGCTTTCGCTGGGTCAACGACGTGAAGACTCCGGTCTCCGAGCTTTCTTCCGCCACCACCGATCCAGCGAACGAGAACCTGCCCAAGTGGACCGGCGACGCGGCGAGTGCGTACAACGCGAAGGCACTCAAGCAGAAAGCCGCGGTCGACGAGTCCGTCGTCAAGTCGGAGTTCATCAGCCAGTGGCTGTTCACGATCGCGAAGGCGAACGTCGACTACGCTGTCGAACTCGCGAAGATCGTCACGGGGCTGGTCGGCAAACTGACGCAGGCAGCGTCGGAAGGGGCAACCGTCATCGACCTACCCTGGGCCATCTCCACCCTCGCCAAGTCGATCGGAGACCTGGTCACCGCCGGCCTGGACATTCTGCTCACCATCGGCCAGCGCTTCGTCGACGCGCTGGGCAACATCCGAGACATCGCGACGCAGGTCGGCGACCACTCGAAGCTACCTGGTGGGCGGTGGCCGGAGGCCGTCCGAGGATGACCGACGGGCGCATCACACCGTGGGTACGGCCGCCTGGGTCGCCCTGAGGAACGTCAGCGCCTTCGATGCGAGCGTTTCGGTGGCGGCGTACGAGGCACCGCCGACGGCCAGCCAGACCTTCACCACCAGGTTGCCCGTGCGCGCGTGGACCATGTACTCGGCGTACTTGAAGCCGGGCTCGGAGCGCTTGGTGAAGGCCTCGCCCTCGTCGCCCACACCGGAGATGCCGCCGGCCGGAGTCATCACCGTCACCTGCGCCGTAGCCCTGTAGAGCAGCCGAGCCTCCTCCGCGCTGGCCGGCGTGGACGCCTCCACCCGCAGGTTCGCCTGATGCCCGTCCTTCGTCCGCATCTCGAACAGACACGCCGCACCCGGCTGCCCTAGAGGTGGCTTCGGATCGGTACGGGCCACCGTCAGGGACAGCTCCGCCAACGGCCGAAGATCAGTACGCTTACACAGCTCCAGATCTTGAGCGCGGTAGACGGGGCCGACCGAGCCGGTGGGCGCCGTGGAGGCGGCGCTGCTCGTGGCCGCCCCTGTGGTCGGCGCACCCGCCGGAGCCGAGGCACCGTCACAGGCGGCAGTGACGAGCACCGCAACGAGCGCCACGACAAGACGAGAAACACCGGCCAACGCAGACACGTCTCGAACATACCGGCTGCGACACTGGCAGACTGCCCGAGCGACGAGCCGCTATGGTGCCGGGCATGCCCGCCGCAGAGACCCCGGAGCAGATCACCCGGACCCGCACAGTCACCGCCCGGGCGGTTCTGCAGGGCAAGGCTGACCTTAGTACGTACCCCTATCGCCTGCTGGCCGTGGTGTCTCATCACGGCCTAGGCGGCGACCAGGTCAGCGAAGCGGTCGCTGCCGCCGAAGTCCTTGGGCATTTTGGTTGGGACCTCGTCAACGTTTCGGAATTCGCCTCCAACAGGATCGTCTACGCCTTCCTGCGGAAACGGTGACGTGACCGCCATCGGACCGTAGCGTTCCGTGAATCTGCTGACTGCACCAATGGCGTGTCGTCCCGCCCAGCGGGCCGCAGGACGTTAACGCTCACCCGAAGCGATGCCCGGAGGCGTGGGTGCGGTGGAACAGGATTCGACGGGCCGAAACCGGTAGCCGTCCATGCCCGCATCAGCCCACGCTCCGGCGGGCGGCACTACGACAGCGCCAGGTTCATGAAGGACCGCCGTCGGGGCGTCAGCGTACGGGTACGCCTGATGCTGGCGACTTCGCCGTTGATCGGTGCCGTAGAACGGAATGATCGCGGCGACTGCGATCAGGCAGGGCTTCCTCTCGGTAGCTCCAACGACCTCAGGCGCAGTGATCACCCCTGGCGGCACCGGTTGCCGGCGGATCTCTGCGACGCTAGGTTGGAATTTATCGATGAACATCGACGTCGCAAGGTACGGGGGCCCGCATGTCCACGTCTGTCACTCGCCGCACCGTCCTGGCCGGTGGCGCCGGTGCCGCCATCGGCCTAGCGCTGCCCGGCCCCGCCGCTCACGCCGGTGGCCACCACCCCACCAGCGTGAGCTTCACCCTCGACGCGAGAACGCTCGACGGCGGTGAACAGGTCACCTCGGTCACCCTCGACACCAGCCGGCTCGGGCCGATCGACCCCGCCGGGCTGGCCCCCGGCACATTCACCGTGCATGCCAAGGCCACCAGCCCGATCCCGATCGCTCCCGGCGATCTGATCTTCAGCGAGTACGACCTGGACCGCACGGTGACGGCGGCTCGGCTCGACCGGCACGGAAACATCGTCCTGGAGCTGAGCCACGCCGAAGGTCAACTCGGCGGCGGCACCCTCGGCTACATCGTGAGCAGGGGCCGCAACGTCCGGCTGAACCTCGTCTACACCATCAGGCAGAACACCCCGCTCGCCCGGCGCCACGGCCCGCCGGTCACCATCACGCGCTTCGTGCAGGGGCGGCTGTCGAACCCCGAGGTGGACGCCTTCAGCCACCACGTCTCGGGCTCGGGCCTGAAGTACCGGTTGTATTCCCCGGAGCGGTCGCCCCGCCACGGTCGGCTGCCGCTGATCCTCTGGTTGCACGGTGGCGGCGAGGGTGCCTCACTGCCCGACGACTACTACGACAACGAGACCACGCTGCGCGCCAACCGCGGCGCGCTCGGCTTCGCCACCCCGGAGGCTCAACGGATCTTCTCCGGCGCGTACGTCGTCGCTCCGCAGAGCACCTCCTACTGGATGGAGGACGGCCCCCGATTCGCCCCGCTGATCCGCGAGATCGTTCAGGACCTCGTACGCCGCAAGCGTGTCGACCCCGAACGGATCTACGTGGCCGGTTGCAGCAACGGCGGCTACATGTCCCTGGAGATGACCGTTGCCTATCCCGACCTGTTCGCCGCGTCGGTACCGATCTGCGGCGTCGTCGAGCCGCTCGGCGGGGAAGGCCCACCGTTGATCACCGACGCGGAGCTGGCGAGGATCCACACCCCGACCTGGCTGGTCACCTCGCGCGACGACGACACCGTGCCACCGGAGACCAACACGATCCACGCGCACGACCTCATCCCGGGATCACTGATCACCCTGTACGACCACGTCGTCTGGAACGGCTACCAGTTCCCCGGTCACTGGTCCTGGATCTACGTGGCCCGCAACGACCCGAGCCGCAACGGCACCCACATCTGGCAGTGGATGGCCCGCCGTCGTCGGTGATCCACCGACCGATGTACCGGCCTGGCAGGATCTCGGGTATGGCGGAAACATCGAGCGACGGCTCTGCGCGGCGGGTGGTGGTGGTCGGGTACGAAGGCTCCGAGCTGCTCGACATCGCCTGTGTGACCTCCACACTCGACCTGGCTGTCCGCATCGCGGGGCGGACGGTGTACCGGACGGAACTGATCTCACCGAACGGGCAGGCGATCCGCTGCGACTCTGGCCTAGAACTGCACAGCAACGGGTCGCTGCAGCGCGCCACCGGGCCGATCGACACGCTGGTCGTATCCGGGGGGCGGGGGCACGAGGCCGCCGCCGCCGACACGACCGTCGTCGCGCACGTGCGGCGGCTTGCCACGCTGGCCCGGCGCATCGCGTCGGTGTGTACCGGCGCCACCGTGCTCGCGGCGGCAGGGTTGCTCGACGGGCGGCGGGTGACGACGCATTGGCACTACGCCGACGTGCTGGCGCGGCGGTACCCTGCCGTCCGCGTCGATCCACGGCCGATCTTCATCCGCGACGGGCGGGTCGCCACGTCCGCCGGGGTCACGAGTGCGCTGGACCTGACACTGGCGCTGGTGACCGAGGACTGCGGGCCCGACCTGGCCCGGGTGGTGGCGCAGGCGATGGTCACCTATCTGCAGCGGCCGGGCAACCAGGCGCAGATGAGCGTGTTCACCGCACCGAACCCGGACCATGTCCTGGTCCGCCGGGCGGTCGCGTATGTGACGACGCACCTGGCGTCGACGCTGGACACGGCGACGCTCGCCGCGCAGTGCGGGGTGAGCGCGCGGCAGCTGCACCGGTTGTTCGTCGAGCACCTGGGCATGCCGCCCGGGCAGTTCGTGCGCCGCACTCGGCTGGACACGGCAGCGCGGCTGCTGGCGACCACCGGCCACCCGATCGGCATGGTCGCACGGTGGTGCGGCTTCACGTCGATGGAGACGCTGCGGCAGGCGTTCGTGGCGCAGTACGGGGTGCCGCCGTCGCAGTACCGGACCGTGTCGTCGACGACCGTAGGCGCCGGTTCGGAACGGTGACGCAGGTTCGGAACGGTGACGCAGGTTCCGTGCCGGGAGTGCCAGGATTTCTGACGCGCAGCCGCGTGCGGCTCGGCACCGGCGTACAGCGCGGCCAGAGTGAGGGCATGAATCCCGCATCCTCGTGGCTGTCGCGCCGCTGGCCGACCGCAGCCGGTCTCGCCGCAGCCATCGCCGCGCTGGTCACCGTCGCCGACCGGGAGACGGCCGTCACCTGCGTGTGGGTGGCCGTGCTCTGCTATCTCGCCGCGGCCGCGCTGGACCGGCCGTGGATGGCGTGGGTGGCCGTGCCGGCAGGCAGCGCCGTCATCGCCGTCGGGGAGATCACCGGCGTGGGCCGATGGGTGCCGCTGGGCGCCGCCGCGGTGGTGCTCGCCGTCGTGGCAGTGCTCGTCGGTGCCCCGCGCCGGCAGGTGGCCGCGCAGTTCGTCGGCGGCATCGTGTACGCCGGTCTCGCGCTCGCCGCGTTGGCGCTGGACCCGGACGTCGGCCTGGTCGTGGCCGGGCTGGTGCTGGCCTCCCACGCGGCGTGGGACGCTGTGCACCACCACCGCCGGGCGGTCGTGTCGCGTTCGCTGGCCGAGGCCTGCATTGCGCTGGACCTGCCCCTTGGGCTCGGCCTGGTCGTGCTCGGACTGGCCACGTGACGCGCTGAACAACAAGCCTCTCGCAGGAAGGAACACTGATGGGCAGAGTGATCTGCGACCTCACGATCTCGGTCGACGGCTACGCGGCCGGGCTCAACCAGAGCGAGGAACGCCCGTTCGGTGACGACGGCGGCGACGGTTGGGGTGACAGGCTGCACGCCTGGCACGCCGACGCCGACGCGAACCGCGTCGAGATCGAGCGGATCACCGCCGCCGACGCGTTCATCATGGGGCGCAACATGTTCGGCCCCGTACGAGGCGGGTGGGGTCGGCAATGGAACGGCTGGTGGGGCGACAACCCGCCCTATCACGCCCCGGTGTTCGTGCTCACCCATCACGCCCGAGCGCCGCAGCCGATGACCGGCGGCACCACGTTCCACTTTGTCACCGACGGGATCGAGTCGGCGCTGGCGCAGGCGCGCACGGCGGCCGGCGCCGGCGATGTCGCGGTCATGGGCGGCGCGACCACCGTCAACCAGTACCTCGCCGCCGGCCTCGTCGACGAGCTACGGCTGCACATCGCGCCGCTCACCCTGGGCTCCGGCACGCGACTGTTCGATGGCGTCCCGCCGCTGGACCTGCAGCAGATCAGCGCACGCGCCACGACGTCGGTCACGCACGTGACCTACCGCGTCCAGTCCTGAGCGCCCTGACCCGGACGCTCGAAAGCCACCTTCACGAAGATGACCGGGCTCACCGCCGACGGCGAAGATCTGATCGACCAGTGCTTCGCGGGCCCGGGCAGGGACACCGCTGTTGCGAATCGCCGGGTTCGGCGGCGGTTGGCGATCCTGCGCCATGCGGAAGAGGTCAGCGGGAACGTGGCGCAGACGTGCCGCTACTACGGCATCGGCCACGTCTGGCAGCGCCGCTACGAGGAAGAAGGACTAGCCCACTTGGCCGCGTCTGGATGCCGATGCCGGGGGCGCCAGCCGCGCCATGGGCGGGAGCGGCGAGACATCCGGGGAGGCTTGGAATGCCGAGATGGCGAGCGCGGCGAAGCGCCGGGAGGCGGTGACCTGGGTAGTCGGCGAGGTCGCGTGGATACCGCTGTTGGCCATGAGCACGAGGATCACGTCGTCCAGGACGAAGTCGGGGCGCAGGCGGCCCGCTTCCTTGGCGCGGCGGGCCAGTTCGTCGATCGCTCTGAGCGCGTATTCGCGGCGTGCGTCGAAATCCACCGCATTGGGAAAGGTCGAAATGAGAGCTGCGGTAAAGCCTCGATCTCGTGCGTGCAGTTCACACATTTTCTCGATCACGAGACAGAAACCGTGCCACGGATCCAGATCGGCAAGGCCCTCGTCGACAACGGCGCGACACGCGTACATCTGTTCTGCGAATGCCTCGGTGACCAGCATCTCCTTGGTCGGAAACCGGCGGTACAGGGTGGCGGGTGCAACCCCGGCGCGCCGGGCAACCTCCCGCATCGGCACGTCCAGGCCGTCAACGGCGAAGACCGCGCGGGCGGCCTCGAGGATGCGCTCGCGGTTGTCCAGGGCGTCGGAGCGTAGAGCGTGAGGCAAACGATCGGTCACGGCTCTCACTTTAGCGAGGCGGACAGCGGCCTGCGTTAGCGTCCGTGTGCATGAGGGCTTTGCAATTTTCGAAGTACGGTCCCGCGAGTGTCCTTGAGGTCTCGCAGGCGCCAGAACCGCACGCCGGGCCGGGCCAGATACGGGTGGCGGTTCGGGCCTCCGGTGTCAATCCGGCCGACACGTACGTCCGCGCCGGCCGATTCCAGGACTGGATTCCGCTGCGCCTGCCGCACGTGCCCGGTGTCGACGCTGCCGGCGTGGTGGATGAGGTCGGTGACGGGGTGACCACGGCTCGGTTAGGCGACGAGGTATTCGGGATCACGGACTACGCCCAGATGGGCGGAGCGAACGCCGAATACGCCGTCTTGGCCGCGTGGGCACCGAAGCCGGCTGCTCTGAGCTGGGAGCAGGCCGGCGGCGCGGCGGGCAACATCGAGACGGCCACCCGAGTGCTCGACCGGCTGGGCGTCAAGGACGGCACTACGTTGTTGATCGAGGGCGCGGCCGGCGGGGTCGGTACGACCGCGATCCAGCTCGCCGTCGCTCGCGGTGCGGCCGTCATCGGCACTGCCAGTGACCGCAACCATGAGTTCGTCGCCTCGCTCGGGGCGATTCCGACCACCTACGGCCCCAGGCTGGCCGAGCGGGTCCACACTCTGGTGCCCGGCGGGGTGGATGTCGTACTCGACTGTGCCGGCTCTGGTTCTCTACCCGACCTGGTCGACCTGGTCGCGAGCCCGGAAAGGGTGGTGAGCATCGCCGACATCGACGCCGCGGCCTACGGCGTGCACCTGTCGCGCGGTTCTGGCCCCGGCGCGGACACACCGGCTCTCGAAGGAATCGCCGCCGCCGGCGAACTCGCCGAGCAGAGTCGTTTCACAGTGCCGGTCGCTGCCGTGTTCTCGCTGGAAGAGGCGGCCGCCGCCCACGAGTTGAGTGAGTCCCGCCACGCGCGAGGCAAAATCGTGCTGAAGCCGTAGGGTGCCCCCACCGAGCATCGGGGGCAGCTGAGGGCGTGTACGGCGCCCTGTCGATCTTGTCGTGGCTGATCATCGACGACGTGCCGGTGATGCGTCGAGGTGAGCTGCGTTCCTGAACAGCTGGCGGTCAGCCGGGCTGCCGGAGGGCGTGGGCCTACCAACAGCCCGGCAAACCGCTAGCTGAACGGCGTCGGTACTAGTCGACTCGGACGGCCGTGGCCGTGACGGCGGGGCAGATGACGAGCAGGCAGCTCTCGACCCGTACGTCGTCGATGACCGGGCCGAAGGCACCCACCGTAGTGCTGGCGAACTGCAGAACCGTGGCGGCGGACAGGATGTTGGTGAAGTAGAACCTCCTGTACACGTACCCCATGGCAGATGGCGTGTGGCCGGCAGTGTCAAAGGAGAAACTGTCGACGGTCTGGCCGTTGGCCGTGACCTTGCCCGTCGCGATGAGGGGACCGTTGTCGGGGTTGCCGGCGAGGGCGTAGCTCACGCGATATGTGGTGAGCAGCTTCGTGGGCAGCGTACGGGCGACCGCACCCGGGCTGAACCCGTTGAGATCGAGTGACTGGTTGCCTTCCGCGGCCTGCCAGTCGCGGGTCAGGCCGACGGTGCCGGTGGTGACGGTCCACGGGCCGATCTGCTGGCCGGCGGCAAACTCCGTGAAGTCGCTGGTGATGGCGGGGCTCTCGAAACCGTCGGCGAAGACGGGGGCCGCCGCCGCCGGACTCGCCGTGAGGGCGGTCAGTAGGGCGGACAGCGCCACCGCCAGCGCCACCCGGGTTGCCGTGCGACGGGTACGCGAACGTCTCGTTCCCATGGTTGTCCTTCCGACGTAGGCACTGGCACTGGCCGGGACGGTGCCGGGAATCCGTATCGCGGATCGACCACCGGACGCTAGAAAGTCGATGCCCGTCAGTGACGTTACGGTGACGCCGCAAAGGCTGGCAAGGCCGTTCAATTCCCAACAGTCGGCCAAAATCCGACAACGGTTGAGCATCGGAGAGCCTTGACATCGCCTGCCCAACGGCATTGCCGTCGGCCTATCAGCAGACCACTGTGGCGCCGCTGGCGACGAAGACAAGGCATCGCCAGCAGAAGCGGTGATTCAGCCAGCTCACCATGATGACCGGAGCGGCTGGCCACCGGTGATTCGTCGATGCCGGCGGAGCGGACAGCGAGCGGGTGATGGATACGCCCGATCGGTAGGCTCCGCACCACATCGTGGCCTCGTACTTATCGGAAGATCATCGGTGGCGAGGGCGGCGGGCGAGGGAGAATTTGGTGAGCAAGCGAGGCTTGCAAGTCGTACTGGCGATCCTGGCTTCGGTCGCGGTGGCTTCGGGTCTGTACGGAATGTTGGCAGGGCCGACCGCGTTGCCGGGTAGCGGTCCAGTCGATGCCACCGTGGACAGCGAGTACCGGTTCACCAATGCGTTCTGGCTCGTTGCGGGGGTGGTCGTATGGTGGGCGATCCCAAGGGTGCAGCAGGCTACCGCCGTGCTGCGCGTCGCACTCGGCGCGGCGTTTCTCGGCGGTCTGGCCCGGTTACTCGCCGCCGCGGTCTCCGGCTGGCCGCACCCCATCTTCCTCGGCGCCCTCGGCGTTGAGCTCGTGGTCGTTCCGACTGTGCTGTTGTGGCAGGCGAGGGTGTCCAACGCTGCCCGCCGGGGCGCGTCAGCCTAGCTTCCGTCTACCGAGGCGTCGGCCGCAAACCCTGACCGACTTGGCACCCGAACCAACATCGCCGCTGCATTGCGCCACAACGCCCGCAAGAACCGCCGCGTCCGCAAACAACTGGAGACCGGTTGGCTCTGCGGTTCCGGCCTGCGCCTGCTGCCATCTGCCGTCGTCTTTCAAGCACACGGCCGTTGCGACGACGCAGCTGGCCGGCTAGCCCGCGTCGTGCGGGTGTCGGGGGTCGGTCGTAAGTTCTGCAGCCGTGAGCGCCCTTCAGACTTACCGCTACCTCCAGCCGTCCACGCTGCACCGGGGTGACCTGGCGCTGCAGACCAGCGGCGGGCCCGCGACCAACCCCCGGTTCTTCTCCGGTTTTCTGACGACCCCGCAGGCGGCGGCCGCCGGGCTGCTGGCGGTCGCCGAAGTCGCCCGGACCCGGTATCACCAGCCGGTCAGCCCAGCGAGCCTCGATCCCGTGGTCACCGGCAGCCGGGACCGGATGCGCTTCGAGTCGTTCTCCGGCTGCTGCGGGGTGTACGCGCGGCTGGACGTCGTGCCTGCCGGGTTCGATGGCGACATCGTCGAGCACGGCACCACCAACGTCGACGTGAACGCGCCGCTGCGGGAGGCGCTGGCCCGGGTGGGCGGCATCGATCCGCTGCACCTGTCGGTGGGGCCGGACGACCTGACTGTGTCCACCCTCGATGGCCAGGTGGTGGAGAAGAAGGTGCCGCTGCCCGGGCGTTGGCTGCGGGGGTTCGCCGAGGTCCATCTGATCGCCGCGGCCATGGAACCGCGGGCGGAGGTCCCGGCGGCGGAGGCGGCCGCCTTCCTGCGCCGGCTGCCGGCGGGCAACGACCGGTCGGTGCTCTGGGCGGTGCCGGCCGGCCGCTCGCTGCGGCTGACCTCGCGCCCGGTGCCCGGCGCGGTGTGCCTGGCCGGCGCCGGACGGCTCGCCACGCTGCGTGGGCTGATCCGGTACGCGAAGACCCTGCGGGTGTACGGGCCACCGGCGGCGGCCGGGTCCCCGCCGCTGCCGAGCGTGTGGGAGCTCGACACCGGCGCGCTGCGGCTGTCGCTGACCCTGTCGCCGGAGCCCCACCGGGGTTTCTCCGGGGAGGGCGGCGCGCTGACCGCGCTCGCCACGGACGACGTCGCCGACGACGCCGCGCTGGTCGCCGCGCTGCTGTCCTGGGACCCGACGATCGATGTCCACGCGTTGGCCGCCTCGGCGGGGATCTCGGCGGACCGGGTCCGGGCCGCGCTGGCCCAGCTGGGCACCGCCGGTCGGGTCGGCTTCGACGTGGCCGAGGCGGGCTACTTCCACCGGGTGCTGCCCTACGACGCCGGCCGGGCCGAGCGGGACAATCCCCGGCTGGTCGGGGCGCGGGCGCTGGTCGAGGCGGGCGCGGTCACCCTCGACAGCGAGGTGGCGACCGTACGCCACGGCGACGAGGTCTACCGGGTCCGCCGCCGGACGGACGGCTCGTACACCTGCTCCTGCCCGTGGTGGGCGCGGCACCGCGGTCAGCGCGGGCCCTGCAAGCACGCGCTCGCCACGACGATGGTGGGCGCTCCGGTGGAGGTCGGGGCGTGACCGATCCGTTCGAGTTCCTGGTCCAGGGTGACATCGGCGCGGCCGTCGACGCGGTCACCGGCCTCGACGAGCAGGGGCGGCGGTCGTTCGCCGACGGGCTGGTGGCCCACGTACGCCGGCGGCGCGACAACTGGTGGTGGAACAACGAGGCGACGGCCCTGGCGGTGGCCGCGGTCGGGTGCCTGCCCACCGCCGCCACGGCGGCCGAGCTGCTTGGCCGGCGGAACGTGTCGCTGCGGGGCGCCGACGCCGGGCTGGTGGTCGAGGTCGCGCGGACGCGCGGGGTGCCCTGGCTGGCCGAGCTGGCATACCGGCTGGCGGACCGGCTCCGCCGGGACGACCCGATGGACGGCTGGGGATTCGTCGCCGAGCTGCTCGCCGCCGAGAAGGCGGCGACACCCACCGGTGATCAGTTCGTGGAGGGGTGGCTCGCCATGATGGCGTGGCCGCCGGAGTGGCAGCGACCGGTCCCGCTGGTGGACCGGCTCCGGGCGGACGTGTTCCTCGACGCCCTGGTGCCGCGCCTGTTCGAGGTGGATGGCGCAGGGACGCGGATGTCCTTCGACGAGTTCATGACCGACGAGAAGCTCGCTATGCCGCGAGCGCTGGCGCGACTGGCCGGCGAGGGCCGCCTGGACCGGACGATGCTGCTCGACGGCTGCGTGAGCCGGCTGCTGCGCGGCGACCGGCCGGCTGCGTTGCGCGCGTTCGTCGCCCTGCACGCCCTGCTGGAGCCCACTACCAGCGAGGTCGACCGGCATCGCGGAGACTACCTGCGCCTGCTCGCTGACGCCCCCGGGTTCGTGGCGTCGGTGGCGCAGAAGACGCTGCGGGCTTTCGACGGCGTGGAGGTCGAGGGGCTGCTTGACGCGTCGCGGGCCGTCCTCGTCCGGCCCGACAAGGCGTTGGTCCGTGCACAGCTCGGCTGGCTGGACCAGGTCGCCCGCCGGCACCCCGACCGGGCGGCGGAGATCGCCGAGGTCATCGCGACAGCGGTTGACCACCCGGCGGCGGACGTCCGCGACCGGGCCGGCACGCTGGCCGCCCGGCACGGTCACGTGGTCGCCCCGCGGGTTGTGGTCGGTGCTGTGGGCGACGACCTGCCGCCACCGGCCGGCCCGCTGCCCGCGTCCCCGGCCATCACCGACCCGGACGAGCTGGCGGAGGAGGCTGCCTCCCTGCTCGGCGGCCCCACGACGGCGTCCGGTCTGGAACGGGTCCTCGACGCAGTGGTCCGGCTCGCTGGTAGCGACCGGGTCCGGCTGAAAGACGCCCTGATTCCGGTGCTGCGGCGGCACCGCGCCGGCGCGGAGGAGCACCCGTGGGATCCGTGCTGCCTGTGCGGTCTCCTCGGCGGGGTGCTGCACGCGGCGGCCGACCCGGTCGAGGGGGGCGTACGGCGGGGACGGTGGGCCGCGATGCTGGCGGCGTTGCGGCGCCGCACGCCGGGCGGACCGTCCCTCGATCCACGGGTACCCCCGCCGCACAGGCTGCTGCGCGCCCGGCTGGCCGAGATCGGTGACCGCGTCGGCCCGCCCCAGCACCCCGGTCTGCTCGCAGCCCCGACCACGGCAAACGGCGCCATCGACCCGGAGGTGCTGTACGACCGCCTGACCCGGCTCGGTGAGCGCGGCGCGTGGGAGGTGGACCTGACGCAGGCCCTGCTGCGGCTGCCTGCGCGGGTCGACGAGCCCCTCGCGGCCAGGGCGGCGGCGCTCGGCACGCCCGCCGGTAGCCGGCTCGCCGGATGGCTGCGCGCCGGAGGCCTGCCGACCCCGGACCAGCGGGTGGTCACGCTGCCCCGCCGGGAGCGCCGACAGGGCTACGACTGGGGGTACGACGAGCTGCCCCGGCAGCGGACGCACGTGCAGGTCAGCCCACCGGAGGGCGTCGACGACCCGTTCGGCCTGCTCACCGTGCCTGCCGGATCAGTCGACAGCTACGTCGGCGGCGCGGCCCTGCTCTGGCCGGCCGTGCTGCCCGGCCACCGGGGACTGGTCGCGGCGTACGCGCTGCCTGACATCGCCAGCAGCGCTGATCAGGACCTGTCCGGCGGCGCCGCGATCCTGCCACTGCTCGCCGAGTGCGGCGGCGACGGCGGTCCCGCCGTCGACCTCGCCCTCGCGTACGGCCTGGGTGCCCGGCACGAGTCCGACCGGGTCGCCGCCGTTGACGCCCTGCTGATGCTGGCCGCCGCCGGCGACCTGGACGCTCCCACGGTCGGGGCCCACCTCGGCACCCTCGCCGCCGTCGGTGACGTCACGCTGACCCGCACCCTGCAGCCGCTGCGCGACGCGGCCGCCGCCGGTGCCCCGCTCAGCACCTGGCGCCTGCTCGCCGCCGCGTTGCCCGCGCTGCTCGCGGCGCCGAAGGCCCCGCGCGGCACCCCGGACCTGTTGACCCTGGCGGCGGAGACGGCGGGCGCGACCGGCGCCCGGATCGACGTGCCCGGGCTGGCCGAGGTCGCCGCGCGCGGCGGGTCGAGCCGGCTGGTCATCGAGGCGCGGCGCCTAGCCATCGCACTCGACCGGTGATGCCACCTTCGAGACCTGCGACTTCGACAGCCGCCGGTTCCGGGGATATCAACGTCTGCGCGAACGTCTTGATCATCGCCTGCAACACATCCGGCGATTGCGCCCTGGACGCGATGCCCGTTTCTCATCGATGCAACACGGCTATCACGGGAAGTCGTACGCCACTCCCGCACTCGGAGATCAACTGGGCTAGGCTTCCGCCCAATTTCTTGAATCAGAGGAGCACCATGGCGACGATCCGCCGCAACCGGACCACCCGGATAGCCGCCGCGATTGCCTCGCTGCCCGCGGTAGCAGCACTCCTGCTGTCAACCGCGTGCACGGCACCAGCACCCGCCCCGCCGACGCAGGCCAGCACCGCACCGCCTCGAAAGCTGCACACGCCAGAGACACTCCTCGGGATGCCCAAGATATGACCCGAGGTCTGACTGACAGACCCATCTCGCTGCTGGAAAAGCTGAAGCGAGAGGTCGGAAACCCAACCAGCGCGGTCGGTTGGGCGTATGGGGGCGAGACCGAAACCGCCGACGCGGTGCTCGTCACGGGCGCGTCGGGAACCGTCGCCGACCCGGCAGCAACCCTGAGACGCGTACTCACCCTGTACGGACGCGTCGAGACCAAGCCAGTTGATGCGGGCAAGTTTGGGGGGAAAGCCGGCTGCGGGCAGGGACTCGCTGAGCTCGGCGGCTACATGACGATCTGCGGCTGGGCGGACAAGGAAACGGTCGGAATCGTTGCCTTCGTCTCCGACCTTCCACAAGGGGACCCCACCGACGACTTCCTCACCGTGCGAAGCGAGCTAGAACGCCCGACCACCTGATAGCGGCAACCACGCTCCCTCACGTCTAGAGCAGCTGGGACTGACCAACCACGTCCCACTGTTGGAGGACCACGGAGCGCTCACGCCGGGCGCTCGGACCCCGCCGTGACACCGACTACGACGGTCCCCACCGAGCGTCCGCTCATGTCGATGGTCGCGCACTCGCAACGGGGAGTCGCTCCTCGCCGGCGCTTGCGGGGATGACAAGGGTCCCCGTGCGCGCATAACGTGCACTCGATGATCCGACCCGCGTTCCTGGACGCCGCCGACACCGCCATGGCCCTGTTGCGCAATCCGATACTGGCCGAGCAATGGTCCTCGCCCAGCGCACTGCCGGACTTCTCCACCGGCGGCCTCGCCCGCCATCTGGCCAACCAGGTCACTCAGACCGTGACATTCCTCGCCGCGCCGCCCGGAGAATCGGCGATCTCGGTGCTGGAGCACTTCACCAGCAACGCCTGGGTGACTTCAGGAGTGGACAGTGCCGACAACATCGACATCCGGCGCCGCAGCGAGCAGACAGCTGCCGCGACGGCAGCCAGGGAACTGGCGGACGCGGTCGATGCGGCACTGACCGACCTGGGTGCCACGGTGACAGCGCAACCGCCCGACCGCATCGTGGACCTCGGCGACTGGGGCCTCAAGGTCGACGACTTCCTGCTGACCCGGGTCATGGAGCTGGTCGTGCACACCGACGACCTGGCAGTCAGCCTCGGCTTGCCGACGCCACCGATGCCGCAGTCAGCGACTGAAGCGACAATCCAGCTGCTGAGCAGCCTCGCGGCCTGGCGACACGGTTCCCTGAACGTGATACGCGCGCTAGCTCGGCAAGAACGAGCTCCCACCTCCATCTCCGCCCTCTAGCTGGTGGAGCGCTCGCTCTGCACTGTCCCCATCTAGCCGCGCTCCGCGCGGCCACTGGGGCGCAAGATAAGTTGCACTCAGTAATCACGATTTCGGCCTGGCTCGGACAGGGTTCGTCGCAAACGCCTATGGCCGGATCGATCGCACAGGTGCCGGGCCGCCGTAGTCAATCGTTGACCGTCGCTTCGGACCTGTGCTACCGCCGACTCACCGAAAACAACCATCTGGAACGAGCCTTAATCGCCGCGGAATGCGCCTTACCCCGCGAAACGACTGGCGTGACCGGCGGGCCGCATGGACAGCACGGACAACGACAGCAGCAGGATGCCGCCGATCAGGAAGTAGGTACCGGAGGCCACCATGTCTGCCAAACCCAACTCGGGATTGGCCGCCTTGGCTCCCCATTGAACGATCTCGCCGCCGACGGCTGCCGACAGCAGCAATCCCAGCAGCGGGGCGGCCGCTCGGCCGAGGCGGAGAAGCCGCGGATTACCGCACAGCACCGCAGTCGCCACTACCAGCGCCACCAGGCCCAGCATCGGGGTCAGGAAAGGAAGGTCCGTGGTCCGCAGCGCAGAGACCGGATCACCGTTCGAGGCCAACGGCGCGAACATCGCCACCATCATCGCGAGGAATCCGGCACCGGCCATGATGTGCGGCAGCGGCGAGGACAGCCCGTTGGGCGATGCCGCCATCGCGGCCCCGCCCGGCGCGGGAGGTGTCGTGAAGTAAGGCGGCGGGGCGGGCTGCGCGGGCACCGGCTGCGACGAGCCCTCGGCCCGGGGAGGTTGGCTCGGCGGCACCGAAGGACGGGTGCCCTCGTGGTCTGCAGCTGTCACCCCTGCAGTATCGCAGTCGATTGACATCGACCAGGCCCAGCCCAACCTAAGGGACGTCTCGTAACCCGTCGTCTGTCTGTTGGGGAGTCGGGCAGGATGCCTGGGTCCAGGTGATCACGGCGCCCCGCCCGGAGTGGATCTTCCCAGTCACTGGGCTGCATCCCGCTCAATTCCGCACGCTGGTCCGGCTCGTCGCCGAGCGTGGCGGTGACCCCGTAGCCGGACCAGCAATGCCGCCCGCAGAGTCCTCGCCAACACGCCGACGGACCAGGTGCGGGTGATCGCCCCGCCGGACGCGTCACGGTCACGGCCGGCGGCGCACCCCCGGCCACGGTCACCCTCGACGCGTCGAACGCCGGCACCACCCGGATACCGCCGAACAAGCCGGCCACCCTCACCGCCCACTCCAGGCAACGGCAGCGTCCTCGGAACCACTCCGTTGCCGCCGGTTGAGGCCGACATGTCGGGCCTGCCGGGCGAGAGCCGGCTACCCGGGTGACCCCCTGACGAACCGAGGGCGGGGCCGAGCCGTCGACGACGGCTCGGCCCCGCGAGCAGGTATTGAGGTAGTCGTGGTCGGAGCGGGTGCCACCGCGGGCGTTGGCTTTAGGGCAGCCATCAACCTATGGTGGGGGCATGTCGCCGGTGACGTTCCGCTCGCCTGCCGTCACTGAGGTGGCGGCACCCGGCGCTGTCCACGTGACGACGGCGGCGCACCTCATGGCCGGGATGCGGGTGCCGGTTGTCCGCCCGCTGCACATCGCGCCCACGCACAGGCTGTCGAGCCCGGCGCGAACCGGCCGAGGCCCTCCCGCGGAATCGTTGCATCCCAGAACGACCGCCAGGGCGAAGCTATTCGAGCTTCGGCCCTTTTTCTTTTCCACGTCCCATTCCGAAAGGTGAATCATGAGCGTCGATCATCGTACTGTCGACCAGCGTTGGCTGGCTGATCTGCGAGCGTCCCTGGCGGACGACTTCGCCACACAGACGGCTCGGCTGCGAGAACTGACCGAGCTCAACGCGGACACCGGCGACCCGAGCGAGGCCCATCACCAGGCCGCGCTACTGGTGGCAACCCGCCGCAACATCGAGCAGATCACCGGCGCGCTGAGCCGGATCAGCGACGGCACCTACGGTGCCTGCGAGAAGTGCCGCCAGTCCATCCCGGCCGAGCGTCTCGAGGTTCTTCCGCACGCCCGCTTCTGCGTGCCGTGCCAGGAGAAACACAACAGGTGACTCCCGGTGTGGCTGCCGTGCCGCGCCGATGCACGGCACGGCAGCCACACGCCGTTACCCGCGAGATGGCTCCGCGACGGTGACGACGTCCAGGACGTCAAGGATGCCGAGGAGCCCGGCGAGGGCCACGGCCTCGGCGCGGGTCAGGGTCAGACAGCAGGTGGCGTCGGGATCGTCGTGGGAGTCGTAGACGAGATCTCGCCGGCCGCCGGGATGGTGCGTGACCACACCGACGCGACGGCCTTCAGCGGTGGTGAACATGCGGCGTACCCCGATACCGGGCAGCGGGGTCAGTTCGACATTCATGACAACTCCAAGAGGGACGCGGGGAAGCCGCTTCGGCGGCAGACGCGGGCCGGCGAGCGTGGCCAGGCGTGGTTCGGCCGGCACGGCGACAGTTCCGCTGGTCATGAAAGCCAACCGGGCGGCGACAGTCGGATGAGTGGCACCGCCGCCGGTGAGCAGCCTCCCGGCCAGAACCGGCGCGAGCCGGGGCGAGTGGGTCAGGCGATGGCGGGCGTGTGATGCGGCGGAGCACGATCCGCCGACCAGGCGGGCACGCAACCAGGGATCGCCCGCCGTGCGGAACGGAACACGATGCACAGCCCGATCGACCGGGTGGCCGAGAGCACCATCACGACCACGGCAAGCACCAGCATCGTCGGCAGCGGCATGCGCTCGCCGACGCGCCGAAGGGTGCGCCGATCATGCATGCCGCACACCATAGCCGTCCCCCAGGTGTGTCCTCCACGTCCTCGTCCGGTGACTGCCGTGGCCCCGGCAGCACCGTCGTCCAGGTATAGCGGTGATGTTTGCGGGTAAGCGGCCGACCGCAGCGAAGCGGAGGGGGCGACCGATGAGTGATCCAGCGGCGCAACGGTCCGGAGCATCAGGACCGGCGGTCAGTCCGACCGAGCGGTTAGCTGCGGACGTGGCCGAGGTGGTGCGTGCGGAGGTCCGGGAGATGCGCAGCCAGCTGATGAGGCTGGCTCGGCCGACCGGAGTCGGCTTGGCGCTGCTCGCCACGGCCGGGGGATGTCTCGTCCTGGGAGCCGGGGCCGCCTCGGCAACCGCGTTGCGTGTGCTGGAGACCTTTCTGCCCCGCCGGCTGGCCACCGCGGGACTCACCGGGGGCTACCTCGTTGGCGCCGTCGTGCTGGGACGGGCGGGACTGCACCAGCTGCGGACGGCGGGAGGTGGCTCGGCCTGGCTGGCGGACGAGGTGCAGGCCGCCGTGGCCACCACCGCGAGTCGGGTGGTACCGGCCGGTGCCGCCGCGGTTCGGGACGAACTCGACCAGTGGGGCTCCGGCCGGCAGGACCGCTGATGTTGACATTTGGGACGGGTGGCGCCGATCGTGACGTCACCGGTGAACTCGCACCCTGCCGCCGGCTCCGCTATGTCAGTTCCAGGCGCGGCCACTCCGCGAGGTCCCGCAGCAGCTGACGGTCGTGCGTGGCGACGACCACCGCCGCGCTCGTGTCGCGGATCGCGTCGGTCAGCTTGTCGGCCAGCGCCGACGACAGGTGATTGGTCGGCTCGTCAAGCAGGATCAGCCCCGGGCCGCCCCGTCAGCGCCAGGTCGAGGCGCCGCTGCTGCCCCTGCGACATCCGCTCGACCGGCGTGCGCATCGCATCGGAGTCCAGCAGGCCGAGCGACCCGAGCGGGACGCCGTCATCGCGGAGGCTCCCGCAGGCCACCAGCCGTCCCACGTGCCGGGCGTACACCTCGCAGGCGGTGAGCCCGGGGTCCTGCTCGGCGGTCTCCTAAGTGGCCCGCGCGACCCGTGCCTCCCTCGCCGTCCGACGTGCCCATGCGTGGGCTCGAGCAGCAGCACGTCGTGCCGCGCGCCGAGCTGGCACGCCAGCTGGGGCGAACGGGATGTCGCCCGCCCATCCGGCGATAGGCTCCGGCTTTATGCGAACAAAGCCGGAGCTGAGCGAGGCCGTCCGACGGGAACGGCGCGCGGCGCTCGTCGTCAACGCCCACTCCCGCAATGGCCGCCGGCTCTACGAGCGCGCTCGGGATCGGCTCACGTCCGCCGGCTTCAAGCTGCTGGCCACGTACCCGGTCGAGCGGCCCGCCGAACTGGAGCAAAGCCTCGCCGCTGCCGCCGATCTCGGGCCGGACCTGCTGGTAGCGGGCGGCGGCGACGGCACGATCAGCACCGCCGCGCGCCTGCTCGCGCACCGTGACATCGCGCTGGGTCTGCTGCCGCTGGGCACCACCAACAACTTCGCGCGCACGGTGGGCGTCCCACTCCACCTCGACGCGGCCGTGGCGGTCCTGACCGACGGAAAGGTGATTGACGTCGACCTCGGGCTTGTGGGCAGCATGCGGTTCACCAACCACGTCGGCGTCGGCCTGTCCGCCGACGTGATGCTCCGGACGCCGCCGCGTCTCAAGCGGGCCACCGGCCGGCTCGCGTACCCGGTCACCGCGCTGACGCTGCTGACCCGGCACCGTCCGCTGCGCGCCGTGGTGCGCGCGGAGGGACGGGAGCACGAGTTCGTCACCCATCAGCTGTACGTGGCGAACGGCGGCTTCCACGCCGGCCGGCCGATCACCGCGGACGCGGATGCAGACGACCGGCTCCTGGTCGCCTATCCGGTGGGAGGCCGGCCCCGCTACGAGCTGCTGCGGGACACGGCCCGTAACGCTGCGACCGGGCACCGCCGCACGCTCGGCGAAGAGCCGTTCCTCGCCGTCCGCCAACTCTGGCTGGAGACCGACCGACCCGCCCCGGTGGAAGTCGACGGCGAGCTGTACGGCGAAACCCCGGTGCGGATCGGCCTGGACGCCAACGCGCTACGCATCATGGCTCCCGCCCACAGCCCGGACCGTTAGCACGCGCCCGCGGGAGCAGGCCGACACCAGGGGCCGCTGGTCAGGCGTCGGCGCGGGCGGCGAGGGCGTCCACCAGGCGGCGGGCGGAGCCGGCCAGGTTCCAGGTACCTGCCCGGCCGGTACTGGATGTGAGCTGCGCGCCGGTCACGGACGCCTTCGAGCGCGCCGAAGAGGTCGATCACCACGACGAATTGGCGGCAGGAGCTCTTGGTTGTTCTGGTCCGTTGTGGCGGCACCGGTGTGTTGCCGAAAGCAGCGTGGGATCCCCGTACGGCCGCAACACACGCCCACGCCTGGCCACCGCGCTCCGCCGCCTCCGTGACTGCTCACCGCCCCCTTGCCGGTGTCCGGTCGCCTTCCCGGCAGGGGTCCGGTCTCCCGTAGGCGAGGGAGCGACTCCCCCCTCACAAGGGATGGATGCTGTCCACGCGTCGCGGATCGTGAAGGTCACGCAGGGCCGCGGCACCGCGGCCGGATCGGGAGGAAGACCATGCGCAAGACATTCGGATGGGGAACGGCCGCGGCGGCCACGATGGTGGCGGTGGCGGCGGTGGCGGCGCCGGCCGGGGCCGCGGACGACAGGCCGGCGCGGGTGACCGGATCGGCCGAGTTCGCTCTGCCGTACGGGGAGGACGGCGACGTGCGCTCGTTCGCCTTCGACGCCCGGTCGGAGCCGTACAGCCGCCCGATTCCGCTTCCGGGCGGGGAGAAGGGCTCGCCCGCCGACGCGACGGGCACGGTCCGGGTCGCGCACTGGCTGGCCACCGACAACATCACCGTACGGTTCGAAGCGGCCGTCGACTGCATGATCACCAGCCCCGGTCACGCGACCTTGACCGCCATCGTCACCCGCGCCGACGAGGAGGCCCGCGACTTCCTCGGCAAGCGGGTCGGTTTCAGCGTCCAGGACGGCGGCCGCGGCCGCGACCGGGTCGGCTTCACCTGGTCGGCCAGCGCCGACCAGAACGAGGCGGGCCAATGGGGTCCGTCCCGAATCGGTACCTGCCTCGCGCCGGCCGCGTTCGCCACGGTGACTCGCGGGAACTACACGGTGCGGCACGCCGAACTGACGGCACCGCCTACCGACAACTGACCTCGACCACGGCGGGGCGAGAAATCGCCCCGCCGTGGCGCGTCGCACAGTGCGACCCACCGCATCTGGCTTTCCTGGCCGCAACACGCTGCTCGACTCGTTCGCCGGCCTCGTCGACGTGACCGTTCCCCCACGCAGCGGGGGACGAGCGGGGCGCGGCATCCCGTACACGGTGCGCGAGGCGCCCTCCGGCACCCGGCATCACCGCGCACGTCGCCACCCGTCCGCCTCCGCAGGACAAGGGCCGCAGCCGTCGCTCCGTTCCTCGCCATTTGATCTTCACCGGCGATTCACGGGACCTACGCAATCGGCTGGCTAGCGTTGCGCTCGCTTGATCAATTCGAGCCCACCGACGGCTGCCTCACCAGGACATGTGCGCCGGAGGGATCTGCGCGAGATGAGGGCCGCATGGAGCTAGATCGCAGACAGTTCATCGCCATGGGTGGCGTCGTCGCCGCCGCGGGGCTGCTGCCCGCCACTGCCGCCCAGGCGGACGCGGACGTGGAGCGTAAGCCCGGTGGGCGAGACGAGCCGGAGGGCATGTGGCTGCCGGGTGACACCCACGTCCACGACGACCACTCGTCCGACGGCAGCGCGCCGCGCCAGTTGTCGAACCAGCGGGACCCGGGGAACCTGCCGGTCAGCGACCAGATCAGCTACGCCGAGTCGGTCGGTCTGGCGTTCCTGCCACTGACCGACCACCGCACGTTCGACCAGCACTGGGACCCGCTGTGGCGGTCCGACAAGTTGCTGCTGCTCACCGGCGAGGAGGTGAACGGCTCGCCGCACGCCGTGGTGCTCGGCGCGGTCGACACCGTGGTGGACGGCGCCAACCCGCCCGGCTCAGCCGCGTTCCGGCACGTCCAGCAGTCGATCTGGGACGCGCACGCCCAGCACGCGTTCTGGTCGGTCGCGCACCCGGACGACGGCGAGTACACCCCGGCCGCCGGGCCGAACGCCAACGCGAGCGCGCAGGGCGTTGACGCCGTGGAGTTGTGGAACGCCAGCAGCAACCCCGACGTCGAGATCGAGTACGCCGAGAACCGCTGGAACCACGGTTTCCGCTTCGGCGGCGTCGCAGCGAGCGACAGCCACTTCAAGGAGCTGCGCCCGGTCAGCGCCCCCGGCCAGCCGACCACCTGGGTCTTCGCCGCCGAGCGCTCGGTCCGCGCCGTCCTCGACGCGCTCAAGGCCGGCCGCACGACGTTGTCGTCCGGTACGGACGGGCCGTTCGCCACGATCGAGGCCGACGCCGACGGTGACGGCCGGTTCGAGGCGATGGGCGGCGACGAGGTGATCGTGGACGTCCGGGGCCTGCCGAAACGCGCGGCGCTGCGGGTACGGGTCAAGCGGGCCACCGGCATGAAGGTGCTCGTCTACGCCGCCCCGGGCCGCTCGGCGGGACCGGTCGCCACGTACGTCCCGGACAGGGCGGACCAGACCTACCTGCTTCCGCTCACGGTGACCGGCGACCACACCTGGTACCGGGTGGAGGTGCGTGCCCCGGGCGAGTTGTCCGGACGCGAGGCGGACCCGAACCTGCCGGACCAGTTGCGCGCCGCCACGTCGCCGGTCTTCCTGTCGGTCCGGCGGCCCGCGGTGCCGGCCCCCGAGATCGCGCTTCCGGCGCCGGCCGGCGGCGACGACCGGGCGGACCTGGTGGTGGGCCAGCGCGACGGCTTCGCCGGGTTCGCCGACGTCGCCGTGGAGGGCCGCGTCACCCACGTCGTCGCCGAGGTGCACGCGGAGCACCGGACGTCGGTGGTCTACCGCCGGCTCGACGGGCACGGGAACAAGCACGCCGACAATGAGGTCGTCCTGTCCGGCCACTCCGGCACCGCCCGCGCGCCCCGAGTGGTGGCCGCCGACGACGACGTCTGGGTGGTCTGGCAGGACGCGCAGGGCCAGGAGCAGCCGCACCGGCCGGGCATCTGGCTGCGCCACAGCCGCAACGGCGGACGCAGCTTCGCCTCTGCGGTGAAGCTGAGCACCGGGCACGGTCGGGCCGAGCACCCGGCGCTCGCTCTCCTCGACGGCGAACACCCGGTCGTCGCCTGGGCGGAGAACAGCGGCGGGGCGTTCGACGTTCACGTCCAGGTCGTCGGCGTCGACCGGGCGCCGGTGAACGTCTCCGCCGCCGGCAAGGTCATCGTCCCCGGTACGCCCGCCGACGCCCGTTCGCCGATCCATCCGGCCTCACTCTTCCCCGCGGTCGCGGTGACCGAGGACCGGCGGATCATCGTGACCTGGCAGGACAACCGGTTCGACCCGGACGCGGGGTGGACCGGCCACACCCCGCCGGCCGGCCAACCGGCCAGCGGCGGCACCAACCCCGACAACTGGGAGATCCTGGCCACGGTGCGGCCGGGCGCGAGCAGTGTCTGGGGCGCCCCCGTACGGGTCAGTGCCAACGACGACGCGGCCGACCGGCATCCGAGCGTGGCGGTGGACCGGGACGGCGGCTACGTCGTCATCTGGGAGTCCAAGGCCCTCTCGGCCGCCGGGGTGAACCTCATGCTGCGCGCGAGCCGGTCGGCCGACGGCGTGACGTGGTCGCCGTCGGAGGCGGTCGCGCTCGACCCGAACGCGATGAGCCAGCGGCCCCGGCTCGCCGCCGACCGTGACGGAACCGTCCGGGCCGTCTGGTACGACTCCCGCTCCTCTGACTGGCGCTGGAAGGTCTTCACCTCCCGCCGGACGGCCTCGGGCTGGACCCCTCCGGTCCCGGTGAGCACCCTCGGCAACGGCACCTGGCCGGCTGTCGACAAGGGAGCGGTCGTCTTCACCAGCGACCGGCGTGCGCTGCGTACCCAGCGGGACCGCACTCAGGAGGTCTACCTGGTCGCGCAAGGCTGACGTGGTGAGGTGGGGGCGGCCCCGGCGGGCCGCCCCCATGCGGCGGCAGGATCTTGCGGCGGGAGACACCGAGCGCTTCGAGTCGGTTCGGTACGTCACGTCGCTGACGCAGCGTGCCCTACCGGAGGGGCAGCCAGCCCTGGGCGCCCTTGAGGAACTGCCCGAGATCGGCAGTGAAGCGCCGACCGGCTACGGCGGGGTGAGCTGCTGGTCCAGGCGGTGCGGCCCGATCACCGCTTGTGCCCTGGGCTGTCGGACAGTTCTCGCTCCAGCGGTGTGTGGAACCTTGGGCTGACACGCGACCCGCCGAGCCAGGTGGACAGTCGTTCGGCCTCGGCGGCGATCGCCCTCTGCTCCCGTGCGCCGACGTCGTTCAGGAGACGCCAGTTGATACGGCCTATGCGGTCCTGGGCCCACCCGCCGACCACCTGGCCGTTGACCCAAACGGTCGGGCCGGCGTTGCCGGTACGGTCGAACAACGCCGGCGTGCTCTCGGAGGGCAGGTACCAGGCGCGGTCACGCCAGCCCATCACGGTGGAGTCCAGCGCGGGAAGCAGCGCCACCGAGAGCTCCGGTGGCTCGACCGGGTCGAGGTCGTCGGGGGCGACGTATCCGGTCTGGCCCTCGCTCAGCTCCACCGCAACGGCGTTGACGTCCGCCAGGCTCTGACGCGTCTGCGTGACGGTCCATCCGGTCCACCAGCGGACATCTGCCTCGGTGACCGGTCCGTAGCGGGCGAGATAGTGGCTGAGCAGGTCGGCTCGTGCGGCCCGCGGCTCGATGGTGGCCATCGGTGCGGGAGGCGACCACGTGTACTGTCCGCTGGTCCACCCGCCGAGCGGACGGCCCCGGCAGATGCGTCCGGTCATCGCCAGGTTGTAGAGGATGCGCATGCTGACCGGCTGTCCCGGGGCGGTGGACGACGGGGAGCTGCTGGGACGGATCTTGGTGCGCAGGACGGGAAGCGCCTCGGCAAGCTCGCGGCCGGTGATCGTGCCCTTGGCGATGACGAGCGCGACGATCGAGTCCTCAATCTCGGTGAGGTGGTCCTCGGTCCAGCCGAGGTGAGCGTCGAGCAGACGCAGGATAGTGGCGCGGTCCCGCAGCGCCAGCGGCCGGGCGGTCGCCTCCAGCACCGTCGGGGCCAGGTCCGCCTGAAGGACGAAGACGGTGCGACGCATGCCGGTCATGCGCGTCATCGACGGCGCGTGCAGGCCGGCGGCGACGTCAACGGGACCGGCGAGTCGCGTACGGGCGGCGACGGACAGGTAGACGGTCGGCGGGTCAGTGGCGTGGATCGCGACGAGCGAGCCGGCAACAGCGCCGGCATCCTTGGCGATACCTTCTGGAATCAACGCATGCCGGACGGAAAGACGGGCTCGCCGTTGACTTTCGGACACGCGCAGCCTCGCGCCGCTTATCATATTCCCGCCCCTCGGCCAATAAGCAGGTTCGCCACTGTGTTGTGGCTGGAAGCGCGCATCAATAGCCACAGTTGCCGACTCTACCAAGATGGGGTCGATCCGGACACGAGAACGCGGCTCTCGGACCACCGCGAGGCCCTCCACTTACCGGAGCAGACCCATCGAAGAACGACGAAATCAGACAGCCTGCGGTTGCGGGAGATGTCTGTTTTTGGACATCAGTCCGATCGGTCGGGCTTACGACCCCGACCTTGTAACAGCACCGTAGCCGCTGTTAAATGACTGAGCGATAACACAGTGTGATCGCCGCTGCGGCTCAAGGTGCGCACCGCTTCGGCGACGTTGACCGAGTGCAAATGCCAACGTGCAAACCGGCAAGCAGATCCTGCGTGTTGGTGGGAGGGGATAAGCCGGCAAGGGCCGGACGAGCACCGTTGGCGGCAAGGGAACGAGTCGACTGGGGAACTGTTTTCGGGGGAGAACAGATGCAGATCAAGGAGCGCGTCTCGCTACGGGACGCGGACCGTCAAGTCACCACCTTGCATCGACGAACGGTCCTGGGGAGGATCATTCTCGCAAAGATCGATGAAGGTACGTTTCATGCGCCGGTCAGAAGGCTGCCGCCCGAGGTTCATCTCTACAGTTGGGGCGACTCAGGAGATTGGCTTTATCTGATTAACAGTGGCTGGGTCAAGTCGATGACCTGGTCGCTGAACGGGAAGCCGTGCCTGTTGGAAATCAGTGGGCCAACCGCCATCGTCGGGGTGTCGAGCATCCTGAGGGGACGGCGAGCGGAGACCGCGATGACCAAGAGCCCCACGGAGCTGACGGTGATCGCGCGCGACCAGCTGCACCAGATCACCGACGACCGGATGCTGCGCGATGCCTGGGACCACCATCTGGCCTCACACATCACCGAGCAGCAGGAGACTCTGACGAACTTCGTGACGCTCGACAGCGAGCACCGTTTGGCGATGACCCTGCTGCGGCTGGCCCAGAAGCTCGGTAGCGGCAACAGCGATGGCGATGGCGACGGCCTGATCATCGACTGCCGCGTGACTCATGAGGAGTTGGCGCAGATGGTGGGCACCACCCGATCGCGTGTCGGCTATTTCCTCAAGCGTTTTCAACAGGCAGGCATGACGAGAAAGCACGGCCACAACATCGTGGTGAACGCCAACGAGCTCACCGACTACCTGACGTCCTGCCGATGACCGGGGCGGGGCGGCCCGCGCAAGCGTGGCTCTTTCCGGGCCAGGGAGCCCAGCGACCCGGGATGGGATTGGACCTGCTGTCTCGGTTCACTGACCATCGCAAAGCGGCCGACCGGGTGTTGGGCTACTCGATCCGAGATGTGTGCGACGGCACCATCAGCGGCGGCCTTCGCAGGACCGAATACGTCCAGCCCGCCCTGTTCGTCGTCGAATACCTGGCCTTTCGGGCCCGGATGGACTCCGAACCGGCTCCGGCGTTCCTGGCGGGGCACAGCGTCGGAGAGTTGACGGCGTTGTGCGCTGCCGGGTGCTTCGAGTTCGAGAGCGGCCTTCGGCTGGTGAAACGACGCGGGGAACTGATGGGCCAGGCCGCCGGTGGGGCGATGGCTGCGGTGGTAGGACTGGCGGCAGACACTCTTGCCGCAGTGCTGTCCCACGCACAGGCAGATGACGTGGATGTGGCCAACTACAATTCGCCGGAGCAGACCGTGTTGTCCGGTCCGCGCGAGACACTCGACGCGCTCGCCACGCGGATACGCGCCGCCGGGGGCCGGTACGTGCCGCTCAACGTCAGCGCGGCGTTTCACTCCCGATACATGGAATTGGCTGCTCGGCAGTTCGCCGCCGACCTCGCCGAGGTGCGGTACGCGCCGCCGCGGATCCCGGTCATCGCCAATGCGACCGCGCAGCCCTACCCTGACCGAAACATCGCCGACCTGCTGACACGCCAGATAACCGCGCCGGTGCGATGGCGGGACAGCATGCGCACCCTGGCCGCGCTCGGGGTGCAGGACATTGTCGAGCTCGGCCCTGGAGACGTCCTGACCCGGCTGTGGGCGGCCTGCTCTCCGGATCGGGAGAACGCCTCAGAAAGCGGTACGCCCTCCCCCACCGCGTCCTCGCCGCCAGGCCCGCCCGACGGGCAGCCCCACCCACCGGCGCCGGCACCGGCGACCCGCCCACCCGCCACCACACCACGGCGGTCGGCGCGGCCGAGCGCCGCGTCCTTGGGGTCGGCCACGTTCCGGCACGACTTCGGCGTGCGGCATGCCTATCTCGCCGGATCGATGTACCGGGGCATCTCGTCGGTCGACCTGGTCGTCCGGATGGCCAACGCCGGGATGCTGGGATTTTTCGGCACCGGCGGACTGCCCCTGACCGAGGTGGAAACCGCCATCGGCCAGCTTCGGACGGCGCTGGGCGACACCGGGCTGTTCGGCATGAACCTGCTGTACGACATCCGTCGCCCGGCGGCGGAAAGCGCGATGGTGGACCTCTATCTCCGTCACGACATCCGCTTCGTCGAGGCAGCCGCCTACACCGCGATCACCCCGGCGCTGGTCCGCTTCAGGCTCCACGGCGCGCACCAGGGACCCGGAGGCCGGCCGGTGGCGGTGCGCCGAGTGCTGGCGAAGGTGTCGCGGCCGGAGGTTGCCACCGCGTTCATGAGCCCGCCACCGAAAGAAGTGGTGGATCGGCTGGTGACGCAGGGACTGCTCACAGAGCAGGAAGCCGCGGTCGGTCAAGAGCTGCCGGTGAGCGAGGACGTCTGTGTCGAGGCGGACTCCGCGGGCCACACCGACGGCGGTGTCGCCCTGACGCTGGTGCCGAGCTTCACGCGGCTGCGTGACGCCCTGGTGCGCCGGTACAGCCGTCCGGTCGACATCCGTCTCGGCGCCTCCGGTGGCCTCGGCGCGCCGGAGGCCGTCGCTGCGGCGTTCGTGCTCGGCGCGGACTTCGTCGTCACCGGCTCGGTGAACCAGTGCACCGTCGAGGCGGGCACGTCAGCACTGGTAAAGGACATGCTGTCCGATCTTGATGTGCAGGACACCACCTACGCTCCCGCCGGCGACATGTTCGAGCTGGGTGCACGGGTGCAGGTGATGCGCAAGGGCACCCTGTTCGCGGCTCGGGCCAACAAGCTCTACCAGCTGTACCGCAACCATGGGGGCATCGAGGACCTCGACGCGCGTACCCGGGCAACCGTGGAGAGCAGTTGTTTCGGTCAGCCTCTCGAGGAGGTTTGGGAACGGATCCGGCAACGTCACCAGGCCAGAGGTGACACCACCGACATCGCACGCGCCGAGTCAGCTCCCAAGCTGCGGATGGGGATGGTGTTCCGCCAGTACTTCGTGGACAGCACCATCGCGGCGATGGACGGCAAGGTTGAGGACAAAGTGAACTTCCAGGTGCACTGCGGCCCGGCGATGGGCGCCTTCAACAGGTTCGCCGACGAGACCGGACTAGGTCCGTGGCGGCAACGTCACGCCGACGCCATCGCGGAGGCACTGATGTCCGGCGCCGCGGACCTGCTGGGTCGGCACACCGGTGCGACGAGCATCGCGGTCGACGGCACCCTCCCCTAGCCTTGCCCAAGCCGAGCTGCCAGCAGGCCGGCACGGGTGTGCACACTATTGCGCGCCCCAGGTCGCGGGCCTCGGCATACAGTCGGCCAGGCCCTGGGACCGGGGCGGCCGGTGTACCCCTCAGATGAGGTGACCATGAGCGAGAGCACCCAGGTCGAGGCCCTGACGTCGTCGCAGTTCGTCGACCGGTATTTGACCTGGCGGCAACCGGTGGTGGTCCGCGGCGCCGCCGCAGCGTGGAACTGGGCACCCGAATGGGATTTCGCCACGTTGACCAGACGCTTCGGCGAACACAGGGTTCCGCTGTACGACTCCCTGTTCAGCCTCTACGGCGTGTCGACCTTCGGTGCGTACGTCGCACGGCACATCGGCGTCACCTCCCCGGCCGCCCCGCCTTACCTGCGCTGGTACGCCCGACAGAACGCCAGCCGGCTCCCCTGGGCCGACACGGCCTTCACGGCTCTGGCCGACGACTGGGCCATGCCGTCCTGGCTGCCCGACTCGGGCTACGTCTTCCCCCGGCTGCGCGGTCCGGCCGACGCCGCCCGGGACCCCTTCCCTGCCAAGGGGATCTTCGTCTGCGGCGCGCAGGGACGCACCCGGCTGCACGTCGACCCGTGGGCGAGTGACGCCTGCCTGTGCCAGACGACTGGCCGCAAACGGGTCATGCTGTTCAGGCCCGACTCGCTGCCGCTGCTCAGCCGCGACGGTAAACCGACCGACCTGGTCGATCTCGACCAACCTGACGAGTCCGCGTTTCCGCACTGGCGGAACGCCGCCGTGGAACTGGACGTGGTGCTCGAGCCGGGCGACTGCATCTACATCCCGGCCGGGTGGCCGCACGCCGCCATCGCCCTCACCGACAGCGTCTCGCTGACCTGGAACTTCGTTCACGAGGTGCACGACGCCGACTTCAGCCGCTACCTGTCCTCCGGCGGCGCGGACGACGCGACGGTCCGCTACTTCACCGCTGCGGACCTGCGCTGACAGCAGGCGCCCGCGCCCTGGTGCCCCGGCCTGCTTTGCGAGCTGCCCGGCGGGTGTCGGGTGGTCACGAGGTGGTCCGAGCACGAGCGTGAGGTCGCTCAAACAGGCCGCCGGCGCGGCGGCAGGTGACCATCGGCGTCGACCCGGAGGCCGCCCGCGCGAGCACCGCCCCGCCTGACCTATGGCCTCCCCTGCACCGACCCGACGGGCGTGGTCGCACCGATGAGGAACCCGGTGAGTTCCTCGTTGACCCGCTCCGCATCAGTGAAGCAGACGAAGTGCCCAGAGTTCGGCAGCTCCACGTATCGGGCATCGGGGATCGCCCCGTGCATGAAGTGCCCGGTCTTGACCCCGACCACCGAGTCGTGCCGGCCCTGCACCACCAAAGTTGGCACGCTGATGTCCGGCAGACGCCCGCTCAGGTCCTGCTCCGTGAACAGGGTCAGGTACTTCAGCCCGGTCTTCGGGTCCATGCTCTCGCAGCGCAGCAGCAGTGCCGTCAGCTCCGCAGCGGTGGCCCGGTCGATCCGGCCGCCGCCGTCGTTGATGGCCCCGAAGTCCTCCGCCAGGACCTCGGCGAGCTTGTCGATGCGGCCCTTGCGGTTGGCGAACTTGTACGAGCCGCCGAGCAGGCTCAGGGACAGCACCTGCTCGGGATAGCGCAACGTGTAGTACTCGGCGAAGATGGAGCCCACCGAGGCGCCACCCACGTGAACGGGCTCGGTGATGCCCCGCTCGGCCAGCACGGCACGCTGCAGCTCGGCGACACCGTCGAGGGTCAACGCCGAGGGCACCCGGGTGCGTCCGACGCCTGGTTGGTGGATGACGATGACGCGGAACCGGTCGGCCAACCCCGCCAGCTGCGGGGCGAACATGCCGGCGCCGACGTTGAACGGGTGCATCAGCACCAGCGTCGGCCCGGAGCCGACCTCGAACACCTCGACAGTTCCCTCGGCGACCTCCAGCAGGTGGCAGGCGACCGCCGGGCAGATCTCGCGCAGCACCCCGAGGTTGTCGTCGCCGGGCGCGTAACCGGGACGGCGCAGCGATTGACCCAGCTCGGTCAGCTGCCGCCCGAACCACGTTGGCAGCGAGGCGGCAACCGGGCGGTAGCGCGCGTCCTGGGAGGCGACGCCGGGTGGTGACTCGCGGGTCAGATTCGGCGCCGAGAACGTGCCCGATGCCGCCGTAGCGATCTGCTGTCCCACCCGGCGCGCCGTCACGGCATCCATGCCCACCGGCACGGCGAGCCGAACGCACCGGTCCCTGCTCGGATGGGCGCCACCGCCGGACAGGTGTGGTCCGCCCCGCACTCCCGTGGTGTCGTAGAGCCATGCCAGGAACGAGGCGACCGGCTCGGTCAACTCGGCGAACCGCGGCATGGCGGCCACGTCGAGCAGGACGCAGTGCGCGCCGTCGGTGCCGACGACCGGGAGCCCCGCCTTGGTCAGCGGCCGCCGCAGCGCACGCACGGCCTCGCGGCGGCGAAGGACCCCATCCCAGACCACGTCGCCACCACGAAGTGCGGTTCGGGCCAGCGCCCGGTCGAGTCTGCCGATGTCAGCACCGTGCAACGCCTGGTCGGCGCGGATCCGCTCCCCCAGTGCCGGGTCGCGGGTGGCGATGAGGCCCCCGGAGGCGAGCCCGAAGTCCTTGGACAGGCTGAGGGTGAGCGCATCGGCCAGGGACACCATCTCGCGGAGGACAGCCCAGGGGCCACGGCCGACCTGGCCCGCCTCCCGCTCGACGATGGCCGCGACGTTGTCGAGCAGACGAGTGGCATCCAGCACCAGCGGCACACCTCGCGCGTGCAGCCGTTGGCCGACAGATCGCAGGTTCGCCAGCGACATCGGCTCGCCACCGCAGGCGTTGGCCCCGGGTTCGACCACGACGAACGCGATCTGCTCGGCGTGCTCGACGAGAGCAGCGTCCAGCACGGCCAAGGGAAGGTCGCCGGCGAAGTCCACTTCCGGGGCCGGTGGATGCACCAGCGCGACCGGTGTGAACCGGCTCTCGGCGAGCGCGACCAGCCAGGTGGGGAAAACCCCGTTGTGCAGCACGACGCCCCGACGGCCCGCCCAGGCACGGCAGAGCAGCCGCTCGGCGGCGCGCCCGCTGGCGGTGGGAAGGACGGTGGCAAACGGCAGCCAGGGCACCTCCATCCGGTCCGGCTGGAGGTCCAGGCTGTCAAGCAGCTTCCGCTGCCGGGTCGCGATCCAGGGGTCCTGCCGCTCGGCCCAGGAGTCCGTGATCAGGTCGACGTCGATCACGTCCGGGCTCAACCGCAGGACGTTCCAGTCGGCGGCGGCCAGGGGCGAGTCGGCTTGCGCCGCCGATGACGGCCGGTCCTTCACAGCGGCGTTGTGCCGGCGATCGGGGTTCTTGTCCTCGTCACCGGTGGCGGCGTCGGTGCTCGCGGGGCGGCCGGCGGGTCGCTGCTCAGGGGAGGCGATCATCAAGAGCACCTCCTCGACCGAGCTGGGCCCGGACACGGGCTGGCACAGGTAGATCGGCATCTCGATCGGACGGAACTTGCTCTTGAACTGGTAGTTGCCGGCGCCGCTGACCCCGGCCTCGCTCAGTCTGCTCAGCGCCCTGACCGCGGCAGGCGAGGCGTTGTCGGACTGGCCTACCTGGACGCCGAACGTGGCGCCGAAGCTGAAGACGGTGGCGCCTTCGGCCCGCACCGTGTCGATGATGTGCACGATCGTGAACTCGAGGCCGCCCAGCGGCATCGTCCGGCGGTAGAACTCGACGTCGAGCAGGTAGCCGGGCTCACTGGCCATCCTGGTCACGACGACCGCCGCCATCAGGTCACCGTTGAGCCGGGTGAGGAACAGCCGGTGCGCGTCGGGCAGCGCGCCCTGGGCCAGGTCCGATCGGACGCGCGAGACGTAGCGGTTGACGTGCTTCTTGCCGGCCGTCCATTCGTCGACGAGGCCCACGATGGCCGCGTCGGTCGCGGGGTGGGTTCCCGGCCGGTACTCGGTGACGTCGATGGCGCCCTGGCGGGTGAACCTGCTGATGTTGCCTCGGAGTCGTCGCATCCGGCCGCCCTCGATGGTGAACGAGGTCAGATCGGTCAGGTGCTGCACGACACCGAAGGGTGTGGCGGTGCAGGGCTGACCGGCCAGCTCGGTGAGCCGGACCGGAGACAGGACGTTGACCCGCCGGGCCCGCGACGTCATGTGCCGCGTGAAGCGGTCGACAACCGGGATGCGGGCCTCCTCGGGCCCGGTGTAGCCCCACACCAGGGCCGCTCGTTCGGACCAGGCGAACTCGATGTACCCGCTGTGATCGGCGGGAACGAACAGGACCGGGGCGATGTCGCGTCCGGCCAGGCCACTTTCCACCCCGTAGCTGGCATCGAGCGAGGCGACGGTCGCAGCGAGAGCGGGGGCCGCCGTCAGGTCCCGCTTGTCAATCACCGTGTCATCGTCCTGCCCCGCGACGTGGTCGTCGCCAACGGCGGTTTCGGTCACCGGCGCGACCGGGGCATTGCCCAGCGATTCGGTGAGCATCCCGGTGAGCAGGTCCACGCTGTCGTAGTCGTACACCTGAGCGGCGTCGAGGACGGGACCCAACGCGTCGGTGAGGCGGTGAGTCAGGTCGAGTGTGAAGATCGAGTCCAGACCGAGGGCTCGCAGTGACCCGTCGTCGGTGAGGGTGGCCGGGTCGAGGCCCAGCAGGTCGACCAGCTCGGATCGGATCGTACGGCGGATGCGCTCCGAGACGTCCTGCCCGCCGCCGCCGGGGGTCCCGTGCTCGTCGACGGGCAGGATGCCGTTGGGGTGAGGACCGGCGGATCCGGTGCCGTTACGACCGTGCAGCGAGGTGGACGCCGGTGCCGGCTCGAGCGCGATGGCGGCCGCACGGTGGCCGTTGTCGAGCGAGGGCCGAGGGCTCGCGGGTGGGGCGGCGGCGCCCCTCGTCACCGTGCTCGGCGCGACCGCGCCGGCCGCTGCGTCGGTGTACCAGTACGTCGTCCGGGCGAGAGCGAACGTCGGCAGGGGCGCCCGGCGGGGTCGTACCGCCCACTGCCGGTCCCAGGCGACGTCGTGCCCGGTGAGGAAGGAGTGGACGAGCTGCGCCACCGGCCCCTGCCCCTGCCTCTGCGGTGAGTCGAGGGTTGTCACGGCGGGGTGGTCGACGCGCCGGGCGGCGGCCCGCAATGCGGCGACGAGGTCGCCGCGGTCGGCGGTGTGCACGACCAGACGGCTGGGGTATCCGTCGCGGCCGGTCTGCAGGGTGTAGGCGACGCTGGCGAGGTCGACGGGCTCCGTGCTGATGTGTTCGGCCAACCGGCTCGCATAGTCGGCGAGCCGGGCGGGATCAGGTGCGGACAGCGGAAAGACCAGCGGGCCGTCGGCCGCCGGCGCGGGAAGCGTCGGGGGCTGCTCCACCACGACGTGGGCGTTGGTGCCACCGAAGCCGAACGAGCTGATGCCGGCCCTCAGGACGGGCGCCTGCCAGGCGGTGAGCTGATCGGTGATGGTGAGGCTGGTGCCGGCCAGTCGGATGTGGGGATTGAGTTCGGACAGGTGCAGGTGAGGCGGCAGGTGCCGGTGCCGCAGCGCGAGGAGGACCTTGAGCAGGCCGGCGATCCCCGCGGCTGCCTCGAGGTGGCCGATGTTGGTCTTGACCGAGCCGACGGCGAGCTGCTGCCCGGCGCGTCGCACGGGAAAGGCCTTCTTGATGCCCTCGATCTCGACGGGGTCACCCAGCCTGGTGCCCGTGCCGTGGGCCTCCAGGTAGGAGATGTCGTCGGGGCCGAGGCCCGCGTCGCGGTGGGCGGCGGTCAGGACCTCGGCCTGCGCTCGAGGGTTGGGAGCTGTCAGCGACGCGGCCTTTCCACCATGGTTGACCGCGCTGCCCCGGATGACCGCGTGCACGTGGTCGCCGTCGGCAAGGGCCCGTCCCAGGGACTTGAGCACCACGGCGCCGGCGCCTTCGCCGCGGACGTAGCCATCCGCGGCCTTGTCGAACGTGGCGCACCGACCCTGTGGGCTGAGCATGCCCGCCTCGGTGAAGGCGGTGAACAGGCCGGGGGTGAGCAGGACGGAAACGCCGCCGACGATGGCGGTGTCGCACTCGCCGCTGCGCAACGCTCGGACGGCGCGGTGCAGGGCCACCAGCGAACTGGAGCACGCGGTGTCGACGGCCTCACTGGGGCCACGCAGGTCCAGCAGGTGCGACACCCGGTTGGCCAGCACGGCGTGCGACAGACCGGTGGCCATGTGCGCCCGCACCGGGATGCCGTCGAGGGTCATCAGGTCCTCGTAGTCGTGGGTCGATACGCCCACGAAGAGGCCTGTCCGGGTGCCCGCCAGGGATGCGCCGGCGTGTCCGGCGTTGGCGATCGCCGACCAGACGCAGTGCAGGAAGAGACGCTGCTGCGGGTCCATCAGCGCGGCTTCCTTGGGCGAGATGCCGAACAGGGTGGCGTCGAACTCGCCGACCTGGTCGAGGAAGCCACCGACCAGGTGGCGGGTGCGGGGGTCGGCGAGCAGCGCCTCACGGTCCTCGGGAACGTGTCGGACCAGGTCGTGGCCGGCGGCGAGGTGGCGCCAGAAGGTGTCCAGGTCGGGTGACTTGGGCATGATGCCCGCCATGCCGACGACGGCGATGTCGCGGGCGCTCTCGCTGCCGGTTGAGGTCGTGGGCGCCGCGTCAGCAGCCGGCGTGGCGCGACGTTCGGTGCGGAGGTAACCGGCGAGTGCCGCCAGAGTCGGGTGCTCGAAGAGGACCGTCGGCAGGATCTCGAGGTCGTAGATCCGGTTGATCTGCTCGGTGAGCTGGGACATGGAGATCGAGTCGAACCCGAGGTCCATGAGCTCGGTGTCGATGTCGACGTCCTTGGCGTCGACCAGCAGGAACGACGCCGCCAGATCGCGCAGCTGCTCCAGCGCGTCTGGTTGGTGCGCGTCGCGGGACGCGTCAGACGGGACGGCCCGAGGCGGCACCGCAGTGGCTGGCGGCCCTTGCAACGGCGTGGACGGTTCGGCATCGACGAGTTTCTCGACCACGACGACTGCGGGGTCCCGGCCGGCGAGCAGGGTTTCCAGCACGGCGGTTGCGGTGTCGGAGGTCATCGGGACCATGCCGAAACGGCTGCGGAGCCGATCGAGGACCGCCGCGGGCACACCCATGCCGCCGTCGGCCCACAGCGGCCAGCCGATGGACAGTGTGTGGCCTCGGCGGCGTCCTGCGGCGACCCACGTCGTTCTGGTGGACGCGAACGCGTCGAGGAAGGCGTTGGCATAGCTGTAGTCGACCTGTCCGGGGTTGCCCACGGTCGCCGCGACGGAGGAGAACAGAACGAAGAAGTCCAGCGGGTCCCCCGCCGTGGCCTGGTCGAGGGCGAGCGTGCCGGTGAGTTTCGGGGCGAGGACCTCGGCGACCTGCGCGGGCGTCTTGTCGACGAGGCGGGCGTCGCGGATGACTCCGGCGCAGTGCACGATTCCCCGCAGCGGCTGGTGGCGGCGCGCGTCGGCGAGCGCCTGCGCCAGCGCTGCCGGATCGGCGACGTCGCAGCGCAGGTGACGCACGGTCACTCCCGGCCGGCGTAGAGCGGTGATCCGGTCGGCCTGATCGGTGGTGAGGGCGGAGCGGCCGAGCAGGATGATCTCCGTCGCGCCGCGGGCGGCCAGCAGCGCGGCGATGTGCAACCCGAGTGCGCCGGCCCCTCCGGTGACGAGGTAGGCGCCGTCGGGCCGGACCCAGCCCGGGCGGGCGGGGACGGGCCGGTACGTGCGCATCGCGGCGACCAGGCGGCGACCGGCGCGGTGTTCGACGTCGTCGTCCGTTCCATGGCGCAGCTCGCCCAGGATCTGCCAGGCGGCCGCCGCCGGGTCGTCGGAGGCGACACAGATTCCGGCGCACCCGGTCTCGGCGGTGAGGGTGCGAAGCATCCCTGTCATCGCCGTCAGGTGGGGTTGCTGCTCGGGGTGCTCGGACACACGTGCGCACACCACACGGGGCCGGTGGCCGGCGGTGAGCAGGGCGACCACGGTTTCCAGAACGTGATGGAACGTCGAGGTCGGGTCGGCGAGGCCGTCGACGTGATCGCGTCCGACGTACGTCACGGCTGCGGGGGCGCGACCGGCGGCCACGAGCTCCGCCGTGATCCTCGCGGCCTGCTCGGGTTCGGCGACGGTGACCTGGACTCCCGAGCCGAGCATCCTGTCGCGCAGTTGTGCGCGCACCGCGCAGTCGGCGGCACCCACGATCAGCACGGAGTCGATGGGGAAGGTGGCGTCACCGAGCGGGCCAGGGCTCAGCTCACGCCGTTCGTACTCGACGCGGGTGGTGGGCCGTGGCGCCGTGTCGTGCTCGTCGATCCAGTAGGCGACGGGCCGCAGCGGAGTGTTGGGCAACGGCGTCGGGGGTGTGGGCGTCGGCCAGAGCACCGACCACGGCACGGTGGTCCCGGCGACCCACAGTCCGGCCAGCGTCGGCAGGTCCCGTGCGGTGAGGGCATCGGCGAGGTCGCCGGCGGCCGCGTCGCCGGTTCGGACGAGCCCGGGTGTGGCTTCGCCGGCGACGTAGGCACGCAGTGCGGTGACGAGCGCGGGCACGTCGGCGCAGATGACGGCGAGTCGTTCGCGGAACGCTCGCCGGCGGGTCTGGCTGGTGCAGGCCAGCGCGGCCAGGGGCGCCGGGTCGGACTGTTGCTGCTCGGCGAGCAGTCCGGCGAGCTCCATCAGGCGGGACTCGTCCGGTGCCGACAACACGACGAGGTGCTCGTCGTGGCTCGGGCTCCACGTGGTGGGCGCAGCGACGTACTCCTCGACCACCAGATGGGTGTTGGCGCCGCCGGCGCCGAAGGAGCTGACGCACGCCGTACGTGGGGCACCGGACGGCCGAGCCGGCCACGGCCTGGTGGCGCGCACCGGCGCGATCCCCCCGAAGTCGATCTTCGGGTTGGGGGTGTGCAGGGATGCGGTCTGCACCAGCGTGCGATGGCGCAGTTGCAGCAGGACCTTGGTGAGGCCGGCGATGCCCGCCGCTCCCTCCAGGTGGCCGATGTTGGCCTTGACCGACCCGACGGCACAGCCCTCGGGTGCGTCATCGAGCAGGGAGAACGCACGGGACAAGCCGGCGATCTCGATCGGGTCGCCGAGTTCGGTGCCGGACCCGTGGGCCTCGATGTAGCCGATGTCGCGCGGGCGGACACCTGCCCGGCGCAGCGCGGCGGCAACCACCGCGCCCTGGGCGTGAGGATTGGGCACGGTGTAGCCGCTGGTCTTTCCTCCGGCGTTGACGGCAGAGCCCCGGACCACGGCCCAGATGGTGTCGCCGTCGGCGATCGCGTCGGCCAGGCCTTTGAGCAGGACAGCGCCGACGCCCTCGCCGGGGACGTAGCCGTCGGCTCGGTCGTCGAAGACCTTCAGCTGGCCGTCCGCGGCGAGCATGTTGCGCGAGCCGAGCGCGATGTGGTGCAGCGGGTGCGCGATCAGGTTGACGCCGCCGGCGAGCGCCATCCGGCATTCGCCACGTCGGATGCTCTCGCAGGCCAGGTGCACGGCGGTCAGCGACGAGGAGCACGCGGTGTCCACGGCAAGGCTGGGTCCGCTCAGGTCCAGGGTGTAGGAGACCCGGTTGGCGATGGACCAGTACGCCGAATGGGCGCCGTTGGCGGAGCCTCTGACCCAGGCCATCGCGCCGAGCTCGCCGTAGCCGCCGTACATGGCACCGGCGAACACGCCGGTGGACGGCTCGTGTCGTTCGCCGAGGTAGCCGGCGTTCTCCAGGACCGTCCAGCACGTCTGCAGGAAGAGCCGTTCCTGCGGGTCGATGTCGACGGCGTCCTTGGGAAGCACCCCGAACAGGGCGGCGTCGAATCCGGCCACGTCGTCGAGGAATCCGCCCCACCGCTGGTATTCGCGCAGGCCGCGCTGCGGGTCGGTGGTCTGCCGCCAGTCCCACCGCTCGACGGGAACCTCGCTGATGTCGCGGCGGCCGGCGGCCAGGTTGGCCCAGAACGTGGTCAGGTCCGGCGCGCCCGGGTAGCGGCCATCGACGGCGATCACCGCGATCGGCTCGTCCGCCACTGCGGCCCTCGGGATGGCGGCGGGCGACGGGCCGTCGGACGTGCCGGCGGACCGGCCGGTCGACACGGGCTGGTCCGGGATCGAGGGGGCGAGCCGCGTGACCATGGCGTCGGGATGGTCGGCGAGCAGCCGTGACGCCAGGCGGGCGAGGGTGGTTTCCTCGAACAGCAGGGTGGAGGGCAGTGGACCGAGGTGGCCGGTCAGGTGATCGAGCAGCCTCGTCCCGATGATCGAGTCGACGCCGAACTCTTCGAAGGTGCTGTGCTCGTCGAGGTCGTCGAGGTCATGACCCAGCACCTCGGCGAAGACACCGCGGACGTAACTCAGCGCGTCGGCGGGTGTCGCGTGGGCGCGACGGTCGACGGGATCGGCGGCCGCCGTGGTGGGCACGGCGGTTGGCATCGGGCGGGCAGGGGCTACCGGCGCCGCGGCCGGCGCCCCGCCGATGCCGAAATGGGCCAGACCGGCGGGGGTGGCGTCGATGACCAGGGCCTGCGGTACCGCGGCGGCCAGGATCCGATCCAGCGCCTCCATCGCCAGGGAGGGATCGAGCGAGCGGATCCCGTCGGCGGCGAGCAGGGAGCGGTGTCGGTCGTCGCTGACGGCTCCGGTACTCCCCCAGTACCCCCAGTTGATGACGGTTGCCGGCAGACCGGAACGGCGCAGCGAAGTGGCGTAGGCGTCTTGGAAGGTGCTGGCGGCGGCGTGGTTGGCCTGCCCGTCCGCGTCGATGAACGACGCCGCGGAGGAGAAGAAGACCAGATGCTGCAAGCGGCGACCCGCGAGGGCCGCCGCAAGGGTCAAACTGCCGGCGACCTTGGGAGCCAGTGCGGCTTGCAGGTCCGCGTCGGTGAGGTTGCCCAGGCGCCGGTCGCGCAGCACCCCGGCGCTGTGGAACACGCCAACCAGCTCGCCGTGGCGGTCAGCCTCGGCCAACGCGGCGGCCACCGACGCGGGATCGGCGACGTCGCCGCGCACGTACACCGCGTGTCCGCCGAGGTCACCGATGTCCGCCTGGGCCCGCCGGATCGCGGCGTCGGCTTCGCGGCGGCCGAGCCACACCAGCGTCGCCCCGACGCTGCGGGCAAGATGCCTGCTGACCACGTGGCCGATCCCGCCGGCCCCACCGACCACCAGGTACACGCCGGGCCGGTAGGGCAGGCGGGCCTTGGCCGGTGTGGTGGGCACGAACGACCGGACCAACCTGCGCCCGTCGCGGAGGGCCACGAGCCGATGGCTGCCGTCCTCGGCCGCGACCGCCGCGGCGTCGACGGTCGAGGTGTCTGCGCCGACGTCAAGGCAGGTCACGCGCCAGGCGGGCTGTTCGGCGGCGATGGTGCGGGCGAGGCCTATGAGGGCCGCCGCGTGTGGGCGTACCCGTTCGTCGGGCGACGCGCCCACCGCCGCGTCGGTGACGACGGTGAGGTGGATGGGGTCCTCGCCTCGTCCGTGGCGCAGCAGGCTGCGCGCGATCCCGAGCAGGAGGCCGGCGCCGTGGTCGTGGCCCGGCCGCTGGCCGGGGTCGTCGGCCGCGATCAGGTAGATCCGTTCGACGGTCGCCACGAGTGCCTCCCAGCCGGCCGGCGGCGCGGCGGTGAAGGGTAGAAGGACGGCGTTGGCGGCGGGCTGCGCGGTCAGGAGGTCCTCGGCCAACGGGCGTCCGGCGGGACGGCAGAACACGACGACGTCCCCGGTGGCGGGGCTGGCCTCGGGCGCGGGTCCAGCGGGCCGCCATGCCGGGACGAAGACCTTTCCCTCCAGCGGGTCGATCGGGAACAGGGTCAGACCGACCACAGTGGCCACGATCATGCCGTTGGCGTCGGTGAGGTCGATGTCGAAGCGCAGAGGGCCCCGCCGTCGGACCACGGCGTGACGGGCCAGGCTCGGGTCGTGGTGCAGGTGGATGGCGGAGGTCGCCACGGGCAGCACCGGTCCGGCCGTGTCGCCGACGAGGACGGCGGTGGCTTGGAAGGCTGCGTCCACAACGGTGGTGACGGCCTCAGCGGCCGGGGGATGGAGGTCGGCCAGGGCGGTGTCGCGGCCGACGCACAGCCCGCGCAGCAGACGGAACGTGGCACCGTAGCGCATGTCCGCGCGGTCGAAGTCCTGGTAGAGGGCATCGACATCGACCCGGTCGGGACAGTCGCGCCGAAGCGCTGCGATGTCGAGCGTCACCGGCGCCGCCTGCGCGGGCCGGGTGACGGTTCCGGTCGCGTGCGGTGTGTCCGGATCCCCCAGCGTGAAGGTCCACCCGCCGGCCGACGGGGTCAGGCTGACCGGCAGCTGGCATTCACCGTCGACGGGGAAGGGACGCCGCCACCGCACGGCCGTCAGGCGTACCGGGTAGCGGGGTTCCCGCAGTCGGTCGAGCGCGTCGGCGACCAGGGCGACGGTCGCGGCGCCGGGCAGCAGCGGACGGCCCGCGATGACGTGATCGGCGACCATGGGGTGCCGAGGGTCGAGCTGCACGGCCCCGTCCGGGGCCGGTTGCGGCGCGGCGGTTGTGGGCGCAGCGGGCGTCGGCAGGCGGTGGCGCGCGGGCGCGAACGGGTATGTCGGCAGGGGTATCCGCCGTGCCGTGGCGGCGGCGAACCAACCCGACCAGTCCATGGACCTGCCCTCGACAAAGGCGCGGGCGGCCTGCTCGGCGTCGGTCACGGCGATCGGCGTGCCTGTCCCGGTGGCTGCCACCGGGCTGGTGGCGACGAAGCAGCCCTGCGGCGAGTCGCCTCGGGCCAGCGCCGTGAGCTTCGCCCTCAGGTCGGCGATGTCGTGTGCCACCACCGCCGCGCGTGCCCGCAGGTGGCGCCGGCCACGGGCCAGGGTGAAGGCGACGTCTTCGAGGGCCAGCTCGGGTGTGAGCGCGGCGGCGACGTCGCGGACAAGAGCCGTTCTTTCGGTGTCGGTGCGCGCGGACAGGACGACGGCCTCGGTGCGTACGGTCCGCGGCGAACGGGGGCGCGGCGGGGGCGCCTGGCCCACCACCAGGTGACAGTTGGTGCCGCTGAAGCCGAAGCTGGACACGGTGGCGATGCGGGTGCCGGATCTTCCCACCGGCCACGGCCGGCCGGTGGCAACCGGGAACAGCGGGCTACCGGAAAAGTCGATCTTCGGGTTCGCCTCGGCGTAGTTGGCAGTGGGGGCGATCTCGCCGTGCCGCAGCTGCAGCAGGACCTTGATCAGTCCGGCTACCCCGGCGGCCATCGTGGTGTGGCCGATGTTGCCCTTCACCGAGCCCAGGGCGCACCATGCCTGGTCGCCGGCCCCGCCGGCGCCCAGAACCCGGCGGAGCGCGGCGAACTCGATCGGATCGCCCAGCGGGGTGCCGGTGCCGTGCGCTTCGACGTACGTGATGTCCTCCGGGTTGGCACCCGCGTCGGCATGCACCCGGCGCAGCAGCGCGGCCTGCGAGTCCGCGCTGGGGGCGGTGATGCCGTTGGTGCGGCCGTCGCCGTTGACGCCACTGGCCTTGATGACGCCCAGGACCTGGTCACCGTCGCGCACCGCGTCGGTCAGCCGTTTGAGCACGACCACACCGACACCTTCGCCCAGGACGATACCGTCGGCGGAGGCGTCGAACGGTGCGCTGGTGCCGGTGGGCGACAACATGCCGACCTGGCTGGAACGAACCTGCAGCGACGGGGTGAGCATCAGCGCGACACCACCGGCGACGGCCACGTCCGTCTCGCCGGTACGCAGGCTCTGCGCGGCGAGGTGCACCGCCACGAGCGACGAGGAGCAGGCGGTGTCGACGGCGACGGCGGGACCGCGCAGGTCGAGTTGGTAGGCGATGCGTGCCGCGAGGATCGAGCTGGACCCGCCGAGGAACGCCGAGGCGGTGTCGGCCTTTCCGCTGGCGCGCAACTGGTCGGCGTAGTCGCCGGGTGCGCATCCGACGAACACCCCGCATCGCGATCGTTGCACGGCGTCCCCGGCGTAACCCGCCGACTCCAGCGCCCGCCACGCCTCGGTGAGGAACAACCGTTGTTGTGGGTCGGTCTGCGCGGCCTCCAGCGGCGACATGTTGAAGAAGCGGTGATCGAAGGAGTCGACCTCGTCGAGCATTGCCGCCCAGCGGCTGTAGGTCCGGCCCTCCGCGGTGGGATCGGTGTCGAAGACGGCGTCGACGTCCCAGCGTGCCGGACCGACCTCAGCGACGGCGCTGTGTCCGCTGGACAGGTTGGCCCAGAACTCGTCGAGGTTGCCGGCTCCGGGCCACTGGCCTGACATGCCGATCACGGCGATGTCCATTTGACCGCCTGCCGGCGGCTGCTCAGGGGCCGATGGCGTCGGACCGGGCCGGGCGTCGCTGGTGTCGGTGCGGGACCTGCCGGCCTCGGTCCGGGTCTCCGGGCCGGACGTGTGCTCGGGCGTGGTCCTCACGGGCGCGACTTCGACCGTCACGGGCGCGAGCGCGATGGTGCTCGCCTGCGCGGGGTGCGGTGCCGCCAATGTGGGGGCGGTTGCCGCGGGAGCACCGCCCCCGGTGGCGGACGGTCGGGGTTCGGCCCGCACCGACTGCACCAGTGACTGTCGGGCGGCGACGGTGGTGAGGACGTGCTCGGTGAGCCTGTCGATGGTCGGGTGGTCATAGACGGCGACGGACTCGATGTCGGTGCCGAAGGCGCGGTTGATGTGCAGCACCACGTCGACCGCGCCGATGGAGTCGAGGCCCATGTCGCTGAAGGTGCGGCCCGGATCGAGTTCGGAGCGGTCCAGGTACAGCTGATCGGCCAGGGTTTGCACGACGACGTCGACGACCTCGTCCCGCCCGACCGACGGGTGGGCAGCGGGTGGCGCTGGGGTCAGCACGGGCGAGGTGGCGGTGGGCGGCCGTAGCGGCGCCAGGTCGACCATCGCGGGCGCCGCCGGCACCACCGGCGCCGCGGGCAGGGGCTGCGCGACCGCGGGCCGGTGCGTGTCTGCTCCGAGAATTTCCGCGTGCGGCGCCTGCGCTGGCCGACGGTCGGGACGCGCCGGCCCGGCCGCGGATCCGAGGCGGTCGCGGACCAGCTGCACCGCGTCCTCGCCCAGCACCCTGTCGTGCATGGCCAGTTCCACCTCGATGACGCCGGGGAGGCGGTCGAGGGTGGGTCGGGCCAGCTCGGCCTTGAGTTCCCGCAGCGCCTTGCCGGGCATGGCGGCGATGGCATGGGCCAGGTTGAGGGCGCTGGGCAGCACGTCCGCGGCGTCGGCGAACCGGACCTGGGCCCCGCGGCGCTCGAGCTCGTCACCGGCATAGGCACGTCCGGTGAGCAGCATCTCCGTGGCGAGGGCTCGCCCGAATCGGTGGGCGAGGATGTGGGTGGCACCCATGCCGGGGGTGAAGCCGTACTTGAGGAAGTTGGCGGCGTAGGTGGCGGATCGTGACAGGACGACGAGGTCGGCGTAGAGAGGGAAGGCGAGACCTCCACCGGCGGCGTGACCGCCGACGGCGGCGATGACCGGCAGCGGGCAGGTGATCAACCCCTCGTAGACGAAGGACGCGTCGGTGAAGGCGCCGTTCTTCGCCGCCAGTTCCGCCAAGGCGCCGGGTTCACCTCCCATGCAGAACACCGGCGGTCCCCCGGTGAGCACGACGACGCGGACGTCGTCGCGGCGGGCGAGTTCGGTGAAGGACTCCTCGAGCCCGGCCAGCAGGGCGTCGCTGAACATGTTGCGGTTCGCCTCGTCGCGCATCGTCACGAGCGCGATACCCGCCTCGGTGACGGTCAGGTCCACGGGCCCCTCCGGGTGTGTCGTCCTCGGTGGCGCGTCTTTGTCGCGGCGGCCCGCCGCCCAGGCCCCGAGCCAGCAGCGCTCCTCCGGCAGTGGTGTGGCGGGCAGGCTGATACGGCGTCCACCACGGGGATGCGAGGGCCAGGCAAGGCGTGCCCCGCGCACCCATCGGCTGGCCACCTCGCGCAGGTCGCCGGCGGCGAGCAGCTCGGCGATCTCAGGGTCGCTTCGTGCCTCCTCCGGTGCGAGGCCCCGCACCCACCGGTCGGAGCCGGACGGCTCGGCCAACTCGCGCAGACGCTCGAGCAGTTCGGGCACGGACGTCACGACCACCGCGGCTCTGACGCGCATGGCGCGCCGCCCAGCGCTCAGAGTGTGTGCGATGTCGGCCAGGCCGGGTCCGGACGGCACCGTTGCGGCGAGCTCGCCGATGGTGAGGTCGACGTCGAGGGGAGCGTCGGTGCCGGTGAGGCGACCGAGGGCGGCGAGTGCCGCGGGGTCGAGGCCGAGGTCGGCCAGGGTGGCGTTCGGGTCGACGTCCTCGGGCGCGAGTCCGAGCAGGCTGGCGACCTCGGCACGCACGACGTCGAGATCCGCGCCGCAGGGCGCCTGCTGGTCGGTCAGTGCCGCGCGCAGCCGGGTGGCGAGAAGCGTCAATGTGGCCTCGTCCGGGGCGGACAACACGATCAGTTCGGGCTGGCCGGTGCGGGAGAGCCGGAGGGGGCGGTGCGGAGGGCTCTGCACGATGACGTGGGCGTTGGTGCCACCGGCGCCGAAGGCGCTGACACCTGCTCGGAGAACCCCGTCCGGTGATTGCCAGGGCGCCGTGCGCGTCTGCACGGTGAATCCTGTCGAGGCGAAGTCGATGTGTTCGTTGGCTGGTGTGGCGTGCAAAGACGCGACGAGCTGCCGATGGCGGATCTGCAGCAGGACCTTGCTCAGTCCTGCCACGCCTGCGGCCGCCTCCAGGTGCCCGATGTTGGACTTCACCGATCCGACGACGCGGGTCACCGGCGGGGCACCGACGCCCGTGAAGGCCTTGTGCAGGCCGGCGATCTCGATGGGGTCGCCGACGGACGTGCCGGTGCCGTGGGCCTCGAGATAGGTGACGCTGGCGGGCGGGACGCCGGCATCGGCCAGCGCGGCGCGAATGAGGGCGGCCTGCGCGCCGGGTGCGGGGACGGTGAAACCGCTGGTGCGGCCGTTGTGGTTGACGGCGGAACCGATGATGACCCCGGCGATGGCGTCGCCGTCGGCCACGGCGCGCGCCAGTGGTTTCAGGACGACGACGCCCACGCCCTCGCCCGGCACGTAGCCGGTGCCGCCTGAGCCGAAGGCGCGGCAGCGTCCGTCGTCGGACAGGAACCGGTCCGCGGCCAGTTGCAGGTACTTCTGCGGGTGTGGGGTGAGGTTCACTCCCCCGGCGAGGGCGAGATCGGATTCACCGCGTCGGATGCTCTCCACGGCCAGGTGCACCGCCACGAGGGATGACGAGCACGCGGTGTCGACGGCGAGGCTGGGTCCGGTGAGTCCGAAGCAGTAGGACACCCGGTTGGCGATCGCGGAGTGCAGGGCGGTCGGTGCGACCCCGTGCTCGTCGCGCAGCAGCTGGTAGTGGTTCCACATGACACCGGCGAACACACCCACGCGGCTCGCGGTCAACGTCTCCGGGGGGTAGCCCGCGTCTTCCAGGGCGCGCCACGACTCGGTGAGGAACAACCGCTCCTGGGGGTCCATGTACTCGGCCTCCCGACGGGAGATGCCGAAGAAGGCAGGACTGAACTGGTCGATGTGGTCGAGAAATCCGCCCCAGCGGCTGTAGGTACGCCCGGGTGCGCCCCGGTCCGGGTCGAAGAGCGGCGTGTGGTCCCAGCGGGCGGTGGGGACCTCGGTCACGCAGTCGCGCTCCTCGGCCAGGTTGCGCCAGAACTCGCGCAGGTCGGCGGCGGCCGGGTACCGCCCGGACATGCCGATCACGGCGACGGGTTCGCCATGGCCGCAGGACCGCTCGGATGGTGTCTGCGTCCGCTCCGGTGGTGTGCTCGGCGTGCCTGCGGCCGCAACGACGCCAGGTGCGTCGACGCCGTGCGCATCGTGCGGGCGCGCGGGGCCGTGCAGCGCCCGTTCGATGGCGCTCGGGGCTCCGTGGGCGACCACGACGTGCGCCGCGGACGAGCGCAGCGCGAGGTCCAACGCTGCCAGACCCGCGTCGGTGGTCAGCGACACCAGGTCCTCATCGTGGTGGTCGGCGGCCCTCACCGCTCCCATGCCGCCGTCGACCCAGTGCGGCCAGGAGATCGACAACCGGGACAGCGGGTCCGCGGCGGCATGATGATCCAGGTAGGCGTTGGCGAAGGCGTAGTCGCTCTGGCCCGGGTTGGCGATGACCGACGACAGCGACGAGAAAAACACGAGCAGTTCGGCCGGCTCGTCGGCAAGTGCCTGCTCGATCGCGCGAACGCCGTCGACCTTGGGCGCCAGCACCGGCGCGCACTGGGCCGGCTGCTTGCGGAAGTGGACCACGTCGTCGATGACGCCGGCGAGGTGGAAGACCGCGTGGAGTCGACCGTAGACGAGGCGGGCGAACTCGACCGCCGCGGCGAGCTCCTCGGCGTCCGTGACGTCGGCTTGGGTGTACTGCACCTGCCCGCCGGACGACCGCCAGGCCGCGATGGCGGCGGTGAGGTCCTCGTCGGGGTCGCTGCGGCCGACCAGCACGACGCGGGCGTCGTATCGCTCGATCAGGTGAGCGGTCAGCAGCCGGGCCAGTCGTCCCCCACCGCCGGTGAGGAGGCAGACGGGTGCGCGCCGCAGCCGGGACGGCCGATCGGCGGTGAGGTGCTCGAGGGCGGGCGCCTCACGGCGGCCGCCGACGTGACGGACCTCGGCGTGGACGTCGGTGTGGCCGGTCTCGGCGTCCACGATGCCGGCCAGGGTCGCGATGTCCTCTTCCGCGTCGAGAAGGACGGTCCGGCAGACCAGGACGGGTGTCTCGGCGGCGATGGTGCGGGCGAGGGCGGCCACGGCCTGCCGCGCTTGCGCACCCGGCCCGCCGTAGGCGATGTAGTGCAGCGGGATCGGCCGGGTCGGGCGGGTGCCGAGCAGGGCGGCGGCCACCGATCGCAGCAGGTCGTGTGCGCGCGCCGCATCGGTCTCCGGGCGGGTGTGGTGATCCAGGACGCAGACCGCGACCGCCCCGGTGTCGTCGCCGCGCAACGCGGTGAGGTGCTCGTCCAGGGCCGCGGCCGACAGGTACCTACCGTCCGGGCCGGCGTGGACGACCTTCACGCCCCGGTCCCCTGGCGGCAGGGCGCCGAGCAGCTCATGGGCGTGGGCGCTGTCGGTGGCGAGGATCAGCAGCGGTGGTGAGGCCGACGGGCTCGACATCGGGGCGGCGCGCCAGACCCGCCGGGCGACCAGGGTGGTGGCCGGCGCCGCAACCGTGGGCGTCGACGGTGCGGCCGACGCCACGGGTGGGGCGGGGCGCACCGGAGGGCCGTAGGTTGCGGCGAGATGCTGGGCGAGCTCGGTGATGGTGCCGAACTCGAACAGCAGGGTGGGGTAGGTGCCGCCGTTGACGATGGCCTGCAGGTCGTCGCTGACCGCCAGCATGCTGACGGAGTCGAGGCCCTGGTCGTAGAAGCCGTGGGTGACGGACACCTCGGTGGTCGGCCGGTTCAGCCGGCGACCCACCAGGACACGCAGGTGCTCCACATACGCATCAGCGATCGCGTCGAGGGCAGGGGTTGCTTCGACGTCGGACCGCGGTGCGGACGTGGGCGTGGGCGTCCGTGGCGAGGGCGTACCACCGAGGAGGGTGGTGATCAGCCCCGGCTGCCGGATCCTTTTGCAGGTCAGCTTGGTGAACTCGGCTACCAGGCCGCCGTCCAGGTCGTGGATCCGGTAGCTGTTGTGCATGACGTCGCCCGACGGGGCGTGGCTCTCCCGCTGCGGAACGAGCACCAGGCAGCGCCGTCCACCGGGCCTGGGAAGGCGGACCATCTCGATGGAGATGGGAATGAAGGGGGCATCAAGCACCGGCGTGCGCGCGAACGCCACCAGGGTCGACGCGTCGAGCAGCGCGGGGTGCAGGTGGAACAGATCGGCGTGTTCGCGGGTGGAGGCGTGCACGCTCAGGTCGGCGACGAGCCGTTCACCGTCGAGGTACATCGCGCCGAAGGCCTGCATGGGTGCCCCGTGCACGATGTCCTCGCTGCGGGCCTGGACGTACAGGTCGTCGACGTCACGGACGTGCTGCTGCCCGGCGAGCAGCGCGGTGGTGTCGACCCGGTCGTCCTCGGCGTGATCGAGGTGCACTCGTGCGGTCATGTTCGGTCGCCACGACCCGACCGGTTGACCGTCCCGGCTCCTGCGGCTGGTGATCGTGACCCGACCCTCGTCGGCGCCGCTCGGGTCGACGTGGACGTGCACCTCCCGGTCATGCCCGTCGTCGGTGGCGATCGGTTCGGTGAACAGAACGTCGCGGACCACCACTGACTCGGGCGCCACCCGGCGTCCGGCGAGCGTGCGGTAGAGCACGTCGAGCAGCGCTACTCCGGGAAGCACGCTCACGTCGTGGACGCGGTGGTTACGCATGACGAAGTCCGTGTGGGACACCGTCAACCGGGACGACACCGCCGGAACAGGCATGCCTGCTTCCCTTCGGTTCAGCGTGGCGGTACGGAGACAGGGCGGGCCAGCTCGATCGCGGCAACCGGACACAGACGGAGCGCTTCCTCGACGCGAGGTAGCGCTCCTGCGTCCACCTGCGACACGAGCAGTTGCACGACGCCGTCTGTCGGGGACTGGTCGAAGACGTCGGGGGCGACCGAGGCGCACATGCCGGACCCGCAGCACCTGTCCTGGTCGACGACCACCCGCGCGGGTGCACTCACCAGGTCACCGGCAACGAGTCGACGCCGAACAGGCCGACGGTGTTGGGGCGCAGGGGAACGTCGGAGACCGGCACGGACAGGCGCAGCGTCGGAAAACGTTCGAACAGCATGCGGAAGACGACGTCGAGTTCCATCCGGGCGATCGCGTGACCGAGGCACTGGTGGGCGCCGAAGCTGAACGCGACGTGGTTGCGGGCGGCGCGGCGTACGTCGAAGCGGTCGGGGTCGGGGAACGCTTCGGGGTCACGGTTGGCGGCCTCGAGCACGAAGACGACGCCCTCACCGGCGCGGATGACATCGTCGCCGACCGGGATGTCGGCGACCGCGGCCCGTTGGATGGGGTTCTGCACGATCGTCTGGTGGCGCAGGATCTCCTCCACGGCGATCGGCCAACCCTCGGGATCGGCCAGCAGCAGGTCGAGCTGGTCGCGGTGCTCCATGAGCGCGAAGGTGCCCAGGCCGATCATGGTGGCGGTGGTCTCGTGGCCGCCGACCAGCAGGATGAGGGAGATGGTGACCAGTTCGTCGCGGGTCAGGTTGCCGGCCTGCAGCTCTTCGACGACGAGCCGGCTGATCAGGTCGTCGCTCGGCGTCTGTTCCCGCTTGGCGACGAGCTCGGTGAGGTAGGCCATGATGGCGCCCATCGCGCCGAGCATCTGCTCCTGCGTGCTGGTGGTGTCGATCATGGCGCGGGTGTTGGTCTCGAAGACCTCCCGGTCCTCGTACGGCACACCGAGCAGTCCGCAGATCGTGCGTGAGGGAACGGGGAAGGCGAGATCGCGAACGATGTCGGCGGACCCGGCTCTGGCCATGTCGTCCAGACACTGCCCCACCACGGACTCGACCTCGGGTCGCAGTTCCCGTGCCCGTCGAAGGGTGAAGTCCTTGCTGAGCATGCGACGGATCCGGTAATGAGCCTCTCCGTCGGCGCGCATGAAGGTGCCCTTCAGGGGGGACTCGAACGCTCCGGCGTAGAGGAACGGGTAACCGGGAGCGGTCTCGTCCGCGCTCAGGCGTTCGTCGTCCAGCAGTCGGCGCACCTCGTCATGACCGGTGACGAACACCGCTGGCAGGCCACTGGGCAGCCGGACGCGGTGCAGCCGACGTTGCGCCTGCAGCTTCAGGTACGCCTGCGGCGGGTGGAACGGACTGGTTCTGGTGGCGGGGAATTCACTGAGATGCTGCTGGTCGTCGATCATCTCGGTCATGCCGCGAGTCTGCGGACTGCGACGGCCCACGCCCGCTCAATTGTGTGCACGGCTGGTGGGTTGGTCAGTGATGCCATCAGAGGCAGACCACGCCGAGCGTTTCAGGAGGCCTAGTGGATTTTGATGGCGTCGAGGGACTGCGCGCCGAGGGCGTCACCCGCGTCGACGGCAGGACGATGCTCGAACACGCCGGCGGTAGACAGCGGATCAAGGAGTTCGTCGAGTGCTTCCATCAGGCGGCTCTGGACGATGATCTTCTCGGCGAGATGTTCTACCGGGGCAAGCCGGCGCACACCGCACATCTGGCGGCGTTCTTCGAGGAGATCATGGGTGGACGTCAGGGATACACCGCACATCACGATGGCGTGGCCGGGTTGTTCCAGGCGCACGCGGGCCTGCGTATCACCGAGGAGCAGCGGGCGCGATTCGTGGAGGTGATGATGGCCGCCGCCGTGCAGGCGGGGCTGCCCTCCGACGAGCGTTTCCGATCGGCACTGCGGGCGCGCATCGAGCAGGGTTCGAGGTTCTCCACCGTGCTGTCGCAAGACGGGGCCTCGCCGTTGTCGCCGTGGCCGCCGGTCGGCACCTGGGACTGGTGAGTGGGCAGCGGTGACCGGGTGGGTGCCGCTCATCTGGTCGCCGCCTCCGCCTGGCGCCCCGCGGAACCAGATGGGGCTGCGCGACGAATGGCCGGCGCCGCTCGGGCACCCGGGGGGGGTCGGCGGGCATGTCGGGCAGTGGCTGGCCCAGGGGTCAGGACCAGCGGTAGACCCGGTGGAAGTCGGTGACGTGGTCCAGCACCAGCAGTCCCCGACCATCCAGGCATTTGCGGTACACGTCGTCGTAGGGATGCGGGTCGAACCGGACGTGGCGGTGGCCTGGCATGCGGTGCAGGCTCAGCTCACTGATCAGCTCGTACTCCTCGGTGCTGAGCGGGTGGCGGGATTCGATGGCCGCCGCAATGCCCATGGCACCGACGATCCGGCTGGCCTCGGCGCCGGTGACTCCGCTGTAGAACTCCGAGGCGCATCCGGACCCGTAGGAGAACAGGCCGAGCCGGGACGGTCCATTGAGCGGCGTGTGGTCGATCAGGGAGCACAGCGCGACGTAGAGCGCCGCGGAGTAGACGTTGCCGATCTGCGCGCCATAGCGGAGCGAGTGCGCGAGGCGGCGCTGGAAGTCGGTTTCCACCTCGTCGGGCCTCATGCCGTACAAGCTGCGCAGAAGGGTCCGGTGGGCGCCCTTGACCATCCCCCCGAACGGCATGTGGAACGCGAGGTGGTCGAAGGTGGTCAGAAAGTCGCTGCCACGCACGCGTTCGGCGTACATGGCGTAGCTCTCCTTCAGGCAGTGCAGGTACGACATCAGCGACAGGTCGGAGTCGCCGGCTTCCAGGTCGGCGCGTGGCCGGGCGGTGTCCATCACCTCGTAGCTGTGGTACCCGCTCGCCCCCTTGTCGAGCGTCAGGATCCGCGGATCCTCCCCGAGGATCATGGCGACGGCACCGGCGCCCTGGGACGGTTCCCAGTACGTGTTCTTGTCGATCTTCGCGGCAGCGTCGGTGGCGATGACCAGTGCCTTCATCCCGGCGATCGGAGTGTTGGCGATGAGACCGGCGGCGGTCTGCACAGCGGCCGTTCCGCCGTAGCAGGCGTGCTTGACCTCGAAGGAGCGGCAGCGGCGCGACAGCCCCAGGTAGTCGTGCACGTAGGTGCTCAGTGGCTTGCCGAAGTCGACGCCGGATTCGGTGCCGACGATGACCGCTTCGATGCGGTCACGTTCGTCGTCGCCGAGGGCGTCGATCAACGGTTTGGCGGCGTTGACCGCGTTGGTGACAGGATCCTCGCAGGGCAGGTTGACGGACTTGCTGTCCATCATCAGGTTGTCGAAGCGCCGGGTGTCCAGGCCACGAACCTCGAAAAGGGTGCGCGCCGACATCGACGCCCGGCCCGGGTAGACGTTGATCGCGTCGATACCTATGGCTACCACAGCTCACTCCGCTCGTGATCCGATGGGCACTGTTGGGCCGGGCACGGACAGTTCCCTGCCGATGGCGGCACATACGTGCTCGGCGGCCGCCGTCAGATAGAAGTGGTCCCCGGTCAGCACCCGCAGACGGAAACCCCGGTCGGTCACGTCCCGCCAGGCGAGCATCTCGGCCGGGGTGACCAGTGGGTCGCTGTCGCCGGTCAGGGCGGACACCGCAACCGGTAGTCGCCTCGCCGACGCCGCGTAGGTTTCATTGACCTCGAAGTCCGCGCGAATCGTCGGCAGCAGTGCACGGAGCAGACCGGGATGCGCCAAGACCTCGGTCGGGATGCCGTTGAGAGTGTTCAGGTAGGCGACGAACGCGTCGTCGGTGAGGTGCCGGGTAGCGCCCTGGCGAGCCGGCAGGTGCGGCGGACGGCGACCGGAGACGAACAGGCGCATCGGTGGCAGCCCCCGGTCACACAGCCGTGCGCACACCTCGTAGGCCACGGCGGCGCCCAGGCTGTGCCCGAACAGGGCGAACGGCTGGTGGAGCCGGGGAACGATCTCCTGCAGCACCTGCTCGACCAGGCTGGTCATCTCCCGGTGGGGACGTTGCTGCCAGCGCGACTCCCGGCCGGGCAGCACGACGGGGCACACCTCCACGTCCGGGGACAGCCGGTCGCGCCAGGGCCGGTAGGCAGCCCCGCCACCACCGGCGTGGGCGAAGCAGAACAGCCGCACCCCGGCGGGTGGATCCGGCGGGCCCGTCAGCTGTGCGGTCACGCGGCTCCTCGCTTGCGATCTGGAGTGCCCACGGTAGGGCTGCGTGGCGGTCGAGCGATGCGCACGATTGCGCGTGACGTCTACGGATGCGTGACAAACGCCAGGCAGGTGTTCACACCGCCGAAGGCAAAGCCGTTGGACAGCGCCGCGCGTATCGACGCTGGCTCCGGTGCCGGGCCGGTGAATCGGCCTGCGGTCGGCAGCGGGTCGGTCAGACCTGCGTTGGCGTGGACGTACCCTTGGGCCATCTGCTCGACCGTCGCGATCGCCTCGATCACACCGGCTGCGCCGATGCAGTGCCCGGTGAGCGACTTGGTCGAGTTGAGCCAAGGCCGCTGTCCGGGCACGTCACCGAAGACCTGCCGCAGCGCCTCGACCTCGGTGTGGTCCCCGACGAGCGAGCCAGTCCCGTGGGTGTTGACGTAGTCGATCTGAGCAGGCCGCAGGCCGGCCCGGCGCAGCGCCGCCCGCATCGCCGCCACCTCGCCGGGCACTGCCGGATTGGGCAGACTGTTGGCGTCGAGGAGGTGTCCGTACCCGGCGAGGACCGCCAGGATCGGGGCCTCGCGGCGCTGGGCGTTGCGGGTCGACTCCAGCACGAGGCAGCCGGTCGCCTCGCCGACAACGAAGCCGCACCGGGCGGTGTCGAACGGAACGCTGCGGCCCTCCCAGGCCAGAGCGCCGAGGTTGGCCAGCGCCGTCAACTCCAGCAGCGACGGCTCGGCCAGGGCGCCGACGACCAGACAGACATCGACCTCATCGGTGGCGATGAGTCTGGCCGCGGCGATCACGGCGGCGTTGCCGGCGGCGGAGGCCAAGCCGACGGTGAAGCCTGGCCCGGTGATGCCCAGGGTGTGGCTGATCACCCCGATCTGACTGGTCGACACGGTGTGCAGCGCGAAGGTTGGTGGCACCCGCGCCGGATTCGCCGTGTGCAGGGCGTGCACGTGCTGGGCGTATTGACCGTCGAGGTCGCCTGCGGTGACCACGACGCCGATACGGTCGGGCGCCGTGGGGCGCTCGTGCAGTCCGGCGGAGACCCACGCTTGTACGGCCACCGCCAGGCCGGCCTGAACCGTTCGAGGCGTCCGGCGGGCGATACGGGACGCGGCGCGGCGCAGGTCGTCGGGCAGGGCGGTGATCGCGTCGAGAGTGGTGGGCAGGTCCTGCCACGCGAGGCGGGCGCGGTAGCGCGGCCCGGGCTGCCCGCCCTGGTCGACGATCGCGGTGCGGCCCCGGCGAAGACCGTCGGCGAAGGCTGTCTGGTCGGGGCCGAAGGCGCTGATCGCCGCCATCGCGGTGATGGCGGCGCCGGGGGTCACTCGTACTTCCGGAGCAGGGCGATCAGGGACCGGATGCTCAGGTCGCGGGAGAACTCGGACGGGTGGATGGTGATGCCGAGCTCCCCCATCACCGCGACCATAATCTCGGCGCGGTCCACGCTGTTGCAGCCCAGTTCGGCCAGTGTCCTGTCGGCGGTGACGTCGGTCGGATCCACCTCGGGAACCACGGCGTGCACAGCCTCTCCGATGACCTCCAGCAGGGGGTCCGACGCAGCAGGGGTGGAGCTGGTGGCGGGCTGGCTCATGACTGCTCCTCAGTGGGGGTGGTGTCGTCGTATCCCAGGCTCAGCAGCGAGGCGACGAGGCCGGTCGCCGGTGCCGCGGCGGGATCCGCCGCAGGTGGGAGACCTGCCGCGGGCAGGATTGCCGGGCTCGGGTTGGATGCCGTCGTTCCGTCGACGACCGGTGGGTCCAGCCACAGGCGCCGACGTCGGAACACCGGCGGTGCAAGGGGTGTGCGTGAGGGTGCGGCTGCCGGCGCGCCGCGGACGATCACGTGGGCGTTGGTGCCGCCGAGGCCGAACGCACTGACGCCGGCGATGCGGGCTTCCGGCTCGGATGTCCACGAGGTGAGGCGGGTCGCGGGGACGAACGGGGAGGCGGCGAAGTGGAACCGGGGGTTGGGTTCGTCGCAGAAGAGGGAGGCAGGGATGGCGCCGTGCTCGACGGCGAGCACGGCCTTGGTCAGCCCTGCGATCCCGGCGGCGCTCAGCAGATGTCCGAGGTTGGACTTGACCGAGCCGATCTGGCAGTAGCCGGTCCGCTGCGTCGACTCCCGGAACACGTTTGTCAGCGCCTGCAGTTCTATGGGGTCGCCGATCATGGTGGCGGTGCCGTGGGCCTCGATCATGCCGACCTGGTCGGGGCGTACCCGGGCGTCGCGCAGCGCACGCCGGATGACGGCGGCCTGGGCCACCGGGTTGGGTGTGGTCAGACCGACGGTGCGTCCGTCGTTGCCGACTGCGGCGGCGTCAATGGTCGCGCGAATACGGTCGCCGTCGGCGATCGCCTTGTCCAGGCGTTTGAGCAGCAGGACACCACACCCCTCGCCGGGTACGAACCCGTCGGCGGATCGGTCGAAGGTGCGACAGCGGCCCGACGGTGACAACGCCCCGGCCGCGCTGAAGTCCAGGTGCACCTGGGCGTCGAGCAGCACGTCCACGGCGCCGACCAGCGCGGCGGAGGACTCCCCCGCGAGGATGCTGCGCATGGCCAACTGCACCGCGACCAGAGCCGACGAGCAGGCACTGTCCACGACAAGGTTCGGGCCGGTCAGGTTCCACTGATGCGCGATGCGCGCGGCGAGGAAGTTCTGGTCGCCGCCGAAGGCCGCGGTCCCGGTTCGTCGCCCCACCCGCCGCCGGTAGTCCGACAACCGGGCGCCGACGAACACGCCGACGTCGTCACCGCCGAGCTCGTCGCGGTAGCCGGCGTCGGCGAGACAGGTCGCCACGCCCTCGAGCATGAGCCGGATGCCGGGGTCGAGGGTGATGGCTTCCTCGTCGGTCATCGAGAAGTAGTCGGGGTCGAACAGCTCAATGCCGTCGAGATAGCCGCCCCACTTGCTGACCGACCGGCCGGGTTCGGTGCTGGGCCGGTACAGCGCATCGGTGTCCCACCGTGCGGCGGGCACCTGGGTCACGGCGCAGGTGCCCGTGGTGAGCAGATCCCAGAAGGCCCGGACGTCGGCGGCACCGGGAAAGCGGCAGGACATGCCGATGACCGCGATCGTCTCCTCGGCGGCAAGCTGCCTGTGCACACCGTTGAGTCCCGGCGTGTGCTGGGCGTCGGTCCGCGGTGAGGCACCGCCGGCGGTGGAGGTCGTGGGCGGTGGGGCGCTCACCGGCGGCGCGGGATGGACGTCGCGAAGGTGGGCGGCGAGTGCGGCGAGGCTCGGGTGGTCCAGGAACGCCGACGGGGCTACCGGGGCGCCGAGCCTGACCTCCACGGCGGTGACGAGGTCAGCGATGAGCAGCGAGTCGACGCCCAGGTCCCCGAAGGGCGTCTGCACGTCCAGATCGTCGCGGCTGATGCCCACGGTCGTGGTGAAGACGTCCACGAGCCAGTCGGGCACCGGCGGGGCCGGCGCGGGGAACTGTGCAGCGGTGGCGCGGCTGCCATCTGGCTGCGGTGCGGTGGTGGACAGAGGCGGTGCGGCCAGGATCGCGGAGATGTTCCCGCCGGGCACGACCACGACGTTGGCAGGCGCAGGCCCCACGAGAACGACATCGAGGATCCGCAGCCCGTCCTGCACGGACAGTGACGGCGGGATGTTGTCCGTTCCACCGCTCATGCCGACGTCACCCCAGCTGGGCCATGCGATCGCACAGACCCCGGCCCTGCCCTGGCGGGTCAGGTGCGAGGCGTGGCGATCGAGATACCTGTTCGCGGCGGCGTACTCGGTCACGCCGGCGGCGAGGGTCGGTGACACGCCCGCCAGCGAGGAGAACGACACCATGAACGCAGGCTCGTCCGGCGCGCACAACGCGGTGAGCACGTCGACACCCTCGACCTTCGGTGCGAGCACGGCGTCGATCTCGTCGGCCGACTTTCCCGTGAAGGAGCCGGTGCGGGCCATGCGGCCCGCGCAGTGAATGACGCCGCCGATCGGGCCGAGATCGGCGCGGACGCGGTCGAGAAACTCCGCGACCGGCTGCCTGTCGTCCAGGGGTCCGCAGTGCAGCGCGACGCGGGCGCCGAGTTGCTCCAGCTCACGCACCTGGTGGGCGACGGTTGCCTGGTGCGCGTCGAGGTCCGCGTCGTCCCAGTCCTCGCGCGGCGGCATGGGGCGCTGTCCCAGGAGGGCGATCGCGCGGGCACCTCGGGTGACGAGGTGCCGGGCGACGACGGCACCGATGCCGCCCGTTCCCCCGCTGATGAGATAGCTGCGGTCGCCGTCCAGCTCGGGTGTGCCGTCGGGCAGGTCGGTCAGCTCGAGGGCGGGTGCGAACCGACGACCGGAGCGGTAGCACACCTCGGCACGTCCGTCGGTGCTCGTCCACTCGGCAACGAGCGCGGCGAGCGCCGCCGTCGAGCGTGTCTCGACGTCGACCACGGTGGCCGACAGTGTGCGGGACTCCGCCGACACGGCCCAGACGAATCCGGACAGCAGCGCGCCGGACAACCGCGGGGCCGGACCGGGCAGAGCGTGCAGCCCGGACACCGCGTGCAGCATCCGCAGCGGACGGCGGGCTGCCGCCAGCTCCCGCAGGTGGGCCAGGCGGGTGGCAACCGCTCGTGGACTGACGGCCTCGACATCGGTGATGTCGGTGAGGTCGAGGGTGCCGCGCAGGTCTGGGTAGGACCGAAGCAGTTGCCGGGTGAACTCGGCGGCGCGGGCCGGATCGGCGAACCTGGTGTCAGTGGCGACATCGACCATGACCACCTGGACGTGGGCGCCGAAGGCGCTCGGCAGTGCCTGCAGCAGCGGTTGCGGGCCACCGGCGTGCAGGCAGAGCAGCGTGCCGTGCGCGGGGGAAGCGCTCGGCTGATCCGCCGGATGCCACTCGGTGCGGTACAGGGGCAGGACCGGCGTTTGAGGATCCGGGCCGGTCGGGGTGAGCCAGTGCCGGTGGTGGGCGAACGGGTAGGAGGGCAGCGAGGTGGTCCTGGCCGACCCGCTCGGGTGAAGAGCGGTCCAATCGACGGACTCCCCCCGAACCCACCGGTCGGCAAGCTCCGCCAGCGACTGCCTGTCCCGACGCTCGGGCATCGGCGCGGCGGGACCGGAGGGGCGCTCGGCGCGCCCGTGCGCGCTGTGGGCAGTGTCCCCCGCAGCGAAGCCGCGTAGAAGGTGGACGAGCTCGTTGCGGTCGGTCACGACCACGGCGAAACGTTCGGGCAGCGGTTCACGGCCGATCTGCAGGGTGTAGGCGATGTCGGCGAGGGTGGGGCCGTCGCGGCCTCCGCGGTGCCGGTCCAGCAGGTAGGAGGAGAGCCGACGCACGGCTGTCGCGGTTCCGTTGCCGGCCAGCACATCGGGGAGGTCGCCCTCGGCCAGCCGGGACAATTCGGCCAGTAACGCCGAGGTGTGTTCCGTCGCCTCGGCGGCGAGCACGTCGGCGAGTCTGGTGGCGGCCTGGCGTAGCTGGCGCGTGTCCCGGGCCGACAGGACGATCAGCTGGGGGCCGAGGTTGGGAGTCGCCGGGGATGCCGGCGGCGGCTCTTCGAGAACGACATGGGCGTTCGAGCCGCCGGCGCCGAACGAGCTGACGCAGGCGCGGCGGGGATGGCCGGCCGGGGCCGGCCACGGCGTGAGATCGCGTTGCAGACGGAACGGCGAGTGCTCCCAGTCGATGCCGGGATGGGGTCGCTCGACGTGCAGGGTCGGTGCGAGGGTGCGGTGACGCAGTTGCAGCACAACCTTGGTCAGCCCGGCGATACCGGCGGCGCCCTCGAGGTGCCCGATGTTGGACTTGATCGATCCGATGGCACAGCCGCCCGGGGCGACCGTGTCGGCGAACACCCGTTCCAGTCCGCTGATTTCTACGGGATCGCCGAGCTTGGTGCCGGTGCCGTGCGCCTCCACGTAATCGATGGTTTTCGGGTCGACCTCGGCGCGGGCGAGCGCGGCGGCGATCACACGGGCCTGCGCGGCGGGGTCGGGCACGGTGTACCCGTTGGTGCGTCCCCCGTGGTTGATGGCGGTGCCCTTGATGACCGCGTGGATGCGGTCCCCGTCGGCCAGCGCTTCGGCGAGGGGTTTGAGCAGGACCGCGCCGACGCCTTCGCCCGGGGCGAACCCGTCGCCGCCCTCGCCGAAGGCGCGGCAGCGATTGTCGTGCGACGGCATGTTCAGCCGCTTCTGTTCGATGAACTTGTTCGGGTGCAGGGAGAGGTTCACGCCGCCGGCCAGGGCGAGGGCGCACTCGCCGGCCCGCAGTGCGGACACCGCGAGGTGCAGTGCGGTCAGCGACGAGGAGCACATGGTGTCGACGGTCAGGCTGGGGCCGCGGAGGTCCAGAGCGTAGGAGACGCGGTTGGCGATCCCGGCGACGGACGAGTCGGTGCTCACGGGCGGGCCGGTGAGGGACTGCTCGACGCCGAAGAAGGTGTACTCGCTGTACATGGTGGCGGCGAAGACGCCGACGTGCCCGTGATGGGCCTGGCGGAGGCGGTGTCGGGGGTATCCGGCGTCGTCGAGGGTTTCCCATACCACCTCGAGGAACAGCCGCTCCTGAGGATCCATGAGGTCGGCGTCCCGTGGTGCGATGCCGAACAGCAGCGGATCGAAGCGATCGACCTGATCGAGGAAAGCGCCCTTCATCAGGTCCCGCGGCCAGGTGGGCCGGGCGCGGTGCGCGGGCATGTCGGTGATGGCGTCGTGACGATTGATCAGAAGCTGCCACAGGGCGTCCAGGTCGTCGGCACCCGGGTAGCGGCCGGCGATGCCGATGATCGCGATGTCCGTGCCGGTGCCGGCGCCGGGGACGGATGGGGACGCTGACTGCCGTCCGGCCGACCGACCGGACTCGATGCGGTCGGCGAGTTCAGCCAGGGTGCGGTGTTCGAAGAACAGGTGCGGTGGCACGTCGCCGATGTCATCGGCAAGCTTCGCGGCCAGGTGCACGACCAGTGCGGAGTTGAGTCCGAGATGCTCCAGCGGGGTGTGTGGGTCCACCTGGTCGGCCCCGATGCCGGAGACCTCGGAAAATCGGGCCACGAGGTGGGACAGGACGCCGCGGGACCCAACCGCGGCGCTCGGCCCCCCGGTTGTCGCGACGGCGACGGTGGTGTTGTCGATGCCGTCAGTGGTGGCGATCCAGTGCCGCTGCGCCTGGAAGGGGTACGTCGGCAGGGCGATCCGCCGGGCCGGCGCAGGCCACAGCCGGCGCCAGTCCACGTCGGCGCCAGCGAGCCAGCTCGCGGACGCCTCATCCGCTCCGCTGGGCTGGACGATGGGCCGCGGGCCGGGGGCGGCGGTGGATGTCCGTACCCGCGCGTCGGTGCCGCCTGCGAGGAACGCGTCGAGGGCGCAGATGAGGTCTGCGGTGTCGCGGCAGGACAGCAGCAGCCGGTAGGTCATCGCCGTCCGGCCGGTCTGCAGCGTGAACGCCACATCGGCCAGGTCGGGTCGCTCCCGGGCGAGGTGCCGGTGCAACCAGCGGGCGGCGGTGGTGAGAGCCTCGGCGGTGGCAGCGGACAGCGGCACGAGCAGGGCGGCGGGGCCGGTGTGCGCCTCCTGGGTCCTCGATGGTGCCGCCTTGAGCAGGACGTGGGCGGATGACCCGCCGGCGCCGACGGCGTTGACCAGGGCCAGCTCAGGCCCGGTCCACGGCTCGGGCGTGGTGACGACCCGGATCGGCGCACCGGGCCAGTGCAGCAGGCCCGGTCCGCCCTCGGGGACGGGGGTGGGGGCGATCCGACCGTGGCGCAGCTGAAGGACGACCTTGGTCAGCTGGGACATGCCGGCGGCTGCCTCGAGGTGACCGATGTTGTGTTTGACGGTGCCGATCGGAACGGGCGCAGGGTTGTCGTGGAACACACCGACAAGCGCTTCCAGCTCGGCGCTGTCGGCCACCGACGCCCCCGAGGCCGCGCACTCGACGTATCCGATCTCTTGCGGTGAGGCGTCCGCGCGGCGCAGCACGGCGCGGATGGAGTCGGTCAGCTCGGGGACCGATGGCAATCCGAAACGCCCACCGGTGTCGCCAGCGTGCGCGATCCACGTGGCGGCGATCAGCGCGTGGGCGCTGTCGCCGTCGGCGGCGCCCGCCGGCCAGGGACGTAGCAGGAGGGCGCCGTAGCCCTCGCCCGGCGACCAGCCGGTGGAGTCCGGGTCGAAGGCGCCGGATGCGACACCGTCGGCTGAGATGAGCCCCCAGGAGCGCAGCAGGTCGGCATGGTGCGGATGCAGCATCAGGTTCACCGCGCAGACCACGGCCGCGTCGCAGTCGCCGCGGCGCATGCTCTCCACCGCCAGGTGCACGGCGGTGAGGGTGGACGAGCACGAGGTGTCCACGGCGAGGCTCGGCCCGCGGAAACCGAAGTAGTGCGAGATGCGGTTGGCGATGTCCGAGGCGGTGGACGCGGCTACGGCGGGCGCGCCGCCGCGTGCGGCCTCCGCGCCCACGAGTTCGTAGTCGTGCCACATCGCGGCGACGAACACCCCCACCCGGTCGGAGGTGCGCCGCAGGGACGAGGCGGTGTGCCCGGCGTTTTCCAGGCATTCCCACACCGAGGTCAGCAGCAGCCGCAGCTGCGGGTCGAGTGTGGCGGCCTCGCTGGGTGAGATGTGGAACAGGAGGCTGTCGAAGGCGTCGACGTCGTCGAGGTAGCCACCGGTGACGGCGTTCCGGCCGCCTGCCGGGCGTTGGGCGGGCGGGGGTCCGAGCGGCCTGCGGCCGGCCAGCAGCGCCTGCCACAGCTCGTCGACGTCCTCGGCGTCGGGATAGCGCCCGGACATGCCGACGATGGCGATGTCCGCCGTGGCCGGGTCCGGGGCGATCAGCGCGCTCGCCAGCGGGTCCGGTCCGCGGCCCGCGAGCAGACTGAGCAGGAAACGGTGGCCGTCGTCGGCGCCGAGCGCGGGGCGTAGCCGCTCAAAGGCCAGGGCACCGACCGGGCACAGGGACACTCCCAGCTCACCCTGCGCCATCATCAGCAGTTGCGTGATGTGCCCGGCCTCCACCGCGAGGTACCGATCGGCGTCCTGCCGGTACAGCGGTGCGATCCCTCGGGTCTGGCCGATCAGGTACAGCTCGAAGCCGGCGTCGTCGTAGACGGGCCGGTTGTAGTAGAAGTGCAGGCTTCGGTCGAGACCAGCACCGTCACTGACACGCTCGAGCGCATGGCGGTCCGGCCGGTAGTGGTACACCCCGCCGTCGAGGCCGTCGAGGCCGTTCGGTTTGACATACAGGTAGGTCTGCACGGCATAGGTGTCGCCGGCCGACGGATAGAGCCTGCGGGGTGTCCCGTCGACAAGGAACTCCCGCAGCAGTCCCAGGAGCCGGCCGAGGGTCGACAGCGGTAGCGGGGCGGCGACGAAACTCTTGCGCGACGCGCGTCGGCGGTACAGATCGTCGGGTGGGGCCGCGGAGGGCAGGGCGATGAGGTGTTCCGGCGGCACCGGCGGACGCAGGTTCCAGTGCCCGGACTTGAAGCGTGCACGGTCCTCGACTGAGAAGAAGTCGACGTCCTCTGGAAGGCCGTCTGTGGCCTGCGGCGGAGTGTCGTCGGAGGCGGTGGCCGTGGCGGTCGCGGCGGATGCAGTGGTTGGCGGCACCGGCGTCGGGCCGGGGATGCCCGGCGGCCGAGCTGCGGCGATGGTCCCGGCCGGCGCGGATGCCGAAGGCTTGTCGTCCGATGGTGTCCGTGGGGGTGCTCCTCGCAGCACGGCAGCGAGGTGGCGGGCGATGCCGGCGACCGTCGGCTCGGCGAGCACCACGGAGATCGGAACCCGGTACTGGTACTTCTGCTGCAGCGCGCCGGACACCTGGACCAGGGTGAACGAGGTGGCGCCCTGGTCCCAGATGTCGCCGTGCGGGTCGACGGCGTTGACGCCGAGCAGCCCGGCGAACAGATCGGCCACCTCCGCAGACAGGCTGGACACGTCCGGGGCGTCCGTCGCCGCCCGGGGTGCGACGCCTTCGGCGGGCAGGGGCCACGGCAACGCGGCACGGTCGAGCTTGCCGTTGGCGGTGGCCGGGAAGGCGGGAACGAAGGCGACGAAGTTCGGCACCATGTAACCGGGAAGGGTCGCCGCAGCGTGTTCCCTGAGTTCACGGATGGCTGGTTGCGGGCCCGGCTCGGCGATGACGTAGGCGACCACCTTGCGGTCGCCACCGTCGCCTTGCGCGAGGACCACCGCGTCGCGCACGGCGGGGTGCTGACGTAACCGGTGCTCGATCTCGCCGAGCTCCACGCGGAATCCCCGGATCTTGACCTGGTTGTCGCGGCGGCCCAGGAAGGTGAGAGTGCCGTCGGGGAAGTAGGCGGCACGATCGCCGGTGCGGTACATGCGCTGCCCGGGCTCGGCGGCGAACGGGTCGGGGATGAAGCGGGCGGCGGTGAGGTCGGTAGCGTTGTGGTAGCCCTGGGCCAGGCATTCTCCGGCGATGTAGAGGTCGCCTTCGGTGTCGGGAGGGCAGGGACGCAGCTCCTCGTCGAGCACGTAGTAGCGGCTGTTGTCGATCGGGCGTCCGTAGGGGATGCTGCGCCACTGCGCGTCGACCGGTCCAACCTCGAAGTGGTTGGACCAGACTGTGGCTTCGGTGGCACCCCCCAGACTCACGATCCGCACCTCGGGGAACGCGGCGCGTAGTGCGTCCGGCAGAGGCAGGGGCGTGTAGTCACCGCTGAGGAACACCAGCCGCAGGGCGCCGAAACCCTCGGGCAGTATCTCCGCGGGTATCTCCGCGGCCACTTGGGCCAGCGTCGTCGGGGCGGAGTTCCAGAACGTCACCTCTTCGTGGCGTAACACGGCGAGCAGCAGTGCGGGATCGTGTTGCTCGGTCTCGTCGGCGACGTAGAGAGCGGCACCGGTGCCCAGAACGCCGAACATGTCGTAGACGGACAGGTCGAAGCCGAGCGAGGTCACCGCGAGGCCGACGTCACCGACCCGCAGGGGGTACACCCGTTCGCACCAGGCGAGCAGATTGGACACGGCGCGGTGGGCGACGGCGACGCCCTTGGGCGTGCCGGTGCTGCCGGAGGTGAAGATGATGTAGGCGAGGGCGTCGGCGGTGACGGCGGGGCGAGGGTTGCCGGGATCACCCTTGGCGGCGATGACGTCGTCGATACCCAGGACCGTGATGCCGTCGGGAGTCTGCCAGTCAGGTGCCTCGGCGGTGGACATCACGAGCCACGCACCGGCGGCGCCCAGCATCGCGGCGGCGCGGCCGGCCGGCAGCGACGGCTCGACCGGCAGGTAGGTGCCGCCGGCTTTGACGATGCCGAGCACCGCCGCGATCATGGATGCGCCGCGTGGCATCCGCACGCCGATCACCGTGCCCGGGGTGATGGCCAATTCCTGGAGGTGGCGCGCCACCCGGTTGGCCTGCGCGTTCAGGTCACGGTAGGTGGTGGTGGCGACGGCGGTGCGTACCGCGACGGCGTGCGGGTGGCGGGCGGCGGCGCGTTCGAAGGGCTCATGGACGAGCCGTCGCGTCGGGAAATCGCGGGTGGTGTCGTTCCACCCGTAGACGATGGTGCGGTAGTCGCCCGGGCTCAGTGGTGCGGGGTCGGTACGTGCGACCGGCGGGCAGTCCAGGTCGGTCATCATGGCGCGGACCGCCTTGGTGAAGCGGGCGAATACCGCGTCCAGCCAGCCAGCGGGGAACGCCTCGGCGCGTGCGTCCCACGCCAGGAGGACCGTGTCGTCGTCGACGGTCGACACGCTGTCCAGCGCCACGCCGGGGGTGCAGCTGAACCAGGCCCCGTCCCGCATCCCCGGCGGGGTCCTCCACGCCGTGAGATCCACGACGCTGCTGTAGACCACCGGGAAGCCGGCCACCTGGCCCCGTAGTACCCGCCGTCTGAGCGCCTCGAGCCCGGATGCGGCGTCGGCTCGGGCGTCGATGGCCAACTCGGCGGTGACCAGTGCCGCGGCCTCGGCAGGCGGCTGTTGCGGCGGGCAGGCCGGCAGCCAGCTCAGAGCTGTCGCGTCGCCGGGGTCCCGAGTGCCGGGCACCCACCGCACGACAGGAACGGCGAAGTCGGATACGCCGAGCTCGGTCGCCAGGACCTGGGTGAACACGCTCATCAGAAGCGCGTCCGGGGTGAGGTGACGGCGAGCCGCCTCCGCGGCGAAGGCACGCCAGCCGTCGACGTTGGCAGCGAGGCGTACGCGCGGCTGGTCGGGACGGGGCACCCCGGGCGAGCCGGCGGGCAGTACCACTCCCCCGGTCACGGCTTCCGCGCGGCTGCGCCAATGCTCGCGTGCCGTGGCCTCGTCCATCCGATCGGCGCTCGGGGCCGTTGGCCGCTCCTCGGGGTTTGCCGTCCCCGCGTATCTGCGCACCAGATCACGCACCAGGAAGTGCACGGTCGGCGCGTCGAAGACGGCGATGTCGAACGCGCAGTGCAGGGTCGAGCGGCCGGCTCGGTGGGTGAGGCGGACGTCGAAGTGCGGCCAGCGGCCCAGCGCAAACGCCCTGCCCAGCAGGTCTGCGCGCATCCCTCCTAGCAGGGCTTCGGGGTCGTCGACACCATCGAGGTCGATCACCGGGATGCGCCAGCTCGCCGGCGCGCGGGAGCTGGTGTGAAGCTGCCCGTCGTGGTCAAGCCAGGAACGGGCTGCGTCGCTGGCGCCGATGAGGGCGCGCAGTGCCGACTCCAGCCGATCCTGGTCAGGTACGTCGTCCAGTTCGACGGTCTTGTAGATCTGGCAGCCGTCCCACGCGTCGTGCGGAGCGGCCCGATCAACGAGGTACGACAGTTGCAGCGCGTTGGCCGGCCGACTGCGCGCGACGGCACCGGCCACCGCGAGCGCCCTGATCCCGTTGGTGAACTGGGCCATCAGCGTTGACGCACTGTCGGCGGACAGACGATCCGGCAGGTGGTCCCACCGGATACGGAGGGCGCCGCCTTCCTCCCAGATCTGGTTGTCCAGAACGATGCCGGAAGTGCGAGACACGGCGTGAGCGATGTCAGCGTTGAAGCCGGCGTCGAAGCCGCCTGCGGGTCCGAGGCCCAGCAGGCTGGTGAACACCACCGCCAACTCGTCCGGCCCGGTCTGCCCACCCCGACGCAGTTCACGCAGCACGTCGACGCCGGAGACCGCGGAGTGCTCCAGCGCCGTCCACACCTGCTGGTGCAGATCGGCGGCGAGCTCGCCCAACGGACGCGACGGATCCGGGTCGGCAACGATGACCGCGGAGGAGGTGAACGGTCCCACGACGTGCTCAGCCGAGCGGGGCAACCAGGCCCTGGCACTGGTGGTCGTCACGATCGAGAACGCCCCACCGGCGCCGCCCCGCGCCAGCGTGTCGGCGAAGACCGCCAGGACAAGGGAGGACGGAGAGACGTCACGGGTGGCGGCGTAGGCGCGCACAGCGCTCCAGTCCTCTGCCGCGACCGTGTCGTCCAACGCCGCGCGCGCCCCGGTCAGCATCTGAGGGCCGTCCGGGTGCCGGAGGCTGGGACCGTTCGGCGCCTCACCCAAGCGTTCGACCCAGTACCGCAGATCACGCGATCGCTTCTCATCGCTGACCCCGGAGGTCATGGCCAGCAATCCCGCGCGGGCCGCGAGGCCCGGATCGGGAAGGGGCGCCTGGGGGTTCTGGTAGAGCTGCTCCCACTGCGCAAGTAGCAGAGCGGTGGAGTGGCCGTCGGCGACGAGCCCGTCGATGTCGACGTGCACCACGCCGCTCGCGTCGGGGAGCAGGCTCACCTCGATGGTGAACGGCGGCCACTGCTGGGGATCGCGGTTCCAGGCGGAGATCCGCTCGCGATGCGCGGTGAACGCACCAGGTGGCACGGCATTCAAGTGGTGTACGGGCATGGTCCAGTGCGGCGTGTCGGCCAGAATGCGCTGGTTCCCATCCGGGTCCACCACCGCACGCAGCATCTCGTGATGCTCAATGAGGCGTAACCATGCCGCCTGCAGCCGCTCGACGTCGATGGTGTCGACGGTGAACTCGAGGTACTGGTGGCAGCCCACGGGGTCCGGTGTCAGCTCGGGCACCGTCGCGGTGACGTAGGACTGTTGGATCGACGTCAGCGGGATGGGCGCGTCGGGCACGACGGCGGTCGGCACGGGCGGCTTGGCGGTGTCCACCGGATCGTCGACAGCCGCGGCCAGCAGCCTGGCGCACAGCTCCCGCACGGTGAAGTTGCCACTCAACCAGCTGAACGGGAAGTCGATCCCGCACTCGTCCTGCACCTCCAACCACAGTCGAGCGGCGGCCAGCGAGTCCAAGCCGATGCCGCTCAGGGTCGCCTCCGGCTCAACGACGCGGTCCGTACTTAGCGCCGCCGAGATCAGGCCCATCAGCTTGTGGTCGAGATCATCGATACGCCGGCCGGCGGGGCCTTCTCGCATGTGCCGCCCTCCATCGCGCCTGCCGGAAAGGATCCGTAGGTGACCTCGATCGGCGACATCGCTGGGTGCCGTTGTGCCGTGGAAGTCGCTCAGCAACGTATGGGAGGCGGTATGCCGCCGGCGCACAACTTTGAGCGGACGTCGACACCGTTGCGGATCTTTCATTGCGGGTGCGGCCCGCTGCTGCCGAAGACCCGTATCACCTGCCCGAACCGCCGTGTGGATGGCCCGGCCTTCGAATTGGTGGTGTCGCCCGTTCTGCGTACCTGACAGGAAGGATCCGTCCATGCCGGCGCTGAACAAACTGGTCGCGGTGACCATGGATTGTCCCGACCCCGCGATACTGGCCGACTTCTACAAGGCTGCCATCGGATGGGACCTGATATACAGCGACGAGCACGCCGCATACCTGTCCGACGGTGGGGACGTCCGCGTCGGCTTCCAGCGTGTGGAGGGGTACGCGGCACCGACGTGGCCGGGCCAGGGCGTCCCGCAGCAGATGCATTTCGATATCGCCGTGGACGACATCGAGGAGGCGACGACCCGACTGGTGAACCTCGGCGCCGCACCGGCCGAGGAGCAGCCCGGAGAAACGGCGTGGCGGGTGATGCTCGACCCGGCCGGTCATCCGTTCTGCATCACGACGTCCTACTGACTGGGCAAGCGGCGTGCGGACAGAGCAGAGCGAATCGGCACTGACCGTTGTTCTCGACGGAACTCGCCCCGGCAACGCCCTGACCGCCGAGGGGGTGACGGACCTGCATCGGGTCCTCGACATCGCTGAAGCCGACCGCAGCCTGCGGGTGCTGGTGGTCCGCGCACAGGGCGACGCGTTCTGCACGGGCATGGACCTCGTCCAGGCGGCCGACGACGACGAGGCCGAAGCGGCGCGCGGCGTCGGCAGCTACTTCGATCTGCTGGAGCGCTTCGCCAGCAGTGACCTGCTCGTCGTGTCCGTCGTCGACGGACGGGCGGTCGGCGGCGGAGTCGGTCTGGCCGCCGCGAGCGACGTCGTGCTCGCAACGGCCAGAGCGAACTTCTCCCTGCCGGAGGTGCTGTGGGGACTACTGCCCTGCGCCGTACTACCTTTCCTGGTACGCCGTGTCGGCTTTCAGCGCGCCTACTCGATGACCCTCGGCACGCTGACGGTGCAGGCTGCCAAGGCCGCCGACATTGGTCTGGTCGACGAACTCGTCGATGATCCCGACAGAGTTCTCCGTCGACTACTGGACAGGACCAGCCGGGTTCCGGTCGGCCTGGTCGCCGCCGCCAAACAGTACTGCGGCACCCTTGCCCCATCGCGTGCTGAAACCCGACGGACTGCTGTATCGACCTTTGCCGAACTGTCCGCCGGTGAGGCATTCCGGTCTGCGGTCACTGGCTACACCCACGACGGGCGCTACCCCTGGCAGAAATCGTGACGTTATCGGCTCACGCGCAACATTGACCGTCGCTGCCTTCCATCTGGTCCTACTGTCCACAGGCACTGGCTGACCCTGCAACGAACGGAACGGGAGAGGCATGAGCTTGACAGCAACCGGCGGCAAGGTCCGCTCCGGTTGGCTCACCAGGATCAACGGAGCCGGCCACTACCGCGCCCTCACCATCTACCTCCTGGTCGTGCTGGCCCATTGGATCGAACACTTCGTCCAAGCCGTTCAGATTTACGTGTTCGACGTACCTCGTCCGCAGGCGCGCGGGGTGCTGGGCGAGCCGTTCCCCTTCCTCATCTCCTCGGAACTGCTGCACGTCCTGTACGCCATCTACATGCTGGTGGGGCTGGCCCTGCTGCGTCGGGCCTTCAGTGGCGAGGCGCGAACCTGGTGGACCGCGGCGCTGATCATCCAGGCGTGGCACTTCTTCGAGCATGCCCTGTTGACGGCGCAGGCATGGACAGGGTCCAACCTCGCCGGCAGACCGGTGCCGACGAGCATCCTGCAGCTGGCCATCGCACGGGTCGAGACGCATCTGATCTACAACATCATCGTGCTGATCCCTTTGTTGACCGCGATCAGCCTGCACTGGTTCCGCAGAGACGGGCGAAATGCCGGCACACCACCGTGCACGTGTGCCACGCACTTCGTATCCTCCTGACTCCTACGATCCAGTCAGCAACAAGCCCTCCCGGTCCGCAGGCATCTGGACCGGGAGGGCTCATCGCATTCCGACCACCACTCGTGGCCCGCACATACTGGCGTCCTCGCTGTGACCGCGAATCCTTGCGTCGAGTCGCGAGAAGCACCTACTGCAGGCGGGTGGTTGAGCCGGTGGACCGATCAACAAGCTGCTGATCGGTCCAAGGCCACCCTCTCGCGCAGGTTCTGAGCGCCATCCCGGGCGGACCGACGTCCGGGATGACGTGTCAGTTGGCCAGGAGCCCGCCCTCGATGAGGAGTTCCTGGGCGTTGATACCGCTGTTGCGCAGGAGGAAGTCGGTCGCGTCGACGACCTCGGCCATCGTCACCAGCCGCCCGATCGGGGTCCGGGCGACGTGCGGGTGGTTGGGCATGGCACTCCACTTCGGGCTGTCGCCGACAACGCCGGGGTGCAGGACGTTGACCCGGTGCGGAGCGATCTCGACGGCCAGGGTCTTCACCAGGCCGGTGAGACCCGCGTTGTGCGTCGTCACCATGGTGGACCCGGGGTACGGACGATCCTTGGCCACCCCGCCGAAAAGCACCGCCGACGCGCCGGGGCGGAAGCGGTCGCGCAGCACCCGTACCGTCTCGGCATAGCCGACCAGCTTGATGGTCAGCGCGGTGACCGCCGCATCCACGTCGAAGTCGCCCAGACTGTTGGGCGTTTGGCTCGTGGCGGTGATGACGAGGTGGTCGACCTCCGTGACCTCGCCGAGCGCGGAGGCGATGGTGTTCGGCTGGGATAGGTCGACAGCCAGCCCTCGGGTGGCACCGCCGATTTCCGCGGCCACGGCCTCTGCCCGTGCCTTGTCCCGGCTGGTGATGACGACCGTGTCCCCGCGATCCGCAAGATGCTGAGCGATGACCCGCCCGAGCCCGTTACTGCCTCCAACGACGATCGACGTACTCATTCGGCCTCGTTTCGTCCCACCGGTCATACCTTGATCGGCAACCACCGACAGTAGCGGCGGACCGAACGGCAGTGCTGGAGGGCTGGACAGCCGTTACCTGGCTCTCAGCAGACGTCTGCGCTTATTAGCTTCACTCGCCGTCGGGGTCCTGCCCTTGAGCGATGCGACGAGAGCCTGACCGCCGATACCGCTCGGCGGCCCAGGGCATGAGATGGACCGGATCCGCGCGCCCTGGACCACGCAGCGTCGGACGGTCAGTTTGAAAGGTGCGGAGCATCAGCTAAGGAATTGAGCTGCTGACGCCCTGTGTAGCGTTGCGGCACGGAGTGTCCCGGCTCAGGCCATCAACGTGTCCGGTGTTGGCCGGCGCCCTGGGGCCATGGATCGGCACGCCGACCGCTTCGGTAGCCGCTCAGCGTGCGAACATCGCTCGGTGCCTGAGCTGCCCCCGATCGATACGTTCGAGCGCCTCACCGAGAACATCCGTGACGAGATCGCGGCCATGAACGTCCCGCTGAACCTACAGCTCGACGACCCAACGTTGAGGAACCTCGCGGAGTCCATCGCCATCAACATCACCTACGCATTCGACGTTGAGTGGGCGCCAAAGTGGGTGAAGGCAGGTCAACCGCACAGGTGGCAGAAAGACAACGCGGGCGGCACGACGTATCACGTGGAGTGTCTAGCCTGCGGTGCAGTCTTCCGTGACGCATCGACAGAGGCAGTTGAAGGCTCGTACCGCGGTCTGCAGCAGATCAGGATGGCGGGTTGGACTTGCAGCCAGGATGATCATGGCCATGGGGCACAGGTCTGCCAGGTGGGCATGGTCGAAAGTCGGCACGATTCACGGGGTCCGTGATGGGAACGCCGTCGCGTGTGCCGGCGAGATCTACTCCTACAGATACCGCTTCTATGCGCCCTCCGACAGCCTCTACGAGCGCTGCGTCGGCTTGGCGTGGTGCTCGATCTGCCGCGAGTGCTCCGGCGCCATGGTGTTCGTACCGCGGAACGAACGCCTCCCGGACCTGCTTGCCGATCTGCCGACGCCCGAGCGTGAGAGGCTGGCTCGCAGCGAGGTAAAGCTGCTCGATTACCTTGATCGCCTCGTCGGGCGAGGAATTTGGCCAACACGCCAGCCGTAATCGGCAAGTCGTTAACCAGCCGTGTAGCGACGACCCGCCGAATCCGCCTGCCTGACGGCGGGGCGCGGGAGGTGGGAGCCCGGAGTCGCCGTAGACGGCAACAATGAGCTCGCTCCGATCTGACGCAACGATCGGCACAATTCTCGCTGCACGAAGGCCCGCTATCGGGCTGTCAGGTCCACCGGAGGTCAGGCGCCCGTCTAGTCAGGGAAGACAGCGCAAGTGGTGTGGGCCGGAGTCGGATGCCGAGCCAGATGCCACGAGGCGCCTCCCTTCCGGGGTCTCCGCGACGCGGAAGCGTTTTCCGTGACCGTAGCCTCCCCCACCCGCCACGTCGACCAATTGGTTCGTGAGGCTCCGCTAAGGGACGGCAACTTGTCGTCAGGGACCCGCAGCGCCCATGCACGTGCCTGCGGGCAGCTCCGACGGCTCGGAGCTGCCCGCAAATACCAGCGGCTCTCGCCAGCCTCCTCAGGCGGTGGAAAGCCCGAACCTCTCTCGGGCGCCCTCAGGAGTCGCCGCGAGAACGACTGGCTCGTTCGGCACAGGACCTTCCACCGTGATGGTGCGCATCACCTTGTCCGCGACGGTCTGCCTCTTACGGTCCCACAGCGGCATCAGGAAGCCGATCCCCAGGCTGAACCAGTCGATGAAGTGGCTGTTCTCCCGCACGAAGGCGTTGAACACTCCGATCGGCTTGCCGGTCTTCTCGAACACCAAGTTGGCGTTGATCAGCCGTCGACCGAATGAGTTGCCACGTCGTCCCATCAGGATGCAGCGGTTGTAGAAGCCGACCGCGTACCAGATCACGTAGAGAGCGATGCTGGTCAACAGCGCGACGGTCGAGCTGAACGCGTCGTAGGCGGCATTGCTGCCGACGTAGGCGAGGACCAGGAAGACCATGCTGATGTGCATGTCGATGACCCAGGCGAGAAGTCGCTTCAGCCAACTTGAAGCTACCATTTTTCGTTCCCATCTTCGGTCACGAGACTCCATTTGGTGATGGGAGCATCTGCCGCCCTGGCGTCTGCTGCTGCTCAAAATTGACCCCCGATCGGCCAGCTCGAGGACTACACCGGTAAGTGAGCCGAGGAGGTGCGCATGCCACGGGGTAGGCGGAGCCACTGCGTGATCGTCCGGGTTGCGCTGACCATCGCCGTACTGATGATCGCTACTCTGGGCGCACCGGCGTCGTCCTCGGCGCGAGCGATGACCGTGGACGGTGGTTTGCTGTCCAGCAGCCCGAGCGCCGACGCGGTGCTGACAGCCCCACCGCGGCGCGTCGAGCTGCGATTCCGGGAAGCAGTGCGGACCGACAGCGCTACCGTCACCCTGATCGGACCGACCGGCGATCGCACACCACTGCGGGACATCGGTGGCGCCAGTGCGGTGCTCGACGTGTCCATGCCTGCCGACGCCAGCGGTGACAACGCCGTGGAGTGGCAGGTCACGTCGGTGGCCGGCCAGACCCTGACGGGCCGGTTCGTTTTCACCGTGATCGACGGCGGACTGAAGGGATTCATGGTCGCCCACGCGCTGCACCTGCTCGGTGGCGCGATCATGCTGACGTTTGTCGTCTACTGGATTCGCATGTACCGCAGGCCCGCCTCGTGACGACCGCCTCTCGGCTACGGCCGGGCCGGCGGCCACGGTTACGCGTGGCGTTGCCGCTGGTGGCGCTGGCGTCGCTGGCGATGGCGCTCTTGCTGGGTGGTGGCGCGCCCACGCCGAGTCCTGCCGGGCTCCCCGACCCCGGCCCGGTGACCGGATGGGGTCTACCAGTCGCGCGATTGGTCTTCGACGCCGCCGCGGTGGCGACGACTGGATTGCTGCTGCTGCCGGCTTTGTTTCTCGACCGTAGCTCGCGTGCCACGGGCACATGGAGCGCGGCTCTGAAGGCAGCGAGCACGACAGCCGCCGTCGCGGCGGTCGCGGTTGCCGCGCAGATCATCCTGTGCGCCAGCGACGTCGCCGGGCGACCGATCAGTGGGCTCAGCTCCGCCGACGTGGTGCGGTTCCTGACGACTCTCACCCAAGGGTGGGCGCTGGCGGCGCAGATGGTCATCGCCGTCGGTCTTGCCATGAGCCTGGCGGCGGCGGCTCGACGCGACGGCGCCGGCGAATGGCCGGCCCTGATCACATCACTGGTCCTGGTGAGCCTTCCGGCGCTCGTTGGTCACTCCGCCTCCACGCGCAACCACACGACCGCGGCGATGCTGCTGATGGCACACGTACTCGGGGCTGCCGTCTGGGTCGGCGGCCTGGCAGCGTTGGTCTGGCTTGCCCGACGAGCCCCGGAGCAGCTCGCGTCGGCGGCCACCCGGTTCAGCAGCATGGCCCTGGGCTGCGCCGTCCTGCTCGGTGCCAGCGGGGTGATCGCCGGTCTACTGCACGCCGGGTGGGCGGGGCTCACGTCCTCCGGTTATGGCCTTCTGCTCGGCGCCAAGGCAGTGGCGTTCACCGCCCTGGTCCTGTGCGGCTGGCGGCATCGGCAGGTGACCTTGCCCCAACTGGCCCTCAACGATGCCGAACCCCACCGATGGCGTCGACCGTTCGTCCGCCTGGCATCGACCGAGCTGCTGATCATGAGCCTGGCGCTGGGCACCGCGGTAGCGCTGTCCCGCACGCCGGTGTAGTGCCCGAAAGCCGTTGGGAAACGAGGAGAAGAGCATGCCTCTCGCTGTCGACCAGGCACAGGGATTGGACACGATGCGGATCGGGACCGGCTCGGATGGCCTCACCTACTACCGCGGCGGCGAGCAGGGCTGTCCGCTGGTGCTGGTGAACGCGCTGGGTCAGGACCTGCTGCCGTGGCAACGGTTCGTCGCCACGCTCCTGCCCCGCAGGGTGATCACCTGGGAGCTGCGAGGTCTTGTGCCGCCCGCCGCTCGTCGTCCGTTCGCAGGTCACGTGGACGATCTCGCGCGGGTCCTGCGGGCCGAGGCCGTCACTTCCTGCCATCTGGTCGCCTGGTGCACCGGACCCAAGACCGCATTGCGGTTCAGCCAGCGGTATCCGGGGATGGTGCGTTCGATGGTGTTCCTCAACGCGTCGTTCAAGCACACTGGTCGAGCGCCCGAGCAGGACACCGCCTACGAGCAGAACCTGGAGGTGTTGTGTCGGGCGGTGAACCGCCGGCCGGAGAACGCCAGCCGACTGCGGGAGATGTTTCAGCCCGGGACGGTCACCGCCTCGGGCGCCAACACGGCTGTGCAGGACAACGCGGTACGGCGGGCGTTCGGTTCCGCGGACGCCCTAGTCGCCTACGCTCAGCAGCATCTGGAGTTCTGGGCCGAGGACTTCACGTGGGAGGCGACGGCGGAGGTGCCGGTCCTGTTCGTCTCGGGTGAGCGCGACGAGATCGTCTCGACGGAGGCCACCCGGGCGGCGGCGAAGATGTTTCCCGGCGCGGCGCACGTCGTTCTGCCCGCCGTGGGCCACTTCGCGCTCGTGGACCAAGCCGAGCGGGTCGCTGGCCTCGTCGAGGGTTTCACGCTGGCCGCGGAGCGCTGACACGAGGTTGAAAGACTGGCGTCTTTATCGACAGGTCAGGTGACGGTGCTGCGAGCCGACTGTCGCCCCGGGTCCGGCTGTCGTGCCGGTAGCGGCCGATCGGTCCGGTCAGGAGGGACCCGGCTCCCAGAGCAGGATCTGGCGGTGGTGGCGGAAGCCGTTGCGCAGGTAAAAGTCGACCGCGCGGCGGCCGGAGTGGACGGTTACGTGCAGCAGACCCCGCGTACGGGCCTCGGTCAGAATCGCGGCCATCAGCGCGCCGCCGATACCGCGGTTGCGATACTCCTCGCGGACCTGGACTGACTGGATGTCGCCGTACCACCGGTCCAGCGACTCGTTACTGGGCACCCGTTGTGCGACGAGGAGCCAGGCGGCGCCGACCACGTGCCCGTCCATCTCGGCGATGAACGGGAGGTGTGTGTCCGCGTGGGCGGCCACCCAGTCGCCGTACGCCTTGAGCTTTTCCGCGTCGATGCCGCGTAGTTCCGCAAGCACCGCCACGTCTGCCACGCTGGCCCTCCGCACGATCACCCGGCGGAGTCTAGGCGAGCCGGCCGCCCAGATGCCCACGCTGATCGCCCGGGGCCGGTGGACCTTGGTGCGGTTGCCGGCCAAGGCACCCGACCTCAACCCCGCGGAGGGGCATGATGCAACGTCTGTGGCGCCGGACGGATCGGTCAGGAAGCGCTGGGCTGCCGTTCTGACTCGCCGTCCACGGCCGCCCACAGTGTCGCCACCGTGTCGAAGGTGCCGGCACTGAAGGCACTGTCGGGCAAGGTGACCCCCAGCTCATCCTCCAGGTCGAAGATCAGCGCGACAGCCCCCAGGGAGTCCAGACCCATGTCCGCGAGGACGGTGTCGGGGGTCAGTTCCTGGCCGGCGCCCACAAGTGTCAAGTGCCGCCGGAGGACGGCGACGAAGCTCTCGTTCAGAGTCCTACCCTCTCCGTGAATGCATCGGTTTACCGGTCTAAGCGACCGCGATGCGCTGCAGGGTGAGCCGGCTCGCCGAGATCAGCCGGTCGCCATCGACGACGACCTCCGTGGCGGCCGGATGACCGAGAAAGGCCACCAGGCTGGCTGTCAGTCCGTAGGCACCGACGTTGGGTACCGCGACGAGGTCGCCGCGGCGCAGCGCTGGGAGTGCGACACCGTCGCTCCAGGTATCCAACGGCGTGCACAGCGGCCCGACGAGCACGCAGTCGCGCTCGACGTCACGGATGCCAGCGGTCAGGAGATCGGGTATCACCCGGGGCAGTCGGCGCAGCCCGGACATCCCACCGAGGTGGTGAACGCCGGAGTCCAACACGACGAAGGTGCGGCCCTTGGAAGGCTTGACGTCGAGGACGGTACAGAAAAGGGTGCCGCTCGTGGCGACCAGAAAGCGGCCGGCTTCGAACGACACCAGTGGAGCCGACGACCGCCAGCCTGACAGGTGATCGTCCAACAGCTCAGCCAGCCGATCGGCGAGATCGGGATAGTCCGGCCGGGCGCCCCGGTGCGCGTATGGAGCGGCGAAACCGCCGCCCAGGTCGATCTCCGACACGTCCAGCGCGCCTTTGAGGTCGGCGGCCAGGGCGACGCTCGTACGGAACTGTTCGATCAGGCGGTCGGTATGGGGGATGTTCGTTCCCATGTAGAGGTGAAGTCCGGTCACCTGGGTTCCCGGTGCCCGAAACTCCGCAGGGTTCGCCGCGACCCACGACGCGTCGACGCCGAACTGCGAGGCGCGACCCGTCATCGACAGACCCATCCCGGTGACCACGCGGTCAGCGTTGACGCGTAGGAGACACTGCGCCACCACTCCTGCCCGGGTGGCCGCGAGGCCGATCCGCTGCAGATCGGTCGGTGACTCGGCGGAGAAGCGGTGGACGCCGTGGCGCATGGCGATGTCGAGGGTGCCGTCTGCCTTGCCGGGCCCGGTGACCATGATTCGTTCCGGCTCGAAGCCGGCTTCCAGTGCGGCGGTGAGCTCCCCGCTGGAGCTGACCTCCGCATGGCAGCCGAGTGCCGCGAGCGTGGCGGCGACGTGCGGGTGAGGATTGGCTTTCAGCGAGTAGTAGAGGCGACCTGGCGTCGGTAGCGCCGCGGTCAAGGCGGCGTGGGCTGCCCGGATCTCCGCCTGGTCGTACACGTACAAGGGTGTGCCGAAGCGAGCGGCCAGCGTGGCGTCAGTCATGGCGGTGGCCGTTACGGGTCGTGGCGCCAACAGAGACAGGAGCGTCGAACGTCTCGAGCAGGGCCCTCTTGTCGATCTTCCCGTTGGCACGTACGGGCAGCGTGTCAAGCACCCGGCAATCCTGGGGCAGGCGGGCACGTCCCAGTCGCTCTCGCAGCTCGCTCATGACCGTCTCGGCGTTGAGGCCTCCGGTAACCACGAGCAGGGCGCCTCGGTCGCCGTCGGGTGGCAGCAGGGCAGCGCCGTTGATTCCCGTGATGTCCAGAGCGGCAGCCTCCACCTGCGCGGCGCTTATTCGAATGCCCTGCTGCTTGTACACCTCGTCCTGACGGCCGACGAAGTAGAGATGGCCCTTGGCGTCGATGCGGCACTGGTCGCCGGTGTACAGCGACCGCACACCGAACTCGTCGACGCGGAACCGGCGCGCCGTCTCAGCCGGCGCCCGCCAGTATCCCGACATGACATTGGGCCCGCGAACCACGAGCTGCCCGACTTCCCCCGGCGGCAGCCTGCGGTCATTCTCGTCGACGACGAAGATCTCCGTGTCGGGCAGGGCGGTTCCGGCGGAGCCCGCCGGCACGTCGGCCTCGTCGACCGGTGCGATCGTGACCCGCTTGCACTCGGTGAGGCCAAACATCGGCACCACCTTCGCCTGCGGTAGAAGGGTGCGCAGCTGCTGGGTCAGAGCCGGCGACAGGGCCGCCCCGGTGTTGGTCACCATCCGCAGGTCCGGAGCGGACTTGCCTGAGCGACCCAGCAGCATGACCAGGATGGTGGCCAGGGTGGGAAGGGCAGGCAGGATCGTCGCCCGGTGGTGCAGCAGCGCTGTCAACAGTGGCGGACCTGCGGCGCCCGCGTCGCCGAGCACCAGCGCAGCCCCCGAGACGCATGCGAGATAGGCCTGGTAGAGACCGTAGTCGAAGGACAACGGCAGGCAGCAGAAGACCGTGTCGTCGTTGCGGTATCCGAGGCGGGCCTGGATGGCCCGCACCGAGAAGATGACCTCACGATGGGCGGAGACAACCGCCTTCGGCGCAGCGGTGCTGCCGGAGGTGTAGATGAGGCTCACCGGATCGACGGACAGACACGGTGCAGCGGGAAGCGGCCCATCGTCCGTCAGCGTCCGCCACTCCGGTATCTCGACGCAGTCGCCAAACGCATCCCGTACGCCCGGCGGCGGTGTTCCGTCGACGACGACGAGTCGGGGTTCGCAGTCGTCGGCTATCTGGCGCAGGACAAACGATCCGAGCTTCTCGTCGACGATGACGTACAGCGCGCCGAGTCGCGAGATCGCGTAGACGAGCGCCACCGTATTCGAGGCACGCGATGCTGCGATGACGACCCGATCGCCGCGAGTGACTCCGCGCGACCTCAACCAGTGCGCGTAGACGGTGCTGGCCTGCCTCACCTGCGCATACGTCCAGTTTTCCGGACCGTGGACGACGGCGATGGCATCGGGGGTGAGCGCGGCTCGCTCGTCGAGCAGGTGATGCACCAACGTCGAGCGTGGCGAGTCCATTCCAGCTCCCGTCTGCCGGCGCGGTACGGGCCATCTGCCCGTCATCGACGGTATGCGGGTCCTGTTCGGCACCGTGCTCAACGTTGAGCAGGCCATGATCGCGATGCCCCGAGCGGCCTCGCGCAGGTGTGCCGGCTGACACCGCCTGAACACCTACACCGCCCACTGATGTGGATCTCGGTCTTCGCCGCCGGTGGAAACGGGACGAGCTACTTCCTGCGCGTCCGCTTCGCTCGCCAGAAAAGCCCACCGCCAGCGGCGATCAGAGCCAACAGCGCCAGTCCCACCACACCGGCACCGTCCAGAGCACCCGCAGGCTTGGGCTGATGGGTAGCGCTCGGTGCCGTCGTGGCACCGGTGGCGCTGTCAGTAGGGCCGGGCGTCACGGATTCGGACGTGGCAGGAGACGAGCCGATGACGGCGAACGTGAAGGAACCTGCCACCGGATGCCCGTCGACGGACACCACCCGATAGGCCACCGTGTACGTGCCCACACCCAACCCTGCCCGGAGGGCCTGTTTGGCACGCGTTCCGGTGATGACCGGCGCCCCGCTGACCACCGCCTTCGCCTTGGCGTCGGTCACCCGCACCGACGTGTATCGAGCATCGAGCCGTTCGGCGAAGACCAGCTCGACCTGCGGGGGCGCGGATGTCAGACGGGAGCCCTTCGCGGGGTTGCTCTCCTTCAGCTCGTTGTGCGCCTGCGCTGGGCTCGCGGCCTGAAGGACCACCAGGACCGCGACGATCACGCCTAGACCTGCGGCGCGCATCGAGGCGAGGATCCCGAGCTGACGCCTCATGAAAACCCCCCGGCAACGCGACGAGGCTTCACGGTATCCATCGGAGGCCACGACAAGGACCCCCGCTGGCATCGGTAGCCGAGACCGTTATGCCGATGCGCCTGGCTCTTCGGGGACTCGTGACCGGCGGACGAGGAGGGACAAGAGGGCCGTTCCGACGATAGGCGACACGCAGGGAGTCGACAGCTGCAGTCCCTGTCCCCCGGGCTGCTGCCGGTATGCCCCAGGGCCGCGTGCGTCGCTCGACGTCACATTCCTCATGACCACGCGACGCTCGGGGCCTCGATCATCGAGCCCCGTCGGCAAGTCAAAGGGAATGGTTGACGCTACCGCCGGCTCACCGGGAGCGTGATCAAGACATGTGCGGTCCGCATCCCGTCAACGAACGGGCCTCCACACCGCTCCCCCGTCAGGTTGACGCCCCACGGGACGACTGTCTGTCGAATTCGCCCTCCGAGATCGACTTCAGCCGACGCAGCCCTGCCGGCAGCCCTTTGCGAACTTCACGGCCGAACAGCAGCGCGAACACAGCAGCTAGCTTTCCATCGAACGTGACGCTGTGAGTGACCTCGGTCCTACGCTCGCCGACGGGCTGAAGTTCGTACTTCAGCCGCATCTCACACATCGGCAGTCCGAACTTCGTCGTGAAGGACGCGCCGTCGGTGACCTCGAGCAGCTCCATTTTGGATTTCGGACCATTTTTGGATTTGAGGACGCCACGACCACCGGACTCGAATTTGTCGACGTGCGAGTATTGGATGCTGTGATCCCACTCCCGCCATTTCTCCACCTGAGAGTAGACGTGGAAAATGGTGCTGGGCGCGGATAGAACCTCGATGTGATCGACGAACGTTCGTTGGGCCATGGCTTTCCTTGAGTATCTGTAGGTGGGTCGGGCGCGGTCGGGCGCGAGCCAGCCGCACGGCCGCAGGCAACCCGAGACCGCACGTATCAAACGGAGACTTTCCGGGCGAGGATGCGGGCAGAGGGCATGGAACATCCAGCCATAGCACGCGAACACCACCGGCATCGTCAGAGATCGGGTGAATCCGCATGGTTCCCGGCGTGCGGGCTCAGGGATCCGGTGAGTGCGCCGAGGCGCGGGAACCGCTCGAGAAGCGACGCCGGCCGACAGCTGCGGGACTTGGTGGGCCGAGTCCTTCATCGAGCATGCGTCCAGCCGCGGGCTCCCGCGTTTCATGAGGCGTCAGGACGCGACGCCGCGGCCTGCCATAGCGGCCGTGAGCCAACATCCGCCCTGGCCGGCGAGAGGCGGCCGCACGAACCGGAGGTAGGCCGGTCAGGTTCGACAAATCCATATCCGGCCCGTCAGCTAGCCCTCAATGGGTCGCAAACGGGGCCACAGAAGGTCGACAGGGCCGCGGCGAGCCAGGCCTGGTTTGTGTCACCCTGAGCGGGCGTAGGCGTCCCCTCAGTAGAGGGACTGCCCGGCCGTGTCGACCTTCGTACGAGCCTCGAGGCTCGGCCCTACGTCGAGAGGCGGTCTGGACGACGCCCGTCATGGTGCTGACGCCGCTCATCTATGCCGGTCAAGAGCGAGCACATGCGACGACCCCCCGACCACAAGGTCGGGGGGTCGTCGCGAAGGCTGGCGCTGGGGCGTGTCAGCCCATCGGCAGGGCGATGCAGAACGGGTGACCCGCCGGGTCGAGGAACACCCGCCAGTAGTCGCCACCCGGCTGGTGCTCGGCCTTGGTGGCGCCCAGCTCGACCAACTTCTTCTCCGCCTCGTCGAGGTCGGTTACCTCCAGATCGAGGTGGCTCTGCTGGGGAACCTTGCCGTCCGGCCACACGGGCGCGACGAAGTTCTCCACCTTCTGGAAGCCCAGCCTGGCGCCCGTGCTGCTCGCCAGGTAGGTCGAGCCCTCGTCGCTGTGGACAATGTCCCAGCCCAGAACCTGACCGTAAAAGCCCGCCAGAGCAGTGTGGTCGGCGCAGTCCAGGGTGGTGCCGGTGTACGTGGCGATCATGAAGCGGTGACCTCCTGAGGTCGGTTGTTGAAGGGAGCCGAGAGCAGGATGCGCTCGGAGATCAAGCGCGCTTGGTACGGAGGGCTCTGATCACCTTGCGGTCGCCGTCGGCCTTGAGATAGTCGGTGTACTCAGGCGAGTCCATCGCACAGAGGGCGACGCGCCCATCCTCGTCGAAGACCATCCCCCACCCGTGCGTCCGTGTCAGCGGTGAGGTTCGCAGACAGGGCTGCTCTTTGGAGAAGAACTGCGCGCGCAGGTCAGCCTTCTCCTCCTCACTGACGTCCAACCCCTGGCGGGCGAACCAGGACTCGAACAGCACGTCCTCTTGGGTGTACGTGAAGGGGTGCTCCGACAGCATCTCGTACTGGATCTCGGCCACCGTCTTGGACGACCCGCGGGATGCGGGCACCTTCGCGTGATCGACTTTGCAGTCCTCCGCCACCGCGATGAATGTCTGAATATAATTCACGACGTCTCCTTTGGTGCTGCGTGCATTGCCTGCCTGAACCCCCGCCCCGGGCTCAGTTGCGGCTGACTCTGCCCTTGAGAGCGGTGAGGGCCAGACCGATGCTCAGTATCCCGACGACGCCGATCGCCAGCAAGGCCGGACCGATTGCGGACATGTTCCAGTCCTCGGTGAGCAGGCTGCGCAGGGCTTCCAAAATATAGGTCACGGGGTTGACCGTGGCCACTGCGTCCAAGGTGCCGTTGAGTTGATCCTTCGGAAGGAAGGTGGTGGTGAGGAAGGCGAAGGGGAAGAACAGGATGGTGGCCGAGGCGACCGCAGCCGGGCTTGCGGTCTTGAAGGCGATGGCGTAGGTGAATCCAGGGAACACCATGCCCCACAGTGCGGAGATGCCGACGAAGACCAGGAAGCCGAGCACACCGTTGTGGAACCCGACGCCCACGATGAAGCCGAGGCAGAGAACGGGTAGCGTCATTAGGGCGACCAGGACGAAGTCGGCGGCCATGGTGCCGATCAGCAGCGCCAGGCGCGAAACCGGTGTCATGAGCAACCGGTCGAAGTACCCGGAGTTCAGGTCCGCGACCAATGAAGCGCCGCGACTGATGCCGGTCACCGCGAAAACAATGCCGACGGGCAACTGGAACGCTTTGTAGTCGATGGCGAGAGCCGACTCGGTCAGCTTTTCCAGGGAACCAATGTTCACCGCCATGAAGAAGACCGGAATCAGCAGCGCCGGAAACACGGCCTCGGGTTCGCGGGGCAACTGTCGGATCGAGCGACGGGCGATGATCAGGACGTCTCGGATGAACGACTGGTCGCGCGGCCGCAGCTCCGGGTCCACGCCGAACCGCTCGGCGTCCACGTTGGTCGCGACGCCGGGCGACGCGTCAGCGGACAGGCTCATGCCCAACCTCCTTGTTCATGTGGGCGCCCGTGAGCTCCATGAACACGTCGTCCAAGGTGGGCGTACGCAGCGTGATGTCGTTGAGGGTCAAGCCGGCCTGCTGGATCCCGATCGCTACCGAACCGATGGCCTGGGCGCCGTCGGAGACGCGGGCCTCAATGCGATCGCCGGTGACCGTCAGAGACTTGACACCTCGGATGTCAGCCAAGCGGGATTCCACGGCGACGGCGTCGCCCTGAACGTTCGCTACGACGATGTCGTCGCGGACCAAGCGTTTCAGCTCCCGCGGGCTGCCTTCGGAAACCACACCACCGTCGTTGATGATCCCGATGCGGTGGGCCAGAGAGTCCGCCTCCTCGAGATACTGGGTCGTCAGCAGGATGGTGACGCCCAACTCCTTGTTGAGCCGTCGCACTTCGTCCCACATCTGCTGGCGGCTGCGCGGGTCCAACCCCGTCGTCGGCTCGTCGAGGAACAGCATCGGCGGGCGGTGCAGCATGGCGATGGCAATGTCGAGCCGACGCTTCATACCGCCCGAGTAGGTCGAGACCCGTTTGTCGAAGTCCTTGCCCAGATCTACGAGCGCCTCGAGCTCCGCGATCCGCTTCTGGGCCACCCCCGACGAGATGCCGTACAGCTGTGCCTGCAGCGCCAGCATCTCCCGGCCAGTCTGCAACCCGTCGATGGCGGTCGACTGCAGTGCGGCGCCGATGCGCAGGCGCACGGCCATCGGGTCGGTCGCTACGTCGTAGCCGGCAACGCGCGCACGCCCCTGGGTAGGCATGAGCAGCGTGCACAGGATGCGGACGATGGTCGACTTGCCGGCGCCGTTGGGCCCCAGAAGTCCGTACACCTCTCCGGAAGGGATCTTGAGGTTGACGTTCTTGATGGCGACCTTGTCGCCGAAGGTACGTCCCAGGTTCTCGGCAAGAATGGCCGGAATCGTCATATCGTCCTCGCTGTCGAGGGGAGCCCTGGCTGGCTGGTCGGTCGGGATGTCAGAGCTGGAAGAACAGCCAGTCATTCTGCTTGCCGAGCATCGCCTTGACGGCGGACTCGTAGCGCGTCTGGGAGGCGAAGGCATGCTGGCTGATCGTGTGCGCGTCGCGGAAGTACTTCTCCAACGGGCTGGACTCCTGGAACCCTGTCGACCCGGCGATCTCGTGGACGATCTCGCTGATCTCCCGGGCGGTCTCGATCACGTAGCAGGCAGCGAGCTGCATCGAGATGCCGTGTTCGGTGTTGACGAACTCTCCGGCGAGTTGGTGCTGCCAGAGCTGGTCAACGGTGTCGTAGAGGTAGGCCCGAGACGCCCGGTAGCGCGCCTCGGCCTTGCCGAGCTGGCGCTGGATCGAGGGGCTGTCGCCGAGCACCTCCATCATGAAGTTGCCCTTCTTGGTTCGCACCAGCGACGTGACCTCGTCAAGGCTGGCCCGCGCCACGCCCAGTGCGGTGGCCGCGAACGCCGGGTGTCCTGACCACAGACGCGATCTGTAGAGCGGGCCCGAGAAGTAGCGGTTAGGTTCACCGAGCGTCAGCGGCGCCACCCGGTTATGCGGGACGAATACCTCGTGGTAGGCGTAGTCGTGGCTACCGGTTCCCTTCAGCCCCAACACGTTCCAGTTGTCGACCAGTTCGCAGTCCTCGCGGGCCATTGCGGCGAGCAGCATGACCGGGCCGTGCGGGGTCATCTTCGGCTGGTCGCCCTCGAAGAGCATGGCGTAGGCGGTGACCCAGGTAGCGATGTGCGCGCCGGAGGCGAAGGGAGCGCGCCCGGAGACGAGGTAGCCGCCGGGCGCCTCGACCGCCCGAGCCGGCGGGAAAGCGCCACCGCAGATGACCGCTTTAGGGTCAGCGAACACTTCTTCGACGCCCTCGGCCGACAGAGCCATCATGGCAAACGCCTGGCTGTTCATGTTGCCTACCAGGAACCCGGCGCTGGGGTCGACCTTCGAGATCTCCTCCACGAGCCGTGTCGCCTGGAGGGGATTGAGTTCAAGTCCGCCCAGGGACCTGGGCACTTGAACCTGGAACGCCCCTGCCTCGACGAGGGCCGATGCGGCGTAGTCGGGCAGACGCCGCTGGGCCTCGCCGTCCGCGGTGCGACCGGCCAGCACCGGCACGACGGCCGCGAGCATGTCATCGACGATCTTTTCAGAGGTGTCGACCATGGGGTCGTCGATCGCAGCTGCTGGAGGTCCGAGCATGGTCATGGGTCCTCACTCGCGACTTGTAGGTGTCTGTTGTGGCCGCCACCGTAGAAAGACCTGGCGAGGCTGTGCTGCGCACTATTGAGCCTTTCCGACACAACCGGTCAACACGGGATCCTCTACGGCTGTCGTCTCGGAGGCTTACCGTCCGGATCCGCGCACGGACCCGGCCCACGGCTCACGCCTCGATCGTCCTCGGCGGTGTCGCGGCAGGGTTCTCCTAGTGCCGTTCCACGAACGTTGCCGGTGTTGCAGAGAGGCCCAGCTTGGAGATCCGGGACGTCTCATAGCCGTCAATGGTGGTTTAGGCCAGCGTCGCGAATGCCCCGGCGCCGCATAGGCTTCGGTGCGGCACGGGCGGGCCGATGCCCGATCGGGACGGGGGCCCAGTGCGGGTGGCGAGGTGGACATGCTCCGGCGGTGGGCCGGTGTGCCCGGGTGGGTTCGGGTCGTCGTGACAGGTGCCGTCTGCGTCCTCGCATATGGCGGGATCGTTCACGTTGGCGACCTCCTCGGCGTTCGGCCGGGTGGTCCGAGCCCGTCGACTCCTGCCTGGCTGATGCTGTACTTCACCTCGCTGGTCGTGTTCGACCCGCTCGCGGCGGTGTTGCTCGCGCTGCGACGGATCGAAGGGCTGTTGCTCGGCTGTGCCGTGCTTGCCAGCGATGCGGCGGCGAACGGGTATGCCAACTACGTGTTGGATACCGCACCGGGGATCACGCCCGGCCGAATCGGGCAAGCGGTGATCACGGGGCTCGCGGTCGCCTTGATCGCGGCGGCGCCCAGGGTCGCGCCCTGGATGCACCGGCCGGGATGTGTCGGTTAGTGCGCTTGGGTGAAACGTTCGTCGGGTCTGATCGGTCAGGCGGCCATGATGCGGGGACGGCCCCGGCGGTGTTGACGTTCGCTGCGAACTCGGGCGCGTTCGCGGCGTTGAGGTGCCAGAACGTCGGGGTGACGAGCGTTGGCGTTGCGCCAGCGCAGGTAGTTCTGCAGCTCTCGAGCCAGCACGGTGTGCTTCGGGTGGTTCGAGCCGGCCATGGTGCGTAGCGGCCCGAACCGTGCCTCGATCGGGTTGGCCCAGGACGCGCTGGTCGGGGTGAAACACACTGCGTCGCGGTGCCGAACCCGCACGCGTACCACGCCCGCTTCATGGACGCGGACCTCCTGCTGCCCGGCGCGGGGACCTGTCCGTAAACGCACTCCTGGCGGAACTGGCTCGAGCTGGGAGCCGTCTCCGCTGCGCCTGAGGCTGCCCGCTACCGCAGCCACTGGAGTGCGGCATCAGCCGTGTCCTCCGGGCTGCTGTTGAAGGCGAGAGCCGCGTCGGGGGCGTGCTGCCGGACCAGGTTGACCACCTTCTCGAAGAGCTCGAGCAACGGTTCGTGCTTGCGGATGCCGCCCCCGATGACCACGCACGCGTAGGTCGTGCGGGTCAGTGCCTCAACGATCGCCGCTTCGGGGTTCTCGTCGGGTGCCACCAGGCACAGATCCGCCTCAATGCCATGATCGCCGAAACGGGCCTGACCACGCGCAATCGCGGCCTGGACGGGCTCAGGGTCCCAACCGGGGATCCTGGCAGGATCGAGACCCACCACGAGCACTCGCCCCAGTGCCATGCGTCGTCCTTCCGTAAAGGCGTCTCGGCCCGACGGTCCCGTCGACGTGGCCCCGCATCTCAGCCGCATCTGTGTCACCCGATCCTATGCGGCAGCCGGTCGCGGTAGGTTGCACAGTCATGGCCACGATCGCCGACGTCCGCAGCGAACTCGCCAGCCTCGCCGACCAGCAGCGGGCGGAGGCTGTGAGCCGGTTTCTGCAGATGGTTCCGGGCGGCTACGGCGAGGGCGATCGCGCCATCGGTGTCTCCGTGCCACAGCAGCGCGGGGTGGCCGCCCGGTACTGGCGCGACCTCTCCCTCGCCGAGACCGAGAAGCTGCTGACCAGCAGCGTGCACGAGGAGAGGCTGACCTCGCTGTTCATCCTGGTGCGAAAGTTCGCCAGAGCAGACGAGGCGGAACGGGGCCGGGTCTTCGACGTCATCCTGGCCAATACCGGCCACATCAACAACTGGGACCTGGTGGACTCCTCCGCTCCGTACATCGTCGGCCCCTGGCTGATCGACAAGGACCGCACCGTCCTGGATCGGTTGGCCGGGTCCAGCCTCGTGTGGGACCGGCGCATCGCCATCATGGCCACGTTCGCCTTCATCAAGGCCGGCGACTTCCGTTGGACCTTCCGGCTCAGCGATCGACTCCTGCGTGACCCGCACGACCTGGTACACAAGGCGGTGGGTTGGATGCTGCGCGAGGTCGGCAACCGGGACCGGGCGGCGGAGGAGGAGTTCCTGGCCCGGCGTTACCGGGCCGTGCCGCGAGTGATGCTGCGGTACGCGATCGAGAAGTTCGAACCGCAGCGACGTGGGGAGTACCTGTCCGGCGTGGTCTAGACCGTCGCTGCCCGCGGAGTGGGCTCGTTGGCGGCATGACCAGAGCTCAGTCGGCGGTGGTTTCCGCAGCCTCGACGATCGAGACGGGAGTGCCCAGTTCGACGGTACGGGAGACGGTGCACAACCGTTCGTGCGACTGCTGCAGCGATCGGGGCAGCGCCTCGCGCGCCCTGTCGCCGTCCGCACCCGCCGGGAACGTCACGGTGAACTCGACCGTGAGGTTCTGCATCCGGTTTCCTCCGGCCTCGTCCCGGATCTTGTCGCCGGTGACGGCGACGGAGAACCGGGTCGGCTCGGCTCGGCGGCTGGTGATGTGGTCCACGTCGATCGCGGTGCAGCCGCCGATGGCAGCCAGAAGCAGTTCCACCGGCGTGAAGCTGGCGTCCTCGCCCGTGCCCATCGACATCGACCCGCCGCGGACGTTCCGCGCGACGTAGTTCCCCACGCTGGTGCGCTCGATCTCGACCGAGCGGAAGGTGTCATCACTCATGACAGGGAAACTACCCAGGTCTGCTGGCGCTCGTGGCGCCGGAGCGCCTCCGCAGCCCGACGGGATCAGACGTCGGCTTCGATAGCGAAGGTGTTGCCGTCCGGATCCTGGAACCACGCGATACGTCCACCGCCGGCCCGAGCAGTGATCCCCTTGGCGTCGTGGTCGAACTGGTCGTAGCGGGTGAACTCGACACCGGACGAGGCGAGCTCGTCGACGATCTGGTCGATGTCGTCGACGTACCACGTCGCCAGCGTCGCCGCGGTCTTCCCGGCGGTGACCGACTGGTACACGTTCAGCGCCGGCCCGCCGCCCGAACCGTAGACACGGCTGCCGTCGGCGATGTGGGCGCTCGGGCCGGACCGCAGCACCTGCAGGCCCAGTTTGCCTTCGTAGAAGGCGACCGCCGTCCGAATGTCGGACACGGCGACCGAAGTTCTGAGGTGATACGTACTCAAGGGCATGAACCACTCTGTCACAGGTGACCCACGGGCCGGTTCCGCTCCAGCAGCTCGGCATGGTGGCCGCCGGAACGGGAAGATCAGGGCCGCCAGCGGGACCGACCGAGGAGGATGCGCCATGACGGACACACCGGGCTCCGGGTCTGGTAGCGCCCGGCCGCCGGCCCCCGGCGGCTTCGCAGTCGTGGAGATGTTCACCTCTCAGGGCTGCAACAGCTGCCCTCCCGCCGAGGACGTGTTGTCCGAGATCGACCGCGACGCCCGGGAGCGCGGCCAGCCCGTCTACGCGCTCGGGTTCCATGTCGACTACTGGGACCACCTGGGCTGGGCTGACCCGTTCGGCGCCGAGGCGCACACCCTGCGCCAGGAGGCGTACGCGCGGGCGCTCGGCTCCCGGGGGTTGTACACCCCCCAGATGATCGTCAACGGCGCCGTCGAGTTCGTCGGTTCCGACCGCCGGCTGGCTTCGATGGCGATCAACTCCGCCCTCGCGGAGGCGGTGAACACCACGCCGCTCGCGCTGTCGCTGCGGGAGGCACCCGAGGACGCCGGCGATGGACACCGGGTCGTGGTGGAGTTCGAGGCCGGGCGCCTGCCGCAGCCGGCGGCGTTCAACGTGGCAGTCGTGGAACGTGGCCTGGAGAACGACGTACCCCGGGGCGAGAACGCCGGGCGGCGGCTTCGGCAGGACGGCGTGGTGCGCGCCTTCACGTCGATTCCGATGAATACGGAGCGCGGGCAGGTCGACCTCCAGGTGCCGCCAACTCTCGACCCTCGAAAGGCCTCGGTGGTCGGCTATGTGCAGAACGACGGCGACAAGACCATCGTCGGTGCTGCGTCCGTCGACGTGGCGGCGGGACGACGTACGTGACCGTGCTTTCGAGCACCCGGACGGGAAGGCGGAGCGATGACGGACACGGCTGAGAAGGCGATTCTGGCCGGCGGCTGCTTCTGGGGGATGCAGGACCTCATCCGGAAGCGCCCTGGCGTGCTCACCACCAGAGTGGGCTACACGGGCGGAGACGTGCCGAACGCGACGTACTACAACCACGGGTCCCACGCCGAGGCGATCGAGATCACCTTCGACCCCGCCCAGGTGTCATACCGGGACCTGCTGGAGTTCTTCTTCCAGGTGCACGACCCGACCACCAAGAACCGCCAGGGCAATGACGTGGGAGTCAGCTACCGGTCGGCCATCTTCTACACCGACGACGAGCAGCGGCGGATCGCGGAGGACACGATCGCCGACGTCGACGCGTCGGGCTTGTGGCCGGGCAAGGTGGTCACCGAAGTGAGCCCCGCCGGGCCGTTCTGGGAGGCCGAACCGGAACACCAGGACTACCTGGAGAAGAATCCCGGCGGATACACCTGCCACTTCGTTCGGCCCGACTGGAAGCTCCCCCGCCGAGGCGAAAACGCCGCCTGAGATTCCGCGAGGCCACCCGCCGTCAGAGCGTGCGCTGGTACTCCTCCCAGGTCCGCTTGGGGCTGACCACCGGACCGTCGTCGGCACCCCGGTTGGCCAGGCCGTTGCGACCGAGGTAGTAGTCGCCGGCCTGGTTCTGCGCGCCGGTCGACTGGTCGGTGTCGGAGAGCGCGATAGCGTGGATGTGGTAGCCCCAGTCCCCCTGGGCGGGAGTCCGCAGCCAGGCGGCGAAGCCCACCGTGCGCAGCCGGCGCAACACGTCCGTCCGGGTCGCCGAGGACAGACCGCTGACCGAGAGGTCGAGCGCTCCCCCACCATCATGGGTGCCGGCGGAGGCGCCCACACCGCTGCTGTACGAGCCCTGCGTGATGCTGAGCTGATAGCCCAGCAGGCGTTCGGCCTCGAACAACATCGACCTGGTGCGGGTGTTGACCTGCACCCCGCGCAGGGTCACCACACTGCCCGGCGAGATCGCCTTGACCACGTCGTAACGCCCCTCGCCCAGCGACCGCAGCGACGACGGGCCGGGAAGACCCGTGGCGTCGAGGCCGGAATAGCCGAGCGACCGCTGGTACGCCGCGTACGCGGCGATCGTGCTGGTGCCGAAGTGCCCGTCGACGTACGTCGACGACAGCAAACCCTTGGCCTGGAGGGCGCGCTCCACCAGCAGGACGCTGTCCCTGGCTCCCTCGGTGAGCGCGGTATCCGGCCGGCGCGGGTCGATCTGCGCGGCCTTGATCAGCGCCTCCATGTCCACCTGCGGCAACGCGGCCGTGGCCGGACGGGCCAGCGGCGCGCCGACGACCACCGCCGCGCCGGCAGCGACGAGCAGGCTCCTTCTCGTTAGCACGTGTCCTCCATGAGATTTAGGGAGATCCGGGCCGGCGACGCGTACCGCCATCCCGCCTCCCTGCCCGCACACACAGGTGATCGACTTTCACGAATGCCCCATGGTGCACGACTATCGATGGACGCACAAGCGACCTCAGGACGCTGTCAGTCCCTGTCGTCAGCGGGCGGGATCGACGAGGACGCCGGGGTTGAGGATCCAGGACGGGTCGAGTGCGCTCTTGGCGGCGCGCAGCGCGAGCGCCACCGGCTCCGGACGCTGCCGGTCGTACCACGGTCGGTGGTCGCGGCCGACGGCATGGTGGTGGGTGATCGTGCCGCCGGCGGCGAGCAGCGCGTCGGAGACGGCATGCTTGATCTGGTCCCACTGGGCGAGGGTGGCGCCCCAGCGGCCGGTCGCGTACACACCGAAGTAGGGGGCCGGGCCGTCCGGGTAGACATGCGTGAATCGGCAGGTCACCACGCCGGTCGCGGCGACGGCGCGGAGCGCGTCGTCGGCCGCGTCGAGCACGGCGGCACGCAGGGCGGGGAACCGGTCCCAGGTGCAGGCGGTCTCTAACGTCTCCACGATCATCGAGCGGGCGGCGAGCGCGTCACGCTGGTACGGCATCCGCAGGAACGCTGACCGCCAGGCGTCGGCGGCGGTCCGCTGGTGTGGGCCGGGCGAGTCGTCGCTGCGGGGTGGCTCCGGCAGGGTTCCTCCGTGGTCGCGGCACAGCTCGACGGCGCGGGCCAGCCACGGTGTGACCGGGTGGTCGGCGGACTCGAATCCCAGGACGAGCACGCCGCCGGTGGTGGCGGTCCCGGCGTTGAGGAGCGCCTCCGCCGGGTCGAGCAGTCGGCAGTTGCTCGGGTACAGACCGGACTGGGCGATGGCCCGGGTCGCGGTGACCGCTTGGTCGTAGTCGGTGAAGTGCACGGAAGCGCCCGCCCGCCAGCGGGGCCGGCCCTGCAGCCGCATCCACGCCTCGGTGATGACGCCGAGTGCCCCTTCCGAGCCGAGGAACAGCCGGTCCGGGGACGGGCCGGCGCCGGAGCCGGGCAGCCGGCGTGACTGGCTGGTGCCCGCCGGGGTGACGACCCGCATCGACTCCACCAGGTCGTCGATGTGGGTGAGGACGGTGGCGTAGTGACCGCCGGCGCGGGTGGCCAACCAACCGCCCAGGGTGGAGAACTCGAACGACTGCGGGAAGTGCCGCAGTGTGAGGTCGTACCTCCGGAGTTGGTCCTCCAGCGCCGGGCCGAACACGCCGGCCTGGATGCGGGCCGCCCGGCTGGTCCGGTCCACCTCCACCACCCGATCCAGGCGGCCGAGGTCGAGACTGACCGCCGCGGGATAGGCGTCACCCAGCCTCGGCTCCACGCCGCCGACCACCGACGAGCCGCCGCCATAAGGGATCACCGCGATGTCCCGGCTCGCGCACCAGTCCAGCACGTCGACGACGTCCTGCTCGGTCACCGGCCGGACCACCAGGTCCGGCGGGTCGTGGACGTCCCCGTGCAGATTGCGGACGACGTCCCGGAACGCCTTGCCGTGGGTGTGCGCCGCCCGGTCGGCCAGGTCCGTCGAGCACAGCCGGGCGAGTGATGGTGGCGGATCGACCCGCGATGGGCGCAGGCCGAGTTCGGTCACCGGCGGCGCGACGTGCTCGGTCAGGTCGACGCCGGGAAGCAGGGTACGGACCCGGTCTGTCAACGCCGTGGCCTCCGCGCCGGTCACCGCGTCCTCGACGTGGCCCCAGCCCCACCACGAACGGTGTTTCCCGGCCACACGGCCTCCCGTCCACCATCGCCAGACCGACTCGCCGGTAACCTACTCGGCGGTCGGCACACTGTCGATGTCGTCGTCCCGGGCCTGGGGCTGGCCTGGACGCGATCCGCTCAGGGCTCCCGCCGAGTCGAGCAGCGGTCTGAGACTTACGAGGCCAACCGCGAAGGTGCGTTGCGACCAGAGCCGGTCGGTACGACGACACGTTCGGGTTGGTTGATCTCGGCCCACACCGCGTCGAGGGAGAGGCCGAGGACGTCGGCGATCGCCGCGATGGTCGGGAAGGCGGGGGTCGCCACGCGACCGGACTCGATCTTGCGAAGGGTCTCCGGTGAGACACGGGCGTCGAGCGCGGTCTCGAGCATCGAGCGCTGGCCCCTGGCGCGACGCAGCAGGGCACCGAGGCGCTGCCCGCGCTCGAGCTCCGCGGGTGTGAGCGGCAACCTGACCATGCCCCCGATTCTAGTACCGGGATAGTATGGCCGGGATAGTTATTGGTTACGGAGGAAGGCGCCGCATGATCGAGATCCTGGACCCCACCGACCTGCCCCGAGCGAGGGAGGCCGGTGCCCTGGTCGCCGACATCTTGCAGACGCTGAAGAGCCGCACCGCGGTAGGTACCAACCTCCTGGACATCGACCGGTGGGCCCAAAGCATGATCGCCGAGGCGGGAGCGCTGTCCTGCTACGTCGACTACGAGCCCTCCTTCGGACGCGGGCCGTTCGGCCACTACATCTGCACGTCGGTCAACGACGCCGTGCTCCACGGGCTGCCCCACGACTACACGCTTGTCGACGGCGATCTGCTGTCGCTCGACCTCGCCGTCTCCGCAGGCGGAGTCGTTGCGGACTCGGCCATCAGCTTCATCGTGGGCGACTCGAACCCCCCGGAGAGCGTCGCGCTGATCAGCGCGACGGAACGGGCACTGCGCGCGGGGATCGCTGCTGCCGGGCCCGGGGCTCGCATCGGTGACATCTCCCATGCCATCGGCACGGTCCTGAGCAGTGCGGGTTACTCGATCAACACCGAGTTCGGCGGTCACGGCGTCGGATCGACGATGCACCAGGACCCGCACGTGTCGAACACCGGACGGGCCGGTCGTGGATACAAACTGCGCCCCGGGTTGCTGCTGGCACTGGAGCCGTGGGTCATGGCGGACACCGCTGACCTCGTCACCGATGCCGACGGGTGGACGCTCCGAAGCGCCACCGGCTGCCGGACGGCACACAGTGAGCACACGATCGCCATCACCAGCGACGGAGCTGAGATCCTCACCTTGCCGAAGCAGGCACGCTCGTGAGGTCGGCCTCAGATCAGCGGCGCATACCACTGGGCGCCGGTCACGCGGATCCGCTTGGACTGCTCGCGGTTCCACTCGACCCGCATGCCGTACCTGCGAAGCACCGGAAAGGCGATCTCGTCCAGTAGCCGTTCCAGGTCGGCCTGGTAGCGGGCCTGCTGTTGGGCCTCCGACAGGGCGGCATAGGCGGCCTCGTCGAAGTCCGCGGGCGGATAGGCGCCGTAGCCGAGGTAGACCTCGCCGTCCTCGCTCGCCAGCAGAGACTCGGTGTCCTGCTGGTGGTACCAGAGGTATCCGTGCCAGTGCCGGGAGTCGTCGCGCTCGTCGTGGATCTCAGCGGCCGCGCAGGTGCCACAGCAGCTGAAATTCTCCCGGGCCAACACGCCCATGCCGTTGAGTTCGGCGAAGGCGCGGGTGAGGTTGCTCCGGACCTCACCCCATTCGCGCTGCTGCCCCCGCCGAACAGCCAATGCCTTCTGGTACGCCGCCCTGAGCTCATCGTCGGTGGCGCCATGGCGCTGGTCGTCCTCGTCGAAGTAGTCCACGAACTCGTCGGCGTCGTCCTCGCCACGCACGACCCAGTCCCAGATCTCGTCCTCGATCTCCCCACGGCCCGGCTCCGCGACCCGCTCGGCCAGGAACCTGGCACCCTCAGGCCGATCGTTGTAGATCCATCCACTCACGGCGACGATCTTCACACGAGCCTGTGACAGCCTGAGCCGGGCCATGACCGGCACCGCCCGGCGTGACCAGCGCCGGGCGGTGCCTCAGAGCGCCGACCGACGGGCGCGACCCGGCGGTCCTTCCCACGAAGGCGGGCTACTCCCCTGCGGGGACCTGGTCCTTGATCTCGTCGTACCCGGCCTTGGCCGGCGCCGGACCTGGCGCGTAGATCACCCGGATCACGCCCGTCGGAAACACCTCCGTGGCCGTCACACTCAGGTGGTACGGCGAGTCGCCCTCGTCGAACAGCTTGCGGCCCTTACGTGCCGCCACCGGATGCACCAGCAGGCGCAGCTCGTCGACCAGCCCTGCGGCGAGCAGCTGCTGCACCACGGAGATCGACCCTGGAATGAGGATGCCCCTGATCCCGGCATCGGCCTTCAGCGCGGTGACGGCACCGACAAGGTCGCCCTCGATCAGCTCGGAGTTGCGCCAGGAGAACTCCAACGACTGGCGTGAGACGACCACCTTGCGCACGTCGCCCAGTTGCTTGGCGAACGACGCGTCTTCCCCGCCCGCGGTCTCACGCTCGGGCCAGGCCCCCGCGAAGCTGTCGTAGGTCTCGCGGCCGATGAGCAGCACGTCAGCGGCGTCATAGTCCTCGCCGACGGCCCGACCCATGTTCTCGTCGAAGTACGGGAAGTGCCAGTCGGGGTCGATCTCAGCCACACCGTCGGCCGAGATGAACAGCGTGGAGATGACCTTTGCCATCAGGGTGATCCCTTCGAGTCAGGTGATGTCGGTAGGTAGACCGGCGCATCATCCCAAACTCATCGACCAGCCACCGGTCCCTGACGACGAAGAGTTCGGCATGTCGAGCGAGGACTGTCGCGTCAGCGGCGATCGTCGGCGAAGGCCGCCTGCGGGTCGAGGAGCTGACCTCGCGCGTACTCCTCGCCGAAGGCGGCCGGGCCGAGCACCTGGGTCGCGGCGGCGCGCGCCTTCGCGAGGTCGGCCGCGTCGTCAGGATCCGGGACCTGGCCGAGAGACGCGAACGCCGCGTCCGCGACGCCGATCATCCGTGCTGCTCGGAGGTGGTCCCCTTCGACCGAGGCGAGCGCCGCGCCCGCCACGCAGACGTACGGCACGAAGTCGGCCCAGCCGTTGCGGAACACCCGCTCGCGGCCCTCAGCGAACAACTGCCTCGCCGCGTCGAGGTTGCCCAGACCCAGTTCGCAGAACGCGAGGTTGTGATACTCGGAGTTGACCGTCTCGGGGTGGTCCAGTGCCTGGTTGAGGGCGATGCTCTCCCGGTACAGATCCCGGGCCTTCAGCAGGTCGCCCGACATGCGCGCCACAGCGGCCAGGACGTGCCTCGGCCGTTCCTCGAGGCTCCGCTGGCCCGACCGCACCGCGACCTCGAGAGCCTCCCGGGCACGGGCCTCTCCGCCCGGCAGGTCACCGCCGCGGATGGCGACCCTGGCCAGGCTGTACCGGGCCACCACCTCGCCCGCCGGGTCGCCGGCTGCCCGCGCCCGCTGGATCTCGGCCTCGCTCATGCGCACCACGGCGTCGGTTTCCCCGCGGCGGAAGGCCGAGCGGACGTTTTCACTGAAGTTCAACGGTTCTCCCCCACACGCGCGTCATGATGCCCGGTCAGATGGGTCTGGTGCTCGACGTCAGCGTGCTTGGAACACCGTCCAGTTCTCCACGAGACGGAAGCCCATCGACTCGTACAGCGGGCGGCCCATCGCGCTGGATTGCAGGTAGGCCGCGTCCGCGCCGGCTGCGATGCCGTCCAGCAGCACCGTCTCGGTGATCGTCCGTCCCAGGCCACGACCTCGGGCGGCGGGAACGACGGCGATGTTGAACACGCCGATCACGCTTGCGGTCCGCATCCCGAGCCCGGTGCCGGCGGGCCGACCGGAGTCCTCGGCCAGATAGCCGGTGATGGAGTCGGCGTCGAGTACGCCACCGTCCATCAGGGAGCCGAACGCACCGTCGGGAGCTTCGAAGCTCTCCGTGAGAGTCCTGGTGTAGAGGTCGTTCTCGGCCGCGCCGACCCGGCGCACCGACGTCCGTTGTGCCGCGCCGGACCGGAACACGATGTCATCCGCCGTGCACGCGAGCAACGGCAGATCACTGCGTTCCACCAGCCCGTGCCGGGCGGCGAGATCGGCGACCTCGTCGCCCGCCTCGCCACGAGCCATGATCGACCAGTGCGGGGCCTGCCTGCCGACCTCCGTCGCCATCGCGTCGAGCGCCCCGAGATCCGGTTCCGGCGTCGTGTCGTAGGCCACGTTCAGCCCCGCGATGGCGGCGTGCGTCACCGCTGCCCGGGCCGTGCCCCGCTCGGCGTACCAGCCCTTCGGGGTCACCCCGCAGAGAACCTCGATCGCGTCGAAGTACGCCGCCGCCATCCGATCAGCGGTGTTGCTCATGCCTGTCTCGCTCCTCGCCGCGAACGCGGGCCGCTACGAATGGTCCTGGATCCCCTGAAGAAGAACGGCCGTTCTTTCGCGCTGCACAAGGTAGCCGCGCCTCCTGCCATCCGCCAAATCACCGAACCTCAAAGAGGTGAACGATCGGTTATCAGGATGTGTGCTGGTGGGGACCACGCGATTGCGCCGACACGGAGCATGATGCCCCGGTCCCGCCCGAGTTCACCTGTGTGTCCGAGCGAGCACCTAGCAACGACCGCGGGTGCTGATCGCGGAAGAGGCCGGCCGTCTGAGGAGGCAGTCAAGTCGGCGGGAGTGCAGCGTCAAACTCGAGCACGGCCGGACTGTCGGAGAAATACCAGCTCGGAGTGTTCCGGGAGCCCCACGACGAGCCCAGGGCGACCACCGCCGGACTTGTCGCCGACCAGGCCGTTGACCGCGTTCGGCATGATCGTTCCTCGATCGCCAGTCGTCCATATGGTATGCATGCTTGCTGACCGAGACCTGCCCGTCCAACTCATGCCATCCCACCCATTTGCCGGGTAACGCTGGCCGGATCGGAGTGACGTGGGCTGTTCACACGCTCAGGACTGCCCCCTCTTCCCGCTGCTCAACGCGAGCTTGCGCGTCTGGCGTAACCACTACTGCGACAGTGCGCAGGGCTGGCTGACCTGTGCTCGGTACCAGCTGTACAGGACAGGCCAGCTTGTGCCGATCACGCTCCTGCCGAATGGAGTCGACGCGTTCAGGCCCGCGCCTGCGGCAGTACCCAGGTCCAATCAACCGGTGAACGCAGGCCGCCCGGGCACGTCAGCAACATCGCGAGAGGTATCGGATGGATTACCGGCTGCGGACAGCACAGGTACTGCGGAGCCGACTCCACCGGTCAACCACCCGGATCGCTCAGGTGTGGGAGACATGGTCAGCGATGCATGGGTGCTTGCCGTCGCCGATGATGCGAGATGCCGCGGCGGTGAACGGCTGCACGTGTGGGTGACGAGCCAGGAGAAGCCGTGGGCTGCTCCTTCTCCCATCCCGCAGCGAGGGGAGCCTTCTCACGCCGACGGACCGGCGGTCGTCGCCGTCGCCTGGTTCGAACCAGCCAGCGCCGCGTGGACGGAAACCCTCACTGGCTCGCGGTGCGAGGCGCAGGTGGAGGCGGCGGTCTTGTTGGGCCTGCCGCGCTGGCCATCGGCGACACCTCCGGCGAGGGTGACCACCTGGGGTGTGAGCCTGGGCGCTGCGGGCCTCGCGTTGCATGACCCGACCGGTCATGTTTTCGCCAACGGCGTCGCCGAGATACCGTCCACTTGGACGACCGCCGCAAGGGCGCTGGGCGCCGTCGCCGTCGTCTACGGAGTTGGTCCCCTGCAGCAGGCAGTGCACCCCGAGCCGCCTCCGGCTCAACGGCTCACCGAGGCGCGACGCGACGGGACCGTCGCCGCAGCATGGGTACCACTGCTCGAGTGACAGGCCGAGGCCGCCTCCTTACCCCGGGCTTGCTGGGTGTTCCAGGCCGCGGCCGTACGACCGCGACCAGGCCGTAGTAGGGCGTGACCGGGCCGCTGATCAAAGCGGCGGCCGACATGATCGCTCCTCGATCGCCAGTCGTCCATATGGTGGGTATGCTGGCTGACCGAGACCTGCCCCTCCAACTCATGCCATCCCACCCAATCGCCGGGTGACGCTGGCCGGATCGGAGTGACATGGACTGCTCACACACTCAGGACCGCCCCCTCTTCCCCCTGCTCAACGCGAGCAGGTCGTACCGATCACGCTCCCGCCGAATGGAGCCGACGCGCTGTATCTGGGGCGCCTACCCGCCGGCGCAGCGGTTCGAGCCGGTGCTGGCCCGGGAGCTCAACCCGGTACCGGCACCCGCTCAAGGCTTCAACACCCGGCCACCCGCAGAGGGTCCGCACCCCTCCAGAACCCCATCGACCCCACCGACGCCGCCAGGGGCCCGGTGGTGGACCCGACTCGCAGAGTGGATTGCAGGTCCCGCATGACTGAATACTGGCCCTGGTGGGCGGGGGCTGCCGGGCTCGCCCTCACCACCATCAACTACGCCGTCACGACCGATCGATCCTTCGGCGTGTCCGGTGCGTGGGACCGCGTGCTGCACTGGCGCGCCGAACGCCGTGTCGAACGGGTGAACGCCCGGTTCGCTGACGAACGTGTCCTCACCGCGGCTCTCGCCGCGGCCACCGCCGACCAGTTCGGGGTCGGTTCGGCTGCACCTGCTGCGCATCCCACCCCGCACGGCGACGCGCCGGCACCGCGACAGGACGGGCGACCACCTGCCGCGCCGAACTCCTCACTGGCGAGCCTGCTCCCGGCGCCCTTGGTCAGCCAGGTCGCCCTGCTCCTGTCGATTTTCGTCGGCGGGTGGGTAGCGGCGGTTACCGCCGGCCGATTCCAGCTCCGCCTCGACATGGGCGACGCCTTCGGCCAGATCGTGACCGACAAACCGATCGCAATGATCGGCGCGCTCTTCATCGGCGGTGTACTCGTCGGCTTCGGCACCCGTCTCGCCGGAGGGTGCAGCAGCGGTCACGGACTCAATGGCTGTGGGCGGCTACAGCCGGTCAGCATCGTCGCGACTGCCATCTTCTTCGGCACCGGCGTCCTCGTGTCGTTCCTGCTGTGGAAGGTGATCTGATGCGTACCCGGGACGGGATACTCGTCGCAAACGTCATCGCTGGGCTGGCTCTCGGCTACACCGTCGCGAACATCGGGTTCGGTGACTACGCCGAACTGAACCGTATGTTCACCTTCCAGGAGCTTCGCATGCTCCTGGCCTTCGCCGGCGCCGTAGCGATCATCGTCGTGGTATTCGCCGTATTGCGCGTCCGCCGCACCTCAGGTCGCATCCACGCCGGCGTAATCCCGGGCGCAATCTTGTTTGGCTCGGGCTGGGCGATCTCGGGTGGTTGCCCGGCGATCCCCATCGTGCAGGTCGCCAGCGGGTACCTCCCCGCCTTGGTCACGATCGCCGGCATAGTCGTCGGCGTTCGGCTCTGCCGCTGGGCCAACACGAGGTACTTCCACCTCGACAGCGGATCCTGCGGGCGGTAGCCGAACGCGAGCGACTCGGACGACACGTCTCCGCGATGGCGAACCCCGATTTACCCGACTTGACGCACGGTCCGCTGATGTAGTGGCGCTGCGAGGTCCTTCGCGTGTATCGGGCGTGGCATGATCCTGTGGTGGCCACCTATGAGGTCGCGCTCTTGCTGCATTCGCCGGCTTCTCCGGTGAGACCCTCCACGGAGTGCTGACCGAGCCGCTCGACAAGATCCGTGCCGGGCTACTGACGCCCGAGTCCGTTGCCGTTCGCATCCTGCTGTCGGACACGAGAGAGCCCATGGCCCTGCCGTGCCTGGCCGAGACGCAGGCCGACGATCCCGGCGTACGCGAGCGCGCCGAGCGCATCACCCGCCGGCACACGGACGCCATTGTCGAGGCGGTGCGCGAACTTGGGGACCTTGGCTTTGTCAAAGACGCTGTGGCAGAGGTGCGTGTGCACCGCGCAGCGCCGCTGTTCAAGCTCTACATTCTCAACGGCGAGGAAGCCTTCTTCGGCTTCTACCCGGTCGTAGAGCACACCGTCATGATCCAAGGCCAGCCCACGGGCCATCTACGACCCGATGGGCAAGGACGCGATCCTCTTCCACCGGGCGATGAGCGACGACGAGGCTTCCGACGCGTCCCAGTACGTCGACCAGGCCCGCACCTGGTTCGACTCAATGTGGTCAACCATCGCGCACGACTACACGCCCTGAACCCGCGATACAGCGTCGCTCAGGTCCTCAGCGACAACGGGCCGGTCCTGCTCGACTTCGACGGGCCGGTCTGCGCCGTCTTCGCCACCCTCGCGGACGCCACCGTCGCGGCCGAGCTGCGCCGCGTCATCGAGGAGCACAACGTCGAGGTACCGGCGCACATCCGAGCCAGCGACGACCCGCTCGAAGTGCTCCGCTTCACCGCGACCACCGACACGCCATGGCTGGTCGTACGAGTTGAGAACGCGTTGTGCCGAGCCGAGCTAACCGCGGTCGACGGCGCCACGCCAACGCCCTGCGCGCGGGAAGTCATCGTCGCAGCCCATGAGGCCGGGCGGCCAATCGCCATCGTCAGCAACAACTCAGCCCTCGCCATCGAGCGTTACCTGACCGCTCACCGACTTACCAGGTACATCACGACCACCGTTGGCCGAGCACACGCCGACCCAAGCCTCATGGAGCCGAACCCGGCACCAACCCGACGCGCCGCCCTGGCGGTTGATGCCGACCCGACCAGGTGCGTCCTCGTAGGCGACTCCACCTCTGACATCGAAGGCAGACGCGCTGCCGATGTTCGCACGATCGGGTTCGCCAACAAGCTCGGCAAGCGCGCTCGCCTACTGAGGGCAGGAGCGGACGCCATCACCGAAGGCACAGACGGCATGGGCGAGATGGCAGGGCTCTACACCAGAGTGAGCCCAACAGCTGATGTGCGACGCAACTCTGCCAGGTGATGCGCGACAGGTCCCAGAGGTCTAGGGGCGGCAGGAGCCGCCGACGAAACGTCCTGTCATGCCGATGAGCGGATGGTTCGTCGATACCGGCAGTGACATGATCAACCTATGGGTCTTCCTGGTCCGCCTCGCAAGACCCTGACCGCCTGCCTCGACCCCCAGGGAAGATAGTCGATGGGCTATCTTCCCTAGCTAGCCGCGATCCGCCGGCCCTCCCTCCCGTCGGTAGATGTCCCGAAGGTCGTCCTTGGCTGGGCGTCGAGGCGTGGCCGATCGGCAGTACATAGATCGTCAAGCTGAGCATAGGAGCAAAAGGGTGCACTTGAGGCAGACCATGATCCCCTCCATCGCGGTCGCGGTGGCCATGACAGTGGCGGGATGCGGAGGAGCCACCGAGTCCACCGCGGCGAGCGCTCCGAGCCAAAGCGCCAGCGCGGTCCCATCGACCCCGCCGCCCTCGGCACCCGCAGGGAACAAGCTTGGCGATGCGATTCCCTTTGACGAGAACACCTCGACCATCACGTTCTACGGTTACAAGCACAACGCCACGCAATTCGGAAAGCCATCAGACAGTGCCTATGTCTATGGCGCGATCGACCTCAAATACTGCCTCAAAAAACTACCCAAGGGATACTCCGCTGTCTCGATTGGCACCTCAAACTGGGTATTGAAATTCGGGGACGCTTCAATCAAGAGCACTGGCCACGCTGGCGGCAACGGCATGAAGCCCGAGTATCCCGACCGGAAGGAAATCAAGGTCGGGACCTGCGTTCGTGGTTGGCTTGAGTTCAAGGTACCCAAGGACGGAAAGCCGACTGCGGTGGAATATACGCCAGCAGGGGCTCCCGAACCAATCACTTGGACTCCGTGACCTTACCGTTCCAGCACCTGCGGCTGAGAGCCGGCCGAGGCACCCGGCCCGACACGGGCGCGAATCATCGACCTGACCCGGACGACCCCACCTTGAGATTGTTTACTTGGGGCAGGTGTGTCATCTGCACTTCCCCGGTCGCGTGCACGTGCCGCAGTATGGCACGGCATCGCCGCAAGTCGCGCGTCGCCCAGCGTGACAGCGATGGCCGCCCGAAGCGTCGGGAACCTGCCGGGTGAAGCCCATGGTCCACCACATCAGACAGCTATCCGGCATCTGGGTTGCACCCGCGGAGCGGATAGCCTTCCTGGCCCTACTACGGCGACTCAGTATCCGGATCTGCCGCATTCCGCGCGCCGACTGTGGCGGATCAGTTGGCGGACGCGTGCCGCACGTCAGTCGACGGAGGGACAGGCTCGACCGCGGCTCGACCGCGTCGCGTTGCCGAATTGACCTCTTAAGGATCAAGGCGGCCGAACAGACCTGTCCCCCCGGTGTCAACACAACGATCCACCGTGTTGACACCGGGGGGACAGGCCCGTCCCACGATGTGCGGACTCACGGCGGAGATGGGCTTAAGGCGCTTGTCGGCCACCTGCGCCTAAGCTTTTGCCGTGACAGAGCCAGATCCGCCACTACGGCACCTGAGCGCGAACGAGGCCGGCGTCCTGGAAGCACTTCTCCGCCACAACTTCGCAGGCGTCGAGGAGCTCCGGGTGCAAGCGCGAGACGTCATGGCCCGCCCCGGATGCGGATGTGGATGCGGGACCATCCACCTCTTCCCACAAGGCAGGAGACTTCCCGCCTCACCGGCACAGACTCCGGTTCGCGTGCGAGGACAGTTTCCCGATCAACAAGGGCAGTGGTTCGGAGGCATCTTGCTCTTCCTTGCCAACGGGCAGCTCGCGGAGCTGGAGGTCCACTCGTTCGGTGACCCGCTGCCCATGCCAGCACCCGATCAGGTGCTCTGGTTGCTGAGAACCGGCGAAAGCACCTGCACTCCTCTGCCCGGCCAGCCGGAGCGAGGGCCGGCAGGAGATCAGTGATCCGAGAGGCGCGTACAGCAGGAGAGCCAGCAATGCAGGCGACCACTAGGGAGCGGGGCGTGCCCGCTCCGTGCCCGATGGGACGGGAGCCGAGGGTCAACGGCGGTCAGCTCCTGGACGTGGCCGAGGGTATGGCCGCGCAGGCCAAGCCAGGTCACTGCCGAGCCGCGTCCGCCCGTGGCCACACTTCCTAAACCGTGTGGCTGTACAGCCATTCGTACAGCCAAGCCAGCAGACCAGCCCGGTCATGAGCCGACGCGAGTCGACAGGACGAGCAGGTCAGCGGCAGTAGTCTTGATCTTTGCAAGGCAGGGTTTAGAGCTTTCCGTATGGTCGGACGGTCCGGTGGCCCAGCCGGTAGGACACGGCGGCAACGAAGCCGGGGTCGAGCGTGGGCCAGTTCCAGAACTCGAATCCCAGGTAGCCGAAGCCCCAGGGCGGGCTCCACCCCCACTCGTTGATGCCGACAGGCTTGCCACAGTGCCTGCATGCATGCACGCCGCTCCCACCCATGTACCACTCGTCGATGACCGGTGAGAAGTCGCTCCAAGAGTCTTGGTCCTGATCGTCCACCACAACTGCTTTGCAGTGTGGGCAGGCGACCTGGACGACGCCCATCGAGTAGAACACTGACTGCCCCGTGACCACGCGGAACCCGTTAGTGGCGAATTCGTGTAGGTCATCCCATGGTTCGACGGTCGCGGCGGCGTAGTTCGGCCCGGGGCGGTGCCCTCGGTTGCCGAGGATGCAGTCCGTCGGTTCGGCCATGACGATGCCCTGCTCAACCAGCCATGACAGCACCTCGGCCCCCAGATGGTCAGCCTCTTCGGGGGTTGCCTCGACGTCGGCAATAGTCTCGAACCATTCGCCCACCGCTCGCTCCCTCCGCCTACCGTCCGGCGGACATCCTGGCAGCCACAGGCTCGGACTCGACAGGACGCCGCAGGACGCCAACCGGCGTGAGACGAGGGCGCAGGCCGTCATCCGGACGAATCCGGACCGCCTCGCCGAGGCTACGGATCAGATGATCGTGAGCGTGCCTCGCCTCAGTCCTCATCCAGTCCTCAAGGTTGATCACGCCGCCGCCGACGTGCCGGTCCTTTTTAGTCTCAGCGCCGCCAGAACTGGCGCGGCGCAAAACCTTCACGTGGCAGCCAGTGCTCTGTATAGACAATCCGCTGCGGGAGCAGGACGCCCCGCTCGGCTGCGGGGGTGAGTTGATTACGGCTGGCCCGCTGATCCACCTGAAGGGTGTGGCATGGTGCCAGGGTGTTCGACAGTCGTGGGGCGTTGCAGGCCGTGGTCCGGCATGCCGTGGAGCTCGAAGATGATTACGAGGACATCGCGTCGACCCTCGCCGCCCTGTCGGCCTGCGGGGACGCCACGCTGTTACCGCTGCTACGGGACGCCCTCGACCGGTTTCTCGACGACGAGAACTTTTACGGCCGCGACCTGATCGCCGGCGTTCTGGCCGGCATCGAGGGGGTGGCAGCGCTGCCGGTGCTGTTGATCGCCTCGGCGCGCGATCTCGGAGATGACCAGGACAGCCTGCAGACCGAGATTATCGAGCTGCTGCGCGCAGACCGGGCAGCCAGCCGGCGTGTGGTGCGTGAGTTGGCAACGAACGACGCGCCCGAGTTGCGTCGCGTGGCGCTGTGGGCGTTGGAGTTCGTGGTCGAGGCACACGAGGTCGAGCTGCTGGCTGCGGCCGTGACCGATGCCGACGCGAAGGTCAGGTCCATCGCGGTCGGCTCCATCCCCGACCCGGCCAACGACGACCGGGCCTTTCGTGCGCTCGTCCTGGCGCTGGGTGATGCGGACGAGCAGGTCCGGTCAGCGGCGGCGAGCAGGCTTGGCTCCACCGGTCGAGCTGACGCGCTGTCGCCACTCGTCGCCCTCGCCGCCGACCGGGTGTCGCAGGTGCGGTCCACGGCCGTGTACGCGCTGGGACGACTCGGCAGGCGCGAGGCGACCCCGACGTTGCAGCGACTTCTTCAGGACCCCGACCGGCACGTCCGCGAGCGTGCCGGGGAGGCCCTCGGCTCGGTCGGCGGCCCGGCGGCGGTCACCGCGCTGCTGGCGCTGGCTGGCGACAAGGACCCACAGCTGCGGGTCCACGCCGCCAAAGCGCTCGCGAAGGCAGTCGGGTCGGATCCCCGGGTGCGGCCGCAGCTCATCCTGCTGGCACGGGACGACGAGCCGACGGTCCGGGCGGCGACCATCAGCGGACTCGCCAGCGCCGGTGACGACCCATCGCAGTGGGGGCAGCTCCTGGCCAGCCTGGTGGACGACCCTGTTCCGATGGTCCGTCAGCGGGTCGCGGTTCTGGCGCGCCACCTCGCGCCCGAAGCCGCGCCGGAGATCCTGCACCGATACGCCAGCGACCCCGATCAGACCCTGCGCCGGCTCGCCGCCACCGAACTTGACCGACTGACAGGCCCCACCCGCTGATCCGACAACATCGTCGACAGTCCGGGCCGTCACTGTGGCTGGCCGATCACACACGAGACTCGGGCCGCTCCTCGACCGAGATGTGCGCGGACAGCGCGCGGAGAAAGTCCGGCGCGTCGAAGATCTCACCGGCGGAGGCGACGCCGCTCGTCCTCGTCTGACCGGCGAGGATACGACGGACCGCTTCGACCGCCAGGGGTGCGCTGATGGCGTAGATGTCCTGGCCGCTGGCGACCACGCGTCGTTGCGTGTCGCCGGAGCGCACGATCACGTCGACGGTGAACGTCTGCGCGGAACGGCCGCGCTCGTCGACCGCGCTCGGGGCGGCTGCGTCGGGAGCGGCCAGGTCGTTGGCCGCGTCGGTGGTCATGTAGGTACGCACCTCGGGGATGGACAGGTGGCTGGGGACGGTGACGACGTCGGCCATCGTGAAGTCGCCGAGGACGGTCCGGGTGCCGACCGGGGTGGGAAAGTCCCACGTCAGGGTCGGCAGGTCCCGCTCGTCGACGTAGTAGTCCAACCGGCCATCGGTGTAGCGGACACGGTGCCCGTCGCGCCGGTCCCGTGAGACGGTGCCGGAGGCGAGGGTCCCGGCGGTGGGGTGCCAACTACTGAGCCCGTACGCGATGTGCGCCTCGTCGGCCGCCGCCCAGTCGGCCATCGCCGTCGTGACCAGCAGGTCGCCGAGTCCGCCGAAGAAGGCCATCGCCGGGACGACCGCGACCCCTGCGTTGCGCGCGTGGTCGGTGAAGTGCGTGAACGTGTCGACGTTGGCCTCGATCTCGGCCGCCACATCCACGTACGGGATCCTGGCGCGCACGGCGGCCTCGATCACGGGTGCCGCGGTCGAGGCGAACGGGCCGGCAGAGTTGATGACGGCGGCCGCGCCCTTCAACGCCTGGTCGAGCGAGGCAGGGTCGTCGACCGACGCCACCCGGTGTTCGAGGCCTGGATGCGACGCGGCCAGGGCCTGGAGCCTGCCTGCGTCGCGTCCGATGAGAAGCGGGACGAACCCACGATCGCGCAGCTCCGTCACCACGAACCGCCCGGTGTGCCCGTACGCACCGAACACCGCCACCGTCCGACCTGAACTCATCTGCGGTTTCCCCTGTTCTTGGAAGATCGACTAAGAAGATCCTCTCCGAGGCGGCCGGCGTGAGCCAGTGTCTGGAACGCCACGGCCCATACACTTTCGGACATGGCCACTGTTGCGCTCGCCGCCACCGACGGAATGCTGCACTTCGAGCTCGCCATGGCCTGCGAGGTCTTCGTCCGCGACCCCACCGGCCTGGCAGACCCGTGGTACGACCTCGTGGTTTGCGGTCCGGGCCCGGTCGGGATCGGCAGGTTCCGCATGGAACCCGACGACGGGCTGGACCGGCTCGCCCGCGCCGACACCGTGATCATCCCTGCGGTGGAAGACATCGACGCCGACGTGCCACCCGACCTGCTCGACGCCGTCCGCGCGGCCCACGAGGCGGGCGCTCGGATGGTGTCGCTGTGCACCGGTGCGTTCGTGCTGGCCGCCGCGGGGGTGCTGGACGGGCTGCACGCGACCACGCACTGGGCGCACACCGACGCGCTGGCCGCCCGCTATCCCCGGGTGACGGTCGACCCGGACGTGCTCTACGTCGACAACGGCAGCGTGCTCGCCTCTGCCGGCAAAGCGGCCGCGATCGACCTGTGCCTGCACCTGATCCGCCGCGACCACGGCTCGACGGTCGCCAACGCCGTCGCCCGCCGCCTGGTCGTGCCGCCGCACCGCGCCGGCGGGCAGGCCCAGTTCGTCACCACCCCGGTGCCCGCCCGCGACGACCATCCCCTCGCCAACCTGTTCCCCTGGGCGATGCAACGGCTGGACCGCCCGCTGACCGTGGAGGACCTGGCCCGTCAGGCGAACATGAGCTCCCGCAACCTGGCCCGCCACTTCAGGTCGGTCACCGGCACCACTCCCCTGCAGTGGCTGTCGACGCAGCGGATCCGCCGTGCCCAGGAGCTGCTGGAGAACACCGACAACAGCATCGACGCCATCGCGCAGGCGGCTGGCATGGGAACCGCGACCACGATGCGCCGACACTTCCACCGCACCGTCGGCGTGCCTCCGGACGCCTACCGTCGCACCTTCCGCAGCGCCCGACCCGCATCAGATTCATGACCACCACCCGGTTCACGACGATCATCCGGTCGGGCTCAGCCGAGGCGGGTACGCACCACCAGGTCGTGCAGGGCGTTCACGGCTTCCGGGTCTGCGTGGTCGGGCAGCGTCGACGCGTCCCGCGCAGCCTCCAGCTCGGCGCGCAGGCGCGGCACGTCGGTGGCGAGCCGCTCCGCGGTGCCCGCGGGGAGCGGTCCGTGCTCGGCCTCCCGCTTGGCGGCGATGAGGTCCGGCACGTACGACAACGTCGTCGCGAGCACCCCGAGATTCGTCTCCAGACGGCCGGTGCGCATCAGGTGGATCCCGGTGAGCAGGACCCGCAGCGTGTACAGCGCGGGCTTGAGCTTCCCGGTTGTGGCGTACAGCTTTTCCTGGGTGGCGGCGAATCCGAGGTAGTGGTGCGCGTGGTGACGGGTGATCAGGTGCGGCGCCAGAGACGTGAGTTCGGCGTGCACCTCCGTAGTGACGACCACCAGCGGTGACAGCAGCTGCTCCAGGACGTACCCGTTGCGGCTGGTCAACAGCTTGGCGAACTTCAACAGATCGTGGCTGACCACGTCCAACTCGACGCCGTCGCGTACCCCGGCGTGCTGCAACGTCTGCGGTCCGGTGCGCAACCCGACCACCTCTTCCGCTGACAGCAGGTGCGCGGCCCGCAGGTCCAGGTCGGAGTCGACCGACGCGAACCCGTACAGGTGTGCGCCGCTGACGGTGGCGAACAGCAGCGGACGGGGCAGAGCGCGGGCGGCGTCGGCAGCCCACGGCGGCACCTCGGTGGTCACTGCAGGTTCCTTTCCCGTACGTCGAGGAGCAGCCGATCCACGGCTTCCCGGTCGGGCCGTTCCGGCAGGGCGGTGGTGGCGGCGGCGTCGGCGAGCTCGGCGAGCAGGTCCGCCGCCCACGCGGCGACCGCGTCCCAGGGCAGCTCGCCGCCGCGCACCGCGAGCAGCCGGTCGCGCAGGTGCCGCACGTCGACCAGGACCTCACCGGTACGCAGCACGTGCGCCCCGGCGATCAGCAGCCGGATCATGTGCATCGCCTGTTTGTGGTTCGTCTCGCCGGTGCGCTCGCGGCGGGCCGCCACCCGGTTGAGCTGATCCCGGGCGTAGCTGCCGTAGGTCTCGGCCACCCGCCTCGACAGGAACGCCCGCCGCGCGGCCAGCAACCGTTCTCCGTCCTCGGTGATCGTCTCGATCAGCGGAGACCAGAGCACCTCCAGAACGGTCGGGTTGCCCTGCAGGGCCAGCACGCAGAAGCGTTCGAACTCCCAGGAGAACTGCTCCGCCGTCGGACCGTCGAGGTGGGTCGGCGGCTTGTCCAGGTGCCAGAACGCGCGGGTCGGTGCCACGTACACACCGCGCCGGTCGTAGTCGGAGCCCGGGCCGTACAGACCGTACGCCCGCGACCCGACCACGACGGCGAGGACGGTGCGCTCCTCGACAAGCTTGATCACGACCGGCACGCTACCCAAGCGCCATCCGGCACGCGTGATCTTTTCCAGCGGTCGTCGGCCAACTGTTCACTTCAAGATCGCTTTCTCTCATCCAGGTTCGACCGGTGAGTTCGTGAAGCTGCGGAAAGGTGCTGGCCGGTCACGCCCGCCGGTGTGCCACAGCACCTGTAGACCGGAGCGTTCACCGTGCCCTCATCCGGACGTGCGCCGCGCCGCCGCGCGGCGAGCCTCCTCTCGTTGGTGGCGTCCAGCCTGATCCTGTTCGCCCCCTCCCCCGCGGCAGCGCACCCGTTCGGGGACCCGCAGACCGTGACCGTCTCCGCCGACCCGCAGCGCGACGGGGTGGTGCACGTGCGGTGGAAGGTCGGCGGCACCGACGACCTCACCCTGCTCGGCGTCCACCTCGGAGTGCTGCCGCAGGACCGCGTCATGCTCGACGGCGCGGTCTTCTTCGAGCCCTCGGACGCGGTCGCCCTCGGGCCGTCCGAGCAGTTCGCGCGCTACCTGCGCGAGCAGATCACCGTGACCAGTGACGGGGACGCGTGCGCCGGCACGGTCACCCCGCCGAGCGATCTCGTGGCCGCTGGCGTGACCGTCGACTACGCGTGTCCGGGTCCGATCGGCACGGTCGCCGTCGGGGTACGGATGCTCATCGACCTCAATCCCGCGTACCAGACGTTGGCCAGCGGGCCGAACGGCGAGCGGGCGGTGTACGGGTCCGGCCGGTACGCCCACGACTGGGTGCTCGGCGACGCGCCGGCGAGGAGCGGTACGGACATCGGGCGTAGCGCCGCCGTGCAGATCGCCGCCGTCGTCGGCGGTCTGGTGTTCGTCGCGCTCGCGGTGCTGGTGCTGCGCCGCTGGCGCCGCCGGTCGGCCGCCGTATGACGACGGCGGCGGTCGTTCTCCACGCCGCCTCCCTCCCGGACCGGTTGCAGGGCTACCTGCACGCGCCCGGCGTGGCGCCGCTGGCGTTCGTGTTCGCGTTCCTCGCCGGGGCAGGGCACGCGGTGGCGCCTGGGCACGGCAAGAGCCTGGCCGCGGCGTATCTCGTCGGTTCACGGGGCCGGATCCGCGACGCCGTCTGGCTGGGCGGCTCGGTCGCCGTCATGCACACCCTCTCCGTCCTGGCGATCGGCGTGGCGTGGACCTTCCTGTCCCTCTCGGACGTCATCGCGATGCGCCAGCTCACCGGCGCGCTGCAGGTCGGTGCGGGCCTGCTCGCCGTGGCCACCGGCCTCTGGCTGGCCCGCCGACACCTGCGCGGCCACGGGCGCCCGCACAGCCACTCACACGACCACGGGCACGGGCATGGCGACGGTCAGCGGCCGGGGCTGTTCATGCTCGGTGCCTCCGGCGGCCTCACCCCGTCCCCGGCCGCGTTTCTCGTGCTGGTCACCGGGCTGTTCATCGGGCGTGCCGGCTTCGCCCTGCTGCTGGTCCTGGCCTTCGGCATCGGCATGGCGGTGGTGCTCTTCGGAGTCGGCCTGCTGGCGCTCGCGGGCAGCTCCGTCATCGTCCGCGGCGCGGACTCGCACGCCGTCCTGAGACGGGCCGCCCGGATGGCCCCCCTGCTCGCCGCTGCCGGCATCACGGTGCTCGGCGTCGGCGTCACCGCAGTCGCTGCGGTTCGCCTCGTCACCTAAGGAGAAACCTCGCCATGACGCACGACCCACGTGCGCGTCGAAAGCGAACGCGCGGGCTCTTGTCCGCGGTCGCGCTCGTCCTCGTCGCCGGTCCGGCAACGGCCCTCGCCCCCGCGGTGGCGGTCGCGCAGACCGTCCCGGCCAGCGGCAACACGCCAGTGATCAACCTGGACGCGGGCCAGAACCTGGAGGGCACGGTCCCCGTCACCGTCGAGCCCGTCACAGAGAACGACTCCGTGACCACGCTCGCGGTCGACGGCGACAAGATTGACGCCGCCAAGACGGCCGGCACCGCCCACTTCGCCTTCGAAATGGGCGGCAACGGCACCGAGGCCCGCTACCGCAACCACATCACCGTCAACGGTCACACCCTCGAGGCGGAACGGATCTACCTCCCGAACATCCCGGGCGGGCAGGTCGGCACCCTCGACTTCCCGGGTGACTGGCTGCACTCCGGGGTGAACACGATCACCGTCCACACCGGGGCCAACTGGGTCGACACGACCACCAAGACCGCCGTCGGCTACGAGGAACTGCCGAACGGTGAGGGTGGCCGCTGCCCCAACTACGACGACTACGCGCTGAGCAGCATCAGCCTCAGCCTGCTCGGCGTGGTCGCCGACGGCGAGCAGAACCTGTTCAGCTACAGCTTCGGCGACGGCACCTGCGGCACCTCGACGAAGCTGCTCGACCAGGACCTCACCTTCGTCATCTCCGGCGAGCCGGGCAGCACGTCCGGCCTGCGCACGGACCTGGACACCAGCAAGCTGAGCAACGGTACGCACACCGTCAGCGCGACCACCCAGTCGGGCGCGAAGGCGAGCGTCACGGTCGACGTCAACAACGCCCCCGCCGGCGCGGCGGTGGTCACCCCCGGCGACGGCGCCCGGGTACGCGGTACCCGGCCGGTCATCGCCGCGGTGCCCAACGGCGGCAGGGACCGCGTCGAGTCGCTGGCCATCGACGACAAGCCCGCCGAGAACGCGGAGACCCTCGCCGCTGGCACCGCCACCCTGGGCCTCACGGTCGAGGCCGGCAACTCGGTCGAGGCGCGGTACCAGAACTACGCGCTGGTCAACGGCTACCGGGTCGACCTCGGCGGCGACTACGGCACCACCGGGGCGGAGGCCGTCACCCTGCCGTTTCCGGCCCGGTTCCTGCACCTCGGTAACAACGTCGTCGAGATCCGGACCGGTGACTACAACGGCACCGTGAGCGGGGCGACCTGCGCCAACCACGACGACTTCACGCTCACCCGGGCCACGACCAGCCTCACGCTGAGCACGGCGGGCACGGTCACGGCCGGCACCACGTACATCGTCACCACCAACGGTACGACCGTGACGAAGGCCGAGACGACGGCCCCCTCGCTGACGCTCGGCGACGGCACATGCGCGGCCAACAAGGACGCCGAACTTCACTTCACCATCGCCGGCGCGCCGACGACGCGCACCGTCGACACCGTCGGCAGCGGGGGCGACGCGCACCTGAAGGTGTTCGTTGGCGGCAACGGCAGCGACAACGGCTACGACAACAAGGTGCTGGTCAACGGCATCGCGCTGGACCTCGGCATGTGGGAGAAGGAGGTCGCGGACCTCACCTTCCCGAACGAGTGGCTGGTGCCGGGCGTCAACGCCCTGCAGTTCGTCGCTGGCAACGACCACGGCAGCGCCAAGCCGGGCGGCTGCGACAACTACGACGACTTCACGTTGCGGGACTTCCAGCTGCTGCCGGCGGGTGCGAAGGCGACCCAGCTGACCCGGGAGATCGCGCAGTCGACGGTCACCATCGGCTCGGCGACCTACCCGGCGGGCTCCCAGGTGACCACGTACCTCGGTGACGGCACCTGCGGCAACAGCCACAACGCGGTGCGGGACAAGACGATCCTGTTCGACGTCACCGCGCAGGACGGCTCGGCGTTGCCGGCGCTGGGCATGCGCGCCGACGTCGACACCACCTCGATCGCGGACGGCGCGCACACCATCACGGCCGTCGTCGGCGACAAGACCTCGACGCGGCGCTTCACCATCGACAACACCGCCCCGGAGATCGAGAGCAGCGTCCCGGCCCCCGGGCAGCGGCTGACCTCGACCGTCGCGCTCACCGTCAAGGTCAAGGACGCGACCGGGGTGGCTGGCACGCCGACCATCACGCTGGACGGCGCGCCCGTCAAGCAGGGTGACCAGATCGGCCACGGCCTTCCGGCCGGCGAGCACACCATCGCCGTGGCGGCGACCGACGCGCTGGGCAACACGGCCACCCGCGAGGTGCGCTTCAGCAGTGCGAGCATCCCGGACGTCCCGACCGGGCTCAACGCGACCGTGCGGGACACCGACCCGCTCTCGGCCGAACTCTCCGCCCGGATCCCCGGCGCCAACGGCGTCGGGCTGACCGCCACCTTCACCAAGGCGGACGTGGTCCTGCCCACCAACGCCTACCAGGGCGAGGCGGCCGACGTGCCGACCACGCTCGACGTCCAGCACGACAGGACCGTCGACGTCACCTCCCTGCGTCCACTCGACGGCGCGACGATCGACACCCCGTCCAGCCGCGCGGTGGTCTTCCAGCGGTACGACCTGCCGCTGGGGGCGACCAGACAGCAGCCGACGTTGCGCTGGTCGGGCACGATCGACCCGGCGCGGATCGTGGCGCTGCGGGCGTGGAACCCGGCCACCGGCAAGTGGGTCGTGCTGACCAGCTCGCGCGGCCAGGCCGAGCAGGACACCGTCCTGACCGCGCCGGTGGAGGCCGGCTACCGGGACGGCGGCGTCGTCCACGTGCTGGTCACCGGCGAGGACCCGTTCGCCGACGACCTGTCACCGCACGACGAGTCCGCGCAGAACGACAAGGATCGCTTCGAGGACCCCGACACGTACGACTTCTCGCTGGCACACTTCACCGACACCCAGTACATCACCGAGGGCGCGGCCGGAGGCACGTACGACGACTGGGACGGCAAGGCCGAGCCCTCGGACGTCGAGACGGCCGAGGAGCAGGCGATCTGGTCGGCGGCGTACCGCGACCAGATGCAGTGGATCGCCGACAACTCCGCCAGCCGCAAGATCGCCTACGCCGCGCACACCGGCGACGTCATCGAGAACGACTACTACGACCCGCTTGCCAAGAACCCGGACGGCTCGCTGAAGCGGCCCGGGCTCCACGAGCAGGTCGAGAAGGAACTCGCCGCCGCCTCCGGTTTCCAGAAGATCCTCGACGACAACGGCGTCGTGAACCAGGTCATCGCGGGCAACCACGACGACCAGCTGGGTGCCGAGACGGGCCCGACGTCCCGGTTCAGCCGGACCTTCAGCGCCGACCGCTACTACGCAACGGCGAAGTCCTGGCCAAAGGGCACCGAGTACCACGCATGGGACGAGGTCACCAACGCCGACGGGTCCGTCACGCCGGGCCGGGACAACCAGAACAACTACCTGCTCTTCTCCGCCGGTGGTCTGGACTTCGTCGCGGTCGGCCTGTCGTACGGCGTTACGCCGGCGGAGGCCAGGTGGGCCGACTCGATCTTCAAGCGGTACAAGGACCGCAACGGGATCCTGCTCTCCCACGACTACCTGAAGCCCTCGGCCAACCCGGACGGGCGGGGGACGGACTTCTCCGCACCGGACGGCTCACCGCTGTTCAAGCAGGTCGTCGAGGCCAACGCGAACGTCTTCCTGGTCCTCGCCGGTCACGAGCACGGCGTCGGCACCAACCTGAAGTCGAAGATCGGTGTGACCGTCAGCCACGACGTCGTCGAGCTGCTGGCGGACTACCAGTTCTACACGGTCACCGCCGCGGAACTCTGGCCGAAGCAGGTCGCCGCCGACGGGACCATCGACGTCAACGGCGACGGCAAGCCGGACCACAAGGCCACCGACCGGCTGCAGTTCGGTGCGAGCTTCCTGCGCCTGCTGCAGTTCGACGTCAAGCGCGCCGAGATGCACATCGACACGTACTCGCCGTTCCTGAAGAACTTCGGGGCCACCGAGTACGACATCCGCCAGGACGGCAGCCAGCCCAAGCCGCGCTACAACGGCTCGGAGGACAACCTGACCCTCCCGGTGGATCTCACCACCCGTAAGACGTCGTTCACCACCGACTCGCTGGCCGCGTACGTGCCGTCGGGCACGGTCGGCACGGACGACGTGACCGCGAACGGCACCGCCACGGTCACCTGGGACAAGCTCCTGCCGGGCACCTCGTACGGCTGGATCGTCTCCGCGAAGAGCGCCGACGGCGGCGAGGCGGTGGCCCAGCCGGCCGTGTTCCGTACCGCCAAACGGGTCCCGACGATGACCGTCACCGCCGCCCCGACCACCTGGGGCACCGCCGCGACGGCGACCGTCACGGTCGCGGCCGGCAGCACGCCGGTCGCCGGCACGGTGGAGCTGCGCGAGGGTACGACCATCCGCGGCTCGGCCACGCTGACCAACGGTGCCGCCTCGTTCACCCTCCCGGTGGGCCTCGCGGGCGGCCAGCACACGCTGACCGCGTCCTACGAGGGCAGCGAACAGCTCACCCCGGTACAGGCCACCGCCACCCTGACGGTGAACCTGCCGGCGGCGTGGAACTCCTCGACGGTCTACAACGACGGAGACAGGGCCACTTACCAGGGCAGGGTCTTCCGGGCCTCCTGGTACAGCAGGAACCAGAAACCGGGTGACCCCAACGGCGCATGGCAGGAGATCGCCATGACCGAGGACGGCACCGCGATCTGGACCGCGTCGCGGATCTTCAACTCCGGTGACGTCGCCATGCACGACGGCAGGACGTGGCGGGCCCAGTGGTACACCCGCAACCAGAAGCCGGGTGACCGCAACGGCCCCTGGGAGGAGATCGCCCCCACCCCGCCCGACAGCACTCCGGCGGCCTGGACGTCCACGCGGGTGTACACCACCGGTGACCGGGTGTCCTTCCACGGCCACGTCTACGAGGCGAAGTGGTGGACTCGCGGCCAGGAGCCGGGCGACCAGAACGGCCCCTGGAAGTTGATCAGCTAGCTGAGGCTCACGACACACCGGCCCGGGACCGCTACGGCCCGGGCCGGTGTGCCGTCCGCTCGACGGCGACCCAGCGGCTCGTCAGCTCCGCTGGTTCGCCTCCCGGTAGTGCTCGTCGGTGACGGGTTCGAGCCAGCTGGTCGGGTCTCCGCCGTCGGGCAGGGCTTCGAGCATGGCCAGGTGACTCATGAACGTGTCGGCGGCGGCGCCGTGCCAGTGCTCCTCGCCCGGTGGGCAGACGATGGTGTCCCCGGCGCGTACGCGCAGCACCGATCCGTCACGGATGCCGACCAGGCCGACGCCCTCGGTGACGTGGAGGGTCTGACCGACGGCGTGGGAGTGCCAGTTGGTGTGGGCGCCGGGCGTGAAGCGTACGAGTGCGACGGTCATCCGCGACGGCGGCGTTCCTGTGTGGATGGGCGTCAGGTAGACGTCACCGGTGAACGCCTCCGCGGGCGTCTTCACGGTGGGACTGACGGGCTTGAGGTCCATGCGGTCTGTTGCTCCTGTGGCTTCGTTCGTGTGAACAGGGCCCAGATGTGCGTGACTTCTGGGCCCGAGTCGGGCGGTTTCCCTTGATCAATGTCGCTGGCCTTGGTAGTTGACGGTTGGACGGCCGCCAGCGGATGATCCAGCGATGTGTCGCTCGGATTAGCGAGCCGGGACGCTGGTCCTCATGGGCAACGTGATCGCCGTTCTGCGGTGGCTTCAGGAGAGCGGGATTTCATGAAGTTCCTTCTCACCTCGTCGGGCATCTGTAACCCGAGCATCTCCGACGCGCTCGTCGACCTGCTGGGCAAACCGATCGCCGAGTCCACGGCCCTGTTCATCCCCACCGCTGTCTACCCCTTCTCCGGCGGAGGCGAGAGGGCGTGGAAGGCGATCCACGGCCAGCCTCACATCCCGCTGTCCCAGCTGGGTTGGAAATCCCTGGGAATGTTGGAGCTCACCGCGCTGCCGACCATTCGAGAAGAGAACTGGGTCCCTGCGGTCCGGGAGGCCGATGCCCTCCTCGTCTGGGGCGGCGACGTGCTGTACCTGACCTACTGGCTGCGCCAGTCGGGCCTGGCCGACCTCCTGCCGTCGCTGAGTGACACGGTGTATGTGGGGGTCAGCGCCGGGAGCATCGCGGTCACCCCGTACAACTGCGACGCCGAATTCGACCTTGAATTCGTCCCTGACGGCAGCGACATGGCGCAGGGCGCCGACCGGGCGCTGGGGCTGGTGGATTTCACGCTGTACCCCCACCTCAATCATCCGGACATGGAGGACACCGACCTGTCCACCATCCAGAAGTGGGCGTCCGGAATCCCGGTCCCGACTTACGCCATCGACGACAACACCGCCATCAAGGTGGTCGATGGCACCGTTGACGTCATCTCCGAAGGCGACTGGAGACTGATCAACCCCTGACCCAGACGTCCCCTCAGCCGAGCCAGCCCTGTCACGGACGCAGCAGCGCCTTGATCGCGCGGCGCTCGTCCATCGCCCGGTAGCCCTCGGCGGCCTGCTCCAGTGGCAGGGTGAGGTCGAAGACCCTGCCCGGGTCGATGACTCGATTCTGGATGAGGTCGATCAGGTCGGGCAGGAAACGGCGAACCGGGGCGGGGCCGCCGTGCAGGTGCACGCCGGAGAAGAACAGCTCCTGCCCGGGCAGGTCGACGCCATGGGCGACGCCGACGTAGCCCACGTGCCCGCCGGCCCGGGTCGACCGGATGGCCTGCATCATGGATTCCTGGGTGCCGACGGCCTCGATGACCGAGTGCGCACCGAGCCCGCCGGTGAGGTCCTTGACCCGGGCGACGCCGTCGTCGCCGCGCTCGGTGACGATGTCGGTGGCCCCGAAGTCGAGGGCGAGCTTCTGCCGGGTCTCGTGGCGGCTCATCGCGATGATCCGCTCGGCGCCCAGCCGCTTGGCGGCGAGGACACCGAGCAGGCCGACCGCGCCGTCACCGACGACCGCGACCGTCTTGCCGGGCCCGACCTGGGCGGCGACGGCACCGAACCAGCCGGTACCCAGCACGTCAGAGGCCGCCAGCAGGCCGGGGACCAGGTCGTCGGCGGGCATGTCCGGGGTGGCGACGAGGGTGCCGTCGGCCAGCGTGATCCGGGCGTACTGGGCCTGCGCGCCGCCCGGACTGGCGGACTCACGGTGCACACAGTGCGTCTGGTAACCGGCTCGGCAGATCTCGCAGGTGTTGTCGGAGGCGAAGAACGAACCGACCACGAACTGCCCGGGCCGCACGGTGCGGACCTCGCTGCCGACCTCCTCCACGATGCCGACGTACTCGTGGCCCATCGGCCGCGGGCCGTCGAGCGCCTCGATGCCGCGGTAGGGCCAGAGGTCCGAGCCGCAGACACAGGTGGCCGCCAGGCGGATGACGGCGTCGGTCGGCTGCTCGATCCTCGGGTCGGGACGGTCCTCCACGCGGACGTCGCCCGCGGCGTATAGCACTGCTCCGCGCATGGCGGTGGTTCCTTTCGACTGGTGTGGCATGGGCCGCGCCCGGACCGGTTCCGTTGTCGCGGGCACGGCTGTCACAGTCCAGGGAACTCCCCAACTCCGGCGGGTGGGAGGGCTTGTCGAAGCAGGTAATGACAGAACCTCCTTCGTCGGCGGCCGGGGTCGTAGCGTTGCGGGCATGGACACCCGGGACGCCGTTCGCGAGTTCCTGGCCTCCCGGCGCGCCAGGATCACCCCCGAGCAGGCCGGCCTGCCCTCCTTCGGCGGCATCCGCCGCGTCGCCGGGCTACGCCGCGCCGAAGTCGCGATGCTGGCCGGGGTCAGCCCCGACTACTACACCCGCCTCGAACGCGGCAACCTGTCCGGAGTGTCCGACAACGTCCTGGACGCCATCGCCCGCGCCCTGCACCTCGACGAGGCCGAGCGCTCCCACCTGCACGACCTGGCCCGCGCCGCCAACACCAGCCCCCGTACCCGGCGACGGCCGGTCAAGCAGCAGATCAGGCCCGGCGTGCGGAGTCTCCTCGACGCGATGACCGAGGCCCCCGCCTTCGTCCGCAACGGTCGCCTGGACATCCTCGCCGCCAACCAGCTCGGTCAGGCCCTCTACGCACCAGCGTTCGACAGCCCCGACCGGCCGGTCAACCTGGCCCGGTTCTGCTTTCTCGACCGCCGGGCCGAGGACCTCTACGCCGACTGGGACGACGCCGCCAACACCACCGTCGCGCTGCTGCGTACGGAGGCTGGTCGCGACCCCTACGACAGATCGCTCACCGATCTGGTCGGCGAACTCGCCACCCGCAGCGACGACTTCCGCACCCGCTGGGCCGCGCACAACGTCCGCCTGCACCACACCGGCGTGAAGCAGTTCCACCACCCGGCCGTCGGCCGCCTCGACCTCGCCTTCGAAGCCATGCCGCTACCCGCCGATCCCGGCCTCACCATGACCGCCTACAGCGCCCAGGTCAGCACCCCGGCGCACGACGCTCTGCGCGTCCTGGCGAGCTGGGCGGCGACCACCGCCGACACCAGCAGCGCGTCCGGCAACTCCTGAGCGCGAGCCCAATGGCGTTCAGGAGGAGTTCTCGGCGTAGCGGAGCACGTCCCCGATGAGCCGCCTGGTGGCCTCCCCTTGCAGCATGTAGGTGACCTGTCGGCCGCGGCGCTTCCGCCGGATGAGCCGTGCGTCCTTGAGAAACCGCAGATGGTGGGCGATGGCCGTCGAATCCGCGGACAGCGCCTCCGCCAGCGATGCCGGTGTCTGCTCGCCTCCCTGCAGCAGCACCAGGATGTGTAACCGGTGCTCGTACGCCATGCCACGCAGCACGACGATCGCCCGATCCAGGGTGGCCCTCATGTCGTCGAGGTGGGCGGTGCTCATGCCGGGACCGCACGTGAGCTGCCGACCGTCCGAAGGCGGGCATTGGTCAGCCGGGACAGGACCGTCGACAACGCCAGGACCGCGGTGGCGGTCAGGGTGATGCTCGCGCCGGCGGCGACGTTCCAACGGCTCGACGCGTACAGGCCGCCGAGGCCGCTGAGGGCACCGAACGTGACGGCCAGGGCGGTGATGGTGCGGAGCCGGTGGGACCACTGGCGCGCCGCGGCGGCGGGCGCCACGATGAGGGCGAGGGCGAGGATCGTGCCGACTGCCGGGACGATCGTCACGACCACCACCTGGATGGTGAGCAGCAGCACGACGTCCCAGACAACGGTGGTGAAGCCGGCCGCCCGCGCGCCGACGCGGTCGAAGCCGGTGTACCGCAGTGGGCGGGCGCAGGCCAGCAGGACGGCCGCGACGACGACGAGCGCCACCGCGGTCGTCACCAGATCCTGCGGGCTGACCGTGAGGATCGATCCGACGAGGAACGATGTCAGGTCCCGGCTGAAGCCGTTCTGGGTGGCGACGAGCCCGGCGCCGAGCGCGAAGCCACCGGAGAGCATCACGCCGGTCGCCGCGGCCGCGTTCTGGCTGCGGCTGCGGCTGAGCGCGGCGACGCCCAGCGCGACGATCGCACCCGCGATCACCCCGCCGAGGACGATGTTGACGCCGATGATGGAGGCGGCCACCACCCCGGGGAACGTGGCGTGGGTCAGTGCCATGGTGAAGAAGGACAGCCGACGGAGCACGACGTGGACGCCGATGAGTCCGGCGAGCGCGCCGACGAGCAGCACCTCGGCCGCGGCCCGGTGCAGCGCGTTATCCCACCAGTTCATGAGGTGATGTCCTTCCCTGGGGGGCGGTCCGCGTGCGGCGGTGCCGCAGGCGCAGCGCGCCCAGCGGGAGCAGAAGCAGGTAGGCGAGCACGAGCAGCAGGACGACGGCGGACGCCGAGGTCAGGGAGACGCCGTAGTCGACGGAAGCATTCCAGCTGGCCAGTAGGCCGCCGTATGCGGCGAGGAGGATGAGGCCGGTGCCGATGGCAGCCATGACGGGCAGTCGATCGGTGAGCATGCGGGCGGCCGCGGCGGGCACGATGAGCAACGCCACCACGAGGATGGTGCCGACGGCGCGCACCGCGGCGACGACGACGAGCGCGACGATGATGTTGAGCCACAGATCGAGCCAGGCGATCCGGAACCCGGCCGCGGCCGCCCCAACCGGGTCGAAGGTCCGGAAGATCAGGGCGCGGGCGGTCATCAGTAGCAGCCCGAGGATGACCACCGCCAGTACGGCGGTCTCCGCGACCTGACGCGGCGTCACCGTCAGGATGCGCCCGAAGAGAAACGATGTCAGATCCGAGGTGTACGACGAGCGCCGGGACACGAGCACCACGCCGATCGAGAACATGGCGGTGAGCACCACGGCGATGGACGCGTCGTCGGGCAGCGTTCCGCCACTGGTCAGTAGGGTGAGCACGACTGCGGTCACGACGCCGGCGATCAGCGCCCCGACGACGATGCCCTCGGTGCCACCCACCAGGAAACCGATGACGACGCCGGGAAACACGGTGTGCGTCAGCGCGTCGGAGACGAACGACAGGCGGCGGGCGAAGACGAGGACACTGACCGGCCCGCAGATGAGGGCGAGCAACGCGAGCTCGGCCAGGGCTCGTCCCATGAACGGTACGGTGAACGGCTCGATCACGGCTCCACCAGCACTGTCCGGCCGTCTCTCAGCTCGATGGCGTGCCCGCCGTACGCGCGGCGCAGCGTCTCGGCGGTCAGCGTCTCTGCAGGCGGGCCCACCGCCCACTGTCGGCCGTTGAGCAGGCAGACCGTGTCGGCGAGTTCCCGTGCGACGGTCAGGTCGTGGGTGCTGAGCACCAGGGCGGTCCCGACCGTGCTGAGCTCGCGCAGGACGGCCAGGATGGCTTCCTGGCTGACCGCGTCGACGCCGTTGAACGGCTCGTCGAGCAGTAGCAGCCGCGGCTCGGCGGCGATGGCACGGGCCAGCAGTACCCGCTGGCGCTGGCCACCGGAGAGCACGCCGAAGTGCGTCCTCGCGTGATCGGCGAGGCCGAGGCGTTCGAGCGCCTCGTGGACGGCTCGTCGGTCGGCGCTGCGGGTGGGACGCCACCAGCCGATGCGTCGATAGCGGCCCATCATGACGACCTGGCCCGCGGTCACGGGGAAGTCGGCATCGAGGGAGTCAGTCTGGGGAACGTATCCAGTTTGGGTCCGGGCGCGGGACGGCGTACGCCCGAGCACGGTTGGTGTGCCGGCGAGTACCGGCACCAGGCCGAGAATCGATTTGACCAGTGTGGACTTGCCGGCACCGTTCGGGCCGACCAGGGCCAGGCGCTCCCCCGCGGCCAACTCGAGGTTCACGTCGGTGAGCACGGGCGTGCCGTGGTAGCCGACGCTCACCCCGGCGTAGCGAAGGGCGGCGTCGGCCACCGCGACATCGTCCATGTCAGCCGCCCAGAGCCGTGACGATGACCTGGGTGTTGTGCCGCTCCGCGCCGAGGTAGGTGCCCTGGGGCGTGCCTTCGGCGCCGATGCTGTCGCCGTAGAGGGCGTCCTCACCGCCGATGACCTTGACGCCGGCCTGGTTGGCGATCGCCTCGGCGCTCTTGGGTGGCAATGACGTCTCCGCGAAGATGGCCTTCGCACCGGTGGCCTTGATCTTCGCGACGAGGTCGTTGAGCTGCTTCGCGCTCAGCTCGGCGGAGGTGTCGAGGCTGGGGATGACCGAGCCGACGAACTGCAGTTTGTACCGGTCGACGTAGTAGCCGAAGGCGTCGTGGTTGGTCACGAGCTTGCGCTGATCGGCAGGGATTCTGGCGAAGGCGGCCTCGTTGTCGGCGTCGAGCTTGTCGAGTTCGGCTGAGTAGCTTTTCAGATTGCCGGCGAAGGCGGTGGCGTGCGCGGGGTCGGCCGCGGCGAGGCCCTTCTCGATGTTGGTGACCATCGTCTTGGCGTTCTGCGGGTTGTGCCAGATGTGCGGGTCGTGCTCCTCGGCCTCGTGCGCGCCCTCGCCCTCCTCGTGGCCGTCCTCGCCCTCCTCGTGGCCGCCCTCGCGCAGGGTGACGCCCTGGCTGGAGTCGACGACGGTGCCCTTGAAGCCGGCCGACTCGATGGTCTGGTCGAGCCACTCCTCAAGGCCGACGCCGTTCTTGACGACGATGGCGGCCTTGCCGATTGCCTGGATGTCGGCCGGGGTGGGCTCGTAGTCGTGCGGATCCACGTTCGGCTTGATGATCTGTGTGACGGTGACGTCGCTGCCGCCGATGGTGCGGGCGAAGTCGGCCACCTCGGGGGTCGTGGCCACCACAGCGAGCTTGGTGCCGGACGAGGTGCCGCTGCCGCCCTCGGTGGCACCGTCACCCGAGCCGCATCCGACGAGGAGTACGAGCGCCGCGGCGGTCGCCGCTGTTATGAACGTGCGTTGCCCATGCTTCACGAAAACACTCCATTCCTGAGGCCAGGAACGGTAATCGTTTTCACTAAGTATCGTCTAATAGCGAGATGACCATGCGTCCGCCCGCTGCGGGCACCTGCCCGGGAAGCGGTGGGTTGGAACCTCAGGCCACGGCCGCCAGCGCAGCGTGCCGGCCGGATCGCCACAGGATCCCGACCTCGCCGAGCCCCGCGTCACGAGCGGCGGCGGCGTGCCATGACACCGGAGCGGTGAACTCGGCCGGGGGGCGGTTCTCGAAGATCGCCGCCCGTTCCGCGAGCAACGGACGCAGCGCCTTCACCTCGACGATGCCGCTCCACCACTGGGCCCAGGCCAGCTCCGCAGCCGCCTCGTCCGGCGCGGGGTCCAGGGCGCTCATCAGCGACGGGAGACCGTCGTCGGGCATGAGGTCGGCGACGATGAGCAACCCGCCGGGGGCCAGGCAGCGGCGGGCGTCGTCGTAGAACGCCCGCACCTGGGCCGCTGTGAGGTAGTGCAGGGTCATCACCACGGTGACCAGGTCATGGCCGCCACCCGCACGGGCCGCCCAGCCCGGCGAGGACAGGTCGCCCGTCAGCGTCCGCACCTCGCCCTCGAGGGCGCGGCGGGCCAGCGCGAGCAGCACCGGATCGATGTCCACGAGGGTGACCGAGGCATCGGACCACCGTCGAGCCATCCGCTCGGCGAGCAGCCCGGGCCCGCCGCCGAGATCGAGCACCCGCCGGGGTGTCCGGCCGCGGGCGGCCTCGGCGGCACGGCACAGCGCCTCCTCGAGGGTGGCGAGATGGGGCACGAATCCACCCATGACCTGCGCCCAGCCTTCGCGCCACCGGACGGCCTGCGCGCGGTCGAGCACGGCGCCGGGCGCGCCGGTGGTCGTTGCCATGGGTGCACTCCGGGACGACACGCGGACAGGACGGCCACACGATAACGGAAGCCATTTCCGACACGATAGGCGATCCGAGGCGGCAGAACCGGCGATTGGCGGTGCGTGTCCGTCAATCGCGGTCGAGCTCGTCCAGGACCGACAGGAGCCGGTCCACCTCCTCGGCGGTGTTGTAGACGTGCAGGCTCACCCGTACGGATGCCGTCTTCTCGCCCTGGTCGCCTTGGCAGTGACCGTCCGCGCGGACCAGAAGTCCGTGCGCGGCCAGGATGAACCCGAGGTCGTTCGAGCCGATCAGGCGGTGGCGGAAGGCCACGATGCCCTGGCGCTGCTGCACCGGGGCGTCGGCGGCCAGGCTGCTCTGACAGCCCAGCACCTCGACGTTGGACAGCGTGCGCAACCCGTCGGTGAGCCGCGCGCCGAGCGCGGTGTTCCAACGGGCGACACGATCCAGGCCGGCGGCGTCGAGCCAGTCCAGCGCGGCGACCAGGCTGATGATGCCACTGGTGTTGGGTGAGCCGTTCCATCCTGCCGGCGCGTAGGCCGGACCGCGCTCATTGCGCGCCCAGATCGCGCCGGTGCCTGGCAGCGCCATCGCCTTGTGCCCGGAGAACACCACGAAGTCGACGTCGGTCGCCGCGGTGGACAGCGGCAGGTGCCCGACGCCCTGCGCGGCGTCGAGGCAGATCGGGACGGACGGTCCGGCTGCCGCGCGCAGTCTGTGCACGTTCATGTCGTTGCCGTAGACGTGGTGCACGTGGGTCGCGGCGATCAGGCGCGTCCGATCGTTGATCATCGCCGCGAGCCGGTCGGTGTCGTAGTCGTGCGCGGCGTCGTAGGGCATCGCCCGGACGCCGACGGAAATGCCCTTGTGGCGCAGCAGCTCCGCTGTTTCCAGCCAGGGTGCGTTGTTGGCGGCGTGATCGGCGAACGGCACGATGATCTCGTCGCCGTCGTGCAACTGCGGGGCGAGCCAGTCGCGGGCGATGGCGCGCAGACCCTCGGTGGTGCCGCTGACGAAGTGCACACCCGAACGCTGCGGCGCCGGGTCGTCGAGGAAGCGGCGCAGCCGGTCGCGGGCCTGCTCGATGCGGATGGTGGTCCGGTTCGCCCACGGGTACGTGCCCCGGGCGGCGTTGGCGTTGCCCGTCGTCAGATAGGTCAGGACCGCGTCGAGTACCGCCTGCGGCTTCTGCGAGGTGGCGGCGCTGTCCAGGTACGCCACGTCGGGGTTGGCGGTGATGAGCGGGAACTGGGCGCGCAGCCCCTCCTGCCAGGGGCGCAGCTCGTCGAGAACATCCACGTCAGTCGCGTACGAGCTCGGCGCCGGCGTCGCGCCAGGCGATGATCCCGCCGTCGAGTGAGCGCACATCTGGATGACCCATCCGGGTGAGCAGCGCGGCGTAGCGGGCGGACTTCTCCCCCACCGGGCAAACCAGCAGCACCGGCTGGCGGTGGCCGAACGGCAGCCCACCGTGAAGTAGTTCCGCGAAGAGTTCGTCGACGATGTTGATCGAGCCGTCGATGTGCAGCGCCTGGTACGCGAACGGGCTGCGCAGGTCGACCACCAGCCCTCGACGCTCGGCGATCCACCGCTCGGCTTCCGCGACATCCATGGTGGCCGCCTGCCTCACGTCCGCGTCGGTCACCGTGCGGAGGGAGTTGCGCCGCGGTGGCCGGCCGAACAGCTCGGGGCGCCGCTCCCGCAGATAGCTCATGTAGCTCTCGACGCGATCACAGACGATGAAGACCGCCGTGTGGCGTTCGGTGAGCTGCGCGTCGATGGCACGCAGATGGCGTACGGCGCCCTGGTAGGCACCACCGCCGGTCGGCCCGGCGAGCGTGCCGCATCGGCGTACGAGAGTCAGCAGACCATCGATGGCGTCGTCAGCGGTGATCGTCTCCACCGTGTCATAGACGCCGGGGTCGAAGAGGCCAACCTCGTGCACCTCGTCAATGGTGCGTATCCCCGGGATGAAATCGGACTTGTGCGCGACGAGCCCGACGACGCTCACGTCAGGATTGTGCTGGCGCAGCGCGGCCGCCACACCGGTGGAGGAGCCGGCAGTTCCGACGCAGGCGATGAAGTAGTCTGGGGCTCGACCGTCGAGGTCCTTCACGATCTCCGGGCCGGTGCCGTTCAGGTGCGCGTCGACGTTGAGCTCGTTGAAGTACTGGTCGGTGTGCAGGTAGCCGTCACCCGATCCGGCCAGCCGGTGGTACATCCTGGTCAGCGGGTCGTCCGTGTCGGTGGGGTCGAGGCATTCGGCCTGCCCGGGCAGCTCGTCGATCTCCGCGCCGAGCAGCAGCAGTAGGTCCTTGATCTCGGCGACCTTCATGCGGTTGGTGACGCTTTTGAAAGTGAGCCCGTGCATGCCGGCGATGACGGCCAGAGCCTTGGCCGTGTTGCCGCTGGACAACTCGACGACGGTGTCTCCGCGCTCAACGGCCTGGGTGAGCAGGGGTCGCGCCATGTTCCACGCGGCGCGGTCCTTCAGGGAGCCGAATGGGTTGAGCAGCTCCATCTTGGCGTACAGGTCGATGTTTCGCAGACCGTGCACGGCGGGGTCGATGCGCACCAGTGGGGTGTTGCCGATGGCGTCGGTCATGTTCTCGAACCTCATGGTGCCTCCGCGCGATGGTGAACGGGCCAGTACTGCTCGTCGAGGCACCATCGCCACGCGCCGTCGTCGCGGTACAGCGCGACCTTGCGGCCGATCGGCTGGCGCAGCGCCTGTGTGGCGCTGAAGTCCATGAGATAGCCGGCGGTGTTGACGAAGGCCAGCAGGTCACCGGCGCAGGGCCGGGACGGCAGGAAGACCTTGCGTCGGGTGATGAGATCCGCTTCGAGACAGAGATTGCCGAAGAGGTACACCCCCACGGGCCCCGGAGCGGCCGGGGTCGTCCGGTGCACGACGACCGGGTCCATCAGGACTCCGTGTTCCTCAAGACTGACATCGCGTGCGTTGCAGTCCAGGCGCACGATCGTGTCGCCGTTGGCCTCGTCACGTACCTCGAGAACGCTGGCCAGGACCAGGCCGCACTGGTCGAGCAGGGCCCGACCCGGCTCGACGTGCAGGTCGTACATGTTGTCCAACAGCAGTGTCCCGAGTGGGCGGCGCTGCTCGGGCGAGGCTGTTCGTAGCAGCCGATCGAGGTACGCGGGTCCGGAGACGGGCCGGTGAGCCGGGTACAGGTTCAGCGAACCCCGAACGTGGGCACCCTCGGCGCGCAACCCGTAACCGTGCCCGGTCCAGGTCAGTGGCGCCCGCCTGCCGAGCACCGCCTCGGTCAACGCGGAGGTGTACTGCTCCCACTGCGCGCCGTCAGCGAGGTAGTCCACGCCGAACCCACCGCCGATGTCCACCGACCATGGCCGCAGACCGCGCCGGCGGCACTCGTCCAGCGCGCCGAGGCAGCCCTCCAACGCCACAGCCTTTTCCGGCAACCCGATCGTGTCGAGATGAAACGCCACTCCGACCAGATCCAGGGCGTCGGCACGTTTCTCGATCACGTCGAGAACCTCGCTCACCGCGGCGGCCGACACCCCGAAACGGCTGCGGCGGCTGTTGAACTGCACGCCTGCTGAGGTGAAGCCCGACAGGCGTGCCATCACCCGTACGCGCGGCAAGGACCAATCCGTGACCAGTGTGGCGAGCGCCGCCAACTCGCCGACAGAATCAGCGCTGACGGTGACCCCGGTACGGGCGCACAGCCAGAGGAACTCCTCGTTCTTCGGCCCGGTCGCCATGACCCGCTGCGGCACGAAGCCGGCACCGAGCGCGTGCTGCAGCTCGGCGAGCGACGCCACGTCGATACCCGCGTCGGTGGCGGCGAGTTCTCGCACCAGGGCACTGGATCGGTTGGCCTTGTGCGCGTAATAGATCTGACCGGAGAGTCGATGGTCGGAAAAGACCGAACGGAATGCGGCAACGTTGGCCGTCAACTGCTGTGGCAGAATCACGCCGAGTGGAGATCCCAACGCGTCGGATAATTGCGCCATCAGGACGGTTTCGTCGAGCGCCGACTGCAGTGTCGGACCGATTCGCGGAGACAGGTAAAGGGGCAATGCGACTCCTCAGGTGAGTCGTGGCGCCACGGACGCCGCCACCCCTTACGCCGAAACCCTTCGTGACGGCGGCCCGCTTCAACGTAACCGATGTCCCGACGCCCGCCAAGGGGCGGCAGATGAGCGACCGGACGCCCTGCCCTCACATATACGAGTGCGCATATGTGATGGTGAGCGTCAATACATGCGTCGACTATCCAGCAATCCTGACGAGAACGACGGCCAGTCATTGTCTTGTTCTGTCCGACCGCCGGCGCCGCTGGCCGGCGCGGGTCTCGCCGTCCTGTCACCGGCGATGTCGATCCGCGAGTGCCCCATGCAGAGGTCGGAGCTGGTAATGCTGGTGGGCGCACGGCGCCTACGAGGAGTAGGCGCCGTGCGCCGATCGGATCCGCCGCGGCACACGCGTCCTACCGGGGCGGGTACCGACAGTGAGTTCGGAAATCAGGTGCGGTGGGACGCGTCAAGGAAGGACTTCGAAGGTGTAGGTCTTCGCGCCAGAGCTGACGATGGCGCCACTGGAGGCGAGTTGGCCGGTCACTTCGAAGGTGACGGCGTAGGTGCCGGCGGCGTCGAAGGCCCAGTTGGCGTGGGCGTGGGTGTTGTTGTTGACGGTGAGGCTGTCGGGCAGGCCGTTCCCGCTGTCGAAGAGCACGGTGGGGGTGCCGCCGGAGACGGTGTAGATGCTGAAGCCCGCGGGGCCGGAGACGCTGGTGAGTTTGAACGTGACCCGGTTGTTCTGGAAGATGCCGCTGGGCACCTCGGTGGTGTTCCACCCGGCCCAGATCAGTCCGGCGGTGTTGGACTGCGGCAGGACCCACGCCTGCCCGCCGGTGCCGAGGAAGGACCAGGCCGAGCCGCCGGGCACGGTGATGTTGGCGGTGTTGGGCACCCGGAAGAGCACGTCGGTGGGGTTGCGTTCCACGGTGGTGGTGCCGGTGCCGTCCAGGACGTCGACGGTGAGCGCGCCGGCGGCGTAGTCGACGTCGATCACATCGACGTGGCCGCTGGAGAGCACCACCGGTGCGGCGGCGACGGGCGTGGCGGTCCCGGCGAGCAGTGCGGCGGTCAGGAGGAGACCGGCGAAGAACCGGTTGCGGGTACGCATGACGTTCACGCCTTGACCGTGAAGCGGAGCGTGGCGGGGTCGGAGGTCACCTGCTGGCCGGTGGCGGCCAGGGTGCCAGTGGCGCGCACAGTCACCAGGTAGGTGCCGGCCTCGTCGAACGCCCAGTTGGCGTGCGTGTGGTCACCGGCGGTCACCGTGATGGCGTCCGGGAGGCCGTCGCCGCTGTCAGCCAAGATGGTCGGCTGGCCGACGGCGCTCTCGGTGTAGATCGCGAGCTGGCCGGGACCGGTAACCGCCTGCACGGACAGCGCCAGGGCGTCGCCTGCGAAGACGCCGGCTTCGATCTCCTCGGTGGCGATGCCCGGCCAGATCAGGTTGGTGTTCTGGATCTGGGGCAGGACCCACACCTGGGACACGCCCGGGGTGCCGAGGAAGGCGAAGGCGGGGTCGGCGGGAACCGTGACCTTGGCTTGGCGCTTGACGATCAGCTTGACCTCGTCGGTGCCGTACTCGACGTCGTTGTCCTCGTCATGGATGCCGACCTCCAGCGTGCCGGCCTCGTAGGCCAGGTCGACGAGGTCGAGATGGCCGGTGTTGAACACCACGGCAGACGTGGTGGCGGCCTGGGCGGGCAGGGCCGTGGCGACCAACGCCACTCCCAGGACACCCGACGCCAGCAGATGACGGATGGTGCTACGCACGAAGAGACTCCTCTCCCGCGAAGGTCCCGGGTGGACCAACGCTTAATGGAAACGATAGTCGTTTTACTTTGCTGGCGATAGGGCTGGACGAGAGCTCGGATGCGCGTCGTCGCCGAGTTCCTGCCCGCCGGGGCGTCGCCAACGTCGGGTCAGGAGGCCGTGTCGTGGGGCGAACAGCCAGGCGGCAAGGAAGACCGCGGTGGCGACCAGCACGATGGTGCCGCCGACCGGTGTGTCGTAGCTCCAGGACAGGTACAGCCCGACGGTCGCCGAGACGCCGCCGATCAGCGGGGCGAGCAGCATCATGACGCCGAGCCGGTCGGTGAGCAGACGGGCTGCCGCCGCAGGGGTGATCAGCAGGGCCAGGACGAGGATGTTGCCGATGGTCTGCAGGGAGATCACCACGGCCAGAGTCACCAGGACGTAGAGCACGATGTCGAGCCAGAAGACCGACAGCCCCATGGCGCGGGACATCTCCCGGTCCAGGCAGACCGCGACGAATTCCTTGTGCAGAGCGAGCACCAGACCCAGGATGACCAGGCCGGCGCCCCCGACGACGTACAGGTCCCGGTCCGGGATACCGGTGATCGAGCCGAAGAGGAACTGCTGCAGCGACCCGGCGTATCCGGGGGCCTGCGAGATGATCACGATACCGAGGGCGAACGCGCCGACCAGGAAGACGCCGATGATCGAGTCCTCCTTGACGCGCCGGTTCTGCGAGAAGATCGCGATCAGCAGTGCGGTGGCCACACCGGCGACGGCGCCACCGAGCACCAGGCTGCCCTGGAGGACGAAGGCGACTGCGATGCCCGGGAAGACCGCGTGGGCCACGGCATCGCCGATGAACGCCATGCCCCGCAGGACGACGTAGCAGCCGACGACTCCGCAGACGATGCTGGACATGACCGCGATCGCCAGCGCCTTGGGCAGGAACGCGAGGTCAGGGTTGAGCAGGTCGGTAAGGAATTCGGTGATCGACATCAGGTTGCCCTCACGAGCTTCAGCAGCGGGGAGGTCACACTCACGCCGAAGGTCGTCGTCCACAGCTCGGCGTCCTGCAGGTCCGCCGGCTGCCCGTCGGCGATGATCCGGCCGTTGAGCAGGACCAGACGGGTGCAGGAGTCGACCGCCGCGACGAGATCATGGGTGGTCATCAGCACAGCGCGGTCCTCTCGCGCCAGGCTGGTGAACAGGTCGCCCAGCAGTTCCTGCGTGGGCATGTCCAGTCCGGTGAACGGCTCGTCCAGCAGCAGGATGCGCGGCCCGAGCGCGAGGGCTCGCGCGACCAGGATGCGTTGGCGTTGCCCGCCGGACAGTTCACCGACCGGCCGGCGGCGCAACCCGGTCAGCTGTACCCGGTCCAGTGCGTCGCCGACTGCTCGCCAGTCGGTGACGCCCGGTCGGCGGAGCAGGCCGATCCGGCCGGTCCGGCCGCTCATCACGGCCTGTTCGACCGAAATGGGAAAGTCCCAGGTGAACTCGTGGCGCTGGGGCACGTAGCCGATATCGGAACGGCCGGGACGCGACGGCTTGCCCTCCACCGTCACGGTGCCACCGCGGGTGCGGGCCAGTGACAGGATGGCGCGGAGCAGGGTGGTCTTCCCGGCGCCGTTGGGTCCCAGCAGCCCGACCAGTTCGCCCCGGTCCAGGTGCAGCCGGATGTCCCGTAGGACCGGCCGGCCGCCGAGGTCCACGTCCAACCCTTCGATGTCGAGTGCTCTCACCGCTGGCCGTCCGACCGTGCGGCGGCGCGTTCCAGTTCGGCCCGGCGTTTCGCGCCGCGTCCGCGTACCAGCAGGAGGACCAGTCCGACGGCGAGCAGAGCGGCCGTGCCTGCCAGCGCGATGAGCAGCAGTGTCGTGGACGTGCCGGCTGGCTCGTCGTCTGCGGTCCGGTTCTCGTCGATTGGTGCCTGCCCGGCTGCTGGGGGGATGTTCGCGGTGGCGGCGAACGCCTCGTCGGCGCTGGTGGTGTCGCCCACGGCGAAGCGCAGCGTGCGGGTCGCCGAAACCGCCTCGCCGTTGACCAGGTCGGCCGACGCCTGGACCGCGACCAGGTAGACGCCGGGTGCGGTGAACACCCAGTTGGCGTGGGTGTGGGTGTTGACCTCGGCCCAGAAAGGCTGCGCGGTGGAATCGGCGGAGCGCCAGAGCGGCTGGGGTGCGGCGAAGTTGCCCGACTGCAGGTATGTCGTGAGGTTTCCCGGCCCGCGTACGCCGAGCAGGGTCAGGGTGACGCCACGGTCGATGGTCTGCATCACCCGGGGGTCCTGGGTGTTCCAGCCGAGCCAGACGACGTCGGAGTTCTGGACCTGCGGCACCACGTACACCCGCTTGCCGGCGTCGACGCCGAGGAAGGCGTACGCCGGGTCGTCGGGAACGGTCTGCAACGCGGCGTCGGAGACACGAAGCAGGGCGTCGTCGGGGTTGCGCCACACGGGTCGGGCGTGCGTGCCGTCGTGGATCAGCAGCGTCCACTGGTTGTCGACGTAGCGGGGGCCGATGTCGACGTGCCCGGTGGCGAGTTCCGCCCGGCCGGTGGCAAGCGGCTGGTCGGCGGCGATCGACTGGCCGAGACCCGGTGTCGGCTCCTGGGCCGCAGCCGGGGTCTGCGTCGTGGCCAGCACGATCACCGTGGCCACCGTGCATCGCAGGATGGCGGTGGTTGTACGGGGGCGCCGTCGCGCCCGTTCTGCCGTCACTGGCTCCTCCATCACTTGTCTGTGGTCAGGCAGTTGTGCAGCGATTCGGCGTTGAACCGCATCATGTCCACGTAGGTGGTGACGTCCCGGTCGAAGGTGTCTCCGTAGATCGCGCAGACCCGGAGTCCTTCTTCGCGGGCCACCTCGGTCAGGGTGGTGGATCGGGCCGCCACGTTGGGTTCCAGGAAGACGGCGGGGATATCGAGGTTGCGGATCGTCTCGGTGAGCCGGCGGCGGTCGGCGAGGCTCGGCTCCGTGGCGGGGTGCGGGGTGACGAAACCGGAGATCTGCACCCCGTACGCCTGGCCCAGGTAGCCGAACGCGTCGTGGGTGCTCACCAGGTGACGTCGCGACGGCGGAATGCGGGCGATGGTGTCCCGAACCTGGGTGTCGAGCGTCTCCAGTTCCCGGATGTAGGCCGAGGCGTTCGTGCGATAGTCCGTCGCGCCCTGCGGGTCGACGCCGATCAGGGTGTCCCGGATGAGCTCGGTGTAGGAGATGGCGTTGCGGACGTTCTGCCACAGGTGCGGGTCGATCTCGCCGTGCACGTGCTTGCCGAGCACCGCCTGCGGAAGCTGGTAGACCTGGGTGCCGGGCCGGCCGAGGAACCGGAACCTCCGGTCACCGGGTACCTCCAGCAGCGCCTTGTTCGGCACCTCGATCACGGTGCTGGCCGGGTCGTACACCCGCTGGTTGGCCTCGCCGCTGCCCTCCGGGTCGGCGAACAGGTAGAGCCGCCGCTCGTCGAGGTCGACCGTGACGTCGGCGTGCCCCGAGTTCAGCACCTCCGCGCCCGCCATGCCTGGCACCGAGTGCGGGTCCACCCCGACGGCGAAGGTGAACACCTGCTCGCCCAGGGGGACGGGGGCGGTTTCGGGGGTGACCGCAAGCTGCGCCCGCATGGTCAGCCGGTAGACACCCGGCTCGGTGAACGCCCAGCTCATGTGCGTGTGGGCGTCGGGTGGCAACGTGGCAGTGTCGTCCCGAAAGCCGTTGGCGGCGTCGAACCCGTCGGCGGAGTCGACGTAGAACGACGGGTTGCCGAACGATTCGGTCAGGTACGCGAGCATCCGGCCCGGACCGTTCGCGGCGGTCGCGGTGAGCAGCACGTCCGAGGAACGGTTCGCCCCTTGCACCGCACCGGTGCCGCGCACCCGCATGCCCAACCAGATGGTGTCCAGTGACACGTCCTCGACCAGCGGGATGATCTCCGCGGCGTACTTCACCGCGCCCTCGGCCAGCGAGATGTTCGGTACGCCGTCGCGCAGATTCGCGTCCAGTGCCTTGACGACGGCCTGCTCTTCCAGGAGCAGGTAGTTGCTGAACGCCACGTCGGCGTAGACGACGTCGCGGACGTCCCGCAGCGACGGCTCGTAGCTGTGCGGGTCGGCGCTGTCCGGCACCAAGGAACTGACGGCCACCCGCTCACCACCGACGTTGCTCACCAGGTCCCGCAGGATGCCGGTGGTCGTGATGACCTGGACCCGCTCGTCGTTGGCGGTCAATGCCACCTCCGACCGGCAGCCGGCACTCAGCAGGGCGACCAGCAGCGGCAGCATCAGCCACAACCGTGGATTCGGCCGGCGGAAGGCCCGAACCACGCCGGCTCCGACACACGGCATCCGCACTGTGTCCCCCGACGTCACGGCACGAGGGCGGCGGGAGAGCCACCGCCGCTCGCGGCGTCGGCAAGACCGGCGCGGCGGCGCCGGCCCAGCACCACCAGCAGAACCCCGACCGCCACGAGGATGATGCCGACCGCTCCGGCCGTCAGCACCCAGCCGGCACCGGTACGGGGCAGGGGCCCGCCGCCGCCCTGATCCGCGCCGCCGTCGCCGTTCCCACCACCGTCGGCGCCGCTGCCACTGCCGGAGCCGAAGCCGCTGTTCGGGTTGGTGCTGTCGCCGACGGCGATGGTGAGCGTCTTCGTGTCGGTGACCGCCCTGCCGGCACTGGTGGTGCCGTTCATCTGCACGGCGAGGCGGTACAGGCCGGGCTTGCTGAACGCCCAGTTGCCGTGCGCGTGGGTGTTCAGCGGAACCGTCAGTTGCTGCGGGAACGCCTTGGCCGAGTCGAACAGCACGTCGGCCTTGCCGAACGAGCCGGTCAGGAAGAGGGCGAACCGGCCGGGCCCGTTGACGCCCTTCAGCGTCCAGGTGACGTTGCCCTTGACACCCGACACGACGGACTCGTGCTGGGTGTTCCAGCCGGGCCAGACGATGCCCGCCTGCTGGGACTGCGGCAGCAGCCACACGGCGTCGCCCTGTTTGCCGAGGAAGTCGGCGCCGGCCGGCACCGTGATCTTCGCGTTGTCCTTGACCTGCAGGACCACGTCGGCGGTCTCCCGCCAGACGGGAGGGCTGGTCCGGTCGTCCTTGATCCGGATCGTCCAGCTGTCTCCGGACAGTTGCGGGCCCATGTCGACGTGCCCGTCGACAATCACCTGGCGGGCGCCCGTGGCGGTGGTGGCCGCCGCCTTCCCGGCCGCTGGTGCGGCTGCGGCGGGCTTCGGCGCAGCGGCGGGTGCGGCGAGTGCGCGCGCTGCCGACTGCTCCTCGGACCGCGGGGCCTGCTTCGCCGGAGCCGGTAGCGGCGCCTCCTCGACCGGGCTGATCGTGGGGACACGCACCCGGTACGTCGCTTCCGCGCTGACCTCCTGGCCGGAGCGCAGGGTGGCCGAGCCGGTCAGGGTCAGCCGGTAGTCACCGGCCGCGTCGAAGGCCCAGACCACTGCGCCGGTGCGTGTCGCCACCGGCAGCCGCACCGTCCGCGTCAGGCCCGGGCCGCTGCCGAGGAGCGGGGTCGCCGTGCCGAGACCGGACAGGGTGTACGCGGTGAACGTTCCCGGCCCTTCGACCGAACGCAGGGTGAGGGCCACCGTGTCGTCGGTGACGACGCCGGGGCGTACCTCGGTGGTGTCCAGCGCTGGGAACCGGGTGTCGCCGGCGGACAGTGACCAGACGGCGTGCCCCGGCGGACCGAGGAAGGCGAAGGCTTTGCCTGCCGGCACTCGGCCGGCGAGCCCGCCATCCGGGCCGAGCACCACCTCGGCCGGGTCGTGTCCGGCCGCGTCGCGGGACACCTGTGCGGCGTCACGCAGCCGCAGCGACATCGAGTCGCCGTCGAGCGCGACGGAAACCAGGTCGGCACCGGCCGCGGTGACCGCGCCCGGTTCCGCGGCCGCCGGCACACCCCCAGAGGCCAACGCCAGTACGGCCAGCGCAAGACCGGCGGCGCCGGCGCGCATGGTTCTCATCCTCATTGCATGCTCCTCAGACGGCTTCGTAGTAGTTGGTCCAGGTCGTGCCGCGCCGTGATGACGTGACTCGCGGCGTTGACGCCGGCCGACGCGATCGAGAGGGCCGGCGGGGCACCCTCGGTTCGGCCCAGTCGTGTCATCCCTCGTCCTTCACCGTGCGGTCGGTGTCCGGCTGCCGGTTGTTGTGGCCCGGTTCGCGACGATCGGCGTCCGGCGCCGGGCGATCCGGCGGCCCGTTGTCCCCGCCGGCCCGGGGGCCCGCACCGATCGCGGTAGGGAGCGCGGTCTTCGGGCCGTCCGAGGTCCGTTCGGTCTCCCGGCTGGCCTCTGCACGACCCTCGTCCCGGGCGGCGGCTACCGCCCGGGCGATCTGTCGGGCCCGCCGGCGGCGGGTGGTGATCAGCGCCCAGCCGACGAGGGCGAGCAGGACCAGCAGGACCATCTGCGGCCAGGGCACCGCCCAGAAGGAGACCCGGGCCGTGTCGACCGCCGGCTGCGGGTCGAGGATCTGGTCACCCACGGCGGCAGGTGTGACGGCGGCGCTCGCGGTCAGCCGGAACAGTGGCGGCACACCCGTCATGCGTACGGTGGTGGTCAGTTCGCCGCCGGGCAGGATCTCCGGCAGGGCCGTCGCGTCGACCGAGCGCCGGCCGAGGCCGAACGGGCCGGCCGCGGCGAGCGTGGGCTGCCCGGTGAGCCGAACATTGCCGGTGTTGCGGACGGTGAAGGTGGCGGTGAGCGTGCCACCGGCGAGAGGGTTGGGCGAGCCGGCGTGCCGTACCCGAAGGTCCTCGACGGTCAGCGCCGGTTGCAGCTCGCCGGTCACCCGCAGGTAGATCCGCGCGCCGACCCGGTGGTCGACGGCGACCTGGTTGCCCTGCGCGTCCGCCGTCGTGGCGGCGAGCGAGGCGACGATCCCCCCGGCGTGGTCCCCGGGCGTGGCGTTGCCCGGCACGGTGAGCGTGAACGGGACGTCCAGGCGGGACGTGGACGGGATGGTCACGGTGCCGCTGGTGAAGCGGACCCAGGCGCCGACGCCGGTGGGCTTCTGACCACCGGCCAGCAGATCGAACCCGCCCTGCGCGGTGGTGAACGCGTCGCTGGCGTAGAGGTTCAGGGTCAGCGGGCGCGCCGAGTGGTTGGTGACCGCGACGTAGTCGGTCAGGGTGGCACCGGAGTCGAGCTTGTAGGTGAACGCTGGCCGGCCGTTCGGGCCCTTCGCACTCGACGGTGCCACTCCCCAGGTCACGGCGGACGGCGCCGACGGCGCAGGGGGCGTAGGCGGTGCCGGGGCCGCGCCGAGCACGACGATGCCGGTGGCGATGGCGGCGAGCAGGCGCATGGCGGGGATGGGTTCCGTTCCTGGATGCGAGGGGTGAGGCGGGGTGGGCGGGTCGCGGCAACGGCCCGCCCACCCCGCGACCGTCCGGTGGCGCGGTTCAGCGCCGGGCCACCGGACGGGTTCGGGCGATCAGATCGCGGTGAGGGTGAGGGTCGCGGAGTAGGTCCCCGCGGTCGTCTCGGTGGGCAGGCTCAGCCGCAGACCCGCGCCCAGTTGGGCGGTGCCCCGCCCGGCACCGCCCGGCGCCGAGCCCAGCACCGCGCTGTTGCCCAGGCCACCGCCGGCTCCGACGACGTACGGCGCGACCTCCGGACCAGCGACCACGCCCTGCCCGGAGCCTTGGCCGATCAGCCGAGGGCTCCAGCCGAGGTAGCCGGAGCTGAACGTCGCACCATCCGGCCCGGCGAAATCCGCCGGGATCTGCCCGGATGCGCTCCACCCCGGTCGGCCGGCGCGGGTGTCGGTCACCGTGACCGGGCGGAGTTCACCGTTGCTCTCCCACCGGTCACCGCCGGCGGTGAGCTGCGCGGGTGGCAGCACCACGGCACGGTCGTCCGGGTTGACGCTGATCACCAGAGAACCCTGCGTCTCGTCGATCGATGCGGTGATCGTCTGTGAGGAGCCCGGCTCCTGCGGCGGGAACGCCACCCAGAGAGCCACCGGTTCGCTGGTCGCGACCACGTCGTGGGCGTCGCCGTACAGCTTGACCACGTACTCGCAGGCGTTCAGCTCGCGAGTGGCGGTGAACGAGTAGCTCGCACCAACCTCACCCGCGATGATGGTCCAGTCGTCCGTACCGGGGCACCTGCTGAACCAGTGGTAGTGGTCCAGCTCGGTCTGCGGCGTCTGCACGGCGTTGAGCGTCACCGTGTCGTTGGGCTGGTACTCGTCGGCCATGCCGCTGACCGACAGGCCGACCTCCGGCCCACCGCCGGACAGCTCGCCGACGACGAACGAGTAGTCGACCGGCCCGGTGCTGACCGTCGTGCCGTTGGTCAACGTCGCGTCTGCCTGGAACGTCAGCGTGTAGCTGCCCAGCGCGCCGAACGCCCAGTTCGAGTGCGCGTGCGTGTTCACCGGCACATCGATGGCGTCGGGCAGGCCGTCATCGGAGCGGAACTTGATGATCGGACCGCCGAACGAGTCCTGTGTGAACAGCGTGACGTTGCCCGGGCCCTGCACATCGACCACGCTCAGCCGCACCTTGTTCCCCTCGAACACTCCCGCGCCGAGCGTCGTGGTGTTCCAACCCGGCCAGAGCAGGTCCGGGTCCTGGGTCAATGGCAGCAACCAGACCTGGCTGCCGGCCGGCCCGAGGAAGGCGAACCGGGGATCGTCCGGAACGGCCATCGCCGCCTCCGGCAGAACCTGGAACGTCACGTCCGCCGGGTCACGTGTCATCGCAGGGGTGACCGTGTCGTCGTGCACCTTCAACGAGAGCGCACCACCCTCGTAGTGCACGTCGACGGCATCGGTGTGCCCCTTGGACAGCACCACCTTCTCGGCCGCCGACGCAGCGGTCGGCGCCAGCACCGTGCCGGCGACCACCACCGCCCCGGCAACCAGGGCCGCGAAGCCGCGAGCCCTCACCATCGCATTCATACCTCCCCTTTCACACCGCGTACCTGCGCGCGGTGGTACATGTGGTGACATCACCACGACGCCTTGCGCACCCCGGGCATCTCGCCGCGCAGGGCCAGCTCGCGGAAGCGCACCCGGGACAACCCGAACCGGGTCAGCACCCCGCGCGGGCGGCCGTCGATCTGGTCGCGCGAGCGCAGCCGTACCGGGCTGGAATCCCGCGGTAGCCGGGTGAGCCGGCGCACCGCGTCGGCGCGTACCTCCGGGTCGGTGTCCGGATGGGCGACCATCCGCTTCAGCTCCGCCCGCCTCTCGGCGTGCCGGGCTACCAGTTCCTCGCGGCGCGCCTGTCGATTGACCAGGCTCTTCTTGGCCATCAGCGGGCCTCGCGGAACTCGACGTGCCGGCGTACGACCGGGTCGTACTTGCGCAGGACCAACCGGTCCGGGTCGTTGCGACGGTTCTTGCGGGTGACGTACGTGTAGCCGGTGCCGGCGGTGCTGCGCAGCCGCACGATCGGTCGCAGGTCGGTCTGGCGGGCCATCAGAGTTTCACCCCCCGGGCGCGCAGCTCGGCGACGACCTTCTCGATGCCCTTGCGGTCCACAGTCTTCAGCGCCTTCGTCGTCAGGGTGAGGCTGACCCATCGCCGTTGCGACGGCAGCCAGTAGCGGTGGTTCTGCAGGTTCGGGTTCCACCTTCGGCGGGTGCGCCGGTGGGAGTGGGACACGGCGTTGCCGAAGCTCGGCTTCGCGCCGGTGACGTCACAACGTCGGGACACAGTGAACGCTCCTTGTTCAGGCTGAACGATAACGACAACGGTTTTCAGTTCTACATCATCCGTTCGGTCAGACCCGCCCCAGGTCACTGACGACCACAGCCGGGCCGGTCGCGCCACTCGGGACCGCCGTTCGCTTCGCCAGCTTCCGTGTGCCTAGAATGACAATCGTTTTCAGTTACGTCGAGAGGAGTGCGATGTCGTCGTCACCACAGGCCCCGACCCACGTCGTGACAACGGACGCTGATACCCGCCCGTCGTTGACTGTCCTGTCCGGGTTCTGGCCAACGGCGACCTTCGCCGTCGCTCGCGCATTGCTTGCCGCCGACCCCACGCTGCTACTGGTACGGCACGACCTCACCGGGATCCGCGGTGGCGTCGTCCGTCGGGTGGTTCGCTCCGGCACAGGCATCATCGAGGACGAACAGGTCGACCTGAGGCACGGCTGTGTCTCCTGCACCCTGCGCGAAGACGTGCTGCCCACCCTCGTCCGACTCGCCCGCAGCCATCCCGGCCGCGACCTGGTGCTGATGCTGCCCGAAGTGGTGGAGCCAGAGGCGGTCGCCGCCGCCTGCGCCCACTGCCTCGTCGACGGCGCACCGATCACCGAACTCATCCGCGTCGACTCCTACGTGACCGTCCTCGACGCCGAACACCTGCTCGACGGCCTCGCCAGCACCGACGACCTCACCGCACTGGGCATCCAGGCCGCCGAGGACGACGACCGCGCGCTCGCCGACGTCGTGGTCCGCCAGATCGAGTACGCCGACACGCTGGTGCTCTGGGGGCGGTCCCGGGAGGGCGAGTTCGACACCAGCCGGCTGTCGGTCCTGCTGCAGCGGATGGCGCCGTGGGCGGTTCACATCCGCGTCGACGGTGACCTCGTCGACGCCAGCACGTTGACTCGCCAGCTGCGACACACCCATCGGCACCGGCCGGAGACCCCCGGGCTGCTCGCCCGAGGTCTGCAGGGTTACACGCTGGGCACACACGAGCCGGAATCCGACTGCGGTGTGGTTTCCGTCGTCTTCCGCGCTCGCCGCCCGTTCCACCCGCAACGCCTGCACGACGTACTGGAGCAGGTCAACGTCGAGATGATCCGCTCCCGGGGTCACCTTTGGCTGGCCAGCCAACCCGACACGGTGGTGGCCTGGGAGTTCGCCGGTGGCGGTCTGGCCATGGGCTCGCTCGGACACTGGCTGGTGAGCCTGCCCGAGGACCGCTGGGAGCACGTCGAAGACCAGCGCCGCCTTGCCGCCGCCCTCGAGTGGGACCCCTACTACGGCGACCGCCACCAGCACCTGGTCTTCATCGGCCTCGACGTCGACCCCGTCGAGCTGCACCGCACCCTCGCCCGCTGCCTGCTCACCGACGCCGAACTCGCCGACGGCGAAGAGACCTGGCGCACCTACCACGACCCGTTCGCCGGCTGCTTCCCCCTCAACAGCGAGGAACTGGCCGATACCGACACCGAAGGAGCGCAACCCGCATGAAGCCCGGAATCCACCCCGACTACCGACCCGTCGTCTACCGCGACAAGGGCGCCGACTTCGCGTTCCTCACCCGCTCCACCGCCACCAACGACCAGACGATCGAGTGGACCGACGGCAACACCTACCCCGTCATCGACGTGCAGATCTCGTCCGCGAGCCATCCCTTCTGGACCGGCAAGCAGCGCCTGCTCGACACCGCAGGCCGGGTCGAGAAGTTCCGCCAGAAGTACGCCCGCCGCGGGCCCATGGGCACGTGACCATCGGCTGGACCGACCAGCGCCGCAGCTGGTCGACGCCGCCCGGCACGACCGGGTTGGTCACCTGACGGTCGACCGCGATCCGGTTGCCCCCGGGCGACTGGCTCGCGGTCGACCGGCGGCGACGGCGACGGCGGGATGCCTGCGGTATCGGCCGGATGATGACCTGCGGCGGAGTCGTCGCGGTGGAGGCGAGCCCGACCGCGACGACTCCGTCCCCTCAGGAACGCGCCGTGCCGCTGCGCTGACATCCCCGCTGAGGCGGCGGCCCTGTGGGAGGCGCTCGACGCTCCGGCGGCTCCTCAGGAAGGGCGCGGAGCAGCTCGATAGTGGGCGTCAGTCGTCCACCGTGGCGCACTGCGGCCAGTTTCGTGGCGGCGCATCATGGTTCCCGGTTGGGCCGCCACCGGGTGGCATCGTCCGAAGTCGGGGTGGTCGAGATGGTCAGACCTGAGCCGGGTCGACATGGTCGTGTTCGTGCAGGTCGCTCAGGTCCCAGGAGGGAAACGGGTCGGGCAGCGCCCGCCAGGCATCCTGTCCGGCGGCGATCTCGGTGTCGGTGAGCAGGCAGGCGATGAGGGCGGCCCTAAGGGCCTGGCGATCCAGGTCGACACCGATGAGAACGAGTTCCTGCTGCCTGTCCCCGAAAACCGGATGCCAGCGAGATTCCAGCTCGATCCGCTCGTCGGGATCCTCCGGCCACTCTCCGGAGACCACGACGGGCACACCGATCGGATCGCACCGGCCGGAGGGGCCGGCCTGCGACCACAGTGCCTGCACGTCCGGGCGGCTGGCCAGCCACAGGAACCCCTTCGACCGCACCACGCCGAACACTTCCAAGCCGTCGGCCAGCAGATCCCACAGCCGCTGCGGGTGCAACGGCCGGTGGTCGCGGAACACGATGCTGGAGATGCCGTACTCCTCCGTCTCCGGCACGTGCCCGCCGTTGAGCTCGGCGATCCAGCCGGGCGCCGTCTCCGCCCGCGCCAGATCGAACCGGCCGGTGTGCACGATCTCCGCCAGGGCCACCCGGCCGTGCACGGCACGGACCTGTCGGGCGGCCGGGTTCAGGCGGGTCAGCAACGCCTCCACCACCGCCAGATCGCCGGGAGTGAGCAGGTCGGTCTTGTTGACCACCAGCACGTCGGCGAACTCGATCTGATCGACCAGCAGGTCGGCGATGCCCCGGTCGTCCCCGTCGTAGGCCGCCAGCCCACGCGCCTCCAGGGTCTCCCCCGCCTCGATCATGCTCCGCAGGCCCGCCGCGTCGACGACGGTGGCGGTGGTGTCCAGACGGGCCAGGTCGTCGAGCACCCGCCCGTCCTCCACCCCGAAGGCGAACGTGGCGGCCACTGGCATCGGCTCGGAGATGCCGCTGGACTCGATCAGCAGGTAGTCGAAGCGGCCCCGCCGAGCCAACCGGGCCACCTCGTTGAGCAGATCATCTCGCAGCGTGCAGCAGATGCAGCCGTTGGTCAGCTCGACCAGCCGCTCCTCGGTCCGCGAGAGCGCCCCACCATCGCGCACCAGCGCGGCGTCGATGTTCACCTCGCTCATGTCGTTGACGATCACCGCCACCCGCAGCCCATCCCGGTTGGCCAGCACATGGTTGAGCAGGCTCGTCTTGCCCGCCCCGAGGAACCCGGACAGCACCGTCACGGGCAGCCGGTTGGTCACGGCTGATCCACCACCTGACGTCCCTTGTACACGCCGCAGTGCGTGCAGGCCCGGTGCGGCACCACCATCTCCTTTCGGGGACAGGGGCAGGGGCTCAACTGGGGCAGAGTTGCCTTCCACTGCGCTCGGCGGTGGCGGGTGTTGGACCGGGACAGCTTGCGCTTCGGTACAGCCATGAAGGATCTCCTCACGAGGGGTCAGCCACATGGTAACGGTTACCGTTTTCATATAAGCGCCTGGGATGCCCCAGCACGTGCCCCACGCTTGACCTTCTGGCTGGAGCTGTGAGCCCCGGCGAACGGACCGACCACCCTGGCCGTGCACGGTTACGCCCGACGTGCCCACACCGGAGTCGTGTCACTTCGATCGGCCGGGAGGCAGGGAAGCCTGGCGCAGGAAGGCCGATAGAGAGCAGTTCCTACTCGGCTCGCTGGAACACCCCAGGGAAGCGAGGCCGGAACGGGAACGTAGGGCATTCATCTGGAGGAAGGTGGGGACTGAACCCAGCACTAGGCTGCGGCGCTCGGCTCCACGCAGCGACCAGGGTCAGGTCCTTCCGGACCCTCCGGCCCTGGTTCTCACCAGATAATCCGCCGTACAGATCAGCGCACGCAATCGACACAGGTGCCGAAGATTTCCAAGGTGTGGCCGACGTCGATGAATCCGTGCTGTGCGGCAACCTGGTCGGCCCACCGCTCCACAGCCGGTCCGGCCACCTCGACCGTGCGCCCGCAGTCGCGGCAGACCAGGTGGTGGTGATGCTTGCTCTGACTGCACCGGCGGAAGAGTTGTTCGCCGCCCGGCAGCCGAGTCGAGTCGATCTCGCCGGCATCCACCAGCAACTGCAGGGTCCGGTAAACAGTGGTCAGGCCGACCCCCGCCTTGCGCGCCAGCAGCATCTGGTGCAGTTGCTGCGCCGAGTGAAAGCCCTCCACCTCACGCAACAGCGCCAGCACCTCCCCACGCTGCCGGGTGTTCCGGGTCACATTCGGCATCGCCTGGTTCACCGTGGCCGCCACCCTCCCGTGATCTCGGCCGCCGCCGGCCTACCGCTTCCGACGCTCCGCCGGCGCTGCTCGTCGACCATTATGCGTCGTCCAGCATCACCGCCGCCGCGCCATCTCCCGACCCCGCCTCTCCGCCGTTGCGGGCCAGCGACGACGGGCCCCGTTCCGGGAGAGGGCGCCACCGACCCATGTGCGATAGTGAAAATAGAAACGGTTACCGATAGGGCGCAGAAGTGACAGGAGGCGGCGTGACGGACGACTACCAGGAATCTGGGGAGTTCCTGCACATCCTCAGCGGGCCGGCGTGGCAGGCGCTACGCGCCCCGGTAACGGCGGCCCTCCGGGGTGCGGTCTGGTCCGAGGCACAGGCTGTGGACATCGGTGCCGGGACCGGCCTGGGCACGATGGTGCTGGCAGCGGCTCTCCCGGGTGCCGACGTGCTGGCGGTCGAGCCGTCGTCGGTCCTGCGTGCGGTGCTGCTCGCCCGGATCGTCGACGACGCGGACCTCCGGGCCCGAGTCACGGTCGTGGCCGCGGACGCTCTCAGCGTCGAACTGCCGGACCGACTGAGCGCCGTTCTGGCAATGAACATGATCGGACATCTCACCCCGTCTGAGCGGCGGGAGTTCTTGCGACGCGTCGCCGCCCGACTGTTGCCGGGCGCGCCGCTGGTGCTCAATCTGCAGCCGCCCGCGGAGGCCATACCGATCTCGGAGGTCACGTTCGGCAGCGTCAAGGTCGGCCGATACGTCTATGAAGGATCCGGCGGCGCCGAGCCGGCAGGTCCGGACGCGGTGAGCTGGCGAATGCGCTACCGCGTCCTCGGCGCGAACGGATCGGCCGTACGGGAGAGCGCGGTTGACTATCGCTGGAACGTCGTCGCCGCCGCCGACCTGCTGGCGGAGCTCGCCGACGTCGGCCTGGCCGGTGACGTCGGTCAGGCCGACGTCATCCGGGCCGTCCGCTTGGCATGACATCCGGCCCCGCTCGCGTCCTGACAACCCGGTCGGTGAGCGACGAACCCTGAACCCGTTCGCCCAGCGGGCGGCGACGACCGATTTTGGTCAGGGCACCGTCCTCAAAGGCCTTGGCGGTCGCCCCCTTCGTATCAGCTAGGGCGCGTGCTGGCGATGTCACGGAGAGATTACAACGTCGAGACATCTATCGACATTGACTACCAACACCGCGAAGGATTCGCTCACACGTGCCCTGCACCAACAGGGCCCTGTTCTCTGGAGGAAAGAGAACGTGAGCAAACCCCGCAACCCGAGCAGGCGTACCTCTGCCGCGCTCTTCGCATCGGTCCTGGCCGCCGGTGCCATGACCGTGACGGGCGGTGCCGCCACCGCGAGCGCCGCTCCCTCCGCACCCGACACTCCGCAGGCCACCCCCGCCGAGGCGTTGGGCTCGCACGACGCCAAGCTCCTGGCCGAGGCCGAGGCGAAGCACGCGCCGACCGTGACCCTGATCGTCGCCACCGAGAAGGGTGAGGCCGGCCAGGTCGCGGACGGCGTGACGGCTCTGGGCGGCGCCGTCAACCGCCGCTTCGACCAGATCGGCTACGTCCTGGCCACGGTGCCGACGGCGAAGGTGCTCAAGGCCGCAACGCTGCCGGGCGTATCCGCAGTCGACCTCGACGAGACGATCCAGCGGCCCGACCCCGCCCCCGAGGTCGCCCCGAACGGCGCCACGGCCGCCAAGCAGGCCGCCACGCTGGCGGGTCCCGGCGCGGGCACCGGCGCGGTCAACCCTTACATGCCGACCAACGAGACCGGCGCGGAGACGTTCAAGGCGGCCCACCCGCAGTGGGACGGTCGCGGCGTGACCATCGGCATCATGGACTCCGGTATCGACCTGGACCAGCCAGCGTTGCAGAAGACCACGACCGGCGAGCGGAAGATCGTCGACTGGGTCACCGCGACGGACCCGGTGACCGAGAACGACGGCACGTGGCGGCGGATGGTCACCGAGGTGACCGGCCCGTCGTTCACCGCCGGTGGCGCGACCTGGACCGCTCCCGCCGGGACGTACCGGTTCAACCTGTTCCGAGAGTCGATCACCGCGCCCAGCGACCCAGGCGGCGACGTCAACCGGGACGGGGACACCACCGACGCGTGGGGCGTCCTCTACAACCCGGAGACCCACGACATCTGGGTCGACGTCGACCAGGACAACAGCTTCACCGACGAGGCGATGATGCGCCCGTACCAGGAGAAGTTCGACGTCGGACACTTCGGCACCGACAACCCCGCCACCCCCGTGCGGGACCAGATGCCCTTCGTGGTCGAGTACCGCGAGGACGTCGACATCGACCCGGCCGACGGCAAGCCCGGCCCGTACGCCGACTACGTCAACATCGGCATCATCGAGGCGACCCACGGCACCCACGTCGCGGGCATCACCGCCGCCAACGACATGCTCGGCAACACCGCCTTCGACGGTGCCGCCCCGGGCGCCAAGCTCGTCTCCGCCCGCGCCTGCTCGTGGGGTGGCGGCTGCACCGCCGCCGCGCTGACCACCGGCATGGCCGACCTGGTCATCAACCGTCACGTCGACGTGGTCAACATGTCGATCGGCGGGCTGCCGACGCTCAACGACGGCGCGAACGCCCGCGCGCAGCTCTACAACGACCTGATCAGCACCTACGGCGTGCAGCTGTTCATCTCGGCCGGCAACTCCGGTCCGGGCGTGAACACCGTCGGCGACCCGTCGGTCGCCGAGAACGTCGTCAGTGTCGCGGCGAACATCAGCAGGGACACCTGGCTGGCCAACTACGGCTCCGTGGTGCGGACGAAGAACGCGCTGTTCAACTTCTCCTCCCGCGGCCCGCGCGAGGACGGTGGGTTCAAGCCGAACATCACCGCCCCGGGTTCGGCGATCTCCACCGCGCCGACCTGGCAGCCGGGCAACCCGGTCCCCGAGGCCGGCTACCCGCTGCCGCCGGGCTACCAGATGCTCAACGGCACCTCGATGGCCTCCCCGCAGGCCACCGGCGCCGCCGCGCTGCTGCTGTCCGCGGCCAAGGCCACCGACAAGGGTGTCACCCCGGCGGCACTGCGCCGGGCCATCTACACCTCCGCCAAGCCGATCGCCGATGTCGCCACCTACGCGCAGGGCTACGGCATGTTCAACGTGCCGGGCGCGTGGAAGCTGCTCAGCAAGACCGTCGAGACCCGGTCCTACGTCTCGGACGCCCCGGTCTGCACCGAGCTGTCGGAGAACCTCACCCGCTACGACCGCGAGCTGAGCAAGTTCGTCCCCAACCCGAACCGCGGCGCCGGCGTCTACAACCGCTGCACCTCCGCCGAGGGTGGACCGAAGGTCGGCCAGAGCCGGACCTACCAGGTCAAGGTGACCCGGACCAGCGGCCCGGCCGGCACCGTCAGCCACAAGCTGGCCCTGCGCGGCAACGACGGCACCTTCACCGCTCCCAAGACGGTCGCGCTACCGCTCAACAAGGCCGTCTCGATCCCGGTCACCGCCAAGCCGAAGTCCCTCGGCGCGCACGGCACCATCCTGACCGTGGACGACCCGAAGACCTCGGTGATCGACTTCGAGGTCTCCGCCGTCGTGGTGGCCGCGAACGAGGTCACGAAGCCGAGCTACTCGTTCTCCGCCGAGGGCTCGGTGTCGCGCAACGCCTTCACCTCGTACTTCGTCAGCGTGCCAGCCGGCGCCGGTGCGCTGCAGGTGAACCTGTCCGGTATCGCCACCGGGTCGCAGACCCGGTTCATCGCCATCAACCCGTACGGCGTGCCGGTCGACAGCACGGCGAGCACCGCCTGCTACACCAACTTCTCCGACGCCTCCGCCTGCAAGCCCCAGGAGCGGGACTACCAGAACCCGATCGCCGGGGTCTGGGAGATCGAGGTGGAATCGCGGCGGACCTCCCCGGCGCTGAACAACCCGTTCCAGCTCCAGGCCCGGGTGCAGGGCGTCACCGTCGAGCCGTCCGTGATCGAACTTCCGTCGGTCACCGCCGGTCAGCCGACCCCGGCGAACTGGACGCTGACCAACACCTTCGGCCCGGTCGCGGTGACCGGTCAGGGTGGTCCACTGTCCAGCGTGCACGCCGAGCGGCCCACCATCGCCGAGGGCGCCCAGCAGGAGTATCTGGTGGACGTTCCGGCCGGTGCCACCAGCTTCACCGCCCGGATCGGCAACACCGCCAACCTGGGCGCGGATCTGGACCTGACCGTGTTCCGCGGTGACGTCCAGGTCGGGCAGGCAGCCGACGGCGACTCCGAGGAAGCCGTCACCGTTGCCAACCCGCCGGAGGGCACCTACCGCGTCGTCGTCGACGGGTACGCCGTCGACGGGCCGAACACCAGCACCGCCTACGACTACCGGGACTCGTTCTCGGCCCCGTCGCTGGGCACGCTCGCCACCCCGAGCACCCCGCTGGCCCTGCCCAACGGCGCCACCGCCACCCTCACCGGCACCGTGACCGCCCACTCCACGCCGGGCGCTGGGCGCGAGCTGTTCGGCGAGCTGGCTGTCGTGACCACCGAAGGCGCGGTCGTCGGCCGCGGCGCCGTCTCCATCGGCACCGTCAGCTGACATCGCCGCACCGCGCAGGAGCCCATTTCCGACCTTCGGAGATGGGCTCCTGCCGGTCCTGCAGGCCGGACTGACGTCACCTCCGGACATCACCGAAGAGAAGGGGGCGGTGTGGCCGCATCCGATCGCAAAACCCCGCCCGACACGAGCACCGAGGCCGATCGACCGGGCCTCGACCATCCGAGCAACACACCACACGCCACGTCCGTCGAGGACGGAGGTCGTCGTGGCCGGATCGGCTCGGTCGAGATCTTCGCCGCGGTGCTGGTCCTGCTGATCTTTCTGCGTGAGCCCCTGGCTGGTCTGCTGACCACACCGTCGCTGGCGACCTGGACGACGGTGTTCGTCTCGGTCATGGTGCAGGCCGTGCCCTTCCTGGTCTTCGGGGTGCTGCTGTCCGCCGTGATCGCGGTCTTCGTTCCCCGCTCGTTCTGGGCTCGGGCCCTGCCGAAGCACCCCGCCCTCGCCGTCCCGGTGGCGAGTGCCGCCGGCGTGGTCCTACCCGGCTGCGAGTGCGGTGCGGTGCCGATCGCCGGCTCGCTGATCCGCCGAGGGGTCACGCCCGCGGCCGCGCTGGCGTTCCTGCTCGCCGCACCGGCGATCAATCCGATCGTGCTCGCCGCCACGGCCGTGGCCTTTCCCCACAACCCTGAAATGGTCCTGGGCCGTGCCGTCGCCAGCCTGATCGTCGCCATGGTCATGGGCTGGCTGTGGCTGCGCCTCGGTCGCGCCGACTGGATCCGGCTTCCGCACCGACCCGATCTGGACGGGCTCGGACGCGGGGAGATGTTCTGGTCCGCCGTACGACACGACGTGGTCCACGCTGGCGGCTTCCTCGTCATCGGCGCGATGGCCGCAGCCAGCATCAACGTCCTCGTCCCCGAACGGTGGCTGCAGACCCTCGCCGACCAGCCGTTGCTCTCCGTGCTCGCCCTGGCGGGGCTCGCGGTGCTGCTGTCCATCTGCTCCGAGGCGGACGCGTTCGTCGCCGCCTCGTTGTCGCAGTTCTCTCTCACCGCCCGCCTGGCCTTCCTGGTGGTCGGCCCGATGGTCGATCTGAAACTCATCTCCATGCAGGCCGGCATCTTCGGCCGGCGCTTCGCCGCCCGATTCGCGCCGGCCACCTTCGCGGTCGCCGTCACGGTCGCCGTCATCACCGGGATGGTGCTGCTGTGAACCGTCTGACCCAGGCCTGCATCATGATCTTCTTTGCCGCCGCTGTTCTGCAGGCCAGCGTCACCGACCTCTACCTGCGCTACGTGAAGGAAGAGTTGCGGCCGTTCCTGATCGCCGCCAGCCTGCTGCTGATCGCCGCCGCCGTGATGACCCTGTGGTACGAACTGCGGCCAGATCCCGGGACGACCGCCGACCGGACCAACCCGGACGACCGGGAGGCCACGAATGCTGAACAAGCCACGAGTGGGTCACCGGCCGCAGTGACCCACGACGGACACGCCCACCACGAACCACGAGTCGCCTGGCTGCTGATCCTCCCCGCCCTCGGCCTACTGCTGGTAGCCCCGCCCGCCCTCGGCTCGTACGCCGCCGGCCAGGCGGGCACCGCCGTCACCACCCAACAGGACTACGGCGACGACTACCCACCCCTGCCCGCCGGCGATCCGGCACGAACCACCGTGCTCGACTACGCTGCCCGCGCCCTGTTCGACAAGGGCCAGTCGATCGGCAACCGCCGGGTAGAGCTAACCGGATTCGTCACACCCGGACCCGACGGGCAACCGATCCTCGCCCGCATGGTCATGTCCTGCTGCGCCGCCGACGGCCGGCCCGTCAAACTCGGCATGTCCGGCAACGCGCCCACCGGACTGGCCAACGACACCTGGATCCAGGTCACCGGCCGCTACACCGACCGCCTCACCCGCGACCCGGTCAACGACGAAGAGATCCCCTACATCGAGGTCGACTTCTGGCGACAGGTGACCGCCCCGAAGGACCCGTACGATTGACGATCTCTCCGCCCTATAGGACGGAGATTCCCTCCACGCTGCGCGTGGACCGCACGGCGTCGGGGCGGATTCCTGCTTCTCGGCGCGGTGCCGGCACGGGTGCCGGTCTTACCTGCGCTCCACGGGCGTTTAGGCTCTCGGCGCGTCCCGCCGCGAGTATGTTTCTGGCGGCGTTGACGTCCCGGTCGTGGACGGCCCCGCACGGGCAGGTCCACGACCGGACGGACAGCGGCTTGGGTCCGTCGATCCGGCCGCACGTCGAGCATGTCTGCGACGTGGGCAGGAACCGGTTGGTCTTTGCAAACGTCCGCCCGCGCCGGGCGGCCTTGTACTCCAACATCTGCACGAACTGCGCCCAGCCCGCGTCGTGCACCGATTTGGCCAGCCGGGTCCGGCCGAGACCGACGACGCATAGGTCCTCGACGTACACCGCTTGGTTGTCGCGGATGATCCGTGTCGAGAGCTGGTGCTGCCAGTCCTGCCGGCTGTCGGCCACCCGAGCGTGCGCGCGGGCGACCTTGACGACGGCCTTCTTGCGGTTGTTGCTGCCCCGCTGCTTTCGGGACAGGTCCTGCTGCAACCGGCGCAGTTTGCGGGCCGACCGGCGCAAGAACTTCGGGGCGGCGACCTTCTTGCCGTTGGACAGGACGGCGAAGTGGGTCAACCCGAGGTCGATGCCCACCTCGGCGTCGACCGGAGGCAGCGGGTCGTCGGCGGCGACCACAACGAACGAGGCGAAGTACCGACCAGCCGCGTCCCGGATGACCGTGACCGAGGTTGGTGCGGCCGGCAGATGCCGGGACCAACGCACCGCAAGGTCGCCGATCTTCGGCAACCGGAGCCGGCCGTTGTCGAGCACCTTGAACCGGGCGTTCGCGGTGAACCGGATCGCCTGCCGGTTGTCCTTGCGGGACCGAAACCTCGGTGGGGCGACCTTGCGGCCCTGGCGCTTGCCGCTGATCGAGGTGAAGAAGTTCCGGTACGCGACGTTAAGGTCCGCGAGGGCCTGCTGGAGTACCACCGCCGACACCTCGCCCAGCCACTCCCGCTCAGGCGTCTGCTTGGCCTGGGTGATGACCCGCTTCGACAGGTCACCATCGGACAGGTACCCCTCGCCTGCCTCGCGCGCCTGCTGGCGTGCGCGCAGCCCGTCGTTGAACACCACCCGCGCGCACCCGAACGCCCGCGCCAGCAAAACCTGCTGAGCGGGCGTCGGGTAGACGCGGTAGTTGTACCGAAGCTGCACAGAGGACAATCTAACATTGGCCTATGGTCGAGCTCGGGAACGTTCGCGCTGGCAGACACTGCGTCTTCACCCTGCACGCTCATTTGGTCTTCGTCACCAAATTTCGGCACCAGGTGTTCGGTGACCGGCACCTGACCCGCCTGGAGGAAATCATGCGGGCGGTGTGCGCCGACTTCGAGACCGACCTGGTCGAGTTCAACGGCGAGAGCGAGCACGTACACCTGCTGGTCAATTTTCCGCCCAAGGTGGCCCTGTCGAAGCTGGTCAACAGCCTTAAGGGCGTGTCCTCGCGGCGGATGCGACAAGAGTTCCCCGACCTGATCCGCCACTACTACCGAGCCAACAAGCTGTGGTCAGCCTCGTACTTCGCCGGCTCCGTCGGCGGCGCACCCTTGACCGTCCTGCGCCAGTACATCGAGCAGCAAAACCGTCCCGGTTAGAGCACGCTCGGGCCTGGCGGCCCTCCCGCGCGGGCCTTCACCCCCGCCCTAAAGGGCGGAGCACTGGCCCGCATCCTGGTAGCACGTCATCGGTCCGGCTGGTGCTGCCCGTCAGTCACCCGCCGGATCCTTCTGCGGCGCCGTCGGGGGCGAAAGCGTCGCCCCCGGGACCGGTCTCGAGGTGGACGTGCTGGTGGCCGTGGCCGGCGTCGATGTTGATCTGATCGAGCTGGGTCGCGGCGATGGACCAGGTCGCCGCCGCCTGGGTTGCCTGCCGCGTCGCCAGTTGTGTCAGGGCGGCCCGCTGGGCAGCCGGACCGGTGACGGCGAGCAGGTAGGTGTCGACGGCGAGTGCCGCCTGGTCGAGAGCCACACGGAGCCCTCCCCGTGCCACGTTGGTCGCGGTGGTGCCCGACGGCGGGTCGGCCAACGGCTGCGCCGCTTGACGCACGGCCTGCTGCCACTGGCGGGCCTGTTCGGCGCCGGCCTGCTGGCTGGGCGTGTCCGCCTTCAGGGCGGCGAGGATGGGCGAGATCTCGTCGCTCAGGCGGCGGGCCGTCGTGGTCAACTCGGCGATCTGCTGGGTGTCCCTCCGTGCCTCGGCCTCCCGCATCTCGGTGATGCTCGAGTCGATGGGGTCCGGACGCCCGACGGTGTAGCCGACGGCACCCCCCAGGAGAGCGGCCGCGAGCCCGATCGCCGTGACGACGGCCGCGAGACGCCCGATCCGGTTGCGGCGCGTATCGCGCGCGGGGAGCAGGTAGGAGGGCTTGCCGGTACGGCGCGACACAACATCTCCTTGCGTCGATGGAGAGGTGGTCGCAGCCTAGCGTCCTTTCCTCAAGCTCGTCGATACTTCACGACGGGCTCGCAAGAACTTCCGCTCTCCCCGACAGAAGCCCACAGCGGCCTGCGCCGATCAGGCGTCAGACGACGCGCCGCAAGGTCCCCGCGTCACTGCGTGTCCACACGAGACCGGCCGCGTCGACGAACATCATCGTCATCGAGAACGTGTGGCCGCTCTGGGGCGCCTTGTCGGTGAGCTGAGCCCAGTCCACCGCGTTCTGTTGCGACTCGCCCGCCGGTATGCGGGCGAACGTCGTCGAGCCGACGTGCCGACTCGCCGGCGGGGCACCACCGCCGTACCGGGGAGGCGCAGGAGCTGCGAAGACCTGGCATTCGACGCCGTACACCGGCATGGAGCTGTTGTTCATCACCAGAGCGCTCACCTGGCCCGCGGCATCCGCCCCCGCAACACCCATGATCAGCCTGGCCTAGTGCGCCATCGCGTCGTCGCGGTCGAGGCGCCGCTGCCGGACCTCCCACCAGAGCCCGTACGCCAGCCCGGCGAAGGCCAGGACGGAACCGATCCCGGCGATCCAGTCGGGCACGGTGCCCCACTCGACGGCGCCCGTGGCGAACTCCATCCGCCAAAGGTAGGTCACCCACGCCCGGACCCTCCGGTGGCGGCCGGGTAGTGGGTCGAGCGTTTCGCGTCAGCGGGGCGGCATCTCCCGGCGGGACGGGAACGGGGTGCCGGGCTGACCGAGGGTCGATCGGGCGCGCAGCCCGACCGACCAGCGCACCGGGTTCAGCCGGCCGGTGCCCACGATGGCCAGGCCGATTCCGACCGCCACCACGGCGATGGCCGTGCTGGCGACCGTGAGCGGCACGTCGTACCGGATCCGGGTGCCGTCGACGGCGAAGCCGAGCATGGCCATGAAGTGCATCGCCCAGATGGCGGTGCCGCCCAGTGCCCAGGCGGCCAGCAGACCCCACCAGGCACGCTGGCCGGCGGTGCCGGCCGTGCGGATACGCCCGGCGCACACCAGCCCGAGGACCGAACCGAGCACGGACAGCGCGTAGCTCAGCGCGGGCGTGATCCACCCGTACTCAAAGTGATTGATCTCCGCCACGGCGGCCTTCTCCCCATCAGTTACCGGCGCGTAAAGGACGCGCCCGGGCAATGATCAGGGGTGGCCTGAGCAGGCGCAACAGCACCCCCCGGGCCTGTTCCGGGGGGTGCTGTCGCGGTGACCGTCCGATGCGTCGATTCGCCGGCGGCGATGACCGACAGTGATGGTCAGGCGGAGGTGTGGTACGCCAGCACGCCCCGGTTGATGGCCGCGATCGCCTGCCGGGCGGTGGAGCGCAGCTCCGGTGACGCGCCGCCGGAGTCGGCCAGTTGACCGAGGAGGTCGACCACCTGCCGCGCCCACCGGACGAAGTCACCGGCCGGCATCTCGCCGTCGAGCTCGTGGCCGCTGCCCAGCACCTTGGCCAGCGCCTCGCCCCGAGCCCACCGGAACACCGGCCACGCGAAGCCGAGGTCCGGCTCCCGGGTGGCGTTCAACCCGCGCGCCGCCTCGTCGGCCTCGATCTCGCCCCACAGCTTCAGCGTCTCGTCCACGGCGTCGGCCACCGGCCCGCGCGGCAGCGACGCCCGCTCGTCGACGTCGCGGCGCGCCTCGAAGACCACCACGGACACCGCGGCGGCCAGCTCGGCCGGGGACAGGCCGTCCCACACCCCTCGGCGCAGGCACTCGGCGACCAGCAGGTCCGCCTCGGTCCAGATCCGGCCGAGCATCCGACCGGCGTCGGTGACCGCGCCGTCGCGGGCGAGGTAGCCGCGGTCGGTCAGCAGGGCGACGATCCGGTCGAAGGTCCGAGCGAGGGAGCCGGTACGACCCGACACCCGCTCGCGCAGCTCCTCCGTGTCGCGCTCCAGCCGTCGGCGCCGCTCCGCCCAGCGGGCGTGCTCCTCCCGTTCGGGGCAGGCGTGGCAGGGGTGGTTGCGCAGCTCGGTGCGGAGCTGGGACAGCCGGTGGTCCTCGCCCTCGGCCTGCCGGGAGCGGCCACCGCGGCGACCGCCGTGCCGGTCCAGGCCGGTGCCGCTGACCTCGGCGGCGAGGTCCCGCCGGGCGGCCGGCGATCGGTGGTTGAAGTGCTTGGGCACCCGGATCCGGGCGAGCACCTCGGCGGGGGTGGTGAAGTCGCCGGGGCTGACCCGGCCGGCCCAGCGGTCCTGGGTGAGCACCAGCGGCCGGGGCTCACCGAACCCGCCGGTCGCCGGGTCCAGCACCACGGCCAGACCGGCCCGCCGGCCCGACGGCACCCGGATCACGTCGCCGATCCGCAGCCGCTCCAGCGACGCCACGGCAGCGGCCTTGCGCTGGTTCTGCCCCTGCCGGGCGATGGCCTTCTCCCGCTCGGCGATCGCCACCCGCAGCGCGAAGTACTCGTCGAAGTCGCCGTGGTGGCAGGCCGCCTCCGCGCCGTACGCCTCGATGGTCTCGGTGTTGCGCTGCACCTGCCGCGCCAGGCCGACCACCGAGCGGTCCGCCTGGAACTGGGCGAACGAGGATTCCAGCAGCGCCCGGGCCGGCTCCGCGCCGACGGTGCCGACCAGGTTCACGGCCATGTTGTACGAGGGCCGGAAGCTGGAGCGCAGCGGGTAGGTGCGGGTGGACGCGAGCCCGGCCACGTGCCGTGGGTCGGTCTCCGGGGACCACACCACCACGGCGTGCCCCTCGACGTCGATGCCACGGCGGCCGGCGCGCCCGGTGAGCTGGGTGTACTCCCCCGGCGTCAGGTCGACGTGCGCCTCGCCGTTGTACTTGACCAGCCGCTCCAGGACCACGCAGCGGGCCGGCATGTTGATGCCCAGCGCGAGGGTCTCGGTGGCGAAGACCGCCTTGACCAGGCCGCGGACGAACAGCTCCTCGACGATCTCCTTGAACACCGGGAGCATGCCGGCGTGGTGGGCGGCCAGGCCGCGCTCCAACCCGTCGAGCCACTCCCAGTAGCCGAGCACCGACAGGTCCTCGCCGGGGATGGCGGTGACCCGCGACTCGACCACCCGGCGGATCTCGGCCCGCTCGTCCGGTGAGGTGAGCCGCAGCCCGGCGGCGAGACACTGCTGCACCGCGGCGGCGCAACCGGCCCGGCTGAAGATGAACAGGATCGCCGGCAGCAGGCCCTCCCGGTCCAGCCGGTCGACGATGTCCGGGCGCATCGGGCCACGCCAGCGCGGGCCACGCCGACCGGCGCCGGGCCCGGCGCTGCGCCCCTCGCCCATCTCCAGCCGGCGTACGGTCTCGCGGGTGTAGCGCAGCAGCTCCGGGTGCACGTCGTGTTTGCGGGCGGCGTCGGCGTCGTGGAACAGGTCGAACATCCGCTTGCCGACCAGCATGTGCTGCCACAGCGGCACCGGCCGGTGCTCGCTGACCACCACCGCGGTCTCGCCGCGCACGGTGACCAGCCAGTCGGCGAACTCCTCGGCGTTGGAGACGGTCGCCGACAACGAGACGAGGGTGACCGAGGCGGGCAGGTGGATGATCACCTCTTCCCACACCCCGCCGCGGAACCGGTCAGCGAGGTAGTGCACCTCGTCCATGACCACGTAGGCCAGCCCCTCCAGGGTGCTGGAGCCCGCGTACAGCATGTTGCGCAGCACCTCGGTGGTCATCACCACCACGGGCGCGTCGCCGTTGATCGCGTTGTCGCCGGTGAGCAGGCCGACCTGCTCGGCGCCGTACCGGTCGACCAGGTCGTGGTACTTCTGGTTCGACAGCGCCTTGATCGGCGTGGTGTAGAAGCACTTGCGCCGGGCCGGGGGCGTCGCCGCTTCGTCGGCGGCCGCCGGGTCGCCGGGTCGCCCCCGCAACGCCAGGTGGACGGCGAACTCCCCCACGACGGTCTTGCCGGCCCCGGTGGGGGCGCAGACAAGCACACCGCTGCCCCGCTCCAAAGACTGACACGCCTCCCTCTGGAAGTCGTCGAGGTCGAACCCCAGATCGAGGGCGAACTCGTCCAGCGCCGGGAACTGTGAGGCCTGCGCGGCCCGGCGGCGCGCCGCGGCGTACCGCTCGGCGGGGCTCGACATGTCACCAAGATTAGTGCGTGGCGGGACACGACACCCCACAAGGCCGTCTGGAGGTGCCGTCGGCGGCGGTCGGTAGGGTGCACGGCGTGCCGGACCATGCCGAACCGCCCCAGAATCGTCCGCCGGGCAGCGCCGAGGACGCCGCCGCCCCCCGGGCGTCCCGACGGCCTGTCAAGGCGGTGCTGTTCGACTTCCACGGCACCCTGGCCCAGGTGGAGGAGCCCCGGCAGTGGGTGCTGTCGGCCGCGGAGGCGTGCGGAGTCACCCTGGACCGTGTCCGGGCCACCTCGCTGGCCGACCGGCTGCTGACCGCCGGACGGGCCGGCGGGCCGCTGCCGGCCCGGGTGCCGCCCCGGCTGGCCGAGCTGTGGGCCGACCGGGACCTCTACGCGCACGCCCACCGCGGCGCGTACACCGGCCTGGCCGAGACCGTCGACGCGGGCATCGAGGGCTTCGCCGACGCGCTCTACGAGCGGCTGCTCAACGCCGACGGCTGGGTGCCGTACCCGGACACCGCCCCCACCCTGAGCGCTCTGCGCGACGCCGGGGTGCGGGTGGCGGTCGTCAGCAACATCGGCTTCGACATCCGGCCGCACTTCGACGCCTGGGGCCTGACCGACCTGGTGGACGCGTTCGTCCTCTCCTACGAGGTGGGGCGGTGCAAGCCCGACCCCGCGATCTTCCTGCGCGCCTGCGGGATGCTCGGCGTCGACTCCGAACAGACCCTGATGGTCGGTGACACGCCGGCCGACGCGGGCGCGGTGGGCGCCGGTTGCGCGGTGCTGGTGCTGCCGGCCGCCGACCCCGGCCGGGAGAACGGGCTGGGCGCCGTGCTGGATCTGGCCCTGCCGGCCTGAGTGGCGCCGACCCGACCCGTGCCCGCCGGGCTCGGTGACGGCCCCGGTCGCGCGTCCGACGAACCGGTGGCCGCTGTGCCGTCAGCCCGGGATGTGGATCACCGGTAGGTCCCCGTCGCCGTACCGGTCCTCCCCGCTCAGGATCGAGGCGTCGTGTTCGAGTACGGCCAGCGCGGTGGTGGCCAGATCGGCGCGGCCTGTCAGCGTGCGCCAGAAGCTGAGTTCGTGCCAGGAGTGCCCTTCGGTGGAGAGCACCGTGCAGGCGTCCAGGGTCAGCAGCCGGTGCAGGGTCGCCCGTTCCTTCGGGTCGCTGACCATCGCCAGGGCCTCCGCCGCGGTCACCGCGGTGACGCCGAACCTGTTGCGGTCCTGAATGACCTCGTGCAGCGGCTCAGCGACGTGCACCGACCCCGCCAGGTAGGCCAGCAGTGCCGACCGGTCCAGTACAAGGCGGACCGGCCGGTCGTCCTCACCGATCACGCGGCCGGCTGCTCGACAGTGCCGGCGGCGGCGTCCAGCGCGTGCTGGCGTGCCCGCTCACGAAGGGCATTCCGGCGCTCCGGCGACCACTCGGCCTCAACGGCGGCGCGGCGGGCGCGCGCCTCGGCCACGCCCTGCTCGGTGATCTGGATGCCCTGGTGGGCCAACTCGGCGTCCAGGGCGTCCAGGCGCATGCGGTCACGCACCGCCTGTGTGATGTAGGCGCTGGCGTTGGCCTCGTGTTCCAGGCGTTCGGCCACGTCGGGTGGAACGGAGATCGATAGTTTCCGCATCGCGCCGGTCATACCACGCAAGGTACGCCGGTAGCACCGCGTTGGCGACCGTACCCGGCCGTGTCGGCGCGAGCGGTCGGCGTTTCGGGAGGTGGACACCGCCGCAGGACGGCCGGAGCCGACCGCCTACCGTCGTGCCTGTGACGGATACCCTGCTGCCCACGCCACGGCCGACCGACACGCCGCCGGCCCGGCGCGGTGGCGTCGCCGCCGTGGGGCTGGTGCTCGGTGGGGCGCTGTCGGTGCAGTTCGGCTCCGCCGTGGCCGCGCTGCTCTTCCCCCGTACCGGGGTCGCCGGCGCGGTGACCCTGCGGTTGACGATCTCGGCGGTGCTGCTGCTCGTCGTGTGCCGCCCCCGGCTGCGCGGCTACGACCGGTCCGACTGGATCGCGGCGGGCGCGTTCGGGCTGGCGCTGGCCGGCATGAACTCGCTGTTCTACCAGGCCATCGAGCGGATCCCGCTGGGCCCGGCCGTGACCCTGGAGGTGCTCGGCCCGCTGGCCCTGTCGGTGTTCACCGCCCGCCGGCTGGCGAGCTGGTGCTGGGCGGGGCTGGCGCTGGCCGGGGTGGCGCTGCTCGGGCAGGGCGGCTTCGACCGGCTGAACCCCGCCGGGGTGGCGTTCGCGTTCGGCGCGGGCGCCATGTGGGCGGCGTACATCGTGCTCAGCGCCCGGGTCGGCGGCCGGTTCCCCGGCGCGGACGGGCTGGCCCTGGCGCTGACCCTCGCCGCGCTGGTCACCCTGCCCCTCGGCATCGTCGACGGCGGCGCCGTGCTCCTCGACCCGGCCGTGCTGGCGCTCGGCACGGCCCTCGCGGTGCTCGCCTCCGGGCTGCCGTACACCCTGGAACTGCTGGCGCTGCGGCGAATGCCCACCGCCACCTTCGCGGTGCTGATGAGCCTCGGCCCGGCCATCGCCACGCTGGCCGGTTGGCTGGTGCTGCGGCAGGCGCTGACCGTGCTGGAGTGCGCCGCCATCGCGCTGGTCATCGCGGCCAGCATCGGCGCGGTACGGGTCAGCGCAGCAGCCGCAGGGCGCCCGGCACAGCCGTGATCGTCACCGGCAGGTCCAGCGAGCGCTCTCCGTCGGCGTACGTGGTGATCCCCTCGGCGGTCAGCTCCACGGTCCGGGCCCGGTAGCTGCGCACCAGCGGGTGGCTGAGGTGGGTGCCCCGGTAGATGCGCGGCTTGACCCGGACCAGGGTGCGCCGGTTGACCCGGCCCGCCACCACCACGTCGAGCAGCCCGTCGGTCGGGTCGGCGTCGGGGCAGATCCGCATTCCCCCGCCGTAGGTGGGGCAGTTGCCCACCGCCACCAGCACCGCGTCCAGCTCGTGCGGCTCCCCGTCCAGGCGCAGCGTGTAGCGGCGGGGCCGCAGCCGGGCCAGCTCTACGAGGATCGCCAGGTCGTACCGGCGGGGGCCGCGCGGCCAGCGCATCCGGTTGGCCCGCTCGTTGACGATCGCGTCGAACCCGGCCGCGAGGACCGCGCCGTACCAGCGGTGGGTGCCGTCGACGCCGGTCATGCGGGCGAGGTCCAGGGCGTGGGTCCGGCCAGCGCGCAACGCCTCGGCGATCACCGCCACCGCCGCCAGCGGGTCGGCCGGGAAGCCGGTGTCGAGGGCGAAGTCGTTGCCTGTGCCGGCCGGTACCGCGCCGAACGGCACGCCGGTGCCGGCGGCGGCCTGCAGCGCCAGGTGCACCGTGCCGTCCCCGCCGATCGCGACCAACGCGCCGGCGCCGTCGGCCACCGCGGTGCGGCAGGCCGCCTCCGCCTCGCCCGGGCTGGACGCCGACAGCAGCCGCACCGGTCGGCCGGCGGCAGCCAGCCCGTCCAGCAGCCGGGGCAGCACGGCGCGGTGCCGTCCCCGGCCGGCCGTCGGGTTGGTGAGCACGACGACGGGTCCCCCGGCGTGCGGGCCGGTCGGGTGATCGTCTGCGGTCACGGGCAGCACCGTAGCCGGTTGCGTGCCTGCCGTACACCGGGGGCGGTGACGTCACCGGCGGTCCCGGCACCGGTGCGCATGGTGAGCTGCGTGGGCGGTGTCGGCGATGGCGAGCCCGGGATGCGGCGACGCCGCCCCCGGCAGGCGGGGACGGCGTCGGCTGACCGGGCGGCGCGGGCCGTCAGGTCATGTCGTCGTAGCGACGCTCGATCGGGGCGGGCGGGGCGATCGGATCGGGTGCGCCGACCGGCGCGGTCGCGTCCACCCGCTGCCCGGCCTCGACCGGGTCACGGTCGAACTCCAGCGGCGACACCTCGTCGTCGTCGATGCCGGCGTAGATCTCCTTGCCGCGACCGCGCCGACGATCGTTGAGGAACGCCACCCCGACCGCGGCGAAGTAGAGCGCGGAGAGGCAGATCGCCAGGGCGGTCATCCCGAACGGGTCCGGGGTGGGGGTGACCACGGCGGAGAAGGCGAAGAACACGAAGATCGCCACCCGCCACCAGCTCAGCAGCCGCTTCGCGCTGGCGATGCCCACGAAGTTGAGCATCAGCACCAGCAGCGGGAACTCGAACGCCACCCCGAACAGCAGGATCAGGTTGGTGATGAACGAGATGTACCGGGTGATGTCCAGCGTGGTGCTGATGTCGCTGTCACCGATGCGGAGCAGGAACTCCAGGCCCTTGGCGGTGACGAAGTACGCCAGCACCGCGCCGGCCGCGAACAGTGGCGCGGCCAGCGCCGTGAAGATGTACGCGTAGCGCCGCTCGTGCCGGTGCAGGCCGGGCGCGATGAACGCCCAGAGCTGGTAGAGCCAGACCGGCCCGGCCACGATCAGACCCACCCACAGCCCGACCTTCAGCTGCAACAGGAACAGGTCGGCGGGGCCGAGCTGGACGAACTGGCACTTGCCGTTGACGATCTGGGCCTGTGGCAGGTCACAGTACGGCTGTTGCAGCAGGTCCAGGACCGGCCCGGCCAGCCAGATGCCGACGCCGAAACCGATCAGGATCGCCAGCGAGGCACGGAACAGGCGGTTGCGCAGCTCGCGGACGTGCTCGATGAGCGTCATCGAGCCGTCGGCGGCCCGCTCGAAACTGCTCGGGCCGCGCTTACGCAGTGCGAAGGCCACGGTGCTCGGGCCTCTCGATCAGTTGTCGCGGACGCGGTGCACCGGGTCGACAACCGGCTGCTGCTGCGGCGGGGCCTGGTACGGCGCCTGCTGCGGCTGCCCGGCGTGCGGCGGCAGCGGCTGGTAGCCGGCCTGCGCGTCGGCCTTCTCGGCGAGGTCGCGGTCGTCGTCCTGCAGGCTCTTGGTCTCGGCCTTGATGATCCGCAGCGAACGGCCCAGCGAGCGGGCAGCGTCGGGGAGCCGCTTCGCACCGAAGAGCAGGATCAGCACAACCACAAGAACCGCGATGTGCCACGGCTTGAGGGCACCCATGAGAAGCTCCAGTCGCTCTGTGTGTCCGGGGGTGGTACGCCGCCCATCGTACGTGCGGATCGGCGGGATGCCACCTGCCGGGGGATAGTCATCCGGGCCGGCCGGTGAAGTCTTGACCAACCGGGATGATCAGTCAACCATCGCCGAAAGGTCGATTCGGCACCGGCCCTGCCCCACCCGGGGCGAGGCCACGACGAGCGTCGATCAGCCGCGTCGGGCCTTGATCACGGCGAGCCGCCGCTGGGTGGTGTCGAGCTGGCGCTGGACACCCTCGGCGCGCTGCTGCAACGCCTCGGCGGTCTCCCGCAACGCCTCGGCCTCGGCGGCCCGTCGCTGCAACGCCACCGCGGCACGGCGCAGCCGCGGCAGTCGGGCCAGCACCGGACGCACGGCCAGCGCGAGCGCCACGAGCGGCAGCAGCACCACCGCGAGCACGATCCAGATCAACACGGCGCTCAGCCTACTGGGTGCGGCCGGCCACCGCCGGGTCGCCCGACGCCGCCACCGACCCGCCCGACGCCCCGGGCGTCACGGACTCAGGTGTCACCGCGTCGGCACCGGGCCGCCTAGGCGCGGCGGTGGGCGCCGGCACGGCGTACGCGTCCAGCGCGGCAGCGGCAGTCGCCCGGACCTGCTCGGCCAGCTCGACCGGGGCCACCACGGTGACGTCCGGGCCGAGGCCGAGCACGAACCGGCGGGCCCACCCCAGATCGGTCACCCGCAGCGAGACCAGCCACTGGTCGCCGTCGCCGGCCTCCACCCGCTCGCACGGGTAGTACTCGGTGATCCACCGCTCGCTGCGGGCGATCCGCAGCGTGATCAGCGGCAGGTCGGGCGAGGGACGGAAGACGCCCTCGGTGAGGTCGTGCGGGACGGCCTGCGGCGGCACGACGGCCGGCTCGTCCAGCTCGGTGATCGCGTCGATCCGGTCGGCCCGGAACAGCCGGACCGCCTCGGCGCGGCGACACCACGCCTCCACGTACGCCCGGCCGCCGACCATCAGCATCCGCAGCGGGTCGATGACCCGGTCGGTGGTCTCGTCGCGGGCCGCCGTGTAGTAGGTGATCCGCAGCGCCCGGCCGCCCTCGACGGCGGCGCGCAGCGCCTCCACCCGCCGGGTGTCCCCCGGCAGCCGGACCGCCACCGGCGCGCCCACCAGATCCCCGGCGGCGTCCTCGATCTTCGCGAGGGCCCGCTCGACGGCTTCCCGGTTGGCCACCCCCGGTGTCTCGGCGAGCATCCGCAGCGCCACCACGAGCGCTAGTGCCTCGTCGGGGGTGAGCCGCAGCGGCCGGTCGATGCCGGCGTCGTAGGTGATGGTCACCCGGTCACCGTCGAAGGCCATGTCGATCAGGTCGCCGGGGCCGTAGCCGGGCAGCCCGCACACCCAGAGCAGCTCCAGATCCTCCCGCAACTGCCGCTCGGTGACACCCAGGTCGCCGGCGGCCTCCGCGATCTCGATCCCCGGGCGGGCCAGCAGGTAGGGCACCAGGTTCAGCAGCCGCGCCAGACGGTCGGCCGAGGCCCGGGAACCACCACGGGCGGCCGGCCGCGTCACCGGGCACCCCCCGCGACGGCCAGGTCGTCATGCCGGGCGGCGATCTCCTTGAGGCGTTGGATGACTGCCTCGCGGACCTCCGGCGGGTCGAGCACCCGCACGTCCGGGCCGTAACCGACGAGGTGGCCGGCCAGCCCGTCCGCGTCGGCGTAGGGCAGGACCAGCCGGTCGCCGTCCGGCCCGGCGATCACCTCGACGGCCCAGCGGCGCAGCCCGGCGGCGCGGCCGGGCGCGGCCAGCACGGTGGCCCGGCCGGTGCGCTCCACCGGGCCGGACCAGCGGGCCACGTGGCTGATCAGGTCGACGCCGGCCGGAGGCTCGTAGGCACCGGGCGTGCCGGTCACCCGGACCGCGCCGACCACCCGGGACAGCCGGAAGCAGCGGGTCGCCGCCCGGTCCAGGTCGTGGCCGACCACATACCACCGGCCGCGCCAGCAGACCACACCCCACGGCTGCAGCCTGCGGCGGCTGGGCGCGTCCCGGTCGGGCACCCGGTAGTCGAAGCCCACCTCGCGGCGATCGCGCGCGGCGGCGGTCAGGGGGCCGAACGCCGGGTCGACGGTGACCATCGGCTCCAGGCCCAGGGTGGCCTGCGGGTCCACGTCCACGCCGGCGGCGCGCAACTTGGCCAGCCCGGAGGACGCGGCGGCGGCGAGCCCGGCGTGCTGCCACAGCCGCGCGGCGATGCCGACGGCGGCGGCCTCGTCCGGTTCGAGGGGGATGTCGGGCAGCGCGTACTCCCGGTGGGCGATGCGGTAGCCGGGCTCGGCGTCGAAGACGCTGGCCGTCCCGGTCTCCAGCGGCACACCCAGCTCGCGCAGCTCGGCCTTGTCCCGCTCGAACTTGCGCTGGAACGCCTCGTGGTCGCGCGCGTCGTCCGGATCGTGCTCGTAGCCGGGAACGGTCGCGGCGATCTGCGCGGCGGTCAGGAACCGTCGCGTGGACAGCAGGCAGATCACCAGGTTGACCAGGCGTTCGGTGCGGGTCCGCGACACGGGTAGACGCTAGCAGCCGACGCGCCGGGGACGTGCACCCACGCGGGCGTGCCGCACATCTGTTCGGATCCGGGTGTCCGGGCCGCTCGCCCGGCGGGGCGCCGCCACCGGTCATATGGTGACCCTCATGTCGCAACCGGACGTCAAGACCGAGAGCGTCGGCACCGTGGTCGTCGCCGGGGCCGCCAACCTCGCCATCGCGGTGGCCAAGCTGATCGCCGGGCTGATCTCCGGCTCCGCGGCGATGCTCTCCGAAGCGGCGCACTCGGTCGCCGACACCACCACCGAGGTGCTGCTCTTCCAGGCGCTGCGTCGGGGCGCGCGCCCGGCGGACACCCGGCACCCGTTCGGGTACGGCAAGGAGAGCTACGTCTGGGCCTTCTTCGCCGCCATGTTCACCTTCGTCGCCGGCGCCGGTTTCGCCGTCACCCACGGCGTCACCACGATCCTGGTGCACCAGCACAGCGGCGACTACCTGATCTCCTACATCGTGCTGGGGGTGTCCTTCGTCATCGAGTCGATCTCGCTGGCCCGGGCCGTGCGGCAGGTCCGGGGCGAGTCCCGGCGCTGGAGGACGACCCCGCGGCGGTTCCTGCGGCTGACCGGCGACACCACCGTCAAGGCCGTCTTCCTGGAGGACAGCGCGGCGCTGATCGGTCTGCTGCTGGCCGGGCTCGGCGTGGGCCTGTCCCAGGCCACCGGCGACGAGATGTGGGACGGCGTCGCGTCGATCCTGATCGGGCTGCTGCTGCTGACGGTCGCCGGGATCCTCGCCAGCAACAACCTGTCACTGCTGGTCGGGCGGGCGGTCCCCGAGCGGCTGCGCCACGAGATCGAGCAGGAGCTGGCCAGCCTGCCCGAGGTGGAGCGGATCGACACCCTGCTGACCATGCAGCTCGGCCCGGACGACATTCTCGTCGCCGCGAAGGTCGACTTCCGTGACGAGGCCACCGGCGCGGCCATCGAGGCCACCGCCGACGAGGCCGAACGGCGGCTCACCGGGCGGTACCCGGAGGTCCGGTACGTCTTCCTCGACCCCACCCGTTCGCTGCCCGGCGCCAGCGGCCGGACCCGCGACGTCCAGGCCAGCCCCAGCCCGGACGCCGGCGGCACACCCGACCAGACCTGAGCCACGCCCGGACCACCCGGGCGCGGGACGCCGGGCCGGCGCGGCTAGCGTGCCCGTCATGGTGCGATGGCGGGCGGGGACGGTGGCGGCGCTGCGACGGCAGTGGACCGGGGCGATGGAGCTCGACGTCGACCTGCCCGACGGCACCCGCATGCGGGCGCTGGCCTACCCGGAGCTGGTCGGCACACCCGAGCCCGGCGACCGGGTGCTGCTCAACGCCGGTGCGCTGCTGATGGGACTGGGCACCGGCGGGTATGCCCTGGTGGTGGCACTGCCGGACCGGCTGCCGCCCGACCCGCCGGTCTCCGCCGACACCCGCGACGCCGGGCACCTCGTCAAGGCCCGCTACACCCCGCTGCAACCGATCCTGCTCGGCGTCGACGAGGAGGCGTCCCCGCACCGGGACGTGCTCGCCGACGCCGACGACCTCGGCGGAATGCCGGTGGTCACCGCCGACCTGCACTCGGCCCTGCCGGCGATCCTGGCCGGCATCCGCGCCGACGCCCCGCACGCCCGGGTGGCGTACCTGCTCACCGACGGCGGGGCGCTGCCGGCCTGGTTCTCCCGCACCCTGGCCGGGCTGCGCACCGACCTCGCCGGCACGATCACCGTCGGTCAGGCGTTCGGCGGCGACCTGGAGGCCACCGGGCTGCACGGCGGCCTGCTCGCCGCCCGGTACGTGCTGCGCGCCGACGTGGCCGTGGTCGCCCAGGGGCCCGGCAACCTCGGCACCGGCACCCGGTGGGGCTTCTCCGGAGTCGCCGTCGGCGAGGCGGTCAACGCGATCGCCACGCTGGGCGGCCGGCCGGTCGGGTCGCTGCGGATCTCCGCCGCCGACCCCCGTCCCCGGCACCGCGGCGTGTCCCACCACAGCCTCACCGCGTACGGCCGGGTGGCGCTCGCCCCGGCGGAGCTGGTGCTGCCCGACGACCTGGACCCGGCGCTGGCCGCCGAGGTCGACGCGGCGCTGGCCCCGCTGGCGGCCCGGCACCGGATCGTCCGGGTGCCCACCGGCGGCCTCGACGCCGCACTGCGCGCCAGCACGGTGCCGCTGTCCACGATGGGCCGTGGCCTCGACGCCGACCACGCCTACTTCCTGGCCGCCGCCGCGGCCGGCCGCCACGCCACGACCCTGCTGCCCTGACCGGGGTCAGCGGATCACGGGGCGCTGGTCGCGGGGCAGGGCTTCGATCAACTCCCGGGGCAGGTTGAGAGTGTCCGCGCTGACCTGGGCCGGGGTGTTCGCCATCCACTGGGTCAGCGAGACGGACTCGAACCGGGGCTTGCGGAACATCTCCAGGAAGACCAGCGGCTCGTCGCCGAGGTTCTCGATGTAGTGGCCGTACGCGAACGGCACGTACCCGACGTCACCGGAGCGCATGTCGAAGGTGCCGGCCACCCCCTGGCTGGCGAACACACCCATCCGGCCGTGACCGGACAGGTAGTACTGCCACTCGTCGTCGGTGGGATGCCAGTGCAGCTCACGCATGCCACCCGGGTCGACCTCCACCAGGGCCGCGCAGATGGTGGTGGACGCGGCGAACTGGGTCACGTCGGCGATGCGCACCTGACCGCCCGGGAAGCGCTGCGGCTTCTGCGCGAGCAGCCGATGGCTCAGCGAGCGGGGCACGTCTCCGGTCGGGCTCATCACCCGGTCCTGGTCCAGCGGCGGCGGCACCTCCCCGGCGAAGATGTACTTCTCCCGCTCCGGGATCGTGTCGAGCTGCTCGGGCCGCCAGCCGAAGTTCTTCGCCAGCACGTCCTTCGGTGTGTGCGCGAAGTAGTCGCTGATCAGGAACGTGCCGTTCTCGGTGAACGCTCCGTCGTCGAAGACCAGGAGGAACTCCACCCCCTCGTCGAGGGCCTGGATGTGGTGCGGCACCCCCTGCGGAAAGAACCACAGGTCCCCGGCGCGTACGTCGTCGAGGAAGTTGCGGCCCTCCTGGTCGACCGCGCTGATCCGGGCGCTGCCCTGCGACACGTACGCCCACTCGGACTGTTTGTGCCAGTGCATCTCCCGGTACCCGCCCGGCTCCAGCGCCATGTCCACACCGCAGAGCTCGGTGGCGATGGGCAGCTCCCGCACCGTGACCTCGCGGGTCCAACCGCCGCGCTGCACGCGGGTGTGCGCGTCGGAGAAGGAGAACCGCAGGTTGGGCAGCGTGCCCGCGTCCGTGCTCGGTGGGGTCAGCAGATCCGGGTTCTGCCGGTCCCGGACCACGTCACGCGGCCCGGGATCCTGCCAGCCGGCCTGCCCCCGCTGCGGCTGTGGCGCCGCCGTTCCGCCGCCCGTCATCATTCGCTCCCTCCGTCGGACCTGCCCGTTGCCACCCGGGCGGCTCCGCGCTGCGGGCGTCCGGAGACCGGCCGCGCTTACCCGACCCGAGGGCCCCGTCGGGCCAGCGGTGGCCCGGCGAGGCCAGTCGTCGGGCACGGGAGCAGCGACGGTGAGGCGGCCCGGGCATGGCGGGCCGCCGGAGGTGTACGGAAGTGCCGGTCGTCGAGACCGGCGAGGGAATCAGGCGAGGAAGATCAGGGCGAGCCAGCCGCCCACGATCAGCACCAGCGCCAGGGCGAGCACCCACGTCGGCACGGTGTACTCGCCGCGCCGGTTGCGGTCGATCTCGGCGCGGATCTTGTCCCGGCGGCGTTCGACCCAGTTCTGCCGCTCGGCGCCGCGCTCGGGGCGGTCGGAAGGTCCAGAAGTCGTCATGGCGCGCCCAGCGTACCGAAAGCGCCGGCCCCGCCGGCGCACAGCACCGTCGGGGCCGGCACACCGGTCACATGCTGGCGATCAGCCGCTCCACCCGCTCGTCGTACGCCCGGAACGGGTCCTTGCAGAGCACGGTGCGCTGGGCCTGGTCGTTGAGCTTCAGGTGCACCCAGTCGACGGTGAAGTCCCGCCGCTTCTCCTGGGCGTGCCGGATGAACTCGCCGCGCAGCCGGGCCCGGGTGGTCTGCGGCGGGGTCTCCTTGGCCTCGAAGATCTCCGGGTCGGTCGCCACCCGGTCGACCTCACCGCGGCGCTCCAGCAGCCCGTAGAGGCCGCGACCGCGGCGCACGTCGTGGTAGGCCAGGTCCATCTGCGCCACCCGCGGGTGCGACAGCGGCAGGTCGTGCTTGCGCTGGTAGCGCTCGATCAGCCGCAGTTTGCTGACCCAGTCGATCTCGCGGGAGACCGGCTCCAGGTCTCCGGTCTCCACCGCGTTGAGCACCCGCCCCCACAGCTCGACAACCCGCTTGGCGGCCTGGTCGCCGCCACGGCGCTCCACGAACTCGGTGGCCTTGGCCAGGTATTCCTGCTGGATGTCCAGGGCGCTGACCTCCTTGCCGGAGGCCAACCGGACCTTGCGCCGGCCGGTGATGTCGTGCGACACCTCCCGGATCGCCCGGATCGGGTTCTCCAGCGACAGGTCGCGCATCACCACCCCGGCCTCGATCATCCGCAGCACGATGTCGGCCGTGCCGACCTTGAGCAGCGTGGTGACCTCGTTCATGTTGGAGTCACCGACGATCACGTGCAGCCGCCGGTAGCGCTCGGCGTCGGCGTGCGGCTCGTCCCGGGTGTTGATGATCGGACGGCTGCGGGTGGTCGCCGAGGAGACGCCCTCCCAGATGTGCTCGGCCCGCTGCGACAGGCAGTAGACCGCCCCACGCGGGGTCTGCAGGACCTTGCCAGCCCCGCAGATCAACTGCCGGGTGACCAGGAACGGGATGAGTACGTCGGCGAGCCGGCCGAACTCGCCGTGCCGGGAGACCAGGTAGTTCTCGTGGCAGCCGTACGAGTTGCCGGCCGAGTCGGTGTTGTTCTTGAACAGGTAGATCTCACCCGCGATGCCCTCGTCGTGCAGCCGCTTCTCCGCGTCGACGAGCAGGCCCTCCAGGATCCGCTCGCCGGCCCGGTCGTGCGCGACCAGGTCGGTCACCGAGTCGCACTCCGGAGTGGCGTACTCCGGGTGCGACCCGACGTCCAGGTAGAGCCGGGCCCCATTGCGCAGGAACACGTTGCTCGACCGACCCCAGGACACCACGCGACGGAACAGATACCGCGCGACCTCGTCCGGGGACAGCCGCCGCTGCCCGCGATAGGTGCAGGTGACGCCGTACTCGGTCTCGAGGCCGAAGATTCGCCGCTCCATGGTGTGACATTAGCCGCCCGGAGGCCCCGTTCGTCACTGTCACACCACAGGTCGTGCCCCGGGGGCGGTCACATACCGGCTGAGTGCGACATTCCGTCCGGGCCGATGCTCGCCACGAACTGCCGGCAGCTGTCGTACTCGGGCAACAGCCCGCGCTCGCGGGCCTGCGCCAGCGTCGGCGCCGCGTCGTCGCGGGCGGACAGCAGCGGGACGTCGGCCGGCCACTCGATGGCCAGTTCCTCGTCCAGCGGGTGCACGGCGTGCTCGCCCGTCGGGTTGTAGGTGGCCGAGCAGAGGTAGCTCAACGTCGCGTCGTCGGTCAGCGCGCAGAAGCCGTGCCCCAGCCCTTCGCTGAGGTAGACCGCCCGGCGGTCGGTGTCGTCCAGGCGGACGCCCTCCCACCGGCCGAAGGTGGGCGAGCCCACCCGCAGGTCCACCACGACGTCGAGCACCGCGCCGCGTACGCAGGTGACGTACTTGGCCTGCCCCGGCGGGACGTCGGCGAAGTGGATGCCGCGCACCACGCCGCGCGCCGAGACCGACAGGTTGGCCTGGGCCAACCGCAGCGGGTGCCCCACCGCCTCGGCCAGCCGGTCGAAGCGGTACCACTCCATGAACATGCCGCGCGGGTCGCCGTGCTGCTGCGGGGTGATCTCCCAGGCGCCCTCGATGCTCAGCTCCCGGATCTTCACCAGGCTCCCCCGTCGCCGCCGCTCTTCTCGGCCAGCAGACCGAGCAGGTAGTCGCCGTAGCCGCTCTTGGTCAGCGGCTCGGCCAGCGCGCGCAGCTGGGCGTCGTCGATCAGGCCGGCCCGCCAGGCCACCTCCTCGACACAGCCGATCTTCAGGCCCTGCCGCTCCTCGACCACCCGGACGAACTCGGCGGCCTGCATCATCGAGGTGAACGTGCCGGTGTCCAGCCAGGCGGTGCCCCGGTCCAGGACGGTCACCGACAGCTCCCCGGTCTCCCGGTACACCTCGTTGACCGCCGTGATCTCCAGCTCGCCGCGGGCGCTCGGGGTGAGCTTGCGGGAGATGTCGACCACACGGTTGTCGTAGAAGTACAGGCCGGGCACGGCGAAGCGGGACTTCGGCCGGGCCGGCTTCTCCTCGATCGAGAGCACCCGGCCCTCAGCGTCGAAGTCGACCACGCCGTACTCCTGCGGGTTCGCCACCTGGTAGGCGAAGACCCGGCCGCCGACCAGGTCACCGTGGTCGGCGAGCTGCCGGCCCAGACCGACGCCGTGGAAGATGTTGTCGCCGAGGATCAGCGCCACCGACTCGTCGCCGATGAAGTCGGCCCCGAGGATGAACGCCTGCGCGATGCCCTCCGGGCGCTCCTGGCTGACGTACTCCAGCCGCAGCCCGAACTGGCTGCCGTCGCCGAGCAGCCGACGGAACTGGTCCTGGTCCTCCGGGGTGGTGATCACCAGGATCTCCCGGACCCCGGACATCATCAGGGTGGAGAGGGGGTAGTAGACCATCGGCTTGTCGAAGACCGGCATCAGCTGCTTCGACACCGCACGGGTGATCGGCCAGAGCCGCGATCCGGTGCCACCGGCAAGTAGGATTCCACGCACCCGGGGGAGCCTACCGGGACGGCTACGCAACGTGCGCGGGGGTCGCGTCTCCCGCCTGGGGCGAAACTTCGCGTACACTTCCGGACCCGTGAGGATCCTCGTCACCGGCGGAGCCGGATTCATCGGGTCGGAGTACGTTCGTCTGCTGCTGGGCAAGCCCCTGGGCAGCGCCGAGGGCGTACCACCGCTCGAACCGGCGGCAGTGACCGTGCTCGATCTGCTGACCTACTCGGGTAACCGGGCGAACCTGGCCCCGGTCCAGAACGACCCCCGGCTACGGTTCGTGCAGGGCGACATCTGCGACCCCGCCCTGGTCGACCAGGTCGTCGCCGAGCACGACGTGATCGTGCACTTCGCCGCCGAGTCACACGTCGACCGGTCCATCGCCGGCGCCGCGCCGTTCGTCACCACCAACGTCCTGGGCACCCAGACCCTGCTCGACGCCGCCCTGCGCCACCGCACCAGCCGCTTCGTGCACGTCTCCACCGACGAGGTCTACGGCTCCATCGACGAAGGTTCCTGGACCGAAACCTGGCCCCTGGCACCCAACTCGCCGTACTCGGCGTCCAAAGCCGGCTCCGACCTGCTCGCCCTGGCCTATCACCGCACCCACGGCATGGACGTGGTCGTCACCCGCTGCTCCAACAACTACGGCCCCTACCAGTACCCCGAGAAACTCATCCCCCTGTTCGTCACCAACCTCCTCGACGGCGCCACCGTCCCCCTCTACGGCGACGGCGGCAACATCCGCGACTGGCTGCACGTGCACGACCACTGCCGCGGCATCGCCCTGGTCCAGCAGAAAGGCCGCGCCGGCGAGGTCTACAACATCGGCGGCGGCACCGAGCTGACCAACAAGGACCTCACCGGCCGACTCCTGCAAGCCTGCGACGCCGACTGGGACCGCGTCGTACCCGTCGCCGACCGCAAGGGCCACGACCGCCGCTACTCCCTGGACATCACCAAGATCAGCCAGGAACTCGGCTACGCCCCCAGCATCGACCTCGACCACGGCCTCGCCGACACCGTCCGCTGGTACCGGGACAACCGCACCTGGTGGGAGCCCCTCAAGTCCGCACCGACCGCATGACCCGGCTGCTCGTCACCGGTGCCGGCGGGATGCTCGGCCGGGACCTGGTCGCCGTGCTGGCGGCCCGGCCCGACCTGAAGGTGACCGCCGCCACCCGCGCCGACCTGGACATCACCGACCCCACCGCGGTCGACGCCGCGGTGGCCGGGCACGACGTCGTGATCAACGCGGCGGCGTGGACCAACGTCGACGGCGCCGAGACCGACGAGGCCGCGGCCACCGCCGTCAACGGCGCGGGCCCGGCGAACCTCGCCGCGGCGTGCGCGACCGGCGGAGCGCGGCTGATCCAGGTCTCCACCGACTACGTCCTCGCCGGCGACGCGCACACCCCCTACCCGGAGGACGCGCCCACCGCGCCGATCAACGCCTACGGCCGCGGCAAGCTGGTCGGCGAGCAGGCCGTCGCCCGGCTGCTGCCCGACACCGGGTACGTGGTCCGCACCGCCTGGCTGTACGGCGCGCACGGGCCGAACTTCGTGGCCACGATGCTCCGGCTCGCCACGCAGCGTGAGCATCTCGACGTGGTCGACGACCAGCACGGTCAGCCCACCTGGTCCTACGCCCTCGCCGAGCGGTTGGTCGCGCTCGCCGACGCGGCGGTGGCCGGCAGCGCGGCTCCGGGCGTCTACCACGGCACCTGCGCCGGCCAGACGACCTGGTACGGGCTGGCCCGGGCCACATTCGCGCTGGCCGGGCTCGACCCGGACCGGATCCGACCCACCACCAGCGACCGGTATCCCCGTCCCGCTGCCCGCCCGGCGTACAGTGTGCTAGGGCACAGCCGCTGGGCGGCCGCAGGTCTGCCGCCGCTTCCGGACTGGCACACCAGCCTGGTTGACGCGTTCGACTCCCCCGCTCCACCCGCCCCGTGGAAGGTCGCATGAAGCTCACCCTCGTCACCGGCCTGACCGGCCTGCTGCTGCTCGCCACCATCGTCGAGCTGCTGCGCCGTCGTCAGCTGCGCGAGAAGTACGGCATGCTCTGGCTCGCCGTGCTGATCATCGTGATTCCGCTGTCCCTGTTCCCCCGGCTGCTCGACAACGTCGCCGAACTCCTCGGCGTCGCCTCCGGTGTCAGCCTCGTGCTCTTCCTCGGCATCGTCTTCCTGCTGCTGGTGTGTGTGCACCTGAGCTGGGAGGTCAGCGCCCTGGAAGAGGAGACCCGCACCCTGGCCGAAGACTTCGCCCTGCTCCGCGCGCAGATCGACGCGGACCGGGCGGCCCGAGACGAACTGGTGTCCAGCGATGGTTAACGGCAAGCGCACCTTGATCATCATCCCGGCCCTGAACGAGTCGGGCTCCATTGCCGACGTGGTCGGCGAGGTCCGGGGCGAGCTGCCCGGCGTCGACGTGCTCGTCGTCGACGACGGCTCCACCGACCGCACCGCGGCCGTCGCGGCCGCCGCCGGCGCCCGCGTCGCCAAGCTGCCGTACAACCTCGGCGTCGGTGGCGCCATGCGTCTCGGCTACCGCTACGCCCGCGACCACGACTACGACGTCGCCATCCAGATCGACGCCGATGGTCAGCACGACCCCCGGTACGTGCCGAAGCTCGTGGACCTCCTCGAGGACAGCGACCTGGTCATCGGCGCCCGGTTCGCCGGCGAGGGCGACTACAACGTCCGCGGCCCCCGCCGCTGGGCGATGGTGATGCTCTCCGCCGTGCTGTCCCGCGTCGCCCGCACCAAGCTCACCGACACCACCTCGGGTTTCCGGGCCGCCAACCGGCGCGTCATCGAGATGTTCGCCGGCTGGTACCCGGCCGAGTACCTCGGCGACACGGTGGAGACCCTCGTGCACACCGCCCGGCGGGGCTTCCGCATCCGCCAGGTGCCCGTCGCCATGCGCAAGCGGATGGCCGGCACGCCCAGCCACTCCCCCGCCAAGGCGATGATCTACCTCGGTCGCGCGTTCGCCGTCCTCACGCTGGCGCTCATCCGCCGGTGATCCGTCGCCTGCTGCGCCTGATCCCGCCCGGCACCATCGCTGTTGGTGCCGGGCTGGGTCTTCTCGGCCTCGCCTCGTACGTCCACCTCGCGGTCGCCGGCCACAGCCTCACCGAAGCCGACTACAACTCCCTGTCGGTGCTCTGGTCGATCGTCTTCACTCTCGGCATCGGCGTCTTCATGCCCGTCGAGCAGGAAGTCGCCCGGGTCGTCGCCGCCCGCCACAGCCAGGGCCTGCCCCCGGGCCCGGTCCTGGCCCGCGGCGTCGCCATCGCCGCCGCGCTGCTCGGCGTACTGGTGCTCGCCGTCACCGCTGGCCGTCAGCTGATCGCCGACCGGCTCTTCGCCGGCGACGGCACCATGGTCGTCGTGCTGGTCGGCGCGCTCGCCGCGATGGCCGTCGCCTACTCCACCCGCGGCGTCCTCTCCGGCCTGCAACTCTTCCCCTGGTACGGCACCCAGCTCGGCATCGACGGCGGGCTGCGCATCATCCTGGTCGCCCTGCTCGGGCTCGCCGGGGTGACCTCCCCCGTCTGGTACGGGCTGGTGCTGGTCGCCGCGCCGCTGGTCAGCGTCCTGCTCACCCTGCCGCCGGTGCTCCGCACCATTGGCGGCGGCACGCCCGTCGCCTGGGGCACGCTGCTGCGCGGGCTCGGCCTGCTCATCGTGTCCAGCCTGCTCTCCCAGGTCGTGGTCAACGTCGGCGTCATCAACGTCAAGCTGCTCGCCCCCGACGACGTCGCCGCCGCTGGCGCGCTGCTCTCCGCCCTCGTGCTGGTCCGCATCCCGCTGTTCGTCTTCGGCTCGATGCAGGCGTCACTGCTGCCCGGCCTGGCCACCACCGCCACCACCGGCGACCAGGCCGGCTTCCACAGCCTGCTGCGCCGCGCGCTCGGCATCGTCACCGCGCTCGGCCTCACCGGGGCTCTCGGCGCCGTTCTGGTCGGTCCCTGGCTGGTCCGCACCCTCTTCGACGCCCCCGGCGTCCTGGGCCACAGCGACTTCGCCTGGCTGGCCGTCGCCACCCTCGCCTACCTGTGGGCGATGGTCCTCGGCCAGGCCCTGCTCGCCCTCGACCGGCACCGCGCCCAGGCAATCGCCTGGGTCGCCGGCGTCGCCGCCCTGATCGTCGTGACGTTGCTCCCGGCCCCGGTGATCCTCCGGGTCGAGCTGGCCTACACCATCGGCTCCGTCGTCGTGGCCGCCACGATGGCGGTGCTGCTGCGCGGCAGCACCCGCCGCGCCCCCACCCCCACCCGGCCGCTGGACGACGCCGTCGCCCCTGCCGTATCCGGAGGCATCCGATGACCCGCCCACAGGTGACCGCGGTGATGCTCGCCTACGGCGCCGAACCGTACCTGGTCGACGCCGCCCGGGCCGTGCTGGCCAGCACCGACGTCGAGATCGAGCTGATCGTCGTCGACAACGGTTGCACCGGCGACGGCATCGACATCGTCAAGGGCTTCCCCCAGGTCCGGGTCGTCCGTCCCGAACAGAACACCGGCTACTCCGGCGGCTGCCGCGTCGGCGCCGCCGAGGCCACCGGCGACTGGCTCGCCTTCGTCAACTCCGACGCCGTCGTCGCCCCGGACGCCCTCGCCAAGACCGTCGCCGTGGCCGCCGAACCGGGCGTCGGCGCCGCCATGGCCTCGATCCGGCTCGCCGACACCCCCGAGCTGATCAACACCTCCGGCAACCCGCTGCACTTCACCGGGCTGTCCTGGGCCGGCGGCAACGGCGAACCAGCCACCGCCCACGCCCGCCGGACCAGCGTCCCCTCGCTCAGCGGCTGCTGCTTCGTGATCAGCCGGCAGCGGTGGCAGGAACTCGACGGCTTCGCCGCCGAGTACTTCGCCTACCACGAGGACACCGAGCTCAGCCTGCGGCTCTGGCAGCGCGGCCTGCGCCTGGAGTACGTCCCGGACGCCGTCGTGCGGCACCACTACGAGTTCTCCCGCAACGACCTGAAGCTCTACCTGGTGGAACGCAACCGCCTCGTCACCCTGCTCACCGCGTACCAGACCCGGACGCTGGTGGTGCTCGCCCCGATGCTGCTGCTCACCGAGGCCGCCATGCTCGCCGCCGCACTCGCGGGCGGCTGGACCAGGCAGAAGACCCGCGGCTGGGGTTGGCTGTGGCGCAACCGGGCCTGGGTCGGCGCCCGTCGACGTCAGCTGCAGAGCGAGCGCACCGTGCCCGACGGCGTGATCGCGGAGCTGATGACCGCCCGGGTCGCCCCGTCGAACGTCGACTCGCCTCCCGGGATGGGCGTGTTCAACGCGGTCGCCGCCGCCTACTGGGCACTGGCCCGGCCGCTGCTGCAGCGCCGCTGACCAACCCCCGCAGACGCGAGCGCCGGGGACCGCTTCCGCGGGCCCCGGCGCTTCTGTCTCACGATCAGAGGTCGGCCTGGCCCGGCCGATCCTCCAGGTCCGCGGAGCCCGCGGAACTCGTCGGCTTACCGGCCTCGCCGGTCGGCACGCTCGGCGTGTCCGGCGCGTCGCTGGCCGGTGGCGCCGCCTCCCCGTCCAGCAACGCGGTCAGCGCGGCCCCGGTGATCCGCCGGAACGTCCGGCCCACACGCTGGCGGTCCAGCACCGCCACCTCGAGCTGGTTCGCGGCGATCGTCCGGGCGGCGCCGCCCTCGCCGCCGACGCTGCTCAGCGCCTGCATCGCGACCTTCACCGCCTCGCCGAGCGACATGTCCGGCCGGTGGTTCGCCTTCAGCACGCCGGTGATCGCCTCGGCCTGCCCGCCCATCGCCATCCGCCCCGGCTCGTCGTTGACCGAGCCGTCGTAGGTGAGCCGGTACAACTCGTCGTCGGCGGCCGTGGCCCCGACCTCCGCCACGCAGATCTCCACCTCGAACGGCTTCGACTGCTCGGTGAAGATCGCGCCCAGGGTCTGCGCGAACGCGTTGGCCAGCGCCCGGCCGGTTACGTCCCGACGGTCGTAGCTGAGCCCGTTCAGGTCGGCCATCCGCACGCCGGCCCGCCGTAGGTTCTCGAACTCGTTGTACCGGCCCACCGCGGCGAAGCCGATCCGGTCGTAGATCTCGCTGACCTTGTGCAGGGCGCTGGAGAGATTCTCCGCGGCGAAGAGCACCCCACCGGAGTAGCTCAGGACCACGGCGCTGCGCCCCCGGGCGATGCCCTTGCGGGCCAGCTCGGAGCGGTCGCGCATGATCTGTTCGGGCGAGGCGTAGAACTGCATGGCCACGGCGGCGGTTCTCCTTACGGCGCTGTGCTGACGACTGCTGACTGGTGGGGGTGGACGGGGCTCAACCGCCCGGATTCTCCATCCGGCCGGCGACCACGCCCTCGGCGATCGTCGCCGTCTCGGCATCGGTGAGCCGGTGGGTGCCCTCGGCGGTCGCGGTCATCACCACCGGGTAGATCCGCCGGGTCAGGTCCGGTCCGCCGGTCGCGGTGTCGTCGTCGGCCGCGTCGTAGAGCGCCTCGACCGCGAGCCGCGTCGCGTCCTGGACGGTGAGGCCGGCCCGGAAGCGCTTCTTCAGCGCGGACTTGGCGAACAGCGAGCCCGAGCCGATGGCGTCGTAGCCGGTCTCCTCGTACGGGCCGCCGGTCACGTCGAAGCTGAAGATCCGGCCAGCCTTCGTCGGGTCCGCGGCGGCTAGGTCGAAGCCGGCGAAGAGCGGCACCACGGCCAGCCCCTGCATGGCGGCGCCCAGGTTGCCCCGGATCATCGAGGCCAACCGGTTGGCCTTGCCGTCCAGCGAGAGCATCGCGCCCTCGATCTTCTCGTAGTGCTCCAACTCCACCTGGAACAGTCGCATCAGCTCGATGCCGATGCCCGCCGTGCCCGCGATGCCGACCAGCGAGTACGCGTCGGCCGGGTGCACCTTCTCGATGTCGCGCTGGGCGATCAGGTTGCCCATGGTGGCCCGACGGTCGCCGGCCATCACCACACCGTCGGCCGCCGCGATGGCCACGATGGTGGTCGCGTGCGGCGCCAGGTCGGCGGCCATGCCCGGCGGCAGCGGCCGTCGACCGGGCAGCATCTCGGGCGCCACCCGGCTCAGAAACGTGGTGAAGGAGGACGTCCCCGCGTTGGTGAACACATCTGGTAGACGCCCGGATGGATCAAAGCCCGCTGCCACGTGGTTCCTCTCAGGTACGTGATCGCCCTGGCCAGCCTCATGGGACTGTCACGGAACTGGCCAAGACCACCGTTGCAGTTGAAGCAGAGTATCCCGCGCACCCATCCGGTGCGATGATCGTGGTCCAGATGTTGCGGGTCCGCGCCGCCACAGATCGCGCAGACCCCGCCCTGCTCGGCCAGGAGCTCCTGAAACTCCTTCTCTCCGATGCCGTAGCGCCGCCGCAGGTGGTACTCGCGGGACCCACCATGCAGACGAAGCCTGCTCTCCTTGCCCTTCTCGTTGTGGCAAGGCTTGCAGTATCGGCCGTAACCACCACGCCCGGAGCGGTTCCGCGGAAAGTCGTCGAGAGGCTTGATGGCACCGCAGTCAGGGCATCGCCGATGGCCCTCCGGAACCACTGGAAGCTGTCGCACGTCCCTGCCCTGTCGCTCCTTCAGGCGCTTCGCATAGCTCGCCTTAGAGCGAACGTTGAAGCAGGGCTTGCAGTAGCTGCCGTGACCGTCCGGCCGTCGGCTGCTGGCGCAGAACTGATCGAGCGGTAACCACTCACCGCAGTCTCGGCAGAGGCGGTGACCGTCTCGATCATTCGAGGGGCGAGGCATGTCCGAGTTGCTCGGCTATGCCCTATTCACCCCCTTTTTGTACATAGCCCCTCACGAATTCCTCGGCGTTCTCTTCGAGGACGGAGTCGATCTCGTCGAGCAGGTCGTCGACGTCCTCGGTGATCTCGGCGTGCCGCTCAGCCACCTCGGGGTTGGCCTCGGTGGTGACGTCCTCGATCTCCTCGCCCTGGCGGGACTTGCCGGACTGCGACTGGCCGCCGCTGTCATGAGTGGCCATTGCTGCCTCCTCCACGATCGTCTGCGATCAACTTACCTCGCTGAGGCGACGAAAAGCCCGCCGCGCGCCGGCTTGCGGCACCCGGCGGGCATCCCGACACACGCTCAGCCCCCGGTCAACGTCTCCAGCAGGTCCTTGGCGCTGGCACACCGGTCGAACAGCGCCCCGACGTGCGCGCGGGTGCCCCGCTCCGGCTCCATCATCGGCACCCGAACCAGCGACTCCCGGCCCACGTCGAAGATGACCGAATCCCAGCTCGCGGCGACGACCTCGGAGGCGTACTGGGCCAGGCAACGACCACGGAAGTATGCCCGGGTGTCCTCCGGCGGCTCCGTCATCGCGCTGCGCGTCTCCTCGTCGGTGAGCAGCGTCTTCATCGCCCCCCGAGTCACCAGCCGGTGGTAGAGGCCCTTCTCCGGCCGGACGTCGGAGTACTGCAGGTCGACCAGCTGGAGCTTGTGCGAGCCCCAGCCGAGCTTCTCCCGCTCCCGGTAACCCTCGAGCAGCCGCAGCTTGGCCACCCAGTCCAGCTCGTCGGCGCAGAGCATCGGGTCACGGCCGAGCCGGTCCAGCACGCTCTCCCACCGGTCGAGCACGTCGACGGTCTGCTCGTCGACGTCCGTGCCGTACCGGTCGTCGACAAAGGACCGGACCCGCTCCAGGTAGGCCCACTGCAGGTCCAGCGCGGTGAGCCGGCGGCCGTCGCGCAGCCGCATCCGGTGCGACAGGCTGGGGTCGTGGCTGACCGCGCGCAGCTCGCTGACCGGGTCGGCGATGCCGAGGTCACTGCCGAGCGCCTTCTCCTCGATCATGTTGAGGATCAGCGAGGTGGTGCCCACCTTGAGGTAGGTGGAGATCTCCGAGAGGTTGGCGTCGCCGATGATGACGTGCAGCCGGCGGTACTTGTCGGCGTCGGCGTGCGGCTCGTCGCGGGTGTTGATGATCGGTCGCTTGAGGGTGGTCTCCAGGCCGACCTCGACCTCGAAGAAGTCAGCACGTTGGGAGATCTGGAAACCGCTCTGCCCGCCGTCCTGCCCGATGCCCACACGGCCGGCACCGCAGACGATCTGCCGGGTCACGAAGAACGGCGTCAGGTACGCCACGATGTCGGCGAACGGGGTCTGCCGGCGCATCAGGTAGTTCTCGTGCGCCCCGTAGCTGGCGCCCTTGTTGTCGGTGTTGTTCTTGTAGAGGTGGATCGGCTGGGTGCCGGGGATGGTGGCGGCCCGGCGGGACGCCTCGGCCATCACCCGCTCGCCGGCCTTGTCCCAGCGCACCACGTCACGCGGAGTGGTGACCTCGGGCGTGGAGTATTCGGGGTGGGCGTGGTCGACGTAGAGGCGCGCCCCGTTGGTGAGTATCACGTTGGCCAGGCCGAGGTCCTCGTCGGCCAACGCCTCGGCCGGGTCGTACGCGGCCCCGGAGTAGGTGAAGCCGCGGGCGTCGCGCAGCGGCGATTCCTCTTCGTAGTCCCACCGTGCCCGCCCGCCCCGGTTCAGTTCGGGGCGGGCCCCATAGGCATTGACCACCTGCGACGAGGTGACCATCGGGTTGGCTCCGGCCTGGCCGGGCACGGAGATGCCGTACTCGACCTCGGTGCCCATGATCCGACGTACCGTCATGCGACCACTCGCTTCGCTCGCCCACGGAGCAGGCGTGCCCGCCGCTCACACCATCGAGACTAGTCTGCGCGGTGGCCGACCGCGCAGCCCTGCCGCACGGCGCGGCGCGGCTACCGCGGAGCGCCCGGCTTGAGCGGCACCAGCGTCAGACCCTCCCGGAGGGAGGGGTCGGCCTTGAGCGCTCCATCGATGGCCTTCTGGGCGTCCGGGTGGGCCACGATGAGCCGCAGCGGGCGGGGAACGCGACGCAGGATCTCCGCGGTCCGGGCGGGCTCGTCGTAGATCCGGAAGTAGATGCCGGGCTCGGTCTGGCCGCTGGTGCCCTGCATGGCGGAAAGGAAGATCGACTCCCGGTAGCCCTGCAGGCCCTGCTTGTCCACCACCAGGGTGACGGTGCCGGGGATCGCCGGGTAGTTCCGGTAGGCAATGTTGGTGACCGACGCGGAGCGGGTGATGTCCCGCACCTCGCGATCGGCCCAGTCCTTCGCCCAGGTGCCGTTGCTGCCGGTCCGGTGGAAGAAGCCGCCGGTCCAGCCGATCACGCCGGTGCCGGCGAGCAGCGCGACCGTCACCAGCGCGGCGGTGGCGACGGACGGCAGGGCGCCGCTGATCGGGCGGCGGCTGGGCTCGGAATCGGTGCTCTCCGCGGGTACGGGTAGCAGTCGGGCGAGCGCGGCGGCGCCGACGATGAGCACGGCGATGACCAGGTGCGCGGTCTTGCCGAAGTAGTACGCGGGCTGGGTGCCGTTGACGAGGTTCACGGCCGCCATGCTGGCGGAGAAGAGCACGGCGACGGCCAGCGCGACGAGGTAGCGCCGCCAGGTGGACTCGCCCCGGTTGGTGGCCACGGAGATGGCGGCGAGGACGACCGCCCCGAGGCCGAGCATGGCGTTGTAGGTCTCCACCGGGGGCGTACCGCCGGGGGCGGCGAGCGCCTCGCTCTGGCCGGCGACGAACAGGCCGAGCAGCGCGGTCAGCGGGGCCAGGGCGGCCGTGACCACCGCGATGACGGCGACCGTGCCGAGGCGGGCACGCAGCCGACGCCGGTCGGCGATCAGCCAGCAGAGCACCATGGCGCCGGTCGGGAAGAGGAAGAGGTAGTAGCAGAAGCCGATGCCGATCAGCAGCGCCCCGACCAGGATGAGTTGCTCGCGGAGCCGGCTCAGGGGGCGGACGACGAGGGCGACCAGGAACACCGCGAGGCTCAACCCGAACGTCTCGCTGGGGTAGCCGGCGACCAGCAGCCGCGGCAGTTCGGTGCCGAGGACCAGCGCGGTGACGCCGATGATGAGGACCAGCCGGCGCAGCGGGTGCAGCGGGCCGGCGACGTGCTGGGCGGCCCAGACCAGCGCGAGCACCAGCACCCCGAAGGTGGCGAGACACCAGAGCACGTAGTGGTCCATGAGCGCCGGCCCGGCGGGCGCGGGGCCGGAGCTGCGCAGGAAGCCGTCGAGCAGCGCGGAGGTGAGGTGCCAGCCCTGCGGGTAGTGGACCAGGCCGGAGAAGATCTGCTCGCGGGCCGTGTCGGGGTCGACGAAGAGGTAGCCGCCGAGACGGCCGATCACGTCGAAGAGGGCCGGGTGGCGGCCGTTGTCCTCGCCGACCATGGCGAGGTTGAGCCGCTGACCGAAGCTGGTGGCGCGCAGGTAGGGGGTGGCGAGGTAGCCGGCGGCGACGGCGGCGGCGGCCACCGAGACCAGGTCGGACCAGCCGGGGCGGGGCAGCCGGGGGGCGCGCCGGGAGAGCACGGCGGCCAGGGTGAGGACGGTGAGCGCCAGCCCGGAGACCGGCACCGGGTGCAGGCCCCAGGGCCAGACGCTGAAGAGCAGGCCGGCGGCACAGGTGAGACCGGCCAGCAGGGCGAGGGCGAGCACCATCCGGTCGAGGAGGGTACGCCCGGAGCGCAGCAGGCTGGCCGTGCCGAACAGCACCAGTGGGGGCAGCAGCCAGGCGGCGTGGACGGCGTTCGCGGCGACCGGCACAAGCCAGCAGGCGACCAGCACGGCCAGGAGCAGGCCGATCCCGGGGCGCCGGGCGGCCGGCGTGGTGGGTGGGCTTGCTACCGGTTCCCGGTTGTCCGTGCCACCCGGCACTGCTGGCATTTCCTTGGTGGCGTCGGCGCGCACGGAGTCCTCGTTCGGTCGGTCGGTGGAGTCGCCGCAGTCTAGCCGGATCGGGCCGGAGCGTTGGCCCACCGGTGGCGCGCCGGAGTGTGGGGCCACCCGACGCAGCCAGCGGCGGCACCGGACAGAGCCGGTGCCGCCGCTGGGTGGTCGATCAGAGGTACTGGCCGGTGTTGCTGGCGGTCTCGATGGACCGGCCGGCCTCGGCCCCCTTGCCTCCGGAGACGAGCGTGCGGATGTAGACGATCCGCTCGCCCTTCTTGCCGGAGATGCGGGCCCAGTCGTCGGGGTTGGTGGTGTTGGGCAGGTCCTCGTTCTCCCGGAACTCGTCGACGCAGGCGTCGAGCAGGTGCTGCAGGCGCAGACCCTTGCGCCCAGAGGTGAGGAACTCCTTGATGGCCATCTTCTTGCTGCGGTCGACGATGTTCTGGATCATCGCGCCGGAGTTGAAGTCCTTGAAGTAGAGGACTTCCTTGTCGCCGTTGGCGTAGGTCACCTCGAGGAAGCGGTTCTCCTCGGTCTCCGAGTACATCCGCAGCACGACGGCGTCGATCATCGCCGCGACGGTGGCCTGGGGGTCGGCTCCGTGCTCGGCGAGGTCGTCCGGGTGCAGCGGCAGCCCGGAGAGGATGTACTTGGAGAAGATGTCCTTGGCCGCTTCGGCGTCGGGCCGCTCGATCTTGATCTTCACGTCGAGCCGACCGGGACGCAGGATCGCCGGGTCGATCATGTCTTCCCGGTTGGAGGCGCCGATGACGATGACGTTCTCCAGCCCCTCCACGCCGTCGATCTCGCTGAGCAGCTGGGGGACGATCGTGTTCTCCACGTCCGAGGAGACACCGGAGCCGCGGGTCCGGAAGATCGAGTCCATCTCGTCGAAGAACACGATCACCGGGGTGCCCTCGCCGGCCTTCTCCCGGGCTCGCTGGAAGATCAGCCGGATGTGCCGCTCGGTCTCACCGACGTACTTGTTGAGCAGCTCCGGGCCCTTGATGTTGAGGAAGAAGCTGGTGTGCTTCTCCTTACCCTGGCGCTCGGCGATCTTCTTGGCCAGCGAGTTGGCCACCGCCTTGGCGATCAGCGTCTTGCCGCAGCCGGGCGGGCCGTACAGCAGGATGCCCTTCGGCGGGCGGAGCTGGTGCTCACGGAACAGGTCCGCGTGCAGGAACGGCAGCTCCACCGCGTCGCGGATCTGCTCGATCTGCGACTGGAGGCCACCGATGTCGGAGTAGTCGACGTCGGGCACCTCCTCCAGGACCAGCTCCTCGACCTCGCTCTTCGGGATCCGCTCGTACGCGTACGCCGAGCGGGGCTCGATCATGAGCGAGTCGCCGGCCCTGATCGCCGAGCCGATGAGCGTCTCGGCGAGGTGCACGATGCGCTCCTCGTCGGAGTGGGAGACCACCAGCGCCCGGTCACCCGGCCCGCCGTTCGGTCCCTCCAGGATCTCCTTGAGCATCACGACCTCGCCGACCCGCTCATAGCCGAACGCGTCGACGATGTTGAGCGCGTCGTTGAGCAGGACCTCCTGGCCGCGGCGCAGCTCGGCCACGTCCAGCGAGGGCGAGACCGCGACCCGCAACTTGCGGCCGCCGGTGAAGACGTCCACCGTGCCGTCGTCGTGCTTGGCCAGGAAGACGCCGTAACCACTCGGCGGTTGTGCGAGGCGGTCGATCTCCTCCTTGAGAGTGACGATCTGCGTGCGAGCCTCCTTGAGGGTGCTCACCAGCCGGTCGTTGTTCTCGGTCAGCCGCGCCAACTGTGCCTGGGTGGCCGCCAGCCGCTCTTCGAGCTGCCGGACGTGTCGGGGGCTTTCGGTCAACTTGCGCCGCACCAGGGCGAGTTCCTCTTGCAGGAACGCGACCTGCGTGGAGAGATCGTGGGCTTCCTTCTCCCACCGTGCGGCGCGCGAGTCCGCGTCGTCGCTGCGTGCCACGTCCCACCTCCCCGGGGGGCTTGAACGTTCTGCCCTAACACTAGCCGCTATGAGGCCGATTCGGTCCCACGCAACACCCTCGTCACCGAACCTTGATCGCCAAGGGTGGCCTGGCGGGCCGGTACCGGCGTTCGGGTACCGTCGAAGCGTAGGACGCGAGAACATGGGGGGTGCACCGGTGGCCGAGGTCGCGACCGACCAGCTGCAGGTCTGGGTGGACCAGGATCTCTGCACGGGCGATGGGCTCTGCGTGCAGTACGCGCCGGAGGTGTTCGAGTTCGACATCGACGGCCTGGCGTACGTCAAGGGCGCCGACGGTGAGCTGCGGATGGCGCCGGGCAGCCGGGTCGACGTGCCCGAGCACCTGCGCCTCGAGGTGATCGACTCCGCGAAGGAGTGCCCGGGCGACTGCATCCACGTGGTGCGCGGCGACGGCGTCGAGGTCGCCGGCCCGGACGCCGAGGACTGAGCAACCCCGTCGGGCCGCCCCACCCGGGCCGGCCCGACGGGTCACGCCTCAGAGCATCGGGCGGCCGACCACCGAGGCGACCAGCCGGGCGAACTCCTCCAACCGGGCGATCTGCCCGGCGCCCCCGTCGTCGAGGGTCTTGCCGAACCGCAGCGCGTCGTGTCGCGGCGCGCCGACCATCTCCTCGCTCGGCGGCGCCTCGTCCAGCGAGGTGAGCAGCAGGTACACGTCGATGCTGTCGACCCGGATCTCGCCGCTCTCGGTGCGGTTGAGCCGACGCCGGCAGCCGACCTCGGTGACGGTGGAGACCGGCACCACCCGCAGGGACGAGGTCATCGACCCCGGTGGCCCCTCCCCCGGCGGCACGTCCTCGCCGTGCCAGAGGATCAGCCGGCTGCCGTCGCAGACCACGACCTCCTGCCACACGCCGTTGACCTCGTTGACGAAGCGTTCCAGCGTGAAGCCGAGCACCGACGCGCCGCGCAGCACCCCACCGAGCGCCTCCAGGGCGACATCCGGGTCGCGCAGGTAGGCGCGCGCCGCCGACTCCAGGTCCTGGTACGGCGACCAGTCCGGAAACACCGCGGGCAGGTCACCGCCGCCGTAGCCCGGTCGGCTCATCCCGCCGCCTCCCCCCGCTCGACGACGACGCCGACGCCCAGCTCGATGGTCACGGCCTGTCCATCTCCCCCGTCGCGTCGGGCTGCACACCGGCCGCCTGGGCGGCCGCCGCCTGCCGGGCCGCCTCCGCCTCGCGCAGGTCCTGCCGGCGCTGCACGTACGCCTCGGTGCCCTTGCTGGGCTTGCGCCGCCGGGGCGGCGCGGTGACCCCCGGGGCCAGCTTGCGCGCGGAGACCAGGAACGCGGTGTGCGCGATCATCCGGTGGTCCGGCCGGACGGCGAGACCCTCGGCGTGCCAGTCACGCACCAGCGACTCCCAGGCCCGCGGCTCGGTCCAGCCGCCGCGCTCGCGCAGCGCCTCCACCAGCTCGGAGAGCTGGGGCGTGGTGGCCACGTAGCCGATGAAGACGCCGCCGGGCACCAGCGCCCGCTCGACCATGTCGAGGGTCTCCCACGGGGTGAGCATGTCCAGGATGATCCGGTCGAAGCCGGTCTCCTCGCACGCGGCGACGTCGCCGACGTGCAGGTTCCACGCCGGGTGCGGCCCGTTGAAGAACGCCTCGACGTTGCGCTTGGCGATCTGCGCGAAGTCGTCGCGCAGCTCGAACGAGTGCAGCTCACCCTCGGTGCCGACGGCGCGCAGCAACGAGCAGCTGAGCGCACCGGAACCGGCGCCGGCTTCGAGGACCTTCGCGCCGGGGAAGATGTCACCCATCGCCACGATCTGCGCCGAGTCCTTCGGGTAGATCACCTGCGCGCCGCGCGGCATGGACAGCACGTAGTCCGACAGCAGCGGCCGCAGCGCCAGGAACGCGGTGCCGCCGCCGGAGGTGGTCACCACACTGCCGTCGGGCAGCCCGATCAGCGCGTCGTGCGCCAGGATGCCGCGGTGGGTGTGGAACTCCTTGCCGGGCTCCAGCGTCACGGTGTGCATCCGCCCCTTGGGGTCGGTCAGCTGCACCCGGTCGCCGGGCCGGAACGGCCCACGGTGCACGGGTGTCAGCGCCGGGGTGGCGGTGTCGGCCGGGACGGTGGAGGGAGTTGCGGTCACGATGTCATCTTCCGGTTGGGTTCGAGGAGCTGCGCCAGGTCCGCGATGTGCAGGATGCCGACGACATCTTCGCCTGCGGTCACCACGTACTGTGCGCCCGGGTGGGTCTGGACGGCGTCCATCACCCGCTCCCCGTCGAGCCCGACCGGCAGTGCGGGAAGCGTGCCCAGTGACCGGGCGACGGCGTCCACCGCCAGCCACGGGCGTCGCTCGGCGGGCACCGCGTCGGCGGCGGCCGGGTCGACCAGCGCCACCGGCCGGCCGGTGGAGTCGGTGACCAGCAGCGCGGCACCGGGTTGCCCGCCCTCGGCGCGCTGCCGCTGGGCCTCGGACAGCGGCGTGCCGGTGGCCACCGGCCAGACCGGGCGGGCCAGCCGGGACAGGTCGATCAGCGGGAACCGGCGGCTGACCCGGGCCGCCCGGATCGACTGCCCGGCGCCGCGCCAGAGGGTGATGGCGACCAGCAGCATCAGCGGGAGCGCCAGCGGTGCCAGGTAGTCGGCCAGCGTGAGCAGGAGGACCAGGGCGGCGGTGCCGGCGGCGACCACCCGGCCCGCCCAGCCGGCGACCTCGGTGCCACGGTGCCGGTCGTGGGTGAGCCCCCACACCAGGGCGCGCAGCGCCCGGCCGCCGTCCAGCGGCAGCCCGGGCAGGATGTTGAACAGCGCGACGATGACGTTGCTCACGGCGAGCTGGAAGGCCAGCTGGTGGGCCACGGTCCGCTCGGGCAGGGCGAGCGTGGCGACCACCGCGCCGATGCCGAGCACCGCGGACACCGCCGGGCCGGCCAGCGAGACCAGCAGGTCGACCCGGGGCGACGGGGCGTCCCGGTCCATCTCGGTGTACCCGCCGAGCAGTTCCAGGGTGATCCCGCGCACACCGATGCCGTACCGCCGGGCGGTCAGCGCGTGGCCCAGCTCGTGCAGCAGCACCGAGCCGAGCAGCGACACCACGAACCCGAAGCCGATCAGGTAGCCGCTGACCTGCGGCAGGTCCAGCTGCCGGCGGGCGAACTCGGCGTACAGCACGGCGACGAGCAGGGCGAGCAGGACCATGGAGCCGTTGAGGTGCAACGGCACCCCGAACACCCGGCCCACGCTCAGGCCGGGGCGGCGATCGGGCCGGCGCGGCGGTCGGGATGTCTGCTCCATCGGGACGATGCTACGGACCGGCCGCGCGGCGGTCGGTGTCACACCGGTGCCCTAACCTTTGCGGACATGACGGCGGAACCGGTCACCACCTCCCAGTCCCCCTCCCCGGCGCAGGTGCCGCCCACGGTGCGGGCCTCGCTGTCGCCGTCACGGGCGGCCGACTTCAAGACCTGCCCCCTGCTCTACCGGTTCCGCAGCATCGACCGGCTGCCCGAGCGGACCACCGTCGAGCAGGCCCGGGGCACCCTGGTGCACGCCGTGCTGGAGCGCCTGTTCGACCTGCCGGCGCCGGGCCGCACGCCGGCCGCGGCCGGTGACCTGGTGGCCCCGCAGTGGGACCGGATGGTCACCGAGCAGCCGGAGCTGGCCGGGCTCTTCGAGGGTGCGGAGCCGGCCGGCCCGGTCGAGTTCCTCCGCTCCGCCGCCGCGCTGCTAGAGGGCTACTTCGCCGTCGAGGACCCGACCCGGCTGGAGCCGGCCGAGCGGGAGAGCCTGATCTCGGCGGTGGTCGACGAGGAGCTGCTGATCCGGGGCTACCTCGACCGGCTCGACGTGGCTCCGGACGGCGCGCTGCGGGTGGTCGACTACAAGACCGGTGGCGCTCCACGGGAGGCGTTCGAGGCGCGGGCGCTGTTCCAGCTGAAGTTCTACGCGCTGGTGCTGTGGCGCACCCGGGGCGTGGTGCCCAGGGTGCTGCGGCTGCTCTACCTGCGCGACGCCGAGGTGTTGGACTACACCCCAGACGCCGAGGAGCTGGTCCGCTTCGAGCGCACGGTGGTGGCGCTGTGGCGGGCGATCGAGCAGGCCACCGCCCGGCAGGATTTCCGGCCCCGGCCGAGCCGGCTCTGCGACTGGTGCAGCCACCAGGCGCTCTGCCCCACCTTCGGTGGCACCCCGCCGCCGTTCCCGGTCGCGGCGGCGGCCGCCGATCCGCTGCGCGACGCCCGCTCCGGTCCGGTGGCGCCGGGCGCCGACGAGTGACCTGCGGGCGCCGCCGCTGACCGTCGTCCCCGGGCAGAAACCCGACCGTGCCGGTCCGGCAACGGTCGGGACGCGGCGACGGGCCGGCCTCTACGGTGGTCCGCGACGCACGGGCCGGTGTGCGCGAGGATGGCCGGTGCGGCAGCGGCGTCGGCGCGGGACAGGGAGACGAGATGAGCGATCGGGTGGCCTCGGCGCGGCCGGTGCGGATCCTGCTCGCCGACGACCAGCCGCTGCTGCGTACGGGCTTCCGGATGGTGCTGGGCGCCGAGCAGGACCTGGACGTGGTGGCGGAGGCCGGCGACGGCCTGGAGGCGGTGGACCTGTCCCGCCGGCTGCTGCCCGACGTGGTGCTGATGGACATCCGCATGCCCCGGATGGACGGGGTGGCGGCCACCCGGGCGATCGTCGACGCCCGGCTGCCGGTGCGGGTGCTGGTGCTGACCACCTTCGACCTGGACGAGTACGTGGTGGGCGCGCTGCGCGCCGGCGCCAGCGGGTTCCTGGCCAAGGACGTCCCGGCCGAGGAGTTGATCGCGGCGATCCGCACCGTGGCCGGCGGAGACGCGGTGGTGGCCCCCCGGATCCTGCGGCGGTTGCTGGACCGATTCGCCGACCTGTTGCCCGACCCGGCGGCGACACCGTCGGCGGCGCTCAGCGCGCTCACCGACCGGGAACGCGAGGTGCTGGTGCAGGTGGCCCGGGGGTTGTCCAACGCCGAGATCGCGGTGGCGCTGTCGGTCAGCGAAACCACCATCAAGACACATGTCGGGCACGTGCTGACCAAGCTGCGGCTGCGCGACCGGGTGCAGGCGGTGGTGCTGGCGTACGAGTCGGGGCTGGTCCGTCCCCGGGCGTAACCCTGACCCGCCCGGCTACCTCACCCGGCGTACCCGAAGATCCCTCCGTGGGGTGACGGCTGGCTTGCCGTGCTCACCTACCGTGACCGGAGATGGCTTGGCGGGGTTGATCCCCTCGTGGGTTCACCTCCCACCGTGCGGGCGGCGTTTCGCCGGTCGGGAAACGGATCGACCGGCCGTCGGGTCAGGGGCAACCCTGAGCCGGCATGGGGGTGCACCCGCAGCGCGAAATCCGCGCCGGGTCCCCCCGTGGGCGGACGGTACGGGCGTGAGCAGCGCCGATGATGGAACAGTCGCGCCGGACCAGCGGGGGCGGCGCGTATTGGCAGAGACGGAAGAGGTAGATGACGTGACCGCGACGGTAGGCCAGCAGGCGCAGGCCGCGGCCCGGGCGAACGACGTGTGGAAGGTGTACGGCAGCGGTGAGGCACAGGTCATCGCGCTACGAGGGGTCAGCGCGGAGTTCGAACGCGGTCGGTTCACCGCGATCATGGGCCCGTCGGGTTCCGGCAAGTCGACGCTGATGCACTGCCTGGCCGGCCTGGACTCGGTCACCCGCGGCACGGTGGCGATCGGCGAGACGACCGTCACGGGGCTGGGTGACTCGGGGCTGACGAAGCTGCGCCGCGACAAGGTCGGTTTCATCTTCCAGCAGTTCAACCTGCTGCCGACGCTGACGGCCAAGGAGAACATCCTGCTGCCGCTGTCGATCGCCGGGCGCAAGCCCGACCCGGCCTGGTACGACACGGTGATCGACACTGTCGGCCTGCGGGACCGGCTGGACCACCGGCCGGCGCAGCTGTCCGGCGGGCAGCAACAGCGGGTGGCGTGCGCGCGGGCGTTGGTGTCCCGCCCCGAGGTGATCTTCGCCGACGAGCCGACCGGCAACCTGGACTCCCGCTCCGGCGCGGAGGTGCTCAACTTCCTGCGCAACTCCGTCCGAGAGCACGGCCAGACCATCGTGATGGTCACCCACGACCCGACGGCCGCCGCGTACGCCGACCGGGTGGTCTTCCTGGCCGACGGCGAGATCGTCTCGGAGCTGATCGAGCCGACCGCCGAGACGGTGCTGGACACCATGAAGAAGCTGGACGCTCCGGCCGAGGTGGGCAACTGATGTTCCGGGCGACACTGAAGAGTCTGCTGGCCCGCAAGGTCCGGCTGATCCTGTCCGGGCTGGCGGTGGTGCTCGGCGTGATGTTCGTGTCGGGCGCCTTCGTGCTCACCGACACGCTGGGCCGCTCCTTCGACTCGGTCTTCGCCGACGGCTTCTCCGAGATCGACGTGAACGTCACGGCGAAGCCGAAGGTGGAGGTCAGCGAGATCGAGGGTGAGCAGACCGCCACCCCGCTGCCCGCCGCCGTCGTGGACCGGGTCAAGCAGGTGCCGGGCGTGGCCTCGGCGACCGGCATCGTCAACGCCGACGGCGCCCGCGTGATCGGCAGCAACGGCAAGGTGATCACCTCGTTCGGTCCGCCGCAGTTGGGCGAGAACTGGACCGGGGAGAGCGAGCTGCTGCAACTGCGGGAGGGCCGCGGGCCGCAGGCCGACGACGAGATCGTCATCAACAAGTCACTGGCAACGGCGGCGAAGGTGCAGGTCGGCCAGAAGGTCGGCGTCCTCACCGCCTTCGAGTCGAAGAAGCGCGACTTCACCCTGGTCGGCATCCTCGGTTACAGCGGTGACCGGGACTCGATCGGCGGGGTCAACGAGGTCTTCTTCACCACCCCGGTGGCGCAGCGGCTGATGATCGGCGAGCCCGACGCGTTCAGCAGCATCACCGTGCGCGCCGCCGGCGGCGTCTCCGACGAGACGCTGCGCGACGACGTCGCCCGCACCCTGGGCGCCGACTACGAGGTGAAGACCGGGGAGCAGGTGGCCGCGGACGCTGCGGCCAGCCTGAAGGAGGGCCTGTCCTTCTTCAACAAGATCCTGCTCGGCTTCGCCGCGGTGGCGCTGCTGGTGGGCACCTTCCTGATCCTCAACACCTTCTCGATCATCGTCGCCCAGCGCACCCGGGAGCTGGCGCTGATGCGCGCCATCGGGGCCAGCGGCCGGCAGATCATCGGTTCGGTGGTGCTGGAGGCCATCGCGGTGGGGCTGATCGCCTCGGTGCTCGGCCTGGCCGCCGGCATCGGCGTGGGCGCGCTGCTGGCGTTCCTGTTCGGCAAGCTGGCCGGTGGGCTCACCCTGGCCGGGATCGGCGTGCCGGCGGCTGCGGTGATCGGCTCGTTCGCTGTCGGTCTGGTCATCACCGTGGTGGCGGCGCTGCTGCCGGCGCTGCGGGCGTCCCGGATCCCGCCGATCGCCGCGATGCAGGACGTGGCCACCCCGGACCGGCCGTTGACGAAGGTCACGATCGCCGGGTCGGTGGTCACCGGCATCGGCGCGGTGCTGCTGTTCCTCGGGCTCAGTGGCAACGCCAGCGGTCAGACGCTGCCCACCATCCTCGGTGGGGTGCTGTTCGCCTTCATCGGCGTGGCACTGCTGACTCCGCTGATCAGCCGGCCAGTGGTGGCCCTGCTCGGTGCGATCTTCTCCTGGTCGGTCCCGGGCAAGCTGGGCCGGCTGAACTCCGGGCGCAACCCGCGCCGCACCGCGATCACCGCCGCCGCGCTGATGGTCGGCATCGCGCTGGTCACCGGCGTGACGGTGATCCTGGACTCGGCCAAGGGCAGCATCAGCGCTCTGGCCGAGGACACCATCAAGGCCGAGCTGGTGATCTCCGGTGCGCAGGGCGGTCCGCGACCGCCGAGCTTCGACCCGGCCGTCCTCGACCGGGCCAAGGCCCTGCCGGGCGTGCAGATGGTCGACGGCGAGTACGGCGACATGGCGAAGCTCAACGGCGAGAGCACCTGGGTCGCGGCGAGCAGTGACATCGCGTCGCTGCGGCAGATCTTCGGCGCGAAGCCCACCGCCGGTGACATCGACCGGCTCGGGCCGACCCAGATGCTGGTCAGTTCGGACACCGCCACCTCCCGCAACCTGTCGGTGGGCTCGACGGTCAACGTCCAGCTGACCCGGGGTGAGGCGCGGACGTACACGGTCAGCGGCATCTACGAGGCGTCCCAGCTGACCAACCCGGTGACGCTGCCGGCGACGGCCGCGAAGGACTTCGCCATCCCGCAGCCCATCCAGGGCTTCATCCAGCTGGCCCCCGGAACGCGGGTCGGCGACGTGCAGCCGCAGGTGGAGGCGCTGCTCGCGGACAGCCCCGAGGTGTCGGTGGCCGACCGGGCGGCGTTCATCAAGCAGCAGACCGGTCAGCTCGACGGGCTGCTCACGATGATCCAGATCCTGCTGGCGTTGGCCATCGTGATCGCCGTGCTGGGCATCATCAACACCCTGGCGCTGTCGGTGCTGGAGCGGACCCGGGAGTTGGGTCTGCTGCGGGCGATCGGTCTGCGCCGGTCGCAGACCATGGGCATGATCACCGTGGAGGCGGTGGTGATCTCCGTGTTCGGCGCTCTGCTGGGCGTGGTGGTCGGCAGCGGCCTCGGCGCCGCGGTGGTCGAGGCGCTCAAGGACGAGGGGATCACCGACCTGATCCTGCCCTGGGGGCAGATGGGCGTCTTCCTCGGTCTGGCCGCGATCATCGGGGTGGTGGCCGCGGTGCTGCCGGCGGTGCGGGCGGCACGGATCAACGTCCTGGGCGCGATCGCCCACGACTGAGCAGTCAGTCACCACGGACCCCCGGCGCCGTTCGCGGCGCCGGGGGTCCGTGCTGTCCGCCTCGGCCGAATCGCCCTCCGGACCAGGCCCGAGCTGCCACGATGGCGGTGCCGGCCCGCCCGCGGTTCCCGGCGGCGGTGCCGAGCCGGGAAGGGTGACATGACCGATCAGGACGGGTACCAGCGAGCCCTGGACAACGCCGAGCGGCTGCTCGGTCAGCCGCTCACGCTGCCGCTCGGCGAGGGCGAGCCACCGGTCGGGCAGGACTTCCGCCGCCTGGCCACCGTGCAGACCTTCGGCGAGGCATGGCCCCGCCCGGGGTTGGACCTGCACAGCCGCTGCCTGGTCTCGGTGGCCATCGCCGCCGCTCTCGGCACCCACGAGCCGCTGCGCGGTCAGCTGCGCATCGCGCTGCAGTCGGGGGTGACCAAGGAGGAGATCGTCGAGCTGTTCATCCACCTGGCCGCCTACGCGGGAGCCGCGCGGGCGTTCGACGGCTATCAGGTGGTCGCCGCGGTCTTCGCCGAGCGCCCCTGATCCGCGCCGCCCCGGTCAGCCCGTCGCGCCGGCCCGGTCGACCAGCAATGCGGCGAGCAGCTCCAGGTCCGCGCCGGTCAGGCTCTCCACCTGGTGTACGCCGGCCGTGACCGGCAGCGGCGCCTCCGCGGGTACGGCCAGCACCGCCGCGCCGGAGGCGAGCGCGCTGGCCACCCCGGTCGGCGAGTCCTCGATCGCCACGCAACGGCTGATCGGAACGCCCAGCAGCCGGGCCGCGGTCAGGTACGGCTCCGGGTGGGGCTTGGCGGCGACCACCTCGTCCCCGCAGACCACCACGTCGAAGCTGTCCCGACCCAGGGTGTCCAGGGCGATCTCGACCAGCGGCCGACCGCTGGAGGTGACCAGCGCGGTGGGGATGCCCGCCGCCCGCACCGCCCGCAGCAGGGCGAACGCGCCGGGACGCCACCGCAGCCCGGTGCGGAACAGCTCCAGGATCCGGGCGTTGATCCACGCCGCGCTGGCCTCCGGGTCCCGTTCGGGCTGCCCCAGGTCGTCGTGCAGGATGCGCATCGACTCGGCCATGCTGGTGCCGATGATCGACCGGCGGGCGGCGAGGGAGAGCTCCCCGCCGTACTCCCGGGCGAGCTCCTGGAGCGCGATGTCCCACAGCTTCTCGCTGTCGACCAGCGTGCCATCCATGTCGAAGAGCACGGCGGCGGGGTGTTGGCTGCTCAGCGGATCCTCCAGGGTCGTGGCCGACACCGGCGATCCTGCCAGGGCCGGCCGCGGCGGGTGCCGGCGGCGGGCGAAGGGGTGATCCGGGCAACCCCGGTCAGCTCAGGTCGCACGCGTCCAGGGATCGCTCGTACCCACGGAAGAACGACTCGGTGCGCTGCTCGGCCGTGCCGTGCGAACCCTCGGCGAACCACGGCTGGTCCGGGTCGTCGCCGACCGCCGCCAACCCCTCCCGGAACTCGTCCAGGTCACCCTCGGCGAGGGTCAGCGCGCCGGAGCGCACCGAGTCGCCGAGGTACGCCCCGGCCATGCAGTCGGCCTGCAACTCCTGCTGGATGGTGAAGGTGGAGCGGATGCCGAGACGCACCTGGATGCCGTGGGCGTACTCGTGGCCGAGCAGGTAGAACACGAACGCGTCGCCGACCTGGCGGAACGCCGCCACCGACCAGGTGACGTCGTAGGCGATGAAGTCGCCTTGCGAGCAGTAGACGGCGTTGTTGCGCGGCAGCGCCTGACCGCCGCAGGACACCTGACCCGCCCGCTGGTACGGGACGATCTGCCGGACCGGCCGGAATCGCTGCCCGGAGGCCTTGAACTGGGCCGCCCAGTACCGCTCGGCGATCGCCTGCGCGTCGGCGACGTCCTGCTGGAACTCGGCGACACTGGTGGTGCTGTCGGCCCGGGTGGTGCTCGGATCCGGGGCGGCCGTCTGGCGTCCCGGCGCCGGGCGCTCACCCTCCGGCTCGGCCACCCCGCCGACGGCACAGGCGACCGACACCAGCGCGGCGATCAGCAGGCCCACCAACGGACCCCGCGCGTCGCGACCTGACCGTGCCCCCACTGTCCCTCCCCTGGCGTCGGTTCCGCACCGGGCAGTACCCCCGACATCGGAGCGCCATTCCACCGACCTGATTCACGGGAACCGGCACCGGATGGTTCACGGCGCGGGTGCCGGACGACCACAATGGTGCGGGGCGGGTGTCCGTCCGGTCAGGAGGGTCGTGGTGCACGTGCTGGGCAGCCGCCGCCGCAGCCAGCCGGCCCCGCCGCACGTCGTGTGGCGCTCGCTGCGGGACCCGTACGAGGCCGGCAGCCGGCCCTGGCTGGAGCTGCGCGACGACGAGGTGCCGCCCCGGGTGGTGGCGGGATACGCGCCGGTGCTGGTGGTCTGGTCGTCGCTGTGGCCGCACCGGCCGCTGGACCAGGTCCGCTTCGACCTGGCCGCCCAACCGCCCGGTCAGGGCTGCGCGCTGCGCTGGACGCTCACCACCGACGGTGAGCTGCCGAGCGAGAGCACCCTCGGGTACCTGCGACACCGCCTCAACTACCTGATCAACGACCGGCTCCGGCTCTCCTACGGCCAGTGACCGTCAGCCGCCGCTGGCGTCGCGCCCCCGCAGCCACGTGTCGCCCTGCTCGGCGTGCCGCTCGGCCTCGTACCGCTGCTGATTGGCCCGCGCCGCCCGAGCGGCGGCATCGTCGTCGGCGGAACTCAACCGCCCCCGGTCCCGCCACGCCACCACCCCGAACGCCGCACCCCCCACCACGACAAAGATCCCCAGTACCACCCACACGGTCGTCATCCCGCCACGCTAACGACCCCCCACCACCCACCCGACCCCCTCCCGTCCCCTCCCGCCCCGGTGATCATGAAGTTGTTGCTGGCCGGTGCGGCGTGTCGTGACAACAACGTCATGGTCACCGGGGTGGTCGAGTTCGCGGGAACTAGCGTGTCCGGGTGGGGTTGGTGGCTTCGACGTCTCTGGTGAGCGGCGCCGTCGTGGCGCCGGGACAGGAGGGACCACCGTGAAGTACATGATCCTGCTCTACGGCTCGCAGCAGGACTACGACGTGCTCTCCGGCCGGGCGACCGACCGGCCGGCCATGTCGGCCGAGCAGATCGCGGCCATGCACAAGCACATGGAGACGTTCCACCAGGCGCTCGCCGAGTCCGGGGAGCTGGTCGACGCCCGCGGTCTCAGCGAGCCGGTGCACGCCCGCCGGGTGCAGGTGCGCGGGGGCGCGCCCGTGGTCACCGACGGCCCGTACCCGGAGACGCAGGAGGTGCTGGCCGGCTACACCATCGTGGAGTGCGCCAGCTTCGACCGGGCCACCGAGATCGCCGCCGGTCTGGTCGACCCGGACGCGCCCGGCGGGTACGTGGACGTGCGGCCGGTGCTGGACGGCGTCGAGGACCTGGCCGGCTGACCGTGCCGAACCCCGTCGAGGACCTGCTGCGCGACCTCGCGCCGCAGGTCCTCGGCGCGCTGGTGCGCCGCTACGGGCACTTCGACACCGCCGAGGACGCCGTCCAGGAGGCGCTGATCGCCGCAGCGGGTGGCTGGCCGCGCGACGGCGTACCGGAGAACCCGCGCGGCTGGCTGATCACCGTCGCGTCCCGCCGGCTGACCGACCTGCTGCGCCGCGAGCAGGCCCGGGTGCGGCGGGAGGACACCGTGGCGCGGTGGGTGCTGCCCGAGCAGTGGCAGGCTCCGGCAGCGGACCGGCCACCGGCCGACGCCGACGACACGCTCATCCTGCTGTTCCTGTGCTGCCATCCGGCGCTCTCGCCGGCGTCGCAGATCGCCCTGACGCTGCGCGCGGTGGGCGGGTTGAGCACCGCCGAGGTGGCCCGCGCCTTCCTGGTGCCGGAGGCGACGATGACCCGGCGAATCAGCCGGGGCAAGCAGCGGATCCGCGACAGCGGACTGCGGTTCGCCCCGCCCACCGGCCCGGAGCGCGCCGAACGGCTCGCCGCCGTGCTGCACGTGCTCTACCTGGTCTTCACCGAGGGGTACACGCGCACCGCCGGCCCCGGCCTGCTGCGCGCCGACCTGACCGCCGAGGCGATCCGGCTGACCCGCCTGGTGCACCGGCTGCTGCCCGATGATCCCGAGGTCACCGGGTTGCTCGCGCTGATGCTGCTCACCGACGCCCGCGCCCCGGCCCGGATCGGCCCGCACGGCGAGCTGGTGCCGATGGCCGAGCAGGACCGCGGCCGGTGGCGGGCCGACCAGATCGCCGAGGGCGTCGCGTTGATCACCGGGGCGCTGCCGCGCGGGGTCGTCGGGCCGTACCAGCTCCAGGCGGCCATCGCGGCCGTGCACGACGAGGCGCCCAGCGCGGCGGCCACCGACTGGGCGCAGATCACCGCCCTGTACGAGGTGCTGATGGGTATCTCCGACAACCCGGTCGTGGCACTCAACCACGCGGTGGCGGTGGCGATGAGCCGGGGCGCGCTGGCGGGGTTGGGGCTGCTCGCCGAGCTGGCCGACGACGCCCGGTTGGCCGACGACCCCCGACTGCCGGCGGCCCGCGCCCACCTGTGGGAGCTGGTCGGCGAGCGCGGCGCCGCCCGGGAGGCGTACCGGATGGCGGCGGCGAGGTCGACGAACCTGGCCCAGCAGCGCTACCTGAACGCCCGCGCGGACCGCCTCGCCGACTGAGCCGGCGCCGGGTCGCGGCGCGGACGGGTCAGGGGCTCGCGGCCAGGAAGACGAAGGCGGCCAGCAGCACCAGGTGCACGCCGCCCTGCAACAGGGTGGCCCGGCCCGGCACCACGGTCAGCACCGCCGTCACGGCGGTGAGCGCCAGCAGCGCGAGCTGGGTGCCGCCGAGGCCGAGCAGCAGGGGGCCGTCCAGCCAGATCGAGGCGATGGCGATGGCCGGGATGGTCAGGCCGATGCTGGCCATCGCCGAGCCGAGCGCGAGGTTGAGGCTGATCTGCACCCGGTCGCGGCGGGCGGCGCGGGCCGCGGCCAGGGTCTCGGGCAGCAGCACCAGCAGGGCGATGATGACACCGACGAACGCGTGCGGCAGGTTCGCCGCCGCTACCCCGGCCTCGATGGTCGGGGAGACGGTCTTGGCGTCGCCGACCACGGCGACCAGCGCCACCAGCAGCAGTCCCAGGCTGACCAGCGCGGCGCGGGTGGTCGGCGGCTTGGCGTGCTCCTCCGCGTCGATCACCCGGCCCTGGCTGTCGACGGGCAGGAAGTAGTCGCGGTGCCGGCCGGTCTGCACGAGCACGAACAGCCCGTACAGCGCCAGCGACGCCACGGCGGCGAAGGCGAGCTGGGCCGGGCTGAACTCCGGCCCGGGCCGGGCCGTGGTGAAGGTCGGGATGACCAGACTCAGGGTGGCCAGGGTGATCACGGTGGCCAGCGCTCCGCCGGTGCCCTCGGGATTGAACACCGCGACCCGACGTCGCAGTGCCCCGAGCAGCAGGGACAGGCCGAGGATCCCGTTACAGGTGATCATGACGGCGGCGAAGACGGTGTCCCGGGCCAGCGACTGGGTCTTCTCCGGCCCGCTGATCATCAGCGTGACGATCAGGGCGACCTCGATCACGGTGACCGCGACGGCGAGCACCAGGGAGCCGTACGGCTCCCCCACCCGGTGGGCGACCACCTCGGCGTGGTGCACCGCCGCGAGGACCGCCCCGCCCAGAAGCACCGCGACCACCACGATGACGGGCCCGGGTAGCTGCCGTCCCCAGGTGGCGATCAGCACCAGCACCGCGAGTACGGGTACGGCGACGGTCCAGTCGGTCACGCGGGATCGAAGCAGGGCGGCCATGCGTCAAGAGTGCCAGGCCAGGTGATCATGTGCCCACCATCGACGCAGCACCTCGCCACGTCGCAGGTGTCCACTACCGTGCAGGGCCATGATCTCCGACCGCCTCGACGCCACCCGCGCCTCCTACGACACCGTCGCCGTCGACTACGCCGAGCTGCTGCACGACGAGTTGGCCGTCCGCCCCTGGGACCGGGCCATGCTGGCCGCGTACGCCGAGGTGGTGACCGGCCCGGTGGCCGACGTGGGCTGCGGTCCCGGCCGGATCACCGCCCACCTGGCGGGTTTCGGGGTGGACACCTTCGGCATCGACCTGTCCCCCGCGATGATCGAGGTGGCCCGCCGGACGTACCCGGGGTTGCGCTTCGAGGTGGGCACGATGACCGACCTGGACCTGCCCGACGGGGAGCTGGGCGGGGTGGTGTCCTGGTACTCGCTGGTGCACACGCCGCCGGAGCTGCTGCCGGTCGCGTTCGCCGAGTTCCACCGGGTGCTGGCGAGCGGGGGTCACTTGTTGATCGCGTTCAAGGTCGGCGACGAGCGGCGGGAGCTGACCCACGCGTACGGGCACGACGTGTCGCTCGACGTCTACTGGGTGCCGATGGACGTGGTCGCGGACCTGGTGACGCGGGCCGGGCTGGTGGAGGTGGCCAGGCTGGTCCGCGAGCCCGGCCTCAACGAGAAGTCCGCGCAGGGCTTCCTGCTCGCACGGAAACCGTAACTCATAGGTTACGCTTTGGCGGTGGACGAGGTGGCCACCGCGATCGCGGACCCGGTACGGCGACGCATCCTGACCATGCTGCGCGACGAGCCACTGGCCGCCGGCGACATCGCCCAGCGGTTCGCGATCAGCCGACCCGCGATCAGCCGCCACCTGCGGGTGCTGCGCGATAGCGGGCTCGTCCGCGACGAACTGGTCGGCCGCAGGAGGATCTACCGCCTCGATCCCGGCCCGCTCGCCGAACTGGTCGACTGGCTCGCCGAGCTCGTCACCGCCGACCGGTGGGAGCGGCACCTCGACGCGTTGGAGACCGAGGTCTATCGAACCCGCCGAGAACGCCGCAGCCGCGGCCCGGCGGAGCACCGAAGGGAGCACACGGCATGACCCGTACACCCGCCGGACGACTGTTCCGCACCGCCACCGGCCACGATCTCGTCCTCACCCGCACGTTCCGCGCCCCGGCGGCGGACGTGTGGGCCAGCCTGACCGAACCGGAGCGCACGGCCCGCTGGTTCGGCCCGTGGGAGGGCGACGCCGCGCCCGGCCGGACCATCCGGGTCCAGATGGCGTACGAGGAGCAGCAGCCCTGGTGTGAGGTGCGCATCGACGCGTGCGAACCGCAGCGGCGTCTCGCCGTGTCGATGATCGACAGCTACGGGCACTGGCTGCTGGAGATGGAGCTGTCCGAGGCCGACGGCAGCACCGAGCTGCGGTTCGTGCAGCACCTGACCAGCGTGGAGGGCATCGCCGAGGTGGGAGCCGGCTGGGAGTACTACCTGGACATGCTCGTCGCCTCCCGCGACGGCTCACCCCGCCCCGAGTTCAACGAGTACCACCCCGCGATGCAGTCCTACTACCAGGCGCTGGCCGCCCGGGAGACGCCCGACGCCGCCCAGCACGCCTAGGCGTCGGTCTCCCGATACAGCGCCGCGAACTCGGCCGTCAGCGCCGGCAGCGGGAAGTGCGCGTTCAGGCCACTGGGGTTGGGCAGCACCCAGACCCGGGCTGGGCCCAGCGGATCCGGCTGCGGGCCCAGCCCGGCCCGGGGCCGCACGAAGCCGATCCGGTACGCGGTCACCCCGAGGATCGCCACCCACCGTGGCCGGTACCGCTCGGCCTTCACCGCCAGTCCCGTCACCCCGGCCACCAACTCCGCCCGCGTCAGTTCGTCGGCGCGGGCGGTGGCCCGGTTGCTGAGGCTGGTGATGCCCACGCCCTGCCGCAGCAGCTCGTCGCGCTCCCACGGGTGCAGCTCCCGGTCGGTGAAACCGGAACGGTGCAGGGCGGGCCAGAAGCGGCTGCCCCGCCGCGCGAAGGGGTGCCCCACCGCGGCGGAGTAGAGACCCGGGTTGAAGCCGCAGAACAGCACCCGCAGATCCGGGCCGATCACGTCCGCCAGCCCTCGGCCGGCCGCCGCGGCCACCTCCTGTGGCGTCGGCCGCCGGAACGGCCCCGCCCCGACCACCTCCATGGCACCGATCCTGCCGTACGGCCCGCCGGCCGGTCCCCGCTTCCGGACGCCGGGGCGGCCCTGGACGAGCGCCGTCGATCACGACTTGGGACCCTCGACGGATGCAGTCAACCGACGACCTCGCTCGCAGCCGCTACGCCCGGATGCGCTGGAACACGCCACTGTCGGAGGAGCACGCGGCCCTGCTGGTGCAACGGCTCGACGTACGCCCCGGCTCGCGCGTCCTCGACCTCGGCTGCGGCTGGGGTGAGCTGCTGCTCAGGGCCGTCGCCGCCGGCGGTGTCGCCGGCCCGGTCGCAACGAGGGGCGTCGGCGTCGACACCGACGACGCCGCACTGGCCCGGGGACGACGGCTGGCCGCGAGCCGCTCGCTGAACCGGCACGTCGCCTTCGTGATGGGGGAAGCGGCGACCTGGCAGGAGCCGGCCGACCGGGTTCTCTCCATCGGCGCCGCGCACGCCTTCGGCGGCACCGACGCGGCCCTCGACGCGCTCACCACCGTGCTCCGGCCCGGGGGCCGGCTGCTGTTCGGCGCGGCGTTCTGGGAACGGTCTCCCACGACCGAGGTCGAACAGATCTTCGGAGCGGAAACCACCGACCTTCCGGGCCTCGTCGAGGCCGCCCGCGAGCACGGCTGGCGGGTCCTGCACATGAGCACCGCCGACCAACGCGAGTGGGACGACTTCGAGTCCACCTGGCTCGCGGGTCGGCAGGAGTGGCTGCTGAGGCATCCGACGGACCATCGCGCGGCGGAGATCCGGGCGGAACTCGACGACCGGCTGCGCCAGTACGTCGGCGGCTATCGCGGGGTCCTCGGCCTCGCGTACCTCGTCCTCGGCCGTTGAGAACCGCCGTTGACGCCGGTGGCTACGCTGCGCGTGGTGAGCGGCGCCCCTCGCCTCGCCCTGCACTGGCGGATCCTCATCGTCTTCGCCGGCACCGTGCTGGTCTGGTTGTTCCTCTACCACGGTGCCCTGCCGGGTCGTGACTACGACCGCCCGACCCACGTGGCCAGGGCGATCCTCACGACGGTGCTCGTCGTCCCCCTGGTGGTGGCCGCCCGCCGGCTGCTCGACCGTCGTGGCTGGACCGGCCTCGGGCTGCCCTCCCTGTGTGCCGGCTGGCGACGCCTTCTGCTGGGCATGGCCTGCTGGCTCGTCCCCGCCGCCATCGGGTTCGCGCTCTGCCTCGGCCTCGGTTGGGTCGAGATCAGCCTGCGGACCTCCGCGTCGGACGCCGCGCGGGTCGCGGCGCTGCTCCTCGTCCTCGTCCTCCTGTACGAGGCGCTGCCGGAGGAACTGGTCTTCCGCGGCTACCTGCAGCGCAACCTCGCCACCCGGCTACCGGCCTGGCAGGCCGTCCTCGGGCAGGCCGTGCTGTTCACCCTGTTCGGGCTTCTCGTCGGCGCCGCCACCTCCCTCGACAGGCTCCTGCTCTTCTTCGTCTTCGCGCTCCTGCTCGGTGGCTTCCGCGCCGCGACCGGCGACGTCTGGGCGGGCATCGGCTTCCACCTGGCCTTCCAGACCGTCGCCCAGCTGTTCGGCGAGGTAGGGGCCGTCTTCGACGTGACCGGCGCTGGCGTGCTGGGTGTCGTCGCCATGGGCGCCGTACCATTCACGCTCGGCTGGGCAGCCATCGAGCGGCTCCACCGCGACCGCCTGAACTGGCGGGCCCTCGAACCCGACCCGACCGGTTGACGAGACGCGGGCTTGACGGGGCTTAGACATCGGAGGTTAACTGCCTCAGCGATGCAAGTCGATGTGTCTCCGGTCGTCCACACTGGCCGGTCGACGCACCGACTCCACCGCAGCACCCGCACCGCCTCAGCCGAGCATCGGCGGCCCGGCTCCGTACCAACCGCCAACCCGGCCCTCGGCGAGCCCGCACGCCAGTGACGTGCACGCCCGGGGCCGACGCTCAGCAGAGGAGCAGAGCATGCGTTCCCGTGCCTTAGCACTCATCACCGGCCTGGCCGTGTTGCTGGCCACCCTGGTGGCCCTGCCGGCCCCGGCCTCGGCGGCACCGCTGACCAAGGTCCTGGTGTTCAGCAAGACCGCCGGATTCCGGCACTCGTCCATTCCCAACGGCATCGCCGCCATCCGGCAGCTCGGCACCGCCAACGGCTTCACCGTGACCGCGACCGAGGACGCCGCCCAGTTCACCACCGCCAACCTGGCGCAGTACCAGGCGGTGGTCTTCCTGTCGACGACGGGCGACGTCCTCAACGCCACCCAGCAGACGGCGTTCGAGTCCTACATCGCCGCCGGCGGCGGGTACGTCGGCGTCCACGCCGCCGCCGACACCGAGTACGACTGGCCGTGGTACGGCGGGCTGGTCGGGGCGTGGTTCAGCTCGCACCCGGCGATCCAGTCCGCCACCATCCGCGTCGAGGACCGGACGAACCCCTCCACCGCGCACCTGTCCGACACCTGGGTCCGCAGCGACGAGTGGTACAACTACCGCACCAACCCCCGGCCGAACGTGCGGGTCCTGGCCAGCCTCGACGAGTCGTCGTACAGCGGCGGCAGCATGGGCGACCACCCGATCACGTGGTGCCGGGCCTACGGCGGTGGGCGGGCCTGGTACACCGGTCTCGGGCACACCGAGGAGTCGTACGCCGACTCGAACTTCACCCGGATGCTGCTCGGCGGTCTCCGGGTCGCCTCCGGCGCCGTGACGGCCGACTGCTCGCCGCGCACGACCACCCCGCCGCCCAGCGGCTCCAGCCTGCGTGCCCGGGCCAACAACCAGTACGTCAGCGCGCCCAACGCCACCACCTCGCTGATCGCCAACCGGAGCGCCATCGGCACCACCGAGCGGTTCGACCTGGTCGACCTCGGCGGCGGCAACGTGGCGCTGCGCGCCAAGGCCAACGGCATGTACGTGGCGGCCGAGAACGCCGGCGCCGCACCGCTGATCGCCAACCGGGCCTCCGCCGGCGCCTGGGAGACGTTCCAGCTCGTCCGCAACTCCGACGGCACGGTCAGCCTCCGGGCCCTGGTGAACAACCGGTACGTCGTCGCGGAGAACGCGGGCGCCGCCGCACTGATCGCCAACCGCACCGGCATCGGCCAGTGGGAGAAGTTCGACCTCGTCACCGGCTGACCCCGCCCGGTCCACCCCACGCCACCACCACCCCGGCCGTGGCGCGCCCCCGCGCGCCCGACCCCCGGTCGTCGAGAAAGGACGATCATGCCCGCACACCCCCGGCGCTGGCCCCGGGCGCTCGTCGCCGCGCTCACCACCGCCGCGAGCGTCACCCTTGCCCTGGCCGCCCCGTCGCCCGCCCAGGCGGCCGTCATTCCCGCCGCCGACTACCAGCAGGTCACCCTGGCCACCGGCGGAGCGGAGCTCGGCGAGGCCATGTCCCTGGCCGTCATGCCCAACCGCTCGGTGATCCACACCGCCCGCAACGGCACCGTCCGCGTGACCGACGCGGCCGGCAACACCAAGGTCGCCGGCACCCTGGCCGTCTACACCCACGACGAGGAGGGCCTGCAGGGCGTCGCCGTCGACCCCAACTTCGCCACCAACCGATTCGTCTACCTCTACTACTCGCCCACGCTGAACACCCCTGCGGGCGACGCGCCGGCCAACGGGACGGCGGCGGACTTCGACCGGTGGAAGGGGCACCTGCAGCTGTCCCGGTTCACCCTCAACACCGATGACACGCTCAACCTGGGCAGTGAGCGGATCATGCTCCAGGTCGACAACGACCGGGGCCAGTGCTGCCACGTGGGCGGCGACATCGACTTCGACGCCGCCGGCAACCTGTACCTGACCACCGGCGACGACACCAACCCGTTCGAGTCCAACTCGTTCACGCCCATCGACGAGCGGACCGACCGCAACCCGCAGTTCGACGCCCAGCGCTCGTCGGGCAACACCAACGACCTGCGGGGCAAGGTGCTGCGGATCAAGCCGCAGCCGGACGGCTCGTACACGATCCCGGCGGGCAACATGTTCGCGCCCGGCACGGCCCGCACGCGTCCGGAGATCTACGCGATGGGCTTCCGCAACCCGTTCCGGATGAGCGTCGACAAGCCGACCGGCATCGTCTACCTCGGTGACTACGGCCCCGATGCCGGAGCCGGCGACCCGAACCGTGGTCCCGGCGGCCAGGTCGAGTTCGACCGCATCACCGGGCCCGGCAACTACGGCTGGCCGTACTGCACCGGCACCAACACGGCCGCCGAGACGTACAACGAGTACACCTTCCCGTCGGGGCCGTCGCAGGCCAAGTACAACTGCGCCGGCGGGCCGACCAACAACTCGTTCCGCAACACCGGGCTCACCACCCTGCCCGCGGCGAAGGCGAGCTGGATCAAGTACGGCGACGCCGGGTCGCCGCCGGAGTTCGGCGGCGGCTCCGAGTCACCGATGGGCGGGCCGGTGTACCGGTACAACGCCGCTCTCAACTCCAGCGTCAAGTTCCCGGCGTCGCTGGACGGCCAGTTCTTCGCCGGCGAGTACGGCCGCCGCTGGATCAAGGCGATCGCGGTCAACGCCGACGGCTCGCGCGGGGCGATCTCCGACTTCCCGTGGACCGGCACCCAGGTGATGGACATGGCCTTCGGGCCGGACGGGGCGCTCTACGTGCTGGACTACGGCACCGGTGCGAACAACCAGGCGTTGTACCGCGTCGAGCACATCGGCGGTGGCAACCGCAGCCCGGTCGCGGTCGCCTCGGCGAACCCCACCTCGGGGTCGAACCCGCTGACGGTGACCTTCTCCTCGGCCGGCAGCTCCGACCCGGAGGGCGGGGCGCTGAGCTACCTGTGGACCTTCGGCGACGGGACGACGTCGACGGCGGCCAACCCGACCAAGACGTACACCACGAACGGCACGTACACCCCGACCCTGAAGGTCACCGACCCCACCGGCCTGTCCGGCACGGCGAGCCTGGTGATCACCGTGGGCAACACCGCCCCGACGGTGTCGCTCACCCTGCCCACCAACGGGCAGCTCTTCAGCTTCGGGGACACGGTGCCGTTCCAGGTCACGGTGAGCGACCCGCAGGACGGCACGATCAACTGCGGGCGGGTGACCGTCAGCTACGCCCTGGGTCACGACAGCCACGCCCACCAGATCACCTCGAAGACCGGCTGCAGCGGCACCATCACCATCCCGGTCGACGGTGAGCACGACACGGCCGCCAACATCTACGGGGTCTTCGACGCCTCCTACACCGACAACGGCGGGCTCACCACCCACAGCATCAAGACGCTGCAACCGAAGCACCGGCAGGGCGAGCACTTCGGCGCCCAGTCCGGCGTCCAGATCGCCGACCACGCCAGCGCCGAGGGCGGCCGGACCGCCGGGTTCATCGAGAACAACGACTGGATCTCGTACCAGCCGTACCACCTGGCCAACGCCACCCGGTTCGCCGCGCGGGTCTCCTCGGCCGGCGCCGGCGGCACCATCGAGGTACGCGCCGGATCCGCCACCGGCACCCTGCTGGGCAGTGTCGCGGTGCCGGTGACCGGCGGCTGGGAGACCTTCACGACCGTCTCCGGCGCGATCACCAACGCACCCGCGGCGACCACCACGCTGTTCCTGGTGTTCAAGGGCGGGGCCGGCAACCTGTTCGACATCGACTCGTTCACCTTCACCACCGGCTCCGGTGGCGGCGGGGCGGTCAGCCTGCGAGCGCAGATCAACAGCCAGTACGTCACGGCTGACAACGGCGGCGCCGCACCGCTCATCGCGAAGGCGGCCACCGTCGGGCTGTCCGAGCAGTTCGACCGGGTCGACGCCGGCAACGGCAACATCGCCCTGCGGTCGCGCGTCAACGGCCTGTACGTCTGCGCCGACAACGCCGGTGCGGCGCCGCTGATCGCCAACCGTGCGGCGATCGGCCCGTGGGAGACCTTCCAGCTCATCACCAACTCCGACGGGACGGTCAGCCTCCGAGCACTGGCCAACAACCAGATCGTGGCCGCCGAGAACGCCGGGGCGGCGGCGCTGATCGCCAACCGTACGGCGATCGGGCCGTGGGAGAAGTTCACCCTGACCGGCTGACGCACGACGGGCCCGGCCTGGTCACGCACCAGGTCGGGCCCGCGGGCCGGCAACCGTCACGGGCCCGACGGACCTCGGTCCTCGAACTCGTACGTGGTGGTCAGGGCCTCGGGCAGGTCGGGGACCAGGGCGTTCGTGCCGTCGACCACCTGGACGTAGCGCCTGCCCTGGAAGATCGAGTAGCTGCCGTCGGCGACCCGTTCGATCCGGAACAGCTGCGTCTGCGCGGTCGGGTCGCACGCCCGGCCGCGGACGCTGCCCGGCGCGGCGTCGTGCACGACGGTCATGCAGACCTGATCGGCGCCGGCCGGTGTGGCCGCGACGATCCGGAAGGTGTCCCCCTCGGGGCGCAGGACCCACAGCGACCGCTCGTCGACACCGGCCTCCGTGCTGGCGCGCACCCGGTCGTCGGTCCGACCGGTCGCCAACGCGGCCCCGGCCAGGCCGGGCACCAGGATCCGGACCTGCCGGCGGCCGCCGAGGATCTCCTGCGGCCCCGCCGGGGCGGTCGTGGACGCGACGACCGACGGCGACGCCACGCCGGCCGTGCCGACACCCGGGTCCGGCGTCCCGACGCCGGCGCGTGCCTGCAGCAGGGCGGCGCCGGCGGTCACGGCCACCACGGCCAACCCCACGCCGGTGACGGCCGCCCGCCGTCGCCGACGCCGGTCGCTGCGGCGGCGCAACGTCTGCGCCCCGGGCAGCGTCGTGACTCGCCGGACCTCGTCGACGATCGCCGTGAGGTCGTCGTGCGGATCAACCATGGGAGGTCTCCTCCTGGTACGCCTCGGTCAGCATCCCGGCCATCGCTCGGCGACCACGGGCGAGGTACGACTTGACGGTTCCGACGGGCGCCTGCATCTCGGCTGCCACCTCGGCGACGCTGAGATCGTTCAGGTGGTGCAGCACCACGGCGCGACGCTCGTTGGCGCTGAGCCGTTGCAGCGCCTGGATGAGGGCGACGTGGTTTTCGCTGAGCCCGGGCACGCTCTGGTCGACGGCGGCCCGGTGGTGTGCGCGCAACCGGTTGAACGTCTTGCGCCAACTGCTCACCGCCGCGCGGGAGGCGACCGTGCGGATCCACGCCTCCGGGCTGTCGGCCTCCCGTACGGTGTGCCAGCGCTGCCAGGCCCGCATGAACGCCTCGGCGACGGCGTCCTCCGCCTCGCTGCGGTTGCCGGTCAGCGCGTAGACGTGACCCACGATCCGCCCGGCACAGGCGGCGTAGAGGGCGTCGAACTCCTCAGCATCACGCATCTGACCTGCGCCCTCCCAAGCCAATGCTCCGTGGTCACCGCGCATGCAACCCGCCGGTGCGATCCACGCGAACCGGCGCGGGCCTCGTTTGTGACCACTGTCACATGCCTGAAGATCAACCCCGGAGTTCGTCCAGGCGTCATCGTGCCGTCCCGGGAGACACCCGTGGCGGAGAGGACGATGTGCGACGACGTCAACGACGCGCCCTGACGGCTGGAGTGCTCACCACAGCGCTGGTCGCGGCGGGCCTGACGGCCGGCTCGGCGGCGGCGCAGGAGAGGCCAGCGGCCTCCGTCTCCGGCACGCCCGGCACCTTCACGCTCATCACCGGCGACCGGGTGTCCCTGGACGCGAACGGCCGCCCGGAGATCCAGCCGGGACCGGGGCGGGCCGGCATGCGGTTCGTGACCAGCCGGGAGGGCGGCCACCAGCACGTCGTTCCCGTCGACGCCGTGCCGCTGCTGCACGACGGGCGGATCGACCGACGGCTGTTCGACCTCACCGAGCTGGGCGGGTTCGGCTACGACGACCGGGCGGCCGAACTGCCGCTGCTGGTCGCGTACCCGGAGAACCTGGCGGCGCGGGCGCGGACCGCGACCGTCGGGGGCGACGCCCGCGTGCGGGCCGACCTGCCCGCCGCCCGCGCGCTCGCCGTGCGGGCCGACCGCGACGACCGGGTGACGCTCTGGTCGTCGCTGACCCGCGCCACGCCGACCGGGCGCACCCTCACCCCGGGGGTCACCCACATCTGGCTCGACGGCAAACGCAGGGTCTCACTGGACCGCAGCGTGCCGCAGATCGGCGCTCCCGCGGCCTGGCAGGCCGGCTTCGACGGCACCGGCGTCACCGTCGGCGTCCTCGACACCGGCATCGACGCCAGCCACCCCGACTTCGCCGGACACCTCACCGAGGTCCGCGACTTCACCGGCGGCAACGACCCCGCCGACGCCGTCGGCCACGGCACCCACGTGGCGTCGACCATCGTGGGCAGCGGCGCCGCCTCCGAGGGCAGGTACCGCGGCGTGGCGCCGGGCGCGAAACTGCTCGTCGGCAAGGTCTGCGCCACCACCGAGTGCCAGGACTCGGACATCATCGCCGGCATGCAGTGGCTCGCACCGCAGGCCCGGGTCGTCAACGTGAGCCTCGGCGGCACCGACGCGCCCGGCCTCGACCCCCTCGAAACCGCCGTCCAGGACCTGAGCAGCCGGTACGGCACGCTCTTCGTGGTCGCCGCCGGCAACGAGGGCAAGCCGAAGTCCGTGTCCTCACCGGCCACCGCCGACGACGCGCTCGCCGTCGCCGCGGTCGACGCCGACGACCAGCGGGCCTACTTCTCCAGCAGAGGCCCCCGCCTCGGCGACAACCACATCAAGCCCGAGATCAGCGCGCCAGGCGTCGACATCGTGGCAGCCGCCCCCGGTGGCGGCTACGCCCCCATGTCCGGCACGTCGATGGCCACCCCGCACGTCGCGGGCACGGCCGCGATCCTCGCCGGACAGCACCCCGACTGGGCCGGCCCGCAACTCAAGGCCGCCCTGATGGACTCGGCCAAGCCGGCCGGCGACGACAGCCTCTACGAGCAGGGCGCCGGCCGGGTGGACATCGCCCGCGCCGTCGCCCAGCCGATCGCCGCCGACGTCGCCGCCATCGACTTCCCGGTCCAGCGCTGGCCCCACGCCGACGACACCCCGCTCACCCAGGTCGTCGGCTACCGCAACACGGGCACCGCGCCGGTCACCCTGTCGCTGGCCGTCGCCCCGGCCCCGGCCGGCATGCTCACCGTCAGCCCGGCCACCCTGGTGGTCCCGGCCGGCGGCCACGCCCAGGCAACGATCACCGTGGACACCCGCGTCGACGCCCCCGACGGCGTCTACCAGGGGGCGCTGACCGCCACCGGCGCCGGGGACCTGCGGGTACGCACGCCGTTCGCCCTCAACCGCGAGATCGAGAGCTACGACGTCCGGCTCGACCACACCGGGCGCGACGGCAGGCCGGCCACCCAGTACGCGACCGTGGCGGCGAGCCTGACCACCGGCGAGTTCAGCACCCTCGCCGGGGAACCGGGCGGCGGCATCCTGCGGCTGCCCAAAGGCCGCTACGCCCTCTACAGCACCATCCACGACGGCGACGTGTCGACCCTGCTCGCGCAGCCCGTCCTGGACGTCCGCGGCCCGGTCACCGAGAAGCTCGACGCCCGCACCGCCAAGCCGGTCGCCCTGACGGTGCCCCAGCGCGACGCCGCACCCACCTCGATCAACGTGAGCGCGAACTGGGACGACGGCTTCCGCTACCCCGGCGTCCAGCTCAGCGGGACGTCGTTCGCGGAGGTCGTCTTCGGCCGGATCGGCCCCGCCGTCGCGGCCCCCGAGTTCACCGCGACTCTCGGCGTCGGGCTCGCCCGGCCCGGCACGGACCAGACCTTCCGCAACAGCCCCTACACGTACGACCTCGCGTACGTCCGCCCGGGCGACATGTTCACGGGCCTGTCCACGAAGCTGTCGCCGAAGAACCTCGCCACCGTCACGGCGACCTACCGGAGCCAGGCCAGCACCGGCACCGCCGTCCGGTTCCACCGCGCGGCTGCTCCCGGCGGCTCGGGGCCGATCGGTTCGAACACGCCCATCGACCTGCCGTTCCACGGCACCGAGTACTACAACACCGACGGCGGCATCACCTGGACGTCCACGTTCCGCGAAGGCGACAACCTGGCCATGCAGGAGTCCACCTTCCAGCCGGGTAGGACGTACACCCAGACCTGGAACGCGGCCCCGTTCGGCCCCACGGTCGCCCAGGCACCGGCCCTGACGCCGCTCGGGTACGCGGGCCGCGACGGCGACACCATCTCGATCGCGTCGCTGCCGCTGTTCGGTGACGCGACCGGCCGGCCCGCCAACCGGGACGACCTGGCGGTCCGCGTCCGGTTGTCACGCAACGGCACGGAGATCGGCACCTCCGACAGCCCGTGGGCGGAGTTCGCGGTACCCGCCGCCCAAGCCGACTACCGCCTGGAGGCGACCGTCACCCGCGGCGCCCCGGACACCCTGTCGACGTCGGTCTCGGTGGCCTGGACCTTCACCTCGGCGCACACGGCGTCACCGCAGCGGCTGCCGCTGACCACGGCCCGGCCGACGCCGAGGCTCGACGACACCAACACCGCCCGGGCGGGCAGGACCATGACCATCCCCGTGACCCTGGACCGGCAGAGCGGCTCGACCGCCGCGCCCAACCGGACGCTCGGCGTCGCCGCGTCGTTCGACGACGGCAGGACATGGGTCACGCTGCCGGTGCTGCGGGGCGTCGCCCGCATCAGTCACCCGCGACGGGCCGGCTTCGTCTCGCTGCGCCTGACGGCCACCGACACCGCCGGCAACACGGTGACGCAGACGATCCAGCGGGCCTACCGGATCGCCTGATCCACCGGTGGAGTCCGGGGCGGCCGCCGTCGCCCCGGGCTCCGGCGCCCCAATGTCAGGAGCCTGCCGGCACCCCGGCTTCGAGCTGACCGACCATCGGGGCGAGGAGGTCGTTGAGCTCCCGAGCCAGCACCGTGACGGCCCTGCGCGCCGCGGGGGCGACGGAATCGTCCGGGCCGTCGGGCGCCGGTGGCAGGTCGTCGAGCGGGACCGGCGCCTCCACCTGAAGCATCGCGCGCAGATGCGGGCTGCGCGTCACATCCTGCTCCGTCGGTGTCGTGTACTGGCCGAACAACTGGGGCCAGTCCCGCCAACCACGGTCGCGCTGCCACTGCTTGGTCCAGGTGAGTTCGGCCGGCCATCCGGAGATCACCGTCGCCGCGCAGACCATGCTCCCGTCCCACGGGCTTCGCGTGCAGGTCGCCGAGACGATCCGCCGGTGCCAGCGGACGAAGCCGGGCGACAACTCGCTGGCCACCCGCCAGGCCGTCGCCGCGAACGCGACCGGCGCGATGTCGCCCCAGGCGTCGGCGAACTCGTCGACCCGCCTGAGCACCTCGGCCTCGAAGCGACCGCGGCCGTCGGTGCCATGCTCGCGGTCGAACTGCTCGTCGAGCCAGAAGGCTCGCGGTTCAGGCATCCTCATCCCCGTTCAGAGCCATGGCACTCGAAGCTCCCGTCGACCCGACGGTCTGCACGGGACCCACGACGATCGGGTGACCGTTTCGAGCCACCCCCACGGTAGCGTCGGCCGGTGATCGGCGCCGGCTCCTCGCTCGTCACGGTGATCGGCGTGGGCAGCACCAGGCAGACGGCGGTGAGGAGCGCCGCCGCGACGATGCCGTCGAGCCAGTAGTGGTTGCCCGTGCTCACGACAACCAGCATCGTGACGAGCGGGTGCGCCAGCCACAGCCACCGCAGGCGCCCACCGGTCACCGCGATGAGCGCGACGGCGACCGCGAGTGCCCACCCGACGTGCAGGGACGGCATGGCGGCGTACTGGTTGCTCAACGCGTCCGTGTCGGGTGGACCGTAGACGGCCGGCCCGTAGCGGCTTCCGGTGTCCACCATGCCGGTGAGGGCCGTCAGTCGCGGCGGCGCCAGCGGAACCAGGAGGTGCAGCGCCAGTGCCGCCGCGGTGAGCCCGGCGAGCATCCGACGCGTCCAGAGGTAGCGCACCGGGTGTCGCACGTACAGCCAGATCAGACAGATGGCCGTGGCGGGGAAGTGCACATAGGCGTAGTAGCCGTTGGCCAGGTGCGCCAACAGATCGTGCGACAGCAGGGGACGCTGGACGGCGGCCTCGTCGGGCAGATGGAACAGGCGCTCCGCCCGCCAGATCCACTCCCCGTTCCCCATCGCGGTCGACACCCGGCCGGCCACCGCCACCCGCGCCACCTTGTAGGCGAGGAACAGCGCGGCGACGAGCCCCAGCTCGCGCAGCGCCCGGCGTAGTGGAGCGGCCCGTTGGCCGGATGCCGCCGGCCGTGCCGCGGCCAGCTCCGCGATTTCCACAAGCTCCTCGATTCGGTCACGTTCGCTCGTGCCGGCCCTCGCCGGACAGACCGGGGCCGCCGCCGTCTTCGGCCGGCGGCGGCCCCGGGTCGTACGGCCCCGTGTCAGCGCCGGCGGGTCGCTTCCTCCTGCGCGGCGTCGATGCGCACCTGGTCGAAGGCGGGAGCGCCGTCGACCGCGTCGGCGGCGAGGGCCGTCGACGTGGCGGTGTCCGGCAGGTCGAGGCTGGTCCGCAGGGTGATCGGCTTGAGCAGAAGCGCGGCGATGACGCCGACAACACCGATGGCCGCGGAGATGAGGAAGATGTGCCCGGTGGCGTCGCCGTACGCGGCCCGGACGATGTGCTGGATCCCCTCGGGCAACGCGGTGATGTTGAGGTTGCTGCCACCCCCGCTGGCGGAGGCGGGGATACCGGCGGCGGCCAGGTCGTGGGTGATCTGGTCGCCGACCCGGCGCGCGAGCACGGCGCCGAGCACGGACACGCCGATGGTGCCCCCGAGCGACCGGAAGAACGCGACGCTGGAACTGGCCGCGCCGATGTCCTTGAGCGCGACCGTGTTCTGAACGGCGAGAACGAGGTTCTGCATGGTCATGCCGACGCCCACGCCGACGATGAACATGGCGGCACCGACCAGGACGAGCGACGTCTGGTGGTCGATGGTGCCGAGGAGCGCGAACCCGCCGACCAGGAGGATCGAACCGGCGACGATGTAGGGCTTGATCTTCCCGGTCCTGCTGATCAGCCGGCCCGCGACGATGGAGGAGCCGAGGACACCGGCCATCATCGGGATGGTGAGCAGGCCCGCCTCCGTCGGGCTGTAGCCGCGGCCGATCTGGAAGTACTGGCCGAGGAAGACGGCACCGCCGAACATGGCCATGCCGACCGCGAGGCTGCCGAGGATGGCCAGTGCGGTGGTGTGCTGGCGCACGATGCCGAGTGGGACGACCGGCTCGGCCGCACGCGACTCGACCCAGACCGCCAGGGCCAGCAGGACCAGCGCGCCGCCCACCATGGCGGCGGTCTGCCAGGAGGCCCAGGCGAACGAGCCGTCGACGAACGAGATCCAGATGAGCAGCACGCTGACGCCGGCGGCGATCAGGCTGGCGCCCAGGTAGTCGATCTTGACGTTCTCGCGCCGTACCGTCGGCAGGTGCAGGGTCGCCTGGAGCAGGATCAGCGCGATCGCGGCGACCGGCACGCCGACGAAGAAGCACCAGCGCCAGCCGAGCCAGGACGTGTCGACGATGAGGCCGCCGAGCAGCGGGCCGCCGACCGTCGCGACGGCCATGACGCCACCCAGGTAGCCGTTGTAGCGGCCCCGCTCACGCGGCGGGATCATGGCCGCGATAGCCACCTGGACGAGCGCCTGCAGACCGCCGACGCCGATGCCCTGGAACGCGCGGGCGGCGATGAGCTGGCCGGCGCTCTGCGAGAAGCCGGCGATGACCGAGCCCAGCAGGAACACCACGATGGCGACCTGGATGAGGATCTTCTTGTTGAACAGGTCGGCCAGTTTGCCCCAGATCGGGGTGGTCGCGGTAGCGGTCAGCAGGGTCGCCGTGACCACCCAGGTGTACTGGTTCTGCGAGCCGTTCAACGACCCGATGATCTTCGGCAGGGCGGTCGAGACGACCGTGCTGCTCAGCATCGCGACGAACAGCACCAGCAGCAGGCCACTGAGTGCCTCCAGCGTCCGCCGATGGGTCATCGGCTCAGCGCCGGTCGTGATGGTGGGTGCGCTCATCGCGCGGCCTCCAGGTTGTCGTGGTTTCCGAGGGCGACCTCGATGTCGCCGGCGAACCGGCCGAGGGCGGCGCTCAGCGCCCTCACCTCGCCGGGAGTCCAGTCAGCGAGCGCTCGCTCGAGCACCTCGCCGTACCAGCCGTGGCTGTCGGCCAGGGCGGCCCGCCCGGCCGGGGTGACCGCCAGGAAGGTCGCCCGCTTGTCGGTGGGATCGGGCCGCCGCTCGACCAGGCCCTGCGCGACGAGCGCCGCGACGGAGCGGCTGACGGTCGACGGGTCGAGCCGAGTCTGCTGAGCCAGCTCACGGGCGTGGCAGCCGCTGGCGAGCTGATCGATCTGCACGAGCATGCCGAGCAGGCCCGGCGGGATCGCCGGCCGCTCGTCGGCCCGGCGTTGCTTCAGCAGCCGAACGGTTCTGACGAGGTCGTACAGGCGAAGGCCGAGTTCACGAACGCCGCTGTCCACGCCTGCTCCCCCATCCGAGTTGGTTGCCTCAAGCAAGCATCTAGCGATCTTGCGCACTACGCAAGTTTGCGCATTGAGAAGTTCATCACCCCCACGTATCCTCGTGGCAATGGACGAGACCACCGGGCTGCGCGAGCGCAAGAAGGCAGCCACTCGCCTCGCCCTGCACGAGGCGGCCCTGCGCCTCGCCGCCCAACAGGGGATCGACGCCGTGACCGTCGAGGCGATCGCCGACGCCGCAAACGTCTCCCGGCGGACCTTCTCCAACTACTTCTCGAACAAGGAACAGGCGCTCTTCTACGGCGACACCATGCGCCTGCACCGGCTGATGCAGCTGATCCGCGAACAGCCCGCCACCGAGCCGCCGTGGACCGTGCTGAGCCGAGCGGCCGAACGCCTCACCGAGGAGATGTTCGGCGGCGGCCCCGAACTCTCCTGGCTGGCCCAACGCCGGAAGCTACGCGGGCACCCCGGCCTGGCCCCACACCAGGTAGCGGCGTACGCCGCGATCGAGCGCGAACTGGCCGGAGAACTCGCCCACCGGCTCACCGGCGCCGACGTGGCGCTGCGCTCCCGCCTCCTGGCCGCGACCTTCCTGGCCATCCTGCGGGTCGCCGTCCAGCAGTGGATCGAGCACCCGGGCGACTTGCTGCTGGAGACCGTCCGGACGGCGCTCGCCGAAGCCGCTCCCGCGACGACCCTCGGGGGCCACCGAGCCGTCGCCGACAGTTAGCCCGATCGCCTCGGCCAGCTACGGACGGGGCACACCTGCGCTCAGACCCAGGCCACGCCACTGCTTGAGCCGATATTGGAAGGCGAGAGCCGCCCTGACGTCCCTACAGTGGCACCGATGTCGAGCCGGCGAGAACGCATACGCCGAGAGCTGGGGTCCTTCCTTCAGGAATATGGCCGCAGCTCTCGGGCTCGCAACGGCATGGATCCCAATGATCGGCAGTACAGCCGCAAGCTGGAGACACAGATCAAGCGGATGCGCCCGGAAGACCTCGACGTCCTGATGCGAGACGACGAGGACGAGGAGCCGCACTGACCGTGCGGACGAAGCCCGCCAGAACGGTTCCAGCAAGGGAGACCCGTGGACGAGGACGAGAGCCTTCGCCGCTACGGCCTACAGCCGTCGTTTGCGGACCTACCCCGCATCCGCGAGATACTCCGCGCCCAGACGGACCTCGGACAGCATGACCAGGACACCGAACTCATGAAGCTGTGCTGCGTGCAGCTGTTCAACGCCAGCCAGTTGAGCGACGTGCTCGTGATCTGGCGAGCCAAGGAATCGAGCTGGGATGCTCACTGCTCGATCGACGTCCAGTTGCTGTGCGGAGCAGGACTGGATGCCACCAGGGCGCACTTGGAGGCGGACGGCTCCGACGACGCCGCAGAAGCACTCCGCTATCTGGTGGAATGCGTGGCCGCTGGCGACTTCGACACCTTCTCCGTAGCCGAGGAAGCCCGCTGGAGGGCGAGTTACTACTTGGGCTGACCAAGAAGCCCAGACCGGTGGACATCCTCGGCTGACGCCAGCCGGACCTTGACAAGCAGCAGGCTCCAGGGTGGACGATTCGGCGTGAGAATTCTTGTGGTGGGTGGAAGCGGTCTGATCGGCGCCCATGTCGTGGACGTGCTGCGCGAGCGAGGCCATGCCCCAACCACGGTGGCGCGTACCGCCCGTCCGGGTGTTGATCATCTGCTCGATGTCGGGTCCGCCTCGATCGAGGAACTGCGGCCGCTGCTCGCCGGTCATGACGGCGTGGTGTACGCCACCCGCACCGACGAGCAGCGACCGCTGCGCAAGCCGATCTATCCGGAGTTCCGCCGGGACAACGTCGAGCCTGTCGTGCGCCTGTTCACCGCCGCCCGCCAGGAGGGTCTCACCCGCGGAGTGATCATGGGCTCGTACTACACCTACTACGATCGGCTGCACCCGCAGTTGCACCTCCCGGTCCGCCACACGTACATCCGATGCCGCGTCGAACAGGCCCGGGAGGGACGATCGGCCGCCGGCACGGAGCTACCGGTTGCGGTGCTCGAACTGCCTTTCGTCTTCGGCCGGGCCGGCGACCGGCTACCGAACTGGGCCGGTCCGCTGGACCGGTGGGCACGGTCCCGTACACCCCTGGTCGCCCCCACCGGCGGGACGGCCGCAGCCTCGGCGCGCAGCGTCGCCGAGGTCGCGGTGGATTCCCTGGAGCAGGCCCGCGGTGACGACATCCCGGTCGCCGACGAGAACCTGACCTGGGACGACATGATCGGGCGCATCGCCGAGGCAGTCGGCCGACGCCGTCGGGTCACCCGCCTGCCGGCCGGCGCGGTCAAGGCGTCCTTACGACTTGGCGGCGCGTTGCAGGCCCTCGGCCGCAAAGAGTCGGGCATCAACCCGAGCCACCTCGCCGACCTCCTGCTCGCCGAACTGTTCATCGAGCCGACGACCGGCCGATCGCTCGGCCCGGCGATCCGGGAGACCTTCGCCGGCCCTCAACGGACATGAGGATCACCCCCATCCTGCGCTTGAGGAAGACTGGCGGGCATGGCTGACCTCGGCGATGCGAAAACCGCGCTGCACCACTACCTCCAGGAGACCCGCGAGGACCTGATCTGGAAGCTCGACGGGCTGAGCGAACGGGAAGCCAGACTCCCCCGCACCGCGACCGGCAACAACCTGCTGGGCATCATCAAGCATTGCCTCAACGTGGAAGCCAGCTACTTCGGGCCCACCTTCGGGCGCGACTTCCCGACGCCTGAGGAACTGGTCCCCATGCAGGCGTTCGAGGAGGACCCGCAGGCGGACTGGTACGCGCGTGAGGACGAGACGAAGGATGGGCTGATCGACCTGTACCGCCGTGTCGGCGCGTTCGCGGACCAGACGATCGAACAGCTGCCGCTCGACGCGCCGGGGCGGGTGCCGTGGTGGCGGCCGGGCGGCCAGGCCGTGACGCTGCAACGAATCATCGTCCACGTGACCTGCGACCTCGCTCGTCACGCCGGTCACGCCGACATCATGCGCGAGCAGCACGACACGGCGATCGGCCTGCGACGGGAGAACACCAGCATCCCCGACGACTACGACTGGCCGGCGTACGTCACCAAGCTGACGAAGCTCGCTGACCGATTCGAATAGCCATGGCTAGTGGCCATTTTTGACCACTAGGTGCAGGTCAGACACCTCAGGTCGTTACTTGGCGTTGTTTGATCCCGGGCGCAGACGCAGGCCGTGTTCCGTAAGGCGCGCAGCCATTGGTTGATGGCGGCGATGGTGAGGGTGGCTTCGTAGCGGACGGCGAGTTCGTCGCACCTGGTGGCCAGGGCGCGGTGCTGTTTGAGCTGGTTGATACCGCACTCGACAGCATGCCGCTGCCGGTAGACAACGGGATCAAATGCGGGTGTGGCTGCACTTACCGACCTAGAAGTGGCGTTAGACTCGCCGGCCATGGGACCCCTCACCTTCAGCCTCAACCTCACCTTGGACGGTTGCGTCGACCACCAGGAGGGGATCGCCGACGACGAGACGCACGCCTTCTTCACCCGTCTCATGCACGAGAGCGGGGCAATGCTGTGGGGTCGCGTCACCTACGAGATGATGGAGAGCTACTGGCCGGCCGTCGCCCGCGGCGACGAGGAGGCGCCGCCGGCCATGCGCGAGTGGGCGGTCAAGCTGGGAGCCAAACCCAAGTACGTGGTGTCGTCGACGCGCAAGGACTTCCCGTGGACCAACAGCCACCACATCGCCGGCGATCTGCGTGAGGGCGTGCAGAAGCTCAAGGACGCGACCCCGGCTGGGGTCCTCCTCGGAAGCGGCAAGCTCGCGACCGAACTCGACCGGCTGGACCTGATCGACGAGTACAAGCTGCTCGTCCATCCCAGGATCGCCGGCCACGGCCCGACGCTGTACCAGGGCGGGCTGCCCGCCACGCGCCAGCTCGAGCTGCTCTCGGCGGAGCCGCTCCGCAACGGCGCGGTGGCCATGCACTACCGCCGCGCGCGCTGAATCACAGGAGTCCATCGCCGCCACCTCACCGGCAGCGCGGCGTCCTCCTCGCGCTCGCCGCGCAGCGCCGAACGACTCATCAAAGGAATCTAGTCGACCAAACCGGACGACAGGTCCTGTGACCTGGGCCGGGACGCGTCACCGACGCTCACCTGTGGTCGCCGCTGGTTCACCTCAGACGGCCTTGGAGTCGCCGGATCTTCATGGCCCGCACACGTGTCGTCAGGGAGGTGAGCCGAACGCGGGTGTGCAACCATGATCGGCATGTCAACTCCACGAAAGGGCAATGCCGCGTAGGCGCCCCGCACAACTGCGTGCCGACTCCATCTATCGCCGACCGCTTGACGGGTCAACCTCCGTCATCCCCGGGCTTTCGGCTCGCGGCCTGAAGGCCATCGCCTACCTCGAACGAACCCGCCTCTGGAACCAGGCCGTGTCTGAGGCACTGCAGACCTGGTCATGGTTCGTGCGCCACCCCGGGCATCGCTTGTGGGACCCGACTGCCGGCTGCGGAGTGACGGCGTGCTGTCCGAATCCGCCCGAGCTGCGCTGGATCCTGGACGTCGTCGTTACCGTCCTGCCTCCGCAGGACGCCCGAACCCTCCACAAGCAGATCGCGGCCCTCGATGAGCTGTGGTGACCCGCTGTCCCCCAAACCCTTCATCGAGGGTTGCCCACCCTTGCCACCATCCGCGAAGCCGCGGTCCGCCATCCACGCAATGGCCGGCGATCCGAGCAGCGCCTAGGGCGTGTCCTGCCGATCTTGATAGCCGCTGGGCCCGGCCATGTGGGTAGGGTGCTCGCCATGATCGAGGACGCCGCATGCCGTTGACGAATCCGTGGCTGGCCGAGCCCACGCCGGCAAAGCGGCTCGATCGTGAACGGCTTGAAGAGCGCATTCTCAACCTGCTGTCGTCGCAGAACATGTGCGTGCTCGCGACCACGGGTCCGGACGGGCCTCTGGCCACTCCGGTGCGGTACTACTCGCTCGGCTTCGCGGTGCTGTTCACAGCCGCGCCGCGTTCGCCGAAGATGCGCAACATCGCTGCCGATCCGCGGGTATCCGTCGGCATTTTCGCGCCGCTGGTCGGGCTGGCCAGCAGCCGAGGAGCCCAGCTGTTCGGAACTGCCAGCGTGCTTGACCCGGGGCATCCGGACCGTGCGCACTACTGGGAGGCGTTCCGATGGGAAAACGAGCACGCCGAGCGAGGGCGACTGCTGTCCGAGCCGCCCGAGGACACCCTGGTGGTCGTTGAGGCGGAGCGGATTGTCTATACCGAGCACTGGCTGCGGCGCGAAGGATTCGCACCCCGCCAGTTCTGGCGTCGCTGAAGACGACGCCTCTTCAGGCCGATCAAGCAAGCCCAGATGATTGCGGCGATCAGGACAAGGCTGGCTTGGTAGAGGGATGCGCGTTTGGCGTAGCGAGTCGCCAGGTCACGCCACTGCTTGAGCCGGTTGAAGCAGCGCTCTACGACGTTGCGCTTGCGGTAGACCGTCTTGTCGAAGTCCGGTGGCCGCCGGTGCTGCCCTCGGCAGCCCGGCGGGCGGCCATGGAGGCAGCAGCGCGATGGTTTCTTCACGACCACCCAGCCTGAGCGACTATCCGCTACGGCAAGGCGTTCTAGAACGGCCTCGGACCATCAGCGTCCACGCGTGGCCCGACGTGTAGACCGTCGTTTGTATATTCTGGGCGCTCTGTCTGGCGTGGCCCGCCCGCGGCCTCGGACGACCCTCCGGCGCCGCCGGGCGACAGTCGCCCCAGTCTGGATCAGTTGCTGTCTGCGCTGCTGTCGACGGCTCCGCCCGATCTCTTCGGGCCTTCACCAGCCCATGTCTTGACTGACCTCTGCCTTCGCCGCGGCGATTTCCTCGTGCGTCGCATCCGCCGCGGCGGTCTCCTCCAGACGCGTCAGTAGGTCCATCAGCGCCTGCTTCTGAGCCGGATGGCTGATCGGCACCGCGTTCAGGTCGACTTCCTGAAGCCAGTCGAACAGGACGAGGGCATCGGCCTGCCAGAGCTCCAGGGTGACCTTCGGAAGATCCTTATTCACCCCAGCAGTATCCGGCGTACAGGTCGACTCGTCCGTCGCCCACCAGGCCAGCCGCCCTGACGCCGGGATGACCTGCTGTTTCTTGGGGGGCCGCCGGTCATCGCTGGTCATCATTGGTCGGCGCTAGACGGCCCATGGACGGCCCAGACGCGCTGTCAATTCGATGGTTGACACATGCCAGTCGAGTCGGTAGATCATCTGGCGTGCTTGATCAAGCAGGACAGGGCCAAACGGAGCGACAGGAAGCCGTGCGTGCCTACCGGCAGGTGCCTGCGGCTGTGCGTCGCGACGTCATCCGGTACTCCAACAAGAGACGCTCCCACCCGGATCCTCAGGTCGCTGCGGCCGCTGAACGGTGGGCACGGGCCGTTCTCCGACCCGCATGGTGGAACCGGATCCCACCCTTCGTGTTACCGCTGTTGAGCGCGGCGCTCATGGCCGGCGGATTGGCCTCCGGGATTCCTTTCCTTGCGTGGTGGTGCGGGCTAGGGGGCTTCGTAGCTCTCGTTCTGGGCCTCCTGTCGTGGAATCAACGGCAGGCGGCCAAACAGATACTCGAGTCGTCAAAGGAGGTGACGCGGCCCTGAGCTGGAGCGGGGACGTCAAGCTGAAGCGTTCCGCCTCCTGGTTAACAGTTGCTCAGGCGCTCTGCAAGCGACCGCATCGCCCGGGTTCAAGCTCCGCAAACCCGAACTTCCACGACAGCGTCGGATGACCCTGCACCGACCGCGACAACCACGGAGCCCGGCCATGAAGCTGCCGCCCGGAGCCACCGGCTTCAACCCGCCACCCGGCGCCAATGCAGACCCCTGGGCCTTCACCGCCACCTGTCACCACGCCGCCCATGCCATCGACGCCACCGTCACCGCCGTCAGCCCTGCCTTGTCGGCTTGCTTGCGGGACGTTGCAACCCCTGCCTGCTCTCACCGGACCGTGGATGTCCGGCACTGCCGAGATGAGGACGCTCGTCGCGACTCTCCCGACGAAGCTGAGCGTTCCTCCTGGCCCTGTCCGGCGGGTGAGCAACGGCACCCCAGTGGGTCAATCCGGGTCAGCAAGAGTCGGGAAGGATGTGTGCATGGTGACTCTGTTGGACGGCGTACTGGCAGACCTGGGGCTGGTGGAGACCCCTGGGCCCAGGCTGGTCGGAGCTCCGCAGCCTGCGGTGCTGGCGTCACCGCTCGCAGTCGCCGAATGCGCAATCGCGTCCGTGGCCGCCTGTCTCACGGCTGCCGCTGATCTGGCTTCTGCGCGCACCGGTCGGCGGCCTGACATCGCGCTCGACACGGCGCATGTGGCGGCGGCGATGCGCAGCGAGGTCTGGCTTCGCGACGCGGACGGGCGGGGAATCGACGGCTTCGCTCCACTGTCCCGGTTGTGGCGGGCCGCGGACGGTTGGGTGCGCACCCATGCGAACTACCCGTGGCATCGGACGGCTCTGCTGGCGGCCCTCGGTGTGCCCGACGGCCGAGACGCCGACGTTCAGGCGCAGTTGGTTGACGTCATTGCCGCGCTCCCGGCGTTGGAGGTTGAGCGTGTTGTGTACGCCGCGGGAGGGCTGGCCGTGGCGGCTCGTACGCAGGCCCAGTGGCAAGCAGACAGCTCGGCGGGGACGACGCCTCTCGTGAACGTGGTGCCGCTCAGCCGTGGCTCGTTGCCGCTAGCCGAACCGGGTCCGCTTCCGGCGTCGGGGGTGAAGGTGCTGGATTTGACACGAGTCATCGCCGGCCCCGTTGGCACCCGGATGCTGGGCGCGCTCGGTGCCGACGTGCTACGAGTAGACGATCCGCGTCGCCCGGAGTTGGCTCTGCATGCCGTCGACGGGGTGATCGGTAAGGCAAGCACAAGCTTGGATGCCAGCACGGCGAACGGCCGTCAATCTCTGCATCGCCTTCTCGACCAAGCCGACGTTCTCGTGACTGGCTACCGGCCCGGAGCGCTGCGCCGTCTCGGTCTGGACCCTGACCAGGTTGCAGACCAGCACCCCGGCACCATCGTCGTCACGCTTTCGGCTTGGGATACGGCCGGAACCTGGGTAACACGGCGTGGTTTCGACAGCCTGGTGCAGATCGCCACCGGCATCGGCTGGGCTACGAGCACGGATGGCATCCAACCCGGCGCGCTGCCCTGCCAGCTGCTCGACCACGCCACCGGCTACCTCATCGCTGCCGGTGCACTGGCCGCACTGGGTCGACGCGCCCGCACCGGCGAGGCCACCCACGTCTCGGTATCCCTCGCCAGGACTGCACGATGGCTGCTCGACCAAGGCAGCATGCCAGCCAGGCAGAGCGCGGGCGAGGACCCGAAGCGCCAAGCCGATACCTACCGAACAGCACTTGGAAACGGGTGGAGCACGATCAGCCCACCGGGTCAACTCGACGGCAGCCCGCTGAGCTGGCCTCACCTACCACCCGCCTACGCCCAAGCGTCGCCCTACTGGAGCTGAACGCTCGAGGCCACCCTGGGAGAGGGCTCGAGCTGGGTGTACTGCCCAGGGACCTTGGTTGAGGTCGTGTGACGACACGACGTAGATAGACGTGATGACGAAGGCCTCCGGTTGTACGTGGGTAAGGCGGCGGTGGAGTGGGGGCGCCACCGGTGCCACAATCCGCTCGTGGATACGCCGTCCTTCACCGCGATTTTTGGGCCACCGTCGGCCAACGCTGTCCCCGTCGAATGGGATGTGGTGGAGGCCTGGCTCGGTCTCCCGCTGCCGGGCGACTACAAGTCGTTGGTTTCAGCCTATGGGCCGCTCGACATCGGTGAGTTCATCTGGCTGCACTCGCCCTGTGTCCAGGAGGATCGTTTCGACTACGGCGGCTGGCTGCAGGAAACCCACCGGCACTGTCGTGTCGCATCGCGGCAGGTTCCGCCGTACGAGCCTCCGGTTTTCCATCCCGCGCATGCTGGCCTGCTTGCCTGGGGGGAAACGCGGTCGGCCAGCCGTCTGTTCTGGGACACCGCAGCGTCCGACGATCCGGATCAGTGGCCGGTTGTCGTCTTTCATCAGGATGCCGTCCACCATGGCGTCAATCCATGGCACAGCTACGAGATGCCGTTGCTGGACGCGCTGGCCGCGGCCGTTCACACCGGGCTTCTGCTCCCCGGCGGTGGGCGGATCGGGCCGCTGCCCGCGACCGCCCGGCGGACGGCGTTCCTCACCGACGCGGGCTCGTGGTCACCGCCCACGCCCCGCCCAGAGGTGGTGCCTGAGGCGCTCCGGCGGGCCGCGCTCACCCAGGGCACCGGGCTGGCGGCGTTGAGGCTTCTCGTGCCTCCACCCGAGGCGCCGTACCTCGGTGGCGGCACCTGGACCGACCTGTTCGACGAGCTGGGCACTCGCCTGCCCGACGAGTATGTGTCCCTGATGGACCGCTATGGGGCCGGATGCTGGTGCAAGTGGCTGAACTTCGTCACCCCGCTGCGCACCAACGGCCGGGGCTTCGCGTACCACGCCGCGCAGGTGCTGGACGGGTACCGCGAGCTTCGGGCGGCGTTCCCGGAGTACCACCCGCTGCCCGTCTGGCCCGAGCCCGAGGGCTTCCTGCCGTTCGCAAGCTCGATCGACGGCGACCAACTCGGCTGGCTGACCGAGGGGGACCCCGACCAGTGGCCGCTGATCGTCTCTCCCCGGCACGCGGACCAGGGGCCGCCGCTGCCCAACAACCTGACGGACACTCTGCTGGAGTGGGTGCGGGGGCGCTTCGCCACGGAAGGGCTGCCGGGCCTGGACGCACTTGATGATCCGCTGGCATTCGTGGACTTCGATTCATGGGACGACGAAGCTTATTGGTAGACAGAGCCGGACGCCCAGGTCCCCGGGGTCCTTCGGCCTTGCGGGCTGAAGGATGCCCACGTCGGGCGGCACGCCGTGGCCGCGCTTCGCGCTCAGCTCAGACCGTCCGGATTTGCCGCCGTCCGGGCGTCACTCCTCAGCGTTATGCGACGGACGGGCCGACTGTGCCGAGCGGTAGGCGCGTGCGACCGTTGACGACGTGGCGGCCAACTGCGGACGGGACGGCAACCAGACGGTCTGGATTCCGAGTTGCTCGTTCATCGCAGCGAGCTGGTACTCGTAGCGAAGGTCCGCGGCCGTGCGCACGCCACGGACGATGACCGTGGCACCGAGGCGCAGGCAGTAGGCAGTGGTCAGGCCGGTCCAGGTGTCCACCTCGACATTGCTCCAGGCTGCCGGCATGGCGTCACGCACGCGTACGGCCCTGGCCATGGCATCCGCGGTTGGTTGCTTGTCGGCGTTCACCGCCAGCAACACGATGACCCGGTCGAACATCACCCGAGCACGGGCCACCAGGTCGCGGTGCCCGGGCGTGAACGGATCGAACGTGCCGGGATAGACCGCCAACGAACCACGTACCGGCGCCACTCCACGATCCGACGTAGCCGTCACCGCGACTCCCACAACATGGGCGCGATCATCCCAGCCGTACATGTGCCGACAGGACTCGGGCTTGTCGTCACCGCCGACCACCTCCGACATCCTGATCTGCCGCCGACCGGGCGTCTTGACCGGCGCGCGACACTCGTCCCGCCAACTGATCCGCGACACCTTCGTGCCCGGATTGCGGCATGAGAGTGCCCGGCGCCGGTCTCTCGACGCGGCGAAGCGAAGCACCCGGATGCCGGGACACGTCCCGCGAGGGAGCAAGGACTCAGCGGACGGGCACCGGCTCGGACGACGGCCGCCACTCTCGCCTGATCAGCCCGTAGACCCACGAGTCAGAGACCTCGCCGTTCACGACGCAGTCTTCCCGCAACGTCCCTTCACGCACGAACCCGAGCTTCTCCAGCACGCGGGCAGATGCCACGTTGCGTGTGTCGGCCTCAGCCTGGACGCGATTCAGGTCCAGCATGTCGAATGCCCACCCCAGCACAGCGCGCGCGGCCTCCGTCGCATAGCCGTGGCCCCACGCCGCATCGTCGAAGCAGTAGCCCAGCGATGCGCTGCGGTAGTCCGGATTCCACCGGTTCAGGCTGCACCAGCCGATGAACGCCCCGCCGGAGACACGATCCACTGCCAGTCGCGCCCCGGTGCCTTCCTCTGCCATCTGCCGGCAAGCCGCGATGAACCGCTCGGCGCGCACGCGGTCGTTCCACGGCGGCGAGTCCCAGTAGCGCAACACGTGGGCGCTGCTGTGCAGCGCGAAGAGGTCGTTCGCATCCGCGTCGTCGAAGGGACGCAGCCGAAGGCGGGCGGTGTGCAGCGTGGGCGTGGGCAGCGACATGCGCGTCATGTTCTCTCCCGGGACTGGTGGCCGATCAACCGGAGCCTCACATCCGGGATTTCAGCACGTCGACCTCGCAGCCTGGCGCGGCCGGGTCGAAGCCGTGTTCTACCAGCCAGCGGATCGCCAGCAGGCTTCGCAATGACCACCACGCGCGGATGACATCCAGGTCGACGTCGGTGCCATAGCCGGCGACGACGTCGCCAAGGTGCTTCTCATGTCCGAGTGTCAAGCTGGCGAGGTCGTACAGGGCATCGCCCTGGCCCGCCTCGGACCAGTCGACCACGCCGGTGACCTCGTCGTCGTCGACGAACACATGGGCGATCTGCAGGTCGCCATGCATGAAAACCGGAGTCCACGGCCGAAGCGCAGCCTCGGCAACCCGGTGGTTGATAGTGACCAGATCAGCGGGAAGGACGCCGTTCCCGACGAGCCACTCGCATTCACCGTCGAGGCGCGACGCCAACTCGTCGAGACGGCGACCGGGCCATGGCGGCAACGGCGCGTCGTGCAGCATCCGTGCGGCGGCACCGGCCGCGGCCCACGCCGCCGAAGACGCGGCCGACGGCTCGCCGAGGCGGCCGAGTGCCGTCCCGGGGAGAGCGGCGAGAGCGAGTACGGGCGGCTTCCGCCACAGGATCTCCGGAGTGGGGATCGGCGCCATGGCCATCGCCTCGACCTCGACATCGGTGCGAGTCTGATCAGCGTCGATTTTCAGGAACACGTCGCCGACGCGCACGGTCGCGCGCTCCTGATGGGCGACGACGACCTCGACCTCTTCCACGTCGGCCAGTGTCGCGGAGATGACCACCGACGTCACCGGCTTATTGCGTGGACCCCGGCTCCACGCTGCGGGTCTGCACCCACCTGTCACCGAGCAGCGAGGATCGTACCCGCCGTGTGATCGACGCAGCCTTCGGCCGCGGCCTGGACGCCTCGGGCGGCCTGGCCACGGCCAAGCTGGGTGATCGGAAGGTGTTTGCGCAGCTCAGTAGCGGTGACGGCGTCACTTGGCGTTGTATTGATCGGGCGCGGGGACGCAGTCAAGCAAAGCGGACGACTTGGCTTTTAGCTGCTGTTACGCCTGGCATTGATGGTCAACGGTGGGCGCTGCGGGTTCCCCTTTGACGACCTGGAAACGGCATGATCTTGGGGCTTCTCGACACACCTCGCCGGGCGGGGCCTGATCGCGTGGGCCGGTGGCAGGGTTCGGACGGGCTCATCGATGGAGTAGACCTCCAGGCAAGATAGGAATCCGCCGTCTACAAGCAGCACGACACCGGCGTAGGTGTCGCCATCGCTGATATCCGCCGAGACGGGCGCGGCTGAGATGACCTGGGCAGGCGTCGCTCGCGATCGGTCAACGGACAGGTTGATCGTCGCGCAGCCGCAGCCGCAGCCGCAGCCACCGTCAACAGCGGCATGCCTCAGTTGGGTAAGCAGCTCGTCACTGCCCGGAAACGGTGAACCGAGCAGTCGCTCGATCACCTCTCGTTCAGGCTCGGTGAGCGGGCGTCCCCTCTGGGTCGGGAGTACGTCGTCCGTCGGCACACGCCCATGGTCGCGCACAACCCGTGTGCAATGCGACGTTACCTCGGACTACTTGACCCCCAGGGCAACCAGCACCGCCCCGTGAGCTGCGACTCTGTGGCTCTTGACCTGTAAGCGTGGTCCGCCATCGTCCGTGCTTGTTCGCTGCCGTCCGCACCGATCGTCACTCAGTTAGTCACCCGGCGGGGCAAGTCGTCGCGGTTGTGATCAGCGCGGCAAGCAGTTCCTGTGATGGCCGCAAGGGCGCGAGCAGATCTCGCACGTAGGCCACGCGCTGCTCCTCGCTGGTGTCCTGCCACCACTTGCCTGCCTGGGTCAGGTGGGCACGGACAGCCTCGACACGGTGAGGATGAGCAGCCGCGTTCCGCCAGTCATGCCACCCTTGGCCCGGATCGGCGGCCTCAAGCGCATCCGCCAGACGGTGCTGGATCGCGGCGATGAAGGGGCTGCCGGCGTAGATGCTCCCAAGGTCGTCAGACTTGCACTCCATGAGCATCCGATGAAGCGTGAGTACCTCGTGATAGCCCTCGACCTGCACCGCTCCAACGTCCATCGCTCAAGCTTGCCCGATGCACCGGCACCACGAGCCTGAAGGTGCCGAGCATCAGCTTGGAAATCGGGTTGATCTGCACCCTGAGTAGCCATGTTGGCCAGTGAGTGAGCACGGAGCGTTGAGGTCGCGGGTGCCGGGGCGCTGTTGTAGGCCGGTGTTGACCACTACATCGGGCACGCACCGGGCACGGCGACCCCGGCCTGCGACGCATGGCAGGGCCCTCATGCTTGCCTTGCTGTTCGCACGGTTGATCTTTACCATTTACGAAAATTGCAGATATCCCTTGTTGCCTGCTGCATAAGGTTCCACGACTTCTGGATATCAATATTTCCGGTGGTCGCACCCGAATAGCGAGAAGTGCCCTTGATTAAAAGGACCGCGCCCACCCAGCCTGTCAAGACACCCAACACCATCACAGAGAAGAGTACGATTGTGAGCGGTTCGAGAATGTCTGGGGCCACGCCGAACCCTGCGAGAACGACTAAGACGACCGTGACCGGAAAGAGTAGGACTAGTCGCATCCCTCGTACAAACAACCGGTATCTGTACGATTCCACTATCGCGAAAAAAGCGGGATCGTCTGCCATGCTAGTTGCACCAATCAAGACTGCTCATCAAAGAAATCTCCAACTACGTCGGCAGGACACCTCGGAACACAATGGCACCCCGAGTCAACCGCTGGCCATCCACTCTGCCGTCACGCGCGGACGTTGTTGGAGCGCCACCCACGCCATCACCGCCGTCGGTTCGCCCTCGCAGCCTGGATGGCCCAGACGTTGGTGAGCATGAGGCCGCCCGCCAGTCCAGCAAGGAGTGCGCCCCCCGCGCCAGACATGCCGGTCACTTTGACGAAGATCCAGGCCGCCACGGCGACGACTGCCGAAATGATGCCGAGCCCGGCGGGAATCCCCTTGCCTGAGAGCCACCGGCGCAACCCGACGACCAGCAATGACGATCCGATTAGCAGACCCGCCAGCAGACACAGCGCCGACGCAATGAACTGCTCGGAGCTTACGGTCACTGCGACCCCACCTCCGACTGCGGCCAGGCCAACGAGCAAGGAGATTGGGCCCGCTCCACGCGGCCACGCACGATCGTCGCGGTGCGGAACCTGCTCAGTCTCGGCCACGGCCGACATACTGCCAGAATGGAGTGTCCTCGGCGTTGACGGGCTAGCGCGGCGGTTCAGCATGCTTCTCCAGAGGCCGTGGTGGGGATACGGCGCGTGTACCCCGGGCAGGCCCCTGGCCTGCCGGCAATAGCCAGCCCGAGGGGTCGCAGAGGCTCCGAGGTCAAGGGCGGCCCTAGGGCGGGCCGTCGCGGAGCGACGCGAAACGCCCTTGACCTTGGAGGGGCGGCCCCGCACACTCCGCGCCGCATCCCCACCACGGCCGGCGGTGACTCGGCCTACGGCGCGGCGGTGAGACGGCCGCCGCGCCCCGGCCGGCCGAGCCATTGATGCGGCCTTCGGTGAGGACCCGGCCGCCAAGGACGTCCCGGAAGCCCTTGACGGCCTGGAGACGGCATGATCATGGCCAGTGGCCCTCGGGACGGCCGTATTTACAGGTCAGCGACGCTAGCCCGTCACTTGGCGTTGAAGTAGCTGGCCTCCGGGTGGTGGACCACGATGGCGTCGGTGGCCTGCTCCGGCATGAGCTGGAACTCCTCGGACAGCTCCACGCCGATCCGCTCCGACCCGAGCAGCTCCACGATCTTCGCCCGGTCCTCCAGGTCGGGGCAGGCCGGGTAGCCGAACGCGTACCGGCAGCCCCGGTAGTCGTTGCGCAGCAGGCCGGCCAGGTCCGCCGGATCGTCGTCGGCGATGGTGCGGCCGTCGGGCAGGGTCAGCTCGGCGCGGATGCGCCGGTGCCAGTACTCGGCGAGGGCCTCGGTGAGCTGCACCGACAGCCCGTGCACCTCCAGGTAGTCGCGGTACTCGTTGCGGGCGAACAGCTTGGCCGCGTACTCGCTGACCGGCTGGCCGACGGTGACCAGCTGCAACGCGACCACATCGAGCTGGTCGCCCTTGGGCCGGAAGAAGTCCGCCAGGCAGAGCCGCCGCTCCTGCCGCTGCCGGGGGAAGGAGAACCGGGCGCGCTCCGCGTGCCCGTTCTCGTCGAGCACCACCAGGTCGTTGCCTTCGGAGTACGCGGGGAAGTAGCCGTACACGACGGCTGCCTCCAGCACCTGGTCGGCGATGAGCCGGTCCAACCAGTACCGCAGACGCGGCCGACCTTCGGTCTCGACCAGCTCCTCGTAGGACGGTCCGTTGCCGCCGCGGGCGCCGTTCAGCCCCCACTGCCCGCGGAAGGTGGCCCGCTCGTCGAGCAACGCCGCGTAGTCGGCCATCGGCACGCCCTTGACCACCCGCGTGCCGAAGAACGGCGGCGTGGGCACGGCCACGTCGGCAGCCACGTTGGAGCGGATCGAGGAGTCGTGCAACTCCGGCAGGGACTCGGTCACCATCGACCGCTGCCGTTCCCGGCGCGCCCGCCGAGCCGCCAGAGCCGCTTCCCGCTCCGGGTCGATCACCGGCGCGCCGCCCCGCTTGGCGGTCATCACCTTGTCCATCAGGGACAGACCCTCGAACGCGTCCCGCGCGTAGTGCACCTGCCCGGGGAACATCGACCGCAGGTCGTCCTCGACGTACGCGCGGGTGAGCGCCGCCCCGCCCAGGAGCACCGGCCAGCGCTCCGCGACCCCGCGGGTGGCCATCTCGGCGAGGTTCTCCTTCATGATCACGGTGCTCTTCACCAGCAGCCCGGACATCCCGATCGCGTCGGCACGGTGCTGCTCGGCGGCGTCCAGGATGGCGCTGATCGGCTGCTTGATGCCGATGTTCACCACCTCGTAGCCGTTGTTGCTCAGGATGATGTCGACCAGGTTCTTGCCGATGTCGTGCACGTCGCCGCGCACGGTGGCCAGCACGATGCGGCCCTTGCCGCCGTCCTCTGCGGTCTCCATGTGCGGCTCCAGGTACGCCACCGCGGTCTTCATCACCTCGGCTGACTGGAGCACGAACGGCAGCTGCATCTGCCCGGAGCCGAACAGCTCCCCGACGACCTTCATGCCGTCCAGCAGGATGTCGTTGATGATCGACAGTGGGGACCGGCCGCCGGCCATCGCCGAGTCCAGGTCGGCCTCCAGGCCGTTGCGCTCGCCGTCGATGATCCGCCGCTTGAGCCGCTCGTCCAGCGGCAGCGCGGCCAGCTCCTGCGCCCGGCTGGCCCGGGCACTGGTCACGTCCACGCCCTCGAAGAGTTCGAGGAAGCGCTGCACCGGGTCGTAGCCCTCGCGGCGCCGGTCGTAGACCAGGTCCAGCGCGACCTCGCGCTGCTCGTCGGGGATCTTCGACATCGGCAGGATCTTGCTGGCGTGCACGATCGCCGAGGTCAGCCCGGCCTGGACGCACTCGTGCAGGAACACCGAGTTGAGCACCTGCCGGGCGGCCGGGTTGAGCCCGAACGAGATGTTCGAGATGCCGAGGGTGAAGTTGACCCCCGGGTAGCGGCGGGCGATCTCCCGGATCGCCTCGATCGTCTCCAGGCCGTCGCGGCGGGTCTCCTCCTGCCCGGTGGCGATCGGGAAGGTCAACGCGTCGATCAGGATGTCCGACCGGTCCATCCCCCAGCGGCCGGTCAGGTCGTCGATCAGCCGTGCCGCGACCCGGACCTTCCACTCCTGCGTACGCGCCTGCCCCTCCTCGTCGATGAGCAGCGCCACCACGGCCGCGCCGTGCTCACGGACGATGGGCATCACCCGCGCGTACCGGGAGTCGGGGCCGTCGCCGTCCTCGAAGTTCACCGAGTTGACCACGCACCGGCCGCCGAGCATCTCCAGACCGGCCTCGACGACGGCCGGCTCGGTGGAGTCCAACATGATCGGCAGCGTCGACGCGGTGGCGAACCGGCCCGCCAGCTCCCGCATGTCCTGGGTGCCGTCACGGCCGACGTAGTCGACGCACAGGTCCAGCAGGTGCGAGCCGTCCCGCGCCTGGCTGCGGGCGATCTCCACGCAGGCCCGCCAGTCCGCGGCGAGCATCGCCTCCCGGAACGCCTTGGAACCGTTGGCGTTGGTCCGCTCCCCCACCATCAGCACCGACGCGTCCTGAGCGAACGGCACCGGGTGGTACACCGAGGAGACGCCCGCCTCGTGCCGCGGCTCGCGTGCCGCGGCGGTGACGCCGTGCAGCCGCTCGGACAGCACCCGGATGTGCTCCGGGGTGGTGCCGCAACAGCCGCCGACCAGCGACACGCCGTACTCGGTGATGAACCGCTCCAGCGCGTCGGCCAGCTCGACCGGGGTGAGCGGGAAGTACGCCCCGTCGGCGGTCAGCACCGGCAGGCCGGCGTTCGGCATCACCGACAGCGGGATCCGGGAGTGCTGCGACAGGTACCGCAGGTGCTCGCTCATCTCGGCCGGGCCGGTGGAGCAGTTGAGCCCGATCAGGTCCACCCCGAGCGGCTCGATCGCGGCGAGGGCCGCCCCGATCTCGCTGCCCACGAGCATCGTGCCGGTGGTCTCCACGGCGACGTGGCAGATGATCGGCACCGACTGGCCCAGCTCGGCCATCGCCCGCTTCGACCCGACCACCGCGGCCTTGACCTGGAGGAGGTCCTGGCAGGTCTCAATGATCAGCGCGTCCGTGCCGCCGGCGATCAGCCCGGCGGCGTTCTCCTGGTATGCGTCGCGCAGTGTCGCGTAGGCGGCGTGCCCGAGGGTCGGCAGCTTGGTGCCCGGCCCGATCGAGCCGAGCACGAACCGGGGCCGCTGCGGCGTGCTGGCCGCGTCGGCGGCCTCGCGGGCGATCCGGGCTCCCGCCTCGGACAGCTCCCGGATGCGGTGCGGGATGTCGTACTCGGCGAGGTTGGCGAGGTTGGCGCCGAACGTGTTGGTCTCCACGCAGTCCGCGCCGGCGGCCAGGTAGGCGTCGTGTACGCCGCGCACCACGTCGGGCCGGGTGACGTTGAGGATCTCGTTGCACCCCTCAAGCCCGTCGAAGTCGTCGAGCGTGAGGTCAGCGGCCTGCAGCATCGTGCCCATCGCCCCGTCGGCGATGAGGATCCGGTCGGCCAGCACATCCATCAACGAAGTCCGCACCCGTTCAGGTTAGTGCGGGCCGTGCCTTGCTCAACCGCCCTCCGTGCTCGATCCCATATTGTGTCAGCGGGATCACCCCGTCCGGTTCGCCATCGTATGACCGGTCGTCGGTCGGGGCGGCCGGCGCGGCCGACGGGCCAGGCCCCCGCCCGGCACGTAGGCTGGCGGACGTGAAGCACAACAGGGACACCGCCGTGCCCTACGGCCCGACGACCGGGTGCGGTCCCGGTGCCGGCCGCGACGAGCAGGGTGAGGTGACGGCGTGACCGAGTTCGACGGACTGCCGGTGCTGCGGTCCCCGGTGGCCATCGCCGCGTTCGAGGGCTGGAACGACGCCGCCGACGCGTCCACGGCCGCCATCGAGCACCTGGAGCAGGTCTGGAACGCACGGCAGATCGCCGAGCTGGATCCGGAGGACTTCTACGACTTTCAGGTCAGCCGCCCCACCATCACGATGGCCGACGGGGAGACCCGCCGGGTGGAGTGGCCGACGACCCGGTTCATGGTCGCCAGCCCGGAGGGCACCGAGCGGGACGTGGTGCTGATCCGGGGCATCGAGCCGAGCATGCGCTGGCGGACGTTCTGCGAGCAGGTGCTGGAGATCTGCCACAGCCTCGAGGTGGAGCGGGTGGTCCTGCTCGGCGCGTTGCTCGCCGACGTGCCGTACACCCGGCCGCTGCCGATCAGCGGCAGCGCCTCCGACGCCCAGGCCGCGGAGCGCTACCAGCTCACCCCCACCCGCTACGACGGGCCGACCGGCATCGTCGGCGTGCTGCACGACGCCTGCACCCGCGCCGAGGTGGACGCCGTCTCGTTCTGGGTGCACGTGCCGCACTACGCCAACAACCCACCCTGCCCGAAGGCCACCCTCGCCCTGCTGCACCGGGTCGAGGAGGTCGTCGACCTGCCGGTGCCGATGGCCGACCTGGCCGAGGAGGCCGCCGAGTGGGAGCAGCGGGTGCGCAGCGCCGCCGAGCAGGACGCCGAGCTCGGCGAGTACGTCCGCGAGCTGGAGGAGCGCGTCGGCGACGAGGGGATCACCCCGCTGACCGGTGACGAGATCGCGCAGGAGTTCGAGAAGTACCTGCGGCGCCGGGGTGGCTCGGCCGGCCCCACGGCAGGCTCCTGGTAGCGCCTCTCCCCCGTTTCGAAACGGGCCTCGGACCTTCGGTGTCCGGGGCCCGTTTTCGTGTTCGCCATCCTTTTTGGTGTGTCCGGGGTGGCGGTGTCACACCCGCTAGGGCATCCTAGGAACCTAGCTGTGATCAAGGAGGCGGGCATGCAGATCAACCCGGGGGCCGCCGAGTTCCCGCACCGGCAGATCGCCGCGCAGCTCAAGGCCCAGGTCCGCCGTGGCGACTGGGGGCCGGGCGAGCGGCTGCCGTCCATCCCGGCCATCGCCGAGATGTTCGGCGTCGCCAAGCAGACCGTGCAACGCGCCGTCGACCAGCTACGGGTCGAGGGCATCCTGATCACCAAGCCCGGATCCGGTACGTACGTCCGGGGCACCAGGCGCCGACTCAACCGGCTCTCCCGCGGCCGGTACGGCGGCTTCCGTGGCTACCACACGGATCTCGCCGCCCGGTACCGTCAGCAACTCGTCTCGGTCGGCCGCGCCCCCGCCCCCGCCGAGGTGGCCGACGCGTTCGGCGTGCCCGACGGCACCGACCTGCTCTGCCGCCGACACCTGGTACGCACCGACGACTCCCCCGTCGAGGTCGGCGCCTCCTGGTTCCTGCCCGGCGACACCGCCGGCACCTCCCTGGAGCGCGCCGAGGCGTTCGGCCGGCCGCTCTACCAGGAGGCCGAGGAGGCCACCGGACGGCGCTACGTCTCGGCCACCGACACGATCAGCGCCCGCCAGCCCAGCCGGGAGGAGGCCGAGACCCTCCAGATCCGGCCGGACACCCCGGTGCTGCACCTGCTGCACGTCGCGTACGACAGCCACCGCAAGCCGATCGAGGTCGCCCAGGCCACCTGGCCCGGCCCGATGACGACCCTCACCGAGGAGTACCAGGTCCCCGGCCCGACCCCCGACCCGGAACCCGACCCCGGCCTGGTCCTGGGCTGACCGCGCCCATCGTTGATCATAAGGACGGGCCGAACAGTGACCGAATCCCCTGCCAGCCCCATGATCGACGCCCCTGAGGGGCGGGATTGGTCAGAGGCGGATGCCGAGAAGGGCGTCCACGGTCTTGGTGAAGAGGGCGGGGGCTCCAGGGTCATCAGTGGTGCCGGCGAGGGTCGCGTCGGCCCACCGGTCGGCCACCGCCAGGGCGCCAGGGGTGTCGAGGTCGTCGGCGAGGCGTTCGCGTACCCCGGCCAGCAGCTCGGCCCCGGACGGCCCGGCGGGCGCGGCGGCGGCCTGCCGCCAGCGGGCCAGGCGCTCCTGCGCGGCGGTCAGCAGCTCGTCCGTCCAGGTGCGGTCGCTGCGGTAGTGCCCGGACATCAGCGCCAGGCGGATCGCCATCGGGTCGACCTTGTCGGCGCGTAGCCGGGAGACGAAGACCAGGTTGCCGCGGGACTTGGACATCTTCTCGCCGTCCAGGCCGATCATCCCGGCGTGCACGTAGTGCTCGGCGAACGGCGCCTGGCCGGTGAGCCGCTCGGCGTGCGCGGCGGACGCCTCGTGGTGCGGGAACAGCAGGTCGTTGCCGCCGCCCTGCACGTCGATCCGGTCGCCGAGCAGGTTCAGCGCGATCACCGCGCACTCGATGTGCCAGCCCGGGCGACCCGGGCCCAGTTCCCCGCCCGGCCAGGACGGCTCGCCCTCGCGGGTGCCGCGCCACAGCAGCGGGTCCAGCGGGTCGCGCTTGCCGGCGCGGTCCGGGTCGCCGCCGCGCTCCGGGAAGATCTCCAACATCTGCTCACGGGTCAGGTTGGACTCGTAGCCGAACCGGGGCGTCGAGGAGATGTCGAAGTAGACGTCGCCGGTGCCGTCGTCGAGCCGGTACGCGGCGCCGTCCTTGAGCAGCACCTCGACCTTGTCGGCGATGTCGGGGATCGACTCGACCGCGCCCACGTAGTGCTCCGGCGGGATGATCCGCAGCGCCTCCATGTCCTCCCGGAACAGGGCCGTCTCGCGCATCGCCAGGACCACCCAGTCCTCGCCGTCACGGGCGGCCCGCTCCAGCAGCGGGTCGTCGATGTCGGTCACGTTCTGCACGTAGCGCACCGGGCGGCCGGCGTCGCGCCACATTCGCTGCACCAGGTCAAAGGTGATCATGGTGGCGGCGTGGCCGAGGTGGGTGGCGTCGTACGGGGTGATGCCGCAGACGTACATGCTTCCCGCGTCGGCGGGCTCACTCGGGTGGACGCCCTGCCGCGCCGAGTCGTACAACGCCAGTGGCTCGCCCCTGCCCGGCAGCCGTGGCACCTCGTGTCCCGCCCAAGACTCCATGGCCTCAGCCTAGCCAGCCCCGTGACCGCCCCGGGCCACCCCACGGGTGATCAAGATGACAGTGGATCACATGGGCGGCCAGGGCACCGCCGGCCAGTCCTCCGGAGGCTGCGGGAAGCGGCCGGTCTGCCGCAGCCGGTCGACGCGGGCGGCCAACTCGGCGATCTCGCTGATCGTCAGGTGGTCGGCCAGCTCGGCGCCGAGCGCCCCGGCGACCTGCCCGGCGAGCCCGTCGAGCATCTCCACGGCGTCCGGCGGCAGTTGCTTGCCGGCCCAGCCCCAGAGCACCGTGCGCAGCTTGTCCTCGACGTGGAAACTCACCCCGTGGTCCACGCCGTAGATCCGGTCGTCAGTGCCGACCAGGACGTGGCCGCCCTTGCGATCCGCGTTGTTGATCACGGCATCGAGCACCGCCAGCCGGGCCAGCCTCGGGTCGTCGGCGTGTGCGAGCACGTACGCGGCGCCGTCGTCGTCACGCGCCGCGGCGATCGGGAACCAGCGCGGCGGCAGCTCCTCGGCCGGCACGAAGCCGACCAGGGGCTCGGCGTCCTCCGGCTCGTCGATCCAGAGCTGACAGGACCCCGGCCCGAACGGGCCGTCCCGCAGCAGGGTGGGCGGCACCAGATCCCAGCCGGTGGCCCGGGACACCAGGTACGCCGACACCTCCCGGCCCGCGAGCGTGCCGTCCGGAAAGTCCCAGAGTGGGCGCTCGCCACGGACCGGCTTGTAGACGCAGCGGGCGGTGAGCCCGTCGAGCGTCAGAATGCCGCGCAGCGTCGTGTTCGACGCGTCGACCAGCCGCCCTTCCAGGTCGAGCGCGCCGTCGCGCAACAACCGCAGCGCGGCGTCGCCGTCCTGGCGGGGCTGGAGGCCGGACGAGGTCACCGGTGGTAACCGTTGTGCCGCGGGCAGAGGTGCCCGGCGGGGTCCAACGGCTGGCCGCAGAGCGGGCACGGGGGCCGGCCCGCGTTCACCACTCGCCGGGCCCGCTCGATGAACTGGCGGGTGGCCTGCGGGGTGAGCCGGACCCGGAGGCGATCCAGGTCCTCGTCGGGCTCGTCGTCCTCGTCCTCGTCGTCCTCGTCGTCGTCCTCGTCGCCCAGCTCGACCTCGGCCTCCACCTCGCCGGCGGCGATCGCCTCGATCACCACGGTCGCGGTGTCCACGTCGAAGGCCAACCCGAGGGTCCCGACCCGGAACTCCTCGTCGACCGGAGTGTCCAGTGGCTCGTTGTCGCCGATCACCGGCGCCAGCTCGGGCAGGTCCACCCCGAAGCGCCGCTGCGCCTCGGTGAGCAGCTCCTCCAGCTTCTCGGCGAGCAGGGAGACCTGGACCTTTTCCAGCGCGACGCTGACCAGCCGGCCGCCACCGCGAGCCTGCAGGAAGAACGTGCGCTCCCCCGGCGGCCCGACGGTCCCGGCGACGAACCGCTCCGGCGGTTCGAAGGCGTGCACCTGGTGGGTCATACCCACGACCCTATCCGGCCCGCCACGGCATCGCGCACCCCACCGACGCGAATCACCGCGCGCCCCGGCGCGCCCGGCGAATCGGGCACCACACCCGGGCGTGGCGGACGGCGGCCCGTCACCGCCCCGCCCCCGCGCCGCCGCCGACCGGCGCGTCGGAGTCGGCCGCTCCGGCCGCCCGCGCCGCCCGTCGACGACGCTTGGGCGGCGGCGGCACCAACCCCGTCAGGTCGCCACCGGTGTCGTTGAGCCGCAGCAGGAACGGCCGCAACGAGGTGTACCGGATCGCCGTCACCGACGCCGGGTCGGCCACGATCCGCTGGAACAGATCCAGGTGTACGCCGAGCGCGTCGGCCACGATGGCCTTGATCACATCGCCGTGGCTGCACGCCAACCAGACCGCCTCCGGGCCGTGCTCGGCCGTGATCCGGGCGTCCCACGTCCGTACGGCCGCGACCGCCCGTGCCGCCATCGCCGCCATGGCCTCCCCCTCGGGGAAGACGGCCGCGCTGGGGTGCTGCTGGACCACCGGCCAGAGCGGCTCCTTGGCCAGCTTCTTCAGCGGCTGCCCCTCCCACGCTCCGTAGTCACACTCGATCAGGCCCTCCTCCACCAGCGGGGCGGCCTCGGGCAGAGCCAGCTCCAGGGTCTGCCGGCACCGGATGAGCGGACTGGTCACCACCGCCGCAAGGGGGACGGGCCGCAGCCGCTCGCCGACGGCGGACGCCTGGGCCCGGCCCGTCTCGTCCAACTCGACCGGCTGGCGGCCGGCCAGGCCGCCGTCCGCGTTCGCGGTCGTCCGGCCGTGTCGCAGAAGCAGAAGGGTTGCCACGGTGACCACCCTAGGGCCTGCTCCCCGACCCCTGGCCTTGGCAGGCTCGCAGGCCATCTCGGGTTCCTTCATGCCGGCGTGCGGCTGGAGTCGGGGATGGGGTCGCTGTCATCCGTGGCCGTCATGTGCCGGGTGCGTGGGGGGTGGGGTGGGGCCCGCCGTGCCCGGCTCCGGGCGGTCAGGCTTGATCCCTGCGCCGGGCACGGCGGGCCCCACCCCGTCGGTGGTCGCTGTCCGTCCCGGCGCGGCAGGCTCACCCCGCACTATCCGTGCTGGTGTCCGCGCCGAGGCGCGGTAGCGCCCTGCCGGTGGTCCCGTCAGCCCTGACACCTACGGTGGGATGGCCGCGCCGCACCCGGGAGGCGGTCGCTGTCATGGCGGTGATACCTGTGAGGCATAAATATGCCTCTGAGGTATCAGGCGTCTTGCCGAGACCGGCCGGATGTCGCCTCCTGAGGTGATCGACTCGCGCTCAACGATGTCGGGGTGTCTGGGGTGAGGATGCCCCGATGTCAGGGATACCGAGTCGATCACCACCGCAGGGGCCGGTGTGACGCCGGAACGGTCGGGCGACTGACCCGGGAGTGGCCTTGTGTCCGGTTCATGCCGCGTTGACCTGTGACCCGGTGCACCCGTGCGCCGGAATGAGGGCCGGCCGGGGGTCGTTACATACCCTGACGATCGCAGCACCACGGCCCGCCGCCCCGACCCCCAGGGTTGGAATGCCAGGCCCCAGCCGGTCGTTACACATCCCCTGAACGACCGCACCAGCACCCGCACCACAGGGTGCCGCACCCCGGAATGACTCCGGCCCGGCGGTCGTTACACACAGACCCGGCGCCACGAGCCCTGCGCCCGTAGGCCGCCGAACTGACTTTTCCCCGTGTTTGAGAAGCGCCGGACGAGGTGCTTGCACCCCTATGCCGTTCCCCCGAGCGGCTCGATCGGGTGTCTACCCCCGTGAAGGAGCTACCCCCATGAACACGATCATCCGTAAGAGCATGCTGTCCGTTGCTGGTCTCGCGTTCGCCGGTGGTGTGTTCGCCGGCCCGATCGCCGCCCACGCCGCCACCCCGGTTGAGGGCAAGGCGGCCGCGGTTGCGGTGCAGACGGCCAAGCCGAGCCCGCAGGGCGAGCAGTCCCGGATCACCCTGAACGATGAGCAGGTGGCGAACGTGAAGGCGATCATCGCTGCGACGAAGAAGGCGGGTCTGCCGGAGCGGGCCGCGGTCATCTCGATCGCGACGAGCCTGCAGGAGTCGAAGCTGGAGAACCTGGGCCACCTCGGCGACCGCAACGATCACGACTCGCTGGGCCTGTTCCAGCAGCGGCCGAGTTCGGGTTGGGGTACTCCGGAGCAGATCACCGACCCCGACTACTCGACCACGGCGTTCCTGAAGGGTTTGAAGCAGGTTGACGGGTGGCAGGACATGCCGCTGACCGACGCCGCGCAGACCGTGCAGGTATCGGCGTACCCGGACGCCTACGCCCAGTGGGAGCAGCAGGCCACCGACCTCGTCGCCCAGCACTGGAACAGCTGACCCGCATAGAGAGCAACCGACCGCTGGCCGGCACCCGACACGGGTGCCGGCCAGCGGCATGTGGTGGTGCGGGCGGTCGACGGATCGGCCGGATCAGGTGGCCTCGATGGCGCCCGTCATCAGCAGGGCGAGGACCAGGGTGCCCAGCGCGACCCGGTACAGCACGAAGACGTACAGGGTGTGGTGGGCGACGTAGCGCAGCAGCCAGGCGATGGCCGCGTAACCGATACCGAAGGCGATCACCGTCGCCACGATCATCTGGGCCACGGACGGCACGGACGTGCCCGGGGCGGACGGCTCGAAGACGTCCCCGAGGCTGAACACGCCGGACATCACCACCGCCGGAATGGCCAGCAGGAACGAGTACCGTGCCGCCGCCTCCCGGGTCAGGTTGAGCAGCAGCCCTGCCGTCAGCGTGCCCCCGGAGCGGGACACCCCGGGAATCAGCGCCATCGCCTGGGCGAAGCCCATGACGACGCCGTCCTTCATCCGGAAGTTCTCCAGGGTGCGGGTCTGCCGCCCCCAGTACTCGGCGAACGCCAACACGAACGCGAACACGATCAGGGTGGTCGCCACCACCCACAGATTGCGCCCGGCGGTCTTGATCTGGTCCTTGAACACGAAACCGAACAGCCCGATCGGGATCGAGCCGACGATCACGTACCAGCCCATGCGGTAGTCGAGGCTGGAGCGGACCGACTTGTCCCGCAGCCCGACGAGCCACGTCCGGGTGATCCGCCAGATGTCCTTGGCGAAGTAGATCAGCACGGCCGCCTCGGTGCCGAGCTGGGTGACCGCCGTGAACGACGCGCCGGCGTCACGGTCGAAGAAGATCGCCGAGGTGATCCGCAGATGCCCCGAAGAGCTGACCGGAAGGAACTCCGTCAGGCCCTGGACGATGCCCAGGACGATGGCCTCGACCCAGGTCACTCGCCGACTCCCGAGAGGTCGAGAGCCTCGGCGACGGTACGCAGGGTCTGCACGCCGCTGTCCCGGTCGGCCACGAACAGGCTCACCGACAGCGTGGTGACGCCCGCGGCGGCGTACTCCCGCATCCGCTCGGCGATGCGCTCCTTCGGGCCGAGCAGCGAGGTGCGGTCGATGAACTCCATCGGTACGGCGGCGGCGGCGTCGCGCTGCCGCTTGGCCAGGTACAGGTCCTGCACCTCGCGGGCGGCGTCGCCGTAGCCCATCCGGGTGGCGAGCTGGTTGTAGAAGTTCTGCTGCCGGCTGCCCATCCCGCCGACGTAGAGCGCGGCGTACCAGCGGACCAGCTCGGCGCAGGACGCGACGTCGTCGCCGATGACCACCGGCACCGAGGGCACCACGTCGAAGCCGGCCAGTTCCTTGCCGACCCTGGCCCGTCCGGCGCTGACCGATGCGAGCTGCTCGTCGGCGAACTCCGGGGCGTAGAACACGGCCAGCCAGCCGTCGGCGATCTCGCCGGCCAGCTCCAGGTTCTTCGGGCCGACCGCGGCGAGGTAGATCGGGATGTGCTCGCGGGGTGGGTGGAAGCCCAGCCGCAGCGCCTTGCCGGGCCCGTCCGGCAGCGGCAGTGTGTAGTGCTCGCCGTCGTACGCCACCTCCTTGCGGGCGATGGCCAGCTTGACGATGTCCACGAACTCCCGGGTCCGGGCGAGCGGCTTGGCGAAACGCACCCCGTGCCAGCCCTCGGAGACCTGTGGGCCGGAGACGCCCAGGCCGAGCCGGAACCGGCCGCCGGAGAGCGCGTCGATGGTGGCCGCGGTCATCGCGGTGGCGGCCGGCGTACGGGCGGGGATCTGCATCACCGCGGCGCCCACGTCGATCCGTTCGGTCTGGCCGGCCATCCAGGCGAGCATGCTGGGCGAGTCGGAGCCGTAGGCCTCCGCCGCCCACACCACCGAGTAGCCGAGCCGGTCCGCTTCCTGGGCCAGCGCCAGGTGGTCTGCTGGCGTGCTCCACGCCGTCTGGTATCCGAGGCTGAGCCCGAGTCGCACTGGTCCTCCCCCATCCGTGGCACAGGTCGCACCAGGTTACGCAATGCCGATTACTGCCTCGATCACCGGCTCGGCACCAATGATCCCCCGTCCGTTGCGGTACCCGGCGACGGCGGAACCGGCAGAACCGGCAGAGATGACGGGAGCGAGGATATCGGTGGCGGCAGGTTCGAAATAAGGTTCACCCATGCAACAGCGACCGCTCGGCCGAAGCGGGCTGGCGGTTTCGCGGCTCGCGCTCGGCACCATGACCTGGGGCCGGGACACCGACGCCGACGATGCGGCCGCCCAGCTGAAGAGTTACCTGGACGCGGGTGGCAACCTGATCGACACCGCCGACGTGTACGGCGACGGGGACGCCGAGTCGGTGATCGGCTCCCTGCTGGGCACGCTCGTTCCTCGCGACGACCTGCTGATCGCCACGAAGGCGGGGTTGCGCCCGGGCAGTGGCCGGCGCCGCGACGGCTCCCGGGGGCACCTGCTGCGCACGCTGGACGCGTCGCTGCGCCGGCTCGGCACCGACCACGTCGACCTGTTCCAGGTGCACGGGTACGACCCGGACACCCCGCTGGAGGAGACCCTGGCGGCGTTGGACCACGCCGTGTCCAGCGGCAAGGTCCGCTACGTCGGGGTGTCGAACTTCTCCGGCTGGCAGACCGCGCGGGCCGCCGCCTGGCAGACCGCGTGGCCGGGTCGGGCGCCGGTGGTCGCCGCCCAGGTGGAGTACTCGCTGCTGGAGCGGGGCGTGGAGCGGGAGGTGCTGCCCGCGTGCGACGCGCTCGGCCTCGGCGTGCTGCCCTGGTCGCCGCTGGGTCGGGGGGTGCTCACCGGCAAGTACCGGCACGGGCGGCCGGCCGACTCCCGTGCCGCCTCGCCGCACTTCGAGCGGTTCGTCGCCACGTATCTGGAGCCGCGCTGCTCCAGCATCGTCGAGGCGGTGGCGACGGCGGCCGGCGGGCTGGGCGTGTCGCCGCTGGAGGTGGCGCTGGCCTGGATCCGCGACCGGCCGGGGGTGACCGCGCCGATCCTCGGCGCGCGGACGGTCGGGCAACTGCTCGGTGCGCTCCAGGTGGAGCGGATCACGCTGCCCGAGGAGATCACCACCGCTCTGGACGACGTCTCGTCGGTGCCGGTCGGCTACCCGGAGCGCGACAGCTAGCGGCCACCCCCGGGCCGGCCCGGCTCAGATCTGCGGCCGCTGGCCCGGAACGTCGCGGACGGCGGCGAGGAAACGCGCCTGGTCGTCGCGGGTCGCCGGGTTGACGATCCGGATCCACGAGCCGTCGTCGAAGCCGATGGTGGCCGGGAACTGCATCAGCCGGGCGGTGCCGTGGTCGCAGTCGATGCGGGTCACCCGGCGCAGGTCCACGCTCCACAGCACCCGGGGCTGCCGGCGGTCCGGCCGCCCCTCGTCCGGGCGGCGGCCCATCCGCAGCAGGTGCAGGTGCGTGTCGCTCACCGCCAGCGGCGTGCCGGTGTAGCGCTCCAGGAAGAGCAGCAGGCTGCCGGCGAGAGTGGCCAGGTCGCCGCTGAAGACGTACCGCCGGCGGTAGGCGATCTCCGCGAGCTGGTCGGCCAGCGGCCGGAACTGGCTCAACCGGAACAGCGCCCGGAATGCCTCCTGCTCCGGGGTCAACGGCAGCGGCTGTCGGGGCTCTGCGCCCTGGCGTGGCGTCGGCAGGCCCATCTCCTCCTCGGCCGTGTCGGCGACCCCGCCCGCCAGCGCGGCGGCCTTGCCGGGGAGCAGCAGGACACCCGCGGCGATCCGCACCGGTGCCAGCACGGCGTCCACCCAGACCACCGGATTGACGATGTTGAGCAGCCCGAACAGCGCGCGGGGCTCCAGCGATTCGGCAACCGCCTCGCTCATGGTGTCGGCGAACTGGCTGCCCACCCGGTGCAGCTCGTGCGCCCGCACCGGCGCCAACCCGACGTAGCGGACCTCCTGGTCGGGCAGCAGCGGCGCGACGAGGGCCCGCTCGGGTTCGTCGCTGGTGCGGAACTCGTCGCGCAGCTCGCGGGCCTTGTCGCAGGCGGCTCGCGCGCCACCGAGCACCGCGTCGGCGAACCGGCCGAGCCGACCCCGCTCCCCTGACGTCACGCGTTACCTCCTCGACCGGCCTAGCGGCCCGCCGGCTGGCCCGTGGGCGGCTGCCCGAAGACATTCTGGTCGACCCAGTCGGCGCCGCCCTGCACCGCCTGGTCGACCTGGTCGCCGACCTGCTCACTGCCGGGGACGGAGAGGCCGGTGGTGAGCGCGACGGTCCCCCAGGTGACGCCGTGCACCACCGAGTTCGGCACGTTCCACGGCAGGTTGGTCGCCCAGTCCCGGGCGATCACCCGGGCGCCGTCGGCGACGCCGTGTGCCCGCAGGGCGGCGGCCCGCTCCAGGGCGCCCATGTCGAACGGCGAACCGGACTTGCCGAGCTTGTAGGTGCCCTTCGCCGGGTCGAGGACCTTGTGGTGCCACTTGTCGGCCTTGCCGGCGGCGCGCCGCTTGTCGGCGTACTTCTGGCCGGTGCGCAGCTTCTTCTGCATGTCGACCAGCTTGTCGAGATGGTTGCGGAGCTTGCGCAGGTACAGCATGACCCGCTGGAGCAGGCGGATGACCTTCTGCAGGTGCGCCGCCAGCGGTCGGATGACCTTCAGCATCCGGGTGAGCACGATCAGGCCCCTGGTCACGGCGACCCCCATGCCCGCCGCCCAGGACGCCCCGGCGGTGAACGGAGCCATCAGCAACGCCGTCACCAGCGTCACCAGCAGGAAGTTCACGAACTCGACGCAGAGGTCGACTAGCACGTCGTGCACGGTCTGCAGACCGTCGGCGGCGCTGCGCAGGTGTGCCGTTCGTCGCGCTGCCCTGCGCCGAACTGCTGGAGGACTGGCCGGACGGGTCCTGGGGACTGGCGGTGAACGCGGGCAGCGCCGGGTCGGTCACCCTGGCCGCGCCAGCGCTCGCCGAGGTGCTCAGGGTCAACGCCCCGACCGGGTAGCGCCCCGTACGGAGCGGAGACCACGCGGCGGCGCCCAGGGCGACACGAACCGCCCACGGGAGCGGTGCCGGTCACCCCGCAGGGGGTGGCGAACGGCCGCTGGGCTGGGCAGCATGGATGGCATGGACTACGAATACGCGCCGCTGCGGTTGCCGCCGAACGTCGACCGGTTGACCGCCGCGGCGCAGCTGGCGATCCAGGCGGAGTTCTCCGGATGGGAGTTGGCCCGGGTGCGGTTGTTCCGGGACGGCACCCGGCAGGTGGTGCTACGCCGGCGGCGGGTCAACCACCCGCAGCCGGGCCTGTCGTACTGAGGGTCACCGGGCCGAGCCGGCGACCGGCCGGCCGACGGCACGCGCCCGGGGCCGATCGGCACTCGATCGGCCCCGGGCGTCGTCGTCGCTAGTGCTGGTGCCCGGCGTGGTCGTGGTCGTCGTCGAGCTCCAGGAACGGGTGCTCGTCGAGCCGGCCGACCAGCCGGTCGTCGGCCGCCGGCTGGAACGGGCCGGCCGGGTCGTCGTCGTCGAACGACTCCAGGTCGACCGGGGTGCCCACCTCGCTGACCATCACCACCCCGTCGAGCGGCTCCAGCTCGGGGACGTCCAGCGCGCCGAGCGAGCCGTCGCCGCTCTGCAGCAGCTCCAGCACCGCCTCGCCGACGCCCTCCACGGGCGCCGGCTCGTCGTCCTCCGGAGTGCCCTCGCGGCGGGCGACCTCGGCCACCCGCAGCAGCGCGGACACGCTCGGCACCCGGTAGTCGCGGCGCTGGCGTACCGAGATCACCCGCGGGTGCGGGTCGCTGGCCTCGGCCCCCTCGGCGCCGCCGAAGCGCTCGTCGGCCTCGTCCGGGTCGATCGAGTCGACGTCCCACGGCGTCACCTCACCGAAGGCGTCGAGCAGCTGCTCGTCGTAGGCGTAGGACGCGTTGTTCAACGCCACGTACGCCTGCCAGACGTCGTCGTCGTCGACGCGGCCCTGCGCGGCGCGTACGGCGGCCAGGTGGTGGCGGGCCGCTTCGATCACCCGCTCGAGAGCGGCGTCCAGCTCACCGTGCTGGTCGGTCATGTGGGGCAGTCCCTTCACGATGGGGAGGTTGCGCGTCGGCTGCAGCTGCCGGACGCGGCTAGCAGGTGCGGAGGAACCGGTCGAGCACCCGCACGCCGAACTGTAGTCCGTCCACCGGAACCCGCTCGTCGATGCCGTGGAACAACGCGGAGAAGTTCAGGTCGGCGGGCAGCTGCAAGGGCGCGAAACCGAAACAGCGGATGCCGAGCTGCGAGAACTTCTTCGCGTCCGTGCCACCGGAGAGCATGTACGGAACCGGCCGTGCTCCCGGGTCCTCGGCTCGCAGGGCCGCGGACATGGCCTCGACCAGGTCGCCGTCGAAGGTGGTCTCCAGGGCCGGCTGCCGCTGGATGTACTCGATGGCGATGTCCGGGCCGACCAGCTCGCGCAGCTGCCGCTCCAGCAGCTCCGACTGGCCGGGGAGGCTGCGGCAGTCGATGGTGGCGGAGGCCCGGCCGGGGATGACGTTGTCCTTGTAGCCGGCGTTCAGCCGGGTCGGGTTGGCCGTGTTGCGGATGGTCGCACCGATGATGTTGGCGATCGGGCCGAGCTTGGCGATCGCCGCCTCCGGGTCCTCCGGGTCCAGCTCGACGCCGAGCACGTCGGAGACCTCCTCCAGGAACGCCCGCACGGTGTCGGTGACCACCACCGGGAAGCGGTGCCGCCCGACCCGGGCCACCGCCTCGGCGAGCGCGGTGACGGCGTTGTCGTCGTGCACCATCGAGCCGTGCCCGGGGCGGCCCTTGGCGTGCAGCCGCAGCCAGTCCAGGCCCTTCTCGGCGGTCTCGATGAGGTAGAGCCGCTGACTGTCGTTGATCGAGTAGGAGAAGCCGCCGACCTCACCGATGGCCTCGGTGCAGCCGTCGAAGAGCTCCCGGTGGCGGTCGACGAGGAAGTGCGCGCCGTAGTCGCCGCCCGCCTCCTCGTCGGCGGTGTAGGCCAGCACGATGTCGCGCGGGGGCCGTACGCCGGTGCGCTGCCAGTGCCGCACCACGGCGAGCACCATCGCGTCGAAGTCCTTCATGTCGATGGCGCCGCGACCCCACAGGTAGCCGTCGCGCACCTCGCCGGAGAACGGGTGCACCGACCACTCGTCGGCGTCGGCGGGCACCACGTCCAGGTGCCCGTGCACCAGCAGCGCTCCCCTGCTCGGGTCGGTGCCGGGGATGCGGGCCACCACGTTCGCCCGGCCCGGCGCGGACTCGTGCAGCACGGACTCGACGCCGACCTCGGCGAGCTTCTCCGCCACGTACTCGGCCGCGCGGCGCTCGCCGACGCTGGTGTCGTTGTCGCCGGTGTTGGTGGTGTCGATGCGCAGCAGGTCGCGGCAGAGGTCCACGACCTCCGCGGTGGGGTCCGGTCGGGGTGAGGCGGCGTCGCTCGTCATCGCCTCTTCATACCAGCCCGACCGTGCCGACGGGCGGGCGCACCGGCGGGCCGGCGGGCCCGTGCACCGGCACGGCGGACCGGGCATTCAGGGCGGCGGATCCCGGTGACTGTTTCGGCGGACGCGGGATCGGGTACCGCCGCCGACGACCGCACGTCCCCTGCCGGCGCTTCCGCCCGCCAGTCGAGGAGGGCACCATGTCCGCCGTTCCCCTGCCGCCACTGCCGCCCACGCCCGAGGAGGGCTACCGGCCCGGCGGGCGCAGCATCGCCGACATCGTGGACCGGGAGCACCAGCAGCTGCTGGAGTTGCTGACCCAGTTGGACGGGCCGGACGCCACGCCGCAGGAGGGGCTGCCGGTGCTCACCGCCGCGCTGTCGCGGCACCTCTCCGCGGAGGAGCAGTACCTGCTCCCGGCGGTGCGGGCCGCGCTGCCGGCCGCCGCCGAGCGGGTGGACGCCGAGATCGACGCCGACGCCGCGCTGCTGGCCGCCCTCAAGGGACTGACCGACGAGACGCTGACCGACGTCGTCGCGCGGGTCCGCCGGCACGTCGACGGCGTGGGTGCTCTCGTCGCCGAGCTGCGCGCGGTGGCCTCCGAGGAGGAGCTGATCCGGTTGGGCAACCGGCTGGAGATCGCCGAGGAGGCGGCGCCGACCCGGCCGCACCCGGGCACCCCGGCCACCCCGCCGTGGAACCGGATCGTCGAGCCGGCGGTGGGCGTGGTGGACAAGGTCCTCGACGCGGTGACCCGCCGGCCCACGTACCTGGCGGACCTGCCGGAGCCACCTCGCGGTTGAGGAGCGGCGACACCGGCTATGCATTCAATCTCACCGATCCGTCCGGACTCTTCCGCCGGCTGCGACGTGGTCCTACCGTCACCGTATGAACCTGGAGCTGCGACACCTGCGGGTGGTCTGCGCGATCGCGGAGACGGGGAGCGTGACCAAGGCGGCGTCGGCGCTCGGCCTGGCCCAGCCGGCGCTCACCGCCCAGCTCCAGCGGATCGAACGGACACTGGGCGGGCCACTGTTCGACCGGGACCGGCGCGGCGCGCGGCCCACCGCGCTCGGTGAGCTGGTGCTGGCCCGGGCCCGCGTGCTGCTGCCGGCGATGAAGGGCCTGCAGGACGAGGCCGCCCGACTGGCCGGCGCCGGCGAGGTGCCCCGCTGGTACCGGTTCGGCGGGGTGAACAGCCCGATCCTGGGGCGGTTGGTGCACCGGCTGGCCGCCGAGCAACCGCCGGCACAGATCACCACCTACGCCTCCTGGTCGGTGGACGAGTTGGCGCAGCTGGTCGCCGGCGGCCGGCTGGACTTCGCGCTCACCGGGGTGTGCGGCGACGCCGTACCGTCGGCCGAGTTCGGGCTGAGCTGGCGGGAGGTGGCCGTCGACCCGGTGCTGGTGCTGCTGCCGGAGACCCACCCCCTCGCGGAGCGCGACGAGGTGCGCCTCATGGACCTGCGCCACGAGCAGTGGGTGGCCGCGCCGGGCGACGGCTGCTTCGGCGACTGCTTCGCCGCCGCCTGCGCCCGCGCCGGCTTCACCCCGCGCAAGGTGTACGAGACCGACGTGCGCGGCTGCGTCGACCTGGTGGACGCTGGCGAGGCCGTGGCGCTCTGCCAGGCGACGTTCCGCCCGGTGGCGGGGCTGGTCACCCGGCGGCTGGCCGGGATACCGCTGCGTTGGCGGCTGCTGCTGGGCTGGCACCCGGACTCCCCCGCCGCGCAGGGGGCCGAGCTGGTGCTGGAGACGGCCAAGGCGGCGTACACGGACTCGCTGGTCCCCCATCCCGGCTACCTGGCCTGGCTGCTGCGCAATCCCGGGTTCGGCGTGCGCCAGCCCAGCGGCGTCTGACCAGGATCCACGGTCCGGTTGGGAGCGGCGTGAAACCGCCGACCATCCACCTTCTACCGGACGGCCCGCGACTTTCAGTCGGAACTGCAAAAGTTCCGTGGGAGCGAGCTTAACTTCTGCTTTACACGTTCGTCATCCCATGCCTAGGGTTCGATGTCACAGTCGTCGATCCGTTGAGGTGACCGGATGACCGCTGACCCTCGCCCGCCCGACCCGGTCGTGCTCGGCATGCACGGCATCAGCAAGCGGTTCTTCGGCGTGACGGTCCTGGACGACGTACGCCTGGAGTGCCGGGCCGGCGAGATCCACGCGGTGATGGGCGAGAACGGCGCCGGGAAGTCCACCCTGATGAAGATCCTGGTCGGGGTGCACCAACCAGACGCGGGCCGGATCGAGCTGAACGGCGCGCCGGTGCGTTTCCACCACCCACGGCAGGCGCTGGCCGCCGGGGTGAGCATCGTCCACCAGGAACTCAACCTGCTCCCGCAGCGCACTGTCGCGGAGAACATCTTCCTCGGCCGCGAGCCCCGGCGCCGGTTCGGCGTGGACCGGGCCGCCATGGACCAGGCCGCCACCCGGCTGCTGGCCGCCCTGGGCGCGGAGGACGTGATCTCCCCGCGCAGTCTGGTCGGGCGGCTGCCGGTGGCGCGGCAACAGCTCGTGGAGATCGCCAAGGCACTCTCCTTCGACCCACGGGTGCTGGTGCTCGACGAGCCGACCGCCGCTCTGAGCCCGCACGAGGTGGCCGCCCTGTTCGACCGGATCCGTCGGCTGCGCGCGGACGGGCTGACCGTGCTGTACATCTCGCACCGCCTGCGTGAGGTCTTCGATCTCACCGACCGGATCACCGTGCTGAAGGACGGCCGGCGGGTGGACACGGTGGAGACCTCCGAGGTGGACACCCGTCGGCTGGTGCACCTGATGGTCGGCCGGGAACTGGACCACTACTACCCGCCGCGGGCCGCGCCGGAGCGGATCGGCCCGGTCCGACTCGCCGTCCGGAGCGCCGGCGCCGGCCTGCTGCACGACGTCGACCTGGACCTGCGTGCCGGCGAGATCGTCGGGCTGGCCGGGCTGGCCGGCTCCGGTCGCACCGAGCTGGCCCGGCTCCTTTTCGGCGCGACCCGGATGACCGCCGGCAGGCTGACCATCGACGGTAGGGCCAGCCGGCTGCGCTCGCCCCGGCACGCCATCCGACGCGGCATCGGCCTGCTCACCGAGGACCGCAAGAGCGAAGGGCTGGTGCTGCAACGGTCGGTGCGCGACAACACCCTGCTGGCCGCTCGGTCGCTGGGGCGCGGCGCCGCCCGCCGGGTCGCTCTGGCCGACCTGCTGGGCCGGGTACGGCTACGCGGGGGCGCCGACCGGGAGGTGCGCTACCTCTCCGGCGGCAACCAGCAGAAGGTGGTGCTGGCCCGGTGGTTGGCGACCGGCGCCCGGGTGCTGATCTTCGACGAGCCGACCCGGGGCATCGACGTCGGCGCCAAGGCCAGCATCCACGAGCTGATGCGGGAGCTGGCCGACGCGGGCGCGGCCATCCTGATGATCTCCTCCGAGTTGCCCGAGGTGATCGGGATGGCCGACCGGATCGTGGTGCTGCGTCAGGGCACCGTCGCCGGTGAGCTGCCGGCCGGCGCGACCGAGGCCGAGATCATGCTGCTGGCCACCGGAGAGCCCGACCGGGCCGGGGCCGCGGCCGGGGCAAGCAGGGAGGGCGGCACCGCATGATCGCCGACACGATGCCCGGACGGCTGCGCCCCCTCGGGCTGGGCCGCGACAGCGGGACCGCGTCCAGCGCGCCGGTCTGGCTGGTCTTCGGCGGGGTGTTCGCCGTTGCCTGGCTGCTGGTCGAGCTGAACGGCGGCCAGTTCATGACGGTGGACAACCTGCAGAACATGGCGGTCCGCTCAGTCGCGCTGGGCCTGGTGGCGGTCGGACAGACCATCGTGCTGATCGGCGGCTCGCTGGACCTGTCGGTGGCGTACCTGGTCAGCGTGACCGCCGTCGGGGCCTCGTTCGTGATGCAGGGCGACCCCGACCGGATGGTCCTCGGGGTCGTGGTCACACTTGCCATCGGCGCACTGATCGGCCTGGTCAACGGCCTGGTCATCACGGGTCTCCGGGTGAACGCTTTCATTGCCACGCTGGGCACCTCGCTGGTGATGAGCGGGGTGCTGAACGCGCTGTTCACCAACTTCACCGGCTCGGTCCCCCGACAGTTCCAGGCGTTGGGCTACAACGCGCTCGGCCCGGTGCCGGTTGCGGTGATCCTGCTGCTCGCGGTGGTCGCGCTGGCCTGGTACGTACTGCGCCACACCCGGTTCGGCTACCACCTGTACGCCGTCGGAGGCAACGCTGAGGTGGCCCGGCTCTCCGGGGTCCGTACCGACCGGACGGTGGTGCTGGCGCACGTGCTGTGCAGCCTGACCGCCGTCCTGACCGGGCTGTTCCTGGTCAGCCGGCTCCGCTCGGGCGCACCGTGGGTCGGCCCGGACGGTGGCTACGACCTGGAGTCGATCGCCGCCGCGGTGGTCGGCGGCACCGCGCTGGCCGGTGGCCGGGGCGCCGTGGCCGGCACCCTTGCCGGCGTGCTGATCCTCGCCGTGATCGACCAGGTCTTCAACGAGTTCGAGGTGAACGCCTTCCTCAAGACGCTGATCCGGGGCGTGATCATCGTCGGCGCGGTGGCGCTCTACGCCCTGCGCCGGCGGGACGAGGGGAGCTTCTGAGATGACCACGACCGCCGGGCCGCCGGGAGCGCAACCGCCGGCCGTACCGGAAGCACAGCGGACGGCCGCACCCCAAGGGGAGCCGGCGGGCGGGCGGGTCCGGCGGCTGCTGCGCGCGGTGCCGCCGATCTGGCTGGTGCTGGCCGCGGTGATCTTCCTCATCGCCTGGCGCAACCCCACCTTCGTCGAGCCGGCGCCGTTCCTGGCCTTCCTGCGTCGCTGCGCGCCGCTGGCGGTGCTCGCCGCCGGCCAGGTCTTTGTGATCATCGCCGGTGAGTTCGACCTGTCGGTCGGGGCACTGGTCACCGCCGTGGTGGTGGTGGCCGCCCGGCTCTCCGACGGCGACGCGGCACACACCTGGTGGCTGATCCCGCTGCTGCTCGCCGCGGGCGCGCTGGTCGGGCTGGTCAACGGCCTGGTCACCACCCGGCTACGGGTGCCCTCGTTCATCGCCACGCTGGGCATGCTGCTGGTGCTCGGCGGGGCGGTGTTCCTCTGGTCCGGCGGCGCGCCCCGGGGCTCACTGGCGGACAACTTCCGCCAGTTCGGCCGCTTCGGCGTCGAACTGCCCGGGCTCGGTCAGCTGCCGTACGCGGTGCTGATCCTGCTCGCCGTCGGTGTCGCGCTGTGGTTGCTGCTGTCGCACAGCCGCTTCGGACACCAGGTGTACGCGGCCGGCGGCAATCCGCGGGCCGCCGCGCTCTCCGGGGTTGATGTCCGCCGGGTGCGGACCGCGGCCTTCGTCATCTCCGGCCTGTCGGCGGTGGTCGCCGGGATCCTGCTCGGAGGCTTCACCGGGGTGACCGCCGAGGCCGGGGCGGGCTACGAGTTCCAGGCGATCGCCGCCGTCGTGCTCGGCGGCGCGGTGCTCGGCGGGGGGCGCGGCAGCGTCGGCGCGTCCGTCGCGGGCGCGCTCACCCTGCAATCGGTGTTCACGTTGCTCAACCTGCTCGGCCTGGCCAAGTCGCTGCGTGACGCGGTGCAGGGCCTGATCATCATCGGGGCGGCCGCGTACGCCGCACACCGGCTGCGCCGGTCGGGCTGACGCCCGTGCCTCGACCTGTCGCGAGGAGAAGCCCATGAGACGTCCGATGCGATACCGACTCGCTGTGCTCGGCGCCGCCGTCCTGGTCGCCGCCGGCTGCACCTCCACCGCGCCGGAGGAGGGCGACGACGGTCCGGCCGGCAGCGGCACCGGGCAGCAGTCGTCGTTCTTCGTGCAGGCCGATTACGACCGGCAGATCGCCCAACGCGATACGGCGCCCACCGGGCCGGCGGACCAGCCGTGGTTGCAGGCGATCAACCCGCAGCTCGTCGACACCGCGAAGTACAAGAAGGCGGGCAAGCACACCATCTGCTTCTCCAACGCCGCAGTGAACAACCCGTGGCGGGTGGTCGGCTGGACCACCATGCAGGCCGAGGCGAAGCTGCACCCGGAGATCGCCGCGCTGACCGCGGTGGACGCCGAGGGCAAGGACGACAAGCAGATCAGCGACATCGACGGTCTGCTGGCCAGCAAGAAGTGCAGCGCGCTGATCGTCTCACCGAACACCACGGCCGCTCTCACCCCGGCGGTGGAGAAGGCGTGCCAGGCCGGTCTGCCGGTGATCGTGTTCGACCGTGGGGTGAACACCGAGTGTCCCGTGACCTTCATCCACCCCATCGGCGGGTACGCCTTCGGCGCCACGGCCGCCGAGTTCCTCACCGGCGAGGTCAAGAAGGACGGCAAGATCCTCGCGCTGCGGATCCTGCCCGGCGTGGACGTGCTGGAGACCCGCTGGTCGGCCGCCAAGGTGATCTTCGACAAGGCGGACGTGGACGTGGTCGGGGTGGAGTTCACCGACGGTGACGCGGCCAAGGTGAAGACCATCGTCAACGACTACCTGGAGCGCTACGGCAGCATCGACGGCGTCTGGATGGACGCCGGGGCCACCTCGGTGGCGGCGGCCGAGGCGTTCGAGGACGCCGGTCAGCAGGTGCCCGCGATCAACGGCGAGGACCAGCAGGACTTCCTGCGGCTCTGGCAGGACAAGAAGTTGACCGCCATCGCCCCGACCTACCCCACGTACCAGTGGCGTACGCCGATCATCGCGGCGCTGGACATCCTGGCCGGCAAGCAGGTGCCCAAGGAATGGGTGCTGCCACAGCCGACCATCACCCAGGACAACCTCTCCCGGTACCTGCTGCCGCAGCTACCACCGCTGCACTACGCCCTGTGCGGCTGCGAGCAGATGCCCGGCTTCCCGCAGAACTGGGGCGGCAACCAGTGACCCGCCGCCGCTGGCGTGGGCCCGCCCCGGTGCGGCCCCACGCCGGTGGTGGCCGGCACGACGACCTGTGAGGAGCGCAGCGTGCACCCCCTCGGCGCGAACACCTGGATCTGGGTCTCGCCCCTGACCGACGCACGGCTGGCCGAGCTGGCCCCGCGGATCCGCGACTGGGGCTTCGACACCATCGAGTTGCCGATCGAGTCGCCGGGCGACTGGGACCCGGACCGCACCGCCGAGTTGCTGGCGGGGCTCGGTCTGGCCGCGACCGTCTGCGCGGTGATGCCGCCGGGTCGGGACCTGACCACCGACGACCTCGAGGTGGTCGAGCGGACCGGGGACTACCTGCGGCACTGCGTACGGGCCGCGGCCCGGGTCGGCGCCACCGTGGTGGCCGGTCCGATCTACGCGCCTGTCGGGCGGACCTGGCTGCTGGACCGCGACGCCCGGGCGGCGACCGTGCGACGGCTGCGCGAGCGGTTGACGCCGCTGGGCGGGGAGGCCGCCGGGCAGGGGGTCACCCTCGCCCTGGAGCCGCTCAACCGGTTCGAGACCAGTTTGCTGAACACCGCCGAGCAGACCGTCGAGGTGGTCGACGGCATCCCCGGGCTGGGCATCGCGCTGGACACCTTCCACATGAACATCGAGGAACGCGACATCCCGGCGGCGATCCGCACCGCCGGGAACCGACTGACGCACGTGCAGGTGTGCGCCAACGACCGGGGCGCGCCGGGCAGCGACCACCTGGACTGGCCCGGCATCGTCGAGGCGCTGCGCGACATCGGCTACACCGGGCCGCTGTGCATCGAGTCGTTCACCGCGGAGAACCGCACCATCGCCACCGCTGCGGCGATCTGGCGACCGCTGGCCCCGAGCCAGGACCAGCTCGCCACCGAGGGGCTCGCGTTCCTGCGGGCCCTGCTCGACCGGACAGCCTCCGCCGGGTAGGTCACGGCCGGACGGCCACAAGTCAACAGCACCAGACTCGGGCACCGTTGGATCGCCATCCGTCGACGGTGCGACCGGCCGTGTCCTGATATGCAGCGACACATTTGGTGATTTCACATTCTCTGCATTAGACGTTGACATGTATCGATTGCCGACGGAGGGTGACCGCAGGGCAGAACGTGGGGCCGGCCGGTCGGTCGACACCACTGGCGAGCGCGGGGAAACCCATCGGCGGCGCATCGCGACCCCCTCCGCCCGGCCCACGGGCGGCCCGTTTCCACGATTCGAGGAAGGGAGCCGGCATGCGCCGCCGACACCTCGTACTGGGCGCCCTGTCCATCCTGCTGCTGTCCCTGCTGGTCGCGCCGGCCACCCCGGCCACCGCCGCCGCCCCGTTCCGCGCGCTGCTGTTCTCCGAGACCGCCGGCTACCGCCACGACTCCATTCCGGACGGCGTCGCGATGTTCACCGAGCTCGCCGCGCAGCACGGCTTCACCGTGGTGCACTCCGAGGACTCCGCCGTCTTCACCCCGACCAACCTGGCCACCTTCGACGTGGTGGTGATGTTCCAGACCTCCGGCATGGTGTGGGACACCGACGCCCAACGCCAGGCGTTGCAGAGCTACGTCGCCGGTGGTGGCGGGATCGCGGCCATCCACAACGCCACCGACATGGGCATCGAGGGCTCCTTCCCCTGGTGGGACGACCTGGTCAACGCCGGCGCGCACATGCCCGAGCACTCCCCCGGGGTGCTGCCCGGCACCGCGCACGTGGCGGACCGGGTGCACCCGTCGACCGCCGGGCTGCCGGACCGGTGGCAACGCAGCGAGGAGTGGTACAACTTCGACAGGAACCCCCGGGGCGACGTGCACGTGCTGCTCACCGCCGACGAGCGCACCTACAACCCGGGCGGCAGCGCGATGGGCGCCGACCATCCGATCTCCTGGTGTCGACAGGTCGGCGGTGCGCGGGTCTGGACCACCGCGATGGGGCACGCCAAGGCGTCCTACACAGAGTCGCTCTTCCGACAGCACGTGCTGGGTGGCGTGCAGTGGGCAGCCGGGGTGGCCGCGGGCGACTGCGGCGGCACCGTCTGGGGCAACTTCGAGAAGGTGTCGCTCGATCAGAACACCGTCGACCCGATGGCGGTCGACGTGGCAGCCGACGGGCGGGTCTTCTACGTCCAGCGCGGCGGCCAGGTGAAGATCTTCAAGCCATCCACCAGCGGCACGGTCACCGCCGGCACGTTGCCGGTCTACACCGGCGGTGAGGACGGCCTGGTCGGCATGGCGCTGGACCCGAGCTTCGCCAGCAACGGCTGGATCTACCTGTACCACTCGCCGCAGGCCAGCCCGACCGACGTCAACCGGCTGTCCCGGTTCACCATCACCGGCGACACCCTCGACACCGGCAGCGAGAAGGTCCTGCTGGACGTGCCGGCGTACCGGGACCGCAGCTTCCCCGAGCCCGGGCACACCGGGGGCTACCTGGCCTTCGGCCCGGGCGGCAACCTCTACCTGTCCACCGGCGACGACAGTCCGCCGAACTACGACCCCGCCTGGCAGGGCTACGCGCCGCTGGACTGGCGGCCGGGCAAGAGCTTCCTGGACGCGGCCCGCTCCGCCGGCAACACCAACGACCTGCGGGGCAAACTGCTACGCATCCACCCCGAGCCGGGCGGGACGTACACCGTGCCGAGCGGGAACCTGTTCGCGCCGGGCACCGCGAAGACCCGGCCGGAGATCTACGCGATGGGCTTCCGCAATCCGTTCCGGTTCTCCGTCGACCCGGTCCGGGGGTGGGTCAATCTGGCCGACTACGGGCCAGATCGGGGCGGGCCGACCACCGAGCGCGGCCCGGAGGGGCTGGTCGAGCTGAACGTGATCAAACAGGCCGGCAACTACGGTTGGCCGTTCTGCCACGGCGACAACCAGCCGTACGCGCCATACAACCCGGACACTCAGGTGGTGGGGGCCAAGTTCAACTGCGCCAACCCGGTCAACAACTCCCCCAACAACACAGGCCTGAGCACCCTGCCGCCGCTGGTGCAGCCGCAGATCTGGTACGGCTACGGGGCGTCGCCGCAGTTCCCGGAGATGGGCTCCGGCGGGGCGGCACCGATGGGCGGGCCGGTCTACCGCTACAACGCGGCCAACCCGTCGCCGACGAAGTTCCCCGCGTACTACGACGGGGTGCACTTCTTCTACGAGTGGTCCCGCAACTACCTCAAGGAGATCCACGTCGACGCCGCCGGGTCGCTCGTGAAGATCAACCCGTTCCTGCCGGCTGGGAACTTCGTCAAGCCGATGGATCTGCGCTTCGGTCCCGACGGTGCGCTGTACCTGCTCGAGTGGGGCTCGACCTTCGGTGGCGGCAACAACGACTCCGGGCTCTACCGGATCGACTACGTCAGCGGCGGGCGGGCCCCCCTGGCGAAGGCCGCCGGCACCCCGACCAACGGGCGGGCGCCGTTGACCGTGCAGTTCTCCAGTGCCGGCTCCGCCGACCCGGACCCGGGCAACACCATCACGTACGCCTGGGACTTCGACGGCAACGGCAGCACCGACTCCACCGCGGCCAACCCGGCGCACACCTACACCGCCAACGGCGTCTTCACCGCCAGGCTGACCGTGCGGGACAACACCGGACGCACCGCCTTCGCCAACGTGCCGATCACGGTGGGCAACACCGCGCCGACGGTGCGGATCACCGGCCCGCCCAGCGGTGGGATGCTCGACTTCGGCCAGCAGGTGGCATACACCGTCACCGTCACCGACCCTGAGGACGGCACGATCGACTGCACGAAGGTGCTGGTCAACCCGGCGTTGGGGCACGACGACCACGAGCACGGCACCACCGACTACCCGGGCTGCTCGGGCACCATCTCCACGGACCTGCTCGGCGGGCACCCCGACGGCGCGAACCTCTACTACGTGCTCAACGCCCGCTACCAGGACCGGGGCGCGAGCGGCGTGCCGGCGCTCACCGGGTACGGCCGGGCGCTGCTGCAACCCAAGCACAAGCAGGCCGAGTTCTTCACCGCCCAGTCCGGGGTGCGGGTCGTCGAGCAGGCCGGCGCGGAGAGCGGCAAGCGGATCGGCGACGTCAGCAACGGTGACTGGATCATGTTCGACCCGATGAGCCTCCAGGGGATCAGCACGATCAGCCTGCGGGTCTCCTCGCCGTTCGGGGGCGGCAGCGTCGAGCTGCGCGCCGACTCGCCGACCGGGCAACTGCTCGCCACCCAGGCCGTGCCGAACACCGGCGGCTGGGACGTCTATCAGCAACAGCCCGCGGTGAGCGTGGCCGCGCTCGGCGGCACCCACCGGCTCTACCTGGTCTTCCGGTCCAGCCAGGACAACTCGTTCGATCTGGACTCGATGACCTTCGGCGGGTCCGGGGTGGGCACCGCCCCCACCGGGATCGCCGGGAAGACGTACACCCTCACCGCCCAGCACAGCGGCAAGCTCGCCGACGTCAACGGGGTGTCCACCGCCGACGGGGCCGTCGTGCACCAGTGGGCGGCCACGGGCGGCGCCAACCAGAGGTGGCAGGCGGTCGACGCCGGCGGTGGCGCGGTCACGCTGCGGGCCGTGCACAGCGGCAAGTGCCTGGCGGTGACCGGCGGTTCCACCGCCACCGGGGCCGCGGTCGTGCAGCAGACCTGCGGTACGGCCACCAGCCAGCAGTGGCAGGCGGTACCCACCGCCACCAGCGGGGTGTACGACGTCAAGGCCCGGCACAGCGGGCTCTGCCTGGACGTGAACGGCAATTCCACCGCCGACGGGGCGCCGCTGATCCAGTGGACCTGCACCGGTACGGCCAACCAGCGGTGGCGGCTGACCGTGGCCGGTTGAGCAGCTATCGCGGCGTGGCACGGTAATGCCGGGCCGATGGCGGTGCGAACCGCCGTCGGCCGGGTATCTGGCGGACATGACCGATCTCTACCCGACCACCGGCGACCGGGAGCTGCTCAGCCAGGCCGCCGCCGCGCACACCGCCGCCACCCGCGAGATGGAGGCGTTCCTGCGCCGGCTGCCGGAGGTGCCCGGCCCGGCCGACGTCGCCGAGTACGCCAATCTGCTCACCCGGGAGGAACGGACCCGCGGCGAGCGGGACGCTGCCGCGGACGGGGTCGGGCTGACCATCGGCAGCATGGAATCCGACCAGGGCCAGTAACTCGATGCGACGGTGCCGTCCCCCGGGGACGGCACCGTCGACGTGCCTCGCTCAGCGCTCGACGAGGGGATCGTGGCCCAGGTCGAGCAGCGAGTGCCGCCACTCGTCGTCGGCGTTGCCGCGCGGCGGCTTGGCGTCCATCAGCTCCCGGATCCGGTCGACCGCGTCCCGCATCACCTCGATGTCCTCCGGGGTGAGGTCGACCTTGCGCTTGGTCAGCACCTTGAGGATCTCCCGGCCCGGCTGGGGCAGGTCGAGGGTCGGATTCGAGCCGAACGACTCCTCCCCCGAACCCCGGGTCAGCAGCCAGCTGCGCAGTTGCGCCGACGGGACGTTGACCTCGGCGTGGAAGTCCTCCCAGAGCACTTCCACCTCGGGGTCGAGCCGAGCCTCGCGTACCATCAGGTCTCCTCTCCGGGCGGCGGCCCGGACGTCTCCGGGTCGTCCTGGTCGGTCTTCGGGTGCAGACCCTCGGGCGGCACCCGCGTCCTCCTGGGGTTCGCGGTCGGCGGCGCCAGGATCGGGTCGGGATGGTCGTCCTCGTCGCGGGGTTCCGCGCCCTCCACGGGCTCGTGCGGTTCCTCGGGTTCCGGTCGTCGCGCCGCCCCGCTCATCGCGGGTGCGTGGTCGTGGCGGCGGTGTACCCCCGCTCGCCCGCGGTCACGTCGAAGGTGAGCTGGCCCTCGCGGGCGTCCACGGTGACCTTCTGTCCGGGCGAGATCGCCGACTCCAGCAGCATCCGGGACAGGTGGTTGTCCACCTCCCGCTGGATCACCCGGCGCAGCGGGCGAGCGCCGAACTCCGGCTGGTAGCCGTGCTCGGCGAGCCAGTCGACGCCGGCGGTGGTGAACTCCACCTGGATGTCCTGGGCGTGCAGCCGGCGGCGGGTCTCCTCCAGCAGCAGGCCGGTGATCTGGCGCAGCTGCTCGGCCTCCAGCCGGCGGAAGATGATGACCTCGTCGATGCGGTTGAGGAACTCCGGGCGGAAGTTCTCCTGGAGGCGGCGCATGAGCCGCTCACGCAGCTCGTTGCTCTCCTGCTCGCTGCCCACGTCCCCGGTGCCGAACCCGACCGAGCGTTGCGCGCCGGTGATCAGCTCGGAGCCGAGGTTGCTCGTCATGATCAGTACGGTGTTCTTGAAGTTCACCGTACGGCCCTGACTGTCGGTCAGCCGCCCGTCGTCGAGCACCTGCAGCAGGATGTTGAACACGTCGGGGTGGGCCTTCTCGATCTCGTCGAGCAGCACCACCGCGTACGGGCGGCGGCGTACGGCCTCGGTGAGCTGGCCGGCCTCCTCGTAGCCGACGTACCCGGGTGGGGCGCCGACGAGCCGGCTGACGGTGTGCCGCTCCTGGAACTCGCTCATGTCCACCCGGACCATCCGGTCCGCCTCGCCGAACAACGCCTCGGCCAGGGCGCGGGCCAACTCGGTCTTGCCGACGCCGGTCGGGCCGAGGAAGAGGAAGCTGCCCATCGGCCGCTCCGGATCGGCGAGCCCGGCACGGGAGCGGCGGACCGCCTCGGCGACCGCGGTGACGGCGTCGTCCTGGCCGACCACCTTCTGGTGCAGGTGCCCCTCCAGGCGCAGCAGCCGGTCGCGTTCCTCCTCGGTGAGCTGGCTGACCGGGATGCCGGTGGCCCGGGAGACCACCTCGGCGATCTCCTGCGGGCCCACCTCCGGCACCTGGGAGGAGAAGCCGTCGTCGCCGTTGGCGCGGCGGACCTGCTCCTCCAGCTCGGCGATCCGGTCGCGCAACGTCGAGGCCCGCTCGTACTGCTCGTCGGAGACGGCCTGTTCCTTGTCCCGGCGTACCTCGTCGAGTTGCTGCTCCAGCTCCCGCACGTCGGAGGCGGGGGTACGGGTGCGCAGCCGGACCCGGGCGCCGGCCTGGTCGATGAGGTCGATGGCCTTGTCCGGCAGGAACCGGTCGGTGACGTACCGGTCGGAGAGCTCGGCGGCGGCGACCAGCGCCTCGTCGGTGAAGCGCACCTGGTGGTGGGCCTCGTACCGGTCGCGCAGCCCGCGCAGGATGGCGATGGTGTCGTCGACGCTCGGCTCGGGCACCAGCACCGGCTGGAAGCGACGGGCCAGCGCGGCGTCCTTCTCGATGCTCTTGCGGTACTCGTCGAGCGTGGTCGCGCCGATCACCCGCAGCTCGCCACGGGCCAACGCGGGTTTGAGCATGTTGGACGCGTCCATCCCGCCCTCGCTGCCCGCGCCACCGGCCCCGACCAGCGTGTGGATCTCGTCCATGAAGATGATCAGCTCGTCCCGGTGCGCCCGGATCTCGTCGATCACCTTCTTGAGGCGTTCCTCGAAGTCGCCCCGGTAGCGGGTGCCGGCGACCAGACCGGCCAGGTCCAGCTGGACCACCCGCTTGCCGAGCAGGGTCTGCGGCACGTCGCCGTCGCAGATCCGCTCGGCCAGGCCCTCGACGATCGCGGTCTTGCCGACGCCGGCCTCACCGATCAGCACCGGGTTGTTCTTGGTTCGCCGGGACAGGATCTCCACGGCCTGCTCGATCTCGTCGGCGCGCCCGATCACCGGGTCGATCTGGTCGGCGCGGGCCAGGTCGGTGAGGTCCTGCCCGTACTGGTCCAGGGTCGGGGTGCCGCGGTCCGGCTTCGGGCCGTTCATCGGGCCACGCTCGGCGTTGGCGGCCTGCAACGACTCCGGCTGGATCCGGCCGGCGGCGAGCATCCGCCCGGCCGGCGACTCCGGGTTGAGCGGCAGCGCCATCAGGATGTGCTCGGGACCGATGTAGTTGGCGCCCATCGCCCGGGACAACTGGTGGGCGTCGAGCAGCGCGCGCTTGGCCGCCGGGGTCAACGACAGGTTGGGCGGCACCTCCCCGCGTGGCGCGCCGTCGCCCCGGCCTCCGAGGGCGTTGAGCAGGGTGTCCGGGTCGGCGCCGGCCCGGCGGACGAGGTCGCGCAAAGGCTCGCGTTGCAGCGCCGCCCAGAGCAGATGGTCGGTGTCCAGGTCGCTGCTCTGCCGTTGCGCGGCCCGCCGGGCCGCGTCGGCGAGCATCTCCCGGGCGTCGGCCGTCATCAGCCGGGTGATGTCGACCCGGTGCGCAGGTCGGCGTCCTCCCTCACCCCGGCCGAAGTACCGGGCCAGGAACTCATCCCACGGGTCGGAGCCGAAGTCACCGGGTCCCATCATGTCTCCTCCGCAGTCGGGCGCGGCACGGTCGCCAGGGGCTACCCGGCGCTCGCCCCGACAAACGCCGCACCGGCGGCGGACGGGCGTTCCGGGAGTGGCAGCGGGACGGCGCCGGCCGGGGGTGGCAGGCTGACGCCATGGATGAGACCCCGCTGCTGATCGTGGACGGCGCCAACGTGGTGGGCTCCCGCCCGAACGGCTGGTGGCGGGACCGGGCCGGGGCCGCCGCCCGGCTGCGTGACTCCCTGGCGCCGGTGGCCAGCACCGGGCTGCCGGCCCGGCTGCCCGCCCCGGTCGAGGTGGTGCTGGTGGTCGAGGGCGCGGCGCGGGACGTTCCGGGCACCGAGGGTGTCCGGGTGGTCTCCGCCGCCGGTTCCGGGGACGACGCGGTGGTCGACCTGGTGGAGGCGGCGCCGCAGCGCCGCCGGCTGGTGGTCACCGCCGACCGGGAGCTGCGCGACCGCGTCACCGCCCTGGGCGCCGAGGTGTACGGGCCACGGTGGCTGCGCGACGCACCCGCCACAAGCTGAGAAGCGCTCACACTGGGACTCCCACAGAACGGACTCCCGGCACTTCCAGCACTCAATCGGACAGCCGGGCAGGAACACCGACAGGGCGGATGTTCTCCCACGGTCGCCGATAGGCTCTAATGGAGATCTCCCCGCCCCCAGGAGGTTCCGCCGTGGCGAGCGTCGCCGAGCTGAAGGCTGCCATCGATGTCGCCCTCCAACAGATCGGGGACGGGCAGACAGCCGTGCAGGCGGCCGGCGAGAAGCTGTCCGAGGCGCAGCAGACCCTGGCCGGCGCGCTGGAGGGCAGCGGGCACGAGACGGTGGAGGCGGCCCAGGCGTCGCTGACGCAGGCCAGCCAGGAGCTGGAGGAGTGTCTCGCCGCGACACTGGTCGCGGTGGAGCAGGCGCAGCTCTACGTCGCCACCCTGTAGGCCGCCGTGTCCATCATCGAGGACGTCGGTGGGCAGGTCCGTGCCGCCACCGAGGAGTTTCCGGTGGCCCTGATCGGCCAGGCGCTGGAGAAGTTCGGCCTGGCGGCGGAGCGGCTGCGCTGGGTCCGGCAGGAGTCGGCCAACCCGATGGGCGTGCCGGAGCTGTCCGCCGCGACCGAGCACGCCGAGAGCGCCAACTACGCGCTACGGGTGGCGCAGGAGCAGCTGTCGGCGTACCTGACCGCGATCGGGCTGAGCGCGGACGGCGCACCGGCACCCCGCCCCCAGCCGCGCGAACCACGCCACGACACGCCTCCCGCGGAAGGGCCGACCACGGTCGCGCCGGAGCCCGCCGAGCAGGTCCGGCTGCGCCGCTGGTGGTCGGTGCGGGTGGCGGAACTGACCGGCGGCCGCGACGGCGGCGCCGACGAGCCCGACGAGCGACTGGACGACTCCCAGGAGTTGCTGCGCCGGGTGGTCCGCGGGGTGCGTGCCGGCGACCGGGACCGGTTGCGTACCGAGCTGCGCCGCGCCCCGGCCGACGTGGGGCTGGGGATGGCGGCGCTGACGCCGCCGCTGCTCCGCGAGCTGGCCGGTGAGCTGCTGGGGCATCCGCCGCGCGCCAACGACCTCGGCCGGTTGCGCGGGGAGCTGGACGGGCGCGTCCGGGACCTGCTGCCCGGGCTGCCGCCGCCGGTGCTGGAGACACTGCTAACCCGGGTGTGCCGGATGCCGCCGCCACGCGCCTCCGGGGAGCCGCCGCACGCCGCGGACTCCGCGGTGACCGCGGGCGTGGCGACCGGTCTGCTGCTCGCCCGGCTCGGCCGGGACCTGCCCACCGCCGGCCCGCAGCCGGCCGCCGTCGCGCAGCCGGGTGGCTCGGCGCAGCGGCCGGGCGGCGCGGGGCAGCAGCCCGGCGCCGTCGGACGGCAGCGCTCCGGTGCGCTGCCGCCGAGCGCGGGCGGCCCGTGGCGGGACGCGCCGGCGCCGCCGCGCCGACGGAGCTCCGATGGCTGACCGGCGGGGCCAGCTGGCCACCCGGGTCCGGGACTCCCTCGCCGAGGCGCTGGGCGCCACCCGTACCCGCCTGTCGGCCGCGCAGGCCGAGTTGACCGCCGGCCGGGAGCGGTTGGCCCGGGTTCGCCGGGCGGCCGCCGCCGTACCGGAGCGGGTGGGCGGGCAACGGGATCGGCGGCTGGCCGAGATCGACGCGCGGCACTCCGCCCGGATCGCCGAGCTGGCCAGGCACGCGGCCGACGCCGCCCGCCTGGAGGCGCCCGGCTGTGCCGGCGCCGACTGGCCGGGATGGACGCCGACGCCGACCCGCCGGGCCGAACCGCCCGGCGCGCTGCGAGTCGGCACGGTCCGGATCGACGACGTCGACCCGGTGCCCGCGCTGGTGCCGCTGCTCGACGCCGGGCACGTGCACCTGTCCGGGGACGACCGCGCGGGTTGCGACGCGGTGGTCTCGGCGCTGCTGCTGCGGGCCGTCGGCCGCGGCGACCCGGGCCAGGTGCGGCTGATCGGGTACGACCCGGAGCACCTCGGCGGCGGCCTGGCCGGGTTCGCGCCGCTGGGCACCGCCGGGCTGCTGACGTTCGTGGGCCCCGGCGGGCTGGGCCCGTTGCTGGACGACCTGGTCGAGCAGATCCGCCGGATCAACGAGACCGTGCTGGCCGGCGAGTACGCCTCGCTGCGGGAGCTGGCCTCGGCGACCGGCCGCCGCCCCGAGCCGTGGCGGGTGGCGGTGCTGCTCGGCGGCGACGAGCTGAACCGGCACGAACGCGGGCAACTGGACCGGGTGGTGCGGGCCGGTGCGGCCTGCGGCGTGCACCTGGTGGTCCGCGGCGTGCCGCTGCCGGACGATCCGACGGTCACCCGGGTGGTGGCCGACGCGTCCGACGCCCGGATCGGCGGCCCGTCCGGCCTGCCGGTCCGGTTGGACCCGCCACCACCGGCGACGCTGGTCACCGACACGTGCCGGGAGACCGCCGCCCGGGTGAACGCCGGCCCGCCGCCGACCCCGTTCGCCGACCTGCTGCCACCCCCGGACCTGATGTGGCGGGAGGACTCCTCCGGTGGGCTGTCCGCCCCGATCGGCGAGGGGCCGCAGGGCCGGCCGGTACGGCTGACGCTGGGCGACTACCCGCCGCACGCGCTGATCGGTGGGCCGTCCGGCACCGGCAAGACCAATCTGATCTTCGCCTGGATCGGCGCGCTGGCGGCCCGCTACTCCCCCGCCGAGCTGGAGTTCTACCTGCTCGACTTCAAGGAGGGGGTGTCCTTCGCCCGGTTCGCGCAGGGTCGGCGCGACCCGAGCTGGCTGCCGCACATGCGGCTGGTCGGGATCAACGTCAACACCGACCGCGAGTTCGGGCTGGCGCTGCTGCGGTTCCTCGCCGAGGAGCTGCGCCGGCGGGCCGACGCGGCCAAGAAGCACGAGGTGACCAAACTCGCCGAGCTGCGCGCCGTCGACCCGACCGGGCACTGGCCGCGGATCGTCGCGGTGGTCGACGAGTTCCAGATGCTGCTGGCCGGCCGGGACGTGGTCGCCCGGGAGGCGGCCGACCTGCTGGAGGACCTGGCCCGGCGGGGTCGGTCGCAGGGCATCCACCTGGTGCTCGCCTCGCAGGACGTACGCGGCATCGAGGCGCTGTGGGGTCGTCCGGCGCTGGTCGCCCAGTTCACCCTGCGCATCGCGCTGCCCAAGGCGCTGCGGATCCTCGCCGAGCGCAACGACGCGGCGCAGTCACTGCCGCGCTGGCACGCGGTGGTCAACGCCGAGTCCGGCATGGTGGAGGGCAACGAGATCGCCCGGATCCCGTCGGCGAGCGACTGGGAGACGTGGAGCGGCCTGCAGAACCGGCTGTGGCGGATGCGTCCGCCCGACGCGGCGCCGGCCCGGCTCTTCGACGGCGACGCCATTCCCCGGCTGGCGGAGGCCCCGGATTTCCGGGCGCTCACCGCGCCGCCGGACGGGACCGCCCCGCGCACCCCGGTGGCCCTGCTCGGCGAGATCATCGACGTGCAGTCCCGGTCGGCGGCGCTGCGGCTGCCGCGCGCCCCCGGGCGCAACCTCGCGGTGCTGGGCACGCGCGTGGACGAGGCGTGCGCCGTGCTCGACGCGGCCGCCCGGTCGCTGGCCCGCCAGCATCCGCCGGGGACGGCCCGGTTCTCCATCGCCTGCCTGGACGCCGACGCCGACCCGGTGGCCCGGGCGCTCTACGACGACCTGGCCGACGACGCCGCCTGGTACGACGAGGAGACCGTCGGCGAGCTGATGGCCGAGACGGCCGACGGACTTGCCGCCCCGGGTGGCGCGCACTACCTGCTGCTGTTCGCGGTCGACGCGGCGGCCGGTGCGCTGGCGGCACGGACGGGCCGGCGCACCGGCCTGGAGCACCTGCGCCGGATCCTGCACGACGGCCCGGAGCGGCGGACCCACGTGCTGGCCTGGTGGCGAGGAGTCGCCCGGATGCGCGCCGACCTGGGCGGGCCGGCCGCCCGCACCGACCAGATCGGCGCCTGGGTGGCGCTGGACGCGCACGGCGGCGAGCTGGGTGCCTCGCTCTACCCGGGCACCGGCGGCCCCGACTGGTATCCCCGCCCGTGGCGGGGGCTCTTCTTCGACCGGGCGGTGCACCGCACCGGACAGGTGATCATCCCCTATGGACCGTCCCGATGAACCAACCGGTGACCAGTGAGACGTACGCGGCGCAGCTGCGGCGGCTGGCCGAGCTGACCGCCCGGGTGCGCGAGCAGCGCGCCGAGGCGCACACCTGGTACGAACGGCAGTGCGCGGCGGCTGACCGCGCCGTCGCCGACGCCGCCGACCAGGTGCGGCGGGCCGAGGAGGAGCTGGTCGCCGCCCGGGAGCAGCAGGAACGGGTGGACGCCGAGGTGGCGCACCTGTGGCAGCAGCTAAGGGAACGGCTCGGCGTGGGCGCCCGTCGCCTCGGTGGCCCGCCCGCCCCGGCCAACGGCGTGGTCACCGATCCGATGCTGCCGCTTCGCCGCGCCCGCGACCTGCTCGACCGGGCCGGCCAGCCGGGTGAGCTGCCGGGTTCGGTGAACCCGTTGCTGGCGCTCTGCGGGGTCGCCGGTGCGGTGCTGGCGTACGCGCTGGGCGCAGGCGCCCGGGCGCTCGGCGTCGGGTACGGCGGGGACCTGGCCGTCGGGATGCCCGTGTTGGGGCTGGTGGTGACCCTGCTCGGGCCGCTGGTCGGTCTCGTGCCGGCGCGGGTGCTCGCCGATCGTCGGCACGCGGTGCTCGGGCCAAGGCCGATCACGGTGGTGCTCGGCGCCGGCCTGCTCGCCACCGTGCTGCTGCTCCTGCTCGGCCGCTGACCCGGCCAACCTCTGCGCTACTGATCGACTCGACGTCCGGGAAGGCGCGCCATTCCCGCCACCGGACACCGCGACATCAAGGAAGCCGAGTCGATCACCCGCGGGCCGGAGGTGTGCTCACTCCGGCACGAGGACGGCCTCGCGCAGCAGCCGGCGGGCCAGGGTGACCCGGTCGGCGTCGTCGGGCAGCCCGGGCAGGTCGCCGACCCGGGTGACCGCGCCGGTGAGCAGCGCGCGGACCGCCGGCTCGCACTCGGACGGCAGGGTGATGGTGCGGTCGAACAGCCGCAGCGCCACCGTGTCCGACCCGTGGGGCACGAGCTGCCAGCGCAGACCCGGGCGCAGGGTGAGCCGGGAGTCGGCGTCCAGGGCGGCCAGCGCGCCGGCCTGGGCGAGCGGCCGGATCGGCGCCGGGCGGGCGGCCGGCCAGGCGCGCTGCCGCAGCCGTGCCGCGACGGCGCCGGGGTCGGCGCGCAGCAGCCAGTCCCGCAGCGCCTCCACGGTCTCGGTCAGCTCCGGCTCGATGGCGTCCGGGTCGGCGACGTCGGTGCCGAACGGCAGGCTGGCGCGCAGCCGCTGGTCCTCGGCGGCCAGCGCGAGCAGCTCCTCGACCAGGGCGTAGCGGGTCAGCGCGCGGACGCCCACGGTGAGGTGCAGCGAGCTGGCCTCCTGCGCCTGGGCGCTGTGCAGCCAGCCGCGTGGCAGGTAGAGGGCGTCGCCGGGGGCGAGCACCACGTCCAGCGCGGCAGGGCCCTCTGCGGTGGCGCCGACCTCGTCGGCGCGGCCTCCCCAGGGCTGCTTCTCCAGCGGGTCGGGCAGCACCGGCGGGTGGATCCGCCAGTGCTTGCGGCCGTCGACCTGGAGCACGAACACGTCGTGGGTGTCGTAGTGGGTGGCGAAGCCCTGACTGCCGGCCGGGGTGAGGTAGGCGTTGATCTGCAGCGGCTGGTTCAGCGCGAGGCCCAGGTCACGGGCGAAGTCGACCAGCGGCGGCCAGATCCGGTGCAGGCCCTGCAGCACCAGGGTCGCGCCGCCGGCGTACTGCTCCAGGATCCGCTCGTCGAGCACCTGGTCGGCGATCTCGGCGCCGGCGCCACCGCCGCCGGTCCACCGCGCCGCCGGGACGAGCTGCCCGTCCTTGGCCACGCGCAGGAAGGGGGTACGCAGACCGCGCCGGCTCAGCAGCTCGTCGGCGTCGGCGGTGCTGAGCAGGTCGGTGAAGCCGGCCGGGTCGGGCAGCTCGGCGGCGCGGGACAGCAGCGGGGTGTGCCCCCAGTGCGCGGCGGCGAACTTGGCCGGTTCGACCGAGACGCAGCGGGCCAGCGCCGCGGCGGCGGTCGCGGACGGAACCGCCGGGCGGCCGTGGCCGCCCGGCGGGTCGAGATGCGTCACGACGGACCCTTACCGTGCGCTGCCGTCAGCGCCACCGTCCTGTTGGCCCGGGGTCGCTCCACCGTCGGCAGGACCCTCCGCGCCACCGTCGGCGCCACCGTCCTGCTGGCCGGGGGTCGCGCCACCGTCGGCGGGACCCTCCGCGCTGCCGTCGGCGCCGCCGTCGTGCTGGCCGGGGGTCGCACCACCGTCGGCGGGACCCTCCGCGCTGCCGTCCGCGCCACCGTCGTGCTGACCCGCCGTCGCACCACCGTCGGCCGGGCCTTCCGGGCCGCCGCCGCCCGTGGTCTGCATGTCGTCGTCGTTGAGTGCCATCGGTACTCCCTCGGGTGTGCCGCCCCGCCGTACGCCGGGGTCCGTCGTGCTGCGGGTGGTACCCCACGCGCGATCTTCTCTAACCCTCACCGTAGACGCCGAACCGGGGCGACACGGGCGGTTCACCGGTGGCGGGGTCGGTGCCAGGATGGAGGGGTGATCCTGGTGGGCACCTCCGGCTGGCAGTACCGCGACTGGCGGGGCCGCTTCTATCCCGAGCGGCTGCCGCAGCGGCTCTGGCTGGAGCACTTCGCCGCCGGCTTCGCCACCGTCGAGGTCAACAACGCCTTCTACCGGCTGCCGGAGCGGGACACCTTCGCCGCCTGGCGTGCCCGGACCCCGGCGGACTTCTGCGTGGCCGTGAAGATGAGCCGCTACCTGACCCACATCAAGCGGCTGCGTGACCCGGCGGAGCCGGTCGCCCGGTTCCTCGGGCGTGCCACCGCGCTCGGTGACCGGCTCGGCCCGGTGCTGCTGCAACTGCCGCCGAACCTGCGAGCCGACGTCGACGCGCTCGACGCGACACTCCGGCTCTTTCCGGCCGAGGTGCGGGTGGCCGTCGAGCCACGGCACCCCTCCTGGTGGACCGACGCCACCCGCGCGGTGCTGGAACGCCGGCGGGCGGCGCTGGTCTGGGCGGACCGGCTGGGCCGCCCGGTCGCGCCGCTGTGGCGCACCACCGACTTCGGTTACCTGCGGCTGCACGAGGGGCGGGCGCGGCCCTGGCCCCGGTACGGCCGCACCGCGCTCGCCACCTGGGCACGCCGGCTGACCGACACCTTCGACGCGGACGAGCCGGCGTACGTCTACTTCAACAACGATCCGGGCGGCGCCGCCATCGTGGATGCCGTCGCCTTCGCCGCGCTGGCCGGGCGGACCGGCCATCCGGTGTCCCGGGTGCCGGCCGCGGTACCGCGACCCGACGGCGCGGGGCAGGCCGGCGGCTGAGCCCGCCCGAGTGCTTCCGGGCGGGCTCGCGGCGTCAGGGCAGCATCCGGGCCAGGTCCTTGGGCATGGTGTCCTTGACGTCCTGCCACTCGCCCTGGGTGACGTGCCGGCGCAGGGTGTCCAACACCACCTGCGTCACCCGCTCCGCGCCGCCCTCCACGTCGTACGGGAAGCCCTGGCGGACCTCGTAGAGGAAGTCGTCACGGTTGAGCTTGATCGGCACGTCCGAGGGGTTCCACCCGTCGAAGTAGATCCCGCGGACCAGCACCGGCAACTGCTGGGCGAACTCCACGCTCTCGTTGACCGGCAACCGGTCACGCAGCAGGTGCAGCACCGTGCGCAACGCCGCGTACGACTGGTTGCGCCGGTCCTTCGGCCAGCCGTAGGCGTTCTCGATGTCCTTGAGAATCAGGTTCGTCTTGTCGAGCGAGGACTCGAATGCCGAGATCTGTTGGTCAGCCATCGGTCGACCCCCGTTCCCCGGTGTCCCATCGTTGGTCGTCGTCGCGACGCGGCGGCCCCGCCGGTCCGCGTCGGGCCCGGATCGGGCTGCCCTGCGGCACGCGCCGGGCGTTGTCGGCCGTCCCGACCACGTGCAGGACGGCACCACGCCGTCTATCCGCCACCAGTCGAACCGTCATCCCGTCACCTCCGTGTCTTCTGCGGCGCCGGCCGCCGTCACGGCCGCACGCACCTGCCACCCTGCCGCCCGGGCGGGTGACCCGGCCCCACCCGGATCGGGTGAGCCGGGCGAGGTCAGTCCACGCCGAGGAGCCCGGCCAGGGTCTTCCCGTTGGTCTGCGCGTAGTCGCGGTAACAATTGTTCATGAGGACGTGGGTCTTCTCGGCGCTGTCGGCCAGCTCGCGCAGCTTCGGCGCCCAGTCGGCCAACTCACGCTTGGAGTAGTCGTAGCCGAACTTCTCGTGGATGTCCTTGCTGGTCCACTTGTCGCTGTGGCCGTGGAAGCGCACCACGGCGAGGTCCGCCGTGGCGGCCAGCACCGGCGGCACCGACGAGCGGTGGCCCTGCGGCATGTCCACGCAGACGAACGGCAGCCGGTGCTGCCGCAGGAAGGCCAGTGTCTCGTCGGCGTTGGCGCCGTCGAACCAGGAGGCGTGCCGGAACTCGTAGACCGGCCGCAGCGGCGCGCAGCGCTTCGCCACCTCCAGCAAATACTGCTTGTTGTCCCGCTTGATCGTGAACCAGGGCGGGAACTGGAACAGCAGTGCGCCCAGCTTGCCCGCCTCGACCAGCGGGTCCAACGCGGACAGGAAACGCGTCCACACCTCCTCGTACGCCTGCGCGGGCAGGTCGTCGGGGTAGACGTTCTTTTTCTCCGTCTCCGGCCGCAGGTCCTTGTAGAGCGCGCTGACCCGGGTGGGATGCCCGGTCAGCATGCTGAACGCCTTGATGTTGAACGTGAAGCCGGCCGGGGTGCGCTCGGCCCAGAGCCGCGCGGTCGCCTCGGCGGGCGGCGAGTAGTAGGTGGCGTCCACTTCGACCAGCGGAAACTGCCGGGCGTAGTACGCCAGCCGCTTCTCCGGTGTGTCGGCGGTCTGCGGATACCACCCGGAGTCGAGCAGCGTGCGGTCGGTCCAGGACGCGGTGCCCACGAGAATGTCACCCATGGGTGGAGTCCATCGCGTCGTGGACCGACCGGCAACCGCTGACGTCGCTCAGGCCGCCCGCCGCTCGCGGGTCTGCTTGCAGGTCACGCAGGTGGTGGCGGACGGGAAGATCTCCAACCGCTCCACCGGGATCGCCGCCGAGCAGCCTTCGCACCAGCCGTAGGTGCCCTCTGCGAGCCGGCCCAGGGCGTGCTCGTACTGGGCGCGGCGGTCGAGGATGGTGCGCAGCAGGGATTGGGCGGTGTCCCGCTCGGCGGTCTTGGTGCCGCTGTCGGCCTGGTCGTCGCCAGCGGTGTCACCGACCTCCACCAGCCGCAGCACCTGGCTCTGCAGCACGGCCTGCTCGTACTCCGCGGTCAACTCGTCGTAGCGCGCCTGGAGGGAGAGCCGGATCTGGTCGATCTCCGTCTGGGAACGGCCCGTACCGACCGTGTCGTGGACGAGCATCGCTGCCTGCCTTTCCTGGGCCTGTGGCTCAAGGTGAACCGGGATGCCGGCGGCACCTGGCCCCGGTCACGGTCGCATCCGGTGCACGGGCGGTCACCCGTGCTCTGTGAGCCGGGCGAGTACCCGCCCGGGGAGTCGACCAAACCGGCGATTTTCGCCGATCGTCAGCCGCCGGCTCCGGGCTCCACGAGAGCGGGGTGGCGGGGGTCGTCGGCCCGTACCACCACGTCGGCGAAGCTGGCCGGGACGACCTCCTCGGCGTACCGGTCGAAGGCCGGCAGGGTCCACTCCAGGGCCGGTTCGGTCCGCCGGCGCAGTGCCGCCGCGGACAGCTCCAGGTGGACGGTGACGTCGAAGGGCAGGCCGCCGCCGAGCAGCAGTGTGCCACTGACCAGGACGACGCCGCCGGGTGGCAGGTCGACGTAGCGGGCACGGCTGGCCCGGTCGGCGGCGGCGTCCCAGAGCGAGGGGAGCAGCCGGCCGTTCCCGCCGGGGCCGGCCGGGTCGAGCACCTCGCGGCGCAACCCGGTCTCGTCCACCCAGCCCTCGTAGTAGGCGTCCGGGTTGGTCCGGCCGAGCTCGAAGCGCAGCGACGCGGGCCGGAGGAAGTCGCTGGCGCGTACGTGCAGGACCGGGTGGCCCCGGGCACGCAGCGGGTCGATCAGCGTGGTGGCCAGTTCGTCCGGGCCGGCGGCGGGGGCGCCGTCCACCGCCACCCGTAGCCGCGCCGGCCCGACGGTCGCGGCGGCGTCGGCCAGCCGGCCGGCCAGCTCGGTGACGAGCAGGTCGGGCGAGATGGGTCGGATGCGCACCGGACCATCCTGCCCCGCCCAGCGGCGTGTCGGTGCGGCCGGTCAGCCGGTGCGGTCGATGGTGACGCGGGCGTCGTCGGCCAGGCGGTAGCCCACGCCGTAGACGGTGGTGACCAGGGGAACGTCCACGCCGACCTTGCCGCGCAGCCGGCGTACGTGCACGTCGACGGTGCGGACGCCGGCGTGCTCGTAGCCCCAGACGGCGTTGAGCAGTTGCAGCCGGGTGAACACCCGGCGGGGGTGGGCGACCAGGTGCAGCAGCAGGTCGAACTCCAGCCGGGTCAGCGGCAAGGGCTCGTCGTCGCGCAGCACCGACCGCGACGAGGCGAGGATGTGCAGGGCCGGGATGGTCGGGGTGACCGGCCGGGTCGACCGGTTGGCCGGCACGGCGTCGGCGCGACGTTCGGCCGGAACCGAGCTGGTGATGACCGCCTCGCCCCGCTCCAGGAGCTCGCGGGCCGCCTCGAGCAGCCGGCGGGCCGGCGGGGTCAGCGACTCCTCACAGGCGAGCGGGATGGACAGCGTCACGGTGAGCACGGGCGCGGCGGTGTTCGCCGGGCGGCGCTGGCCGCCGGGAGGTCGACCGGGCACCGCGGGTTGGGACGTATGCCATCCGGCGCGCGACGAGGCGGGGCTGACCGACATGGTCCTCCTTGGCTGGGTCCGGGTATCTCCCCACGGCCCGGGACGCCGCTTCATCGATGCTTCCCGGCGCCCGGGCGAGGGTCAAGAGGCGGCTGCGTTGCATGAATGTGACAATTGACGAACACATCGGAGCCGAGTGCTCGCTCTGCGTACGAAGCCAGATGATTACAGCAGAGCCGCCCAGATGACCCGATACGGGGGTCCCCGCCCGTTGACCGTGGCCGGTCCGGCCGCGTACGGCCGGTGCTCAGCGGCCGCGCTCCACGCTGATCCGCGCCTCGTCGGCCAGCCGGTAACCCACCCCGTAGACGGTGGTGACGACAGGAGTGCCGTCCAGTTTGGCCCGCAGCCGGCGCACGTGCACGTCCACCGTCCGGGCGACCGCGTGCTCGTAGCCCCAGACGCTGGCGAGCAACTGGAGGCGGGTGAAGACCCGGCGCGGGCGCTCGGCCAGGAACAGCAGCAGCTCGTACTCGATGCGGGTCAGCGGGACGACCCGGTCGCCACGGCGGACGATCCGCGAGCCGGCCAGGATGCGGACCTGGTCGGTGTCGTCGGCGGCGGACGGCTCGGCGGTGGCGTCGGCGACCGGACGCGGCCCCGGCGGGACGTGGTCGGCGGTGCGCAGCCGTCCCTCCCCCGACTCGGCCAGCTCGCCGAGCAGCTGCACCAGCCGCGCCAGCCGGGGGCTCAGCGGCCCGGGCGCGAGGTCGAGGGTGATGGTCAGGGTGGGACCGGTGCGCTGGCGGGCGGGGCGAGGGCCCGGGTGGTGGGGGCGCGTGGGGATGGCGACGACGGACATGGTGCCTCCTGGGATGGCGGTACGCCCGCCACGCGCGGTGCGGCGTGGCGGTCAGCGGCGCGCCGGGCCGGCGGTGACCGGCGACGCGAGAGGGGACCCGCGGTGCAGCGGGGTGGGGCCGAGGGCCGGCAGGCCGGCGATCCGCCAGGCGGCGAAGCCACCGACCACGTCCGTGGCCCGGTGCAGGCCGATGTCCTGCAGCGCGGCGGCGGCCAGCGACGAGGTGTAGCCCTCCTGGCAGAGGATCACCACGGGAACGTCGTAGTCGACCGCCTGCGGCAGCCGGGCGGGGCAGCGCGGGTCGAAGCGCCACTCCAGGACGTTGCGTTCGATCGCGAGCGAGCCCGGCACGACACCGTGCGCGGCCCGCTGGGCGGCCGGCCGGATGTCGACCAGCAGCGCCCCGGCCCGGTACGCCAGGTGCGCCCGCTCCGGATCGAGCCGGTCGAGCCGGTCGCGCGCGGCGGCCAGGATCTCGTCGATGCCCCGGGAGCCCGGTGGCGGCACGGGGGCCGGACACCGCTCGGCGGTCACCTGCATGGTCGGTTCCTTTCGGTGGTCGAGGGTGGATCGTGGGTGCCGGCCGCTCACCAGGAGCGGCCGGCCTCGGCGACCTCGGCGACCCGCAGCCGCCCGTCGGCGAGGTGGTAGCGGGTCATCCGGACCAGCGCCGGCCGGTAGACGTGCACGCTGATCGCCGGTTCCGTGCCCCGGTTGGTCACCACGTGCACGTGCCGGGGGCCGAAGCGGCGACCGGCGCCGGCGCCGAGCAGCCGGGGGCGCAACCGGCCACCGGCGACGGTCTCCTCGGTGAGCGCGCCGTCGACCACCCGGAACGCCCCGGCGGAGCCGCCGTGGTCGTGCAGGTCGGTGCCCTGCCCGGGCAGCCAGCTCAGCGCCCACACCTCGTGGTCGTCGCCGATGGCGAGCCGGGCGTACCAGCGCTCGTCGGGGTCGAAGCGCAGCGGCACCGGCCAGCGGGCCGGGTCGGCCCAGCGGGCGGCGACGGCGAGCAGGTCGGGCTCCGGGCCGTGGTGGTTCATGGCGGTCCTCGCGGTCGTTCGGCGGGTGCCCTCGTACTCTAGCCGTCAAACCCTATAGGTTTAGTAGGTAATACCACGTGCTGGGACGCCCGCTGCGCACGCCGCCTCTCAGCGCAGGACCGGCGGGTCCACCCGGTAGCCGGGCAGCGACGGCCACCGCACGGTCAGCACCACCGAGGCGCACTCGGCGTACCAGGAGTGATCCACCCCCCGGGCCCACACCACGTAGTCGCCCGGGGCGGCCAACCGCACCGTCCGGTCCGGCAACTCCACCCGGAACCGCCCCTCCACCAGTACGAGCAACGCGGTCCGCCGCTCCTCCGTCGCCCACCGCGAGCGGGCCTCCCCGGGCGGGTGCACGCCCCACTTCACCTCGACGTCGGTGCTGTGCCGGATCTCCCCCGGCGGCGCGAAGTGCCCGAGCAGCCAACCCGCGTTTCCGGCACCGTCGACACCGGCGTTGCCCACGTACACCGTCTCACCCAACGGACCCTCCCCCAGCGCACCGGCCGAGCAACCTATCAGTGCCCGGACGACTAACCTGGACCGGTGACCGACGACCTCGACGCCGAGACGTTGGCGTTCGCGCACCGGATGTTCGACCTCGCCCGCGCGGGCTCCACCGAGGAACTGGCCGCGCAGCTCGACGCCGGCCTGCCCGTCAACCTCACCAACGACAAGGGCGACACGCTGCTGATCCTCGCCGCGTACCACGCCCACCCCGCCACGGTGGCCGCCCTGCTGGACCGCGGCGCCGACCACACCCGGACCAACGACCGCGGCCAGACCGCCCTGGCCGCCGCGGTCTTCCGCAGCAGCACCGACGCCGTCCGCGCGCTGCTCGCCGCCGGCGCCGACCCGGCGCACGGCAACCCGTCCGCGATCGAGACCGCCCAGTTCTTCGACCTGCCGGAGATGACCGAGCTGCTGCGGGCCGGCTGACGCCGACCCCGGCGGGCCGGTATACAGAGTCGGTGGAAGATCCCCTGCCCGAGCAGATGCGGGCCGCCGCCACCGCGCTGCTCGCCGCGCTCGACCCGACGGCCCGCGACCAGGCCGTACGCCCGTTCGACGACGAGGCGGCGCGGCGCTGGCTGGAGTACCGGCCCCGGCCCCGCCCCGGCACCTGCCTCGCCGAGCTGGACATCGCCGGCCGCAAGGCCGCCCACCGGCTCCTGGCGACCGCGCTCAGCCCGTCGGCGTACGCGCAGGCGATGGCGATCGTCGCGCTGGAGGAGGTGCTGGACCGGGCCGAGGGCTGGCACCGCGGGCGGCACAGCGGCGACTACTGGATCGCGGTGTTCGGCGACCCGGCGCGCGACGACCGCTGGGCGTGGCGGCTGGAGGGGCACCACCTGTCGGTGAACATGACCGTGGTCGACGACCAGGTCTCCCCCGCGCCGATCTTCTTCGGCGCCAACCCGGCGGCGGTCCGGTACGCCGGCCGCCCGGTCTCCCGGCCGCTCGGCGTCGAGGAGGACCTCGCCCGCGCCCTGCTCGATGCGATGGGCCCGGCCGAGCGGGCCGCCGCGATCCTCGCCGACGAGGCACCGGCGGACATCATCAGCGCCACCCGAGGGCGGGTCGACGGGCCACTGGAGCCGCTCGGCGTGCCGGCGGGCCGCCTGGGGCCGACCGGCCGGGCGCTGCTCGACCAGGTGGTCGCGCTCTACCTGGACCGGCTGCCCCCGGAGCTGGCCATCCGGGAGGCACGCCGCCTCGACGGCGGTGAGCTGCACTTCGCCTGGGCCGGCCCCACCCGGCCGGGCCAGCGGCACTACTACCGGGTCCAGGGCGACGACCTGCTGATCGAGTACGACAACACCACCGAGGACGGCAATCACGCGCACACCGTGCTGCGCCGCCCGGCCAGCGACTTCGGCGCCGACGTCCTGGCCAACCACCACCAGACCCACCCCCACCCCTCCGACCAACGCGGTTGATCATGAAGTTGGCGGGCGCTTGACGGCCTGATCGGCCCGTCAACCTCATGATCGACCGTCCTGGGGCCGGGGTCAGGGGTTGGTGGCCTCGATGAGGAAGCGTTGGGCGTGGGCCACGAACGGGCCCTCGGTGGTGATGCGGTGGTGCAGGGCGAGCAACTGCGGGCGGTAGCGGTCCACCGTGAAACCGGGCGCCGTCCAGATCACCTTGCGCAGGAACCACACCACCGCCCCGACGTCGTGGAAGACCGCCCGGAGCGTGGCGTGGCGCAGGTCCACCACGGTCAGCCCGGCGGCCCGGGCGGCGGCCACCGCGTGCTCCGGGTGACGCTGGCTCGGCGGCGGCAGCGGGCCGAGGATCGCCTCGCTCACCTCGCGCATGGTGCCCGGACCGATCTGCTGGGACAGGAACGTCCCGCCCGGCCGCAGCACCCGGGCCGTCTCCGCCCAGTCGGTGCGGACGGGATGTCGGCTGACCACCAGGTCGAAGGAGTCATCGCGGAACGGCAGCGGCGCGTCCGGGGCGACCGCCACCACCGTCGCGCCGACCCGCCGCAGGGTGCGCCGAGCCACCTCGACGTTCGGCGGCCAGCCCTCGGTGGCCGTCAGCAACCTCGGCGGTCGGGGCACCTCGGCGAGCACCTCGCCGCCGCCGGTGTCCACGTCCAGCGCCGCGTCGACGCGCGCCATCCGGTCGGCAACCAGGTCGGCGTACCCCCAGGGCGGGCGTTCCTCGGTGGCCCGGCCGGCCAGCCAGTCGAACCCCCAGCCGTCGACCGGCGCGGCGGCCGCCTCCGCGATCAGGTCATCGACGTTGCGCGCAGTGTCCACGGCGGTCAGCCTCGCCGACCGCTCCCGCGCGGGCAACGCATTTGCCACCCAGGCCGCCCGGCTGGCGCATCACGCGACGCCGGGCCGGGCGGGTTGCCTCAGGGGCGCGGGCGGACCATCTCGACGGTGGAGCCGGCAACCCCGTTGAGCGCGTCGAAGGTGCCCGCCTCGGCGCGGCGGCGCCCGTCGAACTGACGCATCAGCCGGGCACCCAGGTAGACGCCGACCCCGCCGGCGGCCAGCGCGACCAGCTCGGTGACCAGGATCGCGACCGACGCGCCCCGCTGCGGGGAGTTGGCTCGGATCAGGCAGGTGACCAGGAACAGGCCGGCCATAGCGGCGTTCACCAGATTGAACGAGACGGCCGTGCGGCGGGTCCGGTCGCCGGGTACGTCCCACAGGTCGACCATGCCGGCGATCGCGGTCATCGCGGCGGCGAACAGAGCGGCGACAACGGTCCAGTAGCCGACCTCGCCCAGGAACGACGGCCCACCGATGACGTCGGTGAGATCGAAGACGGTGGCGCTGACGAAGAGCCCGAGCGGGAACGTCACCAACATCGGTTGGATGGGGTGCCCCTGCACCCGCAGCCGGCTCTGCATCGGTCCTCCCCCGGGTCGGCGCAGCTCAGCAGTACCAGAGTGCTACCCGAGCCCCATCCGGGCGAAACAATCGCGCCCGACTCGCCGCCGACCGGGAGAACGGGCACCAGCCGGGGTCGGTCAGTTGTCGCGCTGGCGGGAGACCGTCCGGACCAGCCGCTCGGCCACCTCGCGCAGCGGGATGTCCAGCGACGACGCGGCGGTACGCAGCACGTCGAGCGCTTCCGCCGGCGCGCACCCGCGCTGCGTCATGATCACCCCGACGGCCTGCTCCACCACCCCGTCCTGGAGCATCGAGGCGTCCCGCTCGCCGGCGAGCGCGACCTGCCGGCCCCGGTCGCGGACGGCGGCCAGCAGCAGCCCGGCGTGCTCGGCCAGCAGCATGGCGGTCAGTTGGTGCTGCGGGGTGAGCACGTCCGGTGCCGCGGCGTACAGGTTGATGGCCCCGATCACCTGGTCGTCGATGTCGACCGGCGCGGAGATCGCCCCGCGTACGCCCAGGTCACGCGCGCGCGCCGTCCAGGCCGGCCAGCGTCGCTCACCGGCCAGGTCGGCCGCGAGGATCATCTCCCGGCGCCGGATCGCGCTCATCGCCGGCGAGTCCGGCCCGTGCCGCAGGTCGTCCAGGCCGGCCAGCCGCTCGTCGGAGGCCGCCACCCCGGCCGGCTCACCGGCGCGCAGGGCGGTGAAGCCGCACCAGCGCACCCCTGCCACCGCGTCGCGGGTCACCCGGACCAGCGCCAGCAGCGCCTCGTCGAAGTCGCTCAGGGCGATCAGGCCGGCGGTCAGCTCCCGCAACAGCGCGGCTGTCTCCAGCACGCCGAGGCGCTCGGCCACCGGCTCCCGCATGTCCAGATTCACTGGCCCGCAGCCCTCGTACGCCCCCACGCGCGTCCAGCCGACGTCGTCACGTATGTCATCGTCTGCTCTCTCCCGACTTGACCGACCCGGGCTACTACCCTTGCAAACCCGGGTCGAAACGGCGTAAATCGGGGTCCCTGCGGCGCGCGGACGCGCGACAGGGACCCGGAAGCCGCGGCCCGTCGCGTCAGCGCGGGGCGCCGGCGAGCCGCCGCCCGATCGAGGCGATCAGCCGGTCGAGCTCGGAGCCGAACGGGTTGTCGTGCACCAGGTACGTCCAGGTCGCGGTCGGCCGGACCAGGGTGCCGTCCTCTGGGTCCCAGTCCTCGTCGAACTCGGTCTCGGCGAAGGTAGCGAGGGTGCGGGCCTCGATCTCCGGGACCAGGTTGTTGAACGCCGGCACCGCGGCCCGGTGGAACTCGTCCAGCGGGTCGAGCCGGCCCAGCGCGCGCAGGTGCACGCCCTCGCGGACCTCCGACAGCTCGGCCAGGTGCTCGGCCCAGAGCCGGTCCAGGTGGTAGAGCGCGATCGACCGGGCCGCCCGGGCGAGCAGGTCCTCGTCCATCTCGCCGGCCTTCTCGGGCATCTTGTCCAGCAGCATCAGTGCGGCCACGTCGCTGGTCAGCAACCGCTCCCGGCGCTGGGCGAGGGCCTTGCGCTGCTGCTCGATCACCACGCTGTAGCGCCACGTGTTGCGGTGGATCTCGTGGTTGACGCCCTCGGCGACGCGCTGGGCGTGCTCCACGGCGTAGTCCACCTGCTCGTCGGTGACGAGGCCGTCGGCGTTCATCCGCGGCGAGGGCGGCACCGCGTCCGCGGCGTGCCGGGTGACCAGGTCGTCCTCCAGGCTGACGAAGAAGACCGACCCACCCGGGTCGCCCTGCCGGCCGGCCCGGCCGCGCAGCTGGTCGTCCACCCGGCGGCTGTCGTGCCGGCCACTGCCGATGACGTAGAGCCCGCCCAGCTCGGCGACCCGCTCCTGGTCGGCCTGGTCGCTGCCGCCGAGCCGGATGTCCACGCCCCGGCCGGCCATCTGCGTGGAGACGGTCACCGCGCCGTACGCGCCGGCCTCGGCGATGATCGCCGCTTCCTCGTCGTCGTTCTTGGCGTTCAGCACCACGCAGGGCACACCGGCCGCGTTCAGCCCGGCGGCCAGCCCCTCGGACTCCTTGACGTCCAGCGTGCCGACGAGCACCGGCCGCCCCGCCTCGTGGCAGCGCCGGATCTCGTCGATCAGCGCCTCGTCCTTTTCGGCCCGGGTGGCGTAGATGCGGTCCGGCTCGTCCTCACGGACACACGGCGTGTTCGGCGGGATCACCGCGACCTCGAGGCCGAAGAACTCCCGCAGCTGGTCGCCGACCAGCACCGCGGTGGCGGTCATCCCGCAGACCGTCGGGTAGAGCCCAATGTAGGCCTGCACCGCGATGGTGCCCAGCACCTCGCCCTCGGCGGTGGCGTCCAGGCCCTCCTTGGCCTCGACCGCCGCCTGGAGCCCGTCGGGCCAGCGGCGGCGCTGGGCCACCCGGCCGCGCATCTCGTCGATCAGCTCGACCGAGCCGTCGCGGACGATGTAGTCCACGTCGCGGTGCAGCAGGGCGTGCGCGTGCAGCGCCACGTTGACCGCGGAGAGCTGCGCGACGTGCTCCTCGTCGTACAGGTCGATGCCCAGCTTGGCCTCGACGGCGGCCAGGCCGGCGGCGGTGAACGCCACGCTGCGCCCGTCCTCCGGGACGGTGTAGTGCCGGCCCTTGCGCAGCCCGCGCACCAGCGCGGCGGCGGCGTGCACCGGGTCCTGCTCGCCCGGCACCGAGCCGGCGAGGACCATCGGCACCCGGGCCTCGTCGATCATGATCGAGTCGGCCTCGTCCACGATCGCCGTGGACAGCGCCGGCTGCACCCGGTCGGCGACGTCGGTGACCAACTGGTCGCGCAGGTAGTCGAAGCCCGCCTCGCTGACCGAGACGTAGGTGACGTCACAGGCGTACGCGTCGCGGCGCTCCTGCGGGGTGGACGCCTCGTTGACCCAGCCGACGGTCAGGCCGAGCAGGGTGTAGACCGGCTCCATCCACTGGGCGTCGCGGCGGGCCAGGTAGTCGTTGACGGTGAGCACGTGCACCGGCCCGTTTCCGACCCGGACGTGCCCGTACGCGGCGATCGTGGCGGTCAGGGTCTTGCCCTCACCGGTGGCCATCTCGGCGACCTTGCCGGAAAGCAGCGCCATCGCGCCGAGCAGCTGGACGTCGTACGGCCGCTGGTCGAGGCCCCGGCGGGCGGCCTCCCGGCCGACGGCGCAGATCTCCTCGTAGCCGACGGCGTTGCCGGCGGCCTCGGTCAACTCGGCGTCGTCCAGCGCGGCGAGGTCATCCTCGCGCGCCTCGATCGCCGGCAGCAGCTTCTCCAGCGGGGCAAGATCCACGGTCGTGCCGGGGCGCTGGAGGAACCGCCGGAACTTGCTCTTGAACCGTTGCGACACACCCATAGGCGGCAACGGTACGCGACCCGAGCCGGCTTTCGCGGCCCGGCCGGCCGGGCATGTCGACCCCGACGCCGCCGGCTCACCCGACCAGCAGTTGGTGGGTGGCCAGCTCCCGGTAGAGCGGGTCGGTGGCGGTCAGCTCGGCGTGTGTGCCGACGGCCTGCACCCGGCCGCCGTCGAGGACGACGATCTGGTCGGAGTCGACCACGGTGGCGAGCCGGTGCGCCACGATCAGCAGCGTCCGGCGGACGGCCACGGCGTCGATGGCGCGGCGCAGCGCCGCCTCGTTGCGCGCGTCGAGGTTGCTGGTCGGCTCGTCGAGCAGCAGCACCGGCGGGCCGGCCAGCAACGCCCGGGCGATGGCCAGCCGCTGCCGCTCACCCCCGGAGAGCAGCACCCCGCCCTCCCCCACCTGGACGTTCAGCCCCTGCGGCGACCGGTGCGCCAGGTGACCCAGGTTGACCTTGTCCAGGACCTCGTGCAGCTGGTCGTCGGTGGCGCCGGGCGTGGTGATCAGCAGGTTCTCCCGCAGCGTGCCGGCCAGCACCGGCGCCTCCTGCTCGACGTAGCCGAGTCGGGCCCGCAGCGCGTCGCGGGGCAGTTCCCGCACGTCGGCGCCGTCCAGGCGGACCGCGCCGGCGCTCACCTCGTAGAAGCGTTCGACCAGGGCAAGCAGGGTCGACTTGCCGGCGCCGGACGGGCCGACCAGGGCGGTGCGGGTACCGGCGGGCACCGCGAAGCTCACCTCGTGCAGCACCGGTTCCCCACCCGGGTAGCCGAACCCCACCCGGTCGAACTCGATCATCGGGGCGGGGCGGCGGGGAGTCGCCGTGGCCACCGGCCGGTCCGTCGCCCCCTCGGCCGGCACCGCCATGATCTCCTCGATCCGCTGCAGCGCGCCCAGGCCGCTCTGCAACTGGGTGTACGCGTTCAACACCTGGGCCAACGGCAGGGCCAGGAAGAACAGGTACATGACGAAGGCGACCAGATCACCGACGGTGATCGCGCCGGCGGCCACCCGCGCCCCGCCGATGCCGAGCACCAGCAGGAACGCACCCTGCACGGTGACCGAGCCGACGGGCCCGACCACCGCCTGCACCCGGGCCACCCGCAGCCCCGCGGAGTACGCCGCCCGGGCGCTGCCGGAGACGGTCTCCGTCTCCCGGGCCTCGGCCCGGCTGGCCCGGATGGTCCGGGCCGCCGAGATGGCCCGCTCCACCGCCGAGGTCATCTCTCCGACCCGTTCCTGAGCGGCACGGGACAGCGCCCGCACCCGCCGCGCGAAGGTCGCCGCGAAGCCCAGCCCCAGGCCCACCCCGAGCAGGGTGACGCCGAACAGCAGCGGGTCGAGCAGCACCATGGCGGTGCCCGCGCCGAGCACCATCACCGCCCCGGTGACCGTCTCGAAGAGCCCGGAGGTGACCACCGCGCGCAGCAGGGTGGTGTCCGAGCCCACCCGGGAGAGCAGGTCGCCGGTGCGCCGGCGGTCGTACTCGGCGATCGGCAGGCGCAGCAGGTGCCCGGCCAGCCGACGCCGGGTGCCCAGCACGAGGCCCTCGGCCGTGCGTTGCAGGAGGTAGTTGCGCAGGCCGCCGATCGCCGCGCCCAGCACCACGAGCACCACCAGCAACGCCACCAGCCGGGAGACCCCCAGGCCGTCGCCCACCCGGTCGAGCACCGACCGGGTGAGCAGCGGCTGCGCCAGGGAGGCCGCCGCCCCGACCAGCGACAGCGCGCCCACCACGGCCAGGGTCGCGCGGTGCTCGCGCAGGTACGGCAGCAGGGCGGTCAGGCCGACGGGCCGACCTTCACGGGTGCTCATGGCAGGAACGGTAGCCCGCGGCGTCATCCGGCGAACGCGCTCCCGCGCCAGGTCAGCCGGCCAGCACCACCTGAAGCTCCTGGCGGCGCCGCTCCGCCAGGTCGGTGAGCAGGGTGGGCGCCTCGTCGAACGGCACCACCGCCGAGACGAGGTGCTTGCGGACCACGTCCCCGTACGCCCGGAGCAGGTCGATGGTCTCGGCGGAGAGCCGCTCCCGGTCCCAGGTGGGCGTGAGCCCGCGCGGCACCCGGCCGATCTGCGCGCAGCGCACCGACAGCCCGTTGTGGTGGAACTCCTCGCCGAGCCGGACGGCGTCCGCGCCGCCCTGGTAGAAGGCGAGGTCGATGACGGTGCCCTGCGGACGCAGGAGCCGCAGCGCGAGCTGCAACGCCCACGCCTGGCCCCGGCACTGGAACACGACGTCGGCACCCCGGTCGCCGGCGGTGTGCGCCCATCGGGTCTTGAGCACCACCGCCGGGTCGTCCGCGTCCGGGTCGAGGGTCTCCAGGCCCAGCGACTCGGCGACCTGGCGGCGCTGGGGCGTGGGGTCGAGCACCAGCACCGAGGCGGCGCCGTGCCGCCGGGCGAACAGCGCGGTCAGCAGACCCACCACACCGGCGCCGACCACGGCGACGCGCCGCCCGCGCACCCCGTCGCCGAGCGAACGGACGTCGGCGCCGTGCAGGTCGGCGGCGGCGTGCAGCAGGCCGTTGGCGCAGATCGGGCCCATGTGCGCGACGTAGACGCCGAGCAGCGGATCCAGGTCGTCGGGCAGCGGCACGAACCGCTCGGCGACCGGGTCGGCCACCCAGCCGGTGCGGTGCCCGTAGGTCATCGCACCGACCGTGCCCACCGCGACCGCCGGGGTCTCGCTCTCGACCACCCGGCCGACCTGCATGTAGCCCAGCCGGGTCACCGGGTACGGGGTGCTCGCGTCGCCCGGCTGGAACAGCCCGAGGTCGGCGTTCCACGTGACGTTCAGGTAGGGGTTCGTGCCCTTGACGTAGCTCAGCTCGGTGCCGGCGGAGACACCGCTGAACAGCGTCTCGACCCGGAACGTGCCGGGTCGCAGCGGTGCGGGCTCCTGTTCCACCAGCTCCACCCGGCCGGGGCCGGCGACCACCACGACCCGGTCACGCATCGACCGTCACCCCGCTGACGAGCACCGCGGGGGCGGCCGGGCTGGTGAGCCGCACGGTCTCACCGGTGCGGGCCGAGTCGGCCACCGCGAGAGCCAGCCGCTGGGTGCCCAGCGCCTCGGCGTACGGGACGCGGACGTCGTCGCCGACGCCCCGGACCGCGTCGATGAAGGACCGGTCGACCGCCACCCGGGCGGCCTCCGGGTCGGCCGGTACGTGTCGCTCGCCGTCGGCGTCGCGGATCAGCAGGGCGTCCTCGGTGATCGACAGCGCCAGCCCGTCGGCGAGGATCTCCAGCCCGGCCCGGTGCTTCCAGCCCAGCACGCAGGCCGCGCTGAGCGTGCCGACCGCACCACCGGCGAAGCGCAGCGTGGCGGTCGTCACGGAGTCGATGTCGGCGCCGTCCACCGGCGGCGGTGTGCCGTTGCCGTACGCGGTGACCTCGGTGACCTCGCCGACCAGCGTCCGGATCAGGTCCAGCACGTGCGCGGCCTGCTCCACCACAGGGCCGCCGGAGCGGTCACGCCGTGACCACCAGGCCACCGGCGGGACCTTGTCCAGCCAGGCGCCGCTGACCATCCGCACGGGACGGTCGGCGAGCAGCTCGCGGGCCTGGTCGAGGAAGCTCAGGTAGCGCCAGTGGTGCCCGACGGCGGTGCGCAGCCCGCGTCGCGCCACCAGGTCGGCGATCCGCTCGGCGGTGGGCAGGTCGACCGCGACGGGCTTCTCCACGAACATGGGCAACCCGGCCTCGATGACGGCCTCCTCGGCCGGGCCGTGCGCGAACGGCGGCACGCAGACGTACACCGCGTCGAGGCCGGCGGCCAGCAGCTCGGCGACGTCGGCGTAGGCCCGCCCGCCGTGCTGCCCGGCCAGCGCCGTGGCCGCCTCCGGCGCCACGTCGGTGACCCCGACCAGTTCGACGTCATCGAACGCGGCCAGGACCCGGGCATGCCGTTGTGCCACTCCCCCGGCGCCCACCAGACCAACACGGCACATCTGCATTCGACAACCTTTCCGAGAACGTTTCCACTTCGACGGGGACAGTCCCCCGAGCTGTGCGCAATCAAACGTTCATCCCCCGGGAACGCGGTGGCGTACCCCTTGTGATCAAGCTGTTGCCCTGGGAGCGGTTAGCGCATGGTGCGGAGTGGGAACAAACAATCTCGGATTTTTCCGCCCACGGATCGGGAGGGGTGCCCGTGCGGGATACGACATCGAGCGTGTCACCGGTGGTGGAGGCGTGGGCCACATACCGGACCACCTCGGCGGCAGACTGGCCGGCTCGCCGGCTGCTGCGCGCCAAGGGAGATAGCCGAGTCAGCGTGGTGCTGCCGGCGCGCAACGAAGAAGCGACGGTCGGCGCGATCGTGTCGACCATCCGGGAACACCTGATGGATCGGGTCGCCCTGGTCGACGAGCTGATCGTGGTGGACTCGCGGTCGACCGACCGCACCGCGCAGGTGGCCCGGGCCGCCGGGGCCGAGGTGGTCAGCCAGGACGAGATGACCCGCGGGCTGCCCCGCCTCACCGGCAAGGGCGACGCGCTCTGGGCCGGCCTGGCCGCCGCCGAGGGGGACGTGGTGGCGTTCATCGACGCTGACCTGCGGGAGTTCCGCCCACACTTCGTGAGCGGGCTGCTCGGCCCCCTGCTGACCGACCCGTCAGTCGATTTCGTGAAGGGGTTCTACCACCGGCCGCTGGTGGGCGCCGCCAGCGTGGAGCAGGACGGCGGCGGCCGGGTGACCGAGCTGATGGCCCGACCACTGCTCAACCTCTTCTGGCCCGAGCTGGCCGGGTTCGTGCAACCCCTCGCGGGCGAGTACGCCGCCCGGCGCGAGGTGCTGGCCCAGGTGCCGTTCGTCTCCGGGTACGGGGTGGAGACGGCGATGCTGATCGACCTGCTCGACCTGGTCGGGCTGGACGCGTTGGCGCAGGTCGACCTGGGCGAGCGCAAGCACCGGCACCAGGACACCGCGGCGCTCGGCCGGATGTCCGCGCAGATCATGTTGACCGCCTGGTCCCGCCTGCAACGGCGCGGCTGGGCCAGCCCCGGCATGTCACCGGAGCCGCTGCTGACCCAGTTCCGCCGCGGCGGCTCCGACGCGCTGCCGAACCTCGACCGCGAGATCGTCGTCAGCGACGTGTCGATCGAGGAGCGCCCGCCGCTGGCCGAGCTGCGCCACCGGGTGCCCCCGCGACGGGTGGCCGCGGCGTGAACGCCCCGGCGCCACGGCCGGCCGCCCTCGTAGCGAAAGGTCACCTCCGATGAGCCTCACCGTGCTGATGAACGCCGGCCCGTGGCTGTCCGTGCCACCACCCGGCTACGGAGGCATCGAGAACGTGATCGCCACGCTGGTCCCGGAGCTGCGACGACTCGGCGTACGGGTGGTGCTCGCCTCGGTCGGAACCAGCACCCTGCCGGTGGACGAGAAGGTGTCGGTCTTTCCCGACGGGCAGTTCGCCGCGTTGCAGCGGCCGTACAACCAGGTCTGCGGAATCGCCCAGGCGCACCTGGCCGGGGTGGTCCGCGAACTGCACGCCCGCCACGACATCGACCTGGTGCACGACCACGTGGAGGCGGTCGGGCTCGCCACTCTCGCCGCGATGGGGCCGAGCGGCCCGCCGACCCTGCACACCCTGCACTGGGACCTGGCCAAGCACCCGGCCCTCTACGGCAGCCTGGACGGCGGCGCCCGCGTCCGCGTCAACGGTGTCTCCGCGTCGCAACTGGCCCGCGCCCCGCTCGCGCTCCAGCAGCACTCGGTGGGGCACGTGCACCTGTCCACGCCGCTGGCCGTGGACGCCGACCGCCGGCCACGGCCGGAGAAGGGCGACCACCTGCTCATCCTCGGCCGGATCAACCCCGGCAAGGGTCAGGACGTGGGCGCCCGGCTCGCCCACCGCGTCGGCATCCCGCTGGTGCTGGCCGGGCCGGTCGGCCCGTACCACCGCCCGGCCGAGCTGGCCGCGGCCGGCGACGAGGCACGGCAGAACCCGGACGTGCGGTTCTTCCTCGACGAGGTGGCGCCGCACGTCGACGGTGACCTGGTCCGCTGGGTCGGCACCGTGGCCGGTCAGGAGCGCGACGACCTGCTCGCCAGCGCCCGCGCGTCGCTGTTCCCGCTGCGCTGGGAGGAGCCGGGCGGCACGGCGGTGGTCGAGTCACTCGCCCTGGGCACGCCGGTGGTGGCGACCGCCCGGGGCTGCCTGCCGGAGCTGATCGAGCACGGCCGCACCGGGCTGCTCACCGCCGACGAGGACGAGCTGGACGAGCTGGTGGTGGCCGCCGAGCTGCTCGACCCCGACGAGTGCCGGCGGGTGGCCGCGCGGCGGTTCACCCCGCAGGTGATGGCCCAGCGCTACGTCGAGCTGTACCAGCGGGTGCGGGAGCTGGCCAGCGCGCCACGGCTGCAGCCGGTCTGACCGTCGCCCGTTGCCGTCGACGTTTGCCGTCGGCGGCAACGGGTAGCCGGCAGCCCTCACGCCGCCGCGCAGCGAGGAGCCGGTGATGGTCGGACCGATGGCGCACTCCCGGGCCCGCTCCAATCCGGCCGACGGCAGGCCGCCGGTACGCCGCGCGGCGGGAACGGTGGCGGTGCTGTTCCTGCTGATCGGCGTCCTCGGTTTCGTGCCGGGGATCACCAGCGGCACGTCCGACCTGCGGTTCGCCGGCCACGGCTCGGGCGCGTTCCTGTTCGGCACGTTCCAGGTGTCGGTGCTGCACAACCTGGTGCACCTGCTGTTCGGGGTGGCCGGGCTGGCGCTGGCGCGCACGGTCACCGGCGCCCGGACGTTCCTGGTCGGCGGTGGCGCCGTGTACCTGGTGCTCTGGCTCTACGGGCTGGCGGTGGACCACGACACCGGCGCGAACGTGCTGCCGGTCAACGACGCCGACGACTGGCTGCACCTCGGCCTCGGCGTCGGGATGATCGCGCTGGGCCTGCTGACCGGACGAGCCCGCCACTGACCTGCCCACCCCATCCGTGACGTGCCTCGCCCGGCCCGCCGGTCCGGTTTGACCCGGGTCCGGGTCGGGTAGTTCGCAGATCCCGACACACCAGCGGATCGAGGGGTTCCATGTCCAGCCGGATGACCTGCGAGGTGCGCGACGCGGCACCGGTGGCGATCGTCCGGCTCGCCGGGCCGCTGGACCTGGGCACCATGCGCACGGTCCACCGGGCGCTGGACGACGCGCTGGCCACCCAACCGGAGGCACTGGTCGTGGACCTCGCCGAGGTCACCGTCCGGGACCGGCTCGCGCTCTCCGTCTTCGCCGCCACCGCCCGACGGGCCGAGGAGTGGCCGGCCGTGCCGGTGGTGCTCTGCGCCCCGCCGCCGGCGGCCGCCCGCTGGCTGACCGAGACGTCCGCGTGCCGGGTGGTCCCGGTGTCACCGGACTGCGACGAAGCGACCCGGATGGCGGGCGCCGCCACCTCCCCCCGCCTGCGGGTCCGGTTGGAGCCGGTGGCCGAGGCCTGCCGGCGTGCCCGGGAGATGGTCACCGACGCGTGCGCGCGGTGGAACCTGCCCGACGCGGCCGGCCCCGCCGCGCTGGTGCTCAGCGAACTGGTCGGCAACGTGGTCCGGCACGCTGGCACGCCCATGCAGGTGACGGTGACGCTGCGCCGGCCGTACCTGCACTTGGCCGTGGTGGACGGCAGCCGGGCGGCCGCCCGCGCTGGCGGGGCGGATCTCCGCGCCGAGGGCGGACGCGGGCTGTTGCTGGTGCGGGAGCTGGCGCAGCGGTGGGGCAGCGTACCGGCCGGGCAGGGCAAGGCCGTCTGGGCGATGCTGCCCGCGACCTGAGCGTCCGGGGTGGTTGGGCCGGTACCGGAGTTCTGACCGAAATTGGCGGTTCGCCTGGTTTCATGGTCAGAGGGACGGGTAGCAACGCTCGTCCTTTCTGTCGTCATGACGGGGTGAGTAGCCATGTCCAAGCGGGTAACCACTGAGCCCGGTCGTGATCGGGGCCCCGCGATCCTGGCGCCGGCCCGCTTCGGGGGCTTCCCCGGGCCGCTGCGGTCGCCGGTCCCCGGCAGCTCCCTGATCAGGTTCCTCGCGACGACCGACCACAAGCAGATCGGGCTGCTGTACCTGCTGACGTCCTTCGGCTTCTTCCTGCTGGCCGGGCTGGAGGCGATGCTGATCCGCGGTGAGCTGGCCCGGCCCGGGCTCCAGTTCCTCTCCTCCGAGCAGTACAACCAGCTCTTCACCTCGCACGGCGCGGTGATGCTGCTGCTGTTCGCCACGCCCGCGGCGTTCGGGTTCGCCAACTTCATCGTGCCGATCCAGATCGGCGCGCCGGACGTGTCCTTCCCCCGGCTCAACGCGCTGGCCTACTGGCTGTACCTGTTCGGTGGTCTGATGGTGGTCGGCGGCTTCCTGACCCCGCAGGGCTCGGCGGACTTCGGCTGGACCGCGTACACCCCGTTGAGCAGTGCCGAGCACAGCCCCGGGGTCGGGGCGAACATGTGGGTCGTCGGCCTGGTCGTCTCCGGGCTGGGCACCATCCTCGGCGCGGTCAACCTGATCACCACGATCCTGACCCTGCGCGCGCCCGGCATGACCATGTTCCGAATGCCGATCTTCACGTGGAACATGCTGTTCACCAGCGTGCTTGTGATCCTGGTGTTCCCACTGCTGGCCGCCGCGCTCCTGGCGCTCTCGGCCGACCGGCTGCTCAACGCGCACGTGTTCGACCCGGCCACCGGCGGCCCGATGCTCTGGCAGCACCTGTTCTGGTTCTTCGGCCACCCCGAGGTCTACATCATCGCGCTGCCGTTCTTCGGCATCATCACCGAGATCATCCCGGTCTTCGCCCGCAAGCCGATCTTCGGCTACACCGGGCTGGTGCTGGCCACCATCGCGATCACCGTGCTGTCGATGACGGTCTGGGCGCACCACATGTTCGCCACCGGCCAGGTGCTGCTGCCGTTCTTCAGCATCCTCAGCTATCTGATCGCGGTGCCCACCGGCGTGAAGTTCTTCAACTGGATCGGCACCATGTGGAAGGGACAGCTCACCTTCGAGACACCGATGCTGTTCGCCATCGGCTTCCTGGTCACCTTCCTGCTCGGCGGGCTGACCGGCGTGCTGCTGGCCAGCCCGCCGGTGGACTTCCACACCCACGACAGCTACTTCGTGGTGGCGCACTTCCACTACGTGGTCTTCGGCACCGTGGTGTTCGCCCTCTTCGGCGGCTACTACTTCTGGTGGCCGAAGATGACCGGCCGGATGCTCGACGATCGGCTCGGCAAGGCGCACTTCTGGACGATGTTCATCGGCTTCCACGGCACGTTCCTCGTGCACCACTGGCTGGGCGACGAGGGCATGCCCCGGCGGTACGCCGACTACCTGCCGACCGACGGCTTCACCACGCTGAACACGATCTCCAGCATCTTCGCCTTCGTCCTCGGCCTGTCCACGCTGTTCTTCATCTACAACGCGTGGAAGTCCTGGCGGTACGGCGCGATGGTCACGGTGGACGACCCGTGGGGCTTCGGCAACTCGCTGGAGTGGGCCACCACCTGTCCCCCCCCGCTGCGCAACTTCGACCGCATGCCCCGGATCCGCTCCGAACGTCCGGCCTTCGACCTGAAGTACGGGCCGCTCGTCGCCGACCTGGGCCGCGACCTGCCGCAGCGCAGCACGAAGCCCCCACAGCACTTCACCGAGGAGTTGCGTATGGAGCACCACGTGCCGGAGTCCCCGGCCGCCGAGGGCGCGCACGGCGCCCAGGAGGCGGCCGACTACCAGCCGGCGGCGCGGTCCGGCGCCCGGCCGGTGGACGTGCCGGAGCCCGACGGCGTGCGCCGACCCAGCTTCGAGCACACCGACGAGCCGGAGGAGACCAACCTCGGCGCCCAACGCGACGAGCAGCCCAACGAGCGGTGGCGGCACCCGCACAGCAAGGGCGACACCGAGGAGTACTGACCCGGGTACGCGACGCGGGGCCGGCACCCGAAGGTGCCGGCCCCGTGTCGTCGACGACCCGAACCGGGCGTCGCGCTCGGGCTCACTCCCGGGCAGGTGCCAGGCCGGCGGCGGTGAGCGAGCGGCGTACCGCGGGTTGGACCCGCGTCAGCCGCAACGGCACCCCGGTGCGGGCCGCCGCGTCCCGCCCGGCCATCAGCGCCGCGATCCCCCCGGCGTCGAAGCCACCCGCGCCGACCAGGTCGACGACGACCTCGGTCGGCTGGCCGGTGACGGCCTCCAGCATCGCCCGGCGCAGCTGGTCCGCGCCGTCCCGGTCCACCTCACCGCCCACCTCGACGACCACACGGTCGCCGTTCTGCTTCACCGAGATCCGGGTCTTGCCCGGGTCCGGCTCGGCGGCGCCGTTCTGCCACGGCGGCGGCGCGTCGGCGAGCATCGCCTGACGCAGCCACGTCAGTGCCCTCGACAGCAGCCGGGAGACGTGCATCTGCGAGATGCCGAACCGGGCGGCGATCTCCGCCTGGGTCTGGTTGCCGTAGAAGCGCATGGCGAGGATCCGCCGCTCCCGCCAGGGCAACCGGTGCAGCAGGCCGCTGACGGTCACCCGGTCGTCGACCGATTCCAGCGCATTGTCCGACTCGCCGACCAGGTCACCGAACTCCGCGGAGCTCTCCCCACCCACCGGCGCGTTGAGCGAGGCCGGGCTGTAGCCGGCTGCCGACTCCAGCGCCGCGAGGATCTCCTCCTCCGGGGTCTCCAGCCGCCGGGACAGCTCCGCGACGGTGGGTGCCCGGGACAGCTCGCTGGTCAGCGCGGCCGTGGCCTGCCCCACCTCGAGGATCAGGTCGCGCAGCCGGCGGGGCACGTGCACGCCCCAGGTGCGGTCCCGGAAGTGCCGCTTGATCTCGCCGACGATCGTGATCGCGGCGTACGCGGTGAACGAGCCCCGTTCCGGGTCGTACCGGTCGACGGCGTTGACCAGGCCCAGACGGGCCACCTGCTCCAAATCCTCCAGCGGCTCGCCGCGGCCCCGGTAGCGGCGGGCCAGCCGGCCGGCGAACGGCAGCGCGAAGCGGACCAGGTCGTCCCGTGCCTCCTGCCGCCGCTCGGGTGGCAGCCCCTCGATGCGGGCCGCGTACGCCAGCGCCGCCGCGTCGAGGTCCTCCAGACCTCGATCGGTGGGTGGTGGTGTGGTCGTGGTCGTGCTCGTCTGTCCGAACATCCGCGCCTCCCTCAGGAAGGTCCCCCGCCCGGATCGGGAAACCGGTCGTGCGCGTGGTCGAGCCACGCACCGGGCCGGAAAGTGGGTCAGTGACTGGGATGCCAGCGGGCGACAACGCCTCTGCGCAGCGCAATCAGGCCGTCGCAGCCAGCGATGTTCCCGCTCCGTAGGTACTCAATCACGGGACCCCGGGTTCGCGAGGAAGTTTCGGCGTGCTCCGCCTCAGGAGAGCAACAACCCCTGGTGGCTGCCGCTGTCGTGGAGCACGGACAACGCCTCGTCGACCCCCAGCGGGGGCGGCGCGGGCAGGTCGTACGGCTGGGCGCGCAGCACCTCGGTGGCCCGGCGGGTGGGCACCGAGGTGACCGGGTATCCCCGCGCGGAGGTCCGGTCGAGCGCCCGACGCCGCCGGCCGAACCCGGCGACCGCCAGCCACTGCGGCAGCCCGGCCAGGGCGGGCGAGCGCACCCCGGGCGGCTCGGGCAGCACGTCCACGGAGCTGAACGCCTCGCTGCCGGCCAGCCACCACTCGGCCTCGTCGACGCTGCGCCGGGTGGCGTTCTCACACCAGTACGGCACCAGCCCCGCCCGCACCACCTGCCACGGATCGAGCAACCGGCCGCACTCCACCACCAACCGGTCACCGGTCTTGCCGGCGCCGCGCAGCCACCGCCGGTACAGGTCGGCCACCGCGGCGCTCAGCGCGCCGGGCCTCGGCGCCAGCACCCGGTGCAGCGGATGCTGCCGGCGGGCAGCCCAGTCCCGCGCGGCCAGCTCGAAGCCCGAGTCCATGCCGTGCTCGGCGTAGCCCGACGGGGCGGACACCTCCGGCGGCTCCCACCGGGTGGCGTCCCCGCCGGCGGAGCGCAGCACCTGCCGCAGAGCGTGGCTGTCCGGGTGGAAGTCCACCGGGTCCAGGCCGCTGGCCGGGCAGCCGACCTGGAAGCTGAACCCGGGGCCGTGCTCCAGCACCGGCCAGGTCCGCGCGTCGCGCACCAGCAGCACCGGGGCTCCCGGGGCCAGCCGGTCGGCCAGGAACTGCGCGTACGCCGCCGGTAGCCCCCGCCAACGGGCGGCCAGCGACACGGTCGCCCCGGTCAGCGGGCCACGGCTGGCCGGGCAGTGCACCTGGCGCAGGTGCAGGTCGGCGTTGCCGGCGAGCAGCCGGGCGGCGAGGGCGCTGCCGTGCTCCAGGGCGGCCGCGGGTCGGTCCACCGCGCCGTCGGTCCAGTGCACGGACATCTCGAAGCCGGCGGGCAGCCACGGCACGCCGAGGGCAACCGCGAGGTGTGCGGCCGCGCCGTGCGGCGAGCCGAGCAGCACCCCGGGGTAGCGGCGACGCGGGTACTGGTCGACGAACCAGCGGGCCACCCGCGCGGAATCCACCTCGTCGACCTGGGTGACGGTGAGCGCGACCCGACCGGCGGCCCTGCTGACGGCGGCGCGGCGGACCGGCTCCGGGGCGCCGGGGAACCGCGACACCGGCCCGGCCTGCCCCAGATCGGCGCAGTCCGCGCCGCGCAGTGCCCGGGCCGTGGCGGCGACCAGCACCCGGGCGGCGCTGCCCACGGCCACGACCCGGTCACCGGCCAGACCGGCGCCATCTGCCGTGAGCCCCTTGTGCACCTTGTGCACCGGCCCCACCTTGCCTCGTTCGCTCACCACGCGGCCCGGCTTCCCGTCCGGATGGGGTTCAAACGGGGCATCACCCACTTGGCGGCACGATTCGCAGGTCTGCGGGGTGCGCCGGTCATCACCGGCGTTGGGCGACGATCGGCCGCGCACGGCGGGAGCGGGTCGCCGGGGGCGATCGGCCCCGCCGGACCCTGCGACGGCGGGCCGGGGTTTCGTCGGAACCAGGGCGGGCACTTCCGGGCCCATGCACACCGAGGACAGCGCCGAGCCCGCCGCCACGATCACGCCGTACCAGGACGGGCCGCTGCTGGTCCGCGGCGACTTCGCCCTGGTCACGCCCGACGGCGAGCGGATCGACGCCCGCCGGGGCACGGTGGCGCTGTGCCGGTGCGGCATGTCGGCGCTCAAGCCGTTCTGCGACGGCACCCACAAGGTGGCGAACTTCCGGGCGGGCACCGCCCGGGAGGGCTGACCCCGCTACGCCACTCCGGCCAGCGGTCCCGCGGCGGTGGACGGCAACGCCGTGGCGGGCACCGAGATGGTCCGCGGGGCGGGCGCCCGCAGGGAGCTGCGGCCGGCGGCCCAGCTGTCCAGCAGGTGCGCGGCGAACATCCGGTCCACGGCGAGCGCCGCGGCGGCGCCGAAGAGCACGTCGCCGGCCAGCGTCGGCTCGACGCGGACCAGGCCGCCGCACAGGTCGTGCGCGGCGATCTGCTCGTGCACCGCGTCGGCCTCCACATGCTCGTCGTAGAAGCGGGTCGCCACCTCGTCCAGGCCGAGACGGCGCAGCCCGTTGCCGTACCGGCGGTTGGGCAGCGAGGAGGTCATCTCGTAGGCGGCCAGGTGACCCAGCAGCGCGCCGCGCAGCCGCCGGTGCAGCCCGAACAGCGACATCAGGTTGTTGGTCGCCAACGTCACGGCGGGAACGGCGTCCAGGTGGGCGCCGTAGCCGGTGTCCAGGCCCAGCCGGTCCAGCGTGCGACGGAACAGCTCGGCGTGCATGCGGTCCAGCCGGCCGTTGCCGTACTCGTCGGTCTGGATCTCCACGAGGGCGGCCTTGGCGGGCCCGCCTAGGCGGGGCAGCGCCCAGCTGTGCGGGTCGGCTTCCCGCAGGTGGTAGACCGAGCGGTGGGCGACGAACTCACGGAACTGGGTGAGGTCGGCGTGCCGTTGCAGGGTGGCGGCCAGTGGCGGCCCGTCGTCGGCGGCGACGATCTCGGCCAGCCCCGCCGCGACGCCGCCGGACGGCACCGGCGGCGAGCCGACCAGTCGGCGCAGGGCCGCCTCGAAGGGTCGCTCGGCGCGGGCGCGCAGGGCCAGCAGCGAGGGCTGCCACTCCCAGCCCTCGTCCACCCCACGCCAGCCCCGGTAGTGCAGCTCGTAGCAGAGGAACAACGTCAGTTGCAGGTCCTCGTCGGTGAGTGGGTCGGCCGGGTCGAGATCGCCGCCGAGGCCCGCCGCAAGGTCGTGCGGCGCACGCCGCAGGGCCCTCACCAGCGCCGTGGACAGCGGGCCGCGTGGTCGCGGAAGCGGCGCGGGACCGTAGCGGCGGTCGGTGGGCTCCGGCATGTGACCTCCAGCGTCGTCGGGCGGCTACTGATGCCCGGACGGAGTGCGCCTAAACGAGGCCCTCCGCGTTCACGGTCAGCTCCACCTGCTCCCGGACCTTCCGGGCGGCGTCCCCGTTGGAGTACAGGCTCCGCAGGTCGGCGAAGGCCGGCTCCGGCGCCGCCAGCGGCACCGCGGCGTCGACCACGGCCTCCAGTACGCACGGCCGGTCCGCGGCGAGCGCCTCGTCCCAGGCCGCGCCCACCAGCTCCGGACGGTCCACCCGGACGCCGTGCAGCCCGAGCAGCCGCGCCCAGCCGGCGTACGGCACGTCGGGACGGCGCTGGGCCGGATCGGAGGACGTCGGCCGCCCACCGCCCATGCCGGACTGGTCGCGGTTGTTGAGCACCAGCACCACCAGTCGCGGGTCCCGCCACTCCTGCCAGTGGTGCGAGACGGTGATCAGCTCGGCGAGCCCGTTGAGCTGCATGGCACCGTCGCCGACCAGCGCGATGACCGGCTGGTCGGGGGCGGCGAGCTTGGCGGCCATCGCGTACGGCAGGGCGCACCCCATCGAGCCGAGCGTCCCGCACAGCTGCGCGTTCACCCCGGGCGGCAGGATCAGGTGCCGGGCGTACCAGTAGAGGACCGAGCCGACGTCGACCGCGACGGCGCCGACCTGCGGAACCCGGGTCGACAGCTCCTGGAGCACGAGCTGCGGGTTGACCGGATCGGCCGGCGCGGCGGCGCGGTCGGCGGCGGTGGTGCGCCACCGGTCCACCGAGCTCTCCACCGTGGCACGCCAGTTGTCGTGGGGCCGCCTGGGCAGCCGCGCCAGCAGCGCCCGCAGCGTCTCCGCGGCGTCGCCGACCAGCGGCACGTCGGCCGGGTACCGGGTGCCGATCCGCCGGCCGTCGATGTCGATCTGCACCGTGCGAGCCTGGTCGGGCATCGGGAAGTAGTCGGTCCACGGGTCGTTGGTGCCGACCATCAGCAGCGTGTCGCAGCCGCCCATCAGCTCGGCCGCGGCCGTGGTGCCGACCTCGCCGAGCACTCCGGTGTGGAAGGGCAGCCGCTCGTCGAGCACCGGCTTGCCCAGCAGAGAGGTGGCAACCCCGGCGCCGATCCGGTCGGCCAACTCGACGATCTCCCGGGCCGCGCCCCGGCCACCCTGGCCCACCAGGATCGCGGTGCGCTGGCCGCCGCCGAGCAACTGGGCGGCGGCGTCGAGGTCCACCTCGTGCGGCAGCACCCGGGCCAACGACTCGCCCGGGTTCGCCGTCATCACGCCGGCCGAGTTCCGTTCCAGGTCGGAGACCATGGCCTCCTGCAGGTGGCGGGGCAGCACGACGCACGTCGGGTTGCGGGTCGCCGCCGCCGTGCGGAACGCCTGGTCCAGCAGCCCCGGCACCTGCTCGGGGCTGCGGGCGTACTGGACGAACTGGTTGCACACGTCGGCGAAGAGCCGGCTCAGCCCGATCTCCTGGTGCGCCCCGCCGAGCGGCCCGGAGATGTCCTCACCGATGATCGCCACCACCGGTGTGCTGTCCAGCTTGGCGTCGTACAGGCCGTTGAGCAGCTGCACCGCGCTCGGCCCCTGGGTGGCCAGGCAGACCCCGATGCCGCCGGTGAACTTGGCGTGCCCGGTGGCCATGAACGAGGCCGTCTCCTCGTGCCGGGCCGGGATGAACGCCGGGTCCCCGCCGGTGCGGTCGAGCGCCGCGACCAGCGGGGCGATCGCCGCACCGGGGAAACCGAAGGCGCGTGGCACACGCCAGGCCAGGAGCCGCTCCACCACCAGGTCGGCGACGCTGCGCTCAGCCATTGCCCCGCCCGGGGGTGCTGGCGTCGACGTACCGCAGCACCGCGCCGACGCCGTCGGTGAGCTCGGGCGCCTCGTCGGGGCCTAGCACGGTCATCGCCGCGTCGGTGCCGACCAGCGCCCGGACCAGCGCCGCGTCGGCGCGGACCCGCTGCGGGTCGTCCACCGACATCGCGGTCAACTGCCCCGGGTCGACGGCGATCTCGGTCGGCTCCGGGCCGATCCACAGCTCACCGTTGGCCGACGGGTCATCCACGATCAGCATGGTGTCCACCTGGTTGCGTTGCAGGGCCCCGACGACCGCGTCGAGCCCGGCGCCCACGTCCTCCTGGACGCCGAACCTGTCCAGGGTGGCGCTGATCCGCTGGTCGGCGACCTCCGCGATGGTCTGCACGGTGAGGTCGTCCAGCAGGGTCTGGTCGGCGCCGGCGGCCCGCGACCCGGCGTCGGTACGCACCATCAGGTCCTGCCACCGTTCGGGCATCTGGGCGGCGATCATGCCGGTGGCCCGTACGTCGCCGGCGATCACCACCACCTCCGCCCCGACCTTCTCGGCCAGCTGGACGGTCGCCGCGGTGACGTCGCCGGCGTTGTGGTGCCACGCCTCCATGGCGGCCTTCTGGTAGATGTCCTGGGACCAGCCACCGGGCTGCGGTTTGCGCAGCGGGAAGGTCTCCCGGCCGACGACGTGCGCCCGTCGCGGCACTCCTCCGGCACTGATCGCGATCGCGTCGGCGCCGGTCCGGTTGGCCAGCACCCGCACCCAGGCCACCTGTTCGCCCCGCTGGGCGAGCAGCGGCATCACGTGCGGCAGTGGCGCGTAACTGGCCAGGTCGCGCAGAGGTGGCGCGGAGAGGTACTCCGACAGCACCACCCGGCCGCGCGTGGCGAAGAGCGCCAGGCCGTAGTCCCCGGCCATCGGGTCGTGCCCACGGACCACCCGGTCCAGTGCGGCGACGGTCGCCTCGTCGGCGCCCTGGTCGGTCAGTTGACGCGCCAGTGCACGCCAGCGCAGGGCCAGCGCCGCGTGGGCGTCCTCCGTGTCGGCGGAGGCGTCCACGTACACCGAGCACCACGGCCCGGGTCGGTCGTAGAGCGGGCGCAGGAAGGACAGCTGCATGCTCGACCCCTTTCCAGCTCGGCCCCCCGCTTACCCGGGTCGCCCGGGATGTCACCTCGCGGCCGTGAGCCCGTGACCAGGTTTCATTCACGTCGTTCAACCGGGGACGTCGATACGATCTGTGAACGGAAGCGGACTCTCGGTGGTGGAGATGGACAGCGGACTCGATACCCGACGGATCGTGCACCCGACGGAGCGGATCGTCACCGGGCGGTTGATCCGCCTGCTCGACGGCTACACCCGCGAGGTGCGCATCGGCCAGCCGGTGCTGGTCGCGGTGCTCGCCGCGGCGGCGTTCGCCCGGCTGCCCGCCCTGCTGCTGCGCTCGCTGTTCTCGGCGGGCGGCGGTGGCACGCGACGGCGCTGGAAGGAGCTGAAGCAGGGCCCGGAGTACCTGGTCACCCCGGTGCGGCTGCGCAACACCGCAGGTCAGCTCTGCGAGGTGGAGCTGCACGGCCACCTGCCGCAGAGCGCCCTGCACCCGGCGGACCACGTGCAGCTCACCCTGCGCCCGCAGCGCGACCCGGAGCTGCCACCCCGCATCGAGCGGATCGTCAACCTCACCACCGGGCAGCTGCTCACCCCGCGTACGGCGACACTCTGGTCGCACCTCGGCCCGCCGCTGCTGTTGCAGGCGGTGCTGGGTGCGCTGCTGCTCGCCGGTGTCGCGGTCGTCGCCGCGCTGACCTGACCGGCTGCCGGGTTTCCCGGGTCGGCACGGCGGGCACCGGCACCGGCATGTTTCCCGGATTCACGCTTGAGGAGATCGACGTCGGCCCGGTACGCCTGCGGGTACGGCACGGCGGGTCGGGTTCGCCGGTGGTGCTGCTGCACGGCCACCCCCGCACCCACGCCACCTGGCACCGGGTGGCACCGCTGCTCGCCGAGCGGCACACGGTCATCTGCCCCGACCTGCGCGGCTACGGCGGCTCGTCCAAGCCGGCGGAGACCGCCGACCACTCCGCGTACGCCAAGCGGGCGATGGCACGCGACGTGGTGGCGCTGCTCGACGCGCTCGGCCACCGGCGGGCCGCGGTGGTCGGCCACGACCGGGGCGCGTACGCGGCGATGCGCACCGCGCTGGACCACCCGGACCGGGTCAGTCGGCTCGGCGTGCTCGACGGGATCCCGATCGGCGTGGCCCTGGACACGTGCGACGCCCGGTTCGCCGCCCGCTGGTGGCACTGGTTCTTCCTGGGCCAGACCGACAAGCCGGCGGAACGGGTGATCAACGCGGACCCGGACGCCTGGTACGGCGGTTCCGCCGCCGAGATGGGCGAGGAAGCGTACGCGGACTACTCCCGGGCGATCCACGACCCGGCGACGGTGCACGCGATGTGCGAGGACTACCGCGCCGGCCTGGGGCCGGACCGGGCGGCCGACGACGCGGACCGCGCCGCCGGGCGGAAGATCGAGTGCCCGGTGCTGTTCGTGTGGTCCGAACGCGACGACATGGTGGAGCTGCACGGCGACCCGGCGGCAATCTGGCGGGAGTGGGCCGACGACGTGCGGGCCGCGTCGGTCGACTCGGGTCACCACATGGCCGAGGAGGCGCCGGAGGCACTGGCCGCCGTGCTCGCCGACTTCCTCGCCGACTGACCGGTCAGCCCGACCGGTGGCGGGTCAGCCGACCGGGGCGGGCTCGGGCGCCGGTCGACGGTCGGTGCCGAGCATGCCCCTGCGGCGGGCCCAGCGCTCGTAGGCCAGGGTGGCGAACGGCGGCACCGCGCAGGCCAGCGCGACCACCGTGGCCAGCAGGCTCCACCGGTGCAGCCGGGCCACCGCCAGCACGAGCAGGACGTACGCGACGAACAGGCCGCCGTGGATCGGGCCGAAGATCTTGACGCCGATCTCGTTGTCCGGCGGGCCGTACTTGACGGCCATGCCGACCAGCAGGGCCAGCCAGGAGCACGCCTCGGCGATCGCCGCCGCGACGAAGAGCCCGGTCACCTTCTCGCGCATACCCACGCCACCACCTCTCGGCCCGCCATGCTATCCGTGCGGGCCGGCCGCCCCCGGAGCGGACCACACGGACGCGACAGGGATCACCGGGCCCGCTGCTGGGTAGGAATAGACCATCGGGTCTTTCCCCATCCGCCGGACACGTGCGAGGTTAGGGAGACCAGCGGTGACAGGGTGGTGACCATGGGCGAGGATGTCGGCGTACGGACCTTCAGTCGTGAGGACCGGGCCCGCTACCGGGAGAAGGTCCGCAGCTGCCTGGACGTCTTCGCCGAGATGCTGCGCGAGTCGCGGTTCGACATCGACCGGCCGATGAGCGGGCTGGAGATCGAGCTGAACCTGGTCGACCAGGAGTCGAATCCGGCGATGCGCAACGCCGACGTGCTGGCGGCCATCGCCGACCCGAGCTTCCAGACCGAGCTGGGCCAGTTCAACATCGAGATCAACGTGCCGCCGCGGCGGCTGACCGGCACCGGCACCGCCGACTTCGAGGAGGACGTGCGGGCCAGCCTCAACGCCGCCGAGGAGAAGGCCCGGGCGATCGGCGCGCACATGGTCATGATCGGCATCCTGCCGACGTTGCGCCCGGAGCACCTGACCGCCGAGACGCTCTCGGCGAATCCCCGTTACAAGCTGCTCAACGAGCAGATCTTCGCCGCCCGGGGCGAGGACCTGCCGATCGCCATCAGCGGGGTGGAACGGTTGGCGGTCACCGCCGACACGATCACCCCGGAGGCGGCCTGCACCAGCACGCAGTTCCACCTCCAGGTCAGCCCGGCCCAGTTCGCCGACTACTGGAACGCCGCCCAGGCGGTCGCCGGCCTCCAGGTGGCGCTCGGCGCGAACTCGCCGCTGCTCTTCGGCCGGGAGCTGTGGCGCGAGACCCGCATCCCACTGTTCCAGCAGGCCACCGACACCCGGTCTGAGGAGATCAAGGCGCAGGGCGTACGGCCACGGGTCTGGTTCGGTGAACGCTGGATCACCAGCGTGTTCGACCTGTTCGAGGAGAACGTCCGCTACTTCCCGGCGCTGCTGCCGGTCTGCGACCCGGAGGACCCGGCGCAGGCCCTCGCTGCCGGCGAGGTGCCCAACCTCGCCGAGCTGCGGCTGCACAACGGCACCATCTACCGGTGGAACCGGCCCGTGTACGACGTGTCGCGCGGCCGGCCGCACCTGCGGGTGGAGAACCGCGTGCTGCCCGCGGGCCCCACCGTGCTGGACACGATCGCCAACGGCGCCTTCTACTTCGGGCTGGTGCGCGCCCTTGCCGAGTCGGACCGGCCACTGTGGTCGCAGATGTCGTTCAGCGCCGCCGAGGAGAACTTCACGAGCTGCGCCCGGTACGGCATCGACGCCCAGGTCTTCTGGTCCGGCCTCGGCTACCTGCCGGCGACCGAGCTGGTGCTGCGCCGGCTGCTGCCGCTGGCGCACCACGGCCTGGACCGGTGGGGGCTGGATCCGGCCGAGCGCGACCGGCTGCTCGGCATCATCGAGCAGCGCTGCCTGACGGGCCGCAACGGCGCGAGCTGGCAGGTGGAGACGCTGCACCGCCTGGAGACGGCCGACCACCTGGACCGGCCGGCGGCGCTGCGCGAGGTGGTCCGTCACTACGTGACGCTGATGCACAGCAACCGGCCCGTGCACGAGTGGCCCATCCCCTGACCCGACCGGGCCCCTGAGCCGCCGTCACTCCCCCGGTCGGTCCCACGGCGACGGGTCGTCGCGCAACCTGCTGTAGAGGTACCCGTCGCGCCAGGCGCCGGCCCGGAACTCGCAGGCCCGGACGACGCCCTCAAGCTGGAAGCCGGCCTTCTCCAGGGACCGCTGCTCGGCGACGTTCTCCGGGTGGGTGCCGGCCTGGATGCGCTGCGCCGGGCTGTGCTGGAACAGGTAGTCGCAGAGCAGCGCCTGTGCCCGCCACCCGACGCCACGCCCGCGCCACGCCGGCAGCAGCACGATCCCGATCTCCCAGTACGACGCCATGCCGCTGTAGCGCCCGGCCTGGTAGCTGACTATGCCGGCCCCGCCCCGCTCCGGCTCGACCTCCACGACGAGCCGTCCGTCGTCCGTGCCGAGCCAGCCGTCGACGGCGAACCGCCGCGCCGGCGCCGCCGCATCGCGGAAACCGGACCAGTCCAGCCCGATCAACCCCGGCTCGGTGCAGAACCGCCGGAACATCGCCAGGTCGGGCTCGGCGACCGGCCGCAGTCGAACGGTGAGGGCGTCCGTCAGGGGTGTCGACGTGCCACCAGGCTCCATCTCGACACGGTAGCCGCCCGGTCGGCGCGACGGCGGCTGCGCCGGTTCGGCGCTCCGCGTCGGCCGCGTGGACAGCGTTCCACGCTGTCCCTTGTGGACCCCCGATCGCATCGATGTTTGTCGTAGGCTGGGCTCGCTCCGACATCGATGACGATGGAGGGATGTCTGTGGAGACTTCCGGAACAGACCGCACCCCGACCCCGAGGTCCGCCAACGGCGCCCTGTCCCGACGGCACGTGCTGCGTGCCGGCGCGGCGACCGCCGGCGGCGCGTTGCTTGTCGGCACGTCCGAGGCGGCGCAGGCCGCGCCGCCTGGCCCGAAGCGGGTGTTGCGGGCACCGGCGCTGGCACCCGGTGACCGGGTTCGGGTCGTGTCGCCCGGTGGCACTCCCAACCCCGCGAACATGGCCCGAGGCATCGAGATCCTGCGGAGCTGGGGCCTGGAGGTCGAGCTGGGCGCGCACGTCTTCGCCAGGTACGGCTACCTGGCCGGCACCGACGAGCAGCGTTTGGCGGACCTGAACGCCGCGTTCAACGACCCCGGGGTCCGTGGTGTCTTCGCCGCCCGTGGCGGCTACGGCACGCAGCGGATCGTCGACCGGATCGACGTGGCCGGCATCCGCCGCGATCCCCGGGTGGTCGTCGGGTTCAGTGACATCACCAGCATCCACGGCCGGCTCTGGCGCGAGACCGGCCTGGTCACCTTCTACGGCCCGATGGTCAACTGGAGCGACAGCCGCACCGGCCCCGAGTCGGCCGAGGCGCTGCGCCAGGCGGTGATGACGACGGCACCCGTCACCATCACCCGGGATCCCGCCGAGACGGCCGCCCCCGTGCTGGTGCCGGGGCGGGCGACGGGTCCCCTGCTCGGCGGCTGCCTCACGCTGATCTCCACATCGCTGGGCGCCGCCGACGCCCCGGCGTTCGACAAGGCCATCCTGTTCTTCGAGGACGTGGACGAGGCGCCGTACAGCATCGACCGGATGCTGACCGAGCTGCGCCGGGTGGGCGTGCTGTCCCGGGTCGCCGGGGTGGTCATCGGCCAGATCACCAACAGCGTCGGTGGACCCGACGAATGGGATGCCGCGGCGGTGCTGAAGGACCGGCTCTACGACCTCGGCGTGCCGGTCCTCGGTGGGCTCCGACTGGGCCACGGCAACGGTCAGCTCACCGTTCCGCTCGGTTCACGCGCCACGATCGACGCCGAGGCGGGGACGCTCACGGTGCAGGCCGGAGTCGGTCCGCGCTAGCCGCGCGCGGCCAGCGGGGTTGGTCAGGCGTCCGGCTCGGTGGCCGGTCCCTGGTCCGTCGGATCATCGGGCCGGACCTCGGCCATTGCGCGGGCCATGTCCCCGCCCTGACGTCGCATGACCATCTCCTCGACCACGACCATCACGGCGATGACCAGGATCAGGGACGCGACCGCGACGAGGGCTGGTATCAGCGTGGCCAGCGGCACCAGAAGTAGGCAGGCCGCGCCCGCACCGACCCGACGCCAGGCGACCGTGTGGTGGATTCGCCAGTACGCGTAGGCGAAGGTCAACAGGAACAACGCGCAGCCGCCGGCGAGGAGCATCGCCTCCCGGGACGGCAGTACGTCGAGTGGCGCGGGAACCATTTCGACCAGGCTGACGGCGATGGTGATGATCCCGAAGCTGAAGAGCAGGTGGCCGTAGACGAGGACCGTGCGGCGCAGGTCCGGCTGGTCCGGGGCCTGTTCCAGGGCACGCCGGAAGTCGGACAGGCCGTAGCCGAAGTAGGCGTACCAGAGGATGCTGACCAGGGCGTAGGCGGCAGCGATGGCGATGAACCGCGCGAAGGTCAGGCGTTCGTGGGCGGCCACCGCCCCGACCTGGATCAGGGACTCGCCGAACACGAGGATGATCAGCAGTCCGTAGCGGTGGGTGAAGTGCGCAGCCTGCACCCTGCTCTGCGCGACAAGGTGACGCGCAACCCAGGGGCTCAGCAGGTCGACGGTGGCGGCGACGGCCCAGAGGATGACCCGGGCGGCGCCCTGCACGAGGGCGCCCGCCAGCAGCAGCGGTCCAGTGAGCAGGAAGACTCCGTAGGGGCCGACGAGAAGGCGCCGCCAGGAGGGGAGATGGCGCAGGGCCAGACCGGTCAGCAGCACCCGGCCGGCAACGTAGATGGCGACGAAGAGCAGGCCGTAATCGTCGTAGGCCCGGGGAATCGTCAGGGCCATCAGGAGACTGACGAGCCCGAGCGTGATGATGCCGACGCGGTCCAGCAGCGACCGCATGTCGCGTTGGTTGGTGTAGAGCACCACGCCGCCCCAGGCCCAGTAGACCGGGACGAAGAGGATCAGGGCCCGACCGATACCGAACCAGCTGTGGTCCTCGTGCAACTGCTCGGAGAACTGGGTGAGGGCGAAGACGAAGGCGAGATCGAAGAAGAGTTCTTCCCAGGTCACGCCCCTGCCGCCTGATGCTGGTCGCATCGACTGCGTCATCAGCCGAGGGCAGGTGGCACCGTGGTTGTCGGCGGTGCCGACGACTCACCGCCTGCCGGCTCTACGAGCTTCACCACCAACCTGCCTCCGGCCGTCCCTCCGCCCCGACGAGGCGAGGTTAACCGCGGTGATGGAGACGCCACGGCGGAATGACAACAGGGTCACCGGAAGGGGCCGATCCCGTTCTGCCTGGTGCTCTGACCGGGAACGTTTACCGGGTTGGCGGCGGGGTCGGGTCCAGACGGCCACCACCCGCCCGACCAGGCTCAGCCAGCCCTTCACCCGCTGGTCCATCCGCAAACTGCTCGCCTACCTGCGCAAGGTGCACGGCCGGGTGATCCGCACCGGCCGCGAGGCCCTGCGCCAACCCCGGGCCCAGTGGCGCCCGCAGGAGCGCGCGCACAACCGACAGATGCGTCACAAGTGCGGGTTTTACGCGTTCGGGTCCCAGTCTGCGAGCTGCTCCATCGGCTCGGTGTCGCCGGTGGTCTCCAGGCCGTCGAGCGGGACGCGCTCGTAGAAGTAGAGGACCAGTTCGCTCGCTGCGCCTCGCATCGCCATGTCGCCCGGCTCCGCGTCGGCGGCGAGGTCGTCGCAGCGGACGCCGTCGGCGTTGAGGGTCAGGCGCCAGGAGCGGCCCTCGGTCGCGTGCAGGTCGATGGTCGCCGGCTTGAACGGCCAGGGGACGGTCGTCGCCGAGACGGTCGTCAGGAACTCGTCGACGCCCTCGACCGCGACGTCCGTCGGCAGCGGCTCTGCGGCCCCCTGGGTGAGCTGGGCGTCGTAGGTGTGGACGGCCAGCTCCTGGATCTGGTGCCGGGCCACGGCTCCGCTGGTCTGCGGGGCCTGCGAGCGGCCCCACCAGGTCCAGCAGCCGCGGTCCGGGCCGGCCTCGCGCATCGCGTCGAGCATGAGCTCGGTCGACTCGGCGAGCCAGGCGTCCAGGGCTTCGCGGTCGCGGGGCGCGGTCGGGGCGCCCTTCGGGTCCGTCCTCGCCGGGGGCTCAGCGCCCGGGCCCGCCGCGATGATGGCGGCCTGACGGCGGCGGCCGTCGCCGAGGTGCTGCGCCAGTTCGCGCAGCGTCCAGTCCGGGCAGGTCGGCACCTGGACGTCAAGGTCGGGGGCGGACGCGATCGCGGCGCGGAACGCGGCCGAGCGGTCTTCGATCAGCCGCAGGACCTCGGGGAACTCCAAAGGGTTTTGCACCTCGGTTGTGTATCACTGTGCTCCGGCCGCCGGGTAGCGAATTTGTCGGACGAACGCGTCGACAGCCGGGCGGAGCGCCGGCGCCGAAGCCGTCCTGAAACTCCGCGCACCGATGTCCAAGCATGCTGGCTGCACCGACCGTTCGGCGCACCTTTCGTTGATGATGGTTGCCATGACGTCTGTGGGCGCCCAGCGGGTACGGGATGCGAACCGTGGAACGCAGAGTCCGTTGGAGCAGCGGCTGATCGAGTCCGTCGCCCACGGCACGGTGCTCGACCTGGCCGGTGACGATCCGGTCGACGAGGCAGCGATGCGGTCCTGGGGCGATGACCGCGTGATCTCGGCTTCGGTCATCCGTGAGCTGGTCCGCGGCCGGCTGGTCAGCGAGCCCGACCCACATGGCCTGCGGCTGCGCGGCGCGCGGATCGTCGGCCAGATCGATCTGGAGAACATCACCAGCGATCTTGCGCTGGAGCTGCGCGACTGCCTGCTGCCCAACGGCGTGAACCTTCGCAATGCCCGACTGTCAGTGGTTGCCCTGACCGGATGCCGCATCGAGCAGGTGTCCGATTCGGCGGATACGGCACTCGATGCCACACGCTGTGTCGCGTGGGTGATGTCGCTCAGGAGAAGCACCGTCACCGCTGACGCTGTCACCGGCACCATTCGTCTCGCCGCCGCACGCGTCGGCACGTTGGACTGCCGCGGAGCGCGGTTGGAGAACAGCACCGGACCTGCCCTGGACGCCGACGGCCTCCAGGTCGACCAGAGCGTGTTCCTGAATGACGGGTTCACCGCCACCAGCCCCAACGTGCGGGGCACCATCCGGCTGCTCGGCGCCCACATCGGCGGCCAGCTCAACTGCGGTGGGGCACGGTTGGAGAACAGCGTCGGCCCGGCACTCAACGCCGACAATCTCCGCGTCGACCAGGACGTGCTGCTGTCGAATGGCTTCGTCGCCACCAGCGCCAGCGAGCAGGGCACCATCCGGCTGCTCGGCGCGCACATCGGCTCGTTGAGCGCGGGCGGTGCGCGGCTGACGAACACCGCCGGACCGGTCTGCGACGCCGACGGCCTCACCGTTGACCGGGACGTGGCCCTGGACCGCGGTTTCACCGCCAGCAGCGCCAGCGAGTGGGGCGGCGTCGGCCTGTCCGGCGCCCACATCGGCGGACTCCTGGCCTGCGGTGAGGCGCGCCTGGAGAACACGACGGGTCCCGCACTCGACCTGAACGGCCTTCGTGTCGACCAGGACGTGCTCCTGGATGACGGATTCAGCGCCACCAGCGGCGGCGAGGAGGTGGTCGTGCTGGTGCTGGCCGGAGCGAGGATCGGTGGGACCTTCCGCCTCGACACCGACCGGGTGACGCGCACGGCACCGGACCCGGGACCGCTGATCGAGTTGGACGGGCTCACCTACAGCGGGCTGCCCCGGCCGGCGTCACTGCGGGGTTGGCTGACCCTGCTGCGCGAACACACGCCTCGTTACAGCGCGCAGCCCTACCAGCACCTCGCCGCCGCGTACCGCGCCGCCGGTCACGACCGCGACGCCCGCACGATCCTCATCGCCCAACGCCGCGACCAGATCCGGCGCGCCGGGCTGACCGCCTCCGAGCGGGCCTGGGGTCGCCTCATCGGCATCACCCTCGGCTACGGCTACCAGCCCTGGCGGGCCCTGCTCCTGCTCCTCGCCACACTGGCGATCGCAGTCACCCTCAGCGTCCTCGGCGGCCACCACGGCGGCCTGGCGCAGAAGCCGGCGACCGGCGAAGCAATCACCACCTGCACCACCATCGACCGGATCGGCGTCGGCCTCGACCTCGGCACCCCACTGCTCAAGACCGGCGCCCGGGACCGCTGCCAACCCACCGACACGCCCGCCGGCCAGGCCCTGACCATCGCCGGCTGGATCCTGCAGCTGCTCGCCTGGAGCTTCGCCACCCTCTTCATCGCCGGCTTCACGAGCGCGGTCCGCAAGACCTGAACCCACGCTCGCCTGCTCCGGTCACGTGTTCGCCGTCAGGCGGGTCGCATCCGAAGGCGATGGTCAACCGCGCGGGGTGGGAACCCCGAAGAGATCGGTGATGCCGCCGGGAAGTTGGGCGAACAGGTCGTGACGCTCGTCGTCGTCGAGCGCCTCGGCGACGGTGCGCAACACCGCCTGGGCGTGCTGACGCACCGCGTCCGCGTCCGCGCACTGCTCCCGGTCGCCCACGTGCCGCAGGAAGTCGCCGACGTCCCACCGGCGGCCCTGCGGGTTACGGGTGACGGACGCGTTCAGCCGCTCCGGTAGCTGAGCCGCCAGGTGGTCGGCCTCCCGTCCGGCGAGCCGTTCGCCGAGCACCGACAGGACAGCCTGTACGGACCGCACGGCCTCGTTCTCGCCGAGGCCCGCGCGCTGCCGTACCGTCGCGATCAACTGGTCGTACTCCATGACCCGCTCCTTCCGACGCGTCGAGCCCGAACCGGTCCGGCGGTCTGCCTGCCAGCCGGGACCACGTCACCGTGCGGCCTTCCTCTCGCGGTGAGCCAGGCGAGTTCCCAGGCTCTGTGGGCGCAAACGAGGTCATTCGTCGGCCCGGCTCCGCCGTCTGCCCGAAACCAGTGGCGCGGCGTCGATGTGCGCCACTACCGTGCTGGCGAACCACGCCGTCTAGTGAGGGACGTGCCGTTGTACACCCTGTGAGACCTCCCGAGCGCTGATCTGTCGCGCGTCGCCCATGTGCGCCGCGCCCCTTCTTGCTGCGGACTTCTCACTGAAACCGGTGTACCCCTGTGCTCAAAAACTGGATGGTCGTGCCCACCCGCCTGCCTCTCGTTCGCCGCCGATGCAACACGTGCGCATCCGAACGCTTCAGGGCAAGCGGCAAGTTTCGCGTCAACGCCAATCACAAGCTCATCGACGTCTGGCTCCTCGCGCTCTGTACCGCCTGCGGGGAAACCGCAAAACTGACGGTCCTGGAACGGATGACTGTGCGCTCCATACGACCCGAACTGCTGGACCGGCTGCACGACAACGACCTTGGCCTGACAGCCGAGCTGCTCCAGGATCCGGACGTGCAGCGTCGTAATCGCATCGCTCTGGACTGGGACAACGCCTGGCGTCTCGACACCGGCGGATCGGATCACCTGGACCGCGAGGTGATCGACGTTACGGTCCGCTTCGCGGCGCGGATCCCTGTCCGGCCGGTGCGACTGATCGCCGAAGGCTGCGCTCTCTCGAGGGCCGAGGTCGAGCGACTGATCGCGGAGGAGAAACTCGTCTCAGCAGTCCGGCTGAGCGGCAAGCTCTCCGGCGACTTCACCTTCACGCTCAAGCGCTGACCCCTCCTCGGTGCCACGGGCCTGTCCGGCGTGATCCGCCGGGCAGGCCCGTGGGAGTTGTTCCGGAAGTGCTGGGCCCGGCGCAGGCCGGCCAGCACTTCCGAGACAAGCCCTAGTCGCGCTTGGGCCAGATGGGGCCCTGATCGGTCCAAGTGACACCCTTGTTGCGGCAGAGGCAGAAGGGGTGGCCAATGGGGTCGGCGTAGACGCGGAAGCCGTAGCCGTCGGCGCCGATGCAGTCCCGCTGCAGGGTCGCGCCGAGGGCCAGGAGACGGCGCTGTTCGGCCTCGATGTCGTCGACTTCGAAGTCGAGGTGGAACTGCTTGGGGTGCTCGCTGTCGGGCCACTGCGGGGCGCGGTAGTCCTCCACCTGGATGAAGGCCAGTTCGATCTCGCCGAACTGGATACCGGCCCAGTTCTCGTTGCTGCCCTCCTTGACCGGGAGCCCCGTCACGTCGGAGTAGAAGGCTGCCAGCTTCATCGTGTCCGGGCAATCGATGATGAAGTCGGTTAGTCGTAGCATCCCGCGATCTTGCCACGAGATCAGATGACCCGGAGTTTGAGACAGGCCCGAGCGGCGAGAACCTACCGGGCCGCGAAGATCGGACCCACGTCGAACCGTCGATCGACCGGGACCAGGTCGTTCGTCGCGAGTGCGAGCCCTGGTCCCGGCCGATCGGCCGATCAGCAGTTCTCGGTGGTGTACTGGACCCACGGGTTGAGGTACGCCCCGCTGATGAAGCCGGACCCACCGGTGCTGAAGCGCACGTGCCACCAGACGGCGATGCCGTTGACCGTGTCGCCGCGCGTGGCGCAGTCCAGGTACGCCGTCACGCCACGATTCACCTGGCCATAGGCGGTGCAGGACGTGTGCGGCCCGGTGCGGTATCGGACGCCGTCTGCCGTCACCACGGCTGTACGGCTGCTCCGGTCCGACCAGCCCTGCCCACAGGCCGCCGACGCCGGTGTCGCGGGCACCACGTAGGTCACCGCCGCCGCGAGCAGCGCGATACCTGCCAGCCGAGCACTCGTTCGTCGCGGGGTCATCGGTCTCCCTCCACAAAGGTGACTTTCAGCCCAGCCTATATCGATGGATGTGCTCGAACCTCTCGCTTCTCGTAGACATCGGGCCGCTACGACAGCGCCGGGCCTATCACCTGGCTAGAGCGCCCACCGGATCACGGTGACCAGCCCGAGCACGGCCAGCGCCAGGACGACCAGGCCGATCAGCGCTGCCACCAGGCAGGGCAGGGCATCGCGCCACCCGTCGGGCGACTCGGGACGGGGGCCGGCCTCCGTCCAGGCGACCCGGTCTTCCCGTCCGGCCTGCTCGACCAGGCGACCGAAGCGCGCGCGTGCCACCGGCCCGAGCCGGTCGGTGGGGTCGGCGTCGACCTTCAGCACGAGCAGGCGCCGCCAGGCATCCGGGTGAGCCCTCTCGAACGCGCCGATCTCCTCCGCGGTGGCGTCCTCGCCGAGGAACCCCCACCGCCCGGCCTCGGCCAGGTTGCCGACCTGCCGGTACAGCGCGGCACGCCGCGCCCGCAGGTCCAGGTCGTCGGGGTACGCGGCCGTCAGGCTCGCCAGGCGCTGCATGGCCGGGTGGACGTGCCCCCGCCGCAGGTCGAGATCCACCTTCGCGAGCACGTGATCTTTCGCCATGGCGGTCATTCTCAGCGGCCCACGACCGGACGGAAAGCTCAATTCCGGCGGCCACTCCTCACGTCTCGTCGCGGGCCAGGCGGATCAGTCGGTCGAGGACCCGGCCGTCGCTGACCCGCAGGCCGTCGTGCTCGTACTCATTGGTGATCCAGGTGCGCAGGCCGCACACCGATCGCGCCGTGGCCAACGAGTCGTCGGTGTCGACGTACATGTCGTCGTGGTAGACGGCGGCGACCACGGGCACCTCGTTGCGGGCGAGCTGCTGCGGGTCGTACAGGTCCGGCCACTCCGCACGCCGTGCCAGCAGCTCCGCCGTCTCGCGCAGCGGGGCCAGCGCCGGATCGGTGGCGAACATCCACGGGTAGATCATCTCGCCGGTCAGCAGCACTGGCCGGTCGTCCGCCAGCGCCTCGTCGACGTCGAACTGCGGGAACTCGGCGCGGACGGTCTCGGCCGCCCAGCCGGTGCCCTCCGGCGTCACCGACCGCTGGCCGTAGATCGGCTCGTGCAGCAGGGCGTAGAGCGGGCGGCTCGCGTACGAGAGCTGGCTCTGCACCTCGGCGAGGAACGGGTCGGAGAGCTGGCCGGCGGGCATCCCGGGCAGGAAGGCGTCTTCGAGCAGGTAGTGCAGGGTGTGCGTACCGTTGCCGGTGCCCAGTGTGGTGCCGATCGCCTGGAACGCCTCGGCGGTCAGCGACCCGCCGCCCGGCAGCCGCACCTCCCGCTCCCGCAGGTGCCGCACCACGGCGCGGACGGTCTCGACGTCCTGCGGGTAGCGCGCGTAGTGCGCCTCGACCTTGCGCTGCACGCGCGGGTACGCGGCCCGGTAGACGTCCTGCGCGGTGCTGCGCAGGCCGGGGAGGCCGCCGGTCACGAAGGCCTCGCGGACGCCCTCGGGCGCGTACGACAGGTAGGTGAGGGTGCAGAAGCCGCCGAAACTCTGGCCGAGCAGGCTCCACCGGCCGTCGGCGCCGAGGAGTTTCCGGCGGATCAGCTCGCAGTCCCGGACGATCGAGTCGGCTCGGAAGTGCGCCAGGTAGCGGGCCTGCGCGGCCGCGTCTCCGCGCAGCGGCAGCGTGTGACGGTCGGCGGGGGTGGAACGGCCGGTGCCGCGCTGGTCCAGCAGCAGCACCCGGTAGTCGTCCAGAGCGCGGTCCAGCCAGGCGTCCCGGCCCACCGGGCGCGGTGACCGGCCGCCGGGGCCGCCCTGCAGGAAGAGCAGCCAGGGCAGCGACTCGCGCTCCTTGCCGGCGGCCACGACCTCCCGGGCGTACACCTCGATCTGCTCGCCGGCCGGGTCCGCGTGGTCCAGCGGTACGCCGAAGCGGTGGTCGGTGATGACGGTGCCTGGGTGGCGGTAGGTCGGCACGGTTCCCTTCCCGGGTAGTCCTGAGGTGCGGCATCTCTGACAGTCGCCGCCACCGTACGTGACAGCCGGCGCCGGTCCGGCCGAGGTGGCGACCCGTCACGGAAGGCGGCCGCACAGAGTTAACCGGCGCGTGCAGTGGGTAGCCGGCAGGCGCCCCTACCAGCGCCGGGAGAGGTCGGATGACGGCGACCAGTGCCTTCTTCGAGCGGTTGACGGTCGCCGGCCAGGACCCGCGGTTCAGCAAGATCTGTGGGAGCGTGCGATTCGACATCCGGGACGGCGACCGCGTGGAGCAGTGGCTCCTGATGATCGATCATGGCCGGATGCGCGTGACGCGGAGCGGCGATCCCGCCGGGACCGTCATCACGGTGTCCGCTCCGTTCGCGGAGGCGATGGCTCGGGGCGAGGTGAACGGCCTGGCCGCGATCCTCCGAGGTGAGATCCAGGTCGACGGTGACCTCGCCATGGCACTGCGCATCGGACGCCTGTTCCCCCGAGCGCCGGAGCAGGCCGACGCCGGCAGCGAGAAGCAGTCATGAGGGACATCCCGGGCACCGTGTCGTGCATCGACGGCAACACCTTCATGGTGTCCGAGGCCAGCGGCGACGTGGAGTCGGCGAGCAGCACCCCGGTCGGGCTGTTCGCCGCCGACACACGTTTCCTGTCCCACTGGGTGCTCACCATCAACGGTGAACGGTTGGCCGCGCTGTCGGTGGACGACAGCCAGTACTACGAGGTGACGTTCTTCCTGGTGCCGGGTGGGGCGGTCGACTACGTGCAGGCGGACGTGTCGGCGATCCGGCGGCGACGTATCGGCCCGGACCTGACCGAGTCGCTGACGATCTTCAACTACGGTCAGCAGGACGTCGATCTCGACGTGCGGCTCGAGGTGGCGGCCGACTTCGCCGACATCTTCGAGATCAAGTTCAACATCCGCGACAAGGTCGGCAGTCACTACACCCACGTCGACGGCAACGAGTTGCGGCTGGGCTATCGGCGCGGCACGTACCGGCGCGAGGTTTCCGTGACGGCGAGCGAGCCGGCCACCTTCGACCCGCACGGACTGCGGTTCACGGCGCGGCTACGGCCCGGGGAGCAGTGGTCCACCCGGTTGCAGGCGGTCATGCGCGCGCTGCGCCCGGACGGCGTCGACTTCCGGGCCCCCCTACGGGCGCTACGCCCGCACGAGTCCACCCTGCCCGACAGCGTGGATGCCTGGGTCGCGGAGGCCCCGAAACTGGACACCGAGAGCGTCGCTCTCCAGCAGGTCTACCACCGCAGCCTGGTGGACCTGGCGGCGCTGCGCTTCGCTCCGCTCTCGCTTCGCGGCGCGAGCGTGCCCGCGGCCGGGCTGCCCTGGTTCATGACCCTGTTCGGCCGGGACAGCCTGCTGACCTGCCTGCAGACCCTGCCCGTCACACCGTCGCTGACCCCGCCGACACTGCGGATCCTCGCCTCACTGCAGGGCGCCCGGACCGACAACGTGCTGGACGAGGATCCCGGCCGGATCCTGCACGAGTTGCGCTACGGCGAGTCGGCCGCGTTCGAGGAGCAGCCGCACTCCCCCTACTACGGCACGGCGGACGCCTCACCGCTGTTCGTCGTGCTGCTCGACGAGTACGAGCGGTGGAGCGGCGACGCGGCGCTGGTGATGGAGTTGGAGCAGGAGGCCCGCGCGGCCCTGACGTGGATCGACCGGTACGCGGACCTGAGGTCGACCGGCTACATCTGGTACGAGAGCCGCAACCGCACCACCGGCCTGGAGAACCAGTGCTGGAAGGACTCCTGGGACAGCATCTCCTTCGCCGACGGACGGTTGCCGACGTTCCCGCGCGCCACCTGCGAGATACAGGGGTACGCCTACGACGCCAAGATCCGAGGGGCGCGGCTGGCCCGTACGTTCTGGGGCGACCCCATCTACGCCGACCGGTTGGAGCGCGAGGCGGCGGCGTTGTACGACCGCTTCAACGAGGACTTCTGGCTCGAGGACCGCGGCTACTACGCCCTGGCACTCGACGGCGACGGCACTCCCGTCGACAGCCTGTCCTCGAACATCGGGCACCTGCTGTGGAGCGGCATCGTGCCGCCGGAGCGGGCCCAGCGGGTCGTCGACCACCTCATGGGTCCGGCGCTCTTCTCCGGCTGGGGGGTGCGCACCTTCGCCGAGGGGCAGAGCCGCTACAACCCGCTCGGCTACCACAACGGCACCGTGTGGCCCTTCGACAACTCGTTCATCGCCTGGGGCCTGCGCCGGTACGGGTTCGCCAGCGAGGCGGGCCGCATCGCGGAGGGCATCCTCTACGCGGCCACGTACTTCCAGGGGCGCCTGCCCGAGGCTTTCGGTGGCTTCGACCGCAGCACCACCCGCTACCCGGTCCGGTATCCGACCGCCGGCAGCCCACAGGCGTGGTCGAGCGGGGCGACGATGCTGCTCCTGCGGACCATGCTCGGCATCAACCCGCACGAGGACCACCTCGCCGTGGACCCGGCGCTGCCGTCCGGATTCGCACGGATCGCGCTGCTGGACATCCCCGGCCGCTGGGGCAAGGTCGACGCCTTCGCCCGTCACCGCCCCGCCCAGCCGTAGGCCGCAGGTCCACGAGCCCGCGACCAGGCAGGCCCGGCAGCCCATTGACAGCTTCGACACCGGGGCCTAGACAGGAGTTCGACGGTCATCGATGAGAACGATGCCCTCCAGCCGCACGCTGAGAAGGGAACCACCACCGTGACCCCGAAACTCCTCTCCGCCGTACTGACCGCCGTGCTCGCCCTCGGGCTGTCCCTCGCCGGCGCCGGGCCGGCGGTCGCCGGGCAGACCAGCCTGCGGGCCGCCGACCCGAGCGTGATCCGCGTCGGCGGCACCTACATCTCCGTCCAGTCGCTCAACGGCGGCATCGCCGTGCGCCAGGCGTCGTCGACCGACGGGCTGGCCGCCGCACCGGCACGGCAGGTGTGGACGGACACCCGCAACCTGGGCGAGGTCTGGGCCCCGGAGATCGTCACCGACGGCGGCCGCTACTACATCTACTTCTCGGCGGGACGCGGCGCCGCGCACCGCATGTACGCGATCAGCTCGACGTCACCGGCCAGCGGCTACACGGCCGAGAGGCAGCTCGCGCTGCCCGGCGGCAAGTGGGCCATCGACGGCAGCCTGTTCACCTTCAACGGGCAGCGGTGGTTCGTCTGGTCGGGATGGGCCGGCGACACCAACGTCGAGCAGAACATCTACCTCAGCCGCATGAGCGACCCGCTCACCCCGACGGGTAACCGGTTCATCATCTCCCAGCCGAGGGAGAGCTGGGAACGCGTCGTCGGCAACCCGTTCATCAACGAGGCACCCGAGGCGATCCGGGACCCGAACGGGCAGCTCCACATCGTCTACTCCGCCAACGGGAGCTGGAGCGACCAGTACTGCATCGCCGACCTGCGACTGCGGGCCGGCGGCGACCCGACCTACGTGTGGGACTGGTACAAGTCCAACGGCTGCCTGTTCGGGTCGAACCGGGCCACCATGATGGCCGGCTGGGACCCCACCCTGCACGTGAACGGCCCCGGCCACCACAGTTTCGTGCTGCTCAACGGCGACATCGCCACGAGCCCGCCCGCCGGGCCGAGGTTCCCGCTGATGTTCCACGCCGTGCCGAAGGGCACCCCGTACTCGTGGGAGAACCGGTACTGGTACACCGGCACCTTCTGCTGGTGGGGCAACACCACCTACCGCCGCGCCAACGTGCCCGGCCCGACGACCGACACCGGATTCAGCATCAAGTTCTTCGAATGATCCGCCGGCCGACACCCGTATTGTGCTTCGCCCTGCTCGCCACGCGGGGACCGGTGGCTGACCGAATGCCCGGCGGAGGACGGATGCTCGGCGGGCGGAACTCGCGAGATGGGCACCTTTCACGGGGATCGATGCCGAGTGGTCAACCGAAACGGTGCGAATGCCCAGGCACCCATGACGACCGCACCCGTCCCGGAATAGAGTGACATCGGTTCGCATCGATCATGACTCATAGCAGATGGGTGGCGATGTGCATGCCGCAGGACGATGAGTTGGTCGAAAAATCGTGGGTGGAGGTCCGCCTGCCGAGCGGCCGGACGGTCATGCTGCGGAGCCTCGACGAGGCGCCCGCTGCCGTCGGCGAGGACACCGGGACGGTCCAGGACGTTCGATTCCGCGCGTTCGACTTCCGTAGGCTCACCGCGACGCTCCAGGAGGTGGGCGACCTCGTGAAGGGCGCGATCGAGACCCTCACCCCGACCGAGGCGGAAGTCGAGCTCGGGCTGGGATTCAGCGCGAAGAGCGGTCAGATACTTGTGCTGTTCGGCGACGCTGCCGTCGACGCGTCCATGAAGGTCACCCTCAAGTGGAGCTTCGATCAGCGGAGCGACAGTGACGACGAAGCTTGAGGGTCTCGTTCGGCAGGCCACCGTCCCCCTGACCGACGCGGCCGGCACACTGCTCGGCACCGCGTTCTTCGTCGCGTCCGGCTTCGCCGTCACGGTCGCGCACGTGGTGCATGAGGTCGTGGACGGTAAAGTCTTCGCTCCCGACCGGCAGGGCGTGCTGCGCGCGCTGTCGGTGTCGGCCAAGCATCCGGCGACCGTCGCACCGGGCATCGAGCCGTACCCGTTACCCGACCTGGCCGTGCTCGTCGCCCGCGCGGGCGAGTTCGAGGACATGCCGTGTGTACTGCTCGGCCGTCCGGGGACCGCAACGCAACTGCTCGCGATTGGACACAGCCGGTCCATCGACCCGCGTGCGGCATTCGGCAACGACCTCGCGCTACTCGACGTCGAGGGGCTCCTCGAGGAGCAGGGCGTCGACGTGTTCAAGGTCAAACAGGGCGCGGTGGAATTCGGGATGAGCGGGGCGCCGGTGCTCGACCGGGAGGCCGGCCTGATCGTCGGCGTGGTGAAGGCGACGCGTGGTGTGGGAAAGCCCTACGGCGCCTACGTCGTCGCCGCCGCCGAACTTCAGCACCTCGAACACTCGGTGTGGGCGCAGAACGAGCTCCACTACCGGACGAACCCCGCGTGGCGCGCGGCGAAGGCGGGCGACTTCGAGGGGCCGGACCCGGTGGCCGCGACGCTGGAGATCGTGGACGCGGTCATCCGGGACGCCGAGTCCCGACGGGAGGCGCTACCGGAGGGAGTCGACGCGGAGGCGCTGCACCAGACGATCTGGCTGCGTCGGCGCGACGTCAGCGGCACCCGGTCGGGTGACGGCGTGTCGTTCCGCCAGCGATGGCGGAGCGAACGCACGATGTCCGGCCTCACCGTGGTCTCCGGGGATCCAGGGTTCGGCAAGTCCTGGCTGCTCGCGCACCAGGCGTTGTACGCCGCACGGCATGCCCGGCATCATCTCGACAGGGGCGGGTCGATCGACGACTGCGTCATCCCGGTGCATCTCACGTGCGCGACGCTCGCGGCCGACAACGGGTACGGCTTGGACGTGCGAGGGCTGGCACGGACGCTGATCGCGGCAACGCTGTCGCACGGGCAGGCGGACGAGAACGACGTCCAGGGGTACGTCGCCGTGGTTGAACGTGCGCTCACTGACGGCCGCGTACTCCTCTGCGTCGACGGCCTCGACGAGATGCCGAACGGTCTTCGATCGAGGCTGAAACTCAGCTTGGTCACGCTGTTGTCGCTCAACAACACGCTGCTGATGGCGTCGCGGCCGGCCGGCCTACCGATAATCGACGAGATCGCGGTCGGCAAGCGTGAGGACTTCGAGCTCGTCGGCTTCTCGACCCGGGAGACCGTGAACTTCGTCCAGGCCTGGCTGCGCGACCGGGAGGAAGCCGCCAACTCGTTGCTCGCTGCGTTCGCCGACCGTGCGGAGCTGGCGCAGCTCGCCGAGGTCCCGCTGCTGTTGTCGTTCCTCTGCCGGCTGGCGGACCCGGCCCAGCGTCAGAACTATCGCCGTGCCACGCTGCCCCAGCTCTACCACGATGTGACCCGGCATCTGTTGTCCGGCCGCTGGCACGGCGCCAGGAGCCCGGATCACAGCGAGGCCATGCCCGATCCCGTTCTGCGCATGCGTCTGCTGGCCGAGGTGCTCGGTGACCTTCAGGACTCGTGGCGCGGCGGCGTCGAGGACATCCCCAAGTCGGACCTACGCGCCGGGCTCCGGCGCCACCGCGAGTACGAGGCGGTTGCCGCCACCGCTGCGGTCCGCATCGCAACACACCACGAGTCGTCCCCGACGTCGGTTGCCGACGTGGCCGAGCCGGTCCTCTGGGAACTGCTCTACGACGGGATTCTGGTCGAGGCGAACGACGCGCGGATGCGGCCGACCGTCCGCTTCATCCACCCGATCCTGAGGGAGACGCTGCTGGCGACGTACTTCGCCGGCTTGCCGCTGGACCAGCAGTTGGCTTGCATCGATAGACACCGTTGGTTGGACGGAAGTTGGACGCGCGTGTTCGTGGCCGCGGCTGGCCTGGTCACCGACCCGGCTGCGCTGGTCGCGCACATTGTCTCCGAGACCGGCGACCCCTGGGTCACGCAACGCACACTGGCCGCGCAGATCATCGTGGAGGCGAACGACTACCGCGATGAGTTGTCCGCGGAGGCCGTACGGGATGCGATCCTTGTCGCGACCCGGTCACCGGTGGCCTTCGAGCGACGGCGGGCCGTCGACGCGCTGGGCATTCTGCTGCGCTCACCATGCCGGCCACTCCGGGAGTGGGCGCGGGAGCAGGTGGAGGTGCTGGATCAGCCGACGGAGCGGCGCGAGGGCATTGAGGGAGCCCCGCACTCGGACATCGAGGCAGAGATTGCACACACCGCCGTCTCAAGCCTCCTGGACGTACGTGACACCGTGGCGGTCCGCCGCGCGCAGACACTCGTAACGTCGGAACGCTGCCCGCAACCACTGCGGCTGCGGCTGATCGCCGGGCTGGTCGCGCTCAACACGAGCGATGCCGCAGACCTGGTTCTCGCCCTGCTGCAGCGACCCGGGGCCGGCCGGGAAGAACTGGAGGCGTTCCTGGGCGCTCTGCGCCCACACTCGTATCCAGCGGTCGCCGCCGCGATCCGGCTGCTGCACAACCGGGGAATCTTCACGAGCGGGCGAGTGCAGGTCGGCCGCGCGCTTCTCGAATGTGGCCCCACCGGTGTCGAGGCAGTCCGGGCCACGGCGGATGACCGCACCATGAACTGGGGCTTGCGCTGCCGCCTGTACGCCGATCTGGTGCGCGCGGCGGTGCCAGACGTGGTCGCGCCGGCCATGCGACTGCTCGCAAGCCAGCACCCCCAATACGACGACCGCGCCGAACTGACACTCGCGTTGGTCGAGGATGGTGTGGCCGAAGCGATCCCGGCCGCCGCGGCGGCGCTGGTCAACCCCCATGTGCACTGGACCGTTCGAGAATCGCTCGCCAGGGCGTTGGCGCGCCAGGGAGAAGCCGGCCGGGATCTCCTCGCGGCACAACTCGACTATGGCGGCATCGAGCTGGATCTGAAGGTCCGCCACGTCTGCGCGCTCGTGGCAGTCCACGACAGTCGCGGCAGCACTGCCGCCGTGAACCTGCACAGCGACAGCGGCGTGGAGAAGTGGATTCGATTCAAGCTGGCCGAGACGCTCCTGCGCCATGATGCCACGCTTGCCGACGAGGAGGCGTTTATCGAGCTCGCCACGTCGGAGGAGATCAATCGGCCGGCACGGCTCGAGATCGTTGCCGAGATGGTCCGGCATGCCTTGCCGTCGGCGGAGATGGTGCTGATGAGCCTCCTTCGGGAGCCCGGCGATGGGGCATATTCGTGGCCAGACGCTTCGAGACGACTGGCCGAGGCCGGCCGAAGCGGGCAGCAGTGCCTGGAGACCGTGGCGAACGCCCCAGACCTGGACTGGAGCGTGCGATGCGATGCGGTGCTCAGCATCGAGAAGACATCCGAGGGCGTTCCCACGCCCGACGCGGTGGCCGAAACGGTCGCGGCGATGCCACAGGTATGGCACAACCGGTTGATCCTTGGTCTGGCCCGCAACGGGCTCGTTCGCGACCTCGATGAGTTCATCACCGTGGCGCGCGGCCAACGGGGCGGCTACCGGATCATCTTCGAGTTCCTCCAGCGCGCTGCGGTCGATCTCCGCGTGCTCACCGAGTTGCTGGCGACAGCGCGTGAGCTGCAACACGGGTCGGCCGTGGACGAAGCGCCGTCCGCGTCACCGATAACCCTCGACGCGGCGCTCCTGACCGAGCTGGGCATCGAGTTCCGATCCGATGTGGAGATGCGGCAGCACCTGGGCTGGATCTACCAGACGCTGCAGCTACGTGTTGGCGCACAGCTGTACAGGCTCATGCTCGCCGAGCAGATCGAAGAGTTCCAGGCTTACGTCGACTCGAACGACGAGGAGGCCGCGTTCGGCTTCATCGAGCAGGAGTTCCCCGAGCACAGGGCAGTTGTCCGCAACGAATTCGCGGCGCTGAAGGACGAGATCCGCAGCGGGAGGACGGTGCCGCCGCCGGTGCCGGACGCGATCCGGGCGAATTCGTTGTTGATCAGCATCTCGAGGGTCTCCGCAGTGCTGTCCGAGTGGGTCGGAGCTGCCGACGCACGCCGGTGGGAGCGGTGGCGCAACCTCACCACCAAGAATGCCGAGTTGATCGGATCGGAGATCGCGCTGCGCGTTCTCAACCTCAGCGTCGGCCTCGATCCGAACTGGGGCCGCCACGAGGCGGCGTTCTTCGTCGCGAGTCGCCTCGCCGACGGCGACGCCGGCATGATCTTCGAGTACTCCGCGCTGATCGACTGGTTGAAGGGTCGGCTCGAGGACGACGACTACCGCGAACTGTTCTACGGCGGCATGTTCGCCACGATGCGATTCGCGGACCAGGAACTCGGCTGGGTGTACGCGGCGGTCGGTGCCGAGCAGTTGGAGCAGCACCAACTGGCGTTGCACCTCGTGCGGCGCGCCGGGCAGAACCGGCCGCCGGGGGAACGGCAGTACGGGTCGTCGATCCTCGACCAGTTCCAGCTCGGCATGGGCTGGAGTGACGAGGTGACCGGCGAGCTGCGCGACGCTTACGTGGAAGGCGTGAAGACCGCCACGCTCAGCGACTACGAACGTGCCGTCGAGCGCGAGCCCGAGTCGGCTGTCCGTCATTTCGCCCTCGGTATCGCCCTGCAACGGGTCGGGCGGCAAGCCGACGCCGTCGAGGCGTACCAGCGAGCAGCCGACCTCGAGCCGAGCGCTGGCATGCGCCATCGTGCGCTCGCTGGGGCGCTTTCTGCGGTCAAGCGGCACGAGGAGGCGCTGACCGCGATCAGCATCGCGCTCGACCTCGACCGGTCCGACCACATTGCCCATTCCGTCCGCAGCATCGTCCTCGGTCGTCTCGATCGGCACGAGGAAGCGCTCGAAGCGATCGAGCAGGCGCACCGCCTGGCACCGACCAGCCCGCACTACCTCGCGCACGTCGGGACCGCGATGTCCCGAGTCGGCCGCCTCGAGGAGGCTATTGAGATGCTGCGCGAGGCGCTCACGCGGCGCCCGAAGCTGATGGAGCCACGATTCGCGCTGGTCGAGGTGTTGACCGGCGCCGAACGTTACGAGGAGGCCTTGACCGAGGTCGACGTCGTACTCCAGCTCGATCCGGTGAACGCCCGGGCGCACTACACGAAGGGCGTGACGCTCAGCCGTGCCGGACGCGACGACGAGGCGGACGAGTGGCTCTGGTCAGCCACCCGGGCGAACCCCGAGAACGCGCTGTATCTGTCCGGCCTCGGGCTGCAACTTCACCGGGTCGGACGGTATTCGGAGTCCGCCGACGCGCTGCGCCGAGCCATCGGCCTGGACGCCAGCTCGTTGATGAGCCAGCGCGTCCTCGCGCAGGTGGAGCTTGCTCTCGGCCGGGAAACCGAGGCCCTTGCGGCAATCACCGCCGCGCTCGCCCTTGACCCTGCGGACCCGCTGACGCATGACGCCCATGGTCGCATGCTGACGCGCCTTGGCCGGTTTCCCGAAGCAGTGGCGGCATTCGCCGAGGCGACGCGACTGGCACCGGAGGCAAGTTGGTGCCGGGCCAACTACGGCGAGGCTCTCGTCCTGTCCGGGCGACTGACGGACGGTGAACGCGAGCTGCGGGAATCGATTCGACTCGGACCAGCCAACGCGATCGAGGCCGCCGTGCTGCTGGCGATTGCGACCCACCAGCGGGACCCGGACGAGGCCGGCGCGCTCGCGCGCGATGCACTGACCTACGAGGACGAGGAGAGCGTCACGCCGTTCCGCAACCGGGAACTCCGGTCGATCGCGCGACTGCTCACCGGCGACGTTGACGGCGCGGTCACCGAGCTGCGGGGCGCGGCCGTTCTGTGGCGTGTCGAGGACTACCGACAGGAGTCGCTCTACGACAGGCTGCGGTCCATCGTGGCACCCGAAGCCGTCGATGCCCTGGTAGCGGCCTGGCCGCAGGCCACCACGTAGTCGTTCGCGCCCTGAATCACCATCGTCGATCATCGGCTGGTAGAAGTAGGCAGTCGCCTCACCTCCCGGGAGATCATCGTGAACCGTTCCCCGCTGTCCCGCCGTTCGCTGTTGGCCGTCGGTGGCGCCGCCGCCGTCACGCTCGGCGCCTCCGCGGCAAGCCCGTCCGCGGCCGCCGCCGCGCCGGCCGACAACCCGGTTGGTACGCCCGCCGAAGCGCTGCGCCGACTGCTCGCCGGCAACCGGCGGTTCACCACCGGCCACGGCCGGCACCCCCACCAGAGCCTGGACGACCTGCACCGGCTCGCCGCCGGCCAGCACCCGTTCGCCATCACCGTCGGCTGCGCGGACTCCCGGGTGGCCCCCGAGGTGCTCTTCGACCAGGGGCTGGGTGACCTGTTCGACAACCGGGTGGCCGGAAACATCGTCGACGACCTGCTGCTGGGCAGCGTCGAGTTCGCCGTGGAGGAGTTCGGCAGCCTGCTGATCGTCGTCCTCGGCCACGAGCGCTGCGGAGCGATCACCGCCACCATCGACGCCATCCGCAGCGGCGCCTCGGCGCCCGGGCACATCGGCACCATCGTGGACAGCCTGCGCCCGATCGTCGAGCCGGTGCTGGACCAGCCCGGCGACCCGGTGGAGAACGGTGTCCGGGCGAACATCGCGGCGCAGGTGGCTGCGCTCTCCGCGCGCAGCCCGATCATCGCTGAGAAGGTGCACGAGGGTGCCCTGCGGGTGGTGGGCGCCCGGTACGACCTGGACAACGGGCGGGTCTCGCTGGTGGCCTGACGAGCATCCCCCTGGCCGCTCGGATGGTACGAGCGGCCAGGGGACTCAGGACGCGGTTGGGATGTCGTCGATGGGGTGGTACTTCATGAGGACCACACCGGAGGCGAAGGGCTCGGCGGACACCAGCTCCAGTCGTACGGGCGGTTGCCCGCCGCCGAACAACGCCTTGCCTCGGCGCAGGTACACGGGATGCACCAGGAGGTGGATCTCGTCGATGAGCCGGAGATCGGCAAGGGACCGGATCACCGCGAGGCTCCCGTAGACCACGATGTCGCCGCCGGACCCCCGCTTGAGTTCGGTGATCTCGTCGGGGTCGAGGTGCGTGAGTCTCCGGGTGTTCTTCCAGGTTGCGATGTTTCCTGAGGCGGAGACGACGATCTTTTCCAAGGCGTCGACTCGCTGGGCATATCCTCGGACGTCGTCCGGTTCGTCAGGATTCTGGGCGGCCAGAGGCCAGTAGCTGGCGAAGTCGGAGTGCGTGATCCGGCCCAGCATCAGGCTGCCGGCGTCGTCCACCAGATCCCGCTCGTACCTCTGAAGTTGGTCCTCGACCAGCAGCCAGTCCATCTCGTCGTCCGGGCCCGCGACGAAACCGTCGAGGCTGGTCCACATCGACACGACAATCTTGCGCATCTTCGTCCTCCGGCTTGGTGCGTTGATCCTCGGCGCCGCGGTCGGTCCGCCTCGGGCTGTGTTGGCCTCTGACCGCCCCGAGCGCCGCGCGGACGGGCGCTGAGCAGGCTCATGAGAGCCAAGCTAGAGGGTCGACTCCTACAGAACAAGTGGCACTCCTGAATTAGGAGTCATGTAGTGTGGAGATCGTGGGCGGGACGCGTAGCTATGGGGATCCGTGCGGTGTCGCGCGTGGGCTGGACATCATCGGTGAACGGTGGGCGCTGCTGGTGGTACGCAACCTCCTGCTCGGCCCCAGGCGCTTCAACGACCTGCTCGCCGGCCTACCCGGGGTGAGCCCGAACGTGCTGAGCCAGCGGCTGCGCGAGCTGACCGAGCACGGCGTCGTGCAACGGCGAGACCTGGGGCCGCCGACGCGGGTCCACCTCTACGACCTCACCGAATGGGGCCGCGCCCTGGAGCCCGTCCTCCTACAGTTCGGGCGCTGGGGAAGCCAGTCCCCGCAGCTGCCCGAAGGCGACCTCGGCATCGACTCCCTGCTGCTGAGCATCAAGGCAGCCTTCGACCCGGCGCGAGCCGCTGACCTACGCGGCGTCTACGAGTTCCACATCGACGCCGACACGTACCTCGCCGAGGTCGCCGACGACTCGGTCCAGCTCCGTCGCGGCACAGCGCCCGAGCCCGATGCGACACTCACCACCGACGTCGACACCCTCCGGGCCGTCTGCCTCCACCAGATCACCATGGCAGCGGCACAGGACTCGGGCATGCTGCTTCTGAGCGGTGACGAGCACGCCAGGCGGCGGCTCACCGACCTTCTCCTGGCCCCGTTCGCACCCGCACCGCAGCCATCCACGCCCTGACGTTCGGGTGGGTGTGCGGGCCGGCCGACGACAGGAGCCGCGCTGAGGGGCGCGACTGCGTCCCATCCCCGACCGACCCGCGCCGGTCAGTCGGTTGCCAGCCCTCGGGTCGCCAGCTCGCTGAGCGAGACGTCGCCGCCGCCGAGCGCCGAGCGGGCCACCGCCGGCTTGCGCAGCTCGAACACCTCCACCATGCATGTCGGCGATTCGGCCCGTCGCCTGATTCCGTCGATCTCCTGCTGGTCCGGGTTGAACGGCAGCTTCCGCCACTGGTTCGCGGTTTCCTGCCAGTCGGAGGAGATGGACTTCGCCAGACCGTCGAGCAGGGTCGCGTACTCCGGCGAACTGATCGCGTGACCCAACCCGTACCGCTTGCGCAGATCGATGATCTCGGCACTGGGTTCTCCGGAGTAACTGTCGTCCAGCCCGAGCCACCAGTGGGCGAAGTAGGTGCCCTGGTAGCCCTGGGCGAGGTAGCGCGACCCGTCGTGGTGCACCTCGATCATGAAGTTGTGCACCTGGGGGAACTGACAGTCCAGCAGCAGAACGGTCTCCGCGCTGGCGGGCTGGACGAGCAGAGCCTGCCGGAGCGCCGCACCCTCACCCGCCCCGTAGGTGTGGGCGGACCGGCGGACGGGTTCGCCGCCCTTGTTGTGCAACTGCTCGCGGATCTGGAACGCGGCCATGCCACAGTTGGCCCACCTGCGGCTCTTGTCGCGCAGTGTGATGTGCGGGTCGTCGGTCCGACCCGTGCTCCCCACAGCCGCGGCGAGCTTCGCCCGGTCGTCGCCGTCGAGGACGTGGTCACGCTGCCGTTGAGTGTCGGTGGCACCCGTGAGCTCGCCCTGCGCGTACTTCGTCGCGGCGGCGACGGCTTCGGCCCAGGTGGCGAAGCTCTGGTTGCGCAGCAGGTTGCTCGCCGACCAGGTGGTCAGCCTGCCCACGACCTGTTCCTCGAAGTCGGCGGGCAGGAGTGGCTTGATCCGCGTCACGATCTCGGCGTACGCCTTGTCGTCGGTCTCCAGGTTGGGGATCTGGCCGTCCGGTGGGTACGTCGCCTTGTCCTCAGCGATGATCAGCATGCCGACCCTCCACAGTCCCTTGTGTACGGCCCGCCCCCACGGTGGGCCGAATTCAAGGCTGGACCAGCCGAGGGCCGGCAGTCCCCTCAACGTCGGACTTCCGTCCCCTGCGGCGACCGGCCAGGCCGGCCGCGAGGTAGTGGGTCAGAGGGTGATGACCACCTTCGCCCGCGCGTGCTCACCTTCGAGGTACCGCATGGCCTGGGGCACCTCGTGCAGCGGATAGGTCCGGTCGATGACCGGGGTGAGGCGGCCGGCTTCGGCGTGGGCGCGGAGAGTGTCGAGGTGCTGCCGGCTGGGTGCCGTCGTCAGGACGACGATGCGGTGTCGGACGAAGGGTGCCAACAGCCGCCCGCGCACGATGAGCCCGATCGGTCCGAGGAGGCTGCCGCCGCGGTACACGCCGCCGCCGGAGAGCACCAGCGTCCCGGTCGGGGTCAGCACCCGCCGGAGCGCGGCGAGTGAGCGGTTGCCGACAAGGTCGAACACGACGTCGTGGCGGCGGGTGTCGTCGGCGAAGTCGTCGCGGGTGTAGTCGACGACGTGGTCGGCGCCGATGGAGCGGACCAGATCGACGTTGCGGGTGCTGCACACCGCGGTCACGGTCGCGCCGAAGGCTTTGGCCAGTTGCACGGCCAGGGTGCCGACGCCGCCGGAGGCGCCGTTGATGAGAACGCGGTGGCCGGGCTCGACCTGCCCGACGTCACACAGGCCCATGAGCGCGGTGATGCCGGCCAGCGGAAGGGCAGCCGCCTGCTGCGGCGTCAGGTTCGCCGGCTTCGCTGCGACCTGGGTCTCGGACACGCACACGTACTCCGCGAACGCGCCGTTCGCGTCGCCGAGGTCGCCGAAGACGGCATCACCCGGGCGCACCTGTCGAACGTCGGCGCCGACGGCCTCGACCCGGCCGGCGAAGTCGCGGCCGCGGATGCGCGCCCGGGGCCGCGACCGGCCCATGGCCAACCGCGCCACCCGGGGATCACCACGCATGGCATGCCAGTCGTACGCGTTGAGGGCGGCAGCCTCGACCCGCACGAGCACCTCGTCGGCGGCGGGCACCGGCACCTCGACGTCCGCGATCGTGAGGGTCTCCGGGGGGCCGTATCGGTCCTGGACGATGGCTCTCATTGTTCCTCCCCTCAAGGCGTACGGCGTACACCTTGCGGTTTGAATGTAGGTGTACGCCGTACACCTGTCAAGAGGATTAGGGTTCAAACACCGTCGGACGTTAAGGAGCGAGATGGCTGAGCAGGCTGAGACGCTGCGCCGGACGCCGCTGAGCAGGGACCGCGTCCTGCGCGCCGCCGTCGCGCTCGCGGACGAGGCCGGGATCGAGTCGCTCAGCATGCGCAACCTCGCCCAGGATCTGGGCGTCGTGCCGATGGCCCTCTACAAGCACGTGACCAACAAGGACGAACTGCTCGACGGCATGATCGACGTGGTCGTCGGCGAGATCGACCCGCCGCTGCCGGACGCCGCCTGGAAGCACGTGGTCCGCCAGCGCATCCTCTCGGCGCGGCAGGTGCTGCGGCGCCACCCCTGGGCTCCGCTCGCCATCGAGTCGCGGAACATGGCGACGCCGGGTGTCCTGGCCTACCTCGACTCGATGATCGGGACGTTCCGGGCCGGCGGGTTCTCCGTCGACCTCGCGCACCACGTGATGCACGCGATGGGCAGCCGGATCCTGGGCTTCAGCCAGGAACTGTTCGACGCGTCCCGCCGCGCCGGCCGGTCCGGCACGACCGAGCCGGAACCACCGACGGCCCTACCACCGGAGGTCGCGGCCAGGTTCCCGCACGTCGCGGAGATCGCCATGGCCGCGTCCCATGACGACGGGTCCGTCGTGGGGCAGGGCTGCGACGACCAGTTCGAGTTCGAGTTCGCGCTGGACCTGCTGTTGGACGGCATCGAGCGGCTGCAACAGCAGGGCTGGAGTTCGTCGCGCCGGCCCCGATGAGACGTCAGCCTGAGCCGATCACTCCAGCGTCCAGGCGATGGCGGGAGGGTGGACCCGAGCACACACCGGCCCGCCCGCGGCGTCGGTCAGCCCGAGTCGGCCGACCAGCATCCCGCGGTCCTCGTGCGCGGCGCGGAGCAGCTCGGTCGGGATGTCGGTGAACATCAATTTCGCCCGCCTGAACATCGCGAAGCCGTCATCGGTCACCGCGCCCCAGCTCAGGTACAGGAACCGTGCTCCGGGGCGCCCATGCACCCACGGCCCGCCGACGTCGAGCATCCCGTCGACCTCCGGGCTGGACACCTCGAAGCGCCATGTCGCGCTCGCCGCGTCGGCCGATACCTGATCGACCACGTCGGCCTTGCGCTGGACCCCGACGTGCACGTTGCCGAGCCGCAGGGCGTCGGCTTCCGGACCGGCGCGCCGCCCCGGGAGGTCGCTGCCGTCGATCCGGATCCGCACACCACCGACTCTAGTTTCCCGACCACCATCGTCGGCCGGGTCGGTGTCCCTTCACCGGGTACGGCTTCGTCCCACGCGCGCCTGGTACCAACCGCCATCCGGCCCCGCCGTGGGCCTGATCTTGTTGATCAGGCCCGGACGGGGCCGGATGTTGGTGGCTGCCGGTGCAGAGTAGGACGTGTGGAGGTGTCCTCAGCGCCCTTTGTGGTCGAGGGCGGCGACCTCACGTACGGCCTCGGCGATGGCCGGGAAGTCCTTCTTGAGGATCGCCCCGTGGTTGCTGGTGACCTTCGCGCCGATCTGGATGTTCGGGTTGCGGGCGGTCACCGCATCGAGGCTGGTACGAATGCGTTCCTGCTCGTCACCCTTGCTTCCGAAGGACGTCCCCGAAGCGACCACGTACCGCACCGGGACGGTGATGGCGTCCAGCACCGGGCCCAGCTCGCGCTCGCGGGAGATCTTGCCGACCTCAATGTTGCTGTTCGCCTGCTGTTCGGCGGTCATCCGCGGGGCCAGGCCCGTCGGGCGCAGCAGCGGCAGGAACCAGCTCATCCGCCGGAACAGCTTCCGGATCCGCTGCTCCATGGCGTCGTCGAGCCAGTCGTACGGGAACGCGCCGTCGACCAGGACGGCACCCAGGGCACGCTCTGGATTCCGGCTGGCCCAGTGCGCCCCGACGAACGCCCCGTAGGACCAGCCCACCAGCAGCGCCCGGTCCACACCCCGAGCCGCGAGAACGGCATCGACGTCCCGGACGGCGGCCTCGAAGGAGTAATCCGCCGACCGCTTCGACTTGCCGCGGGCCCGCTCGTCGTAGGTGATGTGCCGCCACCCCGTCCCCAGTTCGGCGATGACCCGTCGCCAGTACCCCTGGGTGGCGAACTGGCCATTGAGGTAGAGGACAGGGATCCCGGGGCCGCCGGTGTCGGTGACGGCCAGGGCCGTGTCTTCGACCGGCACCATGCCGGTCCACTTGGCATTGGTCGAGGAGGTGCTGTTCATCGTCATGGTTCCACTCCTGGTTCGGTTGACGTCGTGCTCAGAGGCTGCGGGCGGTGATGTCGCCGTGGGAGGTGGTGGCGTGGATGTCTAGCTGGGTGTTGCCGTTGTTCTTGAGGGCGTTGCTGACGCGGCCGTAGCCGGTGCCGGCGTCCAGGGCGGCCGAGACGCCGGTGGCGGCGGCGATCGAAATGTTGCCGGACTGGGTGCCGAGCACGACCCTGCCGCGTACGGCCTCGGTGATCCGGATGTCGCCCCGCGCGGTGCGGATCTCCGCGGGGCCGTTGAGCCGGCCGACCTCGACATCGCCATCGATCGCGGTGAGGCGGACGCTGGCGGCCTCGTCGATCTTGATCCGGCGGTACGCGCCTTCGAAGGCGACGTCACCCAGGCGTCCGACGCCACGGAGCTCGGCGCTGGCTGTCTTGGCCTCGATGCGGGAGTCGGCGGGCAGTTGGACGGTGACCTCCAGGGATCCGGAAGGGCCGATGAGCTGGTTGGGGGTCGAGGTCGTGATCCGCAGGACGCCGTCGACGTAGGCGGCGGTGGTCCGCTCCGCGGTCTTGATGTCGCGGCGCTTGGAGGGGTCGGTGGGCCGGATCTCGACGGTGGTGTCGGTGCGGTCTGCGGCGATGAACTGGATGCGTCCGGCGGGGATGTCCAGGACGGCGGCGATCGGGGCGGGGGTGTCGAACTTCTGCATCGTCTTCTCCGGTGCTCGCTCGTTGTTTCTGACACCGGAAACGCTACGTTGCTTTCCATATGACGACAACGTCTTCGTTGCACGGAACTCGCGTTTTCCCTGTTCAGCGCCGTGAAATCGTTGCAACGTTCTTGGGATCAACGCAACGTGCAACGCCTCACCATTGCAATGGACGAAGAATGAACGCTATAGCGAGGGTCAGCGACGGCCATGAAGGATCACCGGGCAGCTCACGTCACCGCACCTCGGCGGCGCGCGCAGTGACGGCTGGCCCGACCCGACCGTTTAGTCGGGCCGGTCGGCGGTCCTGCCGTCCTCGCCGTACTCGCCGCGGATGGGCAGGTAGTAGGCGGGCAGGAGGCCGGCGATGATGGCGACGCCCGCGATCGGCACGAACGCGCCGACGAGGATGCCGCAGCCGATCCAGACCAGCGCGAGCCTGAATCGGCGGCCGATGGCCCGGACGCCGAAGGGGCCGAGGCTGGGGTCCAGCAGTTTGGCGCGGCGAAGATGGGCCCAAATGACGTTGAACAGGGCCGCCGCCAACCACAGTGTGGTGCCGTAGACGACGACCGCCGTACGCAGGCCCTGCTCCGCGCGCAACGCGCCGGCGAGCAGCGACGTGGAAAACGGCAGGAACGCGATGACCATCAGGAGCACCGTGTTGAGGAACAGGACCTCACGGTCGACGTGCCGGACACGGTCGAACATGACGTGATGGTTGACCCACACCTGCCCGATGAGCAGAAAACTCAACGTGTACGCCAGGTACGACGACCACAACCCCCCGAGGCCCCGCAGGAGATGCCCGAAGTCCTCCGGCGGTTGGATCTCCAGCACGAGGAGCGTCACCGCGATGGCGAAGACAGCGTCGCTGAAAGCCGCCAACCGGCTCGGATTACGCGCGAGCCGTGGAGTGCCGTTATTGGAACGCACGCCCTGATAACGCAGCACGTCCGCTTCCGCCACTCACAGCGGCAGCCCGGTCGCGGCCTAGTTCTGCGGTGCCAGGGTGCGCAGGACGCAGAACTCGTTGCCCTCGGGGTCTGCCAGGACCACCCAGTTCCGGTCTGCGCCCTGGCCCACATCCGCCCTGGTGGCACCGAGGCCGAGCAGCCTGGTCACCTCGTCCTCGGTGCTGCCGTCGATCGGGCTGACGTCGAGGTGCAGCCGGTTCTTCACGGTCCTGCCCTCGGGCACCTGGATGAACACCAGGGTGGGCGACATCTGGCGGGCCCGGACATCCTCGACGGTCGGCACCCAGGAGCCGATCTCGACCTTGCCCTCGCTCTGGTCGATCACCGTGAAGTTCAGGACCTCGCACCAGAATGCGGCGAGCCTCTCCGGATCGTGGCAGTCAACGGCCAACTCGGTGAACCTACTTGTCATGACTCTCCCCGATAGCGCGAACGGCGCTCAGAATATCCGCCCGTCCGACAGCTCCGAGATCCTCCTGACGTGCCAACGGCCGGCACCGAACCTCGGCTGGCGCGGCGCCGACCAGCATCACCCTCCCGGCGTGGACCACCCAGGGGCCACGTGGTGAACGGTCATCCACAATGTCCCTGCTCCATGAACTGCTGAGACAAAGGACCGACAGTGAACTGGACAGACCGGATCGTTGACGCGACCAGGTGGCGTCAGGAGCCTTCCGACGGCGACTGGGCCGAGGCCGAATCCGAACTCGGGGTGACACTGCCGACCGATTACAAGGAGATCTACCGCTACTTCGGACCGGGATCGTTCTCCGCATACCTGTACGTTCTGCCGCCGACCGCCGATCAAGGTTCGGCGTCACTGCTCGGGACATGGCGGAGGTATCGGCAGGACAACCGCGAGGGCGACATGATCGAGCGGTTCCTCACGCCCTACGGACTGTATGAGCCGGACAAGGGACCGGGTCTGATCCGCTGGGCTTCGGACCAGACCGAGGGCGAGTACTTCTGGCTGGCTGACCGCTCGGTGGACGCCGACCGGTGGCCGTTGATCGTCCGAAAGGACCCACTGGAGCCGTGGCACCGGCTCGACATGTCCATCGCGGAATTCGTCTATCGGCTGATTGCCGATCCGGAGTTCAAGCCCTTCACGGTTGCCGATCCGCCGCGACGGGCGTTCTATCTGCCAGCCGGACAGACCATTTCCAGCGCCGAGGAATGGGATGCCTTCACCGACCCGGACCGGGAGAGCTGACCAGCCAACCACGCTCTCACCACGACGCTGTCCAAGTCAACGGTCGACGTGAGCGCCAACAGGGGGTGGTTGACACTCGGCGACACGGCTCGTGAAGGCGGGGCCGGTTATCGGGTCAGGCCGACCAGCGTCGCAAGTCGCGCCACGCCTGCCGGCGCCGGGTGGCCCCGGGCAACTTCGGCGATCACGGTACGCGCCAGAGGCCGGCACCGGACCTCGGCCGGCGCGACGCTGTCCGCGTCCACCAGGGCGCGTGCGGCGCCGCGCAGGTCACCGACCTGGAGGTACGCCCGCGCGGCATCCACCAGGTACGCGCCCCGATATTCGGCCGGCAGCCGCCGCCACGCCTCCCGCCGGATCACCGTCACGTGCCGCTGCACCGCCTCGGCGGCGTCACCCCGCAGGACCGCCACCACCACCCGCGCCAGGTCGACGGCGATCGGCCCGAAGCTGGTTCGGTGCGGGTCGTCGTACTCCCGGAGCCCGGCGGCGATCCCGGCGGCCCGGTCGGTCAGCTCCTCGGCGCGGCGGGTGTCGCCGCAGCCGGCGGCGGCCAGGGCGGCCTGGAGCAGTAGCGTTCCGCCCACGGCCCACTCCCCCGCCAGCCGCTGCGCCGTGGGCGTGATGCGGTTCGCGGCGGTGAGGGTCGCGGCGAGGGCCAGCCGGTCCCGGCCCGCCGCGCGGAGCGTCTGCCCGACCGACACGGCCGCCGTCGCCGCAAGGACCCGATCGTCGCCCGCCACGGCCATCGCCCGGTCGGCGGCCAGCCACCCGAGGTCGGCCTCGCCGAGCTTCACCAGCACCGACGAGGTGATTCGGTACGCCTGCACCAGCAGCTCCGCTGACTGGGCGCCCTGGGCGGCGTCGAGCAGATCCGGCAGCACCCGCACCAACTGCGCGTAGTGCGCGTGCTGGTAGGTCAACCAGGCGTACCCGACCTGCCTTCTCAGCTCTTCCGTTGCGTGGGCGGGGGCTTGCGGGGTGTCGTAACGGGCGAGAGCGGCCCGGATGTCGTCCACCCCGTCCGGTGTGCCGGCGGGTGTGCTCCGCTGCTGGCCGAGCAGCACCTCCGGGTCGACACGCAGCACGTGGGCCAGCTCCTGGATCACCGAGTACCGGTCCAGGGTGCGGACGCCCCGCTCGACCTTGTCCACCCAGCTCTTCGACCTGCGAAGCCGGTCGGCGAGCATCTGCTGCGTCATCTGCCGCCGTACTCGCCAGCGCGCCACCCGGCGGCCGATCGGGACGTCATCACTGGTCACGCCGCCACCGCCGGTCCGGGACCGCGCAGGTGGTGTCCTCCACCGGTACGCGCTCCGCCTCGGCCTGCGCGAGCAGGCGTTGTTTGGCGGCCTCCCGCTCGGCCGCCTCCCCCTGCTCGCTCTTGTTCTCCGGAGCGCCGTCGTCCTGACCGCTCATCCCCGCCTCCTCAGCTAGAGGCCCAGCGGTGATGCTCGGGAAAATCACCGCCGCACCAGGCCACGGGCCGCTAGTGCGGCCCAAACCGGACACTAGGGCGGATCAGTGATGGCGGAATTACTGCCAGTTATGCGGCCAGGTTGATGCCGATGCGGCCGGCCAGCAACCGCAGCTCGTCGGGGATGGCTCGGCGCTGGGCACGCTGCGCCAGCGTCACCACGGCGTCGCGGGCGAGGGGGTTGATGGCGAACGGAATCGGCGCAGCCCGCTCAGCCTGCACAAACGCGGCGAGGGTCTCCGCGTCCCGGCGACCTCCGTCGGCCAGCGCTCGGCCAACATCGAGCCAGTAGGACATCTGGCGATTAGATGCCACCAGCACCTGTGGTCGTACCGTCCGGGACAGCTCGATCACCTTGCCGGACTCGCCTTGCTCTGCTGCGATGGACATCTTCCATAGCCCTACGTTGGTCGGCCCAAAGCAACAATCGTTGAAGCCGCCACCGTCAGCGGGATCTCCCAAACTCGCCGCCTCCCGCGTTGCCTCCGCGAGATGGTGGCGGGCATCATCCGGTCGACCATCTACCGTGGAGGCGAGCGCAGCCGTGAGGTGCAGTTGGCCGAGCATTTGCCGGACCCGGACGTCGGCTGCGTTTCCCTGAAGCTCCGCCAGCGACCGGTCGGCAGCTCCGGCAGCCAACCGCGCCGACTCGATTGGCAGGCTCTGCACGTACGCAAACCGAGATGCCCCGATCCATGCGCAATCTTCGACGTCCTCAGCAGCCAACACGGATACCCGAGCGGCATTGAGCGCCAGGTGTCGGTATCCGAGGTGCCGGAGGCAGGTGGAGGCTTGGTAGGCGACCTGAACCAGCGTGGCCCCACCCACGGCGGCGGCTTCGAGTAGCAGGCCGGGGAGCAGGCGAGCCATCGCCGGGTAGTTGCACGAGTTGCGGAGCTGGTCGCTGCGGGCGATTTCGGCGGCCAGACGGTCCTTGGTGTAGGTCGAAGCGCGACGTTCGCCGTCCTCGATCTCGATCAGGGCCGACCAGATCGCCGGTACGCACTCGGCGGCGCTCTCGCGGGCCGGATCGCCGGACTCTGTGCCCTGGCCGAGCAGGTCGGCCACCGTGACCTGGAGTGCAGCAGCTAGAGCGACAAGAGTGGAACGGCGGTCGATAGTCTTCCGGCCCGACTCGACCTGCGACACGTAGGACTGGGTGACGCCAGCGAGCCCAGCGAGGACGGCCTGAGTCATTCCTCCCCGGCGCATCCGCCAGTACCGGATCCTGGCACCAATGGTGTCCGGCTTCTTCACCATGCCTTCGCCCACCCCTAGGTAGAGGACTGGGACAGCGGCCAGGCACACTGCTATCCCCGCACGATTGGACGGTACACCTACAGAGCGTCCAAGCGATGACGCTGAGTGCCCGAGTAGGGTCGCTCCGCGCCTTGCCCTTGGACACCACAGCGTCGGAGCTGGCTTCGGTCGCCTGATGAACTTGAGGAGCCGGACGAAGGGCCTGGATGCGGCGCCCGCACGGCTTCCGGATCTGTCGATGTCAGTGCACTTGATCATGCTCGCGCAAGCTTTGATTGATCGTCACATGAAGAGAACCCCTTCGATTGGTGCGAACCCCTTGTGAGGACGACGCGGCAACGTGACTGTGACCGTCAATTAGGTGGCGTATTCGTGTGGCATCTGGATTGAGGCATGCGGTGCGGTGATGCCTGAGACCGGCCGGGCTTGGGTGAGAATGACTTGACCTCCCACCTGGTCGGCGGCTGCACCGATGCGGCTAATGGCGTGTACGACGACGTCGGCAGTTAGCCCTTGTTGGTATGGGTTGTCCAGTAGCAAGATGCCAGGTGGGCAGGTGCGCCGGTCCTCGGCGTCGGTGAGCCTTAGGATGGCGTAGCTGTAGGCGAGAAAGAAGAGAACCCTAGCTTCAGCGCCGAGGCTGTGGTCCCACGGTCTGGTGCCGACATAAAAGGTGAGCTCATCGCCAGAAATTGTGACCTGACCGGCGACCCAGCCACGGTCGCGGAAGAGCCGCAGAAAGCTGTTCATGTGATCGGCGAGGGCACCACAGCGGTCCGGGATGTCTGCGGAGGCGTCAGCGTCGAGAGCGGCTAGGCGAGTGAGCCGCGCCACTTCCTGCCGGGCAGTGTCCACCGCATGCTCAGCTTGCTGCCGACGGGCCAGGATGATCTCCAGTGCGGGCAGGGCGTTGCGCTGCTGTTCAATCAGCCCGATCTCTCGGGCGGCGTCCTCGAGGGCAGCGACGAACGGTGCCAGTTGGGCCACCCGTTCGTCGTGGAGGCGCCCGGCTAACCGGACCCGGCGTTCGGATACCTCCGCCTCGTTCTGCCGCGCATGTCGCAGGTCGCTGGCTGCTCGCGCGAGGGCGTCGGCCAGGTCGGACTGTTCCGCGGCGAGTGCCTGTTGCTCTCGCTCGGCCCGGCGCCGCCGAACATCTCCGGCAACTGGCTGGCTACAGAGGTAGCAGCTGGATTCGTCATGCACCCGGCGAGGGTCGACGTCTTGTTCGCAGGCAGGGCAGATGCGCACCGGAACCGAATCAAAGGCGTCGACTGCATCGGTCAGGCGATTGAATCGCTCTAGGTCGGCGGCGATGAGCCTCATCGACCGCTGGTGCTCGTCGATAACCTGCAGGAGGGACGCGATGCGTCCGGCGGCGTCGGCGGCCCGCGCGGAAGCCTCCTGGAGTTGCGCTGGCAGCCCGGGGTCTAGGCCGGGTGCGCTTTCCTCGGCCTGGCGTGCCCGCACGGCCGCAGCTGCCAACGCGTCGCGTTCGCTCTGTGCGGCCGTGAGGCGACGGTCTACCTCGTCGCGAACGCCTTGCAGACTATCCGCGTTCACGACGGGCGGCAGGCCCAGCTGGTGCACGACAGCCCGCGTCGCCTCATCTGTGCTGGCCAGTACATCCCGGAGTACCGCTTCGGCGGCGGTCAGCTGTCGTTGCGCTCTGCCGAGCTCGTACTCGGTCGTTTCGTAACGTTGCGGGGCGAAGCCAAGGAAGAGGCTTACCACCGCGCGGCGTAGATACTCCTGTTCCTTAGACGCAAACTCCGTCCAAGAGTCCTCGCGTCTGTAGATGTGCCGTAGTGCGCTGCGAAAGCTCAGCGGTGTCTGCTGGGTGGCGGTACCTGCGTTGCGTCCCAGCGGAATGGCCAGCCGGGGCCAGCCGAGTTTACTGAGCAGCCAGTCGGACATTTTGACGACGGGGACGGCGCTGTCGTCGTCGATCTGGACGACTCCGCGTTGCCCGAACCCAAATTCGCGGGTCAGCCGATGCTGCTGTCCGTCGATGGCGATCTGGATGGACAGTGCGGCGTACTTTTCGTCGATGGGGGCGCCGAGATCCTCGGCGACGCTGCCACGGCCACCGAGGCAGTAGTCGATAACTTTCAGCGTGGTGGTCTTCGAGCTGTTGCGAGGCCCGGTGAGGATCGTCATGGCGGACTGGCTGAGGTCGAAGCGTTCGAGTTCGCCGGTTCTCTGCACCAGCTCGACGTTCATCACCCTGAGGCCATGTCCCAGGCGCAATGGCTGTGGCGGAGTCGATTCGGTCACTGCCTGATCTCCGCTCGCATCTCAGCCTCACCGACTTCGCCGGGGAAAAGGTCATAGACCAGGTCCTTGAGTTCTGTGCCGGTCAGAGCTGCAAGATTGCCGACCATGGCGTCGCATCGTTCCACGATCGGCCCGAAGGATGGCTTGGTGGCCAGCTGCTCAGCGAGCCGGCGTCCGCCTGCGGTGAGCGATACCCGCTCCGGCTTAGTCACTGTGATCCTGATCAGCTGGCGAGCCTCGAGGAAGGCCAGGTACTGCCGGTAGCGCGGGTCCCAAGGGCCGAAGCGATACCGGATCATCGGCGCCTCCGTCTCGGCGCCATGAGCGTGCCACACCGATGTGATGTGACCTTCAGCGTGCAGGACCTGCATGGCCCGCTGCAGGAATAGTGGGTAGCGGACAAAGAAATCGAGTTTCGCGAGTTTCGTGCGGCCCTCGATTTGGTATCGGGGTTGAGTACCGCAACGCCTGAACAGGATAAGCAGCCTGGCCGCGTGGAAGTCGACACTGTCGTCCGGGTCCCACGGCCGGTGCAGCGGCGGGACCACAGAGCGCCCTAATTCACGTGCCATCCGTGTAGCGATTCTGGCACCGTGCCGTCACATCGTCGAGCGCGGCGAGGCGATCGTGCACCGGCAGCGATGGCGAGGGTAGGAAGGGCTCTCGGGTGACTGCGTGAACTGTGGCGGCGTAGGCTGCCGTGCCCGGTTCGATGTGCCCCGCCCGCCGCCGTGCCGACACCTCGCTGCAGAGGGCGAAAACGTGGTCGTTCAGATCGTCCAGCAGCCGCCGCTCACCGCCGACGGCCGAGCGGTAGCGCCGCCGATAGCGCAGCAGCAGGTCCAGATGACCCTCCGCCTCCTCGGCGGTCAGCCCGGCCGGTTGCAGCTTGCTCCGTAGCCGCTGCAGCGGCTCCGTGCTGCCGTCAGACCGCCGCCCCGTCGACGCTGCGATGGCTTGAAGCAGCGACGCCTTGAATGTCGCTGCATCCCAATGACGGCTGATCTTCTGCGATGCTTCACGGGCTAGCAGTATGGATAGCCGAATAAGGACGTCCTCAAGCTCTCGCCACAGGCCCGGCTGGCCGAGGACCGCTGCGACTGGGCCGTCGAGGCGACGCAGGATGGCGTCCTCCACCTGCTCGATGGTGCGCGCCTCGACCAGCACCTCGAAACGGTCGATGAAAAAGGCGAGGGACCGACCTGGGGCGACCGGCAGGTCTTGCAGACGCTTGGCGATGTCATCGCGATGCTTCTGCGGTACTGGACCCCGGGTGGTGCCTCGTTCGGTCCGGAAGCTGTCGAGATCGGCCTGCGGCGTCTCGTTCACCACGAGACAGAACCGTGATTCGCCGGTGCAAGGCTTGCCGGAGAACAATCGTCCGAGGATGCTGGTCTCGACGCGGTCCTTCAGTTCTGGCCGGCATACGGATGCGATGGTGTGTCGTGTTGCATCTTCCTTCGTTTTCACCTGCCGGTACGTTGTCCCGTCACGGGCTGTGCAGACGATGTCGTCGAGGTCTTCAAATCCGACCGAGTCGTATGCTCCGGCATGCATGTCCAGGCAGTCGAGCAAGGTTACTGCGTCTTGATATTGGAAACCACGGCGGCTGCGGCGGCCGCCGTCCAGCGCTGACGAATCCACCCAGGCCACTCCAATACAGGCCATCCTGCTCCGGACCACACAGCGTTTCTAAACGCACGCGCTCCGTCACTACGGTACTGGTTGCCGACACGGTGATCAATACCCTGGAGGTGAGCCGCTGGCCATGTCGGCGAATGCAATCCGCGAAGTTGATAGGCAACTGCACCTGTCGCCGAGGGATGACCGTACAGCGGGTGCGCGCTCATGCCGCGATCCGCGCGGCACGCAGCGTGACGGCTGGAGCTGCCGCTCGCCATCTGGAACTGCCGATGAGAGTCACTCGATCTTGTTGGCGGCTTACCCAGTGGGCGGCTGTTTGACCAGGATAACTTTTGTCGGGTCGATGCCCTGAGCCGTCGCGAGGTAGGGCAATTCGTGCTCCCCGCCTGACAGTTCGATGGCGGCCTTGCCCGCAAGATGGGCGGAGTTGACTGACTGCCCGTTAGCAACCGAAGAGTAGAGGGCGGCGGCGTAGTTAAGAGCGTCGCCGTCGTCGATGCTGTCTGTCATACCGATCGCCAAGGGTGCGAAGCGGTCGACGAGCGCGTCGGCCGTGCCGGAGGACTTGCAGGCGTTGAACACGATCAAGGTTGGCGGAGAGTCGGTGGCTTGGCACGCTGAGGCGAAGGCGCTCGCAGTCACCACGACGCCGGTGTGGAAGTCGTCGACATCTTCCTCGAAGGAGATCAGCTGCTCATCGCCGTGCCCGGAGAAGTGGACGACGTGAGGGCGGAATTTGGCGAGGCCGTCCTGTAGGTCCTGCGTAGTAGCCGAAAGCCGCACGTCAATCTCGACTTGATCACGGTGCAGCGCAGCTTCGACTGCTCGGCGGATTCTGGTGTGTTCGCGCGTGACGCGGAGGTCTCCCTCGGAGGACGCGCCCAACATGAGGATACGGAGTTTTTCGGCTTTCGGCGCGCTGAGTGCACGCAACGCCTGCTCTGACATGGCGATTCTCTCCTGCGAGGATGCAACCTGCTGGGCGAGCTGGCGTTGCTGGACCTGTGCTGCCCGCTGAGCGATGATCTGCTGACGGGCGGCTCGTTGGCGTTCAGCCGTTTCCGCCTTCGCGATCTTGGTTTGTAGCTTCGCCGCATCGGAGCCGTAACCAGCGGCTTCAGCCTCCAATGCGGATGCGTCTCGGCCGTACTTGTTGGCAGCCTCCAAGGCCCGGACGGCTTCGCGTCTTTTGCTCTGAGCTTGCGAAGGGCTGCGAGTGCGGCCGGCTGCTTGATCGGCTTTGGCTGCGTCCACGCGCTTGCGCGCCTCCTTGGTGCGCAGGTCGGCGGCCCTGCGCGCCCTGTCCGACTGCGCCTTCTGCTTGCGCTCCAACTCTCGCCGATCCTGCTGGATACTCACGAGTCTCCTATCGGGGCGGTTGATGATCATGTTAGCCGCTGCCGTTACTGGCCTTCCCATAGACGGGTTGCCGGACCGATGAACTCTAGGTCATTTGTCCGAGTTAGGAAAGACGCTCGGGATTCGGTGGAGAGCTGCGTGTTCAGATCGAATTGAAGCAGCCGGCGCCATCTGTCTTTCTGCCACCACCGACGCGGAGCCGACCGAACCTCGACGGTGACGACGTAGGGACCGTCTGCGAGCGTCGTAGGTGGATTGTCCCACTGAAACTCCACGAACTTTTCCGCCATCCCTCGTCCATCCACTGCGAACGGCGCGTTGTATGTCCGTGAGTCGGAGTAGACGTCGGACCGACAGGCAATCCACGGCATGATCTTTGGTAGAGCGACCGAATCGGCGGCCGCCTCGGCAGCATCCCGGCGCCTGGCCTCGGGTAAGTCGACCCGCAATCGAAGCCCAACCACAGCCAGCGGCGCCGGTGCCGGATTATGAATCACCAGGGGCAGCACTATCATTATCTTGTTTGGCCCAAAGGCGGCGGCGTAGACCTGCGGCGGATAGCTGCGTAGCCGGCCACGGCGAACCTGGATCCACCAGAACGAACCGATCGTGAAGACGAGCGCGCAGATAGACGCCACTAGGCCGGGAGTAATCCACGCGTCTGAGGCGCCAATGACTGGCTTGGCGAGCGGCATGGGCGCACGCTACCGCAGAGGAGGCCCCAGCTGCACCATCGGATCAGGCCGAAGCTACCCAATACTGCACCGCCACGGCAATGTCGCCGAGGTTGCTACCGTTCTTCTGCCCGACGAACTGCCATAGCGGCCATCCGCAGCCGTGAAGTTCGGCCCAACCGCGTACTGCCGGCGCTGGCAGCTCGTTCTCGACGATCGTTCCGACGTCGCCCGCGACCGTCCCGCAGCCAAAACGGACCGGCACGCCACCGATGCTGCGCCACCTGATCAAAAAACGCTGGTTGGCACAACCATTCATGGTGGCCAGATAGGGGTCGTCCGGGTCGTCGGGTGATAGAGATCGCCATTCCCCGCAGAACACCCGCAGGTGAGCTTCCCACTCCCGACGGAGACGCCAGCCCTGCAGAACAGTGGGAAAGTCTGGGCCCTGATCTGCGTGGATCGAGTTGCCTGTGTTGGCGCCGTTCCACAGGAGCGTATCGTCCACGTTTGAACAGTAGCGCATCACGAAGCATCTCCACGACGCAGCCTGGCCTGACTCACGGCGACCGTCGTCTACGAACGCAACCCAACCGTTACGGCGGACTTTTGTAACTGCTCAAGGCGCGGTCGCTTTCAGCGGCGGCATCTTCTCATGCCGCGATCCGCGCGGTTGCAGTTGAACGGTGGGGGCCCCGCTGGGCCGTTTCGGGAGCCCGCTCATCATGAGCGGGCTCCCCGGAGCCTGGCCCGACTCGAACAGTGCTGCCACCCTTGGGTTCAGCGCGCGGTACCGGCGCCGCGCGTTGGGCAGGCCGGCCTCCAAGCGTAGTGCGCCCGGCGCCAAGGCAGGTGTGTCCGGACATGCCGCGATCCGCGTGCATCCTCCTGAAGCGATTTGACACCAACGTCACAACGCCACGATCGCCGCCGTCTCGGCCGGCAACTGGATCCGGTCCCGCATCACCGTGACCCCCTCCCCCGTGGCCAGTAGCACCCGCCGCGCCACCCCAGGCAACGAGATCCCCTGCCCCCGCCCAGCCAGGTTCGCCACCACAAGGGTGTCCCCCCGCCGCATCAGCAGGAACTGGTCTCCGTGCTGCACGGAAACGGCGTGCAACCGAGGATCAGACAGATCCGGAAGGCTCCGCCGCAGAGCAATCAACCGCTGGTAGAACGCAAACATCTCCCGATGCTCGGGCTTGTCCAGCTCCGCCCAGTCCAACCGCGACCGCACGAACGTCTGCGGGTCCTGCGGATCCGGCACGTCCCCCTCCGGCCACCCGTGCGCCGCGAACTCCCGCCGCCGCCCCGTAACCACAGCAGACGCTAACTCCGGCTCCGGATGCGACGTGAAGAACTGCCACGGCGTAGACGCCGCCCACTCCTCCCCCATGAACAACATCGGCGTGAACGGCGCCGTCATCAGCAACGTCGCCCCCACCCGCAGCATGGAAGGCGACAGCGAAGCCGAGATCCGATCCCCGGTAGCCCGGTTGCCGATCTGGTCGTGGTTCTGCAAGTAAGCCACCAGCCGATGCCCAGGCACACGCGGGTCCAGAGGCCGCCCGTGGTGCCGGTTGCGGAAGCTCGACCAGGTGCCCGCGTGGAAGAACCCGCCGGTGAGCACGTCGGCAAGGGTCTCCAGGGAGCCGAAGTCCCCGTAGTACCCCTGCCGCTCCCCCGTCAGCAACGTGTGCAGCGCGTGGTGGGCGTCGTCGTTCCACTGGGCGTGCAGCCCGAACCCGCCCGCCTCCCGAGGGGTGATGAGCCGTGGATCGTTGAGGTCGGACTCGGCGATCAGCGACAGCGGCCGCCCCAGGTGCGTAGACAAAGACTCGACGGAAACAGCCAGCTCTTCCAAAATCGGAACAGCCCGCGAGTCGGGCAGGGCGTGCACGGCGTCCAGGCGCAGGCCGTCGACGTGGTAGTCGCGCAGCCACATCAGCACGCTGTCGATGATGTAGCGGCGTACCTCGTCGGAGTGCGGGCCGTCCAGGTTGACCGAGCGGCCCCAATTGTTGCTCTGCTCGGCGAGGTAGGGCCCGAACCGCGGCGCGTAGGCCCCGGAGGGCCCGAAATGGTTGTAGACGACGTCGAGGATCACCCCCAGACCTTTGGCGTGGGCGGCGTCCACGAGGCGTTTCAGGCCGTCGGGGCCGCCGTAGGGCTGGTGTGGGGCGTACCAGCAGACGCCGTCGTACCCCCAGTTGTGTTCGCCGTTGAAGGCGTTGACCGGGAGCAGTTCGATCAGGTCGACGCCCAGCGAGACGAGGTGGTCGAGGCGGTCAATGGCCGCGTCGAAGGTGCCCTCCGGGGTGAAGGTGCCGATGTGCAGCTCGTAGAGGATGCTGCCGGGCAGTTGCCGGCCGGTCCACGAGCTGTCGGTCCAGTCGAAGGCGCCGTGGTCGTACAGGCGGCTCGGCCCGTGGACACCGGAAGGCTGCCACGCCGAGCGCGGGTCGGGCAGCGGGGTGTCGTCGTCGTCGAGCAAGAAGGCGTAGTCGGTGCCGGGGCCGGTGTTGGGCACCTCGACCCGCCACCAGCCGTCGGCGGCGGCGCGCATCTCGTGGTCGGCGGCACCGGGCAGGTGCAGCCGGACCCGGGCGGCGTCCGGCGCCCACACGGTGAATTCGGTCATCGCGCAGCCTCCGCGGAATCGGTGGGAGCCAGCAGAGCGACGGGATAGTCGGCCAGAAGGTCGGCCAGGGAGGTCTCTCCGCCACTGTAGACCCGACCGGTGAACAGGTCCTTCACCTCGTTAACGGGAAGCGACAGGACTGTGTCACGCCAACCACCGGCGCGGGCCAGGCCCAGCGGCAGCCGGGTCGCCACGGCGATCGCGCCACCCCGGTCGAAGGCCACCACGTGCCGGCCCGCCGGGCCGTGCGCCGGGACCGGCCGGTAGCCGGTGAACAGGTCCGGGTGCGCGCGGCGCAGCCGCAGGGTCCGCGAGACCACCAGCAGCTTCGCGGCGCCGCTGTCGTCCACCGGCGGCTGCCAGCCGCCGTCGAGACGCGCCAGCACCTCCCGGCGTACGGAGAAGTCGACCGGGCGGCGGTTGTCGGGGTCGACGAGCGAGTTGTCCCACAGCTCGGTGCCCTGGTACGTGTCGGGGATGCCGGGCATGGCGAGCTGCACCAGCTTCTGGCCCAGTGAGTTGCACCAGCCGGCCGGGGTGATCGCCGCGGCGAACTCGGTCAGCTCGGCGTGCAGCCGCGGGTCGTCGTACATGGTGTCGACCACGTCGTGCATCGCCTGCTCGAAGGCCGCGTCGGGGTCGCCCCAGCTCGTGGAGGTCGCGGCCTCCCGGGCGGCCTTCTCCACGTACGCGTGCAGGCGCTCCCGCTCGATGGGCCAGGCGCCGACGGCGGTCTGCCAGAGCAGGTGGGCGAAGGCCGGGTCGGGCAGCGGCGCGTACCCCATCCAGGCGGTGACCTGCTCGCCCCAGCGTTGCGGCAGTTCGCTGAGCACGGCCATCCGCGCGCGGACGTCCTCGCTGCGCTTCGTGTCGTGGGTGGAGACGGTGGTCATGCTGGCCGGCCAGCGGACCTGTCGGGCGGTGGCGAAGCGGTGGAACTCCGCCGGCGGCACCCCGAAGTGGGCGGGGGTGCCGCCGACCTCGTTGAGCGCCACGAACCGGGTCCAGCGGTAGAACGCGGTGTCCTCCACGCCCTTGGCCATGACCGCGCCGGTGAGCTGGGGGAAGCGTTGCGCCAGCTCGTCGTCCGGGTCGCGGAGGCGGCGGGTGATCGCGTCCAGGGCGGCGGCCAGGTCGGGGCGGCGCCGGCCCGCCTCGGAGCGGGCGGCGGCCAGGTGCCGGGCGCCGTGCGGCGGGTAGCCCCGGTAGACCGGGAACGCGGCGGCCAGCTCGGCGAGGGCCGCCCGCGCCGGCTCGGTGGGCACCTCGGGGGCGAGCGCGGCCAGCCTCGTCAGCTCGGCGGCGAGCAGCTTCGTGGCGGCGGCCAGCTTCGTGTCGTGGGTCAGGTTCTCCCAGGAGGTGTGGTGCCCGACGAGGCGGGCGTCCAGCACCGTGAAGTCGCCCTCGGCGTCCGGGTCGACGAAGAGCCCGTTGACGGCGGCCAGGGCGTCGTAGCCGGTGGTGCCGTCGACCGGCCAGTCCGGCAGCTCCTCGCCGTACTCCAGGATCTTCTCCACCACGAGCCAGGCCTCCGGCGCGGCGGCCCGCAACCGGGTCAGGTAGCCGCCCGGGTCGCGCAGGCCGTCGGGGTGGTCGACGCGGATGCCGTGAACCTCACCGTCGGCGGCCCAGCGCAGGATCAGCTCGTGGGTGGCGGCGAACACCGCCGGGTCCTCCACGCGCAGGCCCGCCAGGTCCGCGATCGCGAAGAACCGGCGGTACGTCAGCTCGGCGTCGCCGCGCCGCCAGGAGACCAGCTCGTAGTGCTGCCGGTCGTGCACCTCGCGGGGACTGCCGTCGCCGGTGCCGTCGGCGACCGGGAAGCGGTGCTCGTGGTAGCGCAGCTCCCCGTCGACCAGCTTGAGGTCGTCCAGGGCGGCCGGGTCGTCGGCCAGCACCGGCAGCAGCAGCCGGCCCCGGTCCCAGTCGATGTCGAACCAGTCGGCGTACGACGAGGCGCGGCCCCGGCGCAGCACGTCCCACCAGGCGGGGTTGGCCGGCGGCACGGCCACCCCGGCGTGGTTGGGCACGATGTCGACGACCAGGCCGAGCTGCTTGTCGCGCAGCGCGCGCAGCAGCCGTTGCCGGCCCGCCTCGCCGCCCACCTCCGGATTGACGGCCCGGTGGTCGACGACGTCGTAGCCGTGCGCGGAGCCGGGGGTGGCGGTCAGCAGCGGGGCGCTGTAGAGGTGGCTGACGCCGAGGTCGGCCAGGTAGTCGACGATCTCGGCGGTGGCGTCCAGGTCGAAGCCGGGGCGCACCTGCACCCGGTAGGTGCCTGTCGTCTTCCGCTGCTCGGGGTGAGGGGGCACCGCCATGTCAGACCGTCCTCTCCAACACCACCAGGGAGCGGTCCGGCACCCGGACGGTGCCGCCCGCGCTGATCACCGTGACGTCGTCCGGTTCGGGTTCGGCGGTGCTGATGACCCGTTCCCACTTCTGGCCGTACTCGCTGCCGGGCAGGATGAAGTCCAGCGGCGCGTCGTGGGCGTTGAAGCAGAGCAGGAACGAGGCGTCGTGGTGCTTCTGGCCGTACTGGCCGCGCTCGCGGATGCCCTCGCCGTTGACGAAGAGCGCCACCGAGCGGCCGAAGTCGTTGCCCCAGTCGTCGCCGGTCATCTCCCGGCCGTCCGGCGTGTACCAGGCCAGGTCGGGCAGCGGCTCGTCGACGTCACGCCCGCCGACCGGCAGGCCGGTGAAGAACCGGCGGCGGCGGAACACCTGGTGCCGGGCCCGGAACGCGGTCAGCGTCCGGACGAACTCCAGCAGGTGGGAGTCGGCGTTGTCCCAGTCGACCCAGGCCAGCTCGCTGTCCTGGCAGTAGGCGTTGTTGTTGCCGTGCTGGGTGCGGCCCAGCTCGTCGCCGTGGCCGATCATCGGCACGCCCTGGGAGAGCATCAGGGTGGCCAGGAAGTTGCGCCGCTGCTTGGCCCGCAGGGCGAGCACCGCCTCGTCGTCGGTGTCGCCCTCCACGCCGGAGTTCCAGGAGCGGTTGTGGCTCTCGCCGTCCCGGTTGTCCTCGCCGTTGGCCTCGTTGTGCTTGTCGTTGTACGACACCAGGTCGTTGAGCGTGAACCCGTCGTGGCAGGTGACGAAGTTGATGCTGTGGAACGGGCGGCGGCCGTCGTCCTGATAGAGGTCGGCCGAGCCGGAGATCCGGGAGGCGAACTCGGCGAGCGTGGCCGGCTCGCCGCGCCAGAAGTCCCGCACGGTGTCCCGGTACTTGCCGTTCCACTCGGTCCACACCGGCGGGAAGTTGCCCACCTGGTAACCGCCGGGGCCGACGTCCCACGGCTCGGCGATCAGCTTGACCTGGCTGACCACCGGGTCCTGCTGGACCACCTCGAAGAAGGTGGAGAGCCGGTCCACCTCGTAGAACTCCCGGGCCAGGGTGGCTGCCAGGTCGAAGCGGAACCCGTCGACGTGCATCTCCTGCACCCAGTACCGCAGCGAATCCATGATCAGTTGCAGGGAGTGCGGGCTGCGCACGTTGAGGCTGTTGCCGGTGCCCGTGTAGTCGACGAAGTAGCGGCGGTCCTCCTCGCTGAGCCGGTAGTAGCTGGGGGCGTCCACGCCCTTGAAGCTCAGCGTCGGCCCGAGGTGGTTGCCCTCGGCGGTGTGGTTGTAGACCACGTCGAGGATGACCTCGATGCCCGCGGCGTGCAGGGCCTTGACCATGCCGCGGAACTCCTGCACCTGCTGGCCGAGCCGGCCCAGCGCCGAGTAGCCGTGGTGCGGGGCGAAGAAGCCGATCGTGTTGTAGCCCCAGTAGTTGCGCAGCCCCAGATCCACCAGCCGGTGATCGTGGATGAACTGGTGCACCGGCATCAGCTCGATGGCGGTCACTCCGAGCCGCTTCAGGTAGTCGATCATCACGGGCGAGGCGATGCCGGCGTACGTGCCGCGCAGCTCCTCCGGGATGTCCGGGTGCCGCATGGTCAGCCCGCGTACGTGGGCCTCGTAGATCACCGAGTGGTGGTACGGGGTGCGCGGCGGCTTGTCGTTGCCCCAGTCGAAGTACGGGTTGACCACCACCGACTTCGGCATGAACGGCGCCGAGTCGGTCTCCGACATCCGCTCCGGGTGCTCCAGGTCGTAGTCGTAGACCGCCGGGTCCCACTCCACGTCGCCGTCGATCGCCTTCGCGTACGGGTCGAGCAGCAGCTTGTGCGGGTTGCAGCGCAGCCCGTTGGCCTGGTCGTACGGGCCGTGGACCCGGTAGCCGTAGCGCTGCCCCGGCTCGATGCCCGGCAGGTACGCGTGCCAGACGTAGGCGTCCACCTCGCGCAGCTCGACCCGCCGCTCGGCGCCGGTGTCCCACTCGTCGAAGAGGCACAGCTCGACCCGCTCGGCCACCTCCGAGAAGATGGCGAAGTTGGTGCCCATCCCGTCGTAGGTGGCGCCCAGGGGGTACCGCTCGCCCGGCCAGACCTGCATGTCGCTCCTTCAGACCGTGGTCATGTGCGCATCACGCACGAGCGCACCAGCAAGGGTCGCCAGCGCGCACGCCGGTATTGCCCCGCGCCCCGACGCGCCAATCCATCCTTTCAGGGGATGCCCGGAATCCACCTGTCTGATGCGCGCTAAACCTTCAGGTGTCTTCCGTCACCTTGACCTCTCTCAGGATGCGCGACGGCGCTCGATGCCTTTTGCTTGTCCAGGGGCACGCGCCCGCGCGTAGCCCCACTCGGCCCTCGGCCACCCCGCCACCTCCCGCAACGCCGCCACCGCTGCCGGCGCGTACCACCATGCATGGACGGAGATTGATGTGACGACCCTGCGGGTCGGCGAGCAGATCGCTACCACCGCGGACCGGGTCCACCGGCCCACCCTGACCTCCCGACCCCAGCTCCCGCCGCAGCCCGGCCCGGGCGTCCCGCCGCAGACCCGTCGCATCCTGATGCTCTCGTGGGAGTACCCGCCCGTGCTCGTCGGCGGCCTCGGCCGACACGTCCACGCCCTCTCCGTCGCCCTCGCCGCCGCCGGCCACGACGTCACCGTCATCACCCGCCACGCCGACGGCGCACCCCTGGAGGAATACGCCGACGGCGTCCGCATCCTCCGCGCCCCCGAAGACCCCGTCACCTTCCCCCTCGCCACCAGCTCCCTCCTGGCCTGGACCATGGCCTTCAACCACACCCTCACCCGCACCGCGCTGCGCGCCACCGAAGCCGGCACCTACGACGTCATCCACGCCCACGACTGGCTCGTCGCCCACACCGCGATGACGTTGCGCGACCACCTGGACATCCCGCTGGTGAGCACCATCCACGCCACCGAGGCGGGACGGCACCAGGGCTGGCTGCCGGAGGAGATGAACCGCACCATCCACGGCGTGGAGCAGTGGCTCAGCACCGAGTCCAACCGGGTGATCGTCTGCTCGGGGTACATGCGCGACGAGGTGAACGCGCTGTTCGACGTGCCGGTCGGCCGGGTCGACGTGGTGGCCAACGGTGTGGAGCCGCACCGCTGGAAGGTGCCCGCCCGCGAGGTGGCCGCCGCCCGGGCCCGCTTCGCCGGGGACGGCCCGCTGGTCACGTTCGCCGGCCGACTGGTCTACGAGAAGGGCGTGCAGCACCTGATCGCCGGGCTGCCCCGGCTGCGGGAGCGGCACCCCGGGCTGCGTGCCGTGATCGCCGGCGACGGCCCGTACCGCGCCGAACTGGAGGCCGAGGTGCACCGCCACGGCCTGGGCGGCATGGTCACCATGCCGGGCTTCCTCGGCGGCACGGACCTGCCGGCGCTGATGGCCGCCTCCGACTGCTTCGCGGTGCCGAGCATCTACGAGCCGTTCGGCATGGTGGCCCTGGAAGGCGCGGCGGCCGGCGCACCGCTGGCGGTCGCCGCCACCGGCGGTCTCGCCGAGATCGTCGAGCCGGGCGTGACCGGCATGACGTTCCCGCCGCACGACCCGGACGGGCTGACCGAGGCCGTGGACGCGCTGCTGTCCGACCGGGAGCGTGCCGGCGCCCTGGCCCGCCGCGCCCGCCGGATGGTGCACGACCAGTACGGCTGGTCGGCCATCGCCCAGCGCACCGCCGCCAGCTACGCCGCCGCCATCGCCACCGACGCCACGTTCACCGCCGAACGTGCCGAGCAGCGCATGTCGCGCGGTCGTGCCCTGCCCGCGCTCCCCGACGGCAACCTGCTCGCCGCCGCCGGCCTTCGCTGACCGACTCCGCCGACCGAGATCGGCACAACTCCAGGGAAAGTGCTGCCTCCCGGCCGTTCGAGGCAGCACTTTCCCTGGAGTTGCTCGGATCTTGGGCCGAGCAGCCGGCGGGGGGCCCGGCGGGATCTGTCGGCGGAAAGGCGGCAGGCCGCCGACCCGTGTGGGTCGGCGGCCTGCCGGTGGTGCCGGGGGGGGCGGAGGTCAGCGGTCGGCGAAGGGGACGTAGTCCCGCTCGGCGGAGCCGACGTAGACCTGCCGCGGACGGCCGATCTTGGTCTCCGGGTCGCTGATCATCTCGCGCCACTGGGCGATCCAGCCGGGGAGCCGGCCGAGCGCGAACAGCACCGTGAACATCTTCGTCGGGAAGCCCATGGCCTTGTAGATCAGGCCGGTGTAGAAGTCCACGTTCGGGTAGAGCCGGCGGGAGACGAAGAAGTCGTCGGCGAGGGCGATCTCCTCCAGCTCCATGGCGATGTCCAGCAGCGGGTCCGGCTTGGCCATCCGGCCCAGCACGTCCTGCGCGGCCTTCTTGACGATCGCCGCCCGCGGGTCGTAGTTCTTGTAGACCCGGTGGCCGAAGCCCATCAGCTTGACGCCGTCCTGCTTGTCCTTGACCTTGCGGACGAAGGACCGGACGTCGCCGTCGCCGGCGTGGATCTGCTGGAGCATCTCCAGCACGGCCTGGTTGGCGCCGCCGTGCAGCGGGCCGAACAGCGCGTTCACACCGGCGGAGACCGAGGCGAACAGGTTGGCGTTGCTGGAGCCGACCAGCCGGACGGTCGAGGTCGAGCAGTTCTGCTCGTGGTCGGCGTGCAGGACGAAGAGCATGTCCAGCACCTTCGACATCACCGGGTCGACCTCGTACGGCTCAGCCGGCACGCCGAAGGTCATCCGCAGCAGGTTGTCCACGTACCCCAGGGAGTTGTCCGGGTACAGCAGCGGCTGCCCGATGGACTTCTTGTAGGCGTACGAGGCGATGGTGGGGACCTTCGCCATGAGCCGGACAGTGGAGATCTCCACGTGCTCGGAGTCGAACGGGTCCAGGCTGTCCTGGTAGAAGGTCGAGAGGGCGCTCACCGCCGACGAGAGCACGGCCATCGGGTGGGCGTCCCGGGGGAAGCCGTCGAAGAAGCGACGCATCTCCTCGTGCAGCAGCGAGTGCCGCCGAATCCACTCGGTGAACTCGGTCAACTGCTGCTCGCTCGGCAGCTCACCGTAGATGAGCAGGTAGGAGACCTCCAGGAAGGAGGACTTCTCGGCCAGCTGCTCGATCGGGTACCCCCGGTAACGCAGGATCCCCGCGTCGCCGTCGATGTAGGTGATCGCCGATGAGGCGGCCGCGGTGTTGACGAAACCGGGGTCGTACGTCGTCATCCCGGTTTCCTTCAGCAGCTTGCTGACCCCGATACCGGCGGGGCCCTCGACCGCGGGATGTACCGGCATCGACAGCTGCCCACCGGGGTGATCGAGCTTGACTTCCGTCATGTGGTTCCTCGCTTCGCCGGCAGATCTACGTTGAATTGCCTTCGCTTCTACCGTAATTGCGGCTCGGGGGACACCGCCCGCCGTGGTTCGGCGGTGAGGTATGCGTCACCCGATTCCCGACCGGGCAGCCGGGAAACCCGCTTCCCGTTGTGCGGGATGGAGCTGAGCGGTTTCACGAGAGGGCAAGGCGTCGCAGCGTACCGTCCGTCGCGACCTGGTAGACGTCGAGCTGGTTGGTACCGGCCCGGAACAGTTTGTCGTCGGTGAGCAGCGCGGCGAATCGGCGTCCGCCCGGATCGACCGGCACCACTGGGACCACCGCGCCGATCCGGCCGTTGACCGCCACCGCCAGCAGTGTGCCGTCCGGTATGCGGCCCGGCACGTCACCCCAGACCAGGGCCGGGATGGTGCCGGTGTCCGGATCCATGGCCCGGAACGCGGCGAGGTCGGCCACGGTGGCGCTGCCGCCGGCCGGTCCGGCGCGGACCTCGGTGCCCACCAGCGGGTGCGGCGTCGGCAGCGGTGGCGGGGCGGGCAGCCCACCGGGGAAGGTCACCGGCTCGCCGGGGCGGTCGTAGAAGTGTTTCGTGCCGTCGGTGCGCGGGGCCTGCCGGGCGGACCGGCCGTCGACCCGCCACGGCAGCCGGACGCCGGCCTCGTCGGCGACGGTCGGCAGCAGGTCGATGTGCTCCCAGTTGCGGTCGTCGACCCGGCCGGTCTGCTGCCGGGGTTCCTTGACGAACATCGGCACCCACGCCACCTCCCCGGCGGCGGCCTTGATCGCGTCCATGCCCCGGCCCTGGGCGCCGGCGCGGAAGCTCACCCCGTGGTCGGCGGTGACCACGACCAGCGCCTGGTCGTAGAGGCCGCTGGCGCGCAGCGTCCGCAGCGTCTCGCCGATGAGCCGGTCGGTGTAGCCGAGCTGGGCCAGGTGGCGCTGCCGGGCCAGCTCGACCCAGCCGGCGCCGTCGCTGGGCAGGTCCTCGGGGGCGTCGTAGCGGGCGCCGGAGGGCAGGAACGTCCACGGCGAGTGCGGCATCAGCAGGTGCAGGAAGTGCAGGGCCGGTCGGGGCTCCGGTTTCAGCCCCGCGAGGAAGCTGGTGAACCGGGCCGGCTGGTTGTCGTCCAGGCTGTCCCAGCGAAACTTCGGGTCGGCCGGCACCGGTTCGGCGGCGTCCAGGCCGGCCTCGGCACGGGTCTGCTCCCGGTAGGAGTCCTCCGGGTCGACCCGGGTCTCGGTCGGCCCGGCGACCTGGCCGAGGAGACTGCCGGTCTCCCGCACCAGCACGCCGAGCCCCTGTTCGGGGCTGACCGGCTGCTCGCAGCGGCTGGGCGGGCAGAGCCGCGTGATGCTCTCCTGGGCGTGGACGTCGTACAGCCCGCCGAAGGCGGTGAAGAGGTTGTCCGGGTACTGCGAGTAGTGCGGCGCGACCGACCGCGCCGGGTAGCGGCCGGTGAGCATCGCCGGCAGCGCGTTGGGCGTCCAGCCGCTGACGCCGGTGGCGTTGCGGTACCAGGTCGACGCCTCGGCCAGCTCGGCGAAGTGCGGGAACCGGGCCGCGTCGATCCGGCCGTCGGCGCCGAGCAGGCTGACCAGCGGCAGCTCGTCGAGGATCAGCATGACCACCGGCGGGTGCACGCCCGTGCCCTGCGCGGTGCCGGCCGCGCCGCCGTCGCCGCGCGGCAGCACCACCGCCGAGGTGGGTGAGACGAGCAGGAAGAGCGCCACGAAGGCCACCGGGCCGGCGGCGGCCAGTCGCAGCACCCGGCCCGGCGCCCGCCACCGCCGGTGCGCGACCGCGCCGGCAGCGCCGGCCAGCCCGGCGACCAGCAGCAGGGGTACGCCCCGCAGCGGCGTCGCGTGCCGGCCCACCTGCACGGCCAGCGCGGCCAGCAGCAGCCCGACCAGCCCGGTGTGGGTGAGCGCGCGGACGGTCCGGCCGGCGAGGCGGCTGAGTGCGCCGAGCAGCGCGACTCCGACGGTGGGTGCCACCGCCACGAGGGCGACCAGCAGCAGGATCTGACCGGGGTCGGCGCGGTGGAAGAGGAAGAAGTCGGGGCTGCGGCCGAGCACGTCCAGCAGCGGTTGGGTGACCACCAGCCCGACCAGCGCGGCGACCTCCAGCATCCGGCCCACCTCACCGCGCCACCCGCGGTCCCACCGGTCGGCCGTCGTCGGCTGGGTCGTCGGCGGGGTCGTCGGCGGCGGGGTCTCGGAGGCCGGGTCAGCCACCCATCACCGCCCGGTAGAGCGTGCGGGTGCCCGACGGCAGCTCGACCCGGTCGGTGATCCGGCCCCGGGCGGCGAGCAGCCGCTCGAAGACGTCGCGCTGGTAGTCGGGGAAGAGACCATCGGGCTTGTTGGCCAGCAGCCGACCGGCCATCGGGTCCTGTGGGTGGACGAACTCCACCACCACGGCACCGCCCGGGGCGGTCAGCCCGGCCAGCCAGTCGATCACCTCCGGCAGCGGCACGTTGCGCCCGATCGCCAGGTGGTGCACCACGGCCAGGGCGAGCACCGTGTCGGCCGCCGCGCGCTCGGCGAAGCCGGCCCGCTCGACGCCGCGCCAGCCGCCACCGGGCGACGGGTCGGCGAGATCCAGCACCAGCGGCAGGATCCGCCGCTGACCCTCGGCCCGCAGCGCCCGGTACAGGTCGTCGACCACGGCCGGGTCCTGCTCGACGGCCACCACGTAGTCGGCGTGCTCGGCGGCCAGCCGCGAGTACCGGCCGTCGTTGGCGCCGAGGTCGAGCACGAGGCGGGGCCGGGTGCCGGCGGTCAGCGCGGCGGTCACGAACTGCTCCTTGGCCGCCCGGTCCTGGGCCGAGTAGCCGCAGGTGCGCTGGTAGTCCGACCAGTGGCTGACCGGAGGGCGGTGGTCCAGCTTGCGGACGAGTTTCTCGATGCCGCGCACGGTGGCCAGCAGCAGCTCCCGGGAGAAGCCGGCGGCCCGAAGCTGGGCGCGTACGTCGGTCGTGCTGGCGGCGGCGTTGCGCTGCTGCATCGCACCGTGCAGGTGCAGGTGGGTGAGCACGCCGGGGCGCAGCCGGCGGGCCCCGGCGAAGAGCGGGCGGAGCTGGTCGGCCTCGATGCCGTCGACCTGGGCGCGCAGCCACGGCTGGAAGTCGACTCCCAGGTGGGCGGTGAGCAGCAGCGGATAGAGCACCGTCTGGCAGAACTGCCGGTAGCCAGCCCACGGCTCGCCGTCGCGCACCGGCTCGAAGGAGCCGACGTCGATGAAGACCGGGTCCGTGCCGCGCCACTGCAGGTTGTACGCCGAGCCGTCCTTCGTGGTGAAGCCGTCGGCGAGCGCGTCGCGCAGGATCTCCAGGTGCAGCAGCGCGGCGTCGCGCAGCATGGTGAAGGACCACTCGTACGGGTGGGAGACGAACGGGATGCGTTCGTGGCGCAGCACCGCCGCCCACGGCGCCCCGGCGGCGGTGGGCACCAGCGCCGGTGGGGCGTCCTCGGTGGCGCAGACCTTGCCCCCGGCCACCAGCGCCGGGAAGAACACGCTCGCCGTCAGTGCCCGCCAGTGCTCGGCCGCCTGCGTGTCGAGCCCGCGCAGCACCTCGTCGCCGACGTGGAAGACCCGGTTGGCCGGGTCACGGAAGGACGCGGGCTCGGGCCGTACCTCGGTGGGTGCGGTCGCCATCGCCGGTACGGGCCGGCTCACCGCTGGTCGGTGGGCTGCCGGCGGAACCGGTCGACCAGTCGCCGCCAGTAGAGCTTGGCGGCGACCGCGGCCCCGGCCACCCCGCCGACCACCGCCTGCACGATCAGGCTGCCGGATCCCGCGTCCAGGTAGGCCAGATGGATCACCGATCGCTCCTTCCCCTCGCCCGTCTCGACACCGGCGTCCCGGGCGTGCAGCGGTGAGGCTTTTGACCCAGAAAGCCGGACTTGTCTGCCACCGTACGCTGATCGCCGAGGTCGTACGGGGCACATCGGCGGACTCCCAGGCACGCCACAGGGATGCGACCGGAAGTCGCTGGCGTCCCCTGGCGTCCGCCCGGAATGATCTCCGGCATGACGCTGCACCAGGACGAGGTCGCGATCGACGAGACGGTCGTCCGGTCGCTGCTGCGGGCGCAGTGCCCGCAGTGGGCCGACCTGCCGCTGTCGCCGGCCGGAGCCGGCACCGACAACACGATGTACCGGCTCGGCGACGACCTGCTGCTGCGCCTTCCACGAACCGTCGACAAGGCCCGGTCGCTGCGCACGGAGCAGGAGTGGCTCCCCCGGTTGGCGCCGCTACTGGGGTGCTCGGTCCCGCGTCCGGTCCACGCCGGCACGCCCATCGCCGCGTACCCGATCCCCTGGGCGGTGTATCGCTGGATCGACGGGCACGAGCCCACCCCGGACACCGTCCGGGACTGGGCCGCCTTCGGTGGCGACCTGGCGACGTTCGTACGGGAACTGCACGGGGTCGACCTGATGGGAGCGACCCGCGCGGACGGGCTCAGCTGGTACCGCGGCGGCCCCCTCCAGGCGTGGGACGACCCAGCCAGCACGTACTTCGACGACTGCCGGGCCGACGACACGCTCGACGTGGCGACCCTGGAACGGCTGTGGCGCACCGCGCTCGCCCTGCCGGAACCCTCCGGCCCACACGTGTGGCTGCACGGTGACCTCCGGCCCACCAACATCCTGGTGCAGGACGGCAAGCTCCACGCGGTCATCGACTTCGGCGCCCTCTCGGTCGGGTTTCCCGACGCCGAGCACGCCCCGGTCTGGGACCTGCCACCGCAGGCCCGACGGGCCTACTGGGACGCGCTGAGCCTCGACGAGGCGACGTGGACGCGCGCCCGGGCCTGGGCCATCGCGGTGGGCGTCAGCGGCGTCTCGTACTACCGGCACACCTATCCCGCGTTCGTCGCCGAATGCCGGGCGCGACTTCAGGCGATCCTCGCCGACGCCGCAACCCGGTGACCGTCCCGCCGATACGCTGCGGACGTGCGCTGGGTGGTTGTCGACGTACCGCTGGACTCCTCCGGGGCCGGCCGCGGTGAGGAGCGGGCTCCGGCCGCGCTGCGCGGCGCCGGTCTGGTGGACGCCCTGGGCGCCGACGACGGCGGCCGGGTCGACGAGGCGCTGTTGCGGGACCCGGCCCGGGACCCGGCGAGCGGCCTGATCGGCGCCGCCGGTCTGCGCCGCGCCGGCGAGGCTGTCACCGCCCGCATCGCGGCACTGATGGCCGAGGGTCGTCGGCCGCTGGTGCTCGGCGGGGACTGCGCCATCCTGCCCGGCATCTGCCGCGCCCTGCCCCGCACGACGGAGCTGTGGTTCGTCGACGGTCACCCGGACTTCTTCGACGGCGCGACCTCGCTGACGGGTGAGGCCGCCGACATGGACCTCTCGGTGGTCACCGGGCACGGCCCGGCCGCCGCCATCGGGCAGGACGGACCGCTGCTCGACCCCGGCAGCGTCCACCTGCTCGGGCACCGGCCACCCACCGACGACAGCAGCCGGGCCGAGACGGCGCGGATCGACCCGGCGATCCACCAGGTGCCCGCCCCGGAGCTGCTTGCAATGGGCGCCGGAACGGTCGGCGCGGGCCTGGCGGCGGGCGGGGACGGGCCGGCCTGGCTGCACCTCGACCTGGACGCCGTGGACCCGCGCGACCTGCCGGCGGTGACCTATCCCGAGCCGGACGGGCTGCGCTGGCCCGATCTGGTCGCGCTGGTCACCCCGCTGGCCCGCGCCGACCGGCTGCTCGGCATAAGCGTGACCGACCTGAACGTCGACGAGGACCCCGACGGGCGCCACACGCGACGCGTCGTCGAGGTCCTCGCGGAGGTGCTGGGCACGGCCGGCGGCTGACCGGCGCTCACTCCCGCCGGTGGTGCATGCCGAGGCGCAACAGCACGAAGCGCAGCACGGTGGCGGCCAGGTTCGCGCCCACCAGCACGGCCAGCTCCACCGACCGGGTGGGCGCGGCGTCGACCGCGTGCAGCACGGCCAGCGAGCCGCTGGTCAGCGCCAGGCCCAGCACGAACGCCAGCAGGCCCTGCACGTGGTGCCGGCCGGCGTGCCGGCGCCCGGTGATGCCGAACGTCAGCCGCCGGTTCGCGGCCGTGTTCGCCACCGCCGTGACCAGCAGCGCCAGCAGGTTCGCCGGCTGCGCTCCGAGCGTGCCCCGGGTGGCCACGAAAAGCAGCAGGTACGCCAGCGTGCTGGCCACCCCGACAGCGGCGAACCGGACCAACTGCCGGGGCAGCCCGACCGGCACCTGAGCCGGCGAGGCGGCCAGCGGCGCCCGGCCCAGCTGCGCGCGCAACTCGGTCAACGGCAGCGCGCCGGTCAGCAGCGCCCGGCCCAGCCGCCCCATACCCCGCAGGTCGGCCAGCGCGGTGGCCACGATGTCGACGCGGCTGTCCGGGTCGTCGACCCAGTCCACCGGCACCTCGTGGATGCGCAGCCCGGCCCGCTGCGCGAGCACCAGCAGCTCGGTGTCGAAGAACCAACCGGTGTCCTGGATCAGCGGAAGGAGCCCGCCGGCCACGTCCGCGCGGATCGCCTTGAACCCGCACTGCGCGTCGGAGAACCGCGCCGCCAGCGCGCCGCGCAACAGCAGGTTGTACGCCCGCGAGATCACCTCCCGCTTCGCGCCGCGCACCACCCGGGAGGTACGCGCCAGCCGGGTGCCGATCGCCAGGTCGGAGTGACCGGAGATGAGCGGCGCGACCAGTGGCAGCAACGCCGCCAGGTCGGTGGAGAGGTCCACGTCCATGTACGCCAGCACCGGCGCGGACGACGCGGACCAGGCGGCGGACAGGGCCCTCCCCCGGCCCTTGGCGTCCAGGTGCAGCACCTCGACGCCGGGCAGCTCACCGGCAAGCCCTTCGGCGACCTTCAGGGTGTCGTCGACGCTGGCGTTGTCGGCGACCGTGATCCGGAACGGGTACGGGAAGTGCTCGCTCAGGTGCGCGTGCAGCCGCCGTACGCACGGCCCCAGGTCGGTCTCCTCGTTGTGGACCGGGATCACCACGTCCAGCACCACGCCGGCGGCCGTGGGCACGGCCTGGACGACGGCCCGGGGCCCGCCGAGGGCGCTCACGCCGCGTCCTTGCCGCTGCTCAGGTCGTAGACGGTTACCCCGTCCACGGTCTGCGCCGTGAAGGTCTCCGCGACCCAGGCGCTGATCTCCTGCGAGGCGGAGCTGCCACCGTTGGCCCGGAAACCGCCGCCACCCACGAAGTAGTGGATCTTTCCGTCGGCCACGTACCGCTGGAACTGGGCGAGGGTCGGCGACGGGTCACTGCCGTTGAACCCGCCGATCGGCATCACCGGGTCGCCGGTGGCGAGCTGGTAACCGGAGGCGTTGTTGGAGCCGATGGTGGCTGCGATCCAGGTGTAGTCGGCGCTGTCGCGCTCCAGCAGTTCGCGCAGCGCGGCGCTGGGCTCGCGGGCGTCGAGCAGCCCGCCCATGCCGCCGCCGGCCGAGCGACCCTGCCCACCACCGGTGGAGCCGGGCGGCTGGGCGCCGTTCTGGGCGCCGCCAGGGAAGCCGGGCGGCTGGGCGCCGCCAGGGAAGCCGGGCACCTGACCGCCGTTGCGGCCGCTACCCGGGAAGCCCTGGGCCTGGCCGCCGGCCGGCCACTCCATGCCGCCCGGTGGTCGCCCGCCCGGGAAGCCACCCCGCCCGAAGCCGCCGGCCACCGTCGGGCCGGCGCTCGGGATCGACCCGGTGTGCGGGGTGCCGGCCGTCTGCGCCGCGTAAGCGGCCGGACCGGCGAGGGCCGCCGCCGCGCCCAGGCCCAGCACCACCGGCACCAACCGGCGGGGCAGCCGGGTGACCAGCAGGATCAGTGCCGCGCCGACCAGGCCGGCGACCAGCACGGTGGTCCGCAGCCACGGGTACCAGTCGGGGCTGCGCCCCAGCAGCACCCACGCCCACCAGACGGTCACCGCCAGCGTGCCGGCGAGCGTCACCGTGGCGGCCAGCGGACGCCACCGCCACCGCGAGCCAGCGGCCGGGACGTCGCCCGGCAGTGGGCGGTGCTGCCTCCAGAGCAGCGTCACGCCGATGCCGACCAGCGCGCCGACCGCGGGGGCGAGCGCCACCGTGTAGTAGGCGTGGAAGATCCCCGACATGAAGCTGAAGATCAGGCCGGTGACCAGCAGCCAGCCACCCCAGAGCAGCAGGCCGGCCCGAGTGCGGTCGGTGCGGGCCGCCCGGCCGGCCAGCAGCAGGCCGGCGACGAGCAGGATCAGCGCGGCCGGCAGCAGCCAGGAGATCTGACCGCCGACGTCGCCGCCGAACATCCGCAGCAGACCGGTCTGCCCCTCGAACGGGCCGCCACCACCGCCACCGGGCCGACCCCCACCGCCGACGCTGCCCACCTCGTCCCCGGTGATCCGGCCCAGTCCGTTGTAGCCGAGGGTGAGTTCCAGAATGCTGTTCCGCTGCGATCCGCCGATGTAGGGCCGCGCGCCGGCCGGGACCAGCTCGACGATCGCCACCCACCAGCCGGCGGAGACCACCACCGCCAGGCCGGCCAGCAGCAACTGCCGGACCCGCCGCCACAGCCCGGTCGGCGCGGCCAGCAGGTAGACCCCGGCGAAGACCGGCACCACCAGGAACGCCTGGAGCATCTTGGTCAGGAAGCCGAAGCCGACCAGCACGCCGGCCAGCACGATCCACCGGGTTCCGGCCGACTCCACCGCCCGCACGGTGGCGTACGCCCCGGCGACCAGCAGGAGGATGAGCAGCGCGTCGGGGTTGTTGAACCGGAACATCAGCGTCGCCACCGGGGTGACGGCGAGCACCGCGCCGGCGATCAGGCCGGCCACCGGCCCGTACCACCGCTTGACGGTCGCGTGGAGAACGCCGACCGAGGCGACCCCGCAGAGCGCCTGCGGAACGAGCATGGCCCAGCTGTTCAGGCCGAAGACGCGGACGGACAGGGCCATCAGCCACAGCGACGCGGGCGTCTTGTCCACGGTGATCGAGTTGGCCGCGTCCGACGAGCCGTAGAAGAGGGCCTTCCAGCTCACCGAGCCGGCCTGCACGGCCGCCGCGTAGAACGAGTTCGCCCAGCCGGAGGCGCCGAGCCCCCAGAGGTAGAGCACGCCGGTTGCCAGCAGCAGGACCGCCAGCGCGGGCCGGCTCCAGGCCGGGGAACGGCGCTGCGCCGCCGGGTGCTCGTCGCCCGGGCGCGCGGCCGGTGGCGCCGTGTCGGGCTCGGCGGGCGCTGTCAGCAGGGTCTCTGTTCTGTCCATGCGGCCAGCCTCGGCCGCTGGCCTGGCCCGCCGCCGTGCGCCGACTATGCGTCAGCTGTGGGATGGGGCAGCCGGACGGTGAACACCGTCCGGCCCGGCCGGCTGTCCACGGCGACCGTGCCGCGGTGGGCCTCCACGACCGCGGCCACGATCGCCAGACCGAGGCCGGTGCTGCCGTGCGCCCGCGACCGGGAGCTGTCCCCACGGGCGAACCGCTCGAACATCTCCGGTTGCAACTCCGGCGGCACCCCCGGCCCGTCGTCGGCGACGGTCAGCACGGCGGCGTCCCCCTCGACGGTCAGGGTGGTGGCCACCAGGGTTCCCGGCGGGGTGTGCACCCGGGCGTTGGCGAGCAGGTTGGCCACCACCTGGTGCAGGCGGGCGTCGTCGCCGGGCACCCGGATCGCCACGTCGGGCAGGTCGAGCTGCCAGCGGTGCTCGGGGCCGGCGACGTGCGCGTCGCTGACCGCGTCGACCACCAGGGCGGTGAGGTCGACCGGTTCGACGGCGAGCGGGCGGCCGGTGTCCAGCCGGGCCAGCAGCAGCAGGTCGTCGACGAGTCTGGTCATCCGGGTGCTCTCCGACTCCACCCGGCTCAGCGCGTGCGCCACGTCGGTGGGGACCTCGTCGCGGCCGCGCCGGGCCACCTCGGCGTATCCCCGGATCGCGGCGAGGGGGGTCCGCAGCTCGTGGCTGGCGTCGGCGACGAACTGGCGTACCCGGGTCTCGCTGGCCTGCCGGGCGGCGAGCGCGTCGGCGACGTGGCCGAGCATCCGGTTCAGCGCGGCGCCCACCTGGCCGACCTCGGTACGCGGATCGGTGTCGGCGGCGGGGACCCGGACGGCTAGGGCCACCTCGCCGCGGTCCAGCGGCAGTTCGGTGACGCGGGTGGCGGTGGCGGCGACCCGGTTCAGCGGTCGCAGTGTGGCCCGGACGATCAGCGCGCCGGCACCGCCGGCGATGACGAGCCCGACGGCCGCCACCCCGGCCTGCGCGGCGACCATCCACCAGACGGTCTCCTGCACGCCGGCCAGCGGCAGCGCGACGACGCGTACCCTGCCGTCGCGGAACTGCTGGGCCACGGCCCGGTAGTCGCCGCGCGCACCGAGGTCGACGGTGCGCGGGGGGCCGCCGACCGGCAGGTCGGCCAGCGCGGCGACCTCCGCGACCGGCACCGACTCGGCTTCCGGAAAGGGGTCGTCGCTGGACGCGTCGCGGGGCAGGGTCGCCGCGGCGGTCACCCGACCGCCGGTGACGTCGGCGACCACCGTGCCGGGCGGCGAGCCGGGCGGGATGCCCGGTCGTCCGGTGCCCGGCCAGGCCGGCCGGCCCGGGCGGTCGCCCCGCATGACGGCGGCGGGAGCGAGTTGGGCGTCGAGACGGTCGATCAGGAAGTGCCGCAGCGCCACCGTGGTGAGCCCGCCGATGGCGACGCTGACCAGCGCGAGGAGCGCGACCAGGGCGAGGACCAGTCGGGTACGCAGGGACCGGCCGGCCAGCCACCCGCGGGCGGCGCGCACCGGGTGCCGGCGCGGCCGGTCGCCGGGATCACTCGGCGGGTTTGAGGACATAACCCGCGCCGCGCAGCGTGTGGATCATCGGCGCCCGGCCGGCGTCGATCTTCTTGCGCAGGTACGAGATGTACAGCTCCACCACGTTGGCCTGGCCGCCGAAGTCGTAGTTCCACACCCGGTCGAGGATCTGCGCCTTGCTGAGCACCCGGCGCGGGTTGCGCATCAGGTAACGCAGCAGCTCGAACTCCGTCGCGGTGAGGGTGATCAACTGGCCGGCGCGGCGTACCTCGTGGCTGTCCTCGTCGAGGCTGAGGTCGCCGACGGTGAGCACCGCCTCCTCCCGGGTGGCGACCGCGAAGCCCGAGCGGCGCAGCAGGGCGCGCAGCCGGGCGATCACCTCCTCCAGGCTGAACGGCTTGGTGACGTAGTCGTCGCCACCGACGGTCAGCCCGGCGATGCGCTCCTCGACCGCGTCCCGGGCGGTCAGGAAGAGCACCGGCACGGTGGGGGCCTGCTCGCGCAGGCGCCGCAGCACCTGGAAGCCGTCCAGGTCCGGCAGCATCACGTCGAGCACCACCGCGTCCGGCTGGAACTGCCGTGCCGTGCTCACGGCGGCCATGCCGCTGCCGGCGCTGCGCACCTGCCAGCCCTCGTAGCGCAGCGCCATCGAGAGCAGGTCGGTGAGCGTCGGTTCGTCGTCGACCACCAGCACCCGGACGGGTTCGCCGTCGGGGCGGCGCAGCTCGATCCGGCTCGGCGCGATCTGCCCGTCCTTGACCATGTCCGCCATCGTGGCCGCGGCGTCTGTGCCGGGCCTCTGCGCCCGCTGTGCGCCAGCTGTGCGGCCGGCCCGACGGTGGACTGACGGCACCACCGGTCAACCCCGACCGGAGGTCACTCGGACACCCCGAACGGGTCGGTGCGAACGAACCGCATGCTCCAGCCGCCCGCGCCGTCGGGCTGGTCCCGTTCGTAGAGATGGTCGGGGCCGGCCTGCACCGGCCCGGTGCCGTCCGGATGCCGCATGATCCAGCGAGGCGGCGGGGCGCCGTCGGGCCCGGCCGGCAACAACCGGACCAGGCCGTTGGCCGGCCCGCCGACGAAGCGTACGGTGACCTCGCTCATCGGGCGTCCCCTCGGGTGACGGTGTCGGCACGTTGGGTGATGCCGGCCCTGGCTCGCAAGCTACCGCACCCACCGACGCACCGCAGCGAGGTACGCGGGCTCGACGGCGCACGATTCCGGCGACGGTTTGCCCAGCTCTGGGCCCGGGTACCGCGATCGAAGGCACCCGCCGCTGGCGGGACGGGAACGAGGAGCAGTCAATGCGCACGCTGGACGGGCGGTACCAGCTCGAACAGCGCATCGGCATTGGCGGGATGTCCGAGGTGTGGCGGGCACACGACCAGGTGCTGGACCGACCGGTCGCGGTGAAGTTGATCTCACCCGGGCAGGACGGCCAGTCCGGCCCGGTGGAACGGATCCGCGCGGAGGCACGATCCGCGGCCCGCCTGGTACACCCGAACGTGGCCAGCGTGCACGACTTCGGCACCTCCTCGGTGCTGCCCGGCCGCCGAGTGCCGTACATCGTCATGGAACTGGCCGAGGGGGAGACTCTCGCCGCGCACCTGCGGGCCGGGCCGCTGGACTGGCGCATCTCGGTACGGGTCTGCGCCGAGGTCAGCGCGGCCCTCGCCGCCGCGCACGCGGAGGGCATCGTGCACCGCGACGTCAAGCCGGCCAACGTCATGCTCACCCCCTCCGGCGTGAAGGTGCTCGACTTCGGCATCGCCACCCCGGCCGGAGCGCCGGAGCCGGTGCCGGACGGGCTGCTGATGGGCACGCCCGCTTACCTGGCGCCGGAGCAGCTCGCCGGAGCGCCGGCCACCCCGGCGGCCGACATGTACGCCGTCGGCGTCCTGCTCTACTACAGCCTCACGGGCCGGCTGCCGTACCGGGCGGACAGCACCACCGAGCTGCTGGCCACGCGCCGCCGCCTGCCGCCGGAGCCGCTGCCCGAGATCGACGGCCTGCCGCCGGAGGTCGCCGAGCTGTGCCGCTCCTGTCTGGCCGAGGCCCCGGCGGACCGGCCGACCAGCCTGGTCGCCGCGCTGGTGCTGGCCGAGGCCGTGGACGCCCGGGTGTACGTGCCGATGGGCCTTCCCGCGCAGCGCCAGCCCGCCCCGGTGTCGCCGTGGACCGAGCAGGCCGCGATGGAGGCCACCGAGGCGGCGGTGATGGTGGACGGGCCGGAGAGGTCCGCCGGGCGCTGACGGTGCTGGCCACGGCGTTTCGCGAGGCAGCCGTCGGGTAGCCGGGCGGGTGAGCGACGGGAGGAACGCGATGCCGGACCCGAGTTCCTGGCTTCATGAGGCCACCGCGACCGCCGAGGGCGGCCACGTACGCACCGACGATGGCGGGCTCTCCACCGCGCTGGCCTCGCCGCTGGCAGCGCACTGCACGGGGTTGAGGCCGGAGCAGCTACTGGCCGCCGCCTTCGCGTCCTGCCTGCACCACGCGGCGGTGGAGGCGGCCGGGGAGATCACCAACGAGGCGCACACGGTGCAGGTGCGGGCCGAGGCGAAGCTGGGGCGCGACGACGACGGCCGCTACCGGGCCGACGTGCACGCCTCCATCTCGTCCGCTGGCCTGAGCCGTCAGCAACTGGCCGACCTGGTCGAGTACGCCGACCGGCTGTGGCCGTTCTCCAGCGGTGACAACAGCCGGCACCGGCTGACGGTCACGCCGGCGGAGAACGGCCGGCACTGATCCGGTGGACGACCCCTGGCCTGCCCGTCCACCGGACGGGCGTGCCGGGCGCCCACCGTTCGGCGGAGCGGCCATCCGCTGTACGGGTGAGTCCTGAGAGGCGGCTGAACCCGTTGCTGACGGTTCGCGCCGTGACCGCCTTGGCACGACGAATCGGGAATAACCAACTCGCCCCATCCGCCAGGTTGATCCACTGCGAGTAGTTGTTGCCCCTTATTGCCTTCAAGATCGGGGCAAATTGTGGCGCATGCCACCGTATAGGCCGGTGGCAGCGGGCGACGGGGTATCTAGCCTCGGCGGGTGCATTCCGACGACCCCGCCGACCAGAAGCTGACCGACGCGCTCCCGACCACCGGGTCGGGCGACGCCGCCTCAACCGAACGGACGATCGGCCGTCACCGGGCCGCCGACTCCCGCCGCCGCGCCCTGCTGGGCTCGACGTCGCTCCGGGTGGCCCTGGCCACCGGTGTCACCTGCTGCCTCGGTCTGACCGCCGTCGCCAGCGCCCGGGGCAGCGACGACACCCCCCGCCCCGTGGAGCCGCTGGCCGAGGCGGTGGCCGACCGCGCCGCCATCGCCGACGAGCGCGCCTCCCGGTCGCTGGACCGCGACGCCGCCCCCATGCGGGTCGTCCCCAGCCCGACCGCGAAGCCCACCCCCAGCCCCAAGGTGGTCCGCAAGGCGGTCAAGAAGCCGGTCAAGCCGCGCCGACCCCGGCCCGTCGCCGGCCTCGACCAGGTCCAGATGGACAACGCCAAGATCATTGTGGACGTCGGCCTCGAGCTGAAGATGCCGCGTCGCGCGCTGGTGGTGGCGCTGTCCACCGCCATGCAGGAGAGCAACCTGTACAACCTGGCCAGCGACGTGCTGCCCGAGTCGGCGCAGTACACCAACCAGGGCAGCGGCTCCGACCACGACTCGGTCGGGCTGTTCCAGCAGCGACCGAGCAGCGGCTGGGGCACGGTGGCCGAGCTGATGCGCCCGTCGTACGCCGCGAGGGCGTTCTACACGGCGCTCAACGAGGTCCCGGGCTGGCAGGACATGAGCGTCACCGCCGCCGCCCAGGCCGTACAGATCTCCGCCTACCCCGACGCGTACGCCCAGCACGAGGAGCGGGCGAGCACCGTCGCGGCGGCGCTCACCGCCTGAGGAGTCAGCGGCTGCGTGCGCCGTCCCGGCCGTTCGGCGGCTCCGCTCCCGCGTCCGGGCCGCCGGCGGCCACCCGGGTCGCCGGCACGCCCGTGCCGGCCGCCGCGGTCGGGGTGTCTTCGGGGACCGGCGGCTCGACGGTCACTCCGCTGAGGATCTCGTCCACCAACACCTCGCGTCGCCGGCGGGCGTCCAGCGCGGCCTCGACGTCACGCCGGGCCTGCACGGCCTCCGCGTACGCCCGCTCCCGCACCCGCCGAGCCTCCTCGCGGGCCTCGTCCAGCTCGTACCGGGCCTGGGCCAGGATCTCGGCCGCCTCCCGCCGTACGGCGTCCCCGGCCCGCCGGGTGACCGTGGCGTCGCCCAGGTCCAGCCGCTGGAGCAGCCCGCTGAGCCAGGTCGCCTCCTCGCGGATCTCGTCCCACTCCCGACCGGCCCCGGCGGCGCCTTCCGCCCGCGCGGCGAGCCGGGACAACCGGATCCCCAGCTCATCCAGGCAGGAATCGACCTGCCGCTGGTCGTAACCGGTCTCAACGACGGAGAACCTCATACTGTCGCCCCCCAGGCAGCTGCTGTTACTTCCCCAACCTGGATCCTCGGACGCGACGGGAGCGGCCGAGGGTGTTCGGGAAAAATGTTCAGCATCCGAGCGCGCGAGGCACCCCGCGGCGGGCGACGCCGGGGTGACGGGTCAGGCGCGCTTGGGCAGCACGACCACCCGGCCGAAGAACTCGTCGATCCGGCGTACCACGTCGTTGAAGTCGTCCAGGTCGATCGGCTTGGTGACGTACGCGTTGGCCTGCAGGGTGTAGCTGCCGACGATGTCGGTGTCGGCGTTGGAGGTGGTCAGCACCACGATCGGGATGGTCCGCAGATCCTCGTCCTGCTTCACCGCGCCGAGCACCTGTCGCCCGTCCATCCGCGGCATGTTCAGGTCCAGCAGGATGACGTCCGGCCGCCGGGCCTCCAGGTGCCGGCCCTCGGCGCGGAGGAACTCCATCGCCTCCTCGCCGTCGCTGACCACGTCGATGACCTTGTCGACATCCGAGTCCGCCAGCGCTTCCTCGATCATCAGCACGTCGCCCGGGTCGTCGTCGACCACCAGGATGCGTACCGGCTGCGGGCTCTGTTCGCCCATCACTACCTGCCTCGAATCGACGGAAACGGGACCGACGGTCACCGCGCTGGCGGGGAAATCTAGCCCATCAGGAGGCGCTCTGGCGCGCCGGGTCGGTCGTGTCGGGCTGGTAGCGCAGCACGTCGGCGAGACCGGTGACCCGCAACACCCGCTCGACCCGGCCGGTGGCGCCGGTGATCCGCAACCAGCCCCCGTCGGCGGAGGCCCGGTTGTCTCCCCGGACGAACACCGCCATCCCGGTGGAGTCGCAGAACGTGAGGTCGGTGAGGTCGAGCAGCACCCGGCGCTCGCCGGCGTCGGAGAGCCGGTCGATCGCGGCGGCCAGCTCGGGAGCGGTGCTCAGGTCCAGCTCACCGGCGAGCCGCAGGCAGACGCCATCGCCGTCGCGACCGGCGTACCTGACGCTGAACGTCACCGTGCTCCCCCTCGCTCCACCGCTGGGTGGACGTTTGCAGTGCGGCAAGTATACGCAGGGGCGGGCTGCCCGCCGCAGGGCGCGGTGATCACCGGGGATGCCCGGCGGGGCCGTCAGCGGGCCGTGGGGGCGCCGGCGGCGGCCAACGCGGCCCGGCCAAGGGCCAGCGTGTGCACCGCCCGGGGAAAGTCCCGCAGCGCGGCGGAATAGTGCGCCAGGGACAGGTCCACCGCAGCCGCGGGCACCCCACGGCTGGTCAGGATCCCCACCAGCCACGCCACGAACTCCGAGAACAGCGAGACATCGTCGACGTAGAGCGCGGCGGCCAGGAAGTCGAGGATGTGGCCCAGGTCGCTCACGGTCGAGTCGAGCTGGGCGGCGGTGTAGGAGCGCGCGGCCGGGACGTGCTCCCGCAGATCGGCGAGCGCGCTGTCGATCAACTCGGCCCGGCGCCGGACCAGGCTGGCGTACTCGTCATCGGCCAGGTGCGACAACTGCGCCGGCGGCACCCGACGCAGCGTCCGCTCGTCGGCGATCAGCTCCGCCGCCGAGGGCGCGTCCGGCGCCCAGGCCGCCCCGAGCCGGCGGGCCCACCGGCCGTCGACACCGAACCCGCGCCCACCGACCACCACCGGCACGTCCGAGCGGCGGCACGCCTCGATCATCCGGTGCGCGTGCGGCAGCCGCATCGGCAGCGCGCAGGCCAGCGCGACCGCGTGGGCGTCGTTGCGGTGCAGGTACGACACCAGGTGCGCCGCCGGGACGCTGGCGCCCAGGAAGGTCACCTGCCAGCCGCGCAGCCGCAGCACCTCGGCGACCAGCCGGGGCGGCAACGCGTGCCACTCGCCGTCCATGCAGGCCACCACGACACGTCCACCCGTCGGTCGAGGGTTGGCGTGGACGGCCACCGCCGCCACCACCCGCTCGCTGATGTGGGTGGCCGCGTGCTCCTGGGCCACGCTCCACTCGTTGCGCGCCCACCGCTCGCCGACCTCGGCCTGGGCCGGCGCGACCAGGTCGAGCAGCAGGCGCTCGGCCGGCACACCCGCGTCGAGCAGGCCGAGCGCCACGTCGATCGCGGCGTACTCGTCGGCGTCGGCGAGGCAGTCCAGATAACTGGGGTAGGCGTCGATCGGGTCGGCTGCGGTGGTCGGGGCGGTCAAGCTGGGGTCTCCTTCCGCTGGTCGGTGCCCGCCGGTGCGGGCACCGCGTGCAGGTGCCGCGATGGCCGCCCGCTCGGCCCGACCGCGCGTAACGCGAGGACCGCGATGTCGTCGTGGTCGCCGTGCGCCAGCCAGTCGCAGGTGACCTGCTCCACCCGCTCGGCCAGGGCGGGCGCAGGCATCCGCTCGCACCCGGTGACCGCGTTGAACAGCCGCTCCGGGCCGAACTGCTCGTCGCCACGACGGCCACCGCGGGCCTCGGTCACCCCGTCGCTGTAGAGCAGGCAGGTCTCGCCCGGGGCCAGCCGCACGGTGACCTCGCCGACGCGCGGATCGGGCACCACGCCGATCAGCATGCCGCGCAGCGGCACCGACTCCACCTCGCCGGAGGCGCGCAGCACCAGCGGCGGCAGGTGCCCGCCGCCGGCCATGGTGAGGGTGAGACCGCCGTCGCGGTGCGGCCGGGCCACACCGAGCACCATGGTGGCGAACCGGCCCTGGCCGTGCGCCATGGTCGTCTCCAGCAGCGAGTCGTTGAGCAGCCGCAGCAACCGGCCGGGGTGCGACTCCACCCGGTGCAGCGCCTGCAGGCACTGGCGCAGCTGGCCGGTGAAGACGGCCGCCTCGACGCCCTTGCCCGACACGTCACCCAGGAAGAACACCGAGCCACCGTCGGGGAGCTGGTGCGAACCGTAGAAGTCGCCCCCGATCCGCAGCCCCGCCTGCGCCGGCCGGTACGCGGTGCCCCACTGCACGCCGGGGGTCTCGGCCGGTTCCACCGGCAGCAGGCTGGCCTGGAGGGTGTCGGCGACCTCCGCCTGGTCGCGGTAGAGCAGCGCGGTGGTCAACGCCGCGCCGGCCCGGGCCGCGAAGGCGCGGATCAGCTCCACGTCGTCCTCGTCGTACCAGCGGGTGGCGCGGCGGGCGACCAGGAGCACACCGACCGGGGCGTCGCGGCCCGGCAGCGGAACGACCCGGGCCGTGCTCTCGGTGCCGGTCAGGCCGGGCAGCCAGCCGGCGTCGATCGCCTGCTCCACCAGCCAGTCGACAGCGTGCGGCTCGACCCCGGTCAGCCCTTCGGCGATCGCCGCCGGCAGGTCGCCGCCGGCCAGGACGCCGCTGTCCACCAGCGGCGCCTCGTCGTCCGCCCGGGACGCCCGCCACCAGCGGGCCCGTCCCAGTCGCGGTGCGAGCACCAGCACCGCCACCTCGGCCAGGGTCGGCACGGCGAGCCGGACGGCCGCCGCGGCGGCCCGGTCGGGGTGCAGCGGGTTGCCCAGCTTGTCGCCCACCACGGCCAGGAACGCCGAGCGGGCACGCTCGGCGAGCAGCGCGTCGGCGCGGCTGACGCTCTCGGTGACGTCCTCGACGTACCAGCAGCAGCGGCCGCCGGAGAGCGGCACCTGACGGGCGGTGAGCCGGTGCCCGCGATGGGCGAAGCCACCCGGCCGTCCGTCGCTCAGCCCGGGGACGCCGGCCGCGGCGAGCAGCTCGCCGGGCACCACCTCGGGCAGCAGCCGTTCGGCCACGGGGCTGACGTGTCGCACCACGCCGTCGGCGTCGCAGACCACCAGGCCCTCACGGAAATGCTCGACGACCTCGGCCCAGTAGTCGGGTGCGGCCAGACCGCGGTCGGGGGCCAGCGGCGGCAGAGCGGCGGGCTGGGACAGCGCGTCGGCGGACCACGCCGCGGCCCGTGTGGTACTCGGCGTGGAGATCCGTCCGTCGCCCGGGTCCCAGTCCCTGACGTCGGCAGCAGTCACCAGCTGAGCCTCACTCCTTGTCGTCCACCCGAACCCGCACCGGAACCGGCGTATGTGGTCAGAACTCTCCAGCTCAGCCTACGCCGGTACGCCGATAGCGGCACTTCACGGCGGCTGGCGGCCCGCGCCGCGTACTCAGCGGACCCGGTCGTGGATTGTTACGCTCCCGATCGAGCCGGCCGGACCGGCAGCAGGCGGAAAGGCGTGATCATGCTATCCCAGGGGCGGCGACCCGAGACCACACCGCTGAGCATGTCCGTCGATCGGTTCGACCCCGACAGGCCGGTGATCCGGGTCGGCGGCGAGCTGGCGTACGCGACGTCGGCGCCGCTGCGCGCCGAGGTCGACCGGGTGCTCGCCGAGGCGCCACAGACCATGGTGTTGGACTTCGCCGACCTGCACTTCATCGACAGCTCCGGCCTCGCCGTGATCGTGCACGCGTGGCGGGAGGGGCAGGAGGTCGGCGCGACGCTCCGGCTGCGGGCGGTCCCCCGCTTCCTGGCCGCGATCCTGGACATGACGGGCGTGGCGGGGCTGCTCGCCCGGCCGCTGCCGGCGGCCCAACCCGTGGCCGGACCGGGCACGCAGACACCCGCGGCCACCGCCTGACGGTCGCCGGTGACCCTGCCGGCGCGTCACTGCGACCCCGGGTTTGCGTTCGGCCCGTCGACTGGGAACATGGACTGATGTCCCCCCAGCTGTTGACCATCGAGATGACCCGGCTCGACGCCGGGCGCGTCCGGCTGCGGCTGACCGGCGACCTCGACTACGACACCGCACCCGAGCTGATCGCGGCCGCGGCCGAGCTGCACGGCGACGGCCACCAGCAGGTGATGATCGACCTGACCGGGGTGACCCTCTGCGACTCCTCCGGGCTCAGCGCGCTGCTGGTGGTGCACCGCGCCGCCGGGGCGATCCGGCTGACCGGGGTCAACGCGCAGCTCCAGCAGATGCTGGACCGCACCGGCCTAAGCGAGCTGCTGTCGGCCGAGGCCGCCGGCGACGACGACGTACGCGCCATCGGCTGACGAGCGACCCACGGGGCCGCCCCGGGTGAAGGGGGGTGGCCCCCGACCCTGGGACCTGGGGTCGGGGGCCGGAGGAATGTCTAGGGTGCGGTCATCGGCTGCAGCCGGGGTCCGCTGTCGCGCAGCTCGCCGGTCGGCGCGGGGTCGACGTCCTCGGGGGTGCCCGAATCGGGCGTCTGGTACAGATAGCGGACGAAGTCCCCACCCACCTCGTTGTCGTCCGCGCCCGGCCACTGGCCGATGCAGTCCATGCCGACCACTTCCCGGCCGGTGCCGTCGGCCTCCTCCAGCAGCGCCCACAGGCTCACCGGGTAACACCGGGTGGCATCCGGCGTGAGCTGCCAGCGGGCGTACCAGCCGGGTCTGGCGGGGACGATCTCGACGATCCGTTTCATGACGACCTTCCTTCCGCGTACCTCGGAAGAACTCCGGTCCTGACCCCGATCCTGCGGGCCGCACGGGTGAGCGCCCCTCACCCGCGCCGGATGAAGCCCACCGGTGCCCGGCCGACCCGCCCCGGCGGCGTCCGTTTCGGCGACCGGGACGACGGGAAGGCGACGGACGCACGCACGATCCCCAGCGGAAGGGGTGTCACCATGCGTAAGCAGATGGAGGGCGACAACCAGCGGCGCCGGGCGCTCGCCCGGCAGGCCCGCGAGCAGGGTCGCCAGCCCAGCGAGTTCGGCGCCAGCCTGAGCGCCTCCAAGCAGCTCACCAGCCTCGATCAGGGCAGGCGGCACGGCCCGGCACCGGCCGGACGGCACAAGCCGGACAGCACGCGCGGCGGACCGGCCCCGCCGGCGGTCGGATCCGCCGACAATCCTCGGCCGCAACCGTCCGCCGATGCCGGCGCGGCGGGAGTGAGCAGCCTGGGCTACCACGACCTCGTCGACGAGGTCCGGCGCCGGGCGGGCGTCGACTTCAAGACCGCGAAGGTGGGCACCGAGGCGACCGTCCTGGTGCTGGCCTTCGCCCTGGACACGGTGGAGCGGCAGCGGCTGCTCGCCGCCGTGCCGAACTCGCTGCACGACGTTGTGCCCGTCGACGGCATCGAGCGGCACCGCGACCTGCCCGGCTTCCTGGCCGAGGTGGGACGGATCAGCGGCCGTACGCCGGAGCAGGCCCGCTACCAGGCCGAGGCGACGCTGGCCGCGCTCGCCGACCACGACGGCGACCTGGTCGAGTCGCTGCACGTGCCCGACGGCCTGCGGGAACTGCTGAACCCCCCGGCGGCCGGCGGCGGCATCGTCGGCGCGTCCACCACCACACCCACCCTGGACGGCGACGAGTTGCGGGCGGCGCTGGACGACCTGCCGTACTGGGCCGGGGACAGCGACGCCCTGCACCGGGTGGTCGCGTTGCCGGCGGACAACCTGGACCGGGTGCTCGCCCGGCTCGACCGGCTGCGGGACGAGACCGGGCGCGCCCCGAGCATCGGGCGCCCCGGTGACACGGCGGCCGTGCTGACCGTGCGCACCCGCCAGGCCGACGGGGTGACCGCGCTGGACGTGGACCTCGCCCACCGGATCGACGATGCCATCGACGAGGTCGGTGCCGGGATGGCCAACGGCTGACCGGCCGCACCGGCGTTCACGGGCCGGCGGACGCGGGGGTTTCCCCGCTCCGCCGGCCCGCAGGTCTGCACCGACCGGCGGCACCGTCGGGCCACGGCCGGGGTACGCCGGCGGTTCGGCTAGCGTGCCGGTCATGAACCGTGCCGCCGACCGGCTGGAGCTGGCCGCCGACCCGGTCCGCCGCACCGGGCGGATGCTGCTGTCCGGCGGCGTCGAGCAGTCGTACGTGGACGTCGAGGACCCTCGGCACCTGCACTTCGAGTACGTCCGGCGGATCGCCTCGGCGGTGGAGCTGGCCGCACCGGCGGGCACCCCGCTGAGTGTCCTGCACCTCGGCGGCGGGGCCTTGACGCTGCCCCGGTGGTTGGCCGCCACCCGGCCCGGTTCCCCCCAGCGCGTCGTCGAGCGGGACCCGGCTGTGGTCGAACTGGTCGCGCGGGAGCTGCCGCCGTTGCCGCCCGACGTGCGGGTCGAGGTGGCCGACGCCCGCGACGCCGTCACCGCCACCCCGGCGGGCCGGTACGACCTGGTGGTCGCCGACATCTACCGGGCGGCCCGGATGCCCCGGCACGTGCGGACCGTCGAGTTCGCCGCCGAGGTGGCCCGGACCCTGCGCCCCGACGGGCTCTACCTGGTCAACGTCACGGACCTGCCGCCGCTGGTCGGCACCCGGGTGCAGGTGGCCACGCTGCGGGCGGTCTTCGGTGACGTGTGCGTGCTCGGCGACCGGCGGATGCTGCGCGGACGCCGCTACGGCAACCTGGTGCTCGCCGCGACGCACCGACCCGGTGGGCTCCCGGTCGGCCGGCTGGCGGTGGCCGCCCTGCGCGACCCCGTGCCCGGTGGCCTGCTGCACGCCGCCGCACTCGACGGCTTCGTCGCCGGCGCCCACCCGCTCACCGACGCCGACCAGCGCTGATCACCGGATGTTCCCCGGCGGCACCCGGGGGTGACGGGCACAGGGTCGGGTTTCCGGAGGTGGGCGCGGGGAAGGCGCGGCGGATGAGCGACGCCGACACCCGGTTGACCGCCCGCCGGACGCTGACCGTGATCGGTCTGGTGCTGGCGACCGTGTTCGCGTTGGCGTTCGTGTACGCGACCCGCCGGGTGCTCGTCTGGGCCGTGGTGGCCGCCTTCTTCGCCGTCGCGCTCAAGCCGCTGGTGGACCGGCTGCAACGCCGGTTCGTGCGGCGACGGGCGCTGGCCACGCTGCTGGTGTTCCTCGCCGCGTTCGTGGCGCTGGCCATCCTCGTCGCCGTCATCCTGGTGCCGCTGCTCGGCGAGCTGGGGCGGTTCGCCGACCGGGCGCCGGAGCTGCTGCGCGACGCGCGCGCCGGACGCGGCCCACTCGGGCACCTGCTGGAACGCACCGGCGCCCGAAAGTACGTCTCGGAGCACTCCGAGCAGGTGCGGGACTTCGGCGAGCGGCTGCGCCAACCCGCCGTCGGCGTGCTGCGGGGCGTCGTGGAGACGATCGCCGGCCTGGTCACGGTCATCGTGCTGGCGTACCTCATGGTGTTGGAGGCGCCGCGGATCACCCGTGGTGTGCTGGTGGCAGCCGGGGACGGGCAGGCCGAGCGGCTGCGCCGGGTGGGCCGTGAGGTCTCCCGCAGTGTCACCGGCTACCTCACCGGCAACCTGCTGATCAGCGTGATCTGCGGGGCGTTGACCTTCGTGGTGCTCACCCTCACCGGGGTGCCGTTCGCCGCCGTGATCGCCCTGCTGGTGGCCGTGGCCGACCTGATCCCGCTGGTCGGCGCGACACTCGGCGCGGTGATCGCGGCCGGGGCCGGTTTCGTGCACTCCCCCACCGCCGGCGTGGTGGTGCTGGTCTTCTTCGTGGTCTACCAGCAGTTCGAGAACCACCTGCTCCAGCCGCTCATCCTGTCCCGCGCGGTCCGGCTCAACCCGCTGACCGTGCTGGTCAGCGTGCTGCTCGCAGCCGAGTTGGCCGGCCTGCTCGGTGCGCTGCTGGCCATCCCCGCCGCCGGCATCGTCCAGACCCTGCTGCGCGAGTACGGCCCGCGCCGGTTACGCGCCACCCCGCCGGCCGTTCCCGACGACCAACGCAGACCGGCCGGTCCGGCCCAGCAGGGCTGACCGGCCGGTTCGGCGTCCTCAACGGGCGCGGGCCGCGACCTCGGGTGAGGTGCTCTCCAGCGGGACCGCGTTGGCCGGGACCAGGCCGAGCTGGACCGCCGGCCGGGTCAGAGTGGCGTCCAGCGCCCAGTCGGCGCCGACCCGGGTCCGGTTGCCCGGCATCGCCAACAGGTGGTACGCGCGGGTGACCGCCTTGGCCGGCAGCCCAGCCAGCGGCACGTGCAGCGGGTTCGCCGCCGCGGCCTTGCCGCCCAGGTCGACCACCCAGCCCAGGTCGTGGTGCTTGTACGGCTTGCGCCGGCCGTGGCCGTACGACGCGGCGATGTTGTGCGCCGCGAGAGTGCCCTGCCGTTGGGCGTGCTGAGCGGTCATCGTGCAGACCTGACCGGGGCGGGTCAGGTCGGGCACGGCGGCGGCGTCGCCGCAGGCGTACACCTCGGGGTAGCCGGGGACGGTGAGGAACTCGTCGACCACCAGGCGGCCTTTCTCGGTGCGAAGGCCCAGCTCGTTGACGAACGGGTCGGGGCGCACCCCCACACACCAGACCAGCGTGCAGGTGGGCACGTACTCGCCGTCGGTGAGCTTCACCCCGTCGGCCGTCGCCTCGGCAACCGAGGTCCCCATCCGCACGTCCACCCCACGCCGGTCGAGCACCTTGTGCGCGGTCTTCGACATCCGCTTGTCCAGCTCCGGCAGCACCCGGGCGGCGACGTCGAGCAGCATCCACCGGGGGCGGACGGTCAGCCGGGGCCGCTGGGCCTGCAGGGCGTCGGTGAACAACTGCCCGTGCGCGGCGACCTCGGTGCCGGTGTAGCCCGCGCCGACCACCACGAAGGTGGACCGGGCCCGCTGCTCGGCCGGGTCCTCGGCCTGCTCGGCCAGCTCGATCTGGCGGACCACGTGGTCGTGCAGGTAGACCGCCTCGGGCAGGCCACGGAAGCCGTGCGCGTACTCGGTCACCCCGGGGATGGGCAGCAACTTGTTGACGCTGCCCACGGCGAGGACCAGCCGGTCGTACGCCAGCCGGTTCTTGTCCCCCTCCGGCTGGGTGAAGCCGACCCAGCGGTTCTGGAGGTCGACGTGGTCCGCCTCGCCGATGACCACCCGTACGCCCTTCAGCGTCCCGGTCAACGGCACCGCGATCCGCCTGGGCTCGATCACCCCGGCTGCCACCTCGGGCAGCAGCGGCAGGTACAGGAAGTAGTCGGTGGAGTTCAGCAGCACGATCTCGGCCCGGTTCCGGGCGATCCGGCTCAACGTCTTCGCCGCGTGGTAACCGGCGAACCCGGCCCCCACGATCACCACACGAGGTTTCGTCATTGCGGCCCGTTTCCCGCCGAAGCCCCGGACAAACGTCGAACGCGTCGCTGTCGCGCCGCCGTCAGGTCGGCTGGAGCCGGACATGCCCGGTGGTTCGCACCGCCTCCAGCTCCCACTCGCGGCCGAACGCGCGCACCCGCTCGGCGGTTATCCGGCCCAGCTCGGGTGGAATGTCCGGGTCGAGGACCAGCCGCCCGTCGACCGGGTTGACACCGAGCAACGCGCGGACCAGGGCCAGAGGCGTGCCGGCCGCCCATGCCTGCGGGCTGCACGCCGTCGGGTACGGCACGGCGAACAGCAGCCGCTCCCGGACGTACCCGCTGAGCGCCTCCGGCAGCCGGTGGCCGAACTGCTCGGCCGCGTCGAACATCGCCAGGATCACCTGGTTCGCCTCCGCCCGGTAGCCGTACCTGGTCAGGCCGAGCACGGCGATGGAGTTGTCGTGCGGCCAGACCGTACCGAGGTGGTAGCCGAGGGCGTTGTAGAGCCGCTCCTCCAGCGACAACGTGCGGATGCCCCAACCGGAGAACATGTTCGGTGACATGAGCTGGCGCACCACCGCGTCGGCGCGCTCTGGCGGCACGATCCCGCTCCACAGCAGGTGACCCATGTTGGAGGTCTTGGCGTCCACCTGGTTCTTGTCACCGTCCAGGGCGACCGCGTAGTAGCCGCCCCGCTCCTCGATCCAGAAGTCCCGGTTGAACCGCTCGTACAGGGTGCCGGCCTCGTCGCGCAGCCGCAGCGCCAGCGCGGGATTGTCCAACGGCCCGTCGAACAGCTCGGCCATCCGCACCTTCGCGTCGTACGTGTAACCCTGCAGGTCGGACGTCGCCAGCGGGAGCACCGGGATGCGGCCGTCGGCGAAGCAGACGCCGTCCGGCGAATCCCGCCAGCACTGGTTGCCCAGCCCCTCCGGGGAGCGTGTGGCGTACTCGACGTAGCCGTCGCCGTCCCGGTCGCCGTACTCGTCGATCCAGCGCAGAGCGGCCAGCGCGTTGTCCCGCAGGTGCTGGACGGTCTCGTCGTCGCCGGTCCAGCGCCAGTACTCCGAGAGCAGGATCAGCCACAGCTGCGTGGCATCGGCCGTGCCGTAGTACGGGCCGTACGGCTTGAGCCCGGTGCGGGTCAGTTCGCCGCTGCGCACCTCGTGAAGGATCTTGCCGGGCTCCTCGTCGGTGAAGTCGTCGCACGTGTCGCCCTGGAGCCGGGCCAGCGCGAGCAGCGCTCCCTTGGCGAGCATCGGCCCGGCGACCAGGGTCTGGTACGCGGTGATCAGGGTGTCCCGGCCGAAGACGGTGAGGAACCAGGGCAGCCCTGCCCCGGGCAGCATGATCCGCTGGCCCTTGACCTCGAGGTCGAGCCGCAGCGCGGCGATGTCGTCGCGGGACTGCCGCACGGTGCGCTCCAGCGGCTGGTTGTCACTGCGCAGCACCGCCCGGTCCTCGGTCCACCGGCGTAGCGGGTCGTCGGCCCTGCCGTGGATGACGTCGGCGATGTCTCCCCGGACCGGCTCGACCACCCCCAATCCGGGCGGTAGTGGCACGTCCAGGTCCACCTCCCACTTCTCACGGGGACCCAGGTGCAGATCCCAGACCAGCTCGTCACCCTCGACGCGGTCCGCCGGCGTTCGGCAGCACACCCGGGTCTGGGCGGAGAAGTCCCCGTTCCGGTAGGAGAAGCACAGCTCGGATCCGTCGGCGGCATGGTTGCGGGTGATCTCTGCAGAACGGTCCCGGACCACCGACTTGACCTCGAACAGGTCGGCGAAGTCGACGTCAACGGCCAGCCGCACCTCCACCCGGACCGGCTCCGGCCGGAACGACACCAGCTCCAGCCGCTCGTGAAAGCCGTCACCCACATAGCGGAGCCGCCGGACACCCAAACTGTTCGGAGGCAGCCCCGGCAGCTCGGAGTTGGTGAGCACGTACTGCGCCGAGTAGTGGTCGATGGTTTCGGCGCGCAGCACCAGCAGCTCCCCGCCGTTGACGGTCACCGTCCAGCCGCTGATCAGCCGGGTGTCCAGGTGCACGAGCCCACCGATGCTGCCCGGTGGCACGTCCCCGGACGGGTTGGAGTACATGAACGTGGGCCCGCTGAGCACGGCGAGAGAGTCGGGCCCCAGCTCGGGTGGCATGGCCCGCTGGTCACCGCCCTCCCCGGGCGCCTTCGCGGCCAGACCGGGCGTGGGGTCGGCAGGGGTCGCGCGCACGGCAGCCATACCACCCACCGTAGGAACGCCGGGCACCGCCAGTCATCACCCGGTTCGGGTGAAAGCCGCGGAACATCCATGCCCGGCGATGTAGACAGGCACCGTCGTCGATGGAGAGGATGCCGGAATGGGATCTGACGACACCGGCGACCGACCCACGAGGTCCACCCGCCGCACCTTCCTGTCCGCCTCTGCCGCCGCCACCGCGGCGACCGCCGCCACCGTGGCCGTGCCCGCGCTCGCCGCGCCGGCCGCCGCCGACGCCCCGCCCGCCGGCCCTGGCCGCCCGATCCGCCCCCAGCAGCCCGACCGCGAGCTGCGCGACCTGCTGCGCCAGGTCGACCCCCGGCGGATCGAGGCGATCGTGCGCCGTTTGGCCGCGTTCGGCACCCGGCACACCCTCTCCAGCCAGGACGACCCGCAGCGGGGCATCGGCGCCGCCCGGGACTGGATCTTCGCCCGCCTTCAGGAGTACGCGGCCACCTCGGGCGGCCGGATGACGGTCGAACTCCAGTCGTACATCCAGCAGCCGGCGTCGCGGATCCCCACCGCGACCCGGATCACCAACGTGGTGGCCACCCTGCGCGGCCAGACCTCCCCGAACCGCACCTACGTGGTGACCGGCCACTACGACTCCCGGGTGACCGACGTGATGGACGCGGTCAGCGACTCACCCGGCGCCGACGACGACGCCTCGGGGGTGGCCGTGGTCATGGAGCTGGCCCGCTTGATGGCCACCCGCCCTACCGCGGCCACCGTCGTCTTCGCCGCGGTCGCCGCCGAGGAGCAGGGGCTGTACGGCTCGGCGTACCTGGCCCAGCAGCTCAAGGCCGCCGGCGCGGACGTGCAGGGCATGTTCAGCGACGACATCGTCGGCAGCAGCACCGCCGACGACGGCACGCGCGACCCGCACGCGGTGCGGCTGTTCGCCGAGGGTGTGCCGACGGCGGAGACCCCGGCGGAGGCGAGCACCCGGCAGTCCGTCGGCGGTGAGAACGACTCACCGTCCCGGCAGCTCGCCCGGTTCGTTCGGGACGTGGCGGAGAACGACGCCACCGGGATGCGGGTGCGGGTGATCTACCGGCGGGACCGCTACCTGCGCGGCAGCGACCACATCTCGTTCCTCCGCGAGGGCTGGCCGGCGGCGCGGTTCACCGAGCCGAACGAGGACTTCGCCCACCAGCACCAGGACGTCCGGGTGCAGGACGGGCAGCAGTTCGGTGACCTGCCGGAGTTCTGCGACTTCGGCTACATCGCCCGGGTGGCCCGGGTCAACGGCGCGACACTCTGGTCGCTGGCCCAGGCGCCCGGCACGCCCAAGCGCGCCATCATCGTGACCACCGACCTGACCAACAACACGACGCTGCGCTGGCAGCGCGGCGACGAGCCGGACCTGGCCGGCTACGAGGTGCTGTGGCGGGAGACCACGGCCGCCGAGTGGCAGCGGGTGATCCCGGTCGGCGACGTCACCGAGGTCAGCATCGACCTGTCCAAGGACAACGTCTTCTTCGGCATCCGCGCGGTCGGCCGTGACGGCCTGCGCAGCCCGGTCGCGTTCCCCCGGCCGGGCAGTTGAGCGACGCCTCGCACCGGTTCCTGGCCGCCTCCCGGCGGTAACCCCGTGGCACCGGCGGCGGCCGATCAGGTCGCCGCCGGTGCGGTGATCGCCCACCGCTCGTGGTCCCGCCAGGCGCCGTCGATGAACAGGTAGTCCGGGGAGAAGCCCTCCAACCGGAAACCCAGCTTGCGGGCCACCCGCCGGGACGGCTCGTTGCCCGGCTGGATGTTCGCCTCCAACCGGTGCAGCCCGAGCGCGCCGAACGCGTGGTCGATGACCAGGGCGACTCCCGCCGAGGCGTGCCCGGTGCCGCTGTACGGCTGGAACGCCGCGTACCCCAGGTAGCCGCCGCGCAGCGCGCCCAGCACGATCCCGCTGATGTTCACATAGCCGGCGATCTCACCGCTGGCCCGGTCGCAGATCAGGTAGCCGGAGCCGTCGCGGCGGCGGATCCGGCGCAGGTAGCGGTCGTACTCCTCGGGGCTGTCCGGCGCGACCAGCCACGGGTGGTGCAGGTCCCGGCTGCGCCGCGCGGCGGCGACGAACTCCTCGCAGTCCGAGGGCCGGGGTCGACGGATCGCGGCGGGGCCACCGGTACGCAGGTATCTCACGGCGGAACACTCTCGCCGAGGTACCCGCGCGTTGTCCAACCGGCCGCGCTCAGCGCGGCTCGGTGCTCTCCCGAGGCAGGACCGTGTGCGGCGCGGTCACCCGGGCGAAGGCCGCGTCGGGCTGGTCGATCCGGTTGGCGACCCGGGCGACGGCCTCCCGGGCGAGAAAAGCGGTGTCGATGCTGACGGTGCTCAGGGTGGGCCGGGAGTAGCGCCCCTCCTCGATGTCGCCGATGCCGATGACGGCGACGTCGCCGGGGACACGCAGCCCGGCGTCGAAGGCGGCGCGCATCGCGCCGATGGCAAGGGCGTCGGAGTAGCAGAAGATGGCGTCCGGACGCTCCGGCTGGGCGAGCAGGGCACGGGCCGCGCGGTAGCCGTCGGCCCGGCGGTGTCGCGACGCGGGCAACCGGTGACCGGGGACGGGGGCCAGCCCGGCCCGGCACAGCGCGCGGTGGTAGCCGTCCGCTCGCGGTGACTCCCTCGGGTACGCGCCGATCGCCGCGATCCGACGACGGCCGGCGCCCAGCAGGTGTGCGGTCGCGTCCTCGGCGGCCCGGGCCACGTCGATGGTGACCTGGTCGCAGCGGCCGTGCCGGGCCTCGCCGCCCACCAGCACGACGGGACGCCCGGCGGCGGTCAGCGCCTCGACCAGCTCGCTCGGCGCGACGGGCGCGCTGACCAGCACGCCGTCCACCGGCATCGCTCGGGCATCGCCCAGCGCCGGCGCCGCTGGCTCGTCGTCGGGCGGGGCCTGTTCGATGACGACGCGGTAGCCCCGGCTCCCGGCCTCGCGGACGACCTCACGGGCGAGGTCGTCCGGGTAGGGCACATCGGCGCCGGGCAGGACGAGGGCCAGCACGCCGGTGCGTCCGGTCCGCAGGGTCCGGGCGAACGCGTTCGGCCGGTAGCCGAGCTGCGCGACGGCGGCGTCGACCCGGCGGCGCACGTCGGCGCTCACGTGGGGATAACCGTTGACCACGTTCGAGACGGTCTTCACCGACACGCCGGCGAGTCGTGCCACGTCCTTGAGCGTGGAAGCCACGACACTGCCCTCCCCCGGCGAACATCACACCAGCGAACCGGTTTCACTGGTGTAGTTCCGACCCTCCCAGGCGGTTTCACACCTGTCAAGGCGCTACGGTGGTGTGAACGAAGGGGGTGGCCGGTGGACGACGACAGCGCGGTGCCGGCCGCCGTGCGGCTGGTCCGGGACTTCGTGAACACCCTCGAACCGCAGATCGACGACGAGACGCTGACAAGCCCCGACCGGCTCCGCGACTGGTTCGTCGACCGGGAACTGCTGCCGCCGGAGACGCGCCTCGGACCGGCGGACCTCGACGTGGCCGTGACGGTCCGGGAGGGCCTGCGCGCCGTGCTGCTCGGCAACGCCGGTCACCAGGCCGACGCCACCGCCGTGGAAGGGCTCAACCAGGCCCTGGCTGGGCTGCCGGTCACGCTGCGCTTCACCGACGGCGGCCGCCGCCTCGTCGCCGCCGGCAGCAGTCCCCTCAACCTGGCGCTGGCCGGGCTGGTCGACGCCATCCGCGTGTGCGGTGAGGACGGCACCTGGCCGCGCCTCAAGGTCTGCGCCCGCGACACCTGCCGCTGGGCCTACTACGACGCCTCCCGCAACCAGGCCCGCCGCTGGTGCTCGATGGCCGGCTGCGGCAACTACATCAAGATGAGGCGGGCGTACGCCGTTCGCACGGGCCGCCCGCCCGCCTAGTTGACTCTGGCCGCCCCTAGCGGGGCGTCAGCACCCGGAACTCGTTGCCGTCGGGATCGGCCAGCAGCACGTCGCCGGCGCCACCGTGGTCGGCGTCGATTCGGGTCGCCCCGAGAGAGAGCAGACGGTCGACCTCCGCCTGCTGATCACCGTAGAGCCCCGGAGCGAGGTCGAGACGCAGTCTGTCCTTGCCGTTCTTCGGCATCAACGGCGGACCACCCCACGTGATCTTCGGACCGCCGGCAGGCGACTGGATGGCGGTCTCCTGGTCCTGGTCCCAGACCAGCGGCCACCCGAGCGCCTCGCTCCAGAAATACCCGACCTTCTGCGTACCGTCGCAGGACAGCGCACCGACGAACCCGCAGCCGGCGAGGAAGTTGTTGCCCGGACCGATGACGCAGAACTCGTTGCCCTCCGGGTCGGCGAGCACCACGTGGCCCTCCTCCGGGCCCTGGCCGATGTCGATGTGCCGACCGCCCAGCTCCAGCGCTCTGGCCACCGTCTGCTGCTGGTGCTCCAGGGATGCGCTCGTCAGATCGAAGTGCATGGGGTTCTGCCCGACCTTGGGCTGCCGGGTCGGAGGAAAGCGGAGTCGGAACCCGGTGTCGTCGTCGGGAAGGACCAGGAGGCCCTCGCGGGGATCGTCGACCAGCTCCCGGCCCAGGAGCCCGGACCAGAACCGCGCGACGCGAGGAGGCTCGATCGCGTCGAAGCACACCGCGAACAGGTGGCTGGTCATCGCTCTGCTCATCTCCGATCCGTTGACGGACCACCGTCGACAGAACGCGCGGGCAGCCCTGGGATCGCGAGCCTACGGGTGAGCCTGGACGCCCGCACCCGAGTATTCGGCGCCCCGGCCCATCATCCCGCCACCACCTCCGGACTGACCTCTCCCGTGCTGTCACAGCTCCACCCCGGCCGGTGTCTTCATGCGGAGACCCACCCGAGGAGGAGGAGACATGACCAGCAACGCCCGGATTCCCCAGGCCGAGATCACCGGCCTCTACGGCGCCGTCCTCAAGCGATTCAGCAGGAGGAAGTTCGGCGAGGTACCGGAGGCGCTCGGTGTGATGTGGCACCACCGGCAGGTGCTCAAGTTCGGCTTCGGCCTCAACCAGAAGGCCGCGAAGTGGAACGAGTGCGACAAGGACCTGAAGTCCTACGCCCACATGGCGGTGGCGTCCCTGATCGGCTGCTCGTTCTGTCTCGACCTGGGGTACTTCATGGCGCACAACGAAGGGCTCGACGTGACCAAGGCCCGCGAGGTGCCGCGCTGGCGGGAGTCCGAAGTCTTCACGCCACGGGAGCGCGACGTCCTGGAGTACGCCGAGGCGATGTCGCAGACCCCACCGACCGTCACCGACGACCTTTCCGCTCGGCTGCTGAAGCAGCTCGGGGCGCCGGCGTTGGTCGAACTCACCGCCTGGATCGCGGTGGCGAACCAGTCCGCGCGTACGAACGTCGCGCTCGGCATCGAGGCCGAGGGTTTCGCCGCCTCGTGCGGCCTGGCACCCCTGGCGCAGCCGAACGGCGCCGCGTCACGGGCATGACGCTGCCGGCCGGTGGTCCGTTGCGGATGCGAGGATCAACCCGTGGACGACGAGTTGGTGGCCGCGCTGACGCGCGTTCAGGACGCGTTCGCCCGGTACCCGCGGCGGGGGGTTCTGGAGGGCTGCCCGCACTGCCGGGGCTCGGTGGTCGTCGACGATCACGACCTGTTCGGACTGACCATCAGCCTCGGCAATACCGTCGGCAGCCGTGACGACGTGAAGAGTCTGCTGCCGGTGCTGCTGGAGCGTCTGCTCGTGTCGGGGGAGCTTGAACCGTCCATCGTCTTCGGCAAGCTCTCCCGCCAGGGGTGGCGTTCCTGGCCGGAGGTCGAGCAGGATGCCGTCGACGGGTACCTCGACGCGGTGTGGCGATCGGTACTGGCAGGTCACCCGTCCCGGCTCGAGTCGTTCCCCGACGCGGTGAGCTTCCTCGACGCGGCCCTTCTCACCGGCGAGAGCATCGACCGGTTCCTGCACACCTGGGACGTCACGCTCACCCCGTCGGCGGACCGTCACCTCGCCGAGACGGTGAACGGACTCAACTTCGCGGCCCAGAAGCCGAGCGCTCTTGGCGACTGGTTACGCCGCGACACGACCCGCGACCGGCTCTACCGTGCGTTCGAGCGTGACCCCAACTCGGCCTGGTCGGATGATCTCGCGAGGGCCTACGATCTCCTCCGCGTCTGAGGAGGCCCGCGTCAGAGCGGGCTGGGGTACGGCTGCTCCATCGGCATCGGGACCTGGAGGAAGGTGGTGCCGCGCATGTCCAGCCAGGCCCGGTCGGGGCCCCGGACCAGGCGCAGCATCACCTCCTCGCAGGACGGGCAGCGCGCGATCAGGCCCGGAGCGTGCGAGAAGACGCGCAGGCTGGCCATCGAACCGGTCATCCCGCAGTTCTCGCAGCGCCCCGTCGCGGTGCTCAGGTCGACGGCGAACAGCTCGCGCAGCGGGCCGTCGAGCATGTTGCCGTCCAGGTAGGACATCTCGGTCATCGGGTCTCCTCGACGTTGCGGGCGAGCGGGGCGGTCAGCCGGTGGGGCCGAAGCGTTCGGTCTTGACCCGTCGCGACGGGTGGCCCAGCCCCACCAGCAGGTCGGCCACGGCCTCCACGAACCCGGTCGGGCCACAGACGTAGGTGAGGGGTTCCAGGTCCGGCGGCCAACCGTGGGTGTTCACGTCGGCCAGCCCCATCCGGTGCGGCTCACCGCGCCACCCGTCGGGCGCCTCGCGGGTGTACACGTACGCCACGTCGAGCCCGAAGTCGTCGCGGACCCGGCGGCGCAGCTCGTCGGCGTAGATCACGTCGTTCGGGGTCCGCACCGAGTAGAGCAGCCGGAACGGCACCTTGCTGCCGGTCGCCCGCCGTGCCCGGATCATCGCCATCAGCGGCACGATGCCGGAGCCGCCCGCGAGCAGCTGCACCGGTGCCGTCTCCTCCGGTCGCCAGATGAACCAGCCACCGAGCGGCCCGCGCACCTCCACCGGGTCGCCGTGGCCGAAGACGTCGATGAGGTACGGAGACACCTCGCCGTTGTGCACCCGCTGCACGGTCACCTCGATACGCGGGCCGCCGGGGCCGTCCACCACCGGCCCGGCAATCGAGTACGACCGGGCCGCCTGATAGCCGTCCGGTGCGGTCAGCCGCACGTCGACGTGCTGCCCGGGCAGGTGGCCCGGCCAGTCGGGGACCTCCAGCACCAGGGTCTGGGCGCTCGGCGTCTCGACCCGGCGCTCCACGAGCCGGCCCACCTGCCAGCGGATCGGGGCGCGCGCCGGGGTGCCGGTCGCCACCGCGCGCTCAGTCACCCTGGTACCGCTGTTCGCGCCACGGGTCGCCGTAGTCGTGGTAGCCGGCGGTCTCCCAGAACCCCGGCTCGTCCATCGTCTTGAGCCGGATGCCGCGCACCCACTTGGCCGACTTCCAGAAGTACAGGTGCGGTACCAGCAGTCGCGCCGGCCCGCCGTGTTCGGGCGCCAGCGGTGCGCCGTCGAAGGTGTGCGCCACCCAGGCCCGGCCGCCGCGCAGGTCGTCCAGGGGCAGGTTGGTGGTGTACCCGCCGTAGGAGTGCGCGAGCGCGAAGTGCGCCCCGGTGTCCACACCGTCGAGCAGGACGTCCAACGAGACGCCCTTCCAGTTGGTGCCGAGCTTGGACCAGTGGGTGACGCAGTGGATGTCGACCATCGGCGTCTCCTGCGGCAGCGCCATCAGCTCCTGCCACGACCACCGGTACTCGGCGCCGTTCTCCGCCGCGATGACGAACTCCCAGGTGTCCAGCGAAACCCGGGGCGTCGGGCCGGCGGAGAGCACCGGGAAATCCTCGGTCAGGTACTGCCCGGGCGGCAGGGCCGGCTCCTGCGTTCGGGGCCGACCCTGAAAGCCCGGTGACACGATTCCCATTGCACAGTCGTACCACCCACGCGAGCGGGGGCGGGTGGTTTCCCGCGTACCCCCTCGTCGCCCCGGCGCGGCGCGGTCAGCGCTGCTCCGCCACCACCTCGCGCTCCTCGGGCTGACCGCCACGAGTGGCGCGCAGGCTGGTCAGCGTGACCACCACCAGCACACCGATGATCACCCCGAGCGAGGCCAGGGTGGGAATCTGCGGAACGCTCTCCCAGATCCCGTGCGCCCAGTGCAGACCCAGCTTGAGGCCGATGAACGCCAGGATGATGGCCAGGCCGTAGCTGAGGTGCACCAGCCGGCTCAGCGCCGCGTGCAGGACGAAGTAGAGCGCACGCAGGCCGAGCAGGGCGAACGCGTTGGTGGCGAAGACCAGGTACGGGTCCTCGGTGATGCCGTAGACCGCCGGCACCGAGTCGACCGCGAAGACCACGTCGGTGGCCAGCACCGCGACGACCACCAGGGCGAACGGGGTCAGCGCCCGCTTGGCGCCCTGCCGGACGGTCATCCGGGTGCCGTGGTACTCGTCGACCACCGGCATGAATCTGCGCAGCACCTTCACCGAGCGCATCTTGCTGATGTCAACCTCCTGCTGGTGCCCGGAGAGGGCATCGCGGAGGAGCTTCACCGCGGTGGCGATGAGGATGATCGCGAAGAGCAGGAAGGCGAAGTCCAGGGTCTGCAACGCGGCCGCACCGAGGGCGATGAAGACCGCCCGCAGGACCAGCGCGCCAGCGATGCCGTAGAGCAGCACCCGCTGTGCGAGCACCGCCGGCACCGCGAACGCGGCCAGCAGCAGCATGAAGACGAAGAGGTTGTCGACGGAGAGCGACTTCTCCACCAGGTAGCCGGTGAGGTACTGCACGCCCAGCTCCGAGCCGTAGCGGGCCCAGAGCCAGCCGCCGAACGCCAGCGGCAGGGCGATGTAGAACGCCGACCAGCCGATCGCCTCCCGCATGGACACCTCGTGCGGGCGGCGGGTAACCAGGAAGTCGAGCACCAGCAGCAGCAACACGCCGGCGATGGTCACCACCCACAACGTGGGGGTGCCCACCGTCGACAGCTCACCGGCGGCAGACAGGTACGACACCTCGGTCATGGGGCCTCCTCGAACACCGTGTCATGTTCGAGGTCTCCTTCACCCACCAAAGGTGGGCAACCACCCGAGGCGCGCCGGGCGCGCCGTACTGACCGGAATGGTTCGTGGGAAGTACTCCCCTCGCACGACAAGGTTAGGCCAGGCTCAATCGCCACGCCAAACCGGACATCGATGGTTGCCCTGACCAACCGCTGTGCACTCCCGGACGAGGGTGTCGCCGTCAGCCGCGACGCAGCGTCGCGCCCGGCGCCATCGACTGCTCGACCAGCGCTCGGTAGTCGCGGGGCAGCTGGGTGGCCACGTCGTCGAACTCCCCGCCGGTGATGGCCTCGCGCAGGGTCGTGAAGACCGCCCGGACGGCCTCGCGTGCCGCCGGCTCGTCCACACGGGCGCGCAACGCGACCCGGGCGACGAACTCGGCCGCCCCGATCCGTTCCGCCTGCTCGACGCTCGGGCTCGGTTTCAGCACCAACTGCAACGGCTGGGGTAGTTGGACGGCCAGGTCCAGCACCTCGCCACCGGTCAGCCGCTCGGCGAGTGTCTCCAGCACGGCCCGGGTCAGCTCGACGGCCTGCTCGGACGGCGCCCTGGTCCGCTGGGAAACCTGGTCGATGAAGGTGTCGTAGTTCATCCGTACTCCCCTCCGGCCGGGCTCGCGTCGGCGCCTGCGGGTACCCGCGGCGGCGGGGTGGAAACGGCACCGATTCCACCCCCGGTCCGGGCGTGACCCGGCGGCGGGCGGGTAACCGCCGCCGGTCGTGACCACATCGATGCCCCGAGGGAGCTCCTGCCATGGCGAGCTACACCGAGGTCCTGCAGTACCTGTCGAGCCTGGACTACCCGGCCGAGAAGGACGACGTGGTCCGTGAGGCCGAGCGGGAGGGCGCACCGCCGGACGTCCTGAAGGCGTTGCGCGCACTTCCGCCGGTGGACTACGCCAACGGCACCGAGGTGGCCCGCTCCGCCGGCATCGAGGCGGCCCCCGAGGTCGGCCCGTCGCAGCGGGCGGCGCAGGCCCGGGACACCAAGCACAACCGGGTCTCGCAGCACCTCCGCGGCATCTGACCCGGCGGTGGCGGCCTCGGCTCCCACGGTCGGGCGGCGCGGATGACCAGAACCGGCCCGCTGTCGCGCCCGCCGTACGGGCACACTCCCGCCGCGTTCCAGCTCGCTCTGGTGGGAGTGGTCGGCGTCGTCGCCGGCAGTGTCTTCGCCGCGACGCTGTCGCCTCAGCTCGCCCCGCTGGTCGGCTGGGACGCGGCAGCCCTGAGCTGGCTGGGGCTGGTCTGGCGCAGACTCTGGCCGCTGGACGCCACGCGGACCTCCCGGGTCGCCTCGTACGAGGACCCCAACCGGGCCATCCGCGACGTGGTGCTGCTGATCGCCTGCCTGGCCAGCCTGCTGGCGGTGGGACTGGTGCTGGCCACCGCCCGCGCCGCGCCGCCCGGGATGGCCCGGGAGGTGGACGGCGCGTTGGGCGTGTTCAGTGTGCTGCTGTCCTGGCTGGTGGTGCACACCGTATTCGCCGCCCGATACGCCCGGATCTACTACACCGGCCCGGACGGCGGGATCAACTTCAACCAGCCGGAGCCGCCCCGCTACACCGACTTCGCGTACGTGGCGTTCACGATCGGGACGACGTTCCAGGTCTCGGACACCAACCTGACCAGCAACGAGATGCGCAGCACCGTCCTGCGGCATTCGATGATCTCGTACCTCTTCGGCGCGTTCATCATCGCCGTGACGGTGAACCTGCTGGCCGGTCTGGCCCGCTGAGCGCCCACCTGACCCGGATGCGGCACGGGCGGCGGGCTGGTCGCCGGGACAGGCGGGCGCCCCGGGGTCACGAACCGCGACCGGGGGCGCCACGCAAACCTGCCCAGGCGGTGAGTCACGTCCGAACCGGGCGCGATCACCAGGCGGTGGAGGCCGCCCGAACCGAGCGGCTGTCACTGCCGGGTACAACCATACGACAGAACATCCCCCGTACGGTTAGATTTTGGGGAACTGTGGGCCAGGGCACGTCATGGTCTACCGGTCAGCTCCGCGTACCGGTGCTCCAGGTCGACCCGCGCGAGCGCCCCCACCAGCCAGGCCAGCCGCTCCGACTCCCCGCTGCCGGCCAACCCGGCCAGGTCGTCGGCCGACCGTCCCAGACCGAGCCGGCGGGCCGCAGCCAACGCCCTCCGGTCGGCCACCGGCGCGACCTCCCGCCACAACGCCTGCGCCTCGCGCAGGAACAGGTCGATCACCTGATCGTCGACCCCCGGCAGCTCGGCGAGCAGCGCCCGCTCCCGGGCCGGGTCGTGGTGCGCCAGCGCGCGCAACCGCCGCAGGTCACCCCGGTACCGCTCGACGACCGTGCGGGCCAGATCGCCCAGCGCGTCCGCCAACGCGTCCACGTCGCCGCGCTGGCCGCTGTCGCGCAGCACCCGCACCCGGTCCTGATGCAGGGAACGGGCCAGCCGGGCCGCGCTGTCCCAGCCCGCGTCGCGTAGCGCGCCGGCGCCGTCCAACGCCCGGCGGAAGTCACCTCGTCGGGCCAGTAGCACCGACAGGTAGAGCACCTGGAACAGGCTCGCCGGGTTGTTGATGACCCGGAAGCCGTACTGCTCGGCGAAGCCCCGTCCACTGCCGGCAAGCCGGCGGGCCAGGCGCTTCCGGTCCTCCATCGGAGTTATCAGACTGGTCGGCATGCCGGCGACTACCCGCGCCACCGTCGGTCACACGCCGTCGGCATGGCACGCAGCGTCAGCCGTGCAGGCCGCCCGTGCGGTCGCGGGCCTTGAGCCGGGTTGTGGGCAGGGCGGGCGCCGGCAACGGCGGAGCCAAATCGTCGGCGACCACACCGAAGCGGCGCCCGGCCATCCAGTCCTCCCGCGCCGCCGCGACCTCCTCGTGGGAGCGACCGACGAAGTTCCACCACATCACCAGCGGCTCCTCGAACGGCGTCCCGCCCAGCAGCAGCAACCGAGCCCCGGCACCGCCCCGCACGGTCAGCTCGCGACGACCCGAGCCCAGGTAGAGCAGCGCCCCCGGCTCGAACCCGACCCCGCCGGCCTCGGCGGAGCCGTTCATCGCCAGCAGCGCGTACTCGAAGTCGGGCCGCAGCGGCAGCGTGGTCGGCGCCGACCCACCCAGCTCCAACTGCACACCGACCAGTGGCGTGTGCACCACAGCCGGCGACCGCTCGCCGGCGAACTCGCCGACCAGCAGGGTCACGTCCAGCTCGCCGTCACGCCACCGCGGCAGGTCGGCGTGGTGGGCGAAGTCCGCCGCGCCGGCCCGCGCCGGGTCCGGCAACGCCACCCAGAGCTGCACGCCGTGCATCACCGGCGGATGCCTGTCCGGCGACCGCTCCGAGTGGGAGATCCCGTGCCCGGAGGTCATCACGTTCAGCTGACCGGGCAGGATCGGCTGGACGTTGCCGAGGCTGTCCCGGTGCAGGATCTCGCCGTCCAACAGCCACGTCACCGTCTGCAGCCCGGTGTGCGGGTGCGGCGGCACCTCCATACCGGGCCGCTCCGCCACGTCGTCCGGCCCGAAATGGTCCACGAAGCACCAGGCGCCGACCATCCGGCGCGGGCGCTGCGGCAGCAGCCGCCGCACGGTCGTGTACCGGCCCAGCGGCACGTCGTGGCCGGGCAGCAGCACACTGCCGGGATCGACGGCGGCCACGCCGGGCGGTCGGGTCTCCGCCGGCATCGATTCAGTACGCTCCACCGCCCGACTGTACGCTCGCGCCCACCCGCCCCTGCGACCCTTCCCACCTGCGGCTACCGCCCCCGGGCGTCACCGGGTGCTGGAGGCCACCGTCACGCTGCTGGCTCCTGCCACCAGGTCGAGGTAGAGCCGGTCCGCCGACCGGTCCCATCCCGGCGTACTCAGCAGCGCCCCGGCGGCCACCCCGGCCCACCGCTCGTCACGCACCACGACCGAGCCGGCGCCAGTTCCCACGCGCACCCGTACCGGCGGCTCGCCGGGCACCCGGACGTCGAGTTGGCTCGTTCCGGCGGTCAGACGCACCGTCGTGGTGCCGTTCAGGGGTGGCAGGAGGAGTTCGGTACGGGACGACCCACCGCCAAGCTCCATGCCCAGCAGCCGAGCGCGGGTCAGGTCGAGCACCTGGCTGCTCACCCCGCCGGACAAGTGGAGGCGCCAGTCGACCCGTTCGTTGAGGTGCACCCGCACGGCCCGCTCCCCGGACGTACCGGTCGCCACCACGCCGAGCTGGACGCGCTCGCCCAGCACCGCCGGTCGCGGAACCACACCCGAGCCGGCCGGGCTGCTGATCCGGTAGAGGTCGTCACCCAGATCCGCCACCCGCAGATCGAAGGAGGACAGCCCGTCGACGAGCACGAAGGTGGCCTGCCGCCGGCCCGCCAGCGGCGCGGTCATCGTCTGCCCGACCGCCGCAGCGCCGTCACCGCCCGGCGCGACACCTCCGCGCCCGGTGGGCTCGGCGGCACCGGCCGAACTTCCGGCACCATCGGGACCAGTGCCGTCTGGTCCGGCGCCGTCGGGGGCGCCGGAGTAGGCCATGCCGAGGCGGTGCGGGTCGGCGACGATCACGGCCACTGCGGCGGCACCGAGGATCAGCACGACGACTGCGGCGGCCAGCAGGATCCGAGCCTCGCTCGACCAGCGCTGGGGCGTTGCCTCGTCAGCCGTCGGCGGCTCCGGCCCCGGTTGGCGATCCGTGCCGTGCCCCACTGCCACCATGCCTTCGTCCCTCCGCCGGTCCCCGCCGGGGGTACGTACGTACCCACCCCCGGATCGGATCACTCCGCGCCGATCGCGCCACTCCGCTCCGTTGCCTGCGGAGATTCACGGTGGTGATGCAGACGCCGCTGGCCGGCACCCGTGTCGGGTGCCGGCCAGCGATCAGATTGCTCTATACGGGTCAGCTGTTCCAGTGCTGGGCGACGAGGTCGGTGGCCTGCTGCTCCCACTGGGCGTAGGCGTCCGGGTAGGCCGATACCTGCACGGTCTGCGCGGCGTCGGTCAGTGGCATGTCCTGCCACCCGTCGACCTGCTTCAAACCCTTCAGGAACGCGGTGGTCGAGTAGTCGGGGTCGGTGATCTGCTCCGGGGTACCCCAACCCGAGCTCGGTCGCTGCTGGAACAAACCCAGCGAGTCGTGATCGTTGCGGTCGCCGAGGTGGCCCAGGTTCTCCAGCTTCGACTCCTGCAGGCTCGTCGCGATCGAGATGACCGCGGCCCGCTCGGGCAGGCCCGCCTTCTTCGTCGCGGCGATGATCGCCTTCACGTTCGCCGTCTGCTCATCGTTCAGATCGATGTGCGACTGCTCGCCCTGCGGCTTGACGGTCTGCACCGCAACCGCAACCGGCTTCGCATCGACCGGAGCAGCGGCGTGGGCGGCGATGGGACCGGCGAACACACCACCGGCGAACGCCAGACCAGCAACGGACAGCATGCTCTTACGCATGATCGTGTTCATGGGGGTAGCTCCTTCACGGGGGTAGACACCCGCATCACCGCTCGGGGGGAACGGCATAGGGGTGCAAGCACCTCGTCCGGCGCTCTCAAACACGGGAGGAAAAGTCTCACGGCGGCTCACGGGCGCAGGGCTCGTGGCGCCGGGTCTGTGTGTAACGACCGCCGGGCCAGGCTCATTCCGGGGTGCGGCACCCTGACGTGCGGGTGCTGGTGCGGTCGTTCAGGGGATGTGTAACGACCGGGGGTGGCCTGGCATTCCAACCCGGCGGGGGTCGGGGCGGCGGGCCGTGGTGCTGCGATCGTCAGGGTATGTAACGACCCCCGACCGGCCCCCATTCCGCCGCACGGATGCACCGGATCACAGGTCAATGCGGCATGAACCGGACAACAGGCCACTCGCGGGTCAGTCGCCCGACCAGTCCGGAGTCACACCGGCCCCTGCGGAGGGTGATCCACTCGGCATCCCTGACATCGGGCATCCTGACGCCGGGGAAACCACGACATCACCGACAACGAGTCGATCACCCGCCACGGGGCGACGCCCGGCCGGGTCTCGGCGACACCGGCGATACCTCACAGGTATATATATGCCTCACAGGTATCGCGGCCACGACCGCGACCGCCACCCGGCGGGCTTGGCTTGCTGCGTGGCCCCAAGGAAGTCGCCGGCACCACCGGCGGCGGGCTGCGGCCGGTCAGCCGGCGAGTCGGGAGCGGACCTTGGCGGCGCAGGAGTCGAGCACCGTCCGCGCATCCAGGCCCAGGCTCTCGATTGCCACCAGCGCCGTGAAGGCGACGTCGGCCAGTTCCGCCGCAACGTCCTCGCGGGTGTGGGTGACGCCCTTGCGCGGATTCTGCCCGAGCAGACCGATCCAGGCGGCCGAGGCCTCCCCCGCCTCCTCGGTCAGCTTGAGAATGCGGCAGGTCAGTTCCGTCTGCCCGGTGCCGTTCGCCGCGTCCAACCAGCCACGCGACGCTCGGGCGGCCTCCCAGATCGACTCGTCCACGGCGACCAGTCAACCCGACCGACCTGCGAGGTCACACAGCCGGGCCCCACCACCACGGCGTGCTCTGACCGGCCGGACAGTTGAGCCTGACCGAGCGATCAGCGCAGCCATTGACTCCGGTCGACGGCGGTTCTAGGTTCAGGGCGCTACCGGCCGGTAGGCAACCGTCCCGCCTGGTCGCCCCCGGGCGACATCCGTCCGATGGGGAGCACCGATGCTGTCCACACCCGTCCGTACCCTCCGCCGTCTGCTCGGCGCCACCGCGACCCTGACCCTGGCGGTCGGGCTGGCCGGCGCGGCGCCGGCCAGCGCCGCCGACCGCGACCCGACAGGCGGCCAGCCGCTGCCCGGGTACACCATCGAGAATCCGCCGCTCGCGCCGCTGGTCGTGGCCGGCAAACCGACGACGGTACGCCAGGGCGTGCACCGCCACGCCGGGTACATCATCGAGGTCCCCGCCCGGTGGAACGGTGACCTGGTGCTGTGGGCGCACGGCTACCGCGGCCAGGGCACGGTGCTCTCGCCGGAGCAACCCGGCTTCGGGCTGCGCCAACGGCTGCTGGAGCAGGGGTACGCCTGGGCGTCGTCGTCGTACGACCGCAACGGATTCGACATCCGCTCCGGGGTGCTGGGCACCAAGGACCTGTCCGAGCACTTCGGACGGACGATCCGCCGGCCGCACCACACCTACCTGGCGGGGGTGTCGATGGGCGGGTACGTCATCGGCCGTTCGCTGGAGCAGTACCCCGGCTACTACGACGGGGCGCTGCCCATGTGCGGGGTGCTCGGCGACCAGACGCTGCTGGACTTCTACCTCGACTACAACCTCGTCGCGCAGACCCTCGCCGGGGTGCCCGCCTACCCGACGCCGGCCGACTACCTGACGAATGCCGTACCACGCATCCAGGTGGCCCTCGGTCTGGCCGGGCTCACCCCCACCGGGCCGGACACCACCACCGACCGGGGTAAGCAGCTGCGGGCGATCACGGTGAACCGTACGGGTGGGCCGAGGCCCGGCGCGGACGCCGCGTTCGCCGTGTGGAAGGACTTCCTCTTCTCGATCAGCGTGACCAGCGGCGGTGACTCCCCCGCGCAGCGGCCCGGTCAACTCTCCACCAACCTGCTCACCCGCTACAGCCCGAACACCCCGGTCAACGTCAACGCCACCGTCCCGCGGATCGCCCCGGAGAACGTCCGGCAGCGACTCCTGCCGACGCTGACCGAGGTGCCACGGATCGCCGGCCGGCCCACCGCGCCAGTGCTCAGCCTGCACGGCCTCGGTGACCTGTTCGTGCCGTTCAGCATGGAGCAGGCGTACGCCACGGACGTGGCCCGGCACGGCCGCAGCAAGCTGGTGGTGCAGCGGGCCATCCGGGCCACGCAGCACTGCGAGTTCAGCCCCGCCGAGGCTGGCGCCGCCTGGGACGACCTGGTGTCCTGGGTACGCACCGGCAAACGCCCGGCCGGCGACACGGTGACCGATCCGGCCGTGGTGGCCAGGGCAGACTACGGCTGTCGATTCAGCGACCGGGCCGCGTACGCCGCCGGTGTCGGCACCCGCCGCCTCTACCCGGCCTGCTGAGCATGCGCGGCGCGGTCGCCGGCGGGTTGATCGGCCTGTGCCTGCCCCTCTTTCCCCTCGGGCTGGCCACGCTGGTCGTCGCCGACGGCGTCGCCCGGTTGGTCGGCGCGGCGGCGATGCTCGTGGCCGTCGCCATGGCCGTTGGCTGGTGGTATCTCGCCGGACGTCACGACGGCGCGGCGGACCGCGTCGGTCCGCGACGCCACCTCCTGCTCAGCCTTGCGGCGTTGGGTGGCGTGGAGTTTGTCCTGATCGGTCTGGGTTGGAGCGCCGCAGTCGGCGGATGGGGCAAGGCGATCGCCCTGGCCTGGATCGCCGTCGGCGTAGCTCTCTTCGCCGCGTTCTGGCGGAAGGTCGTGCCGTACTACGTCGACGAGCCTCCGGGGGCGGACGGCGACGCACCGGAGCAGCGCTGACAGCGGGCGAACGAACGACGCCGGCCGGCTCCCTCTCGGGAACCGGCCGGCGTGTGTCATCGCTGTCGTATCACCAGAGCTGCTGGACGAGGTCCGCCGCCTGCTCCTCCCACTGCGCGTACGCGTAGGGGAACGCGGAGACCTGGACGGTCTGCGCGGCGGTGGTCAGCGGCAGGTCCTGCCAACCGCCCACGTTCTTCAGTGCGCTGAAGAACGCCGTGGCGGCGTACTCCGGGTCGGTGATCTGCTCGGGCGTGCCCCAACCGGACGACGGGCGCTGCTGGAACAGGCCCTGCGAGTCGTGGTCGTTGTACGCGCCGAGGTGGCCGAGGTTGTACAGCTTCGACTCCTGCAGCGAGGTGGCGATACCGATCACCGCGCCTCGGTCGCCGACGCCGGTCTTCTTGGCCGCGTCGACGATCGCCCGTGCGTTGGCGAGCTGCGCGTCGTCGAGCGGGATGCGCGACTGGGCGCCCTCGATGCCGTGGGGGATCAGTTCCTCGCGGCTCGGCTTGCCGGCCGGCGGCTTGCCGGTGGCGGAGCCGGTCGTCAGCCCGGACTCTACGGGCTGGTCCTCCTGACGTGCGGAGGTGGCGGCCTTGCCGGTGGCGAGGTCGATGGCGGCGACAGCGCCCTGGTGCGGCCCGGAGGTGACCGGGGCTGCGGCTGCCGTCGGTGCGAGCGCCAGGCCACCGAGGGCGGCAACACCCACAACGCTCAGCGCGGTCTTGCGGTACTGGTCCTTAGCGATGGCGGGGAGCCATCGAGTGAAGTCGACCTTCACGATGGTTGCCCTTTCGATCGTGCGGAGCGCTCCGGGGTGAACACTCCTCGGGAGATGACCGCGGAAAAGGGTTTGGGCTCCGGCGGTACGGGGGACACAACCAGGTTCACCTGTCGGGCATTCCGGAAATGCCCACGCTCGGCGAGGTGCGGTCCCGGTCACCCCCGGAAACCGGACAGGTCAACCTCTCACCGCCTGCGCCCGGCAATAGTGACGCAGAGTGGCCTTCGGGGCGGTAGGCCACTCCCACCCAACAGCCTTTGCGCTGCTTCAACAGACGCAACAGTTACGGACCGTGCGGACCTGTCGACAACCTCCGGAGCCACCCGAAACTCGCCTTACGCAGGTCAAGGGACGTGTTGCGTCTGTGTCAGACGGTGTCAGACCGGTCAGGACCGGTCAGAACGATCACGTCCGGTGCTGGCGCCGTCCGTCTCGGCCCGCTCCTCCGGCGGGTGCAGCTCCTGAAAGACGGTGATCTGAAGGTCGGCCGGCGCGGCGAGGCGGGCGTTGAGCGACTGCCAGGGGGTGCGGGTGGGTGGCGCGATCTCGCTCGCCCCGGCGGCGACGAGTCGGGAGGTCGTCTCTCGGGCGTCGTCCACCTCGAAGGCCACCCGGATGCGGGGCGCGACCTGTCGGCCTACCTCGACCTCGTCGATCATGCGCTTCTGCGCCGGGTTGGCGATCTCCAAGGTCGCGCGGCCGGCGTCCAGGATCACCACCCGGGCGTCCCCGTCGCCGCTGAACGCCGCCTCCTCACGCAGGCCGAGCGCGTCCCGGAAGAAGGCGACGGCCGCCTCGTGGTCCGCTGCCTCCACGACGAGGCGCAGCTGACGGACGACGGGTGCGGGGTGCTCGGCTGCCATGAGCGGGATGATAGCGCCGGCCAGCGGCGCTAGATCGGGACCGTCCGGAAGGGAGCGGCCATGGACGAAGCCGAGAGCGGCGACACGTACCTGCCGCGCCCGGTCGGCCGGGTCCGCCTCACCGACGCGGCGTGTGCGCCGAGGCAGGGCGACGAGGGGGCCCCGGACGCCGCCCACCGGCCCGCGACCGGAAAACCACGCTCAGTGGCCCCGGGCCAGCCACTCCTCCAGGTGCGGGGCCTCCGCGCCGATCGTGGTGTCGTCGCCGTGCCCGGTGTGCACGACAGTCTCCGCCGGCAGGCTGAGCAGGCGGGTACGGATCGACCGGACGATGGTGTCGAAGTCGCTGTACGAGCGGCCGGTGGCACCCGGCCCGCCGGCGAAGAGCGTGTCGCCGGTGAACACCGCGCCCAGCTCCGGGGCGTGGAAGCTGCACGCGCCGGGGCTGTGCCCGGGGGTGTGCAGCACCCGCAGCGTGGTGCCGGCCACCTCGATGCTCTGCCCGTCGTGCAGCTCGCCGTGCGGTGGCAACTGGGGGTGGACCATGTCCCAGAGCACCCGGTCGGCGGCGTGCAACAGCACGGGCGCGCCGGTGGCCCGGGCCAGCTCGGGCGCCACCCGGACGTGGTCGTCGTGCGCGTGGGTGGCCAGGATCGCCCGGACGTGGCGGTCGCCCACCAGGGTGAGGATCGCGTCCACGTCGTGCGGCGCGTCCAGGACGACGCACTCGCTGTCGTCGCCGAGCACCCAGACGTTGTTGTCCACGTCGAAGGTCTGCCCGTCCAGGGAGAACGTGCCGGAGGTGACCGCGTGGTCGACCCGGGCGGTCACGGGAACACCACCACCGAGCGGAGCACGTCGCCGTGGTGCATCCGGTCGAACGCGTTCTCCACCTGGTCGAGCGCGATCTCCTCGGTGACGAACGCGTCCAGGTCGAGCCGGCCCTGCAGGTACAGCTCGGTGAGCATGGGGAAGTCCCGACTGGGCAGGCAGTCACCGTACCAGCTGGACTTGAGTGCGCCGCCGCGCCCGAAGACGTCCAGCAGCGGCAGCTCGATCTGCATCTGCGGGGTGGGCACGCCCACCAGCACCACCGTGCCGGCCAGGTCCCGGGCGTAGAACGCCTGCTTCCACGTCTCCGGCCGGCCCACCGCGTCGATCACCACGTCAGCGCCGAAGCCACCGGTGGCGGCACGGATCGCCTCGACCGGGTCGGTCTCGGAGGCGTTGACGGTGTGCGTGGCGCCGAACTTTCGGGCCCAGTCCAGTTTGCGGCTGTCGGTGTCCACCGCGACGATCGTCGTGGCGCCGGCGAGGGCCGCGCCGGTGACCGCCGCGTCGCCGACGCCGCCGCAGCCGATCACCGCGACCGAGTCGCCGCGGGTGACGTTGCCGGTGTTCATGGCCGCGCCCAGCCCGGCCATCACGCCGCAGCCGAGCAGGCCCACCGCGGCGGGTCGGGCGGCCGGGTCCACCTTGGTGCACTGCCCGGCGTGCACGAGGGTCTTCTCGGCGAACGCGCCGATGCCGAGTGCGGGGGCGAGTTCGGTGCCGTCGGTGAGGGTCATGCGCTGGGTGGCGTTGTGGGTGTTGAAGCAGTACCAGGGGCGGCCCCGGCGGCAGGCGCGGCAGACCCCGCAGACCGCCCGCCAGTTGAGCACCACGAAGTCGCCCGGGGCGACCTCGGTGACGCCCTCCCCCACCTGCTCGACGATGCCCGCCGCCTCGTGGCCGAGCAGGAACGGGTAGTCGTCGTTGATGCCACCCTCGCGGTAGTGCAGGTCGGTGTGGCAGACCCCGCAGGACTGGATCCGGACGATCGCCTCAGCCGGGCCGGGATCGGGCACCACGATGGTGGTGACCTCGACCGGCGCGCCCTTGCTGCGGGAGATGACTCCCCGGACTTCCTGGCTCACTGCGCCTCCTGCTGGTGATCTGCGGCGGAGCTGGTGCCGGGCGGGCGGGTGCGCCGGCCCGGCGTTGGGCCCCTGGCGAACCTACCGCGATCACCACGGCTGGCCCAGTCGGCCGGTTGGCGGGTTATCGCCGGTCGGGACGGGTACGCGGGCCGCATTCGAGCCACGGCCACGGGGAGTGAACATGAAGCTGGCGCACCTGCCGCTACGGGTCAGCATCGGCGCGTACATCCTCAACTCGGGTCTGACCAAGCGGAACCTGGAGGGCGAGGCCGCGCAGGGCATGCACGGGATGGCCGTGGCGGCCGTTCCGCAGCTCGGCCAACTGGAGCCGGCGCGGTTCGCCAAGCTGCTGTCGTACTCGGAGATGGCCCTGGGGGCCGCGCTGATCGCCCCGTTCGTCCCGGCCACCCTGGCCGGGCTGGGCCTGACCGCGTTCGGCGTTGGCCTGGTGCAGCTCTACCTGAAGACGCCGGGGATGCGCGAGGCGGGCAGCGTGCGCCCGACGCAGCAGGGCAGCGGCCTGGCGAAGGACGTGTGGCTGGTCGGCGCCGGGTTGACCCTGGTGCTGGAGGGGTTGACGCACGGCCGCCGGCACCACTGATCCGACCGACGCGAGGGTCGGCCGGCCGCGGCAGGCGTGAGCTGGCCGCGCCGGGGTAGCAGGGCCGCCATGACCGACGTGACCGTGGTGGTGGCCACCCGCAACCGACGTGCGCAACTGCTCGACACGCTGGGCCGGCACGCCGCCCCGGTGATCGTGGTGGACAACGGCTCCGACGACGGCACCCCGGCCGCGGTGGCCCGGGCCTTTCCCGCGGTGCGGGTGGTGCGGCTCGACGGGAACGCGGGCGCTGGCGCGGCCCGCAACATCGGCGTCGAGCTGGCCGACACTCCCTTCGTGGCGTTCGCCGACGACGACTCGTACTGGGCGCCGGGTGCGCTGGAACGAGCCGCCGCAATCCTGCGGGGGCACCCCGGCACCGGCCTGCTCACCGGGCAGGTGCGGGTCGGGCGGGAGCAGCGGCTCGACCCGGTGTCCGCCGCGATGGCCCGCGCGCCGCTGGGCACCCCGCCGGGCGCGCCGGGGCCCGCGGTGCTGGGCTTCCTGGCCTGCGCGGTGGTGCTGCGCCGCTCGGCGTTCCAGCAGGTCGGCGGCTTTACCGAGCGGCTGGGCACGTACGGCGAGGAGGCGCTGCTGGCGATGGACCTGGCCGCGGCCGGCTGGCAGTTGGCGTACGCCGACGAGGTGGTGGCTCACCATCTGCCTCTGCCGGCGGGACGGGACGGGCTGGCCCGGCAGCGGATGGAGGCGCGCAACCGGCTGCTCACCGCGCTGCTGCGCCGCCCGGCCGGGGTGGTGCTGCGCACGGCGGCCACCGTGGCCCGGGACGCCGCCGGCCGGGGCGGGCTGTTCGACGTCGGCCGTGAGGTGGGGTGGGCGCTGCGGGGCCGGCGCCGGTTGCCGGCCGAGGTGGAGGCGGCCCTGCGCACCCTGGCCCGGCGTGAGGCAGGCGAGCCGGTCGCGCCGCCGCCGGCCCGGGTGGCCCCGGCCGGCTGACCTCGCCCTGCGGCGATCATTCTCGGGACGGGTGCCGGGCTCGCTATCGTGTGGGCGACCCGAGGAGCTGCGTTGACCCGTTCCCCATCCGTGCGGCCGTTCTACCGGCCGATGAGGCCCCGTTCCCGGGATGAGCCGCACCGCTCGGCCACTCCGCTGGAGCTGTTCTTCGACCTCTGCTTCGTGGTGGCCGTGGCGCAGGCCGCCAGCAGCCTGCACCACGACGTCTCCGAGGGTCACCTCGGTCACGCGGTGACCAGTTACGTGATGGTGTTCTTCGCGATCTGGTGGTCGTGGATGAACTTCACCTGGTTCGCCTCGGCCTACGACACCGACGACGACGTCTACCGGATCACCGCGCTGGTGCAGATCACCGGAGCACTGATCCTGGCGGCCGGGGTGCCGCGCGCCTTCGCCGACGGCGACTTCACCGTCATCACCTACGGGTACGTGGTGATGCGGCTGGCTGCCGTCGTGCAGTGGAGCCGAGCGGCAGTCGGCGACCCGGCGCACCGCGCGGCGGCACGCCGCTACGCGATCGGCGTGACCGTGGTGCAGGTCGGCTGGTTGCTGCGGTTGGCTCTGCCCGCCGAGTGGGGCATGGCGTCGTTCGTGCTGCTGGCGCTGGCCGACCTGCTCGTGCCGGCGGTGGCCGAGCGACCTGGAATGACCCCGTGGCATCCCCGGCACATCGCCGAGCGGTACGGACTGTTCACCCTCATCGTGCTCGGTGAGGTGGTGCTGTCCGTCTCGGTGGCGATCCAGACCGAGCTGGACGCCGGCGACCAGAACCTGTGGACGCTCACCGCGGCGGGTGTGATCATCGTGTTCGCGCTCTGGTGGCTCTACTTCGACCGGCCGATCGAGGCGCCCGACCGGCTGCCCTACTCGCTGGTCTGGGGCTACGGCCACTATCTGATCTTCGCCGCGGTCGCCGCGGTCGGCGCGGGCCTGGTCGTGGCGGTGGACCACGAGCGGCACATCGGGCACGTCTCCGGGGTCACCGCCGGGTACGCGGTCGCCGTCCCGGTCGCCGTCTACCTGCTCACCGTCTGGGTGCTGCACGTCCGCCGGCAGCAGCACGGGGCGGTGGTCGTCGCCTTTCCCGTCGTCGCGCTGTTGGCGCTGCTCGCGCCGCTGGGCCCGGCCCCGGTCCACGTGCTCGCGCTGCTCCTCTTCGCCCTGGTGGCGCTGACGGTGTTGATGCGCAGGCGCGACGTCCGACGGGGCACGATGCCGGTTGACGCCGACCCGGCCTGATTCGGCACCCCCGGGGTTCCGGCCCGCCACCGGGCGCGACGGCCCGGAAGTCGGCAGAATTGCGGCATGCTTCGCCGCCGATGGCTGTTGGCCGACCAGCTCGGGCCACACTTCCTCGACGACCCCGACCAGCCGGTGCTGCTGGTGGAGATCCGGGAGATGTTCCGCCGTCGGCCCATGCACCGTCAGAAGGCGCACCTGATCCTCTCCGCGCTGCGGCACCGCGCCGCGGAGCTGGGCGACCGGGCGCTGCTGCTGCGGACCGACACGTTCCGAGAGGCGCTGGCGCAGGTCGGCGAGCCCGTGGAGGTGTGCCATCCGCACTCCCGGGCGGCGCTGCGCTTCGCCCGGTCGGTCCCCGGGCTGACCGTGCTGCCGCCGCGCGGCTTCGTCACCAGCCAGGCCGACTTCGCCTCCTGGGCGGACCGGGCCCGGCGCGGCCCGCTGCGGATGACCGACTTCTACCGGCACGCCCGCCGCCGGCACGGTGTGCTGACCGCCGCCCCGGGCGACACGACCGGGCGACCCCGCACCGAGGGCCACGCCACGCCGGCGGCACCGCCACCGCCGCCACCGCCGATCGTCGAGGACGACATCGACGCGCAGGTCCGTCGCGAGCTGGACCGGTGGGCGGCCGACGGGGTGCGGTTCGTCGGCCGCGACGGCCCCCGCCGGTATCCGGCCACGCACGCCGAGGCGCAGGCCCGGCTGGAGCACTTCCTGACCCACCGGCTGCCCGGGTACGGCCGCTACGCCGACGTGATGAGCGTCGACGACCCGCTGTTCGCGCATTCGGTGCTCTCGTCCTCGTTCAACCTCGGGCTGCTCGACCCCGAGCCGGCCGTCCGCGCCGCCGAGCAGGCATGGCGGGCCGGCACCGCTGCGCGTACGGCGGTGGAGCCGTTCATCCGGGGGCTGCTCGGCTGGCGCGAGTTCCTCTGGCAGCTCTACTGGTACTTCGAGCCGGGGTTCCGGGGCGCCGACTGGCTGGCCGCCACCGAGCCGCTGCCGGAGTGGTTCGCCGAGCTGGACGCCGACGCGGTCGAGGCCCGCTGCCTGTCCGACGTGCTCGCCAGCGTCCGGGACCGGGCGTGGACGCACCACGCCCCCCGACTGCTGGTGCTGGGCAACTACGCGTTGCAGCGCGGCTGGCGCCCGGCCGAGGTCGTGGACTGGTTCCGGCAGTGCTTCGTGGACGGCACCGACTGGGTGATGAACGCGACCGTGATCGGCATGAGCCAGTACGCCGACCTGGCCCGGGTGGACACGCGACCGTACGCGGTGGACGGCACCGACATCGACGAGATGAGTGACTACTGCTCCGGCTGCCGCTACGCGCCGGAGCGGGCGCTCGGCGACCTGGCGTGCCCGTACACCGGGGGTTTCGAGAGTTTCCTGCACCGCAACCGGGACCGGCTGGTGGCCGACCCCCGGCTCGCGGCCGAGCTGGCCCGCCGCGACGAGCCGGAGCACCGCGAGGCGGTGCTCGCCCAGGAGGAGAAGCGGGGCAGCAGCCCGCCCTGACCGTCAGCCGCCGGCCACGTCGGCGGCCGGCGCGGCGGCGGTGGGCGCGGCGGCGGTCGCCGGGCGGACGACGCCCCGGTTCAGGCCGGTGACGAGCAGCCGGTTGTAGGAGGCCGGCAGGAGTCGGGCGAGCAGGTCGGGCACCTTCGCCGACCAGCCGATCAGCACCCGGCCCCGGCGACGCTCGACGCCACGCAGGATCACCTCGGCGGCCCGTTCCGGCGCGATGGTGAGCAGCTTCTCGAACTGTGCCCGGCCGGCCGCGTACTCCTCGTGGGAGACGCCGCTGCCGACCCGGGCGTTCTCGGTGATCCGGGTGCGGATCCCGCCGGGATGCACCGAGGTGACGCCGATGCCGTCGTCGACCAGCTCGTGTCGCAGGGCCTCGGTGAAGCCGCGTACCGCGAACTTGCTCGCCGAGTAGGCGGTCTGCCCGGCCGGCGCGATCAGCCCGAACAGGCTGGAGATGTTGACCAGGTGCGCGCCCGGCTCCGCCTTGAGGGCGGGCAGCAACGCGTGGGTCAGCTGCACCACGGCCCGGAAGTTGACGTCGATCACCCAACGGAACTCGTCGTACGTCACCTGGTCGAACCGGCCGCCGAGGCCGACACCGGCGTTGTTGATCAACAGCCGGACCCTCGGATGCCGCTGGCCGATCTCCGCGGCCACCTGGCCGGTGGCCGCCTCGTCGGCGAGGTCCACCACATGGGTGTGCAGGTGGCGGTCCGGGTGTTCGGCGCGGATCGCGGCGGTGACCACGTCCAGCCGCTCGGCGTCACGGTCCAGCAGGACCAGGTCGCTGCCCCGGCGGGCCAGGGCGTGCGCCAGTGCGGCACCGATGCCGCTGGCCGCGCCGGTGACCACGGCCGTGGCACCGGCGAAGTCGAACCTCTGCACGATGGGTGCTCCTCTCCTGGCGGGTCTCCGGCGGAGGCCGGGATGTGCTCGGGGATGCGCCGCTCAGGCAACCCGGGTGCCGGCCGACTCGGCCGGGTCGACGGCGCCACGAGCGCGGGAGAACCGCACTCCCTCGTCGGTCAGCCGGCCGTGCCGCATCAGCAGCACGTCGCGCGCGTAGTTCTGGTAGAGCCGCCACGGCGCCGCCGCGCCCTGCTTGGGCAGCGCGTCGATGCTGCGCAGCACGTACCCGGAGTGCAGGTCGATGAGCGGGACCCGCTCGTCGTCGGGCGGCGGGAGCGGGGTGACGACCTGCTGGCCGGTGCGGTCCAGGTGGCGCAGCAGCCGGCAGACGTAGCCGGCGACCAGGTCGGCCTTGAGCGTCCACGAGGCGTTGGTGTAGCCGATGGTCAGCGCGAAGTTCGGTACGCCGGAGAGCATCATGCCCTTGTAGGCGACGGTGCTCGCCAGGTCGACCTCGGCGCCGTCCACGGTGAGCGTCAGGCCACCGAGGGCCAGCAGGTTGAGCCCGGTGGCGGTGACCACGACGTCGGCGGGCAGCTCGTCACCGGAGGTGAGGCGGACGCCGTGCGCGGTGAACGTGTCGATGGTGTCGGTGACCACCGACGCCCGGCCCTCCTGCAACGCGGTGAAGAGGTCACCGTCGGGCACCACGCAGAGCCGCTGGTCCCAGGGGTCGTAGCGGGGCGAGAAGTGCCGGTCGACGTCGTAGCCGACCGGCAGCCGACCCTTGGCGGCCCGGCGCAGGAGCCGCCGTACCAGCCCGGGCGCGCGCCGACTCAACTGGAAGTTGAGGGTGGACAACAGCACGTTCTTCCAGCGCACCACCGGATACGCGGCCCTCGCCGGCAGCCAGCGCCGCAGCGCGTCGGCCAGCACGTCCCGTGAGGGCAGCGCCATGACGTACGTCGGTGAGCGCTGGAGCATGGTCACGTGGGCGGCCTGCTGCGCCATGGCCGGCACCAGGGTGACCGCGGTGGCGCCGCTGCCGATCACCACGACCCGCTTGCCGCTGTGGTCGAGGTCGTCGGGCCAGTGCTGCGGATGCACCAACCGCCCGGTGTACGCGTCGATGCCGGGCAGCGGTGGCGTGTAGCCCTCGTCGTAGCGGTAGTAGCCGGCGCAGGCGAAGAGGAACGAGCAGGTCAACACCGTGGTCTCGGCGGTGTCGGTGCGCTGGGCGTGCACCGTCCAGCGGGCGGTGGCGCTGTCCCACTCGGCGCGCAGCACCCGGTGGGAGAAACGGATGTGCCGCTGCACGTCGTACTCGCGGGCCGTCTCCCGGACGTACTCCCGGATCGCCGCGCCGTCGGCGATGGCCTTCGGGTCGGTCCACGGCTTGAAGGAGTAGCCGAGGGTGAACATGTCCGAGTCGGACCGGACACCCGGGTAGCGGAACAGGTCCCAGGTGCCGCCGATGGCGTCGCGCGCCTCCAGCACCGCGTACGTCTTGTCGGGGCAGTCGCGGCGCAGGTGGCAGGCGGCGCCGATGCCGGACAGGCCGGCGCCGATGATGAGCACGTCGACGTGGTCGGAGGTCATGGCGTTCCTCCATCCGGGGCAGTGGACCGGACACTATCCATCGACGTCGACACCCGTCAACACCCTGTCGAGTTTCGTCGACAGGGTGTTGAGTTCGGGTAGCATCAGCGGCCATGACGACCTCCCCCACCGGCACCGGGAAGGCCGGCGCACGGGGTCGCCGCGCCGCCCGCTCCACCGGCGACGACCGGGAGACGGCGATCCTCGGGACCGCCGAACGGTTGCTGGAGCAGCGCGCGTTCGCCGACATCTCGATCGACGACCTGGCCCGAGGTGCGGGCATCTCCCGGCCGACGTTCTACTTCTACTTCCCGTCCAAGGACGCGGTGCTGCTGACCCTGCTGGACCGGGTCACCGAGGAGGCCGACGCGGCCGCCGGAGACGTGCTCGTACGCCTCGCCGAGGACCCCCGGGCACGCTGGCGTGAGCTGATCCACCGGTTCCACGAGACGTTCGGCGCGCACCGCGCGCTGGTGCTCGCCTGCGCGCAGGTCCGTGGCACCAACGCCGAGGTACGCCGGCTCTGGGCGGCGGTGCTGGAGCGTTGGGTGCAGGCCATCGAGGCGGCCATCGAGGCGGAACGACGACGCGGCGCGGCCCCGGACGGCCTACCCGCCCGGGACCTCGCCATCGCGCTCAACTCGATGAACGAGCGCGTCTGGTACGCCACGTTCGCCGGCGACGGTCCCGCGGTCGCCGAGCGGGACGTGGTGGACGTGCTGCTCGACCTCTGGATGGCCGGCATCTACCGCGACACCACTCCCCGACCGTCGAGCTGACCTACTCCGCCGCCTTGGTGAACTCCATGATCCAGTTGGTCTCCCAGGTGCGCTCGCCGTCGGCGGAGAACGCCTGCTCCCAGCGGGCGGTGGTCGCGGTGATCCCCGACCAGATGAACCGGCACCGGACCGGGCGCCCCTCGTGCTGGTCGTCGGCGTAGAAGCGGCCGACGCCGTCGACGAAGCGGCCCACCATCGGCGGCTGCTCCAACTCGCCGCGATCGCTGTTCATCCAGTAGATCGACCACTCCTGGCGCGCCGGGTCGAAGATCCTGATCGTGGCGCCGGCCGAGCCCTTCGTCGGGAAGGTGATCTCGTCGAAGTGGCCGCCGCCGCCGAAGAAGCCGTGGGCGGTCGACAGCCCCGGAAACTCCTCCCACTCGTCCGAGCCGACCAGCCGCTTGCGCAGCCGGCGGTTGACCACGTTCCAGGTGCCCACAAAGAAGTCGAAGTCGCCCATCAGCGGCCCACCGGCCCTTCCGCTCGTGTGTCGTGCAGGTAACCGGTCAGGTCGGGGCTCTCCGGCACCAGCATGTGCCGGACCCAGGCGGCGCGCTCGTGCTCCAGCACCGCCAACTCCCAGACGCAGCCCGCTCCGGGACGGCGCAGGTCGACGAAGTGTGTCGGATCATCGTCCGGGCAGTCCAGTGCCGGTTGCCCGGCCGCCGCGATGCGGACCTCCACCACGTTGTCCCACATCCAGGTGTACGCCAGCAGGTAGGCGCCGCTGTCCGCCCCCCGGTGCAGCACCACCCACCCGGCGGCCGGCGTGCCGTCGTCCTCCACGTCGGCCAGCAGCGCCGGCAGCAGGTCGTACGCGGCCTTCTCCACCTCCGGTTCGATCCGCTGCTCCGGCTGGTCGATGTGGTAGCGCTTGAGCTGCCGGCCGTCCACCATGACCGGTCCCGGTGTTCGTAGATCCTTGTCGCGAAATGCCATGCCGGGACGGTAGGACCACTCCCCTGACAGCTAGTGTCAGTGAAGTGCGAGCGAGTCGACTTCTCTCCGTCCTGCTGCTGCTCCAGTCGCACGGCCGGCTGACCGCCGCGCAGCTCGCCGAGCGGCTGGCCGTCTCGCCGCGCACCATCTACCGGGACGTGGAGTCGCTGCACGCCGCCGGCATCCCGCTCTACGGCGAGGCCGGGCACGCCGGCGGCTACCAACTGGTCGACGGCTGGCGGACCCGGTTGACCGGGCTGACCGTCGAGGAAGCCGACCGGCTCTTCCTCGCCGGGCTGCCCGGGCCCGCCGGCGAGTTGGGCTACGGCGACGTGGTGGCCGCGCTGCAACTCAAGCTGCACGCCGCGCTGCCCGCGCCGCTGCGCGACCGCGCCACCCAGCTCCAACAACGCTTCCACCTCGACACACCCGGCTGGTACGCCGACGGCGACGCCTCCCCCGAGCTGGCCCGCACGGCCGAGGCGGTCTGGCGGCAGCACCGCATCGAGGTGCGCTACCGCAGCTGGCGGGGTGAGGTGACCCGGGTGCTGGAGCCGTACGGCCTGGTGCTCAAGGGCGGCCGCTGGTACGTGGTGGCCGACCAGCCCGGTCGGGGCGCACCGGCGACCTACCGGGTCAACCAGATCCTCGCGCTGACCCCGCTCGAGCAGGGGTTCGAGCGGCCGGCCGACTTCGACCTGCCGGCCTGGTGGCGGGCACACGTGGTGCAGTTCCGGGCCCGCCTGCACCGCGACGAGGCCACCGTCCGGCTCTCCCCTGCCGGCCGGGCACGGCTGCGGGAGATCGGCAGCGATCCGGTGGTCGCCGCGATGGACGCCAGCGCCGGGCCGCCCGACGGGCAAGGCTGGGTGACCGCCGTGCTGCCGATCGAGTCGCTCACCCACGCCCATGGCGATCTGCTGCGCCTCGGCGCCGACGTGGAGGTGCTGACCCCGGTCGCGCTGCGCGAGCAGCTGACCGCCACGGCGGCCGGGCTGGCCGCCCTCTACGCGCCTGCCGACCAGTCCGCCCGGTGACAGCCCGCCCCGGGCGGCTTCTCCACAGTGGAAGATCCGAGGGGCATCGACCGTCGGCACGGTGTGCCACCCTGGGACGGTCACCAGCGGTCACCGGAGGTGAGGGTCACGTTACGGCTACGCGCACTGGTCGCCGTCCCCGGCACCGGGCCGGTGACCCTCGACGTCCCGGCCGGCTCGACGGCCGCCCTGGTGGCACCACCCCGGGTCGGCACGGCCGTCGCGCGGGTGCTGGCCGGGCTCGCCACCCCGGTCACCGGCCGCGTCCTGGTCGGCGACCGCGACGTCACCGCCCTGCCGCCGCCACGCCGGCAGATCGGCTACGTGCCCGCCGGCGGCGCGCTGCTGCCGCAGCTCACCGTGCGCCGCAACATCGAGTACGGCCAGCGCAAACGCGAACGGGTGCACGAGGTGGCCGACGACTGGACGGCCACCGTGGTGGACCGGCTGGAGCTGGCGCCGACGCTGGCCCTGCTGCCGCACCTGCTCTCCGACGCCCAGCGCTTCCGGGTCGCCCTGGCCCGGGCTGCGGTGTGCCTGCCCGAGGTGCTCGTCATCGACCTGCCCACCGACCCGGCCGGCGGCAGCCGCCTCGGCGATCTGCTGCCCCGACTCTCCCCACCGGACGCACCCGGGGTGGCCGTGCTCGTGTGCACTGCGGACCAGGCCGCCCTGACCGAGATCCCCCGCCGGCACGAGCTGCTCACCGAGCCCGACGGGATCAGCCGGTGACGCCGACGGGCCGGGTGAGCCGGCGTAGCCTGCTGCGCGCCGCCGCGGCCGGCACCGCGGTGACCGCCGCCGGCTGCACCGGAGGCACCCGGTCGGTGCAGGTGGCCGTCGTCTGGAGCGGAAGCGAGCTGGAGCGGTTCCGCAGGGTCGTCGCTGGCTACCCCGCCCCGGTGCACGTGGTCAGCGCCGGCAACGACATCGACGCGTTCCTGCGCGCCCGGCATCTCGCCGGCACCAGCCCGGACGTGGCGATCCTGCCGCGCCCCGGCCTGGTCACCGAGTACGCCCGGCGGGGGTGGCTGAGCCCCGTGCGCCCATCGACGGAGTACGCGGTGCCCACCGGGCTGAGCGACCTGCTGATGACCCGCGACCGGCGCTACGGCGTCTGGGTGAAGGCGGCGCACAAGTCCCTGATCTGGCGCCTGCCGTCGGTGCTGCCCGACCCGCCCGGCAGCTGGGACGAGCTGGTCACGCTGACCCGCCGCCTCGGCGCAGTCGCCCGGCGCGGCGCCGGCCCGGCACCGCTGGCGATCGGCGCGGCGGACGGCTGGGTGCTCACCGACTGGTTCGAGAACGTGCTGGCCGACCTGGCACCGGACGCCTACGACGCCCTCGCCGGGCCGGACGCCGACTGGCAGGGCCGGCCCGTGCGCGACGCCCTGGACCGGCTCGCCGAGCTGTGGAGCATCGACGGAGCCTTCCCCGGCGGGGGGCGCCGCGCCCTGCTCACCCAGTACGAGGAGTCGGTGATCCAGGTGGTGCGCTCCCGGCGCGCGGTCATGGTCTTCGAGGCCGACTTCACCGCCGAGGTGGTCGGCACGTTCCGGCGCGGCCCGGAGGAGCCGGTCACCTTCCGGTTCCCGAGCACCCGGCCCGGCGGGCGCGGCCCACTGATCGTCGGCGGCGACGCCGCGGTGGCGTTCGTCGACGCCCGGGGCGGGGTCGAGCTGGTCGAGTGGCTCACCAGGGCCGACTCGTTCCAGCCCTGGCTGCGCGCCGGCGGCTACCTGTCGCCCAACACCACCATCCCGCTGGACGGCTACGTCGACCCGGTCCGCCGCCAGCTCGCCGGCGAGATGCGCGCCCCCGGCACCCTGCGCTTCGACCTCTCCGACCAGCTGCCCGGGCCGTTCACCGGCTCCGACGGCCTGGGCATCTGGCGCATCATGCAGGACTTCTTCGCCGACGTCACCGACGGCGTGTCCGCCGCCGACGCGATCCGTCGGGCCACCGGCCAGCTCGCCGCAGCGGCACGCAGCGCGGGCAGCGGCCGATGAGCCAGGTCCGGGTGCTCGGCGAGCTGGCGGTGCTCGACGACGTGGGGCCGCCCCGGCGTGGCCGGGCGTACCCCGCGGCCGGGGCCACCTCCGCGCTGCTGCTGCCCGCCATCGTGCTGCTCGGTGGCCTGGTGGTGTGGCCGGTGCTGCGCACCCTGCACGCCAGCGTGACCACCGACGGTCGCTGGGTCGGCGTGGATCACTTCGAGACCGCGCTCGCCGCGCCGGGCACCGGCGCGGTGGTCGGCCGCACGGTGCTCTGGGCGGTGCTGGTGCCGGCGGTGGTGACGGCGCTGGGCTACCTGCTCGCCGCCGCGTCCCGCCGCTCGCAGGAGGGCGGGCTGGTCCGCCTGATCCTGCTGGTGCCGGTGGCGTTGCCGCTGGTCGTCACCGGGGTGACCTTCCGCCTGATGTACGACCCCGACCCGACCCGGGGCCTCGCCACGCTGGTCGCGGCGCGGCTGACCGGCCGGTCCGCCGAGGACGCCCCGCAACTGCTCGGGCCGGGCCTGGTCACGGTGGCGCTGATGTCGGCGTTCGTCTGGGCGTGGGTGGGGCTGGCCGTGCTGGTCTTCCGCGCCGCGCTGGACGCGGTCCCGCCGAGCCTGGCCGACGCGGTCCGCGCCTACGGCGGCGGTCGACGCCACGTGCTGTGGGACGCGCAGTGGCGGCCGCTGCTGCTGCGGACCGTCGCCGTCGTCTTCGCGCTGGTGGCGGTGGGGACCAGCCGCACCTTCGACCTGATCCTGGTGATGACTCCCGGCTCGGTCCGTGACGAGGCCGCCGTGCTCGCCCTGCGGGTGTGGCAGACCTCGGGTGGCACCACCACCGGCGAGGGCGCGGCCCTCGGCGTGGTGTGGATGGTCGCGGTCGTCGGCGGGATCCTGGTGGCGGCGCTGTTCGTCCGGCAGGCGTGGCCGCCCCCGCGTGCCGAGACACCACCGGACCCGGGCCGGGTCGCCCCGCCCCGGCGGGTGTTCCGGTTGCTCGCGGCCGGTGCCGCGGTGGCCTGGCTGGTGCCGCTGGCGGTGCTGGTCGCCACCTCCATGCACGGGCGGGTGGACGCCGCCGCGCGCGGCTGGTGGTCGGCACCGCCGGGCATCGGCTCCTACCGCGCCCTGCTCACCGGCACGGAGCTGTGGCGGACGCTGGCGTTCACGCTGCTGCTGGCCACCGTGGTGACCGCCACGGTGCTGGTGGTCGCGCTGCTGGCCGCGTACCCGCTGGCGTGGCTGACCGGGCCGGCCGCGCAGGCCACCGGGCTGCTGCTGCTCGCGGCCAGCGTGGTGCCGGTCCAGGTCATCGCCGGACCGGTCAACGAGGTGCTGGGCCTCGTGCTCTCCTCCGGCACCGCCCGCGGCCTGGCCCTCGTGCACGTGGCGCTGGGCGTGCCGTTCGCGGTGCTGGTGCTGCGCAACGCGTTCGCCGACCTGCCGGCCGAGCAGGTGCGCGGCGCCCGGCTGGGCGGACGGCGCTGGTGGGGCACCCTGCGCCGGCTGGCCCGGCACAACCTGCCCGCCGTGGTGGCGGTCTCCGTGCTGGAGTTCGTCCAGGTCTGGAACGACCTGGTGGTGGGTCTGCTGTTCAGTTCGCCGGAGGCGGCACCGCTGGGGCTGTTCCTGGCCGGGCAGACCCGCGGCTTCGTGAGCAACAGCGGTCTGCTGGCCGCCAGCTCGGTGCTCGCCTCGGTGCTGCCGGTGGTGCTGGTGGTGCTCGCCCGGCGGCACCTCGTCGCCGGGCTGGTCTCCGGGGGCGTCCGGTGACCAGCCCCACCGGCACCGGCCGGGGGCCGCGCTGGCCGGTGCTCATCGCGGTCGGCACGCTGGTCAGCGGGGTGCTCGGCAACCTGGCCAGCAACCTGCTCTCCGAGCTGGCCGCCAGCGTGCTCGGGCCGGCCAGCATCGTGCTGGTGATCAGCGGTGGAGTCGGCTTCGTGGTGTTCGAGATGCGCCGCCGCCGCGCCGCCCGGGAGGTGAGCCCGGAGCCCACCGACGTCGTCGCCGTACCGGCCACCGGCGCGCCGACGCTGCCCTATCCGGCCGGCTTCACCGGACGCGACGAGCACGTGCACGCGGTGCTCGGGCTGCTCGCGCGCGAGCACGCGGTGGCCGTGCTGGGCCGGCGGGCGGTGGGCACCTCCGCCTGCGCCGTGCAGGCGGCGAACCTGTGCCGGGAGGACTTCCCCGACGGGCAGTACTACCTCGACCTGCGCCGCGGCGGCCGACCCCGGTCCGCCCGGCAGGTGCTCACCGCGCTGGCCGGGGTCCTGGGCACCGCGCCGCCCACCTCGGGCCGGCCGGACGCCCTCGCGGTCGCCGCCGACGCGCTGCGCCGCCAGCTCGACGGCCGCAAGATCCTGCTGGTGCTCGACAACGTCGACCGCCCCGAGCAGGTCCGGCCACTGCTTCCGCCCACCGCACGCACCTGCCGGCTGCTGCTCGCCGGCGGCCCGGCGCTGAGCGGGCTCGAGGGCGTGGTCGCGCACTGGATCGCCGAGCCGGGCCCGGCCGAGGCGGTGGAGCTGTTCGCCGCCGCCGGCGTGGCCGCGCCAGCCGCCCGGATCCGCCGCGCGGACCCGCGGAGCGACCCGGCGGTCCGCGAGATCGTCGAGCTGTGCGGGCAGCAGCCACGCACCGTCCGGGCGCTGGGCTACCGCACCGCGCAGCACGGCTGGCGGCACGCCGACGTGCTGGACGCGCTGCGCCGCGCGGTGCAGACACCCCCGCACCAGCGGGTCACCATCTCGCCGGCGGCGCGGCTGGTCACCGAGCGGGACACCGCGTACCGGGCGCTGACCCGCGAGGCCCGCCGCCTGTACCGGCTGATGTCGCTGGCCCCCGCGCCGGTGGACCGGCCGGCCATCGCCGCGCTGGCCGGTCGACACCCGGAGCGGGTGACGGCGCTGCTCGACGAGCTGGCCGCCGCGGCGTTCGTGGTCGGCGCTCCCGGCGACCGGTACGAGATCCGCCCGCTGCTCGCCGGCAACGCCCGGCTGCACCTGCGAAGTGCCGATCCCGCGCGGGCCCGGGTCGCCGCGCAGGCCCGACTGACCCGGCACCTGGCCCGCCGGGCCGAACGGCACGCGGCCAACCTGGCCGTGCTCGGCTCCCCACCGGACCGGGAGTGGTCACTGCCGCTGGACGACGACCCGTACGGCTGGTTCGACCTGCACCAGGAGCTGCTGCTGGCGGTGGTGCGGGTGCCGGCCGGCGCGGCCGAGACGCTGCCCCGGCGGGTGCGACGGTGGTGGTTCCGGCTGGCCGTGGCGCTCTGCGGGTGGCTGGCACACGCCGAGCGGCTGGACGAGTGGGAGCAGGTGTGCCGGACGGTGCTCAACACCCCGACCGCCGACGACCGGCCCGAGATCGCCGGATGGGCGCACAACGAGCTGGGGGTGCTGCGCCGGCGCCGGCACGACCCGCAGGGGGCCGCCGCCGCGCTCACCCTGGCGGTGGCCGAGCGTGGGAGGCGGGGCACCGCCCAGGCCCGGATGAACCTCGGCCTGGCCCTGCTCGACCTGGGGCAGCTCGACGACGCGGTGGAGCACCTGGAGCTGTCCCGCCGGCACCGCTCGGGCGCGGACCGGGCCGGGCTCGCGCTCACCGACCTGGGCCTCGGCGCGGCGCAGCTGGCCCGGGGCGAGCTGGACACCGCCCACCACCACCTCGTGCGGGCGGCCAACACGTTCCGGTCGGTCGGTGACGCGCGCGGCTACGCCGCGGCGCTGACGAACCTGGTGCTGGTGCACTCCGCCCTCGGCGAGCACCTGGACGCCGCGCAGGCCTGGCGGGCCGCGCTGCGCGAGTACGAGTCGGTCAGCGACCCGACCAGCCGGGCGGCGGCGCTGCTCAACGCCGGTGCGACGCTGCTGACCGCCACGCCGGCCCAGGCACGCGCGGCATACGAGCTGCTGGCCGAGAGCCGGCGGCTGCGCGAGGAGAGCCGCCCCACCCCGGGGCTCGCGCGGACCCTGCTGTACCTCGGTGACGCCGCCGCCGAGCTGGGCGACCGGTCCGAGGCGCGGCGGCACTGGGCGGACGCGGCGGCGGTGGCCGAGGAGGTCGACGACGCCGACGGGCTGGCCGCCGCCGACCGCCGCCTGGACGACGGCGCGGACCGGGCACCAGCCGGCCCGTGATCAGCGGACGAGCGCCGGCGGGACGCTCCGGTCCGGCATCGGGCGCCGGCGTGATGTCGATCGCTCACGTTGGCCGGTGGAACGGGTCTGGGAGAGTGTGTGACCGTGGATGCGCTCTCGGTGCGGGGACTTAGCCGCAACTTCGGCAACCTGGTCGTGCTCGACGACGTGAGCTTCACGCTCCAGGCGGGCCGGATCGCGGTGGTGCTGGGCCCCAACGGCAGCGGCAAGACCACCCTGCTGCGCTGCGTGGTCGGCGCCGACCGGCCGGACGCGGGCGAGGTGCTGGTGCAGGGCCGCCGGGCCGACGAGACCGACCCCCAGGTGCGTGCCCTGGTGGCGGCCGCCCTGGACGACATCGACTTCTTTCCCGACCTGTCCGTGGTCGAGCACCTGGAACTGGTCGCGTACGCCCACGGGGGTGACGCCGACCCGGTCGACGAGGTCGTCGCCGAGCTGGGCCTGGAACCGGCCCGCGACCAACTGCCGGTGACGTTGTCCAGTGGGCAGCGCCGCCGGTTGGCCCTGGCGTCCTGTTTCGTACGGCCGCGCCGGGTGCTGATCCTCGACGAACCGGAACAGCGGCTGGACGTACGAGGACGACAGTGGCTGGCCGACCGGCTGCGCCGGGAACGGGAGGCGGGCACCGCCGTGCTGCTGGCCTCGCACGACCCGGAGCTGATCGACGCCGTCGTCGACGAGCGGATCGAGATCGGCCGGTGACGGCACCGCCCGCCACGGTCGCCGACGCCCCGGTCGGGGTGCCCACCGCCCGGCAGGTGCGCTCACACCTGCGCCGGGCCCGCCGACGGCACCACGACCACTCCCTGGGCGACGTGCTGGGCGACGCGTACGTCGTGGTCCTGTTCGTGGGCATGTACGGCTGGTTCGCGGTCAGCGCCAGCCGCGACATGCTGGAGTCGCCCACCGTCGGGCGGGCCGATCCGGGGGTGCGCTGGTGGCTGGCGGTCGCCGCGCTGCTGGCCGCCGCCGGGCTCGCCTGGCGCGGCCTGCGCGCGCTCGGCCCGTTGCTGGTCACCCCGGCGACGCAGAGCTGGGTGACCAGCGCGCCGGTCGACCGGCGGGCCTGGCTGGCGCCGCGCCTCGCCATCCTGCTGACGGGCGCGACGGCCGGCACCGCGCTGGTCGGGGTGGGTGTGGCGGCGCTCGGCGGCGTCACCGACCTGACCGCCCTGGGTTGGGCGGCGGCGGCCGGCGCGGGGTGGGGTGCGACCGCGTTGGCGTCCAGCGTCGTCGCCCAGGGCAGCGGGGCCGGCCGGCGGTGGCCGACGCTGGCCGGGGTGGTGCCGGTGGTGGCGGCCGCCCTCGTCACGGCTCTGGTGGTGGTCGTCGGCCGCCTCGGTGACGCGCTGCCCCGGCCGTCGACGTCGCCGACCGCCGGTCTGGTCGCCGTCGGGGTGCCCCTCGCGGTCGCCGCCACCGTCCTGGCGGTACGCGCGCTGCCCCGGGTGGACCGGGCCACCCTGACCACCGGCGCGCAGTTCGCCAACGCCGCCGCCACGGCCACCATCCTGCTCGACCCGAGCCTGCTCGCCGGCCTGGTGGAGAGCCGGCGCTGGCGGCAGATCGGCCGGGTGCGCAGCCGCCGGTTCCTGTCCGGCCCCGGCTGGTGGGCGATGCTCCAGGCCGACGTGCGCCGGTTGCGCCGCCACCCCAGCGCCCTGCTGATCTGGACGGCGCTGATCCTCGTCCAGTACGCCGCCGCGCTCGCCCTGCCCGGGCTGGCCGGTGCCGCGCAGGTGGTGTTCGGCTACCTCGCCACCGACCGGTTGACCGGTGGCCTGCGGTCGATCAGCCGGTCGCCGGGGTTGCGTCGGGCGCTCGGCGGCAGTGACGCGGCGCTGAGCGGGATCCACGTGGTGGTGCCGGCGATCGGCGCGGGGCTGTGGTGGCTGCTGACCCTGCCGACGGTCGACGGTGGGCCGCCCTGGCTGGGGCCGGCGATGGCGCTCGGGGTGGTGGCCGCCGCGTGGCGCAGCGGCACCCGACCACCGATCAACTACGGCGGGGCGACGGTGAACACGCCGTTCGGGATGATCCCCATCGACCTGCTGCGCCAGGGCGGGCGCGGGCCGGCGCTGCTCGCCGTGCTGGTCCTGGTCCGCCTGTTCCTGGGCTGACCGGGCGGGTTGGCCCGGTCAGCCCGGGTGGCTCAGCCGTCCAGCCGGCGGACCATGTTCATGATCGTCTCTATCTGGGCGCCGCCCTTGATCGGGTAGTTGGTCGCGCCGAGGTAACCCCACCAGTCCCAGCAGCCGTTCGGGTTGCTGACGGCGGAGGTGGCCTGCGGGTAGAGGACGATCAGGTTGTTGGTGTCGGCGTACGGGTTGAGGTTGGCCCGGTCGACGAAGGCGGTGCCCACCGAGCCGTACCCCTGCAGGCAGCCGTGCAGGGCGACCATCAGCCGGCACGACTGGCCGGCCGCGCAGGCCGACGGGACGTAGGCGAAGCCGTTGGCGTCCATGCTCAGCCCGTTGGCCCAGCCGTTGACCGCGAAGGTGTTCTGGTTGAACCGGATGAGCGTGCCGCCGAGCGGGCCGGTGTTCGGCGCGTTCACGCCACCGAGCAGCTTGCGCAGCAGGGCGTTCTGCGGGTCGCTGCCGCAGTCGTTGAGGAACGGCGACGCGGTCGCGGTGCATCCCAGCGTCCCGTACGGGGTGACCCACGAGTGGCCGGCCGCGGAACCGCTGTCGTACTGCACGCTGGCGCCGAAGTGCTGGTAGTAGCGGACCAGGTCGTCGGTGACGGACTTCTTGACGGTGTTGTCGTTGGCGCCGTGGAAGACGTACACCGGGTCGCCGGACAGCTTGCCGACCGGGTCGACCCAGCCGTAGGACGCCCAGGTCCGGGTGTAGGTCTGCAGGGCGGACACGTTGGTCGGGTACTGGTTGTCGCCGCAGCCGTAGAGCGCCTGGGCGACGTTGTTCTGGGCGCAGTAGTACGGCCCGGCGGCGAAGACGGCCGCGCCGCGGATCCTGGACGAGTAGGCGACGTGCAGTTGGGTGGCCAGGTATCCGCCCGAGGAGACGCCGGCGACGTACACGCCGGAGACGTTGTAGGTGTTCAGTGACCCGGAGACCGGGGGCTTCGTCGCCGGGGTGGCGGCCTGGGCGGGGGCCGCGCCGGTGAGGATCAGCAGGAGGACGGCGGCGAGGGCGGTGGCGGCTTTCAGCGGTGTCGTCATGTGACGCTCTCCTTGGGAGCGCCGGCGGGAGGCGTCGGCGTGGGCAGACGCTACCGTGACGTAGAGCACACGAGGTATGAGCGCGACCGACACGTCGGGCGGCACCGGTGTGTGCCCGCAGTCCATTCGGCACCGTGGATGTCCACCGTCGACACCGCCGGTCTGCCTAGCCGGAGCGGAGGGCGGCAGCGATCGTCGCGACGCCCTCCTCGATCTCGGTGGCCGTACGCGCGGCGTAGCCGAGCACCAGGCCCGGCCGGTACGGCCGCTGGCAGTGCCAGGACAGCGGCTGCACCTTCACTCCCCGGGCCAGCGTCGCCGCGGCCAGCTCGCCGTCGGCCAGCTCACCGTCCAACGTGATCATCAGGTGGAGCCCGGCCGCCGCCCCGTGCACCGTCGCGCCGGGCAGGTGCCGGGCCAGCGCCGTGATCATCGCGTCCCGACGCTGGATGTGCCGGCGGCGCAGCAGCCGAAGGTGACGCTCCAGCGCACCGGAGGTCATCAGCTCGGCCAGCACCAGTTGCGGCAACACGGCGTTGCCCAGGTCGGCGTTGCGTTTGGCGGCCACCACCGCCTCCCGGTAGCGGGCCGGCACGAGCAGCCAACCGACCCGCAGCGCCGGGGCGAGCAGTTTGGACACGCTGCCGGCGTAGAAGACCTGCTCGGGCAGCAGCCCACGCAGCGCCGGCACCGGGGGCCGGTCGTAGCGGTGCTCGGCGTCGTAGTCGTCCTCGATGATCAGCCCGCCGGCCCGCGCCCAGTCGACGAGCTGGCGGCGGCGGTCACCGTCGAGCACCACACCGGTCGGGAACTGGTGTGCGGGGGTGAGCATCACCGCCGGCACGCCGCTGGCCGCCAGCTCGTCGACCCGCAGCCCGGCGTCGTCCACCGCGACCGGTGGGGTGTCCACCCGCCAGTTGTTCAGGTGCTGCCGCACGCCGAGCGAGCCCGGGTCCTCGACCGCGATCCGGTCGATGCCGGCCGCGCCGAGCACCTGGGCGAGCAGCCCGAGCGCCTGGGACACGCCGGCCACGATGATGACCTCGACGGGGTCGACGGCGATGCCTCGACTGCGGGCCAGCCAGGCGGCGACGGCCCGGCGCAGCGCGGGCGTGCCACACGGATCGCCGTAGCCGAAGTCGGCCGCGGCGAGGTGGGCCAGCACGGTCCGTTCGGCGCGCAGCCAGTCCGCGCGGGGAAAGGCGGTCAGATCCGGTACGCCGGGCGTCAGGTCGATGGTCGCGCTCGCCGCTCGTACCGCGTCGAAGATGTCGCTGCCCGGAGCCGGCGGGAAGAGCGCACCCGGCGCCGGCGCGGCGGCCGGGGCGGGTGTCGGGGTCGCCGGTGCGGGCGGCGCGGCGACGACCACCGTCCCGGCCCGGCCCCTCCCGGTGATGTGCCCCTCCTCGGTCAGCCGCTGGTACGCCTCGGTGACCACCCCCCGGGAGACGCCGAGGTCGGCGGCGAGCAACCGGGTGGCGGGCAGGCGGCCCCCCACCGGCACCCGGCCGTCGGCGAGGGCCTGGCGCAGCCGCGCGGCCAGCCAGTCGGCGCGCCCGCCGGGTGGGGCGTCGGCGATGGTCAGGTGCAGAAAATCCGACCCGGTCGTTATGGACCTGTCGGATGCCCTCGTTTTGGCCCTGCTCACCGGACCATCTTGGCAGCAGAGTGGGAATCAGGCAGCCCCGTCGAGCCACACCGGAGGACATCCGTGACAGTTCCGTTCCTGATCACCACGCTGATCGTGGTGGTCACCCCGGGCACCGGGGTGTTCTTCACCCTCTCCGCCGGACTGTCCCGGGGCGCCCGGGCCGGTGTGCTGGCCGCCTTCGCCTGCACGCTGGGGGTGGTGCCGCACCTGCTGGCGGCGTTGACCGGTCTCGCCGCGCTGTTGCAGACGAGCGCGGCGGCCTTCGAGGTGGTCAGGTACCTCGGCGTCGGGTACCTGCTCTACCTGGCCTGGTCGACCGCCCGGGACCGCAGCGCCTTCGCGGCGACCAGCACGGCGACACCCCGCTCCGCGGCCCGGGTGATCGTCTCCGGAGTGCTGGTCAACCTGCTCAACCCGAAGCCGACGCTGTTCTTCGTCGCGTTCCTGCCGCAGTTCGTGGACACCACCGCGCCGGGCTCGACCCGGTCGATGCTCGCGTGCGGCGCGGTGTTCATGCTGCTCACCTTCGTGGTGTTCAGCGGCTACGGCGTCTTCGCGGCCCGGGTGCGCGACCGGGTGCTGACCCGGCCACGGGTCACCGACTGGCTGCGCCGGTCCGTCGCCGGCACCTTCGTCGCGCTCGGCGTGACACTCGCCCTCACCGAACGATAGGGAGTCCCGTGCAGTTCGAGCATTCCGCGCAGCTTCGCGCCGCGTACCCCGACCTCGTCGCCGGCGTGGTCCAGGCCAGCGGGATCACCGCCACGGCCGACGTCACCCAGCGGACCGCCGCGTACCTCACCGTGGCCCGCGAGCGGTTGGCCGCAGGCGCCGAGAGCGGCTTCTCGGAGATCCAGGCGTGGCGGCGGGCGTACACGACCATGGGGCTGCGGCCCACCCGCTACCGGTGCGCCGCGGAGGCGCTGCTGCGCCGGCTGCGCCTGGACGACGACCTGCCCCGGCTGCACCCCCTGGTCGACCTCTGCAACGCCGTCTCGGCCGCGTACGCGATCCCGGTCGCGGTGCTCGACCTCGACCGCGTCGACGGTGACCTCATGGTCCGACCGGCGCAGGGCGACGAGGAGTACCTGAGCTTCGCCGGCGACACCGAGCACCCCGACCCCGGAGAGGTGACCTTCGTCGACAGCGCGGGCCGGGCGCACGCCCGGCGCTGGACGAACCGGCAGAGCGGCTGGTCGGCCGTGCGGCCGGCCACCTCGTCCGTGCTGATCGTCGCCGAGGCGCTGCACCCGGACGCCGAGGCGGACGTGACCCGGCTGGTCGCCACGCTGGTGGCGGAGCTGACCGAGGCGTGGTCGGCACCGACACGGGTCGCCGTGCTCACCGACGCCGCACCACGCTTCGAGATGACGGCCGCCGGTCAGGCGGTGTCGCCGGGGACGAGGTGACGGTAGCCGGGGATCGTCTCGCCGAACCAGCCGGCCACGCTGGCCAGGCCGCGCTCGTTGATCTGCGCGTCGTGGATCGGGTACGTGTGAGCGGCGCCCACCGCACGGGCGAACCGGATCGCCTCGTCGAGGCGCAGCCAGGACCCCTGCGCCGGGACCAGCAGGGTGTGCACCGGCTCGTCCGGCACGTGCAGCGCGTCGCCCGGGTGGTAGACACCGTCGCCGATCAGGTAGCCGAGGTTGGGACAGTCGGGCTGGCCCTCGAAGATGGCGGCGTGCCGGCCGCCGTGCGCGGTGACGGGGATGCCGGCGGCGGTGAAGCGCTGCCCGGCGTGGACCCGGGTCACCGGCAACGGGGCGAGGTCGGGCAGCCGGGCGCCCTCGGGGGCGTACACCGGGACGCCGAGGCCGGCCAGCCGCAGCACGTCGACGTGGTCGGAGTGCTCGTGGGTGACCAGGACGGCGTCCGCGCCGACCAGGGCAGCGGGTTCGCTCCAGGTGCCCGGGTCGACGACGAGCACCCCGCCGTCGTGCTCGACGCGGACGCAGGAGTGGGTGAACCGGGTGATCCGCATCCGGCGACGGTACGTCGTCGGACAGCCGTCGGTGGTCCCGGAGGATCCGGGCGGTGTGTGGGGCCACCGACCGGCATGATCGGAGGCATGCAGCGCTCGACGCAACGGGGGCACCGGAGCATGCCGCACACCGCCGACGTCCGGATCGAGGCGTGGGCGCCCGACCGGGACGGGTGCCTCGCCGAGGCCGTCGCCGCGCTGGTCGAGACGTTCGCCGACACCGGCGGCGCCCGGCCTCAGGCGGACACCGAGTTCGATGTGCCGCCTGGCGACGACGAGGACCTGCTGGTCGGCGTACTGGACGAGGTGATCTTCCGGCTGGACACCGAGGGCACCCTTCCGCTGGACTGCGACGTGCGGTCGACCGACGACGGCGGCCTGCGGGTGCGCTGGCGGTCTACCAGCACCGACGCGGTGGAACTGGTCGGCGCGGTGCCGAAGGCGGTGTCGCTGCACGCGCTGCACATCGCCCCGGGCTCCGCCGGCTGGTCGTGCGCGGTGACCCTGGACGTCTGAGGCCGGTCAGCCCTTGACCACGCCGAGTGGGGTGAGGCGGGCGACGAGCCGGCACAGCCCGGCGCCCCGGGCCGCCTCGACCACCGCCGAGACGTCCTTGTACGCCTCCGGCATCTCCTCGGCCAGCCCCTTCCAGGACGCGCCCCGAACGGCCACGCCCCGCGCCGCCAGGTCGCGCCGCACGTCCTGACCTCGGACGGCCCGGGTGGCCTCGCCCCGGCTGCGGGTACGGCCGGCGCCGTGACAGGTCGACGCGAAGGCCGGATTCCCGGCGACGCCGGTCAGCACGTACGACGAGGTGCCCATCGAGCCCGGGATCAGCACCGGCTGCCCGACGTCACCCAGGTCGTCGGGGAGGTCGGGGTGCCCGGGCGGCAGCGCGCGGGTGGCGCCCTTGCGGTGCACGCAGAGCCGCCGGGTGCCGCCGTCACGCCCGTGCTCCTCGATCTTGGCGAGGTTGTGCGACACGTCGTACACCAGATCCAGGCCGCTCCCGGCAACCCGGCTGAAGACCCGGCGGGCCGACTCCGTGAGCAACTGCCGGTTGGCCCGGGCGTAGTTCGCCGCGGCGGCCATCGCACCCAGGTAGGCCCGACCCTCCGGGGAACCGACCGGCGCGCAGGCGAGCTGCCGGTCCGGCACCTCGATGCCGTACCGGGGCATGACCCGCTCCATGATCCGCACGTGGTCGGTGCAGATCTGGTGGCCCAGCCCACGGGAGCCACAGTGGATCATCACGCAGACCTGGCCGAGGCGCAGCCCGAAGGCCGCCGCGACCGGCTCGTCGTACACCTCCTCGACGGCCTGCACCTCCAGGAAGTGGTTACCGGAGCCGAGGCTGCCGACCTGGCCCTGCCCGCGCTGCACGGCCCGCTCGCTGACCTGCGCCGGATCGGCGTCGGCCACCGCGCCGCCGTCCTCGCAACGGGCCAGGTCCCGGGGCACCCCGTGCCCCTGTTCGACCGCGTACCGGGAACCGCCGCGCAGCACCGCGTCCAGCTCCGCCCGGTCGGCGAGGTTCCAGACCGCGCCCCGGCCCATGCCGCGCGGCACCGCCGGGTCCAGGCCGTCCATCAGCGCGTCGAGGACCCGGGGAAGCTCCGACCGGTCCAGTTCGGCGGTGAGCAACCGCACCCCGCAGGAGATGTCGAAGCCGACCCCGCCCGGCGAGACCACCCCGCCCTCGGCGACGTCGGTGGCGGCGACCCCACCGATCGGAAAGCCGTAGCCCCAGTGCACGTCGGGCATGGCGTACGACGCCCCGACGATGCCGGGCAGGGTGGCCACGTTCGCCACCTGGTCCAGCGACCGGTCGGCACCGACGTCGGGCAGCAGCTCCGGCACGGCGAACACCACCCCGGGCACCCGCATCGGCGCCCGGCGGTCGATCCGGAACCGGTACGGCGATTCCTGAACCAGCTCCATGGCAGGCGGCTACCCACCGTGTCCACCGGTACACCAGGTCGACCCGGTTGAGCCGATCCGGCCGGGGTAGTGCGCAAGCATGCCGCAGCGATACGAGAACTACCCGAGAATCGCCGTCGTCACCGGCGCGGACTCCGGCATCGGCAAGGCGTGCGCCGTCGCCCTGGCCGAGGCCGGCTTCGACATCGGCATCACCTGGTACGGCGACCCCGACGGCGCCGAGCGGACCGCCACCGAGGTGCGCACCACCGGTCGGCGCTGCGAGGCCGTCGAGATGGACCTGACCCGGCTGCCGGACGCGGCGGCCGTGGTGGACGAGCTGGCCGACCGACTGGGCGGCATCGGGGTGCTGGTCAACAACGCCGGCACCGGCGCCTCGACCCCGTTCGTCGACACCGGGTGGGAGCAGTGGCGCGAGGTGCTCGCCGTCGACCTGGACGGGCCGTTCCTGTGCGCCCAGCGGGCCGTGCGGCGGATGAGGACCGCCGGGGTCGGCGGGCGGATCATCAACATCACCAGCGTGCACGAGCACGCCCCCCGGGTCGGTTCGGCGGCGTACTGCGCGGCGAAGGGCGGGCTCGGGCTGCTCACCAAGGTGATGGCGCAGGAGTTGGCGGCCGACGGGATCACCGTGAACGCGGTCGCACCGGGCGAGATCGCCACGCCGATGACCGACCAGGAGGACGTCGACCCGTTCACCCAGGACCGGCCCGGTGTACCGGTGGGGCGGCCGGGTGACGCCCGGGAGGTGGCCGCCGTGGTGGCACTGCTCGCCTCCCCCGCCGCCAGCTACGTCACCGGCGCATCCTGGCCCGTCGACGGCGGCATGCTGCTGATGGGCCCGCAGGCCAACTCCCTGACCTCGAACGACTGGCGCTCGGTCTGAACGCCGGTCAGTCCTGTCGCGCCGCGGACGTCCGCAGGATGTAGGCGAACTGTGCGGCGAACACCGCCACGGCGGTCACCACCCCGACCGGGACGGCCAACCCGTGCCCGGCCCCGGCCAGCCCGACCAGCAGGGCGACCCCGAGCCCGACCAGCAGCGCGTTGACCGCGCCGACCAGCGCGGCGGTGGTGAGCATGAACTCCCACCGCCCGCGCCCGATGCCCACCAGGTTCCAGGCCGACCGCATGGTGCCCTCGTCCGCGACCGCGTCGGCGAAGAAGTCGTGCTGGCCGGCGAACCGGTGGTGGTAGTAGGCGCGGATCCGCTGGATCCGCCACAGGTCCAACGAGTTCTCCACGGTCGTCTCGACCAGCCGCAGGAAGGTCAGGACCCCGATCACCACCAGGGTCGGCAGCACCGCGCCCAGGTACGGCCGGACCAGCTTCTCGTTGGTGGCCACGAAGCCGAGCCCGATCAGGGCCGCCGACAGGACGGACAGGAAGATGGTGGCCCGGCCGGTGGCCTCGGCGATGGTGCCGGAGCGGGCGGTCTCCAACGCGTAGTGCTCGGTGGTCAGGGCGGTGAGCAGGGCCTGCTCGCGCTCACTGTCGTCCATCGCACCTGACCCTCCGTTGTCGCCCGGCCCCGTTACCGTCACCCTATGAGCGGTGCGACGACTCCGGCGGGCGAAACCGGCGGTCGTGAACGGGACAGCGCCCGGCAAAGCGGGCACGTATCCTCCGCATTCCGGTGATCAACGGGCGGCGGCGGGGCCGGTCGACGACGGAGGGGGACCGGATGCCCGAGTGGGTCGGTCGGAGCGGCCGGCAACGACGCGCCTTCGTCGTCGGCGGGACGCTGCTCGGGGCCGCCGCCCTGATGCTGCTGGCCGCCTGGCGCAGCACCGGCTTCCTCAGCGACCTGCTGCTCAACCTCGGCGCCAGCGTGGTGCTCGCGGCCATCTCGTACGTCATCTTCGACCCGCTGTTCGAGGAGGCCCGCAAGGCGCGGGTGCAGGAGCACCTGAGCTTCGACCAGCAGGCGTTCGTGGCGCGGCTGCACCGCGCCGGCCGCCGGGTGCGCATCCTCGACACCTGGACGATCCTGCTGGAGCAGCGCCACCGCGAGGAGACACTGGGCGCGGTCCGCGCGGCGCTCACCAACGGCTCCCAGGTGCAGTTGCTCCTGCTCGACCCGGACTGCACCGCCGCCCAGCAGCGCTCCGAGGAGCTGGAACGCCAGCGGGTCGACGTGCCGAGGCAGATCCGCACCAACCTGCGCCACCTGGCCGCCTTCGCCGAGACCCTCGACCCCCGACTGCGGCATCGCCTGCAGGTCCGCCTGTACGACGCCTCCCCGTCGATCCAGCTCTACCAGTGGGACGGCCGGGCGCTGATCTCGTTCTTCCCGATCGGGAAGCTGTCGTTCAACGTGCCCCAGCTCGAGGTGGACATGGACAGCCCGTGGGGTGGGTTCGTGCACGCCCGGTTCGAGGAGCTGTGGGAGCACGAGCAGGCAACCCTCGACCTGGAACGGTACTGGTCGGTGACGGTCACGCTGCGCCACGACGACTCCGACGTGGTCGAGGTGCAGGTGCCCTACGTGACGGTGGACGGGCAGCACTACGTGGACTGCCACGCGTTCCGCCTGGCCCGGCCGCTGACCGTGCGGGCCGTGTTGCCGCCCCGCGCGCCGGGAGCCGCGCCGGGAGTGTTCGCGCTGGCCGAGCTGGCCGACGACGACCGTACGCCGGCCGCGACCGTGGTCCGGCACTTCGACCAGAAGTACGGTCCCGGCGGCGGGGACCGGGCGGTACGCCGGTTGGCGCCGCAGCCGTCGGGTGGCCCCCGTACTCCCGCACCCCGTTCCACGGCGGCCGGCGACACGCACGGACGGTGACCCCCGAGCTGACCCGTCGGTGCGGCGCGGGACAATGGTGGTCGCCGTGCCGATCGCCAGGAGGACCGTCCGCGTGTCGCCCCGCCCCGCTCCCCCGCCCGGGCCGGCGCAGCTGCGCGCCGACTGCGAGCGCTGCTTCGGGTTGTGCTGCGTGGTGCCCGCCTTCGCCGCGTCGGCGGACTTCGCCATCGACAAGCCGGCCGGGCAGGCCTGCCCGAACCTGCGCCCCGACCACCGCTGCGGCATCCACACGGAGCTGCGGCAGCGCGGGTTCCCCGGCTGCACGGTCTTCGACTGTTTCGGCGCCGGCCAGCAGGTCGCCCAGGTGACGTTCGGCGGGCGGGACTGGCGGGACGCGCCGGAGACACTGCCGGCGATGGCCGCGGCGTTCACGGTGCTGCGTCCGCTGCACGAGCTGCTCTGGTACGTCACCGAGGCGTTGGCGCTGCGCCCGCCGGCCGACGTGCGCGTCGAGCTGGAGCGCGCCCGCGCCGACACGGTGGCGCTGACCGGCGGCGACCCGGCCGAGCTGCGCGTGGTGGACGTGGCTGCGCACCGCGACCGGATCAACCCCCTGCTGTCGCGAGCCGGGGACGCGGCGCGCGCCCGGGGTGGCCCAGCCGGCCCGGACCGCCGGGGTGCCCACCTGCTCGGGGCGGACCTGCGCGGCGTGGATCTGCGCCGGGCCAACCTGCGTGGGGCGCTGCTGATCGGCGCGGACCTGCGCGGGGTCGACCTGGGTCTGGCCGACGTCACGGGCGCGGACCTGCGCGGCGCCGACCTGCGCGGCGCGGACCTGACGGCCACGCTCTTCCTGCACCAGGCCCAGCTGGACGCCGCGCGCGGTGACGCCCGCACCGGGCTGCCGGCGACGCTCACCCGCCCGGCGCACTGGACGGCGCTGGCGCTCACCCCGGTCCGCCGGCCCTCCCGCGCCACGGCACCCGCCCGTCGCGGCAGGCGCCGGTAACCCGATCGGGCACGCCTCGCGCTCAGTCTCCGGTCAACTCCCGGTAGCCGGCGTGGACGGGGCACCGCGGGCAGCGGGCGCGGTCGCAGAGGCGGCAGAGGTGCGCGAGGCTGCGGTCGTCGGCCACCTCGTCGTGCAGCAGGGTGCGGGCGATGTCGGCGAGCTGGCCGCGCTGCTCGGAGGTCAGCGGGGCGAGCAGCGCGGTCAGCGCCTCCTGCCGGGCGTGCAGGGTCCGGGCGGCGACCGTCGCCCCCTCGGTGGTGAGGTGCAGGGCGCGGCTGCGCGCGTCGGTGCCGGGGCGCCTCTCCACCCAGCCCTGCTCTCGGAGCCGCCGGACAAGGTGCGCGACACCCGGCTGGGTCAGCCCCAGCACCTGGCCCAACCATTCGGCGGTCACGCCCGGCTGGTCCTTGAGGACGACGAGCGCCTCGGCGAGCGCACCGCCGGCCCCGACGGAGGCGCTGACCGACGCGCGCATCCGCGAGCCGACGAGCAGGGCGAGAGCGCCGAGCAGGTTGGGCGAGCCGTCCTCGGGTAGATTCATAAGTCATGAATGTACCCCGGCGAGCGATGCTCCTCATCGTCCTGATGACCGTCGCGCAGCTACCGGTCGCGCTGCGGCAACTGCTCGTCGTGCTGCTCGGTCACCAGAACACCGGCAGCTTCGCCACCGCCGGGGTGGCCAGCGCCGGCTGCGGAATCGGGTTGGCGCTCACCGCGCCGCTGGTCGGCCGGCTCCTGGGCCGGCTCGGTGGCCGGCCCGTGCTGCTCGCCACCGGCCTCGCCCACCTGCTCGCCCTGCTCGGGTTGGCCGTGGTCACCGAGCCGGCGGCGTTCGTGGCGCTGGCCACCGTGGCCGGGCTCAGCACCCCACCGGCCGTCGGCAGTGGACGCGCACAACTGGCCCGGATGGTCCCCGCTCCCGCGCTGGCCCGCGCGTACGCGGTCAACGCCGTCGGGCAGGAGGTGCTCTACGTCGGTGGCCCCCTGGCGGTGACGCTGAGCCTGCTGCTCAGCGGTCCCACGGCGGCGCTGCTCGCCTTCGCGGCGATCGGCACCGTCGGGCTGCTCGGCATGGCCGCCGTGCTGCCGCCCCGAGAGGCCGACCGGCAGCCCGCCGGACGACGGTCCGCGCTGCCCGGCCGGGCCACCCGCCGCACCGTCGTCGGCACCCACATCGGCTACATGATCGGCATTGGCGCCATGTGGGTGCTGGTGCCCGCGTTCGCCACCACCGTCGGGCACCCGGACCAGGCCGGGCTGCTGGTGACCATCTGGTCGGTGGGCAGCCTGGCCGGTGGGGTGCTGCTGGCCCGCCTGGGTCGGCCCGGCAGCCCGGCCGGGGCGTACCTGACGATGCTCGGCACGTTGGCCGCCACCTCGCTGGCGCTGCTGCTTCCCCGGAGCGTGCCGCAGATGGCCGTCGCGCTGGCGGTCTTCGGTCTCGCGCTGGCACCGTTCCTCGCCGTCACCGACGAGATCCTCGCCCGGTCCACCCCGGCGGCCCAACTCCCCGAGACGTACGGCTGGTTGCAGACGGCAGGACAGCTCGGCATCGCCGCCGGCTCAGCCACCAGTGGCGCGGTCAACGACCACCTCGGCAACACTCCTGGTTTCCTGGTGGTCTGCGGCGCGTTGGCGCTGGCGCTGACCGTCGCGCTCAGCCGTCGCCGGACGCTGCGGTTGCCGTCGGGCCCACCGCGGGCCGAGGCCGTCGGACCGGCGGTCACCGCGGGCGGGCGAGGTTTCGTCCACGACGACGCCGGGTAGCCACCGCCGACGCGAAACGGCACCGACGGGGGGCACGGCGTGGGCTTCCGAAAGCGCGACGGTGAGCTGCCGGGCGACCCGCAGCACAGCGAGGACGAGGCCGGTCAGGCCCGGTTGGTGCAGGTCGAGGCGGACACCGAGGTCCCGCCGCCGGACGACACCGATGTGCCACCGGACATCGTGACCGAGGACGACGGCTCGGGTGTCGCCGGCGGATCCTCCGGCAGCAGCAGCGGCGGGTCGAACATGCCCGGACATCCGGACGCGACCCGCTGACGCGGGGTCAGCGGCTGGCCAGCGCGGCCGCCCGCGCCTCGGTCATGCCCTTGTTGGCCAGCCCGTCGGCCCGCTCGTTCTCCGGATGCCCGTTGTGGCCCTTGACCCACAGCCAGGTGACCTCGTGGCGTTCGCACGCCGCCTCCAGGCGCTGCCACAGGTCGGCGTTCTTCACCGGCTGCTTCGCGGCGGTCAGCCAACCGTTGCGCTTCCAGGACGCCAGCCAGCTCGTGATGCCGTTGCGCACGTACGTGCTGTCGGTGTGCAGCTCCACGACGACCGGTCGGTTCAGGCTCTCCAGCGCCTGGATGGCCGCCATCAGCTCCATCCGGTTGTTGGTGGTCGGAGTGGCCTCGCCGCCGCACAGCTCCCGCTCGTGGTCGCCGTAGCGCAGCAGGGCACCCCAGCCGCCCGGCCCGGGGTTGCCGCTGCACGCCCCGTCGGTCCAGATCTGCACACCTCTGCCGGCCGCCGCGTCCACCATGCCCGGCAACCTACCGGGCGGCGACGCCGCGCCCCCCGCTCGGGGGGCCGCCACGCCGGCCCGGGACCACGACACCGACTGGTGCTGATCCGGGTCAGCCGGGTTCCGACCCGGCACCCCGCCCGACGGTGGGCGGGACACCCACCACCGCCGCCGGAATGGCCGCCGCAGGTCGGGTCGGGCGCAGCCGGTCGCGGAACCTGTGCGCGGCGTCGCCGGCGGTGGCGGCGATCATCGGCAGCAGGCGGGTCGAGTTCATGATCGCGATCTCCTCCGCGGGAGTGGTGACTCCGTCGAGGAAGCGCAGCACCCGCTCGGCGGGGTTGCGGTCGAAGAGCCGGTCGAAGAACTCGGGACCACCGACGCCGCCCCGGTCCAGCGCGCGCAGCGCGACCGCGTCCATCCACCGGTGCCGGCGCGGGTACGCCGGGTCGGGCACCGGCGGCCGGCCGGCGGCGAGGGCGCGGGCCACCTGGTCGGCCTGCCGGTACATCGCGGAGAACGTGAAGCCGGTGGAGGGGCGGGTCGCTCCGCCGGCCGTACCGAGGCGGACCACCCGGGGCGAGGGCCGGGCGGGGAACGGCGCGTCGGTCATCGGGATCACCCCGTTCTCCACCTCGCGCACCCGGAGCCCGGCCGGGTCCAGGCCGAGCAGGTCCCGGTAGCGGATCAGCGCCGCGTCGTATCCGGCGTCGGTTAGCAGGGCCGGCGAGAACTCGGTGTACTCGACCAGGGCGTAGCGGTCGCTCACCGGCAGCACGTAGCCGAAGGAGACGCCGCGCGCGGGCTGCGGGGTACGGAAGTCCATCAGCACCGCCCGCGCCGGGTCGAAGACCGGTTGGTCCGACTCCAGCCACCAGCCCCGGAAGTGCTGCAACCAGGTGGTCCGTCCCGGACGGGCCGGCGGGCGGGGCCGGGAGTCGAGCACCCAGCCGGCCCGCACGCCGCCCCCGTCGCCGGTGCGCACCACCACCCGCGTCCCGTCGTCGACCGCCGACACGGCGGGCGCGACGATCCGGAGGGCGTCGAGCCGGCGTTCGGCCTCGGCAGCCCGGTCGTAGACCGGGCCGGAGCGGAGCATGGCGTACCGCAGGGGGGCCAGGTCCAGCAGCCGACGCCGCGCCGGCGTCGCCACCTCGACCTGCCGCCAGCTCGCGCTCAGCAGCGGGTCCAGGTCGCTGTCCGGGTGACCCCAGAACGCCCAGGTGCGGTCCTGGCCACGCCGGCGCACCGGGTCGACGACCGCGATCCGCAGGTCGCGGACGCCGTGCCGGTCCAGCGCGGCGAGCAGCAGCGACGCGGCGCCCCCGCCGCCGAGCAGCGCGAGGTCGACGTCGAGCGGCACGGCTTCGGTCATCGCCCCACGCTGCCACACCACTCCACCGGCCACACGTCGCCCACCCGAGGCGGCGGAGTGGTCAGGCAACCGGGGCGGGCTCGGGTGCGGCGGAGGGCGGATCGGCGTAGGCGCGGGCCACCTGACAACCGCCGGCGCGGTGGGGCATTCCCGTCGGCGTCGTCGATACCTCGCCATCGGCCCAGCCGCGACAGCCAGACCGGAGAAGACATCGACCGGGCCACCGGTGCCGGTCGGCTCGTCCGGGCCTTTCCGCAGCTCTCCCCGCCTTCGGGTGGACACGTGACGGCAACGAAGGTTTCTCATTTTCACCTGATCGAGGACCCAACGCACCTAGTGTTGGTCACACCGGTGCTAGTCACGGAGTTGGCCACCCGAACGACGTCCCACGCAGTCAGCGGACGAAAAGTGAGGGAAGACGCGTATGAAGGTCTCAACAGCACTCTGTTCGGCGGCGCTCGGCGTGGGCCTCGGCACGCTCCTGCTGCCGGGCGCCGCACTGGCCGACACCACGGTGTCACCGGCCACCACCCCGGTGGGTGGGACCGTCGTGCTCACCGCGACGACCTGCAACCCGAAGTCGGGTGACGCCATCTTCCGCGTCACCGGCCCCAACCGCGACCAGAACGTCCGGTCCACCACGGCCGCCGCCGGCGGCGGCCTGAGCGCCGAACTCTTCACCGCCGGGTTCACCCTCGGCACCTACACGGTGACGGCGACCTGCGGCGACGGCAGCTCAGCCGGCAGCGCCACGTTCACCGTCACCCCGATCGGCGCTGCCCCGGCCGGCTCCGGCGGAGACAGCCGCGACAACGGCACTCTCGCCGCCGGTGGCACGCTGCTCGGCACCGCCGTCGCCGGCGCGGTCATCCTGTTCCGCCGACGCCGTCCGGTGTCCGCCGTCGCCTGACCGGCGACCCGCTCCATCCCTGAGGACGGGTGCCCGTGCCGGTGACACCGGCGCGGGCAGCCCGACCATCCCGTACGGAGGCGCGCACGTGAGCTCGCGGCGGACCCTACCGGCCGTGGTCGCCCTGCTCGGGGTGACCGGGCTGGGGCTCATCACCGTCGGCCTCACCGCCGACCCGGCACGACCTCCCCGACCGCCGGTCGACGCGCCGGCGCGCACCCACCCCGCACCGGACCTGGCGCCACTGCCCCGCGCCGCACCGGTCCGGGTGCGGATCCCGGCCATCGGCGTACGCGCCGAGGTCGTCCCGGTCGGCGCGGACGCCGCCGGGGTGCTGGAGGTCCCGCCTCTGGACCGGCCCACCCTCGCCGGCTGGTACCGGCACGGGGTCAGCCCCGGCGAGACCGGCAACGCCGTCCTCGTCGGACACGTCGACTCCCCCGCCGGACCGGCCGTCTTCTTCGACCTCGGTCGGCTGCGCGCCGGCCAGGAGATCCAGATCACCCGCGCCGACGCCGCGGTCACCACGTTCACCGTGGACGACGTCCGCGCGTACCCCAAGGACCGCTTCCCCAGCAGCCTCGTCTACGGCCCGGCGGACGCCGCCGGGCTGCGCCTGATCACCTGCGGCGGCCGGTTCGACGCCGGGACCGGCAACTACGTGGACAACATCATCGTCTTCGCCACCCGCACGACCTGAGACCACCGGCCCGGCTGTCGGGAGCCGGACCCCGCTCGGCAGAATGCGGTGGCACCATCCCCACCGAACACCGTGACCGGGGCGGTGCGCCGGCGGCGGGGAGGCACACGCGGTGAATGAGCGAGCGGTGAAGGACCGGGCCGGTCGTGGCGTACGCGCTCTGGCCCGTCGACTGCTCGGCCGGGTCGAGGACGACGACTCCCCCACGCCTCGCCGGTCCAACCCGGACGCCGTGGTCGACTGCGCCGTCTACGTCAACGGCCGGCGCGAGCCCGGCCGGCCGCACTACGCCGACGCGTACGCCCGGGCCCGGCACGGCCGGGACGCCTTCGTCTGGTTGGGGCTGCACGATCCGGGTCCGGCGGTGCTCGCCGCGGTGGGTCGCACCTTCGGCCTCGACGAGCTGACCGTGGAGCAGGCCCTCGCCGACGGGCACCGGCCCACCGTGCAGCGGCACGGGCCGGTCACCCTGCTGGTGCTCCGCACGGCGGGGTACGTGGAGCACGCCGAGCTGACCGACACCTCCGAGGTGATCGACACCGGGGACGTGATGGTGCTGCTCGGTGACCGGTTCGCGATCACCGTGCGGCACGGCGCCGCCGGGGCGCTGCGCAGCGTCCGCGCCGACATCGAACGGCGCCCCGCGCTGCTGGCCGCCGGGCCGTGGGCGGTGGCGTACGCGGTGTGCGCCCGGATGGTCGACTCCTACCTGGAGGTGGCCGGGCACGTGGAGCGGGACCTGGAACGGGTCGAGGAGTCGGTGTTCGCCCGGGACCGCTCCGCCGACATCCAGCACATCTACCAGCTCAAGCGGGAGGTGGTGGAGTTCAAGCGGGCGGTGCTGCCGTTGCAGGCGCCCATGCGGACGCTGCTCGACCCGGGCGCCGACGGGCCGCCGCGCACCCTGCACCGCTGGTTCGTCGACGTGGACGGCCGGCTGAGCAGGGCGGTGGATCGGGTGGCCGCCTACGACGACCTGCTCACCTCGATCGTCCAGTCCCGGCTGGCGCAGCTCGCCGTGGAGCAGAACAACGACATGCGCAAGATCGCGTCGTGGGCGGCCATCGCCGCCGCCCAGACCGCCATCGCCGGCGTCTACGGCATGAACTTCTCGCACATGCCTGAGCTGTCCTGGCGCTACGGATACGCGGGCGCGCTGACCCTGATGGCGGTGTCAGCCCTCACCCTGTACCGCCTGTTCCGCCGCTCCGGTTGGCTCTGAGCCCGGTCAGCGAGGCTGGGAGAGGAACCTGCGGATCCGGTCGCGGGGGCGGTCGGTCAACTCGGGGCCGTGGGTGAAGGCGGCGATGACACCGCCGGGGATCGCGTCATGCCGCGAGTCTAGGAACGATCGTCAATTGTCACTGTCCGGACCGCCGCCGGGCGGCCCGTGGTGGCGGGCCGCTAACCTCGCGCGGTGATGTGGCAGCGTTACGTGGCGATCGGCGACAGCACCACCGAAGGGCTCGACGACCCGGACGGCGCCGGCGGCTACCGGGGCTGGGCCGACCGGTTCGCCCTGGCGGTGGCGCGCGCCCAGGGCGGCCTGGAGTACGCGAATCTGGCCATCCGCGGCCGGACCACCGCCCGGATCCGCGCCGAGCAGCTCCAACCCGCCCTCGACCTGGCTCCCGACCTGGCCACCGTGGTCGCCGGCATGAACGACGTCCTGCGCCCCTCCTTCGACGCCGACCAGGTCGCCGAGGATGTGGCGGCCATGCAGCGGGCACTGGTCGCGCAGGGCGCCACGGTGCTGACCTTCACCATGCCGGACCCGGCGCCGGTGATGCCGCTGGCCCGGCCGCTGCGGGGTCGGATGCTGGCCCTCAACGAGGCGCTGCGCGCCGCCACCGCGCGGACCGGGGCCACCCTGCTCGACCTGGGCGCCCACCCGGTCTCCTCCGATCCCCGGCTGTGGAGCGACGACCGGCTGCACGCCAACAGCGCCGGGCACGAGCGGATCGCCGCCGGGCTGGCGTACACAGCGGGTCTGCCCGGGTTCGACGACTCCTGGACCCGGCCGTTGCCGCCGGCGCCACGGCGTCGCCGGGCCGAGGTGTTCGGCGCCGAACTGGCCTGGACCCGACGGCACCTGCTGCCCTGGCTGGCCCGGCACCTGCGCGGTCAGTCGTCGGGTGACGACCGGGTCGCGAAGCGGCCGGTGCCGCTGCCCGTGTCGCTGGAGTAGCGGCGGCCGACATCCGGGGCCGGCCGGCGGTGCGGCAGGATGGCGGCGTGGGCAAGGGTGGGCGCCGGCGGGCGGACGCGACGACGGGACGGGCCTGCCCGTGCGGCTCCGGTCAGGCGTACGCCGACTGCTGCGCGCCGGCACACAGCGGTGTGGCGCAGGCGCCGACCGCCGAGGCGCTGATGCGCTCCCGGTTCAGCGCCTTCGCCCTCGGCGACACCGGCTACCTGCTGCGCAGTTGGCACACCTCGACCCGGCCGCAGGCGCTGGAGTTGGACCGCGGACAGCGGTGGACCCGGCTGGAGATCGTCGACACCGAGCGCGGTGGCCTGCTCGACACCGCCGGCACCGTGACGTTCCACGCGCACTACCGGGACGCGGGTCGCCCGGGCACGCTGACCGAACGCAGCCGGTTCGTCCGTGAGGACGGCCGATGGGTCTACCTCGACGGCGACCAGCCGTGACGGCTGCGCCGACGGCCGGTCCGGGCGTAGGATGACGTCGGCGTAGTCCTGCGCCGCACCTCCCTCCCGGCGCTCACGCCGCCGGCCACGCGGAGGCAAAGGGGGCCTGGAGCCCTCGGGACGTGGTGCCACATGCCCCACTCCGGCGGGGTCGACGGGAGCGTGAGTCCCGGTGACCGTGCCGTTGACCGGGAGCATGTGATGACCAATCAGAGATCGTTCAAGACCCGGGTCCGAGCCCGGATGGAGAAGACCGGCGAGAGCTACACCACCGCCCGCCGGCACCTGATCAATCGAACCGCCACACCCGCCGCGGCACCGGCGCGGGATGTGTCGCCGTCTCCGGCGTCCGCCGCGGCACAGACCGAGCGGATCGCCGACGACCTGGTCCGCGCGCGGACCGGCCGCGGCTGGGCGGAGTGGTTCGAGCTGCTCGACGCGGCGGGCGCCACCGAGCGGACGCACACCCAGATCGCCCGCCACCTGGTCGTCGAGCACGAGGTGGCCGGTTGGTGGGCGCAGAGCATCACCGTCGGGTACGAGCAGGCACGCGGCCTGCGCGCGCCCGGTCAGAGGCGCGGGGGCGGTTTCTCGGCCGGCGCCAGCCGGACGGTTGCGGTGCCGGTAGTGCGGCTCTTCGGGGCGTTCGCCGACGAGACGGCACGCGCCCGTTGGCTGCCCGACGTCGAGGTACGCCTCCGCACCGCCACCGCGCCCCGCAGCTTCCGGGCCGACTGGGCCGGTGGCCCCACCCGGCTCGTGGTCGGCTTCGAGGCGGTCGGCGAGTCGAAGGCCCGGGTCAGCGTCTCGCACGAGAAGCTGACGGGGGCGGAGCAGGCCGCGGAGCTGAAGGCGTACTGGCGGGAGCGGCTCGCCGCGTTGAAGGTACTGCTGGAGTCGGACGGAGACCACCGATGACCATGACGTTCATCAACCTGCCGGTGCGGGACCTCACCACCGCCGCCGAGTTCTACCGGGCGCTCGGCTTCACCAGCGACGAGACCACCCCGGACGGGGCCAGCGTGCAGATCGCCATCTCCGACAGCACCCGGCTGATGCTGCACATCCGCTCGGCCTTCGAGGAGTACACCGGGGTCGGCACCACCGACACGGAGGCCAGCCGGGAGGTCATTGTCGGGCTGTCGGCGCCGAGCCGGGAGCGGGTCGACGAACTGGTCGACCGGGCGGTGGTGGCCGGCGGGGAGCCACTCGGGCCGGGGACGACCAACGGGCCGATGTACATGCGCGGCTTCCGAGACATCGACGGCCACCAGTGGTCGTTCCTGCACCTGGCCGGTTGAGCGCCGGCCCGGTGGTGGCCGGGCCGGCACCCTCGGACGTGGCCGGGCAGACTAGGCGAGCTGATCCGGCAGGTCGGCCACCACTCGGGCTGCGCCGGTGGCGGGTCGGGCCCGCGACCGGCGGCGGGCCAGCAGCACGAGCGCCACGACGAGGTACGGGCCTGCCGCCACGGCGAACCCCACCGCGTTGCCCGCCGCCGTGGCGACCAGGCCGTAGCCGGCGTAGGTCGCGATGATCAGCACGTCGGTGGCCATCCCGGCCAGCGAGGTGACCGTGGCGCGACTGCTCCCGGTGATCCGGGCCTGGAGTCGCGCGTCGGCCAGCACGGTGGCCAGTTGCGCGGCTCCGAACCCCACCGCGAGGAGCACGAACCCGGCCGGATGCGCGGTGAGGGCACCCCCGGCCAACGCGACAGCCACCAGTCCCAGCAGGGCGGCGTAGCCACGGCCCCGCAGCCGCTCCCCCGCCGGCGCGAGCAGCCCTCCGACGGTGACCCCGGCCCAGAGCAGCAGGAGCAGCAGCGGCACAACCTGCGCCGCGACGCCGGTGTCCCGGGCCAGCAGCGGCGTGTACTCGTCCAGGGCGCCCCAGTCGGCGGCCACCACCGCGACCATCAGCACGGCGGCACGCACCGGCGGACGCGTACGGACCTGCGCCACCCCCGCCCGAAGCGAGTCCCACCAACCGAGGTCGGCGTCCTCCTCGTCCCGCTGCCCGGCGAGGGCGGGCGAGCGGCGGTGCTCCGGAAACCGGGCCGCGACGGCGGCGGCGAGCAGACAGGCGAGCACACTCGCCGCGCCCAGGGCCGGGTACCCGCCCGCAGCGAGGACCGGGCCGGCGAGGACCCCGGCGGCCAGGACGCCCAGCACACCCGCCGTCCGGGCCCGGCCGAGCACCCGCGCGTACCGGCCGGCCGCGCCGAGACGGTCCAGCTCGGTCCACACCAGCGCCTCCAGGGCACCGGAGACCAGCGACCCGCCGGCGCCCCAGAGCAGGAACCCGACCGCGAACGCCGGGTACGACGGGTACAGCACCCAGACCGCGTATCCGGCGGCCGTCACCAGCGGAGCGAGGCACAGCAGCAGCCTGCGGGACACCGCGTCGGCCCAGGCGCCGGACGGTACCTCGAAGAGGATGCCGGCAGCCGACCAGATGACGAAGAGCGAGGAGATCTGCCCCACCGACAACCCGGTGTCGGCGAAGAGCAGCGCGTACACCGGGTAGAGCAGGACGAGGTCGCTGAGGAACGCGTACCCGTAGAGGGTGACCGTCAGGCGGCGGACCGCCGGGTCGGGCACGCGCGAGGCGATGAGGGTCATGAGGCCTTCCCGTGGGAGTGGAGACGGACACCGGACGTGCGGTGTCCGCGGTGGCCCACGGGATCGGCCTACGGCGTTGGATCAATGTCGCCAGGTCATGTCGGCGATGCTAGACCGGCCACGCGGCGCCGGCCAGCGCTTTCGACGTGCCGGTCGACGCGAGGCGGGGCGGGATCCGAACGGATCCCGCCCCGCTGTTCGGCCAGGTGTCAGCGACGGCCCGGGTCGACCGGCGGGATGACCGTGGTGGCCTCGATGTCGTCACCGCTGCGCTGGTCGGGCACCCCGCGACCGGCGCCGCCGCCCACGACCTGGGTCGCGTCGGCGTCGGCGCTGCCGCCGACCACCTGCGTGGCGTCCGGGTCGGCCGACCCGGTGACCACCTGCGTCGTGTCGTCGGCGCGGGGTCGGGTGAGCACCGGCGACGACTCGACGTCGACATCCGGCCGGGTCACCACCTGGGTGGCTTCGGGGTCACCGGACGCACCGACCACCTGGGTGGCGTCCGGGTCGACCGGCCGGGTCACCACCTGGGTGGCCTCCGGGTCGGTGCCGGCGGTCGACGAGCGAGCCAGCTCCGCCTCGGCGTCCTTTCGGCCGGCCCGGTAGGCCCGGGCGTGCGTGGCGATCACCTGCGACTCCTGCTCGGCGCGGGTCAGCCACGACTCCCAACGGCTCTGCATCGGACGGATCAGTCCGCCGCCGACCCCGACGACGAGGATGCCGCCGACGGTGGCCAGCACGGCGATCAGCACCGGAGTGGTGACGGCGGTGGCCACGCCGATCTGGTTCAGCGCGGCGATGACGCCGAGGCCGAGGATGAACACCGAGGCGATGGTGGCCAGCACCCGGCCGTAGGACAGGCCGCCGAGCGCGCCGCTGATGATGTCTTTGACGGCGTTGGCGATGGCGGCGGCGACCACGACGATGACGATGGCGACGAAGGCGCGGGGCAACCAGCCGACCACCGAGGCGATCAGGTCCGAGATCGGGTTCGGCCCCCAGATCCCGAACGCGAGCTGCAGGGTGAACAGCAGCACCGCGTAGTAGACGAGCTTCGCGACGATGTCGCTGGCGTCGTACCGGGAGCGGCTCAGTGCCCGGCGCACGCCGCCGCGCTCGACGGCGCGGTCGAAGCCCACCCGTTCCAGAACCTTCTCCACGATCTTCAGCACGGCCTTGGCGATCAGCCATCCCGCCACCAGGATCGCCAGGAAGGCGACGGCCTTGGGCAGGAAGAGCATCACCGAGCGGAGGGCGTCGCCCACCGCGTCGCTGACGTTGTCACTCATCGGGTTTTCCTCCATGCGGGGCAGCCGGGACGGTCGGCCCCCGACCTACCCTCGCTGTCGCGCGCGGAAACGCCGGCCGCTCAGCGCCGCGGCGACTCCGGACGGTCGTCGCCCTGCTCGGCGGCGGCGGCCACCTCGTCGGTCACCGGCCCCAGATCCGGTGCGGAGGGTGTCGCCGGCTGGCCCGGCCCGGCCACGTGCGGAGCCATCTGGTCGAAGAAGCGCAGCAGCTCGACGGGGAACGGCATGACCAGTGTGCTGTTCTTCTCCGCCGCCACGTCCACCACCGTCTGCAGCAGGCGGAGCTGGTACGCGCCCGGCGTGGCCTCCATCGCCCGGGACGCGTCGGCCAGGCGGCGCGACGCCTGGAACTCACCGTCCGCGGCGATCACCCGGGCCCGGCGTTCCCGTTCCGCCTCGGCCTGCCGGGACATCGAGCGTTTCATCCCTTCCGGCAGCGAGACGTCCTTGACCTCCACCCGCTCGATCAACAGCCCCCACGGCTTCTCGGTGGGCGCGTCGATGACGGACTTCAGCTCGGCGTTGACCCGCTCCCGGTCGCCCAGCACGGTGTCCAGGTCCGCACGGCCGATCACCGACCGCAGCGCGGTCTGCGCGACCTGGAGCACCGCCGACGGATAGTCGTGCACGTTCACCAGCGCCTTCACCGGGTCCACCACCCGGTAGTAGACCACCGCGTCGACGGTGAGCGTGACGTTGTCCCGGGTGATCGCGCCCTGTGCCGGTACGCCGATCACGGTGGTCTGCATGCTGACCCGCACCATCCGGTCGGCGATCGGGACGATGAAGTGCAGTCCCGGCTGGCGGACCTGCTCCAGGACGCGGCCGAACCGGAACACGATGCCGCGTTGGTACTGCTGCACCAGCCGGACGCTCAGTGACAACACCAGCACCACGATCACGACCGCGATGACCAGGCCAACGACGACGGCAGCTCCCATGGCATCCCGCTCCCCCGGAGGCGCCCGCCTCCCGGAGCGCCGGGTACCCGTTCCGCTCCCGGCCATGCCGCCGCATGACGGGCCGTTGCGTGATCAGGCCGACCGTGGGCCAGCACGTGGGGATTGGCTGTCGTCCGGGCGGGGGGTGGGATCCCTACGATGGCGTCTCGCCGGAGTGTGGAGGGACACGGATGGACGGGTTTGCTGAGGTCTCGACGGCGCTGGTGGCCGACGCGTGCGTACGACTCGGGGTGCCGGCGCGGGTGGCACCTCCCGGGATCCGGGCGGTGGTCTCCGGCCAGCGGGTGGCCGGCCGGGTGCTGCCGGTGCGTCACTACGGCAGCGTCGACGTGTTCCTGGAGGCGTTCGAGCGGGCCGAGCCGGGCGACGTGCTGGTGATCGACAACGGTGGGCGGTCGGACGAGGCCTGCGTGGGTGACCTCGCGGTGCTGGAGGCCGGCGCGGCCGGGGTGTCCGGTGTGGTGATCTGGGGGCTGCACCGGGACACGGCGGAGCTGGTCGAGATCGGCCTGCCGGTGTTCAGCTACGGCAGTTGCCCGCTCGGACCGTCCCGGCTGGACGCCCGGGAGCCGGCGGCGTTGACCAGCGCCCGGTGCGGCGGGTACGAGGTGAGCCGGGACGACCTGGTGTTCGGTGACGACGACGGGGTGTTGTTCGTGCCCGCCGACCGGGGCGGGGAGGTGCTGGCCACGGCGACGGACATCCGCCGGGTGGAACGGGTGCAGGCGGCGCGGATCTCCGCCGGGGAGACGTTACGACGGCAGACCGGGTTCGCCGACTACCTGGTGCGGCGCGCGGCGGATCCCGCGTACACCTTCCGCCAGCACCTGCGACGGGTCGGCGGCGCGATCGAGGAGTGACGACCGGCGTCGGGGCCCAACGGTGGAAGCGAGGGTGGCGAACCTCTAGCGCCCGGGCGAGTGTTGGCAATATCCTCCGAGGCGCGTGTGGCCACTGTAGTTACTTTTCATCCCCCGCCGTCGGCCGCAGGAGGAGATGTCATGCACGTCGACCATTCCGAAATGGATCGCCGGACGCTGCTGCGGGCCGGTCTCGGCGCCGCGACGGTCGCCGTGGTCGGAAGCGAGCTCGCATTCCCGGGCGCGGCGCAGGCGGCCCCCGGCACCGATCTGGACTGGATCATCAGCTGCGACGAGTGGGCCGCCCGCCCGCCGAAGGACCCGCTGGCGGTCAGCGCCATCCCCACCAACAAGATCATCGTGCATCACATGGCGTTCCCGAACGTCACCGACTACTCCCGCGAGCAGGCGGTCAAGCTGGCCCACGACTGCCAGGACCTGCACATGGACGGCAACGGCTGGTCGGACACCGGGCAGCACTTCACGGTGAGCCGGGGCGGCTACGTGCTGGAGGGCCGCCGGGGCAGCCTGGAACGGCTGGAGGCCGGCGACCGGCAGATGATCTCCGCGCACTGCCCGGGCGAGAACGGGCGGGCCATCGGGATCGAGAACGAGGGCACCTACGTCACGGAGACCCCGCCGGAGGCGCTGACCGATTCGCTGGTCAAGCTCTGCGTCGCCGTCTGCCGGCAGTACGGGCTGCACGCGCACGACATCTTCGGCCACTGGGACTTCCGCACCACGCAGTGCCCGGGCGCCGCCTTCTACCGGCAGTTCCCCGCGCTGCGGCGGCGGGTGTTCGCCGCCCTCGGCACCGACCTCGGCGACGTTCCGGCGCGCCGCTGGCCGGACCTGTGGCGCTTCGTCAACTCCCCGTCGGTCCGCGTGGTGCAGTACCTGCTCGCGTTCCGCGGCTACCCGGTGACCGTCAGCGGCACGTTCGACGCCGCGACCGTGACGGCCGTGCAGGACTGGCAGGCCCGCAACGGCATCGCGGTGGACGTGGACGCCACGCTCACCCCGCCCACCTGGGAGACCCTGGTGCCCGAGCTGAACCAGCACGCCACCGGCCTGCCGGTCACCGCGGTGCAGGAGATCCTCGCGACCAAGGGGTACGCCGTCACCGTCACCGGGGCGTACGACCACGCCACCCGGGCCGCGGTGAAGGACCTGCAGACGCTGCACGGGCTGCCCTCCAACGGCAAGCTCAGCACGAGCACCTGGTGCGCCGTCGTCGGCGGGAGCGTCCGGCAGTCGTTCCGGGCCCGCTGATCCTCTTCACCTGGCGGCGGCACGGGCGCACCCGTTCCGCCGCCAGGCCCGGCACCTGCGCAAACGTGGGCGCGCCTCGTTGTCCACCCTCCACCGGTCTGCGACGATGACGCCGACCAGGACCAAGGAGGGTGCTGTGCAGACTCGACTCAACCCGTACCTCAACTTCCCCGGCACGGCCCGCGGCGCGATGGAGTTCTACCACCGCGTCTTCGGCGGCGAGCTGACGATGAACACCTTCGGCGAGTTCGGCAACGCCGAGCCGGGCCTGTCCGACCAGATCATGCACGCCCGGTTGGAGTCCCCCGCCGGCTTCACCCTGATGGCCTCGGACACGGCGCCCGGGATGAACCACATCCCCGGCACGAACATCGCGATCAGCCTCAGCGGCGACAACGCCGCCGAGTTGCGCGGCTATTGGGAGCGGCTCTCCGCGGACGGGTCGGTGACCATGCCGCTGGAGAAGCAGATGTGGGGCGACGAGTACGGCCAGTGCGTCGACCCGTACGGCATTGACTGGATGGTCAACATCACCCAGCCCCAGGGCTGACCAGCGGAGCGTCGGCGGTGGGCCGGTTTGGCCGGCGGCGCGGGCGGAAAGAGTGCCGGGCATGAGATGGGCCCGCCGAGCTGTACCCGCCGTCACCGCCGCCGTCGCCGCGCTCGCCGTGCGGGACCTGATCCAGCGCGACCACGCACTGCTGCGCAACTTCCCGGTGCTCGGTCGCGCCCGGTACCTGCTGGAGGCGATCGGGCCGGAGCTTCGGCAGTACATCGTCGCCGGCAACAACGAGGAGCGGCCGTTCACCCGCGACCAGCGCCGCTGGGTGTACGCGTCGTCGAAGCAGCAGAACAACTACTTCGGCTTCGGCACGGACAACGACATCGAGTACACCCCCGGCTACCCGATCATCAAACATCGCACCTTCGGTCGGGCCGTGCCGCCGTCGACACCGGCCGCCGGGCACGACGTGCGGCTGCCCTGCGCCAAGGTGCTCGGCGCGGCCCGGGGCCGGGCCCGCGCGTTCCGACCCGAGTCGGTGGTCAACATCTCCGGGATGAGCTTCGGCTCGCTCTCCGGCAACGCCATCACGGCCCTGAACCGCGGTGCCGCGCTCGCCGGCTGCCTGCAGAACACCGGCGAGGGTGGCCTGTCGCCGTACCACCGCAACGGCGGTGAGCTGGTCTTCCAGCTCGGCACGGCCTACTTCGGCTGCCGGGACGAGCACGGCCGGTTCAGCCTGGAGCGGTTGAAGGACCTGGTGGCCGGCGCGCCGGTGAAGGCGCTGGAGATCAAGCTGAGCCAGGGTGCCAAGCCCAGCCTCGGCGGGCTGCTGCCCGGGGCGAAGGTGTCCGCCGAAATCGCCGCCACCCGGGGCGTCCCGGCCGGCCAGGACTGCGTCAGCCCGTCCCGGCACGCCGAGTTCTCCGACTGCGACAGCCTTCTCGACTGGGTGGAACTGCTGGCCGCCGAGACCGGCCTACCGGTCGGCATCAAGTCGGCGGTCGGCGACCTGGGCTTCTGGCAGGACCTGGCGACGCTCATGCGGGACACCGGCCGGGGCGTCGACTTCGTGACGATCGACGGCGGCGAGGGCGGCACCGGCGCCGCGCCGCTGATCTTCACCGACTCGGTGTCGCTGCCGTTCCAGCAGGGTTTCTCCCGGGTCTACAAGGTCTTCGCCGAGCACAACCTGCACGAGCAGGTGGTCTTCGTCGGCGGCGGCAAGCTCGGCCTTCCGGACAACGCGATCGTCGCGTTCGCGCTCGGCTGCGACATGGTCAACGTGGGCCGCGAGGCGATGCTGTCGATCGGTTGCATCCAGGCGCAGAAGTGCCACACCGACACGTGCCCCACCGGGGTGGCGACACAGAACGCGTGGCTGACCCGGGGCCTGGACCCGGCGCTGAAGTCGGTGCGGGTGTCCAACTACCTGCGGACGCTGCGCCGGGACCTCACCAAGGTGGCCGAGGCGTGCGGCGTGGAGCACCCCAGCCTGATCGACACCGACGCGGTGGAGATCCTGGACGGCCGCACCGGCTCCACCCCGCTGCACGAGGTGTACGGCTACCGGCCCGAGTGGGGGCTGCCCGCACCGGCGGACCGGGCGGAGATCGTCCGCCTGATGACCCCGGAGGCGCCGCAGGGCGGCAGCGCCCCACCCTCCCCCACCGCCGTCGGCTGACCGGCGCCCACGGATAACGCGTGGAGCCGGAGCCGGAGGCACCGTATCGTGGCGCGGTGCTGATCAGACGTGAGACGCCCGCCGATGTCCCGGCCATCCACGCGGTGCACGCCGCCGCCTTCGCCGCGCCGGACGCCGACGGTGTCGTACCGGTCGAGGCCACGCTGGTCGACGCGCTCCGCGCCGACGAGGGCTGGCTGCCCGCGTACTCCCTGGTGGCGACCGACCCCGACGGGCAGGTGGTGGGGCACGTGGTGGCGACCCGCGGTCGGGTGGCCGGACTGCCGGTGGCGCTCGGCCTGGGGCCACTCGGTGTCCTCCCCGGCTGGCAGCGGCGCGGGGTCGGCACGGCGCTGATGCACGCGGTGCTCGGCGCGGCCGACGCGAGGGACGAGCCGCTGGTGGTGCTACTCGGGCACCCCGACTACTACCCCCGGTTCGGGTTCCGGCCCGCCGTCGAGCTGGGCGTCACCCCGCCGCAGCCGTGGGGTCCGCAGTACTTCCAGGCCCGCCCACTGAGCGCCTGGCGTGAGTCGATCCGCGGCGAGTTCCGCTACGCCGCCCCGTTCGACGAGCTGTGAACCAACCGGGCATCCGCCGGCGGCGCGCCACCGACCTCGACGGATGCGTCGCGGCGCTCGCCCTCGTGCACGAGGCCGACCGGTACCCGCTGAACTGGCCCGCCGACCCGCACCGCTGGCTGCGCGAGCCGCGCCCGGCGCGCGCGTGGGTCGCCGTCGACGCCGACGGGGCGGTCGTCGGGCACGTGGCGGTGCACCGGCTGCCCGACCGGGCGGACGGGCCACTGGCCCGGCCGACGGCCGAGGTGGCTCGTCTCTTCGTCGCGCCGGGCGCCCGTGGGCTCGCGCTGGGCAGCGCGCTGCTGGCCCGGGCCCGGCGGTGGGCGAGCAAGCGGGGAACGGATCTGGTGCTCGACGTGGCCGACGGCGATGCCGCGGCCGTCGCCCTCTACGAGCGCACCGGGTGGCGGTGCACGGGCACCAGCACGGCACCGTGGACGGCCCCCGACGGCAGCCCCGTGTCCCTGCGCCACTACGCCTCGCCAGCCGGGCACCAGCGACGTTCGCCCAGCTCACTGTGCTGATCGTCCTCGCCATGCGAACATATGTACGTGTCACCCGGGGCCAGCATCCTGCACGCCGACCTGGACGCGTTCTACGCGTCGGTCGAGCAGCGCGACGACCCGCGCCTGCGGGGGCGGCCGGTGATCGTCGGCGGGGGCGTGGTGCTCGCCGCCAGCTACGAGGCGAAGGCGCGGGGCGTGCGCAGCGCGATGGGCGGCCAGCAGGCGCGCCGGCTCTGCCCCGACGCGATCGTGGTGCCGCCCCGCATGTCGGCGTACACGGCGGCCAGCCGGGCGGTGTTCGAGATCTTCCGGCAGACCACCCCGCTGGTCGAGGGGCTCTCCATCGACGAGGCGTTCCTGGACGTGGGCGGCCTCCGGCGGCTGGCCGGTCCGCCCGCCGACATCGCCGAGCGGCTGCGCCGGGAGGTGCGCGACCGCATCCACCTGCCCATCACCGTGGGTGTGGCCCGGACGAAGTTCCTGGCGAAGGTGGCCAGCGGGGTGGCGAAGCCCGACGGGCTGCTGGTCGTCGCGCCCGACGCCGAGCTGGCGTTCCTGCATCCACTGCCGGTGGAACGGCTCTGGGGCGTCGGCCCGGTCACCGCCGCGAAGCTGCGGGAACGCCGGATCCGTACCGTCGGCGAGGTGGCCCGGCTCGGTGAGGCGGCGCTGGTGTCACTGCTCGGCGCCGGCGCGGGCCGGCACCTGCACGCGCTGGCGCACAACCGGGACCCCAGGGCGGTCCAGGTCGGCCGTCGGCGCGGCTCGATGGGCGCCCAGCACGCGCTGAGCCGTACCCCGCACGCGCCCACGGAGCTGGACGCCATCCTGGCCGGCCTCGTCGACCGGGTCACCCGGCGGATGCGGGCCGCCGGGCGCTCCGGGCGCACGGTGGTGTTGCGGCTGCGCTTCGGCGACTACACGCGGGCGACCCGTTCGCACACCGTGGGCAAGGCGACCGCGGATACCGGCCCGCTGCTCGCCGCCGCGCGGGCGCTGCTGCGGGCGGCCCTGCCCGAGATGGACCGTCGGGGCATCACGCTGGTCGGCGTCTCGGTGGGCAACCTGGACGACAACCCGGTCCAGCCGGAGCTGCCGTTCCACCGCGACCCCGGCGCCGAGCTGGACGCCGCGGTGGACGCGGTCCGTGACCGGTTCGGATCGGCGGCGCTGACCCGGGCGGTGCTGCTGGGCAGGGAGCCGGGCGTCGAGATGCCCCTGCTGCCGGACTGAGGCCGCACCAGGCGCAGCGGTGCACGTCACAGCGGTTGGGGGGTTTAACGGCGACCGGAGTGGTGACCTTGTGGGGATCAGCCTGACAGGGGGGACCACCATGTCCGACGACACCAGCAACCGTCCGAGCCGGCGTGCGCAGCGCCCCGCCGACGTGACCGACCCGCTGCTCTGGCAGCTCGCCATGGACGTGCTGAGCGCGCACGAGCCGGACGAGGACGGCGCCTGCCGCAACCTGCTCTGCGCCGGCCAGCCGTGGCCGTGCGCTGCGCGTGGCAGCGCGGAACAGTCGCTCCGGCTGGCCCGTGGCGCGGCCGACACACCGTCCACAGTCACATCCGAGCAGGGCGAGGGGGAAACGCCCCGCGCCCACCGGCCGGCGGAGGACGTTCCCGCCGCGCGGCGGGCCTGGTCTGCTGGTTCGGAGTCGGCGCGTCCGCAGGCGGCCGTCGCGGCGGCCTGACGCCACCTGCTCGACACACGCCGGCGGGCGTCAGAGAGAGAGCCGCTGACCCGGGAAGATCAGACCCGGGTCGGCGCCGATCAGCTGCCGGTTGGCCTCGTACAGGGCCTGCCAGCCGCCGGACACACGGTTGGCCTCGGCGATCTCCGAGAGGGTGTCGCCCGGCTTGACCAGGTACGTCTCGCCGCCCGTCACCGGCGCGGTGCGCTGGTGGTTGCGGGTCGCCGGCTGCTCGCCGCGCGACGACCGCTCCTTCGGCTTGGCCGTCGAGCCGGACTTCGAGGTCGGCTTCGAGGACTTCGCGGTGGACTTCGTCGACGACTTGGTGGCGGAGCCGCCCGACGAGCCGCCCTTCTTGCCGCAGGTCGGCCAGGCGCCGATGCCCTGCCCGTCGAGCACCTTCTCGGCGATGGCGATCTGCTCGCCGCGGCTGGCCAGGTCGGCGCGGGCCGCGTACTTCTTGCCGCCGTAGCCGGCCCAGGTGCTCTGCGAGAACTGCAGCCCGCCGTAGTAGCCGTTACCGGTGTTGATGTGCCAGTTGCCGCTGGACTCGCACTGGGCGATCGCGTCCCAGTTCACCCCGGCCTGCGCCGGTGCGGCCGGGCCGAAGAGGGCGACGGCGCCGGTGACCGCGCCGACGGCCAGGGTGCCGACGGCGGCGCGGCGGGTGGTGACCCGTCGATGACGGGGGGTGTAGTCAGACGTCATGTGAGCTTCCTCCACGCCGGCGAGGTGAGCTGTCGGGTTCGGGCCGAGGAGCCCGGCCGCGCGGTGGCGGCTTCACCCCGAGGTGACGTGCACCGAGGAACGTTGGGTCCCCCGCTCCTGCCCGGGTGACTGGGTTTCCGACGACCGGGGGCAGGATTTGGCGTTACCGGTCGCGGTGTCCGCTGTGGCGGACCCGACCGACGTTAGGCACGGTCGGTGACGGTCGCCCACCCCCTGTGAACTTCTTCACCGGCTCACGCGGGGAGCCTCGCGCAGCGGTTGCGGGCCGTCGGAGACTGTGCACTGACCATCATGGACCGTTTCCGATCAGGGCGTGGTCAGGTCTCGTGGCGCAGCCAGGCCGCGATCCGGCCGAGCAGTTCGACATGCCCCGACGACTCGTACGACCGCACGTCGTGACCGAGGGCGCTGTAGACGATGCGGCTGGTCCCGGCGGTGCGTGCCCAGACGAGCGGGTGCGTGGCGCCGCCCTCGTCGTGCACGTAGAGGGGCACGACATCGGCGCTCTCGACCAGCGCCAGGTCGGTGTAGCGCTCGTCGTGGACCTCGATGTCACCGAGGCCGATGGTGATCGGATGCTCGACGCGGGTACGCCGGATGCGGCTCGGGCCGATCGGAGGGTGGAAGGTCCGGCCGTGCTCCCAGGCGGCGCCGATCGTCGACCGCCAGCGCGGCAGACCGGGGAAGGCCAGCGTGGCGCTGTGCGTGGCGAGCAGGCTGCCACCGCGGCCCAGGAAGCCGTCGAGGACGCGGGCGAAGTCCTCGTCCTCGCGGATCGGGGTCGACCGGTCGGCGCTGGCGTTGACCACCAGCAGGCGGGCACCGTCCAGGGCGGCGGCGAGCCGGTCGACGGATGTCACGATCGTCACCGGGCCGCCGATCAGGTCGCCGATCGTGGCACTGGTCTCGGCCAGCCGGTGCCAGGGGTCGGCGTGCGGACCCTCCCCGCTGAAGATCACGGTGTCGACAGGCATGACCTCTCCCGGTGCCGGACCCGGCCGGCGGGGCCCCGCTGATCGGGCACCTGCCGGCCGGTGGGTCGACCGGTTACAGGGTGCGGGCCAGCCGGTCGGCGAGCACCCGGGTGAACCGGGCGGGGTCGGTCAGCTCGCCGCCCTCGGCGAGCACCGCCAGGCCGTACAGCAGCTCGGCGGTCTCGGTCAGCGCCGCCGGGTCGGTGCCCTGCTCGTGGGCCTTCCGCAGCCCCGCGACCAGGGGGTGACCCGCGTTGATCTCCAGGATCCGCTTCGTGGTGGGAATCTCGTGCCCCATCGCCCGGTACATCTTCTCCAGGGTCGGGGTGAGATCGTGCGCGTCGCCGACCACGCAGGCCGGTGAGGTGGTCAGCCGCGACGACAGGCGGACCTCGCGGACGCTGTCGGCCAGTGTGGTGCCCAGCCAGTCGAGCAGGGCGGCGAACTCCTGCCGCTGCTGCTCACGCTCCGCCTCGGCCTGCTGCTTCTCCTCGTCGCTGTCCAGGTCGACCTCGCCCTTGGCGATCGAGCGCAGCGGGCGGCCGTCGTACTGGCCGACCCGCTCGACCCACACCTCGTCGACCTGGTCGGTGAGCAGCAGCACCTCGTGGCCCTTGGCCCGGAACGCCTCCAGGTGCGGGGAGTTCTCGATGGTGGCCCGGGAGTCGCCGGTGGCGTACCAGATGTCGGTCTGGCCGTCCTTCATCCGTGCGACGTAACCGGCCAGGTCGGTCGGCTCGGCCGGGTCGTGGGTGGAGGCCACCGACAGGATCTCCAGCAGGGTCTCGCGGTTGTCGGTGTCGTCGATCAGCCCCTCCTTGACCACCGCGCCGAACTCGTTCCAGAAGGTGCGGTAGCGCTCGGGGTGGTTGGCCTTGAGGTCCTTGACCGTGGCGAGGATCTTCTTGACCAGGCGACGGCGGACGATCTGGATCTGCCGGTCCTGCTGGAGGATCTCGCGGGAGATGTTCAGCGACAGGTCGTGCGCGTCGACGACGCCCTTGACGAAGCGCAGGTAGGTGGGGACCAGCGCCTCGCAGTCGTCCATGATGAACACGCGCTTGACGTAGAGCTGGACACCACGGCGGCCCTGCGGTGCGAACAGGTCCAGCGGGGCGTGGCTGGGCAGGAACAGCAGCGCCTCGTACTCGAAGGTGCCCTCGCCCTTCATGTGCACGACCTCGAGCGGGTCGGCCCAGTCGTGGCTGACGTGCTTGTAGAACTCGTTGTACTCGGCGGCCTCGACCTCGTCGCGGGACCGCGCCCAGAGCGCCTTCATCGAGTTGAGGGTCTGCACCTCGCTCGTGGCGTCCGCGCCGTCGGCGCCGGGGCGTTCGACGGTCATGCGGATCGGCCAGGCGATGAAGTCGGAGTATCGCTTGACGATCTCCCGGATGGTCCACTCGGCCGTGTAGTCGTGCAGGTTGTCCTCGGCGTCGGCCGGCTTGAGGTGCAGGGTCACCGACGTGCCCTGCGGCGCCTCGTCGACCGTCTCGATCGAGTACGTGCCCTCGCCGGCGGACTCCCATCGCGTGCCACCGGTCTCGCCGGCCTTGCGGGTCAGCAGGGTGACCCGGTCGGCGACCATGAACGCGGCGTAGAAGCCGACGCCGAACTGGCCGATCAGGTCCTGCGAGGCGCGGGCGTCGGCGGACTCGCGCAGCTGGCGCAACAACTCTGCGGTGCCGGACTTGGCGATCGTGCCGATCAGCCGGACCACCTCGTCGCGGGTCATCCCGATGCCGTTGTCCCGGACCGTCAGGGTGCGGGCGTCCCGGTCGACCTCGATGGCGACGTGCAGGTCGCCGGTGTCGGCGGCCAGGTCCTTGTCGACCAGAGTCGCCAGCCGCAGCTTGTCCAGCGCGTCGGACGCGTTCGAGATGAGTTCCCGCAGGAAGACGTCCTTGTTCGAATAGATCGAGTGGACGACCAACTGGAGGAGCTGTCGCGCCTCGGCTTGGAACTCCAACGTCTCGGCCTGGTTGCTCACACCGTCTCCCTTCTCGGCTCGTACGGAGGTTCGCGGAAAGGATACGAGTCGTCACCGGTCCGGCTGTGGCCGCGTCCGGGTCGTATTCCCGATCCGGCCGATCGCCCCGGTGACATAGCTGACTTTGTCTGACAGAAGTCAGGTCGGATAGCGTGGCGGCCATGAAGATCGCTGGAAGCACCGCCCTCGTCACCGGCGCCAACCGCGGCCTCGGCCGACACCTTGCCGCCGAACTCCTCGCCCGGGGCGCCACCGTCTACGCCGGCGCCCGCAACCCCGACAGCGTCGACCTGCCCGGCGTCACGCCGGTCCGCCTCGACATCACCGACCCCGCCTCGGTGGCCGCCGCCGCCGAGCTGGCCGGCGGCGTGAACCTGCTGATCAACAACGCCGGCATCGACACCCGGACCGACCTCCTCGACGGCGACCTGGACCTCGTCCGGCTGGAGTTGGAGACCCACTACATCGGCACCCTGTCGACGATCCGGGCGTTCGCGCCGGTCATCGCCGGCAAGGGCGGCGGAACGATCCTCAACGTGCTCTCCGTGCTGTCCTGGTTCGGCTCTCCGATGCACGCGGCCTACAGCGCCGCCAAGTCCGCCGAGTGGGCGATGACCAACGTGCTGCGCGTCCAACTCGCCGACCGGGGCGTCCGGGTCGCGGGCCTGCACGTCGGCTACCTGGACACCGACATGGCCGCCGACATCACCGGCCCGAAGTCCGACCCAGCGGCGATCGCCCGGATCGGCGTGGACGGCGTCGAGGCCGACGCGTACGAGATCCTCGCCGACGACCTCAGCCGCCAGGTGCAGGCCGGACTGGCCGGCGGCGTCGCAGCGCTCTACCCACAGCTCCCCTGACCCACGACGCCACGGGCCGCCACCGGGAGAACCGGTGGCGGCCCTTTCTCGGGTACGCGGTCAGCTCCGTCCGCGCACCCGTCGCGCCGCGGCGGTCAGCAGCCGCCACAGGTGTAGAAGAGGATGTCCCAGTGGCTGCCCTCCTTGGTGTAGAGGTTGCCCGAGGCGGCGCGGTACTGGTAGCCGAAGCCGGCGATGTAGCCGACGTAGGTGTAGTGCGTGGAGATGTAGTTCTGGATGCAGGTGCTCAGCGCGATGTCGAGCTTGTAGCCGTTCCAGTGGCTGTACGTGCCGCTGGAGTGCCCGACCTCCGTCCCCGCGGTGATGGTGACCGCGCAGCCACTGGCCCGTTTGAAGGTGATGATGCCGTCGATGGTGGCCTGCCGGACCCCGTCGAACGAGGTGCAGGTGGCGACGTAGCGGTCACTGCAGTTGCCGCTGGAGGTCCAGGAGATGCCGGCGGCGCGCAGTTGCGAGGTGGCGCTGGAGTGGCTGATGGCGAAGGCCGGGGCGGCGAGACCGAGCGCGGTGGCGATCGCGGCGAGCGTGGCCACCAGCAGGGTGAGCACGCGGCGGCGCAGGGTGGATCGGGTGGGTGACATGGCACTCCCGTTCGCGTGAAGGTGGGAATTTTGCGAAACAGGGGCCGGCCTTGCAGGATTTCTACCAGAGATAGATGGGCGTGACTAGACGTCGGGCGGAGGGGGCACGAGTCGCCCACCCCCACCCGACGTCCTGCGTCAGCTCGCCTGCAACGTCACGTCGTCGATCACGAAGCTGGTCTGCAACGAGGCGTCCTCGGTGCCGGTGAACCTCACCGTCACCGTCTGACCCGCGTACGCGGCCACGTTGAACGTGCGCTGCGTGTAGCCGGCGGCGGCGTTGAGGTTCGAGTACGTCGCCAGCGTGGTCGAGCCCACCTGCACGGTGAGCCTGTCGTACGCCGTGGAGCTGGTGGTCTCGGCGGTGTCGATGTGCAGCCAGAACGACAGCGTGTAGCTGGCGCAGCCGGCCGGCACGGTCACCGACTGCGACAGGGTTTCGGTGCGGGTGGTGCCGTACCCGTTGAGCCACGCCTTGTACGACCCGGTCCGGGCCGGCTGGCCGCTGGAGTTGGTGATCACGCCGGAGGACGCGGTCCACGGCGCGCTGCCGCTCTCGAAGCCGCCGTTGCCGATCACCTGGCCGCCGGCGCAGCCTCCGGCGCCGGTCACGGTCAGCGTGAGGCTGGCGCTGCGGGTGACCGAGCCGGTGCCGGTGACCGTGATGGTGAAGGTGCCGGTGGCCGCGCTGGCCGAGGCGGTCAGGGTCATCGTCGCGGAACCGCCGGAGGTCACCGAGGACGGGCTGAAGGAGACGCTCACCCCGCTGGGCGCGCCGGAGGCCGAGAGACCGACCGACTGCGCCGAACCGGCGGTGGTGGCGGTGGACACCGTGGCCGTGGTGCTGGCGCCCCGGGCGACCGTGCGGGTCGTCGGGTTGACCGCCACGGAGAAGTCGTTGGTCGGGGTGCCCCCGCCCACGGCGAGCTGCCACAGCGCGTACGCGACGCCGTCCGCGGACCGGTTCAGCACGGTGGCGCTGACGTTGGCGGTGGTGTCGCAGGCCCGGTGGTAGCACGGGTCGTACGCGGAGTTGGCCGTGCCGCCCCACTTGGCCGCCTGGGCGCTGGTCTTGCGGGCGCTGGCACCCGAGGCGTAGCCCGAGGTGGGGATGCCGGCCTGCTGGAAGTAGTAGTCGTCGGAGCGGCCCTGACCCTCGACGTTCTCCTCCGGCTGCAGCCCCAGCGAGTCCCAGTACGCCTTCAGCGGCGCCGCCGTCGTGGAGGTGACCCGGTTGATGAAGTAGCCGCCGTTGGTCGAGCCGACCATGTCGAAGTTGTAGTAGCCCTTGATGTAGCCGCGCTGGGTGGCGCTGAGCGAGTTGACGTAGAACCGGGAGCCGTTGAGCCCTTGCTCCTCGTCGGTCCACCAGGCGAACCGGACCTTCTTCGTCATGGTCGGGTTCTGCGCGGCCAGGACCAGCGCGTTCTCCAGCAGGGTGGCCGAGCCGGAGGCGTTGTCGTTGATGCCCGGACCGGCCGAGACGCCGTCCAGGTGGGCGCCGAACATGACCACCTGGTCGGTCGGGCCGCCGGGCCACTCCGCGATCAGGTTGTTCGAGGGGTACGTGCAGCTGGAGCAGTACTGCTCACTGACGGTGTAGCCGGCCGCCTGGAGCCGGCTCTTCACGTAGGTGAGCGAGGCGGTGTAGCCGGCCGACCCGGCCCGCCGGTTGCCGCCGTTGCTGCTGGCGATGGAGCCGAACTGGGTCAGGTGCGCCTGGACGTTGCTGATGGAGATGTCCGGCGCCGCCAGGACGGCGGCGGGCGCGGCGATCGGCCGGGCCGCAGCCGTGACGACGGTGGGTGACGCGGTCACCGGCTGGGCGACCAGCGTCACCGCCATCCCGGTGAACACGGCGAGCGCGACTCCCGCGCTCAGCGTTCTGCCTCTCATGGGGGCTCCTCGGGGGTTGGAGAGATACCCGAGACACTTACAGATATCAATGTCTCGGGCATCGGTCGTTCGTCCCGAACCCCCACCGGTTCGGCGACACCCGCCGTACCGCCAGCGGGCCGTGGGCCCGACACGGTGACGGCGGAACATCCCGTTTCGCCCCTACCGCTCCGTACGCTGACCGCACGCCCGCCCTCTCGGCGGGAACGTTGGGTGCCGGCGACAGCACATGTGAGTAGAGGTGCCAGGATGGGTAGGTAACACAGCAGGGGTCGTCGGGCCCGGAACGGGGGGCTTGCGATGGGGCCGGGTCGAGCGTGACACGACCCCACACGGACCTGTTCACCGGCGGCGGTGAGACCGGCCGGTTGATGGCGGAGCTGGACTGGACCGGCACCCCGCTCGGCCCGGTGACCGGCTGGCCGCAGAGCCTGCGGGCCGCGGTGCGGATGGTGCTCTCCTCCCGCTACCCCATGCTGCTGCTCTGGGGTGACCGCTTCTCCCAGCTCTACAACGACGCGTACTCGGCCCTGATCGGTGACAAGCACCCGGCCGCCCTCGGCGGTGACGTGCGGGTGACCCTGGCCGAGGGCTGGGACGTGCTCGCCCCGCTGATCCAGCAGGCCATGGCGACCGGCGTGGCCAGTTGGGTGCCCGCCCTGCAACTGCTGCTGGAGCGGGCCGGCTACCGCGAGGAGGCGTACTTCAGCGTCTCGCACGCACCGGCCCGCGACGACGAGGGTCGGACCGTCGGCGTGCTGACCGTGTGCAGCGAGGTCACCGAGCAGGTGGTCGGCGAACGGCGACTGCGACTCCTGCGCGACCTGTCCGTACGCGGCGACGGCCGCACCGTCGACGTCGACGCCACCTGCGCCCGGCTGATCGACGCGATCGACGGCCACCCGCTGGACGTGCCGTTCGCCGCGATCTACCTGCGCGACGGCGCGGTGCTGCGCCGGGCCGCCTGCGCCGGCGGCGACCCGACGCACGCCGTTGCCGGTGCCCTACCGGACGCCATCGAACTGACCGACCCGGCGCCGGCCGCCCAGGCCTGGGGGCTGCCCGACGCCGCCGGGGGCCGCGCCGCCGAGGTGACCGGCGTCACCGACCTGCTGACCCTGCCGGCCGGCCCGTGGGACGACCCGGTCCGGACCGCCCTGGCGCTCCCGCTGCCCTCGGCCGACGAAACGCAGCCGCTCGGCGTCCTCCTGGTCGGCGTCAGCCCCAGCCGACGACTGGACGAGGCCTACCGCTCCTTCTACCAGCTACTGGCCCAGCAGGTCTCCGTGGCGCTGCGCAACGCGCAGGCGTACGAGGAGGAGCGGCGCCGAGCCGAGGCGCTGGCCGAGCTGGACCGGGTGAAGACCGACTTCTTCACCAACGTCAGCCACGAGTTCCGCACCCCGCTGACCCTCATGCTCGGCCCACTGTCCGACGCGCTCACCGACGCCACCGCGCCGCTGCCACCCGTGCAGCGAGAGCGGGTGGAGACGGCCTGGCGCAATGCCACCCGACTGTTGGCCCTGGTCAACAGCCTGCTCACCTTCTCCAGCCTGGAGACCGGGCGAGCGGGCAGCGATGTCCGTGTCGTCGATCTCGCCGCGCTCACCGCCGAGCTGACCGGCGTCTTCCGGGCCGCCGTCGAACGGGCCGGGCTGGTCCTGGAGGTCGACTGCCCGCCGCTGCCCCGGCCGGTCACGGTTGACCCGCTCAACTGGGAACGCATCGTCACCAACCTGCTGTCCAACGCGCTGAAGTACACGTTCCTCGGCCGGATCCGGGTCGGCCTGGAGGCCGACGGCGACGAGGTACGGCTCACCGTCACCGACACCGGCATCGGCATCTCCGAGCAGGAGCTGCCGAAGCTCTTCGAGCGCTTCCACCGGGTGCAGGGCGCCCGCTCACGCAGCCACGAGGGCACCGGCATCGGCCTGGCCCTGGTGCACGAGCTCGCCCGACTCGAGGGCGGTGAGGTGCGGGTGACCAGCCAGGTGGGCCGCGGCAGCACCTTCACCGTGGCCCTGCCCTGGTCGGCCGCGCTGCGCACGGCCGTGAACGGATCCCCGCCCGACGGGCGGGGCGAGGCTGCCCGAGCCGCCCTCCACGAGGCGATGACCTGGTTGACCGACCCGACCGGCGGGGTCGCGGAACCCGACCCGACGTCCGGGCCGGCCGGGGACGAACTGGCCGGTGCGCGGATCCTGGTCGCCGACGACAACAGCGACATGCGGGCGTACCTGAGCCGGTTGCTCACCGGGCAGGGCTGGCGGGTCCGGGCCGTCACCGACGGCAGTCAGGCGCTCGACGCGATCCACCGCGAACCGCCGGACCTGGTCCTGACCGACGTGATGATGCCGGTGCTGGACGGCTTCGACCTGGTCCGCCGGCTGCGTGCGGACCCGGCGACCCGGGCGCTGCCGGTGCTGGTGCTCTCCGCTCGGGCCGGCGGGGAGGCCAGCGTGGCGGGCCTGAGCCTGGGCGCCGACGACTACCTGGTGAAGCCGTTCGCCGCGGCCGAGCTGATCGCCCGGATCCGGGCCGCCATCCGCGGAGCCCGCGCCCGTGGCGCACCATCGGCGGCCCAGGGCGCCCCACAGGCCGTCAACGCGACCCCGACGGCCCGACCCGCCGCTGTCGTGTCGGCCCCGGCGACCCTCGGGCCGGCCGCCTCCACGCCAGCCCTGGTGGGCGTCGGCCTGGCCGATGACCCGGCCGACGCCTCCGCCAGGAGCGCCCTCACCGAACCGGTCGGGGTGTCGCCGGCCCACTCCGACGGGCCGGGCGGCACCGTGGACGTCGGGTGGACGTACGCCTCCGCGGCCACCTCGGCCGCGGCGATGCGCCGGGATGTCCGGACGGCGCTGACCGACCTGGACGTCGACCCGGAGGTCCTGGAGGACCTGCTGGTCGCCGCGTCCGAGGCGGTGAACAACGCCGTCGAGCACGCGCAGCGGCCCAGCCGGCCGGAGGTGCGGGTCCGGGTCGAGATTGGCGGCGGTCTGGTGCGGATCTCGGTGCGCGACTTCGGCACCTGGCGGGACCGCCGACCGGCGATGGACCGGGGACGCGGCGCCCTGCTGATGAACGCCTACGGCGACGTACGGCTGGTGTCCACCGGCGAGGGGACGACGGTCACCATCGAACGCCGGCTGGACGAGCGGGCCTGAGCGGCCGTCGAGCCGGCTGTCACAGCCGGCGGCCGTCGCCGTCCCGGGCGATGATGCCGTCCAGCCGGTCCCCGGGAGTCAGGTCGGCCGGGTCGAACCAGAAGATCACCACCTGCTTGTCGTCGCTCCACCGCGCCAGCCGGGCGGTGACCTGCCGGCCGTCCACGGTGCCGGTGATCCGCTGCGCCGGGCCGACGAAGTAGCCGAAGGCGGGTACCGGCGCGGCCGATCCCCCTTCGTCGTAGCCGACCTGGTGGAAGCCGGGACTGCGGTCGGCGCCATCCACGTCGTTGACCAGCACATCCGTGGTGAGCGTGCCGTCCGGGGCCCGACGGCCGGCGGCCAGCCCGATGGTCACCCGGGGCTCGCCGGGCACCGACACCCGAACCATGTAGTAGACCCGCTGGTCGACGCCGTGCCGAATCCCGCTGTCGATGACCTGACCCAGCGGCGACGCGGTGCGCTCCGCCTCGGGCGGAAGCGTGGGCCGGGGAGTGCCGAGCGTCGTCGGAGTGCCGCCGGCCGGCGGCGTGGGGGCGGTGGGGACCGGCGACGTGGGGACGGCGGCGACCGGTGGCGGACGCTCGACCGTCGACGGGCCGCCCGGTCCGACGGCGGCCACCACGACGACGGCGGCCAGCCCGGCCGTGAGCACCGCCGCGCCGGCTCCGGCAACGCGGCGACGGGTCCGCAGCCGCCGCCCCTCGCGCATGACGGCGTCGAGGTCGAGAGGAGCTCCGCCGCGTTCGGTCACCCGCATGGCGTGGCGGAGCCGGTCCAGCTCGCTCATCGGCACGCCTCCTGGTTGTCGGCCGCCCGCGGCCCGTTGGCGCGCAGCTTCCCCAGAGCCCGTGAGCTGGTGCTCTTGACCGTGCCGACCGAGATGGCGAGTTCCCTGGCCACCTGCGCCTCCGGAAGGTCGAAGTAGTAGCGCAGCACGACGATGGCCCGCTCACGCGGGCTCAGCGCCCCGAGGATGGCCGTCAGCCAGCGCCGGGTGGCGACCTCGTCGGCCACGTCGTCGCGCCGCTGCTCCGGAATCTCCTCGGTCGGGTACTCCCGGATCGGGCGCCGCCACCCGTCCACCAGGTGGTTGACCAGGATGCGGCGGGCGTACCCGTAGGCGTCGTCGTCGCGGACGCGGGACCACGACGCGTAGGTGCGGACCAGGGCGGTCTGCGCGGCGTCCTCGGCCTGGTGGTGGTCGCCGGTCATCAGGAACGCGGCGTGCACCAGCCGCGCGGAGGCAGCGCGCGCGAACTCGACGAACTCCGCGTCACCGCGCGCCACGCCGAACCCTCCCCCGTGCCACACCGTTACGGACGGGCGAGGGCCACGAAAGGTTGAGTCTCCGCGAGATCAACTTTTCGGCCGGGTCGTCCGTCTCCTCTCCCGGCGCCGCAGACCGCGGCTTGAGGGGAGAGACATGTCGACGAAGGCTACCCGCCTCAGGCACACGGCCTGCGCGGCGTCGCTGCTGGTGGCACTGCTCACCGGCTGTGGGCTACCGGCGTCCGGGCGGCCCGCGGCCGGCGCCGCCACGACCGATCCGGCCGGCCGTGGGCAGCCGGCGGCGGGGCAGGTCGCCGCCGGGCGCCCGGCGGGAGCCGCCGGGAGCGCCACTGTCACGGCAGCACCGACGCCGTCAATTCCCGTCAGCTATCCCGCCACCGGCGGCGGCCGCTGGTCGGTGGCGGCCGCCGAGACGACGCCGGGGAGCGGCGACAGCGGTCGGCTGATGCGGTACCGGGTCGTCGTGGAGCGCGACATCCGTGGCCTGCCGGTGGCCGACGTCGCGGCGTCGGTCTCCGCGACGCTGAACGACCCACGTGGGTGGACGGCCGGCGGGGACTGGCGGCTGCGCCGGGTGGGCGCTGGCGGGCCGGTCGACTTCACCATCTACCTGGCGACACCCGGAACCCGCGACACCCTGTGTCAGGACGTCCCGGACGGCTACACGTCCTGCCGCAACGGCGACCGGGTGGTGCTCAACGTGGCCCGCTGGGTCGAGGCGGTGCCGGGGTACGGGGCCGGCCTGGCCGCATACCGGCAGTACATGGTGAACCACGAGGTCGGGCACCGGTTCGGCCTGGGCCACGAGCGGTGCCCCGGTCGGGGCCGGCCGGCGCCGGTGATGCAGCAACAGACACTGGGCCTGCACGGATGCACGGCCAACGCCTGGCCGTACCCGGGCGGGGTTCGCTACCGCGGGCAGATCGGGGCGTACGACGACGAGATTCCGCCGCGCGAGGGCGCCCGGCCCGCCCGCTGAGCCCGACCGCCTCAGGACCGGCGGTTGCGCTCCTGTTCGAGGCGCTCGTCGAGCCGGCCCAACTCGTAGATGGCGTTCAGGTTGGTCGGCAGCCGGCTGATGTTGTCCGGCACGGGACCCGGATCCGGCGTGGGAGTCGGTGTGGGAGCAGGCGCGGGAGCCTGCGCTGCCGCGCCGGCGACGGCCGGGGCAACGGCGGTGCGGCGGCGCAGCAGGAGGACCAGCGCCAGCACCGCCAGGGCACCCGCGACCAGGAAGTAGTACGCCGGCCCCAGCGGCCCACCCCGGGCCGGGGCGGCGAGCGTCTCCGGATCGGTCGGGGCGGCATCCTCGCCGTTCGGCAGCGGCACCGCGGCGTCACGGTCGCCCCGAGCGCCGGAGGTGCGGTCGGGCGCGCCGGGGACGCCGGGCACCGCGGGCGCCAACGGTGGTCGGGGCTCGGCCGACGACCCGGCGGGCGTGGACGTCGGGGCGGGCGCCGCCGGGACCGCCGGGACCGACGGGTCGGCGGCCGGCGGCGGGCTGGAGGTGGGCGCGGGGGTCGGTGACGAGCTCGGGGTGCCGCCACCGCCGAGCAGGTCGTCGACGATCTTCCCGACGCCTCCGAGGAGGCCACCGACCGGGCCTGGGGTGGCGGTGGGCGACGGCGCGGGCGCGGGCGTTGACGACAGGGCGAGGGTCAGCATGAGCGCGGCGACGGCAGGCATGGGTTCACCTCGGATGGTCGATGTGCCAGGCACGGTACCGCAGCACGGTCACGAGCGGGTGACACACCGTCGACCGAGCGGAGGGCGCGCGTCGCGCGCCCTCCGCCCTGGTGTCCTAACTGGTCAGACAGGAAGGCCCCCGACCTGGGTGTTCATCCAGGACCGGATGGACGGCAGGTCCACGTAGATGGACGGGCCGGTCGCGCAGGTGGAGTTGTTGTTACCGGCGCGGCTCGTCGCGCCGATGAGGTTCCACACGCCGTTGACCCGACGCACCTGCGGGCCACCGGAGTCGCCGTAGCAGGCTCCGGAGGTGCCGTTGGTGTTGTTGGTGCAGATCTCGTACGGGCCGTTGATGCCGGAGCACCGGCTGTCGGCCACGATGGACGTGTCCAGTTCGTTGGCCACCGCCGGAGCCGACCCGCAGCCCGGACGCGCACACGTCTGGCCCCAGCCGATGATCCGGGTGGCGGTGCCGACCGCGCCCGACGTGGCCGGGATCGGCGCCGGTGCGTAGCTGACCGAGCTGGCCAGTTGGAGCAGCTTCACGTCGACGCTCGGGTGGTTGACCGCGCGGGTCACCCGGACGACGGTCCCTCCGGTGGTGCGGTTGACGCTGCCCACGCGGACCGAGGACGGCGTCGAGCAGTGCTTGGCGGTGACCGCCCAGTTGGCCTTGATCAGCGTGCCGGTGCACCCGGAGACGTACACCATGAAGGGGTAGTTCTCCGAGGCGGGCCGCCCGCCGACCACCGTCGGGCCGATGTCCCCGGCGCCGTCCCAGGTGTACGTCTCACCGGTGACCGGCGCGGCCAGGGTGCCGGCGAACAGCGAGTTGACCCGGGTCGCCTCCGCCGAGCTGGGGTACGCGTTGCGGCAGGAGACCGGGGCGCTGCTGCCGGACATCAGGTCGGAGCAGAGTCCGGTACGCCGGTCCGGCAGGCCCAGGATGTGGCCGAACTCGTGGGCGGCGATGCGGTTGCGGTCGTAGCCCTGGTTGACGGCCGTGCGGCCCATCCAGATCCGTCCGGAGCCGAGGCCGGTCGGCTGCGCCCGAGGCCAGCCGTCGTCGACGTAGATGGTGATGCTGGCCGGGGTGCCGGGTTGCAGCCGGACGGTGCTGACACGGCTGTTCCAGATCTGCGCCGCCTGGTCGAAGTTGGTGCGGAACTCACCGGTCCGGCTCGCGTCGTAGTAGACGGTCCGTACGGCGGCGGCCGGTGCGCCGGTGGTGAGCTGCACCCCGGCCGCCGCCAGGGTCGCCACCAGCACGGCCAGCGCCGTACGTAGCAGTTGTCGTCGGAACATCACGCACTCCCCTGCGGTCGTCCGGCGACCAACGGTCACCGGATCATCGATGTACGTCGATGTTAAAGTGACAGTGGTCGATCGGCGGCATAACGGAAGCGTCATATCGGCACCGCGGAGCGCCGCAACGGCGACGGGCCCGTCGCGCAGCACGACGTGTCGCCGTGCCCCGGCGTCAGGCGTCGGCCGTGCTGCTGGCGGCGACAAGCACCTCACCCGCGGTCGTGCGGGCGTAGAGCACGAAGCGTCCCACCCGGTGGGTGCCCACCAGACCGGCGTCACGCAGGGCGCCCAGGTGCTGTGACACCGTGCCCGAGGTGAGCCCGCAGCGGTCCGCCAGCTCCAGGGTCGAGGTCGGCACCGCCAGCTCGTGAAGCAGCGCGGCGCGGGTCCGACCCACCACCCGCGCAAGTCCGAGCCCGCGCGGCGCGGGGTCCCGCTCCCACAGGGTCGCCACCGCCCGAGCGGGATAGCGCAGCACCGGCTGGCCCGGAGAGCCGAAGTTGGACCACACCCTCGGACCGCCGAAGACCGACGGGACGAGCAGCAGGCCCCGTCCGTCGAGGCGGACCGCGCCTGCCAGCACGATGTGATCCACCCGCAGGGTGTCGGCCTCCAGCCGGACGTACGGGTCGAGGTGGTTGAGCAGGCCGTGCACCCCGTCACTGGCGATCCGCTGCGCACCGAGCAGCACCTCGCGCTCCAGCAGCGTGCGCATCCGGGGCCAGTAGGGTACGAGCACCGCGTCGGCGTACGCCCGGATGACCTCGGCCAGTCGGGTCAGCTCGACGACCGGATCCGCGTAGAGCGCGGTCAGCCGCGACGAACGGGCTCCGGGAAGCGCGTCGAGGCTTGCCCGCACCGCCTCGGGCGCGGTGGCGACGAGGGTTGCCAGCTCGACGTCGAGGTCGGGCTGCGAGGTGGCCGGGGGCGGGCAGACGAACGGTGGGATGACCAGGGTCGGCACCTGCACCAGGTCGGCGAGGAGCCGCCAGTCCAGCCTCGCCAGGCCGGGTCGTACCCGTCCGAACCAGGCCAGGTGCTCCGGGAACCGGTGCGGCTGCCGGATGACACGCACGCTCGCGATCACCTCCCACAGTGGAGAGACCGCGAACCGGGTCAGCGCCAGATCACGCGCTTCCAGCCCGACCAGCATCATGGGCGACCCCCACAGATTCGGCGAGAATCAAATCTATCGGTCCCGGGTGGTACGGCCGGCACCGTGGGCGGCATGACCTCCGCTCCGACCACGACCGCTCCCGTCGACGCGAAAGGCCGCTGGCCCCGCTCCTTCCAGCTGCTCTACGCCGCCGCGCTTGTCGACGGCATCGGCTTCCACGTCAGTCAGCTCGCCGTGCCGGTGCTCGCCGTGTCCCTCCTGGCGGCCACCCCCGGCCAGGTGGGGCTGCTGAGCGCGCTGAGCACCGCCGCCTTCCTGTTGATCGGCCTACCGGCCGGGGTCTGGGTCGATCGGTTGCCCCACCGTGCGGTGCTGGTCACCGCGGATCTGAGCCGGGCGGCGCTGGTCGCGTCCGTGCCCGTGGCGTGGTGGGCCGGTTGGCTGACGATTCCGCAGCTCTACCTCGTGGTACTGCTGACCGGGGTCGGCACCGTCTTCGCCGACGTGGCCGCGCAGAGTTACCTGCCGGAACTGGTTGGCCGGAGTCGCCTGGTGGCGGCGAACTCCCTGATGATGAGTACGAACGCGACGATGCAGATCGCCGGACGAGGGCTCGGTGGGCTGGTCGTGGAGGCGCTCACCGCACCGGTCGCGGTCGTGGTGGACGCGGTCACCTTCGCGGTCTCCGGGGCGATCCTGGCGCGGATCCGTACCGACGCGTCCCGCCGGCTTCCGCCCCGGGCGACGGGCGGCTTCGCCCGACAGCTCGGCGCCGGCGTCCGGCACGTCTTCGCCAGCCCGCTGCTGCGCCCACTCGCCCTCTCGACCGCGAGCATCAACCTGACCATGCAGCTCACCACGACCATGCTGCCGGTGGTCTTCCTGCGCGAGCTGGGGCTGGGTGCAGCCGCTCTCGGCCTCTTCCTGGGCGCGGGTGGGATCGGCGCCCTCCTCGGCGCGCTGACCGCGCGCCCGCTCGCCGAGCGGATCGGTCACGGCCGCGCGCTCTGGTTGCCCGGCCTGCTCGTCGCCCCGCTCGGCGGGCTGGTCGCGCTGATCGACGACGGACCGATGGTCTGGCTCGCCGCGTTCGGCTGGCTGGCGTTGGCCTGGCGGACCGGGATCGGCAACGTCGTCGGGGTGAGCCTGCGCCAGGGCACCACTCCGGACGCTCTGCTCGGGCGGATGAATGCCACCTTCCGGTTCCTTCTCACCGGGGCGCTCACCGTCGGCGCGGTGGCCGCCGGTCTACTCGGCCAGTACGTGGACGTCCGCACCACGCTGGTGGTCGGCGCAGTCGCCAACGGACTGACCTGGCTCCCGGTGTTCTGCTCACCTCTGCGGGCGCTGCACCGCCCACCCCCGACCGACTGATTCGCGCCGCCCACTCTGAGCTGGTGTTACATGTCCGTTACGTCCCGGCGAAGCGGCCGTTGCCCACCGGGACGACGGTCGCCAGCAGAGGGACACCGGCACCGCCGCCGCGACGTGGCCCCGAAACACTTCACGGAGGCACCACGATGAGAATCAGGACCGCACTCACCGCGCTGGCGGTCGTACTCGCCGGGCTGGTCGCCGGCGCGAGCAACGGCGCCGCGGCGAGCACCACCACCACCACAGCGTCGACCTTGTCGCCGTACTGCGGGATCACCTGGGGCAGCGCGGACCGGACGGCCGGCGCGCTGAGCAGCGCCCCGCTCGTCGACGTACGCACCGGCCGACACGACTGCTACGACCGGGTGGTGTTCGAGTTCGCCGGCCCGGTCGACGGCTACTCGGTCGGCTACGGCGAGACGTGGACCGAGGGCGAGGGGCTGGCGCTGTCGCCGTACACGGCCGGAGGCGCCCTGCTGCGGGTCTCGCTGCGGGCCCCGGCGTACGACGACGCCCACCTGGCCACCGTGCCGTACCGGGTCGGTGAGCACGCCGCGAACCTGCTGCGTTACCCGACGCTGCGCGACGTCGTCTTCGGCGGCAGCTTCGAGGGCTACACCACCTTCGCCGTCGGCGTACGCGCGCGGCTGCCGTTCCGCACGTTCGTGCTGGCCGGCCCCGGTGGCCACAGCCGGATCGTCCTCGACGTGGCGCACCAATGGCAGCAGTGACCGGCACGGTGTCGGGGGCCCGCCCGGGTCCCCGACACCGACCGTTCCGCCAGGGCTGCGCACCGTCGCGGCGGGTCTACCCTCAGGTCATGGAGGGCCGCGTGCTGGTGGTCGAGGACGATGCCTCCATCCGGGAGGTCACCGCCCTCGGTCTGCGCCGCGCCGGCTTCCGGGTCGACACCGCCGTCGACGGGCGGCAGGCCCTGGCGGCGTGGCGCGCCCACCCGGTCGACCTGATCGTCCTCGACGTCATGCTGCCCGGCCTGGACGGCCTGGAGGTCTGCCGGGAGATCCGGCGCACCAGCCAGGTGCCGATCCTGATGGTGACCGCGCGCACCGACACGCTCGACGTGGTGGTCGGGTTGGAGTGCGGCGCGGACGACTACCTGCGCAAGCCGTTCGACCTGCCCGAGCTGGTGGCCCGGGTCCGCTCGGTGCTGCGCCGGGCGAGCGCGCCGGTCACCTCGGGCACCATCGAGGTGGGCAGCCTGGAGATCGACCCGGGCAGCTTCGTGGTACGCCGCGACGGCCGCGAGGTGCCGCTGACCGCCACCGAGTTCCGCCTGCTGCTGGAGCTGGCCCGCCGGCCGGGTCAGGTCTTCACCCGGGAACTGCTGCTGGACCTGGTCTGGAACCACAGCTTCCTGGGCGACTCGCGGCTCGTCGACGTGGCGGTGCAACGGCTGCGCGCCAAGGTCGAGGACGACCCGGCGCACCCTCGGCTGGTCCGCACGGTGCGCGGCGCCGGCTACAAGCTGTCCACGGGCTGACGGGAGGTCGGCCATGGCCGGACGCGCGGTGTCCCCGGGCCGCCTGCGGCGCCGGCTGACGATCGCGTTCGTGCTGGTCGCCGGGGTCTCCGCCGGGCTGCTCGCCGGTGGTGCGGGTCTGCTGCTGCGGCAGTCCCGGATGGACGCGTCGCTGCACCAGGCCGCCGCCGACGCCCGCTACCAACTCGTCCTCGCCGGACAGTTCCTGCCGTTGACCGACCAGCGCAGCACCGACCTGCTGACCAGTTTCGAGGGCAGCGGCCGGCACGTGGTGCTCGTCGACGGCACGGCTCGGGCCTCGCACCCGGCGTACGCCCCGACGCTGGGCTCCCGCCTGCGCGCCACCGTCGCGGACGGACGGCTCGGCTACCAACGGTCCGCGCCGGCGGAGCGCCCCCGGCTGCTGGTGGTCGGCGGCCGTATCCCCGGCTCGTCCGCCGAGCTGTACGTGATCACGGTGGAGGACGACATCGCCGCCGACCTGGGTCAGCTGCGCAGCGCGCTGGTGGCCGGCTGGGTGCTCGTGGTGCTGCTCGCCGCCGGGGTGGGGCACCTGCTGGCCCGCCGCACGTTGGAGCCGGTGGGCCGGGCCAGCCGGGCCGCCCGGGCGCTCACCGAGGGCCTGCTCGCCACCCGCCTGCCGGTGCGGGGGCGGGACGAGTTCAGCGTGTGGGCGGCGTCGTTCAACGAGATGGCCGAGGCGCTGGAGTCGAAGATCGCCGCGCTGTCGGCGGCGCAGGCCCGGGAGCGGCGCTTCACCGCCGACGTCGCGCACGAGCTGCGTACCCCGGTGACCGCGTTGGTGGCCGCGGCCTCGCTGCTGCGCGAGCACCTCGACCGGTTGCCCGACGACGCCCGCCCGGCCGCGCGGCTGCTGGTCGGCGACGTGGTCCGGCTGCGCCGCCTCGTCGAGGACCTGATGGAGATCTCCCGACTGGACGCCGGGCGGGACCGGCCCGACGTCGAGCCGGTCGACGCGCCGGCGCTGCTGCGCGCGATCGTCGCGGCCCGCGGCTGGTCGGAACGGGTGCTGGTCAGCGGTGACCCGGTGGCGTTGCGCACCGACCCACGCCGGCTGGAGCGGGTGCTGGCCAACCTGGTCGCCAACGCGGTCGAGCACGGCGGCGGCGAGATCCGGGCCACCGTGGCCGGGGCGGGACCACTGGTCGTCTTCGAGGTCACCGACCAGGGGCCGGGCATCCCGGCCGAGCACCTGTCGCGCCTGTTCGACCGGTTCCACAAGGTCGACCCGTCGCGTTCCGCGCCGGGCAGTGGGCTGGGGCTGGCCATCGCCCGGGAACACGCCGCCCTGCTCGGCGGGGTCCTGAGCGTGCGCAGCGAGCCGGGGGCCGGCACCCGGTTCCGGCTGGAGCTGCCCGCCGGTGGGCCTCAGCTCGGCGACGCCGCCCGCACGGACGAGCAGGCCGTCGGGCAGATCGGGGACGGACACACCGCCGGCACGGCGGCGGGCGGTGCGGGATGAGCCGCCGCGGGGTGCTGACCGCACCGGTGCTCATCACCGCGCTGCTCGTCGGCGGGTGCGGCACCCCCCGCTCCGGTGATCTCGGTCCCGCACCCACCGCGGCGCCGACGAGCGCCGCACCCACCGGGTCGCCGGACCCCACGCCCACCCCGCCGGTGAAACCGCCACCGTCACCCACCGGCAGCCCGGCCCGCCCGTCGGCACCGGTCAGCACCGGGACGCGCCAGCCGGCCACCTTGACCATCGAGCTGTGGTACGTCCGGTCCGGGCGGCTCGCACCGACCCGGCGGACCCGGCCGGGCACCGTGGCGACGTCCCGACTGGCGCTGACCGAGCTGGCCGCCGGCCCCACCCCGGCGGAGTCCGCGACCGGGCTGGTCACCCTGCTCCCGGCCGGCGTCGAGGTCACCCGGATCACCGACGGCGTGGCGACGCTGCCGCCCGTCCCGTCCCCCGACGACCCGGCGGAGCATCGGCGGTTGCGTGAGGCGCAGGTGGTGTGGACCCTCACCCAGTTCCCCACCGTGCGGCAGGTCCGCTTCGGCGACGGTCCCCCGGTCGGCCGGGGCGACTACGACGACCTGCTGCCACCGATCGTGGTCACCGGCCCGGGCGTCGGCGAACGGGTCGACGCCCCGCTCACCGTCACCGGCACCGCCGACGTGTTCGAGGCCACCGTCAGCGTGCGGGTCCTGGACGCCGCCGGCCGGGAGGTGGCCACCGGCTTCGGCACCGCCAGCTGCGGCAGCGGCTGCCGGGGCACCTACCGCGTGGTGGTCGGCTGGCGCACGGCCCGGGAGCAGCGCGGCACCATCGAGGTGTACGAGGTGTCCGCGCGCGACGGCTCCCGGATCAACACGGTGAGCGTGCCGGTGACCCTCGCGCCCGCCGGAGGCTGAGCGGCGAGTTCACCTGCCGGACATGGGAGAGAAACGTAATCGTTTCGTCCACCCGGTGCGACGCAACTCATAAAAGCCTGCACGATGTCCCCGTCGCGAACTAGGGTCAGTACGACATCGTTTCGCGGGGGGTCGAGATGCTGGGCGGTCAACAGGTGGGGTCGGGTGCCGGGGTTCCGGCCGCCCGGGGTGCTCGCTGCACCGATCCGGACCTGTTCGCCGTGGTCATCGACCTGCTGCGCGAGGTCGGCTACGACCGGCTGACCATCGACGCGGTCGCCGCCCGGGCCCATGTCAGCAAGGCCACCATCTACCGGCGCTGGGACGGCAAGGTCGAGCTGGTCGCCGCCGCCCTGCGGGAACGACACGTCGGCGTGTTCAACCCGCCGGACACCGGCTCGCTGCGCGGCGACCTCATCGAGCTGCTGCGCGGCACCGCCGCCATCTGCGTCGCCGACTGTGACCTGATGCAGGCGTTGACGTTCGCCATGCGGACCAGCCCCGAGCTGGAACGCCTGGTCCGTCACCAGTTGCTGCCCGCCGGTCGGGTGGCCAGCACCGCCATCCTCGTCCGCGCCGCCGCCCGGGGGGAGATCCCACCCGAGGCCGGCGAACGGGAGCTGTTCCACGACCTGGCACCCGCACTGACCCTGTCCCGCGTGCTCGCGCACGGCCTACCGGCCGACGACGCGTTCCTCACCCAGGTCGTCGACGAGGTGCTGATCCCGGTCCTCCGCTACTGCCCCGACGGCCCCTCCCAGCTCTGACCCACCGACGTACCACGTACGCACACGGAAGGCTTCACCATGCCCGGAACCACCTCGACCGCTCCCGGCGCGCCCGGCGCGGGGACGTCGACAGGAGCGCCGCACCCGCAGCGCTGGATCGCCCTGGCGGTCATCGCGGTCTCGCAGCTGATGGTGGTCCTGGACGCCACCATCGTGAACATCGCCCTGCCGCAGGCCCAGGCGGACCTGGGGATCAGCGACGCGAACCGGCAGTGGGTGATCACCGCCTACACGCTGGCGTTCGGTGGCCTGCTGCTGCTCGGTGGCCGGATCGCCGACTACTGGGGGCGTAAGCGGACCTTCATCGTCGGCATGACCGGTTTCGCGCTCGCGTCCGCGATCGGCGGCCTGGCCACCAACGGCGAGATGCTCTTCGCCGCCCGCGCCCTGCAGGGCGCCTTCGGCGCGCTGCTCGCCCCGGCCGCGCTGGCCCTGCTCACCGTCCTGTTCACCGAGGCCACCGAGCGGGCCAAGGCGTTCGCCGTGTACGGCGCGATCGCCGGCGGCGGCTCCGCCGTCGGCCTGCTGCTCGGCGGTGTGCTCACCGAGTACGCCGACTGGCGCTGGTGCCTGCTGGTCAACATCCCGGTCGCCGCGATCGCCATCGCCTTCGCGCTCCCGCTGGTGCCGGAGAGCCGGGCCCACGGCAACACCCGCTACGACGTGCCCGGCGCGGTGGTCGTCACCGCCGGTCTGGTCTCCCTGGTGTACGGCTTCACGAAGGCCGCCGAGGACGGCTGGGACGCCACCGCGACGCTCGGTTTCATCGCCGCCGGCGTGGTGCTGCTCGCCGCCTTCGTGGTGATCGAGCTGCGCTCCAACCACCCGCTGCTACCGCTGCGGATCATCCTGGACCGCAACCGCGGTGGGGCGTACCTCGCCTCCACGCTCATCGGCGCGGGCCTGTTCGGCGCGTTCCTCTTCCTGACCTTCTACTTCCAGGTGGTGCTGCAGTACAAGCCCCTGGAGGCCGGGCTCGCCTCGCTGCCGGTCACCGCCGGCGTGCTGATCGCCGCGGGTGGCGCCAGCCAGTTGATGCCCCGGGTGGGCGCCAAGCCGCTGATGGTCGGCGGCTCCGTGCTCGCCGCCGTGGCGATGCTGGTGCTGACCCAGATCGACGTGGACACGTCGTTCCTCACCCTTCTGCTGCCCGCCCAGGTCATCCTCGGCATGGGTCTCGGCTTCACGTTCGTGCCGCTGTCCAGCCTGGCTCTGGTCGGGGTACCGGAACACGACGCGGGTGCGGCCAGCGCGACGCTCAACGCCACCCAGCAGATCGGTGGCTCGCTGGGCACCGCGCTGCTGAACACCATGTACACCAGCGCGGTCGCCGCGTACCTGGTCGGTCGGGCACCGAACCCGGTCAACCAGATCGAAGCTCTGGTGCACGGTTACCGCGTGGCCTTCGCCTGGGGCGCGGCCCTGATCGTGCTCGCCGGACTGGCCACCCTGATCCTGATCAAGGTGCGCAAGGAGGACATCCCGAGCGGCAACGCCGTACACATGGGCTGAACTGACCGCGCCGCCGCCGGCCGACCCGCTCCCGACCGGGAGCGGACCGGCCGGCGGCCGCGTCCGGTAGCGTCCCCACCATCGCCGAGAATCCGTTGAGGAGACACATGTCCACGGCTGCCGATCAGATCATCACCGTTCTGCGCGCGGGCCACGAGGAGCTCGCCGCCCTCGTCCGGGACCTCAAGGAGGACGACCTTCTTCTGCCGTCCGGCGCCAGCGAGTGGCAGGTGTCGCAGGTGCTCAGCCACCTGGGCAGCGGCGCGGAGATCAATCTCGCGTCCCTGACCGCCGCCCGGACCGGCGGACCCGCCCCGGACGGTGACTTCAACCGCGGTGTCTGGCAGCGCTGGGACGCCATGTCCCCGGCCGAGCACGCCGCCGGGTTCCTCGCCGCCAACGAGCGCCTCGTCGCGGCCTACGAGGCGCTGGACGCCGAGACCCGTGCGTCGCTGCGGATCGACCTCGGTTTCCTGCCGGAGCCGGTCGACGTCGCCACGGCGGGCCGGTTCCGGCTCAGCGAGTTCGCCCTGCACCAGTGGGACGTCGAGGTGGCGTTCAACCCGTTCGCGGCGGTGACGCCGCAGGCGGTGCCGCTGCTGCTCGACCATGTCGGCGGCATGCTGGGCTGGACCGGCCGCCCGCAGGAGCTGGCTGGTCGGGAGGCCACGCTGCTGCTCCGCCTGTGGGAGCCCGAGCGGACGTACGGGCTGCGGCTGGGCGAGCGGATCGAGCTGACCGACGTGCCGGAGCAGCCCGACGGTGAGCTGACCGCCCCGGCCGAGGCGTGGCTGCGGCTCGCGGTCGGCCGGCTCGGGCCCGCGCACACCCCGGACGCGGTGCGGGTGACCGGCCCGGTGAGCCTGGACGACCTGCGCCGGGTCTTCGCCGGCTTCTGACGGCCTGGCCGCGCCCGCCGCTCAGCGGGCCGGCAGCGTACCGGGCCGGCTCCCGGCCGAGCGGGCCCGGTACGCGGCGACGTTCGCGCGGTTGCCGCAGAACTCGTACGAGTGCCAGCGACGGCTGCGGTTGCGGCTCGTGTCGTAGAACACGACGCGGCAGTCCTCGTTGGCGCAGAGCCGCAGCCTCGACCAGTTGCCCTCGGTGACGAGCGCGGCCACGGATTGAACGATCTCGCCGACCACCGGGTCGCCGGTGACCTGGCGCAGCTCCGCGTGGCCCGGAGCGCTGAAGTCCTGGCGGAAGGTGATGGACGCCGTGCGCCCGGCGAGCGCGGCCCAGTGCCCGGCGGAATCGGTGCGGTCCGCCGGGTCCACGAGGTCGAGCAGGTCGGCGCGTACGGCACGGACCAGGTCCAGCCGCTGTGGGGACGGCACCCCCTCCTGCCCGAAGGGCAGCAGCACGGCGGCCGCCTGCTCCGCGGTGTCGAGCTGGTCCGGGGAGAACGGGTACGAGCGCGAGTTGAGAAGGTCCACCACGGCCGCCGCTCGGGCCGGAACGGAGCCGTCGTCGCCGGTGCGCGCGGTGCTGGTCGCCATGGGCCTCAGCATACGTCGCAGAGGTAAAACTCGAACACCCATTACATCCGGCGGATGCTGCTGCTAGTGTCGTAATGGCCAACTGGCTAACGCCCATTACTTCCGGCGCATCTCACCGCAAGGAGCACCCCCATGAGCAAGCTCACCCTGACCGGAGTCGGCGATCTCGCCCAGAATGTCCGGTTGGACCAGGGCGGCGATCTGACCGTCGGCACCCACGACGTGCTCCTTCAGATGGAGGCGGCACCCATCAACCCCGTCGACAACCTCTTCGCCAACGGCTGGTACGCCGTGCAGCCGACCATTCCCGGCCCGATCGGCTCCGAGGGCGTCGGACGGGTGCTCACCGTCGGACCGGCCGCCGACCAGTCCCTGGCGGGACGGCGCGTGGTGATCCTCGGCAGCTACGAGCAGGGCGTCTGGGCCGACCGGGTCGTCGTCCCCGCTCGTAACGTGGTCGCCGTACCCGAGGGCATCGACGCCCTGCAACTGTCCATGGCGGTGATCAACCCGGTGACCGCCTATCTGATGCTCAACAGGTACGTCGACCTCAAGCCCGGCGACTGGATCGGCCAGACGCTCGGCAACTCCGCCGTCGCGGGCGCCGTGACCACACTCGCCCGGATCGCCGGCGTCCGGACGGTCAGCGTCGTCCGCAGTGAGAAGGCCGCCGAGGAGGCCCGAGCCGCCGGTGCGGACGTCGTGCTGGTCGACGGCGACGACCTGGCCGAGCAGACCACGAAGGCGCTCGACGGTGCCCGGCTGCGCATGGTCCTCGACGGGGCGGGTGGCTCCACCGCGGGCAAGCTCGCGACCGTGTTGGAGACCGGCGGCACCGTGGTCAGCTACTCGTCGGCAACGGGTGAACCGCCGGCCCTCCCGCTGGGCAACCTCGTCTTCGGCGAGTTGGCGCTGCGCGGCCTGTGGGTGGTCAGCTGGTTCCAGAACGCACCGCGCGCCGAGATCGAAGAGGTGATCGCCGAGCTCGTCGAGCTGGTGGCCAGCGGTCAGCTCGCCGTCCCGGTCGACTCCACCTTCCCGCTGCACCGCTACGCCGAGGCCCTGGCCCGCAACGCCTCTCCGGAGCGCGCCGGCAAGGTGCTCTTCACCTTCGACTCCACCCAGGCATGACAGAACCGTCACACCACGATCACGAGGAACTGAACATGTCTGTGTACCGCGCGTACGAGGTCCAGGGGGCGGGAAACTTCGCCCTTGTCGAGCGCCAGCTGACCGAGCCCGCCCCCGGGCAGGTACGGCTGCGGGTCGAGGCCTGCGGCGTCTGCCACAGCGACACTCTCGCCGTCAACGGGCTGCTGCGGCCGGACCCGTCCGACCCGATCGTGCCCGGCCACGAGATCGTCGGAGTGGTCGACGCCGTCGGCGCCGGGGTCACGACGTGGCAGGTCGGTGACCGGGTGGGCGTCGGTTATCTCAACGGTCACTGCGGCGCCTGCGAGCAGTGCCGACGCGGCGACTTCGTCAACTGCACCGACCAGCCCGCCACCGGCACCACCGTGGACGGCGGGTACGCCGAGGTCGCCTTCGCCCGGGCCAGCGGACTGGTCCGGATCCCGGACGGGATGTCCGCCGTCGACGCGGCGCCACTGCTCTGCGCGGGGCTGACCGTGTCCAAGGGGTTGCAGCAGATCGACGCCCGTCCGGGCGCCCTGGTGGCGGTGCAGGGCATCGGCGGCCTCGGGCACCTGGCAATCCAGTACGCCACCAGGCTCGGCTTCCGGGTCGCCGCGATCGCCCGCGGCACCGGCAAGGCGGAACTGGCGGCCCAGTTGGGCGCCGAGCACTACATCGACAGCAGCACAGAGCACCCCGGTGTGGCGCTGCAGCGCCTCGGTGGCGCGGCCGCGATCGTGGCCACCGCGGCCAACGGCGCGTCGATGTCGCCCCTGATCCCGGGATTGACGCCGCGCGGCCGGCTGATCGTCCTGGGCGCCTCGTTCGACCCGATCGAGGTACAGACCAGCGACCTGATCTTCGGGACGCGGACGATCAGCGGAAGCCTGACCGGCAGCTCCATCGAGAACGAGGACAACCTGCTGTTCAGCCAGCGGCAGGGCGTCCGCTCGATGAACGAGGTCCTGCCGCTGTCCGAGGCGCCGAAGGCGTACAGCCGGATGCTGTCGGGCGAGGCCCGGTTCCGTGTCGTGCTCGACACGGCCGCCTGAGGACGCGACCACCGGGTTCGCGCCGCCGCCGCCGAACGCGGTGGCGGCGCGAACCGGTCGTCAGCCCTTCACGCAGACCACCTGCTTGAGGTGCGCGACCACCTGCACCAGGTCCTCCTGCTGGGCCATCACCTCGGTGATGTCCTTGTACGCGCCGGGGATCTCGTCGACGACCCCGGCGTCCTTGCGGCACTCGACACCGGCGGTCTGCGCGGCGAGATCCGTGGTGCTGAAGGTCCGCTTGGCCTGCGCCCGCGACATCCGCCGACCGGCCCCGTGGGAGGCCGAGCAGTACGCGTCCGGGTTCCCCCGACCCCGCACGATGTACGAGCCGGTGCCCATCGACCCGGGGATGATGCCCAGGTCGCCCCGCCCGGCCCGGATCGCCCCCTTGCGGGTGACCAGCACGTCCACGCCGTCGTAGCTCTCCTCGGCGACGTAGTTGTGGTGGCACGAGATGGGCTCGTCGTAGCCGACTTGCGGGAAGTGCTCACGCACCACCCCGCAGAACAGGGCCAGCATGACGGCCCGGTTGCGCCGCGCGTACTCCTGCGCCCACCACAGGTCCCGCCGGTAGGCGTCCATCTCCGGCGTGCCGGCGAGGAACACCGCAAGGTCCCGGTCGGGCAGGTCGGCGTTGTGCGGCAGGCCCCGCGCCACCCCGATGTGCCGCTCGGCCAACTCCTTGCCGATGTTGCGCGACCCGGAGTGCAGCATCAGCCACACCCGCCCCTCGTCGGGGCCGCCCTGCTCCAGGCAGACCTCGATGAAGTGGTTCCCCCCGCCGAGGGTGCCCAGCTGCCGCTGCGCCCGGGTCTCCAGCTGCGCCACCCGCCGGTCCAGCCCGGCGAACCGACCCCAGAAGTCGTCCCAGCCGGCCTGCTCCAGACCCCGGACCCGACGCGGGTCGACGGCCTTCTCGCGCTGGGCGAAGCCGACCGGGATGGTGGCCTCGATAGCGGAGCGCAGCCCGGCGAGGTCGTCCGGCAGGTCGGCGGCGGTCAGCGAGGTGCGGACCGCCGACATCCCGCAGCCGATGTCGACGCCGACGGCGGCCGGCGAGACGGCCTGCCGCATCGCGATGACCGAGCCGACCGTGGCGCCCTTGCCGAAGTGCACGTCCGGCATCACCGCGACGCCCTGCACCCAGGGCAGCGCGCCGATGTTGCGCAGCTGCCGGGCGGCCTGCGGCTCGATGGCGTACGGGTCGGTCCAGACCCGGACCGGTGCCCGGGTGCCGGCGAGGGGGGTGAATCCCATCGTGCTCTCCTTGTTCGTGCCGGCATCACCGTCACACGGTGACCGGAAATGATCGCGCGCCGAGCGGCGGGGCGCGGAAGCTCGTCGGATACGAAAAGGCCGCCGACCCGCAGGGGGTGGGCGGCCGCCTCTGACGCGCTGGCGTCAGCGGTTATGCCGCCCTTGGGTGCCGGCTCTGGCCGAGACACCGGTACCGCGCGCCAGCGAGCAACGCGGCACCCGCACCTGGCGAGTGCCAGGTGGCTTCGGTGCGGTTGCGCTGGGACACGGCGTACTCCCCCGGGTTGGATCGGTTGACGTTGCGCGATGACGGTAAACGGGCCCGGTCCTGTCCGCAATGGATATTGGGCCGGGCCCGGCCGCGCCGGCTACCGGCCACCGACGATCCGGCGGGCGACCGCCAGCAGGTACTCCTTGCGGTCCAGCGGGTTGTGGTCCCAGCGGGGCCGGGTGGGAGCCGGACCGCGCACCGGACGGTACCGGTCGAACGCGGTCTCCAGGACGCCCTCGCCCCGGGTCAGCGCCGGTAGCCGGCGCTCCAACGCGTGTACCCGGCCCGCCGGGATCTCCCCCTCCACCAGGTACGACGTGCCCTGCCCGGTGGTGTTGGCGGGCACCGCGTCCAGCCGGGCGAGGGCGGGAAGCAGGGTGCCGAGGATGTCACCCGGCACCTCCAGCCGGAACCGGTGCACGGGTTCGTGGACTCGGGTGCCGGCCCGGGTGAGTGCGGTCATCAACACCAACGGGGTGAGATTGCGGAAGTCCCCGGCGGTGCTGGACATGCTCTTGTCGAAGGTGCCGTGGGAGTGGCTCTGCCGGGCCCAGTAGCCGGCGTGGTTCATCGTCACCTCACAGTCGGGAACCTGCCAGCCGTGCGGTCCCTGACGCAGCGTCCGGTGCACGGTCTCCTCGACTGCGGCGAAGAACGCCGGCGGCATCGAGCCCAGTTCGACGCCGAGCCGGAAGCTCACCCCGGCGCCCGTCGGTGCCGGGGCCACCCGCAGCCCGACGGTGGCCAGGAAGGGGTTGGGCGCCACGGCGATCACCTCGACCGCCGCGCCCACGCCGCAGAGCCGCTCCACGTGCACCGTGCTGCTCTCCCGGAACGTCACCGCCACCCCGAAGTCGTCGGCCAGGGTGGCCTGGATGACCTCCTTCTGCACCTCGCCGTAGAGCGAGAGGGTCATCTCGTGCTGCCGGTCGTCCTGTCGCAGGTTGATCAGCGGATCCTGCTCGGCGAGCTGACTCAGCGCGGCATGCGCCGCGACCCGGTCGGCGGACCGCGCCGGGACCACGACGGTCTCCAGGGTGGGTGGCGCGAAGTGACGGTCCCCGCCGGCGCGCTCCGGAGGTACGCCGACCGGGTCGCCGATCCGCGCGTCCGTCAGGCCCCACAGCCGGGCGATGTGGCCCGCGCCGACCGACGACGCCGCGACGTCGGCTCCGTCGGCGACGACGCGTACGGCGGTCACCAGGGCCGCGCCGGCGGCGCCGATCCGGATCCGGTCCCGGACCCGGATGGTGCCGGCGAAGAGCCGGACCAGAGCGATCTTCTCTCCCGCCGGGCCGCGCTCGATGGCGAACACGGTGCCGGAGACCGGGGCGTGGGCGTCGCCCCGAACCGTGGGCAGCAGCTCGGTGATGCCGGCGATCAGCGCGTCCACTCCGGCGCCGGTGATGGCCGAGCCGGCGAACACCGGCTGGACCAACGCCCGGCAGGTCCAGTCCGCCAGCGCGCGGCGCAGCCGTGGGTACGGCAGCGCTGACTCGTCCGCCACCCAGTCGGCGAGCAGTGCGTCGTCCTGCCCACCGAGGAGGTCGAGCAGCCGGTCGGCGAACGCGTCGTCGGCGGGGCCGTACGGCGTGTAGCGGGCACCCCGGGTGCCGGGCGCCGCCACCGACCCCATCGCCACCACGGCCGGGGTCAGCTTCTCCGCTACGGCCCGCGACATCCGCTCCGGGTCGGCCCCGGCCCGGTCGACCTTGTTGAGGAAGATCAGCGTCGGGATGCGCAGCCGGCGCAGGGTGCGCATCAGCACCCGGGTCTGCGGCTGGACGCCCTCGACCGCGGAGATCACCAGCACCGCGCCGTCGAGCACACCGAGCACACGCTCGACCTCGGCGATGAAATCCGGGTGGCCGGGCGTGTCGATCAGGTTCACCGTCACGTCGTCCAGCACGAAGGAGACAACGGCGGAGCGGATGGTGATGCCGCGTTGGCGTTCCAGCGCCAGGGAGTCGGTGCGGGTACTGCCCGCGTCGACGCTGCCGAGGCTGTCGGTCACGCCGACGGCGTACAGCAGCCGCTCGGTCAGACTGGTCTTACCGGCATCGACGTGCGCCAGGATGCCGAGGTTGAGGGTTTTCACGCAGCGCCATGTCCTTCAGGTAGGTGACAGGTCCCTTCTGGTCGGACATCGACGCAGCGCGCATTGCTACTCCCTGGAGGCCGGTGGCGATTTCGGGTAGTTCATCAGCCCTTCGGACGGGCGAGCAACCGATTAACGACGGGGCGGCGGTGGTGCTGGCCAGCGACGCAACGCATTGCGGAAGGAAGACTTCCGCGATTGCTGCCAGACTTGCCACATGGTGGAGACCTCCGTGCGGCTGCTGCGGCTACTCGCCCTGCTGCAGGGCCACCGGGACTGGTCGGGCACGGAACTGGCCGACCGGTTGGCGGTCAGCACCCGCACCGTACGCACCGACGTCGAACGGCTGCGGGTGCTCGGCTACCGGATCGAGTCACGCCCCGGTGTCGCGGGCGGCTACCGCCTCGGCGCGGGGTCCGCCCTGCCACCGCTGCTGCTCGACGACGACGAGGCGGTGGCGGTGGCCGTCGGCCTGCGGGCGGCCGCGTCCGGTTCGGTACGCGGCATCGAGGAGACCTCGCTGCGGGCGCTGGCCAAGCTGGAGCAGGCGCTGCCGTCGCGGTTGCGGCACCGGGTGGACGCGCTGCGCACCGCGACTGTCTCCGCGGCGGCCGGCGGCCCGACCGTGGACGCCGCGACGCTCACCGCCGTCTCCACCGCCGTGCACCGCCGGGAGCGGCTGCGCTTCGACTACGCCGGGCACGACGGCACGGCGAGTGTCCGCGACGTTGAGCCGTACCGGCTGGTCTACACCGGCCGGCGGTGGTACCTGCTGGGCTGGGACGCCGACCGGGCGGACTGGCGGACCTTCCGCGCCGACCGGATCCAGCCCCGGGTGCCGACCGGTCCGCGCTTCACACCCCGGGAGCCCCCGGGTGGCGACGCCGTCGCGCACGTGCTGCGCGGCGTCGGCTCGACGGCCTGGCCGCACCCGGCCCGGGTACGCCTGCACGCGCCGGCCGACGGGATGGCGCAGCGGATCCCCGCCACGGCGGGCCTGCTGGAGGCGATCGACGAGCAGAGCTGCCTGCTGCACACCGGTGGCGAGTCGCTGGGCAACCTGGCCGCCTTCCTCGGCACCCTGGAGGTGGACTTCGACGTACTCGACCCACCGGAGTTGCGCACCGTCATCCGGGGCGTCGCCGCCCGGTTCGGCCGCGCTGGTCAGGCGTCGTAGCAGCCGTCGCAGGGCGGGCCGAACCGGAGGCGTGGCACGCGTCGGTCTACGGTTGCGGGACCAGCCGGAAGGACTGCGCGGCGGTGCCGTTGCAGGTGTACTGGATGAGCTGGACACTGTCCGCCGTGGACGCGGCCGGCACGTCGAGGCACTTGCCACTGTTGCGGTTGACCAGGCGGTAGTAGCCGCCACCCTCGGACTCCGCCCGCCACTGCTGGTTGTTGCCGCCGCTGTAGGACCAGAGCTGGATGGGCGCCGAGTCGGCGGTCGACACGTTGGTCACGTCGAGCACCTGAGCGCTGTTGTTGCGGTTGTTGACCCGCAGGTAGCCGCCGCTGGTCGGCGCGAACTGGTACTGCTGCGCGGCGCTGTTGTTGCAGGTGTACTGCTGGATGGCGGTGCCGTTCGCGGTGGCGGCGGCCCGCGCGTCGACGCACTTCCCGCTCGCCCGGTTGACCACGGTGTGCCAGGCCGTCGGCGAGATCGGGCCGGTCGGGGTGGGCGTCGGGGTGGGTGCGGTGCCGGCCCCGGCGAGCCAGTGCAGGCCGTCGATCAGCAGCCGGTTCTGCGGCTCGCTGTCGAAGGTGGACGACAGCCCGGTGTTGGTGTTGTAGTCCATCGCGTTGTGCCCGAAGTTGGCGTACAGCATCTTGAACCGCTTGTTGCTCCAGACGAGCGGGTAGTAGCCGCTGTACCAGGACTGGTTGGGGTCGGTGCCGACCGGGAAGCTGGACGGGTCGATCGAGGCGAGGATGTCGATGTCCGGGTTCTGCCGGAGGTCGTTGTTCCAGGAGTACCACTCGCTGATCGACGACGGGAACGTCGCGGGAAGCTGCTGGGTTGCCGGGTGGGTGCGGTTGTCGGCCCGCAGCGTGACCCGGGTCGGCCCCCACGTGTTGGAGCGGAACGCGCCGGTGCCGAGGAAGGTGTTGTAGTACCAGCTCCAGCTCGACGGGTTGGTGTTGAACGCGGCGACGTGGAAGCCCAGCCATGCCCCGCCGTTCTGCATGTACTGCTGGAACGCGGCACGCTGCGCGGTCGGCGGCGCGTCGTCCAGGAACATGACGACCTTGTACTGCGCCAGGTTGGCGGTGTTCAGCAGGCTCCAGTTGTTGGTCGCCTCCCAGGAGAAGCCGTACCGGGCGGCGGCCTGCGGGAACCACGCCCGGGCGTCCCGGACGAAGTCGATGTGCGCGGCGTCCCAGGTGCCGTTGTAGAAGGCCAGGACCTTGAACGTCGGCGCGGCCTGCGCGCTGCGCGAGGCGTTGACGGCGAGGCCGACGCTGAGCGCGACGACGAGGGCGACCAGCAGCGAGATGAGCCGCCTGGTACGGGAGGAGAGTTCTGCGATCACCTGATCGTCCCTTCGGTGGTGGCCCGGGGACGCGCGCCGACGCGTCGACGTGAACCATCTGTTCACAAGGTTTACAGATTGACGAAAGATTATGTGCTGCAACGGATCGCGTCAATCGCGGGCCAGCGCCGCGGGTGGGAATCCTGCGGTAACGGGTAACCCGGCCGGATGACCAGCCCGGACGCGGTCGACGTCGACCAACCGCTCGCCGTGGACGTGCCCGCCGCGCCGCACGACGCCAGCGGCGAGCGGGTACCCACCCGCGACCTGGCCGGCCTCGCACCGGCGGCACGCCCGGCACGCCGCTGGACCCCGGGCCGGGTGGTGGCCACCCCGGCAGCGCTGGAGCACCCCCACGGCCGACGGATCGCCGACCGGGTCGAGACGCTGGGCATCGAGGTGGAACGGCTGCGGTCCAACCGGCTCAGCGGCGTACGCGGGCGAACCGACCGGGAGACGTACGCGCGGGCCAAGGCGACCATGGCGATCGTGGTGAGCCCACCCTCGCGGCGCGCCCTGCAACCCATCGCGCCCAGCGCCGACTGGCGGGTCGACCTGGCCGAGGGCTGCCCGGCGCACTGCCAGTACTGCTACCTCGCCGGGTCACTGTCCGGTCCGCCGGTGACCCGGGTGTACGCCGACCTCGACGACATCCTCGCCGGGCTGGCCGCGTACGCGGGGCGCGGAACGGTGACCAGCCGCAACGCGCGACGCGCGGACGAGGGCACCACCTTCGAGGCGTCCTGCTACACCGATCCCCTCGCGCTGGAGCACCTGACCGGCAGTTGGCGGCGGGCCGTGCGGCACTTCGCCGCCTGGGACGCGCCGGTGCAACTGCGCTGGACCACCAAGTACGCCGACGTGGACACCTTCGTCGGGCTGGCGCACGCCGGCCGCACCCGGGTCCGGTTCAGCGTCAACTGCGCCCCCGTCAGCGAACGGTTCGAGGGCGGCACGGCCCGCGTGCCGGACCGGCTCGCCGCGCTGCGCCGCCTCGCGCTCGACGGCTACCCCGTCGGGTTGACCATCGCACCGATCATGCCGCTGCCGGACTGGCGGGAGCGCTACGGCGAGCTGCTGGACCAGGTCCGCGCGGCGGTCGACGGGGTTCCGGAGCTGGACCTCACCGCGGAGCTCATCACCCACCGGTTCACTCCGGGCAGCAAGGAGGTGCTGCTCGGCTGGTACCCGCGGACCCGACTGGAGATGGACGAGGAGTCCCGCAGCCGCAAGCACGGCAGGTTCGGCGCGGTCAAGTACGTCTACCCGCGCGACACGATGGCCGAGCTGCGCGGCTGGTTCACCGCCGAACTGGCCACACGGCTGCCGGCCTGCCGGATCCTCTACTGGACCTGACCGGCCGGAGGCCGGTCGACGAGGTCAGACTCCCACGGCGCCGTCGATGCCCTCGCGCAGGAAGTCCGCGTGGCCGTTGTGCCGGGCGTACTCGTGGATCAGGTGCAGCATCACCAGGCGCAGCGACACGTCCTCCCCGGAGCGGGCGTTGTGTCCGGTCACGTCGAGCGACGGCGCGGCCCGCTCGATGCGGCGGGCGTGCTCGACCTCGCGCTGCCAGGCGTCGAACGCCTCGGCGCGGGTGGCTGAGCTGGCGTCGTACGCCTGCTGGTAGTCGCCGGTCTCCGACCAGACCAGCGGGACGTCCTGGCCGTCGATCACCCGCCGGAACCAGGCCCGTTCCACCTCGGCCATGTGTCGGACCAGCCCGAGCAGGGACAGCGTCGAGGGCGGCATCGACTGCCGGCGCAGGTCGGCGTCGGAGAGGCCGTCGCACTTGAGGGCGAGGGTCGCGCGGTGGAAGTCGAGGAAGGCGCGCAGCGTCTCCCGCTCCCCACCGGTCACCGGTGGGCCGATCCGTTCGGTGGTCACGACGTCGATCATGCCGGACGGCGTCGGCGGCGCCGGTGCGGGCCGGGTCGTCAGCCGACCGAGGAACGGGCCACCGGCGCGGCGAAGTAGGTGTCCGGGTACGGCTCGTCGCGGTAGCGATAGTGCCACCACTCGCGGTCGTAGTTGACGAACCCGGCGTCGGTCATCAGCCGCCGCAACAACCGCCGGTTGTCCCGGGCCGCGTCGGTGATCCGGGGATCGGCGGTGTGTGCCCGGGCGTCGAAGCAGTCGAAGCCGGTGCCCATGTCGATGCTGTTGTCGGCGAACCGCTGCCCGCGTGGCGCGGTGCAGGCCACCAACGGCTGCCCGGGCACGTACGGGGGCTGGCTGGCGGCGGGCTCGTCGATCAGGGTCAGGTCCAGGGTGCTGCCCCGGCTGTGCGCGGTGGGCGCTCCGATGTAGCCGTCGGCGAAGAGCCGGCTCTTGGCGACGTCCGGATAGAACTCGGCCTTCGTCTGCTGCTCGCCGGGACGCTTCGCCCACGCGACGAAGTCGTCCACCGCCGGCTGCGGGCGGTAGCAGTCGTACACCTTGAGGCTGTGCCCACCCGCCAGCGCGGCGTCCTGCACCCGGCGCAGCGCCTCGGCTGCCTGCCGGGTGAGCAGGCACAGCGGCTCCCGGTAGGCGGTCACCGGCCGGCCGACGAAGTTGTGCGCGGTGGCGTACCGGATGTCGGCGTGGATACGCGGGTCGAGGTCGGTCAGCACCACGAACCCCGGCAGCCGGGCGGTGGCGGACGGTTCGGGGCTCACCGACGCCGGAGGTGTCGGGGCAGGAGGTGTCGGGGCCGGGCGGGGCTCCGGCCGGGAGCAGCCGCCGAGCAGCGCGACCAGCACGAGCACGACGGCGGCGCCCACCCGGCCTGACCTGCGCACCCGTCCTGTCTACCAGGCCCGGCCGGTGCTCGGCGACGGATCAGCTCCCGGTCGCCGTCTGAGCCGGTCGGACGCCCTCGCCCAGGTGCTTCAGGAGGAAGCGGAACGCCGCCTCGTCGTCGTCGATCCCGCCGGCCTCGTGGCCGTTGTACCGCCACACCGACAGTTCGGTCGGCCCGGCGTGGGCGTTGACGGCCGCGTAGACCGTCGACGGCGGCACGATGTCGTCCATCAACGCCACCGAGTACCGCGCCGGCCGGCGGCAGCGCCGGGCGAAATTGACCCCGTCGACGTACGCCAGGGTGGTCAGCACCCGCTCCTCGGCGTCCCGGTGGATCGCCAGGTAGTCGCGGATCTCCCGGTACGGCCGCGCGTCGGTGGCCACCACCGCACGCGGGATGTCGCAGAGGAACGGCACGAAGGCGACCACCGCCCGCACGCCCGGTGCCAGCGCGCCCGCCGCGAGCGCCAGCCCACCGCCCTGGCTGTGCCCGAGCACCGCCACCCGGGTCGGGTCGACCACCGGCAGGGTCCGGACGGCGTCCACCGCCCGGACCGCGTCGGTGATCAACCGCCGGTAGTAGTAGGTGCGCGGGTCGGCGATACCCCGGGTGGCCACTCCGGGCGCCTCCGGACCGGCGGCACCCGGATCCGGGGTGGCACCCCGACTCCAACCCGAACCCTGCCCCCGGGTGTCCATCTGCAGGTGCGCGAACCCGGCCGCCGACCAGAGCAGGTTCTCCAGCGGATGCCCGCGCCCGCCGCCGTAACCGGCGTACTGCACCAGGGTCGGCAGTGCCGTGCCGGCCCCTCGGGGCACCCGCAGCCAGGCCCGCACGGGCTGGCCGGCGAAGCCCGGGAACGTCACGTCGAACACGTCGACGCTCGCCAGCCCGGTCGTCACCGGCTCTGCCCGCACCGGCCAGCCGGCATCCCGTGCCTCGGCCAGGGTGCCGGCCCAGAACTGGTCGAAGTCCGCCGGTTCCCGGACCGCGCTGCGGTAGCCGCGCAGCTGCTCCTCGGGCAGGTCGGTGTACACGTCGCGCTCAGTCGGTCGGGTGGGCCGTGAACAGGGGGTGCATCCGCCGGGTGTGGTCCACCTGCCGTACCGGCCCGGTCAGCTCGACGGTCGCCACCAGCCGCGGTTGGGTGCTGGACGAGGCGAGCCGCAACTCCAGCTCCCCCGGCTCGACCACCCGCCGCCCGTCCCGCCCGGTGAACGAGAGCACGTCGGCCGGCACGGTCACCTCGATCCGGCGGCAGGCGCCGGCCTCCAGCGGCACCCGCAGGTAGCCGATCAACCGCTGCACCGGCTGCACCACCGAGGCCACCGGGTCGTGCGCGTAGAGCTGCACCACCTCACTGCCCCACCGGGTGCCGCTGTTGCGCAGCGTGAAGGCCAGCCGCAGTTCCCCGTCGGTCTTAGCCGTCGCCTGTTCGACCGTCAGCTCCGACCAGTCGAATCGCGTGTAGCTGAGCCCGTGCCCGAAGCCGTACGCGGGCGTGGGGTCGATGTTGGAGACGTCGCTGGCGTGGCCCAGCCGGGCGGCGAGGTAGGTGGTCGGCTGACCACCCGGGCCGCGCGGCACACTGACCGGCAGCCGGCCCTGCGGCTCGACCCGCCCGCTGAGCAGACCGGCGATCGCCGACGGCCCCTCCTCGCCCGGGAAGAACGACTGCACGATGGCCGCCGCCTCGTCGACCGCCCGGCCCAGCGCGTACGGCCGGCCGGCGATCAGCGTGACCACCACCGGGACGCCGACCTCCAGCAGCGCGTCCAGCAGCTGCTGCTGCACCCCGGGCAGGGCCAGCGACTCCGCGTCGCAGCCCTCACCGCTGGTGCCCCGGCCGAACAGCCCGGCCCGGTCACCCAGGGCCGCGATGACCACGTCCGCGCCCCGGGCCGCCTCGACGGCCGCCGCGAACCCGGCGGTCTCCGGACCGTCGACGCTCGCGCCGGGCACGACCACGACCTCGCTTCCGGGAAACTCGGCGCGCAGCGCCTGCGCGAGGGTGGGCAGCTCGATCCCGAGCGGCAGCTCCGGGTGGTGGGATCCGACGTGCACCGGGAACGAGTAGCAGCCCAGCACCGCCGTCGGACTCTCGGCCTGCGGGCCGACCACCGCGATCCGCGCCGGCCTGGCCAGCGGCAGGACGCCGTCGTTGCGCAGCAGGACGACGGCCTGCTCGGCCACCTCACGGGCGAGTTCCCGGTTGGCGGGTGGGTCCAGGTCGATGGTGCCCCGCACCGCCTCCGGGTCGGAGAGGTCGACGCCGGCGAGCGCCACCGGCACCGGGTCCCACCCGTCGTCGAGGAGCCCGAGCTGGGCCTTCTGCAGCAGCACCCGCCGCAACGCCCGGTCGATCAGCGCCTCGGGCACCCGCCCGGCGGCGAGGGCCTCGTGCAGCGGCTCACCGAAGGTCTTCACCGTCGGCAGCTCCACGTCGACTCCGGCGGCGAGGGCCAGGCCGGCGGCCTCGCCCCAACTGCCGGCCACCCCGTGCAGGGTACGCAGGAAGGCGATGGCGAAGTAGTCGGCCACGACCGTGCCGGTGAACCCCCAGGTGTCCCGGAGCAGGCCGGTGAGCAGCTCCTCGTCGGCCGCCGACGGCATGCCGTCGGTGTCGGTGTAGGCGTTCATCACCGACCGCGCGCCGCTCTCGCGTACCGCCATCTCGAACGGCGGCAGCATCACGTCGGCCCGCTCCCGTGGGCCCATGCCGACCGGCGCGTGGTTGCGCCCGGCCCGGGAGGCGGAGTAGCCGGCGAAGTGTTTCAGGGTGGCCACCACGCCGGCGGACTCCAACCCCTGGATGTACGCGGTGGCGACCGTCCCCACCAGGTAGGGGTCCTCGCCGATGGTCTCCTCCACCCGCCCCCAGCGGGCGTCGCGGACCACGTCGAGCACCGGCGCCAACCCCTGGTGCACACCGAGACTGCGCAGGTCCGCGCCGATCAGGCCGGCCATCCGCCGGATCAGTGCCGGGTCGAAGGTGGCACCCCAGGACAACGGCACCGGGTACGCGGTCGCACCCCAGGTGGCGAAACCGGCCAGGCACTCCTCGTGGGCGAGGGCCGGGATGCCGAAACGGTTCGCGGCGGTGATCCGCTGCTGGGTCCGCAGCAGGGAGAGTGCGCCGAGCGCCGGGTCGACCGGAGCGGTGCCGAACGGCCGGGTCAACTGCCCGAGCCCGGTGGGCAGCAACTCGTCGAGGTCGACCGGCTCCTCCATCTCGTGCTGGTGGGGCGCGACCTCACCGCCGTCGGCGGAGGCGCCCACCCAGACGCCGTACAGCTGGGCGATCTTCTCCGGCAGGGTCATCGCGGCGACGAGGGCATCGACGCGGGTGGGCAGGTCGTAGGAGGGATCGTTCCAGATGGTGGTGCTCGGTTCGGTGTCCACGGTCACGTTGTCGGTCACTTTCCTCCGACGCCCGCCGGCCCCCGTACGAGGGACCGCCGGGCGAACAGGTAGACGGTTATGCGGTGTTTCGCTTCTCTGCGCGTACCGGTGCTGCTCAGCCCTTCACCGCACCCTGCAGGCCACCGACGATCTGCTTCTCGGCGAAGGTGAAGAAGAGAAGTGCCGGCAGCATCGCCAGCGAGGTGAACGCGAGGATTCCCGCGGTGTCGGAGGTGTACTGGCTGGAGAAGTTCTGCACGCCCAGCGGCAGGGTGTGCAGGTCGGCGTCGCCGAGCACGAGCAGCGGCAGGAGGAAGGCGTTCCAGCTCGCCACGAACGCGAGGACCCCGACGGTGACCAGCGCGGGCCGGGACAGCGGCAGCATGACCCGCCAGAGGAAACCGAGCCGGCCGGCGCCGTCGATCGCCGCGGCGTCCTCCAACTCGCGGGGTACGGCGGCCAGGAACGGACGCAGGATCACGATCGTGAGCGGCAGCGAGAAGGCGACCTGCGGGAGGATCACCGCGTAGTAGGAGTTGATCAGGTTGAGGTCACGCAGCATCAGGTAGAGCGGCAGGATCGCCGCCCCGGAGGGGAAGAGCAGACCGAGGGTGAAGAAGGTGTAGAGCGCCTCACGCCCGCGGAAGCTGTAGCGGGCGAGCACGAACGCGGCGCAGACGCCGAGCAGCACGACCGCGAGCGTCGTGCCCAGGGCGATCACCGCGCTGTTGAACGCCTGCTGCCAGAAGTCGCTGCGCGTCAGCACCCGGGCGTAGTTGTCCCACACCCACGGGTCGGGCAGCCCGGCCGGGTCCGCGATGATCTGCGGGGTGGTGCGGAAGCCACCGACGATCACATAGACCACCGGGGCGATGGAGACGGCGGCGATCGCGAGGGCCAGCCCGTAGGTCAGCGGACTGCCCCACGAGAACGGACGGCGGTGCGACGACGAGGGGGACGTCAGCGCGTTCTCGGCCACGGTCAGTTCCTCCTTCCGGTGACGGCGCCCTCGATGTCGCGGCGGAGGAGGAAGCGCTGGAACAGCAGCGCCGCGATGAAGGAGATGGCGAACAGGATCACGGCGACCGCGTTGCCGTAGCCCCAGAGCCGGGCGAAGAAGCCGTTGTCCACCATGTAGGTGGCCATGGTGGCCGAGGCGCCGAGCGACCGGACCGCGGGCACCGAGGTCACCCAGATCACCTCGAAGGCCTGCAGCGAGCCGATCATCGACAGGAACATCCAGATCCGGAACGTCGGGCCCAGCAGCGGGAGCGTGACGTGGCGCTGGGTCTGCCACCAACTCGCGCCGTCGATCGCGGCGGCCTCGGTCAGCTCGGGCGGCACGTTCGACAGGCCGGCGAGCAGGAGAACGATCGCGAAGCCGACGTATTTCCAGGTCAGGACGAACAGCATCGTCCAGATCACGACGTCGAGGTCGGCGAGCCACGCCTGCACGAAGTTGCCCAGGCCGATCTGCTTCAGCAGGGCGTCGACGGTGCCGCCGCCGGTGAGCAGCAGCTTCCACATGATGCCGACGGTGACCTCGGCGAGGACGTACGGCACGAACACCAGGAGCCGGACCACGGTGCGGCCGCGGAAGCGACGGTTGAGCAGCAGGGCCACGGCCAGGGCGATGGGGCCCTGGATCAGCAGTGACCCGAACACGATGATGGCGTTGTTGCGCAGAGCGTCCAGGAAGATCGGGTCCTGGAAGGCGAGGACGTAGTTGTTGAATCCGACGAACTCGGTGGGCGGCCCGACTCCGCGCCAGCGAAAGAGGCTGTAGTAGACCGCGAAGCCCATCGGCACCAGCACGAACATCACGTAGACGACGACCGCCGGCGTGGTGAGCCCGATGATCTCGTACCACTTGCGTCTGGTCTCGGCGGCGCGGGACGACGGGCGTCGGGCGGCCGGGGGGCCCGCCGGCGGCACGGACATGCCGCCGGCGGGGCTCAGGGTCGGGTTGGTGGAGGTCACTTCTTCGCGGCCGCCTTCATCGCCTCGACGACCTTCTCCGGGGTCCCGTTGCCGGCGAAGATGGCGATGATCGCGTCGTTCATCGCGCTGCCGACGGTGCTGCCGAAGGCCGTGTCCAGCCAGAGCTGCACATACGTCGCACTCGAGGTGGCCTCCAGGATGGACTTCAGGGCGGGGTCGGCCACGCCGGCCTCCGCACCCTTCGCCACGGGCAGGCCGGTGCGGGTCTCCGCAAAGCCCTTCTGCACCTCGGGGCTCACGATGTACTTGAGGAACTCGACGCACTCGGCCGGAGCGTTCTTCGCGCAGGCGAAACCGTCGCCGCCGCCGAGGGCCGCCTTCGGGTCACCGGCGGAGCCGGCGATCGCCGGTACGGGGAACCAGCCGAGGAACTTCGTGAGCGCTTGCTTATCCTCGGCCACGGTCTCCAGGGTGCCCCTGTTCCAGTCACCCATCAGCTCCATCGCGGCCTTGCCGTTGGCGACCAGCCCGTTGGCGCTGGTCGGGTCGTTCTGGCCCGGCGTCGCGATGAAGTTCGGCTGGAACGGGTTGGTGCCGATGAAGGTCTTCAGGTCCTGTCCCGCCTTGACGAAGCACGGGTCGTCGAAGACCGGCTCGACGGATGCCTTCTTGAGCGTGTCGACCGAGCAGGCACGCAGCGCGAAGTTGTACCACCAGTGCGCGGCGGGCCACTTGTCGCCGGCCCCCAGCGCGATCGGGATGACGTTGATGGCCTTGAGCTTCGTGACCGCCTGGTTGAGCTCCTCGAAAGTGGTCGGAGGAGCGGTGATGCCCGCTTTCGCGAACATGTCCTTGTTGTACCAGATGCCCTCGATGCCCATCCGGTACGGCAGGCCGTACTGCTTGCCGTTCACCTGCCAGATCTCGGTCGCGCTGCCGATGTTGGCGACCTCGTCCTTGACCTGACCGGTGATGTCCTTGAGGTAGTCGGCCTCCACCTGCTCACGCATCTCGCCGCCGCCCCACGCCTGGAAGATGTCCGGCGGGTCGCTGGACAGCAGCGCGGCGGGGAGCCGGGTGCGCTGGAGCTGGTTGGTCTCGATCGCCTCGATCTGGACCGTGACGGTCGGGTGCAGTGCGGAGAAGTCCTTCGCGACCTTCTCCCAGTAGGTCTTGCCAGGCCCGTCCTGGGAGGCGTTGTGCCACCAGGTCAGGGTCACCGGGTTTTTGTAGAGCTCGTTCTCGGCGGGTGCCTCGCTGTCGCCGCCGTTACACCCGGCGACGAGCAGTGCGGTCGTCATCAACAGCGCCAGGGTGGCGCCCGCGCGGTGCTTCATCGCCATCGACACGTCTCCTCGACTAGCAGTGGCGGTACTTAGGTGCGGCGAGTTTTACAGTCCCGTAACGGGGTGTCAACCGTTGTCGATAACGTTTTCGACCCCGCGCGACGAGTCCCAGGTGGCCCACTATCATCGTCGGCGTGACCTTCCCCGAGCGTGTCAAGATGTCGGACGTGGCCCGTACGGCCGGCGTCTCGGTGGCGACCGTGTCGAAGGTCGTCAACGGTCGCTACGGCGTGGCGCAGGCGACCGTGGAGCGCGTCCGGGAGGTCATCCACCAGCTCGGCTACGAGGCCAGCCTGGGAGCGCAGAGCCTGCGCAGCCACCGGACGAACGTCCTGGGCATCCTGGTCGCCGAGTTCGAGCCGTTCTCGACCGAGCTGCTCAAGGGCGCGTCGAGGGAGGTCGCCGGCACCGGCTACCAACTGCTGGCCTACTCCGGCGGCGACGGCGACGGCACGGCCGTCGGCTGGGAACGACGCTCGCTGGCCCGCCTGTCCGGGACGCTCATCGACGGGGCGGTGATCGTCACGCCGACGGTTGTCGAGACCAAGCAGGGCTTCCATGTCGTGGCCGTCGACCCCCACACCGGCCCGTCGGGGCTGCCCACCGTCGACTCGGACAACTTCGCCGGCGCGGTGCTCGCGACCAACTACCTGCTGTCGCTCGGCCACCGCCGCATCGGCCACATCAGCGGTCGCCCCGACCTCGAGTCGTCGCGCCTTCGCGAGGCCGGCTTCCGCCGAGCCATGGCCGACGCCGGCGTCGCGGTCGACGAACGACTCGTCCGCGTCGGCGGTTTCCGGGTCGAGAGCGCCGCCGCCACGGCCGCGGACCTGCTGGCGCTGCCCGACCGGCCGACCGCCGTCTTCGCCAGCAACGACCTCTCCGCGATCTCGACGATGGACGTCGCCCGGACCATGGGCCTCACGGTGCCCGACGACCTGTCCGTGATCGGCTTCGACAACATCCCCGAGTCGGCGCTGGTCACCCCGCAGCTCACCACGATCGCGCAACCCCTGCAACGCATGGGCGCCGTGGCGATGCGGCTGCTCATCGACCTCGTCGGCGGCGTAGAACGCGACCCGCACGTCCGGCTGCCGACCGAGTTGGTCGTCCGGTCTTCGTGCAGCCCGTACACGCCCTCCCCCGGGCCCGACCGGCCGCCCTCGGCAGCCGGTGTGGCGAGCGGCTGAGCGGCGAGGTCACCGTTCTGCGCCGGGCCCGGCGACGCGCCGGCCCGTGCCGGTCAGCCGGACTTCCGGGAATTCTCCGCAACTTCCCCGGACACGGCGGCACTGCGCCCTGTCGCCAGCCCTCGGTCCGTGCGGCAAGATGACCGATGGTACGGGCACGCTGCTCCGGGGCATCCCGGTGCCGGCGTCCGGCCCGCCCCCGAAAGACCAAAGGAGACGCGGTGGACGCGGACGACGGACGCAGGGTCACCATCAGCGCCATCGCGCGAGAGGCCGGAGTCTCGGTGCCGACCGTGTCCCGGGTGCTCAACGGGCGATCGGACGTGGCCCCCGGCACCCGGGAACGGGTCGAGGAGCTGCTGCGCCACCACGGCTACCGGCGTCGTACCAGCCGCACGGTGCAGCCCGCCGGCCTGGTCGACCTGGTCTTCAACGACCTGGACAGCCCCTGGGCCGTGGAGATCATCCGCGGGGTGGAGGACGTCGGGCACGCCGCCGGCGTGGGCACCGTGGTCTCCGCGATACACCGACAGTCCACCGCCGCCCGGCAGTGGCTGCAGAACCTGCGCGCCCGGGCCACCGACGGCGTCATCTTCGTGACCTCGCACGTCAGCCCGCCGCTCTACGCCCAGCTGCGGCGGCTCAACGTGCCCGTGGTGGTGGTCGACCCGGCCGGCGTGCCCGCCATCGACGTGCCGACCATAGGAGCCACCAACTGGGCCGGCGGGCTCGCCGCGACCGAGCACCTGCTCTCGCTCGGGCACCGGCGGATCGGGTTCGTGGCCGGGCCGACGCACCTGCTGTGCAGCCGAGCCCGGCTGGACGGCTACCGGGCCGGGCTGGAGGCCGCCGGCCTGCCGCTGGAGGAACACCTGCTCCGACCCGGCGACTTCTACCACGCGTCCGGCTTCGCCGCCGGGTCCTCGCTGCTGGACCTCGACGAGCCGCCGACGGCGATCTTCGCGGCGAGCGACCAGATGGCGTTCGGCGTCTACGAGGCGATCCGGCAACGCGGTCTGCTGGTCCCGGGCGACGTCAGCGTGGTCGGCTTCGACGACCTGCCCGAGGCGCGGTGGGCGTCACCGCCACTGACCACTGTGCGGCAACCGCTGGTCGAGATGGGTCGGCTGGCCGCGCGGACCGTCCTGCGGCTCGCCCAGGGCGAGGCCATCGACTCGCCACGGGTGGAGCTCGCCACCGAGTTGGTCGTCCGGGACAGCACCGCCGCCCCGTCGACCAAGGTCATCTGACCCGCCGCGACGGCCCGAACCGGGTCGCACACTGGCTCCGTCGGTTCCGGTTCGGCTCCGGAAAGTTCCGGTTTCCGGCCTAGCGAAGGCGGCCGGCCGTCGGTACGCCCACGACACGCGGGGCGCGGTGAGCGACCCAGGGCCGCCCACCGCGCCACGCCCTCAGTGGTGGTGGTGCGAGCGGACGGCCCGGCGGATGTCCACCGGCAGCGCGGGCGCGCCGTCGACCGGCGCCGGATCCTCGGCGGTCGGCGCCACTCCTCCGGCGGCGATCCGGTCCAGGGTCGCCAGCCCGGCCGCGTCGATCTCCCCGAAGATCGTGTAGTTGGGGCGCAGCGCGGAGTCGGCGTAGACCAGGAAGAACTGGCTGCCGTTGGTGTCCGGCCCCGCGTTGGCCATGGCCAGCACGCCCCGGGCGTACAGCCGGCGTTCACCGGTCGGGTCGGTCGGTGCCGGCGGCAGGTCGGTCGGCAGTTCGTCGCGGTACCGGTATCCCGGGCCGCCCTCGCCGGTGCCGGACGGGTCACCGCACTGCAGGACACTCAGCGTCGGGTACGCGGTGAGCCGGTGGCAGATGGTGCGGTCGTAGAAGCGCTTGCGGACCAGGTGCAGGAAACTCTGCACCGTGCACGGCGCGGCCGCGCGGTCCAGGGTCAATCCGATCGGCCCGTGGTTCGTGGAGAGGGTCACCCGGACGGTGCCCCGGTCCGGGGTGCGCCGCGGGTCGGGCGGCAGTGGCACCGGCCGGGCGGCCGGCTCGTCCGGCGTCTCGGTGTACGCGCACGGGCCGTGGGTGGTGCGCGGCGGGCGGGTGGCGGCCTCGGCGGCGGTCGGCGCCGCGGCGGACGCGGTCACCGCGTCGACGGACGGGCCGGGCGCGGCCACGGCGGTGGCGGACGCGCCGACGACCAGCGTCCCGGCGAGCATCGTCACGCCCGCCAGGCGGGTCAGCGCGCGCACCGGCCGGCGGGGTGCCGCCACGCCCGACCGCGGTTCGAGTTCACTCGACACAGGGATCCTCCTGGACTCGTGGTGCCAGAAAGACCGGAGTCTATGGAGGGCAGAGCCTGTTGTCGATCCGTCAGGGCAGCCGGCGTCGGCGCCGCCACAGCAGCCCGCCGAGCAGCAGCACTCCCGCGCCGGTCAGCGCGACCACCGCCCACAGCCACCCCGACCCGCTGTGCGCCGCACGGCTGGCCGCCGCCGGTCGGGCCGTGCCGGGCGCGGCCAGCTCGGACGGCGTGGCCGACGGCGTTGCGGTCAGCTCGCCCGGCTCGACCAGCCGGCCCACCGAGGCGTCGCGGGGCAGCGAGAAGCCCCAGTCCAGCAGGGCGGCGCCCTGCTCCCAGCCGCGCTTCGGCGCCGGCTCGGCGCCCAGGAGGGTCACCACCAGTCGCCGCCCGTCGCGTTGCGCCGCACCGACGTAGGTGTGCCGGGCCAGGTCGGTGAAGCCGGTCTTGCCGCCGAGCGCACCCGGGTACCGGTAGATGAGCTGGTTCTCGTTCTGGATCTGGAAGCCCTTGGTGCGTTGCGCCGGCTGGGCCGGGATCCGCGCCTGCCGGGTGAGCGCGTACCGGCGGAAGTTCGGCTCGGCGAAGCAGGCCCGGGCGATCAGCGCCAGGTCGTACGCGCTGGTGAACTGGCCCTTGCCGTCCAGCCCGGACGGGGTGACGGCGTGCGTCTGGAGCGCGCCCAGCCGGTGGGCCTGCTCGTTCATGGCGCGGACTCCGGCGGCCGCGTCGTCCACTCCGCTGCCCAGTCGGGCCAGGGCGTTGGCCGCCTCGTTGCCCGAGTTGAGCAGTAGGCCGAGCCAGATGGTCTCGATGGTGTACCGGCCGCCCTCGACCAGGCCGACGGCGGACGAGCCCGGCTCGATGTTCATGTCCGCCTCGGTGACCGTGACCGTCTGCTTCGGGTCCAGCCGGGGCAGCATCGTGGCGGCCAGCAGCAGCTTCTGCACGCTGGCCGGGGTGCCGTACTCGTGGGGGCCGCAGCCACCGAGCACCTGTCCGGTGTCCAGGTCGGCGACCAGCCACGAGGTGGCCGTGACCGCCGGTGGCGCGCCGGCGCCGGCCGGCACGACCAGGCCGGTGGTGCCCAGCGCGGCTCCGCCGACCACGCGCTGTTCGGGCACGGCGGGCGGAGGCGAGGGCCGCGGTGGCCGGGACATCGCCGGCGCCGGCACCCGGGGGCACCGGACGGCCGGAGCGGCGGGGGTACCCGTGGCGGCGGCAACCGGCGCGGGAGCGAGCAGGACGGCGGACGCCGTGACCGCCAGCAGCGCAGCTCTCATAGCCCGACCCTAACCAACAAGATCCGCTGGCGGGACGGGATGGTCGGCCGACCAACCGGCGGCGTCCCGACCACGCAGGTAGTCGTACAGCGCGGCGCTCCCCCGCAGCCGGCGCAGGCTGCGGGCGTGCAGCTCCTGCTCGCGGCGGGCCAACTCGGCGCGGACCCGCTGCGCGCTGCCGGTGGTGCGCAGCTCACCCAGCACCGCCGCGATGATCTCGAACGGGTAGGCGCCCCGGCGTAGCAGCGCCACGACGTGCGCGGCGCGCAGCTCGGCCTCGTCGTACACCCGGTACCGGGTGTGCGGTGTGCGGGCCGGCCGCAGCAGCCCACGCTCCTCCCAGAGCCGCAGTTGCGACGTCCGGACGCCGACCAGGGCGGCGACCTCGCCGATGCGGGCACCGCGGCGGGGCACCGGTCGGGCCTGCGACGGGCTGGCCAGCACGGTCTCGAACGCGCCGAGCACCCGGCGGATCTCGGCGCGTTCCCGGTCCAGCTCGGCGTGGCCGCCGTCGAGCGCGGCGAGGGCCGCCGGCAGGTCGCCCCCGTGCACCGCCGCCATGATCTCCCGGGTACGGCTCCAGCCGTGCCCCTCGGCGAGCCGCCGCGCCACGGCCAGGGCCCGGGCGTGCTCGGTCGTGAAGATCCGGTAGCCGCTGGCCGTGCGCCGCACCGGCGGCAGGACACCCGCCTCGACGTAGTTGCGCACCTGCTGCACGGAGATGCCGGCGGTGGCGGCCAGGTCCACCGCCCGCAGGCGGTCCTTCGGCGGTGCGCTCACGCCGGCAACCGTACCGGTTGCCACGTGATTTGAGACTTCTCGGGGCGTTCCGGCTCGACCACCAGGGGGATTTCGGCAAAAGCCTCTACGAGGGGGTGAATGAGACAATGTAATCCGTCAGCTCGGCGGGACGCGCGTCCCGCCACGATCTCGTGAAGGGTTCGCATGTCGCAGCCAGCACGGTCCGCCGCCGACAGCCACGACATGATCGAGGTACGCGGAGCGCGGGAGAACAACCTCGCCAGCGTCTCGGTCGACATTCCCAAGCGCCGGTTGACCGTCTTCACCGGCGTCTCCGGCTCAGGCAAGTCGTCCCTCGTGTTCGGCACCATCGCCGCCGAGTCCCAGCGCCTGATCAACGAGACCTACAGCGCCTTCCTCCAGTCGTTCATGCCCAACCTGAACCGACCCGACGTCGACTCGCTGCGCAACCTCGGCGCGGCCATCGTCGTCGACCAGGAGCGGATGGGGGTCAACTCCCGCTCCACCGTTGGCACCGCCACCGACGCGTACGCCATGCTGCGGATCGTCTTCAGCCGGCTCGGCCAGCCGTCGGTGGGCGGCGCCGGAGCCTTCAGCTTCAACCTCGCCGAGGGGATGTGCCCGACCTGCGAAGGGCTGGGCCGCGTCTCCGACCTCGACATCAACGAGTTGGTGGACGTCGAACGCTCGCTCAACGACGGCGCGATCACGGTGCCCAACTTCGCGGTCGACTCCTGGTACTGGCAGACCATCGTCTCCTCCGGGCTGTTCGACCCGGACACCAAACTCCAGGACTTCACCAAACAGCAGTGGCAGGACCTGCTGCACAAGCCCGCCACGAAAATCAAGATGGGCAGCAACAACTGGACGTACGAGGGTCTGGTGGTCAAGGTCAAGCGGCTCTACCTGACCAAGGACCGCGAGTCGATGCAGGGGCACATCCGCGCCTTCGTCGACCGGGCGGTCACCTTCACCACCTGCGCGGACTGCGGCGGCACCCGACTCAACGCCGCCGCGCTGTCGTCCCGGATCGCCGGTCGCAACATCGCCGAGTGCTCGGCCATGCAGATCAGCGACCTGGCCGCGTTCGTCCGGGGCGTCGACGACCCGGGGGTGGCGCCGCTGATCGCCAACCTGCGCGACCTGCTGGACTCACTGGTCGAGATCGGGTTGGGCTACCTCAGCCTGGACCGCGAGTCGGCGACCCTCTCCGGCGGCGAGGCCCAGCGGGTGAAGATGGTCCGACACCTCGGCTCCAGCCTCTCCGACGTCACGTACGTCTTCGACGAGCCGACCGTCGGCCTGCACCCGCACGACATCGCCCGGATGAACGACCTGCTGCTGCGGCTGCGCGACAAGGGCAACACCGTGCTGGTCGTGGAGCACAAGCCGGAAACCATCGCGATCGCCGACCACGTGGTCGACCTCGGGCCGGGCGCCGGCACCGACGGCGGCCAGATCTGCTTCACCGGGGACGTTCCCGGTCTGCGCCGCTCCGGCACGCTCACCGGGCGGCACCTGGACCACCGGGTCACCCTGCGCGACCGGGTGCGCCGACCGACCGGGCAGCTCGCCATCCGCAACGCCGACCTGCACAACCTCCGCGACGTGGACGTGGACCTCCCGCTCGGGGTGCTCACCGTGGTCACCGGAGTGGCCGGCTCCGGCAAGAGTTCCTTGATCCACGGCTCGCTGCGCCGCCGAGCCGGGGTGGTGATCGTCGACCAGTCCCCCATCCGCGGGTCGCGACGCAGCAACCCGGCCACCTACAGCGGGCTGCTCGACCCGATCCGCGCCGCCTTCGCCAAGGCCAACGGGGTCAAGGCGGCGCTGTTCAGCGCCAACTCCGAGGGCGCCTGCCCGGCCTGCAAGGGCATCGGGCTGATCTACACGGACCTGGCGATGATGGCCGGCGTGGCGAGCGTCTGCGAGCGGTGCGAGGGACGGCGGTTCACCGACGAAGTGCTCACGTACACGCTGCGCGGCAAGAACATCAGCGAGGTGCTGGCCATGCCGGTCACCGAGGCCCACGGGTTCTTTCCCAGCGGGCCCGCGCACCTCATCCTCGGCCGGCTGGTCGACGTCGGGCTGGGCTACCTCAAGCTCGGCCAGCCGCTGACCACCCTGTCCGGTGGGGAGCGGCAACGGCTCAAGCTCGCCATCCACCTCGCGGAGAAGACCAGCACGTACGTGCTGGACGAGCCGACCACCGGCCTGCACCTCGCCGACGTGGACCAGTTGCTGGCGCTGCTGGACCGGATGGTCGACGCCGGCAACACGGTGATCGTCATCGAGCACCACCAGGCGGTCATGGCCCACGCGGACTGGCTCATCGACCTCGGCCCGGGTGCCGGGCACGACGGCGGGCGGATCGTCTTCACCGGCACTCCGGCCGACCTGGTCGCCCGCGGTGACACGCTCACCGCCAAGCACCTGCGCGAGTACGTCGACACCCAGGGGTAGAGCACACGCGGCCCGGAGGGCGGTGGTTCAGGCGACCCGGCGCAGCCAGCGCCGCTGCCAGGGCGTCTCCACCGCCTTCGGGTGGTAGCCCGCCCGCACCCACGGCACCGCCCGCTCGACCGGCAGGCCGTCGAGGATCGCCAGCGCGGCCAACGCCGTGCCGGTGCGCCCCACCCCACCCCGGCAGGCCACCTCGACACGCTCACCGTCGTGTGCGCGCCGCAGCGCCGCCCGCAGGGCGTCCAACGCGTCCGCCCGATCGAGCGGAACCCAGAAATCGGGCCACCGGATCCGCCGGTGCGCCCAGGCCGGCGCCGGGCCGGGCGCCAACAACAGGGCGAAGTCGGCGGGCGAGGCCTCCGCGCCGATGCGGCGACCGCGCACCGTCGCCCCGCTGGGGAGTACGAGCACACCCGCCTGCTCGGACCAGGTCTGCGCGACAGTCATCCGAGTATTGTGCCGGCGCGCGCACCCGAGCGTGGTGCCGCCACAGCGGGTGGGTACAGACAGCGCCGCCCCCGGCCGGTGGGCCGGGGGCGGCGCTGGTGTCGGTGTGCAGGTCGCCTCTCGGCGAGTGGCGCGACGCGGCTCCAGCCGAACGGTATTCCGCGAAGGCGATATTAGGTGAGGCCCGGGGACACTGAGTCACACCGACACTGTCCACAACCAGCCCAGGCCCGGCATCATTCCCCGGCCACCGGCGGTCGCGACATCCAGCCTACGACCCACACCGCTGGCCGACACCCCTCTCGGGTGCCGGCCAGCGATCAGATTGCTCTATCGGGGTCAGCTGTTCCAGTACTGCGCGACGAGGTCGGTGGCCTGCTGCTCCCACTGGGCGTAGGCGTCCGGGTACGCCGACACCTGCACGGTCTGCGCGGCGTCGGTCAGTGGCATGTCCTGCCACCCGTCAACCTGCTTCAAACCCTTCAGGAACGCGGTGGTCGAGTAGTCGGGGTCGGTGATCTGCTCCGGAGTACCCCAACCCGAGCTCGGCCGCTGCTGGAACAGGCCCAGCGAGTCGTGGTCGTTGCGGTCGCCGAGGTGGCCCAGGTTCTCCAGCTTCGACTCCTGCAGGCTCGTCGCGATCGAGATGACCGCGGCCCGCTCGGGCAGGCCCGCCTTCTTCGTCGCGGCGATGATCGCCTTCACGTTCGCCACCTGCTCATCGTTCAGGGTGATCCGGGACTGCTCGCCCTGCGGGCTCGGCTTGGCCGTCTGCACCGCAACCGCGACCGCCTTGCCCTCAACCGGAGCAGCGTGGGCGGCGATGGGACCGGCGAACACACCACCGGCGAACGCCAAACCAGCAACGGACAGCATGCTCTTACGGATGATCGTGTTCATGGGGGTAGCTCCTTCACGGGGGTAGACACCCAAGCGAGCCGATCGGGGGAACGACACGCAGGGTGCAAGCACCTCGTCCGGCGCTCTCAAACACGGGGGAAAGTCTCACGGCGGCTCACGGGCGGGGGGCTCGTGGCGCCGGGTCTGTGTGTAACGACCGCCGGGCCGGAGTCATTCCGGGGTGCGGCACCCTGACGTGCGGGTGCTGGTGCGGTCGTTCAGGGGATGTGTAACGACCGGCTGGGGCCTGGCATTCCAACCCGGGGGTCGGGGCGGCGGGCCGTGGTGCTGCGATCGTCAGGGTATGTAACGACCCCCGGCCGGCCCCCATTCCGGCACACGGATGCACCGGATCACAGGTCAACGCGGCATGAACCGGACAACAGGCCACGCCAGTGTCAGGTCGCCCGACCGGCCCGGCGTCACACCGGCCCCAGCGGTGGTGATCCACTCGGCATCCCTGACAGTGGGCATCCCCACCCCAGGACACCGCGACATCATTGACCGCGAGTCGATCGCCTCAGAAGGCGACATCCGGCCGGTCTCGACAAGACCGGCGATACCTCACAGGTATATATGCCTCACAGGTATCGCGGACACGACCGCGACCGCCCCCGGTGGGCTTGCGTGCCAAGAACGCCGCCGGGGCCGGCCACACAGGGGTCGACGCTTCCCCCGCAAGCCGGTGATCGGCGGTGATCGGCGGTGATCGACTCCGATCACGAAACCGGGCCATCCTCGGCACCCGGACACCCCGATATCACCGACCGCGAGTCGATCGCGGTGACCCGCGCCGTGCGAAAGGTGTCAGGTGCCCAGGTAGCGCAGCACGGCGAGGATCCGGCGGCTGTAGCCGGCCGTGTGGGCGAGGTCCAGCTTGTCGAAGATGGCGTTGACGTGCTTCTCCACCGCGCTCTGTGACACGTGCAGCCGTTGGGCGATCGCGGCGTTCGTGTGCCCCTGGGCCATCTCGTGCAGCACGTCCCGTTCGCGCGGGGTCAACCGACCGAACGGGTCCGGCCGGTCCGAACCGGCCACCACCTGACGGACCACCTCCGGGTCGAGCGCGGTGCCCCCGGCGGCGACGCGGTCCAGTGCGTCGAGGAAGTCGTCGACCTGGGCGACGCGGTCCTTGAGCAGGTATCCGACCCCCTCGGGACGGTCCGCGAGCAGCCGGCCGGCGTACCGCCGCTCCACGTACTGGGAGAGCACCAGGACGGCCGTGGTGGGCCAGCGCCGGCGGATCTCCAGGGCGGCGCGTAGCCCGTCGTCGGTGTGCGTCGGCGGCATCCGGACGTCGGTGACGACGACGTCGGGACCGCACCGTCCGACCGCCTCGACCAGTTCGTCGGCGGTGCCGACCGCCGCGACCACCTCGTGGTCCTCCTCGGCCAGCAGCCGCGCCAGGCCCTCCCGGAGCAGCGTCGAGTCTTCGGCGAGGACTAGCCGCACGGAAGCTCCGCGAGCACGGTGGTCGGGCCGCCCACCGGGCTGGTCACCCACAGCCGGCCGTCCAGCGCGGCGACCCGTCGGGTCAGGCCGGACAGTCCGCGCCCGGCCGGGTCCGCACCGCCCGCGCCGTCGTCGTGCACGCGCATCCGGACCCACCCCTCCCGTACCCCGATCTCGACGGTGACCAGGCTAGCGGCGGCGTGTTTCGCCGCGTTGGTGAGCGCCTCGCAGGCCACGAAGTACAGCACCGTCTCGATCTGCCGGCCGGGGCGGACCGGCAGATCGCAGCGGATCCGCACCGGCACCTCGGAGCGGCGGGCGACCATGGCGAGCACCTCGCCCAGGTCGCTGCCGTCCAGCGCCGACGGGTAGACCCGCCACGCCACCTCACGTAGCTCCTCGACGGCCCGCTGCACGTCCTCGTGTGCCTGGGCGAGCAGTGCGTGGGTGCGGTCGGTGTCCCGGGCACGTCGGGCCCGGCCGAGCAACATGCCGAGCGCGACCAGCCGCTGCTGGAGCCCGTCGTGCAGGTCCCGCTCGATGCGCTGCCGTTCGGCGTCGACGGCGGCGATGACCCCGGCCCGGCTGGTGGTCAGCTCATGGACCCGCTGCGTCAGCTCCGCCCGGCTCCCCGGGCCGAGCAGCCGCCGAGCGAGCCGAACGTCCAACGCGGCGACGCTGGCGATGGCCTGGACGTTGAGCAGCAGCAGTACGGCGCCGACGACGACCTGGACCAGCGCGTCGACGAGGCTCAGCTCGCCGCGTACGGTCGCGAGCAACACGATCCCGGCCAGTACCACGCCGACGCCCAGCACCCCGTACGCCAGGAGGCCGAGCGCGCCGGGCAGCAGCCGGGCGGCCAGGTAGCCGATCTGCCGCCGGGTCACCGCGCCGACCGGCGCGGGTAGTTCACCGGCGGCGAGCAGCCGGGTCAGCCGACGGCGTTCCACGAGCAGCAGTAGTGCGGCGTACCGCCTCGTCAGGTCGGCGACCCGGCGGCCGACCGTGGGTGCGGGCGCGGACACGGCGAGCGCCATGGCCGCGACGGCCAGGAAGACGAGTTCGACGACGGCGGTCGCGGTCCCGGCGGCGACGCCGACCGGCAGCCGCGACCGCTCCGACCAGCGACCGGTCCGACGCTCCCCCACCGCCTGCCGCCCTCGCCCGCCTAGCGTTCCTCGGAGGCCCACGAGCCGCCACGGTAGAGCGTGCCGCGACCGCCCGGGTCGGGTACGCCGTGCTCCCAGTGCTCCGGGGCGTCGCTGGTGGCCGCCTCGGGGTCCCGGCCGGCACGGCGGGCCCGCAGCACACGAGACCCGACGAACCAGGCGACGGCCGCCACGCAGACCACGATCACGACGTTCTGGAGCACGCCGACGTACCCCTCGACGAGGTGCCAGTTGTCGCCGAGCAGGTAGCCGGCCAGCACGAAGGTGGTGTTCCAGATGAGGCTGCCCAGCGTGGTGTAGAGCAGGAAGGTGGTGACGGGCATCCGCTCCACCCCGGCCGGAATGGAGATCAGGCTCCGGAAGATCGGAATCATCCGGCCGAAGAAGACCGCCTTCACGCCGTGCCGGAGGAACCACGCCTCGGTCCGGTCCACGTCGCTGAGCTTCACCAGCGGCAGCCGGGCCACGATGGCGCGCATCCGGTCCCGACCCAGTGACGCGCCGATCAGATAGAGCGCCAGCGCACCCACCACCGAGCCCAGAGTTGTCCAGAAGATCGCGCCGATCAGGCTGATCCGGCCCTGCGCGGCGACGAACCCGGCCAGCGGCAGGATCACCTCGCTCGGGATCGGCGGGAACAGGTTCTCCAGCGCCACCGCCAGGCCGGCACCCGGCCCGCCGAGCCGTTCCACCAGGTCACTGACGTAGCCGACCATTCCATCCTGCGGTGGTTCGGCCGCAGCGGTGGGGGTTCCGGTGGCGAGCACGACGTGGGACGTTCGAATCATGCCCCCACGCTACGAAGTGATCCTGAGAGTCGACCATGAGGTCGACCGCCCGGCCGTGCGGGTCGACCCCAGCCGCGGGGGTGTGGAAGACCGCACCCCGCTGCGGCTCGCGGTGGCGCAGCCGTTGTGCGTACCCCGGGACGTCGCGGCGAACGCGCGGGCGCACGCCGCCGCGGTCCGCGCGGCCCGTGCCCGGGTGGTGCTCTTTCCGGAGCTGTCCCTGACGGGGTACGAGTTGGACGCCCCGGTCGTGCCGGTCGACGACCCCCGACTGACGCCGCTGGTCGAGGCGTGCGCCGAGACCGGCGCGCTGGCCCTGGCGGGTGCGCCGGTCGCCGGTGACCACATCGCGACGCTGGCGGTGACCGGGGCCGGGGCGACGGTGGCGTACCGGAAGATGTGGCTGGGTGACGCGGAGGCCCACCGGTTCCGGCCGGGTGACGCGCCGACCGTGCTCGATGTGGACGGGTGGCGGGTGGGGCTGGCGATCTGCAAGGACACCGGCGTCGCCGCGCACGCGGCGGAGACCGCCGCGCTCGGCATCGACGTCTACGCGGCGGGCGTGCTGGAGTCGGCGACCGACGTGGCCGTGCCGGACCAGCGGGCGCACCTGATCGCCACCACGCACCGGGTGTGGGTGGCGATGGCGAGCTTCGCCGGGTCGACCGGTGGTGGTTACACCGAGGCGGCCGGCCGGTCGGCCATCTGGACGCCGCAGGGCGAGCTGCGCGCCCGGACGGGATCCGAGCCGGGAGAGCTGGTCGGTGCCAGCCTCGAATCGACCGCCCGCACCGGGTGAACGGGCCGGCGATCCCGCACGGCTAGGGTGGCGTGGTGGATTCCGGGCGACTGGTGCACCTGCGGCGCTATCCGGTGAAGTCCCTGCTGGGAGAGCGGCTGCCGGCCGCCGAGGTGGGCGAGAGGGGCCTCGCGGGTGACCGTGCGCTGGCCCTGCTGGACAGAGCCACCGGACGGGTGGCCAGCGCCAAGCAACCCCACCGCTGGCGCACCCTGCTCACCCTGCGGGCGGCCGGCGCGGCGCCCGATCAGGTGCGGATCACCCTGGCCGACGGTCGGCAGCTGTCGACCGTCGACCCCGACATCGACGTGGCGCTCTCCGCGGCGGCGGGTCGCCCGGTGACGCTGGTCGACTCCGTACCGGCCGACGCCACGCTGCTGCGGTCCCACCCGGACGCGGTGCTGGCCGCCGGATGGACCGACGAGGTCCCGGCGGACGAGAGCCGGCTCGGCTCGGCCGCGCCGGGCACCTTCTTCGACTTCGCTCCGATCCACCTCGTCACCACCGCCACCCTGGACCGCATCGCCACGGACCTCCCGCCCGGCGCCGGAACGGTGCAGCGCTATCGACCCAACCTGGTGCTCGACGCGCCCGGGGACGCCTTCGCCGAGAACGGGTGGGTCGGCCGCGAGTTACGGATCGGCCCGAGCCTGGTGCTGGCCGTGCTGGCGCCGACGCCGCGCTGCGCGGTGCCGACGCTGGCGCACGGCCCGCTGCCCCGGGAGACCGGGGCGCTGCGGGTGCCGGCGCGGCTGAACCGGGTCGAGCCGCTGCCGGGCCTGGGGCCGCAGCCGTGCGTGGGCGCGTACGCGCGGGTGGTCCGGCCCGGCCGGGTGGCGGAGGGCGATCGCGTCACGGTCGGCTGAGGAACGGGGCCGGTTCGATCCTCGCCCGGGTCACGCCTCGCGCGGCCGGAGACCGCGCAGTGCCGTGTCGACCACCTGGTCGGCGTAGTCGGAGGTCAGGGGGCCGGTGCGCTGGAGCCACCGGTTGAGGACCGGTCCGAAGAGCATGTCGACGGCCACGTCGAGGTCGATGTCCTCGGCCAACTGCCCCGCGCGTTGGGCCGCGCGCAGCCGGTCCTTCTTCACCTCCCGCATCGGCTCGTCCAACCGCTTCGCGTAGTCGGCGGCCAGGACGGGATCGTGGACGATCTCGGTGTGCAGGGCACGCATGGGCTGGTCGTAGCGCGGATCGTCCAGCTCGACGATGGTGGCCCGTAGGACCGCCTTCAGATCGGCGGCCAGGTCGCCGGTGTCGGGCAGTGCGCCGCCCTGCCCGTCCTGCCCCTCCGTGGTGAGCGCGAGGAAGGCGTCGAACAGTAGCGCGCCCTTGGAGGGCCACCAGCGGTAGATGGTCTGTTTCCCCACGCCGGCGGCGGCCGCGATGCCCTCGATGCTGAGTTTCGCGTAACCCACCTCGGCGACGAGGTCGAGGGCGGCGGTGAGGATGGCCCGCCGGGCTGTCTCGCTGCGGCGGGTGGAGTCGGGGGCGACCTTCTTGGACACGCGTCCAATCTAGCAAGGAAGAGACGAGACGGTCCGTCTTGACAGCCGGCCCTGTGCGGGTAAGGTCATGCAGCAACGAGACGGTACGGTTCGTCTTGCTCGACTGAAGGAGCCTCATGGAAACCTCAGGCACCGCCCCCTCCCGGGTCTGGTTCATCACCGGGGCCAGCCGTGGTCTCGGACGCGCCTTCACCGAGGCGGCGCTCGCCGCCGGTGACCGGGTTGTCGGCACCGCCCGCGACATCTCCCCGCTCGACGATCTCGTCGCCCGACACCCCGACCGCCTGCTGGCACTGCGCCTCGATGTCACGGACCGCTCGGCCGTCTTCGACGGTGTCGACCGGGCCGTCCAGCACTACGGCCGACTCGACATCGTCGTGAACAACGCCGGGGCGCTCTTCGCGGGCATGGTGGAGGAGTTCACCGAAGCCCAGGCCCGTGCCCAACTGGACGTCAACTTCTTCGGCGCGCTCTGGGTCAGCCAGGCCGCCCTGCGGGCGATGCGGGCCCAGGGCCGCGGACACATCGTGCAGATCTCCAGCATCGGTGCGCTCGGCGGTTTCCCCAGCACCGGCCTCTACAGCGCCAGCAAGTTCGCCCTGGAGGGCATGAGCGAGGCGCTGGCCGCCGAGGCCGCCGGGTTCGGCGTCAAGGTCACCATCGTCCAGCCGGGTGGCTACTGGACGGACCTCTACACCAGCAGCACGGCGACCACCCCCGACGCCGCCTACGACTCCCTCCGTGCGGAGCTGGAGAGGCAGTGGGCGGACGGGTCGATCGACAGCGAACCACGGCTGGCCGCCGAGGCGTTGATGACGCTGGTCGCCAGCGACGACCCGCCGCTACGGCTCCTGCTGGGCAGCATGGTCTACGACCTCGCCTTCGACATCTCCCGACGACGCATGGACACCTGGGCCGGCTGGGAAGAGGTGAGTCGTCGGGCGGAGAAGGCCGTCCCGGCCCCGGCTGCCGAGCTGACCTGACCGCTCCCCGTGGACAGCGTCGCGGATCGCGTCGGCCAGGGACGGCCCGCTTCGACGAGCGCGGCGCCCTCACCTCGTTCGGCTGAGTCCTGTCTGGACGGTCAGCCGGCGTCCAGCACCTCGCGCAGCCTCACCGCGAACTCCTCGGGCTTGCCCGCGTAACCGAACTCACCACCGAGGAAACCGCCGTGGTGGCTCGGGAACACCACGGCCTCCTGGCCGAGCAGTGCGGCAAGGCCGAGGGCCGTACGCGCGGTGTACGTCCCCGCCGACTCCTCGCCCACCGCGACCACGACCCGGGTCGATGCCGCGGTGAGCAGGCCGGCGTCGGGGCGGTAGTCGGTGATCGCCCACGAACTCTGCGACAGCAGCGGATCGTCGCGGGTGCCGTCGTCGTCGGTCGGCAGGCCGAACGTCGCCGGGTCGGGCGTGGGTTGGGCGAAGTAGGCGTCGGTGAACTCGCCCTGCCAGGACGTCATCGCGATGAACGCGGCCATGCCCGCGCCGGTGCCCTTCGCCTGGTACGCCTCGTAGAAGCCGGCCCGGGCGCGCTCGGCGGCCGTGGCGTCGGGGAGCACCGCGTTGATGGGCGGCTCGTGCGCCACCAGCGTGACGACGTCGCCGGGGTGGGTCGCGACCAGTTCGAGCGCGGTCACCGCACCGCCGCTGCTGGCGAAGACGTCGACCGGCCCGGCGCCGAGCGCCTCGATCAGCAGGTGCAGGTCGGCCGCCTGCTGCTGCGGCGTGTGGTCGGATCGGCCGTCCCTGCGGATGCTGCGGCCCAGGCCGCGCGGGTCGTAGGTGACCACGGTGCGGTCCGTGAAGTGTGGGGCGAGCGCGCCGAAGCCCTCCGCCGTCATCGGCTGGCCGATCATCAGCAGCGCGGGGTGCCCGCCGGATGGGGGAAGCGGGCCGCGGACGTCGTAGACCAGGTCGACGCCGGGTGCGGCGAGGGTGTGTGTCTGCGTTGTCGTCATGACGGTGAGACTACGGCCGCCGGCCACGGATCGGCGTGCTGTGTCAGGAGACGCGCGGCAGCGCGAGCCAGTCCTGCCAGCTGATGTCGCGACCCAGGAAACGGGGCTGCTGGAAAGGCCAGTCGGCGGCGATCCACTGCGGCACCAGCGCGTCCAGCGCGCGCTCCACCTCGCCGCCGACCAGGTCGTCCACCACCCACCAGGAGACCTCCCCGTCGGAACCGGTGCGCTCGGGCGGGTCGATGTAGACGCAGCCGAGGATGACCGTCTCTCCCTCGTCCAGCAGCGCGTAGTTGAACGACTGGTGTGCGGCTGTCTCCTTCTCGTGCCGCAGCAGGTCGACGCGGTCCTCCTCGTACGTCATCGTCTCGCTGGGCCAGGCCCAGGCCGGGCCGAAGATCTCCCACAGGCGCTCTCGGGAGCCCATCACGGCCGGGTAGTCGAGCGGGGTGTCCGCCTCCCGAATCGGCCGCAGGTGAAGCGCCGTGTCGGGCACGGGCACATGGACGGGGTGGACGAAGTCGTCAGGCAGCCAGCTCATGAGGGCGGAGACTACAACCGTCGCACGCGGGGTGGTCCAGGTGGCAGGGCGTGGCCGTGACAACGGCTATCGTCGCCGCATGCCCGAGCTGATCGCTCCGACCGTCCGCCTGCACGCCGCCTGGCTGGAGGCGCACGCCGAGTGGGGTCCGGGCCTGCACGAGGACGGTTTCGGGTTGCGGCCCTCCGATGAGGTGCGCTCGCCCGCCGGGTTCGCGGCCTGGGTGAGGCTGCTGGCTGACGAGTCGGACCCCGCGAAGCCGCTGCCCGCCGGCCAGGTGCGGTGCACGTACCGGTGGATCGTCGAGGGCGACCAGGTTCTCGGCGGGATCGCGCTGCGGCACGAGCTCGACGACTACCTGGTGCGGGTCGCCGGCCACATCGGCTACGGCATCCGACCGTCGGCGCGCCGGCGCGGTTTGGCGACCTGGGCGTTGGGGCGGATGCTCGGTGCGGCGCGGGCGCTCGGCCTGGATCGGGTGCTGGTCACCTGCGAGGTGCACAACGTGGCCTCGGCGCGGACGATCGAGCACCACGGCGGGGTCCTCGAGGACATCCGGGACACCGATCTCGGCGCGGTGCGGCGATACTGGATCAAGCTGTAGGGCCCACCCGCTGTCACAGACCCCCGGTGTCACTGAAGCGGCGCAGGGTCCAGCGGGCCGGCGGCCAGGCGGCGGTGTCGTCGTCGGTGGTCCATTCGGTGATCGATGCCGCGGCCACCCCCAGGTCGAACGCCCGGTAGAGCGGCTGCGCCGCGAGCGCGTGGAACGAACTCTCGACCGTCTCGGTGTGCCCGACCAGCAGCACCGTGGCACCCCGGTGGCGGTGTGCGATCTCGGTGATGGCTCGGCTCACGCGGACGACCAGCTCGGCCCAGCTCTCGTTGCCCCGCTCGAAAGGCCGGAACACGCCCCCGCCCTCGGCCGTGTGGTCCGCCTGGAAACGGGTGATCGGCAGCCCGTCGGCGTACGGCGGCGTGTGCCAGGTGCACAGGCCGCAGTCGGCGACCCCGTTGACGCCCAGCGCCGCGGCGATCGGCTGTGCGGTCTGGACGGCCCGGCGCAGCACGGACGAGTACACCGCGGTCGGCCTGTCGGCGGCCAGGTCCACGGCGAGTCTCCGTGCCAACGTGCGCGCCTGGTCGTGGCCGAGGTCGGTCAGGCCCCGACAACCGTGCGGGCCGCCGACGATCCCCTCGACGTGGTGGACCGACTCGCCATGTCGTACGAAGATCAGCCGCGTCCGCATCGGACCATCATGCCAGCGGCGCTGGTGGATGGATCAGTCGTCCGTACGGCCGGTGGAGAAGCGGGCGGCCTGGGTCAGCAGGGTGTCGAGTTGGGCGCCCGTCCGCGCCGACAGCCGGCCCCGGTCCACCAGCTCGGCGATGCGCTCCCGCAGGTCGGCGACGCGCCTGGCGCGGTCCTTCGACCGGCCGTTCAGATCGGCCAGGTCGTCGCGCAGATCCTCGACGGTCCTCCGGTCGATCTCGCCGCGGGCCTGCGCCTCGGCGAGCACGGAGGCGAACTCGTTGGTCACCTGTCGCAGGCTGACCGGCATCTGCTGACCGACCGTCGAGGGTGCCGGACTGCTGCTGGACGGCGGCGAGGACGGTGCGGCCGGCGTCGGCGAGCCGCTGGTGGGTGACGGTGCGGCGGCGCTGGCCGACGGCGGGTCGGCGACCTGCGACGAATCGGGCGGGTCGATGCTCTGGGAGAGCAGCGCGCCGAGGCCGACCAGCGCAGCGAGACCGGCGGCGACCAGCACGGCGAGGGGTCGCCGTGACCGTCGC
>NZ_JAMHIW010000010.1 GCF_023896955.1 Micromonospora sp. RHAY321
TGGTCTTGTCATTCACGGCGACGGCGCCGTTGGCGGTGCTGGCGTTCGTCGCGTAGTCGTAGGTGATCTGAATCGGGGCCGAAGGTTGCACATAGCTGTCTCTTTCAAGGCTGGGTCGATCGCGGTGGGTGCCACAGCGAGCCGTCAGTGGACCCGGGCGGCTTCAGCGTCAGCGATGTTCTGCGGACGGGGCGCGGCGGTTCGTAGGGTGATCGCGGCGATGCCAGCTCCGACGGCGGCGATGACGCCGGCGCCGATGAAGGCGGCCGAGTAGCCGTCGGTCAAGGCCGTCAGATCATCCAGCCGGTCGGCCCCGTGAGACGCGGCGACCGCGGTCATGGCGGCCAACCCGAGGGCCGAGCCGACCTGGTAGCTGGTGTTGACGATGCCGGAGGCCAGCCCGCCTTCCTCGGGCCGAGCGCTGGAAATCGCCGTGCCCAGGGATGGAATGAAGGCGAGCGACATGCCCAGCGCCGCGACAAGTGACGCGGGCAGGACGTCGGCGAGGAACGTGCCGTCGGGACGGATCAGGGCGAGCCATCCGAGGCCGGCGGCGAGGACCGCGAGGCCGGTCACCACCAGGGGCTTGGGGCCAAACCGGTTGATGGCGCGCGGAGCCAGGCCGATCATTCCGACCATGATGAGGATGGTCATTGGCAGCAGCGCCGCTCCGCTGGGGAAGGCGCTGTAGCCGAGGACCTGCTGCAGGTACAGGTTGAGGTAGAACCACATCGGAATCCACGCCGCGCCGAGCAGCAACTGGGCGACGTTGGCGGCGGCGAGATTCGGGGCGCGGAAGATGGATAGCCGCATCAGCGGCTCACGACGGGCCGCCTGGATGGCGAGGAACGCCGCCAGCGCGACGACGGCGCCCGCGAGGACCGTCCACGTCTGGGCAGAGGTCCAGCCGACTTCGGGAGCGCGAACGATGGCGTAGACGGCGGCGCCGAGACCGGCGGTGACGGTGAGCGCCCCGGCGATGTCGAGGGAGCCGCGGCGGGCGCCGCCGGCCGGCATCAGCGCCGGGGTGGCGAGGACGGCGAGCAGGGCGATCGGGATGTTGATGTAGAACACCCAGGGCCAGCTCACGTACTCGGTGATGACGCCGCCGAGGAAGACGCCGGCGGTGCCACCGGCGGGTGCGGCGGCCCCGTAGAGAGCCAGGGCTTTGGTGAGTTCTCGCGGCTCGGCGCCGAAGAGCATCATCAGCAGGGTCAGCGCTGAGGGTGCGATGAGGGCGGCGCCAGCGCCCTGGGTGGCGCGGGCGGCCAGCTCCACAGCGACGCTGTCGGCCAGACCTGCGGCGGCTGAGCCGACCAGGAGGATCACCCAGCCGGCGGTGAACACGCGTCGGGCGCCGAACAGGTCGGACAGCCGGCCACCGAGCAGCAGAAGCCCGCCGAAGGCGACGACGTAGGCGTTGAAAACCCAGGACAGGTTCTCCGGCGAGAAGCCGAGATCGGCCTGCATCCGAGGTAGTGCGACGCCGATGATCGATGTGTCCATGATGACCATGAACTGGGCGAGCGCGATGAGGCCGAGGGCCCACCACCGCTTGGATCCGTATGACATCTCAACCACTCCTTATGCCCCTAGGGGGTATGGGTAAGTGGTAGATGTGTACCCCTGGGGGGTATCAGATGTCAAGTGATCGGCGTCTGCAGCTCTCGAACAGGGCCTTTTCGTGGTGCACACGCCCGGGACTGTCGCATTCGTCCACTCCGGAAGGCGGCTAATGACGGACCGACCGGCACTGGGGCGGATGGGGCGAGACACCACCGCAGGTTCCGCACATCGCGGTTGGTTGAGCGCTCGTCCCCCGGCCGGCAACGTAGCGACCGCTGCCGTGGCCCGAGGGGTGGGCCAAGGGATGAGGACCTGTGCAGTCACCTCATCCGACGAGGGCGGCTTCCGTCACGCCGATGGCTCAGTTCGGCCCGCAGTTGCAGACGTGGCTGACCCCATCCCCGCGATGAGCAGCCTGGCGGGTGCACGCACCCGCCAGGTATGGGCCGTCCGAGCCCTTCAGTCACTGCGCCCGACGCTGCCGCAAGCTATGCCCTCGGGCGGCAAGAGGTGAGGAGGCGCTGCCGGCGGGCCGAATCTTCGTGAGCATGGATCACGATGGGGACGGAGTCGCCGTGATTGAACCGTTGGTCTGCGTAGGGCTCGGTGTGCTGGTGGTGGTGGCGCTGGGGGTGGTTGTGGGGCTGGGTGTCTCCGTTGGACCGGGCTTGGTGTTTGTGGGAGTGGGCCTCGGCGTCGTGCTCGAGGTCGGGCGTGGGGTGGGTGTGGGGGTGGGAGTGGGAGTGGGTCGTGGGGTTGGTGGCTTGGATTGCGTGGGCTTGGGAGTGGGCTGGACGGGGGGCGCGTTGGGGGCCGGCACCTCCTGGATGACCCTGGTGGCGGCGAAGAACCGTGACCACCAAACGCTAGAGACCTTGACGACGTCACCGGTGGTCGGCGCCTGAACCATCTTGCCGTTGCCGATGTACATGCCCATGTGGTGAATGCTGCTCCAACTGGTACCGGAGGCGAAGAAGACCAAATCACCGGGGAGCAGCGAGTTGCGGTCGACGGTGCGGCTGCGAGTGGCGTTGTACTGGTCGCGTGATACCCGGGGCAGCTGGTCGTAGTCGGCGCCCTTCGAGCGGTAGGCGGCCCAGATCAGTCCGGAGCAGTCGTATCGATTCGGGCCTTCGGCGGCCCACTCGTAGGGCTTGCCAAGCTGGGCGAGGGCGAACCGCACGGCGGCCAGGGCCCGCGGGTGCGCCGCCTTCCCGGCGATGCTGCCACTTACGGTGATGTCAGCGCCGAGGCGCTGCTCGGCGGCTTCGCGTTGCCGCTCGATCGTGGCCAGCTGGTCAGCGTTGCGTCGTTTCAGCGTGAGCAACGCCGCTTCACGTTGCTTGTAGGTCGTCTCCAAGGAGGCGTATCGGCCGCGGGCTGCCTCTTCTGCAGCGACTGCCGCGCGGTGACGGGTGTAGGCCACCTGTTCGACGGCCTGCGCTTGTCGTAGTTCACGGGCGGCGTCGTCGATATCGCCGTCGTCCTGCTGTCCGCGGTAGGCGCGTGCCAGGTCGCCCAGTTCATTGAGGTCGGCGCCGACGGTGCCGGGTGGCACCGCGGCGGCTCGTTTGAGGGCGTCGGCGGCAGCGGGCACGACGCTCTGCTGTGCCTGCTGAAGACCGTCGCGCGCCGCGCGTAGCTGCCGTTCGGAATCCTGCAGGGAGAGGCTCTCGCGTGTCTGGTCCTGCCGGAGCAGAAGCAGTTGCTCGCCGAGGGTCGCTACCTCGGTCTCCAGTGCGAGGATCTGCCCTGCGAGCGGATTCGCTGGCGGCGAGGCGGTTGGACCGCCGGGGGCCGGCGCTGTCGGGGCTTGGCCGCCAGGCAGTTGAACAGATCCAGCGGGTGATGGTCGCGTTCCCGTGTCGGGCACGACGTTGGGCAGTGGCGGATCGGCGTGCACCGGGCTGGCGAACGTCACCGTCACCGCGGCGGCCAGTAGAGCGGACCATGCGACCGGACGTAGGACTGCCAAGCTCTCCTCGTAACGCCTGGAGCGCTTAGACCCGTTACTCATCGATCTCGCTCCCCGCCCGGAGCACGCGCCGCATCAACTACAGCGGCGACATGTGTCCGGTGCCTGTCGTCAAGCAGTAACGCAACGACAATAGCGGGTATCTACGATGCGGCGATAGTAGAAAGGGTCGGGCTAGGAGCGGGTGGCGCTGATCAGTGGGAGCGTGGGTCCGCATCGGACTGACGAGCGCTTGACCGGTCAGCAGGGTGCGGCGGGGACGAACGTCGCCGAAATCGCTGGCTCCAACGGTGACAGCCACCGTCGGGGGTGGCGACCGTCACCGGCTACGGATTCGTGGGAGATGGCTAGCAGGTGCCGCAGGTGAGGGTCATCCCGGTCGTCGCGATGGCCAAGAGAAGCGGTGCGGCCACCTCTAGGTCGGTCATCAGCGCCGGGGCCCGGACACGCTTGTGTGACAGCACGTCTGGGCGGTCGGTGGCTCTGCGGCGCCCTGTCGATCCGCCGTTGAGGGACCGATCGCCGTGGGCCAGGGACGGCGTCGGCGATGGACACCGGCTGCTCAGGGACGCGCGGACGCTGGCCGCCTGACTGGGGTCAGGCGCAGAAGACGACAGCAGTGACGGCACCGATCAGTGCCGGCGCGATTGCCGCGACCAGCGGAAGAACGACACGAGCCGCGATCCGCTGGTGCGGTGTGGCTGTCTGCAGGCGGTGCAGCCGCGTCGGCACGTCGGCTCCGGCCATGGGCAGGGCGTGCGCGGGGTGAGCGGCACCGCTGAGGGCGATCAGGGCTCCGCGGACCGCAGGCACGCCGCACGTGCGCACGGCAGCCGCGTCGGCGCACAGCTCGACTAGGAGCCGCATGGCGCGAGGTGCGCGGCGGGTCAGTGGTACCCACGGTGCGGCCGCAGCGAGGACCTCCGCGATGGCGACGATCAGATGGTGCCGGCCGCGTAGGTGCGCCCGCTCGTGACACAGCACGGCAGCGCGTTGCGCCGACGGTAGGCGTAGGACGCCCGCACTGACAACGAGCATTCCTCGGCGGCCGCCGACGCTGTAGGCCAACGGTGCGGGGTGCGGAACCCGCAGCACCGGTTCCTGTTCTGGTGTAACGGTTTCGCCGAGGAGCGTCACCAGGTCGTGGTGCGCTTGACGGGACTCGCGCTGGGCACGCCACTGCCGAAACGCCAGGACCACTGATCGTGTGGCCAGCGCGCAGACCGCCACCGCGCCGGCCACGCCGAGAACTTCGTCCTGGGCGGGCAGCTGGCCATGGCTGACCGCGAACCAACAGTGGTGTGCCACATGCTCCGCCCACTCCCCCAGACGGTCGACCGGTGCGAGCAGCAAGGTGACGCCGGCGGCGAAGGTCAGCAGCACGGCGCCCAGGGTGCCCCACCAGGCGAGCAGCACCGCGATCGGATCACGGACCGGGCCGATGGCTCGTTCCAGCAGCGCTGGTGCAAGCCAGGCCACGGCGAGCGCCCCGACGATGAGGGCGAGGGCGGGGCTCACTGGGAGTCGGTCCGTTCGTCAAGTACCTGCCGCAGCACCGCCAGTTCCCGATCGGAGGCCGAGCGGGCGAAGTGCAGCAGCACCACATCCGGTTGGAGGCTGGTCTCCAGCATGCGCCGCAGGGTCCGGGCGACGAGTTCCTCCCGGGTGCCGGCGGGCCGGTAGTGATAGGCCTTGCCGGTCTTGTCGCGCTGCACCCACTGCTTGCGGTGCAGGTTGTCCAGCACCGTCATGACGGTCGTGTAGGCCAAGGTGCGTCGAGTCAGTCGATCCAGCACCTCACGTACGCGCAGGGGCTCGTCCGCCTGCCACAGCACATCCATGACAGCGGCCTCCAGCTCACCCAGACCGTTCACCGACACACCGCCTCCCACATTTCCGCCAGCCTACGCTGGGCCTGCGTCGCCGTGACGCAGTCTGCGGGTAGCGCGGCGTCAGGGCGAACGCGGCGGTCCCTGATTTTTGTGCTTCAGGGACCGCCGCGTGGTGCGCTCTATTGCCGATGTCAGGCGGAGTAGCCGCGCGAAGCAGCCCACTCGGCCAGTTCGCCGACCGACATCCAGTAGGTGCCGTCGCCCACCGGCTGCCACGGGTCGGCGATCTTCACCTGGTCGCCGTCGTAGGCCACGACGGTCACGTAGTGCCCGACAGGAAAGTCGCGCGACAGCCCGTCGACGTCGGTGCCGGATCCGATGACGTTGACCACGGCAACGCGGTCGTTGTCGATCGCGGTGCTCAGGTCAGCCTTGAGGCGCTGCACCTCGTCTGCGGTGGCTATGTCGTTGGGGATCTCGCCGGTCTTGTAGACGTCCTTGCCAAGTTCCTGATTGAGGACACGGGTGATGTCGAACGCCGAGGCCGTCCCGGCGACGGTGGTGCCTAGCTTGGCCGCCAGTTCGTCCTGACTCTGGATGTTGCCCTGGGCGCTGAGCGCGATGCGGGTCGACGCCGGGCCGCAGAAGTAGATGTTCGGCTGCTCCTGGAAGCGGTAGTCGACGCGCTTGTCCGACTGCTTTTCTGCCATCTGCACGGCAGGCACCTGCGTCGGCGCGGCGAGCGCACTGGTCGCCGGTGCGGCGACGCCGGCGGCGACGAGTGCCACTCCGGCCACTACGCGCGCGCTCTTGCGAGCGACTGCGGTACGAGCCACGGTCCATTGCCTGAGCGTGTTCATCGCTGTCACCTTTCCTCGGGGTGACCAGACCGATGTCGGGCTGGCATCACGGGGACGCGCCATCTGGCCTGCAAGGGCCGGATACGGCGAACGCCGGGGCGTGCTGCTCCGGCGTACATCGACGCAACCGGCGGCGGTCCGCCCGCATTCCGCGTTCGTGGCGGGGGAAGGCTGCGGCGACGTGCAGGGGGCAGTACGGGACTGGACAGTCGTCGCAGTCTGGCCGATACGGCGGGGCCGTCACCGGCGCCAGGTGTGGTGGTCCATACGGCGGCGGCCGGACCCGATGTGGGGTCCGGCCGCCGTCCTTTCGTGGCTACAGGCGGTCGAGAATCTTCTGCAGGGTCTGCACCTCTGCGGCCTGGTCCGCTTCGATCTGCGCGGCGAGGGCCTTGGCCTCCGGATTGCTGCCGTTGGCCTGCTCGGTCTTGGCCATCTCGATGGCGCCGTTGTGGTGGGCGATCATCATCTGGGCGAACATCTTGTCGAACTCGCTGCCCTTGGCGGCCTTGAGCTCGTTCATCTGCCCGTCGTTGGCCATGCCCGCCATCGCGGACGTGCCGGACGAGCTCGTGCCGTGCATGTCGTGCCCCTCGGGCGCGGCGGTGGGCTTGCCCCACGCGGTCAGCCAGCCCGTCATCGTCACGATCTCCGGGTCCTGCGCGGCCTTGATCTTCGCCGCGAGGTCCTTCACCTCAGGATCGTTGGCGCGGGTCGGCGCCAGATCGGCCATCTCGACGGCCTGACGGTGGTGCGGGATCATCATCTGGGCGAACATGACGTCGGCGTCGTTGGCGGTGGTGGCGGCCTGTGCCGACGCGGAAGCCGTGACCGTTGGGCTGTTGCCGCTGCCGTGGTCCATGCCGCTCATGTCGTCGCCGCATGCCGCGGTGCTCGCCAGGAGAGCGGACAGGGTGACGCCGGTCAGCAGGGCGCGACGCATCACGCTCGTGCGCATCATGGTGAAGGAATGCCTTTCAGGTTGTTGGTATGCGAATAAGGAATCGGCGGTCGGTTGACCGGCGGTGTTCCTATATCCGCAGCACCGACACCGCGGCGACGCGCAGGCCGAGCAAGAGTGCGGGCGGGCTGCGCCCGCCGCGGTGAACTGTGAGATGCGTGCGCGCCTCACAGCGTTCGCGGTGGGATCGCACCCGCAGTAGTGCCAGGGCGATGGCCAGTCCGAATGCGCCGACCACAGCCAGGCAGACCGTAAAGAGGCCCAGATCGGGGCTGCCGCTAGAGCGCGGCTCGCGGATCTGGGCGATCAGAGCCCGGTGGCCGGAGTCGTCCTGAACAGGGCTGGCGAGCCTGTCGTGCGGCATGACTACCGCGGTGGTGTCGTGGCCGCTCGACGTGTGCCCGCCGCCGCCGTGGCCGAAGGTGTGCATTCCGGCGACACCGAGGGCCAGGAGGACGAGCAGCAGCACCCGCGGCAGGCTGATGAGCCTGCCGGGGCGCTGGCGGATGGTCCTCTTCATACGAATCCAGGATAGTAGGTGGCATAAGGGGCGACCAGTCGTGCCGAAGGAAAGCGGGTGCGTGACGGCGACTTGTTTGGTCATGGGGGTTTCGACGGGCGGGTCTTACGGCGTGAGGTTAGGGACGTTGAACCAGGAGAACGGTGCCCACGGCAGGTTGCGCAGCACGGTGGTGTAGAGCAGGAAGCCGGCGATGTAGGCCCCGTAGACCCAGGTTGGCAGGCGTAGCGCGGGCAGTTCGCGTCCGAGCCAGGCCGAGGCGACGAACCGGACGCCGAGGTAGGCCACGAATGGCACTGCTACCAGCGCGGCCAGGTGGTGGCGGGCGGCCTGAGTGAGATCGCCGTGCAGGAGGTAATAGACCATGCGGGTGCCGCCGCAGCCGGGGCCGTTGATGCCGGTGAGGGAGTGCCACAGGCACGGACCGGTCGGGTCGGCGAGCCGGTCGGTGGGATCGAAGCGCAGCACGAATCCCGCCGCCGCGGCCAGTACCGCAACCACCGCCACTGAGGCTGCGCGCCGCATTGTCTGGTCAGGTTCTGCCGTGACCTGACGCACCGGTAGCCTCCTCGCCGCGCCATCCGACAGGCGCCCACCCGAGCGTCGCTGCCACGCCTGCAGCGTGACGCTCCCGACGCTACTACTATCGGGCAATAGTAGATGGCTTACGATCGGGGCGCAGCTGCGGGATCGGCTTGCGTTGCCGCCGCGGATCATCGGATCGAGGTAAGGGAGCGGCTGTGGCCCTCAAGGGGCAGAATCGGATGGCGTGGATTGGAGTCGCGGTCGGCGTCCTCCTGCTCGTCACGGCCGCGGCCACCGCGGTCGGTTGGCGTGACGACTCCGCCCCGTCGACCGCCTCGACTGCGAACGACGGCCGGCTCAGCCATGTACACGGACTTGGCGTGAACCCCGCCGATGGGCAGCTGTATGTGGCCACCCACCACGGAGTATTCCGCCTTTCCGGCATGGCGGCGGACCGGGTCGGGGACGGCCGGCAGGACACCATGGGCTTCACGGTGACCGGCCCTAACGAGTTCCTCGCCTCCGGTCACCCAGCCCCGGACGAGGACGGGCCGGCGCACCTGGGGCTGATCCACAGCAATGACGCCGGCCGATCCTGGCAGGGTCTGTCCCTGGCCGGGCAGGCCGACTTCCACCTGCTGCGCTTCTCCGGCGGCGTGGTGTACGGCCTCGATTCGAGCAGCGGCGCCCTGATGGCCAGCAGTGACCGGATGACCTGGGAGTCGCGCTCCACGCTCGAGGCCTACGACCTGGCCGTCGACCCGCACCGCCCGGGAACCCTGCTGGCCAGCACCGACCAGGGCCTGCGTCGCTCGACCGACGGCGGCCGCACCTGGACGCCGGGCGGCGGTCCGCCTGCGGTGTTGCTGCACTGGTCCCCGCGGGAGCTGGTGGCGATCACGGCGGACGGGACGCTGGTGCGCTCCGTCGACGCAGCGGCGACCTGGTCGTCCACCCCTGGCCGGGCACCAGGCGCCCCGGCTGCTCTAACCGTGCACGGGAACGTGACCTTCCTGGCCACCCGGGACGGCCGGGTGCTGCGCAGCCCCGACGCGGGCGTGACGTGGCAGTCGATGCTGCCCTGAGCCGGGCCCAGACGGCTTGCAGTCGCCGTTGTGCCGGCGGCCCGGTCGGATAGCTCCGATCGGGCCGCCGTTTCTGCCTGAGTCAGTGCTGCCCGGGGCTGAGCTTGACCCGGCGCAGCAGCTGCGCGTTCAGCGCCACCACGATGGTGGAGACGGACATCAGCACCGCTCCCACCGCCGGGCTGAGTGTGACCCCGGCCCAGGCCAGCGCGCCAGCCGCGAGGGGAATGGCCACGACGTTGTACCCGGCGGCCCAGGCCAGGTTCTGGGTCATCTTGCGGTACGACGCCCGGGACAACCGGATCACGCCGGTGACACCACGTGGGTCCGAGGATGCCAGGATCACCCCGGCGGACTCGATCGCGACGTCCGTGCCGGCACCGATGGCCAGGCCCACGTCGGCGCGGGCCAGGGCGGGAGCGTCGTTGACGCCGTCGCCGACCATCGCCACGGTCAGACCTCGGGCCTGCAGGTCAGCGACCGCCTGGTCCTTGTCGGCGGGCAGCACCTCGGCGAACACCTCGTCCACCCCGGGCCGGAAGCCCAGGTCGGCGGCGACCGCCTCGGCGACCGAGCGTGCATCTCCGGTGATCATGACGATTTTCTTGACGCCCTGTTCGCGTAGCTCGGCGATGGCCTCGCGAGCCTCGGGACGGACCTCGTCCTCGAGGGCGAACGCGCCGACCGCGGTCGCCTGACCGGCCTGCGGCAGGCGGACCAGGTGCAGCACCGCCGCGCCGCGTGCCGACCAACCTTGCGCTGCGCTGGCCAGCTCGTCAGGAACCGCGGCGCCAAGCTCCCGCAGTAGAGCTGGGCCGCCCACCGCCCAAGTGGCGTCGTCGACGACAGCTTGAACTCCTCTACCGGTCAGGGATCGGAAGTCGCGGGCGCTCGCCCGCAGCCCGCGGTCCTGCGCGACCTTGACCAGAGCTTTGGCGAGGGGGTGTTCGCTGTCTGCCTCGACCGCGCCGGCGATGCGCAACACGTCGTTCTCGTTGACGCCGCTGGCTGCGGCGGTCGCGGTGACGGTGTGCGCGCCCTTTGTCAGGGTGCCGGTCTTATCGAACAGCACCGCGTCGACGGTGCGCATCCGCTCCAAGGCGAGGCGGTCCTTGATCAGGATGCCGGCCTTCGCCGACACCGCGGTGGACAGGGCGATCACGAGCGGGATGGCCAGCCCGAGGGCGTGGGGGCAGGCGATGACCAGGACCGTCACCGTCCGCACCACGGACTCGTCGAGATCACCCAGCGCCCACCACGAAGCGAAGGTGACCAGCGCGGCGGCGGTGGCGACGTAGAACAGCATCGCGGCGAACCGGTCAGCCAGCACCTGCGCCCGGCCGCTGGAGGCCTGCGCCTGCGCCACGAGGCGACCGATTCCGGCCAGTGCAGTGTCTTCCCCTACCGCATCGACCCGGACCCGTAGCGCGGAGTCGGTCGCCACCGTACCGGCCACGACCCGGTCCCCGACGCCCCGTGGAACCGGCCGGGACTCCCCCGTGATCATCGACTCGTCCAATTCCGCGGCCCCATCGACGATCCGGCCGTCGGCCGGCACCCGGGCACCAGAGCGAACCAGTACCACGTCGGCGACCCTCAGCTCGGACACCGGTACCCGATGCACGGTGCGGTCGTCATCGATGCGCTCGGCGTCGTCGGGCAGCAGCGCTGCCAGCGCGGCGAGGGCGCCCTGTGCCTGGCCGATCGCCTTCATCTCCTGCCAGTGGCCCAGCAGCATGATGGCGACCAGCGCGGCCAGCTCCCACCAGAAGTCCAAATCGAACGCGCCGAGGCTGGTGGCCAGCGACGCGATGTAGGCCACCGTGATCGCCATCGAGATCAGCAGCATCATTCCGGGAGCCCGCTCACGGACCTCGCGGACGCCGCCGACCAGGAAGGGCCAGCCTCCGTAGAAGAAGACGACCGACCCCAGAACCGGGCCAACCCAGCTCATGCCGGGGAAGTCGAGCGTGTAGCCGAACCAGTCCATCACCATGTGGCTGGTGGCCACGATCGGAACCGTCAGCGCGAGGCTCAGCCAGAACTTGCGCCGAAACTGCTCCGGGTCGTGCCCCGCGTGCTTGTCATGACCCGCGTGCCCCCCAGAGGGTCCGTGCCCCGCATGGTCGTGGTGCCCGCCCTTGTGGCTGTCCGTGGGTCGGGCACTGCCGGCATGCCCGCCGTGCGATCCGCTCGTGGGTTGCTCGCCCACATGCACCTGATGTCCGTCGTGTCGCGCCTCAGCGGGGATAGCCGCCGGTTCGGCGTGGGTCGTGTGTTCGTGTCTCATGCCGTCCACCTCCAACCGACACCATATACCCCCTAGGGGTATCCTGCAACCAGCCGTGCGGCGAAGAGCCACTACCTGCGGCAATACAACTCCGCGCAGAGCGGTGGGACGCGGAAACGTACCCATACCCAGGACCCGTATCGGGGCTGCAGCCCCTACCGGCAGGCTCCTGGCGTATCGACGAATCCAGGATGCAGCGAAGGAAGTGCTCGGCCGAGCGGGCACAGCAGGCCCACACTTAGGCATCTCTGCCATTTCGCCGGCCGTCGGCCGATCAAGGCACTAGCGCAGCAGGCCCCGCTTCTGACAGCGACGTCGGGCACCGAGACGCCAAAGGGCACCCAAACAGGGCACACATCGTGAAGTTCCCCCATGTCCGCGCCGCCACGGCGAGACTCGCACTTGACACCACCGCCCAGGCCGACGATCGCCCGGCCGCCGTTCCGAGCCGAGGAGCTGTCATGACACCCGCGATCAGCCGCCGCCGGTTACTCATCGGATTGGCGGGCGCGGTGGGGGTGGCTGCAAGCACCGACACCGCTGCCTGGGCCGACGGCGCTGTCGGCCCTCCGCTCGTGACCGCGCGCGATGACCTGGTACCTCGTGTCGAGGTGGGCCGTCGCCGGCCGGGCGCGGGCACGGTGACCGCAACGCTGCATCCACGGCCGGTCACTGTCGACCTGGGCGGACCGCGGGTGCGGACCTGGGGCTACGCGGAAGACCTGCCTGGTCCGCTGATCAGGGCTCGCGCCGGTGACCTTATCCGGGTCGATGTGCTCAACGAACTGCCCGCCGACACCAGCGTTCACTGGCACGGCATCGCGCTGCGCAACGACATGGATGGCGTCCCCGGTCTCACCCAGGCGCCGATCCCCCGCAGAGGTCAGCACCGCTACGAGTTCATCGCCCCCGACCCGGGCACCTACTTCTACCACCCGCACTCCGGGCTGCAGCTCGACCGGGCGCTGTACGGGGTTCTCGTCGTTGACGACCCGCACGACACCGGCGGCTATGACCACGAGTGGATCGTCGTGCTCGACGACTGGGTCGACGGCACCGGCCGCACCCCGGAGGACGTGCTTACCGCGCTAATGGCGATGTCCGGCCACGGCGACATGCCGGAAATGGATCATGGCGGCGGGGGCGACACGCCCGGCCTGGGCGACGGCGCCATGGACGGCATGGGCCCCGGAGACATGAGCGGGCACGGGGACATGGCTGGGATGGAGACGATGACCTCGCCGCTGCTGGGCGGCGCCGGCGATGTTGCATACCCCCACTACCTGATCAACGGGCGGGTCCCCGCCGCACCGGTCACCTTCCGTGCCAGGCCGGGACAGCGGGTGCGGATCCGGGTGGTCAACGCCGGCTCCGACACGGCGTTCCGGGTGGCGCTGGGTGGGCATCGGATGACCGTGACGCACACCGACGGTTACCCGGTCATCCCGACGACGACCGACGCGCTCGTGCTCGGGATGGGCGAGCGGGTCGATGTCACAGTGGAACTCGCTGACGGGGTGTTCCCGCTGGTCGCCGCCGCCGAGGGGAAGCGTGGGCGAGGGCTTGCCCTGGTGCGCACGTGCGCCGGGGACCCGCCCTCGGCTATGGACCGGCCGGTCGAACTGGACCGGCGTGTGCTCCTCACTCACACGCTGCGCGCCGCCGACAGCGTGGCGCTGACTCGGCAGCGACCGGACCGGGTGCACCGGCTGGTGCTGGGCGGATCGATGACGCCCTACCGGTGGACGATCAACGGCGTGACCTTTAACCACGCTGACCCGCTCCTGGTCGAGCGAGGCGAGCGGGTGCGGCTCGAATTCGTCAACCGCACCACGATGTTCCACCCCATGCACCTGCACGGGCACACCTTCGCCGTAACCGGCGGCGGAGCCCGCAAGGACACCGTCATCGTCACCCCGCACCGGACGGTCGCTGTGGACTTCGACGCCACGAACCCCGGTCAGTGGATGACCCACTGCCACAACGTGTACCACGGGCAGGCGGGCATGATGGCGAATCTGGCGTACCGACGGTGACGGCCCGTCCTGCCCACGATTGACGCCGAGCGCAGCCTCGTGCTCGTGGCGGGGCCAATGAGAAGCCGCCTGATCCCGATCTTTCCGCCCGGCGCCAACCCATGGCCGCGGTCGTGGCGATTCTCGTCCGGGGACGGCTCCCCGCCGGCATGCCCCTATGGGCCGCTGACCACGGTCCACACCACTCCCCCGGCCAGACCGGCGGCAAGGCTGAGGGCGGCAGCCGTGACCGCGGTGAGCGGGGCCCACTGCCGTCGAGAGCGGGTCTCTCCTTGCGCGGACACGTCTCGTGGAGGCTGACGGTAGGTGGGGACAATCCAGCGCAGGTAGTAGAACAGGCTGAGCAGGGTGTTGATGAAGACGACGACGGCGAGCCAGCCGTGGCCGCCGTCCCAGGCGGCGGTGGCGGTGGTGAGCTTGCCGACGAACACGCCGGTGGGTGGGGTGCCAACCAGTCCAAGGAGCGCCACGACCAGGGCGGCGGCGAGCCATGGGCGCTGCATCGCCATGCCTTGGTAATCGCCGAGGTCCCGACGTTCGGGCAGGGCGGCGGTGACGGCGAAGGCGGCGATGTTCGTCGCCGTGTAAGCGGTGAGGTAGACCAGCAGCGACGGCAGCGCCAGGTCGCTGTTGCCAGCCACCACCACGGGCACGAGCACGAACCCGACCTGACTGACCGTCGACCAGCCGAGTAGCCGCCGCGGGTCGGCCTGCCAGTACGCCGCCAGGTTGCCCAGGGTCATACTCGCCACCGCGACGGTCGCGATCAACGCCGGCCAGGGCACCGCGTCGGGCAGGATGCCGACCAGGCGGTACACCGCGACCATCGCCCCGATCTTGGGCACCGTCGTCAGGAACGTCGCCGCTGTGGCGTTACCACCCTGCGCCGCGTCGGGCACCCAAAAGTGGCCGGGCACCCCGCCGGCTTTGAACATCAGCCCGGCCACGAGCGCGACGGCCGCCCCGGTCACCGCCGCCGGTGGCACGTCAACCAGAGCGTTGGTGAGTTCGGCGTAGCCGGTACTACCGGTGAGTCCGGACATGATCGTCACGCCGGTTAGGAGCAGGATGCCGAACAGTGCCCCCATGAGATATGTCTTCATCGCTGCCTCGGCGCCCCGGGCGGTGAACACGAGACCGATGAGCCCGTAGAGCGGGATGGTGGCGAGGAGGAAACCCGCGGCGAGGACGAGCAGATCGTCAGCACCGGCGAGCAGCACGGTTCCCGCGGCGCCGAAGAGCAGTAGTGCGCAGGTCTCGCTCTCCCGTGCCGTTCCGGCGATCTCGTCGGCGGCCAGCATGAGCACCAGCAGCGTCGCGGCCGAGGCGAGGATCCGGGCCACGCCGGTGGCGGTGTCGACGGTGTAACTGTCGTCGAAGGCGGTCCGTGCAGGCCCGGCCATCCCGATTGCGGCGGTGACGATGACCGCGAGGAGGACGCCGGCGGTGAGGACCCGAATCATCCACTGCTGGTGTCGGGGGACGAACGAGCCACCGAGCAGAGCGGTGAGCGCTCCGACGACGAGCAGCATCTCGGGCAGCAGCAACAGCGGCCGCATCATCTCCGTCTCCACCGGCTACCTCCCGACGAGGTCGACGACGCTGGCGGCGGCGGGTTCGATGACGTCGAGCAGCGGACGCGGCAGAACGCCGAGCAGCAGGGAGAGCAGCAGCAGCGGGCCGACCGACCACACCTCGGCGGGGTGCAGGTCGGTGAAGCCGACCGAATGGCCCTGGGTGTCGCCGGTGAAGACGCGTTGCAGCGCGCGCAGGAACAGCGCGGCGGTGATCAGGATGCCGAGGATCGCCACGGCGGTGGCTGGGGCGGCGGCGACGCTGCCGGTGAAGATCTGGAACTCGGCGATGAAGCCGGTGAACGCCGGCAAGCCCAGGGAGGCGAAGGCGCCAACGGCGAACAGCGCCGCGAAGCTCGGTGCTGTGGCGGCGAGTCCGCCGTACTCCCGCATGTCGTAGCTGGCGGCGCGGTCTCGTAGGACGCCGGTGAGCAGGAACAGCGCGGCGGTGATCAGGCCGTGGCTGACCATCTGAGTGACCGCGCCGGTCACCGCGATGGTCCGGGCCTGCGCAGTGTCGGTGGCCACCAGGCCCGCGACGCCGACGGCGAGGACGATGTAGCCCATGTGGTTGACCGACGTGTACGCGATCATGCGTTTGATGTTGGTCTGGGCCAGGGCGACGAGCGCCCCGTAGAGCACCGACACCACGCCAACGAGGATGATCACCCAGGCCCAGGCGCGCCACGACTGAGGCAGCATCGGCATGGCGATGCGCACGAAGCCGTAGGTGCCCATCTTCAGCAGCACCCCGGCCAGCACCGCCGAGCCGACGGCGGGGGCATCGGTGTGTGCCGGCGGCAGCCAGGTGTGGAAGGGAACCGTGGGAGTCTTCACCGCCAGGCCGATCAGGATCGCGGCGAGCACCAGCCCCCCGGCGAGGGGCCGCCCGGCCAACGGCGTGGCCGCGGCCAGCGCCGGCATGTCGAAGGTGTGCGGATCGGCGGCGACGTACAGGCCGATGAACCCGACGAGTAGCGCCAGCGAGCCGAGGAACGTGTAGAGGAAGAACTTCATCGCCGAGCGCCCCGGGTCGCCGTGGCCCCATCCGGCGATCACGAAGTACATGCCGACGATGGACAGGTCGAAGAAGACGAAGAAGAGGATCAGGTCGGCGGCGATGAACAGACCGAGGCTGACGCTCTGCAGGAAGAGGAACAGGGCGGCTTGCCCGCGCGGGCGGTGACGGTTGCGCAGCGCGTACACCGCGCAGGCCAGAAAGATCACCGCGGTCATCGCGACCAGCGGTAGGGACAGGCCGTCGACGCCCAGGTGGTAGCTGCTGTTGACGCCGGGGATCCATGCCGCCTGCTCCTCGAACGCCAGGCCGCCGGGTGCCGGGGTGTCGTAGCGCAGCCAGAGCCCGACGATCAGCGCGAGATCGACGGCGGTGACCGCCACCCACGCCCAGCGGGCGATCCGGTCGCTCAGCCGCGGGAGGACGGCCAGGATCAGACCGGCGACGAGGGGAAGGAAAATGATCACGCTGAGCAAGGCTCACCCCAACGTCACGAGGAGGACGACGCCGACGAGGAGGACCACGACGGCTTGCAGGTAGTACTGGTGCAGTTGGCCGGTCTGCGGCCGGCGGGCCAGCCGGCCCAGCCGACGCACCCTGGTGGCCAGGTGTTCCACGGCCTCGTCGAGCCACCGGTCATCGGCCCGGGCCGCGCGCGCCGCGACCCGCATCGACAGTTCGGAGGTTGATGTCACGGCATGGTCAACAACCCGGTCGTCGAAGCGGGCGGCGCGACGGCTCAGCGACACCGCGGCCCGAGCTGCGCCGGTGATTGCACGGTCCAGGACCCGGTCGTCGAATCGGGCCAGGGCGTTGGCGCAGCGCAGCGTGGGGCGCGTCACGAGCGCTGACGCGGCCGCCTGCAGCCCCATCCAGCGCAGCGCCCAGCGTGGCTCGGGCAACCGTCGGCGGGCGAGGATCACCAGCAGGACGGCGAGGGTGACAGCCGCTGACACGACCAGCTCCCGGGCGGAGGCGTGAGAGCCGCCGGTCTGGCCGACGGCTCGGGCGACGGTGCTGGCCAGCGGCGGGAGCGCCAGCAGACCGGCGTACGCGGCTCCCACCGCCAGCAGCACCAGAGGTACTCGCTGCAGCAGCGTCACGCGCCGGTTGCCCCGCTCTTCCTCGTCGAAGTGGGCTTCCACCTCGGCCCGGCGGTCGGCGGGTACCCGCGGCCAGATGACGACGAGGATCTTCGCGGCATAGGCCGCGGATAGCGCCGACGCGGCGAGGCCGGTGGCGTACAGCCAGGGTGACTGCTCGCCGACGGCGGTGAGGACGGCGTCCTTGGTCGCCCACAGCGACAGCGGTGCGATCCCCGCGAGAGCGAGCGCACCGACCGTGGCCGACCAGCCGACCAGCCGCCACCGCCCGACGACCCCGCGCAGGCCGGCGAGCCGCTTGGTGCCCAACGCGGTCAGCCACACCCCGGCGGCCAGGAACAGCAGCGCCTTGGTCGCGGCGTGCGCGACGAGGTGCGCGGCGCCGCCGGCGACCGTTCCGGCGCCAGCGGCCATCACCACGAAACCGAGTTGGGCGGCGGTGGAGGCGGCCAGAAGCTGCTTGAGGTCGCGCTGCGCCACCGCCACCGCTGCGAGCAGCAGCGCGGTCGCGGCACCGAACCCGGTGGTCACCGGGCCCGCCCACCCGGTGGCGGCGAGCAGGGGCTGGACCCGCAGCAGCAGGTAGCCTCCCATCGCCACCATGGCTGCCGAGTGCAGCAGGGCGCTCACTGCGCTCGGGCCGGCCATCGCCCGGGAGAGCCAGAACGAGAACGGCAGCTGCGCGGCCTTGCCCAATGCGGCGACCAGGATGCCGGCGGCGATCACGTGGCGCCATCCCGGGCTGCTCTGCGACAGGTTTGCCAGGGCCAGGCCCGCGCCGCCGGCGAGCGCTGCCCCGGCGGCGGCGTAGAGGCCCAGGTCGGCGGCGCGGGTAGTGAGGAATGCGGTGAGGCCGGCTGACATCCGGTCCTCGTCGCGCCACCGGAATCCGATCAACGCGTACGACGCGGCACCCATGATCTCCCACGCCAGCAGCAGCGCCGGCAGTGTCGCCGCCGCCGCGGTGAACGCGACCGCCCCGGCGAAGATCAGCATCAGCCCGTGGAACCGGGCGGTCGACTCGTGGATTTCCCCGGTCGAGGCGAGCAGCACCAGCAGGGTCACCACGGTGAGCGTGGGCAGGATCAGGGCAGCGAGCCCGTCCACGGCCAGCGCGAGGTCGGTGCCGGCCAGGAAGGGCACCGACACCGCCGGGCGGGCGGCTGCCACCACCGCGGACAGGCCCACCATCGTGGTGGCGGTCGCCAAGGAGATGGGAATGGCGATTCGGTTCGCCCGTCGGGCGGCGGCGAGCAGCGCACCGACGCCTGCCGGCAGGACCACCAGCAGCCACAGGCACACCTGCGCGAGGTCCCTCATCCGGACAGGTCCGCGGCCATGTCGGTCATATCGACCCGGCGTACCCGGTGCAGCAGGGTGGCCACCGCGAAGCCCATCGCCATCTCCACGGTCATCGCCGCGATGATCACCAACAGCAGCACCTGGCCGGATGGATCCGGGGCGAGAAACCACCAGAAGCCGGCGGCGGCCAGGATGAGGCCGTTGAGCATCAGCTCGAGACCCATCATCACCATCACCACGACCTGCTGGGACAGCGCGCCGTACAGGCCCACGCTGAACAGGGCCGCCGCCACCAGCAGCACGGTCTGCAGGGTCATCGGCCGACCCCACCCGGTTGTGGGTCGTGGGCGGGACGGCGGCGCAGGTCGTCACCGAAGCGGTCGTAGCGGGTGCGGTGCGCTGCCAGCACCACGCCAGCCACGATGGTGACCGCCATGACCACGCCGACAGTGATCATCGCCAGCATCTTCGGGCCCATCAGCTCCTCACCGAGCGCGGCCGTCACGTCCTCGGCAGGGGCGCCGCGGCGGGCCGGCCACGGAACGAGCAGCACCCCGGCGGTCAGGGCGACAAACACACCGACGGCGACCGCCAAGGCCTGTCGCTTGTCGTGGACCATGCTCATCGGCATCAGCGCCGGGTTCATGCCCATGAACATCACCATGTAGACGGCCATCACGGCCATCTCCATCACCATCATCAGGATCGTCACCACGCCGATGTAGTTCTGCTGCAGCAGCAGCACCTGCACCCCGACCGCGATGAACGACAGCGCGAGCGAGTAGCTGGCCCGGGCCATCGAGTTGACCCAGAAAACGGCGGCCCCGCTGAGCACGGCGACGACGGCGAGCACCCAGAACGAGATGGCGGTGATCATCAGGTTCTCCACACTGCGACGACGGCGACGAGGAGGTCCTGGACAAGCACGGCGGGTAGGAGCACCACCCACCCGACCTCCATGAACAGGTCCGGCCGGACAGCGGGCAGCCGGCGGCGCAGCCATACAAGGACGGCGAGCAGGGCGCTCGTCTTTACCAGCACCCAGGCCCAGCCGGGTAGCAGCGGACCGTTGCCGCCTCCCAGGAACATCGGCACGGCGAAGGCGGCTCCCGCGGCCAGTAAGGCGTAGCGTCCGCCCTGGAACACCAGCCGGTCGACGCCGGACAACTCCGTGGTGACGCCGCCGGCGATGTCGGAGCCCAGCGCTGGCGTGAACGGTCCCCAGACCGCGATCGCGACGACACCAGTGCAGAAGACCAGAAACGCGACGGGCATCCACACCACGAACCACAGGTCCGCCTGCGCTGCCGCAACCGTCCCCACGTTGAGACTCGATGCGGCGACCGCTGGCGCCACGAGCGCGAACATCAGCGGGAGTTCATAGGCCAGTCCGTGCGCCAGGAAGCGGTAGCCCCCGATCAGCGAGTGCGTGGAGTTGGCGCCCCACCCGGTCAGCCACACGAACGCCCAGGCCAGGACGTCCATCGCGTTGAACCACACCACCCCCACGTCGAGGTCGAACAGCGTCCACTGCCCCAGGGGCACGACCGTGACGATCATCAACGCCATGAACAGCAGGCCGGAACTGCCGATCCGCCACAGCAACGTGTCGGCCGCGACAGTCGTTCTGCGTCGCTGCCGTACGAGCCGGGCCGTCTCTCCCAGCGGTCGGGTCATCCCCGACGGCCCGGCGCCCGCTGTCCGCGCCGAGAAAAGCCCGTCAAGGACCGCGGCGAAGGCCACGAGGAGACCCAAGATCGCTGCCGCAGCGAGCGCCCACCCGGCGGAGACCGTCGTGACGGTCGAGTCAGGCATGCGCCACCGCGCTCGCCGCCGGCTGCGGGTCGAGGTCAAGGCTGGCGACGACCAACCGCGCAGTGGCGATGTCTAGCCCCTGCACCACGTCACCGATCTTGACGATCGGCACGTGCTCGCTGGCGTCGCTGCTCGCGTCGGCGGAGCCGGCGATGTCATCGGCCGCTCGCTGGATCATCGAAAGGAGGCGGTCGTGGGTGTCTCCGCGCAGATGGCCGGGCAAATCCAGACGCGCGACGTCAGCCGCAGAAAGGTAACCGACTCCTCGCAGCGACCACCGCAGCAGCCATGAACGCTTGATGCGGCGATGCAGCCGGTCGAGGTCCCGGGCCGTCGTCCCCCGGTCCCCGTCGCTCAACAGCCAGTCACGCAGACGCCGGGCACGGCCGGCCGCGTCCTCCCAGCCACTGAGGGCGAGCAGTCCTGCGGCGTTGTCGCAGCGGCGCGCCGCACGATGGTGAGCGCACCTCACGCCAGCGTGGTGGCGCGCGTGTTGGGCGTCGACCAGGGTGACCTCTGCGTGGACGATGAGGTCGCCCTGCAACGAGCAGCGTAGGACAAGACCCGTCGGCCAGTACGGCAGCACCGGACCCAGACGAAGGTGCAGGACGTCCAGCTCTAGGCCGTCGCGGTCCTCGCCTCCGTGGGTCATCGGGATCCCGGCCGGCGCCATATCCATGCCGCCGTGACTCGTGGCGCCGTGACCCATGTCGGCGTGGCCCATGTCCATGCCGTGGCCCATGCCACCGTGATCGCCACTTTCGCCATGACCGCTGGACCCACCATGGTCCATTGCGCTGTGTTCAGCGTGACCGCCGTCCATCTCGCCCTTGCCGACATGAGTGCCGTGGCCGCCGTGGTCGTGGCCGCCGTCGTGCCCCTCCGACTCGTTGTCACGGTGCCGTTCGCCATTGGGCGTGGCCGATCGGCCCTGGCTGTCGTCGCGCTGCAGGGTCACATCGAGGAGCTTGGTGGCGGCACTTTCAAACGCCGCCGCCGCGAGGTGCGGTGCATCGATCTGGACCCGGGCGCGTGGCCCGGGCAACTGCTCCCACAGCCTTGCGGCGATCGCTGCTATCTCTGGGCCCGGGGTGCCGCAGAGTGCCAGCACGTCCGCGTCCGCGGGCGACGAGGCGAACAGCCAGCCCCGGGCAAGGAGTTGCTGCTCGGCTGCGGCGCGCGTCAGCCAGTGTCCCGGCGCCTCCACGAGGAGAACGTGGGCGTGGTTAACCGCGTACCTGGCCAAGGCGTTGCTCAGACCCACCGCAGAGCCCCCTCCCTCCAGGCCCACACCACCGCGACGAAAACCGCACCGAGGAAGAGGAACATTTCGACGATTGCCGTGGCGCCCATCTCGGCAACGACGACCGCCCAGGGGTACATGAAGAGCATTTCCACGTCGAATGCGAGAAACAACAGGGTCGAGAGGTACCACCGGACGTGGTACCGGGACAACGCGTGTTCCTCGGGCCTCCATCCGGACTGGAACGGCAGCACCGCGAGGGGATCGGGCGCGAGGGCGAGCAGGCGGTGCAGGCCGTACAACCCGGCGACGAAGACAATCGCCACCAGTGCCATCGCGGCGGCTCCCGCATACATGTCGCCTCCTCCTGATCATTAGGAGCATGCCCGTCCGGGAGTGTCGATGTGCGCATATCCACCCGAAGGTCAGGTGCGGCAGAGAGTTCCGCCGGCCGCCGAGCTGCCAGTAGCAGGCGTAGCGCGAGGACAGCCGGAAGCACGGTTAGAAACAGAGGACGATGCTCGCCCGGTGATGCCATCTCCGTCGGCAACGATGGGTGCCACCCCCGCCGCGGATCGACCCTCCTGCCGCCTACTATCTACTGATAGTAGGCGGTGCGATGGACGGGGGATGGAGTGCATCCGAGGATGACGTGTCGCAGCGGGTTGGTGCCACGGGGCCATCGTCGGCAAGCGGCCCACACCGACACACCCTGGCGCTCTTGCTTGACGGCGCAGGAGTAGCGCACTTCTCGGTCGCCGTGCGTGATGGCGCCTGGAGTGCCGCTACAGGTGATGCCCAGCGCGTCGAGGTAGGCACTCCAACCAGGAATCAGGCCAGTCGCCGACGACACCGGCCGCCTCGACCGTTGGGAGACTCACAGTGGGTGCTGACCACAGCCGTGCCGCCCCGTCCACCCCGCGGGTGCGACGGATCCTCGTCGCGACGGTGGTCCCCCTCTTCGTCATCACCGTGATCGCCACCCTGGTGCTCTGGCCGCGCGATACCCCCGACGGGGAGCAAAGTGACCAGGTTCCCCGTTACCACGGCGCGGTCACGAAGGTCGTGACGGAACCCTGCCCGCCAGTGTCAGAGGTCCCGGAGGGCGGCCCGACCGCGCAGGACGGGCCGTGCGGAACGGTCACCGTCCAGGTCGAGCAGGGGCCGGACACCGGAAATCAGGTGGAGATGCCCGTGCCGTCTGGCCCGGGCGCTCCCGAAGTTGCGGTCGGGGATGCGATCGTCATTGTTCAACTGACGGACCCGGCCGACCCGACGGTGAGCACCTACAACATCGCCGAGCACCAGCGCGGCAAGCCGCTGATCTGGCTGGTGGCGCTCTTTGCGGCCGCGATCGTGGCGTTCGGACGGCTGCGGGGGCTAGCGGCGCTAGCCGGGCTGGGGGCGACCTTCGCGATCCTGCTCGCCTTCGTCGTGCCCGGCATCTCCGCTGGCGGCTCGCCGTTGCTGATCGCAGTCACCGGCTCGGCCCTGATCATGTTCGTGGTGCTGTACCTGACCCACGGCGTCACCGCGCAGACGTCGGTGGCGGTGCTCGGCACGCTGGGCAGCCTGGTGCTGACCGGCCTGCTTGGCACCCTGGCCACCGCCGCCGCCCACCTGACCGGGTATGGCAGTGAGGAGGCCACCAGCCTGTCGATGTTCCAGGCCGACGTCGACCTGCACGGCCTGCTACTGGCCGGGATCATCATCGGCTCCCTCGGGGTGCTCGACGACGTCACGGTCACCCAGGCGGCCACGGTCACCGAGCTTGCGCACGCCAACCCGGCGCTGTCCCGGCTGCAGCTCTATCGTGCGGCGACCCGGGTCGGCCGGGCCCACATCGCCTCCACCGTCAACACCATCGTGCTGGCGTATGCGGGCGCCTCGCTGCCGCTACTGCTCCTGCTCACCGCCGACTCCCGGTCGGTGAGCCAGATCCTCACCAGCGAGTTCCTGGCCCAGGAGATCGTCCGCAGCGCGGTCGCCACACTCGGACTGATCGCCGCCGTACCGCTGACCACCGCACTGGCGGCGCTGGTCACCACGGCTGGGCGCAACCCCGCAGTCGACGCCGCCGATAGTGGAAACATTCCACAATCTCGTATCCCGAAAAAACGGCACGGAAACGCGTGGCCGTCGAGGCGGAACGTCGCGCTCGAGGCGCTCAGCGGGGGTGATCCCACCGATGGGCGAGCCGGTCCAGGCAGCGACCCGACGCCGAGCGGCCTCGACCCTCGAGGACGCCGGAATATTGAATGGTGATACCGGCCATCATCCGTGACGCACCTGATCATGAGAACGCTGACCAGTCGGAAGGAAACCTGTGACGGCACGACTGCGCCGCTGGATGACACCGGTGGTGGCCACCCTGACCGTTCTCGCCATCGTCACCGGCCCTGTCCCGGCGACGGCTGCACCTTCGACGCCGACGCCATCGGGTCACGAGGATGACGGTGAGCCGCGGCTGCTCACCGATGTCATCGAGGGAGCGAACCGCGCCTACACCCGGGCCAAGGCGAAGCTGGAGAAGTCCAGGAAGCGCCAGCTTGAGCTCGCGCTGCAAGTCGACCGCGCCCAGGCGGAGCTGGACGCCTTGAGGCCGCAGGTGAGTCATATCGCCATGCAGTCCTACCGAACTGGCCGGCTCGGTGCGGCCGCCATTCTGCTGGACAGCAACGCCCCTGATTCGTTCGTCCAGCGTGCTGTCGCGCTGGACGAGCTGAACATGGTCAATGCGAAGCAGCTCGCCGAGGTTAACGTCGTCAAGACCCGCGCCGAGCAGGCGAAGCTGGGGCTCGACGCCGAGGTGCGTGAGCAGCAGAAGCTCACCAATGACATGGCCCGGGACAAGCGCGAGGCGGAGAAGGCGCTCGCGCTCGTGGGCGGGCAGGGCTTCACCGGTGGCCTGGTGTCGGCCACCTCGCCGGTTGCCCGGATCGCCCCTGGCCGCACCTCCGACGGCGACTGGAAGTCCGAGAGGTGCAGCGAGAAGGACCCCACCACCGCCGGCTGCGTCACACCACGCACGCTGCACATGTACAAGGAGGTTAAGCGGGCCGGCTTCAACCGGTTCGTCGGCTGCTACCGGCCGGGCGGTCCGTGGGAGCACCCCAAGGGCCTCGCCTGCGACTGGTCGCTGCAGAACAGCGGCTTCAGCCCTTGGCGCAGTAAGGACACCCGGATGTACGGGAACAACCTCGCCGCGTTCCTGATCCGCAACGCCGACCGGCTCGGCGTGTACTACGTGATCTGGAACCGGCAGATCTGGTTCCCGGCAACCGGCTGGAAGTCCTACAGCGGACCGTCAAACCACACCGACCACGTGCATGTGTCATTGCTCTAGCCTCAGCCGCAGGCGAGCACGGGACGGCACGCCGGTTGGCGCGTCCTTGTCGCATACGGCCCGGTCAGCGGCCGATGATCAACGGGGCGGGCGCTGGCAACTTGCCGGCCAGGTGCGGCACCTGTGCCGGGGCCGGCTGAAGCGCGGCGGGTACGCGGCAGGGCCACCCAGCGGCTCTAACTCGCTGTCGTGACCCTCGCCCATCTACTGACCCTCGACACCCGAACCGGCAGCGGTCCGGCGCTCAGCGGCGCATTCATGGATGGTCTGAAGAGTGTCACGGCGGCCCAGGCTGGGCCGCCGTCACGTCCTTTTCGAGGCAGCGGGGTCAGGCGGACCCGCCGCAGCAGCTGAGCGTTGAGCGCCACCACGATCGTGGCGACCGACATTAGGTTCCACCCATGCACCTGCACGGACACACCCTCGCCGTTGTCGGCGGCGGTGTCCGCAAGGACAGCATGATCGTCTTGCCCGACCAGACGGTGACCATTGACCACCCGGTGCGCTGGTTCGGCCCAGTCACATCGCTTACCGCTGAGGCTGGGATCGCCACGCTCGCCTACCGGACTTCACGGCCCGCAACCGCCGAAATCGATAGCGACGCAAACGTTCCCCGACAACACGTTCCCTGTGCGTTGAGGAGCCCGGCGTCAGCAGCCGCGGTCAGGCGAGGATGGCGTTCACCACCTGGTTGGCACGCCACTCGTGCTGGGCGTAGAGCCACCCGAACGCCGACACCTGCACGGACTGGGCCGCGACGGTCAGCGGGAGGTCCTGCCAACCCGGAATCGCCAGCAGTGCGCTAAGGAACTGCCGGGTCGCATACTCCGGCTTCATGAGATCCCCCACCGCACCCCAGCCGGTGCTGGGCCGCTGCTGGAAGAGCCCGACGGAGTCGTGGTCCCAGCCGATGGCCTGGTGTGGGTAGTTCTGCGACTCGGGCAGCACTCCGCTGGCGTAGTTGTAAAGGTTGCTCTCCTGCATCGCCGTGGCCACCGCGATCACCAACGCTCGGCGCGGCACATCCATCTCCTCGCCGGCACGCACGATCATCTTCGCGTTGTTCATCTGGGCCTGGTCCAGCCCCGCGACCGGAACGACTCGCTTCGGCTTCGGCTTCGACGTCGCCTTCGCCTTGGGGGTGGGCTTGGCCGTCGGCAAAGCGGAGCTTTCGCGGCTTTCCGCGGTGGGGCTTTCGGTGACGGGGGCGGCGGACTCTCGGCCCCGCCCACGGGAGGCGGCGTCCGCTTCCGCCCGCTGGGCGATCTCCGCTCGCTGGTCGGGGGTGAAGGACTCGCCGGCCGGGCTTGCACCAATGACAGCGACACCGGCCAGGCCGAGGCAGCACACGGCACCGGTGGCCACCGCCATCCGGGTCCGACCGCGTCGGGCGGCAAAGGGGTTACTGAAGTGGCTGAGGCGGGTACGCAGGGACCCGGCGGGGAGCCAGCGCCGGGAGACACTGGCTGGCTGATTGGCTGGGGGGCTATCGTCCGAACGGACAGCCGGGCCGCCGAGGCCGCGCGGGTCGTCGAGGTTGCCGTCGTTACGCATTCGACGAGGCTAGACAGGCGCACGTGCCGTTACCCACGGTGATCGAGTGGCCGTGCTCACACTTTGCCGTGCCACAACGGGAGTCTCAGGGCCGCTCCGGGGGACCCGGGAAGAAGCCACGCCAGACCGGCAAATCACCCCTCGATCGCTAGAGGGCAGAAGTCAGCACGAAACGGGGCAGGATGCCGAGGTCTCTAGGTTGATCCACTAACTCAGCCTTTCGGGCGATATGGGGCTGGCCTTTAGGGACCAGACATTGCCGGTTCTCCTTGCCGTTGAGCCAATCGGCACCCCAATGCCCAGGCCACCGCCTCTTAAATCAAGCTGGCGACAGCTACTACGAGTTTGAAGGGGCAGCGGCCACGCAGGCGTCCCGGTCCGGCGCGGTTCCCCAGCTCACCAGATGGCTTCGATGGGCACTGCCGGACTCCAACCCGAACGACGCTCCGACTCGCGTCGGACGCACTGACGGGACCGGTGCCGGTGCTCGTATGCGACGGCGCGGTGCCCGGCAGCGTCGCCAACCTGGCACCGACGGCTGTCCGCCAAGACCGGCCCGCCACCGACATCGCGCGGCCGGGGTCAGTGGCCGTCGAAGCCGGGATAGTCCGACAGGCGCCGGCGCGAGTCGACGTTGAGCCACCGCAGTCTGTGCATGTACGCGGCGACGTCCCAGTCGTCCTCGTCCTGCTGCGCGACGTCGGCGGTCGGCGCTAGTCGCGCCACCGGGCCTGCCTCTGTTTCCCCGCGATGAAACGACCAGGAAGGCCCGACGGCCACTGTGACCTGCAAGGAATCCGCCGCAGGCGGGCGGGCAGCGCGGTTCACGCGCTCTCGCACCACGCGGGTCCAGAAGAACACCCCGAAGGCAGCGAACAGCGGCCACTGCGCCGCGTAACCGTAACTGGCACCGTTGCCCAGCTGCGCGTGCTGCCACTGCCACCAGCCCAGATGCAGGCACGCCACCGCGACCACAGCGACGACTATGTGGCCGAGCAGCCACTGCGGTCTGAACCAAGCTGGCATACCGCCACAATAGCGTCGCAACCGAGTGACCGTCACAGGTGATGACATACCGTATCGGGGTGAAGGTGTTCCCCGTTACCGTGGACTCGGGCCAGACCGTCAGCCTGCGCCTGATCGACAGGACAGTCGTTATCACCTTGACCGCGTCGCGGTGGCGACGTCTGCTGCGTTGGTCCGCCGGGTCGGTATTGGTCGGGATGGGCCTTGCGACGGTCGCCAACGGCGTTACGCGGGCCGTCGATGGACGGGTTGGCCTGTGGCTGAGTGGCGCCACCGTGACTGTCGCCGTCGCCGGCGCTATTGGTACCGCCGTAGCAGGAGCTCTTATCTGGCGCGCCGAGCGTCGATCCGCAGGAAGCCTGAGTGCCGCTCACGTCACCTTCGCCCGCAGTGACGCCCTCGACGGTCGAGTCACCGTGACCGTCGAATGCACCGACGGCACCACCCGCCAGTTCAGCGCGAGCGGCATGGCCGGCCCCCGTACGGCCCAATTGTTCGCACGGATGCTCGCTGCGTCGGCCTCGACCGACAAGACCCCCACCGCAATCCCCTAGAGCTGCCCTTCCTGGCATCCGCCACCGTCGCCGGCCTTCCGAGACTGCCTGCCCCCTGATTGCGACAGGGTGTGTCACGGCACTAACGCGGCAGGCCACCTGGTACCGGCAGATCTGGTTTCCGGCTGCGGGCTCAAAGCCCTACAGTGGCCCGTCCGACCACAGGGACCACGTCCGCATTCCCATGCCGTAACACGGCCCCCGTCACGGCTCTTATGGAGTGGACGTCCTCGCATGACGAGAGACAAGGGGGCCGGCTCGCCACCGACGATCCGGCCCGCGTGTAGGACAGGACCGGATCAGTCGCCGGTGACGGACGGGGCCGGGGCCGGCGATCCACCAGCCACGGCGCCCGGGTGCGGCACCTGCGCCGGGGCCGGCTGGAGCCCTGCGGGCACGGGCAGTGCGCTGCCCTTGACGAACTCGTCCCAGCTGACGTTCCAGGCCGTCCAGCCGTTGCCCGGCTGCAATTGCACCTCGGTGCCCTTAAAGGTGACCAGGTCTCCGACCTGGGTGACGCCCATCAGCCAGTCGGCCGCGGCAGCGGAGACGTTGGTGCAGCCGTGCGACACGTTGGTTTTCCCCTGGTCCCCCTCGGACCACGGCGCCCCGTGAATGAACTCACCGCCCCAGGTGAGCCGCTGGGCATCCTCAACGTCGACCACGTAGCCCCCGTTCGGTTCGCCCCGGGTATCGAACGTCGCGTACTGGTGCTTCTCCATGATCACCATCTTGCCGCTGGACGTCGGCGTGCTCGGCTTGCCGAGGCTGACCGGGATCTTGCGAATCAGCTTGCCGTCCTGCATGACCGACATCTGCTTGGTGGCGTTGTCGACTTCCAGGGACACCTGCCGGCCGATCTTGGAGGTGGCGCTTCGGTCCGCGTCGCCGACTCGGTCTTTACCGATGGGCAAGCCCTCCAGGCCGGTCCGGACGTCGATCGTGGTGCCTGGTCGCCAGAAATCGGGGGCCCTGTAGTAGACCTGACTGCCATCCTCCACCCAGGACCAGGCACCCGGCTGAGGGGGATTCGTCTTCACGAACAGGCGGCGCTGCACATCCGCTCGGGCTTCCTTGGCGATGGGCGGATCGAACGCGACGGTTACCGGCATGGCCGTGCCGTAGATCCGATTGCCAGTGAAGTAGAGCGTGCTGGTGATCGTCGGTTTGGTGGGTTTCGGCATCGTCGTGAAGGTCGTCTTCCGGGTGGTGATCTGCCCGGAATCGCCGGTCGCGGTGACCTCGGCGGTATAGGTACGCCGGGGCTGCAACGGCCTGCTCGGAACCCAGGCCAACCTGTCCTCCCGAGGCTCCGCCTTGATCTGCGTCCCCTTGTCGTCGCTGATCCGTACAGCGCTGATCCGCCCACCCTTCACGGCCGTCCCCACCTCGGCACTGATCGGCACTTCCCGCGTACCGTCGGAAGGTGTGACGGTCAACTCCGGCGGCGCTGCCCGCCCCGGGGCCGATCCGGCACCCGACTTACGCTCGGTGGTGCACCCGCCGAGGACCAACGGTGTGGCTGCGATGGTTACCGCCAACAGTGTCAGTCGCTGCCTCAACTCCATGATGCGTCCCCCCAGTTATGACTTCCCTTCGCCACATTCTCTCTACGAGCCGGCGATAGTAGACCGATTTTCGGAAGATTCAGGTGCCCGGCAATGGGCAGCATTTCCCCGAAGTCGCCTCGTGGATGAAGAATGAACTTACTGTCCTCCTATGCCCGCCTTGGTCTTGCAGGACGATGGTGCCGGCGTTTTTCGCCCAGCCCGGCCACCCTTCGCGCTCGAACCCCGGGCCGGGTTCGTCCCACCTATAAGCTGCGTCTTCCTCCTAGCGCGGCGCCAGGCAGGGCAGGGAGCGCCAGGATGACATCAATCGGACTGGCCGCCGCGATGACGCCGCAATAGGATGCCCAGATCGGCGGGCGAGCAAGAGGGTGTAACCGACTGCGAACGCCTGTGACGGGATATACCAGCCGGGGTGACCCTGCCAGCAGAATTGTCCTGTGATCGGACATGAGTTAGACCAAAGGCCCATTCTCCGGCTGCGACTGCAGCAATTCTCACTGCCGTCGGGATCACTTTCGCAAACTTGACCGCACGCACTCTGATGACGATTACCGTGCATTTACGTGACTACCTGGCGCGTGGCAGCGATGACGTTGAGTGCCGCTTTGGTGGTGCCCGCCGCGGCGGTCATGCCACCAATGCGGGCGGCAGCCGCGGCGGCCGTCCCATGCCCGGCCGTTGAGCCGCCGATGCAACCGCCAGACACACCGTCTCCACCACCTGTTGATGCCGCCGAGCGGAAAGTCGGAGGGGATGCGCTGGCCACATCCGGCTTGGCCAGCCCTCCAGACGTACCGACGCCGCCGGGCGTGACCGCCACCTCGTGGCTCGTGGCGGATCTCAACAGTGGTGAGGTCCTCGGCGGCTGTGGCCCGCACGAGCGCCGAACGCCAGCCAGCGTTCAGAAGCTGCTCCTGGTGGCCGCCTTGATGCCCCGCCTCGACCCAGCGGAGGTCGTCGAGGTGAAGCGGGAGGATCTGCAGGATCTCGATCCGGGCAGTTCGTTGATGGGTGTGGTCGAGGGCGGCAGGTATTCGGTCGAGAGCCTGTGGCTGGGGCTCTTGCTCAGGTCGGGAAACGACGCGGCCAACGTGCTGGCCCGCGTTGGCGGAGGCGGCGCCGGTAGGCAGGGCGGAGTCGACGCAATGAACGCCGAAGCGCGTCGGCTGCGCGCGAATCAGACCCACGCGGCGACGCCGTCGGGCCTGGACGGCCCCGATCAGTACACAAGCGCGTATGACCTCGCACTCATCGCGCGCACCACCTTCGCCCGGGAGGACTTCCGGCGATACATGCAAACCAGGGTGGCGACGGTACCGGCACAACCGGGAACGCCGGCCTTGGAGATCGACAACGACAACACCCTGCTCGACCGGTACCAGGGAATGCTGGGCGGGAAGACCGGCTTCACCCAACTGGCCCGGCAGACGTACGTCGGTGTGGCCGAACGCAACGGTCGACGGCTCGCGGTGACCTTGCTCGGGGCGGAGACCGCGCCGTTGGGGAGTCTGGGGGAGGCGATAGCCCTGCTCGACTGGGGCTTCGCTCTCTCTCCGAATGCTTCCGTCGGCCGCCTGGTCACCCCCGACGAAAAGAAGTCGTCGATGTCGCTGCTGACCGGCCTTGGCCTCGGCGCTGCCGTCGGACTGGTGGTCATGATCGTCGCGGTCCCCTGGTATCGGCGTATCGGTGCGCGCCGAAGCAGCCAAACGGAAGGGAGATGACATCCCATCGGAGTTGTTCTACCTTACGATGGCCTCGATCTGTCCGACCGGAAGACGGTCATGCGCAGGCAGGTGTCCCCCGGTTGCTGACGTAGCCGATGGTCTCTCGTCCGGCGCCGACGGCTCGCAGGATGCCGCCACCGACGGTGGTCGCGGTAGGGATCACTCGTTCCTTCGCGTTGGCGAGCAGAGGGACCAAATCAGGTTCGACGCCGCCGGTAGCGCCGACAATTTCGACGGTCACTCCGGACTGCACCTTGGCGAGCAGCGCTCCTGCGGTCGGACCCATTGGGCGGCAGGGCGGCCGCCTGTGCGAAGTGGCGGGCTGCGTAATCAACCCCGGGCGGCGTTGCCGTGCTGTTGCCGCAGCAGCCCGGCCTACGGTCAGGCTGCAGGGCCTAGCCGCCGGCCTCTCCCGTCCGGCGCTGCGGCTGACCGGCCATTCTGGCCGCGGTGCCAGGCGCGGGAGTGCAGCAGCCGCAAGCCGTTGAGTCCGACGATGATGGTGGAGCCCTCGTGCCCGGCGACACCGAGGGGCAGCGGCAGGTGGCCGAAGAGGTCCCAGGCGACCAGCACGGTGATGAACGTGCCGGCGATGACGAGATTGGCGGTGACCAGTCGACGGGCGCGGCGGGACAGAGCTATGACGGCGGGCAGGGTAGGCAGGTCATCGCGGACCAGAACCGCGTCGGCGGTCTGCAGCGCAAGGTCCGAGCCGTGCTGGCCCATGGCCACGCCGGTGTCGGCGGTGGCGAGGGCGGGGGCGTCGTTGACGCCGTCGCCGACCAGCAGGACTCGCCGCCCGTCGCGTTGCAGGGCGCGTACGCGCGCGACCTTGTCAGCGGGCAGCAGGCCCGCGTAGACATCGGTGATGCCGGCCTCGGCGGCGAGGCGACCGGCCGCGCCGGGGCTGTCGCCGGTGAGCAACACCGGCGTCGCACCGGTGAGCGCGGTCAATGCGGTTACCGTGGCCGCGGCTTGCGGACGGACCCGGTCGGCGAGGGCCAGCACCCCGGCGGGCACGTCATCCACGATCACCACCACTGCAGTACGACCCCCGGCCTGCGCGGTGTCGACCAAGGCCCGCGTCTGCGAGTCGTGTGCAAGGTGATCGAGCAGGGACGGGCTGCCCACCTGTATCCGTCGCCCGTCGACGGTGGCGGTGACACCTCGGCCCGGGGTGGAGACGAAGTCATGGACGGCAGGGACGGTCAGTTCCCGGTCACGGGCGGCGGCGAGCACGGCGGCTGCCAGGGGGTGTTCGCTGGGATGCTCGGCGGCTGCGGCCAGTCGCAGCAGGGTGTCCTCGGTGTGGTCGCCGCCGGGGACGAGGTGAATCTCCGCAATGCGGGGGGTGCCCTCGGTGAGGGTGCCGGTCTTGTCGAAGGCCACGATGTCGGTGTCAGCGAGCTGTTCCATGACCACGGCGGACTTGACCAGCACGCCGTGCCGGCCGGCGAGGGCGATGGCCGACAGCAGCGGCGGCATGGTCGCCAGCACCACCGCGCACGGTGACGCGACGATCATGAAGGTCATCGCCCGGAGCAACGTCGGCTGCAGCGCCGCGCCGAGCGCCAAGGGGACGGCGAACAAGGCGAGGGTTGCCACGACCACGCCAAGCGAGTAGCGCTGCTCCAGTTTTTCAATGAAGAGCTGGGTGCGGGCCTTGGTCGCTGATGCCTCCTCGACCAGGGCGACGATGCGGGCGACAACTGACTCCGTGGCCGGGCGATGCACCCGGGCGAGCAGTGTGCCCGCGCCGTTGACGGTGCCGGCGTACACCTCGTCTCCGGGCTGCTTGGCTACCGGCAACGGTTCGCCGGTGATGCTGGCCTGGTCGACGTCGCTCGCGCCGTCGACCACGAGGGCATCGGCGCCGATACGCTCCCCCGGGCGGACCCGGATCAGGTCATCGACGGTCAGGTCCGCGGCGTCGACGCTGTCCTCGGCGCCGTCGTCGTGGACCCGAGTGGCCCGTTCGGGGGCGAGGTCGAGCAGCGCGCGGACCGAGTCGGCGGTCCGCGCCGTGGCGAACGCCTCCAGCGCGCCGGAGGTGGCGAAGATGACGATCAGCAGCGCCCCGTCGAATACCTGCCCGATGCCGGCCGCGCCGATCGCCGCCACGATCATCAGCAGATCCACGTCCAGAGTCTTTTCGCGCAGTGCCCGCAACCCGGCCAGCGCCGGCTCCCACCCGCCGACCGCGTAGCAGGCGAGGTACAGCGTCCACCACAGGAGCGCCGGGGCGTGTGCGAGCTGCGCGACGGCACCTAGGGCGAACAGCACGGTGGCAGCGGCCGCCCACCGCACTTCGGTGAGGGACCACAGCCGGGCACTCCACCGTTGAGGCACGCGCGCGGTGGACGTCGCGCCCGGGGTGGTGTCGATCGTCAGCGTCACGCCACACAAGTTACCTGCATGACTTCGCAGATATTTAATCAGCTAGGAAGGCAGCCAAGGAGTTAGGGCTAGGCTGGGCGGGTGCACACGTCGCTGCCGGATTTTCAGATGCCCAACGACGAGCAGGTCCACCTCGCAGCCGAGGGCTTCCGGCTACTTGCAGACCCGACCCGCATCAAGATCCTCTGGGCCCTGCTGCAGGGTGAGTCGTCGGTGGCATGCCTCGCCGAGCTAGTCGGTGCCGCCCCCACTGCCGTCAGCCAGCACCTGGCCAAGTTACGCCTCGCTGGACTGGTACGGGGACGCCGCGAAGGCACCTTCGTCTACTACTCCGCCGCGGACGTCCACGTGCAGGCTCTGCTCGCCGAGGCGCTCTTTCACGCCGACCACACCGACCGCGACATACCCGACCACGCCCGCGGCGACCTGCTCCCCCACACTCGTCCCACCACGAGCCCAACCCGCTGATCCGCAACGCGGAAAGGTAGCTGGCCGAGGCGACTCTCAACCGCGTACCCGGACATCTCGCGTATTCCCTCTCAGTCACGCTAAGGGTGCTGCTGGACGGCGCGCTGGTCGTGGGAGTCACCCAGATCAGCTGCCGCAACTTGCCCGAGGCGGCGGCGAATCGACCACCTGCTGCAGCTGTGTACAGCGACCGCGCTGCGGTGGGACCCCGTCGGATCAAACCCCCGCATGCCCTGACCTGCCAAGGTTGTCGCGGCTGCCGGAGTATTGGCCGACCCGCCGACGGAAGGGCACGATGGGCGGGTGGAGGTACAGCTGCTGGTCGTCGAGGACTGCCCGAACGAAGGGCCTGCCGCTCTAAGGCTGCGCCGAGCGCTGGACGAGGTGGGCCTGTCGACGGTGCCGATCACCACTCGGGTGGTTACCAGCGGGGCCGAGGCCGAGCGGCTTGGCTTCCTCGGCTCACCCAGCGTCCTGATCGACGGCCGGGACCCGTTTGCCGAACCCGGCTGCCGTCCGGGGATGGCGTGCCGGCTCTACCGGGACGACACCGGCGTGTCAGGCGTGCCACCGATCAGGCGTCTGCGCCAGGTGTTCAAGGAGGCCGCCGATACCACCGCACGCCGGCCAGCCGGGCCTGCCGGTTGATGTGGTTGGGGAGGATCGATGGCCTCCCACCGTCGGCCAACACGGCCGCAGCCTGCCGCTACTTGACCGGGCACGGTTGTGGCAGCAGCGTCACGAGCCAAGCCGGATCGATGTGGGACCGTGGCGGTTGGAGGGCAACGAGAACTCCTCAGGCTGAAGGCGGCTCGGTGGCCGTGGTGCGTGAAGGAATCGGTCGGCTCCGTGCGTGCGGGGTCCCGGTTTCTGCGAGGACCCCGCACGCAGCTGGGTGCCGGAGGCATACCGGCCTCTTCTGCGTCGACACGGGCCGCTGCAGCTAGAGGCGGAGCGGCCCTGCAGGTCATCAGGTGTGGCGGTGGGGACAGAGCGGGATTCGTAGTGCGGCTGCGGCTGCGGCTTGGGCGGGGACGACGCCGTTGCCCAGCACGCGCAGTGCCGCGGTGCGCGGCAGTCCGAGAGTGGGTTCGGTGACCCACGACGGCGGGAGGCCCATGAGCCAATCCACGAAGGTGGTGCGAGGACCGGTTTGCCGTGGCGGCCTGTCTGGGTTGGGTGCGGGGCGGGCCGTGGTCAACGCCCGCGAACTTCTCACCGACGCTCACCCGGCCGGCCCCTTGCACTCAGGTGGCGCCCCTGTGCCCACACGGCGCCGATCGCCAGGGCACCGGGATTCGCCGTGAGAGCACTTGGGTTCGCTGGAACTCACGGCGTTCGGTGTCTTGGTGAACACGAGGACGTCCTCGTGGGCGATCAGGTGCATCGGCGTGCCCGCGGTGCGGGCGCGGCGGACCTGCTGGAGCTGGAAGAACGACGGTCGGGCGACGAGCTGCCCGTCCCGGACAGCGGCCAGCAGGGCGACGCACCGGTCGACCGGGGTGAGGCCGGCGCGGATGCCCGCCCCGATCACCGCGGACGGCAGGTCGACCAGCTGGCCGTTCTTGCGCCACGGCCGGGCGGTGACCACGACGACGCCGCCGGGGCGCAGCAGGGTGTGGCAGCCGGCCAAGATCTGGGCGAAGCCGTCGGCGAGGCCGGTGAGGTCGCGGTAGGCGAGGTTGCCTCGGTCGGTGCCGTCGTTGTAGGCGTTGTCGAACTTCGCCACCCCGTCCGCGCCGGGACGGACGAGGCCGTGGACGGTCGGCCCGTACGGCGGTGAGGTCACCACCAGCGCCACCTGGCCGGCGAGGGCGGCGGGAACCAGCGACAGGATTCGGGTCGCGTCGCCGCGTATCACCGCTGCCCTGCCGGTGGCTCCCTGAGCGTGGGCGTGGGTGATGTTGGCGTCGGCGATATCCGACCAGCGGGACTCGTACTCCACGCCGATGGCGTCGCGGCCGGCGTGAACGGCCTCCACCAGGGTGGTGCCGATGCCGCACATCGGGTCGAGCACCAGGTCCCCGGGGTGCGTGTAAGCGGTGACGGCGTGGGCGGCGATCGCGGGCAGCATCCGTGCCGGGTGCTTGACCGATTCGGGCACATAGCGGCCTCGGCGTTGCACCGGTCCCGTGCGCTGGGCGGTCGCCCACACCGATAGACCCTCGGGCCCGGCCATGCTGTGCTGCTGTCCCTCGTCCTCGCGGTGCCGACCCTCGTAGGCGCGACGCCCGCCGCCGTCGGCGAGGTGCCGGCCGCCACTGGCATCCGGCGGGGCCGGCTCGTCGGGCCCGTGGGTGGTGGGATGCTCAGCCACGGCGCTCACCGCTCTCCCGGCGACGCCGCGCCGACGGCGCGGTGGCGGACCCGGTGGTGAACACGAATAAGTCGGCGTGGACGCGGTGGTGCGTGAGCGTCCACTGCTGCCCGGAGGTGTCGCGGGCGAGGGCGAGGAGCTCCTCGTCGGTGACGTGGTAGACGAACGCGTCGGCATCGGTGTCGGCGCTGACCGCGACGATGTGCTGCAGGTAGCCCAGTCCGACGTTTGCCGCCTCGGTGGCGAGAGGGCTGAAGTCCTCCGGGGTGGCGATCGTGCCGGCGGAGACCGCGACGATGAGCACGAGGCAGCCGCCGGGGCGTAGCAGCCGGGCGCAGGCCGTCAGCAGACAGGCCAGCCGCACCCGGTTCGTGGCCTCGTTCGCGTCCAAGGGCCAGGAGGCGACCACCAGGCCGGTTGCCTCCGGTGAGGCGCCGTTGGCCGGGTCGCCGTCGGATGGGTCGGTGAGGTCGTCACCGAACCAGGCGCCCATTTCCGGCACGTCACCGTTGTCGTCCTGTTCGTCCGACGGGTCCGGGTCGGCCGGCCGGGTTGCGGGGCCGATGAGAAAGCTCGGTCCTTCGGTGAACCAGCCGGGGTGGTGCCGGCGCCGCCCGACCAGGCAAGCGGCGCCGAGGGCGTGGTCATCGGTGCAGTCGACGACCGTGTCACCGGGGCGGCTGTAGGCGGCCACGAGGCGGTAGGCCAGACGGGCGCCGATGGTGCGGCCGGTGTCGGCGGCCGTGCGGGCGGTGCGCCACACGGTGATCGGGACCGGCGGGTCGCCGGCCACGAGGTCGGTCAGGGTCGGGTCGGCGCCGGAGTGGTCCGGGGTGACGGGGCGGGTGGGGTCGTGGTGCTGCGGCGTGTGCTCGCTCATGTGGTGTCGGCTCCGCGCCGCGCGGGCAGTGCGCTGACACCCTCAAACCCGTGTTTGTGTGCTCTGACGAACGCCCCCCGTTCTCACAGAGACTCACAGCCGCTCACACCGCCCCGATTCGCGCAGGGGTGAGGTTGGGCGTGTCGCAGCTAAGCTGGCCCAGCCCAGCGGTTGTCCCACCAGAGTTGCCCCGGTCTGTTCTGCCCCGATCATCGACAGACTCGATGAACCTCGCCGTCCCGGCGTGCTGTGGAGATGGTCGGCACCAGCGTGGAAGCTAGGTGATGGACCAGGTGACCTTCGGCGGCCGGACGGCGGCGCGCAGAGGTTGTCCTTTGGCGTCGGTGAGCCCGGGCCTCGCCGTCAGGCTGCCGGCAGCGACCGCAGCATGCGCGGTGGCGGCGTCGACACCATCGAGCCACAGTTTGGCCCGCCGGAACATCGTGAACGTGCCGGTGTCATCGATCTCGCCCCACGACAGGTAGATGACCTTTCCACCACCCCGGCGCGGCAGGACCTGGAACCCTTTGACGTCGTCTTTGTGTTTGACGATCTCCAGCCGGATGCCCAGTTCCTGGTCGGCCAGTCGATGAGGCTGGCGTCGACGCTGTTGGCGTATCCGCCGTCGGCCCAGATCAGCCCAATGTTCGGGTGTTCATCGGTGATGGAGCCCAGCACCAGCTTCGCTCCGGCCCGGTCCTGTACCGAGGCGGACGCACACCGCCACATTCGTTGGGCAGGTGATAGTTGATGGTCGACTGCCGCTGCCGGGGAGGCGGCCCCATTAAACACGTGGGCCGCGGGCGGTGAAGACGATTGTCGACGTACCTTGTGCCGTATCGATCTGGTAGACGTAGCACCCGGGCGCCCGCAGCCGGGTGAAGCTCGGATAGTCCTTCCACCCCCCGGACAGCCCCTGGTACTTGTCGGCATCGATACGTAGCTCCGGTATGGCGGGATCCTCGAAGGCCAGTTCGTCCGGGCCATCGAGCCGCTTGCCGCGGATCAGCACCAAGCCGGTCACCGTCGGGTCGACGGCCCATAGGATCTTCGCCCCGCCCCAGGTGTTGTCTCTCCAGTTCCCCGCGTCGCGGTAGTCGAGGACGCCGCCTGGGGCCAGGCCGGCTGGCCTGGCCGGGCCGGTCCCCCACAGGGGAGCCAGTCGCGGATCGGGTTGCTCGCGGTTCCGGGTGACCGGGCAGCGTTCCCCGGCGGTTGGAGGGGCGATGGCCCACGGTCGGCGCAGGATCTGATACCGGTCAGCTTCGGCGGACGGGGAGGGCTTGGCCGTCGCGCTCGTCGCACCGATATTACCTGGACGTCGGGGTGTCTCGTGCCCGCTGGTGCAAGCGGTGCAGAGCAAGACGAGCAATGCCGCCGTCGCTGCCCGGGCCCGCGTCACCCCCACCCATCTTGTGCCCACGAGCCCGACCCCCGCGACCGATCGCATCGACGGACTCCACTGCCCGTCACCGCATGCTCCCGCACAGGGCCTTGGGGGTCAACCGCGAGGAGGAGAGCATTTGACATGGTCTTCCGTCGCCGCCAGACGGTCGGCGTACAGGTCGACGGACAAGCAGGACTTCGTCGGCCTGCACCTCATGAGGGACACCCGCACCCGTGGCATAGCTGGTTACCTATGACATCTCAGCCTCTGCCGAGCAAGGTGCGGGCGGCGGCGTCGCTGGCCGCGTCATGACATCGCCGCCGATGACATCCCCGGTGACACCGCCCCGATGCCTGCCCGTCCTGACAGCGGTAGACGCGGCGATGACACGGGCGACCGGTGCGACATTGCGGCCTGCGACCGTGTCAATGTGGCCTGACGCAGGTCGTTGTGAGCGCTTGTGAGCGGCTGTGAGTGTCATCGTTGGCGTTGTCATCGTCGCCGCCATCGGTCGGCGGACACCTCCCCCGCCGGGCGCGGAGAGTCGACGCCATGGGCCGGAGTCGGGATGTCCCACTACAGCTCACGGGCTGCCTCACGCACTGCTGTCAGCGATGACGGCCGATGTCGGAGATCGCGTGTCAGAGATGGTTTCACCGCCGACGCGGCAATGTCAGAGGCGGCGCGACCTGCGCTGTCAGGGCCTTGTGAGGTGCTCGTGTCGTAATCGGCCCCTGCCCGGCGCCGCGACACTCCACCATGGCGCCTTCGACGATCTTCGTTGACGTGGAGGGTTGTGACATGACCGCCTCTGACATCGACTGGCCTGCCTCCCCGCTGGAGGCTGCCGATGCCGCGTTCGCGGCACTGACCTGCGACCCCGAACCGATGACACTCGACCTTGACATGTACGGCCGTGTCACCGGCCTGCCCGGCGGTGTCGTGACACTGCCGGCGCTGCGGGACTGGCTCCTGGCGCACCCGCGCGCCTACATGGCGCGCGACGAGGTGTGGCGGGACCTGGTGCGCCGCGCCCGCCTTGACGGGCCTGCATGGGTGATCGCCGCGGTCGGGATGGCGATGCCGGCGCTGCGCCGCTACGCCAATCACCTGTGCGCCGGCTACGCCGGCGACCCGGACGACATCGGGGCAGAGGTCCTCACCGGCTTCCTGACCGCGCTGCGCGACCGGGTCGACGTGGCCCGCGACGCCCCGTACGCGGCGCTGTGCCGGGCGGCGTTTCGGGCCGGCTACGCCCTGCGCCAACAGGCCGGCGAGTACACGCCGGTGGACAACGTCGACCACGTCACCGGTCCCCGCACCCCCACCCTGCCCTACGGGCACCCGGACCTGCTCGTCCAACGGGCGGTCGGCCTGGGCATCCTCGACCGGGAGGACGAGCAGCCCTACATCGACATCCGGCTCGGAAGGCGGGCGATCGAACCGGTCGCCGCGCGCCTCGGCATCACCGTCGACGCGCTGCGCATGCGGCTGGGACGCATCGACACCCGCCTCGCCGACGCCCTCGCCAGCGGGCTGCTCACCGGGGTCACCAGTCAGCAGGCGGCCCGCGAGCTCGCCGGTCAAGCCGAGCACCGCGCCGCCACCCGCACCGGCCGCGCCACGGCCAGCCGCCGCACCGCAAGCAAGCTGACGGCGCCCGCGACGGCAGCCCTCGCCGCCTGAATCACAGCTGAGCACCGCGTCAAGCCGGTGCCGCCACATTCCCCCGTGAACGTCCTCGCCGGTGACACCGCCCGCGGGCGAGGACGTTCGGCTGGTCGATCCTTGACCCACGATGGACCCCGACCACAGTGTCGGGGTCCACCGCTGTTCGGTCCTCGTCGAACCGGATCTGTCCGCCTCACCGCCCGGACCTTCGCTGCGCCCCGTACCCCGGACAGACAACGGGTCAGCTGGTAGGCCCTCGACACTCACAAGCACTCACAGCGGCTCACGGCGCAGGCCCTTTTCTCTGCGTCAAGCCACAAGGGGGCTTGCCCCGGGAGACCGGTTCCACATCGCGGATCGGAAACCCCCGCTGTGACCTGCGGTGGAAGTCATCTGGGCGGCGCTGTGAGCCGCTGTGAGCGAGGACCGTGTTCGCCAGAGCACACAAATGCGGGTTTGAGGGTGCGGAACTCTTCACGCCCCGGCTGAGCCCGGGCACGCGAAGGTTTCGCCCGCCGTCGGGCCCGGACATCGTCGGGCCGCGCCGCGAGCTGGACGCCTCGGGTGCCGCGCAGTGCTTGGTGCGCTGACACCTCATCGAACACCGCAACCCGCAAGGGAGGACGAGCTCCTCCCGAGGCCAGTGCGACTCGTTGCACGTCCCGTCATCCGCGCCCGACGGCGGTCCCCCTTGACCGCCCACTAGCGCCCCGCCGCCCCACCCCTGGTGACGGCGGCGGGGCCGGAGGTGACCTAGTCATGTCCCGCGTCCCGGCACGCCTGCGTGCCCTCCCCCAGCATGGCGTCATCCGCTTCACCGGACGGGCCGCCGCCGTCGCGGCCGCGATCGTCGGGTTCCTGGCCGTGCCCACGGCCGCGTTCGCCGGCACCGGCGAGCCGGTGTACCTGGCGGCGAACTCGCTGCCGGTCGTGATCGGCAACCTGCAGACGTGGCTGATGGGCATCCTCGCCGCCCTGGCCACCCTGTTCCTCGTCCTGGCCGGCCTGTACTGGGCCACCGCCGGCGGCGACCCCGTCCAGGTCGACAAGGCCAAGGGCGCGCTGAAGAACGCCCTGGTCGGCTACGGCCTGGCCGTCCTCGCACCGGTGCTGCTGGACATCGTCCAGGGCATCGTCGGAGGCTGACAATGGGTTGGCTGCTCGATCAGATCCTCGACTGGTTGGCGGCGGCGATCCTGGCCTGTCTGGACGCGCTGATCGGGGTGATCAGCAGCGCGCTGCTGGTCACCCCGAACGTCACCGCGCTGCCGCAGGTGCAGGCGTTGACCGGCCGTTCGGTCCTCGTCGTGGACACCGTGTTCGTCCTGGCGTTCGTCGCCGCCGGCGTGCTCACCATGACCGCTGGCGGCAGCGAGGGCTCCCGCTACACCGTCAAGGACCTCATACCCCGGTTGATCGTCGGCTTCGTTGCCGCGCACTTCTCGCAGCTGTGGTGCGGCACCCTCATCGACCTCGCCAACGCCCTCACCGCCGCCCTGACCACCGACGAGGGTGACAGCGACGGAGCGCTGCGAGCGATCAAGGCTCACATCACCGTCGGGCAGGACAAGACCGCGGTGCTGCTGTTCGTCGTCTGCGTGGCCATCATCGCGGTCCTGCTCGCCAGCACCGCGTTCAGTGTGATCGTCAGGTTCGCCGTCGTGCTGGTGCTGACCGCGTTCGCCCCCCTGGCCCTCGCCTGCCACGCGCTGCCGCAGACCGATCCGATCGCCCGGCTGTGGTGGCGCTCCTACGCCGGCATCCTCGCGGTGCCGGTGGTGCAGGGGTTCACCCTCTACGCCGGGCAGTGGATGCTCACCGACCCGGAGCACCTGCTGCCCGTGCTCGGGCTGCCGGTGGAGCCGGGCGGGGTGATCAACCTGTTCGTGGTCATGGTCATGCTGTGGACCACGCTGCGAGTGCCCGCCCTGATGGGCCGCTTCGTCTCCACCAGCGGCGGTGGCGGCGCGAACATGCTCGGCGCGGCGGTGCGGGTGATCGTGGTGCAGCAGGTCACCCGGTCGATACCCGGCCTGGCCCGGATCCGAGGGGTGACCCGATGAGCGGGCGCGACCGCGACACAGAGCCGGGGCGGGCGCGGATGCCCGCCGACGTCGACGCCCCCGACAAGGTGCTCTACGGGCTCACGTTCCGGCAGCTGGCCATCCTCGCCGTCGCCGCCCTCGCCTTCTACGGCGCCTGGCGGGCCCTACACGACCTGCTGCCGGCGCCGGTGCTGCTCGGCGCCGCTGTCGTCATGGGTGGGCTGGTGTTCAGCATCGCCGTGGGCCGCCGCGACGGGCTGCCCCTGGACGTGTGGCTGCTCGCCGCCGTGCGGCACTCGCGGGCACCGCGAGCGCTGTCGACCACCGACACGACGTCGAAGACACCGGACTGGGTGCAAGCCCCGAAGAACTTGGTGGTGCTGCCTGCGCCGTTGACGCTGCCCGCCGACGCGATCGACGACAGCGGGGAGATCCGCCTCGGCGGCAGCCGCGCCGCGATGGTCGCCGCCACCAACGTCAACCTCGCCCTGCGAACCCCGGACGAGCAGGCAGCGCTGGTCGACACCTTCGGCCGGTGGCTCAACAGCCTGTCGACGCCGACGCAAATCGTCGTGTCCGCGCAGCCGGTCGACCTGCACTCCCACGCCCGCACGCTGGCGCAGACGGCGGACAGCCTCCCGCACCCGGCCCTCGTGGACGCGGCGGCCGACCACGCCCGGTTCCTCGACCAGCTCGCCAAGCGGCGGGATCCGCTGCGCCGACAGGTCCTCATCGTCACCCAAACCGGCACCGGGGAGCGGGGGGAGAATGCCGCCCGCCGCCGCGCCGACGACACCGTGCGGGCCCTGTCCGGGCTGGGGGTCACCACCCGCGCGCTTGACGGGGCGGCGGTCACCGCCGCGATCGCCGCCGCAGCGGACCCGTACCGGCAGCCTAGGCCTGGTGGCCTCGCCGGCCCCGACACCGTCATCAGCGGCCCCGTAGCCGGCAGCCGGATCACCTCATTGCGAAGGGATCGATCATGAATTGGACCGGCTTGACGGCTCGACGACGGGCGGACTCGTTGGCGATGCGCGCCGCGGGGGGTGTGGCGGCGACGGTCGCCCCGGCCTCGGTGGAGGTCACCCCGCGGATGCTGCGAGTGGGTGACGGCTACGCCGCCACCCTCGTGGTCACCGGCTACCCGGCCGAGGTCGGCCCCGCCTGGCTGGAGCCGCTGCTGTCCTGGCCGGGCCGGCTCGACCTGGCCCTGCACATCGACCCGCTGCCGGCGCCTGTGGCGGCGTCGCGGCTACGCGACCAGCGCGCCCGGTTCGAGTCCAGCCGACGGGCCGATAGCGAGCGGGGCAAGCTTCCCGACCCGTATGTGGAGGCCGCCGCCGACGACGCCGCTGATCTCGCCGAACGTCTCGCACGGGGAGCGGCGAAGCTGTTCCGGGTCGGGCTGTACCTGACCGTGCACGCCCGCACCGAGGCTGAGCTCCTCGAGGCGTGCGCGCAGGTCCGGGCCGCCGCTGCGTCCACCCTGATCGAGGTCCAGCCCGCGACGTGGCGGCATTTCGCCGGGTGGACCACCACCCTGCCCCTGGCGACGGACTCCCTGCAGATGCGGCGCACCATGGACACCCAGGCCCTGGCCGCCGCGTTCCCCCTCGCCAGCGCTGACCTGCCGGCGCCGCTGCCCGGCGATCCGCCAGCGGAGGGCGGGGTGCTCTACGGCGTCAACCCGGACTCCGGCGGCGTCGTGTGGTGGGACCGGTGGGCGCAGGAGAACCACAACTCCGTTGTCCTGGCCCGCTCCGGCGCCGGGAAAAGCTACTTCGTCAAGCTGGAGATCCTGCGCAACCTCTACGACGGGGTGCACATCGCCGTGATCGACCCCGAGGACGAATACCTGCGCCTGGCCGACGCTGTCGGCGGGGCCATCGTGCGCCTCGGCGTCGCGGGGGTGAAGGTCAACCCGCTCGACCTGCCGGCTGGGGACACCCGCCCGGACGTCCTCACCCGCCGCGGCTTGTTCCTGCACACCCTCATCTCGGTGCTGTTGGGGCAGCAGCCGCCGCCGGCTGAACGCGCCGCGTTGGACCGGGCGATCCTGGCCGTCTACCGGCAGGCCGGCATCACCGCCGATCCGGCCACGCACCACCGGCCGGCTCCGCTGCTGCGCGACCTCGCCGCGACCCTGCGCGCCGACGCCGACACCGCGGCGCAGCAGCTCGCCGCCCGGCTCGCCCCCTGGGTGGAAGGGTCCTTCTCCGACCTGTTCGACGGGCCGACCACCACCCGCCCCGACGGGCACCTGGTCGTGTGGTCCCTGCGGCATTTGCCCGATGAACTGCGCACCGTCGGCACGCTGCTCGCCCTCGACTCCATCTGGCGGGGGGTTGACGCGCCCGGCCGGGCACGGCTGTCCACCCGCCGGCTCGTCGTGGTCGACGAGGCGTGGCTGCTCATGCGCGACGGCGAAGGCGCCCGGTTCCTGTTCCGCATGTCCAAGGCCGCCCGCAAGCGCCACGCCGGGCTGACCGTCATCACCCAGGACGTCGCCGACGTCCTCGGCACCGACCTCGGCCATGCCGTGGTCGCCAACGCCGCCACCCAGGTGCTGCTCAAGCAGGCCCCCCAGGCCATCGACGCGACCGGCGACGCGTTCGGCCTCACCGCCGGGGAACGGCGGCTGCTCCTCGCCGCCCGCGTTGGACAAGGCCTGCTCATCTCCGGCACCAACCGCAGCAGCTTCGAAGCCATCTCCTCCGACAGGGAGCACCTGCTGTGCACGACCCGGCCCGTGGACCTGGCCGACCTCGACGACGAGGAGGACCACCTGTGAGACCCCGAGACACCATCATCCTGAGCGCACCGACGCCGGCGCCCAGCCCTTCCGGGCCGGGCGCCGAGTTCGTGGCACCCCCGACCGGGCCCGGCGGGTGGATCGTTGACGTCGGCGGGTGGGCGGTGCAGCGGCCGTGGCTGCTCGCGGTGGCCGCCGCCGCGGTGGTCGTCTACGTCGCGGTACGCAACCTGCTCGAGGTGTGGCGGCACCGCCGGCACGCCGACGGCGCCCGCCTCGTGACGATCGCCCCGCCGCCCGAGGTGGACCCGCACGGCGCCGCCGCCCTGTGGGCCAACCTCGCCGGCATACTCACCCCGTCGCGGCGTCGGCGCCTGCTCTACGGCAGCCCCCACGTGGTGTGGCAGTACACGTGGGCCGGCCGGCGGCTGCTGATATCGCTGTGGGTGCCGGGCACGGTGCCGCTGGGGGCGGCGGAGGCGGCGGTGCGGGCCGCGTGGCAGGGTGCGGCCACGAGCACCGACGACGCGTCGCCGCCGATCCCGCTGCAGGTGCGCTCGGCGGTGGGCGGACACCTGCTGCCCACCGCCGCCGAATGGTTTCCCTTCGCCACCGACCATGACAACGACCCGTTGCGGGCGCTGATGTCCGCCGGTTCGCAGCTCAAGGCCGACGAGCACGCCTGCGTGCAGATCCTGGCCCGCCCCGCCACGCCGCGGCGCGCCGCCAGGGCGCGGCGGGCGGCCGGACGGATGCGCGACGGCAAGACCGCCGTCGCTGCGGTCCATCCGGCGGCACCGTTGCTGTGGCTGATCGAGCTGTTCCTGCCGGGGCGCACCGGCGGCGCGGGCCGCGGTGCCCAGCCCGCGGCCGGCCGCGATCCGGGGGTGCAGCGCGATGTGCGGGCGATCCTGGACAAGACCTCACACCCGCTGTGGCAGACCGGCATCCGCTACGCGGTGGCGAAGGACAGCCAGCGAAGCGGGTCCGATCCGCGGGGTCGCCTGCGGGCCGTGGCGACCGCGGTCGCCTCCAGCTTCGCCGTCTACGCCGGCCGCAACCGACTCGGCCAGGGGGCTCGCATGCCGTCGCCGGTCGCGGTCCTGGCCGGTCGCCGCCTCGGAGCGGGGTTCCTCACCTCGACTCCGGAGCTGGCCGCGCTCGCCGCGCTGCCGCAGGACCTGGCGGTGCCCGGCCTGGACCGGGCCCGGGCGAAGCCGATGCCCGCGCCGGTCGCGGTGCCCACCGGTGGGCGCGGCGTGAAGGCGCTCGGCGACGCCGAGGTCGGCGGCCACGGCGTGGCGCTGTCAGTGCTCGATGCCAGATACCACATGCACGTGGTCGGGTCGACCGGTTCCGGGAAGACGACGCTGCTGGTCAACATGGCCGTCGACGACATCATCGCCGGCCGGGGCACGGTGGTGATTGACCCGCACGGGGACATGGTCCTGGACATCCTCGACCGGCTTCCCGTGTCCGTGGCCGACCGGGTGGTGTTGTTCGACCCGGACCAGCCCAACCCGCCGACGCTCAACCCGCTGTCCGGGGACGACCCCGACCTCGTGGTCGACAACCTGGTGTCGATCTTCGGGAACATCTTTGCCAAGGCGTGGGGGCCGCGGATGGACGACGTGATGCGGGTGGCCTGCCTGACCCTGCTGCGTCACGCCAATGTCACCCTCCAACACATTCCACCGTTGTTGAACTCGGCGCAGTACCGCTCGGCGATGACCGTCGACCTTGAGGATCCGGCCGGGCTGTCCGGGTTCTGGCAGTGGTACGACGAGCTCAACCCCGCCCTGCGCTCCCAGGTCATCGGACCTGTCCTCGCCCGCCTGCGGGCGTTCCTCCTACGGGACTTCGTCAAGCGCACCATGCGCTACCCCCATTCCAGTTTCGACATGGGCGAGGTCCTCGACGGCGGAGTCCTGCTGGTCCGCATCCCGAAGGGCACCCTCGGGGAGGACACGAGCAAGCTGCTCGGCTCCTTCGTCCTCGCGCAGGTGTGGCAGGCGGCCACCGCCCGGGCGAAGATCGCCCCGGAAAAGCGGCGCGACGCCACGTTGATCATCGACGAGGCGCATAACTTCCTCACCCTCGCCAACAGCCTCGACTCGATGCTCGCCGAGGCCCGTAAGTACCGGCTGTCCCTGGTCCTGTCCCACCAGGACCTGGCGCAGTTTCCGCGTGACCTGCTCGCCGCCGCGTCGGCGAACGCCCGCAACAAGGTCTACTTCTCCTGCGCGCCGGAGGACGCCCGCGTTCTGGCCCGGCACACCCTGCCGGAACTCGACGAGCATGACCTGGCCCACCTGGATGCCTACACAGCGGTCGCCCGTCTCGTCGCTGACGGCCGGCAGACCGCGGCGTTCACCATGCGCACCCGCCCACCCAAGCCCGTGGTCGGGGAAGCCACCGCTATCCGGCAGGTCGCGGCGGCGTCGGTGCCTGTGCAAGACACCAGCGCCATGGACGCCCTCGTCGAGCAGTACTCCCGCTCTGGCAAGGACGCTCGCAGCACCGCTAGAGGCACCCGCGGCAAGGCCAGCAAACCCTGACCCTGCCGGGTAGCACCCATGGTCGGCGCTGCGAGGTTTCCCAGCGGGGCGCCTGTCAGCGCCGCAGACGGACCGGAGACCACCAGTCGCCGCCAGGTCCCGACACCCTCCGACAGGAGGGATCGGCGTTCCTATCCCTCAGGGAGTTCCCTCGTGTTCAGCTCATGCACGCGCGACCATCTCGACCAATCGTGCAGGCGCATCCTGCGCTACCGTCAGATCTCAGCCTGGCCCACACGGCACCACCTGCCTCCGACCGGCCAGACCACCCGGACCCTGATTCCCTCAGCCCGATCCGCCCGGCTGCGCCCGGCTACCCCGCACCTATCCGTGGCGGTCAGCCGGTTTGTCGACATCAGCGACGGCGACGCGCGGCACCTCCGGGCCGTCGGCCCGCTCGGGACGCTGGTCCACCCGACGACGCACCACGAATCGGACCCGCCCGACACACGGGCACCGCGAACCAGCTCCCCTTGCGCCGCAGGCAGTCGCGGCGGGGCGGCGGACGGTAACTGCGCAAGCGGCAGGTTTCCAGCCTCGCGTGGTCTCCGGGCTCTGTCAGAGCCGGGTGGGACGCCAGTGGCGCCGGGGAGGGCTTGGCGTCGGTGCCGCAGCGGGTGCTGGGGTCGGTGTCCTGGTCGGTCTTCAGACGGACACCCACACCCACGGGTGCTCACCGCCGAAGGCGCAGCACCACGCCAGTGTGCGGCAACCACGGCGCCGACCGGAATGACCCTCCGGGTCTCCTCCTGTAGGGGTGGTCACCATGCGTGCTAGCGGCGACCGCGTCCTGCGTGTCCGCGCCCAGCTCACCGACCGTGACCAGCTCCTGCTGGACTGGCTGGCCGACCACCGCGTCCTCACGACCTTCCAGATCGCTCACGCGCTGTTCGGGTCGCTGGACTTCGCTCAACGCCGCCTGTTGAGACTGCACCGGCTGGCCCTGGTGGACCGGTTCCGGCCGCTGCGCCCCGGCGGCGGATCGTTCCCCTGGCACTACGTGCTCGACCAACTGGGCGCGGAGTTCGTGGCAGCCAGCCGCGGTGAGCCGCCGCCACGGCGAGGTATAACGGTCGACGGGCTTCGCCGCATCGCCACCAGCCGCACCCTGGACCATGACCTGGGCGTCAACCAGTTCTTCACCGACCTGGCCGGCTACGCGCGCACCCAATCAGAGGCGAGGCTCGAACGGTGGTGGTCGGCGCAGCGCTGCGCGCAACCGGGCACGTTCCGCACCGCCCTGGTTTCGCCCGTCCGGCCCGACGGACACGGCGTGTTCGCCCAGGACGGCCGGGGGGTGGCGTTCTTCCTCGAACACGACTCCGGCGGCGAGCGGCACCGGGTGCTGCTGAAGAAACTGACGGGGTACGCCGCGCACGTCGCCGAGGGCGGACCCGCCTGGCCGGTGCTGTTCTGGCTGCCCACCGCCGCCCGCGAACGGCACCTGCACCAACTGCTGGCCCAGGTACGCCTCGGGGTGCCGGTGGCCACCGCCGCCCGCGACAGCATCGACGACCAGACCAGCCCGGCGGAAGCGGTGTGGCTCGTACACGGCGACAGCGACGCCCCACGGCGCCTGATCGACCTGGCCGGACTCGGCGACCCCGCCCCAGACGACGACGAACCGTAAGCCCAGCGGCCCGCACCTGGGATGTCCCGCGGCAGGCAACCCGGCCGCGGCCCCGCATGGACCCCGTGCCCCGGGTCCGACCGGACAAGAAGGCGGCCGCCGGGCGAGACCCTCACGGGGCAGGTCAGAGGCCTGCGGCGACGTGTTCGCCGCTGCGAGGAACGCCGTCACCATCCGTGTCTGCCAGACAACAAGATCATCTGTGAGTGCGGCCGCTTCTCACAGCGCCACCGGCACCCTCCCGCTCACGGAGGGCCGGAACCTCTCACAGCCCAGGTCAACACCCCTGCGCCGCGCACATTCGCTCGGCAGGCGCTGTGAGAGCCGGCCGCTACCTTCTTCGGCAACACCACTCCTCATATCGCTCCACCCGGTTCGGTCCCACCTCAGGGATCCCTCGCCGCACCCACCGGTGCACGACGCCCACCCGCCTCTCCGGCCGGTCGGTACGCGCACCGCGCGGCGACCCCTGACGGTCGCACCAACCACCCACACCACCTCTTCTCTTACTCCCTGACCCGACCCATGTACCCGGTGGGCCGGTCGTCCTGCGCGCCCGCAGCGCGCCCGCACGAAGGAGGTCCTCACCGATGGCCAACACCGTCAACGGCACTGCGCTGACCCGTCACGGCAGCCGCGTGCCCGCCCTCCCGGCGAAGCCGGCCCCCGCCAAGGCCACCACGACCCCGGCGACCAGGCCGACCCCCACCCGGGCAACCCCAAACGCACCACGGCCAACCGTCACGCCGGCCCCGACCATCCAGACGATGGTCGTGTGCCTGCCCGACGAACTGCCTGCCGAGGCGCTCACCGCCCATCACCTCGACGAGCACTTCGGTGTCACCGGCACCCTGAAGCCGCTGTTCTGGGCTGTCCCCGCGCTGCGTCTGTGGCAGCGGCACCAGATGGTCGGCCTGCGCAAGGGCCGCCCGCCGGCCTGCGCCGGTGGGCCGGTCAAGCTGCTCGACCTGCAAGGCATGCGCCACGCCGCGGGTGTCGGCGCCGGCATCCGCTACCAGATCTGGCAGCAGATTGTGCATGGCACCCGCCCGGCCACGCCGTGGCCGGTGTTCGAAGCCCGCCACCTCGCCGACCCTGACAGGTACACCCTCCACGCCGCCGCGGCGGACTTCCACGCACAACCCCGCGTCAACGCGATGCGGATGTACGCCGCCGCCACCCCTGGCACCGGACAGCCGAGCGTCGGAGAGCTGGAGATGTACCAGGCAGGCCAGATGGCCTACCAGCACTACAGCGCCACCAGCGCCATCGTTGGCGACGCCCTGCTCACCGCCGACGGCCGCAAGCTGTCCCCGGCCAGCGACGCCCTCACCCACCGGGTGACCTACCTCGAGCAGGCCCTGCGCTACCTCGACACCGTCGAGCCCAGCCAGCGGCTGATCGCCGTCGCCCTGTAACACCCGCTCACCGGGTGCGCTGCCCGCCGATCACCCCTCTGCGCCGGCGCGCAACACCCGTCCTGCCCGCACCGCTGACCGCCGCCGCCTCGCCGCTGCTCGCAGCTGAACCAGCAGGCTGAGGCCCGCACACCGCCCGAACCGGGGCCCAGGGGCGAGGAACACGATCCTGCGACACGTCCGGGCCCTCTTCAAAGGGCGCTGGCGCAGCCGCCGGCCACGTACCGGCAGACAGCGCCCCACAGCGCAGACGCACGGCACACCGCATGACGATCGCCCCCTCTACGACTGCCGGCTGGGGGCCGATAACCGCTGCGCGAGAACACACAGCACGCCGGGCACCCCGGGCTCGGGGTGCCCACCCAGCTCGGCCTGCGACAGGCCGCTCTGTTCCTCTTCCCGCCCCATCGACAGAAGGCACCCATGCTGATGTCCACCCGACTGTGGTTCCGACTGGAGGACGTCCTGCCCCTGGCAGAACACGCCCTCGCCTGCCCCACCCACCGCCTCACCGGCGCCCAAGCCGCTGCCGGCGGATCCAACGGGCCGGCACTGACGCTGACCTACACCGCCGGCACCGGCGTGCTGCGCTCCAACGGCGTCCCCGCATGGCATGACGCACACGGCGAGCACCAGAGCGTCCACAGCGCTTCGTGGCGCCCCACCGTCGCCCGCACCTCCACCCCGACCTTCAGCGCCTTCCTGCCCCTGCGACATCAAGACTCCAACCGCCGGCGGCTGATCGACGTGCTGCGCGGGGGGCGGGACCTCGACCACCACTGGCTGCTCGTCCACCCCCACACTCGCCCCGGCGAGGTCCTGCACGCCGGCAGCGTGCAGGTTCTGGACCACCGCGACGACATCGCCGCACCCGAGGCCCGGTGGCGTCCCCGGATGGTCACCTCGTCGCGGGTCGGCGACTGGGGCTACCCCGCGCTGGTCGCCGACGGTTACACCACCGCCACCGATGGCCTTATTTGCCGCTTCGACGCGCCCACCGCCCGACGCATCGCCGCGGACCTCGACGGCCCGTGGCGGTTCGACAGCATGCCTGGGGAGTACCCGCGGCTGCGCTTCAACGGGAGCACGCTCCTCCTGCTCGAGGAGTACGACACCGGCGACCGTATTCGCCTCGATGTGGTCGACCGCTGCTATCCCGACCGCGACGGCTACTACAGCGTCGGCGCCCACCTGTGGTTCTGGCACGACAGTGAATCCACCCGGATGCCGGCCAGATCCCGGATGCGTCTGGCCCTGACCGCGCTGGCCGGCCGCGCTCGCCAGATCCTCTCCATCGCCTCCGACGGCCCGCACACGAGCCGGCGGACACCCCCTGCTGACGCCTGACGCCCGCACGACCTGGCCTTTGCCCGGCCATCCGCGCTCCCGGGCACTCCCGCCCGCGGCCGCACGGCCGTGCCTGGGATGCCCTGCACGCACGTGCTCAACCGCCCTGGTTGGCGGCCGATGGAGGCGAGCCGGCAGCCAGGCGAGAGACGTCGGCGTCCCGAGATCCGGTCCTTGCACTTGATCACCGCCGCGCTCGAAGCGTGGATCAGTGCACGGCCCTCAATCCCGGCGCCACTACTGACGAGAAAGGACACGCCGATGACCGACACGTCACAGGAGCCCGTCCCCGCGCACAGCATGATCAAAGTGCTGGCCGCGCTCGCCGAACTCGGCGAGGCCACCGCGACGGCAGTTGCGGAGCACGCAGGGCTCGGCTATTCCACGACCACCTCGAAGCTGCGCGCCTGGGAAGGCTCCGGGCAGGTGGAGCGGGTGCGCACCGACGACGGGCGCGCGCTGTGGCGGCTGACCGCCGCCGGCCGCGCCGCCACCGCCACGACCGGCGAATCCGGCGGGCAACGTCCTGCCGACCCCGGTGAACCCCGCCCCAGTGTTGAGCTGGGGACGCCGGACGAGCGCAGCGGCAACGGTGACTGCCCGCCGGCCGCAGCGCCCGATGATCAGCAGGCAGGGGACGGCGACCACAACGAGCCGGCGGTGGTGGACCTCAAGCCCGTCGCGTCGCCAGCCGACGACGCCACCACGCCCACGTCCGCTGATATCGACAGCGCCGGTGAACCCTCGGCCGACCTGACCCGGGATCTGGAGCCGAACGGTGGCGAGATCGTTGAGACACCGCAGGCCGAGGCCCGACCGGCCAATGCGCGGCGCGTCGGCGGGTCGCTGCGGGGGGCGGTTCTGGACGTTCTCGAAGCCCACCCGGACCGGCAGTACAAGGTTGGCGAGCTGTGCAGGCTGGTCGACGCCGCGAACGCCGGCACGGGTGCGGCGAAGGCCAGCGCGGGAGCGGCCGCCAACGCCCTGGCCAAGCTCGTCATCGCCGGGAAGGCCGTTCAGACCGTCGAACGGCCGGCCACCTTCCAGCTCGCCCCCACCAGCGGCGGCCAGTAACCGGCGACTGTCCATGTAGCCCGAGGGCGGGCGTTGAAGTTTGGCGCCTCACGCCCGCCCCCGGTGCTCCTTCCCGAGAAAAGGAGCGACACGAGTGTCTCCCATCCTGCACACGATCGTCACCACCGTCGGAGGGATCCTCGCCGGCCTCGCCCTCGCCGGTGCCCTGCTGTGGCGCCAACACCACGCCCTCGACGCGGCCCGCTACGACGCCACCCACGACGAGATCACCGGCCTGCCCAACCGGCGGCTCCTGCTCACCCGGCTGCGCGCCGCCCTCAACCATTACGGCACCTTCGGGCTGGTGCTGCTCGACCTCGACCGGTTCAAGACGGTCAACGACACCTTCGGCCACGACACCGGCAACGTCCTACTCGCCCACGTCGGGCGACTCCTCGCGGGCCTCGACGCTCCCGTCGAGGTCGCCGCGCGGCTGTCCGGCGACGAGTTCGCGCTGCTCGTGCGCGGCGACCGCGACGACGTGGCCGCCGCGGCCCGCGCCGCCTGGCACAGCATCGGCGACGCGCCCATCCGCCTCGACAACGGCGACACCATCGACGTCCACGCGTCCGTCGGCTACACCCTCCTGCGGCTCGGCGTAAGCCCACGGCAGGTCCTCGCCGAGGCCGACCAGGCCATGTACCAGGCCAAACGCCTCGGCCTCGGCGTGTGGGGCCACAGCCCGCTCACCGGACCACCCGACTACGGGCGCAGCCGCGACCGACACCACCAGCACTGAACCCCATCCCGCTCCGCATGCACCAGGGACCCCGCAGCCGCCGGCTGCGGGGTCCCTTCCTATTCCGCCTCCACACGAAGGGAGACGACCGTGCTGTCCTTCCCCGCGGTCCACACTCTCGCCGGCTGCCTGCTCGCCACGAACGCTGACGCCGACGTCCTCGGCTGGGGTCGCCCCGCGACCCTGCTGCTGATCCACGACCGGCCCCTGCACGCCGGCTGTCCGGCGAAGCTGCGCGCGATGCGCAGCGTCGAGTTCCCGCTGCACCCCGACGGCCTGCTCACCGAACCCGCCGGGCTGCCCGCACTGCTGCACCGCCTCGCCACCGGCCTCGACCACCCGCTCAGCGCCGCTATGCCATATCGGGCCACCCTCGACACCATCATCGGGCTGATCCGCGACACCGCCCCCGACGCCCGGCTCCTGGCCTGGGCCGCCCTCTACGACGACATCCTCACCGTCGCCGGCGGGCCCCGGCAGGCGCGCCGCATCGACGCCGTCGACACCGACGGCCGCGTCTACCAGCTCACCCACCTGTGCGGCGAGGACCACCCCCTCCTCGCGGTCGACGAAACCCCCGCCGCCGCGAACACTCCCGCGACCGGGCCCGGACTGGCCGCGCTCCTCGCCGGTACCGCCCGCCTCACCGGAAGGACCCTGCCGTGACCCGCTTCGAGCCGTGGCGCAACAGCGAACAGCAGGAGCCGATCTTCGAGGTGTCCACCCCGGACGGGGCATCCATCCACTGCCGGATCTGCGGAGCCGTCAACGAGGTCTTCCAGGACGAGACGCCGTCCATGGCCGGCTACGGCCAGGACAGCTACGCCCGATGCCCCCGCTGCGGATCCGTGGAAACCAGCGACCCGATCTTCGGGTGGCGCGCCAAGCCCGCAGCATGGCCGCAGCCGGCGAGCACGCAAGCGGACATGGACGCACCGGCCGCCGTGAGCGGCCAGCGGGACGGCACCCGCGGCCCGGCGAAGGCCCCGTGTGGGACCTGCCCCTACCGCCGCGACGTGCCCTCCGGCGTGTGGGACGCCTCCGAGTACGCCAAGCTGCCCGCCTACGATGCGCCCACGGCACTGCAACCGGGCGGGCTGTTCCTGTGCCACCAGGCCGACGGGCGGGTGTGCGCGGGCTGGGCCGGCTGCCACGACACCGACAACCTCCTCGCCCTGCGGCTGGCCGCCCTGCACGGCATGGACCCGGACGAGGTCGCGGCGACTCGCGCCTACGTCTCCCCCGTGCCGCTGTTCGGCTCCGGTACGGAGGCCGCCGAGCACGGCATGGCCGGCATCGACGACCCGGACCCGAAGGCCAGGCGGGCGATCCACCGCCTGCACCCGAAGATCTCCGCACGGCGGTTGCCCGCCGTCGTGCGGGAGCTGCCTGTCCCGCCGGCACCGGCCGACGGGGACTGCCTCACCTGGGCGCCCGCCACCGCCGAACGGCTGCAGCAGCTCGGCTATCCCGCGCAGGTGGTCGACGTGGCCGGCTGGGCCGACGAACAGGCCGGCGTCGTCGCCTTCATCCATCGCACGGTCCTGCTCGCCGAACCCGGTGGCGACCCCACCGGCTGGCAGATCGTCGACGTGACCGCCCGGCAGTTCGACCCCACCCTGCCCGCCCGCTGGCTCACCAGCTGGCACGACTACCTGACCGCCCTGGCTGAATCGACCGGCGTCCAGCGGGTCACCCGGTGGCCCCAGCAGTCCACCTGACCTAACCCGACCCGCGCCGACCAGGTGCCCCGGCTACCGGCCCGGGCGGCCTACAGCAAACAGCCGCTCTACCGGCCCTCATCCGCGCAAGGCCACGCAGCCGCCGCGCTGCGTGGCCTTGCGCGCAGTGCCCGACCCGGCCCGCCCATCCCCACCGCGTGCTCGCCGCGGCCCCGGATGTGGCCCGCGTCCGCCTCGTCCTGCCGTGAACACTGTCGAAGGAGTTGCTCGTGAGCAGCCGCTGCTACGTCGGCACCGCCGACCCCCACCAGCCACACCTCGCGCACGCCCGGTTCGTGCTCTTCGACGGCTATCCCGCCGCCGTCATCCCCGCGCTCGCCGGCATCTGGGCGGGCCACGCCCGCCGCGACACCCACGTTCTCGTCGCCGCGGTCCTCGCCCACGACTGGGAGTACCTCGACCCGACGATCACCGGCGCCGCCACGTCCGGGTTCGCGGGGCAGCACCCGGTTGCCGGGGTCGGCATGACCCTGGCCGCCACGTCGCCGGACGGCACGGTCGAGGCGCCGGAACCGGTCAGCGTCTTCCCGCTGTCGCAGGCCGCGCACCTCGACGCGGCATGGATCTACCTCATCGACCCCGCCGCCGACGCGATCGCCGTGCACACCGACGACGGCGAACCTGCCGCCCGCTACCACCTCGACGCCTGCGCCGCCCCGAAGCCCTCCGCCCCGTACCGGGCAGAAGGCGCCATCGCGCACCCCTGGGCCGCACATCATTGCTGCGTCCCCACGCCGGGGGTGCCCCGATGAGCGCGCGTGCCCTCGGCGCCATCAGCGCGGGCGTGGTCGCCCTGCTCGTGCTGTGCGCCGCCGGCGTCGGCGCCTTGTTCACCGGCGGCGGCACCGCCTCCGCCGGCTGCTACAGCGCCGTCGGCCCCGACGGACAGCCGCTACTGCCCAGCATCAGCGTGTCCCCACCAGCTAACGGCGTCGGCGGGTGGAGCAGCGAGCAGGTCGGCAACGCCACCACCATCGTCGCCGTCGGCGCCGAGCGCGCGGTCCCGCCCCGCGGTTGGGTCATCGCCCTGTCCACCGCCAGGCAGGAGTCCACCCTGCGGAACCTGCCCGGCGGGGACCGGGACTCGGTCGGGCTGTTCCAGCAGCGCCCATCCCAGGGTTGGGGCACACCCGCCCAGCTCCAGGATCCCCGCTTCGCCGCCGGGAAGTTCTACACCACGCTGCTCACGGTCGACGGCTGGCAGGCCATGCCGTTGACCGAGGCCGCGCAGGCGGTGCAGCGCTCCGCCTTTCCCGGCGCCTACGCCAAGTGGGAAGACGACGCGATCGCCATGGTCCGCCTGCTGACCGGCGGCGGCGCAGCCGGCCCGATCGCAGGCGATCTGGAGCAGGCGATGAGCAACCCGCTGTGCCTGGTCGACGGCGGTGACGGCCAGTTCGGCGGCGAACCGGTCTCCCTGCCATCCGGGTTCTCCCTGCCGGCGGGCACGCCGCTGCCGGTGGTCACCGCGATCGGCTGGGCCCTGGCCCAGCTCGGCACCCCCTACACCTTCGGCGGGGACTGCACCGCCGCGCACTCCGGCGTCCCCGCGCGGCAGTGCGACTGCTCGTCGCTGCTGCAGCAGGCCTACCGGGCCGCCGGCATCCCCATTGCCCGCACCACCAGCGAACAGGTCCACGCCGGAGCGCCGGTCACCGACCACCGCGACCTGCGGCCGGGAGACCTGATGTTCATCGCCGGCAGCCGTGGCAGCGCCAGCCGCCCCGGGCACGTCGGCATGTACCTCGGACAGGGCCTTCTGATTCAGGCGCCGCACACCGGCGACGTCGTGAAGATCAGCAAGCTCGCGGCGTGGAGCCGCCAACTCGCCGCCGTCCGCCGCATCGTCGACTAGCCCATGCTGCACTCGCGCTAAGGCGGGTCCTCACGACTCGGCTAAGCGTGGGCATAGGCCTTCAGTTTAATCGAGCCGAAGTTCGGACCTAACCCGCTGCAGGTAGGTGTACGGCGAGGTGGGAGCGTCACTGCCGCGGATTGGGGTTGTGGCGATGTTTACGGCAGCACCGGCGACAGTGGTAGCTAATGCGATCTGGGAAATCGCCTCGGCGTCAACATCGGCACCGAGGCTGGCCCCGAGACCTGCTGCCGTGCCACTGCTGATGATCGCCACGCAGACCGCGACGGACCGCGTCAACCATCGGCGTCTCGTCGCCCGGGCTGCGGAGCGCAGGTTGTCGAGTGCCTCCGTCAACTGTTGCTCAGCTTCACGGACAATGTCCTCTGGATGTTCCCACCGCTGCGCCAGATCGTGCAGCAGCTTCTCCACCGCCATGAGGAGCCGCTCACGCTCTGGCTTGTAACGCTCCCGGAATCGCAGCACGTCGGAGAGGAGGACGTCCTCGGCCGGAACCGGAAGGAGCCGACCGATTTCGACCCGCCAGCAGGCTTCGGTTCGACTTAGATGAGCGACGTGGCCTGCGTGGGAAGTCATCCCTGACAGCGGCCGATGGCCCAGCCAGTAGGCGGGCTCCTTATCGGTGAACGGCCGTAGCGCCGAGCTAGCGGTATGCCCGACGATGGCGTTTTGTTCAGCGGCCACTCGCCGGGCGATGATCGATAGCATCACCAACTGCACTCGAGGATTCATCACCCATACCTCCGGCCCCCGCCGGTCAGGCAAGACGAGCCCCATACCTTGGAGCAGGTCCAAGCAGTTGCTGTCCGCCTTCGCCGCGTAGAAGCCCGAACCTGGATATGCCACGCGGTCTAGAGGCGGAAGGAGATCATCGAGCGGAATCTGCTCCAACGCGGCGACCAGCTCAACGTCCATGTCAATCATCCGAGCTGGGTCGTAAATCAGGCCAGCCTCGATTGGCTCGTACAGTCCGGCGTCCGCTACCTCCCGCATCCGGTCGTCGAGTAGTACTGCATAGTTCGGCGGCACAACAGTCGCGATCCTGTCCCAATAGAGCAGTGCGTGATATAGCCCGGCGTTCGATGGGTTGATGTCGGGATAGTAAAGCATTCCTGGCATCACGCCTCCCGCCAATCCTCTTCAAACCGCTCAATATACCACTGCCCCAATTAGACCAAGGCTGCCTTCTCAGCCCGCGTCCCTTCGTCTACAAGGGTCATTATGGCAGCCGGTGTCACCCGCTGCCGCGACTGGCTTCGAGACAGGCCACTACCTCACCCCAACTGGGCGTAACGCGTATCGACTGAACGCCTCCACTGACGATACGCATCGCTGACCTTTCGCAAATTTGGCACCTATCCGCCAATGAACGCGAGCAGAGGATGCCGGGACTGCTCGCATGGCCAGCCCCAGCCTCTTCCGCCCAGTCACCAGAAGCGCCCCAGCAACACATGCGCCGCAGCCACACCGTCGGCTGCTGCTGGGCGCTCTGTGCGTCCACGTACGACCCACATCGAAACGGAGACACAATGACCTATCAGCCAGGCGAGCGCGTGGCGCTCGTGCACACCACCGACCCGCACACCCAGCTGCGGCCCGGTGACCAAGGCACCGTCCGCCGCTACGACCCCGACCGGCGGATCGTCGACGTCGACTGGGACAGCGGCTCCCGGCTGGCGATGATCCTCGACACCGGTGACCGCATCCGCCGCATCGCCGGACAAGACGTGACGGACGCTGACTGGCAGCGGGTGCTCGACGCGCTGCGCGCCGCGGGCACCGCCCCCGGACGAGAATCGGCGCAGTGGTGGGCCCAGGACGTTCTCGGTGGCCGCGCCCGCGGCAGCGTCGCCGCGACCGCACGGCAGGTCCTGACCGCGGTCGACGACGGCGATCCCGCAGTGCTCGACGGCCTTCCCGCGGCCGACCGATACTTTCTCACCGAGGACCGGGACCGGTATGCCGAGGCGGCCCCGGACGGAGCGCCGGCGTGGGACGGCCTGACCACGGCCCGCTGCGACCAGACACGGTGGGCGTGGTGCGACGGCTTCGACGCCGCGGTCACCGACGAGGTCGCCCGGCAGTGCCGGGTGCTGTTGAACCCCACCGGGGACGACCGCGACCTGAGCCACCTGCACCCGAAGCAGGTGCGCATCGGTGAGCCCGGGGTGTTCGCCGGTGACTGGGCGTGGACGCCGAACAGCGATGGCGAGGTGCGGATCCCGGTGGGGTTCGTCGGGACGCTGGTCGACACCTGGAATGGGTGGGCGGTGTTCACCTGCACCCGGCAGGTGGCCGAGGCGATCGTCGCCGAGCAGCAGGCCGCGCGCGACCGGTACCGGCAGCACCTCGCCGACCAAGGCGTCACCGGCAGCGACCTGGACGATCTCGTGGACGAGTCGATGGCCCGGATGCGCTTCGACGGTGACGTCATCGACGTCGACGAAAGCCGGGTGCACTACGACCCGGAGGCGGTGCAGCGGATCGCTCCGAACGCGGACGGCGAGTACATCGTCATGGGCTGGGCGTGGACGTGGATCCCGGTGCACCCCTACGACTGCGACCACCTTGTCGGCGACATTCCCGCCCCCGGCGAGCAGCCGAGCTCTGCGCTCGGCGCCCCGTGACCCCGCCACCAGTCATGGCAATCCCACGACCACGATCGGAGCAACGCGATGCGCGACGACGTTGACGACGAGTTCAGCGGCTACGCCCACGAGGAGATCCTGCAAGCCCTGGTGCTCCAGTTGCTCACCAGCGACGAGCTGGACCGGCTCTGCGACGACGCCGGCCTGCCCCAGCTCACCGCCGGCGATGGCCAGCCGGTGCACATCATCTCGGCCCGTACCTACCGGGACGCCCAGGTTCTGACCCTCGACCGCGGTGTGTGGCTGGAGCTGTCCGACGGCAGCGTGTTCGGCCTGACCGTGCAGGTCTCCCGACGGCCAACCACTGAGGTCACCCTCCGCCGCCGATAACGCCGGTTCGCGTACCAGTTGCCCGGCTCGACTTGACCGATGCGGTGCCAGGTGCGTTCATCGTCGTCGCCCACCGCCGGGTGTGCGCCGGCATCCGCCTACCGGCAGCCCTCCGGGTTGCCCCCTTTTGAGCAGCTCACGAGGTTGCTGGCCGTCCCTGCCAGGGGATCGGCCCGCCAATTCCCATCTCCGCCGCGCGGACACCGCACCACCGCCCGCGCACCCGGAGACGGGTGCGCGGGCCCCACCCCTACGACAGGAGACCAGCATGGACCCTGCAGCCCCAGCCGCCAGCCCCGACGACAGCGCCCCGGACAACGCGACGTCCGGTGACCGTCGTCCCGGCTACCTCTACCGGCAGGTCGCCGCCTACCTCGCCAGCCACCCGGACCAGGTGCTCAAGGTCGGTGAGATCACCACCGCGATCGCCGCCCGCTCCTCCGGGGCGGTGTTCGAAGCCCTGAAGAAGATGGCCGCGGCCGGGTACGCCACCCACCACACCGACCCGCACCGCTTCCAGATCACCCAGGCCGGCAGCGACGCCGCAGGCACCCTCCCACCACCCCTGCCCCGCACTTTGACCAGCAGCGGCGGCGGCAGGTCGAGACGGCAGCCGGTAACACGGCCGAACGGGGACCTGTACTTCCCCCGCAAGCTCGCCGGAGCCACGGACGTCGACGTGCTGCGCCGCCTGCGTGAGAAGCGAATCCCGGTGCTGCTCTACGGGCCGCCTGGCACCGGCAAGACGGCCCTCGTCGAAGCCGCCTTCCCCGACTTGCTGACCGTCGCCGGGACCGGGGACACCGTTGTGGAGGATTTCCTCGGCAACTTCATCCCCCTCCCGGACGGCGGTTACGAGTTCGTCTATGGCCCCCTCGTTGCCGCGATGCGCGAAGGCCGGGCCCTGCTGGTCGATGACGCGACCCTCATCGCTCCGAAGGTCCTCGCCGTGCTGTACCCGGCCATGGACGGCCGGCGGGTCATCACCATCCCCGGCTACCGCAACGAACGCGTCGAAGCCGTCGACGGGTTCTACGTCATCGCCGGCCACAACCCCGGCGTGCACGGCGCGATCCTCACCGAAGCCCTCGCGTCCCGCTTCGACGTGCACATCGAGGTCACTACTGACTGGGACCTCGCCCGCCACCTCGGCGTCCCCGCCCCCGCCGTGCAAGCGGCCATCGCCCTCAACACGGACCTGGCTGCCGGCCGGGTGTCGTGGGCGCCGCAGCTGCGCGAGTTGCTCGGCTTCGCCCGCGTCCGCAAAACCCTCGGCCTGCCGGCTGCCGTCGCCAATCTCGCCGGCCGCGCTCCCGAAGACGACCGCGAGTCGGTTGTCGCCGCTCTGCGGCAGCAGTTCGGCACCGACATCACCGCCCTGACCCTCGGCAAGCAACGCTGAAAGGAGCCCTCATGCCCCACCCCCACACCCACCTGCAGCCCGACACCACCACACCCGGCGTCGCCGATCCTGCCTGGCAGGACTGGAGCACCGCCTGGACCCGGCACGTCTCGGTCCTGACCGGCCGCACCGACCTGACCGTGACGGTCGCGCCCGGCGCTGGCGGCGGCGCCCCCGCCTGCTTCTACCCCGACGACCGGCGCATCGAAGTCGACGCCAGCCACATCGGTGCCCCCGACGTCGCCAACCCCCGCCGCGCCGGCCACAAGAAGCTCGTGCCCACCGCCTACGGGCTGCTCGTGCACGAAGCCGCCCACGCCGCCCACAGCCAGTGGCGCACCCCGCCCGGCACCCCACCGGTGGTGGCCGCCGTCGCCAAGGTCCTCGAAGAGTCGCGTATTGAGTACCGGCAGCGCAGCCGCCGGCGCGCCGACCGGCGGTGGCTTCGCCACACCGTCACCACGCTCCTCGACCCCGGCGACGCGCCCGTCGATGACCTGTGGCACGCCGGACACCTCGCTGGACTGCTCCTCGCCCGCGTCGACGCCCGCATCCTCACCGCCAAAGACATCCGCGGTGTCCGCGCCGCCGTCACGGCGATCCTCGGCCGCAAACGCCTCCTGCAGCTGCGTGACGTGTGGCGGCAGGCCCACACCGCTGACGACACCGACGCCGAGGCGATGATGGACCTGGCGTGGCGGTGGTGCCGCATCCTCGGCATCAACCCTGATCGGCAACCAGATATCCCCGTGCCGGATCCGGGTGTGTTCGCTGGCCGACTCGCCCAGGCCCTGACCGACTACCTCGCCCACGCCACTGGTCTGACCCCCAGCGAGTATCGGGCCCGGCAGATCACCGCCCGGTTCTCCGCTCCCGCGACGTGGACCCGACGCGACCCCACCGACGGCGAACGCGCCGCCGCCCGCCACCTCGCCGCCCGGCTGCGTCGCGCCCGCACCCACCAACCCGAACCCGACACCCGGCCCAGCCTCATCCCACCCGGCCGGTTGCGCACCCGCCACGCCATCACCGCCCAAGCGCAGACCGCCGCCGGCACCATCCCCACTGCCACACCGTGGCAACGCCGCGCCGCGCTGCCGCCGCCGAAGCCGACCCTGCACCTGGGCGTCATCGTCGACGTGTCCTTCTCCATGCACCCGTACGCGGCGCCCATGTCGTCGGCCGGGTGGATCCTCGCCCACGCCGCCCGCAGCAGCGACGCCATCACGGCCACCATCGCCTTCGGCAGCACGGTCACCCTGCTCATCGGCCCCCGGCAACGCCCCACCCACGTGCAGGAGATGCGCACCTTCGGCGGCAGCAGCACCTTCATCGACGCCGTCAAGCTCGCCGACGAACTGCTGCAGCTACGCCAGCCCGGCAGGCTGCGGATGCTCGCGGTCGTCTCCGACGGCGACCTCGACGACATCCCGGCAGCGCAACGACTCGTCACCACCTTGCACCGCGCCGGATGCGCCGTGCTGTGGCTCCGCCCCGCCGACCTGGACGGGCACACCTTCACCGACACCACGACCCTCCTGGTGGCCGACCCGGTGCAGGCCATCGACCACGTCGCCGACGCCGCCGTCACCGCCCTCGAGCAGGCCTGACAACAGCCCGCTCCACCCGACCGGACCTGGACAGACGGCCGCCACTGCCGACGCCAGACGCCGCGGATGACTCCGCGTGCCTGCTCGACCGGCACGGGATCGGGTTCTTTCCCTGCACCGCCTCAGCCGCTTGCCCGGCTACCCCGCGCAACCCGCGCACCCCGGGCACGGCCATGCGGCCGTGCCCGGGATTCCCCGCTCCGTACATCTCGGGAGACACCGTGAGCGACAAGCACCGCCTACCGATCACCTCACCGGCTGACCTGATCACCGCCGTGCCCTACCTGCTCGGCTTCCACCCCACCGACAGCCTGGTCCTCATCGGACTCACCGGCCCCACCGTCGCCGTCGCCAGCCGCACCGACCTCCCCAACCCCGCAGACGCCGTCGACTGGGCCGACGAGGTGATGCCTCAGCAACTACGCATGCTCCACCACGCCGACGTGACCGCCACGATTGTCATCGGCTACGGCCCCGCCACCCAGGTCACCCCAGCCGTTGACACCGTCACACCCCGGCTGCATACCGCCGGCTTCGACGTGTTCGACGCGCTACGGGTCACCGACCGCCGCTACTTCTCCTACCTCTGCCAGAACCCCACCTGCTGCCCCATCGACGGCATGCCCTTCGACCCCGACCGCAGCGACCTCGCCCTGCACGCCATCGTCGCTGGCCACACCACGCTGCCCGACCGGCAGGCACTCGTCGCCAGCATCGCCCCGATCGACGGCCCCGCCCGCGCCGCCGTCACCCGCGCCACCTACCAGGCCCGGGCACGCCGCCGCGCCCTCGCCGCCCAGGGTGGCCATGGCGCGCTGATCCGCGCGGGCGAGGCGATCGTGCGGGAGACATTCACCCGCTACGCGAATGACCAGGTGCTCACCGACGACGAGCTCGCCTGGCTGACCGTGCTGCTGCCCATCACGGCGATACGCGACGCCGCGTGGCGGGCCACCGACTCCCAGCCGTGGCATGTCGCGCTGTGGAGCGACATCACCCGCCGCGCCCAACCCGACCTCGCCGCCCCACCCGCCAGCCTGCTCGCCTTCGCCGCCTGGCGCAGCGGCGCCGGAGCCTTGGCCTCCGTCGCCGTCGAACGGGCCCTGCAGGCGAATCCCACCTACTCCCTCGCTCAGCTCATCGACCGGATGCTGCGCGAAGGACTACCCCCGTCCGTGCTCGACGGCTGGCCCGACCAGAGCATGCGCACCACGCTCTGACACGACTCGCCGCCGCCCATCAACCCCATCGCCTTCGGGGGACACCTATGTCTGACTACCTCGACATCCTGCGACGACTCACCGACGGTGAGGGCTACGCCCTCGACGCCGACGAACTGGACCAAGCCTGCGCGCAGCATGCCGACACCGTGTGCGCGCTGATCTCGGCGGCCGCCACGATCGCTGCCGCCGACGCGCAGATCACCACGCTAACCAACGCCGCGAACCTGCTCTGCGACGTTCACGCCGACGGCGGCGCAGACGCGGTGCTGTCCATGCGCGAGCGCCTCGACCGGGTCGCTGACACTCTCACCCGCGCCCTCGCTCAACGGGACAAGGCCACCGCCCGCCTACGGCAGGAATGCCACGCCCTCACCGAACTGGGCGCCGGCCTGATCACCCGCCCCGGCGACAGCCCCAACCCGCCCGCTGACTAATGGCAAGCGCACACCCGGTCACGCCGTGACCGCTGCCGCCTAGACACCCACCGGCACTCACGAACCTCTACCGGCGGCGCCGGCAACTCCCGCGCCCCGCGCCTCATCCCGGCTGCGGGGCGCCTCCATGTCCGCTCACTGAAACCAGAAGAGGAGAACACCGCAGATGACTAGCACAGACATCACACCCCGCGAGCCGGCACTCGAAACCATCCTCCGCACCAGTTGGGAGGCCTTTCACCCCGGCCAGCAGGCGCCACTGGGCTGGCTCACCCACACCACCGCCCAGATCCTGTCCCACCTGCGGCAGGCCGAGACCTGCACCCCATCCGATAACGCCCACCCCGACGCGCCGAACCGGTTGCACCGGCAGGTACCAGAAGCGCTCGCCGACGCCGTCCACACCAAGCAGGTCAGCATCGACGCCGCGAACAGCCTTCTGGAGGTCCTCGACCTGCCGCTGCTGCCCCGCCGCTGGCAGGTCCGCCTCACCCTTCCCCTGCTCATAGACGTCACCGCCACCACCCGCGAGAACGCCTTCACCCGCGCCGAGAACACCATCGAAGCCGCGCTGGCCGACCTGCCCACGAGCATCGAGTGGGACGGGCAGGAAGGCTACGAAGCCCTCGGCGGTGACCTCGACGCCGACGAGCCACCCAGGTACGACAGGCCGGAATTGGCCGACAGTATCTCGGTGGCGTCCTGCGCAACCGCCGACCCGGCTCATCGCACCGCTCACGGCTGAGCCTCGGCGTCCTTTCGCTGACCGCCGCCGACACCCGACCCGTCCTGACGCGCAACGAGGCGGCCAACATGGTCTCCGTTCTGCGCGAGGCCGCCCGTTCCTTCCCCTGCGGCGTCCCAGTCTCACCGTCCTAGCCGGAACGCCGCCGCTACTTTCTCCCGGGGAGAAAGTGATCTCGTATCCCTCGTGCTGGCGCAGAGGACGTGCCGCCCCTCACCAAACCCACCCTGCCACCAGCCCGGGCCGCGATGCCCGACGGCCGCGGCCGCGCTCTTGCGTTGGCCAGGACCTCTCTGCCGCGAAAGTAGGGGGAAGAAGGCCTGCCACGGCGTCCCCGGTGCCGAAGTTCCGATGGGTGCTCCCCGTGCGTTGTCACCGGATTGGCCGACGCAGCCCGTGGCGACTACTCCCCAGTTCACGCCTCCGCCGGTTGCGCTGATCACCATTACGGTCAGCCCTTCCGGCGGGCGGCCGGGTTTGCTGGGAGGCCGCGCGGCGCGGGACGAGCGAATCCGCCCAACGTCACGACGGCGACTTGATCTATCCGGAAAGTCGAGCGTTACTCGTCACGGCCGCCACCCCGGCGAACCCGACAGCGGATCCCCCACACCGCTGGCCAGGGGTGGCGGCCACCTGAGTCGCACCCGCACCGGAAGGGCAGCAGCTGATGTCGCAGCCGCACCGCCGCGCCGCACCGCACCATGTCACCGACGTCCTGCTGTGGCTCCTCGCCACCGACGTCGCCGCCCGCCACCTCCCCGACCCTGAACGGCCCCGCCACTGCGCGAACCTGCGCTGCCACAACGAGGCATACCCGTGCCCGCCGGCACGCGACGCCCAGCATGCCGGCCGGGCCGCGACCCGACCCACGCTGCTCGCCCGCGGCCGGGCGGGTCTCGCACCGGCCGCCGCCGCGGCGGCACGGTTCGCCGGCTGGTTCGGACCCCGACAAAGCCTGGCAACGCCACCGCAACGGCAGACGTCGTCACCACGAGCCGCCTGACCTTGGCCGCGCAACCTGCGACATCCGCCGCCGTCGCGCTCCCGTCCACGCTGGCGATGCGACCAATCGCCGGTCCCCAAACGAACCGAGGACTTATGAAATCAAGTTGCTCACCATGGGCCAGTGGATGGCACGGCGACCTACGCATTACGAGATCAAGTTGCCCGCCCCGACGACCTGGGCACATGAGGGCCTAGCAGCGGAAAGGCCTCTCGACATCTGACACCACTCCCCCACCGTCCGCCGACCTCTTGCAGACCAGATGCGGACCGCTCACGGTCAGGAGCCGGGCAGAGGTGACCGCAGCGTCCGCCTTACCCCTGACGGCTTGGCAGACTGACTGCGTGACGGATGAGCACGGCCAAGACGAACCCAACATCGGCCAGCCGCCCCGGACACCAACTCTGGAAATCGCGAGGCAGTTGGCAACGGAGTTGGCAGGGGTGGCGACTGTGGAGGTGGACAGCATCGAGGGCGGGATAGCGGTGGGCGTCACACCACGTAACCCCGATGCTCGTGCCTTCGGATGGACGGACTTCTCCGATGAACTCATCCTGGGGGTCGGTGACTACGGCGGCCGATGGGAACTGGAAGCCGGCCCTGAAGACGTCGCCCTGCTCCAAGACATCGCCCGTTCAGTGATCGCCGGCAGGGTCCGGGAGGTGTTCGGTCCCGGCCGCTCGGCCGTCTCGGTCACGCTCGCCGATGGATCAGTGGAGACCGAGATCGGAGGCGAAGCGCCGACCGGCTGCCTGCCGCTACCCTTCTGGCGGCGGTGGTCCCGCAGCGTCCACTACGCCCCCTACAGGTAACCCGGTGTGAACGTCAGTTTGGAAGGGGGCGCTCAACTGGTCGTGATGCCCGAAACGCCTGCGACCGGTCGCTCGCCGGGTCGCTTCTCGCGCCCGCTCGTGACAGCTGCGCGCCACGGTTACTGGCCCGCGGATGGCCCGAGCCGCCCCCCGGATCCCTAGCTGGCTCGCCCTGTCAGCTGTGGCAGCGAAGGTCTTCCCCACCGGGCTTAAAGCTGATGTCAATCCCGAGCTCGCCGTAGGTGTGCGGGCCTGGCGTAGCACGCCCAAACCCAAGGATTAGACGAACCTGCTGCCCGTTCGTTGTCCGGTCGGCGCAAAGCGGATTCCACTCTCCTGACTCGGGGGCGATCCTCCAATGACCCGCCGTCAACAAGGTGCGGTAGTGGTCAAGGACCGGGTCCATCGACGTGCCCGGCGGCAAGCCGATGTCCGCCGAAACAAGCCCCCAATCGTCGCTTTCACCCCCGCACGGGGCCTGATCGACACGGTCGAGGGTGGTGCCGGATGGAGGAGAGCTCAGCACCCGGTCTCGTGTCAGCTGCTCGGCCAACCGATGATCGGCATCCGTGCACTCGATCGCCCGCGCGCCAGGGCTCTTGATCGGCTCGGCTAGCTGCTGGAGAACAACGCCACACAGCACCAGAACACCGAGCAGCACCGCGCCGACTACGGCGATGCGGGCAAAGACTTGCTGGGGCATCCGCCGAGGGTAGAACAGTAAACCGTCGGGGCGGTCCTGGAGGATCTCCTCGTCGGGCAGGTGTAGACCGTCCAGCCTCCCGGATGGGGCCAAGGTGGAGTGCCCTACCGGACGGCCTTGGCCCCGTCCGGGAATTCTGGTAGCCCTTGTGGTACCCGGCGAGGGGATCCGCAGCTGATGTCTGAGGAGGGGTCGGGGTTCGGGGCGGTCCCCGAGGTCTTCCCAAGGTTTTGTGCCCGTCAGCGTGGCCGGCCCGGCCGGTGCCCGGCCGGAGGTCGCCTGCAGGCCGGGGCGGGCTGCTAGTGCTTTTGCCCGCTTGAGGCTGCGCGCGGCTGCCGGACTTCTTCGTTGGGGATGAAATGCTCCATGCCGGCGTCGGTCAGTCGTCGGTTGAAGGTGGTGAGCAGGTCGTCGGCAGCGGTGTGGTCGCCGAGCGCGGCGAGGGCGTGTATGGCCCGCCGGTGCAGGTTTTCGTTGTACGGGTCGACGCGGATCGCGTCTTGCAGTAGGGGCAGGGCGCGCTGCGGGTTGGGCTGGGTGGCGGCTAGGGCGGTGTAGGCGTCGATGACGTGCCGGCGTAGGGCTTCTCGTGGCGGGTTTAGCCATGGCCAGTCGTGTTCGGCGGCGAGGTTGCCGGTGTAGGCGTTGATGACGGCCTGCCAGGCGGCGGGGCGTGCGGTCACTGCGGTGGTGGCATGTTCTACCGCAGCGTGGAACCGCCACAGGTCTACCTCGATGTGGTCGCGGCGCAGGCGGTAGCGGTCGCCGGTGTGCTCGATGAGCGGAACATCGCTGACGGCGGCTACAGCCTTTCTGAGGTCGCTAAGGGTGGTGTAGAGGCGGGCGGTGACGGTGTGTGCGGGAAGGCCGGGCCAGATGGCGGATGTCAGGTCTCGACTGTTGGCGCCGCCGGGGTGCACGGCGAGCAAGACCAGGGCTTGGCGGGCCGAAGTGCGCCGGATCGTCACCGGCTGGCCGTGGCTCTTCAGCGTGGTGTCGCCGAGGACTTGCAGGTGCAGAGGCTGATTGATGGTGTGGCGGGGCGTGGTTGGCGCTTGGCCTCGAGCGGTCTGCCGTGGGACGCGCGCCCGGGTGGGCGGTGGGTCGGCTGCCGGAGCGAGTGGCGTGTTGTGTCCCGGGTGGGGCTGGGCCTGGCTGATCACTGTGAGCAGGTCGGTGGCAGCCGCCGCGTTGAGAACGCACATTCTTTGCGTTGCCGGCTGCTCCTGGGTGCCGTCGTAGCCGTGACCGGTTGCCGTGATCTCCCAGGTCGCGCCGGGCGGCCAGGCTCCGACGAGAACCGCGACGGCGGTGCCGCCGCTGGCTGCGAGTGCGGCCTTGAGGCGGCGTGCGGTGCCGGGATCCTGCGGCGTGTGGGTGAGCAAGACCCGGGGTGGCTGGCGGGATGGCCCATTCGCCGAGCTGCTGCCCCGCCCAGTGGTGGTGTCAGGAGTCTGATGGTGTGGGTGTTCCTCCAGCACCGTCAGTGCTTCCTGCAGTGATGCGGCGACGGTGAGACCCGAAACCGAGTGGATCCGTTGTGCGGTGGGGCCGAGCAGCCTGGTCAGGTCCCCGATCGTGGTGATGAGCGCCGTCCCTGCGCTGCGGCGGTGCAGGGCGCGCAGCAGGACGGTGACGAGAACGCCGCGAGCAGCATCGTCAGCGGCAACCCCCGTGAGCCCGACGCCCGTTGGCGGCACATCCGCCAGCAATGAGTCCGGCGGCTGTCCCGTGCGCTGATCCGGTGCGGTGAGATCGGATGGACCGGTGCCGTCAGAGGCGGCCAACGCTGCGTGGGCTGCGGTGACGGTCGCTGGCAGAGGGGCAAGGTCGAGGTTGTCGCGTTGCGCCGGCCCGGCCTTATCTGGGCGGTAGGCGCGCCGGCGGCGCAGCCACACGAGTGCTGCGGCCGCGGTGACCTGTTCGGCGCTGGCGTGCGGTATCCATCCACCCGGCACCGTAACCCCGTCTGGGTCGATGGTGACCGTCGTACCGCGCGTCTCGGCGGTACGGGTGGTGGTCGTGTGGTGGTCGACGGTGCCGACCGTCGTCGAGGGGGTGTCTGCCGGTGGTGCGGGCGTCGTACTGGCGGAGGCGCTGAAGACCGCGGCGCCGGCCATGCCGGTGGCGGTGGCTTGAAGCGGTGTGGGAAGTGGTAGCCGGCGCAGCCACCGCATGCCGGCGCGTGTCCTCGCGACCAGTCGGACGAGGAGCGTGCCGGCGAGCAACAGCCACACCAGCCAGGCGAGGATCGCCAGGGCGCCGGTCAGGGTCTGCTCGGTCAGGGGCTGTTCCAGCCACTGCCGCGCCTGCTGCGAGTTCGGCCACCGGCGCAGTGGCCATCCGACGGTGCGCGCCAGCAGCAGCGGCGGGCCTGCCAGCAGGAGGACCAGGAAGAAGCTGGCCCCTATCCGGCGCGGCCACCGCATCGCGGGCACCTCCCCCCGCAGGTTGCGGACCCGCCGTCGGCTCGGCTGACGCTGCCGCGCCGGCTCGCGCACGTCGCCCACCGGCAGCCGATGCAGCGGCTCCCGGCAGCCAAGCCGCGGTCCGCGCTCGTCAGGACGGCCCCGTTGCCCTGGGACGGATCAACGGGCATGAGCGGCGGGTGCGGCCGGACGGATGACGCGCGTCCACAACCGCGCGGCCCACCAAACGGCGATGGCGATGGCGTAAATGACGCCGAGGATGCCGGCGGCCTGCCGACTGACGATCGCGGCGGTGATCACGGCAACGGGTGCGGCGAGGATGAGACGGAACACCAGCGGCGTCACCAGTGCCATGACCACCCCGACGCCGAGGAGCAGGCCACCGACGCGGCCGGCGATGTCGATCCACAGGATGAGGTCGGGCCACCGGTCGGCGGTCAGGGAGTACTGGATCAACGCCATGCCGACGGCTGCGGCGACGACGGAGCCGGTCGGCACGGCCAGCAGCGCCGACCAGCCACCGTGGGGTGCGCGCCATTGCCGGGCGGCGACGACCGCCATGGCGGCGGCCATCAGCACAGTCGGGGTGATCGGCCAGAGGGCCCATCTGAGGAACGCGCCCACCGGCTGGCCTAGGTACTGGCTGGCAACCACCGCGTAGAGGCCCGCGATCGCGAGGCCGAGGGACACGGCGGCGAGGATGCCGACGCTGATCTTTCCGCCTTCGGACCGGGTGTCGGGGGTGGGGCTGTGGGCGGCGGCGAGGGAGCCGAGGATGGTGCCCGCTCCGAGGCATGCCAGGAGGGCGAACACGGCGGCCATGGTGAGCTCGCCCCAGTTCAGGGTCACCCAGTAGTGCACGTTCAGCGTGCTGTGCTGCTCCGCGGTCATGAGGCACTGCCAGATCAGGGCCAGGGACGCGAAGCCGGGCACGGCGATGGCGACGGCCCGCCCCACCGGCGGCACCGGCACTTCCACGGCGCTCGCCGTGCTGGGGTTGGCGGCGCCGGCGTCCGCGGCGCCTCGGACGGCACCGAGCGCTGGCTCCGTGACCACTGTCGGAGCGACGCCGGTCTGGTCGGCGATGAGCTTCTCCAGTTGCGGCAGGTGCGCGCCGCCGCCGACGCAGTAGACGCCGGCGAGTTCATCGGTGCTGATCTCGGCTGCGGTGACCGCCTCGCTGGTCAGCTGAGCAGCGCGCTGCAGGACCGGGTGGGCGGCCTGCTCGAGCATGGTGTTGTTCACGATGATGGGTGGCCGGTCGGGAAGCGGCACGGTCACGGCCGGGTGATGCGCCAGGGCTTCCTTCGCAGCTTGAACGCTGGCGGCCACCGTCCACCGCATTGCGCCATCACCGGCGTCCTGCGGCATGGGGTCGCCGGTGAGGGACGCGGCGAGCGCTTGGTCGATGGCGCTGCCGCCGGCGGCCGGGTCGGCGAGGGTCGCGAGGACTTCGAAGCCGGCAGGGCCGCGGCGCAGGACAGTGACCTCCGCGCCCGCACCCACGTCGCAGACGGCCATGAACGACCCCACCGGCCATTGCAGGCCGGTGGCCACGAGGTGCTCGGCGACGGCCACCGGCGCTTCCACCAGGCGTGGCTGTGGAAGACCGGCCCGGTGGGCAGCCTGCCGCATCCAGGTGCGCCGCCGCGGCCCCCACCCCGCCGGCACCACCAACCGCACATCCTGCACCGGGCCGCCGGCGACCCGCTCGGCCTCGGCAGCGACGCGGCGCAAGGTTGCGGCCGTCAGGTCGAGAGCGTCAACGACGGTGCCGTCGACGGTGAGCCGGTCGTTGGCGGGGCGGCGCGGTGCCGGGATGAACCGGTTCGGCTGCTCCGCCCCGGCCTGCCAGGCCCGCTGCCCTGTCCACATCTCGCCGTCCGGGGAGAGATAGACGGCGCTGGGCAGGTGTGGTGCGCCGTCGAAGGACAGTGGCGACCAACTGCCGTCGGGCCAGGCAAGGACGGCGACGGTGCTGGTGGTGCCGCAGTCGATCGCTAGCCGCGCCTCCCCCGCCTGCATAGGCATAGTCAAACATGAACATCTCACTTACGTCACCCCGCCACTACAGGCAGGAATGGGGCCAGTGCGCTCTGGTCCTTGTGACGTCGCATCGCTGGACCTGTGCGCAGGGCGTCCTGACCTTTGCCGTCGTCCTGCGCCGGCCGGTCCCGCGTGGTACGTCAGTCGGATGGAGGTGTTGTTGCGCGGCGGGCCAGGCGACGGGCAGGTCATCGACGGCGGCGGCGAGTCCGTGGTGTGGGGCGCGTGCCTGTACGAGCGCACCTCGAACATCGGGCGATCCCGCGGCCGGGACCGGCGCGTGTACCAGCACCGGCCCGACTGTTGTCAGCCGTACGGGCACGGCTCGGAAGACCGCTGCGAATGACCTCGACGGGTGGACGGCACAGCATCCTCAACCAGTCAGCCCAGCGACTGGGTTCCTGCCGGACGTGCGCGTCGTCGCCGACTCCGTCGAGGGAGTCGAGTCGGCAGGCTCCATATTCAGGGGGCACTCCGCTTCGGCGACGGCGGTCGCCACAGGTGGTTCCCCGGTCGCCGAGGCCGATGAACCCGATCGGAGGCGGTGCGGTAGTCCTGCTCACGACGCGATGGCGTTCAGCTCGGTCAGCGCCTCCTGCGGAAGGGTCAGCGCAGCAGCGGTGACGTTCTCGCGCAGGTGCGTGACGGATGAGGTGCCGGGGATGAGCAGGAGGTTCGGGGAGCGCTGAAGCAGCCACGCCAGCGCGACGGCCATCGGTGTGGTGTCGAGGCGGTTGGCGACGGCGTTCAGTTCCTCGGACTGGAGCGGGGAGAAGCCGCCGAGCGGGAAATAGGGCACGTAGGCGATGCCCTGTGCGGCGAGGGAGTCGATCAGGTCGTCGTCGTTGCGGTTGGCGATGTTGTAGAAGTTTTGGACGCATACGATTGGCGCGATGGACTGTGCTTCGGCGATCTGCTCGGCGTTGACGGTGCTGAGACCGAGATGCTTGATCAGTCCGTCCTGCTGCAGCTGCGCGAGCGCGGTGAACGGCTCGGCGATGGGGCCGGGAGTGGGTCGGTCGAGCCCACCGACGCGCAGGTTGACCACGTCGAGTGCGTCTAGCCCGAGGTGATCCAGGTTGTCGTGCACAGCCTGGCGCAGCTGCTCGGGAGTCAGCGCCGGCGGCCAGTTCCCCTCGGCGTCCCGCAACGCTCCAACCTTCGTCACGATGTGGAGATCGTCAGGGTACGGGTGCAAAGCCTCCCTGATGATCTCGTTGGTGACGTACGGGCCGTAGTAGTCGGCGGTGTCGATGTGGTTGATACCCAGGAGAACGGCCTCGCGCAGCACGGCCACGGCAGCGTCGCGGTCGGCCGGCGGACCGAACACGTGCGGGCCGGCCAACTGCATCGCGCCGTACCCCATCCGGGTGAACGTCAAATCCTCCGCCAAGGTGAACGTATCGCCAGGCAGTGGGGTCGATGTCATGAGAGTTCCTCTCCTCGTTGTCGCAGGTCCACGCGCTTCCCGCCGACGCGGGCGCCAAACCGCGGCGGCCGCCAGAGGTGATGGCTAGCGGCGGATGTCAACGAGCGCCCATGGGCCGGCCGCTGGACGTGGGCGGGACTCGCAGGTGGCGCTACGGAGCCGTCTTCTGACGCGATTCACAGCCGAGGACACCGATTATTCTGCTCCCCTAACACCCGAAGCCCCTGCGGCGCCTCGCCGGCATCGCCGTGGTCCCACTTCATGTGCGTGTTCGATCGGCGAGGCCGCTGCCTCGCCGGACCTGCTGCGCAGCCTGCTGCACCGCCGCCACCACAACCTGCCCGACACCGACCCGGAACGGATCCTCGCCTGGTCGAAGCGGGGCGTACCGCCCGGTCGGACGCGGCCGACCTGACCGAGCTGCTGCGGATCCTGGTCGACCGGGGCCGCTCCCTCGGCGAAGACCACACCCCTGGTCTCCCAGCTGCGTCAACTGACGGCTGCAGTGCGAGCGGGTGCCTCCGTACGCATTCGCGCCCTCAGGACATACCTGTGTTGCGAAAGTTTGGTGACCGCCGATGTAGCACATAGACAGGCGTCACACACGCTCCCAGAGGAGTCCCCTCATGCTTCGAACCACCCCTCCCCTGATCGCCGGCGTCCTTGCCGCCGCGCTCGTCGCGCCGGTCGCGCCGGCGCAGGCGAGCAACCCACTCGCCCCGATATCCAGTTCCCTGGCGCGGACGCTGACGACAGCCTCCGGCACGATCCCGGTGTTTGTGCACGGTACGAGCATCGGCGCCGCCCGGCAGGCGGCCGCCGACACCGGCCTCAAACTCATCACAACCTGGAACAAGATCGGCGTCGCGGTTGCGCGCGGCACCGCCGAGCAGGTCGTGGCCGTTCGCGGTCATGCCGGTGTCACCTACGTCGAAGGTGACCAGCCGCTGCGGCCATACCTGTCGACCTCGAACGTCGCTACCCGAGGCGAGCAGGCGCGCGCTGAGCTGCGCGACGGACAGGGACGGCCGGTCGACGGGCGCGGTGTGTCGGCGGCAATCATTGACACGGGCGTGGACGGCACGCACCCGTTCTTCCGCAACGCGGACGGTACCAGCGCAGTGAAGCTCAATCTGAAGAACATCTGCGGCCCGCTCACCGACTTGGGTCTGCCGCTCCCGCTACCCAACGACTCGTGCTTCCTCGACCTGACCGCGGCCAACGACACCGACACGCTGTCGGCTGGCGGGCACGGCACGCACGTCGCGGGGATCGTCGCCGGGCGGGACACGAGGCTCACCGACGGCACCCGGCTGCACAGCGCTGCCCCTGACGCCACGCTGATCAGCCTGTCGGTCGGCGCGGGACTGAGCATCTTCGGTGCGGACAGCGCGCTGAACTGGGTGCTCGACCATCACCTGAACCCGTGTGCGGGCTGCCCACCGATCAAGGTGAGCAACAACTCGTACGGCCCCAGTGGCGGTGGGGCGTTCGATCCGAACTCGGCGACCACCAAGTTGCAACGGGCGCTGGCCGCCGAGGGTGTCGTCACCGTCTGGGCGGCCGGCAACGACGGCCCGGACAACAGCGCCACCAACCCTCCAGGTCAGGACCCCACTCCGGGGATCCTCATGGTCGCCTCCTACGACGACCATGGCACCGGCACCCGCGACGGTAGCGTGTCGACGTTCTCCAGCCGCGGGGAGGCGGGACACCCGGAGACCTACCCGGACGTCTCGGCACCCGGATCGAACATCGCCTCGGCCTGCCGGCCATACCTGCTGATCTGCTCGACCGGTCTGGACCCGCACAACGGCCCCGGGCCCCTGGACCTCGGCACGTTCAACACGATCAGCGGCACCTCGATGGCAACCCCGCACGTCGTGGGCATCGTTACCCAACTGTTCCAGGTCGCACCGAACGCGACCCCGGCCCAGGTCGAGGACGCGCTCAAGGCCACGGCGTACAAGTTCACGGACGGCGCGGCCTACCAGACCGTCGGGCCCTACACCACCGCAGTCGACAAGGGAACCGGCCTCGTCGACGCGTACGCCTCGGCAGTCCTGCTGGGGGCGACACCTGCCTGACGGCCGATCAGCTCAACGGCGCAGTAGCGATTTCAGCCGGCACCGTCACCGACAACAAACAGCGCCACGGAGCGGACGATCACCGGCTGACGACATGCCGCGATGACCGTGTTTGCTCTGGCACAGCTCACGATCCACGACCAGAACCGCCCGTACGCCGGGGCGTTCATGAACTAGTACCGGGGGGAAGACTCCTCGCCACCGACGAGGCGCCGGAGCGCCTGACAACAGGAGAAGGTCATCCCGACGGCGTCCGAGGACAGGCAACACTTCGAGCGCTGGGCCTGCTCCCCTGAATACTGGGACCCTTCCGGGGACCGGGCGTCCGCGACGGACAGCCCGGTCCTCCGGGTCAAGCCGGCCCGGCTGCCCTCTACACCGAGCGACGCGTCAGCACCTGCCCACCATCGGCAGGCTGCACGCTTCATCGCCACCGTGGTCCTGGTGTCGGGCGAGGCGAGAGCGGCGAGGAGTGGGCCGCCGAGGTCGACCCGTGGGCAGTCGTGGTGCGGTACGGACGCTGGTACCTGCTGTGCCACTCGCACCGCGCGGACGCCATCCGCACGTACCGAATCGACCGAGTCCGGACCGTACGGCAGACCCGCACGGCTTCACGCCGCCCGACGACCTGGATCCTGTTGCCGCGCTCGAGGAAAATCTGGGGCGGGCTGGAAGTACCCCACCCGCGTGGTGTTCCGCGCCCCGCAGGAGAAGGTGGCGCCCTGGATCCGGCCGCCGATGGGCCGCCTCCAGCCGGACGGCGACCGATGCGTACTGGTCGGCAGCACCGGAAACCCCACGATGTACGCGCAGGAGTGGCTGGCCCCCGTCCCGTTCGACTTCTCCGTGGAAGAAAGCCCCGAACTACATGCCGCCGTGTCGACGGTCGCGGCCCGTTTCGGCGCGGCCGTCTCGCCTTCCGTCGGCCGAGACTCGGCCCCGGGACCAGCCTAAGCGTGACACATTCGCCGGCCTGTCGGCATGGCGCCGGCTTGAATCGGATGCCCTCATCTCGGGCACGTCCGGACGGCAACCGGGCCAGCTCGGCGTGACGCTGCGTAGCGCGGATCGCGGCAGATGCGGGTGTTGCACGGTGGACCTGGATGGCGAGTTCGGCACGAAACAGGGCGTCCTGGCACCCGCCCTTACTCGTGCAGGCACACTGCTCAATGGTGGCCAGCGGGCTACTACTACCCGACGTCCGTCCCAGCCCGTCCGCGGGCGTTGGCGAGCCTGTGCCTGAGAACCCACACGGCGAGCATCGAGGCGCCGAAGACCAACCACAACAGCGGCGCAATATCCCACTCGTGCCAGATCGCCCAACCCCAAAGGAGCCATACACCAACGTGAGCGGCCAGCACCAGCCGGTAGGACGTGCGAAGCAAAACCACAGGGAAGTAAACCATGTCTGGCTCCGCTAGAAGGTCCTGGAGCCTAGTGGGGCGGAGGACTTCAGCTCCCGTGAACGACTGTCGCTTGTTCGCTCGGCACTGAACGCAATCAATTCGGCAGAAGCGGATGCGCCGCCATGCCGATGGCGCATCGCTGGTCACGGAACGTCACGACGGCCACCGACGCTACCCATTGGTCTCGCTGAGGCACCGCTGGTCGGATCGGGAGCGGTTGGAGGTGCGAACTGCCCGCTCTCATCTCAGTGTCCGTCTACACGATGCTGTGCATGTCTAGCTATACCTGGCTGGGCACGTTTGACTCGTACGCCAACACCAGTTCGTCCATCAGGTCGGTGAGGCAAGCGCCGCGTCTGTCGTTGGCGGGCGGGCTGATGCGGACGAACCAGGCTGAGGGGTAGCTGGTTGCGTGTGGCCCGGTGTGGAGTCGGCGCCCTCAGTGGCGGAGGCGCTGTTGGCTACGTCGCTGACGTTGTCGCCGGTGACGGGTGGCGGGTGGCTGGCGGCGGCCAGTACCGGCGAACGGTGCGTTCAGATCGGCCGATCCGCGCGGCGATCTCGGCTGGGTGCAGGTTGGGCTCACGCCGATACCAGTAAGCCACCGCCCTGGCGGTCTCCGACGGCACGGGTCCCCCGTCGGAGACCGCGCCGTCTGCCGTATCGCTCTCCGCCCTGGGTTCCATGTCCGGCCTCCATGGCGGTGGATCCACGCGCTGCGCGTCGTCGAGCCGATCTAGCGGCTGGGGGTTTGCGGATCGCTGGTGCGGGCGCGCGGAGCGGGGCGCCTTCCCGTTGGCGGTGTCGGCGGGCGTGGCGGGGTCGCTGGCGGCGGCCGTCTGCGGCGGCTGGTCATTGCCGCGGGCAGCGGAATCGAGGTCGGTCGTGTTTCCGGCATCCTGGGGAGCACCGTCAGGTGCCGCAGTGGGTGTGCAAGCGGTTGACGACGAGGCGGTTGGTGCGGTGACGGCTTTGATCGGCCGTCGAGTCCGTGTGCCCGGTGGCGCGGCCTCTACCCCTGCGGCAGCGGGCTGCTGGGGAGCGAGTGTGCCGGGCTGAGCCGAAGGCTGTCGGGTCACGTGGGTGGGCTTCGTGGCCGGTGGGAATTCGGGCGATGCGATCAGCGCAGGCTGGTGGTCAGGTGTCGCCGCGCGGATCCTGGCGGTGAGCTCGACGAGGCTGACGCTGGCGACGATGACGAGTCCGTCGACGGATATGGGCAGCAGGTATGCGGCGGCGGCTTCGGTCTCCCCGTATCGGGTGGCGACGCCGACGAGGTGCCAGTAGCTCACCCATGTCGCGATGGCGGCGATGATGGCCGTCGCGATGATCCGGATGGTGCCGAGGGATCGGCGGTGGTGCGGGACGCGTGAGATCAGTTCGACGGTGAGCAGCAGCGCCAGTGGTGGCCATGCGGCGATGATCTGGCTGATCGGGTTCGATCGGGCGTGCAGGACGTTTGCCGCCACGGAGGCGGCGACGCCGAGGGTGAGCGTGGCCCGTACGGCCCAGCGCAGCCGCCGCAGATGCGCGCCGGTGTCAACCGACGCTGCGGCGCCGGCGGTGCTGGTCGGATTGCCGGTGTGCGGTGAGGTGTTCATGCGGACCCTCCGTCTGTGAGGGCGGATCGTCGTGTCCGTGCGTCGCGGCCGGCGCGGCGCAGGTCGGCGGTGAGCTGGTCGGCCAGGGCGAGGGTGTCGTCGGCGGGTTCGGCGTCGATCTCGGCGAGCCGGCGGGTCAACGTCCGGCGCAACGCGCGGATGGCGTCGAGGTGGCCGAGTTGCGCGCGGGCGCGCATAGCGGCCTGGTACAGCTGTTCGGCGTAGGGGTGTTGGCTGATCGCGGCGTCGAGGACGGCGAGTTGCTCCGTGGGTTGGCCGGCGAGTTCCTCGGCGAGGGCCACGGCGGCGTCGAGCGCGTCCTGGCGGACGGTCTCCCGGTAGGGCTCGAACCATTCATATTCGCGGCCCTCGGCGAGTGGCCGGTAGGTGTCGACGACGCGGCGTAGCGCCGCGACCCGTTCGGGCTTGGAGCCGGCGGCGTCGGCGGCGCGGATCGCGGCGCGCATCCGCCACAGGTCGACATCGAAGCGTTCGGGGTTAAGTTCGTATCGGCGGTGGGGGTGGGTGAGGTAGGTGCCGGGGCCGCCGTTGTGCCGCAGGACGCCGCGCAGGTCCGAGACGTAGGTGTGCAGCCGATGGACCGCTTTGCTGGCGGGCGCGTCGGGCAGCAGGTCGTCCAGGATCGCCTCCGTGGAGGCGCTGCCGTCGCGGACCGCCAGATACACCAGCAGTTCGAGGGACTTCGCGCGCAGGCTGCGCTGCGGGTCACCGTCGACGATGGTGGGTACGCCGAGCACTTTCACCCTGACCCGTGCGGGCTGCGTCGTCGGCTCGGGGTCGACGTCGTGGTGACTGGCGGCTGGCGATCGCCCGGCGACGGCGGCCCGCCGGTGGTTAACGGCGGTGGTCGGGTCGGCTGGTGGGGGGGCGCCGCCGCCCTCGCGGGCTGCTGCGGTCAGCTGGGCGGAAACCGAGACGTCGGTACTGGCGACGGCACCCGCCAGGGCCTGTTCGCTGTCGGTGTCGCCGGTCCGGTCGTGGCAGGCCTGCACGTTCTGCTCGGCGTCAGCGTCCGTGTCAGGCGGTGCGACAACCGGCGTATCTGTTGGTGTGGTCGCGGCGGCCGGGGTGGGCGTCGCGCGCTGCGGCGGTGGTGCGGGTTCGGTCGGGGCCGCCGGCTGGGGTAGGCCGGTGTGCGACTCGGCGAGGGCAGCAAGTAGGCCCGCGGTTTCGGCAGGGGTGAGGATCGCGAGCCGGCCAACGTCGGCGGGATGCCTGCCAGGGCGCTGGCTCTCTCCGTGGGCGGGGGTGGCGACGCCGTCGTCGGCCACCATCACGGTGTTGCCGTCAGGCCACGGGCCGAGCAGCACCCCGTGGATGTCCAGGCGTTGGCCCTGCGCGAGCAGGGCTGCGACGCGGGCGCGTTCGTGGCGGGTACTCACGTCGGCCAGGAGCATGATCGGTGGCTGCGGCTCCTCGTAGGGGTCGGTGTGCCGCAGGTCGGCGACAGTGTCGACCTCATGCCGGTCGACCAGCCGGGTGCGGCGCATGGTCCGCGCCTCGAGAATCTCAAGGGCTTCGTCGAGCCCGGTGGTGATGGTCAGCCGAGGTGTGCGCGGCAGGTTGACCGCCGCAGCGCCGAGCAGCGTGGCCGCGGTCGGGGACGGCATCACCACCTCGGTGCGAGCGTCGGGGTCGTGCAGGCCGCCGGCGGCCAGGGCGGCGGTGAGGAACCCGCGGGCGGCGGCGTGCGCACCGGGACCGGTGAGTCCGAGTCCGGCGGGCGGCCACAAAGCCGACAGCGGGTTGGCCAGCGACGGCACGACTGGCATGTCAACGGCTGCTGTGGTTTCACGGTGGGCGTCGGCCTGGCTCGGCTCGTCAGGGCCGGGACATGTATCCAGGTCTGGGCCATTGCCTGCGCTCTCCGTGAGGGCGCCAATGACCACGGCGAGGTCTTCAGGGTGGGTGTCGACGTCCACTTCGGTGATCGTGTGGGGGGCGTCGCTGGTCGGCGCGTTGGCGTGGCCGGCGGTGAGCCGGCGCAGTCCTCGGCGGATCTGGCCGATCACCGGCGGCATCGGCGCGAGATCGGGATCCGTCGTGCGCGTTGTGGCCGTGGGCGGCCGGGGAATGTAGCGGCGCTGGCGATGCGCCCACACCAGCGCCACCGCGCCCGCGATGGCCAGGGCCAGGCCGATGTCTACCCAGCTGCCGCTCGGCAGAGACACGCCGCGCGCATCCCGATCGTGGGTGGGGGCATCGCCCGCGTCGGCGTTGGCGGCAGAGCCGGTCGCGGTGGGGGCGGGTTCCGGGACGCCGCTGCTCGGCGGTGCGGCCGTCGTGGTCGACGCGGGCATGTTCGGCGCGACCGTGGCCGGCGCCGAGCTGCCCGGAGCCGGGGTGCGCCCGTCCGGCGGAGGTTGGGATGCCTCAACGTCCGGTTGATCGGTCGGTGGCGCCTTAGGCGGCTTTGCATCTCTCGGGGGACTGTCTGGGCTGGCGTGGGCGGGCAGGTTGAGGGTCCAGCCGGGATAGATCAGATTCGGGTTGCGCAGCGTTCCGCCGACGCCGGGAAAGCGGGTGCCCCGGTTGAGGGCGAAGATGTCCGGCCAGCGGCGGGGGTCGCCCAGACACCGCTCGGCGATCTCGGACAGCGTGTCCCCACGCTTCACGGTATAGGTGTCTTCCCGGCCAGTCGCGACGCGGGCGAGTTCGGTGCTGCTCGCCGCCGCGTGGCTGGCCAGAGTGTGACCGGCCTGCCGCGCGGTGGGGTGCACCGCTTCGTGCGAGTCGCTCATGTCGGCGTTGGCGGGCGCGGCGGCGTGGGCGGGGATGGCGCCCGTGCTGGCGCTGACCGCGGTGGCTCCCAGCACGGCTGCGGTCAGTCCCTGCAGCGGTCCCGGCAGGTGCAGCGTGGGTAGCCACCGCAGCGCGCGGGTGACCCGCGTGTACGCCCGGCCGCTGACGGCGGTGACGAGCAGCGCCCAAATCAGCCAGGCGCCCGTCTGCGCGAGGCCGGCGAGGAACCCGGCGGTGAGCGGCTGTCGGAGCCAGTCCTGCAGCGCCGCGGTGGATGGCACGTTGGGCGTCGGCGATGCGCCGAGGTGGACGAGCGCGGCCGGAACGACCGCGACCAGGAGCGCGGATCCCGTCGTGGTGGCGATAGAAGCCGCTCTGGTTCGCATCACTCCTCCTGCCTGTTCGTGTCGCCTCGCTGGCCTGCGGGATCACGGGAAGTCGCAGGCGTGGAGCTACAGAGGCGACGGACGGTGAGTGGGGGTGCCTGGTCAGTGGGTTGACGGTATGACCGCAGGTGGTCGAGGAACGTGTCGTGAGGGCTGACAGTGCCTCACACGGCCTTACGGGACCTCACATCAGCAGGTCAGAAGCTCGCGCCGCGCCACCACAGCCGAGTCGCGGGCCTCCGGGGGCGCTCGCTCATGCCCCTCCCTGACGGGCTAGGTAAGGGGATTCGGCTCACTCCGGTGCTGTCGCCCCTCACTTTCAGGTGGGCGTTACTGCGACGGCTCGCCGGGCTGATCAAGCGCTACTACTCAGGCCAGCAACCGGGCGCACCCGAGAGCAGCGTTGCGCTGCCGCGCCGCGCGGCCATCGGTGCCGGCAGGCGCCGCACGCCGATCCGGCGGGTGGTTGACGTGAGGGTTCAGGACGGACCAGCCGTCGAATGGATGACGGGTACCAAGTGTGGGCGCGCGAAGGTGCCGGCACCGGCACACCACGCTCGGCATCGGCACCACCGGCACGTAACCCCGGAGCTCGCGCCTTTGCTTGCGTTCACAGGGACCCGAGTTATCCACAGAGACGCCTCGACAGGTTGATCCCGATGCTGCCTCCTGCTGAAGTAACCCGCGGGGACGACGCCGCGTCCCATCGACTGCGGAAGGAGAGCGGCCATGATCAGGGGCGGGCAGGGGCGAATACGAGGCACGGATATAGAGACGCCACTGGGATACCTCTCCGGCGTCACTGCCCTTGTCGGCGCGGTCGCCACTCTCGTCGCGGCAGTAGCCACGTTGCTGATGGCGATCGTCGCGACGGTGAGCCTCTGATGCCCGCGGTAGAGGCATGGCTACTCGGTGGACCAGCCGACGGCCGCCTCACCCCAATCGAGGTCGACGAGGACGGGTCACTTCCGCAGTCGGTCATCCTATGCCAAACCGGCGCCTACCTCGGCGCTCACGATCACCCCAGTCCACCCGTCAGGCACCGCTATCTCCGTTCTGACGACGAGCACGAGCCACCAACATTCCGATACGACGGGCTTCTCTCCGACGACCAGTGACCTCGGCAAGCGGTGGGCAACCGGCCGGGACAGCGCATCCGGGTTCCGAACGGATGCCGCAATAGCTTCCACCCAGCCCGACCAGACTCAGCACCTCGCGCTCACCGCTGATCGAACACTTGTACGATGCGCTGGTGGAGGACGTGGCGGGGCGCTGGTGGAACGGCATCTGGGGGCGCTTGGGCCGCCGGGATGTGTGGCTGACCCGCGAGGTCCGGTGGAAGGTCGTCGCCCGCGCCGGCGACAGCGAGACCGGCCGGGTGCTGCGCTGGGAGTTCGACACCGAGGCGGATGCCCTCGCGATGGTCAAGCGCCTCCTCGCCGCCGACGTGGGCGGCCAGTGGCGCAAACAGTCCGGCGACGGCGCACCGCATCCGCCCCAGCAGGCATAGTCCGGCCGGCGGAGCGTCCCGAAGCACGCCCGCCGGCCGCAGATCTTGGTCAGGAGCTGCAGGTGTTGAGCATGCTCTGCAGCGCGGACTTCTCCGACGACTGCAGGGTCAGGCTCCAGCTGTACTTCACGGTGATCCACATCTTGCTGTAGGTGCACCGGTACGACGACAGGGACGGCTGCCACGTGGACGGGTCCTGGTCACCCTTGGATTGGTTGACGTTGTCCGTCACCGCGATCAACTGGGGGCGGGTCAGGTCGTTGGCGAAGCTCTGCCGGCGGCTGGTCGTCCACGCGTTTGCCCCGGAGCGCCACGCCTCTGCCAGGGGCACGACGTGATCGATGTCGACGTCCGAGGCCGCCGACCAGGTCGCGCCGTCGTAGGGGCTGTACCAGCGGCCCGAGGTGGCCGCGCAGGAGCTGTCGACCACGACTGAGGTGCCGTCGCGCTTGAGGACCTGCTCGCGGGTGTTGCAGCTGCCACTGATGGTGATCCAGTGCGGGAACAGGTCCCGGGAGTAGCCAGTGGTCGAGCCCTGGGTCGCCACCGTCAAAGCGTTGAGCTGTGACTGCGCCGTCGACTTGGAGGGGATCCCGGGAGGCGTGGCCATGGCCGGTTGCGCGTTCACGACGACGAGACATGCGCCGGTGAGTACGGCGGCGGCCACGACGGCGAAGCGTCGCCGCGGTGAGGATCGGGTGAGCATCTGGTTGTCGCGCATGTGGGCCTCCTGAACGACCGGGTGGACAGCGACCATCTCGAACGATCATGTCCATCGAAGGGCGTCCTTGTGAAGGGGTGGAGGCGCTCGCGCGAAGACCGATTTCAATACGCGGGCCCCCGCGCCCCCGCCTTCAGCACCTCGCGGCCCTCGTGCAGCTGGTCTGCTCGCGGCTGTCCAGATTGCGACGTAGCGGCAGTCGATGCTTCCCGCGGGCCTACAGTGCGGCCTTGAGGCTGGTAGCGGACCTGGATGCAGGGAGCGACGGTGGCCAACGACCTGATCGTCATGACGTGGAACGTGGAAAACCTGTTCCGGCCCGACGACACCGACCCCTCGGCTGCGGAAACCTACGCCGCGAAGCTCACCTACCTGGCCGGGCTCATCTCCGGCACCGGCGCCGACGTCGTCGCCCTGCAGGAGATCGGCTCACCGGTGGCCGCTGACGATCTCCGCGCGGCCCTGGGCGAGCCCTGGCAGGCGGTCGTTTCCACCCACCCGGACGGTCGTGGGATCCGCGTCGCCGTCCTCGCCCGGCACACGCTCACCGAGGAAGCGCAGGTCACCGCGCTGCCGCAGGCCGGCCTGCCGGCGGTCCCCGACGTCGACAGCGACACGCTCACGCACCTGGGCCGAGGAGCGGTTCAGGTGCACGTCGACTGCGGCGGGCCCGGCCTGCGGCTGGTCACCGCTCACCTCAAGAGCAAGCTGCTCACCTACCCGGGCGGACGGCGCTACCCGCTCACCGAGGACGAACGTGCCCGCGGCGCCGGCTACGCCCTGCTGCGCCGCACCGCCGAAGCCGTCGCCCTGCGCGTGCACCTCAACGATGTCCTCGCCGAATCCGCTGTCAACGGGCAGCCCGGTATGCCGACGATCCTGTGCGGAGACCTCAACGACGGACCCGACGCCGTCACCACCGTCCTGCTCGAAGGACCCGCCGACGGGGACGTCCACCGCCCTGACAAGGGCGACGCGGTGCGGTTGTACAACCTCGGACGCCGCCTGCCACCAGCGCGCGGCTACTCCCGCATCTACCAAGGACGGGGCGAGCTCATCGACCACATCCTCGCCACCCGCGACCTGCAACTGCGCCTGGTCGGCATCGACTCCCTCGTCGATGACATCACCTCCATCGGCGTGTCCACCCGCAGCCGCGAAGCTGCCATCGTGCCGGACCACGCCCCGGTCATCGCCCGCTTCACCCAGCCCTAGTAACGGCCAGCGGTCGCCGAGGGCGAGGATGGCCCCGCCCTCAACCTGGCTGGCTGAGGTTGCGCAGCCAATAGCCAGGGATTGTCGCCGGTTCCGCCCGTCAGCCGCTCGGCGTCCCGAACGGGTCCTCGCCCTCACCGAGGAGCAGTGGCACGTCGTAGACCGACATGTCGGGCCGGCCTTTCGCGTACCGCACCCGGTGGCGCCACCGCCCGTGCTCGAACGCCACGTCGGCGTCGATCTCCGCCACCACGCTCGGCTCCACCTGTACATACCGCAGCGGCTCGGGCCGGTCCAGCTGACCGGACCAGGACGCGGGCAGAGGCTCCGGCCACGGGTGCGCCACTGCGCCACGGCGCGGCGGCGCGAGCAGCGCGGCCAGCTCCACGGCCTGGTTGCTGGTCAGGGGGTGGGTGCTGCCGGTGTATCGCAGCCGTCCCCGACGGTCGAATCGGCCGAGCAGCACCGTGTCCGGGCTGCTGATGGTGCCGGTCACCCCACCGACGATGGCCTCCGTGACGATCCGGGTCCGGAACTTCGCCCAGCCACGCCGGCCCGGCTCGTACCGGCCGCCCGACCGTTTGCTCACTACGCCCTCGATGCCCGCAGCGACGGTCCAGTTCACCAGCCAGTCCGTCACCTGCCGCATGTCGGCCGTCTGTGGGGTCAGGGTGAGCTGCGCCGGCGCGTCGGCGAGCAACTGCTTCAGCCGGGCCCGTCTCTGCGACAGCGGCAGGCCCATGATCACCTGCCCGGCCGCGTCCGCGAGGAGATCGAACACCACGTAGTGGGCGGGGCACTCGCGTGCCAGGCGCGGCAGGGCGCGGCCAGCGGTGACGCGTCGCTGCAGCTGCGCGAAGTTGGTTCGACCACGCTCCCAGACGATCAGCTCACCGTCGAGCACCACCCCTGGCGGAATGGCCGTCCGGATCGCGCGGGTGATGTCTGGAAAGTAGGTGCTCAGGTTCCGGCCGGCCCGCGACTGGAGGTACACCCCGTCAATGTCGCGGAAGGCGATCGCGCGCCACCCGTCCCACTTCGGCTCGTGCACCAGGCCGGGGCCCTCGGGCACCGCATCGACCGGCGCCGCGAGCATCGGCGCGACCGGCCGACGCAGCACTGGATGCGACGCCGCGCTTGCCTGCGGGCGGGCGGGAATCACCTCCAGTCCCGCCCACGCTGACCGTCAACACGTCTCATCATTCGCCCCCACGTCATCGTGGGTATGAAAGACGCCGTCTCGTGCGGAGATCCGCGACAACGAATCAACCCCGGGCTCATGGCACGAGTGGCGCTCGAACGAGCATGCGAGGAAGATCGCTGATCACCTCGCGGCCCGCAGCGCTCGGACCACCTGCGCGCCGCGCTCCCCCACCCACGTCAGCGACCGCCAACCTGCGCGGATCGCCCGCGGTCAGCCACTGCCCGCCGTGGCGTCAGCAGCGGGCCGCCGCGGACTGCCTGCTGCCTGTAGGAGATCACGCCGGCGGTGGAACATCGGCACCGGGCGGGATCTGCGCGTGCACCGCCCCGAGCCATACGGGCGAGGCTCCGAAGACCGCTGTGAGTAGCCCATATGCCTACTGGGACACCTCGAGTGGACGCTCGCCGCTCTTCTCCTAGCAGTCGTCCTGCTTCCACTTGCCGTCTTCCCGCACCCATGGCTCTTTGGTCTGGTTCAGCGCAGGCACGTCGTATGTGTAGGTCGCTCGAGCGAGATCACCCGAGATTTGCGCATCGAAGGTCTTGAGGGGCATCGCCTTGCCGTAGATCTGCTTGGCCGCAGCCAGCATGCCGGTGAACTCGCTGAGGGTCACGCGATCCTTGCACCTGGCCGAGAACAGGTCGTAGGCGACGGTGGGCTTCGCGTCGAGGAATGCGTCCGAGTACGCCAACACCGCCTGGCGAAGCTCCTTCTGCCCATCAGGCGCCTGCGCGGTCGGGCTGGCAGCCGCACTTGGGGGCGCGACGGCCGATGGAGCCGCGGACGTCGAGGACGCAGCGGCGTTTGGTTTATCGGCGTTGCCCGTGCAAGCGGTCAAAGGCAGCGCGAGAAGAGGCATTACGATCATGGCGTTGCGGATCATGGCGTTGCGGATCATGGCGCGCACAGTACTGCCGCGATGCGCCTCGATCCCCCACGACTCCCCTGCCGCGCCAGGCTAAGGGTGAGCACCGGCGCCGGCCCGGCTGTGCTCACTGCCCGACCAACGCAAGTCGGATGCCCTACATCTTCGGCTGCGCCTTCGCCCAGCAGTATTTGCGGGCGCTTCTTGAACCCCTGTTTGCTTCGTTACGCGCGTTCGAGCGCCCTGGAGAATCTTCTGAGCGTGTAACAGGAGGCGTTCGGTTCGCTGGAGTGCTGGCCGGACGTCCCCGCCTACCAACGGCCGATGTCGTGGCCGGAGTAGAATCTGGCAGCGGAGCACCAGCGGCAGCTCCCACAGCCAAACAGCCCGGCCGAACTGAATGCTCCGCCCGGGCCGTTTCAGTCAGGCGAGCCGAGGAGGCACTGCTGCCGGACTCGCTTTCGGCGCACCGACATCAGCTGCTGTCGCGGCTGCGACAACGGTTGACGATGATGAGGATCATGGCGACGGAGCCCGCCAACGCGGCGAAGGTCAGCAACCAGAGCCCGGACCCGACGTTCACCTGCACAGCTTCGCTCATCGCCTTTCCGATGCCGAGGACATCGTCCTCGCCGGACATTTTCGCTCGCATTTCCGCCTCAGTCGCCTGCAGGTCAGCGATCTTCCATGCGCCCACACCAAGCAGCCCGAGGGCAGCAAGGACGGCAAGGACGGGCACGGCCATGTGGGTGCGCTGGCCGCGCAAGGTCATGCCGGCGTAGACGACCAGCGCTAGGCCAAGACCAGCCGTGATCCAACCGTCCGATCCGTCGACACCCGACACGGTCACCGTGCCAAGGATGGGTGCGCTCACCTTGCCCCACGGCATGAACGAGCCGATGACGGCGGCAATACCGGCTCCCAGCACGATCCATTCACGGATTGGTCGTGCGGCGGTGGGCACAACAGCCGCGGCCTCGGCGGGTTGGTCACCGGACGGCGGCTGGTTGAGCGACGGCGGTACGGGCGGGGAAGACTGAGACACTAGAATTCCTCTGGATGTCGATGCCTACTCACCTTTTGAGACAGGCATGAGGAGAGCAATCTAGATCAACACTTGCGCCGGAACTAGCGTCCGTATGGGTGGCAGAACCAGACGGAAATGTGCCCGGAGTGGCCAAGAGAAGCGAAAGTCGATCTTTTCTGCGATGGAAGGGCCGATAGGTTGCCAGACCGGTGCGTCAGCGGCCCAGGGTCAGCGACGTGGCAAGCGTGCGGGCCGTTGACGAACGGCACGGCGGTGTCAGTGGGCGGCGGCCAGTGTCGACGTACCCGTGTGTTCGGATCGGCCGGTTCGCGCGGCGATCTCCGCCGGATGCAGATCGGGATCCCGCCGGGTCGCCTGGTCGCCATCCTCAGTCCGACCCAAACCCGCGACCTTTGCGCAACGCTGGCTGAGGCCCACACCGGCGAGGCACCCACCGAGCCTCCGTCATGTTTAACTTCACGATGCCTCCTGTCCGGGCAGTCCATCCGGCAGCGGATGCGCTACGCCACCGGCAAGGGCTCCGCGGGCAAGAAGGCGCTATCCACCTCGACGTTGCTGATCGGGTTACCGCCGCTGAAGGCGTACCGCTTGCCGGTGAACGGATCCGCTTCAACTTCCCGCCGGTGGCGCCGCCGTCGCTGGTTAGTCGGCCGCGCAGCTGGCCCCATAGAATCCCGGTGTCTCGGAACTCGACAGTTGGGAGGTTTCCGTGCGTCGCTGGACGGCCGTCCTGACCCTGACCGTGCTGCTCGCCGGGTGCGGTACAGGCGAACAGGTCGACCCGCAAGCTCCAGCGCCGGTTTGGCAGAGCGCCGCGCCGACCACCCCGGCCGCGCTGACGGCTGCTGAGGCAAAGAGCCGCTACCTGGCGATCGTGGCGCCGTACAACACCGCGTTGGAAGAGCTGGAGGACGCGGTCAACGCCGGGAAGCCTTGGCGGACGGTCCGTACGCTGGCCGCCGACGTGGCCCGGACGAACGCGGCGCACGCCGTTGGGCTGAGCGAGACGGTCTGGCCGGCAGCGGTCCTGGCGCCAATGGGCGCACTTCTCAAGGAGAACGACGTCGCGTTACGGCATTGGCGGCGAGCCGGCGAAGCGGCGGACGCCGATGCGCTGATGCGGGAGATCCGCGCAGCAGCGGCGCGCAGCGGAGCCAAGGAGGCCGGCAGGGTCCGCGCCGCGCTCGGGCTGCCCGGCTACCGGGAAGGCTGACCGCCTCCTGCCGGCCAATGATGGGCCAGGTGCGGCCGCAGCACCGGGCGCCGCTGGGTGCAAGGACCCAGTTCAACTTGCACCGAGGCTCGCGCTGCCGCCTGCACCGCGCTACCTGACGACTGACCTACAGAAGGCTGCGTGCACCTGTTTTGCCGTTCGCACGCGTCGCGACTCGGTATAGCGTCCGCGCTGTGGAACTGCCGCGGCTACAGAAGGGTGCCGTTTGAAGAAGGTCAACTGTCCGGTGGGCGTCAGCACCTCCTGGCACTGACTCCACGTAGCCAACCCACGCACACCGCGTCGAACCATGCGAGAGCCGACTGAAGCAGGATCGCCTTCCCAGCCCAGTCGCGCGTGAACGGCCGACGCCCCGGTTGCCCAGCCAAAGCCGCGCCGCCTTGACGTCCTGTTTGCTCGGCGAGGGCGACGGTGGCCGCCGCGCGACGCGGGGTCATCCTCGGACGAGGTGCACCAGCCGGCACGAGAAGCGGCAGTACGCAACCGGGTGACCCGTCTCTGGACCCCACCGGAGCGGTCAGAGCCCGATGAACGATGCGCTGACAACCCGAAATCACGCCTTCGCCATCACCTTCAGCGACCGCTTCGCAGTCGCTGAATCTACTAGCCAAGATCGCCGGAACCACCGTTAGCGAGACAGCCCCGCTCTTACTGGGGCTCATCGGCCTACTGCCCGCCTGCTAGCTCGGCAAGGTCGACGGCGTTGAGGAGTTCGGCGAGCGCGGGCTCCGTGGCGAGGTTCAGAGGCTGCAGCTCACCGGTGCGGGCTCGGTGGTTGAGGATGAGCTCCGTGCTGGTGTCGATGACGATCCGGGCTGCGTCGGCTGTCTGCCACTGAACGCCGTTGAGTGCCTGGCGGTCGAACTTGACGGCGAGTAGGCAGGAGACGCGGGGTCGGCCGTAGCTGTCGGGCTCGTCGCGACGCAGCACGGCGATGCGGGCGGAGGCGACCGCGGGTGCGACAGCGAGCGCTTCCCGGACGGTGACCAGTACTTGACCGCATAGAAACTGTTTGTAGTAGGCGGCACGGTCGCGCTGCGGGAGCTTGCGGAGGGACAGGTTGCCCGCCTGGGTGGTGGTGGGCATGCGTTCGGGCACGACCTGGTCCACGCTGGGTACGAGCACCACGAGGGATACCTCGTCGACGGTGAGGCCGACGGCGGCGCTGGGTGCCTCGTTGTCCTCGAAGGCTTCCTCCAACGTCTCCAGGACGACCTCGGGCGAGTTGCTGCACAGCTGCTGCCACCGCTGGTCGAGGTACTGCTGCCAGGTTGCCTGCTGTTCACATCGGGTCGTCCATTGCCGTTGCATCTCGGCCTCGGTCCACTGGGTGGCGAGTTGCTTGGCCCGAGCTCGCTTCGCGCGGTCGAAGAGGCCGATGCCGCCGAGGGCGTGCTGTTCGTAGTGCTTGTGAATGCTTGCCCGGTCGGGCGGTGCTGGTTGCGGTGCGATGGGTCGGCTGGCTGCGGGGAAGTCGACGCGGTGCAGCTCGAGGATGCGCAGGAAGCTCTGGGCCAGGTGTTGGGCCTCCTCGACGCGCTGCGCGTGTGCCGCTTGCCTCTGCTGAGCCGCGACCTGCCGCTTAAAGGTCGCCGCCGACGTGGCCCGACTGCTGGGGCGGCGGCCACCCCCGAGGGAGGTGTAGAAGCCGACAGGACCCAAGCCAGTGGAGACGCCGGTGCGGCCGGCCCCGAAGTGCACCCGGGCCGCCCTCGGCCCGACGCTGGTGCGGATACCGCGAGAGGAGGCACGGATACGCACCCCGGGCGCCAACTTGATGGAGAACCCCATCAACCGACCGTATTCCCTGTCGCTGGAGCGATCGTTCAGCCTGCTGCCTGATCACTGCTCCTCCGACTGGTCGCCCCCGGGTCCCTATCGTCCATCTTCGGTTGCCCGGGCCGGCACTATCGCGGTCCTTGGCGGTTGCGGCTCGCGAACTTGTCGTTGCGCATCCTTATGATCTTGCGCGCATGTGATGCCATGCGTCTACCGGCGATGGGTTTTCGCCAATTTCTACCTTTGAGCCAAGGGGCCACGTGAAGAACAAGCTGATCGGTGCCGTCGCGGCGCTCGCCATCGGGGTCGGTGGGTCGCTCGCCGCCGCCACGCCGGCGCAGGCGGCCACGCCGGCCATCATGATCACGAAGGTGTACTACAACTCCCCAGGCAGCGACACCGGGTCGAACACCAGCCTGAACGCCGAGTACATCCGGCTGACCAACAAGCGCAGCTCCGCCATCAACCTCAAGTACTGGACCCTGCGCGACAAGTCGAACCACGTCTACAAGTTCAGCAGCGACTTCTACCTCAAGTCCGGCTACAGCGTTGTGATCCACACCGGCAAGGGCACCAACACCAGCAGCAACCGCTACTGGGGCCTGTCCTGGTACGTGTGGAACAACAGCGGCGACGCGGCCTACCTGCGCAACTCCGCCGGCACCGCGATCGACTCCTGCTCCTGGGGCAGCAGCGGCAGCTACACCTACTGCTGAAACAGCAACACCATGAGCGCCGGCCCGCTATCAGGCGGGTCGGCGCTTCTGCTTCAGCTCCTTCACCCCGCCCTCGTCTCCGACGGTGCCGGGAGCCTCCGGACAAAGCCCTTCCCTTGATGCCGGTGAACAGCGGAAACGGGATCGGCGGCCGTCGGTTGAAATGCTGATACACATCGTGGCCGACTGGCCGGTGTCCGGCGTTGACACTGGTCAGCACACTCGGACGGGTGACGTACCAGCCTCCGCAGGACCCGTGGCAAGAACCAACGCCTCCGCCACCCCCGCCCCCACCGCCGTACCAGCCGCAGGCCGGGTACGGCGGCCAGGTACCGCCGTATCCGACGGCGCAGCTCCCGGCAGCTACTGGCTGGAACCAGGCGCCGGCGCGGCGGAAGGCGTCCAAGGGCAAGATCGCGCTCATCAGCGCAGGGGTGCTGGTCGTGCTGTGCTGTGGGGTGCCCGGCATCGTCGCCCTTGTCTCCCCCACCAGCTCCGACAAGGACGCCGCCACCCCGCCAGCCCCGACTATTCAGGCTGCGAATGCACCGTCGACTGCAACCGAGGCGAGCCTCGCCGCCACGCCAGCAGCACCGTCGCCGACTGCGGTGACCCCCACCACGGCTGCAGCCACCCCAGTGGTCGAGACCCGTACCGTCACCGAGACGCAGAAGATCGCGTACCAGACCACGACCGTCAACGACTCCTCGCTACCTAAGGGCACAAAGAAGGTGACCACCCGCGGGGTCGCGGGGGTCAAGACCCTCACCTACCAGGTGACCCTGACTGACGGCGTCCAGACAGCCAAGAAGTTGGTCCGCTCGCAGGTCACCAAGGCACCCGTCACCCAGGTCGTCAAAATCGGCACCAAGGTCACCCAGCAGTGCGACCCCAACTACAGCGGCGCCTGCGTACCCATCGCCAGCGACGTCGACTGCGCCGGCGGCAGCGGCAATGGCCCCGCCTACGTCGAGGGCCCCGTCCGCATCATCGGCAGGGACGTCTACGACCTGGACGGCAACAACAACGACGGCATCGGATGCGAGGACTGACACCAACCAAAACCACTTTCGCCCACATCTGCGGCGGCAAGCCGCCGGGACGCATAAGGGTCACTATGTTGCCCTCGCCGCCTGCGACACGGACCGCCCTCGAGCACTGGTGGCGTGGGTGTTCAACTCCGTGGGAGGATTCGAACCCAGCTGTGAGGCACCCATGCTCAGCATGGGTGCACATGCCGTAACCGTGCAGTAGCCGGCGGCCATCGTGGACCACTAGTCGATGGACCCACTGCGACGTAGCCACGGAGGGTCCTTATTCCGCCGCTAAGCGCGCGGGGTAAGGGTGTGAGATCCTGGCGGTCGCGGCTGCCGATCGGCCGTCATGTGGACGGCGACGTCAGTGTGTGGGTGAACTCCCCTCAAGCGCCGGCAGCCGTGCTACCGGCTCGGCCGGGTCACCGACAAGGATCTGGCTTCGGCGCAACAGTTGGATGCCAGCGCTTGCAGCTCGTACAGCGTGGCGCAGCTGACCCCACAATCTCTAGACCGTCCTGGGCATTCAACGTCAATCGGGCGAGCTCAACTCACCCACCCCCTCTGACGCCGCGCGTTCACCTGGAGCAGTTTGGGCAGCTTGTCCTAGCGTTGAACATTGAACGCTCGGGCTAAGCCTGTTTCGGACGGGGTCCAGCTATCGTGCATATCGGCTGCGGGCCCACCTACACATCGTCCGACGGGTGGCTCCAGCACCACATCGATGGTAGAAATGTTCGTGATCATGACATCTGCCCAATGCGGGACAAGATGCGTGGCACGACTCAGCCAGGCGGACGCAGACGGGTGATCATGTGAGTGGCGCGCTGCAGGACATGCGCACGGCCAGTGTCCAGCTGGCATCGCGCCGGGTCGCGGACTTGGTCCCAGCTGACCGGGACTGGTGTTCCCTTCAAATGTTCGGCAGTGACGTTCTCATCGCTCATCGCGTCGATAAGGCAGAACATGATCGCCGGCAGCGTGACGGCCTTGGGGTACTGCTGTCCTCGGATCACCTTGAGCTGCTGATGTCACTCCCGGTCGGATGGCCTGTACCGGTCTCCACGCTGTCTCACCGTGAGCAAGGCACACTGCGCCGCCTGCCCGTCGGCGCGGTTCGGCTTGCCGGAGGAGCCGCTGAGCGGCTGGCTGTCCGTCCAGCGCGAATCGACCTGGCAGTCGTACCGGCGACGCGGTGGCGGGCCGGGTTGGAACGTGCTGGCAGGTTCGCCCCGTTCGCTGCCCGGATGATGTGGCTCCGGCGCCCGCCATCGGACGTCGACGCGATGACCCGCGAGTCGTGCCGATTCGGCGTCGGGGTGATGGTCGGCCCCTCGGAGCGGGCGGAGGTACTGGTGCCACCAACCCCCTTCATCCAGCGGCGGTTCACCGCCGCCGGCTGGCTCTTCACGGAGCAGGTGTACGCGCGCCTTCGATGATCCTAGAAGGGGAACCTTCTGACAGCTTCGCGAGGCGCTGCAGGGTCTTAGACGGCTTGAAAGCGTTCGCCTGCTGGATGCGCCCGTTCTCCGCCTCGTAGGCCAGGTGTGCGAGCCGGATCCGCTCGGCCAGCCACCGTTGTCGCTCGACGCCGGTCGGCAGAGCGTGCATCTGCGCCCAGAGCGCACACCATGACGCGGCGTTGTGGGCCCGCGCCTCGGTGTCGACCGACGTGTCGTAGCTGTCGAACCGGTCGAGCCCTCGCCCTTCACACACCGCGCACCAACAAGAGAGTGGGTCGACGTTGGCCCATCGTTCGGTCAACGTGTCGGCCCGGAAGAAATGCAGCAGCTCCGGGATGAAGACCGACGGCTTGAACCGTGCGGTGATCTTCGTAGCCTGACCCGGAGGTACGAGGTGCCGCAGGCTACCGGAGGACCCGACGCCGGCGAACATGCCGCCCTGGGCCATCGCATCCAGGGCGGTCACCGGGTCCGTCCGCCACGGTCCGACCCGGCCGATCTCCTGGTAGACGCGCCGCAGGTTCCTCATGATGTCGGCGTAGGAGTCGGTCGGGTTGTATTGGCCGCCGAGGACGAGCGCGATCGGGTGAGGGACCGCCTTGAGAATCGCGATCAGCTGGTCGATCTTGCTGTCGCGCAACCAGGTCACGTCCAGCGGCACGACGACGACCACGTCGGTCCGAGTCACCTCCTGAGCCGCAGCCCGGACGGCCTTAAGAGCCGCCGGCTCACCGGCCTCGACGTAGGCCGTCGGCGTGAAGACCGCCGAGTGCGACCGGGCCCGCATGTCATCGAAGAAGCCGTCACGTCCGAACAGGGTCTCCGGGAACAGCATCGGTGTCTCAGGACTTGCCATGCGGCTTTCGTAGTAAGCGAGGTCGGCCACGACCGGCAGCCGGTGACGTCCGGAGATCTCACCAATGCGCTGTTCCCCCTCTCGTCCGCACAGGGAAAAACCGGTGATGGTCGGATCGAGGTACTGAGGTACCGACCAGGTGCCCCGCGGCCGGGTCAACAGGAAGATGCGGTCCTTCGTAGCCTGCTCCGCAGCCGTGGTCAGTTCGGCGGCGGCGTCCCAAGCCGGCCGTCTTGGCGACGGCGGTACAGGGTCCTGCGTCATCTCTCACCTCTTACGGTGGCGCCCGAAGGCGTCAGTGTGACGGCGTTGCCAGGTACAACTGCTGGAACTCGTCCGGGAAAAGCCCGGCGATAGCCGCAAGCTCCTCCACCGTGGCGCTCCGGTCCCGCATCAGGGCCTGCACGACACCATAGATCTTCGATGCGTGCTCCGGCTCTATGGAAACCGGCTCATTGGTCTTGTAGCCGAGCATCGACATCTCGACCACGAGGTTGCGGTACTGCCAGTCGCTCAAGGCGTTCACGTCGAGGGCCCGTCGGGCCAGCGCCGCCATGGAGGTGCCCCACACGGGCTTCATCTGCGTCAGGCAGTTGACATCGACGCCTCGGCGCAATTGTTCGCGGATACTTCTCGCCGGCATCAGGAACTCGCTGGCGAACATGTCGGCCTGCTTCTCCTGAACCGTCGTGCCACCTGGGACGTGGTGCATGATCACATGTCCCAGCTCGTGAGCAAGACTGAAGCGAGCACGGTCAGTGGGTGCCGTGACGTTCACGAGGAACAGCGGGGTCCCCTCGTCAGGCCATGCGCTGACCGCATCAAGTTCGCGGGTGTCGAGGTCCCGGAGGAGCACGACGGCGCCAGCCGTCTCCAGGACGGCGACCATGTCAGGTATCGGACCCGACCCCAGGGTCCACTCACGGCGTACGAGCTGCGCGATCTCCTCGGGAGATTCGTCCTCAGCTAGTTCATGCCGGCGGAAGCGGTGTGGATGATCTCCGGCTGCGGCAAGAAGTGGTGCAGTCTGCCGCCGCCCGAACTTCAGCTGGCTGTGGATGCGGCGCAGAGCCGGGGCACCCAGAGACGCCCGCTTCCGGTGGTGAATCAGGCCGATGCCAACGCCCTCCCCGTCGGGAGCGTCGCAGAGTACGGCGACCGGGTACCCCAGGGCAACGGAGAACGCCTCCAGCCGTTCTCCGGAAACGCTCACCCGCCCAGCTTCAGCCTTGCTGACGTACGCCTGTGAGACCGTCGTCCCGAGGTGCTTCGACATGGCCAGTGCCACCTCGTTCTGGCGCAGGCCACGAGACTCGCGCGCCTGGATGAGCATTCCCGGCTCGGCGACCAGCAACTCGATCATCCAGCTCACCTCCACCTCGCCATCTCGCGCCACCGACCACTGTAGTCGCCCTTAGATCATTACCGCAAGCATCGCCCGCAGAAATGCCGCCAGGAATATTCCACACCAGGCAGTGTGCCTGCTTCGGTCCGACGGGTCGTGATCGGATAGCCAATGCGGACACGACGGGGCGCCACCACCGACCAACCGAACGAGCGGGCCTTCAGCTCGACTTACCCGCTTCTTGAAGATCAAGCCTGCTGCCGGAGTGGGGCCTACTCTCCCCCGCTTGATCATCATGCCCTGCCCGCAAGGAAGCACGCGGACGCGACGACTCCCAACAGCACGTCGCAATCCTCGTGCGTGAGGACCGTGGCGGCAGCCAGTGGTGCGGTGGTTTTGGCGATCGTGACGCAGGCGGGAGTCGTCCGGCGATGGTGGCGAGGCAGCGATGCCGCAGGTCCACGAGCAGCAGCCAGGCGGCCTCAAGCTTCACTTTGCCCGCCGACGTTCCCGCCTTGACGGATGTCCAGGCGGACTCCTGGTTCCCAGTCCATCGCTCCGATATCGATCGATCACGGATCCGGCCACTGCTGTCGACCGAAGCCAGGCGGTACATCCTCGCCTTGATGCGCTGGCGAGGGAATGCAGGCATCGGTAACGGTGTGCGACGAAGCGGGCCATCAGAGCCGGTCCGAGCAGAGCGCCGCTGGTCCGGAAGCAGGACCGGAGGGATGACGGAAGCCGCCGAGGGCTCGCCATCGACCACCCAGCCAACCAACGTGAGGCCGGTGGAGGCGATCGGGAAGATCCGATTCGTTTGGTCAAGGATGCATGAAAACCAGACGTCCGAGACGGCACAGGTGCCGCAACTTTGCGTCCGAGGCCCGAGTTGAACCGCGTCAGCGAGCGCCGTCCGACCAGTCGCACAGATGGCAATTTCCGCGCCGGACGGCGAATCACCAGAAGTCAACGGCAGGCGACTGTGTGCTTTTATACCAGCATGCGACCGCTTCCCGCAGATGTCATCGCTCAGCTCGACCTGTCAGCAGCCGCCCGCTGGGAAGCCATGGCCAGTGAAGCCCTGATGCCATCGTCACCAGGTGGTCCCGAGCTGCAGGAGAACGCGCCTGTGTTTGCCGCCTGGCTGACCGGCCAACTCCAGGCCGGACTCACCACATCCAGCGGCCTGGTCATCGGCGTCGCCAAACCGGAGAACGGCAGCCGGCCGGTCGCCATCTGGGGATTCCCTGAGCGGGTCACCTACCGGGCTATGACTGATCTCCTCATGGCCAAGGCCAGGTACGAAGTGGATCGCTCCAACGGGGCCTACCAAGCCTTTAGCGTCGCACCGATACGGTTCGCCGAGACACGGGCAACGCGCGCGGCCATCAAAGCTGGGAACTGGACCTACCAGTTCCGGCCTGAGGACGCGGGCGTCCAGTACTTAGTCACCGCCGACCTAGCATCGTTCTACGACTACATCGATCACGACATCCTCGGCCGGGAACTGCTCCTGCGCACCAGCGACCACGCCACCATCGAATGTTTGCTCGAACTCTTGCTCGAGGTACAGGGCCGCCGATACGGCATACCCCAGCTTCTCGAACCTTCGGACCGGCTCTCCGAGCTGTACGCGAGCCGCATCCATCGCGCGCTACAACGGCAGCAGTGGCCCTCGTGGCGATACAACGACGACTTCCGCATCGCGGTCGAGTCCTTCCAGGATGCCAAACGAGCGCTCGACGACCTCACCTCAGCAGCCCGCGACAACGGACTTGTCCTCAACGAGTCCAAGACCCGCACACCGTCATTTGTCACCTACTACCGCGACTACAACGTCGCCGACTACGACGATGGTTCCGATGACCGTGATCCGACGTGGGCCCTAAACACCCTGCGCTCAACGGTGACGCCTCGCGAACTCGACGGGCAGCCAGCAAGCGACACGCAGATCGGTCTTCACGAAGTCGACCGTTCCGCAATCCGCACCATCCGGCAAGCTCTGACCAATCTCGCGGTCTCCGGCGAGCCACGCGCGGTCGAGGTCATGCCGAAAATGGAAAATATCGTCGCGTTTGTCGCTGCCGCAACGCCTTACGTACTGCGGTACCTGCGGGCGATGGCCTCCATCGACCGACCGGCAACGACCCGCAGCCTCGGTGCCATCATCAATGACGTCAGCCTCAGCGACTGGCAACGGCTGTGCATCCTCCGGGCAATTCGAGAACTCCACCTGACCGACTCGGAGCCCTTTACCGCCTGGGTTACAGGCCACCGCACGCAACGGTACGGATCCGCTGTACGCGCTGAAGCCACGTTGGCGCTAGCCGACGTGAACCGAATCGAAACCCAGGACGTCGTTCGTGCGCTCGACGAGGAACCGTCGGCGCTGGCGACCTGGTACTTGCAAGCCCTCCAGCGCCTGCGCCGTCACGACGCCATTGCCGACGAGACCTACGAGGCAATCCGCGACGACGGCGGCCTACACATGACGATCCTTGGCCGATCATGACGCCGGACCCCGCCCGGCTCGAACTCACCGAAGACGCCCTGGCCCAGCTGATTACCACCTACGCGCAACACCACGCCGCGGCAGCCGGCCAAGACCGGCGACGGCAGCGGCACCGCACCACAACCGGGCCCATGGGCGATGCAGCATCAGTAGAGCGAACCGCCTGCTGGTTACGCATGGTAAGCATCGTGGAGATTTATGTCGAGGCTCTGTTAAAACAGCTCGACGGCGAGAGAACGGGCCGCGCTGCTAGAGGATGGGCTGACGTTGCGGCCGCACTCAAGCAACGTCACGACATCGACCTGCACGCCATCGCCTCGTGGGACAAGCTCGATGCGTGCTTCCTCGTCCGTAACGCGGTCGCTCACGGACTCGGACGATTCACCGCCAAACAGATCGAGACAGCAGTCCCCCGCAAGATCCGCATCCTCGGCGTCCCGGTCCGTGACGGCATGGTCGTGATCACCGCCGAATCTTTGGACGGGTGCTCGAGAGTCTGCCAGCACTTCGTCGCAGACCTGGACGGTCATCCGCGCGCCGTCATCCAATCGCACCCCCGGTGACGTCAGACTCGAGCGCCGCGCTCCAACGCCGCCGAAAGATCACATCTCTCTTGCCATCTGGACTGGGCCTGCCCCGTTTGACGAACATCTGAGTTCAGGGGGACCTCAGGTCTCCCTGAGGATGTCCAGCATCATGGAGAGGATGAGAAGAAGCGGTTAGGGCCTCGGCCTTCGTTTACGCCGGAGTTCAAGGAGAGCGACGGGCCCTTCGGTTGGGTGTCGGCTCTTCGCCCGTCCGTCTGCGGTCAGTCCCCGGCCGGCGGGCCAACCATCGGTGAGCATGCAGGCACCACCGCCGCAAAGGCTTGCGCTGTCCTGACAAACCTTCCTATGCCTGGTGCTGACGGCGGGGCCGGTTCGGAAGGTACCTAGTACGGCAGCCGCCGTTCGTGATCACTGTGGTCGTTCGAGGTTGAGTCGGCGTGTGTAGTGGGATTGTCTAGCTTGGGCTTGGTGACGTCGTCGCCACTGTGACCAGTGGAAACGGTGGTTGAGGTCGCTGATCGGGCGGATGATGCAGGTGTTGACCAGGCGGCGGATCTCGTTGATGGTCAGCCTGATCAAGCCGCTGTCGGTGCGGGCGTCGGTCTCGCGGGTCGCGGCGTCGGCGGCGCAGATCGCCAGGACGGCGAGGGCTGCCAGGGCCAGCGTGGTGAAGCGGTGCCAAGAGTCCCAGCGGTGGACCTGGTGCTGGTCCAAGCCGACCTGACTCTTGGCGGCCTGGAAGCTCTCTTCGACGGTCCACCGGATGCCGGCGACTCGGACGAGTTGGGCGAGTGTTGCTGGGCGTGGGCCCAGCAACGGTAGAAGGCCAACTCGCTGGTGGTGCTGTTGCGGCGGATCAGGAGGCTGTGCCGACCACCGTCGTCGGGTTCTGCGTCGGTGCACACGTCGTCGAGCCAGGCCCAGTCGTATAAGCGTGGGCCCTTGGATCCGGCGCCGGCGCTGCGGCGATGCCACGCCGAGTCGGGTAGTTCGGCGGCGACTCGGTCAGCGCGGACGCGGGTCTTGCCGCCGTCGAGTGGGATCAGGTGGCTGCGGGACACCGCGAGGACGTAGCCGAGCCCGTGTTCGCGCAGGTGGGCGCGGAAGACACTGCTGTTGCCGTAGGCCTCGTCCGCGGCGGCCCACCGCGCCGGCACCCCCGCGTCCAGGGCCGCGGTGAGCATGTCGGCTGCCAGCTCGGACCGCGTGGCGAACTCCACGTCGTCGGGCACTGCAGCGGCCCGACACCGATCGCGGTCGTCGGTCCACGACACCGGCAGGTAGACCCGCCGGTCGATCAAGGTGTGGCCGTGCTGGCTGGCGTAGGCGAGGAACACCCCGACCTGGCTGTTCTCGATTCGCCCCGCGGTGCCGGTGTACTGCCGCTACTCCAACCGTGTGTACGCCCTTTTTCAGATCTCCGGTCTCGTCCGGGATCAGGACCGCGTCCGGGTCACCGAACCGGTCGGCGATCAACTGCCGCAGGTCGTCACGGACAGCGTCGGCGTCCCACACCGCCCGGAAGAGCAGCCGCTGCATCGCGTCCGGCCAGGCGTGGCCAGCCTGCTCCGCCAACTGCCAGCACGTCTTCACCTCAAGATCGGACAGCAGCCCCGTCACGAACGCCGCCGCCGTACGACGAGGCTCCACCCGCCCGAACCGGCCCGCGAACGAGTCGAGCACCCCGGCCAGAATCCGCTGCCACCGGGCAAGGTTTACGCTGTGGCGCCCGGCCACCGCACGACCTTCAGTCAGGTCCACAACCGTTGATGATCAGCGGTGGCCGTCTATCGAGGCGAGGGCGATGTGGGCACCTTTGGAACCGGACCGTTCAGCAGTGACGGCGCACTGGACTTCCTTGACGAACTCGCCGAGCGACCGCCACAACAGCGCGTCGAGGCACTACGGCACATGCTCGGCTACGTCCTAGCCAACCGGGGCCTCCTCTGGCGGGAGTACTTCCCCGACCAAGTAGTCGCGGCGGCAGCCCTCGTGGCCACTACCCTCCCCGGCGGCGAGCACCTACAGCACCGCCTTACGCAAGTGTCCGACGAACCAAGCGCAGTGATTCTGCCCGAGCCAGTGCCCGACCTTGCCACGTCCGCGCTCGAAGCGCTGCACTTCGTGGCCGGTCCCGGCGGACCCTGGCATCAAGGATGGACGACCGAGACCGACCAGGCCGAGGCGCAGCAGACCATCGACGGTCTTACCGCCATCCTCGAAGCAGCGAACTCGTAAAGACCGCCAGACACACCATGTCAACCGAAGATCGCGAACGGCGGCTGCCGTACTAGGGGGAGCTCCCGCCGAACTCGGGCGGTGATGGGCAGCGCCCGGCAACTACGCCAGCTTCGTCACTCGCCAGCAGCGGGCATCCGCCGCCCAGCCCGGTCTGAGGCGAAGGCAAACTCGCCGTCATCGTTGGATCACCTCCTTCCTCGCGAACGGTCAGGTGTGAGAGTTGGTTCGTTGGGCGGTCTTGCCGATTTGGCACCGATGAGCCGCCCATTGAGACGTCCAGACCGCAAGGTCATGCATCCAAGCTGCGGTTGACTCCGCCGACTTCGACGCCCACTTCTCCGCGTTCATCGTCGCGAAGTAGTCCAGCGCCTCTGGATCGGCCAGCCTCCACGCGGGTTGTCGCGCCAGCCACTGCTCAGCCTGTTCGGGGGTGTGTCCGGCGCTGATCAGCCACTGGGTGAGCATGGCCAGCTCAACCCACGGCCTGGCCTTGGTCGCCATCGCCCAATCGACAATTCGTAGGCCGCGCGGGGTCACGATCAGGTTGGCCGGGCCGAGGTCGGTATGAACGAGCGCGTCGCCGTTCATCGTCGGGTGCTCGAACCCCAGCCGCGCCTTTGGACTGAACAACGGCACATCGGGTGCTGGTGTCTCACCTAGCACCGTCAGTGCCTCACCTAGGAGATCCAGATCGGGGCTACCCGGGGACAGGTCAGCGTGCGGGCCGTCGCAGTGCTCGAAGCCCACCACCAGCCAGCCAGCCGCCTCGAAGTGCCACTCGACGGCGGGTGAGTGAGGCCCGCTGACGGCCTCACTCACCCGCAGCTCGAATCGCAGTGACCGGACACCGAAGTCGGTATGGGCCGCTTTGACGAATACCTTCCCGCTCGTCCCGGTGACGGCTGCGGCTATCTCCGCGTGGTCACCGGACGCGGCAGGAATGATGTGAGTGCCACCGGCCCGGTCGGCTACCTCTTTGGTGACGGCCTCGGGTAGCGCGGTCCAGTCAATGCGCATCAGTCAGGTGGCCCTTTCAGACGCCCGGGTTCGGCGGGCAGCAGGACTTCGCCTCGCCGTCCCAGAACTCGGGGTCGATGTAGTAGCCGGTCGTCTTTAGAGCCTGGCGGGTGTACTCCATCGAGGAGCCATCCGCCATGCCCTCCGTAAGGATCGGCACGTGGTGCACGAAGCCTCCCGCAATCTGCTGGCAGGCGGCGTGGTAGGGCTCGGTGTGTTGCAGCGAAACGTGCCAGGCGGCATCGACGGGCTCGGTCGGGACAACCCGGTAGGACCGACCGTCGGGCAGCAGCCGGCCGAAGTCGGGGTCGTGCTGCGAGTCGGAGTGCGCCTTCAGCATGAGCAGCATCTGCCCGACGGCCCGCCGGGCGTAGGTCTTCGTGACCTCCTGCACGGCGGCAAAATGCAGAGCGAGTTTGTCGAAGGTCTCCGGGTCGATGAGGACCTGGGGGTCCTTGGCGGCCTGAACGGGCGACGTGGTCGCGAGGGTCATGGTTCCTCCTTGGGTGTATGGATCACCGGCGCCTGATGCACCGGGGAGTTCCCGAATCAGCGCGACGATGGGTGACGGCCGTTGGGGCGGGGTCGCGGTGCGTGGAAGATGTAGTCGACGTTCGGCTCGGTACGTGCTGCCTGGAGCAGCTCAGCGGCTAGAGCGCCGACGTCGGCGTCGGCCAGCCACTGCGTCAGCAGGTCTCGCGCCCCGGCGACCTGCCCCGCGAAGGCAACGGGGTCGACAATGCTGGCGGGCGGGATTACGCGCCGCAGCGAGGTCGAGGCGAGCGCGGCCCGGGCCAGCTTTCCAGCGATCCAGTAGCCGGTGAGCTCACGGACCACGAAGGTCACGTGAACGCTGTCCTCCGCCTGGCCACGAGCGTGCGGGTTGTGCATCCACCCTCGCGGCAGCACCAAGATCTGGCCGGTGACGAGGTCGAACTCAAAGTCGGGGCGCACCGATTTCATGCGGTCGATGACTCCGCTGCCCGGTGGGGTGTTAGACGCGAACTGCTCATTGTGAGGTTCATCGACTCCTGGCTCCCAGATCTGCCAGGTCTTTCGACCGGCTAACTGGTAGATCAGGCCCATGTTCTGGTCCCAGTGGTGATACAGACCCTGCCCCCCTGCCGGGGTGGCGAAGCCGGTGGCGTAGCAGCCGTAACAGGTCTCGTCCTGGATCGCGTAGCAGATCGCGTGAACCGCGGGACACCAGCGGTGCAGGTTGCACAGCTGGACGGTGTAGCCCCGGCCGCGCCACTTCGCGATCTTGCCAGGGTCAACGTAGCCGCCCGTCGTGTATGCCCGGGGGTGGAGCGCTGCCCCGTCCTTAATCACGATGAGCTGCTCTGCGGGTGCAGTACCGGTGTCGAGGTAACCGTTGATGAGTTCCGCATTGACGACATTGAGAACGCTGCTGTCGTCGGGCAGCTTGTGAAGCTCCGGCTTGGTCGGCCAGGCGGTCATCATCTTCCTGACCGTGACCTCGTCGAACAACGTCGTGAGGGACATTTCATCCTCCGGGATATGGGAGAGGTCAGGTCCGGTCTGCTGGTGGCTCCGTCAACACGTTGGCGCGTGGATGCCCCAGCCGTATGCGCGGATGCCGATCCACGTAACCGCTCGCGCAGCGGCAAGGCCGAGGACTCAGCCAACGTTTATCAAGATCACGGCAGCGGAACGGTCCGCTGCGACATCCCGCGCTCGTTCAAGTCACGGGCGGATCTGACGAGTAGCCAGGTCCGTCCCCACACTCGCCCATCGAGTCGGTGGAGAGAATGCCAAGCATGCGGACTAAGCGGTTGTCCGCATGTGCATCACCGATGAGCTTCTCCCGCATCTACGCATCTCAGTGTTCTTGCTTGCGCCGCGCTGAACACTGAGTGACCCTATGTGCGCGATATCCATGCTGCTCATCGCCACGGTGGTGTGATCAGCCAGAGGAGGCGTTGCTATGGGCCAGATCCCGCGAACGCTCCAGCCGTCCCTGTCTGACCGCCACTTCTTCGGAGCCGAGCTGCGTCGGCTGCGGGAGAGGGCCAACTTCTCGCAGGCGCGACTCGGCGCGATGATCCGGTTCAGTGCCGACCTCGTACGTCGGGTCGAGACAGCAGACCGTTTCCCCTCCCGGGAATTCGTTGAAGCCTGCGACAAGGCGTTGGCAACCGGAGGGGCGTTGATCCGCCTGCTACCACTTCTCGAGGGAAGTCGCGCCGACGAGGGTATGCGGACAACTTCCCCGAGCGGTCCCACCAACGCCGGAACCCTGCTGACCGCCCTAGGGGAGGAGGCCTCCGGGGTGGCGGACATGATTGTCCGTGTTCCCTTCCAGCCCGGTGTTCTTGACCGCGCCGCACGGGACTGGCTGAACACCTCAGCGGGACCACGCCTGTCCGTAGCCGGACGACTCGGCTCGCCTGACCAGGTTGACGAAGAGGACCTTCATTCGGCGGAGACCGCTCTGGGGATGTTCCGGCAGTTGGACCACACCCACGGCGCTGGACGAGTTCACGCGCAGGTGCAGCGGTACGTCGAAGGCGAACTGAACCGGCTGTTGGCGAATATTCCAACCTCTGAGGCTGTTGGTCGCCATCTCTACGCGCTGGCGGCAGGATTCTTCGAGCTCTGCGGGTACCAGGCGGTCGACACCGGCGCCCACGGCCTCGCCCAGCGCCGCTACCTTCGCGCTCTACGTCTGACGGAAGCTGCCAACGACCGCCTGTACGGCAGCTACCTGCTCGCCGTGAACATCGGCCACCTCGCGCTGCACTGCGGGCACCCCGAGCCGGCACGCAGGATGGCGCTGACAGCGGTGAAAGAAAGCGAGACCCGGACGACGCCCGCTGTGGCAGCCGCGCTGCACGCGGTGGTGGCGCGCACGCACGCCCGCCTTGGACGCGAAGGCGACTGCCTGACCCACCTCGACATCGCGGAGAAGCAACTGGCCCGCAGCAAGCCCGAGGACGAGCCGGCGTGGATTGGGTATTTCGACGCGGCGTACCTCGCCGACGAGATCGCCCACTGCTTCCACGACCTGGGCCTACCGCAGCACACCCAGCAGCATCTGGGCGACGCCCTCACTGCGCTGAGCCCCACCCATGTCCGGCGACTCGCCATCGACACCGCGCTCCTGGCCTCGTCGTTAGCCGCCGCCGGCCGCATTGACGAAGCCTGCGCCACCGCACGCGAGGCAGTCGACTACGCCGCACGAACAACCTCACACCGCTGCCTGCAGCGCATCGTCGAGGTACAGGCCGACCTTGAGCCCTACCGGTGCGAGCCGGAGGTCCGCGAGTTCGGCGAGTACGTGCGTCACCGACTACCGTTGGCCGCTGTGTAACGCCCGTTGATCGTTGGCCGCCATCACCGAGCGGTAGTGAGCCAGCTCGGCCTCCAGCGCCGCACCCGCTTGACGGGACGATGCCACATAGTGGCCGACATCAGGAAAAACCAACACCTCCGGCGCCATGCCGAGAGACATCAACTCGTCGGCGAGTTCGCGGACATCCTCGACCACGGCCACCTCATCGGCGGTGCCGTGAATGAGCAGCACCGGCCGTTGGACCGTGGCGGCACGGACCGGGCCGGCGCCCCTGCGCAGCCGCATCGCGTGCGCCCGCTGGAACCGGGGCACCGTCTGCGCCCACCGGTCAGGATCGACGATCGCCGACACGGCGGTGGCAGCAGCGAACGGGCCGTCCTGGGCCACCGCGTGTAGCGCGGTGTATCCACCGGCGCTGGCACCACGGATGAACACCTGCCCCGGCACCGCCCGCCCTGTCGACAGCAGGTGAACCGCCACCGCCGCGCAGTCATCGACATCGTCCAGACCCCACCGGCCGTACAGCGATTCCCGGAACACCCGGCCGTACCCGGTGCTACCCAGGTAGTCCACATCAACGACGGCGAACCCGCGACTGGTGAAGAACTGCGCCTGCCAATCCAGGCGCAGTAGGCAGGACGCGGTCGGCCCAGGATGTGCCCGAACGATCACCGGCGCCAGCCAGTCCGCCGCCGCGGCCGTCGGCGGATACACCAGGGCAAGCACCTCCCGACCATTGGCCACTGGAACGCGCAGCTCCGTCGGCGCCGATACTCGCGCCCCGTCGAGTCCGGCGTGCTCCGACCTGGCAAGCACCTCCACCTGAGGATCGGCGTCAGCCAGGTCGATCAGCGCGACCTGCGGGGCCGCGGTCGGTGATGATCCGATCAACGCCACCGTCGTCCCTTGCACGGCCAGGTATGGCTTGATCGACGTGTACGGGAGGTCGACCTGGCGGACAGGGCCTTCGGGATCGATGATGACGAGGCGGTGTCGCGGCCCCTCCTGCACTGCCACGACGATCCGACCGTCGTCGAGGAAGCCGTACGACGCGTAACCCAATTCCCATGACTCCGCGGCGCACTCACCCGCGATCGGCGCCACCGCCTCCACCTTGAGCCCGTTCCACCGGTAGAGGTTCCACCAGCCATTGCGGTCCGACACGAAGTACAACGCCCCGTCGGGTCCCCACCGCGGCTCCACCGCAGACTCATCAGGACCGCCGGCGAGCCTCACTGGGTCCTCGACCGCACCGTGCGGTGAGTAGGCGGCAGCCCACACCTCACACGCGTCCCAGGGCATGTCGTACTCGCTCCACGCGGTCCAGGCCAACGAACCCGGACCCGGCCGAGGCGCGCCGAGAAACCCCCGGGACGAGACGAGAGTTCGCATCTGCGGATCACCGGTGAGCGACACCGCGACGAGTTGGTCACCCTGCTCCGACTCGCGCACAGCCAGCAACTCACCGTCGCCGATCGTCAGGTCGCCGAGGGATCCATGGCTGACCAACTCAAGTTCATCGCCGTGACGGCGGCTCCGGTAGAGGCCATCCCCGTCGACGCACCACAACGTCCCCTCGGCGACAGCGAACGATCCGCCTCCATACGCGTGAACGCCGCTGGCGACATCGAAGCCCTTCGGACTGATATCACGTTTACCCTCGCCGGGCCGCCACCGTGTCACCGTCGTACCCCCGTCGGCGGCGGGGCGAGTCTCCAGCCAGTACAGGCCGTCATCACCGGTACGCAGCTGGTCATAACTTACGGAGGCGCGGACGGCGTCGTCTACCGACACTTCAGCGATCCTGTCGCCCATCCTCACAGGCCCTCCTCGAACAACTTCCACGCGGGCCGGACGACGGCGGGCTCGTCAACCGGTCGACGGGACACCGGCGCGGCCACCGGCAGGGCTCGGATTTCCGGGCCGGTGTGTGTGCCCAGACGTCGCCGACTCTACGTCCGAGCATCTTGTCCCTGCTCCCGGGTCACCCTGCAAAGTGCGTCCGCCCGATCGCTCTCCCGGGGGTAACGTCGATGCGAACAGAAGCTTTCGTCCAGCATCACTCCTGATCATGCCTAGGGTCTCGGCAGGAAGCCGTAGTGGTCGGCGAAGGAGCGAACAAGGTCTTCGAGTACGGCTTTGCCCTTGGCCGCGGTGCCGTGGGACGGCAGACCAATGACGCCGCTGGTGGTGTAGCCACTCATGCCCCTCGTGAGGAGGTGACGTCGATCGTCCGCGAGGTGGTCTGCATGCTGGAAGCCATCACGCACCACTTCCGGCGCAACGTGCAGAAGCAGCGAAACCTCAAGCTCGCCAGCGTGCATATCCTGGTGGGCGGTGCTGCGCAGGCCGGCGGCAACTCGAGCGTCGTCCCAGTCGGCCCGCGCAGGGAACAGAGTCATCCGCGGTCCGGCAACGTTGGCTTCCTGAACGACGTTGGCAAGCGCGTAGTTCCCGCCGTGTCCGTTGATCACAGCGAGCCGATCGACGCCCGACTCGTGCAGGGAAGCGGCGATGTCATCGACCACGGCGGCGAGAGTGGTGGCGCTGATACTGACCGTTCCACGCCACGAGGCGTGCTCGTGGGAGCAGGAGATCGTTACGGGCGGAAGCAGGAAGAGGTTATAGCGTTCGGCGACTGCCTTCGCGATCGCGCATGCCACGATGGTGTCCGTCAGCAGCGGCAGGTGGGTGCCGTGCTGTTCGAAACTCCCGATTGGGAGGACCGCGATGGAAGCCCCTCGCTCGGACTCGTCGGTACTCGTTGCCGTGGTAATCAGGTCCACGGGCTCATGGTTACACGCTTTCGAGAGTTGCCTGCCGATAGGCGAGCACGAAGGCCGCCGCCTCGGGAACGGCTGGCTGCTGTCGAAGGGCCACCGCCGTGGGGTTTAACCAGCGTAGAGCGCGTGCGGAGGAGGTACCAGCCGCCAAGGTAAGGGCCTTGGCGGCCTCGGTCGCAGCGCGTTCGACATTGCCACTGCTGACGTAGGCGGTGGACAGGACCGATCGCCACAGGGCCTCATCGACGCGCCACTGAGCTGGCCAGTGCCGCAGGAGTTGCTCGTAGAGATCGGCTGCAGCCGCCGGCTGGCCGAGCAGCAAACGGCACTGGGCTTCGTGGGCAGCCACGTACACAGGGTCGCAGTGGGCGCCAACATCGACCGGCAGCTCTGAGTCCCCGTCGGCACTGCTGGCGACCCTCTGCGCCTTGTCGATGCTGGCTACGCAGGCGCTCTGGTCACCTCCCATCGCGTAAGCCTGAGCTTGGCGGACCAGCAGAAGGGCGCGGATGCGGCCTGGTAACCGGACCTCGTCCAGCGCCTGCCGCGCCAGGAAAGCGGCCCTACGCGGGTCGAATCGCTCGAGGGCGCGTTGGCTCTGCCTCATCAGGACGTAGCTTGCCAGCACCGGCGCGTTGGCTGCGACGGCGTGTTGCTGGGCGCGCCTCAGCCATGCGTCCGCCTCAGCGGCATCGCTCTGCTCGTCGATCCAGCTCAGGAACTCGGCCCACAGTGCCTGGGCGATGAGTACCTCTCGACGGTCCGTCGAGCTGCTCCGCCGCCCGATGATGGCTGCGGCGCTGATCTGCGCATGGGCGGTGGACGCCATCCCCGCATATCCGATGCGATTTCCGGCAGTGGCAAGGGCGACGAGTTGCTCGTGCCACGGTGGGAGCAGGCCAGTCTCCTCGCGATGATCCATAACGCCCCCGAGCAGGCCGTCCGCCCCGTCAGCCGAGCGGTGGTCGAGGACGGTCAGTCGACGCTCGCCTTCGAGGTCTGGCAGGAAGCGGAGCAGCTCACCACCCGCCTGCAGGGCGGCCTCACATGACTCGACGAGGCGGGCGGACGGCCAACGTTCGGCCTTCTCCACCTTGCCGATGAGGTCCCCACTGACGTGCACCAGCCTGCCTAGAGCGCGCTGAGAAAGCCCGCGGCACTCGCGCCACTGTCGCAGCACGGCACCGAACCCATGCAGCACCGACCGATGCGGGGTCAGCTGTCGTGGAACCTGAGCCACCGGTACTCCTGGATGCAGTTGCCCGTCGCTGCCGCAGTCAGACAGGCCTGACCATACGTGGTCGGACGCTACTCGGACAGTTGCATGCGGACAACGCCGTATGTCCGCATCACCGCTATCGACTCGTCTGGCCCGGTGCGCAATTCTCGTTGTTGAGATACCCGTCCGCGCGCCAGGCGAAATATTGGCAGCGATGCAGACGCCCTTCCTGGCGGGCCAGTTGCAAAGTCGTGAGATCAGCCAGGCGTCAACTATTTGAGGAGTCTAATGAGTCTCCAGAATGAGCTGTCCCGAAATGGATATCGGCAGGAGTTGAGCCGCCAACTGCGGTTCCGGGATCTACTTGCATACGGCTTGGTGTACATGGTGCCGATCGCGCCGATGGCGATCTTCGGCAGCGTATACGCCGGCTCCGGCGGGATGGTGGCCCTGGCGTACGCGGTCGGTGTGGTGGCGCTGGTGTTCACGGCGTTCTCGTACGCGCAGATGGTGAGGGCGTTCCCGATGTCGGGCAGCGTCTACAACTACGCAGGCCGCGGCATTAGCCCGCCGGTCGGGTTCCTCGCCGGCTGGGTGATCCTCCTGGACTACGTGCTCGTGCCGGGGCTGCTGTACCTGGTGGCGTCGGTGGCGATGCACGCGACGGTCCCGTCGGTGCCGGTGTGGCTGTGGCTGCTCGGGTTCGTCGCGGTCAACACGATCGTCAACTCGGTGGGGATCCGCATGACCGCGGTGGTCACCCGGGTGATGCTCGTCGGCGAGCTGATCGTCTTGGCGGTCTTCTTGGCCGTCGCTGGCTGGGTACTCGCCTCGGGTAGGGGCCGGTTCAGCTGGGCGGCGTTCTACAACTCCGACACGTTCACGTGGTCGGTGGTGGCGGGTGCGGTGTCGATCGCCGTGCTGTCTTTCCTCGGTTTCGATGGCATCTCGATGTTGGCGGAGGAGACCAAGGGTGGCTCCCGTTCGATCGGCCGCGCCATGGCCGCGGTCCTCGTCTTGGCGGGGGTGTTGTACGTCGCGCAGACGTGGCTGGCGGCGATGCTCGTGCCTGACCCGGGCGTGCTTCTCGCCGAGGGTGATCCGAACGGGACCGCTTTCTACGACGCCGCCGCCGCGGCTGGCGGGGGTTGGCTGGCGACGCTGTGCGCGGTCGCGACGGCGATCGCTTGGGGGTTGCCGAACTCGATGGTCGCGCAGGTCGCCACCTCTCGGCTGCTGTACGCGATGGCCCGCGACCGACAACTGCCGGCGTTCCTGGCGAAGGTGTCGATCCGGCGCAACGTGCCGATCAACGCCACGCTGCTCACCGGGGCAGTGTCCCTGGCGCTGGGCCTGTACATGACGACCCGTGCGGATGGGATCACCCTGCTGTCCTCGTTGATCAATTTCGGGGCGATGGTCGCGTTCCTAGTCCTGCACATCTCGGTCGTGGTGCATCACCTCATCCGGGAGCGCAGTGGTAACTGGTGGGCGCATCTGGTCATGCCCGCGATCGGCTTCGCGATCTTGGTGTGGGTGGTGGTCAACGCCAACATCGCCGCCCAGCGCCTCGGCCTGGCCTGGCTCGCCCTCGGGATGGTCGTTCTGGCTGGCCTGTACCTGTCCGGCCGTCGGCCGGCACTGTCGGGGTTGGCGCCCGCGCAGCCGCAGGCGCGTCACGTGGAGCGGGTGTGACCTGCATGGACAGGTTCACTTATCGGCCGGCCCGGGACGAGCTGGCGTATACCTTCGGCGGTCGGATGCCGGTGGCGCACGTGCGCGGGGGTGACGTGTTCACCGTCGTGACGGAGGACTGCTTCGGTGGTCTCGTTCGGGGTCCGGCGGACCTGCCGTCGCAGGTGTGCCGCATGCCGTACCTCAATCCGGTGTCCGGGCCGTTCTTCGTCGAGGACGCCGAGCCCGGCGACACCCTCGCCGTGCACCTCGCCGCCATCACCCCGGCCCGGGATTGGGGTGTGTCCTCGACGTTCCCGCACTTCGGGGCATTGACCTCCACCGCCCACACGGCCACCCTGCAGCCTGCGTTGGAGGAGCGGGTGTGGGTGTACGGCATTGACCGGCAGGCCGGGACCGTTCGGTTCGAGGCCACCCGCAGCGACCACAGCGTGGACCTGCCGCTGGACTCGATGATCGGCACGATCGGTATCGCCCCCGGTGGATTCGAGGCCCGATCCACGCTCGTGCCTGACACCCACGGCGGGAACCTGGACACCCCGCAGCTGCGCGCTGGCACCACCCTCTACCTGGGTGTGAATGTGCACGGGGCGATGCTGGCCCTCGGCGACGGGCACGCTCGCCAGGGCGAGGGCGAGGCCTGCGGCGTCGGCGTAGAGATCGCCACGACCACCACCCTCGCCATCGACGTCATCAAAGGCGTCCGCACACGGTGGCCTCGGTTGGAGACCGACCGGGACATCCTGACGATCGGCTGCGCGAGGCCCCTGGAGGACGCCTACCGCATCGCCCAGCACGACCTCGTCGGCTGGGCCAGCGCCCTGACCGGCCTGGAAACCCTGGACGCCTACCAACTCGTGTCGCAGGCGGGGCGAGCGCCGATCGGCAACGTGTGCGACCCCAACTACACCGTCCTCGCCGCCATCGACAAAACCCTGCTCCCCGCCCCCGGACCCGCCTATGGCGGGGCACACGAGCGGCTGCGGCGACTCACCGCCGGGCTGCGGTAGGAATCCGCCGATGCCCGCGTCGATCCCGCGCCTGCCGCTGCGCGATGACCTGTTCCTCCTCGGCCACGACGACGACACCGGTCACCCCCACGTGCACCAGCAGACCCTCGCCCTCGGACTCGCGGGCGCAGTCCTGATCGACCTGTACCTGGCCGGGCGGGTGACCCTCGACCCGAATGACGACACCCGCGCAGCAGGACACCAACGGATACACCCGCACGTCGACCGCCCGACCGGGGACCTGATCGCCGACGCCGCAGCCGCCACCATCCGTGGCGCCCACCCGCTGCTGCGACGATGGCTACGGGGGTTCTCCGACGACCTCTACGACCGCACCCGCGCCGGCCTGTTCGCCGGCGGGATCCTGCGCCAGTACACCCGACGGCGCCTCGGTGGCCTCATGCGCACCGACACCTATCTGCCCTCCGACAGCAGATGGGCGGTCATCGCCCGCTCCCGCCTGCGTTACCTCGCCGCCGGCCACGAACAACCCAACGACCACACCGCCGCCCTCGCCGGTCTCGTCGCCGACATCGGCCTCACCCACCACCTCTACCTCGACGACGACACCCCAGCCATGACCAGCCGCCTGAAGGCCATCGCCGCGCAGCACTACCAGCCGGTACGCGACATCACCGCCGCCGTAGACGCCGCCGTCGGTGACCTGGCCACCGCCGCCTACCGCTAGCCCTGTCCGCTTATCGCAAGGAAGCCCACCGTGACCAACCAATCCCCCTGCGACCTCCGACCGGCAAGCCCCACCCGGTGGGCCGGGGACCCATGAAGGTCATGGCCGCCGCCTGTGTGCTCGGCCTGCTCGCTGCCGCCACCGCTATCCCGACCTGGACGGGCACCGCCGGGCCAGTGAAATCGACACCCTCGCTGCCAAGCACCGCCGCGTCCCGGCCGACCGTGGCACCGTGTCCAACGCCCGCCGCCCTGACCGCGGCGCAGCTCAAGACTCGTGCCCAACAGAAACTCGGCCAGGTGTCGACGCGTCTGTCGGCGTCGTCTGCGACGCGGCAGAGCCTCACGACGGTAGAGGCGGGGCCGTCCGGCTGCGATGCCATCCCGGGCGGGCTCGCCTACGTCCATCTACTCCAGTGGGCCACGGACACCACGATCGGAGGCACCAGCACAACCACGCGGACCGTGCTGTTCGAAGAGCAACGCTGGCGCGCCGACGACGCCTCCGGACGCGTCATCCGCGGCCGCTACCCCGGCGGCAACCAGCCCACCGACGACAGCACCTACTACCTCGGCCAGCTGGACGGACCCATCGGACCGATCGCCGCCGACCCGACGGCACTCACCGCGCAGATCGACACCACGCAACCTCGATTCCTCGGACCCACCGCCGTCATCCGCGGCCTCGTCAGCCTGCTCGGCTGGCACACCTCCAACCAAGCCGCCCGCACCGCGATCCTCACCGTCCTACGCGGCACCCCCGGAATCACCTACCACCCATCGGTGACCGACCGGGCAGGCCGAACCGGCATCGGCGTCAGCGCCACCGCGGACGACATCCGCTTCCTGCTGATCCTCAACCCCAGCACTGGCGAACTACTCGCCTACGAAAGGGCCGCACTCACACCGCCAGCAGACAGCGACCGGAACGGCGCCTTCGTCGACGACTAGCACCTGTTCCTCGTCCACACCCACACCACGAGCAGCGACAACTCCTGACCCCGCCCACAACTTCAAGGGAAATGCCATGGACACTGTCCCGCGCATCCGCGCCGCCCGCTGGGCAGACAAAGACCACGTCGCCGCACTCATCGCCGACGCCCTCCATCCCAGCCCTCTCGCCACATGGCTAATCCCTGACCCAAGCCCACGGCGCCGGATCCTCACCGACGTCCTCGCCATCTGGATCGAACACGCCATGTTCTACGGCGACATCTACCTCACCGACGACGCCACCGCCGCCACCGTCGGCTTCCACCGATACCGGCCCATCCCACCCCCCGCGAACTACCCCACCCGCCTCAGCGACGCCGCAGGCCCCCACGCCGACCGCTTCGACCTACTCGACCGACTGCTCGCCAAGGAGCGACCCACCGAACCCCACTACCATCTCGCGTTCCTTGCCGTACAACCCACAGCCAGACGCTCCGGACGCGGCACGGCCTTGCTCAACCACCACCGCAGCCGACTCGACCACGTGAACCTCCTGTCCTGGACCAACACCACCACCGACGCCCAGAACATGCACATCCGTCACGGCTACGCGCCACAACCGACCATCAACCTGCCCGAAGGCCCAACCCTGAGCACCATGCGCCGAAACCCGCGCCATCACACCCCTGGCCAACCAAAGCCAGTCCCACCACAAGGCAACGAACCCGCGCCGCTCCATCCAGTTCCCTGAGCATGCGATCCGCAGGCCAACCGTCGACAGAAAGGACGACGACTCCCCCACCTCTCATCGTGAGCTGCCAGCCCAGTGCTTTGGGGGAACCAGCGCTGGCTCCCGCAGCCGCATCGGCCGATCGGGGAGCAGGTTCACGATCGCCGCGCCTTGTCAGCGGCGGCCCGCCTGGTTGAGATAGTCGGGCGGCGTGGTCACCATCGCTGCTGTGTGCGGCTGTCTGGCATACCGCCCTGCAGATCAGCGAGCCCTACACCGTCGCCTGCAAACAGTTCGCGGGCCACTACGTGCAGCACCGGCCGATCCTGACCGAGGCCATGCAGGACGGCAGCGCCGTCACCTACACACTCGCGGCGCTGCACGGGACCGGCTACCGGGGCGACATGGAATTCTGGGGCGGCGAGGCCAAGTCCTGCTGTCCGCCGAATCCACATCAGCCGGGCACGCAGCAGAGAAGAGACCTGATGCGTAGCGACTGGACCGCCCTGCCGGAGAGTGTCACGGCAGGGATCGCCAAACGGGTCGGCGGAACCTTGACGTCACCTCGGCTTCCAGTGGCAACCACGCCGAGATCGCCTCGACGGTGACCGGACCCGCCGGGCGGAACTTCGTCAAGGCTGCCTCCGGCGAGCTGAGCGTTCGGTCGCTGCGCTACGAACTCGCGGCCACCCAAGCCATCGACCGGCACCCGCCCGCGGTCCTGTGGCAGTTCCAATCCGACGGCTGGCTGGTGGTGGGGACCGAACATCTCGCCGGTCCCCACCCCGACCTGTCACCCGGCAGTAGGCACATCGATCTGCTCCTCGCCGCGCTCAAAGCACTTCAAGAGACGCCTGCGCCTGGCGAGATGTGGTTCACCCCGGCAGCCCGGCTCGGGTTCGCGCACCCGGCGATGAATGGCGAGACACTTATCCACTCCGACCTCAACCCGGCCAACTTCATCGTGACGCCAATCGGCCTACGGATCGTCGATTGGGCGTGGGCAACCAAGGCCGCCGCATGGGTCGAACTCGCGCTGCTCGTCCAGTGGCTGATCGGCAGCGGCCACAGCGCGGAACAGGCAGAAAAGTGGCTAACCCAGCTTCCCGCATGGACAGCGACTGACCGTCAGGTCCTGGACCACTTCGCGTCAAAGAACGCAACGAAGTGGGCCGTCAAGTCCCGGCAGAGCGCCGAACTCTGGGTACACGACCTCGAAATGTGGGCCGGCGAATGGGCCAACCATCGGACCTACGGCCACCAGTCAACCCATGAGCCATAACCGGGGCCACCCTCTTGCCGCGCGGCACCGGCAGCGGTCAGCCCAGCTCCTCAACTAGCCAGCAGGCCCGCTCCGGACCGCACATCAAGTCACTCAACCGGACAGGTCCATGGCGGCCCGAACAGAGAACCAGCCGCGCTGCTCCCAATCGGGACTGGATGGAAGTGCCGCCGACATGTCTGGCAAGTACTTATCCGATGAGGGTCGCGACCCGCCGGGCGGTCAGAAACTCGGTGAGCGCCTCGATCTGTTCGGGCTGAACGGCGATCGTGATCAGGCGCTGTGCCCGGGTGACCGCGACGTACCAGCCGCGTAGGGATTCGTCGGTGTCCGGGTCGCCGTTGATCCAGCGGCTACTCGCGTCGTTGTCGGGTATGAGCAGCATGACAGCTGGATGTTCGTCGCCTTTGACCTGATGAATGTTGTCGCAGCGAAACGACGCCGTTGCAGCGTCTGCGGCACGTGGCGTCGGTGATTTACCGCTGAGCCGGCCGGTGCCGCGGCTCGGTCGCGCGCCCGGCGGCTGCGGCGCGTTCTTGAGTTCGGCGTTCACGTCGGCGATCCAGCCTGCGTGCAGCTCGGGCAACCCGTACAGGAATCGGTACGCGCGCCGAATGATGCCGGTGAACTCCACACCGGCCGCAGTGCAGCGTGCTTCGACACTGCCGCGGGCGGGAGTGTCCGGGTACCAGTACCGCAGCAGCATCCTGGCGGCGAGCCGGCATGCGTCATCGACGAGGGCCTCGTCAGCGGTCCCGGAACGCACAACGTGCCGGGCGTGGGCAAGCATGGTGGCTTTGTTCCCGGACGGGCGCCGGTTCTTGGTGGGCAGGTAGGTCCGGCTGTGCGCGGTGATCAGGCAGTCCGCTGCCTCGATGCCGTTCGCCTGGGCGTGATCGAGGAACACGTCGATGACTGGCCGACCGCTCTGGACGTGCTTCGCTGTGCCGCCTCTCGGGAACCGGGTCGGCAGCAGGATCAACGGCGGCTCGAGCTGCGGCGGCCGGACCGCGGAGTCCGGCGGGCGGGCACCGGAGCGCAGGGTCGCGGCGGCCTGGCAGACCGTCCGGGAGCTGCGCCAGTTCCCAGCGAGCTCGACGGTCTGCCCGAGCTCGGCCGCCAGAGGCCGCAGTACCCCGAGTTCGGCGTTGCGCCAGTTGTAGATCATCTGGTCTGGGTCGGCGACGATGACCAGCGGGATCCCGACGCGGTGCAGTGCCGTCATGATTTCCAGGTCGGTCACCGAGCAGTCCTGCGCCTCGTCAACGACGATCTCGGCGAACCGTGAGCGCAGCGGACCGGTGACGCTCTCCCCGTCGGCGAGGTACTTCAGCGCCAGCAGCCGGCTCTCATGCCCGGTGATGTATCCGTCCTGGTAGTGGGCGTTGCGGACGGTGAACGCCTCCTGCGCCCACCGGTCCCACCCGTAGTTGCTGCCATTGATCAGCAGGGTGTGTTCCTGGGCGAGCAGGTCCTGCCGGATGGACTCCTGGCCGGTGCGCGGGTCCCGCACGAACGTGAATCCGTTCAGCGGAATCTGCCGGTCGAGTTTCACTTCGGCCTGCACCCGGTCCCAGCTGTCGATCAGTTGCAACGGCTGGTTCGACGGCAGGTTCGGTGTCACCAGGGCATCCCAGATGAAGGCGTCCAGGGTGCCAATGTAGTGGGGGAAGGCAGTTGCGTCGGGCCGGCCGTCGCGGTGGCAGCGGCGACGCATCTGGGTCGCCGCGGCCCGGGTGAACGACAGCAGCGCCCGCCCGCGGCGCAGCGTGACCGCAGGTCCGCGCAGGTGCCGGGAGACGATCACGTAGGTTTTCCCGGCGCCGGGGCAGGCTCGGACGAACAGCGGCGCCTTCGCGGTGATCGCCTGATCCTGCGCCGCGACCGCCTGCTCGAACGCCGTCGTCATTGGGCGCTCGTTGGCCAGATCGGAGGGGAAGCCTCGGCGATGTAGCGAATACCGTCCGCAAGGTTGTCGGGCACGACGAACCCGCATCCGGGAACCAGCAGGTCGGCTAGGGCGTGAGCGAACTCCGGCTTGGAGATGGCCGAGCCTTCAGCTGCCGCATTGTCGTAGCTGGAGATGAACAACATCCGAAACATCTCCGGCCGCTGGTCTACGGGAGCGGCAGCGATCGGCGCCCACCGGTGCTCCGACCTGGGCGCACACTCCAGGAACGCCTGGTGCAGCAGTTCCTCGTTTTGTGGGCACATGAGGGTCGGCTCGAGGGTGCGCGGTGCGACGAACCACTCGATGACCTCAGGCCCGGCCCCGAGTCGTGTGGCCTCCGCGCGAGCGTCGATGACCCGCTTCGGTTCGTCGTTCCCCGCCTTGTCGGAGTCGGTGATCACCGCGATCCGCTGGCCGATCCGGGCACCGTTGACGGCGGTCAGCAGCACCTTGAGGTAGGCGCCGAATCCCACGCCGTCGGCGAGGACGATTGTCGCGCCGTGGAAGCGGTCCATGGCCTCCTGCGCGGCCTGGAGTTGCGGTTCGTCGGCGCTGGCTGGCGCGGCCAGCACCAGGTCGCCGAGGGCCGGCAGCAGCAGCGCCTCGGACGGGCCCTCGACCAGGATGATCCGTGCCGCGTAGAGCAGCGCGTTCTTGGTGACGTCGAGGAACCGGTCGAGCTGTTTGATCTGCTTGACCCTGAGGCCCAGGTCGGCGACCGCCACGGCCTGGGCCTGCCATCCGGTGGTTTCCGTGAGCGGGCCGCGGGTCATCACGACGAGATCCTCGACACTGACCGCCGCGGACAGCACCGGTGAGTGGGTGGTCAGCACGACCTGGATGTGCCCGGCGGGCTGGGACGGATCAGTGCCCATACGCTGCCGGGAGGCTGCCGCCCGCCGTTTGAGGTAGCGCAGCAGCAGGGTCTGCAACTGCGGGTGCAGATGGGCTTCCGGCTCCTCGATCAGCAGCAGGGTCAGGTCGGACTCGCGGGCGGTCTCGAGTTCGGCCAGGACGGTGGCGATGTACAGCGCGTTCGCGTAGCCCAGCCCGGAGTTGTCGATCGACGCGGTCAGCGGCAGTTCCGCGTCGCCGAGCAGCATCCGCAGTGCCCGCGAGATCGACGCCAGGTTGGCATCCGTCACCGTGAGACCGGCCTGCTGACGGTGTGCCCCGGAGGTGATCGCCCCGAGTGAGCCGCTGACTGCCGAACCGACGGCTTGAACCGCCTCGTCCTGTGCGAGTGCAGTGAAGTGCCCGGCGGCACGGTCGACGAAGGCGTCGACCTTGTCCTGGCCGCCGAGCAGCGCCTCCAGCATCACCCGGATCCGGGTGCCGCCGGCGACGCCGAGGTCGCGGACGGCATCGCGCAGCGCGGGCAGGTGCACGTGCCGGATCGCGGTGCGCAGGGACGGCTCGCTAGGCGATTCCTTGTCCTCGCCGACCTGCCACTTCGTCGTGCCGCGACGGCGCCCCAGCGGCGGCCGGGTGTAGGTCAAGGCCCACGCCGCCGAGCGTTTGCCGTCGGCGGTCGCGCCGGGAAGAAACGCCGACAGGTAGGCGCCGGCATGGTCCGGGTCGATGTCGGACAGAACGGCCCGCAGCTGCACTTGATCGTCCGGGCCGGCACCGTCGAACATGTCACCGTCGGTCAGTGCCGGGCCGCGCCGTCCGTCGAGAGCATCGGTCAGCTGGCGCAGACTGTCGATCACCGTCGTCTTGCCCGCGTTGTTTTCACCGGCCAGGACAGTGACCTCGGGCCGCAGCCGGACGCTGACCTGCCGGCACGACCGAAAGTTCCCGATCGTGATGTTGGAAACGAACATGACCGTCCCTACGAGTACGAACGTCCATGATCGCAGCGAGCCCGATCATGGACGTCGGACATCAGGTCCGATCCCGGCACCGGACGCACGAGCCGTACTCCGCCACCTGCCGGCAACTATCCGTCTGACGTCTCGCCGACACACAGGCAACGGCAGGCAGCCGAGCGGCGACGGCGTAGACCGGGCCGAACCCCCGAGCGCACCTGGCAAACCGCCAAGTACAACAATGTCCGCCTCGCCATCCCGCTGCCGGGACAACACATGGACGTCGACACCCCGCCACCGGTTGAACCCTGGTGGCTCACCGCGGGCTGACTTGTGGGAACCCGGCTGCGCCGACAAGCGGTCTACGACGTCGAGGTTTGTCTTGCAACACCGTCCCCGCCCTACTTATCCACCGCGTCCGCCCCAGACTCGGCACCCTGCTGAAGAGGTCTCGAAGTCGAGATCCGGGCCAACAGCAAGGCGTAGATCTCGGTACCGAGTCTCAAGCTTGACCTCTTTTGCGACACTGAACTCGATGGATCCGCTCAAAGACTTCGGGCGCAATGACCCCTGCTGGTGCGGTGCACCCCGCAAGTACAAGGCCTGCCACGGATGGCAACACCCTCCGTCCGCACCCGGTCAACCGATCGTCCACCCCGACGACGAAGACCGCGTCTGGCTGTCACCGACCACCTCGATGGCTCGCGGCGCCCTGCGGCAACCGGGCGCAGGCGTCCCCCTGGTCCTGCCGCTCGGGCGTCCCCAGAGCCGCCCTATCGACATCGATGCCGCTGTTCAGGTGCTCCTCGACGCACCCAGGTTCACCACGCAACCGCTACCGGTTCTCGGTAAACACCGCTTCGAGGTTTTCGATCACACGGCGCACGACCGCGATGCCCTCGCCGATGGCGTCGCTGATATCGCTGTTGCTGTTTCTCAAGCCCTTGCTGAGCTAAGCCTTCAGCCCGACCCTCCGCCGACGATCCTCTGGAACGACGAGGTCGATGCTGACCGGTTCGTGGGTCAAACTCTGCTGTTCGCCGATCATGTCTGCGTCCCCGACCGGGTCTTCGCCGCCCTCATCGCCGACCAGGACGACGACGCGGTCCGTGATGCGATTGCTGAACAGCGCCGCCTGCGTCCGCTCATCGAAGCCGGCATCGTCGTGCCCGTCCCCGAAGCGCTCGGCATCGCCGCGCGAGCCGGTGCCGTCGACGCGATGACCCAACGCGACCTGCGGCGCCGCGATCTCACGGACTGGGTTCGCAGCCAACTCATCGTCGAAGGCCCCACCGCCCGCGAAGCCATGTTCATCAGCGCGATCGATGACTTCGACTCACCGCAGATGTGGCTTCTGTCCCGGCGTCTAGTCCTCGACGAGCAGCCCGACCGCAGGGGTGTGTTTACGGCGAGGCTCCTCGCCGCATACGACCCCGCCCACGACTACGAACCCTGGAAACAGCAGAACCTAGACAAGGCCGTTGGCGAATACCTCAGGCACGCCAACGAACGACTCATCGCCGGTAAGGTCTTCGCCGCCGATTACCTCACCACCTCACCCTTCCGGGCTCGGCTCCTTGCCCGCAAGGGTGCACTGCCCGATCAGCCGATTCACTCCGCGGTCTGGGCTGACATCCCCATCCTGCCCGGCGCCGATCCCGCCACCCTGGCACGCGCTGCCGCTGAAGAAGAAGCCGTCGAGGATCTTCGCCAGAAGGTCCGCAACGCTCTGCGCGGAGCCCGTGACCTCGGCACCGGAGCTGACGTCCTCACCGGGCTCGGCGACGAACTCGCCCACGCAAGCCGAAAACTTCAACACGCCGTCCGCACCGAGCGCCGCTGGAAAGTCATTGCCCCCACCCTCGCAGGACTCGGAGCCATCGCGCTGGGTGCGGCGGGCGGTACCGCCGCCATCGTCGGTGGTGTCCTCAGCGCAGTCGGTGGGCTTCTCCCCAACTTGGCTGACAGAGCGACGCGACGACGCGAGGCTGCCTACCTGTTCTACCTGGCCAACCGGACCCCTCGACCTCGGCGGTGACCGCCCCGGCGGCGTGCAGCAACTGGTGCCTCCCCCCGGCAAGCAGGTGGAACTGGCCGACGCCGTCCGTCGGCGTACCCGACAGGGCTAGACCCGTACCTGACGCTCTGGGAGGTGGATCTAACGGCACCTCTCTTTGTCAAGGCGTTGGCAGCAGAGAGGTCTCCGTGTCTTTGATCATGGTGCGGTAGACGACGTCGGACAGGCGCCGGTCAGGCAGCGCACGGCCTCCTTGTGGATGTTGCCTGCGGCTCGTTTGCGCTGGTAGTAGTCCCGGCCGGGGGTCGCTCGTTTGATCTGGGCCATGGCTCGGCGGCCCGACATGCCGGGCTGCGCTAGGCATGTTGGGAGCAGCGAGAAATGACCACTTCGCACGTCGCTGGGAGGTTACGCCGCACCGCTTGACCTCATCACCGCAGTTCAAGCCCTCGTCTCTGTCCAGCGTCGATGAACACTTCGAGCGCGGTGGCCTCTTCGCCAACCTGCACCCAATCTGTTCCCAGTTGCAAGGCGGGGCCAACCAAGGCTCCTTACCGTCTTGGCCTGCGCAAACTCCCCTACCAGCCCGAGCGCCGTCGACCACTGCTCAGAACCGCGGAGCACTCTGCGGTGAACGAAGCGCTCTTCACAGCAATACTGGGCCACCCGGACGCGCAGTAAGCCGCGCCATCGTGCGCTTGCCCCATCTAAGAGACTGCCAACCGGCCTGACAACCGCACAGACGAAACGCCCGCACTACTCAACGAGCGGCCGATGCCCGACGGCACCGGCCGCTTCTTCATGCCCGCCGGAGCAACCGGTACACGACCAACTTCCGAAGGACATCTCCCATGACAACCCACCCACCTGCCACGGCGCGAGTCACCGGCGCATCAAGCTACAGCGCCACGATCCCGCCCACCCACAAAGCCGATGCTGGCATCGCCCTACGGGCCGTCCCCTGTCACATCGAGGTGACTGCGGCCAAGGAGCGAACAATGCACGCCCACCGCCGCAGGTCTCGGCCGGGGCGACCGCCGGACGGAGGCGCATGACGCTGACGCCCGGCCATCAATCTCAACAACGCAAAGAGCCGAATTCGACCGCGCCCTCCGACGAGCGACTTGACCAGCCCAGCGAAGACAGCGGTTCATGGACGGTCGAGACCGTCGACGGCGGCGCAACGTCCGGGGTCAACAGCGTGGCGGCGCCCGTTCAGCCACCCGAGCTGCACCCCGGCGCCGCTGCCGCCCTACTGAAGCTACTCAGGCACGTGAACGACAGCCGCACGGATAACTCGAACCAGGAGAACCGATGACCACCCCTCAACCGAAACCCTTCGCCTTCTACGGCCGTGTGTCGACGGAGGACAACCAGGACCCCGAATCGTCCCGGAGCTGGCAACTCACCCGGGCAACCACACTCATCCTGCCCCACAGTGGACGCGTCGTCACGGAATATTTCGACGTCGGCCAGAGCCGCTCCCTCCCCTGGCAACGCAGGGTCCAGGCCAGTCTCCTTCTCGCGGCGCTGCGCGATCCACGGCGCGGGTTCTCCGCCGTCGTGGTCGGCGAACCCCACCGCGCCTTTTACGGCAATCAGTTCGGTCTTACTGTGCCGCTGTTCGCCCACTACGGCGTCGAACTTTGGGTGCCCGAGATCGGCGGCCCGATCGACCCCGACAACGAGGCCCACGAACTGGTCATGTCCGTCTTCGGCGGCATGAGCAAGGGCGAACGCAACCGGATCAAACTCCGCGTCCGCACCGCCATGGCTGCCCAGACCCTCCTCGAGGGCCGATACCTCGGCGGACGCCCGCCCTACGGCTACACACTCCGCGACCTCGGACCCCACCCCAACCCTGCCAAGGCCGCCGACGGCAAACACCTCAAGGGGCTCATTCCTGACGAGCAGACCGCGCCGATCGTCCGGCAGATCTTCACCGAGTTCCTTGCCGGTATTGGCATGTTCGCCATCGCCGAGGGTCTCACCGCAAATCACGTGCCCTGCCCATCAGCCCACGACCGCGCCCGCAACCGGCACCGCAGCGGCATCGCCTGGTCCAAGAGCGCCGTCCGCGTCATCCTCACCAACCCCCGCTACACAGGGCGGCAGGTGTGGAACAAGCAACGCACGGACGAAGTACTGCTCGACGTCGACGACGTGGCAATGGGTCACACCGGCGTCATGCGCTGGAACGCCCGCGACAAATGGGTGGTCTCCAAGGACATCACCCATGAGCCACTCATCGACGACGCGACCTTCGAGCAGGCCCAAGCGATACTGCAACGACGCGGACGGGGAACCGGCGGACAACACGTCCGGCAGAGCACCCGCAACCCGTACGTCTTCCGGGGCATGATCTACTGCGCCGCCTGCGACCGACGCATGCAGGGCCAGCACAACCACGGCGACGCCTACTACCGCTGCCGCTTCCCCCAGGAATACGCCCTCGCCAACCAGGTCCCACACCCCCGCAACGTGTACCTGCGCGAGGACGCCCTCACCGACCCGCTCGACACCTGGCTGGCCTCCGCCTTCGCGCCCCACCGCATCGAACAAACGATCACCGCGATGGCCGACGCCCAACCCCTAGATCAACCGCCCGCAACGGGCACAGCAGCCCAGACGATCATCACCGAGTGCGACGCCAAGCTGGAGCGCTACCGCGCCGCCCTCGACGCTGGTGCCGACCCAGCCGTGGTCACCGGTTGGATCGCGCAGACCCAGGCCGAACGCGCCCGCGCGGAAGCAGATCTACGCACAATCGCGGGCACCACCCCGCGCCGGATGAGCCGACCAGAAATCATGGCCCTGGTGACCGCGCTCGGCGACATCACCACCGTGCTCCGCGACGCCGACCCAGCCGACAAGGCCGAAGTCTACCGGCAACTCGGTCTCCGGCTGAATTACCAGCCTGAAACGCAAACGGTGCGCGCTGAAGTGGATCTCAGCGCGCACCGTGGGGTAATGGTTTGTGTCCGAGGGGGGACTTGAACCCCCACGCCCTATACGGGCACTAGCACCTCAAGCTAGCGCGTCTGCCATTCCGCCACCCGGACCTGCTCGTTCAGCCTACCTCGCCGACCCGGATGATCTTCACACCCGATGTCGGCCCGGCGGGCCACGGGGAGTTACTGTACACGGCACCCGTGGATCATGCACATCGCCTTCCGCCCCCTCCGTCGAGGCGTTCCCACCGCTGCTCAGACCGCCTCGCCAGCCGTCGCGGAAGCACCACCCAGGGCGTGTCCGGGTAGCGTCCGGCAGCCCTGTGGCGGCAGCATTGCCACCGTGCCCCATCCCTCTCCCCTGGCAGCCGCCCAGCACCGGGCTCTCGCCCTGCGTACCGCGGGCGACCTCAGCGCCGCCCGGCAACTGCTGGCGGAGGCCGTCGGCTCCGCCAGCCCGCCGTACGGCGAGGACCACCCCGAGGTGCTGCACACCGCACACCTGCTGGCCCGCCTGCACCGGGAGGCGGACGATCCGCTCGCAGCACGCCGGGTGCTGGAGGAGGCGTTCGCGGCGGGTGAGCGGCGCTGGGAACACTCCGACCCGGTGATGCTCGCGCTCGCCTTCGAGCTCGCCGAGGTCGCCGAGGAGCTGGGCAACCGGCACGAGGCCCGCCGCAACTACACCCGCGTCGCCACCGCCGGGCCCGCCGTGCTCGGGGAACACCACCCGGCGGTACACGCCGCCCGCCACTACCTCGGCGACGCCGCACCTGGGCGCGCCGAGCCGTACGACTCGCCGCCGACGCCACAGTCGGCCACCGCGCCGACCGATCCCGGCGTCCGGTCGGCGCTGTCCGGCCCGACGCTGTCTCTGGCGACCCTGGCCGCGATGCGTCCGGCAGCGGGCGGCCCACCAGCGGCCGCGTCGCCGTGGGCTCCGCCGCAGACACCGGCGACGCACCAGCCAACCCCACCGGTGGTACGCGAGCCCGCCACGCCCGGCAGCGCCAGCCGACCGCCGGTGGCGGCTCCCGCCCCGAGGATCTCGCCGGAGGCGCGACCGGCACCGAACCCCGTCGCGCCACCGCAGGCCGGTACGCCGCCCGCGACCCTCGCACCTGCCGTGCCGGCGCGCCCGCGTACCCCGGCGCAGCAGCCCTGGCCGACGGCGGATCCAGCACCCCGGCCACCGGCCGACGGCCAGCCGACGAAGCCGGCGCACCAGGTCGGCCAGCAGCCGCCACCTCGGCAGCCGTCCGCCTCGGCGATGCCGCCGCGTCAGCGGACAGGCGACCAACCGACCCGCCCGCCGGTGGACGCGCCGTCCCCGCCGCCACCGTCCTCCGCCCAGGTGTCGGCCGCGGCGCCACCCGCCCCGGCGGTGCCCCAGGAGCCGGTGCCCCGCTGGGACAACCCGACGATCCAGGTACGCCAGATCGAACCGCTGCTGGCCGAGGAGGCCGCTCGCGTCGCGGCCAACCGGACCGACGCGAGCGGGTCAGCCAGCACAGCCCCGGCCGCACCGGTGAGCGGACCGCCGAGCCATGCCCAGCCCGTCTCCGCACCACCCGGCCAGGCCCACCTGGTCTCCTGGCCACCGGCCCAGCCTGTGTCGGCAGCGCCTGCTCAGCCCTATCCGGTGTCCGGGCCGCCCGGCTACGGGCAACCCGTTTCCGCACCACCCGGGTACCCGGTCTCCGGGCCGCCCGGCTACGGCCAGCCAGTCTCCGGTGCGGGCCACCCCTATCCCGTGTCCGGACCGCCGGGTCAGCCCTACCCGGTGTCGGGGCCCCCCGGCTACGGTCACCCTGTCTCGGCGCCCCCGGTGAGCGCGCCACCCGTACCGCCATGGGGGTTGACCGCGCCGCCGTGGAGCCGCACCGCGCCGCCGCAACCGGTGCCCACGGCCGACGGCGAACGGGTGGGCCGCTCCGGGATGGACACGGACGGGACCGACGGAGAGGTGAAGCCGGACATCCCGCCGCAACAGGTGGACGTCGCCGCCTCCGCCCCGACCGAGGTCATCCCGGCCGTCCAGGCGTTCGCCCCGAGCAGGCCCGACGGTGACCCGGGCCAGCCGGTCAACGCCCCGTCGAACCCGGCCACGCGGCAGGCAGGCCCACCCGCGTACGCAGAACCGGTATCGACTCCACCAGCGGTCGGAGGGTCTGCCCCGGATTCGTTCGCGTCACCTGCCGAACCAGCCCCGATCTACCCCGCGCCCCGACCGGCCTCGGAGCCCTATCCATCCCACGAGCCGTACCCGGGCCAGCAGTACCACCCGGGCCAGGCGGTGTATCCGGGCCAGCAGTACCACCCGGGTCAGGGCGGGTATCGGCCGGCGTACGCCGACGAGGGTGGCTCGGCGGGCCGGAGCCGGGCGACGCTGATCGGCGCGGTGGTGGCGGCCGGGGTGGCCGTGGTCGCGGCGGCCGGTCTGGGTGCGGTGGTGCTGACCCGCGACGACCCGCCGCCACCGACCGGGACCGGGACCGCGCCGACGGCGACAGCGCCGACGGCAGCCGGGCCTCCGCCGGGCGACCTGAAGCTGCGGGACGACACGGTCACGATCACGCTGACCTGGACGGACCCGTCCGGCGGTGCGGTGCCGTTCATGGTCGCCGGCGGTCGGGCCGGGCAGGCGCTGGGGGTGATGGCCACCGTGGACCCCGGGCGGACCAGCCACACGATCAACGGGTTGAACTCCAGGGTGGACTACTGCTTCACGGTGTTGGCCGTCTACGCCACCGACAGCTTCGCCACCTCCGGGCAGGTCTGCACCGCGCGGGAGCGCGGCACCCCGACGAACTGACCGGGACCGGATCGACCGTCGCCGGGCTGAGCTGGGCGTCCACAGCGCACACGCTCAGTATCCACAGGGGTGACCGTGCGGGTTCCCCCGTCACCGGCAGGGCCATATGATGGCACCCGGCTCAGGGGAGGGGTCGCCGCGAGGCGCGCACCTGCCACGACTCAGGGGAGGCAGCCGGCTGTGGCCACCATCGACGATGCCGTGGAGACCGACGCCCCCCGTTCGCGGTCCCGGCTGCGCGGTGGGCTGGTGACCGTCGGCACGGTGACGGCGCTGCTGGCCGCCATGGGGCTGACCGTCCTCGGGCTGGGCGCGGCGGACAACGCGGTCGCCAACTACGACGCGAGTTCGTGGCTGTGGAGCGCGGTGCGCAGCGAGCTGGCCCGGGTCAACGGGGTCACCGCCCGGGTCGACACCCGCACCGAGGTCCCCGGCGCTCGCCGGCACCCCATGCAGGTCACCCAGACCGACCGGCTGTTGATCCTGCGCGACCTGCAGAGCGGGCAGGTCAGCTCACTGGACCTGGCCACGCTGCAGCTCACCGCGACCACCCCGACCACCCCCGGCCTGGGTGTGAGCGTCGCCCTGCACGAGGACGCGGCGTTCGTCGTCGACGCCGTGCAGGGCATCGTGCGGCAGCTCGACCCGCGTTCGCTGACGCCGGTGGGCGAGCCGGTGCGCTATCCCCCGGGCATCACCGGCGGCACCTTCGACGGCGAGGGTCGTCTCTGGATCGCGGTGCCGAGCGAGGGCACGGTGTCGGCGGTGACCGCCGCGAAGCTGCCGTCCGCGCCGGCCTCGGCCGCGCCCGCCGGGGGTGGGCTCAGCCCGGAGCGGGTCGAGACGTACGACGTCGCGGAGGCCAGCCACGAGCTGGTGGTCTCCACGCTGGACGACGGGGTGGCGGTGCTCGACCGCACCGCTGGGAAGCTGGTGCGGGTGCAGCGCGGCGAGGTGCGCCCGACGCCGTTGACGCTGTCCGGGCCGGCGGCTCTGCCGGCACGCACCAGCGGGCCGCGCGTCCCGGTCACCGTGCCCGCCGAGCGGCGGGTGCTGGTGGTGGGTGACGCCGGCGAGGAGCGGGCGTTCACCGTGCCGGGCACCGGTGACCGGCTCAGCCCGGCGGTGGCCTGGGCCGACAGGTTCTACTGCGCCGACGAGGCCACCGGCACCATCTACTCCTTCGACGCGGGTGGCCAGTTGGTCGACACCGTCCGCGGCCGGGCGAACGGGCCGTTGGAGTTGGAGGTGCGGGAGAACCACCTGTTCATCAACTCCCCCGACTCGGCGACCGCGCGGGTGGTGGACGACAAACACCAGGTGCGCGAGGTCAACAAGTACGCCAACGACGTGCTCGGCGGTGACCCGCCGCCGGCTCCCCCGCCGCCGCCTCCGCCGAAGAAGCCCCGGGTGGGCAAGCCGAGCGCGCCGCGCAGTGTCACCGCCGCCGCCGGCAACGCCCAGGCCCGGGTGAGCTGGCGGCCGGCCGCCGCGAACGGCGCCGAGATCATCCGGTACGTCGTGGAGGGCGCCGGCCAGCGCCTGGAGGTGGGCGCCAACCAGCGTGCGGTGGAGGTCAAGGGGCTGACCAACGGCGAGACGTACCGGTTCGCGGTGCACGCCGTGAACGCCAAGGGCGACGGCCCGTCGCGCAGCAGCAACCCGGTGACCCCGACGGCCGCGGTGCCGGATCCGCCGGCCAGCATCACGGCGCAGGAGCGGCCGGACGGCACGGTCCTGGTGAAGTGGCCGGCGGCGAACGGGCAGGGCAACAAGATCGCGAAGTACGCGGTGACGGCCAGCTCGGCGGGGACGAACGCGCCGGCCGGCGAGTCGACGAAGACGGAGCTGGTGGTGCCCGCCGGTGAACTGGAGTTCGGCACCCAGTACGCCTTCACGGTGGTGGCGGTCAACGACAAGGGCGCCGGCTCGGCGGCCTCTCCGGTCAGCAACACGGTGGTGCCGTTCGCGGCGCCCGGCCGGCCGGTCGACCTGCAGGCCGGCACGGTCGCCAACCAGCCGGGCGCGGTCACGGTGCAGTGGGCGCCGGCCGAGGCGAACGGCCGTCCGGTGACCAAGTACCTGGTGGACGTCGGTGGGCGCACCAGCGAGGTGACCGACACCCGCACCACCGTCACCGGCCTGGGCAACGGTCAGAACGTCACGGTGAAGGTGAAGGCGGTCAACGAGGCCGGGCCGGGTCCGGAGGCCACGGCCACGGCCCGTACGGTCGCCGAACCGCGGGTCACGGTGACCGGCTCGTCGGCGACGGCCACCTCGGCGACGGTGACGTTCACCGTGGACGCCGGCGGCGGTCAGGCCACCTGTTCGGTGAGCACGCCGGGCGAGCCGGCGAAGGCCGGGGCGTGTTCCAGCATCACGATGCCGGGCCTGACCCCGGGCACGAAGTACACGTTCACCGTGACCGCGAGCAACGCGGCCGGCAAGGGCACCGCGACGAGGGCGCAGGACACGGACGCGCTGTACGGCATCGCGACCTGCCGTAACGGGGCGTCCGGCCCGGAGGCGAGCTACTGCAGCCGGGAGATTCCCGGCGAGCGCAACGGCAACGAGATCTTCAAGGTCACCCGGCAGGACAACGACCAGCAGGCGGGCTGGGTGCCCAACGGCCGCCGGCTGAAGGCGTTCTGCAAGAAGTCGGGCGAAGAGGTCTTCGCCTACATCTACAACAACGACAAGCGCAGCACCTGGTGGGTGCAGGTCGAGTACGAGGGGAAGAACTACATTCCCTGGGCCTGGCTCAACCTGGAGGGCGGCGACAACATCAACGTCCTGCCCACCTGCTGAACCACCCAGGCAAGGAGCACCACCGACCGTGAACACCCACGAGCCGCTCACCCAGCCGGAGGTGCAGGGCTTCGCCGCCCTGGCCACCCGGCTGGCCGAGAACGTCAACGCGGTGGTGCTCGGCAAGCCGCAGGTGGTCCGGCTGGCGCTGACCGCGCTCTTCGCTCAGGGTCACGTGCTCCTGGAGGACGTCCCCGGGGTCGGCAAGACGACCCTGGCGCGGGCCATCGCCGCCACCGTGAAGGGTGAGTGGCGCCGGATCCAGTTCACGCCCGACCTGCTCCCCTCGGACGTGTCCGGGGTGACGATCTTCAACCAGGCGACCCGCGACTTCCAGTTCCATCCGGGGCCGGTCTTCGCCAACATCGTCATCGCCGACGAGATCAACCGGGCGTCGCCGAAGACCCAGTCGGCGCTGCTGGAGGTGATGGAGGAGCGCACCGTCACCGTGGACGGGGTGCGGCACCCGGTGCCGGAGCCGTTCCTGGTGGTGGCCACGCAGAACCCGGTGGAGATGGACGGCACCTACCGGCTGCCCGAGGCGCAGTTGGACCGTTTCCTGGTCAAGCTCTCCGTCGGCTACCCGGACGAGGCGGTCGAGGTGGAGGTGCTGCGCGGCGCGACCGTCCGCTCCCCCGAGGCGCTCGCCCCGGTCACGGACACCGCCACCGTCGGGGAGATGGTCCGGATGGCCCGCCGGGTGCACATCGCCGAGCCGCTCTACGCGTACGCGGTCCGGCTGGCCGCCGCCACCCGTACCCACCAGCACGTGCGGGTCGGGGTCAGCCCTCGGGGTGTGATCGCGTTGACGCGGGCGGCGTGCGCGTACGCGCTGATCGACGGTCGAGGTTGGATCATGCCGGAGGACCTGAAGGCGCTCGCCGAAGCGGTGTTCGCGCACCGGCTGCTGCTCACCCCCGACGCCCAGGTGCGCGGGTTGACCGCCGGGGAGGTGCTGCGCCAGGCCATCGCCTCGGTGCCGGTGCCGCTGCCGTCGGGGCAGCCGGCTCCGGTGCAGGGCTGACCGGCAGCAGCGGCATGGGGATCACCGCCCGGGGAATCGGGCTGCTCGTCGCCGCCGTCGTGCTGCTGGGCGTGGGTTTCCGGTTCGCGTACCCCGAGTTGACGCTGCTCGGCGCGGCAGCCGGCGCGGCCGTGGGCTACGCCGCGCTGACCGCGGCCTGGCGGCCCCGGCTGACGGTGACCCGCCGCGCCGAGCCGGACCGGGTGGCCCGCGGCGAACCGGCGAGCATGACGCTGACCGTCCGCAACACCGGCCGGCTGCGCTCGGCGAACCTGCTGGCCGAGGACCGGTGCGGGGCCCGCACGGTGCCGGTGCCGCTGCTGCGCCTGCGACCCGGCCGGGACACCGAGGTCCGCTACGACGTGCCGACGCACCGCCGAGGCGTGGTGCCGGTCGGGCCGCTGCGGGTGACCCGGCGCGACCCGCTGGGCCTGGTGGCGCTGGCCCGCCCGTACGGTGCGACGACGCCGGTGTGGGTGCACCCCCGGATCCACCCGCTGACGGCGGTGCCGACCGGGGCGGGACGCAGCCTCGACGGCCGGGTGGACGGGGTGCCGCACGGGTCGATCACGTTCGACTCGCTGCGGGAGTACGTGGTGGGCGACGAACTGCGTCGGGTGCACTGGCGGACCAGCGCCCGGGTCGGCGAGCTGATGGTGCGGGAGAACGTCGACACCAGCCTTCCCCGCCTGGTCGTGCTGCTGGACAATCGCGCCGCCGCGCACCCGCAGCGGGTGGACGGGGTGGCGGAGTCGTTCGAGTCGGGCTGCGAGGCGGCCGCGTCGATCGTCACCGCCGCGCACCGCGCGGACCTGCCGGTGCTGCTGCTGCTGGTCGCCGCGGAGCCGGCCGCCCAGCGACAGCGGGCCGACGATGACGTGGACGGCGACGACCCGACCGGCGGGCAGCCGCTCGGGCCACTGGACTGGCTCGCCGCCGCCGGGCTGTCCGGCGACGACGACGCGCTGCGCGCGGCCACCACCCGGCTGCGCCAGGACCGGCTCGGCGACACGCTGATCTTCCTGACCGGGCCGGGTGGCCGCGCCGAGCTGGGGCACGTCGGCGCGTTGCGCGGCGCGTACCCGTCGGTGGTGGTCGGGGTGTTCGGCGCGGCCGAGCCGACACCGCCGGGCACGGCGGGCCTGGTCGTGGTCGACGCGGCCGACGGCGCGCAGTTCGCCGCCGAGTGGGACGGGGTTCGCCGGTGGTGACGGGCGTCGGCCCGCAGCGGCACGGCGGTGCGGGCACCGTCGACCCGACGGACCGTGGAGCGGGCCCGGACGACCGTGGACCGGGGTCGGGCGCACCGCCGGACGGCTCGGCGGCGAGGCGCGCCGGCTGGGCCGGACGGATGCTGCGAGCGGTCGTCGTCCCGCTGGCGTTGATCGGCCTGACCGCGTTGGCCGGGGTGGTGCTCGGCCGGGTCTACGCGGGCAGCCTGCTGACCCTGCTGGTCATCGGCGCCGCGGCCGGTTCGGTGCTGGTCAGCGTTGCCGCGCGGCGGCTGCCGTCCTGGCTGGTCGCACCGGTGTCGGTGGCCGCGATGGCCGGTTGGACGCTCTGGTCGCTGCGGGTGGCGGCCTCCCGCGCGGACCTGCCGGGCGGCCTGCTGGAGGTGACCGCCGACGCCGCGCGCAACGGCATTCCCCGACTCCTCACCGCGATGATTCCGGTGGAGCCCACGCCGGACACGGTGCTGGTCCCGGTGGTCGCCGCCTGGCTGGCCGGGCTGGCGGGCGCGGAGGTGGCGCTGCGCACGGGCCGGGTGCTGCTGGGCTACCTGCCGGCGGCGGGGCTCTACGCCGCCGCCCTCTACGTGGTCGGCCCGAACGCCGAACCGGCGATCGGGGCGACGCTGGCGTTCGTCGCGGTCGCGGCGGTCGGCCTGGCGGCACCCACCGCCGCGTCACCGGCCGGTGGTGATCCGAGCGCCGACCTGGCTCCCCGGGTACGCGCGGCGGTGCGGGTGCGGCTCGCGGTCAGCGCGGCGCTCGGGGTGGCCGTGGTGGTCGGGTTGGTCGCACTGCTCGGCCCGGTGGTCGCCGACCAGGTCGACGGTCGGCCGGTGGATCCCCGCCGGTACGTGGAACCGCCGCAGGTGCAGACGCTGGACGAGAACCCGCTGATCCGGATCTCCGGTTGGGCGCTGCACCCGGAGCAGAAGCTGCTCGACGTGAGCACGGTCCGCTCCGGTGCCGCCGCGCCCAGCGCTGGTGCGGGTCCGGATGGAGGCACCGGCGAGGGGCCGGCCGCGCCGGGCGACGCCGCTGGCAGTGTGCGGATCCGGCTGGCGGTGCTCAGCGACTACGACGGGGTCACCTGGCGGGTCGGCGCGACGTACCGCAACGCCGGCCGGATCCTGCCGCCCTCGACGCCGGCCAGGGACAGCACCGTGGAGACGGTCCAGCAGCAGATCACCGTGGCCGAGCTGAGCGGCCGGCTGCTGCCCGCCGTGGCCACGCCCCGCGAGGTCAGCGGCGCCCGGGTGGCGTACGACCCGGCGACCGGGACGCTGATCCGGCCGGAGGGGTTGACCCCGGGGCTGCGGTACACGGTCACCTCCGCGCGCGAGCGCCCCGACAACAACCTCCTCGCCACGGCGAACGTGCCCGCCGGCACGGAGGTGGCCCGGGTGTTGCGGGTCGCCGACGGGGTACCCGACCCGCTGCGCCGGCTGGCCGCACAGCTCGCCGAGGAGAACGGCGCCCCCTACGCGCGGGCCGCGGCGATCGAGCAGTTCCTGGCCGAGCACTACCGCGTGGTGGCGGACGCCCCGAGCGGGCACGCGTACCCGAACCTGGGTTTCTTCCTCTTCGGGCCGCGCAACGCCGGCGGGCAGGAGGGCACCTCGGAGCAGTTCGCCGCCGCGTTCGCGGTGCTCGGGCGGCTCTCCGGGTTGCCCACCCGCGTGGTGGTGGGCTTCGAGTCCAGCGGGCAGGGGCCGGTACGGGCCGGCGACGCGTACGCCTGGCCGGAGGTGCTCTTCGACGGGTTGGGCTGGGTGGCGTTCAACCCGCTGCCCCGTCCGGACAACGAGCCGAGGCCGGTGGAGGAGGACTTCCGCCCGACGCCGGAGGACCCCCCACCCTCGGAGGCGCCGGCGCCCACCGTGGAGCCGACGGCGTCGCCGGAGCCGGTGGCCGCCCCCGACGGGCCGACCGACCGGGGCGGCGTGTCCACACCGGTGCTGGTGGCCGGGGGCAGCGGTGGCCTGCTGCTGCTGGTGGGGGCGGTGCTGCTCACCCTGCTGGCGATGCGCCGCTCCCTCACCCGCGCCCGACTCGGTCGGGGCGACCCCGGCCAGCGCATCGCCGGCGCCTGGCGGGAGGTCACCGACGCGTTGCATCTGGCCGGTCGGCCGGTCGGCGATGATTTGGCAGCCACCGAGGTGGCCGGCCAGGCCCGGCAGGCCCTCGCCGACGCCCTGATCGCCACCCGCCAGGGCAAGCCCAGTCCACGGGCCGGTGGCACAGCGACCGGCCGCAGCGCCGGTACGGCAGAGGCCGCGGGCATGGGCGCCGGTGGCGTCGACGAGCTGGCGGACCTGCTCAATGTGGTGGGCTTCGCCCCGGGCGCGGCGACCCCCGCCCAGGCGACCCGGGCCGCCGAGGTGGCCTCGGCCTACGTGGCCACGTTGCGCGCCGCCCGCCCCTGGTGGCGCCGCCTGCTCTGGTCCACCCACCCGGCGCCGCTACGCCGCCGCCCGACCGACCGCTCCCCACGGTGATCAAGAGCTTTGCGTCACCGCCGGACCCATCCCTGACGCAAACCTCTTGATCACCGGAAGGACGGTGGGGGCGGGGGCGGGCGTTAGGCCGTTAGGCGGCGGATGAGTTTGCGGAGGCCGGCCTGCCAGCCGTCGGGGTCCTCGGCGCGGCGGCGCGCGTAGTCGGCGACCTCCGGGTGCGGCAGGATCAGGAAACGCTCCTCGGCCAGCCCGGCGATGGCCGCCTCGGCCACCTGGTCCGGGGTGAGCACCGCGCCGGAGGCCTCGATCACCCGGGCGCCGAGATGGCCCGCACGGATCCCGTCGGCGAGCATCGGGGTGTCCACCCCCTGCGGGCAGAGCGCGCTGACCCGGATCCCCCGGTCCCGGTAGGTGATGGCCAGCCACTCGGCGAACCCCACGGAGGCGTGCTTCGTCGCGGTGTACGCGGCATCGCCCACCGCCGTCAGCACACCCGCCGCCGAGCAGGTGTGCAACAGGTGGCCGCCGCCGCGGGAGAGCATCCCGGGCAGCACCGCCCGGGCCGAGTAGACGTGGGCGAGGACGTTGACGCGCCACGCCCGGTCCCAGCCGGCGTCGTCGACCTCCACTCCCCCGCCGGTGGTCACTCCCGCGTTCGCGCAGAACAGGTCGATGCGGCCGTACCGCCGCTCGGTGTCGTCGACCAGCGCACGGACCTGATCCTCGTCGGTGACGTCGAGGGCGGTGGCGTGCGCGACCGGGCCGATGCCCTCGGCGACTGCGCGGGCTGCGTCGGCGTCCAGGTCGGCGATCACCACGGCGGCGGCGCCCTCGGCGGCGAAGCGGCGCGACAGTGCCGCCCCGATACCGCCGGCGCCGCCGGTGACCACCACGATCCGGTCGGTGAGGTTCACGTCGACGCTCCCACGGGGTCGGTGCCCAGCTGGGCGATGAGGGTGGTCAGTGCGGCCGCGCCGCCGGCGGTGACCTCCGGGGTGGGCAGCAGCGCGAAGACGGGTACGTCCACGCCGGCGTCGGCGTAGCGGCGCACCTGGGCGCGGCACTGCTCCGGTGAGCCGTGCAGCACCAGCGCGTCGACCACCTCGTCCGGCACGGCCGCGCTGGCACCACGCCGGTCACCGGCGGCCCAGGCCTCCCACATCGGCGCGAGCACCTGGTCGCGCCCGAGCCAGCGGTGGAACTCCGCGTACGCCGGGACGGTGAGGTAGCTGGTGATCAGCCGGCGGCCGAGTGTCCGGGCGTAGGCGGCGTCCTCGGTGGGGCAGACGAAGATCCGGGCGGCGACCTCGAAGCCTTCGCGGCGCTCGCCCAGCTCGGCGAGGGCGCGCGGCACGTCGTCGGCGCCGAGCCAGTTGAGGATGACGCCGTCGGCTTCCGCGCCGGCCAGCCGGAGCATCCCCGGGCGCAGCGCGGCGAGCAGGATCGACGGCGGCACCGCGGGCGGCCGCTCCAGGGTGAACCGGCGCACGGTGAAGGTGTCGTAGACCTCGTCCACGGTCTCGCCGCGCAGCGCGGCCCGCAGGAAGCGCAGGACGTCCCGGGTCCGCCGGAACGGCTCCTCGAACCGCACCGCGTTCCAGTCCCGGACCAGCACCGGCGAGGAGGCGCCGATGCCGAGCGAGAACCGGCCCGGCGCGGCCTCGGCCAGCGCCGCCGCACTCATCGCCAGCAGCCCGGGCCCCCGGGTGAAGACGGGAGTGATCGCGGTGCCCAGCCGCAGCCGGGGCTGCCACGCCGCGGCGAGCGCCAGCGGGGTGAACGCGTCGGTCCCGGCGACCTCGGACGACCAGACGTCGGTGAACCCGGCCCGGTCGAGCGTCGCGTAGACCGCGGCGTGGTCGGCCAGCGGGATCCCGCCCAGCGGCACCGTCATGCCCCATCGATTCGTCACCGATCGATCGTGCCCGTTGACGGGGTCCACGAGCAAGATCTCCGGGATGGCCGGATTTACCGGTACCGGGCCGCCCGGACACCGGGCGGTGCTACGACTGCCACGTGGAGCGAACCGACGGCGCAGGCCGCTGACCATGGGTTCTGAGGCATCGAGACGCCTGCAACCGGTGCGCGCGGGCGCCGCTCCCGACCGGGCGACCTTCCTGGAGCTCTTCTTCGACCTGGTCTACGTCTTCGCGCTCACCCGGATCTCGGCGCGCGCGTTCGAGGACCTGACAAGCGAGCCGGGCCGGGTGCACGGCTGGGCGGCGATCACCGGGAGCGGCAAGACACTGCTGTTGCTGCTGGCACTCTGGGCGCTCTGGCAGGGCACCGCGTGGACGACCAGTCGCTACGACCCGTACAAGGTGCCACTGCAGGCCGTCGTGATGATCGCGTTGGTGTGCAGCATGGTGATGGGGGTGGCGACCCCGCGGGCGTTCAGCCAGACCGGGTTGATGTTCGCGCTGGCGTACGTGGTGGCGCAGGTGTCCCGGCCACTGATCCTGTCGCTCACACTGGGACCGCACGAGTACCGCCGGCTGAAGGTGCGGATGACGGTGGTGTACGCCACCAGTGGCGTGTTCTGGATCGGTGGCGCGCTGCTGCCGACCAACGCGCAGGTGGTGCTCTGGACGCTGGCGCTGGCCATCGAGTACGTGGCGGGCCGGTTGGGCTGGCCCGTGCCGGGACTGGGCCGGTCGTCGATGTCGAAGTGGGACATCGCCGGAGAACACCTGGCCGAGCGTTACCAGCAGTTCTTCCTCATCGCGCTCGGCGAGACGATCCTGGTGGCGGGCTTCGCGTACAGCAAGGGGCCGTACCAGCCGGCGCACGCGGCGGCGTTCGCGTTCGCGCTTGCCAGCTCGATCGTGCTGTGGCGGATCTACTTCCAGCGCGCCGGGCAGATCCTGGGCGAGGCCGTCGCGCAGGCCCGGCACCCGGCCAACATCGGCCGGTCGGCGGCGGACACCCACCTGCTGATGGTGATCGGCCTGGCCGCCAGCGCCGTCGGCTACGAGCTGATCATCGAGCATCCGATGGAGCGCATCACCGGTTCGTGGCTGGCGATGGTGCTCGGCGGGCCGGCGTTGTTCCTGGCCGGCCGGGCCCGCTTCGAGTACGAGGTGTTCGGCCGGGTCTCCCCGTCCCGGTGGCTCGCCATCCTGGCGCTGGCGGCGGTGGCGGTGCCGCTGCTGTTCCTGCCCGGGCTGGCGGCGACCGGCACCGGGGTGGTGGTGCTGGCCGCCGTGGCGGTCACCGACGCCCGCCGAGCCCGTGGCACCCCGCCGGAGGCGGCGGCGACACCGTTCTGAGTCATCGATGCACGGCGATGTCATGTCCGGAGGGCAGGTTAATCTCGGCGGGTGACCTTCTCCCTCGTGGCCCGCTCTGCCGACGGCCGTACGCACGGCGTCGTCGTGGCCAGCAAGTTCCTCGCCGCCGGGGCGCTGGTGCCGGCCGCGGAGGCCGAGATCGGCGCGCTGGCGACCCAGGCGCACGTCAACCTCGCCTACCGCCCGCAGGGGCTGACCCTGCTGCGCACCGGGGTGCCGGCTGCCGACGTGGTGGCCGGCCTGGTCGCCGCCGACGCCGAGCGGGAGCACCGCCAGCTCGGCGTGGTCGGGGCCAGCGGGCCGGGCGCCAGCTGGACGGGGCCGGCCTGTCACCCGTGGGCCGGCGGTCGGACCGGCGACGGTTGGGCCGCGCAGGGCAACATCCTTGCCGGCCCGGAGGTCGTCGACGCGCTGGGCGACGCCTGGCTGGCCGGTGCGGCGCTGCCGTTCGCCGAGCGGCTGGTCGCCGCGCTGCGCGCCGGTGACGAGGCGGGCGGCGACCGCCGGGGCCGGCAGAGCGCCGGCCTGCTGGTGGTCGAGCGCGGCGCCGGGTACGGCGGCAGGAGCGACGTGCTGGTCGACCTGCGGGTCGACGATCATCCCGATCCGGTCGCCGAGCTGGGTCGGCTGCTCGCCGTGCACACCCTGCTGTTCAGCCGGCCCGACCCGGCCACGCTGCTCGACCTGAGCGGTGCCGTCGCCGACGAGGTGGCGACGTTGCTCACCGCGCTGGGCCACCCGGTGGCCGGCGACGGGCCGGAGGCGGCACTGGTCTCCTGGGCGGGGCTGGAAAACCTGGAGGAGCGGCTCGTGCCGGGTCGGATCGACCCGGTGGTGCTGACGCACCTGCGCCGCGTCGCCCCGCACGTGCCCGCACCGCGCTCCGCGAACTGATCGGGGTCAGCTGCCGAAGGCGAGCCAGCGGAAGCCGGCGGCGTCGACGGCCGCCCGTTCCGCGCCGCTGAGCGCCGCCCGCCCGGTGGTCTTGCGGATCAGTGTCAGCCGGTCCCAGCGCAACTCGGCCGGCACCGCCCGCCCACCGGTGAGCAGGTCGGCGATCACCTCCGCCGCGGGCGCGGTGAGCCAGGGCGGCCGGTCCAGCGCGGCGGCCAGGTCCAGGCCGTGCACGCCGACCTCGACGACCCGGGTCCGCAGGAACTCGGTGAGGCGCATCGCGTCACCGTGCCGGGTCCGTACCACCCGCTCGGGCGGGGCTGCGGCGACCGCGGCGTCGGCGGCCCGCCAGACCCGGTCGAGGTGGGTCAGCGCCTCCTGGTCCACCTGCCGGGCGTCCCGCCGGCCTCCGGCGATCCGGGCCGCGTCCACCTCCGGGGTGAACTTCGCCGCGCCGAAGTAGGCGGCGGCGTCCACCTGGGCAGTGGGCGGGGCGGGTGCGGCGAGCATGTCGGTGACCCGGCCGACGCCGGTGCGCACGTGCGCGATCAGCTCCCGCACCGTCCACGGCGGGCAGCCGGTCGGCCGGTCGAGGTCGGTCTCGTCCAGCTCGGTCAGGATCCCGGCCAGTCGGGCGCACTCGGCGCGGAACGCCGCACGGACCGGATCCACGCGCCGCTCAGCCCTTGACCCGCGGCACCAGCCGGTGCACGACGCTGAGCACCAGCGCCATCACCACGGCCATCGTGCCGGCGATACCTGCGGCGCTGCCCGCGTACGCGATGAAGAGCGGTCGGCGGCTCAGCTCGTCCGGCCCGGTGCCGCGCAGATCGACCAGCCAGGACAGGGCGAGCCCGCAGGTGATCAGGGCGAGCACGCCGGCCGCCCCGAGCAGCAGCGCGGCGAGCCGGTGCGCGTCGCCCGGGGCGACCTCGGCCTGCTCGCGCTGGGTGATCAGCAGGACCAGCCCGGCCAGCGCCGCCCAGACGCCCACGACCAGGTACGCGGCGACCGCGTCACTGGGCCGGTGCCAACCGGCGGAGAGGGTGGCCACCCCGGCGGCGGCGGCGTACGCGGCGGCGAGGAAGGCACCGACGGCCCGCACCTTGCGCGGCAGCACGAGAACCAGCGCGACCGCCACCGCCGCCGCGACCGTCGTGTGCCCGCTGGGCAGGCTGTTGCCCACGGCGGCCCGCTCGGGGTCGAGGCCGTAGTCGGGTCGGCTCAGCCCGTACTTGAGCAACTGGGTGGAGACGTTCGCTCCGGCGATCAGCAGGGTCGCGGTGATGGCGAGGGCGATCCGCCCCCGGATGAGGGCGATGAACCCGATCATCGCGGTGGCGGCCAGCAGGGAGACCACCGACATCGCGTTGAGGAGCTTGTCCACCGGGCCGTCGATGCGGTCCTGGCCGATCCGGTTGCCGGTCAGGGCGACGGTGTCGACCCACTGGCCGATCTCGGTGTGCACGGCCACCCGCCAGACGACGACGAAGATGACTGTCTGGACAAGGGCCAGCACGACCAACCAGACCGCCGTCCAACCCCTTGCCGTCGCACGCATCCGCACACCGTAGCGGCAGGTGTCGGCACGCCGGCGGGTGGCCCACCGACGGTCGGTGGATAGGTTGGAGCGGAGGCGAGGAGGTGGCGGTGGGCGGCACACCGGAGCAGGACGCCGGCCGGGCCGCGCCGGGCGCGGACAAGCAGACCGGGGTCCCTGGCGGGCCGGCTGGCGGCGAGTCGTTGGCGGATCTGCTGGGCGGCCGGCGGGGTGCCGTCGATGCCACGCTGCCACCGCTGGCGTTCGCGGCGGGCTGGCTGCTCGGCGGCGAGTCGCTGTGGGCCGGGGTCGGCGCGGCGGTGGCCGTCGGCGGGGTGGTGGCCGGTGTGCGGCTGCGTCGCGGTGACCGGCCGCGCTCGGTGCTGATCGGCCTGCTCGCCGTCTGCGTCGCGGCGTTGATCGCGCTGCGCACCGGCCGGGCCGAGAACTTCTTCCTGATCCAACTGCTCTCCAACGCCGCCAGCGCGTTGGCCTGGGCGGTCAGCATCGTGGTGCGGTGGCCGCTGCTCGGCGTGCTCGTGGGTGCGGCGCTGGGTCAGCGGACCAGGTGGCGGCGCGACCCGGTGCTGCTGCGCGGGTACGGCCGGGCGAGCTGGGTGTGGACGGCGACGTACGTGCTGCGGGTGGCGGTGTTCGTGCCCCTGTACCTGAGCGGGCAGGTGCTCGCGCTTGTGGTGGCCCGGGTCGCCCTGACCTGGCCGCTGGTCGCGGCGGCTCTGGCGCTGAGCTGGGTGGTGCTGCGCCGGTCGCTGCCGCCCGGGCACCCGGGGTTGCGTCACCCGGTCACCGATCAGCCGGCCCCACCTCCCGCGCCGAACCCGGGGGCGTTGCCGAGGGGCAAATAAGTGGAGAGGCCGCCACGGGGGGAGCGGCCTCTCCGGTGACGTACGTTACTCCGTCGCCGTCACCGGTGTGATCCCGTGACGGCCCGAATTTCTGGGCTTTTTCGCGGCAGCCTCCAGTCCGGGCGGTGGGGCGGGCCGACCGATCCGCTGCGTTGGCCGGATGGCCGGCCCACCCCGGCCTGACCGTGGGAGTCAGGCCGTTCGCCGGCCGGGTCCCGTTCCCCCGGCCCCGGCCGGACCCCGGGAGTGGGCGGCGCGCACGCCACCCACTCCCGGAGGGCTGTCAGCCGTTCGGGAACAGGTTGCCGTAGTCGGCGTACGCCATGGCGACGTCGGCCTGCGCCCAGAACCGGTGGTAGTTGAAGCTGGGCTCCGCCCCGCCGTTCAGGTACGCCTGCACCTTGGGCCAGTCCGGGTCGTTCTTGTAGAAGGACCGGATGTCGAGGAAGCTCTTGCCGGCGGCGATGGCGTCGCCGTTGGGCATCTTCCCGGTCCAGCCCGGCGGGACGTAGAGGCCCTGCCCGCTGGCGGCGTCGTAGGTGTCATCGAAGCGCCGGTAGTCGCCGCGCTTCTCGGTGGTGGAGACACCCTTGGCGTCGCTGGCCGCGTGGAGCGCGTCGAGCAGACCCTTGGCGGTGTTCTTGGCCGCCACGTTGCCCGACCTGGCGGCGTACGCGATGAGGGTTCGGGCGTAGGCGGCGGCGACGCCGACGTCCTGCCCCTTGACGGTGACCTCGACGTGCAGGTCGGTGTTGGGTTGCGGGCTGGCCGGGTTCCAGGTGGTCGGCTGGCCGGTCCACTTCATGTCCGACGGGATCGACCAGTTGGCGCCGACGGTGGTGTTGGCGATCGCCCAGGGCACCCACTTGTCGAGCAGCGCCTTGGCCTTGGCGTTGCCGGTCTGCTGGTACAGCTCGGCGATCCGCTGCATCGACCAGGCCTGCATGCCGAACCACTGGTTGGACGGCGGGTCGTTGTAGACCGGGTCGACGTCGTAGTACATGCCGTAGAAGGTGCTGGTGCCGGCTGGCGGCTGGCCGTAGTTGCCGCCCCAGCTGTTGGTCGCGCCGCCGGCGATGCCGCCCTCGGCGGACTGCAGCCAGGTGTAGAACTCCAGCTGCCGTTCGAAGCTCTTGGTCCAGTCGGCGACGGCGGTCGGCGACTGGGGCTTGAGCTCCGGGGTGTTGGTCAGCGCCCAGGCCGCGAACGGGTTCTGGTAGCCGAAGTGGTTGTGGCTGGAGCCGATCCGCCAGGACCAGTTCTGGCTGGTCTCGTACGCTCCGCCCCAGGCGTAGTACCAGGACATCAGGTAGTGCGCGGAGTCCTTGCCGCTGCCGGCCGGGCAGGCGCTGGCGCCGACGCAGTTGCCGATCTTCTTGAAGTACTTGTCGAACATCGAGTAGCGCAGGTAGTCGCCCATCTTGGCGGCCTTCGCCACGGTGGCCGCGACGTCGGCCTGCTTGCCCTGCGCCTTGGCCCAGGTCAGTGCCCAGTACGCGGCCTGCACGGCGCGGGCGTCGGCGTCCGGGGCGTTGGTGTACTTCCACTGCTTGGCCGGGGCCGCCGACTCCTTGACGAACAGGTCGAGGTAGCCGTACTGACCGCCGGCGGTGAACGTGTCGCAGGACGGCTGCGGAACGGTCTCCCAGACCGACTCCTGGGTGCCCCGCTGGAACGTGTTGATGTACGCGGGCCGGGTGGTCTTGTCGCCGCAGCGGCCGAAGCCGTACGTGTTGTCCACGTCGATCAGCCAGTGCATGCCGTAGATGTCACCGGTGCCGTAGGTGGACTGGAGTTCGCCGCGCAGCGGGTCCTGACCGACCGGCACGTTCGCCTCCAGGGCGGACGGGTACTGGCTGGGCAGGTCGTGCTCGGCGGCGTACTGGGCCGTGCCCGCGGCGCCGGCCGTGGGCTGATCGGCGTGGGTCGGGATGATGTACTTTTCCATCACCGTCCAGGCGTTGTTGAACGGTGCCCAGTTCTGCGTGACGCGGCCGTACTGGGCCTCCAGCCAGAGCCAGAAGCTGAACGCCTCCGAGGTGGTCTCGTGCCCGTGGTCGGGCGCCTCGACGATCAGCGTCTCCACCGAGTGGTACGGCACGCCCTCGGGGCTGAAGTACCCCGAGTTCTTGATCTTGCCGTACTGGTCGAGGAAGCGCGCGGTGTAGACGTTGTCGCCGCCCGGAACGTCGTTGTCCGCCTCGGTCGCGGTGACGGCGAGCGGGGCGTAGCCGGTCGCCGAGGCGGTGACGGTGGCGGTGCCGCCGGCGGTGTCGGCGTCCTCGGCCGCCGCGACGGTGACCGCGACCCCGGTGTTCCAGTTGCTCGGGGTGAGGCTGACCGTGGCGGGCGAGACGGTGATGTCGGCGTCGCCGGTGCGGGTCAGGGTGACCGGCACGGTGGCCGCCGGGGCGGCACTGAGCTTGAGGTTGACCGTGGAGCTGCCGCCCTCGGCGACGGTGACCGCCGACGGCGTGGCGATCAGGGTCGGCCCGGAGGCCGCGCCCACGGTGAACGACTTCTCGGCGGTGGCGCTGAGGTTGGCGTTGTCGTACGCCTTGGCCTGGACGGTGTAGGCGCCCGCCGGCAGGTCTTCGAGGGTGTAGCCGTACGGGGCGGTGGTGTCGGTGTTGACGAGCAGGCCGTTGCGGTAGAACTCGACCTTGCTGATGGTCCCGTCCGGGTCGCTGGCGGTGGCGGTCAGCGGCACGTCGGCCGGCGCCTCGAACGGGCCGGCCGGCACGGTGAGGCCCACGGTCGGCGGCTGTTGCGGCGCGCCGCCGCAGGTGACCCCGTTGACGGCGAACGAGGTGGGCTTGGCGTTGGTGCCGGTGTAGGAGCCGTTGAAGCCGATGTTGGTGCTGGCACCGGTACCGAGGTTGCCGTTCCACGACTCGTTGGTCGCGGTGACCTGGTTGCCGGTCTGGCTCCATCGCGCCGACCAGCCCTGGGTGACCCGCTGGTTGCCGGGGAAGGCGAACGTCAGCGTCCACCCGGTGACCGGGTCGCCGAGGTTCCTGATCGTCACGTTGGCGCTGAAGCCGGTGCTCCAGTCGTTGGTCGCGTAGACCACGTCGCAGGCGGGTGCGGCCTGCGCGGCGCCGGCGGGCAGGGTCACCCCGCCGGCGGCGAGCGCGGCGGCGGCGATGATCGCCACTCGACGGCGTCGTGCCAGATGTCTCATGTGCGCGGTGTCTCCTCGGACCAGGCCGGGTTGGTCCCGGCGAGGCGCCTGCCCGCGAGGGTGGTGGTGCGCGGGGAATTCGAGGCGCCGGGAAGGTGGTCGCCCCGGGCCCGGCCGGGGATCGGCGGTGCGGCCGGCGCGGGACGGGTCCCGTCGGCCGTGTTCGGGTGACCGTGACCGGAGTACGTGCTCCCGGCTGCCCTCGGTGGACCCGCGCCACGCGATGTGGCTCCTGTCGCGTTGAATCGACAGTCTGCCATGGAAGCGCTCCCACAACAAGCGCGCGACGGGACGCAGCAGAGCCTTGTTTCGATCTCGTTTTGGGTCTTTCACAAAGCCGTGACGGGGGTTACAGTCGCAGCATCGTCGATGGGAGCGCTTCCATCGATGAAGGTTCCAACAAGAAGATCACCGGGACCGTCTCTGACGGGCCCCGGGGAACCAGCCCGAGGGCCGACGACGGGCCAGCCCGGACGCCGTCGTCAGCCATCATCCCGCCACAGGGAGGGAGGTGGAACCAGAGCCACTCGCGTGGCCCGGCTCCCGCGCGACACGCACGGCAGGACCGACATTCCGCCCGTGTGTGTGCAGTTACGGTGGGGACGGGGGTTGCCCTCCCCCGTCCCCACACTAAACCCCCGTACACGATGGGAAAAGAGGCCGACGGGACAGGCGCACCGCGCCGCCCGGTCGGCCTCGTTCGCTGTCCGGGGTCCGCAGCACCTCAACCCGCCACTGCCGGCCGACACGACGGCCGGCTGACCGGGCTCGCCGCCCCTGGCCTATCCTGGGAGCGCTCCCGAATCTCGGCGGTGGCCCCGTATCCACGAGGAGAATCCATGTCGATACCTACCGGGCCCGCCGGCCCGCTGCGTTTTCCCCGCGACTTCGGCTGGGGCGCGGCCACCTCCGCGTACCAGATCGAGGGCGCCGCCAAGGAGGACGGCCGCGGCGAGTCGATCTGGGACACCTTCAGCCGCGCCCCCGGGCGTACCCGCAACGGCGACACCGGCGACGTCGCCGCCGACCACTACCACCGGTACGCGGAAGACCTCGACCTGATGCGCGACCTCGGGCTGCGCAGCTACCGCTTCTCGATCTCCTGGCCGCGGATCCAGCCCGACGGCACCGGCACGCCCAACCAGCGCGGGCTCGACTTCTACCGCCGCCTCCTGGACGGTCTGCACGAGCGCGGCATCGCGCCGATGGCCACCCTGTTCCACTGGGACCTGCCGCAGGCCCTGCAGGACGCCGGCGGCTGGGAGTCGCGCGACACCGTCCACCGCTTCGCCGACTACGCCAACGCGGTCTTCCGTGCCCTCGGCGACCGGGTGCCGGTCTGGCTCACCGTCAACGAACCCAAGACCGTGGTGCAGAACGGCTACCTCAGCGGCCACCACGCGCCCGGCCGGCAGGACCCGGACGCCGCCTACCTCGTCGCCCACCACCTGCAACTCGCCCACGGGCTCGCGGTCCGCGCACTGCGCGCCGCCGGCGGCACCGGCCGGATCGGACCGGCGCTCAACCTGCACCCCTGCTACGCCGCCGACGACTCGCCGCAGGCCGCCGCGGCCGCCCGGCTCTACGACGGGTACGAGAACCGCCTCTACCTCGACTCACTGCTCAAGGGCAGCTACCCGCAGGACGTGCTGGCCGACCTGGGCCCGCAGAGCCGAATGGTCCGCGGCATCCAGGACGGCGACCTGGCGATCATCTCCTCGCCGGTCGACCTGCTCGCCGTGCAGTACTACACGCCCATCTACGTCACCGCCGACGGCGGCACCGAGCACCGCTGGTCGACCTCCGAGGCCGAGTGGCAGCAGATCTACCCCGACGGGATGTACGACATCCTGACCCGGGTCACCCGCGACTACGGCCCGATCCCGCTCACCGTCACCGAGAACGGACTGCCCACTCCGGACACCCTGGCAGCGGACGGCACCGTCGACGACACCGGCCGGATCACCTTCCTGCGCGACCACCTCGCCGCCGTCCATCGGGCCATCGCCGCCGGGGTTCCGCTGGAGAGCTTCCACGTCTGGTCGCTGCTGGACAACTTCGAATGGGCCGAGGGGTACGACCAGCGCTGGGGACTGGTCTATGTGGACTACGCCACCCAGCGGCGGGTGCTCAAGCGCAGCGCCCACTGGTACCGGTCGGTCATCGCCGCCGGCGGCCTCTGAACGGGGCCGCCCGGTGCGGCCGGACCCGGACGGCTCGGCTCAGGTGAGCCGGTGACCGTCCGGGGCACGGCCGGGCCTTCTCAGCGGGGCAGCGCCTGCTGCAACTCCGCGCGCAGCGCCGGGGTGAGCATCTCCCCCGCCTGCTTGGCCAGCCGGGCCATCTCGTAGCCGACCACGCCGATGTCCGCGTCACCCGCGGCCAGCGTGGCGAGGATCGACCCGTCCCGCACCTGCATCACCAGGAAGTAGCCCCGGCCCATCTCGACCACCGTCTGCTTGACGACGTCACCGTCGAACATCTGGGCCGCGCCCGCGGTGATGCTCATCAGGCCGGAGGTCACGGCGGCGAGCTTGTCCGCGTTGTCGCGGGGCAGGTTGTCGGAGATCGCCACCAGCAGCCCGTCGGAGGAGACCACCACCGCGTGCGCCACGCCCGGCACCCGCTCCGCGAAGGCGCTCACCAGCCAGCTCAGGTCCCGTGCCTCCTGGCTCAACGTCGTCACTGTCGTCGTCCCCCTTCATCGTGCCCCCCGGACGGTGGCACGGGTATCTCGGTGGTGTCCTCGGCCTCGGCACGCCGTACCCCGTTGTAGAGCCGGGAAAGCATGCCACTGACCGCTTCCGGGTCCAGGTCGTCGCGCACCGGCGCCGATTCCGGGCGGGCCGGGCGGGTGACCGCCGAGAGCTGTGCCATCGGCACCCGGACCGGCAGGCCCCGCTCGTTCGTGCCGGCCGTCACCGGGGTGGCCGGCGGCACGAGCGGCTCCCGCCTCGCCGGCTCGGCCGGACCCTCCCCGGACCACCAGCCGCCACCGTTGCCGGCCGGGGCCGGAGCGAGCACGTCCTCGGCGCGGACCGGTACCCCGCGGCCCTGGCGCGGCACGGCGACCCCCGGCGGCCGACCCGCCACCGGCAGGTCCAGTGGCGCCATCGCCGGCCCCGGCACACCGCCCGCACGGGTGGCCCCGGGCACCCGCTGCGCTCCCACGCCCCGAGTGCCGCTCGCCGCCAGCATCCGGGCCGGCGCCGGTGGATCCAACTCCACCGCGCCCCGCGGGGCCAGCAACGCGGCGGGCAGCATGAGCCGGGCGACGAGACCGTCCTGGCCACCGTCCAGCCGCACCCGCACGCCCAGCCGGGCGGCCAGGTGGCTGACCACGAACAGGCCCATCCGCTCGACCGCCGCGACGTCCGCGGCCGGCGGGCTGGCCAGCACCGCGTTCGCCTCGGCCAACGCGGTCGGGCTCATGCCCAGGCCGCGGTCGGCGATCTCGATCAACGCAGCGGCGGCCTCGACCCGGGCGGTCACCACCACGACGGTGTCGGGGCGGGAGAACGCCGTGGCGTTCTCCAGCAGCTCGGCCAGCATGTGCACCAGCTCACCGACGGCGTGCCCGACCACGTGCACGTCGCCGACCGACTCCAGGCGGACCCGCTGGTACTGCTCGATCTCGGCGGCGGCGGCCAGCAGCACCGCACCCAGGCCCACCGGCCGGTTCCAGCGGCGGGTCGAGTCGGTGCCGGCCAGCACCAGCAGACTCTCGTCGTTGCGGCGCATCCGGGCGGCCAGGTGGTCCAGCTTGAACAGGTTCTCCAGCTGGTCGGGGTCGCTCTCCTCGCGCTCCAGATCGTCCAGCAGCTCCAACTGGCGCTCCACCAGCACCTGGCTGCGGCGGGCCAGGTTGACGAACATCGCGTTGACGTTGCGCCGCATCGTCGCCTGCTCGACGGCGACGGTGACCGCGCTGCGGTGCACCGCGACGAACGCCTCGGCCAGCTCGCCGATCTCGTCGAGCGAGCGGACCACCGCCGGTGCGACCTCGATGCCGGGAACCCCGCCGGTGACGGTCCGCAGCCGGTCCAGCGCGTCGGGCAGCTCGACCTGCGCGATCCGCAGCGCCTGGCTGCGCAGCAACCGCATCGACCGGGCGACCGACCGGCCGACGAGCAGTGAGATCAGCAGAGCCACCAGCAGCACCGCGACGATCCCGCCGACCACCAGCAGCGTGGTCCGCAGCTGCCCGGCGCTGACGTCGTCGGCCTGCCGTACGGCGTCGTCCAGCACCCCCGCCTCGACCTGCCGCAGCAGCTCCTGACGCTGCTGGCTGGCCGCCCACCACTGCTCCGACGGCAGCACCTCGGGCGGCGCGTCACCGGCCGGCAGGCTGCGCTCCTCCAGCCGGGTGGCGACCAGGAACATCGGATCCACCGAGCTCTCGTCGTACCGGCGGATCTGGTCGGTGGTCGCGGCCACCCGGAACGCGCCGAGCGCGGTCAGTTGCTGGGCGCGCAGGTCGGTGAGGAGCACGCGGTCCTCGGTGCCGTACCGGCCGGCCCGCGAGGCGGCGTAGAGCTGGGCCCGCACCCGGGAGGACAGCTCCTTGACCCGGGCGAGCTGGACGTAGCGCAGCACCGCGTCGCTCAACGCCGGCTGCTCCTGACCCGGCGTCGGCTCCGCCAGCAGGTCGAGCAGCGCGTCGACGGCCCGGTGGTAGTTGCTCAGGATGGTGTCGTTGCTGAGCACCGCGGGCGGGATGGCCGGACGGATGTCCTCCACCTGGTCGTACGCCTCGAGCACCTCGGAGAAGGCGACCCGCCAGGACGCGTCGGCGTCGGCCAGCGGCTCGGCCGCCCGGCGCAGGTCCACGATGGCCCGGTCGGTGGCCGACTGCAACGGCTTCAGGGCCGTGGCCGCGGCCTCCCGGTCGCCGCCGCGGCGCAACTCCCCCAACTCCCCCGCCGAGCGGTCCCGCTCCTGCTGGAGCTGGTGCACCACCGCGGTGATCTGCCGGCCGATGCCGACCTGCCGGGCGAAGTCGTTCAACGCGGTCGTCCGCCCCACCAGTGCACTCGTCTGCACGCCGGCGAGCACCAGGAACGCCACCGACGGCACCACCAGCACGGTGGCCAGCTTGGTGCTCATCCGCCAGTCCCGCAGCCGGAACGGCGAGCGGCGGCGGTGCGGGACAACACGGACGTCGAAGCGGCGCCGGCGATGGTTCGACACCGCGCCGTTCGCCGGGTCGGGACCTACCGCCACCCCTGCCTCCTCCGTCCTGCCGCGTCCACCGCGGTCCGGGGAGCGCAGTCCATCCAACCAGGCTCGGGAGCGCTGTCAACGGCCCGAACGTGGGGGAAGTTCAGGAAGGATACTGCGGGTGGGAACGTCATGTCGTGGTCGGTAAGACCAGCTCGTCCGTCCGGCCGATGTCGGCGAGCTCGACGGCCTCCTCGTAGCGCCCCAGCGCCACCAACGCCGCGCCGGTCGCACCGATCTCCGGGTTGCGCTGGTGTGACACCGGTCGCGGCGCGAGGGCGCTCGCGAAAGCCTGCCGCCACCACACCGAGGCGGCCATCGCGCCGCCGCCCAGCACCACGTCCACACCTCTGTCGATCGTGGACTCCAGCACCGTGAGGTCCTCGGCGACCAGCTCGCACAGCCCCTGCATCAGACCGGCCAGGATGTCCACCGCGGTGGTGCCGAAGCTGAGCCCGCGCAGCTCACCCGTCCCCGCCGGGGCCAGCCCGGGCGCCCGGTCGCCACCGAAGCGGGGATCGGCCGGCCGACCGCCGCCGGCGGGCACCAGCGCCAGCGCCGCGTCCAGCTCGGCGCCCCGGGGCAGCCGCAGCTCCCGGTCCGCCCAGGCGAAGAGGTTGCCGCCACTGGAGTACGCCGCACCGGTCACCACGTGGTCGTGGTCGACGCGGTAGCGCCAGAGCCGTTCGGGCAGCCGGGGCAGCGGCTCGCCGGCCGGGATCCGCTGCATCAGGCGTACGGCCGCGGAGGTGCCCACGGTGACGGCGACGCGGCTGGGGTCCACGCAGCCCGAGCCGACGTTCGAGGCCCCGCCGTCGCCCACCGGCGGCGACCAGCGGGCCTCCGCCAGCTGCGGCCAGCGGCGGGCGCGCTCGGGCCGTAGCCGGCCGTGCCAGTCCAGCTCGCCCAGGTGCGGCAGCTCCTGCGGACGCGCCCCGGCCAGCGCCAGGGCCTCGTCGTCCCAGGTCAGGCTGCCCAGGTCCAGCAGGCCGGTCCCCGACGCCTGGGAAACGGACATGGGTGCCGCGACGAGCAGCTCGCCCAGCACGTACTCGGGCAGGCCGACGAACCGGGCGATCGGCGTGCCGGACCGCTCACGCAGCCAGGGCAGCCGCACCGTCCAGTAGTTGCGGTGCCACCAGCAGCCGGTGCGCTGGTGGAAGTCGTCCGGCTCGGCCGGGCCGGGCGCCCCGTCGAGCGGCGTCGGCCGGGTGTCCAGCCAGGTGAGCACCGGGCCCAGCGGGGTGCCGTCGCGGTCCAGCGGAAGCACCGAGTGCCACTGCGCGGACACCGCGACCAGCTCGACGTCGCGCAGGTACCCCGCGGCGGCCAGCTCGTCGAGGCACTCGACCAGGCAGGCGAGGTAGGCGGGGCCGGAGAGGGTGCCGGTGCCGTCCTGGCCGATCGTGAGGCTGACCTTCCGCCGGGCCAGGGCGCCGGGCAGCGGTTGGGTGTCCCCGTCCAGCACCAGCCCGCGTACCGAGGAGGTGCCCAGGTCGAGCGCGAGAATGTTCATCGCCGGTCAAGTTACCCGGTGCCGACCGTGCCGGAACGTCGGTCGGGCGGGGAGCGCCGGGACACGCTGATCGGGTTCCGGGGCGGGCCTCGGGCGCGTAGGGTGATTGGCATGCTCGCGCACCTGACCTGCTGGTGGCCCGCCGACCCGGCGGCCACCCCCCGCGCGTAGCTCCATCCACGCGGCCGCCATCGAGGCGGCCGCCGGATCTCCCGGCCCGGATGGCCGCCCCGCTGGCGGCGCCCGGCCCGACGGAGAACCCGATGACCCACCTGTCCGACCTGCTCGCCGCCGTCGCACGCGGCGTCGACCCCGGCCCCTTCGCGCTGTTGCGCCGCGAGGGCACCGACGAGCTGGAGCTGTTCACCGGCCCGGTCGACACCGTCGACCGGCTGGCCGACATCCCTCTGCCGCCGGGCGCGCCCGGGGCGCGGACGCTCGCCCTGGTGCCCTACCGGCAGATCACCGAGCGTGGTTTCGCCTGCCGCGACGACGGATCACCGCTGGAGTGCCTCCAGGTCCGCGAGCACCGACGGATCCCCCTGGCCGACGCGCTGGCCGCGCTGCCCGCCGAGCCGGTACGCACCGTGGGCGCCGCGTTCGACGTCAGCGACGAGGAGTACGCGCGGACCGTGCAGCGGGTGCTGACCGAGGAGATCGGCCGCGGCGAGGGCGCCAACTTCGTCATCCACCGCACCCTGCACGCCACCGTGCAGGGCGCGCCGCTGGTGGCGGCGCTGGCCGCGCTGCGCCGGCTGCTGGTCGCCGAGCGCGGCGCGTACTGGACGTTCGTGGTGCACACCGGCTCCCGGACCCTGGTCGGCGCCAGCCCGGAACGGCACGTCAGCGTCGACGACGGCCTGGTGATGATGAACCCGATCAGCGGCACCTTCCGGCCGGCCGGCGGCACGCCGGACCGGGAGGCGCTGCTGCGCTTCCTCGCCGACCCCAAGGAGGTCGAGGAGCTGTACATGGTGCTCGACGAGGAACTGAAGATGATGGCCACCGTCGCCGAGCACGGCGGCCAGGTCATCGGCCCGTACCTCAAGGAGATGTCGCACCTGGCGCACACCGAGTACCTGCTCGCCGGGCGGGGGACCCGCGACGTGCGGGAGGTCCTGCGGGAGACGATGTTCGCACCCACTGTCACCGGAAGCCCGATGGAGAACGCCTGCCGGGTGATCGCCCGGCACGAGCGCGTCGGCCGGGGCTACTACGCGGGCGTGCTGGCCCTGCTCGGTCACGACGAGGCGGGCCGGCAGACGCTGGACGCGCCGATCCTGATCCGTACCGCGGAGATCTCCCCCACCGGCCGGCTGCGGGTGCCGGTGGGCGCCACCCTGGTCCGGCATTCGACGGCGGCCGGTGAGGTGGCCGAGACGCACGCCAAGGCGGCCGGGGTGCTGGCCGCGCTCGGCCTGGGACCGGCGGCGTCCGCCGGCGGCGGCGGGCCGGTGGCGCGCCTGGCCGACGACCCGGCGGTACGCGAGGCGCTGGCCGCGCGGAACGCGCCGCTGGCGCGGTTCTGGCTGGACCAGCGGGCGCCGGACGCGCCAGGGCTGCCCGGGTTGGTCGGCCGGCGGGCGTTGATCGTGGACGCCGAGGACACCTTCACCGGCATGCTGGCGCACCAGTTGGGCGCGCTGGGTCTCGCGGTCACGCTGCGGCCGTGGCACGCCAGCGGCCCCGTCGACGGCTACGACCTGGTGGTGGCCGGCCCCGGGCCGGGCGACCCGGGCAGCGCGGACGCGCCGAAGATGGTGGCGTTGCGAGGGTTGCTGACCGGGCTGCTGGCCAGCGGTCGGCCGACCCTGGCGGTGTGCCTCGGCCACCAGGTGCTGGCCGGCCTGCTGGGGCTGCCACTGCACCAGCGGGAGGCGCCCTACCAGGGGTTGCAACGGGAGGTGTCGCTGTTCGGCCACACCCGTCGGGTGGGTTTCTACTCCACGTTCACCGCCCGCGCCGAGGTCGACCGGCTGGGCACCGCGTACGGGCCGGTGGAACTGGCGCGGGACCCGCGCGACGGCGCCGTGCACGCGCTGCGCGGGCGTGGCTTCGCCGGGGTGCAGTTCCACCCGGAGTCGGTGCTCAGCCCGGACGGACTCGCCGTGCTGGCCGAACTGCTGGGCGACCTGCTGCCGTCTCCGCACCCGGACGAGCTGTCCGCCACGGGCGGACGGGCATAGTCACCCCCCGCGGGGGTAGGGGCTGGGTGGACCGGTGGTGCGGGCGGGCCGAGAGCCCCCGTTCGCGCCGCCGGTCGCCGGTCGTCGTCAGCCGGCCATGCCCTTCTTCAGCGCGGTGCCGATCTGCACCGCCCGCCGGGCGGTGAGCGCGGCGGCGCCCAACGCGACGGCGTCCGGGGCGATCTCGCCGTTGTTGCTGGTGTGCGAGGCGCCGTACGGGTTGCCGGCGATGAACTGGCTCGTGTCGGTGTAGCCGGGGGTGACCACGATGCCACCCCAGTGGTAGAAGACGTTGAACAGCGAGGTCAGGGTGGTCTCGTGACCGCCGTGCGCCGTCCCCGTCGAGGTGAATCCGGCGTAGACCTTGTTGACCAGGCCGCCCTGGGACCAGAGCGGACCGGTGGTGTCGATGAACTGCTTCAGCTGGGCGGCGATGATGCCGTACCGGGTGGGCGCGCCGAGGATCGCCACGTCCGCCCAGGCCAGGTCGTCGATCATCGCCTCGGGCACGTCCTGGGTCTCCAGCTGGTGCGCCTGCCAACCGGAGTTGGAGCGGATCGCCTCCTCCGGAGCCAGCTCGCGCACCTTGCGAAGGCGGACCTCGGCGCCCGCGTCCCCGGCGGCCTCGCACACGGCCTGCGCCAACTGGTACGTCGTGCCGGTGGCGCTGTAGTAGATCACCGCTACCTTGGTCTGGGCAGCCATCAGATGTCCCCTTCTCGTCTGAGTCAGCTCCGGCGACTACCCCTTGCTTGCACCGTCAAACGCCAGCCGGCGCTCGCTGCCCCGGCCGGCGGATCGGTCCCCTGCTCAATTTTTCCGCAAGTTCCGCAGCCTTCCGGTCCTCCGGCCCTCACGGACGGCGATCCTGATGTCACCGGCGCGGACGGGAGCGATCCGCCACCCCGCGCCGGGGCACCTGAACGGGGGATCGCGCTCCGCCCGCAACGGAGCTGGCGTAGCGCGATCAGGGGCTCGTCGCCCGGCCGTCGCCGCTCAGTGGACCAGCGCCGCCATCAGCCGCTCCAGCTCGGCCGCCGGGTCGGCGGTGAGCCCGGTGTGCACCGGCCCGGTCTGGATCATCGTGCTGCGCGGCGCGACCAGCCAGTGGAACCGCTCGCCGAGCCGCATCCGGGTCGCCGGTCCGTCGCCCGAGCAGGTCCGGTCCCAGGAGTCGAGCACCGCGGCCACCGCCGGCAGGTCCACGTCGGGCGCGAGCGCCCGGACCCGGTCGGCGTCCAGGTGCGTCCGCGCGGCCAGGAAGTCACGCTGCTGGCAGTAGAGCAGCACGCCGACGTTGATCTGCTCGCCCCGCTCGATGCGGGGCACCAGTCGGATGACGGCGTACTCGAAGGGCTGCCTCACGCCGTGCCTCCCTGCGGCAGCCAGTCGACGGTGCGGGCGACCCGGGCGGACAGGTGGGTCAGGTACGCCTCCCGCGCCGCGTCGGCGGACTCGAAGTCGGCGGCCGTCAGCCACTCCCCCGGCACCAGCGCCAGCACCTCGCGGAGCAGCTCCGGGGTGACCCGGGGGGCCAGCTCGGCGTCGGCCTCGGCGAGCCGGTCGGCGTACGGCGCCAGCACGTGGTCCTCGGCCCGGTACGCCCGGTGCACGGCGGCACCGGCGCGCGGCCAGTTGTGATGGAAGTACAGGCAGGCGCCGTGGTCGATCAGCCACAGCTCGCGGTGCCAGACCAGCAGGTTCGGGTTGCGCCAGCTTCGGTCGACGTTCTCCACGTACGCGTCGAACCAGAGCACCCGCGAGGCCAGCGTCGGGTCGACCGGATGCGCCACCGGGTCGAAGCCCAGCGCCCCGGGCAGGAAGTCCATCCCCAGGTTGGCGCCGCCGCTGTTGCGCAGCAGCTCCTGCACCTCCTGGTCGGGCTCGGCCCGCCCGATCACCGGGTCGATGTCGAGCACCACCAGTGGCGGTACGCGCAGCTCCAGGCGACGCGCCAGCTCACCGCAGATCACCTCGGCGATCAGCGCCTTGGGCCCCTGCCCGGCGCCGCGGAACTTCGCCACGTACGTGCCGAGGTCGTCGGCCTCGACCACGCCCGGCAGCGAGCCACCCTCGCGTAGCGGGGTGACGTAGCGGATCGCGGTGACCTGGCGGAGCACGCCGCCCACCCTACTGTGATCTCCGGCCGCACCCGCGGGACGTGTCGAGCGGGGCGGCCCGGCGAGCGGGCCTTCGCCCGGCGCACCGCTGGTGCGCCGGCGACGGAGACCCGGTTGGTGGCTGTCAGTCCAGCCTGTCCCGCAGGTCGTCGACCTGCTGCTGGAGGCGGTCCACCGCACTCTCGTTGTTGATGAAGGTGGTGATGCCCGCGGCGAGGCCCAGACCGATGAGCACCGCCAGGATGCTCAGCACCAGGCCGCCGATCGCCACGCCCCGGCCGGTCACCCCTGGCCGGCGGGCCATCTTCAGCCCCACGATGCCGAGGATGATCCCGATGATGCCGAGCACCAGCCCGAGCCAGGCGAGGATGGCGGTCAGCACGCTGATCAGTCCGGACACGCCGAAGACCAGCGCGAAGGTGGCGGCCGCGCTCGTCTTGGCGCTGGTGCCCGCCCGATGGGTCTGGGACCCGGCGGTCACTCCGGAACCCCGGGCCGGTTCGCTTGCGGCAGTCATGACACTCCCTTCCGCACGCGCGGCGCGCGCACTTCCGGATGGGCGGCTTCCCACTGCGCGGGCCGTTATGCCCCGAGCGGCGGTCGTACGCCGGGGGTCGCCTCCGGAGGAGACGTCGGTGGTTGGTCCTAGGCTGACGGCCCGGCAACCGGAAGGGGCGACCGATGCCTGTCGACCTGAGCGCTACCGACGCTCTGGCGATGCGGATGAGCAGCCTGCTGCTGCGCCCGCACCCGAGCGTCCGGCCCGGCGGTGTCGCCGAGGTGGTCGAGTGGTTCGGCGGGATGCAGGCACAGGACCTGGCCAGCGGGTTGTGGTCACTGGGCGCCCGGCTGCCCGGGCGGACGGTGGCCGACGTGCAGGCGGCCCTGGAGCGGCGGGAGGCGCTGCGCACCTGGCCGATGCGGGGCACCGTGCACCTCGTTCCGCCCGCTGACGCGCGCTGGATGCTGGAGCTGACCGGCGTCCGGTCGCTGGCCGGCGCGGCGACCCGCCGGGCGCAGCTCGGACTCACCGACGCCGACGCGGACCGGGCGGTGGACGTGCTGGGCTCCGCCCTGGCCGGCGGCGGCCGGCTCACCCGGGCGCAGTGCCTGGCCGCCCTTCGCGCGGCCGGCCTGGCCACCGACAGCCAGCGCGGCTACCACCTGCTCTGGTACGCGAGCGTCCGCGGGGTGACCTGCCTCGCGCCGAACATCGGCACCGAACAGACGTTCGCGCTGCTCGACGAGTGGGCGCCCGACTCCCGGCGGATGGACCGGGACGAGGCGCTGGCGGTGCTCGCCCACCGCTACGTGCGCGGGCACGGGCCGGTGACCGCCCGCGAGTTCGCCGGCTGGACCGGCCTCACCCTCACCGACGCGCGGCGCGGGCTGGCCGCCGCCGGCGAGGCGCTGACCGTGGTCCGGGTCGACGGCGAGGAGATGTCCGTCGACGCGGCGCTGGCCGACGCGCCGCGCGCCCCGGTCGACGACGTGCTGGCGCTGCCCGGCTTCGACGAGTATCTGCTCGGCTTCCGGGACCGCGCGTTGATGCTCGACCCCGCGCACCAGGCGGCCGTCGTGCCCGGCAACAACGGCATCTTCCAGGCCACCGTGGTCCGCGCCGGCCGGGTGGTGGGCCTGTGGAAGCGACGCGTCGCCCGGGCGGCGGTCACCGTGACGATCCAGCCGCTGACGCCGCTGGACGTCGTCCAACGCGCCCGGGTGGAGCAGGCCCTGGGCCGGTACGCCGACTTCCTCGGGTTGCCGCCGCGCTTCGACTGGCCGGCCTGACCGGCGGGCGTTCAGTCCTCGGCTGCGCCGGTCTCCCGCGGGCGGGCCGGTCGCGGGCGGGCGGCGGTGAGCAGGTCGACGATCCGGGCCACCCGGGGGTCGGACCGGATCTCGGCCACGGTCGTGGGCAGCGGCAGTCGCCAGTTCGGATACTCGTCCACCGTGCCCGGCATGTTCGGCTGCCGCACCTCGCCGAGCACGTCGTACAGGGAGACGCCGAGCAGGCGGGTCGGGCTGCCCGCGAGGGCGGCGTGCATGGCGACCACCACCGCGTTGTCATCGGGCACGCCCTCGTCGGGCAGCAACCCCTCGGCGCGCAGCATCGCCAGCAGCCGCTCCCGCTCGTCGACGGCCCGGGCCCGCTCCACCGCCACGTCGGTGCTGAGCAGCTTCAACTCGTCGCGCACCCGGACGTGCTCGCCCGTGAGGAACCCCGGCGCGGTCGGTAGGTCGTGGGTGGAGATGGTGGCCAGCGCGTTGCGCGGCCACCGGGACGGCGGGACGAAGTCCCCGTCGCCGTCGCGGGCGAACCACAGCACGGTCGAGCCGAGCATGTTGCGCCCGCGCAGACCCCGGGTCACCGCCGGCTGGACCGTGCCGAGGTCCTCACCGACCACCACCGCCCCGGCCCGCTGGGCCTCCAGCGCCAGGATGCCGAGCATCGCGTCGGCGTTGTACCGGACGTAGGTGCCCTCGGCGGCCCCGGCACCCGGCGGCACCCACCACAGCCGCCACAGACCGGCGACGTGGTCGACCCGCAGGCCGCCGGCGTGCCGCAGGGTCCGCCGCAGCATGTCGCGGTAGGCCGCGTAGCCGGTGGCGGCGAGCCGGTCCGGCCGCCACGCGGCGAGCCCCCAGTCCTGCCCGAGCTGGTTGAAGTCGTCCGGCGGGGCGCCGACCCGCACGCCCTGGGCGAGCACGTCGGCGAGCTGCCAGCCGTCCGCGCCACCCGGGTCGATGCCGACGGCGAGGTCGTGCACCACGCCGACCGGCATCCCGGCCGCCCGGGCCGCCGCCGTGACGGCGTCGAGCTGCTCGTCGCAGAGGTGTTGCAGCCAGGCGTGGAAGGCCACCCGGTCGGCGAGCTGGCGGCGCTGCTCGGCGACCGCCGGGCCGTCCGGGTGGTGCAGCTCCTCCGGCCAGGCCCGCCAGTCGTTGCCGTGTCGTTCGGCCAGGGCACACCAGGTGGCGAACGTGGTCAGCGCCGGGTCCGCGTCCAGGTCCAGTGGCCGGGCGTACGGGTGCAGCAGCTCCAGGGCGTGCCGCTTGGCGGTCCACACCTCGTCGTAGTCGATCAGGTCACCCCGGTCGGGGCGCAGCGCGTCGACCACCGCCCGGGTCGCCGGGTCGGCCGCCTGGTAGGCGGCGGTGTCGCTGACCCGCAGGTAGAGCGGGTTGACGAAGCGCCGACTGGCCGGCGAGTAGGGAGAGGCGGCCACCGGGTGCGCCGGCCCGACCGCGTGCAGGGGGTTGAGCAGCACCAGGCCCGCGCCGCTGTCACCGGCCCAGCCGGTGAACTCGGCGAGGTCGCCGAGGTCGCCCATGCCCCAGGAGCGCTCCGAGGTGAGCGCGTAGAGCTGGAGCATCCAGCCCCAGGTGCGCGGCGGGACGGGCAGCCGGCGGGGCACCACGACCAGTGTCGCCTCGCGGTCGGCGCAGGCCAGCCGGTGCCAGCCCAGCGGCAGGTCCGCCGGCAGCTCGCCGTCGACCGCGCGGCGGCCGCCGTCCTCCAGGGTCACCACGCCCGGGCCGGGGAGCACCCGGGTGGCGCCGTGGGTGAGCACCACCGTCTCCGGCAGGGCCGTCCGGTCGACCGCGCGGGCCGTGGCGAGCGCGTCGGCGATGGCCGCCGGGCTGGTGGCGTCCACACCCAGCAGGCCGAGCACGCCGACGACGGTCTCCGGCGCGACCTCGACACGGCGGTGCCGCCAGTCCTCATACCAGGTGGACACGCCGTGCGCGTTGGCCAGCGCGACCAGTCGTCGGTTCATCCGTCCCCCGCTTCACGACGCGACCTGCGACCACCTTGCCACGACCGGAGGCACGGCGCAGGACACGACGGGGCCGGCGGGTGGAACCCGCCGGCCCCGCCACGGTGGACGTCGTCAGTCGGCGAGCGCGCCGGCCGCCCGGCCCTCGTGCAGGGTGAGGTTGCGCCCGTTGGCCGGGTCGAACAGGTGGATCTTCTCCAGGTTGAACCAGACCCGGCGCGACTGCCCCTCGGCCACCGGTGACTCGGCCGACAGCCGGGTGACGAGATTGCTGCCGGCGCCGCTGAAGTCGGCCGCGCCCGCGTCCGCGGCCAGCTCCTCCAACTCGGCGGCGCTGGCCTTCTCACCCTCGACGGTGAAGTAGACGTACTTGTCCGAGCCCATCGACTCGACGATCTCCACCGGCGCCTCGAACTCCAGGCCCCGGCGGCGGCTCTCCTCGTCCACCAGCTCGGCGTCCTCGAAGTGCTCGGGGCGGATGCCGAGGATCAGCTCGCGCGGCGCGTCCGCGGCCTCCAGCTCACGGCGGACCCGGTCGCCCAGCGGCACGTCGCCCAGCGCCGTCCGCAGCCCACCGTCCTGCACGGCGGCGTGCAGGAAGTTCATCGACGGCGAGCCGATGAAGCCGGCCACGAAGAGGTTGCGCGGGTGGTCGTAGAGCTCCTGCGGCGGGCCGACCTGCTGCACCGCCCCGCCGCGCATGATCACGACGCGGTCGCCGAGGGTCATCGCCTCGGTCTGGTCGTGGGTGACGTAGACGGTGGTGGTGCCGAGCTGCTTCTGCAGGCGGGACACCACCGTGCGCATCTGCACCCGCAGCTTGGCGTCCAGGTTGGACAGCGGCTCGTCCATGAGGAACGCCTTCGGCTGCCGGACGATCGCCCGCCCCATCGCGACCCGCTGGCGTTGCCCGCCGGAGAGGTTGGCCGGCTTGCGGTCCAGCAGCGGGGTCAGCTCCAGCACCTTCGCCGCCTCGTCGACCTTCTGGTTGATGGTCTCCTTGTCGAGCTTCGCCAGCCGCAGGGGGAACGCCATGTTCTCCCGCACGGTCATGTTCGGGTAGAGCGCGTACGACTGGAACACCATGGCGATGTCCCGGTCCCGGGGGGCCTTGTCGTTGACCCGCTGGCCGCCGATGCGCAGCTCCCCGGAGCTGATGTCCTCCAGCCCGGCGATCATGTTGAGAGTGGTGGACTTGCCGCAGCCCGAGGGGCCGACCAGGATCACGAACTCGCCGTCGGCGATCTCCAGGTCGACGTCCTGCACGGCGACGGTCCCGTCCGGGAACTTCTTGTTCACCTTGTCGAGCACGATGTCAGCCACGAGTACCCACCTATCCCTTGACTGCGCCGGAGGTCAGGCCGGACACGATGCGGCGCTGGAAGAAGAGGACGAACAGAATGATCGGAATGGTGATCACGACGGCGGCTGCGCAGATCGCCCCGGTGGGGTCCTCGAACTGCGACTCGCCGGTGAAGAACGACAGCGCGACCGGCACCGTACGAGCCCGCTCGGTGGAGGTCAGCGTGATGGCGAACAGGAAGTCGTTCCAGCAGAAGATGAAGACCAGGATCGCCGTGGTGAACAACCCGGGCGCGGCCAGCGGCGCGATGACCCGCCGGAACGCCTGCCCCTGGGTGGCCCCGTCCATCTTCGCCGCCTTCTCCAGGTCCCACGGGATCTGCTTGAAGAACGCCGACAGCGTGTAGATCGCCAGCGGCAGCGCGAAGGTGATGTACGGCAGGATCAGCCCGGGCCAGGTGTCGAAGAGCCCGAGCTGCCGCTCGATCTCGAACAGCGGTGACACCAGCGACACCTGCGGGAACATCGCGATCAGCAGGGACACGCCGACCAGCAGCCGCTTGCCGGGGAAGTCCAGCCGGCTGATCGCGTACGCCGCCATCGCGCCGAGCACCACCGCGACCAGCGTGGCGATCAGCGCGATGCCGATCGAGTTGACCAGCGCCCGGACGAACTGGTCGGTGTCGAAGATCGTCTTGTAGTTGTCCAGCGTCCACTCCCGGGGGATGAAGTTCCCGTCGGTGAGGGTGGCCGGCGTCTTGAACGACAGCGACGCGATCCACAGCACCGGGACCAGCGCGAAGACGACCACGAAGACGTCCAGGAGGCCCCAGCGCAGCCGGGCGCGGGTGGTGGTTTCGGTACCGGTGGCCATGTCAGCGCCTCTCCCCGTCGTCGCTGCCCGGGGCAGCGGTGCCGAACAACTTCACGAAGACGAACGCGATGATCGCCACGGTGATGAAGATGAGCACCGACATCGTCGAGCCGATGCCGAGGTTCAGACCCCGGATCAGGTTGTTGTAGGCGAGCATCGACACCGACGAGGTCTCGTTGCCGCCGGCGGTCAGCACGAAGATGTTGTCGAAGACCCGGAACGCGTCCAGCGTGCGGAACAGCAGCGCGACCAGGATCGCCGGCTTCATCACCGGCAGCATCACTTTGGTGAACCGCTGCCAGGCCGTCGCGCCGTCGGTGGAGGCGGCCTTGAGCAGGTCCTCCGGGACCAGCGCCAGCCCGGCCATCAGCAGCAGCGCCATGAACGGCGTGGTCTTCCAGATCTCCGCGAGCATGATGATCGCCAGCGAGCTGGCCCGCTCGGTGAGCGGCGCGCCGTCACTGAACAGGTTGGCCAGGTAGCCGGTGCCCGGCGTCCAGGCGTACCGCCAGGAGAACGCGGCGACCACGGTGACGATCCCGTACGGGATCAGCGCCGAGGTCCGGACCAGGCCGCGGCCGATGAGGGTGCGGTGCATGATGATCGCCAGCCCCATGCCGAGCACCAGCTCGACGGCCACGGTGACCACCGTGATCAGCATGGTCACACCGAACGCGGTCCACCAGAACTCGTTGGTGAGCACGGTGACGTAGTTCTCCAGCCCGATGAACTCGCGCTGGTCGGGGAAACGCAGGTCGAAGCGCTGGAGTGACAGCCAGACCGAGTAGATGATCGGGTACGCGGTCACCGCGAGCATGACCAGCGCGGCGGGCGCGCAGAGCAGCCAACCGAGCTTGCGTTCGGCCTTCTTGTTCTCGCTCAGCGGCGCCTTGCGACGGCCGCTGCGCTGGGTGGGGACGGTGGCGTGCCGGCCGCCGGGCCGCTCCGCCCCGGCGCTCACCTCGGCGCCGGCCGGTGTGGCGTTGATGCTCACGGTGCCACCTTCTTTCGCGACTGCGGGGCTCGCAGGATCGGCTCACTCCTCGCGCTCACGGTGCCACCTTCTTTCGCGACTGCGGGGCTCGCAGGATCGGCTCACTCCTCGCGCTCACGGGAGCACACCCTTCGACTGGAGGGCGTCGGCGATGGCGCCGCGCAGCTCGTCCGCGGTCTGCTGCGGACGGATCGCCGACGGCGGCGACAGGATCGCCGACATCACCGTGGAGATGCTCTGGTAGGCCGGGGTCAGCGGGCGGGTCGCCGGCTCCTTCAGCTCCTCCAGAATGGTGTCCTTCATGGGGTACGCCTCGGCCATCTCCGGTTCGTCGTAGACCGCCTCGATGGTGGGCGGCACGCCGTCGTTGATCGCGGAGAACTTCTGGTGCTCGGCGTTACGGATGCAGCGGGCCGCCTCGAAGGACAGCTCCGGGTGCTTGGAGTAGGAGCTGACCGCCATGTTCACCCCGCCGATGGTGACCTTGCTGGGGGTGTTCTCGTCGATGCCCGGCACCCGGGCCCAACCGACCTGCTTGGCCAGCTCCGGGTTGGCCTCCTGCAGCGCCGGGTAGACGAACGGCCAGTTCACCTGGAACGCCCCCGCGCCGGACTGGAACTCCAGCCGCACCGGGTCCTCGGTGGCGTTGCTGAACGACGGCGAGGTCACGCCCGACGCGGCGAAGGTCTGCAACTGCTCCAGAGCCCGGACCGTGCCGGCGTCCATCACGGCCTTCGTACCGTCGTCGTTGAGGATCTTTCCGCCGGCGCTCTCGGCCAGGGTGTTGTAGAGGACGACCAGACCCTCGTACTGGGCCCCCATCGTGAGCACCTGGTACGGCTTGCCCTGGTCCTTGAGCTGCTTCGCCGCCGTGATCATCTGATCCCAGGTCGTCGGCGGCTGCGGCACCAGGTCCTTGCGGTACCAGAGCAGCTGGACGTTGGTGTTCTTCGGCGCGGCGTAGAGCTTGTCCTCGTAGCGGGCGGTCTCCAGCGGCCCGGCGAGGGTGCCCTGCTCCACCTCGGCCTTGTCCTGGCCGGTCCACTCGCGGATCCAGTCGGCGCTGGCGAACTCCTGGGTCCAGGTGACGTCCAGACCGAGCAGGTCCATTCCGCTGTCCTCGGCGGCCAGCCGGCGCACCATCTGCACCCGCTGGTCGTCGGCCTGTCGGGGCAGCACCCGGTAGGCGATCTCGTAGCGCCCCTGGGCCTGCGCGTTGCAGTCGTCGACGACCTTCTGCAGGTTCTGCTCGGGTGGGTAGTACAGGTTGAGCGTCGGTGGGCCACCAGCGTCACCGGAACCGCAGGCGGCCATGGGCGCCACCAGCGTCAACGCGGCGGCAGCCGCGACCGCACGCACCCGCGGTCGCCGTCGACGTCGAGCCTCGTCAGGGTCGCTCATCACCCCTCCCCTCTTTGTCGGCCAGCAGCCGGGGGAAGGCACCGTGCCCCGGCGCACGGCGAAACAATCGGGACCCTGCGGTTGCGTCGCGACGGCCCCGGACGTTTCGTGGCCTTCACACTGCCCGAGCTGGGAACTCGCGAAACCTGACGCTGGCGGGACGGGGTCCGCCCGGGTGCGTGTGCGCCAGATCACGCCGCTCGGTGGTAACCGGCGGGCGCCCGGGCTTCGGACCGGGCATCCTGAACCGGTGATCGCGCACTTCAAGGACCTCTGCCTGGACGCCACGAACGCCCGCCTGCTGGGCGCCTTCTGGGCCCGGATCCTCGACGCGGACGTGGCCGACGCCGGCGGCGACGACACCCGGGTGGACCCCCGTGCCGCGCGCTCGGGCGCCGAGTCGATCTGGGTCAACCAGGTGCCGGAGCCACGCACCGGCAAGACCCGCGTCCACCTGGACCTGCGGCTGGCCGGCGCGGAGCCGTCCGCGCTGATCGCGGCCGGCGCCCGGCTGCTCCGCGAACCGTCCGGCGACGTGACGTGGTGGGTGCTGGCCGACCCGGAGGGCAACCCGTTCTGCGCGTTCCCGGCCCGCGACGGCACCCGACCGGGCCCCTTTGAGCTGGTCGTGGACTCCGCCGACCCGGCCGCCCAGGCGGCCTGGTGGGCCGGCGTGGTCGGCGGCACCGTCGAGTACGGGTCGGGGACCGCGTCGGTGGCCGGCGCGGCCGGGTTCCCCTGGGACCACTGGGTGTTCGACGCGGTGCCCGAGCCCAGGACGGTCAAGAACCGGCTGCACTGGGACGTCGACCTGGTCGAGCCGGAGCCGACGGCGCTCATCGGGGCGGGCGCGACGCTGCTGCGCGAGCCGACCGACCAGAGCCGCTGGTGGGTCCTGGCCGACCCGGAGGGCAACGAGTTCTGCGCCTTCGCACCGCGTCCCACCGGGTGAACGACCGACTACCCTCCGCGCCCGCGGCGGACTAGCCTTTCCCTAGCTCCGCAGCCAGCGCGTTCGCCGCCGACGTCGACACGCCTCCGGCCGACCCCAGCCCGCCCGAACGGTTGGTAATCGCGGGAACGTCCCACTGCCGCTCCACCGGTTGGGCAGGATCGTCCCCAACGAGGAGGTGCCGTCGTGCAGGACACCCGCGCTCTCGCCCTGACGTTCGAGGTGAGCGGCCTGCCACCGGTCAAGACCGAAGCGCTGTCCATCTTCGCCGCCGGGCACCGGCAGGCGACGAGGGTCCGCACCCTGCTTCAGGCCGCCCTGATAGCGGCCCAGCGCACCGGCTGGACGCCGCTGCCCGGGCCGATCGAGGTCGACCTGGTGCTGCGCTGCCCGCCCGGGCACCGCACCGCCGACGCCAGCACCCTGCTCGGCGGCGTGTGCGCCGTGCTGCAGGACAAGAAGCGGGTGTCCAGCATCGGCCTGGCCCACCTCGGCGTCCTGGTGGACGTCGCCCTCTACGACGACGACCGGCAGATCCGCCGGCTGTCGTACCAGGAGGAACCGGCGGAGGACTTCTCGTACCAGGTGCGGGTCGCCGCCGTACCGACCGGGGTTTGACCGACGCCCGCGGTGGGGTACCGCGGACGCCGACGAAGGGAGCACCGATGTCGGAGCCACATGTCACGCTCGACCCGCGCGGGCTCGATCCCGTGCAGCAGAAGCTGCGCGGCCCGCTGGAGGATCAGCTGACCTCGGCGCTCCAGGCGGCCATCGACCGGGTCCGCGGCGACTACGCCGGTGAGCCGGTCGAGCAGGTCTGCCAGCGGCTGCTGGACGAGACCCGCTCCGGGCTGCATCCCGACATCGCCGCCGGGTTCAACCCGGACATGGACGAGTTCTGCCGGGTGGCGGTGGCGATCGTCCGGGGCAACGACGGCTGACGCCGTCGCCGCCCCGGCCGATCGTTGTCCGTCAGTAGCGGCCGAGCTGGGCGTAGGGACTGAGCACGATGCGCGGCGACAGCGTCGGGTCCAGCCAGCTCAGCACGTCGACCAGGTTGTCGTGGGAGAGGGACACGCAGCCGGCGGTGGCGTTGCCGGCGCTGGTGCTGAACTGGTGCAGGAAGATGCCGCTGCCCGCGTTCGGCACCGGCTTCGCCACGTTCGGCACCATGTTGTAGGTGATCACCGCGAAGTGGGTGTACGCCGGCACCTCCGTCCACAAAGCCTCGCTCGCCCCGCCGGGGTTGGTCGAGGTGTGCTGGAAGGAGTTGTACTGCGCGGACGACGGGTTCTCGTTCCACCAGTCGCCACTGACCAGACGGTGGTACGGGTAGCGGACGCCCGGGTTCGCGGCGATGCCGTACATGGTCGGGCCGATGGAGTAGACCCCGGTGGGAGTGGTCGGCACACCCTCGACGTGGTTGTCGCTGAAGCCCTTGGAGCCGATCCGGGCGGGCAACGATGCCGAGGCGGGCTGCCAGCGACCCCGGACCTTCACGTACGCCTCCAGGGTGGCGTAGGTGGTGGTGTAGCTGGTGGAGCCGACGACGATGACCTGCTTCGTCTGCACCGGCAGGGTGGTCAGCTGGGCGGCCAGGTTGCGGCGCGGCATCGTCGGCCGGGTGGAGTGCGGAACCGGCGCTGTGCCCCAGGCCGGCCCCGGCCGTGTCGCGCCGAGCGCGGGAGCCGTCGGGGCGAGCACGGCCGGTGCCGCCAGGCCCACAGCAGTGCCGAGCAGGAGGGATCTGCGCTTCATTCCGTCATCCTGACAGTCGACCCGGCTCACGGTCTGCCCCGCTCACCGGGGGTGGTCGATTCGTGGGCCGGGTCAGGACCGGGTCCGCAACTACCCGGCCCTGACCCCCGGCGGACCGGCAGGAGAGCGGACAGCTCCGGCATCCTCGTCGCACCACGCGGGGCGCGGCACGACGCCTCGCGGCACGACGGGGAGAGCCGGCCGCTCTGCACTCAGCTCCACGGTGCCCACCTGCCGGACGCCGGTGCGCCCCCGGCACACCCCGAAGGGCCGTGAGCGCCGGCCCAGGTTAGGCGGGCCACGACGGCCCGGACAAGCCACAGCGAGGCGTTGACGGCGTGACTGATCTCAAGGTGAAAAAGCGGCATGTCGGCGTAACGCGACCATGATCGCGAGCGCTGTTCCCGGTCGGAAGGTCAGAAGTGCCGCAGGAGGTCGCGGAACTCGGCCAGCCGCAGTACGCCCGCGTCGGTCGGGTCCAGTTCGTCGTCCTCCAACACCCAGGTGTTCTCGTTCGGAATGAACACCGCGTTCAGCCCGGCCGCCCGGGCCGGCAGGATGTCCGACTTCGGGGAGTTGCCGATCATCCAGGCGCCGGCCGGGTCGAAGCCGTGCTCCCGGAGCAGCCACTGGTACACCTCGACGTTCTTCTCGGCAACGATGTGCGCGGCACGGAAGTGGTGCAGCAGCCCGCAGGCGTCCAGCTTGCGTTGCTGCTCCACCTGGTCCCCCTTGGTCAGCAGCAGCAGCTCGTGCCGGCCGGCGAGTTCGTCGAGCGCGTCGGCCACCCCGGGCATCAGCTCCACCCGGTGCTCGACGAGGGCAACGGCCAGCCGGTCGATCTCCTGGCGCTCGGCGTCGGTGGCCGGTCGCTCACGCAGTCGCTCCAGGCACTCCCCGAGGCTGCGCAGGAAGACCTTGCTGCCGTAGCCGTGCGCCACCGCGTTGGCCCGCTCGATGTCGTCGAGGACGGCACGGATCTGCACCCGGTCCAGGGTGGGATGGTCGAGCCAGGCCAGGAAGTCGTCGATCACCCGCTCGAAGACGACGTTGTTCTCCCAGAGGGTGTCGTCCGCGTCGAAGATCAGCACCTGCGCCTGCCGCCGCGCCGTCGCGTCCACCGTCATGCCGCCAACTCCTCGTGATCAACTCCTCCGACGATCGGGGACTTTAGGGCATATCGTCCGACGTACCCAACGACTTTCCGCCCACCGGGCGGGGCCACCGCAGCAACCGTTCCGCGATCATCGTCTCCCGTTCCTCCTGCGCCTCGGGGCGCAGCCGACCGCCCCTGGTCAGCATCACCACACCGTGCAGCAGGCTCCAGCCCATCTCGGCCAGCGCGTCCGGGTCACGCCCCTCGGCCAGCGGGGTCAGGGCCGCCCGCAGCTCGGCGAACACGGCCCGGGGCGCGGCCGGCACGCCGTCCACGCCGAGGGCGAGGTCGGGGGTCAGCGCGAGCATCGCGTCGTAGACCTCCGGGTTCGTGTACGCGAAGTCGAGGTACGCGCTGACCACCGCCGGCCAGGCCCGTTCGGGATCCCCGGCTGCCTCCGCGTGCGCCTCGGCCAGATCGGCGGCCAGGTCGGCGAAGGCACACACCGCGACGGCCGCGAGCAACGCCTCCTGATCGGCGAAGTGCCGGTAGAGATCGCCGACGTCGACCTCGGCCCGCTCGGCCAGCCGCCGCGGGTTCATCCCCGCCCAGCCCTCGACCTCGGCCAACTCCCGGGCCACCGTGACGATGAGGTCACGTCGGTCCTCTTCGGTGGCTCCCTCGGCTGGTCCGGACACGCCCACGAGCGTAAGTGGCGGACACGCCTCGTAGCGACGCGGTGACGGATTGGTGACTACGTCCCGGCTCGGCATTCGGGATGGTCAGGACCGGGCGCGGGCCCAGGAGAGGAACCGATCGGTCAGGTCCGGCACCTGATGGGCGTTGAGCTGGGCGAACTGCTGAGCCGCCTCGGCCATCACCGTGCCCAGATGGATCAGCAGTGCGGTCCGGTCGTACCGGAACTGGCTGAGCAGCGACAGCCGCGCCGGCTGGCACGGCCAGTCGGCGCCGCAGTTGCGGCACCGCCAGAGTGGACGCATCGGGGTGTGCGGGCGACTCGGAGGGGCGGTCATCGGCGCAGCCTCAGGGCCGTGGCGCGCGCCTCCTCGGGCGTTGAGGTCCAGGAACCACAGGAAACGCTGCACGATCTGTGGCGGCCGGGGACCTTCCGGCCGGCCACGCAGGTCGTGGATCGCCTGCCGCAGCACCGGCACCAGACCGGGCAACAACCGGCCCGCCCACTCTCCCGGCGCTGGCGGCAGCGCACGGAACGCCGGACACGGCCACGGATCGGCACAGCGGACGCACAGCCAGTCCGGCCGGCATGCGAGATGACCGTCGGCCGCCTCGACCAGCAGCCTGGGTGACGGCTCGATGGTGGCGCATCTCGACCACCAGGTCCGCGCGCAGGTAGTGAACCACACCGATGACCTTGCTACTCTCCAGCGGACCTGGGTAGCGATCCGGAGTGAGGCCCTATCCCGTCGGCAGTCACTCGACCTGACGAAGGAAGCGGCGCAGACATGGACATGACCGAAGCCCGGTGGCACAAGTCGACCCGCTCCGGCTCAAATGGCGGGTCCTGCGTGGAGGTCGCCGACAATCTGGCCGGCGTCGTACTTGTGCGCGACACCAAGGACCAGGACGGCGGCATCCTCCAGTTCGACCCTGCCGCCTGGCGGTCCTTCGTCGCCTTCGCCAAGCGGCACTGACCGCACCAGCCCCCGTCAGGCTCCTCGTTCGAGGACACGTTCGCGGCCAGCGGCAGGGCGTGTCCGCGTCCGCACCCGGTCACGCTGAGGAGGCGGGGATGGTTCAGGTCGGGCCTCATGGCGCGTTCTCCGTGAACAGCATGGGACTCGACCGCGCACCCTTCCCTCTGAGCTTCAGCGTTCACGAGGCCATGGGGTGCGGCATCGTCTACGCGGCCGCCGCGCAGGCCGCAGAGCTGGCCGATGTCCTCATGTCCACGGCGAATGGCACGTTCATCGTCGTTGGCCTGGAAACGAACAGCTTTCTGGACGACGAGTACCTCCCCTGGCGGCCGTCGCGGATCGCGGCGGAGCAGGGTGTCGACTGCGAGGTCCACTCCCTCGATGTGCTGACGTCCGGCGTCATTGGCCTCAGCGAGGAGGCCCTCGTGATCCGCCGGGACGATCTACCCCGATTCCTGGCCGGCTGGTCACCGTACGAACTGACGCTGATCGACGTTCCGGGCACACCGACTGCCGAGCGTGTGGACGAGATCGTCCTCGCCCTCGGCACGGCCTTACACGGGGAACCGGTCCTGCCCGCCCTCGCCGGCTCGCGCCTGTGGTTCTCCGGCCACGACGACTGCTACGTCGCTGTGGAGTCGACGGACCCGGTGATGCCGGCGGCAGTCCTGAGCCGTCTGCTGGCCCTGCTGGCCGGTTCGGCCCTGTTCGACGCGTCGGCGGTGGACGTGACCGATCCCGACGTTGAGACGATGGAGAGCCTGATCGAGGAGAGCCCGCACTGGATAGGCGTACTCGGCACCCGGTCAGACGGCTCGATAGCTGTTGATCTCTCCGCCACGTCCGAGCCGTGGCGGCTCGGTCAGTCGGCCCCGGAACAGGTCGATCGCACCGCGATCTACGACATCGCGTACGGGGCCTGGCGGCTCACCGGTCCACTGCACCGGTGATGGACACATAGGCTGCGCGGCGTGCTTGAAGGTCTTGAGGCGATCGCCTGGGGTGAGCTGTCACATGCGTACGGCAGCGCGCACGATACGCCGGGACTGCTCCGACAGGCAGGCTCGGCGGACAGCGAAGTGGCGTCAAAGGCGATCTCCGAGCTGCACGGCAGCGTCTTCCATCAGGGCACGGTCTACCCGGCCACGGTGGCTGCGGTGCCATTTCTCGCGGAGCTTGCCGCAGGGGCCGCGAACCGCCGTGACGAGGTCGTCTGGATGCTCGGCATGCTGGCCGACGAACGGCATGCCTACGGTGTCGATTCCGCGAAGGTGCGGGCAGCGGTCGCCGACCAATTGGAGTCTCTGGTGGCCCTGCTGGACGACGCCGACCCCCAGGTCCGCGAGGCTGCGGCCTACGCCACAGCGAAGGCCGGTGTGACAGCCGAACCGTTGTGGCGGCGGTGGGCTGCGGAGGATCATCCGGCGGCGCGAGCGGCCCTGGCACTCGCCTTGGGCGAGGTCGATTCCGCTGCCGCCGAGACGGTGCTGAGTGGCGCTGCCCTACATGGCGACCCGCAGGTCAGGGTGTCCGCCGCGGTGGCGTTGCTCCGCGCGGGTCTGGACTGGCCGGCGGGCACAATCCCCGCCCTGGTGGCCGCGATCGACGACGATGCGGCCGTCACCTGGGCCTGGGCCCGCGGAGCGGAGTGGTCGGAGGAGATCGTGGCCGCGCCACCCACCCCGTTGGCTGCCACCGTCGTCGAGCACATGCTGCGGTCCGGCAATCCGAGGACCCGCGAGGCCGGGCTCTGGGCCTTGAGCGCGCACTGCGATGCCCGGCGCTCGGCGCCGCCGGTGTTCGTGCCGCTGGTGGCGCCGTTACTCAATGATCCGGATTCTGGTGTGCGCGGCAGGGTGATGGACGTGTTACGTCAGGCGGGTGCGGCAGCGGGACAGTTCGCCGATGTGGTGGCCTTGGTGGCCGGCCGGTTCCCGGAGACGGCCGGTGAGCGGGGATTCACCGTCGAGTACCGGTCGGTCGAGACTTTGCAGCGGCTCGGTGACCCACGGTGGGTCGAGCCGGTGTGCGCGGCGATGGCCCGAGGTCACCGGTTCCGGTTCAGGCCCGGCACGGTCCGCTTCACGCCGGAGGTCCGGGCTGCGATCGCGGGCCGGCTGGTCAGCCACCCGGTGTACGCCGAGGTGCTGGCTGGAATGGTCGGGCACTGGGGCAGGGATGCCGGCGTTCTCGTGCCGGACCTGCTCGCCGCCATGCCGCACGCCGGCCCGCGGGTCGCTGAGACGCTGCTCATGCAGGGTCACGACGATCATGCCGCTGTCCCGTACTGGCGAACTCGAGCATTGGAGACGGGCGACCTGCAAGCGGCCCTGGCTGTCCGGCGGCTGACCGGGGACACCGAAGTGGTGCTCGACGCCCTGCGCGCCATCCTGGCGGGAGACGCCCTGCCGCCACGGACGTCCATGTCGGACACCGACGAGCTCGGCGACGCTCTGGCACCCCTGACGTCCGTTGCATCTGCCTATCTGACCGGCACGGCCGACCGGGTCCGTCCCCAGCGGGAGAAACAAGTCCTGGCGGCGCGGGTGGTAGCGGCCGTGGCCGGGCCGGGCGGCGTACTGCCGACGGTGGAAGCCGTGCTCGTCGCCGGAGACACGCCCGCGCGTCTTGCTGCGGACCTCATCGCCGACCTGGCGCACGCCTCGCCGGCAGCGGCCGCCCACCTGCAACCACAGCTCCGCGATCGTCTGGGCGACCGCTGGAGCAGGTTGTCCGCGGCCCGAGCCCTCGCCCGACTCGGCGTACCGACAGCAGAGCTGGTTGAACCGCTCAGCCGAGGAATCACCGACTACGGCGGCCGGTTCGGCCTGGCGATCATCCTTGAACTGCAAGCGGTCGAGACAATCCCCGCTCTGGAGGACCTTCTCGACCATGACGATCGCTCCGGCGTGGGCAGTTCCGCGGATGACATCGTCTGGGCCGACGAACTGCTCCAGGAACGGATCAGAGACACGATTGCGCGCCTTCGCAGTACGTAGGCCGGCCTCCGCGACCTCAGACTCGGTATCAGCCGTGAGTTGCCCCGTTGCCGTGCCAAGGTAGGTTAAGGCTGTTGCACGAGCGCGTCTGGCTCGTGTACGCCCGGTCAGCCCAATGACTTGGCTGAGCGGCAGCAGCCGTTGCACTCAATTAGTACCAGCTCGAAACGTTCGACATCGCGTCGAAGTCGATCACACTCTTCAGCTCGTCGCAGGACCGCGACGATTCTGTCAAAATCAACCCGTCCCAAAGCTTTCCTGCTGACCCGCACATGGTTCCAAATCAGCCGCACTGGACGCCCAACATCGAAGCTGAGGCGATCCCACAAAGCATCCAGATTTTTCCCGTAGTGCGGCCCGAAGTCAAGCAACCGAGCTATCTCCGCATGAAATTCAGCAGCCGAGCTGATCCGCCGACCATCCAACTCGACCTGCATCTCACCTCCAGTTCAGAGCATTACTGATCCCACGTCCACCTCCGCGAAAGACGCACCCGCGCTGACGGCAGCAGGTTGGACGAGTTCTGGTAGACGTCGCCGCCGATCCTGCCGCAGCAACCTTTGTTCGACCTACTTCCTTCATAGCTGCCGGCAAGGGCATTCGGCGGGCCGCAGGCCTGGTCGGATAACGGAATTGCGCGCGTGCCAATTCCGGCACGCGCGCCAATCACATTGACAGAGACCATCATTGGGAGATGGTCTTGGTTGCGCCTAGCTCAGAATGCTGGATAGCCTACTCCGCACAATAACGTACCCGTGCAAGTCGTCCGATGGAAGATCTTCGTCGCCAGGCTCCGAGAGCCTTTCCCCGACAACCTTGTTGGGATCCTCGTCATCATAAAGGACCACGAAGCCACGGGCCCTAATATCACCTCTAAAAAATTCCGATGATGGCCACATCGCCCGGTTCCAGCCAGGAAGTCGGCCAACGAGGGGCCATTCGTCGCTCACCAATGGGATATCGCCGAACCTAGCAATTAGGACCGCGTTCTCTGGGCGCAGGCTCGGAGGTTCTTCTGGGATGGCATCGAGTGCTGGCCCGAAGAAGTACCCGACAGTGACCGCACTACGTCCGTGCCTGGTGACAAGAGCAAGAGCATTTGCGCCGGATCGAAGGAGAACAGCGAATACCATTCCCTCTCTTATATCGCGCCGCTTCATCATCAGCCCCCTAGAGCACCGAGCTCAACCAAATCGCGCGCCGCCCTGATGTAATCGGGACGACTGGCGTGCTTCAAATCGATCGCCCGCTGCCTGAGCCCATGTCGTAGTCGCCGGAGGACTGGTCCCACCGTTTGGCGTTGTACCGGTACGCGTTGTATGGCTCCTTGGTTGGGTCCGCCGCGTGCGGCTTGTCGATGCCCGTGAACTGTGGGTGGCCCCGGTCCCGGTCGAAGCGGTAGCCGGGTTTTGGCCAGCGAGACGAGCATCGAGCCGGGATCCTTTACGACCCCGGCTCGATGCTTTGAATCAGCGCGGCTTGTTACGCCTCGCTCTCAAGGTCCTCCAAGTGATCAAACAGAGCTTGGCAAATCAGACGATCGAACGATTCATCCCGTATCTCCAAGGGCTGCCAGGATGCAGGATCGTCAGGAGCCAGCTTCCGAAGGAGCAAAGCTTCCCATCCTAGGTTCTGCCCAGTTCCGAGGTCGCCAACCAACTTCTCCTTCAGCTTGGCCAGCAGATCGTCGCCAGAGCCCTCCTCGTACCCCTTAAGGAAGGCCACGTACATGCCGTACGAGCCGTCCAGTCCGAACATACGAGGTCGCTGCCGAAGATTCTGAATGAGTCTCCGTCGATTCACGAAACAGGTGTCCACTTCAAGATGTCGCCGCCATATTCCCAGCGGGATTCGAACTCCTCCATAGAGACACCTGCCCTGTCCGTAAACCCGTCATACACTCTGCCATCGCGAACGACGACATCGTGAGTGTACCAACCCTGCTGATGGTAGCGCCCGTTCTCCTTCTGCATGTAGCCACCCAGGCCATATTGATTACCTGATCCTCCGGGCGGGTTCTCAGCGTTGGAAAGGCGATAGATTTGCCCGCCGCCCAGCTTCTTCTGGATATCCTTCGCCACATCTTCACAACCGCTGAAGCACTTCGGGTCACCCGGATCCTGCGGCTTCCAGCTCGACCCCAGATCACCCTTGCTCGCGCCCCCGCCGCTACTGCCTGTGGATTCGAGCCGGTTGAAGTCGTCTCCCCATTTCGATAGGCCGTCAGCACCCATCGCGAGGCCCCCGACGACCAACGCTCCACCAGCCAACGCAGAAGCGGCTCCAGCCCCGCAACCCGCAGCGGTGATAGGTGCGGTAACTACCCCCGCAAGCGCCGGCACAGTAGCCGCGCATGCGGCGAGGCCGGAACCTATCAGCGAAAGGCCTCCGCCGACAGCAGCGCCTCCAAGGAGGATTTCAGCGGAATCCACTGCAAGATCGGTGAGGGTATCGGAGTTGTGGTCGACCCACTCTGCTCCTGCTTCTAGCGCATCGCATGCATCCTGGGCCCAATCCCAGCAGTGTCCGTCGAGTTCGATGGCGCTGATGGGGTTGCCGCCGCCGAAGGCGTACCGGTTGCCGGTGAAGGGATTGCTGCCGAGGTTCATGTCGGCCAGGGCGCCGTTGTAGCTGTCTCGCGAAAGGAATCTGTTCAGCCCTGGGCTGTAGTCGCGGAAGCCCATGTCGTAGTTGCCGGAGGACTGGTCCCACCGCTTGGCGTTGTACCGGTAGGCGTTGTACGGCTCCTTGGTCGGGTCGGCCGTGTCCGGCTTGTCGATACCCGTGAACTGGGTGTCGTCGTTCTTGCCGTAGGCGGTGTACCCGTAGGTGGCCTTGGTGTCACCGGTCTTGTCGGTCAGGGTCTCGACGTCGGTGTGCGGGTTGTAGCCGTAGTAGACGTCCTCGTCCGTGCCATCGGTGTTGTGGGTGACCTGCGACAGTCGCTGGCCCCACGGCGAGTACTGGTAGGACTTGGTCAGCTTGCCAGCGACCTCCTCGTCCAGGACCTCGCCCGACAGGCCGAGGTAGTTGAACGTGGTGGTCTTCGCCTTGGCACCGCCGGCATCCGTGGTCTTGGTCGTCGTCCGGTCCATCGGGTCGAAGGTGTACTTCGTGACCGACGTGGCGCTGCCCGTGTTCTTGCGGTTCTCCACGATGTGGTCGAACCCGTCGTACACGTTCCGCTCGATCACGGTGCCGGCAGCGGTGACGGTGTCCAGGCGGCCGAACGGGTCGTAGTTGTACGACGCCGTCGAACCCCCGGTCACCGCGGTCAGCAGCCGGTTCCGCTCGTAGTTGAACGTGGTCGACGTGCCCTTCACCGTCTGGCTGGTGACGTTGTTGTTCGCGTCGTGCACGTAGGTTTCCGTGCCGGCGCCGTCACCGGTCTTCGTCAGCGAGGCCAGCCGGTCCTGCGGGTCGTAGGTGAAGTCGCTGGTGGTGGTCAGATAGACGCCGTGGTTGTCGGCGTTCATCTTCTTGGTCACATCGTGTGAGCGATTGCCGTTGAGGTCGTAGTCCAGGCTCGAATCGGAAACCAGGGTCCCGTTGGGCTTCTTCTCCGTCTGGGACTTCAGCCGCCCGTCGAGGAAGTACGTGTAGTCGACGGCGTTGCCGTTGCCCTTGACCTCCTTGAGCTTCTCGCCCCGGTCGGTGTAGGTGTACGTCGTCACCTTCGGCGACGCGTCGGTGGCCGACTTGCCGTTGGTCACCTTCGACACCAGGTCGCGCTCGTCGTATGTGTAGGACGAGTACTGCTTGTCGTGGTCGGTGGTCAGCGGCGCGCTGTTCTCGTTGTAGCTGAACGACGTCGAGTTCACCTCCGAGCCGGACTTCGACTCGGTGACCTTCTCGACCTGGTTCAACCCGGTGTAGGTCACCGTGTAGGTGTCGACCCGGGTGCCCGGAGAGGCGTCCGTGATCGTGGTCAGGTTGCCGTTGGTGTCGTACCGGTAGCTGTAGTCGTGCTTCTCGTTGTCGACGTCGGCCGAGTTGTCCCGGACGAGCTTCACCGCGTCGGCGACGACAGTGCCGGTGGCCTGGTCCGACAGCGTCACCTTCTGGGCGTTGCCCTCGGCGAAGCTGTACGAGCCGAGGCTGACCCAGGTGCCGGCACCGGCGGTCTGGTTGACCGTCTTCACCGCTGGACCTGCGCTGGAGGTGACCGTGTACTTCGCGTCGGTCGCCGCCCCGGCCACCGTCGGGAAACGGGCGTACACCTGGTAGGCGCCCGACTGTGGCACGTTCAACTGCCAGGTGAACACGTTGGTGCCCGTGCCGGCCGCGTGGGTGGCGTAGGTCGAGCCGTACTTGTTGGTAGCGGTGTTGGCCGCCGGCCAGGTCCCCGTGGCGCTGGTGTTGTTGAAGTCGGAGTTGTCGGCCAGCACCACCTGCTTACCCACCGGCACCCCGTCGTCGGACCGGGCCTTCAGCTTGCCGTCCGGGAAGTAAGACCAGTTCATGGTTCGGTTGGAGGAGCCACCCGCCGACGTCAGCGTCCGGGCCGTCTGCGCGCCCAGCTCGTTGTAGTCGTACGAGGTGACGATGTCCCACGGGTCCGAGGAGGTCTTCGTCCACCCGTTGTCGTAGTAGTTGTAGGTGGTGTCGTTCCGCACCGACTGGCCCGCCGACGGCGGCGCGGACATCGTCGCCAACCGGCCCACCTCGTCGTACTCGTAGGTGGTCTTGTCCGGCGTGGTGTAGCGGGAGTCGTCCTTGTCGTACGCCGACTGGGTCTCCTTCACCCGGTTCAGCGCGTCATAGACGGTGACCTGGGCGAAGTCGTTCGGGTCGTCGGTGGTTGCCACACCCCGCGGGCTGATGACCTTGGTCGTGTTGCCCACCTGGTCGTACTCGTACTTCGTGGTCCGGTACGAGATGGTCCCGGCGTCGTTCTTGTACGGCACCCTGACCTCGGTCGGCTTGCCCCGACGATCGAGGGTCACCAGCGTGGTGTTGCCGAGCTGGTCGGTGCTCGCGGTGACCAGGCCGTCCTTGTCGTAGGTGCTGCTGGTGAACTTGCCCAGCGCGTCCGTGGTCTTCGTGACCCGGTGCGCGCGGTCGTACGCCATCGTCGACGTGTAGTCGAGGGTGTCGGTGGTCGCGTTCTTGCGCGGGTCCACCATCTTCTCCACGTTGCCCACGTTGTCGTACTGATACGTGATCTTGTCGCCCTCGGCGTTCGTCACCGAGGTCAGCTGGTAGATCTCGTCGTACGCATTGGTCGTCAGATAGTCGGTTGCGCCCGACGTGGGGAGATTGCCGTTCGGCTCTTTCGTGGTGACCAGGTTGCCGACCTTGTCGTACGTGAACGACGTCTTGCGCTCAGGGTCTCCGGCCACGTCGACCGGCGCCTTGGTCCAGGTGAGCTGGTCGGCGGCATCGTAGAAGGCCGTGGAGACGGCCCCGTTCGGCGCGGTCGACTGGGTCACGTTGTCGTTCGTGTCGTAGACCGGCGCCGGCGTGGTGATGTACACCCCGGCGGCCTGGTCCTTCGGCGTCCTGCTGTCCAACGGACGGCCGAAGGTGTCGTACGCCTGGGTGGTGTTCTTCCCCAGCGCGTCGGTGACCTTGGTGACCTGGCCGCGGACGTCGTAGACGAAGGTGGTCGCCCTGGTCAGGGAATCCGTGATCGTCTGCGGGTAGCCGTTGGCGTCGTAACGGCTGTACTTGGTGCCGTTGCCGTTGGCGTCCGTCGCGGTGTCGAGCTGTCCCCACGCGTCGTAGGTGTTGTAGGTGGTGTAGTCACCGGCCGTCGTCGTGGAGGTGCCCATCGGGTCGGTGACGCTCGCCAGGTCACCGTCGGCCTCGTAGCTGAAGATCCACTTGCGCCCCTCGGGGCTGGTCTTCTCCGTGAGGTCGGCGACGTAGCCGTTGAGCTGGCGCTGGTAGGTCAGCACCGTGCCCGGCGTGCCGTTCTTGACCGCCTCGGCGTCCTTCACCTCGGTCGGGTAGCCGGTTTTGGCGTCGTACTGCCAGGTCGAGACCGCGCCGTTGGCCTCCTCCAGCCGGGTGACGTTGTGGTCGTCGTCCCAGCCGAGCTTGGTGGTCTGGTTCTTCGCGTTGGTGGTCTCGATGGGCCGGCCGTAGCCGTCCTGGAGGTAGACGGTGGAGTGGTTCTCCGCGTCCGTGACCGTCGTGCGGATGTTGTCGGTGGCGTCCGGGTCCACGTAGGCGAACTGGGTCAGGTTGGCCTTGTCGTTCCGGTCGGTGTAGTGCTTGGTCCGCCAGTGCCACTTCGGGTCGTCGCCGGTCTGGGGGTAGTGGTAGGCCAACTCTGTGGCGTTGCCTCGCGGGTCGGTGACCTTGACCAGCTTGACGTTCTTGTTCCCCTGGGTCATGTCGTAGGCGAACTTGAACGTCTTCGGCGCGCCCATGGTGGCGGTAGAGCCGAAGCCGTCGACCAGTTCGCCGAGCAGACCCTTGTCGGTGTAGGTGAAGGTCATCTTCCGACCGGAGATGTCCGTGACCTGCCTGACGTGGTCAATGATCTTCGGGTTGGTCAGGTTGGTCGCCCCGGACACCCGGGCCCAGGTGGTGTCGTTGATGTAGTCGTAGGTCTGACCCTTGGCGTAGTAGTCGATCGTCAGGGTCTTCCGGCCGGCCGCGTCGGTGATGTACCGGAGGAACTTGGTCGGCTTGTTGTTCGACTTCCGCTCCTCGTAGGTGAACGTCATCGTGTTGCCGTTCTTGTCCACCGTGCTGGTGAGGAAGCCCTCGCAGTCGTACCAGAACTGCGTGCGGTCCGGCTTGGTCAGCCGCCAGGCCTTCGGCTCCTGCGTGTTGGGCCGGCAGTCCGTGGTGGTGACCTTCTCCAGGTAGAGGTGCACGCCCTTCGGGCTCTTCCACGTCGAGGTGGCCGAGTCCCAGGTGAACCAGTGGCTGGTGCCGTCGCCATCGGTCATGGTGATCTTGGTGGGGTTCGGGTTCGGGTGGAAGTCCAGCGGGCTGCCCAGCCGCATCAGCGACGAGGCCTGCAGGGACCAGCCGTACCCGGCGACGGTGTCGGAGGTATCCAACGAGTTGTAGGACATCCGGACGAACGTCGACAGGCCCCGCGACGGGTTGCTCAACGCGTCGTACGACCACACCGTGTTGCCGGAGTGCAGGTTGTTCATCAGGGTGCCGCCGGCACCGGTGTTCTTCCCCGCGTACGAGTAGAACTTCTCCAGACCGAGCTGGTCTGAGGTCGGCTCCACCACCGCGACGTTCTGCGGCAGGGCCGCGATCGGCGCAAGGTCCGACAGCCACTGCTGGGTCAGTTTGTTGCGTAGCTGCCAGCGCAGCACGTAGTCGGTGCGCTGGTTGCCCTCCGTGGTGCTGGCCGGCGTCTTCACCTGCGCGGTCAGGTCCACGGTGCCGCCGGCCGGGATGTCCGCCGGCAGCGGGGTGGCGACCGTCGCGTTGGCGTCGTTCACCGGCTCGCCGTTGGCCCGGGTCCACTGGTACGCCAGCTCCCAGTCCGTCGTCTTCCAGGTCGCCTGGGTCGGGTTCGACACCGACACCGGGGCGGTGTAGGTCGACGCCGGGGCCACGTTCGTCGGCGTCTTGGCGGCGTAGTAGGTCGACTCTGGCGTCTGCTCCAGGTAGGTGACCTCCAGCGTCGGCTCGAACATCGAGTCCTCGGCCTCGGAGGCGAGCATCATCATGCGGGCGTTCTGGTTGACCTCGTCGCGCATCCGCAGCAGCAGCCCGTTGTTGGTGCTGGGCGTGGCGACCCAGCCCTTCACCGGGCTGGTGACGTCCCAGGTCTCCCACTCGGGGTCGTTGGTGAAGCCGTTGAAGCCCGCCTTCCACGAGGTGTCGTAGTCACCGCCGGCGGTCCACGCGTTGGTGCCGTCGTAGGTGTTCCAGGTGGCGGACCCCTCGGTGAAGCTCCGGTTCAGCTTGTAGACGTCGACGTACTGGCTCTGGTCGAGGCCCGGCTGGAGGGAGATGTTCCACATCCGCAGCTGGGCAACGGTGACCTGGGCGTTGGTCGGGATGGCCCCGGCCAGGCTGGACCACTTCACCACGCCACGGGTGACGCCGTAGGTCAGCGAGTTGTTGCCCACGCCGACGTACGGGTCGCCGTCGTAGACGTTGACGTTGCTGGTGGACAGCTTCTTCGACAGCGTGGTGTCCGTGACGCCGGTCCGGAAGATCTTGGTGATCTGGCCGGCCTTGGGCAGCATGGCGGGCACCGTCGGGCCGGCCACGAGCTGCCCGTCGGCCGTCTTGGCCACGACCATGTAGTAGTAGAACTGCCGGTCCATCGGGTTGGTCTTGTCCGCCGGTGTCGGCGTGGCCGTGGTGTCCTGGAAGGACAGCGTGCTCGTCGAGACCGGCGCGATCAGCGTCGCCGCCGTCGGGGTGTAGGTCTGGTTCGGGCTGCGGTGCACCTGGTACTCGACGACATCGTCGGCGGTACCGGCCTGCCCGTCCGGGTCCTTGTACTTCGGCCAGTCCAGCACGGCGCCGGTCGACGTGATCGTGGTCGGTGGGTTCACCGTCACGCCGGGCCGGCCGTACGTGACGACGAGCTTCGGCAGGTTGTAGTCCCGCCGGTCGTTCATGTAGAAGTACTCGGAGGCCTCGAAGATGGCGCCGCCCTGCTTCGCCAGCGACTCGTTCTTGGCCTTCAGCATCACGCCGTAGTTGGGCTGCGTGCCGCTCGCCCACTGCTGCACGAGGCCGCGGACGGGGAACGACAGCCAGGTGCTGGAGTGCGACGCCTCCTTGAGCGCGCCGTTCTTGCTGAACCGCACGGCGTCGGCGATGACGGCCTTGTTGGCCTGGTCGCCGAGCACGACCTTGCCCGTGGTGCCCGCGTCGAACGGGTAGAAGCCCAGGGTGACCCATCCGCCCGTACCGGTCGGCGTCCGCTGGTCGACCGGCACCGTCTTACTGCCGCCCTTGTGGTACACGGTGTACGGCGCGACATCCGCGCGGTCGGAGGCTCCTACGTAGTGGGCCTCGACCTTGTACTCGCCCGCCTCGGTGATGTTCGGCGTGTACGTGTACGTGTCCCCGGTGATCGCGTCACTGTTGACCCGGTAGTCGTCGTCCACCGCGTAGGCGGTGAGGTTGCTGGTGGAGGCGTTCCACGTGCCCTTGGCCGTGGCGTTGGTGTCGCCGTCGTCGACGGTGACGATGGTGCCGGGCAGCGACGTGTCGCCGGCCGCGTTCATGGTGGTCCAGGTGGCGGAGTTCTCGGTCCAGCTCGTCTTGACCCGCTGGACCTCCATCGGCACGTCGTTGGCGTAGATGCCGTCCAGGCTCTGGTCGTAGTAGACCATCACCTCGGCGTCGTCGATCGGCGTGTTCGCCGGGATCTGGCTCACGTCGAACTTCAGCAGGGAACGCCAGGTCGCGTCCGTGCCGGTGCCCACCTTCAGCTGGTAGGTGCTGTTGAAGTTGGCGGCGGGGGCGCCCGACGAGATCTGCACGTCCTGGCCGTCGATCGGCACTGGCTGGATCTTGATGGTCGGGTCGATCACCACCGGGTACGTCCGCGCCTTGTCGCGCAGCCACGAGGCGTCCGCCGAGACGGTCACCGTGGTCTGCCCGTACATCTGCTGGACCCGTTGGCTGACCGCCGTGCTGGTGGCCGGGGTCTTGGCGCTGTCGTACATGTACGCCGGCGGCATGACCAGCACCGGGTCACCGCCGTCGGGCCGGACGAACGCGATCGAGCCGTCCGCCCGCGGCTGCGCCACCAGGCCCTCGGTGTCGAGGGTGAAGGTGTACGAGACCGGGCCCTCCGGGGCCTGGCGCAGCACGATCTTCTCTTTCAGCGCGGCGGCGGTGACGTCGTAGACCAGGTCGGCGCCACCGGCCAGACCGGGATAGGTCACCGTGGAGCCGTCGACCTTCGGTGCGGCGGTCCGTTCGCCACCGGCGAGACCCAGCTGAACCGCGCGGCCGTCCCGCTCGAAGCGCACCAGGTTGTCGGTACGCCCCCCGAAGAGGCTGGTGAAGCTGTTGGTGGAGTTCTGCTGGACGTACCCGTTCCGGGTGGCCGGCCGCACCCGCGTGTCGATCGGCTGCCAGTGACCCTTGGCGTCCCGGTAGTTCATCGGCAGCGCCGAGAGCTCGGCCTGAAGCCGTCCGTCGGAGAGCTGGAAGACCCGCCCGTTGGCGGTCCGCCTTTCCGGGACCTCCCGGACCCGCTTCGGCGTGGGCAACTTCTTCGCCGCCGGTGGTTGCTCGCTCAGCGACAGCCCGGCGCTGACCACCTCCGGCTCGGCGCCGCGCGGACCGCCGTTCACCAACTGCCGGGCCGCGCCGCCCAGCCGGGAGAGCAGGCCCTCATCGTCCTTGGCCTCGGCCACCTGGTCGGTGCGCTGGGGAGTGCGGTCCGGGAGGACCTCCATCCCGCCCAGCGTGGCCACCATCGCCAGCGCAAGTCCCCCGATCAGGGGACCTCGTGATCGTCTTTTCACCCGTAACCCTCCGACCGTTCGTATGCACAACGGGTGAAGGCTAGAAACGAGGAATACTCAGCCGGCTATCTCCCAGATACCTTCCAGGTTTGATCGCGATCAGTGCGCCGAGCAGCGGAAATGCCCTAGCCGGCCGGCCGGCATACCGCGCGCATACTCCTCAGGAGCACGTCCGTCGGTGACGACGATGAGGCCGGGACGGCGGAGAGCACGGCCGGTCAGGCAGCGACCGGAGGGTGGGCCCGTCGGCCGGTCAGTGGGCGCGTCGGCGTGGACGTCAGGACGGCCAGTTCGGCGGCGTAGTCGCGGACCAGGGCGGGCAGCGTGTAGCGACCGGCGGCGCCCCGATGGACGAGGTGCGCGTCGACCAGTCCCTCCAGGGCGCGGCGTAACCGCTGGGTGGAGACCCCGAGCTGCGTCGCGGCCCGGTCCAGCAGGGCCGGATGGTCCGGTTGAATGGCGAGCAGTTCCAGGAGTCGCCCGGCCACCTCGTCGTCGGAACGAACCGCGGCGACACCGACGGCGAGGCTCGCCCGCACCGAGAGGTCCTCATAGGCCAGCAGGTCCAACCGGTCCGGCCCGTGGCGCAGATCGCTGACCAGGCCGGCCACCGGCATCGCCGGGCACCCGGCCAGACGGCTCCCCGCGATCCGCAGCGCCAGCACCGAACCGGCGCAGAGTCGCGCCAGTTCCGCCGCGGCCGCCGGATCGGCGACCAGCCGCTCCGGACCCGCGAAGGCGGCCAGCAAATCATGCGCCGGGACTCCGTCCAGCGGGCGCAGCGTTACCCGGCGTACGCCGTCCAGGCTGCCGAGGTGCCGCTGACCGACGACGATGAGGGCCGGCCCGGGACCGGCGGGGAGCAGCGGTCGCACCTGGGCGGCTCGGGTGACCCCGTCGACGACGAGCAGCAGCCGCCGCCTCGCCACGAGGGAGCGGAACCAGCCGGCCCGCTCGTCGGTGTTGGCGGGGACGTCCGCTGGGGCGACACCGAGTGCGCGCAGCACCCGGGCCAGCACCTCGCCCGGCGTCACCGCGTTTTCGTAGCCGAGGTCGACGAAGACCTGCCCGTCCGGAAAGTCACCGGCCACGATGTGCGCGGCGCGTACCACCAGGGCGCTCTTGCCACTGCCCGCCGCGCCGGCGACGACCACGGCGGCCGGCGTCGCACCGGCGAGGGCGGCCACCACCTCGGCGGCTTCCCCGGTACGGCCCACGAACGTCGCCGGGGTGGCGGGCAGTTCCCGGGGCACTGTCCAGCCGGGAGCGGGTCGTGTCTGCGCGGGCGGCGTGGTGACGATCGGCGCTGCCGCCGGGATGTACGCGAGCTCCGGCGCCCGGCCGAGCATCGCACGGTGCAGGCCGACCAGTTCCTTGCCCGGTTCGATGCCAAGCTGCTCGTGCAGGGTCGCACGGGCGTCCCGGAAGACGGTGAGCGCGGCCGGCACGTCCCCGCAGCGGTAGAGCGCCAACATCAACTGCCCCCAGGCCCGCTCCCGCAACGGGTGGGCGGCGAGGTGTCCCCGCAGTTCGGGCAGCAGGTGGCCGTGCTGCCCGGCGGCCAGCCGCGCTTCGGCCAGTTCCTCGAACACCTGGAGCCGCTGCTCGTCGAGGGTGGTCCAGCGGTTGTCCAGCGCGGTGCCCCGTGGCAGGCCGTCGCCGGACAGACCGCGCCACTGAGCCAACGCGGCACTGAGGGTGGCGATGGCACCGGCGGGCTCGGCCGCGGCCAGAGCACGCCCCTCCCCCGCCAGCCGCTGGAACTCGGCGACATCCAGCTCGCCCGGCGCCAGCCGCAGCTCGTACGCGTTGGGGCGCGCGACCAGGCGGTCCCCCAGCACGCGGCGCAGCGCTGCGGCGTGGGTCCGCAGATTCGCCACGGCGGACGTCGGCGGGGTCTCCGGCCAGACCATCTCCGCCAACCGGGGCAGCGAGACGACATGGTTCGCCTCCATGGCCAGGCCGGCGAGAACAGCGCGCCGCTTCGCCGCGCCGGGTGTGACGGTCCGACCGTCGACGCACAGCTCCACACTGCCCAGAAGCCGAATCTGCAGTTTCATCTCGCCGCTCCCCCGTTGAACTCGAGCGGGCCTCACGCTAGGTGGACGTTACGCACGTAACAAGCCATACGGGCAGTGCATGAGCGTGACGAATATCAATGCCTTGAGTCGGGGTGTCCCCGTAACGAAGAGACGACCGGAAGCGCTCCCGGCACGGCCGGTCGGTCAACGACGCAGGGTGAGGATCAGGTCGGCGACCAGGGCCGTCCAGCCGGTCTGGTGCCAGGCACCCAGCCCGGCCCCGTTGTCGCCGTGGAAGTACTCGGGGAAGGCGATCAGGTCCCGCCAGTCGGGGTGGGTCTGAAAGATCCGGCACGCGCCGTAGATGGGTCGTCGACCCCAGTCGTCCTGTGTGAAGAGCGAGATCAGCCGCGCGGAGAGGTCGTCGGCGATCTCGTCCAGCGTTCGCTTCACCCCGGAGCGGGTCGGGTACTCCACCTGGAGGTCGTCGCCGAAGAACGAGGCGTAGTCGCGCAGCGCGCTGATGAGCAGGAAGTTCGTCGGCATCCAGATCGGACCGCGCCAGTTCGAGTTGCCGCCGAACAGCCCGCTGGTCGACTCCGCCGGCTCGTAGCCGACGGAGAAGTCCTGCCCGCCGAGCGTGACCGAGAACGGCTTGTCCAGGTGCGCGCGGGACAACGTCCGCAGGCCGAAATCGGAGAGGAACTCGTCGGGATCGAGCATCCGAGCGAGGAGCCGGACCACCTGCTCCGGGCCGACCATGGACAGCAACCTCTGCTGGCGACCGTCCGGGCCCAGCCGGCGGGTGCCGATCACCTCGGCGTACTCGGGGCGGTTGGTGAGGAACCAGCGCAGCCGGGCACCCAGCTCCGGCAGCCGGTGCAGGGTCTTCGCGCTCAGCCGGGTGGTGGCGGCCAGCGGCAGCAGCCCGACCACCGAGCGGACCTTCAACGGCACCTTCGTGCCGTCGGCGAGCCGCAGCACGTCGTAGAAGAAGGCATCCTCGTCGTCCCACAGCCCCTGCTCGTACGCGGCGGCGGCGATGTACGCGAAGTGCTCGAAGAACTTGGTGGCGGTGTCCACCCAGGTCCGGTCGTGCTCGGCCAGCACGATCGCCATGTCCAGCAGGTTGAGCGCGTACATGGCCATCCAGCCGGTGCCGTCGGACTGCTCCAGCACCCCGGCCACCGGCAGCGCCGCCGACCGGTCGAACGGCCCCACGTTGTCCAGCCCGAGGAAGCCACCCTCGAAGACGTTGTTGCCGCCGGTGTCCTTGCGGTTGACCCACCAGGTGAAGTTGATCAGCAGCTTGTGCATCACCCGGGCCAGGAACTCGTAGTCCCGGCCGCCGTCGATCTCGAACACCTTGAGCGCCGCCCAGGCGTGCACCGGCGGGTTCACGTCACCGAACGCCCACTCGTACGCCGGGATCTGCCCGTTGGGGTGCAGGTACCACTCGCGCAGCAGGAGCAGCAACTGCTCCTTGGCGAAGCTGGGATCGACGCGGGCGATGCTCACACAGTGGAAGGCCAGGTCCCAGGCCGCGTACCAGGGGTACTCCCACGGGTCGGGCATCGAGATGACGTCGAAGCTGGTCATGTGCCACCAGGCGCTGTTGCGCCCGTGCCGCCGCCCCGCCGGCGGCGGCGACGAGCCCGGGTCACCTTCCAGCCAGCGTTTGACGTCGAAGTGGTAGAACTGCTTGCCCCACATCAGCCCGGCGATGGCCTGCCGGGCCACCAGCGCCTCGTCCGGGGTCGCGGCCTCCGGGATCACGCCGGCGAAGAAGCGGTTCGCCTCGGCCCGCCGCGCCCACACCACCGCCTCGAAACCGTCGCCCAGGTCCGCGCGGGGCGGCGGGGCGGCGGCCGGCGGCGACGCGGTGCGCGTCAGGCGCAGCCGGATCTGGCGCTGACCGCCGGCCGGCACGTCGAGGACGTAGTGCAGCGCGCCCTTGGTGCCCTCCTCCGCCGGGTTGACCGTGGCAGCGCCGTTGACCACGTGGTCGTTGATGCCGTCCTTCGGGTAGGGGGACCGGCCGGGCAGGCCCCACAGCCGTTCGGCGTTGGTGTCGTTGTCGCAGAGCAGCGGCACCGGATCACCGTCACCCTCCAGCAGCAGTTGACCGAGTACCCAGTGCTCGCCGACCAGCCGGGCGCCCTCGCCGGTCAGCCGGGGGATCCGGTCACCGCCGGGCAGCCCCCAGGCCCAGGTGTTGCGGAACCACAGGCTGGGCAGCACGTGCAGGGTGGCCGCCCGGTCGCCCCGGTTGGCGACGGTCACCACCATGCACAGGTCCGTCGGGGACGCCTTGGCGTAGTCGACGGTCACCGCCCAGTACCGGTCGTCGTCGAAGATGCCGGTGTCCACCAGCTCGTACTCGGTGTCGTCCCGGCCGCGCAACGCGTTCACCGCGACCAGTTCGTCGTACGGGAAGGCGGCCTGCGGGTAGTGGTAGCGCCAGCGCATCCAGGAGTGGGTGGGCGTGGAGTCCTCGTACCACCAGTACTCCTTGACGTCCTCGCCGTGGTTGCCGCCGTCGCCGCCGAGGCCGAACATCCGCTCCTTGAGGATCGGGTCCTTGCCGTTCCACAGCGCGAGGGCGAACGCGAACGTCTGCCGGTCGTCGCAGACGCCGGCCATCCCGTCTTCGTTCCACCGGTAGGCTCTGGACCGCGCGTGGTCATGCGGGAAGTAGTCCCAGGCCGTACCGTGCTCGCTGTAGTCCTCCCGTACCGTCCCCCACGCCCGTTCGGACAGATAGGGACCCCATGCGCGCCAGTCCTGCTCCCCCGAGTCGGCCTGAGCGAGTCGGAGTCGCTCGGCGTCTGGTGGCGAGGCGTCGGAGGACGATCGGTCAGTGATCACGTGCATATCTTTGACGTCGCCGCGGTACTTGACCACAGCGGCCATTCTCGTCGTGGCGTGTTACACCCCGCCGCCGGTGGAGGAAAGTTGATCGACATTCACTTCGGCCCGCAGGTCTGTGGCGACCTGACCAGCGCGGCGAGCCGGGAGTGGCTGGTGCCCGACGGGCTCGGCGGGTACGCGATGGGCACGGTCGGCGGGTTGCGGACCCGCCGCTACCACGGTCTGCTGGTGGTGCCGGGTGAGACCCCGGCGTCCCGCCGGGTGGGACTGGTCAGCCTGGACCCGGCGGTCACCCTGCCGTCCGGCGCACGGGTCCGGCTCGGCGCGCACGAGTGGTCCTCCGGCGACGTCGACCCGCGCGGCTTCGAGCTGCTGGAACGCTTCGACCTGGTCGACGGGCTGCCCCGGTGGCGGTGGCGGATCGGCGCGGTGGTGATCGAGCGGGAGCTGGCCATGCTGCCCGGCCGCTCCTGCGTGGCGGTGGTGCACCGGCTGGTCGCCGGCGGGCCGGTCCGCCTGGAACTCTCCGCCGCCTGCACGTGGCGTGACGCGCACGGCGAGCGGCGCGCCGACGGCCCGACGCCGCAGGTCGAGCCGGTCACCGACGGCGCGGTGGTCGAGGGGGCGTACCGGCTCGCCGGCCCCGGGTGGGAGCCCGAGGGGCAGTGGTGGCTGGGCGTGCACCACCGCGAGGAGGCCAGCCGCGGCCTGCACCCGGAAGAGGATCTCTGGTACGCGGGACGCTTCGCCGGCGAGCTGGAGCGCCCCGGCGACACGGTGTCGGTGCGGGCCTGGGCCGGTCGACTCGACGAGGAGCCGCCGCCGGCCGCGGAGATCGTGGCGACGGCCCGACGGCGCAACCGGCAGGTGGTGGCGGCGGCGAAGCCGGCCGACCCGGTGGAGGCGACGCTCGCGTTGGCCGCGGACGCGTTCGTGGTGCGGACGGGCGGCACGGCGGTCGACGTGGTGGCCGGCTACCCGTGGTTCGGCGCCTGGTCGCGGGACACGATGATCTCGTACGAGGGGCTGTTCCTCTGCACCGGCCGTGCCGAGGAGGGTCGGGAGCTGCTGCGGGCGTACGCGGCGACGTTGTCCGAGGGGATGCTCGCCAACACGGCCGACACCGGGCGGGTGGAGTACAACACCGTCGACGGGACCCTGTGGTTCCTGCACGCGGTGAGTCGCCACGTCACGGTCACCGGCGACACCGACCTCGGCGACGAGCTGCTGCCCGCGCTGCGCACGGTCGTCGAGGCCCACGTGGTGGGCACCCGCTACGGCATCGGGGTCGACCCGGCCGACGGGCTGCTCGCCCAGGGCGCCCCGGGCACCGCGCTGACCTGGATGGACGCCCGCGTGTACGGGGTGCCGGTCACCCCGCGTACCGGCAAGCCCGTCGAGGTCAACGCGTTGTGGATCAACGGGCTGGCCGGGCTCGCCGAGCTGTCCGAGCTGGCCGGGCAGGACGCGGACGAGCTGTGGCGACGGCATGCGCAGGCGACCGCCTCGTTCCGGGACCGTTACCCCGCCCCGACGGGCTGGCTGCACGACGTGCTGGACGCGCCCGCGCCGGCGTACCCGCTGGGCGGGGCGGCCCTGCACGATGACGACGCGCTGCGCCCCAACCAGTTGCTGGCCTGGTCGCTGCCGTTCGCGCCGCTGGAGCCGGACGAGCCGACGCTGCGGCGGGTCGCGACCGGGCTGTTGACGCCCCTCGGGCCGCGCAGCCTCGCGCCGGATTCGCCGGAGTTCGTGGGCCGGCACCGGGGTGGCCCGGCCGAGCGGGACGGCGGCTACCACCAGGGCACGGTGTGGCCGTGGCTGATCGGCCCGTACGTGGACGCGTGCCGTCGGGGCAAGATGTCGGTCGATGACGCATTCATCGGTATTGAGGCCCATCTGACCGAATATGGGTTAGGCTCGGTGAGCGAGACGGCCGACGGCCTCGCGCCGCACGCCGCGACCGGCTGCCCGTTCCAGGCATGGTCGGTGGCCGAGCTGCTGCGGGTGCGCCGAAAGGGCCAGTAGCGCTTTACACGACCGCAACGGCGGTGTCTCCGCTGGTTATCTCGACCCCGGCAGGATGGTCGGAGATCCAGACGCGACGGTAGGCACCGGCTCCGGTGCCGGTCGGCGCGCGCCCGGGGACAACTCAAAGGGGGCTGCAATGTCACCCGACGCCCACGTGATCGACATCCACCCCGCCCGGCACCTGCGGGTGCTGATGCTCTCCTGGGAGTACCCGCCGGTGCTCGTCGGCGGCCTCGGCCGACACGTCCACGCCCTCTCCGTCGCCCTCGCCGCCGCCGGCCACGACGTCACCGTCATCACCCGCCACGCCGACGGCGCACCCCTGGAGGAGTACGCCGACGGCGTCCGCATCCTCCGCGCCCCCGAAGACCCCGTCACCTTCCCCCTCGCCACCGGATCCCTCCTGGCCTGGACCATGGCCTTCAACCACACCCTCACCCGCACCGCGCTGCGCGCCACCGAAGCCGGCACCTACGACGTCATCCACGCCCACGACTGGCTCGTCGCCCACACCGCCATCACCCTCGCCGAGCACCTGGACCTGCCCCTGGTCACCACCATCCACGCCACCGAGGCGGGACGGCACCAGGGCTGGCTGCCCGAGGAGATGAACCGCACCATCCACGGCGTCGAGCACTGGCTCAGCGGCTCCTCCACCCGCGTCATCACCTGTTCGGGGTACATGCGCGAGCAGGTCACCGCGCTGTTCGACCTGCCGACCGCGCAGGTCGACGTCGTGCCCAACGGGGTCGACGACCGGGCCTGGCGGGCCCGGCCACGCGCGGTCGCCTCGGCCCGGGCCCGCTTCGCCGGAAAGGGGCCGCTGGTCGGGTACGCCGGACGGCTGGTCTACGAGAAGGGCGTGCAGCACCTGGTGCACGCCGTACCCCGGCTGCGCGAGCAGCACCCCGGACTGCGCGTGGTGATCGCCGGCGACGGCCCGTACCGCGCCGAACTGGAGGAGGAGGCCCGCCGCCTCGCGCTCTGCTCGACGGTCCGCTTCACCGGCTTCCTCGACGCCACCCACCTGCCCGCGGTGCTCGGTGCCACCGACGCGACCGTGGTGCCCAGCCTCTACGAGCCCTTCGGCATGGTGGCGCTGGAGGCGGCCGCCGCCGGGGCGCCGCTGGCGGTGGCCCGGACCGGTGGCCTCGCCGAGATCGTCGAACCCGGCGTGACCGGCGTGACGTTCCCGCACAGCGATCCGGACGCGCTGGCCGGCGCCGTCGGTCAACTGCTCGGCGACGAGGTCTTCGCCCGGCGGGTGGCCCGACGCGCCCGCACGATGGTCGGCGAGCGGTACGGCTGGGCCACCATCGCGGCCCGCACCGCCGCCAGCTACACCACCGCCCGGCGGGAACACGGCCCGCTCCAGGCCCGACGGGCCGCCGCCCAACTGGCGGGTGGACGTACCCGGATCGCCATCCCGGAGGGCAATCTGCTCGCCAGGGCCGGCCACGCCGCCTGCTGAGGTGGGGCGGACGACCGATAGGTGACTTCCGATCCGCTGGCTAGGGTGTAGCCCGGACAGCGGCTGAGGAGGAGCGTGCGCAGGTGCTGATCGCCGGTCGGTACCGGCTGCTCGACCTGGTGGGTCGCGGGGGCATGGGCCGGGTGTGGCGTGCCCGCGACGAGATGCTGCACCGCGAGGTCGCGGTCAAGGAGGTCGTGCCGCCGAGCTGGCTGGCCGACCACGAGCGGGCCGAGCTGCGCTCGCGCACCCTGCGGGAGGCGCGCGCGGCGGCCCGGCTCAACCACCCCGCCGTGGTCCGGCTCTACGACGTCGTCCCGGTCGAGGACAGCCCGTGGATCGTGATGGAGTACGTCCCGTCGCACACCCTCCAGGACGTGCTGGACGACGAGGGGCCACTGGATCCGGTCCGGGCGGCCCGGATCGGCCTGGCCCTGCTCGACGCGCTGCACGCCGCACACACGGCCGGGGTGCTGCACCGCGACGTGAAGCCGCAGAACGTGCTCATGGCACACGACGGGCGGGTGCTGCTCGCCGACTTCGGGCTGGCCACCTTCGACGGCGGCGACGGGGCGACGACCCGCCCCGGCATGGTGCTCGGCTCCCCGCAGTACGTCTCCCCGGAACGGGCCGCCGAGGGGGTGTCCACGGTGGCCGCCGACCTGTGGTCGCTCGGCGCCACCCTGCACGCCGCCGTGGAGGGCCGCTCCCCGTACGCCCGCAGCACCGCGATGGCGACGCTGACCGCCCTGGCAGCCGGGCCGCCGGACCCGGCCCCGCACGCCGGGCCGCTCGCGCCAGTCCTCGCCGGGCTGTTGCGCCGCGACCCGCTCCACCGCCTCGACCACGACGAGGCCCGCCGACTGCTGACCGCCGCCGCGAACGGAGTCACCGGCCCACCTCCGATGGCCGACGCGGCAGCCTCGGCAAGGGACCAGGACGACCGGCCCGGCGGGCCCACCGACGCGCCCGTCCCGGCGGTCGGCCGGTCGGTCCGGCGACGGGCGGCGTTGATCGTCACGGCGCTGCTGGTGGCGGCCGCCGCCGGAGTCGGCACCGCGCTGGCCGTCACCGGTGACGAGCCGACGGGGACCGCCGGCCGGTCGACCACCGCGCCACCGCTGGACCGCCCACGCGACGGTGGCGGCCAGGACGGACCCTTCGGTCCCGGTGGCCCCGGCCCCGGCCGACCCGGCCCACCGCCGGGCGCGCGTGTGCCACCACCACCCTTCCCGTGCGTCCGCCCCGACATCGGCGGCGCACCGGTACCGGCCGGCTCACCGGCTGCCGGCGAGAGGTTCCGCCCGCCGGCCGGTTGGGTCTGGCACGCCGACACCACCGGCTTCCGGGTCTCCGTGCCGGCGAGTTGGCGCTACTCCCGCGAGGGAGCGGTGGCGTGCTTCCAGGACCCGGCGACCGGCCGGACGTTCAGCGTCGCCGAGGGCGGCACCAACGATCCGCTGGCCCGGCTGCGCGCGGCCCGCGACGCGGCGGACGGTTACGGGGCGTTGCCCGGCTACGACGAGGTCCGACTCGCGGCGAGCGGCGGCGGCGCGGAGTGGGAGTGCCGGTGGGACGCGCCGTACGGCGCCCGGCTGCACGCCCGGCAACAGGTCCTCGGCAGGCCGGGCGGGGCCAGCCGCTGGATGCTCGGTTGGATCACCGACGACCGGGACTGGGCGGCCGCGCAGGCGGACTGGACGCAGGTGCGAAACAGCTTCCGATCACCCCTCTGACCTGCTCCGTCCGGTCGTGCTCCGGACCGCCGTCCGGCGTGGATCGAGGCCGCTCGACGGATGAGAAAAGCAGTTCCGGTGGCTATCGTGTAACACGGGGTCACCGAGGGGGAGCGATCGTGCGGCAGTTGCTGATCGCGGGTCGGTACCAGCTGCTCGACCTGGTCGGCACCGGCGGGATGGGCCGGGTGTGGCTGGCCCGCGACGAGATGCTGCACCGTGACGTCGCGGTGAAGGAGGTCGTGCCTCCGTCCTGGCTGGCCGAGACCGAGCGCGCCGAGCTGCGGCTGCGGACGCTGCGCGAGGCACGCACCGCCGCCCGGCTCAACCACCCCAACGTGGTCCGCATCTACGACGTCGTGCACGACAGGGACAGCCCCTGGATCGTGATGGAGTACGTGCAGTCCCGCTCGGTGCAGCAGATCATCGGCGACGAGGGGCCGCTGAGCCCACAACGCACCGCCCGGATCGGCCTGGCCGTGCTTGCCGCGTTGCGGGCGGCGCACAGCGCCGGCGTGCTGCACCGCGACGTGAAGCCGCACAACGTGCTGGTCGCCGACGACGGGCGGGTGGTGCTCACCGACTTCGGGCTGGCCACCTTCGACGGCGGCGACGGGGCGATGACCGGGCCGGGCACGGTCCTCGGTTCGCCGCAGTTCGTCGCCCCGGAACGGGCGCGTGAAGGGGTGTCGAACCCGCGGACCGACCTGTGGTCGCTGGGGGCGACGCTCTACGCGATGGTCGAGGGCCGCTCACCGTACGCCCGGTCGAGCGCGATGGCGACGCTCAGCGCGTTGGCCACCGAGCCTCCCGACCCGATGCGCCGTGCCGGGCCGTTGCGTCCCGCGCTCACCGGGCTGCTGCAACGCGACCCCTGGCGGCGGTTGACCGCCGGCGAGGCGGAGCCGCTGCTGCGCAGCGCGGCGGCGGGGCACGACGGGCCGGTCGAGCCGGCCCGGTCGTCGGCGGTGGCGGCGGTACGCAGCGCGGGCCGCGCCGCCGCGCCCGACCCGATCGACCCGCTGTCCCCGCCCGACGACCCGGCGACGGGCGGGCCGGCCACCCTCCCCCGCAGCCGCCGGCGTCGGCGGCTGCTCGCCCTGGGCGGCACGGCCACCGTCACGACGCTGCTCGCCGCCGTGGGCGTCACGCTGGCGCTGGTGAACCGCGGTGACGATCGGCCGCCGCCCTCCGGCACCGGGGGCGGCTCGACCACGGCCCGGCCGGCCGCGTTCGCCTGTGCGACGCCCCCGCCGCCGGCGGCCACCCCGGTGCCGTCGGTGCCGCCACCGGCCGGCGCCCGGTACCGGCTGGTGGCGGGCTGGACCTGGCACGATGACCCGGCGGGCTTCCGGATCGCCGTGCCGGTGGCCTGGCTGCGCTGGACCGAGGGGGCGGTGACCTGCTTCCGGGAGGCCGACGGCCCTCGGGTGCTCAGCGTCGAGGCGGGGCCGGCCCGACCCGACCCGGTGGCGTACTGGCGGGCCGAGGAGGCCCGGCTCACCGGCGGCGAGGCGCTGCCGGGCTACCGCAGGGTGGACATCTCCGCGCTGGACATCTTCGAGGGCGGCGCGATCTGGGAGTGCGGCTGGGAGAACGCCGCCGGCGAGCGGGTGCACAGCTTCCGCCTGCTGGCCAACACCTCGCCCGGGCGCGCCTACACCGTCTCGTGGTTGACAAAAGAGTTCGACTGGCAGGTCAACGCGACATACTTGCCGATGATCCGGCAGAGCTTCACCCCCGCACTCTGAGACTGTCTGTTGTGGACCGTCTGGGTGATGCCCCTGCGACGCGGGTGCTGACTACAGTGGCGTAGTTTTGGCGCTCAAGATCCCTGGGGAGGGTGAGCCGAGATGATGGGACCGTCGCACGCGCTGTCCGGCGCGGCGGTATGGCTGGCCGGGTCCTGGGCGCTGGACCAGTTCGCCGACTACCAGCAGTCGCCACTCGCGTTGGCGGTGGGCACCGCGGTGTGCGCCGGTGGCGCGCTCTTTCCCGACCTCGACCTGTCGGGCAAGGTGACCCGCAACCAGGGCGGCGCCACCGTCGCGCGCACCTTCGGGGTCTTCTCGCTCTTCGTCGCCGAGGTGATGGAGAAGATCTCCCTCGGGGTCTACTACGCGACGAAGCTCAGCAAGGATCCCCGGCGCAACAACGGGCACCGCACGCTGACGCACACCATCCCGTTCACTCTGCTGGTCGGCTGGGGCACCACCGCGCTCTGCGCCGCGTACGGCAAGTGGGCGGTGATCACGATCCTGTTCTTCATGTTCGGCCTGGCCCTGCGAGGGCTGTTCGACGGTTGGGCAGAGCGGGCCGGCTGGGTGATCGTGACCCTCGCCTCGGCCGGTGCGGCCTGGTTCACCTTCGTCAACCTCCCGGGTGGGCGCGGCTATCCGCTGATCGGCACGGCTGTGGGGGTGGGCTGCTTCGTGCACATCCTCGGTGACATGATCACCCGGGCCGGGGTGCCGATCCTCTGGCCGATCCCGATCAAACGGCGGATGTGGACGATGGTCGGCCTGCCGAACAGCATCGCGCTGCGCACCGGCAGCAAGACCGAGGTGGTCGTGCTGCGCGCCGTCCTGACCGTGATCGCGGTGCTCTCCACCGCCGGCCTCATCGCCCCGTCGGTGCTGCAACGGTTCAACATCGACATATGACCGACCCGGTGCCGCCGCAGTCCCCACCGGCCGCGGATGAGCAGGTGCCGCGGTTCTGGCGTGCGCTCGGTCTGCCCGGGCTGGCGGACGTGCACGTGCACTTCCTGCCGCCGAGGCTGCTGCGCCGCGTGTGGGCGTACTTCGACGCGGCGGGGCCGCTGGTCGGCACCGAGTGGCCGATCCGCTACCGCTGGAGCGACGCCGACCGGGTCGCGCACCTGCGGAGACTCGGGGTGCGGGCGTTCAGCGCGCTGGCGTACCCGCACCGACCGGGCATGGCGGCGGAGCTGAACCGCTGGACGCTGGAGTTCGCCCGCGCCACTCCCGGTTGCCTGCCCTCGGCCACGTTCTTTCCGGAGCCGGAGGCCCCCGGGTACGTCGAGGCGGCGCTGACCGGCGGGGCCCGGCTGTTCAAGGTGCACGTGCAGGTCGGCGGCTTCCCGCCCACCGACCCCGCGTTGGACCGGGTGTGGGGGATGCTCGCCGACGCGGGTGTGCCGGTGGTCGTGCACGCCGGGCACGCCCCGGTGGGCACCACGCACACCGGGCCGGAGCCGTTCGCCGCCCTGCTCGCCCGCCACCCCGGGTTGACCGCCGTGGTGGCGCACCTCGGCGCCCCGGACTATCGGGCCTTCCTGGACCTCGCCGAGACGTACGAGCGCGTCCGGCTGGACACCACGATGGCGTTCACCCCGTTCTTCGACCGCTTCGTGCCCTTTCCCGCCGACGAACTGCCCCGGCTGCGCGAGTTGGGGTTGGCCGGCAAGGTGCTGCTGGGCAGCGACTTCCCGAACATCCCCTACCCGTACGCCGACCAGTTGACCGGGCTGGCCCGGCTGGACCTGGGCGACGACTGGCTACGCGCGGTCTGCTGGGACAGCGCCGCCGCTCTGTTCGACCTCTCCTGATCCACGGCCCCCCACCCCGCGCCCGCCGGCCTCATGATCACGCTCGATCCTTGATGTAGTGGCCTCCGCTGCGGCACGAGGGGACTACTTCCTGGATCGAGCACGATCATGGCGTTTCACCCGCCGGGTGCGGGCAGGGCGCCAGGCGCGGGAAGCGGCGGTGGGGCCGCAGAGCAGCCCGACTTCTTTTCGACATCGGCTATTGACGTCGTCGTAACAGGTGCCCTAGCGTCTGTCGAAACGCTTCGTCGAAACGCTTCGACGATCACTCGGGAGCGATCCCACGCCCGGCCGGAGGAGGCGCGCGGTGGCCACCATGCACGACGTCGCCCGCCTCGCCCGGGTCTCGGTCAGCACCGTCTCGTACGTGCTCACCGGCACCCGGCCGATCTCCCAGGCCACCCGCGACAAGGTGCTCGCCGCGATGGCCGAGCTGGACTACCAGCCCAACGCGATGGCCCGTGGCCTGGCCAGCCGGCGCAGCCGGATCCTCGGCCTGCTGATGCCGATGGACGAGCGCGGCCTCGGCGCGACCGAGACCGCCTTCGTCACCGGCGCCGCCGCCGCTGCCAGCGCCGCCGGCTACCACCTCGTGCTTTCCCCCGTCGGCGGCGGCGACCTCGACGACCTGCGGCGGCTGGCCAGCCAGCGGATGCTCGACGGTGTCGTGCTCATGGAGGTGCAGCTCGCCGACGAGCGGGTCACCGTGCTCCAGGAGGCCGGCGTACCGCTGGTGCTGATCGGCCGCACCGGCGACACCACCGCGCTCTCCTACGTCGACATCGACTTCGAGCAGACCGTGCGGGAGGCCGTCGCCCACCTGGTCGGGCTCGGCCACCGGAGCATCGTCTACGTCAACCACTCGGCCGCCACCCTGGCCAGCGGCTACGGCCCGGCACTACGTACCCGGGACGCGTTCGTCTCGGCGATGGCCGGGCACGGCCTGGAGCCCTTGATGATCCCCGCGGAGGACAGCGCCGCGGGCGGGCGGGCCGCCCTGGCCGCCGCGTTCGCGCGGGCCCCCGAGCTGACCGCCGTGCTGGCGATGAACGAGACCGCGATCTTCGGCATCCTCGGTGAGCTGACCGGCCGAGGGCTCTCGGTGCCCGACGACGTCTCGGTCGTCTCGATGGTCACCTCACCGCAGGTCGCCGAGCTGGCCACCCCGGCGCTCACCGCGATGACGTCACCCGGGTCGGCAATGGGCCGGATCGCGATCGAGGCGCTGCTGCGCCACCTGGACGGGACCGGCGACGAGCGTCACCAGCAACTGCTGCCGTGCGCGCTGGAGATCCGGGGATCGACCGCCGTGCCACGACGGCCGACGACGGACGCACCCGGGCGGCCACCGGACGACGGGGGCTGACCAGCTGAAACGGCCCGCCGCCGCGCTGCAACGCGACGACGGGCCCAGTGAAGTACCGGCTAGATACTCAACGAGGAGGATAGCAATGCAGCGATTCCGCCGGATCGTCGCCGCGATCGCCCTGGCGGCGACCGCGACGACCACCGTGGCCGCGTGCGGCGGTGGGGACAGCGGGGGCGACAGCGGGGCCAAGACCCTCAAGCTGTGGCACTACGAGAGCGCCAACAGTGCCATGGGGGTCGCCTGGGACCGGGCGATCGAGATCTTCAAGGCCGAGCACCCGGGCGTCGAGGTGCGCTTCGAGCGCAAGGCGTTCGAGCAGATCCAGCAGAACGCCGGCATGATCATCAACTCGTCCGAGGGCCCGGACATCATGGAGTACAACAAGGGCAACGCGACGGCCGGCCTGCTCTCCTCCCAGGGCCTGCTCACCGACCTGAGCGCCGAGGCCGACAAGCGTGGCTGGGCCGGCAAGCTCAGCCCCAGCCTGCAGACCACCGCCCGCTACAGCGACAAGGGCGTGATGGGCTCGGGCAACTGCTTCGGCGTGCCGAACTACGGCGAGTACGTGACGGTCTACTACAACAAGGACCTCTTCCAGCAGCACGGCGTCCCGGTGCCGACCACCATGGCCGAGATGACCGCCGCGATGGACACCTTCGTCGGCAAGGGCGTCACCCCGCTGGGCATGGCCGGCGCCGAGTACCCCGCCGGTCAGCTCTTCTACCAGCTGGCGCTGGCCAAGGCGGACCGGCAGTTCGTCGACAACTACCAGCTCTACAAGAACCCGGTGGACTTCACGGCCGACCCGCTGAAGTCCGGCGCGGTCACCTTCGCCGACTGGGTGCGGAAGGGCTACGTCGCCAAGGACTCGGCGAGCCTCAAGGCCGAGGACATGGGCACCGCGTTCATCGGCGGAAAGACCCCGATGATCGTCTCCGGCAGTTGGTGGTACGGCCGGTTCAAGGCCGAGATGAAGGCCAACTGGGACACCTTCCTCTTCCCCGGCAACACCCTGCAGGCCGGCTCGTCGGGCAACCTCTGGGTGGTCCCGGCGACCAGCAAGGCCAAGGGCCTGGCGTACGACTTCATCGACATCACCCTGCGTCCGGAGATCCAGGACCTGATCGGCAACAACGGTGGTGTCCCGGTCGCCGGTGACCCGGCCAAGATCAGCGACCCGAAGGACCGCAAGCTGATCGAGGACTTCAACACGGTCAGCAAGCAGGACGGCCTGGCCTTCTACCCGGACTGGCCGGTCCCCGGCTACTACGACGTGCTGGTCTCCGGCTTCCAGGGCCTCATCAACGGCTCCAAGTCACCCGACCAGGTCCTCGACTCGATCGCCAAGCCGTACGCGGACGGCGTCAAGGAGATCACCGGCAAGTGACGCGGCGAGCGGCGGGCGCGACCGGCACGACCGGCGCGTCCGCCCGCTCCGTCCGGGAAGGAACTTCCATGGCAGTCTCCGAGACCGTCGCCGCCGCACGCCCGGCGGACACCCCGACCCAACCCCCACCCGGGAAGAAGCGTCGCGGCCGCAACGCCGCGTACTGGCTCTATCTGCTGCCCGGAGCGGTGCTCTTCGTCCTGGTCATCGGCGCACCGCTGGTCGGCACCGTCTATCTGTCGCTGACCAAATGGTCCGGGATCGGCGACCCCACCTGGGTCGGCCTGGACAACTACCAGCAGTTGCTGCACGACGAGGTCTTCTGGGCGTCGTTCCGGAACACCGTCGCGATGATCGTCGCGATGGTGGTGGTGCCCACCCTGCTCGGGCTGCTGCTCGCCTCGGTGCTCTTCGACATCATCGGCCGCCGGTTCCGGCCGCGCACCGCCGCCGCGCTGCGGGCCGCGTTCTACCTGCCGCAGGTGCTGCCCGTCGTGGTGGCCGGCATCGTCTGGGGCTGGATCCTGCGCCCCGACGGCGCGTTCAACAGCCTGCTCGACTCGGTCGGTCTCGGCGCGCTGCGCCACGACTGGCTCGGCGACCCGGGCACCGCGCTTCCCGCCGTGATGGCGGTGATGATCTGGGTGCAGATCGGCTACCCGGTGGTCGTCTTCATGGCGGCGTTGCAGCGGGTCGACCCGGAGTTGTACGAGGCGGCCGAGGTCGACGGCGCGAACTGGCTCCACCGGTTCCGGGCGATCACCCTTCCGCAGATCCGGCCGGAGACCTTCGTGGTGGCCCTGACCTGCACCATCGCCGCGTTGAAGGTGTTCGGGCCGATCTTCGCCCTGACCCGGGGCGGCCCGGAGAACGCCACCAACGTGCCGTCGTACTTCGCGTACTACACGTTCTTCAAGAAGCTCCAGGTCGGCTACGGCTCCGCGATCTCCACCGTGCTCACCTTGATCATCGTGGTGGTGGCCGTGCTGTTCATCGGGATGCAGTACCGCAGCGAGCGCCGGGACCGGGGGATCTGACATGGCCGTGACGCTCACTCCCGTCGACCGCGCCCCCGCCACGAGCCGCGCCACACCGGTCCGCGACCGGCACCACCGCGGTGCCGGCCGCTGGCTGGTGCTCGCCCTGGTCACACTGGGCGCCCTGGTGATGCTGGTGCCGTTCGCGTTCATGCTGCTCAACGCGTTCAAGTCGCCCAGCGACTACTCCAACGGCGGCCCGCTGAGCTGGCCGACGGAGTTCTACACCACGGGCCTGCGGACGTACTGGACCACGGTCAACTTCCCGCTGAAGCTCTGGAACTCGACCCTCATCGCCGGTTCCGTGGCGGTGCTCGGCGTCGCCGTCTCACTGCTCAACGCGTACGCCCTGGGCATCGGCCGGGTGCGCGGGCGCCTCTGGATCGTCGGGCTCTTCCTGCTGGCCAACATGCTGCCGCAGGAGGCGCTGATCTACCCGCTCTACTACGTCGCCAAGCAGGTCGGTCTCTACAACACCCAACTGTCGGTGATCATCATCTTCACCGTCATCCAGAGCGCGTTCGGCACCTACCTGCTCGCCTCGGTCATGGGCACGTTCCCGCGCTCGCTGCTGGAGGCGGCCGCGCTGGACGGCGCCGGCAAGTGGACCATCCTGTGGCGGGTGGTCTTTCCCAACCTGCGGCCCACCCTCGCGGTGCTGCTCATCTTCTTCTTCATCTGGACCTGGAACGAGTTCCTGATCCCGCTGGTCATGCTGATCGACAACCAGACGCAGACCATTCCGGTCGCGCTGGCGTCGTTGCAGGGCGACCGCCTGATGGACGCCCCGACCACCAACGCCGGCGCGCTGATCAGCCTCGTGCCGGCCATCCTCTTCTTCCTCATCTTCCAGCGCACTCTGGCGCGCGGCATCACGGCAGGAGCCGAGAAGTGAAGTTCACCGACGGGTACTGGCAACTGCGCCCGGGGGTCAGCGTGCTGCGCCCCGGCACCGTCGAATCGGTCGAGCCGGACGAGCGCGGCTTCACCGTCTTCGCGCCGGCCGGTCAGATCACCGGGCGCGGCGACACCCTCAACCGGCCGGTGGTCACCGTCCGATTCTTCTCCCCCGCCCCCGGCGTCGTCGGGGTGACCATCGGCCACCACAGCGGCGGGCTGCCCCAGGAGCCCCGCTTCGGGCTGACCACCGACGACGAGCACCCGGTCACCATCGACGTCACCGGCATCACCGCCTCGCTGACCACCGGCGAGCTGACCGCCCGGGTCGCGCTCATCGACGGGTGGCGGGTCGACTTCCTGCACGGCGACCGGCTGGTCACCGCCTCCACCGAACGCAGCGTCGGCATCGTCACCGACGGCGAGGGCCGCCGGCACGTGCACGAGCGGCTCGCCCTCGGTGTCGGCGAGACGGTGTACGGGCTGGGCGAACGGTTCGGCCCGTTCGTGAAGAACGGCCAGACCGTCGACATCTGGAACGCCGACGGCGGCACCGCCAGCGAGCAGGCGTACAAGAACGTGCCGTTCTACCTCAGCAGTGCCGGCTACGGGGTGTTCGTGGACCACCCGGAGCACGTCTCCTTCGAGGTCGGCTCCGAGGTGGTCACGCAGACCCAGTTCAGCGTCGAAGGCCAGTCGCTCACCTACTACGTCATCGACGGTCCCACCCCGAAGGACGTACTGCGCCACTACACCGCTCTCACCGGCCGGCCCGCGCGGGTCCCCGCCTGGTCGTACGGCCTGTGGCTGTCCACGTCGTTCACCACCTCGTACGACGAGAAGACGGTGACCGAGTTCGTCGACGGGATGGCCGAGCGGGACCTGCCGCTGTCGGTGTTCCACTTCGACTGCTTCTGGATGCGCCAGTTCCACTGGGTCGACTTCGTCTGGGACCCGGCGACCTTCCCCGACCCGGAGGGGATGCTGCGCCGGCTGCACGAGCGCGACCTGAAGGTGTGCGTCTGGATCAACCCGTACATCGCGCAGCGCTCGTACCTGTTCGAGGAGGGACGCGAGGCCGGCTACCTGGTCCGCAACCCCGACGGGTCGGTCTGGCAGTGGGACAAGTGGCAGGCCGGCATGGCGCTCGTCGACTTCACCAACCCGGACGCGGTCCGCTGGTTCACCGGGAAGCTCAAGGCCCTGCTGGACATGGGCGTCGACTGCTTCAAGACCGACTTCGGTGAGCGCATCCCGACCGACGTGGTGTGGCACGACGGCTCGGACCCGCAGCGGATGCACAACTACTACTCCTACCTCTACAACAAGGCGGTCTTCGAGCTGCTGGAGGCCGAGCGTGGGGAGGGTGAGGCGGTGCTGTTCGCCCGCTCGGCCACCGCCGGCGGCCAGCAGTTCCCGGTGCACTGGGGCGGCGACTGCGAGTCGACGTTCGTCGCGATGGCCGAGTCGCTGCGCGGCGGGCTGTCCCTGGCCGCGTCCGGTTTCGGCTACTGGAGCCACGACATCGGCGGCTTCGAGGGCACCCCCGACGCGGCCGTGTTCAAGCGGTGGATCGCCTTCGGCCTGCTCTCCTCGCACTCCCGACTGCACGGCTCCGGCTCGTACCGGGTCCCGTGGGCGTACGACGAGGAGGCCGTGGACGTGCTGCGGCACTTCACCCGGCTCAAGCTCAGCCTGATGCCGTACCTGGCGGGCGCGGCGCAGGAGGCGCACCGCGACGGGGTGCCGATGATGCGGCCGATGATCCTGGAGTTCCCGGACGACCCGGCCGCGGCGCACCTGGACCGGCAGTACATGCTCGGCTCCGACGTGCTGGTCGCGCCGGTGCTCAGCGCCGACGGGGAGGTCACCTTCTACGTCCCCGCCGGCACGTGGACCCACCTGGTCACCGGCGCGCAGCTCACCGGCCCGGCCTGGGTCACCGAGAAACACGAGTTCGACAGCCTGCCGGTGCTCGCCCGGCCGGGCGCGATCATCCCGTTCGGAGCACGCTCCGACCGGCCGGACTACGAATGGGCGGACGACGTGCACCTGCGGCTCTACACACCGGCGGAGGGGCAACGCCGACGGGTACGGATCCCGTCGCCCGGGAACGGGCCGGGCGCGGAGTTCGAGGTCAGCTTCCGCGACGGCGTCGCCACCGCCGAACTGGTGGCGGGTGCCTCGTCGGCGTACCACTGCGTGGTGTCCGGGTCGGAGGTGGCGGCGCGATGACGTCCCGAACCTTCCCGGAGAGCTTCGTCTGGGGCTCGGCCACGGCGGCGTACCAGATCGAGGGCGCCGCCACCGAGGACGGCCGCGGCCCGTCCATCTGGGACACCTACAGCCACACCCCCGGTCGGACGTACAACGGCGACACCGGTGACGTGGCCGCCGACCACTACCACCGCTGGCCGCAGGACCTGGACCACATCGCCCGGCTGGGCCTGGGCGCGTACCGGTTCTCCATCTCCTGGCCCCGCGTGCAGCCGGGTGGCGCCGGCCGTTTCAACCAGGCCGGCCTGGACTTCTACTCCCGTTTGGTCGACGGCCTGCTGGAGCGCGGGGTACGCCCGGTGGCCACGATGTACCACTGGGACCTGCCGCAGGAGCTGGAGGACGCGGGCGGGTGGCCGGCGCGGGAGACCGCACTGCGCTTCGAGGAGTACGCGGCCGGGATCGTCGCCGCGCTCGGCGACCGGGTGCACACCTGGACCACGCTGAACGAGCCGTGGTGCTCGGCGTACCTGGGGTACGCCTCCGGGGTGCACGCGCCGGGGCGTACCGAACCGGCCGCCGCACTGGCGGCGGTGCACCACCTCAACCTGGCGCACGGCCTGGCCGGACGGGTGGTGCGGGAGTTGGCACCGACGGCCGAGCTGTCGGTGACGCTCAACCTGCACGTGATCCGCCCGGCGTCGGACTCGACGGCGGACGCGGACGCGGTACGGCGCATCGACGCGCTGGCCAACCGGTCGTTCCTCGGGCCGATGCTGAGCGGGGCGTACCCGGCCGACCTGCTGGCCGACACGGCGAGCGTCACCGACTGGTCGTTCGTCCGCGACGGCGACGAGAAGGTGGCCGCCGTGCCGCTGGACGTGCTCGGCGTCAACTACTACTCGAGCACCCTGGTCCGCGCCTGGGACGGGCACTCGGCCCGCTCGGACGCCGACGGTCACGGCGCTTCGGCGCACTCACCGTGGGTCGGTGCCGACGACGTCGACTTCCTGCCCCAGCCCGGCCCGCACACGGCGATGGGCTGGAACATCGACCCGGCCGCGCTGACCGAGCTGCTGCTGCGATTGCGACGGGAGTACCCGGGCCAGCCCTTGATGATCACCGAGAACGGCGCGGCGTTCGACGACGTGGTGTCGGGCGACGGCACGGTGCACGACGAGCGGCGTGTCGACTACCTGCGCCGGCACATCGCCGCCGTCGCCGACGCCCGCGAGCAGGGCGCGGACGTCCGCGGCTACTTCGTCTGGTCGCTGCTGGACAACTTCGAGTGGGGCTACGGCTACGACCGGCGGTTCGGCATCATCCGGGTCGACTACGACACCCAGGAGCGCACCTGGAAGGACAGCGCGCACTGGTACCGGCGCCTGGCCGAGACCGGCACGCCCGACCAGCCGACGGACTGACGGCGACCGCCGTGACGCGGCGGCCGACCCGACGGGCATCTGCCCGCCAGGTCGGCCGGCCGGGTCACGGCCGGCGCTCAGACGCCGACGCGCTGCGGCGGAACGGTCAGCCCGTAGAGCGCCATCAGTTCCGGGGTGTCGACCCGGCTGCCGTCTGCCACCGAGTCGCAGGCGATGTCGACGATCTGGTCCTTGTGGGCGAGCAGGTACGGCCGGGCGCCCACGTCGGCGCTGGCGAGGGTGGCTATCCCGGGCCAGTGCCGGCGGCCGAAGAGCATGGGGTAACCGCGCAGCCCGTCGTACGTGGCGCAGACCAGCACGTCCGGGTACGGCAGCGCGGCCACCCGCCGGACCGCGACGGCGGTCAGGCCCGGCATGTCGACCGGGACGACCACCACCGCCTCGATCCCCTCGTCGTCCATGGCGGCCAGGCCGGCCCGGATGGACGAGCCGACCCCGGTGCCCCACGCCTTGTTGATCACTACCGTGGCCCTGCCCAGGTCGGCGGTCTCCCGCACCTGGTCAGCGGCGGCACCCAGCACGACCACGATCTGCTCGCAGCCCGCCTGAGTCATCGTGTCGATCATCTGGTTGACCAGGGGCTTCTCACCCTGGTGCAGCAGCGCCTCGGGACCACCGATGCGGCGACCCCCACCCGCGGCGATGATCATTCCTGCGATCCGGTTCAGCTGCGCCCCCTCCACCGTGGAGCGGACCGGGCACGGCGGTGCCCGGTCCGTCCCGTCCTACGGACACCGGATGCAACGAGTACGGCCGGCCCCGGGTAGCGGGGCAAATAGGAAAATCGTGCGCTATGCCGCGTCGGCGTAGCAGTCGACGATGGACAGATCCAGCGGAAACCGCACCGGAGTCTCGCCGAACAGCAGGTTTGTGGCCCGCTCACCGCTGCGGCCCACCGCCGCCGCCACCGCCTCGGCCTGCACCGCCGGACAGTGCACGATCACCTCGTCGTGCTGGAAGAAGACCAGCTCGGCGTCGGCGCCGGCCAGCTCGGTGCGCAACGTCGCCAGCAGGGTGGAGGCCCACTCCGCGGCGGTGGCCTGGATGACGAAGTTCCGGGTGAAACGCCCCCGCGACCGGGCGGCTCGAGCCCGGGGACCCTGCGGGTCGGCCGCGCCGTCCGGGTCGGTGGGCGTGTCGTCGGGGTCGCCGAACCCGGCCGAGCCGGGCGGGCAGGTGCGCCCCAGCCACGAGCGCACCAGGCCGCCCGCCTCACCGGTGCGCGCCGCCGCCTCGACATAGCCGAACGCCGTCGGGTAGCTGCGTTTGAGCACCGCCAACGCGGGCACCGCGGCCCCGCCCGTCTGCCCGTACATCGCGCCGAGCAGGGCCACCTTGGCCTTGGCCCGGTCACCGGCGAAGGAGTCCCGGGCCAGGGCGGCATACAGATCGCCGGCCCCGCCCGCCGCCGCCAACCGGGCGTCACCCGAGACCGCGGCCAGCACCCGGGGCTCCAACTGACCGGCGTCGGCGACCACCAACCGCCAGCCCGGATCGGCCACCACCGCCCGGCGGATCACCTTGGGGATCTGCAACGCGCCACCGCCCCGCGTGGCCCAGCGGCCGGAGACGACCCCGCCGGGGACGTACTCCGGCTGGAACCGCCCGTCACGCACCCACTGCTCCCGCCAGGACCAGCCGTGCGCCGTCCAGATCCGGTAGAGCTCCTTGTATTCCAGAACCAGCGGCACCGCCGGATGGTCCACCCCCCGCAGCACCCAGGCCCGGGTGTTGGGCAGCTCCACCCCCGCCCGCGCGAACGCCTTCAGCAGCTCAGCCGGGGAGTCGGCGTGCAGCCGGCGGACGCCGAACGCGTCGGCGATCCGGGAGGCCAGCTCGGCCAGCCGGCGCGGCGGGCCGCCGACCGGGGACGGCTCACCCAGCAGCTCACCGAGGATGGCGTCGTGCACCTCGGCCCGCCAGGGCAGCCCGGCGACGCCCATCTCCACCGCGATCAGCGCACCGGCCGACTCGGCGGCCACCAGCAACCGGAACCGGCCCGGGTGCTCGGTGGCGGCGACCCGGACGAGCTGGTCGGCGTACACCTGGATCAGGGCGTCGATGCCCGGACCCGCCGGCCCCGGCAGCGCGTCGAAGAGCGCGCCCTGACCGTGCCCGGGCGGAGCGGCGGGGCGCGGCGGCGGATCGAGCGGCACCGGCGCGCCGCTTAGCCGGGCCCAGGCGGCGGCGAACGAGCGTGGCTCGCCCCAGCGGCCGGCGTGACCGAGCAGCAGCGCCTCGGTCAGCTCCACATCGTGGCAGCGCTCGACGCGCACCCCGGCCCGCAGCAGAGCCGGGTAGACAGCGCCAGCGGTCGGCCAGACCCAGCGGGGATGCTCGGCGGCCTCCCACCTGGCCACGGCGGCGGTCAGGTCGGTGACGGACTCCGTCCGGCCGGTCGGCCGGCCAGCGGCATCCAGCGGGCGCAGCTCTCCCCCGCCGCGCTCGTCGGACACCACCGCCACCAGCACGGATGCGATTCTGCCTCGCCCCTGTGACATCGGCCGGGCGCCTCCACAGCGAACCGGCCCGACACACGGGGCCGGGCGCGCGTAAACGGGTCGGTGGGTCGTGGAAGAGATCGGTAGCGTGGCGAGATGCCCCCGCAGATCCCACACCCCGATCCCGGCGTTCCGGACACCAGGGGGCCGATGCGCTACCTCTGGTGGCTGGTCCGCCGCCAGCCGTGGCGGGTGCTTCGCGGCAGCCTGATCGGAACGGCCTGGATGGTCGGGCTGTCGCTGCGGCCCTACCTGATCGCCCGCGCCGTCGACGACGGGCTGCGCGGCCGCGACACCCGGGCCCTGGCGCTCTGGGTCGGGGCGATCGTCGTCGCGGGTGCCGGGTTGTCGTACCTGGGCATCATGCGCCACCGCACGATGACCTTCATCCGGGAGGACGCCAAGGCCCGCTCGGCGGCCGTCGTGCTCCGCCAGGTCTCCCGCGTCGGCGCCGTGCTGCCACGGCGGGCCGCCGCCGGCGAGGTGGCCACCATCGGCGGCTCCGACATCGACTGGTCGGCGCAGGTGCTGACGCTGACCGGCCCGGGGGTCGGCGCGGTCGTCGCGTACGCGATCATCGCCGTGCTGCTCTGGTCGATCTCCCCGATGCTCGCGCTCTGCGTGCTGGTCGGAGTGCCGGCGGTCGCGCTGGTCGTCGGGCCTCTGCTGCGCCGCCTCGAACGCGCGGAGTCGGTCTACCGCAAGCAGCAGGGCGCGCTCACCGCCCGGTCCGGCGACATCGTGGCCGGGCTGCGCGTGCTCGCCGGGGTCGGCGGCCGGGACCTCTTCGCCCGCCGGTACGCGGCCAGATCCCAAGACCTGCTCGCCGAGGGGTACCGCGTCGGCGCGGTCAACAGCTGGATCGACGCGGCGACGGTCGCCATCCCCGGGCTGTTCCTGGCGGCGGTGGTGTGGCTCACGGCCCGGATGGCGGTCACCGGCGACGTCACGATCGGCGAACTGGTCGCCGTCTACGGCTACGTGGCGACCCTGATCGTGCCGGTCTGGTTCCTGTTGGAGGGCAGCTACCAGTTGATCCGTGGCCGGGTCGCCGCCCGGCGGATCGTCGCCCTGCTCAACCTGAGCCCGGACGACGTCGGCGGCCCGGGTCGGCGAGGCCCGAACGCCGTACCCGACGCGCGCAGGCCGGATGTCGGGGCCGCGCCGGACGGCCCCGCCGACCTGCACGACCCGGCGACCGGGCTGACCGTCCGCGCCGGCCGGCTGACCGGCGTGGCCGCCGACGACCCGGCGGCGGCGCTGGCACTGGCCGACCGGCTCGGTCGGTACGTGGCCAGCGACTGCACCTGGGGCGGCACTCCGCTGACCGGGATCGCCCTGGACGAGATCCGGGCCCGGATCCTGGTCGCCGACCACGACTCGTACCTCTTCGCCGGGACGCTGCGCGACATCCTGCTCCCCCGGCCCGAGGCCCACGACGACGCACGGCCGGAGGCCCACGACGACCGGATCCACGCGGCGTTGCGGGCCGCATCGGCCGAGGACGTCGTCGATGCGCTGCCGGCCGGCCTGGACACGGTGATCGACGCCCGCGCCCGTTCGCTCTCCGGCGGTCAACGCCAGCGGGTACGCCTGGCCCGGGCGCTGCTCGCCGAGCCGCAGGTGCTGATCCTCGTGGACCCGACATCGGCGGTGGACGCGCACACCGAGGCGCGGATCGCCGAACGGCTGCGTGCCGCGCGGGCCGGGCTGACCACGGTCGTGCTCGCCACGTCGCCGCTGCTGCTCAGCCGGGCCGACGTCGTCGCCCACCTGGCGGAGGGCCGGATCGTCGCCACCGGCACCCACCCGGACCTGCTCGACGAGGATCCCGGTTACCGGCACCTCGTGGCCCGCGACAGCGACCCCGCCGTCGAGCGGTCCGCGGTCGCCGAAGGAGTCCACCCGTGAGCCGGCTGCCGGTGGCCGAGCGCCACACCGTCCGCCGGGCGCTGCGCGACCTGATCGGCCGGCACCGGCGCGCGGTCGGCGTCGTGCTGGTGCTGCACAGCGCCGCCGCGGTCGCCGGGCTCGCCCCGCCCTGGCTGCTGGGCACCATCGTCGACCGGGTCACGGCCGGCGCGAGCGTGGCCACAGTGGACCGGCTGGCGCTGGCGATCGGTGGTTGCGTGCTGGTGAGCGCGCTGCTCTCCCGGTACGCCCAGTACGCCGGCCACCGCTTCGGTGAGCGTGCCGTCGCCGAACTGCGCGAGGAGTTCGTCGCCAGGACACTCGGGCTGCCCGTCTCGGTCGTCGAGCGCGCCGGGTCCGGGGACCTGGCCACCCGCAGCTCGGTCGACGTCTCGACGGTCGGCACCACCGTCCGGGACGTGGTGCCCACCATCGTCATCGCCTCGGTGCAGCTCACGTTGCTGTTCGGGGCGGTCTTCCTGCTCCACCCGCTGCTCGGGCTGGCGGCGCTGGCCGGGCTGCCGTCGATCCTGGCGGTGACCCGCTGGTACCTGCGGCGGGCCAGCTCCGCCTACCTCACCGAGGGGGCGGCGGCGGCCGAACTGACCGAGACGCTGACCACCACCGCCGAGGGTGCCCGGACGGTGGAGGCGCTGCGGCTGGCCGACGACCGGATCCAGCACGGCACCACCCGCATCGCGCGCGTCTGGCGCGCCCGGCGAGCGACCCTCGCGCTGCGGACCGTGTTCTTCTCGGTGGTGGAGGCCAGCTATCCGCTGCCGATCGCCATCGTTCTGCTCGTCGGGGGGTACCTGCTCTCCCGGGACATGGTCTCGCTCGGCGCGGTGATCGCCGCCGCGCTCTACCTCCAGCAGGCGATCGAGCCGCTGGACCGGCTGCTGCAGTGGACCGAGCAGGCCCAGCGCGGGCTGGCGTCCTTCGCCCGGGTGCTCGGCGTCGGCCTGGTCCCGCCGGAGCCGCCCGGCACGACGGCGGAGTCGCGAGGTGAGCGACTCGTCGTGCGCCAGGCGCGGTTCGCGTACGCCGGCGGGCACGACGTGCTGCACGGCATCGACCTGGAGGTACGCCCCGGCGAGCGGCTGGCCGTCGTCGGCCCGTCCGGGGCCGGCAAGTCCACCCTGGCCCGGCTGCTGGCCGGGATCGACGCACCGCGCCGCGGTGTCGTCAGCATCGGTGGCTGCCCGGTGACCGACCTCGACCCGGCCGAGCGTCGTCGCCGGATCGCCCTGGTCACCCAGGAACACCACGTCTTCATCGGCTCGGTACGCGACAACCTGGCCTTCGCCGCCCCGGACGCCACCGACGAGCAGATGCGCTCCGCGCTGGCCACCGTGGGCGCCGACTGGTACGCCGACCTGCCCGACGGCCTGGACACCGCGCTCGGGGACGGTGCCCGGCAGCTCGGCGCGGCCGAGGCGCAGCAACTGGCGCTCGCCCGGTTGGTGCTCGCCGACCCGCACACGCTGATCCTGGACGAGGCAACGGCCGCGCTCGATCCGACCACCGCCCGGCGTACCGAGCGGGCGTTGGCCGCCGTGCTCGTCGGGCGGACCGTCATCGCGATCGCGCACCGGCTCAACACCGCGCACGACGCCGACCGGGTCGCCGTCCTGGCGGACGGCCGGATCACCGAGATCGGCAGCCACGACGACCTCGTCGCGGCCGGCGGGGCGTACGCCGCGCTGTGGCACTCCTGGCACGCCCACGCCCACGCCGACGAGCGCCCGAGATGACGGAAGGACACCTTGTCGCCGTACTCGCCGACGGGCGGACGAGTCCGGCCGACGGCACGAAGCCGGTCAGGCCATGAGTCACGCCCACCGCCGCCAGCCGTGCCTCACTGCTGAGTCGCCCCCGCCAGGCTCACGGTCAGGACCGGTTGCCGGCACCGAGGGCCCGGTAGATGGCGGTGACGTAGGCCGCGGCTCGCGGTGAGCCGAGGATGTCGGCTCCCATGTTGTTCATGACGTAGCTGATCGTCATGTGCCGGTCGAGGTCCATGATCGCCATCGAGCCGCCCCAGCCGCCCCAGAACGCGATGCGGCCGTCAGGGATCCAGGACAGGGTGCGCCGGTCGGGCAGCGCGTATCCGATACCCCATCGCAGATGCAGTCCATTGACGAGGTCCGTGCCGTTGGACTGCTCGTCGAAGATGAGTCCGATGGTGCCGGGCTTGAGGAGCTGACCGTGGGCCGAGGCTCCAGCGCGGGCGACGGGGGCGAGGATCTCGGCGACCGCCCGGGCGTTCCCGTGCCCATTGGCCGCGCCCAGGTCGGCTGCTCGCCAGGCCGGGGTGTTGGCGGCACCGCCGCTGAACGAGGGACCGGTGAAGGTTTTGTAGGCGGCGGTGTCGTGATCCAGTGCAGTGGGATCGACGTCGAGCGTCGGCGCGACGACGTCGGCGACCCGTTCGACGTCGGCGTCACGCAGCCCGATCTGGAAGTCGGGGCCGAGAGGCTGGACGATGTGCTGGTGCACGAAGTCGCGCAGCGGCAGGCCGGTCAGACGGTGAACCAACTCGCCGACCAGGTGGCCGTAGTTGAGGACGTGGTAGCCGGAAGCCGTGCCGGGCTCCCACCAGGGCCTCTGGGAAGCCATTCGGGCGGCCGCCGCGCGTACGTCGTACAGGTCCTCAAGCCGTGCGGGGTGAGCAAGGCCAGACACACCCGAGGTATGTGACAGCAGATGCCGCACCTCGACATCCTGCTTGCCGTTCGCGGCGAACTCGGGCCAGTAGCGGGCGACTGGTGCGTGGACGTCCAGTTCGCCGGCGTCGACGAGCAGCAAGGCGGCCAGGCTGGTCACGGTCTTCGTGATCGACCATACGTTGGTGATGGTGTCGCGCTGCCAGGGCTGTGTGCGTGCCACATCGCGATGGCCGCCCCACAGGTCCACCACCTGCTGGCCGTCCACATCGACCACCAGCGACAGGCCCACCTCGGCACCGCTGCGCAGTTGGGCCTCCACGGCGTCGCGGACAGGTTCGAAGGTTGGGCTGACGGTTCCGTTCAGTTCGGTCATGCCGACATGGTTAAACCTTGACGCTGGTGTCAAGGTCAAGCGGTAGTGTGCGGACGTGCGTATTGGCGATCTGGCTGCTCAAGCGGGTGCGTCTCCGCGACAGGTGCGGTTCTACGAGGCAAAGGGCTTGATCACCTCGATCCGTGGGCCCAACAACTATCGCGACTACAGCGAAGCGACCCTGGGCCGCGTCCAGCAGATCCGCGAACTGCTGAACGCCGGCCTGTCGACGCAGGCGATCCGCGCGATCCTGCCCTGCTTGGAATCACCGCGCGACCCGATCGTCTTCGAAGGCGTCACACCCGAGACCGTGGCGGCCCTCGAACGCGAGCGGGACAGGCTGACCGAGCGCATTGACGTCCTGGCCCGCAACCGTGACGCCATCGCCGATTACCTCACCGAACTCCGAGGTCGCGCGACCTGGTCCGCCGCGAACCGATGACCCACCCTGCGCCGCCGGTGCTCAGGCCCGAATGGTTCTGGCACGCCGACGAGCACGCGAGATGAAGGAAGGGCACCGGGTCGACGACCCGGTGCCCTTCCTTCCGTCACACCCCTACTTCACGGCGCCGGAGGTGAGCCCGGCCTGGATCTGACGCTGGAAGACCGCGTACACGATGATCATCGGAAGGATGGCGATGGTCAGCGCGGCGAACAACCCGGACCAGTCCGCCTCGTAGCCGGCGTTGACCGAGATGTCGGCGATGCCCTGGGTGAGCACCCACTTGTCCTTGGCGTTGGAGAGCAGCACCAGGGGAAGTTGGTACTGCGCCCACTGACCGATGATGTTGAAGATCGCCACGCTGATCAGGCCCGGCTTCGCCATCGGCATCATCACCTGGAAGAACAGCCGGGTGTGCCCGCAACCGTCGATCAACCCGGCCTCGGCGACCGACGACGGCAGCGTCTTGAAGAAAGCGGCCAGGAAGAACACCGTGAACGGCAACGAGTACGCGGTGTAGACCAGCACCAGGCCGGTGTGGGTGTCCAGCAGGCCCAGGTTCTTCACCACGAAGAAGAGCGGCACCAGGGCCAGGAAGACCGGGAAGGCCAAGCCGGAGACGAAGAGGTAGTAGATCGCCCGGTTGCCCCAGAACCTGTAGCGGGCCAGCACGTACGCGGCCATCGAGCCGAGCAGCATGGTCAGGAACGTGCTGCACGACACCACGATCACGCTGTTCAGGAAGTACCGGCCGACGTTCGCCTTGGTCCAGGCCCGGCCGAAGTTCTCCCAGCGCAACTCCGCCGGGAGCGTCCACGGGCTGCTGAAGATCTCGCTGGTGTTCTTGAACGCGGCGAGGAACGTCCAGAGGATCGGCACGATCACGATCACCGCCCACACGGCGAGCGCGACGTGCCCCAGGCCGGCGAAGAGCCGTACCTCCGACCGGGGGCCCTTCCGGCCCCGTCCGGTGGAGGCGCCCGGGTCTCCGGTCTTCGGCGGTAGCGCCGCCGGCGTCGGCGGCAGCGTCGACTGCGGGTTCATCAGTACTCCACGCTTTCCCGCTTGCTGAGCCGCAGCGTCAGCGCCGCGAACGTGAGGGTCAGGAAGAACAGGGCCACACCCATGGCGGAGGCGTAGCCGTATTTCGAGTACACGAACGCGTTGCGGTAGATCTCCATGGCGAGGACCGTGGTGGCGCCGTCCGGGCCGCCACTGTCCACCGAGAGCACCGCGACGATGGCGAACGCGTCGAACGCCGCGATGCCAAGGTAGACCCAGGCCACCTGGAGGGTGTCCCAGAGCAGCGGCAGGGTGACCCGGAAGAACAGCGTCACCTTGGTCGCGCCGTCCATCTCGGCGGCCTCGTAGATCTCACCCGGGATGGACGCCATGCCGGCCGAGAAGAGCACCACGTAGAAACCGACCGCCTGCCAGATCAGCACCGCGATGATCGACCAGAGGGCCAGGTTCGGCCGGATCAGGAAGAGCACCGGATCGAAGCCGAGCTTCATCAGCACGCCGTTGATCAGGCCCGACTCGTTGGGCCGGTAGACCATCTGGAACAGCACCGCGATGATGGCCACCGCCAGGACCTGGGGGAAGAAGAACACCACCCGGTAGAACTTCGACCCCCAGACCCCCTGGCGTTGCCCGCCGCTGCTTCGCCCGCCCACGTTGAGCAGGAAGGCGAAGAACAGCGCGATGGCGATGGTGATCAGCGGCAGGGCAAGCAGCAGTACGCCGTGGTGCTGGACCGCCTTCCAGAAGCTGCCGTCGTCGAGGAGCCTCCGGTAGTTGTCGAAGCCCACCCACTGCGGGGCGGACAGCCCCCGCCAGTTGGTCATCGAGATCTGGAACGCCTGTGCGTACGGCGCGATCACGAAGGTCACGTACAGCGCGACCGGGACGAACAGGAACCCGATCACGAACGGATACTTGCCGTGCCGCATGACCCCTACGCTCCGATCAGCGCTTGAACTTGGTGACGGAGGTGTCCTTCTTGATCGCGTCGGCGCGCTTCTGGATCCGCTCCACGAAGGCGTCCGCCTTGATCCGGCCGAACATCAGCTCGTTGGTGGCGGTCCGCGCCTCCGTGTCGAGCTCCTTGTACCAGTTGTCGAAGAGCATGTTGAACACGTCCTTGCCGGCTGCCTTCAGGGCCGCCTGCGCGCTGGCAACACCCGGCGGGAACTGGAAGCCCTCGCTGCCGGCCGGCACGACCGTAGCCGCACCGACGGTCTCGGTGAAGCCCCGGGCGCCCGCCTTCGACAGCATCTGGCGCATGTACTCCATGCCGCCACGCGGGTTCTTGCTCTTGGACGAGACGAAGTAGCCCTCGCCACCGGCCGCCCGGATGGCGGTCGCCGGCAGCTTGTCCGACGCGGTGAGGCTGGGCACCGGCATGAGCTGGTAGGTGAAGCCCGCCGGCGTGTCCTTCTTCTGCTCGTTCTCCAGCCAGTCGCCGGACGGGTAGAAGGCGACCTTGCCCTGGTTCTGCCGCAGCTGCACGTCGGTGTGCTTGAGCCCCTCGAAGCTCTTGTCCGAGTACTTCGCGCCGATCTCGGCCCAGGCCTCCGCGGCCTGCTTGACGGCGTCCTGCTGCCAGGCGCCGTCCTCCAGGTTGTCGATGTTCTTCAGCACGTCCGGGCCGCCGATCTTCGCGGCCTGGCTCAGGATCACGTTCCACTGGTAGTAGGCCGCGTTCGCCCCGGCGTAGCCGTACGGGGTGATGCCCTTGGCCTTGATCTGCTCGCAGAGCGCCTTGAACTGGTCGAAGGTGGTGGGCGCGGTCCAGCCGTTGTCCTTGAACAGCTTGCCCGAGTACCAGATGCCGTAGACCGTCGAGACGTAGTACAGGACGAACGGCTTGCGCTGCCCGTCGGCGGTGCTGAACATGCCCTGCTCGACGACGCCCGGGATGATCGTGTCGCGGACCTTCTTGCTCGGGTCGTCGACCGACGGCGCGTCCCACAGCTCGGTGAGGTCCTGCAGCTGGCCGTCGTTGACGAGCGCACCGAAGTCGAGGAACTTCTCACCCGAGTTGTTGACGAACTCCGGCGGGTTGCCGCTGGCGAACCGCGGCTGGAGCACGGTGGAGACCGCCTGGGTCGCCTGGTGCTTGACCTCGGACTTGGGGAACGCCTTCTTGTAGAGCGGCTCGTGCACGTCGGTGGCGTACTTCTCGCCGTAGCCACCGTTGAAGATGACCACCTCGATGGGGGCGTCCTCCTTGACGCCCAGCGGGTTGGTGGCGCTCTTGGTGCCGCCGGAGGCCTGCTCGTTGTTACCGTCGTCGCCACTGGTGGCGCAGGCGCTGAGCAGGCCGATGGCCGGAGTGGCGAGCATGCCCACGGCGGCGGCGCGACGCAGCACCGTGCGACGGTCGAGTGCTGCCGGGTGCTCGGGGGTAATCGACATCGTCGTCTCTCCTTGTGGAATTTCGGGTCAGGCGGTGCGCCGGAGGCGCCCGGCGTACCGCGACTCGAGGGCGATGTTGTGCTCGTCCCCGCCGGGGACGTTGGCGGAGAGGTAGATAGGGGGTACCTCTCCGGCCTGGTGGAACCGTCGTACGACCTCCGCGGTCAGCAACTGCGCCAACAGCGCCGTGGTGACCGAGGAGACCGCACAGACCGCGCCGCCGCCCTCGAGCGGCAGCAGTGCATCGCCGTACGGCGCGCCATTGTCCAGCACGACGTCGGCGAGGTCGGCGAGCCGTTGACCGGACGGGTGTCGCGGGGCGACCCGTGCCGTGTGCTCGACGGAGGTGACCGCGATCAACGGGTGACCGCGCTCGGTGACCAGCGCCGCCAGCTCGACCACCGAGCCGTTGATGCCGGACTGGGACGCCACCACGAACACGTCGCGCGGCTGCGGCGCCGCGAGCGCGTAGATCTGGTGGGCGATGGAGGGGTCGCGTTCCAGTTTCGGGTCGGCGAGCACGCCCGGCGGGGCGTCGCCGTGCACGACCAGGTCACGCACCGAGAGCCGGTTGGTGGGGACCAGCCCGCCCGCCCGGGCGACCAGTTCGGCGGCGAACGCCTCGGAGTGCCCGGCGCCGAACGCCTGGAGCACACCGCCGGCGCGCAGGCTCTCGGCGATCAGGTCGGCGGCCCGGGTGATCCCGTCGGCCTCGGAGTCGAGCAGCCGGTCGAGCACCGGGCGGACCGCGTCCACGTACCCCTGGGCGCTGATCATGAGACGGCTCCCTTCGCGGCCTTGTGCCCGTCGACGGCCTGCGCGGTACGCCGGAAGGCCGCGTGCGCCCGGTCGTGGGTGCGCTGCGCGACGGCGATGTAGAGCAGGTCGAGCACCACCAGTTGGGGGTGCCGGGCGGAGAGCGCGTCCGGCCGGAAGGTGGTCGCCTGGCTGGCGGTGAGCAGCACGATGTCGGCCAGTTCGGCCAACGGCGAGCGGGGGAAGCCGGTCAGCGCGATGGTCGTGGCGCCCCGGCTGCCCGCCTCGGCGAGCATCTCGATGGTCTCCCGGGTCTGCCCGGTGTGCGAGATGCCCAGCGCCACGTCGCCGGCGCGCAGCAGCGCGGCGCTGGCCAGCCCCTCGTGCACGTCGTTCCAGGCCCACGCGGCCACGCCGATGCGGTGCAGGCTGAACTGCATCTCCTCGCCGACGAGGGCGCTGCCGCTGGCACCGAAGATGTTCACCCGACTGGCGCCGGCGATCGCCACCGCGGCCCGCTCCACCTCGGCGAGGTCGAGCAGCGTGGCGGTGTCGTGCATGGCCCGGGTGTCGGCGGCCATGATCTGGTCGAGCACCCGGGCCAGCGGGTCGCTCGGCTGGATCTCGCGGCCGATGTCGACGGTCCAGCCGGCCGAGCGTGCCCGGCCGGTCTCGGAGGCGATGCCCAGCCGCAGGTCGGCGTAGCCCTCGAAGCCCATCGCCCGGCAGAAGCGGGTGATGGTCGCCGGTGAGGTGCCGCTGCGTTCGGCCAGTTCCACGATGGTGGATCGGGCGGCGGCCTCCGGGTCGCTGAGCACGTGCTCGGCGACCCGGCGCAGCGCGCCGGTCAGGTCGGCGAGCCCGTTGCGGACGCGGGCCAGCACCCCGTCGGAGGCCGATCCGAGTGTGCTCCGCCGGTCGAACGCGTCGGCGTCGACCACCGCGGTCCCCGCGGCGGTGTCCACCTCGTGATCAACCATGCGACGCCTCACCTTTCCGAAAAGACTGTTAACTGTTAGTGGTAAAAGTTCTTACTGAAGGCCCCTCTGTGTCAAGACTGTGGGCGAAGTTTTCAAACTGTTACCTGGCGCACTGCTCGCCGAGCCCGTCGGATCTTGCCGTGTGGGACGGCACCGACCAGCATGAATGAGCCCGTCGCCGCCCACCGCAAGGAGGCCCGTGCCGATGTCCGACACCGTCGTGGTCGGTCTCGACGTCGGGGGTACGTCCACCCGGGCGACCGCCCTGACCCTGACCGGCGAACGCCTCGGCACCGGCCGCGCCGGCGGCGGCAACCCCACCAGTCACGGCGCCGAACGGGCCGCCGCCGAACTGCTGACCGCCCTGCGCGGGGCACTCGCCGACGTCGACCCCGACCGGGTGGCGGCCGGCACCATCGGGCTGGCCGGAGCGGCCCGGCTGCTCGCCGACCCGGCCGGACGAGCCGCCTTCGACCGGGCCTGGCACGACGCCGGCCTGCGCTGCCCGTACGCCGTGCACGGCGACGCCCTGGTCGCCTACGCCTCCGGCACCGCCGACCCGGACGGCACGGTCCTCATCGCCGGCACCGGCGCGATCACCGCCCAGGTCCGCGACCTGCGGCTGGACCGGGTCGCCGACGGCCACGGCTGGCTGCTCGGTGACGCCGGGTCCGGCTTCTGGCTGGGCCGCGAATCGGTCCGCCGGCTGCTCGCCGACCTGGACGCCGGCCGCACCCCCGGCACGCTGACCACGGCGGTGCTCACCGAGCTGATGGGCAGCGCCGAGATCGCCCCCCGCCCCCGCGACACCGTGGACGCCACCATCCAGGCGGTGACCCGCCGTCCCCCGGTCGAGCTGGCCCGGCTGGCGCCGCTGGTCGTCACCGCCGCCGACGACGGCGAACCCGTCGCCGCCGCGCTGGTGGCCGAGGCCGCCGCGCACCTCGCCGAGAGCGTGGACCGCATCCGTCCGCCCGCCGCGGTGACGCCGGTCGTCCTCGGGGGCGGGCTGCTCACCGGGGACACCCCGCTCGCCGCCGCCGTCCGGGCCGAGGTCGGCCGGCGCTGGCCGCAGGCCCCGCTGCGCACCGCCGGCGACGGGGCCGCCGCCGCGGCCTGGCTCGCCGCCCGCGAACTACCCGAGGTCACCAACCCGGCCGCCCTGCACGCCC
>NZ_JAMHIW010000011.1 GCF_023896955.1 Micromonospora sp. RHAY321
CCGAGAGTGGCCCCGCCCACCGGACGGCCCGCCACAACCCGACAGGCAGGCCGTGACGGGCAGGTCCCGAACCGGACACCGCACGCGTCAGGCGCCGGACCGACCGACTCCAAGATCCCCACACTTTCGGGCGAAGTGCTGCCTGCGAACGCGCCGAGGCGACACCTTCCCGGAAAGTGCGCACATCTTGCCCACCACGCCAGCGGACGAGACGCCCCCACGGCCGCAGGTGCACACCGACGGACCAATCCCCCGCAGACAGCGCGACCACCCGATCAAGATCGTGCTCGATCCCGGAAATAGGCCCCATCCGGGCCGACCGAGGCCACTACACCCGGGATCGGGCACGATCATGAACCAAACATGTCGCACCCATCGGCGGCCAGCCGCCTCTGGGCACGGCCGTCCACCGTCGGTCAGGGCGTGGTGGCGGTACCGACTGGCGGCGGGCTCACGAACTCGCCTCGGCGCCCTCGACGACCCCGGTGCCCTTGTCGAGCGCGGCAAGGATCGCCTCGGCCGTGCGCCGGCCCACCCCGGGCACCTCGGTGATCTCCTCGACCGTGGCGGCGGAGAGCCGCTTGAGCGAGCCGAAGTGCCGCAGCAGCGCCTTGCGGCGCACCTCCCCCAGACCGGGCACGTGGTCCAGCGCCGACTCGGTCATCCGCTTGGAACGGCGCTGCCGGTGGAAGGTGATGGCGAAGCGGTGCGCCTCGTCGCGGACCCGTTGCAGCAGGTAGAGCCCCTCCGACGTACGCGGCAGGATGACCGGGAACTCGTCGTCGGGGAGCCAGACCTCCTCCAGCCGCTTGGCCAGCCCGCACAGCGCCACGTCGTCGATGCCCAGGTCGGCGAGTGCCTGGGCGGCGGCCGCGACCTGCGGCGCTCCGCCGTCCACGACCACCAACTGCGGCGGGTACGCGAACTTGCGCGGCCGGCCGGTGGTGGGGTCGACGAGTGCGCCGATCTGCGGCTCCTGAGCGTCGGTGGGGGCCTCCGGGTCGTCGGCCGACTCCACTCCCACCTCGCCGGTCTCGGATCGCGCGTCCAGGTAGCGGGCGAAGCGACGGCGCAGCACCTCGGACATCGCGGAGAGGTCGTCGGTGGCGCCCCGGACGATGAACCGCCGGTACTCGCTCTTGCGGGGCAACCCGTCCTCGAAGACGACCATGCTGGCCACGACGTCGGTGCCCTGGATCTGCGAGATGTCGAAGCACTCGATGCGCAGGGGCGAGGTGCGCATGCCCAGCGCCTCGCTGATCTCGTCCAGCGCCTTGCCCCGGGTGGTCAGGTCACCGGACCGCTTGAGCTTGTGCCGGGCCAGCGCGTCCTTGGCGTTGCGCTCCACCGTCTCCATCAGCGAACGCTTGTCTCCGCGCTGCGGCACGCGCAGCGACACGCGGCTGCCCCGGTGGGTGGAGAGCCAGTCGGCCAGCGCGTCGGCGTCCGCGGGCAACTCGGGGACCAGCAGCTCCCGGGGTACGTCGGCCTCGCCGTGCTCGCCGCCGTACACCTGGGTGCAGAAGTGGTGGACCAGGTCGCCGGTGGTCAGGTCCTCGGTCTTCTCCACCACCCAGCCCCGCTGGCCGCGGACCCGGCCGTCGCGGACGTGGAACACCTGCACGGCTGCCTCGAGCGGGTCGTCGGCGAACGCGACCACGTCGGCGTCGGTGCCGTCGCCGAGGACCACGGTCTGCTTCTCCATGGCCCGCCGCAACGCGGCCACGTCGTCGCGCAGCCGGGCGGCCCGCTCGAACTCCAGTTGCTCGCTCGCCTCGGTCATCTCGCGTTCGATCTTGCGGACCATGGTGTCGGTGCGCCCGGCCATGAAGTCGCAGAAGTCGTCGACGATGGCCCGGTGCTCGTCGGCGGAGACGGTGCCGACGCAGGGCGCCGAGCACTTGCCGATGTAGCCGAGCAGACAGGGGCGGCCGACCTGGCCGGCCCGCTTGAACACCCCGGCGGAGCACGTCCGGGCGGGGAACACCCGCAGCAGCAGGTCGAGGGTCTCGCGGATCGCCCAGGCGTGCGAGTACGGCCCGAAGTAGCGCACCCCCTTGCGCTTGGCGCCGCGCATCACCTGCAGCCGAGGGTATTCCTCGTCGAGGGTGACCGCCAGGTAGGGGTAGGACTTGTCGTCGCGATAGCGGACGTTGAACCGCGGGTCGTACTGCTTGATCCAGGTGAACTCCTGCTGGAGCGCCTCGACCTCGGTGCCGACGGTGATCCAGTCGACCGACTCGGCGCTGGTGACCATCTGCCGGGTGCGCTCGTGCAGGTTCCAGATGTCGCCGAAGTAGGAGTTGAGCCGGCTGCGCAGGTTCTTCGCCTTGCCGACGTAGATCACCCGGCCGGTGCCGTCGCGGAAGCGGTAGACCCCCGGTGACTCCGGGATGGTGCCGGGTGGGGGACGGTAGGTCGAGGGGTCAGCCACGCTGTCAAGCCTAGTCCGGCCCTCCGACAGCAGCCGGGTCCGGCAGATCCACTCGGCTTCCGGGAAGCCGGCGTGTCGGGAGCCGCCGAACACCCCGACTTCCCGGAACGCGAGTCGATCAAGCGGCTGAGCCGCGAGGCCCGACCGACGGGGCCGGGCCTCGGTCGATCGGAACGCCCGGCCAGGCCGGCCGGTCAGGCCAGCGAGATCTGGTCCCCGGTGACCTTGATGTTCTTGGGCGGCAGTGGCTTGGTGGCCGGGCCGGCCTTCACCGAGCCGTCCTCGATGGAGAACTTGCTGCCGTGGCAGGTGCAGTTGATGGTGCCGCCGTCGACGTTCGTCACCGGGCAGTTCTGGTGGGTGCAGATCGCGCCGAAGCCCTTGAACTGGCCGGCGGTGGGCTGGGTGATGACCACGCCCTCGGCGTTGAGGATCTTGCCGCCGCCGACCGGGATGTCGTTGGTGGTGGCCAGGGACTGGGCGCCCTGCCGGTCGCCGCCACCGGCGTCTCCGGTGCTGGGCACCGCCGGGCCGCCGCTGGTGGGGGCGGCGCCGTCGCCGCTGCCGGTGTCGTCGCTGCCGCAGGCGGCCAGTACGACGGCTGCGCCGATCGCCCCGACACCGGTGAGCAGGGTCCGACGGGTCTGCGTACCCGGCCCGGTCAGCGCCTGATCGTCACTCATGCCTCGCCTCTCTCTGGGCTGCTGCGCCGGTCCCGATCACCCGGCCACACTCGTCAACACGGGCAACTGTGCCGGATGGTTCACGGTGGCATGGTCTCGACCCAGGAAATGGGAAACGCCGGCGGTGCCCGATCGGGCACCGCCGGCGTTCCTGCTGGTCGGCTCAGCGCGCGACGGCGCGGGCCTTGCGCGGTGCCCGGGTCTTGGTGACGCCGTTGGCCTGGGCGGCCCGGCTGGTTGCCGCCGCCGCGCCCTTGGCCTCGCCGTCGAGCTTGAGCACCTGGCGCAGGAACTGCCCGGTGTGGCTCTCGGGCACCTCGGCGACCTCCTCGGGGGTGCCGGTGGCGAGCACGGTGCCGCCCCGGTGGCCCCCCTCCGGACCCATGTCGATCAGCCAGTCGGCCGTCTTGATCACGTCGAGGTTGTGCTCGATGGTGATCACGGTGTTGCCCTTCTCGACCAGCCCCTCCAGCACCATCAGCAGCTTGCGGATGTCCTCGAAGTGCAGGCCCGTGGTCGGCTCGTCGAGCACGTAGACCGTCCGCCCGGTGGAGCGCTTCTGCAGCTCGGAGGCGAGCTTGACCCGCTGCGCCTCACCGCCGGAGAGGGTGGGCGCGGGCTGACCGAGGCGGACGTAGCCGAGGCCCACGTCGACCAGCGTCTTGAGGTGCCGGTGGATGGCCGGGATGGCCGAGAAGAACTCGGCGGCCTCCTCGATCGGCATCTCCAGCACGTCCGAGACGGTCTTGCCCTTGTAGTGCACCTCCAGGGTCTCCCGGTTGTACCGGGCGCCCTTGCAGACCTCGCACGGGACGTACACGTCGGGCAGGAAGTTCATCTCGATCTTGATCGTGCCGTCGCCGGAGCACGCCTCGCAGCGCCCGCCCTTGACGTTGAACGAGAACCGGCCCGGACCGTACCCGCGCACCTTGGCCTCGGTGGTCTCGGCGAAGAGCTTGCGAACGTGGTCCCAGACCCCGGTGTACGTGGCCGGGTTGGATCGCGGCGTCCGGCCGATCGGCGACTGGTCCACACCGACGACCTTGTCCACGTGCTCCAGGCCGCCGACCCGGGTGTGCCGGCCGGGGACCAGCCGGGCGCCGTTGATCTGGTTGGCCAGCACCGCGTACAGGATGTCGTTGACCAGCGTCGACTTGCCCGAGCCGCTGACACCGGTGACCGCGATCAGCTGGCCCAGCGGGAACGAGACGGTGAGGTTGCGCAGGTTGTGCTCGCGCGCGCCGTGCACCACCAGCTCCCGGTCCTTGGTCTGCGGGCGGCGCTTCTGCGGAGTCGGGATCGACCGGCGCCCGGACAGGTACGCCCCGGTGACCGAGTCCGGGTTCTCCAGCAGCGCCGGCACCGAGCCGCTGTGCACGATCTCGCCGCCGTGCTCACCGGCACCGGGGCCGATGTCGACGATCCAGTCGGCGGTGCGGATGGTGTCCTCGTCGTGCTCCACCACGATCAGCGTGTTGCCCAGCCCGCGCAGCCGGATCAGGGTCTCGATCAGCCGGTGGTTGTCGCGCTGGTGCAGCCCGATCGACGGCTCGTCGAGCACGTAGAGCACGCCCACCAGGCCGGAGCCGATCTGGGTGGCGAGCCGGATGCGCTGCGCCTCGCCGCCGGAGAGGGTGCCGGCCGGCCGGTCCAGGGAGAGGTAGTCCAGGCCGACGTCGAGCAGGAACCGCAGCCGGGCGTTGATCTCCTTGAGCACCCGCTCGGCGATCATCTTCTGCCGGTCGGTCAGCTCGATGCCGGCGAGCAGCTCGGCGCACTCACCCACGGACAGGTTGCAGACCTCGGCGATGCTCTTGCCGGCCAGGGTCACCGCGAGCACCTCGGGCTTGAGCCGGGCGCCGCCGCACGCCGCGCACGGCACGTCGCGCATGTAGCCCTCGTACTTGTCGCGCGACCACTCGGACTCGGTGTCGGAGTGCCGGCGCTCGATCCACTGCACCACGCCCTCGAAGCCGGTGTAGTAGGAGCGCTCGCGGCCGTACTTGTTGCGGTAGCGCACGTGCACCTGGTCGTCGGAGCCGTGCAGGATCGTCTTCTGCGCCCGCGCGGGCAGCGCCCGCCACGGGGTGTCGACGTCGAAGTGCTGGGCCTCGCCGAGCGCCTCCAGCAGACGGAGGAAGTATTCGAGGTTGTGGCCGGTGGACCAGGGCTGGATGGCGCCCTCGCGCAGGGTGCGCTCCGGGTCGGGCACCAGCAGCTCCGGGTCGACCTCCTTCTTGGTGCCCAGGCCGGTGCACTCCGGGCAGGCGCCGTAGGGCGCGTTGAAGGAGAAGACCCGGGGCTCGAGGTCCTCGATGGCGAGCGGGTGGTCGTTGGGGCAGGCCAGGTGCTCGGAGTAGCGGCGCTCCCGGTCCGGGTCGTCCTCGGGGAGGTCGACGAAGTCGAGCAGCACCAGGCCGCTGGACAGGCCCAGGGCGGCCTCGACGGAGTCGGTCAGCCGCTGCTTGGCGCTCGGCTTGACGGTGAGCCGGTCGATCACCACCTCGATGGTGTGCTTCTCCTGCTTCTTGAGCTTGGGCGGCTCGGTCAGCGGGTGCACCACGCCGTCGACCCGGGCCCGGGCGTAGCCCTTGGCCTGCAGCTCGGAGAAGAGGTCGACGTACTCGCCCTTGCGGCCGCGGATGACCGGGGCGAGGACCATGAACTTGGTGCCCTCGGCCATGGCGAGGACCCGGTCGACGATCTGCTGCGGGCTCTGCCGGGAGATCCGCTCGCCGCAGACCGGGCAGTGCGGCTCGCCGATGCGGGCGTAGAGCAGCCGGAGGTAGTCGTAGACCTCGGTGATGGTGCCGACCGTCGAACGCGGGTTGCGCGAGGTCGACTTCTGGTCGATCGAGACGGCCGGGCTCAGCCCCTCGATGAAGTCGACGTCGGGCTTGTCCATCTGGCCGAGGAACTGCCGGGCGTACGAGGAGAGCGACTCCACGTAGCGTCGCTGCCCCTCGGCGAAGATCGTGTCGAAGGCCAGGCTCGACTTGCCCGACCCGGACAGCCCGGTGAACACGATGAGCGCGTCCCGGGGCAGGTCGAGACTGACGTCACGCAGATTGTGCTCGCGCGCGCCACGGATGATCAGTCGGTCGGCCACGGTCCGTGTACTCCCGGATGAAGATGAAGCGGAGAATCTGTCCCGCTCTGGGGTGATTTTGAGCGGTGGTGCGGGCGCGGAAAACACGCCTCGGCAACTCTAGCCCCGAGGTACGACAGTTTCCCGCGCCCGCACATTCCCCCAGCTCAGCCCGGTCGGCCGGGGCCGGTCAGTAGCCGCCGGGCGTCGGCGGTCGGGCCGCCCGACGCCGCGCCGAGCGCCAACCGCCGCGCCGCTCCGCGGCCAGCCGCGCCTCCCGCCGCCGGCTCTCCTGGGCCACCTCCCGCTGCAACCGTCGCCAGCTCTCCCACCGCCGGGTGGACAGCTCCCCGGTACGCAGCGCCTCCCCGACCGCGCAGGCCGGCTCGCCGTCGTGCCCGCAGTCGGCGTACCGACAGCCCTCGGCGAGCCCGGCGATGTCGGCGAACGCCCGGTCGAGCCCGGCCACGCCGTCCAGCAGGCCGACCGCTCGCACGCCGGGAGTGTCGATCACCGCGCCACCACCGGGGATCGACACCAGCGCCCGCCAGGTGGTGGTGTGCCGGCCCTTGCCGTCGACCCGGCGGATCGCCTGGGTCGGCATCATCACCGCACCGGCCAGCGCGTTGACGAGGCTCGACTTGCCCGCGCCGGACGGCCCGAGCAGGCCCAGAGTGCGGCCGGGCGCCACCTCCGCGAGCAGTGGGTCGAGCCCGACGCCGCGCTCGGCGCTGACCGGCAGCACCGGCACTCCGGGGGCGACCGCGGCGAGCTGACGGGCCAGCGCGGCCGGGTCGGCCGCGAGGTCGGCCTTGGTCAGCACGACCAGCGGCCGGGCCCCGGACTCGTGGACCAGGGAGAGCAGCCGCTCGATCCGGCCGACGTCCGGTTCCGGGTGCACCGGCTCCACGACGGCGGCGGCGTCCAGGTTGGCGGCCAGCACCTGGCCGCTGGCGTCCTTTCCGGCGGTACGGCGGATCAGCGCCGCCCGCCGGGGCAGCACCGCCTCCGCGGTGGTGCGGCCGTCCGGCCACTGCGCGAGCAACACCCAGTCCCCGGCACAGGGCAGCGCGGAGGGGTCCCGGGCGGCGGCGACCAGCACCGGCCCTCCCAGGCTGGCCCGGACCGGGCCGGTCGAGGTGAGCACCGTGCAGACCCCCCGGTCCACCCGGGCCACCCGGCCCGGTCGGTGCTCGCCGCGCCGCGCGGCGTACGCCGCCCATCCGGCGTCCCAGCCGAGGGCGGTCAGATCGATCGTCATGGCATCCTCATCGGTGTCGAAGGTGGTGATGGCGGAACACGCGTGCCACGGCCGGCATGGTCACCACCCCCCTCCGACGTCCCGGTGTCGCGTATGCGCCGACGGTAGGGCGCGCGCCGACGCGCCGAAAGCGATTTCCCCGGCGACGACGCGACGGCGGACCGCTAGGGTCGACGCGTGACCACCGACCCACTGCTGCTGATGGGCGAGGTGGACGACGCGACCAGTCGGCTGCTCCGCACCGCGGCCTCCTTCGACGCCGCGGACCTGGCGGCCACGTCGCTGCTGCCGGACTGGACGCGCGGCCACGTGCTGGCCCATTTGGCGCGCAACGCCGACGGTTTCGTCAACCTGCTCACCGCGGCCCGCACCGGCGAGCCGGTGCCCATGTACGCCTCCCCCGCGGCCCGCGCGGCCGACATCGAGGCCGGCGCGGGCCGGCCGGCCGCCGAGCACCTGGACGACCTGCGGCGCAGTGCGGACCGGTTCGCCGAGGCCGTCGCAGCCATGACGGTGCAGGCGTGGGCGGCGACGGTGCAGACCCGCCGGGGCCCGTGGCCCGCCGCCCTGCTCGTCTGGGGCCGGCTGCGCGAGATCGAGGTGCACCACGTCGACCTGGCCGCCGCCTACCGGCCCGCCGACTGGCCGGAGACGTTCGCCCAGCGGCTGCTGCGCGAGGTGGCCGCCCATCACGCCGACCAGCCGGCACCACCGTCGATGGTGCTGCGTTTCGACGGCAGCAAGCACGAGCTGGTGATCGGGGAGCGGGCCGGCGCCCCGACCGTCGCCGGCCCCGCCCCCGACCTCGCCGCCTGGCTGATCGGCCGCGACGGCGGCGACGCGCTCGCCGTCACTCCCGACGGTCCCCTGCCTACTCCACCGGAATGGATATAGACACCTCATGACATACAGCGGAGACGTCACCCCCGGCGGCGCGCCGGCGGTGCGGGAGCTGGACGGCCTCACCATCAGCAAGCTGTCGGTGGGCCCGATGGACAACAACGCGTACCTGCTCCGCTGCACGGCCACGGGCGAGCAGGTGCTGATCGACGCCGCCAACGAGGCACCCCGGCTGCTGGACCTGATCGGCGACGCCGGTCTCACCGCCGTGGTGACCACCCACCAGCACATGGACCACTGGGTGGCGCTGGAAGAGGTGGTGGCCAAGACCGGCGCCCGGACGCTGGTGCACGCCGACGACGCGGCCGGGCTGCCGATCGAGGCGGAGCGGCTCGCCGACGGCGACACCGTGCCGGTCGGCGACTGCGCCCTGGAGGTCATCCACATCAAGGGGCACACCCCGGGCTCGATCGCGCTGCTCTACCGCGACCCGAACGGGACCCCGCACCTGTTCACCGGCGACAGTCTCTTTCCCGGCGGGGTCGGCAACACCGACCAGGACCCGGAGCGTTTCGCCGCGCTGATCGACGACGTCGAGCGGAAGGTGTTCGACAAGCTGCCCGACGACACCTGGTTCTATCCGGGGCACGGCAAGGACAGCACCCTCGGCGCGGAGCGCCCGGCTCTGCCGCAGTGGCGCGCCCGAGGCTGGTGACCCGAGCGGGGCCGGCCCCCCGGCCGGCCCCGCACCACCCACCCGACCACCCGGGCGCACCCCCCGCCCGCCGGTCGGCCGATCCGGTCAGGGCGTCGGCGGGCCGGCGACCGCGCGGAGCCTGCGCCGGGTGCCCAGCAACACCACGGCGGCCAGCACCAGCCCGACGCCCATGGTGACCAGCAGCGGGCTCGACTCCCCCGGCAGCAGCCCCGCCAGGGAGCGCGACGCGGTGCCCAGCGCGAGGTAGAGACCGGCCCAGGCCGTCGCGCCGAGCGCCGCACATCCCAGGAACCGCCGGTACGACATGCGTAGGCCGCCCGCGGCCAGCGGCAGCAGCGCGTTGAACACCGGCAGGAACGGCGCGACCACCATCATCCGGCCGCCACCGCGGCGCAGGATCCCCTCCGCCGCCGTCCAACGCGCCTCGCCGATCCAGTCGCCGACCCGGCTGTGTCGCAGCCGCTCGGAGTACCGGCGACCGACCAGGAAACTCAGCGACCATCCGGCCAGGCAGCCGACCAGCACCGCGGTGAAGGTCGCCAGCCCCGTGGCCGGGCGACCCACGCCGACCGCGGCCAGGATCGCCACGTCACCGGGGATCAGGACCCCCAGCAGGGGTACGGCGTCGAACAGCATGACCAGCCCGAGTGCTCCCATCAGCAGCAGGATGGGCAGGTCTCCGACCTCGGCGAGCCATTGCGTCATGCCCCGTACGCTATGGCCGACACACCACCCTGGACATCCGGTCGCATCCCCCAGCGGCCCCTGGTATCCACCTCGGGGTCGCCCCTGAGATCGGCCGCGCCTCAGGCGGGTCGCAGCACCAGCACCCGGCGTAGCGACGAGTCGACCGACGGTTCCGTCGTGGGCACCGGATAGTCGGCCAGCACCGTCAGCCGGTCCGCCGGCAGGTGCCCCCGGTCGGGGTCGCCCACCAGCACCTCGGCACCGCCGGCGGCGGCCCGTTGCAGGAACGGCAGCATCCGGTCAGCCAGTGCGCGGCTGTAGAAGACGTCGCCGGCGAGGACCACGTCCGCCTCCGCGTCTCCGGTGTCGAGCAGATCACTTCCGGTGGCGTCGACGGCGACCCCGTTGGCCCGCGCGTTGACCGTGACGGCCGCGACGGCGTACGGGTCGATGTCGTTGGCGACCACCTCGGCGGCACCGGCCAGCGCGGCGGCGATGGCCACCAGCCCGGACCCGGCAGCGAGGTCGAGCACCCGCCGGCCGGCGACCAGTTCGGGATGGTCCAGCAGGTGGCGGGCCAGGGCCTGACCTCCGGCCCAGGCGGAGGCCCAGTACGGCGGCGCCAGGGTGCGCCCGGCGGCGGCCTCCATGCGTGCCCACCAGACGATCGCGTCCTCGGCCAGGTGCAGCCGCACCTCGGGAACGAACGGGGTGGGCACCAACCGGAGCCGGTCGAGGCCGTCGCCGGGCGCGTCGATCTCGCGCTCCAGCTCGGACAGCGCGGTGGCTGCGGCACCTCTCATCGGGGCCAAGCATGCCCCAGTGGCGGGTGGCGGGGGCGCGTTTCGCATCGCGCCACGTAGAGTTCACCCGAGTTCCTACGGCACTTCGGCCGGCGGATCCGGGTTTTGCCCGTTACTGTCGGACAGGTACGGGCGATCATCGGCCACACGCCGAGGGTCAGCCGCTTTGAACAGGGAGAGATGCATGGCAACCGGCACGGTTAAGTGGTTCAACTCGGAAAAGGGCTTTGGCTTCATCGAGCAGGACGGTGGAGGGCCGGACGTGTTCGTCCACTACTCCGCCATCGCCTCGAGCGGCTACCGGGAGCTCAACGAGGGCCAGAAGGTCGAGTTCGAGGTGACCCAGGGGCAGAAGGGTCCGCAGGCGGACAACGTCCGCCCGATGTAGCTCCGTGCCGGTGGCGGCGGCCGGTCGACGGCCGCCGCCGCAGTGCACTCAAGACGCCGCCGGGGCGGCGGGCAGGTCCCGCCGCCGCCGGAGCGGCCCTATCAGCAGGATCAACGGGGTGAGCGCCAGCCAGCTGGTCATCACCCCGATCGCCGTGTCGACGCCGTACCGCGCGCCGAGCGCGCCGGCCAGCACGGCGGCCAACGGGATGGTGCCGTAGTTGAGCAGGTGCATGCTCACCGTCACCCGGCCCAGCAGGTGGTGCGGCGTGTAGGTCTGCCGGAAGCTGCCCTTGACCACGTTGCCGATGGCCACACCGAGGCCGATCAGCACTCCGCCGAGGGCCGGCCAGACCAGCCCGGCACCGGGCGCTGCCAGCGGGATGAGCAGCGCTGGCGGGCCGGTGAGGGCCGCACCGAGCAGCATGGCCCGCGCGGTGCCGAAGCGGCGGGCCAGCGTGGTGGCCAGCAACGCACCGACGATCCCCCCGGCGCTCATCACCGCGATCAGGATGCCCACCAGGCCCGGCGCGAGCCGCAGCTCGCGGACCAGGAAGACCACGAGGACCGCCTGGTAGCCGATCAGCCCGATGTTGCTGGCCGCGCCGTAGACCGACAGCACCCGCAGGTACGGGTCGCGGGCGACGAAGCGCAATCCCTCGGCGATGTCCCCGCGCAGCGAACGGGACACCTCCGCCCGCCGGGTGCGCGGCTCCACGGTGCGGATCCGCAGCAGGAAGGCCGCGGAGAGCAGGAAGGTGAGCGCGTCCAGCAGCAGCGCGGCGACCGCCCCGGTGAGCTGGGCGATCAGGCCCGCGAGGCCCGGCCCGACGACGTAGCTCACGGTCTGGGTGGCGTGCAGCTTCGCGTTGCCCTCCGGTAGCTGCTCGGGTCGCAGCACGACCGGCAGGTACACCTGGTCGGCGGTCTCGAAGAAGACCCGCGCGGTGCCGGCGCCGAGCGCGACCACCAGCAGGTGCCAGACGGTGAGCCGGTCCAGCGCGGCGGCCAGCGGCACGCTGAGGAAGGCCAGCGCGCAGAGCACGTCGCAGACGACCATCACCGGTCGGCTCGGCAGGCGGTCCACCCACGCGCCGGCCGGCAGGCCGATCAGCAGCCAGGGCAGCCAGGCCGCGGCGGTGAGCACCGCCACCTGGAAGGTGCCGGCGTCGAGCACGGCCACGGCGACCAGCGGCAGGGCGACGGTGGTGACGTTGCTGCCGATGCTGCTGACGGCCTGGCCGGCCCAGAGCAGCCGGAAGTCCCGGTGCCGCAGCAGACCGCCGGCCGGCCGGGCCGGGGTCGGATCGGTGCGGGTGGCCGTGGTCACGGCCGGGCCGGAACGCCGTGGGCGAACACGAAGACGGGCTGCCGTTCGCGGCCGTCGTCAGGCAGCGGCCGGTCGGCCCAGCGGGCCAGCAGGTCGATCATTTCGCGGCTCAGCTCGGCGAGTTCGTCGGGGGTGAGGTGCAGCCACTTGTCGGTGGAGAACGGGCCGTCCTGCCAGGCGGCCTGCGCCGCCTCGTCGGCGGTGTGCCACGCCCGGGCCAGGGCGACGTGCCGGTCCAGGTTGAGCGAGGTGGCGGCGTCGGCGACCGCCCGTGCCGCGGGGTCGGCGTCGAAGTCGGCGTTGGACCAGCGCACCCCCCTGGTGACCAGCCGCCACCACCGCTCGCGCCGGTCCCGGGCCAGTTCGGGGGCCTCGGTGACGAGTTCACCAGCGGCGAGCACCTTGAGGTGGTGGCTGACGTTCGCGGGCGCCTGGTCGGTGCGCTCGGCGAGCATGCCGACGGTCGAGGGCCCGTGCACCTTGAGCACGTCCATCAAACGGCGGCGCAGCGGGTGGGCCATGGCGGCCAGCACCCGCGAGTCGGTGACCTGGCGTACGTCGGGTCTCTCCATGCCACCGACCCTGCCATCCGCAATGACTGTTGCGCAACAGTTATTGCCCAAGAGTCGCCGCGGACTGGCAGGTTCGGCGCGGCCGGCGAGCCCGGCGGGTCAGGCGACCAGCCGGCGCGCCAGTTCGTCGGCGACCTGCTTGGCCATGGTCGGTGGGATGGCGGCGGCGATCTTCTCCGGGGTCAGCCCGGCGAGTACGCCCTGGATGATCGCCGGCTCGTCGGTGAAGTCCCGGCCGGACAGCGCGGTCAGCGCGCTCTGCAGAGCGGTCACCTGGGCGGCGATCGACTTCAGCGTCGGGTGCGCCGGCGCGTAGTTGGCGACGGTGGCGTCCTCGCCCAACGCCATCCGGGTGTAGATCTGCCCGACCGGGTTGCGGCCGTCCAGCACGGTCAGGTTCCGGTGGACGGTGGCCAGCCAGGCGTGTTCCTCGGGGGTCATGTCGTTCTCCTCCAGAAGTCCGATGGAGCTGAGGTAGCGGCGGAACAACGGCCGCTGGTCGCGACCGGCCTTGATGGCGTCACGGAAGAAGCTGAAGTGGGTGTGCCAGCGGTGCGAGCTGTCGCCGCTGGTGCGCTTGCCGAGCCGGTCCCACCGCTTCACGGTCGTACCGTCAGGGCTGTAGATGATCTCGCGGATGTCCCGGGTGTCGGCCGCGTTCGCGGCGCACTGCCCCACACACCAGAGCGAGAAGCTGCGCATGGTGTGCGTCCCGCCACCGGAGCGGATCTCGAAACCGCCGACGTCCAGCGCCGCCGCGTCGAGGGTCAGGCCGGCACGGTCCCGGGGCGACTCCACCACCGAGTAGTCGTTGGTGACCACCCGGTCCGATCCGCAGTGGTAGCCGCCGCGGTGCGCCGGATCGCCGACGATGCCGACCTCCGCCGGGTCCAGGTCGTCCGGCCCGGGGGCGTTGTCGAGGTGCGTCAGCAGCAGGGTACGGACGGCCAACAGGTTCGCCGGGGCCCGGGTCATGGGGTCCCCCTTTCCATGAGAGGGGACCGGGCACGACGTCACACCGCGTACGCGGTGCAGGGCTGCGGACGAGCCCGGCCTACTGGTGCACAGCGCCGGGCGTTGACCCAACGATAGCCCGCGTTTTGGATGAATGCCCAGCTCAGCGAGGGTCAGTTCAGATTGGAGCCCGCTCGGAGCCAGAGTGGACGGTCGGCAACAGCAGCGCCGAGGGGTGCGCCGGGTCATGCAGGATCTGCTGCCGGCCGGCACGCAGCGTCACGGCCGTACCGAGAGGTTCCCCGGTGCCGGGGTTACGCGCCCAGCGCGGGTGGGCGCCACCGGCCACCTGCACCCGCAGACGGTGCCCGGCGCCGAACCGGTACGCGGTCGGCCACAGTGGCACCGGAACCCGGCGGACCCCGGACGCGTCGGCCGCGAAGCGATCGGGTGTGACCCGGACCAGGCCGTCGCACACGTTCCGGGAGCGGCCGCGACGGTCCACGTCGCACAGTCGGACGAACACGTCCAGGTAGGGCAGCTCAGCGCGGACGTGGATCTCGGCGCGCACCGGGCCGATCACCTCGACCGGCCGGGCCAGCGGGGCGCTGGTGTACGTCAGCACGTCGGGTCGGGCCTCGACGCGCCGGTTGTCGACCGGGCCGGCCCGCTGCGCCACGAGCAGCGGCCCGCCCAGCGACGGGGTGGGGTCGCCGGGGTCGTACCGGAACTCGTCCGGCGCCGACGCGACCGGCGGGCGCGTGGCCAGCTCGCCGCCCGGGTGCAGATGCCAGGCGGTCTCGACCGCCGGCGGAGGCCAGTCCGGCAGGTCCCGCCAGCCGCCGCCGGGGCCGCTCACGTACAGCCGGACCGGAGCCGACGCGGACGGCCCGACGCGGGGCGGCCGGTCGCGCGCGGAGGCCGGGCCCGCCAGGTGCTCGTCGAGCCAGGCCAGCCCCTCCCGCAGGGCGGCGACGAACAGGCCGGGGCTGCCGTGCGTCCACGGGCCGATGACCAGGCGTGGCCGGGCCCCGGCGGCACGCAGGGTGGCGTGGTCGTCGAGCTGGGCGGGCAGGAAGATGTCGTGCCAGCCGGTGACCATGACCACCGGCGCCCGCACCCGGGCCACCCGGTCGGCGAAGACCCTCCTCCGCCAGTACGCGGCGTCCGGGGTGTGGTGGCGCAGCCACTCCTGGAAGAACGGGATGGTCACCCCGGTGGCCACCCGGTCGGCATCGGCCAGCGGCAGGTGCTCCAGCGCGGCCGCCAGTCGGGGCTGTCCACGCTTGAGCTCCCACTGCCGCGTCAGCCACGGCACGGTCTGCGCGTGCAGCAGCTCCGCCCAGGTCAGGACCGTGTCCAGGGCGAAGGACTCCCCCGCGTACGTCGAGTCCCGGGTGGCCGAGGCGGTCACGACCGCGACCATCGCGCGCAGCTCGTCGCCGGCGTCGGCGGCCAGCGCCCACTGGGCGAAGCCCTGGTAGCTGACCCCGAACATGCCGAGCGCGCCGGACCACCAGGGTTGGCGGCGCAGCCAGTCCAGGGTGTCCAGCCCGTCGTCGCGCTCGTGCACCAGCGGGGCGAACGTCCCACCGGAGCCACCGGTGCCCCGACAGGACTGGATGACCGCGTGCCGGCCACGCGCGGCGAGCAGCCGGCCGAGCAGCCGCAACGGTCCACCCCGCCCGTACGGGGTGCGGATCAGCACGGTGGGCGCGTCCGAGACGGCCGGGGCGTAGTGATCGGTGCGCAGCACCACGCCGTCGCGGACCCGGACCGGGATGTCGCGGGTGACCCGTACCGGGCCGGGGCGGGTCGCGGGCAGGCGCAGCGCGGTGCCGGCGAGGCGGGCGACGAGCCGGTGCGGCACGGTCAGCCTGTCGGGCGGCGGGGTGACTCGGGCCGCGCTGCGCGCACCGAGTCGCGGTGCGCGCGCAACGACTCGCTCATCTCCGTCATGAACCGGTGCACCACCTCCAGCTCGTGGTCGGCGAACCGGGCCATCACCTCGTCGGTACGGGTGCCCAGCGGCTGGAAGAACCGCATGGCCAGGGCGGCTCCCTGGTCGGCGTAGTGCAGCAGCACCTTGCGTCGGTCGACGGTGTCCCGGTCGCGGCGGATGTGGCCGGCGCGCTCGAGCCGGTCGATCAGGGCGGTGACCGAGCCGGAGGAGAGGTTGAGCTGCTCACCGAGGCGGCCGGGCGTGATCGGCTCACCGAGCAGCTCGGCGTCCATCACGGCGATCAGCGCCTGCAGGTCGGTCGGGTTGAGCCCGTGCAGGTTGGCGAAGGCGTGGCCCACCTGCTGGGCGTCCACCGAGTAGCGCCGCAGGTTGTTGGTGATCTCCGCGACCAACTGCTCGCGGCGCGTGTCGCGCCGCCGGTACATGCCGTGAGTCGCCACGTCGCGCCGCTTCTTCCCATCGTCGGTCCCCCGGCTTGCAGCATAGAACAGGCGTCGATAATCTCGATAGTCAAGATACTTGGCGTTCGAAGGACCCAGAGGTCATCTGATGTCTGTCTTCACCAGAGTCGCCCGCGGCCGGTTGGCCGCCTGGTTCACCGTGGCCGCCGCCGTCGTCGTCGGCGCGGCGGTCTTCGGACTGCCCCGACCGGACAACCCGGCGCCGGTCTCCGCCAGCGGGTTGTCCGTGCGGTGGCAGTCGACGCAGGTGGAGCGGCTGCAGGACCAACTCCCGTCCAGTGAGGTGCAGCCGGCCATCGTGGTGGTCAGCCGCGCCGACGGCGGCGCGCTGGTCGAGGCCGACCGGGACGCCCTCGCCGCCCGCTCCGGAGACCTCAGCCGCTTCGCGGTGGGTGGGCTGATCAGCCCCGCCCAGATCTCCCCGGACGGCACGGTGGCGCTCGTCGCCGTGCCGCTGAGCACCGCTGGCGGGCAGGACCAGGTCACCGAGACGATCAGCCAACTCCGCGCCACACTGACGGACCTGCCCGGCGGGCTCACCGTCGCGGTGACCGGCGCCCCCGCGTTCACCGCCGACCTCTCCTCGGTCTTCGACGGCGCCGACATCACCCTGCTCGCGGTGACCGCCGCCGTGGTCGCGCTGCTGCTCCTGATCACCTACCGCAGCCCGTTTCTGTGGATCGTGCCGCTGGCCGTGGTCGCGGCGACCGAGCAGCTGACCCTGCGCGCGGTGGACACGATCGTGCCGGCCGTCGGCATCACCCTCCAGCAGGGCCAGGTCACCGGCATCGCCAGCGTGCTGGTCTTCGGCGCCGCCACCGACTACGCCCTGCTGCTCATCGCCCGCTACCGGGAGGAGTTGCGCCGCGAGGAGGACCGGTTCACGGCGATGCGCGCCGCGCTGCGCCGGACGGCCGAGCCCATCCTGGCCAGCGGCGGCACCGTGGTGCTCGGCGTGCTCACCCTGCTGCTCAGTGAGCAGGAGACGAACCGCGCACTGGCCGTGGCCTGCGCGACCGGGGTGGTCTTCGCCATGCTCTCGGCGCTGTTCGTGCTCCCCGCCGTGCTGGCGCTCTTCGGCCGCGGCCTGTTCTGGCCGTTCGTACCCCGGGTCGGTGGGCAGGTCCGCGAGGGCCGGCTCTGGGGCCGGCTCGGCACCGCCGTGGAGCGCCGCCCGGTGCCGGTCGCGGTGCTGGCGACGCTCCTGCTCGCCGGTCTGGCGCTGGGCGGGCTCGGCATCCGCACCGGCCTGTCCGAGACCGAGCAGTTCCGGGCCGAGCCCGAGGCGGTCGTCGGCGCGCAGACCCTCGCCCGGGCGTTCCCCGCCGGCACCACCCAGCCGGTGGCCGTGCTCACCACCCCGACGGCGGTGCGGGCGGTCACCGACGCCGCGTCCGCCGTCCCCGGGGTCGCCTCGGCCCGCCCCGGCGACGCCGGCCAGGCTGTCGCCCAGGTCGACGTGGTGCTGGCCTCCGAACCCGGCACCGCCGCGGCCGACCGGACGATCCAGGCGCTGCGCGACGCGGTCGCCGCGGTCCCCGGCTCCGCACCCCCCGCGGTCGACGGCGCCGACGCGCCGTCGGGGGCCATCGTCGGCGGCACCGTCGCGGCCACCTACGACTCCGAGGAGGCCAACGACCGGGACCTGCGGCTGATCCTGCCGATCATCCTGCTGCTGGTCGGCGCGGTGCTCGTACTGCTGCTGCGGGGCCTGCTGGCACCGGTGCTGCTGGTGCTGACCGTCATCGCGTCGTTCTTCGCGAGCCTGGGTGCGGCGTGGCTGCTCTTCGACCACGTGCTCGGTTTCCCGGCGTTGGACAGCGGTGTGCTGCTGCTCGCCTTCGTGTTCCTGGTGGCACTCGGCGTGGACTACAACATCTTCCTGGTCACCCGAGCCCGGGAGGACGCCCGCGGCGCCGGCACCCGGGACGGGATGCTCTCCGCGCTGCGGGTCACCGGCGGGGTGATCACCAGTGCCGGTGTTCTGCTGGCCGCGGTCTTCGCCGTCCTCGGCGTGCTGCCGCTGATCACGCTGACCCAGATCGGCATCATCGTCTGCATCGGCGTCCTGCTGGACACCCTGCTCGTGCGCACGGTCCTGGTGCCGGCGCTCGCGTTCATGCTCGGCGACCGCTTCTGGTGGCCCGGCCGGATCGCCCGCGATCGGGTGGCCGACACCCCGGTGTCGCACGAGCCGGCTGCCTCCCGGCACTGACCGGCACGACGACGGGGGCGGGGCCGGGTCTCCCCCGGCCACCGCCCCCGTCGGTCGGCGTGCTCAGTACGCCAGGCAGACGCACTGGGTCATCAGCGCCCGCACGTTGTACACGTACGACGGGTTCGGGATGGCCAGCGGCTTCCCCTCCTGCGCCACCGCGCCGTGCCCGAAGTTGTACGCGGCGATCACCGCGTTGAGCAGGCAGGAGTTCAGCTCGCTGGTGCACAGGGTCGCGTCGAGCCGGTAGTCGGACTCGAAGTACATGTCGCCGATGTACTTGGTCAGCCAGGCCAGGTACGTGCCGCCGAGGTACGCGTTGTCCTGGTAGTTGTGCAGGTCGTAGTTCTGCTCGAACCGCTGGTTCATCCAGGTCGCGGTGGCCGGCATCACCTGCATCAGCCCGACGCCGCCGTCGCAGGCGTAGATGTTGGACTGCCAGCCGCTCTCCTGCCAGGCGGTGGCCTTGACCAGGTTCAGTGGGATCTTGATGCTCGGGGCGGACACCGGCCAGTAGGTGCGCTCCGCGGCGTTGGTCAGCGCCGCCTTCGCCTCGGCCCGGGTCGCCTGGGTGCCCCGGTAGCTGGGCACGCAGGGGCTCGCCCGGGGACGCGGCGGTGGCGGCGGACCCCAGGTCTCGGTGGGCCGCCGGGGCACAAGGCGAGGCCTCGGCGCCACGCTGGCCGTGCGGGCCGCCTCCATGGGCGCTGCCGCGCTCGGCGACGCGAGGCGTTTCGGAGCGGGGTCGGTCGTCGCCGCCCCGGCCGCCGACGGGCTCGGCTCCCCGGTGGTCTCGTCGACGGGTGCGTCGGCCATTGCCTCCGCCGGCCCCTCGGTGACCGCGACCGGCGCGGCCTGGTCCTGGGGTTGCCCTCCGGTGGCGCCGCAGCCGACCAGCGTGCCCGCCAGCAGCAGCCCGGCGAGCACCGCGGCGCCCATCCGACCGGTCCGTCGATGCATCCGTACCTCCCCGTGTGATCGTCGCCGCACACTAGCAAGGTTCGACGGGGCGACGAGGCCCCTGCGACGGCGGCCGGACCTGGTCCGCCGGCTGCTCCCGATCCCCCACGGCCCGGTCGCGGGTCGCCCAGGCGACCACGAACACCACCGTCCAGAGCACCCCGAGCAGCACCGCCGCCGCCGTCCCGCTGGCCGTGTCCAGCCCGAGGTAGAGCCGCGCGCCACCGACCCCGAGAACGCCCGCGGCGGCCGCCGTCCAGGCCGCCACCGCCACCGGCCACCGGGTGCCCCGGGACACCAGCCAGGCCAGGGTGCAGAAGCTGGCCGCCACCACCGCGTTCTGCGTCGGGAACGGCACCGATTCGCCGCCGTTCGGGCCGGCCCCCGGCGAACCGGTGAGTTCGGCCACCACGGCCAGCACCAGCAGCGGCACGAACGCACCCACCGTGCCCACCACGCTCAGCAGGTCCGCCCGGAAGGGGCGGTTCCGCCACGCCAGCACCGCCGCCACCACCGCCACCAGCACGATCAGCACCCACCCGCGCAGCACCGACACCACGGCCATGGTGAGGTCGGCGGCACCCGGTGTCCGCCGGGCGGCGAACCAGTCCCCGATCGCCCCGTCCAGCGCGGCCAGCCCGCTGTTGCGGACACCGACGGCGAGCAGGCCGGCGATGGCGAGCCCGGCGGCGAAGAGCAGCAGGAGCCCCGCGGCGAGATTGAGCAGCAGCGTCCAGGCCGGCCCGATCCGCATCGCCACCAGGAAGAACAGCACCCCGTAGCGGGCGCTGAGCCAGCGCACCGGGGGCAGCGCGCCGGCCCGGGAGAGCAGCGCCCGTGCCGGATCCGGGTTACGGCCGAGCCACCGGCCGGCGAGCACCACCGCGAGTAGGCCGGCCAGCAGCACCAGTGCCGCGCCGGTGGCCCGGCCCAGCAACCGGGAGACAGTGTCGTACGACTCACCGGCCAGGTGACCGAGCAGCACCGACCCGCCCACCCAGGTCACCACGCCGGCCAGGTTCCACGGCGCGAACCGCCGGTACGGCATCCCGGCCGCCCCGGCCAGCCGGGGCACCAGGGTGCGGGCGAAAGCCACCCAGCGCGCGGCGAACACGCCCCGACCACCGAGTCGGGCCAGCATGGCGTCCGCCCGGCTCCACCGCGCGGGCCCGACGCGGTGGCCCAGCCCGGCACGCAGCCGTGGGCCGTACCGCCGTCCGGCGCGGAACGCCAGCCCGTCGCCCAGGACCGCCGCGACGATCATCGTGAGCAACGCCGGGCCCAGCCGCAAGGTACCGTTGTAGGTGAGGAAGCCGACGAGCAGCAGGGTAGCCTCACCCGGCACCAGCAGGCCGAAGATCACCGCGGTCTCGCCCGCCACGATCAACGCGGCGACCAGGTAGATCCACAGGGTGGGCAGACCCTGCACCAAGGTCAGCAGGTCGTGCACTCAGGCCCCCGGGACACGGGAGTCAGCATGCCAGCCGGGGGAACGACCCGGACAGCAGTTTCACCAGAGATCAGGGGCACCTGGGGGTGACCCCGACGCAGCCTGCGCGAGCGCAGGCGGAAGGATAGAGGGTATGCAGCTTCGCACCGACCTCCGCAACGTCGCCATCATCGCTCACGTCGACCACGGCAAGACCACCCTGGTCGACGCCATGTTGCGGCAGGCTGGCGCGTACGGCGCCCGGGGTGAGACGACCGAGCGGGTCATGGACTCGGGTGACCTGGAACGGGAGAAGGGCATCACGATCCTGGCCAAGAACACCGGCGTGCGTTACCTGCCGGCCGACGGCTCGGACCCGGTCACCATCAACATCATCGACACCCCCGGCCACGCCGACTTCGGTGGCGAGGTGGAGCGCGGCCTGACGATGGTCGACGGTGTGGTGCTCCTGGTCGACGCGAGCGAGGGCCCGCTGCCGCAGACCCGCTTCGTGCTGCGCAAGGCGCTGCGGGCGCGACTCCCGATCATCCTGGTGATCAACAAGGTGGACCGTCCGGACGCCCGGATCAAGGAGGTCGTGGACGACACCTACGAGCTCTTCCTCGACCTGGACGCCGACGAGGAGCAGATCGACTTCCCGATCGTCTACGCCTGCGCCCGCGACGGCATCGCCTCGCTGACCCAGCCCGCCGACGGCTCGGTGCCGGACGACAGCACCTCCCTGGAGCCGCTGTTCCGCACCCTGCTGGACACCATCCCGCCGCCCGCGTACGAGGACGGCGCGCCGCTGCAGGCGCACGTCACCAACCTGGACGCCTCGCCGTTCCTCGGCCGGCTGGCGCTGTGCCGCGTCCGCCAGGGCACCATCACCAAGGGCCAGACGGTGACCTGGTGCCGCACCGACGGCAGCACCCAGCGGGTCCGCATCTCCGAGATGCTGATGACCGAGGGCCTGGAGCGCAAGCCGGCCGAGTCGGCCGGCCCCGGCGACATCATCGCGGTCGCCGGGATCTCCGAGATCATGATCGGTGAGACGCTGGCCGACCCGGAGAACCCGGTGGCGCTGCCGCTGATCACCGTCGACGAGCCGGCCATCTCGATGACCATCGGCACCAACACCTCGCCGCTGGTCGGCCGGGTCAAGGGCTCCAAGGTCACCGCACGGATGGTCAAGGACCGCCTCGACAAGGAGCTGATCGGCAACGTCTCGCTGCGGGTGCTGCCCACCGAGCGGCCGGACGCCTGGGAGGTGCAGGGCCGTGGTGAGCTGGCGCTGGCCATCCTGGTCGAGCAGATGCGCCGGGAGAGCTACGAGCTGACCGTCGGCAAGCCGCAGGTGGTCACCCGCGAGATCGACGGCAAGACCTGCGAGCCGGTCGAGCGGCTGACCATCGACGCCCCCGAGGAGTACCTGGGCGCGATCACCCAGCTCCTCGCCACCCGCAAGGGCCGGATGGAGCAGCTGGTCAACCACGGCACCGGCTGGATTCGGATGGAGTGGCTGGTCCCGGCCCGGGGCCTGATCGGCTTCCGTACCGAGTTCCTCACCGACACCCGGGGCACCGGCATCCTGCACCACGTCTTCGAGTCCTACGAGCCGTGGTTCGGCGAGCTGCGTACCCGCAACAACGGCTCGCTGGTCGCCGACCGCGCCGGCGCGGTCACCGCCTTCGCGATGATCAACCTCCAGGAGCGCGGGCAGCTCTTCGTCGAGCCGACCACCGAGGTGTACGAGGGCATGATCGTCGGGGAGAACTCCCGCTCCGACGACATGGACGTCAACATCACCAAGGAGAAGAAGCTCACCAACATGCGGGCGTCGACCTCCGACGAGACCGAGAAGCTGATCCCGCCGCGCAAGCTGTCGCTGGAGCAGGCTCTCGAGTTCTGCCGCGAGGACGAGTGCGTCGAGGTCACCCCGACCGCCGTCCGGATCCGCAAGGTCGTGCTCGACCAGCAGCTGCGCGGTCGCGCGGCGGCCCGCCGCAAGCACGCCGGCTGACCCACCAGCACCCGGGACCGGGCGCGTCGGCCGCTTGCGGCCGGCGCGCCCGTCCGCTTTCCGGCGGGGGTACGTCGCCCTCCCCCGTCGAACGATCGGCTACGGTCACCGGCATGACCTGGGATGATCTCGACGCCCACCTGGACAAGGTGCCCGGCACCGTCTCGGCGTACGTGGGCCGCCTCGACGCGCCGCCGACCTGGACCCGCCACGCCGGCGCCGCCCACTACGCCGCCAGCACCATGAAGGTGGCGGTGCTCGCCGCCCTGTACCGTGCCGCCGACGCCGGCACGCTGGAGCTGGACGCCCCGGTCCCGGTGGTCAACCAGTTCGACTCGGCCCAGCCCGGCGCGCCCCGGTTCTCCTGCGCCCCGCACTACGACAACGACGACGCCGTCTGGGAGCGCGTGGGTGGCACGGCGCCGCTGCGCTGGCTCGCCGAGCGGATGATCGTGCGGTCCAGCAACCTGGCCACCAACCTGGTCATCGGCCATGTGGGGCTGCCCGCCGTCGCCCAGGCGTGGGCGCTGGCCGGCGCCCGGCACAGCATCACCGGCCGGGGCATCGAGGACTTCGCCGCCCGCGAGGCCGGCATCACCAACCTGGTCACCGCCGCCGACCTGGCCGCTCTGCTCGGCGCCCTGGCCACCGGGGCCAGCAGCCCTGGATGCCTCGCCTCGCCGGCTGGCTGCGCGGCCATGCTGGACGTCCTGTTCGCGCAGGAGCACCGCGAGGACCTGGCCGCCGGCCTGCCCGAGGGCACCCGGATCGCACACAAGAACGGTTGGGTACGCGGCGTCCGGCACGGCGCCGGGGTGGTTCTGCCCGACGACGCCCCGCCGTACCTGATCGCGGTCTGCACCACCACCGAGCTGGCCGACGGCGGCCCGAGCGGCGACGAGGTCGAGGACGACGCCTGCCGCCTGATCGCCAACGTCTCGGCGCGGGTCTGGGCCGCCCGCCACCAGCTCTGACCGGTCGACTCCGGCTAGGCTGCTCGCACCCCCCACCCCGGAGCCCGCCGATGCCCCGCAGTCGTGTCCTCCTTGCCACCTTCCTCGCCGTGACGGTGGCGAACCTGCTGGCCAACGCCACCGACAACGGCGTGGCCGAGCTGCTCACGAAGCCGCTGCTGATGCCGCTGCTGGCCGCGTACCTCTGGCGGGCCACCGCCGAGCGCGGCGCCCGCCCGGACCGGCTGGTGCTCGCCGCGCTGGCCTTCTCCACCGGCGGCGACGTGGCGCTGCTGGGCGACGGCACCGGTTGGTTCATGGCCGGCATGGCCTGCTTCCTCGCCGCGCACCTGTGCTACCTCGCGGCGTTCACCCGGCACGGTGCCGCGACCGCGCTGCGCCGTACACCGCTGGTCGCGGTCCCGCTGGGGTACGCGGTGCTGACCGTCGTCGCGCTGACCTGGATGTGGGCGGGGCTCGCCGACGACGGGCTGGCCGTGCCCGTGGCCGGCTACGCGCTCGCCCTGGCCGCGATGGCCAGCACCGCCGCCACCCAGGGCTGGCGGGTCGGTCTCGGCGCCGCGCTGTTCCTCGGTTCCGACATGGTGATCGCCGCCGGGGTCGCCGGGATGGCCCAGCCACCCGGCACGCCGGTCCTGGTGATGGCGAGCTACGCCGCCGGCCAGGCGCTGATCGTCCTCGGTCGGGCCGCCCGCACCGGTAGGCCGGACGGCGCGTCGGTCACTCCAGCAACTGCGCCCGCAGCGCCGTGAGGGTCTCCTCGGTCAGCCCGAGCCCGTCGCGCAGGTAGCCGTCGAACGAGCCGTGCACCCGGCGCACCTCCTGGTAGCCGGCGTCGAGGTACTCCGGGCGGACCTCCAGCACCGGCAGCACGGCGTCGACATCCAGCTCGGGCTGCCGCCGCCGCATCGCCTCGACGATCACCGCGCGCAGGCTGTCGGTCAGCGGGTTGTTGCGCAGGTACTCGGCGCGGATCGTGGCCTCGTCAACGCCGAGCGCGGTCAGCAGAATGGCGGTGAGCCAGCCGGTGCGGTCCTTGCCGGCGGAGCAGTGGTAGACCAGCGGCAGGTTCTCCGGTCGGGCGGCCAGCCGCACCGCCTCGGCGAAGCCGACCCGTGCCGACTCCCCGGTGACGAACCAGCGGTAGATCTCCGCCATCGCTCCCGCCGTGCCCTGCCGGGCCAGCTCGGCGTACGCGTTCAGGTCGTGGCCGAGCAGCACCGCCGAGACGTACGTGAAGACCGGGTGCTCCGGGTCGTGCACCGGCAGGTGCACCACCCGGGGTTCGCCGACCAGCCGGTCCGACGGGGCCACCGCGATCTCCGAGCCGTCGCGCAGGTCCACCACGCAGGCCGGCCCGAGCTTCGCCAGCACCGGCAGGTCCTCGTCGGTGAGGCGGCCCAGCGCCGGCGTACGGATCAGTCGTCCGGCGCGTACCCGTCGGCCGTCCGCACCGATCAGGCCACCCAGGTCACGCGCGTTCGGCGCGCCCACCAACTCCCAGTCCCGCCCGGTCATCCGGTCTCCCCTCCCGCCGCGTGCCTCCGTATAGGGTGCCCCACATGACGATCTCGGCGGTACGCACCCACCGGGTTTCCGCCCCCTTACACACCCCGTTCGTCACCGCGTTGCGCCGCACCACCACAGTGGACACGCTGGTCGTCGAGCTGATCGACGGCGACGGCCGGTCCGGCTTCGGCGAGGCGCCGCAGGTCTGGCAGGTCACCGGCGCGTCGGTGGCCGGCGCTCAGGCCTGCGTGCGGGAACTCCTCGGGCCGCTGTTGACCGGGCGCGACCCGGACGACCTGGTGACCCGCTGCGCGGAGGTGCAGCGCGCGGTGGTGGGCAACGAGGCGGCGAAGGCCGCGGTGGACGTGGCCCTGCACGACCTGGTCGCCCAGCGGCTGGGCGTACCCCTGGTGCGGCTGCTGGGTGGCACCTCGCTGCGGGTCCCCACGGACGTCACGCTGGCCGCGGGCGACGCGGTGGACCTGGCGGCGGCCGCGCGGCAGCGACAGGCCGACGGTTTCGGCGTGCTCAAGTTGAAGGTCGGCACGGACGCGGCCGGTGACCTGGAGCGGGTGCGGGCGGTCCGCTCGGCGGTCGGCGCCGGTGCCCGGATCCGGCTCGACGCGAACCAGGGCTGGACGCCCCGGGAGGCGGTCCGGGTGATCCGTGGCATCGAGGACGCGGGGCTCGACGTGGAGCTGGTCGAGCAGCCGGTGGCCCGTTGGGACCTGGACGGGATGGCCTGGGTCAGCGACCGGGTGTCGGTGCCGATCCTGGCCGACGAGGCGGTCTTCGGGGTTCGTGACCTGGTGGAGGTGATCCGCCGTCGGGCGGCCGACCTCGTGAACGTCAAGTTGGCCAAGTGCGGCGGGCTGCACCCGGCGCGCACCCTGCTGGAGCTGGCCGCCGCGCACGGCCTCGGCACGGTTGTCGGGTCGATGATGGAGAGTCAGGTGGGCATCGGCGCGGCCGCGAGCCTGGTCGCCGCGTACGGCACCACGGCCGTCGCCGACCTGGACGCCGCATGGTGGCTGGCCTGGTCGCCGGTGCAGGGTGGGATCCGCTACGAGGGGGCCACCGTGGTGCTGCCGGACGCTCCCGGCCTGGGCATCTCGGGCCTGACTGAAGCAAATATGCAGCCTCGCAGTTGATGATTGTTGGTTTCTTTCATAGTGTTTGCGGAGGACGGCCGACACGAGCTGGGGGTTGACGTGGAGCTGCAACCGGGCCGCGAGGCCGTCGTCCGGGTCGCGGTGGCGACGCTCTGGACCTCCCCCGAGGCTGTCCGCCCCGTCGACCGGCCTGCGCTCACCGCCCGCGCCGACATCCCCGCCTGGGTCTCCGGCCTGGACACCGACCAGCAGGTCGGCGACTGCGTGCTGAGCCAACTGCTGCTCGGTGAACGGGTTCTCGTCAGCGAGCTGCGCCCCGACGGTTGGGCCCGGGTGGTGGCCGTCGAACAGCCGGCCGCGAAGCTGGACCCGCGCGGCTACCCGGGCTGGCTACCCGCCGACCAGCTGATCCCCGCCGACCCGACCGCCACCGGGACCCCGCTGGTGGTGGACGCCACGGCCGTCGCGCTGCGCGCCGCACCGGACGGGCCGGTGGTGCTGCCCGGCGTGGTCGTCGGCACCCGGCTCGTCCCGGCCGGCCCGGTGCGCGACGGTTGGCAGCCGGTGCACGTCCCCGGCCACGCCACGCCGCTCTGGCTGCCCGACGATCAACTGGTCCCGGCACCGGCCGAGCCGCCCAGCGCCGCCGCCGTGCTGGCAGTGGCGCAGCGGCTGCTGCACGTGGTCTACGTCTGGGGCGGGCTCTCCGCGTACGGCATCGACTGCTCCGGCCTGGTGCACCTGGCCTGGCGCCGGTTCGGGGTGCTGCTGCCCCGCGACGCCGACGATCAGGCGGTGGCGACCACTCCCCTGCCGCTGGGCGCGGAACGTCCCGGCGACCTCTACTTCTTCGCCCGTCCCGGCCGGAAGATCCACCACATCGGGATCGTCACCGCCGTTCCCGGCGACAACGAGAACCGGCGGATGCTGCACGCCTGCTACCGGCGGCGGCGGGTGGTGGAGGAGCCGCTGCCAGCCGATCGGACCGCGACCCTGGTCGGCGCGCACCGGGTCTGACCCCGGCCGGGCGCGTCCCCGCACCCGGCCGGTGACGACTCAGCGCCGGGCCTCGGCCAGCTCGCGGCGGCGGTCCCGGGCGGACTTCATCAGGCTGGCGACCGTGGCGATCAGCAGCGTGCCGAGGATGACCAGCAGGGAGAGCCAGATCGGGATGTGCGGCGCCCACCCCACGTGCTCCCCGCCGTTGATGAACGGCAGGTTGTTGTCGGCCAGCGCCTCCAGCACCAGCTTGACCCCGATGAAGCCGAGCACCACGGCCAGCCCGTAGCTCAGGTAGATAAGCCGGTCGAGCAGGCCCCCGAGCAGGAAGTAGAGCTGGCGCAGACCCATCAGCGCGAAGACGTTCGCGGTGAAGACCAGGTACGGCTCCTGGGTGATGCCGAAGATCGCCGGGATCGAGTCCAGAGCGAAGATCAGGTCGGTGGTGCCGATCGCGATCATGACGATCAGCATCGGGGTGAAGAGCCGTCGCCCGGCCGAGTGCGTGGTCAGCTTCGCGCCGTCGTAGTCCTTGGAGATCGGCAGCGCCTTGCGGCTCCACCGGATCAGCAGGTTCTCGGAGAACTCGTCCTCGTCCGGCTCACCCTGCCGGGCCAGGTTGACCGCGGTGTAGATCAGGAACGCGCCGAAGATGTAGAAGACCCAGGAGAACTGCGAGATCAGGGCCGCGCCGGCGGCGATGAAGCCACCACGCATCACCAACGCGAGCACGATGCCGACCAGCAGCACCTTCTGCTGGTACTGCCGGGGCACCCCGAAGCGGGCCATGATGATCACGAAGACGAAGAGGTTGTCCACCGAGAGGCTGTACTCGGTGAGCCAGCCGGTGTAGAACTGCCCGGCCGCGCTGGCCCCGGAGGTCAGCCAGACGCCGGCGCCGAAGAGCAGGGCCAGGCCGACGTAGAAGGCGACCCAGAGGCTCGACTCGCGCACGCTGGGCTCGTGCGGGCGCCGACCGATGATCAACAGGTCGACGAGCAGAACCGCAGTCAGTGCGACGAGGGTCCCCGCCCACACCAATCCGGACACGTCCAACGTTCATTCCTCCGGCAGACACGCGGCGTCGGGCACACCGTACGCCCCTGCGGGGCCCGGCGTGCCGCTGACGCTCACTCTGGTGACTGTCGGAGGTCTCTTCCGCCACCGGCCCGCACGAGCGGGACGGCGACCGACGGCGCCGGGTCGGGGACGCCGATAACCGGCGGCCGACCGTGCTGACGACTCCGTCGCGAGGGAATACTCCCCTCCTCGATCACCATTCTCCCCCACCACGCCGTGTGATCGCACCCCGGGCAGCCGGTGTGCCCGCCCACTCGGAGACGGGGAATAGGGCACCGCACGCCCCGTCCGCCGTCCTAGGAGGCTAGTGTGAGTTTGGTGCGGCGAGCGGCCAACCGAGGCCCGCAGCGCGTCACCCACCCCGGGCCACTGTCGACACCGGAACAGACCCCACGAGACCGCCGGACCCACCCGCCGTGGGAGGCTTCCGGCATGGTGCTTGAGGTCGCGTTGATCGACGTACTGCCCGGACACGAGGACGAGTTCGCCGCCGCGTACGCCCAGGGTCACCCGGTGCTGGCCGGGACACCCGGCTGCCGGTCGGTGCGGATGACCCGGGGCATCGAGTCCCCGAACCGGTTCGTGCTGCTCGTCGAGTGGGACTCGGTCGAGGCGCACACCGACAACTTCCGGGCCACCGAGCGGTTCGAGCAGTGGCGGGCACTGATCGGGCCGCACTTCGCCGGGCCGCCCCTGGTCGAGCACTTCATCGACGTACCGGCCTGAGCGCACTGTCGTACCGCGCGGTTATCGTGCCCACCGCACGCGCCGGCCGCCGGTCCCGACGGGCTCGGGGGCGCCGGGCCCGGTGGCCGCGCGGGCGGGCCGTGGGCTCATTCCCCCACGCGGCGGGCCAGCGCGGTGACCGTCTCCTCCGGTGACAACGCCGCGGCCAGCAGCGCCTCGGTCATCCGCTCGTACCGGTCGACGTCCAGCACGGTGGCCAGGCGGACGTCGGTGGTCAACGCCTCCAGCATCACCGTCCGCGGGTCCGCCGGGTCGGGAAAGGCATAGCAGGAGTACGGGGTGAGCGCGTGCAGGCCACCGTCGGCCGCCGCCCCGCGTGGCAACAGTCGGACCGTCACGTGGGCCAGCCCGGTCACGGCGACCAGGTGGCGCAGCTGCTCACGCCAGATCGGGACGGGCAGGTCGCCCAGGTCGCAGGCTGCCTCGGCGAGCACCGCCGTGTAGCGCGGCGGGTCGGCCCGGCGCAGCACCTCCTGCCGCAGCGCCCGGGCACGCACCTCGGCCTCGATGTCGATCTCCGGCGTGAGCAGGGCACCGGCGGCCACCCGGAACCGGGCGTACGCGGGCGTCTGGAGGAGCCCCGGCACGACCGCCGGCTGGTACTCGACGATGTGGGCGGCACCCGCCTCCAGTTCGGCGTACGTGCGCTGCCGCTCGCTCATCTCACCCAGGGTCTTCCACCAGGCGCGACTGGTGGCCGCGTCCCGCGCGATCACGATCAGCGCGTCCCGGGCCGGCGACGGCACCTGGTAGACGTCCAGCAGATCGAGCACGTCGGCGAGGTCCGGGCGGCTCTGGCCCAGCTCGATCCGGGACAGTTTCGACGTCGAGGCCCAACCCAGCCGGTCGCAGACCTGCTCCAAGGTCAGCGCCTCGCGCCGACGTAGCTGACGCAGCTCGGCACCGAGCCGCACACGTCGAATGACAGGACTCGTTGGCAACGGCATCCCCGCCTCCCCACCGAGGGAGAGTACGCAGGACGATCACCCAGTGCAATAGCTCGCTCGCGCACCGCAATCAGGCGGATCGCCCCGACGGCCGACCAGAACCGGCCCGCACCTGCCATTTCCGCAGGTGGGAGGCCGCCGGGGCGGTTCGTTACTTCACGCCTGCGGCATCCATGCCGCGCAGTTCCTTCTTCAGGTCGGAGACCTCGTCGCGGATGCGGGCCGCCAGCTCGAACTGCAGCTCGCGGGCGGCGGCCAGCATCTGGTCGTTGAGCTCCTGGATGAGCTGGGCGAGGTCGGCACGGGCCATCCCCTCCCGTGAGGTGGTGGTGGCGCCTGCCCGACTCCGGCTGCGGGTCTCCTTGACCGGCGCCTTGCCCCGGGAGAGCTGACGCACCGCACCGCCGACGCGGGAGTTCTCGGTGTCCTCCGCCTCGCGGTAGATGTCGTCCAGAATGTCGTGGATCTTCTTGCGCAGCGGCTCCGGGCTGATGCCGTGCGCCTCGTTGTGCGCGATCTGCTTGGCCCGCCGCCGATCGGTCTCGTCGATCGCCGCCGCCATCGACGGGGTGATCTTGTCGGCGTACATGTGCACCTGACCGGAGACGTTACGGGCGGCCCGCCCGATGGTCTGGATCAGCGACCGGCCGCTGCGCAGGAAGCCCTCCTTGTCGGCGTCGAGGATCGCCACCAACGACACCTCGGGCAGGTCCAGGCCCTCGCGGAGCAGGTTGATGCCGACCAGCACGTCGTAGTCGCCCTTGCGCAGCTCGCGCAGCAGCTCCACCCGGCGCAGCGTGTCCACCTCCGAGTGCAGGTAGCGCACCCGGATGCCGTTCTCGAGCAGGTAGTCCGACAGGTCCTCGGCCATCTTCTTGGTCAGCGTGGTGACCAGCACCCGCTCGTCCCGGTCGGTGCGCAGCTTGATCTCGTGCATCAGGTCGTCGATCTGGCCCTTGGTCGGCTTGATCACGACCTCCGGATCGATCAGGCCGGTGGGCCGGATGACCTGCTCGACGAACTCGCCCTGGGCCTGCTCCAGCTCCCACGGCCCCGGGGTCGCCGAGAGGTAGACCATCTGGCCGACCCGCTCCAGGAACTCGTCGAAGCGCAGCGGCCGGTTGTCGGCCGCGCTGGGCAGCCGGAAGCCGTGGTCGATGAGCATCCGCTTGCGGGAGGCGTCACCCTCGTACATGCCGCCGATCTGCGGGATCGTCACGTGCGACTCGTCGACGACGGTGAGGAAGTCGTCCGGGAAGTAGTCGAGCAGGCAGTGCGGCGGGCTGCCGGGCAGCCGCCCGTCCATGTGCATCGAGTAGTTCTCGATGCCGGAGCAGAAGCCCACCTGCCGCATCATCTCGATGTCGTAGGTGGTGCGCATCCGCAGCCGCTGCGCCTCGAGCAGCTTGCCCTGCCGCTCCAGCTCGGCGAGCCGGTCGGCCAGCTCCGCCTCGATGTCGCGGATCGCCCGCTCCATCCGCTCCGGACCGGCCGCGTAGTGCGTGGCAGGGAAGATCACCAGCTGGTCGACCTCGCGGACCACGTCACCGGTGAGCGGGTTGAGGTAGTAGAGCTTCTCCACCTCGTCGCCGAACATCTCGACGCGGACGGCCAGCTCCTCGTACGCCGGGATGATCTCCAGCGTGTCGCCCCGGACCCGGAAGGTGCCCCGCTGGAAGGCCATGTCGTTGCGGGTGTAGCGGATGTCGACGAGCCGCCGCAGCAACTGGTCGCGGTCGAGCTCCTGGCCGACACCGATGCGGATCGCCCGGTCGAGGTATTCCTCCGGCGTGCCCAGGCCGTAGATCGCCGACACGGTGGCCACCACGACCACGTCGCGGCGGGTCAGCAGCGACATGGTCGCCGAGTGTCGCAACCGCTCGACCTCCTCGTTGATCGAGGAGTCCTTCTCGATGTAGGTGTCGGTCTGCGGGATGTACGCCTCGGGCTGGTAGTAGTCGTAGTACGAGACGAAGTATTCGACCGCGTTGTCGGGCAGCAGCTCGCTGAACTCCTTGGCCAGCTGCGCGCAGAGCGTCTTGTTCGGGGCGAGCACCAGGGTCGGGCGCTGCAGCCGCTCGATCAGCCACGCGGTGGTGGCGCTCTTGCCGGTGCCGGTCGCGCCGAGCAGCACCGTGTTACGGTCGCCGCGCCGGACCCGACGCTCAAGGTCGTCGATGGCGGCCGGCTGGTCGCCGGCCGGCTGAAACTCGCTGACGACCTGGAAGCGGCCGTCGAGCCGGGGAATGTCGAGCGCCATGACGTCAACGGTACGCCGGAGGTCCGACAGGAACGGCCTGCACGGCGGGTACGTGATCAGCTTCAATATTCCCATTGTGTGGCCCATGTCACCGGCGCTAGGCTCTCGCTGTAGGCCGCTCGCGGCGGCCGACCGGGCCGGTGGCCAGGCCGTCATCACGGCCGGCCGCCCCCGGCACTGCGGTCGCAGCACCCGGCACCGTCCGGCGTGCGCACCGGTGTGGTCGCGCTCGAGGCGCAGACCGGCCGCCGCGAGCGCCCCTGCTCGTCACCCCCGTGCCACCCCGCCCGTTTCACATCCGTGGACACCTCTCCAGAGCCGGCACCCGACACCGATCCCGGGGGCAAGCCCCGTCCCGGCACGAACCGGCCGGTCACCCGGGCCGCCAGCCGATCCGCCACCGGTCGCCACCGCGACGGCCCGGCCGGCACCACCGGCCGGACCGCCGGCACCCCGAGCGGATCGGCGCCCACGGACCGGCCCGGCACGGCCCACCGAGCCGGTTCCGACCGCGCCACCGACAGCCCCGCCGGCGCCGCCGACACCACCGGTCCAACCCCGGCCGGCCGTCGCCGACGCACGGTCCTGATGCTGCTCGGCCTGACCGCGGTGGCGTCCGCGACGGGGCTGGTGCTCGGGTTGTTGAGCTGGGCACCCGACCCACCCGAGGCGGCCCGACCGCTGACGATCGCCGAGGGCGAGCGGCTGGCGGCCATGCGGGTCACCAACCTGCGGGACCTGCGCGCCGGGGTCCGTGTCACGGTCGGCGCCGGAGCCGCCCGTACGGAACTGGTCGGGTGGGTGGACTGGTCCCGGGCGCTGCTCTACCTCGACGTGGGTGGTCCGGGCGCAGGCGCCGAACGTGGCCTGCTGCAACGTGCCGGTCCGGTGCTGGTGATCCGACCGGACCCGGCGGCGGTGCCCACCCCGGCGGCGCCACCGCTGGTGCCCCCGGCGGACCGTTGGCGGCTGCACCGCCCGGCGCCCGACGCGCGCCTGGTACCCGTCCTCGACCTGCTCCTCGGCCTCGCCGCGGACCGTCCGGACCCGGCCCAGGCGCTGCGGGACAGCGGCGCCCGCTGGCTGGCCCGGGACACCGTCGCGGCCGGGCCGGTGGACGTCGTCGAGGCACCGCTACCCGGCGGGACGTCACCGGCCACCGGCGACAGACGAGCGGGCGGCGACGCCGACGGGCAGGCCCGCTACTGGCTCGACCAGGACGCCCGGCTGCACAAGCTGGTGGTCGGGTTGCCCGGCGTTGGTGCGGTCACGGTGACCGTCAACCGGGCTGACCGCCCGACGCTACGACCGGTGGACGCACTCGGTGGACGACCCGGCCTGCCCCGCGCGCTCACCGACGCCGAGCAGGACCGGCTGGAGCGGCTGCCGGCCCGGCTGCGCGCCCAGGGCGGCGCCGCGCTGACGCTGACCGCGCCGACGGGCACGGACACCAACCTGCGGGGCGCCGGCTGGTTGAGCTGGACCGCCCGCACCGCGTACCTTGCCGTCGCCGACCTCGGCGTCCCGGACCGCCGGACCCTGCTGCGGCGCGATCCCACCGGCGTGGCCCGGGCTGACGTGCCGGCCACGGCCGGTGGCGGCGGCACCGCCGAGACGCCCGGTCGGCCGCCGCTGACGCCCACGGGAGCGTGGCGGTTCAACCGGCCCGGAACGGACGACCTCGGTCTGCTGGTCGACGCCGCGCTGGCCGCCGGCTCGTCCGGCCCGCGAGGCCGGGCTGTGCGGATACGCGAGGACGTCGCCGGTGGGCGGACGGTGGACGTCGTTGAGCTGCGCACGGCCGACGCGCGGCTGCGCTACTGGATCGACCGGGGCGGGTCGCTACGCCGGCTGGAACTGCACACCGACCCCGGTGCGTGGGCGCAGCTGGACCTCAGCCCCGCCTCGGTGCCGCGCCTCGCCCCGGTGCCCCGCCCGGCGGCCACCGCCCGGCCTACCGGCGCCACCACACGGTGACCCGTGCTTCTCAGGGCCGCCAGCCGGTCTGCGCGGCCCACTGCTCGGCCCGCAGGTACTCCTCGTCGAACCAGGGATCCCGGGCCGTGCCGGCTCCGCCGACGTCCGGCGCGGCGTCGACCAGCTCCCGCTTGAGCAGCAGGTACGCGGCCCGCTGATCCGGGTCGGCGCGCAGGTGGTCGCGCATCAGCAGCGCGTACCGCCAGCCCGGCGAGTCGGCCGCCCGCACGTGCAGGCGCACCGGGCGGGCCGGGTCGGCGCTGCCGTGCAGCCGCTTCTCCCACCGGCCGCTGCCGGCCGGGCGTGGATCGTCCCACCAGTGCCCCGGCACCCGCGGGAACCCGGCGTTCGCCAGCCGGTCGGCCAGCACCCCGTCGGCGTCGGCGAGGCTGGGGACGGCCACCTGCACGTCGATGACGTCCTCGGCGGCGTGGCCCGGCACCGCGGTCGCGCCGATGTGGTCGATCCGCAGGTCGGCCGGGGCGAGCGCGTGCCGGATCCGGGCGGCCAGCCGGGCGTACTGCTCCGGCCAGCTCGGGTTGGTCTCGGCCAGGTCGACCCGGCCCGGCGGGACCACCCGCCGCTCCCGCAGGTTGTGCTCGTAGGGCAGCAACCGCTGGCGCCAGAGCGTGTCGACGGCGGCGTCCAGCTCCGCCAGGCTTCCGTCGTTGGTCAGCACCACATCCGCCGCCGCGCGACGGCGCGCGTCGTCGGCCTGCGCGGCGATCCGCCGCTCGGCCTCCGCGCGGTCCATTCCCCGGTCGCGGGCGAGCCGTTGCAGTCGGGTCGCCACGGCCGTCTGCACCACGACCACCAGGTGGTACGTGGGCGCGAGACCCACCTCGACCAGCAGCGGTACGTCGTTCACGACGATCGCGTCGGGTGCCGCCGCGGCGGCCAACTCGGCGGTGCGGGCACGGACCCGGGGGTGGGTGATCGCCTCCAGCCGTCGACGGGCCGTCTCGTCGGTGAACACCACCGCGCCCAGTGCGGCGCGGTCCAGTGCGCCGTCGGCGTCCAGCACCCTCTCGGAGAAGGTGGCGACGATCTCGGCCAGTCCCTCGCTGCCCGGTGCGACGACCTCCCGGGCCACCCGGTCGGCGTCGATGAGCACCGCACCCCGCTCGACCAGCCGCGCGGCCACCGCGCTCTTGCCCGACCCGATACCGCCGGTCAACCCCACCCTCAGCACCGGACCAGTCAACCGGATCACGAGCCCCGTCGCCAAACCACCCCCGGGGCGGACGGAATCAACTCGGTGCCCGTGCGGCGCGGCGAGCGCCCGGGGGTACGGCGAGGGCCCCGCCCCCGGCGATCCGAAGATCGCGGGGACGGGGCCCTTCGTCGTTCAGCGGGTCACTTACCGCCGGCGAGCTTCTCCCGCAGAGCGGCGAGCGCCTCGTCGGTGGCCAGCGTGCCGGCCGGCTCCTCGGCCTGCCGGCTCGGGGCCGGGCTGGACGAGGAGGTGGTGCCGCCACCGGCGGCGGCCGGAACGGCCGGAGTCGGGTTGGCAGCGGCCTCGGCGTCGGCGGCCCGAGAGGTCTGCACCTGCTTGGTGTGGGCCTCCCAGCGCAGACGAGCCTCGGCGTACTGGTTCTCCCAGGTCTCGCGCTGCTTGTCGTACCCCTCGAGCCACTCGCCCGTCTCGGGGTCGAAGCCCTCCGGGTAGATGTAGTTGCCCTCGGCGTCGTACGTCGCGGCCATGCCGTAGAGGGTCGGGTCGAAGTGCTCCTCGCCCTCGACGAAGCCCTCGTTGGCCTGCTTGAGCGACAGCGAGATCCGGCGGCGCTCCAGGTCGATGTCGATGACCTTGACCATGACCTCGGAGCCGACCTGGACGACCTGCTCCGGGATCTCCACGTGGCGCTCGGCCAGCTCGGAGATGTGGACCAGGCCCTCGATGCCGTCGTCCACCCGGACGAACGCACCGAACGGAACCAGCTTGGTGACCTTACCCGGCACGATCTGCTGGATCGCGTGGGTGCGGGCGAACTGCCGCCACGGGTCCTCCTGGGTCGCCTTCAGCGACAGGGAGACGCGCTCGCGGTCCAGGTCGACGTCCAGGACCTCGACCTCGACCTCCTGGCCCACCTCGACGACCTCGGACGGGTGGTCGATGTGCTTCCAGGACAGCTCGGAGACGTGCACCAGACCGTCGACGCCGCCGAGGTCCACGAAGGCGCCGAAGTTGACGATCGAGGACACGACGCCCTTGCGGACCTGGCCCTTCTGCAGCTTGTTGAGGAACTCGGTGCGCACCTCGGACTGCGTCTGCTCCAGCCAGGCCCGGCGGGACAGGACCACGTTGTTGCGGTTCTTGTCCAGCTCGATGATCTTGGCCTCGAGCTCACGCCCGACGTACGGCTGCAGGTCGCGCACGCGCCGCATCTCGACCAGGGACGCGGGCAGGAAGCCGCGCAGCCCGATGTCGAGGATGAGGCCACCCTTGACCACCTCGATGACCGAGCCGCGGACGACGCCGTCCTCGTCCTTGATCTTCTCGATCGTGCCCCAGGCCCGCTCGTACTGTGCCCGCTTCTTGGAGAGGATCAGACGACCCTCCTTGTCCTCCTTCTGGAGGACCAGGGCCTCGATGTGGTCACCAACCGTCACAACCTCGGCGGGGTCCACGTCGTGCTTGATCGACAACTCACGAGAGGGGATGACACCCTCGGTCTTGTAGCCGATGTCGAGCAGGACCTCGTCCCGATCGACCTTGACGACGGTGCCTTCGACAATGTCGCCGTCGTTGAAGTACTTGATGGTCTCGTCGATCGCGGCGAGGAAAGCCTCCTCGGAACCGAGATCGTCGTGGGTGACCCGGGTGGCGCTCGAGGGGGCCTCGATGCTGCTCGTCATGTGGGCGGTTGCTCCGGTCGGATGGGTTGTCACAGCAGGCTGGTGTCGCAGTGACCTGTTCGCGCCAGCGGATCCGTCGCCGGGCACACCGAACGATCACAGTGGGATCATGATGTGACTCCGTCGACCGCGCACCTGCTCCCTGCCGAGACACACGATCCGCGAGCGCATCGTCTAGCCTACCGTGCGCATTACCACAGCGTGCAAGCCCTCCCGGCTTCTCGGCATGCGATGACCTGCGAAAGCCGAACAATCGCCCGGAAACCACCCCTGCTGTCTCGTGCGTCACAGAAGCCCCGGTGGCACCACTGACCGGGGGCGGCGCGAGTGGGGCCGGCGGGTCGGCCCGGCCCACCGCGGCAGGAACCTCGGCGGGGCCTAGCGTGGGCGCGTGGATGACGACAGCCGGGTGACCCGGCGCCGGGTGGGTGACGCCGAGGCCCGACGGGCCAACCGCGGCTGGTGGGACAGCGACGCCGACGACTACCAGGCCGAGCACGGCGCGTTCCTCGGCGACGTCGACTTCGTCTGGTGTCCCGAGGGCCTGCGCGAGGCCGACGCCCGGCTGCTCGGCGACGTCTCCGGGCGGCGGGTGCTGGAGGTGGGCTCCGGTGCCGCCGCCGCCGCGCGCTGGCTGGCAACCCAGGGTGCCCGGCCGGTCGCCTTCGACCTGTCCGCCGGCATGTTGCGCCACGCCGCGGAAGCCGCCGACCGCACCGGGGTACGCGTACCGCTGGTGCAGGCCGACGCCCTCGCCCTGCCGTTCGCCGACCGGTCGTTCGACCTGGCCTGCACCGCGTTCGGCGCGATCCCCTTCGTGGACGACTCCGCGGCCCTGCACGCCGAGGTGCACCGGGTGCTGCGCCCCGGCGGCCGGTGGGTGTTCTCGGTGACCCACCCGATGCGCTGGATCTTCCTCGACGACCCCGGCGAGGGCGGGCTGAGGGCCGTCCACTCGTACTTCGACCGCTCCCCCTACGTCGAGCAGGACGAATCCGGCGTGGCCACCTACGTCGAGCAGCACCGCACCCTCGGCGACCGGATCCGCGAATTGGTCGGTGCCGGGTTCCGGCTGCTGGACCTGGTGGAGCCGGAGTGGCCGGCGGGGCACGAGGGAATCTGGGGGCAGTGGAGCCCGCTACGTGGGCGCCTCTTCCCCGGCACCGCCATCTTCGTCACCGAGAAGCCCGCCGAATGACCGCGTCGCACTCGCGGTGCGGCCCCCACCCCATCGACGGGCGGTAGGCTCGCCCCATGAGCGCGGAGCCCATCCGGACACCACCTGGCCCCTGGTGTCCGGACCCGATGCGGCAGCAGCGCGCCGACTACACGGTCGAGGATCTGCTCAACCTGCCGGATGACGCCCCCCGCGTCGAACTCGTCGATGGAGTCATCCAGGTGACACCCTCCCCCACCCTGGGCCACCAGGACATCTGCGGCCTTCTCTGGTTGTGGCTACGCTCCCACGCACCGGTAGGCTTCCGTGCTGCCCAGGCCGTCGGAGTCCGGCTCAGCGCCAACACCAGCCGTCAGCCGGACGTCCTGCTGTGCCGCGCCGAGGTGCCGTCCGATCGGTCCATGCTGCGGCCGGCGGACGTCGTCCTCGCCGTGGAGATCGTCTCGCCGGGCACCCGACGGATCGACCGATTCGCCAAGCCCGGCGAGTACGCCGCCGCCGGCATCCCCTTCTACTGGCGGATCGAGCAGGACCCGGTGCACGTGTACGCGTACCGGATCGGCGACCGGGTGGGGCCCGGCGGTGAGCGGCAGTACGAGGTGGTGACCGACAGCGCCGACGTGATCGAGCTGTCCGATCCGTTCGACATCAAGCTGCCGATCGGCGAGATCACCCCGTAGTGCCCTCCCCGGGACCAGCCGTTTTGCCGAGGCAGGCACGGGTAGCCAGGGCGTATGGCCGAGCAGAGGGAATTCCGCGCGGGTGACCACGTCTCCTGGGCCAGTCACAGCGGCCGGGCGCACGGCGTGGTCAAGGAGAAGCTGACCGACCGGACGCACGTACGCGGGCACGCCGTGAACGCGACGGAGGACGAGCCGCAGTACCGGATCCGCAACGACGACTCGGGCCGCGACGTGGCCCACCGCCCGGAGGTGCTGCGCCGTGAGCAGGGGTGACGACGGCCAGGACACCTACCGGGAGTTCACCGACGCGGTGAACATGAAGCCCGGCGAGCTGTCGAAGTGGCTGGAGAGCGACGAGTCGAAGCAGGTCGGCTGGCACAAGGGCGGCCGCTCCGGCGGCGGTGAGTCGGTCGGCCACGAGTCCGGTCGGAAGATCATCGACCTGTTGCGCCGCAAGCGTGGCAACCTGTCCGAGGGCGACTACAAGCACATGCGCAAGGTGGTCGGCTACGTACGCCGGCACATGGCGCAGCGCCCCTCGGGCGACGTCCGTGAGACCAAGTGGCGCTGGTCGCTGATGAACTGGGGCCACGACCCCCTCAAGGGTCCGTTGCCGCCCCCGGGCGGCCCGTCCCGGCGTGCCCTCGACCGGCACGGCACCCCGCCGAAGGAGCGCCGGGGCCCCGGCCGCTGACCCGCGCCGTCACCACGTCGGCAACAACGGTCAGTGGTCGGCGCTGTTCCAGTCGCGGCCCTCGCCGACCGACACCTCCAGCGGCACCGACAGCGGGTAGGCCTCGCCCATTTCCCGCCGGACCAGCGCCTCCAGCGCCTCCCGCTCGCCCGGTGCCACCTCGAAGACCAGCTCGTCGTGCACCTGCAGCAGCATCCGGGAGCGGAACCCGGCCTCGCCCAGCGCGGTGTCGACGTGCAGCATCGCCACCTTGATGATGTCGGCCGCCGAGCCCTGGATGGGGGCGTTGAGCGCCATCCGCTCGGCGATGTCCCGGCGCTGCCGGTTGTCACTGCCGAGGTCGGGCAGGTAGCGGCGACGACCCAGGATCGTCGAGGTGTAGCCGTCCTGGCGGGCCCTGGCGACCACCTGGTGCAGGTAGTCGCGCACCCCGCCGAAGCCGGCGAAGTAGTTCTCCATCAGCCCGCGTGCCTCTTCGGTGCCGATGCCGAGCTGCTGGGACAGCCCGAACGCGCTCAGCCCGTACGCCAGGCCGTAGTTCATGGCCTTGATCTTGCGGCGCTGGTCCGGGGTGACCTCGTCGAGCGGCACCCCGAAGACCGACGAGGCGGTGGCGGCGTGGAAGTCGGCGCCGGAGTTGAACGCGTCGATCAGCGCGTCGTCCGACGAGAGGTGCGCCATGATGCGCATCTCGATCTGGCTGTAGTCGGCGGTGAGCAGGCACTCGTAGCCCTCACCCACCACGAAGGCCCGGCGGATGCGCCGGCCCTCCTCGGTGCGGATCGGGATGTTCTGCAGGTTGGGCTCGGTGGAGGAGAGGCGCCCGGTGGCCGCGACCGTCTGGTTGAACGTGGTGTGGATCCGGCCGTCGTCGGAGACCGACTTGAGCAGCCCGTCCACGGTCGACTTGAGCTTGGCCACGTCGCGGTGGCGCAGCAGGTGGGCCAGCACCGGATGCGGGTTCTGCGCGTAGAGCCACTGCAGGGCGTCGGCGTCGGTGGTGTAGCCCGTCTTGATCTTCTTGGTCTTGGGCAGGCCCAGCTCGGTGAAGAGGATCTCCTGCAACTGCTTGGGCGAGCCGAGGTTGAACTCCCGACCCACCGCCTCGTACGCGCCCTGCGCCGCGGCCTTCACCTCGGCCGCGAAGTGGGCCTCCAACTCGGACAGATAGTGCGTGTCGGCGGCGATGCCGGTGCGCTCCATGCCGGCCAGCACCCGCATCAACGGCAGCTCCACCCCGGCCATCAGCCGGGCGGACTGCTCGCCGTCACGGGACAGCTCGGCGTCGATGGCGTCGGCCAGGTCGAGGGTGGCCCGGGCCTGGAGCATCAGGTTCTGCTCGGCCACGCCCTCGTCACCGAGCCCGTCGAGGGTGAGCTGGCCGGTCTCCGGCGCGTCGACCCGCAGCTCCCGGTGCAGGTAGCGCAGCGCGAGGTCGGTCAGGTCGTAGGAGCGCTGGTCGGGTCGGGCCAGGTATGCGGCGATCTGGGTGTCGCGGACGATGCCGGCCAGCTCCCAGCCGTGCGCCGAGCAGGCCAGAACGGCTGGCTTGCTGTCGTGCAGCACCTTGGGCCGCTGCGCGTCGGCCAGCCAACCGGCCAGCGCGCCCTCGTCGGCCGCGTCGAGCCGGGCCGGGTCCACCCAGGCCGCCGCCCCGCCGGCGGTGGCCAGCGCCAGCCCGGTGATCGAGGCGGTGTGCCGCCGGTTGGGGCCGGTGTCGAGCTTGACCGCCATGCCGACCGGGGTGCCGGTCGGGGCGTGCGCGGACAGCCAGCCGCTCAGCGCCCCCGGCTCGGTCAGCATCTCGCCGGTCAGGTCGAAGCCGGACTCGGCCTCCGGCTCGACCGCCTCCAGGTACTGGTAGAGCCGGTCCCGCAGGATGCGGAACTCGAGGGTGTCGAAGACCTGGTGCACGGCCTCCCGGTCCCAGCCCGTCCACCGGGTGTCCTCCGGGCGCAGCGGCAGCTCAAGATCGGAGACCAGGCAGTTGATCTCGTAGTTGCGGATCACGTCGGCGAGCCGCTCGCGCAGGCTGTCGCCGGCCTTGCCCTTGATCTCGTCGGCGCGGGCGATCACGCCCTCCACCCCGCCGTAGGTGGTGATCCACTTGGCTGCGGTCTTCGGGCCGACACCCGGGACGCCCGGCAGGTTGTCACTGGTCTCGCCGACCAGCGCGGCCAGGTCCCGGTAGCGCTCCGGGCCGACGCCGTACTTCGCCTCGATCGCCGCCGGGTCCATCCGGGCCAGGTCGGAGACACCCTTGCGCGGGTAGAGCACGGTGACCTGGTCGCCGACCAACTGGAACGCGTCGCGGTCACCGGTGCTGATCAGCACCGTCATGCCCTGGTCGCGGGCCTGGCAGGCGAGCGTGGCGATGACGTCGTCGGCCTCGTAGCCCTCCATCTCCACCACCGGGATCTGCAGCGCGGCCAGGACCTCCTTGACCAGGCTGACTTGACCCTTGAAGTCGGTCGGGGTCTCGCTGCGGCCGGCCTTGTACTCCGCGTACCGGTCGGTGCGGAAGGAACGGCGGGAGACGTCGAAGGCGACGACGATGTGGGTCGGCTGCTCGTCGCGTAGCACGTTGATCAGCATTGAGGTGAAGCCGTACACCGCGTTGGTCGGCTGACCCGTCGTGGTGGAGAAGTTTTCCACCGGCAGGGCGAAGAACGCCCGGTATGCCAGGGAGTGTCCGTCGACGAGGAGCAGGCGCGGAGTCGTAGCTGTCACGGCAGCGACTCTAGTCCGTCGCACCGACATCCCCGGGTGGCGGCACCGCGCGAACGACGCCGGAACGGACAGCCGGTGCGAACGCCGGCGGCCGACCACCCCGCGAGGGGATGGCCGGCCGCCGGGCGGGTGGCTCAGGCCACGCCGAGGTACGCCTCCTTGACCGCCGGGTCGTGCAGGAGTTCCTGGCCGGTGCCCTCCTTGACGATCCGGCCGGTCTCCAGCACGTACCCACGGTGCGCCCGGGAGAGCGCCTGCTGCGCGTTCTGCTCGACCAGCAGGATGGTGGTGCCCTGCTCGTTGATCCGGGTGATGATCTCGAAGATCTGCTGGATCAACTTGGGCGCCAGACCCATCGACGGCTCGTCCAGCAGCAGCAGCTTCGGACGGGTCATCAGCGCCCGGCCGACCGCGAGCATCTGCTGCTCGCCGCCGGAGAGCGTGCCGCCGGCCTGCTTGCGGCGCTCGGCGAGCCGCGGGAACAGCTCGAAGACCATCGCGAGGTCCTTGGCGATGTCGGCCTTGTCCCGGCGGGTGTACGCCCCCATCTCCAGGTTCTCCAGCACGGTCATGCCGGGGAAGACGCCACGACCCTCGGGTGACTGCCCGATCCCCCGGATCACCCGCAGGTCGGCGCGGAGCCGGCTCACGTCGGTGCCGTCGAACCGGATGCTGCCGCCGGAGATGGCGTGCAGCCCCGAGATCGCCTTCATGGTCGTGGTCTTGCCGGCACCGTTCGCGCCGATGAGCGCCACGATCTCGCCCTGGTCGACGTGCAGGCTGATGCCGTGCAGCGCCTCGATGCGGCCGTAGAGCAGCTTCAGGTTCTCGATCTCAAGCAGCATCCTCGACACCTCCCAGGTAGGCGGCGATCACCTTGGGATCGTTGCGCACGTCGGCCGGCGAACCCTCGGCGATCTTCTGCCCGAACTCCAACACCACCAGCCGGTCCACCACGCCCATGACCAGTCGCATGTCGTGCTCGATCAGCAGGACGGTGACCCCCGAGTCGCGGATCTTGCGGATCAGCTGCAGCAGGGCGACCTTCTCGGCCGGGTTGAAGCCGGCGGCCGGCTCGTCGAGGCAGAGCAGCGTGGGATCGGTGGCCAGGGCCCGCGCGATCTCCAGTCGACGCTGGTCACCGTAGGACAGGTTGCGGGCGAGGTCACCCGCCCTGCCCTGGATGCCGACGAAGTCCAGCAGCTCCTGCGCCTTCTCCCGACCCTGCCGCTCCTCCCGCCAGTGCCGCGGCAACCGAAGCAACGCGCTGGGGACGCTGGTCTTGTGGTTCGCGTCCGCGCCGACCTGGACGTTCTCCAGTGCCGTCATCTCGGGGAACAGCCGGATGTTCTGGAAGGTCCGCGCGATGCCCAGCTTGGTGATCTGGAATCGCTTACGGCCGCTGACCTTCTCGCCCCGGAACCGGATCTGCCCGGTCGTCGGGGCGTAGACGCCCGTCATCGCGTTGAAGCAGGTGGTCTTACCCGCCCCGTTCGGGCCGATCAGCCCGAGGATCTCGCCCTCGTAGAGGGTGAAGTTGACGTCGTTGAGGGCCACCACGCCGCCGAAGCGCAGCGTGACGTGGTCGACCTCCAGCAGCGGCTTGCGGCCGTCGGTCGGGGTCGGCTCGGCGGTCCCCTCGTCCGGCGTCGACGACGTCTCCGGCGGGCTACCCACCGTCGTCCGCGCGTCGATCGCCATGTCGCGCTCGCTGGTGACGTCGCGCGCACTACCCATCCGTGGCTCACTCAACGACAGCCACCTCCTTCTGCCGGTCCTTGAGCTCGGCGGCCCGCCGCCGGTTCGGCCAGAGGCCCTGCGGCCGGAAGATCATCACGATGATCAGCAGGATCCCGAAGATGAAGTACCGCAGCGACGTCGGGCTGACGTCGATGTCGTTACCGAAGACGGTCGCCACCTCGGGCAGACCGAAGACGTCACCCACCGACCGCAGCCACTCCGGAATGTAGATGACCAGGAAGCCACCGAGCAGTGCCCCACCGATACTGCCCGCACCACCGAGCAGGACCGCCGCCAGCACCAGGATCGAGTTCTCCAGCGAGAAGGTCGACGAGTTGACGAAGTTGGCCTGACCAGCCCACAGCGAACCGGACAGACCGCCGACCGCCGCGCCGATGGCGAACGCCCAGAGCTTGAAGCGGAAGGTCGGTACGCCCATCAGTTCCGCGGCGTCCTCGTCCTCACGGATCGCGATCCAGGCCCGGCCGACCCGGCTGTTCGCCAGGTTCCGGATCAGGAAGACAGCGCCGATGATCACGGTGAGCAGCAGCCAGTAATAGGGCTTGAACTCGAACTGGAAGATGGCCGACCCGTCCGGGTACTTGCCCGGCGGGTGCCCCACCTGCGGGATACCGCGGTCGCCGTTGAGGATCCAGTCCTGGTTCTTGGCGATGATCCGGATCATCTCGGCGAAGCCGAGCGTCACGATCGCCAGGTAGTCGCCCCGCAATCGCAGTGTCGGCGCACCCAGCAGCACACCGGACAGCAGCGCCAGGGAGATGGCGATCGGCACCGTGACCAACCAGGGCCACGGGCTCTCGAACCAGTTGTACTCGGTGATGAGCTTGCTCTCCGGCGACGTCAACAACGCCACGGTGTACGCACCGACGGCGAAGAAGCCGAAGAAGCCGAGGTCCAGCAGACCCGCGTAGCCGACCACCACGTTGAGACCGAGGGAGAGCAGCGCGATCCAGGCGCAGTAGAACAGCACCGCGGCCATGTCGTTGCGGGTCGTGTAGAGCGGAATCCACACACCGGGGATGTTCAGGTACTCGTAGAACCACTTGTTCGGCAGCACGTAGAGGAAGGCAATGAAGGCCAGCAGACCGGTGATCCGGGCGGACTTCGGCAGCCCGTCCACCCTCCGGCCGACGGCACTCGAGGCGGAATGCCAGCGTTCTCGCAGAGCGGTCATGCTCGCGCCCTCCCCAACGACTCACCCAGCAGACCGGTCGGCCGGAACATCAGCAGGACGATCAGCACGACGAAGGCGATGAGGTCGCGCCACTGTGAGCCGAACAGCGCCGATCCGTAGTTTTCCACCAGGCCGAGCAGCAGGCCACCGATGGCCGCGCCCCGCAGGTTGCCGATGCCGCCCAGGACCGCGGCCGAGAACGCCTTGAGCCCGAGCAGGAAGCCGATGTTGTACCGGGTGTTGCCGCTCTTCATGTCGCTGAAGACGGCGGCGACACCGGCCATCAGGCCGCCCAGCACGAAGACGAGCGCGATCACGCGGCTCTTGTTGACACCCATCAGCGCGGCGGTGTTCGCATCCTGCGCCACCGCGCGGATGCCCTTGCCGAACCGGGTCTTGTTCACGAACCAGTCGAGCCCGACCATCATCAGCACGGCCACGACGAGCGTCAGCAACTGCACCGGGGTGATGCTCCAGCCACCGATGCTGATCACCGTCTTGGTGGGGAGCAGGGCGGGCGCGCCGACCTGACGACGCTGGGTCAGCGTCCCCATGAGCTCCATCAGGGCGTACGAGGCACCGATGGCGGTGATGAGGAAGGCCAGAGGCGGCGCGTTTCGCCGCCGCAGCGGCCGATAGGCGGTAACCTCAATCAGCAGCGCGACGCTGCCGGAGAGCAGCGCGGCGGCCACGATCGCGAGAGCGATCAGGAGCAGCGCCTTCGGCACCGAGGGGGCGCCGCTGTTGCTGTCGAGCCCGAACACCGCCCAGGTCCAGATGGCACCGAACGTGCCGATCATGAAGACCTCGGAGTGCGCAAAGTTGATCAGGCGTAGTACGCCGTAAACGAGGGTGTAGCCGAGGGCGATGAGCGCGTAGATCGCACCCTGCACCAACCCGGTTGTGGTCAGTTCCGGGAAGCCCCGGACGAGTTCTGCAAAGTCCACCGATGCTCCGAAGGGTGTTGCGTCGAGCCGGTGCGGCCGGGGTTGCACCCCGACCGCACCGGAACAACTCTTTTCGTCACGCCCTCAAACCTGTGTGACCCCCGACGGGATCAGGCCTTCGGGATCTCCAGTTCCGGAGCCCAGGCACCGGCGGTCGCCTTGAAGGCCCACACCTTGACCTGCGCCGGGTCCAGCTCGCCGTTCGGCTCCCACTTGTAGGTCACGCCAGAAGCGGAACCGGCCTTGTTGTAGGTGGAGAGGAAGGCCTGGATGTCGGCCCGGCTGGTCTTGCCGGCCTTGATCGCCTCGAGGTAGATGTTGGCCAGGTCGAACGACACGTCCGCGTACACGCCCGGGTCGACGCTGTACTTGGCCTTGAAGTCGGTCACGAAGGTGCCCTTGGCCGCGGTGGCCGGGCCACACGGGCAGGTGGAGACGGTGCCCTCGACGTCCTTCTGACCGGTCACCGACAGCATGTTGGCGTCGTTGATGCCGTCGCCGCCGATGAAGGTGCCCGTCCAGCCGGCAGCGCGCAGCTGCTTGAGGAACGGCGCGGCCTCCTCGGTGTAGCCGGCGTAGAACAGCACGGTGGCGCCGCTGGTCTTCACCTTGGAGATCTGCGCGCCGAACTCCTGCGCGTTGTCGACAACCTTGTCGGTGCCGATGATCGTGGTGCCGAGGACCTTCTTGGCCTCGTCGGCGAGGCCGGCGCCGTACGCCGACTGGTCGTCGATGACGAACGCCTTCTCCGCCTTCAGCACGTTCTTGATGTAGCTGGCGATGGCCGGGCCCTGGGAGAAGTCGTTACCCACGCCGCGGTGGAAGACCTTCCAGTTCTTGGTCGCCAGGCTCGGACGGGTCGCCGACGGGGTGATGACGGACAGGCCCGCGGTGTCGAAGATCGGCAGCGCGACCTCGCTCTCACCGGAGAACGCCGGGCCGATCATCGCGACGATCTTGCTGTCGGCGGCGGCGCTGGTCGCCAGACCACCGGCAAGGTCGGCCTTGCCCTGCGAGTCGAACGCCTGGACGCTGACCTTGCAGTCCGCGTTCTCCGCGTTGTACTTCTCCACGGCGAGATCGGCGCCCTGCTTCATCGGGGTCACCAGGCCGGCGTCGGCGCCGGAGAGTGCCCCGAAGAAGCCGATCTTCAGGTCGCACGCCTTGTTGGCGGAACCACCCGACGTGCCCTCGTCCTGCTTGCATGCGCTGGCGCCGCCGGCAATGAGCGCCGCGATGGCGACGCTGCCGAGGACGCGCACGAAGTTTTGCCTCAAGGCTGGAACCCTCCTCCGTCCAGAAGTCCGGTGCCGCCTGGCTGAGACCCGAGGCGGCAACGAACCGGACCGTTCACCCGGTCTGGGGCGGGACGTTATCCCACAAGCGCTACTCACCGTAAGGTGTCGTAGGCGGCATTGACTCAACCGTTACCCGCGGCGGCGCAACTCGCGTTTAAACGTCACATCCACCCACGTCGCGTCTCATCAGGTGGTCGGCAGAGACGCGGACCAGAGGGCGGCCGCCGTTCCGCCGTCGATGGCGATCATCATCCGGCCATCGAGCACCGCGACCGTCGCGGACGTGTCCCCACCAGCGGAAACATCGATCGGCAGGGTCACCGACGCCCAGGTGGTGCCACCGTCGGCGGACCGCCACAGCTGATGGTCGCGGGCCCCCACCGTCATCGCCAGCAGCTCGCCACCACCGCCGGCCACCGCCTCCACCCCGGCCACCGCCCCGGTGCCCGTCGCACCGAACCGCCCGACCGCCCGCCACTCACCGGCGGTCGTCGCCGCGCCCGCACCGGCGGCCCCGGTTTCGCGCGCCCACGCCTGGAAGACACTCCCCCGCACTCCCAGGGCGTACACGACGGAACCGACGCGCAGGAGGCGCTGCACGACCTCGTCCTCGCCCGTCGCCGGGAGCGCCACCCGCGTCCACGCCCGGGCGTCCTCGGAGAACCAGACAAACGGATCACGGTCGGCTCGACCCGCCGGGCGCCCCGCGCCGCTCACCAACCAGCCGTCGGCCGCCGCCAGCGCGTCGGTGGCGAGCGTCGTCAGGGCAGGTTCGCTGGCGAGCGCCGGGGCCTGGTCGACAAGCTGGAAGTCGGCGGCGTCCGGGGAGTGCCAGACCGAGGCACCGCCGGTGCGGGCACCCGCGATCAACCAGCCGTCGCCGCCGCCCGCGATACGGCTCGCGCTGACCGCGTCCGGCCCGCCGTAGAGCTCGAACTCCGCCGGCACCTCGGTCAGGCCGCCGTCGGCGTCCTGCCGCCAGGTCCGTACCCGGGGATTGCCGTGCGCGCCGCCGGCCCTGGCCCCGATGACCGCGACCCGGCCCTCGTGGCAGCCCACGGCGTAGAGGATCGCTCGCTCACCGTAGTAACTGATCGGGTGCAGCGGCAGCGGCGACCAGCTGCGGCCGTCGGTGCTTCGCCACGCGGCCGGCCGGGTCGAGCCGTCGGGGCCGGCGACGGCGCCGACCACATACCACCGGCCCGCGCAGGCGGCCGCGTCGCGCACCACGAGCCGGCCCGGGGCGCCCGGCGGTGCCGGCAGATCGGATGCCTGCCACTGCGGCCGGACCGGCTCGGGAGAGCTCTCGTCGCGGGCGGACCGGCAGCCGGCGAGCAGCGTGACGACAACCCCGAGCACCGCGACCCCACGCCGGACGGACACGCAGGTGATGCTATCGATCCGTCGGCGGACGTGGAGCCCGCCGGACTGGTCAGACGGTCGGCTGCGCCACCTCGCCGCCGGCGGTCTCGGCGAGGATCCGCTCGGCGACCTCCTTCATGGTCATCCGGTGGTCCATCGCCGTGCGCTGGATCCACTTGAAGGCCTGCGGCTCGGTCATCCCGTACGTGGTCATCAGCGCGCCCTTGGCGCGCTCCACCGTCTTGCGGATCTCCAGGCGGTCGGTCAGGCCGGCGACCTCCGCCTCCAGGGCGGCGACCTCCGAGTAGCGCGACAACGCGATCTCGACGGCCGGGACCAGGTCGCTCTTCTGGAAGGGCTTCACCAGGTACGCCATCGCGCCCGCCGCCCGGGCGCGCTCCACCAGGTCACGCTGGCTGAACGCGGTCAGGATGATCACCGGGGCGATCCGGGCACCGGCGATCCGCTCGGCGGCGGCCAGCCCATCCATGATCGGCATCTTGATGTCGAGGATGACGAGATCGGGCTTCAGCTCCTCGGCGAGGCGGACGGCGGTCTCGCCGTCACCGGCCTCCCCCACCACCTCGTAGCCCTCTTCGACCAGCATCTCGGCGAGGTCCAGCCGGATCAGCGCCTCGTCCTCGGCGATCAGTACGCGCCTGCGCTCGGCATCCGTCGGCATCTCGGCCACCAGCCCTACCCCCACCAGTCAGAACCCGACACTGGCCTAGCCGGGTGTCACCGCCCTCAGCGTAGTGGGTAACCTGTCTAGGTCGAATTACGGAGGCCCCTGTACTCCAACCGGAAGAGAGACGGAGCTCAAACCTCCGACAGTGTGGGTTCGAGTCCCACCGGGGGCACCAAAATTGACGTACGCGTGTTCGAAGATGGCGTCATGCACCCGCCCGAAATCCGAGCTCACGCTCGTTTGCTCTACTCGTCCGGGGCCACCATCGCCGACGTCGCCCGCCGCGTGCGACTCCCCTACTACACCGTCCGGCACTGGTGTCGCGAGCCCCCCGCACCTCTCATGCAGGCGACGGCTCTGCGGTGCTTCCGCTGTCGGAAAGACGTCGACAACCCGACAGACGAACCGGCCTACGCCTACCTCCTGGGCCTCTACCTGGGCGACGGCCACCTGGTCACCTCGGCGCGCGTGCCGGTCCTCCGCATCTCGTGCAGTAACACCTGGCCGGGCCTGATCGCCGAGTGCGACACCGCAATGCGCGCGGTGCTTGCCACGAAGGTGCAGCGCGTCCAGCAGCAGGGCTGCGTGAACGTGCAGAGCTACGGCGTGCACTGGCCGTGCCTGCTTCCCCAGCACGGCCCCGGCAAGAAGCACGAGCGGCCGATCGTCCTCGCCGACTGGCAGCGGGCGATCATCGAACGTCACCCCGGCGACTTCCTGCGGGGCCTGTTCCACTCCGACGGCTGCCGGTTCGCCAATCGAGTGACGGTGCGGGGCAAGGTGTACGTCTACCCGCGGTACATGTTCAGCAACGAGTCGGCCGACATCATGGGGCTCTGCCAGTGGGCGCTCGACCTGCTCGGCATCGCCTGGCGGATGAACCGGCCCAACTCGCTGTCGGTGGCGCGACGGCCGGCTGTCGCCGCGCTGGACCGCCACGTCGGCCCAAAGTCGTGACCACCCTTCAGGTTCGGAATGCAGGTTCCTGCGGGATCATCTCGCGGGGTCGCAGCGTCAGGGATGTCCCGACATCAGCGATGACGAGTCGATCAACTGACGTGGGTGCGGCCTGGGACGCTTGTCCAGGCCGGGACGCCCCGGTTGACGAGACCGACGACAGGAGAGTGGGAACCGATGCGCGTGGTGATCTTCGGCGCGACCGGCATGGTCGGCCAGGGTGTGCTGCGGGAGTGTCTGCTCGCCGACGACGTGCGGGAGGTGCTGACCGTCGGCCGGACGCCGACCGGGCAGCGGCATCCGAAGCTGCGCGAGCTCACCGTCGCCGACGTCGGCGACCTGGACGCGGTCCGCGACGAGCTGACCGGTGTCGACGCCTGCTTCTACTGCCTGGGCGTCTCCTCGCTGGGCCTCGACGAGGCGACGTACACCACAGTCAGCTACGACTACCCGCTCGCGGCGGTGCGGCTGCTGGCCGAGGTGAGCCCGAACGTCACCTTCGTCTACGTCTCCGGCGTCGGCACCGACTCCACCCAGCGGGGCCGGGTGATGTGGGCGCGGGTCAAGGGCCGCACCGAGAACGCGGTCCTCGACCTGCTGCCCAACGGCTACGCGGCCCGGCCGGGCTTCATCCAGCCGACGCACGGCGCCGCGTCGCGGACGCGCTGGTACCGGGTGCTCTACGCGGTGACCAGCCCGCTGTTTCCGGTGGTGAGCCGGCTCTTTCCGAACCAGGTGACCAGCACCGACCGACTCGGCCGGGCGATGCTGCGGGTGGCCCGGCAGGGCTCGCCCCGACGGGTGCTGGCCGGCCGGGACCTGACCTGACCCCGAGGGCTCGACCGGTCAGCCGAGCGCGGCGAGCGCCTGCGCGAGGTCGGCCCGCAGGTCCTCGGTGTCCTCCAGCCCGACCGAGAGGCGCAGCAGACCGCCGACGGGCTTCGCGTCGCCCTCCACGGGCCGGTGGGTGAGCGAGGCGGGGTGCTGGATGAGGGTGTCCACGCCACCGAGGGACACCGCGTGGGTGATCAACCGGCAGGTGCCGGCGACGGCGGCCGCGGCGGGCGCGCCGCCGCGTACCTCGAAGGCGAGCAGGCTGCCCGGGCCGGCCATCTGCCGGCCGACCAACGCCGCCGGGTCGTGCACCGACGGGTGGTGCACGCGGTGTACGGCGGGGTGCTCGGCGAGCCAGCCGGCGAGCTTCTCGGCGTTGGCCTGCTGGGCGCGGACGCGCAGCGGCAGGGTCTGCAGCCCGCGGTGCAGCAGGTAGCCGCCGAGCGGGTGCAGGATCGCGCCGGTGACCGCGCGGACCTGGCGCAACCGGGCGCCCCACTCGGCGTCGCAGGCGATGACGCCGGCGAGCACGTCGCCGTGCCCGCCGATGCTCTTGGTGGCGCTGTGCAGCACGAGGGCGGCGCCGTGCCGGGCCGGCTGTTGCAGCACGGGGGTGGCGACGGTGTTGTCGACCAGCAGCGGGACGTCGCCGGCGGCGGTGGCGACGGCGGCGATGTCCACCAGGTCGAGGGTGGGGTTGGCGGGCGTCTCGACGATGACCAGCGCGGTGTCCGGGCGGACGGCGGCGGCGACCTCGTCGGGACGGGCCCAGGTGACGGTGGTGCCGAGCAGGCCGGTGGCGAGCACGTGGTCGGTGCCGCCGTACAGCGGTCGGACGGCGACGACGTGCCGGCGGCCGTCCCGGCCGGCGGCGAGCAGGGCGGCGGTGAGGGCGGCCATGCCACTGGCGAAGGCCACCGCCTGCGCGGTGCCCTCCAGCTCGGCGAGCGCGGTCTCGAACCGGGCCACGGTGGGGTTCCACAGTCGCTGGTAGACGGAGCCGCCCTCGACGGGGCGGAGGCCTCCGGTGGCGAGCTGCTCGTAGGCGTTGCCGCCGTCCTCGACCGACGGCAGGGGGTTGGTGGTGGACAGGTCGATCGGCGGCACGTGCACGCCGAGCGTTCGCAGGTCGTCGCGGCCGGCGTGCACGGCCCGGGTGTCCACCGTTGTCATGGCGGTAGCGTCGAACATCTCCCGGCAGAAGGGCAATGAGCTGGAAGATAATTCTGTCTGGGGTTCTGGTTTTGTTGCGGGGTTCGGACGAGGATGGTGGGGTGCCCCCTGAGCCGAACGATGTGCGGCCGTACCCCGCCCTGGACGAGGTGGACCGCGCGATCCTGACCGAGTTGGCCGCCGACGGCCGGCTACCGAACAACGCCCTCGCCGAACGGGTGGGGGTGGCGCCGTCGACCTGCCTGACCCGCACCCGGGCGCTACGCGAGCGCGGTGCGATCCGTGGTTTCCACGCCGAGGTGGATCCGGCGGCGCTCGGCCTGCCGTTGCAGGCGCTGGTGTCGGTGCGGCTGACCGCGCACGAGCGGGCCGCGGTGGACGCGTTCCGGGCCCGGTCGGTGCGGCTGCCCGGGGTGGTGTCGGTGTTCCACGTCGCCGGTGCGGAGGACTACGTGCTGCACGTGCGGGCCGCGTCGGGGGACGCGCTGCGCGACTTCGTGCTCGACCATCTCGCCGTCGATCCGGTGGTCCAGCACACCCAGACCAGCCTGATCTTCGAACAGGCCCGCGGGATGGGCTGAGCGACGGCGGGGCGGGTGAGTCGGGCGACAATGCCGGCCAGGAGGAACAAAACCGGCCAGCGGCGGGTTGGCTGAGCGTGTGATCACCGTACCGTTGTCTGTTCTTGATCTTGCCCCGGTCGCCAAGGGCACCACCGCCGGCGCGGCCCTGCAGGCCACCACCGAGCTGGCCCGCCGCACCGAGGAGCTGGGCTACCACCGGTTCTGGGTCGCCGAGCACCACAACATGCCGGCGATCGCCAGCTCCGCACCGGCCGTGCTGCTCGCCCACCTGGCCGCGAACACCTCCACGATCCGGCTCGGCTCGGGCGGGGTGATGCTGCCCAACCACGCGCCGCTGGTGGTGGCCGAGCAGTTCGGCACCCTGGAGGCGCTGCACCCCGGGCGGATCGACCTCGGCATCGGCCGGGCGCCCGGCACCGACCAGGTGACGGCGCTGGCACTGCGCCGCACCATGGAGGGGCTCTCCGCCGAGGGCTTCCCGCGTGAGCTGGCCGACCTGATGAACTACTTCAGCGGGGAGCGGCCCGGGCAGATCATCGCCACCCCGGGGCACGGTGAGCAGCCGACGGTCTGGCTGCTCGGCTCCAGCGGCTTCAGCGCGCAGTTGGCCGGCCTGCTCGGCCTGCCCTTCTCCTTCGCGCACCACTTCAGCTCGGCGAACACGCTGCCGGCGCTCGCGCTCTACCGGCAGAACTTCCGGCCCTCGCAGTGGCTGGACAAGCCGTACGCGATGGTCGCCGTCAACGCCGTCTGCGCGGAGACCGACGAACGGGCCGAATGGCTGGCCGGGCCGAGTGCCCTGTCGTTCCTGAAGCTGCGCTCCGGCCGGCCCGAGCCCCTGTCCACGCCCGACGAGGCCGCGGCGTACCCGTACACCGAGATCGAGCGGGAGTTCGTGCTGCAGCGCCGCGACGGTCAGGCGATGGGCTCACCGGAGACGGTCCGCCAGCAGTTGACCGACCTGCAGGAACGCACCGGCGCGGACGAGCTGATGCTGACCACGCTCGTCTACGACGTGCAGGACCGGGTGCGCTCGTACGAGCTGATCGCCGAGCAGGTCGCGGGCCGCCTGCGTCGGGACGCCTGAAACACGATCTTCACGTCAGCGTCACCGCCGCGACCCTGACGGTGCCTAACGTAGGTGCCGGTGGTGGTACGGCATCCCCGGTCGGGACGGGTCGGGAATGCCGCGGTGTGGAGCACCGGGCCGGAGCTGAGCGGATTCCGCGGCTGCGGCCCGGTGCCTGCCACCCTAGGCGACCCTGATCGGCACCACCAGGGTCAGATCAGCGTAGGTAGATGTTCGGGGTGGATGGGGCGGCCATCGCGTCGCCGATGAAGAAGCCCGGATGCGGCGGCTGGTTGTAGGCGGTGTTCTGCCAGGCGATCGCCACCCGGTACTGCGGGTCGTGCATCAGGGTGTGGATCCGGGTGCTGGTCGGGACGGGCGTGCTGTAGACGCGCAACGCCCGGCTGTCGGTGGTCCGCCAGATCACCTCCTCGCGCCAGTCGCCCAGGATGTCCCCGGAGAGCGCCGGCGTCGACTTGGTGCCGTTGTTGGACGCCACGTCGCTGCCGGTGAGCAGCCGGGTCTCACCGTTGGTGCCGTACTTGTCGATCCTCGTTCCGTCGAGCAGTTCCCGCACCGGGTCGCCATCCCACCAGGCGAGGAAGTTGGCCGACGACGGCTTGCGGCCGACGTTCTGCCCCCGCGTGTTGGCCAGCCCGGCGACCGCCGACGACCACGACTCCGCTCCGGGACTGCCCGCCCAGATGTCCGCCGAGACACCCCGGCCGTTGTCGCCGGAGGCCGGCGTGGACCAGAGAATCTGACCGGTACGGGCGTCGGCGAACCAGGAACTGGGCTTGGTCGCGTCCTCGTCGACCTTGAACACCTCCAGGCCGGAACGACTCGGGTCCAGGTCGCCGACGTGCAGGGCGTCACCGTGCCCGTTGCCCGTCGAGTAGAGCAGCCGACCGTTGTCGTCGATGGTGGCGGCACCGTAGACGATCTCCTGGCGGCCGTCGCCGTCGACGTCGGCGACGGAGAGCTGATGGTTGCCCTGACCCGCGGCGGCGCCGTTGCCGGAGGCGTTCGAGTCGAACGTCCAGCGCCTGCGCAGCGTGCCGTCGCGGAAGTCCCAGGCCGCGATCACCGCACGGGTGTAGTAGCCCCGCGCCATGATCAGGGAGGGGCGCTGCCCGTCCAGGTACGCGGTGCCGGCGAGGAACCGGTCCACCCGGTTGCCGTACGAGTCACCCCAGGACGACACCGTGCCGCGCGGTGGGTCGTAGTTCACGGTGGACAGCACGGCGCCGGTCTGTCCGTCGAACATGGTCAGGTACTCGGGGCCGGCGAGCACGTAGCCGCCGGAGTTGCGGTGGTCCGCCGAGGCGGAACCGATCACCTGGCCGGTGCCCGAGCGGGTGCCGTCGGCGGTCTTCATGGCCACCTCGGCCCGCCCGTCGCCGTCGTAGTCGTACACCTGGAACTGGGTGTAGTGGGCGCCGGCGCGGATGTTGCGGCCCAGGTCGACGCGCCACAACCGGGCCCCGGCGAGGGTGTACGCGTCGACGTGGACGACGCCCGTGTAGCCGGACTGGGAGTTGTCCCTGGCGTTCGACGGCTCCCACTTGAGCACGATCTCGTAGCGTCCGTCGCCGTCGAGATCGCCGACGGAGGCGTCGCCCGCGCTGTAGGTGTAGCTCTCCCCGCTGGGGGTGGTGCCGCCCGGTGGCACCTGCAACGGCACGTCCAGGTAGCCGGCGCCGAACTGGAGGGCGGGCGCCGACGCGGCCTGCTCGACGCCGCCCACCACTGCGCGGACGGTGTACGCCGAGCCGGCCGCCGCACCGCTGTCGAGGTACGTGGTGGCGCCGGTGATCGGGCTGGCGTTGACCCGGGTGGAACCTCGGTAGAGGTTGAACGCGACGCCGGAGGTCTCGGTGCCGAGCAGCCTCCAGGAGACCAGGTTGCCGCTGCCGGAGCGGACGCTGACCAGCCCCCGGTCCAGGTCCTCCATCTGCAGGGCTCCAGCCGAGGGCGGCGGTGCGGTGGTGGGCGGCGGGGTGCTCGGCGGTGGAGTGGTGGGTGCGGCTCCGGTGCAGGTGACGCCGTTGAGCGCGAAGCTGGTCGGCGCCGGGTTGCTGCCGGTCCACGAGGCGTTGAAGCCGAACCCCGCGGTGCCGTTGGTGGCGATGACGGCGTTGTGGTCCACGTTGCGCGCGGTGACCTGGGCGCCGGACTGGCCGACGGCCGCGTTCCACGCCTGCGTGACCTGCTGGCCCGAGCCGTACGACCAGGTGAGGGCCCAGCCGGTGACCGGGTCGCCGAGGTTGGTGACGGTGACGTTGGCGCCGAAGCCGCCCTGCCACTGGTTGGTGACCTGGTAGTCGACCCGGCAGCCGCTGGCGGCGGCCGAGGCGACGACCGCACCGACGACGCCGGCCGCGACGGCTGTCACGGTCATGGCGGCGAGCAGGATCATCCGCTGTCTGGACGGGTGCATGAACTGCCTCCGGGGATCCGGTGATCGCTGCCCGTCCTCCGGCCTGCCCGGTGAGCACGGTGGACTCGTCCACCGCGACCGCGGCGAGCGGCGATCTGATCGGGGTTGAACGCCCTGGAACTCACGGATCCGACTCAAGGCGCATCGTAAGGCAAGCGCTTTCCGCCGCGCAACATCGGTGACCGTCGTCTCGCTGAGCGCCTGCGGAATTGCCGGCGGATCGACCGACATTGCCGACCGCCGCACCCCCTCGTCAGATCAGCAGAAAAGGCGGAACCCGGCCCGCAGGTGCATTCACCGCCGGGCCGGGCGCCTGGGTTTGCCTACCGAATCAGCAGTTCTGGTTGACGACCCGAGCAGAATTGCCGTCAGAAATGCGAATCCACTTGTAGGCGGCCGACGTCTGGAGCAGATCACCGTAGTAACGGTAGTAGTTACCGGTGCACTGCAGCGCGAACGTGTCCGTGTCCCTCTTGTACTTCGTGGAGACCTCACCCGGCTTGAGCAGGTAAGACGTGCCACAGGAACCGGTACCGTCGCACCAGTCCGCAATTGTCACCGGGTGTGCCGAGTCGTTGCGCACCACTCCGCAACCGGCAATTGAGCAGTTACCCGCCAACGCGGGGCCAGCTCCGGTCAACGTCGTACCGGCCACCGCGACGGTCGTCAGGAATCCGGCCATCGCCAGCCGAACAGCCTTCCGGGATGCCACCTTCACTGATTGTCCACCTTCCATGTATCAAATCCCCCGAGCCATCGAACCTAGTAGCTGGGGATTGCTGGGTCAACAGGCCCGCGACACCGATTTGGTGTTACCGGGGGTGGCAATACGGCACGGGTTGTGTTATCGATGCTGGCCTGTCTGACGTCTTGCCCCGCGGCGGGCGCACCTGATCGACTCGTCGGATGGTTGCCCACATGACCCCCGACGAGTTTCGTCGCGCTGGCCACGCCGTCGTGGACTGGATCGCCGACTACTGGGCGACGCTGGAGCAACGACCCGTCACCCCGGCCGACCCGCCGGGCACCGTGGCAGCCGCCCTGCCGGCCACGCCGCCCACCGCCGGCGAACCCGTCGAGGCGGTTCTCGCCGACCTGGACGCGATCGTCGTACCGGGGCTGACCCACTGGCAGCACCCGGGCTTCTTCGGCTACTTTCCGGCGAACACCTCCGGCCCCAGCGTGCTCGGCGACCTGGTCAGCTCCGGGCTCGGCGTGCAGGGCATGCTCTGGGCCACCAGCCCCGCCTGCACCGAGCTGGAGACCGTGCTGATGGACTGGCTGGCGCAACTGCTGGACCTTCCGTCGCGGTTCCGCTCGACCGGCGCCGGTGGCGGGGTCATCCAGGACTCGGCCTCCTCGGCGACCCTGGTGGCGACCCTGGCCGCGCTGCACCGGGCCAGCGGGGGCCGCTGGCGCGAGACCGGCATCGACCGGCGCTACCGCGCCTACACCTCCACACACGGGCACTCCTCCATCGAGAAGGCCGCGCGGATCGCCGGGCTGGGCAGCGACGGGGTCCGCGCGATCGAGGTGGACCCGGAGACCCAGGCGCTCCGGCCGGCCGCACTGCGAGCGGCGATCGAGGCCGACCTCGCCGCCGGGGACGTGCCCGCCATCGTGGTGGCCACCATCGGCACCACCTCCACCACCGCCGTCGACCCGGTGGCGGAGATCGGCGCCGTCTGCGCCGAGTACGGGATCTGGCTGCACGTGGACGCCGCGTACGCCGGTGCCGCCGCCGTCTGCCCCGAGCTGCGCTGGTCGCACAACGGTCTGGAGTACGCCGATTCGTACTGCTTCGACCCGCACAAGTGGCTGCTCACCGGCTTCGACTGCGACGCGTTCTGGGTGGCCGACCGCGGCGAGCTGGTCGAGGCGCTGACCGTGCTGCCGGAGTTCCTGCGCAACGCGGCCAGCGAGTCCGGCGCGGTCATCGACTACCGGGACTGGCAGGTCCCGCTGGGCCGCCGGTTCCGGGCGCTGAAGCTGTGGTTCGTGCTGCGCTGGTACGGCGTGGAGGGGCTGCGGGCGCACATCCGCTCCGGGGTGGCGCTGGCCGCCCGGTTCGCCGACCGGATCCGGGCCGACGACCGGTTCGAGCTGGCCGCGGCGCACCCGTTCTCGCTGGTCTGCTTCCGGCTGTGCGCCGACGACGACGCCAACACCGAGCTGCTGACCCGGATCAACCGCACCGGGCGGGTCCACCTGACGCACACCCGGGTCGCCGGCCGGTACACGCTGCGACTGGCGGTCGGTTCACCGCAGACCACCGAACGGCACGTCGACGAGGCGTGGACGCTGCTCGTCGACACCGCCGACGAACTGCTGGCCCGCTGACCGGCGTCAGTCGCGTCCGGCAGACTCCATCGAGCGCGATACCTGTGCGTCATGGTGATGACTCACAGGTATCGCACCGCCGCCGAACCGTGGCGGGTCTCCTGAACCGGCCGACGTGGCGGGCGGCGCCCGTGGTCGCCAGGGTCAACGGGCGGTCGGCGTACCGGCGGCGGTCAGGCGGACCGGCGCGGCGTCGCCAGCCACGCCCGGCCGGCCGGGCGTCGGGACCGGGGCCGGCGGCGGCGGGGCGGTGGCGACGCGGGCGTCACGGGTACGCAGGAGCGCCCGCACGGCCAGCACGAGTGCGGCCACCCAGCCGGCGACCAGGACGGCGTAGAGCACGGGGCGGACCGGGCCGTCCAGCCCTGCGGACCGGATCAGGGTGCGGGCGTTGGTCAGCACGATCACGCCACCGATCGCCGCGCCGAGCAGTTGGGCCGGCACGATGCGCACCAGCCAGGCGGCCAGCGGGGCGGCGATGAGCCCTCCGATGAGCAGGGCGGCCACGGTGGGGAGCAGGAACCCCTCTGTGCCCAGCCCGATCAGGAAGCCGACGCTGGCCGAGCCGGCCACCACGAACTCGGCGGTGTCCACCGAGCCGATCACCTTGCGCGGCTCCATCCGGCCGGAGACCAGCAGCGCCGGGGTGGCCACCGGGCCCCAGCCCCCGCCGCCGGTGGCGTCGACGAAGCCGGCGACCAGGCCGAGCGGGCCGAGGAAGCGCCCGCGCAGCCGCCCGCCGGCCCGGTTGGTTCGCAGCGGTCGGGCGAAGCGCACCAGCAGGTACGCGCCGAGCGTGAAGAGGATGCCGGCCATCCACGGCGCGGCCGACTCGGTGGAGATCGAGCTGAGCAGGGTCGCGCCGGCGAACGCGCCGATCGCGCCGGGCAGGGCGATGCGGGTCACCACCCGCCAGTCGACGTTGCCGAACCGCCAGTGCGCCACCCCGGCGGCGAGCGTGGTGCCGATCTCGGCCAGGTGCACCGACGCGGAGGCGGCGGCCGGGGAAACCCCGACGACCAGCAGCAGGGTGGACGACGTCAGCCCGTACGCCATGCCGAGCGAGCCGTCGACGAGCTGCGCGGCGAGCCCGACCAGAGCGAGGACCAGCAGCTTGCGCACGAGCGCCCCCTTTTCGGCATCTCCTATCGACTTGGTCGACAATGCGGCACGGAGAGGCCCGGGTCAAGGGTCTGATCGGTGGATGGGACGCCGGCGGTCAGATCCAGGCGCGGGGGTCGGCCGCCAGCTCGGTGACCCGGGCGGGCAGCGTGCCGGCGGCCACGTCGGCGACGCTGACCAACTCCAGGATCTCGCGCTCGCTGGCGCGCAGCGCGATCCAGACCTCCTGGAGCGCGCGTGCCGGACCGTGGTAGCCGAGCTGCTCCGGGCGCTGCCCGCGTACGTGCGCGAGCGGCCCGTCGATCACCCGGATCACGTCGGCCAGCGAGATCTCCTCGGCCGGGCGGGCCAGCCAGTAGCCGCCCTCCGGGCCGCGCTGCGCATGCACGATGCCGCCCCGGCGCAGCTGGAGCAGGATGCTCTCCAGGAACTTCGGCGGGATCTCCTGCGCCCGGGCGATCTGCTCGGCGGTGACCGGCCGGCCCCGCCCCGGGCCACTGGCCGTCGCGGCGAGCTCGGCGGCCGCGCGGAGGGCGTAGTCGACCCGGGCGGAGAGGCGCATGCCGGCAAGGTTAGCCCTCCGCCCGGCCAGCCGGACGGGCGACCCTGGGCCGATCGGCCACGCATCGACGACAACCGCGTCTGTTCGTACGCGTCGCCCCGGGCCGTCCAGGAATGGTGAAGTGCGTCATGAACCACCGTTAGGTGGGGCCCGAAACGCCGCTCGGGAGCGTCCCTATGCTGGGCGTGAAGTGCGACTGTCTGACCGTTTGCGCGACGCTCCGGCAGATATTGATAAACACCCGTGTGCAGCTCGGGGGGAAGGCAACACGATGACCGATATCGCGACACGCACCTGGGATGGAATGACCATCCCGGTGGCCGGCACCTATCGTCTCGATCAGGCGCACAAGCGGATCGGTTTTCTGTCCCGGCACATGATGGTGAGCCCGGTACGCGGCGAGTTCGCCGAGGCGACGGCCCAGATCTCGGTGGCCGAGGATCCTCTGCTCTCCTCGGTGACCGCGACCATCCAGACGGCGAGCATCACCACCGGCAGCGTCGACCGGGACACGCATCTGACGAGTGCCGACTTCCTCGACGTGGAGCGCTATCCCACTCTCGAATATCGAAGCACGGGCATCAACTGGAAGGGCAACGAGGACCCGATCTTTCAGTGGGCCCGGCTACGAAACCACCGTCTCGGCGCACGAGGCAGACGTCACAATGTGCCCCCGCAGCCAGAGCCCGCTCCCGGCCGATTCGTGCTCAGCGGTGAGTTGACAATCAAGGGGATCACCCGGCCGGTCGACCTTCAGGTGAATTTCGGTGGCGCCCGTCGTGATCCGTACGGGCAGAACATCTTCGGATTCAGCGCGACGGCCGACATCAACCGCGAGGACTACGGCCTGCTCTGGAACGTGGCGCTGGAAAGTGGCGGAGTTCTGGTGGGCAGGACGGTGCAGATCGAAATCGCTGGCGAGGCCATCCATCAGCCGTGACGCCTGCGTCCGGACAGTGATCCCCGCCGGGTGAGCACCCGGCGGGGATGACCGACAGCATCAGGCGCCGACGCGGCGCAGCAGACCCTCCTGGACGGCGCTGGCGATCTGCCGGCCGTCGGTGGTGAACATCCGGCCGGTGGCCAGCCCTCGCGCGCCGGACGCCGACGGGCTCCAGCAGTCGTAGAGGAACCACTCGTCGGCGCGGAACGGCCGGTGGAACCAGAGCGCGTGGTCGAGGCTCGCACCGACCACACCGCCGGGCCCCCACACCTCGCCGTGCACGGAGAGCACCGAGTCCAGCAGGGTGAGGTCCGAGGCGTAGGTGAGCGCGCAGGCGTGCAGCAGCGGGTCGTCCGGCAGCTTGCCGTCGATGCGCATCCAGACCCGCTGGTGCGGGTCGGCGGGCCGGTCACCGGGGCGGACCCAGCCGGGCTCGCCGACGTAGCGCACGTCGATCGGACGCGGGATCTGACCCCAGATGCCCAGCCGCTCCGGGTAGCGGGACAGCCGATCGGTCATCGTCGGCACGTCCTGCGGCGACGGCACCTCCAGCGGGGCCGGGGCCTGGTGGTCCAGACCCTCCTCGGCCCGCTGGAAGGACGCCGACATGAAGAAGATCGGCTTGTCGTGCTGGAGCGCGACCGCGCGGCGGACCGAGAAGGACCGGCCGTCGCGGATGTTCTCCACCTGGTACTCGATCGGCTCGACCGGGTCGCCCGGCCGGACGAAGTAGCCGTGCAGCGAGTGCACGAACCGCTCCGGGTCGACCGTGCGGCCGGCGGCGACCAGGGCCTGACCGGCGACCTGGCCGCCGTACACCCGCTGCGGACCGACCGGCGGGCTCATCCCCCGGAAGGTCATCTCGCCGGTCGGGTCGAGGTCGAGCACCTCCAGGAGCTGGTCCACCGCCGCCTGGCCGACCGCGACCGGGCTGTCGCTCACTGCAGCGCCCGCGCCGACGCCGCGTCGACCAGCGAGCCGAGCTGGTGTACGCGCAGCGTGTTGGTCGAGCCGGGGGTGCCGGGCGGGCTGCCCGCCACGATCACCACGTAGTCGCCCGGGTTGGCCCGGTTGAGACCGAGCAGCGCCTCGTCGACCTGGCGGAACATGTCGTCGGTGTGCTGCACGAACGGCATCAGGAAGGTCTCCACGCCCCAGGTCAGGGCGAGCTGGCTGCGCACCTCGGGGACCGGGGTGAAGGCCAGCAGCGGCAGGTCGCAGTGCAGCCGGGACAGCCGACGGACGGTGTCACCGGTCTGCGAGAAGGCGACCAGCGCCTTGGCGTTGATGGCGCGGGCGATCGACGAGGCGGCCACGGTGAGCGCGCCACCGTGGGTACGCGGGTCGTGCTGCAACCGGGGCACGCCGATCGAGCCGGACTCGGTGGTCATCACGATCTTGGCCATGGTGCTGACGGTCAGGACCGGGTACTTGCCGACGCTGGTCTCGCCGGACAGCATCACGGCGTCCGCGCCGTCGAGGACCGCGTTGGCCACGTCGGAGGCCTCCGCCCGGGTAGGGCGGGAATTCTCGATCATGGAGTCGAGCATCTGGGTGGCCACGATGACCGGCTTGGCGTTCTCCCGGCAGAGCTGCACGGCCCGCTTCTGCACCAGCGGAACCTGGTCCAGCGGCATCTCGACACCGAGGTCACCACGGGCGACCATGACGCCGTCGAAGGCCAGCACGATGGCCTCGAGGTGCTCCACCGCCTCCGGCTTCTCGACCTTGGCCAGCACCGGCCGGAACACGCCCTCCTCGGCCATGATGCCGTGCACGAGCTTGATGTCCTCGGCGGAGCGGACGAAGGAGAGGGCGACCAGGTCGACGCCGAGCCCCAGGGAGAAGCGCAGGTCCTCGGCGTCCTTCTCCGACATGGCCGGCACGCTGACCGCCACGTTGGGCAGCGAGACGCCCTTGTTGTTGGAGACCGGCCCACCCTCGGTGACCAGGCAGCGGATGTCGTTGCCCGTGACGTCGGTGACCTCGACGGCGACCCGGCCGTCGTCGATCAGCAGGCGGTCACCGGGCTTCACCTCGTGCGGCAGCCTGGTGTACGTGCAGGAGACCCGCTCCTTCGTGCCGATGATGTCGTCGCCGGTGATCACGACCGAGTCGCCGGTGCGCCACTCGTGCGGGCCGTCGGCGAACTTGCCGAGCCGGATCTTGGGACCCTGGAGGTCGGCGAGGACGGCCACCGGCTTACCGGCCGCCTCGGACGCCTCCCGGACCAGTCGGTAGACCGCCTCGTGGTCGGCGTGGCTGCCGTGGCTGAAGTTGAGCCTGGCCACGTTCATGCCGGCCTCGACGAGGCCCCGGATGCGCTCCGGGGACGAGGTGGCGGGACCAAGAGTGCAGACGATCTTCGCGCGGCGTGTCACGCCCATCAGGCTAGTCTCTCCTTCGGGTCGGACTCGGGGCCGACCCCTTGCAGGCAGCGGAACAGTTGTCCAACGACGCGCGGTGCGCGTCGGGCCGGCGGGCGGAACCGCACCGGGAACGTTGTGGCGACGGGCATCGGCGACCGCGCGCCGGGAATCGTACGCCTCTGCCGCCGCACACCCTCGGGGTGCTCCCGCCGGCCGCTCACCCGGCGTGCCCCACCGGCGGCAGGGTGGGCACCGCGGTGAGCAGGTCACGCGGGTCGTAGCGCCGCTTGGCCCGGCGCAGCCGCGCCCAGTTCGCGCCGTAGGCCGACCGGACCCGGTCGGTCTCCTCCGGGGCGAGCAGGTTGGGGTAGCCACCGGGCAGGGCGTGCGGGGCGAGCGCCGCCGAGGTGCGCTCGGCCCAGTCCCGGTGCGGCCCCACCACCCCGCCCGGTGGCCACACGGCGATGATCTCGGTCAGCAGGTGGTCGGCGCGCAGGCCGAACGCCGTGTCGGCGAGCCGGACCCGGCTGGCCGCGCCGTGGAAGTGGTGCAGGGCCAGCGCGGAGAACGGCGAGCTGACCTGCCGGGCGGCGTCGACCAGCACGTCGACCGCGCCGTCGGTGAGGGTGGGCAGCCAACGGGTCCGCAGCAGGTAGTGGTTGCCGTCGACCATCCCGCCGTCGAACATCCGCAGCGCCTCCGCGTACGGCAGCGGGCCGACCTGGTCGAGCAGCGGAACGCCCAACGCGCGCAGCCGGTCCACCCACGGGCGACCCAGGTCCAGGTCCGGGCCGCTGTAGAACGGGCAGACGAAGATCACCGGCTCGCCGGCCGGGCCGGGCAGGAAGCCCGCCATCACGGTGAGCTCGTCCGGGGCCTCGGCGAGGAGCGCGGCGTACCCGCGCAGGACGGCGGGCGCCTCGGAGAGCGCGAACATGATCATGCCGGCCAGGACGGCGGGCAGCCGGTGCGCCCGGTAGCGCAGCGCGGTGACGACGCCCAGGTTGCCGCCGCCACCGCGGAGCGCCCAGTACAGCTCGGCGGCGTGGTCGGCGTCGGCGGTGACCCGGCGGCCGTCGGCGAGAACCACCTCCGCCCCGATCAGGTTGTCCAGGGCCAGACCGAACCGGCCGCACAGCGGGCCGTACCCGCCGGCGAGGGTCAGCCCGGCCATTCCCACATCGCGGACCACCCCGGTGGGCACCACCAGGTCGTACGGGCCGGCGGCGGTCAGCAGGTCGTCGGCGGTCGCGCCGCCGGCCACCGTCACCGTGGCCGCGTCCGGGTCGACCTGGACCGCGCGCAGACCGGTCAGGTCGAGCACCAGGCCGCCGTCGCGCAGTGCCCGGCCGGCCCAGTCGTGCCCGCCGGAACGGACCGACAGTGGCAGGTGACAGCGGGCCGCGATGCCGACGACGCTGGCGACCTCGTCGGCGTCCAGGCACCGGGCGACCAGCGCGGGCGCACGCTCCACGGCGGCGTTCCACAGGCGGGTGGCGGCGACGAACCCGGGATCGCCCGGCTCGTGGAGCCGGTCACCGAGCAGAGCGCGCAGCCGGGCGGTGGCCGAGGCGACATCGGGGGTGGCGGCGGAGCTCATGGCGACTCCTCGACCGGGGCCGGTCGACGACGCGGGGTGCGCCCCGACGGTGGTCCTCGGTGGGCGCGACCGTAGCACCGGCGGGCCGCCGACCGCCGTCACCATCACGACAGGCGCCGATGGCTCGATCGGTCAGCTCTGGGCCTTGGCCAGCGGAAACTCCAACGAGCCCGCCGGGCAGAGGAAGGTCAGCACGTCCAGCCGGTAGAGCCCGGCCTGCACCGCCGGGTCGGCCTCCAGCACGCTGCGCACGTCCTCGACGCTGCCGGTGCGGGCCAGCCCGAAACCGATCGGCGGCTCCGGGTTGTTGGTCGTCCCGTCGATCGAGCCGGCGACGAGGATGATCCCGCGGCGCTGCAACGCCTGCATGTGCTCGGCGTGCTCGGCCTGCAACCGCTGCACGGTCTCGGGGGGCAGGGCCCGTCCGGCCGCGCCGGGATAGATCACGACGCACTCGTACGTGTCGAGCGCGAAGTCGACCTGCGGCACTCCCGCCATGGGTGCTCCCTCCGCCGTCGGCCGGGAACCCACCGGCCCGGCTGCCCGGACCGGCGTCACCGGCACGCGCCCAGCGTCGCACGCCGGTGGCGGTCGCACCTGTCGCTCCGCTCAACTGGCCCCGGTCGGGCCTGGCGGTGGCCGCGCGACGCGGTGGTCGCCTCCCGACGATCAGGCCGCTGGTGGCCATCCGACACGTCGGCCGAGCCGGTGCCGGCACCGACTACGGTGGACGGTCCGGACGGCGGCGGTGGGAGGTCGGGATGCGCGACGACGAGCCGGCGGCGGGCACGCTGCCGTACGTCGAGGTCACCGACGAGGCGTACGCGGCGCAGGCCGCGGCGGGCTTCACGGTGCGGGAGTTCGGGTTCGCGGTGCTGCTCAGCGGGCGGTGCCCCCGCTGCGACCACACGATGACCAGCACGGTGGTCGACGAGCTGTTCCGGCGGGAGACGCCGGCTGCCGCCCCGGACCCGGGCTACCGGACGGTGCTCTGCGAGTGCGAGGCCGACCATCCGTCGCGCCCCGCCGGGCTGCGCGGCTGCGGCGCGTACTGGACGCTGCGGCTGGAGGTCGAGGCGTGATCCGGCTCCGCCCGGGGCCGCCCGCGACCGTCGACGACCTGCACCGGGCGCAGCAGCTGGCCGGGTTGCTGCGCGGCGAGTTGGAGCGGGTCCGCGCGGCGGCGGTGGCCTGGCGCAACGGCCTTGGCGGGCTGCTGGTGGCGCTCGTCGGGTTCAGCCTGATCCGGGGCCGCACCGACGTCACGACGCTCGCGCCGGGGTGGGGTGCGCTGGTGGGGGTCCTGCTGCTCGCCGCGCTGGTGGCGGGCGTGGGCGGGGCGCTGGCGCTGCTGCGCGCGGCGCACGGCCGGCTGGCGGTGACCCCGGTGGCGGCGCTTCCGCCGACCCCGCTCGGCGACCACCTGGAGGCGATGGCGGCGGTCCGGTCGCTGCGGACCGGGGTATGGCTCGTGCTGCTCTGCACCGCGCTGCTCGTCGCCGCGGTGGGCGTGACCTGGTACGCGCCCGCCCGCCACGATCCGCCAGCCGCCGTCTCCACCGGGCCAACGCGGTAACTCCGCACCGGGTGGCGGCACCGGTCAGGGGCCGAGGTGGGCGTAGCCGGCCCAGGTGTCGGGCCGGTCGGGCAGGACGGCGCGGAGCCGGCGGACCGCCTGGTGCAGGGCCACCGCCGCCCGGTCCGGTGCGATCCCGCCGGGCACCGCCAGGCCGGCGTACAGGTCGGCGCAGAGTCGCACGGTCAACGCGTCCGAGATGGACCAGAGCGCGCCGATGACGTGCCGGAACCCGGCGAGCTGGAACGCGGTGCCGAGGGTGAGCGCCTCGTCGGGCAGGGCCGCGCCGCCGCGCACCGTCTCGCAGGCCGACAGGACGGCCAGCGCCGCCGGGCTGCCGGCGGGCCGCCACAGGTCCCGCACGTGCAGCGGGCCGCCGGCCAGCGCGAGGCGGCCCCACGCCGGGGCGCGCAGGTCCTGGGTGCCGTGACAGGACAGGTGGGCGACCGGCTGGCCGGGCAGCGCGGCGAGCACCGCCGCCGGGCTGGCCGCCGGGCCGAGCAGTGCGCGGACCCGTGGCAGGTGCCGACGGACGATCTCCACCTCCCGGTCGACGCCGGGCAGGTCGGCCAGGCCGGGGGTCTGCGGCATGCCGACGACCAGCGCCGAGCCGACCGGCTCGGGCCGGGCCGGAACGCCGCGTCGGGCGTGCCCCAGCGCTCGCAGCGACGCGGTGTACGACGGCACCACCCGGTCCAGCACCCCGTCGCCGCCGTCGAGCGGGCCGGCCGCGTGCAACGGGAGCAGGGTGAGCAGCCCGGTCGGGCACCACCACAACCGTGGCCAGTCCGGTACGGGGCCGGACGGGTCGACGGTCGACGCGTCCGACGGCCTCGGGCCGGGGGTGGCGGCGTCGAGCACCGGTGCGGCGACCACCCTCCACAGCCAGTCCAGTGTCTGGCCGACCTCCGTCCGCGCCGCCGCCCGGCGTCGCTGTGCCGCCGGCTCCGGGCCGTCCGGCACCGCCGCCCCGGTGAGCACCGCGATCGCGGTCAGGAAACCCGCCGTGCGGGCGACCAGGTCGACCAGGGTCAGCCCGGGCAGCGGCACCACGGTGGCCCGACCGTCGGCGACCACCAGTGCGTCGCACCGCCGGGCGGCGACGTTGACCAGCACCACCGGACCACCGACAGCGGCCCCGGCCAGGGTGGCGAACGGCGGTGGACGGAGAAAGTCGGCGAAGCCCGGCTGGTCGCGGATCTCGGCGAGCAGGTCGCGTCGGCGGGTGGCGAGGTCGTACCGCTGCTCCGGGGTCGACCCGGCCGCCGACGCCACGCCGCTCCCCCACCCGCCCGGTGACAGCACGCCGCCGGAGGACAGCGGGTCGACCGGTGACACCGAAGCGAGCGGCGGCGGCGTGGCGAAGCCGTCGAGGGCGGCCTGCAGGTCGGTGAGCCGGGCGGCCAGCCGGGGAGCCCGGGCGCGCAGCGCGGCCAGGTCGGCGCTCGCGTCGTGCGCCCGGGTCAGCAGGACGCCCCGGCCGTACTCCAGCAGTTCGACGGCGCGCTCCGGGCGGTCGAGGGCGACGGCGACCGCCGCCGCGTCGCTGGCCAGCCCGGGGAACAGCCCGAGCAGGCGGGCCTGGTCGTCGGGGTCCATGCCGTGCCAGGCCACCAGGTCGATCAGCTCGATGGCCGTGGCGTACCCGTCGAGCGCGGCCGGCAGGTCGCCCGCCGCGGCGGCGTGTTCGGCGTACCGGCTGGCCGCCGACGCCCGCAGCAGCGACGGCGCGGACTCCGTCGCGGCGGCGGCACGCAGCGCGGCGGTCGCCTCGACCAGCACGGAGGGGTCGCCGGCACCAGCGCCGGCGGCGGGGCCCGCGACGGCCTCCAGGGCGGTGGCCAGGTTGCTCAGGCACATGGTGCGCGCGGGGTGCTCGACGGGCAGCGCCTCGACCGCCGCCCGGTAGGCGGCGAGCATCGCGCTGGCGTCCGCGTCGTCGCGGCCGGCCCGGTAGCGCAGCAGCAACGCGCTACCGAGGTTGGTGAGGATCCGGTGCCGGTCGCCCCCGGCCGACGGCTGGTGCTCGCTCAACCGTTGCAGCAGCCGGACCGCCTCGTCCAGTGCGGCCGGGTCGCCGCGCAGGCGGTGGCGCAGCAGATGGGCCAGCGCCAGGGTGGCGACCGCCTGGGTGTACTCGGCGGGCTCGGCCTCCTGCTCGGCCAGCTCCACCGCCTCGCGTAGCGCCGTCACCGCGGCGTCGGAGTCGTCGGCGATGCCGGCCGCGACCTCGTCGGCGGGCTCACCACCGGCGGGCAGCGCGCCGTCCAGGGCGAGCTCCACGCGGCGGTTCAACGCCGAGCCGTAGTTGGTCAGCGCCGGCAGCCGGTCGGGGTGCCCGGGCGGCACGGTCCCGGTCACCTGTCCCAGCACCTGGATCGCCTCGGTCAGGGTGGCCAGGTCCTGGGTGGAGGCGAACAGGCCCTGCAGCACCAGGCCCAGGTTCGAGCGGTACCGGGGCAGCAGGACGGCGTCCGGTGCCACGGCGGCAACCGCGGCCCGCAGCGCCACGGCGGCGGGCTCCAGCAGCGCCGGTTCGCCCGCCAGGTCGGACAGTTCGCGCAGGGTGTTGCCCAGGTTGTTGAGCACCTGGTGGCGCAGCGGGTCGGCGCGGGCGAGCAGCGTCTCGGCCTCGGTCAACGCGTCCCGGGCGGCCCGCAGCGCGGTCACCCCACCCAGGTCGGCGTGCCCCCGGCCCAGCGCGTAGCCGAGGTCGGCGAGGCGGCGGGCCCGTTGCGCCGGCTCCCCGGCGACGGTGACGCTGTCGCGGAGCAGCCGCACCGCCTCGGTGATGTCGTCGGTCCGCCGCCACCGCTCGTACCGGGTCACCAGCAGAGCGGCCACCGCGTGCCGTATCTCGTCGGGGTCCATGCCGCCGTGGGCCGAGCCCCTACCGGCGGCCGCCGCCCGGTACGCCTCGATCGCCGCGTCGAGGTCGGCCGGGTCGCCGTCGGCCTCGTGCCGCTCGGCGAGCAACGTGGCCAGCCCGGCCCGCGCCGTCCCGGCCAGCTCCGGTTCGAGCCCGCCGAACCCGGTCAGCGCCGCCCGGTACGCCTCGATCGCCGCATCCCGGTCGGCCGGCGCGCGGTCGCGCAGAAACCGTTCGGCGAGCGCCGTGCCGTGCAGCGCGGCGAACCGTGGATCGCCCGCTGCCCGGGCGGCGGCGAACGCGTCGACCGCCTCGTCGAGGTCAGCCGGCCGGCGCCGCAGCCGCCACCGGTCCCGCAGCCGCTGCCCGAGGTTGGCGCGCGCCATGGCGCGCACCGACGGGCTGACGCCGGCAGCCCGGGCGGCGTCCCGCAGCAGGATGATCGACTCGTCCAGGTCCCCCGGGGCGGCGTCGACCTCGTACCGGTCGCCCAGCACGTTGCCGAGGTTGAACAGCCGGACCGGACGTTCGGGATCGCCGGCCGGGGTGGACTCCAGGCTCTCCCGGTGCGCGTCGATCGCGGCCGCCAGGGCGCGCCGCCGGCCGAGGTGCTGGAACTGGTCGCGGTGCACCCTGCCGAGGGCGGACAGGTAGTGCAGCCGCTCCGGTTCACCCGGGGGTGTGCCGTCCACGGCCCGCCGCAGCAGCGCCGCCGCCTGATCCGCGCCCCGGTAGTCGCGGTTGTTCTCCGCGGCGGCCATCAGCATGACCGCCTCGACGAACAGCGCGCCGGCCTCCCCGTCGGGCGACCCGCCCGAACGCCCTCCGGTCCCGGCGCCGCGACCGGACCGGGTCGGCGTGGGCGCCGACCCGCCCGCGACGCGCGGGCCGGGAATCCGGCCGGCGTCCGGCGGTGACGCTCGGTGCGCGTGCAGCATCGCCAGCAGCGGCGGGGACACCAGCTGCGGGGCGATGCCCAGCAGGGCCTCGGTGAGCGTGACCGCCTGCCCGAGATCGTCGGCGTCCTCGCCGGAGGGCAGCAGCTGGTAGCGGTACCAGTGCAGGCAGGCGAGGAGGAAGATGCCCTCGGCGACCGGCTCCGGCAGCGGCCCGTCGGCCGGCGTGGCCGTCACCAGCTCCATGACCGCCTCGGCGTCGCGGATCGCGCCGGAGTCGAGCACCGCGCGGGGGTCCCTGGTGGCGCCGAAGTCGTCCAGCCGCTCCCGCAGCCGACTCAGCGGGTCGGACCTGAACCGTCGCCACATCGCGCCTCCCCGACCGGCCGCACCGATGGGATCAGGCGTAGCAGATCGGACACGGCGGGCGCCAGCGGTACGACGACGCCGATCGGATCGGGCCGTGTCCAGGCACACAGTCGACCGACACGCGGTATGACCGTCGCATTCCGGGGGATGATCACCTGGTGGCGGAGTTTCCATCCCCGCCGCGACGACACGATTGGGGATCCGCGTATGGCGACCGACATCGGCAAACAACCCGCGAAGGCTTCCGGCACGTACCGGATCGGCGGCGACGTCACCGTCAACCGGCTCGGCTACGGGGCGATGCAGCTCACCGGGCCGGGCGTGTGGGGCGACCCGAAGGACCCGGCCGAGGCGCTCCGGGTGCTGCGGCGGGCGGTGGAGCTGGGCGTCACGTTCATCGACACCGCCGACTCGTACGGCCCGTTCGTCTCTGAGCTGCTGATCCGCGAGGCCCTGCACCCGTACCCCGATGACCTGGTCATCGCGACGAAGGGTGGGTTCACCCGGGCCGGGCCGGGCGACTGGCGCGTGGTGGGTCGCCCGGAGTACCTGCGCCAGCAGTGTGAGCTGAGCCTGCGGCACCTCGGCCTGGACACCATCCCGCTCTACCAGCTGCACCGGATCGACCCGCAGGTGCCGCTCGCCGATCAGCTGGGCGAGCTCGCGCTGTTGCGGCAGGAGGGCAAGATCCGGCACATCGGACTGTCCGAGGTGAGCGTCGCGCAGATCGAGGAGTCCCGCGCGATCACCGACATCGTCTCGGTGCAGAACCTGTACAACCTCGCGAACCGCAGCGCCGAGGACGTACTGGAGTACTGCGAGCGCAACGACATGGCGTTCATTCCGTGGTTCCCGATCGCCACCGGTGAGCTGGCCCGCCCGGGTGGCCCGCTGGACGCGATCTCCAACGCGCACGGCGCGACGCCCGCGCAGCTCGCGCTGGCGTGGCTGTTGCGCCGGTCGCCGGTGATGCTGCCGATCCCCGGTACGTCCTCGGTGGCGCACCTGGAGGAGAACGTGGCCGCTGGCGACGTGCGGCTCACCGACGACGAGTTCGAGGCGCTGGCGAAGGCGAGCTGACCTGCCGGTTCGGGCGCCGTCGGCTCAGCCGGCGGCGTCCGGGCCGGGCTCGCGGGCGGCCCGCAGCGCCTCGGTGGCCTGGGTCAGCAACCGGGCCGAGTCGGTGCGCCCGTTCACCTGGATCTCCACCTCGGTGTCCCCGGCCTGGATCCGGATGCTGGCTTCGGTGCGCTGCTGATCGACCCAGGACTGCAACAGGTTGAACAGCCCCGGGAGCAGGCCCTGGGCCAGCACCGCGATGATGACCGCGTCGCTGAAGCCCGGCCGTCCCCCGCCACCGCCGGCCTGGCGGGCCACCGGCCGGTACGCCGGGTCGCGGTGGATCCAGTCGAGCAGGGCGACCGGCGGTGGCTGTCGGTGCCGGGGGTTGATGGTCAGCCGGACGGGCTGCCGCGCGGCGGCGTCGTGGTCGGTCACGGTCTCTCCCTCCTCAGTCGGCGGCGGGTCGGAAGGCGATGGTGTCCCCGTCGGCGGTGGCGACGCCGGCGACGCTGAGCTCCTGCTCCTCGCTGAACGGTGAGCTGCTGCCGAAGTAGGTGGTGGTGCCGCTGACCTGTACCTTGCCCCGGGCCTCGAACGGCGTGCCGACCTGGGCGGTGCCCGGGCCGGTCAGCTCGACGGTGAGCCGCGGGTACTCGATGATCTTCCAGGTGACCTTCTGGGCGGCGCCGCCGCTGAAGTAGCCGAACGGGCAACCCGGCGGCGCGGCGACGGTCTGCTTGGCGCACTCGTCCAACCAGGTCCGGACCTGGGCCTCGACCGCCTCGACCGCCGCCGGCTTGAGCACCGGGACCAGTCTCAGGGTGGCGCCCTCGGTCTGTTCCGGGGTGATCGGCAGGGTCTCGGGTGGCACCTCGCTGAGCGCGTCGGACGGGCCGGTGGCGGTGTAGCCGCCGGGCAGCAGCACCAGCGTGGGCCCCTCGGTGGCGACCGGCAGCTCCACCCCGTTGAGCCGCACCCCGGGGCCGGCCACGGGGGCGTTGACCGGAATCAGCCCGCCGACGAGCTGCCAACCGTGGAACAGCCCGGCGGTGGCGTCCTCGTCACGGCGCACGGTCATGTCGACGGTGCGGCGTTCGCCGGCCAGCCGGTACGCCACCGTGGCGGTGGCGGTGTCGCCGTCGCGCTTCAGCGAGCTGATCTCGACGTCGGTGGGTGGCTGGTAGCCGTCCCCGCGCAGCAACCGGGCGAGGAGTCCCCGGTCGGTTACGCCGGCCCGCTCCTGCTCGGTGAGGACGCCGAGCGCCGCGTCGCTGTCCCGGTCGGCGAGTGCCGAGAAGTAGTCGTCGATCGCCGCCTGGGGACGGAAGAACGCCCACTGCACCACGCTCAGCCCGCCGGTGCCGAGGCAGGCGGCCAGCACCAGGGCGCCGACCACCAGCCAGGTCCGCCGGGTGCCGACCGGGCCGGAGCGGCCGAACAGCCGCTCGGCGGTGACCGGGGCCGCCTCGCCCACCCCGACCGGTGCACCGGCCACCGTTGCCCGGTCGAGGGCGTCGAGCCGGAGCTCGTGCGGCGGGTGGGTCGCGCAGACCGCCTCGTCCCAGCCGCTGCGGCCGCTCTCGAAGGACAGGCGGCGCTCCAGGATGCGTCGCATCCCGTCGACGTGCCCGGTGAGCACCGCACCGAGGTCGGCCCGGTACTCCGCTGCCCGGACGTCGCGTGCGTGCAGGGGCAGCACCAGGTACCGCATGGTGAGCAGCACCGGCCAGAAGAACAGGAAGACCACGAGGTTGGTGGCCGGGTGCGGGAAGGTGCGCATCAGCCAGGTCGGCAGGGCGTGCGCGAGGGTCAGCGGCAGGCCGACGCCACGGACGAACGCGCTGGTGATCTCGTCGCCGGTGCGCCAGTGCACCAGCTCGTGGCTGAGCAGGGCGGCGACCTCGTCGTCCGGCTCGGTCAGCACGGCGGTGGTGACCACCACGTGCCGGGCGTACGTGCGGGCGTTGCCGAGGACGGGGTCGTCCTCCATCAACAGGCGCGGCACGGTGGGCAGGCCGAGCCGTTGCGCGCAGTCGTCCAGCACCGGGCGCAGCCGCGCGTACTCCCGGCGGCTGGGCTGGCGAGCACCGGAGACCACCAGCAGGCGCGGCTCCAGCAGCACCCGGTAGAGCGTGTAGAGGACACCGATCAACGCCGCCGCGACGACCGTGCCGACGAGCCCGGTAACCAGCGCGATCGGCTCGTCGGAGGTGCCCAGCCAGGGCAGCACCAGCACGCTGAGGAAGCCGACCAGGAACCCGACGACGAAACCGACGACACCGCCGAGCACCCCACCGGAGCGGGTCAGGAACGCCTCCGTCAGCGGGCCGATCAGCGGGGCGTCCCGCAGCACCGAGGGCACCTGGTCATCGACGCCGAACCCGCCGGCGAAGAGGCCGACGACGGCGAGGGTGAGGCCGCCCCAGACCGCCAGCAGCAGCGCGACGGGCAGGTAGAACCAGGTGGCGACGAAGGCGCCGAGCACGCCCCGCCAGTCCCGCAGGATGCCGGCACGCAGCCAGACCAGCGCGTTGGGGTAGCCGGGTGGCCGGTCGGCGAGACCGCCGGTGGCGGCCGGCGCGGGGTTCGCGGGTGGTTCGGCGGCCCGCACGTCGAGCTGCGGCACGGTGGGCGGGGTGCCCGCCGGGGGCTCGGCGTGCGGCGGTTGGCCCGGTGGCACGGCGGCCGGCGGCTCGGTCATGCGCGCTGCTCCTTCGGGGGTGACCACGCCCACTGTCGGGAATGGACGGCCGGAGCAGGCTATCGAGCGGTCCTGATGTCTGCCACACCGTTTCCGCGCGATGTCGGTTACCCGACGCGGGTGGCCACGGCGAGCGGGAGGCCCCGGCCGGGGCCTCCCGCGCCGACCGGGTCAGAGCGCGAGGCAGTTGGGCCGCACCGGGCCGTCGACCAGGGCGCCGCGCACGATGGTGTACGAGGTGCCGTCGAGCACCAGACCGAGGTGCCCGACCACCCGCAGCGGGCAGTACGCCTGGATCAGCACGTTGGTCGCGCCGTCGTTGACGGCGGCGTTCCCGGTCGGCCGGACCAGCTCGTCCTGCAGCGTGCGGATGGTGGTGTAGCGCACCGTGCCCGGGGTGTCGTCGCCGGCGTTGAGGTCGGCGAGGAAGGCGGAGCCGATCGTCATCTGCTGGCAGGCCACGATGCCGGCGCAGCTGCCGAGGCCCAGGAACGCCACGATGTTCGCGACGTAGGTGCCGTACTGCGGTGAGCCCAGGCTGACGTACCGGCCGACGGTGGCGGTGCCGCCGAGCCGTTTGAGGTAGTAGCGGGCGACCAGGCCGCCCTCGGAGTGCGCGACGACGTCCACGGTCGCCGCGCCGGTGCTGGCGCGTACCTGACCGACGTAGGTGGCGAACGCGCGGGCCGAGGTGGGGATGTCACCGAGGCCCAGCCCGGGCAGCTGGTAGATGAAGGTCCGGTAGCCGTCGGCGCGCAGGCGGGCGGCGATCGGCTCGTACGCGACGGCGACGCCGCTGAGCCCGCCGACCACGATGACCGGGTTGGCCGCCGCGGCGACGGCCACCGGGGTGGGCTCGGGTGCGGCGGGGGCGGCGGTCGCCGTGGCGGTGGACGCGAGCAGGGCGGCGGTGGCGAGGGACAGGACGAGGGCGGTCTTTCGGAGCAGCATGGCTGCACCTCCGGGGGGAGGCACCCGGCGAGCCGGGCAGGTGGGTGGGGTGTCCGGTCGACCGTGCGACGATGATGCCCGTAACAATTTAGAAACGTCAATGACTTGTTACGCGCCGGTAACCCGTTGTTCCGGCGGGAGTGCAAACCGGCATATCGGCTCGCTCCACTTCGGACCGCCGGCCGGATGGCATGCTGTGCCCGTGGCCGCTGACGAACCCACCGAGCGCCCGCTGCGCGTGATGCCGTGGTGGCTGGTCCTGGTCGGCCTGCTGCTGGCCGCCGCCCTGGGTTGGCTGGTGCTGGACCTGCTGCTCACGGAGGCCGATCGCGCCACCCAGCCGGACACTCGCGCCACGCTGCGCATCGACGCGATCCGCACCGGCTTGACCGTGGTCGCCGGCACCGGCGGCGGCCTGGCGCTGCTGCTGGCCGCCCGCCGCCAGTGGATCGCCGAACGCGCGCAGCGCCATCAGGAGAGCGTCGCCACCCGGGACCAGTCGCACCGGGACCGGGTGCAGGCGCACGCCGAATCGGTTGCGGAGGCCGCGCAACGGCACCAGGACCGGCAGTCCGGAGCGGCCGAGCACGACGCGGCCGAGCGCCGGCTGACCGAGCTCTACACCCGCGCGGTGGAACTGCTCGGCAACGACAGCGCGGCGGTACGCCTCGGCGGCCTGCACGCGCTGGAGCGCCTCGGCCAGGACAACCCGGCGCAGCGGCCGACGATCGGGGCGGTGCTCTGCGCGTACCTGCGGATGCCGGCGCCGGACGACGACCCGCGTGAGACCGAGGTCCGGCGGACCGCGCAACGGGTGCTGACCCGGCACCTGCGCGCGGACGACCCGGCCCACTGGCCGGAGATCACCCTGGACCTGACCGGTGCCCGGCTCGTCGACTTCGACGCCACGGGCTGCACGCTGGTCGACGCGAACTTCATCGGGGCGGTGTTCACCGGCGTCACCAGCTTCGCCCGCGCGACCGCCCGGGGGCGGCTCGACCTCGGGGCGGTCTTCGGCGAGGTCACCTTCGACGACCTGACCGCCGACGCCGAGGTGGTGCTGGACGACGCCCGTTTCGAGGGTCAGACCAGCTTCGACCGGGCCACGTTCACCGCCGGCCTGTCCTGCCGGCGGTCCCGCTTCGCCGGCCCGACGTCATTTCACCAGGCGAGCTTCCACCAGCCGACCAGCTTCGACGCGACCCGCTTCGGCGACGGCGCCCGGTTCCGTCAGGCCGCCTTCCTCGGCGGGCTGTCCATGGAGCACACCGAGTTCGCCGGGTACGCGGGGTTCCGCTCGGTCCGCTTCGCCGACATGGCCCTCTTCCGGTGGACCGTGTTCGCCGCCGAGGCGTGCTTCGAGCACGCGCGCTTCGAGGGGGCGGCGAACTTCGGGCGGGCCCGGTTCCACGGGCCGGGCAGGTTCGACGGCGCCGAGTTCGGTCAACCGCCGCAGGTGGACCAGGCGCGGGCGGCGGCCGGCGGCGGGCACGCCTGGCCGGCCGGGACGACGGTCGAACGGCTCGACGACGAGTGGGTGCTGCTCGTCGACCACTGACGCCACACGCGGGCGGCGGAGGGTCAGCGGGTGGTCGCCGGAGGGCGCAGGCCGTCGAGGGCCACGCCGAGCACCCGGTCACGCTGGTCGGTCGACGGGAACTGGGCCATGGTGAGGCCGCTGATCAGCCGCACGACGTCGTCGAAGCTGACATCCTCGCGGACCACCCCGGCGGCCTGGGCGCGGCGCATCATCGGCTCACCGGCGGCGTAGATCTCCAGCCGGCAGCTCCGGAAGACCTCGGAGTCGCGCAGCAACTCCTCGGCGAGTGCCCGCTTGGTCGCCACGTACCCGACGAACCGGTGCAGCCACGCGACGAGGGAATCCCACGGGGGCAGCTCGGCCAGGTCGGCGGCCGAGCGGCTGAGCGCCCGGACCTCCTCGACGTAGACGGCCTCGAACAGCTCACGGCGGTTGGCGAAGTTCCGGTAGAGGGTGCCGATGCCGACGCCGGCGCGGCGCGCCACGTCCTCCAGCGACGCGGACGCGCCGTTGTCGGCGAACGCCTCGCGGGCAGCGGCCACCAACGCGTCGTAGTTGCGCCGTGCGTCGGCCCGCTTCGGCCGGCGAGCGAAGACCTCGGGCACCTGCCCCGCGCTGGTCATGACGTGCGTCACCTCACCTTGGTTGCATCCGGAGGCACCCCTCCGCTAACGTAGTGGAGGCACCCCTCCGGAATGTCCGGAGCCTTGCCTCCGGTTAGCTTACCTCGGGACCCGCCCGATCCGCCTGGCCACCCGATCGCCCGGCCCCGACACCCCTGCCCGCCGCGCACGACGGGCGACAAATCTCCTTCCGTACGCAACCAGGGAGTTTCCTCTCGTGGCAGTGACCTCCCGACGCGGCTCGCGTCGGCTCACCTTCTCCGTGCTGGCCGCCGGCGCCGGGTTCTTCGCGATGCTCCAGTCGCTGATCACCCCCGTGCTGCCGACCATCCAGCACGACCTGCACACCTCCCAGAACACCGTCACCTGGGTACTGACCGCCTACCTGCTGTCGGCGTCGATCTTCACGCCGATCCTCGGCCGCGTCGGCGACATGGTCGGCAAGGAGCGGATGCTGGTCGTCTCGCTCGCCGCGCTCGCCCTCGGCTGTCTGCTGGCCGCCATCGCGCCGAACATCGGCGTACTGATCATCGCCCGGGTCGTGCAGGGCGTCGGCGGCGCGGTCTTCCCGCTGTCGTTCGGCATCATCCGTGACGAGTTCCCCGCCGCACGGGTCTCCTCCGCCGTCGCCGCCATCTCGGCGATCGTCGCCGCCGGCGGCGGGCTGGGCGTCGTGCTCGCCGGCCCGATCGTGGCCGCGCTGGACTACCGGTGGCTGTTCTGGATCCCGATGGTCGTGGTGGGGCTGACCGCCGTCGCCGCGCACCTGTTCGTGCCCGAGTCGCCGGTGCGTACCCCCGGGCGGATCGACTGGCGAGCCACCCTGCTGCTGTCCGGCTGGCTCGTCGCGCTGCTCCTGCCGATCAGCAAGGGCGCGGCCTGGGGCTGGACCTCCGGCCGGGTGCTCGGCCTGCTGGCGCTCGCCGTGGTGCTGTTCATCGGCTGGCTGGTCGCCGAGGTGCGCTCGGCCAACCCGCTGATCGACATGCGGATGATGCGCCTGCCCGGCGTCTGGACCACCAACCTGGTCGCCCTGCTCTACGGCGCGTCGATGTTCTCCGTGTACGCGTTCCTCCCGCAGTTCGTGCAGACCCCGACCGCCGCCGGCTACGGCTTCGGCGCCAGCATCAGCCAGGCGGGCCTGCTCATGCTGCCGATGCTCGTCGCGATGTTCGTCGCCGGCCTGGTCGCCGGCCGGCTCCAGTCGGTCTTCAGCGCCAAGGCGCAGCTCGCCACCGGCGCGGCCTTCAACGTGGCCGCCTCCGCGATGCTGGCCGCCGCGCACGACACGCGCTGGGAGATCGGCGTGGCCGGCGGCCTGGTCGGCCTCGGCATCGGTCTGGCCTTCGCCTCGATGGCCAACCTGATCGTGGCCAGCGTGCCCGCCAGCCAGACCGGCGTGGCGACCGGCATGAACGCCAACATCCGCACCATCGGCGGCGCGATCGGCGCCGCCGTGGTCAGCGGCGTGATCACGGCCCACCCGCAGGCCAACGGCCTGCCCCGGGAGGCTGGCTTCACGATGGGCTTTCTGGTCCTCACGGCCATCGCCCTCGCCGCCGCGTTCGCGGCCCTGGCCGTCCCGTCCGCCCGGCGGGCGTCGTCCGGTCGCCGGCCGTCCACCGCGACGATCGTCGAGTCGGAGCTAGCCGGCGAGTTCGCCACCATGCCCGCGACCCGCTGACCCGGCAAACCAGAAGGGGCAGGCAGCTCATGCTGCCTGCCCCTTCTCCGGCTACGGATGACCCGGGCCGCCTGCCCTTCCCTACGAGAACAGCAGCACCGACCTGCGGGTGGCGTTGCCGAAGCTCAGGTTCCGTCCCCCGGTGTTGGGCGCCGGGGTGACCGCCACCTCGAACGTGACCGTCGTGCCGGCGGGAACCTGATGGTTCTCGTTGGCGCTGATCGTCACGTAGCCACCGCCGATGAGGGTCGGGTCGACCGACACCGTCTGCTGGTTCAACATCTGGACCGTCGGCGTGGAGCTGCCCGGGAAGCTGTAGGCCGCCCGGAGCCGGACCAGGTCGCCCTTCTGCAGACCCACCAGGTCGATCTTCGACTGGTGACCGATGAGGCCGGCCGCCGTGATCCGGTAGGCGGTGTTGCCGTCGCTCCACCGGACGGGGTGGAAGGCGCCGTCCGCCGCGAGCGCGGAGCCGGGATAGATGGTGACGATGGAAACTGTCTGCACGTCCGTGCCTCCTGCTGAGGTAGCGCCGATCATCACCGCGAAGTCGGTGTCCGTGCCCCGGAAAGCGTTCGCGTCGCAGGTGCGCTGCGCCCCGATCCGCGCGGTGCTGGTGTACTGCCAGATCCGTGGCACCGCGGACGGCGTGCCGTACGCCTGCCAGCCGACCCCGGTGTCCCCACCGGCCCTGTTGTAGGCGGCGGTGAAGGTCTCGTCGAGGTTGTGCGGGTAGTTGGCGTTCCAGCGGGGGAACCCGCCCAGCTCGCTGGATCCGTACTGGCCCCTGGAGGCGTACATCACCACGGCCTTGGTGGTGCGCGCCTCCAACTCGGTGGCGACCTGGACACCCACCGACGGCGCGACGCTGTCGTACGGCCACCGCTCCAGGTCGACCTGCCAGAAGAAGCCGGGCCAGGTACGCCACCAGGCCAGGTTCGCGTCCGCGTAGGCGATCGCGGTCTGTGCCTGGGTGGTCGCCGGCACGCCGGAGCGGACCACGATGTACATCCCCAGGTAGGGAATGCCGGCATCGCGGCCGGCGGCGAGGATCCAGCCGCAGCCCTGGCTCCGGAACACGCTGGACGGTGACTGTTCCGTCCCCTTGCTGGTGAGAAAGTGGATGCCCAGTCCCGACGCGGCGGCCACCCGGGCCGGGGTCAGCCCTCGGCCGACGTCGTAATCACTGGTATCCCATCCGTAGAGCGTCACGGGCGGCACCTCCGGCGCCGAACATCGAGGGGAGACGCCGCAGCACCGAGGCGGATTTCTGCGCCTTCCGGCGGCCATAGTCGCCAAAAGCGCTATTTCACCGTACGTCCCGGGCTACGGAACAAAAGCCCTGGTCAGTGGCCCATTTCGGTGGGTGCGAATTGCGGCTTCGGAGCTGTCCGGCAGCCGACAGGAAGGCGGGACCGAGCCGTACCCTCGGCGGCATGGATCTCGACGGTCTTCCACTGGCGGAGTTCGCGTTTCCCGGGCCGCTCCGGGACCAACTGGTGGCGGCGATCCTGTCCGGCGCCAAGACGGCGACCTCCGGCCTGCTGCTCGGATACGAGCGGGAGAACGAGCCACTACCCACGGTCGGCCAACGGTGCGCGGTGGTGGATTCCCAGAACCGGCGGGTCGCGGCGATCGAGCTGACCGACGTACGGGTGGTCCGGCTCGCCGACGTGGACCTCCAGCACGCCCTCGACGAGGGTGAGGGCGACGAATCGGTGGCGCAGTGGCGGGCCGGGCACGAGAGCTTCTGGCACAGTGCGGAGGTCCGCGCTGAGCTGGGCGACCCCGACTTCTCCGTGAACGACGACACCCTGGTGGTGACCGAGCGCTTTCGGCTGGTACACACCGCAGACATCGAGGCTATGGTGACCGCAGGTAAGCACTCACTCCGGCAAGGAGGACGTTCGTGCGCCGCATCGTCACCACCATCGCACTGCTGGCACTGTCACTGGTCGTGTTCCTGGCGCCAACGCCAGCGAGCGCGGCGGGCCCCGTCGAGGTCACGTCCGCGACCCTCGTTGCCCGAGGGGTCGCCGTCGACGTCACCCTCACCGTCACATGCCCGGTCAGCGCGAACGGCAGCGCCGAGGTGAGCCTCAGGCAGCGGTCGGGCACCATCGTGGCGCACGGGTCAGGCTGGACACCCCTGCACTGCACAGGTGAGCCTCAGGCCGTGACGGCGCGGGTGCTGGCCGACGCTGGCGGGGCCGTCTTCCACAAGGGTGAGGCGCTGGCCACCGGACTGATCGAGCTTTGTAGTGACGACGGCTGCGACGGCGGGCCGTACAGCAACACGGTCCGCATCACTCGCTGAAAGCCGCACGACCGGTGGCGATTGAGCCCGCAAGCATGCCGAACTTGAAGGTCTCGAGAGGTTGAGCCCTCTCGAGAGGTTGAGCCCGTCCTGAAGCGTCGTGTTTCCCCACGTCTCAGCGCCGGCAAGGTTGACCAGGCGTCACCCGGCGGCTTCGATCGCCGCCTCCACCTTGTCCAGGTAGTTGAACCACCACTGTCCCTCAGGCAGCGGACGCGCGGAGAGCAGGCTGCCCGCAACGACGAACGCCAGCACCACAATGTCGTCCGGCGCCAACCGCTCGGTCAGTGACCTGCCCGCCACGACAGCGTTCATGAAGGAAGCCGCTTCATCGGCGCTGACTGATGCCCATGCCTCCATTCGGCCGATCTCCGCGGCCAGCACAGCGACCTGGTCAGGCGTGGGCCTCGCATTGTGCAGATCTATGAGAACGAAGCCCGAAATCGCGACCACCAACGCGAGAGCCGCCTTCCGCGCCGTCTCGTCGGGGAACGCCTTCAGCGCAGCGTCGAGCTTGTCCAAGTCCCGCTTCACCACCCAGTGAAGCGTGTCGCGGACGAGCTGTTCGGTGCGGTCATCGATCTTCATCGCGCCTCCCCTGTTCTCGATGCTTAGCCTGCCACGCCTTGTACGCACCCGTCGTGGCCACACCCGCCAGCAGAAAGCCACCGATGGCCTTGGGTACAAGCGGCAGAAACTCGACGAAGGTGGCCCAGGCAGTCGTAGCTACCGAACCACCGAGCGCGATCGCCTCGGAGCTGACCCGCTCCCTGCGCGTCGGTTGCGGTGCTTCAGCAGCACTCCGATCCCGGAACGCCTGGGACAGGCCGCTGGCGCTGGGCGTAGAGGCTGTTGCCTGGCTTGGCACTGCCGGTCGCAAGGTAACTTCGACTGCCGCGGGTGGCTGGTGGGTTGGGCTACCACCACCCGTGGTCAGTTTCCCAGAGCGCGGACCTTGGCGATCGTCTCCTGGACGTGCTGCTTGGCCGGGTCGCCGCCCTGCGACGCCTGCGCGAGAGCCTGGCGGTACGCGTCGATCATGCCGATCAGCGGGCCGGCGGCCACGCCCTCCAGCGCTCCGGCGACGAGCGCACGCGCCTCGGCCGCGTCCTGCGCTGCCGCAGCGGTCTTGGCCTTCGCCTCGTCCAGCTTCTGCGACGCCGCCGCCAACCTCGCGATGATCTGTGCTGCGCTCACGCGCATCCTCCCCGTGGTCGACCATCGCCTCCACCACCGCACCGGCGGAGACCACAAGGGAGCGTACGAGATTCGCGCACTGAGCGCGACCGCGTGATCGCTTACCAGCAACTGCGAGGAGCAGTGAATTTTGGAAGGTTTCGGCCCACAGACGGGCGAAATCCTTCCAAGATCTCAAGCGACACAGGGAGAGCGGGCGCGCTCAGCGCTCGGCGACGTATACGCCGACGCCAGGCACGCCGACAACGAGCCCTTCGGCCTTCAGGGTGAGCATCGCATTGCGTACGACGATCGCGGAGACGCCGTGAATCTGGCAGAGCTGGGTGGTCGACGGCAGCTTGTCGCCGGGCGACAACTCGCCCGAGGCGATCTGCTTGCGGATGTGTTCGGCAAGCTCAACCCACTTGGGGCTTGGTGGCATGGCGGTACTCCCTGGTCAGCACCGCCATTCGACCACTCTTCACCTTGTTATCGCAAGTGATAGCTTGACTGCGATAGCTTGTTATCCTAGGCTCCGAACTGACCGGCTCCCTGGTCAGCACCCGAGGAGTTGGTTCTTCCCCACCGCGCACAGAGCGCCCGGTCGGTCGGTCCCCCCGTCCGGCCGGGCGTGCCGGGGCGCGCCCGCATGCCGCCCCGACGCAACGCCATGAGCACAACGCCATTAGCAGCAAGGAGACCGACCCGACGGGAGCACCGGATGGCCGATCAACCTGACAGCCCACAGGAACCACCCGCCCGCCAACAGCCGGCGAGATCCCTCGTGTCCCATCAGGACGTGGAGGATGCCGACGACATCCTCTTCGCCCATCCACCTCGCGTGGTACGCCGCTGGCTCTGCGGGTGCGGCGCTGACTACCCCTGCCCCGATGTGCGTTTCGCCCTCCTGGTCAAGTCCACCGCCGAGGCGGGCGAATGAACGCAGACACCGTGGAAGACCTGCGCGACGCCTGGCTGGCGACGATCACCGCCGCCGACCGGGCCGGCTCACAGTTGCACGGCGCGGGGCCGCCCGGCCGACGGCTGCCCTGGCAGGACGCGGTCACCGAGTGCTGGCGAGCACTGACCTTGGTCTACGCCGGCCTGGCCGCAAGCCGTGACCCAGCCGGCGCGCCCAAGGAAGGCGGATCGGCGGGTGAGCTGCTCGCTGGCCTACGTGCGGCCCACGTCGACGCCGACCGGGCCGCCGCGCTGGCCGCCCGTGTCCGCTGGCGGTTGGGGGCGACCGAGGACCGGCTGCGACGTACACAAATCGTGGCGGACGCGGTCGCGGCACGGCACTTCGCGGCGGCGATCACCCGTCTGGACCTGGTCGTAGCCCGGCTCGCGGTGGGCGCCTGCCGCATCGACCGCTCGGTGGCGGCACTGACCGGCGAGCCGGCGGCACCGCCCGCACCCCTCAGCGCCAGCGACGCCACCAGCACCAGCACCAGCACCGAGGAGATCGAGCGCGGCTGCCAGGCGGCACGCATCCTCGTGGCCAGGCGACGGCGACACAGGAGGGCACTCACGATGATCAGGGAGCGACGACGGTGACCGACCCTCACGCGGCGCTGCGTGGCCTGCTGACCGGCCGGTTGCGCGGCCACGAACGGCGGCTGCGCCGGTTCGCCGAGCCGGACTGGCGGCGGTACGCCGATCTGCTCGCCGGGGCTCTGCTGGTGGCGGTGCGGCGACGGTTCGTCGCCGGGCAGGATCGGGCACCGGTGATCCGGTTCGTGGCGTCCGCGCGGGAACGCTACGACGTCACCGGACGCGACGTCGACCCGGTGCTGGCTGAGGCGCTGGTCTGGGCGGCGCTCGGCGAACGCCCACCCGTGCCCGAGAGCGCGGCGGTGATCGTCGCGCGGACGGTGTTGCTGCTGGGCCTGCTCGAAGACGAAGGTCTCACCGACAGCGAGCGCGACGACGTTCTCGCCGCCGCCGCGCACACCGTCGACAACTCAACGCAGGATGTGACTCACGAGCGGTGAATCGTGGATGGGAAGGGCGCCCTCCCATCCACGATGGCGACAGGCGCCGGGCGTCGCTCTAGGGAGACTGCGGCCCGTTCTGCACCCGGTTGACCAGGTCGTGCAACGGTTTGGTGCCGCTGCCGACCATCACACCGGTCACGATGGCATCGACCCAGACTGCCATTCCGTTCCAGTCGGCACCCGCGACCGCGTGCAGGACGTAGAACCCGCCGGCACTGGACGCCACGGTGGCCAAGCCGCTCGCGAGACCCCACGCGACGATCGTGCGGTTCGCCTTCGCCTGCGCCACCGCCGCCGTGGCCATGGCGACCGCCTCGCGGTCAGCCTCCGTCGGGCCGGCGACCCGGCCGTTCACGTCGGTGACCGTCCGGGCCAACGCGGCCTCGGCGGCGCGTCCCGGCAGCCATCGCGAGAACGGTTCCAGAATCCGCTCGACGGCTGCGGCGAAGACCAACAGGGTGAGGAAGACGCCCGTGGTGTCCTTGGGCTGGATCTTCGCGGCGGAGGCGCCGCTACGCCAGATCATCCAACCGGCGACAGCGCCGACGGCGATCAACCCGAAACCCGCGACCACCGCGCCGGGGCCGGCCTGCCGCGACGCCGCGACAACGGACAGCCCTGGCTCCTGGTCGGAGCGGGGCGTGGGCGTCGCTGCGGCAGCATCGGCGTCTGCCGGCGAGACGGCCGCCCTGCCCCATGCCGCCACCGGCTCAACGTTGGTGGACATCTGTCCCTGCAATTCCCTGACCAACCTTTCGACGTGCCGTTTGCGGAACGTCGATGCGTGACGTCCCAGAACCTCGGCCCAACCAAGACGGATCGCGTACTGATAGCGCTCGGGGCGCGAGACTACGGCAGCAGAGCGCGCACAGTGGACGCCGGCCGAAGATCGACACGACTTCGGCGATGTCGGGGTGTCCCAGCGGCTCGGATACCGCGATGTCAGCGATACCGAGTGGATCATGCCCCGGGGCCGGGCTGGGCCCGCCGAAGGCTCAGCGCAGGCCACGGACCAGCAGCAGGTAGCCGCAGTAGGCGACCGGGACCAGCAGGAAGCAGATCAGGAACCCGAGCGGCAGGTAGCGCGGCGGGGTGCCGGCGACCATCGCGGGCCGGCCCCACTGGCCGAGCACCAGGTACCCCCCGAAGAACGCCAGCGCCGGCAACCCGGCGCAGATCCACGCGCCGAGCGTGAACCCGTCGACCAGGCCGACCCCGGAGGCGAGCACCAGGGCCAGCATGAGCACCCCTGCCGCCGCCCCGCACCCGGCGTAGACGGCGACCGCCCGCGCCAGCGGTGACCACGTCGGCAGCAGCGCCGGGCGCTGGGCCAGCAGCTCCGCCTGCTGCCCGTGCCGGTCCGCCTCGTCGGCCATCCGCCGGGCCAGCTCCAGCTCCACCGCCGGGTCGACCGCCACCGCACGCTGCGCCGGCACCCCGGCGCCCGCCGGGCTCACCGCCGTCGGCAGCGCCAGCCGCGCCTCCCCCGCCGGCAACTGGGGGTACGCCCCGGCATCCGCCCGCCCCGGCGCGCCGGCTGCGCCGGCGGATCCCCCGTCCCCCGGTCCGGGTGCGGCGCCCGGCTGCCCCGACCCAGGCGCCCCCGGTGCGGTGCCCGACGGCCCGGGCGTCGGCCCCGGCGCGCCCGCCGGCTGGTCGATGCCGATGGCACGGCCGAGCTGGTCGAGGCGGTGGCCCTGGGCGGTCAGCCGCTGGTGCAGGTAGTCGACGGTGGCGTGCAGGTCACGGCGGCGCTCGGACTCGGCCGCGGCGTCGCGCTCGCCGGCTCGGCGCTGCTCGGCGAGTTGTCGGGCCAGCGCCGCGTACTCCTCGAAGGACACCTCAGTGCTCCCCGTCCGGCTCGTGCTCGTCGCGGGCGAACGGAACGATCAGCCGGGTGCGCTGGTCGTGCCGGTCGATCAGCAGCGCCCGGTCGGGGCGGGGCGTGTAGGCCAGGTCGTGCATCCCGAGGTGCAGGGCCAGCTCGGCCCCGGGCACGTTGAGCGCCACCAGGCAGGCGACGTCGTCGCGGTTCTGGGTGCCGCCGAGGTCGTCGGCGAGCCGTCGCAGCCCACGCCACCAGCCGAGCAGGTGCACACCCTGCGCGGGCCCCTGGCGCAGCAGGACGCGCAGGTCGTCGAGGCCGGAGCGGAAGGTGACCGGGTCCGCCGCTCCGAGCACCGACGCGGCGGCGTCCATCCCGAACACGACGAGGTATTCGCGGCCGGCGGATGCGTCGGCGACAGCGGCGATCCGGTCGCGCAGGCCGGCCGCGTCGAGCCGCCGCACCGGGTGGCCGGCGGCACGCAGCGCGGCCTCGGTCTCGTCGGCGACCGGGTCGGCGGCGGTGACCAGCGAGGCCAGCAGGAACCGGGCGTCGCCTGCGGCGTGTTGGCGCGCCAGGCTCAGCGTGGCGGCGCGCAGCACGTCGGCGCCGGCCGCCGCGGTGCCCACCACGGCGAGGTGCCGGCCGGGGGTGGTGTCCATCAGGAACAGCGCGGTGGTGCCGTGCACGTCGACCGTCCGGCCGACCAGCGCCATCGGGCGTCGGCCACCGGGGCGCAGCCCGGCGAAGGTGGGGTCGTCCTCGACCCGCGCCGCCTCGTACCCCTTGAAGACCGCCGGCGCCCGCGAGCCCGGCGGGCGGGCCTGCCACAGCTCGTGGCGCAACGCGGCGAGGTCGGCGGCGGCGGCGTGCGCGTCGGGGAAGCGCAGCACGGTGTCGGCGCCGACCGCGCCGGCGGCGGTGTTGACCACGGCGGAGCCGACCGGCAGCGCCGCGGCGGCGTCGTTGAGCGGGTCGAGCACGCCGCCGCCACCGGGCAGTGCCACCCGCAGCGCGAACTGCCCGAAGATCGCCTCGGCCCGGCCGTAGAGGGCCTCGATGCCCGTCATGCTCTGGCTGGCCAGCACCAGGTGTACGCCGTAGGAGCGACCCTTGCGGGCCAGCTCCTCCAGCAGGTCGACGGCTTCGCGGGCCAGCGCGTCGTTGCCGGCGAGCAGCACGTGGAACTCGTCGATGACCGCGACGACGCGGGGCAGCGGGTTGTCCCGGGGCAGGTCGGCGAGCTTGGTGACGCCGTGCCGCTTGAGGGCGGTGGCTCGGCGCTGTGCCTCCCGGCGCAGCTCGCGGAGAACGGCGAGGCCGTACTCGCGGTCGGATTCGATGCCGACGGCGCGGGCGTGCGGCAGCCAGGACGGGTCCCGCTCGGTGGGCACGAACTCGGTGAAGCTCACGCCCTCCTTGAAGTCGAGCAGGTAGAGCTGCAGCTCGGCCGGGGAGTAACGGGCGGCCAGCCCGTACAGGACGTCGAGCAGGAAGACGGTCTTACCGGCGCCGGTGCGCCCGCCGACCAGCCAGTGCGGGGTGGCGTCGTCGAAGGCGACGGTCACCGGGGCGCGGCCGGTGCGGCCGATCACCGTCCGCAGGCCGTTGCCGGCGGACTCGGCCCAGCGTCGCTCGGGCAGCAGGTCGGCGAAGTGCAGCGCCTCGGTGCGGCGGGTGGCTTCGCCCAGGTGTTCGGCGAGCGCGCGTACCGAGGCCGGCGGCGGGTCGCCGTCGAGCAGCACCGGCGCCGCGAGACCGCTGCCGTCGACGCTGAACGGGGCGCCGGGCGGGTCGCCGACGTGCGCGTACCCCTCGGTGAGCCGCAGCGCGGTGGTGCCGCCCAGCGGCGGCGAGGTCTCGCCGGGCAGCCGGGACGGGTGGCCGGCGAGCAGCACGCAGACGGCGGCGGCCGGGCCGGCGTGGGTGAGCGCGGCGAGCCGGGCCAGCTCACGCGGCGGCGGGGCGGCGGTGGCGACCACCACCAGCAGCTGCCGGCTGCCGGGCTCGGCGTGCTGCGCGGCGCGGGCGTGCCGTTCGGCGGCGTCCAGCAGCGCGGCCACCTCGGCCTCGCCGGTCGCCGGCGGGTCGAGCACCCCGGCGTCGAGCAGCGGGCGCAGCGGGCCGAAGGTGGCGCCCAGAGCGGCGGTGTCGATGCCGGCGACCCGGACCTGCCCGGCCGGGGCGGTGGCGACCAGGCGCAGCACCAGCGCCCGGAGCAGCCCGGCGACCCGCGGGTCCCGGGCGTCGGTGTCGAGCGCCAGGTGGTGGCCGCCGCCGAGCGGCAGCAGCACCGGGAAGCCGCCGTCGGGAGTGGACGCCTCGCCGACCCGGACCGCGGTCGGCGCGTCGGTCAGCGGGGTGGCGCCGGGGGTGGGGGTGGCCAGCGCGCCGCCGACCCGGGCCAGCCGGGCGACCAGCTCTTCGGCGCCGACCGGCGCGGCGGGAGCTGGTGCCGCGCCGAGCGCGCCCCGGGCGGTGTCCAGGTGTGCCCGGGCCGCCCGGTGGGCGCTGACCGCCTGCCCGTACGCCGACGCGAGCCTGCCCACGCTCTGCCTCCCACGCCACGGCTGTCCGGTTCGCCGAAACCCTAACGGACGGCGGTGACACCGGGACAGTACCGACGCGACGCGACCGGGCCGGGTCGCCGCGCGACGGTCGACGGTCCGGGGTGGACCGTCGACCGCCTGGGACGTGTGTGCGGGTCAGCCGGTGACCGCGTTCAGAGCCGGCAGGTAGCCGTACCGGTAGCCGTCGGCGTCCGGGTGGTACGCCTCGATGATGCCGCTGACGTCGTTGATCCAGGGGTCGCCGGCGCAGACACCGTGCCCGGCGAAGTAGGGCCGGGTGTCGGCGAAGGTGGCCCCGGCCGCGGTGGCCCGGCCGGCCGTGACCGAGGCGAGCACGTCGGCGGCCTCGTTGAGGATGGTGCGCTTGTAGGTGCTCATCGCCAGCCAGCCGCAGGAGGACGTCTCGAACAGTCGCGGGTAGCCGAGGACGATCAGCCGGGCGTTGGGTGCCCGGTTGCGGATGGCGGCGTAGGTGGCGTCGAGCCGGCCGGGCAGCGTCGTGGTGGCGAATGCCTTGGCGGTGTTGACGGCGTTGGTGCAGGACGTGGTGCTGCCGAACCGGCAACTGGTGATCACGTCGACGAAGCCGGCGTCGTTGCCGCCGATGGTGATGGTGACCAGGGTGGTGCTGGCGCTGAGCGCGTTGACCTGGCTGTTGAGCACGTCCGCGGTGACCGCGCCGCCGCAGGCGGGGAAGCTGAAGCTGGTCACCCCGTGGGCGGCCGCCCAGAGCGGGGCGTACGACTTCTGGCTGCGAAGGCAGCTGGACCAGTCGTACGGGCCGGCGCCGACGCCGGAGGAGTACGAGTCGCCGAGCGCGACGTAGTTGACGGCGGCGGCCTGCGCGGTGCCGGGGACGAGCACGGCGCCGAGGGCGGCGGTGAAGAGGGCGACCAGCGCGGCGAGGGCGCGGGCCAGCGGGCGGTGGGGCATGACGGACCTCCACAGGGCAGGGGTGGTGGGATCCTGCGACCGCGCGCGTGGCCAGGGGTGGAACGGTTGTTACCAGGCAGTAATGCTATCGAAACATTTAGATCAATGGAATAGCGTCGGTACGCCGCGCGGCGGGTCGGCGACGTTCACAGTTGTCGATTAGGTTGGCGGTGCGAACACCCCGATGGAGGGAGTCCACCTCGTGCGACGAGTCCTCACGGCGGCCACCGCCGCCCTGACCCTCACCACCGCCGGCACCATGCTCGCCGGCACCCCCGGCCAGGCCGCTCCCACGGGCTGGGGCCGGCCCGTCGTCACGGTCGCGCCGCAACCCGGCGCGCCAGGCCTGGGCGACAGCTACTTCCCCGACTACGGCAACGGCGGCTACGACGTCTCCCACTACGACGTCCGGCTGCGCTACGACCCGGCCACCGACCGGCTCACCGGCACCACCACCATCCTCGCCACCGCCACACAGGACCTGTCCCGGTTCAACCTGGACTTCCTGCTCGACGTCGAGTCGGTGCGGGTCAACGGCTGGGCGGCGAGCACCAGCACCGCGGGCACGCACGAGCTGGTGGTCACCCCGTCCCGCACGGTGACCCGGGGCCAGCAGCTCACCATCGTCGTGCGCTACGACGGCATCCCGTCGGAGACGCTGGTCGGCGGCTACACCGGCTGGACGCGTACCGACGACGGGGCCCTGGCGGTCAACGAGCCGGAGTCGGCGTGGTGGTGGTTCCCGAGCAACGACCACCCGCTGGACAAGGCCACCTTCGACGTCTCCGTGTCGGTGCCCACCGGCGTCGAGGTCATCAGCAACGGCGTACAGCCACGGCCGCCGCTGGCCGAGGCCGGCAACCGCACCCGGTGGATCTGGCGGACCACCTCCCCCACCGCCACCTACCTGGCCTTCATGGCCATCGGCCAGTACGACATCGTCACCGACACCTCGCCGAGCGGCCAGCCGGTGATCAACGCGTACAGCACCTCACTGGGCGAGCTCGGGCCGGCCGCCCGGGCCAGCATCGAGCGGACCGCCGAGATCGTCGACTGGGAGAGCGGGATCTTCGGCCCGTACCCGTTCGAGGCGCAGGGCGGCGTGGCCGGGCCGGTGGACGGCATCAGCTTCGCGCTGGAGACGCAGACCCGACCGGTGTACGGCCCGGGCTTCTGGCGGCGCGGCGCCAACACGTACGTGGTGGTGCACGAGCTGGCCCACCAGTGGTTCGGCGACTCGGTCTCGGTTGCCGACTGGCGCAACATCTGGCTCAACGAGGGCTTCGCCTCGTACGCCGAGTGGCTCTGGTCGGAGGAGCAGGGCGAGGGCACCGCCCAGGAGGTCTTCGACTTCACCTACGCCAGCTACCCGGCCGACTCCGAGTTCTGGCAGGTGCTGCCCGGTGACCCGGGCGCCGGCCGGGTCTTCGACGACGCCGTCTACGACCGGGGCGCGATGACCCTGCACCAGCTGCGCCTGGCGGTCGGCGACGACGCGTTCTTCGAGATCCTGCCGGCCTGGACCAGCGAGCACCGGTACGGCAACGGCACCATCGAGCAGTTCCAGGCCCTGGCCGAGCGGATCTCCGGTCTGGACCTGGACGAACTCTTCACCACCTGGCTGTTCACCGCCGGCCGGCCCGACGTGGCCTCGGCCGCGCGCAAGGCCGCCCCGCCGGCCGAACCGAAGTCCTGGGCCAAGATCCGTGAGGCCCACCAACTGATGCACTGAGCACCGACACCGGCCGGGAGGTCCGCCGCCCATGGGTGGCGGGCCTCCCGTCGTCAGCGCCGCCGCCAACCGGGCGGGCCGAGCGCTCGCGCGATTCAGGACGCCTGAGCGGGTGACCCGGTCACCGGCACCGCACCGGTCGCCTCGGCCGTGCTCGCCTCGATGGCACGGATGTGCCGGTAGGCGAACCAGAGCGGGGGGAACGCGCCGACGGCGAAGGAGAGGTCGATCAGCGTCCAGAACCAGGGAATGTCCCGGAGCGGGCCGCAGATCAGCGCCAGGGGGACGATTCCGGCGCAGGCGATCATGCCGACCTGCACCACCCAGACGTTACGCACCGGGTCGCGCAGCGGACCCCAGAAGGCCACTGCCAGCACCAGGTGGGCGAAGGCCAGCCAGTCGGTGCCGTAGAGCAGGAACGGATAGTCGTCGCCGGCCGTCACGAGCCCGGTGTGCACCCGCTCGATCCAGTCGACCAGCGCCGGCAGTTGGCCGGCGAGCGGGTCCAGCGCACGCAGCAGCCAGCGCACCTCGATCTCCAGCGGGAACGCGGTCACCCCGCTCAGGAAGAGCCCGATCAGCACGATCCACAGCCACCGGCGGGTACGCCGTAGCCGCTCCTCGATGTCCATGATCGCAGCGTAACGATGATCTTCGTATCGCTCGGCCCCGTACGCCGACCGACCGGGGTGACCGCTGTCTCAGCGGCAGCCACGCCCGCGAGCCGGGCCGGTCAGCACGGGCTGACACAGCCGGCGCCGTGCCGGACGTCCCGGGCCGGCGGCACCGGTCGGCTCCGAGCGGGCGACGGTGCGCAGACGGGGCACACCCGGGCCAGGCGGATCGACCGAACCCGGCTCGCCGGCACCGGTCGCGGCGTCGGCCGGGCCCCACCGACCGCCCGGGCGGGCCGGACGATGCGCGCCACCTGCCGTACCGGGCGCCGCAGCGGCGGCGCGGCCAGCGCCAGAGCGACCCGGCTGCGCAGCCGGCGAACGCGCTGCTGGTCCAGCGCCACGGCCGCCGCGGTCGTGGCGATGGCCGCGACGGACCCGGCCAGGACGAGCGTCTGCCGGGGGCCGGCGTGTTCGGCGAGCCAGCCGAGCAGCGGCGCGCCGACCGCGGCGGAGACCGAGCCGGTCACCGCCAACGCGGCGAGGACCCGGCCGCGCATCGCGGCGTCGGTGTCGAGTTGGGCGCGGGTGCCGACGGTGGTGTCGATGACCACGGCGGCGGCGGCGATCGGCAGGATCACGGCGGCGAAACTCCAGGTCTCCGGAGCGAGACCGGCGACGATCTGCAAGCCGCTGGCCAGCAGGCCCGCGGCGACCAGCGTCCCGTAGCCCAGGGCACGCCGGCGCGCCGCGACGAGGGCACCCACCACCGTCCCGATCGCGAAGACGGTCGACAGGAAGCCGTAGCCGGATGCCCCGGCGGCGAGCGGTCCGTCGCTCATCGCCGCCATCGTCACCTGGTAGTTGCGGCCCAGGCTGCCGAGCACGAACGACAGGGCGAGGGCCAGGAGCAGCACGGGCTGCCGCCGCAGGTACGCGAACCCGGCCCGGGCGCCGCCCCGGTGGGTCGCCGCAGCGTCCGGCTCCGCCTCCGCCTGGTGCCGCAGACTCCCCGCCCGTACGGCGAACAGCGCCACCACCACGGCGGCGAAACTCGCCGCGTTGATCCCGAAGAGCAGCGCGGGGCCGACGGCGGCCACCACGACGGCCCCGAGGCTCATGCCGAGGATGCGGCCGGCGGAGTTGGTGAGTGAGCCGAGCGCCAGGGCGTTGCCGAGGGTCTCCCGGTCCACGAGGGTGGAGGACCAGCGCCCCATCACCGGGCCCTCGATCGCCGAGACCGCGCCGGTGCACAGCGAGATCGCGAAGATCAGCGGCAGGCCGCCGACGCCGGTGAGGGCGACCGCCGCCAACCCCGCGGCGAGGGCCGCGTGGGCCACCTGGGCGGTGATCAGCAGCGGACGGGCGGGGAGCCGGTCGGCCAGCACACCGCCCCAGACGCTGAGCAGCAGCGTGGGTGCCGCCTGGAGCAGCACGGCGAAGCCCATGGACGTCGCGGAGCCGGTCTCCTTCAGCACGTACCAGTTGACACCGAGCACCTGCATCCACGTCCCGATGACCGAGACAAAACCGGCAAATGCCCAGATCCGGTAGTTGCGGTGGCGCAGCGCAGCGAAGGTGGCACCTCTGGCCACGACAAACCCCCGGGGCGATTGACGACAGAACCAACACGCCCCAACACGGCGCAGCCGGCAAGTCTTGCCGGCTTAAACCGATTTACCCACATCTGTGAGTGGCCTCACCGGCCGTGCCGCTGCACGCCGACAGGGACAACCGGCCGGCGGGCAGAAGACTGCCGCACCGGCCGGACATCCCGGGCCACCTGGTGGAGCCGTCGTATAACGCCCCGGGTCAGCGCGCGGCGAGCGGCTGCGCGGCCGGGGCGACCGGGGCCGGCAGCGCCCCCGCACCGCCGAGGTAGCCGTGGATGGCGGCGGCCGCCGCACGCCCCTCGGCGATGGCCCAGACGATCAGCGAGGCACCCCGGTGCATGTCTCCGGCGACGAACACCCCGTCGGCGTCGGCCTGCCAGTCGTCCCGGGCATCGACGGCGCCCCGGGAGTTGCGGGTCACCCCGAACTGGGCCAGCAGCGGCTGCTCCTCGGTGCCCTCGAAGCCGATCGCCAGCAGCACCAGGTCCGCCGGCAGCTCCCGCTCGGAGCCGGGCACGGCGGTGACCACCCGCCGGCCGTCGCGCTTCTCCACGGTCACCTCGGCGATCCGCACCGCCCGCACCTGACCGGTGCCGTCGTCCACGAACTCCTGCACCGCCACGGCGAAGACACGCTCGCCGCCCTCCTCGTGCGCCGGGTAGCTGCGCAGCACCCACGGCCAGGTCGGCCACGGGTCCCGCGCCTCGTCACGCTCCTGCGGCGGCTGCGGGTACAGGTCGAGCTGGTGCACACCGGCGGCACCCTGCCGGTGCGCGACACCGAGGCAGTCGGCCGCCGTGTCACCACCGCCGATGATCACGACGTGCTTGCCGGCCGCGTCGATCGGGGTGCCGTCCGGCAGCACCGCGGTCGCCGGCCGGCCCTCGCCCGCGGCGCCGGGCCCGCCGGCGACCGCGCGGTTCGCCGCGACCAGATGCGCCATCGCCTGGTGTACGCCCCGCAACGCCCGCCCCGGGGTCTCCGGGGTGTCCCGGCCCTGCAACGCGCCGCAGGCCAGCAGCACCGCGTCGTGCTCGGCACGCAACTGCTCGGCGGTGACGTCCACGCCGACGTTCACGCCGGTGCGGAAGCGCACCCCCTCGGCGGTCAGCTGAGCCAACCGGGCGTCGATGTGCCGCTTCTCCAGCTTGAAGTCGGGGATGCCGTACCGGAGCAGGCCGCCGATCGCGTCGTCGCGCTCGTACACCGTCACGGCGTGACCGGCGCGGGCCAACTGCTGGGCGGCGGCCAGGCCGGCGGGCCCGGAACCGACCACGGCGACCGACCGGCCGGACGGCGCCGGCACCGGGCGGGGTGTGAACCCGCGCGCCGCCGCGGCGTCGGCGATCTCCACCTCGACCTGCTTGATGGTCACCGGCTGACCACCGGCGATGCCCAGGACGCAGGCCGCCTCGCAGGGCGCCGGGCAGAGCCGGCCGGTGAACTCCGGGAAGTTGTTGGTGGCGTGCAACGACTCCACCGCGGCGTCCCAGTTGCCGGTGCGGACCAGGTCGTTCCAGTCCGGGATCCGGTTGCCCAACGGGCATCCGTCGTGGCAGAACGGGATGCCGCAGTCCATGCAGCGGGTGGCCTGCTCGCGGACCAGCTCCTCGCCGGCCGGCGGGTACACCTCACGCCAGTCGCTGATCCGCACCGGCACCGGGCGGCGCGCCGGCAGTCGCCGGTCGTAGCGCAGGAAACCGTTCGGGTCAGGCACGTGCCACCTCCTGGGCAGCCACCCGCGGGGCGGGCGGCACCGGCATCGCCGGCTGAGCCGACGGCGTCAGTTCTTTCATCACCGCGTCGTCGACGTCGCGGCCGGCGGCTTCGGCGGCCCGCATGATCTCCAGCACCCGGCGGTAGTCGCGGGGCACCACGGCGGTGAACTCGGCCACCGCCTCCGGCCAGCGCTTGAGCAGCTCCTCGGCGACCGCCGAGCCCGTCTCGGCCACGTGCCGCTGGACCAGCTCGTGCAGCAGCGTCTGCTCCTGCTCACCGAGCGGCGCCAGGTCGACCAGCTCCGCGTTGACCCGCGCCCGGTCCAGCTGGTGCACGAACGCCGTGCCACCGGACATCCCGGCGGCGAAGTTGCGGCCGGTCGCGCCGAGCACCACCACCGTCCCACCGGTCATGTACTCGCAGCCGTGGTCGCCGACGCCCTCGACCACCGCGACCGCGCCGGAGTTGCGCACCGCGAACCGCTCCCCCACCCGGCCCCGCAGGAAGACCTCACCGGCGGTGGCGCCGTACAGGATGGTGTTGCCGGCGATGATCTGGTCCTCGGCCCGCTGCCCCGGCTCGGCGTCGTTGTCGAGGAACGGCGCGGCGGCGTCCGGACGGACGATGACCCGGCCGCCGGAGAGGCCCTTGCCCACGTAGTCGTTGGCGTCGCCGTGCAGCCGCAGGGTCACCCCGCGCGGCAGGAACGCGCCGAACGACTGGCCGGCCGTGCCCCGCAGCACGAACTCGATGGTGTCGTCGGGCAGGCCGGCGCCGCCGTAGCGACGGGTGACCTCCCCGCCGAGCATCGCGCCGACGCTGCGGTGCTCGTTGCGCACGGCGACCTCGACCCGCACGGGCGCGCCGTCGGACAGCGCCGGACGGGCCAGCGCGATCAGTTCGTTGTCCAGGGCGTGCTCCAGGCCGTGGTCCTGGGCGCGCACCCCACGCCGGGCGGCGCCGGCCGGCAGCTCCGGCAGGTGCAGGACGGGTGCCAGGTCCAGCCCCTGCGCCTTCCAGTGCGTCAGCGCGGGGACCACGTCGAGCAGCTCCGTCTGCCCGATCGCCTCCTCGATGGACCGGAAGCCCAGCTCGGCCAGGTAACCGCGGACCTCCTCGGCGAGGAACAGGAAGAAGTTCTCCACGAACTCCGGGGTGCCGGTGAACCGTTCCCGCAGCACCGGGTTCTGGGTGGCGATGCCGACCGGGCAGGTGTCCAGGTGGCAGACCCGCATCATCACGCAGCCGGCGACGATCAGCGGCGCGGTGGCGAAGCCGAACTCCTCCGCGCCGAGCAGCGCCGCGATCAGCACGTCCCGGCCGGTCTTGAGCTGGCCGTCGACCTGCACGGTGACCCGGTCGCGCAGCTTGTTGAGCAGCAGCGTCTGCTGCGCCTCAGCCAGCCCCAGCTCCCAGGGGGTGCCGGCGTGCTTCAGCGAGTTCAGCGGTGACGCCCCCGTGCCGCCGTCGTGACCGGAGATCAGGATGACGTCGGCCTTGAGCTTGGCGACACCCGCCGCGACGGTGCCCACGCCGACCTCGCTGACCAGCTTGACGTGCACCCGGGCGGCCGGGTTGACGCACTTCAGGTCGTGTACCAGCTGGGCGAGGTCCTCGATGGAGTAGATGTCGTGGTGCGGCGGCGGGGAGATCAGGCCGACACCCGGGGTGGCGTGCCGGGTCCGGGCGATCCACGGCCAGACCTTGTTGCCGGGCAGTTGCCCGCCCTCGCCGGGCTTGGCGCCCTGGGCCATCTTGATCTGGATGTCGTCGGCGTTGACCAGGTATTCGCTGGTGACGCCGAAGCGGCCGCTGGCGATCTGCTTGACCGCCGAGCGGCGGCTCGGGTCGTGCAGCCGCTCGACGTCCTCGCCGCCCTCACCGGTGTTGGACTTGCCGCCGAGCCGGTTCATCGCGATGGCGAGCGTCTCGTGCGCCTCGGCGGAGATCGACCCGTACGACATCGCGCCGGTGGCGAACCGCTTGACGATCTCGGTGGCCGGCTCGACCTCCTCGATCGGTACGGCCGGACGGACCCCGGTACGCAGGGTGAACAGCCCGCGCAGCGAGCCGGCCTGCGCGGCGAGCGCGTCGACCTTCGCCGTGTACTGCCGGAAGACGTCGTACTGCCGGCTGCGGGTGGCGTGCTGGAGCAGGAAGACCGTCTCCGGGTTGAACAGGTGCAGCTCACCCTCGCGGCGCCACTGGTACTCGCCGCCGACCTCCAGCCGATCGGACGCCGGGGTGCCCGCCGGCGGCCAGGCCAGCGCGTGCCGGGCGGCCACCTCGGTGTGGACGCCGGCCAGCCCCACCCCGCCGATCCGGCTGGGGGTGCCCCGGAAGTAGCGCTCGACGAGCCGCTTGTCCAGGCCAACCGCCTCGAAGACCTGCGCACCGCAGTACGACGAGACCGTCGAGATGCCCATCTTCGACATGATCTTCAGGACGCCCTTGCCGAGCGCCTTGGCGTAGTTGCGGACCGCGGCAGCGGGCTCGACGCCGACCAGCGCGCCCGTGGAGATCATGTCCTCCACCGACTCGAAGGCCAGGTACGGGTTGACCGCCGCCGCGCCGTAGCCGATCAGCACCGCCGCGTGGTGCACCTCGCGGCAGTCGCCCGACTCCACGATCAGCGCCGCCTGGGTGCGGGTCTGCTCACGGACCAGGTGCTGGTGCACCGCGGCGGTGAGCAGCAGCGACGGGATCGGCGCCAGGTCGGCGTTGGAGTCCCGGTCGGAGAGCACCAGGATGCGGACCCCGTCCTCGATGGCCTCGGAGACGTGCCGGCAGATCTCGGTCAGCCGCGCCTTGATACCGGCGGCACCCTCCCGGATGCGGTACAGCCCGGAGACCCGGACCGCCTTGAAGCCCGGCAGGTCGCCGTCCTCGTCGATGGAGAGGATCTTCGCCAGCTCGTCGTTGTCGATCACCGGGTGCGGCAGCACGATCTGCCGGCAGCTCGCCGCGCCCGGGTCGAGCAGGTTGCCCTCCGGCCCGATGGTCGACACCAGGCTGGTCACCAGCTCCTCCCGGATGGCGTCCAGCGGCGGGTTGGTGACCTGGGCGAAGAGCTGGTGGAAGTAGTCGTAGAGCAGCCGCGGTCGCGTGGACAGCGGCGAGATCGGGGTGTCCGTGCCCATCGAACCGAGCGGCTCGGCGCCGGTGCGGGCCATCGGCGCGAGCAGGATCTTCAGCTCCTCCTGGGTGTAGCCGAAGGTCTGCTGGCGGCGACGGACCGAGTCGTGGGTGTAGACGGTGTGCTCGCGGGCGGGCAGGTCGTCCAGCTCGATCAACCCGGCGTGCAGCCACTCACCGTACGGCCGCTCGGCGGCCAGCTCCGACTTGATCTCCTCGTCGTGGACGATCCGGCCGGCGACGGTGTCGACCAGGAACATCTTCCCCGGCTGGAGCCGCCCCTTGGCGACGACCCGGGCCGGGTCGAGGTCGAGCACGCCCGCCTCGGAGCCGAGCACCACGAGCCCGTCGTCGGTCTGCCACCAGCGCCCCGGGCGCAGCCCGTTGCGGTCCAGCACCGCACCGACGATCTCGCCGTCGGTGAAGGCCACCGACGCCGGCCCGTCCCAGGGCTCCATGAGGCTCGCGTGGAAGCGGTAGAAGGCCCGCTTGTCCGGCTGCATGCCGGGGTCGTTCTCCCACGCCTCGGGGATCATCATGAGCACCGCGTGCGGCAGGCTCCGCCCGGCGAGGTGCAGCAGCTCGAGGACCTCATCGAAGTTCGCCGAGTCGGAGGCGCCGGGGGTGCAGACGGGGAAGACCCGTCGGATGTTGCCGGGGATGTCCGGGCTGGCCAGCAGCGCCTCGCGGGCCTGCATCCAGTTGCGGTTGCCGCGGATCGTGTTGATCTCACCGTTGTGGGCGATGAACCGGTACGGGTGCGCCAGCGGCCAGGAGGGGAACGTGTTGGTGGAGAACCGGGAGTGCACCAGCGCGATGGCGCTGTCCACCCGCTCGTCGCGCAGGTCCGGGTAGAACGCCGGCAACTGGTCCGGGGTGAGCATCCCCTTGTAGACCATGGTCCGGCTGGACAGCGACGGGAAGTAAGCCGGCACGCCCCGCTCGGCGGTCTCCCGCTCGGCCTGCTTGCGCAGGCAGAAGGCCACGCGATCCAGGTCGATGCCGCGCAACGCGGAACCGGCCGGCCCGGCGGGCGAGTCGGTGAGCCGGTGCGCGGCCAGGAAGAGCTGCCGCACGCGGGGCATCGCCGCCAGGGCGGTCTCGCCGAGCCCGTCCGGGTCGATCGGCACGTCCCGCCAGCCGAGCAGGTCGGCCCCCTCGACCAGCGCGTACTTCTCGACCACCCGCCGGGCGCGGGCCTCGGCCGCGTCGTCGTCGGGCAGGAAGACCAGGCCGGTGGCGTACTCGCCGACCGGGGGCAGCGCGACGCCCGCCACGGCACGCAGGAACGCGTCCGGGACCTGGATCATGATGCCCGCGCCGTCGCCGGTGTTGGGCTCCGCGCCACGAGCACCGCGATGGTCCAGCCGGCAGAGCGCGCCGAGCCCGTTGGCGACGACCGAGTGCGAACGCCGACCGTGCAGATCCGCCACGAAGGCCACACCGCAGGCGTCGTGCTCCTGGGCCGGGTCGTACAGGCCCTGCGCGGGTGGGCGGGGGCCGGGCGTCGGGGACGCTTGCGGGCTGTGCGGGTACGGAAAGGCCACCGGGCCTCCTGTCGTCACTCAGGTTGGATCATGGTGGGGACGACGTCGGCCCGTGGGTCTATTGAGTCTACGTTAGGGCGGGCGGCACAAGGCCACCCAAGATTGATCACACCGTCCAGAGTCTGGGACGTGTAGTCTCGCGCGGTGGATCCTCTCAACAAGGATATCTTCGACCGGCTGGAACGCTTCTACGACGCGGTGCCGCGCGACGTCGCCGGTGCGGAGGAGCACGGCGGGCTCGTCCTGTTCGTCCGCGACGGTGCCGGCTGGCCGTTCTACGCCCGCCCCCGCATCGACGCCACCGAACCGCCGTCACTGGCCGACGTGACGTCGGTCCGCGAGCGGCAGCGGGAGCTGGGCCTGCCGGAAGCCTTCGAGTGGGTGCACGAGACCACCCCGGAACTGCTGGCGGTGGCCCGCTCGGCAGGGCTGAACGTGCTGGAGGCGCCGCTGATGGTGCTCGATCCGGCCGCGCTGCCCGACCCGGCGACGCTGTCCGACGTACCGGTGCGGGTGTTGACGCCGGACTCACCCGACTTCGCCGCCGACGTGGCCGGCCGGCGGGCCGTGGCGGCCGTTTCGTTCGCCGCCCCCGGTACGGAGCGGGGCGACGCCGGCCCGGCCGAGCGGGACGCCGCCGTCACCGAGCTGGAGCAGGCCGCGCTCGACGAGGAGCGCTCCCGGATCGCCGACGGCCGGCGGATCTCGGCGCTGGCGGGCACGCCGACCGAGGGTGCGCTGGCCAGCGGCATGGCGATGCGGGTGGGCGACGTCGCCGAGATCGCCGGCGTGGCCACCCTGCCGGCCGCCCGGCGGCGCGGACTGGGCGCCGCGCTGACCGCCACCCTCGCCCGGGAGCTACGCGCCGCCGGCACCGACCTGGTCTTCCTCTCCGCGGGCAGTGAGGACATCGCCCGGGTCTACCTGCGGGTCGGCTTCCGACGCATCGGCACCGCCTGCATCGCCGAACCCGCGGCCCTCATCCCCTGACCCGTCGCCGGGGTCGGCGCGCACCTACCGGTCAGGCTGGCGGGCGCCACTGCGCGGCAGACGCGGCGGCGCTGGAAAGCAGACGCGTGTTGATCGTGCCGAGCGCGGCGTCCCGCGCGCGCAACGCCAGCCGGCCCCGCGTCTGGAGCACCGCCGACATCCGCCGGGTCTGCCGGACCACGGTCGCCGCCCGGGGGCGGCGCACCCGGTCGTACGCCTGCACGGCGTCGGGCAACCGGGCCTCGCGCAGCAGGGAGGCGAGCGTGGCGGCGTCCTCGAAGGCGAGGCAGGCGCCCTGGCCGAGATGCGGCGGCATGGCGTGCGCCGCGTCGCCGAGCAGCACCACCCCGCCCGGCCCGACCGGGAAGCCGTACGCGCGCGGCAGCGGCCGCAGTTCGCGGACCTCCTGCTGCACCAGGTCGGTCGGGTCGGTGGCGTCGAGAAGCGCGCCGATCGGGTCCGGCCAGCCGGCGTACCAGCGGCGCAGGAGGGCGAGTTGGATCTCCGGAGGCTCCGGGCGGGGCGCGCCGGCGGCGGTGGCCACCCAGTAGATGCCGCCCCGTGTGGAGCCGCCCGAGGAGCCGCGCTCCCCCAGCGAGGCGGCCACGAACCGGTACCCGGCGCCGAGGACCTCCCCGGCGATCGGCTGGTCGGCGGGCAGCCGGGGTGCCCGGTACCAGGGGATGACGGCCCGCCACGCGGCACAGCCGGAGCTGACCACCCCCGACTCGGGGGCGAGCTGGCGGCGGATGGCGCTGTCCGTGCCGTCGGCGGCGACCACCAGGTCGGCCTCGATGGTGTGCCGGCCGTCGCCGACCGCCGGGCGCTGGCCCGGGTCGACCCGGACGTGGCGCACGGTCACCCCGGTGCGCAGCTCCACCCGGTCACCGAGCCCCGCGATGAGCGCGTCGTGCAGGTCTTCGCGGTGCACCACCACCGGCATCCGGTCCGCCGGGACGGGTCGGGGCTGCACCAGCCAGTGCCCGTCCGGGCGGCGGACCCCGCCGTCGGGCAGCGGGGTGGCGATCGCAGCCAGACCGGCACCCAGGCCGAGGGACTGCAACGCGCGGACGCCGTTGGGCCAGAGCACCACGGCGGTCGGCTCGGGGCGGACCCGCTCGGCGCGTTCCAGCACGGTGACCAGCCACCCGGAGCGGGCCAGCGCGCCGGCCACCGCGAGGCCACCGACCCCTGCGCCGACCACCACCGCGCTTCGCATCGGTGCCGCCCCCGCTCAGCTGTCCCGGTCGGCGGGGCGGACGCCGGCGGCGTCGGCCCGGTCGGCGCGCGTCTCCGGCGTACCGTCGCCGTCGCCGTCGTCGGCCGAATTGGCGTCGTCGGCTTCCCGCCCGTCGAGCGGCTCGCCGTCACCCGGCCGGGCGTCGTCGGCGGCCGGCTCGGGCGGCACCACGCCGCTGTCCCGCCAGGCCTGGTACTGCTCCTCGCTGACCACGCGGTAGCCCTCCGGGGCGGCGGCCTTCGCGCCGGCCTCCCGCTCGGAGAGGTCGACCTGGGACAGGTCGGACGTCGTGGGCGGGGTCGGCGTCGCCGCCGCGCCGAGCGGGATCAGGTACTCCCGGGGGCCACGGACCCGCACGAAGTAGATCAACGCGCCGAGGAAGACCAGCGCGGCGGTCCAGACGTTGAGCCGCACGCCGAGGATCTGGTTCGCCTCGTCGGTCCGCATCAGCTCGATCCAGAACCGGCCGACGGTGTAGCCCATCACGTAGAGCGCGAACGCCCGGCCCCGGCCGAGCCGCAGCCGCCGGTCGAGGACGAGCACCAGGGCGACCACGCCGAGGTTCCACAGCGCCTCGTAGAGGAAGGTCGGCTGGTAGAGGCCCGGTTCGAGGATCGGTTGGCCGGCGTCGTCGCGCAGCGCGTGCCCCGGGTTGTCCGGATCCATCCGGTGGATCTCCAGACCCCACGGCAGGGTCGTCCGGCCGCCGTACAGCTCGTTGTTGAACCAGTTGCCGAGCCGGCCGACCGCCTGGGCCAACGCCAGACCGGGGGCCACCGCGTCGGCCACCACGCCGAACGGGATGCCCAGCTGCCGTGCCGCGATGAGGGCGCCGACCGCGCCACCGGCGACCGCGCCCCAGATGCCGAGGCCGCCCTCCCAGATGGCGAACGCCTTGATCGGGTCACCGCCGGCGCCGAAGTACTTCTCCGGCGAGGTGATCACGTGGTAGATCCGGGCGCCGATGATGCCGGCGGGCACCGCCCAGACGGCGATGTCGAGCACCGCGCCGGGGGCGACCCCGCGCTCACGCAGCCGGCGCTCGGTCACCCAGCAGGCCAGCACGATGCCGAGGATGATGCACAGTGCGTACGCCCGGATCGGTACCGGTCCGAGCTGCCACACGGCGGTGCTGGGACTGGGCAGGGCCGCCTGGGGGGACAGCGAGGCGAGGTTCACGGGTGCACACGCTACCGCTGCACACCCCCGAAGCGGCACCCCGGGCCGCTTCGGGCGCATGCCGGTGACTTCTGGTTTGCGCCGCCGTAGGCTCTTTGTCCATGAGCGCGCTCACCTGGGCGGTCGCCGCGGTCGTCACCGACGACGCCGGTCGGGTGCTGCTCTGCCGGCAGGGCCGGGGCGAGCGCCGGTACGCGTTACCCGGCGGGCGGCTGCGCCCGGCGGAGAGTCCGGTCCGGGCGGCACTGCGGGACATCCGCGCCGAGACCGGCTGGGACATCGAGCTTGCCGACCTGGTCGGCATCTACCACCTGACCAGCCCCGTGGCGGCCACGCCGGCCGGGCACGCCGGCCCGTTGCCGGACGTCCTCGTGCACGTGTTCCGGGCCCGCGTGGCCGGGGTCCGACCGACCGCGGACCCCCTTCCGGGCTGCCGGCTGTCCTGGCACGCTCCCGCGACCCTGCCCGAGGCCGTCACCCCGCTCACCCGGGCCGCCGTCACCGACGCGGTGGCCGGCCGCTCGGGGGTGCTGCGCGACGCCCGGTGGGCACCCGGCGACGACGAGCCCGCAAACGACTCCGACGGCCAGCCGGCGGACGGTACGGACGGACGGACGGCCGTCGGGGGCAACGGGGCGGCGCAGCCGCCGGAGCAACGGGGCGAAGTGGCGGCCGATCCCTCGCTACGCCCCTGAGCGCTGGGCGACCGTCCGGCGGCCACTGGACCGGCGCCCGGTCCGGCGGGCATCACCAGGTCGAGCGTGATACTTGTGAGGCATAAATATGACCCACAGGTATCACGCCCAAAAGACAGACATGCCGGGAGCCCGCGCCGCTCGCGGCCGGGCCTGAGCCGTCAGCGGACGGGGTTTCGGACGCCCTCGGCGAGTTCGGTGCTGAGGGCGCGCAGGGCGGCCAGCCCGTCGGCCTCGGAGGGCGCATCGAGCACGCAGCGGACGAGCGCGCTGCCGACGATCACTCCGTCGGCGTACCCGGCGACGGTCCCGGCCTGCGCGCCGGTGCCCACGCCCAGACCGACACCGACCGGCAGATCGGTGACCCCGCGGACCCGGGAGACGAGCGTCGGCGCGGCGTCGGAGGTCTGCGCCCGGGCCCCGGTCACCCCCATCACGGCTGTGGCGTAGACGAAGCCCCGGCAGTGCTCCACGGTCATCGCCAGCCGCGCATCCGTGGACGACGGCGAGACCAGGAAGGTGCGGTCCAGCCCGTGCGCGTCGGAGGCGGCCAGCCACTCGTCCGCCTCGTCGGGGATCAGGTCCGGAGTGATCAGGCCGGTCCCGCCGGCGGCGGCGAGATCCCGGGCGAAGACGTCCACGCCGTACCGCTCGATCGGGTTCCAGTAGGTCATGGTGACCACCGGCGCGCCGGTGGCCGCGACCGCCTCGACGATGCGCAACGTGTCGGCGGTGCGCACACCGCCGGCCAGCGCGATGTCACTGGCCTTCTGGATGACCGGCCCGTCCATCACGGGGTCGGAGTACGGAATCTCCACCTCGATGACGTCCACGCCGGCCTCGACCATGGCGGTCATCGCCGCGATGCTGCCCTCGACGGTCGGAAACCCCGCCGGCATGCAGCCGACCAGCAGCGCCCGCCCGTCGGCCCGCGCCTTGTCGAAGGCCACCCCGATCCGGCTCATCTCACCGCTCCTTGTCGAGGATGCCGAAGTAGTCGCCGGCGGTGTGCACGTCCTTGTCGCCCCGCCCGGACAGGTTGACCACGATGGTGGGCTCCCGGCCCAGCTCGGCGGCGAGCTTCGGGGCCAGCGCGACGGTGCCGGCGAGCGCGTGGGCGCTCTCGATCGCCGGGATGATCCCCTCGGTGCGGCAGAGCAGCTCGAACGCGGCCATCGCCTCGTCGTCGGTGACCGGCAGGTAGGTGGCCCGGCCGGTGTCGTGCAACCACGCGTGCTCGGGCCCGACGCCCGGGTAGTCCAGGCCGGCGGAGATGGAGTGCGACTCCAACGTCTGCCCGTCGGCGTCCTGCAACACGTAGGTGCGCGTGCCGTGCAGCACGCCCGACGACCCGCCGGTGATGCTGGCGGCGTGCCGGCCGGTGGCCACGCCGTCGCCGCCGGCCTCGAAGCCGTACAGCCGCACGTCCGCGTCGCCGACGAAGGCGTGGAAGATGCCCAACGCGTTGGAGCCGCCACCCACGCAGGCGGTGACCGCGTCCGGCAGCCCGCCGGTCAGGTCGAGGCACTGCTGGCGGGCCTCGTCGCCGATGCCACGGACGAAGTCACGGACCATCGCCGGGAACGGGTGCGGCCCGGCGGCCGTACCGATCAGGTAGTGCGTCTCGTCGACGTTGGCCACCCAGTCGCGCATCGCCTCGTTCATCGCGTCCTTGAGGGTGCGCGAGCCGGTGGTGACCGGAACGACGGTGGCGCCGAGCATCCGCATCCGGGCCACGTTGAGCGCCTGCCGCTCGGTGTCGACCTGGCCCATGTAGACCACGCACTCCAGGTCGAACAGGGCGGCGGCGGTCGCGGTGGCCACGCCGTGCTGACCGGCACCGGTCTCCGCGATCACCCGGGTCTTGCCCATCCGCTTGGTGAGCAGCGCCTGGCCGAGCACGTTGCGCACCTTGTGCGCACCGGTGTGGTTGAGGTCCTCCCGCTTGAGCAGCACCCGCGCGCCGACCTTCGCCGAGAACCGCCGGGCCTCGTAGAGCAGCGACGGCGTGCCGGCGTAGTCGCGCAGCAGCGCCCCGAACTCGGCCCGGAAGGACTCGTCCGCGATCGCCGTACGCCACGCCCCGTCGAGCTCGTCCAACGCGGCCACCAGGGCCTCGGGCACGAACCGACCGCCGAAGCGGCCGAAGTGGCCGGCGGAGTCGGGCTGCGGGCCGGCCACCGGGGCCAGCGCGTCGGCGCTCATCGGAAATCCTCTCGGTGTGGCGTCACCGGCGCGGGGTCAGCGCACCGGCCGGGGCGTTGCCGGGTGGTTACCGGCGTTGACCAGCTCGGCGACCGCCTCGCGGGGGCTCTTCTGGGTGACCAGGCCCTCGCCGACGAGGACCGCGTCCGCACCCGCGGAGGCGTACCGGATCAGGTCGTGCGGGCCGCGTACGCCGGATTCGGCGATCTTCACGACGCTGCTGGGCAGGCCGGGCGCGATCCGCTCGAACACCGACCGGTCGACCTCCAGGGTACGCAGGTCACGGGCGTTGACCCCGATCACCTGCGCGCCGGCCTCCAGTGCCCGGTCGGCTTCCTCCTCGTCGTGCACCTCGACGAGCGCGGTCATGCCCAGCGACTCGATGCGCTCCAGCAGACCCGTCAGCACGTTCTGTTCCAGGGCGGCGACGATCAGCAGCACCAGGTCGGCGCCGTGCGCACGCGCCTCGTGCACCTGGTAGCTGGAGACCACGAAGTCCTTGCGCAGCACCGGCACGGTCACCGCGGCCCGGACGGCCGCCAGGTCGTCCAGTGAGCCACCGAACCAGCGCCCCTCGGTCAGCACGCTGATCGCCCGCGCACCGCCGGCCGCGTAGTCGACGGCGAGATCTGCCGGATCGGCGATCTCGGCCAGCCGGCCCTTCGACGGCGAGGAGCGCTTCACCTCAGCGATCACGGCCACGCCGGGCTTACGCAGTGCCGCGTACGCGTCCAGCGGCGGCGGCGCAGCCGCGGCCAGTTCACGGATCCGCTCCAGCGGAACCTGTTCCTGGCGTCGGGCGACGTCCTCACGTACGCCGGCCAGGATCTCGTCGAGCACGCTTACGGACGCGGCCTGCCCGGCCTCGTCCCCCTCCGCGTGCGCATGCTCAGCAGTCACCAGCGGACTCCCCTCTCCGGGTGTCATGGGCCGATGCTAGGGGCAGCCGGCCGACGCCGGGAGCCGGGGGTATGGCGCTGCTCACGAAAAGGGCTGCGGCATAATGGCCGACTTGCCGTGAACGGGATGTCACGCAGCGCCACCTCCGGTGTCGGCCGCCGCCGTCCGACGAGAGCCGGGCGGGCCCGGTCGAGCCGAGCCGACCCACCGATCATGCCACCGGTCCGGGATCGACGCAGAACGACAGTGACGCCGGTCGATTCTGTGAGCAAGCTCAAGGCCGAACGGCCGGTGTCCGGCCGGAGCCGAGGCGGGACAGTTGACCGGGCGGTCACCCCGGCGAAACCTCAGCCGGCCAGCATCGTCCTCGGGCAGACTCGATGGCGCGCCTGCCCGACCGTCGCCAACTCCTCGTGCGGGGTGAACCAATGAGCATTGCCGAGCCCAACCCGAGCATCGGGCTGACCACCATCTCGCGGACCGTCGCGTCGCTCGCCGTCGGCGTGGTGCACACGCTGGAGCGGGCCGTGGTGGGCGAGGGACGGATGCGCACCGCACGCGGCAACGCCTGGGAGGCGGTCTGCGCCGACCGGGCCCGCGCCGACCGGCGCGCCGAACTGGACCGCCTGGTGGCCGAACTGGCCGCCGCCCGTGCCGCCGCCGCCCGCCGCCAACAGCGGGAGCGCCAACCGGTCGGCTGAGCCACCAGACCCACCGGCGGCCAGGCACTCAGCGGGCGGTCGGGTCCTCGCCCCGGTCCAGCGCGTCCCACGCCTCGGTGGTGCGTCGCCCGGCCATGGGGCCGGCCGGGCCAGGCGGTTCCTGCGCACTCTGCGTGACGGTCGGTGCCGGCCGCTCGTACCGGGCACCCATCGCCGGCCAGCCGCCGCCGCGCAGCGCGGTCCACCCGCCGCCCACCGCGGCCAGCAGGCCGCCGAGCAGGCAGAGCGCCGGCCACTGCCGGCTCACCACCCCGTCGAGGTCGGCGACCAGCCCGTACCCGCCGCCGGCCGCCACGGCCAGGCCGAGCGCGCCGAGCAGCACACCGAGCAGTCGCCGCGACCGTCCACGCGTGGCCAGCACCGCGCCACCGCCGGCCAGCGTGACCAGGGCCAGCGCCGGCAACCAGGGCAGCAGGGCCGCGCCGCTGCGGGCGTCGCGCACCGGTGGCAGCGGCGCGGGCCGCACGGTCAACTCCACCGACCAGCTCCGGGTCGCCGCCCAGAGCGCCAGGCCGGCGCCGGCCAGGCAGAGCAGCACGGCGTACGTCAGCTGACGCCGCCCCGCCGCGGCCGGTGACCCGTCGTGGGGTTGCGTCGCCCGGGGTTGCGTCGCGTCGCTCATCGGGCCGGCCGCAACGTCTCGGCGGCCGCGATCGCGGCCAGTACGGCGGCTGCCTTGTTGCGGGTCTCCTGGTCCTCGGCGGCCGGGTCCGAGTCGGCGACCACCCCCGCGCCGGCCTGCACGTAGGCGCGGCCGTCGCGGATCAGCGCGGTCCGGATGGCGATCGCCATGTCCAGGTCACCGCCGAAGCCGAAGTAGCCGACGGTGCCGCCGTAGAGGCCACGACGAACCGGCTCCAACTCCTCGATGATCTCCATGGCCCGCACCTTGGGCGCGCCGGAGAGCGTGCCGGCCGGGAAGGTCGCGGCGAGGGCGTCGAAGGCGCTGCGGTCGTCACGCAGGGTGCCGGTCACGGTGGAGACGATGTGCATGACGTGGCTGTACCGCTCGATGGTGGCGAACTCGGGGACCTCCACGCTGCCCGGCCGGCAGACCCGGCCCAGGTCGTTGCGGCCCAGGTCGACGAGCATCACATGCTCGGCCCGCTCCTTCGGGTCGGCGAGCAGTTCGGCGGCGAGCCCGGCGTCGGCGGCCGCGGTGTCACCCCGCGGCCGGGTGCCCGCGATCGGGTGCAGCAACGCCCGGCGTTCCCCGTCCGCGCCGGTGGTGACCTTCAGGTGCGCCTCGGGGGACGAGCCGACGATGTCGAACCCGTCGAACCGCAGCAGGTACATGTAGGGGCTGGGATTGCTGGTGCGCAGCACCCGGTAGACGTCCAGCGGATCGGCGTGGGTGGGCCGCTCGAACCGCTGGGAGAGCACGATCTGGAAGCACTCGCCGGCCCGGATCGCCTCCTTGGCCGCCTCCACCGCCTTCGGGTAGCCGCCGTCGGGCGTACGGCAGAGCACCTCACCGGCCGGTGGGCGTTCGACGGTGGAGATCATCGGTGGGATGGGCCGGGACAGTGCCGTGGTCATCGCGTCCAGCCGGCCCACGGCGTGGTGGTACGCGGCGGCGACCTGCGCGGCGCGGTCCGGGGCGTCGTCCAGCGGCGGCAGCACCGCGTTGGCGACCAGGATCGCCGAGCCGTCGTAGTGGTCGAGCACCACCAGGTCGGTGGCGAGCATCATGCCCAGCTCGGGCACGCCGAGGTCGTCGTCGGTCAGCTCGGGCAGCCGTTCGAAGCGGCGCACCAGGTCGTAGCCGAGGTAGCCGACCATGCCACCGGTGAGCGGCGGCAGCCCGCTGGACGGGTCGCCGACCGGGCCGGCCAGGGCCGCGACGGTCTCCCGCAGCACCCGCACCGGGTCGCCGTCGGTGGGCAGTCCGGCCGGCGGCTGGCCGAGCCAGGTCGCCACGCCGTCGCGCTCGACGAGGGTGGCGCTGCTGCGTACCCCGATGAACGAGTACCGCGACCAGGCCATGCCGGCCGACCCGACACCCTGCTCGGCGGACTCCAGCAGGAACGTGCCGGGCCCACCGGCGAGCTTGCGGTAGACCCCGACCGGGGTCTCGGCGTCTGCCAGGAGCCGCCGGGTGACCGGCACGACCCGCCAGTGCGCGGCCAGCTCGGTGAAGGTGGCGAGGTCGGGGTTCACGGCGCCGTCGGTCATGGCTGGGCTCGCCTCTCGTTCGCGACTGCGGGGCTTGGCCGCGCCGCACTGCTCGCACTCACCGTGCCTCCGGACTGCTGACCGGCAGCTCGGTGAAGAAGCAGGTCCGGTGACCGGTGTGGCAGGCGGCGCCGACCTGGTCCACGCTCACCAGCAGCGCGTCCCCGTCGCAGTCCAACGCGACCGAGCGGACGTACTGGTGGTGCCCGGAGGTGGCGCCCTTGACCCAGTACTCGCGACGGCTGCGCGACCAGTAGGTGGCCCGGCCGGTGGTCAGGGTGCGGTGCAGCGCCTCGTCGTCCATCCAGGCGACCATCAGCACCTCGCCGGTGTCGTGTGAACGGACGACGGCGGCGACCAGACCGTCGGCGGTGCGGCGCAGCTGGGCCGCGATGGCCGGGTCGAGCTGGGACGGGCGGGCCGGCACGGGCGCGGCCGGGCTGGTCGGTTCGCTGGGGACGCCGGTCACCGGCGCGTCAGGTACGGGCACAGTGACCCATTGTCCGGCACGCGGCGCGGGCACCACCGACGGCTCCCGACGGGGCCGCGGCGGGCGGGCGACGGGCCGGGCCAGTTGGGCCACGTAGCGGTCGAGTCGCCCGTCGACCAGGGCGTCGGCGAGGTCGGTACCGGCCGCCTCGGCGATCTCCTCGGCGTACGGGCGGACCAACGGCAGCGTGCCGGCGACCAGCCGCACGGCGGCGGCCCAGAGCTGCCCGGTGGCGGCCGGGCGCAGCCCGAGGCAGAGCAGCATGTCCTCCCGGTAGCCGGGCGGGGCGACCGGCAGTTCCAGCGCCGCGGCGAAGGCGGCGCGGCGGGAGGACACCCGCACCGACGGGTTGGCAGGGCGCAGCACCGAGGGGCAGAGGCGGGCCAGGTCGGCCACCGCGAGCCGGACGCCGAGGCGGTCGCCGGCGGCCCGGGCGGCGGCGGCCTTACCCAGCGTGGCGATCAGCTCCTCCAGCCGGGGCGGTTCGGCGGGCTGGCAGAGCACCGGCAGGTCGATGCGGGGCCGCCAGTGCGGGTCGGCCCAGAGCAGGCGCGCCGGCGCGGCGACCGGCAGCCCGAACGCCCAGTCGGCCGGCTCGCCGAGCCGGTGCACCCACGAGCGGACGTCCCGGGCGGCCACCGAGACGTGGGTGAGCCGGCCGGCGGTCTCGGCCAGGTACGCCCGTCGGGCGACGTACGGGGCGCCGCCGACGAGCACGTCGAGGTCGACGTCGCTGTGGGCGGTGGCGGCCCGCCGGGCGTGACTGCCGCGCAGCAGGATGCCGACGACCGGCCGCTCGGCGGCCTGCCGCAACCGCACGGCCCAGTCCTCGAGGAACCCGCTGTCCGGTAACGGAGGGTGACCCACGGCGTCATCGTGCCGTACGTCCCATCGGGGCGCAATGCCCGTTGGCGGACCTGGTGTCCGGTCCGAAGGCTACTGCCCGTTCTTCAGTTCGGCCCGGCGGTAGGCGTCGATCTTGTGGTTGAGCACGGTGAGGTCCTCCTCCAGGTCCGCCATCCGGGCCAGCACCCGCGCACGGTGCGCCTCGAACAGCGCCCGCCGGGCACCGAGGGTGCGCTCGCCCTGCCGGGCCAACTCGGCGTAGCGGCGCATGTCGCGCACGGGCATCCCGGTGCGGCGCAGCCGGGTGAGCAGGAACAACCACTCGACGTCGCCGGCGGTGTAGCGGCGACGCCCGGCGGAGTCCCGCCCGACCGGTGCGACCAGTCCCTCCTGCTCGTACCAGCGCAGCGTGTAGGTGGTCAGGCCGACCCGCTCGGCGGCCTCACCGACGGTGAGGGTGATCTCTCTGGTGCTGACGTCCACGTCGTCCAGGCTTCCAGTTCGAGTGCGCTCGAAGTCAACCATTGCGCTGACACCGGTATCTCATCTAGCGTTGAGTTCAACAGATGATGAGTTTCGTGGGAGGTGCGCGATGGGCGACGCGATAGCGGTCCGCGACCTGGTCGTCGACCGGGGCGGGCGACGGGTGCTCGACGGCATCAGCTGCGCCGTCCCGCGCGGCGCCGTCACAGGCCTGCTGGGTCCCAGCGGCAGCGGCAAGACGACGTTCATGCGGGCGGTGGTCGGGGTGCAGGTCGTCACCAGCGGGACGGTCACCGTCCTGGGCCAGCCGGCCGGCTCACCCGCGCTGCGGCGCCAGGTTGGCTACCTCACCCAGGCACCGAGCGTCTACGCCGACCTGACGGTGCGGGAGAACGCCCGGTACTTCGCGGCCCTGCACGGGCGGGGGCGTGCCGAGGCCGACCAGGCGATCAGCGACGTCGGGCTGAGCCGGGCGGCCGGCCAACTGGTCGGCACCCTCTCCGGCGGCCAGCACAGCCGCGCCTCGCTGGCCTGCGCCCTGGTCGGCGAACCGGAGCTGGTCATCCTCGACGAGCCGACCGTCGGCCAGGACCCGGTGCTGCGGGCCGACCTGTGGGCCCGGTTCCACGCGATGGCCGCCGCCGGCACCACCCTGCTGGTGTCCAGCCACGTGATGGACGAGGCGGCCCGCTGCGACCGGCTCCTGCTGATCCGGGAGGGCCGGCTGATCGCCGACGACAGCCCGGCCGCGGTCCGCGCCGCCGCCGGGGTGGACGACCTCGACGAGGCGTTCCTGCGGCTGATCCGGGCCAGCGCGGCGAGCTCCGAAGACGCCCAGGCAGCACCGGGAACTGGAGGAATGTCATGAACCCGCGGATCCTCGCGGCCACCACCGGCCGCATCCTGCGTCAGCTCCGGCACGACCGGCGCACCATCGCACTGCTCGTCGTGGTGCCATCCGCCCTGCTCACCCTGGTCTACTTCATGTACGCCGACCAGCCGACCCCGCCCGGCCAACCATCGGCGTTCGACCGGATCGCGTTGGTGATGCTCGGCATCTTCCCCTTTGTGATCATGTTTTTGGTGACCAGCATCGCCATGCTCCGCGAGCGCACCTCCGGCACCCTGGAGCGGCTGCTCACCACCCCGCTGGGCAAGCTCGACCTGCTCTTCGGCTACGGCATCGCGTTCGGGCTCGCCGCCGCCGTGCAGGCCGCGGTCGCCGCCGGAGTGGCGTACTGGATCTTCGACCTGGACACTGCCGGCAGCAGCGGGCTGGTGATCGGAATCGCGGTGATCGACGCCGTGCTGGGTGTCGCCCTCGGGCTGTTCTGCAGTGCCTTCGCCCGCACCGAGTTCCAGGCAGTACAGTTCCTGCCAGTCGTGGTGGTCCCCCAGCTGCTGCTCTGCGGGCTGTTCGTGGCCCGCGACCAGATGGCCGGCTGGCTCCAGGCGCTGAGCGACGCCTTCCCCCTGTCGTACGCCATCGAGGCGTTGCAGGAGGTGGGCGCCAACGCCGAGCCGACCGGCAGGATGTGGCGGGACGTGGTGGTCGTGCTCGGCGCGGTGATGCTGGCGCTGGTGCTCGCGGCGGCCACCCTGCGCCGGCGCAGCGGCTGACCGGCAGGCGAGACGAAGGGCGGCGATGGCGCGGCGGACCGGCCGGCGACCCGGCAACCCGGACACCCGGGAGGCGATCCTCGACGCGGCGCGCGCGGCGTTCGCGGAGCGTGGCTTCGACGCCGCCTCGATCCGCGCCATCGCCGGCACCGCCGGCGTGGATCCGGCGCTGGTGCACCACTACTTCGGCAGCAAGGACCAACTCTTCCTGGCCGCGATGAACTTCCCGGTCGACCCGGGAGAGGTGGTGCCCAAGGTGCTCGCGGGCGGTCAGGACGGCATCGGTGAGCGGCTGGTCCGCACCTTCCTCGGCATCTGGGACTCTCCGGCCGGCACCGCCGGGATCGCGCTGATGCGCTCGGCCGTGAGCAACGAGTGGACGGCCCGGCTGCTGCGCGAGTTCATCACCACGCAGGTGCTGCGCCGGGTGCTCGACCAGCTCGACGTCGACCTGGCCGAGCTGCCGCTGCGCGGTTCACTGGTCGCCACCCAGCTGATCGGGTTGGCCATGATGCGGCACGTGATCCGGTTGGAGCCGGTGGCGTCGGCCGACCCGGAGACACTGGTCGTGGCCATCGGCCCGACCGTGCAGCGGTACCTGACCGGGCCGCTGCCGACCTAGGGCGGGGCCGATCCAGGCGGCAGCCGGTGGGGCGGGCTTGCCGGCGGTCAGCGGGGCGGACGGGCACCAGCCGGCCGGCGCAGCGCCGGCAGCAGTCCGCTCAGCTCGTCGGGATCGGCCACGGGGCACGGGAAGGCCAGCCGGACCCGACGGCGCGAGCCGGGACGGCCGAGGACGACCACCAGCCCGTAGCGGTCGATGCGGACCACCCGGGGCGGGCCGTCGGGCGTCTGCTCGGTCAGCCCGAGCTGCCGGCGCAGATACTCGGTCACCTGGGCGGCGTCACGCTCGGCGAGGTCGGCCAGCAGCCGCGCCTCGACCGGGTGCACCGGGTCCGGCTCTGCCTCGGCGTACTCCCCGGGGCCGATGCGCCGCACGGCGCCGGCGTGCTCCCAGCGGACCTCGACCACCTCGAAGCGGAACAGCCGGAAGCGGACGCCCAGGTCGAGCAGGTCGCCGGTCGGGTCCACCGCGGCGAAGTCGACCGCCGCGCTGCGGGCCTCGGCGCCCCGCAGCTCGGCGGCCCAGCCGGAGACCCAGGCCCGACCCAGACCCGGGGCGCCGGCCGCGGGCGGCAGGTCGAGTACGTCGAGCACCACCGCGACGTCGGCACCACCGGGGACCGGGCGCAGCGCGGCGGCCAGGTGGCTGGCCACCGGCACGAGCAGCAGCACCCGGCCGTCCGGATCGGTCACGTGCCGGGCGTGGTGCGGGCCCGGCCGGTGGGCCAGATGGACGAGACCGGGCAGCCGGCCGGCGACGAGGGTGCGAACGATCTCGGCGGGGCTGGGCCGCATGATGCGACCTCCTTCAGAGGTTAGGCTTACCTAACCCGGAGCGTAGAGCACCCGGCCGGCGGCGTCCACCCGTTCCGACGCTGGTGAACACCGGTTCGTTACCGGGTCTGCTCCAGCCAGGAGGCGTACAGCAGCCCGTAGATCGAATCGGGGTCGCGGACCAGCTCGTCGTGCGGGCCGCGCTGCACGATCCGACCCTTGTCCACCACGATCACCTCGTCCGCGGCCTGGGCGGTGGAGAGCCGGTGCGCGATCGCCAGGGTCGTCCGACCCCGGGTCACCGCGTCCAGGGTGCGCTGCAACCGCACCTCGGTCGCCGGGTCGACCGCACTGGTCGCCTCGTCCAACACCAGCAGGTCCGGATCGGCCACGTACGCACGGGCCAGCGCCACCAACTGCCGCTCCCCCACGCTCAGCGCCTCCCCGCGCTCGCCGACCGGCGTGTCCAGGCCGGCCGGCAGGCCGTCCAGCCAGTCCGCCAGACCCAGCTCGGTGAAGGCGGCGGTGAGCTGCTCGTCGGTCAGCTCCGGCCGGGCGAACCGGACGTTGTCCCCCACCGTCGCGTCGAACAGGAACCCGTCCTGCGGCACCATCACCACCCGCGAGCGCAGCGAGTCGAACCGGACCTCCGACAGCGGCACCCCGGACAGCAGCACCGCACCCGCCGACGGATCCATCAGCCGGGTCAACAGCTTCGCGAAGGTGGTCTTGCCGCTGCCGGTCTCGCCGACCACCGCCACCCGACTCTTCGCCGGGATCTCCAGGTCGATGTCCTGCAGCACCGGCGGCCCACCCGGATAGGCGAACCGCACCCCGGAGAACCGGATGTCCAACGGCCCGCCCGGCAGCTCCCGACCCTGCTCCCCCGGGTCCGCCACGTCCGGGGCGACGTCCAGCACGTCCAGCACCCGACGCCAGCCCGCGATCGCGTTCTGCGCCTCGTTGAGCACCTCGGTGGCGATCTGCACCGGCTGGATGAAGAGCGTCACCAGGAAGAGGAACGCGGTCAGCTGGCCGATCGACAGGGTGCCGTCCACCCCCAGCGTCACCCCCAGCACCACCACACCGGCCAGCGCCACGCCCGCGGCCAGCTCACCCACCGAGCTGCCCACGATGCTGATCCGGATCGCCCGCTGCTGCGCCACGCGCTGGCTGTCGATGGCGTCGTCCAGCCGCCGGGCGGTGCGGCCCGCGATGCCGTACGCCCGGATCACCGGGGCACCCACCACACTCTCGCCGATCGCGCCGAGCAGCGTGCCGGTGCGCTGACGCACCGTCGCGTACGCCGCGCCGAGGCGGCGTTGCAGCTGCCGGATGATGAACACCGCCGGCAGGAACGCCGCCAGCACCACCAGGGTCAACTGCCAGGAGTACGCGAGCATCACGGCCGTGGTGACCACCAACTGGCCGAGGTTGACGAGCAGGATCACCCCGCCCCACTGGAGGAACTGGGTGATCTGGTCGACGTCGCTGGTCACGCGGGACACCAGCGAGCCACGACGCTCCGACTGCTGGTGCAGCATCGACAGGTCGTGCACGTGCCGGAACGCCCGGGTCCGCACGTTCGCCAGCGCCGTCTCGCTGACCGTGAACAACCGGCGCATCATCAGGTAGCCGCAGAGCGTGGTGACCGCGAGGATCGCCGCGGTGATCACCACGACCGACCAGACCACGTCGAGGTTCAGGCCACCGACGATGCCGCGGTCGATGCCCTGCTGCACGGCGACCGGCACGGCCACCCGGCCGACCATGTAGACCAGCGCCAGACCCAGCGTGCCGGCCAGGCCGATCCGCAGCTCCGGCGAGAGCGCCAGACCCCGACGCAGCGTCTGCCAGGTCGTCTCCGTCCGCGACTCCTGCTCATCCGTCTTCGTCACCGCGCTCACCGGTCCACCTCGATCTCCAGGCCCGACGGCAGTGGGGCGACCTCGTCCTCGTACGGCTGTTCCTGCGCGCGGTCGACCTCCGCCTGCTCGTAGGCGGTGACCAGGTCGGCGTAGCCGGGCACGGTGGCCAGCAGCTCGCTGTGCGTACCCCGCGCCACCACCCGCCCCTGCTCCACGTAGATGACCTCGTCGGCCAACGCGATCGTGGCCCTTCGGTACGCCACCACCAGGATCGACGCGGCCGGCACCCCCGGCTGGGACGCCGACGAGCGCAGCCCCGCCAGGATGGCCGCCTCCACCCGCGGGTCCACCGCGCTGGTCGCGTCGTCGAGGACCAGCAGGCGCGGCCGGCCGGCCAGCGCGCGCGCCAGGGTGAGCCGCTGCCGCTGCCCGCCGGAGAGCGAGGTGCCCCGCTCGCCGACCATGGTGTCCAGCCCGTCGGGCAGCGCGGCGACGAACCCGTCCGCCTCGGCCAGCCGCAGCGCCGCCCAGACGTCCTCGTCGTCGATGCCCGGCCGGTCGAGGGAGATGTTGGCCCGGACGGTGTCGTCGAAGACGAACGGCACCTGGGCGACCAGGGCCACGGTGCCGGCCAGCGACGCGGCGGTCAGCTCGCGTACGTCCACCCCGTCCAGCTCGACGCGGCCGGCGTCCGGGTCGACCAGGCGCACCGCCAGGGAGGCGATGGTGGACTTGCCCGCGCCGGTCGGCCCGACCAGGGCCACCGTCCGCCCGGCGGGAACCGTGAAGCCGACCTCGCCGAGCACCTGCGCGCCGGGCTGGTGCGCCTCGGCGGGCGGGTAGGAGAAGTGCACGTCGGTGAAGGTGAGGGTGGCCGGCCCCGGGGTGGCCGGGTCGAGCACCCGCCGCCCGTACGGCATCTCGCCGGTGGCGTCGAGGACCCGGCGGACCCGGTCCCAGCCGGCGACGCTGCGCGGCAGCTCGGCCAGCACCCAGCCGATGGCCCGCACCGGGAAGGCCAGGACGGTGAAGAGGAAGGCCACGCTGACCAGTTCGGTGACGGTGATCGCGCCCTGCCGCAGCCGGAACGCCCCGACCACCAGCACGGCGAGGGTCCCGAGGCTGGGCAGCGTCTCCAGCAGCGGGTCGAAGACGCCGCGCAGCCGGCCGACCGAGATCAGCGCGTCGCGCAGCTCACCGGCGCGGCCGGAGAAGCGGGCGGTCTCCTGCGCCTCGCGGCCCATCGTCTTGACCACCAGCGCGCCGTCGAAGCTCTCGTGGGCGATCTCGCTGACCTCGGCACGCAGGCGCTGCGCCCTCGCCTGGCGGGGCGCCATCCGGCGGGAGTAGACCACGTTGAGCGCGAACAGCGCGGGAAAGACGGCGAGGCCGACCAGGGCCAGCGCCCAGTCGGTGGCGAAGAGCGAGACGATCGCGCCGACCAGCATGACCAGCGTGCCGACGGCGAACGGCAGCGGCGCGATCGGGTACCAGGCCGCCTCGACGTCGGAGTTGGCGTTGGACAGCAGCGTGCCGGTGGCGTTGCGGTGGTGCCAGGACAGCGGCAGGTCCAGGTAGCGGCGGGTGACCCGGCGGCGGTAGGCGGCCTGCAGGCGGTACTGCATGTAGCCGGCGCCGAGCCGGCGGCCGAAGATCCCCACCACCCGCAGCACGCTGATCCCGAACAGCGCGACCGCGGCCAGCGCCAGGGTTCCGGTGGCCACCTCCCCGCGGGCGATGGCCGGCACCACCACGTCGCCGACGACCCCGCCGACCACGTACGCGCTGACGATGACCATCGAGCCGAACAGCACGCTGCCGACCACCGCCACCGTGAAGATCCGCGGCTGCTCCCGGATCGCCTGCCGGAGGACCCCCAGCCCCCGGCCGAGCACATCCCGACTTGTCTTGCTCGCCACGCTCTCCCCCGCCGTAAGCCGCAATTATCTCCCTCATCCTTACCGGTCCCGACCACCCCCGCCGACCCGGACCGGATATGTCGACCGTCACGTACCGGCCGACGGCGCGGACCGCTATGGCGACGTGACATCCACTGCCGCGCGCCGGGGGACGACCCGGCCTACCATCGGGCCATGCCGCGGTACGCCCGAGCCGAGCGCGAGGCGCTGGCCGATCTCCTCCTGGCCTCCGGGCCGGACGCCCCGACGATCAACGAGGGCTGGGCGACCCGTGACCTCGCCGCGCACCTGGTACTGCGGGAACGTCGCCCGGACGCGGCGGGCGGGCTCCTGGTGGCGCCGCTGCGCGGGTACGCCGAGCGGGTCCGTCTCCGGCTGGCCGCGCGGCCGTACCCCGAGCTGGTGGCACAGGTGCGCCGGCCGCCGGTGTGGAGCCCGGTCAGCAATCCGGTGACCGACGAGCTGGCCAACACGATGGAGTTCTTCATCCACCACGAGGACGTGCGGCGGGCCGGCTCGGGCTGGCTGCCGCGCGAGTTGCCGCCCGGCCTGCAGGCCGCGCTCTGGAAGCGGGCCGCCCCGCTGGCCCGGCTGGCGCTGCGTCGCTTCCCGGCGGATCTCTATGTGCAGGCCCCCGGCTACGGCAAGATCTCCGTCGGCCGTGGCGGCGAGCCGCTGCGGGTGGTCGGCGCGCCGGGCGAGCTGGTGCTGTTCCTCTCCGGCCGGCAACGGGTGGCGCGCGTCCAGTTGGACGGTCCGGCGTCGGCAGCGCAGCGGCTGCGCAACGCCAGCCTGGGCATGTAACTGTCTGTGCTTAATCGGTCACTGACCCTCTGTGGAATGCGCCACACCCAGCGATCCGGACCGATCTCTGCTCCCGTACGCTTCACCGCGCCGTTCCGCGCCGGGGCGGCACGAGTGGGGGCGGACCATGCGGAGTTTCGCAATCTCGGCGCTGGAGGAGCCTCCCTTCGCGGCGGGGCGCCATGAGGCCACGGATCGGGTGGCGAGCGAGAGCGTCGAGTGGGCGCGCGTGTTCGGGCTGGTCGATACCGGACACAGGGTTCACCGGCTGGAGAGGGCGGATGCCGCCGGCCTGGCCGGCCGCGCCTGCCCGGACGGGCCGGTGGACGGGTTACGACTGCTCACCGACCTGATCTCCTGGCTCTTCGTCATGGATGACGCCTGCGACGAGGACGGCCTCGGCGCCGATCCGGGTCGACTGGCACCGGCGATCAGCACTCTGCTCGACGTGCTGGACCGGTGCGGCGACCCGGACGTCATCCCGCCGGCCGCGGGGCCGCTGGGTGACGCGCTGCACGACCTGTGCCGCCGCGCCCGGGCGCAGGGAAGCCCGGCGCTGCTGCTGCGCTTCGTCAGCCAGCTGCGTGAGTACCTGCTGGCGCTGCTCTGGGAGGCGACCAACCGGGAGCGCCGGCGGGTGCCCGAGGTGGCGGAGTACGTCCAACTGCGTCGGCACATCGGCGGCGTACACCCCTGCCTCACCCTGACCGACCTGGCGTCCGAGGAGCCGCCCGGGCCAGCCCGGCGTGCCGACCCGGCGATGGTCGCCCTGGATCTGCTGGCGGTCGACCTGGTCTGCTGGTGCAACGACCTCTTCTCGTACGGCAAGGAGAGCCGGGCCGACCCGGACGCGCACAACCTGGTGACGGTGATCGCCCAGGAGAGCGGCACGGACGAGTCGGACGCCCTGCAGGCGGCGGCCGACCGCTTCAACCGGGGGTTGGCGGAGTATCTGGCCGCGGAGCAGGCGCTGCTGGCCGGCGGGGACGACGGGCTGCGCCCGGCACTCGCCGCCCGGCGCAACTGGGTCCGGGCAACCTACGACTGGTCACTGGTGGCCGCCCGGTACGCCTGATCCGGTCGTACCGGTTGGTGGGACGGGTGGGCCGGACGATCACCGGGGCTAGCCGATGCCCGGTGGCAGGCAATACTCTTCGGTAACCACTATGACGTGACGATCGTCACGCCACCACCCCCGAAGGCGGCTACAGCGATGGCTCTCGATGTCCCGTACCGCTCCATCCCGGACATGTTCCTCAAGCGCGTGGCGGCCACCCCCGACCGGCACGCCTTCGCCTCACCGAACCCGGACGACTCGGGTCCCGTCTGGCTGACCTGGGACCAGGTCGGCCAGCGCGCCAAGGCCGTCGCCGCCGGCCTGCACGGCCTGGGCGTCGGCCAGGAGGATCCGGTCGCGATCCTCGCCAACACCCGGCTGGAGTGGGTGATCGCCGACCTCGGCATCATGTGCGCCGGCGGGGCCACCACCACGGTCTACCCGACCACCGAACCGGCGGACGCGACCTACATCATCGCCGACTCCGGCTCCCGGGTGCTGTTCGCGGAGAACCCGGCCCAGGCAGCCAAGATCGCCGGCGCCGACCTGCCCGCGTTGACCCACGTGGTGCTCCTCGACGGCGTCGCCGACGAGGCCGCCGCGGTCCCCCAGCTCACCCTCGCCGACCTGGAGGAGCGGGGCACCCGAGCGCTGGCCGCCGAGCCGGATCTGATCGACATGCTGGTGGCCGGCATCGGCCCGGAGCACCTGGCCACCCTGATCTACACCTCCGGCACCACCGGTCGGCCCAAGGGCGTCGAGCTGCTGCACGGCGGCTGGTGCTGGGAGGCCGTGGCGCAGGCCGAGGTCGGGCTGCTGCGCGACGACGACCTGCAGTACCTGTGGCTGCCGCTGTCCCACTCGTTCGGCAAGACGCTGCTCTGCGGTGCCATCCACGTCGGCCTGCCCACCTACGTCGACGGGCGGGTGGAGAAGCTCGTCGACCTGCTCTCGGTGATCCGGCCGACGTTGATGTGTGGCGCCCCCCGGGTGTTCGAGAAGGTCTACAACAAGGCCGTTACCACCGCGCAGGGCGCCGGCGGTGCGAAGGCGAAGATCTTCGCCTGGGGCGTCCGGGTCGGCAAGGAGAAGGTGGCCCTGGAGCAGGCCGGCAAGCCGGTGCCCGCCGGGCTGAAGCTGCGCTACGGGGTGGCCGAGAAGCTGGTGTTCAGCAAGCTCCAGGCCCGCCTCGGCGGCCGGATGCGGGTGCTGGTCTCCGGTGCCGCTCCACTCAGCCCCGAGATCGCCACCTTCTTCGCCGCCGCCAACCTGCCGATCTCCGAGGGCTACGGCCTCACCGAGACCAGCGCCGGCAACTTCGTCAACCCGCCCTCCGGGCTGCGGATCGGCACGGTCGGCAAGGCGATGGGCGACCTGGAGTGCCGGATCGACTCCGACGGGGAGATCCTGGTCCGTGGCCGGCCGGTGATGCGCGGCTACCACAACCTGCCGGAGGAGACCGCCGCCGCGTTCACCGAGGACGGCTTCTTCCGCACCGGCGACATCGGCAGCCTCGACGAGCAGGGCTACCTGCGGATCACCGACCGGAAGAAGGACCTGGTCAAGACCTCGGGCGGCAAGTACATCGCGCCCTCGCACATCGAGGGGATGTTCAAGGCGATCTGCCCGTACACCTCGCAGGCGATCGTCATCGGGCAGGCCCGCAACTTCTGCACGATGCTGGTCACCCTGGACCCGGACGCGATCCGGGGCTGGGTCGCCGGCGGCCCGCTGGAGGGCCGCGACTACACCGACATCGTCGCCTCGCCGGAGGCCCAGGCGATGGTCGAGGAGTACGTCGCCCAGCTCAACGCCAAGCTCAACCGCTGGGAGACGATCAAGAAGGTGGCGATCCTGCCGCGCGACCTGACCATCGAGCACGGCGAGATCACCCCGTCGCTGAAGATCAAGCGACGCGGTGTGGAGAGCAACTTCGCCGCCGAGATCGACCGGATGTACGCGGGCACCCTCGCCGAGCTCTGAGCCGAGCCCCGGTGGCCCCGCATCCGGTCGGGTGCGGGGCCACCGGCGTCTCAGTCGGCACCGCAGGCAGGCGCGGCCAGGTTCAGGCGATGACGGCGGGCTCGCGCCACCGCTGCCGGCCGGTGCGGTCCAGGTCGTAACGGACCGCGGCGATCCGCCCGACGGCCTCCACCAGGTCGGTCGCGGGCAGGGTGAACGGAAGCCGCAGGAAGCGTTCCAGGGTGCCGTCGAGACCGAATCGGGGGCCGGGCGCCAGCCGGACGCCGACCTCCTCGGCGGCTCGGGCCAGCGCGCTGGAGACCGGGCCGTCCAGCTCGGCCCAGAGCGTCACGCCCCCGCGCGGCACGGTGACCCGCCAGTCCGGCAGCCGGTGCTCCAGGGCGCCGAGCAGCGCGTCGCGCTGTGCGGCGAGCTGGAGGCGGCGGTCCGCGACGATGGCCGGCGCGTCGGCCAGCAGGTGCACCGCGACCAGTTGGTCCAGCACCGGGCTAGCCATGTCCACACCGACCCGGACGGCGGCCAGCCGCTGGACCTGCGGCGCGGAGGCGCGCACCCAGCCGATCCGCAGGCCACCCCAGTACGGCTTGCTCATCCCGCCGATGCTGATCACCCGGGAGTGCCGGTCGAAGGTGGCGGTCGGCGGGGGCAGCTCGGTGCCGTCCAGGGGCAGGTCCACGAAGGACTCGTCGACGATCAGGTCGGTGCCGGCGGCGTGGGCGGCGGCCACCACCCGCTCGCGCAGCGAGGCCGGCATCAGGTGACCGGTCGGGTTCTGGAACTCCGGTATCAGGTAGGCCAGCTTGGGCCGGGTCTGCCGGAGGCTGCCCAGCAGCAGGTCGGAGTCCCAGCCGCCGGCGTCGGCGGCCAGGCCGTGGGTGGTGATCCGGGCCCGTCGGCCGGCCAGCGCGGCCAGCGCGTTGGGGTAGGTCGGTGACTCGACCAGCACGCTGCCGCCGGGGACCAGGGCGAGCCGTAGCACCAGGTCCAGTGCGTGCTGGGTGCCACTGGTGACCATGATCTGGTCGGCCGAGGTGGGCAGACCCCGGGCGGTGTACCCGTCGGCCACCGCCTCGCGCAGCTCGATGATGCCGGTCGGGTGGTAGCCGGCCCCGCCCAGGTAGCGGGGCAGGTCCTCGGCGGCGGCCCGGGCGGCGGCCAGCAGTTGCGGCGGGGCTGCCAGGGCGGCGACGCCGAGGTCGATCATCTCCCGGTCGTCGAGCGGGGTCCACAGGCCGGTGCTGGCCACCCGGTGGTTGCCGGGCAGCATGGTCCAGCTGCCGGCGCCCCGACGGCTGGCCAGGTGCCCGGTCTCGCGCAGCTGCCGGTACGCGGCGGTCACCGTGGTCCGGCTGATCCGCAGGGCCTCGGCCAGCTCCCGCTCGGCCGGCAGGCGGACGCCCAGCGGCAGTCGGCCGTCGGCGAGCAACCCGCGAACCGTGCCGGCGAGGGCGGCGTAGTCGGGGCTGCGCCGACGGCCGGGCAGGGCGTGCCACTGCCCGAGCAGACGGGCCAATTGGACGCCGCGCACCTCACCCGTCACGACCACTCCTCGGATATTGGCTTCTTCCTCCGGGAGGATTGGCACCTAGGGTGGCATGCATGGCACTGATTGGCAATCTGCGGCACCGGCCGGTACGACGGCTGACCCAGCTCTACGTCGGGCTGGTCTTCTACGGGGTCAGCATGGCCCTGATGATCCGCTCCGGCCTGGGCCTCGACCCGTGGGACGTGTTCCACCAGGGGTTGTCCGAGCTGACCGAGCTCTCCTTCGGCACGGTCACCATCGGGGTCGGCGCGCTGGTGCTTCTGCTCTGGATCCCGCTGCGGCAACGGCCCGGCCTCGGCACGGTCAGCAACGTCGTGGTCATCGGCCTCGTGGTGGACGCCACCCTGGCCCTGCTGCCGTCCAGCAACCCGCTCGGCGTACGGATCGCGCTGCTGATCACCGGGATCGTCGCCAACGGTGCCGCCACCGCCATGTACCTCGGTGCCCGGCTGGGCCCCGGCCCGCGCGACGGGCTGATGACCGGCTTCGTGGCCCGCCGGCCGGGCTGGTCGATCCGGCTGGTGCGCACGGCCATCGAGGTCACCGTGCTGGCACTCGGCTGGCTGCTCGGCGGCACGGTCGGCCTGGGCACCGTCGCGTACGCGCTGGCCATCGGCCCGCTGGCGCAGTTCTTCATCCCGCTGTTCGCGGTGCCCGAACCGGGCGACACCGCGCCCGTTCCGGGGCCCGTCGCACCGGTCACCCCGACCGGCTGAACCCTCACCGACCGTTCGCGCACCCGTACGCCGTGGTGCTGCTGCGGGCAGGTTGGTGGGTGGGTGTTCCCTTCCTCGACGCTCGCCGTCATCATCTCTGCATGGGGGAGAACGGTTGGCGCTGGACGGACGCCTGGATCTTCGTGTCGCTGGTGATCGCGAGCGGGGCGGGGCGACACCGCCGGTCGGCGACCAGCCGCCGGCCGGAGGGCGTACGCCTGACCGACGTGCTCTCGACCGCCGACCACCTGAATCAGGCGATCCCGCAGCGCCACGAGGTGGAGGCCGCCGTCCAGCGGCTGGTCGGCGCCGGGCTCGTCAGCGTCACCGACGGGTGGTTCCGGATCACCGCTGACGGGGAGCAGCTCTGGCGCAGCCGGCCACGCGCCGGGGTGGCGACCATGGTGGACACCGTGCAGGGCGTCCTGAGCCGCCGACACGCGCCGGGCCGCGCCGACTGGAGCCTGGACGAGGCCGACCATGCCGCCGCCGTCCAGGAGTACGTGGTCCGCTCGATCCCCACGCCCCGGCGTTCGCCGGAGGGTCACCCCGGCGGGCACTGACCGGGCTCAGCGCACCGGATGGCCGCCGCGGCGCAGCGCGTCCTTGACCTCGGTCACGGTCAGCTCACCGAAGTGGAAGACGCTGGCGGCGAGCACGGCGTCCGCGCCGGCACCGATCGCCGGCGGGAAGTGCGCCACCTCGCCCGCGCCTCCGCTGGCCACCACGGGCACGTCCACCACCGCCCGCACCGCGGCGATCAGCTCCAGGTCGAAGCCCGCCTTGGTGCCGTCGGCGTCCATCGAGTTGAGCAGGATCTCCCCCGCGCCCAGCTCGGCACTCCGTCGCGCCCACTGCACCGCGTCGATCCCGGTGCCGCGCCGACCGCCGTGCGTGGTCACCTCGAAGCCGCTGGGCGTGCTGCCGGTCGGGGCGCGGCGAACGTCGAGGGAGAGCACCAGCACCTGCCGGCCGAACCGGTCGGCGATCTCGGCGATCAGCTCCGGGCGGGCGATGGCGGCGGTGTTCACGCCGACCTTGTCCGCGCCGGCGCGCAGCAGGGTGTCCACGTCCGCGACCTGCCGGACGCCGCCGCCGACGGTCAACGGGATGAACACCGACTCGGCGGTGCGGCGCACCACGTCGAGCATCGTGCCCCGGTCGCTGGAGGACGCGGTGACATCGAGGAAGGTCAGCTCGTCCGCGCCCGCCCGGTCGTAGGCGGCGGCCAGCTCCACCGGGTCGCCGGCGTCGCGGAGGTCGAGGAAGTTGACCCCCTTGACCACCCGCCCGGCATCGACGTCCAGACAGGGGATCACTCGCACCGCCACCGTCATGCCGCGAGCCTATCCTCCGCACACGCGGCGGCGACCGGCCTGTGAGGCCGGCCACCGCCCCGCGTCGGATCGGGACTCACACCCGGACGAGCATCTTGCCCAGGTTCTCGCCGCGCAGCAGGCCGAGGAACGCCGCAGGGGCGTTCTCGATGCCGTCCACGATCGTCTCGTCGTAGGACAGCGTGCCCTCGCGCAGCCAACCGGCGACGTCACGCACGAACGCCGCCCGCACGTCGTTGTGGTCGTTGACCAGGAAGCCGCGCAGGGTGAGCCGCTTGCCGATGACCAGCGCCAGGTTACGCGGAGCGGCCGGCGGTTCGGTGGCGTTGTACTGCGCGATCATGCCGCAGATGGCGACCCGACCGTGCAGGTTCATGGCCGAGATCGCCGCCTCCAGGTGATCGCCGCCGACGTTGTCGAAGTAGACGTCGACGCCGTCCGGGGCGGCCGCGCGCAACGAGTCGCGGACCGGCCCGTCGTGGTAGTCGAAGGCGGCGTCGAAGCCCAGCGCCCGCAGCCGCTCGACCTTGGCCGGCGAGCCGGCGCTGCCGACCACCCGGCCGGCGCCCTTGAGCTTGGCGATCTGGCCGACCAGGCTGCCCACCGCGCCGGCCGCGGCGGAGACGAAGACCGTCTCGCCGGGCTTCATCGCGGCCACCTCCAGCAGCCCGGCGTACGCGGTCAGCCCGGTCATGCCGAGCACGCTGAGGTACGCGCTGACCGGGGCGATGCTCGGGTCGACCGCGCGGGCGGCGGTGGCGTCGAGCAGCGCGTACTCCCGCCAGCCCAGCCCGTGCAGCACGGTGTCGCCGACGGCGATGTTCGCCGCCTCGCTGGCGACCACCTCGCCGATCGCGGCACCGTCGAGCGGCGCGTCGAGCGCGAACGGCGCCACGTACGACTTGACGTCGTTCATCCGTCCGCGCATGTACGGGTCGACGGACATGTACTGGTTGCGGACCACGATCTGGCCCGGCCCGGGTGTCGGGACGTCGGTCTCGACGAGCCGGAAGTTCTCCTCGGTGGGCCAGCCCTGGGGTCGGCTGGCCAGGTGGATCTCACGGTTGCCGGTCACGGGGTGGTCGTCCTCTCGTCCGCGGTCGGGGCCTGGGTCGCGGACGTCACGCGGCCAGGGTCTCGCGGACGGTCAGCGCGACGTCGATGTTGCCGCGGGTGGCGTTGGAGTAGGGGCAGACCTGGTGGGCCTGCTCGACGAGCTGCTCGGCGGCGTCGCGGGGCACGGCGGGCAGGTCGACGACGAGCTTGACGGTGAGCCCGAAACCGCCGCTGCCGTTCGGGCCGATGCCCACCTCGGCGGCGACGACCGAGCCGGTCACGTCGGCCTTCGCCCGGCGGGCGACCAGGCGCAGCGCACCGTGGAAGCAGGCCGCGTAACCGGCGGCGAAGAGCTGTTCGGGGTTGGCAGCGCCGCCGGCGCCACCCATCTCCTTCGGCACGGCCAGGTCGAGGGCGAACGTGCCGTCGGAGGTCTCGACGCGGCCGTCCCGGCCGTCGCCGCTGGCGGTGGCGGACGCGGTGTAGAGCACCTGCATGATGGTCACTGCTCCTTCTGTCGGTGGATGGTGTCGGTGACCTGGGTGAGGGTGTCGCGCAGCGCGACCAGCTCGGCGATGCCGAGCCCGGTGGCCCGGGCGATCTGCAGCGGGACGTCGTCCACCTGCTGCCGCAGCGCCCGGCCCTGCTCGGTGAGGCCCACCTCGACCCGCCGCTCGTCGCGCGCCGATCGCCGCCGCACCACCAGGCCCGCCCCCTCCAGCCGCTTGAGCAGCGGGGAGAGCGTGCCGGAGTCCAGCCGCAGTTCGGCGCCCAGCTCGGAGACCGTGGGGGCGTCGTCGGGGCGCTCCCAGAGCACCAGCAGCACCAGGTACTGCGGGTAGGTCAGCCCGAACCGGTCGAGGATCGGCCGGTAGACGTCGGTCAGGGCGCGCGACGCGGCGTAGAGCGCGAAGCACACCTGCCGGCGCAGCACCAGGTCATCGGTCACCGTTGAACCGTAGCCCACAATTAAGTTGTGCACAACTTATCGGGGCGGAGAACGGCCAGGACAGGGACCAACCCCGCCTCAGCGGTCGCCGAGGTACGCCTCCAGCTCCACCTCGACCAGGTGCTCCGGGTCCAGCAGACCCGCCACCACCACCAGTGTCGCCGCCGGCCGGACCGCCCCGAAGAGCGCGTTGTGCGCCCGACCCACCTCGTCAGCGTGCAGCCGGTCGGTCACATACATCCTGGTCCGCACCACATCAGCCGGCTCCGCGCCCACCTCGGCGAGCGCCGCCAGCCCGATCCGCAGCGCCTGCGCGGTCTGCGCGGCGGCGTCCCCGACATGCACCACCCGGCCGTCCACCGTGGCCGTACAACCGGCCGTCCAGGCCAGGTCACCGGCCCGGACCACCCGCGAGTACCCGTACCGCTGCTCCCACGGCCCGCCTGAGCCGAGGCGGGTGACCGTCACGCCTCGGCCAGCGTCCGCAGCGCCTCGGCCACCGTGAAGGCGCCCGCGTAGAGCGCCTTGCCGGCGATCACGCCCTCCACCCCGAGCGGCTCCAGGGTGGCCAGCGCCCGCAGGTCGTCCAACGTGGACACACCACCGGAGGCGATCACCGGGGCGTCGGTACGGGCGCACACCTCGCGCAGCAGCTCCAGGTTCGGCCCGCGCATCGTGCCGTCCTTCGTGATGTCGGTGACCACGTAACGGCTGGCCCCCGCCTTGTCCAGCCGCTCCAGCACCTCGTACAGGTCACCGCCGTCGCGGGTCCAGCCGCGCGCCGAGAGGGTACGCCCCCGCACGTCCAGCCCGATGGCGACCCGGTCGCCGTACTCCCCCACCACCCGGTCGCACCAGACCGGATCCTCCAGGGCGGCGGTGCCGATGTTCACCCGGGCCGCCCCCGTGCCCAGCGCCGCGCGCAGCGACTCGTCGTCGCGGATGCCGCCGGAAAGCTCCACCTTCACGTCGAGCTGACGCACCACCTCGGCGAGCAGGTGCGCGTTGGTGCCCCGGCCGAACGCCGCATCCAGGTCGACGAGGTGGATCCACTCGGCGCCGTCCTGCTGCCACGCCAGCGCGGCGTCCAGCGGGTCACCGTAGATGCTCTCGCTACCGACGGCGCCCTGCACGAGCCGGACGGCCCTGCCGTCAGCGACATCCACGGCGGGTAACAGGGTGATGCTCAACGTCTTCTCCTCGGTCAGGTACGACGGTCCAGGGCGATCACGACGATCGCCGGCAGTACGAGCAGCAGCAGCACGATCAGGGCGATCCGCAACGCCAGATCGTCGACGAACGTCCAGAGCAGGATCACCGCGGCAGCGGTGAGCAGCACGATCGCGGCCCGCTCACCGCGGGTGTGCCGAGCCAACCGGCCCGACCGCCCCCGACGCACCTGCGGCGTCAACCGTCGCACCAGCGCCCGGCGGCGCTGCCGGCGGGCCACCCGCCGCTGCCGGACCGCCCGCTCCCGGGCCAGCTCCGCCTCACGTACCGCTCGACGACGTGCCCGTTCCCGGCTCACCAGGACCACCGCCGGGCGGGCGCCGGGCGGCCACGACCCTCAGCCACCGCTGGACAGCGTGGCGAGCCAGTTGCGCAGCAGCGCGGCACCGGTGTCGGCGGACTTCTCCGGGTGGAACTGGGCCGCCGAGAGCGCTCCGCGCTCCACCCCGGCGACGAAGTCGGTCTCGTGATGGGCCGTGGTCACCACGGCGCCGGCAGCGGCCAGCGCCGCCGGGTCACCCATCGCGTACGAGTGGACGAAGTAGAACCGGCTCTGCTCCGGCAGACCCGCGAAGAGCACCGACTCCCGGGGCGCCCGGACCGTGTTCCAGCCCATGTGCGGCAACCGGGTGGCGGCCAGCCGGGTCACCCCGCCGGGCAGCAGCCCGAGCCCCTTGGTCACCACACCGTGCTCGTCACCGTGCTCGAAGAGCACCTGCATGCCCACGCAGATGCCGAGGACCGGCCGGCCGGCGGCCACCCGCTCGGCGATCACCGGACCGGCGCCGAGCGCCTCGATCCCGGCCATGCACGCGGCGAAGGCACCCACCCCCGGCACGACCAGACCATCCGCGGCGGCCGCGGCGGCGAGATCGTCGGTCACCCGCACGTCCGCGCCCGCGGCGGCCAGCGCCCGCTCCGCCGAGCGAAGGTTGCCCGAGCCGTAGTCGAGCACCACCACGTCGCTCATGTCGTCACCCGTCCCGCACTCACGCGGAGCCACCGTTCGCTCGCGACTGCGGGGCTCCGCTGCGCTGCACTCCTCGCGCTCACGCGTTCTCCCCCGGCAGCAGCCAGAGCACGCCACCGACCGTGGCGAGCACGGCGAGCACCGCGGTGACCACCACGGCGCCCTTCGACGCACCCTGCCGGTACAGCGACCAGGCACCACCCACCAGCACCCCGGCCAGGATCAGCAACAACGTCGGCAACGCCGCACCCATCAGAGGGCCCCCTTCGTGCTCGGGATCGCACCCGCCGCGCGGGGGTCGATCGCGGTGGCCTCGCGCAGCGCGCGGGACACCGCCTTGAACTGCGCCTCCACCACGTGGTGCGCGTCCGGGTGACCGCCCGGCCGGGCCGCCCGCAGCACGTCGACGTGCAGGGTGATCCGGGCCGCCTGGCCGAAGGACTCCCAGATGTGCCGGGTCATGCTGGTCGGGTACACCGGGCCGATGTACGGCGCGAGCGCCGGCTCGTCGTGCACCACGTAGGGCCGACCGGACAGGTCCACCGCGGCCCGGACCAGCACCTCGTCCATCGGGACGGTCGCCGAGCCGTACCGCCGGATGCCGGCCTTGTCGCCCAGCGCCTGGTCGAACGCGGCGCCCAGCGCGAGCGCGGTGTCCTCCATCGTGTGGTGCGCGTCGATCTCCAGGTCGCCCACGGTGCGCACGGTCAGGTCGTAGCCGCCGTGCCGGGCGATCTGGTGCAGCATGTGGTCGTAGAAACCGACGCCGGTGCTGATCTCGGCCGTGCCGGTGCCGTCGAGGTCGATCTCGACGAGGACCTTGGTCTCCTTGGTGATCCGCTCCACCCGGGCGGTCCGGCTCATTGCTTGCCTCTCGGTCGCGACTGCGGGGCTCGCAAGCTCACTCCTCGCGCTCCCACTACACACTCTCCATGGCAGAAAGGAAGGCGTCGGTCTCGGCGGGGGTGCCGGCGGTGACCCGCAGCCAGCCGGGCAGGCCGACGTCGCGGACCAGCACACCCTGCTCCAGCAGGGCGCGCCAGGCGGTGCCCTGGTCACCGCCGGTCTCGAAGAGCACGAAGTTCGCGTCGCTGTCGGCCACCCGCAACCCGCGCTCGCGCAGCGTCGCCACGATCCGGTCCCGCTGCGCCATGATCGCGCTCACCGTACCGAGCAGGGCGTCGCGGTGGGCCAGCGCCGCGCGGGCGGCGGCCTGGGTCAGCGCGGAGAGGTGGTACGGCAGCCGGACCAGCTGCACCGCCTGCACCACCGCCGCGTCGGCGGCCAGGTAGCCCAGCCGCCCGCCCGCGAAGCCGAACGCCTTGCTCATCGTCCGGGTGACCACCAGCCGCGGGTGCCCGGGCAGCACGGCGAGGGCGCTGACCGTGCCCGGCCGGGCGAACTCGGCGTACGCCTCGTCGACCACCACCATGCCGGGCGCCGCGTCGAGCACCGCGGCGACCACCGCCGGGTCCAGCGCCGTGCCGGTGGGGTTGTTCGGCGAGCAGAGGAAGACCACGTCGGGCTGGTGCTCGCGGACCTCGGCCACCGCCTCGTCGGCGGTCAACCCGAAGTCGACGCCGCGCCGCGCCGGCACCCACCGGGTGCCGGTGCCGAGGGCCAGCAGCGGGTGCATCGAGTACGCCGGCACGAAGCCCAACGCGCTGCGCCCCGGACCGCCGAACGCCTGGAGCAGTTGCTGCTGGATCTCGTTGGAGCCGTTGGCCGCCCACACCTGCTCGACGGTGAGCCCGTGCCCGAGGTAGCCGGCCAGGTCGGCGCGCAGCGCCACGGCGTCCCGGTCCGGGTAGCGGTTCAGGTCGCGAAGCTCCGCCGCGAGTGCCTTGCCGATCGCCTCGACCACCGGCTCCGGCACCGGGTAGGAGTTCTCGTTGGTGTTCAGCCGCACCGGCACGTCCAGCTGCGGCGCCCCGTACGGCGACAGCCCGCGCAGGTCGTCGCGGATCGGCAGGTCGTCCAGCGTGCTCACGCCGATCCCCCCGGGAAGCGGGCCCGGACCGCCTGGCCGTGCGCCGGCAGGTCCTCCACGGTCGCCAGGGTGACCACGTGCGGGGCAACCTCGCGCAGCGCGTCCTCGGTGTATTCGATCAGGTGCACGCCACGCAGGAAGGACTGCACCGACAACCCGGAGGAGTGCCGGGCGCAGCCGCCGGTGGGCAGCACGTGGTTGGAGCCGGCGCAGTAGTCGCCGAGCGACACCGGCGACCAGGCGCCCACGAAGATCGCCCCGGCGTTGCGGACCCGCAGCGCCCACGTCCGGGCGTCGACAGTCTGGATCTCCAGGTGCTCGGCCGCGTACGCGTCGACCACGCGCAGGCCGGCCTCCAGGTCGTCGACCAGGACCACCCCGCTCTGCTCGCCGGTCAGCGCGGTGGTCACCCGCTCGGTGTGCTTGGTGGCCGGAACCTGCCGGGCCAGCTCCCGCTCGACCGCCCCGACGAGCGCCTCCGACGGGGTGACCAGCACACTCGCGGCGAGCGGGTCGTGCTCGGCCTGGCTGATCAGGTCGGCGGCGACGTGCGCCGGGTCGGCGGTGTCGTCGGCCAGGATGGCGATCTCGGTCGGCCCGGCCTCGGCGTCGATGCCCACCACGCCCCGCAGCAGCCGCTTGGCGGCGGTCACCCAGATGTTGCCCGGGCCGGTGACCAGGTCGACCGGCTCGCAGCGCGCGTCGCCCGCCGGGTCGACGGCGGCGCCGTACGCCAGCATCGCCACCGCCTGGGCACCGCCGACGGCGTAGACCTCGTCGACGCCGAGCAGCGCGCACGCGGCGAGCACCCGGGGGTCGGGCAGGCCGCCGTTGTCCTTCTGCGGCGGGCTGACCACCACCAGCGAGCGCACCCCGGCCGCCTGGGCCGGCACCACGTTCATCACGACGGTCGACGGGTACATGGCCAGCCCACCGGGAACGTAGAGGCCCACCCGGTCGACGGGCAGCCACCGCTCGGTGACCGTGCCACCCGGCACCACCTGGGTGGTGTGCTCGGTGCGCCGCTGGTCGTCGTGCACACGGCGGGCGCGGGTGATCGACTCCAGCAGCGCGGCGCGCACCTCCGGGTCGAGCACCCCCTCGGCCTCGGCGATCGCCTCGACCGGCACCCGCAGCACCTCCGGGGAGACGCCGTCGAACCGCTCACTGGCCTCCCGGATCGCCGGGTACCCATGCTCCCGGACCGCCTCCACCAGCGGCCGGATCCGCTCGACGGCCACGGACACGTCGAGCTGGGCACGGGGCAGCAGGCGGCGCGGGTCACCGAGACCACCGCGCAGGTCGATCCGATTCAGCACCCTTGCGAGTCTAGGCGGCCGGTCGGGAGCCCACCCGGGCCGCCCGTCCGTTCCCACGGTGAGCCGGGCCACCGCCACCGGTACTAGGCTCGACCATGTGACCGTACGGCTGCCGGTGTTCCCGCTCGCAACGGTGCTCTTCCCCGGGTTGGTGTTGCCGCTGCACATCTTCGAGGAGCGCTACCAGGCCCTCGTCCGGCACCTTGTCGGCCTGCCCGAGGGCACCCCGCGTGAGTTCGGGGTGGTGGCGATCCAGGCCGGCTGGGAGGTCGCGGCACCGCCGGCCGGGCCGGGCGCCCGGGCGATGCCGGTCAGCGGAGACGTCACCCTGCACGAGGTGGGCTGCACCGCCGAGCTGCGCCAGGTGACCGAGCTGTCCGAGGGCGGCTTCGACATCGTCACGGTCGGCCGGCGCCGGTTCCGGATCGCCGATGTCGACGAGCGCTCCGCGCCCTACCTGACCGCCGAGGTCGAGTGGCTGCCCGAGCCGGCCGGGCCGGATGAGGTGGCCGACCTGCTCGCCGCCCGCGTGATCGCGGTGTTCCGGCAGTACCTCGGCCTGATCCGGTCGGATCCGGAGGAGATCTCCGAGCAGTTGCCGGAGGACCCCACCGTGCTCTCCCACCTGGTGGCGGCGACTGCGGCGCTCACGGTCGACGACCGGCAGCGGCTGCTGGCGATCGACGACACGGCCGCCCGGCTCCGTGCCGAGTTGCGGCTGCTCAATCGCGAGGCGGCTCTGCTGCGCGAGGTGCGGGCGGTTCCGGTGCCGTTGGCGGAGCTGGCGTCCCCTCCGACGCCCAACTGAACGGGGCCGGGTCGGGCTCCGGGCGCAGGGACGGCCAGCGCGACCAGCCGGCCAGCAGGGTGTACATGATCGCTGCGCCGAACGCCGGCAGCAGCAGGTTGCCGTGCGGCACCGGCAGCACGCCGAGCAGCCAGTCGACGCCGCCGGCCCGCAGGTCGGCGGGTTTGGTGAAGGCCTGGCCGGGCGGGGCGGTGTCCAGCAGCCGGTCGAAGGTGGCCAGGCCGATCCGCCGCCCGACCTGCCAGGCGACCGGCGCGGCGGCCAGCGCGCCCAGCACGGCGGAGAGCAGCCCGACCGGGCCGCGCCACCGGCGCAGCGCGAACCACAGGACGAGTGCCGCGAGCGCCCCGAAGGCGAGCCCCAGCAGGCTGAACCAGCCGTCGGCGGCGATCGGCTGCTCCGGCTGCGGCTGCGCGTAGATCGCCCCCTCGGCGGTCTTGAGCACCGGGGTGTCCGGTGCGAGCGCGGCCCAGAGCAGCCCGAGCAGCGCACCCAGCACGGCCAGCGTGAGCACGGTGCCGAGCACCGTCGCGGCGGCCCGCAGCGGGCGACGCGGCTGGTCGACGTTCTGCTCCGGCGAGCCCTCGTACGCCGTCGGGGACAGGGGATCTGCCGGATCGAACCCGGCCGGCGACGACGGTCGGTCCGGCGGCGGCACGGCCGTCGGCTCGGCGGACGACGGCGTCACCCCCGACGCGCCGGGCGGCGCGGGCCGGTCGGTCTCGTCGACGGGCCGCTCAGGGTCGGGGGTGTCCGTGCTCACCGGATGATCCTCTCAGGCCCCGTGGCGGGCCGGGGTGCCGGTGGCGGCAGACCAGCTCACCGGGCGAACGGCTCCACCATCATCGCCGCCGCCCGCAGCCACGCCTGCCGGGTCTCCGGTTGGAGCTGGTGGTACTCGATCGACGAGCCGGTCTCCAGCGCCGGGTCGTACGGCACCACGGCCACCCCACGGGTCCGGGTGGCGAAGTGCCGCTCCAGGTCGTCCTGAAGGGCCAGGCGACCCGGCGTCGGGCAGGAGATGAGGGTGATCGCGTTGTCGGCCAGCTCGCCCATGCCCTCCTCGTGCAGCAGGTCGAGCATCCAGTCGGCGCTGAACGCCGCGTCCTCACGGGGCACGGTGGTCACCACCAGCTGGTCGGCGGCCTGCATCACGGTGCGCCAGTTGGGGCTCTCCACGTTGTTGCCGGTGTCCACGCAGACCACGTCGTGGGTACGCCGCAGCAGCTCCAGCACCCGCCGGACGGTGAACTGGTCCAGCCGCTGGGCGAAGCGCGGGCTCTCCTCGCCGGCCAGCACGTCGTACGAGCCGTCGGAGGCGTGCCGCAGGTAGTCGTCCAGCCGCTCCAGCAGGGTCTCCCCCTCCAGGATCTCGATCTGGGCGAGGTCGGTGATGAGGTGGCGGATGGTCCGGGCGTGCCGGGCGCTGCCGGCGCGCAGGCCGAGGGTGCCGCGCAGCTCGTTGTCGTCCCAGGCCAGCACGCCCTGCCCGCGGACACTGCCGACCGTGGCCGCGGCGAGCACGGTCGCGGTCGTCTTGTGCACCCCGCCCTTGGGGTTGGCGAACGCGAACACCCGAGGGGTGCCCAGGTCCCGGCGGAGCACGCCGTTGGCCCGCTCCACCTCCGGGTCGGCACCCTGCGGGCGCCACTCGATCCGGGGCGGGAAGCCGCGCTCGGCGATCGCCGAGCCGACCGCCGGAGCGGGCGGTGGGGTGACCGGCGGCGCGGGGGGTACGACCGGCGGCGCGGGCGCGACCGGCGGCGCGGGTGCGACCCGAGGCGCGGGTGCGACCGGCCGGGGCGGTGCGGCGGGAGGCGGCGCGGGCACGGGATAGCCGGTCTCCGGCTGGTAGCCGGTCTCCAGCAGCGCGTACCGGGACTCCGCCGGCGGGTTGCCGTTCCGGTAGCCGTTGTCCAGCAGCGCGTAGCGCGACTCGACCGGCTCGGCCCGACGCGGCGGCGGCTCGGGCTCGGGCTCGGCCCGGTATCCCGGCTCCGCCCGGTACGCCGGCTCGGCCCGATAGGTCGGCTCCGGCCGGTACGCCGGCTCGGGTCGGTACGCGGGCTCCGCCCGGTAGTCCGGCTCGGCCCGGTACGCCGGCTCCGCCCGGTAGTCGGGCTCGGCCCGGTACGCCGGCTCCGCCCGGTAGTCGGGCTCGGCCCGGTACGCCGGCTCCGCCCGGTAGTCGGGTTCAGCCCGGTACGCCGGCTCCGCCCGGTAGTCCGGCTCCGCCCGGTATCCCGGCTCGACCCGGTAGGCGGGGTCGACCCGATAGGTCGCCTCGGCCCGGTAATCGGGCTCCGCACCGTACGACAGCTCGGCCGGATGCCCGATGGCCTGCGCCCGCCCGGCGTAGCCGTTGGGGGCCGCGCGCCGTGGCAGGTTCTCCGGCGGTGGTTCGTCGGCCGGGCGCTCGGACTCGGCCTGCTCCGCGGCGCGGCCGCCCCGGGCGCGGTCCAGCAATGCCCGCCACCGCGGCGCTGGTTCGGCCGGCCGGCCCCAGCCGGTCTCACTGCCCTCCACGGCCCGCCCTCCCAGCGCCATCGATCTCCGTCTGACAGGCTACGAAGGAAACCCTATTCGGACCACACCACCGAGCGCACACCACCCGGCGCTGATCACGACGGGGTGGGTGCCAACGGCGCGGAACCGGTGGCGTCCGGGGAGGTGGTGACGGTTGGCGGGGCAGACTCGGTGGGCGCCACCGACGACGACCCGGGTGACGGAATCGTCACGACCGGTGCGGGTTCCGACGATTCGCCCACCGGCGCCGAGGGCGCGGGCGTCACCGACGCCGGCTCCTCGCGCCGGTCCGGGGTCGGCTCCGGGGTCGGCCCGCTGTCGGCCGGCGGACGGACCACGTCGCGCTGCTCCGGCAGGGGCGGCGTGAAGACCGTGCGGTCCAGCCGGTACACCTCGGGGGCCGGGTCGACCGCCCGCACGTCCGGCCGGGCCGCCACACCGCGCAGCAGCCCCGGCGTCGCCCGCACCACGGCCGCGTAGACGCAGGCGCAGCCGCTGCGGTACGCCTCCGCCTCGGCGGCCGCCACGTCCGCACCGCTGACGTACCGCTCGCGCAACTCCCGCTCGGCGGCGCCGTCGCCGGTCACCGCGGCGGCCCTGGCCCGGTAGTCGGCGGCCTCGGTGTCCTTGCGGGAGGCGACCTGGGCCATCCCGGCGACCACGTCGTCCGGCACCAACAGCGCGGGAATCCGCACGATCTCGGTCTGCCGGCCGGGCAGCGGCACCCGCCCGAAGACCGTCGAGACGCCCACGTCGCCGAGCACCGCCGCGAGTCGCTGCGGTGGCAGGTACGCGTCCAGCGTGACCAGGGCGTAGGTGCCGTCCCCGCTGGTCGGCGCCGTCGTGGGCAGCGCGGCCAGGTCGGCGGCGGCGGACCGCAGGTAGCCGGGCACGGAGTCGCCGTCGACCACCCCGACCCGGGTCACCTCGCCCACCGTCCGGTCGCCGACCGGGGTGTCGTCGGCCGCCCAGACGGCGGTGGCCAGCACCGCCGCCGAGGAGACCAGAGCGGCCCAGGTGAGCACCCCGGACCGCGCCGACCGGTCACCCAACCGGGACACGGCCCGGGTCAGCGGCGGCAGCAGCCGTTGGTCCAGCTGCCGCAGCAGGTCGCCGGCGCGCACGGGCGGGATCCCCTCGTCGGATCGGTGTCGGGCGGTCGCCGCTCAGTCACGCAGGACCTGGAGCGCGCGTTCCAGGTCGTCAGGGTAGTCGCTGACGAACCGGACCTCGTCCCCCGTTCGGGGGTGCAGGAAGCTCAGTTCGCGGGCGTGCAGCCACTGTCGGGCCAGGCCGAGCCGGGCCGAGAGGGTGGGGTCGGCGCCGTAGGTGAGGTCGCCCACACAGGGGTGCCGCAGCGTGGAGAAGTGCACCCGGATCTGGTGGGTCCGGCCGGTCTCCAGCCGGACGTCGACCAGGCTGGCCGCCGGGAACGCCTCCAGCGTGTCGTAGTGGGTGATGCTGGGCTTGCCGCCGGAGACCACCGCCCAGCGGTAGTCGTGGGTGGGGTGCCGGTCGATCGGCGCGTCGACGGTGCCGCGCAGCGGGTCCAGGTGTCCCTGCACCACCGCGTGGTAGCCCTTGTCCACCTCGCGGTACTTGAAGGCCCGCTTCAAGGCGGTGTACGCCTGCTCGCTCTTGGCCACCACCATGATCCCGGTGGTGCCCACGTCGAGCCGGTGCACGACACCCTGCCGCTCGGCCGCGCCGCTGGTGGAGATGCGGTGCCCGATCGCCGCCAGCGCGCCGATCACGGTCGGGCCCGTCCAGCCCGGGCTCGGGTGGGCGGCGACGCCCACCGGCTTGTCCACCACCACGATGTCGTCGTCGGCGTACACGACCCGCAGGCCGGGCACCGCCTGCGGCACGACGGTCGGCGGCGCGACCGGCGCGGGGAGCGTGACGTCCAGCCAGGAGCCGGCCTTGACCTTGTGCGAGTTGGGCCGGGCAGCGCCGTCGACCAGGGCGTCCCCGGCATCGACCAGGGCCGCGGCGGCGGTGCGGGAGAGCCCGAACAGTCGGGACACCGCCTGGTCCAGCCGCATCCCGTCGAGGCCGTCGGGGACGGGCAGCGAGCGGTGGTCGCCGCCGCCGGCGAACGCGGAGGTCATGCCCGCTCCCGCTGGTCGACGCCCTGGGTGGCGCTCGTGTCGACAGGGTCGCCGTCGCGGCCGACCCGCCGGCCGTCACGCTGACGGCCGGTCAGCTCCAGCAACACGGCCAGCACCACGCCGCAGACCAGCGAGCTGTCGGCCAGGTTGAACACCGGCCAGACCTGGCCGTACGCGTCGAAGAGGCTGATCATGTCGACCACGTGCCCGTGGAAGGGGGCGGGCGCCCGGAAGATCCGGTCGACGAGGTTGCCCAGCGCGCCGCCGAGCACCAGGCCGAGGGAGACCGCCCAGGGCAGCGAGCGCAGCCGCAGCGCCATCCAGACGATCCAGCCGACCACGCCGATGGTGATCAGCGGGAAGACCCAGGTGTGGTCCGAGCCGATGCTCCACGCCGCACCGCTGTTGCGCGTCAGGCTCAGGTAGACCAGGCCGCCGAGCAGCCGGACGGGTTCCCGGTCCGTCAGCGCGGCCAGCGCGAGGTGCTTGGTGACCAGGTCGGCCAGCAGTGCCACCAGGGCGACTGCGGCGAGGATCCCGACGACCCTGGGCCGGGCCCTACCTCCGCCCGGGTCGGTGCGGCCGGGTTCGGCGGACGGTGCTGCGGTCATGCGCTCCCCATCGACAGTCTCGGCGGTGATCGCTCACCGTCTCATCGCCGCCGGGGAGCGGACCTCAGCGCCGCTCCTCCAGCTGCTTGCACGTCACGCACAGGGTGGCGGACGGGAAAGCGGCGAGGCGCTCGACCGGGATCGGGTTGCCGCACCGCTCGCACCAGCCGTATCCACCCTCGTCGAGGCGCTCCAGAGCGCGCTCGACCTGCGTGATCCGTTCCAGGATGCTGTTGGCGAGAGAGATCTCCTGCTCCCGCTCGAGCGTCTTGGTGCCCGTGTCGGCCTGGTCGTCCCCGGCCGAGTCGGTCAGCCGATCGCGCTGCAGCTCGGTGATCTCACTCAGAGTCTGATCGTACTCGGCGCGAAGCTCGTCCCGCCGAGCCGCCAGCGCCGCACGGATCTTCTCGGTCTCCGCCGCGCTGCGGGTGGCCTTGGCCACCGGCTTGCGGCCGGCGGTCCTGGTGTCGGCGGGCTTCGCCATGGGTCGCTCCCTCGGCCGCGGCACCGCATGGTCCGCGGCGCCTGGTCAGGGGGCGCCAACCAGGGCGTCCCCTATGTACGAAAAGGGGCGCGCAGCGACGATGGCCGCGCACTCCGGAGGTTGGCAAGAATACGGAACGTACAGGCGTCCGACAACGTGCCGCACCGTCGCACCGCTTAAGAGCCCCTAGCCTTGCCTAACTGGGGCAAAAGGAACGCTAGCAGATCAAGGCGGCACCTCATCCCCGTACTCACCAAACCACCGGGCCAGCCGACCCCGCCGGCTGACCGCCCGCAGCCGCCGCTCGGCGGCGTCGCGCACCCCGGCGGTCGCCACGATCAACAGGCTGTCGCCGGTCTTCAGCCGAGTGTCCGGACCGGGCACGAAGCCCACACCGTCGCGCAGCACCAGGGTGACCGAGGCGCCCAGCGGCAGCCGGAGCTCGTCGACGTGCACACCGGCCAGCCGCGAGCCCGGCGGCACCTCCAGTTGGAGCAGGTCGGCCCGCATCCGCTCCAGCGGGGCGGTCTCCACGTGGATCTCGGTGGCCTCGGCCGGCGCGGTCATCCCCAGCCGGCGGGCGAACGGCCCGAGCGTCCCGGTCTGCACCAGCGTGAAGATCACTACCAGGACGAAGACCGCGTCGAAGAGCCGCTCCGCGCCCGGCACCCGCTCGGAGAGCGGAATGGTGGCCAGCACGATCGGCACCGCACCGCGCAGCCCGGCCCAGGACAGGAACGCCTGCTCGCGGAGGCCGACCCGGAACGGCAGCGCCGACACGAACACCGACAGCGGCCGGGCCAGCAGCACCAGCGCCAGCCCGGCGACCACCGCCGGCAGGACCGCCGCGTCCAGCCGGCCCGGGGAGGCCAGCAGACCGAGCAGCACGAACAGACCGATCTGGGCCAGCCAGGCCAGCCCGTCGGCGAAGCCGAGGATCGCCTGCCGGTGCGGCAGCCGGGCGTTGCCCAGCAACACACCCGCCACGTAGACGGCGAGGAACCCCGAGGCGTGCAGCACCGCCCCGGCCGCGTACGCCAGCACGGTGATCCCCACGGCGGCAATGGGGTAGAGCCCGGAGGACGGCAGCGCCGCCCGGCGCAGCGCCCACGTGCCGCCCAGGCCGACGCCCACGCCCACCGCCGCTCCGACACCCAGCTCGTAGGTGACCAACCCGGCCTCGTACCACCACGGGTGCGCCCAGCCCTCATGGGACAGCAGCACCACCAGCAGCACCACCGGGGCGTCGTTCATGCCCGACTCGGCCTCCAGCGTGGCCACCGGCCGGGGCGGCAGGCGCAGCCGGCGCAGGGTGGCGAAGACCGCGGCCGCGTCGGTGGAGGAGAGCACCGCGCCGTAGAGCAGCGCCAGCCGCCAGTCCAGCCCGAGCAGCAGGTGCACGGCGACGCCGACCACCCCGATGCTGACCAGCACGCCGACCGTGGAGAGTGCGCTGGCCAGCCCGAGCACCGGGCGCAACGTGCTCCACCGGGCGGTCAGGCCGCCCTCCGCGATGATCACGATCAGCGCGCAGAAGCCGAGGGTCCGGGTCAGCTCGGCGTCGTCGAAGTTGATGCCCAGCCCGGACTCGCCGATCGCCACGCCCAGCGCCAGGTAGACCAGGAGGCTGGGTACGCCGAGCCGGGTGGAGAGCCGGACCGCGCCGACCGCCACCAGCAGCACGGCAGCGCCGAGCAGCAGCGCGATATCCAGCCCGGGCGTCACGGTTGCCTGGCCCGGGCGTTCCTCACCCGGCGGATCCGTCGCGCAGTCGGCGCAGCACGTCGGACAGCTCGGGGCCGGGACGGTCGACGAGGAAGAGCTTGTCGCGACTGGCCGCGCCGGTACGCAGCGACACCGCCGCCGGCCGGACACCCAACGCCCCGGCCAACGCCCGGCGGGCGGCCTCGGTGGCGCGACCGTCCACGGCGGGAGCGTGCACTGCGATCACCAGGGCAGGGCCGTGCGGGCCGTCGAACCGGCCACCGACCCGGTCCCGGGACGCGCCGGGCTTCACCCGTACCGCCACGGTGAGCGTGTCCTGCGCGGGCATGGGCGCGTTTCAGATCGGCCGGGCGTCGGCGAGCAGGGCGGTGGCCGGCGCGCAGTGCCCGCACGGGGTGAAGCCGAGCTCGACGGCCTCGGCGACCGGCAGCGTCTCGGGCACCCGGCCGACCAGGTGGGGGCATTCGGCGAGGTGGTACCGGGGCCGACCGTCCACGACCTCGACGGGGTCGGGCAACCGGGCCACCCGGGCCGCCTCGGCCGGGGTGATCGGTTGCGCGGTCGGCTCGTCGTCCGCCGCCTCGGCGCCCACGCGTGGATCCCAGTCCGCTGGCGCCGCGAAGGGCGACGCCGGAGTGACGGGTGCCGCCGGGGACGACTCGTGGTCGGCCGGCGGCTCGGGTGGTTGCCGCCACCCGGTGCCGCCGGTTCCGACCGTCGTGGGCACGTGCTGGACCGGCACGTCCGGCTCGACCAGCGGTGGCCCGTACGCGACACCCGGTCCGGCCTGGTTGGCCGTGCGGGGCGTTGCGGGATGCCGCCGGCCGGCCTGACCGGGATCCGCCGTCGCGCGGTTGGCGGCTGCCTGGCGGGCGCCCACCACCAACGCCACGGCGGCCAGCAGACTGGCCGCGATGGAGATGACCAACATGATGCTGGAGCCACCGGCCAGGCCGAGCACCAGCAGCACCACCGCGACGAGGATGAGCAGGAGACTTGCGACAATCACGGCTCACCCCCGCCGCGTCGTACCGTCCAGGCGGGGCCGGCGACCGTCACCATCGGCGGACGCGATCGCCGGCCGGTGCTCAGCGTCCGGCTTCGAGGGCGCCGGAGCGCCCGCCGCCGTACGAACCGGCGAGACCCGCGGCGGCCAGCCCGTTGCCACCGGCAACCCGGCCTGCCTCGGAGCGGGTCATCTCGGCCTCGAGGCCCTGGCCGCGACCGTCGAGGTCACGCAGCTGGCTCTCCAGGTACGCCTTGAGGCGGGTGCGGTACTCGCGCTCGAACTGCTTGAGCTCCTCGATGTGCTTCTGCAGCGCCGTGCGCTTGGCGTCCAGGCCGCCCATGGCCTCCTGGTGCCGCTGGCGGGCGTCCCGCTCGAGGGCGTCGGCCTTCGCGCGAGCCTCGCGGGTCACCTCCTCGGCCTTGCCGCGTGCCTCGGACAGGAGCTGGTCGGCCTCGCGGCGGGCGTCGGACACGTGGTCGTCGGCGGTGCGCTGGGCCATCATCAGCACCCGGAGAGCCTGCTGCTCACCGTCACCGGTGACCGCCGGGCCGCCGGTCGCGCGGACCTGCTCCAGCTCGGCCTGCATGGCGCGGGCGGCCTGCTCGGCCGATGCCTTGTCGCGCTGCACCCGGTCCAGCTGGGCCTTGACGTCGTTGAGCTCCGCCGCAAGTCGGGCGTCGCCGCCGGGGCCGGCGGGGGCACCGCCACGGCCGCCGCGCTCCACCTGGGCGCGCAGCTCGTTGTTCTCCTCGATGAGACGGGCGAGCTCGCGCTCGACCTCGTCCAGGAAGGCGTCGACCTCCTCCTCGTCATACCCCCGCTTGCCGATCGGCGGCTTTTTGAAGGCGACGTTGTGGACGTCGGCCGGGGTCAGCGGCATCGAAACTCCTCGGGTCAGTTGCGGCCGCGAAAGCGCGTCGGTCATCAGGCAGATGCCCTGATCGACGGCCCTAACACGAACTCCATCAGCACGAACAGGATAACCAGGAGCACAAGGGAGGCCAGGTCGATGCTCACGGTACCAATTCGCAGCGGAGGGATCACACGCCTCAACGCGTTGAGAGGGGGATCAGTGACGCTCCACACGGATTCCAGTCCTGCCGATGCTCCACGCCCCGGTTGCCACCGGCGGCCGTACTGCAGGACGGCGCTCAGCACGAACCTGGACAGAAGAAGGAGCAGGAAGACATAAAGGATCAGGTACAACACTTGCAGTAAGATCGACAACACGGTCAGCGACGTCCCTCGGGTCGGGCGGGATCAACTCAGACTGAAAAAGCCGCCCTCAGCGATCTTGGCCTTGTCCTCCGCGGTGACCTGGACATTGGCCGGTGAGAGCAGGAACACCCGATTGGTCACGCGCTCGATCGTACCGCGCAGCCCGAACGCCAGACCGGCGGCGAAGTCAACCAGACGGCGGGCGTCGGCCTCATCCATTTCGGTGAGGTTGATGATCACGGGAACACCGTCGCGGAAGTGCTCACCGATGGTGCGCGCCTCCCGGTAGGTGGTCGGGTGCAGCGTCGTGATCTGGTAGCGCTGCTCCTCCTCGGGCACCGCACGCTCACGCACGCTGGCCTGCGGCGCGAGGGCGAGGTTGTCCCGGGTGTGGTAGGTCAGCGCGCCGGAGGTCTCGCCGGCCGACGACCGGGTGATCGACCGGACGCTGGACCGCTCGGCCCGCTCCGGACGCTCGCCGTCGCCCCGGTCGGAGTCGCCGAGCCGCCCGTTCGCACGCTCGGAGAGCCGACCGCGCTCACTGGCCCGCGGCCGGGGAGCCGGTGGCTCCTCGGCGTCCTCGTCGTCCTCGTCAGCGAACTCCTCGGAGTACCGGCTCTGCCGGTACCGCGAGTCGCGGTAGCCACCCTTGTCGTAGCCACCGTCGTCGTAGGCCCGCTCGTCGTCCTCTTCGACCAGACCGAGCCAGACCCCCGCCTTGCGCAGTGCACCCATCCCGCGCCCTTCCGTCCGCCGTGCGGCACGCGCCCCCGTGCCATGTCGCCCGTCGCGAGTGGACAACTCATGCCCATCGGACCGGAACGGCAATCCCCTGGCGCGCGATTCGCGTCGCGCGCCACGACCCCCGACAAGGAGACGCCGTCCCTGAAACAACACTGATGTAATTTGCTTCTTTCGCGGTCAGGCTACCGCAGCGTGGGGCGCATTCCGAGTAACGCGCTACCGACGCGGACATGTGTCGCGCCGTATCGGATCGCGATTTCCAGGTCGCCGCTCATTCCAGCGGACAACGCGCTCGCTCCCGGGTGGACCGTGCGAAACGCCTCGGCCACCTCGGCCAACCGGGCGAAGGCCCGCTCCGGCGCCCAACCCAGCGGCGCCACCGCCATCAGGCCGGCGAGCCGCAGCGCCGGCGAGCCGGCCACCGCCTCGGCCACCGGCTCCAACCCGACGCCCGGGTCGGCCGAGTCGGGCAGCGCGCCGCCCCGGGCCGGGTCGCCGTCGATGCTCACCTGCACCAGGGCCGCCAACGGTCGCTCCCGGTCGGCCGCAGCCGTGCCCAGCGCCCGGGCCAGCCGGACGCTGTCGACGGAGTGCACCACATCGGCGTACCGGACCACCGAGCGGGCCTTGTTGCGCTGCAGCTGACCGATGAAGTGCCAGCGCGGGCTCACCCCGGCCGCCGCCACCTCGGCGGCCTTGCCGGCCGCCTCCTGGTCGCGGTTCTCCCCCATGTCGGTCACCCCGAGCCCGGCCAGCGCCAGTACGTCGCCGGCCGGGTAGGTCTTGGTCACCGCGATCATCGTGACCTCGGCACGGTCCCGGCCGGCGTCGGCGCAGGCGTCGGCGATCCGGGCCCGGACCTGGGCCAGGCCGGCCGCGAGTTCGGCACGCCGGTCGGGTCGTACCGTGGCTGAGCTGTCGGTCACGGCGGTGCTCAGGACCCGTTCTTGAGGAAGTCGGGCACGTCCACGTCGTCGAAGAGCACCCGGCGCGGGGACTGGGTCGGTGCCGGCATGGTGACCGGCGCCGCGACCGGAGCGCTCTGCGGCGCCGGCTGGTTGGTGTTGGTCTTGCGGGCCGGCTCGGCCGCCTTGTAGGCCGGGGTGCCCCCGTCGAAGCCCGCCGCGATGACCGTCACGCGCACCTCGTCGCCGAGCGCGTCGTCGATCACCGCGCCGAAGATGATGTTGGCGTCCGGGTGGGCCGCGTCGGTGACCAGCTGGGCCGCGTCGTTGATCTCGAACAGACCCAGGTCGGAGCCGCCGGCGATGGAGAGCAGCACGCCGCGCGCGCCGTCCATGCTCTGCTCCAGCAGCGGGCTGGAGATGGCCGCTTCGGCCGCCTCGACGGCGCGGTTCTCGCCGCGGGCGCTGCCGATGCCCATCAGCGCGCTGCCGGCGCCGCTCATGACGCTCTTGACGTCGGCGAAGTCCAGGTTGATCAGACCCGGGGTGGTGATCAGGTCGGTGATGCCCTGCACACCGGAGAGCAGCACCTGGTCGGCGGTGCGGAACGCGTCCATCATGCTGATGCCGCGGTCGCCGAGTGCCAGCAGCCGGTCGTTCGGAATGACGATCAGGGTGTCGCACTGGTTGCGCAGCTCGTCTATCCCGGTCTCGGCCTGCACCTGGCGGCGCTTTCCCTCGAAGGAGAACGGCCGGGTCACCACGCCGATGGTCAGCGCGCCGAGCTTGCGGGCGATGTTCGCCACGACGGGCGCGCCGCCGGTGCCGGTGCCGCCGCCCTCGCCGCAGGTCACGAAGACCATGTCGGCGCCCTTGAGCACCTCCTCGATCTCGTCGCGGTGGTCCTCGGCGGCGTTCTTGCCGACGTCCGGGTTGGCCCCGGCGCCCAGTCCACGGGTCAGCTCGCGGCCGACGTCGAGCTTGACGTCGGCGTCACTCATCAGCAGCGCCTGGGCATCGGTGTTGATCGCGATGAACTCGACGCCCTTGAGCCCAACCTCGATCATCCGGTTGACGGCGTTGACGCCGCCACCCCCGATGCCGACGACCTTGATGACCGCCAGGTAGTTGTGCGGAGGTGTCATCTCCGGTCCTTTCCCTTCGAGATTGGCTTCGGCCGACCGGGTACGGCGTGGCCTGCCCAGCGGCCGACGACAGCTGCAACCATGAGGATCAGAGCTGAACCCTCACCCTCTACTAGAGGCTTACAGTTATGTCAACCACTGATCCTCTTCGGGGCAACGTAAGCGCCGCCGCCCGATGAGCCAAGGACCCGACCGGCGTGTCGCCCGCCGGAGCGCGATGAGTCACGTCCCCGCACCTCGCGGGCCGCCCCCCGGTCAGCGGAAGGTCACCACGTCCGGCGCGCTCACGTCGATCCGGTCGGTGTCCTCACCGAGCAGTGCCGTGGCCACCCGTGCCTTGTCCGTACCCCGGGTCGCGTCACCCCAGACGACCGTCCGGTCCCCGCGCAGGCGCAGGCTGATCCGTGCCAGACCCTCCACACTCACCTCCACCAGCTCGGAGCGCAACTGCGGGGTCAGCGCGACGAGCACCTCCAGCGCGGCGCGGGTGCCCGGGTCGTCGACGGCCGGCCGGGCCACCCGCACCAGCGGCAGCTCGGCGGGGCGCCGGGGCACCGTCCGGAACGCCACCCCGGTCCGGTCGACCAGGGCGAACGCCTCCCCCTGCGGCACCGCCGCGACCGGGGTCCGCTCGGTCACCCGGACCACGAGCGCGCCCGGCCAGTCCCGGGACACCGTGGCCCGCTCCACCGGCGCCAGCGTGCCGACCCGGCGGGCCGCGGCGGCCAGGTCCACCCGGGCCAGCGGCACCCCGTCGGCCACCCCGACCGCGTCGCGCACCTGCACGGGGCTGACCAGGACGGCACCCTCCACCTTCACCTCACGAACCCCGAACAGCCCGGTGCCGAGCACCGTCCAGGCGACCAGACCGACCAGGGCCAGCACACCGGCGGCCACCGCCCACGGCAGTGCCGCGCGCATCCGACGCTGCCGGGCGCGGGCCATGAACCGCCGGGTCGACGGCGGCACCGCGTCGCTGCCCGCCCGGACCAGCTGCCAACGCCGGACCGGACCGCGTCGCGGAGCGCCGCCGTCGGCGGCGCTCGTCCGCCCTCGGGCCGGGCCGGGACTCATCCGGCCGTGGGCGCCGCGCCGTCCGGTGCGGCGGTGCCACCGAGGGCCGCTCCGTCGCCACCGGCGGTGGAACCGCCGGCCACCGCGCCACCGACCACCCCGGTGGAGCCCACCGGGTCGACGGTCGCCGTCGGCGCGGAGCCGGCGGTACGCGCGAGCAGGGCGGCCAGCAGCTCGTCACCCATCAGCGAGATCGGCGGGGCGCCCATGGTCACCACCACGTCCCCGGGGCGGGCCCGGCGGACCACCTCGACCGGCGCCGCCTCCCACGAGTCGACGAAGACCTTCCGCTCCGCGGGCAGCGCCACCGCCTCGATCAGCGCCGCCGAGCCCTCACCGGGCTGGCGCAGCTCACCCGGCCCGAAGACCTCCAGCAGCACCACCTCGTCGGCGATGGCCAGCGCCTCGGCGATCTCCGCCTGCGAGTCGCGGGTGCGGTACAGCCGGTACGGCTGGAAGACAACGATCAGCCGCCCGTCCCCGGCCACCTCGCGCAGCGTCTGCATCGCCAGCGTCATCGAGGTCGGGTGGTAGGCGTACTCGTCGTAGACCAGCACGCCGTCCGCGACGCCCTTGCGCTCGAAGCGCCGCCGCACGCCGGGGAAGACCGCCAGCGCGGCCTCCGCCGCCTGCAACGGCAGGTCCAGCAGGTACGCGGTCAGCACCGCGGAGGCACTGTTGAGGCCCATGTGCCGCCCCGGCACCGGCAGCCGGAACTCGCCCAGCGACCGGCCGTCGATCGCGGCCAGGTACCGCACCCCGCGCGCCGACGAGACGATGTCGCTCAGTCGCAGGTCGGCGTCGGCCGCCTCGCCGTACGTGTACACCCGCCGCCCCTCGGCGCGCAGGGTCTCGGCAAGCCGCCGCCCGCCCGGGTCGTCGGCACAGGTGATGATGAAGCCGTCCGGGTCGGTGAGCCGGGCGAACTCGACGAACGCCGCCTCCAGCGTCGCGTAGTCGCCGTAGGTGTTGAGGTGGTCCGCCTCGACGTTGGTGATGATCGAGACGTACGGGCGGTAGATGAGGAACGAGCGGTCGCTCTCGTCGGCCTCGACCACGAAGTGCTCGCCGGTGCCGTGGTGGGCGCCCGAGCCGACCTCGGAGATCTCCCCGCCGATCACGAAGGACGGGTCCACCCCGGCCTGCTGGAGCACCATGGTCACCATCGAGGTGGTGGTGGTCTTGCCGTGGGTGCCGGCGACCGCCACCGCGCGGCGGCCGGTCATCGCCGCGGCGAGCGCCTCCGAGCGGTGCAGCACCCGCAGGCCACGCCGGCGCGCCTCGACCATCTCCAGGTGGTCCTGCGGAATGGCCGAGGAGTAGACGACGGTGTCCACGCCATCGAGGTTGGTCGCCTCGTGGCTCATGTGGATCGTCCCGCCCAGCGCGCGCAGGCCGGCCAGCGACGGCCACTCGCGCAGCTCACTGCCGGAGACCGGGATGCCCCGGGTGAGGAAGAGCCGGGCGAGCCCGCTCATGCCGACCCCGCCCACCCCGATGAGGTGGATGGTGCCCAGGTCCTCGGCCGTGAGCGTGCCGGCGGGGGTGAACTGCGCGGTCATCGGGCCACCGCCTCGATGACGAACGCCCGCAGCGCCTCGTCGCCGTCGCGCCGCCCGTACGCCGCCGCCGCCGCGCCCATGCCGTACAGCCGCTGCGGGTCGCGGATCAGCGGGATGACGGTGCGCTCCAGCCAGTCCGGGGTCAGCTCCGCGTCGTCGACGAGCAGGCCACCACCGCTCTCCACCACGGGCAGCGCGTTGCGCTTCTGCTCCTGGTTGCTGTGCGGGTACGGCACGTAGATCGTGGGCAGCCCGATCGCGGCCACCTCGGCGACGGTCATCGCCCCACCCCGGGCCAGCATCAGGTCGGCGGCGGCGTAGCCCAGCTCCATCTCCGACAGGTAGGGCAGCGTCACGTACGGCACCGGCAGGTCGGTGGGGATCGGCACCGGCTCGTTGCGGGCACCCATCACGTGCAGCACCTGCACGCCGTTGCGGGCCAGCTCCTTGGCGGCCCCGGAGACCGCCAGGTTGATCGAGCGGGCGCCCGACGAGCCGCCGGCGACGAAGAGCACCGGCAGGTCGGGGCGGAGCCCGAAGTGGGAACGTGCGGCGTTGCGCAGCGCGTACCGGTCCAGCCCGGCGATGGTGCGGCGCAGCGGCACCCCGACCACGCGGGCGTCGCGCAACGACTCGGCCTGGCTGGGCTGGTGCGGGAAGCCGACCGCGATGTTCTTGGTGAACTTCATGCCCAGCCGGTTGGCCACCCCCGGCGGCACGTTCACCTCGTGGATCACCATGGGCAGCTCCCGGCGCCAGGCGGCCAGGTAGGCCGGCACCGAGACGTACCCGCCGAAGCCGACCACCGCGTCGGCCTGGACCTCGTCGATCACCTTGCCCGCGGCGCGGGCCGCGGTCCACATCCGGCCCGGGGTACGGACCAGGTTCATGTTCACCGACCGGGGCAGCTGGTACGCCGGGATCTGGCGCAGGTCGTAGCCGTGCGGCGGGATGAGCTCGTTCTCCATGCCCTTGGGTGTGCCGAGGCAGGTGATCCGGACGCCCGGGTCGTGTCGGCGCAGGCAGTCGGCGAAGGCCAGCAACGGGTAGATGTGACCCCCGGTGCCACCTCCCGCGAGCACTACCGAACGCAGCGGACCCATCAGCGTCTCCTCTCGTTCGCCGAACCCGCGCGACTCCGGCCCTGCCGGACGCCGCGCGGTGCGGCCTGGTCGTCCTGTCGCCGCTCGCGGGACCGGGGCACGGACCCTCGGCCAGCCGGCGGCGTCGCCGGCCGGCGACGCCGGCCGGGAAGCGGCGGCAACGGGGCCCAGAGTAGTCGGACCCACCGGGCCGGCGGACGGGCATGCAGTGCTCTGGCCGCATCGGGTTCGGCGCGCGCGAACGACGCCAGCATCCCGATCGCGGCCAGCGTCACGACCAGGGCACTTCCGCCGTCGGAGATGAACGGCAGCGGCAGGCCGGTGATCGGCAGCAGCCCGACCACCCCACCGATGTTGATCACGGCCTGGCTGACCAGCCAGGTGGTCACCGCGGCGGCGGCCAGCCGGCGGAACGGATCGTCGACCCGCCGGGCGATCCGCAGCCCGGTGTACGCGAGCACCGCGAAGAGGGCGAGCACCACGCCGCAGCCGATCACGCCCAGCTCCTCGGCGATGATCGCGAAGATGAAGTCGTTGTGCGCCGCGGGCAGCCAGTCCCACTTGAGGCTGCTCTTGCCCAGGCCGACGCCGAACCAGCCGCCGTGCTCGATCGCCAGCCGGCCCTGGTAGATCTGGTAGCAGGGGTCACCGCACTCCTGCGGCGGCGGCGGGTTGAGAAAGTAGGTGAGCCGGGCGAAGCGGTAGTTCTCCTTGCCCTGCTCGCCGGAACCGGCGCCCAGCGAGGCCACCGCGATGAGCAGGCCGATCCCGGCCAGGCCGGCCACCGAGAGCGCGCCGAAGACCCGCATCCGCACCCCGGCGGCCCAGAGCAGGCCGACCACCAGGGCCAGCAGGCACAGCATGGTGCCGACGTCGTTGTAGCCGACCAGGACGAAGAGCAGGCCGATCACCGGGAAGAGCGGGGTGGCCAACTCCCGCCACCAGCCCAGCGCCGCACCCTTGCGAACGATCACGTGCGCGCCCCACAGCACCAGCGCGAACTTGGCCAACTCGGAGGGCTGGAGCTGGATCCCGCCGACGAACAGCCAGAGCAGCTCGGCGCGCAACGGGCCGAGCTGGGCCGAGTCCTGCCCGGTCAGCCGGGCGTAGGCGAGCAGCAGGTTGAGCACCAGCAGCAGTCCCACCGAGGTGAACAGCAGCGGGCGGCCCAGCGCCCGGTACGTGCTGGCGGGGAGCCGCTGGCAGGCCCAGAAGGCGCCGATGCCGATCACCGCGAAGATCGCCTGCTTGGTCGCCGAGGCGGTCGCGTTGCCGTCCTCGGCGAAGTCCCGCACGCTGGTCGCCGAGAAGACCATGGTCAGCCCGATCAGCAGCAGCAGACCGGCACTGGACAGCAGCAGGTAGTAGGAGGCCAGCGGCCGGTCCAGCAGGCCGCGCAGCGCGGCCAGCCCGCCGGCGGCGTCCAGCCCGCGCAGCGGCACGGCAGCGGCCGGTTCCGGCTCACGCGCCGCCGCGCCCGGTGCCGGTCCGCGCCTGTCGTCCTGGCCGCGCGGGTCGTCCGGCCCGCGCCTGCCGTCCGGTCCGCGCGGCGACGCGGTACGCGACGCGCCCGGTGACCGTCGCGGCCGGCCGCCTGTCCTGTCCTCGGTGCCTGGTTCCTCCCCCACCCGGACATCATCACCGCTGTGCGCGCCGGGCACGCCCACAACGGCGCCTCCGGCGTGTCGGGCGGACACGCCACGGCCCCCGGTGGTCCGCCGCGGGCGGGACCGGGGGCCGAGGTGTGCTGGCCGGCGTGCGCCGGTCAGGTCATGTTGGCGAGGAACTCGCTGTAGAACAGGCCCAACGCGATGGCCACGCCGATGCCGGCGATGATCCAGAATCGGACCACGATGTTGACCTCGCTCCAGCCGGCCAACTCGAAGTGGTGCTGCAGCGGCGACATCCGGAAGACGCGCTTGCCGGTGGTCCGGAAGGAGATGATCTGGATCACCACGGACATCGTGATGATCACGAAGAGCCCGCCGATGATCGGCAGCAGCAGGATGGTCCGGGTGGACATCGCCATGCCGGCGATCAGGCCGCCCAGCCCCAGCGCGCCGGTGTCACCCATGAAGATCCGCGCCGGGGACGTGTTCCACCACAGGAAGCCGACACAGGCTCCCGCGGCCGCTCCGGCTATCAGGGCGATCTCCAACGGGTCACGCACCGAGTAGCAGTACGGCTGGGTGTAGTTCGGGTCGGCGCACCAGTGCCGGTACTGCCAGAACGCGATCAACGCGTACGCGGCGAGCACCATCACCGAGGCGCCGGTGGCCAGACCGTCCAGGCCGTCGGTGAGGTTCACACCGTTCGTCGCGCCCATCACCACGAAGATGAAGATGATGACGGCGCCGATCTTGCTGACCTCCAGGGCGTCGATGTCCCGGATGAAGCTCAGCGTGGTGCTGCCCACCGTCTCGGTGTTGGTCACCGCACCCGACGCGTCGGTCATCGTGCTCGGGAAGTAGAGCGCGACCACGCCGAAGACCGCGCCGACCAGGATCTGGCCGAGGAGCTTGCCGCGCTTGTTCAGCCCCGCGCTGTTGCGCTTGCGCACCTTGAGGAAGTCGTCGAGGAAGCCGACCGCACCGGAGAAGACCATCAGCCCCAGCAGCACCAGTGCGGTGATGGTGGGCTCCACCTGGGCGATCTGCGCGTCCGGCAGGGTCGTGAGAGCCAGGTGCCCGGCCACGTACGCGATCACCGTGGCCAGGATGAAGACCACGCCGCCCATCGTGGGCGTGCCCTTCTTGGTCTGGTGCATGGCCGGGCCCTCGGCCCGGATCGGCTGGCCGGCCTTGAGCCGGGTGAACACCTTGATCGCGATCGGGGTGCAGAAGAGCGACACGAGGAACGCCACCCCGACGGCGACGATGACCGCCCTCACGCGGCAGCTCCGTTCCCGGAGGCGGCGTCGGCGCGCAGGGCGTCGGCCACCTCCCACGTCCGGTACCGGGAGCCCTTGACCAGGACGACATCGCCCGGCCGTAGCTCGCCCCGCAGCACCTCGACGGCCGCCGCCTGATCGGTGAGCAGCACCGACTCTCCTCCCCAGTTCCCTACCGCTGTCGCGCCCTCATGGATCGGCGCTGCCGGCTCGCCCACCACGAGCAGCCGGTCGACACCCAGCTCGGCCGCGAGTTGGCCGACCTCAGCGTGGCCGTCCCGCTCGAACGGGCCCAGCTCGGCCATGTAACCGAGCACCGCGACGGTACGCCGACCCCGGCCGAGCGTGGCGAGCGCCTTCAGCGCCGCCGACATCGACGCCGGATTGGCGTTGTACGAGTCGTCGATGACGGTCACCCCGTCGGGGCGGTCGAAGACGTCCATCCGCCGGGTCGATACCAGCCCCAGCTCGCCGAGCGCCGTGGCCAGGTCGGCCAGCGGCATGCCCAGCTCCCGGGCGACCGCCGCCGCGGCGAGGGTGTTCGAGACCTGGTGGCGGCCGGTCAGCCCGAGCCGCACCGGCGCACTCCCCTCCGGGGTGACCAGGGTGTACGACGCGCGCCCCCGGTCGTCGAGCGTGACGTCCTCGGCCCGCACGTCGGCGTCCGGTGCCTCGCCGTAGCGGACCACCCGGGCCCGGGTGCGGCTCGCCATCGCGTCCACCCGCGGGTCATCGGCGTTCAGGACGGCCAGGCCGTCGGACGGCAGCGCCTCGACCAGCTCCCCCTTGGCCAGGGCGATGGTCTCCTGCGAGCCGAACTCTCCGATGTGCGACGTCCCGACGTTGAGCACCACGGAGATCCTCGGGGGCACCACCTCGCACAGGTAGCGCACGTGCCCCACCCCGCGGGAGCCCTTCTCCAGCACCAGGTAGCGGGTGTCCGGCCCGGCCTGCAACGCGGTGTACGGGTGCCCCAGCTCGTTGTTGAACGAGCCGGGCGGCGCCACCGTGGCCCCGAGCCGGGCGGTGAGCTGGCCGATCAGGTCCTTGGTGGTGGTCTTGCCGGACGAGCCGGTCAGCCCGACCACGGTCAGCCCGGGCAGCCGGTCCACCACGGCGCGGGCCAGCCGGCCCATCGCGGTCAGCGCGTCGGCGACCAGCACCATCGGCACCCCGGGCACCTCGCGGGTGCCGAGCACCGCCACCGCACCGGAGGCCACCGCCGCCGCCGCGTAGTCGTGCCCGTCGACCTTCTCCCCCGGGAAGGCCACGAAGAGCGAGCCGGGGGCAACCTTGCGCGAGTCGAACTCGACCGGGCCGGTGACGGTGGCGGCCGGGTCGGCGGCCACCAGCCGCCCGTCGACCGCCGCGGCCACCTCGGCCAGGCTCAGCGCGATCACCGCTGACCCGCCAGGTCACCGAAGCGGGCGCGCAGCGCGTCGGCCAGCTCGCTTCTGTCGTCGAACGGGAGCACCTCGCCGTCCACCTCCTGGCCACGCTCGTGGCCCTTGCCGAGCAGGGCGATCACGTCGCCCGGGTCGCTCAGCCGGACCGCCTCGTCGATCGCGGCCCGCCGGCCGGCCACCTCGATGATCCGGGCGGCGGTGCCTGCCCGGTACGCCCCGGCGAGCACCTCGGCGCGGATCTCCGCCGGGTCCTCGGTGCGCGGGTTGTCGTCGGTCACCAGCACCACGTCGGCTCCCTCCGCCGCGGCGGCGCCCATCACCGGCCGCTTGCCCCGGTCCCGGTCCCCACCGGCCCCGATCACGCAGATCAGCCGGCCCGCGCTCAGCTCACGCAGCGCGGCCAGCGCGGCGACGATCGCGTCCGACTTGTGCGCGTAGTCGACCACCCCGCGCACCGGCCCGACGACGTCGACGAGCTCCAGCCTGCCGGGCACGCCCCCGCACGCGGCCACGCCGGCCGCCGCCGTCGCCGGGTCCACCCCGGCGCCGACCAGCGCGGCGATCGCCAGCAGGGCGTTGGCCACGTTGTGCCGCCCCGGCAGCGCCACGGCGGCGGGCAGGACCAGCCCGTCCGGGCCGTGCACGGTGAACCGCTGGGCGTAGCCCTCGCCGTTCACGCCGTCGGCCCACCACGTCGCCTCCGGGTCGCCGGCCGCCGAGTAGGTGACCGTCGCCGGCTTGTACAGCGGCTTCAGCGCGGGATCGTCGTGGTTGAGCACCTCGACCGCGCACCGGCCGTCGAAGAGCTGCGCCTTCGCGGCGAAGTAGTCGGCGCTGTCGGCGTGGAAGTCCAGATGGTCGGAACCGAAGTTGGTGTAGCCGCCGACGGCGAACCGGACACCGCCCACCCGGCCCATGGCCAGAGCGTGGCTGGAGACCTCCATGACCACCGCGGTGACCCCACGCTCGCGGGCCGTGGCCAGCATGGCGTGCAGGTCGGTCGCCTCCGGGGTGGTGCGCACGCTGTCGATCACCAGGTCACCGAGCCGGGTCTCCACCGTGCCGATCAACCCGGTGGTGTGCCCGGCGGCGCGCAGCCCCGACTCGATCAGGTACGCGGTGGAGGTCTTGCCGGCGGTGCCGGTCACGCCGATCACGGTGAGCCCGGCGGTCGGGTCGCCGTAGACGGCCGAGGCCACCTCGCCGAGCGCCGCGCGCGGGTCGGGGACCACCAGGACGGGCAGGCCCGTCCCCGCCACCAGCTCCGCGCCGGCCGGGTCGGTCAGCACCGCCACGGCGCCCGCCTCGGCGGCGCCGGCAGCGAACTCCGCGCCGTGCCGGCGAGCGCCGGGCAGGGCCGCGTACAGGTCGCCGGGCCGGACCTCCTGGCTGGCGTGGGTGGCCCCTGCGACGACCACACCGGCGGCGTCCGCCGGAAGGTCGACGGCGAGCCGGACGGCGAGATCGCCGAGCCGGACTCCGGTCACGGTACGTGGACGTGGATTGCCGGGCACGGCGTCAGACCCTACCCGGTCGTCCGGTTCCGGCCGCACAGCCGCCCCGGTGGTTCGTCGGCACTCACCGATGATGTCCCGCCGTCGCTGCTCAGCGCGGATAGACCACGAACTTGGGCGCCGAGCCGCCGGTGGACGGGGGTACACGGTAGTGACGCAGCGTGAACTGCATCATGTCGCGGAACGCCGGCTGAGCGGCGGCGGCACCCCCACCGCCGGGCGCGTACACGAAGACCGCGATCACGTACCGGGGCTTCTCCGCGGGCGCCATCCCGATGAAGGAGGACACCTCGCCGGGCTGCTTCTTGCCGTCCACCAACCGCCAGCCGGTGCCGGTCTTGCCGGCGACCCGGTAGCCGGGGACGGCGGCGGTCACGCCGGTGGCGTCCTCGACCGTGGTGACCGCCTCCAGCATGTGGCGCAGCGCCGCCGCGTTCTGCGGGCTGAGCACCGAGCGGGTCACCGGGGCCGGCGCGGGAGTGACCTTGCCGTCCGGGCCGATCGTCTCCTTGAGCAGGTGCGGCTGGACGTAGGTGCCGTCGTTGGCGATCGCCGCGTAGGCGGCCGCCATCTGCAGCGGGGTCGCGTCGACGCTGTGCCCGATCGGCACCGACCCTTCCGAGGACTCGCTCCACTCCTCGGCCGGCAACAGCCGTCCGCTGGCCTCGCCGGGCATCCCCTCGCCGGTGGGCTGGCCGAGCCCGAACCGCTTCTGGTAGTCGATCAACCGGTCCCGGCCGAGCCGGTCGGCGATCGTGATCGTGCCGACGTTCGACGAGTAGGCGAGCATCCCGGGCACGCTCATCCGCCGGCCGTTGGCCTGGTGGGTGTCGGAGAACCAGGTGTCGCCCTTCTTGATGCTGTTCGCGATGGGCAGCGTGGTGTCCGGGGTGATCACCCCCTCCTGGAGCGCCGCGCCGAAGGTGATGGCCTTGTGCACCGACCCGGGGTCGACCACGAAGCTGGTCGCCGCGTCCTCCCGGGCGACCGGGTCGCTGGGGATCGGCTTCGCCGCGTCGTAGGTGGGATGGCTGGCCTGGGCCAGCACGTCACCGGTGGGCACGTCGATGATCACCGCCGCCGCGGTGCTGCCCGGGTGCGTGGCCAACGCCGCCTTCATGATCTGCTGGGTACGGAACTGCAGGTCACGGTCGATGGTGAGCTTCATCGAGCTGCCCGGCTTGGCCGGCGTCGTCTTGCTGTAGCCGCCCGGGATCGGCGCCGCGAGGTCACCGAGGCCGGCCTCGTACACCCGCCTGCCGTCCTGCCCGGCGAGCAACTCGTCGTAGCGGGCCTCCAGCCCCTCCAGCCCGTCCATGTCCTGGCTGGTGAAGCCGATCAGGTTGGCCGCGAGGTCACCGCCGGGCACCTCCCGGCGCTCGTCGCGGTGCACCCCGATGCCGGGCAGCTCCAGCGCCATCACCTGCTTGGCCGTCTGGATCTCCACCCCCCGGGCCAGGTACTCGAACCGGGACGGGACGCCGTTCTCCAGCTTGCGGGGCTTCATCAGCTCGGTGAGCTTCGACACCGGGATGCCGAGCAGCGGGGAGAGTGCCTTCGCGGTGGCGGCCCCGTCCTTGATCTCGGTCGGGTCGACGAACACGTACCGCGCCTCGACGCTGTGCGCCAGCGGTTCGCCCTTGAAGTCGTAGATCGCGCCGCGCGGCGCGGGCAGTTCGACCGTGCGGGTCCGGTCGGCGACGCCGCCGCCGGCGTACGCCGGGGTGTCCACCGCCTGGAGGAAGATCAGCCGGATACCGATGGCGGCGAACAGCGCCAGGGTGAGGGCGGTGCCCAGTCGCAGCCGCAGCCGGGGGTCGGCCAGCTTCGGCGGGCGTGGCGGCTTGCGCGACGGCCGGCGGGCCGCCGGACGGTCGGCGCGGCGCGGCGCACGCGGCGTGGTCCGGCGACGCGGCGGCGGCTCGTCGTCGCCCGGGCCGCGTGGGGTACGCGGCGCGACGGTGCGCACGACCCCGCCACGCCCGGCCGCCGGGGAGTCCCGTCGGCCGGCCCGGGCGGCCGCGGCACGACCGCCGTCGAGCACCTGCAACGCCGGCCGGAACGGGTCGCCGGACCGGGTGCTGCGCGGGGTACGCCGCTGCTCGGCGCCCCCGCTGCGCGCCGGTGTGCCGCGCTCCTCGCGAACCGTCCGGCCCCGGGGGGTGTACGCCCGGGCGCCGGAGATGCCGCCGATACCCGGCTCGTCGGTGCGCGACTCCCCGTCGACGGGCCCGCTGTCACGCGAAGAACCGCGCCGGGACCCCGTGGGGTTCCGGCGCGGCTCGTCCGACCTCGGTGGCACGGTCAGCCTCCCGCACCCTGCTGGCTGGTCACCGACGGCTCACCCGTCGCCGGCTTCGGCACGCCGAGCGGCAGCTTGCCGTCCGGCAGCCGGACGTACCCCGGCTCGCCCGCGTCCACCAGACCCAGCCGGCGCGCCTCGGCGGTCAGGTTGCCCGGTGCCTCGGCGTCGGCGATCTGCTTGTCCAGCTGCTGCTTCTCCAGGTCCAGCCGGGCCTGCTGCTGCTGCAGCTTCTCCAGCCGGAACGCGTTCTCATTGATCTTGGTGTTGACCGCCAGGATGCCCAGCACCCCACCGACCACCAGCACCACGATCAGCGCCGCGAACGGCGCGCGCGGCACCGAGACCGGCGGCGGCGGTGCGACCCGCAGCCGCGGCGGACGAGCGCTCGCCGCGACGCCGGCCTTCTCGGCCGGCCGCAGCGCGGCGGTGCCCTGGGTGGCGAACTCGCGCGCCCCCCGGGCGCGAGCCTCCCCCTGCTGCTTCACTCGATCGATGCGTGGCGTACCGTTCCCCACGCGCGTGGCCCGCTCCGCCGCGGTCCGGCCCCCCGACCGCGGTGCGCGCTGCCCGCCGCCGGTGACGTCCCGGCGGTCGCGCTTGTCAATGTTCATGTCCCCTCCCCCTCAACGTCCGTCCCTCTACCGTCCCGGCACCGCTGACCCCCCACGGATCACGCGGAACCGGTGCCCGGTTGGTGCATCCCCTTCACCCGTCGGCGGGACCGTTCGCGGTCGGCCCGCCCCTGCTCTGCCGCGTTCGGGTCGAGTCGTTCCGCGGCCCGCAGCCGCACCGAAGCGGCTCGCGGGTTCGCGGCGACCTCCACCTCCCCGGCCAGTTCGGCGCCCCGGCTGAGCAGCCGGAACGTCGGACCGGACCCGGGCAGTTCGACCGGGAGGTCGACCGGGCCCTTACTGCGGACCCGGTCCGCGAGCGCCGCCTTGGTGAGCCGGTCCTCCAACGAGTGGTAGGACAGGACCACCATGCGACCGCCCACGGTCAGTGCGTCGAGCGCGGATGGCAGCGCTGTCTCCAGCGCTGCCAGCTCTTTGTTTACCTCGATCCGTAAAGCCTGAAACGTTCTCTTTGCCGGGTGTCCGCCCGTTCGTCGGGCTGGCGCCGGAATGGAGTCCCGAACCAGCTCCGCCAGCCGCGCGGACGAGGTGATCCGGGCGCGTTCCCGCTCCCGGATGATCGCCGAGGCGATCCGGCCGGCGAACTTCTCCTCGCCGTAGACCCGCAACACCCGGGCCAGGTCCGGATGCCCGTAGGTGTTGACCACCTCCTCGGCGGTCACCCCCCGGGTCTGGTCCATCCGCATGTCCAGGGGCGCGTCCTGGGCGTACGCGAACCCGCGGTCGGGCGCGTCCAACTGCAGCGACGAGACACCCAGGTCGAACAGGATCCCGTCGATGCCCGGATAACCCAGACGGTCGAGGACCTCGGGCAGCTCGTCGTAGACGGCGTGCTCCAGGTGCACCCGGTCGGCGAACCGGGCCAACCGGACCCGCGCGTGGGCGAGTGCCTCGGTGTCCCGGTCGAGCCCGATCAGGACCGTCTCCGGGTGCGCCTCGAGCACCGCCTCGGCGTGCCCGCCAAGGCCGAGTGTCGCGTCCACGTGGACCGTCCGGCCGCCTCGACCCAGCGCGGGGGCCAGCAGCTCGAGACACCGCTCGAGCAGCACCGGCACGTGCGTGCCGCGCAGCTCCCCCATGTTGACCCCCACTGGTTGAAACGTCCGTTCGCTCATGCGCCTGTCGTCAGGCGACGCTGCCGTCATACCGCCAGATCCCCATCCGCTCCCGCCGGTCACCGGGCTCCCGCCCGATGACTGGATCGTGCGCCTGGCACCGGGGAAGGGATGCCAGGAACTCGAAAGCGGCTGGAGATCTCGCAGTACGTCGGGCGTCGTTCCGCCCTACAGACCGCCGGGCAGCACCCCCTCCTCGATGTCGGCGAAGTCGTCTTCGCTCTCGGCGAGGTAGGTCTCCCAGGCGACCTTGTCCCAGATCTCCACCCGCGTGCTCGCGCCGATGACCACCAGATCGCGATCCAACGCGGCATACTCCCGCAGGTGGGCCGGGATGGTCACCCGGCCCTGCTTGTCCGGAACCTCGTCGTGCGCGCTGGCGAAGAAGACCCGGCTGTAGGCCCGGGCCGCCTTGTGCGTCATCGGCTGCGCGCGCAACTGCTCCGCGATCCGCTGGAACTCGGGGGTCGGGAAGACGTAGAGGCAACGATCCTGCCCTTTGGTGACCACGACACCCCCCGCCAGCTCATCCCGGAACTTCGCCGGAAGGATCAACCGGCCTTTGTCGTCCAGGCGTGGAGTGTGGGTGCCGAGAAACACCGGCCCTACCCCCTCGCCCTTGAACGGCGTTCGCGGCGCCGCTGACCCCCCGGGCCGGTGAGCCCTCCCGGCCTCACCATTGGTCCCCACTCTACTCCACTTCCCTCCACCTGCAACCAGAATCGCCCGCGTGGCGCGTCCGACCCGGGAGCAAAACAGCACGTCACAGGGGGTGGAGCGGAGTGGAGGGCTACGGCGACCGCCCGGCGTGGTCCGCTTTCCGACATAGATCGACTCCGTCCGGGGGAAGCGGACGTGGCCGCGCGCGCGGGCACCACGGCCGAACGGTTCGCCGTCGGCGGCGATCTGGTGGGGTGCGCGGTCCGGTAACCTCGCTCGCGTGACGGACGCGAAAATGCCCCTACGGGCCAAGGTGGCCAGCTCCGTGTCACGGACCGCCGCGGCGCTCTCGCGGGCGGCCGGGCGCGGCGACGGTTCGGTGATCGGCGGCTGGATCGGCCTGAAGATCGACCCGGACCTGCTGGCCCACCTGTCGGCCGGACGCGCCATCGCGCTCGTCTCCGGCACCAACGGCAAGACCACCACGACCCGCCTGACCGCCGCGGCGGTCGGCGTGCTCGGGCGGGTCGCCACCAACTCCTTCGGCGCCAACATGCCCACCGGGCACACCTCGGCGCTGGCCAAGGCCGGCAGCACCCCGTACGCGGTGCTGGAGGTCGACGAGCACTACCTCGCCCAGGTGCTGGAGGCGACCGAGCCGCACGTGGTCGCGCTGCTGAACCTCTCCCGCGACCAGCTCGACCGGGCCAAGGAGGTCGCCATGATGGCGCAGCTCTGGCGCGCGGCGCTGGTCCGGCACACCGACGTGCGGGTGGTGGCCAACGCCGACGACCCGATGGTGGTCTGGGCCGCCACCCCGCCGGCCGACCCCGCCCGCGGCATCAACCCGCCGCACGTGACCTGGTTCAGCGCCGGCCAGCGCTGGCACGACGACTCCTGGGTCTGCCCCGAGTGCGGCTCCACCATCCAGCGCAACGGCGACCAGTGGTGGTGCACCGGCTGCGCGCTGCGCCGGCCGGATCCGCAGTGGGTCGTCGAGGACGAGGGCGTGCTCGACCCGACCGGCGCCTGGCACAAGGTGTCCCTCCAGCTACCCGGCAAGGTCAACGTGGGCAACGCGGCGACCGCGCTTGCCGTGGCCGCCGAGTTCGGTGTACGCCCCGTCGACGCGGTGTCCCGCCTCGGCATCGTCACCTCGGTGGCCGGCCGCTACGCGCAGGTGGACAAGGACGGGCGCAACATCCGGCTGCTGCTGGCCAAGAACCCGGCCAGCTGGTTGGAGGCCTTCGACATGGCCGACGACGCGCCGACCCTGCTCTCCATCAACGCCCGCGACCCCGACGGGCTGGACACCTCCTGGCTCTTCGACGTCGACTTCGCCCCGCTGCGTGGCCGGCAGGTGTTGATCACCGGCGACCGGGCGTACGACCTGGCGGTCCGCCTGGACGTCAACGACGTGCCTTTCCAGCACGTCCGCACATTCGAGGACGCCATCCGGTCGGTCCCGCCCGGGCGGCTGGAGGTCATCGCGAACTACACCGCGTTCCAGGACATCCGAGCGGAGTTGGACCGTGTCAACTGAGAGCCTGCGCATCGTCTGGATCTACCCCGACCTGCTCTCCACCTACGGCGACCGGGGCAACGCGCTGATCCTCGCCCGGCGGGCCCGCCAGCGCGGCATGCCGGTCGAGGTCATGGAGGTCCGCTCCGACCAGCGGCTGCCCGCGACCGCCGACATCTACCTGGTGGGCGGCGGCGAGGACGGTCCGCAGGCGCTGGGCGCGCAGCGGCTGATCGCCGACGGCGGGCTGCACCGGGCCGTCGCCCAGGGCTCGGTGGTGTTCGGCGTCTGCGCCGGCTACCAGCTGCTCGGCATGTCCTTCTTCGCCAAGGGTGTGCAGTGCCGCGGCCTGGAGCTGCTCGACCTGCAGTCCGACCGGGGTCCGAGCCGTGCCGTCGGCGAGCTGGCCGGCGAGATCGACCCCCGGCTGGGCCTGCCCGCGCTGACCGGCTTCGAGAACCACGGCGGCCGCACCCACCTCGGCCCCGAGGTCTCCCCGCTGGCGCGGGTCAGCGCCGGGGTGGGCAACGACGGCTCCACCGAGGGTGCCTGGCGGGGCAAGCTGCTCGGCACCTACTCGCACGGTCCCGCGCTGGCCCGCAACCCGGCTCTCGCCGATCTTCTGCTGCGTTGGGCCACCGGGGCGCACCAGCTCCCGCCGCTGGACGACACCTGGTCGGACCGGCTCCGGAGCGAGCGTCGCGCCGCCGTGGCCGCCGCCCGGGCATGATCCCTGCCGTCCGGCGGCTGTTCCGGCAGCCGTCGGCCGCGCGGTTCACCCTGCTCGTGCTGCTGATCGGCGGCTGCGCGCTGCTGCTGCTCCTGGTGCCCCGACCGGACCCCGAGCAGCTGCCGCGACTGGCCGACCGGTTGGGCGATCTCGCCCCGGTGGCGGCGATCCTCGGCGGTGCGCTGCTGCTGGTGGCGTTGGTCCCCCGGACCTTCATCACGCTCGCCTCGGGTGCCATCTTCGGCCCGCTGGAGGGCGCCGCGTACGCCCTGGGCGCCGCGCTGGTGGCGGCGGCGATCGGCTTCACGGTCGGTCGGCTGCTCGGCCGGGAGTTCGTGGCCGAGCGGGTCCGCGGTCGGCTGGCCCGGCTCGACGGCTGGTTCGCCCGGCAGAGCGTGCTGGGCGTGGTCACCGTCCGGCTGCTGCCGATCGCCGGCTTCGGGCTGGTCAGCTACGGCTACGGCACCACCGCCGCCCGGGTGCTGCCGTTCCTGGCCGGCAGCGTGATCGCCTCCGCGCCGACCGCCTTCGGCTACGCCGCGATCGGGGCGGCCGTCAGCTCGCCCGGCCACATCAACTGGTACGCCGCCGCCCCGGCCAGCCTCGGCCTGATCGCCAGCGTCGTCCTGATCCACCAGTGGTGGCGCGCCGAGCGGCGCCGCCGGTCGATGCCGGTCTGAGGATGACCGAGTCGACCGACCTGACCGGCGAGGAGCGACTCGCCGGCGGCTTCATCGCCGACGTGGTCCGGATCGGTGACACGGTACGACGTACCGCACCGGCCAACCTGGACTTCGTCGGCGCGCTCCTGGACCACCTGGCCGCGGTGGGCGCGGACATCGCCCCCCGGCACCTGGGTGTCGACGCCCTTGGCCGGCAGATGCTCAGCCACGTGCAGGGGCGGGTGCCGTGGCGGGAGCGGGAGGACGAGAGCTTCTTCGCCGACCCGGCCCTGGTGCGGCTGGCCGAGCTGATCCGGCGGCTGCACGACGCGTGTGCGGGCACCGCGCTGGCCGGCGACGCCGAGACGGTCTGCCACCGCGACCTGTCACCGAAGAACACGGTCTACCGGGACTTCCCCTCCGGTCCCCTGCCGGTGGCCTTCCTGGACTGGGACCTGGCCGCGCCGGGCCCCCGGATCGCCGACGTGGCGTTCGCCGGCTGGCACTGGGCCGCGTTGGGTGAGGGTGCCGACCCGGCCGAGGTGGGTCGGCGCTGCCGCGTGCTCTGCGACGCCTACGAGGCCGCGGCGACCGGACCGGACCCGGCGCCACTCGCCCGGGAGGAGTTGGTGGACGTGATGCTCCACCAGATCGAGGACACCTGGCGGGGCATCGACGCGGGCGCCGACCGCGACGAGCCGGGGATGCGCCGGCTGCGCGACGGCGGCGCCGTCGAGGGAGTACGCCACTGGCAGGACTGGCTGCTCGCCCACCGCCGCACCGTGGTGACGGTGTTGACCGCCTGAGTCGGTGTGTCCCGCCGGACGGCGGATGCGCCAGTGAACGTGATGACTCAGGGGCATATTCATACCCCTGAGTCATCACGCTCGTCAGGCGACGACGGAGACCATCCGGCCCTTCACGACGATGACCTTGCGGGGTTCCTTGCCGGCCAGGGCGGCGGCCACCGCGTCCAGCGCGGCGGCACGGACCGACTCCTCGGACGCGTCGGCGGCGACCTCGATGCGGCCACGGACCTTGCCGTTGACCTGCACCGGATAGGTCACCGTGTCCGCCACCAGCAGCGCCGGGTCGGCCGTCGGGAAGTCCACGTAGGTCAGCGAGGTCTCGTGACCCAGCCGCCGCCACAGCTCCTCGGCCAGGTGCGGGGCGAACGGCGCCACCATCAGCACCAGCGGCTCGGCCACCTCACGCGGCGTCGCCGACAGCCCGGTCAGCCCGTTGGTCAGCTGGATCAGCTTGGCGATCGCCGTGTTGAACCGGATGCCGTCCATGTCGCCGCGGACGCCGTCGATCACCTTGTGCAGCAGCCGGCGGGTCGCCTCGTCGGCCGGGTCCTCGGTGATCCGCAGCGCGCCGGTCTCCTCGTCGACCACGGCCCGCCAGACCCGCTGCAGGAACCGGTACGACCCGACGACCGCCCGGGTCTCCCAGGGCCGGGACACCTCCAGCGGGCCCATCGACATCTCGTACACCCGGAAGGTGTCCGCGCCGTACGCCGCGCACATGTCGTCGGGGGTCACCACGTTCTTCAGCGACTTGCCCATCTTGCCGTACTCGCGGTTGACCACCTCGTCGCCCAGGTAGTAACCGCCGTCGCGCTCGATGACGTCCTCGGCCTGCACGTAGCTGCCGCGCGAGTCGGTGTACGCGTACGCCTGGATCATGCCCTGGTTGAACAGCTTGCGGAAAGGCTCGAACGACGACACGTGACCCAGGTCGAACAGCACCTTGTGCCAGAACCGCGCGTACAGCAGGTGCAGCACGGCGTGCTCGGCGCCGCCGACGTACAGGTCGGTGCCCCCGCAGTCGCCGTCGGCGCGCGGGCCCATCCAGTACCGCTCGTTCTCCGCGTCGACGAACCGCCCGCTGTTGGTCGGGTCCAGGTAGCGCAGCTCGTACCAGCAGGAGCCGGCCCACTGCGGCATCACGTTGGTCTCCCGCGTGTACCGCTTCGGCCCGTCGCCCAGGTCCAGCTCCACCTCGACCCAGTCGCGGCGGCGCGACAGCGGGGTCTCCGGGTTGGAGTCGCCGTCGTTCGGGTCGAACGTCTTCGGCGAGAAGTCGTCGACCTCGGGCAGCTCGACCGGCAGCATCTCCTCCGGCAGGGCGATGGCCGCGCCGGTGGAGTCGTAGACGATCGGGAACGGCTCACCCCAGTAGCGCTGCCGGGAGAACAGCCAGTCCCGCAGCCGGTAGGTCACCGCGCCGGCGCCGTGCCCGTTGGCCTCCAGCCAGGCGATGATCGCCGCCTTGGCGTCGGCGACCCCCAGGCCGTCCAGGTCCAGGCCGCGCTCGGGCGCAGCGCTGTTGATCGCCGGGCCGTCCCCGGTGTACGCCTTGCCGTCGAACCCCTCCGCCGGCTGCACGGTACGCACGATGGGCAGCTCGAAGACCTCGGCGAACGCCCAGTCCCGCTCGTCCTGGGCCGGCACCGCCATGATCGCGCCGGTGCCGTAGCCGGCCAGCACGTAGTCCGCGATGAAGATCGGGACCTGCCCGCCGGTGACCGGGTTGGTGGCGTACGCGCCGATGAAGACGCCGGTCTTCTCCTTGGTGTCGGACTGCCGCTCGACGTCGGTCTTGGCCGCCGCCGCCTTGCGGTACGCCTCGACGGCCACCCGGGGGCTGGCGTGCCCGCCGGTCCAGGCGTCCCGCGTCCCCTCCGGCCAGGCGGCCGGCACCAGCGTGTCGACCAGCTCGTGCTCGGGTGCCAGCACCATGTAGGTCGCCCCGAAGATGGTGTCCGGCCGGGTGGTGAACACCCGGATCGGCTCCCGCCCGGTGGGGAAGTCGATGTGCGCGCCGGTGGATCGGCCGATCCAGTTGCGCTGCATCAGCTTGATCGGCTCGGGCCAGTCCAGGCTGTCCAGGTCGTCCAGCAGCCGGTCGCCGTACGCGGTGATCCGCATCATCCACTGCTTCAGGTTGCGCTTGAAGACCGGGAAGTTGCCCCGCTCGGAGCGGCCGTCGGCGGTGACCTCCTCGTTGGCCAGCACGGTGCCCAGGCCCGGGCACCAGTTCACCGGCGCCTGCGAGACGTACGCCAGCCGGTGGTCGTCGACGACCTGGCGGCGCTCGGCGACGCTCAGCTCGGCCCAGGCGCGCCCGTCCGGTGTGGGCCGGTTACCGCCCTCGAACTCGGCGATCAGCTCGGCGATCGGGCGAGCCCGGCCCGCCTCCCGGTCGTACCAGGAGTTGAAGATCTGCAGAAAGATCCACTGCGTCCAGCGGTAGAAGTCGGTGTCGATGGTCGCCACCGAGCGGCGCTCGTCGTGCGCCAGCCCCAGCCGGCGCAGCTGCGCCTTGTACCGCTCGATGTTCGCCACCGTGGTGGTCCGCGGGTGGGTGCCGGTCTGCACCGCGTACTGCTCGGCGGGCAGGCCGAACGCGTCGAAGCCCATGGCGTGCAGCACGTTGCGACCGGCCATCCGCTGGTAGCGGGCGTAGCAGTCGGTGCCGATGTAGCCCAGCGGGTGGCCGACATGCAGGCCGGCGCCGGACGGGTACGGGAACATGTCCAGCACGTACAGCTTCTCCGCGCCGGCCCGGGGGTGGTCCGGGTCGGCCAGCGGGCCGGTCGGGTTCGGGGCGTGGAAGGTGCCCTCGCGCGCCCAGATGTCCTGCCAACGGTTTTCGATCTCGTCGGCCAGGGCCGCGGTGTACCGGAACGGGGGAATGTCGCCCGCCGGTGCGGCTGCCTCACTCATCGTCTCTCCTCGCTTCGCTTCGCTTCGTCTCGGCACCGCCGGGCCGGGCCGGCGACGGGCACAAAAATGCCCCTCACGCAGGAGGGGCCGCCGTGCTGTCGCGCGTTCAGCGCATCAGCACGGCCCGATAAGAAGCAGGAAGACTCCGGCCATGTCCGGCAGTGTACCCCGCCGCCGGCACGGGCCGGGGCCGGCGGGCCCGTCCCCCAACCCGGCGAATATCGGTGCGTAACCGACGGACTACCTGCGGGGGTCGGCGAGAACGACAAACATGGTTAGCCTGAGAGGCCAGTGAGAATTCTGCGGCAAACGAGGCTCGGCGTCGCGAACCCAACGGCGGGTCCAGGTGCTCTATTCAGAGCTGCCGTGACGGCGACGAGGAGGAGGCCCGTGACACAACAGACCTGGGACGAGGTCGGCGGCCTGTTGCCGCATGACGAGTTCCGCGCCGCCAGCGAGGCCATCGTGGCCAACATCGAGCAGGTCATCGAGGGTAAGACCGCCACCGTGCGGCTCGCCCTGGCCGTCCTGCTCGCCGAGGGTCACCTCCTCATCGAAGACGTACCCGGCGTCGGCAAGACCAAGCTGGCCAAGGCCCTGGCGCGGTCCATCGACTGCACCGTGCGGCGGATCCAGTTCACCCCCGACCTGCTGCCCAGCGATGTCACCGGGGTCAGCGTCTACAACCAGGAAACGCACGACTTCGAGTTCCGCCCCGGCGCCGTCTTCGCCAACCTGGTCGTCGGCGACGAGATCAACCGCGCCTCGCCGAAGACCCAGTCGGCGCTGCTGGAGTGCATGGAGGAGCGACAGGTCACCGTCGACGGCGTGACCTACCAGCTGCAGACCCCCTTCATGGTCATCGCCACCCAGAACCCGATCGAGATGGAGGGGACGTACCCGCTGCCCGAGGCGCAGCGCGACCGGTTCACCGCCCGGATCGCCATGGGTTACCCGGACGCCGGCGCCGAGCTGGCGATGCTGGACGGGCACGGCGGCACCGACCCGCTGAACGAGCTGCGCCCGGTCTCCGACGCGGACATCGTCCGGCAGCTCATCGCCACCGTCCGGCAGGTGCACGTCGCGGACGCGGTCAAGCAGTACGCCATCGACCTGGTCACCGCCACCCGCGAGGCCCCCGACCTGCGCCTGGGCGCCTCCCCCCGGGCGACCCTTCAGCTGCTGCGCACCGCCCGGGCGGTCGCCGCCCTGGAGGGGCGCGACTACGTCCTCCCCGACGATCTGCAGGCTCTCGCGGTGCCGGTGCTGGCGCACCGGATCATCCCCACCGCCGACGCCCAGCTCGCCCGGCGCACCACCGACGCGATCGTCTCCGAGTTGGTGCACCGACTGCCGCTGCCACACGACCGGCAGCGCTCCCCCTACGACACCCGGCCCGCCACCGGCAACGGTCGCGCGCCCTACGAGCCGCGGAGGCCGTGACGTGCGTGCCGGGCTGCGCGGGCTGACCACCCGCGGGCGCTCGTTCCTGGCCGCCGCGGTCGCGGCGGCGATCTCGGCCGGCATCCTCGGGGAGAAGGACCTGCTCCGGGTCGCCGTGCTGCTGGCCGTCCTGCCGCTGCTGGCCGCCGCCTACGTCGGGCGCAGCCGCTACAAGCTGGCCTGCAACCGGTCGCTGGACCCGCACCGGGTCCCGGTCGGCGCCAACTCGCGCGTGGTGCTGCGCCTGCAGAACCTGTCCCGGCTGCCGACCGGCACCCTGCTGCTGGAGGACCGGCTGCCCTACGCGCTGGGCAGCCGGCCCCGGGTGGTGCTGGAGCGGCTCGGCGCACAGCAGGCCAGCTCCGTGGCGTACACCGTCCGGGCCGACGTGCGGGGCCGCTACGACGTGGGCCCGCTGGTGGTCCGGATGAGCGACCCGTTCGGTCTCTGCGAGCTGAGCCGGGCCTTTCCCAGCACCGACCACCTGACGGTCATCCCGCAGGTCACCCCCCTGCCGTCGGTCCGGCTCCCCGGTGAGTACGCGGGCAGCGGCGACAGCCGGGCCCGCTCGGTGGCGGTGCACGGTGAGGACGACGCGGCGACCCGGGAGTACCGGCGCGGCGACGACCTGCGTCGCGTGCACTGGAAGTCCACCGCCCGCACCGGCGAGCTCATGGTGCGGCGCGAGGAGCAGCCGTGGGAGAGCCGCGCCACGGTCGTGCTGGACACCCGCGCGTACGGCCACCGTGGCGACGGGCCGACGGCGAGTTTCGAGTGGGCGGTCTCCGCCGCCGCGAGCATCGCCGTGCACCTGCGGCAGGCCGGCTACAAGCTGCGCCTGGTCACCGGCTCCGGCGTCGACGTGGACGCCTCCGAGGCCGGCGGCGACGGGGCGCTGCTCGACCACCTCGCCGAGGTCCGGTTGGACCAGCGGGCCGAGGTGACCGGCCTGGTGCAGCGGGTCCGGCAACGCGCCGACGGCGGCCTGATCATCGGGTTGTTCGGGGCGGTGAGCGTGGCCGAGGCCGAGCTGCTGGCCGGGCTGCGGGGCAACGGCGCCACCTGCGTCGGTTTCCTGTTGGACAGCTCCACCTGGCTGAGCCTGCCGGAGAAGGCCCGGGCCGAGGCGGAGCACGCGCACGGCGCCGCCGCGCTCGCCATGTTGCAGAGCGGCTGGCGGGTGGTCGGCGTCGACCACGGCAGCCGGCTGCCGACGCTCTGGCCGCAGGCGGGCCGGGGTTCCCAGGGCTTCGCCCTGCGCGCCGCGCTGGCCGAGACGGTCGCCGGCGGCGTGCGATGAACGGAAGGTCCCCCTCATGATCGCCAGTCGGAACATCGGCGCGGTGGCGGCCGCTGCCACGCTGCTCGCCGCCGCACCGCTGTCGGCCATCTTCGAGACCTGGACGTGGCTGATCCAGTCCGCGATCGCGGTCGCCGTGGTGGCCGGGGTCGCCGCGCTGACCCGGCTCGTCCGGGCACCCCTGTGGGGTCAGGTGCTCGGCATGCTGGCCGCCCTGGTGCTCGCACTGACCTGGCTGTTCCCCAGCGGCGCGGAGCTGCTCACCTTCCTGCCGACGCCGACCACGTTCGGGCACTTCGCCGACCTGTTCACCGGCTCCATGCAGGACATGCGCTCGTACGGCGTCGAGGTGCCGGACACCGACCCGCTGCTGTTCATCACCGTGCTCGGCGTCGGCGGGGTGGCCGTGCTGGTGGACGTGCTGGCGGTGGGGCTGCGCCGGCCCGCGCTGGCCGGGCTGCCGATGCTCGCCATCTACTCGGTGCCCGTCGCCGTCTACGTGGACAGCGTTCCCGCGGTGCCGTTCGTGGTGGGTGCCGCCGGGTACCTCTGGCTGCTGGTCACCGACAACGTCGACCGGGTACGCCGCTTCGGCCGCCGCTTCACCGGTGACGGCCGCGACGTCGACGTCTGGGAGGCCTCGCCCCTGGCCGCCGCCGGTCGCCGGCTCGCGGCGGTCGGGGTCGCGCTGGCCGTGGCGCTGCCGCTGGCCGTGCCGGGCATGACCGGTGGGCTGCTCGACACCCTCGGAGGCGGGACGGGCAACGGCACCGGCAACGGCCGGGCGGGCGCCGGCTCGTCGGGCCGCATCGACCTGTTCGCCTCGCTCGCCGGCCAGCTCAACCAGTCCGAGGTGAGCGACCTGGTCAAGGTGACCACGTCCGAGCCGACCCCGTTCTACCTGCGCTACGCCGTCGCCGACGAGCTGCGTCCCGGTGGCTTCCAGGCGCGCAGCCCGAGTGGCCGGCCGGCCAACCGGGACCTCCCGGACCCGGGCGAGCGTGCCGGCCGAGGGGTGCAGCAGACCCCGTACCGGGCCACCGTCGAGGTCACCAAGAGCCTGAGCATGTCCCTGCTGCCGGTGTACGCGGAGCCGGTGCGCACCGAGGACCTCAACGGCAACTGGCTCTACGACCCCAACCAGCAGGTCGTCTTCTCCAACCGGGAGAACTCCCGGGGCAAGAAGTACTCGTTCGACTACATCCGCTCGACGTACACCCCGGCGGCGCTGCGCGCCGCGCAGCCGCTGCCGGCCGACCACCCGGTCCGCCGGCAGTTGACCGCCACGCCGGCGCCGGTGCCCGAGGTGGAGGAGTTGGTCAAGGGGCTGGTCCAGGGCAAGCGCACCGACTACGACCGCGTGTTGGCGATCTACCAGCACTTCTCGGCGGACAACGGGTTCAGCTACCGGCTCAGCACCGAGAGCGGCAGCAGCGGCCAGGACATCGTGAACTTCCTGACCAACAAGGTCGGCTACTGCCAGCAGTACGCCGCCGCGATGGCCTGGCTGGTCCGCGCGGCCGGCATCCCGGCCCGGGTGGCGTTCGGGTTCACCAACGGCAGCAAGCGCGACGGCGACACCTACACGTTGACCAACCTCAACCTGCACGCCTGGACCGAGGTCTACTTCAACGGGGTCGGCTGGGTGCCGTTCGACGCCACCCCGACGTACGGGGTGCCCGGCTCCACCCGTTCGGCGTGGGCGCCGGACACTGACGCGCCGGAACCGACCAGCCCGGACACCGGCACCACGGACACCCCGGCGGGCCCGGACGCGTCGGCCGGCCCGGCCGGTCCGGACAACGCCGACCGGGACACCGACAGCGGGCTCTCCCTCGGCGGCGAGACGCCGACCGAGCAGGCACCGGTGTGGCCCTGGTGGGCGGCGGGTGTCCTGGTCCTGCTGGCACTGCTGGCGGTGCCGGCGCTACGTCGGCTGGCGCTGCGCCGACGGCGGGGTGCCCGGGCGGAGGCCGCCGCGGCGGCCGCCACCGCCAACCAGTCCGCCCCGGTCGACGGGGCCCCGGTGATGGTAGTCAGGGTGGACGCCGACGCGGCCCGCGCGGACGCGCACGCCGCCTGGGCGGAACTGCTCGACACGCTGGTGGACTTCAAGGTCCGGGTCGACCGGACCGAGACGCCCCGGGCGACCGCGGACCGGCTGGTCCGGGAGACCTTCACCGCCGACACCGCCGCTGTCGGCGCCGCCCGACTGCTCGGCCGGGCGGAGGAGCGGGCACGTTACGCGCGGGACCCGCTGACCGGTGAGCGGCTGCTACCGGCGTTGCGGGCGGTCCGCAGCGCGCTGGCCGCCCAGGCCGACCGGCGGACCAGGCTGCTCGCCGCCGTGCTGCCGCCGTCGGTGTTGCAGCGCTGGCGGATCGCCCTGGCGGACACCTCCGGCCGGCTGGTCGCGTTGACCGGGCGGGCCCGGTACCGGCTGCTGCGCTGGAATCCGCGTCGGCTGCTGGCCGACCGGGCGGCTCGCTGAGCGACGTCCCGTCGGGCAGGGGTGACGGTCCACGAACCGTCGCCCCGGCCCGACCGTCGCCCGTCCGGACCCTCGCTCGCCCACCCCGTCGCGGGCATGAGAGCACGAGGAGGCCCGGCACGCCGCAGCAGGAGAGCACGCGGCATGAGGGGCATGCGAGACGAGAGCACGCGGCACGAGGGCATGCGAGACGAGGGCACGCCGGGCCAGGGCGTGCGGATACGACAGCGGTCGCCGGGGCTGATTCCCGGCGACCCGCTCGTCGCGGTGTACGGCCCGCCTCAGTGGCGGGACGGGCTCAGCGGTGCCCCTCCGGGCGCTGCCGCCACCTGTCCTCCATGCGGTCCAGGATCGACGGCCGGCGACCGGATCGGCCACCGCCCCGGGGACGGCGACGACTGGTCGTGCCGCCGACCACGTGCAGGTCGGGTGACTGCGCGCGCCGGTGCGACTGCACCGCGAACGCGGCCGAGGCCAGCATGACGACGAAGCCCGCCACCGCCAGCGGTGGAGTCTTGATCACCGCGCCATAGACCAGTAGAGCCAAGCCAGCGATGATCACGCCGGCAGCGACGAGCAGGCGACGCCGCGCGTGGAAGCGCGGATCGCTGGCGCGCACGGCCGAGGCGAATTTGGGGTCCTCGGCAAGCGACCGCTCGATCTGCTCGAACAGCCGCTGCTCGTGCTCCGAGAGCGGCACGGCACTCCTCCCCGGTCACGTTGGTCGGGCCCACTCGGGCCGACAGACCGTGGCAGCCAACCGGCTGCTTACCCGCAAGTCTACGAGGGGGGTCGCGCGTCGGAAAGCGGGACGACCTATGGGTGGGGCGGATTTTCCTTTCGACGGCTGTCACGGTCGGCTAACAGACTGGCCGGACCTATGACGGACCGCCCGAATCGGGCAGCGGCGGCGTCCGCGACAGCTTCCGCCTCCCGCCATCCGCGCTCGGGCGCGCCGAGGGTGAGCTGCCGGGGCGCCCCCTGCGCCGGGGCGAGCCCTTCCACCCGGACGCCGACGAGCCGGATCCGCTCGCCCGGGTCCAGCGCGGTGTAGAGCGCCCAGACCGTGTCGAACATCTCGCGGGCCGTGTCTGTGGGCACGCCGAGGGTGCGGGAGCGGTTGACGGTGCGGAAGTCCGCCAGCCGCACCTTGAGCGACACGGTGCGCCCCACCTGCCCGGAGCCGCGCAGGCGGACACCGACCTTCGCGCTGAGGGCGAGCAGGGCGCGGCGGATCTCCAGCGGGTCGGCCACGTCGGCGTCGAACGTCACCTCGGCGCCGATCGACTTGTCCACGTGCTCGGGACTGACCCGGCGTGGGTCCCGCCCCCAGGCCAGCTCGTGCAGGTGCGCCGCCGACGCCGCACCGACCGCCCGGCGGAGCATGCCCAACGGGGCCTCGGCGAGGTCGCCGACGGTGGCCAGGCCGAACCGGCGCAGCGTCTCGGCGGCCCGCTCCCCCACGCCCCAGAGGGCGTCCACCGGCAGTGGGTGCAGGAAGTCGAGCACCTGACCGGGTGGCACGACCAGCAGGCCGTCGGGCTTGGCCCGGGTGGAGCCCAGCTTGGCCAGGAACTTGCTCGGTGCGACCCCGACCGAGCAGGTCAACGCCTGCTCGTCGGCGACCCGGCGGCGGATCAGCCGCGCGATGGCGGCCGGCGACCCGAACAGCCGGCGGGCGCCGGTCACATCGAGGAAGGCCTCGTCGAGGGAGAGCGGCTCGACCAGCGGGGTGACGTCCCGGAAGATCTGCATCACCGCGCGCGAGGCGGCCGTGTAGGCGCTGAAGTCGGGTGGCAGGTAGACGGCGTGCGGGCAGCGGGCACGCGCCTGGCTGGTCGGCATCGCGCTGCGTACGCCGTAACGGCGGGCCTCGTAGCTGGCCGAGCTGACCACGCCGCGCGGCCCGACGCCGCCGACGATGACCGCTTTGCCGCGCAGTTCGGGCCGGCGGCGCACCTCGACGGCCGCGAAGAAGGCGTCCATGTCGACGTGCAGGATCGGGCTGTCGGAGTCGTCGGCGTCCGGCCCGAAGCGCGGATCGCCGCCCCGGGGCAACGACTGACTGCGGCCCATCCCGGCAGGTTAACCCGGGAGTACGACACCACCAGCGACCACCGGGCCGGACCGCAACGCGGATCAGCCGCGGACGACCAGCAGCGGCACCGTCAGCTCGGCGGCCGTGTCCGACCCGTGGTACGCCACCAGCCGGGACGCCATCGGCCGCTCGGTGCGGGTGGCCAGCACCGCGTACGTGTCGTTGCAGATCACCACGACGTCCCCGATGCGCCCCAGGTGCTCCTCCGGCACGGGCCCGAACCAGCCGGTCGCCACCACCTCGTGGCGGGTGCGCACCCGGGCCGCGTCGCCGAGCACCGCCGACCAGGCGGCCACCACGTCGTCGACCGCGCCCGGTGCGACGTGCAGGTAGCGCACCCGCGCCTCGCCGGCCACCAGCCGCACACCGTCGCGCAGCCGCGGGTCGGTGTCCAGGTCGAAGCGGTGCGTGGCGGGCACGTTGAGCTGCCCGTGGTCGGCCGTCACCAGCAGCGCGGCGTCCGGCGGCAGCCCGTCGACCAGGCGGGCGAGGAGGTGGTCCACCTCGTTGGCGGCGATCCGCCACGGCGCCGAGTCGACCCCGCTGACGTGGCCGTGCCGGTCCAGGTCGGCGTGGTAGCCGGAGACCAGGGTGGGCCCGTGACCGGCGGTCAGCGCGGCCAGCATGGTGGCGGCCACCCCGTCCGCGCCGGTGGCGCCCCGGAAGTCACCGCCCCGGTTGGCCGCCAGGGTCAACCCGCTGCCACCGAACTCCGGCCGGCTCACCACGCTCACCGCCACCCCGGCGGCGCGGGCCCGCTCCAGCTGGGTGGGCACCGGCTGCCAGCGCAGCGGCGACGGGTCGGCGGCCCAGTCGGTGTGGGTGAGCACCCGTTCGGTGCCGGGCACCCGCACGGTGAAGCCGAGCACCCCGTGTGCGCCCGGCGCGACGCCGGTGCCCAGCGACACCAGGCTGGTCGGGGTGGTGGACGGGAAGCCCGCGATGAGTGGCCGGGCCACCGTCGCGGCGAGCCCGGCGAGAGTCGGCGCGTAGGGCGCGGCGGTCGGCAGCTGGTACCAGCCGAGCCCGTCGACCAGCAGCACGGCGATCCGGCGTACGCCGGTCAGCGCGGGGACGAGCCCGAGCGGGTCGGCCGACCCCGGGACGCCCAGCACGGCGAGCGCGCTGGGCAGCACATCGGTGAGGCGACCTCCGCCGTGGTCCGGACCGAGGACGGCCAGCGGCGCGGGGGTGCCACCCGACGGGGCGGTCATGCCGGCCGGCGGGCGAACAGGTGCAGCTGGGCGGCGAGGTCCCGGTACGGGGGTTGGGCGGCGAGCGCCAGCTCCAACTCGACCAGGGCGGCGGGCTGCCCGTCGGCGACCGCGGCCGGCAGCAGGTCGGCCAGGACGCGTACCCCGTGGATCTCCTCGACCACCAGCCCGGCGGCGGCGAGCAGCGCGGCGGCGCCGGGGGCGTCGTAGCGCCGGCGCAGGGTGTCCCGGGGCCCGGCGGTGCCGGCCGGGTCGGAGGCCAGGGTGGTGGCGACGTCCAGGTGGCCGTTCATGGCACGGCCCAGCACGGCGGCGGCCCGACCGGCCACCAGCACGCTGGCCGCGCCGCCCGGACGCAGCGCGGTGGCCAGCGCGGCCACCACCGGCGCCGGGTCGTCGACGACCTCCAGCACGGCGTGACAGAGCACGAGGTCGACGCCGGCCGGCTCGACCAGCCCGGCGAGGGCGTCGCCGTCGCCCTGCACGGCGGCGATCCGGTCGGCCACCCCGGCCTCGGCGGCCCGGCGGGTGAGCGCGGCCAACGCGTCGGGGCTGGCGTCGACCACGGTGACGCGGTGCCCGGCACGGGCCAGCGGGACGGCGAAGCCGCCCGTGCCGCCGCCCACGTCCAGCACGGTGAGCTCGGCGTCGCCGCGCCGGTCCAGCTCGGCGCGGAGCACCGACCAGATCACGGCGGTACGGGGGGTCAGCGGCGGCCCGGCGAACCGGCCTCGGGTCTGCTCCACCCGGTCGAGCCTAGTCACCCGGTCCAGTCAGCCCTTGCGACCGGTGGTGGCGATGCCCTCGACGAAGTGCCGCTGGGCCAGGAAGAACAGAATGATCATCGGTACGGTGGCCAGCACGCTGCCGGCGAGCACAATCTCCCACTGCTGCTCGCCGCCGTAGCCGAACCGGTCCAGCACCACCTTGAGCCCGCGCGGCAGGGTGTAGAGCTGCTCGTTGCGCAGGTAGATCAGCGGTTTGAGCAGGTCCGTCCAGCTGGCCTTGAACTCGAAGACGAAGGCGACCAGCAGCGCCGGCCGGATCAACGGGAAGGCCAGCTTCCAGAACAGCTGCGGGTAGCTCGCCCCGTCCACCCGGGCGGCCTCGAAGTATTCACGCGGCAGCGAGAGCAGGAACTGCCGCAGCAGGAAGATGTAGAACGCCGAGCCGAACAGGTTGCCGGCCCAGAGCGGCACCTGGGTGTCGGTCAGCCCCAGGTTCGACCAGATCAGGTACGTCGGGATCATGGTGACCGCGAACGGCAGCATCATGGTCGCCAGCACCAGCCCGAAGAGAAGGTTGCGGCCCGGGAAGCGGAAGTAGGCGAAGCCGAAGGCCACCCAGGCGCTGGAGAGGGTCACCGCGGCGGCGGCGGCCACGCCGACCACCACGCTGTTTCCGAACCAGGTCAGCAGCGGCACGGCCCGCCACGCCTCGGCGTAGTTCTCCGGCGCGAACGGGGTGGGCAGGAAGCCGGGGGCGAAGACGTACTCGCGGGGGCGCAGCGAGGCGCTGACCAGCCAGACGAACGGCAGCATGAAGATCACCGCGGCGCCGACCAGCGCCGCCACGAACAGCACCCGGTGCCAGAGGGGCCGCCGGGCGTCCTCCTGCACGGCCGGGCGGCGCGCCGCCGCCCGGTCCGGCTCGAGGCCGGACACCGGTGCGACGGCGCTGCGTTCGACGGCGGTGGTCACGACTGCTCCCCCGCCGCTGGATCCTCCTCGGCCCGGGACCGCCGGGCGTTGGCCACCGGGCCGTCGGTGATCTCGTACTCGCGCGGCTCGGTGTGCTGCTCGGGCACCCAACCCGAGGTCAGTCGGGTCCGTCGCGCGTTGGCCACGCCGTTGTGGCCGATCATCGAAGTCACTGGTCTTCTCCCTCGTAGTACACGAACCGGTTGCTGAGTTTCACCTGCACCAGGGTGATCACCAAAATGATCACGAAGAGCAACCAGGCCATCGCCGAGGCGAAGCCCATGTGCAGGAACTGGAACGCCTCCTGGAACAGGTGGATGACGTAGAAGCTGGCCGCGTCGCTGTTGAAGGAGTTCTGGGTCTCGCGGTTGCCGAAGTACATGGTGTAGACCTCGGTGAACATCTGCAGCGACGCGATCGTGTTGACGATCAGCGTGAAGAACAGCGCGCCCGAGATCATCGGCAGGGTGACCGAGCGGAACCGGGCCCAGGCGCCCGCGCCGTCGATGGCGGCCGCCTCGTACAGGTCACGGGGCACGTTCTGCAACGCGGCCAGGTAGATGATGACCGTCGAGCCGAGGCTCCACAGGCTCATCAGGATGATGCCGGGCATCACCCAGTGCGGGTCGGTGGTCCAACTCGGACCCGCGATCCCAACCAGGCCGAGCGCCCGGTTGATCAGGCCGTCCTGGGTGTTGAGCAGCAGGAGGAACAGGATGCCGACCGCCACCGCCGGGGTCATCACCGGCAGGTAGAAGACGGTACGGAAGAAGCCCTGCAACCGGCCGACCCGCTTGAGCAGCAGCGCCAGGCCGAGCGAGATGAGCATCACCAGCGGCACGTGCAGCGCCGTGTAGTAGACCGTGTTGCCGAGGCTGCGGGCCACCGCCGGGTCGCTCATCAGCTCCCGGTAGTTGTCCAGGCCCGTGTACTCCGGCGGGTTGATCACGTCGTACTCGGTGAAGCTCAACCAGAGGCTGGCGACCATCGGCCCGGCGTAGAAGATCAGGAACCCGATGATCCACGGCGCCAGGAAGAGGTACGCCCAGCGGGCCTCCCGCCGGGCCAGCGGCGTACGGCGACGCCGGCCCGGGGCGGGAGCGGTGACGGTGGCCATCCCGAGCTACTTCGCGGCCTTGTCCAGCGCGGCGGTGGCCTCCCGCTGGGCCCGCTGCAACGCCGCCGCGGGCTGCTCCTGGCCGGCCAGCACCCGGTTGACCGCGTCGTAGTACGCCTTGTCGAACTCGGCGCCGGCCGGCGAGGCGGGCATCGCGAACGCGGCGTCCTGCACCGAGCGGATGGTGGCCACCGCGTCGTCGAAGCGCTTGTTGCCGGTCGGCTGGTACAGCTCGTCGAAGATCTTCTTGTCGGCTTCGGCGTTGGCGGTGTAGACGCCGGTGAACGCCTGGCCGGCGGCCTTGCGGGCGTCCGCCCGGGCCTTCGCGGCGGCCACCCAGGTGTCGGTGGCGGTCATCTGCTTGACGAACGCGCACGCGGCGTCCGGGTTCTTCGCGCCCTTGGTGATCACCCAGGCCTGCCCGGCGGACTGGGTCAGCGGCTTGCCCTGCCGGTCCACGAACGGCTTGACCACCAGCTCCGCGGTCGGGGTGTTCTTGGCCGCCTGGTTGAGGAACCACTCCTCCATCGGCCAGGCCACGATCTGGTTCTTGGACAGCGGGTTCTGGGCGCCGAAGAAGTCGAAGGTGTCCCGGAACGACTTGAACCTGCCCCAGCCACCCTGCTGCTGGATCAGGTTCACGCCGGTGGTCAGCGCCTCGATCACCTTCGGGTCGTCCAGCTTCGCGGTGCGGCCGTCGGCGGAGAGCATGTCGGCGCCGTTGGCCTTGGCCCACATCGGCAGGAACTCGGGGATCTTCGGGTCGATGCCGATCCGGGAGAGCCGGCCACCGGAGACCGAGGCCAGCTTGGCGTTGAGCCCGGGCAGCGCGGCCCAGTCGCCCAGGTTGACCTGGTCGGCGGTCATCCCGGCCTGCTTGAGCAGCCCCTCGTTGAGGTAGACCACCCGGACGGTGGAGAACTCCGGGATGCCGTAGACGGTGCCGTCCAGGGTGACCTGGGCACGGGCGGCCGGCCGGTACTGCTCCAGGTCGATGTCCTGCTTCTTGACGCAGTCGGTCAGTGGCTGGATCGAGCCGCGTTTGGCGTACGTGCCGATCAGCTTGCGGTCCATGTAGACCAGGTCCGGCGGGTTGCCCGAGGCGACCGCGGAGAGGAACTGCTGCTCGTCGAAGGCGCCCTCGGTGACCTTCAGGTCCACGTCGGGGTGGTCGCGCTTGAACGCGTCCACGCGGGTGGTGGCGATCTCGTCGGAGAAGCCGAAACCCATGGTGCTGAGCGTGCCCTTGGTGGCGGTGCCGCCCCCCGCGCCGCTGTCGCCGCCGACGCCCCCGCACCCGGTGAGCGTCAGGGCGAAGACCCCGGCGAACGCGGTCGCCCGCAGTATCCGTGACATGAGACCCTCCCGAACTCGCGCGGGCGGCCCTGCCCGCGCGACCTGCACTTCTCCTCATCTCCGAACTTTCAAACGTGAGGTGATCGAAATTGCCGGTGGTCACCGGAAGTCACGGGAGGCGGGGCTGACCGGCGGCTCGATCGCGTCCAGCCGGTCGGCGACCAGGTTGGTCACCCCCTCGTGCCGCTGCAACCGCCCCCGGACCACCAGCGCGGCGCTCGTCCGGGCCACCCGCCGGTAGCGCTGCCACAGCCCCGGCGAGCAGGTGACGTTGAGCATCCCGGTCTCGTCCTCCAGGTTGAGGAAGGTGACCCCGCCCGCGGTCGCCGGCCGCTGCCGGTGGGTGACGATGCCGCCGACCCGGATCCGCTGCCCGGGCTCCACCCGGCCGAGCCGGGCGATCGGCACCGCCCCGAGCACGTCGAGCTGACCCCGGATGAACCGCGCCGGGTGGCTCTCCGGCGACAGCCCGGTGGCCCACACGTCGGCGACCAGCCGGTCCACCGCCTCCATCCCGGGCAGCGTGGGCGCCGCCGCGCCGGTCACCGTGCCGGGCAGCCGGCCCGGCCGGTCCTGGGCCGCCGCGCCGGCGGCCCAGAGCGCCTGCCGCCGGGTCAACCCGAAACAGGCGAAGGCGTCCGCGGTGGCCAGCGCCTCCAGCTGCCCGGCGGTGAGACCGACCCGCCGGGCCAGATCCGGCATGTCCCGGTACGGCCCGCCGGCCGCCCGTTCGGCCTCGATCCGCTCGGCCACCTCGGCGCCGAGGGTACGCACGCTGGCCAGCCCGAGCCGGACCGCCGGACCGCCCAGCCCCCAGGCGTGCGGCGGCTCCCCCGGCCCGCTGCCCCACCGGGTGTCCGGGGTGGACTCCAGCACCGCCTTCGCCCCGCTGGCGTTGATGTCCGGGCGGCGTACCTCCACCCCGTGCCGACGGGCGTCGTCGACCAGGGTCTGCGGGGAGTAGAAACCCATCGGCTGGGCGTTCAGCAGCGCGGCCAGGAACGGCGCCGGGTGGTAGCGCTTGAGCCAGGAGCTGGCGTAGACCAGGTAGGCGAAGCTCATCGCGTGGCTCTCCGGAAAGCCGTAGCTGGCGAACGCGGTGAGCTTGCGGTAGACGTCGTCGGCCAGCTCGCCGGTGATGCCCCGCTCGGCCATGCCGGCGTAGAGCCGGTCGGCGATCCGCGCCATCCGCTCGACCGAACGCTTCGCGCCCATCGCCCGGCGCAACTGGTCGGCCCCGGCCGCGTCGAAGCCGGCCAGGTCGATGGCGAGCTGCATCAACTGCTCCTGGAACAGCGGCACGCCCAGGGTCTTCTCCAGCGCGTTGCGCATCAACGGGTGCGCGAACGTCACCGGCTCCTGACCGTTCTTACGCCGGATGAACGGGTGCACCGAGCCGCCCTGGATCGGGCCGGGCCGGATCAGCGCCACCTCCACCACCAGGTCGTAGAACTCGCGGGGCTTGAGCCGGGGCAGGGTGGCCATCTGCGCGCGGCTCTCCACCTGGAACACCCCGACCGAGTCGGCCCGGCAGAGCATGTCGTAGACCTCCGGGTCGTCCAGCGTCATGTCACCGAGGTCGAGCCGGGACCCGATCATGTCGTAGCCGTAGTGCAGCGCGGAGAGCATGCCGAGGCCGAGCAGGTCGAACTTGACCAGCCCGACCGCGGCGCAGTCGTCCTTGTCCCACTGGAGCACGCTGCGCCCGGGCATCCGCCCCCACTCCACCGGGCAGACCTCGATCACCGGCCGGTCGCAGATCACCATGCCGCCGGAGTGGATGCCCAGGTGCCGGGGGAACGTCTGCAGCTCGTTGGCGTACTCCACCACCTGCTCGGGGATGTCCTCGACGTCGACCGTGGCGACCGAGCCCCACCGGTCGATCTGCTTGCTCCAGGCGTCCTGCTGACCGGGTGAGAAGCCGAACGCCTTGGCCACGTCCCGCACCGCCGACCGGGGCCGGTAGGAGATCACGTTGGCGACCTGGGCGGCGTGTTCCCGGCCGTAGCGGGTGTAGACGTGCTGGATCACCTCCTCCCGGCGGTCGGACTCGATGTCCACGTCGATGTCCGGGGGGCCGTCCCGCTCCGGGGCGAGGAAACGCTCGAAGAGCAGCCGGTGCCGGACGGCGTCCACATTGGTGATGCGCAGGGCGTAGCAGACCGCCGAGTTGGCCGCCGAACCCCGGCCCTGGCAGTAGATGTCCTGCTCACGGCAGAACGTCACGATGTCGTAGACCACCAGGAAGTAGCCGGCGAAACCCAGCTCCTCGATCATGTTCAGCTCGTGGTCGAGCTGCGCGTACGCCGTCGGGTGCGCCTGCGGGGGGCCGTAGCGCTCCCGCGCGCCGTCGGCGGTCAGCTGCCGCAACCAGCTCATCTCGGTGTGCCCCGGCGGCACCGGGTACGCCGGCAGCTGCGGCGCGACCAGTTGGAGGTCGAAGGCCAGCTCGGCGCCGAACTCCGCCGCTCGGGCCACCGCCCCCGGGTACGCGGCGAACCGGGCGGCCATCTCCGCGCCGCTGCGCAGGTGGGCGGTGGCCGCCGCGGGCAGCCAGCCGTCGATCTCGTCCAGACTGCGCCGGGCGCGGACGGCGGCGACCGTGGTGGCCAGCCGCCGCCGGCCCGGGCTGGCGTAGTGCACGTTGTTGCTGGCCACCGTCGGCAGCCCGGCCGCGGCGGCCAGCTCGGCGAGCGCGTCGTTGCGGTCGGCGTCGACGGGGTGGCCGTGGTCGGTCAGCTCCACCGCCACCGTCTCCGCGCCGAAGAGCGCGGTCAGCCGGTCCAGCTCGCGGGCCGCCGCGTCGACGCCCTCGGTGAGCAGCGCCGCCGGCACGTGCCCCTTGCGGCAGCCGGTCAGCACCAGCACGTGGTCGCGCAGTTCGGCGGCGACCTCCTCCAGCTCGCCGTAGACCGGGCGGCCCTTCTCCCCGCCGCGCAGCTGGGCGCGGGCGATGGTGGCGGCCAGCCGGGCGTACCCCTCGTGGCCGTGCGCCAGCACCAGCAGGTGCGCGCCGTGCGGGTCCGGTTCGCCGTTCTGCGGACCGGGCAGCCCGAGGGAGAGTTCCGCGCCGAAGATGGTCGGCAGGGCCAGCGCGCGGGCCGCCTCGGCGAAGCGGACCACCCCGTAGAAGCCGTCGTGGTCGGTGACGGCGAGCGCGGTGAGCCCCAGCCGGGCCGCCTCCTCGGCCAGCTCCTCCGGGTGGCTGGCACCGTCGAGGAAGCTGAAGTTGGTGTGCGCGTGCAGCTCCGCGTAGGGCACCACACCGTCGGGGCGGGCCAGCTCGGGCGCCTCGTAGTGCTGGCGCTTGCGGCTCCAGGCCGGGGAGTCGCCGCCGTCGGCGTCCACGGCGAGCGGGTCCACGACCTGCAGGTGCCGCTCGCCCCTGCTCCCCCGGTTGTCGCCGGACCGCCCGGAGAGCACCCCCTCCAGCTCCGACCAGGGCATCTTCGGGTTGTGGAAGCTCATCGGCCCGCCACCACACCCCGGGCGGCCTGGACGGCGACCGGTGCGCGCCGCTCAGTCATAGATCGCCTCCACCAGCCACTGGCCGGCCTCGACGGCCAGCAGCAGGGCGGTGCCGTCGGCCAGGGAGACCTGGAACCGCGCCCGACGCCGAGCCTCGGCCGGGGCCCACCACCGCTCGTCCACCGGCCACGGGCCGGCCCAGCCGACGATCTCCACCGGCCGGGCGGTGCCGACGGTGAGCCGGGCCGGCGCCGCGCTCACCGCCAGGCGCGCGCTGACCACGACCGGCTCACCGGCGGCGTCGTGCACGGTCGCGGTGAGCGGACTGCTCAACACCACGGCCGGCGCGGGCGGCGGCAGCCGGCCCGGCCACGGCGGGGCGCCCCCACCTCGACCGGCGGCCGGCTCACCCGACGGTGGCGGGCCGGGACGGGTGGGGAGGCGTTCGTCGCCCCAGGGCACCAGTCGCACCTGGTCGGACGGGGAGCGCCCGCCGCCGAGCACCGCGGTGACCACCGCCTCCGGGCCGAGGATGCCCTGCACCCGGCTCAACGCCCGGTGCGCCCGCTCCCGCTCCTCGCCGGTCTCCCCCCAGAGACCCGACTGCAGGCCGGCCTGGGCGATCACCCCGTCCGGGACCAGCCGCAGGCGGATGATGCCGGCCGTCGGCCGGGCCGGTCGGGCGCCGGCCCGGCCGTTGCTGCCGGAGAGCCAGCCGTCGAGCTGCCAGCGCACCCGGTCGGCGATGGCCGCGGCGGTGAGCAGACCGTCGTGCCGCCACACCCGGTGCAACTCCTGCCCGTGCGCGGTGACCGCCTCGATGCCCAGCCGGGTGCAGGCGAGCCCGTGCCCGGCCAGCCGGTCGTGCAGCTGCTCGGCCAGCGCACGGGCGGCGAACGCCGCCGCGTCGACCCGGTCGACCGGCTCGTCGTACTCGGCGGTCACCGTCAGGTCGGCCGGCGGCTGCCGGACGGCGAGCGGACGGTGGTCCCGCCCGCCGGCCAGCCGGTGGGCCAGAGCGCCGTCGAACCCGAACCGGGCCAGCACGTCGCCGGCCGGCAACGCGGCGAAGTCGCCGAGGGTCCGCACCCCCAGCCGACGCAGCAGGTCGGCCAGCGCAGGCCGCGCGAGCGCCTCGACCGGCAACCCGGCCAGGAACTCCGGCGTCCCGCCCGGCGCCACCACCCGCCCGGCGCGGGCCGCCAGCCCGGCGGCGAAGACACCGTCGGCGACGCCGACCTGGCTCTCCACCAGACACGACTGGGCGACGTGCTCGATGATCCGCTCGGCGGCCGCCTCCTCGCCGCCGAGGTAACGGCTCGGGCCGCGGGCGGCCACCGCGCAGGCTCCCGGACGGACGACCTCGACGCCGGCGACCAGCTCCTCCACCGCGGCGACCACCGGCTCGAACGCCCGGGCGTCCCGGCCGGGGTCGTACTCCACGACGGTGAGCTGCGGGCAGCGGCTCTGCGCCTCCCGTTTGCGCAGCCCCCGGCGCACCCCCTCGGCGCGGGCACGCTCGGAGCAGGCGACCACCCGGTTGGCGTGCAGCACGGCGACCGGGCCGGTGGCCGGCACCCCGTCGACGATCTCGGCGGCGAGCACCGGCCAGTCCGGGCACCACAGCAGCAGGGTCCGGACCGGTGAGCCCGTCACCCCGGACCTCCCGTGCCGCACTCGGCCGGGGTGCCACGCCCCGCGAGCACGGTCACGCCGGGTCTACCAGGGTGAGGGCGCCCGGTCGGGCGGTGCCGGTGCGGGCCCGGTCACCGACCGCCGCCACCGGGCGGGGCCGGCCGGCGAGCGACACGGCCGGTCGGCCCACGGTCGACGGCACCGTACGGGGGATCACCCGGGTGAGCTCGTCGCCGGGGAGCCAGACCTTGATCTCCTTGGGCCGGGCGGCCGCCCCGCGCCCGCGCGCCGAGACGGTGACCTCCCGACGGCGCAGCCGGCCCCGGCCCGGCCCGAGCCCTTCCCAGACCCCACGGACCACCTGCAACGTCACGTCCGCGCCGTCCCACCGGCCGTACGGGACGAGCACGCTGCCCCGCTGCCGGGCCCGGGCGGCCAGCCGGGTGGCGACCGAGGCGGAGACCGCGGCCGGCACGGCGGTGACCACGACGTCCACCCCGTCGATCAGCGCGGCGACCACGGTGGCCCACTCCGGGCCGGGATTCGGCACCAGGGCCAGCCGGTCCAGGGCGATGCCCAGCTCGGCGGCCGCGCCCGCGCCGAACGTCGGCACCCCGACCACGGCGCACCACGAGCCGGCCCGGGACGCCTCGGCGAGCAGGGCCAGCACCAGCGAGGTGCCGCCGCTGCGCCGGGGTTGGCCGACGGCGACCGAGATGGTGCTGCCCCGGCGCAGACCCCGGTTGGGCAGCAGACCGGTCAGCTCGGGCACCACCGGTAGCACCCGGTGGCCGCCGACCTGATCGGGTGCGCTCGCCGGGCGTACCAGATCGACCAGTGCGGCGGAACCGACCACCATGCGGCCCGCCATCGGACCATCCCCCCG
>NZ_JAMHIW010000012.1 GCF_023896955.1 Micromonospora sp. RHAY321
GGGGCCGGCTGGCGGGTGGTGACGTTGAGCCGGTTGAAGAAGTTGCTGGTGGCCACCCAGAGCACGATCGCGCCGAGTTCCTTCTCGCCGAAGTGCCGGGCCGCCTCCTCCCAGATGTCGTCGGGCACGGCGTCGGCCCGGTCGGCGAGCCGGGTGGCGGCCTCCGCGAGCGCGAGCGCCGCCCGCTCCGCCTCGGTGAAGTACGGGGTCTCCCGCCAGGCGGCCACCGCGAACAGCCGCTCCTCGGTTTCGCCGGCCTTGCGGGCACCCCGGGCACCCGAGTCGACGCAGGCGCCGCACCCGTTGATCTGGCTGACGCGCAGGTGCACCAGCTCCAGCGTGCTGCCCGGCACGCCGGCCGAGTGCGCCGCCTTGTAGAGCAGGTTGATCGCCTTCACGGTGTCCGGCAGCAGGTTGGCGGGGTTCTGGATGCGGGGTTCGATGATCATGTCCGTCGTTCCGTCCTGTTAGGCTGCCCGGCGTCGTCGCGGTGCGACGTCCCGGTTCACTGGGTTGTCGGGCCGCTGGCCGACGGCGTGACAGATGTGGCGGCGGTCACAGGACCGCCCAGGTACGCGCGGGGGTGCACCGGTCATGAGCGACGCCGACCTGCTGGCCCGACGCTTCGAGGAGAACCGGCCACGTCTACGTGCGGTGGCCCAGCGGATGCTGGGCTCCGGCGCCGAGGCCGAGGACGCCGTCCAGGACACCTGGTTGCGGCTGAGCCGGGCCGACGTCACGGGCATCGACAACCTGGCCGGGTGGCTGACGACCTCCGTCGGCCGGGTCTGCCTGGACCGGCTGCGCACGCGGACGACCCGTCCCGAGCAGCCGTGGGACACCGCCGGACCGGAGCCCGACTCGACCGAGGGCGGCCCCGTCGACCCGGAGCGGGAGGCCATGCTGGCCGAGTCGGTCGGCCGGGCGCTCCTGGTCGTCCTGGACACCCTCGCGCCGACCGAGCGGTTCGTGTTCGTGCTGCACGACATGTTCGCGGTCTCGTTCGAGGAGATCGCCGCCGTGGTCGATCGCACCCCGGCCGCCGTTCGCCAGATCGCCAGCCGGGCCCGTCGTCGGGTGCACCAGGACGGGACAGTCGGGGAGACCGACCCGGCCCGTCAGCGGCGGGTGGTCGAGGCGTTCCTCGCCGCCTCCCGGGAGGGTCGGTTCGACGACCTGGTCAGCCTGCTCGACCCGCACGTCGTCATGCGCGCCGATCCGGTGGCCGTGGGCCTCGGGTCGGCCGCCGAGACGCGCGGCTCCGCCGCCATCGCCGGGTTCTTCAACGGCCGCGCCCAGGGGGCGGTGCCGGCGTACGTCGACGGGTTGCCGGGAGCGGTCGTGCAGATCGGCCGGGAGGCCCGCCTCACACTCAGCTTCATCGTCACCGACCGGATCATCGGCATCGAGGTGGTGGCCGACCCGGCACAGCTCGCCACGCTCGAGGTGACCAGCGCAGAGGCGCAGCGGCGGTAGGTCTAGCCCGCCCGGGCGTACTCGGGTAGGCGGCGGGCGACGTCGGCCGGGGAGGGCATCCGGGCGATCTCCTCGGCGATCGCCCGGGCCGCGTCGCGATGCGCGGTGCTCCCGTGGCGCGGCAGCAGCATCCGGGTCTGTTCGGCGACCGCGTCCGCGGTGACCTCATGAGGGAGCAGGCGCAGGGCGGCACCGGCGGCACCGACCGCGTCGGCGTTGGCGAACTGGTCGGCGCCCTGCGGGAGGATCAGTTGCGGGACGCCGACGGCGAGCGCCCCGAGGGTCGTGCCGCTGCCGCCGTGGTGCACCACCACGTCGACGTGCGGCAGCAGCTCCGCCTGCGACACCCAGGGGTGCACGGTCACCCCGTCGGGCAGCTCGCCGAGCCGCTCCGGTGTCACCCGACCGGCGGCCACCACCAGGTCCACGTCCAACCTCGCGAGGCCCGCGATGGCGGTGGCCAGCAGCTCCGGCGTGCCGAACGCGGTGCCGAGGGTCAGATAGACCAGGGGCCGGGACGTACGGCGGCCCGCACCCGTGGACGGCTCGGCCGGTGTCGAGAACGGCACCGGTCGCAGCTCGATCCGGCGCTCGTTGGCGAGGAAGTCCCTGTCCTGCAACGACGGCGGGCAGATGTCGAGGTGCGGGCGGCCGGCGACCTCGGGGTTCCTCGTGGGCAGTTCGAGACCGATGCCGTCGGGAAACATCCGGCCGAACCCGTGCCAGAGGCCGGGGACACCGGCCCGCTGGGCGGCGATGGCCGCACCCGGTAGTCCCCATTCGTGCACGACCAGGTCGGGGCGCAACCGGGCCAGCTCCGGTTCGAGGTCCTCGGCGTACACCTCGTAGAACGCGTCGCCGGGGCGGAACGGCCGCAGGCCGTTCGCGGCCAGCGGCGGGTGCACCTCCGCACCCGCGGCGAAGTGCACCTCGTGACCAGCCTCCCGCGCGGCGACCGCCAGCGGGATCAGCGGGTAGGTGTGGCCTACGGAGGCGAGGCTGGCGAACAGCACACGCATGGCGTCGGACCCTACACTCCGCGCCGCCGCGTCCCGGGCCGGTCGGCGTCGCGTATACGGTGGGCTCCGGTCGGGCCGGTCCACCTGGGGAGGAGCGAGACTGTGCGGCTGCACGTGGGGTGTGCGATGTGGACCCACAGGTCGTGGCAGGGACGCCTGCTGGCGCATCCTCTTGCTCCCCAGGAGCGCCTACGGCACTACGCCGGTTGGTGCGACGCCGTGGAGGGCAACACGACGTTCTACGCGACGCCGACCAGGGAGACGGTGGAGTCGTGGGCCCGGCAGACCGACCCCGCGTTCCGGTTCGTCCTCAAACTCCCCAAGGTCATCACGCACGACCGTCGGCTCACCGACGTCGACGAGCCGCTGGGCGCCTTCCTGGACGCGATCGAGCCGCTCGGCCCGCGCGCCCACGCCCTCTGGATCCAACTGCCCGGGTCGTTCTCCCCCGCCGACGTCCCCACACTGGGCCGCTTCCTGGGCCGGCTCCCCCGGTCACACCGGTACGCCGTGGAGGTGCGCCATCCCGCGTTCTTCGACGACCCCCGCGCGGCCCGGCACCTCACGGACGCACTCGGCGCGGCGGACGCCGAGTGGATTCCCTTCGACACCACCGCGTTTTTCGCCAGCCCGCCGACCAGCGACGCGGAACGGGACGCCTGGACGAAGAAGCCGCGCGTGCCGCTCCGGTCACTCGCGCTGACCGACCGGCCGATCGTGCGCTACCTCGGTCGCGACGACACCGAGCGGACGGTCGAGGGGTGGCAACGGTGGGTCGACGTCACCGCCGACTGGCTGCGCGAGGGGCGCTCGCCGACCATGTTCGTCCACACCCCGGACAACGCCGACGCGCCCGTGCTCGCCCGCCGCTTCCACGACGAGGTACGGGCACGCGTACCCCAGCTCGAACCACTGCCGGAGCCGATCCCGGTCGAGCCTCTCACCCTTTTCTGAGAGGCCGCCGGGGGATCAGCGCCGTCCGCCGACAGGCCAACGGGACGGGATCTTGCCCCCTTCCCGAGGCCCTGCGCGATCAGAAAGCGCGGAAACTTGTGTAGCGCCCGGCCTCGTAGGTGCGGAGCGTGCCCACACCCGTGGCCTGCCCGGAGCAGTCCGAGGTCCGATAGAAGGTGACGTCGGAGACGCCGCTCCACCCGACGTGACTGTCCGCCGTCGGGGGCAGCGCCGTGCAGGCGCCGGTCGGGGCGGGGAAGTTCGCTACCTCCGTGGCAAACGATCCGCTGTAGAAGGTCAGCCCGGATGTCTGTGCCGAGGCGGGCGAGGCCAGGATCCCGAGCCCTGCGGTCATGATCGTGGAGATGGTCAGAACGGCGCCGGTCCTGGCTGCTCGTGCTCGCATGCGCAACTCCAATGCATCGACATCTGTTGAGATCATCGTCGCCGCACTTTGTTGCCATCGCAAGCATTTCTCACGCCGTACACCGATGTGGGCCGGTCGCCGAGATTTTCCGCCGGTGGCCGCTCATTGCGGAAGCTCTCCTTCCGCAATCGTCGATAGCGTGACCAGCGAAGACATCGACGAGAGGACACGCGATGAGCCTGCGAGGCTTCGCCACACTGAACATCTGGGCCGACGACGTCGCCGCGGCCACCGCCTGGTACGCGGAGTTCCTGGGCAAGGACGCCTACTTCCTGCGGGCAGGGCCCGACGGACGCCCCGCGTACACCGAGTTCCGTGTCGGTGACTACCAGGCCGAGCTGGGCATCATCGACCGCAGGTACGCGCCGCCCGGCGCGGCCGGGCCCGGTGGCGCCGTCATGCACTGGCACGTCGACGACCTCGACGCCACCGTGCAGCGCCTGCTGGTAATGGGCGCCACGGAGTACCAGCCGATCACCCCGCACGGCGACGAGGGGTTCGTCACGGCGGCGGTGGTCGACCCGTTCGGCAACGTGCTCGGCGTCATGAACAACCCGCACTACCTCGACGTCCTCTCGTCCATGAAGCCGGCGTGACGTGGACGTGCTCGACTTTCCCGATGCGGCGGCATGGGACTCCTGGCTCGCCGCGCAACACGAGGTGCGGGAAGATGCATGGCTGCGGATCGCCAAACGACACTCCGGGCTCGCCTCGATCACGATCTCGGACGCCCTCGACGTGGCCCTCTGCTACGGCTGGATCGACGGTCACCGCAAGGGCCTCGACGACCAGTCGTTCCTCCAGCGGTACTCGCGCCGTCGCCCCCGAAGCTCGTGGTCGCAGGTCAACGTGGCGAAGGTCGAGGCACTGACGGCGGCCGGACGGATGCGGCCGGCGGGGCTCGCGGAGGTCGCGGCCGCCAAGGCCGACGGGCGGTGGGAGGCGGCGTACGAGGCGCAGCGCACCGCCACCGTCCCACCCGATCTCAGCGCCGCGCTCGCCGGCGACCCCCGCGCGACCGCCGCCTTCGAGCGGCTCGGCCGCACCGCCCGGTACGCCGTGATCCTGCCGCTGCTCAAGGCCCGCACCCCGCAGGCGAGGTCGAAGGTCCTGGCGCAGGCGGTCGCGCGGCTGGCGGCCGCCTGTTGATGGCGTCGGCCTGTCAGGGGTCCCTGGTAGCACTGGCGGCGACACGCGACGCCGATTCGTTGAGGAGACATCCGTGGACACGCGCGAGGCGGCCCGACGGTGGGCCAGGACCTGGGCCGAAGCCTGGCCGACCAAGGACCTCGAGGCGATCGCCGCCCTTCAGACCGAGGACGGCGACCACTGGGCCTCCCTGTTCCGTCCGTACCGCGGGCGTTCCGGCCTTCGGGCCTATCTCGAGGAGTGCTTCGCAGAGGAGACCCGCCCTGCTGAGGTGTGGTTCGCCGAGCCGCAGGTCGACGGCGATGCGGCGGCCGTCGAGTACTGGGCGGTGATTCACATCAAGGACCAACCGGTCACCATCTCCGGCTGCACCGTGCTGCGCTTCGACGAGGCTGGCCTCGTGGCCGAGGCTCGCGACTACTCCCACGTCAAGGACGGGCAGCACGCACCGCCCGCCGGCCTGTTCAGGACAGACCCCGCGGCTCAGTCCTGACCGCCCCGCTCCACCGCCCGCCTTACCAGCGCGGCCGCTTCCTCGGTGTCCAACCCACTGGCGGTCAGCAGGTCGTGAGCCGCCGTCCGGAACTCACCCGCGGCGATCATCCCCGAGTAACCCAGACGGTGGGTGTGTGGGCGGGTGGGGTTCCGCACCGCCTCCCCCTGTGCCCGTCCGACCAGTGCGACGCCCGCCAGGAGTTGCTCGCGCGGCTTCTGCGGCTCTTCATGCTCCCGGATCGTGCATCTCAGGGTCAGCACGCTGTCGGCCAGTAGGTCGATGGCCGCGGGAAACTCCTCCGGAATCGGTTCATCGTCCTTGAGGGCTGTCGTGAGTCGTCTCGCCAGGGACCGACAGCTGTGCAGAGTGCGCTCCAGATGCCGGATGGACTCCGCGTGGAAGGCCAGGGAGTGGCGCTCACGCCAGCGCAGGGGCGCCAATCGCACCACCTCCTGGGCGGCGCTGAGCCCCTCATCGAGCGCGGTGAGCTGGGGGCCGAGGTTCCGCAAACCGCGCAGGCTCCGCTCGGCCTGACCAAGATCGCGGACGCGCAGCGCCGCAGCCAACTCGTGCATGGCCGCGACCGCCGGACCGACGACGGGTTCGGCCAGTCGCAGCAGCGTCCGCTGCGGGTGGATGGGCACCAACAGCAGACCCACCCCCAGCCCGATCAACCCGCCGACGGCGGCATCGACGAAGCGGGGGATCGACAGGTCCCGCACGGGCGGCTCCAGGGTGGCGACGAGCACCGCCGTACCGCCGGCCTGCGTCAGCAGGGAGCCACCACCCTTGAACAGCACGGCGACGATGATCGCCAGCACGACGACCACGCCGGTCTGCCAGGGCCCGATGCCGAACAGCGGCATGAGCGTGTCACCGATGGCGAGCCCGAGGACCACCCCGACCAGCAACTCGACGGTACGCCGCAGGCGTGATCCCATCGCGGCGGCCACGATGCCGACCGCCGTGGTGGGTGCGAAGATCGGGGAGGAATTGTCCAGGAACTGGTACGCCACGAACCAGGCGATCGTCGCAGCGACACCGGCCTGCACGGCGAGCAGACCGAACAGGCGCAACCGCCACGCGCGGGAGCTCAGCGCCCGCCGCCCACGCTCCTGGAGGCTGGCAAACGTCCGACCGACCCGGGACCGCCCGTGCGGTGCCGGGTCGAATTCGGCTGCCGGCTCCTGATTCGCGGGCACGCGCGCCGCTTACCCGCCGCAGGCGAACCTATCCGGCGGGCAGGGGAGGCGGCTCGTCCCGCCCGTCCCGCGGTAACCCGGATGCCGCAGCGACGGCGGCGCCGTTGTCCTCCAGCAGGAAGGTCTCGGGCACGACGAGTGCGTCAGGCCGGCCGAGGACGTCGTGCGGGGCGCGCTGCGTCTCCCTCCACGCCGGCGCAGTGCTGCGTGCCAACACGCATCGACGGCGCTGTTACCATCACCGCCGTGCGCGCGAACCGAATATCCATGAGATCCGGTGGCTGTCATGCTCCCTGACGGACAGGATCCCTACACGATTCTCGGTGTGACGCGTGAATCGTCGGTCGGGGAGATTCGGGAGCGCTACCGGGTTCTCGTGCAGATCTGGCATCCGGACAGGCACCAGTCGAGTCCTGCGAAGGTCCGTGAAGAAGTCACGCGGCAAATGCAGCAGATCAACGCGGCGTACAAGCACCTGACAGATGCGCATGAGCGCGAAGCCCGCGCACGGCAGGATCGCGAGCGGCAGACCCGCGAACGCCAGGAACGTGAACGGCGCGACCGCGAACGTCAGGATCGCGAACGACAGGACCGCGAACGGCGCAGTCGCGAGCGGCAGGAACGCGAACGGCAGGATGGCGAAGGTGACACCGGTGATCGCCGGGATCGCCCGCGGGAGAGCCGTGAACGCCGGGACCGGGAACATTACAGCCGCGAACGCCTGCAGCGGGAACGTGAGACCCGCGAACGCGAGCACCCCAGGGCACAGTGGACATATTCGATGTCCACGGACGCTGGCCAGCTGGACACGCCCTGGAGCAGCGCATCAACTATCCACCCGATTGCCATCTCGCTTCGGTCTGGCGAAACCGGGTTCACGCTTCGAGCATATTTCGACGAACAACGGACCGAGGCGGCCTTCCCCGGCGCCCAGAGGCACCTGCTCCTATTCAGATCCATGGCTTCGATGCGTGCATACCTGGCCAGAACCGAAGCGCACGAGCTCGCCGACATTCCCGATTGGGAAAGCCTCGTGGAGCAAATAGGCAGCACGGCGGAGCCTGACGACGACCACTGCTACGAGTTCGACCTCATCGCGCACAGCCTGCGGTTTGCGCCAACGCAGTGGGTCCCGGAATTGTTCATCACCAACCGTGATCTCATCCGAGAGATCTCGGAGGCGTTCAACCTTGACGACGTGCGGAAACTGCTGACCGTGGGCTCACCCCTGGATCGGCTCGACGACCTGTTTCGGAGCGTCGACAGGCCAATCGCCGGATGGGGCGCCCGTCGCCAGCTTGCTTCTCTGCAAGGAGGGCAGGCCAGCACTGTGTGGCGGAAAGCGGTTCGCGGGATCGAAGATCACGTCCGCTGGCTGCGGTGACCTGCGCCAGGCGGTAGCTGCCTACGACGGCAACGTCAGGTCCGGAGCGCGGGCGGCCCCCCGGAACTCCTGGGCGGGCGCTTGCGCCTTGCGTGGACCTGTCACCTGCTGTCCCCCGTGGGTGGCGACGGCTGCACCGACGTCTTCGAGGCCAGTCGTGCAGCGAGCCGTTCGTCGAGGTATGCGGCCAACCGCGCGTCCTGGTCCGGGGTCAGCGTCGTACGACACAGGTACCGGGGCTCGCGCTGGTCCGCGCAGTCCACTCGGTACGCCTCACGGGAACGGCTGACATGCCGGATCGTCGTCCACGGCACCCGCAGCGAGGCGTGGACGGTGTGCCACTCGATGGCATCGGCGGTGAACACGTACCGCAGGGGCGCCAGTATTTCCGGGTTGCGTCGCACGTGCAGCGGGCCGTTGATCACCCCGGCGAGGCACCACACCACCCCGAACGGGAAGCCGAACAGCCCGGCGAAGAACCACGCGCCCTCGGCCAGAAACGTACCGAGGCTCGTGACGCACAGCAGCAGACCTGCGATGGCAAACAACCGACTGGTTCGGCGCAGTTCCCGCCGCAGCAACCGCACGAACCGAGCATCGGGAGTGACCAGCAGGTCGAACCCGTTCCGGAGCCCTGTGTTGCTGAGCCTCTCGCCCACCACCCGCACCCTCACCGTCTTCAGATCGATCCGTCGACGAAATCTAGACCTTGCCGCGCAACGACGTGGGCCCGCTCTGGCAGATCGAGGGTTGGCTGCTCTGCCCTGCTCCGGCGTCAGGCTGGTGCGGCAGCGACGGGCGATTCGCGGAAGTGGAGCACGATCACGACACCCAGGATGACGATGGCGAGCGGGTCGAACACCAGCGAGATGAGGTTCATGTCGGCTCGCATCCCAGCATCGACGACGGTCAGGGCGAGAAACGCCGCCTTGGTGATGATGGCAGTCGCCGCCGCCGGCACTCTGGCCGGCAGGAAGAAGGCTCCCCAGATGATGGCCGCGCCGAGCGCCGCCTGCAGCACACCCCTGTGCTGGAGCAGCGCCGTGGTCATGGGGTCGGGATCAGCCAACCCGTAACTGCTCGCCAGTAGTCGCGGCCAGAACAACGCAAGTGCGGGCGTCGCGGTGATCGCGCCGACGATGGTGAGGATGACACGCGTCTTCATGCGGCTCTCCAAAGTAGAGCAGACTCGCTGATCGTCAGCCTAGCTGATAATCCGTCGAGCTGACGACTAAACTGCGTGCGTGCTCTCTTCCGAAGCCATCTCCTCGACCACCGGGTACCTCCTGCTGAAGTTGGCTGACCTCGCCAGAGCCAGGATGGAACAGGCACTCCTGCCCTTCCGCCTCCGCGGCCGAGACCTACGGGTACTGGCCTTCGTCCACGACGCGGAACTGTCCCAGCGTGACCTGTGCCGGCAGACGGGGCTCGACCGCACCACGATGGTCGCGGTCATCGACGAACTCGAGGGCAACGGGTACGTCCGGCGCGACCGCAGCTCCAGCGACCGCCGCAAACAAGTCATCAGCATCACCGCAGACGGCCGCACCGCACTGTCGGAAGCCCTCACGGCAGTGCGCCGGGCCGAGGACGACTTCCTCGCTGCCCTCCACAAGGACGAACGGCGCCAGCTTCACCACCAGTTGTCCCTGCTCTACACCGCCCACGATCCCCGGTGCCAGACCGACTAGACGCCGGAACCCGGCGTGTAACCACCTACGCGGACCGGGAAGATCTGTCGGTCAGTCCGTTGAGGACCTTTTCGTCAGGGCCGACCTGCCTCGGCCGACTGGGTGTTCGACCGACGCCGGACGGTCTCCGAGCTCGGTCGCGGGTCACCGTCGTCCCGCCGGCGCTGCCGCGGCCGCGACGCTGATCGTTGCTCGGTGGCCTTCTCCACCACGTCGGGGGCCGCGACGGGTGGTGTGGTGCGGCTCGCCGCGGCGTTCACCAGATCCGGCAGATCCCGCCCGGCCACCAGGGGCAGCTCTCGCGTGACGTCCGCCGCCGGCACCGGCTCGCCCGCCAGGTCGGCGACTCGGGCGACACCTGCCCGTCCCGTCGCGGTTCGCGGCATCGCTGCCGCGCGGCGGACCGTTACCGGCGGCACGTCGGCCGGCTCCGCGACGGCGCCTGGCGCGTCCGTGGTCGACGGCGATTCCGCCCGGCTGACAGCCGACCGGCCTGCTGTGCTGCGCGGCGTCCGGCGCGGCGGGGCTGCCGGCAGGAGCGGGGCGAGTTCCGCGTGAAGCGCCGCCCACTCGGAGGCGCGGGGCGGGTCCGGCTGATCCGTGGTCGAGGTGAGCTGGCCCGTGCCTTCGGACCGCTCCGATCCCGGGCGCTCGGCACCGTCTCCTGCGTGCTGTACGGCGTCCCCGGCCGACTCTGGCCGCACCGGGTCGCCGGAGGCCCCTTCCGCCGCAGGGGTTGCGGGGGCCGCGTCCACGAGCGGCTCGGGGGCGTGGGCGAACGGCCGCTCCGGCGCGTCGGCGAGCAGCCGCGCGGCCGAGGCCAGTGCGACGGGGTCGGGGTGGCGCGTCCGACGCCACCGCCGGCGGCGGCCGCCAGCCGGCAGGTTCCCGGCCAGCACACGCGCAGGTGCCAGATCGGCGGCGATCAGCGCGGTGAGCCCGTCGTAGTCCGCCTGCTCGGCCAGCCGCAGGGCGATCTCGTCGAGGTCGTACACCGCAAGGGCGATGTCCGCGGTGGTGCCGTCCAGTGCTCGGCTGATCTTGCGGCGCAACACCTTCCTGAGCGCCGCCTGCCGCCGCTCGGCGCGAATCTGCGCGCGGGCCGCGTCGAGCGAACCGTACAGCCCGAGGCCGGGATCGGCCTTGGCCAACGAGCGGGCGCGGTGGGTCAGCCACGGGTGTCGCAACCAGTGCCCGACCGGTTCGTACCCCGGCGTCGTGGGTGGCAGCTGCTGCCTGGCGCGCAGCCGGTCCCGCCGCTGATTCTCGCTGCTCATCAGCCACACCAGATAACCGAGCAGCGACATGCCCGCGTAGAAACCGCCTTCGAGGTGGTTGCTGTGAGCCAGCCAGTTGAAGGCGACCGCGGCGGCGGCGATGCCGGCCGACAACACCCGGGACAGAATCGCCCCTTCGCCCAGTCGACGGCGTACGTCAGCGTTCGCCAGCACCACGACGCCGCCCAGCTCCAACGCCCCAACCGCGGGAAGTGCGACGTACCACGGCATGCCGAGCGCTTCCATCGCCCCGGACACCTGGCCCCCGAGCGCGATCAACAGCACGACGACGTAGAACCCAGTGCGCAGCACGGCAACGTGCCGCATCGCCTTGGCCAGCTCCGCGTCCAACACCTCCGGCGGCGGCCCGGCGTCAGACGCCTCGCCCATTGAATCTCCGCCGGTCATCCGAATCTGGTCCGGTTCCTGGAACACGCCGAGCAGGTTCCTCTCTCACCCCGGCCCCGGCCGGACCGGCGCCGCGGCCGCCCGACCCGGCGGTGCCGCCGCCGAGTCGTACCAGAGCCGCGCTCCGGCTGCCGACCGTCGTCCGCCGCATGCTACAAGGTTGCGGGCCGAATTGGAGATCTCCGATACCGCGCCGGGACACCGTACCGCCGCGCCTGCCACCCCTCGACTTCGCACAGGTCCGCATCATCGGTCAGCGCGGTAGGGCGAGCTCCATGCCGTCGCAGTCGCCGTGCTTGACGGGCTGTCTGGCCACTCGGGACTGATGTTGGCGAACGGTCCGCCGGACCGGCGACACCGGTAGCCGGCTGCGCTGCTCTACGGGGACGAAACGATCGGTAGCAAGTCGTCGTCGCGTCCGGTCTGGGGTAGCCCGGCAGCAGCCGCGATGGCCTCGACGGCCTCGTTCAGTCCGGTGGTCTCGGGTAGGACGAGTTCGTCGGGCCAGTCCAGGACGTCATGGGCGGCGTACCAGCCGCTCATGTGCTCGGCGGTGAACTCACCGGCTTGCGGGCGAGTGAGGTGCCGGCGCAGGGTCTCGGCCAGGGACACGTCGAGGTAGCAGAACAGCGACCGGCCGCGGTGGTCGTCCCGCAGGGAGGTCAGCATGCTTCGGTAGCGGCTGCTGTGCATGATGCCCTCCAGCACGACGTGATAGCCGTGGTCCAGCGCAAACCGAACGGTCTGCCCGATCAACGCCGGTGCCGCCCCGCCGGGCTTATCCCGCTCGCGCAGCAGGATGCGGCGCAGGTAGTCCTGCTCGACCAGGGCGCAGCCCCGGCCGTGCCGGCGTCGTAGCTCGCGGGCGATGCTGCTCTTACCGGAGCCGGAGTTGCCCCGGATGCAGACGAGGATCGTGTCCGCGCTGCCAGTGGGTTCAGCGAGCACGATGCCTCCTCGGCTTCACTCGTTACCAACGGTGAGGTCGAGGACAGCGACGGCCAGCCGGGTGAGGTCAGGAAGTTGGTCCTCGCTGAGGGTGACACCGCGCAGGTTGTCCAGCGGCGTCTTGAGGCCCTGGAGCCGGCTGCCCCGCAGATCGGTGCCGTCGAGCTGGCAAGAGTCCAACTCCAGTCCGGTGAGGTCACAAGACCGCAGCGCGATGCGAGGTAGTCGGCAGGAAGACCACGCGCCGTTGGTGAAAGTGCAGTCGGTGAACGCGACCGAGCCGGCGGCGGCGACGCGTTGGAAGGTGGCGTAGTCGAAGCGGCAGCCGTCGAACAGGACGTCCTTGAGGCGTACGTCGGTGAGTCTGGTGCCGGTGAACCGGGAGCCGGTGATCGCGCAACGTTCGATGGTCATGCCGGTCAGGGTCGCGCCGGAGAAGTCGGTGCGGGTGATCTCGCAGCCGTAGAGGCTGCCGCCCTCCCAGGTGCTCTCGCTGAGGTCCACGCCGGTGATCAGGCTGCTCCGGATGCTGGCACCCTCAAGGTGCACACCGCGCCACGCTGCGCCCTCGACGAGGGCCTCGGTGAGGCCGCCGGCCAGGTCCGTGGTGGTGTCGAGGTCGTCCGGTTCGAGGTCCGGCAGCAGGACCTTCACGTCGCCGATCGTGGTGGTGCGCATGTGTCCTCAACCTGTGTGGGCGCGGGGTGGGCACGCACCCCGCGCGTCCCGTGGTGGGGCTACTTCTTCTTGTCCCAGCCGGGCCGACTGTCGAACTTACCCTTGTTATCCCAGGCGGGGCGGTTGTCGAACTTCGCCACGTCGATCGACGCTACCGACCGCTGCGGGTCGACGCCGAGGCGGGCGAGTTGCTCGGGTGCCGCGTTGATGAGGATCGCGAGAGCGTTGGTCATGGTGCTCCTCCTTGAGGGGTGAGGTGGTCGGCGGCGGCGCGAACGAGGGCCTGTCGGGTGGTCCGGCAGTAGGTCGTCTCTCGGGCGATGAACGACGCGTGCTCGAAGTAACGATTGCCGGCCTGGGCGCCGCGGCAGAAGTCGTAGAAGGCGCAGTGATCGGCGCAGTCGTTGAGGGCCGTGACGAACTCGGCGACGTAGTCCAGGTCGCCGGCGCCGGCAAGCATGGCGGTGATCGGCTGATGGAGGACGTTGCCGGCGATGAAGTCGCCGTATCGCGGCTCTGTGATGCCGAGCAGTTCCGGTGACAGCAGCACCACCTGCCCATCCCAAGAGACGGTCGGGATCGGCTCATACGGCGCGTGGTCGACGTGTCCGGCGCGGGTGGCCGCGAGATAGTCGGCCAGCCGGTCCACGTCGCGGATCCGCAGCGGACTGCCGCCGACGCGACGTTCAGCGCCCGTAGACACGAAAAAGGCCCCGACCCAGTGTGAACCACCAGGTCAGAGCCTTGATCGTTGGTGCGCCGCCAGGGACTCGAACCCCGAACCCGCGGATTAAGAGTCCGCTGCTCTGCCAGTTGAGCTAGCGGCGCTCGTCGGCAACGGAGAGAACATTAGCACCCCGCTGAGCCGGGCTCCAATCCGGTTGCCCGGGTCCCCCCTTCGGTCGAGCTTACCGGGCAGAAACGGTCAAATCGACCCGCGCGCGAAGGATGGGGGCGTGGGTCGGGGCGGTGATGCGGCACGATGTCCGCCAGGTACGCGAGAACAGAGGTGGGGATGGCACGGTTCACGCGAGCCGGGGCGGTGGTCGGCGCTCTGACCCTGGCGGCGTCGCTGGCACTGACCGGGTGCGGCGACGAGCAGAAGAAGCCGGAATTCGTGGGCGGGGCCGAGTCGAGCGCGAGCGCCGACCCCGCCACGGGCCAGCCGGAGACGCCGGCTACGCCGAGCGGCCCGGCATTGGCGTTGAATCCGGCCGACGGCACGAAGAACAAGCCGGTGAGCACGGAGATCAGCGCGAAGCTCCCGGACGGCGCGAAGGTCTCCGCGGTCACGCTGACCGCCGAGGGTGGCGGCGCCGTGGAGGGCAAGCTGCGTACTGACGGCTCCTCCTGGGTGCCGTCGGCCCCACTGAAGTACGGCACGCGCTACACGGCCACGGTGACGGCGTCCGCGCCGGACGGCACCAGCAGTCAGGGCACCAGCAACTTCACGACGATGGCCAAGCCGAAGTCGACCATCGGGTCCGGCCTGTACCTCTTCGACGACAAGAGCTACGGGGTGGCCATGCCGGTGGTCACCGAGTTCCACCCGGGCATCCCGAAGAAGGACAGGGCGGCGGTGCAGAAGCGGATGTTCGTCCGCACGGACCCGCCGCAGCCGGGCGCGTGGCACTGGGTCGACAACGGCACGCAGGCCTACTACCGGGCGCCGGAGTACTGGCAGCCGGGCACCACCATCACCGTGCGGATCGCGCTGGCCGGGATGCCGCTCAGCAACGGCAAATACGGCGACATCGACCGCAAGGCCACCGCCAAGATCGGGCGGTCGTTCGTGATGAAGGTCGACAACGCCACCAAGAAGATGACGGTGTTCGAGAACGGCACGCTGGTCCGCACCGTGCCGGTGAGTCTGGGCAAGAAGAGCACCCCGTCGTCCAGCGGCACGATGGTCGTGATGGAGAAGAAGGAAGCCACGACCTTCGACACCCGGGACGACCCGGACCCGGCCAACCGCTACGTCACCGACATCCAGTTCGCACAGCGGCTCACCTGGGGTGGCGAGTACATCCACGCCGCGCCCTGGTCGGAGCACGTGCAGGGGCGGCAGAACGTCTCGCACGGCTGCGTGAACGTGTCGATGGCGAACGCCCGGTGGCTGTTCGACAAGACGCGCATCGGTGACCCGATCACGGTGAAGGGCACCGAGCGCAGGCTGGCGGCCGGCAACGGGTGGACGGCGTGGAGCCTGAGCTGGTCGCAGTTCGTCAAGGGCAGCGCGCTGCCAGTGCCCGCGGGCGGGTCGGGCCCGCTGCTCTGAGCCATCCGGCGTCCGCGCCGGCCCGTGCGACGGTACGGGTCGGCGCGTACCCTTGCACTGCCCGCGACGCGGCGGCGCTGGCGCGGCCCCGTAGACCCGGCACGGAGACGAGCGAGGCTCACGAAACGCCGGATTCTAGCAAAATTCCGGCATCATCGTCGGCGTGTTCCGGTTCACCCTCGGCAACCGGGGCCGGTTCTGGCGCGTCTGTAGGAGACGATGGGTCAGCGACCACGACTGTGAGGACATCATGCGAGCTAGCCAGGACCAGCTGATCCGGCGCGGTGGGCGACGCCGGGTGTTCGCGGCGGGGCTTCTCGCCGTGGCGCTGGCCTTCACCTCCGCCTGCACCGACGGCAAGGGCGACAAGCCGTCCTCGTGGCAGGGCGGCGGCGAGAGCCCGGCACCGAAGGCGGCGGCGACCATCAGCGAGCCGGCGACCGACGCCAAGGACGTGCCGGCGTCCACCGGCATCACCTTCACCACGAAGGACGCCGTGCAGACCGCCGTCGAGCTCAAGGACGCGGCTGGCAAAACGGTCGAGGGCACCCTCTCCGCGGACGGCAAGACCTGGCTGCCGGCCGGCGCCCTGGCGTACGGGACGAGCTACACGGCCACGGTGACCGCCACCGGCGACGACGGGCGTCCCGCCACCGCGACCAGCACCTTCACCACCATGGCCAAGCCGTCCAACCAGATCCGGGTCAGCAGCTTCCTCGGCGACAACCAGGTGGTCGGGGTCGGGATGCCGCTGATCGTGAAGTTCAGCCGGGGCATCCCGGAGGACTACCGCGACGACGTGCAGCGGCGGATGACGGTGACCTCGACGCCGGCCCAGGAGGGCATCTGGCACTGGGTCAGCCCCACCGAGATCCGCTACCGGCCGAAGGAGTTCTGGAAGGCCGACAGCAAGGTTTCCTACCGGGTGCAGGCCGGCGGCCTGCCGCTGGGCAACGGCTGGTACGGCCGGGCCGACCTCAGCGTAGACATCAAGATCGGCGCTGCCGTGGTCATGACGGTGGACAACAAGACCAAGCGGATGACGGTGACCCGGAACGGCTCCCTCATCAAGACCATTCCGGTCAGCCTCGGCAAGAAGGCCACCCCGTCGTCCAGCGGCACCATGGTGGTGATCGAGAAGCTGCGCAAGACGGTCTTCGACACCATGGAGGAGCTGGGCCCGGAGGAGGGCTACCGCACGAAGATCGACTTTGCCCAGCGGCTCACGTGGGGCGGGGAGTTCATCCACGCGGCCCCCTGGTCCGAGGGGCAGCAGGGCAGCGTGAACGTGTCGCACGGCTGTGTGAACGTGTCGATGGCCAACGGTGACTGGCTGTTCAAGAACACCCAGATCGGCGACCCGATCACGGTCAAGGGCACCGAGCGCAAGCTCCAGAACGGCAACGGCTGGACCGACTGGAACATGAGCTGGGACGAGTACGTCAAGGGCAGCGCCATCCCGTACGAGCCGCCGGCCGACCCGGACACCACGCCGACCCCCGAGGCCGGCGTCCCGACGCCCACGCCCACCGCCTGACATCGCACCGAAAGACGCCCCCTCCACGGAGGGGGCGTCTTCGTGTGGTCCAGGCACGGGGTTTGCTCCACACGAATCAGGCCCCCTCGTTGGAGGGGGCCTGATCTGCGGATGCTGCGATCCACTAGCTGGGTGACTGATGGGAATTGAACCCACGACAACCGGGACCACAACCCGGTGCTCTGCCAACTGAGCTACAGCCACCATGCCGCCGTCGCCCGGTCGATCGCCCCGGGCGGGGTGCGGACCAATAATAGCCACACCGCCGCCGACCGCGTCCAGCGGGTTCCCGCGTCGCCCGGAAGGCGCTCCGGGACCAGCGCCGGGGTCAGAGCTGGGCGGCGATGCCCTTGGCGGTCTCCACGTCCGGGCCGGGCAGCGGGACGAAGACCGTCCGCCGGTAGTACTCCAACTCCCGGATGCTCTCCCGGATGTCGGCCAGCGCCCGGTGCGCCAGGCCCTTCTGCGGCTGACCGAAGTACACGCGGGGGTACCAGCGGCGGCACAGCTCCTTGATCGACGAGACGTCGATCATGCGGTAGTGCAGGTGCGCGTCGAGGCGGGGCATGTCCCGGGCGATGAAGCCCCGGTCGGTGGCGATCGAGTTGCCGCACAGCGGCGCGGTACGCGGATCCTTGACGAAACCGCTGACGTACTCCAGGACCAGGTCCTCGGCCTCGGCCAGGGTCACGGCGGAGCGGCGCACCTCGTCGGTGAGGCCGGACTTGGCGTGCATCGTCCGGACGATCTCCGGCATCGCCTCCAGCGCGGCCTCGTCGGCGTGGATCACCACGTCGACGCCGTCACCCAGCACGTTGAGGTCAGGATCGGTGACCAGTGCCGCAACCTCGATCAGCTTGTCCCTGCCAAGGTCCAACCCGGTCATTTCACAGTCGATCCAGACGAGGAGATCAGCCACCGGGACAGCCTACGCGCAGCCCACGACCCGCGGCTGCGCGCTCTCGGCGGAGCAGACCGCTAGGGTTTCGGAGTGCCAGCCGAACCCGTCGCACCGCCAGCCGTCACCGACGAGGATCCCGGCGGCCGTACGGTCCGTCGGTTGGTCACGGTGGTGGCCCTGATCGCCGTGCTGCCGGCGCTCTACCTGCCCGGCCTGGTGCACAACTTCTTCGACCTCAAGATCTACATGTCCGCGATGGACTGGTGGACGGCGGGCAACCCGCTCTACGACTACGTCCAGCCCGACCGGGTGCAGGGCGAGCTGTACTTCACGTACCCGCCGTTCAGCGCGCTGCTGCTCTGGCCGTTCGGTCTGATCCGGCTCGGCGCCACCGTGACGATCTTCACGGTGCTCACCGTGCTGGCCGTGGTGCTGACCACCCGCTGGCTGGTGACGCCGGTGATCGCCCGACACAACCTGCCACGCGCGTTCACCCTGACCGTCGCGGTGCTGCTGGTGCTCGCGGTGGAGAGCACCCGCGAGACGATCACCTTCGGGCAGATCAACATGTTGCTGGTCGTGCTGATCCTGGCCGACCTGCTGTTCGCCGTGCCGCAGGCGCGACGCTGGGCCGGGGTCGGCATCGGCCTGGCGACGGCCCTCAAGCTCTTCCCCGGCATCTTCATCGTGTACCTGCTGGCCACCCGCCGGTGGCGGGCCGCGGCGGTGGCGAGCGCGACCGCCGCGGCGGCGACCCTGCTCGCGGCGGCGATCGCGCCGCGTGACTCGTGGCGGTTCTGGACCCACGAGCTGTGGGCCACCGAGCGGGTGGGCCGCACCGACTACACCGGTAACCAGTCGCTGTTCGGCCTGCTCAGCCGGTTCAGCGCGCCGGAGAAGCCGGACCGGCTGCTGTGGCTGCTGGTGGTCGCCGTGGTTGCCGGCTACGGGCTGTGGCGGGCGGTCCGCGCCGCCCGGGCCGGCGACGCGTTGACCGGCCTGGCCCTGACCGGGTTGGTCGGGGCCCTGGCGAGCCCGATCACCTGGACTCACCACATCTACTGGTTCGTCCCGGCGGTGGTGCTGTTGGCGGACGCGGCGCTGAGCGCGGACCGGCCGGACGAGGCCCGTCGGCGACGGTGGCTGGCTGGGCTCGCCGTGGGCACCACCGCCCTGATCATCTACGGCGTGGTGTCGTTCCACGACTGGGGTGTGGCCCCGGTCCGCACCGACGACCCGGTGGATTTCGTGCTGCGCAACGGTTACGTGCTGCTCAGCCTGCTGCTGCTGGTGGCGCTGCCGATCCGGGGTGGCCGCGAGGTGGAAAAGTCGCACCAAATGGACACAGCTGTCTAGTAGCCGCTTTCGGCGCTAATCTGGTCTCACCTACCTCAAGCGTCGCTCGGGTAGCACCGATCCCCCGGTGAAGGTGGCCCTCCGCGTCGGCAGCGCGGAGGGCCGCCCGCCGTTCCGTCCACCGCCACCGGCCGAGCTGTCGGCTCCGGAGTGGCCGGTGGCCACGCCAGGCTCAGCGCCACCTCCGGCGGTCGGGGCAGGCGGGCCGGCGGGTCCAGGTCGGCGAGGCTGGTCGGCCGGGTCGGCACGGCGGTGATCGCCCTCTCGCCCAGGCTGGAACCGACCGAGGTGAGCTGCCGCCCGGCCGGCAGCGACCGCGTCGCCGCGGCGTCCCCGGCGGGCGGGGCGCCCAGGCCGCTCAACGAGCTGACCCCGAGCCGCCCCGCGAGCACCGGCACCTGGTCCGGCTCGACCACGAAGACCACCTCGCGCGGGCGCAGCGGTCGCAGCAGGAGCAGCACGGCGCACACCACCAGCAGCACCCCCACGGCCAGCAGCCCCCAGGTGGCCGGGGTGGTCCAGGCCGCCCGCAACTCGGCGCGCAGGTCCAGGGCGAGGTCGCTCCCACCGTCGGGACGCATCACCACCAGGCTCATCGGCTCGCCGGCCAGATCGTCCGCGCTCCACTCCAGCGAGCCGATCCCCTCGCGTACCCAGAACGGGCGACCCAGCGGCGTGGGTGACGCGACGGCTGCCGGAGCGCCGACGGCCGGGCCGGCCGGATCCGTCCGGACCGGCAGCGGACCCCGGGCCAGTGCCACCCGGCGGACCGAGGCGTGCGGGACCGGCTCCAGGAAGCGGCGCACCTCGGCGGTGGGCGCCAGGCCCACGAAGGCCGGGCCGTCCGGCGTGCGGGCGTCCAGGCGCAGCCGGGTCTGCGCGGTACGGGTGAACGGCGCCTCCTGCCGCAGCAGTCGGTCGAGGTCGGTGACCACGACTGCGTGGCCGGGCGTGCGGACCGTCTCGAACCGGGCGGCGAAGGTCCCCCCGGGGTCGGCGTGCCGGGTCACCAGCCAGAGCGCGCCACCGGCGAACAGCGCCGGAATCCCGATGACCAACAGCAGCACTCCGGCGATCGCCCGCACGAATCGCATCCGCTCCGTCTCCCTCCGTAGCCAGGTACCCGGCAGACCTTACCGACGTACGCCGGCTGATCAGGGGATATCCACGGCACGGCTGCCTCCGGCCCCGGGAAAGCACACTGGCCCGCCGGATCGCTCCGGCGGGCCAGCGGGTGTGGCCGTGCTCAGGACTTGGCGGCCGGCTCCCGCCGGGAGCGGGCGAAGGCCAGCCCACCCAGCACCAGACCGGCCAGACCGGCGACGAGCCCGGCGACGCCGAGGCCGACCGCCGTGCCCTCGCCCTCGTCATCGTCGTCATCGTCGGTGGTCGCGACGGCTGCGGCGGCGGGCGCGGCCGACGCCGACGGCGCCGCGGCGGTCAGGGCGAGCACCGGCGCCGGCTTCTCCGGCTCCTCGCCGCCCGGGTTGGGGTCGTCGATCCAGCGCACCACGCTGCCGTCCGAGTAGGTCTGCAGGGTCTTGAAGACCATCATGTCGATCTTCGGCAGCGGCCCCATCGAGACCGGGAACTCCTGGAACTGGCCGGGCTTCACCGCCGCGTCGCCGGTGGCCGTCCAGGTCAGCTTGGACACCGCCTCGGTGATCGGGCTGCCGTGCACCTCGATCGGCGGGTCCACCTTGCGCTTCTCCACGGCGACCGTCCACCCGGGCACCGGCATGGTCGACACCGAGCCGATCGGGGCGTTCTCCGGCAGCACCACTTCCAGCTTGGTGGTCGACGCGGTGTCGCTCTCGTTGGGCACCCGGAACGCCACCCGCGCGTAGCCGCCCTGAGTCGCCTCCTTCGGGTTCACCGTGACGTGGGCGAACGCCGGACCGGCGAAGCCGAGGACGGCGGTGGCGACGGCGGTGAACGCCAGGGCGGTGGCGGCGGTTGCGGTACGCCGGAGACGGGTCATGGGATTCGGGAACCTCTCTAACGGATGGGCACGGTGGCGGTCACCGTGGCCTGGTCGATGTCGGACGTACGCGCGGTGACCCGCAGTTGCCAGTCACCCGCGGCCGGCAGGCTGACGTCGCCGTAGGCGTGGTTGTCCGTCAGCGGCAGCAACGGGATCTCGATCGGCTCGATCCCGGCCGAGGGCAGCGCGGCGGTCGCCCGCCACTCCACCACCGGCTGTGGCCGGTTGTCCTTGGTGTACGCGTACAGGTGCAGCGAGTTGTTGCCCCGCTCGGCCGGGTCCAGCTCGACCTGCATGGAGAAGAGCGGACTGGACAGGGTCGTGGTGAAGAGACCGGCCTGGGTGCCGGCCGGCTCGGCCACGGCGGTCCGCGCGGGCGTGGTCTGCACCAGGGTCGCGGACAGGCCCAGCACCACGACGGTGACGACCAGCTCCACCAGGACCGCCCGGCGCACCGGCGCCGGCCGCTGCGCCGCGGTGCGCCGGCGCACCAGGTGCCGGGAGTACGCGGCCACGGCGATCACCAGCGCGAACAGCCCGATCTTCGCCAGCAGCAGCCGCCCGTACGTGGTGCCGAACAGGGCGTCCAGCGTCGCCACCTCGATCAACGCCTGGACGGTGCCGGCCAGCAGCAGCGCCGAGACGGCGAGCGCCGCCCAGCGCGACCAGATGGGCAGGATCGCGCCCAACTCACGCTCGTCGGCCTGCCGGAGCAGGAAGCCGCCGAGCATCAGCAGGCCGCCCAGCCAGACCGCCATGCTGCCCAGGTGGACCGCGTCGACCACCACGGAGACCGCCGGCGCCGGTGACGCCGCCGGGTGCCCGGCCAGCGGCCAGGTCAGCAGGGCGGCCCCGCCGAGCACGGCCAGGATGATCGCGTCGGAACGGCCGGTCGGCCGGGCCAGCAGCGGCCGGAGCAGGAACGCCGAGGCCGCCAGCAGGCCGAGCCGCACCAGGTGGGCGGCGCCGAAGGCGCTGCCGAACACACTGCCGAACCCCTCGCCGGTGACGTCGAAGAGGCCACCGCCGGCGGTGTAGGGCACCTGCAGCCACAGGTCGGCGAGGGTGGCGACGGCCACCAGGCCGAGGCCGGTCCAGGCCAGCCGGGCCGGGCCGCGCCGGGACAGCCGTCGCGGCCACAGCGCCGCGAGCACCAGCGCCGGGCCGATCAGCAGCACCAGGCCGGCGTAGCCGAGGAAACGGGCCACCTTCACCGCGTTGCCGACCACCGGGTTGGCCCGGCTGTCGTCACCGGAGTCGACCGGCGGTGTCGAGGGTGCGCCGACGGAGTAGGTGAACGCGCCGGAGACCGGGTGGCTGTCGGCGGAGATCACCCGGAAGCTGACCAGGTAGGTGCCGCGCTCGCCGGCCGGGTCCACCGGGATCGTCACCGTGGCGCCGTCGAAGCGGGGCTCACCCCGGTCGGCCCGCGAGCCGTCCGGCGCGACGACCCGGATCTTGCCGGGGACCTTGCGCACCGACTCACTGAAGGTGAGGACCACCTCGGCCGGGCCGCTCGGCACGACGGCCGAGGCAGCCGGGCTGCTGGACTGCAGCACCGCGTGGGCACTGGCCGGGGTGGCCGGGGCGATCAGCAGGACGACGACGGTGACCAGGAGGCCGGCGGTGGCGGCCAACCGGGCGAGCCAGCGGCGGGGGGCGACAGTCATGCTCGCCATGCTCGCCGACCGGACCGGATCTCGGCGACCCGAGTGTGTGGGCGACTCACCCGCGCCCCGCCAGTGCCGGCGTGAGCGGCCGGTCCGTCTCCCCGGTGCGGCCGAGCGCCCACAGCAACCCCGCCTGCACCACGGCGGCCAGGTGACCGACCTCGTGCACCAGCGCGGTGGTCGAGTTGGCGATGTCCACCGCGCTGGTGCCGGCCAGGCAGACCGCCAGCACCAGGGCCACCGGCAGGAACGCCCGGGCCCGCTCCGGCCGCCAGGCGGCCAGCGCGAAGCCCACCGCCAGTGCCACGTCGAACGAGGCCATCTCCCGGCTGGTGTGCGGGTCAACCGACACGCCCAGCCCGGCGAGCAGGATCGGCAGCGCGATCGCCAACTGGGCCACCGCGGCCACCGCCACCGCGACCCGCAGCACCTGCCGGCGGGCCTGCCGGACGGCGGCCGGGCTGCGGCGGGCGGCATCGGCGGCGACCGCGGCCAGCACCGCGGCGGTGAGGTCGGGCACCTCCACCGGTTGCACCCGGGCCAGTCGGGTCACCTGTTCGGCGCGGGCCAGCCAGGCCCGGCAACCGGCGCAGGTGGCAGTGTGCGCGTCCAGCGCCGCCGAGGACGTCTGCGGGTCCTCCCCGTCCAGCCGCGCCGACAGCGCCGCGCGTACGTGGTCGCAAGTCATGACGGGTAGTCGGCCCACGGCGGGGAAAAGTTCCCGACGTGGCGCAGACCATCCAGGGGCGAAGGGACCTGTCGTCGCGCCGCGCGCCGCGTAACCTGGTTTGTCGTGATCCCCGTCCCGCGTGACACCGGTGCCGCCGGTCCGGCCGACCCGGCCGGTGGCGTCGCCCGGGACGCGGCCACCGAGTGGGCGTTGACCGCGCGCGACGGTGACCCGACCGCCCAGGCCGCGTTCGTCCGGCTGACCCAGGTCGAGGTCTGGCGCTTCGCCGCCGCGCTGGTGGACCCGGACAGCGCCGACGATCTGACCCAGGAGACGTACCTGCGGGCGTTCCGGGCGCTGCCCGCGTTCGAGGGTCGCTCCAGCGTCCGGACGTGGCTGCTCGGCATCGCCCGTCGGGCCTGCGCCGATCATCTGCGCACGGTGGTCCGCCGTCGGCGACTCGACGAACGGCTGGCGGCCAACGCCTACACCGACCGACCGCACCCGGACCCGGCCGGTCAGCTCGGTGCCGCCGACCTGGTCCGGCGGTTGAGCGCCGAGCGGCGTGCCGCGTTCGTGCTCACCCAACTGCTCGGCCTGTCGTACGCCGAGGCAGCGGCCGTCGAAGGGGTGCCGGTGGGCACCATCCGCTCCCGGGTCGCCCGGGCCCGTGACGACCTGGTCGAGGCGGTCGGCGACGCCCTGACCGGCTGAGCCGGGAACTTCCGGGGCGGACGGGACGACAAATGACCGTGACAGCACCTTCCACCCGGGCCGCCCGCTGGTCCGCCGTCCGGCCCTGGCTCGGCATCGCGGCCCGACTGGGCCTCGCCGCCGTCTGGCTGGTCGCCGGCGCGTCGAAGGTCGGTGACCTGGCCGCCTCCGGCCGGGCCGTCAACGCCTACCAGGTGATGCCGTACGACGTGGCGACCGTGGTCGGTGCCGCGCTGCCCTTCGTCGAGCTGGCACTCGGCGTGCTCCTGCTGCTCGGGCTGGCCACCCGGCTCAGCGCGGCGGTCTCCGCCGCACTGCTGGTGGTCTTCATCGCGGGCATCGCCTCGGCCTGGACGCGTGGCCTGGCCATCGACTGCGGCTGCTTCGGCAGTGGCGGGCAGCTCGCGCAGGGGCAGGCACCGAGTTACCTCCCGGAGATCCTGCGGGACCTGGGATTCTTGGTGTTGGCCGGATTCCTCCTGATCTGGCCGCGTACGCCCGTCTCGGTGGACGGGTGGCTGTCCGCCGAACCCGCTGTGGAGGACGAGGATGAGTAGTCGCAAGGGGCAGCGGGACGCGGCCCGGGTGGTCCGCCAGCAACTGGCTCGCGAACGGCGCCGCCGACGCACGATCTGGGTCTCCGCCGCCGCGGTCGCCGTGCTGGTCATCGCCGGTCTGATCGGCTGGACCGTCTGGTCCGGCCAACGCTCGGACAACTTCACCACCCCGCCGGGCGCCAACGCGGACGGCACCGGCATCGTCACCGGCGGCGGGCCGGTCACCGTCGACGTCTACGAGGACTTCCTCTGCCCGGCCTGCAAGCAGTTCGAGCAGGCCAGCGGGGCGACCCTGGAGCAGTTGGTGGCCGAGAACAAGGCGAAGGTGGTCTACCACCCGGTGGCGTACCTCAACCGCTTCTCCACCACCGAGTACTCCACCCGCTCCTCGGCCTCCTCCGGCTGCGCGGCGGCCGGCGGCAAGTTCCGCGAGTACGCCAAGGCGCTCTTCGACCAGCAGCCGCCGGAGGGCAGCGCCGGGCTCACCGACGACCAGTTGATCGACATCGGAGCCGGCGTCGGGCTCGACCGGGCCTCGTTCGCCGGCTGCGTGAAGGACAGCACGTACCGGACGTGGACGGAGCACGTCACCGACGAGGCCAGCCGCAGCGACGTCACCGGCACGCCGACCATCCTGGTCAACGGTCAGCCGCTCGCCGACCGCAGCCCGCAGGGCCTCACCGCGGCAGTGGCGGCGGCCGACTAGTGCTCCGTACCCTGCTGGCCCGCGCCGGCCTGGTCGCCACCGCCGCCTGCGCGGCCACCCTGCTGACCGCGGCCCCCGCCGCCGCGCACGGCGCGGACGCGCCGGACGGCACCGACTACCGCACCCGCACCAGCGGCGTCGCGCCCGCCCGACCCGGCCTGGAGGTACGGGTGGTCGAGGCGGGCGCCCGCCTGGAGCTGACCAACCGCACCGGCCGACCGATCGAGGTGATCGGCTACTCCGGCGAGCCGTACCTGCGCATCGGCCCGGACGGGGTGTTCGAGAACAGCCGGTCCCCCGCGACCTACCTGAACCGCACGATCGCCGGTGACACGACGCTGCCCGCCGAGGCCGACCCCGCGGCCGCGCCGTCCTGGCGGCGGATCGCCGACGGGACCACGGTGCGCTGGCACGACCAACGGGCGCTGTGGCGGGAGTCGGCACCGCCGGACGCCGTGCGCGCCGCGCCCGAGCGCGAGCACCGGGTCCGGGACTGGGCGATCCCGCTGCGCGACGGGAGCGACCCGGTGCAGATCCGCGGCACGCTGGACTGGGTGCCGCCGCCGGACGCGTACACCTGGTGGGTCGTGACGATCGTGGGAGTGCTCGCGGTGGGTGCGCTCGGCCTGCTCGCCGCCGCCGCTCCGGCCGGCGCGCGGGCGCTGTCCGCGCTGGGCGCGCTGCTCGTCGCCGGCGGCGCGGTCGCCGTGCTGTACCCGGTGGGCCGGGAGGTGGACGCCGGCGCCCAGGGTGTGGGAGGCGTGCTCGTCGGGCTGCTGTCCGGGCAGATCTGGTCGCTGCTCACCGGCCTCGGCGCGATCGCCGCCGGCTGCTACGCGCTGGCCCGCCGCCCGGCCGCCGACTTCGCGGTGGCGCTGGCCGGTGCCTGCCTGGCGCTCTTCGCCGGGGTGGCCAACGCGGCGGTGTTCGCCCGTTCCGTCGCCCCGGTCCCCTGGCCGGCCGAGGTCGCCCGGGTCATGGTGGCGTTGGCGCTGGTCACCGGCGCGGGCGCGACGGCCGCCGGCATCCTGCGCCTACACGCCGCCTCCCGAACCCCCACCCCCGCGCAAACCTGACCCCTTCTCCCGCGATCTTGCGCTTTCTGCCGCCGATTCACGGCTTTCGCGCCTATTGCCGGGGCAGCAACTGCAAGATCGCCGCGGGTCAGGGGTGCGGGGCGAAGCCGTACGGGAGTTCTAGGCGGTGGCGGGCTAGCAGGGTGGGGTTGGTCAGCAGGTCCAGGGTGGGGGCGTCGGCGACTATTCGGCCGGCGTCCAGGATCACCGAACGCTCGCACAGCTCCGCCGCGTACGGCAGGTCGTGGGTGACCATCAGCAGGGTCACCGGCAGGTCGCGCAGGATCTCCGCGAGCTCGCGGCGGGCCGCCGGGTCCAGGTTCGACGAGGGCTCGTCCAGCACCAGGATCTCCGGGTGCATGGCGAGCACGGTGGCCACCGCCACCCGGCGGCGCTGCCCGAACGAGAGATGCTGCGGCGCCCGGTCCCGGTGCTCGCTCATCCCCACCGCGGCGAGCGCCTCGTCCACGCGGGCGGCCAGCTCGGCGCCCCGCAGGCCCAGGTTGGCCGGCCCGAACGCGACGTCCTCCGCCACCGTGGGCAGGAAGAGCTGGTCGTCCGGGTCCTGGAAGACGATGCCGACCCGGCGGCGCACCTCGGCCAGGGTCGCGCGGTCCGTCGTGACGGTCAGCCCGCCGACGCTCACGCTGCCCTCGGTGGGGGTGAGGATGCCGTTGAGGTGCAGCACCAGCGTGGTCTTGCCGGCGCCGTTGGGGCCGAGCAGCGCCACGCGGTCACCGCGCGGCACCGTCAGGTCGACCCCGTGCAGGGCCACATGCCCGTCCGGGTACGCGTACCGAACGCCACGAACGTCCAGCGAGACAGCGGTCTGCACGGCACCGATCATGTCAGCACGACGGCGGTCGCGGCGATGGAGGCCGCCAACACCGGCACGGTCGCCGCGACCAGCCACTGACCGGCGGTCGCCGCACCGTCGCCCTGCCACACCGCGGGCATGCGACCGGTGTAGCCCCGGGACAGCATCGCCAGGTAGACCCGCTCACCGCGTTCGAAAGCCCGCAGGAACAGCGCACCGATCCCGGCGGCGAAGCCGCGCAACTGCCACAGGAAACGCGGGTCGTCACCCCGGGAGATCCGGGCCACCCGCATCCGCCGCGCCTCGCCCACCAGCACGTCCAGGTAGCGCAGCATGAACGTGGCGATCTGGGTGAGCACCTGCGGGCAGTGCAGCCGGTCCAGCCCCACGATCAGGTCCCGGGTGGTGGTGGTCGCGGCCAGCAGCAGCGAGGCGAGCACCCCCAGGGTGCCCTTGGCCACGATGTTCCACGCGCCGTGCAGCCCGTCCTCGGACAGGCGCAGGCCCAGCACCTCGACCCGCTCACCCGCACCGAGGAACGGCAGCGCCACGGCGAACAGCACGAACGGCAGCTCGATCAACGCCCGGCTGAGCAACCACCGGGGCCCTACCCGCGCCAGTGCCGCCACCGCCGCCACCAGCAGGGCGTACGCGCCGAAGGCCCAGAACGCCTCGCGTGGGGTGGCCACCACGGCGACGGTGAAGACCACCATCGCCACGATCTTGACCTCGGGCGGGAGCCGGTGCACGGGAGAGTCCGACTCCCGGTACAACACGTGCCCGTGACCGGCGCCCATCCGCGTACCCCCGCTCAGCCGGCCGTGCCGGCGCGGGACGTCGTCGCCGCGTCACCCTCGGCCGGCGTCGCGCCCTCGACGGGCGTCGCCGTGTCGCCCGGGGTCGACGTGCCGCCACGGCGGCGCAGCAGCCAGAAGCCGCCAGCCCCGATCGCGAAGGTGATCAGCACCCCGAGCACCCCGGACAGGCCGGTGGAGAGGAAGTCGTTGCCGACGCCCTGCACCCCGTAGTCGGCGAGTGGGCTGTCGCCCAACTCGTGCTCACGGGCCTGCTGGGCCGGGCAGCTTCCGCCGACGATGGTGTCGTCGGCGTCGACGGTGCAGCCCTTCAGCAGTGACGAGTCCAACCCGTCCGGGTGGGACGAGGCGTAGTTGCTCACGACCCCGGCCAGCAGCAGGGCGACCAGCAGCCCGCCGACCAGGAAACCCCAGGAACGGTTCTTCACCGGACACCTCCGACGACCGGAACGGCGGGCGCGGACGTCGACCGCAGCCCACGCAGCGCGTAGACGAGATCGGGGCGCACCTTCGCGACCGTCAGAACGGTCGTCGCGGTGATCAGGCCCTCACCGATGCCGATCAGCAGGTGGACCCCGGCCATGGTGCCGGCCAGGCCGGCCAGGTTGCCGCCCAGGTCGGTGGTGCCGCCCAGCCAGTACTGCAGGACGAAGCCCTGCGACGCGACCACCACGCTGACCATCGCGGAGACGAACGCGGTCACGGCCAGGCCGGCCCGCGTACGCGGCAGGACCCGCAACAGCACCGCGATCAGCAGGTACGCCGCGGCCGTGCCGAGCAGCGCCATGTTGGTGATGTTGAGGCCGAGCATCGCGACGCCCCCGTCACCGAAGATCAGCGCCTGCACGACCAGCACCACGGCCACGCAGAGCGCGCCGACCCACGGGCCGACGAGCATCGCGGCGAGCGCGCCACCGAGCAGGTGACCGCTCACCCCGGCCGTGAAGATCGGAAAGTTGAGCATCTGGACGGCGAAGATGAACGCGGCCACCAGGCCGGCCATCGGCGCCAGCCGGTCGTCCAGGTCGCGCCGGCCGCGCAGGACGCAGCCGGTGAGCGCGGCGAGGGCGAGCGCCGCGAAGACCGCCGCCACGGGACCGTCGATGATCCCGTTCGAGATGTGCATCGCCAGGGTTTCCACGCGACCTCCCACGCGTCAGCGGACCCGTCCGGGCCGGCGGGCTCAGCTTATTTCCCATACCTCGTTGTTGCCAGACTCTGGCAACAACGCATGGTCTTGATCACCTTCCGGCGCCCGCTCCGGCGCGGCGTGGGGGTGGGTGGCCGCGCGCCCGGCGGTAGGGTCGGGCCATGACCGCGCCCGACCGCCTCTCCCCCGGTGACCCCGCGCCCGAGTTCACCCTGCCCACCGACACCGGTGACCAGCTCGCCCTCGCCGACCTGCGAGGCCGCAAGGTCGTCCTGTACGCCTACCCGGCGGCGATGACCCCCGGCTGCACCAAGCAGGCCTGCGACTTCCGCGACTCGCTCGCCTCGCTTCAGGCCGCCGGCTACGAGGTGATCGGCATCTCGCCGGACAAGCCCGAGAAGCTGGCGAAGTTCCGCGATCGCGATGCCATCACCTTCCCGCTGGTCTCGGACGTCGACAAGACGGTGCTCCAGGCGTACGGGGCGTACGGCGAGAAGCAGCTGTACGGCAAGACCGTGACCGGCGTGATCCGCTCCACCTTCGTCATCGACGCCGACGGCAAGATCGAGCGGGCGCTCTACAACGTCAAGGCCACCGGCCACGTCGCCAAGCTCCGCCACGACCTCGGCCTGGACTGAGACTGTCGCAGCGGACCATTACCGTGCGTTGATGGTTCGCTACAAGTACACGCCGGAGGCGCTCGCCGAGGCGGCCGCCGCCGCGCGGAACATCACCGAGGTGATGCGGCTGCTCGGCGTACGCGTCAGCGGTGGCTCGCACGCGCACATCAGTCGCCAGCTCAAACGCTTCGGCATCGACATGTCCCACTTCACCGGGCAGGCACACAACCGTGGCGTACGTTGGCGGCGAAGGCCCCCGTCGGATCTGCTGACACTGCTACCCGAAGGCTCCCGCCGGATCCCCGGTGTCCGCCTCAAGCGCGCCCTGGCAACGATCGGTCTGCCCGAGAACTGCGAGGTCTGCGGCATTGGATCGACGTGGCAGGGCGGGAAGCTGACCCTGCACGTCGACCACATAAACGGCGACTTCCTCGACAACCGGCCGCGGAACCTCCGGCTGCTCTGCCCGAACTGTCACAGCCAGACCGCCACGTACGCCGGGCAACGACGGCCCGCCATCGTCGAGCCCGAGGTGGTCTACGATCCTGACGCTGTCACTCCAACCGGCTTTCGGATAGGCAGGCGACTGCCTCGTCGGCAAGAATGTCCGTGGACGCTGATGGAGTTCAGCTTCAGGGGGCCGTAGCCCAACGGCAGGAGGCATACGGTTTAGGTCCGTACCAGTGCGGGTTCGAATCCCGTCGGCCCCACGTCATCGTCGCGAGACGAGGCAACTCTGCTGGATCAGATCTGTCGCCCCCATCACGATCGCGGGTGGGCGCTCGGGTCGTCGGGTCAGGATGGCGGGCGTGAGTCTGCGCTTCGTCCTCGATCCCGACCTGACCCCGCAGCTGCGCGCCGAGATCGTCGCCCTCTGGGTGGACGTCACCAACGCCGGCGGCGCGGTCGGTTTCGTGCCCCCGGTCACCGCCGCCGACGTCCGCGCCACCGCCGAGGCGACCTTCGCCGGGATCACCGACGGGCCGGACCGGCTGCTGGCCGCGTACGCCGGCGAGCGCCTGGTGGCCGTCCTCATCTTCTGCGACAACCGGTTCCCGCTCAAGGCGCACTGGTGCGTGCTGAAGCGGGTGATGGTCCACCCGGACACGCAGGGCACGGGATACGGCTCGGCGCTGATGCGCGAGGCCGCCCGGCTGGGCCGGGAGTTGGGCCACGAGGCGCTGCACGTGACGGTGCGCGACGGGCTGGGGTTGGACGGGTTCTACCGCCGCCTCGGCTACCGGGAGATCGGCAGGCTGCCGGGCGCGCTGCGGGTGGCGGCGGGCGACGACCGGGACGAGATCCTGATGTGGCTGGACCTGCCGCCGACCGACTGACCGGTCAGCCGGCGCACCAGCGTGCGCTCGCCCCGGCCGGTCGGGTGGCCGGCGCGTCGGCCTCCGCCGGCGCCGGCGCACTGGCCCTGGCCACCTCCGCCTGCCGGCGGGCCGGTGTCGGCGTCGCCGCGGGCGGCCGCGCCGAGGTTCGCGGACGCGGGGTGGCGACCGCCCCGCCGGGCGCGTACATCCGGACCGCGCTGGTCTGCACCTGCCCCGGTGCCATCCGGATGCCGGAGACGGTGGCCCGGTGCCCGTACACGTCGCTCACCCGCACGGTGAACGGGCCGGGCCCGGCACCGGAGGCGACCAGCCAGTAGTTGTAGTCCTGCCGCGCGGCGGCCTGCCACGGCCCGCTGTCGCCCTGCCGGACCTCGACGGCGCGCAGCGGATTGCCGTGGTTGCCCACCCGGACGGCGAACCAGAACTGCGACGCGCCCTCCTTGATGCGGAAGGTGAGCGGGCCCGGCAGCGGCGGGTTGACCACCGCGCGCCAGGTGACCGGGACGAGGCCCTGCACCGGGTCGGCGATCCGGGCGAACGCCTCCCGGGACAGGTCGAGGTGCCCGGGTTCGCACTCCGGGCACTGATCCATGATCAGGACACGGACGCTGCCCTTCGGGCCGGTCACGTCGAGGAACCCGCCGCAGGCGGCGCCGGCGGCGTACTCCGTGGGACCGAGCGCGACGTAGAGCCGGTTGGCGGGGGCGGCCGGGTTGGAGCAGTTGCCGCCGGCGCCGTTCGAGTCGTAGAAGGTCGCCTTGCCGGTGTGCGTGGCGGTGCCGGTGGGCGGCGCGGCGGCGAGCGAGCGGCCGGCGGCGCAGGCCGGGGTGGAACCGGAGCGCAGCGTCAGGGTGAGCCCGAGTGCCGCCGCGAGGATGGTGACGCCGGCAGCGACCAGCCAGGGCACCGGGCCGGACGAGGGCGCGGGCCGCTCGTCCGGAGCCCGATCCAGGTCGAGGTCGATGTCGACGACGCCGGGAGCGCTTCCGTCGGTCACGACGGCGATGCTGCCGGACCCGCGCGCGGTCGGACAAGCCGGCTAAGCCAAAGCTAAGACAGCATCGACGGACGGTGAACGGTGCGCTCCGGAGCAGGACAGCCGGTCAGGACCCGACGACCAGCGGAGCACCGACGGCCAACGGTCCACTGTCGACGGGCACGAGGTTGAGTCCGAAGAGGAGCTTCTGCCGGACGTTGCGATACCGCCCGAGTGTGCGCAAGGGTTCCTTCCCGCGTACCCCGGTCTCCTGGTCGGTGGTGGTCACCACGCAACGGTCGCACGGGCCGGCGGCGCGGAACCGCACGTCACCGACGCGGATCGACCGGCCGGCCCAGTCGTCCTCGGCCCAGGCCGGTGCCCCTTCGACCACCAGGTTGGGCCGGAACCGGGTCATCGGCACCGGCTCCTCGCCGGCCTCGGCCAGCCAGACGTTGAGCGCGTCGAGGGAGGCGGCGTTCGCCAGCAGCAGCGGGTAGGCGTCGGCGAAACTGACCTGGTCGCCGGTGTCGTGGTCGCGGCCTTCGGCGGCCAGGTGACGGGTCGGCCGGGCCAGCCAGACCAGCCGGACCGGCCGGCCGAGCAGCTCGCCGAGCCAGGCGTCGGCCGCCGGGCCGGCCGGCAGCGCGGGGACCGGGAGCTTCCGGTTGCGGAAGGTGCGCACCGCCAGCGGTTCGCCGCCGGCCGGCTCGGGCACGTCGAGGTCGGGCTGCCCGTCGGCACGCAGCGAGAGACCTCCCGGGCGCACGGTGGCGCGCAGGCCGACCAGCCGGGTGGTCTCCCGCTGGGTGACGCCGACACCGTCGGCGTCCACCACCATCCAGCGCCGGTCACCGGCCAGACCCCACGGCTGCACGAACGCGCCGTCGTGGTCGAGCCGGTGACAACCCTTGACCGGGTACGTGTGTATCGACGTCAGCCGCACACGGCTACCATGCCACGCCGATGCCGTCGCCGGGGTACCAGTGGTTGGCGGGGCTCTCCCGGTAGGCGAGGAACCGCCGGCCGGTGCGCTCGGCGTGCTCGGCGAGCACGTTGGTGCTGGTGACGTTGTCGGTGAGCAGGATCGCGCCGGGGGCGAGTTTCGGCTCCACCGCGTCGAACTCGCGCTTCTCGTGGGCGCGGCTGTGGTCGCTGTCGTGCAGGAACAGGTCGACCGGGCGGTCCAGCGCCCCGATCGAGGCGATCGAGTCGCCGATCACCAGGTCGACGACCTCGGACCAGGGCGCGCTGGCGGCCAGGTAACCGGCCTCCGGGTTGATGTCCAGCGAGGTGACCCGGCCCGGGTGACCCTCCTGCGCGTTGCGCAGCAGGGCGGCGGCGAGGACGCAGCTGCCCAGACCCTTGTCGACGCCGGTCTCCACGACGTGTGCGGGACGGGTGGCCCGGACGATCGCGTACCAGCCGATCCGGCGGGCGTAGTGGACCTTCTTGTCGGCGAGGCCACGGCGGGAGGCGGCGGCGGTGGCCTGCTCGATGTGCTGGCGCAGCGCATCGTCCGACTCGATCTCATCGAGCCACCCGCGGACCTCCTTGACCGGTCGGTCACAGACGACGCTGACGAACCAGGCCAGGTGGTGCCGGCTGAGCTTGGTGAGCTCGTACGTGTAGTTGTGGTGCTCCCTGGAGGTCACCAGCCAACGGGCCGAGATGCGGAGGACCTTGGCGTCGTGGCGGGCGACCCGGGCGAGCCGCTTGGGGAAGGCGGCGACGGGCGCGAGGGGGGTACGCGCGATGGCCCGCCGGAGCTTGATTCGATCCACGGGAGCGTTGTACCAGGCGCAGGGTTCAGATGGTAGAGACGTCGTACTTTCTCCTCGTCCGATCCGTCCGGCGGGCACGGGACGTCGTGACGGTCGAGCGCGGGTGGCCGATCGGACGAGGGTTCACGCGCTGTGCGCGCGGTCAGTAGCATCCCGGCCATGGCAGGCGCGCAGCAAAACCTTGATCCTATGCCGGGCACGCTCCATCCCGGGCACGACGACGGGTCGCCGGCCGAAGGGCAACGGCCGCCGCGGAGGCGCCGTTGGCGCCGGGTGGCCCTGATCAGTTTCCTGGTCGTCGCACTGCTGGGTGGGGCCGGCCTGGTAGCCGGAGGGCTCTACATCCGGTCGGTTGAATCCGGCATCGAGCGGGTGGACGCGTTCGAGGACGTGCCGGCGGCCGAGCGGCCTCAGGTGGTCGAGAAGGCCGAGGGCGCGATGAACATCCTCATCCTCGGCAGCGACACTCGTGACCCGGAGAACACCGGCGGCTCCCGCACCGACACCATCATCATGGCGCACCTGCCGAAAGACCGCACCAGCGCTCAACTCATCTCGATTCCCCGGGACACCTGGGTGTCCGTGCCGAAGTCCAAGGACGGCACGCGGGGCGGACGGGACGCAAAGATCAACGCTGCCTACGCCTGGGGTGGCGTTCCGCTGATGGTGCAGACGCTGGAAAAGTTCACGGGCGTGCGGATCGACCATGTGACGATGGTGGATTTCGCCGGCTTCAAGGAGATCGTGGATGCCCTCGGAGGCATCGACGTCACGGTCGAGAAGGGGTTCACCTCTACGCACTCGCTGAACCCGGACAGCCGGCGGACGTTCGAGGCCGGCCGTCAGACCTTCGACGGTGCCGCCGCGCTGGACTACGCCCGCGAGCGGTATGCCTTCGCCGACGGCGACTTCGCCCGTATCCGGCACCAGCAGCAGGTCATCAAGGCGATCCTGGACAAGGCTTCCTCCGGCGGAACGTTGGCCAACCCGGGCAAGCTCAACGCCTTCATCAAAGCCACCGCCGACTCGGTATCGGTCGACCGCTCTCTGTCCGTCCTGGATCTCGCCACGGAACTTCGGCATCTGCGCAGTGGCAACCTCGGCTTCTACACCTGCCCGACGAAGGGTACGGGCCGGATCGGTACCGAAAGTGTCGTGCTCGCGGACACCGCTAAGGCACGTACACTCTTCGATGCGGTGCGGCGCGACTCGGTCAACGAGATCACCGCTTTCCAGCCCACCTCCTGACCCACAGGTTGGAGTCGGATTCATCCTTACGGCCCTGTTGACCGGGTCGGCGCGGCCATATCCTGCGAGCGCCCGGCAGGCATTCTGTGCCGCTGTGGCATCACGGGGAAGGACACCAATTGATGTCGAGCGAGTCGACATCGACGAGAGTCGTCGCGGAAGCGCCTGATCGCGCGCCCGCGCCGCGCCGCGTCGATCAGCGCCAGGATGCACCGATCGTCGACCACAATCAGAACCTGGAAACCACCACCGTCCTGCCGTACGCCAGTTCGCGTACGTCCGGACGGACCAATCCGCTTCGGGCCTGGATGCTCGCCGCGCCGATGGATGTGGCCGCCCTCATGGCACCGCTCCTGCTCAACGACCGCTATTGGCGCGGCACACTGGCCATGGCCGGCCTGACCGTCGTGATCTTCGCCGTCGGTGGCCTCTACCGGCCGCGGCGGCACCTGAGCCTCCTCGACGAGCTGCCGAGTCTGAGTGGACGGCTGCTGGCCGCCGCGTCCATCGTCGCCATCATCGCGGCGACCCGGTACGACTCGGCCTCGTACCTGAACGACTTCATGCGCGGCGTGCTCCTCTCCGCCGCCCTTGTCATCCTGGGCCGCGCGGTGACGCGCACCCTCGTCATGACGGCCCGCAGGCGGCGGTGGGTGGAGCACAACGCGATCGTGATCGGGGGCGGCCCGATCGGGACGGAGCTAGCGCGCCTGCTGCGCCGTTACCCGCAGTACGGGCTGCGCTTCGTCGGCTGTGTGGACACCGTGCCGCGCGGTGCGGGGCTCCAGTTGGCCGGCACCCTGGACGACCTGGAGTACCTGGTCCGGCTACAGCGGTGCGACGTGCTGATCCTCGCGGACCCGGCCAGCTCCGAGTCGACTGTGATGGAGGTGCTCCGCCAGCCGCGCAGCGCGGCCTGCGACCTGTGGGCCGTCCCCCGGCTGTGGGGATCCCGCTCGGCCGCCGGCAACCCGGACCACATCGGCGCCATCCCGGTCGTGAAGATCGGTGATACCACCCTGTCCGGTCCGCGCTGGGCGCTCAAGCGGGCGTTCGACGTGGCCTTCGCGACGCTGGCCCTGGTGGTGCTGAGTCCGGTGATGCTGCTCTGCGCCATCGCGGTGCTCCTGGAGAGCGGCGGCCGCGGTGGCATCTTCTTCCAGCAGGAGCGGATCGGTCGGCACGGCAAGCCCTTCCAGGTCATCAAGTTCCGCTCGATGCGCCCGGTGAACGAGCACGAGTCGCAGACGAACTGGTCCATCGCGCACGACAAGCGGGTAGGCCCGGTAGGACGGCTGCTCCGGCGTACCTCGCTGGACGAACTCCCGCAGTTGTGGAACATCGTGCGCGGCGACATGAGCGTGGTGGGCCCTCGGCCCGAACGTCCATACTTCGTGGAGAAGTTCTCGGCGGAGTACCCCACGTACGCGATGCGGCACCGGGTTCCGGTGGGTCTCACCGGGCTCGCCCAGGTCAGTGGCCTTCGCGGGGACACCCCGATTTCCGACCGCGCCCGGTTCGACAACTACTACATCGAGAACTGGTCGCCCTGGCTGGACGTCAAGGTGCTGCTCCGGACCGTCGCGGAGGTTTTCCGGGCCGGCGGTCGCTGACAGCGGGGCCCGTCGGGCCAGGGCTCCGGCTACGAAGTCGATGGTGCGGCGTGGGATCATCGTCCGTCCACCGTGTCACGGGGAGGGGGACCAATGGCCCACGAGGGCAGCACGGCCAGACCCACCGGTCTGGCCGTCAGCCGCCGCTCCGCGTTGTTCCGGGGCGGGGCGGTCGCGGCGGGTGTGGGTACGGCGGCTCTGGGCGGCGCCGCAGCCGCGAATGGTCTGTCGTCCCTGGGTGACGGCCGGGTTGTCAACGTCCGTGACCACGGGGCGACGGGCGACGGCGCGACCGACGACACCAAGGCCCTCCAAGAAGCGATCGACGCCGTACGCCCGACCGGCGGGATCGTCTTCCTGCCGCCCGGCGTCTACCTGACCCGACGACTGACCCTCCGTTCCCGGGTACACCTGCGCGGCTCCGGCGGCGACGCGACAATCCTGCGGCTCAGGCCGGGCGCGAACTCGGCGATCCTGGAGTCGGAGGGCTTCGCCGGGTTGACCGGCACCCGCTCCGACGCTGGTATCACGCTGTTCAGCCTCCGCGACCTCACCCTCGACGGCAACAAGGAGCAGAACCCGGACGGCGGCTACGGGCTGCGGGTGTACGGGTACGGCTACGAGATCACCGAGGTGATTGTCTTCAACTGCCGGAACGACGGCATCGTCAGCGAGTGGGGCCCGACGGCCGCCCTGGCCGCTCCGTCGCACCAGATGGAGGCCCGGCTCACCGCCCTCCGTACGCACGACAACGACGGGCATGGCGTCGCCTTCCAGGGCCCCCACGATTCGATGTTTCTCAACTGCGTGGCCTTTGAGAACGCGGGCGCGGGGTTCCGCGTCGCCGGGGACTCGACGGGTACCCAGATGGTGAACTGCCACGCGTGGGGCATCCGGCAGGAGGTGGCGTTCGACCTGGCCGCCACCAGCGTAGGATGCGTCAACTGTTACGCCGACCTGAACGGCGGGGTGGGCGTACGCATCTCGCGCAGCGACTGCCGATGGATCGGCGGGTTCGTCCTGGGCTACAACGAGGCGCACCCCAACCCGGAGATCGGGGTGCAGTTCGTTCCGGGGACGCAGCCGGAGGAGCCCTCCGGCTGCGTCGTCGAGAGCAGGATCGTCAACTGCGGGACTGCGGCTGTCGACTTCGGCGCCGACGGGGGCCTGTCGAATGTCCGGGTCAGCATCTTCCAGCCCGGTGCCCTCGCGGAGGACGGCCGGCGCATCGAAGGAACGGGACGCGGCTGGATCGGGCGGCCCGCGCCGTCGACCCAGGTGGAGATCGTCCAAGGGCTCGGCGACCCGGACCACAACCTCGTCGTACGCCCCGCCTTCGACCTGCGGTCGCAGCCGACCCCCGACCGGCCGTCGGACGGGAGCGTCCGCGTCTTCGCCCGCGAGGTCAACGGCCGAACCCAACTGTGCGCGCTCTTCCCGAGCGGTGCCGTCCAGGTGATGGCCACCGAACCCTGACGACCGCCCGCAGCGTGGCCTATCAAAGGTGGTGGGCCGGCGCGGGTCCGTCTGCGGCACGATCTGCCGGCGGCGCGCCGCAACGGTCAGACGCGGGTTGCGGAAGCCGCCGACCGTGGCGCCCGGTGTGCGCCGATGTGCCCGTCCGGCCGCGCGTCCACCGGTGCCGGCTCCACGGGGTTTCCCCGCATTCGCCCCAGGAACCAGGCCACCACCAACGCCTCGCAGAGCACGAGTTGGAGCACGAGGTCGGACACCCCGGTGGCCCAGACGAGCGCGACCGCGACCCCACCGAACGCGATGACCCGGGAACCGATGGCGGACATCAGGTAGCGGCGCGGACGGGCCCGGATCATGTGACGTACGGACAGCCAGGTGGAGACCGCGACCAGCAGCTTGTAGACGCAGTAACCGGCGACCACCGCGACGCCGACGGCGGCAAGGTCGGCGGCGAGCAGGCGGCGCACCTGTTCGCTGGCGAGAACCACCACCGACACCCCCAGCCACGCCGCGAGCGTCAGGCCTCGGGTGACAGTCCGCCAGCGCCCGGCCCGGCCGGCCACAATGTCCTCCCGGGTGCTGGCCGACAGCACCACGTGGAACGGACCAAAGACAAGGTCCAAGGCCCGCATGACCACCACTGCGGTCTGCCCTGCCGCCGCGCCGGCCACCGACGGCAGCGCGATCGTGTACGCGAGATCGGCCAACGCAGCCAGGCAGTACACCGAGCCGACCGACAGGCTTTCACGGGCTCCAGGCCGGACCCGACCGGTCAGGGTCACCCGTGGCCGTAGGGCCACCCAGGCCAGCACGGCAAGCTGTGCCGGTACGGCGGCGATGTCGACGCGGACGTCGGCGGCGACGAGGACCGCCCCGCTTACCAGGGTGCCGAGTGCGGTGAGCTGGGGGATCAGGTTGGCGCCGCCCGGCGAGCGGGTTCGCGCGCAGGCCCAGAACATGGCCTCCACCGGCAGTTGCAGGAGCACCGGAGCGATCACGCACAACCGGTCGGTGAGACTGCTCTGCGGCAGTGCCACGGAGACCGACAGGAATGCCACGGCGGCGACCGGCAGTGCCACCAGCGCGGAGACCCGTCGCGCCCAGCTCTCCAGATTCCAGTCGTTCGGAACGACTCCCGCCGACAGCGGCCGGCCGACCAGCGCCTCCATCAGCGTGTAGGGGATGGCGAGCAGAACGCCCAGCAGTGCGACCAGAGCCAGCCGCTCGTTGTCCGCCCACGAGGCGTAGAGGAACAGCGCCACGCTGGACAGCCTGGTGAGCGCCTGCACGGAGATTTGCGACCGTTGCAGCCGCAGCACCGCAGTGGAGATGAGGCGCACGGTTCACCGTCTCCCGTTGTGGTCGGAGGGCCGGTTGGCCGGATTGACCTTGGGAATGATGGCTGTGCTCTCATCATCCGTGGACTGGTGCCGCGGAGAGGCCGAAGGCGGCGGAGGCGGCGGAGGTGGCGGGGTCCTCCGAGCCGGCGGCACGGGGGGCGGGGTCCTTCGGGGTTCCGGCGGGTGGGGGGTCGAAGGCGTCGGTGGCGTGTTTCGTTGCCGGGTCGGACGCTGCGGAGGAAGCATCACCGTCTCCGCGTCGACCCGCCGCAGCACCACCGTCTCCGCGTCGATCCGCGGCAGCACCACGGTTTCCGCGTCGACCGGCCGACGCTCGGGTGGTTGTACCGGCGGGTGTGCCACGGGCGGAACGGCGGGTGGCGGTCCCACGCCCGTGGCCATACCGGTGGGGTTCTGCGGCGAAGACGGCAGCGGATCCAGGTGGGTGCCGTACGCGGCGAAGACCGCGAGACACATCATCGCGCCCGTGTACTCCCAGGCCTCGATCACCAGGAACGCACCCGCGAGGCCGGTCAGGACTGCGAGCCACGGCACAGCGGAGGGTCGCGTGGACGCGCGCCTCCAGAGCCGGACCAGTAGGTATCCGATTCCGATGATGAGCGCCGCCATCATCGGCAGCCCGTACTGCAGGGCCACGCTGACGAAGTAGTTGTCGACGAAGATCTGCTCGCCGGAGGCGACCCGCGACACCGTCGCCGCTCCGGCGGCACCGATGCCCCGGCCCCACAGCGGAAGGTTGCCGTCGAGCAGCCCCGACCACACCTCGAAGCGCTGGAAGAGGCTGCGCGCCCCGGTCGCGCCGACGGCCACGAACCCCGCTGCCACGCACACCACGACGCCCAGCCCAACCAGGCGGGCCCGGCGGCGGGTGGCGGCGCCACCGGACCGGTTGCCCACGGCGGCGGCAATCACGCCGCCCACCACCAGCAGCGCGCCGGAACGGGAGGTGCTCAGTGCGAGGCAGACAACGGCCGCGACCGCGCCGACGTGCCACGACCAGCGGGTGGGCCTGCCGCCGGACGTCAGCCAGAGCGCCACATACCCGAGCAGGTACGCGCCGGCGAAGATTCCCAGCTCGGCATTGAACTCGGTCAGACCGGGCGCCCGGAAGGTGTCACCGATGTAGCGGACCGCTCGCCCCTCCTCGAACCCCCACTGCACGAGTTGCTTGGGCCCGATGATCAGCTCAGCGATGGTGGCCACCCCGTTGGCCATCAGCAGCCAGGCCGCCACGGTCACGATTCGGGTCATCTCGGATGCGCGGAGACTCATGAGGGCGAGAAGGAGCAGGAGCGGCAGCACGGTCAACCGGAGTCCGGCCACGGTCTGCGCCGGCCCGTGGTTGGCGATCCCGATCAGGCTCCACACACCCAGGACGACCATCGTCGCCACGCCACCGGCGACCTGTACGCGGCTCCAGCCGCCGCGCAGCACGCAGCGGAGGGCGTGTACGCCGGCCACCGCCGCCGCGGAGAGCCCGAGGGCGTACTCGCGCCCTCCGAAGGCATCCCCGACGAGCCCTTCCACACCGGCGTGACGCAGCCCCAGCGGGGCGTTCAGCACGACGAGCACGTAGGCGAGGCCCGGCACAGGAAAAACGGCCAACGCCGCGAGCGCGACGACGAAGACCGGCAGGAGTGGCGAGAGACCGCCAAGCGCGCACACCACGGCGGCCACCGGCACGGCGGCGATGGCACCGAGCAGGATCTTGACGGTGCGCCACCGGATCGGGCCCGGCGATCGCACCGCTCGCCGGCCGGTGGTCATCGTCGGGGTGCCGGGACGCGTCGGCGCCGCACCGGGTCCCCAGTACGCAGCGCGGTGTAGGCGCCGACGACCGCGTCGACATGCCGGTCCCAGTCCAGTTCGCGCCCGTCCCGGGCCGCGGCCGCCGCGATCGTGTCGTACTCGGCCCGGGGGGTGCCGGCGGCCCGACGCAGGGTCTCGGTCAACTCCGACCGCGTCCGGAAGAGCCGGACGGACTCTTCCGACGCCATCGGCGGCCGGGCCACCTCACTGGAGATGATCGGACGACCGGCCCGCAGCGCCTCGACACACGAGATCGGAAAGTTCTCGGCCCACTGGCTGGGAAAGACGAGCCACCCGGCCCGCGCCATCGCGGCCTCTTTGCCTTCGGCGTCAAGAAAGCCCAGGTACTCGAGGCCGGGCAGCTCCCGCGCCGCCGCCTCGACGTCGGCCCGGCGCGGCCCGTCCCCGCCCACGAGCAGCGTCGCACCGTTCTCCCCGGCCACTTCCCGCCACGCGTCGAGCAGCAGGCCGATGCCCTTGTGGTCGCTGAGCGCGCCGAGGAACAGGAACACCGTCGGGTCACCGGCTGGCCAGGACACCGGGGCGCCGGTAGCGGGCACCGCGAGCGGCACGACGCTCCCGCCGAGCGTGTAGCCGGACGGGAGGTGCCGCTGCGCGATGTCGCGCGTACGCGCGGCCGGCCACAGCATCGTTACCCCTCGCATCTGCCGGACCAGCCAAGCGGACCGGGCTCGCAGGAGGCGGTCGGTCAGGTCCGATCGGCCCTGGTTGGCGAGGCTGTTGTTGGGGTCACAGACGGCGTAGTCGTGGACGGTGTGGCACGTCGGCCAGGTTTTGGCCAACCGCGCCAGCGGCAGGACTCCGAGGCCCTGCCAGTTGTGCACGTGCACCACATCGGGCGCGAAGTCGCGCAGGGCGCTGAGCCGGAGCCCAGTCGGGTCGGCGAGGTCGCCGAGGTGGGTGAGGACCTTGCCGAGCCGCGGGTCGGCACCGCCCAGGCGGGCCGAGACCCTGGTGTCGACCGGCGCGTCGGTGGGCAAGCTGTGCGGCGATGGGCGGCTGAAGACCTGTACCTCGTGGCCGCGCTCCGCGAGCGCTCCGGACAGGTCCCGCACGTACTGCTCGGCGCCGCCGCGGATCGCGAACGACGAGTGCACCATGGCGATCCGCACTGCTCAGGCCTGCTTTCCAGTCGTCTGTGACATCATGCGGACCTCGGGAGCGGGGTCGGTGGCGAGCAGGTCGGCCAGGTGGGTGGTCGCGTCCCGCCAGGAGCGACCGGCCGCGCCCGCCTGCGGGCGCGGGCCGCCAACCGCCTCGGACACCGCCCGTACCAGCGCCGGGGCCGTCCAGGTGGTCATCCGGACGGCTCGCCCGTCGGTCGCCTCGAGCAGGGCGGGGTCGGGCGAGATGACCGTGGGGGTGCCCAGCCGCAGTGCCTCGGCGGCCGGCAGACCGTATCCCTCGAAATGACTCGGCATCAAGAAGGCCGCCGCGCCGGCGACCGTGGCTGCGTAGTCGGCGTCGGAGAGCCGGTCGAGCAGGAGCACCCGGTCCGCCGCCGGGGACGCCGCCACGGCGTCGGCGAACCGTGCGATCCGCTGGCCGCCGGTCAGCACCGCGAGCACGAGGCCGGGAAGTTCGGCCAGAGCCTCGACGGCTAGCTCGACCCCCTTGTGGGCCGCGTGCCCGGCCACGAGCAGGTACGGAAGCACCCCGCCGGTGCGGGCCGCGAGCTCCGACGCCACCGAACCGGTCACACCCTGCACGTCGCTGCCCGGATACCAGACCGAGCTGCGGTGTTCGGGCACACCGTAGAGCCCGAGGAGGTCGTGGCGGGTACGGGCGCTGACGCAGAGCAGCTGCCGGGACCGGTTGATCGCCGTGGCGTAGCTGGCTCGGCGGTACTGCCGCACCGACGTCGGCAGGTCGTGCGGCCAGAGCCGGAAGGCGAGGTCGTGGACGATGGTGGTGACCGGCAGTTGACTGCCGACCAGGGCGACCGAGGGGCTCAGCGAGAGCACCCGGACGCCCGCCTCCTGCCGTGCCTCGGCGGTCACCCGCCGCAGCGCCGCGGTGGCGGACGCGACCGCGCGTGCCCGGTCTGCGGCCTGCCGGCTGATTACCACCACCTCGGCGCCGGATTCAGCCGGCGACTCCCAGGACGGGGGTACGGCGACGAGGCGAAGTCGCTGCCCGGCCGGCCAGTGCCGCACGACCTCGCTGAGGACGCGAGAGATTCCGCCGGGACCAACCCCACTGCAGTCGAAGATCATCTCAGCGGGTCTCATGCGCGATCCAGTCGCTCATCTGATCGCGGAACCGCTCCGGCGAGAAGGCCATCGCGTGCTTCCGGATGCGCGCCCCGTCGAGTTCGCCGACACGGCGGACGGCGGCGGCGTGGTCGCCGGGTTGCATCGAGCCGAGCAGGAAACCCGTCTCGCCGTCGACCACCGTCTCCAGCAGGCCCCCGCTGTTCAGGCCGATAACCGGCGTCCCGCACGCCTGGGCCTCCACCGGGATGATGCCGAAGTCCTCGTGAGCCGGGAACAGCAGCGCCCGGGCGCCGGCGTAGAGCTCACGCAACCGTTCGCGGGAGGGCCGCACCTCAAAGGTCACCGGCACAGCAACGCTGGCGGCGAGTCGGCGCAGCCGCGCCTCCTCCGGCCCGGAACCGGCCACGACCAGGGGCAGCCCCGCCTCTGCGGCGACCTCGATCATCAGGTCGAAGTTCTTGTACGGGATCCAGCGCCCCACACCGAGCAGGTAGTCGCGCGCCGGCTGGGCAGGGGCTGCGGCGAAGTACTCAACGTCGACGGGCGGATGGATCACGACCGCGTCGCGCTTCCAGAACCGCTGGATCCGCGCCTGTACCTCGCGGGAGTTGGCGGCGTAGGCGTGCACGTGCCGGCTGAACCGGACGTCGACCGCCTGGAGCGCCCGGCGAGGTCCACTGAGCAGCGCTCCCGAGCCACGGCCGTCGAAGTCCGGGCTCCAGACGTAGCGCGCGGGTGAGTGCACGTAGCTCAGGTGCCGGGTTCGTTCCGGCGGACCGAGCCGGACGGTGTGGGCGAAGGCGTGGCTGGAGGAGATGACGACGTCGTACCGGTCCTCACCGACGGTCCGCCAGGCCAGGGGCATGAGGGGTAGCGCGAGGGCCTTGCTGCGGCGCAGGGGTGTCCGGGCCAGCCAGGTCTCGTGCAGGCCGAGTCGCTCGACCTCGACGTCCCGGTCCGCCCAGAGCACGATGCGCTGCGCGTGCGGAATGAGGTCCGCGATGGCGAGGAACACGTTCTCCGATCCGCCCGTGGCACCGAACCACTCGTGCACCACCGCGACGGAGCGGTCGGCCAGCAGCGGCGCTGGTGACGCCGGCGGTACGGTCGGCCGGACATCGTCCAACGAAGTCATTGTTCCTCACTCAAGTCGACACTCTATGTGCCCGGCGTAGCCGTAGCACCGTCCCCGAACACGATCAGCTGTGGCGGCGCCACAGGTCCCGCATCGCGTCCCAGTTGCCCGCGATGCCCGCCTCGCAGAGGGTCTCCACGTAGAACGCGCCGTCGACGTCGTCGCGGTCCCACCACACGCCGCAGACCGTCCGGTTGTCCGCGCCCTTGAAGGCGTACTCGATGTAGCTTCCGGCGGCGCCGGTCACCCCACCGGTCGTCCGGGTCGCCTCCCGCAGCCCCGGCGCGAGGGCACCGCCCGCGAGGTTGAGCTGCTGGCGGTAGGCACGCGCCGCGTCCTTCTCCGCCTTGCTCGGGTAGAGCGCGAAGTGCAGGGAGGTGCCGCCGTACCGGCAGAACACGTGCCGCTTCTCGTCCGCCGGCAGGCCCGGTCCGCCAACCTCCGTGTCGACGGCGCAGCCTCCCGCCTCGGCCAGCCAGGGCTCCGCCAGCGAGGAGAGGTTGCCGTCGAACTTGGTCTTGTTGATGGAGAACTGCGTCGCCTCGTACGGTGCGAGGGAGGCGCTGGCCGACGGCGAGGGCGAGGCCTCGTCGTCACCGCCGGCGCTGCCGACGAAGAAGCCGACGGTGCCGGCGACGAGGGCGAGCACCAGCGCGGCAACCGGCCAGACCCAGCTGGGCTTCTTTGGCTCGCGCCGCACGGGGGCGATCCTCCGGCCCGTCGCCGCGAAGGGGTCGTACGGGGCCGGGGAGGGTAGTGCCGGGTCGTTGGCGGGCACGGTCGTCGGGGTCTGCGACGCCGCGGGCGAGGTCGGCACACCCGAGACGGGCTGTGGGGACGCGGACACCGGCTGCCCGGAGACCGGGTTGGTGTGCATCGCCCAGGGCAGCTGCGGCATGTGGTCCACCAGCTCGGGCACCCCGGAGACCGACTTCGGCGGCCCGCTGACCTGCTGGGGCACACCGGACACCGGTGGCGCCGACGAGGGTGGCGCCGAGACCGGCAGGTCGGGCACCGGCTGGTAGTCCATGCCGAGGCTCTGGAAGAGCCGCTGCGGCGCGTGCCCCTGCTCGGCCCGGTAGGCGACCCAGGGGTGGGCGGCCGACAGGTCGGCGGCGGCGTACTGGTGACCACCGCTGGCCTGCGCCAACGCATTGGCCGCGCTGCCGAAGGCCTCGCGCCACCGCTGGTCGGACGCGGCCACCCCGTCCAACACGGCCACGGTGGCGAACTGCCCCTGCCCGTCCACTGCCGCCCAGGCCTTGCCAACCTGGCACGCGCCCAACATGTGGGTGTACCTGTATGGGCTCTCCGGCTGCATGCCACTCCTCCGCTCAACCGCCGTGCGGATCCTACAGAGCCGACGCCAACTCAGCGTCCCGCCGGTCGGCCGACCGACAGGTCGGTAGAACGAGCAGGTGATGCGAACCCTTGCCGTCTGAAAGATTTGATGCATAGAGTCACGGCGTGAATGAAGGAGCTGTCGGGGCGTCGGTCGAGCAGGTGCTCGACCTGTTCGACGGGGTGCGCCTCACCCCGACCCAGCGCCGGATCGCGCACTGCCTGGTGCAGCACGCCCCGACCGTGGCATACCTCTCCGCGGCCGAGGTCGCCGAGCTGGCCGGGGTCAGCCAACCGTCGGTCACCCGGTTCGCCGTCGCGCTCGGCCACGACGGCTACCCGGCCCTGCGCCGCCGGCTGCGTGACCTGACCACCGCCGCCCCCGGCGGACCGGCGGACGCCGGCAACGAACTCCAGCAGGCGGTACGCGCCGAGATGGGCAACCTGGACCGGCTGGCCGGTCAGCTCACCGACCGGCACAAGATCGCCGAGATTGGCCGTCTGCTCGCCGCCAGCCGGCCACTGCCGGTGCTGGGCCTGCGGGCCGCCGCGCCCCTGGCCGCCTACTTCGCCTACTTCGCCGCCAAGGTGCACCCGGACGTGCGGGTGCTCGACGACGGCGGCAGCCTGCTCACCGACCGCCTGGAGCAGGCCGCCGAGGCCGGGGCGGGCGCGCTGCTCGCCTTCGTCCTGCCCCGCTACCCCCGCGAGACCCTGGACGCGCTACGCGAGGCACGCGCCGCCGGGTTGACCGTGGTGGCGATCACCGACTCGCCGGTCAGCCCGGCCGCCGAGCACGCCGACGTGGTGCTGCCCGCCGCGGTCGGCGCCCAGCTCGTCTTCGACCTGCACACCGCCCCGATGACCCTGGCCATGGTGCTGTTGCAGGCGATCTGCGACGCCGCGCCGGCCGACACCCAGCGCCGGCTGGAGGCGTTCGAAGCCTCCGCTGCCCGCCGTCAGTTGTTCCTCGGATGACCGGAGGAGACCAAAGATGACCCAGCCCATCCGTGCCGCACGGGGCAACAAGCTCACCACCCGGGGGTGGCCGCAGGAGGCCGCCCTGCGGATGCTGATGAACAACCTCGACCCCGAGGTGGCCGAACGCCCCGACGACCTGGTGGTCTACGGCGGCACCGGCAAGGCCGCCCGGGACTGGCCGTCGTACCACGCGCTGGTCCGGACGCTGACCGACCTGCGCGAGGACGAGACGATGCTGGTGCAGTCCGGCCGTCCCGTCGGCGTCATGCGCACCCACGAGTGGGCGCCCCGGGTGCTACTGGCCAACTCCAACCTGGTCGGCGACTGGGCGACCTGGCCGGAGTTCCGCCGGCTGGAGCAGCTCGGCCTGACCATGTACGGGCAGATGACCGCCGGCTCGTGGATCTACATCGGCACCCAGGGCATCCTCCAGGGCACCTACGAGACGTTCGCCGCGGTGGCCGCCAAGCTCGCCGGCGCCCGCGGCGACGGGCAGGGGCAGAGCGACGACACCCTCGCCGGGACGCTGACGCTGACCGCCGGGTGCGGCGGGATGGGCGGCGCGCAGCCGCTCGCGGTCACCATGAACGGCGGCGTCTGCCTGATCGTCGACGTCGACCGGACCCGCCTCGACCGGCGGGTGCACGACCGCTACCTGGACGAGGTGGCCGACTCGCTGGACGACGCGGTCCAGCGGGTGCTGGCCGCGAAGCGGGACCGACGCGCGCTCTCCGTCGGCGTGGTCGGCAACGCGGCGGAGGTCTTCCCCGAGCTGCTGAACCGGGGCGTCGAGATCGACATCGTGACCGACCAGACCAGCGCGCACGACCCGCTGGCGTACCTGCCGGTGGGGGTCGAGCTGGCCGACGCCCGGGAGTACGCGGCGGCGAAGCCGGCCGAGTTCACCGACCGCGCCCGGGCGTCGATGGCCAGGCACGTCGAGGCGATGGTCGGCTTCCTCGACGCCGGTGCCGAGGTCTTCGACTACGGCAACTCGATCCGGGGCGAGGCGCAGCTCGGCGGCTACCAGCGCGCCTTCGACTTCCCCGGCTTCGTGCCGGCGTACATCCGGCCGTTGTTCTGCGAGGGCAAGGGTCCGTTCCGGTGGGCGGCGCTCTCCGGTGACCCGGCCGACATCGCCGCCACCGACCGGGCGATCCTGGAGCTGTTCCCGGAGAACGAGACCCTGGCCCGGTGGATCAAGCTGGCCGGCGAGCGGGTCGCCTTCCAGGGCCTACCGGCCCGGATCTGCTGGCTCGGCCAGGGCGAGCGGGACAAGGCCGGCGTGCGGTTCAACGAGATGGTCGCCTCCGGCGAACTCTCCGCCCCGGTGGTGATCGGCCGGGACCACCTGGACACCGGCAGCGTCGCCAGCCCGTACCGGGAGACCGAGGGGATGGCCGACGGCTCCGACGCGATCGCCGACTGGCCGCTGCTCAACGCGCTGGTCAACACGGCCAGTGGCGCCTCCTGGGTGTCCATCCACCACGGCGGCGGCGTGGGCATCGGCCGCTCCATCCACGCCGGGCAGGTCTGTGTGGCCGACGGCACCGCCCTGGCGGGACAGAAGATCGAGCGGGTGCTCACCAACGACCCGGCGATGGGCGTGATCCGGCACGTCGACGCCGGCTACGACTCGGCCCGCGAGGTCGCGACCCGCACCGGGGTCCGGGTGCCGATGGCGGAGAGTGGTGACGCGTGACCGACGACCTTCCCGCCCGGTTCCGGGCGCTGTGGGACGAGATCGCGCCGGTCGGGCGGGACGCCGGCAGCGGCGGTTACCTGCGCTACGCGTTGACCGAGCCGGAGCTGGAGCTGCGGACCTGGTTCCGGCGACAGGCCGAACGCCGGGCGATGCCGGTCACCGACGACGGCAACGGCAACCTCTTCGCGCACTGGGGTGACCCGGAGGCCTCCGACGCGGTGCTGACCGGCAGCCACTTCGACTCGGTGCCGCACGGCGGGGCGTACGACGGGCCGCTCGGCATCGTCAGCGCGTTCCTCGCCGTGGACGAGCTGCGCGCCGCCGGCGTCACCCCGACCCGGCCGCTGGTGCTGGCCGCGTTCGTCGAGGAGGAGGGGGCGCGCTTCGGCGTACCGTGCCTGGGGTCGAGGCTGCTCAGCGGTGCGCTCGCCGCCGACCGCGCGGCCCGGCTGCGCGACGCGGCCGGGGTGAGTTTCGCCGAGGCGCTCGGCGACCAGCCGGCGGGCGCCCGCCCGGAGCTGCTGGCACGGTTCGGCGCCTTCGTCGAGCTGCACGTCGAGCAGGGCCGGGCGCTGGTCGAGACGGACGCGCCGGTCGCGGTGGCCAGCGCGATCTGGCCGCACGGGCGGTGGCGGTTCGACGTCGTCGGGGAGGGCAACCACGCGGGTACCACCCGGATGGCCGACCGCCGTGACCCGATGCTCACCTACGCGTTCACCGTGCTGGCGGCCAACAAGGAGGCCCGGCTGCGCGGCGCGCACGCCACCGTGGGTCGGGTCGCCGTCGAGCCGAACGCCACCAACGCCATCCCGTCGAAGGTCACCGGCTGGTTGGACGCCCGGGCCGCCGACCCGGAGACCCTCGCGGGGCTGGTCGACGCGGTGCGCGGCAAGCTCGCCGAGCGGGCACGCCGCGACGGTACGGCGGTGACCGTCACCGAGGAGTCGGCGACGCCGCTGGTCGCCTTCGACGGCGGGCTGGCCCGCCGGCTGGCCACGCTGCTCGACGCGCCGGTGCTGCCCACCGGCGCGGGACACGACGCCGGAGTGCTCGCCGCGCACCTGCCCACGGCGATGCTGTTCGTGCGCAACCCGACCGGGGTGTCGCACTCCCCTGCCGAGGCGGCCACCGACGACGACTGCGCCGCCGGGGTTCGGGCGCTGGCCCGGGTGCTCGAGGAGCTGACATGCCGGTGAAGGAGGTGTCGCGCCCGTCGCCGGGTGGCCCGGATCTGCGGCGTCGGCGTGCGCGAGGGCTCCGGCGCGGTGGAGGTCGACACCTCGCGTTGGCGTCCTATGGAGCTGATGTCGCAAACGAATCAGACCGGACGCCCCTACCGACGCCGCCGCCACTGACGCCGCCGCCACTGATGTCGCAGACGATTCAGCTCCAAAGGAGGCGAGGGGCATGACCACCACCCGCTGGCTGGCGGAGTACGCCTGGCTGCCCACCTACGCCGAGCCCACGCCCGACGTGCTGATCGAGACCGACGGGGAGCGGATCACCGGCGTGACGCCGTTGACCGCCGGGAGTCGACCGCCCGCCGGGGTCGAGGTGTACGCCGACGCCGTGCCACTGCCGGGTCTGACCCTGCCCGGGTTGTCCAACGTGCACTCGCACGCCTTCCACCGGGCGCTGCGCGGCCGTACCCACGGCGGCCGGGGTGACTTCTGGAGCTGGCGGGACCGCATGTACGCCGTCGCGGCCCGCCTGGACCCGGACACCTACCTCGCGCTGGCCCGGGCGGTCTACGCCGAGATGGCGCTGGCCGGGATCACCTGCGTCGGTGAGTTCCACTACCTGCACCACCGCCCCGACGGCGGGGCCTACGACGACCCGAACGCGATGGGCGCAGCGCTGGTCGAGGCCGCGGCGCACGCCGGGATCCGGCTCACCCTGCTCGACGCCTGCTACCTGAGCGCCGGCGTGGACGGCCGCGCCCTGGCCGGGCCGCAGCGCCGTTTCGGCGACGGCGACGCGACCCGGTGGGCCGAGCGCGTGACGGCGTTCCAGCCGACCGACTCGCACGTGCGGGTCGGCGCGGCCGTGCACTCGGTACGGGCCGTCCCCGCCGACCAGCTCGGCACGGTGGCGGCCTGGGCACGGGAGCGGCGGGCGCCGCTGCACGTGCACCTCTCCGAGCAGCCCGCCGAGAACGACGAGTGCCGGGCCGTGCACGGCCGTACGCCGACCGCCCTGCTCGCCGAGCACGGCGTGCTCGGGCCGGACACCACCGCCGTGCACGTCACCCACCCGACCAGCGGTGACCTGACGCTGCTCGGGGACAGCCGGACCGGAGTGTGCCTCTGCCCGACCACCGAGCGGGACCTCGCCGACGGGATCGGCCCGGCCCGCCGGATGGCCGACGCGGGGATCGCGTTGAGCCTGGGCAGCGACAGTCACGCGGTCATCGACCTGTTCGAGGAGGCCCGGGCGGTGGAGCTGGACGAGCGGCTGCGCACGCGGCGGCGCGGCCACTTCGCCCCGGTCGACCTGCTCACCGCCGCCAGCGCCGCCGGGCACGCCGCGCTGGGCTGGGCCGACGCGGGGCGGATCGCCGCCGGCGCCCGCGCCGACCTGGTCACGGTACGGCTGGACAGCGCCCGCACCGCCGGGGTGCCGCCGGTGGGCGCGTTCTTCGCCGCCGGAGCCGCAGACGTCCAGCAGGTCATGGTGGACGGCCGGGTGGTGGTGGCCGAGGGCCGGCACCTGACCGTGGACGTGCCGGCGGAGCTGTCGGCCGCCATCGAGGCGGTGACGCCCTCATGAGCAGCCTGCTGGTGGACAACATCGGGGAGCTGGTCACCAACGGCGCCGGCGAGGGCCCGCTGGGCATCCGCCGCGACGCGGCCGTGCTCGTCGAGGAGGGCCGGGTGGCCTGGGTCGGGCCGGCGGCGTACGCGCCCGCCGCCGACCGGCGGGTCGACGCCGGTGGCGCCGCCGTGCTGCCCGGCTTCGTGGACAGCCACGCGCACCTGGTCTTCGCCGGCGACCGGGCCGCCGAGTTCGCCGCCCGCATGGCCGGCCAGCCGTACACCGGCGGCGGCATCCGGACCACGGTCGGCGCGACCCGGGCCGCCAGTGACGACGAACTGCGGGCCACCGTGCGCCGGCTGCGCGGGGAGGCGCTGTTCCAGGGCACCACCACCATGGAGATCAAGAGTGGGTACGGGCTGACCGTCGCCGACGAGGCCCGCTCGCTGCGGATCGCCGCCGAGACCAGCACCGAGACAACCTTCCTCGGCGCGCACGTGGTGCCCGCCGAGTACGCCGACCGCCCCGACGACTACGTCGGACTGGTGTGCGGGCCGATGCTGGCCGCCGCCGCACCGCACGCGAAGTGGATCGACGTGTTCTGCGAGCGGGGCGCCTTCGACGTCGACCACGCCCGCGCCATCCTCGCCTGCGGGCAGGCCGCCGGTCTGGGCGTGCGGGTGCACGCCAACCAGCTCGGCCCCGGCCCCGGCGTCCAGCTCGGCGTGGAACTCGACGCCGCCAGCGTCGACCACTGCACCCACCTCAGCGACGCCGACGTGGACGCCCTGGCCGGCACCGCCGGCAGCGACGGGTCGGGGACCCGCACGGTGGCGACCCTGCTGCCCGGCGCCGAGTTCTCCACCCGCTCGCCCTACCCGGACGCCCGCCGGCTGCTCGACGCCGGCGTCACCGTCGCGCTGGCGACCGACTGCAACCCCGGCTCGTCGTACACCTCGTCGATGCCGTTCTGTGTGGCCCTCGCCGTCCGCGAGATGCGGATGACCCCGGCGGAGGCGGTCCGGGCCGCGACACTCGGCGGCGCGCGGGCGCTGCGCCGCGACGACATCGGCGTGCTCACCCCCGGCGCCCGGGCCGACCTGGTCGTCCTGGACGCCCCCTCGTACCTGCATCTGGCCTACCGGCCCGGTGTCCCACTGATCCGCCAGGTCCTGCTCAACGGAGTGCCGCAATGACGACCGTGACCATCCAGCCCACCGGAATCTCCGCCGACGACGTGCTCGCGGTCGCCCGCGGCACCGCCACGGTGGTCCTCGACCCGACCACCCGGGAGGCGATGGCGACCAGCCGCGCGATCGTGGACGGCATCGAGGCCGCCGGGCGGCCCGTGTACGGCGTCTCGACCGGGTTCGGGGCGCTGGCCAACACCTTCGTCGCCCCGGAGCGCCGGGCCGAGCTGCAACACGCGCTGATCCGCTCGCACGCCGCCGGTGTGGGCGCCCCGATGCCGCGCGAGGTGGTCCGGGCGATGATGCTGCTGCGGGTCCGGTCGCTCGCCCTGGGCCGCTCCGGGGTCCGCCCGCTGGTCGCCGAGGCGCTGGTCGACCTGCTCAACCACGACATCACCCCGTGGGTGCCGGAGCACGGCTCGCTGGGTGCCTCCGGCGACCTGGCGCCGCTCGCGCACTGCGCGCTGGTCCTGCTCGGCGAGGGCTGGGTGCTCGGCCCGGCCGGCGACCGGCAGGACGCGGCGGACGCGCTGGCCGCCGCAGGGCTCAAGCCGATCGAGCTGGCCGCCAAGGAGGGGCTGGCGCTGATCAACGGCACCGACGGCATGCTCGGCATGCTGCTGCTGGCCATCCACGACGCGGCGCACCTGTTCGCCATGGCCGACGTGACCGCCGCGCTGGCCATCGAGGCGATGCTCGGCTCGGAGCGGCCGTTCCTGCCCGAGCTGCACGCGATCCGGCCGCACCCCGGCCAGGCGACGTCGGCGGCGAACATCCACCGGCTGCTGCAGGACTCCCGGGTGATGGACTCGCACCGCGACGACCTGGCGCACGCCGTGCAGGACGCGTACTCGATGCGCTGCGCCCCGCAGGTGGCCGGCGCGGCCCGGGACACCCTGGACTTCGTCCGCACGGTCGCGGGCCGGGAGCTGGTGTCCGTCGTGGACAACCCGGTCGTGCTGCCGGACGGCCGGGTCGAGTCGACCGGCAACTTCCACGGCGCGCCGCTCGGCTTCGCCGCGGACTTCCTCGCCATCGCCGCCTCCGAGGTGGGCGCGATCGCCGAACGGCGGGTGGACCGGCTGCTCGACGTCACCCGCTCCCGGGAGCTGCCGGCGTTCCTCTCCCCCGACGCCGGCGTCAACTCCGGTCTGATGATCGCCCAGTACACGGCGGCGGGCATCGTCGCGGAGAACCGGCGGCTCGCCGCCCCGGCGTCGGTGGACTCGCTGCCTACCAGCGGCATGCAGGAGGACCACGTCTCGATGGGCTGGGCGGCGGCCAAGAAGCTGCGCACGGTGCTGGACAACCTGACCAGCCTGCTCGCGGTGGAGCTGCTGGCCGGCGTACGCGGTCTTCAGCTGCGTGCCCCGCTGGAGCCGTCGCCGGCCGGCCGCGCCGCGGTCGCCGCGCTCGGTGCGGCGGCCGGTGAGCCGGGCCCGGACGTGTTCCTCGCCCCGGTGATGGAGGCGGCCCGCGCGGTGCTGGCCGGCCCGGAGCTGCGCGCCGCCATCGAACGGGAGATCGGCCCGCTGGGCTGACCTCCGCGGGGTCGCTGTCGTCCGCCGCGGGTCAGGCGGCGGGCGGCAGCACCTTGGCGACCAGCTTGGCCAGCTCGCGCAGCGCCTTGCCGCGGTGGCTGATCGCGTCCTTCTCCGCCGGGGTCAACTCGGCGTTGGTCCGGTCCTGCCCGTCGCCCAGGAAGATCGGGTCGTAGCCGAACCCGCCGTCGCCGCGCGGGGCGCGCAGCACCCGCCCCGACTGCCGGCCGTCGACCAGGTGCTCCTTGCCGCCGGGCAGCACCAGCGCCACCGTGCAGACGAACGACGCGCCCCGCTGCTCGTCGGGCACGTCGGCGATCTGGTCCAACACGAGCTGGAGGTTGGCCCGGTCGTCGCCGTGCCGGCCGGACCAGCGGGCGCTGAACACGCCCGGCATCCCGTTGAGCGCGTCCACCGCCAGCCCGGAATCGTCGGCGATGGTCGGCAGCCCGGTGCGACGGAAACCCTCCCGCGCCTTGATCAGCGCGTTCTCGCCGAACGTCAGGCCGGTCTCCGGCAGCTCCTCGTACTGCTCGACGTCGTCGAGCCCGAGCAGGGCGATCTTGTGCGCGCCCAGCGCGCCGTCCAGGATCCGCTGGAGTTCCACCAGCTTCTTACGGTTGCGGGTCGCGAGCAGGACCTTGTTCATGAGAGCGCCTTCCGCTGAGCTTCGGCCAGGTCCGCGCAACCGGCGACGGCCAGGTCGAGCAGGGCGTCGAGCTGCTCCCGGGCGAACACGCCCGCCTCGCCGGTGCCCTGCACCTCCACGAAGTCGCCCGCGCCGGTGCAGACCACGTTCATGTCCACCTCGGCGGCCACGTCCTCCTCGTAGCAGAGGTCGAGCCGCGCCTCGCCGGCGATGATCCCCACGCTGACCGCGGCCACCGACCGGTGCATCACCTTCTCCGGCTTCCCGGCCAGCGCCTTGCGGGCGTGCAGCCAGCCCACCGCGTCGTGCAGCGCCACGTACGCGCCGGTGATCGCGGCGGTGCGGGTGCCGCCGTCGGCCTGGAGCACGTCGCAGTCGAGGACCACCGAGTTCTCGCCGAGCGCCTTCAGGTCGATGCTGGCGCGCAGGCTGCGGCCGATCAGCCGGGAGATCTCGTGGGTCCGCCCACCGACCCGACCCTTGACGCTCTCCCGGTCGGAGCGGGTGTTGGTCGCCCGGGGCAGCATCGCGTACTCGGCGGTCACCCAGCCGAGCCCGGAGCCCTTGCGCCAGCGGGGCACCCCCTCGGTGACGCTGGCCGTGCAGAGCACCCGGGTGCCGCCGAACTCGACGAGCACCGAACCCTCCGGGTGCGTGCTCCAGCCTCGGGTCAGGGTCACCGGTCGAAGTTGATCGGGCCCTCGCCCGTCAGGTCGCGCCATGCCTGCACCCTATGCGGTGCCGTGACCTCCCCGCCCCGCGGTGCCCCGACCGCGTTCCGCGCCGTGCACCCGGAGGAATCCGGTGACGGCGGCCGGCCAGCTGAACTCCTCGGCCCGTGTCCGGGCGGCCCGCCGCCGCTCCGCCTCCGGGCGGGCCACCAGCCGGGTCACCGCCGCCGCCATCGACGCCGCCGAGCCGTACGCCGCCAGCCCTGCGGCGCCGACCACCTCGGGCAGGGCGCTGGCCGCGTTCACCACCACCGGCGTGCCACAGGCGAGCGCCTCCAGCCCGGCCAGGCCGAAGGTCTCCACCGGGCCGGGTGCCAGCACCACGTCGGCGCTGGCGAGCAGCGCGGCCACCGCGGCGCGGTCGGGTAGGAACCCGGTGAACGTGACCGGCAGACCTGCGGCGCGGCGGGTCAGCGCGGCGCGCAGCGGGCCGTCCCCGGCCATCACCAGCACCGCCGGCACGCCGGCCCGGCGCAGCTCGGCGAGCGCCCGTACGGCCAGCTCCGGGCGCTTCTCCGGGGAGAGTCGGGCGCAGTGCACCAGCAACAGTTCGCTCGCATCGGCGTAACGCTCGCGCAGCCGCGGGTCCGCCCGGTCCGGGTGGAAGGTGTCCAGGTCGGCCCCGAGCGGCACCAGGTCCACGTTGTCCGCGCCGATGCGGTGGAACTCCTCGGCCGCCCACCGGGTGGTGCACACGATCCGGTCGTACGCCCGGCTGCTCGCCCGGTTGAGCCGATCGGCGGTCGGCCGGCGCAGCGCGTCCGGCATGCCCCACTGGCCGAGCAGCCCGGTCAGCGACTCGTGCGAGACCATCACCGATGGCACCCCGTTCGCCTTCGCCCAGCGTCCCGTCCAGCGCAGCGACGACCGGTCGGAGACCTCCAACCGGTCCGGCGCCAATCCGGCGAGCAGCCGGGCCAGCCGGCGCCGGCCCGCGAGCACCCGGTAGCCGCCGCTGCCGGGCAGCTCCGGCCCGGGCAGGGTGACCAGCCGACCCCACGGGTGCCTCTCGTCGGCGGCCCGTCGGCCCGGTATCACCAGCACCGGGTCGTGCCCGGCCGCCCGGTAGCCCTCGCCGAGGTGCCGCAGGGCGGTGCGCAGTCCACCGGAGCGTGCGGTCACGAAGTTGGCGAGCCGCACGATCCGCAGCCCGCCGGCCGTCCCGCTCACGACGCGGCTGGCAGGCCGACGGAGGCGGCCACGGCCCGTACGGCGTGGTAGTGGCCGATCAGCTCGTCGCCGACCGCCGTCCAACTCCGCCGGCTGACGGCGGCCCGGGCGGCCAGCCCGTACCCCCGCCGCCGCTCGGCGTCGCCGCCCAGCTCGGCCACGGCGGCGGCCAGCGCGTCCCCGTCGTTCGGCGGCACCAGCAGTCCCGTCACCCCCGTGTCGACCAGGTCGACCGGTCCGCCGCTGGCCGGCGCCACCACCGGCACTCCCGAGGCCAGCGCCTCCTGGAGGGTCTGGCCGAAGGTCTCGTGCGGTCCGGTGTGCACGAACAGGTCCAGGCTGGCGTAGAGCCGGGCCAGGTCCTCGCCGTGCTGCACCCCCAGGAAGGTCACGCCGGGCAGCGCCCGCTCCAGGTGGCGGCGGGCCGGTCCGTCGCCGGCCACCACCACCCGCACACCGGGCAGCCGGGAGGTTGCCGCCAGCAGCTCCACCCGCTTCTCCGGGGCCAGCCGGCCGACATAACCGACGAGCAGCTCACCGCCGGGGGCCAGCCGGTGCCGCAGCGCCGCGCAACGCCTGCCCGGGTCGAACCGGACGGCGTCCACGCCGCGACGCCACAGCCAGATCCGCTGCACCCCGTTCGCGATCAGGTCGGCTGCGGCGCGGGTGGACGGGGCGAGGGTGCGCTGCGCCGAGTTGTGGATCTCCCGCAGTCGCCGCCAGGCCGCCGCCTCACCCCAGCTGACCCGGTAGGCCCGGGCGTAGGCCGCGACGTCGGTCTGGTAGACCGCCACCGTGGGCAGCGCGTACCGGCTGGCCAGCGTGGCCGCACGGCCGCCGAGAACGAACGGGCTGGCCAGGTGCACCACGTCCGGTGCCGCCGACAGCAGCGCCCCCGCCAGCCGCGTCGTGGTGGGCACACCCAGCCGGAAGCCCTGGTAGCGGGGCAACGGCACGCTGGGGATGCGCACCACCGGGTACGGCAACCCGTCGGCGTCCTGCCGGCTCGCCCCGTGCGGGGCGGGAGCGATGACGACCGGCTCGTGGCCCCGGGCGACAAGGTGTTCCGCCGTCCGCACCACGGAGTGCGCGACGCCGTTCACGTCTGGCGGGAACGACTCGGTGACGATGGCGATCCGCATGCCCACACCGTGCGGGTGCCACCGGTGCGCCAGACGACCGTCCGCTGACCGGCCGGCGAACAGTACGGCACAAGACCGCTGGCCGCCCCGCGGGACCGGGACGCGGCCGGTCAGACGTCGTAGCTGGCGCCGGCCCGGACCACCTCGAGCGGCCCGGTGTACGCGGCGGCGGCCGACTCCAGCGTGTGCGCCTCACTGCCCCAGGCGGCCACCAGGTGGGTGAGCAGCAGGCGGCCCACCACCGCCTTGGTCGCCGTCTCACCCGCCTCCCGGCCGGTGAGGTGCAGATCCGGCGGGTTGTCCGCGCCGTCGAGGTAGCTGGCCTCGCAGAGGAAGACGTCGGCGTTCTGGGCCAGCCGCAGCAGCGCGTCGCAGGGCGCGGTGTCCGACGAGTAGCAGAGCGACCGGCCGTCGTGCTCCAGCCGCACCCCGTACGTCTCGACGGGGTGGTTGACCCGGTCGACGGTGACCGTGAACGGCCCGATCGGGAAGGTGCCCGGTTGCAGGGCGTAGAACTGGTAGACGTCCTCCACCGTGCCGTCGTCGCCGTACGCGGCGCTGAGCCGGTCCGGTGCGCCTGCGGGCGCGTACACCGGCAGCGCCGGGTAGGGCCCGTCCGGCGCGTACCGGCGGACCACCACGTACGACACGGCGTCGAGGATGTGGTCGCAGTGCAGGTGGGTCAGCAGGATCGCGTCCGGGGCGTGCAGCCCCGCGTACCGCTGGAGGCTGGACAGCGAACCTGAGCCGAAGTCGACCAGGAGCCGGAAGCCGTCGGCCTCGACCAGGTAGGCCGAACACGGCGACTCGGGGCCGGGGAAGCTGCCGGCACAACCCAGGACCGTCAGTCGCATCGGGTTGTCTCGCTGTCACTGTCAGTAGCATGCGAGCCGGCCAACGTCCCGGCCATGATCTCTACCGACGCGTACGCCACGCTGCGCAGCCTACGCCGGGGTACCCGGCGGCAAGAATCATCCGCTGGAAGTTGTCACGAACGTGACACCCGCTCACGACACTCCGGGCAGCGTACGGGCCATCGACGCGTGCGTCGACGGCCCGTACGACAGGGACCACGGCGGTCAGGCCCAGAGCTGGCCGTCCAAGGCCTCCTCGGCGTCGGCGAGCGTGCCGCCGTACGCGCCGGTGGACAGGTACTTCCAGCCGCCGTCGCAGACCACGAAGGCCACGTCGGCACGGCGGCCGTCGCGGACCGCCTCGTGCGCCACCGCGAGCGCGGCGTGCAGGATGGCGCCGGTGGAGAAGCCGGCGAAGATGCCCTCCACGTCCACGAGCTGCCGGGTACGCAGCACCGCGTCCCGGGTGCCGACCGAGAACCGCCGGGAGAGCACCGAGGCGTCGTACAGCTCCGGCACGTACCCCTCGTCGATGTTGCGCAGGCCGTAGACCACCTCGCCGTAGCGCGGCTCGGCCGCGACGACCTGGATGCCGTCGACCTTCTCCCGCAGGTACCGCCCGGTGCCCATCAGGGTGCCGGTGGTGCCCAGCCCGGCCACGAAGTGCGTGATGGTGGGCAGGTCGTGCAGCAACTCCGGCCCGGTCGTCTCGTAGTGCGCCCGGGCATTCGCCTCGTTGCCGTACTGGTACAGCATCACCCAGTCCGGATGCTCGGCGGCGATCTGCTTCGCGGTGGCGACGGCCTGGTTGGAGCCACCCGCCGCCGGCGAGAAGATGATCTCAGCGCCGTACATCCGGAGAAGCTGGACCCGCTCGGTGGAGACGTTCTCCGGCATCACACAGACCAGGCGGTAGCCGCGCAGCTTGGCCACCATCGCCAGCGAGATGCCGGTGTTGCCGCTGGTCGGCTCCAGGATGGTGTCACCCGTCCTGAGCCGGCCGGCCTCCTCGGCGGCGCGGACCATGAACAGCGCCGCCCGGTCCTTGATGCTGCCGGTCGGGTTCCGATCCTCCAGCTTGGCCCAGAGCCGCACCGGCGGAGCGCCGTCCGGCACCGTCGGGGAGAGCCGGGGCAGGCCGACCAGCGGCGTACCCCCGCACGCGTCGAGCAGGCTGTCGTACCGCGCCATGACGACCGCCCTCAGCGGGCGGCGACGGCGCCGCGACGATCGTCGCGGGCCACCGCGGCGACAGCGTGCTGGCTGATCGCCGCTACCGCGGCGCTGTGCTGGCTGATCGCCGCTGCCGCGGCGAAGCCGAACGCGCCGCCGGCCACGGCCGGCAGGATGGTGACGCTGTCGCCGTCGGAGAGCTTGGCGTCCAGCGCGCCGAGGAAGCGGACGTCCTCGTCGTTGACGTAGACGTTGACGAAGCGGTGCAGCGTGCCGGTCTCGGTGACCAGGCGGCCGCGCAGCCCGCCGTGCCGGGAGTCCAGGTCGGCGAGCAGGTCGCTCAGGGTGTCGCCGGTGCCTTCGACGACCTTGGCGCCGCCGGTGTAGCTGCGCAGGATGGTGGGGATGCGAACCTCAATGGCCATGATGTCGTGCTCCTCGTTCGGGTGTGCCTACGGTGACGGGACGAACCGGGTGCGGACGCTGACGGGTCAGCGGCCGGAACACTCGTAGTCGACCGTCGCCGGGCTCTGCCCGAACATGTAGGACTGGACGGCGTGCGGATCCACCCCGGCCTCCACGACCTGGACCGGCTCCTCGGCGACCACGCCGTCGACGATCCGGAACGACCGGATCTCCTCCGAGTCGGGCTCGCGCGTCGAGACGAGCAGGTAGTGCGCGCCCGGCTCACCGGCGAAGGAGACATCCGTCCGCGACGGGTACGCCTCGGTGGCGGTGTGCGAGTGGTAGATGACGACGGGCTCCTCGTCCCGGTCGTCCATCTCGCGCCACACCCGCAGGTGCTCCATCGAGTCGAACTCGTAGAAGGTCATCGACCGCGCGGCATTGTCCATCGGAATGTGCCGGGTCGGGGTGTCGCTGCCGACGGGACCGGCGACCACGCCGCACGCCTCGTCGGGGTGGTCCCGGCGCGCGTGGGCGACGATCGCGTCGATGATCGACCGGTCGATGCTCAGCACGTGCTCCAGCCTAACGCCTGCCGGGGCGCGGGCCGAAGTGGCGCGGGTCACCACTAGTCGATCAAGGCGTTGAGCAGCGACTCCTGCAGATATCCGAGATATGCGTAGACCGACAACTGGAACACCCGGCTGGACGCCGGATCCTCGGCCACCGCGTCGTCCAACTCCTCGCCCAGGTCCGTGCCGTCCTTGATCTCCAGCCGGACGCCCATCGCCAGCCGGGCGTCGTTCAACGCCCGCAGCCAGGCCTCCGCCGCCTCGGCGTCCAGCCGCACCTCGCCGCCGGCCTCGTCGGGCAGCGCCGCCAGGATCGCACCGGCCTGGTCGATCTTCGCGGTCTTCAGGTCGCCCTCGGTGTAGCGGCGGAACTCGGCCGAGCCGGCCGCGTCCTCCGGGTAGACCTCCGGGAAGAGTCGGCCGACGACCGGGTCGGTGTGGTCGAAGCCGTCGGTGAGCAGACCGACCACCTCGGTGGCGACCTTGCGCAGCACCCGGACCTCGTCGACGGCGAAGGTGGCGACGTAGCGGCCGGCCTGGCGGCGGAACATGCTCATGAGCGGTCCACCGTCGCCCACAGCCCATAAGCGTGCAGCTGCGACGCGTCGTGCTCCATGCGTTCCCGGGCGCCGGTGGAGACCACCGCCCGGCCCTTGTGGTGCACGTCCAGCATGAGCTGCTCGGCCCTTTCCCGGCTGTAGCCGAAAAGCTTCTGGAAGACCCAGGTCACGTAGGTCATCAGGTTGACCGGGTCGTCCCACACGATCGTCACCCACTGCCGGTCGGACGCCGGCACCTCGTCAGTGGCCGGCGTCTCGACCGGTGCAACCTGCGGAGCCGCCATGCCCCCCATCGTGCCACCGGTTTCCCGGAACCGAGGAACCGGAACGCCGGCCCGGCGAGGATCACCCAGCCCGGCCGCGCCGGACCCGCCCTCGGCGTCGTCGGAGGCACGGTGCGGTGCGGACCCGGGTCGGTGGGCGGCCACGCGGTCAGGCGAGCAGGATGCCGTGGTCGACTGCATCGGAGAGCACCGCGCCCAGCGAGAGGCGGATCACCTCGAACCGTCGGGAGATCTCCCGGGACAACCCCAGCTCGACCTCCCGCAGCGCACGCTGGGACCACGCCCGCGCCGCGTTGTGGTCGTCGTTGCCAGGGGTACGCCAGGTCTGCCAGCACCCGCCGGAGAGCGCCACCGCGACCGGCGGGAGCACCTCGTCGCGGGCCGCGGTCGGGTAGCCGGCGAGCGCGTCGATCGCGTCCGGGCCGGTCAGCCCGGCCACCCCGGCCGTGCTGGTGATCAGCAACACCCGGTCCAGGTCCCGGCCGGACCGGTGATCGGCCAGGCCGTACTGAACGGCGGTGGCGATCCGGCGGCGTACGCCCTCCGCCGGCGGCGCGCCGAGCACCCGGGTCGCGGCATCGGCGATGATGCCCCGCACCGCGTGGTCGCACTGGGCGGTCGCGAGCAGCGACAACGCCGCCATCTCCCGGTCCAGCAGCTCCGGCAGGCCGGCGCAGCCGACCCCGAAGACGATCTCCTGAACCACCCGCAGGTGGGCGTTCGCCAACTCCAGGGCGAGGTGCTGGCGGATCCGCTGGGCGCAGGAGCGGGTCTGCCGGTCGAGCTGCTCGGACCAGTCCCCCGGGTCGGCGACCACGGCCACCCGGTCGTGCTGGCCCGGGAACACCGGCGGATCCACGCTGGCCCGGTGCAACCCCTCGTCGGCCGCCCAACCCACCAGCGCCCGGCGCAGGTCGGCCGCGGAGTCGGCGCCGGAGATCGGGAACCACCGCGCACCGGCCAGCGCCGGCACGGCGGCCAGCAACGCCGCCCGGTGCGCCGCCACGGTCACCGCGACCGGGTCGACCTCGCCGGGCACACCGCCGGCCGGCGGGACGGACGCCCCCGCGTCCTCCGTCGTCGCCGCGCCCGGGGTGACCGCGAAGACGACCCGCACCGGGGCCGAGGCGACCTCGGCGAGCAGGTTCAACTCAGCGGCGGTGAACGCCTGGTCGGCCGCGATCACGAAGAGCAGCGCGCCGGCCCGGCCGACCGCGTCGAGCAGCACCCGGCCGCCGGCCACGCCGAGGGTGCCGCTGTCCGGTGTGTCGATCAGGGTGAAGTGCCGCAGCAGCGGCTCGGGCACGCTCAGCTCGACCCGCCGGGGCGGGCGGGCCAGCGCCGGACCGGCGGCATCCCGGTCGGCGCCGTAGGAGTGCGGCTGGCGGTAGCCCGGCACGTACGCCGCCCGGCTGGGCACCTTCGCGTGCCGCACCACCAGCCAACTGCCCGCCGGCACGGTGAGCATGACCGGGTCGAGCCCGAGCAGGGTGGCGAGCACCGCACGACGCTCGGCGCCGGCCGGACCGACGGCGACCACGCCGAGCGGCTCCTCCGAACCGGGACCGGTCACGCCGACCCGGGTGGGCAGCGGGCCGCAGCGCGGCAGGTCAGTCGGGCCGGCCATGTCGTCCGGCGAGTCGACCGAGGGGAGAGGGCCCTGCTTCATCAGGTGGCCTCCCGTGGCGGGCGACCGGCGCGCCGGTCGCGTGGAGAAAATCCGGTGACAGAACCCGGATGTCGGAACAGTACGTGCGGACCGGTGACCGGGCCGAACACTTCGGATACTCACCGGTAATCGCGAGATTACTCAACTTCGGTGGGTGACGGTACGCGCGCGGACAGGTTTCGATGGATATGCTGCCCGGATGAGTCGATGGAAGTTCGTCGGCCGAACCGAGGAGCTCAACCGCCTGCTGGCGGCGGTGACCGGCGAGGCCGGCCGGGGGCTCTTCTTCAGCGGCAGCGCGGGCATCGGCAAGAGCCGGCTGCTGCGCGAGGGCCTGAGCACCCTGCCCACCGACCGCTACGCGATCTGGTCCATCGCGGCCAGCGCCACCACCGCCGCGCTGCCGTTCGGCGGGCTGGTGCAGGTCCTTCCCGCCGAGCAACCGCAGGGGCTGTCCCCCGCAGGCATTCTGCGCTGGGCACTGGGCGTCCTGCAACAGCAGGCCGCCGGCCGGCGGATCGTGCTCGCCATCGACGACGCGCACCTGCTCGACCCGCCGTCGGCGGCGCTGGTGCACCTGGTCGCCCGGGCGGAGAACGCCACGGTGATCGGCACCCTGCGCGACGGCGAGCAGATCCCGCTGCCGATCCGGGCACTCTGGACCGACGACCTGGTCGAGCACGTCGAGCTGACCCCGATGCCGCAGGCCGAGACCGCCGGTCTGCTCGCGGCGATCCTGGGCGGCCCGGTCGACGCCGGCTCCGCCGACCGGCTCGGCCGGCTGTCGGCCGGCAACCCACTGCTGCTGCGCGAGCTGGTGCACGCCGCCAACGGCAGCGCGGAGCTGAAGCGCACCTACGGCATCTGGAAGTGGACCGGGCGCCTGGAGTTGGCACCCAACCTGACCGATCTGATCGACACCCGGGTCGGGCAGCTCACCGACGGCGTCCGCGCGGTCGTCGAGCTGGTCGCCTTCGGCGAACCGCTGGGTCTGCACCTGCTCAACCTGGCCGCCGAGTCGGCCGACGTGGAGATGGCCGAGGAACGCGGGCTGATCAGCGTCGTGCAGAGCGACCGCCGGACCAACGTCCGGCTGGCCCACCCGCTCTACGGCGAGGTGATGCGACGCCGCTGCCCGGTCAGCCGCACCCGCCGGCTCCAGGCGCACCTCGCGGAGCTGCTCGAGCAGGTCGGCAAGCGCCGCCGCGACGACCTCCTGCGGGTCGCGGTGTGGCGGCTCGACTCGGGCACCGCGCAGGACCCCGCCCTGCTGGTCGACGCGGCCGTGCAGGCGTTCACCCGTTACGACGTGCCGCTGGCGACGAGGCTGGCCCGCGCCGCGCTGAACGCCGACGGCGGCTCGGACGCCGCCGAGCTGCTGGCCACCATCCTGATGTTCGCCGACCGGCCGGACGAGGCGATCGACGTCCTCGACGCGGTGACCCCCGACCCGGACGACGAGCGGCGGCTCTGCCGGTGGCTGACCGTGCGGGGGATGGTCAGCTACTGGGGGCTGAGCCAGGAGTCCACGGTGGAGGAGATCGCGAGCCGCGTCGAGCAGCTCAGCGACTCCGCCGACCGGGCCCGGGTGCACGCCTTCGAGGCGATCATGCGACTGCACCGGCTGGACACGGCCACCGCCGTACGGCTCAGCCAGCGGGTGCTGGACCGGCCTGCGGCCAGCGTCGCCGCCCGCGAGCTGGCCCGCAGCACCATCGCGTACGTCCAGGCCGCGCAGGGCCAACTCGCCCGCAGCGGTACGGCGATCGCCCAGGTGCACTCCGCGGCGGCCAGTTGGCGCACCGACATGCCGTACCTGCAACTGGCCCTGGAGCTGGCCCGGGGCACCCGGCTCATGCTCACCGGCGACCTGGTCGGGATCGACGCGATCGTCGCCGACGAGTTCGCCGACCTCGCCGGTGCCGGTGACTTCCGGCTCGGCACCGGCTACCTGGCCATCCTCCAGGCGTACGCGGCCCGCCTGCGCGGGCAGAGCGACGCGGCGATGCGTACCTCACTGGGTGCCTGCGCGGTGCTGGCCACCAGTCGGGTCTACGCCGGTATTGCCCAGGCCGAACGCGCCCAGGCGGCGGCGCTGCGCGGCGACGCGGCGCAGGCCGCCGAGGCGATGGCCGAGGCCGACCGCACCCACGCACCGGGCATGGCGGTGCTCTACCCCTGGCTGGAGCAGGCCCGAGGCGCGGTGCTCGCGGCGTCGGGCGACCTGCCCGGCGCGGCCAAGCAGCTCAGCGACCTGGTGGACCGGCTGCGCGCGGACGGCTTCGCCGGGCACGAGGTGCACGTCCTGCACGACCTGGTCCGGCTGGACCAGGCCAGCGCCCCGGTCGGCCCCACCTGCTCCGACGGCGGCCGGCGCACCGTCGCGCAGCGCCTCGCGGAGCTCTCCGAGCGGGTCGACGGGGTGCTCCCACCCCTGCTGGCCCGGCACGCCCGGGCCGCGGTCACCGACTCCGCCCCGGACCTGCTCGCCGTCGCCGACGACTACTCCGCGCTGGAGCTGCACGTGTACGCCGCCGAGGCCACCGCCCAGGCCCTGCACCGGCTGCGGCAGCAGCACTCGCCGGCGGCCGGTGAGGCCCGGGAGCGCCTGGCCGGGCTGCTCGGCCGCTGCGACCTGATCCGCACGCCCGCGCTGCACGCCGGGGCGCCGGTGCTGACCGAACGTGAGTGGCAGGTGGCTCGCCTCGCCGCCCACGGCGCGACCAGCAAGGCCATCGCGGAGCGTCTCTACCTCTCCGCCCGCACGGTGGAAAACCACCTCCAGCGGATCTACACCAAGCTCGGCGTGACCGGCCGGGCCGAACTGTGGGCCGCGCTGCGGTCGATCCCGGGCCACGAGGGCGGCGACGCGGGCTGAACCTTAGGCTGAGGCGGTGAGCACCCTCCGCCCCGCGCTGCTGACCGACCACTACGAGCTGACGATGGTCAGCGCGGCCCTGAAGGACGGCACCGCCGACCGCCGCTGCGTCTTCGAGGTGTTCAGCCGCCGGCTGCCCACCGGCCGCCGCTACGGCGTCGTCGCCGGCACCGGCCGGCTGATCGACCTGGTCCGCGACTTCCGCTTCGACCCGAAGGAGATCGACTTTCTCCGGAGGACCGGGGTGGTCGACGAGGCGGCGGCCGCCTGGCTCGCCGACTACCGCTTCGCGGGCGACATCGACGGGTACGCCGAGGGTGAGCTGTTCTTCCCCGGTTCGCCGATCCTCACCGTCTCCGGCGGCTTCGCCGAGTGCGTCGTGCTGGAGACCCTGGTGCTCTCCGTGCTCAACCACGACAGCGCGGTGGCGGCCGCCGCCGCCCGGATGGTGACCGCGGCGCGCGGTCGGGCTCTGATCGAGATGGGCTCACGCCGGGCACACGAGGAGGCCGCGGTGGCCGCGGCGCGGGCCGCGTACCTGGCCGGGTTCCGGTTCACCTCCAACCTCGCCGCCGGCGCGCGCTACGGCATCCCCACCGCCGGTACGGCGGCGCACGCGTTCACGCTGCTGCACGACGACGAGCGGGCTGCCTTTGCCTCGCAGGTCGCCACGCTGGGCAAGGACACGACGCTGCTGGTCGACACGTACGACATCAGCCAGGGCATCCGCAACGCGATCGCGGTGGCCGGGCCGGAACTGCGGGCGGTACGGATCGACTCCGGTGACCTGGCGGTGATCGCTCAGCAGTCCCGGGAGCTGCTGGATTCGCTGGGCGCCACCGAAACGAAGATCATCGTCTCCGGCGACCTGGACGAGTACTCCATCGCCTCGCTGGCCGCCGAGCCGGTGGACATGTACGGCGCGGGCACGGCCGTGGTCACCGGCTCCGGCGCGCCGACCGCCGGGCTGGTCTACAAGCTCGTCGAGGTCGAGGGACGACCGGTGGTGAAGCGCTCCGAGCACAAGGCGACCATCGGTGGCCGCAAGGTGGCCGTCCGCCGGCACAAGCCGACGGGCACCGCCACCGAGGAGGTCATCGTGCCCCAGGGCGTACCGGACCGGCAGCCCAACGACCGGATGCTCCAGCGCTCGTACGTGGTCGAGGGCGAGACGGTGGCGCTGCCCTCCCTGGACGAGTCGCGGGAGCACCTGCGCGAGTGCCTGATCTCGATCCCGTGGGAGGGGCTGAAGCTCTCCGCCGGCGACCCGGCCGTGCCGGTCACCGTCGTACCCGCCGACTGAGCCTCGTCCAGGACCGTCACCACAGACCCGATCGTGAGGAGAGGAAAGTCCCGATGGCCAACGCGCTGATCATCGTCGACGTGCAGAACGACTTCTGCGAGGGCGGCTCGCTGGCCGTCGGGGGCGGTGCTGGCGTGGCCGCCGGCATCTCGCGGCTGCTCGCCGCCGAGCCCGACCGCTGGGCACACGTGGTCGCGACGAAGGACTACCACATCGACCCCGGCGCGCACTTCGGCGATCCGCCGGACTTCGTGGAGTCCTGGCCCCGGCACTGCGTGGTCGGCACCAGCGGCTCGGAGTTCCACCCCGACCTGGAGACCGGGCGGATCGAGGCGATCTTCCACAAGGGCGAGCACGCGGCGGCGTACTCCGGGTTCGAGGGGCATGCCGACGACGGCGAGTGCCTGGCCGACTGGCTGCGCCGACACGACGTGGACCGGGTCGACGTGGTCGGCATCGCCACCGACCACTGCGTCCGGGCGACCGCCCTGGACGCCGCCCGCGAGGGCTTCGCCACCACCGTGCTGCTCGAACTGACCGCCGCTGTCGCCCCGGCCACCACCGACGTGGCGCTGCGGGCGATGGAGGGCGAAGGGGTGACCCTGCACGGTCAGCCTGTGATCAGGGCCGCATGAAGCGGTAATTGGCTGGTCATCCGCCCGCCTCCGGTCGAGGATGTCGCCGGAGGTACGGACCCACGTGAACATGAAGCCTTACCGGGATGCGCTCGCCATACCCGGCCTGCGGTCGCTGCTGCTGCTCGCCGTCCTCGCCCGCATCCCGCTCACCGCGACCGGCGTGACGCTGACCTTCTACGTGGTGCTCGACCTCGACCGGGGCTACGGGGCGGCCGGTCTGGTCGGAGCGGCCGTCACGGTCGGCGCGGCGATCGGCGGCCCGCTGCTCGGCCGGCTGGTGGACCGGCGTGGCCTGCGCCCGGTCCTGGTGCTCACCGCGATCGCCGAGGGGCTCTTCTGGACCACGGCGCCCTCGCTGTCGTACCAGCTGCTGCTGCCGGCCGCCTTCGTGGCCGGCTCGCTCGCCCTGCCCATCTTCTCGGTGGTCCGCCAGTCGATAGCCGCGCTTGTCCCGGAGGACCGGCGCCGCCCGGCGTACGCGCTGGACTCGATGTCGGTGGAGCTGTCCTTCATGATCGGCCCGGCACTGGCGGTGGCCCTGGTCACGGCGATCTCCGCCCGGACGACCCTGTACCTGGTCGGCGCCGGCATCGTCGCCGCCGGCATCGGTCTGTGGCTGCTCAACCCGCCGACCCGGAGTGCCGCCGAGCCGACCGGCCCACGGCGCCGGGTGCCCCGCCGGGAGTGGCTGACTCCCCGACTGCTGGCCGTGCTGGCCGTCAGCGCTGCCGCCACGCTGGTGCTCGGCGGCACCGACGTGGCCGTGGTGGCCGTGCTGCGAGCCAGCGGCGAGGTCGGTTGGACCGGCGCGGTGCTGGCCATGTGGGCGGTCGCCTCGCTGGTCGGCGGCTTCGCCTACGGCGCCGTGCACCGGTCGCTCTCCCCGCTGGCGCTGGCCGCCGCGCTCGGCCTCTGCACCATCCCGGTCGGGCTGGGCGGCTCGCACTGGTGGCTGCTCTCCCTGGCGCTGATCCCGGCGGGCGCCCTCTGCGCGCCGACCATCGCGGCCTCCTCGGACGCGGTCAGCCGGCTGGCCCCGCCCGAGGTGCGCGGTGAGGCGATGGGCCTGCACGGCTCGGCGGTCACCGTCGGCATCGCCATCGGCGCGCCACTCGCCGGCGCGGTGATCGACGCCAGCGCGCCGCTCTGGGGCTTCGTCGTGACCGGCGCCCTGGGCGCGCTCGTCACCCTGGTGGTACTACCAATCGAGCTACGCCGACGCCGGAACGCCGACGCGGCCGCTCTGGTACCGCCCGTCGAGGCTGGCCTCACCTCCGTCACCCGCTGACGGCCGGCTCGCCGCCGCCGTCACCGACCGGATCGCGCCCGGCCGGCAGGCGACTGCGCCCGCCGGCGACGGCGGCCGTCGCGACTGGCCTTGCTGACCGTCGCTGTTCTTGGTGGCCACGCGCCGCCGTGGCAGCGACCGTCTCTTGGTGGCGCGCGCCGCCGTGGCAGCGATCGTCGGGGCCGCTTTCGCAGAAGAGCGTGATACCTCTGAGGCATAGATATGACTCACAGGTATCACGCTCTTCAGGACCAGGTTCCCGACGAACCGAGGGCGAGACGCGCGGTACCGGACATGGCGACGGGCGCCGCTCCCGGATGGTCCCGGGGGCGGCGCCCGTCGTACGGCTGCTGCGGTGAGCGTCAGTGCCGGTCGATGTCGCTGGCGGTGTCCTCGCGGTAGCTGGCCCCGCCGTCCGACTGGCTGGTGAGCGGCTTGGCGCCACCCTCCGGCGGGCCGGCCAGGCTCTGGCCGCCGGCGGCCAACTCCGGGAACTTCGCGTCGAACGCCGGCCGCTCCGAGCGGATCCGGGGCATCCGGTCGAAGTTGCGCAGCGGGGGCGGGCTGCTGGTCGCCCACTCCAGCGAGTTGCCGTGACCCCAGGGGTCGTTCACCTCGACCACCGGGCCGGTCTTGTACGACTTCCAGCAGTTGTAGATGAACGGCAGCGTGGAGATACCGGTGATGAACGCGCCGACCGTGGAGATCATGTTCAGCGTGGTGAAGCCGTCGCTGGGCAGGTAGTCGGCGTACCGGCGGGGCATGCCCTCGTTGCCGAGCCAGTGCTGCACCAGGAAGGTGGTGTGGAAGCCGATCATGGTGAGCCAGAAGTGCACCTTGCCCAGTCGCTCGTCGAGCATCCGACCGAACATCTTCGGGAACCAGAAGTAGATGCCGGCGAAGACCGCGAACACGATGGTGCCGAAGAGCACGTAGTGGAAGTGCGCCACCACGAAGTACGAGTCCGACACGTGGAAGTCGATCGGCGGGCTGGCCAGCAGCACACCGGTGAGACCACCGAAGAGGAAGGTGACCAGGAAGCCGACCGCCCAGAGCATGGGCGTCTCGAAGCTGATCTGGCCCCGCCACATGGTGCCGATCCAGTTGAAGAACTTCATACCGGTCGGCACGGCGATCAGGTAGCTCAGGAAGCTGAAGAACGGCAGCAGCACCTGGCCGGTGGCGAACATGTGGTGCGCCCAGACGCTCATCGAGAGCGCGGCGATCGCGACGGTCGCGGCGACCAGACCCTTGTAGCCGAAGATCGGCTTACGGGAGAAGACCGGGATGACCTCGCTGATGATGCCGAAGAACGGCAGCGCGACGATGTAGACCTCGGGGTGCCCGAAGAACCAGAACAGGTGCTGCCAGAGCATCGGCCCGCCGGTCGCCGGGTCGTACACGTGCGCGCCGAGGATGCGGTCCGCGGCGAGCGCGAACAGCGCGGCGGCCAGCAGCGGGAAGACCAGGATCACCAGCAGGCTGGTGACCAGGATGTTCCAGGTGAAGATCGGCATCCGGAACATGGTCATGCCGGGCGCGCGGAGCGTCAGCACGGTGGTGATCATGTTCACGGCGCCGAGGATGGTGCCCAGGCCGGAGATGGCCAGACCCATGATCCACATGTTGGCGCCGACGCCGGGCGAGTGCTCGACGCTGCTCAGCGGCGCGTACGCGAACCAGCCGAAGTCGGCGGCGCCACCGGGGGTGATGAAGCCGGCGGTCGCCATCGTGCCGCCGAACAGGTACAGCCAGTAGGCGAAGCTGTTCAGCCGCGGGAAGGAAACGTCGGGCGCGCCGATCTGGATCGGCACGATGTAGTTCGCGAACGCGAACACGATCGGCGTCGCGAAGAACAGCAGCATGATCGTGCCGTGCATCGTGAAGAGCTGGTTGTACTGCTCGGGCGACAGGAACTGCAGCCCGGGGCGGGCCAGCTCAGCCCGCATGACCAGGGCCATCAGGCCACCGATCATGAAGAACACGAACGCGGTGACCATGTACATGATCCCGATTTGCTTCGCGTCCGTGGTACGCAGCAGCCGCGCGATGGCCGACCCCTTGACCGGCTCCCGGACCGGCCAGGGCCGGGTCACGACCGGCTTGGGTGCGACGGTGGTCACGAGTGGCCTCCGGTTCTCGGTTGTCCCGCTCGGCACACGCTGGTTATCGGCGGGCCGTCATCCGCAGGAAGAATAGTCCCCGGCAGGTCGGAGCGCCGCGTGGGGTGGCGGGACACGATCTACAGCGGGCCCACCAGCAACCGGTAGTGCTCTCCGAAGATCCGGCCGCCACGTCCGCGCAGCAGCGGGTCGCGCAGCGCCGGCGGCACGTCCCTGGTCCGGTTGCGGTCCCGGGTCCGGTCGCGCACCCAGCGGGTACGCGGACGCCGGCGACTCTCGTACGCGACCAGGGCCGCCTCCACGCTGCCGGCGGCCCGTAGCGACTCGGCCAGCACCACCGCGTCCTCCAACGCCATGGCCGCGCCCTGGGACAACGTCGGGGCGGTGGCGTGCGCGGCGTCGCCGACCAGCAGCACCCGCCCCCGGTACCAGCGGCCCAGCTCCACCTCGTCGGTGATGCCGACGTGCACCCCGTCGAGTGCCGCGAGCACCTCGGGCACCGGGCCCCGGTAGTCGGCGAAGAGTTCGCGCAGCCGGGCCAGCGGGTCGGCGGGGGCCTCGGTGCCGGCCTCGTCGGCGTAGCAGTGCAGCCGACCGGCGCCGATCGGCACCATCAGGAACCCGGAGCGCTGGCCGAGCAGGGCGGTCCACTCGGTGACGGGCGGGCCGTCGCGCAGCACGGCCCGGTAGACCACCTGCCCGACGGGGCGGGGCGGACCGCCGAGGGACGCCAGCGCGCGGACCGAGGAGCGCGGCCCGTCGGCGCCGATGACCAGGTCGTACTCGGTGCTGGTGCCGTCGGTGAAGGTGACCCCGACCCCGCCCGGAAGCAGGTCCAGGGTGCGGACCTCGGCGCCGTGCCGGACGGCGCCGCCGGCGCCGCTGAGCAGCACCCGGTGCAGGTCCGCCCGGGGCAGCGCCCGGCATTCGCCGACGCCGGCCCAGAGGGCGTCGACGTCGACCTCGCAGAGCGGCGCGCCCGCGACGTCGAAGAAGCGTTGCCGACGGATGACCTGGCCGAGCGGGCGGACCGGGTCGTGCAGGTCCAGCCGGTGCAGCGCGCGGGCGGCGTTGCCAGGCAGGTAGAGCCCGGTCTCGGTGGACTCCCCCGGTGGCAGCTTGTCCGTGACGTCGGGCCGGAAGCCCGCCAGGCGTAGCGCCCGGGCGACGGCCAGGCCGGCAATGCCCGCGCCGACGACGAGGATGCGCAGGGGGAAGCCACCCATGGTGGTGTACGCCTCCGGAGGGGATGCGGCACGCGTTGGAGGCAACACGCTACTCGGCGCTATCGGTGCACGCCAGAGTCCGATCGGCCCGCGCGGAGCCGCTCGTCGGCGGTACGCGTCGCGTAGCTGGACGTCGCCCGGCAGCCGTCCGGCGCGGGCGTGGCAATCCTCACATTTCACCAGTTTGACGCGTACGGTTGCGCACCAGTTTCAGACATGTAAATGTGTCATTGAGCGTGGGAGCGCTCCCGTACCTGCCCCGACCCAGTCCGGCGCCCGGCACGCGCCGCAGTCAAGGAGCGTCATGAAACGTCCACTTCGGGCATTGGTCGCCACCGGCCTGCTGCTCGGCGGCTCGATCGTCGCCGTGGCACTCGGCGGCAACGCCTCCGCCGACACGCAGATCTGCGAGCAGTACGGCTCGACCGTCATCCAAGGCCGCTACGTGGTGCAGAACAACCGCTGGGGCACCACCGCCCAGCAGTGCATCAACGTCACCGACACCGGCTTCGAGATCACCACCCAGAACGGCAGCAACCCCACCAACGGCGCGCCCACCGCGTACCCCTCGGTGTTCTTCGGTTGTCACTACACCAACTGCTCCCCCGGCACGAACCTGCCGATCCAGGTGAGCCAGATCAGCAGCGCCACCAGCAGCATCAACTACCGGTACGTCAGCGGTGCCATCTACAACGCGTCGTACGACATCTGGCTGGACCCGTCACCCAAGCGGGACGGGGTGAACCAGATGGAGATCATGATCTGGCTCAACCGGCAGGGCTCGATCCAGCCCATCGGCTCGGTGGTGGGCACGACGACCCTGGCGGGTCGGACCTGGGAGGTCTGGCGGGGCAGCAACGGCTCCAACAACGTCATCTCGTATGTCGCGCCGTCGGCGATCACCAGCCTGAACTTCAGCGTGCTGGACTTCATCAACGACGTCCGCAACCGGGGCGCCATCACCAACAGCTGGTACCTGACCAGCATCCAGGCCGGCTTCGAGCCCTGGCAGGGCGGCGCCGGCCTCGCGGTGACGTCGTTCTCGGCCACCGTCAACGGCGGCGGCAACCCCACCACCCCGCCACCGACCACCCCGCCGCCGAGCGGTGGCGCGAGCTGCGCGGTGAAGTACACGGCGAACTCGTGGAACAACGGCTTCACCGCCGACGTGCAGGTCACCAACACCGGGTCCAGTGCGATCAACGGCTGGACGCTGAACTACTCGCTGCCCAGCGGGCAGACCGTCACCAACGCGTGGAACGCCACGGTCAGCCAGAGCGGCTCCGCGGTCACCGCCCGAAACGTGGGCCACAACGGTTCCATCGCACCCGGAGGCACGGCCAGCTTCGGATATCAGGGGACGCTGAACGGGTCGTACTCGTCGCCGAGCAGCTTCTCGCTCAACGGGGCAACCTGCTCACGTAACTGACCTGCCTTCTGTCGCCGGACAGGGGCGTGACCTTCGCGGTCACGCCCCTGTTCCGTTGCGTGCCCTACCTGTGCTTGCCCTACCTGGAGGAAACGTCACCGGGTTTCGGCGAACTCACGGATGAGCGTCAGCATCTGGTCGATCATCCGCAGCTGCGTATCCGAGTCGAGGCCGTTCAGGTCGCAGGGACCCGACAACGCCTCCGGCACCTCCAGGGAGGCGATGACATACGGCCAGGACAGTCCGGTGTGACGGCCGAGGACGCGTTGGCACACCCACCCGTGGAAACCCTCGAACGGCCGCCCATCCAACGCCGAATCGAATCCGACGATGAACGCCACCGCCGTCAGGTACCTGTCGTCAAGCACATACATGCGCCGGCGGCGAGTGAGATGGAAGAGCAGCTCAGAGACGTTCATCAGGCGTCATCAACCCTTCCCGCCCACCGCTCTCCGATAACCCAGGGTTTCACGCAAGAGTGCCAGGATCGCCGCGCAGAAGACGTCCTCGGCCGGAGGGGCGTGGGTGACCAACGTGAGCGTGGTCGCCTCGGGCAGGGCCAGCTCGACGTCGGTCCATCCTGATAGCGGGCCATCGCTGAGGCCACCCTGGCCGGTCACGTCGACGTCAACCACCAGATCTCGGTGGATGGTGTAGAAGAGCGCCACCGGTCCGGCGCCGTCCGACATCGCGGCGTACCCATGCTCCGCCCAGTGCTCGTCCATCGCATCGTCGCGGGCGAACGTCAGTTCGCCGCGTGCCGGAAAGCCGGAGGGGTGGTCGAAATCAGTAGTCGGGCTCCCCTCGCCATCGTCGAGGCCGACGAGGGCAGACGGCCACAGCCGCCGCATGCCATTGACGAACGCAGCCACGGCTGGCCGCCCGTCGAAAGGCACCACAATGGGCGTGTCCACTCCAGTGATCTCCACGCACTCTCCTGTCATGGTGCCCGAGCGGGTGCCCGCCTCTGCGCCGCCGCCAAGCGGTGGCTCGAACTGCACGGTGAAGTAGGCGGCGAGATCGTGGAACAACAGCTTCGCCGCCGACGTACAGGTCACTAACACCGGGTCCAGGGCGATCAATGGCTGGGCGTTGACTTACAGCATGCCCAGTGGGCAGAACGTCACCAACGGTCGGACGCCACGGTCAGCAAGAGCGGGTCGGCGATCACCGTCGACAACATCGGCTACAACCGACCTCCATGCACCCATCGGCATAGCCAGTTCGGCTACCAGCTGACGCTGAAGGGACGCACTCGTCCCCGACCAGCATCTCGCTCAACGGGGCAACCTGCTCGCGCAGCTGACCACAACCCACGAGCCGAGTAGGGGGCGTGACCATTTCGGTCACGCCCCCTACTTGTGTTCGACGTCGTCAACGCCCCAATCAGTCTACGAAGGGCGCACTACGGCCGACTCAAGCCCATCCGGTCCCAACGATTTGCGGCCTGCTCCCAAGATGCTCTTTGAAACATGCCACCTTTGCGAACTGCTTCCTCCCAGCTAAGCGGACGAGCGCTCCGCCTAACGCTAACAGCGTCGACAGACGCAATCTCAAGAAAGTATTCCGATTCATGACCAACAGCATTGGTCACGGAGTCAACAATCCGAGCAGCTGGAACGATTCGTACCGTAACCCTGTCCGCGGACGGCTCTGGCGTGCCCGTCACGGCAGGCGTGCCATCGATTGGGCAAACCTCGTCACCTTCGGTAGGTTCGACGCCCTCGACAGCCTCGACGATCCATTCATGATTCAGGTCGCATCTGAATCTCCACCAGATGGTCATTGTTCCTCTAATAGAATAGATGAAGGCCCTTGCCACCCCTGGGCAGGTGCGGTGCCTCCACATTAACATGGGGCGGAATAACCTTGCCGTCGGGGAATTCGTGACCCGTGAAGTCGTCGCGCCAATAACGGGTACCGTCGGCACTTTGGCGTCCGATCTTCCGGTCGGACCTCTTCATCCAGCTCGGACCACCCCTGAAATCCCGAGCGCGGATTGCACGCGTAGCGGAACCCATATCCCCAACCATCTCCGATGCAGCTTGACGTGCAGCCTTGCGGCTCGGGAATTGGAATCCACCCTCGACAGCGTCACCGCCATGCCTCGCGGCAATTTTGGCAATGTTGCAGTTGTGAACGAGGACAGGGGCTTCCTCGACTAGCACGTAATAGGTGTGGACGGTGTCAACCGTTAGGTTGAACCGGATCTGGGGATTGAAGTAGGAATAAACGTCCTCGACCACGACTTCCGCGCCGTTCAGAGCCGACAGGCGCTCACCCTCGAGCAAATCACCGCCATAGACCCAAGCCTGCTGGTCGGCACTCCAGAAAGGGTGGTGCTGAGTCGTTTTGACTCTCACGCCCTGCCTACCGTCAACAGAGAGGCTGAGGTCGGTCAGTGCGACGTCGTTGTTTATGTGAGTAGCCACAACCGAACGTGGTTCAGTTTTTCCGGTCGAGGGGTCGGTAGCCAGAACCTTGTCCCCAACTTGCAGCTGCTCGATGGGACGTTTCGAGCCGTCAGCGAGAAGAACCAGAGTGCCAGGAGCAAAGCTGTCGAGACAATCAGGCGCAGCCTTGCTCACCTTCATGAAGTCCTTAACCCCGCCGATGAGGTCGCCGAGCAGTCCTTTCACCCGAGTCGTCAGACTGGCAAGTTTTTTCCACTTCCATGGAGCACCGTAACGAGCGGCGAGTTTACCGAGGACGCCCCCGAGCATCGCACCAGCAATATTCCCAGCGGTCGCCAAACAAGCGCCGGCATCTCCCTGCGTGACGCAGCTTAGTGCGTCGGTGATCCCGAGCTCGTCCATCAAGACCTTTGCTAGGGCCTTAGCCGAGTCAAGGATCTTCTGCTTCGCTCGGGCGATGCGGGCCTGACGCTCCTTCTCCGCTGCCGCTGCAGCTGCCGCCCGGCGGTCCTCGTCGCTGGCCCGGGGGTTATTCCAGACGTTCTTGGTCGGCTCGTCCGGGTCGTACGCGCCCGAGCAGCCACCACAACCGTCGTTGTGTCCCTTGACCTCGTGGTAGTTGCCGTACATGTCCTCGTAGTCGGCACCTGGGCCGCAGGCGTCGTCGGAGCACGACTTGAGGCCGTCGGGGTCGGAGAACGAGATCGGGTTGTTGTTGGCGTACGCGTACCCGTGCATCTGCTGCGGGTCGTTGACGTCGATGATCGGGTCGATGGAGATGAACCGACCGGTGACCGGGTCGTACTCGCGAGCGCCGATGTTCACCAGGCCGGTGGTGGAGTCCTGGTTTCCGTTGACGAAACCCTTCTCCGTCGGCCATTGCCCAGGTGTTGGCGGCGTGCCACGGCTCTCACCGAACGGCGTGGTCCGCCGGTGCACGATGCCGCCGTTCTCGTCGACAGTCGCCTGGCCCGTGCCGTGGTGGTCGGAGGCGACGTAGTGCAGTCCGTTGAGCTTGCGGACGATCGTGCCGCCGCCCGGCAGGGAGTAGTACCGGGTGCCGTCGGTCGCTCTGGTCGTGTGGTCGAGCCGGATCTCCATGCCCGGCAGGTAGAGCGTCGTGGCGTTCGGCTCCTTGCGGAGCATCCGGGAGCCGTCGACGTCGTAGACGAAGCCGGTCTTCTTACCTGCGGCGTCGGTGACCGACTCGAGGTTGCCCTCGGCGTCCCACTTCAGGGTCTGGTCCTCGCCGACCTTGGTTCGACGCGTCGTATTGCCCGCCGCGTCGTAGCCGTATTCGTGGAGCTTCGAGCCCGCCGACGTCGTCTCGGTCATCGAGCGCAGGGTGTGCGGCTGCGGCTGGCCCGCTGCCGGGTAGGTGTAGGCGCGCTCCTTGATCGAGGTGCCGTTGGCGGCGAACTGCGACTCGGTCTTGCGGTTGCCCACCACGTCGTAGGTGTAGGCGTGGTGGTAGGCAGCTACTCCACCAACACCCGTCGTCGACGGGCCTCCGGCGCAAGGGTCGGTGGCGGTGCTCGCCGACGTCCAGGCCCGCTCCATGCGGCGCAGGTAGTCGTAGGTGAAGCACTGCACGTCCCGAGTGCCCGAGGGCGTGTCGGCGATCTGCGTGATGTTGCCGGAAGCGTCGTAGCTGTAGCGGGCGTCGATGTCGATGACCGGGGCACCACTGCGGTCCAACCGTTGGTTGGTCAGGCGCTTGGAGCCCTGCTCGTACCCGTAGGTCGACCAGACCTTGTTGTCGCCGAGCTTCGCCTCGGTTTGGATGACCTCACTGGTGGCCGAGTAGTCGACGTCGGTCAGGTACGGCACGGCGCCCTCGGTCGCGGTCAACCGCTCCATACCGTCGTAGGTGTAGGCGATGCTCTCGATCGGCAAACCGCCACCGCCGGACATGCCCGTCGCTCGTACGGTGCCGTCTTCGTTGTACTCAGTCGCGAAGCTGTAGAACCCCGCGAGTTCGGTGCCGGCGTGCGCGGGCACCTGGTAATCGGTCTTGTGCGGCCGGTAGAACACGTCGTAGCCGGTGTAGTACGTGGCGTACTCGGCCCCGTCGATCCATCGGCTCGTCATGGAGAGCGTCCCGAGCCTCTGGATGTCATACATCCAGCTACTGAGGAGCGTGCCGGTCTCGGCGGTCCCCTTGTAGCTGGCCGTCGTACGTCCGATCGCGTCGTAGGTGGTGCTGATCGTCTGCTGCACACCATTTGTGGTGCTGGTGAGCCGGCCCAGTTTGTCGTAGGTCATCGTCGACGTGCCCGCATCCGGGTCGATCGACTTGACCGCCCGGCCGAGCTGGTCGTACTCGTGCTTCCACACGTTGCCGGCGGGGTCGGTGACCGTCGCGAGCTGGCCGGAGCGGTTGTAGGTGTAGTCCGTCTTGTCGAAGGCTCCCGAAGGCCCGGTGCCCTTGTACTGCAACAGCTGGGTGGTCTGCCCGATCGCGTTGGAGATCGTCGTGGTGGGAGTACCACCCTCCGGCGGATCCACCGAAACGCGGTCGCCGCCGTACGTGGTGCTGGTGCGCCACTTCTCGTTGCCGGCTACCGCGAAGATCTCCGCCTTGACCCGGTCGGCACCGTCGTAGACGTAGAGCGTCTGACCATCGACCTCGCCGTTGCGGGCAGGGAAGATGGCGTCCGTCGGGGCACCGGCCGCGTTGTAGGTCGCGTACGTCTTGTCGAGGTTTCCGGTCGGGGTGTAGAAGGTGTCCGCGATCATCCGGGTGCCGTCCGGCCCCTCGGTCTGCACCTGACGCGGACGCAACAGACCGTCGTGCAGCTTGTACTCGACGCTGTACGAGCCGTCGTTCTGCCGCTTCTCGGTCTTGACCGCGACCGGCTTGTCGGTGCGGATCAGGTAGCTGTACTTGATGCTCGGGCTGAGGCCCGTCGCACCGGTACGGTCCGGCATCCACACCTTGGTCAGTCGACCCAACGAGTCGTACTCCAACTGGCTGACCTGGTTGTTCGGGTCGGTCTGCTTGACCGGGCTGCCCCAGGCCGTGGCGTACTCGGTGGTGGTGACGTGGCCGAGCGGGTTGGTCTCGACCACCTTGGTGGTGAGGCCGTTCGTCTCGGTGTACGCGGTGGTGGTCGTCTTCCCCATCGCGTCGGTGGCCGTCAGCGGCCGACCGTACGAGTCGAAGGTCCCCGACGCGGCGGTGATGTAGGTGGCCGTGGTGCCGTTGTGGCTCGCCAGTCGCTCGGACGCCGTCGGGTTACCCACCGTGGGCGCCACCCCGAAGGCCTTGCCGTCGTAGAGGGTGCGGGTGTCCGAGATGACCTGGGTCTTCCGGTCCACCGGCGAGGTCGCGCACGCCACCGACAACGACTCGGTCCGCGCTACCAGGCTGTACAGGTGGATGGTGGGGTTGTCCGCGTAGGTGGTGGTGTTGCACGCCTCGTCACCAGTGACATCGACGTCGCCAAGGTTCTCGGTCTTGGTGACCCGACCGAAGTCCGTCTCGAACGACGAGATGTTCTTGGTCTCGCGCCAGCCTCCGGCGGCGAGCGCGACGAAGTTCTGGGTCACCGAGGTGTTGGTGAACCAGGCCTTCTTGGCGCCCCAGCTGTGCGACTCGGTGGCGGTGTTGTGCCGCCACGGCGTGGCGATGCTGCGGCTGACCTCGGAGGCGCCGTCGTAGACCGTGCTCTCCAACTGGTGGCCGGAGAACTCGTCGTAGTCGACGTGCTCGACGCCGGCGGAGTCCTTCACCCGAATGTCGCGGGTGTCGGTGCTGTTCGGCATCTTGTCGCCGTGCATGCCGCGCAGGTAGCGGTACTCGGTTTTGGTGGTCTGGGTCTGACCGTTGCCAACGGTGACGACGACCTTGCCGTAGCCCCGCCACTCACTCCAGGTGAGGTCCTTCGGGTCGGAGATCCCGTCGGGCTCGGACTTCCGCCAGGCGGCGCCGTCCTGGTAGTCGTACCTGGTGACCATGTCCGGCGCGCCACCGGTCCGGTCGGTCTCGACGACAGCGGCGACCACGTACTTGAAGAACCAGTCCGTGATGGGATCCCCACTGCCGTACGGGTTCCACTTGACCGGGTAACACCGCTTGGTGCTGTTGCCCTCGGTCGGCAGCGCGCTCTTGCTGCAGTCCGGGGTCGCGTAGTTGACGTCGATCTGGCCGCCGGTGTCCGTCCAGACGGTGGCGAGGCGGGGCCGGACCAGCGGACCGATGTTGTCGTCGTCCCGGTCGACCCGGTTCGACAGCTGGAGGTTGCCCAGTTCCACCGACGGCATGGCGATGTCCGTGCCGTACAGACCGGTGTGGGTGATCTTGTGCAGCCAGAGGGTGCGGGAGCCGTCACCGTTGTCGAGGAGCTGGTGGTCGAGCTTCCAGGTGTCGACCGGTTCCCACCCGCTGCCCTGACGGATCTCGGTGGTGATGTCGGTCAACCGGGCCCGGGTCCAGAAGGTGGGGGTGATCTGGTCCAGCTTGCACTTGGTGTCTTTGTTGCAGTTGCGGTCGAAGGGGACGTCCGGCCAGTACGGCGCGGTGGTCGTGTTCAGATCCTGCGGGTCGCAGTCGATGGACCCGGTCGCGAGGCACCGCTCCTTGACGTCGAACCGCACCCGCGCCGGAGCGTTGGTGGTGTAGACCGCGTTGTGCCGCTGCCCGTAGTCGATCCGCTTGAGGTAACCGCCGCGCTGGTACGGCACACCGTTGGCATCGGTGTTCTTGCCCCGGGCGTAGTAGTTCGTCTCGGGCGTGTAGAAGTACGAGCTGACGTTGCCGTAGCGGTCCTTGACGTAGTCGAGGCTCCACCGCCACGCCTGGTTGCAGTGCGAGGCAGCGAAGCCGCCCGACGTGCTGTTGCAGGGCTCGTTGGCGTCGTCACCGTAGACCGGCAACGTCCACGTCGAGCCGGTGACCTCCTTGTTGGTGGTCCAGCCCGGAAGCTTGTTCAGGCCGAAGAAGTACTCCGTGCCGTCGGTCGTGGTGACCTTCCAGTGCTCACCGTCGTTGTCGCCGTTGTCCGCGCCGGTGAACCGCTCCACCTTCGAGCCGTCATCGGTGGCGAACTTCCAGGTGCTGCCGCTCTTGACCAGCTCGGTGGACTTGCCGTTGAGCAGGATGGTGGCGTTGTCGTACGCCCAGCACTGGTCGGCGTACTGGTCGTGCCCGTCCTCGGCGCAGGACTTGTAGCGGCGCTCGATGTGCCCCGGCTCGTAGTTGAAGCCCTCACCCAACCAGGAGCCCTGGTTGTTGGTCGTGGCGGTACGGCCGTCGATCGACTGCGAGGAGTACGCGAGGGTGATGCCCGGAGCGCCGCCACCCGGAACCGGGGGCGTCCGCATCGGGTAGCTCCAGGAGAACCCGCCGGTTGACGGTGCCACCGACCACTTGGACGACGGGGCAAGCTTCGTCGCCCCGTAGTCGCCCTGCGAGGAGGATTCGGCCGCGGCCAGCGCGAAGGTCGAACCCGTCGCGGCCGCGCTGACAGTGGCGAAGAGCGTGCGGGACTCGCCGTCGTTGACGGTCGGGACCGGCTCGGCCGCACAACCGGCCTTCCCCGGCGTGGTCAACGCACACTCCGGCAACTTCACCAGCTTCAGCCGCGAACCGAAGTCGCCACCGAAAGCGCCGGCCAGGCCGCCGAAGTCGACGCCCAGTTGGACGTCGCCGGCACCTTGCTGGCCGTCGGCACGATTCACGCGGACCAGCGGGCCGTCGACCCTGGCCCGCTCGGAGGCAGCGCGGTCGAGCACCTCGACGCGGACCTTGCTCGGAACGGAAGCCTGCGGAGCGCCCGCCTTCCGCGCTGGGCTGGCAGCGGCCGACACCGACACCCCGAGGCCACCGGCCTTGCCGGTCGCGGCCAGGCCCCGAGCTGTTGCCGGAGCAGCGATACGCGCGCCAGCCTGCTCCTGCGCGCCAGGAGGCGGAGCCGGTACCGCGATCTCGGTGGCTCCGGCCGCGGGCCAGGTGACGGTGGCGGGAGTGGTCGTGGCGGGAGCCGCGCCCGGGTTGGCCTTACGGGGCTTCACACCGAGGGGCGCACGGTTCGGAACGGTCTTGCCGACGTCGGTCGCCGTCGGACGTTTGCGCTCGGCGGCAGCCGAGGCGGGGGCGTTGACGACCTGGATGACGCTTGCGCCCATCACGATGGTCATCGCCCAGGACACTGGCCGCACTACCCGGCGCTGCAATGCGCCGGATGTGCCCAGAAGTCGGGAGAACATCCACCCTCCCCAGGGTTGGTTGGACAGAGGCAGGAGGCATCGGGGCCGCCCTTGGTAGGACGGCCCCGACGCTGGTGCTGTCAGAGGTTGGGCTGCTCGAAGGTGAGGCTGAGCCGATCGATCTTGACCTTGTCTGCCGTGCCGTTGTAGATACGGATGTCGTCGATCGCCCCGGACAGGTTTTCGTCCTCGACACCACCATTGAGCGTGCGCCCGAACTGCACGTTGCGGAGTGCGGGCAACGGCTTGTCCAACTGGAGTCCCATAGCCTTGCCATTGAGGTAGAACAGCAGCTCACGGGAGTACCCGTTGTAGACCAGCGCGATGTGGTCGCTGTTGGGAGATATTGACGGGGAGTTGTCGAATCGGGCCGGCTGTGTGATCCCCGCAGCGGCCATCTCCCAACGCCCCTCGGTGTTGCCCCGAAGGACCACGACGCTGTTGTTGGTGGTGTCCGTGATGGAGATTGCCGTCATCGGATGGCCCTGCGATCCACTGGTGAACCGAACCCGAGCGGAGATGGTGAAACTTCCCGCCGCGTCAATGACCGGGCTGACCGTCTCGGCGTACTCACCGGCCTTGCCGGCGAACTGCAGGTACCCGGTGCCCATGAAGGATGTGAACGGGTTGGTGGTCCGAATGAGAGTGCTCGGCTTCCCCAGTCGAAGCGCCTCACCACCGGCATCGTAGTTCGGGCTCAATCCCGAGGTCTCGGTGCTCAACTGCCAGTAGCCCTTACGGTCCAACTTGTGCTTCTCCAAACCGGCCGTGTCCTCGCTGACGACCGGGCGGTCGAAGACGGAGACGTCCGCCATCGCACCCTTCCAGAAGTCGGAGTATCCGCCGCCCTTGTAGGTGTGGCGGCCGAACTGGAGGGCACCACGGGCCTCGACCAGCGAACGCCGGTCCTTGACCACCGGAGCACCCGTACCGACCTGCAGCGAGATCTTGTTGTTCGGGCCGTCGAAGACAGCCGTGACGAAGGTCCACGCCGTGGTCGCCGGACCCGCGTTCACCCTCCACTCGCCCAGGTTGATGACATCGTTCGTCGGCATCCGGAAGAACCAGTTGCCCTGTTCGACGCCCAGGCTGAAGCCCGGCTCACCGGTGGCGTCCTGACTGACCGCCACCTGACGGCGGCTGGGGTCATCGACCCGGAACCAGCCGGTGATGGAGAAGCTCCGCGTGGTGCCCACCACCGAGTTCTCGGTGACGAGATACGCGTTGGACGTGCCGTCGAAGATGGCGGCCGTGTCCCACTGACCGAGTGAACCTGCGCTGTCGAACTTGACGCCGCTACCGATCTTGGCGTCGTGTGAGCCGAGCTGGTCGTTAGCCGTCTTCGCTGAGGCGATGTCCGACAGCGGCCACTGCGCGACCGGAGGCCGCTTGCCCACCCGGAAGGTGCAGGTGGCGATCGTGCTCGACCGCTTCGCCACGTCGACCGCCTTGACGAAGAGCTGGCGCGGCCCCTCCTTGTCGGGCGTCCACTTGATCGTCACGGGGCCGCCGGCAGTGGCCGGCTTGACCGACACGGTGGCGCTGTCGTTGAAGTTGTACAGGTATTCCACGACGTCGGTGGCTGCCGAGTCGAAGGTGAAGCTGCCCTGGACGCCGATAGAGCCCCGCCACTGGTCGTCGTCGAGACAGTCGGCAGTGGTATCGGCCGCATCATCGGGCAGATACTCCGGCGAGTCCACGTCCGGGGCGCTCGGGCTGGTCTTGTCGTAGTAGAACTGGCAGACCTCGCGCGTGCCGTCAGAACTCCAGGGACCCCAGCTCACCCCGTCGCTCGCCCGCACTTCCCAGGAGATCGGCACGTTCTGCGCGATGTCGGTCGGCACGTAGTAGCTGAACAGGGAACCACTGGCCTTCAAGGGGGTGGTGTAGCTGCGGGTCTGCAGGCTTCCGCCAGCCGGCGTCCAGGTGACCTTGAACTCGGCCTTGACCTGCTCGGTGTGCGCGGACGAGTGGTCCGGGTCCCGCAGGACGGCGTTGAGCCGCGGCGGAACGTCGGTGTAGGGCGCGGTCGAGCCGTACACGCAGCCGCCACCGGGCGACATCGTCAACTCGGACTGGTTCGCGATCACCGGCGCCCGGTTGTAGCGGACGGAGAGCACACCGTTGTCGCAGAACCGCTTGGTGTGGGTGGAGTCGCTCTCGCTCACCGAACGGAGGCCGAGAGTGACACTGCTCCAACCCTTGCTCACCGCCGTCTGGACCGCCGCCTTGGCTTCCCACTCGGTGTTCTGGTTCGTCGAGGTGCAACTCGACTGCACCTTGGTCGGCGAGTTGTTGGCCAGGTGCGTGGCACCCGACCACCCCGACCCGCCGGGCTGGTTGCCCCAGTTCGTACTGGACGTGATGCCAGAAGGCATGAGATAGAGCGCCGCCGCGCGGGCGGTTGTGTTGTAGACGTGCTGCAGGGTCACCCGGAACTTGGCTTCCAGGATGGTCTTGCCGGCATACGGCGTGGCCAACTGGTAGAAGATGCGCTTGACCTTGGAGTTGTTGCAGGAGCTCGGGCAGAGTCCGATCCGCTCGTGTCGCTTGGTGTCGAACTTCCAGTACTCCTCGGACGGATACCCGCTGTCGACCATTGCCCAGGCGCTGTTGGTGCTGGCTTGCCACACCGGGTCCACGTACACCGGGTAGGTGGTGGCCGGGCTGGCGAGCATCGCGGCGTCCGGAGTGAGGTTCAGCGTGCCCTGGGTGTAGTCGAGGCCGACCTGTCCCACCCGTGAGTCCTCGCCCGGCCCTCGGGCCGAGGCGTCGTTCGGGTCCGTGGGCTCGGCCGCAGCGGTCCTCCGCTGGGCCTCACCGCCGCCCTCCTGGTTGCCGCTGTCCCACATGGTCGGAGCGTCGGCCTCGAACACCGGGTTGCCGGTTGCGGGGTCGAGCGCGACCACACCACCTTCCGCGGTCTCCTCGATGTCGAGCCCTTCGCCAGTCACTCCCAGCCGCAGGTTCTGCAGCTCTGGCAGGTTCGCGGCCTCGGGGGTCTTCAACACCAGGACGTGAGAGAAGCCCTCGACCGTGACGTTGGCGACCAGGTCGACGTCCGGGAAGACCTCCGGGTAGGTAGCCTGGTCGCCGCTGATCGTCGGGGTGGGTAGCGCATGGGGCCAGGTGAGCGTCATGACCCGGAAGTCGCGCTGGACCACCATGAGGGGCGTGGTGCCTCCGCCGGACAGCCGCATGTCGAGCAGCGCCGCGGTCGGCGTGATCGTCCCGTCCGCCTGTGCGACGAGCGCCGCGTTGGACGGCACCCAGGTGCCACCCCGAAGGACCCGCACCGCCTGGTTGTATTCGTTGGCGATGAGCGTGCCGTCCGGCTGGGCGAAGACGTCCCGGTACTCGCCGCGCTGGGCGAGCACCTCGACGGGCTGGTTGAGGTCCGCCGCCGCGACGAGCGCCTCGGCTTCGGTGTCCCGGACCGGATCGGTCTCGACGGCGGCCACCGGGGCGGTCGGCGGGGCCGGCTCGGGAGCGGCCACGTAGGCGGTGCCGGCCAGCAGGCCGGCGAGGCCCACTGTGAGGCCGAGCGTGAAGAGCCGACCCCGCTTTCTGGTACGACGGATCACCGTCAGGTCCTCCCCCGTTGAACTGCGCCAATTCAAGTTCTTCATCAGTTGACCGCCGCCCCGAACGTGCTCACGTTGGCCGGGAAGCCGTTCACGCCGGGCTGCCAGGTCTCGGTGGGCGTTGTCGCTCCGCCGGCCAGGCTCGACCAGGTGAAGCCGTAGACGGCATCGGTGCCGTACGGGCTGGCCACCAGCAGCCGCTTCGAGGTGACACCGAGCGAGGTACCGACGATCTCACTCATCCGGGGGTCGCCCGGAAGGCTCGTCCCGTTTCGCTCGATCTTCACCGGCGCGTTGGTCGAGCCGAGCGCGGGAAGGACCCATACCTGACCGACGTCAGCGGTGTTGGGGCCACCGTCCTCGGTTGGGGCAAAACTGTCCCTGCCCGGGATGCCCACCGCGATGAACATCGTCGAACTGGTGCCCTCGACGGCGGGGTTGGTGTTGACCACCGCGACCTTCTCGCCGAGGTAGTCGCCGCTGCTCGAGTTCAACTGACGTCCGTTGTCCAAGACCGATTTCACCTGCGTAACTGTGTTGGTCGCGGTGACATGGAAGACGTGCGCCGTGCCGACGTCAGTCGGTCTCGGGAAGGTCGGTCGGACGCCCCCGAGGTCATCCTCACCGGGCGCGCCCACGACCACCAACGAATCCTGGGTGCCCTGGGCCGACCCGACCGGCCGATACGGCGCGATGGCGATCGACTTACCGAAGTTGTCGTTGGCTTCGGCCCTATCCCGCTCCGGACCCGGCACCGCGTCCTGGTTGAGCTCGGCGGCCAGCGTCGGCAGCCCACTGGTCAGGACGTGACTGAAGACGTTCACCGCCCCGGCGAACACCTCGGTACCGATCGCCTCACCCGGCGAGCTGACGGCCCAGTGGTACTTGGATGCCGCCACCGCGTACCCGGTGCGGTCGTCGATCTCGGCTGCTCCGGGGATGCCGGCGCCGCCCTGACCGAGTGCCAGGTTCACGGTGCCCCGGATGTAGTGGACGATGCCGGTGACCGGGGAGGCGAGCGACTCACCTGGCGCACCGATGACCACATACGGCTGGCCACTGGCCGTCTGGCTGCCGGCTACCGCGTAGCCGAACCAGTCGAAGGCTTCCGCTGCGTCCGGCACGTTGGTGACGTCCTGGTGGTAGATCAGGGAGTCCGGCCCCTTGGCCAGCCCTGCCCGTGAGCCCAGCAGGACGAGCACGACCCCGGCATCCTGCAGGCCGGAGACGTCCTGGAACGGGACACCCACCGCGAGGTCGGTGCATCCGTCGTTGTTGGCGTCGTACGAGGAGATCGAGGTGCCGAAGCGGTCACCGGGCTCGGGCGCGCCGGGCACCTTGGCGACACCCTCGTACAGGGTGTCCGCAGTGGAGCTACCGCCGTAGCTGACGTGCAACTGCCCGGCACGGGTCTGGCCGTTCACCAGGGCCTCGGGGTCGGCGATCGCGACATCCGCGACACCGTCACCGTTGAAGTCGCTCTCCGTGCCGCCGACGCAGCCGGTCACTGGCGCGACGGTGGTGTAGACCTGCATCTCGCAGAACGAGGACCAGGTGTCGCTGCCGCTCACTCCGTCGGATGCCTTGACCCGCCAGCGGTAGATGCCGCCGTCGACGAAGGCGCCGGCCGGTACCGTGGCCGCGACGGTGGCCCCGTTGGCGACGTTTGCGTAGGTGGCTGACCCGATCGGCGTGTCGGCGTTCATCGCCCACCACTCGAACGCGACCGTCATGGCTGTCGCATCCGCGTCGGAGACGGTGGCCTTGAGCTGCGGCGTCACCGTGTTGACAGTGGGTCGAGTGGAGCCGGTCACGCAGCTGGTTGCCGGCACTGTAGCCCTTGCGGTCACCGTCGGGTACGAGTTGTAGGTGACGCTTGCCTTCGGCACTTCGGTGGTGCCGGAGTAGTTACGGGACCGGAACTGCTTGAACGACGTCGAGTCGGTCTCGTCGGTCGCTCGCAGACCCATGTCCGCGCGGGTGTCGCCCGCGTTGGCCGCCCGCTGGAAGAAGCTGGTGGCGGCGACGCCGACCCAGTTGTCGTCACACGACGAGTCGAAGCCGGCCGACGCCGTGGTCACCTTCTCCTGGTGGTTCCAGGCCGGTTGGTTGCTCCACACGATGCCGTCGGAGATCGAGCCCGTCGTCCAGAGTTCCCAGGATCGCCCGGCGCACTGCACCGACCACCAGTTCCACAGCGAGATGGTCGCCGTGTTGATCTGCTTGCCGACCAGCGCGGTGGTGTCCCAGCGGGCGAACGTCCGGGTGATCGGGCCGGTCGGGCCGAGCTTTCCGAGCCGTAGGTCTGGTTCGCCGCCACGGTCGACGCTCTCGTTGGCCTGCACGAACGTGTCGAACGTGGTGGAGAGCGGGTTGATCTGCGGATCGATGGTGATGGGGTACTGCCGCTCCGGCGCCTTGAGCCACTTCTGGTCCGGCGTGAGGGTCAGTGCGATGCCACTTCCCGCAGCGGTCTTGGCGACCTTCGCGACGGTGGAAGTGACCGGCACCTTGTTGACGGGCGCGCCCTGGGCGTCGACCCGCGCGTCCCACATCAGCAGTGCCGGGGTCGTCGCGATGGCGCGGCCCGTCGCGTCCCTGATGACGGTGTCACCGCCCACGCCCCGCTGGGTGTCCGCGACATTGCGGCCGGTCAGCGGCAGCGTCAGCGTCGCGACCCGGCTCAGGGCGGCGGGGCTCTTGACCACGAACAGGGTTTCGAGGCCGTTCCGGCTCGCCCGTACGACGAGGTCGACGTCGGGCAGGGCGTTCACGTAGGTCGCCCGGTCCTCGCGCAGTTGCGGCTCGGGCAACGCGCCAGCCCAGTTGACGGCCACCCGGTCGTCACCCTTGCCCACGGCTGCCAGCTCGTGGGTGCCGTCCGGTTGCGGGCCGGAGATCGACAGGTCGTGGGGATGTGCCGCCGGACGGACGCTGCCGTCGGCGTTCCGGTGAAGGGTCAGGTCGATCGGGACCCAGTCGCCGCCACGGCGAACCCGGCTCGGCCCGAGGGAAAGCTCCGCCCGGAACTGCCCGTCGGGTAGGGCGAACACCTCGGTGGTCTCGGAGGTGAGGCTCTTGACCTGCACCGGTTTGCCGGTCTTTCGGGCGGCCCGTAGGGACACCGCCTCGTCCGACCTGTTCTCTGCGCCACCCGTTACGCCATCAGGCCCGGCGGCGAGGTACTCCGCCGGTTCGCCCGATATGCCAGCCAATGCGACCGCCGTCAGCACGGCAACACCTGCCGCAAGGCATGAACGAACGGTGGCAGTCTTCCGACGTGCCACGAACCCTCCCCCGTGTGTCTTCAAATATCGATCGGGACTGTAGGGATGAGCCTGCTCTACGCACAAGTACTGTCACAAACAGTGAGGAGGAAAGCGACAATAGAGGTATTTCGTCGACGACGATCACTCCGTGGAGTCTTCCCTGCTCAGAGCGGATGGGCCGGGAATGGCTCACCAACCCTCGGCCAAGCACACTGAGTCAGGGATTCGGGCACCGAAAACGGCCGCGCAGACAGCAGAAATGCATCAACCACAGTGGAGGCAACTCGACACTGTGTGGTCCTGACCGACCCACTGGTAAACACGACGACGGCGGTGGGGAAAAGAAGCCGGGCACCGATCGGATCCAGGTCGAAATTGACCGCCCCGGAACATCCAGAATTGACGGTTCCAGCCATCCCCACCTGCCAGGATGGTCCGTCGTCACCGCAGGCCAACCGCCGGATGTCCAGAACAGCGGACGCACATCCCGCACTGCCCGGAGAAGCGGGAAAAAGCGTTACCGGCCGAGGCCGAACGCGCGGCTACCCTCTCGATCCACTCGGGATCCGGGAAGTCGGGGCATCCTCGCGCCTGGGACACCCCGACTTCACCGAAAGCGAGTCGATCAAGCCAAGAGCCGGTCAGACCCGGGTGAGCCGGACGGCGTCGGCGATGACCAGGCCGGTGCCGTTGCTCCACCGGCTCACCCCCACCCGGTTGGCGTCCCCGGCGGGCAGCGTGAACGTGCCGAGGATCCGCCACTGACCACCGGTCACGCGCTGGTCGACGATGACCGTCCGGTTACCCGTGGTGGTGGAGACGATGTAAGGGGCGGCGCTGTTGTAGCCGGCGTTCGCCGGCCACCAGGCGTCGACACGGTAGTTGGCGGTGGCCGGGACGTTGAACCGGTACCACGCGACGTCACTGGCCGCGACCGGCTCCGCGTAGCGGTAGTCGGTGCCGTGCCGCTGGCTGGAGTACGTCGAGACACCCCAGTTGGCGCTGGCCGTGAACCGCCCGGCGGTGGTGTTGTCCACCGTGGAGGACCAGGCCGGGCCGCCGCCCGCCATCTTCGCCGCCACGTCGGCGCGCATCACGTTCAGGTCGATGAAGGACGGGTCGATCTTTCCGGTGGTGCTGGTCTCCCGGTGCCCCCGGGCGTAGCTGCTGTCCCTGCCCAGCCGGGTGAGGACTGCGGCGGTGGCGGCGATCGAGGCGTTGTACTGCGCGGCGGTCATCTCCTGGTTGACACCGTTGTAGTCGATCTCCCACCCGATCATCAGGGTGTTGCCGTCTCCGGCCGGGATCGGCCCGCTGCCGCCGCTGACCCCGGCGTGGTTGCACCGGCCGGCGGAGATGACGTGGAAGACGCCGTTGTAGTCGACGAGCGCCTGGCAGAGCGGGCCGGGCAGGTCGGACCGGCCGTTGATGCAGATGCCGAGCGCGGGGTGCGGGTTGCTGGCGCTGGAGGTCGAGGCCGTGTGGTGCCAGAGCACCCCGATCGGGTCGAAGGAACCGGGGCGCATCCGGTTGAGCCAGTCGCCCTCGACGACGACCTGGACCCCGGCGGCGCGCAGCACGTCCACCAGCCAGGGGATGGTCGCCATCAGGACTCCCCGAGCAGGTCGGCCAGGCACTCGGCCTTGGGCGCGGCACTCGCCGGGGTGGGCCGGACGACGGTGGTCAGTGCGACGGCCACCAGGGCGGGGATGCCGAGCATCCCTCGGCGGCGCAGACGGATGGATGGTGACCGGGCCATGACGATCCTCCAGCGACGACGGGTTCGTGACACATCGACGAACGTGATGACGGGCACGGTATACCGTCACGAGCGTCGATGTCGATACCCTTCATCAGCGAGCCGCGCGCTGAAGGAAATTGGCAGCGGGAGCGCCGTCAGGCGGCGCCGAGCGCGTCGATGTCGCGCATCTCCTCCGCCGTCAACGAGAAGTGGAAGACGTCGAAGTTGGCCGTGATCCGCTCCGGAGTCACCGACTTCGGGATCACCACGATCTCGTGGTCGATGTGCCAGCGCAGCACCACCTGCGCCGGCGACACGCCGTGTGCGCCGGCGATCCGGGTCAGCACCGGGTCACTGAGATCGGTGGTCTTGAACGGGCTGTACCCCTCCAGCACCACGCCCCGGTCCCGGTGCTCGGCGTGCCGCTGCCGGTCGTACAGCGCCGGCCCCCACCGGATCTGGTTGACCGCCGGGTTCTCCTCGGTCGACTGGATGAGCTCGTCCATCTGGGCGGTGCTGTAGTTGCTCACCCCGACGGCCCGGGCGAGATTCTCGTCGCGGGCGACCAGCAGCTCCCGCCACATCGGGATGCTGTCCGTGGCGGACGGCGGCCAGTGGATCAACCAGAGGTCCACCTGCTCGACGCCGAGTGCCTCCAGGCTGGCCTCCAAGGTCTCGCGCTCGCGGCCCACCCGGTCCGGCGGGACCTTGGTGGTGATGAAGACGTCCTCCCGGCGCAGCCCGCTCTCCTTCAGCGCGCGGCCGACCTCCCGCTCGTTGCCGTAGAGGGTGGCCGTGTCGAGGTGCCGGTAGCCGGTGTCGAGCGCGGCCAGCACGGCGTCGTAGCCCGCCTGGCCGGTGGCCTGCCAGGTGCCGAAGCCGAGCAGAGGCATCCGCACCTCTCCGGGGAGCAGGGCGGTGGGCTGATCGGTGAGGTCCATGAGGACCGTTCTACCCCGCCGGGACCCGTCCCGCCGAGCGAACCGGACACTCGGGCGTCCAGCGCGACGGTCCGGTTTGCCGGAGAATGCGGGATGTGACGGACCGGCTGGAGGAGTATCGGCGCCGACGGGATGCGACCCGTACGCCGGAGCCGGTGCCGGACCGGAGCCAGGCGCCTGCCGGCTCCGACGGCGCCTCGCGCTTCGTCATCCAGCAGCACCACGCCCGCAGCCTGCACTGGGACCTGCGCCTGGAGCACGAGGGAGTCCTCGCCTCCTGGGCGGTGCCGCGCGGCCTGCCCCGCGACCCCGGCCGCAACCACCTCGCCGTGCACACCGAGGACCACCCGATGGAGTACCTCGACTTCTCCGGTGAGATACCCGCCGGCGAGTACGGCGGTGGCCGGATGGTCATCCACGACCAGGGCACCTACCGCGCCGAGAAGTGGCGCGACGACGAGGTGATCGTGACGCTCGCGGGTGAACGGACCGAAGGTCGCTACGTGCTCTTCGCCACCGGCGGCAAGGACTGGATGATCCGGCGCACCGACCCCGCGCCGCCGGGCTGGACACCGATGCCCGAGCTGGTCCGCCCGATGCACGCCACGCCCGCCGCCGGGCTCCCGCGAGACCGCGCCACATGGGGGTACGAGCTGCGCTGGGACGGGGTCCGGGCGATGGCGTACGTCTCCGGCGGGCGGCTCCGGCTGCTCTCCGAGACCGACGAGGAGATCACCGGCGGGTACCCGTGGCTGCGGGCGCTGGCCGAGGCGCTGGCGCCGACCGAGGCGGTGCTCGACGGTGTGCTCGTCCGCATCGACGGCGCCGGCCGGGTCCGCCCGGTGCGCCCGGCCAGCGGCGGTAGGGTCCCGGCGGGGGCCCAGTTCCTGCTCGTCGACCTGCTGTGGCTGGAGGGCGTGAGCAGCGTCGACGTGCCGTACGCGCAACGCCGGGAGCTGCTCGACGGGCTGGCGTTGACCGGTACGCACTGGCAGACTCCGCCGTGGTTTCCCGGCGCGGGCGACGAGGCGCTGCGCACCGGTCGGGAGCAGGGCCTGCCGGGCATCGTCGCCAAGCGGCTGGACTCGGTCTACGAACCGGGGCGGCGCAGCCGGCACTGGCTGAGCATCGACGCGGTCTGACGGCGAGGAGCGACGTGTACCTGACCCACCTGGACTGCCCGCGCTGCGGCCGGGAGTACGCCGCCGACGAGGTGCAGAACCTCTGCGAGTGCGGCTCGCCGCTGCTGGCCCAGTACGACCTGCCGGCGGTGGCGAAGGCGGTCACCCCGGAGCGCTTCCCGCTGCGCCCGGCCGACCTGTGGCGCTACCGGGAGCTGCTGCCGGTGGCCGACCCACGGCACATCACCACGCTCGGCGAGGGCTGGACGCCGCTGCTGCGCGCCCCCGCGTACGGCGCCGAGATCGGCATCGCGGACCTGATGGTCAAGGACGAGGGGTTGATCCCGACCGGCTCGTTCAAGGCGCGCGGCGCGGCGGTGGGTGTGAGCCGGGCCCGTGAGCTGGGCGTCGAGCGGATCGCGATGCCCACCAACGGCAACGCCGGATCGGCGTGGGCGACGTACGCGGCGCGGGCCGGGATGGGGGCGACCATCGTCATGCCGTTGGGAGCGCCGGTCATCTGCCGGAACGAGTGCGTGGCCGCCGGGGCCGACCTGCGCCTGGTCGACGGGCTGATCAGCGACGCCGGCCGGCGGGTGGCCGAGCTGGTCGCGGAGTCCGGCGGGACGGTCTTCGACGCCGGCACGCTGCGCGAGCCCTACCGGCTGGAGGGCAAGAAGACCATGGGGTACGAGATCGTCGAGCAGCTCGGTTGGCAGGCGCCCGACGTGATCATCTACCCGACGGGCGGCGGGGTCGGGCTCATCGGCATCCACAAGGCGCTGCACGAGATGCGCGAGCTGGGTTGGATCGGAGACAAGCTGCCCCGGCTGGTGGCGGTGCAGTCGACCGGCTGCGCGCCGATCGTGCGGGCCTTCGCCGCGGGTGAGGACCGGGCGCAGCCGTGGGAGGACGCGCACACGGTGGCGTTCGGCATCACCGTGCCGTCGCCGCTGGGTGACGAGCTGATCCTGGCCGCGCTGCGGGCGTCGGCCGGCACCGCGGTCGCCGTCGACGACGCGGACATCCTGGCCGACCTGCGGGACTTCGCCGCCCGGGAGGGGCTGCTGCTCTGCCCGGAGGGCGCGGCCTGTCTGACCGCCGCGCGGCAACTGCGCGCTGGCGGGTGGATCCGGGCCGGTGAGCGGGTGGTGGTGCTCAACACCGGCGCCGGGTTGAAGTATCCGGAGACGGTCGACGTTTCCGGCGTGCCCGTGCTGGCCTGAGACGGCGGGCGCCCCGCGGGCCGTGCGGTCCGCGGGGCGCCGTCGCGCCGGCCTACTGGTAGGTGATGTCGGACGGTGTGTAGAAGCAGTTGACGCCGTCGGCGCCCTCGCCGATCTCGGTCGGCTCGTCGCCCTTCGGTACGCCGCGGTACTTGACGCAGATCGAGGTCTCCCGGTCCGGGTCGTCGACGATGGTGATCCGGCTGAACCGGGCGGTGTCGCCCCAGTTGGTGTTGATGCCCGCGATCGCGTCGGTGTCCCGGACGACCACGTTGTCGATCACCACGTGCCGCTGGTACGACGTGGAGCAGTTGCCGCAGGCCCGGTAGAGCTTGCCGGCGTTCTCCACCCGGAAGTTCCTGATGTAGACGGTGCCCGATCCGTTGTGCTGGAAGACCTTGTCGCTGGCGGAGCGGGCGCCGCCGCCGTCGACGGTGTACGTGGTGCCGCCGCGGAAGGTGGCGGCGTCCTCGCCCACGTCCTCCCACCAGACGTTGATCAGGGTGCAGTTGCCCTCGCAGTGCACGCCGTCACCGGCCGGCGCACCGATGATCACATTGCGCAGGGTGGCTCCGGCGGCCAGCTCGAACATCGGGTCCTGGCTCTCGCTCTGCCCGCCGTCGCCGATGCCGTAGTAGCGCTTGAGCCCGCCGTCGAACGTGCCGGAGACCGGGATCGTCGCGTCCACCTTCTGGCTGCCGGTGGGCGTCGGCCAACCCGCGGGCGGCGGGGTGGTGGGTGGTGGCGTGGTCGGCGGCGGGGTGGTCGGCGGCGGCGTGGTCGGGTTGCCACCGCCGGACGAGTCGACCGCGACGTCGTCGAAGCTGCCGCTGGCGTACGCGGTGACCAGGCCGATCCGGCCGGCGGCGGCCAGGCTGTTGCTGCCGGCGGCGATCTGGGTGCCGTTGACGAAGCCCCGGATGGTGCTGCCGCTGGTCTCGATGCGCAGGGTGTACCAGGTGCCGGTGCTGACGCCGAGCGACGCGGAGCCGATCGCGGTGATGCTGGTGCCGTTGACGGCCTGGAGTTCGGCCCGGCCGGAGCCGAGCAGGGCCAACCGGTACATCTTGGTGCTGCTGCTGGAGCGTGCGGCCAGCCCGACCAGGGCGCTGGACGAGCCGAAGCTCACCGGCTTGACCCGGGCCTGCACGGAGTAGTCGGCCCAGCCGGTCTGGCCGGCGAACTGCCGGGCCAGCTCACTGCCGGCGTTGGACTGGTTGAGCACGCCGGAGCCGTCCGTGACGACCGTCCAGGTGCCGCCGGACTTGGACCAGCCGGAGGCGTTGCCGTCGTTGAAGTTGTCGGTGAACACGGTGGCCGCGAGGGCCGAGGTCATGCCGGCCGCGAGGGCCGCCACGGTCGCCCCGGCGCCCACCGCGAGCAGCAGTGGTCGTCGGCCGGGGAGTCGTCTCTTCTGCACAGTTGTCCTCCTTGACGCATGTGGTGGCGATCCCATGACCGTCCGTACGGGGACGTGCCGGCACGGCGCGCTGCCACGACCTGGGATCGGTGCGCCCCGTCGGATGCCCGGTCTCCGGAGCGGGGTGAAGCGGGATCAAAGCCCTGGGGAAAGGGCTTTCCCGTCTCTTCGAGGCTAGGTCCGCGTACGCATCAGCGTCAATGCCTGGCGCTTGCAGGTCTGTTGCAGGATTCACCGGTGGCGGGGTGGCACGCGGCCGACGCCCGGGTCAGTAGCTCTCCGGTTTCGTCAGCCGCCAGGCCGCGTTGATCAGGCCGATGTGCGACAGCGCCTGCGGGGTGTTGCCGAGCTGCGCCCCGGTGACCAGGTCGATCTGCTCGCTGAACAGACCCACGTCGTTGGCGTGCCCGACCACCCGCTCGAACAGCTCTTCGGCCCGCCGCTGCTCGCCGAGCATCACCAGGCACTCCACCAGCCAGAACGAGCACAGTAGGAAGCCGGCGGGGTCGCTCGTCCAGCGCCGGACCAGCCCGTCCTCGGTGCCGAGCTCCCGCTCCACCACGGCGATGGTGGAGCGCATCCTGGGGTCGGTGGCCGGCAGGAAGTGCGCCACCGGCAGGAAGAGTGCCGAGGCGTCCAGCTCGGCCGAGCCGAACGCGCCGGTGAACGCACCGATCCGATCGTTCCAACCCTGCCGGAGCACCTCACCGCGGATCTCGTCGCGGATCGCGGCCCAGCGGTGCGGGTCGGCCCGCTCGCCGAGCCGGGGGGCGAGCCGCACCGCCCGGTCCATCGTCAGCCAGCAGAGCACCTTCGAGGAGAGGTAGTGCCGTTCCCGGTCGCGGGTCTCCCACATGCCCCGGTCGGGCAGGTGCCAGGTGCTCGCCACCTGCTCGGTCAGGCCGAGCACCATCTCCCGCAACTCCATGTCGAACGACGTGCCGAGGTAGTGGCGCAACCGCCAGACCGCCGACATCACCTCCCCCGGCACGTCGAGCTGCCGCTGCCGCCAGGCGTCGTTGCCGATCCGGACCGGCCCGCTTCCGGCGTAGCCGCGCAGGTGCGTGCAGTTGTGCTCGCTGAGGTCGCGCTCCCCCTGCAGCCCGAACAGCACCGGCACCGGCTCGTCGCCGATCCGGCCGATCGAGCGCGCTACCCAGGCGAACAGCCGCGACGCCTCGGTGGGGCAGGCCGCCACCCAGAGGGCGCGCAGGGTCATCGAGAAGTCCCGCAGCCAGGAGTACCGGTAGTCGTAGTTGCGGTCGCCACCCAGGCGCTCCGGCAGCGACGTGGTCAACGCCGCGGCGACCGCGCCGCTGCGGGCGTACGTGAGGCCGGTCAGGACCGTCGCGCTGTGCCGGACCAGCTCGGGGTACCGGCCCTCGTACCCGTGTGTCTCCCGGTACGCCTCCCACGCCTGCGTCGTCTCGGCGAGCGCGGCAACCGGGTCCAGCCGGGCCGGCGGGGCCCCGTAGGACTCGCCGAACGCCACGTCCATCCCGACGACCTGGCCGGCGGAGACCTCGAACTCGTGGGTCACCCGGTCCCGGCCGGCGCGCAACGGCAGGCCACCGGCGCGCAGCACCAGCACCACCGGACCGGCGTCGGCCAGCACCGTGCCATCGGCCTGCTCGTGCAGGTACGGCGTGAGCAGGCCGTACTCCGGCCGTGGCGCGAAGTCCAGCGCCATGCGGACCCGCCCGGACAGGCCCTCGACCACTCTGATCAGCACGGCCGGTGAGTTCATGCCCAGTTCGTGGGCGCGGGCACCGATCTCGGCGGCCAGCGCGTCGGTGACCGCGACGCTCCCGTCCGGCGTGTGGTGCACGGTGCGCAGCACCAGCGAGTCCGGCCGGTACGCGCGCTCCACCCGGTGCCCGTGCCGGCCGGCGCCGACCGGCGCCAGCCGGAAATGCCCGGCGCTCGGGTCGAGCAGCCGCCCGAACACGGACGGGCCGTCGAACCGGGCCGGGCACCACCAGTCGATCGAACCGTCCCTGCTCACCAGCGCACCGGAGCGGGAGTCCGAGAGGAATCCGTAGTCGGAGATCGCCGGCTGCTGCTCCACCCGCCGGGGGTACCCGGATCGGCCCGGATCAGACGGCCGCAGGCCGCGTCAGGCGGTCGGCGGCTCGTCCTCGCCGGCCTCCTCGGCGGCGTCGGCCTCCTCCTTGGTGTGGTGCACGGCCTGGTCGGCGTGCTCCGGCGGGCCGTAGACGGTGTAGAGCACCAGCGGGTTGGGGCCGGAGTTGACGAAGTTGTGCTTCGTGCCGGCCGGCACCACGACGAGGTCGCCCGCGACGACCTCCCGCTTCTCGCCGGCCACCCGCGCTTCGCCGGTGCCGCTGACGAAGGTCAGGATCTGGTCGATGCCCTCGTGCACCTCCTCGCCGATCTCCCCACCCGGCGGGATGGTCATGATGACCAGCTGGGTGTGCTCCCCGGTCCACAGGACGCGGCGGAAGTCCGGGCTCTTCTCGGCGACGGTCGCGATCGTGAAATGCTCCATGCCGCCCTCATACCCGGTTCGACGGCACGCCACGCCGGGACTCGCAGATGGTGGAATTCCCCACGCGGGGCAGGTTTGGATCCCTGCCGGACGGGGATCGTCAACGCTGACCGGTGCAGACGGCCGGTCGAGCCAGGTCCCCGCTGGCGTACCGCCGAACGGCTGCGGTGGTGGGAGACGGCCAGAGCGCGGCGACGTTCCGACCACGGTCGAAGCGGCGCCGTGCGCTCGTCCACGCGTCAACCGGTGTCTCGGCGGTGCCGTGCGGTCAGCCGTCGCGGTGCAGCCAGGCCAGCAGGTCCGGGGGCGCGAGCGCCGCCGCTCGCGCCCGGTAGCGCGCCTGCCCGTCCGGGTCCAGCAGGTCCCGCCCCTGCCCGGAGCCACCGTTGCGGAAGAAGGCCCGGCGGTCCCGCAGCACGCCGAGCGTGTCCGGGGCGAGCTGGTCGGCACGCTCCCGCATCCGGCCGAAGGTGGCCGCCTCGACCAGCTCCGGCCAGCGCTCGGCGGGGATCGTGAGGCCCCAGCGGTCGGCGAGCCGGCGCATCTGGCCGCCCAGGTCGGCCCGCAGGTCGTCGTAGTGCACCAGCTCGACGTTCGGCTCGTGCCGGCGGGCCCAGGCGTCGCTCAGATGCCACAGCACCCCGGGCAGCGAGTCCAGCTCGGTACGCGGGTCCGCCGCCCGGTCGACCCAGCTCGGCAACCACTCCCGCACCGGCGTCCGTGTGCGCGGCGGCCCGGCCGGCGCGGGTTGACCGGTCAGCTCCGCGAGCCGCGCCCGGTCGAGGTTGCCGGCCTGGTGGTAGAGGGAGACCGCCATGTCCAGCGGATGCCGGGCCACCACCACGTAGTGCACCCGAGGGTCGAGCGGTACGCCGTCGAGCGGGGTGTGCGTCTTGACGAACCGGCGGTGCGGCTGTGCGGCCAACCGGCGGTACACCTCGTCCTTCGGCTCGACCAGCCAGTCCAGCCAGGGCGACAGCTCGGTCAGCGGCGCCGGAAGCTCCGGGGTGCCCAGCACCAGCAGGGCGCAGATCATCTGCATCCAGGTGGTGCCGCTCTTGGACCGGGTGCTGATCACGATGTCGCCGTCCCGGAACGGGAAACCGGTCCAGCGTGCGCTGTCCTCGTCGTCGGATCGGTAACGGTGGGTCGGCGCGAGCATCGGGCGAGCGTAGTCGCCGAGCCGACAGCCGACCAGCCGATTCACGACTGCACGGCCTGTGACACATGCGCATGCCTGGCTAGATTTGACGCATGGTGCCCGCCCACGGGGGCCGGGCGGCGGAACCGGTCTACCGCCCCATCCTCGCCAGCCGGCGCGGCGAGTTGGAAGCGTTGAGCCACCTCGACCCCGCGGCCGCTCCGTTGCTCGCCCCGATCCTGGAGGTCGGTGCGGTCGACCGCTCCACGATGGACATTCTCCGCCGGTTGCCGGCCGGTCTGCTGCCGTACGTCGACGTCACCGGCCTTCCGGACACCCCCGACACGGAACTCGCGGCCTGGGGCGTACCGCTGGTGCCGGTCGTCGGGCTCGCGGAGAGCGACCGGCGGCTGGTCGCGCACGGCGCGGCGGCGCGGGCGTACGCCCGACGGGCGCTGATCCGGCTGCGCGCCGGCCAGGACCGGACCGGGCCGGCAGCGGGCACCACCGCCGTCGAACGGATCTGGCGGCTCACCGGGCTGTCGCCCGAGGAGTGCGACCTGCTGGTGGACGCGGGGGACGTGTGCTGCCCGGCCGATGTCCGGCAGGCCGAGCCCCGGGTACGCCGGCTGCTCGACTGGGCCCGCCGGCACGCGTGGCGGTCGGTGACCGTGGCGGCGGGCGGGATGCCGCCGACGCTGTCCCGGCTGCCCACCGACGAGCCGGTCCGGCTGGACCGCTGGGACTGGCAGCTCTGGCAGCGGCTCGGCGACGTCGGGGTCGACTACGGCGACTACGGCGTCGGCCCGGCCGTGCCCGGCTCGGGTGACCCCGGGGACCGGCTGCCCACCGTGCGGTACACCGCCGACGGCGACTGGTGGGTCTACCGCTGGTCGCGGCGGGGCGGGCGGGGCGACGACCGGTTCGCCGACCTGTGCCGCACGCTCGTGTCCGCGCCGCACTGGCCGAGCGCCGGCGCGGCCTTCTCCTGGGGCGACCACGAGTTGCTGCGCCGGGCCCGGCGGGGTGCCGGTGCCGGCTCGGCCGCCAACTGGGCGGCGTGGAGCACCTCGCACCACCTGGCCCACGTGCTGACCGCCCTGCTGCGCCCCAGCAACGACAGCGCGCACCGGGGCAACGACAGCGCCGGAGGGTGGCGACCCACGCCGGACCGGCCGCAGCGAGGGCGGTCGCTGCGGCAGCCGCGCGGCGGCGAGACCCGCCGGGCCGGTTGAGCCGGACCTACTGCTTCTCGGTGAAGCCGAACTGGATGATGCCCTCGTCGTCGACGGTCGCGTCCACCGAGGCGTCGCCGAGCAGCTCGGCGGCGTCCTCGTCGAGGAAGATCCGGGCACCCTGGTTGTCGACCACACGGTCGCCCTGCTCCGGCTCGGGCACCAGTTCCACGGTGAGCGACCCGGCCTCGGCGTCGGCGGCGATCCGCACCCCACCGTCCTCGGCCACGTCCTGCTGGTTGGCGAGGTCACGGATGACGAGCACGGCATTGTCGGTCATGGTGAGCATTGGCGGAACTCCTCGTGGATTCTCGGCTCGCGGTCGGTTTACCGCGCAGACCGGACAGTCGGTCCGCGTACGAGCACACGTGGGAGGCGACAGGTGAGGCGAACGGTCGTCGCCGTCGCGCATCGGGGCAGCTGACGGGCCCCGTCACTGCCTACGGTGCCCGCTGCCGGGCGATCCGTCAAATAGAGCCGGATCAGTCGAGAACGGGGACGGGAGCGAGCAACGCGCGAATCTCGTTGACCGCCGCGCGGCCGGCCCGGTTGGCTCCGATCGTGCTCGCCGAGGGGCCGTACCCGACCAGGTGAATCCGCTCGTCGGCGACCACCCGGGTGCCGTCCATCGTGATACCGCCGCCCGGTCCGCGCAGCCCCAGCGGGGCGAGATGGTCGAGCGCGGCCCGGAAACCGGTGCACCAGAGGATCACGTCCGCCGGCACGAACCGCCCGTCCGCCCAGGCCACCCCGTCGGGCGTGATCCGGTCGAAGACGGGTAGCCGGTCGAGGACGCCGCGCTCGCGCAGCCGGCGTACCTCCGGGGTGACCGGCAGTCCGGTCACGCCGACGCCCCTGCCTGGCGGGCGCCCGGCGCGGACCGCCTCGTCCACGCGGGCCACGGCGGCCCGGCCCAGCTCGGTGCCGAACTCCTCGTCACGGAAGTGGGGTGGCCGGCGGGTCACCCAGGTGGTGGTCGCCGCGACGGTGGAGACCTCGCCGAGCAGCTGCACGGCCGAGGTGCCGCCACCGACCACCACGACCCGGCGGCCGGCGAACTCGGCCGGCCCCCGGTAGTCGGCGGTGTGCAGCTGCCGTCCCCGGAAGGACGACCGGCCCGGGTAGTGCGGCCAGAACGGCCGGGTCCACGTGCCGGTCGCGTTGATGAGGGCCCGAGCGGTCCACCGGTCGCCGTCGGTGCGCACGTCCAGCCGGCCGTCCGGGAGGGAGTGCACCGAGCGCACCCGCACCGGGCGCCGGACCGGCAGGTCGAACGCCTGCTCGTACGCGGCGAAGTAGGCGCTGACCTGCGGGGCGGCCGGCTGCTGCGGGTCGGCTGGCGGGAAGGGCAGCCCGGGCAGGTCGTGGAAGCCGTGGACCCGGTCGAGCAGCAGTGTCGGCCAGCGGTGCTGCCAGGCCCCACCGGGCCCGTCGTCGCCGTCGAGGATGACGAATCCGCCGCCGGGGGCGAAGCCGGTGCGGCGCAGGTGGTAGCCGGCGCTCAGCCCGGCCTGGCCGGCTCCGATGACCACGACATCGGCGGAGTGGGTGTCCACGTGGGGTGCAACATCACCGATGCCGCCGCTCTGCCCGGGCAGGCCGTCGCGCCGGTCACAGGTCACCCCTTCGGACCCACCTGCCCGAATTGTCCGCCCAGCGGACGTCCGTCGAGCCTGCCGGCAGAACACGAGTGGCAATAACCTTCGCTTGAGGCTCTTCACCGGCGAATATCTTCGTGGCAGCATCAGCGCATGCATCGTCGTCTCTTTCCCCGGGCCCTCGCGCTGCTCGCGCTGGTCGCCACCGCGGCCACCGCCGGCGCGCCCGGCGCCACCGCCGAGTCGCCCACCCCCGCGACGACCCGACTGAACGCCACCATCGACACGATCCTCGCCGACCCGCGCCTGGCCGGCGCGCAGGCGTCGGTGGTGGTCGTCGACACCAGCACCGGCCAGACCCTCTACGACCGCAACGGCGACCGCCGGCTGATCCCGGCGTCCAACACCAAACTGCTGACCTCGACCGCCGCACTGGAGTTGCTCGGCCCGGGGCACCGCCTCACCACCGACGTACGCACCACCGGCAAGCGTCGCGCCGGGTTGCTCTCCGGCAATCTCTACCTGCGCGGTGGAGGCGACCCGACGATGCTCGCGGCCGACTACGACGCGCTCGCCGCGCAGGTCGCCGCCGACGGCGTCCGGGTGGTGACCGGCAACCTGATCGCCGACGACACCCGATACGACCGCACCCGGCTCGGCCCCGACTGGACCTGGGACGACGAGCCCTACTACTACGCCGCGCAGGTCTCCGCGCTGACGGTCGCGCCGGACACCGACTACGACGCGGGCACCGTGATCGTGCACGCCGCCCCCGCCGACAAGGCCGGCGCCCCGCCCGTGGTCACCACCACCCCGCGCACGGGGTACGTCCGGATCGACAACCGGGCCGAGACGGTCACCGAGGGCGAGACCTCGATCTCGATCGAGCGCGAACACGGCGGCAACACCATCGTGGTGAGCGGGCAGATCGCGGTCGGCGACGCGCCGGCCAGCGACTGGGTGACCGTCTGGGAGCCCACCGGCTACGCGGCCGAGGTGTTCCGGGCGGCGCTGCACCGGCACGGCGTCCGGGTGCTCGGCCGGACCGTGCTCGGCCAGCCCACCCCCGAGACGGCACACCCGGTGGCCCGGCACGACTCGATGAGCCTGGGTGAGCTGATGACGCCGTTCCTCAAGCTCTCCAACAACGGGCACGCCGAGGTGTTGACCAAGGAGATCGGCCGGGTGCTCTCCGGTTCCGGCACCTGGTCGGCGGGCCTCACGGCGATCAGCGAGTACGTCGCCGACACCGGGATGGACACCGGAAAGCTCCGCCAGCGCGACGGGTCCGGGTTGTCCCGGCGCAATCTGGTGCCGGCCACGGAGTTCGTCGACCTGCTGGCCACCGTCCGGGCCGAACCCTGGTTCACCACCTGGTACGCGGCGTTGCCGATCGCCGGGCAACCCGAGCGTTTCGTCGGCGGCACCCTGCGCAGCCGGATGGCCGGCACTCCGGCCGCCGGCAACGTGCACGCCAAGACCGGCAGCCTGACCGGGGTCTCCGGCCTGTCCGGCTACGTCACCAGTGCCGACGGCCGCCTGCTGGCGTTCTCCATCCTGTTGAACAACTATCTGACGGCGTCGGTCAAGCCGCTGGAGGACCAGATCGCCGTGGCGCTGGCCGGGTACCGCGAGAGCACGACCGCGGCGCGGGTGGCAGCACCGACGGTGCCGGAGACGCCACGGACCCCCGAGGGTGTGGAGTGCTCCTGGGTCAAGCCGATCACCTGCTGACCGGCATCCGGGGGCGCGGCGCGCCCCCGGCTGCTCGTCAGGCCGGACGGTCGGGTGGGGGGACCACCGCCGTCGGGTCACCGCGCTCGATGAGCGCGGCGATCTCGGCGGCCCGCAGGCCGCGCAGAGCCAGCACCCGGGTGCCCCAGCGGTGCAGCCGGCACGGGTGCGGGCTGGCGTCGTTGCGGCAGACCACCCCGCCGGACCACCGCCGGGGCGCGTGCACCACCACCGCCCGCACCGCGAACTGGGCATCCTCACCCGTCACGTACGGCGGCAGGGGGATGTCGCGGAGCACCTCCCCGGACGCTTCACCGGCGCCGGACGAGGCGACGGGACGGACGCGGTGGGCGGTACTGGTGCTCATCTGCGCTGCCTCCACACTGGATGGTCGGACGGGGACAGCAGAAAGTTACGTCCCTCCCGACCGTGTGCGACGGACAAACTGTCCCGCTGGGGTGACCGCACCGAGGTGGGCGCAGGTCAGAGCCGCTCCAGCACCACCACCGGAATCTCCCGGCCGGTCTTGGTCTGGTAGTCGTCGTACGCCGGCCAGATGGCGGTCATCGTGGACCACATCCGCGGCTTCTCCTCGGGGGTCGCGGTGCGTGCCCGCGCCGTGAAGGTGTCCCCGGCGACCTGCACCTCGACCCGCGGCTCCGCCAGCAGGTTGAGGAACCAGGCGGGGTGTTTCGGCGCACCGCCCTGCGACGCGACGACCAGGTAGTCGTCACCGTCCCGACCGTAGATCAGCGCGGTGCGCCGCAGCTTGCCGCTCTGCCGGCCCCGGGTGGTCAGCAGCAGTGTGTAGACGCCGGGCCGCCACTCGTGCCCCTCGGCGCCGTCGGTTTCGACGTACCGCTGGATGTGCTCGGCGACCCAGCCCTGGGGGCTGTCCACCACCTGTTCACTGGCCGTCATGGGCGCTCCTCACCGATCGATGGCACTCGCGCCCAGGCTACTGCCGCCACGGGCCACCGGCAGGTCGAACAGCACGGTGACGGCGGGCGGTCAGCGCACCGCCACAGCCTGCAGGCCGACGTTGCCGCAGTGCTCCGTGAAGACCTTCTCGACGGTCCAGGTCAGCACCAGCCGGGCACCCTTCGGCAGCCGGAACCGGATCGTGAACACCGCGCTCCGGCTGGTGTACGGGTCCTCCAGCCGCATCGTGCTGGTCGGACCCCCGGTGGACAGTCGCGCCTCCAGCAGGCCACGGGCCATCCAGGTCCCGGCGTAGAGCTGGACGGTGCGCGGCTCGCCGCTGCCGGCGACGGCGAGGCTGAACCCGTTGCCGGCGCCACAGGTGTAGACGCCGTTCGGGCTGCCGCTCGCCGACCGTTCCGGCGTCCCGTCGGACCATCTGACGGTCTCCTGGTTGCCGTCCCAGGCGACCCGCCTGCCGGGGCCGCCCCCGTCGATGATCTCCCCGGAGCCGCCGCGCTTGCGGGCCGTCGAGCTGCCGCCGCGCAGCCCCCAGTGCATCCAGTCGCGGGTGCCGACGGCGGTGAGGTTGACCTCGGCGGGCACCTCCGCCTGGCTCACCGACAGCGCCGGCCCCGCCGCCGGCGGGGGGATCGAGGCGCTGACCGAGGGCGTCGGGTCGGGCGAGGGCGGACGCTGCCGGGGACGCAGGCCGGGTGACGCCGGCCCGGTCTCGCTGGCGCGGCCCTCCGCGTTGGGGAGGGCGGTGGGGCGGGTGACCCCGGCGGGAACGCCACCCGGGCGAGTCGCCTGGTCGTCGGGGGTCTCCGGCTCGGATCGCGTGCCGAGGTACGAGACCAGGGCCACCAGGCAGGCGAGCACGACGACGCCCTCGACCACCCAGCGCCGACGCCGCCGGGCGCGGGCGAGCCGGCGCAGTGTGCTGCGCGTCTGCCCCGTGATGTCGGCGGTTGCTCGGTGCGTCGGCAGGTCGGACGACCTGTCCCCCGACCGCGAATCCGCCCGCGTGCGGTCTTCGTCCGCCACCGACCCCTCCAACTCCACCGCCCGGCCGCCATCGACCGCCGCGGATCGCACCGTCCACTGTGGGCCGTCTCACGTATGCGCGAGCGTGGTCGACACGCTAGATCCGGACGGGTAGGCGTGTCCAGTCCGCTACCGGACGATATGGGACGACCGGACACGGTCGGACGGGAGTGACCTCGACCGCGAACGCCTCTCGCGTCAACCGATCCGGAAGCCCAGCGCCTGCGCGATGACCACGGCCTGCTCGGCGTCGACGATGGCGTCGGCCCGCTCGACGACTGTCGGGTCGAGCGCGGTCAGGTCGCTGCCCCGCAGGTCGGCGCCGCCCAGCCGGGAGCTGTGCAGCTGCGCCCCGGACAGGTCGACGCCCGTCACCGTGGCGTCGGTGAGGTTGGCTCCGGTCAGGTCGACCTCGCGCATCCGCACGTCGGTCAGCCGGACACCGCGCAGGTCGGCGCCGGGCAGCGCCACGAACGACCAGTCACCGCCGGCCACCGTCAGCGGACGCAGGTCGCACTGGCTGAAGGTGCTGCCCACCATCTTGCAGCCGGTGAACTCGGCCTCGAAGAAGTTGCACCGCTTGAAGACGCAGCGGGTGAAGGCGGAGTCGACGTGCCGGGATGCGTTGAACAGCACGTTGCCGAACGTGCAGCCGGTGAAGACCGCGCCGCGGCTCACCGCCTCGGTCAGGTCCACGTGGAAGAACTCGCAGCCCACGAAATGCCGGTCGACCAGCTCCTCGCCGTACCAGTCCTCGTGGCGGAAGGTCACGTCCTCGGTCAGCTCCGGCATCCGGCCAGGTTAGTGTCGGCCACCGACAGCCGGACCGGCCGGCCCGGGACACCCCTTCCGATACCGGCGTACCGACTAGTAGTTTCGGCGACGTGAGTGTGGCGCGGAGCAAGGACCCCGACCAGATCGGCTTCGACCCGGCGCGGCTGGCGCGGATCGACGAACACTTCGGCAGGTACGTCAACGACGGCCGGCTCGCCGGCTGGCAGGTGGTGGTCACCCGCCGCGGCGAGGTGGCGCACTCCTCGACGTACGGGCTGCGGGACCGGGAGGCGGGCGCCCCCGTCGAGGCCGACACGCTCTGGCGGATCTACTCGATGACCAAGCCGGTCACCTCGGTCGCGGCGATGATGCTGTGGGAGGAGGGCCGGTTCGAGCTGACCGACGAGATCAGCCGCTGGCTGCCCGAGTTCGCCGACCTGCGGGTCTACTCGAAGGGGTCGACGCTCAAGCCGTACACGGTGCCGGCGATCGAGCCCATCCGGGTGTGGCACCTGCTCACCCACACCGCCGGCCTGACGTACGGCTTCATGCAGACCTCGGTGGTCGACGGGCTCTACCGGGCCGCCGGCTACGACCTGTACCCGCCGGCCGACGTCGACCTGGCCGGGGCCTGCGCCGCCTTCGGTGAACTGCCGCTGCTGTTCCAGCCCGGCACCGCCTGGGGCTACTCCGTCGCCACCGACGTGCTCGGCCGGCTGGTCGAGGTGGTCTCCGGGCAGAGCCTCGACGCGTTCTTCGCCGACCGGATCTTCGGCCCGCTGGGCATGACCGACACCCGGTGGTGGGTCGAGGGTGACGAGGCCGAGCGACTGGCCGCGCTCTACGTCCCGGACCCGCGCAGCGGCCAGGCGGTCCGCTACGACAGGCTCGGCTCGCTCGCGTACAACAAGCCGGTGCTGCTCTCCGGCGGCGGTGGCCTGATCTCCAGCGCGGCCGACTACCACCGCTTCACCCAGATGCTGCTGCGCGGCGGCGAGCTGGACGGCGCGCGCCTGCTCGGGCCGCGCACGGTGCGTTTCATGACCCGCAACCACCTGCCCGAAGGCCAGGACCTGGGCACCCTGTCCACCGGCGGCTTCGCCGAGACCACCCTCGACGGGATCGGCTTCGGCCTCGGCTTCGCGGTGGTCGACGACCCGATCCCGAGCCGGGTGCCGAGCAGCGTCGGCGAGTACTACTGGGGTGGCGTGGCAAGCACCGCGTTCTGGGTGGACCCGGCCGAGGAGATCACCGCGCTCCTCTTCACCCAGCTGATGCCGTCGAGCACGTACCCGCTGCGCTCCCAGCTGCGCCAGTTGGTCTACTCCGCCCTGGTCGCCTGACGGGGATCGCCGTTCCACCGGCGGGCGACGCGCCCGGTCCCTAGCCTGGGCTGGTGAGCACCATTGTCGTGTTTGGCGCGGGCGGCACCGCCGGGTCGCGGGTCGCCGCCGAGGCGGTCGACCGGGGGCACCGGGTGATCGCCGCGGTCCGCCGCCCGGAGGCCACCTCCTACCTGCCGGCCGGGGTCCGGGTGGTGACCGGGGACGCCACCAGCGAGCGGAGCGTGCGGGACGTGGCGCCGGACGCGGACGCGCTGGTGGTGGCGATCGGCGGCGGCGAACGCGAGCTGTGGCGGAACGCGGCGGAGACCCTGGTGACGACGCTGCGGGGGATGCCGGCCGCCCCACGGATCATCCATCTGGGTGGCGGGTCGACCCTGCTCACCCCGCGCGGCACCCGCATCCTGGACGAGCCGGACTTCCCGGCGGAGTACCGGGACTCCGCGCTGGGGCAGGCCGACGCCCTGGACTACTACCGCACCTCGGCCGACGGGGTGAGCTGGACCTACGTCTCGCCGCCGCCGCTGGAGTTCCATCCCGGCGAGCGCACCGGGCACTACCGCACCGGCACCGACCAGCCGGTCACCGATGAGCAGGGCCGCTCGGTGCTGACCTACGAGGACCTTGCGGTGGCGATCGTCGACGAGATCGAGCAGCCCCGGCACCAGAACGCGCGCTTCACCGCCGCGTACTGACCCGGGGGCCGGCCGGTCGCGGTCAGTCGGCGAGCCGGGCCGGGAAGCCACCGGTGGCGATCGGACCCCACGCGTCGATGGTGACCCGGATCAGCGACTTGCCCTGGCGCACCATGGCCGCACGGTAGTCGTCCCAGTCGGGATGCTCGCCGGAGATGCTGCGGAAGTACTCCACCAGCGGCTCCAGCGCCTCGGGCAGGTCCAGCACCTCGGCGGTGCCGTCGAGCTGTACCCAGGGCCCGTTCCAGTCGTCGGAGAGCACGCAGGCCGACACCCGGGGGTCGCGGCGGATGTTGGTGACCTTGGCCCGCTCGGGGTAGGTGGAGACGACCAGCCGACCCTCGCCGTCGATGCCGGCGGAGACCGGGGAGGACTGCGGGCGACCGTCGGCCCGGGTGGTCATCAGCACGACGCGGTGTCGCGGCCGGAGGAAGTCGAGCAGGGAGTCCCGGTCGACCCGGGTGTTCTTCGCGATGCTGCGCGCCATCACTCTTTCCTACCAGGGTGGCGGTGGGTCAGCTGGGCCGGGTGGCGGCGCGGTGCACCGCCTGGGCGGGCACCCGGGGCCGGCCGGTCGGGCGCCAGGCCCGGCCGTTGGCGTAGATCACCCGGAAGCCGAGGTACGAGGCGAGCGGCGCCCAGTGCGCCGAGCCCATCCGCAGCTCGGCGGCATTGTGTCGCTGGCCGTTGGCCAGCACGTCGAGCAGGACGGTTTCGAAGGCCGCCGATTCGACCCAGTCGACTTCCCGGGTGAAACCGCAGATCAGAGCGGCTCCGGTGACCTCCAGGAACTCGCGCAGCACCGCGTCCGAGGCGCGCAGCACCGAACAGCTGCCGAAATAGAGTCGGCGCCCCTCGCACCGGCCGGCCATCAGCTCGGCCACCTCGTTCAACTCCACCGACTGCCAGTCCGTGAGGCAGAGCCGGCTCGGTTCGCCGTGCATGGCGAAGAAGCCGACCCGGTGGTCGGCGTACTGCTTGAGCAGCCAGCGGTCCAGGAAGTAGAACAACTCGTCGCGGGTCGCCGCGTCCTTGTGGATAAAGCGGATCTTGCCCAGGCGCTCCAGCAACTCCAGCGTGGGCAGCACGGAACCCCGCTCGTTGAGGTCGCGGTGCCACTGACCCTCGACACAGAAGACGCCACCGCGTGCCACGTGCACCTCCGCCAGTCCGCCGCCCGGGGCTGACGTTACCGGCCTCCGATCGGCAGGGAACATCACCCTGGGTGTGGTCGATTGCGACGTTCGGTGCGGTTGGCCGCCCTCGGGTTGATCGGGGGTGAATGGCTGTTTCGCAAATCAGCCGAATTCACAGCCAAGACCCAGGTACAGCGAATCATGAGGACAATTCTCGTTATTGCCGCCAACCGCACTGATCAGTGCGAGGGTGGAAATCACGGGACGTCCCGGTCGATGTCCCGAAGCCCACCCCATTCGCTCTCCTATCGGGAGGACTTCTGTGCGCGTAAACACCTTGAAGCGAGCTGCCGTCGCATTCGCCCTGGCGTTGCCCGGGGCAGCAATCGCCGCGGTGGTCGCCGCGCCAGCGGCGCACGCGGACGCCTGCTACACCTGGAACCGGACCCTGACCCAGGGGCGCTCGGGCGACGACGTCCGTCAGTTGCAGATCCGGGTCGCCGGCTGGGCCGGGTACCGCGACATCGTGGAGAACGACGGCCGCTACGGACCCAAGACCGCCGCCGCGGTCAAGCGGTTCCAGCAGGCGTACGGGCTGCGCGCCGACGGGATCGCCGGCCCGCAGACCTACGCCAAGCTGTACCAGCTCCAGGACAACGACTGCACGCCCGCCCACTTCAGCTACAACGAGCTGGACGACGGGTGTGGTCGGGGCGGATGGACCGGCGGCCCCCTGTCGGCGGCCCAGACCCGCCAGAACGCGCTGCGCACCATGTGGAAGTTGGAGGCGCTGCGCAGGAGCCTCGGCGACAAGCCGCTCAACGTGTCGAGCGGGTTCCGCAGTCGGGCCTGCAACAACCAGGTCAACGGCGCGTCGGACAGCCAGCACCTGTACGGCAACGCGGCCGACGTCACCTCACGGACGTCGTCGCTCTGCCAGGTGGCCCGCGGCGCCCGCAACAACGGCTTCAGCGGAATCTACGGCCCGGGCTACCCCGACCACGACGACCACGTGCACGTCGACTCGCGGCGGGAGAACAACAGCGACAACAGCTCGAACACGACGAGCTGGTCCGCGCCGGACTGCGGGATCGGGGCCGGCAACGACTGACCCGGTACGGACAGCACGACGTCGGCCCGGCGCGGGTGGGGAAATACCGCGTCGGGCCGACGTCGTGTCGCCCCGGGTCGGGCGGGGGGCGGGGGTAGCTCCGCTCAGCTCGCCCGGGGCCAGCGCGGCGCGGTGACGGGGGGAGTCACCGGCCGGCCAGCAGCGGTGGGGCGTACCCCGGGAGGGACGACCCGTGCGGCCTGGTGCCGCGCCGGGAGCCCGCCGGTACGCCCGGCCGGGGTCGGATACCCGGCGGTCGCCGTTCCCGTTCGGGTGGCGGCGGGGCGCGCGGACGACGGCCCCGTGGCCGTGAACGGGAAGGGCACGTGCACGAACGGGTTGCCGTGCCGGATCAGCGCCTCGATCTGTCGGTCGTTGAGCCCGTGTGTCTCCAGGACCCGCCGCCCCCAGCGGTGCAGGCGGCACGGGTACGACGCCCCGTCGTTGCGGCACAACGGCCCGGTGGGCCACTCCTCGGCGGTGTGCACCACCACCGCCCGGACCGCGAGCCGGACATCCTCAGGGGTCAGCGGTGCCGGCATGGGCACCTCACCCAGCACCTGATCGATGGGATCCGTCGACTGCTCACCAACTCGCACGGTAGGCCTCCCGCAGTTCGGCAGCGACACGGCGGACCCGCCGCATCGACATCCTCGGGCATTGGTACGGCCCGCACCGGACGAAAGTTCAATCCCGGTACGCGGCAAGCAGATCCTCGGGGGACAACACGCGTACCCCGTCGACGGCCGCGCCACTGCGCGACACCGCCAGGGCCGGCACAGTCTCGTTGGCGCCGGGCAGCCGGGACCGGTGCAGGAGTAGTCGACCCAGGTCGTGTGCGTCGAACGGCCGCTTCTCCTGCCACTTGATCGAGCCGACGAAGCAGATGCGGCTGGCGACAGGACCACGATCGGCACCGACCACATCGATCTCCGGGTCGTTGGTCCTCGTCCAGTAGCCACCGATCTCCGCTGCCTCCGCCGGCAGATGGTCGTTCGGCAGCCGGCGCAGCGCCTCCCGGACAACTGGTTCGATCACCCGCCCGCGCCAGGACGCCCACGACGTGACGATCCTGTTCAAGGTCAGATCGCCCCGGCCTCGCTCGATCTCCGACAAATGGGGCCCCAGGAACGACAACCAAAAGCGCAGGTACGGATCGGCCACCGCGTACCGTTTCTCCCGCGACGGCTTCGTCGACAGCGGAACGCTCGCCTCCACGGCGCGCTTGTCGGTCAACAGACGCAGCGCCCGGGTCAGGGACGCCTGCGGAAGGTCACCCGTCGCGCGGGTGATCAGCGAGAAGGTTCGCTCGCCGGAACCGATGGCCCGCAGCACCAGACCCGCCTGGGACTGGGGCGGGAACTCGGCTGCCAGTGCCCGTTCGCCGCTGACCAGCAGGGCGGAGGTCGGATCCCGTACCGCATCGGCCAGATACTCGTGGACCGGTGCGCCCGACGGCCACTCATCGAGGATCAATGGCAGACCGCCCGACACCAGGTAGGCGTCGAACGCGTCGGCGGGGGGCAGGTCGAGCATGTCGCGGACGTCGGCCGGGCTCAGCGGTGGGATGACCATCTCCGTGGCCCGCTGGTGGAATGGCCGACCATAATCGTTCAACGCCTCCATCATCGCGAGATCCGATCCGACACAGATCAGCAGGACCGGCCGCCGGGACAGCTCACGATCGAAGACCTTCTGCAACGTCCCCTCGAACCCCGGGTCACTCGCGATGAGGTACGGCATCTCGTCCAGGACGACGACACTCGGGCGGTCGGTCGGCAACGCGGCGGCGAGCAGGGTGAGCGCCGCATCCCAGGTCCGTGGCTGCTGTTCGCGCAGCATCCGGGCACCCGGCAGCGTCGAGGCGGCCGCCTCCTCCACGAAAAGCGCGAGATCGGCGGCGACGGTCGGTTGCGCCGAGGCCGTGAAGAAGAGGTGCGGCACCTCTGCCCGCTCGACGAACTCCTCCACCAGTCGGGACTTGCCGACCCGTCGGCGACCGCGCATGAGGAGGGCACGACCAGGCCGACCAGCCCGACCACCTCGTTCGACCCGGGAAAGCATGCCGTTCAACAGCGACAGCTCATGATCCCGCCCCACGAAGCCGTCCACGCGATCACCCCTGACACATCCACCGATGGAACACTCAACTATGAGTGTACCTCATCCGTGTTATTGGGGCTCGCTCTTCCGGATCGGCGTGGCCTCCGCTCAGACCAGGCCGGCGTCGTGGACCAGCAGGGCCACCTGGACCCGGTTGTTGAGGTCGAGGCGGGTCAGCAGCCGCGAGACGTACGCCTTCACCGTGGCCACGCTCATGAACAGCTCCCCCGCGATCTCCGCGTTCGTGCACCCCCTGCCCAGCGAGACCGCCACCTGCCGCTCCCGCTCACTGAGCCCGGCGAGCAGCCGCAGCGCCCGCTCGCGGCGGGGATCGGGGCCGGCCGGACCCGGGACGGTGGCGGTCACGTGGGCGATCAGCGTCCGGGTCACCGTCGGGGAGAGGGTCGCCTCGCCGGCCGCCACCCGACGCACCGCGTGCACGATCTCCGCCGGCGGGGTGTCCTTGAGCAGGAAGCCGGCCGCCCCGGCGCGCAACGCCCGCAGCACCTGCTCGTCGGCGTCGAAGGTGGTCAGGACCAGCACCTCCGGTGGGTGCGGCTGGGCGCGCAGCGCCTCCGTGGCGGTCAGCCCGTCCACCCGGGGCATCCGGATGTCCATCAGGACCACATCCGGGGAGTACGCGGCGACCGCCGTGGGCACCTCGGCGCCGTCGGCCGCCTCGCCCACCACGGTCAGGTCGGGCAGGCCGCCGAGGATCATCGAGAGCCCGGCCCGGACCAGCGCGTCGTCGTCCACGATCAGCACCCGGACCGGGGCCGGACCGGCACCGGCCGGACCAGCCGGACCGGTCACGCCGGCCACGGCAGCCAGGCGGCGAGCCGGAAGTCGCCCGCGTCGTCCCGGCCGTACGCCAGCCGGCCGCCAGCCAGCGTGACCCGCTCGGTGATGCCGACCAGGCCCGTGCCGGCACCCGGCAACTCGCCCCCGGCCGGGGTGCCGACCGGCCACCGGTTGCCGATCGCCACGGTCAGGCCGGTGCCCGGCCCGCCCGACACGTCCACGGTGACCGCCGCGCCGGCCGCGTGTTTGCGGGCGTTGGTGAGCCCCTCCTGCACGATCCGGTACGCGGCCCGCCCCAGCGCCGCAGGCACCTCCCCCGGCGTGGCGACGCTGTCGCTGACGTTCACCCGCACCCCCGCCGTACGGGACTCGTCGATCAGGGCCGGCAGGTCGGCGAGGGTGGGCTGCGGGGGCTCGGGGGCGTCGCCGTCGCCGTCGGCCCGGAGCACCCCGATCACCTCCCGCAGGTCCTGCAGTGCGGCGTGCGCGCTGCCCCGGATCACCCCGGCGGCGCGGGCCACCTCGTCCGGCGGTGCGTCCGGGCGGAACTCCAGCGCCCCGGCGTGCAGGCTGAGCAGCGAGATCCGGTGGGCCAGCACGTCGTGCATCTCCCGGGCGATCCGGGTGCGTTCGAGGTGCCGGGCCTGGGCGACCCGTAGCTGCTGCTCCGCCTCGGCCCGCTCGGCCCGATCCCGCAACGACACGATCAACTGCCGGCGGGCCCGCACGAACATCCCCCAGGCCAGCACGGCGAAGCTGATCACCACGCCCCACGCCGCCGTGGCCCAGTACGACATGTTCGGGTCCGGACGCAGCCAACTGAAGACCATGTTCGTGACCAGACCCACGCCGGTCACCGCCACCGCCACGGCGGTACGCCGGTGCACCACCACGGTGAAGTAGAGGATCACCAGCGGGACGGCCGAGGCCATCGAGAACAGCGTGAGCGGCGCGGTCGCCAGCGCCAGCCCGAGCGGCCACCGCCGGCGCAGCCAGAGCAGCCCGCAGCAGGCCAGCCCGAGCAGCGCGTCCGCCCCGGTCATCCAGTCGTGCGGCAACGGGGTCGTGATCGCCGGGTCGGGCGACAGGGCGTCCGCGGTGACGAACAGCACCCAGAGCAGGGACAGCAGGAAGGCCAGGGTGTCCACGGCCCAGTCCCGGGTGGTGCGGCGCGGCCGCCGGGCCGCCGCGTCCGGGCTGGTGGCGCCGGCCAGCGCCCCGGGCAGCAGCCAGGGGTGTTCGGGCACGGCGAGGCTGGTCACGAGGCCATGCTAGGCAGCCGACGGGCGCCGCGACCAGCTACCAAAGTCGAGACCCGCCGGTCGACCAAGGTCGGTGCGGCACCGACCGGTGGCCGCAGCGGATGGCCGGGCGGCGCGGGCACGCTCATCGACATGATCACCGTGGAGAACCTCACCAAGCGGTACGGACCGCACCCGGCGGTGGACGACGTGTCGTTCCAGTGCGAGCCGGGAACCGTCACCGGCTTCCTCGGCCCCAACGGCGCCGGCAAGTCCACCACCATGCGCATGATCTGCGGGCTCACCGCACCGACCGCCGGTCGCGCCACCGTCTCCGGGCGCGCCTACCGGGAGCTGCCCAACCCGGGGCGGGAGGTCGGGGTGCTGCTGGACGCCTCCGCCCAGCACGCCGGGCGCACCGGCCGCGAGGCGTTGACGCTGTCCGCGTACACCATGGGGTTGGACCGGCGCGAGGTCGCCGCGAAGCTCGACCTGGTCGGGTTGAACGCGGTGGCCGCGAAGCGACGGGTGCGGGCGTACTCGCTGGGCATGCGCCAGCGGCTCGGGCTGGCGCACGCGCTGCTCGGCAACCCCCGCGTGCTGATCCTCGACGAGCCGGCCAACGGCCTGGACCCGGAGGGGATCTTCTGGATGCGCGGCCTGCTGCGCGACTTCGCCGACCGGGGCGGCACCGTGCTGCTCTCCTCCCACCTGCTGCGCGAGGTGGAGGCGGTCGCGGACCGGCTGGTGGTGATCGGGGGCGGCCGGATCGTGGCCCAGGGCAACAAGAACGAGTTGCTGGCCGGCGACGGCACGGTGGTCCGGGCGCGGGACGGCGCGGCGCTGCGCCGGGCCCTGGAGGCGGCCGGCCTGAGCGCCGCCGACAGCTCCGAAGGGCTGCTGGTGCAGGCCGACGCCGAAGCGGTCGGCCAGGCCGCCGCGGACGCCGGTGTCGCGTTGGCCGAGCTACGCCCCGCCGGTGGCGGTGGCCTGGAACAGCTCTTCCTCACCCTGACCGCCGGCGAATCCACCAAGGAGGCCGTCCGATGACCACCGCCACCGCACCCACCGCCGGCGCCGTCGCGCCCCGGCAACACGCCCCGGTACGCCGCCCGTCGATGCTCCGCCTCACCGTCGTGGAGTTGCGCAAGCTCGTCGACACCCGAGCCGGCCGCTGGCTGCTGATCACCATCGGCCTGGTCGCCGCCGTGATCGTCACCCTTCAGTTGATCTACGCGAAGGACGTCGAGCAGACGTTCGTCAACTTCTTCGTCCCCTCGCTGCTGCCGGTCGGGGTGCTGCTACCGGTGCTCGGCATCCTGTCGATCACCAGCGAGTGGTCGCAGCGGACTGCCCTCACCACGTACGCGCTGGTGCCCCGCCGGGAGCGGGTGGTCGCGGCGAAGCTGATCGCCGTGATGCTGACCGCGCTCGCCTCGGTGCTGGCCAGCCTCGCCGTCGCCGCCGTCGGGACGCTGGTGGCGTCCGCCACCGGCGGCGCGGGCACGTGGGGGATGGACGCGTCGTTGATCGTGAACGCGGTGATCCTCCAGGTCACCAGCGTGCTGATGGGCGCCGCCTTCGGTCTGCTGCTGCTCAACCCGCCGCTGGCGATCGTCGGTTATCTGCTGCTGCCCACCCTGTGGGGAGTGCTCGGCGAGATGGTCCGACCCCTGCGCGGCCCGTCCGAGTGGCTGGACACCAGCAAGACCATGGAACCGCTGTTCAGCAGCGACGCCGTCACCGGCGAGCAGTGGGGGCGGATGGCGGTGTCCCTGCTGGTCTGGATGGTCCTCCCCCTGGCCGCCGGCCTGGTCCGGACGCTCCGCCGCGAGGTGTCCTGACCATGGACGTCGCCGGCAGCCGCCCGCACACCGTGGTCAGCGGCGGCCGCGTGGAGCTGGCGGTCATGTGGGGCGGCTTCCCACTGCTCGGCGCCGCCGCCGGCGGTCTGCTCGCGCTGGCGGCGGGCTGGGTCGCCGGTCTGCCCTGGGCGCCCCTGCAGGGGCTGTTCGAGCTGCTGGACCGGCTGCCCCAGCCGCAGGCCACCGCCGGCACGGCGGGGGTGGGCGCACTGGCCGGGCTGGTGGTGGCCGGTATCGGCACCGCCGAACGGCTGATCGTCACCGTCGACGCGGCGCAGGTCCGCCTGCGCCGCGCCGGCAAGGACCGGCACGTCAGCCGGGCCGAGACGCGGGTGGTCTTCGTCGACGACGGGCACCTGGTGCTGCTCGACGCCGACAACGCCGAGCTGACCCGGGAACCGACGGACCTGCCGGCCGACCGGCTGGCAGCGGCGTTCCGGACACACGGCTGGGGCTGGGCGGACGGCGACCCGCACCGGTCGTCGTACCGGCTCTGGGTGCCCGACCTGCCCGGGCTGCCCACCGGCGCGGACGCGCTGCTGCGCGCCCGGGAGCGGGCCGTCCAGAAGGATCGCCGCGACGACGCCCGGGAACTGCGCCGGGAGCTGGGCCGGCTCGGGGTGGTGCTGCGCGACGAGGAGAAGCGGCAGTACTGGCGGCTGAACGGGCGCGCCGTCACGCCCGGGCAGCAGGAGCCGACTTCGGCCGAGCGGGGGCCCGACGGGCGGTAGCGTCTGTCCCAGAGACCCTGGGAGCGGGCGATGACTGAGCGGCAGCCGTACCGGGTGGTGTCCCGACACCCCGGCTTCGAGCTGCGCCGGTACCCGGCCCACCTGGTGGCCGAGGTGCAGGTCCAGGCGTCGTTCACCCGGGCGCCGCTGGAGGCGTTCCGGCCGCTGGCCGCGTACATCGGGGGCGCCAACCGGGTGCGGCACCCGATCGGGGCCGGACCGGCGACGCCGGACGCCACCGGCACGACGAAGATCCCGATGACCGCGCCGGTGGTCCAGGAGGAGGGTGAGCGGCCGGGCGCGTACCTGGTGCAGTTCGTCATGCCCGCCGGCTCCACCGCCGCCACCCTCCCCGAGCCGGTCGACGCGCGGGTGCGGATCCGGGAGATCCCGGCCCAGCTCGCGGCGGCGATGCGCTTCTCCGGCCGGTGGACGGAGAAGGCGTTCGGGCAGCGGGCCACCGCGCTCGGCCGGTCGGTCACGGCCGCCGGGCTGCAACCCACCGGCGCGATCCGGTACGCCCGGTTCGACCCCCCGTGGAAGCCGTGGTTCCTGCGCCGCAACGAGGTCGTGCTGCCGGTGGTGGAGTGAGCCGGCGGAGGTATTTACCTCTGTCGCTGCATGGGTAACAGTGGCGGTACGCACCGCGCGCGGGGCGCGGTCGAGAGGGGGGACGACGATGACCTCCACGGGCGCCAGTCCCGGTGGCAGCGGGGTGTTCCGCCGCAAACCGGTCGAGGAGATCGCGGACGAGAGCGAGGAGGGCCTGTCCCGCTCCCTCGGTCTGTGGCAGCTCACCGCCATCGGGGTGGGCGGCATCATCGGCGCCGGGATCTTCGCGCTGGCGGGCGCGGTGGCCAACGAGACCGCCGGCCCGGCCGTGCTGGTGTCGTTCCTGATCGCCGGCCTGGCAAGTGCCGCCGCCGCGCTGTCCTACGCCGAGTTCGCCGGCATGATCCCCAAGGCCGGCTCGGCCTACACCTACGGGTACGCGGTGCTCGGCGAGGCGGTCGGCTGGTTCATCGGCTGGGACCTGCTGCTGGAGTACACCGCGATCGTCGCGGTGGTGGCGATCGGCATCTCCGGCTACTTCGGCTTCCTCGTCGGCGAGCTGGGCGCGGAACTGCCGGCCTGGATGCTCGGCGCCCCGGGCACCGGTGAGGGGCACGTCGTGGACCTCTTCGCGGTGGTGCTCTGCCTGCTCATCGCGTACCTGCTCAATCAGGGCATCAAGACCGCCGCCCGGTTCGAGACCTTCGTGGTCGGGCTGAAGGTGGCGGTCGTGCTGCTGGTGATCGTGGTCGGCTTCTTCCACATCCGGACGGCCAACTACTCGCCGTTCTTCCCGTTCGGGCTGAGCGGGGCGTTCACCGGCGCGGCCACGGTCTTCTTCGCCGTCTTCGGCTACGACGCGATGAGCACCGCCGCGGAGGAGTCCCGGGACGCCCGTCGGCACATGCCGAAGGCGATCATCTGGTCGCTGGTCATCTCGATGGTGCTGTACGTGCTGGCCACCCTGGTGCTGACCGGGATGCAGAACTACCGCAACATCGACGCGGAGAGCGGCTTCTCCTCGGCGTTCGAGTCGGTGGGCCTGTCCGGGCTGGCCAGCGTGATCGCGGTCGGTGCCATCATCGGGATCCTGACCGTCATGTTCACCTTCATGCTGGGCGTGACGCGGGTCTGGTTCTCGATGAGCCGCGACGGGCTGCTGCCGGCGTGGTTCGGCAAGCTCCACCCGGTCCGCCGGGTGCCCACCCGGGTCACCTGGATCGTCGGGGTGGCCTCCGCGCTGATCGCCGGCTTCCTGCCGATCCGGGAGGCGGCGGAGCTGACCAACATCGGCATCCTGCTCGCCTTCGTGGTGGTCTGCGTCGCGGTGATCGTGCTGCGCTACCGCCGCCCGGACGCGGCGCGGACGTTCCGGCTGCCGGGGATGCCGGTGGTGCCGGCGGTCGGCGCGCTCTTCTCGCTGTGGCTGATCACCTACCTGGCACCGGAGACCTGGCTGCGCTTCGCCGTCTGGTTCCTGATCGGCGCGCTGATCTACGCCTTCTACGGTTACCGGCGCTCGGCGCTGGCCGGCCGCCCACCGGCGACCCCGTCCGGCCCGTCCGGACCGACCGGCCCGGACGGGGACGGCGGATCGGGGCGGTAGCCGAGCGCGGGCGGCCAGGCCAGCAGGAGCGCCATCCCGAGCCCGGCGAGCACCCCGCCCAGGGAGACCAGCAGGTCGGAGTCGGCCGCGTTGATCGGGCTGTTGCCGGCCAGCGCCGTGAACGTCGCGCCGATCGGCACCAGCACCATCATGGTGATGCCCACGACCAGCAGCATCGCCACCGGACCGACCAGCGCGGCGACGGCGGCCAGGGCGTGGTGTCGCCAGGCGGGCCGACCGCCCGGCCAGTCCCAGGCGAGCAGGGTGACCCCGGTGAGCAGCACCGCCCCGAGGGCGAGCTGCGGCAGGGATCGCGGGCCGGGCGGGATGGCCCGGACCAGTCCGACGCCGGACACCGCCGCCACGCCGAGCCCCGCCGCCAGCAGCCAGCGGGTCCGGCCGCGGGCCGGGGCCGCCGCCAGGGCCGCCCCGACGGTCAGAACGACCAGCAGCGCGCCGGTGGCGGAGGCGGCCGGATTCAGCTCCGGCTCCCGGTCGGTTGGTGACTCGATGCCAGCGGCCACCATCGCCAGCACCCCCGCCACGCAGGCCGCGCCGGTCAGCGCCCACCGGTCCGCCGCGGCCGGCCGTACGCGCCGATCCCGGCGGAGCAGGACCGCCGCCACCGCGCCGAGCACCGCGCAGCCGCCAGCGGTGAGCAGCACGGTCGCCTCCACACCGCTCGGGTCGGCCCGGTCGATCGCCACGTCGGCGGCGACCCAGAGACCGCCGAGCAGCACCCCCGGGCCGCTCCACCTCAGGTGCCCACGGCCGGCCAGCACCAGCCCGAGGACCACCGCGACGATCGCCGCGAACCGCAGATCCCGCGCCCAGTAGGTGTTGTTGCCCGGCAGCCGCTCCGACCACGGGCCGATCGGCTCGGTCAGCGGTTGCAGCACGGTCATGCCGATCGCCCAGAGCAGCACGGCGGCGGCGGAGAGGAGCAGCCCGACCGGGCGCGCGGATCGCATCCGTGGACGGTAGCGGCCCGATCGCCCCCTCGTCGGCCCTCGGGAGGCGGTCGGGCCGTACACGGGTCACCCGGCGACGATGCCGACCGCCGATCGGGCCGGGCGGTGGCGCAGCAGCCGCCACGTCGGCAGCACGCTCGCCAGCACCGCGAGCAGCAGGCAGAGCCCCACCACCGCGCCGATCACCGGCCACGGCACGACCAGGTCGACCGTGGCGCCGACCTGTTCGGCCAGGCCGGCGCGGATGCTCAGCAGGCCGGCGAACGCGACGGCGCCGCCGAGCACCGCGCCGATCAGCACCACCAGGGCGGACTCCGCCGTGACCAGCCAGAGGACCTGTCGGCGGGTCGCGCCGGCCAGCCGGATCAGCCGCAGGTCGGCTGCCCGGCCGGCGGCTGCCAACAGCAGCGTGTTGGCCACCGCGATGGCGCCGTAGCCGGCCGACACACCGATCAGCAGCAGGGTGCACAGCCAGACGAGGCGGTCCTCGGCGCGGTCCGCCTCCGCGGCCCAGGCGGGGACGTCGATGATCCGCGCCCCGAGCGGAGGATCGACCCGGTCCCGGACGTACACCGTGGAGGTCAGCGCGGAAGGGTCGTAGGCCCGCACGACGGCACGGGGCAGGAGAAGGTCCCCGGGGACCGAGATGTCGGTGACCACGGCGACGACGCGCAGCGGCACCCGCTCCCCGTCCGCGAAGACCACCGGGTACGGCTCCGGCGGCAGACCGGGCGCCGGCGCCGCCGAGGCGGTGAGCGCCACCGTGTCGTCGCCGCGCAGGTCGTCGAGCGAGCCGGCGACGACGTCGAGCACCCGGTTCGCCTCGGCGAAGCCGGCCGGGTCCACGCCGAGCGCGTTCAGCGGCCGGATCCCCGTCGACGGTTCGGGTTCGGTGACGAACACCGTGGTCGGCAGGAGCGCGGTGCCGCCGGTGGCGGCGACGGCACGGTCCGACAGGCCGGGTGCCCGGTCGGGCGCGATGATCCAGCCGGCGTTCACATTGTCCGCCCGGCCCGCCGTGTACGCCGCGGTCGTGGTGAGCACCATCCCGGACACCAGCACCGCGAAGGCGACCGTGAGCAGCACCGGCGCGGCGGTCGACGCGGTCCGTCGGGTCGCGGTCAGCGCCCCGGCCCGGACCAGCAGCCCGATCGCGCCGCCGCGCCGCCGCACCGGGGAACGCAGCAGCCGCACCGCCGGCCCGACGATCGCCGGTGCGAGCACGGTGGATCCGGTGACCAGGGCCATCACCGCGTACAGGGCGTAGGTGGCACCGTCGCGGGCGTCGTCGGAGGTGGCGGTACCGAGGCTGAGGGCGGCCCCGGTCGCCAGGAGAAGCGCCCCGGCGGCGACACGCAGCCGCCCGATGGGTCGCTGCTCCACCGCCGCCTCGCGCAACGCCTCCAACGGGGGGATCCGCGCTGCCCGGCGCGCCGCCGACCACCCGGCGAGCAGCGCCACGACCGGCCCGACGGCGAGCGAGGCCGCGAGCGGCCACAGGACGTACCGGACCCGGAAGGTCGCCGGCTCCAGGCCGACGTCGACCAGCACCCGGCCCAGCGCGGGGGTGAGCGCCGCTCCGACCAGGAGGCCGGCGAGCCCGGCCGCACCGCCGACGGTGAGCGCCTCCCTGTGCACCATTCGACGGATCTGGCGGGGCGTGGCGCCGACGGCACGCAGCAGGCCCAGCTCGCGGCGGCGCTGCGCGACGGTGAACGCGAAGGTGGAGGCGGCCACGAAGACCGTGACGAAGCCGGCGAGGGCCGCCGTTGCGGTCAGGACCTGCATCCCGATCCAGCGGGTCCGGGCATCACCACGCGGCTCCAGCGCGCCGCGCCGGTCGCCGGTGAGCACTCGTCCGTCACCGCCGACGACTCCGCGTGCCTCGGCCCCGACCCGTTCCGGGTCGGCGCCCGCCGCCAGCATCAGCCCGATGGCCCGGACGCCGGGTGCGAGGGTGGCGGCGACGTCGTCCGCGACGTGGACGCCCGGCGCGTCGAGGAGACCGGTGACCGTGTACGGCTCCGGACCGGCCGCGGTCAGCAGGGTGACCGGCGTGCCGGGCCGCAGCCCGAGCGCACGGTCGACGACGACCTCGCCGGGCCGGCGGGGCGGCTCGCCGGCCGTCAGACGCAGTCCACCCAGCCGGGCACTGGACCAGCCATGCCCCTGGTGGGCGTCCTCCCGCTGGCCGTCGCTGGCCGGGGGCCGGCCGTCGACGAGCGGCTGGGCGTAGAAGGTCCGGTCGGGGATCGCCGCCGCGACGCCGGGCAGGCCGGCCAGCCGTCCGGCGAGTTCCGTCGCCCTCGCGGCGGACCAGGGGCGGGTCGGCGCGAACGAGTCGGCCCTACCCGCCTCGGGGCTCTGCACGACGACCGCCGCCCGCGCCAGCCGGTCCGGCACCTGTGGTCGCCCGGAGGCGAGCAGCAGGGTGGCCGCCGTGACCAGCGCGACCCCGATGGCGACGGCCACGAACGCGCCAGCGGACCGCCGGACGCTCAGCACGACGGCTCCACGGCCGCGTCCGCCGCCGGCCGCGAGATACCCGTCGGATCGGTGTCCCGCTCGGCGATCCGTGCGGCGACGACCGCGGCCGTGATGCCGCCGGTCAGTTCGTCGGCGAGGCGGCCGTCGGCGAGCAGGAGGACCCGGTCGGCGTACGCGGCGGCGGCGGGATCGTGGGTCACCATGACGACCGTCTGCCCGTGGTCGTCGACGAGCCCTCGCAGCAGCCGCAGGACCTGCCGGGACGCGGCGCTGTCCAACGCCCCGGTCGGTTCGTCGGCGAAGACGACCACCGGACGGGTGATCAACGCCCGTGCCACCGCGACGCGCTGCTGCTCGCCGCCGGACAGTTCGCTCGGCCGGTGCCGGGCCCGGTCGGCCAGTCCCACCGCGTCGAGCGCGGCTTCGACGTCCCGGGCCGGCGGGCGGCGTCCGGCCAGGCGCAACGGTAACTCGACGTTCTGCGCCGCGGTCAGCGTGGACACCAGGTTGAACGCCTGGAACACGAAGCCGATGCGGTCGCGCCGCAGCCGGGTCAGCGCGTCCTCGCCCAGATCGTTCAGGCTGGTGCCGTCGATCGTGACGGTCCCCTCGGCCGGCCTGTCCAGCCCCGCCGCGCAGTGCAGCAGAGTGGACTTCCCCGAGCCCGAGGGGCCCATCACCGCCGTGAACGTGCCGCTGGCGAAGCTGGTCGTCACGCCGTCGAGCGCCGTCACCCGCCGGGTTCCGGTGCCGTACACCGCGCGCAGCCCCGTGAGGGTCACCGTGTCAGTGGTCATGACCGCCACGGTGCCGGCTCGGGCGGGTGCCGCGCGTCGTGCCGGCGCGGACACTTTCGGGCCATCCCACGGGTGGAGTCGGAGGCCCGCAAGCGCCGGCACCTCGTCCTCGGGAATGACCACCCGCAGGTGGACGCGGCCAGCCCGGCCGGCCGATACCGTCTGACAGGTGACCGCTCTCCTGCTGACCCGGCGGCTGCGGCCGGTGGATCTGTACATCGTGGACGCCGTGCTGGCCGTGGCGGTCGGCGGGCTGCTCTGCCCGTACGCGGCGCTGGAGTCGCCGCTGCACGGCGGCGTACGCGAGCCGCTCTGGGTGTCCGTGCTCGTCGGGATGGCCCTCGGGCTGCCGTTGGCCGTTCGGCGGCGGTGGCCGATCGCCGTCGCCGTCGTGATCAGCGGCAGCACCACCGGGGCACTGGTCACCGGCGTGATTCCCAACTACGCCGCTGCCGCGCCGGCGCTCGCCATCGGCCTGTCCTTCTACACCGTGGCCGTGTCGACGGCCACCCGCCGGTCGATGCTCTGCGCGGCCGGTTGTCTCGCTCTGGTGAGCGTCGCCCTGGTGCTGACAGCGGGCGACCTCTGGTCGCGGACCGGTGGGGTCGTCTACGCCGCCGTCATGATCACGCCGGCCTGGCTGACCGGCTGGTTGATCCGGGAGCGACGCGCGCTCGCCGCCCGGCAGGGCGAGCACCTGGTCCGTCAGGCCGCCACCGAGGAACGGCTGCGGGTGGCCCGGGAGCTGCACGACGTGGTGGCACACACGATGAGCCTCATCGTGGTGAAGGCGGCCGTCGCCAACCACGTCGCCGAGGCCGACCCGCGTGAGGCGGGAGCCGCGTTGCGGGTGATCGAGGAGACCGGCCGCAACGCGCTGACCGACATCCGCCGGGTGCTCGGCGTGCTGCGCGAGGGCACCCCGTACGCGCCGGCACCCGGGCTGGACGAGTTGCCCGGCCTCGCCGAGCAGGCGGCGATCGGTGGCGTCGACGTCCGGCTCGACGTCCGACGCGAGGAGACGGACGGCGCGGTGCCGGAGTCGGTGGGCCTCGCGGTGTACCGGATCGTGCAGGAGGCGGTGACCAACGTCGTGAAGCACGCCGCCCCGGCGTCCTGTCGGGCGACGGTGACCGTGACGCCCGGCGAGGTGCGCGTGGAGGTGACCGACGACGGCCGGCGCCCGGTCCTGCCGGGAGGGGACGGGCACGGTCTGACCGGCATGCGGGAGCGGGTGGCGTTGCACGGCGGGGACCTCCGTGCCGGACCGCAGGCCGGCGGAGGTTTCGCGGTGCGGGCGCGGCTGCCGTACCGGGTGGCCGCGTGATCCGGGTGCTGATCGCCGACGACCAGGCACTGCTGCGCGGCAGTTTCCGGCTGCTGGTCGACCTCACCCCGGACTGCACGACCGTCGGCGAGGCGGGCACCGGCGTCCAGGCCGTCGCGTTGGCCGGCCAGCACCGCCCGGACGTGGTGCTGATGGACGTCCGGATGCCGGAGATGGACGGCATCGAGGCGACCCGGCGGATCTGCGCGGATCCGGCGACGGCGGGCACCCGGGTGCTCATCCTGACCACGTTCGACCTGGACGAGTACGTCTACGGTGCGCTGCGCGCCGGGGCCAGCGGCTTCCTGCTCAAGGACACCCCACCGGCGGACCTGCTGGCCGGCATCCGGGTGGTCGCCGCCGGCGAGGGTTTGCTCGCGCCGACGGTGACCCGCCGGCTGATCGACGAGTTCGCCCGACGGCCCGAGCCGGCCCGGCCGCTGCCGCGACGGCTGGACGGGGTGACCGAGCGCGAGCGGGAGGTGCTCGCGCTGATCGCCCGTGGCCTGTCCAACGCGGAGCTGGCCGCGCACCTCAACCTCAGCCTGGCCACGGTGAAGACGCACGTCGGGCGGCTGCTGACCAAGCTGGCGGTACGCGACCGGGCGCAGCTCGTCATCGTCGCCTACGAGACGGGCCTGGTCGGGCCGGGCGGCCTAGGCTGAGCGGGTCGGCCCGGCGCGCTGAGGAGGAGCACATGACCCGCTACGTCGCCCTGTTGCGCGGGGTCAACGTCGGCTCCACCCGGCTCGCGATGGCCGACCTGCGCCGGCTGGTCACCGACCTCGGGCACGACGACGTGCAGACGTACCTGCAGAGCGGCAACGTGGTGTTCGGCAGCAGCGTCCGCGACGCCGGGAAACTCGCCGGTGGGATCGAGCGGGCGCTCGCCGACGAGCTGGGGCTGACCGTGCCGGTGCTGGTCCGCAGCACCCGCGAGTTGGCGGCGGTGGCCGGCGGCAACCCGTACGCCGAGCGGGAGGACGACCCGACGAGGCTGCTGGTGGCCTTCCTGGCCACGGCCCCGAAGCAGTCGGCGGTGGGCGCGCTGACCGTGCCGGGCGGTGAGAACGTGGCGTTCACGGTGACCGGCCGGGAGGTCTACCTGCACTTCCCGGACGGCGGCTACGGGCGGTCGAAGTTCACCAACGCGTACCTGGAGAAGAAGCTCGGCGTGGTGGCCACCACCCGCAACTGGAAGTCGGTGCGCGCCCTCGCGGAGCTGGCGGCCGGCTGAGCCGGCAGGTGGCCGCGACGGCCCGGCCGCGACCACCCAGCCGGGCCGGTCAGAAGTGGTACGCGGTCTCGTACTCCGGCAGCAGCACCCGGCTGCGCGGCGAGATCCGGCGCACCGCCGCGATCATGTCGTCCAGTCGGGGGCGGTCGGCCGGTGCGACGACCGGCGGGTTCTGCAACCTGGTCTCGAAGTTGTCCCAGTGCACCGGCACCACGACCTTCGGGTAGTCCAGACCCGCCAGCAGCCGGGGCAGGTAGTCGCCGGTGGTGGTGGCGCTCTGCATGGCCACCATGGCGACGTCCGGCGCCAGACCGGTGAGGTTCCGCTCGGCGACGTCGCTGGCCCCCGTGAGGTAGACCGACGGGCCACCGTCGACCCGCAGCAGGTAACTCAGCGTGTCCCCCTCGGGCAGGTCGGCGATGGTCGCCGGCAGCGCCGGCTGGCTCACCCGCACCCCGGGGAACGCCACCGAGTACGAGGGGTTGCGGCTGTGCAGCGAGCCGACCACCTCGACGGTGTGATCGCCGAAGTCCAGCACCTCCCCGCCCTTCACCGGGCTGAGCTGCGTCGACGGCATCCCGTAGGCCAACCCCAGGTGGTACGCGGTCAGCGTGCCGAACACCCGCGCGCCGGTGCGCCCGGCGATGTACGGCACGTCCATGAAGTGGTCCCAGTGGGTGTGCGTGACCAGCACCGTCGTGGCCCGGTCGACGCGCGGGTCGATCACGTCGGTCCGCACGGTCAGCGCGGTCGCCTGGTTGAACGCGCCGGTGAACAGGCCGGTGTCGATCCGGCTGAGGTACGGGTCGACCAGCACGGTCCGGCTTCCGATGTCGATGCGCCAGCCGGCCGTACCCCACCAGCGGAAGCTGACCGCGCCCCGGCGGCCGCTGGTCGGTGCGGGGGCGGCGGCCGGCGGCGCGGCCTGGGCCGGGGCGGCGGAGGTGGCGGCGAGACCGCCGGCGGAGACGAGGGCGGTGGTGGCTGCGGCGTCGCGGAGGAAGCGACGGCGGTCGAGACTGGGCATGACGGTTCTGCTCCCCGTGGTCGGGCGATTGGTCGACACGAGCCAATCAGCGTCACCCGGCCCAGGTCCAAGATCCATCACCGTCGGCTCCGATACGCCCGCGCATATCGGGCCAGCTCAGCGGTGGTGCCCCGAAGCTCCGGCGCTCGGAAAATCACTCGCCGCGCAGCGCCTCGACGGCCGTCCGGGCCGCGTACCCCATCGCCATGTCCACGTCGATCCGGCGCGGGGCGAGCCGGTCCGCGCGGGCGAAGATGGCGATGGCGTACCGGCCGCCGTCGGGATACTCGGCGACCCCGGCCTCCAGGTGCAGCCCGGGCAGGGTGCCGGTCTTGCCGGACACCCGCACACCGGGCGGGAACCCGGCGGCCAGCCGGGTCCAGAAGATCTGCCCGGCCATCCAGGTGCGGACCATCGCGCAGGCCGCCGCCGGCCCCGCCTCGTCGCGCCAGATGAGGGCGAGCAGCCGGGTGATCTCCCGGGCGGTGCTGGACGTGGTGCGCGACGGGTCGAACACCCGCATGGCCCAGACCCGGTCCTCCGGCAAGGTGGGGAAGACCCGGGCGAACTCCGCCTCGGTCCGCGCGCCCACGTCGGCGAGCATCGCCTCGACCAGGTCCCGGGGGCCGCCGAGAACCCGGGTGCGGGTCAGCCCCAACTCGGCGGCGAGCATCGGCAGCAGGTCCGGGCCGACCCGGCGCAGCAGCAGGTCGGCGGCGGTGTTGTCGCTGACCGACATGGCGAAGTACGCCAGGTCGCGCAGCGACACCTCGGCGTCGTCGGTGCAGCCGGCCAGCCCCCACCCGCCGAGCCGGTCGTCGGCGGTGACCAGGATCCGCTCGGTCGGGTCCAGCTGACCGGCGACGACCTGCCGGGCGAACTCCAGCACCAGCAGGATCTTGAAGATCGAGGCGATCACCACCTGCTCGTCGGCACGCAACCCGACCTCCCCCCGGCCGCCGATCAACCCGTCGACCGGACCGTCGGTCAGGTCGACGGCGTCCAGGTCGACGGCGTGCAGGCTGGCCGTCACACCCGCTCCGGCGAAGATGGCCTCGATGCGCTCCCCCACGTCCACCCCGGCACGGTATCCAGCAGCGCGATGCCGGCGCTGGCGTAGGGTCCGGCCGTGGACCTGCTCCGGCACCTGCGGCACTTCGTGGTGGTCGCCCACGAGCTGCACTTCGGGCGGGCGGCCGAGCAGCTCGGCATGGCCCAGCCGCCGCTGAGCCAGTCGATCCAACGGCTGGAACGGGAGCTGACCGTCGAGCTGTTCGACCGGTCCCGCCGCCAGGTGCGGCTCACCACCGCCGGTGAGCTGCTGCTCGGTGAGGCGGAGGAACTGCTCGCCGGTGAGGGTCGGCTGCGCAACCTCATGGGGCAGGTCCGCGCGGGCGAGCTGGGCGTCCTGCGGGCCGGGGTGCCACCGGAGACACCCGCGGTGACCCTGCGGGCGCTGCTGGACGAGCTCGCCAGCCGGGCACCCGGGCTGGACGTGGAGCTGCACGAGCTGACCACCGGCGAACAGGTGCGGATGCTCACCGAACGGAACCTGGACGTGGGCCTGGTACACCACCCGGTGACGGCGGACGGACTGCGCTTCGGCGCCCCGGTCGACGTACCCCTGGGGGTGCTGCTGCCGCGAACCTCGCCGCTGGCGCGCGGCCGGGAGGTGACGCTCGCCGCGCTGGCCGGCCTGGACCTGGTGGCCGCGCCCCGGGCCACCGCACCGGGCTGGCACGACCACCTGCTGGCGGTGTGCCGGCGGCACGGCTACCGGCCGGCCCGGGTCCGCCCGGCGCGCAACCCGGAGTTCCTCTTCGGGTTGGTGCTGGCCGGTGGCGCGGTGGCCGTGGAGCCGGCGACGGTGGCTCGTCGGGAGCCCCGGATCGCGTGGCGGCCCATCGCCGACGCGCCCCTGGCCAAGCGCACCTCGGCGGCCTGGCCGGACCGCTCGGCGCACCCGGCTGCGCCGATGTTCGGGCAGCTCGCCGCCGAGGTGCTGGCCGCCGCCGAGCCCGCACCGCACACGTCGGCCGGCCCACCGTCGGTGCCGGCGGCGCGACCCTGGCCGGTGCTCTTCGACACGACCGGGTGAGCGGGTCCACGTTGCGCTCGTCACCCTGAGAACGGCGGTGAATCCACCTCCCGCTCGGGTAGGGATAACAGGTGGCACGCGTGGACGTGATCGCACGCCTGGGTGCCTCGGACGAAGACGCGAAGGAGCCGCAGTGGCCAACACGATTCCCGACATCAGCCTGAACGACGGCACCACCATTCCGCAGCTCGGCTTCGGGGTGTTCCAGATCGAGCCGAAGGACACCGTCGAGGCGGTGACCAAGGCGCTGGAGGTGGGCTACCGGCACATCGACACCGCCGAGATGTACGGCAACGAGGCCGAGGTGGGCGAGGCCGTACGCGTGTCCGGCCTGGACCGGGACGCGGTCTACGTGACCAGCAAGCTGAACAACGCCTTCCACCGCCCCGACGACGCCCGCAAGGCGTTCGACTCGACGCTGGCGGCGCTGAAGATGGACTACATCGACCTGTTCCTCATCCACTGGCCGCTGCCGACCCTGTACGACGGCGACTTCGTCTCCACCTGGAAGGTGCTGGAGGAGTTCCAGCGCGACGGCCGGGCCCGCTCGATCGGCGTGTCGAACTTCCAGGTGTCGCACCTGCAGCGGCTGGCCGCCGAGGCGGACGTGGTGCCGGCGGTGAACCAGATCGAGGCGCACCCGTACTTCGGCAACGAGGAGGTCCGCGCCTACGGCCGCCAGCACAACATCCTCACCGAGGCGTGGTCGCCGATCGCGCAGGGCAAGGTGCTGGGCGACCCGACGGTGGTGGACATCGCCGAGCAGCTCGGCCGGACCCCGGCGCAGGTGGTGCTCCGCTGGCACGTGCAGCGCGGCGACATCATCTTCCCGAAGTCCACGACCCCGGAGCGGATCGAGGAGAACACCCGGATCTTCGACTTCGAGCTGGACGACACCGCGATGGAGCGGATCACCGCGCTGGACAAGGGCGAGGCCGGCCGGCAGGGCCCGAACCCGGACACGTTCGCCTACCTGCCGGAGTAACGCGACGGCCGGCGACGGCGCACACAGAAAGGGGGCCCGACCGGGCCCCCTTTCCGTGTGAAAGGACCGCCCCCGGCGATGTCGCTCCGCCGTACCACCCCGGCTCTGCTGTCGTTGCTCCTGCTCGTGCCCGCGGCCTGCGCGCCGAGCCAGGCCGCCGAGACCCCCCGCTGGTCCGCGCCGGCCACGTCGGCCCCACCGGAGCCGCGTCCCGCGCCGACCTCCACGGCCGAGGTACGCAGCCTGGTGGGCAAAGCCATGCTGGACCTGAACGCGGAGTTCCACCCGGAGACCGCCCAGTACACCGACGAGAACACCGACGCGTGGAAGCTGATCTCCCTGTGCAAAGCGAGCCTGCCGTCGGACATCAAACGCACCGCGCACCGGGAGCGGACCTGGGACGGCGAGAGCGTGTGGATCCGGCAGTACGTCGTCGGCTACCTGAAGGTGCCCGGCCGCAAGCTCGCCGACGAGCTGCGGTCCGTCCTCGCGACGTGCAAGGAGTACGAGGTGCCCGACGACGGGCGCACGTCGACGGTCCTGCGGCCCTCGCCCCCGCCGGTGCCCAACGGCCCCGACGTGATCACCTTCTGCGAGCGGTTGAAGGGCAAGACGACCCGCCACCAGTGCACGCTGGTCCTGGTGCGTGGCAACTTCGTCATGGAGGTCGACGCCTCGGCGAGCGACGGTGACCTGGCGGCCGGCACCGCGCTGATCGCGAAGATCGCCCCGCTCGCGGTTGCCGCCATGGAGAAGATCGCCTGAACGCCGCCGCGGGGCGGACGCCGCTGCTGCCGCGCCCGCCCCTCCCCCGGCTGGCGGCCCCACGCCAGCCTCCGTGGTCAGATCCGGCCCACGGAGTCCTGGTTCTGCAGCACCAGCCACCGGCCGTGCTGGTAGGTGTAGCTCACCCCGATCAGCAGCGGCACCCTGGTGCCGGTGGCCGGCACCGCGTAGACGGAGTCGAACAACACGAAGCCGGTCTGGCACCCCACCACGGTCTGCTTGGCCACGCTGAACGACTGCGTCCAGGAGTCGTCGGCGAAGAAGCGCCGCAGCCAGTCGACGGTGGCCCGCTTGCCGTCCAGCACCTCCCCGTCGGAGGCGAAGACGCTGGTGACGTCGGGATGCAGCAGCGCGGCGAAACCGTCCAGGTCACGCCGGGCCGTGGTGTCCACGTACGCCCGGACGGCACGGTCGAAGGCGCGCTCGCAGCCCCGGGCCGCCGCGTCACCGGTTGGTGTGTCATCCGCGCCGGGGGTGGCGGCCGACACCGCTGCGGGAGCCGCGGCCAGCAGGCCGGCGGTGAGCCCGACCAGGGCGATCGTGCGGCCGAGCCGGCCGGCGGGACGGGCGGAGGCAGGTGGGCGCATCGGGTTCTCCTCGGGTCGAGTGGCTCTGCCGTCGCAGCCAACCCGACCCGCCGCGCCACCGGGTAGTGATTCGAACCAGCTCGAATGCGGAGCGCGCGTCGACGCCACCGCTTGTACGATCCGCGCTGTGATGGTCGCGCATCTGGACGGCCCGAGCCTCGCCCGGCTCCGGTTGGCGATCTCGCCGGCCTGGGAGGTGACGTCCTGGCTGCGGGCCGCGCTCTCGCGGTTCGGGCATCCGGTGCACGGCGATCCCGGCCCGGCCGCCCGCGCCGCGCTGCGGCACCCCGACGTGGCCCTGGTCGCGGAGCTGGTGACCCCGCCCGGCCGGGTCGGCTACACGCCGGACCTGCTCACGCCGAAACCGCCGCTGGGCCCGCTCGACGCGGTCTTCGACCAGCAGTTGGCGGCCATGGCGGCGACACCGGACGACGAGGTGGCGACGCAGGTGAACGAGCGGTTCCGGGCGGGCGGGATGCCGGCGCGGGTCCGCGCGGCGGTCGAGGACGGCACCCTGGCCCGCCGGGTCACCGACGGGTTGCTGCACTTCTGGCGGGCCGCGCTCGCCGAGCAGTGGCCAGCGGTGCGGGCCACGCTGGAGGCCGAGCTGGCCGTCCGGGCCACCGCCATGGCCACCGTCGGTGTGGGCAGCATGCTGAACAACCTGCACCCGAAGGTCGGCTGGACCGGCGGGTCGCTGACCATCGACAGCTCGTACCGGATCACCACTGCCCTGACCGGTGCGGAGCTGGTGCTCGCGCCGTCGGCGCTGGCCTGGCCGCAGGTGTCCACCCAGCTCTGCGACGAGGGCAACGCGGTGCTGGTCTATCCGCTCGGCGTGGGGCGGGCGGAGCAGCGCCGGGCGGGCCGGCTGGACGACCTGCTCGGCGCGAGCCGGGCGGCGATCCTGGCGGACCTGGACGTGCCCCGCTCCACCGCGCAGCTCAGCGAGCGGCACCAGTTGGCCCCGGCCACGGTCTCCTACCACCTGGGCGTGCTGCTGCGCTCCGGCCTCGTGGCACGCAGCCGGGAGCGGCACAGCGTGCTCTACCGGCGATCCGCCCACGGGGACGCGCTGGTCGGCTGCCGGCCGGGTCAGGAAGCGACGCGCTCGGCGAGCCGGCGGAACGCCGCCTGGGTCGGCGAGCCCGGCTCCGGTACGTAGACGATCATCTTCTGGTCGGTCTCCGGCACGTACAGCACCCGGCACTCGAACTCCAACGGCCCCAGCTCGGGGTGTGGCACCCGCTTGACGACCGGGCGCCGTTCGGCCACGTCGTGCTCGGCCCAGAGCTGGGCGAACCGGGGCGAGGTGCCGAGCAGTTCGGTGACCAGCTGCTGAACCTGCCGGTCACCGGGGTAGCGGCCGTAGGCGGCGCGCAGGTCGGCGACCGAGGTGCGGACGAACCGCATCAGGTCGGGGTCGGTCCAGTGGCTGTCGTCGGCGGGCCGGCGGAACATCCAGCGGATCATGTTGCGGTCCGTGGCGGGCACACTCGCCAGGTCCCCGACGAAGTACGTGGCCAGCCGGTTCCAGGCCAGCACGTCGTAGCTGGCGTCGACCACGTACGCGGGGGTCTCGGTCATCGCGTCGATGAGGTGCCGCAGGCCCGGGGTCAGCTCCCGGCTCGGCCCGGCGGCCGGTGGTGGGCTCTCCCCCGCCACCCGGAACAGGTACTCCCGCTCGTCCCGGCTGAGCAGCAGTGCCCGGGCCAGCGCGGACAGCACCTGCCGGGACGGGTGCGGCCCTCGACCCTGCTCGATGCGGATGTAGTAGTCGACCGACATGCCAGCCAGTTGGGCCACCTCCTGCCGGCGCAGCCCGGGGGTGCGGCGCCGTACCCCGTCGGGAAGGCCGACCTCGGCGGGGCGCAGTCGCGCGCGACGGCTGCGCAGGAACGCCGCCAGCTCGTCGCGTCGCAGGCAGGGGCGGGTCATGTCCTCAAGCTTGCCTCAGCCACCGCCGGTGAGGGTGGTACCACCGGTCCCAGCCTCAGCCGGTCTCTCCCGCCGGCTCGGCCGGGTGGGCAGCCTCGGGGCATGACGAACATGATCGCCCTGATCACCGGGGCCAACAAGGGAATCGGCCTGGCCACCGCCCGGCAGCTCGGCGCGCGGGGCATGACCGTGCTCGTCGGCGCCCGGGACGCCGAGCGAGGCCAGGCAGCGGAGCGGGAACTGCGCGACGGCGGGGCGGACGCCCGGTTCGTGCCACTGGATGTCACCGACGCCGAATCGGTGGCGGCCGCCGCGAAGCTGGTCGAGCGGGACCACGGCCGGCTGGACGTGCTGGTCAACAACGCCGGCATCGTGCTCGGCGACGGGCAGCGGGCACTGCCCAGCGACACCACCGTGGCGACGCTGCGCCGCGTGTTCGAGACGAACGTGTTCGGGGTGGCGGCGGTGACCAACGCGATGCTGCCGCTGCTGCGCCGAGCGCCGGCCGCGCGGATCGTCAACGTCTCCAGCGAGGTCGGCTCCATCGCGGTGATGACCGACCCGGCGGGTGCGCTGTTCGCACTGACCTCGGTGCCGTACCCGTCGTCGAAGGCGGCGCTGAACATGCTCACCGCCATGTACGCCAAGGAGCTGCGGGACACCCCGATCAAGGTGAACGCCGCGAACCCGGGTTACTGCGCCACCGACTTCAACGGCAACAGCGGCTTCCGGACCCCTGAGCAGGGCGCCGAGGTGAGCGTGCACCTGGCGACGCTCCCGGCGGACGGGCCGAGCGGGCTGCTGTGGGGCTTCCAGATGGACGCCGGCGGCGGATACGGGGTGCTGCCCTGGTGAACGCTTGACCTCGAGTGCGCTCCAGCCGGCAGGGTGGTGTGCGGGCGCCCACCGGTAGGGCGCACGAGAGGAGATCCTCATGCGGTACCGCACGATCGGCGCCGACCCGGCGACCCGGCGCGAGGTCAGCGTGCTCAGCCTCGGCGCGATGCTGTTCGGCAGCGCCACCGACGAGGCCACCTCGTACGCGATCCTCGACCGGTACGTCGAGGCCGGCGGCACCTTCATCGACACGTCGGACAACTACGCGTTCTGGGTGGACGGCGGCCAGGGTGGGCAGAGCGAGGAGCTGCTCGGGCGCTGGCGGCGCAGCCGGGGCGTCGGCGCCGAGATCGTCATCGCCACCAAGCTGGGCGCCCGCCCGCTGGCCCCGGGGACCAGCTACCTGGACAACGCCGAGGGCCTGTCGGCGAAGGTGATCCGCGAGTCGGCGCAGCGCAGCCGGGACCGGCTCGGCGTGGAGCGGCTGGACCTGCTCTACGCGCACATCGAGGACCGCGCGGTGCCGCTGGCGGAGACCGTCGAGGGCTTCGCCGAGCTGGTCGCCGAGGGCACGGTGGGCCTGCTGGGGGCGAGCAACCACCGGGCCTGGCGGGTCGAGCGGGCCCGGGCGCTGGCCGCCGCCGCCGGCCTGCCGGGGTACGAGGTGCTCCAGTACCACCACACCTACCTGGCTCGGCGGTCCGACATGGCCAACGCACTCGACCCGGACGGCGACCCGGGCTCCGCCGGCCCCGACCTGCTCAGCTACCTGCGCGTCGAGCCCGAGCTCACCCTGGTGGCGTACTCCCCGCTGCTCAAGGGTGCGTTCACCCGGGCGGACAAGCCGCTCGGCCCGGAGTACGACCTGCCGAGCGCGCCACGCCGGCTGGCCGCGCTGAGGGAGGTGGCCGGACAGACCGGGGCAACGGTCAACCAGGTGGTGCTCGCCTGGTTGCTCGGCGGCGACCTGCCGACGATCCCGCTGGTGGGCGCCTCCTCGGTGGCCCAGCTCGACGAGAGCCTGGCGGCCGTGGACCTGGAACTGACCGACGAGCAGCGGCACCGCCTCGACACCACCTGGTGACCTGCGATGGATCGCCCCGCCGGCGTCAGCCCTCGGCCGGCGGGGCGGTCAGGTCGAGCTGCCAGTCGTTGGCGCGCATCAGGTGCCCCGGCGGGTACTCGAAGCCCGTCTCGCCCAGCAGTGTGAAGCCGACCTTGCGGCAGACCGCGTTCGAGGCGGGATTGTCGACCGACGGGTAGGCGTGCGCGTAGCGGTGGGTCCGCCGGGCGCGCGCCACGTCGACCACCGCGCGCACCGCCGCGGTCGCCAGCCCCTGCCCCCGGTACGCGGGCAGCACCGCCCAGCCCATCTCGTACACCGGCTGGTCGCGCCACTCGCGGGTCCAGTAGCCGACGCTGCCCGCCCGCGCGCCGTCGGGCAGCACCAGGGTGAACATGCACCCCTGGCCGCCCTCGGCGAAGTGCACGTAGCGGTCGTGCCGGGCGAGCACCTGCTCGTCGGTCTCCGGGCCGCCGGTGTGCTGACGCGTCTCCGGTGAATTGAGCTGTTGCAGCAGGTCGAGGTCGCCCTCGTGCCACGGCTCGATGCGTACCTGCGTCATCCCGCCCCCTGTTCGTCGACCCCATTCAAGCCGACGCCACCGACATCGCGGGCCGCTAGATCCGATCTAGCGGGCCGCCGGCCGCGCTCTCGCGCCTCACGGTTGAGACCACGAGCCGGGAGGGGGAACGATGACGCCGCTCAGGATCGCCGTGATCATCGGCAGCACCCGGGAGGGGCGGGCCGGTGACGGGGTCGCTCGCTGGTTCGTCGACCAGGCCGAGCGGCACGACGACCTCACGGTGACGGTCGTTGACCTCACCGAGTACGACTTCCCGGCCAGCTACCCGGCCGCGCCGACCGCGTCCATCCGGGCGTTCGTCCGCGAGGTCGGGCGGGCGGACGCGTTCGTCGTGGTCACCCCCGAGTACAACCACAGCTTCCCGGCACCCTTGAAACAGGCGATCGACTACGCGTATGACGAGTGGCAGGCCAAACCGGTCGGCTTCGTGTCGTACGGCTGCCGTTCCACCGGCATGCACGCGGTCGACCAGCTGCGCACCGTCTTCACCGCACTGCACGCGATGACGGTGCGCGACGTCGTCGGCATCGACCTGCTGGCCGGTGAGCCGACACCGCACTGCACCGACGAGCTGCGCCGCGACACCCGCGCCCTGCTCGACCAGCTCCGCTGGTGGGGTCTGGCGCTGCGCGACGCCCGCGCCGCCCGGCCCTACGCCTCCTGAGAAACGTCCGACGAAAGGTAAGAACGATGAGTAGACGCACCACCGGCCTGGCCATCGAGGCCGAAGGGCTCACCCGCTCGTTCGGGGACACCAAGGCCCTGGCCGGCATCGACCTGCAGGTGCCCGCCGGCACCGTCTACGGCCTGCTCGGCCCCAACGGGGCCGGCAAGACCACCGCCGTGCGGGTGCTCGCGACGCTGCTGCGACCCGACGGCGGCCGGGCCCGCGTCTTCGGCCACGACGTGGTCACCGAGGCCGACGCCGTCCGCGGCCGGGTCAGCCTCACCGGCCAGTACGCCTCCGTCGACGAGGACCTGACCGGCACGGAGAACCTGGTGCTCCTCGCGCGCCTGCTCGGCCTGCGCAAGCCGGCCGCCCGGGAGCGCGCGGCGGCCCTGCTCGCCGCGTTCGGGCTGACCGAGGCGAGCGACCGCCAGGTGAAGAAGTACTCGGGTGGGATGCGGCGGCGCATCGACATCGCGGCCAGCATCCTCAACACCCCCGACCTGCTGTTCCTCGACGAGCCGACCACCGGGCTCGACCCGCGCAGCCGCAACCAGGTGTGGGAGATCATCCGTGCGGTCGTGTCACACGGCACGACGGTGCTGCTGACCACGCAGTACCTGGACGAGGCCGACCAGCTCGCCGGACGGATCGCGGTTGTCGACCACGGCCGGGTGATCGCGGAGGGCACCCCGGGTGAGCTGAAGTCGTCGGTCGGCTCCGGCACCGTCCACCTGCGACTGCGCGACCCCGGGCAGCGACCCGAGGCGGAGAAGGTGCTCCAGGCGGCACTCGGCGTACCGGTGCAGCTCGAACCCGATCCGGTCGCGTTGCTCGCCCGCGTCGGCGAGGCCGGCAGCAACCTCGACGCCAGCGCGCAGGCGGCCCGCGCGCTCGGCGACCTGGCCCGCGCCGGCATCGTCGTCGACGACTTCTCCCTCGGCCAGCCCAGCCTGGACGAGGTCTTCCTGGCCCTGACCGACCACCCCGCCGTGCCGGCCGACGAGCGCGACGACCAGCTGGAGGCAGCCCGATGAGCGACACCACCACCACGACCGAACGGGCGCCGTCCGTCTACGTCCCGTCCGCCGAGGCGCTGGCGACCGTGCTCGCGCCCGGTGCGCGACCGCCCCGACCGAGCGCGCTGGGAGCGTCACTGACCTTCGGCTGGCGGGCCATGCTGAAGATCAAGCACGTGCCGGAGCAGCTCTTCGACGTGACCGCCTTCCCGATCATCATGGTGCTGATGTTCACGTACCTGTTCGGCGGCGCGCTCGCCGACAGCCCGCGTGACTACCTGCAGTTCTTCCTGCCCGGCATCATGGTGACCAGCGTCGTGATGATCACCATGTACACCGGCATCGGCCTCAACACCGACATCGAGAAGGGCATCTTCGACCGGTTCCGGACGCTGCCCGTCTGGCGGCCGGCCGCCCTGGTCGGCATGATCTTCGGCGACGTGCTGCGCTACATCCTCGCCGCCCTGGTCATCCTCGGCGTCGGGCTGGCGCTCGGTTTCCGCCCCGACGGTGGGGTGGCCGGCGTCGCCGCCGGGATCGGGCTGCTGGTGGTCTTCTCGTTCGCGTTCTCCTGGGTGTGGACGTTCTTCGGGCTGATCCTGCGCAGCGAGAAGTCGGTCATGGGCGTCAGCATGATGGTGCTGTTCCCGCTGACGTTCCTGAGCAACGTCTTCGTCGAGCCGAGCACCATGCCCGGCTGGCTCCAGGCGTTCGTGAACGTCAACCCGGTGACGCAGCTCGTGGCCGCGGTCCGCGCCTCGATGTCCGGCTCGTCGGACCCGTCCAGCGTGATGTGGTTGCTGGCGTGGAGCGCCGGGTTCGTCGTCGTCTTCGGCACACTCACGATGTACCGCTACAACCGCCGCTGACCCCTGCCGCTCACCTCCCGCCCCACCCCCGTCCCCGCCCCGCTCTCCCCCGCGATCTTGCACTTGCTGTCCCGGCATAAGAGGCGAATCCGCCTCAACCGGAGACCGGAAGTGCAAGATCGCGGGGGTGGGGTGGTTCAGAGCCGCCAGGGCAGCGGCTCGGGCGGCAGGTAACGGCAGGTGCTGCCGGTCGAGACGGCCTCCCGCAGGTGGCCGGCGAGTGCCGGGTGCCGCTCGTCGAGCTTGCGGAGCGAGTCACGGATGCGCGCGGTGACCGTCTTTCGGGCGCGTTCTGCCTCGTCGCCCAGCCGGCGACTCCGGCCCGCCAGTCCCGCCGCGGCGCGAAGCTCGTCGAGCAGCGCGCCGCGCTCGGCGTCCAGCGCCGCCACCTTCCGGTCGTCGTCGCGCGCGGCAGCCCGGTCGATCTCCTCGTCGAGGCGCGCCAGGTGCCGCCGGTAGCGGGCCTTCGCCTCGTCGTCCAGGACCGGGTCGGCACCCATCCGGCGGGCGGCGACCAGCTCCGGCCCGGCCGCCGGGTCGAGCAGCTCCACCGCCGGCACGTCACTGCCCGGCCGGCTCAGCAGCAGATGCAGGTCGTGCAGCCCTTTGGCGTCGGGCAGGTGCACGACGGCACCGGCGTAGGTGAGCTGCCAGACCAGGCCGTCGCGGCGGAACTCGTACCCCTCAACCGGCGCTCCGGCCGGCGCGACCTGGCGGTTCCCGACTGCATGGCCTGACCCGACGGCATGGTCCGCCTGGGCGGCGCTGCCCGGCACTACGATCTGGCGCGACTGGGCGGCGCTGCCTGGCACGACGGCATGGCCAGCCTGGGCGGCCCGGCTCGGCACGACGGTCTGGCGTGACGCAACGCTCCCGCCCGCCTGGACCAGTTGGCTCGGCCGAGCGACCGTGTCCGGCTCGGCGACCGGGGCGGTGACCTGGCCTGGCGCGGCGGCTGGCGCGGCGGGGTCGGTCGACGTCGGGACGGCCAGCCGGTCGAGCACCTGGGCCATGCCGAGGGCGATGGCCTCCCGGACGGTGGTGACACGCAGCGCGGCCAGTGTCGCGGCGTCGCGAGGGTCGCCACGGCCGGCCAGGGCGTTCGCCAGCCCGGCGCGGGCGATGAGTGACCAGGGCCGGGAGTCCATCCGCTCGGCGGCGTCGCGGGCCGCCGTGAAACCGGCGATGGCGTCGTCCCAGCGCTCCTGCGCGGCGTCGACCACCGCCACCCAGTGGTCGACGGGACCGCTGATGTCACAACCAAAGAGCCCGACTGTCCACTCTCCACGGTGTGGGGCCAGCGCTGCCCGTGCGTCGTCGCAGCGCTGCGGGTCACGGGAGGCGGCGGCGGTCTGAGCGCGCAGCCGCAGCCAGAGCGGCGACACGGGACGTGGGTATCTGATGTCGGCGGCTTCGATGCCGGCGGTCAGCCGGACCGCCGTCTCGTCGTCGCCGCGCTCCGCCGCGGTGATCGCTCGCAGCAGCTCCCGATAGGGGTAGTCGGTCGGGGCCAACCCGTCCAGCAGTGTGTCGGCCTCGTCGAACCGCCCCTGGAGCAGCAGGCGGGACCAGCGCAGGTGATGGCCCATGAACGCGAACTCGGCGTGACCCGGGTCGGCGAGGTCGGTGAGGACGGCGAACCGTTCGTCGGCCTCGGCGAAGTCACCCCGGAACGCCGCGATGATCCCACCGTCGACGGCCGCCGCCATCCGGGGTCGGGCCAACTCGCCCTGCTGACCCACCCTGACGAAGGTGCTGAACTCCTCGACGAAGCGGGGGTCGCCCAGCTCCAGCAGCGCCACCCAGCGCAGCGAGGTCGCCCAGAGCTCCGTCTCCCGGTCGCCGGTACGGCGGGCCACGTCCCGGATCTCGGAGGTGAGGGCCGCCCGGGCCGCTGCGGTGCCCAACCCCCAGGTGGTGTCGTGGCGGGCCCACAGGCTGAAGGTCAGCGTCTCGTCGTCGCTGCCCCGCCGGGCGATCGTCTCGGTCGCGGTGATCAGGTCGGCGATCAGCGTGCCCACCGAGGCGTCGACGTCCGGCTCCCCGATCAGCCGCCGGTACGCCTCCCGCACCAGGTCCGCCGCGTGCACCGAGCGCCTGGTCTCCACCTGGCGGGAGCGGTGGACGGTGAGGGCGACGCGGGCCAGCAGCACCGGGTCGTCGAGTGTGCGGGCCAGCGCCGCCGCCTCGGCAAGGAGTTGCGCGGCCTCGTCCCGGCCGGCGTGGTTGTAGCACACCTCGCCGAAATCGACGAGAATCCGGACCCGCTGTGTCCGGTCCTCGACGACCTCCAACGCCCGCTGGAAGTGCACGCCCGCCTCGTCGGTGGCCATCCGGGCGAACGCGTCCCGCCCGGCGGCGACCAGCAGCTCGGTGACCCGGGCGGGGTCGAGCGCGGGGCCGGCCAGGTAGGCGTGGCGGGCAAGGTCGGCCGGGATCAGCCGCTCGGTGAGCTCCGCCGAGGTGTCGACCGCCCGGACGACAGTCGCGTGCCGGATTTGGCGGTCCTCCTCGGTGAGCCCGTCGTAGAGCGTCTCCCGAACCAGGTCGTGGGCGAACGCGAACCGGCCCCCGCCTCGGGCGACCACCAGCCGGGCGGTCACCGCCCGGTCGAGCAGCCGGTCGACCTGCGCCGCCGGGGCAGCGGCGCCGGCCGCCAGGACCTGACGGTGGAACTCCCGGCCCAGTACGGCGGCGACGGTCAACGCCTCGACCACCGGCGCGGGCAACTGCGCGAGCCGGCGCCGCACCGCCTCCCGTACGCCGGGTGCGATGGTGCCGCCGGTGCCGTCGGCGCGCCACAACCGCGCGGTCTGCTCGATGAAGAACGGGTTGCCCCCGGTACGCCGGTGCACCTCGTCGACCAGGCCGGCCTCGGGCTCCCGCCCGGCGGTACGCGCCATCAGCGCGGCCACGTCGTCCCGGGACAGGCCGGTGAGGGTGATGGTGGTCGCCTTCGCGACCAGCGGCATCAGCAGTGGGCGCAGCGGATGCTCGCCCGACTCGACCTCCGCGTCGCGGTAGGTGCCGATCAGCAGCAGCCGTTCGAACCAGGTGTGCTGCGCGGCGAAGGCCAGCAGCCGCAGCGATGCCGGGTCGGCCCAGTGCAGGTCGTCGAGGACGACCACGACCGGCCGGTGCTGGGAGACCGTCACCAGCGCGGCGGTCACCGAGTCGTACAGGGCGAACTCGTCGCGGTCGGCGGCGTCCCGGCCCGTGTCGACGCCGGCCCAGCCGGCGGCACGGCCGGCCTGCTGGGCGGCGGCGCCAACCTCGCCGAGCAGCGCCGCAAGGGCCGGTTCCGCGGTCTGCCCCGCCACCGCCCAGTCGTCGGCAGAGCGTTGCAGGCCGCGCAGCACCTGCACCCACGGCCAGTAGCCGGGGGCGCTGTCGGAATCCCAGCAGGCGGCGCCGAGCACCAGCGCCCCGCGTTGCCGGGCCTCCCGTGCCGCCGCCGTGACCAGTGTCGTCTTGCCGATGCCCGGTTCGCCGGTGACCAGGACGAGACCGCCGTGGCTGGTGGCGGCCCGGTCCAGCTCAGCGCGCAGCAGACCGGCGGGGTGATCCCGCCCGATGATGGCGTCGCCGTGCCGCGCGTCCATGGTTTCCAGACGGTACTGGACCCGTCTGACACCCGGGGATCTTCAGCGGCGCTCGGTGCCTGGCAGTTCAAGCCGTATGCCGTCGCGGGCGGCGTCACCGGGGTGTGCAGGCGCTTTGGAGCTGATGTCGTCAACGACTCACGTCGTGCGCCTTCCCCATCGCTCCCCAACCATCCTTGTGTGGGTAGGATAGGGAGTGATGAAGGAAGACATGTACTCGGTCGAGCAGGTGGCCGACCAGCTCGGGCTGCACGTCCGCACCGTGCGCGGCTACATCCGCTCCGGGCGGCTGAGGGCGGTGCGGATCGGCAAGCAGTACCGGATCGCCGCCAGCGACCTCGACGCGCTCACCGGTCAGACCCGAGACACCACCGGCACCCTCACGGGGGCGGCGGAGGTGTCGAGCATCGTGCAGATCGACGGCGTCGACCGGGCCGCCGCCGACCGGCTCGGCACGCTCGTGCTCGCCAGCGCCAACACCGGCCACGACCCCGCCAACCCGCTACGGGTGCAGACCGTGCACGACGAGGAACGGCACCGGATGAAGATCATCATCCTGGGTGACCCGGCCTCCACCGCAGAGCTGCTGCACCTGCTCGACGCCGTACTCAACGCCGACAACGGCCTGCTCGACCGGGAGGTCCCCCATGCCTGACGAACTGCAGGAACGCGCCGGCGTGCAGGTGCTGGTCTGCGACCCGGCCGGCCCGCCGGTGGCCACCGAGCAGGACGCACTGGACCTGATCGGCGCGGCCTTCCTCGGTGCGCAGGTGGTGGCCGTACCCGCCAACCGGTTCGACGAACGATTCTTCTCGCTCGGCACCCGCTTCGCCGGCGAGGTGATGCAGAAGTTCGTCAACTACCGGCTGCGACTGGCCGTCGTCGGCGACATCTCGGCGCATCTCGCGGAGAGTTCGGCGCTGCGCGCCCTGGTGCACGAGTCGAACCGGGCCGAGCACATCTGGTTCGTGCCCGACTTCGACGCCCTCGACGCCCGCCTGCGCGCCATGGCGCAGCCCCGTCACCGGTCGTAGAAGGCCGCCATCTCCACCGCGTCCGGTTCGATGGCTCTGGCGTGCGCCTGCTCAGCCGCCCAGCGCAGATAGGCGAGCCATTCCTCGGACAACCAGCCGGATGCACGGCCGACGCCGGCCTCGGCAGGGAGGCGGCTGGCCACCACGCGGTCGAGGATCAAGGGCTGTACACCACCCACCCCTCGGCGGTAGCCGGCGAAATAGAGGACCTTCGTGAAAAGCCCCGGCCCCAACCACGGCAGGCGAGCGTGGTCGGGGTCGCCCAAGCGGCGGTACGCCGTGCGTAGCGCGTCCTCATCGTGCTCCGATGTGGACACCGCCTCAAGCGCGTACGTCAAGCGTTTGCCGTCCGGGTCGGCGCCGAGCGACTTCGCGGCGCGCCACGGCCCGTACCCGATGGGTCCGTAACCCCAGATCAGCACGGCGGTCAGCAGTTGGCGGGCGCTCGCGGAACCGGCCCGGTACGCGTCGGCCACCGCGAAGACGTCGCGCCGCCAGACGTCGCCGCTCGACGGGAAGCTCTCGGGCCAGGCGTCCGGCGGTAGGCCTGCCCGCCACCGGTCCACGTTCACGGTGATCGGGGCCTGCTCTCCCGGTATCGGTTTCTGCACGGCTACCTCCCTCAGGTCACGGGCTTGGAGTTCTCCGCACGCTATGGCCGGGCACTTCCGCCCGACTGCCCGAGGACGCCATATCGGGGTATTGCGCCTCCACCACGTTTGTACTTGGCCCCGTGGAGCGGCATCTGGCCTGGGCCCACGACTAGTCGCAGGGTGACCGGGTACGCGCGATGCATGGGTAGCCACAAGCAGAACAAACACGACAGCGGCGGCGAGTCGGCGCGAGGCCGGCGGCATGCGGGCAGCGGCGCTCCGGGCCGCCAGGGCTCGCCCATGGAGCACTCGCCCGACCAACGGCACCGCCGTACTGCGACCGGCTCTGCCGGCACGGAGCACGACCTGGGCCGGGCAAAGGTCTCGGGCGACGGGCGGATTCAGCGCCAGGGCGGCTCCTGACCTGACGCGTCACCGGTGCAGCCGCCCCGCGCGTTCGCGGGGCGGCTGCACCGGATGAGTGGTTGCTACGCGGTTGCGCAGATGGCGTACGCCGTGTCGGACCAGTTGCCGGCGAACGCGTCCTCCTCGTACGCACCCGAGGCGGCCGACGTCGGGGCGGTCGCGGGACCGCCGTTGGGGCGGAAGTCGTCCACGATGCCCTCGCCGGTGACCCCGTTCAGCTCGTAGCCGGCGCCGGTCAGCACCTTCCCGACCGGGCAGGTAGCGACGACGCTGCGGAAGTCGAGGGAGTTGCTGGCGCCCACCGCGGATGCCCGCACCAGGCCGGGCAGCGGGTTGGCGCAGATGGCGTACGCGGTCGCGGACCAGTTCAGGGCGGTGGCGTCCGACTCGTAGGCGCCGACGTTCACTGAGGTCGGTGCTGCGGCGACGCCGCCGTTGGGGCGGAAGTCGTCGACGACGCCCTCACCGGTCACACCGTTCAGCTCATAGCCCGTACCGGTGAGGACCTTCCCGACCGGGCAGCTCGCGGTGGTGCTGTGGAAGTCGGCGGAGTCGCTGACGCTGGTCGCGGCGATCCGCACTAGGCCCGCTACCGGGTTGGCGCAGATCGCGTACGCCGTCACCGACCAGTTGCCGGCGAACGCCTCCGTCTCGTAGGCGCCCACCGTGACAGCCGTTGGCGCGGTGGCCGGGCCGCCGTTGGGGCGCAGGTCGTCGACGACACCCTCACCGGTCACCCCGTTCAGCTCGTAGCCCGTACCGGTCAGGACCTTGCCCACCGGGCAGGTCGCGGTGGCGCTGTGGAAGTCGGCGGAGTCGCTGACGCTGGTCGCGGCGATCCGCACCAGGCCGGGGACCGCGGCGGACGCCGGGCTCGCCGGGGCGATCACCGCACCGGCCACGACGAGACCGAGCACGAGTACGGAGGCTCGGGCACCGAACCGCCGGGATTCCTTCTGAGCACGCATGTATTTCTCCCGTCTGAGGCCCTGGGCGGCAGGTGTTACGACGCCGACGCCAAGGCCGTTCGTAATGACGGGTTGACGGTAGGTAGTGGCCTGACCAGGCATTATCTCCAACCGACTACGTCGCGTAACGGACCATGTCATCGATCGTTCCGATCGGTCTGCGCGGCCTGGCGACCACCGAACACACACTGCTCCACCCGTGCTGACGGCCAGAGCGCAGTCGAATGCGGGCTCTGGCCGTCAGCTTCGGGAGACGGGCAGGTGAACCATCGCGCGCCGGCGGTTCAGCTTGATCATCTCGCCCGTTCACCCCGGCGTGATCGGCTGACCAGGAAACTTTCGCTGGTCCGGCCTTCGTCGGATCCGCTCGAACCGCCGAGCGCAAGGCTCGGGACCGCCCCAGGAAAGGAGCGACGATGAGGTCATCGAAGCTCGTACGCTCGAGTCTGGCACTGGTGCTCGCCGCCGGACTGAGCACACTCATGGCGCCCGTCGACACCGCGCAGGCCGCGGTCACGACACCGGCGGCGTCCACGGCGGACGCCGCGATCACCGTCACCTCGACCGAACAACTCGCGCCGGGCGTGACGTACGGCTCGTTCCAGGTGCAGACGCCACGCGGCGTCACCGTCGGCTACCTGCTCACCGCGGACCTGCACAAGAACCAGGTCTCGGTGGACCTGCTGCACCCCGATGCCGTCGCACAGCGGAAGGTCGTCTCGGCGATGACGAACGAGCAGGGTGCCGTCGCCGGCGTGAACGGCGACTTCTTCAACATCAGCGAGACGCACGCCGGGGTGGCACCGACCGGCTCCGCCTCCGGTCCGGAGGTCGCGGACGGCGAGGACCTGAAGTTCGCCGTACCGAACAAGCAGCGCTTCGGCCCCGGACTCGCCCCCGGCACCTCGACCCGCGACGTGTTCGGTGTGGGGGTGAACGGCAGGGCGCGCGTTGACACCCTGAGCCTGACCGGCGAGGTGCGCAGCGCCAAGGGCACGATCACCCTCGACGGCCTCAACCAGTACGCGCTGCCGGTCGGCGGCATCGGCCTCTTCACCTCCGTCTGGGGTACCGCCTCCCGAGTCCGCTCGACCTGCGGCAGCGACACCAGCCGCGACGCCCCGTGCAGCAGCCACACCTATGAGGTGACCGTCCGCGGCGGCGTGGTGACCTCGGTCGGTCAGACGCCCGGCGCGGGTGAGATTCCCAGCGACACCCAGGTGCTCGTCGGCCGGGAGGACGGCGCGGACCAGCTCGACGACCTCGTCGTCGGCGACCGGGTGAAGGTGGACGAGAAGCTCGTCTCCGTGGGCAAGCCGAAGCTGACGTTCGCGGTCGGCGGCGCCCCGATCCTGCGCGACGGCGCACCGCTGGCGGGCCTGGACACCAAGACCGCCGCGGTACGTAGTTCCGCGGGCGCGAGCGCCGACGGCGGGACCGTGTACCTCGTCGCGCTGGCCGGCCGCGCGCCCGCCAGCGCGGGCTTCACCATCGCCGAACTGGCCGACCTGATGCGCTCGCTCGGTGCGCACGACGCGGTGAACCTCGACGGGGGCGGCTCGACCACCATCGCCGTACGGGAGCCGGGCCAGCAGGCCGCCACCGCCCGCAACAACCCCTCCGACGGCACCGAACGCGCGGTCGCCAACGGCGTCGGGATCTTCGTCGGCCGCCACTGACCGGCCAATCGCTGAACGGCAGGAGCCTCGCCCGGACATTGGGCGAGGCTCCTGCCGTTCCAGCTCCGGCCCGCCGATGCGGCCGGCCCCGGCCCCCGACGCACGGAGACCGGCCGCACCGGATCTGGTTAGGACCGGGACGCCTGCTGCGACATCCGTCAGTTGCCGCTGCGGTACCGGCCGGCGACGTAGACGAGCGCGTCACCGACGGCCCGCTCGGCCCCACTCGGGTGGCTGACAAGTGCGCCAGCGGCGGCCATCGCCGTGGACCCGCCGCCGTCAAGGTTGATCGCGTCGTCCATGCCGAGCGCCTGGGCGACCGCGGCGGTCTCGGCCAGGGTGGTGCCGACGCTGGTGGTCTGCCGCCCGTCGATGGTGGCGAGCACGATCTTCCCGTCCCGCGTGGTGCCGGCGATGGTGCGCGGGTTGCGGGCGAAGAAGCTGTCACCGGGGGCGCCGTCCGGCACCACGATCTGGCCGTCCGCCGTCAGCGGGTACCGGCCGTTCACGCCGAAGAGCCCGGGCCGCAGCGGAAGCTTCCGGCCCTGCTGGTCGGTGAGCGTCGAGTCCCGGTCCACGCACCCCTTGCCGGCGACGCCGAGCAGAGCAACGGTGTCCTTTCCGGTCGCCTGCAACGAGGTCTGGCCGGCGGTGAGGGTGGTGCCCCGGGTGGTCGCGGTGCGGACCACGCAGTTCAGCCGGTTCAGTACGACCTCCACGCCAGCGCCGGCCGGGGTGGCCGCACCGAACTCGGGGGTGAACTGCGCGACGTCGCCGGGCACACCGCACTGGGTCTGGTCGGTGAGGGCGGCGCAGTCGGCGGGGACCACCGGCGGGTGGTTGATGAACTCCAGCGGCAGAGTGGCGTTGGTCCGCCGATTCCGAACGCTGCCCGACCACGCCACCTTCCCGGTGAGGGCCCGGTTGCTGTTGGCGTCGACGATGAAGTTGACCTCGGCCGGATCGGTGGTCGGCTCACTGAGCAGCTTCCCGCCATAGAGCCCCAGGCCCACTGGGTCACCTGGGTACTGCTGGCTGGCGGTGAAGGTGAAGAACGAGGCGTTGACGCCGGCCAGGGCGCCCGAGGCGCGGACCAGTTCGGTCGTCTTCTCGACCTGACCGAGGTCCGGGCCGTACGTCGCCTTCAGGTGCCCCCGCGCGCGGCGCGGGTCGATGGTGAGCACGTTGACCACCCACGGGCCGCGCGTGGTCGTGTTGATCTGGTCGGCGGGGGCCGGCTCGGCGCCCCGAACGATCCGGGTCAGGGTGACACCGGCGGCCAGGGTGCTGCTGGTGCGGACCTCGGTCAGGTCGGCGTCGCCGATCGGCAGGGTGCTGCCGGCGGCCTCGGCTTGGGCCCCCGGAACGACACCGAGAGTGACCGCGGCCAGCGCGGCGGCGGCGAGCGCCCCGGCGCGGCGGAAGCCAGCGAGGCCAGAGTGGGAAACAGTCATGCCCTGACTGTCGCGACGGCACGGAACGAGCTACCCGACATCACCTGACACCCGGGCAAACTGTTGATGTAGAGGATCGCCAAGCGTAAGTCATTTGCTGAAAAGAAGCTTCACTACTGTGGGATCCAGCGAGGCGCTCTCCATCAGCGGATGAAGCCCTCGGACGAGTGGATGTGCGTGGTGGGTGAGGCTGCGAGCCAGGATGCCTGGGCGAACTGTCGGGCACCTGACAAACGACATGCACACGTGTTGTCGAGGGCGCCGCCCTCCGCCCATTCCAGCTAACGTGCCCGCCATGACGGATCTTGAGCGGGGTGTCTACGAGCACCTGATTACCCGCGAGCTGGCCGACCGCCTCCAGGAGGTTGACGCCGCCCTGATCCAACGCATCAGACTCGACCCCGCCGACGCTCACCACACCCTCGCCCGCCACATCGCCACCCTGGCCGCCCGCGCCCTGCAAGCCCTTCCCAACGGCGACGACAAGCTCCACCACCAGGTCGAGATGGCGAATCGCATCTCCGAAGCCATTGCCACGCTGAGCCCGAAGGCAGCGACGGAACAGGACCAGGTAACCGACGCCAAGCACCTGCTTCACGCCATCGCCGCACCGCCCACGCCACCCGCACTGCCAGCGTTCCCGCAGCGCCCCACCACGCCGCTCTCCACCGGCGCGCTGCTGGTCAACGGCCGCCACCAGCCCCGCATCGGCCATGAGGTCAACCACGAGATGGCCTCCGCCGATCAGGTCGACCTGCTCTGCGCGTTCATCAAGTGGTACGGCCTGCGCATCGTCGAGCCGGCCATCCGCGACCTGATCGAGCGTGGCGGCCGTGTCCGGGTCATCACCACGACCTACCTCGGCGCCACCGATCAGCGAGCCCTGGACCGGCTCGCCGAGCTGGGCGCCGAGATCAAGGTGTCGTACGAAACGAGGACCACGCGGCTACACGCCAAGGCGTGGCTCTTCCGACGGGGCAACGGCACCACCACCGCGTACGTCGGTTCGTCGAACCTGTCGAAGACCGCGCTGGTAGACGGCGTGGAGTGGAACGTCCGCATCTCGAACATGGAGCAGCCGCACGTCATCGACACGTTCACGGCGACGTTCGAGGACTACTGGAACGATCCGGCGTTCGAGGAGTACGACGCGGCCAGGGACGCCGAGCGGCTGCGGCAGGCACTCAGCGGCGAGCGGCGCGACGAGGCGCCCACTGAGATCTCGAATCTGGACGTGCGCCCCTACCCGTACCAGGCCGAGATCCTGGCCGACCTGGACGCCGAGCGACAGGTGCACGGCCGCTGGCGCAACTTGGTGGTGATGGCGACCGGTACCGGCAAGACCGTCGTCGCCGCCCTCGACTACCGCCGGCTACACAAGGCGGGGCAGGCAGACTCGCTGCTCTTCGTCGCCCATCAGGAGCAGATCCTGCGGCAGAGCCTGTCGACGTTCCGGCAGGTGATGGGGGACGGCAGCTTCGGCGAAACGCTCGTCGGGGGTAAGGAGCCGCAGCACTGGCGGCACGTCTTTGCCTCCATCCAGTCCCTGCATCGGCGGGAGATCGACCCCGAGGCGTACGACGTGGTCATCGTGGATGAGTTCCACCATGCGGAGGCGCCGACGTACGCCAGGCTGCTGGAGCGGCTGCGGCCCCGCGTACTCCTGGGGCTGACGGCGACCCCCGACCGGACCGATGGCGGCGACGTGCGCCATTGGTTCGACGGCCGGGCGGCCGTGGAGCTGCACCTGTGGGAGGCGTTGGACCGCCAGTTGCTGGCGCCATTCCAGTATTTCGGACTGCACGACGACGTGGACCTGTCGCAGGTGTCCTGGAAGCGCGGACAGGGGTACGACCTAGCAGAGCTGAACGGCCTCTACACCGGCAACCATGCTCGGGCGCGGGCGGTGCTGCGGGCGGTCCAGAGGACCGTCGATCCCGGGCGAATGCGGGCGCTCGGGTTCTGCGTGAGCATCGCGCATGCCACGTTCATGGCCGACTGGTTCACCGAACACGGCGTACCGTCGGCGGCGGTGACCTCAGGAGTCGACCGTCCGCGACAACGCGAGCTGCTGCGGGACTTCAAAGCGGGCAAGCTGCGGGTGCTCTTCACCGTGGACCTCTTCAACGAGGGTGTCGACCTGCCGATGGTCGACACCATCCTGATGCTGCGCCCCACCGAGAGCGCGACGATCTTCCTTCAGCAACTCGGTCGTGGCCTGCGGCTCGACGACGATAAGCCCTGCCTCACCGTGCTCGACTTCATCGGCGGGCAGCACGCCAACTTCCGCTTCGACCTGCGGTGGCGGGCGTTGACCGGAGTCAGCCGGCGGGCCGTCGAGGCGGCCGTCCGGGATGACTTCCCGTCGCTGCCGAGTGGCTGCCACGTCGAGCTGGACCGGGTGGCGAAGGAGGTCGTGCTCGCCAACCTGAAGTCGGCGCTACCGATCTCGAAGAACGGCCTGGTGGCGGAGCTGCGGCAGCTCGGGGACGTCCGCCTGGCCGAGTTGCTGCGGGAGACCGGCCTGGAGATCGAGGACATCTACCGGTCGGCGAGCATCGGCGGATGGGCCGGGCTGCGGCGCCTGGCTGGCATCGAGACCTCGACCGCCGGGCCGGACGACCGCGAGCTCGGCCGGGCCATCGGGCGAATGTTGCACATCGACGACGTGGACCGGCTGTCCCTGCTGGCCCGGGTCGCAGGCGGCGAACACCGCGGCGGCGGCCGACTGCTGGACATGCTGCACTTCAGCCTCTGGGGGCCGTCGGCGTCGCTGACCGAGCGCGACGCCCGGCTGAAGCGGCTCTGGGCGGAGCCGGCGCGCTGCGCCGAACTGCGCCAGGTCGTCGAGGTCCTACGGGATCGGATCCACCGGGTCACACCGGAGCCGGCGTCGGACCGGGTGCCACTGCGGGTGCACGCCCGCTACAGCCGAAACGAGGCGTGCGCGGCCTTCGGGATGGCGAACCCGGGGTCGCTGCGCGAGGGCGTGAAGTGGCTGCCGGACGAGCGGGCCGACCTCTTCTTCGTCACCCTGGTGAAGTCCGAGGAGCACTACTCTCCCACCACGATGTATGCCGACCGGGCCATCACCGACAGCCTGTTCCAGTGGGAGTCGCAGAGCACCACGTCGTCGGCGTCGGGGACCGGGCAGCGCTACATCCAGCACGTCGAGCGCGGGTCGACGGTGCACCTGTTCGTCCGGGAGACCAAGCTCGCCGACCGCGACCTGGGCGCGCCGCCGTACCTATACGCCGGGCCGATGACGTACCAGGAGCACAGCGGCGATCGACCCATGCGCATCATCTGGCGGCTGCAGAATCCGCTCCCCGCCGACATGTACGCCGCCGCTCGGGCCATCGCCGCCTGAGATCGACCGGCTGGCCTCTCCGCCACGCCGGGCATTGCGCAGGGTGGCTGGTGTGAGTGCAGGGGCGGTCGCCGGTTCCCTCGCCGGAGGCCGACCCGGACAGGTCCGTGAAAGCTGTTGAGGTACGCCGGGCGCACTGCCGACCTACGGCCCGCGCCCCTGTCCGGCCGGGGCCATACGACGCGCGGCGTTCGCTGCCCACAAGGGTTCCGTGGATCCGTCGAGTACCCGTACCGGTTGGCGGGTGGGGCCGAACCGCCGATATCCACGGCTGTCTCCGACCGCCTCGCGGCGATACGGTGCACGCACCGCCCCGGGCCGCGCCCCGCCGACAGGTCGCGACGCCGCCTCACGCGTCCCCATCCGCACCACCGGATCGATCTCACGTCCGACGCCGGCGTAGTCGCCGGGAGAGAGGATCGAAGAGGATGCTCCCAACACCCACCACCTCCCGGCGAACGGCGAGGGCCACCCTCGCAGCCGCCATCGCTCTGGTCAGCCTCGGCATTGTCGGCGCACCCGCCCAAGCCGAAGGACAGTCCAAGGTCACCGTGATGACCCGGAACCTCTATCTGGGCGGCGATCTGACGCCATCCATCGGCGCGCCGACACCAGGGGCGTTCCTGGCCGCGAACTCCGCGCTGTTGGGCCACGTCGACCTGGTCGACTTTCCCGCCCGGGCGAAGCTGCTCGCCCGGGAGATCACCAAGAACAAGCCGGACCTGGTCGGACTGCAGGAGGTCGCCCTGTGGCGCACCGGCACGTTCGCTGACCCCGCACCAGCCACCGAGATCCGGTACGACTACCTGGCCCTGCTCATGGGCGAGCTGAGCCGCTCCGGTCACGCGTACGACGTCGCGGTCGTACAGGCCGAGGCCGATCTGGAGGCGCCGGCGGGTGCGCCGCACTTCCTCGACGTACGGCTCACGATGCGCGACGTGATCCTGGTGCGCCACGGCGGCCGGGTCAAGGTGACCGACTCCTCGTCCGGCACCTTCGTCAACAACCTCACCTTCACGCTCGCGGCAACGAACGGGACCGTGACCAGCACCCGCGGTTGGACCGCGGTGGACGTGGTGCACGGGCAACGCCCGTTCCGGTTCGTGAACACCCACCTGGAGGCCTTCCACCCTGGTGTCCGGGTGCTGCAGGCGCGCGAGCTGCTGGCCGGCCCCCTCGCCACGGCGCCGGGTGACGTCATCCTCGCCGGAGACCTCAACACGGGCCCAGACCTGCCCGTCGCCGAGAACCGGCTCGCCTACGCCGCGCTGGTGGCCGGCGGGATGCGGGACACGTGGCAGATCCTGCATCCCGGTGAACCCGGCTACACCGCGGGTCTGGGCGACGACCTGAACCAACCGGCCGACGCCGTCGAACACCGCATCGACATGGTCTTGTTCCGGGGGGCGATCGTGCCCGTCTCGAGCCTCATCTTCGGCACCGAGCGGCAGACCCCCGACGGCCGGTGGGCTTCGGACCACCTCGGCTACCTGGCCGTGCTGGCGTTGCGGTAGCGCGAACGCTGCTCCGGGCTGGCGCCGACGCGCCAGCCCGGGGGTTGCCACAGACACGCCGCGATGACCGCCGCCCCGACGCGTCCGCCCGGCCCGGCTGTCAGTAGGTCCCGCCGCGCGCCACCTGCGCGGCCACCCGCTCGTGCAGCGCGGCCAGGGCTGGGCTGACGGCGGCGGTGAGCGGCGTCGGGTCCGCCAGCCGACGCGCCGGCTCCGGTAGCCAGGCGAGGTCCGCGTCGAACCGGCCGCGCGCGGCGCGTACCTCACCGGCCGGGTCGGCGACGGCCAGGCGACGGCCGCCGCGCATGACCGGCACGAGCAGCGGCTCGCGGTCACCCGTTGGCGGTTCGTCGCGCAGCCCCACCACGTCGCCGTTGGCACCGGCGGGATCGCGGAAGACCTGCTTGGGACCGGGCAGCGTGGCCTTGCCGGGCGACAGCTTGAGCACCGGCCGGTCGCCGACGGCCACCAGCTTGTAGGCGCTGTCCAGGGACGGCGCGTCGAACGAGACGCCCATGCGGGTGCCCACGCCGTACGCGTCGATCGGTGCGCCCGCGGCGACGAGCGCCGCGATGACATCCTCGTCGAGGCTGCCACTGGCCACGATCTGGGCCTGAGTCAGCCCGGCGTCGTCCAGGATCGCGCGGGTCTGCACGGCGAGCGCGGCGAGATCTCCGGAGTCGAGCCGCACGCCCACCGGGCCGGTCAGTCCCAGCTCCGCGATCACCTCGACGGCGGCTCGCACTCCGGCGGGCGTGTCGTAGGTGTCGACGAGGAACACCGGGTTCGTCGGGAAGTCGGTCGCGAACGCACGGAACGCGGCGCGCTCGTCCGGGAACGCCTCGACGTACGAGTGGGCCATGGTCCCGGACGGCGGCAGTCCGTAGCGTCGAGCGGCCTCGACGTCGCTGGTCGCGGCGAAGCCGGCAATCGCGGACGCCCGGGCCACGGCCGCGCCGGCCTCGATGCCGTGCGTGCGGCGGAACGCGAAGTCGATCAGCTGCGCGTCGCCGGCCGCGAGGCGGCATCGGGCGGCTTTGCTGGCGACCGTGGTGTGGAAGGTGATCAGGTTCAGCACGCCGGTCTCCACGAGCTGCGCCTCGGCGATCGGCGCGGTGACCTCCAGCAGCGGTTCGTCGGCGAACACCACGCGGCCCTCCGGCACGGCCCAGACATCACCGGTGAACCGCAGCCCCGCGAGCGCTGCCAGCGTCGCTTCGTCGAGCCCGACGGTGTCGCGCAGGTAGCCGAGTTCGCCCTCGTCGAACGCGAACCCTTCCAGGAACGCCAGCGCCTCGGCCAGCCCGGCGGCCACCAGGAAGCCACGCTGCGGCGGTAGGCGGCGGACGAACAGGCTGAACGTCGCGCGCTCCACCATGTCCCGGCGCAGGTAGCTGGCCGCCATCCGCAGCTCGTACAGGTCGGTACGCAGCCCGGTCACGGTTCCTCCATCGGCACTGGGCGCAGTTGGGCGCGGCTACCCTTTCCGGTCGCCGGTACACCTGACGGCGGTGAACACGCCGGCCGGCCGCCTCGCCGGGGTCCGCTCACTCCTGGCCGATCAGACTGTCGAGGTCGCCGCGCCGCTACGAGGCTTGGTGGCTCCATCACCATGCCGCCGTCCGCCGCTCGGCGCACCGCGTCGAGACCCTCCTCGTTGACGACTCGCGCTATCCGTTCGCCATGGTCGCCGGCTCCTGCGGGGTGTGCGGCCCGCCGGCCGGCCGCTCGTCGCCGTGGCCCGGCCACCACGCCTTGTGCCCGATCAGCGCGGTCAGCGCCGGAACGAAGAACATCGACATGACGAACGCCGACAGCACGATGCCGATCGCCACCGCGAAGCCCATCTGCTGCAGGAACGAGATCGGCGCGAGCAGCAGCACCGCGAACGTCCCGGCCAGGATCAATCCTGCTGCCGAGACGGTCGGGCCGGCGTGTTCCACGCCGATGGCGGCAGCCTTGCGTGGTTCGTTGCCTTCCCGCGCTTCCTCCCGTAGTCGGGCGATCATCAGGATGTTGTAGTCGGTCCCGATCGCCACCACGAAGAGGTAGAGGATGATCGGCAGTTGGAAGGTGACGCCGGGCTCGCCCTGCAGCCCCTGGAAGAGGTAGACCGTGGCGCCCAGCGTGGCGGCGAAGTTGAGCAGCACCGCGATCACGAGGTAGATCGGCGCGACCAGGCTGCGCAGCAGCAGCGCGAGGATGAGCGCGATCAGGCCGGCCGCGACGGGCAGGATCACCGAGAGGTCGCGGTTGTTCGCCGAGTTGATGTCCGCGAAGATCGCGGTGGTTCCGCCGACCAGCGCCCGGGTGCCGGGCGGTGCCGCCGCGTGCACGGCATCGCGCAGGTCCTCGCGGACGAGGTTGATCGCCTCGTTGGAGACCGGGTTCTCGTTGAGCAGCAGGTTGACCCGGGCCACACCCGGGTCGGTGCTGCGCTCCGGGGGCTGCGCCTGGCCCACACCCGGGGCTTTCGCTACGGCCGCCGCGAAGTCGTTGACCTGTTGCTCGGTCAGCGGCGACCCGTTGCTGGTGGTCAGGTAGACCTCGGTAGGGGCGAGCGCACCGGCGGCGAACCCGCGCTGCAGGTCCTGCGCGGCCTTCGCCGACTCGGTGTCCTGCGGGAAGCCGGCGCTGAAGTCGTAGTCGGCCTTGTAGCCGAGCACGCCTGCGGCGAGCGCGACCAGGAGTACGCCGGATGCCGCCGCGACGAGTGCCGGCCTGCGCCCGACGACCGTGCCGAGTCGGTGCGAGATGGTGGCCTTGGGCGCACGCTGCCACGCCTTCGACGGCCAGAAGACGTACCGGCCGAGCAGGGAGACGACCGCCGGGACGAGGGTGAGCGAGGTGACCAGCATGACGCCGACGGCGATGGCGAGCGCCGGGCCGAGCGAGCCGAAGAAGCCCAGGGAGGCGAGGAGCAGCACGAGGAACGCGACGATGACCGCTCCGGCGGCCGACGTGATGACCTCGCCGACCCGCTGGACGGTGACGATCATCGCGGTGCGCTTGTCGTCGCCGGCGCGCAGCCGCTCCCGGTAGCGGAAGAGCAGGAACAGGATGTAGTCGGTGCCGATGCCGAACAGCACGATCAGCAGGATCGTCTGCAGATCCTGACTGACACTGAGATCGAATGCCTTACCGGCGGCGGCGACGAGACCCGTCGTGATGCTCAGGACGACGCCGACGACCACCACGGGTAGCAGCGCGGCGATGGGGCTGCGGAAGATGATCAGGATCAGTCCGATGATCAGGATGATCGTCGCGATGCCGACCACGGCGAAGGCGTTGTTGAAGGTGTCCTCGTTGTCGACGAAGCTCGCCACGTCGCCGGCCACGCCCGCGGTCAGCCCACTGTTCGCCAGCTCCGGGCCGATGTCCGCCCGCATATCGCGTACGGCGTCGAGCAGCGCCGGGTCGTCGGGGGTGGGGGCGTCGAGCCCGACGTTGATGATCTGCACGGACTTGTCCGGCGCGACCGCGGGCGGACCGGTCAGGTAGCCGGACGTGTGCGGGATGTTCTTTGCCTTGAGCGCCTGGGCGAGCTGGCCCACCTTCGCCTCGTCCGCCGGTGTGAGTTTCTGCCCGTCGGCGCGCTTGACCACGATGATCGCCGTCGCGGTGGCCTGCTGCGGGAACGCCTTCTGCCCGAGCTCGGTGGCCTGCACAGACTCGTACGAGCGGGGCAGGAAGCTCTCCTGGTCGGCGGAGGTGATGTCGCTCAGCGACGGTGTGGTGGCGATGATGGCGGCTGCCGCAACCACCCACCCGGCAATCACCCACCAGGCTCTGCCCACGACGAATCTGCCCAGCCGCTCGAACATGGTTTCCCCCGTGTGTTCGGCACCACCGACGTCTGGGGCCTGGAGCGCCCAGGGCACCCGCCCGTCACTCTGCCGGCAGTCTTCGCTACCCGCTGTGCAGACTACCGTCGCCCGGTACTCCTTTTCGGATGCTTGGGCTCCGGGGGTTGCGCGAGTTTCAACTGTTCAGGTAGGCGAGCACCGCCAGCACCCGCCGGTTGTCGTCATCGGACGGCGGCATGCCCAACTTGCTGAAGATGTTGTTGATGTGCTTGCTGACGGCCTTCTCGGTGACGAACAGCCGCCCGGCGATCGCCGCGTTCGACCGTCCCTCGGCCATCAGTCCCAGCACCTCCCGCTCCCGGGCGGTCAGGTCCTGCAGCGGCTGAACGCCGCTGTTGCGGGCCAGGAGCTGGGACACCACCTCGGGGTCCATCACCATGCCGCCGTCGGCGACCCGGCGGAGCGCGTCGATGAACTGGCCGACGTTGGACACCCGGTCCTTGAGCAGGTAGCCGACTCCGCCGCTCCGGTCGGCGAGGAGTTCCCGGGCGTACAGCTGCTCGACGTGTTGGGACAGCACGAGGACCGGCAGCCCGGGCATCTCCACACGGGCCGCGAGGGCGGCCTGCAGGCCCTCGTCGGTGAAGGTGGGCGGGAGGCGTACGTCGACGACGGCGATGTCGGGGCGGTGGCGGGTGAGTGCCGGCAGGACGGACGGCCCGTCGGCGACCGCCTCGACCACCTGGTGTCCGTACGCGTCGAGGATGTGCGTCAGCCCGTCCCGGAGGAGGGCGAGGTCCTCGGCGATGACAACTCGCACGGCAGCTCCATGGTCACGACGGTGGGTCCGCCGGGCGGACTCTGCACGGTCATCGTGCCATCGAAGGCTGCCAGTCGGCGTCGCACACCCGCCAGGCCGGTCCCCGCGTCCGGCGACGCACCGCCCCGGCCGTCGTCGCCGACCACCAGACTCAGCACGCCATCGCGGTGCACGACGTGAATCCAGGCACGCCGAGCGCCGCTGTGTTTGGCGATGTTGGTCAGTGCCTCGGCCACCGCGAAGTACGCCGCGGATTCGACCGCCGCGGGTGGGCTGCCGGGCAGCTGCACGTCGACGTCCACGGGCAGCGGTGCGGTCAGGGCGAGGGCTTCCACCGCTCCGGGGAGGCCGCGTTCGACGAGCACCGGCGGGTAGATGCCGCGCACGAGGTTGCGCAGGTCGGCGAGGGCGTGACCGCTGGTCTCCTGCGCCTCGCTGAGCAGTCGCGCCGCCCGTGCCGGGTCGTCGGCCATGAGCTTCTCGGCCAGGCCGATGCTCATCCGCAGCGCGACCAGCCGGGCCTGCGCCCCGTCGTGCAGGTCGCGTTCGATGCGGCGCAGCTCGGCGGCCTGGGTGTCGATGGTGTCGGCGCGGGTGGCGGCGAGGTGCCGGACCCGCAGGGCCAACTCCTGCGCCCGGGTGGGGGCGAGGAAGAAGCCGGCGAAGCGGAAGTGCAGCCACACCAGCCAGTGCGCGACGGCCAGCCCGCCGGCGAGGAGCAGCCAGCCCTGCGGCGCGGACAGCCACGCCTTCGCGAAGTTGTCCATCGGCCAGAACACGCCGTAGCCGTACCAGTCGATGGTCAGGTAGAGCACCAGCGGCACGAACAGGGCGCCCTCCAGCCCGTAGGCGGGCAGCGCGAACGCGAGTAGGCAGACGCCGCCGGTGATGGTGCCGGGGATCAGCCAGGCGAAGTCACGCCAGGTCGCCGGGTCCGAGACCACCCACCGGAACCGCTGCCAGGTGCCGAGCCGGGCGCCGGCGGGCACCGGCGCGTACGGCGACGCGATCGGCGTGCCGGCCCACCGGCTCAGCCGGCGTTGCGCCGTCAGCGACAGCCGTACGAGCACGGTCACCGCGGGAAAGAGCGCGAACCCGATGCCGAGTGCGGGGATGAGCGCGAGGGAGACCACCGACAGTGCGAACAGCGCCACGTTGGTGCCCAGGCTGAGCAGGGCCACGGCCAGGCCCTGCACGGCGGCGAGGGCGCCGGGCCGGAGCTGCTGCCAGATGGTCGAGCGTACGGAGCTGTCCACGGCGTCATTCTCCGCCCGATGCGCCACCGGAATCGGTGGTGCTACCACCACCTGCCTTCGGGACCTGCCACCCCTGCCTTCCACCTGCGACGGCCGAAGGATCGAAGGCATGACCAGGCACAAGGAAACCGCGCGGCACCGACTGGCCGCAATGCCGTCCGGCCGACGCAGCAAGTACATGATGCTCGTCTTCTGGCTCGTCCTCGTCGCGGCGGCCGGGCCGCTGGCGATCAAGCTGACCGAGGTGCAGGACAACGACAGCCTCGGCGCGCTGCCCGCCACCGCCGAGGTGAGCAGGGCGACGCAGCGGGCGGAGGAGGCGTTCCCGGACTCGCAGAAGCCCCTCGCGGTCGCCGTCTACGCCCGCGAGGGTGGGCTCACCGACGCCGACCGCGCCAAGGTGGACGGCGACCGGGCGGCGTTCACCCCGCACGCCGACGGCGGTCAGGTGTCCCCGCCGGTGCCCAGCGACGACGGGCAGGCGCTGCTGCTCTCCTTTCCCGTCGCCGGGGACGCCGACCAGCGCGCCGACGCCGTGGCCGCCATCAAGGACCGCCTGACCGCGGACGTACCGGATGGGTTGCGGACCGCGCTCACCGGCCCCGCCGGCGGGGAGGACGACGTCTTCGACGCGTTCGCCGGCATGGACACCGCGCTGCTGCTGGCGACCGCGGCCACCGTCGCGTTGCTGCTGCTCATCACCTACCGCAGCCCAATCCTGTGGTTGATCCCGCTCATCACCGTGGCGCTGGCCAACCAGCTCGCCAGCGCGGTGGTGTACCTGCTGGCCCGACACGCCGGGCTGGCCGTGGACTTCCAGAGCCAGAGCATCCTGACGGTGCTGGTCTTCGGTGTCGGTGTGGACTACGCCCTGCTGCTCATCGCCCGCTACCGGGAGGAGCTGCGCCGGCACGCCGACCGGCACACGGCGATGGCCGTGGCGCTGCGCCGGTCGATCGGCGCGATCGCGGCGTCGGCGGCGACCGTCGCGCTCGGTCTGCTGTGCCTGCTCGCCGCGCAGTTGCCGTCCACCCGGGGGCTCGGGCCGGTCGGCGCGGTCGGGATCGTCGCGGCGCTGCTGGCCATGACCACGCTGCTGCCGGCCGTGCTGGTCATCTTCGGGCGGTGGCTGTTCTGGCCGTTCGTGCCCCGGTACTCGCCGGACGCGGTCGGGCTCGACGTGGCGGCCGAGCACGGGCTGTGGCGCCGCATCGCCGGGTTCGTCGGCCGACGACCCCGCGCCGTGTGGCTGGGTACGACGGCGGTGCTGGTCGCGCTGAGCTTCGGCATGGTGAACCTCAGCATCGGCATGCCGCACGACGAGTCGTTCACCAAGGAGGTCGGCTCCGTCACCGGCCAGCGGATGATCGAGGCGCACTATCCCAGGGGGTCGGTCGCGCCCGCCGAGATCCTGGCGGCCGCCGGCCCGGCCGAGCAGGTCGTGGCCGCCGCCCGTACCGTTCCGGGGGTCGCCGAGGTGGGCGAGCCGGAACGCTCGCCGGACGGCCGTTGGGTACGCATCGCGGCGGTCCTGGCGGAGACACCGGACAGCGACGCGGCGCTGGACACGGTCGAGCGGCTCCGCGCGGCGGTGCATGCCGTGCCGGGTGCGCAGGCGCTGGTCGGCGGGGACACCGCGTACCTGATCGACGAGGAGCGGACCGTCAGCCGGGACAACCGGGTCGTGGTGCCGCTGGTGCTGGCGGTCGTCTTCGTCATCCTGGTGCTGCTGTTGCGCGCGCTGGTCGCGCCGCTGGTGTTGCTGGCCAGCGTGGTCCTGTCCTACGTCGCCGCGATGGGCGCGGCCGGGTTGATCCTCGACGCGATGGGCTACCCGAACCTGTTCGTCGGGATCCCGCTGCAGACGTTCCTGTTCCTCGTCGCCCTCGGCGTGGACTACACGATCTTCCTGAGCACACGGGCGCGGGAGGAGGCGGCGCTGCTCGGGCACCGCAACGGCGTGCTGCACGCGCTGACGGTCACCGGCGGGGTGATCACCAGCGCGGGCGTGGTGCTGGCCGCCACGTTCGGCGCGCTCAGCGTGCTGCCGCTGGTGCCGTCCGTGCAGACGGCGGTCATCATCGGCGTCGGGGTGCTGCTCGACACGTTCCTGATCCGCAGCCTGCTCGTCCCGGCGCTGGCGCTGCACATCGGCCCTCGTACCTGGTGGCCGAGCGCCCTGGCGCGGACAACGTTCCGGCCGGTCGCGGCGCCGGCGACCGAGCGGGCACCGGCGGCGTCGTAGGAGTCTCGCGGGAGTCGGCAGCCCGGCCAGGTCGCGCGCTGGGCCGGGCTGCCGACCTGCTCCGCCCGCCGGCGCGGATCCGGCCCTGGGCTCATGACTAGCCACTCCGCCGCCGGGTACGCGCGATCGTGGTGGCGGCCGGGCAGGCGCCGATCCCTCTTGGGAGGAGACATCCGGATGGCGAAGTTCCTGTTGAGGTCGACCTACACCGTCGACGGGGTCAAGGGGTTGGCCAACGACGGCGGCACGAAGCGCGCCGAGGTTGTCCGCAAGTCGATCGAGGCGGCCGGCGGGCAGATGGAGTCGCTGTACTTCGGGTTCGGTGATCACGACACCTACGTGTTGTGCGACCTCCCGGACAATGCCGCGGCGGCCGGGCTGGCCATTGCGATCCGGGCGGCGGGCGGCGTGGACACGAAGATCACGCCGGTGCTGACCCCGAGCGAGGTCGACGAGGCGACCCAGCGGAAGGCCGAGTACCAGCCTCCGGGGAGGTGAGCGTCCGCCGATCCAGCGCACCTGCCGGTTGACAGCGCGGCTGGGTGCATCCGGGCGGAACGACTTGGCGCCGTCCCGTGGCGGCCGCTACGAACGCGGGGGCACGTCATACCCCACCGTTAGCGTGGCGTCATCCCTGCCCGGAGTCGCTCAGAGGAGCCCTCGATGATCGACCACCTGTCGGTGCAGGTCCGCGACGTGGCGGCGAGCGCCGGCTTCTACGACGCCGTGCTCGCCCCGCTCGGCGGCCGCCGTCTGCTGGAGTTCCCGAACGTCATCGGCTACGGCCGCGAGCGTCCCGACTTCTGGCTGGGCCCGACCGAAACCCCCGGCGAGGCCCGCGAGCTGCACCTGGCCTTCACCGCCGACGACCGCGCCGCCGTCGAGGCGTTCCACTACGCCGCTATGAGGGCTGGCGCGGAGGTGCTGCACCCGCCCCGGGTCTGGCCGGAGTACCACCCGACCTACTTCGCCGCGTTCGTCCGCGATCCGGACGGCAACAACGTCGAAGCCGTCTGCCACGCCCCCGAGTGATTGGATCCACCGGCATGGAACAGCGAATCAGCCTGGTCACCCTCGGCGTCGCGGACGTAGCGCGGTCCAAGGCGTTCTACGAACAGCTCGGCTGGCGCGGCCAGGAGGTCGAGGAAACGGTGTTCTTCCAGGCCGGCGGCCTGGCGGTGGTGCTGTGGGGGCGGGACAAGCTGGCCGAGGACGGGGGCGTCGACGATTCGGGCACCGACGGGTTCGGCGGGGTGACCCTGGCGCAGAACGTCCGCTCGCGGGCGGAGGTCGACGAGGTGATCGCCGCAGCGGTGGCCGCCGGGGCCGAGGTGACCAAACCGGCCCGGGAGACGTTCTACGGCGGCTACGCCGGCTACTTCATCGACCCGGACGGTCATGTCTGGGAGATTGCCTGGAACCCCGGCTTCCCGCTCGGCCCCGACGGCTCCATCACCGTCCCCGACTTCGGCACCACGGGCTGACGCTGCTCAAATCGGCTTGGGAACGGATCACTCGCCGGTTGGTGGGCAGAGCAGCCGGTCCACCAGCGGGAGCTGTAGGGGATCCAGGCAGACCCTCAGCAGGGCGGGATCCGACGAGGCCGGGCTCGTCGTCGTCGGGGCCGGTGCAGTCGGCGAGGCCGATGCGGTCGGCAGGGTCGGGCGGGCTGCCGGGGGCGGTTCCGTGGTCGGAGCCGGAGCAGCGGGTGCCGAGCTGGCGGACGGGGCCGGAGCGGTCGACGAGCGCACAGCGGTCGACCGTGCCGAAGACGACGACGGAGCCACCGGCCGCACGGGCACACCCATCGTTGACGCCGACCGCCCGGACGGCGCCCCGCTTACGGGTGGCTGCGCCGCACGGCCAACCGACCCGGCCCTGCCCCGTTCCGGCACCACCGGCCCGACGGGAAGGACGGGAAGGACGGCATCGGCGTCCAGCGGCAGATCTACCGTGCCGATGACTCCGGCATCCGCCCGCTGCACCGGGCCGCCCGTCTCCGGCCCGAAAGCCCCAGGACCGAGCGTCGCGACCACCATCGCCGTGACGGCGGCCACGGCGATCACCCGGCGATCGGGGCGTACGGCCGTCAGGGGCGCTTCGTCCGGGCCGACGAACGGCAGCGGTGTCGGCCGCGCGCGACGGTGGGCGTCCAGCAGGGCGTCGAGTCGCGCGACGACGGTGGCGCGTTCTCCGGCGAGGGCGGCGACGGCGAGGGTCAGGTAGAAGCGGAAGTTCACCGCGGCGGTGGCCGGCACGAGCAGCCCGGCGAGCGGACCGCGGTCGTCGGCGTGCAGCAGGGTCAGGGGGACGTCGGGATGGTGCGCGGGGCCGGTCAGGTCCGCGTACCTCCACTCCCGACGATGGTCGCGCCCGGCGAAGGCGATTCGGTGGTTGGTCACGACGGCCAGGCCGGCGTCGACGACCCGCAGGCCGGTCGGCAGGGTGTTGCCGGGTGTGTCGGCGCAGGTGAGCGGGCCGGGTGTGGGCAGGCCGGTGACGTGCCGCGCCTCGGCCTCGACCAGCTTCGCGAGGGGGACGACCCGGAAGACGAGTTCGTCGTGGGCGAGGTCCACCGGCAGGCCGGTACGCGGCTGGGTGCACCCGAGGAACCCGGCGGCCTCGATCCGCAGCCGGGTCAGGTGGTCGTTGCGTCGCAGCCAGGCGTCGGTCGCGCTGCGGTAGGCGCGTCGCCGCCGTTCGTTCTCGCGCTCGGCCCAGGCGATCCGCCAGTGCGGCCCGAAAGCGGTGGGGCGTGAGGTCACGGTCACACGCGGTACAACCGCTCATGTACGTGACAGGGAACGCCGGAGGGATCGATGCTTCCCTTTGTTCCCGAAAGGAGAGATTTGACAGACTAGGGTTTCGGCACGAGCGCGAAGTGCACGGTACGGCCGGTCCTGCGCCGCCCGAGGCGGTGCAGCAGCGGCACGAGCACGCCGTGCAGCAGCGGGTACTTGCGGCGCAGCGTGCGGGCGGCCACGTCGTACTCCGTGCCGTTCAGCCGGTGGGCGGTGGCCTGCACGGCCGGGCCGGTCGGCACGCCACGCGCGGTCGAGGCCGCCACGGTTACCGTCGAGTTGTTGCCGATCCGCCGGGTCTTCCAGGCCCGTTCGAAGCTGCGCACGTACGCCCGGTCGTCGACCACCGCGATGCTCACCGGCGTTGCGACCGGTCGCCCGTCCCGGCGGTACGTGGTCAGCAGCACCGTCTTCTGCCGGCCGAACGGCGCCAAGGCCGGCACACCGGTCGGCGAGACCGTGCCGAGCACCCAGCCCTGCTCGCGCCACCGGTACACGAACGCCGCTCCGGCCACCACCACGGCACCGGCGATGGCGACGGTCTGCCCGGTGGTGCCGCCCAGATTACGGTCGGCGACGTGCACCACCGTGTGGGCCGTCCCGCCGACCACGTAGCCGGCGAAGGCCACGGTGAGCGCGTCGGCCCAGATGGTGGCGAGCAGCAGGGTCACCCCGATGCCGAGCTGGAACGCGCCGATGTCGTGCACGAAGTGCCGGTGTGGCGGGAAGCCCGCCCAGTCGCTGAACGAGGCCGGTGAGAGCAGCGCCCACACGCCGACGATCACGGTGGCCAGGCCGAGCAGGGCGGCGGCGGGTCGCACGATGGTTCTCATATGCCCGTGACGAGACGGCGAGCCCGGGCGTGACACGCCGTGGAGCCGGGCCGGCGACCGGCCCGGCTCCACCATTGCCTACGACGGGCGCAGTGACGTGAAGAACTGCCTCATCTCGCCGGCGAGCAGGTCCGGCTCCTCCAGCGGCATGAAGTGCCCGCCCCGGCCCGGCGCGCTCCAGTGCCGGATGTCGGTGCAGGCCCGCTCGGCGATCGAGCGGGGAAAGCTGGCCAGTGCGGGTTCGGTGCTCACCGTGAACGCGGCGGGCACGGTGATGTCGGGTCGTGGCGTGTTGTGGTCGAAGTCGACGTACTGCCGGAACGATGAGCCGATCGTTCCGCTGGCCCAGTACAGCGTGATGATCGTGAGCAGGGTGTCGCGATCGACGCTGTTCGCCAGGTCTCCGTGGTTGTCGCTCCAGTCCCGGTACTTGTCCACGAGCCAGGCGGCCAGCCCGGCCGGGGAGTCGGCGAGCGCCGCCGCGAGGGTGTCCGGTCGGGTGCCCATGATGGCGCTGTACCCGCCGTCGGTCTGGTCGTACGCGGTTTCGGCGTCCAGGTACGCCTGTTCGGCCGCCGACAGCGGTCGGTCGTCGAAGCTGGCCGGGAACGGCGGGTGGATCATGTGGATGCCGGCGACCTGCTCCGGGTACAGGGCACCGAGCCAGCCGGTGACCACCCCGCCGACGTCCCCGCCGAAGGCTCCGTAACGCTCGTAGCCGAGCACGTCGGTCATCAACTCGTGCATCGTCCGGGCGAGGAGCGCCCGGGTCACCGGCTCGTCCGGTACGTCCGAGAAGCCGAAGCCGGGCAGCGAGGGCACCACCACGTCGAACGCGCCGCCGTGCCCGGTGGGGTCGGTCAGCCGGTCGACCAGCGGCAGCATCTCGACGAAGCTGCTGGGCCAGCCGTGGCTGAGGATCAGCGGCAGCGGCGCGGGCGCGCCGGCCGGGCGGGCGGCGCGGACGTGCAGAAAGTGCAGCTTCCGGCCGCCGACGACGGCCAGGTGGTGCGGGTACGCGTTGAGTTCGGCCTCGCGGGCCCGCCAGTCGAAGCCGTCACGCCAGTAGGACACCAGGTCCCGCAGGTAGTCGGGGTCGACGCCGCCCTGCCACGGCTCGTTGCCGCTTCGGTCGGTGAATCGGGTACGGGCCAGTCGGGCCCGCAGGTCGTCGAGGACCGCATCGGACACGTCGATGCGGAACGGGGAGAAAGACATTGATCCTCCGATAAGGAGGGCGCTCCCCGACGCGAAAGGTCAGCTGAGGGGGACGGCCGAGAGGAGCGCCCAGGAATGACGATTGGTGGTCACCGGGCTCACCTCCTCTCTTGGCTGACGGACGTCACCTTACCCCTGCCCGTTGCCGCCCGCCCCGGCCGGGGCGACCGCCGAACCGATCGGCTCGGTGAGGAAGTCGATGATGAGCCGGTTGCACAGGTCGGGCTTGTCGGCGAGCAGGCCGTGGGTGGTGCCCGGCACCACGGCGAGCTGCGACTGCGGCAGCCCGTCGCGCAACGCCACGGTGTGCTCGACACGGACCTCGTCGTCGTCGGCGACCATCACCAACGCCGGGCCGGGGTATCCGGCCAGGTCGGCGACGGTCAGCGTGGGCTCCTCGTGGTGCATCCGGTCCAGCTTGGCCTTGACGATCGGGAAGTGCTGCGGCCCGTCCGGTGACACCTCGCCGTGGTACTGGACGAAGAAGGCGACGGTCTCCTCGTCGAGGTCGACGGCGCCGTCGATCCAGCCGTCGTGGTGGAACACGCCGGCGGCGAGCACCAGCCGGCGGACCAGGTCGGGGCGGCGCAGCGCCACCAGCAGCGCGACCGGAGCACCGTCGCTGTGCCCGGCCAGGTACGCCGGCCCGCGGACCACCTGCTCCAGGAACGCGATGGTGTCCTCTGCCATCTGCTGGTAGCTGATCGGGCCGTCCACGTCGGGGGTACGACCGTGCCCGCGCCGGTCGGGCCGGTAGACGGTGAACCGTTCCGCCAGCCCCGGCACGTTCTGCCCGAACGCCCGGGAGTCGGCGAAGCCGGGGTGCAGCAGCACAAGCGGATCTCCCGCGCCGTCGCGCTCGTAGAACGTGTTGACCTCGCCGAGCTGCACGTAGCCGGACATCGGGCTCCTTCCGAGCGGAGGTACCGCCCACACCCGGGCGTATCGACACCGCAGAGGTATCACGCTCGTCCGACATTGTCGGCGTACCGAGCCGGTCAGCCGGCCCGCTTCCGGTGCGTCATCGGGCCTGGCGACGGACCTCGGGCCGGAAACCGCGACGGCGTGCGCGGCGGGTACGCCTCGCAGTGCCCGGCCCACTGCTCGGCGGCCACCGCGAGGGCGTCCGCGGAGACGGTGAGGATCAGCGGGTAGATCGCGGTGGGCGGGCGGCGCATCCACGGTGGCAGCGACTCGGCGGAGAACTCGACGGTCAACTCCAGCCGGCGACGGCGGATGACCCGGGTCCGCAGGGTCAGGTTGGGCTCGGTGAAGCGGACAACCGCGGCCGGCGGGTTCGGGCCGACGGCCGCCTCCGCCTGCCCGCGCAGCCAACTGCCCAGCGCACGGGCCTCCTCGACCATCAGGCTCGGGTAGTGGTGCGACCAGGTCTGACCGTCGGCGGTGCGGGCGTCCACCTCGATGAGCAGCCAGTCGCGCCAACCGGGCACGGCTCGGTCGGGGTCGTCGGGCGGGTCGATGCCGGGCTGGTAGCCGATCGGGCGGATCCGCACCCGGGCACCATCGTCGGACCGGATCTCCACCCGATCATTCTGGCTCACCGAAGCGGACGTTCACCCCCAAATCGGTCACTTCCAGATGGTCCGCCGCACGCCACGGTGCTCGGCGCAGGCGTTCGACCGGCCGCCGGTCAGGCTGACCGCGCCGTCGCGGCACTGCACCAGGTAGCCCCGACCCGACCAGAACTGCGGCGCGCAGTCGAACCAGTCGCAGACCTCGGTGGCGGGCCGGCGGATCCGGGTTCCGCCGCAGAAGTCGTACCCCAGCGGGTTTTGCGGCGCGCCGCAACGCGGGTCCCGGCTTGGGGTGGGCGACGGGCGCGGCGACTTCGTCGACTTCGACGGGGTACTGCGCGCGGGCGTCGGGAGGACCAGCGCCGGGATCGCGCTGGGAGTGGGCGCCGGGGTGGCGGCGACGGCGACCTCCGAGCGGCCGGTCGGGTCGGACGGGTCCGATTCCAGCAGCGCCGCCGGCACCAGCAGCGCGACGGCCGCGGCGACCGCGACGGTTCGCCGGCCGCCCGGCACCAGCGCGGAGAGCCGGGCCTGCGCGGGAGTGGCCGCCGCCGGCCGGAACGGCTTGAGCTGGGCGTGCTCGGCGATCAACTCGTCGAGCTGGGCGAGCACCGCGGCCCGCTGCTCGATCGCGTCGGCGAAGGCCAGGGTGAGCGTGAACCGGAAGTCCGCCGCCGCGTCGGCGGGCAGCATCAACCCGGAGGTACCCCGCCGGTCCAGCACCTGGATCAGGGTCACCGGCGCCGCCGGGTCGTGGCCCAGGCCGGTCATCCGGCCGTACGCCCAGTCGCGCCGGCCGCGTCCGCCGAGCAGCACCAGCCGACGGCTGGTGATCACGGCCATGCCGGCGTCGGTGACCCGGACCCCGTCTGGGCGACGCGGGCGCAGCGGCCCGGCCGGCGGGGCGACCGTGAGGTCCGGCGCGGGCAGCACCGTGGTGTGCCGCACCTCGACCAACTGTGCGGCGGGCAGCACCCAGAGCACCACCTCGTCGCCCGCCAGCTCCAGCGGCAGGCCGGCACCGGCCGCCGCGGAGCCCTGGAAGTCGGCGGCCAGGGCACGCAGCCGCCGTAGCTCGTCGTCGCGTCGCCGCCACGCCGCCTCAGCGCCGCGGAACGTGCTGACCCGCCGAACGTTCTGCCGGCGCGCCCACCGGTACCGCCAAGTGGAACCCGTCGAATCAGTCTTTGCCACGCCGACTCCTCCGTCGCGCAGGCCACCAACCGGGGTGTCACTCGTGTTAACAGCAACGACGCGCCGCCCGGACACGCCAGAACGGGGCGAAGTGGCCGATCGGCGGAGCAATCCACACGATAGGGCGATACTGCTGCCGACGTTCATGCGGTTCGGAGTGTCGCCGCGCGGCGCGGAGACCGACCCGCCGGCGGAGACCCACCTTTTTGGCGTGCCGTACGCGGTGGCCGCTGCCTCGGTAACGTCAGCCGCAGCCGGGTGGCGATGCCGCCGCATCGCCGTACGGAGGGGGTGAGGGTCGTGCCGCAGGACAGCCGGCCCGGAGTGGTGGTCGCGGTCGACATCGGCACCACCAGCACCAAGGTCGTCGCGTACGACACCAGTGGACGACAGCTCGCCGCCCACACCGCCGGCTACCCGCTGGACGACCCGCAACCCGGGTACGCCGAACAGGACCCGCAGCTCATCCTCGACGCGGTGCTGGAGTCGATCCGCGCGGTGGTGGCCGATCTGGCCGCGCCGGTGGCCGGGCTGTCGTTCGGCTCGGCCATGCACAGCCTGATCGGGCTGGACCGGGCCGGTGTCCCGCTGACCCAGTCGTTGACCTGGGCCGACTCGCGATCCACCCGACAGGCCGAGCGCCTGCGGGCGGTGCCCTCCGGCCTGGCCCTGCACCGGCGGACGGGGACGCCGATGCACCCGATGTCGCCGCTGCCCAAGCTGCTCTGGTTCGCCGAGCAGGAACCGAAGCTCTTCGAACAGGTCGTGCACTGGGTCGGCATCAAGGACTGGGTGCTGCTGCGGCTCTGCGGCCTCCTGGTCACCGACCACTCCATCGCCTCGGCCACCGGTTTGATGGACATCCACCGACTGGAGTGGGACAGCGAGGCGCTGACCATCGCCGGCATCACCGACGAAAAGCTCCCCCAATTGGTCTCCACCACCGCCGTACTGCCCGGGCTCACCCCGCAGGCCGCGGCGGCCACCGGGCTGCCGCAGCGCACCCCCGTGGTGGTCGGCGCCGGCGACGGGCCGCTGGCGAACCTGGGCCTGGGCGCGGTGCACCCCGGCATGGTGGCCTGCTCGATCGGCACCAGCGGCGCGATGCGGGTGATGGTCGAACGGCCCGGCGTGGACCCGCTCGGTGGGGTGTTCTGCTACGCGCTGACCGAGGACCGCTGGGCGGTCGGCGGCGCGATCAACAACGGCGGCATCGTCCTCCGGTGGGCCGCCGAAGCGCTCGCCCCGGACCTGGGCGCGCACTCCGAGGCGGCGCTCGTCGCGCTGGCCGCCCGGGCGCCGGTCGGCTCGGGCGGGCTCATCATGCTGCCGTACCTGCACAGCGAGCGGGCACCGCACTGGAGCGCCCTGCCGCGCGGCGCGTACGTGGGGCTGACCCACGGGCACCGCCGCGAGCACCTGGTGCGGGCCGCCCTGGAGGGGGTCTGTCAGCAACTCGCGCTGGTGCTCACCTCCGTGCGCGCGGCCGGCAACGAGGTCCGCGAGGTCCGGGCCGGCGGCGGCTTCGCCCGCAGCGGCCTGTGGCGGCAGATGCTCGCCGACGTGCTCGGCCTGCCGGTGAGTTTTCCGGCTGGGCCCGAGGGGTCGAGCTTCGGCGCGGCCCTGCTCGGAATGCAGGCGTTGGGCCTGATCCCCAGCATCGACGTGGCCTCCGACCTCGTGACGATCGAGGAGACCATCCGCCCCGACCCGGCCGCGGCCGCCACGTACGCATCCCTGCTGCCGCTCTTCGCCGAGCTGTACGAGGCGCTGGTGCCCGCCTTCACCTCGATGCGCCGGCTGGCACCCGGACTGCCCACGGATCCCGTGCCGGCCGCGCCATCGGCGTAACCCCGTCGGCCGGCCCGGCGGCGCGGGGCGGTGCTGCTCGAGGCGCTGATACCTCAGAGTCACCCGTGAGGTGTCGCGGTCGTCGGGACAAGGCCGCCCGGACGGGTGACGCCAGCCTCGACGGCCCCAGGCACCCCCGCCGCTTCATATCGTGCAAACGTGAGAAAAAGCGACAAGAAGTCCTCATCTTCCCAGCCGGGTCCAGCCAGCCGGTCGGCCCTGAAGTGGCTGACGGCGGCGGTCGCGCTGGTCGTGGTCGCGACGACCGGGCCCGCCACCGCGGACGGCCCAGGCCCCGGCCCAGGGTCCGCAGCCGAGCCGGGCCAGCAAACCGACCCGGGGTACGGAGCCGAGCCGGGCGGCGATGCCGAGGCGGGGCATGAGCCCGGGGTGGAGCCGACCCCGGAGCGGGCGCCGACCAGCGAGGTGTCCTGGCTGTCGTTCCCCGGCGGGGTGTTCTCGGTGGACTCGCTCGGGCACACCGTGCGCTATCGCGCCTGCGACGGCGACACCGGCCGGGTCGCCGACCCCGACATGCGGGTGGCCGCCGGGGTGGCCAGCGGTGAGGTGACCGTCGGGGGCACGAGCTACCGCTACCGGGTGCCCCTGGTCGGGCGGGCCGAGGGAAGCCTCCAGGTGATCCGGCGGCACCACCAGCCGACCGACCTGACTGGCGTGGTCGTCACCAGCCCGCAGCCGCCCACCGACCCGGCCGCGGGGGCGCGACTGTTCCCGCTCAGCGGGCAACTCGCCCGGGTGGTCGCCGACGCGAGCCTCAACCCGGCCGGGGTCACCGTGCGCGATCTGTCCGGCCGGTACGGCGACCAGCAGATCGCCGTCAACGGCGCGCTCCGCCCGAAGGCGGCCAGCGTCATCAAGCTGTGGATCCTGGTCGAGCTGCTCCGCCGCGTCGACTGTGGACAGGTCTCTCTCGACGACGGCGTGCTGGTCACCCCGGCGGACGTGGTCGGCGGGACCGGCCAGTTGCAGTTCGAGACGTTCCCGCAGGTGGTCACCCTGCACCGGCTCGCCCAGTACCTGATCAAGTACAGCGACAACGTCGCCGCCAATGTGCTGATCACCTACCTGGGCGGGTTCGCCCCGGTCAACGCGCTGATCGACTCGATGAACCAGCGCTCGACGATCCTCGCTCGCAGGATGCTCGACAGCGCGGCCGCGCAGCGCGGCGAGGAGAACTACACCAGCCCGGACGACGTCGTGTCGCTGCTCGGCGCGGTCTGGGACGGCGAGATCCTCACCCCCGCCTCCCGCGACCTGATGATCGGTTTCATGCGCGAGCAGACCCTGAACACCAAGATCCCGGCGGCGCTGCCGCCCGGCGTGCCGGTCGCGCACAAGACCGGGGACCTGCCGGACGCCTCACACGACGTCGGCTACTACCTGATCCCCGGCTCGGAGACCGCCGTCGCGTTCCTCACCGCCGGGCCGATGGACACCGGCGACGAGACGGTCCGCCGGATGGCCCGTACCGTCTACGACTTCCTGGTCACCGGCGTGGACGGGGCGTACGAGGAGTGAGCCGGGCGTCAGGCACCCGGGATGTTCGCCGGCGGATCCTCGCCGACCAGGTCGGCCGCCGGCGGATCGGCCGCCACCGGCAGCCCGAAGTCCGAGTACGTCAGGTCGAGCTGCGCGGTCTGCGACTGCTCGCTGGCCAACTCGATCCGGTAGCGGACCAGCCGTCCGTGCTCGTCGACGGCGGCGGTGAACGGCACGGCGCCGGCCCGCTCGCCGAGCACCTTGCCGACGCCGCTGCCCAGCACCGCGCCGCTCTCGCGCAGGTCCAGCGTGCCGGCGTACTCACGGACGCCGGTCTGCCGGACCTGGGCCGGCGCGGTCAACGTGCCGGCCAGCCGGGTGTTGTCCAGGCCCGGCTGAGCGCCCGGCGCCTTCGGAGCGCCCACGTGCCACCAGGTCCGGCCGTCCCAGACCGGGATCCGGCGGTCCGGGGCGCTGACCCGCACGTACACGTCCGGGCCGGTGGTCAGCCGCTCGATCTTCACCTCGCCGTTGGGCACCTTCAGCGAGGTGGTCTCCAGACCGCGCCGCGCCTTCGGGTCCCAGAGCAGCACCGTGCTGTCCCCGCCCGCCGCCCCACCTGTGCCGACCGTCAGCCGATACGACTGCTGGTCGACCTTCGTGGCGGCGGCGACCAGCACACCGACCGGGTCGGTCGCGGCCGGTGCGGGTGACGCGTCGGCCGCCGGAGGGCCCGCCTCCGGCTCGTCGCCGCCGGTGACCAGCGCCCACGCGCCAACGGCCACCGCCACGGCGAGGACGGCGCCAGCGGCGACCAGCTTCGGCTTCTCCACGGTCATCTCCCCC
>NZ_JAMHIW010000013.1 GCF_023896955.1 Micromonospora sp. RHAY321
GGCGTTCGATGGGGGTTTCGAAGTCGGGGTTGAGGTCCACGAAGTCGCGTAGGCGCTCGCCGAGCCACTCCAGGGTCACCTGCTCGTCGCCCCGGCGCTCGACCAGCTCCTCGATACCACGGTCGGTGAAGTACATCGGTACGTCCTCGTGCTTGGCCCGGCGCGGGCCGGGCGGGTGGACCGACGGAGCCGGGGCAGGACCGTGGTGTCGGCCCTGCCCCGGCTCTCGCGGTGCGTCAGGTCACGGGCGGGGGAGAGCCGCCTCGATCAGGGCGTTCTGCTCGACCTCGTGCGTCTTGGCCGAGCCGACCGCCGGGGCGGCCGCGGCCGGGCGGGAGATCCGCCGCAGCCGGACGTCCGTGAGGTGCTCCAGCAGGTTGAGCGCGACGAACGACCAGGCGCCCTGGTTGGCCGGCTCCTCCTGCACCCAGGCGAAGTCCTCCGCGTTCGGGTACTGCGCCAGGGCGGCCCGGATCTCCTCCACCGGCAGCGGGTACAGCTGCTCGATCCGGATGATCGCGGTGTCGGTGACGCCGCGCTCCTGCCGGGCCTGGAACAGGTCGTAGTAGATCTTGCCGGAGCAGAGCAGCACCCGCTTCACGGCCTCCGGCGCCGGGGCGGCCGTGTCGCGCAGCACCGGCTGGAAGGTGCCGGTGGTGAAGTCCTCCACCGACGAGACGCAGAGCTTGTGCCGCAGCAGCGACTTCGGCGTGAACACCACCAGAGGCTTGCGCTTGGGCGACAGGGCCTGGCGGCGCAGCAGGTGGAAGTAGTTCGCCGGGGTGGTCGGGATGGACACCCGCATGTTGTCCTCGGCGCACATCTGCAGGAACCGCTCCGGGCGGCCCGAGGTGTGGTCGGGGCCCTGGCCCTCGTGGCCGTGCGGCAGCAGCAGGGTGACGGCGGAGCGCTGGCCCCACTTCACCTCGCCGGAGGAGATGAACTCGTCGATCACCGACTGGGCGCCGTTGACGAAGTCACCGAACTGCGCCTCCCAGGCCACCAGCGCGTTGATGTTCTCCACCGAGTAGCCGTACTCGAAGCCCATCGCGGCGTACTCGCTGAGCAGCGAGTCGTGCACGAAGAACCGGGAACGCTCGCCGTCGCCGGTGAGCGACTTCAGCGGCAGGTAGTCGTCGCCGGTACGGGCGTCCACCACGGAGGCGTGCCGCTGGACGAACGTGCCACGGCGGGAGTCCTGACCGGCCAGCCGGACGGTGACCCCGTCGTGCAGCAGCGCCCCGAGCGCGATGATCTCGCCGAAGCCCCAGTCGATGTTGCCCTCGACGGACATCTTGGCCCGCCGGTCGAGCAGCTGCTGGATCCGCTTGTGCGGGGTGAAGCCCTCCGGCAGGTTGACGTGCGCCTCGCCGATCGCCTTCACGACGGCCGCGTCGGTGGCGGTGTCGACCTGCGGCTCCGGTTCCTCCTCGCGGCGCGGCCGGTTGAGCTGGCGCGGTGCCGCGGCGGCGTCCCGGGTGGCCTTGAAGACCTTCTCCAGCTGCGCCTGGTAGTCGCGCAGCAGCTCCTCCGCGTCCTCCACGGTGATGTCGCCGCGACCGATCAGCTCCTCGGTGTAGAGCTTGCGCACCGAGCGCTTCGAGTCAATGATCTTGTACATCTGGGGGTTGGACATCGACGGGTCGTCGCCCTCGTTGTGCCCGCGCCGGCGGTAGCAGACCATGTCGATCACGACGTCCTTGTTGAACGTCTGCCGGTACTCGAAGGCCAGCCGGGCCACCCGGACCACGGCCTCCGGGTCGTCGCCGTTGACGTGGAAGATCGGCGCCTGGATCATCCGGGCCACGTCGGTGCTGTAGAGGCTGGACCGGCTGTACTCCGGGGCGGTGGTGAAGCCGACCTGGTTGTTGACGACCACGTGGACGGTGCCGCCGGTGCGGTAGCCGCGCAACTGCGACAGGTTGAGCGTCTCGGCGACCACGCCCTGCCCGGCGAACGCCGCGTCACCGTGCACCGCGAGCGGCAGCACGGTGTAGCCCTCCAGCTTGAGGTCGATCCGGTCCTGCTTGGCCCGGACGATGCCCTCCAGCACGGGGTCGACGGCCTCCAGGTGCGACGGGTTGGCCACCACCGACACCTTGACGGCGTGCTCGCCGTCGGGGGTGGTGAACTTGCCGTTCTGGCCCAGGTGGTACTTCACGTCGCCGGAGCCCTGGGTCGAGCGCGGGTCCAGGTGGCCCTCGAACTCGGAGAAGATCTTCTCGTACGGCTTGCCGACGATGTTGGCCAGCACGTTGAGCCGACCCCGGTGCGCCATCCCGATGACGACCTCGTCCAGCCCACCCTCGGCGGAGGACTCCAGGATCTCGCCGAGCAGCGGGATCAGGGACTCGCCACCCTCCAGCGAGAACCGCTTCTGGCCGACGTACTTGGTCTGCAGGAAGGTCTCGAACGCCTCGGCGGCGTTGAGCCGGTTGAGCACGTGCTTCTGCTCGTCCGGGGACGGCTTCTCGTACTTGCGCTCGATCCGTTCCTGGATCCAGCGACGCTCCTCCGGGTCCTGGATGTGCATGTACTCGATGCCGACCCGGCGGCAGTACGAGTCGCGCAGCACGCCGAGGATCTCGCGCAGCTTCATCCGCTGCCGGCCGGCGAAGCCGTTCACCGGGAACTCGCGGTCAAGGTCCCACAGGGTCAACCCGTGCTGGAGGACGTCCAGGTCGGGGTGCTTGCGGATCTTGAATTCCAGCGGGTCGGTGTCGGCCATCAGGTGACCGCGCACCCGGTAGGCGTGGATCAGCTCGTGGACCCGGGCGGTCTTGTTGATCTGGCCCTCGGAGTTGACCGCGACGTCGCGCATCCAGCGCACCGGCTCGTACGGGATCCGCAGCGAGGTGAAGATCTCGTCGTAGAAGCTGTGCTCACCCAGGATCAGCTCGTGCATCACCTTGAGGAACTCGCCGGACTGCGCGCCCTGGATGATCCGGTGGTCGTAGGTGCTGGTCAGCGTGATGATCTTGCTGACGGCCAGCTCGGCGAGGGTGGCCTCGGACATCCCCTGGTAGGGGGCCGGGTACTCCATCGCGCCGACGCCGATGATCGCGCTCTGCCCCTGCATGAGCCGCGGCATCGAGTGCACGGTGCCGATGCCGCCCGGGTTGGTCAGCGAGATCGTGGTGCCGGAGTAGTCCTCCATGGTCAGCTCGTTGCGCCGCGCCCGCCGGACCACGTCCTCGTACGCCTGCCAGAACTGCCGGAAGTCCATCTGCTCGCAGCCCTTGATGGAGGGGACCACGAGGTTGCGGCTGCCGTCGGGCTTGGCCAGGTCGATCGCGATGCCGAGGTTGACGTGCGCCGGGCGGACCACCGCCGGCTTGCCGTTGGCCTCGGTGAAGGAGTTGTTCATCTCCGGGTGCTGGACCAGCGCCCGGACCATCGCGTACCCGACCAGGTGGGTGAAGCTGACCTTGCCACCGCGCCCCCGGGCGAGGTGGTTGTTGATCACGATGCGGTTGTCGACCAGCAACTTGGCCGGGACCGCCCGGACGCTGGTCGCGGTGGGCACGCTCAGCGAGGCGTCCATGTTCTGGACGATCTTCGCGGCGACACCGCGCAGCGGCGTGGTCTGCGGGCCCTCGGTGCTCGGCGCGGCGGCCTTGGCGGCCGGCTTGGCCGGGGCGGCCTTCGCCGGGGCGGCGGCCTTCGCGGGGGCGGGTGCCGCGGCGGCGGGCTTCGCCGGCTGCGCGGCCGGCTTGCTGGCCGCCGGCGGCTTCGCCGGGGTGCTCGGCTGGCTGACCGTGGCGGCCGCTTCCGGCTGGCCGTCCGGCTCGGGTGCGGCGGCCGGCGCGCCGGCCGGCTCACCGCCGCGCGGTGTCGCGGCCCCCGGCGCCGGTCGGTAGTCGGCGAAGAAGTCGTGCCAGGCCGAATCGACGCTCGTTGGGTCGGCGAGGTAGCGCTGATACATGTCCTCGACGATCCACTCGTTCGGGCCGAAACCCGCCAGTGGGTTCTCCTGCGAAGTCTGCTGGGTCGACACGGCCGGTAATCGCCTCTTTCACGCGGGTTTGTGTGTCACGCGGTGGTCCGTCGCACCCGGTGAGGAGTACGGACAGGACGGCTCCCAGGCTACGCCGTACGGATCCCGCAGGCATTTCCGCCTCGGTCGCGTGGTCCGATTCACAGAAGATGCCAGAAGTTCAGCATCCGCTGCGTCGTCCCCCGATGACTGGTACGGCGGTGAGCTGGCACGACTGAGTACGGGTACGGATGTCCTGTGCCGGCGCTGCCGGCGAGGATCGGCCGCATGGATGACACGGGAGCGCGGGGGCGGTACGGCCGCAGCATGGCGGTCGCGTTCGGCTGGTACGCGACGGTGATCGCGGCGGTCGTGGTGGGCACGACGAGCGTGCCGAGCGCGCCCCGAGAGGACTGTTCGGCGATGTTCAGCTGCCTCTCGCCCCTGGAGTCGCTGGCGCTGGCCGGGTTGTTCTGGGGTGCGCCCGTGCTCCTCGGGTTGCTGATCGTCACGGCGGTGGTCAACGCGCTGGCCGTCCGCCGGATCACCTCCGCGGTGCTGGCCGGCACCCTGTCCGTGGCGGTCAGCGCCGCGGTCGGGACCGTCGTGGCCGGCGCGTACCTGGGGCGCTCGTGAAGCGGCTCGGCCTCGGCGGGCTGTTCTTCGCCTGGCTGTACGGGGTGCCGTTCCTGCTCGTGGTGGGCCTGATCCGGCGGACGTCCACGCCGTACACGCCGACCCGGGACGCGGCGCAGGCGTTCGGCGCCACCACGGACGCCCTGCTGACCGCCGGGCTGGTGCTGAACGCGGCACTCCCTGCTGCCGGCCTGCTGCTGGCCGCGCTGTCGGGGGAGCCGACCTGGCGGCGCCACTTCGGCTGGGCGCTCGGCGGAATGGTGCTGGTCTATCTGGGGGTCGCGTTGGCCGGCAGCATGGCAACCACCACGCTGATCGGCCACGACCCGGCCGACCAGGAGTCGGACCCTCCGGTCGGCCACTGCGTACCGATCAGTGGTGGCCGGGGCTGCCCGGGCGGCTGAGCGGGCAGGTCGACCAGAGTGGGGAATCGGGGGAACGCGGCGCCCCGGGGCGGCGGCCGTGCCGCCGCCGCCCCGGGACCGTCCGGTCAGGAGATGTCGCGCCGGCGCATCAGCAGGGTGCCGACCACGCCGGTGACCACCGCGTAGCCGATCAGCACGGCGGCGCCGGCCCAGCGCGGCGGGTTTCCGGGGATGTCCGCCCCGGTGACCATCAGCGACGAGGCCAGCGACGGCACCAGCAGTTGCAGGTTGTTGATCCAGTCACCCCAGCGGGCGGCCAGGATGCTGATCACCAGGATGGCGCCGATCGAGCCGCCCAGGTAGAGCAGGATGCCGGTCACGGTGGCACCGATCTGGCTGCGGATCAGCACACCGATGCCAACCCCGAACACCGCCCAGAGCAGGTAGGCGAGGAGGTTCAACCCGATCGCCCGCCAGGCGGCGTCGTTGCCCAACTGTGAGCCCAGCCCGACCGCGTTCAGCACCGCCGAACCGGCGATCAGGTTGAACGCGGTGGTCACCAGCCAGAACAGCAGCGCCAGCACGCCCGCCGCGGCCAGCTTGGCGCTCATCACCGCGGTGCGGTGCGGCGTGGTGAGGAACGTGGTGGTCACCGTCTGGTGGAAGAACTCGCTGGTCACCACGATGATGCCGAGCAGCATCACGATCAGCAGGCCGAAGAACTGCCCGGTGGTGAACAGGTTCGACGAGAGGGCGTCCGGGCTGGCCGCGGCCGCCACGGTGTCGACCTGGTCGGGTGGTACGTCGCCGAGGTTCCCGCTCGTCAGGGCGTCGGCCTGCAACCAGTTGATGAGCAGCGTGAGCGCCCAGAGCGGCAGCGAGATGAGCGCGAAGACCCACCAGGTGTTGGTGGTACGGATCTTGAGCAGCTCGGATCGGATCAGGTTCATCGGATGCCCGCCTTTCCGGCCGTCAGCTCCAGGAAGACCCGTTCCAGGTCGGGCCGTTCGGTGGTCAGTTCGTGCAGCTCCACACCGGCGGCCAGGGCGGACCGGCCGATCGTCGGGGCGTCCACCCCGCCGACCAGCAGGACGCCCTGCTCGTCGGTGTCGACCGTCGCCGACAGCGCCTTCAGCGCGGCGATCAGGGTCTCGGCCTGCGGGGTGCGGACCCGCACCCGGGCGCCCTGCGCCATCGACCCGAGGACCTGGTCGACCGGCCCCTGTCGGACCAGCTGACCGGCCGCGATGATCACCACGTCGTCGGCGAGCAACTGCATCTCCGACAGCAGGTGGCTGGAGACCAGCACGGTGCGACCCTCGTGGGCGAGGTTCTTGAGGAACCCACGCATCCACCGGATGCCCTCCGGGTCGAGCCCGTTGGCGGGCTCGTCGAGGATCAGCACCCGGGGGTCGCCGAGCATCGCGGCGGCGATGCCGAGCCGCTGCTTCATGCCCAGTGAGTAGCCCTTGAACTTGCGCTTCGCCGCCGGGGTCAGCCCGACCAGGGCCAGCGCCTCGTCGGCCCGCTGCTTGGGCAGCCCGGCCGCCGCGCAGATGACCCGCAGGTGGTTGATGCCGGTGCGGCCCTTGTGTGCGCTGGACGCCTCCAGGATCGCGCCGACGTGCCGGAGCGGATCGGTGAGGTCGGCGTACCGGTGGCCACTGATGGTGGCCGTGCCGGCGGTGGGGGTGACCAGGTTCAGCAGCATGCGCAGCGTGGTGGTCTTGCCGGCGCCGTTCGGGCCGAGGAAGCCGGTCACCCGCCCCGGCGCCACGGTGAAGGACAGGTTGTTCACCGCCCGGACGTTCTTGTACTGCTTCGTCAGACCGGACACCACGATCTGACCGTCGCTGGTGGGGCTTCGCTGCCCGTCAGTCATCGTTCTCCTCCCGTGTGCGGCGTCGAGGTACGCCGTGGCACAGCGTGACGGCCGAGCGCAACAAGGTCAATCAGGCTGGGTCCGTACGGCGTGGTCCTTCTTGCGGTGGAGACGGGTCCTCCCTGCGGACGACGGCTGGGGTCAGCGGGCGGCGATCCAGGTGGCCCGAGCCGCGCCGAGCAGTGCGCCGCCCGGGCCGTACAGGCTGGTGTGCACGAGCGCCTTGCGGCCGTCGACGCCGATCAACGCGCCGGTCACCACGCACTCGTCGCCGGGCGCGGGCAGCGCGGTGACCACGGCGGCGATCCGGCCCAGCACGTACGGCCGGCCCGGGGCGAGCACCGCCCAACCGCCGGGGCAGTCCAGCGCCGCCCAGACCGTGGCGCCGCTGACCTCCTCGGGCGCCTGGAACGGCGCGGCGGTCCGCCCGTCGGGCAGCCGGCCGGGGAAGATCCGCAGCCCGTCCGCGCGGCGCGGACCGCAGACGTAGCAGTCGGGGAACGGGTGCTCGACCAGGCCGGGGTAGCGGGTCGCCGCGGCCACCGCCGCGTCCCGGTCGACCGGGGGTACGACGGCGTCCACCGTTCCGGCCGGCCGGACCTCGGCCACCAGCTCGCCGGCCGGGTCCCGAACCTCGCCGTCGACCATCCGCAGCGCGGTCTCCAACGGCGGTGGCCGGCGCAGCGTCACCTCGACCGGGCCGGGGCCGCCGGCCGCGGCGGCGAAGACTCCGGCGCTCCAGCCGCCGTTGCCCGAGCCGGAGGGCCCGTTGTAGCGGGACTCGATGCGCATCGTCGACCTCCGGAGGTTGTGCCGGCAGCGTCGCCGGATCCGCCCGGCAGCCTCGCACGGCCGTGGTCGGACAGATACGCCGGCCGGCGTTCACCCGATCGACACCGGTGGTCACCGAGGATGGCAACCCGGGGCACCTACACAGATCCCATGGCCGTTCTGCATGCCGCTGGCGCACCACTGACGACCAGCGGATACACCCTGCTGATCGCCGACGACCCGACCCAGGTCGCGGCCGCGCAACGCCTGCGTCACGAGGTGTTCGCCACCGAGCTCGGCGCCACCCTCCGCCCGGGCGAGGCCGGGTTGGACGTGGACCCCTTCGACGCCCACTGCGACCACCTGATCGTCCGCCAGGAGAGCACCGGCGAGGTGGTCGGTACCTACCGGCTGCTGCCGCCGGGCCGCACCAACCGGCGGTACGCCGAGACCGAGTTCGACCTCGCCGCGCTCGACCCGCTCCGCGACGACCTGGTCGAGGCCGGGCGGTCCTGTGTGCACCCGGACCACCGCTCGGGGGCGGTGATCAACCTGATGTGGGCGGGCATCACCCGGTACCTGCACCTGCGCGGCTCCCGCTGGCTCGGCGGCTGTGCCTCCGTTCCGGTGGACGACGGCGGGCGTGCGGTCGACGAGGTGTGGGCGCAGGCACGGGCCCGGCACCTGGCGCCGCCGCCGCTGCGGGTCCGCCCACTGCGGCCCTGGTTCACCGAGCCGGCAGCCGCCGGCGACCGGACGGCCACCGACCCGGTCGGCCGTGCCGCCGTGCCGCCGCTGCTGCGCGGCTATCTCCGGCTCGGCGCGTGGATCGCCAGCGAGCCGGCGTACGACCCCGACTTCAGGTGCGCGGACTTCTACGTGCTCTTCTCCCTGGACCGGATGAACCCGCGCTACCTGCGGCACTTCCTGGGCGGGGTGGAGCGGTGACCGCCCTGGCGCACGACCTCTGGCGTCCGGAATCCGGCTGCGGCGACGAGTGTCTCCCGGCAGCGGACGAGGTGCCCACGGTGCCGGTGGCCCGGCGGGTGCTCCGGTTGGTCGCCGCGACCGGCATGTTGCTGGCCGGGGTGGGCCTGGTGCTGCTGCTGCCCGTACTGCCCGGGCCGGAGCGGCGGGCGGCGACACGCGCGTGGGCCCGGGCCACCGTCCGCGCCTTCGGCGTCCGGCTGGTGATCCGGGGCCGGTTGCCCCGGCGCCGCGCGCTGCTGGTCGCCAACCACGTCTCCTGGCTGGACATCCTGGCGGTGCTGGCGGTCGCGCCGACCCGCATGGTGGCGAAGCGGGAGGTCCGCTCCTGGCCGGTGGTCGGTCTGCTGGCCGTCGCGGCGGGCACGGTCTTCGTGGACCGGTCCCGGCCACGGGCTCTGCCGGCCACCGTCGGCCGGGTCGCCGACGCGCTGCGCGCCGGTCGTTCGGTCGCGGTCTTCCCGGAGGGTACGACCTGGTGCGCCGGGGAGGGCGCGGCCGACTGCCGCCCCGGCGGCGGTTTCCGGCCCGCGACGTTCCAGGCGGCCATCGACACGGGCAGCCCGGTGGTGCCGCTGCGGCTCCGGTACCGGTGCGAGGCCACCGGGGCGGCCACCACCGCTGCCGCCTTCCTCGGTGCGGACACCCTGCTGCGCTCGGTGGCGCGAGTGGTGTCGGCACGGGAACTCGTGGTCACCGTGACGGTGACCGCCGCGCTGCACCCGGCCCGGGACGCCGACCGGCGGTTGCTGGCCCGGGCCGCCGAGTCGGCCGTACACCTGGTGCCCCGGACGGCTGCCCCGGCGTGGGCCGGGCTGCGCCCGGTGCCCACACTGACCTCGGCCGCCACCGTGCCGACCTCGGTCGCCGCGCCGGCGGTGGCCGCGCCGACGTCCGGCGCGGGGCGGGAGCTCGACCTGGCGGCGTGACGACTCGCGACAGTCTTGTGCTGTCGCGATGTATCGCGTTAGTGTCTCCCCTGTCGGACGTGCGTCGGCGCGTCATCGAGGGGAGACGCCATGACCGGATGGACGGTCGACAGCCCGCAGCGGCTCACCGTGGACGGCCCGGTCACCCGGCTGCACGTCCGCCTGGTGAGCGGACGGCTCAACGTGGTCGCCACCGACGGCCCGACCCGGATCGACGTCACCCGGGTCGGTCGTCGGCCCGTGCTCATCACCCACTCCGACGGCCGCCTCACCCTCCGTCAGGAGCGCGGCCGCGGTTGGGCGGACGCCCTGCGGTGGCTCCGGTCGCTGGCCCGGTACCCGAAGGTGCACGTGTCCGTCGCGGTGCCCGCCGACGTCCTCGCCGACCTCGGCCTGGTCGCGGGCTCGCTGGTCGCCTCGGGGCTGCGCCGGCAGACCACGGTCGACGTGACCGCCGGTCAGATCACCCTGATGGGGCTGCGCGGCAGCACCTCCGCGAAGATCACCTCCGGGTCGGTGGAGGCGCTCGGGGTGGGCGGCGACGTCACCCTGGAGACGGTTTCCGGCGAGGTGATCCTCGCCGACAGCGCCGCCGACCGGGTGGACGCCAAGACGGTCTCCGGAGCCATCACCTGCGACCTGGACAACCCCCGACACAGCGAGATCCGGCTCAGCACCATCTCGGGCGGCATCACCGTGCGGATCCGGGAGGACAGCGACCTCGCCGTCCGGCTGCACACCGCCTCCGGTCGGATCACCAGCGGGTTTCCCCAGGTGCACACCTCGACCTTTCCGCTGGCCAACAGCGAGGGGGTGCTCGGCGCAGGCGAGGGTAAGCTCTGGGCCTCCGCGACGTCGGGGAGCATCGCGCTCCTCGCCCGACCGGTGACCGACGACGAGGAGGAGCTGCCGTGACCGCCGTGTTCAGCCACGGCCGGCTCCGGCTCTACCTGCTGAAGCTCCTCGACGACGGCCCGAAGCACGGCTACGAGCTGATCCGCCTGCTGGAGGACCGCTTCCTCGGGCTCTACGCCCCCAGCGCCGGCACCATCTACCCCCGGCTCCAGCGGCTGGAGGCCGAAGGGCTGGTCAGTCACACCGCCGCCGGAGGCCGCAAGACCTACGAGATCACCGACGCCGGCCGCGACGAGCTGCGCCAACGGCAGGGCGAGCTGACCACCCTGGAGGCGGACATCGCCGCGTCGGTGGCCGACCTCTCCACCCTGGCCGGCGAGATCCGCAGCGAGGTGAGCGGTTCGGTCCGCGACCTCAAGCGGGAGCTGAGCGCGGCCGCCCGGCAGACCCGGCGTTCCCGGTGGGAGGCGCCGCCGTCACCGGGCGCGGGTCCGGCCAGCGCGCCCCGCGCGGCGCTGCTCGACGAACTCGACCAGCGGCTGGCCGCGTTCACCGTCGAGGTGGGCCGGCTGGCGCGTGCCCGCCAGCTCAGCGACACCCAGTTGCGTACCGCGATCCGGCTGCTCGACGGCGCGCTGGACGGGCTGCGCCGCCTGCTGCGCTGACCGGCGCCACCAACCGACCCGCCGGCCGGCGACTCACAGGTTTTTTGCAGGAAGCGTCCAGCGCCGGTGCAGTGAGGTCGCCGATGATGGGCACATGCCCGCTACCCAGACCGAGGCGCGACTGCTCGTCGTCGAGGACGACCCGAACATCCTCGAGCTGCTCTCCGCGAGCCTGCGCTTCGCCGGCTTCGACGTCGCCACCGCAACCAGTGGCAGCGCGGCCCTGAACGCCGCCAAGGACCACCGGCCCGACCTGGTGGTGCTCGACGTGATGTTGCCGGACCTGGACGGCTTCGAGGTCATCCGGATGCTCCGCGAGGGCGGTACGCGTACCCCCGTGGTCTTCCTGACCGCCCGGGACGCCACCGACGACAAGATCCGCGGGCTGACCCTGGGTGGCGACGACTACGTCACCAAGCCGTTCAGCCTGGAGGAGCTGACCGCCCGGATCCGGGCCGTGCTGCGCCGCACCACCACCGGCGAGCAGGCCCCCTCCCGGCTCACCTTCGCCGACCTGGAGCTGGACGAGGAGACCCACGAGGTGCACCGGGCCGGGCAGCGGGTGCAGCTCTCGCCGACCGAGTTCAAGCTGCTGCGCTACCTGATGCTCAACGCCAACCGGGTGCTGTCCAAGGCGCAGATCCTCGACCACGTGTGGAACTACGACTTCCGCGGTGACGACAACATCGTCGAGTCCTACATCTCCTACCTGCGGCGCAAGGTCGACACCACCCAGCCTCGGCTGATCCACACCCTCCGCGGCGTCGGGTACGTGCTGCGCAAGCCGGCGGCGTGAACGCGGTCCAGCAGGCGAAGGGACGGGTGCGGGGCGTACCACTACGGGTCAAGCTGGTCGCGTCGGTGCTCGCGCTCGTCGCGGCCGCGCTGCTGGTCATCAGCTCGCTGACCGCCTACTTCCTCCGCAACTACCTGGTGGGCCAGGTCGACAACGAGCTGCGCGGTTCGGCGCGGAGCATCGAGAGCGCGGTGGTGGAGGCCAAGCAGGGGCGGTTGGGCATCCCGACCGACTATCTGGTGGTCGTGACCAGCCCGAGCGGTGACCGGGTCCTGGGTTACCAGTTCGACGATCAACGCTTCGACATGGCCGATCTCCCGCCGTGGCCGGAGAACGCCGCCGGATTCGAGAAACTGGAGGGTGACCCGTTCACCGTCCGGGCCCGTGACAGCAAGGTGCGCTGGCGGATCCTCTACACCGAGCTGCCCAACGGTCAGCTCGCGGCGATCGGGCAGCACCTCACCGATGTCGACCTGGCGGTGAAGCAGCTTGTCTGGATCGACCTCCTGGTCGGCGGCGCGGTGCTGATCATGCTGGCCTCGGTGGGCGCGGCCATCGTACGGACCAGTCTCAAGCCGCTCGTGGAGATAGAACGCACCGCTGCCGCCATCGCCGGCGGTGACCTGACCCGCCGGGTGCCCGACCCGGAGGAGGGGCAGGAGCACCCGACCTCCGAACTGGGCCGGCTCTCCCGCGCGCTGAACGCGATGCTCGCCCAGATCGAGGCGGCGTTCACCGCCCGGGCCGCCTCGGAGACCGCCGCCCGCTCGGCGGAGAGCACCGCCAGGGACGCGGCGGCCGCCGCCCAGGCGTCCGAGGCGCGCGCCCGACGCTCCGAGGAGCGGATGCGGCAGTTCGTGGCGGACGCCTCGCACGAGCTGCGTACCCCACTGACCACGATCCGCGGCTTCGCCGAGCTGTACCGGCAGGGCGCCGCTCGGGCACCCGAGCAGACGGCCGGCCTGCTGCGGCGGATCGAGGACGAGGCGGCCCGGATGGGGCTGCTGGTGGAGGACCTGCTGCTGCTCGCCCGACTGGACCGGGAACGGCCGCTCTCGCTGGCCCCGGTGGAGCTGCCGGTGCTCGCCTCCGACGCGGTACAGGCCGCCCGGGCGATCGCCCCGGACCGACGGATCGAGCTGGAGATCGAGCCCGGCTCCGGCCCCCTCGTCGTCTACGCCGACGACGCGCGGCTGCGTCAGGTGATCGGCAACCTGGTCACCAACGCGCTGACCCACACCCCGCCGGACGCCGAGATCAGGCTGCGCCTGCGCGCGGAGCCGGGGAACCTCGCCGTGGTGGAGGTGTCCGACACCGGCCCGGGCCTCTCCCCGGAGCAGGCGGAACGGGTGTTCGAGCGGTTCTACCGGGCCGACGCGGCGCGGACCCGGCGGGCCGACGGCAACACCGGCACCGGCCTCGGCCTGGCCATCGTGGCGGCGCTGGTCGCCGCCCACCACGGTTCGGTCGAGGTCGCCGAGACCCCCGGCGGCGGGGCGACCTTCCGGGTCCGGCTGCCCCAGGTGCCACAGGACGACGGGGTCGGCGAGTGACTTTCAGCCAACTTCCAGGACGGTTCCAGGTTGGTCGCAGTGGCCGGGGAGAAGGTAGTGACATGACCGAGTTCGAGTCCGACCCGCAGCGCCGGCCGGCCGCCACCGACGCCGAGCCGTCGCACCCCACCGCCGAGCTGCCGCGCGACGAGCGCGTGCAGTCCGACTCCCCGACCACCCCCGTTCCGGTCGTTCCGACCACCGGGGACGAGCCCACCGCTGCCGCCGGCCAGCCGGCCAGCGCGCCGCCGGCCCCGTCCACCGGGTACGAGCCCGGTCAGCCGACCGCGGCGGCTCCGACCGTCGCTCAGCCGACCGGCTACGAGCCGCCCGCCGCCACCCCCTCCGCGCCGCCGTACCCGGTCTCCGGCCACCCGGCGCCCGGCCAGCTCGGGTACCCGCAGCCGACCGCCGGCCGCTACCCCGGCGCCCCCTGGTATCCCGGCCAGCAGCAGTCCGGCTGGGCCGGCGGGGGCCAGCCGGGCGCGTACCCCCAACACCCCCAGCACCAGCAGCACCCCCAGCACCCGGGGCAGCCGGTGCCGCCCTGGGGTCCGCAGGCCGCTCCGCCCGGCAGCGGGCCCCGGCCGAGCCGCATCGCCAAGTTCGCCGGTGCCGGTGTCGCGGTGTTCGCCCTGATGCTCGGTTCCGGTGTCGCCGGCGGGGCGCTCGCGCTCGCCCTCGACGGCGACGGTGGCGGCATCACCCGCACCTACTCGGCGGCCCCGGTGATCAACGGCGCCGACCTGCCGAAGATCGCCGCCGCCGTGCAGGACAGCGTCGTCTCCATCGCCACCGACAGCGGCGAGGGCTCCGGCGTCGTGCTCAGCGCCGACGGCTACGTGCTCACCAACAACCACGTGGTCGCCTCCGCTGCCGGCGACACGGTGCAGGTGGTCTTCGCCGACGGTAAGACCGCCGGCGCGAAGATCATCGGCACCGACCCGAAGACAGACCTGGCCGTGGTCAAGGCCAACGGGGTGAGCGACCTCAAGCCGGCCACCTTCGGTGACAGCGACGCCATGCAGGTCGGCGACCAGGTGCTCGCGCTCGGCAGCCCGCTCGGCCTGCAGGGCTCGGTGACCTCGGGCATCCTCAGCGCCCGGGACCGCACCATCCGGGCCGGCGAGGGCCAGCAGCAGGACCCGAACCAGCAGGGTCAGGCGGTCAGCTCGATCTCCGGTCTGCTCCAGACCGACGCGCCGATCAACCCCGGCAACTCCGGTGGTGCCCTGGTCAACACCCGCGGTGAGGTGATCGGCGTCAACACCGCCATCGCCACCTCCGGGCAGAGCACCGGCAACATCGGCGTCGGCTTCGCCATCCCCAGCAACAAGGCCAAGGACGTCGCGGGCAAGCTCCAGCGCGGCGAGAAGGTCAGCCACCCCTCGCTCGGGGTCGGCGTCAACGAGGCCGAGGGCGGCGGCGCGCTGGTCGCGTCGGTCACCGCGGGCAGCCCGGCCGAGAAGGCCGGCCTCCAGCGCGGCGACGTGGTGACCCGCTTCGGCGACAAGGTGGTCAACGACTCCGACGACCTGGTGGGCGCCGTCCAGGCCGGCAAGGTCGGCGACCGGGTCGAGGTGCACTTCAAGCGGAACGGCGTCGAGAAGACGGCAACCGTGACGCTCGCCGAAACGTCCTGACCGACACCTGAACCTGCCTCCTCCCTCCGTCACCCGCCGCTCTTTTCCGCCCCGACGGCGGTTCACCCGGATCGGGTGAACCGCCGTCACCCGTTCGCCCGGCAGGTTCGGAAGGCGAGCCCGCGACCGTACGGGGGGTGGATCGATGAGCACCGCGACGCGTGTCCGTGACGACCAGCAGATCCAGCGCGACGTCCTGGCCGAGCTGGCCTGGGACCCGCAACTGCAGCCGAACGAGATCGGCGTGACCGTCGACCAGGGCGTGGTGACCCTCACCGGCTACGTGGACGGCGCGGCCCGGAGCTGGGCGGCCACCCGCTGCGCGCAGCGGGTCCGTGGCGTACGGGCGGTGGCGGACGAGATCGAGGTGCGGTTGCCGGGCACGCCGGGGCGTACCGACGGCGAGATCGCCATCGCGGCCAGTCGGGCGCTGGAGTGGGACAGCTTCGTGCCATCCGAGCGCCTGGACGTGACCGTTGCCAACGGCTGGCTGATGCTCCGCGGTGAGGTGGAGTTCGGGTGGCAGCGCCGCACCGCGGAGGGGGAGTTGCGCCGCCTCGACGGCGTACGGGGGATCACCAACCTCGTCGAGGTGCGACCGCCCGCGCCACCGGCCGCCGAACAGGTGCGTCGCGACGTCCAGCGCGCGCTGCGTCGCACGATCGGCGCCGACCGGGTGACGGTCGAGATGGACGGCGACACCCTCGTTCTCGCCGGGGTGGTCCGTTCGTGGTGGGAACGCGACCAGGTCGAGCGGGTGGCCTGGTCCGCCCCGGGGGTACGGGTGGTCCACGACCAGCTCCTGGTCGGCGGGTGAACGCCCGGCTTGTCCGGTTTACCGAAGACGCCACAGGGAAATCGCCGCCGACCGGCGGCGACGGTCGACCGGGGATGATCGGGGAGGACTCGTGGCTGTGAACCACCCGCCCGCCGACCGCCCTCCGGAGCGGTCGTTGCGCATCGCGATGGTGGTCCCGCCGTGGTTGTCCGTGCCGCCGCCCGGCTACGGCGGCCTGGAACAGGTGGCCGCCGGTCTGGTGGACGCGTTGACCGCGCACGGGCACGCGGTGACCCTGTTCGGCGCCGGCGGCGAGCACGGCACCGCCGCTGGCAGCTTCGTCTCCACCGTTCCGGAGGTCCAGTACGAGCGGCTCGGCGAGTCGCTGCCGGAACTGGCCCACCTGGCCCGGGTCAACCACCTGATCACGGCGGCGGACTTCGACGTGATCCACGACCACACCACGATCGGTCCGCTGGTGGCCGGCCGCCGAGCCGTGCCGACGGTGGCCACGGTGCACGGCAACCCGGTGGGGGAGTACGGCGACGTGCTCAGCGACGTCGACAAGGGCGTCGCACTGGTGGCCATCTCCCACGCCCAGCGGCAGCTCAACCCGTTCCTGCCCTGGGCCGGCACCGTGCATAACGCCCTGGACATCCGGGGCTTTCCCCGCAAGACCGCGCCCGGCCCCGGGCCGGTGCTGTGGTTGGCCCGGTTCAGCCCGGACAAGGGCCCGGACGTCGCCATCCGGGCGTGCCGGGAGGCCGGACTGCCGCTGCTGCTGGCGGGCAAGTGCAACGAGGCGGCCGAGCGCCGGTACTACGAGCAGGTCGTCGCGCCACTGGTCGACGAGAACGTCAGGGTCGTGTTCAACGCCGGCCGCGCGGAGACCCTGCGCATGCTGGTCGACGCCCGATGCCTGATCATGCCGATCCAGTGGGACGAGCCGTTCGGCATGGTGATGGTGGAGGCGATGGCGACCGGTACGCCGGTGGTCGCGCTGGACCGGGGTGCGGTGCCGGAGCTGGTGCGCCCCGGAGTGACCGGTCTGGTGTGCGAGCGGCCGGAGGACCTTCCCGGGGCCCTGCGGGCCGCGGAGCAGCTGGACCCGGAGGACTGCGTCGCGCACGTCGCGGAGAACTTCTCGGTCGAGCGGATGGCGTACGGCTACGAGGAGGTCTACCGGCGGGTCGCCGCCCGCGGCCACGGCGTCCGCGAGACCGCCCGGGTCGCGACCCGCTGACCCACCCGCCCCGGTGGCCGGATCAGACCCGGGCCGCACCCAGCTCGGCGATGGCGGCGTCCAGCCGCTGCGCGTACGCCGGGCTGATGCCGCCCTCGCCCATCCGGACCGCGACCTTCTCGCGCAGCCGGGCCACCGGCACGGCCAGCCCGTTCCGCCGGGAGGCGACGCTCACGGTCAGGTTGCGCAGCTCGTTGCGCAGGTCGAGGCCGACGTCGGAGCGGATCTCCCCGGCGTCCAACCCGGCGCCGATCAGCCCGTCGACCCGGTTGGCGGCCTCCACCAGCGTGCCCGGCGGCGCGGAGGGCGGGCCGGTTCTCGGCGGCGCCGACGGTGACACGGCCGGGCGGGATGCCTCATTGACCGGCGGGCCGGTCGACGTGGGCGCCGCCGGACCGGCGGTGGGTTGCGTCCGAGGTGTCGTCGGCTGCTCGGGCAGCAGGGCCGTCACGGTCAGCGCCACGCCGACCGCCAGGACCGCCGGGACCAGTAGCAGCGCACGCCGCCGGCGCGACCGGCCCGGCGCGCCGTCGCCCCGGTCGGGTACGCCCGGTCCCTCCGTCGTCCCGCCGGTCGACGCGTCGGGAGGCGCCGGCGAGCGGGTCGGCGTGGGCACCCGGATGGCGGCCGTCGGCGGGTCTGCCGGCGGCAGACGGTCACGCAGAGCGGTGGCGACCTGCCGGGCGGACGGCCGGTCGGCCGGGTCCCGGGCGAGGCTGCGCAGGCAGATCCGGGCCACGACCGGCGGCAGCTCCGGCAGGTCGTCCAGCGTCGGAGGCGGGCCGTCGGCCAGCGCCGCGCTGAGCTGCTCCCAGGTGTCCGCCGGGTAGGGGACCCGGCCGGTGAGCGCCTCGTGCAGCAGCACGCCCAGGGAGTACACGTCGGTGGCCGGCTGGGCGGGCGCGCCGTCGAGCCGCTCCGGCGCCACGTACGCGGGGGTGCCGAAGGTGCCGCCGTCCTCGTCCTCGTCCGGCGCGCCGATCCGCGTGGCGATGCCGAAGTCGAGCACCTTGACACCCACGCCGGTCATCATCACGTTGGCCGGGGTGATGTCGCGGTGCACGATGCCGAGCCGGTGCGCGGCGGCCAGCGCGTCGGCGATCTGTGCGCCCACCTGGACCGCCTCGGCCCACGGCAGCGGCCCCTCGGTGAGCCGCAGCTTCAACTCCTCACCGCTGAGCAGCTCCATGACGACGAACGAGGTGATGGAGCCGTCCGGGTCGACCGTCTCGCCGTAGTCGTGCACCGAGGTCACGTGCGGGTGCACCAGCTGCGCGGCGGCGCGGGCCTCCTCGCGCACCATGTCCCGGAACCGGGCGTCGGCGGCCAGCGACGGGGCGAGCACCTTGAGCGCGACGACCCGGTCCAGCACCTCGTCCCGGGCGCGCCAGATGACCGACATGCCGCCGGCGCCGATCTGGTCGATGAGTCGGTACCTGCGGGCCAGCAACCGGCCCGGATGCAGTGCTGCCTTCACGGATCGCACCTGCCCTCGGGGTGGGAGCGGTATCAGGTTGCGCGAATGTGTCCCGCCTGTCAACGCCGTCGTGCATGGACGGCCACCGCTGTCGCCGACCGCCCCGCGCGACGCGGCCGACCGGTCGGCGGCGGGGCCGTGCCAGGATGAGTGGCATGGCGGGGGGACCGGTGGCGTTCGTGCTCGGCGGCGGGGGAGTGCTCGGCGCGGTCGAGGTGGGCATGTTGCGAGCCCTGTTCCGTGCCGGCATCCAACCCGACCTGGTGCTCGGCACCTCGATCGGCGCGGTCAACGGCGCACTCGTCGCCGCCGACCCGTCCGAGGCGGTGACCGACCGGTTGGTCCGGCTCTGGGCCTCACCCGAGGCCAGCGAGGTGTACGGCGACTCCGTCGCGCGGCAACTGCGCCGCTTCGCCGCCCGCACCCACCTGCACTCGCCCCGACCGCTGCGCCGCCTGCTCGAATCCGAGCTGGGGGTGGACACCACCTTCGCGGACCTGCGGGTGCCGTTCCGTTGCTGCGCCGCGCACATCGAGCGTGCCGCCGAGCACTGGTTCGACAGCGGCCCGGTGGTGCCGGCCGTGCTGGCGTCGGCCTCGGTGCCCGGCCTGCTGCCGCCCATGCAGATCGACGGCGCGCACTACGTGGACGGCGGCATCGTCAACTCCATCCCGATCGGCGAGGCGGTGGCCGCCGGCGCCGGCCAGATCTTCGTCCTCCAGGTGGGCCGGATCGAACGGGAGCTGACCCCGCCCCGGCGGCCGTGGGAGATCGCGCAGGTCGCGTTCGAGATCTCCCGCCGGCACCGGTTCTTCCGGGAGATGGCCGCGCTGCCCGAGGGCGTCGAGGTGCACGTCCTGCCCACCGGAGGGCTGAACCCGCGCGACGACACCCCGTGGGCGTACCGGGACATGGCGGCGGTGGGGCGGCGGATCAGCCGGGCGTACACCGCGTCCCGGCGTTACCTGGCCACCCACGTGGAGCGGTGATGCCGCTGCCCCCCAGGTGGCTGCGCCGGTTGCTGCTCGCTCCCGGCGTGGTGCTGCTCGCGGTCGCCGTGGTGACGACGCTGCCGGTCTGGGCGTTGGTCGCCGCGGCCGCCTCCCCACTGGTCCCCGGCCGGTTGCGCCCGCTGCGGCTGCTCTGGATCGGCTGCGTCTACCTCGTCTGGGACGCCGCCGCACTGCTCGCGCTCTTCGTGCTCTGGGTCGCCTCCGGTTTCGGCTGGCGGAGCCGTTCGCCGGCGTTCCAACGTGCGCACTACGTGCTGGCCGGCTGGTTCCTGCGGGTGCTGTTCTGGCAGGCCCGCTGGACGCTGCGGTTACGCATCGACGTCGTGGGCACCGACCCGGACACCGCCCTGCCCGGCCGGCCCGAGCTGGTGCTCTGCCGGCACGCGGGGCCCGGTGACTCGTTCATCCTGATCCACGGGCTGGTCAACTGGTTCAAGCGGGAGCCGCGGATCGTGCTCAAGGACAGCCTCCAGTGGGACCCGGCGATCGACGTGCTGCTCAACCGGCTGCCCAACCGGTTCATCGCGCCGACGCCGGAGCGCGGCGAGGAGACGGTACGCCAGGTCGGGCACCTGGCCAACGGGCTGGACGACAACGACGCCTTCGTGATCTTCCCGGAGGGTGGCAACTTCACCCCGAAGCGTCGGCTGCGCGCGATCGCCCGGCTGCGTTCCCTCGGCCTCGAGCGGATGGCGCTGCGCGCGGAACGGATGCGGCACGTGTTGGCCCCGCAGCCCGGCGGGATGCTCGCCGCGCTGGAGGCGGCCCCGGACGCCGGGGTCATCTTCGTCGCCCACACCGGGCTGGACCGGATGCTCACCGTCGCCGACGTGTGGCGCGAACTGCCGATGGACAAACGGATCGTGATGCGGTTCTGGTCGGTGCCCCCGGAGGACGTGCCGACCGGGCGGCAGGAACGCATCGACTGGCTCTACGACTGGTGGGCGCGCATCGACGCCTGGATCGCGGCCAACCGGGAGGCCGCCGCGTAGGGTGCGGTCGTGGACCAGATCTGCGTGGTGACGACGGTGGTGGATGCGCGTTCGGTCGCCGACGTGCTGGCGGCCGCGGCCGTCGCCGGGCGGCTCGCCGCCTGCGCGCAGGTCGGCGGTCAGGTGGACAGCACCTACTGGTGGCGGTCCGGGGTGGAGACCAGCAGCGAGTGGTCGGTGCAGTTCAAGACGGCACCCGACCGGCTCACCGCGCTGGTGGACCAGATCCGGGTCAGCCACCCGTACGAGGTGCCGGAGATCCTGGTGTCCAGGGTGGAGAGCGGCGACCCCGGCTACGCCACCTGGGTACACGAGCACACGCGCCCCTGAGTACGCGCACTCTGGGCGGGCACCCCGCCGGGTTTCGATGATGACCAGGTGGATGACACCGGCTACCCCTGCCCCGCCTGCGGCGCCCCGGCCGACCTGAGCACCGGGTGCACCGGCTGTGGCCGTTCGCCCGACCCGGTCGCCGCCGAGGTGGTCCGGCTGGGGCGGGAGGTCGCCCAGCTCACGCCGGAGGTGGAGCGGGCCCGCCGGACGTACGTCGAGCTGGCCGGTCGGCTGGCGGCCAGTTCACAGCGGCGGGCCGAGTTGGCCGCGATCGTCCGCGCCGGGTTGGCCGCTGCCGCCCCCGCGCGGCCCGTGGCGGCTGGGACGCCGGCGTCGGTGGGTGGGGGATCCCCGGCAGCGGGCGCGGCGGAGACCTCGACGCGGACGGTTCAGGGCCTGCTGTTCGTCCTCGGTGGACTCCTGCTGGGCACCGCGGCGGTGGTCTTCACGGCGGTGGCCTGGGCGGCGGTGGGAGTCGGTGGCCGGGCGCTGATCCTGGCGGCGGTCACGGCGCTCGTCCTGGCCGTTCCGCTGGTGGCGGCCCGTCGGGGGTTGCGCGGCACGGCGGAGACGTTCGCCGCGGTGGGGCTGCTGCTGGTGGTGCTGGACGGCTACGCGGCCTGGTCGGTGAACCTGGCCGGTGTGGGTGGCTGGCCGGGCAGCAGGTACGCCGCGCTGGTCGGGGGGGCCAGCGCGGCGGTCGCCGTGTCGTACGCCCGGTGGAGCCGGTTGACCGGGCCCTGGTTCGCCGCTCTGCTGGCCGCCCAGCCGGTGCTGCCGCTGTTGGCCGCCGAAGCCCGGCCGGGAGCGGACGGTTGGGCGCTGGTCCTGCTCGGGGTGGCGCTGCTGGACCTGGCCGTGCTGGTCGCGCTGCGCGGGGGCGCACCGCGCGACGGGGCACGGCGGGCCCGGCTCGCCGGCCGGGTGCTCGCCGCGATCGGGCACGTCGCCGCACTGGTCGGCGCCACCGCCTGCGCCCTGGTGCCGCTGCTGGTCGGCCGGGCGGCGGGCTCACCGCTGCTGGCCGGGGCGCCACTGCTGCTGGTCGCGCTGACCGGGCTCGGCGCGGCCCGGCTGGTCGGCGGCCAGGCGGTGCGGGCGGTGGCGGCCGGCCTGGTGGTGCCGGTGCTGGCCGCCGCGCTGCTGCGTCCGGTGGCCGAGCTGCGGCCGTCGCTGCTGCTGGTCGCGGCGGCCACGGTGGCTCTCGGGCTGGCCGCCGGGGTGCGACTGCTGCCGGCCGGCTGGCGTACCGGCCCGCGCGCCGGGGCGCTGCTGGTCGCGGCGGGCACGGCGCAGATCGCAGTGCTGATCACCGGCGGGCTGGCGGTCGCCGCCGCTGCCCGATCGCTGCCGCCGTGGGGCGGCGCCGGAGCCGGACCGGACCTGGAGTGGGGCTGGCAGGTGGCCCCGGCTCTGGCGTTGGCGCTCGGCGCGACGGCACTGCTGCTGCCCCGGGGTGCGCGGGTGCCGCTCGCCACGGCCGGCGCGACGGCGCTGCTGCTCGCCCTGCCCGCCGCCTGGACGGCGACCTGGCCGGCCGTGGTGGTCGTGGACCTGGTCGGCGGGGTCGCGCTGCTGCTCTGGGTGCTGGCCCGACCGGCGGCCCGACCGGCGACGGTGACCGTCGGAGCGCTCGGTGGCGCGGTCCTGCTTGGGCACGGGCTGCTGGTGGCCCTGGCCGCCCCGGTGGGCGCACTGGTGGCGCTCGGGACGGTCGTCGTGCTCGGGGTGGCGCTGGCCGTACGCCGGGCCGCCGGCCCGTACCGGTGGGTGGCCGGCACGGGCCTGCTGGTCGCCCAGCTCGCGCTGCCGGCGGTGGCCGCGGTGGCACTGTTCGCCGCGGGTGCGCCGCCCTGGTGGCAGGCCCGGGCCGCGCTTGTCGCCGCCGGGCTGCCGCTGGTCGCTTCGCTCGCGGCGCGTCGTCACCGGGTCGAGCTGACCGGGTACGCGGTGACCGGTGCCATGGTCGCGGTGACCGCGCCCGGGCTCGCGCCGCTGGTCGTGGCGGGAGACGAGCCCGTCACGCTGTACGCGGCGCTGGCCGCGCTGGGCGTCGCGCTCGTCGCCCGGCGGGAGCTGCCGGCGGTCGGGGGGTCGTCGGTGGTGGGAGGGTCGTCGGCGGCTGGGGGGCTGCCGACGATCCGCCGGTCGGGTGTCCTGGTGGCGGCCGGCGTCGTCCTGGCGGCGGTCGCGGTGCTGGCCGCGCTGCCGGCGCTGCTGGGCGCGCTCGTCGCGCCGTACGGCAGCCGGGGGCCGGTCTGGTCCGGGGTGCCCACGGTCGTCGCCGACCCGGCGGCGTTCCCCGTCGCGCTGGCGCTGGGCGCGTTGGCGGTGGCCGCCGCGCTGACCGGACGGGCGGTCCGACCGCCGCTGCTGCCCGCGCTGCCGTTCGCCGCGGCTGCGCTGCCGGTGCTCCTCGTCGCGGTCGGGGCGCCCTGGCCGGTGCTGCCGGCAGCCGTCCTGCTCGCCGGAGTGACCACACTGCTGATCGCCGCCCTGGCCACGCCCCGTCCGGCGCTCGCGTCGATCGCGGTGCCGGTGGGGGCGGTGTTGGCCGCCGCCGGCGTGGTGGGGCTGCTGGCCACCCGGGCAGGCACGCTCGCCGCCGAGGGAGTGCTGCTGGTCGTGGCGGTGGCCGTCGCGGTGGGGGCGCGGCTCGTCGAGGTGCGCGTCACCGGTTGCCTCGCCGCCGTGGGGGCGGCGTCCGCGCTGGCGGTGACCGTGCCGCTCGCCGACGGGCTGCCGCTGCGCGCGGCGGCGTACCCGCTGCTGGTGGTGGCCGCGCTGGTCCTGGCCGCCGCGGCCGCGATAGGCCCCCCGGCCGCATCGGCGGGAGGGTCCACCGGCCGGTCCGCGACGGGGGCGGCCGGCGCTCCGGCCGGCCGGACGTCGGTCGGGCGGGTGCTGGACGGTGCCGCGCAGGCCGTGGCGCTGGTGGCGGCACTGCTGGCCGTCGAGGTGGCGAAGCACCTCGCGACCGTCTGCGTGCTCTGGGGCGTCGCCGTCGCGCTGCGGCTGCTGCGCCGGGGCGAACCGGCCGGGCGGCGGTGGGCGTTCGCCGGAATCGCCGGTGGCAGCGAGCTGCTGGGGGTGTGGGTGCTGCTGGCCGCCGGCGGGGTGACCGTGCTGGAGGCGTACACCATGCCGGCAGCGGCTCTCGCCCTCGGCGCGGGCCTGCTGGCGCTGCGGACCCGACCCGGGTTGACGAGCTGGCTGGCGCTCGGCCCGGGGCTGGTCGCGGCGCTGCTGCCGAGCCTCGCGTCGGTCCTGGCCGGGCCGGACCCGCAGCCGTGGCGGCGGCTGCTGCTCGGCGCGGCGGCCCTGGGCGCGGTGCTGGCCGGCGCCACCCGGCGCTGGCAGGCCCCGGTGCTGCTCGGCGGCGGGGTGCTGGCGGTGCTGGCGCTGCACGAGCTGGCCCGTGGCTGGGACCTGCTGCCCCGGTGGATCTATCTGGGCGCCGGTGGGCTGGCGCTGATCGGGCTCGCCGCCAGCTACGAGCGGCGACGGCGCGACCTGGCCCGGCTGCGGGCCGCGGTGGCCCGGCTGGGTTGAGCCGGACGCGGGGGTAGGGCTCGCCCTACCCCCCATCCGGGGGTTGTCAGGGTTACTCAGCGCAACTAATCCGGGAAGACTCAACGGTGAGCCCGGGCCACCCGGCACCGGCGTGAGCGGGAACGGGAGCATCAATGGCGCTCGGAGCGGTGGCAGAACCGCCGGTACGACGGCGAGGTAGTGACTACGCACAGTTGTCTCGACGGATCAGTCAGGCGGGTCTGCTGGACCGACGCCCCGGCTGGTACGTCGCCCGCATCGTGCTCACCCTCGGTGCGTTCGTGGCCGGCTGGGTCGCCGTGTTCCTGGTCGGCGACTCCTGGTGGCAGTTGCCGCTCGCGGCCGCGATGGCGGTGGCGACGACCCAGGTCGCGTTCCTCGGCCACGATGCCGGGCACCGCCAGATGTTCCGCCGACGCGGCCCGAGCGAGATGGTGGGTCTCTTCGCCGGCAACGCGGCGGTGGGGATCAGCTACGGCTGGTGGGTCGACAAGCACAACCGGCACCACGCCAACCCGAACCACGAGGACGAGGACCCGGACGTCGGCGCGGGGGCCCTGGTGTGGACGCCCGAGCAGGCGCTGGAGACCCGAGGGTTCGGTCGCTGGCTGGCCAAGCGCCAGGCGTACCTCTTCTTCCCGATGCTGCTGCTGGAAGGGCTGAGTCTGCACGTGGCGAGCATCCGGGCGATCGTCGGCCGGGAAGCGGACGGGCGGTACACCACCCCGATGCGGCACCGGGTGGTCGAGGGGGTGCTGCTGGTCGCGCACACCGCCGGCTACGTGGCACTGCTGCTGGCGGTCATGTCGCCGGTCAAGGCGCTGCTCTTCGCCGTCGTGCACCAGGCGCTGTGGGGCCTCTACATGGGCTGCTCGTTCGCGCCGAACCACAAGGGCATGCCGATGCCGACCGCCGAGGACGAGCTGGACTTCCTGCGTAAGCAGGTGCTGACGTCGCGCAACGTGCGGGGCGGCCTGCTCGTGGACACCGCGCTGGGCGGGCTCAACTACCAGATCGAGCACCACCTGTTCCCGAACATGCCCCGGGCCAACCTGCGCCGGGCACAGCCGATCGTCCGCGCGTACTGCGTCGAGCAGGGCATCCCGTACGCCGAGACCGGGCTGGTCGAGTCGTACCGGCAGGCACTCGGACACCTGCACGAGGTGGGGCAGCCGCTGCGCGGCTGAGCACCCCGGCCGCTGGGCGGCTGGAGACGTACGTGGCGGGGGCGGTGCCGGACGGCACCGCCCCCGCTTCGTCGTGTCGGGACGCAACGACACCCGCGACCGCTGGTCGATGCCGTTCGGCGTGCCCGGTAGGGTCGGCGCATGGCAGACCTGCTCACCGCGGGGTCACCCACCCGCGACGTGGACCTCGCGCCCCGGATCGACGAGATCATCCGGAGTGCCCGATGAGGTTTGAGATCAGCAAGGTGCTCGACGCCATCGAGGGGCGGGTCTGCACGGACCCGTCGCTGGCCCGGGCCGTGCTCGACCTGGCCGAGGTGATCCGCTACCAGGACATCGACGGTGGCCGGCCGGCCAGCCTGCTGCGGCTCGGCATGGTCATCGACGCGCTCTCCCGGGAGTTGGAGGAGGACAGCGTCCAGGTCTACGCGGTGGTGCACCGTGCGTTGCTCTCCGACGCCGACCTGACCTCCAACGAGCGGATGGTGGTCCGCCGCTGGGCCGACGACGGGCTCGTCGAGGTGCTCGACAACCCGGGCGACCGGATGTTGGAGGTTGCCGACCTGCTCGGTCTGCCGGTGCTCAGCCGGGTCCGCTTCGACGGGTTGCGCGGTCGGTTCCCGTGGCTGGTCGAGCAGCCCGGTCGGGTGGTCGCCCCGGTGCCCGGCGCCGGCGGGCCGGTGTTCATCGCACACGTCGGCGGTGGCCACTCGCCGGTGGCCGGCAAGCGGTCGCCGACCGGCGCCAAGCTGCTGGCCCGCCAGTGGCGCTGCCCGGAGTCGGGCTGCGCGCTGTTCGGCGGCGGTGGTGGGGGTGGTGCGTTCGCCGACCTGGCCGGGGGTGCCGACCGCAGCCCCGCCGCGCAGCCGCCGCCCGCGCTGCGCAACGGCGTACCGACCTGCCCCCGGCACGGCGTACGGCTCGGTGACGCCGGCCCCCGGCCGCGTTCGGAGGTGCTCGCCGTACGCGTCGGCGGCCTGGTGCGACGGCGGTTCGTGCTGACCGAGGACCAGCCGGTGGTGGCCGGCCGTGCTCCGGAGCAGGACGGCGGCATCATGCTCGGGCAGTGGCTCAACGACGAGGCCCGACGGTGGATCAGCCGGGGGCACGTCCGCTTCGAGCTGCGGGTCGGCGAGGTCATCGTGACCGACGTGAGCACCAACGGCTCCGGTATCCGCCCGGCCGGCTCGATGGCGGAGTCGGACCGGATTCCCCTGGCTCCGCAGCAGTCCCGGGTGCTCGGTGAGGGCGACATGGTGGAGCTCTACCCCGGGGTGCAGATCGGTCGGGCCGAGGAACTGCCCGCCGGCGCCCCCTTCACCCCCACCTCGGTGATGGCCGAGGCCCCCACCATGGCGATGCGCCTACCCCGCGCCTGACGCGAGGGCGGGCGCCGGGACCGTGGTCCCGACGCCCGCCCGAAGCGCGTCCCGGTTCAGCCGGCCAGTACGGCGGCGAGCTGGGTCACCGCCAGGTCGATCTCCTCTTCGGTGATCACCAGCGGCGGGGCGAGCCGGATGGTGGAGCCGTGGGTGTCCTTGGCGAGCACACCGCGCTGGGCGAGCCGCTCGCACGCCTCCCGTCCGCTCATCAGCGCCGGGTCGATGTCCAGACCGGCCCAGAGGCCCCGGACGCGCACCCCGACGAGACCCTTGCCGACCAGCCCTTCCAGGCCGGCCCGCAGCCGCTCACCCAGCTCGGCCGACCGGCGCTGGAACTCGCCGGTGGCCAGCAGCCGGACGACCTCGATCGCCACCGCGCAGGCGAGCGGGTTGCCGCCGAAGGTGGAGCCGTGCTGGCCGGGCTTGAGCACGCCGAGCACGTCGGCGTTCGCGGCCACGGCCGAGACCGGCACGATGCCGCCGCCGAGCGCCTTGCCCAGCAGGTACATGTCCGGCACGACACCCTCGTGGTCGCAGGCGAAGGTCGCGCCGGTCCGGCCGAGGCCGGACTGGATCTCGTCGGCGATGAACAGCACGTTGCGGTCGGTGCAGACCTGGCGTACGCCCGGCAGGTAGCCCTCCGGTGGCACGACGACGCCCTGCTCGCCCTGGATCGGCTCCAGCAGCACGGCGACGGTGTTCTCGTCGATCGCGGCGGTCAGCGCGTCCAGGTCGCCGTACGGGACCACGGTGAAGCCCGGGGTGTACGGCCCGAAGTCGGCGCGGGCGTCCTCGTCGGTGGAGAAGCTCACGATGGTGGTGGTACGGCCGTGGAAGTTGCCCTCGGCCACCACGATGTTGGCCTGACCGGCGGCCACGCCCTTGACCTGGTAGCCCCACTTGCGGGCCACCTTGATCCCGGTCTCCACGGCCTCCGCGCCGGTGTTCATCGGCAGCACCAGGTCCTTGCCGCACAGCTCGGCCAGCTCCCGACAGAAGTCGGCGAACTGGTCGTGGATGAACGCCCGGCTGGTCAGCGTCAGCCGGTCCAGCTGGGCGTGCGCGGCGGCGATCAGCTGGGGGTGCCGGTGACCGAAGTTGAGGGCGGAGTAGCCGGCCAGGCAGTCCAGGTAGCGCCGGCCGTCCACGTCGGTGAGCCAGGCACCTTCCGCGGACGAGATCACCACCGGCAGGGGGTGGTAGTTGTGCGCTGTCCAGCGCTCGGCGTCCCGGACCGCTCCCGGCGTCCGCAGAATGTCATCCACGATCACTTGCTTGCCTTTCCCTGACGGAGTCGCAGCGTGCAGCACTTCGGTCCGCCGCCGGCCTTACGCAGCTCGGACAGGTCGACACCGATGGTCTCGTAGCCCCGGTCGCGCAGCTTGGCGGCCAGGTCGGTCGCCTGCGCGGGCAGCACCACGTGCCGCCCGTCGCTGACCGCGTTCAACCCCAGCACCTCGGCGTCGGCCATCGTGGCGTGCACGGCGTCGGGGAAGAGCCGACGCAGCACGGCCTGGCTGCCGGGGGAGAACGCCTCGGGCAGGTACGCCACGGTCCGCTCGTCGAGCACGGTCAGCGCGGTGTCCAGGTGGTAGAAACGCGGGTCGACCAGCTGCATGGTGATCACCGGGTAGCCGAAGACCTCCTGCAACTGGGCGTGCGAGGCGTGCGCGGTGCGGAAGCCGGTGCCGGCGAGCAGGTGGTCGCCGGCCAGCAGGACGTCGCCTTCGCCCTCGTTGACGTGCTTCGGGTCGTACATCTCGAAGCCGGCGGACTCGAACCAGGCCCGGTAGGCCGGTGCCTCGTCGGCGCGCTGCGGGTCGCGGAACTGCACGGCCATCGCCTTGCCGTCGATCACGGTGCCACCGTTGGCGGCGAAGACCATGTCGGGCAGGCCGGGCAGCGGAGTGATCTCCTCGACGGTGTGGCCCAGGTCGCGGTACGTCTGGCGCAGCTGCTCCCACTGGCGGACGGCCAGCGCGACGTCGACCGGCGCGCTCGGGTCCATCCACGGGTTGATCGCGTAATCCACGGCGAAGTACGTCGGCCGGCACATCAACAGGCGCTGGCTGGTGGCGTCCATCGTCATTGTCCTGCTCCCAGGGGTCGGGCGCGCCCGGCCACCGTGGCCCACGGGCTGGCGCCGTTGCTCAACGTTATGCGGCGTCAGCAGCAGGATCCACCACCGAGAGTTGCGCGCACCGAACATTCGTTGCGTCTGAGCGGTCTGCTGCTGCGATTCGTTGCGCTGAGGGTGGAGGGAGCCGGGATTCGTGTTCCGGGCCACCTGCCGGAGGCATGCACGGTGGCCGGGCCGCCGCTGGTCGGGAGGCTCACGCGTCGGGGCCCGGCGAACCGGGCCCCGGAAAGACTTCAGGGGCGGCGAACCGCCGCCCCTGAAAGGGTGTCGCCCGGCCGGTGAACCACCGGGGAGTTCGGGCTGCCGGCGAACCGCCGGCCTTGCCGGTGCACCACCGGCGAGCGGAACAGTGCCCGCTAGAACCGATCCACAAACTGTGAGTCAAGCCACTCGCGGAACCGCTGCACCCAGTCGCCGTCGGTGGTCGGCCAGTCGAACTGACCGGTCATCGCCAGCACCCCGAGCACCACGGCGGCCAGCCCGATCAGCACACCGAACAGCGCGTCGGTCTTGCCGGCGACGTGCCGGCGGCGGGTGGCCGACAGGCCGAGCACCGAGAGCACCGCGCCGAGGGCGCCGAGCCCGATGCCGTACCCGGCCAGGGTGCCGGTCAGCACGAAGAGCGCACCGGCGACGGCGACGATCAGGCCGAACGTGGCGAGCAGGCTGGCCCGCGGCCTCGGGCCGCGCGTCACCGGCGGCTCGGTCGGGTCCGGGGTCGGGTCGACCGGCCGGTCGGTCGCGACCCGGTCCTCCGGGTCGGGCCCTCGGGTCGTACGGTCCCGGTCGAGGTCCGCGTCCCGGTCGACGGTGCGCTCCACCGTCGGCGCCGGGTCGGTGCCGCGCCGGGCGTCCCCCTCCACCGGCCGAGCCGTGGCGGCGCGGGCCACCGCGGCCCGCTCGGCGGCCCGCCGCTCGGCCTCGTCGCCGGTCCCGGCACCGCTGCGGTACGTCGTCTGCTCGGCGTCCCGGTCGGTGACCACCGGGCGCCCGACGGCCCCGTCGTCGGACCGGTTCGTGCCATCGATGTTCTCGTCCCGGGTCGGCACCGGCTCCGACCGGCGGGACAGCGAAGGAATCTTGACCACAACACACCTCCTGATGAATGCGTGGTGGCCGATCGAACGGGTGGCATCCACGCGGTACCACCCCGAAATACCCAGCTGGGCGTTTCCTGACACCAGTACCGGGTACGGGCACCTCCCGATCTCCGCATCCGGTGTGGTCGTCCGGCGCTGACTATCCTTGGCAACCGTGCCAGAGGGACACACCATCCATCGCCTGGCGGCCCGGCACGCCGAGCTGTTCGCCGGGGACAAGCTGCACGCCGCGAGCCCGCAGGGCCGTTTCGCCGAGGGCGCCGCCCTGCTCTCCGGCACGGTGCTGGAGGGCACCGAGGCGTACGGCAAGCACCTGCTGCACCACTACGCCACCGACCTGACGCTGCACGTGCACCTCGGGCTGTACGGGAAGTTCACCGACGGGCCGGGGGAGCCACCGGAGCCGGTCGGTCAGGTGCGGCTGCGGCTCGCCAGCGACCGGCACTGGCTGGACCTGCGCGGGCCGACCGCCTGTGAGCTGCTCACCCCACCGGAGGTGGTGGCGCTGCGCGAGCGCCTCGGACCCGATCCGTTGCGCGCCGACGCCGACCCGGAGCGGGCGTACGCCCGGATCTCGCGGAGCCCGACGCCACTGGCCGCGCTGCTGCTGGACCAGTCGGTGGTGGCCGGCACCGGCTTGATCTTCGTGACCGAGGCGCTGTTCCGGGCCGGGTTGCCCCCGACGATGCCCGGCCGGCGGCTGACCCGGCCGGGGTGGGAGACGCTCTGGGCCGACCTGGTCGAGCTGATGCGGCTCGCGGTGGTGCGCGGCCGGATCGACACCGTCCGCGACGCGCACCTGCCGGAGGCGATGGGCCGGCCGCCCCGGGTGGACCGGCACGGTGGCGAGGTGTACGTCTACCGCCGCCCGGGCGCGCCCTGCCACGTCTGCGGTGACGAGGTGAGCCGCGGCGAGCTGGCCGGCCGCAACCTCTACTGGTGTCGTACCTGCCAGGCCGGCTGATCGGCCCGATGTGCGACGGTCGGTCAGTGCTCGTCGAGCAGCCAGCGGACCACCTCGATGCGGTGCGCGAGGACGGCGTCGCCGTCGAAACTCCAGGCCAGCGTCTGGCCGATCGTCCAGCCCCGGACCCGTTCCCGGTCCAGCCCCAGCTCGGCGCTGAGCCGGTCGAGCCGGTGCCGGACGGCGGCCGGCGAGTGGCCCAGCTCCCGGCCGCGCACCAGCGGCACCACCGAGAACTCCCGCTCACCGGTCAGCGGCTTCGGGTCGATCACCAGCCACGGTTCCCGGTCGGCGGCGAGCACGTTGCCGGCGTGCAGGTCCTGGTTGACCAGCACCTGCTCGCCCTGGCTGGACGCCAGTTCGGCGAGCAGGGCGAGCGCGGCGTCGAGCAGTCGCCGCTCGTACGGCCGGCCGGCCCGCTCCCAGGCCCGGGGCATCCGGTCGATCCAGCCGGCGGTCTCCTCGGCCAGCGGGGTGAAGGGCGCGCCGGCCGGCCGCCACAGCCGGGGCAGCAGCCCGGTCAGCACGTCCAGCGCCCGGTCCGCGGGCAGTTCGTGCAGCGCGGTGCCTGGTCGGCAGCGCTCCACCAGCAGCGCCCGCCGTTGCGGGTCGTGGTGCAGCAGCCGGATCGCGCCGTCGCCGTCCCAGTGGGCCAGCGCGTCGGCCTCGTGCCGGCTCTCACCGTCCGGGTACTGGAGCTTCAGCACGGCCGCCGTGCCGTCGGGCAGGCCGGCGGGCAGCGCCAGCGAGGCGTAGGCGTACTCGAACGGTGGCCCGAGTCGCAGCGACCACCTTTCGGTGCACTCCGCCAGGCGGTCGGGGAGTACGGCCAGCCAGTCCCGACCGGCTGGCGTGCCGCGTACCCAGTCGAGACCCTCGGGCAACTCCATCCGGCCATCCTGGAGCATCCGGTCGTGCGTTGCGGGCTCGGGTCGTCGCGGTGCCGGTGTGACGCAAGCGGAATTGACAGCCGCCGGCAGCCAGAGCAGGGTGGACGCGAGACAACGATGTCAACGGGCAAATGGGAGGAAATGCCCATGATCCTTCCTGCCGTGTGGCCGGCCGGCTCGCGGCGTCCCGTTGGCGGTTTCCCGGCGCGGACCCGGTCCGCCCACCGATCCTGGCCGTATGTCCCTTTCCTACCCGACGGTGACCAGCTGAGATGACCGACGTGCCCCGATCCGACGCCGCACCGACCCCCGCTCCGGCCGGGTCGCCCGAGCTGCCCGACCTCGACGAGTTCCTCGCCGACCAGACCCGCACCCTGCTCGACACGGCCCGCCGCGCGGTCCGGCCCGAGGGCGGCTTCTGGTGGTTGACCGACGACCTCACCCCGGACCGCAGCGAGCCGCTGCACACCTGGATCACCTGCCGGATGACCCACGTGGCGGCCCTCGCCCACCGCAACGGTGACCCGGACGCCGCCGCCCTCGTCGACCACGGGATCGCCGCGCTCAGCACACTGCTGCGCGACGAGCGGTACGGCGGCTGGTTCGGCGCCGTGGACCAGCAGGGCGTACCGACCAACGAGCGCAAGGCCGGTTACGACCACGCGTTCGTGCTGCTCGCCGCGTCCGGCGCGGCGCGCGCCGGACGGCCCGGCGCGGACCAGTTGCTCGCCGACGTGCTGGCCGTGGTGCGGGACCGGTTCTGGGACGCCGACGCCGGCGCGGTCCGCGAATCCTGGAACCGGGACTGGTCGGTCACCGAGGACTACCGGGGCGCCAACAGCAGCATGCACATGGTCGAGGCTTTCCTCGCCGCGGCCGCCGCCACCGGCGACGCGAGCTGGACCGACCGGGCCCTGCGGATCGGCGCCCACCTGGTCGACGGCGAGGGCGCCCGGCACGACTGGCGGCTGCCCGAGCACTTCACCGCCGACTGGTCGCCGCTGCCCGACTACAACCGGGACCGGCCCGCCGACCCGTTCCGGCCGTACGGCTCGACGATCGGGCACTGGCTGGAATGGGCCCGCCTGCTGCTGGAGCTGGAGGCGGTGCTGCCGCAGCCGCCGCGTTGGCTGCTCACCGATGCCCGTGCCCTGTTCGCCGCCGCTGTGCGGCGCGGGTGGGCGGTCGACGGGGCTGACGGTTTCGTCTACACGATCGACTGGGACGACCGTCCGGTGGTCCGCGCCCGGATGCACTGGGTGGTGGCCGAGGCGATCGGGGCCGCGGTCACCCTGCACCGGCGCACCGGGGACGCGGTCTACGCCGACTGGTACCGGGTGTTCTGGGGGTACGCGCGCCGCTACCTGGTCGACGACAGCGGATGGCGGCACGAGCTGGACCCGCAGAACGTGCCCGCCGGTACGGTCTGGCACGGCCGGCCGGACGTCTACCACGCCTACCAGGCGGTGCTGCTCTCCCGCTCGGCCAGCGCGCTCGGCGGCCCCGGCCCGCTCGCCGCGGGGACGGTGCCCGCGTGATCGTGGTGGCGGGCGAGGCCCTGATCGACCTGGTGGTCACCGCCGACGGGCAGCGGGCGGTGCCGGGTGGCTCGCCGGCGAACGTGGCGGTCACCCTGGCCCGGCTCGACCAGCCGGTACGTCTGCTGGCCCGACTCGGCGCCGACGCGTACGGCGGGCAACTCGCCGACCACCTGACCGCCAACCGGGTGGACCTCGGCTGGGCGGTGCGTGCCGAGCAGCCCACGTCGGTGGCGGTGGCCACCCTCGACGCCAGCGGACGGGCCAGCTACGAGTTCCGCCTCGTCGGCACGGCGGACTGGCAGTGGACGCCGCAGGAGCTGCCCGACCTGGCCGGTTCCCCGGCGACCGCCCTGCACACCGGGTCGCTGGCGCTCGCGCTGGCACCCGGCGCGCAGGTGCTGGAGGACCTGCTCGGCCGCGAACGCCGCCGGGACGGGCTCACCGTCTCGATCGACCTCAACCTGCGTCCCGGCATCGTCTCCGACCGGGCCGCGGAGCAGGCGCGCGTGGAACGGCAGATCAGCCTCGCGCACCTGGTCAAGGCCAGCGACGAGGACCTGGCCTGGCTCTACCCGGAGCGCACGGTGGCCGACGTGATGGCCGCGTGGCGTGCGTCCGGGGTGTGCTGCGCGGTGGTGACCTGCGGCGGCGACGGCGCCTGGCTGCTCGCCCCCGACGGCTCGACGCACCAGCAGCCGGCGGTGCCCACCACGGTGGTCGACACCGTCGGTGCCGGTGACGCGTTCACCGGTGGCCTGCTGGCCGCCCTGGCCGACCTCGACGCGCTCGGTGACCGGCCGGCCGATCGGCTCGCCGCGGTGACCGCCGGGCAGTGGGACGTGGTGCTCCGGCAGGCGGCGACGGTGGCGGCGTTGACCTGTGGCCGTCGCGGTGCGGACCCGCCCCGCCGCGCCGAGGTCGAGGCCCTGCTCGGCGCCGCGAGCTGAACCCACTGGCGACCAGCCGGTTGCACCGTGACGGCCCGGCCTTCTTCAGGGTCGGGCCGGCACGGGTGAACGCTCAGCCGGCGGTCGGCGGGGTCAGGCCGCGACGCAGCAGCCGGGTGGGCAGCACCGTGGTCGACGGTGGGGAGTCGTCACCGGCGATCCGTTGGAACAGCCGCTCGGTGGCCACCCGGGCCAGCTCGCGGGTGTCGTAACCGACGACGGTCAGCGGTCGCGGCATCAGGTGGGCCAGCTCGAAGTCGTCGAAGCCGACCAGCGCGGCGTCGCTGCCCCGCCGGTGCAGCTCCTGGAGAGCACCGACGGTGAGCCGGTTGTTGCCGCAGAAGAAGGCGGTGGGCGGGTCCGGCAGGTCGAGCAGCTCGGCGACCGCCCGTCCGGCCTCCTCCGGTGCGATGAGCCGGTCGCGGACCAGGGCGCCGTCGGGTTCGATCCCGGCGGCGCTCAGCGCCGCGCGGGCGCCGGCCAGCCGCTCGCGGATGGTGGGCACGGTCGGCGCGCCGAGCAGGACACCCACCCGGCGGTGCCCCTCGTCGAGGAGCGCGCCGACCCCGGCGCGGCTGCCGCCCTGGTTGTCCAGCAGCACGGCGTCCGCCAGCAGCCCCTGCGGCGGCCGGTCCAGGAAGACCACCGGCATGCCCAGCTCGACCTCGCGGCGCAGGAACGAGTGGTCCGGGCCGGCCGGCACGACCAGCAGCCCGTCGACCCGGCGCTGCGTGAAGTCCTGGAGCAGGGCCCGCTCCCGCTCCGGGTCCTCCTCGGAGGAGGCGGTGATCAGCATGGTGCCGTGCTCGGCGGCGATGTCGGCGGCGACGCTGGCGATGGTGGCGTAGAACGGGTTGGCGATCTCCTCGATGAGCAGACCGACGGTGGCGTTGAGCTGCCGGGAGCGCAGGTTGCGGGCGATGTCGTTGCGCCGGAAGCCCAGCTCGCTGATGGCGGCGAGCACCCGGCTGACCAGTTCCTGACCGACCGGTTCGTCGTTGACCACGCGGGAGACCGTCTTGAGGCTGACCCCGGCGAGCCGGGCCACGTCGACCATCGTCGGGCGCCGGCGTACCGCCGGTCGGGTCGGGGTCTGGGTCACGGGTGGTCCTCCACGGCGGGCGCGGTCAGCGGCCGACGGCAGCCAGCGCGTCGACCGCTTTTCGGGCGGCGATCAGCACCGGGTCCCAGACCGGTGCGTACGGCGGAGCGTAGCCGAGGTCGAGGCCCGTCATCTCGTCCACCGTCATGCCGTTCCACAGCGCCACGGCCAGCGTGTCGATCCGTTTGGCCGCCTCGGACCAACCGACGATCTGTGCGCCGAGCAGCCGCCCGCTGGGTCGTTCGGCGATCAGCTTGACGGTCATCGGCCGGGCACCGGGGTAGTAGCCGGCGCGGCTGGTCGACTGGGCCACCACCGAGATGAACTCGAAGCCGGCCGCGGTGGCGTCCCGCTCACGTAAGCCCGTGCGACCCACCTCCAGGTCACAGACCTTGGTGACCGCCGTGCCGATCACGCCCAGGAAGGTGGCGTACCCGCCGCCGATGTTGATCCCGGCCACCCTGCCCTGCTTGTTGGCGTGCGTGCCCAGCGGTATGTGCACCGGCATCCCGCTGACCCGGTGCAGCGTCTCCACGCAGTCGCCCGCTGCCCAGATCCCGGGCAGCCCGGGCACCCGCATCCGGCGGTCCACGCGGATCGCGCCGGTCGGCCCGAGCGGCAGCCCGGCGGCCTCGGCGAGCGCGACGTTGGGGCGTACGCCCAGGCCCAGGACGACGAGGTCGGTCGGGATCGGCCCCTCGGCGGTGACCACCGCGGACACCCGCCCGTCCCGCTCCTCCAGACCGGTCACGGCCATGCCGGTGCGGATCGTGATGCCCAGGCCGCGCATCGCGTCGGCGACAAGCTCGGCCATGTCGCCGTCCACCGTGGACATGGGCTGGTCGGACTGCTCGACCAGGGTGACGGAGAGGCCGCGCTGAATCAGCGCCTCGGCCAGCTCGACACCGATGTATCCGCCGCCGACCACCACCGCCCGCCGTGGCTGCGGCTCGCTGTCGAGCCACTCGCGCAGCGCCGACCCGTCGTCGAGGGTCTGCATGCCGAACACGCCGGCCGCGTCCGTCTCCGCCCAGGAGGGCTTCACCGGCACCGCGCCGGCGGCGTACATCAGCTCGTCGAAGCTCTCGCGGACCTCGCCGCCGCGTTCCAGGTCGCGGGCGACGACCTCCCGGCGATCCAGGTCGATGGCGGTCGCCTCGTGGCGTATCCGCACGTCGATGGCGTGTTCGCTGCGGAACGTCTCCGGGGCCCGGGCGATCAGCTGCTCGGGGTCGGGGACCAGGCCGCTGATCCAGTACGGGATGCCGCACGCCGAGTAGGAGGTGAAGTGCCCCCGCTCGAAGACCACGATCTCCAGGTCGTCGGGGCCACGGCGGCGTCGGGCCTGGGATGCCGCCGACATTCCGGCGGCGTCACCGCCGATGACGATCAGCCGTTGCGTCACAGAACCATCCTGTCACGCAATGATCAGTCGCGGGTCTGTCGTGCCACGTCCTGCACCACGTCGATGAGGCGGCCCGTGCGGGCGTACACGGCGCGTTGCCGGGCGGCGCCGGTGCCGTGCCGGCGCAGCCCACCCAGCAGGTCGGTCACCTCGGCCCAGTCGCCGTGCTGTTCCAGCGCCGGTCGCATCCGTTCGACGAACCGGTCCAGCAGCTCCCAGGCCGGGCGCAGCTCGCCGGTGGTGACGTCGACGCCGTCGCCCTCCAGGCCGTCGTGGGCGGCCCGCCAGTGTGCGCCGACCAGCAGGTGGTGGTCGGTCTGCAGGGCCGGACGGTCGGCTTCGACGTCCGCCATGGCGGTGGCCACCAGGGCTCGGACCAGCGCGGCGACCAGCACGGCGTCGTCGACCGACGGGCAGACGTCACCGATCCGCAGCTCCACCGTCGGGTACTTCGCCGACAGCCGGGCGTACCAGTAGAGCATCCCCTCGTCGAGCATCACCCCACTGGAGATCAACTGGCGGATCAGCCGCTGGTAGTGCTCGTGCGACTCCAGCCACGGCGTGGGCGCGACCGACGGCCACCGCTCCCACTCCACCGAACGCCAACTGGCGTAGCCGGTGTCCTCGCCCCGTGAGAAGGGGGAGTTGGTCGTCACCGCGTGCAGCATCGGCAGCCAGGGCCGGACGTGGTTGAGCACCTGCACACCCGTCTCCGGGTCGGGGACGCCCACGTGCACGTGCATGCCGTTGTTGCCGGGACCGGGAACGAGCAGCCGGAACCGTTCGATCATCCGGTCGAACCGGGGCTTGTCCACGACGGGCGGCACCGGGCCGTCCACCGGGCCGGTGCCGATGGCCAGCAGCCGTACGCCGGCCCGCTCGGCGGCGTCGGCGAGCGCCTTCCGCAGCACGCCGAGGGAGTGTCGGATCGAGGAGAGCTCCAGGCCGGGCGGGCTGCCGATCTCGATCTGGCTGGTCTGGAACTCCCGCTCCACCTGCCCACGAAGCTCCGCCGGGACCTGCTCCAGGACGAGGTCGACGGCGGGTACCGCGGCTCCGGTGTGCGGGTCGACGAGCAGGAACTCCTCCTCGACACCCACGGTGAGCAACTCGGTCCCCGCGGCCGTTCCGCTGGGCGCCTCCGCCACCTGGCCGGTCATCGACACCACCGTCCGATCCTGCCGCTCGCGGTCCGTCCGCGTCGGTCGGGCGTCTGGTTACCCACCGTGGCGATGCCGGGAAACGTGATGACGGCGCGTCGGCCGGCGTGTCGACCGTGCACCGCGCGTCTCTCCCGCGTGTCGTCCGGCGCACCCGTCCCGGCCCACAGGGAGTGGCCGCGATCCGGCCCGCGGGCGTGACACCGGGTCCTACGCTGAGCCGGTGCCGGTACCGCTGGGGTTCTTCGGGGTCGCGTCGATGTACGCGTTCGCCCAGGTCACCCTTCTCGCGGACCGCCCCGCCGACCTGCTCGCCGGGGCCGCGCTGACCGCCCTGGCCCTGATCGCCGCGTTGCTCGCGGCCCGGGTGGTCCGCCTTCCGACGGCACCGGGCACCGGTCGGCGCTCGGTCGGGCTGCGGGCACGCTCCCGTGGTCGCCGCGTGCCGCGGCAGGTCGACCCCGACGCCGCCGGGCGGCCTCGCCCCCGCGCACCCGGCCACCCCTCGGCCGCGTAGCGCCCGCTGTCGCGGCCGATCCCGCCGTCACCGGTCCTCCGCCGGGCGGACGCCGCCCGATGAGGACCCCACCGGAATCGGACCGAGGGGTTTTTCATGCTTGCCTTCGCACCACTGAGCAGCACGGTCGGCGCCGCCGGCACCGCGCTGTCCTGGCTCACCGATCTGCTCGAACCGCTGGCCGGCGGCACGGCGACCGCCGCAGCCATCGTGCTGTTCACCATCGCCGTTCGGTTGCTCATCTCGCCGCTCACCGTCGCGCAGGTCCGTGGGGAGCGGCGCCGCGCGGCGCTCGCCCCCCAGGTCCGCGACCTGCAGCGGCGGTACGCCGACGACCCGGCGAAGCTGCAGAGTGAGGTGTTCGGCCTGTACCGCTCGGCCGGCGCCAACCCGATCGCCGGCTGCCTGCCGTTGCTGCTCCAGGCACCGTTCCTGCTGGTGCTGTACCGGCTGTTCACCACCACCGAGGGCGGCACCGGGCTGCTGGAGGAGCGGTTGGCCGGCGTGCCGTTGGGCCACCATCTCGGCGACGGCCTGGGCGGGGCGGCCGGTCCGCTCTTCGCCATCCTGCTGGCCGTGCTGCTGGTGCTGGCCTGGGTGTCGTCGCGGCGCGCCCGCCGGGCGTCGGCGGCGGTCGGCACGGTGGCCGGTACGCCCACCGAGGGGCCGGGTGCGGCCACGCTCGGCCGGTTGCTGCCCCTGCTGCCGTTCACGACCGTGCTGGTGGCGCTGGTGCTGCCGCTCGCGGCGGTGATCTACCTGGTGACCACGACCGCCTGGTCGGTGCTGGAGCAGGCGGTGCTCCGGCGACCGCAGGCAACCCCGGCGACCGCCGACATAGATCGACGTTGACAACTGTGTGGACGGGACGTACAACTCTGAGAGAGCGCTCTCTCGACCCGTCCCCCGCAGAGAGGCACGTCCATGTCACCTCCCCCGGCGGCCACCGCCGCCCCGCCCGTCCGACGCCGTCTGCTGGCGTCCGTCCTGCTCGTCGCCACCACCACCGCCCTGGCCGGCGTCACCATGACCGCGCAGGCCGCCGTGCCGCCACCCCCCGCAGGCTGGAGCACGGTCTGGAGCGACGACTTCACCGGCGCGGCCGGCACCCTGCCGTCGGCCGCCAACTGGATCATCGACACGGGGCACAACTACCCGGGCGGCCCGGCCAACTGGGGCACCGGCGAGATCCAGAACTACACCGCCAGCACCGCCAACGTCAGCCACGACGGCGGCGGCAACCTGCGGATCACCCCGCTGCGCGACGGTGGGGGAGGCTGGACCTCCGCCCGGATCGAGACCGTGCGCAGCGACTTCAAGGCCCCGGCCGGCGGCGTGCTGGCGATCGAGGGTCGGATCCAGATGCCGAACGTCACCGGTGCCGCGGCGGCCGGCTACTGGCCGGCATTCTGGGCGCTCGGCTCGCCCTACCGGGGCAACTACCAGAACTGGCCGGGCATCGGCGAGTTCGACGTGATGGAGAACGTCAACGGCATCAACTCGGTCTGGGGCGTGCTGCACTGCGGCGTCGCCCCCGGCGGACCGTGCAACGAGTCGAACGGCCTCGGCGCGTCCCGGGCCTGCCCGGGCGCGAGCTGCCAGTCGGCGTTCCACACCTACCGGTTCGAGTGGGACGCCTCGATCAGCCCCCAGCAGCTGCGCTGGTACGTCGACGGGCAGCTCTACCACACCGTCACGCAGACTCAGGTCGGTGCGTCCGCCTGGTCGCAGATGACCTCGCACGCGGGCTACTTCCTGCTGCTCAACGTCGCGATGGGCGGCGCCTTCCCGAACGGGGTGGCCGGCAGCGGCACGCCGACCGCGGCGACTGTCCCGGGTCGACCGATGCTGGTCGACTACGTGGCCGTGTACCGCCGGGGTGGCGGGACCACACCGCCGCCGACCACCCCGCCGCCGGGTGGGACGAGGGATGCGTACGGGCAGCTCCAGGCCGAGTCGTTCAACGCCCAGAACGGGGTGGCCGTCGAGGCGTGCTCCGAGGGTGGGCAGAACATCGCCGCGCTGCGTAACGGGGACTGGGCGCGCTACGACGGCGTCGAGTTCGGCTCCAGCGGGCCTCGCGACTTCGTGGCCCGGGTGGCCTCCGGCGCGGCGGGCGGGGTGAGCGGTCTGGTCGAGGTGCGGCTGGACAGCCCGACGGCGGCTCCCATCGGCAGCTTCGCCGTCGGCAACACCGGCGGCTGGCAGAGCTGGCGCTCGGTGCCGGGCAACGTCGCCGGCGGGGTGACGGGCCGGCACACCGTCTATCTCACCTTCACCAGTGGCCAGCCGAACGACTTCGTCAACGTCAACTGGTTCACCTTCCGCCGCTGAGGCGGACGCTCTCCGGGCCTCCCGTCGCGCCGCCCGCGCGACGGGAGGTCCGCTCATCCGGGCGGCCTCTGGACATAAACAGTTAACTGTCTTAATAATTAGCGCCAACGTTGACGTCCATGGATGCCCGCCCGGGCGTGGAGGGTCGCATGAAACCTGCCAGACCGCTTGTTCTGTCCCTGGTCACCGCGCTCGTCGCGACGCTCGGCGCGGCCTGGGTCGCGCTGCCCGCGTTCGCCGCCGGTGCCACCGCCAGCTTCGTCAGGACCGCCGACTGGGGCTCCGGCTGGGAGGGGAAGTACACCATCACCAACGGTGGCACCTCGACCGTCAACGGTTGGAGCCTCACCTTCGACCTGCCGGCCGGCACCACCCTCGGCAGCTACTGGGACGCCCTGCTCAGCTCCGCCGGTCAGCGGCACACCTTCACCAACCGCTCCTGGAACGGCAGCATCGCCCCGGGTGCGTCGGTCTCCTTCGGCTTCCTGGGCGCCGGCTCCGGCTCGCCCACCGGCTGCCAGCTCAACGGCGCGCCCTGCGGGAGTGGCACCCCACCCACCACGCCACCGCCCACCACGCCGCCCCCGACCACACCGCCTCCGACGGACCCGCCCACCGGTGGCCTGCCGAAGCACCTGCTCACCGGCTACTGGCACAACTCCGACAACCCCGCCGTCGAACTGCGACTGCGCGACGTCCCCGCCGACTACGACCTTGTGGCGGTCGCCTTCGCCGAGGCCACCGCGACGCCGGGCGCGCTCACCTTCGGCATCGACCCCGGGCTGGCCACCTCGCTCGGCGGCTACACCGACGCGGACTTCACCGCCGACGTGCGCACCCTGCACAGCCGGGGCCAGCGGGTGATCCTCTCCGTCGGCGGCGAGACCGGTCGGGTCACCGTCAACAACGCCGCCTCGGCCACCGCCTTCGCCGACACGGCCGCCGCGCTGATCGCCCGCTACGGCTTCGACGGGATCGACATCGACCTGGAGAACGGGCTCAACCCGACGTACATGGCACAGGCGCTGCGCGCGCTGCGGGCCAAGGTCGGCGCCGGCCTGATCATCGCCATGGCGCCGCAGACCATCGACATGCAGTCCCCGGCCGGCGGCTACTTCAAGCTGGCCCTGGACATCAAGGACATCCTCACCGTCGTCAACACCCAGTTCTACAACTCCGGGGCGATGCTCGGCTGCGACCAGAACGCCGCGTACTCCCAGGGCACGGTGAACTTCATCGTCGCGCTGGCCTGCATCCAACTGGAAGCCGGGCTCCGCCCCGACCAGGTGGGCCTCGGTCTGCCAGCCGGGCCGGGCGCGGCCGGCGGCGGCATCGTGGCGCCCAGCGTGGTCAACGCCGCGCTGGACTGTCTGGCCAGAGGCACCAACTGCGGCAGCTTCCGGCCGCCGCGCACCTACCCCGGCATCCGTGGCGCGATGACCTGGTCGGTGAACTGGGACGTCAGCAACGGCAACGGCTTCGCCCGCGCCGTGGCGCCGCACCTGGACACCCTGCCCTGACCGGCGGGAAGGGTCCGCCGCTCGACGCCCGGAAGGGCTGAGCGGGAACGTGGTTCAGCGACCGGCGGTCACCGACCGCCGGTCGTCGCGTCCCCGGCGTCGGCGCATCTTGCGGACCACCCAGCCGGCCACCATGACGACGAAGACCGCGACGATCCCGTAGTTGAACCAGTCGCTGTACCGCTCGACGTCCTGCCAGCGGCTCCCCAGCGCGTAGCCGGCCCCGACGATGAGGCTGTTCCACACGCCGCTGCCGATCGTGGTCAGCACGATGAACTCACCCAGCGGCATCCGGTTCGCCCCGGCGGGAACGGAGACGAGGCTACGGACCACCGGCACCACCCGGCCGATCAGCACCGCCCACCGGCCGTGCCGCTCGAACCAGCGGTCGGCCTTCTCCAGGTCGTCGCGGTCCACCAGCGGGATACGGTCCAGCCAGCGCTTGAGCCGCTCCTCACCCAGCGCCGCGCCGAGCCAGTAGAGCACCAGCGCGCCGACCAGCGAACCGACCGTCGCGGCCAGCACCACGAGCACCACGTTGAACCGGCCCTCGCTGGCCAGGTAACCCGCGAGCGCCAGGACGATCTCGCTGGGAATGGGCGGGACGATGCTCTCCAACGCCACCAGCAGCGCCACCCCGGCCGGCCCCATGCCCTCGATCACGGTGGCCACCCAACCGGTCAACCCGGTGAACGTGGCCGGGTCGACATTCTGGGCGAGCGCCATGGTCGTCCTTCCGCGTCGGTTGCCGGGGGATCGGATGGTCATACCCGATCGGTGCCCGGCCACACCTGCCGGTGAGCCCGGCCACGCTGTCGTGCCGGTCAGTGCTCCGGGTGCAGCGCGGCGTCGGCCGGCCCCTGTCGCCAGCCGGTGAACACCACGGTCAGGCCGGCGCGGACCGGAGCGCAGCAGAACGGGCCGGCGGTGACCTCGACCGTCGGGTCCAGCGGGGCGAGCCGGACCAGACGCCACGGCTCGCCGTCGACCCGCGCACGGACGGTCAGTGCGTCACCGGCCCGGCTGACGCGGACGGTCACCTCCCGGCCCGCCCACTCCGGCACCGGCGCCACCGACCAGTCGGAGAACTCCCGGGTCACCACGGCGCCGAGCTGGAGCTCCCCGTCGCTCATCTCCACGCCGGCCTTCACCCAGCTGCGCTCGTCCACCCGGACCAGCGCACCGGCCTGGTCGAACTGCCCGCTGAGGTCGAGCCGGAAGCTCACCTCCATGGCGGTGCCGGCGGGCAGCGGGGCCAGCAGGGCCGGCCCGTTGTCGTGTACGAAGCCGTAGCTGGTCCGCCGCCAGAAGTCGCTCTCCGCCGCCGGTTCGATGACCAGCTCACCGGCCGGGCCCTCCTCGGCGCGCACCGGCTGGTGCAGCCAGTCGCCCCGGGTCCAGTCCAACGGTTCGCTCGGCGGTACGAGGTCGATCTCCATGACCCGCACGGTACCGGCCGGAACCGGTCGGCTCCGGGCGCCGGCCGCCCGGAGCGGGTTTGCCGCGATGATCAACCGGAGAAGTTTCTCCGGCATGGGTGACCGTTGGTACTCCGAAGCCGTCGTCTACTGCCTCGACATCGACACGTACGCCGACTCCGACGGCGACGGGGTCGGTGACATCCGCGGCTTGATCGGCCGGCTGGACTACCTGGCCCGGCTGGGGGTGACGTGCCTGTGGCTGCACCCGATCCACCCCTCGCCCAACCGCGACGACGGCTACGACGCCACCGACTTCTACAACGTGGACCCGCGCTTCGGCACCCTCGGCGACTTCGCCGAGCTGCTGCACCAGGCCCAGAACCGGGGCATCCGCGTGATCATCGACCTGGTGGTCAACCACACCTCCGACGAGCACCCGTGGTTCCAGTCCGCCCGTTCCTCGCCGGACTCGCCGTACCGCGACTGGTTCGTCTGGTCCGACACCGAGCCGGACGACCGGCACCAGGGCATGGTCTTCCCCGGTGAGCAGAACGAGACCTGGAGCTACGACCGGACGGCCAAGGCGTGGTTCTACCACCGGTTCTACAAGTTCCAGCCGGACCTCAACTTCGCCAACCCGGCGGTCCGCGCGGAGATCAAGAAGATCATGTCGTTCTGGCTCCAGCTCGGTGTCTCCGGCTTCCGGATGGACGCGGTGCCGTTCATCATCGAGCTGACCGAGCCGGGCAACCCGAACTCGCCGAAGGACTTCGAGTTCCTCACCGAGATGCGCCAGCACGTGCAGTGGCGACGCGGCGACGCCGTCCTGCTGGCCGAGGCGAACGTCGAGCCGGACCAGTTGCCGACGTTCTTCGGCGACGCCAGCGGCTCCGGCAACCGGATCCACATGCTCTTCGACTTCATGCTCAACGGTCGACTCATGCTCGCCCTGGCCCGCGAGGACCCGGAGCCGCTGATCGACGCGTTGCACGACACCCCGAAGCTGCCGGTCGGCGGGCAGTGGGCCACCTTCCTGCGCAACCACGACGAGATCGACCTGTCCCGGCTGACGACCGAACAGCGCAACCAGGTGTACGCGCAGTTCGGCCCGGACGAGAACATGCGCATCTACGACCGGGGCATCCGCCGCCGGCTCGCCCCGATGCTCGGCAACGACCGGCGTCGCATCGAACTGGCGTACGCCCTGCAGTTCTCGCTCCGGGGCACTCCGGTGCTGCGGTACGGCGAGGAGATCGGGATGGGCGAGGACCTGTCGCTGCCCGGTCGGGACGCGATCCGTACCCCGATGCAGTGGTCGTACCAGCCGAACGCCGGCTTCTCCACGGCGGACCCGGAGAAGCTGGTCCGTCCCGTGATCGACAAGGGTGAGTTCGGCTACCAGAAGGTCAACGTCACCGCCCAGCGCGGCGACCCGAAGTCGCTGCTCGCGTGGTTCGAGCGCATGATCCGGACGCTGCGCGAGGCGCCGGAGGTCGGCTCCGGCTCGACCACCCACATCGACGTGGCGATGCCGGCCGGGGTGCTGGCGCACCGGGCCGACGGGCCGACCGGGACGATGGTCTTCGTGCACAACCTGGGCACCGACGACGTCGAGGTGGACCTCAGCAGTCTCGAGCCGGAGGCCGACCTGCCGATCGACGTGCTCGCCGACCGTGGCTACGGCGAGTTGGGCAAGCTCGGCGCGGTGAAGGTCTCCGGCCACGGATACCGGTGGATTCGCCTATGCCGAGGGTCGGCCTGTTGACGTTAAGCTCCTCCGATCGACCCCACGTTACCGGGAGGTAATCATGTCGGAGGAGTCCCGCGTCGCCATCGTCACCGGAGCCGCGCGCGGTATCGGCGCGGCCACCGCCCGGCGGCTGGCCGCCGACGGGATGGCTGTCGCCGTGGTCGACATCGAGGAGACCGCGACCAAGGAGACGGTGGACGCCATCGCCGCCGCCGGCGGCCGGGCGCTCGGCGTGGGCGCCGACGTGTCCGACCGGGCGCAGGTCGAGGCGGCCGTGGAGCGGATCGCCGCCGAGCTGGGCGCGCCGACCGTGCTGGTCAACAACGCCGGCGTGCTCCGCGACAACCTGCTGTTCAAGATGACCAACGCGGACTGGGACACGGTCATGGGCGTGCACCTGCGCGGCGCGTTCCTGTTCAGCCAGGCCGCCCAGAAGCACATGGTGGACCGCCGGTGGGGGCGGATCGTCAACCTCTCCAGCACCTCCGCGCTGGGCAACCGGGGTCAGGCGAACTACGCCGCCGCCAAGGCCGGCCTCCAGGGCTTCACCAAGACGCTCGCCATCGAGCTGGGGCCGTTCGGGGTGACCGTCAACGCGGTCGCGCCCGGCTTCATCGTCACCGACATGACCGCGGCCACCGCCGCCCGGATGAAGGTCGACTTCGAGGACTTCCAGAAGCACGCCGCCGCCGAGATCCCGGTACGCCGCCCGGGCCGGCCGGAGGACGTCGCGCACACCATCTCGTTCCTGGCCAGCGAGGGGGCGGGGTTCGTCTCCGGCCAGGTCATCTACGTCGCCGGCGGCCCGCGGGACTGACCGGCAGTCCGGGCGAGGACGCTCCGTCCACAGCGGAGCGTCCTCGACGCGGTGCGGTCGGTCAGGCGGTGCTGTCCTTCAGGCGGTGTCGCGGCGGGTGTGCCAGAGCCAGACCAGGCCGAGCACCGGCAGCACCAGCGGGATGTAGCCGTACCCGCTGCCGAACTGCGACCAGACCGTCTCGTCGGGGAAGAGTTCCCTGTCGGCGAGGCTCAGGATGCCGACCGCGAGCACGCCCACCAGTTCCACGGAGCAGCAGGCCAGCGCGAGCCGCCGGCCGGTGTGCCCGGCGCGGGCCAGCCCCACCGCCGCCACTATGTAGACCAGCGCAGCCAGCCCGGAGAGCAGGTACGCCACCGGCGCCTCGTCGAACTTCGTGGCGATCTGCAGGCCCGCCCGGCTCGTCGCCGCGATGGCGAAGAGCAGGTAGACCGCGATCAGCAGCCGCCCCGGGCCGGTGTTCGTGGCGCGCCGCGCCGGTCGTGTCTCAACCACCGAGCACCTCCCAGGTCTGCTGCAACCGGACCACCACCACCGGGGCGACCAGGCAGACCGCGCAGACGATCGCCGAACCCCAGCGGGTCGGCTCCATCCGCGCCAGCACCCAGGCCAGCGGTGGCAGGCAGACCAGCGTGACCAGGTAGCCGAAGAAGGCTCCGGGCTCGCCCGGCCGGTCCCCACCGCCGACCGCGACGAGCGCCAGCACGCTCAACGCGAGCAACGCCAGTTCCAGTACGCCCAGGCCGACGAACTGCACCCGGTCCGGCGGCCGGTGGCGTACCGCCGCCACCAGCGCCCATACCGCGACGAGCAGCGACAGCACGATGGACGCCGTCGCCAGGATCCCGTCCACCGGTGAGTCGGTGCCTACGCTGGTCACCGGAACCACCCGGTCGTTGCCACGGTCACCGGCACAGCCTACTAACCGTCGTAGTAACCGGCTGACGCCGCCTCGCCGCCTCGCTGTCTCCGCCGCTCGCTGTCGAGCTGCGCCACGAACGGGGCAGTCTGCCGAGTGGCCCAGGTCGATGCCCCAGATCCGGGGCAGCTCGACGGATACCCTCAGGCTCCGGCTCCGCCCGCCCGCGCGGGACACCGAGGAGCCCCGGTTGGTCAACCCGCTGCCGGCACGCCTGGTGGGGCGACTAGCGTGGATCACGCCCGTGGCGTCGCCGCGGTCAGGGGAAACGGCGGAGGTACACGTGCTGCGGTTCGGCTTGTTCGGCACCGGTCACTGGGCGATCGAGACGCACGGGAAGGCGCTGCACGCACACCCGGAAGCGGAGCTGGTCGGGGTGTGGGGGCGTAACCCGGAGCGGGCCGCCGCGCTGGCCGAGCGGTACGGGGTGCCGGCGTTCGCCGACGTCGACGCACTGCTCGACGTATGCGACGCGGTCGCCGTCGCGCTGCCGCCGAACATCCAGGCCGACATCGCGGTCCGTGCCGCCGCCGCCGGCCGGCACCTGCTGCTGGACAAGCCACTGGCGCTCACCGTCGCCGACGCCGACCGGGTGGTCGCCGCCGCCGAGGCGTCCGGGGTCGCGTCGGTCATCTTCTTCACCCAGCGTTTCCAGCCGAACGTGACCGCGTTCCTCGCCGCGACGGCCGCCGCCGGAGGTTGGCAGCACGGCCGGACCACCGCGTTCGCGTCGATCTTCCACGAGGGCAGCCCGTACGGCGGTTCGCTGTGGCGCCGCGAGCACGGCGCGCTCTGGGACATCGCACCGCACGCGCTCTCGATCATCCTGCCGGTGCTGGGCCGGGTGACCCAGGTGGCCGCGATGGACGGCCCGAGCGGGATGGTGCACCTGCTGTTCACCCATGACGGTGGCGCCACCAGCAGCGCCTCGCTCTCCCTGGACGCACCGCGCGAGGCGATGGCCCGGGAGTTCGTCTTCTACGGCGAGAACGGTGTCGAGACCGTCCCGGTGGGCGAGAACGACGCCGCCACGGCGTTCGGCGTGGCGATCGACCAGCTCATCGAGCAGGTTCAGGCGGGCACCCGCGACCACCGCTGCGACGTACGTTTCGGCCGCGAGGTCGTCGGCATCCTCGCCGCCGCCGAAACCGCCCGCACCGAATCCCGCACCATCCCCGTCCCCATCCCCTAACGGCCCCCGCCCCCCGCCCCCCTCCCCGCTGATCATGAAGTTAGCGACGCCGGGCACGGCGTGTCGCGCCGCCAACTTCATGATCACCGGGGAGAGGGCGGGGGAGGCGGGAAATGGGTGGAGGGTGGGATGGGGCGTGGTTAGGGTGGCGGCATGTTCACGCATGCCCTGATCACGGGGGTCGGTACGCCGGCCGCCTGGGGCCCCATGTTGGTGTCCCGCCCGCGAGTCCGGCGTCCGGCCCTGGCCGGCCGGGACGCGACCCGCCGCTGATCGGCTCACCCGCGCGGCGAGCCAGGGCTGAGCCCTGCCGCCGCTGATCGGCTCACCTCTGCCGCCGCACCCGGGGCTGTCGCCCCCTGCTGCCGCACCGCCGCGTCCCACGCCATCGTCCAGGGCCGTCCGAGTCCAGATCCACTCGGACAGGCCCGGAATTCCGGCTGCCTGTCCAGCCCGTCGCCCAGCGGCGACAGACAGGACGAAGACCCGTGGCGCCCCGCAACTCCCGACCCACCGAACGCGACCGGTCCCGTCGCGTACTCAGTCAGAACTTCCTCGCCGACCCGGCCGCCGTGGCACGGGTGGTCCGCGCTGCCGACCCCGATCCGGCCGGGCTCCTGCTGGAGGTCGGCGCCGGTCGCGGCCAGCTCACCCGGCCGCTCGCCGCCCGCTGCGAGCGGCTGATCGCGTACGAGGTGGACCCGGCGGTGGGCCGGGAGTTGGCCGCGGTCTGCGCGGCCCTGCCCACCGTCGAGCACCGACAGGCCGACTTCCTGGCCGCCGAGCCCCCGCCGGAGCCGTTCGCGGTGGTCGGCAACATTCCGTGGTCGCTGACCTCGGCCGTGGTGCGGTGGTGCCTGGCCGCATCCCGGTTGCGCTCGGCGACCCTGCTCACCCAACTGGAGTACGCCCGCCGGCGCAGTGGCGACTACGGCCGCTGGACCCGGCTCACCGTGTCGACCTGGCCGGAGTTCGGCTGGCGGCTGGCCGGGCGCGTGCCGCGTCACGCGTTCCGGCCGGTGCCGGCGGTGGAAGCAGGGATCCTGCGGATCGAGCGTCGGGCGGAACCGCTGCTACCCGTGGCCGCGCTGCCCGCGTACCAGCGGTTGGTGGCGCTGGGCTTCGAGGGCGTCGGCGGCTCGCTGGCCGCGACCCTGCGCCGGCATCACCCGCCGTCGCGGGTGGCGGCGGCGCTGCGGGCCACCCGGATCGCGTCGGACCTGCCGGTGGGGTACGTCTGGCCCGAACAGTGGCTGGTGCTGTTCCGTCTGCTGCACGCGCGATGACCGTTCCTCGGGAGGCGGCCAGGTCAGGCGAGGGTGGCCAGCGCGGCGCTCAACTCGTCGGGCGACTCGAACTGCTCAGCCGGCAACGCCCGCAACACCTGCAACAGCGCCGTGCTGGCCCCGTTCTCCTGCCCCCAGCGGACCAGGTCCTCGCGGGAGACCGGGTAGTCGAGCCCGGCCAGGTACTCCTGCAACTGAACCCCGGTGACGGTCATGTCGGCCGGCTACCCGCTGGCTCCACGCGTACACCGGGCGACCCGGCGGCCTGCGGACGGCGTGTCGCCGGCGGCGCGCCGACGGTTTGTCGCAGCGGCCGCCGGGTAGCCGCTGGCATGCTGGTTCAGCGGCTCGGCGCGCCGAGCGACTTCGACCCGTTGCTGGAGCGCGTCCGGGACGCCCGGGTGGTGATGATTGGCGAGTCCACCCACGGCAGCTACGACTACTACCGGCTGCGCGAGCAACTCACCCGCCGGCTGATCGCCGAGTGCGGCTTCTCGTTCGTGGCCGTGGAGGGCGACTGGCCGGACTGCGACCGGGTGCACCGCTCGGTCACCGCCGCGCCGGGAGGGGCGCTCGATCCGCAGGCCGCGCTGGAGCGGTTCGAGCGATGGCCGACCTGGATGTGGGCGAACGCCGAGGTGGCCCGGTTCTGCCGCTGGCTGCGGGCGTGGAACGTGGAGCGGCCGGAGGATCAACGGGCCGGTTTTCACGGGCTCGACGTGTACAGCCTCTGGGAGTCGATGCAGGCGATCTTCGACTACCTGGGGGAGGAGGATCCGACCTCGCTGGAGGCCGCGCAGGACGCGTACCGGTGCTTCGAGCCGTACGGCAAGCGGGTCGAGGAGTACGGCGCGGCCAGCCGGTTCGTCTCCGCCCGCTGTGAGGAGGAGGTGGTCCGGCTGCTGGCCCGGACCCGCGAACATGCCCTCTCCGACGGCCCGGACCGCTTCTCGGCCTGGCAGAACGCGGAGGTGGTGGCCGGCGCGGAGCGCTACTACCGGGCGATGGTGGCCGGTGGGCCGGATTCGTGGAACATTCGCGACACCCACATGCAGGACACCCTCGACCGGCTGCTGGACCGGTACGGGCCGGACGCCCGGGGGATCGTCTGGGCGCACAACACGCACGTCGGGGACGCCCGGGCCACCGACATGGCCGCCGACGGGATGATCAACATTGGCCAGTTGGCCCGGGAGCGGCACGGCGAAAACGCGGTGACGCTGATCGGCTTCGGCAGCTACCGCGGTACGACGATCGCCGCACCGCGCTGGGGTTCACCGCCGGAGGCGATGGTGGTGCCGCCGGCCCGGGAGGGGTCGATCGAGCGGCGGATGCACGAGCTGATGCCGGATCGGGCGGTCCTGGTCTTCGGCGGAGAGGACCAGCCGGGCTGGGTCACGGGCACCGCGGACCACCGGGCGATCGGGGTCGTCTACGACCCGTCCTTCGAGTCCTGGGGCAACTACGTGCCGACGCGCCTCGGCGAACGCTACGACGCCTTCATCTGGTGCGACGAGACCACTGCCCTGCACCCGCTGCCCGCCCCGGCCACGCCGGGCGAGATGGAGACCTACCCGGCCGGCGTCTGACCAGGCTGTCGCCGTGGAGGTGTGGTGGCCGGGAGCCACCACACCTCCACGGCGGTGGGTCAGACCCGGGTGGGGGTGCGGTCGGTGAGGTGGGTACGCAGGCCCTCGCCCTCGATGTCCACGTTCGGCAGGGCGCGGGACAGCCAGCGGGGCAGCCACCAGGCCCGGTCACCGAGCAGTGACATCACCGCGGGGACGATGGTCATGCGGACCACGAAGGCGTCGATGGCCACGCCGACGGCGAGCGCGAAGCCCATCGACTTGATCACCGGGTCCTCCAGGAAGACGAAGCCCCCGAAGACCGAGATCATGATCAGCGCGGCGGCGGTGACCACCCGGGCGCCGTGGCCCATGCCGCTGATCGTGGCCTGCCGGGCGGACTCGCCGTGCACGAAGTCCTCCCGCATCCGGGACACGAGGAACACCTCGTAGTCCATGGCGAGCCCGAACAGAATGCCGATGAGCAGGATCGGCAGGAAGCTGATCAGCGGGGCCGGGGTGTCCAGGCCCACCAGGTCGGCGAGGTGCCCCTGCTGGAAGACCGCCACCGTGATGCCGAACGTGGCGGCGACGGTGAGCAGGAAGCCCAGCGCGGCCTTGACCGGCACCAGCAGCGAGCGGAACACCAGCATCAGCAGCAGCACCGAGAGCCCGACCACCAGCAGCAGGTAGATCGGCAGAGCGTCGGAGAGCTTCTCGGAGACGTCGATGCCGATGGCGGTGGCGCCGGTGAGCAGCACGTCCGCGCCGCGGATCCCGCCGACCGAGTCACGGATCTCGTGCACCAGGGTCTCGGTGGCCTCGTCGGTCGGGCCGGTCTTCGGCACCACGCCGAGCAGCGCGGTCCGGCCGTCGGGGCTGAGCTGCGGCGGCGCCACCGCGAGCACGTTCTCGGTGCGCTGGAGCAGCGCGGTGACCTGCGGCACGGCGGCCGAGGTGGCCTGTGGCGTGTCGCCGGCGACCACGACCGCGAGCCGGCCGGTGAAGCCCGGCCCGAAACCCTCGGTGGTCAGGTCGCTCGACACCCGGGCGGGCGAGCCGACGGCCGCCGTCGAGGCGTCCGGCAGGGCCAGCCGCATGTCCGGCGTGGGCAGCGCGAGCAGCCCCAGGCCGAGCAGGCCGACCAGGATGACCGGTACGCGGAACCGCGTGACCAGTCGCGCCCAGCGGAAGCCGAACCCGGACCGGTCCTCGTTCGGCGCGGTCTCGGCGAGCGTCCGCTCGGTGGCGTCCGGTGCGCTGTCGCCCGTGCCGTCGGCGGCGACCGGGCGCAGCCGGCGGGGGAGCACGCGGCGGCCGGCGAAGCCGAGGAGTGCCGGCTGGAGGGTGATCGCGACGAGCACGGCGACGGTGACCGTACCGGCGGCGGCGAGACCCATCACGGTGAGGAACGGGATGTCCACCACGGCCAGACCGGCCAGGGCGATGACCACGGTGGCGCCGGCGAAGACCACGGCGGAGCCGGCGGTACCCACGGCCCGGCCGACCGCCTCCTCCGGGGACAGGCCGTCGAGCAGGTTCTGCCGGTGCCGGGAGGTGATGAACAGCGAGTAGTCGATGCCGACCGCGAGGCCGAGCATCAGCGCCAGGATCGGCGCGGTGCTGGTCAACTCGACGACGCTGCTCAGGGCGAACAGGCCGGCCATGCCGGCGCCCACACCGATCAGGGCGTTGAGCATGGTCATCCCGGCCGCCACCAGCGAGCCGAAGGTGATGATCAGAACGATCGCGGCGACCAGCACGCCGAGCGCCTCGGTGGAGCCGATCTCCGGCTCACCACCCAGCACCTCACCACCCGGGGCGACCTGCCAACCCTGCGCCTCGGCCGACGCCCCGACCTCCTCGTACGCGGTGCGCTGCGCGTCGGTCACCTCGTCCGCGCCGGTGGCGAACTGGACCTGGACCAGCGCGTACCGGCCGTCGGGCGAGACCGCACCGACCTGGAACGGGTCGACCGCACCGACCACGCCGGGCAGCGTGGAAGCCTGCTTGACCAGCTCCTGCACCACGGCCTGGCCCTGGGGGCTGGCCAGTTGGACGTCCGCGGGTGCCTTGACCGCGATGGTGCCGGTGGCGCCGCTGGCCGCCGGGAACTGCTCGGCGAGCAGGTCGAGCGCGCGCTGGCTCTCGGTGCCGGGCATCGTGAAGTTGCTCGCCGTCGGGCCGCGCAGGGTCGCCGCGGCCAGGCCGGCGACGACGAGTACGACGAGCCAGAGCGCGACGACGAGCCGTCGCCGGCGCAGCGCGCCCCGGCCGAGCCGGTAGAGCAGGGTGGCCATCAGGTTTCCTTGTCCTCGGTCGTGGGTGGTTGGGGCAGGGATGCGTCGACGGGTTCGAGGGCCCGCCGGACGAGGGTCAGCAGGGCGGGGCGCAGCTCGTCGTCGGGGACGTCGACGAACTCGGCGCACCCCTCGGAGATGCCGGCCAGCAGCACAAGCGCCGTGATCCGGGCGCCGGGCCGGTCGGAGTGCCCGGCCAGCGCGTCGCGCAGCCGTTCGGAGATCTGCTGGATGTGCGCGAAGGCCGGCTGGCACAGCAGCTCCGGGAACTCGCCCCGGAGCAGCGCGATCTCGCGCCGGAAACGGACCGCGAGGTCGACGAAGCCGACCGCGGCGGCCTGCTGGGCGGCCGCGCCGGTCAGCCCGGTGAGCTGGTCGTCGAGGGCCCGCAGCACCGCGATGGCGGGCGCCATCAGCTCGGCGAGCAGGGCTTCCTTGTTGGCGAAGTGGTAGAGCACGGTGGCTTTGGAGCAGCCGACCTCGCGGGCGATGTCCTGTAGCGAGGTGCCCCGGTAGCCGGTCACCGCGAACCGTCGCGCCGCCGCGGCGAGGATCTCGCCGTGCGTCTCGGACACCGCTCTGGCCATCACCGGTCCACCTCCGTAGACCAGCATGCCTGACCGATCGGTCAGAGCCTGACCGATCGGTCAGATTGGCGCGTGGCGTTGCCCACACCCCGGTCCGGTTTAGCCGGCGTGCTCCCGGTCGTACCTGGTACGCGCTTCGGCGATGGTCCGGCGGTGCCGCTCGGCCCAGCTGGTCAGGGCCACCAGCGACTCGTAGAGCTCCAGGGCCATCGGGGTGGCGGTGTACTCGACCTTCGGCGGGACGGTCGGATAGACCGTGCGGTGCAACAGGCCGTCGCGTTCCAGGTTGCGCAGGGTCAGCGTGAGCATCCGGCGGCTGATCCCCTCGATGTGCCGCTCCAGCTCGGTGAAGCGCACCGGGCCGTTCGAGGCGGACACGAGGATGCTGATGCTCCACTTCCCGCCGACCCGGTCGAGCACCTCGCGGACGGTGCAGGCCCGGGCCTGACCCGTGCTGAACGGCACGTTCTCCGCCGCGCAGGTCAGCTCGGCCTCCACCAGCGCGGACACATCGCTGTTCCTCTGGGACATCACAGTGCCTCCTTCCGCTCCCGCTCATGGTCACAGACGATGTCGTCGGTAACAAACCGTGCACCAAGGAGGCTTTCCATGGACCCCGTCGTCCCGGCTCGCTGGCCGGCACTGCTCGTGCTCTGCGCCGGCAGCCTGATGATCATTCTGGACGGCAGCGTCGTCTCGGTGGCGCTGCCCGCCGTACAACGCGATCTGGGCTTCACCGCCGCCGGCCTGGCCTGGGTGGTCAACGCCTACCTGGTCGCGTTCGGCGGGCTGCTGCTGCTCGCCGGCCGCCTCGGCGACCTGCTCGGCCGGCGGCGGGTCTTCCTGGCCGGCGTCGCGCTGTTCACCCTGGCCTCGCTGGCCTGCGCGGTCGCCACCGGGCCCGGCCTGCTGGTCGGCGCGCGCTTCGGCCAGGGCGTCGGCGGCGCGCTGGCCATGGCGGTCAGCCTCGGCATGATCGTCCGGCTCTACCCCGAGCCGGCCGAGCGGGCCCGCGCGATCGCCGTGTTCAGCTTCACCGGAGCGGCCGGGGCGTCGGTCGGCACGGTGGCTGGTGGGGTGCTCACCGACCTGGCCGGCTGGCGGTCGATCTTCCTGGTCAACCTCCCGATCGGGGCGGTCATCCTGCTCGCCGCCGTCCGCCGGCTCCCCGCCGAGCGGGGGATCGGCCTGCGGGCGGGCCTCGACCTGCCCGGCGCGCTGCTCGCCACCGCCGGCCTGATGGCCGCGGTGCTGAGCATCGTGGGGACCGGCGAGCATGGCTGGACCAGCCCACGGACCCTCGGCGCGGCGGCGCTCGCGGTGCTGCTGCTCGGCGGGTTCGCCATGCGCCAACGGGTGGCTGCCACCCCGCTGCTGCCGGCCCGGGTGCTGCGCGTCCCGGGCCTGGTCGCGGCGAACGCCGTGCAGTTCCTCACGATCGCCGCGTTCTTCGGCTTCCAGTTCCTGCTCGCCGTGGAGCTGCAACTGGTGCTCGGGCTGGACGCGGCCGCCACCGGCTGGGCCTTCCTACCCACCCCGGTGGTGATCGCCGTGGTGTCGCTCGGGCTGGCTGGCCGGCTGATCGCCCGGTGGGGTGCCCGGGCCGTGCTGCTCGCCGGGCTCGGCCTGGCAACCGTCGGCTTCCTGCTGCTCGCCCGGCTGGCCGCCGACGGTGGCTACCTCGCCGACGTTCTCCCCGCGATGCTGATCTTCGGGCTGGCCGGCGGCCTGACCCTGCCGGCGGTCACCACGCTGGCCATGGCCGGCGCGACCGACGCGGACGCCGGGCTCGCGTCCGGGCTGGCCAACACCACCCAGCAGGTCGGCGGCGCGGTCGGGCTGGCGGCCCTGGCCACCCTGGCCGCCGCGCGCACCGACGGACTGCGGGCCGTCGGCTGGGCCGAGACGGCCGCGCTGGCCGGCGGCTACCGGACGGCGTTCGCCGTCGCCGCCGCCCTGGTGGTCGCCGCACTGCTGGTGGCGCTGACCACGCTGCCCGGCACCCGGCGCGCCGACGCCGATCGGCACGTGCAGTTGACCGACGACGCCGGTGCCGGGAGGGTGAGCGGGTGAGTGAGGCTGAGGAGACCCGGGACGGCGTGGCCCTGACCAACCTGGACCAGCGGCTGTCCGACCGTGACGACGCGACCAAGCGCGACCTGGTCGACTACCTCGACGCGGTCCGGGACCGGATCCTGCCGCAGCTGCGGGACCGACCGCTGTCGGTGATCCGGGTCCGACCCGGCCAGCCGCCGTTCATGCAGAAGAACCTGCCCCGCTACACCCCGGACTGGGTCCGCCGCGTGCCGGTCTGGGCGGAGGCGTCGCACCGGGAGGTCTCGTACGCCCTCTGCGACGACCGGCGCACCCTGCTCTGGTTCGCCAACCAGCGGGCGGTGGAGTACCACCCGACGCTGGCCACCGCACCGGACCTGCACCGCCCGACCCATCTGGTGCTCGACCTGGACCCGCCGGAGGGTGACGGGTTCGGCGCGGCGGTGGCCGCGGCGTTGCTGGTCCGCCGGGCGCTGGCAGACGCCGGCCTGACCGGCGCGGTCAAGACCAGCGGCGCCAAGGGGGTGCACGTGTTCGTCCCGGTGGCCGGCGAGCCCACGGCGGAGGAGTTGGCCGCCGCCACGCGGGCGCTCGCCGTCCGCGCCGAGCGACTCGACCCGGCGGTGGCCACCACGGCGTACATCAAGGAGGACCGGGGCGGCCGGGTCTTCGTGGACGCCACCCGCTCCGGCGGGGCGACCGTCGTGGCCACCTACAGCCCACGGCTGCGACCCGGGCTGCCGGTCTCCTTCCCGGTCGACTGGGCCGACCTGACCGAGGTGACCCCGGCGGACTTCACCATCCGGACCGTGCCGTCGCTGGTGGCCGACGGCGACCCGTGGGCGGCGCTGATGCCGGCGCCGCAGCAGCTCCCCGCCGACCTGGTGGCGGAGGGGCGGACCATTCCGGTGGCCCGCGTCCAGGCCATGCACGAGGGCAAGCGGCGGGCTCGCGCCCGCCGCGAAGCCGGCTGACCTCTCAGCGTCCCTGCAGGCGCTTCACGTTGTCGCCGAACGTCCAGCCCTTCGACCCGTCCCAGTTCGCCGACCAGGTCATCAGGCCCTTGAGGCCGGGTATGCCGTTCCACGCCTGGGTGACCAGCGACGTCGACATGTAGCCGCCGCCCGCGCCGGTCTGCGCGGGCAGGCCCGGGACCTGCTTGTCGTACGGCACGCGGATGGTGGTGCCCTGGATGGTCAGGCCGTTGTTCAGGCACTGCGTCTGCACCGTGAAGCCCTGCACCGTGCCGGCGGGGTACGAGTCGCCGGCGCAGCCGTACATGCTGCCGTTGTAGTACTGCATGTTCAGCCACCAGAGCCGGCCGTTGTCCACGTACTTCTTGATGATCGGCAGGTAGGAACCCCAGATCGAGCCGTAGACCACGCTGCCGCCGGTGACGTAGGCCGTCTCCGGCGCCATGGTCAGGCCGAAGTTCGACGGCATCCGGGCCAGCACTCCGTCGATGATGCGGATCAGGTTGGCCTGCGACGTGGACAGGGTGTTGATGTTGCCACTACCGGTCAGGCCGGTCTCGATGTCGATGTCGATGCCGTCGAAGTGGTAGGCCGTCAGGATCGGCACGATCGTCGCGATGAATCGGTCGGCGACCGCGCTGGAGCTCAGGTCGATGCCCGCCGCGGCCCCACCGATCGACATCAGGATGGTTGCGCCGGCGGCCTTGGCCTGGCACATCTCGGCCGGGGTGGCCACCTTCACGCCGGCGTCCATGCCGTTCTCCCAGAGCACCGTGCCGTCGGCGCGGATCACCGGGAAAGCCGCGTTGATCACGTTGTAGCCGTGCTGGCCGAGCCGGCTGTCGGTGATCGGGATCCAGCCGAGGCCGGGGTGCACGCCGTTGGAGGCGCCGTCCCAGTTCTCCCAGTAGCCCTGCAGCACCTTGCCGGCGGGCCGCGACTTCACCGCGCAGGTCCCACCGGTCGGCGGTGGCGGCGTGGTCGGCGGTGGCGTGGTCGGCGGCGGTGGCGTGGTGGGTGGCGGTGGCGTGGTCGGCGGCGGGGTGCTTCCCGAGCACGCGCCCAGGTCACGCCACAGCGACGGGGTCGAGGCCGGGTTCCAGCCGGCGCCGGGGTGTGCGGTGTGGGTGACCAGAGCCTGGTAGAGCCGGCCGCCGTAGGTGACCTGCGCGCCCGCCGGGTAGGTACTGCCCTCGGCCCAGGCCGGCGCGGTGCAGACGACCATCGGGACGGCGTCCGCCGAGGACACGGCGGCCACGCTGCTGGGGACGAAGGCGACGGCGGCGGCCACGGTCATCGCCGCCCCGGCCACCACTGCGAAAATCCGACGGCTTCTCATGGCTCACTCCCCAGGCTTCGACGACCCGTGACCTCCACATATTGACGTTCGTGACGTTTAATATCAAGGGTTGTTAACAGATTCGAGGAAGCGCCGAGCGGCCCGGCGCGCGGGAAGATCGCCCTCGATCCAGGAAACAGTGGGGTCGTCGATGCCGCGAGGCCACTACTTCCAGCATCGGGCGCGATCGTGGGGCTCGGCGCAGTGTGGTGGTGGCCTGGGAAGCGGCGAAGCCCGGGCCAACGGCCCGGGCTTCGGTGTTCTGGTGGTGCCCCCGGCAGGATTCGAACCTGCGCCCCCGCCTCCGGAGGGCGGTGCTCTATCCCCTGAGCTACGGGGGCTCAGCGACTGGAGAAGACTAGCAAACCTCCTCCGCGAACGCCGAATCGGTATCCGGTGACCCGATCGTGTCGCCGACCGCCCGATCGCCCTGGTGGTCAGGCCGCCCGAGTGCCCGAAACAGTCAGGCGGCGACCGCCCGGCCGCAGCTGGGCAGCGGGTGCAGCACGATCCGCCGGGGGAGTCGCCGTGGCCACTCGTTGCGTGGCCAGGAGCCGTCCACGATCAGGTGCACGGTGCGCTGCTCCTCGCCGCTGAGCCGCAGCACGAAGTCGCGGGGGAGCGGCGGGTCCACCGTCGGAGTGGTGATCATGAAGCGCACCCGGCCGCGGGACGAGACGGCGGAGATCACGTCGGCCGCCGGCATGGTGCCGCGCAACCGCACCCGCCCCATCCAGTAGACCTCGGCGAGGTGCTCCTGTGCGGCCCGGGTGATCGCCGGGTACTCGCTGCGTACCCACCGCTCGACCGCGCTGACGCAGAGCCCGCAGGCCCGCTCGCGCGGCTCCCGCGGACCCAACCCCCAGGCCCGCAGGTACGCCCCGACCGCCCCCGCGTCCAGCGGCACGTCGAACCGGCGCTGGATGAGCGTGCCGAGGCTCTGCCGCGTCCACAGCTCCTCGTCGATGTCGAACTCGTCGGGGTGGACGCCCCGGAGCACGTCGATCAGTTCGAGTTCCTGTTCGCGGCTGAGCATTCCCGGCTCGCCCTGCCGCTGTCCGCGACGGACGGCTGCCACCGCCCCGTCACCGCCGATGGTGTGGCGTCGGCACCAGCTGGTGACCGAACGCCGTGCGTCTCTGAGTGCAACCCCCACGTCCTGCGCAACGAGCCCGAATCGCAACTGGTCACGATATGTGCGGAGAAAACTCTCTAAGCAACGTAATCGGTTGGACCACCCAAAACACCCATACGGGACGTTAAGGACGGGATGGGCGGTTTCCCACACGGCACGGGCCCGCGCCCCGCCGGTGTACGGCGGTTACGCGGGCCCGATGTGGCCGTGCGGTGGGTCAGCCCTTGGCCTGCGCCTGGAGCTGCCGGAGGTTGTTCAGCTCACTCTGCTGGGTGGCCTTCATGGTCTGCGCCACCCGGAGCACCTCGGCGTTGTCCGTCTCGCCGAGTGCCGCGTCGATCATGTGGATGCCGCCGAGGTGATGGTTGATCATCAGCTTCAGGAACTGCCGGTCGACCTCGATGCCCTGGGCGTCCCGCAGCGCGGCCATCTCCTGCGGGGTGGCCATGCCCGGCATCAGCCCGTTCTTGACCGAAGCCCCGTCGGACATCCACGACATCGGCGGCTGCGACCCGGTCGGGCTCAGCTCCCACTGCCGCAGCCAGGTCTGCATGGCCCCGATCTCACCCTGCTGCCCGGTGGCGATGTCGACGGCGATCTGGCGCACCTCGGGCAGCGTCGCCGACCGGTAGGCGGTCAGGCTCATCTCGACCGCCTGGCTGTGGTGGGTCGTCATGTCCCGCGCGAAGCCCGCCTCGACCGAGGTGTCACCGGGCCGGGTGAGCCCCGGGGTGAGCAGGCCGCCGGCATACCCGAGCAGCAGGCCCACCACCAGCATGGCGGCCAGCGCCAGCAGGCTGTAGCGCCGCACCGGTGCCCGGACGCCCTCGTCCGGGGCGCCCGGTGCCTCGTCGTGCTCGGTGTCCGTCGTGGCGGGAGCAGTCATCGCCGTCCTTACTGGGTGGGCTGCTGCTGGAGCTCACGCGGCGTGGTGCCGGTGGCCGTGATGCCCGTGTTGCACAGGGCGGTCGGGCCCTCGACGGAGGCGTTCACCCGCAGGTCCTTGATGAACTCGTCGATCCGCTTGTCGTCCGCGTTGTCGACCTTGAGCTGGTAGCCCCACGCCTGGAGCGAGATCGGCTTGTCCAGACCCTCGTACGGGCTCAGCATCATCTTCTCGACGCCGCGCACCTTGCCGGCGAGCTTGTCGATCTGGTCCTGCGGCAGACCCGGCCGGTAGGTGATCCACACGGCGCCGTGCTCCAGGCTGTGCACCGCGTGCTCGCTGGCGATCGGGGCGTCGTAGACGTCGCCCATGCAGTTCTGCCAGGCGGCGTTGTGCACCCCGCCCACCGGCGGTGAGTACTTGTAGGTCAGCGGGCCGGACTTGTGCGCCTCGTACTTCAGGCTGTCCGGGTCCGACTTGCGGATGTTGACGATGCCGTCGATGGCGTTGGCCCGCTTGTCCCACGGCTTGGAGCCCTGGAACGAGGCCCAGGCGCCGTAGCCGATGATGCCTGCGGCGAGCACGCCCACGGCGACGAAGAGCGCGATCGGGCCCCAGGCCCGGCCCTGGCTCACCTTGACGGGCGCGATCGGCTTGCGGGGACCCTTGCCACCTGCCCGCGGAGTGCTCGCCGGCTTGCCGGAACCGGCCTTGGCGCCGGACGCCGGCCGGCCCGCGGCCGGCTTCTTGCCGGTGCTGACCACGGTCGGGCGGCGCTCAGGGCCGCCCGGGGTGCTGATGCTCATCGTGCCTCGTCAGGTCGGTCGGTCAGGGGAGTGGCGGGCCGGATGACGCGCAGGGTAGCCGCCGAGTGCCCGAGTCTACCCCCGATAACATGGCTGGGTGACTCCTGCAGAACTCGCCTCGGTCGTCCTTGCCGCCGCCCACGCCGTCTTCGCCGAGCGGGGCCTGGACCAGGCCGCGCTGCCGGAGCGTACGGCGGTGGAGCGACCCCGCAACCCCGAGCACGGCGACTACGCCTCCACGCTCGCCCTGCAGTTGAGCAAGAAGGTCGGCGTCCCGCCGCGTGATCTGGCCGCCGCCCTGGCCGACGAGCTGGGTCGCGCGCCCGGGGTCAAGTCGGTGGAGATCGCCGGGCCGGGCTTCCTCAACATCCGCCTCGACGCGGCCGCCGCCGGTCAGCTCGCGCGGGTGATCGTCGAGGCCGGCGCGGAGTACGGCCGCAGCGACCGGCTCGCCGGCGAGAAGATCAACCTGGAGTTCGTCTCCGCCAACCCGACCGGCCCGGTGCACATCGGCGGGGTCCGCTGGGCGGCCGTCGGTGACGCGCTCAGCCGGCTGTTGCGGGCCACCGGCGCCGACGTGGGCACGGAGTACTACTTCAACGACGCCGGGTCCCAGATCGACCGGTTCGCCCGCTCGCTGCTCGCCGCCGCGAAGGGTCAGTCCGCGCCGGAGGACGGCTACGGCGGGGCGTACATCGGTGAGATCGCCGCGGAGGTGCAGGCCCGCCGGCCGGACGTGCTGACCATGGACGACGACGCCGCCCAGGAGGTGTTCCGGGTCGAGGGCGTCGCGCTGATGTTCGACGAGATCCGCTCCTCGCTGCGCGACTTCGGGGTGGAGTTCGACACCTACTTCAACGAGAAGGACCTGCACGACCGGGGTGAGCTGGACCTCGCCCTGGCCCGGCTGCGTGAGCAGGGCCAGGTGTACGAGTCCGAGGGCGCCACCTGGCTGCGGACCACCGACTTCGGTGACGACAAGGACCGGGTGCTGCGCAAGTCCAACGGCGAGTGGACGTACTTCGCCGCGGACTGCGCCTACTACCTGGACAAGCGGGAGCGCGGTTTCGAGCGGGTCGTGATCATGCTGGGCGCCGACCACCACGGCTACATCGGCCGGATGAAGGCGATGGCCGCCTGCTTCGGTGACGACCCGGAGCGCAACCTGGAGATCCTCATCGGGCAGCTGGTCAACCTGCTGCGCGACGGCGCCCCGGTGCGGATGAGCAAGCGGGCCGGCACGGTGATCACCCTGGAGGACCTGGTCGAGGCGATCGGGGTGGACGCCTCCCGGTACGCGTTGGCCCGCTACTCCAGCGACTCACCGATCGACATCGACATCGAGCTGTGGACGCGGGCCACCCGCGACAACCCGGTCTACTACGTGCAGTACGTGGCTGCCCGGACGGCGGGCGTGGCCCGCAACGCCGCCGAGGTGGGGCTGCTCCAGGGCGACGCCGACGACTTCCGCCCCGAGCTGCTCGGGCACGAGAAGGAGAACGAGCTGCTCAAGGCGCTCGCCGAGTTCCCGGCGGTGGTGGCCACGGCCGCCGAGCTGCGGGAGCCGCACCGGGTGGCCCGCTACCTGGAGGAGAGCGTCGCCGCCTCCTTCCACCGGTTCTACGACAACTGCCGGGTGCTGCCGCTGGGCGACGAGGAGGTCACCGACCTGCACCGCGCCCGGCTCTGGCTCAACAACGCCACCCGCACGGTGATCGCCAACGGGCTGCACCTGCTGGGTGTGTCCGCTCCCGAGAGGATGTAGTCCCTGATGCGTGCACACGAGGCTGGTGCGCTGCACGGCGACATCGGCAGCCGGCCGCCCTGGCTGCGTACCCCGGACGACGTCAACGCCCTCGTGCCGGCGCTGTGGCCGCGCAACGTGACGCGCGGCGCCGACGGCGCGGTCGCCGTCGCGGGCCTGAGCGTGCGCGACCTCGCGGCCGAGTTCGGGACCCCGGTGTACGTGCTGGACGAGGACGACCTGCGGTCACGCTGCCGGGACTTCCGGGCCGCCTTCCCGACCGAGGACGTCTACTACGCCGGCAAGGCGTTCCTCTGCCGGGCGGTGGTCCGGATGATCGCCGAGGAGGGGCTGTACCTCGACGTCTGCACCGGTGGTGAGCTGGCCACCGCGCTGGCGGCCGGGATGCCGCCGGAGCGGATGGGCTTCCACGGCAACAACAAGTCGGTGGCCGAGCTGGGCCGGGCGCTGGACGCCGGCGTGGGGCGGATCATCGTCGACTCGTTCACCGAGATCGACCGGCTGACCGCGCTGGCCCGCGAGCGGGGGGTACGCCCCCGGGTGCTGGTCCGCGTCACCGTCGGCGTGGAGGCGCACACCCACGAGTTCATCGCCACCGCGCACGAGGACCAGAAGTTCGGTTTCTCGCTGGCCGGTGGCGCCGCCGCGACCGCCGCGTTCAAGATCCTCGACGAGGACGTGCTGGAGCTGCGAGGGCTGCACTCGCACATCGGCTCGCAGATCTTCGACACCAGCGGGTTCGAGGTCTCGGCACGCCGGGTGCTCGCCCTGCAGGCGCAGATCCGCGACGCGCGCGGGGTGGAGCTGCCCGAACTGGACCTCGGCGGTGGCTTCGGCATCGCCTACACCACCCAGGACGACCCGGCCGCTCCGCAGGACCTGGCCAAGCGGCTGCGCAAGATCGTCGACTCGGAGTGCGCGGCGGAGAACCTGGCCCTCCCGCACCTGTCGATCGAGCCGGGGCGGGCCATCGTCGGGCCGGCCGTGTTCACCCTCTACGAGGTCGGCACGGTCAAGGACCTCGACGGCATCCGGACGTACGTGAGCGTCGACGGCGGGATGAGCGACAACATCCGCACGGCGCTCTACGACGCGTCCTACTCGGCGACGCTGGCCTCCCGTGCCTCGACGGAGCAGCCGTTGCTCGCCCGCGTGGTGGGAAAGCACTGTGAGTCCGGGGACATCGTGGTGAAGGATGAATTCCTGCCCGCCGACGTGCAGCCCGGAGATCTTGTCGCGGTGCCCGGCACCGGCGCCTACTGCCGCAGCATGGCCAGCAACTACAACCACGTACCCCGGCCGCCGGTGGTCGCGGTGCGTAACGGCCAGGCACGCCTGATCGTCCGGCGGGAGACCGAAGAGGACCTGCTGGCATTGGATGTTGGATGACGTCACCTGTGCGCTTGGCATTGCTCGGCTGCGGCACGGTCGGCCAGGAGGTGGTCCGGCTGCTGCACGAGCAGGCGAGCGACCTGGCCGCCCGGATCGGCGCCCCGCTGGAGATCGCCGGCATCGCCGTCCGGCGGCTCGGCCGCGACCGCGGTGACCTGCCGGTCGACCCCGCCCTGTTCACCACCGACGCGCTCGGCCTGATCAAGCGCGACGACGTGGACGTGGTGATCGAGGTGGTCGGCGGCATCGAGCCGGCCCGAGGCTGGCTGGTCGAGGCGCTGCGCGCCGGCAAGAGCGTGGTCACGGCCAACAAGGCGCTGCTCGCCGAGGACGGCGTGGCGCTGCACGAAGCGGCGGCCGAGGGCGGCGGTGACCTCTACTACGAGGCGTCCGTGGCCGGGGCCATCCCGCTGCTGCGTCCGCTGCGCGAGTCACTGCACGGGGACCGGATCAACCGGGTCACCGGCATCGTCAACGGCACCACCAACTTCATCCTCTCCGCGATGGACGCCACCGGCGCCGGCTTCGCCGAGGCGCTCGAGGAGGCCACCGAACTGGGCTACGCGGAGGCCGACCCGACGGCCGACGTGGAGGGCTTCGACGCGGCGGCCAAGGCCGCGATCCTCGCCTCGCTGGCGTTCCACACCCGGGTCGGCGCCGCCGACGTGCACCGGGAGGGCATCACCGAGGTCACCGCCGCCGACGTGGCCAGCGCCCAGGCGATGGGCTGCACGATCAAGTTGCTCTGCATCGCGGCCCGGGGCGTCGACCCCGCCGGCCGGGAGACGGTCAGCGTCCGGGTGCACCCGGCGATGATCCCGCGCAGCCACCCGCTGGCCAGCGTCGGCGACGCCTTCAACGCGGTCTTCGTCGAGGCGGACGCGGCCGGGCAGTTGATGTTCTACGGCCGGGGTGCCGGTGGGGCGCCGACCGCGAGCGCCGTGCTCGGCGACGTGGTGGCGGTGGCCCGCAACCGGCTCGCCGGGGTGCGGGCGGCCAGCGAGAGCGCGTACGCCGACCTGGCGGTGCGGCCGATGGGTGAGGCGCTGACCCGCTACCACGTCAGCCTGGACGTGGCCGACCGTCCCGGTGTGCTGGCCGCGGTGGCCGGCGTGTTCGCCCGGCACGACGTGTCGATCGCGACCGTGCGGCAGGGCTCGGCGGGTGGGTCGACGGGCGCCACCGGCCGGGCCGGTGACGCCGAGCTGGTCATCGTCACCCACGTGGCGCCGGACGCCGCGCTCGCCGCGACGGTGGACGAGCTGCGTGGTCTGGACATCGTCCGGTCGGTGACGAGCGTGCTGCGGGTCGAGGGCGGGGCGTGAGTCGTTGACCCGGTGGTGGGGCGCGTGCGTCCCGCCAGGTGGGTAACCCGGGGTGCGCCACCGGTGGCTCGGGCAGGCTGGTCCAGGGTGGCCTGGTCCTCAGGTCGACGCGGCGGTAGAGGCGAGGAGAGCGACATGTGGCGGGGTCTGATCGAGGCGTACCGGGATCGGCTGCCGGTCACCGCGGCCACGCCCGTCGTGACACTGCACGAGGGGGACACCCCGCTGCTGCCCGCGCCGGTGCTCTCCGCGCGGCTCGGTTGCGACGTGCACCTCAAGGTGGAGGGCGCCAACCCGACCGGCTCGTTCAAGGACCGCGGGATGACCCTCGCGGTCTCCAAGGCGGTCGAGGCCGGCAACAAGGCCATCATCTGCGCCTCCACCGGCAACACCAGCGCCTCGGCGGCGGCGTACGCGGCTCGGGCCGGGCTGACCTGCGCGGTGCTGGTGCCGCAGGGCAAGATCGCGCTGGGCAAGCTGGCCCAGGCGCTGGTGCACGGCGCGAAGCTGCTCCAGGTGAGCGGCAACTTCGACGACTGCCTCGCGACGGCCGCCAAGCTCGCCCAGGACTACCCGGTCGCGCTGGTCAACTCGGTCAACATCGACCGGCTGCACGGGCAGAAGACCGCCGCCTTCGAGATCGTCGAGGCGCTCGGTGACGCGCCCGACATCCACTGCCTGCCGGTGGGCAACGCCGGCAACATCGCCGCCTACTGGATGGGGTACGCGGAGGAGCACGCCGCCGGCACCACCACCCGGGCGCCGAAGATGTACGGCTTCCAGGCCGCCGGCGCGGCCCCGATCGTCACCGGCCAGGTGGTGCCGGAGCCGTCGACCATCGCCACCGCGATCCGGATCGGCAACCCGGCGAGCTGGACCAAGGCGCTGGACGCCCGGGACGCCTCCGGTGGCCTGATCGCGGCGGTGACCGACCGGGAGATCCTGTCCGCGTACCGGCTGCTCGCCCGCGAGGTGGGGGTCTTCGTCGAGTTGGGCAGCGCGGCCAGCGTTGCCGGCCTGCTCCAGCAGGCGGCGGCGGGTGCGGTGCCGCCCGGTTCGACGGTGGTCTGCACGGTGACCGGCCACGGCCTGAAGGACCCGGAGTGGGCGATCTCCACGGCGCCCGCCCCGCTGACCATCGCGAACGACCCGCTGGCGGCGGCCCGCGCCCTCGACCTGGCCTGAGCGGCCGCCGCGCCCGGGCGGCGGTCAGCGCCGGAAACGGGGCCGGTGACGGCCGGCGTGGGGCCGGCGCGGGTCGGGGTGATCGAGTCCGGCACACTTTCGGGTATCCCCGCCCGCAGTCTCTTCCAGGAGTGAGCCAGGCCGATGTCGCTGCTCGCCAGATTCAGCCTCGCCAACCGAGGGCTGATCGCCCTCATCGCGGTGGTGACCACGGCGTTCGGAGCGTTCGCCGTGCCGTCGCTGAAGCAGCAACTGCTGCCGTCGCTCGAATTCCCGGCCGCGTTCATCGTGGCCTCCTACCCCGGCGCCGGACCCGAGATCGTCGAGTCGCAGGTGACCGAGCCGATCGAGAACGCCCTCCAGGGCATCCCCGGTCTGGACAAGGTCACCTCCACCTCCCGTGAGGGATCGGCCACCGTCCAGGTGCAGTACGAGTTCGGCACCGACCTGGACGACGTCGTCAACAAGATGCAGACCGCGCTGAGCCGCATCGACGCCCAGCTGCCGGAGAGCGTCGACCCGCAGGTCATCGCGGGCAGCACCGACGACCTGCCAGCGGTGGTGCTGGCTGCGGCCGGCACCGCGGACGAGCGGGCGCTCGCCGAGAAGCTGCGCGCGACAGTGGTGCCGGAGCTGGAGGGCATCGAGGGGGTCCGCACGGTCGAGGTGACCGGAACCCGCGACGACGTCGTGGTGGTCACCCCCGACCCGGCCAGGATGGCGGCGGCGAAGCTCCAGCCGACGGCGATCGGCGCCGCGCTGAAGACCAACGGCGTGGCGGTCCCGGCCGGCGCGGTGAACGACGGCAACCTTGCCCTCCCGGTGCAGGTCGGCACGCCGGTCACCACCCTGGACGACCTGCGCGGCATCGTGGTCGCCCCCGGCGCGACCCCTGTCCGTCTCGGTGACGTCGCGGCCGTCGAGCAGACGCTCGCGCCGGCCACCGCCATCACCCGGACCAACGGCAAGGACAGCCTCGGCATCGCGGTCACCGCGGCGCCCGACGGCAACGCCGTGGAGATCTCCCACGAGATCCGGGACCGGCTGGCTGACCTGAAGGACGCCTCCGGCGCGGAGCTGACCGTGGTCTTCGACCAGGCGCCGTTCGTCGAGAAGTCGATCGAGTCGCTGACCACCGAGGGCCTGCTGGGCCTGTTGATGGCGGTCATCGTCATCCTGGTGTTCCTGCTGTCGGTGCGCTCGACCGTGGTCACCGCGGTCTCCATCCCGCTCTCGGTGCTGGTGGCGCTGATCGCTCTCTGGATCGGCGACTACTCGCTCAACCTGCTCACCCTCGGCGCGCTGACCATCGCGGTCGGGCGGGTGGTCGACGACTCGATCGTGGTGTTGGAGAACATCAAACGCCACCTGGAGTACGGCGAGGAGAAGCGCCACGCGATCATCACCGGCGTCCGCGAGGTGGCCGGCGCGGTGACCGCGTCCACGCTCACCACGGTCGCGGTGTTCGCGCCGATCGCGCTGGTCGGCGGGTTCGTCGGGCAGCTCTTCGCGCCGTTCGCGATCACCGTGACGGTGGCCCTGCTCGCCTCGCTGCTGGTGTCGCTGACCGTGATCCCGGTGCTGGCGTACTGGTTCCTCAAGCCGCGCGGCGGCACCGCCGACGACGAGGCGGTACGGCGCGGCGCGGAGGAGAAGGAACTGCGCAGCCCGTTGCAGCGGGCGTACCTGCCGGTGATCGGGTTCGCGACCCGCAAGCGGTCGACCCGCTGGATCACCGTCGGGCTCGGTCTGCTGGTGCTCTTCGGCACCTTCGGGTTGGCCCAGAAGCTGGAGACCAACTTCCTGGACGACTCCGGTCAGGACACGCTCAGCTTCCAGCAGGAGCTGCCGGCGGGCAGCGGCCTGACCGCCACCGACGCGGCCGCCAAGCAGGTCGAGACGGTGCTCGGGCGTACCGACGGGGTGGAGACCTACCAGGTGACCGCCGGCGGCGGGGACAACCCGTGGGCGGGTGGCGGCGGCAACAACACCGCGACCTGGTCGGTGGCGCTCGACGGGGACACCGACGCGAAGCAGATGCGCGAGGTGCTGCGCGAGGAGTTCGACAAGCTCGGCGCCGGACTGGGCGAGATCAGCTTCGGCGGCGGGCAGGACGCCTCCACCAGCCAGCTGGAGGTGATCGTCCAGGGCAGCGACCCGGAGGTGCTGACCCGGGCCGCCGAGGCGGCGCGGACGGCGATGGCCGGCGTTCCGGACGTCGAGGACGTCACCACCAGCCTGGCCGCGCGGGTGCCGCGGGTCGACGTGACCGTCGACCGGGTCGCCGCGGGCCGGGTCGGGCTCACCGAGGCCGCGGTGGGTCAGCTCGTGTCGCAGGCGTTCCGTGGCGCGCCGCTGGGTCAGGTCGCGCTCGACGGCCAGCAGCAGAACGTGGTGCTGCGGCTGGGCGCGCGGCCGCCGGTGTCGGTGGAGGAGCTGCGGGCGCTGCCGGTGGGTCCGGTCAAGCTGGACGACATCGCGGACGTCACCCAGGCCGAGGGGCCGCAGCAGGTCACCCGGATCGACGGTGAGCGCAGCGTGTCCGTGACCGGCACGGCGACCGGCTCGAACCTGGGCGCGACGAGCCAGGAGCTGCAGAAGCGGCTGGACGGCATCGACGTGCCAGGGGCGACCTTCGTCATCGGCGGCGTCAGCGCGGACCAGGCGGACGCGTTCGGCGACCTGGGCCTGGCGGTGCTGGCCGCGATCGCGATCGTGTTCCTGATCATGGTGGCGACGTTCCGCAGCCTCACCCAGGCCCTGATCCTGCTGATCTCCATCCCGTTCGCGGCGACCGGCGCGATCGGCCTGCTGCTCGTGACCGGGACTCCGCTGGGCGTGCCGGCGCTGATCGGCGTGCTGATGCTGGTCGGCATCGTGGTGACCAACGCGATCGTGCTGCTCGACCTGATCAACCAGTACCGGGCCCAGGGCATGGGTGTCGGGGAGGCGGTGGTCGAGGGTGGCCGTCGCCGGCTGCGCCCGATCCTGATGACCGCGGTCGCGACCATCTTCGCGCTGCTGCCGATGGCGCTCGGGTTGACCGGTGAGGGCGGCTTCATCTCCCAGCCGCTGGCGGTCGTGGTGATCGGTGGCCTGCTCAGCTCGACGCTGCTCACCCTGATCCTGGTGCCGACGCTGTACACGATGGTGGAGCACACCAAGGAGTCGCTGCGGGAGCGGCGCCGCCAGCGGCGCTCCGGCGAGCCGGCGGTGACCGGACCGGCGACCGACGAACCGGCCGGCCCGAACCAGGTCGCGGTGCCGTCCGGTGCGCCGGCCGTGGCACACGCCGAGGGTTCGCAGCCGGTGGCGGGGCGACCTGCCCCGTCGGGTGCGCTGGTGGACGGCACGGACCAGTTCGAGGTGCTGCGGCTGCCCCGTAGCCGTACCTCGCCGCTGCCCCCGTCGGAGCCGACCGAGTAGTCGGACCGCGTCGTGCGACGCCCCCGGCGGGTTCAGACCCGCTGGGGGCGTCGCGGCTTTCCGGGTCGGAACGTTGCGGGTGGACCGGGGAACGGTCGTGGCTGGTCGGGCGCGGTATCGAACCTTGTCATCCGGGTATGGTCCTGCTCCGTGGCGTCCACCCTCTCCGTCCTGACCGGTAACCGGAGTTTCCGTAACCTCTTCCTCGCCGAGCTGGTGGTCTTCGGTGCCGACTGGTTCGTCATGGTGCCGCTGCTGGTGTTGCTGCCCGAGCTGACCGGCAGCGGTGTCTGGGGCGCGCTGGTGCTGGCGGTGGACACCGGCATCGTGGCGCTGCTGCTGCCGTACACCGGCACGGTGGCCGACCGGTTCGACCGCCGCAAGATCATGATCGCCGCGAACGTGGCCGCGCTGCTCGGCGTGCTGCTGCTGCTCGGCGTACGGGCCGGAACGGCCTGGCTGGCGCTGGTCGCGATCGGCGTGGTGGCGGTCGCCAAGGCGTTCTATTCGCCGGCCGCACAGGCCGCGCTGCCGAACGTGCTGGAGCCGGACGAGCTGGCGGCCGGCAACGCGGTGGCCGGCTCGGCCTGGGGCACCATGACGGTGGTCGGCGCCTCGCTCGGCGGCGTGCTCAGCTCGGCGGCCGGCCCGTACGTCTGCTTCTGGGTGGCGGCGGTGGGCCTGGCGCTCGCCGCGGGCCTCGCCGGGCGGATCCGCCGGCCGTTGCAGGCCCCCCGGGACGCCGACCGGCCGGCCCAGCGGACCTGGGCGGCGGTCCGCGAGGCGCTCGGCTACATCGGGCACCGGCCCCGGGTGCTGGCGCTGGTCACGGTGAAGTCGGCGGTTGGTCTGGGCAACGGGGTCCTGACCGTGTTCCCGCTGCTCGCCGGCGTGTACGGGGTCGGCTCGCTGGGCGCCGGCCTGCTCTTCGCGGTGCGCGGGGCGGGGGCTCTGGTGGGCCCGATCCTGATGCGTCGGGTGCTGACCAACAGGTCCTGGTTGCTGCCCGGGCTGGCGCTGTCCATGTCGCTCTACGGCCTGTCCTACCTGGGTGCGTCGGTGGTCCGCTGGTTTCCGCTGGTGCTGCTGCTGGTCTTCGTGGCGCACTTCGCCGGCGGCAGCAACTGGGTGATGTCGAACTTCGCGCTGCAGGGCGAGGTGCCGGACCGGCTGCGGGGGCGCGTCTTCGCCACCGACATGATGCTCGCGACGCTGGCCATCTCGGTGAGCCAGCTCGCGGTCGCCCTGGTGGTGGACGTGGTGGACGAGCGGGTGGTGCTGGCCGGCTGCGGGCTGGTCACCCTCGTGTACGCGGTCGGCTGGCGGATCGCGACCCGCCGGCTCTCGCTCACCGAGCCGACCGCCACGCCGGTTCCGGATCCGGCCGGCTGAGCGCACCGGTCCCATGCTGCGGGCGCGGGACCGGAACGTCGGTGCCGACCCCTAGCATGAGCCCGTGCCGACGAACTTCACCGCCGGGCCGGTCCGGGTCCGGGTCCCCGCCACCAGTGCCAACCTGGGCCCGGGCTTCGACGCGCTGGGTCTCGCCCTCGGTCTCCACGACGACCTGGCCGCCGAGGTCACGACGGGTGGGGTCCGGGTGACGGTGACCGGGCAGGGCGCCGGTGAGCTGCCCGACGACGACCGGCACCTGGTGGTGCGGGCGATGCGGGCCGCCTTCGACGTGCTCGGCGCCCAGCCCGAGGGGCTGAGCGTGGAGTGCGTCAACCGGATCCCGCAGGCGCGCGGGCTGGGCTCGTCGTCCGCCGCGATCGTCGCCGGGGTGTTGCTGGCCCGTGCCCTGGTCGCCGACGGGGAGCGGCGGCTGGACGAGGCGGCAGCCCTCCGGCTGACCGCCGAGATCGAGGGCCACCCGGACAATGTGGCGCCGTGCCTGCTGGGTGGCTTCACGTTGGCCTGGTCCGAGCCGACCGGCGCCCGCGCGGTTTCCCTGCCGGTCGCCGAAGGGGTGCGGCCCACTCTTTTTGTGCCCGAGGTGCGCGGGTTGACCGCGTCGGCGCGGGCGGCGTTGCCGGCCACCGTGCCGCACGGCGACGCCGCGTTGACCGCCGGGCGGGCGGCGCTGCTGGTGCACGCGCTGACCACGGACCCGGCGCTGCTGCTGCCCGCTACCGTCGACCGGCTCCACCAGGATTACCGCGCACCCACGATGCCGGCGACATCGGCCCTGGTCAACGCGTTGCGAGCGGCCGGTGTGGCGGCTGTGGTCAGTGGGGCCGGCCCGACCGTTCTGGCGCTCAGCGAGCCTCCGGCGGGCTTCCAGCTGGGAACAGACTGGCAGATCTGGAAGTTACCGATAGACGTCAGCGGTGCGCGGGTCGCCCGGGGTAGACTTGGACACGCCGAGCGGGACCCTGTTGCCGCAGGTCGGAAGAGTTGATTACGCTCTAGACCTAGCACAGCCGCGAAGCACGCGATCTCCTGCGGGGCGGCGCACCCCCGAAGCTCTCGGCGGTCAGCCCGTCACCCCTGCCAAGGCCCACGCCGCACCGCAGTTTCCACAGGTCGCCGCAGACGGCGAGACCTGCTCACCGACTTCTGGTGAGTCGGGATACCGACCGGCTGCTGTGTCACAGACTCCCGCGACGCGTCCTTGCGAGGCGGGTGCACCGAGGCCGCCCGGCCACCTGAGCTCCGACTCCGGGCAGTCCCGGCCTATCGAGGGAAGGAATCCATTGAGCGACACCACCGACGTGACGTCGGATGTTTCCAACGTCGCTGGCGATGCCACCACCGCCGCTCCCGCCCGTCGGCGGCGTAGCGGCACCGGTCTGTCGGCGATGCTGCTGCCAGAGCTGCAGAGCCTGGCCGCGTCGCTCGGCATCTCCGGCACGGCTCGCATGCGCAAGGGCGAGCTGATCGCCGCGATCTCCGAGCGGCAGGGCGGCAACGCCGCCGGGACCCCTCGACCGCGGGCCGAGGTAGCGGCTGCGGCCGCTCCGACCCGTGAGGAGGTGCGGGAGACCGTGGACCGTCCGGCGGCCGAGGCACGCAGCACCGACCAGGCGCCGGCCGAGCCGGCCGCCGAGACCGAGACCCGGGGTCGTACCCGGCGGAGCCGCACCACCGCGGCGGAGGCGCGTACCACTGAGGCGCGTCCGACCGAGGCGCGTGCCGCCGAGGCGCGTACCGACGAGGCGGAAGCCGGCGAGCGGACCGACCGGGGCGAGAACCGCCGGGACCGGGCCGAGCGTCCGGAGCGCGCGGAGCGTGCGGACCGCGGCGACCGTGCCGAGCGGGGCGAGCGTGCCGAGCGCGGCGAGCGCAGTGACCGAGGCGACCGTGCCGAGCGGGGCGAGCGTGCCGAGCGGGGCGAGCGCAGTGACCGGGGCGACCGTGCCGAGCGCGGCGACCGCAACGATCGTGCGGAGCGTGCCGACCGGGGCGAGCGCAACGACCGTGGCGAGCGTGCCGAGCGTGCCGAGCGCAACGAGCGCAGTGACCGGGGCGACCGCAACGACCGCAACGACCGTGGTCAGCGCGTCGAGCGCGACAACGACGACGATGACGGCGAGGGCGGCGGCCGGCGTGGCCGGCGCAGCCGCTTCCGGGACCGTCGCCGTGGCCGTGGCGAGCGCACCGAGACCGGTGGCGACTCCGGTGGTGGGCGTGAGCCGCAGGTCAGCGAGGACGACGTGCTCGTCCCGGTGGCCGGCATCATCGACGTGCTCGACAACTACGCCTTCGTGCGGACGACCGGTTACCTGGCCGGTCCGAACGACGTGTACGTCTCGATGTCCCAGATCAAGAAGTACGGCCTGCGCCGCGGTGACGCGATCACCGGTGCGGTGCGTGCGGCCCGCGAGGGCGGCAACAGCGGCGACCAGCGGCGCGACAAGTACAACCCGCTGATGCGGCTGGACACCATCAACGGCATGGAGCCGGAGGAGGCGCGGCGCCGGCCGGAGTTCTACAAGCTCACGCCGCTCTACCCGCAGGAGCGCCTGCGCCTGGAGACCGAGCCGCACATCCTGACCACCCGGGTCATCGACCTGGTCATGCCGATCGGCAAGGGCCAGCGGGCGCTCATCGTGTCGCCGCCGAAGGCGGGTAAGACGATGGTGCTGCAGGCGATCGCGAACGCGATCACCCGCAACAACCCGGAGTGCCACCTCATGGTGGTGCTGGTCGACGAGCGGCCCGAAGAGGTCACCGACATGCAGCGTTCGGTGAAGGGCGAGGTCATCGCGGCCACGTTCGACCGGCCGCCGCAGGACCACACCACGGTGGCCGAGCTCGCGATCGAGCGGGCGAAGCGCCTGGTCGAGCTGGGGCACGACGTGGTCGTGCTGCTGGACTCGGTGACCCGGCTGGGCCGGTCGTACAACCTGGCGGCGCCGGCCAGCGGCCGGATCATGTCGGGTGGTATCGACTCCACCGCGCTCTACCCGCCGAAGCGCTTCCTCGGCGCGGCCCGCAACATCGAGAACGGCGGGTCGCTGACCATCCTCGCCACCGCGCTGGTGGAGACCGGGTCCATGGCGGACACGGTCATCTTCGAGGAGTTCAAGGGCACCGGTAACGCGGAGCTGAAGCTGGACCGGAAGATCGCCGACAAGCGGACCTTCCCGGCCATCGACATCAACCCGTCCGGCACCCGTAAGGAAGAGGTCCTCCTCGCGCCTGAGGAACTGGCCATCATCCACAAGCTCCGCAAGGTGCTGCACTCGCTGGACTCGCAGGCGGCGCTGGACCTGCTGCTGGACCGGCTCAAGCAGTCCCGCACCAACATCGAGTTCCTGATGCAGATCGCGAAGTCGACGCCGGGGGAGTGATCCCCGGGTGACCACCGGAGGGGCACGGCCATCTCGGCCGTGCCCCTTCGTCGTGTCCACCCGCCGTGCGGACGGGCGACGGGTGTGAAGTTTTCCTTCGGTTCAGCCGGTACATCTTGAAACTTCTATTCACAATCGGGTTGACTGTCGTCCATGCGTACCCGCAGACGATCCGCCCGCCGCACCGGCGTCCTGCTGCTGACGCCGCTGCTCGCCCTGGCCGTTCCGGTGCCGGCGACCGCCGCGCCGGCCCCGCCCGCCGTCGCCGCCCCGACGGCCGCTCCGGCCGCCGCCGCCACCGGCCTGGAGCCGGCCGGCGGCCTGGAGACCACGAAGGCCACCCGACCGGTCGCGCCGGGGGTGCAGCTCACCTCCTTCGACCGGTACGACGCCGATGGCTGGCTGCGTGCCGACGCGCTCACCACCGACCTCACCGGCGGGGCCACCGTCGACTACGTCAACTCCGGAGCGGTCAGCCGTGCCGAGCCTCTGCGCACGGCGGTGGACAGCTCGCGCGCGGTCGCGGCGGTCAACGGCGACTTCTTCGACATCAACAATTCCGGTGCCGCCCAGGGGGTCGGCATCCGCGACGGTGAGCTGATCCAGTCGGCGGTCAGCGGGCACCGTAACGCGGTGGCGGTCACCGCCGACGGGCTCGGGCGCGTGATCGAGGTGAACTTCGACGGCACCGCCACCCTGCCGGGCGGCCCGGTGCCGCTGACCCAGTTCAACAACATCGTGCAGGCCGACGGCATCGGTGCGTTCACCGAGCTCTGGGGGACGTACTCCCGGCAGCGGGCGGTGGAGGGCGCGGCCCGGGTCGTCGAGGTCACCGTCGTCGGCGGCCGGGTGGCCGCGGTTGCCGGCGCGGCCGGCAGCGGCCCGATCGTCGCCGGCAGCACGGTGCTGCTCGGTCGCGACGCCGGCGCGGACGCGCTGGCCGGGCTCCGCGCCGGTGACCCGGTGACGGTGGCCTGGCGGCCCAAGCCGTCCGACGGCAGCACCCTGCACGCGGCGGTCGGCGGCGGCAACGTCCTGGTCCGCGACGGGGTCGTGCAGACCATCACCGATCCCGCGCTGGCCCCGCGCACCGCGGTCGGCTTCACCGCCGACGGTCGCAAAATGATCATGTTGACGGTGGACGGCCGGCAGGCCGACAGCCGTGGCGTCACCCAGACCGAGATGGGCCGGATGATGGCCGAGCTGGGCGCCCACCACGCGCTCAACCTGGATGGCGGCGGCTCGTCCACGCTGCTGGCCCGGGAGCCGGGCGCGCCGGCCGTGCAGGTGGAGAACAGCCCCTCCGACGGCAGCGAGCGGCCCGTGCCCAACGGCCTGGCCATCTACGCACCGAAGGGCAGCGGCCGGCTCACCGGCTACTGGGTGGAGACCGCCAGCGACCCCACCGCCGCCCCGGGCGTCTCGCCGGTGCGCGGTGGCCGGCCGGACCGGGTCTTCCCCGGGCTGACCCGCACTCTCACGGCGGCCGGCTACGACGAGACGTACGGCCCGGCGGCCGGCACGCCGACCTGGCGGGCGACTCCGGCGGTGCACGGCCGGGTCGACCGGCAGGGGGTGTTCCATGCCGGCGCTCCGGGGGCCAGCACGGTCACCGCCGCCCGTGGCCGGGCCGCCGGCTCGCTGGGCCTCACCGTGCTCGGCCCGTTGCAACGGATCGGTTCCACAGTCGACCGCGTCGGGCTGACCGGCCGGGACGGCAGCGCGGTGGTCGGGGTGGTCGGCTACGACGCCGAGGGCAACACGGCGCCGATCGAGCCGGCCGACCTGACCCTCGACTACGACCGGGACCTGCTGCGTGTCGTACCCACCGGGAACGGCAACCTCGCCGTCACCGCGCTGCGGGACACCGGCTCCGGCCTCATCACCGTCCACGTCGGACGGACCAGTGCCGTCGTGCCGGTCACCGTCGGGCTGACCGACGTGCCGGTGGCCGGCTTCGAGGACGCCGCGTCCTGGCGGTTCAGCCAGGCCCGCGCCAGCGGATCGGTCGCGCCGGCGCCGGGCCACACCGGCACCGGCCTGCGGATGTCGTACGACTTCAGCCAGTCCACCGGCACCCGGGCCGCGTACGCCGACCCGCCGGCCTGGATCGAGGTGCCCGGCCAGCCGCAGGCGTTCGGTATGTGGATCCACGGCAACGGCACGGGGGAGTGGCCCAGCCTGCACCTGCACGACGCCCAGGACACCCAGCACGTGCTGCGCGGCCCGCTGATCACCTGGACCGGCTGGCGGTACGTGGAGTTCGCGGTGCCCGCCGGGGTGCAGTACCCGGTCCGGGTGCGCCGGTTCTACGTGGCCGAGACCAACGCCGCCGCGCAGTACACCAGCGAGGTGGTCATCGACGACCTGGTGGCGAAGGTGCCGCCCTCCGTGGACGTGCCGGCGGAGCCGCCGCGTACCGACCGGGTGGTGGTCCGCGACGGCACCGTGGACGGCGCTCCCTGGCGGTTCGCCGTGCTGTCCGACGCCCAGTTCGTCGCCGCCGACCCGGACAGCGACCTGGTCGCCCAGGCCCGTCGGACGCTGCGCGAGGTGAAGGCCGCCCGGCCGGACTTCCTGCTGATCAACGGGGACTTCGTCGACACCGCCTACCCGGCGGACTTCGCGCTGGCCAGGCGGATCCTCGACGAGGAGCTGGGCGACGCGCTGCCCTGGTACTACGTGCCCGGCAACCACGAGATCATGGGTGCGCCGATCAGCAACTTCCAGGCCGCGTTCGGTGCCACCTCGCGGGTCTTCGACCACGCGGGCACGCGGTTCGTCACGCTGAACTCGTCCACCGGCACCCTGCGCGGCGGTGGCTTCGACCAGGTCCGGATGCTGCGGGAGGCGCTGGACGCGGCGGCCACCGACAAACGCGTCGGCTCGGTCGTCGTGCTGCACCACCACCCGGCGCGCGACCCCAGCCCGGCTGAGGCCAGCCAGCTCGGCGACCGCAAGGAGGCGGCGCTGCTGGAGCAGTGGCTGGCCGACTTCCAGCACCGCACCGGCAAGGGCGCGCTCTTCGTCGGCGGGCACGTCGGAACCTTCCACGCCGAGCGGGTGGACGGGGTGCCGTACGTGATCAATGGCAACGCGGGCAAGACGCCGTCCACCCCGGCGGACCAGGGCGGCTTCACCGGATGGTCGGAGTTCGGCGTGGACCCGGTCACCCCGGCCGAGGCCGACCAGGCCCGGCGCGACCCGCGCGCCGAGGGACCCCGCTGGGTGGACGTGGAGTTCCACGCCCACGTGGACCGTCTGGCGCTGACCGCCCCGGCCAGCGTCGTGGTCGGCACCCCGGCGCGGGTCACCGCCACGCTGACCCAGCCCGGTGGCCGTACCGTCCCGGTGGCCGCGCCGGTCAGCGCCGACTGGGCCGCCTCGCCGCAGGTGTACGTCGGCTCGGCGGCCGGGGTACGCCCCTGGCACACCGCCCGTTTCGACCCGGCAACCGGCACCCTGACCGCCCTGCGTCCCGGCGCCCCGGTACGCCTGACGGTCACCGTCAACGAGATGCGCACCGAAGCGACCATCGCCATCACCCGCTGACGTGTGCGGAAGGGTCCCTTCCTGTCGCCCCAGGAAGGGACCCTTCCCTGCGCCGCAGACCTCGGAAGCCGCGACCCTCAGAAGTCCCCGTCGGCGACCTGGAAGACCGTGAGGCCCAGGGCGCGCCACATCTGGACCACCTGGACACGGTCGTCGAAGACGCCGACCACCCGGTAGCGGTCCCGGATCTCCCGGTCGTAGATCTCGCGTTTGACGATCGAGTCCTTGCGCGAGTCGCCGACGGCACGCAGGTGCAGGCCGAGGTAGGGGACCCGGACGTGCCGGGCCAGCCACGCCTCGGTGGCGGCCCGGGCCGAGGCGTCCCGCCCGGAGCAGAAGACCACCCCGTAGCCGGCCGCGTGCATCGCCCGGACCGCCGCGATCACCGCCGGGTTCGGCTCGTCCTCGCCGACCCGGGTCATGTCGTACGGGCTGCGGGAGACGGCCAGCGCGACGGTGCCGTCGATGTCCACGAGCACGATCTCCGGTGGCTCGGTCGACGGGGGGTGGACGGTGGCGGGTCGTCCGGTGCGGGCCTGCGGCACCGGCAACGGCAGCGCCCGCCCCGCCAGGTACCGCTCGTGCAGTCGGGAGATCACGTCGGCACCGACCCGGTCGGCCTCCGGGCGGGCGGCGTCGCGGCGCAGGCACTCGGCCAACGGCACGTCGGTGAAGTCGTGCACCTCGAACTCCGCGCCGTACCGGGCGGCCAGGTCGGCCCAGTCCCGCAGGGTCCGCGAGCGCAGGTTGGTGTCGTCCACGCAGACGTCCGCGCGGGCACGCAGCAGCGCCTCGACCTGGGCTCGCTGGACCACGGTCACCTGCGCCTCCGCCCACTGCGTGAAGAGCCGCTCGCCGTGCAGCATGCGGCGCAGGTCGTCGCGGTTGACCCGGACCACGGACGGCTGGAGGGTCCGGGCGAAGGTCGTCTTGCCGGACGCGGGCAGTCCCCGGGTGGCGATCAGGCGGGTCATCGGCTCCCCTCCGGCTCGGCGCGCGTACCCCCGACGGGGTACTCGGCGGCGGGCCGCCGACCGGCTGAATGCCCGGCCAGGCGGCGGGAATGCGGACGGGTAGGCACGTGTTGACGATGCCGGACGAGGTGTGCGGCCCGATTATCGGGTCGGCTCAGGCCCATGGCACACTGGTCAATCGGCCACCGGTTCCGGTTCACGCCCGAGCCCGTCGTGCACGGCGCGACGGGCGGTGACGGCGACCCGGCGACCACCAACGAGAGGACCGAGGCGAGATGAAGGCAAACATCCACCCGGAGTACGTGACCACCGAGGTCAGCTGCTCCTGTGGCAACACGTTCACGACCCGCAGCACCGCCAAGGGCGGGGCGATCCACGTCGAGACCTGCAGCGCCTGCCACCCGTTCTACACCGGTAAGCAGCGCGTTCTCGACACCGCCGGTCGGGTCGCGAAGTTCCAGCAGAAGTACGCCAAGGTTCAGGCGAAGAAGGCCAAGTAACTTACCGTTCGGCGCCCGTGTCCGGTTTCGCACCGGACGCGGGCGCCGTCGGCATTCCCCCCGTCTTCGCCCTGGCACCGCACCCGTCGAAGGAGCATCCGCAGCATGAGCAGCGAGCGTCTGGCCGGTCTCCTCGACGAGTACGCGGAGCTGGAGAAGCGGCTGGCCGATCCGGCCATCCACGCCGACCAGGCCACCGCGCGTCGGGTCGGCCGCCGGTACGCCGAGCTGGTGCCGCTGTACAAGGCCGCCGGTGAGTTGGAGCAGGCACGCGCCGACCTCGCCGCGGCCCGGGAACTCGCCGCCGAGGACCCCTCCTTCGCGGCCGAGACCGAGGCGATCGCGGCGTCCCTGCCGGCCCTGGAGGAGCGCCTCGCCGAGTTGCTCATCCCGCGTGACCCGCACGACGCCAAGGACGTGATCGTCGAGATCAAGGCCGGCGAGGGCGGTGAGGAGTCCGCGCTCTTCGCCGGTGACCTCCTGCGGATGTACAGCCGGTACGCCGAGCGCCACGGCTGGATCACCGAGGTGATCGACGCGCAGGACTCCGACCTCGGCGGGGTCAAGGACGTCTCACTGTCGATCAAGACAAAGGGCGTCCCGGAGGGCGGCAACGGCGTCTGGTCGCGGCTCAAGTGGGAGGGCGGCGTGCACCGGGTGCAGCGGGTCCCGGTCACCGAGTCGCAGGGCCGCATCCACACCTCCGCAGCCGGAGTGCTGGTGCTGCCGGAGGCCGAGGACGTCGACGTCACCATCGACCAGAACGACCTGCGCATCGACGTGTTCCGCTCGTCCGGCCCGGGTGGCCAGTCGGTCAACACCACCGACTCGGCGGTGCGGATCACCCACCTGCCCACCGGCATCGTCGTCTCCTGCCAGAACGAGAAGTCCCAGTTGCAGAACCGGGAGCAGGCAATGCGGATCCTGCGGGCACGGCTGCTCGCCGCGGCACAGGAGCAGGCCGACGCCGCCGCCTCGGACGCCCGCAAGGCGCAGGTGCGCACGGTGGACCGCTCGGAGCGGATCCGCACCTACAACTTCCCGCAGAACCGGATCACCGATCACCGGATCGGCTACACCGCGTACAACCTGGATCTGGCGCTCGCCGGTGAGCTGGACGGGGTGCTGGACGCCCTCACCGAGGCCGACCGGGCCGCCCGGTTGGCCGGCGACACCGAGCTGACCCGCCGCTGAGCGATCGCCGCCGTCGGCGTCCGGCGGCCGGGGCTCATCGCACCGGCGCTCAGCTCGCGCGGGGGCGGGACTTGGCGGCCAGCATCTCCCGGTCGGCCTGCTCGAAGGCGACACTGAGCGCGTTGCGCAGACCGCTGCCGCCGGAGACCTCGGCGAAACCGATGCTCACCCCGACCGGGGTGCCCGGCACCAGCGACTCCCAGTCCTCCGCGAGGACCGCGGCCTCGATCCGGCGGGCCACCTCCGCCGCCTCGGCCATGCCGGTGTCCGGCAGCACCACCACGAACTCGTCGCCGCCGTAGCGGGCCACGAAGTCACCCCGGCGCATCACCCGGTTGATCACCCCGGCGATGCGTTGGAGCACCAGGTCCCCGGAGTGGTGCCCGTGCCGGGTGTTGACCGCCTTGAAACCGTCCAGGTCGCAGACGCCGATCACGACCTGCTCGCCACGGGTGACCACGGCGGTGATGTACCGCTCCAACCGCCGCCGGTTGGGCAGCCCGGTGAGCGGGTCGGTCAGCGCCTCGCCCTCGAACCGCGCCGCCTCCCGGCGCATCTCCTCGTGGTCGATCCGGGCGGCGATGCCGTCGATGTAGACGTCGCGCAGACGGTCGTTGCGCTGCGCGGCGAGCCGGAACGCCAGCCGGTCGGCACGGTGCGCCGCCAGGTGGTCGCCGGCCCGGCTCAGCGCGATGCTGCGCAGCCGGGCGGGCTCGGCCGCGCCGAGCGTCTCGGTGGACACCAGGATGGTGTCCAGCCGGGTGACCGCCTCGATCGGGCGCCCGTCGGCGACGGCCAGGCAGACCAGCCCGAGTTGACGCATGTCGCGGGCGCGGGCGCTGTCCCCGCCGTGGTTGAGCAGCCGGGACGGCTCGGTGTCGCCGGCGGCCTCCACCCGGTCGCCGAGCGCCGCCTGCCGGGCCGCCGCGTACCCGTATGCGGCGAGGCTGCTCGGGCGCAGCCGGCCGGCCCGCCCGGTGCGGACGAACCGGGCCAGGTCGGCGGCGACGTCCCGCAGCACCCGCAGGCACCCGTCGCTGTCGCCGTTGTGGTCCAGCGCCACGGCGTTGCGCAGTCGGATCCCCGGCGCGGCGAACGTCTCCTCCGGGATCCCGGCGGTGACCCCGAGCTGCCGGGCGCGCTCGATCGCGCCCAGGGCGTACCCGTGGAAGCTGAGATAGCTGTAGGCCATGGCGAGGTCGTGCCAGCCCCAGGCGGTGTCCCGGTCCGGGTCCTCCACGGCGCCCAGCGCCCGGGCCGCCTTGACCAGGTGGGTGACGCAGCGGTCCAGCGCGCCCTGGTGGTGGGCGGCGAGCGCGGCCAGCGCGTTGAGGTGGCCGTGCAGGTAGGGCTCGGCGAGGTCGCGCACGGCCGCCGAGGCCTCCTCGATGGCCCGGGTGTACTCCGCCGTCCGACCGAGATTGATCAGCGCGGAGAGCCGCTGCACCATCGCGTCCGCTCGCGCCGCCGGGTCGGTCGTGGTGCGGATCACCCGTTCCAGCAGGGTGTACGCCTCTGCGGAACGACTGGCCTCCTGCAACGCCCGAGCGCGCGTGAGGGCGTCAACCTGGTCATCGACCCGGTCGAGCCAGCCCACTCGCAACCTCCCGTCGTGTGCGCACCGGCGCACCCGTTCGTGGCGCCGCTCGCGACGCTTCATGATTATGGCGTGACCACTCTGCCGCAACACCCCCCCGAAGGGACAGGCCGGCTCCGTCCGTCCGCCGCGGTGGCCCGGGCGGCCCGGGCGCTGACCGCCGCCGGGGTGGGTCCGGCCCGCGTGGAGGCCGAGCTGTTGGCGGCGTACGTGCTGGGCGTGCCCCGGGGCCGGCTGGCCCTCGCCGACGACCTGACCGGCGACCAGGCGGACCGGCTGGACGAGTTGGTGCGCCGCCGCGCCGACCGGGAGCCGTTGCAGCACCTGACCGGTCTTGCCGGCTTCCGGCACCTGGAGCTGGCGGTCGGCCCGGGGGTCTTCGTGCCCCGGCCGGAGACCGAGCTGCTGGCCGGCTGGGGCGTCGAGCAGGCCCGGGGCCGGCCCGACCCGCTGGTGGTGGATCTGTGCAGCGGCTCCGGCGCGATCGCGCTGGCGGTGGCGCAGGAGCTGCCGAACGCCCGGGTGATCGCGGTGGAGCGGTCTCCGGCGGCGCTGGCCTGGCTTCGCCGCAACGCGGCGGAGCGGGTCGCGGCGGGGGGCCGCCCGATCGAGGTGGTCGAGGCCGACGTCACCGCGCCGGACCTGCTGGCCGACCTGGTCGGCCGGGTGGACGTGCTGCTCTGCAACCCGCCGTACGTGCCGGTCGACGTGGTCGTGTCGCCGGAGGTGGCCGGGCACGATCCGGCGGAGGCGGTCTTCGGCGGCACGGACGGTCTGGCGGTGATCCGGCCGGTGATCACCCGCGCGGCGGCGCTGCTACGCCCGGGCGGCGCGTTCGGCGTGGAGCACGACGACACGCACGGCGCGGCGGTGCCGGGGCTGCTCGCCGAGGACGGCCGGTTCGCCGACGTGACGGAGCGTCTGGACCTCACCGGCCGCCCCCGGTACGCCACCGCGTCCCGACGGGCGGACGGCCAGCAAGCCCCGGTCGGGCCGGCGTGGCAGACTGACTCCTCGTGATGCTCTACGACTGCCGCTCACCCGCTGATCGCGACCGTGGCATCGCTGCGGCCATCGAGGCGGTCAAGAACGGCGAGCTGGTCGTCCTGCCGACCGACACCGTCTACGGCATCGGCGCGGACGCGTTCACCCCGTACGCGGTCAAGGCGCTGCTGGACGCGAAGGGCCGGGGCCGACAGATGCCGCCGCCGGTGCTGATCGGCTCGCGGCACACCCTGGACGGGTTGGTCTTCTCGCTGCCCTCGGCCGCGCGGGATCTGGTGGAGGCGTTCTGGCCGGGTGCGCTGACGATCGTGGTCGAGCACTCGCCGAGCCTCCAGTGGGACCTGGGCGACAAGACCGGCACGGTGGCGGTGCGGATGCCGCTGCACCCGGTGGCCCTGGAGGTGCTGCGCGAGACCGGCCCGATGGCGGTCTCCTCGGCCAACAAGACCGGCCAGCCCGCCGCGGTGACCGCCGAGGAGGCGCGCGACCAGCTCAGCTACTCGGTGCGCGCGTACCTGGAGGCCGGTCCCTGCCCGGACCCGGTGCCCAGCACGATCGTGGACCTGACCGGCGAGGTGCCGCAGTTGCTGCGCGCCGGTGCGATCCCACTGGAGAAGCTGCGCGACGTGGTGCCGGATCTCGTCGACGTCCAGGGGGCCTGAGTGCCCCCGTTCACCGTTCTGCACGTCTGCATGGGCAACATCTGCCGTTCGCCGATGGCGGAGCGGCTGCTGGCCCTCGCGGTGCGGGAGCGGTTGGCCCGGCGCGAGCAGGACCCGGCCCGGGCCGAGGAGCTGCTGCACAGTCACAGCGCCGGCACCGGCGGCTGGCACGCCGGGGAGGAGATGAACCCACCGGCGGCGCGGCAGGTCATCGGCCGGGGTGGGGCCGTGGAGGGGTTCGCCGCGCGCAAGCTGCGCTCGGACCACATCGACGCCGCCGACCTGGTCCTGACCGCCACGGCCGACCAGCAGGAGTACGTGGTGGCGCTGCGTCCGGACGCGGCGGCCCGCACGTTCGTGCTGGGTGAGTTCGGTCGGCTGCTGGCCGCGGTCGACGCCGCCGCGTTGCCGCCGGCGGAGGCGACCCCGGAGGCGGTGTACGCCCGGGGCGTGGCCCTGGTGGCGGCGGCCCACAGCGCTCGGTTGGGCGCCTCGTCGCTGCCGACCGACGATCTGGACGACCCGTGGGGTCGTGGCGACCAGTGCTTCAGCCGGGTCGCCGACGAGATCGAGGAGACCGTCCACCCGCTGGCCGGCGTGCTGCTGCCCTGAGCCTCGTGCGAGTTTCCTCCGGGTTTGGGGAAAACGCGGGGCGAAAGGGGCGTTCCGGGTCATTCTGAACGGGTCCTAGCGTGACCGGCTCCTGCGGGGAGAGCTGATGATCCGGGCCCATCTCGACAAACTGCTGACCGTGGTGATCGCCGGTGTGCTGGCCGGGTTGGTGCTGGCAGCGGCCGCCCTGCCGGCGGCCCTGGTCTTCGGGATCGGCTTCACGGCCCTCTCCACGCCCTACTCGGAGCTGCCGAACACGCTGCGCACGCCACCCACCGCGCAGCGCTCCAACCTCTACGCCAACGACGGCACCACCCTGATCACCTCCTTCTACCAGGAGGACCGGGTGGACGTGCCGCTGCAGGAGGTCGCCCCGGTGATGCGCCAGGCCATCGTGGCCGCCGAGGACGTCCGCTTCTACCAGCACAGCGGCGTGGACCTGCGCGGCGTGGTGCGCGCCTTCACCGTGAACAAGCGTGACGGCCAGACCCGGCAGGGCGCCTCCACGCTGACCATGCAGTACGTGCGCAACGTGCTCAGCAGCGACCCCCGGCTGACCGAGCGGCAGCGCGAGGCGGCCACCGAGATCACCACCGCCCGCAAGATCCAGGAGATGCGGTACGCGCTGGCGCTGGAGCGGGAGCTCAGCAAGGAGGAGATCCTCACCCGGTATCTCAACATCGCCTACTTCGGCGCCGGGGCGTACGGCATCGCGGCGGCCAGCAAGCGCTACTTCTCGCGCTCCCCGGCGGAGCTGACCCTGGCCCAGGCGGCGATGCTGGCCGGTCTGGTCCGGTCGCCGGACAGCGACGACCCGATCAACGGCGACGCCGACAGCGCGTTGCAGCGGCGGGCGTACGTGCTGGACCAGATGGTGGAGGCGGACCAGGTGTCGGCGCAGCAGGCGGCGGCGGCCGGGGCCGAGCCGCTGGAGCTGCGGCCCAGCCAGACACCCAACGACTGCACGGCGGTGCCCGACGGTCACAACGACTGGGGCTTCTTCTGCGACTGGTTCACCCGCTGGTGGAGCAGCCAGCCGGCGTTCGGGTCGAGCGCCGACGAGCGGCAGCGCACGCTGCGCCGGGGCGGGTTCTCCATCGTCTCCTCGCTGGACCCGGGGGTGCAGCGGGCCACCACCGAGCAGGTGCTGCGCATCTACAAGCCGACCGACGCCCGGGCCATGCCCACGGCGGTGGTGCAACCCGGCACGGGGCGGGTGCTGGCGATGTCGGTGAACCGCAGCTACAGCGTGGCGGACAACCCGGTCGGGCAGAAGAACCACCCCAACACGGTGAACCAGTTGGTGGCCGGCGGCGGGGCGATCGAGGGGTACCAGGGTGGGTCGACGTTCAAGCTCTTCACCATGCTGGCCGCGCTGGAGTCCGGCCTGCCGCTGTCGACCGACTTCACCGCGCCGACCCGGCTGGTCACCCGCTTTCCCGTCACCGGGGAGGCGAGCTGCGACGGCCGCTGGTGCCCGGCGAACGCCAGCCCCTCGTCGATGGACGGCCCGCGCACCATGTGGACCGCGTTCGGGCGCTCGGTGAACACCTACTTCGCGTGGCTCACCGAGCGGGTGGGCGCCGACCGGGTGGTGGAGATGGCCGAGCGGCTGGGCATCGTGCTGCGCGCCGACTCCGATGCCCGGCTGGCCCGGTACGGGGCGAAGAACTGGGGGCCGTTCACCCTGGGCGTCGCCGCGACCACCCCGCTCGACCTGGCGACGGCGTACGCCACGGTGGCGGCCGAGGGGACCTGGTGCGCGCCGCTGCCGGTGGTCTCGATCACCGACTCGGCGGGCCGGCCGGTGGACGCCGCCAAGCCGGACTGCCGGCAGGTGCTCGACGCCGACGTGGCCCGGGCGGCCACCGACGCGGCGCGCTGCCCGGTGGGCGACCAGTCGATGTACGGGCGTTGCGACGGCGCCACCGCGCCCGACCTGCGGTCCAGACTCGGACGTCCGGTGGCCGGCAAGACCGGCAGCTCGGAGCGGTACGAGTCGGAGACGGTGGTGGCCTTCACCCCGCAGCTCGCGGTCGCCTCGATGGCCGCCAACCCGGACGACCCGCGTGACGCGGTCGGTCAGGCGGTGCAGGCCCGGATGGTGGACGCCGTCGGCGCGGTGCTCGCCGCCGCCCTGCGCGACCAGCCGGTGCGGGACTTCGTCCCGCCGAGCGAACGGGCCGCCTTCCAGGTGACCGGCGCCCGCACCGGCAACTAGCGGAGGTGTTCGGCGCCTCGGGCGATGTTGCGGGCCATTCCACCGAAGACCACCGCGTGGAACGGGGCCACCGACCCCCAGTAGGCGTGCCCGGCCAGCCCGCGCGGCAGGAAGACGGCGCGCTGCACGTAGCGGCTGCCCCCGTCGTCGCCGGGTAGCGCGCGCATCTCCAGCCAGGCCCGGCCGGGCAGCCGCATCTCGGCGCGCAGCCGCAGCAGCTCGCCCGGGACGATCTCCTCGACCCGCCAGAAGTCCAGTGCCTCGCCGACCTGGAGGCGGTGCGGGTCGCGCCGGCCGCGGCGCAGCCCGACCCCGCCGACCAGCCGGTCCAGCCAGCCCCGGATGGACCAGGCGAGCGGGAACGAGTACCAGCCGTGCTCGCCGCCGACGCCCTCGATCACTCGCCAGAGCGCGGCCGGAGGCGCCTTCACGGCCTGTTCCCGGACGTCGGTGTAGGCGGTACCGCCGGACCAGGCCGGGTCGGTGGGCAGCGGCTCGGCCGGGGCGTCGGGGAGGCTCGCGGTCGACCAGCGGGTCTCCACCTGGGCGTCACGCACCTTGGCCAGCGCCAGCGCCACGGCCTGGTCGAACCCGGTCAGCCCCTCCGGCGGGTCGGGCACGTGGCGGGCGATGTCGTGGTCGTGCGCGACCGCCTCGTGGATGAGACTCTCCACCAGCGGTCGGGCGATGGCGTTCGGCACCGGGGTGACCAGACCGACCCAGTGCGAGGAGAGCGACGGGGTGAGCGGGCGGACCGGCACGATGATCCGGCGGCGCAGCCCGGCCACCCGGGCGTAGCGCTGCATCATCTCGCGGAAGGTGAGCACGTCGGGCCCGCCGATGTCGAAGCCCCGGTTGACCTCTTCCGGCAGCGCCGTGCAGCCGGCCAGGTAGCGCAGCACGTCGCGGACCGCGATCGGCTGGATCCGGTTGCTCACCCAGCGCGGAGTGACCATGGCGGGCAGTCGCTCGGTGAGGTAGCGCAGCATCTCGAACGACGCCGAGCCGGAGCCGATGATCACCGCGGCCCGGAGGACCGCCGTCGGCACTCCGCTGGCCAGCAGGATCCGGCCCACCTCGGCCCGGGACCGCAGGTGCGGGGACGGCACCGTCTCGTCGGCCGCCGGCTCCGGACCGCCCAGGTAGATGATCCGGCGTACGCCGGCCGCCCGGGCCGCCGCCGCGAAGTTGGTCGCCGCCGCCCGGTCGGCCGCCTCGAAGTCGGCCCGGCCGAGCGAGTGCACCAGGAAGTAGGCGACGTCCACGTCGGCGAACGCGGCGGGCAGCGTCTCCGGCCGGCTCAGGTCCGCCTCGGCGATCTCGACGGCCGACGCCCAGGGCACGTCGCGCAGCCGTACGGCCCTGCGGGCCAGGCAGCGCACGCTGTGCCCGTCGGCGAGCAGCAGCGGCGCCAGCCGCCCGCCGATGTATCCGGTGGCTCCCGTGACCAGGCATCTCACAGCTGTCAGTGTGCCGCCCCCTAGACTCGTTCGCTGTGGACACCGAGACGAGCACCTTCTGGGGGCCGGATTTCGCGCAGCTCAGGGCCACCGACCCGGAGATCGCCGGGGTGGTCCTCGGCGAGCTGGACCGGCTGCGCGGCGGCCTGCAGCTGATCGCCAGCGAGAATCTGACCTCGCCGGCGGTGCTGGCGGCGCTCGGGTCGACGCTGACCAACAAGTACGCCGAGGGCTACCCGGGCCGGCGCTACTACGGCGGCTGTGCCGAGGTGGACCGGGCCGAGGAGATCGGTATCGCCCGGGCCAGGGAGCTCTTCGCCGCCGAGCACGCCAACCTCCAGCCGCACTCCGGGGCGAGCGCCAACCTGGCCGCGTACGCGGCTCTGGTGCAGCCGGGCGACACGGTGCTGGCGATGGACCTGCCGCACGGTGGGCACCTGACGCACGGCAGCCGGGTGAACTTCTCGGGCAAGTGGTTCGCGACGGTCGGCTACACCGTCCGCCGGGACACCGAGCTGATCGACTACGACGAGGTGCGGGACCTGGCCCGGGCGCACCGGCCCAAGATGATCATCTGCGGGGCCACCGCGTACCCCCGGCTGATCGACTTCGCCCGGTTCCGGGAGATCGCCGACGAGGTCGGCGCGTACCTGATGGTGGACGCGGCGCACTTCATCGGCCTGGTCGCCGGCCGGGCCATCCCGTCCCCGGTGCCGTACGCCGACGTCGTCTGCGCCACCACCCACAAGGTGCTGCGCGGTCCGCGCGGCGGCATGATCCTCTGCCGGGAGTCGCTGGCCCAGCGGATCGACAAGGCCGTCTTCCCGTTCACCCAGGGCGGCCCGTTGATGCACGCGGTCGCGGCGAAGGCGGTCGCGCTGCGGGAGGCCGCCCAGCCCGAGTTCCAGACGTACGCCGGCCAGGTGATCCGCAACGCCCAGGCGCTCGCCGCCGGGCTGGCCGCCGAGGGGATGCGCCCGGTGTCCGGCGGCACCGACACCCACCTCGCCCTGATCGACCTGCGCGAGGTGGGGGTGACCGGTGCCGAGGCCGAGGCGCGCTGCGACGCGGCGTCGATCACCCTCAACAAGAACGCGATCCCGTACGACCCGCAGCCGCCGATGGTCGCCTCCGGCCTGCGGGTGGGCACGCCCAGTGTCACCACGCAGGGCATGCGGGAGGGAGAGCTGCGGCAGGTCGCCGGCCTGATCGCCCGTGCGGTACGCGCCGATCCCGGCGCCCCGGGCGGCGCCGACGAGCTGAGCCGGGTCCGTGCCGAGGTGGCCGAGCTGGTCGCCGCGTTCCCGGCGTACCCCCGTGGCTGAGCCCGGGGTGGTCGAGGCGGACACCGACCGGCGTTGGCGACTGCGGCACCTGCCGGTGCTGTTGATCGCGTCGGTGGCGCTGGCGGCGGTCGCCGCGGTGGTCGGCGGGGCGACCGGCGGCACGACGGCGGCGTTCGGCGCGGCGGCCGGCGTGGGTGTCACGGTGTTCAGCTACACGCTCACCACCGTGGTGCTGGCCCGGGCCGACCAGATCAACCCGCAGCTGTTGCTGCCGCTCGGGCTGGGCCTGTACGTGCTGAAGTTCAGCCTGTTGGGTGTGGTGATGGTGGCGGTGGCGTCGACCGGCTGGCCCGGGTTGGTGCCGCTCTGTCTCGGCATCGTCGCCGGGGTGGCGGTGTGGACCGCGGTGCACATCTGGTGGCTGACCACCGTCCACGCGCGTCGATCGCGTAGCTGAGCTGGCGATCGGCTGACCTGGCGATCGGCTGGTCGTCTCATCCATCGGACGCGCGACAAGCTGTCGGCCACCGGTCATTCTCTCATGGCCGGAAGGGGAGTAGCGTGCCCACAGACGACGCGGCCCCCGGATGCCCACACAACGACGGTTGTGCGGGGGGTGAGGCACAGCCTCGTCTTCCCGGCTGATATCGTTCGCCCCGTCATGGCTGGTGACCAAACCCCCCGTCCCGCCGGTGAACCGGACGACATTCCGTCCGGCGCCGGTCAGGGTTGGACCGCGCTCAGCTACCTCGTCGGAGGCATGCTCGTGTGGGGTTTCATCGGCTGGCTGGTTGACCAGTGGCTCGACACCGGAGGCGTTGCCACCGGGATCGGCGTCGTGCTCGGTATGGCCGGGGGAATCATCCTCGTCGTCCGCCGGCTCGGCACGCCTACTTAGGAAGGGACGCGGTGTTCGGACAGGCGAACGTTCTGGCAGCTGGCCAGGCGGCATTCCCACCCACTGTGGAGGACTTCTACCTGCCCAGCATCCTGCCCTGGGGTGCGCACGAGTCGTACTGGTTCACCAAGATCACGGCGATGGTCTGGATCGCGGTCGGCGTCCTGATCATCTTCTTCCTGGCGAGCTACCGGAACCCGCAGCTGGTGCCGACGAAGAAGCAGTGGTTCGCCGAGTCGATCTACGGCTTCGTGCGGAACAACATCGCGGTCGACATGATCGGGCACGCGGGTGTGCGGTTCGCGCCGTACTTCACCACGCTGTTCTGCTTCGTCCTGCTGACGAACGCGTTCGCGATCATCCCGTTCTTCCAGATCTCGCCGAACTCGCACATCGCCTTCCCGGCGATCCTCGCGATCATCAGCTACGTGCTGTTCAACTACATCGGCATCAGGCAGCACGGCTTCGTGAAGTACTTCAAGAACTCGCTGATCCCGCCGGCACCCTGGTACATCCTGCCGCTGCTGATCCCCATCGAGCTCTTCTCGACCTTCATCGTCCGGCCGTTCTCGCTCGCGGTACGTCTCTTCGCGAACATGTTCGCCGGTCACATGCTCCTGCTGGTCTTCACGCTCGGCGGCTTCGCGATGCTGAGCGCCAACGCCTGGCTGGCCCCGGTCTCGGTGCTCTCCTGGGTGATGACCATCGCGCTCACCTTCCTCGAGTTCCTGGTGATCGTCCTGCAGGCCTACGTCTTCACCGTCCTGACCGCCAGCTACGTGCAGGGCGCGCTCGCCGAAGAGCACTGATCCACCGCACCAACCGTTGTCGTCCCGCGTGAGAGTCACGCGTGATAACCAGGAGGAACCACACCAATGGACGCTAGCGTTCTCGCCGAGGTCACCGGTAGCACCGCTGCCATCGGCTACGGCCTCGCCGCCATCGGCCCCGGCATCGGCGTCGGCCTGGTCTTCGCCGCCTACATCCAGTCGACCGCCCGTCAGCCGGAGTCCTCGCGGATGACCCTGCCTTACGTCTGGATCGGCTTCGCCGTCATCGAGGCGCTGGCGCTGCTGGGCATCGCCTTCGGCTTCATCTGGGCCGGCTCTGCTGCCTGATCCCGCCCTTCTCGACCGGGAGGTAACCATGTATTTCCTCGCCGCTGAGGGTGGTGAGTCGACCCACAACCCGATCATCCCGCTCTGGCAGGAGGTCGTGGTCGGTACGGTCGCCTTCGCTGTGCTCTGCTTCGTGCTGATGAAGTTCGTCTTCCCCCGCATGGAGCAGACGTTCCAGGCTCGGGTCGACGCGATCGAGGGCGGCATCAAGCGCGCCGAGGCCGCTCAGGCCGAGGCGAACCAGCTGCTCGAGCAGTACCGTGCCCAGCTCGCCGAAGCCCGGACCGACGCCGCGAAGATCCGCGACGACGCCCGGGCCGACGCCGAGGGGATCCGGCAGGACGTCCTCGCCAAGGCACGGGAGGAATCCGACCGGATCATCCAGGCCGGCAAGGACCAGCTCGCCGCCGAGCGGGCCACCATCGTGCGCGAACTGCGCTCCGAGGTTGGCGCGATCGCGGTGGACCTGGCCAGCAAGATCGTCGGCGAGTCGCTGGCCGACGAGGCGCGGCGCAAGGGCACCGTCGACCGGTTCCTGAGCGGTCTCGAGAGCACGGGGGCCCGCTGATGCAGGCCGCCAGCCGGGAGTCGTACAAGATCGCGGCCGAGAGCCTTGACGCGTACGTCCGCGGCACCGACCCGGTCGCGGTGGCCCACGCGGCGAACGACCTGCTCGCCGTCGCCGGGCTGCTGCGGCGGGAGCCGCGGTTGCGCCGGGCGCTCTCGGACCCGGCCCGGTCCGGCGCGGACCGCGCCGAACTGCTCGGCGGAATGCTGCGCGGCAAGATCGGCGACGGGGCGATCGACCTGCTCGCCTCGGTGGTCTCCGGCCGCTGGTCGACCCCGACCGAGCTTCTCGACGGCGTCGAGCGGCTCGGCGTGGAGGCCGTGCTGGCCAGCGTCGACGCGACCGGCGACCTGGGCGAGGTCGAGGACGAGCTGTTCCGTTTCGGGCAGGTCGTCGCCGGCCAGCCCGAGCTCGCCGCGGTGCTGTCCAACTCGGCGGCCCCGCTGGACCAGCGGGGCGTCCTGGTCGGCGAGCTCCTCGCCGGCAAGGCGCACCTGTCCACCGTCCGCCTCATCGAGGTGGCGCTGGCCGGCTTCGGGGGGCGTTCCTTCGCCGGATCGCTCACCCGGCTCGTGGAACTCGCCGCAGAACGGCGGGACCGTCAGGTGGCGTACGTCACCGTGGCGGCCCCGTTGAGTGACGAGGAAGAGCAGCGCCTGGGCGCGAGCCTCGCCGCGATATACGGTCGAGAGGTCTCCGTCAAGCAGACGGTCGACCCCCACGTCCTGGGTGGCGTGAGCGTGCGGGTCGGCTCCGACCTGTACGACGGCACCATCCTGCGCCGCCTCAACGAGACCCGCAACGCGCTCGCGAAGCGCTAAGCGGCTCCGCCGCCCAGCGTTGGGGCGGCTCCGCTGCCCAGCGCCCGATTGACAGACGCCATTCGGACCGGTCGGTACTAGGTATCCCGGGCCCCTGAATTTTAAGGAAGCAGAGGATGGCCGAGCTGACCATCTCGACGGAGGAGATCCGCGGCGCCCTGGAGCGCTACGTCTCCTCCTACTCGACCGACGTCTCCCGCGAGGAGGTCGGCACCGTCGCCGACACCGGTGACGGCATCGCCCACGTCGAGGGCCTGCCCTCGACCAAGACCAACGAGCTCCTGGAGTTCGAGGACGGCACGCTCGGCGTGGCGCTGAACCTCGACGTCCGGGAGATCGGTGTCGTCGTTCTCGGTGACTCCGCCAAGCTGGAGGAGGGGCAGCGCGTCAAGCGCACCGACCGCGTGCTCTCCGTGCCGGTCGGCGACGCCTTCCTCGGCCGCGTGGTCAACGCGCTCGGCCAGCCGATCGACGGCCTCGGCGACATCGCCGACGAGGGCTACCGCGAGCTGGAGCTGCAGGCTCCGAACGTGATGTCCCGGCAGTCGGTGTTCGAGCCGCTGCAGACCGGCATCAAGGCCATCGACGCGATGACGCCGGTCGGCCGGGGCCAGCGGCAGCTGATCATCGGTGACCGGAAGACCGGCAAGACCACGGTCGCCCTGGACGCCATCCTCAACCAGCGGGACAACTGGCGCACCGGCGACCCGAAGAAGCAGGTCCGCTGCATCTACGTCGCCATCGGCCAGAAGGCCTCCACGATCGCCTCCATCAAGGGCCAGCTGGAGGAGGCGGGCGCGATGGAGTACACCACCATCGTGGCCTCCCCGGCGTCGGACCCGGCGGGCTTCAAGTACATCGCCCCCTACACCGGCTCGTCCATCGGGCAGCACTGGATGTACGGCGGCAAGCACGTCCTGATCGTCTTCGACGACCTGAGCAAGCAGGCCGAGGCGTACCGGGCCGTCTCGCTGCTGCTGCGCCGCCCGCCGGGCCGTGAGGCGTACCCGGGTGACGTCTTCTACCTGCACTCCCGCCTGCTGGAGCGCTGCGCGAAGCTCTCCGACGAGCTGGGTGGCGGCTCGATGACCGGTCTGCCGATCATCGAGACGAAGGCCAACGACATCTCGGCCTTCATCCCGACCAACGTCATCTCGATCACCGACGGCCAGATCTTCCTGGAGACCGACCTGTTCAACCAGGGCGTCCGTCCGGCGATCAACGTCGGCACCTCGGTCTCCCGGGTCGGTGGCGCCGCGCAGGTGAAGCCGATGAAGAAGGTCGCCGGTTCGCTGCGGCTCAACCTGGCCCAGTACCGCGAGCTGGAGGCGTTCGCCGCCTTCGCCTCCGACCTGGACAAGGCCTCCCGGGCCCAGCTGGACCGCGGTTCGCGCCTGGTCGAGCTGCTCAAGCAGCCGAACTACTCGCCGTTCCCGGTGCAGGAGCAGGTCGTCTCGGTCTGGGCCGGCACCGAGGGCAAGCTGGACGACATTCCGGTGGGTGACGTCCGGCGCTTCGAGTCGGAGTTCCTCCAGTACCTGCGGCACAAGCACGCGGGTGTGCTGGCCGGGATCGCCGACAACCAGTGGAACGACGACATCATCGGCTCCCTGGACAACGCGATCAGCGAGTTCAAGCAGGTCTTCCTCGGCAAGGGCGACGAGCGTCGGATCAACGACGCGCCGGCCGCGCCGCTGGAGGGCGAGGAGAACCGCGAGACGGTGACCCGCTTCCGCGACGGCGCGACCGACCGCCCGGCCGAGAGCTGATCCCATGGCGGCCCAGGTACGCGTTCTTCGTCAACGGATCCGCTCGGCGAAGTCGATGAAGAAGATCACCAAGGCGATGGAGCTCGTGGCGACGAGCCGGATCGCCAAGGCCCAGGCCCGGGTGCAGGCGTCCCTGCCGTACGCCCAGGCCATCACCGGCGTGCTCACGGCGCTGGCGTCCAACGCGCGGATCGACCACCCGCTGCTCACCCCGCGCGAGCGGGTGCGGCGGGCTGGCGTCCTGCTGGTCACCAGCGACCGTGGCCTGGCCGGCGGCTACAGCTCCAACGCGATCAAGACGGCGGAGTCGCTCATCGCGCGGCTCCGCGCGGACGGCAAGGAGCCGGTGCTCTACGTCATCGGGCGTAAGGGTGTCGGGTTCTACCGGTTCCGCGACCGGCCCATCGAGGCGAACTGGACCGGCTTCAGCGAGCAGCCGTCGTTCGAGGACGCCCGTACGGTGGGTGAGACGCTGATCAAGGCGTTCACGGCCGGTGCGGACGACGCCGACGGCGGCGCCGGGGCGGACGGAGTGCTGGGCGTCGACGAGCTGCACATCGTCTACACCGAGTTCCACTCGCTGATGACGCAGAGCCCGGTTGCCAAGATCATCGGGCCGATGCAGGTCGAGGACCGGCCGCGCTCCGAGGGGCTGCTGCCGGCGTACGAGTTCGAACCGGAGGCGGAGGCGCTGCTCGACGCGCTCCTGCCGAGGTACATCAACACGCGGATCTACGCGGCGTTGATCGAGTCGGCGGCGAGTGAGTCGGCGGCACGGCGGCGGGCGATGAAGAGCGCCACCGACAACGCCGAGGACATGATCGAGAAGTACACGCGTGAGATGAACTCGGCTCGCCAGGCCGGGATCACCCAGGAGATCAGCGAGATCGTCGGCGGCGCGAACGCGCTGGCCGCGTCGGGAAGTGAAGTGTGATGACTGCACCAGTAGAGACCAAGACGGCCACGGGTCGCGTGGTCCGGGTCATCGGCCCGGTCGTCGACGCCGAGTTCCCGCGCGACGCCATGCCGGCCCTGTTCAACGCCCTCAACGTGAACGTGAACCTCTCCGGCGGTGAGAAGACGCTGACCCTGGAGGTCGCCCAGCACCTGGGTGACAACCTGGTCCGTGCCATCTCGATGCAGCCGACGGACGGCCTGGTCCGCGGCGCGGAGGTGCGTGACCGCGGCGAGCCGATCACCGTGCCGGTGGGCGACGCGGTCAAGGGCCACGTGTTCAACGCGATCGGCGAGGTGCTCAACCTCAAAGAGGGCGAGACCCTGACCCCGGACGACCACTGGGGAATCCACCGCAAGGCCCCGGCCTTCGCGGACCTGGAGCCGAAGACCGAGATGCTGGAGACCGGCATCAAGGTCATCGACCTGCTCGCTCCGTACGTCAAGGGCGGCAAGATCGGCCTGTTCGGCGGCGCGGGTGTGGGCAAGACGGTGCTCATCCAGGAGATGATCACCCGTGTGGCCCGCAACTTCGGTGGCACCTCGGTCTTCGCCGGCGTGGGTGAGCGCACCCGTGAGGGCAACGACCTCATCGCCGAGATGACCGAGTCCGGCGTCATCGACAAGACCGCGCTGGTCTACGGCCAGATGGACGAGCCGCCGGGCACCCGGCTGCGGGTGGCGCTCTCGGCGCTGACCATGGCCGAGTACTTCCGGGACGTGAAGAAGCAGGAGGTGCTGCTCTTCATCGACAACATCTTCCGCTTCACCCAGGCCGGTTCGGAGGTCTCCACCCTGCTCGGCCGTATGCCGAGCGCGGTGGGTTACCAGCCGACCCTGGCCGACGAGATGGGCGAGCTCCAGGAGCGGATCACCTCCGTCCGGGGCCAGGCCATCACGTCGATGCAGGCGATCTACGTGCCGGCGGATGACTACACCGACCCCGCCCCGGCCACCACGTTCGCCCACCTGGACGCGACCACCAACCTGGAGCGGTCGATCTCCGACAAGGGCATCTACCCGGCCGTGGACCCGCTGGCGTCCTCGTCCCGGATCCTCGCCCCGGAGTTCGTCGGCCAGGAGCACTTCCAGGTCGCCACCGAGGTGAAGCGGATCCTGCAGCGCTACCGCGACCTGCAGGACATCATCGCCATCCTCGGTATCGAGGAGCTCTCCGAGGAAGACAAGATCACCGTGCAGCGCGCGCGGCGGATCGAGCGCTTCCTGTCGCAGAACACCTACGCTGCGGAGCAGTTCACCGGCGTGCCGGGCTCGACGGTCCCGATCAAGGAGACCATCGAGGCGTTCCGCAAGATCAGCGAGGGGGAGTACGACCACTTCCCTGAGCAGGCGTTCTTCATGTGCGGCGGTCTTGAGGACCTGGAGCGCAAGGCCGAGGAACTGATGAAGAGCTGACAAGCTCGATCTGATCGGAAATAAAAGACTGCCCCGGCAATGCCGGGGCAGTCTTTTGTTCATCTTCAGGACCTACCATCGCCGCAGTCCGTTTCTTGCGGTCGTCGGTTCCGCGCCACCCGAGATACGGTCGTTCCGCGCGTTCACCTGAACGAGCGTTGATCTTTGCAACCTTTCGGCTACGTGCGCCCGTCTCCTGGATCGTGGGCGTAACGATCGGAGATTCTCGTGGGTAAGGCCGGCAAGAGTGGCCGAAAGTCGTCCGTCTGGCGGGGTGTGCCGCGCTGGGCCAGGATCTGCACGGTGTTCGGCACGGTGCTGATGGTGCTCAGCGGGGCGGTGCTGGTCGGCACCGAGGTGCTGATCGCCCGCTACGAGGGCGCGGTCGGCAAGGCCGACCTCTTCGGCGACCAGGCGGCCGGGGCGCAGGCGAAGAAGGCGGACATCAAGGGCCCGCTCAACATCCTGCTGGTCGGTATCGACCCCCGCAGCCCGACCGCGCTGCCGCTGGCCGACTCGATCATGGTGCTGCACGTGCCGGCCACCATGGACCGCGCGTACCTCTTCTCGCTGCCCCGCGACCTGTACGTCGACATCCCGGCGTTCTCCAAGGCGGACTTCAACGGCACCACCGACAAGATCAACGCCTCGATGTCGTTCGGCAGTCGGGTGCCCGGCAAGAACCCCGACGCGGCACGCGGCTTCGAACTGCTGGCGACCACCGTGCAGAAGGTGACCGGCATCAAGCGCTTTGACGCCGGAGCGATCATCAACTTCACCGGCTTCCAGAAGATCGTGGACGCGATGGGCGGCGTCGACATGTACGTCGAGCGGGAGGTCAGGTCCGAGCACAAGCAGCCGGACGGCAAGCCGCGCCCCGGTAACACGCGCGGCGAGGGCTACGTCGGCCCGCAGGCGGTCTACAAGAAGGGCAACCACCACCTCAGCGGGTGGCAGGCCCTCGACTACGTCCGCCAGCGCTACCCGAAGAACGGTGTCCCGGACGCCGACTACGGCCGGCAGCGCCACCAGCAGCAGTTCGTCAAGGCGATGGTGGGGCAGGCGTTCAGCGCCGACGTGGTCGCCAACCCGATCAAGCTCGACAAGGTGCTCCGCGCCGCCGGGCAGTCGCTGATCTTCAACGGTCGCGGCAACAGCGTCGTCGACTTCGGCATCGCCCTGAAGAACATCCGGCCGAACACCATTGAGATGATCAAGTTGCCCGGTGGGCCGGTCTTCGAGGGCTCGAAGTACAAGGGTGAACAGTTCCAGCCAGGCGTGTCGGACTTCTTCACCGCCCTGCACAATGAACAACTGGACCCGTTCCTGCTCGAGCATCCGGAGTTCCAGAACAAGACCAAGTAGTCGTGGCCCAGCTCTCCCCACCCGCGTTGGGGGCGCGTCGGCCAGCCGACTAGACTTTCGACGATCCGTCGCCGCAGCAAGGAGACAGCGTGGCACAGCAGCTTCACGTCGAGCTCGTCGCCGTCGAGGAGAAGGTCTGGTCCGGTGAGGCCGAGATGGTCGTCGCCCGGACGACCGAAGGTGAGCTCGGTGTCCTGCCGGGGCACGCGCCGTTGCTCGGCCAGCTCGCCGAGCCCGGCCAGGTACGCATCAAGCTCGCCGGTGGCCAGCAGGTCGCCTACGACGTTGACGGCGGCTTCCTCTCGGTGAGCGCCGACGGCGTCACCGTGCTGGCCGAGAGCGCTACCCCGGTCTCCGCGCAGAGCCACTGAGCCGTACCGGGGATGGAGATCGTCGAGGGAATCGGGATCGGCGTCGCGGTCATCCTCGGCGCGGTCCTCATCCTCTTCGTCCGGCGGGCACTGGTCACCCGTAGCGGGGGCATCATCCGGCTCAGCGTCCGGGTCACCACCATGCTCGACGGCCGCGGCTGGTCGCCAGGCTTCGGTCGGTTCGCCGGCGACGAACTGCGCTGGTACCGGATGTTCAGCTTCGCGCTACGACCCAAGCGCGTCCTGTCCCGCAAAGGGCTCGCGGTGGAGCGCCGCCGGTTGCCCGAGGGGCAGGAACGCCTCTCCATGCCGGCCGACTGGGTGATCCTCCGCTGTACCAGTCACCACGCACCGGTGGAGATCGCCATGGCGCGGTCGACGGTGACCGGTTTCCTCTCCTGGCTCGAGGCCGCCCCTCCGGGGGCGGTCTCGCCGCGTATGGCGTCCCAAGACTGGCCTGCTGCCTGACCCGCCTTCGCTCTGTCACCGTTGGGGTTTCCGGGGAGCCCACCCGCTCCGGGCGGTCAGGCTTGATCCCTCCGCGGGCGGGCTCCCCGGAAACCCTCGCGGGGCACTGTCCGTCGTTCAGGCGCGGTTTCCTGCCTGCCGTTACCGGTCTGGGATGGCGACGAGTTCCACCTCGTAGCCCTGGTTGTCGGTGAGGTAGGCGGCGTAGGTGGCCGGGCCGCCGGCATGTGGATGGCGGTCCGGGAAGAGCAGGGTCCACCCGTGAGTCGGTGCGGTCGCCACCAGGCGGTCCACGGCGGCCGGTGGGCCGGCGTGGAAGGCCAGGTGGTTGAGCCCCGGGGCGAGCCGGTCGTGGACCGCCCCGGAGAGCGCGGGTGACTGCTCCAGCACCAGGTAGGTCGGTCCGAGTCGCCAGGAGCGTCCGGCCGGCCAGTCCTGGTGGACGGTCCAGCCCAGCTCGCCGAGGAGCCAACCCCAGCTACGCGTGGCAGCCCCGAGATCGGGAACCCAGACCTCGACGTGGTGCAGCGCGCCGACGGTCAGCGCTTCCCGCCCGGCACCCATAGCACATCTCCCGCCGGATTTGCCGTTCTTGACAGGATAAAGAGCAGATCGGAGAGCCGGTTGAGATACTTTGCCGGGAGCGTGCTGGTGCGGTCCGGATCGTGGCTGACCAGCGCCCACGCTGCCCGTTCGGCACGCCGGGCGATGGTCCGCGCCACGTGCAGCAGCGCCGCGCCCGCGGTGCCGCCGGGGAGGATGAAGGAGTCGAGCTTGCTCAGGCGTGCGTTGTACTCGTCGCACCAGCCCTCGAGGCGCTCGACGTACTCCTCGGTCACCCGCAGCGGCGGGTACTTCGGGTCCGGCTCGACCGGCGTGGACAGGTCGGCGCCCACGTCGAAGAGGTCGTTCTGCACCGACCCCAGCACCGCCCGCAGTTCCTCGTCGAGCTGGCCCAGGGCGAGCGCGACACCGATCGCCGCGTTGCACTCGTCGACATCGGCGTACGCGGCGATCCGTGGATCGGTCTTCGGCACCTGCTCGTTGTTGCTCAGCCTGGTCATGCCGGCATCGCCGGCCTTGGTGTAGATGCGCGTGAGGTGGACGGCCATGACGCACAGCCTACGGATACCGGACCTGACGATCCCGGCGCGGCCGGACACCACCGCCGGCTGGCCGGCGGTGGTGGGTCCCGGCGACGCGGGCGATCCCGCGGTCAACGACGTCGATGTCATCCGGGTACGCGGTGACGCCCGCCTGGCGGGCACCGTGCACGTGGTGGGTGCCAAGAACTCGGCGTTGAAGCTGATGGCCGCCGCGCTGCTCGCACCCGGCCGCAGCGTGATCACCAACGTCCCCCGGATCACCGACATCGCGATCATGGGGGAGGTGCTGCGCCGGCTGGGCTGCGAGGTCCGGTTCGACGCGGACGACCCGGTCGACCCGATGGTCGCCCGGGGTGGGGTGGCCCGGTCCCGCTCGGTGACCATCGACGTGCCCGACCAGCCGGGCGCGGACGCGGACTACGACCTGGTCCGCCGGCTGCGCGCGTCGATCTGCGTGCTCGGCCCCCTGCTGGCCCGCCGGGGGTTCGTGCGGGTGGCTCATCCGGGTGGCGACGCGATCGGCTCCCGTGGCCTGGACATGCACGTCTCCGGGCTGACCCGGATGGGCGCGGACATCTCCGGTGAGCACGGGTTCGTCATCGCGTCCGCCCCGCACGGGCTGCGCGGCGCGGACATCGTGCTGGACTTCCCGAGCGTGGGCGCGACCGAGAACCTCGTGATGGCGGCGGTGCTGGCCGAGGGCACCACCACGATCGACAACGCGGCGCGGGAGCCGGAGATCGTCGACATCTGCACCATGCTCAACCAGATGGGCGCCCAGATCTCCGGGGCGGGCACGTCCACCCTGCAGATCACCGGGGTGCCCGGGCTGCGCCCCGTGCGGCACGCCACGGTGGGGGACCGGATCGTCGCCGGCACCTGGGCGTTCGGCGCGGCGATGACCCGCGGCGACGTGACGGTGACCGGGCTGGACCCGGCCTACCTCGAGGTCGCGCTGGACAAGGTGGTCGCGGCCGGCGGCCTGGTCGAGACGCGGGGCGACGGCTTCCGGGTACGGATGGACGACCGGCCGCGGGCGGTCGACGTGGTCACGCTGCCGTACCCCGGCTTCGCCACCGACCTGCTGCCGATGGCGATCGGGCTCGCCGCGGTCAGCGACGGTGCCTCGCTGATCACCGAGAACATCTTCGACGGCCGGTTCATGTTCGCCAACGAGATGGCCCGCCTCGGCGCGGACATCAAGACCGACGGGCACCACGCGGTGGTGCGGGGCCGGGACCGGCTCTCCGGGGCGCCGGTGCGGGCCACCGACATCCGCGCGGGAGCGGGGCTGATCATCGCCGGGCTCTGCGCGGACGGGGTCACCGAGGTGTCCCACGTGCACCACGTCGACCGGGGCTATCCGGACTTCGTGGCCGACCTGCGTGCGCTCGGCGTGGCCGTCGAGAGGGGCACCACGCCGGAGGAGCCCTCGCTGGAGATCTGAGGGCACTCCCTTAGCCGTCGTTCAGGCCCGCCGACTAGGGTGCAGGCAGGCACTCAAACAGGCGAGGGAGAAGCAGATGGCGGGTCGACTCGCGGTCGTCGGGGCCGGGCTGATGGGCTCCGGCATCGCCCAGGTGGCGGCGCAGGCGGGCTGGCAGGTGACGCTGCGCGACCTGGACGACGCGGCCACCACCCGAGGGCTCGGCGGCATCCGGAAGTCGCTGGAGAAGTTCGCCGAGAAGGGCAAGATCGAGGCGTCCGAGGTCGAGGCGACGCTCGCCCGGATCACCCCGACCACCGACCTGGAAGCGGCGGCGGACGCGGACATCGTGGTCGAGGCGGTCTTCGAGCGCCTCGAGATCAAGCACGAGGTGTTCCGCGCCCTGGACAAGATCTGCAAGGCCGACGCGGTGCTCGCCACCAACACCTCGGCCATCCCGGTCACCCAGATCGCCGCGGTCACCGAGCGGCCCGAGGCGGTCGTCGGCACCCACTTCTTCTCCCCGGTGCCGATGATGCAGCTCTGCGAGCTGGTCCGCGGCTACAAGACCAGCGACGCCACCCTGGCCACCGTGCGGGCCTTCGCCGAGGAGATCGGCAAGACGGTGGTGGTGGTCAACCGGGACATCGCCGGCTTCGTCACCACCCGGCTGATCTCCGCCCTCGTGGTGGAGGCGGTCAAGCTGGTCGAGTCCGGCGTGGTGTCCGCCGAGGACCTGGACACCGCCTGCCGGCTGGGCTTCGGGCACGCCATGGGCCCGTTGGCCACCACCGACCTGACGGGCGTGGACGTGCTGCTGCACGCCTCGAAGAACATCTACACCGACACGGCCGACGAGAAGTTCTTCCCGCCGGAGCTGCTCCAGCGGATGGTCACCGCAGGCGACCTGGGCCGCAAGACCGGCAAGGGCTTCTACACGTACTGAGCGGGACATGGAAAGGGGCGGGCGCGCGGCGCCCGCCCCTTTCTCGTGTCAGCCGTCGCGCTTGGTGGTCCACCGGAAGGTGGTCAGGCAGAGCACCACGCCGATCACGCACCACAGGGCCAGCACCACCGCCACCCGGCCCAGCTCGAACGAGCCACCCGGTTCCTGCGCGCCGAAGCTCTCCGGCAGGAAGACCGACCGCAGCCCCTGGCACATCCACTTGAGCGGGAACAGCGCGGCCACCTGCTGCATCCACGTGGGCAGGTCGGTGAAGACGAAGAACACGCCGGAGATGAACTGGAGCACCAGGGCGACCGGGGTGACCACCGCCGAGCCGCTGCGGGCGGTGCGGGCCAGCGACGAGATGGCGATGCCGCACAGGGTGCAGGCGGTCACGCCGAGCACGGCGACCCAGCCGAAGGTGAACCATTTCCCGGCGGTGCCCGGTAGGTCGAGGTCGAACAGGGCCACCGCGACCGCCAGCAGCAGCGCCGTCTCGGCGATGCCGATCGCCACCACCATGATCACCTTGCCGGCGAACCAGACCCACTTCGGCATCGGCGTGCCGCGGTAGCGCTTGAGCACGCCCCGGTCCCGCTCGATCGGGATCCAGATGCCGAGGTTCTGGAAGCTCACCGTCATCAGACCGGTCGCGATCATGCCGGTGATGAAGTACTGGGTGAACTTGACCCCGCCGCCGATCGTGCCGTCGAAGATCGACGCGAAGATCAGGATCATGATGATGGGGAAGCCCATCGTGAAGACCACGGACTCCCGGCTGCGCAGGAACTGGGTGATCTCCAGCCGGCCCTGCCGCAGGGCCAGCGCGCCGGCACCGGGCCGACGGCCGAGGGTCACGGTGACCGGCGTCGCCGGCTTCGTCGTGGTGGTCATCGCGCGTGTCCGATCATGGTGAGGTAGACGTCCTCCAGGGTCGGCCGGGTCACCGTGAGGCCGGGGACCTCGCCGCCGTAGCGCGCGGCCAGGTCGGCCACGAGGGCCGTCGGCGTCGCGCTCTGCGCGCTCTCCGGGGTCCCTTCCGGGGTACGCCAGGAGACCGTCGCCAGCGCTTCCTGCCGGTTGCCCAGCCGGTTCGGTGCGGCCACCTCGACCAGCCGGCCGCCGGCGATCACTCCGACCCGGTCGGCCAGCGCCTCGGCCTCGTCCAGGTAGTGGGTGGTCAGCACGATGGTGGTGCCGGCCGCGGCGAGGTCGCGGATCAGCTCCCAGAACTCGCGGCGGGCCTCCGGGTCGAAGCCGGTGGTCGGCTCGTCGAGGAAGAGCAGCTCGGGGCGGCCGATGATGCCGAGCGCCACGTCGAGGCGGCGTTTCTGCCCGCCGGAGAGCGTGTGCGTGCGGGCCTTCGCCTTGCCGGCCAACCCGACCCGCTCGATCACCTTGTCGGGGTCGTCGGCGTCCGGATAGAAGCCGGAGAAGTGCCGGATCACCTCGGCCACGGTCAGCTCGTCGAACTCGCCGGTGCCCTGGAGCACGATGCCCACCCGGGAACGCCAGCCCTGATCCGGGTGCGCCGGGTCCGCGCCGAGCACGGAGACCTCTCCGGCGTCCCGGCTCCGGTAGCCCTCCAGGATCTCCACGGTGGTGGTCTTGCCGGCACCGTTCGGGCCGAGCAGTGCGAACACCTCGCCACGGTGGACGTCCAGATCCACGCCCGCCACCGCCACGTTGTCGCCGTACGCCTTGCGCAGCCCCCGGACGGAGATGGCCAGCTCGTCATCCATGGCGTCCAGTGTGCGTCCTGGCCAGCGCGGTCCGCCGCCCGGGGTGTGGCGGTCCGCGCCACTGCGGGCGCTTCGCACCCGGACGTCCGCGACATGGACCTGTGTGGTTTTCCACAGCCCGTTTTACTGAACGGTAACTTAAACTCCGGCCATGGATGAGAAGGCACTTTCGGGGCGGCTGCCCGAGCGGGACCGCCCGTGGGTGATGCGCACCTACGCCGGCCACTCCTCGGCCGCCGCGACCAACGCCCTCTTCCGCCGAAACCTGGCGAAGGGGCAGACCGGTCTCTCGGTCGCCTTCGACCTGCCCACCCAGACCGGGTACGACCCCGACCACGAGCTGGCCAGCGGCGAGGTCGGCCGGGTCGGCGTCCCGGTCGCCCACCTCGGCGACATGCGGGCGCTCTTCGACGGCATCCCGCTGGCCGACATGAACACCTCGATGACCATCAACGCGCCGGCGATGTGGCTGCTCGCCCTCTACGGCACGGTGGGGCTGGAGCAGGGCGCCGAGCTGGTTCGCTGCACGGGCACCACCCAGAACGACATCATCAAGGAGTACCTGTCCCGGGGGACGTACATCTTTCCGCCGGCCGCGTCGCTGCGGCTCACCGCCGACGTCGTCGCGTACACCCTGCGCGAGATGCCACGCTGGAACCCGGTCAACATCTGCTCGTACCACCTCCAGGAAGCCGGTGCCACGCCGGTGCAGGAGGTCGGCTTCGCGTTGGCCACCGCCGTCGCCGTGCTCGACGCCGTCCGCGACTCCGGGCAGGTGCCCGCCGAGCGGATGGGCGACGTGGTGCAGCGGATTTCGTTCTTCGTCAACGCCGGGGTGCGCTTCGTCGAGGAGATCGCCAAGATGCGCGCGTTCGGCGTGCTCTGGGATGAGATCACCCGCGACCGGTACGGAGTCGGCGAGGCAAGACAGCGGCGGTTCCGCTACGGCGTGCAGGTCAACTCGCTCGGCCTGACCGAGGCGCAACCGGAGAACAACATCCAGCGCATCGTGCTGGAGATGCTCGGCGTGACGATGTCCCGTGACGCCCGGGCCCGCGCGGTGCAGCTCCCCGCCTGGAACGAGGCGCTCGGCCTGCCCCGACCCTGGGACCAGCAGTGGTCGCTGCGGATGCAGCAGGTCCTGGCGTACGAGTCGGACCTGCTCGAATACCCCGACCTCTTCGACGGCTCGCACGTGATGACCGCGCTGGTCGACGAGATCGTCACCGGGGCCCGGGTCGAACTGGACAAGGTGCTGGAGCTGGGCGGTGTGGTCGCCGCCGTGGAGACCGGCTACCTCAAGAGCGCGCTGGTCGCCTCGCTGGCGGAGCGCCGCCGCCGGATGGAGTCCGGCGCCGACGTGGTGGTCGGCGTCAACCGGTTCGCCGAGACCGAACCCTCCCCGCTGACCGCGGCCGGAGCGGAGGCCGTCGAACAGGTCGACCCGGCGGTCGAGGCCGCCGCCGTGGACGGCGTACGCCGGTGGCGGGCCGACCGGGACGGCGCGGCCGTCGACGCGGCCCTGGCCCGACTCCGCGCCGACGCCGCGACCACCACGAACCTGATGCCGGCCACCCTGGAGTGCGTGCGGGCCGGGGTGACCACCGGCGAGTGGGCCGGCGCGCTGCGCCAGGTCTTCGGTGAGTACCGGGCGCCCACCGGGTTGGCCGGCGCCACCGGCACCGGCGGCGACCCCGGCCTCACAGCCGTCCGTGAGCGGGTCACCGCCACCGCCCGCGAGCTGGGCAGCGGCCGGCTGCGGCTCCTGGTCGGCAAGCCCGGCCTGGACGGGCACTCCAACGGCGCCGAGCAGATCGCGGTACGCGCCCGAGACGCCGGCTTCGAAGTCGTCTACCAGGGCATCCGGCTGACGGCCGGGCAGATCGTCGCCGCCGCGGTCGAGGAGGACGTCGACCTGGTCGGGCTCTCCGTGCTCTCCGGCTCGCACCTGGCCGCCGTGCCGGCGGTCCTCGACGGCCTACGCGCGGCCGGCCGGGCGGACCTGCCGGTGGTCGTCGGCGGCATCATCCCCGCCAGCGACGCCGACACGTTGCGCGCCGCCGGGGTGGCCCGGGTCTTCACCCCGAAGGACTTCGCCCTCACCGGCATCATCGACGACCTGGTGACCGTCATCCGCGAGGCGAACGACCTGCCCTGACCGGGGCGGACCCGGGTGACCGTCTCGGCAGGTCAGCGGCCGTCGTAGGTCATGCAGTCGGCCATGTCGTTGTCCGGGCCCACCCTGATCGACGGCGCGTGGCACTCCAACTGCTCGTTGTGCCGGCAGTCCGAACGCTGGCACGCGCCCACCTGGGCGATGAGATCGTCCGCGCCGCCGCGGACCGGGGACTCGACGAAGGTGTGGCAGTGCGCGTGATCCATGCTGCCGATCGTGATCGCGAAGGCGTGGCAGTCACCGGCGCTGTTGTAGGCGCAAGCCGCGACCACGCACTCCTGAACCCGGGGCATCTCCATCGCTGCGGTCATGCCGGCCTCCTCTGGCTCTTGCCCCGATCCTAGGCTTTTGTCGTCTTCCCGGGCTGGCTATGGCAGCCTGCCGTCGGCGGTGGGCGGGCTTGCCTGTCGGTTTGGCGGGGTCTGTGCTGGTTGTGGCCAGGACGCCTCCGGTCCCCTGCACTGTGCCGGGTGCGTGGGGGGTGGGGTGGGGCCCGCCGTGCCCGGCTCCGGGCGGTCAGGCTTGATCCCTGCGCCGGGCACGGCGGGCCCCACCCCGTCGGTGGTCGCTGTCCGTCCCGGCGCGGCAAGCTCACCCCGGTGGCCGTCGTTGCGGTGGTGGCGATACCTGTGAGGCATAAATATGCCTCTGAGGTATCAGGCGTCTTGCCGAGACCGGCCGGGTGTCGCCTCGTGGTGGGTGATCGACTCGTTGTCGGTGATGTCGTGGGGTCCTGGGGGTGGGGATGCCCCGATGTCAGGGATGCCGAGTGGATCACCACCGCAGGGGGCCGGTGTGACGCCCGGGACGGTCGGGCGACCTGACCCGGTCGTGGCCTGTTGTCCGGTTTATGCCGGGTTGACCTGTGACCCGGTGCACCCGTGCGCCGGAATGGGGGCCGGCCGGGGGTGGTTACATACCCTGACGATCGCAGCACCACGGCCCGCCGCCCCGACCCCCAAGGTTGGAATGCCAGGCCCCGGCCGGTCGTTGCAGATCCGCTGAACAACCGCACCAGCACCCGCTCAACGGGGTGCCAGCGGATGGGCCACCCCCGGAATGAGCCTGGCCCGGCGGTCGTTACACAACCCCTGAACGACCGCAGCACCCGCTCCACCGGGTGCCGCACCCCGGAATGACTCCGGCCCGGCGGTCGTTACACACAGACCCGGCGCCACGAGCCCCCCGCCCGTGAGCCGCCGAAAAGACTTTCCCCCGTGTTTGAGAAGCGCCGGACGAGGTGCTTGCACCCGCGTGTCGTTCCCCCGAGCGACCGGGTGTCTACCCCCGTGAAGGAGCTACCCCCATGAACACGATCATCCGTAAGAGCATGCTGTCCGTTGCTGGTCTCGCGTTCGCCGGTGGTGTGTTCGCCGGCCCGATCGCCGCCCACGCCGCCACCCCGGTCGATGCGAAGCCGGTTGCGGTTGCGGTGCAGACCGTCAAGCCGCAGGGCGAGCAGTCCCGGATCACCCTGAACGATGAGCAGGTGGCGAACGTGAAGGCGATCATCGCTGCGACGAAGAAGGCGGGTCTGCCGGAGCGGGCCGCGGTCATCTCGATCGCGACGAGCCTGCAGGAGTCGAAGCTGGAGAACCTGGGCCACCTCGGCGATATGAACGATCACGACTCGCTGGGCCTGTTCCAGCAGCGGCCGAGTTCGGGTTGGGGTACCCCGGAGCAGATCACCGATCCGGCCTACTCGACGACGGCGTTCCTGAAGGGTTTGAAGCAGGTCGACGGGTGGCAGGACATGCCACTGACCGACGCCGCGCAGACCGTGCAGGTATCGGCGTACCCGGACGCCTACGCCCAGTGGGAGCAGCAGGCCACCGACCTGGTCACCCAGCACTGGAACAGCTGACCCGATAGAGCAACCCGACCGCTGGCCGGCACCCGACACGGGTGCCGGCCAGCGGCATGTCTGGACCCGGCGGGAACCGCTCTGACCAGAGTGGTCTGTCAGACGCGGAAGCCGGCGGCGCGGGCTGCCTCGCGTTCCCGGCGACGTTCGGAGCGTCGGCGTACGAACCAGTAGACGAAGGCGACGAGGCCGAGCAGGAAGGCGAGCACCAGCACCGGCAGGATGATCGCCACCAGGGAGACCACCACGCTGGTGGCGTCCTCGGCGGTGCTGGCCACCGGGGCACCGAACCCGGCGGTGGTGGCGTTGATCACCGGCCGCGCCGCGGACTTGAGCAGGTGTACGCCCAACGCGAGCAGAACGCCGGTGACCACCGGCACCCACTGGTGCGACGAGAAGAAGCTCCCCGGGTCGCTGACCGTCACCGTCTCCGACGACGATCCGGCGCCGAAGGCCAGGCCGCCGGCGGTGGGGCGGACGACGGTCTGCACCACGTCGTTGACGTGGTCGACCACCGGCACCTTGTCGGCCACCATCTCGACGGCGAGCAGGGCGGCCAGGATGACGATGACCCAGCCGTTACCGAGCCAGGTCCAACCGCTGGGCAGGTCGATCAGGTCGGTGTAGCGGGCGAGCAGACCGAGGGTGAGCAGGGGTATGTAGGCGTTCAGCCCCGCCGAGGCGGCGAGGCCGGTGCCGGTGAGGACTTCGAACACGGTCTCAGCATCGCACCGACGCGCCAGTGCCGCTCGCTGGCGACCGGTGGGTGCTCGGCTACCCTCGTCGGGTGCGGTTGGTCATTGCGAAGTGCTCGGTGGACTACGTCGGACGGCTCTCGGCTCACCTGCCGCTGGCCACCCGGTTGCTGATGGTGAAGGCGGACGGGTCGGTGTCCATCCATGCCGACGACCGGGCGTACAAGCCGTTGAACTGGATGAGCCCCCCGTGTCGGCTGGAGGAGGCCCCCGGCGTGTGGCGGGTGGTCAACAAGGCCGGCGAGGAGCTGCGGATCACCCTGGAGGAGATCTTCCAGGACACCTCGTACGAGCTGGGGGTGGATCCCGGCCTGCGCAAGGATGGGGTGGAGGCGCACCTGCAGGAGTTGCTGGCGGCCAACCCGGGCGCGTTGGGTGAGGGGTACACGCTGGTCCGCCGCGAGTACATGACGGCGATCGGCCCGGTCGACCTGCTCTGCCGCGACGCCAACCAGGGCGCTGTCGCCGTCGAGGTCAAGCGGCGCGGTGAGATCGACGGGGTGGAGCAGCTCACCCGTTATCTCGAGTTGATGAACCGGGATCCGCTGCTCAGCCCGGTGGCCGGGGTGTTCGCCGCGCAGGAGATCAAGCCGCAGGCCCGGGTGTTGGCCGCCGACCGGGGCATCCGGTGCGTGGTCGTCGACTACGACAAGCTGCGCGGCATCGAGAAGGACGAGCTGACCCTCTTCTGAGCGTCACCGCCCGTACATCACCTTGATGGCCTTCACCAGTCGGGCGACGTCGGTCGGGGTGCGCTCGAAGGTCATCGACGGCAGCAGGGACCGGGCCCGCCGGCGGGTGATCGCCTTGGCGCGGCCGAACTCGCGCAACCCGTCCTCGCCGTGGATCCGCCCGAAGCCGGAGTCGCCGACCCCGCCGAACGGCAGCGTGGACATCCCGGCGAAGGTCAGCGTGGAGTTGACCGACGCCATTCCGGAGCGCAGCCGTCGGGCGATGGCCACGGCGCGGCGCCGGCCGAAGACCGAACCGCCGAGGCCGTACGACAGGGCGTTGGCCCGGGTGACGGCCTCGTCGGCGTCGCGGACCCGGCTGATGGTCAGCGTCGGCCCGAAGGTCTCCTCGCGGACGGCGGCCGACTCCTCCGGTACGTCCACGAGCACGGTCGGGTGCACGTACGGCGGCTGCACGGCGTTCGGCCCGCCGAGCACGGCGCGCCCGCCGGAGCTGACCGCGGCCTCGATGTGGCGGCGGATCACGTCGACCTGGGCGGGCATGGTGATCGGGCCGATGTCGGCGCCCTCCGGCCCGACGGTCAACCGGGCCGCGCGTGCCACCACCTTGTCGACGAAGGCGTCGAAGATCGGGTCGACGGCGTACACCCGCTCGATGCCGATGCAGGTCTGACCGGCGTTGGTCATGCCGCCCCAGACGCAGGCCTCGGCGGCGGCGTCCAGGTCGGCGTCGCTGTCGACGATCATGGCGTCCTTGCCGCCGCCCTCGATGAGCACCGGGGTCAGCGTCTCGGCGCAGGCGGCCATCACCTTCCGGGCGGTCGCCGTGGAGCCGGTGAACGCCAGCTTGTTCACCCCGGAGCGGCACAGGGCCGCGCCCACGTCACCCAGCCCGTGCACGGCGGTGAACACCGGGTGCTCGGGGACGACCTCGGCGAAGGTGTCCACCATCCACTGGCCGACGGCGGGCGTGTACTCGCTGGGCTTGAGCACGACGGCGTTGCCGGCGGCGAGGGCGTACGCGGCGGAGCCGATCGGGGTGAAGACGGGATAGTTCCACGGCCCGATCACGCCGACCACGCCGTACGGCTGGTATTCGAGGTGGCCGGAGAACTCGGCGAGGATCAGCCGGGACCGCACCCGGCGTGGGCCGAGCACCCGGCCGGCGTTGCGGGCGGCCCAGTCGATGTGCTCGATCGCGGTGACGATCTCGACGATGGCGTCGGCGACCGGCTTGCCGCCCTCGACGTGCACCAGCTCGGCGAGCTGCTCGATCCGCTTGGCGAGCAGGGCGCGCCAGCGCAGGAGCCGTTGGCGACGACCGGCGAAGCCGAGACCGGCCCACCACTCGCTGGCGGCGCGGGCGGCCTCGACGGCCTGCCGCACGTCGGCGTCGGTGGCGACGGGGAGGCGACCGGCCTCGACGCCGGTGGCCGGGCTGGTGGAGACCAGTTGGCCCGCCTCGATGACCGGGGTTCCCGGGACCTGCACAGCCGTCATGGCGGAAGTCTAGACCCGAGGATTACTCGCCGGTAGGGCCGCGATTCGGGCCGGCGCGACGGGAGTCGCTTCGACCGGGCCGCTCGTTGATCAGAGCAGGCCAGGCTCTTGATCGCAGACGCTGTCCGCCCGAATCGTGGATCGGGAGATGGCCGGGAGGTGGCGAGGAGCTGACCGCCGGGCGGTATTGACGATTACCGTCTGATGGCAGGCTGACGCGCGGAGTGATGGTGTGGGCTGGAGGGCTGACTGTCCATGGAGGAACATCCGGAACTGATGCCGCTGTTGACGGTCGCCGGTGGGCCGATGCGCGGGGCGAGCTTTCGACTGCGGGTCGAACCGCTGGTGATCGGTCGGGCGCCGAACGGCCATGTCGTCATCAACGACCCGCACCTGAGCCGTCGGCACGCGGAGGTGTGGCTGGCCGCCGAGGGCGCGTCGCTGCGGGATCTGGGCTCCACCAACGGGACGTGGCTCAACGACCGCCGGATCACCGAGGTGGAACGGCTCTCCGACGGCGACGTGATCCGGCTCGGCCGCACCGAGCTCCGTCTGTTCGACCCGGGGGTGGCCCACACCGACCCGGTCGGGCTCAGCTTCGGCCCGTCCCGGCGCGACATCCGGCCGACGCTGCCCCTGCCGCTGGCCACGCCACCGACCGGACGCCGCTGACGCGCCTGCCGAGGCATGAGCCGAGGGGCGGTCCGGCACATCCGCGCCGGACCGGCGATGGCTGCCCGGCACATGGACGGGCGTCGGCGGGCGTGGCACCATCCCGCGCATGGAGACCGAGCAGCGGACCGTGACGGCGAACGGCATCACCCAGGCGGTACGGGTGGCCGGCCCGCCGGACGGCGTGCCGGTGCTGCTGATCCACGGCAACTGCTCGTCCGCCCTGTTCTGGGAGCCGCTGGTCCGGCGGCTGCCGCCGACGCTGCGGGTGGTCGCCCCCGACCTGCGCGGCTACGGCGACTCCGAGACCGCCCCGGTGGACGCCACCCGAGGGCTGGGGGACTTCGCCGACGACGTGGCGGCCCTGCTGGACGACCCGACGCTCTTCGGCGCCGACGCCCGCCCGGTGGTGGTCGGGCACTCCCTCGGCGGGGGCGTGGCGATGCGCCTGCTGGTCGACCACCCGCACCGGGTGGGCGCGCTGCTGCTCGCCGCACCCGTCTCGCCGTACGGCTTCGGTGGCACCCGCGACCTGGTCGGCACGCCGACCACCCCCGACTTCGCCGGGACCGGCGCCGGCACGGCGAACCCGGACTTCGTCGCCCGGCTGGCCGCCGGTGACCGGAGCGCCGACGCCCCGGCCAGCCCGCGCGCCGTGCTGCGGGCCACCTATGTGGCCGATCCGGCGTCGCTGGGCGAGGACGAGGAGTTGCTGCTGGACACGCTGCTCTCCACCGCGACCGGGGACGACAACTACCCGGGCACGGCGGCGCCGTCGGACAACTGGCCGGGCATGGCGCCGGGGGAGCGCGGGGTGCTCAACGCGCTCGCGCCGTCGTTCTTCCGGCTCGCCGACGAGCTGGTGGCCGTCGCCGAGAAGCCCCCGGTCACCTGGGTACGCGGCGACGCCGACGTGATCGTCTCGGACACCTCGCTGTTCGACCTGGCGTACCTGGGCTCGCTGGGTGTGCTGCCCGGCTGGCCCGGTGAGCAGGCCTGCCCGGCGCAGCCGATGATCGGCCAGACCCGGGCGGTGCTGGAGCGGTACGCGGCGGCCGGCGGTGCGTACCACGAGGTGGTGCTGCCGGGGTGTGGGCACAGCCCGCACCTGGAGCGCCCGGCGGCGTTCGTCTCGGAGCTGCTGGCGCTGACCGCCGTCCCGGCCGGCTGAGCGCTGGCGGACGGCGGCGTCGTGGGTGAAATATGCCACGGCGTCTCGACAACCCAGCGTCACGTGGCAGACTCGCGCGCATAACCTTAGCGGCCGTTCAGTGGTCGTGCGGACTGTCTGGGGAGGCCGGTCGTGGCGCGCGAGTTCAGCACCGTTGGCGTGGTGGGGCTGGGCACCATGGGTGCCGGCATCGTCGAGGTCTTCGCCCGCAACGGCATCGACGTGGTGGCGGTCGAGATCTCCGAGCCGGCGCTGGAGCGCGGCCGGGCCACCCTCACCGGCTCCACCGACCGGGCGGTGGCCAAGGGCAAGCTCGCCGCGGCGGACCGCGACGCCCTGCACGAGCGGGTGCACTTCGCGGTCGGCCTGGACGCGCTGCACTCCGTCGACCTGGTCATCGAGGCGGTGCCCGAGCACCTGGACCTCAAGCAGCGGATCTTCGCGGAGCTGGACCGGGTCTGCCGGCCGGAGACCATCCTGGCCACCAACACCTCGTCGCTGAGCGTCACCGAGATCTCGGTGGCCACCACCCGGCCCAACCAGGTCATCGGCATCCACTTCTTCAACCCGGCGCCGGTGATGAAGCTGGTCGAGGTGGTGCGCACCGTGGTGACCTCGCCCGAGGTGGTCGCCGACGTCGAGGCCCTCTGCGCCCGGCTCGGCAAGGTCGACGTCACCATCAACGACCGGGCGGGTTTCATCGCCAACGCGCTGCTCTTCGGCTACCTCAACCACGCGGTCGGGATGTTCGAGGCGCACTACGCGACCCGCGAGGACATCGACGCCGCCATGAAGCTCGGGTGCGGCCTGCCGATGGGTCCGCTGGCGCTGATGGACCTGATCGGCCTGGACACCGCGTACGAGATCCTGGACACCATGTACCGGCGCGGCGGGCGGGACCGCCGGCACGCCCCGGTGCCGCTGCTCAAGCAGATGGTCACGGCGGGGCTGCTCGGCCGGAAGTCCGGTCGGGGCTTCTACACCTACGAGCGGCCCGGCTCGCCGGTGGTCGTACCGGACGAGGCGACGCCGCTGGCCACGGAGGCCGCGCTCGCCGACGGCGCGCGGGCCATCACCAAGGTCGGCGTGGTGGGCTCCGGGACGATGGCCACCGGGATCATCGAGGTCTTCGCGAAGGCCGGCTACGAGGTCGTCTCGGTGACCCGGGGGGCGGAGAAGTCCGCGAAGGTCTGCGAGGCGGTGAAGACGTCGCTGAACAAGGGCGTCGTACGCGGCAAGCTCGCCGAGGCCGACCGGGACGCCGCGCTGGGCCGGATCAGCTGGTCGGCCACGCTCGACCACCTCGCCGACGTCGACCTCGTGGTCGAGGCGGTGGTCGAGGAGCTGAGCGTGAAGAAGGCGCTCTTCGCCAGCCTCGACGAGATCTGCAAGCCCGGCGTCGTGCTGGCCACCACCACCTCGTCCCTGCCGGTCATCGACGTGGCGATGGCCACCCACCGGCCGGCCGACGTGGTGGGGCTGCACTTCTTCAACCCGGCGCCGGTCATGCCGCTGGTCGAGGTGGTCCGCACCATCCGCACCTCCCCGGAGACCACCGCCACCGCCCGGGCGGTCTGCGCCGCGCTGGGCAAGACCGGCGTGGTCTGCGGCGACCGGTCCGGGTTCATCGTCAACGCGCTGCTCTTCCCGTACCTCAACGACGCGGTGAAGATGCTGGAGGCCAGCTACTCCACGGCCGACGACATCGACCACGCCATGAAGCTGGGCTGCGGCTACCCGATGGGCCCGTTCGAGCTGCTCGACGTGGTCGGGCTGGACGTCTCACTGGCCATCCAGCGGGAGCTGTACCTGGAGCTGCGCGAGCCGGGCTTCGCCCCCGCGCCGCTGCTGGAGCACCTGGTCACCGCCGGCTACCTGGGCCGCAAGACCCGCCGGGGCTTCCGCGACCACTCGCACCGCTAGGCGGGGCCGAGCACCTGGACCAGCCCGCGACCTGGTGACCGCCCCGGGTCGTCCTGCCCGGCGGACCGTACGCTTGGTGACTGTGAGCCCCCGTCGCAACCGCCCTCGCCGGGACGAGAACGCCAACCTGGACGACGACCGGGTCCGGCAGGGTGTCGCCTCCGTGCAGCAGTGGACCGACGGCGCCTGGCAGGTACGCGGGATCGGCGCGGGCGCGTCGGTCAAGACGTACCGCTGTCCCGGCTGTGACCAGGAGATCCGGCCCGGGGTGGCGCACCTGGTGGCCTGGCCGGCCGACGGCCTGGGTGACCTGACGGACCGGCGGCACTGGCACAGCGGCTGCTGGCGTGCCCGGGACCGGCGCGGCCCGGCGGTGCAGCGCGGCCGGGGCACTCCGCGCTACTGAAGCGACGCCGCGCTACTGAAGCGACCTGGATCACCCTGTTCGTGCCTGGGCGGGCGGCGGCGGCGAGTTCGCGACAGACTTGACCGGTGAGCACACCGATCCGCGCGTCGTCGATCCTGCCCGGCCGCCGGGAGGACATCGAGCTGCACACCGCCGACGGTCTGCGGCTGGTCGGTGAGTTGGCCCTGCCGGCCGACCGGCCGCCGGTCGCCACCCTGGTCTGCCTGCACCCGCTGCCCACCCACGGCGGGATGATGGACAGCCACGTGTTCCGCAAGGCGGCCTGGCGGCTGCCCGCCCTGGCCGACCTGGCGGTGCTCCGGTTCAACACCCGGGGGACCAGCAGCCTGCGCGGCACCAGCGAGGGCGCCTTCGACGGCGCCGTCGGCGAGCGCTACGACGTGGCCGCCGCCATCGAGTACGCGGAGTTCGCCGAGCTGCCCAACATCTGGCTCGTCGGCTGGTCGTTCGGCACCGACCTGGCGCTCAAGTACGGCTGCGACCCGGCGGTCGCCGGGGCGATCCTGCTCTCCCCGCCGCTGCGCTTCTCGACACCCGACGACCTGGCCACCTGGGCCGGTTCCGGTCGGCCGCTGGTGGCCCTGGTGCCCGAGTTCGACGACTACCTGCGCCCGGCCGAGGCCGGGGAGCGGTTCGCCGCCGTGCCGCAGGCCGAGGTGGTCGGGGTGCCGGGCGCCAAGCACCTGTGGGTCGGCGACGCGGAGACGGTGCTCGACGAGATCGTCCGCCGGGTCAACCCGGAGGTCACGGTGCCCCTGCCGACGACCTGGGACGGCCCGATGGAGGCCGGGGACGTCAGCGCGTACGCCGACCGGACCGTGGCGTCGTTCGCCGACACCCCCGTCCCCGGTCCGCTCGCCAATCAGGCCGACTGACCCGAGGCCCGGTCAGCGGGTCTCCTGCCGGGGGAGCACCACCTCGCGCAGGATCAGTTGCAGCGCGGCCACGGTGGGGATGGCGATCAGCGCGCCCACCACACCCAGCAGCGCCACCCCGAGCAGCGCGGCCAGCAGGGCGGCCACCTCGTTGACCTCCACCGAGCGCCGCATCACCTTCGGGTAGATCAGGTAGTTCTCCACCTGCTGGTAGATCAGGAAGAACACCGCGCAGGCGATACCCGTGGGCAGGTCGGTGGCGAAGCCGACCAGGCTGACGATCACCGCTCCCAGCGTGGCGCCGATCTGCGGGATCAGGTCGGTCACCGCGACCACCACTGCCAGCGCGAAGGGGTACGGCAGACCCACCACCAGCGCGAAGACGAAGGTGGTCGCGCCGGCCAGCACCGCGATGCTCAGCGCACCGACCATGTACGCGCCGACCTTGGCGAGGATCTCGTCGCCGATCAGCTGCACCCGCTCCCGCCGGGACCGGGGCACCAGCGCGTAGCCCAGGGAGCGCAGCCGGTTGAAGTACGCCAGGAAGTAGATGGTCAACACCAGCACGGTCAGCGTCCGGAACACCGTGCCGAAGATCAGTTGGGCGCCGCCGAGCACCCCGCCGAGGGCCCGGCCGACGTTGTCCGCGTTCGCCGCGCTCTGCGCCCGCTCCACCAGGCCGAACCGCTCCACCAGATCGTTGACCGTCGGGTTGCGGCGCAGCTCCTCGACGTAGCTGGGCAACTGGTCGATGAACTGCCCGGACTGCGTCACGATCGGCGGCACCAGCGCCACCACGCCGCCACAGAGCAGCAGCACCACCGTCAGCGCCACCACCGCGACCGCCAGGCCGTGCGGCACCTTCCAGCCGCGCAGTCGGACCACCGCCGGGTTGAGGCCGACCGCCAGGAAGAGCGCGATCGCCACCAGCACCAGGATGCCGCCGGCGTTGCGGACCCCCAGATAGAGCGTGTACGCGAGCAGCACGCCGACCGCGCCGGTGAAGCCGATCAGGAAGCTGTTGCGCCGCAGCGGACGCCCCGGCGTGCCGAACTTTCCCGACGGGACGGCCGGCGGCTCGTCCGGGTCGACCTCCGGGGTCGGGACCGGCACCGGGATGGGTGCCTCGTCCGCTGGACGGCCAGGCGTCGCGTCCGGGTCGTCGGCGGGCTGGCCGTGCTGCGGCACCAGGACCTCCGGGTCAGGCGGCGGGTCGACGGGCGGCGGCGACGAACGCCTGCCAGGCGGCCGGCGCGAAGACCAGCACCGGGCCGCTCGGGTCCTTGCTGTCCCGCACGCCCACCACCCCGGGCAGATTGTCCGCCACCTCGACGCAGTCGCCCCCGCTCACGCCGCTGCGGGTGGACTTGCGCCATGCGGCGCCATTCAGCTCCATGTCGTCACGATCCTCTTCATCAGTTCGATGGACTGCCGGCGGGACAGGGCATCGTTCCGCACGCTCTCCCATCTCGCGAGAAGCGTAGCCAGACCATCCTCTGTGTCCACCACTGTGCCGCCAAGCTGGTTTTCCAGGTGACCGACCCAGCCGCCGTCCGCGCCTCGGGCCAGGACGAACGGGCCTGACAGTCCGGCGTACAGCCCGACCTCGGCGGGAACGATGTGCACGCTGACGTGGGGTTGCTCGGCGCAGGAGATCAGATGGGTTATCTGCTCGACCATCAGCCCGAGGAACTCCTCACCGGTGCGACGCAGCGTCAGCTCGTCGATGACGGCCACGAACTGCGGCGGCTCGGGCTGGACCAGGAGCGACTGACGGTCCATCCGGCCGGCCAGCAGCCTGTCCAGACCGTCTGCGCTGAGGGTATCGTCGCCCCGGAGGACCGCCCGGGCGTAGTTCTCGGTCTGGAGCAGGCCAGGTATCAGCGTGGGTTGGAAGCAGCGCAGTTGGCGGGCGCCACGCTCGGCGTCCAGCCAGGGCCGGAACCAGCTCGGCTGGCCGTCCCGCTCGGCGAGCTTGAGCAGGTGGACCAGCAGGCCGCCGGTGGCGAGCACCTCGTCGGCGCGGGCCAGGAAGAGCCGGTCCAGCGGGCGCTGACCCAGCTCCAGTGCGGACACCATCGAACCGGAGTAGTGCACCAGCCGGCCGAACTCCTCCTGGCTCATCCCGGCGGCGGTCCGCAGCCGGCGCAACTGGGCGCGGATCATGTCGGCCGTCGGCGCGGCGTCGCCTTCCACAGTGCCTCCGCAGGTAGGGGGTCGTCTCCACCGGCCGGCCCGGCGGGTCGCGCCACCGACGCAGCTACGCCGCTGGTCGCGCCGACGCCTTCCGACCGTAGTGGTGCGCTCAGCAGACTGTCACGTACCGGATCCGTGGTCGGTCGTTCCGGCCCGCCGCCATCCGGGCGCACGCGTCCCGTTTCCAGTCGAGGAGGTACCCCATGCCCATCTCCACCCGTGCCGGCCGCCGGCCGTCACAGGCCGTCGGGACGGCGCCGAGGTCGTCCACAGGCTGCTCGCCGGGTGCCGGTCGGCCTGGACGGGCGCGTACGCCGATGTGCGGGCTGCCGCAGCCGCGGCTCGGGCCGTACCCCATGCATCCCCGACCCTGCGGGGCGCGGACGCCGCACACCCCGCTGCGGCCCATGTGGTGCTGCCGGGCGGATGGCCGGCCGTGGCCGTGCGCGGACGCGCGACTGCTGCTCAAGGCGGAGTTCGACGCGGACCCGGCGGCCCTGACCATCTACCTGGCCGGGCTCTATCACGAGGCGGCGCACGACCTTTACCAGCTCAACCCCTACGACGGGCCGACGCCGCGGGAGCTGTTCGAACGTTTCGTGGCGTGGGGGCCGTTCCGTCGGCCGATCATCGACCCGCCCTCGTGAACGGCAACTGTCCAAGATTGCCGTGGCTGGTGCGCGGGAACCGTCATTCCTTCTCGACGGTGACCTTGCTGGGCTTGGCGCTGCGCTCGTCGGTGGTCGGCTTGGTGGGCCGCTTGCCGTTCTCGCCCGTGCTGGTGATCTTGGTGGGCTTGGCGCCCCGGCCACCCTCTCCCGGAACGGCGGCCACGGTCGGCTCGCCGTCCACTCCGGCGCTGGCCGTCCCGCCGTCGACGGTGGTCACCGGCTCGGCCACCGGCCGGGTCGCGGACTGCCCGGCCGGCTCGGGACCCGCGTTCGCCGGCTGCCGGGTGTCGGCGGGCTCGGCCTTGAGCCCGCCGGCGGCGGCTCCGGCGGCCGCCGGAGTGGCCTCGGCGGTCACCGTGGCGGGCGCGGTCGGCGCGTCGTCCCCGGCCACCGGCGCGGTCGGGCCGTCCCCGGAGGCCGGTGTGGTCGGGCCGTCCGCTGTGGTCGGTGCGGTCGCGGTCGCCCCCTCACCGGCGGCCGGCACACTCGCGGCACCGGTGCCGGTCGGGACGGTGACGGTCTGCAACCGCAGCTCGGCCAGCTGCCGCTGAAGCTCGTCGGACTCCTGCCGGGACTTCCAGGTCTCCTGCCGCAGGTCGGCGAGCTGCTGCTGGGCCTGGGCAATCTCCAGCATCACCTGGGCGAGCTGCTGCCGACCGGCGGCCGACTCCTGCTGGGTCGCCGCCAGGTGCTGCTGGGTGGTGGCGAGGTGCTGCTGCGTGGTGGCCGCGTACTCCTCGAACTGGCGGCGGGAGGCCGCGACGTGCTCGTCGGCCTTGCGGCGCTTGTCGCTCGCCTCGGTCTCGGCCCGGCTCAGCAGCTCGGCGGCCTCTTCCTCGGCCTGCCGGCGCATGGTCAGCGCATCCTGCTCGGCCGCCCTGCGGATCGCGTCGGCGCCCTGCTCGATCTCGTTCTTGCGGGTGGTGTATTCCGTCTCCAGCTCCTGCTGGCGGCTGCTGAAGGTGGTCTCCAGCTCCTGCTGGCGGCTCGTGAAGGTGGTCTCCAGCTCGTCCTGGCGGGACTTGTGCTGCTTTTCCAGCTCGTCGCGGCGCTTGGCGAACTCCTGCTCGGCGGTGGCCCGCCGCTGCGCCAGCTCCCGGTCGGCCGTCTCCCGCCGGGAGTTGACCTCCTGCTCCACACCGGCCCGCCAGGCGCCCAGCTCCTGCTGCGTCTGCGCCCGCGCCTGCTGCACGTACGCCTCGGTCTCGCTGCGCATCCGCTGCACGTACGCCTCGGTCTCGGCCCGGCTGCGCTTGGCCGACTCGGTGGCCTGCGTGATCAGCCGCTCCGCCTCCTGCTGGGCCTTCGCCCGGGTGGCGCGGCCGGCCATCGACGCGTCGTCGATGATCTGCTTGGCCTCCTGCTGCGCCTTGGCGTGGGTGGCCCGGCCGGCCTCCGTCGCGGTGTCGGTGAGCCGCTTGGCCTCCTGGAGGGCCTTGGCGTGCACCTCCTTGGCGGCGTCGCGCAGCTCGCTGGCCTCCTGCCGGGCGGTGGCCAGCGCCTCGCGGGCCGCCTCACGCAGCTTGGTGGACTCCTGCTGCGCCCGGCTGTGGATCTCCTTGGCCGTGTCCCGCAGCTGGGTGGCCTCCTGCTGGGCCTTCGCCAGCGCGTCCTGCGCCGCCTTGCGCAGCTTCGCCGACTCGTCCCTGGCCGACTGGAGGGTCGCGTCCGCCTCGGCGCGCCGGGCGGCGCTGTGCCGCTCCTCCTCGGCGCGCCGCGCGCCGAGGGCGATCTCGAAGTCCTTGAGTGCCCGCGCGGCCTGCTCGCGGGCCTCCTCGATGATGTTCTCGGCGGCGGCGCGACGGGCCTCGATCTCCTCGTTCGCCGCGGACACGATCGACTCGGCCTGCTCCTCGGCGAGGGTGAGGATCGACTCGACGCGGGGGCCGAGGTGGCGGAACGAGGCCCGGTCCACCACGTTCATCTGCTTGCGCACCTGGGTGAGGTCCCGCTGGAGCACCTCGACCTGGCCGGCGAGCTTGTGGATCTGTGTGTACGCCTGTTCCCGTTCGGCGGCGAGGGTCGCGATCTCGTGCTCGGCACGCGCGACGTACCGGTCGACCTGCTTCTTCTCGTATCCCCGCAGAGCGGACTCGAAGCTGGGCTCCGTCGTCACGTCCCCGCCGAGTGCGAACAGTTCCTCGCCGTGCGACATGCCCCCATCCTCACACGCATCGGCCCCTGCTGGGGCGATACGGACGCCCCTTCTGGGACCTACTTCACTCGGTTCGGGACGCTGCATGTCAAGGGTTGGGAAACGCATACGGCGCGAGGTCACACCGGTCACCCGGTGTCACCTCGCGCCGTCGATGCCCCGACCTGACGCCTCGCGTCAGCCAGTGGTCTCCGCGGTCACCCGCTCCTGAGGGCCGTCAGCCTTCTTGGCCTCCGGCTTGGCCGCGGCAGCCGCCGCCGGCGGCACACCGGGGACGATGCCAGCGAGCCCGGAGAGCATCTGACCGAGCTGCGAGGTGACCGCGTCCTTCTGCCGGGTGAGGTCCTCGACCTCCCGGCGGGCGGCCTGGGTGGTCAGCTCAGCCTCGGTGCGGGCCTCGGTGAGCAGGCGCTGCGACTCGGCCTTGGCCTCGTTGAGCGTCTTCTCGGAGTGCGCCTTGGCCTTGTCGAGCGTCTCGGCGGCGCTGCGCTCCGACTCGACCCGGCGGGCCTCGGCGCGCTGCTCGATCTCCTTCGCGCGCTCCTGGGCGGCGCGGGCACGCTGCTCGGCCTCGCTGACCATCTTCTGGGTCTGCGCGACCTGGGCGGCGTGCCGCTCGGACTCCTCGCGCTCGGCCTTCTCACGCCGCTCGGCGAGCTGCAGCTCCAGGGCCTGTAGGTCCTTGTCGCGCTTGTCCCGCGCGTCGGTGAGCAGCTTGGTCGCCTCGGCGCGCTTCTCCTCGGCCTCACGGGCGGCCTTGGCCCGCTGCTGGGTGATCTCCCGCTCGGCGGTGGCCCGGAGGGTGGCCACCTCCCGCTCGACGGTCGACTTCAGCTCGGCCACCTCGTGCGCGGTGACGGTGCGCAGCTGCTTGGTCTCGCGGTCGGCGTCGGCGCGCAGCGTGTCGGCCTCGCGACGGGCCTGCACCCGGACCTCGGCGGCCTCGCGCTCGGCGGCGGTGCGCAGGTTGCCGGCCTCGCGCTCCGCGCTGGCCTTCATCGCGGCGGCCTCGGCGCGAGCCTTGTCCGTGATCTCACGGGCCTCGAGGCGGGCGGCGGAGAGGATGCCCTCGGACTCGCGCTTGGCCTCGTTGCGGTGGTCGTTGGCCTGCTCCTCGGCGAGCCGGAGGATCTGCTCGACGCGGGTGCCGAGCCCGGAGAGGGTGGGCCGGCTGTTCTCTTCGAGCTGCTTGTTCGTGTCGGTGAGCTTCTGCTCCAGCGCACTCATGCGCTGCTCGGCTTGGCGGAGGCGACGCTGGGCGTCGTTCATCCGCTGCTCGGCCTCGGCACGGGCCTGCTCGGACTGGGTCAGCGCGGCGGTCATCCGGCCGAGGAAGTCGTCGACCTGGTGAGTGTTGTAACCGCGCAGGCCAACGGTGAAATCTGGCTGCGAGTTCGCGTTATCGAAGAACGCGAGAGGGGAGGACTGCTGCTGGGGCATTGGGACATACTGGCAGACGCCCCAGGGTGCTTCGCAAGAGCGGTGCGGAGCTTTCGTGTCCTCTTTACATGGTCAACTCCCGCTCTCGGCGAGGCCGGACCAATGGGCGATCTTGGCAGGTCCCGGGCGGGACGGACGCCACGCAGCGTGACGCGGAAAAGGGCCACGGGGTGCCCCCGTGGCCCTTTGTTCGATCCGGCTGGCTATCCCGCAATTGAGGTGGAAGAACAATGCCCGTTCGCCACATTGGCCATCCGGTGCTCGTCCGTCCGGCCGGTGGCCCGGTCAGTGCCCCCGGAACCGGTTGATCGCGTCCTCGTGCCGGGCCCGCAGCTCCCCGTCGCGTACGCCCAGACCGTCCGTGGGAGCGAGGCAGCGCACCCCGACCTTGCCCTGGTGGGCGTTGCGGTGCACCTCGTACGCCGCCTGGCCGGTCTGCTCCAGGGGATAGGTGCGGGACACCGTCGGGTGCACCTTGCCCAGCGCCACCAGGCGGTTGGCCTGCCACGCCTCGTGGTAGTTGGCGAAGTGGCTGCCGACGATCCGCTTGAGGTGCATCCACAGGTAGCGGTTGTCGTACTGGTGCTGGAATCCGCTGGTGGAGGCACAGGTGACGATCGTCCCGCCGCGCCGGGCCACGTAGACGCTCGCGCCGAAGGTCTCCCGCCCGGGGTGCTCGAAGACGATGTCGGGGTCCTCGCCGCCGGTCAGCTCGCGGATCCGCTCACCGAAGCGCTTCCACTCGTTCGGGTCCTGGGTCTCCTCGTCCTTCCAGAACCGGAAGCCCTCCGCCGCCCGGTCGATGACCAGCTCCGCGCCCATCCGGCGGCACAGCTCGGCCTTCTCGGGCGAGGAGACGACGCAGACCGGGATCGCGCCGCCGTTCAGCGCCATCTGGGTCGCGTAGCCGCCGAGGCCGCCGGAGGCGCCCCAGATCAACACCACGTCGCCCTGCTTCATGTTGGCCCCGTGGTGCGAGACCAGCTGCCGGTACGCGGTGGAGTTGACCAGCCCCGGGCTGGCCGCCTCCTCCCAGGTCAGGTGCCGCGGCTTGGGCATCAGCTGGTTGGCCTTGACCACGGCCAGCTCGGCCAGCCCGCCGAAGTTGGTCTCGAAGCCCCAGATCCGCTGCTGCGGGTCGAGCATGGTGTCGTCGTGCCCGGCCGCGTCCTCCAGCTCGACGGAGAGGCAGTGCGCCACGACCTCGTCGCCGGCCGCCCACCGCGTCACCCCCGGCCCGGTGCGCAGGACGACGCCGGCCGCGTCCGAGCCGACCACGTGGTACGGCAGGTCGTGCCGGCGGGTCAGCTCGGAGACCCGGCCGTAGCGCTGGAGGAACTTGAAGGTGGACACCGGCTCGAAGATGCTGGTCCACACCGTGTTGTAGTTGATCGCGCTGGCCATCACCGCGACCAGCGCCTCGCCCGGCGCAAGCTCCGGCGTCGGCACCTCCTGCACGTGCAGCGCTTTGCGGGGGTCCTTGTCCCGGGTGGCCATGCCGTCGAACATCCGGGCCTCCTCGGCGCGGACGACGACACCCCGGTAACTCTCCGGTACGGGCAGCCCGGCGACACCGGCCAGCTCGCGGTCCGGATCGCTCGATTCCTCCGCCGCCATGATTGCTTCGAGGATGTCCTGCACGGTGACCTCCGGTTCGTCCGCACCCGCACGGGCCCGGGTGCTGCCATCGTCGGCGCCGGTGGGCACGACCGCCATGTCGGCATTCGACACATCCGGCACCGGTCGCGCTCCTGTGGGCCGGGACGTTACTGAACGGTAGCTAAAGCCGGAAGTCCTCTGTGAAAAACTGCATCGACCGATGCGTGAAGGTGTCCGACGACCCCGCCAACCGCGCACTGCCGTGCTTGCGGGGCCGCTCTCGGGGCCTCCACGCGGTCCGTGGGGGCAACAACATCAGGGATGTAGTTGCCTCGCGGGGCGGCGGAGGCGACTACATCCCTGATGTTGTGCGGATCTTGCGGCGCCGCGCGGCGCCGGCGGCGCGGGTGGTGCGGCGTTCGGCGGGTCAGTGCGTGGCGGCGGGTTCGACGAGTTCGACCAGGACGCCTCCGGCGTCCTTCGGGTGCACGAAGTTGATCCGGGAGTCGGCGGTGCCGCGCCGTGGGGCGTCGTAGAGCAGCCGCATCCCCCGCGCCCGCAACGCCGCGCAGGCCACGTCGATGTCCACCACGGTGTACGCGACCTGCTGCACGCCCGGCCCGTTGCGGTCCAGGAACTTCGCGATCGTCGACTCCGGGGTGAGCGGGGCGAGCAGCTGCACGCAGCCGCCCTCGGCGGTCGGGCCGACGGCCAGCATCGCTTCCCGAACGCCCTGCTCGGCGTTGGTCTCGGTGTGTACGCAGCGCATCCCGAACGTCCGCTGGTAGAAGTCGATCGCGGCGTCCAGGTCGGCCACGGCGATCCCGACGTGGTCAATCTTGCGAAGCCCGATGTCTGTGACGTAGTCCGCACCGGGCTCGGCGGGGGAGTTCTCAGCCATGGCGCTAGTCTGACCGAACAATCGTTAAGGCGTACAGCTCGGCACCCCCCTCGGAGGCAGGCATGGCTTCGGTGATCGTCAGCGGCGCGCGGACCCCGATGGGGCGGCTGCTGGGCAACCTCAAGGACCTCCCGGCCACGAAGCTCGGCGGGATCGCGATCAAGGCGGCGCTGGAGCGGGCCGGGGTCAGCCCGGACCAGGTCCAGTACGTGATCATGGGGCAGGTGCTCCAGGCCGGTGCCGGTCAGATCCCGGCGCGGCAGGCGGCGGTCGAGGCCGGCGTGCCGATGTCGGTGCCGGCGCTGACCATCAACAAGGTCTGCCTCTCCGGCCTGGACGCGATCGCCCTGGCCGACCAGCTGATCCGGGCCGGCGAGTTCGACATCGTGGTGGCCGGCGGCATGGAGTCGATGACCAACGCCCCGCACCTGCTGCTGGGCCAGCGCTCCGGTTACAAGTACGGCGACGTGGTGGTCAAGGACCACATGGCGCACGACGGGCTCAGCGACGCCTGGGACTGCTGCTCGATGGGCGAGTCGACCGAGCGGCTCGGCGCCCGGCACGGCATCTCCCGCGAGGAGCAGGACGCCTTCGCCGCGGCCAGCCACCAGCGGGCCGCCGCCGCGCAGAAGAACGGCCACTTCGCCGACGAGATCACCCCCGTGGTGATCCCGCAGCGCAAGGGTGACCCGCTGGTGATCAGCGAGGACGAGGGGATCCGCCCGGACACGACCGTCGAGTCGCTGGCCAAGCTGCGTCCCGCGTTCGCCAAGGACGGCACGATCACCGCGGGCAGCTCGTCACCGATCTCCGACGGCGCCGCCGCGGTGGTCGTGATGAGCAAGGCCAAGGCCAAGGAGCTGGGGCTGACCTGGCTGGCGGAGATCGGCGCGCACGGCAACGTGGCGGGCCCGGACAACTCGCTGCACTCGCAGCCGTCCAACGCGATCAACCACGCCCTGAAGAAGGGCGGCCTGAGCGTGGCGGACCTGGACCTCATCGAGATCAACGAGGCGTTCGCCCAGGTCGGCGTGCAGTCCACCCGTGACCTCGGCATCGACCCCGACCGGGTCAACGTCAACGGCGGCGCGATCGCGCTGGGTCACCCGATCGGGATGTCCGGCGCCCGGCTGGTGCTCACCCTCGCGCTCGAGCTGAAGCGGCGCGGCGGCGGCACCGGCGCCGCGGCGCTCTGCGGCGGCGGTGGCCAGGGCGACGCGCTGATCATCCACGTACCGGGAAACGCAGCGGCCGACCAGTGAGTGAAACGGTCGAGCACGTTCCGGCGTCGGGCACCTCGTCGGTGCGCCGGAGCCGGGACGTACCGCTGCTGGTCGAGCGGGCCCGCGCGGGTGACCCCCGCGCGGTGGCCCGGCTGATCACGCTGGTGGAGAACGGCGACGAGCTGCTGCCGGCGATCGCCGCCGCGCTGGCGCCGTACGCCGGGCAGGCACAGGTGGTGGGGCTGACCGGTTCACCCGGGGTGGGCAAGTCGACCACCACGAACGAGCTGGTCCGTGCGCTGCGGGCGCGCGGGCACCGCGTCGGCGTGCTGGCGGTCGACCCGTCCAGCCCGTTCACGGGCGGCGCGATCCTCGGCGACCGGGTGCGGATGCAGGACCACGCCACCGACCCGGGCGTCTACATCCGGTCCATGTCCAGCCGGGGGCACCTGGGCGGGCTGGCCGCGGCGACTCCGCAGGCGGTTCGGGTGCTGGAGGGCGCCGGCTGCGACGTGGTGCTGGTCGAGACCGTCGGCGTCGGGCAGGCCGAGGTGGAGGTCGCCTCGCTGGCGGACACCACGCTGGTGCTGCTCGCCCCCGGCATGGGCGACGCGATCCAGGCGGTCAAGGCCGGCATCCTGGAGATCGCCGACGTCTTCGTGGTCAACAAGGCCGACCGGGACGGCGTCGACGCCACGGTCCGCGACATCCAGGGCATGATCGCCCTCGGTGAGCGCGGCCCGGGGCAGTGGCGGCCGCAGGTCGTCCGGGCGATCGCCGCGCGGGGCGAGGGCATCGACGACATCGCCGCGGCGATCGACAAGCACCGCGGCTGGCTGGTGGAGCACGGCGAGCTTCGCCGCCGCCAGGAGGCGCGGGCCGCCGCCGAGATCGAGGCCATCGCGCTCGGCGTGCTCCGTGCGCGGATCGGTTCACTACGCGACGGTACGGAGCTGCAGACCCTGGCCACCAAGGTCGCCGAAGGCGCCCAGGACCCCTACGCGGCAGCAGACACCCTGCTGGCCCAGCTCGCCCGCTGACCCCCGACCGCCGCGCCCATCCAGGGCTCGTCGTCGTGAGTGGGTCTCCACAAGCGACGATAGTCCCTAGATCCACGAGGCAGTAGGCTCGCGGACGCGCGGGTGGCTCGCGTGCGGCCGGAGGCCGGCAGGCGTTGGTGAGGGCGGGGAGCGGGACGTGAGCGACGAGGCGACGCGGGAGCTGAGCACGGTGTCGGCGGTGGCCGGCGGGACGACGCAGGTCTCCGACGAGGTGATCGAGAAGATCGCCGTGGCGGCGGCGCGGGCGGTGCCCGGGGTGGCCGAGCTCGGTGGGGACGTCGCCCGGTTCTTCAACTCGGTCCTGGACAGGGTCGGGTTGGACCAGGTGGGCGACGCGCGGCGGGGCTGCTCGGCCCACGTGACCGGGGACGCCGCCGTGGTCAACCTGGTGCTGGTGATCCAGGCCGGCCAGCCGGTGCCGGAGGTGACCGGCCAGGTGCGGGCCCGGGTCACCGAGGCGGTCGAGGCGTACGGGCTGCGGGTCGACGAGGTCAACATCCGGGTCGATGACGTGCAGATCGACGGGCCGGCGACGCCGGCCGGCTGAGCGGTCGACCCAGCTCAGGTTACCCGCCGGTACGGCGTGACTTAGCGATCGTTCAGGCCAGGGCTCTACACTCGACGTGCAGTCGAGGACCCGAGGAGGAGCCCTGCGCATGGACGCCGACGAGATCGCCGCCGGACGGGCACGCTGGCAGGCCCGGTACGACTCCGCGCGCAAGCGGGACGCGGACTTCACCACGCTCTCCGGGATGCCGGTCGACCCGGTCTACGGACCACCGGAGGGTGCCGCGTACCCGGGTTTCGAGCGGATCGGTTGGCCGGGCGAGTACCCGTACACCCGGGGTCTGCACCCGACCGGCTACCGCGGGCGGACCTGGACGATCCGGCAGTTCGCCGGCTTCGGCAACGCCCAGCAGACCAACGAGCGCTACAAGATGATCCTCGGCGCCGGCGGCGGCGGGCTCTCGGTCGCGTTCGACATGCCGACGCTGATGGGCCGCGACTCGGACGACCCGCAGGCGCTGGGCGAGGTCGGCCACTGCGGCGTCGCCATCGACACCGCCACCGACATGGAGGCGCTGTTCGACGGCATCGACCTGGCCGGCGTCACCACGTCGATGACCATCTCCGGCCCGGCCGTGCCGGTGTTCTGCATGTACCTGGTGGCCGCCGAGCGGCAGGGCGCCGACCTGTCCAAGCTGGACGGCACGCTGCAGACGGACATCTTCAAGGAGTACATCGCGCAGAAGGAGTGGCTCTTCGACCCCGAGCCGCACCTGCGCCTGATCGGCGACCTGATGGAGTACTGCGCCGGGGAGATCCCGCGCTACAAGCCGCTGTCGGTCTCCGGCTACCACATCCGTGAGGCCGGCTCGACCGCCGCGCAGGAGCTGGCGTACACCCTGGCCGACGGTTTCGGCTACGTGGAGCTGGGGCTGAGCCGTGGGCTGGACGTCAACGTCTTCGCGCCGGGGCTGAGCTTCTTCTTCGACTCGCACCTCGACTTCTTCGAGGAGATCGCCAAGTTCCGTGCCGCCCGCCGGATCTGGGCCCGCTGGCTGCGCGACGTCTACGGCGCCACCAGCGAGAAGGCCCTCTGGCTGCGGTTCCACACGCAGACCGCCGGGGTGTCGCTGACCGCCCAGCAGCCGGTCAACAACGTCGTACGCACCGCCGTGGAGGCACTGGCCGCGGTGCTCGGCGGGACCAACTCGCTGCACACCAACGCGCTGGACGAGACCCTGGCGCTGCCCACCGACGAGTCCGCCGAGATCGCCCTGCGTACCCAGCAGGTGCTGATGGAGGAGACCGGCGTGGTCAACGTGGCCGACCCGCTCGGCGGCTCCTGGTACGTCGAGGCGCTCACCGACAAGATCGAGGCCGAGGCGGAGGAGATCTTCGCCCGGATCCGGCAGCTCGGTGGGGAGGGCCCGCACCAGATCGGCCCGATGACCTCCGGCATCCTGCGCGGTATCGAGGACGGCTGGTTCACCGGGCACATCGCCGAGTCGGCCTTCGTCTACCAGCAGGCCCTCGAAAAGGGCGACAAGAAGATCGTCGGCGTCAACTGCCACACCGGCACGGTCGCCAAGGAGCTGGAGATCCTGCGCATCTCGCACGAGGTGGAGCTGGAGCAGCGCCGGGTGCTCGCCGAGCGCAAGGGCGCCCGGGACGAGTCGGCGGTCCGGGCGGCCGTCGCCCGGATGGTCGAGGTCAGCCGCACCGACGAGAACATGATCCCCGCCATGCTCGACGCGGTCCGGATGGAAGCCACCCTGGGCGAGATCTGCGACGCGCTGCGCGCCGAGTGGGGCACCTACCGGGAGCCCGCGCGCTTCTGACCCCAGAGCCCCCGTGATCCTGCACTCTCCGCCCCGGAAGACGCCGCACGCGCCGCGTCCCGGGGACACAAAGTGCATGATCACGGGGGTCGGGGGCGTGGCGTGAGAGTTGCAACGTCGGGGTTGCGGGTGAGCTGAGATCGGGGGCTCACGTGCGAGACTAGGTAACCATGAGCGACCCACGGATCACCTCGTCGATCTTCACCCGCGGCGCGGTCGACCTCAGCACGCTGCGCGGCCCCGCACCAGCCAGTACCCGCCCCGGCACACCCCCGCAGGGTGGCCCGTCCGCAGGCACCCCCGGCGCGCCCACCGCCGGCGGTAACGCCGCCATCGTCGACGTCACCGAAGCCACCATCCAGGCCGACGTGCTCGAACGGTCGATGGCCATGCCCGTCCTCGTCTTCTTCGGCGCGGCCGGCTTCCCGGAGAGCGACGAGTTCGCCCCGGTGCTGGAGCGGCTGGCGGCAGAGAGCGGCGGCACGTGGGTGCTCGCCCGGGTCGACGTGCAGGAAAATCCGCGGATCGCCCAGATGTTCCGGGTTCAGGGCATCCCCATGGTCTACGCGGTGGTCGGCGGTCAGCCGATCGACGCCTTCTCCGGCGTGGTGCCCGAAGCGCAGCTGCGCCAGTGGATCCAGGCCGTGCTCAAGGCCGGTGGCGTGGCCGTCGCCGAGCCGGAGGACCCGCGCCTCGACGAGGCGGACGACGCGCTGATGAGCGGTGACCTGGACGCCGCCGAGCGGGCGTACCGCAAGATTCTGGCCGACTCCCCGGCGGACGCCGTCGCCGAGGCGGGCCTGGCCCAGGTCGGGGTGGCCCGCCGGGTCGCCGGCGCCGACCCGGCCGCCGCGCTGGCCGCCGCCGAGAGCGCCCCGGACGACGTGGCCGCCCAACTGCTGGCCGCCGACATCGAGGTGCTCAGCGGCATGGCCGAGCAGGCGTACGCCCGGCTGGTCGGCCTGGTCCGGCGCACCGCCGGCGAGGACCGGGAAGCGGCACGCCAGCACCTGGTCTCGCTGTTCACCATCGCGGGCCCGGACGATCCGGCGGTAGCCTCGGCGCGCCGGGCACTGGCCAGCGCCCTGTTCTGAGTTCGTAGCACGCCAGCGCGGGCCGGCGTTCCGGCCGGCCCGCCCGACCACCGAGGACGGGAGCTCATGATGCGCCGGATCGCCGTCCTCGACGCGCCGACAAATCTCGGTCTGCGGCCGCCGACGTCCACGTCGGTGCCGGGCTGTGCCAAGGCGCCCGGTGCGCTGCGGGACCACGACCTGCTGGCCCGGCTGCGCGCCCGCGACGCCGGCTGCCTGACCGCACCCCGCTACGACCCGGGCGACTGGCGGCCCGGCGACGGGGTGTGTCACGCCCGGGAGATCGCCGACTACTCGCTGGCCCTCGCCGAGCGGATCGGGTCGATCATCGACCGGGGCGAGTTTCCGGTGGTGCTCGGCGGCGACTGCTCGGTGCTGCTCGGTTCGGCGCTGGCCATGCACCGCCTCGGTGAGGCGGTCGGCGGGCGGATCGGGCTGGTCTTCGTCGACGGGCACTCCGACTTCCGGCACCCCGGCAACGCCTCCTACGTGGGCGCGGCGGCCGGTGAGGACCTGGCCCTGGTCACCGGGCGCGGGCAGGCCGACCTGGCAGCGCTGGAGGGGCGTCGACCCTACTTCCGGGACGTCGACGTGGTGGTGCTGGGCATCCGGGCGCAGGACGAGTACCGGCTCGACCTCCAGGCGGCCGGGATCACCACCCGGCCGGTGCCGGCGCTGCGCGCCGAGGGTGCCGCCCGCACCGCCCAGTGGGCGCACGAGCAGCTCGCCGACTGCGCGGGCTACTGGGTGCACATCGACGTGGACGTCCTCGACCCGGCGGTGATGCCCGCCGTGGACGCGCCGGACCCGGGCGGGATCGCCTTCGCCGAGCTGGAGATCCTGCTCGCCGGTCTGGTGGACACCCCGCACTGCCTGGGTGTCGAGCTGACCGTCTTCGACCCCGACTACGACCCGGACGGCTCGTACGCCGCCGAGATCGTCAACACGGTGGTCGCCGGGCTGGCCCCGGTCACCGCCCCGGAGGCGGTGCCGCCCCGGTTGCTGTCGGCCCGGCCGGCCCCCACTCCGCGCGGCGGCAACGGGCGGTCCGGGAGCGGTATCGGGCGTTTCGACGCGCCTCGACCCGCCGCCGCTGACCCGGTCGACGCCGAGCCCGCCGGCATCCGCCGTTCAGGGGACCGGGCTCCCCTCGGTGACCCGACCCCGACCGGGGCGGAGCCGCTCGACACCCGGGCACCGGTGCACGCGGAGCCGGTGGGCGGCGGCCCGGGCCACGAGGGCCGAACGGACCGGGAGCACGTCGCGCACATCGCGGCTCCGGTCGAGCGGGAACCGGTCGGCCCGCCCGCGTCGGCCGGCCCGGGTCTGTTGCGGCGACCGACCGCCCCGGATCCCACCGACCGCCCCAACGCCGACACGGCCTGACCCACCCGCCAGCCCCTCTCGCGGCGGCGGGCGGTCAGGTCAGCGGGCCGGCAGGGCGCGCAGGAACCGTTCGGCGATCGGGACCGCCGAGGCGGTGCTGGCGCCGCCCTTCTCCACGAAGACGGCGAACGCGACGTCACCCCGCCAGCCGACGAACCAGGCGTGGGTGTGGGCCGGGTTGTTGTCGTACTCCGCGGTGCCGGTCTTGCCGTACACCTCGCCGCCCGGCACGTCCTTGAGCGCGGTGCCGGTGCCGGTGGTGACCACCTCGCGCATCATGGTGCGCAGCGCGGCGACCGACTCCGGCTTGAGCTGCTCCCCGGCCGCGGCCGGCTTGGCCGGCGCCGGGTCGACCAGCAGCTTCGGCTGCTCGAACCGGCCCCGGGCGACCGCGGCGGTGGCGCCGGCCATGGCCAGCGGGCTGACCAGCGTGGTGCCCTGCCCGAACGAGGCGGCGGCCTGCTCGGCCGGGCTGCCACCGGTCGACACCTTGCCGGTGAAGACGTCGGTGCCGAGATCCCACTGGCCCTCCAGGCCCAGCGAGCGGCCGGCGGCGGCCAGCCCGTCGCCGCCGAGCTTCGGCGCCAACGCCGCGAACGCGGTGTTGCAGGACTTGGCGAAGTCGGTGCGGAACGGCACCGAGCCCAGCTCGAAGTTGTCCGAGTTCTTGAAGGACCGACCGTCGACGGTGAAGGTCTTCCTGCACTCCACCGGCCCGTCCAGGGTGACCGCGCCCCGGTCCAGCAGGCCCAGCGCGCTGACCATCTTGAACGTGGAACCCGGCGGCACCTGGGCGGTGAAGGCCAGGTTCTCACCGGCCGGCCCGGGGCCGTTCGCGGCGGCGAGCACCGCGCCGTCGCTGATCCGCACCGCCACCAGGGCGGATCGGCGCGGCTCCGCGCGCAGCGCGCCGTCGGCCGCGTTCTGGGCGGCCACGTCCAGCGTGGTCTTCAGCGCCTGCCCGGGCTGCGGCTCGCGGCGGAACAGCTCGGTGCCGGTGGGTGCCAGCTTGCCGTCCTCGGCGGGCCGCTCGACCACGACGGTCACCCCGGGAGCGCCGCGCAGCCGCTCGTCGTAGCGGCCCTGGAGCCCGCCGTGCCCGACCAGGTCGCCGGCAAGGTACCGGTCAGGGTGCGCGGCGAGGTCGTCGGCCTGCGCCGGGTCGACCGAGCCGAGCAGCGCCCGGGCGAACTCCCGGGTCGGGGCCAGGTCCAGCTTGTCGGAAATGAACTTGGTGCCCGGCAGGTCGTAGATCCGTGGCTTGATCTGCTGGTACGCCTCCTCGCGCAGCGTCACCACCTCGACGAACGCTCCCGGCTCGGCCTTCGACACCCGCTCGGGCAGGTCAGCCAGGTCGACCGCGGGAACCAACGCCGGGCGGATCGCCTTGAAGGCCGCGTCGAGGTCCTTGGTCAGTTTCCTGATGTCGGCGACCCCGTTGGGCTGCACGCCCACCCGGACCACCGGGCGGGGGGCCACGATCGGCTGCCCGGCGGCGTCCAGCACCGCGGCCCGGGGACCGGTGACGCGGCGCAGCGCCATCCGGTCACCCTTCGTGAGCTGTTCGTGCAGCACCCGCGGCTCCCAGACCACCTGCCACTGGTCGTCCTCGCCGTGGACGAGCCGCACCTCCCGGTCGTACGCCCAGCGGGTCTGATCGGGCAGGGTCCACTCCACGCGGATGGGCGCGGTCGCGACGTCGGCGGTGACCTTCGGCTCGCCCCGTCGGGTCAGCGCCGGCGGGGTCGCCGCCAACTCGCCGGACAGCTCCTTGATCTCGCGGGCCACGTCGGCCGCCGGCAGCCGCCTGGTGCCGGCCGCGTCGACCAGGCCGACCGCCTTGAGGTCGCCACTGCGCCAGCCGGCCAGGAAGGCGTCGACACTGCGCTGCGGCCCGTCATCGCCGGAGCAGGCGGCCAGGAGACCGGCGGAGAGCAGGGTCGCGGTGAGTGCGGCGACTCGCCGGCGGGTGCGGTTCGGCCGGTGGGACCGGGGGTACGACAGAGGCATGGAGCGGGTCCTTCCAATTGCGGACTGCCCTGCACGGTAGTACGCGAACGGTGTCCCCAACGTCCCGTGGTGGGCTCCGACGTGCGGAAAGACGGACCGCGCCGGTGTGATGAACATCGCGTGGCGGGGTATCCCGCAACCGGCCAACCTCATGACCCGCAACGGGTGAAAGGACAGAGTCCCGATCCGGACGTCCGGCCGGTGGTCCGCCGACGATCGTGCAGAGCGGTAGGGCCTAGGCTTGGGCAGACTGACCCACAACGCGGTGGGTCGAGGGGAGTGGCACCGATGGACCGGCGTCCGGCGATCAAACCGGAACCCGACCTCCGGCAGGATGACTCCGGCCGGGACGACGACAGCTTCGATTCGGCGACCGACGGGGACGGCTACGGCCGACTCGACACGGGAGTGACCGGGCTGACCGGGTCGAGTATCGACACAATCTACGATCTGGGCCTGCCGACAGAGGCGTTGGCCGACGACGTGGAGGACGCCGAGCTCGACGAGCCGGTACCCAACGCGGAGCGCCTGGTGGCACAGGCCGTGGCGCTCGCCGGGGACGACCACGACGTCGCGACCCTGGTGGGGCGCTTCTGGCGGTTCGCCCCGGACGAGGAGCTGGTCGGCTTCACGGCGGAGGAGATGCTCGACGCGGCCCGGGCGCACCGGGACCTCGCCCAGCAGCGGGTGCCGGGCGAGCTCAAGCTTCGGATCCACGAACCGCACGCGGACCAGCACCACACGGTCGTCGAGATCGTCACCGACGACATGCCGTTCCTGGTCGACTCGGTGACCGCGCTGCTCAACTCGTACCACCTGGACGTGCACCTGCTGGTGCACCCGCTGGTCGTGGTCCGGCGGGAGCCGCTGGGCCGGCTCACCGAGGTCTCCGCCGATGTCGAACCGGACGACGCGATCGCCGGCGACATCATCGAGAGCTGGATGCGGATCGAGATCGACCCGGTCCGGGACGCGGAGGAACGGGAGCGGCTGCGCCGCGAGCTGCAGCGGGTGCTCACGGACGTGCGGGAGGCCGTGGAGGACTGGCCGAAGATGCGTCAGCGGGCCCTCGCGCTCGCAGACGAGCTGGCCTCGGCCCGCACCTCCGACAACCGCCCGCCGGTGCCGGAGAAGGACATCACCGACTCGGTGGAGCTGCTGCGCTGGCTCGCCCAGGACCACTTCACGTTCCTCGGCTACCGCGAGTACCGGTTGGTGGACGCCCCCGGCGGGGACAGCGCGGACGTGGTCGACGGCAAGGCGCTGGAGGCGGTCCTCGGCACGGGTCTGGGCATCCTGCGCTCCGATTCGCCGGAGGCCCGGTCGCTGTCGTCGATGACGCCGGAGGCGCACGAGAAGGTGCTGGAGAAGCGCCTGCTCATCATCACGAAGGCCAATTCGCGGGCCACCGTGCACCGCTCGGCGTACCTGGACTACATCGGCTTCAAGATCTTCAACGAGGCCGGCGAGGTGATCGGCGAACGGCGCTTCCTGGGCCTGTTCTCCACCGCCGCGTACCGGACCAGCGTGCGAGAGCTGCCGGTGGTGCGCCGCAAGGTCGCCGAGGTGCTGGACCGCTCCGGCCTGAGCCGGCGCAGCCACTCCGGCAAGGACCTGCTCCAGATCCTGGAGACCTACCCGCGCGACGAGCTGTTCCAGATCAAGACCGACGACCTGTACCACGCGGTCATCGGCGTGCTGCGGATGGCCGGCCGCCGGCAGCTACGGGTCTTCCTGCGCCGGGACGCGTACGGGCGGTTCATCTCCTGCCTGATCTACCTGCCCCGGGACCGGTTCACCACGCAGAACCGGCTACGGATGCAGGACATCCTGCTGCGCGAGCTCAACGGTGTCGGGGTGGACTACACCACCCGGGTCACCGAGTCGATGCTGGCGCGGGTCCACTTCATCGTCCGCACCGACCCGACCCGGCCGCCCGGCGAGATCGACGCCGACCTGCTCGCCGAGGAGCTGGCCGACGCGACCCGGCTCTGGGACGACGACTACCGGCTGGTGCTGGAGCGCAAGCTCGGCGACGAGCAGGCCAAGCACCTCTTCGCCCGGTACGCCGACGCGTTCCCGGAGGGCTACAAGGACGGGCACACGCCGTACGAGGCCATGAAGGACCTGGCCAAGCTGGAGCTGCTGGAGGAGCCCGGCCAGCTGGAGATGCACCTGTTCCGCAAGCAGCTCGCGCCCCGCCCGGGCACCCGCGTGCCCGGAGCGGACCTGATCGAGGCGATGGACGTCCGGTTCAAGGTCTACCGGTACGGCGAGCCGATGATGCTCTCCGCCGTGCTGCCGGTGCTGCACTCGCTCGGTGTCCGGGTCGTCGACGAGCACCCGTACGAGGTGGACCGGATCGACGGTCGGGTCTACCTCTACGACTTCGGCCTGATGCTGCCCGAGGGGCACCAGGAGCTGGCCGAGGTGCGCCCGCACGTGGAGAACGCGTTCGCGGCCGCCTGGCGTGGCGAGGCCGAGGTGGACCGGTTCAACGAACTGGTGCTGCGCGGTGGGCTCACCTGGCGGCAGGTGGTGGTGCTGCGGGCGTACGCGAAGTACCTGCGGCAGGCCGGCACGGTCTTCTCGCAGGACTACATGGAGCAGACCTTCATCGCGTACCCGAAGATCGCCGCGTTGCTGGTGGAGCTCTTCGAGACCCGGTTCGCGCCGGGCGAGCTGAGCACCGAGCAGCGTCAGCAGCGCAGCGGTGAGCTGGTGGAGACGATCCGGGGCGCCCTCGACGACGTGGCCAGCCTCGACCAGGACCGGATCCTGCGCTCGTACCTGACGCTGATCGAGGCCACCCTGCGGACCAGCTTCTACCAGAAGCGTGCCGACGGGCGGCCGAAGGCGTACGTGGCGTTCAAGCTCGACCCGCAGGCCATCCCGGACCTGCCCGCACCCCGGCCGAGGTTCGAGATCTTCGTCTACTCGCCCCGGTTCGAGGGTGTGCACCTGCGGTTCGGGCCGGTGGCCCGGGGCGGGCTGCGCTGGTCCGACCGTCGGGAGGACTTCCGTACCGAGGTGCTCGGCCTGGTCAAGGCACAGATGGTGAAGAACACCGTCATCGTGCCGGTGGGCGCCAAGGGTGGCTTCGTGCTGAAGCAGAAGCCGGGGGACCGGGACGAGGCGGTCGCCTGCTACCAGGAGTTCGTCGGCGCGATGCTGGACGTCACCGACAACATCGTCAGCGGGCAGATCGTGCCGCCCGAGGACGTGGTCCGGCACGACGGCGACGACCCGTACCTGGTGGTGGCGGCGGACAAGGGCACCGCGACGTTCTCCGACATCGCCAACGAGATCTCCAAGGCCCACAACTTCTGGATGGGCGACGCGTTCGCCTCCGGTGGTTCGGCCGGCTACGACCACAAGAAGATGGGCATCACCGCCCGGGGCGCCTGGGAGTCGGTCAAGCGGCACTTCCGGGAGCTGGGCGTCGACACCCAGACCCAGGACTTCACCGTGGTCGGCGTCGGCGACATGTCCGGTGACGTGTTCGGTAACGGGATGCTGCTCTCGGAGCACATCCGGCTGGTGGCCGCCTTCGACCACCGGCACATCTTCCTGGACCCGGACCCGGACGCGGCCACCTCGTACGCCGAGCGCCGGCGGCTGTTCGAGCTGCCCCGGTCGTCCTGGGAGGACTACAACCCGGAGCTGATCTCGGCCGGTGGCGGCATCTTCTCGCGTACCGCCAAGTCCATCCCGATCACGCCGCAGGTCCGGGCGGCGATCGGCCTGGACGAGGACGTCACGCAGCTGTCGCCGCAGGAGCTGATGAAGGCGATCGTCACCGCGCCGGTGGACCTTTTCTGGAATGGCGGCATCGGCACCTACGTCAAGGCGTCGAGCCAGACGAACGCCGAGGTGGGGGACAAGTCCAACGACGCGATCCGGGTGGACGGGCGCAACCTGCGCTGCCGGGTGGCGGGCGAGGGCGGCAACCTGGGCTGGACCCAGCTCGGCCGGATCGAGTACGCGTTGACCGGTGGCCGGATCTACACCGACTTCATCGACAACGCGGCCGGGGTGGACACCTCCGACCACGAGGTGAACATCAAGATCCTGCTGAACACCGCGGTCGCCGACGGGGAGCTGACCACGGCCGAGCGGGACGAGCTGCTGGCCGAGATGACCGACGAGGTCGCGGAGCTGGTGCTGCGGGACAACTACGACCAGGCCCGGGCGATCAACAACGCCCAGGCGCAGGCCGCCTCGCTGCTCCCGGTGCACCGCCGGATGATCAATGATCTGGAGCGCTCAGGTGCGCTGGACCGGGCGCTCGAGGCGCTGCCGCCGGACGAGGAACTGGCGGTCCGCAGCGAGTCCGGGCTGACCGCGCCGGAGTTCGCGGTGCTCCTCGCGTACGTGAAGATCGTCCTGGAACGGGAGATCCTCACCGAGGGGCTGGCCGACGAGGAGTGGACGACCGAGGTTCTGGTCAACTACTTCCCGACCCCGATGCGCGAGCGGTTCGCCGACCGGATGGGCCGGCACCGGCTGCGCCGGGACATCGTCACCACGGTGCTGGTCAACGAGGCGATCAACCGGGGCGGCATCTCGTTCGTCTTCCGGGTGGTCGAGGAGACCGCGGCCAGCGCGGCCGACGTCATCCGGGCGTACGTGGTGGTCAGCGAGGTGTTCGGGCTGCGTGAGCTGTGGGACGCGGTCGAGGCGCTGGACAACAAGGTCGCACCGGAACTGCAGACCAGCGTCTACCTGGACACGCGGCGCCTGCTCGACCGCGCGGTGCGGTGGCTGGTGTCCAACCGGCGCTCGCCGATCGACGTACCGGGCGAGATCGCCCGGCTGCGCGACGGGGTGGCCCGGCTGCTGCCGGGGCTGGAGGAGCTGTTCTACGGCACCGAGCGGCAGGGCATCGTGGCGCACATCGACTCGATGACCGAGCGTGGGTTGCCCCGGGAGCTGGCGGAGCGCGCCACCCGGCTCATGTACAGCTTCGGCCTGATGGACGTGGTGGAGACGGCGACCCGCAGCGGGCGGGACGTCAGCGAGGTGGCGTCGGTCTACTTCGTGCTGTCCGACCTGTTCCGGGTGGACTCGCTGCTGTCGAAGATCTCCCTGCTGCCGCGGGAGGACCGCTGGCAGACGCTGGCCCGGATGGCGCTGCGCTACGACCTGTACGCCGCGCTGGCCGCGCTCACCGCGGAGGTGCTCGACTCGACCCCGGACGACCTGCCGCCGCACGAGCGGGTGCAGCAGTGGGAGCAGTCGAACGCCACCTCGATCCACCGTGCCCGCCGGGCGATGGGGGAGTTCGACGAGTCGCGGGCGGATCTCGCCGCCCTGTCCGTGCTGCTGCGCCAGATCCGCACCCTGGTGCGGACCTCCGCCGCGGCCTGAGTCGGTACGCCGGACCGCGTTCGTTCTGCCGGGTCACTCCACCAGGGTGGCGAAGACGACCACGTTGTCCGGGTAGCTCCGGACGGTCTCGTCGAACTGACCGCCGCAGGTCACCACGCGCAGACCGGGCCGGTCGTTCGGCCCGTACACCAGCTCGGTGGGGAAGGCCGTCTTCGGGTACGACTTCACCGAGTCGACCCGGAAGGTGACCGGCTGACCGTCGGCCCGCCGCACCGTGACCGTGTCGCCCGGGACGAGGGAGCCGAGGTCGAAGAAGACGGCCGGGCCGAGCTTCGCCGAGTCAACGTGCCCGACGATGACCGCGTTACCGGTCTCGCCGGGGCTCGCCCCCGGCTCGTACCAGCCGGCCTGGTCGGCCTTCTCCAGCGGGGGGACCTGGACGGTGCCGTCCGGGTTGGTGCCCAGCGACATGATCGTCGCGTTGACGCCGATCCGGGGGATCTCGATGCTGGTCGGCGCGGAGCGGGCCAGTCCGGCGGGAACGTCTCCCTCCCCGACGGGCTGCCCCTCGACCGACGGGACGTCGGCGTCGGTGGCCGCCGGGCCGGTGACCTCGGGACCGGCCTGGGCCTGCGGCTGCGGCGGACGGGGCGCGGGCGTGGTCTTCAGGGAGGCGCCGATCATGCCGGCGCCGACCATGGCCAGGGTGACGACGACGACCGCGCCGGCGGCGCGCCACGGTTTCCCGTGACGGCCGCCGGCCGGTGCCGTCGTCACGTCAGACGAGCGAACCATCGGTCCGCCGACGACGCATCAGCACGATCCCACCCAGCGCGGCAGCGCCGAGCAGGCTCGCCCCACCGGTGGCCAGGCCACGGTCGGTGCCGGTGCTGGCGCCACCGTCACCACCGTCGACCCCGCCGCGGGGCAGGACGACGAGCTCACCCTCGCCGCACGAGCCCTTGAGCTCGTAGCGACCCGGACGGGCGTCCTTGTCGACCTTGGCCTCGCCGTAGTAGACGAACTCCCGCTCGCGGTCGCCGCGGTCCCCGCGGTCCCCGCGGTCCTCGTCCCGGTCGTCCTTGCCGTAGCCACCACGGTCCTCGTCGCCGTAGTCGCTGTGGTCGTCCTTGCCGGAGCCGCGCTCGTCGGAGCCGTACTCCTCGTGGTCCTTGGAGTCGCGGCCGTTGTCCGAGCCGTACTCGGAGCCGTTGTCCTTGGACTCCCAGCCCTTGTCCGAGCCGTACTCGTCGGAGCCGCGCTCGTCGGAGCCGTACTCCTCGTGGTCCTTGGACTCCCACTCCTTCTTGTCGCGGTTGTCCTCGGCGTCCTGGCCGTGCTCCTCGCCCTTCCAGTCCTTGCTGCCCTCGTCGCCGTTGGCGTCGGCGGCAGCGCCGCCGCCCTGGCCGTTGGGCTGGGCGTCATCGGCCGGCGGCTGCGGCTTGCCGGTGCCGTTGTCGTCCTTGCCCTCGTGGTCCTTGCCGTTCTCGTCCTTGCCGTGCTCGTCCTTGCCGTTCTCGTCCTTGCCCTTGTCGTCCTTGCCGTGCTCGTCCTTGCCGTTGTTGTCCTTGCCCTCGTGGTCCTTGCCGTTCTCGTCCTTGCCGTGCTCGTCCTTGCCGTTGTCGTCGTGGCCGGAGTTGTCCTCCTCGCGCCACTCGCCGCGGTCGTCACCCCGGTCGTCATGGACGGGCTTGAGCTTGACCTTGCCGGTGACCTTGGACCACACGAAGGCGTGTTCCTGTCGATCCGGGCAGATCTCGAGCAGCTTGACCTCGTCGCCGGCCTTGACGACGTGCGGCTTGGCGAAAACCTTGCCGTCACGGTCCCTGCCGTCGTCGTGGTGACCGTCGGCGAACGCGATTCCCGGCGCGAACACCAGGAGCGAAGCGCCCCCGAGCGCGGCCCCCGCAACGACCTTCCCGAGCATCTTCTTAGCCATGACCTGCGTCACTCCATCCCTGTTGTCCTGAGCCCGGCGACAACCGAGCTAAGACCGACGTTAGACCGTTTCACGACCTATGAAGGGAAAGATTCGTGTTTTGACCTTTACTGTTGGTAAGCGGCGAAGGGGTACTACGCGGCTTTCGCCGCGCTCAGCGCCGTCTCGGGCCGTGACACCCCGTTGCGTGCGGCGCACGTCGTTCGGCTCTGGCCGTACTCGCTGGACGTGCTCATCCGGAAGGGCTGGGAAGCGCCCGACTCGTGCGACTCGGGCGGCCTCGGCGGTATCGTCCGAACTCGGGCAAGGGGCATCGCCCTCCCGAACACATCGAGCCATTGCCATGGAAGCGCTCCCATGCAAGAATCGGCGCACGCGGTTCGGGGAGCCACACCGCGCAGGCAGGGAGTCGAGGGCATCCGGTTCACCGGACGACGTCCCGCCGCCGACCGGCTGTGCGCCGGCCGATCACCACCACCACCGCCCGTCCGGGTCGGGCACCCCCCGAAGAATCCCGTATGGCGCCGGCGGCCGTCCGAGTAGGACGCCCACCGGGCCGTCTCGCCGGGCCGTACGCGAGCCCGGTCTCGCCCAAGGAGATCAGTGGCATGAATGTGTGGAGAAGGCTGTCCGGCCAACGCCGGGCCCTCGCGCTCGCCGGCGCGGGCGCCCTGGTCGCCGGCGGGTTGGTGACCATACCGGTCACCGTGGCGCACGCCGCGACGCAGTGCGACGTCGCTTACTCGACGAACGACTGGCCCGGTGGCTTCACCGCGAGCATCACCCTCAAGAACCTCGGCGACCCGGTCAACGGCTGGAGCCTCGGCTGGACCTTCCCGAACTCCGGCCAGCGGGTGCAGCAGGGCTGGTCGGCCGAGTTCACCCAGTCCGGCAGCCAGGTCACCGCGCGCAACCTGCCCTACAACGGCAGCCTCGCCACCGGTGCGTCGATCAGCCTCGGCTTCAACGGCGCGTGGAGCGGCAGCAACCCCAAGCCGACGTCGTTCACCCTCAACGGGGTGACCTGTAACGGCGGCACGACGACGCCGCCGACCACCCCGCCGCCCACCACGCCACCGCCGACCACGCCGCCCCCGACCACGCCGCCCCCCACCGGTAGCAAGGTGGACAATCCGTACGCCGGGGTCCGGGGATACGTGAACCCCGAGTGGAAGGCCAAGGCGGACGCCGAGCCGGGCGGCAGCCGGGTCTCCAACAACCCGACCGCGGTGTGGCTGGACCGGATCGCCGCCATCAACGGCACCCCGGACAGCAGCTCCAACGGCGCCTTCGGCGTGCGTCAGCACCTGGACGAGGCCCTGCGCCAGGGCGCCGGCTACATCCAGTTCGTGATCTACAACCTGCCCGGCCGGGACTGCTCCGCGCTCGCCTCCAACGGTGAACTGGGGCCGGACGAGCTGCCGAAGTACAAGGCCCAGTACATCGACCCGATCGCCGCGATCCAGGGTGAGTCGAAGTACAGCAGCCTGCGGATCATCAACGTCATCGAGATCGACTCGCTGCCGAACCTGATCACGAACACCTCCGGGCAGGCCGGCGGCACGGCGATGTGTGACACCGTCAAGGCCAACGGCGCGTACGTCAACGGCGTCGGCTACGCCCTGGCCAAGCTGGGGGCGATCGGCAACGTCTACAACTACATCGACGCCGGCCACCACGGCTGGCTCGGCTGGGACACCAACTTCGGCCCGACCGCCGACATCCTGAAGACTGCCGCGGTCGCCTCCGGCAGCACGGTGAACAACGTGCACGGGTTCATCGTCAACACGGCGAACTACTCGGCCCTGCGCGAGCCGTACGTCAAGATCACTGACAACGTGAACGGCCAGACGGTGCGGCAGTCCAAGTGGATCGACTGGAACTACTACGTCGACGAGCTGTCCTTCGCCCAGGCGTTCCGCGACAAGCTGGTCTCGGTCGGCTTCAACTCCGGCATCGGCATGCTGATCGACACGTCCCGCAACGGCTGGGGCGGCTCCGCGCGGCCCACCGGGCCGGGCGCGACGACCAGCGTGGACACCTACGTCAACGGTGGCCGCATCGACCGTCGCCTCCACGCCGGCAACTGGTGCAACCAGGCCGGCGCCGGCCTCGGTGAGCGGCCCCGGTCGAACCCGGAGCCGGGCATCGACGCGTACGTGTGGGTGAAGCCCCCGGGTGAGTCGGACGGCTCCAGCCAGCTGATCCCGAACGACGAGGGCAAGGGCTTCGACCGGATGTGCGACCCGACGTACACCGGCAACGCCCGCAACGGCAACAACCCGAGCGGCGCCCTGCCGAACGCGCCGATCTCCGGTGCCTGGTTCTCGGCGCAGTTCCAGGAGCTGATGCGCAACGCGTACCCGGCTCTCTGACCGGGTCGCTCCCGCACCACCCGCCGTCGGCAGTAGGTGAGGCACTGCCGGCGGCAGGTCCCCCGGGTCCCCGGTCCGACCGTCACGGTCGGGCCGGGGACCCACCCTCGTGCGCCGGGCTCAGGGCACGGTGCGTTCGATCGCCGCCCGGCCGTGCTCGGCCAGGTCGCGGCGGGCCTTGTCCAGGTTCTCCGGGGTGAGGTCCTGCCCTCGGGCCATCACCAGGTCCTCCGGCTCCCAGGGCTGCTCCGCCCCGGTGCGGATGTTGTCCCCGCCGGCGCCGGTACCCGTCCCGGTCGCGCCGGTGCCGGCACCGTACGGGTCACCGATCAGGTCGTCGGTGTCCGGCGCGAGATCGCCGGGCCGGTCGCGGGGCTCGGTGAAGGCCGGGGTGTCCCGGTCGGGGCCGCCCCCGGTCCGCAGCTGCGGGACGGTGCTGTCGTCGTCCACCGCGGAGGCCACCTCCTGGCTCTCCTCCAGCGGCGGTCGGCGCTCGCGATCGGTCATGGTGCTGCCTCCTGTGTCCGACACGTTGCCTGATCCCCCTCGCGTACCCCCTGCGGCGGCGGCCATGCACGGCGCCGGCGGGGACCCGAGCGGCCGCGCGCCGACCACCCTCCGGGGCGGCCGGCGCGCACGGCGGTCGGTCAGGTGCCGGGTTGCTTCTCGTTGGGCGCCGGCGGTTCGGCCGGGCGCAGCCACTGCCAGAGCAGCATGAACAGACCGAAGGCGAGCATCACCAGCCCGGCCCACAGGTTGATCCGAACGCCCTCGGCCTTGTCGATCTCCGCACGGCTGTCGAAGACGCCGATCAGCGCCACGATGACGCCGTACGCCACGAAGAGCCCACCGATCACCCGGCGGATGTCGAACAGCCTCGCGGCGGCGGAGCGGCGCTGCTCCTCCTGCGTCTCGTCGATCAGCGGGTCCTGTGCCGGCTGGCCGTCGTTGCTCATCTGCCGAACCCCTTTCCTAGAAGACCGGGATGTAGAACAGGGCGGCCAGCGCGACCGCGATCACGCCGAGCAGCACGGGGGAGCGGTACCAGACGGCGTCACCGGCGAGCACGTCGCCCTTCAGGTCGACACCGCCCATGCCGTAGACCAGCCCGCGCAACTCCTCGTCGCGTTTCGGTGCCGTGAGCGGGGTGAGGATCGCGGCGACCACCACCGCCGTGGCGAACGCGAGGCCGGCACCCCAGAAGCTCTCCTCCAGGTCGGAGTTGAAGTGGACCACCCCGCCCTTGTAGAGCAGGTAGAGGCTCAGCGACACGAGGGTGCCCAGCAGCAGCGACCAGAAGCCGGCCAGCGCGGTCATCCGCTTCCAGAACATGCCGATGATGAACGTGGCGAACAGCGGCGCGTTGAAGACGGAGAAGAGCGCCTGGATGTAGTTCATGATGTTGCTGAACCCGGACGCGATGAACGCGGTGCCGATGCCGACCACCACAGCCGCGACCGTCGCCCACCGGCCGATCCGCAGGTAGTACTCGTCCGAGCGGTCGCGGCGGATGTACGCCTGCCAGATGTCGTAGGTGAAGACGGTGTTGAAGCCGCTCACGTTCGCCGCCATGCCCGCCATGAACGAGGCGAGCAGGCCGGTGACCGCCACGCCGAGCACGCCGTTGGGGAGCAGGTCACGCATCAGCAGCGGGATCGCGTTGTTGTACTGGAGGTCACCGCTCTCGGCGCCGAGGCCCTTCACCGTCACCAGGGCCACCAGGCCGGGGATGACCGTGACCAGGGGGATGAACAGCTTCGGGTACGCGGCGATGATCGGCGTACGTCGGGCGGCGCTCATGTTCTTGGCCGACAGCGCCCGCTGCACCTCGGCGAAGTTCGTCGTCCAGTAGCCGAAGGAGAGCACGAAGCCCAGCCCGAAGACGATGCCCAGCCAGTGCGCGCCCAGCGGGTTGGCGGTGGTGCCGGTGTTCTCCCAGGCGTGCAGACCCGCCTCACCGAGCTTCGAGTCGCGGACCGCGTCCATCAGCCCGTTCACCCCGCCGACCTTGACCAGGCCGATCACGGTGACCGGGATGAGGCCGGCCAGGATGACGAAGAACTGGAGCACCTCGTTGTAGATCGCCCCGGACAGACCGCCGATGGTGATGTACGCCAGGACGATCGCCGCGCCGACCACGATCGCGGTCCAGAGCGGCCAGCCGAGCAGTGCCTGCATCACCAGGGCCAGCGCGTAGAGGTTCACCCCGGCGATCAGCACCTGCGCGACGGCGAAGCTGAGCGCGTTCAGCAGGTGGGTGGGGCGGTTGAACCGCAGCCGCAGGTACTCCGGCACGCTGCGGACCTTGGAGCCGTAGTAGAAGGGCATCATCACGATGCCCAGGAAGACCATCGCCGGCACCGCGCCGATCCAGTAGTAGTGGACCGTCATCACGCCGTACTGGGCGCCGTTCGCGGCCATCCCGATGATCTCCAACGCGCCCAGGTTGGCCGAGACGAAGGCGAGACCGGTCACCCAGGCCGGCAGGGACCGGCCGGAGAGGAAGAAGTCCACGCTGGTCCGGATCGCCCGGCGGGCGGCGAAGCCGACCCCGAGGACGGTGACGAAATAGAGGGCCAGGATGAGGTAGTCCAGGCCGTTCATGTCGAGCCGGAGGCCGCCGCCGTCTTCCATCCCGCCACCCCTCGTCCGCCGCCCGTGTCGGTTACGCGGGCGGCGTATTACCCCGCGCGGGTGGTTTCACGCCTCCGTGTCGCGTCCGGCGTGTTGTGGGCTGCTCGGGCCTTCTCGTCCGGCTTCTGTTCCGCGACGAGGGGGCGCCCCGGCCGACCGGCCGGGGCGCCCCGTTGGTGCCGTCGCTCAGCGACCCAGCACGCGGTCCAGGAAGTCCCGGTAGCGGCGCACCGCCACCCGCAACTGCTCGGTGTCCGACGAGCCGGCGTCCTGCCACCCGCCGAGCGTGGTCTTCTGCGCCGCCAGCGCGGAGGCGAGTGCCTGGATGGCCTCCTCCACCAGCGCCTGTGCCTCACCGGCGGCGGCGTGCGGATCGTCCACGAAGCGCAGCTGCACGTCGCGCCAGCGGTCCCGGAACGCCTGTGCCGTGTCGGCGTCGAGCAGCGTGGCCGGCTCGGCCGCTACGGTCGACCCGGTCGGTAGCGCAGTCCCCGCGGAGTGCAGCGAGGTGCCGGAGGCCCGCCCGGCGAGCGCCGGGTCGGCGTCCGGCGAGACCGCGTCCGGGTCGACCATCTCCGGCGCGGCGCTGCCGTAGGCGGGCGCGGCCGGATCGGTACCCCGGTTGTCGTCGGTGTCGGTGTCGGTGTCGCGGCGGTGCAGCTCGGCCGTCGGATCGGCGCGCAGGCCCTCCCGCTCGCCGTCCTCGGCGCCGTCGCCCGGCGTGGCGGTCCGCTCGGCCCGAGGGTCCGGCTGGTCCTCGGGGCGCGGGCTGGCCAGGGCGGATGCCGCCACCGCGTCGGCCACGGTGGTGGCGCCGAACACGGTCGGCAGCGGCCCCGGCTCGTGGAACTCGCCCTCCTCGGTACGCTCGGCGGCCCTGTCGTCCCGACGGTCGTCCCGTCCGCCGGGGCCGTCGGTGCGCTCGTCGGCGAGGGACGGGTCGTCGAAGGTGCCCCGGTCGTCCAGGACGTCCTCGGGCACGTCCGGGTGGCCGGCGGCCCGGTCACCGGTCGGGGGAACCGGAACCGGTGCGGACCGGACGGCCTCCGGATGGTCGTTGCTCACCTGCTGCTCTTCCTGGCGCATCGGTGGCCTCCTCAGCGGCTCGTGGCGTCGTGCGGGGTGTCCGGGTGGCGCTGTTCCGGCGTGCGGTGGCCGACCGGCTCCTCGCCGAGCAGGTCGGCGAAGAGTGCCCGGTAGTGCACGACCGCCTGGCGCAGTTCCTCGGTCGTGGCCTCGCCCCGGGAGTTGCGCAGGTGGATCTCGTGCGCGTCCCGGTAGTGGGTCAGCGTGCGCGCGTGCTCGACGGAGAGATGGGCGGTCTGGTCGGAGAAGTCCCCGGTCGGGTAGCCCCGCTCCTCGACGAGTCGGGTGACCAGTTCGTCGGCGTCACCCACGGTCTCGCTCGGCGAGTCGATGAAGCGGACCTGAAGTTCCTCCCAGGCGGCGGCGTAGCGGGCCCGGGACTCCGGGCTGAGCGGGGTGAGTGTGAGTTCGGCGTGCCGGCGTTCCCGGTCGCGCAGCTCGCGCTCCGCGGCGGACCGGCTGTCCTGCTCGGCCACCACCCGGTCGTACTCCGGCCCGAACCGGTTGCGCAGGGCGCGGCGTCGGGCGAGCGACCGGGCGGCCACGGCCAGCGCCGCGACGATCACCAGCACGACGAGCACGATGACGATTATCTGCGTGGGCGACATGGGCTCCTCCTTCGTTACCCGGTATTCCCTCCGCGTACTGATCGCCAATCCCGATCGGGGGGACTTTCCTCGCCGGGCCGCGTCCGATGTCGGGAGTTTCTTGCCGGCGGAGGCGCGATGACGAGGCACACAGCGTCACGTCCGGCTAAAACTTGACTCATTCCAGAAAACGCGCTTGGGTGGTTGGAGCCGGTCGGATCCGACGGCCCGCCCCCCGCACCGAACAGAAACACCTGGAGGAGAGCGATGAGCGACCAGGCCGAGAAGCCGATCCTCACCACCCGGCAGGGTCACCCCGTGCACAACAACCAGCAGCAGCGGACGGTCGGCTCACGTGGCCCCGCGACGCTGGAGAACTACCACTTCCTCGAGAAGATCAGCCACTTCGACCGGGAGCGGATCCCGGAGCGGGTCGTGCACGCGCGTGGTTTCGTCGCGCACGGTGAGTTCGAGGCGTACGGGACGATCGGTGACAAGCCGGCGGCGACGTACACCCGCGCCAAGCTGTTCCAGACCAGGGGCAGGAAGACCCCGGTGACCATCCGGTTCTCCACCGTCATCGGCGGTCGGGACTCCTCCGAGGCCGCCCGCGACCCGCGCGGCTTCGCGGTCAAGTTCCGCACCGAGGACGGCAACTGGGACATGGTGGGCAACAACCTCCAGGTCTTCTTCATCCGCGACGCGATCAAGTTCCCCGACGTGATCCACTCGCTGAAGCCGGACCCGGTGACCTTCCGCCAGGAGCCGAACCGGATCTTCGACTTCATGTCGAACACGCCCGAGTCGATGCACATGCTGACCTGGCTCTTCTCCCCGTACGGCATCCCGAAGAACTACCGCACCATGCGCGGCTCCGGCGTGAACACCTACCGTCTGGTCAACGCCCAGGGCGAGGCTGTGCTGGTCAAGTTCCACTGGATGACCCAGCAGGGCGAGCACAACCTCACCCAGGCCGAGGCCGACGCCATCCAGGCCACCGAGCTGGGCCACGCCTCCAAGGATCTCTACGAGGCGATCGAACGCGGCGAGTACCCGCAGTGGGAGCTCAACGTGCAGATCATGAGCGACGACGAGCACCCGGAGCTGGACTTCGACCCGCTCGACGACACCAAGGTCTGGCCGGAGGAGCAGTTCCCCTACCTGCCCGTCGGCATGATGACGCTCAACCGCAACATCACCGACCACCACAACGAGAACGAGCAGATCGCCTTCGGCACCGGCGTCCTGGTCGACGGCATCGACTTCTCCGACGACAAGATGCTGGTCGGCCGGACCTTCTCCTACTCGGACACCCAGCGCTACCGGGTCGGCCCGAACTACCTCCAGCTGCCGATCAACCGGCCACGCGAGGACGTCCAGGTCAGCACCAACCAGGGCGGCGGCCAGATGTCGTACGGGGTGGACAACCGGGGCGGCAACCCGCACATCAACTTCGAGCCGTCCTCCGTCGCCGGCCTCCAGGAGGCCGACGAGTCCTACCGGGAGTACCGGCCGTTCGTCTCCGGGCAGATCATGAAGGCCCCGATCGAGCGGCAGAACAACTACTCGCAGGCCGGCCGCCGCTTCCGGGAGATGGCGGACTGGGAGCGCGACGACCTGATCCTCAACCTGACCACGCTGCTGGCCCAGTGCGACAAGCACATCCAGGAGAAGATGGTCTGGCACTTCAGCCAGTGCGACGAGACCTACGGCCGACGGGTCGCCGAGGGGCTCGGCATCTCCGCACAGGCCTGACCCGTACCGCACCACCGCGAGCGCCCCGCCGGTCCGCCGGCGGGGCGCTCGCCGTGCCGGGCGGGGTGCATTTCGGAGCGTCGATGTCGGCGCGACGGGCGGTAGTGCAACGGCCGACGATTACGTATCCTGCCCAAGGCGCCCGCGCCGGTGCCCGGCTTCCTGGCCGGGCGCAGAGCCGGCCGGCGCGTTGCCCGGCGGTGCCGGCGCCCCTCCTGCCACCCCTGTACGGGCGAGGTCTGATGAGAACCCGCGACTGGCCGATCCGCTCGAAGCTGACCGCGTTGGTCGTCGCGCCGGTGACGGCGCTGCTGGCGTTATGGATCTTCGCGACCACGCTGACCTTCGGTCCCGCCCTGCACCTGCTCTCCGCCCGCACCCTGCTCTACGACCTGGGCCGCCCCGGTGAGGCCGTGGTCACCGAACTGCAACGCGAACGCCGGCTCTCGGTGGTGCAGCTCGCCGGCACCACCGCCCTGCCCGCCCTGACCGAGCAACGGCAGCGCACCGACCGGGCGGTTACCGAGCTGCGCCGCCGGGTCGACGGGGAGGAGTTGCGCGACGCCGCCGACGACCTGCTCGACACCCGGGTCGACCAGCTGGTCACCGCCCTGGCGGCGCTGCCGGCCGGCCGTGACTTCATCGACGACCGCAAGGTCGACCGGGCCGGCGCGATCGGCCTCTACAGCGGCATGATCTCCTCGGCCTTCCAGGCGTTCGCCGGCATGGCGAGCCTGGACGACCCCGACCTCAACCGGCAGGCGCTGGCGCTCACCGCGCTGGGCCGGTCCCGCGAGCTGCTCGGCCAGACCGACGCCCTGCTGGCCGGGGCGCTGACCGCCGGCCGGTTCGCCGAGGGGGAGCACACCCAGCTCGTGCAGGCCATCGGCAACCAGCGGTGGCTCACCGAGAGCGCGGTGGCCGACCTGCCCGAGGCCGGCCGGTCCGCGTACCAGCGGTTGACCGAGGGTGCGGCGTTCACCCGGCTGCGCACGATGCAGGACACGCTGGTGGCGGCCAACCGCACGGGCCGGCCGCCGGTGGACGCGGCGAGCTGGCAGGCCAGCCACGACGCGGTGCAGCAGCAGCTACGTGACTTCGAGCTGGCCGAGGCCGACGGGCTCACCGACCGCTCGGTGCCGATGGCCGTCCGGATCCTGGTCCGCCTCGCCGCCGCCGGGCTGCTCGGGCTCGTCGCCGTGGTGGTCTCGGTGCTGGTGGCACTGCGGGTCGGCCGCACGCTGGTCCGACGGCTCAGCGGCGTCCGCACCGCCGCCCTGGAGCTGGCCGAGCACCGGCTCCCGGACGTGGTGACCCGGCTGCGCCGCGGCGAGCAGGTCGACGTCGCACGGGAGGCGCCCCCACTGGAGTACGGCCACGACGAGATCGGCGAGGTCGGGCGGGCCTTCACCGAGGTGCAGCGCACCGCCGTCCAGGCGGCGGTCGACGAGGTGACCCTGCGCCGCGGGCTCAACGAGGTCTTCCTCAACATTGCCCGGCGCAGCCAGGGCCTGGTGCACCGGCAGTTGCACCTGCTGGACCGGATGGAGCGACGCGTCGAGGACCCGGACGAGCTGGCCGAGCTGTTCCAGGTCGACCACCTCGCCACCCGGCTGCGCCGGCACGCCGAGGATCTCGTCATCCTCGCCGGCTCCGCGCCGGCCGGGGCTGGCGCAACCCGGTCGCGATGGTCGACCTGATCCGGGGCGCGATCTCCGAGGTCGAGGCGTACGACCGGGTGGACATCACCTCCGTGCAGCCGGCCGGTGTGCTGGGCCGGGCCGTGGGCGACGTCATCCACCTGCTCGCCGAGCTGATCGAGAACGCCACCGCCTTCTCCCCGCCGGACACCCGGGTCACCGTGACGGGGGAACCGGTGGCCAACGGCTACGCCCTGGAGATCACCGACCGGGGGCTGGGGATGTCCGCCGCGGCGCTGGAGGCGGCCAACACGCGGCTGGCCAGCTCACCCGAGTTCGACCCGGCCCAGAGCGCCCGGCTCGGCCTGTTCGTGGTTGCCCGGCTGGCCGCTCGGCACGGCGTACGGGTGCGGCTGCGCCCGTCCGGGGAGGGCGGGGTGAGCGCCGTGGCCCTCATCCCCACCGACCTGGTCACCGCCGAGCCGCCGGCCGGCCCCGACCCGACCGCGCCCGGCTCCGCGCCGGTCGGCCCGGACCGGCGTCTGACCCGCACCGGCCGTCGGGCCACCGTGCCCCGACCCAGGGTGGGCCGCAACCGACCGGCCACCGCCGGTGCCCGGTCCACCGGCACGCCGGCTCCGGACGCGCCCCGCGCGAACGGATCGGCCGGTGGCGGGCAGGACGATCACGAGTCGGCGGTCACCGTGCCGATCACCGTCGAGGGGGCCGGTGGCGGTGCGACCGACCGGGTGCCGCCCGCCGGCGAGACGGCGGACGAGCTGGACGGGTTGCCCCGCCGGGTACGACGGCGTACGCCCGCCACCCGGCCCCGGTCGACCGTCACCGACACCCCGACGCCCCGATCGCCGGAGGAGGTGCGCCGGGTGATGTCGGCCCTCCAGGCGGGCACCGCCCGGGGCCGCGCCACCGTTGTGCCCCCGGCCTCTCCGGCCGCCCCGGACGCGCCCGCCAGCGCGGACCCGCCCACCGGTCCGGCCGCCGATCCGAAGCCCGCCTCACCCGCCGCCACAACCGGACCGGCGGCGGCATCCGAACCCCTGACCGCGAGTGAGAGGGACGCCTAGTGCGGCATTCGACGAAGCAGAGCGCCGGCCTCGACTGGCTGCTCGACGAGTTGGTGGAACGGGTACCGGCCGCCCGGGAGGCGGTGGTGCTCTCCGCCGACGGGTTGCTGCTCGGCTCGTCGGCCGAACTGGAGCGCTCCGACGCCGAGCACCTCTGCGCGCTCGCCGCCGGCTTCTCCAGCCTGGCCAGGGGCGCGAGCCGGCACGTGGACGGCGGGCCGGTGAGGCAGACCGTGGTGGAGATGGAGTCGGCGTACCTCTTCGTGACCGCCGCCGGGCAGGGCGCCTGCCTGGCCGTGGTGAGCGACGCTGACGCGGACATCGGGCTGGTCGCGTACGAGATGGCGATGCTCGTGATCCGGGTGGGAGAGAACCTGACAGCGTCGCCCCGGCCGTCGGCGGGTGCCGGTGATGCGGGCTGAGCCGCCGGGGCCCCAGCACGAGTGGCTGGACGGCGAAGCCGGCCCGGTAGTGCGCCCGTACACCCTCACCGGCGGCCGGGTACGCTCCGCCGTCGATGGGTTCGACCTGGTCGCGTTCGTGCTGGCCACTTCGGACCTCGACCCCGCGGGCGACCCGCGGCTGCTTCCGGAGCACCGGCGGCTGGTCGCGCTGGCCCGCCAGCCTGTCTCGGTGGCCGAGTTGGCGGCCGAGCTGGACCTCGCGATCGGGGTGGTCCGGGTGCTGCTCGGTGACCTCCTCGCCCAGGGCCTGGTCGCGGTGCACGAGCCGCCGGCCGCCGGCCACCTTCCCGACGACGACATCCTCAAGGCGGTGGTCAGTGGACTCCGTGCGCTATGACCATGCGGGATCCGACACCAGGATCCCGCTGGCACTGAAGATCCTCATCGCCGGAGGCTTCGGAGCGGGCAAGACGACGCTGGTGAGCGCGCTCAGCGAGGTCCGGCCGTTGCAGACCGAGGAGGTGCTGACCGGCGCCGGGATCGGCACCGACGACATCTCCGGGGTGGAGGCGAAGTCGACCACCACGGTGGCGATGGACTTCGGTCGGATCACCATCAACGAGGACCTTCAGGTCTACCTGTTCGGCACACCCGGCCAGGACCGGTTCTGGTTCCTGTGGGACGAGTTGGCCTTCGGGGCGCTCGGCGCGGTGGTGCTCGCGGACACCCGCCGGTTGGCCGACTGCTTCCCCTCCATCGACTACTTCGAGCAGCGCGGCATCCCGTTCGTGGTGGGTGTCAACTGTTTCGACGATGCCCGGCGCTTCAACCTGGAGACCGTACGCCGGGCGCTCGACCTGGACCCGGACGTGCCGATGGTGCTCTGCGACGCCCGGGACCGGCAGTCGGGCAAGATGGTGTTGATCTCTCTGGTCGAGCACGTGGCCCGGCAGCGTGGGGAGCCGGTGCCGGCCGCCTGATCCGGGCACCGCAATGGCGGTTAAGGTGCCGGCTCGGCGGGCAGGCTCTGGTTGGATCGGGGGATACCGGCGGAGGGGTGGGACGTGAGTGGTCAGGGCGAGGTCGTCCACATCGGGGGTTACACCGCGCAGAGCGGCGGGCGGGGCAGCGGCATCGTGGCGGCCCGCCGTGACCCGGCCACCGGCGCGCTGACCCCGATCGGCACGGTGGCGGTCACCCCGTCGCCCTCCTTCCTGGTCCGGCACCCCACCCAGCCGGTGCTCTACGCGGTCAACGAGCTGACCGACGGCGAGATCAGCGCCTGGCGGGTCGGGTCGGACGGCGCGTTGGAGCCGCTGGGCAGCCGGTCGACCGGCGGCGCCGAGCCCTGCCACCTGGCGGTGCTGCCCGACGGCGGCCACCTGGTGGCGGCCAACTACGGCGGCGGCAGCGTCGCGGTCTTCCCGTTGGACCCGCAGGGCGTTCCGGGGGAGCGCACCGACCTGGTGGTACACGAGGGCCACGGCCCCGACCCGGAGCGCCAGGAGCGGGCGCACACCCACATGGTCTCCCCGGGGCCGGGCCGGGAGCCGCTGCTCGCGGTGGACCTGGGCACCGACTCGGTCTACCGGTACGACCTGGACGGCGCGAGCGGGCGGCTGGTCCCCCGCGGGCCACGGATGCACACGACGCCCGGCACCGGGCCCCGGCACCTGGCCCGCCACCCGGACGGGCGGCGCTGCTACCTGGTCGGCGAGCTGGACGCCTCGGTCACCGCGTACGAGCTGACCGACGACGGCGCGCTGCACCAGCGCGGCCGGGTCGACGCGAGCGAGCGGACCGGCCACGTCCAGCCGTCGGAGGTTGCGGTCAGCCCGGACGGCCGGTTCCTCTACGTCGCCAACCGCGGGGTGGGCACGGTCGCGGTCTTCGCGTTGGCCGGCGAGCTGCCCGAGCTGGTGGCCGAAGTGGACACCGGTGGCGAGTGGCCCCGGCACTTCGCGATGATCGGGCAGCACCTCTACGTCGCCGACGAGCGGGCGGACATGGTGCGGGTCTTCCGGCGGGACGCCGACACCGGCATCCCGGTGCCGATCGGGGAGCCGGTGCCGGTGCCGAGCCCGACCTGTGTGCTGCCGTGAGCCGCGGAGTCGACGGGCGAGACGTGAGGGTGACCCGGATTTGACCACACCACGGGGCCACTCCGTCACTGTGCGTCGTTAAACGGCGATCAACTGTCTCTCCTGAGTAACTTTAGTCCGAACGGTTATGGCAGGGACGGCATCTATTACGCAAGATGGTCACCGTGTCAGCAGGCCGCCATCGCATGCGTTCGAAACTCCATCTAGCAGCCGCCGCCGCGACGGCGACGGTTCTCGTCGTCACGACCGGCGTCTGGTTCGGCTACCGCGAGCTGATCCAGCCCAGCTGTTCGGGGGAGATCCGGCTCGCCGTGGCGGTCGCCTCCGAGCTCGCGCCGGCGGTTGACGCCGCCGCGTCCCAGTGGACCAAGGACGGCGCAGCGGTAGGCGGCACCTGCATCCGGGTGGACGTCTCGGCGTCCGACCCGGTCGACGTGGCCGCCGTGATGGCGGCCAAGCACGGTGCCATCCTGGCCGGGGTGGGACAGGCCAGCGGCACCGCCGTCACCCCGGACGTCTGGGTGCCGGACTCCTCGATGTGGCTGCTGCGCCTCAAGAAGGAAGCGACCGCGTTCGCTCCGACCAACGGCGCGTCCATCGCTCGCAGTCCCATCGTCGTCGCGATGCCCGAGCCCGTGGCCGCCCGGTTGGGCTGGCCCAACACGAAGTTCACCTGGACCGACCTGCTCAAGCAGGTCAACAGCAGCAAGCCGTTGCGCACCGGGATCGTCGAGCCCACCCGGGACGCGGCCGGCCTGTCCGGTCTGCTCTCGCTGACCACGGCCGCCAGCGCCGCCGGCGGCGACGCCCAGCGCAACACCGTCGGCGCGCTGCGGGCGCTGGCCACCGGGCGTTCCTCGCTCCGTAACGACCTGCTGGCCCGCTTCCCGACCGCCAAGGACCCGACGTCCATCGCGAGCGGTCTCGGTGCGGCGGCGCTGTCCGAAGAAGACGTGATGGCGTACAACAGCAAGGAACCGCCGGTCAAGCTCGCCGCGCTCTACATGGAGCCGGCGCCGATGCCGCTGGACTACCCGTACGCGGTCCTGCCCGGCATCGAGCCGTCGAAGGCGTCGGCGGCCCGTGTGCTGTTCGAGCTGCTCACCACCCCCACGTTCCGCAACCGGCTGGCGGCGCAGTCGCTGCGCGCGCCGGACGGCAACTGGGGCTCCGGCTTCAAGGCGCCGCAGGGTGCTCCGAGCCCGGCCGGCGGCGCGTCGACCGCGCCGGCGACCGGCGGCACCGCCGCGGGCGGCCTCGACCCGGCAGCCATACAGCGTGTCGTCACGAGCTGGTCGGTCGCCACCCAGTCCGGCCGGATGCTCTGCGTCATCGACGTCTCCGGCTCGATGAAGGACGAGGTGCCCAGCGCCAACAACCGCAGCCGGGAAGAGGTCACCGTGGACGCGGCCCGCCGCGGCCTCGGCCTCTTCGACGACTCCTGGTCGATCGGGTTGTGGACCTTCTCCACCAAGCTGGTCGGCAACCGGGACTACCGCGAGCTGGTGGGCATCGGCCCGCTCTCGGGTCAGCGGGCGCAGCTGGAGGCGGCGCTCGGAACGATCAAGCCGTCCAGCGGCGACACCGGGCTCTACGACACCATGCTCGCGGCGTACAAGACGGTGCAGGCGGACTGGCAGCCCGGCCGGGTCAACTCGGTGGTGCTCTTCACCGACGGCAAGAACGAGGACGACAACGGCATCAACCAGGCCCAGCTGCTCGCCGAGCTGAAGCGGCTCGCCGACCCGGACCGGCCGGTCCAGGTCGTGATGATCGGCATCGGTGAGGGCGTCAGCAAGGCCGAGCTGGAGTCGATCACGAAGGTGACCGGCGGCGGCAGCTTCGTCACGAAGGACCCGACCGAGATCGGCTCCATCTTCCTCAACGCCATCGCGCTGCGCCCCCCGGCGCCGCGCTGATCCGACGCACAGCACGAAGGGGCCCGTCGTACCGCGATCCGGTACGGCGGGCCCCTTTTCGTCCCTCCAGGATTGCGGAAAAGTGACGGCAATACGTCGGAAGTAATCGGCGACGATAGTTGTCGGGGCAGGATGTCGACGTGTTCCGGCATTGTCGGTCCGCCTCCGGCCCGACCCGTCGACCGGGGCCGTCCTGAGCAGAGTGGGAGGGCCGGTGACCGCTGCGACACTGTTGACCCCCGCCAGCACGTCGGCGAAGCCGGACGGTCGTCCGGCCGGGCTGGTGGCGCGCGCCGACGAACGGTCCTACATCCGGATCCTGGTGGTGCTGGACACCACCATCCTCATCCTCGCGCTGCTCGTCGGGTACGTCGCCCGCTTCGGCGACGAGGAGCCCAGCGGCTCGAAGATCCCGTACGTGCTGGTGGCACCCGGTCTGGTGCTCGCCTGGCTGATCTCCCTGAAGGCGCTCGGCTGCTACGACGACCGGGTGATCGGCTACGGGGCGGACGAGTACCGCAGGGTCAGCACGGCCAGCCTGCGGCTCGCCGGGGCGATCGCCATCGCCGGGTACATCGCCGACGTCGGGGTGTCCCGAGGCTTCCTCGGCATCTCCTTCGCGGTGGGCACCGTCGGGCTGGAGGTCGCCCGCTTCGCCGCCCGCAAGCGCCTGCACCGGGCACGCTCGCGGGGCGCCGGTTGGTCCCGGAAGGTGCTGGTGGTCGGCGACACCGCGCACGTGCTGGAGCTGGTGCACACGTTGCGCCGCGAGCCGTACGCGGGTTACCAGGTGGTCGGCGCGTGCATCCCGGACGCGCTGCTGGCGCCGGTGGCGCAGCGGCTGGGGGACGTGCCGGTGGTGGGATCGTTCCGGGGCATCCCGGAGGCCGCCACGGCGATCGGCGCGGACACCGTCGCGGTCACCGCCTCCGGTGAGCTGACCGCCACCCGGCTGCGCCGACTCGGCTGGCAGTTGGAGGGGACCGGTGTCGACCTGGTCGTGGCGCCCGCGCTGACCGACGTGGCCGGCCCGCGGATCCACACCCGTCCGGTCGCCGGGCTGCCGCTGATCCACGTCGAGGCGCCCGAGTTCCGCGGTGCGCGCAAGCTGGTGAAGGGCTTCGTCGACCGGTCCGCCTCGTCGCTGGCGCTGGCGGTGCTGCTGCCCCTGATCGCGGTCATCGCGCTGGCCATCAAGCTGGACACCCGAGGCCCGGTGCTGTTCCGACAGGTCCGCGTGGGCCGGGGCGGGCAGGAGTTCGGCGTGTTCAAGTTCCGCACCATGGTGGTGAACGCCGACGTGCTGCTCGGCGAGCTGGCCGCCCGCAACGAGACCGACGGCCTGATGTTCAAGATGCGCGACGACCCCCGGGTCACCCGGGTCGGCCGGCTGCTGCGGAAGTGGTCGCTGGACGAGCTGCCGCAGCTGGTCAACGTGCTGCGGGGGCAGATGAGCCTGGTCGGCCCGCGTCCGCCGCTGCCCTCCGAGGTGGCCCGCTACGACGGCGACGTGGCGCGGCGGCTGCTGGTCAAGCCCGGCATGACCGGTCTGTGGCAGGTCAGCGGCCGGTCCGACCTGAGCTGGGAGGACGGCATCCGGCTGGATCTCTACTACGTGGAGAACTGGTCCCTCGCCGCCGACCTCACCATCCTCTGGAAGACCTTCGGCGCCGTGCTGAAGAGCCGCGGCGCGTACTGACGGCCGGCCGGCGGGCCGGTCACGGCTGCGGGCCGGTCCAGTCCAGGCAGACCACCACCGCGTCGTCGACGAGATCGCCGGAGACGAACGCGCGCAGGTCCCCGATCAGCGACCGTACGGCGTCCAGCGGCTCCATCGGGCCGGTGCGCCGCAGGAACCGGTCCAGCGCCGTCTCGCCGTAGCGCACGTCCCGCCCGGTGGCGTCCACCACACCGTCGCTGACCACGAAGAGCCGGTCGTTGCGCTCCAGCGTGATCCGCTGCTCGTGGTAGTCGGTGGCCTCGAACATGCCGAGCGGGAACTGCGCCTCCAGCGGTTGCTCGCTGACCTCGCCGTCGCGCAGCAGGACCAGGCGGGGCGAGCCGGCGTCGACCACGGTCATCGCCCCGGAGCGCAGGTCCAGCTCCATCAGCAGCGCGGACAGGTGCCGTTCACCCCGGTACTCGTCGTAGAGGGCCTGGTCGGCGAGGGCCGCCTGGTCGGCGAGGCTGAGCCCGGCCCGGCGGGCGTTGCGGAGCGCGTGGGTGGCCAGCGAGGTGAGCAGGGAGGCGGCGACGCCCTCGCCGCTGCCGTTGACGGTGGACAACCAGAGCCGCTGCCCGTCGTCGGACCAGTCGAAGCTGTCGCCCCGCACCGCGTACGCCGGCTCCAGCTGCCCGGCCAGACTGAACGAGGGCCGGATGCGGCTGCGGCCGGGCAGCAGGTCCCACTGCATCTCCGCAGCCAGGGTGAGCCGCTGGCTGCGTCGCGCCGCGCGGTAGACGTCGGTGCCGGCGGACACGGCCGCCAGTTCGTGGGCGAGAGCGGTGGCGATGTCGGCCAGCTCGCCGAAGAGGGTGGGGTCGTCCTGGACCGGTCCCAGTCGCAGCACGCCCCGACGCTCGCCGCGCATGCTGACCGGAAACCAGGCGATGTCGTCGGCGAGCACCGGTGACTGGTGGTCGAAGGCGCGCCAGGCGGGGTGCCCGGGACCCGTGATGGGGTCACCCTCGGTGAGCGGCAGGAGCTCCGAGAGCCGGTAGTCGACCTGGTACAGCTCCGCCTCGGTGATGCCGTACGACCCGGCCAGAACGTCCGCGATTCCGCCCACAAGTTGGTCGGCGGGTGTCTCGTTCAGGGTACGTCGTGCCCGATTGACCGGTTCACTCATCACCGCTCCCTTGATCAAAGCTCGACCACCAGTGGGTTCGGAGTAGTCTCGGGCCACCATGGCCGAACTGAACGGTCCACCGGACCCCGAGACGAGTATGGCTGCCGCACTGGACGCGGTGGCGGGTGCCCTGCTGTCGGTGTGGGAGTCCGCCCGGGAGGGCACGGCCAGCCGGGTCTCCGGAGCTCAGCTACGGGCTGTGATGGTGGTCGAGCAGTTCGACGGGATCAACCTGCGCCGGCTCGCCGCCCGACTCGACATGCTGCTCAGTTCCGCCAGCCGGCTCTGCGACCGTCTCGTCGCCGCCGGAATGCTGGAGCGCGAGCCGGGCCGCTTCGATCGGCGGGAGATCGCCCTGCACCTCACGCCCGAGGCCCGCCGGCTCCTGGCCGAGCTGCGGGCCGACCGTGAGACGAAACTCGCCGTCGTGCTGGCCGGGATGACCCCGGCGGGCCGCGACGCGCTGCTGCGCGGCATGCGGGAGTTCGACGAGACCGCCCGCCGGCTGCAGGCTCCGAGCGTGCCGGCACCGGGCGGCCCGGACGACCCGCACCGGCCGACCGGGCAGGGGGAGGACTGGCCGGAGGAGCCGGACCGGCCGACCCCGGCGGTGTGGCCGAGCCGCACGGCTGGCCCGGAGCGGATGGGAGCATCCCGGGAGCAGCCGACCGGCGAGCCGCCGGTGGCACGCACCGCCTGATCCCGCCGGCGGCCGTGGCCGGTTGGTCACGCCGACGCCGAGGCGCACACGACCAGCACCGCGATGTCGTCGTGGGCCTGCCCGTTGAGCCACTCGTCGACCAGCTGGAGCAGCCGGTCGACCAGCGCCGCCGGGGGCAGCCCGGCCGCCGAGAGGAGCGCGGCGCGCAGCCGTGCCTCGCCGAACACCTCCGCGCCGCGCGGTCCTCCGCGCGCCTCGGTCACCCCGTTGGTGTACGCCAGCAGCAGGTCACCCGGGGCGAGACGCACCCGGGTCTCGGCGAACCGGGCGGCTGCCAGCGCGCCGACCGGCATTCCGCCGACCGGAACCGGGGTGACCGTGCCGGCAGTGGTCAGCAGCAGCGGTGCCGGATGGCCACCGCCGGCGATCCGCATGTCGATCCCGGCCGGTAGGCGGTCCAGCGAGCCGAGCAGCAGGGTGGTGAACTGGCTGCGGCGCGCCGCGTCGGGCGCGTCGAACAGTGCCTGGTTGAGCAGCCGGATCAACTCCAGCGGGCGCTGCTCGACCAACCGCAGCGTCTGCAGCGACTGGCGGACCCGCCCGGTCAGGACGGCGGCGTCGACGCCCTTGCCGCACACGTCCCCGAGCGCGAACAGCGCACCGCGAGGGTGCGGGAACACCTCGTAGAAGTCACCGCCGATGCGCAGGGTGTCACCCGCGGCCCGGTAGCCGCCGGCCATGCTCACCCCGGCCACCGGGGGCAGCGCCGGCGGGAGCAGGCTGGTCTGCAGCACTCGGGCCAGGTGGGCCTGCTCGTCGTACAGCTCGGCGGCGGCCAGCGCGGCGCCGGCCCGGGTGGCGAATTCGCGGGCCAGCTCGACGTCGCGCCGGTCGAAGGCGGCCCGCCCGGCCCGGCGGATCAACAGCAGGGCACCGGTCGGGCCGCCCGCGCTGAGCATCGGGCTGACCAGCACCGTGCCCGGCTGGCCGAATCCGGGCGGCAGCACGTTGGCCAGGTCGGCGAACTCCGCGTCCGACCACGGGCCCGGCTCGGTGGGCTCGCCGTCCAGCGCCTCGCTCAGCCCGGGCACGCCGCCGGTCAGCGTCGGTTCGGCCAGCCCGGCGACCGGGGCCGGCTCGCCGTCGGCGTACCGGATCCAGTTGACGTGCGGCTCGCTCGCCAGTGGCGGGCGGTGCAGCACCACGGCGGCGTCGGCCAGGTACGGCACGGCGAGTGTCGCGGTGGCCCGGAGCGTCTGGTCCCGGTGCAGGGTGAGCCCCAGCCGGCTGCCGGCCTGGGCGAGGAAGGCGGTGCGGGAGCGCTCGGCCAGGAGGGCGTCGGTGCGGGCGTGCTCCTCGGTGACGTCCCGGATGTACCAGGCGTAGCGGCCGTCGGCGAGCTGTCGCCGGGCGCCGCGCAGTCGCCGGCCGCCGTGCTCGGCCTCGAAGCTCTCGGTGCCGTCGGCGATCGCCCGGGCCAGCGACGGCACGGGGCACCGGGACAGGTCGACGCCCGCGGTGATCTCCGGGAGCAGCTCCGTCGCCATGGCGTTGACCAGGGTGACGCAGCCGTTCGCGTCGGTCGTCAGCACAGCCTCGGCGAGCCCGTCGAGCAGCTCACGGGCCAACCGGGGGTCGGCCGGCAGCGGACCGCCGGTGGACCGCCGGGTCGCTCGGCGGGACGCCTGGCCACCGTCGCTCGCCGGGCCGGTGATGCCGCCCCGTCGGGTCGTGGTCACCGCCCGACGCCGGCCCGCGTCTGACGACCTCTGCGCATGCTGCTCCTGGCTCCTCGCCTGGGGATCGTTGCGTGAGGGCAAGCGTACCGAGCCCCTCCGACCGCCGCCCAGAGCGGCGGGCCGGCTCAGCCGCAGCGGGCCAGCCAGCCGCCTGGTCGAGCGACGATCCGGCGGACCACCGAGCCGGCCGCGCCCACCACGGCGGCCTCCGCGCCGAGCGTCGACGGTCGGACCGTGACCGGTGACCAGGCGGCGGTGAGCACCCGGGCCGCGATCTCGGTGAGCACCGGCGGGCACAGCCAGGGTGCCAGCGGCGCGTACCCACCGCCGAGCACCACGGTGTCCAGGTCCAGCAGGTTGACCACGCCGGCCACCGCGACACCGAGCGCGGTCCCGGCGTCGCGCAGGGCCCGCAGCGCGGCGTCGTCGCCCGCCTCCGCCAGCTCGGCCAGCCGGACGGTCGCCGTGTCCGCGGGAAGCTCCGCCCGGGCCAGGCCGGCGGCGGCCACGATCGCCTCCTGGCCGGCGTACTGCTCCAGGCATCCTCGTCCGCCGCAGCGGCACGGGCGGCCCTGCGGGTGGACCGGCAGGTGCCCGATCTCGCCGCTCCAGCCGCGGACGCCGCGGAACAACGCGCCGTCCAGCACGATCCCGGCGCCGATGCCGACCTCGCCGGAGATGTGCAGGAAGCTGGCCGGGCCGGGTGGCCGGGAGTGCAGCTCGCCGAGCGCGGCGAGGTTGGCCTCGTTGTCCACCATCAGCGCCGGTACGCCGGGCACCTGCTCGGTCAGCGCCGGGTGCTCGGCGAGCAACGCGGGTACCGCGACGTCGCGCCAGCCGAGGTTCGGCGCGAGCCGGACCAACCCGGCGTCGTCCACGAGGCCGGGTACGGCGAGCGCGGCCCCGGCCAGGGTGAGGCCCTGCCGGTCGGCGTCGGCCCGGGCCCGCCCGGCCAGCTCGACGAGTCGGGCGAGGGCGTCGGCGGGGTCGACCGGGCGCAGGTCGGCCCGGTGCACGGTGCGGTGCCGCACCTGACCGGCGAGGTCCACGACGCAGACCGCCAGGTAGTCGACGTTGACCTCCAGGCCGAGCCCGGCCGGCCCGTGGTCGGCGAGCACCAGACCCCGGGCCGGTCGGCCGGCGCCGGCCCGGGGCGCCGGATCGGCCTCGCTGACCAACTGGCCGGCGAGCAGGTCCTCGACCACCGCGGAGACGGTGGCCCGGGTCAGGCCGGTCGCCGTGGCCAGGTCGGCCCGGGACGGGGGTCGGTCGGCGGCGGCGATCCGGCCGAGGACCAGGGCGAGGTTGAGTTCGCGCAGGCTGCCCTGACGGGCGGCGCCGGCCGGGGCGTGGGTGGGGCTCACCCCTTGACAGTGCCACAGGGTGGGCAAATAATTCAATCGTTGAACAAATAGCGGACACCACCACCCCGGAGGTTGCTCATGGCACCGCGTCCCACCCCCGCCGACAAGTTCTCCTTCGGGCTCTGGACGGTGGGCTGGCCGGCCCGCGACCCGTTCGGTGACGCGACCCGGCCCGAGCTCGACGCCGTCGAGGCGGTGCACCGGCTCGCCGAGCTGGGCGCGTACGGCATCACCTTCCACGACGACGACCTGATCCCGTTCGGGGCCGACGCCGCCACCCGCGACCACCACATCGCCCGGTTCCGCAAGGCCCTCGACGAGACCGGCCTGGTGGTGCCGATGGTCACCACCAACCTCTTCACCCACCCGATCTTCAAGGACGGCGGCTTCACCAGCAACGACCGCGACGTCCGCCGCTACGCGCTGCGCAAGGTGCTGCGCAACGTCGACCTGGCCGCCGAGATGGGCGCCAGCACGTTCGTCATGTGGGGTGGCCGCGAGGGCTCCGAGTACGACGTCGCCAAGGACGTCCGCGCCGCGCTGGACCGCTACCGCGAGGCCGTCGACCTGCTCACCCAGTACGTCATCGACCGCGGCTACAACCTGCGCTTCGCCCTGGAGCCCAAGCCCAACGAGCCGCGCGGCGACATCCTGCTGCCCACCGTCGGGCACGCGCTGGCCTTCATCTCCCAGCTGGCCCACCCGGAGATGGTCGGCCTCAACCCCGAGGTCGGGCACGAGCAGATGGCCGGGCTCAACTACGCCCACGGCATCGCCCAGGCGCTCTGGCAGGGCAAGCTGTTCCACCTGGACCTCAACGGCCAGCGGGGCATCAAGTACGACCAGGACCTGGTCTTCGGCCACGGTGACCTGATGAACGCGTTCGCCCTGGTGGACCTCCTGGAGAACGGCGGCCCGAACGGCGGCCCGACCTACGACGGCCCCCGGCACTTCGACTACAAGCCCTCCCGCACGGAGGACATGGACGGGGTGTGGGCGTCGGCGGCCGCCAACATGAGCACGTACCTGCTGCTCAAGGAGCGGGCGGCGGCGTTCCGCGCCGACCCGGAGGTCGTCGAGGCGCTGGCCGCGAGCAAGGTCGGCGAGCTGAGCACGCCGACGCTCGACGCTGGCGAGGGATACGACGAGTTCCTCGCCGACCGGTCGGCGTTCGAGGACGTCGACGTCGACGCGGTGGCCGCCCGCGGCTACGCCTTCGTCCGGCTCAACCAGCTCGCCGTCGAGCACCTGCTCGGCGCTCGCTGAGGGCCCGCCATGCCGCTGGTCGCGGGCGTCGACTCGTCCACACAGTCCTGCAAGGTGGTCATCCGGGACGCGGAGACCGGCGCCCTGCTGCGGCAGGGCCGCGCACCGCACCCGGATGGCACCGAGGTCGACCCGGAAGCCTGGTGGCAGGCGCTGCGCAGCGCCACCGACCAGGCCGGCGGGCTGGCCGACGTGGCGGCGGTCTCGGTCGCCGGCCAGCAGCACGGCATGGTCTGCCTCGACGAGGACGGCCGGGTGGTTCGTCCGGCACTGCTCTGGAACGACACCCGATCCGCCGATGCCGCCGCCGACCTGGTCCAGGAGGCCGGCGGCGACGCGACGGGGCGCCGGCTCTGGGCCGCGGCCACCGGCAGCGTGCCGGTGGCCAGCTTCACGATCACCAAGCTGCGCTGGTTGGCCCGGCACGAGCCGGAACTGGCCGCCCGGGTGGCCGCCGTGTGCCTGCCGCACGACTGGCTGACCTGGCGGCTGGCCGGCGCTCCGGGGTTGGCCGCGCTGCGCACCGACCGGGGTGACGCCAGCGGCACCGGCTACTGGTCGCCGGCCACCGGCGACTACCGACTCGACCTGCTGGAGCGGGCCTTCGGGCGGCGGCTGGCGGTGCCCGAGGTGCTCGGTCCGGCCGAGTCGGCCGGCACCCTTGCCGACGGGCTGGGTGGGTCGGGCGCGTTGCTCGGCGCGGGCACCGGGGACAATGCCGCCGCCGCGCTCGGCGTCGGCGCCGGCCCCGGTGACGTGGTCGTCTCGATCGGCACCTCGGGCACCGTGTTCAGCGTCGCCGACGTGCCGGCCGCCGACGACAGCGGTGCGGTGGCCGGCTTCGCCGACGCGTCCGGCCGCTTCCTGCCACTGGTCTGCACGCTCAACGCCGCCCGGGTGCTGGACGCCGCCGCCGCGCTGCTCGGCGTCGGCCTGGACGAGCTGGCCGAGCTGGCGCTCTCCGCGCCGGCCGGTGCGGACGGGCTGGTCATGGTGCCGTACCTGGAGGGGGAGCGGACACCGAACCGTCCGCTCGCCACCGGCGCGGTGCACGGGTTGACCCTGCGCACGTCGACCCCCGCGCACCTGGCCCGGGCCGCCGTGGAGGGCATGCTCTGCGCGCTCGCCGACGGCCTGGACGCGCTGACCGCGCAGGGTGCCACCGTCCGCCGGGTCATCCTGGTCGGCGGCGGTGCCCGGTCCGCCGCGGTCCGCCGGATCGCACCGCAGGTCTTCGGCTGCCCGGTGGTCGTCCCGCCCGCCGGGGAGTACGTCGCCGACGGTGCCGCCCGACAGGCCGCCTGGGTCGCCCTGGGCGGTCCGACGCCGCCGGTGTGGGAGCTCAAGGGCACCGAGGAGTACGCGGCCGAGCCCGTGCCCGCCGTCCGCGAGCAGTACGCCGCAGCCCGCGGGTTGGTTCTCGACCGCCGCTGACCGTCGGGATCGACGCGGGTGGGTGCTGGTTGACGGTGACCGGCACCCACCCGCGTGACGACCGCCGCACCGGAGTCTGGTTGGCTGCCGGTCATGACGGTGACCAGTGGCGGGCCCGGCCCACGTCCGCCTGGCCGGGGCGGTGGTCCGGCCCACCGGTTGTACAGCGTCGTGGTGTTCGTGCTGCTCGCCTCCCTGGACAACGTGGCGATCGGGCTGGTCCCGCCGCTGTACGGCCCGATCTCCGACGCGTTCGGCGTGTCGGGGCGGCTGCTCGGTCTGGTCACCGCGGTCAGCTTCCTGGTCAGCGCGGTGGCGGCGGTCGGCTGGGCGTACGTCGGCGACCGGACCAACCGCAAGCCGCTGCTCATGGTGGGCACGCTGCTCTGGGCGGCGGGCACCGGCGGCAGCGCGCTCGCCGGTGGTTACCTGACGTTCCTCGCCGCACAACTGGTCGCGGCGGTCGGCCTCGGTGCGGTCGGCTCGGTCGGCTTCTCGGTGGTCACCGACCTGATCTCACCGACCCGGCGCGGGTTGGTGATGAGCTTCTGGGGGCTCTCCCAGGGGGTCGGCACCCTGGCGGGCACGCTCGTCGGCGGGCTGCTCGGGGCGGCTGACTGGCGGCGACCGTTCCTGATCCTGACCGGCGTCGGCCTGGTCGCCGCCCTGGCGTACCTGTTCACGTACGACGTCCGCCGTGGCCAGAGCGAGCCGGAGTTGGCCGGCAGGCTGAACGCCGGCGCCGAGTACGACTATCGGATCAGCCGCGCCGACCTCCCGCGCATCCTGGCCCGACGGACCAACCGGTGGCTGATCCTGCAGGGCCTGACCGCGCAGGCCGCCTTCGGCTCGCTGGTCTGGCTGCCGGTGCTCTTCGCCGAACGGGCCGAGGCCCAGGGATATTCGACGTCGACCGCGGTGGTGGTGGGCAGCGTGTTCGCCACACTGTTCCAACTCGGCGGGGTGCTCTCCATCGTGGGTGGCCTGATCGGCGACGCGGCGCAGCGGCGCACGCCGAGAGGGCGGGCCCTGGTCGCCGCGGTCGGCATCCTCGCCGCGCTGCCGTTCTACCTGGTGCTGTTCTTCGTCCCGGTGACCATCGACGTGCCGGACGGCGCGAGTGGCGGCGCGGTGATCGGCGCTGTGCTGGCCAGTGTCTTCACCGAGCCGTCGGTGGGGCTGAGCCTGCTCACCGCGATCGTTGCGCTCGCGCTGACCTCGGCCAACTCGCCGAACTGGTTCGCGCTGATCGCCGACGTCAACCCACCGGAGCACCGGGGAACCGTCTACAGCCTCGGCAACCTGGTCAACGGGGTTGGTCGCGCGGCCGGCAACGGGTTGGTCGGGGTGGCGTTCCAGGGGCTGCGAGCGGCATTCCCGCCGCCGTTGAACTTCGCCGTCGGGCTGGCCGCGTTCCAGCTCTTCTTCATCCCCACCGGCGTCATGTACTGGCTCGCCTCGCGGACCTCACCGGCGGACATCGAGAACGTGCACGACCTGCTGCACACCCGCGCCGACCGCCTCTGAGCCCGCTCAGCGCACCGGCCGTCCCGCCGGCCCCTAGTGAGCAGGGCCGGCGGGACGGGCCGGTCGAGGCTGGGTCAGCCGCGCAGCCAGACGGTCACGTCGGTCGGGACCGCGCCGTCGTCGTCCAGCGGTGCGCTGGCGGCCAGCACCTCGGCACCGGCCGGGACCGGCACCGGGGTGTCACCGAAGTTGGTCAGCACGGTCAGCTCACCGTTGCGGAAGGTCAGCACCTCGTCGCCGGAGGACAGCCACTCCAGCGTGCCGCGGCCCAGCCCGTGGGCGCGGCGCAGCCGCAGCGCCGTGCGGTACAGCTCGTACGTCGAGCCGGGCACGTCGCGCTGCCGGTCCAGGGCGTACTCCGCGAACACCGGTGGCTGCGGCAGCCAGCTGGCGTCGGTCGGGCCGAAGCCGTACGACGGGGCGTCGGCCTCCCACGGGATCGGCACCCGGCAGCCGTCGCGGCCACGCTGGGTGCGCCCGCTCCGCTCCCAGGTCGGGTCCTGCCGGGCCTCGTCGGGCATCGTCGTGTGCTCGGGCAGCCCCAGCTCCTCGCCCTGGTAGAGGTAGGCCGAGCCGGGCAGGGCGAGCATCAGCAGGGTGGCGGCCCGGGCCCGGCGCAGGCCGAGCGCGGCGTCCGGCTGCGGGTCCCCGATTCCGATGCCGTTGGGCCGGACGGTGCCGATCGGCAGGCCGAGCCGGGAGGCGTGCCGTACCACGTCGTGGTTGGACAGCACCCAGGTCGTCGGCGCGCCGACCGAGTCGGTCGCCTCCAGCGAGCGGGTGATCACCGCGTACTGGGCCGGCGCGGTCCAGGCGGCGAGGAGGTACTCGAAGTTGAACGCCTGGTGCATCTCGTCCGGGCGGACGTAGCGGGCCAGCCGCTCGGCCGGCTCCACCCACGCCTCGGCGACCAGCACGCGCTCGCCGGGGTAGCTGTCCAGGACCTGCCGCCACTGCCGGTAGATCTCGTGCACGCCCTCCTGGTCCCACATCGGCGGGCGCGGCTTGTCCACCTCGTTGCCGGAGAGGATCTCCTGCGGCTCCTGCCAGTCGGCCAGGTCGGCCTGCTTGACCAGGCCGTGCGCCACGTCCACCCGGAAGCCGTCCACCCCACGGTCGAGCCAGAACCGCAGCACGTCCAGGAACTCGGCGTGCACCTCGGGGTTGTCCCAGTTGAGGTCCGGCTGCCCGGTGTCGAACAGGTGCAGGTACCACTGGCCGGGCCGCCCGTCCGGCCCGAGCGTCCGGGTCCAGGCCGGGCCGCCGAAGACGCTCTGCCAGTCGTTCGGCGGCTGGTCGCCGTTCGGGCCGAGGCCGTCACGGAAGATGTACCGGGCGCGCTCCGGGCTGCCGGGCGCGGCGGGCAGTGCGGCCTGGAACCACTGGTGCGCCGAGGAGGTGTGGTTCGGCACCAGGTCGACGATCACCCGCAGGCCCCGGGCGCGCGCCTCGGCGATCAGCTTGTCCGCGTCGGCGAGGGTGCCGAACAGCGGGTCGACGTCCCGGTAGTCGGCCACGTCGTAGCCGGCGTCGGCCTGCGGCGACGGGTAGAACGGGGAGAGCCACACCGCGTCCACGCCCAACTCGACGAGGTGGTCGAGGCGGGCCGTGATGCCCGGCAGGTCGCCGATCCCGTCCCCGTCCGAGTCGGCGAACGAGCGGGGGTAGATCTGGTAGATGGCGGCTTCGGTCCACCAACCGGTGATCGGGTCGCCGGAGGGGGTCTGCTGCGTGTTCAGGGTCGTCTCCCGTGTCGAGCTGTGTGGACTGCCGGGCGGTGCTGCTGCCGGCCACGTCGCCGCCAGCCGCCGGCCGACGGCGGATGGTTGGAGTTCAGTGTGCCCGGGGTGGTGCGGTCGAGTCCCGCACCACCAGTCGAGTGGGCAGGATCACCGGCGTCTCGCGGCCGGCGGTCCGTTGGCCGATGATCGGGCCGATGCTCGGGGCGCCGAGCGGGTCGAGCAGCATCCGGGCGGCCAGCCTTCCCTGCTCGGCGGCGGGCTGGGCGATGGTGCTGAGCCCGAGCACGCCGGCCAGGTCGTGGTCGTCGACGCCGATCACGCTGACGTCCTGCGGCACCCGCAGCCCGGCGTCGCGCAGCGCGGTCATCGCGCCCATCGCCATCTCGTCGCAGGCCGCGAAGATCGCCGTCGGTGGCTCGCCGCGGGCCAGCAACTCGGCTGCCGCCCGGTTGCCGCCGTCGATGGTGAACGTGGACTCCACGTCCAGGCTCGGGTCGGGCCGCAGGCCGGCGGCTCGCAGTTCCGCCTGGTAGCCCCGGCGTCGGTCGAGGTGGGTGGTGAAGGCCAACTCGTCGTCGGGGTCGCCGGAGATGTGCGCGATCCGGTGGTGGCCGAGGTCGAGCAGGTGCCGGGTGGCGGCCCGTGCGGCGGCCAGGTCGTCGATCCGTACGCACGGCCAGTTGGGCACCCTGGTGCCCGAGCTGATGGTCACCCCGGGCAGGTCCAGAGTGGCCAGTGCGGTCAGGTCGGCCGGCCGCAGCGGCGTGGCGACCAGCATGATGGCGTCCACCCGTTTGTGCAGGTTGGCGGTGCGCAGCACCCGTTGGCGGACCTGTTCCCGGCCGCCCAGGTTGTAGAGCAGCAGGTCGTAACCGGAGTCGTGGAGAAACTCCTCGACCGCCTCGACGACGGTGCTGAAGAACCAGCGGGTGATCCGGGGGACGACCACCGCCACCGTGCCGGTCCGGCCGCCAGCGAGCCGGGACGCGCTCGGTGAGACCTCGTAGTCGAGCTGCTCGGCGGCGGCGAGCACCCGGCGCCGGGTGGCGGCCGACACCGTCGGCAGCCCGCGCAGCGCCCGCGAGACGGTGGCCGTGGACACCCCGGCCAGCCGGGCGACATCATCAATCTTCGTCACGGTTCCCCCGCTCGGTACCCGGCGCCCGCCGCCGCCCGAGGGGCCAGGCGGCGGCGGGCACGCGGGTCAGCCCTTGACGCTGCCGGCGAGCAGACCTCGCACGAAGTAGCGCTGCAGGGACAGGAACACGATGAGCGGTACGACGATCGACACGAACGCCCCGGCGGTCAGCCGCTGCCACTCGTTGCCCCGGGTGCCGGCCATCTCGGCGAGCCGGACGGTGAGCGGGGCCGTCTCGTCGCTGCCGCCCGCGAAGATCAGTGCGACCAGCAGGTCGTTCCAGACCCAGAGGAACTGGAAGATGCCGAGCGCCGCCAGCGCCGGGGTGATCAGCGGCAGCACGATGGTGCGGAAGATCTTCGGGTGGCTGGCACCGTCGACCCGGGCCGCCTCCATCAGGTCGCCCGGTAGCTGCGAGATGAAGTTGTGCAGCAGGAAGACGGCGAACGGGAGTGCGAAGCAGGTGTGCGCGAACCACACCTGGGCGAACTTCTGTTCGTCGACCAGGTCCCAGGCCGGCATGATGGTGACGCCGCCGAGGGTGACGCCGGTGGAGAAGAACCTCAGCAGCGGCACCAGGGCCATCTGCAACGGCACGATCTGCAGCGCGAAGATGGCGATGTAGAGCCAGTCCCGGCCGCGGAAGTTGATCCACGCCAGCGCGTACGCGGCCAGGCACGCGAAGGCGATCGGGAAGAGCACCGACGGGATGGTGATCGCCAGGGAGTTGATGAAGTACCCGGCGAGCTGCCCCGACGAGGACGACCGCCCGAACAGCACCTGCTGGTAGTTCTCCAGGGTGAACTGCGGGTTGGTGAAGGCCGTCCACCAGCCGGTGGTCTTGATCTCGTCCTCCGGCCGGAGGGAGGAGACGAGCAGGCCGAAGGTCGGGATGGTCCAGACCACCGCGATGACGATCGAGACGAGCGTCGCGGTACGGCTGTTCAGCCGCTTGCGAACCCGCCCGGCGGTGGACGTGGGGCCGTCGGTCTTCTGCGTGCCGACGGCGACGGTGGGCGTTGCGGTCGTCATCTCAGCCCTCCCGCTGTTGACGGAGGTTGCGGATCTGGTAGATCACGATCGGGATGACCAGGATGAAGAGGAAGACCGCGAGCGCGGAGCCCTGCCCGTTCTCGCTGTACCGGAAGGCCTGGTTGTACATCTCGTTGGCGATCACGCTGGTGTCGTAGTTGCCGTTGGTCGAGGTCCGGACGATGTCGAAGACCTTGAGCGTGGCGATCGAGAGGGTCACCATCACCACGATCAGCGCGGGTCGGATGCTCGGCATGGTGATCTGCCAGAACATCTGCCACGGGCTGACCCCGTCGAGCCGTGCGGCCTCCACGATGTCGCCGGGGATGGCCTTGATCGCGGCGGAGAGCACCACCATGGCGAAACCGGCCTGGATCCAGATCATGATGACGATCAGCAGCAGTGTGTTCAGCGGTGACTCGAGCAGCCACTGCTTCGGCTCACCGCCGAGACTGACCACGATCTGGTTGAGCAGACCGATCTGGTCGCCCTCGCCGCGGTAGGCGTAGACGAACTTCCAGATGATGCTGGCGCCGACGAAGGAGATCGCCATCGGCAGGAAGATCAGTGACTTGGCCACCGCCTCGAACCGGGCCTTGTCCACCAGAACGGCGTAGATCAGGCCGAACGCGGTCGCCACCAGCGGGACCAGGAGCACCCAGATCAGGCTGTTGACCAGGACCCGGACGATCGAGTCGTCGGAGAACATCCAGCCGTAGTTGCGAAGCCCCACCCAGTCGTTGCTGTCCCGGTCCATCAGGGAGAGCAACGTGGTGCGGATGGCCGGTACGACCAGGCCGATGCCGAGCAGCAGCAACGTCGGCAGCAGGAAGAAGAGGGCGAAGAGGCCCTCCCGCTGCCTGGGTCGCCGGGTGATCGGCACCCCGCTCGCGGAGGCGGCGATGAGCCGCGCCTCCTGTCGCCGGGCGAACCAGGCCGGCACGACGTCGAGCAGCAGAAGCAGACCGCCCACCACCACCACGAAGGCGACCAGCCCGTACATCAGCATGAGGAGCTTCGGCTGCTGATCGGCGAAGTCGAACTCCATCAACCCTCCCCTCTCG
>NZ_JAMHIW010000014.1 GCF_023896955.1 Micromonospora sp. RHAY321
TGGCGCTCAGCGTGACCTGGAGGCTGTTGTCGGCCGGCGACGCTTCGGCCACCTCGTCGGCCCCGTACCGGGTGCTCACGGTGAGCCCGACGGTTCCGAGGTCACCGGCGGTGGTGTCGGCCGGCGCGCGGAACAGGACGGCGAAGGTGCGCTCCTCGCCGACACCCATCCGTCCGCCCGGCACGTCGAACCACTCGCCGAAGCTCGGCGAGTCCTGCGGATCGGTGCCGGCGATCTCCACCCCGGCGGGCAGGACCGCCCGCACCGCCAGGTAGTCGTGGGGGGCGTCGCCGGCGTAGCGCACGGTCACCGGCAGCCGGCCCGCGTACGTCCCGTCGGCCTGCCTGGTCAGGGTCAGCGCGGCCGTGTCGGAGGTCAGCGAGGCCCTCGCCACGGTGTCCTGGACGTACGGCCGCGGGTGGTCCAGCGATCCGTCGGTGCCCCGGAACCGGGCGCTGAAGTTCTCGCCGTCGGCCACCTGCTGCGTGTGACCCGGCACGACCTCGACCCGGCCGCCCCCGGCGATCATGGCGTACGACCGGTGCGCGGTCAGTACCTCGAAGGTGACGCCCAGCCTGCGCCGCTCGCCCGGCTCCAGGTCCGGCCCGTCCACCCCGCACACCATCACCCGCCGGTTCTCCACGAGGCCGCCGTTGAAGCAGGCGCCGGTGGGCTGTAGCCCGTCGAAGGAACCGGCGACCGGCTCGGTGACCTGGATGCTGTAGTACTCGGCGGCTCGACTGCGGTTGGTGATGGTCACCGGCAGGGTGCCCCGGTAACCGCCGTCGGTCGGTTCCAGGACCAGCCGGCCCGCCGAGACCGAGGCCGGCGCGTGGGTGGACGCCAGCGCGGCGGTGGCCGGCATCGCGGTCAGTACGGCCAGCGCCGAGCCGAGCAGCACGACTGCCCGCTGTCCGGTACGAGTGTTCATCCTGGTTCCTCCCGTGGGTCCCCGTTGGCGCGGCCGTCGTCGGCGCGCCGTACCCCTGTAGAAGCTGTCAACCGCCCTCCGGGTTGCAGCCGGACCCTGTGGTTGACTGTCCAGTGGGTGACAGGAGGGAGGGGCCGTGCAGCTACCGGCAGTGCTCGGAGAGCCGATCCGGTTCGTGCTGAACTGGGGGCGCCGCTACTCGCTCTGGGTCTTCAACTTCGGTCTGGCCTGCTGCGCGATCGAGTTCATCGCCACGAGCATGGGCCGGCACGACTTCATCCGGCTCGGCGTCATCCCGTTCGCCCACGGCCCCCGGCAAGCCGACCTGATGGTGGTCTCCGGCACGGTGACCGACAAGATGGCCCCGGCGATCAAGCGGCTCTACGACCAGATGCCGGAGCCGAAGTACGTCATCTCGTTCGGCGCGTGCTCCAACTGCGGTGGCCCCTACTGGGATTCGTACTCGGTGACCAAGGGGGTCGACCAGCTCATCCCGGTCGACGTCTACGTGCCCGGCTGCCCGCCCCGGCCGGAGGCGCTGCTGCACGGCATCCTGCGCCTGCAGGAGAAGATCGCCGCCGAGCAGTCCGGCGTCGGCGGGGTGCCCCGCCCGGATCTGCTCGCCTCACCGCTGGACACCGCGCCCCGCGAAGCCTCCGCCCCGCGCTCCGTCGACTCGCTCACCGCGCCCCCGGTACGCCCACCCGGCGTCGGCTGACCCGGCACGCGTTCCGTCCCGTCGGCCCCGACGGGCCATTCGGTCGTCTGACGCCCCGGGTGGTGGCGTCGGGCTAGCCTGCGCACCATGAGCAACTCCGTGGACCCGCGGTCCGCCCACATCCTCGACGTGCTCACCGAAGAGTTCGGCGCGTCGATGGCGATCGACCCGGCGGCCTTCCGCCGCAAGTTCCGCAAGATGGCGGCGTCGCCGTTCGCGTTCTACCGGGGCAGCGCCGCGCTCTTCTACGCCGACCAGCGCGGCGACTTTGCCGACGACCGGTTCCTGGACGAGCGGACCAGCCGGGTGTGGATCCACGGTGACCTGCACGCGGAGAACTTCGGCACCTACATGAACGCCTCCGGGCAGCTCGTGTTCAACGTCAACGACTTCGACGAGGCGTACGTCGGCCCGTTCACCTGGGATCTGCGGCGGTTCGCGGCCAGCGTGGCGCTGCTCGGCTACGGCAAGGCGCTCTCCGACACGGTGATCGGCGACCTGGTGGCCGGCTTCGCCCGCTCGTACCTCACCGAGTTGCGGGCGATCGCCGCCGGTGGGGACGACGCGATCGGCTCGATCACCCTGGAAAACGCCGACGGGGTGCTGCGCCGGGTGCTCCAGCAGGCCCGCCTCAACACCCGGGTCGACCTGCTCGCCACCCAGACGACGATCGACAACTACGAGCGGCGCTTCTCCGTGGGCGACGGGGTCTTCGAGATCGACGAGGCCACCCGGGACCAGGTCCTCGCCGCCTTCCAGGGTTACCTGACCACCCTGCCCACCACCTCGGCACGGCCGCGCCCGGTGGCGGCGCAGATCAAGGACGTGGTGCTGCGCAAGGGGGTGGGCATCGGCTCGGCCGGGCTGCCGTCGTACAACCTGCTGCTGGAGGGGCACACCCAGGCCCTGGAGAACGACGTCGTCATCTACATGAAGCAGGCGCAGGTGCCGGCCGTGGCGCGGTACGTCACCGACGAGTCGGTCCGGGGCTACTTCCAGCACCAGGGCCACCGGACCGCCGAGTCGCAGCGGGCGTTGCAGGCGCACGCCGACCCTTGGCTGGGCTTCACCGAGCTGGACGGCGCCGGGCAGCTCGTCGCGGAGGTCTCCCCGTACGCCGCCGACCTGGACTGGTCCGACGTCAACGAGCCGGAGGAGCTGACCGGGGTGCTCGTCGACCTCGGCCGGGCGGTGGCCCGGATGCACTCGGTCGCCGACGACGAGTCCAGCCACGACCTGGTGGACTACTCCACGGAGGAGGCGATCGTCGCCGTGGTGGGCGCCGACGAGTCGGGCTTCGTCAGCCACCTGGTGGACTTCGCGCACGCGTACGGGGTGCGCGCCCGGCAGGACCACCAGCTCTTCGTGGACCTGTTCCGCAACGGCCGGCTGCCCGGCATCTGACCGGCCAACCCACCGCTCAGGAGTCGAACTCCAGCACCACCTTGATGTCGCCCGGCCCAGCCGTGTACGCCTCCTCGTACCGCTCCACCGGCACCCGCCGGGTGAGCAGCGACTCGAGCCAGGACTGGTCGGCGCGGCTGAGCGCCTGCGCGGCCATGGTCCAGTGCCGCCGGTTGGCGTTCACCGAGCCGAACACCACGTTGTTCTCCAGCACCAGCGCCCGGTTGAGCGCACCGGCGTCGAAGTCGATGCTCCGGCCACCGCTGGACACCCCGGCCAGGCAGACGATCCCGGTCGGGGCCGCCTTGCACATCACGTCGAGGACCACCGTCGGCGCGCCGGTGCACTCGATCACCACGTCCGGCTCGAAGGGCAGGTCGTTGACCGGCACCGTGTGGTACGACGCGCCGAGCGCGGCCACCAGCTCCGGCTTCGGCCCCGACGTCGCACGATCGAGGACGTGGACGGCGAGCCCACGCTGGGCGGCGAGCAGCGCGGCCAGCAGCCCGATGGGCCCCGCCCCGGTCACCAGGACGGTCTGTGGCTGCCACTCGGCGCGGTGCCCGATCCGCTCGATGTGGTCCCACGCCTTCGCGACCACGCTGGTCGGCTCCAGCAGCATGCCGACCCGCGCCAGTGCCGGGTCGAGCCGGACGGCGAACTCGGGTTCGATCCGCCAGCGATCGCGGGCGAACCCCGGCAGTGACTTGATGCCGTGTTCGGTGAACTGCCCGTTGCGGCACATGTCCCACTCGCCGACCGCGCAGTTGGGGCAGGGCACCGGGTCGGGATGCCGGACGATCCCGGCCACCAGGTCACCGTGTTGGAAGGTGCCGCTCGGGTCTTCCAGCACCCGGCCCAACGACTCGTGCCCGATGATCAGGCGGGTCTCGCCGGGCGGCGCCTCGCCGTACTCCCCGGCCACGATCTCGTGGTCGGTGCCGCAGATCCCCACCGCCAGCGCCTGGACCAGGAGGGCGCCCTCCTCGGGCGCCGGCTCCGGCTGATCCTCGACGAGGCTCAGCGAGTTGGCGACTCCAGGTTCCACAGTGACAGCGCGCACGCCCTCATCTTTCCCCGCCGACCGCCGTGCCGCCCCCAAAGCCGGCAGATCGTCGGGTGCCGGTGGTGGACCGACGCGGGCCGGGCCCGCGCGGGGGAGACGCCATAGGATCAGCGGCATGACTCCCGAAGAGGTCGGCGCTCGGCTGGTCGCGCTGCTCGCGCCGGTCGAGGCGACCCCGTCGGTCTCCGGCGGGCAGCGGTTCGCCCGGGCCACCGTCGACGTGCCGCCGGCGAGTTGGCCGGACGCGGTGCGCGCGGCCCGTGACGACACCGAGCTGGCCTGCGACTTCTTCGACTGGCTCTCCGCCGTCGACGAGCTGGCCGACGGCTTCGACGTGGTGGCGCACCTCTGGTCGACCCGGTTGCGGCACGGCGTGCTGCTGCGCACCCGGCTGCCCCGCGGCGCGCCCACGGTGGCCTCGGTGGTCGACGTCTTCCCGGGTGCCGCCTGGCACGAGCGCGAGACGCACGAAATGTTCGGCATCGGCTTCGCCGGTCACGGGGAGCTGCGCCCGCTCCTGCTGCCGCCGGAGTTCGAGGGCCATCCGCTGCGCAAGGAGTTCGTGCTCGCCTCCCGGGTGGCCAAGCCCTGGCCGGGCGCGAAGGAACCGGGCGAGTCCGAGGCCGGCGGCGGCCGACGACCGATCCGCCCGCCGGGCGTGCCGGCGCCGGGCGAGTGGGGGACGACGCCCACCCCGGCCGGCGCGGGTGGCGTGGGGGAGGGTCCGCGTGGCGGCACCCCGGCCCGGCCGGCCGGTGACCGACCCGCGCGGCCCGCTCCGGGGGCCCGTCCGGCGCGTACTCCCCGGCCCGCCGGCACCGCCGACGGCCCGGCGGCGCCCGACCAGCCGGCTTCCGGCCCGGCCGCCGACCCGCCGACGCGGGGCGGCCGCACCGACGACGACGGGGGTACGGCCTGATGCCGCTCTGGGTGGAGCTGGTGCTGCGGGTGGGCGGTGTGCTGGTCGCGTTCCTCACCCTGCCGCTGCTGGTCGGGCAGGCCGAGCACAAGGTGATGGCGCACATGCAGGGCCGGCTCGGCCCGATGTACGCGGGCGGCTTCCACGGCTGGGCGCAGCTCGTGGCGGACGGCGTCAAGTTCGTGCAGAAGGAGGACATCACCCCGCGTGAGGCGGACCGGGCGGTGTTCCGGTTGGCGCCGGCGGTGGCGCTGGTGCCCTACCTGCTGGTGCTGCTGGTCATCCCGCTCGGCCCGAACGACCTGGTCGGGCAACCGCTGGACATCGGCCTGTTCTTCGTGCTGGCCGTGGTCGGCGTCGGGGTGGTGGCGGTGCTCATGTCGGCCTGGGCGTCGGCCAACAAGTACAGCCTGCTCGGTGGGCTGCGCGGGGCCGCCCAGTTGCTCGGCTACGAGCTGCCGCTGGTGCTGGCCGCGGCGTCGGTGGCGATGGCGGCGGGCACGCTCAGCCTCTCGGGCATCGTCGAGGCCTGGCAGCCGTGGTGGCTGCTCTGGCAGGCGCCCGCAATGATCATCTTCTTCGTCGCCGGGCTGGCCGAGATCCGCCGGCCGCCGTTCGACATGCCGGTGGCCGACTCGGAGCTGGTCTTCGGGTACATGACCGAGTACACGGGCCTGCGCTTCGCGTTCTTCCTGCTCGCCGAGTACGTCGGCATCGTGGTGATCGCCGCGCTGACCACGGTGCTGTTCCTCGGCGGCTGGCAGGGGCCGTTCGCCGACGACCAGCTGGGTTGGCTCTGGACCCTGCTCAAGGTCTTCGCCGTGGCCTTCGTGATCATCTGGCTCCGGGTGTCCTACCCCCGGCTGCGCGAGGACCAGCTCCAGCGGCTCTGCTGGCTGGTGCTGGTGCCGGCCTCCCTCGCGCAACTGGTCCTCACGGCAGCCGTGCGCATAGCCCTGTAACGGAGGCCGTGCCCCGCCCCTGCCCCCACTCCCGCGCCGATCTTGCACCTTCTGCCCCCGCGAATGGGGTCAAGTGGGGCATATCCACGTCAGAAAGTGCAAGATCGGCGGGGTGAGAGGGCTCAGCGCAGCGGGGTGTGTGCGGGGTTTACGGGCTCGGCCGGGGGTGGGGGTGGCGTGCCGTCGCCGAACGGGCGGCCGCCCAGTGCTTCGCGGCCGTGCGGGGTGATCCAGTTGGACAGGTCGGGGCCGAGCGGGACGATCCCGGTCGGGTTGATGTCCCGGTGCACCTCGTAGTAGTGCCGCTTGATGTGGTCGAAGTCGATCGTGTCGCCGAACCCGGGCGTCTGGAACAGGTCCCGCGCGTACGCCCAGAGCACCGGCATCTCGCTCAGCTTCTGCCGGTTGCACTTGAAGTGGCCGTGGTAGACCGGGTCGAAGCGGACCAGCGTGGTGAAGAGCCGCACGTCAGCCTCGGTGATGGTGTCGCCGACCAGGTACCGCTGGTCGGTCAGCCGCTCGGTCAACCAGTCCAGCCGGTCGAAGAGCTGGTGGTACGCCTTGTCGTACGCCTCCTGGCTGCCCGCGAACCCGCACCGGTAGACGCCGTTGTTGACGTCTCGGAACACCACGGCGTTGACCTCGTCGATCTGCTCCCGCAGGTGCTCGGGGTAGAGCTGCGGCGCGCCCTCACGGTGGTACGCGCCCCACTGCGTGGACAGGTCGAGGCTCATCTGCGCGTAGTCGTTGGTGACCACCTGCCCGGTCGGCACGTCGACGATCGCCGGCACGGTGATGCCCCGCTCGTAGCCGGGGAACCGCTTGAAGTACGCCTCCTGGATGCGCTCGATGCCGAGCACCGGGTCCCGGCCGCCCGGGTCGAGGTCGAAGGTCCAGCTCCGGGCGTCGTGCGTCGGGCCGGCCACGGCCATCGAGATGGCGTCCTCCAGGCCGAGCAGCCGCCGCACGATGATCAGACGGTTGGCCCACGGGCAGGCCCGGCTGACCGCCAGCCGGTACCGACCCGGCTCGACCGGGTATCCGTCCCGCCCGTCCTCGGTGATCCGGGTGGCGATGTACCGCTGGTCCCGGGTGAACTCGCCACCCGGCTCGACGTACTTGCCGCCTGTTTCCTCGCCCACGTCACCCCTCCGGTCCGGTCGCCGTCTCGTTCCCATCGTCGCGGATTCCGGTCCGCGCTGCGCGCCTGCGAGCAACCCGGGCGCCACGACCTTGCGACCCGGGCGCTGCGGCACCGGCCCGGTCGCGGTCGGGCCGGTGCCGGCTAACCTGCCGGGATGACGGATGTGGAGGCGGCGGCCCGACGCTTCATCGCCGACGTGTGGAACGCCCGCCGGGAGGAGTCGGCGTACGAGCTGGTCGCCGAGGAGTGCCCCGGCCTGGGCGGCACCGGGCCGGAGGCCACGCTGGCCTGGCACCGCGAGCGGCGGGCCGCCTTCCCGGACCTGCGCTACAAGGTCGTGGACGTGGTGGCCGCCGGCGAGCGGGTGGCCGTGCACTGGCGGGCGGCCGGCACCCAGGCCGGGCAGTTCGGGCCGGTGCCGCCGACCGGTCAGGTGGTCAGCTACTCCGGGGCGACGTTCCTGCGCTTCGACGGGGCGGGCCGGATCGTCGAGGTCTGGAGCTGCAACGAGCTGTTCCAGCTGCTGCAGCAGCTCGGCGTCGAGATGTTGCCCCCGGCGGCCGTCGGCAGGCCCGGGGCGTAGTCCGACGGGCGGTCCGTTCTCCCCGCGACCAGGGTGGCGTCGCGGACCCACGGGTGGTGGTCGCGCGCGTCGGGGCCACAGGGCAGGATGGTCCACATGAGCGACCCCAGCGAGCACGGCGGCCCGGCCGGCGGCGCCAGCGAGCGCGGCATGCCCGGCGCGGGCCTGGTGAAGGGGCTGGCGGTCACCCTCAAGACGATGACCAGCCGCTCGACCACCCAGCAGTACCCCGACGTCGCCCCCGAGCTGCCACCCCGCTCGCGCGGCGTGATCGCGCTGTCGGAGGAGAACTGCACGGTCTGCATGCTCTGCGCCCGCGAGTGTCCGGACTGGTGCATCTACATCGACTCGCACAAGGAGGAGGTGGCGGTGCCCGGCGCCGCCCGCCCCCGCCAACGCAACGTGCTCGACAAGTTCGACATCGACTTCTCGCTCTGCATGTACTGCGGCATCTGCATCGAGGTCTGCCCGTTCGACGCGCTCTACTGGTCGCCGGAGTTCGAGTACGCCGAGTACGACATCAAGGATCTGCTGCACGACAAGGACCACCTCGGCCAGTGGATGGCCACCGTCCCGCCGCCGCCCGCGCACGACCCGAACGGCGAGCCGGCCAAGGAGGAGACCGCGGCCGCGCGCAAGGTCGCGGCCGCACGACCCACCCCGCCGGTGGTACGCCCCGAGCCCGGCGCCGACCCGGGTCCGGCGTCGTGACGGCGCGACGCGGGCCGGCCGCTGCGAGGGCGGCCCGGTGACAGGCGCGGATCTGCTGCTGATCGCCCTCGGCGCCGTGGCGGTCGGCTCGGGCGTGCTGGTGGTCACCACGAAACACCTGGTCCGGGCCGGCCTCTACCTGGTGGTCTGCCTGGGCGCGCTGGCCGGCGACTATCTGGTGCTCGGCGCCGAGCTGGTGGCCTGGGTGCAGGTCCTGATCTACGTGGGCGCGGTGGTGGTGCTGCTGCTGTTCGCGGTGATGCTGACCCGCGCGCCGATCGGCGCCTCCGACGACCTGGACCGCCCCGGCTGGCCGGCCGCGCTGATCGGTGGCGGCGCCGGGCTGGGGCTGACCGTCCTGCTGGTCGACGCGTACCGGTGGAGCACGGTGGCGCTGGCCGAGGCGGGCACCGCGGAACGGCTGGGGGAGCAGATCTTCCGGTCCTGGGTCCTGCCGTTCGAGGTGCTCTCCGTGCTGCTGCTGTCCGCCCTGGTGGGTGCGGTGGTGCTGTCCCGGCCCGACATCGGACGGCCCGCTCCGGCAGCGGACCGCACCGCGGCGCCGGGTGGGGTCGACGTGGAGACCGGGGGTCGCCGGTGAGGCCGGTCATCCCGTACGTCACCGCCGCGCTGCTGTTCGGCCTCGGCGTCTACGGCGTACTGCGCCGTCGCAACGCCGTGCTGGTGCTGATGGCGGTCGAGTTGATGCTCAACGCGGTGAACCTGATCCTGGTCACCGCGGACACCACCGTGCGTTCCGTGCTGCCGCACTCCGGCCAGGTCTTCGCGCTCTTCGTCATCGTCCTCGCCGCCGCCGAGATCGGGGTCGGGCTGGCAATCGTTCTCCAGCTCTACCGGCTGCGCGCCAGCGTGGCGGTGGACGAGGTGCCGCTGACCGAGCCCGCCGAGTCACCGCGGCCAGCCGTCGCCGCCAGCGCCGGCCCGGACCGGGAGGCGGGCCGGTGACCGGGCTGCTGGGGGCGCTGCTGCCCGCCGTACCGCTGGTTGCCGGGCTGCTCGGCCTGCTGCTGCCGCCTGCCCCGCGCCATCCCACCACGAATGCGGAGGGCGGTGACCGGGCCCGGCGGGTGGCCGTCGCGCTCGGGGTGACCGGCGCGGCCGGCGCGCTGGCGCTGGCCGTCGCGCTGCTGGTCACGGTCGACCGGCCCCGGGAGACGTCGACCACCTGGGTCGACCTCGGTGGGTTGACGGTGACCCTCGGGGTCCGGCTGGACGGCGCCGCCGCGCTGGTCGCGGTGGCGGTCACCGCGGTGGCCCTGGCCGTGCAGGTCTACTCGATCGGCTACCTGCGGCGCGGCCCGCACGACGACCTCGACGTCGACCACCGCTACCCGCCGTACGCCGCGCAGATCAGCCTCTTCACCGCCGCGATGCTGCTGGTGGTGGTCGCCGGTGACCTGCTCATGCTGCTGGTCGGCTGGGAGGTGATGGGCCTCTGCTCGTACCTGCTCATCGCCCACGACCGCCGGCTGCCCGGCGCGCCCGCCGCCGCGATGAAGGCGTTCCTGGTGACCCGGGTCGGTGACGTCGGTTTCCTGCTCGGCATCGCGCTGCTCGGGGTGTCGACGGGCAGCTTCCGGATCGCCGACGTGCTCGCCCACGACCACTCCACCGCGACACTGACCGCCGCCGGTCTGCTGCTGCTCGCCGGGGTGGCCGGCAAGAGCGCCCAGTTCCCGCTGCACACCTGGCTGCCCGACGCGATGGCCGGCCCGACGCCGATCTCCGCGCTGATCCATGCCGCGACGATGGTCGCCGCCGGCGTGTACGCGGTGACCCGCCTCTACCCGCTGTTCACGGCCGCGCCGGTGACGCTGACCGTGCTCGGGGTGATCGGCTCGATCACCCTGCTGCTCGGCGCCCTCGCCGCCACCGCGCAGGACGACATCAAGCGGGTGCTGGCCTGGTCGACGGTCTCCCAGATCGGCTACATGACGGGTGCGCTGGCGGTCGGCTCGCCGTCGGCGGCACTGTTCCACCTGCTCACCCACGCCGCGTTCAAGGCTCTGCTGTTCCTCGCCGCCGGCGCGGTCATCCACGCGGTGGGCACCACCCTGATGTCGGAGATGGGCGGGCTGCGCCGCACCATGCCGGTGACCTTCTGGTGCACGGTGGTGGGCCTGGGCGCGCTGGCCGGGGTGCCGCCGCTGGCCGGCTTCTGGAGCAAGGACGGCGTGCTCGCGGTGGCCGAGGCGGCCGCGCGGGAGGGAACGGGCCCGGCGCCGTCGTGGGTGGGCTGGCTGGTCTGGCTGGCCGGGCTCGCCGGTGTGGCCATCACCGCCTGGTACGCGGGTCGGCTGCTGCTGCGGGCCTTCTTCGGCGAACCCCGGCTGCCGCTGGTCCGACCGCACGACCCGCCGGCGCTGCTGCGCTGGCCGGTGCTGCTCCTGGCCGTGCCGGCCGCGCTGCTCGGCCTGGCCGGGTTCCTCGGGGCGTTCGCCGACCGCCTGCGGTTCGCCACCGTGCCGGTGGCAGGCGCGGAGGACGCCCTGGTCCACCTCGGGCCGGGGCTGCTGCTGCCGTTGGCGCTGCTGCTCGTCGGGGCGGGGCTGGTGCTGCTGGGTTGGCGTCGGGACCGGGCCGCCGACCCGGCGGCCGCGCTGGGTCCGCTGCGGCCGGTCTTCGCCCGCGCGTTCCGGCTCGACGACGTCCAGCACACCCTGGTCGTACGCCCCGTCCGGGCGCTCGCCCGGGTCGCGCGCACCGGCGACGAGGTGGTGGTGGACGGAGCGGTCGAGGGCAGCGGGCGGGCCGCGTCCGGTCTGGGTGCCGGGCTGGCCGCACTGCACCGGGCGGCGCTGCCCCGCGCGGCCGCCGGTGTGCTGGCGGGTGCGCTGCTGATCGGGCTGGCCGCCGCACTGATCGGAGGAGTCCGGTGAGCGCGAGGAGTGAGCCGGTTTTGCGAGCCCCGCAGTCGCGAACAGAGGCGGTTCGATGAGTTTCGGGCAGGTGCTGCTGGTGGCCGTCCTGGCGGTGCCGGCGCTCGGTGCGGTCGCGGTGGCCGCGACGCCCCGGGACCGGGCGGCCCGGCTGGTCGGCACGGTCGCGGCGGCGCTGACCCTGGTGGCCGCGGTGCCGCTGGTGTTCGGTGACCGGAGCTGGTTCGCCTGGTCGGCCGGCGCGCCGGCCGTGCGCCCCTGGCACGAGCTTGATTTGCCCTGGGTGCCGGGCCTGGAGCTGCGCTTCCACCTGGGCGTCGACGGTATCTCGTGGCCGCTGGTGGTGCTGACCGCGCTGCTCACCCTGCTGTGCTGCGGCTACTCGCTGTGGCGGGTGCCGGAGGGCGGCAGCGGTCGCGCGCTGGTCGCGTTGCTGCTGGTGGTCGAGGTGGGCATCCTGGGCACGTTCCTCGCCCTGGACCTGGTGCTGTTCTTCCTCTTCTTCGAGGTCGTCCTGCTGCCGATGTACGCGATCATCGCCGGCTGGGGTGGCGCCGACCGACGTCGGGCGGCCCGCAAGTTCGCGCTCTACACCCTGTTCGGCTCGGTGCTGCTGCTGGTCGGCGTGTACGTCGTGGTCGCCGCCGCCGGTACCGCCGACGTGGTGGCGTTGACCGGTGGGGCCGGCCTGTCCCGGGGTACCCAACTCGCGGCGTTCACCCTGCTCGCGATCGCGTTCGCCGTGAAGAGCCCGCTCTGGCCGCTGCACTCCTGGCTGCCCGACGCGCACACCCAGGCCCCCACGGTCGGCAGTGTCGTGCTGGCCGGGGTGCTGCTCAAGATGGGCACGTACGGCCTGATCCGGGTGGCGGTGGGGGTGGCGCCGGAGGGCGCCCGCTGGGCGGCGCCGGTGCTCGGCGTGCTGGCCGTCGCCGCCATCCTGGTCGGCTCGCTGGTCTGTCTCGCTCAGACCGAGGTCAAGCGGCTGATCGCGTACTCCAGCGTGGGGCACATGGGTTTCGTGCTGCTGGGCGTCGCCACGCTGACGACCACCGGCATCCAGGCGGCGCTGATCGGCAACGTCGCCCACGGGGTGATCACCGGCCTGCTGTTCTTCCTGGCGGGCGCGGTGAAGGACCGTACCGGCACGGGCAGTCTCGCCGAGCTGTCCGGGTTGCGGGAGACCGCACCCCGGCTGGCCGGGCTGCTCGCGTTCGCGGCGATCGCGTCGCTCGGCCTGCCGGGGTTGGCCGGCTTCTGGGGTGAGGCGTTCGCGGTGATCGCGGCCGTCCAGGTGGGCGGCCCGCTCTGGACCACCCTCGGGGTGCTGGCCGCCGTCGGCGGCGCGCTCACCGCCGCGTACTTCCTGCGGCTGCTGCGCCAGGTCACGCACGGCCGGCCGAGCACAGCGGTCGGCCGGGTCGGCCCCGGCCTGGCCGGTGCGGAGCTGACCGCGTGGGTGCCGCTGGTCCTGCTCGCGCTGGCCATCGGGTTGGCCCCGGCGCTCGTCCTCGGTGTCGCCGAAGGCCCGGTCGACGCCCTCGTGGGGGTGGTCTTCCCGTGAACGCCGTGCAGAGCGTGGACAGCGTGGCGCTGCTTCCGGCGTACCTGGCCGCCGGCACCGCCGTGCTCGTGCTGATCACGGACCTGCTGCTGGCGCGGCCGCGCGCCACGCTCGTGGTGGCCGCGCTCGGTGCCCTCGGCACCGCGGTCGGCGCCGCCCTGGTGGGCGCAGGCGCGGAGCGGCGGACCTTCTGCGTCGGCGCCGACTGCTCCTGGATCTTCGGAGGTCGAGCGGCCCTGGTCGGCGCGGTGGTGGCGCTGCTCACGCTGGGCGTGCTCGGGCTGTCCGTGCCCGCGCTGCGGGCGGGGCGGTCGCCGGTGGGTGAGTACTGCTTCCTGCTCGCCTGCTCGATGACCGGCGGCGTGGTGCTCGGCGCGGCCGGCGACCTGATCACCCTGATCGTCGCCCTGGAGACGCTGACCCTGCCGCTGTACGTGCTGGTGGGCCTGCGCCGGGGGAGCCTGGCCAGCGCCGAGGCGGCGGTCACCTTCTTCGTGGTCAGCGTCGTGGCCACCACGCTGACCCTGCTCGGCGCCGCGCTGCTGTACGCGGTGACCGGCGGGCTGCATCTGGACCGGCTGGGCGCGGTGCTCGCCGAGCGACCGGAGCTGCGGAACCTGCCGCTGACCGTCGCGGCGGTGGCACTGGTGCTGGTCGGGCTGGCGTTCAAGGTGGCGGCGGTGCCGTTCCACGCGTGGGCGCCGGCCACCTACGACGGCGCACCGTTGCCGGTGGCCGCGTACCTGTCGACGGCGTCGAAGCTGGGCGGGGTGGTGGCGCTGCTCGCCGTGGTGCAGCGGGCGCTGCCTGCGGACCAGACCGGTCCGGTGCTCGCCCTGCTGGCGGTGCTGACCATGACCGTCGGCAACCTGGTCGCCCTGCGCCAGCGGCGTACCGTCCGGCTGCTGGCCTGGTCCTCGGTCGCGCAGGCCGGTTACATCCTCGCTCCGCTGGGTGCCCTGGCGCTGGCCGCCGGCCGCACCGGTGAGGCCCGCGACGCCGCGTACGCCGCAGCGGTGGCGTACGCCGTCTTCTTCGTGGTCCTGGAGCTGGCCGCGTTCGCCGGGGTGACCGCGTTGCGCCCGGCGGGTGCGGACGGCGGCACGCTCGACGACCTGCGGGGGGCGGCCAGGCGGCACCCGTGGCGGGGTGCGGCGCTCGGCCTCGCCCTGGTGGGCCTGGCGGGTCTGCCGCCCGGGCTGGCGGGGCTCTTCGCGAAGGTGACCGTGGTCCGGGCGCTGCTGGACGGCGGCGCCGCCTGGCTGGCGCTGGTGGTGGCGGTGAACGCGGTGATCGGCCTCGCGTACTACCTGCGGGTGACCGCCGGCCTCTGGGCACCGGCGGCGACGCCCACGCCGGCCCCGACGCTGTCGGGCGGCGCGGTGGCCGTACCCCTGGTGGGTGTGGTGGCCGTGGTGCTGGCGGTGGCCACGGTGGCCGCCGTGGTGCTCGGTGTCGCCCCGCAGTTGGTGCTCGACCTGGCCGGCCGCTGACCCGGCCGACCCGCACCGGCAGGTCTCAGTCAACTCTCAGCGTTGAGACGGATGGTTGGCGGGTACGGGGTTGTTACACCGGTCAGCGGATCCCGGCGATCCGTGCACCGAAGGAGTGATCGTGCACCACAACCGTCTCAAGACCGCCGCCCTGCTGGGCCTGCTCACCTCGCTGATCCTCGCGGTGGGCTACTGGTTCGGCGGCAGTGGCGGACTGGTCATCGCCGTCCTCGTGTCGCTGGTCATGAACGGCATTTCCTACTTCTACTCCGACAAGCTCGCGCTGCGCTCGATGCGGGCGCAACCGGTCAGCGAGGCTCAGTTCCCCGAGCTGTACCGGATGGTGCGGGAGTTGGCGGCTGAGGCTCAGAAGCCGATGCCACGGCTCTACGTGAGCCCGACCGCGCAGCCCAACGCGTTCGCGACGGGTCGTAACCCGGAGCACGCGGCCGTCTGTGTGACGCAGGGCATCACCGAGATCCTCGACTACCGCGAGCTGCGCGGTGTGATCGGGCACGAGCTGTCACACGTCTACAACCGGGACATCCTGATCTCCAGCGTGGCGGCCGGCCTGGCCAGCATCATCACCCTGCTGGCGAACCTCGCCTTCTTCATCCCGCTGGGTGGCGGGGACGACGAGGACCGGCCGAACCCGGCTGTGCTGCTGCTCACCCTGATCCTGGGCCCGATCGCGGCCAGCATCATCCAGCTGGCGATCAGCCGGAGCCGGGAGTTCCAGGCGGACGCCTCGGGTGCCGAGCTGAGCCGTGACCCGCTGGCCCTGGCCAGCGCACTGCGCAAGATCGACGCGGTGGCACGGCGACGCCCGCTGCCGGCCCAGGGCCAGCTCACCAGCACCGCGCACCTCATGATCGCCAACCCGTTCCGGGGCGGCGGCATGGCCGCGCTCTTCTCCACTCACCCGAAGATGGAGGACCGGGTCGCCCGGCTGGAGCAGATGGCCGCCAACGCGGGTCCGGTGCAGTTCCAGCGCTGACCCGCTGATATCCGCCTCCGCCCGTACCCGGTCGCATCCGGGTACGGGCGGAGCGCTGTGTCGGGAGATATCCGATACTGCCCACCGACCCTGTGGCGTTAGGGTCAAAGAGGCTCACGCTCATTACATCCTCGGGAGGTTCACGGTGGCCGCACTGCGCCAGTATCTGGGTGTCTGGCGGATTCCCGGGGCGCCGATGCTGCTGGTCACCGGCATCATCGGGCGGCTCGGGATCGGCATGACGCCATTGGCGCTGCTGCTGGTGGTCGAGCAGGTCACCGGGCGGTACGCGCTCGCCGCCGTCGCGGGCGGCATCTACGCCGTCGCAGGTGCGGCGCTCAGCCCGGTGGCCGGGCGGATCGCCGACCGGGTCGGCCCGAGCCCGGTGCTGCTGGTCACCGCCGTGGCGCACCCGCTGGCGCTCATCGGGCTGCTGCTGGCCAGCCGTTCGGGCGACGACGCCCTTCCCGTCATCTACCTGGCCGCCGGCATCGCCGGCGCCACCTACCCACCGCTCACCGCCGCCATCCGTGGCGCGTGGAACGACCTGACCGGCCCCGGGTCCAACCGGTACCACCTGCGCAACACCGCGCTGGCCGCGGAGACCTCCCTGTTCGAGATCGTCTTCGTGCTCGGCCCGCTGCTCGTCGCCGGCTTCGTGCTGTTCGCCGACGCTGCCGCCGCGTTGATCGGGGCGGCCGTGGTCACCCTGGCCGGCACCACCGCCGTGGCCCTCGGCCGGGTGATGCGCGACTGGCGCCCGCACCCGCGCGAACACCACGCCCGAGGGCTCGGCCCGCTGCGGGTCGGCGGCTTCCCGGCCCTGCTGGTCTGCGTGTCCAGCCTCGGCGTCGCGTTCGGCGCCGCCGGAGTGATCGTCCCGGCGTACGCCGGTGGCTACACCACCGACGACCCGGAGAGCCTCGCCGGGATCCTGCTGGCGGTCTGGGGGATCGGCAGCGCGGTCGGCGGCTTCTGGTTCGGTGTCCGCAGGCCGTCGCCGAACATGACCCGGCAGTTCGCCATGCTGCTCGCCGCGCTCGCCGGCACCTTCGCGGTGTTCGCGGTGATGCCCACGCCGCTGGCGCTGGGCATCGCGCTGGTCATCGGTGGGGCCACCATCGCGCCCGCACTCACCCTGGAGAACACCCTCGTCGGGCGGATCGCGCCGGCCGGCATGCTGAACGAGGCGTACACCTGGGTGGTCACCATGTCGGTGGCGGCGAGCGCCGCCGGCGGCGCCGTGGCCGGCCTGATCGTGGACCACGCCGGCGGCGTGCCGTGGGCGTTCCTGTTCGCCGGGGCGTCGGTCGCCGTCGGGGCCGTGGTCGCCGCGCTTCCCTCCGGGCCCATCGCCCGCGCGGAAACCGCGTCGGTACGCACCGACGAACCCGTCACGGTCTGAGCCGTCCGCGCGCCGCAGCCTGGCTTGATCGACTCGACGTCCGTGATGTCGGGGTGTCCCGCTGACGAGGATGCCCCGACATCCAGGAGCCCGAGTCCGATCTCCGCCCGCAGCGTGTCCCGGCCGGCCGTGAGGTCGGCCAGCCGCGCCTCCACCTCAGCGAGCTCGCCGGCGGCCCGGGCCGGTAGGCCGGAATCCGGGCCGCGGCGCCGCTCCACGTCGCGGTCCCGGCCGCGTTACCCGACCTTGGCGACGATCTCCACGAGGTTGCCGTCCGGGTCGCGCAGCAGGGCGTTGCGGTTACCGTTGCCGGCGTCGTGTGGCGGTTGGATCGCAGACACACCAGCGGCAACCAGCCTCTCGAAGGCCGCGTCGACGTCGTGTGTCCACACCACCAGCGCCATGGCTGGCCTGCCCGGCTCCGCCGTCACACCGTGGGCTCTCCTGGCCGCCTCGACCGTGCCGAGGCCGACGGTGAAGCCGCCGAGCCGAAGCTCCACGTGCTCCGGGACCCCCTCGGTGGGAGTCCGGAACGTCTCCGTGAACCCCAGCAGGTCCCGGTAGAAGCGGATCCCCGCTTCGATGTCGGACGTGTAGAGATTGACGAGCGCCGTATCGAACATACGTACCACCATAGGAGGTCGCGGTGGCCCGCGCTGTCCGGCTAGGCCAGGCTGGTCGAAGCGGACCTCCCCATCCGCCGGTGAAGGTGGTCGCGGGGATCTGGGAGAGAGTCAGCTCGGGCGCTGGCGGCGCTGGTGGGAAAGGTCCGTGTGGTGATGCCCGCCGGGGTGGCTGTCGGGGTCGGTGTGCACGGTGGCACTCGTCAGCCTGGGTACGGCGTGGGTGAGTTGATGCTCGGCGTCGGCGGCGATCTCGTGGGCGGCGACGAGGCTGAGGCGAGCGTCGACGACCAACTCGGCTTCGGCGTGCAGGCGGTGGCCGATCCAGCGCATCCGCACCGCGGCGACGTCCCGCACGCCGTCGATGGTGCGGAGCGTCGTCTCGGCCTGGTCGACGATGGCGGGGTCCACGGCGTCCATGAGGCGTCGGTACACCTCGCGGGCGGCGTCCTTCAGGACGAAGGCGATGGCGACGGCGATGACCAGACCGACGACAGGGTCGGCCCAGTGCCAACCGAGGGCGGCGCCACCGGCGGCGGCGAGGACCGCGAGGGAGGTGTAGCCGTCGGTGCGGGCGTGTAGGCCGTCGGCGACCAGGGCGGCGGAGCCGATGCGCCGGCCTACACGGATGCGGTAGCGGGCTACCAGCTCGTTGCCGATGAACCCGACAAGGCCGGCGGCGGCCACCCAGGGCAGGTGTGTCACCTCGGCCGGGTGTAGCAGCCGCGTACCGGCGGTCCAGGCGGCGGCGACGGCGGAGGCGGCGATCACGACGACGATGATGATGCCGGCGATGTCTTCGGCACGGCCGTAGCCGTAGGTGTAGGCGCGGGTCGCGGCCCGGCGGCCGAGCAGGAAGGCGATCCCCAACGGTACGGCGGTCAGAGCGTCAGCGACGTTGTGCAGGGTGTCACCGAGTAGAGCCACCGATCCGGACAGCACGACGATGACCGCCTGGGCGACAGCCGTGATCCCGAGACCGACCAGGGAGATCCAGAGGGCGCGTAGCCCTTCACGGGAGGATTCAAGGGCGGGATCGACTTTCGCGCGTGAGTCGTGCGAGTGCGGCATCAACACGTGGCGCAGCCGATGCCACCAGGAGGCGAGGTGACCGCCGCCGGGATGGTGGTCGTGGTCGTGTCCGTGCTCTTGGTCGTCCACCGGTTCCCCCTACCCCGTGCGGCACGGACGATCCGGGCCGTCTGCCGACGGCGATAATATGTGCTCATGTACGCACGCGACAACGTTGCAGATGCGAATGACCTGCAACAACGACTCCCTGCCGATAATCAGGTGGAGGCGGCGACGGAGATGTTGCGGATGCTGAGCGACGGAACACGGCTGCGGTTGATGTGGATGCTCGTCGAGGGCGAGCACAACGTGACAGCGCTGGTGACTGCGCTGGGAGTGGCGCGGCCGGCGGTGTCGCAGCACCTGGGCAAGCTGCGGTTGGCCGGGCTGGTGACGATGCGACGGGAGGGCCGTCGCGCTGTCTATGGCGTCCGAGGCGGCCACGTCCGTCGGCTGGTGACCGAGGTCCTGCACGCCGCGTCGCACCGGGTGACCGGCTTACCGGAGCACGACTGAACGTGAGCGCGGAGACCTAGTCGACAGGCTTGGAGCGCGGGTCGGCGAACCAGTCGCGGGTGAACTGCCGGACGGCGTCGACGTCGACCGTGTCGCAGGCAGCGGTGCCGTACGCGTGGACTGCCTTGACCGCCTCGGTCTGACCGGGGGCGGGACCGCCGACAACGCGACCGGCGGTGGGGTCGGTGACGAAAGCACGCAGTTGGGCGAGCTGGTCGGTGGGCAGATCCGGTCGGTAGTTGACGATCACGAAGCCGTCGCCGATGACGTGCCCGAACGAGGTGGCTGGCACAGTCTCGCCAGGCTCGAAGAAGTCCTTCATCGGGTGAGAGCTGCCGAACGGGAACGTCTCCGTACGGTTGCGGACCTCGCAGCTGCCCTGCTCCTGAGCGCCGGCCTGCATCGGTCGCAGTGCCTCGCCGCCGGAGGTGACAGCCAGCACCGCCGCCGCGACCACGCCAGCCGCGACCAGCACGCCGTGGGACAGGCGCACATCGCGCAGGCGGGGAATGTAGTGGCGCAGCACGTCACCGATCATGAACATGGCCACCACCGCGATCAGCTGCCCGATCTCGACCCCCAGGTTGAAGGCCAGCACCCGAGGAATCAGTCCGTCCGAGGGCAGGCCCACGTCCTGCAACCGGGTGGCTAGGCCAAGCCCATGAACGAGGCCGAAGGCGAGCACGACCCCGCCGAACCAGGTCCAGCTCTTCGGCCTGCCCCGCAGGCCGACCAGACCGAGGAAGACCAGGCTCAGCGCGACCACGATATCGACAGGGACCGGGTTGACGTGCCAGTCGGCGACCGTCGCGGTGAACAGCGTGACGCTGTGCCCGAGCGCGAACAGGGAGATCAGCTTGGCTGCCCGTCGGATCTCACCGGCAAGAAGCAGGATGCCGCCGACGAAGAGCAGGTGATCCCAACCGGCGAGCATGTGCTTTGTGCCCAGCCACACGAATCCGCCGATGGTTTCGCTTGATCCGCCGACACCGTGAGCCCACGCTGCCCCTGGAAGCGCCAGCATCGTGGCCGTCACCACAGCACCCACGATCGCACCCCGTCGCGCCGTAGCAAGCATCCGCCCAGCCTCTCCTCCGCCGACCACCGCACGCCCAAGCCTGCACGTCCTCCATTGGTCGTTCGGTCGTCCCGTTCAGTTCCCGCCGTGACCCCGGCACCACGACCTCGTTCCCGAAGCGGCGCGCTGGGTGAACCGGGTCAGGACACGGGAAGACCCAGCAGACCGGCAGCGAGGCCCAGAGCCGCGCTGACCGCCAGGACGCGCAGAACCGACCAGCGGAGGCCGAAGACCAGAACCGCCGCGACAGCGGCGATGGCCAGCGGCACGGGGCGCCAACTGCCCAGGTCGGGCAGCTCCACGTGCAGAGGGCCGGTGGTCACGAGGTGTTGTCGGGCGAACAGCGTGTGCGCGGCGAAGTACAGGCCGAGATTGGCGACGACTCCGACCACGGCGGCGGTGATCCCCGTCAGCGCGGCGGACAGAGTGTGGTTGTCGCGCAGTCGCTCCACGTAGGGCGCGCCAAGCAGCACGAACAGGAAACACGGCACGAACGTCACCCAGGTCGTCAGCAGCGAGCCGACCACACCCGCAACCCATGGGTTGAGGGTGCCCGGGTTGTGATACGCGCCCAGGAACGCCACGAACTGCACAACCATGACCAGCGGACCCGGCGTGGTCTCGGCCAACGCCAGACCGCGAACCATGTCCCCGGCGGTCAACCAGCCGTAGTCCTCCACCGCCCGCTGGGCGACGAAGGCGAGCACCGCGTACGCGCCGCCGAACGTCACCACCGCAGTGCCGGAGAAGAACAGGCTCTGCTGCGTGAAGACACTGCCGACACCGGTCAGCGCCGCCACCGCGGCCACCGGAACGAGCCAGGCGAACAACCCCACCGCAAGGACGATTGCGGCCCGTCGGCCCGTCGGTCGACCATGGTGCAGCGCGTCGTCCGGGATCAACGGCGCAGGTCCATCGTTCCCGCCAGCACCATGTACGGCCGCCGTGAGGTACGTCGGACGCCACCGATGGACTGCCCAGCCGGCCAATGCGGCCAGGGCGACGACAACCGGGAACGGCACACCGAAGACCGCCAAGGCCACGAACGCCGCCAGGGCGAACCCGAGCAGCGCGCGGTTGCCCATAGCGCGGCTACCGACCCGCCACACCGCCTGGGCCACGATCGCCACCACGGCCGGGGCGAGCCCAGCGAACAGCGCCGTCACGATCGGGGTCGCACCGAACCCGACGTACAGCGCGGACAGTGCCAGCAGCGCGACCAGGCCCGGCAGCACGAACAAAGTGCCCGCGATCAACCCACCGCGCATGCCGTTGAGCAGCCATCCCACGTAGATGGCGAGCTGCTGCGCCTCCGGCCCGGGCAGCAGCATGCAGTAGTTCAACGCATGCAGGAACCGTCGCTGACCGATCCACCGCCGATCGTCAACCAGGTGCCGCTGCATCACCGCGATCTGCCCAGCCGGGCCACCGAAAGTCTGCAACGAGATCAAGAACCAGGCTCGGACCGCTCGCCGCAGGGGCACAACGTCGCGCTCAGGCGCCCACCCGCCGACATTCGACGGGCGCAATCCATCGGCCCCGACATCCGCCACCTCGGCCATCCGGGGAGTATCCCGCAAAGTCTACCCAGTTGGTAGGGAAGAAAGGGTGGCAGTGGTAAGCCAGCGAAGATGACCAGTGCCGCCAGACCGTCGAACGCCCGGCCGTAGTGACCAACGCTGAGCCGTGGCCACTGCGCCTGCCCAGGTCACAAGGCGTGACGAACCTTCTGGTCCGGCACGAGGGCGACGGCTTACCTGTAGTTGTTGAACTGGAGGGCGACGCCGAAGTCCTCACCCTTAAGCAGCGAGATGACCGCCTGGAGGTCGTCCCTCTTCTTGCCGGTGACCCGCAGTTGGTCGCCCTGGATCTGAGCCTGCACGCCCTTGGGGCCCTCGTCGCGGATCTTCTTGCTGATCGCCTTGGCCTTGTCCGCCTCGATGCCCTGGATGACCTTGCAGTCAATCTTGAAGATCTTGCCCGACGGACGCGGCTCGCCGGCGTCCAGCGACTTCAGCGAGATGTTCCGCTTGACCAGCTTCTCCTTGAACACGTCCAGCGCGGCGCGCACCCGCTCCTCGGTCTCAGCCTGGAGGCCGATCGCCTCCTCACCCGACCAGGAGATCTCCGCACCGGTGCCGCGGAAGTCGAACCGCGTCGAGAGCTCCTTCTCCGCCTGGCGGAGGGCGTTGTCGACCTCCTGGCGGTCAACCTTGCTCACGATGTCGAACGACGGGTTCGCTGCCATGTGCTTCCACTCCTGCTGTCCGGCGGTCTGGGCCCTCCGTCGGCCGCCGACCAGCGGCACGACCCCCTGACCGTACCCGGTTGCACCGGTGCCGGGGTGAGCCGCTATCCTTGCTTCCGCCGCCGCGTTGCGACGCGGTGGGGTGCCCTGGCGGGTTGCCCGAGCGGCCAATGGGAGCGGACTGTAAATCCGTCGCGAAAGCTACAGAGGTTCGAATCCTCTACCCGCCACCAGGCAATGACAAGGCCTCTGAGCTGCGGAAACGCAGGTTGGGGGCCTTCGTCGTCTCGTGCGACGGTTGACCCCTGCTGTCCCTCATCCTCCGGCCGATCGGGCACGTAGCGGGCACGTCCTGGAGCTGCGGCGCGGCCCAGACGGGAGCTAGTTGGTGACGCGAGACGAACTTCTGAGCGCCCTTGTTGATGACGTACCAGCGCATCGCGCGTGCCGGCGGGCGTTGCTCCAGGGCGCTGAGTTTGTCATCTGGGATGACGGAATTCCGGCATCGCACCTGGAGGCGATCTATCGGCGCCGCGAGCGGCACACCCGGCGAACAGGCCAACCGACAATCGGGCTGCAGGAGGCCGTGGAGCGACTTCGGGACTGCGGGACGGAACTCGTACGGCTGGGCAGGGTGACAGTGAAAGATCCGCCCTATGCGTTCATGCTGTTTCTAGCCTTGGCCCAGCCGCGCGTGATCGGGTGCACCGGGGTCGGGCGCGAATAGAGGTCGTGAGGCCCCGCCAGTTTGGAAGAGCGCGATCAAGGGGTCGCGATGCCCGAAACGCCAGGTCGGGACGGGGAGCCCGGTTGCGTCTCGTGCCCGCTCGTGACCGCTGAGCCCCGTGGCTACTGGCCCGTGGACGGCCCATGACGGTCCGATGATCTGCTGTCCGGACCTTGCCCCGTCACCAGATCGCGAACGTGTTGTCCGATGCCCCGGTACCGGGCCACCGCCCGCGGCAGGTCGTTGTCCTGGATTGCTTGGTTCACCTCGTAATCGAGGCCGCGCATCCCTGTCTCGGCCTCCACGATGCGGGCGAGGGCGTACGCGGTAGCGATGGCAGCATGCGCGCTGGCTGCGGTCGCTGTGTATCGGTAGGGGATTTCGATGGACGCGGAGTTGCCGGCGTAGCAGAGCTGCATGGCGGGGTTTTGGAGCCACAACTCAAGGTGCGTCGGGTATCGATCTTCGCCGGCTGCGCCGATCTCCTGCTGTGCCCGCGCGACGATCCGCCGCCAGGCAGCCTCCTGTTCGTTCGTGAGTTGGAGCAGCGGCAGCTCGTCGCTCAAGCGGTCATCGTCTTGGCCTGGCATGAGGAAGCCGATGTCGTATCCCACGTTGGGACAGTAGGAGGCGAGCCCCAAGCGTCGGCACTCGGCTCGTCGCCGCTCTGCTGCCATCCCCCGACCGGTGCCAAAACTGCGGCGCTCGGTCGGGGTCAAGGGTGGCCGTAGGCCATCGGCTTGCCGACGCGCAGCGCCCTTGACGCTGGGCGGGTGGCGTAGAGGATCGGGCATCCGGGGGATGAAGTACGCCCTGGTGCTTCCCGTCGATGGGATCGGACCGGGACCGGGAGGAATTCGAGGGCAAGCAGCTGCGCTGCGCGGCAGCCGATCGCCCCAGCCCTCAAACGTGGCTGACCTGTCCGGCGATCGTTCCGCCTCGCCCTCTGGTGCTCCTATGTCCCGTCAGCGTGGGCGGTCGGCCCGGCCGATGCCGGCCGGAGGTCGCCAGCAGGCCGGGGCCGGGCCGGCGCGGCCCGCTTGCGGGCCGCCTTGATCTGATAGAGCGGAATTCGGCAACGCACACCGCCAAGGGCAACACCGCCAAGGGCTAGGCTGATTCTCATGGCGTCCTGGTCGCCGCCCGCCGGCTGGGTCACTCCAACGCCAGCGTCACGACTCGCCATTACGCCCGAGCTGTCGATGGCCGGGATGCCGAGGTGGCCGCCTTCCTCGACCGGGCACGGAAGAACAAAGATCATTCCGGAGGGGCACGCAACGGGCACGCGGGGGAGGCCGAGCCGTCCAACGGGAGGGTAAAGCGGCCCTGACGTGCCCGGACTTTCATCGATGACCTTGATAACGGGCAAAACTGTAGATCCGTCGCGAAAGCTACAGAGGTTCGAATCCTCTACCCGCCACCAGGTGCACAAACGGCCTCGTGAGCTGCGGAAACGCACTCCGGGGCCGTTTTCGTGAGTCCAGGGCTGGCGGTCGCTCCCCTCTCCGCGTCCTACTCCGTAGTCCGCTCGGGGTGCGCTCCGTCGACCATGTCGTGCCCCGGCACCCGGATGCAGCTCGCCCCCGGCTCTGCCCCGCACACCGGGCAGGGCCGCCAATCCTCGATCGGGCCCGGGTCGTGCCCCAGTTCGCCCGCCATGCGGCTGATCTCCACCGCCGACTGGTGCAGACTGTCGTCCTGGTGCCGGATGGCGGCCCGATGGACGTCGCGCACCGCATCTTTCGCACGCTCCTCCATGGGCTCGGACATGGCAGCCTCGTTCCCGCGCGGCGCGACCCGAAACCGACCAACCGCGGTTGGCCCGTTCGGCCCGACGGCGCTGCACGGCCCCGAAATCCGCCACCTTGAACGGTGCAATTTCCCTGGTCGGGGTCCGCGGTCGCGTTCGGACCGGACCCAGGCCTGAAACCGCGTTCCGGTCCGCCGGTCGCCGGGCCGGTGCGAAACTGGGCGCGTGCCAGCCCCGCCGGCGCCGCTGCGCTGGTCGACCCGATCCGGCAGGTGGAGAACATGTCCAGCGACAACGAAATCCGACCCTTCCGGCTCGACACACCGGAAGAAGTGATCGCCGACATGCGTCGCCGGATCGCGGCGACCCGCTGGCCAACCCGGGAGCTGGTCAACGATCGCTCCCAGGGCGTGCAGTTGGCGACGGTCCAGGAGCTGGCCGCTACTGGAGCACCGATCACGACTGGCGCGCGGTCGAGGCGAAGCTGAACGCCCTGCCGCAGTACACGACCGTCATCGACGACGTCGAGATCCACTTCATCCACGTGCGGTCGCAGCACGAGGACGCCCTGCCGCTGATCATGACGCACGGCTGGCCGGGCTCGGTCGTCGAGCTGCTCGGGGTCGTCGGCCCGCTCACCGACCCGACCGGGCACGGCGGACGGGCGGAGGACGCCTTCCACCTGGTGCTGCCCTCGTTGCCCGGCTACGGCTTCTCCGGCGAGCCGACCGAGGTCGGCTGGGACTCCGCCCGCATGGCACGCGCGTGGGCGGAGCTGATGCGCCGCCTCGAGTACACGCGCTACGTCGCCCAGGGGGGCGATGTGGGTGCTTCCGTCACGGACGCGATGGGCCGCCAGGCCCCCGAGGGGCTGCTCGGCATCCACCTCAACCTGCTCGCCGGGGCGATCGGTATCAAGGACAAGCTGCCGGCGGGGTCCGAGCAGGAGCGCGCCGCGCACGACGCGCTCAACACGTTCATGAAGGACGGCTTCGGCTACTTCCTGGAGCAGTCCACCCGACCGCAGACGATCGGCTACTCGCTGCTGGATTCACCCGTCGGGCTGGCGGCCTGGATGCTCGACCACGACACCGACAGCTACTACAAGATGTCCCGCGCGTTCGTCGACGGCACGCCCGTGGGCAATCTCAGCCGGGACAACATCGTCGACAACATCACGCTGTACTGGTTGACGGGCACCGGCGCCTCGTCCGCCCGTTGGTACTGGGAAGCCGGACGGACCCAGGCCGCCGCCGCTGCCGCCGGCCAGACTCCTCCGCCGGTCTCGGTCCCCGTCGCCTTCACGACGTTCCCCGACGAGATCTGGGCTGCCCCCCGCAGCTGGGCCGAGGCGGTCTACCCCAACCTGGCGTACTTCAGCGAGGCCGACATGGGCGGCCACTTCGCCGCCTGGGAGCAGCCGGAGATCTTCTCCACCGAGGTGCGGGCCGCTTTCCGGCCGCTGCGCTAGCCCTGAGTCCGCTCCGTTCGTGGGTGACCAGCCTGCCAGTGCGCCGCCGCGCGGGTCGAAGGCCGGTGGAATCACCAACCCCTGCCCTCGGATGCCGGCCGAGCTCACTCGTCCGGTGCCCTGAGGTAGTCGCGCCAGAACGGGACGGTGGCCTGCGGGTTCCAGTCGTCGGCCCGGTCGGGGCGTGGTTCCTGGAACTCCTGCTCGATGTAGTCGAGCAGGTCAGTGCCGTAGTAGATGGTGTCCCACCCGCGCATCGACAAGACCGGGTGCGCGGCGGTTCCCCGCCCGGCGGGAAGGAACCGGTGTGCGTACACCGGAACCATCGCCGGGACGTCGGCAAGCCGTAGCCGCGCCACCGCGACTGCCTCCTCCGGCGTCTCGGGAAGGTCGCCCCACTCCTGTCGCCAGTGCCCGTGCTGGACGTCCCAGAGCAGGCAGTCGACCGGCCAGGCCAGGTGCTCGCGAAGCGCTTCCGGATCCGCGTTGCGCCAGTCCGGCCAGGGGTGCTCCCACGTCTGGCCCTCCTCGTACGGCTGCCACACCGGAAGCCCGGCGGCCAGGAAGGCGCGGTGGTCGTCGGCGAACTCGAAGCCGTGTTCGCGCTCGATGCGGTCGAACTCCGGGTCGGTCAGCCCGCTGTCGATCCGGCAACAGCCGAGAGCGGCCAGCCGCCGCGCCGCCGCGACTCCCGGCCGCGAGCCCGCGTCATTGATCACCTCGGAACCGTAGCCCTCCGCCACCGCGCATCTCGGCCCGACTTGTCGCGTCCGCCTTCTTGTGCGGATGCGATAACCGGGTATGGTGGTCGATGTCTGGGCTCGTGTCGGCGCGCTTCCAGACCATCAAGTTCGTCACGCAGGGTGACTGGGCGGGATCGGCTCGGAGGACGTCCGAGCGGCGTGGGTGAATTGTGCTGAAGGTCGCATCAAGCGCTGGGTGAACCGCTGATGTCGCAGGAAGGACCCCTGATCTGGCCCGGCACGTCGAGGGGCACTGGGCCGAAGGGCGCAACCTTCGCAACGCTCGGACCGGTCCAACACTCACCGCTTTTCTGCGTACCGACCGTGTGGCACGATCGTGGAACCTCCACCATCCCTGTGACACTTCCCCGACAGGAGCAAACATGTCTGGTCGAAGACTGGGCCGACTGCTTGGCTCGCTCCTCGTGCTCGCCGCTGTCCTCGGAGGACTGCTCGGCACCGACTACCTCTCCGGCGCAGGTAACGCTCAGCTCACCGACGTCGTTTGGGGTGCGGGTTTGGGTGACGTCGTCTGGGGCGTGGACGCCTCCCGGTAACTCGCGGTCGTCGCCCGTGAGGGCAGTACCGACGGGCGACGTCTTTCAGAGGGAGCGGTATGGCCAGGCGTGACCAACGACGGAAGTCCACGGACCACGCCTGGTTAATCACCGGCCCGCTGGCCCTGGTCGCCATCCTCTGCTGCACCGCCATCAGCGTCATCTCCGACCGTCCTCCGTACGGGGACTGGGGGCTGGCGTTCCTGATTTTCCTGGCGATGACCGGCATCAGCATTCCGGTGCTGAACTTCGTCGTCCGTCGCCAGTCCGTCGGTGTGACGCTCACCGAGATCCCGCTCGTGGTGGCGCTGTTCTTCCTGCCACCACTGACCGTGGTCCTGATCTACACGCTCGCCTCGCTGATCTGGAGCGCCTCGCAGCGCTTCCCGCCGGCGAAGTTCTGGTTCAACGTCGCGAAGGCCGCGGCGGCCACGTCGCTGGCCAGCCTGCTCCTTCTGCAACTGCCACCGCTGCAGGGTGTGGGCCCGGGGACGTGGGGCAGCCTCTTCCTCACGGTCAACACCATCACCCTGGTCAGTCTCGTCTCCGTCGTCGGCGTGCACGTGCTGCTACAGGGCTGGCAGGCGGGCCGGGAGGCTCTGCGGACCACCCCGTCGGTGTTCCTCACCACCTCGATCAACGCCTCGGTCGGTCTGCTCGTCCTGATCGCGCTGGAGGCGACCTGGTGGTCCGCGTTGCTGCTGGCGGCACTCTTCGCCGCCCTCGCCCTGGTCTACCGGTCCTACGCCCAGTTCTTCCGGCAGCACCGCACCCTGACCGGGATGTACGACCTGGCCCGGCTGATCACGACCAGCGGCGCTGACGGTTCCCTCGCCGACGTCCTGCTCGACCGTGTCCGTGCCCTCATGCAGGCGGAGTCCGCCACCCTCTGGCTGCCCGCCCAGGGCCGGCACCCGGAGGTGCTGTTGACGGCCCGGGTGGACACGCCGGGGCTGCTCGACGTCGCGCCGACCCCGGCGATCCTGCGGGAGCGGGCGCGGGACCTGGCGAAGACGTTGTCGATGGGGCGTCTGCTGGGCGACGAGAGCGCCCTTCGCGGCGAGATCAGCGCCCGCCAGATCAAAGACGTGATCGTGGTGCCGTTGCGCTCCGGGCAGGCGGTTATCGGCACCCTGGAGGTGGCGAACCGGCTCAGCGACATCGGCCACTTCGCCCCCGGCGACATCCCCATCTTCGAGACCGTGGCCGCGCACGCGGCGGTCGCGCTCGAGAATTCCCGGCTGGTCGACCGGCTGCGGCACGACGCGTACCACGACGCGCTGACCCGGCTGCCCAACCGCCGCCGCATCACCGGGGCGCTGGACGAGTCGGTCAAGATCGCCGCGCCTGGCGAGGTGGTGGCGCTGCTGCTGTTCGACGTGGACGGGTTGCGCCAGGTCAACGAGTCCCTCGGCCACGCGGCCGGGGACAAGGTCCTCGCCGAGGTCGCCAACCGGTTGCGGGCCAGCGCGCCGTCGTCGGCCCTGGTGGGCCGGGTCGGCGGCGACGAGTTCCTGGTGACGCTGCGGTTGGAGAGCGCCGACGCGGCGCTGGAGTTGGCCGGCCAGTTGCGCGACCAGATCCGCGACGAGATGGTCTTCGACGCGCTCACCCTCGATGTGGACACTGCCGTCGGGGTGGCCGTACACCCGGATCACGGCAGCGACGCGGCGACCCTGCTGCTCCGGGTCGACCTGGCCGCCACGGCCGCCAAGTCGGTGCCGGGCAGCGTGCAGCTGTTCAACCCGGCGCTGGAGTCCCGGTCACTGCGCCGGTTGGGCCTCGCCGGCGATCTGCGCCGGGCGTTGGACCAGGACGAGCTGGAGGTCTACTTCCAGCCCAAGGTGACGCTGCGGGAGCGTCGGCTGGTCGGTGTCGAGTGTCTGGCCCGGTGGGAGCACCCGACGCACGGCACGGTCGCCCCGGAGGACTTCGTCGCGGTGGCGGAGCACACCGGCCAGTTGAGCCGGCTCACCGAGGTGGTGCTCCGAGAGGGGCTGCGGCGCAGCCGGGACTGGGCCCAGGCCGACCATCCGCTGCCCGTCGCCGTCAACCTGTCCGCGCGGACGCTCACCGACCAGCACTTCCCTGACCGGGTGCAGGAGCTGCTGACCGAGTACGGGGTGCCGGCGCAGAGCCTCACCCTGGAGATCACCGAGGCGGGGGTGCTGGACGGCACCGACCGGCCCATTCCGACCCTGCACCGGCTACGCGATCTCGGCGTCCGGCTGTCGGTGGACGACTTCGGCACCGGTGACTCGTCGCTGGCGCACCTGCGGCGGCTGCCGGTGCACGAGGTGAAGGTGGACCGCTCCTTCGTGCAGGGCATGGCGACCGACCCGGGGGACCTGGCGATCGTCAACGCGGTGGTGACCCTGTCCCAGCAGTTCGGCCTGGCCGTGGTCGCCGAGGGCGTGGAGAGCGAGCTGACCCTGGAGCTGCTCCAGGACATCGGCTGCGAGATCGGTCAGGGCTTCCTGTTCAGCCGGCCCCTGCCGTACGAGCGGCTGGCCGCGTGGTTCGGCGCCCAGGCCGACCCCGAAACGATCTCCGGTTCGGAGCTTCCGCGCCTTCGTGTCGTGCCCTGAGCTGGGCCTAGACGATCACCGGGGATCCGATTTCACCTGCCGAGCCCGGCCGTGTACTCTTACTTCTGCGCGCCCCACGGGGAGATCGCGCAGGCCCCCTTAGCTCAGTCGGCAGAGCGTCTCCATGGTAAGGAGAAGGTCTACGGTTCGATTCCGTAAGGGGGCTCGAGGGTTCAGCTGGACCCACCGCGGCGGTGTAGCTCAGATGGTAGAGCAAGCGGCTCATAATCGCTGTGTCGCCGGTTCAAGTCCGGCCACCGCTACTCTCGTCTTCCGGGCTTCAGTTCGGTGGTCGTGGGGATGGGCGCCACTGGCGCCCACTTTGCATGTCCGCGCAGTCAGCGACTAGGCTGACGCGTCGTAGTTGTTTCCGTTAGCGAGGAAGGCACTCCGCCGTGGCGAAGGCTACCGATGTCCGGCCGAAGATCACTTTGGCGTGTGTGGAGTGCAAGGAGCGCAACTACATCACGCGCAAGAACCGTCGTAACGACCCCGACCGCATCGAGCTGAAGAAGTTCTGCCCGCGCGACGGTCGGCACACGGTCCACCGCGAGACCCGCTGACCTGCGGCCGGCTCCACCGCCGGCCCTTTGTCGAAGCTTTCCGATCGCCGATCTGACCGGCCTGGCACGGCTTAACCGCCGCCGACCGAGCAGATCGGCGATTGCGTTGTCCGTGTAGGTTCGCGGCATGTCTCTGGACCCTTCCTTCGTCGGCCGGACGTATCCGCCGACCGCCCCCTACCAGGTGGGCCGAGAAAAGATCCGGGAGTTCGCCACCGCCATCGGCGCCACCGACCCGGCTCACCACGACCCGGCGGCCGCGCGGGCGTTGGGGCACCCGGACGTGGTCGCTCCGCCGACCTTCCCGGTGGTCATCACGATGGCCGCGAGCCGCCAGATCGCCGAGGACCCGGCGCTCGGTGTCGACTACAGCCGCGTGGTGCACGGCGATCAGCGGTTCGCGTACACCCGGCCGGTGGTCGCCGGTGACGAGCTGGTCTGTGCCAGCACCATCGAGGACGTCAGCAACCGGGGTGGGCACGGCTTCCTGACCACCCGCACCGACGTCAGGACCGTCGCCGGCGAGCCCGTCGTCGCCGTCTGGTCCAAGATCGTCGTACGCGGGGAGGCGTGAGATGGAGCTGCCAGCCAAGACGTTCCAGGTGACCCGCGCGGACCTGGTCCGCTACGCCGGCGCCTCGGGGGACTTCAACCCGATCCACTGGAGCGACCGGTTCGCCACCAAGGTGGGCCTGCCCGGGGTGATCGCACACGGCATGTTCACCATGGCGCTGGTCGGGCGCGCGGTCACCGAGTGGGCCGGTGCGCCCGACGCGGTGGTCGAGTACGGCGTCCGGTTCACCCGGCCGGTCGTGGTGCCCGACGACGACCAGGGGACCGAGATCGAGGTCACCGCCGTGGTCCGCGAGGTGACCGAGGACGGCCTCACCCGGCTCGACGTGACCGCGACGTGCCTGGGCGAGAAGGTGCTCGCGCAGGCACGCGCGACCATCCGCACGACACGCTGAATCCTCCCCGCCGCGCGTGGCGGGGAGACCGGTTGGGAAAGTCGGGCGGGTACCCGTACACTGGTCCGCCGTGGGGCAAGTGACCCCTGCTCGGTCGTCTGTGGCCGCGTGGGGCGAGTGTTGCCGCACAGGGGTGTAGCTCAATTGGCAGAGCAGCGGTCTCCAAAACCGCAGGCTGCAGGTTCAAGTCCTGTCACCCCTGCGCCTCAGGCCTGACCGTTCCCGTGGGTCGCGCCGCCGAGTTGGTGGCGTCCGGCCCGTGGTGGTGGCATTGGCGGGGTGGTTCCGAGGCATCGGGCCCTCCGGTTGATCCACCGGCCGCGGCCCGTCGCGGGACGGTTGGTCCGGCCGGCGTGACCAGCGCCGCGTACGCCGCCCGGCGTGCGACCCGAGATTCCCGCGACGGAGGGCGAAGTGGCCGACAACAAGCGGCGCGGCGAGGACGCCGGCGACGATCGTCTGGACGACGAGGTCGTCGACGAGGTAGCCGACGACGACGCCACCAGCGCGGACGAGCCGGTCTCCCGGGGGGGCACCGCGACGCGGTCCCGTGCCCGGGCGGAGTCGGCGGACAGCCGCCCGACCACCCGGTCGGAAACCGGTCGGGTGGGCGTGTTCGGCCGCATCGCCCGGTTTTTCCGCGAGGTCGTGGCCGAACTGCGTAAGGTCATCTGGCCGACGCGCAAGGAGTTGCTGACCTACACCGCGGTGGTGGTGACGTTCGTCGCGGTGATGCTGACGATCGTGGGTGTGCTGGATTACGGCTTCGCGAGGGTCGTGCTGTTTGTCTTCGGCAACTCCAGCTGACCGGCTGCCTCCAGAGCCGATAGTGACGGAAGTGAGCGAGCGTGCCTGAGTACGACGAGACCGCCGGACCGGTGGACGAGCAGTCCACGGTCGCGACGGCGGCTGGTGACGAGTCGGTTGAGGCCGCCAGCGAGCCGGAGTTCCCAACGAGCGAGCCCGCGCCGGACGAGGAGTACGACCCGGTCGCCGAGCTGAGGCAGAAGCTGCGCTACGCGCCGGGCGACTGGTACGTGGTGCACTCCTACGCTGGCTACGAGAACAAGGTCAAGACCAACCTCGAGACCCGGATCACGAGCCTCGACATGGAGGACTTCATCTACCAGGTCGAGGTGCCGACCCGGGAAGAAGTCGAGGTCAAGAACGGCAAGCGGTCCCAGATCCAGGCCAAGGTCTTCCCGGGCTACATCCTGGTCCGGATGGAGCTGACCGCCGAGTCCTACTCGTGTGTCCGCAACACCCCGGGCGTGACCGGCTTCGTCGGCGCGACCGACCGGGCCGACCGGCCCGCGCCGCTCTCCCTCGACGAGGTGCTGAAGTGGCTGGCGCCGGCCGTCGAGACCGAGCAGAAGAAGGCGAAGCCCGAGATCAAGGTCCTCGACTTCGAGGTGGGCGACTCGGTCACCGTCACCGACGGCGCGTTCGCGTCGCTGCCGGCGACGATCAGCGAGATCAACGCCGACCAGCAGAAGCTCAAGGTGCTGGTGTCGATCTTCGGCCGGGAGACTCCGGTGGAGCTCAACTTCAACCAGGTCGCCAAGATCTGACCGGTCGTCGGCGGCGGGCTCGGCCCGCCGCCGACGTCGGCGTACGCCCTCCCGCTCGACCTCGGCGGACGAGTGGGCTGCGGCCTGCGCTACTCTTGAACGTCGCCGCTGTCGCATCGCGCTGACCGTGCGCGCCTCGAGAACGGCGTCAGCCGCATTTTCCCAGCTCCAAGCCCCAGGAAGTGACATGCCTCCGAAGAAGAAGCTCGTCAAGACGTTCACGCTTCAGCTGCCGGCGGGCCAGGCCACGCCGGCGCCGCCGGTCGGCCCCGCGCTCGGCCAGCACGGCGTGAACATCATGGAGTTCTGCAAGTCCTACAACGCGCAGACCGAGTCCCAGCGGGGCGACATCGTCCCCGCCGAGATCAGCGTGTACGAGGACCGGTCCTTCACCTTCGTGCTGAAGACCCCGCCCGCCGCCCGGCTGCTGATCAAGGCTGCCGGTGTGCAGAAGGGCTCGGGCGTTCCGCAGAGCGAGAAGGTCGGCTCGGTCAGCCGCGCCCAGCTGCGTGAGATCGCCGAGAAGAAGATGGCCGACCTCAACGCCAACGACCTGGACCAGGCCGAGAAGATCATCGCCGGCACCGCCCGGTCGATGGGCATCACCGTCAACGACTGACGTCGGCCCCGGCCTTCGACCCAACCGTGGGAGGGCTCGCGCCGAGCGGCCCGCCAGAGACCACAGGAGTAATCAGCAATGCAGCGCAGCAAGAGCTACCGCAAGGCCGCCGACGTCATCGACCGGTCGAAGCTCTACACCCCCGCCGAGGCCGTGAAGCTGGCCAAGGAGACCACCAACGTCAAGTTCGACGCCACGGTCGAGGTCGCCATGCGCCTCGGCGTCGACCCCCGCAAGGCGGACCAGATGGTCCGCGGCACGGTCAACCTGCCGCACGGCACCGGTAAGACCGCCCGCGTGATCGTGTTCGCCGCTGGCGCGAAGGCCGACGAGGCTGCCGCGGCGGGTGCGGACGAGGTGGGCACCGACGAGCTGGTCGCCCGGATCCAGGGTGGTTGGCTCGACTTCGACGCGGCGATCGCCACGCCGGACCAGATGGCCAAGATCGGCCGGATCGCGCGGATCCTGGGCCCGCGCGGTCTCATGCCGAACCCGAAGACCGGCACGGTGACCATGGACGTCACCAAGGCGGTGCAGGACATCAAGGGCGGCAAGATCACCTTCCGGGTGGACAAGCACTCCAACCTGCACCTGATCATCGGCAAGGCCTCCTTCTCGGAGAGCCAGCTGGTGGACAACTACGCCGCGGTGCTCGACGAGGTGCTGCGTGCCAAGCCGTCCGCGGCGAAGGGCAAGTACCTCCGCAAGGTCATCCTGACCACGACGATGGGCCCCGGCGTGCCGGTCGACCCGAACCTGGTCAAGAACCTCACCGAGGAGTCGGCCGAGGCCTGAGCCGACACTCCGCTCCACCGGGGCGCCGCCACGACTGTGGCGGCGCCCCGGCGCGTCTGAGGTGTGGCAGGCTCGACCGCATGCGGCTGGAGAACGTCTGGTTGCGGTACCACCGGCGTGGGCCGTGGGTGCTGCGGGGCGTGGACGTGCGGATCGGTCCGGGCGAGGTGGCGGTCGTGCTGGGCCGCAACGGGGTGGGCAAGTCGACGCTGCTCCAGGTGGCCGGCGGGGTGCTGCGACCGGGCCGGGGCCGGGTCGCCGACCGGCCGGGGCGGGTGGGCTGGGTGCCGGAGCGTTTCCCGGCCGACCAACCCTTCACCGTGGCCCGCTACCTGACCGGGATGGCCCGGGTGGCCGGCCTGGACGGTCCGGCGGCCGATGAGGCCGTGACGGGCTGGACCGACCGGCTCGGGCTGGCCGCGTTCCGCGCGGTTCGCCTGCCGGAGCTGTCCAAGGGCACCGCGCAGAAGGTGGGCCTCGCCCAGGCGATGCTGCGTCCGCCGGGCCTGCTGGTGCTCGACGAGCCGTGGGAGGGCCTGGACGCCACCACCCGCGAGCTGGTTCCCGAGTTGATCGACGAGGTGCTGACCGCCGGCGGCGCGGTCCTGGTCAGTGACCACCGCGGCGAGACGGTCCGGCTGCCGGGCGCGCGCCGCTGGACGGTGGCCGACGGCACGGTGACCGAGGAGACGTCGGCACCGGACGAGGCGATCGCTGTGGTCGAGGTCGCGGTGCCGGCCGCGCGGGTCGCCGGCACCGTCGCCCGGTTGCGCGCCGATGGCCATCAGGTCCTTCGGGTACGCCCCGACGCGTCGTCGAACAAGCCGCAGGCCGTCGACGGCGCCGGTGCGGTCGTCGAACAAGCGGCGGGGGAGACCCGGTGAGCGCCCTGATCCGGCTGCGGCTGGCTGGTTTCCTGCGAACGGGGCGGGCGCTGGCACCGCTGCTCGCCGGTCTGGTCGTGCTCGGCACCCTGTACGGCGGCGGCCGGGCCCAGCCGGCCGAGGCGTACGGCGTCTCCGCGGTGGTGCTCTTCCCGGTGCTCGCCTGGCAGACCAAGATCCTGCTTGACGTCGAACCGGACGTGCAGCGCCGGCTGGCCCAGGTGGCGGTCGGGGTGGCCCGGGAGCGGTTGGCCGGGCTGCTCGCCGCCGGCGTGGCGGCGCTGGTCGCGGTGGCCGTCGCGCTGGTCTTCCCGTGGCTGGTCGGCGGGGTCACCGGCCCGGTCGACCCGTCGGACCGGTCGGTGCCGGTGGGCGTGGCGCTGGGGGTGTGGGCGCATCTGCTGGCCGTACCGGCGGCGGTGGCCCTCGGTGCTCTGGCCAGCCGGGCGTCCGTGGGCGGCGCGGGGTACGGCGTCGCGGTCCTGGCCCTCGGGGGCGTCGGCGCGGTGGTTCTCGGCCTGGCCGGCTCGGTGGTCCCCTGGCTGGCTCCGCCGATCATGGCCACGGCCCGGACCACCGCGGGCGACGCGGCCGCACTCACCCTGCTCGGCCTCACGGCCTGGGCGGTGGCCTGGAGCGCCGCCGCGTTCGGCGGCTATCTGTGGCGGCGGCGGGCCCAGGGCTGAGGGGTCGCGGCCGTCCGTTGGTGGCCTGGCTCACAGCGGGCGATTTGGTGCTGGTCACGGGGTCGCGTACTCTTCAAACGTCATCCGTGTTCTCATGGATGAGGAACCACCCAGAGACCGCTGGTCACTGTGCTTCGGCACGGTCGAAGGTCCCGCGACAACGGGCGACCCGCGTAGGGCGGCAAGCGTAACTCGGCAGTGAGCATGGTCCGCCGACCGTGACGATCCGCCGGCCCTCGCCCCGTGCGCCCTGCGCCGGGGCTTTTTCGTTGTCGTGCTGCCTCCGCCCCCGCTCCGGCTTCGGCCGTGACGGGGACCAGCCTCGAGTAACGAGAGAGGAGGGACATGGCGGACAAGCCGATCCGGGCCGACAAGGCCACGGCCGTCGCTGAGCTGACCGAGAGCTTCCGCAACGCGGGCGCCACCGTGCTGACCGAGTACCGCGGTCTGACGGTTTCCCAGCTCACCCAGCTGCGGCGCTCACTCGGCGCCGAGACCAGCTACACGGTCGCGAAGAACACGCTGGCGAAGCGTGCTGCGACGGACGCGGGCATCAACGGCCTCGACGAGCTGTTCACCGGTCCTACCGCGCTGACTTTCGTTTCGGGCGACGTCGTCGAGGCGGCGAAGGGGCTTCGCGACTTCGCGAAGGCCAACCCGAAGCTCGTCATCAAGGGCGGTGTCTTCGAGGGCAAGGCCATTTCCGCGGCCGAGGTCACGAAGCTCGCTGACCTGGAGTCCCGCGAGGTGCTGCTGGCCAAGCTGGCCGGCGCGATGAAGGGCAACCTGAGCAAGGCCGCGGCCCTGTTCCAGGCTCCGTTGTCGAAGACCGCCCGTCTGGCGGCTGCCCTGCAGGACAAGCGCGAGAAGGAGAGCGCCGAGGCGGCCTGAGGCCGTCCGAGCGCACCAGTTCTTACTTATTAGTTTCAGGAAAGGACGCCAGACATGGCGAAGCTCAGCACCGACGAGCTGCTCGACGCGTTCAAGGAGATGACGCTGATCGAGCTCTCCGAGTTCGTGAAGCAGTTCGAGGACACCTTCGAGGTCACCGCCGCTGCTCCGGTTGCCGTTGCCGCCGCGGGTGGGGCTCCGGCCGCCGCCGAGGCCGAGCCGGAGAAGGACGAGTTCGACGTCGTCCTCGAGGCTGACGGTGGCAAGAAGATCCAGGTCATCAAGGTCGTGCGTGAGCTGACCGGCCTGGGCCTCAAGGAGGCCAAGGACGCGGTTGAGTCCGCGCCGAAGGCCATCCTGGAGAAGGTCAACAAGGAGACCGCCGAGAAGGCCAAGGCCAAGCTCGAGGGCGAGGGCGCCAAGGTCACCCTCAAGTGACCTGACGCTCCACCAGCGCGTGCCCTGCTCGTCGAGCGGCGACACGATCGCGTCGCGGCGGGCGGTGATCCGACACGGATCGCCGCCCGCCGTGTTGGTGGATCCGGTGACGGCCGTCCTGAGCTGGGCGCGGAGGACCGTCGTCGAGGCTCCGGACGAGCCTGGTGGGTCGCTCTCCGGTGGGAAAGAAGGGACGACCCGGATACCGGCCCTTGACGCGGCCCCGGGCTGCCAGGCACGCTGACACCAGCAAGACACCGCGCTTGCGACGGCCACGACGTGGGTAATGACAGCGGCGGCACCATCGGCCGCAGCAACCCGAGCGGCCCAGCGGGAACGTTGCGTTCCGAGCGGCCCGGCAGACCCCGGTTTTCGGGGGCCGAGGCGCGTTCCGCAAACGACCTGCGGGGTGGGCTGGACAGCGGTTAGCCTCTCGGCTACACTGCTAGTTTGCGCTGCCTTCCGACTTGACCCCTGCTCGGAAATGTCCGTTTACGGATATTTCTGGTGGGGTCATTGGAGTGCACGCGTACCAGCCGTTCTGCAGCACCGGTCCTCGGAAGGACGCATCTTGGCAGCTTCCCGCCCTGCGAAGACCAGTCGTACGTCGAGCGCATTCGCTCCCCGCCGAGTTTCATTCGGCAGGATCACCGAACACCTCGAGGTCCCCAACCTCCTCGCCATTCAGAACGAGTCCTTCGACTGGCTCGTCGGCAACGAGGCTTGGCAGGGCCGGTCGGCGGACGACCCGCACGCACGCTCGGGTCTCGCGGAGATCCTTGAAGAGATCAGTCCCATTGAGGACTTCTCCGGCACCATGTCGCTCTCCTTCTCGGCGCCGCGCTTCGACGAGGTCAAGGCCTCGATCGAGGAGTGCAAGGAGAAGGACCTGACCTACTGCGCTCCGCTCTTCGTGACCGCGGAGTTCACCAACAACACCACTGGCGAGATCAAGAGCCAGACGGTGTTCATGGGTGACTTCCCGATGATGACGCCCAAGGGCACCTTCGTCATCAACGGCACCGAGCGCGTCGTGGTCAGCCAGCTCGTCCGGTCCCCGGGCGTGTACTTCGACAAGCAGCCGGACAAGACCTCCGACCGCGACCTCTCCAGCGTCAAGGTCATCCCGAGCCGGGGTGCCTGGCTGGAGTTCGACATCGACAAGCGCGACACGGTCGGCGTACGCATCGACCGCAAGCGCCGGCAGGCCGTCACCGTCCTGCTCAAGGCCGTCGGATGGTCGGCCGAGCGGATCCGTGAGCGGTTCGGTTGGTCCGAGCTGATGATGACCACGCTCGAGAAGGACCACATCGCCGGCCAGGACGAGGCCCTGCTCGATATCTACCGCAAGCTCCGCCCTGGCGAGCCGCCGACGCGCGAGAACGCCCAGACCCTGCTCGACAACCTCTTCTTCAACCCGAAGAGGTACGACGTCGCCAAGGTCGGGCGCTACAAGTTCAACAAGAAGCTCGAAGTCGACGTGCCGATCACCACCGGCACGCTGACCGAGGACGACATCGTCGCCACCGTGGAGTACCTCTGCCGGCTGCACGCCGGTGAGGAGGGCTACGAGGCCGACGACATCGACCACTTCGGCAACCGGCGCCTGCGCACCGTGGGCGAGCTGATCCAGAACCAGGTTCGGGTCGGCCTGTCCCGGATGGAGCGGGTCGTCCGCGAGCGGATGACCACGCAGGACGTCGAGGCGATCACCCCGCAGACCCTGATCAACATCCGCCCGGTGGTGGCGGCGATCAAGGAGTTCTTCGGGACGTCGCAGCTGTCCCAGTTCATGGACCAGACCAACCCGCTGGCGGGCCTGACCCACCGGCGCCGGCTGAGCGCGCTCGGCCCGGGTGGTCTGTCCCGGGAGCGGGCCGGCTTCGAGGTCCGCGACGTGCACCCGTCCCACTACGGCCGGATGTGCCCGATCGAGACGCCGGAAGGCCCGAACATCGGCCTCATCGGCGCGCTGTCCACCTTCGCCCGGGTCAACCCGTTCGGCTTCATCGAGACGCCGTACCGGAAGGTCATCGAGGGTCGGGTCACCGACCAGATCGACTACCTGACCGCGGACGAGGAGGACCGGTTCGTCAAGGCTCAGGCCAACGCGCCGCTGCGCGCCGACGGCACCTTCGCCGAGGAGCGGGTCCTGTGTCGTCGTAAGGGCGGCGAGACCGAGGACGTCGTCCCCGGTGCCGTCGACTACATGGACGTGTCGCCGCGGCAGATGACCTCGGTCGCGACCGCCATGATCCCGTTCCTCGAGCACGACGACGCCAACCGGGCACTGATGGGCGCGAACATGCAGCGCCAGGCAGTGCCGCTGGTCAAGGCCGAGGCGCCGCTGGTGGGTACGGGCATGGAGTACCGGGCCGCGGTCGACGCTGGCGACGTGGTGGTCGCCGAGGTCGGCGGTGTGATCGAGGATCTCTGCGCCGACTACGTCACCATCCACCAGGACGACGGCCACCGCCGGACGTACCTGCTGCACAAGTTCCGCCGCTCCAACGCCGGCTCCTGCGTCAACCAGAAGCCGGTCGTCTTCGAGGGCGACCGCGTCGAGGCCGGTCAGGTCATCGCCGACGGTCCCTGCACCGACGAGGGCGAGATGGCGCTCGGGCGCAACCTGCTCGTGGCGTTCATGTGCTGGGAAGGCCACAACTACGAGGACGCGATCATCCTGTCGCAGCGCCTCGTGCAGCAGGACGTGCTCACCTCGATCCACATCGAGGAGCACGAGGTCGACGCCCGGGACACCAAGCTCGGCCCGGAGGAGATCACCCGCGACATCCCGAACGTCAGCGAGGAAATGCTCGCCGACCTCGACGAGCGCGGGATCATCCGGATCGGTGCCGAGGTCGTCCCCGGCGACATCCTGGTCGGCAAGGTCACGCCGAAGGGCGAGACCGAGCTGACCCCGGAGGAGCGGCTGCTTCGCGCGATCTTCGGTGAGAAGGCGCGTGAGGTCCGGGACACCTCGCTGAAGGTGCCGCACGGCGAGACCGGCACGGTCATCGGTGTGCGTACCTTCTCCCGCGAGGACGGCGACGAGCTGCCCCCGGGCGTCAACGAGCTGGTCCGGGTGTACGTCGCCCAGAAGCGGAAGATCCAGGACGGCGACAAGCTCGCCGGCCGGCACGGTAACAAGGGCGTCATCTCCAAGATCCTGCCGATCGAGGACATGCCGTTCCTTGAGGACGGCACGCCCGTCGACATCGTGCTCAACCCGCTGGGTGTGCCGAGCCGGATGAACATCGGCCAGGTGCTGGAGACCCACCTCGGGTGGGTGGCCAAGACCGGTTGGAAGGTCGAGGGCGACGACGCGTCCTGGAAGAAGCAGCTGCGTTCGATCGACGCGCACGAGTCCGAGGGGGACACGAACGTGGCCACCCCGGTCTTCGACGGCGCCCGCGAGGAGGAGATCGCTGGTCTGCTCTCGTCGACCCTGCCCAACCGGGACGGCAACCAGCTGATCGGCGCCAGCGGCAAGGCGCAGCTGTTCGACGGTCGCTCCGGCGAGCCGCTGCCGGACCCGATCGCGGTCGGCTACATCTACATCCTGAAGCTCAACCACCTGGTCGACGACAAGATCCACGCACGGTCGACCGGCCCGTACTCGATGATCACGCAGCAGCCGCTGGGTGGTAAGGCGCAGTTCGGTGGTCAGCGCTTCGGTGAGATGGAGTGCTGGGCGATGCAGGCGTACGGCGCCGCGTACGCCCTGCAGGAGCTGCTCACGATCAAGTCCGACGACGTGCTCGGCCGCGTGAAGGTCTACGAGGCCATCGTCAAGGGCGAGAACATCCCGGAGCCGGGCATCCCGGAGTCGTTCAAGGTGCTGCTCAAGGAGCTGCAGTCGCTGTGCCTCAACGTTGAGGTGCTGTCCAGCGACGGCGTGGCCCTGGAGATGCGCGAGACCGACGACGAGGTGTTCCGGGCCGCCGAGGAGCTGGGCATCGACCTGTCCCGGCGCGAGCCGAGCTCGGTCGAAGAGGTCTGAGGTGAGCGGTCGGGGGCCGGCTTGCCGGCCCCCGACCTCGCCCGAGAATTAGCAGTACAGACGACGACATAGGGGACATAGTGCTCGACGTCAACTTCTTCGACGAGCTGCGCATTGGTCTCGCCACCGCCGACGACATCCGTCAGTGGTCGCACGGCGAGGTCAAGAAGCCTGAGACGATCAACTACCGCACCCTGAAGCCGGAGAAGGACGGGCTCTTCTGCGAGAAGATCTTCGGTCCGCAGCGGGACTGGGAGTGCTACTGCGGTAAGTACAAGCGGGTCCGGTTCAAGGGCATCATCTGCGAGCGCTGCGGCGTCGAGGTGACTCGCTCCAAGGTCCGTCGTGAGCGGATGGGTCACATCGAGCTGGCCGCTCCGGTGACCCACATCTGGTACTTCAAGGGCGTGCCGAGCCGGCTGGGTTACCTGCTGGACCTCGCCCCCAAGGACCTCGAAAAGATCATCTACTTCGCCTCGTACGTCGTGACGAGCGTGGACGCGGAGTCGCGTCACCGTGACCTCTCGACGATCGAGAACGAGATCCTGGCCGAGAAGCGGCAGTCCGAGAACAGCCGCGACTCGGAGATCGAGAAGCGGGCCGCCAAGCTCGAGGCCGACCTGGCCGAGCTGGAGGCCGAGGGTGCCAAGGCGGACGTCCGGCGCAAGGTCAAGGAGGGCGGAGAGCGCGAGATGCGCCAGATCCGCGACCGGGCCCAGCGCGAGATCGACCGCCTGGACGAGGTGCTGGACACCTTCCGCAAGCTGGAGCCGAAGCAGCTGGTCACCGACGAGCTGCTCTACCGCGAGCTGCGCGACCGGTTCGGTGAGTACTTCACCGGTTCCATGGGCGCCGAGGCGATCAAGGCGCTGGTCCAGAACATGGACCTCGACGCCGAGGCCGAGAGCCTGCGGGAGACCATCCGGTCCGGCAAGGGCCAGCGGAAGATCCGGGCGCTCAAGCGGCTCAAGGTCGTGGCGGCGTTCCTGAACACCCGCAACTCGCCGCTCGGCATGGTGCTGGACTGCGTCCCGGTCATCCCGCCGGACCTGCGCCCGATGGTGCAGCTCGACGGTGGCCGCTTCGCGACCTCGGACCTGAACGACCTGTACCGCCGCGTGATCAACCGGAACAACCGCCTCAAGCGACTGATCGACCTCGGCGCGCCCGAGATCATCGTCAACAACGAGAAGCGGATGCTCCAGGAGGCCGTCGACGCGCTGTTCGACAACGGCCGCCGCGGCCGGCCGGTCACCGGTCCGGGTAACCGTCCGCTCAAGTCGCTGTCCGACATGCTCAAGGGCAAGCAGGGCCGGTTCCGGCAGAACCTGCTCGGCAAGCGCGTCGACTACTCCGGCCGTTCGGTCATCGTGGTCGGCCCGAAGCTGAAGCTGCACCAGTGTGGTCTGCCCAAGCAGATGGCGCTGGAGCTGTTCAAGCCCTTCGTGATGAAGCGGCTGGTCGACCTCAACCACGCGCAGAACATCAAGTCCGCCAAGCGGATGGTCGAGCGTCAGCGCCCGGTCGTGTGGGACGTGCTGGAAGAGGTCATCGGCGAGCACCCGGTGCTGCTCAACCGGGCGCCGACCCTGCACCGCCTGGGCATCCAGGCCTTCGAGCCGCAGCTGGTCGAGGGCAAGGCGATCCAGATCCACCCGCTCGTCTGCACGGCGTTCAACGCCGACTTCGACGGTGACCAGATGGCGGTGCACGTGCCGCTGTCCGCCGAGGCCCAGGCCGAGGCGCGGATCCTGATGCTGTCGTCGAACAACATCCTCAAGCCGGCCGACGGCAAGCCGGTCACCATGCCCACCCAGGACATGGTCATCGGCCTCTACCACCTCACCCACTTCACCCCTGGTGAGAAGGGCGAGGGCCGGGCGTTCAGCTCGGACGCCGAGGCGCGGATGGCGTTCGACAACGGCGAGCTGCACCTGCAGGCGCCGGTGCGGATCCGGCTGCGTGGCGTGGTCGGTGTCGACAACGGGGCCGGTGCCGAGCCGTGGACCGCTCCGGAGGGCTGGGTCGAGGGTGACCCGCTGACCGTGGACACGACCCTGGGTCGGGTCCTGTTCAACGAGACGCTGCCGCAGGGCTACCGCTTCGTGAACTACGAGATCCGCAAGGGTCAGCTTTCGGCGATCGTCAACGACCTCGCCGAGCGCTTCCCCAAGGTGGCGTTGGCCGCCACCCTGGACGGGCTCAAGGAGGCCGGTTTCCACTGGGCGACCTGGTCGGGCGTCACCATCGGCATGGAGGACGTCATCGCTCCTCCGCGCAAGGCGGAGATCCTGGCCAAGTACGAGAAGGAAGCCGACCGGATCGACAAGCAGTACCAGCGTGGTCTGATGACCGCCGAGGAGCGTCGCGGCGAGCTCATCGAGATCTGGACCAAGGCGACCAACGAGGTCGCCAAGGAGATGGACACCGCGCTTCCGCAGGAGAACCCACTGTGGAAGATGATCAACTCGGGTGCCCGCGGTAACCTGCTGCAGCTCCGGCAGATCGCGGCGATCCGTGGTCTGGTGGCCAACCCGAAGGGCGAGATCATCCCGCGGCCGATCAAGGCCAGCTACCGGGAGGGTCTGTCCGTGCTGGAGTACTTCATCTCCACGCACGGTGCCCGTAAGGGTCTCGCCGACACCGCGCTGCGGACCGCCGACTCGGGTTACCTGACCCGTCGTCTGGTGGACGTCTCGCAGGACGTGATCATCCGCGAGGAGGACTGCGGCACCGACCGGGCGATCCCGATGCAGATCGGCGAGCGCCTGGAGGGCGGCAAGCTGGTCGTGCACGAGCACGCCGAGACCAGCGTGCACGCCCGTACCCTGGCCGACGACATCAAGGGGCCGGACGGCACCGTGGTCGCCGAGCGGGGTCAGGACATCAACTCCATCGGGGTCGACAAGATCGTCGCCGCCGGCGTGGAGACGGTCCGGGTGCGCAGCGTGCTCACCTGCGAGTCGAAGCTGGGCGTCTGCGGTGCCTGCTACGGGCGTTCGCTGCCGACCGGCAAGACCGTTGACGTCGGCGAGGCGGTCGGCATCATCGCCGCCCAGTCGATCGGTGAGCCGGGTACGCAGCTGACGATGCGTACCTTCCACACCGGTGGTGTCGCGGGTGAGGACATCACCCAGGGTCTGCCGCGTGTCCAGGAAATCTTCGAGGCCCGGGTCCCGAAGGGTAAGGCGCCCATCGCCGACACCCCGGGTCGGATCCGGATCGAGGACGGCGAGCGCTCGCGGAAGATCATCGTGGTTCCGGACGACGGCAGCGAGGAGATCGTCTACGACAAGATCTCCAAGCGGGTCCGGCTGCGGACCCACGACGGCGGTCACGTCGAGGTCGGCGAGAAGCTCACCGAGGGCACCATCGACCCGCACGAGCTGCTGCGGATCCTCGGCCCGCGCGCGGTCCAGGTCCACCTGACCCAGGAGGTCCAGGAGGTCTACCGCTCGCAGGGTGTGCTCATCCACGACAAGCACATCGAGATCATCATCCGCCAGATGCTCAAGCGGGTGACGGTCATCGACTCCGGCTCGACCGAGTTCCTGCCGGGTGTGCTGGTCGACCGGGCGCTGTTCGAGTCGGAGAACCGCCGGCTCGTCTCGGAGGGCGGCGAGCCCGCCGCCGGCCGTCCGGTGCTGATGGGTATCACCAAGGCCTCGCTGGCCACCGACTCCTGGCTCTCGGCGGCCTCCTTCCAGGAGACCACCCGGGTGCTGACCGACGCTGCGATCAACTCGCGCAGCGACTCGTTGGTCGGCCTCAAGGAGAACGTGATCATCGGAAAGCTCATCCCGGCCGGTACCGGTATCAGCAAGTACCGCAACGTCCGGGTGGAGCCGACCGAGGAGGCCAAGGCCAAGGTCTACTCCATGACCGGTTACCCGGAGACCGACTACGGGTTCGGGCCGGCCAGCGGGCAGGCCGTGCCGCTGGACGACTTCGACTTCGGGTCGTACCGCTAAGCACAACCGCACGACGAGGCCCCCGGCACCTGCCGGGGGCCTCGTCGCGTCCGGACCGGCCCACCCGCGGGCCGGGTTCGGCATGATGGAGGCATGACGACCGCACCCGGGCAGGTGTCCGTGGCGCAGCAGGGCCTGCGTCACCCGCTGGATCCCGACCCCGCCCGCGCCACGAAGGCGCGGGCGGTCTTCGCGCTGGGGCTGCTCGGCCTGCTGACCGGCCTGTTCATCGGGGGAGTCGTGCCCGCCACCGTGGCGCTCCAGTTGGCCCGGCAGGCGCGCCGGGAGGCGTACGCCTCGGGGGGTTTCCTGACCGGCGGCGCCTGGCTGCGACGGGGGGAGCGGATGGCCTGGGCCGGTCTGGTGCTGGTCGCGGTCAGCGTGGTGACCGTGGTGGTGATCGGCGTGGTCCGGCTTGCCGGCTCGCCGTTCGGCCACGACTACCCCTCGAACATGGACTGAGTCGCCCGCAGCCGCGCCCGGCGCGGGCGGCGGCGTGCCCGGCGGTAGCCTGGCCGGTGTCCGCCGCGTGGCGGTGACGGCCCTGTCGACAGGAGGACCTCGTGACGGAACCGGCGCGGCCCCCGGACGAACCGGCCGGGCATCCTGGCGCGCCGGACCCGGCCCCGGGGGCGTCCGAGCCGAGCGGCTGGGCACGGCCCGACCCGAGCGCGCAGCCCGCGGCCCTTCCCGACCCGAGTGAGCAGCAGGCTTCCTCACCCCAGTGGGGTGCCCCGGCCCCGGCCACGCCCGGCTGGGGCACGCCACCGCCCTCCGCGCCGCAGCCTGGTTGGGGCACACCGCAAACTCCGGCACCGCAGTCCGGCTGGGGCGCGCCGCCACCTTCCGCGCCGCAGTCCGGTTGGGGCGGCGCCACCCCGTCCGGTCCCGGCCAGCCGTACCCGGTCTCCGGGACGCCCACGTCGTCGCCGCACGGCTGGGGCCAGCCGTCATCCGGCCCGGCGGGTGGGTACGGCGTACCGGCGGGCTGGGGACAGCCGCCGGTGGGTCACGCCCCCGCCTGGGGCCCGGCGCCGGTGCCGCCGCCCACCGACGATCAGCGGCGGCCGCCGAAGCGGGTGGATCAGGTGCCTGGCACGCCGTTCGGCGTGGTGTACCTGGACGTGCCACCGGTGACCTCCGGGCTGGCGGTCGGGGCGCTGGTGGCCGGGATCGCGTCGATCCTGGTCGCGCTGTTGGTGATCTGCTTCGGCGTGGCCTTCGCGACCAACGGCGGGGCCTGGGCGTCCGGGGCGTTCGCCGTGCTCGGCGTCCTGGCCGGGGTTGCGGCGATCGTCGCCGGCCTGCTCGCCCGGCGGCAGATCCGCCGGCCGGCCCCACCACCCGCGGTCCTCTTCACCGGCCGGGGCCTGGCGGTGGCGGGGATCAGCTGCGGTGCGGCGGGAGCGCTGCTCAGCCTGCTGGGCCTGGGCCTCGCGCTGCTGATCTCCCTGGCGTGAGGCTGGTCACCTGTCGTGTCCGGCCGGGCGGGGTCGACGCAGGTGGCGAGGCGGCCCCGGTCGCCCTGCATGGGGGCGACGGGTGGTCCGGCGGGGAAGCCGGTACACTTGTGTTCGTAGGTGCCCATCGCGGGCGACGGGGCAGGACGAGATCCGGCTGGCGAGTGTGAGACTTCGCCAGGCCATTCCGTTTTGACCTGGGCGGCTGTGGTAGGTACTCTTTCCCCTTGTGCCCGGGCATGCCCGGGCAACTCGTGCGTGCGCTGGATCCGGAGTCCGGACGGCGACACGACAAGCCAGAGATCCGGGGCGGGGCGACCCGCGTGCCGGTGACAGAACCCGGTACGCCTGCGAAAGCGTCCGCACCGGGACCGTGAGCTGGGCGACACGCCCGACCGCGGGTGCCGGGACCTCCGCAAGGTGGCCCTGGTCGGAATGTAGGAGAGCCGGTCATCAGGCCGGCTAACGAGCAGACGGCGCGGCCGCAGGACTGCGGCCGAAGGGAGCGGAGAAACCCGGTGCCCACGATCCAGCAGCTGGTCCGAAAGGGCCGCCAGGCGAAGACGAGCAAGACCAAGACCCCGGCGCTGAAGGGTTCCCCTCAGCGGCGCGGCGTGTGCACCCGCGTGTACACCACCACCCCCAAGAAGCCGAACTCGGCGCTGCGCAAGGTCGCTCGTGTGAAGCTCAGCAGCCAGATCGAGGTGACGGCCTACATCCCGGGCGTCGGTCACAACCTGCAGGAGCACTCGATCGTGCTCGTTCGCGGCGGCCGGGTGAAGGACCTCCCCGGCGTGCGTTACAAGATCGTCCGCGGCTCGCTGGACACCCAGGGTGTCCGCAACCGCAAGCAGGCGCGCAGCCGTTACGGCGCGAAGAAGGAGAAGAGCTGACATGCCGCGTAAGGGACCCGCTCCGCGGCGGCCACTGGTCGCTGACCCGGTGTACAACTCGCCGCTGGTCACCCAGCTGGTGAACAAGATCCTGCTGCGCGGCAAGCGTCAGCTCGCCGAGACCATCGTGTACGCGGCCCTCGAGGGCTGCCGCGAGAAGTCCGGCACCGACCCGGTCGTCACCCTCAAGCGGGCGATGGACAACGTCAAGCCGACCCTCGAGGTGCGCAGCCGTCGTGTCGGTGGCGCCACCTACCAGGTTCCGGTCGAGGTTCGCCCCACCCGGGCGACCACGCTGGGCCTGCGTTGGCTGGTCACCTACTCCCGCGCCCGGCGTGAGAAGACCATGGTCGAGCGGCTGATGAACGAGCTGCTGGACGCGAGCAACGGCCTCGGTGCCGCCGTCAAGCGGCGCGAGGACACGCACAAGATGGCCGAGTCCAACAAGGCCTTCGCGCACTACCGCTGGTAACACCCTGGTTCCGGCGCCCTCCGGGGCGCCGGAACCGCAACCAGTTGAGTCGAGACGACGATAAGTAGGGATTGAAGTGGCCGCCGCAGACGCGCTCGCCAACGTACGCAACATCGGCATCATGGCGCACATCGATGCCGGTAAGACCACGACCACCGAGCGGATCCTGTTCTACACCGGCATCACGTACAAGATCGGTGAGGTCCACGAGGGCGCTGCCGTCATGGACTGGATGGAGCAGGAGCAGGAGCGTGGCATCACCATCACCTCCGCTGCTACCAAGTGTGAGTGGAAGGGCCACACGATCCAGATCATCGACACGCCCGGCCACGTCGACTTCACGGTCGAGGTCGAGCGGTCGCTGCGGGTGCTGGACGGTGCGGTCGCGGTCTACGACGGTGTCGCCGGCGTGGAGCCGCAGACGGAGAACGTCTGGCGGCAGGCCGACAAGTACAACGTCCCGCGGATGTGCTTCGTCAACAAGCTCGACCGGACCGGCGCCGACTTCTTCCGCTGCGTGCAGATGATGATCGACCGGCTCAACGCCACCCCGCTGGTGCTCCAGATCCCGATCGGGCTCGAGGGTGACCACATCGGCGTCGTCGACCTGATCGGCATGCGCGCTCTCACCTGGCGTGGGGAGACCCAGAAGGGTGAGGACTACGCGATCGAGGAGATCCCGGCCGACCTGGCCGACTCCGCGGCCGAGTGGCGCGAGAAGCTGATGGAGACCCTGGCCGACGTCGACGACGCGGTGATGGAGAAGTACCTGGAAGGCGAGGAGGTCTCCCCCGAGGAGATCAAGGCCGCCATCCGGCGTGCCACCATCGCCGGCAAGGCCAACCCGGTGCTGTGCGGCTCGGCGTTCAAGAACAAGGGCGTCCAGCCGATGCTCGACGCCGTGGTCGACTTCCTGCCGTCGCCGCTGGACGTTCCGGCGATCGAGGGTACGGCCACCGACGGCGAGACCCCGCTGCTGCGCAAGCCGTCCAAGTCGGAGCCCTTCTCCGGCCTGGCCTTCAAGATCCAGACCGACAAGCACCTTGGCAAGCTCACCTACGTCCGGGTCTACTCCGGCGTGGTCGAGACCGGCACCCAGGTGGTCAACTCCACCAAGGACCGCAAGGAGCGCATCGGCAAGATCTACCAGATGCACGCCAACAAGCGGGAAGAGCGCAGCTCGGCCCAGGCTGGCGACATCATCGCGGTGCAGGGTCTCAAGCAGACCACCACCGGTGACACGCTGTCCGACCCGGCGAACCCGGTCATCCTGGAGTCGATGACCTTCCCGGAGCCGGTCATCGAGGTCGCCATCGAGCCGAAGACCAAGGCCGACCAGGAGAAGCTCAGCACCGCCATCCAGCGGCTGGCCGAGGAGGACCCGACCTTCCGCGTCAAGCTGGACGAGGAGACCGGTCAGACGGTCATCTCCGGCATGGGCGAGCTGCACCTGGACATCCTGGTCGACCGGATGCGCCGCGAGTTCAACGTCGAGGCCAACATCGGTAAGCCGCAGGTGGCGTACCGCGAGACCATCCGCCGCAAGGTGGACAAGGTCGAGTACACCCACAAGAAGCAGACCGGTGGTTCCGGCCAGTACGCGCGGGTCATCGTGAGCGTCGAGCCGCTGCCGCTGGACAACGACTCGCCGACCTACGAGTTCGCGAACGCCGTCAGCGGTGGCCGCATCCCCCGGGAGTTCATCCCGTCGGTGGACGCGGGTGCGCAGGACGCCATGCAGTACGGCATCCTCGCCGGCTTCCCGCTGGTCGGTGTGAAGCTGACCCTGCTGGACGGTCAGTACCACGAGGTCGACTCGTCGGAAATGGCATTCAAGATCGCCGGCTCGATGGTGATGAAGGACGCGGCCCGCAAGGCCGACCCGGCGTTGCTCGAGCCGATGATGGCCGTTGAGGTCACCACTCCTGAGGAGAACATGGGTGACGTCATCGGCGACCTCAACTCCCGCCGCGGCCTGATCCAGGCGATGGAGGAGCGCAGTGGCGCCCGCATCGTCAAGGCTCTGGTGCCGTTGTCGGAGATGTTCGGCTACGTCGGCGACCTGCGGTCGAAGACCCAGGGCCGGGCTAGCTACAGCATGCAGTTCGACTCCTACGCCGAGGTTCCGCAGAGCGTCGCGAAGGAGATCATCGCCAAGGCAACGGGCGAGTAACGTCCCTGAGCAGGTGATTCGTGGTTGGTCGCGGGCAGGTTCGCCCGCCCGCGGCCACCACGATCGGGTTGCGTGAGACCGGGCCTGTAGGCTTCATCGCCGCAGAACCCACAAAAGCTCTCCGGCCGTTCGGCCGGAAAGGCTGTCGACAGAGTCCTAAGCGCCGACCGGCGCGCCGGGCGTACGAACCAAGAAGTCCACAGGAGGACACCAGTGGCGAAGGCGAAGTTCGAGCGGACTAAGCCGCACGTCAACATCGGCACCATTGGTCACATCGACCACGGTAAGACGACGCTGACGGCGGCCATCACCAAGGTCCTGCACGACCAGTTCCCGGACCTGAACCCTTACACGCCGTTCGACGAGATCGACAAGGCGCCGGAGGAGAAGGCCCGCGGCATCACGATCTCGATCGCGCACGTCGAGTACCAGACCGAGGCGCGGCACTACGCGCACGTCGACTGCCCCGGCCACGCGGACTACATCAAGAACATGATCACCGGTGCCGCGCAGATGGACGGCGCGATCCTGGTGGTCGCGGCGACCGACGGCCCGATGCCGCAGACCCGCGAGCACGTGCTGCTGGCCCGTCAGGTCGGTGTGCCGTACATCGTCGTGGCGCTCAACAAGAGCGACATGGTCGACGACGAGGAGCTCCTGGAGCTCGTCGAGCTCGAGGTGCGCGAGCTGCTCTCCTCGCAGGAGTACCCGGGTGACGACCTGCCGGTCGTTCGGGTTTCGGCGCTGAAGGCCCTCGAGGGTGACCCCGAGTGGACCGGCAAGCTCCTGGACCTGATGACCGCGGTCGACACCGCGATCCCGCAGCCGGAGCGCGAGACCGAGAAGCCGTTCCTCATGCCGATCGAGGACGTCTTCACGATCACCGGTCGTGGCACCGTCGTCACCGGTCGCGCCGAGCGCGGCATCCTCAAGCCGAACGAGGAGGTGGAGATCGTCGGTATCCGCGAGAAGTCGCAGAAGACGGTCTGCACCGGTATCGAGATGTTCCGCAAGCTGCTCGACGAGGCCCGCGCGGGCGAGAACGTCGGTCTGCTGCTGCGTGGCATCAAGCGCGAGGACGTCGAGCGCGGCATGGTGGTCGTCAAGCCGGGCACCACGACCCCGCACACGGAGTTCGAGGCGACGGTCTACATCCTCTCCAAGGAGGAGGGCGGCCGGCACACCCCGTTCTTCCAGAACTACCGTCCGCAGTTCTACTTCCGGACCACGGACGTCACCGGTGTCGTCACCCTCCCCGAGGGCACCGAGATGGTCATGCCGGGTGACAACACCACCATGACGGTGAAGCTGATCCAGCCCATCGCCATGGAGGAGAACCTCAAGTTCGCGATCCGCGAGGGTGGCCGCACCGTCGGCGCCGGGTTCGTCACCAAGATCATCAAGTGAGCTAGGTAACCCCGATTAGACCCGCCGCCGGTCGTGCGGCATACTAGTCAGGTTGCGTAACGACAGTTCGTCGCCTGTGTTCGGCTTTCGCTGAACCTCCGGGTGACGGACAGTCGAGCGTGGGGTGGTTGGCGGCCCAGTCGCCAACCACCCTCGCACGGCGTTCAGGTCGCGTTACTGCGATCGGCGCCTTGACCCACCGCGCGGTCAGCACCGCTCCGGAGTCCCGGGGCGGAGCCCGGCCCGAGGGCGCGACACGCCCGACCGCGGGGGTCGGCGAAGTGGGCCTGTGCCAGCCGGTACAGGCGCCCGCAACACAGCGGCATCGAGAGAAGGAACAGAAGCCACCATGGCGGGACAGAAGATCCGCATCCGGCTCAAGGCCTATGACCACGAGGTCGTCGACTCCTCGGCTCGGAAGATCGTCGAGACGGTGACGCGCACCGGGGCGCAGGTCGCGGGCCCGGTGCCGCTGCCCACGGAGATCAACCGTTTCTGCGTTATCCGCTCGCCGCACAAGTACAAGGACTCGCGCGAGCACTTCGAGATGCGCACGCACAAGCGGCTGATCGACATCATCGACCCGACCCCGAAGACGGTCGACTCGCTCATGCGCCTCGACCTGCCGGCTGGCGTCGACATCGAGATCAAGCTGTAGGGACCGGACAAATGGACAGGCAAGTCAAGGGGATCCTGGGCGCCAAGCTCGGCATGACCCAGGTCTGGGACAACAACCGTGTTGTTCCCGTGACCGTGGTCGAGGCCGGCCCGTGCGTCATCAGTCAGGTTCGTAGCGCCGAGAAGGACGGTTACTCCGCGGTCCAGCTGGCGTACGGCAACATCGACCCGCGCAAGGTCAAGAAGCCGATCAGCGGGCACTACGCGAAGGCGGACGTGGCGCCGCGCCGGCACATCGTTGAGCTGCGCACCACCGACGCTGGCGAGTACTCGCTCGGCCAGGAGGTCACGGTCGAGGAGTTCCCGGCGGGCGTCACGATCGACGTCACCGGCAAGACCAAGGGCAAGGGCTACGCCGGCCCGATGAAGCGGCACGGCTTCCACGGCCTGCGCGCCAGCCACGGTGTCGAGCGCAAGCACCGCTCGCCCGGTTCCATCGGCGCCTGCGCCACTCCGGGTCGTGTCTTCAAGGGCACCCGGATGGCCGGCCGGATGGGTGGCGTGCGGTACACCGTGCAGAACCTCACCGTCCAGGCGGTCGACACCGAGAACAACCTCCTGCTCGTCCGTGGTGCCATTCCTGGTCCCAAGGGCGCGCTGGTTCTGGTCCGTACCGCGGCCAAGAGCAAGGTGAAGAAGGGCGGTGCGGCCAAGTGACCACCGTTGACGTGCGCACCGTCGAAGGCAGCACCAGCGGCTCCGTCGAGCTGCCGGCTGACATCTTCGACGTGCAGGCCAACGTCGCGCTGATGCACCAGGTCGTGGTGGCCCAGCTCGCGGCGGCCCGACAGGGCACGCACAAGACCAAGACCCGCGGCGAGGTCGCCGGCGGCGGCAAGAAGCCGTACAAGCAGAAGGGCACCGGTCGCGCCCGGCAGGGCTCGATCCGCGCGCCGCAGTTCGCCGGCGGTGGCGTGGTGCACGGTCCCGTGCCGCGCGACTACAGCCAGCGGACCCCGAAGAAGATGAAGGCCGCCGCTCTGCGGGGTGCCCTCTCCGACCGGGCCCGCGCCGGGCAGGTGCACGTCGTCGAGGCGTTCGTCTCGGGCGAGAAGCCGTCGACCAAGGCGGCCCTGGCCACGCTGACCAAGCTCACCGAGGCCCGTCGGGTCCTGGTCGTGCTGAGCAGCACCGACGAGCTGAACTGGGTGTCGCTGCGCAACGAGCCGCGCGTGCACCTGATCGAGTCCGGCCAGCTGAACACGTACGACGTGCTGGTGGCCGACGACGTGGTCTTCACCAAGGACGCCCTGGACGAGTTCCTGGGCGTGCCCGCCGAGACCACCGAGGAGGGTGGCAAGTGAGCACGATCGCCGACCCGCGCGACATCATCGTGGCGCCGGTCGTCTCGGAGAAGAGCTACAGCGAGCTGAACCGGAACTGGTACACCTTCCTGGTGCACCCGGACGCGAACAAGACCGAGATCAAGATCGCTATCCAGCAGATCTTCAACGTCCGCGTCCTGACGGTCAACACGCTCAACCGCCAGGGCAAGCGCAAGCGCACCAAGACCGGCTTCGGTCAGCGCAAGGCGACCAAGCGGGCGATCGTGAAGCTGGCTGACGGTGACCGTATCGAGGCCTTCGGCGGCCCGGTCAGCTGAGGGGTGTAGACAATGGCTATCCGTAAGTACAAGCCGACGACGCCGGGCCGACGTGGCTCGAGTGTCGCCGACTTCGCCGAGATCACCCGGTCCACGCCGGAGAAGTCGCTGCTGGCTCCGCTGCCGAAGAAGGGCGGGCGTAACGCCCACGGCCGGATCACCACGCGGCACCACGGTGGCGGTCACAAGCGCCAGTACCGTCTGATCGACTTCAAGCGGGTCGACAAGGACGGCGTGCCGGCGAAGGTCGCTCACATCGAGTACGACCCGAACCGCACGGCGCGCATCGCGCTGCTGCACTACGCCGACGGCGAGAAGCGGTACATCCTCGCGCCGAAGGACATGAAGCAGGGCGACCGCGTCGAGTCCGGTCCGGGCGCCGACATCAAGCCCGGCAACAACCTGCCGCTGCGCAACATCCCGGTCGGTACCACGATCCACAACGTGGAGCTGCGTCCGGGTGGCGGGGCCAAGCTGGCCCGGTCCGCCGGCGTCGGCATCCAGCTGCTCGGCCGTGAGGGCGCGTACGCGACCCTGCGTATGCCGTCCGGCGAGATCCGGCGGGTGGACGTGCGCTGCCGCGCGAGCGTCGGCGAGATCGGCAACGCCGACCAGTCGAACATCAACTGGGGCAAGGCCGGCCGTATGCGGTGGAAGGGCAAGCGCCCGACCGTCCGTGGTGTCGCCATGAACCCGGTCGACCACCCGCACGGTGGTGGTGAGGGTAAGACCTCCGGTGGTCGCCACCCGGTCAACCCGCAGGGTAAGCCCGAGGGCCGCACCCGCCGTAAGGGCCAGCCGAGTGACAAGCTGATCGTCCGCCGTCGCTACGCCACGCGTAAGCGCGGCTGAGGGAGTTAAGACATGCCTCGCAGCCTGAAGAAGGGCCCGTTCGTCGACGACCACCTGCTCAAGAAGGTGGAAGTCCAGAACGACAAGGGCTCGAAGAACGTGATCAAGACCTGGTCGCGGCGCTCGACGATCATCCCGGAGATGCTCGGGCACACGATCGCGGTGCACGACGGACGCAAGCACGTCCCGGTGTTCGTGACCGAGGCGATGGTCGGGCACAAGCTCGGCGAGTTCGCGCTGACCCGCACGTTCAAGGGTCACGAGAAGGACGACCGGAAGAGCCGTCGGCGCTGACGCCGCGGGCATACGGATAGAGGGAACAAGGGGTTACAGCGATGCCAGGAAAGGGCGACGCTCCGGTGCTTCCGGGCGCGCGGGCGGTTGCGCGGCACGTGCGCATCTCGCCGATGAAGGCGCGCCGGGTGGTCAACCTCGTCCGCGGCCTGCCCGCGAAGGAGGCTCTCACGGTGCTGCAGTTCGCGCCGCAGGCTGCGAGCGAGCAGGTGTACAAGGTGCTCGCTAGCGCGATCGCCAACGCGGAGAACAACGAGCGGCTGGACCCCGACGCGTTGCTCGTGAGCGAGGCGTTCGTGGACGAGGGCCCGACGATGAAGCGGTTCCAGCCGCGGGCGCAGGGCCGGGCGTACCGGATCCGCAAGCGCACCTGCCACATCACCGTGGCGGTCGAGGCGGTCGCGCCGGCAGCGCCGAGGAAGGCCGCGGCGAAGAAGGCCGCCCCGGCTACGGAGGCCGCACCGGCCGAAGCGCAGAGCAAGACGGAGGACGCCGAGTAATGGGTCAGAAGGTTCACCCCACTGGGTTCCGGCTCGGCATCTCGACCGACTGGAAGTCCCGCTGGTTCGCGGACAAGCTCTACAAGGACTACATCGGCGAGGATGTCAAGATCCGCCGGATGATGTCCAAGGGCCTGGAGCGCGCCGGCATTTCCAAGGTCGACATCGAGCGCACCCGCGACCGGGTCCGCGTCGACATCCACACCGCTCGGCCGGGCATCGTCATCGGCCGTAAGGGTGCGGAGGCCGACCGGATCCGCGGCGAGCTCGAGAAGCTCACCGGCAAGCAGGTGCAGCTGAACATCATCGAGGTGAAGAACCCCGAGTCGGACGCGCAGCTCGTCGCGCAGGGCGTGGCCGAGCAGCTGTCCAGCCGGGTCAGCTTCCGTCGGGCGATGCGCAAGGCCATGCAGTCCGCGATGAAGAACCCGGTCTGCAAGGGCATCCGGGTGCAGGTCTCGGGTCGTCTCGGCGGCGCCGAGATGAGCCGGACCGAGTTCTACCGCGAGGGCCGGGTTCCGCTGCACACGCTGCGGGCCAACATCGAGTACGGCTTCTTCGAGGCCCGTACCACCTTCGGCCGGATCGGCGTGAAGGTCTGGATCTACAAGGGCGACGCGGTTCCGGGCCGGGAGGCTCCGGCCGAGGCGGGTCCGTCCCGTCCGCGTCGTGGTGAGCGTGGAGACCGCCCGGAGCGGCCGCGCCGTGGTCGGTCCGGTTCGTCCGGCACGACTGCCGGTGGCACCGAGGCCGGCCGGGCCGCCGCGACCACCATCGCGCAGCAGGCCGAGACGCCGGCTGGCGAGCCGATCGACAGCTCCGCTGTCGCCGCGGCCGCCACGACTCCGGCAGAAACGCAGCAGGAGGGCTGACAGATGCTGATGCCGCGCAAGCCCCCGAAGGGCTTCCGCAAGCCGCACCACCCGGACCGCAGTGGCGCGTCCAAGGGTGGTAACCGGGTGGTGTTCGGCGAGTTCGGGATCCAGGCTCTCGAGCCGGCGTACGTGACCAACCGCCAGATCGAGTCGGCACGTATCGCGATGACCCGCCACATCAAGCGTGGTGGCAAGGTCTGGATCACGATCTTCCCGGACCAGGCCCTCACCAAGAAGCCCGCCGAGACCCGGATGGGTTCCGGTAAGGGCTCGCCCGAGTGGTGGGTCGCGAACGTCAAGCCGGGGCGGGTTCTCTTCGAGATGTCCTTCCCCAACGAGCAGATTGCGCGAGAGGCGATGCGTCGCGCGATCCACAAGCTCCCGATGAAGTGCCGCATTGTTACGCGCGAAGTGGGTGAATCCTGATGGCAGCGGGCGTTAAGGCGACCGAGCTGCGTGAGCTCTCCGAAGAGGAGCTGGTCACGAAGCTGCGGGAGGCCAAGGCGGAGCTGTTCAACCTCCGCGTGCAGGCCGCAACCGGGCAGCTGGACAACAACCGGCGGCTGCAGGTCATCCGTCGGGAGATCGCCCGGATCTACACGATCATGCGTGAGCGTGAGCTGGGGCTCTCGGCCGCGCCGACTGAGGTGACTGCATCATGACCGACGAGAACACGACCGCCGCCGTGCGGGCTCGCCGCAAGGTCCGTGAGGGCCTGGTGGTGAGCGACAAGATGGACAAGACCGTCGTGGTCGAGGTCGAGGACCGGGTCAGGCACGCGCTGTACGGCAAGATCATGCGCCGTACCCGCAAGCTGAAGGTGCACGACGAGCAGAACGCCGCCGGCATCGGCGACCGGGTCCTGATCATGGAGACCCGGCCGCTGAGCGCCACCAAGCGTTGGCGGATCGTGGAGATCCAGGAAAAGGCCAAGTAGCGAAGGCTCGAGCTCGCCCGGCGTTGCGTCGGGCGTTGGTTCCGCCAGGCTCCGGCCGGCCGCGACGGCGGCCGGAGAACCGGCAGACATAGGAGATAGACGTGATTCAGCAGGAGTCGCGACTGCGCGTCGCCGACAACACGGGTGCTCGGGAGATCCTGTGCATCCGGGTTCTCGGTGGCTCCGGTCGGCGCTACGCGAGCATCGGCGACGTCATCGTGGCCACCGTCAAGGACGCGATCCCGGGTGCCGGTGTCAAGAAGGGCGACGTCGTCAAGGCGGTCATCGTCCGCACCGCGAAGGAGAAGCGGCGGCCGGACGGCTCGTACATCCGCTTCGACGAGAACGCCGCCGTCATCATCAAGGACGGTGGGGACCCGCGCGGAACCCGCATCTTCGGCCCGGTGGGTCGGGAGCTGCGGGACAAGCGGTTCATGAAGATTATTTCCCTCGCGCCGGAGGTGTTGTGACCGTGAAGGTCAAGAAGGGCGACACGGTCGTCGTCATCGCCGGCAAGGACAAGGGTGCCAAGGGCAAGGTCATTGCGGCCTTCCCGCGGCAGGACAAGGTCCTGGTCGAGGGCGTGAACCGGGTCAAGAAGCACACCCGCATCAGCACCACCCAGCGTGGCGCCAAGACCGGCGGCATCGTCACCCAGGAGGCCCCGATCCACGTCTCGAACGTGCAGGTCCTGGACTCCGACGGCAAGCCGACCCGCGTCGGTTACCGGATCGACGACAACGGCCAGAAGGTCCGCATCGCGCGTAGCACCGGTAAGGACCTGTGATGACCACGGCTACCGAAAAGACCATGCCGCGCCTCAAGGAGCGGTACCGCAACGAGATCGTGGCCCAGCTGCGCGAGCAGCACAGCTACGGCAACCCCATGCAGGTGCCGCGGCTGGTCAAGATCGTCGTCAACATGGGTGTCGGCGAGGCTGCTCGCGACGCCAAGCTGATCGACGGCGCGGTCCGCGACCTCGCCACGATCACCGGCCAGAAGCCGCAGGTGCGGCGGGCGACCAAGTCCATCGCGCAGTTCAAGCTCCGCGAGGGCATGCCGATCGGTGCGAAGGTGACCCTTCGCGGCGACCGGATGTGGGAGTTCCTGGACCGGCTGCTGTCCATCGCGCTGCCGCGTATCCGCGACTTCCGCGGTCTGGACGGGCGCAAGCTCGACGGGCACGGCAACTACACGTTCGGTCTGACCGAACAGTCGGTGTTCCACGAGATCGACCAGGACCGGATCGATCGCCAGCGGGGCATGGACATCACGGTGGTCACCACCGCCACGACTGACGACGAGGGCCGGGCGCTGCTCAAGCTTCTGGGCTTCCCGTTCAAGGAGAACTGAGATGGCCAAGAAGGCGCTGATCATCAAGGCGGCCGCGAAGCCGAAGTTCTCGGTTCGCGCGTACACCCGCTGCCAGCGGTGCGGGCGTCCGAAGGCGGTCTACCGCAAGTTCGGTCTCTGCCGGGTGTGCATCCGGGAGATGGCCCACCGCGGTGAGCTGCCGGGCGTGTCCAAGGCTTCCTGGTAAGGGCGACCGCGTCCCGGCTGTCGGCCGGGAACTCCTGCACCGATTAGGTATTGCTCTTCGCCGTAGGCCCGGGGCTGATGCCCCGGGAACCCCGGCGAGAAAGGCTGACGAAATCCATGACGATGACCGACCCGATCGCAGACATGCTCACGCGTCTGCGTAACGCCAACCAGGCGTACCACGATCAGGTGAAGATGCCCTACTCCAAGATCAAGGCGAACATCGCCGAGGTCCTGAAGGCCGAGGGTTACATCGCCACCTGGTCGGTCGAGGAGCCCGAGGAGGGCGCCGTCGGCAAGCGACTGGTCGTCGAGCTGAAGTACGGCCAGAACCGCGAGCGGAGCCTGGCCGGCATCAAGCGCGTGTCCAAGCCCGGTCTCCGGGTGTACGCCAAGTCGGACGGGCTCCCGCGGGTGCTCGGTGGGCTGGGCGTGGCGATCATTTCGACGTCCCAGGGGCTGCTGACCGACCGGCAGGCCCGCAAGCGGAGTGTTGGCGGGGAAGTCCTCGCCTTCGTCTGGTAACGGGAGACAGGTAGAAATGTCGCGAATTGGACGTAAGTCGATCCCGGTACCAGCCGGCGTCGACATCACGATCGACGGGCAGACCGTCAAGGTCAAGGGCCCCAAGGGCCAGCTCCAGCACACCCTCGCCGAGCCGATCACGATCGAGCGGGCCGAGGACGGGCAGCTGAGCGTCAACCGCCCGAACGACGAGCGCAAGGCCAAGGAACTGCACGGCCTGAGCCGTACGCTGGTTGCCAACATGATCGTCGGGGTCACCGAGGGCTACCGCAAGAGCCTGGAGATCGCCGGCACCGGTTACCGGGTCACCGCCAAGGGTTCGGACCTCGAGTTCGCGCTCGGGTTCTCGCACCCGGTGGTCGTCCCCGCCCCGGCGGGCATCACCTTCACGGTGGAGCGGCCGACCCTGTTCCACGTGGCCGGCATCGACAAGCAGCAGGTCGGTGAGGTCGCCGCCAACATCCGGAAGATCCGTCCGCCGGAGCCCTACAAGGGCAAGGGCGTGAAGTACCAGGGCGAGGTCATCCGCCGCAAGGCCGGAAAGGCAGGTAAGAAGTGAGCGCCACGCTGCTCAAGCGCCGCCGCGGTGTCGCCGCCAAGCGCGCCGTCGGGCGTGCGCGTCGGCATTTCCGCGTCCGCAAGAACGTCAGCGGTACGGCCGAGCGTCCGCGCCTGGTCGTCACCCGTTCGCTGCGGCACATGGTCGCCCAGATCGTCGACGACACCAAGGGTCACACCCTGGCGTCGGCGTCGACCCTGGACGCCTCGCTGCGCGGTGCCGAGGGCGACAAGAGCGCCCTCGCCGGCAAGGTGGGCGCGCTGCTCGCCGAGCGGGCCAAGGCCGCCGGCGTCTCCAAGGTCGTCTTCGACCGCGGTGGCAACCGGTACGCGGGGCGTGTCGCCGCGCTTGCCGATGCTGCCCGCGAAGCCGGGCTCGAGTTCTAACAACCCCGTCACGAGAGATAAGGAAGGCTGCTGATGCCAGGTCAACAGCGCCGTGGCGGCGGGTCCGGTGGCAACGAGGGTGGTCGCCGCGACAACCGCCGTGAGGGCGGCCGCGGAAACGCGCCCGTCGAGAAGACCCCGCACCTTGAGCGGGTCGTCGCGATCAACCGCGTCGCCAAGGTCGTGAAGGGTGGTCGTCGCTTCAGCTTCACCGCCCTGGTGATCGTGGGCGACGGCGACGGCACGGTCGGCGTGGGCTACGGAAAGGCCAAGGAGGTGCCCGCGGCCATCGCCAAGGGTGTCGAGGAGGCCAAGAAGCACTTCTTCAAGGTCCCGCGGATCGGCCAGTCGATCCCGCACCCGGTGACGGGTGAGGACGCCGCTGGCGTGGTGCTGCTCAAGCCGGCCTCGGCCGGTACGGGTGTCATCGCCGGTGGTCCGGTGCGCGCCGTTCTGGAGTGCGCCGGGATCCACGACGTGCTCTCGAAGAGCCTCGGCTCGTCGAACCCGATCAACATCGTGCACGCCACCGTGGCGGCCCTGAAGGGGCTTGAGTCCCCCGAGCAGGTCGCTGCGCGTCGTGGCCTGCCGGTGGAGGACGTCGCGCCGGCCGCCATGCTGGCGTCGCGTGCGGGGGTGGCGCACTGATGGCACGTCTGAAGGTCACCCAGGTCCGATCCGGTATCGGGACCAAGCAGAACCAGCGTGACTCGCTGCGTTCGCTCGGCCTCAAGCGGATCAACGACGTGGTGGTCAAGGAGGACCGGCCCGAGATCCGTGGCATGATCTTCACTGTGAACCACCTCGTGAAGGTCGAGGAGGTCGAGTAATGACGATCAAGGTGCACCACCTGCGCCCGGCGCCCGGTTCCAAGACCGCGAAGACCCGTGTGGGTCGCGGTGAGGGTTCCAAGGGCAAGACCGCTGGTCGCGGTACCAAGGGTTCCAAGGCCCGCAAGAACATCTCGGCGGCGTTCGAGGGTGGGCAGATGCCCATCCACATGCGCCTGCCGAAGATGAAGGGCTTCAAGAACAAGTTCAAGGTGGTCTTCCAGGTGGTCAACCTGGACCGGCTCGCCGAGCTGTTCCCGAACGGCGGCCAGGTTGGCCCGCTCGAGCTGGTCGAGGCCGGTGCGGTCCGCAAGGGCCACCCGGTCAAGGTCCTCGGCACCGGGGATCTCGGTGGGGTGGCGCTCCAGGTGTCGGCGCACGCGTTCAGCGCGTCGGCCAAGGAGAAGATCGCCGCTGCCGGTGGCTCCACCACCGAGCTGTAAGGCGTACGACCCATGGCGCCCGTCCAGTTGTGAGCAACTGGCGGGCGCCATGGTCTGCCTGGGGCGATATGCGCCCGGTAATATCGGAATCGGTTTATGTAGCCGGGCACATCTGCCCGGACCGGGATAGGGCTGTTAGAGTCCCATCCCAGCCATGGATTCCGGGCGCTCGCCCGGGATCCACCCCGACCCGCCAGGGATCACCGGCGGCCCGCCTCGCGCAGGAGGAAGAAGTTGCTGTCCGCCTTTCTCAGTGCGTTCCGTACGCCTGACCTGCGCAAGAAGCTGCTGTTCACAGTAGGCATCATCGCGGTCTACCGGCTGGGTGCCACGCTCCCCAGTCCGGGCGTCTCGTACGGCAACGTGCAGAAGTGCCTCGACACCCTCCAGGGTGAGTCGACGGGTGTGCTGAACCTGCTCAACCTCTTCTCCGGCGGAGCGCTGCTACAGCTCTCGGTCTTCGCGCTGGGCATCATGCCCTACATCACCGCGTCGATCATCCTGCAGCTGCTCACCGTCGTGATCCCGCGCCTGGAGCAGCTCCGCAAGGAGGGCCAGGCAGGCCAGGCCAAGATCACGCAGTACACCCGCTACCTGACCCTGGGTCTCGGCGTGCTGCAGGCCTCGGCGTTCGTGGCGTTGGCCCGCTCGGGGCAGCTCTTCCAGAACCGCTGCGACGAGTTCCCGATCATCCCCCGGGGCACCGGCATCCCGGACTGGCTGACCCTGGCCATCCTGGTGATGACCATGACCGCCGGCACCGGCATGGTCATGTGGCTCGGTGAGCTCATCACCGACCGGGGCGTCGGCAACGGCATGTCCGTCCTGATCTTCACCTCGATCGCCGCGCGGCTGCCCAGCGAGGGCTGGCAGATCAAGACCAGCAAGGGCTGGGACATGTTCGCCCTGGTCATCGCGCTGGTCCTGGTGGTCATCACCGCGGTCACGTTCATCGAGCAGGCGCAGCGCCGCATCCCGGTGCAGTACGCCAAGCGGATGATCGGCCGCCGGATGTACGGCGGCACCTCGACCTACATCCCGCTGAAGGTCAACCAGGCGGGTGTGATCCCGGTCATCTTCGGCTCGTCGCTGCTCTACCTGCCGCAGTTGGCCCTGCAGTTCTTCGACCAGACCGACCCGGGCAAGACCCAGGCGTGGATCCAGAACAACCTGGTCAACCCGAGTAGCCCGATCTACATCACGGTCTACTTCCTGATGATCATCTTCTTCACGTACTTCTACGTCTCGATCACGTTCAACCCGACCGAGGTCGCGGACAACATGAAGAAGTACGGCGGGTTCGTGCCGGGCATCCGCCCGGGCAAGCCGACGGCCGACTACCTGGACTTCATCCTCAGCCGGATCACCCTGCCGGGCGCGCTCTACCTCGGCGTCATCTCGATCCTGCCGAACTTCTTCTTCATCTGGCTGGACAACCAGCAGTACCAGAACTTCCCGTTCGGCGGCACCGCTGTGCTCATCATGGTCGGCGTCGGTCTGGAGACCGTGAAGCAGATCGAGAGCCAACTCATGCAGCGGAACTACGAAGGGTTCCTGCGGTAGATGAGACTCGTTCTGGTTGGCCCGCCGGGCGCGGGCAAGGGCACACAGGCCGAGTTCATCGCTGCCCACCTGTCGGTTCCGAAGATCTCGACCGGAGACATCTTCCGGTCGAACGTCACCCAGGGCACGCCGCTCGGCATCGAGGCGAAGCGGTACATGGACGCGGGCGAGCTGGTCCCGGACGAGGTGACCATCAACATGGTCCGGGACCGGCTGGCCGAGCCCGACGCCAGCGAGGGGTTTCTGCTCGACGGTTTCCCGCGGACCACTCCGCAGGCCGCCGCGCTGGACAAGCTCCTCGCCGACCTGGGCACCGCGCTGGATCTGGTCCTGGAGCTGGTGGTCGACGACGACGAGGTGATCCGGCGGCTCTCGGGCCGGCGCACCTGTCGGGGCTGCGGCAAGATCTGGCACGTCGAGTTCGACGCCACGACCCGGCCCGGCATCTGTGACCGGTGCGGCGCCGAGCTGTTCCAGCGCGACGACGACAAGCCCGAGACCATCGCCACCCGGCTGCGCGAGTACAGCGAGAAGACCGCGCCCCTGGTCGACTACTACGGCGCCCAGGGCAAGCTGGTCGGGATCGACGCCACCGGCCCGGTGGAGGACGTCACCACCCGGGCCATCGACGCGCTGCGGTCGTACGGCGGCTGAGGTCCGGCCCACGGCGGATAGAGTGCGAACAGCGGGGTACGTGCGACGTGCCCCGCTGTTCGGCAACGAAAGGTATTGGCTCCATGCGTCGTCCCCAGCTGGACATCCAGCTGAAGACCCCTGACCAGATCGAGAAGATGCGGGCCGCCGGGCTGGTGGTGGCAGAGGCGTTGCGCCGGATGCGCGAGGCGGTGGCGCCCGGCGTGAGCACCGCCGATCTGGACGCCATCGCCGAGTCGACCATCCGCGAGGCGGGTGGCGTCCCGTCGTTCAAGGGCTACCACGGCTTCCCGGCGTCGATCTGCTCCTCGGTCAACGAGCAGGTCGTGCACGCCATCCCGTCGCCAGGGCAGGTGCTCCGGGACGGTGACCTGATCTCGATCGACTGCGGCGCGGTGGTGAACGGCTGGCACGGCGACGCCGCGATCACCGTCGGCGTCGGCGACGTCGACCCCGCGCTGCTCAAGATGGCCGAGGTGGCGGAGGACGCGATGTGGGCCGGCATCGCCGCCGCCGCACGCGGCGCGGCCAGTGGCCGGGGACGGCTCACCGACATCTCCCACGCCGTGGAGACCGCGGTCCGCAAGGGTGGCCGGTACGGCATCGTCGACGGCTACGGCGGGCACGGCATCGGCACCGAGATGCACCAGGACCCGCACGTGCTCAACCACGGCCGGCCCGGCAAGGGCCCACGGCTGGTCCCCGGCATGGCACTGGCCATCGAGCCCATGATCACCATGGCGTCGCCGCGTACGGTCGAGCTGTCCGACGGCTGGACGGTGGTCACCCGGGACGGGTCGGTGGCGGCGCACGTCGAGCACTCGATGGCGCTGCTCCCCGACGGCGTCTGGGTGCTCACCGCGTTCGACGGGGGACGGGGCCGACTCGGCGACCTGGTCACCGCACGCCAGCCCGCCGCCTCGACCGCCCCCTGACCCACCCCGGCCTGACGCTGGGGCGGCCTGACGGGATCAGGGCGCGACGAGCGGGTGCGACGCCGTTGGCATGTCGGTGGCATGCTTGCCGGCATGGACGGGCGCGACGGGATGCGAGCCGCGGACGCGGACCGCGAGGCGGTTGCCGACCGGTTGCGGGTGGCCCTCGGCGAGGGACGGCTGGACCTGCACGAGTACGACGAGCGGTTGCAGCGGGCCTACTCCGCCCGCACCTACGCCGAGTTGGACGCCCTGCTCACCGACCTGCCCCCGGTGGCGCCCCCGGAGCGCTCGTCGCTGGCGCCGGTCACCGCTCCGGGCACGCCGCTGGCCGGCGGTCTGGGCGGCCAGCCCGTTCCGGCGGCCGGCGGTGTCACCGCCCGCTGGCTGGCCGAGGTGTGGCTGCCGTACCTGAAGGTGATCGCCATCGTGGTGACCATCTGGGCGGTGACCTCGCTCCTCAGCCAGGACCTGCTCTACTTCTGGCCGGCCTGGGTGGCCGGGCCGTGGGGGGCCGTGCTGGCGGTGCGCACGATCACAGGGCTGACCGGGGGAGAGCCGCGGCGCCAGGCGATCGAGCGCGAACGCCGGCGGGAGCGCAGGCGGGCGAAGCGGGCCCGGCGGCGTGAGTTGCGCGCTGGTGAACCGGACGAACGGGACGACCCGCGACCGGCCGGTTGACTCGCCGGACGGGGGGAGTCGGCCCTGCCGGCCCGGCCGGCGACGGTCTCGTGAAGATCATCGGGCACTCGGACGGGCGACCTGCGGCCGACACGACGGTGCGGTGGGTGGCCGGTTTGGCGGGCGCCCGCGGGCGGGCGTACACTTTCAGATCGGCGCACAGCGTCCACTCCGGCATGCCCACCCTGCGCTTCGGTGGGAGCTGGAGCCGCGGCTGGCGCGGGCTTCTGATTCTTGGTCAGTTTCCCGTGTAAGGCGTTGTGGGCCGCCCGGAGCAATCGACGTCAGGACAGCGGAGGACATGCCGAAAAAAGACGGAGCCATTGAGATCGAGGGTCGGGTCATCGAGCCCCTGCCGAACGCTATGTTCCGGGTGGAGCTCGCGAACGGCCACAAGGTGCTGGCTCACATCAGCGGCAAGATGCGGCAGCACTACATCCGCATCCTGCCGGAGGACCGGGTCGTCGTCGAACTCTCGCCGTACGACCTGACCCGCGGGCGCATCGTCTACCGCTACAAGTAGTCCTGACGGCGGCCGGGAAGTCCCGTGTCCGTCTTCGACGTCCGGTCTCGCGCCCTGCGCGTTCCCGGGCCAGATGGGAAGTAAGGCAACCGTGAAGGTCAAGCCGAGCGTCAAGAGGATCTGCAACAAGTGCCGGGTTATCCGCCGGCACGGCCGGGTCATGGTCATCTGCAGCGACCCGCGCCACAAGCAGCGCCAGGGCTGATTCAGTCCATCCGGCCGGACACGGCCGGGCGGCGTTGACCTGGGCAGATCCCCAGCGACACACACATCACACATGCTCGTCCCAGCCACGAGCGGTACGCGAGACGTACCTCTGCGTGGCTGACCCCCGGTCGGAGGCCGGGGCCCGCTCGGGCAGCGACCGATCCCGGTCGCCGGCGCTGACAGCGTCGGAAAGACGGGACGGCCGGTAGCGGGGTGGGACGGGTCCACACCTCCGCCACACATCACGAGGAGTACGCCCGCACATGGCACGTCTAGTCGGCGTGGATCTCCCCCGCGAGAAGCGGATGGAGATCGCGCTCACCTACATCTTCGGGGTCGGTCGTACCCGCGCCCTGGAGACACTCGCCGCCACCGGCATCTCGCCGGACAAGCGCGCTCGGGACCTCACGGACGAGGAGCTCGTACAGCTCCGCGACCACATCGAGGGCAACTACAAGGTTGAAGGCGACCTGCGCCGCGAGGTCGCCGCTGACATCCGCCGCAAGGTCGAGATCGGCTGCTACGCCGGCATCCGGCACCGCCGGGGCCTGCCCGTGCGTGGGCAGCGGACCAAGACCAACGCCCGGACCCGCAAGGGCCCGAAGCGGACCGTCGCCGGCAAGAAGAAGCCCGGCAAGAAGTAGTTCTTAACCGGATGACGGGGCGGCCGCCGCCGAGGTAGGCCAGGCCGCAGCCCGATCCGGAAAGTCAACTAGGAGCGCACAGACTTATGCCACCGAAGGCTCGTGCCGGAGCCGCTGTCAAGAAGGTCCGGCGCAAGGAACGCAAGAACGTCGCCCACGGGCAGGCGCACATCAAGAGCACGTTCAACAACACCATCGTGTCCATCACGGACCCGACCGGTGCGGTCATCTCCTGGGCCTCCGCGGGCCAGGTGGGCTTCAAGGGCTCCCGCAAGTCGACTCCGTTCGCCGCGCAGCTGGCCGCCGAGGCCGCCGCGCGTCGGGCCATGGAGCACGGCATGCGCAAGGTCGACGTGTTCGTCAAGGGCCCCGGCTCCGGCCGGGAGACCGCCATCCGTTCGCTGCAGGCCGTGGGCCTCGAGGTCGGGCAGATCGCCGACGTCACCCCGCAGCCGCACAACGGGTGCCGTCCGCCGAAGCGTCGCCGGGTCTGAGAGGTAGAGAGAGATGGCTCGTTACACCGGTGCTGACTGCCGCCGTTGCCGGCGGGAGAAGATGAAGCTGTTCCTCAAGGGCAGCAAGTGCGATGGTCCGAAGTGCCCGTTCGAGTCCCGGCCGTTCCCGCCCGGGCAGCACGGCCGCGGCCGCACCAAGGAGACGGAGTACCTGCTCCAGCTCCGTGAGAAGCAGAAGGCCCGTCGTGTCTACGGCGTGCTGGAGAAGCAGTTCCGCGGTTACTACGAGGAAGCCGTCGGCAAGCAGGCCAAGACCGGTGAGGTCCTCCTGCAGATCCTCGAGTCGCGGCTGGACAACGTCGTCTACCGGGCCGGCTACGCCCACTCGCGGGACATGGCCCGCCAGCTGGTCAAGCACGGTCACTTCACGGTGAACGGCAAGAAGGTCGACATCCCGTCGTACCGGGTCAAGGAGCACGACATCATCGAGGTTCGGGGCAAGAGCAAGGAGCTCACCCCGTTCGTCGTTGCGCAGGCGCAGGCCGGTTCGCGGGCTGTGCCGGCCTGGCTGGAGGCCATTCCCAGCCAGATGAAGGTGCTCGTGCACTCCCTCCCGGCCCGGCAGGTCATCGACACGCAGGTCCAGGAGCAGCTGATCGTCGAGCTTTACTCCAAGTAGTCGGAGCTCGTTGCGGTGGCCCGCCCTCCGGGGCGGGCCACCGGAACAGTTTGTGTCGTGGACGTCAAATAGCGGGCGTCCCGGAAGAGAAGAGAAAACATGCTCATCAGCCAGCGACCCTCCCTCTCCGAGGAGTCGATCAACGAGACCCGGTCGCGGTTCGCCATCGAGCCGCTGGAGCCGGGCTTCGGCTACACCCTCGGCAACTCGCTGCGGCGCACGCTGCTGTCGTCGATCCCGGGTGCGGCGGTCACCTCGATCAAGATCGACGGCGTGCTGCACGAGTTCACCACGATCCCCGGTGTCAAGGAGGACGTGGTCGAGCTCGTCATGAACATCAAGGAGCTGTGCGTCAGCTCCGAGCACGACGAGCCGGTCAGCATGTACCTGCGCAAGCAGGGCCCGGGCGACGTGACCGCGGGTGACATCCAGCCCCCGGCCGGCGTCTCGGTGCACAACCCGGACCTGAAGCTCGCGACCCTCAACGGCAAGGGCCGGCTCGACATGGAGCTGACCGTCGAGCGGGGCCGGGGCTACGTGACGGCGGCGCAGAACAAGCAGTCCGGCGCCGAGATCGGCCGTATCCCGGTCGACTCGATCTACTCGCCGGTGCTCAAGGTGACCTACCGCGTCGAGGCGACCCGCGTCGAGCAGCGGACCGACTTCGACCGGCTGATCATCGACGTCGAGACCAAGCCGTCGATGGGCCCGCGGACCGCGCTGGCCTCCGCCGGTTCGACGCTGGTGGAGCTGTTCGGGCTGGCCCGGGAGCTGGACGAGACCGCCGAGGGCATCGACATCGGGCCGTCCCCGCAGGACGCCCAGCTGGCGGCGGACCTCGCCCTGCCGATCGAGGAGCTGGACCTCACCGTCCGCTCCTACAACTGCCTCAAGCGCGAGGGCATCAACACCGTTGGTGAGCTCATCGGGCGTACCGAGGCCGACCTCCTCGACATCCGCAACTTCGGTCAGAAGTCGATCGACGAGGTCAAGATGAAGCTCGCCGGGATGGGTCTGGGGCTGAAAGACTCTGCTCCGAACTTCGACCCGGCGCACGTCGTGGACACCTTCGGCGAGGCCGACTACGACACCGACGACTACCGCGAGACCGAGCAGCTCTAGTCCGCGCTGCCGCCACAACTGAGGAGCACCAAAAATGCCCACGCCCACCAAGGGCCCCCGCCTCGGCGGCAGCCCCTCGCACGAGCGGCTGATGCTGGCCAACCTGGCGACCGCGCTGTTCCAGCACGGGAAGATCCAGACCACCGAGACGAAGGCCCGGCGGCTGCGCCCGCTGGCCGAGCAGCTCATCACCAAGGCCAAGCGCGGTGACCTCGCCTCGCGGCGGCGGGTGCTGGGTGTCGTCAAGGACAAGGACGTCGTCTACGCCCTGTTCGACCAGATCGCTCCGCGTTACTCCAACCGCCCCGGCGGTTACACCCGGATCGTGAAGACCGGTCCGCGCAAGGGTGACAACGCTCCGATGGCCATCATCGAGCTGGTGGAGGAGCTTCAGGTCGCCGAGCCGAAGGCGAACAAGAAGACCGCCGCCCGCAAGGCCGCGCAGCAGGACAAGGTCGAGGCGCTCGCCCCCGACGAGGAGACCCCGCAGTCGGCCCCGGCCGACCAGGACTCCGAGCCGCCGGTGTCGGCGTCCGGTGACACCGCCGCCGCCCGCGAGGACAGCGACGAGGCCACCGAGAACAAGGCCTGATCAAGGGCAACGTCGGGCCCGGCACCCCATCGGGGTGTCGGGCTCGACCCATAACTGGAGGTACGAGGTGGACGAGCGGATCCGGCTGCGGCTGGACGTCTCGTACGACGGCACCGGCTTCTCCGGCTGGGCCGCCCAGCCGACCCGGCGCACCGTCGCCGGGGTGCTCGTCGAGACCCTGGACCTGGTGCTCGGTGCCGGTACGGCCACCGGGTTGACCGTGGCCGGGCGGACCGATGCCGGCGTGCACGCCACCGGGCAGGTCTGCCACCTGGACCTTCCCGTCGACGTGTGGCGGCAGCACGAGGAGCGGCTGCTGCGCCGGCTGGCCCGGCTGCTCCCCACCGACGTGCGGGTGCGGGCGATGACCGAGATGCCCGCCGACTTCGACGCCCGGTTCTCGGCGACCTTCCGGCGCTACGAGTACCGGGTCACCGACGCGCGGTACGGCGCCGAGCCGCTGCGCCGGCACGAGGTGCTGGCCTGGCCGAAACCGCTGGATCTGGCCGCGCTGAACGCCGCGGCGGCCGGCCTGGTCGGTGAGCACGACTTCGCCGCGTACTGCCGGCGCAAGGAGAACGCGACCACCCTGCGCGAGGTGACCCGGCTGGACTGGCGCCGCGACCCGGACGGTGTGCTGGTCGCCACCGTGCAGGCGGACGCGTTCTGCCAGGCCATGGTGCGCAGCCTCGTGGGGGCGATGCTGGTGGCCGGGGACGGCCGCCGCCCGGTGGAGTGGCCGGGCAGCCTGCTCACCCGGCAGGAGCGGTCCAGTGAGGTGACCGTCGCCCCGGCGCACGGGCTGACCCTGGTCGAGGTCGGCTACCCGGCCGACCCGGCCGAGTACGCCCGCCGCGCCGACCTCACCCGCCGGCTACGGGTCCCGGTCGAGGGCTGACACACCGACCGGGTCCGGGCGAGGGCTGGTCGCCGACGGCCGGTCCCGGTCGAGCGTTGGTCGCCGACGGTCGGTCAGTTGCCCGGCAGTCCACCGTCGCCGGTGTCGCCGCTCTGGGCTCCGCTGCTCTCCGTCGGCCCCGCGGTCGGTTGCCCGGCCGTGCCGCCGTCGGCCCGCTTCTGCAGCACACCCCGGCTGAGGTGCTGCTCGATCATGTCGAACAGGATCTCCCGGATCTTGGCGTCCCCGGACTTGACCGCCGCGCCGTCCGCGCGGACCACCAGCGCGTACGCCAGGTAGTGGCCGCGAACCTGCCACCCGACCCGCGCCGGGGCGGTGGCGATGACGTCACTGCCGTCGCCTTCGCTGCCGACGAGGCCCCGGAACCGGCCCTGCCGCTCGTCGAGCATCTGCCGGACCCGGTCCCGGGCGCGTTCCGCGCTGACCTTGTCGGTGAGGTTGAACAAGCCGGTGGTGACCAGGTGGTCGCCGTCGGGGGTCCGCAGGGTGGCCCGGACCACCTGGTTGCAGCCGAGCCGGACCAGCAGGTCGGCCACCTCGTCGGTGGCGGCGACGGCGCAACTGCCGCTGGAGTGCGTCTTGAGGACCTGGTAGCCCGGCTGGCCGTCGGTGAGCTTCAGCTCCTTGCCGGGGAAGACCTCCTTGGCGGTGAGCGGAGCCTGGTCGGTGTCCCGGGAGTCGAGGTCCTGCCGCTCGTCGGGCGTGGGCGCGGCGGCGTTGGGCTGGAAGGTGGGCGTGGCCTGCGGCTGCGGGTCGCGATCCGCCAGCAGCGCGGCGGCGCCCAGACCGCAGAGCGCGAGCAGAACCAGCACGGCCGCGCCGCCGATCAGCACCTGCCAGAGTCGACCGCCGGTACGCCCCGGTGTCGGTTCGATCGGCTGCGCCGAGGTGTAGACCTGGTCGCGCGGCGCGGCGGGCGGGATGTCGGCACGAGCCGGCGGGACGTCTTCTCGGGCCGGCGGGAGGTCGGCACGGGCCGGCGGCGGTTGGGACGACGGCAGCGCGATCTGGTTCGGTCGACGCAGCGATGGGGTGGGGAAGCGCGACGGAGAGGGCCCGGCGGGCGGGGGCGTGCCGCCGCGCACGGCCAGGTCGGACCCGGGCTCCGGGTACTCCTCGAAGACGTCCTCATCGGACTCGTACCGATACACCATGTCGCCCAGAGTAGGAGCCATTGTCCCTTTAGGGGGTAATAACGGGAAATGTGTGCGTGGGCCGTGTCGTGGCCTGCCCGGGCCGGTGCGAGAATTGCCGGCGTGACCGGCGACCACTACTTCACCGCTCAGCCCGCCAGCGATGCCCCGGCGCGCGAGGTCGAGTTCTCCGTGGCCGGCCGCGACTACCGGCTCGCCTCGGCCGGCGGCGTCTTCTCCGCCAGCCGACTCGACCCGGGCACCGCCGTGCTCCTGCGCAAGGCCGAGCTGCCCACCGCCGACACCACCGGCGACCTGCTCGACCTCGGCTGCGGGTTCGGGCCGATCGCCTCCGTGCTGGCCGACGCGGCGCCGTCGAGCACCGTCTGGGCGGTCGACGTCAACGCCCGCGCCCGCGAGCTGACCGCGGCCAACGCGGCCCGGGTCGGCGCCGCCGACCGGGTCCGGGTCAGCGCGCCGGACGACGTGCCGGCCGAGATCCGCTTCGCCCAGCTCTGGTCCAACCCCCCGATCCGGATCGGCAAGGACGGGCTGCACGACCTGCTGCTGCGCTGGCTGCCCCGGCTCGCCCCGGACGGCGTCGGTTGGCTGGTGGTCGCCCGGCACCTCGGCGGCGACTCGCTGCACCGGTGGCTCATCGACCAGGGTTGGCAGGTCGAGCGGTGCGCCAGCCAGAAGGGCTTCCGGGTGCTGCGGGTCACCCGGTAATTGGATGTCCCCCCGGCCCGCGCTGGGGCAGGATCCCGGCGTGGGATACGTGGACGTGGCAGCGGTCGGGCACATCCTGCCCGACGGTCGGGAACTCTTCGCCGACGTGTCGTTCCGGGTCGGTGAGGGCAGCAAGGTCGCCCTTGTCGGGCCGAACGGCGCGGGTAAGACGACGTTGCTGCGGATGGTCGCCGGCGACCTGCCGGTGCGTACCGGCGCCGTCGCGCGGGCCGGCGGACTGGGCGTGATGCGCCAGTTCATCGGCATGATCGGCGACGAGTCGACGCTGGCCGACCTGGCGCTGTCGCTGGCCCCGCCGCCGCTGCGCGAGGCCGGTCGCCGGCTCGGCGAGACCGAGGCGGCCATGCGGGCGGCCGAGGTCCGCGGCAAGTACAGCACCGCCGCCGGCAAGGCCCAGCTGGCGTACGCCGACGCGCTGGGCGCCTGGGGCGAGGCCGGCGGGTACGACGCCGAGGTGCTCTTCGACACCGTCGCCACCATCGTGCTCGACCAGCCCTGGGACGGTGTCCGGGACCGGCCGGTCCGCACCCTCTCCGGTGGACAGCAGAAGCGCTTCGCGCTGGAGCTGCTGCTGCGCGGCCCCGACGAGGTGCTGCTGCTCGACGAGCCGGACAACTTCCTCGACGTGCCCGGCAAGCGCTGGCTGGAGGCGCGCCTGCGCGAGTCGACCAAGTCGGTGCTCTACGTCTCGCACGACCGCGAACTGCTGGCCCAGACCGCCGACCGGGTGGTCGCCGTGGAGGGCGGCAGCGCCTGGGTGCACCCGGGTGGCTTCGCCAGCTGGTACGAGGCGCGGGTGGCCCGGCACGCCCGCCTCGACGAGCTGCGCCGCCGCTGGGACGAGGAACATCAGAAGCTGCGCGAGCTGATGCTGATGTACAAGCAGAAGGCGGCGTACAACGACGGGCTGGCCTCGCGGTACCAGGCCGCGCAGACCCGGCTGCGCAAGTTCGAGGAGGCCGGGCCGCCGCCCGTACCGCCGAAGGACCAGGACATCCGGATGCGACTGACCGGCGGGCGGACCGGCAAGCGCGCGGTCGTCTGCCAGCAGCTGGAGCTCGACGGCCTGACCTACCCCTTCGACCTGGAGATCTGGTACGGAGACCGGGTGGCGGTGCTGGGTGCCAACGGCACCGGCAAGTCGCACTTCCTGCGGCTGCTGGCCCGCGGTGGCACCGACCCGGACCCGGCCAACGGGCCGGTCGACGGCGCGGGCGCGCTCGCGCCGGTGGCGCACGACGGCACGGCGCGACTCGGCGCACGCGTGCGCCCCGGGCACTTCTCCCAGACCCACGACCGTCCGGAGCTGATGTCGAAGACGCTGGTCGAGATCCTCTGGCGGGGCGACGAGCACCGGACCGGGATGGACCGGCACGCGGCGATGGGGGTGCTCAGCCGCTACGAGCTGGCCGCGCAGGGCGACCAGCGCTTCGGCACCCTCTCCGGCGGGCAGCAGGCCCGTTTCCTGGTGCTGCTGCTGGAGCTGTCCGGGGCGACCCTGCTGCTGCTGGACGAGCCGACCGACAACCTCGACCTGGCCAGCGCCGAGGCGCTGGAGGCGGGCCTGAACGCGTTCGAGGGGACCGTGATCGCGGTTACCCACGACCGTTGGTTCACGCGCTCCTTCGACCGGTTCGTGCTGTTCCGGGGTGACAGCGAGGTGGTGGAGACACCGGAGCCGGTCTGGGACGTCGGCTGAGCGAAGGGACGGGCCGCTCTGCGCACGGCAGGAGTTGACAGGTGGCCCGTCCCTGCTCAGGCATAGGGTGGATCTCGTGACTGAGATGACCTATCGCCGGCTGGGCGACTCCGGGCTCGTGGTGTCCGTCGTCGGGATCGGCTGCAACAACTTCGGCCGCAAGCTCGACCTCGACGGCACCCAGGCGGTGGTGGACGCCGCCCTGGACGCCGGGATCACCCTCTTCGACACCGCCGACATCTACGGCGAGCCGCAGGGCGGCTCCGAGGAACTGCTCGGGCAGGCGCTCAAGGGACGCCGGGACGACGTGGTGGTGGCCACCAAGTTCGGCATGGACATGAACGGCCTGAACGGGCCGGACTTCGGCGCCCGGGGATCGCGGCGCTACATCGCCCGCGCGGTCGAGGCGTCGCTGCGCCGGCTCGGCACCGACTACATCGACCTCTACCAGGTGCACGAGCCCGACCCGGGCACCCCGATCGACGAGACGCTGGCGGCCCTGGACGACCTGGTCCGCGACGGCAAGGTGCGCTACCTGGGCAACTCCAACTTCACCGGCTGGCAGATCGCCGACGCGGACTGGGTCGCCTCGTCCAACGGCCGGGCACGGTTCATCAGCGCGCAGAACCACTACAACCTGCTGCAGCGGTCCGTGGAGACCGAGGTGATCCCGGCGTGTGAGCGGTTCGGGCTCGGCATGCTGCCGTTCTTCCCGCTCGCCAACGGCCTGCTCACCGGCAAGTACCGGCGCGGCGCGCAGCCGCCGGCCGGCAGCCGACTCTCCGGCGGCGGGCGGTACGCCGAGCGCTTCGCCGCCGCCGACTGGGACACCATCGAGGCGATCGAGGCGTACGCGGCCGAGCGAGGGTTGACCATGCTCCAGGTGGCGATCGGTGGGCTGGCCGCCCAGCCGGCGGTTAGCTCGGTGATCGCGGGCGCCACCACGCCCGAGCAGGTGCACGACAACGCCGCCGCCGGCACCTGGGAGCCCACGGACGAGGACCTGGCGGCGCTGAGCGCCATCCTCTGACGACCGCGTCGACGGGCGGCTGTGCCGCCCCGGCCGTCGCCCGGACACGACGGAGGGCCGGACCGTGCGGGACGGTCCGGCCCTCCGTCGTGGCGGGGCGTCGCAGCGCCCCGGGTGGTCAACTGGTTCGGCGTCGGCTGAACAGCATGGGCACCGCCACCGCCAGCGCGGTCAACACCAGGGCGGCCAGTGCGACCGGCCACCACCACGTGCTTCCCTCCGCCCGGTCGGCCGGGGCCGGTGCCGTCACGGCGACCGGTGCGGGCGCCGGAGGTGACTGCGCCGGCCGTGCCTGGATCTCGGCGGCGGCCTGACCGGCGTTCGGCGCCGGGGCCTTCACCGTCACCCGCCACGTGCCGGGGGAGAGCACGGGGCCGCTGCTGTAGAAGCCCTGTCCCTCGGGTTGCGGTTCCAGTTGGACCGGGCCGAGCCGCCGCCCCTCCGGGCCGGTGCCCGTGAGGGTCAACCGCACTGGCTTGTCCAGCCGGTGCCCGTCGGCGTACGTGGCCTGCACGGTCACCCCGTCGGCCCCGTCGCCGGCCACGGTCAGCTTGAGCTTGCCGGTGTGCGCCGCGGCCGGCGCGGCGGCGGACAGGACCAGGGCCAGTCCGACGAGCAGGGCGGCGAACCCCTTGCGGATACGCGTCACGGACCTCTCCTCACTGCGGATGAGGGAGGCCCCTCCCCGGCGCCGGAGCGTCGGGGAGGGGCCTCGTCGGATCAGAGCTGGCGACCGGGGGCGAGCCGGGTGGCGTCGCCACCGAGCCGACCGGTGCCCTTGACGGGCTCGCCGTCGTTCGCCTTCACCCCGGCCTTGCTAGCCGCGCCGCCGAGCCGGACGATCATGGCGTCGGCGTCCCGGACGAGGACGTCCCGGATCTCGGCCTCGGACACCAGGGCGGCGTTCGTGGCGAGGGTCCGGAAATCGGTGAGCTGCTTGACCGCCTTCGTGTCGTTGCCCGACGCCTCGGCCTTCCGAGCCGCGTCGAGCTTCGCCGTCAACTGCTTGTGCGCGTTGGCCGACAGCCGCGACGTCGCCTTGAACCGGTCCAGCAGGTTCTGCATGTCCCGGAACGAGGTGGTGACGAAGAACCGGACCTCCGAGGTGGTCGTGTTGCCCGCCTTGTCGGTCGCGGTCACGGTCAGCTCGTGCAGGCCGAGCGGCAGCTCGTACATGGCCTGCAGGGTGCCGCTGGCGTACGGCCGGCCGTCCAGGTCGCCGACCACGCTCGCGATGCCCGAGGTGGGGTCGACGGCCTGCCAGGACACCCGGAGGTCCTGGCTGTCCCCGTAGAGCTGGCCGTCGGCGATCCCGGACACCAGCAGCGTCGGCTTGGTGCCGTCGATGCGCAGCACCGCCGACTTGAGCGTCTCGGCGTTGCCCGCCTTGTCGGTGGCCCGGAACAGCAGCTCGTGCTGCCCGTCACCGGTCACCTCGACCGGCGTCGTGTACGGCGTCCACGCGCCACCGTCCAGCGACCACTCCACCGCCTTGACCCCGGAACCGGCATCGGTCGAGGTCAGCACGACGGGGATCGTCCCGTCGTGCCAGCCGGCGTCGTTCGCGGGAGCGAACGACGCCGAGGTGACCGGCGCGGTGGCATCGATCTTGACCGTGACGGTCTTCGTCGACTCCACGTTGCCCGCCTCGTCGGTCGAGCGGAACCGCAGCTCGTGCTCGCCGTCGCCGCTGACCGCCACCGGAGCGGTGTAGTCCGTCCAGGTGGTGGCCCCGTCCAACTGGTACGCCGTGCCGGCCAAACCACTGCCGCCGGCCTCGTCGGCGCCGGTCAGGGTGACCGTCACCGGCCCCGTGTACCACCCGTCGGTCGGGGTGCCGGAGACCGCCGCCGTGGTCACCGGCGCGGTCGTGTCGGCCGCCTCGGTGCTGAGCCGGAAGTAGTCGAACCCGGCGGTCTTCGAGGCGGTCTGGTTGGCACCGAGGGTGAACAGCCCGACCTTCGGGGTGGCCCCGACCGCGGCGTTGGTGAGCGCCGTCAACGCGGTCCAGGTCGTCCCGTCGGCCGAGTACGACGCGGTGAAGGTGTCGCCACTGCGGGCCAGCCGCAGGTACCACACCGCACCCGTCAGGTTCGCCGCCTCCGGCTGCGGGTTCTGGACCGCCCCGCCGATCTCGCTGCGGAACTCGATCCGCCGCGTCACCGGCTGACCGGCCTGGTTGTCCGCGATGTAGTCGAACTTCAGGTAGTTGTCGTCGTCGGCCTGCACGATCAGGCCGGCCTGCTGGTACTGCTCGTTCAGCAGGCTGCCGTCGACCTTCGTCTCCAGGGTCCAGTCGCCCGAGGGCGCGGTCTGGAGGATGAAGTTCTTCGGCCCGGTGTTGTCGCCGCCGTAGATGTCACCGTTGGGCACGTCGATCCGCAGCGCGCCACCGGTGACCCGGTAACCGTTCGGGTCCTCCCGCAGGATCGCGTTCCAGCGGCACTTGTCCAGCGTGCCACCGGTGAACTCGTCCGACGGGTCGACCGGGCCGGCCGGGGCGTCCGGCGTGACCTGGAACGAGTCGAAGGCGGCGTCGACCACCGGTGCCTCGGTGCCGCCGTTGAGCGCGAAGACCCCGATCCTCGGGTTGGTGATGCCAGCGAGCGCGGCCGAGCGGCCGGCCGGGGTGAAGGTCTGCCCGTCGGCCGAGACGGCCGCCGTCAGGTTCGTCCCGTCGCTGGTGATCCGCAGGTACACGGTGTCACCCGCCGGCGCGGCGACGCTGTCGGCAGCCTCGTTGCGAGGCGTGCCGGCCGTCTCCCGGATGAACTCCACCCGCCGGCTGCCGTTGTACAGCAGGTCCAGCTTGGCGTAGTTGTCGTCGTCGCCGTACACCAGCAGGCCAGCCTGCTGGTAGTTGGCCGTCACCGGCAGGGTGACCTTGGTGGTCATCTCCCAGGGGCCGGTCGGAGCCGCCTGAAGCACCAGGTTGGTGGCGTCGTTGCGGGCGCCGTAGAGGTCACCCACCGCGGTGGGCAGCCGCAGCGCGCCCCCGGAGACCGAGTAGAGCTGGTTCTCCCGGACCACGCTGGTCCACCGTGCCTTGTCGAGGCTCGTGCCGTTGAAGTCGTCCGAGCGCGCCCCGAAGCAGGACGTGTCCGGAGCGTCGACCCGTACCGGCACGGTCGCGTACGACTTGGCGCCCTTGCTGTCGGTCACCGTGAGGGTCGCGGTGAACGTGCCCGGGCTGGTGTACGTGTGGCTGGCGTCCACAGTGGTCGCCGTGCCGCCGTCACCGAAGTCCCAGGCGTACGTCAGCGGGGTGTCGCCCTCGGCGTCGGTGGCCGTGCCGTCGAACGCGACGGTGACCGGCGCGGTGCCGGTCGCCGGGCTGGCGGTGGCGCTCACCGTCGGCGGAGCGTTCTCGGTGACTCCTCGGCCGAGGAAGTCCATCCAGTTGACGTTGAGCAGCGACCCCGCGCCGCCGTTCGGGTCCCGGGCGACGAAGTACAGCGTGCCGCTTCCGGCGCCGGTCACCGGCGCGGTCACGTCCGTGTACGTCTGCCACCCGCCGGTGCCCGGCACGGTGGCCGTGGCGACCACCGGTCCGTCGACCGCTCCGACGCGGACCTCGATCCGGCCGCCGGAGACGGCCGAGGCGGCCCGGAACCGGATGTCGGTGATGTTGGTCAGGTCCGCCGGGGCGAGCGACCACCAGTCGCCGTCCTCGATGAACCCGATGTTCTGGCCGCCACCGGCGGTGTCGGCGCTGGTCTCCCGCTGCACGCCCGGATCCCCGCCGCCGGTGCTGACCGGCGCCCGCCCGGTGGCGGTGAAGAACTCGGCCTGCTTGCGCTTGGGCTGCAACTGCTCGATGGCCCGCCCGGTGAGCGGTCCGGCTCCGCCGTTGCCACCCTTGTCGGTGTACGTGGCCTCGAAGACCCCGAAGACGTTCGCCTCGGCGCCGTGCCCAGACGCCAGCGACGTCTGGACGGTGCCGGTGCAGCCGGTGTGCTGCTCCAGCGGGTGGGCGTGCTCGTCGTGACCGAGGAGCACCTGGAGCTGCACCCGGTCGCAGTCGATCTGCCCGTCCTCCGGGTCGGTCACCTTGACCGTGTAACGGACCTGGTCACCCCACTCGAAGAATCCGCCGTCCGGCGGGAACTCGATGGTCACCGTCGGTGCGGTGTTGCCCACGGTGACAGGTACGTTGGCGACCGCGGTACGGCCCTTCGGGTTGGTCACGGTGAGCTGGGCGGTGAAGTTGCCCGCCGTGGCGTAGGTGTGCGTCGGGTTCGCCTCGGTCGAGGTCTGCCCGTCGCCGAAGGTCCAGGCGTAGGTGAGCGTGCCACCGTCCGGGTCCCGCGAGCCGGCGCTGGAGAAGGCGACCGTCAACGGTGCCGCACCCGAGGTCGGGGTGGCGCTCGCCGCCGCGATCGGTGCGCGGTCGCCGGCGATGTAGTCGATCCGGTAGACGCCGGAGTTGTCGTTGTTGCCGCCGAAGCCGCTGCCCCACTCGATCAGGTACAGCGCACCGTCCGGGCCGAACTCGAAGTCCATCGGCCGGATCATGCTCATGCCGGTGAGCAGCTGATTGATGTCCACCAACGACTTGCCGTCGTCGGTCACCTGCATGGTGTACATCTTGTTCTGGTTCCACTCGCCCAGCAGCGCCTTGCCGTCGTAGTACGCCGGCCACTTCCGGTCGGAGTCGAGGTCCGCGTCGTACCGGTAGACCGGGCCGCCCATGGGGGCGCCACCGCCGCCGATCTCCGGGTACCGCGCGTCACCGGCGTAGCCGTAGTCGACGGTGGCCGGGATGGCCGGCGGGAGGTTGGTCAGGCCCGTGTTGTTGGGCGAGTTGTTCACCGGCGCCGCGCAGTCGAACTTCGCACCGCTCGGGCCGGAGGGGAAGGTGAAGTCGTTGTACGCCTCGTTGGTGCCGGTGCAGTACGGCCAGCCGTAGTTGCCCGGGGTGCCGACGATGTTCCACTCGACCAGGCCGCGGGGGCCCCGGGTCGGGTTGTCCGCGTTGGCGTCCGGCCCGTAGTCGGCGACGTAGAGGGTGTTGCTGCCCGGGTCGATGCCGATCCGGAACGGGTTGCGGAAGCCCATGGCGTAGATCTCGGGACGGGTCTTCTCGGTGCCCGACGGGAAGAGGTTGCCGGCCGGGACGGTGTACGTGCCGTCGTCCTCCGGGTGGATCCGGATCACCTTGCCGCGCAGGTCGTTGGTGTTGCCGGAGGTGCGCTGCGCGTCGAAGTCCTGACGGCCCGGCCGCTCGTCGAGCGGCGCGTACGAGCTGGACTCGAACGGGTTGGTGTTGTCACCGGTGGCCAGGTAGAGGTTGCCGTTGCCGTCGAAGGCCATGCTGCCGCCGGCGTGGCAGCAGGTGTTGCGCTGCGTGTCGACCCGCAGCACCTGCTTCTCGCTCGCCGGGTCGATGGTGTCGCCGGTCACCGTGAACCGGGACAGCAGGTTGCGCGCGATGCCGTCGTTCGGGGCGTAGTAGAGGTAGACCCACTTGTTGGTGGCGAAGTCCGGGTCGAGCCGGATGCCGATGAGACCGTCCTCGTTGCCGGTGAAGACGTCCAGGTCGACCGCCGTGACGGTGTTGCCGGTGTCCGGCTTGACGATCTGCACCCGGCCGTCGCGCTCGACGTAGAAGACCCGCCCGTCCGGGGCGATGTCCAGCTCCATCGGGTTGCTGGTGTTGCTGTCCAGCGTCACCTTCTCGAAGCTGGCGGTCTTCGAGGCGCCGCAGTCGGCGTCGGCCACGCCCGCGGCGGTCCGGATGCCGCCGAGCAGGTGGCTGAGGAACTCCGGCTCCGCGTACGACTCGCGGGTGTGCCCGCCGCCGGTGTACCAGGAGCGACCGCCGTCGAAGTCCTGGCACCAGGCGATTGGGTGGTCGGCACCCATCGCACCGGCGCCGGGGGTGTAGCTCTTCTCGTCCAGGCTGGCCAGCACGTGCACGTCCGGCCGAGGGTTGGTCTGGTAGTTGTACCACTCGTCGAACCGGGACCAGCGGTCCGGCAGTTCGCTGGTGGAGGGGTGGGCGTGGTCCTCCACCTTGACGGTGGCCTGCTGGTTGGCCGGGTGGTTGGCGAAGTACGCGCCGACCAGGTCGCCGTACCAGGCCCAGCTGTACTCGGTGTCCGAGGCGGCGTGGATGCCGACGTAGCCGCCGCCGGCGCGTACGTAGCGCTCGAATGCCGCCTGCTGCTCGGCGTTCAGCACGTCGCCCGTGGTGGAGAGCCAGATCACGGCCTTGTACTTGGCCAGGTTGGCGTCGGTGAACGCGCCGCCGTCCTCCGAGTTGTCCACAGTGAACCCGTTGGCGGCGCCGAGTTGCTGGATGGCGGCGACGCCGGTGGGGATGGAGTCGTGCCGGAAGCCGGCGGTCTTGGAGAAGACCAGGACGGAGAAGGGATCGTCAGCGGCGGCCCTGGGTGCCTTCGGCACCACCTGGCTGACCGGGGTCGCGGCGTGCGCGTCTCGCGGGGGCACCTGCCCGGCGGCCGGTGCCGCCTGTGCGGGTGCTCCGAACAGGGTTGTCGAGGCGAGGGCGAGGGAGATGAGGGTCGCGGTGATGGGTACTCGGGCACGACGAGATGGGGACACGCCGCCTCCTATGTCTCGGTGGACAGGGATCGCGGGGGCCGGCTCGCCGAAGACCGTCCCAGATGGAGCTGGTGCGGGTGCCGTGCCAGGGCGCCCACGCCAGCATTTTTGTCGAATCGCTGAACAAATTAATTCTGCTGGATCAATGTCCGGCAAGATGCCGGCGGGTAACGGTTCTGCAACGGGGGGCGACATTCCGAACAGGACCGCATGAAGCGCCCAGCGGATCTCGTCGCGCGTCGGGATCGAGGCCCGTCGGTCCCGCCCACCCCAGCCTTGGCAGACCGGCGGAACTGTCGTACGGTGACACGCAAGTAACCCACGGGAGCCCGGTGTACCGGGCTGAGAGGGGGGCTGACAGCCCCCGACCGTCGAACCTGATCCGGGTAATGCCGGCGCAGGGAGGAGAGTTGCCGTGCCGTCCCTTGGGCGACTGCATCTGATCACCGACACCCGACCCGGGCGGGATCCGCTCACCGTGGTCCGGGCCGCCCTCACGGCAGCCGGCGCCGACCTGGTGGTGCAGGTCCGCGTCGAGGACTCCGCCACCGACCGCGAGGCGTACGACCTGGCCCGCCGGGTGCTGGCGCTCTGCGCGCCGTACGGGGCGAACTGCCTGGTCAACGATCGGCTGCACGTGGCGTTGGCAGTGGGCGCCGCCGGCGGGCACGTCGGGGCCGACGACCTGCCGGTCGCCGCCGCCCGCCGGGTGCTCGGCCCCACCGGCGTGCTGGGAGCCACCGCCCGCGCGCCGGAGACGGCGATCGAGGCGGTCACCGCCGGAGCCAGCTACCTGGGCGTCGGGCCGTGCCACGCCACCGACACCAAGTCCGGGCTGCCCGACCCGATCGGTCCGGCAGGGGTACGCGCGGTCACCGGCGCCGTCGACGTGCCCGTCATCGCGATCGGCGGGGTGACCGCCGCCCGGGTGGCCGCGCTGCGGGACGCCGGGGCGTACGGGGTGGCGGTCGTCGGCGCGGTCTCCGCTGCCGCCGACCCGGCCCGGGCCACCACCGAGCTGCTCCGGGCGCTGACGTGCTGACCGGCCGGTCCCCGTCGACGTCATCGGACGACCGGGCCCGGCCGGACGTGGCGGTGGTGGGGGCGGGGCCGATCGGCCTGGCGGTCGCCTGGCGGTGCGCCGCCCGAGGGCTGCGGGTGGTCGTGCACGATCCAGCCTCCGGCTCCGGGGCGTCGGCCGTTGCGGCCGGCATGCTCTCCCCGGTCGCCGAGGCGTACTTCGGTGAACGGCAGCTCACCGCGTTGCTGCTGGCGTCCGCAGCGCTGTGGCCGACGTTCGCCGCCGAGCTGACCGAGGCCACCGGCGCCGAGCTCGGCTACCGGACCGACGGCACCCTGATGGTGGGGCTCACCGGCGACGACCTGGCCGAGGCGCGGCGGCTCTGGGCGTACCAGCAGGAGTTGGGCCTGCCGGTGACGCCGCTGCGCCCCACCGAGCTGCGCGACCACGAGCCGGCGCTCGCGCCCCGGGTGCGCGGTGGCGCGCTCGCGCCCACCGACCACCAGGTCGACCCCCGGTTGCTGGTGCCGGCGCTGCGCACGGCCGCCCGGCGGGCCGGCGCGGTGCTCGTGCCGCAACCCGTCCGGCACCTCTCCGAGGTGGATGCCCGGGTCACCGTGGTCGCCGCCGGCTGCGGCGCCGCCGCCCTCACCGGCCTGCCCGTGCGGCCCGTGAAGGGCCAGATCCTCCGGCTGCGCGCGCCCGGCGGCGTCGCGCCGGGCTTCCGGCACGTGATCCGGGGGTACGCCGACGGCGAGCCCGTCTACCTGGTGCCCCGCGCCGACGGGGAGGTGGTGCTCGGCGCGACGGTCGAGGAACGGTCGGACACCACCGTCACCGCCGGTGCCGTGCAGCGGCTGCTCCGCGCGGGCGTCGACCTGCTCCCCGAGCTGGCGGAGTACGACCTGGTCGAGGCGGTCGCCGGGCTGCGCCCGGGCACCCCGGACAACGCGCCCATCCTCGGGCCGCTGCCCGGCCGGCCGGACGTGCTGGCTGCCACCGGACACCACCGGCACGGCATCGTGCTCACCCCGGTCACCGCCGACCTGATCGCCGGCCTGGTGACCACCGGCGTGCCCGATCCGCTGCTCGCGCCCTTCCGGCCCGACCGATTCGACAGCGACGCCCCGGCTTCCGTCGGCGCGGCCGGTTCCGGTGCGCCGGCCGGGGCCGACAGGCCTGATTCGACGATGGAGGAGGACCGGTGGAGCTGACGGTGAACGGGGCCGGGCGCGACGTCCCGGGTGGCGCTTCGGTGGCCGACCTGGTCCGCGACATCACCCCCGAGCAGCGCGGGGTGGCGGTCGCGGTCAACGGCGAGGTGGTGCCCCGGGCGGGCTGGCCGGCCACGATGCTGCGCGACGGTGACCGTGTCGAGGTGCTCACCGCCGCGCAGGGCGGGTGAGCGCGATGCCGTTCGAGCTGGGTGGGGCGACGTTCACCTCGCGGCTGATCCTCGGCACCGGCGGCGCCGCGAACCTGCACGTGCTGGAGCAGGCGATCCGCGCGTCGGGCACCGAACTGGTCACTCTGGCGCTGCGCCGCGTCGACACCGCCCCCGGGTCCGCGGGCGGGCTGCTGGAACTGCTGGACCGGTGCGGGGTACGCCTGCTGCCGAACACCGCCGGCTGCCACACCGCCACCGAGGCGGTGAAGGTGGCCCGGCTCGCCAGGGACGCGTTCGACACCGACTGGATCAAGCTGGAGGTGATCGGCGACGAGCGGACGCTGCTGCCCGACGGGGTGGAACTGCTCCGCGCCGCCGAGGAGCTGGTCGCCGACGGTTTCACCGTGCTGCCGTACACCAGCGACGACCCCGTGCTGGCGCGCCGGCTGGCCGACGTGGGTTGTGCCGCCGTGATGCCGGCCGGCGCGCCGATCGGCTCGGGGCTCGGCATCGGCAACCCGCACCACATTCGACTGATCCGGCAGGCCGTGGACGTGCCGGTGATCCTCGACGCCGGCATCGGCACCGCCTCGGACGCGGCCCTGGCCATGGAGTTGGGCTGCGACGCGGTGCTGCTGGCCAGCGCGGTCACCCGGGCCGCCGACCCGGTGGCGATGGCGACCGCCATGCGGTACGCCGTCGAGGCCGGCCGCCTGGCCGCCGGCGCCGGCCGCATCGCCCGCCGCTTCCACGCCCTCCCCTCCACCCCTGACGAGGGAAGACCCGACCTGTGACCCCGACCCCTGCGCCGCCGGCCCGTCGTTCCCGGACCCTGCCGTCGGGCGTCGCCGTGCTGACGGATCGGCTGCTGACGAAAGGGCCGCTTGATCGGGTCGTGGCGAGGGCTGTGGCCGGGGGAGTGCGCTGGGTGGTGCTGCGGGAGAAGGACCTGCCCCGCGCCGAGCGCTCCGCCCTCGCGGCCGGCCTGCGCGCGATCCTCACCGAGGTCGGCGGAACCCTGATCGTGGCCGGCCCCGACCCGCTCGACGGCGACGCCGTCCACCTCCCGGCCGCCGGCCCGTACCCGCCACCGACCCATCCACTGGTCGGCCGCTCCTGCCACAACGAAGCCGAGCTGCACCGACTCACCACCGAGCACTACGCCACCCTCTCTCCCGTCTATCCGACCAGAACGAAGCCCGGCTACGGCCCACCCCTCGGACCCGACGGACTGCACAAGCTGATCGAGGCCAGCGGCGTGCCCATCCTCGCGCTCGGCGGCATCGAAACCCCGGACCAGGTCACCGCCTGCGTACAGGCAGGAGCCGTCGGAGTGGCGGTACTCGGCGCAATCATGCGAGCCGAAGACCCCACCGAAGCAGCCGCCACCCTGACCGGAGCCTTCAAAGAGGCGGTCACCCCGATGACGAAAACCAGGCGCCGAGGCGCGGAGGTCCCCACGACGCAGCCCTCAACCGCAACCAAAGAGGCAAGATGACACCGCGCACAGTGCTCACCATCGCCGGCTCAGACTCCGGCGGCGGCGCGGGCATCCAGGCCGACCTCAAGGTGTTCGCGGCGCTCGGCGCGTACGGCACCAGCGTCCTCACCGCCGTCACCGCGCAGAACACCCGGGGCGTGGACGCCGTCCTGCCACTGCCCCCGCGCACGGTCACCGATCAGTTGGACAGCGTGCTCGCCGACTTCACGGTCCGCGCGGTCAAGACGGGGATGCTCGGCACCCCCGCCGTCGCCGACGCGGTGGCCGAGGCCGCCCGGGAGGGCCGGCTGCCCCAGCTCGTCGTCGACCCGGTGCTGGTCGCCACCAGCGGTCACCGGCTCGGCGTGGTCGGTGCGGTCGAGCGGCTGCTCCCGCACGCCAGGGTGGCGACACCGAACTGTGCGGAGGCCGCGGCCATCACCGGACGCCCGGTGGACGACGTGGCCGCGATGGTCGTGGCCGCCGAGGCCCTCGCGGCCGGCGGCCCGGAGCACGTGGTCGTCACCGGCGGTGACCTGGACGGGGGAGAGGCGGTCGACGTCCTGCACGGCGGCGGCGTCACCACCCTGCTGCGCGCCCCTCGCGTGGACACCCGGCACACCCACGGCACCGGGTGCTCGTTCTCGGCGGCGATCGCCGTGCGGCTCGCGCTGGGCGACGAGGTGCCGGCGGCGGTCGGGGCCGCCAAGGAGTACGTGCTCCGTGCGCTGACCGGCGCGCGGGGTTGGGAGCTGGGCGAGGGCCGCGGGCCGCTGGATCACTTCGGCTGGTCCGCTTGATCACCAGGGAGGCTGTCATGCAGGCACGAGGCAAGGTGTACGTCGAGGGTTCACGGCCGGATGTCCGGGTGCCGTTCGCGGAGGTGGAGCTGACCGGAGACCTTCCGCCGGTGCGGCTCTACGACACGTCCGGTCCCGGCTCCGACCCGGAGGTGGGGCTGCCGCCGCTGCGCGGGCCGTGGATCGCCGAGCGGGGTGACGTCGCGCCGGTGCGGGGCGCTGGCACGCCGCTGGCCGGAGCTGCCGGGCGTCGCCCGACCCAGCTCGCGTACGCGCGGGCCGGTGTGGTGACGCCGGAGATGGAGTTCGTGGCGATCAGGGAGAACGTCGACCCGGAGCTCGTCCGGTCGGAGATCGCCGCCGGTCGGGCGGTGCTGCCACTCAACGTGAACCACCCCGAGTGTGAGCCGGCCATCATCGGCAAGGCGTTCCTGGTCAAGGTGAACGCCAACATCGGTACCTCGGCGGTCAGCTCGTCGGTCGCCGAGGAGGTGGAGAAGCTGACCTGGGCCACCCGCTGGGGCGCGGACACCGTCATGGACCTGTCGACGGGCAAGCGCATCCACGAGACCCGTGAGGCGATCGTGCGGAACTCGCCGGTGCCCATCGGGACGGTGCCGATCTACCAGGCCCTCGAGAAGGTCGGCGGCGACCCGGTGAAGCTCAGCTGGGAGGTGTTCCGGGACACCGTGGTCGAGCAGGCCGAGCAGGGCGTGGACTACATGACGGTGCACGCCGGGGTGCTGCTGCCGTACGTGCCGCTGGCGGTGGACCGGGTGACCGGCATCGTGTCCCGAGGCGGCTCCATCATGGCGGCGTGGTGCCTGGCGCACCACGAGGAGAACTTCCTCTACACGAACTTCGCCGAGCTGTGCGAGATCCTGGCCCGCTACGACGTGACCTTCTCCCTCGGTGACGGGCTGCGGCCCGGCTCGATCGCCGACGCCAACGACGAGGCACAGTTCGCCGAGCTGCGTACTCTCGGCGAGCTGACCACGGTCGCCTGGGAGCACGACGTGCAGGTGATGATCGAGGGTCCGGGGCACGTGCCCATGCACAAGATCAAGGAGAACGTGGATCTGCAGCAGGAGTGGTGCCACGAGGCGCCGTTCTACACGCTCGGCCCGCTGACCACCGACATCGCGCCCGCGTACGACCACATCACCTCGGCCATCGGCGCCGCGATGATCGGCATGTTCGGCACCGCCATGCTCTGCTACGTCACCCCGAAGGAGCACCTGGGCCTGCCGGACCGGGACGACGTGAAGGCGGGGGTGATCGCGTACAAGATCGCGGCGCACGCGGCGGACCTGGCCAAGGGGCACCCCGGCGCGCAGGACTGGGATGACGCGCTGTCGAAGGCGCGGTTCGAGTTCCGCTGGGAGGACCAGTTCAACCTGTCGCTGGACCCGGAGACCGCGCGCTCGTACCACGACGCGACGCTGCCCGCCGAGCCGGCGAAGACGGCGCACTTCTGCTCGATGTGCGGCCCGAAGTTCTGCTCCATGAAGATCACCCAGGAGCTCAAGGAGTACGCGGCCCGCGGCATGAAGGACAAGTCGGAGGAGTTCGTCTCCGGTGGCGGACGGGTCTACCTGCCGCTGGCCTGACCACCCACCCGGTGTGCCGGCCCGCTGGAACAGGCGGCGGGCCGGCAAACCGGTGCGGCGGTCGGTGGACGCGTCAGTCGCGGTGGTGGCGACCGGTGGAGCGCAGCGAGCGGCGGCCGTTCTCCTGCTCAGGCTCGTTGTCCGCCACCGGCTTGCCGAGGCCGGCGACCCAGTCGACGAATTCCTCGTCCTGCGCGGGCAGCGGCTCCGGCGTGTCCGACGGCGTCGCGCTCTCCTCCTCGGCGCGGGACCGGTTGCGGCGGAACAGTCCGCCGAGCCGTCCTCGCCGCGCCGGCTGGTCGGCGTCGCCCGGGGGCGTCGGCGCGGCCGGTCCGGCATCGGTGCTCGGCGCGTCGCCGGTGCCCCTGGCGGCCTCGGACGGGCCGATCTGCTCCGGCGCCACCGGAGACGCCGACGTCGGGGTGGCCGGTCCCGTGGGGGTGCCGGGGTCGGAAGCCTCGGCTGCCCGGTCCGGCATGCCGGTGGCGCGTCGCCACCGGGCGGCTGCCCGGTCCGACGCGCTGCGACGGCCGGCTGGAGTGGCGGGACCCGCCGGTGCCGTCGGGCTCGACGAGTCGGCGGGGGCCGCGTCCTCGACGGCCGCGGCCGAGCCCGCCGAGGCCGTCGGGGGGACGGCCGGCGAGCTGTCCTGCGGGTCCGCCGAGCCGACGGGGCGGGCGGTCCTGAAGGCGTCCCAGCTGCTGGCACGGCTCAGGTCGGGCAGCGGCGCCCGGTGCCGGGGCCGGGGCGTCCGCTCGGTCGGCTCCTCCGGCCCGGTCGTGGCGTCCGGGGCCGTCGACCCGGCGTCACTCGTCTGGGCCGGAGCCGTCCACGCCGGGGTGACCGGCCAGGCCGGCGCGGCCGGCGTCCACCGGTCCTTCTCCGGCTTGCTGGCGGTCGCCGCCCGGAACAGCGGCTCCACGGGACCACGCCCGGTGTCGGAGCGCTCGGTGTCGGTCGTGTTGGCGGCATCGGTGGCCGCGCCTGCAGGCGTCGAGGTCGCCGTCGGCTCGGCCGTGGCGGGCGGCTCCGAGGTGGCGGCGGGGTCGGTGCCGGCGACCGGAGTGGGCCGGGTGCCCCGACCGGATGCCGAATCGGGGGTCTCCTTGCCGGGCCGGGAAACGCCACCCGCCTTGCCGGACCGGGCGTCGCCGCTCGTCCTCCCCGCTTTGCTGGCGGCGGGTTTCGTAGCGGGGTCAGCGGCAGCTTCCGGGTCGGTCGGCTTCGTGCCGCCGGCGACGTCCGGGGTCGTGGCCGACGGGGTGGACTTCGGCTTGCGGGTGCGACGCGGCTTGGGCGCCGGCGTGGCGGTCGCGCCCGCGTCGCTCGTGGCCGCGCTGGTGGTGCCCGTGCTCGCCGTCCCCGTGTCGGCCAGGTCCGCGCTGGTCGGCTGGGCCGTGCCGCTCGTGCCCGTGTCGCTTGCAGCCGCGCCGGCCGTGGCGGCGCTGGTCGTGGCCGTGCTGGTCGTGGCCGTGCTGGTCGTGGCCGTGCTGGTTGGCTGGGCCGAGCCGTTCGTGGCCGTCGCCGCGGTGCTGGCTGCGTCGTCATCGTTGCGCGTCGGGCCGTCGGCCCTGGTGCGCGTCGCCGTGGCGGGGGTCGACACCGGGGTCGGCTCGCTCGGGAGGGTGGCGTCGCTGGTGGTCGGGGCCGACTCGGTGCCGGTCGGTGCGACATCCGGGCGGCTGGCAGGAACGGTCGGCTCGGGCTCGACGACGGGGGAAGCAATCGTCTCGTCGTCGCGGCTCGGGCTCGTCCCGTGTCGTGCGGCGGTGAACTCGCCGGTCGGCTCGGTCAGCCAGGCGGCGGGGGCGGTCGGGGTGTGACCACCGGTGCGGCGCGGTGACCGGCCCTCGGCCGGTCGGGAAACGGCGACGTCCTCGGTGGCGGTCGGGTCGGCGGGGCTCGGGCCGTGCTGGCCGCTCGCCGTGGTCGCCGGCCAGTCCCAGTGGGCCGGGACGGTGCGGACGGTGGTGGTCGTGTCGCCGTCGCTCGGGGCGCGCCCGATCCCGGCGGGCTCCACGGCTGCGGCGGTCGGCTTCGCGGTGGCGGCGGTGGGCTCGGCGGCGGCGGTCGGCTCGGCGGAGTCCGCCGAGCCCACCGACTCGGTGCCGGGCAGGACTGGGCCGGCGGGCAGCGGGCGCAGGATGTCGGTGGGCTCGATCGGCTGCGCGTCGGTGGCGCGGGCACGCACCGGCCAGCGCAGCAGCGCGGCGGCGGCCGCGCCGAGCGCGCCGGCGAGGACGGCGATCAGCGCGCCGTAGTAGGGGGTGGTCTGGTAGCGGTCGACCGCGTCGCCGGGGCCGGCGGTCAGATAGGCGAACGCCACCAGCACCGGGCCGGCGACCCCGGTGGCCCCGCTGATCAGCGGCACCTGGCCCCGCCAGCGGGCCAGCCCGGCGGTCGCCGCACCGGCGAGCAGCGCCCCGATGGGCAGCAGGAGCAACGCCAGCCGCTGTGCCGCGCCGTCGTCGAGCCAGGTCGGTTCGAGCACGCCGAGCCGCACCGTGGGCAGCGGGCCGGTGGTGCCGAGCGACGGCAGGACGGAGACCAGCGCCAGCACCCACACGATGCCGGCCATGGCCGCCACGTTCCAGCCCAGCTCGGGTCGGAGCAGGACGGCGATGGCCGCGCCGGCCCCGATCAGCGCGCCGAGCACCGCGCAGATGCCGACCGCCCAGACCGGGTCGATTGAGATCAACTCGGCGGCCCGGGCTGGCTGCATGCAGAGCGGGGCGACGACGGTGGCGCCGAGCGCGGCGGCGGCGCCGACGGCCAACTGCCGTCCGGTGCTGGCCGGCAGCCCGTCCCGGCGGGCCAGGCGTCCGGTCAGGACGGCGCCGGCCACCGCGGCGTTCGCGGCGAACCAGCCCACCCAGACGAGCTGGGCCGGCCACTGGTTGACGGTCGTACCGGTGAAGGCGCCGGTGAGCCGGATGATGCCGAATCCGTACGCGACGCCGAGCTGGCCGGCTCCGGCCAGCACGCTCACCCCGAGCGCCGTGAGCAGCAGTCTGCCCCAGGTCCGAAAGGCCATGTCCGGCACGTTACGCACCTGGTACACCGGATCGCCACCGGCGCGCCGCGCGGCGTGGCGGCCCGCCGTCGGCGGGTCTACTTGAGTTCGACCAGCCGAGCCAGGTAAGTCGTGTCCCCGACATTGGTCAGCATGTGTACGGCTCCGGGGTCCCGGTAGACCACTCCGCCGGTGGGTTCGTCGGCGTCGATCCGGGTGCCGTCGACCGTCTGTACGACGTTCTTCGCGCCCTCGATCGCCACCACCAGATAGGGGTGGTCGTGCCGGTGCAGCGGCTGGCGCTCGCCCGGTTCGAGCCGGATGTGCCAGACCCTGACCCGGTCGTTCTCGTACACGATCTCCTGGCCCACCGGGCCGAGTTCGATCCCGTCGGTCACGTCGCTCATCGTTCTCCGTCCAGTTGCGGGAGCACCTCGGCGGCGATCAGCTCAAGGTGGTCGAGGTCAGCGAAGTCGATCAGGCGCAGGTGGACCCGGGTGGCGCCGACCGCGGCGAACTCGCCGATCCGCTGCACGAGCTGCGCGGGCGAGCCGACCACCGGGTCCTCCGGCGGCAGCGCGCTCTTCTCGTGCAGTGGTGCGGCCCGCCGCTGTGCCTCCGAGTCGGTCCGGCCGATGGCCACCACGATCCCGGCGGAGAGCACCAGGGGAGCGCGCCCGGACTCGGCCCGGCCGGTGCGGTCGCACGCCTCGCGCACCCGGTCGTACGCCCCGGCGGTCTGCTCCACCGACTTGAACGGCATGTTGAACTCGTCGGCGTACCGGGCGGCCAGTTCCGGAGTGCGCTTGGGCCCGCGCCCGCCCACGATGATCGGCGGTCCGGGCACCTGCACGGGCTTGGGCAGGGCCGGGGCGTCCACCAGCCGGTAGTGGTCGCCGGTGTAGCTGTACGTCTCGCCCGGCGGGGTCCGCCACAGCCCGGTGATGACCTCAAGCTGCTCGGCCAGCCGGTCGAAGCGCTCGGCCACGGCCGGGAACGGGATGCCGTACGAGGTGTGCTCGCGCTCGTACCAGCCGGCGCCGATGCCCAGTTCGACCCGGCCGCCGCTCATCTGGTCGACCTGCGCGACCATCACCGCCAGCGGACCGGGCAGACGGAAGGTGGCCGACGTCACCAGGGTGCCGAGCCGGATCCGTTCGGTCTCGCGGGCCAGCGCGGCGAGGGTCAGCCAGGCGTCCGTGGGGCCGGGCAGGCCGGGGTCGGCGCCCATCGACTGGTAGTGGTCGGCGCGGAGGAACCCCTCGAAGCCGCCGGCCTCGACGAGCCGGGCGAACCGGAGCTGGTCGTCGTAGCTGGCGCCCCGGTGTGGCTCGGTGAAGACCGACACCCGCATGGTCATCGTCCTTCCGCGGCGGCCGCGGCCGGCTGGTCGCGTTCCATCAACAGCTCGTGCAGGTCGGCGCTGACCTGGGCGACGTCGGCGAGGTGGGCGTTGCGGCCCAGAGTGCGGGGCCGGGGGATGGTCACCTCGACGACCTTGCGGATCCGACCGGGGCGGGGGCTCAGCACGACCACCCGGTCGGCGAGCAGCACGGCCTCGTCGATCGAGTGGGTGACGAAGACGATGGTCGGCTTGTTCTCCATGTGCACCCGCTGGAGTTCGCCGGAGAGTTCCTCACGGGTGAGCGCGTCGAGCGCGGAGAACGGCTCGTCCATCAGCATCACCCGGGGCTCGCCGATGAGCGACCGGCACAGCGACACCCGCTGCTGCATGCCGCCGGACAGCTCGTGCGGCAGCCGCTTCTCGAAGCCGGCCAGCCCGGCCACGTCGAGCAGTTGCCGGGCCCGTTCGCGGTGCTTGGCGCGGCTCCAGCCGAAGATCTCCACCGGGAGCAGGACGTTGTCCAGCACGGTGCGCCAGGGCAGCAGCGCCGGCTTCTGGAACAGCATGGCGATGTCCCGGCGGGGCCGGGTGATCGGCGTACCGGCCACGGTGATCTCGCCGGCACTCAGCGGGAGGAGCCCGGCGATCAGCCGCAGCAGGGTGGACTTGCCGCAGCCCGAGCGCCCGAGCACGGCGACGAACTCACCCTCGGCGACGTCGAGGTCGATGCCCCGCAGCGCCTCCACCCGGCCGGACCGGCCTTCGAAGGTACGGGACACCCCGGACAGTCGGATCATCTCGGGCGGACCTCCGCTGAGTGGACGGTCAGGAATCCGGCAAAGGCTAGCCGGCTCGTCTGCGTAACGCACCGTCCGGGGTCGGTCGTCAGGTTGTATCCGTTCCGCAACCCGATACGCCTGGCGTCGCAAAGGTGGGTTTCTCGTACGCTGTGCCCGCGAAGAGTCCCCTCACGACGGCGGTGCCCGGCTTCCACCCCTCCCTCCGGTCCCGCCACGACAACCCCCTCCGGTGGCCAGCGGCCCCGGTCGGAAAGGACATGGTGCACTGATGAGAAGGCTGACCCGTACGGTCGCTACGGCCGCGCTGGCCACCGCCCTCGCCCTCGTCTCCGCCTGCAGCAGCGGGTCGGACTCGGCCGACGACGCCAAGGGCGGCAACGGCGGGGCGTTGGAGAAGGTGACCTACCTCACCTCCTTCGGCAACTTCGGCCGTGACTCCTACGCCTGGGTGGCGAAGGAGAAGGGCTTCTTCAAGGAGGCCGGCTTCGACGTCGAGATCAAGGCCGGCCAGGGCACCGGCGGCGTGATCCAGACCGTCGTCGGTGGCCAGGCCGACTTCGGGCCGATCGACCTCACCGGTGGTCTTCTCCAGCTCGGCAACGGCCAGGCGAAGGACTTCATCGCGGTGGCCGCGATCCAGCAGCGCACCATGGCCGGCATCGCCACCGTCGAGGGCAAGAACATCGCCTCCCCGAAGGACCTGGAGGGCAAGAAGCTCGCCGACACCCCCGGGTCCGTGGTCCGCAACCTCTTCCCGACGTACGCCCGGCTCGCCGGTGTGGACGCCAGCAAGGTGACCTGGGTCAACGGTGAGGCGCAGGCGCTCATCGGCACGCTGGCTTCGGGTTCGGTGGACGGCATCGGCCAGTTCGTCGTGGGTCAGCCGACCATCGAGGCGGTGGCCAAGAAGAAGGCCGTCATGCTGCCGTACAGCAACGTGATGCAGGACCTCTACGGCAACGTGCTCATCACCTCGGCGAAGATCGCCAAGGAGAAGCCCGAGATGGTGAAGCGGTTCACCGCCGCGCTGCTCAAGGGCCTGGAGTACAGCCTGGCGAACTCCAAGGAGGCCGCCGACATCCTGAAGAAGAACGTCGACGCCACCAACCCGGTCGCGGCCGCCGCCGAGCTGGACCTGATGGCCGCGTACGTCCGTTCCGGCAACTCCGGCACCGCCATCGGCACCCTGGACAGCGGCCGGGTGGCCAAGAGCATCGCGATCCTGCAGGGCGCTGGCGCGCTGAAGCAGAACGTCACCCCCGAGCAGATCATCGACTTCAGCCTCGCGCCGAAGGCCTGATCGTCCGGTCGTCACCAGGGGGTACGTTCCGCCGATCCGGTGGGGCGTACCCCCGTCGCTCGTCGGCCCTCGCGGCCGTCGGATATCGAGGAGGACAAGATGACCGACGTCCGGTCAGCGGAGCCGGTGGCGGGGGTGCCCGCAGCCCCGGGCGCCGGCCCCGAGGCGGGGCGGGCGGGTAGGGGTGTCGGCCTCCGCGCGGGGACCGGGGCGGCGCTGCTGCCCGTGGCCGGCCTCCTGGTCGCCCTCGCGGCGTGGTGGCTGATCGCCCGGCTGGAGCTGGTCCACCCGGCCGCGCTGCCACCGCCGGGCGACGTGCTCGCCGCGTTCGTCGACAAGCCTGCCCGGATGCTGGAGCACACCTGGGACACCCTGTTGGAGATCCTGATCGGCTTCGCCCTGTCGGCGGCGGCCGGTGTCCTGATCGGACTCTCCCTGGCCAGCTCCCGCACGGTGGAGCGGATGTTCACCCCGCTGCTGGTCGCCATCAACGCGGTGCCCAAGATCACCCTGGGTCCGCTGCTGGTGGTGGCGCTCGGCTGGGGTCAGAAGCCGATCCTGACCATGGTGTTCCTGCTCTGTTTCTTTCCGATCGTGCTGTCCACCGCGACCGGCCTGACCACCACCCCGGCCGACCTGGCCGAGTTGGTGCGCTCCTGGAACGCCTCCCGTTGGCAGGCGTTCCGCAAGGTGCGCTTCCCGGCCGCGCTGCCGCAGATCTTCGTGGGGCTCAAGGTGGCCATGCCGCTGGCCGCGATCGGCGCGGTGATCGGTGAGTTCCAGGCCGGCGAGAGCGGCCTGGGCTACGTGATCCTCCAGTACGCCGGCGTCGGCGACACCGCCACCGCCTGGGCGGCGATCATGCTGGTGGCGCTGGTGAGCATCCTGCTCTACTCGGCGCTGGTCCTGGTCGAGCGGCTCGCGCTGCCCTGGGTGCGGGAGACCACCAGCCGCTGAGCGGTGTGGCCCGCCGGGTACGGCGGGCCACACCCTCGCGCTATCCGGCCAGTCGCCAGCGGCCGTTACGGGCGACCAGCGTGGTGAGCGCCTGTGGCATCAGCCCGGAGTGGTTGTCCGGCGTCATCCGGATAGGGCCGGAGAGTCCGTCCATCTGGGACGTCTCCAGCACGTCCCGGATGCCGTCGCGGTCGACCTGCCCGGCCGCACCCCCGGCGCGCAGCTCGGCGTCGGCGATCAGCTGGACCGCGTCGGCGGCGAACGAGGAGGACCCGTTGTAGCCGCCGAAGCGTGCGGTGTAGTCCTGGAACCACTGCCGCCGGGCCGCCTTCGCCGGCGTGGTGGCGATGACGTCGTCGATCACCATGGTCTGGGTGAAGATCAGCGTGGCCCGCTCGGTGGCCCGGGCCGCCGCACCGAGGAACAGGTCGCCGGCCGCGCCCGCGTCGAAGAAGAGCGACCCACGGAAGGCGGCCTGCTGGGCGCTGTTCGCGGCGAGCGTCGCCTGCTCCGGCGGGGTCCAGATGACCAGGGCGTCGGGCTTGAGCTTGGTCAGTCGCGTGACCTGCTGGCCGACCTCGGTGTCGGTGGTCTTCACCGACTCCTCACCGACCGCCTTGATGGAGGTCTTGTCCAGCTCGCGGCGGAGCGCGAGCGCGCCCTCCCGGCCGTAGTCGTCGTCGCTGTAGAGCAGGCCCACCTTGCGGACGTTCTTGCGGCGCAGTTCGGTGGTGAGCGCGGCGGCGCTGTCCGCGGCGTTCGGGCCCAGCTTGAACACGTAGCGCCGTTCGGCGACCGGGCTGGCGATGGCCCCGGAAGCGGCGAGCGCAATGGTGGGAATCCGCTTCTCGTTGATGGTGCCGACCGCGCCGACCGCACATTCGTTACAGCCGCCCATGATGATGGCGCTGACTTGGGAATCGCTGCTGAAGTCGGCGATGTTGCGCAGTGACTCGGCGGCGTCGGAACGGTTGTCCTTCACCTTCAGCTTGATCTTCCGGTCGTTCAGTGCTCCGGAGGAGTTCAACTGCTCGACCTTGAGATCCAGGGCCCTCTGGTATGCCCGGCCCACCGGTGCGGCGGCGCCGGAGAGTTCGAGGTCCGCAGCGATCACGATCGGACTCGTGTCCTTGTCGTCCCCGCCGAACTGGCAGCCGGTGAGCGTGGTGGCCACAACGGCCGATGCGAGCGCCGCAATGGTCGCGGAGCGGATGGGGCTCAACTCAGTCCTCCAGGTGCGGGCGCGGGCGCTGCCCGGTCACCGCCGCTAATCCGTCCTCAGTGGAGGACGGGATCTCCTCTGCCGTACGGTGTGCGCGAAGCCTGCAAAACCTTGCCAATGGCCAGCGCTGTGGTCAAGCGCGGACGTTGGTCGCATTTTCGGGACGGCCATCCCACATGCTGGGGTAACGCAATGTTTGCAAAAGCTCACTTTGCATACACGCGCGACCACTCTGGAGTTACATGCCCTGTTCAGGGGCTTGCGGAAATGAAGGTATCAGTTGACCGGATCACGGGATGCGCGCCGTCCGACCGTTTCCTGCCCCACTGCGGCTTCCCAAAGAGTGTCTTCTCTGATGAAATCGCGGCCGTGCCGCGCGTGGTCCCCTCCGCCCTCGGCATGGTTCGGCGGGTCAGGCGGGGAAGAAACGACGGAGGCGATGTCGTGAGCACCGGACCGACGACCCTGCCCGCGCTCGGCGACAGTGCCGGGCGTACGCGCCGACGGTTGCCGAGACTGCGCGACGCCCGGATCCGGTCCAAGCTGGCGCTGATCCTGGTCGTCCCGGTGGCGGCGGTGATCGCACTGGCCACGGTCCGGCTCATCTCGGTCGGCGAGGGCGCCCTCGACGCCACCCGGGCACGGTCGCTCACCGCGCTCTCCATCGACGTCAGCGCGCTGACGCAGGACCTCCATTCCGAGCGGATAGCCGCGGCGGCCTACCTGGCCACGCCGCAGCAGCCGGCCGACGCCTACAACCTGCGGGTCCGCCAGACGCAGCAGCGGGTCGACGAGTACCGCGCCGAGCGGGGCCGGATCGGCGAGGTGCCGGCGGCGCTGCGGGACCGGCTGGCGGCCATCGACGACCACCTCGCCACGCTGGACGGCACCCGTCAGGAGGTGCTGGACCGCCGGCAGATGGCCGTCGCCGAGGCGGTGCTGCGCTACGGCGTCATCCTGACCGACCTGGTCGCGTACGGCGACGGGCTGGCCCAGCTGCCCGGCGAGGAGCGCCTGTCCGACAGCCGCCGTGCGGTCGCCGCGTTCGCGCGGGCCAAGGCGTCCGTCGCCGAGGAGCAGGCGGTCGCCTTCACGGCGCTGTCCGCCGGTCAGCTCGACTCGGAGCAGTTCTCGTCCTTCGTGGCGACGCTGACCAGCCAGCAGGAGGCCCTGCTCGCCTTCTCGCTCGCCGCCGACCCGGCGCAGCGGTCCCTGGTCGACAGCACCGTCTCCGGTGACGCGGTCGGCCTGGCCGACCGGGTCGCCACCGACATCACCCGCTCGGTCGGGCAGCGCCCGCTGGTCAGCGTGCAGGACGCCACCGCCGCCATCGGTGCGGTCAACGACCTGATGCGCTGGGCCGAGGTGCAACTGCAGAACCGGCTGCTGGAGCAGGCCGACGCGGCACGCACGAACGTCATCCGGCAGGCCGTGGTCGAGTCGGTGCTGGTGCTGCTGACCCTGCTCATCGCCGTGTCGCTGGCCGTGGTGCTGGCCCGCTCGCTCAACCACTCGCTGCGCCGGCTGCGTGAGGGCGCGCTCTCGGTGGCCAACCACGACCTGCCCGACGCCGTGAAGCGGCTGCAGAACATGGGCAGCGTGGGCGACGGCGGGGTCGAGGAGATCGTCCGGCAGGTCCGCGACCCGATCCAGCTCACCAACCGCGACGAGGTCGGCCAGGTGGCGTTGGCCTTCAACGTCGTACACCGGGAGGCGGTGCGTGTCGCCGCCGAGCAGGCCGCGCTGCGGACCAGCGTCTCGGCGATGTTCCTCAACCTGGCCCGCCGCAGCCAGACCCTGGTCGACCGGATGATCGGCGAGCTGGACGCGATCGAGCGCGGCGAGGAGGACCCGAAGCGGCTGGCGCAGCTCTTCGAGCTGGACCACCTCGCCACCCGGATGCGCCGCAACGACGAGAACCTGCTGGTCCTGGCCGGCGCCGACTCCGCCGTACCGCGTCGCGACGACGCGCTGGTGGTGGACGTGCTGCGCGCCGCCCAGTCCGAGGTGGAGCTCTACAACCGCATCGAGTTCGGCACCGTCGACACCGACATCTCGGTCGCCGCGCACGCCGTCAACGACGTCGTGCGGCTCGTCGCCGAGCTGCTCGACAACGCCACCCGGTTCTCGCCACCGAACACCACCGTGGTCGCCGACGGTCGCCGGATCCGCGACTACGTGCTCATCCAGATCGAGGACCGTGGGCTCGGCCTCACCGACGAGCAGCTCGACTCGCTCAACCGGCGGCTGGCCGCGCCACCGAGCGTGGACGTCGCCGCGTTCCGGCTGATGGGTCTGGCCGTGGTGAGCCGGCTCGCCTCCCGGTACGGCATCCGGGTGGAGTTGCGCCGCAACGTCGAGGGCGGCACCGTTGCCCAGGTGACGCTGCCCGCCGCGACCGTGGTGCTGCCGGCCAACCGGGGCCGCGAGCAGGTGCTCACCCGGCCGCGCCAGCCCATGGCGGTCGAGCAGACGCCGCTCACCCCGATCGGCCACGCCGAGCCGTTCGCCGGCGCCACCACCGCGGCGGCAACGCTGCCGGACCAGTGGCGGACCAACGCGCCGGCCCCGGCGCAGTGGCAGTCCCCGCTGGACGCGCGCGACACCACCCCGGCCGTGCAGGCTGGCGGATTCACCGGTACGCACGCGACGGTGCCGCCCGCCGCGGCTCCGCCCGCCCCGGTCCCGCCCGCCCGACCCTCGTTCGGCACCGGCTCGGGTCTCTCGACGGGCAGCCCCACGGTGGCCTACCCGACCATCGACCCGCTGCCCCGGCGCGGCTCGGCGGACGCCACCGACGGGCGGAACGCACCGGTGCTGCCGGTCGGGCCGGTCGCCGGCCCCGGCGCGGTCGCGCCTCCACCGGCGCCGACGGTGCCGGCCGCCCCGGTCAGCACCCGGCCCGAGTTCCCCGCCGAGGCGCCGATCTTCCGGGAGATGGAGGCGGTCTGGTTCCGGTCGCACGGCGACGACGCCACCGCGATCTTCACCCGGCCGAAGTTCGACGGGCCCCCGCCCGTCGCCAGCGCCGCCCCGACCGACGCGCGTGCGGGCAACAGCGGTCAGCAGACCGCGGCGTCCGCGCCGGCCAAGGCGCCGGCCCGACCGCCACTGCCCACCCGCACTCCGGGCAGCTCCAACGCCGACGGCATCGGAACGTCGGGCAGCACCGGGAGCACCAACGGGTTCGGCACGAGCGGGGCGGGCACGGCGCCGCCGTCGTACACCCCGCCGCCGGCCCGGACGGCGCCGCCCGTACCCGCCGCCCCGAGTGCACCCGCCGCCCCGGCCACGCCCGCCGCGCCGGCCACGGACACGAACTCCTGGCGGACGGCGGCCGACGAGGGCTGGTCCCGGGCCAGCAGGGCCGCCGAGCCGGCCCCCGCCGGGACGACCCGCTCCGGGCTGCCCAAGCGGGTGCCGCAGGCGCAACTCGTGCCGGGCGGCATCGAACCGAAGGGTGGCCGGGACCGCAGCCGGCGGACCCCCGATGAAGTACGCGGCCTGTTGTCGGCCTACCACCGCGGCGTGCAGCGCGGCCGGACGGCCGGAACGGACCTGAACAGCACCTCGACCAAGGAGAGCCGATGAACAGGCCAGCTGCCATGCAGGACATGGGTTGGCTGCTCACCAACTTCGCCGACAGCGTGGCGGGTATCGCCCACGTGGTGGCGGTGTCCGCCGACGGGCTGCTGCTCGCCTCCTCCCGGGATCTTCCGGGGGACCGGGCCGACCAGCTCGCCGCGATCACTTCGGGTGTGGTGAGCCTGACCGAGGGCGCGGCCCGGATGTTCAGCGCGGGCGGGGTGTTGCAGACCGTCATCGAGATGGACAGCGGCTACCTCTTCCTCATGTCGATCAGCGACGGCTCGTCGATGGCCGTGCTCGCGGCGCGTAGCTGCGACGTGGGCCAGGTGGGCTACGAGATGGCGCTGCTGGTCGAACGGGTGGGCGCCGCGCTGGTGCCGCTGCCCCGCGACGCGGTGCGCTCGTAGCACCTAGACACGGCGCGCGGTTCGCGCGCCGGACCAGGGACGGGAGGCGGTGTGGACCGGCTCCGCAGGGGACGAGGAGGTGATCGGGGATGGACCAACGACGCGCTGACCCGCGCGGCGCTCTGGTGCGTCCGTACGCGGTCACCCGTGGTCGTACCGAACCCCGGCAGGACATCGCCCTCGAGGCGGTCCTCACGGCTTCTCCCACCCAGGTCGCCGAGTCCCGCTTCGCCGGGCATGACAAGCACCGCATCGCCACGGTCTGCGAAGGCCGGGCACAGTCGCTGGCGGAGATCGCCGCGTACACCCGGATGCCGCTGGGCGTCGCCCGGGTGTTGGTCGCCGACATGGTGGCCGAGAGCCTGCTGACGTTACACACTGCTGCTCCCGCCGAGGGATTCGAGGAGCGGATGGAACTGCTTGGTAGGGTGCTAAGTGGACTTCGCAGGCTATGACCCCGCTGGGGGGCGGCAGAGCCGGGGAATCGTCTCGGCGAAGATCGTCGTCGCGGGCGGCTTCGGCGTCGGCAAGACGACCCTGGTCGGTTCGATCTCCGAGATCACACCGCTGACCACCGAGGCGGTGATGACCGCGGCCGGTGTCGGCATCGACGACCCGTCCAAGGTGCCGGGCAAGGAGACCACGACGGTCGCCATGGACTTCGGCCGTATCACCATGGCCCAGGACCTGATCCTGTACCTCTTCGGCACACCCGGCCAGACCCGGTTCTGGTTCATGTGGGACGAGATCATCCGGGGTGCGGTGGGTGCGGCCGTGCTGGTGGACACCCGCCGGATCACCGACGCGTTCGCCCCGCTGGACTACTTCGAGAACCGCAACCTGCCGTACGTGGTGGCGCTGAACCGGTTCGACGGCGCTCCGGAGTACGAGCTGGAGGAGATCCGCGAGGCGCTGGCCATCTCGTCGCAGGTGCCGCTGGTGATGACCGACGCCCGGCACCGGGACTCGGTCAAGCAGGTGCTCGTGACGGTGGTCGAGCACGCCATGCTCCGGCTCCAGGCCGAGCACGGTCGGGGCTTCCCCACGCCGGTCGGCTGATCCGGGTGGCCGGCCGGTGCACGCACCGGCCGGCCACGACCCGTCAGTCGACCCGCAGCCGGTAGCCGCGCTTGACCACGGTCTGCACCACGCGGGGGGCGCGCAGGCCGGCCCGGAGGCGGGCCACGGCCATCTCCACCGCGTGCTCGTCGGCGCCCCGGGGCAAAGTCCGCAGCAGCGCCGTGCGGGACAGCACCCGGCCGGGGGACTGGGCCAGTGCCCGCAGCACCGCCATCGGGGCGGGGGCGAGCGGGCGCAGCTCACCGTCGATCACCGCGGCGTGCCCGCGCAGGGTGAGCAGGTGACCGCCGGCCTTGAGTGTCGTCGTCCGGCGCGGCAGCTCGTCGACGATGGTCCGTACCAGCGCGCCCAGTCGGGCCCGACCCGGCGCGCTGACCGGCACTCCGCGCCGTAGCAGCGGCTCGGCGGTCACCGGACCGACGCAGCTTGCCAGCACGTCGCCGCGGAACGCGGACAGCACGGCCTCGGTGCGGTCCCCGGCCGCCCGCAGCAGCGCCTCGGCCGCCGGCGCCGAGGTGAACGTCACGGCGTCCACCAGCCGGCCGGCGATGAGGTCGACCAGCCGGTGCAGCGGCGCGGGATCGGTGGGGGGAGCCCAGCGGTAGACGGGCACCTCGATCACCGTGGCGCCGGCCGCCTCCAGCGCCAGCGTGCACTCGGGCTGCCGCTCGCCGTGCAGCTGCATGGCGATCACCTGCCCGGCCACGCCGCGCCGGCGCAGGTGGTCGACCACCTCGTCGCAGCTCTCCGAGGTCGGCGACCACTGGTCGTGCAGCCCGGCGGCCCGGATCGCGCCGCGCGCCTTGGGACCCCTGGCCACCACGTACGAGCTGGCCAGCACCGAGCGCAGCGACTCGGCCAGCCCCCAGCCCTCGGCGGCCTCCAGCCAACCGCGCATGCCGATGCCGGTGTTGGCCATCAGGATGTCCGGCGGCTGGTCCAGGCAGGCGCGGGTCGCCTCGCGCAGCTCGGTGTCGTCGGACAGCGGCACGATCCGCAGCGCCGGAGCGAGCACCACCCGGGCGCCCCGCCGCTGCAGCAGCGCGGCCAGTTCGTCGCGCCGCCGGTCGGCGGTCACCCCGATGGTGAAGCCGGCCAGTTCCTCCCGCATCAGTCCTCCTGTCGCAGCCGCACCTCGACCAGCCCGTCCCGGCAGCGCACGGCGTGCCGGGTCACCGACACTCCGGGCAGGTCGAGGCAGCGCCCGGTGCGCAGGTCGTACACCTGCTTGTGCAGCGGTGAGGCGACCGTCGGCACGTCGCCGCGGCTGCCCACGATGCCCCGGGACAGCACGTACGCGCCGCTGACGGGGTCGTGGTTGTCGATGGCGAACAGCCCGTCGGCGGTCCGGAAGAGCGCCACCTGCACGCCGTCGACGAGGGCGGCGACGCCCCGGTCGGGTTCCAGCCGGTCGAGCCGGCAGACCGGGGTCCAGGTCAGGGTGCCGTTCACCGCCGCACCTCCGGCAGGCCGAGCGCCACCTGCTGCCGCCGCCGACCGGCTTCGACGGGCTCGCGTTCCCGACCGCTCCGCTCGTCGTCCCGCGCGGTGGGCGTGCCGCCGCGTATCGGCACCGGCTGGCCCCGCTCCAGCGCGAAGGTGATCGACGGGTCGGGCACGTCCGGGGCGTTGACGAACGAGGTGAACCGGCGCAGGCGCTCCGGGTCGTCCAGCACGTCCCGCCACTCGTCGGAGTACGACCCGACGTGGTGGGCCATCGCCGCGTCGAGGTCGGCGCAGAGCCCCAGCGAGTCGTCGACGATCACCGCGCGCAGGTGGTCGAGGCCGCCGTCCATGGCCTCGATCCAGGCGGCGGTTCGTTGCAGCCGGTCGGCCGTGCGGATGTAGTAGATCAGGAACCTGTCGATCAGTTGGATCAGCGCGTCCGTGGACAGGTCAGAGGCGAACAGGTCGGCGTGCCGGGGTCGGAAGCCGCCGTTGCCGCCGACGTACAGGTTCCAGCCGGTCTCGGTGGCGATGATGCCGAAGTCCTTGCTGCGCGCCTCGGCGCACTCACGGGCGCACCCGGAGACCGCGGACTTGATCTTGTGCGGGGCGCGCAACCCCCGGTAGCGCAGTTCCAGGGCGACGGCCAGGCCCACCGAGTCCTGCACCCCGTACCGGCACCAGGTCTCGCCGACGCAGGACTTCACCGTGCGCAGCGCCTTGCCGTACGCGTGGCCCGACTCGAAGCCCGCGTCGACCAGCCGCCGCCAGATCTGCGGCAACTGCTCCACCCGGGCCCCGAACAGGTCGATCCGCTGGCCGCCCGTGATCTTCGTGTAGAGCTTGAAGTCCCGGGCCACCTCGCCGATGACGATCAGCTTCTCCGGGGTGATCTCACCACCGGGGATCCGGGGCACCACCGAGTAGCTGCCGTCGCGTTGCAGGTTCGCCAGGAAGTGGTCGTTGGTGTCCTGCAACGACGCCTGCTCGCCGTCGAGCACGTGCCCGGCCCCCAACGAGGCGAGGATCGACGCGACCACCGGCTTGCAGATGTCGCAGCCGCGCCCCCGGCCGTGTTCGGCGACCAGCCGGGAGAAGGTGCGGATGCGGCGTACCCGGACGATCTCGAACAGCTCGCGCCGGGTGGCGTCGAAGTGCTCGCAGAGCGCGGTGGACTGCGCCACCCCGGCCGCGTCGAGGAGCTGCTTCAGCATCGGCACACAGGAACCGCAACTGGTGCCGGCCCTGGTGCACGCCTTCAACGACGGCACGTCCGCGCAGCCACCGGCGATGGCGGCGTCCACGTCGCCCCGGGTCACCGCGTTGCACGAACACACCTGGGCGGTGGCGGGCAGGGCACCCGCGTCCGCGCCGCCGCCGTCCGGCGCGAGCAGCGCCAGCGGGGCAGCCGGCAGGGGGCCACCGACGCTGGCCCGCAACGTCGGGTACGCGCTCGCGTCGCCGACCAGCACCCCGCCGAGCAGGGTGCGCGCGTCGTCGGAGAGGACCAGCTTGGCGTAGACCCGGGTGGCCGGGTCGGTGAACGTGACGTCCAGGCAGCCCGGGGTCGTGCCGTGCGCGTCGCCGAACGAGGCCACGTCGACGCCGAGCAGTTTCAGCTTGGTGGCGGTGTCCGCGCCCGGGAAGGTCGCCGCGCCGCCGACCAGGCGGTCCGCCACCACCTCGGCCGTCGCGTATCCCGGAGCGACCAGGCCGTGGCAGGTGCCGTCCACCGCCGCACACTCGCCGACGGCCCAGATCCGCTCGTCGGCGCTGCGGCAGGTGTCGTCGACCAGCACCCCGCCACGCGGTCCCAGTGTCAGGCCGGCGGCCCGGGCCAGCTCGTCCCGGGGCCGGATGCCGGCGGCCACCACCACCAGTTCCGCGTCGACGGTGCGACCGTCGGAGAGTTCCAGGGCGGCCACGGCGCCGTCGGGGCCGGGCCGGATCGCGGTGGTGGCGACCCCGAGGTGGGTCCGTACGCCCAGCTCCTCGACGTACCGGCGGAGCATCGCGCCGCCGGCCGGGTCCACCTGCACCGGCATCAGCCGGGGCGCGAACTCGACCACGTCGGTGCTCAGGCCGAGCAACCGCAGCGCGTTCGCCGCCTCCAGCCCGAGCAGCCCGCCGCCGATCACCGCACCGGCCCGCCGGCCCCGCGCGTACTCCCGGATCGCCGCCAGGTCGTCTAGCGTGCGGTAGACGAAGACCCCGGGCAGGTCCGCGCCGGGCACCGGTGGCACGAACGGGTACGACCCGGTGGCGAGCACCAGCGCGTCGTACCGGTGCTCGCCGGTGGCCGTGCTGACCACCCGCCGGTCGCGGTCGATCGCGGTGGCCGGTTCGCCGAGGCGCAGCCGTACCCCCTCGTGCGGCGTGTGCAGGTTCAACGCGTCCGCGTCCACGCCGTCGAAGAACGCCGAGAGCCGCACCCGGTCGTACGCCGGGCGACCCTCCTCGGCGAGCACCGTCACCCGCCACCGTCCGTGCGGGTCGCGGGCGCGGAGGGCGTCCACGAAACGCTGCCCGACCATGCCGTTGCCGATGACGACCAGGTCGCCGTTCATCGCGTCACCTCCACCGAGTCTGCCTGGGAGAGCCAGTCGACGATCCCCGCGACGGCGTCCCGGCAGCCGCCGCAGCCGGTGCCGGCCCGGGTCGCCGCCAGGACGGCGTCGACGCTCCGGGCGCCGGCGCGCCAGCACGTCACCAACGCACCCTTGGTCACGTTGTTGCACTGGCAGACCGTGGCCGCGTCCGGCATCAGCGCGGGGGATGCCGCCGGCGCCGCGACGGCGGCGCCCGATGCCCGGCCCAGCAGCAGTGACCGCCGGTCCGCCGGGACCGGCTGGCCCCGGTCGAAGAGCTGGATCACGGTGCCGACCGCCGGGTTGTCGCCGAGCAGGATCGCGCCGGTCAGCCGCTCGTCGTGGATGCGCAGCCGGGCGTAGGTGCCCCGGGTCGGGTCGGTGAACGTCAGCTCCTCGCCCGGCCCGCCGTCGGTGGCGTCGCCCATCGCGGCCAGGTCGATCCCGGCCGCCTTGAGCCGGGTCACCGACGGCCGGGGACGGTACCGGGCCAGCGGGTCCGCTCCGCTGAGCACCTCGGCCAGCACCCGTGCCTGGGCCCAGGCCGGCGCGACCAGCCCGGTGAGGACGCCGTCGTGCTCCGCGCAGTCGCCGATCGCGGAGATCCGCCGGTCGTTGGTGCGCAGCCGGTCGTCCACCACGACGCCACGGCGTACGACCAGGCCGGCTTCGGCGGCGAGTGCGGTGTCGGGGCGTACTCCGCAGGAGAGCACCAGCAGGTCGGCGTGGAGCGAGCGGCCGTCGGCCAGCTCGAGGCGGACGCCGGCGGAATCCGCGGCCACGCCGGTCGCCGGCACGGCCAACTGGATGCGGACACCGAGGCCGGCCAGCGTGCCGGCGAGCACCGCGCCGGCCGCCGGGTCGAGCTGACGTTCCATCAGGTGCCCGGTGGGGTGGACCACGGTGGTCGCCAGGCCTCTGGTGGCCAGCCCACGGGCGGCCTCCAGGCCGAGCAGTCCGCCGCCGAGGACCAGCGCGCTGCGCGCGCCGTCGGCGACCGCGAGGATCCGCCGGCAGTCGTCCAGGGTCCGGAACGGCACCACGCGGTGTGGCAGCTCTCCGGAGTCCAGGCCGGGCAGCGGCGGCACCGCCGCCCGGCTGCCGGTGGCAAGCACCAGGTGGTCGTAGCCGATCCGGTCGCCGTCGACGGTCCGGACCGCCCGGCCGACCCGGTCGATGCCGGTGACCGGCACGCCCGTACGCAGGTCGGTGCCGTGCCCGGCGGCCTCGGCCAGCTCCACGTCCGCCTCGCCGATCCGGCCGGCCAGCAGGGTGGAGAGCATGATCCGGTTGTACGCCCGGTGCGGTTCGGCCCCGAGCACGGTGACCTTCCGGTCGCCTCCGTGGGCGTGCAGCTCGGTGGCGAGCCGGGCGCCCGCCATCCCGTTGCCGATGATCACCACGCGCTCGGTCATGCCTTCTCCACCCGGACGGCGCAGATCTTGAACTCCGGCATGCCGGAAATCGGGTCCACGGCGTCGTTGGTGACGGAGTTGGCCCGGGCGGGGCCCGACCAGTGGAACGGCGCGAAGACCGTGTCCGGCCGGATGGTCGGGCTGAGCCGCGCCGGCGCCCGCAGGTCACCCCGCCGGGAGGTGACCCGTACCGGGTCGCCGTCGTCGATGCCGAGCCGGGCGGCCAGGTCGGGGTGCAGCTCGACGAAGGCGCCCGGGGCGGCCCGGCGCAGCGCGTCCACCCGGCGGGTCTGGGTGCCGGACTGGTACTGGGCGAGCACGCGGCCGGTGGTGAAGTGCAGCGGGTAGTCGGCGCAGACCGGCTCGGCGGCGGGGCGGTGGTCCACCGGATGGAACCGGGCCCGTCCGTCCGGGGTGGCGAACCGGTCGGTGAAGAGCCGGGGGGTGTCCGGCCCGTCCTCGGTGGGGCAGGGCCAGAAGACGCCGTCGGCGTCGTCGATCCGGGACCAGCTGATCCCGGCGTAGTCCGCCGGCCCTCCGGCGGAGGCCCGCCGCAGCTCCGCGAAGACGGCGGCCGGGTCGGTCGGGAACCGGGCCGCAGCGGTGGCGACCGGGTCCGCGGCGGCCGGTCCCGTGGCCGGTTCGGCGGCGGCCAACCGGGTTGCCAGGTCGGCGAGGATGGCCAGGTCGGTACGGACTCCCGGCGGGGGCTGGCGGAGCGCCCGGCGGCGCAGGACCCGGCCCTCCAGATTGGTCATCGTGCCGTCCTCCTCGGCCCACTGCGCGGTGGGCAGCACCACGTCGGCCAGCGCGGCGGTCTCGGAGAGCAACAGGTCGGCCACGACCAGCAGGTCGAGCCCGCGCAGCCGGCCCTCGACCCGGGCGGCCCGAGGCGCGGACACCACCGGGTTGGAGCCGAACACCAGCAGCGCCCGTGGCCCGTCCGGAGTGCCGAGCGAGTCGAGCAACTGGTACGCCGGCACGCCCGGACCGGGCAGCTCGTCGGCCGGTACGCCCCAGACACCGGCGACGTGCTCCCGCGCGACGGGGTCGTCGATGTGCCGGTACCCGGGCAGCTGGTCGGCCTTCTGCCCGTGCTCCCGTCCACCCTGGCCGTTGCCCTGGCCGGTGAGGCAGCCGTACCCGGAGCCGGGGCGGCCGGGCAGGCCCAGGGCGAGGGCGAGGTTGACGTACGCCGTGACGGTGTCCACGCCCTTGGCGTGCTGTTCGGCCCCGCGAGCGGTGAGGATGACCGCCCGCCCGGCGGTGCCGAGGGCCCGGGCAGTCGCCTCCAGGTCGGCCACCGGCACACCGGAGAGCTGTTCGGCGCGGGCCGGCCACCAGGCCGCCACGCTGCGCCGCACCGCCGGGAAGCCGGTGGTCCGCTCGGCCACGTACGCCTGCTCGATCCAACCCTCGGTCAGCGCGATGTGCAGCAGCGCGTTGGCGACCGCGAGGTCGGTGCCCGGCAGTGGTTGCAGGTGCAGGTCGGCCTGGCGGGCGGTGGCGGTGGCCCGGGGGTCGACCACGATGAGCCGGCCGCCGTTGCGGCGCTGCTCGGTCAGCCAGCGGACCATCGGTGGCATGGTCTCCGCCGGGTTGGCGCCGACCAGCAGCACGGTGTCGGCCCGGGCCAGGTCGGCCAGGGGGAACGGCAGTCCGCGGTCGACGCCGAAGGCGCGCAGCCCGGCGGCCGCGGCGGAGGACATGCAGAACCGTCCGTTGTAGTCGATGTGCCGGGTGCGCAGCGCGATCCGGGCGAACTTCCCCAGCGTGTACGCCTTCTCGTTGGTCAGCCCACCGCCGCCGAACACGGCGACCGCGTCCCGGCCGGACTCGCGCTGGATGGCACGGATGCCGGTGACGATCCGGTCGAGCGCGGCGTCCCAGGTCGCGGGGCGCAGCTCGCCGGTGTGCGGGTCGCGCAGCAACGGGGTGGTCAGCCGCTCCGGGTGGTCGAGCAGCTCGGCGGCGGTCCAGCCCTTCTGGCAGAGCCCGCCCCGGTTGGTGGGGAACTGGCGGGGAAGCACCGTCACCGCGCCGGCGTCCTCGCGCAGCACCATCCCGCACTGCAGGGCGCAGTACGGGCAGTGCGTCGCGACCTCCCGGGGTGGACGCCCCGGTCGCGTTGCCAACCGCGCACCGTCTGTCATGTCGGGAAAGCGTGCCGTCGGGCGGTTTCCGGTCCGGGTCCCTTCTGTTTCGGTCCTGTCAAGTGGGCCTCACACCGCACCGGGGCAGGGGGAACGGTCGCGGGACGGCACCTTGGCCTAGAATATGAGAAAACTGTCTCAACAATTGGGAGAGTGCGATGAGTGTGGCGGACGCCTTCGACGCGGTGGCCGGCAGCTACGACGAGGCCCGCCGACGGCTGGTGCCCTGCTTCGACGCCTTCTACGGCACCGCCGTGCAGGTGGCCACGCCACCACTGCGCGCCGCGCTCGCCGCCGGTCGTACCCCGGAGGTGCTGGACCTGGGCGCCGGCACCGGCCTGCTCTCGCTGCTGCTCGCCGCCGCCGTGCCGGGGGTGCGGCTGACCCTTGTGGACGCCGCTCCGGCGATGCTCGCCCGCGCCGCCGACGAGCTGAACGCCCGGTCCGTGCCGCACCGCACGGTGCGGGCCGACCTGGCCGACCCGCTGCCGGCCGGCCGGTACGACGCGGTGGTCAGCGCGCTGGCGATCCACCACCTGGACGACGCCGGCAAGCGTGCCCTCTACCGGCGGGCGGCCGCCGCGCTGGCGCCCGGCGGGGTGTTCGTCAACGCCGAGCAGGTCGCCGGCCCGACGCCGGCCCTGGACCGGCGCTACGACGAGGTGTGGACCGCGCGGATCACCGAGCTGGGCTCGGACCCGGCCGAGATCGCGGCCGCCCGGGAGCGGATGCGACACGACCGGCCGGCGACCGTGGCCGACCAGTGCCGGTGGCTCACCGAGGCCGGCCTGGTCGACGTCGACTGCTTCTTCAAGGAGTGGCGTTTCGCGGTGCTCGGCGGCCGGGCCTGACGGTGGCGACGGGCCGGGTGCCGGAAACATCACCGGAGTGCTTTTCGACGCCTGCGGTGGGCTGACGGCATTCATGGATGACTGACAGTCATACCACTGGGTAGTCTCAGCGGCATGACTGCCAAGGTGACCCTGTCGTTCACAGACGAGACGATCGAGGAGGCCAGGCGGTTCGCCAAGCGCGAGGGGCTGTCGCTCTCCGCGTGGATGGACCAGGCCGCCCGCGAGAAGGCACTGCGCGAGGTCTTCACCGCGCACGCCGCCGCCGTGGGCCGCGCCGGTCTGGACCTGGAATCCGCCGCCCTCGCCGATGCCCGCGAGGTGGGCATGGTCGACGACCTGCTCTTCCGCGGCAGGCCGCGTGCTGCGTAGAGGTGAGATCTGGCGCATCGAGGGCGCTCGGGAACGCCTCGGACTCGTGATCAGCTCGGACGTCTACAACTCCACCGACGTGCCCATCGTGATCGTGGTGGAGGTGGTCGAGGAGTCGCTGCTGCGCGACTCTCCGCTCGCCGTGTCGATGGGCCGGTACGTGGTGATGCCCGACCGGCTCTCCTCCCCGATGAAGAAGTGGTTCACCGACTGCGTGGACGTCGCCGACACCGACACCATGCTCCGCGTCGGCCGCGCGCTGCGCATCCTCCAGCAGCTCTGAGCGCCGCCGCCGCTGCCCGCCCAGCCCCGTCCGCACGCCAGCCTCACCACCGCCGCCGGGCCGCGGTGCGGCCCCCGTTTCCCCACCGACCCGCGACGGGCACTGCCCGGTAACCCGGTGTTCCTAGCGTTCCCCCTGGTCACATCGACGAGGAGGAGCCACCGTGAGCACCCTCACCAGCACCGCAGTCACCACCGCGCCGCCGGCCGCCGCCGGACGCGGGCGCGAGCTCGACGACTGGCGCCCCGAGGACCCCGACTTCTGGCGGACGACCGGCGCGCCGATCGCCCGGCGCAACCTCTGGGTCTCGATCTTCGCCGAGCACGTCGGCTTCTCGGTGTGGAGCCTCTGGTCCGTGACCGTTCTCTTCCTCGGTCCCGAGTACGGCATCGACCCGGCCGGCAAGTTCCTGCTCACCGCCGTGCCGGCCGCGCTGGGCGCGGTGCTGCGACTGCCGTACACGCTGGCCGTGGCCCGCTTCGGCGGACGGCGGTGGACGACCGTCAGCGCCCTGCTGCTGCTGGTGCCCACCGTGCCGATGGCGATACTGCTCGAACCGGGGGTGTCGTACGCGACCCTGATGGTGCTGGCGTGCCTGACCGGGGTCGGCGGCGGCAACTTCGCCTCCTCGATGGCGAACATCAACCTGTTCTATCCACAGCGGCTCAAGGGTCGGGCCCTCGGGCTCAACGCCGGCGGCGGCAACCTGGGCGTACCGGCGGTACAGCTGGTCGGGCTGGCGGTGCTGGCCACCGCCGGGGCCGCGTACCCCCGGCTGGTGCCGGCGGTCTACCTGCCGCTGATCGTGCTGGCCGCCCTGGCGGCGACCCGCTGGCTGGACACCGTCCCCGGTGCCCGCAACGAGCCCGGTGCGCTGCGCGAGGCGGCCCGCGACCCGCACACCTGGGTCATGTCGCTGCTGTACATCGGCACCTTCGGGTCGTTCATCGGGTTCGGCTTCGCCTTCGGCCAGGTGCTCCAACTCCAGTTCGCCGAACGCTTTCCCACCCCGGTCGACGCCGCCTGGCTGACGTTCCTCGGCCCGCTGATCGGCTCACTGATCCGGCCGCTGGGCGGGCACCTCGCCGACCGGCTGGGCGGGGCGCGGGTGACCTTCTGGAACTTCGTGGCGATGGCGGCCGGCGCGGGGGTCGTCCTCTACGCGGCCCGGGAGCACTCGTTCGGGCTCTACCTGACCGGGTTCCTCGCGCTGTTCGTCTTCTCCGGCGTCGGCAACGGCTCCACGTACAAGATGATCCCGGCGATCTTCCGGGCCCGGGCGGCGAGCGCGGTGGCCGACGGCCGGTCCGACCTGGAGGCGGCCGCGCGCCGGGCGCGGCGGATGACCGGCGCGCTCATCGGCATCGCGGGCGCGGTGGGCGCCTCCGGTGGGGTCCTGGTCAACGTCGCGTTCCGCCAGTCGTTCCTCACCTCCGGCACCGCCGACGCCGCCTACCTCGCGTTCATCGGGTGGTACGCGCTCTGTTTCGCGGTGACCTGGTTCGTCTACCGCCGCCCGGGGCCGGCCCGGCTGGCCGGCGTGTGACCTGTGCCATGATGGTGCTGCCGGCGCGCGCGGCCGTACCCCCGTTTTGACCTGCCGATGGGGCGCCGGGTATCGTTGCCTGCTGTTGTACGACATCCAGAGGCGTGCCCTATCAGGTACGCTTGGTCGTTCGTGCGCGCTGGTCCGGCCTGCAAGATCTGGTCACCTCGGCGCGCGACCCCAGACCGACGACGAGACAAGGTAGACCTGTGCGTACGTACAGCCCGAAGCCGGGTGAGATCGAGCGTCAGTGGCACGTCATCGACGCCTCTGATGTCGTGCTGGGCCGCCTGGCCACCCACGCCGCCACGTTGCTGCGTGGTAAGCACAAGCCGACTTTCGCGCCGCACGTCGACACGGGCGACTTCGTCGTCATCGTGAACGCGGGCAAGGTTGCGCTGACCGGCAACAAGCGCCAGACCAAGGTCGCTTACCGCCACTCCGGTTACCCGGGTGGTCTGAAGCAGGTCGGCTACGACGAGCTGCTGACCAAGCGCCCCGAGCGGGCCATCGAGCTGGCTGTGAAGGGGATGCTCCCGCACAACAAGCTCGGCCGTCAGCTGATCAAGAAGCTGAAGGTCTACGCCGGCGCCGAGCACCCGCACCTCGCGCAGCAGCCGGTGCCGTTCGAGATCAAGCAGATCGCGCAGTGAGCGCGGGCGAAGGAAGCAGCATGACCGACATCACCGAGACGACCGAGGTTGCCCCCGAGGCCACCGAGGCCACCGAGGTCACCGAGGCGCCGGCGCCCGTCGCCCGCGCGCCTCGTGGTGACCGGCCGATCCAGACCGTGGGCCGCCGCAAGGAGGCCATCGTCCGGGTCCGTATCGTCCCGGGCACCGGCAAGATCACCTGCAACGGCCAGGACCTCGAGGCCTACTTCCCGAGCAAGGTGCACCAGCAGCTCATCAAGGACCCGCTGGTCACCGCCGAGAAGCTCGAGCAGTTCGACGTCATCGCCAACCTGCGTGGCGGCGGCACCACCGGGCAGGCCGGCGCGCTCCGACTGGGCATCGCCCGCGCGCTGATCGTGAACGAGCCGGACGACCGCCCGGCCCTGAAGAAGGCCGGCTTCCTCACCCGGGACGCCCGGGTCAAGGAGAGCAAGAAGTACGGCCTCAAGAAGGCCCGTAAGGCTCCCCAGTACTCGAAGCGCTGATCTTCGCCAGCGCGTTGTACTTCTGACGGACGGCCGGTCCGCCTCCCCTCGAGCGGGGAGGTGGGCCGGCCGTTCCGCTTTCTCCTCATCGGCAGTTTCATCGGAGGTTGGCGGGTATGGGTCGGTTGTTCGGCACGGACGGCGTACGCGGGCGGGCGAACGCGGATCTCACCCCCGAGTTGGCACTCGCGCTCGCGGTGGCCGCCGCGCACACACTCGCGGAGACGGACCGCAGCCATCCGCCGCTCGCCGTCGTCGGCCGGGACACCCGGGCCAGCGGCGAGATGCTGGAGGCGGCCGTGGTGGCCGGGTTGACCAGCGCCGGCGCCAACGTCGTGCGGGTCGGCGTCCTGCCCACCCCGGCGGTGGCGTACCTCACCGCAGAGGCCAAGGCCGACCTGGGCGTCATGCTCTCCGCGTCGCACAACCCGATGCCGGACAACGGCATCAAGCTCTTCGCCGCCGGTGGGCACAAGCTGCCCGACGAGATCGAGATGCAGATCGAGGCGGCCGTCGAGACGAACGCCACCACCGCGTGGGACCGGCCGGTCGGCGCCGGCGTCGGCCGGGTGCACGACCTGCTCGACGGCGCGGACCACTACGTCCAGCACCTGGTCGGCACGGTGCCGCACCGGCTCGAAGGAATCAAGGTCGTGGTCGACTGCGCCAACGGCGCCGCCGCCGAGGTCGCCCCGGTCGCCTACCGGGAGGCCGGCGCGGAGGTCATCGCGATCCACGCCGAGCCGGACGGGCTCAACATCAACGACGACTGCGGCTCGAACCACATCGACGCGCTGCGCGAGGCCGTGGTCGAGCACGGCGCCCACCTGGGCATCGCCCACGACGGTGACGCCGACCGCTGCGTGGCGGTCACCGCCGACGGCGACGAGGTCGACGGCGACCAGGTGATGGCGATCCTCGCGCTGGCCATGCGGGACGCCGGCACGCTCACCAAGGACACCCTGGTCGCCACCGTGATGAGCAACCTCGGGCTGCGGCTGGCCATGTCCGCGCAGGGCATCCGGCTGATCGAGACCAAGGTCGGCGACCGGTACGTGCTGGAGGAGCTGCGCGGCTCCGGCCTGGCGCTCGGCGGCGAGCAGAGCGGCCACATCGTCATGCCCGCCCACGCCACCACCGGCGACGGGGTGCTCACCGGCCTGCACCTGATGGCCCGGATGGCGGCCACCGGCCAGTCCCTGGCCGAGCTGGCCTCGGTGGTCACCAAGCTGCCCCAGGTGCTCATCAACGTGCCGGTCGGCGACCGGACCGTCGGCGCCAACGCGCCGGCCGTCCGCGCCGAGGCCGAGCGGGCCGAGGCAGAGCTGGGCGAGACCGGCCGGGTGCTGCTGCGCCCGTCGGGCACCGAGCCGCTGGTCCGGGTGATGGTCGAGGCCGCCACCGAGCAGACCGCCCGGTCTGTCGCGGAGCGCATCGCCGAGCAGGTCCGTACCGCCAGCCCCACGGCGTAACCACCGGCCACCCGCCCCCGTACGCGGGGGCGGGTGGGTTGTCAGGAGGTCGAGAGTCGGCGGAGGCGCGTCACCGCTTCGGTCAGGATCTCGGGGCGCTTGCAGAAGGCGAAACGGATCAGCCGCCGGCCGGCCTCGGCGTCGTCGTAGAAGACCTGGGTGGGCACCGCCACCACACCGCAGCGCTCCGGCAGCGAGCGGCAGAACTCCACCCCGTCCCGGCCGCCGAGGGCCGTGACGTCGGCCGTGACGAAGTACGTCCCCTCCGGTGCGAGCACGTCGAAGCCGGCGTCGGTGAGACCGCCGACGAGCTGGTCGCGTCGCTGCTGGAGCCCGTCCCGGAAGCCCGTGAAGTAGTCGTCCGGCAGGGCCAGCGCCACGGCGACCGCCGGTTGCAGCGGTGCGGCGTTGACGAAGGTGAGGAACTGCTTCACCCGCAACACCGCCGAGACCAGCGCCGCTGGACCGCTGACCCAGCCGACCTTCCAACCGGTGCAGGAGAACGTCTTGCCCGCCGAGGAGATGCGCAACGTGCGCTCCCGCATGCCGGGCAGGCCGGCCAGCGGCACGTGCGGGCTCGCCGCGTCGGTGAAGACCAGGTGCTCGTACACCTCGTCGGTGACCGCGTACGCGCCGTGTTCCTGGCACAGCTCGGCGATCAGCGCCAGCTCGGCCGGCGTGAAGACCTTGCCCGTCGGGTTGTGCGGCGAGTTGAGCAGCACCAGCCGGGTACGCGGCCCGAACGCGGCCCGCAGCGCGGCCGGGTCGAAGGCGTACCGACCGTCCACGGCGGGACGCAGGGTGACCGGCCGCCGGACCGCGCCGGCCAGCGCGATCGAGGCGGCGTACGAGTCGTAGTACGGCTCGAAGCAGACCACCTCGTCGCCCGGCTCGCAGAGGGCGAGGATGCTGGCTGCGACCGCCTCGGTCGCCCCGGCGGTGATCACGATCTCGCCGTCCGGGTCGTACGCCAGGTCGTGGAACCGCTGCTGGTGGGCCGAGACCGCCGCGCGCAGGGCGGGGATCCCCGGCCCGGGCGGGTACTGGTTCTGCCCGCCACGCAGCGCCTCGGCCGCGGCGGCCAGCATCTCCGGTGGGCCGTCGGTGTCCGGGAAGCCCTGCCCGAGGTTGACCGCGCCGGTCCGTACGGCGAGGGCGGACATCTCGGCGAAGATCGTCGTGCCGAACGGCCGCATCCGGGCCACCAGCGGGTCGACATCGGTGCTCGTCGTCACCTGCGCCAGCCTACGGGCACCCACCGGCCGCAACCCAGCCTCACTCGGGCGTGCAGGTGGTCATCCAGTAACCCAGGGTCCGGTCGACCACCGGGCTGCCGCTGCCGGTCATGGTGAGCGTGCAGTCGAGCGGGCCGTTGTTGTCGATGTCGGACCAGATGGCCTCCACCATCACCCGGCTCTGGCCGCTGGTTCGGATGGTGGTGCGCCAGGGCAGCTTCGCGCGGTCGACGTGGATGAGGTCGCTCTCGGCGTCGTAGTACGAGATGTCCGCCTCCCCGTTCCCGGTGATCTCGTAGACCACGGTCACGGGTGCCGGCCCCGACGTCGGTCGGGTGATCGGCTTCTTGCTGGGTGTCGGCGCGGTGGTGGTCGGTGCGGTGGTCGGCGGGGACCAGCGGTCGTCGTCGAAGGGACCATCGTCGTACGGGTCTTCGGCGACCGGGTCCGGGGCCAACAGGCCGATCAGCGGGCCGGCCGCGCAGAGGCAGCCGCAGAGGGCGAGGGTGACCGCCGCGACGACCGCGACGACGATCCCGACCATCCGGCCGTTGCCGCCCGACGGGGGACCGCCCTGCGGATACCCGGGGTAGAGGTAGGGCGGCGGGTAGCCGGGTGGCGGCCAGCCGGACGGTCCGTGGCCGGCGGGCGCCCAGCCCGACGGTGGATAGCCGGCAGGAGACGGGTCGGTGCCGGTCGACGGGGGCAGCGGCCCGGGCGTCCACGGGGGCGGTGGTGCCCAGGGCTGGCCGGGGGCCAGCGGGTCGGGCGCCGGATACGCGCCCGGCGAGGTCCAGTCGGATGTCGGGTTCGTCGGCTGGCTGCCCGCAGCGGATGGGTCCGGGGACGGCGTCGGGTCCGGGGGTTGCGTCGGGGACGGATCGGGCGGGGACGCGTCGGACATGGCTGCTCCGGACGAGAGGGGGTATGGGACGAACGGGCCAGGGAAGGGACGCGCCGCACCCGCCGAGAGACTGTCGCACCCGCAGGCCCGTCCGCAACCCCGTCGCCCCGGGGCGGTGCGACGGGGCCGGAAACTCGTCCCCGTTCCGACCTGGTAGCCACCGATCGCTCAGATCCAGTGATTGTTTAGGCGACTTTCGAGCAACCATGGTGAGCGAAACTGGGTTAGGCTGCGGGCCATGTGTGGAATCGTGGGATACGCGGGCGCGCGCCCCGCACTCGGCATCGTGCTCGACGGGCTGCGGCGGTTGGAATACCGCGGCTACGACTCGGCGGGCGTCGCGATCGTCTGCGACGACCAACTGCTGACCGAGAAGAAGTCCGGCAAGCTGGCCAACCTGGAGAAGGTGCTCTCCGAGCGGGCCGCCGACGATCCGACCTCCTGCGCGGCGAGTCCGATCGGCATCGGTGACGGCACCACCGGCATCGGGCACACCCGCTGGGCCACCCACGGCGGCCCGACCGACCGCAACGCCCACCCGCACCTCGCCCCCGACGGCCGGGTGGCGGTGATCCACAACGGCATCATCGAGAACTTCGCCAAGCTCCGCGCCGAGCTCGAGGACGACGGCGTCCAGTTCACCAGCGACACCGACACCGAGTGCGCCGCGCACCTGCTCTCCGCCGCTCTGGCCGACCTGCGCGCCGCCGGCCAGTCGGACAGCCCGCACCTGCTCGCTGCCGCCATGCGGGTGGTCTGCCAGCGGCTGGAGGGCGCGTTCACGCTGCTCGCCGTCGACGCCAGCATCCCGGGCGCGGTCGTCGGCGCCCGGCGCAACTCGCCGCTGGTGGTCGGTCGCGGCGAGGGGGAGAACTACCTGGCCAGCGACGTCGCCGCGTTCATCGAGCACACCCGGGAAGCGGTCGAGCTGGGTCAGGACCAGATCGTCCTGATCACCGGTGACAGCATCGAGATCACCGACTTCGACGGCCAGCCCGCCGCCGGCAAGGACTTCCACATCGACTGGGATTCCTCGGCCGCCGAGAAGGGCGGCTACGACTACTTCATGCTCAAGGAGATCGCGGAGCAGCCGCAGGCGATCGCCGACACCCTGCTCGGCCGGCTCACCGAGACCGGTGAGATCGCCCTGGACGAGGTCCGCCTCAGCGACCAGGACCTGCGCGACGTCGACAAGATCTTCATCGTGGCCTGCGGCACCTCCTACCACGCCGGGATGGTGGCGAAGTACGCCATCGAGCACTGGACCCGGATCCCCTGCGAGGTGGAGCTGGCCAGCGAGTTCCGCTACCGCGACCCGGTGCTCGACCGCTCCACGCTGATCGTGGTCATCTCGCAGTCCGGCGAGACCATGGACACCCTGATGGCGCTGCGCCACGCCAAGGAGCAGAAGGCCCGGGTGCTGGCCATCTGCAACACCAACGGCTCCACCATCCCCCGCGAGTCCGACGCCGTGCTCTACACCCACGGTGGCCCGGAGATCGCCGTCGCCTCCACCAAGGCGTTCCTCACCCAGCTCGTCGCCTGCTACCTGATCGGCCTGCACCTGGCCCAGGTACGCGGCATCAAGTTCGCCGACGAGGTGGGCGCGGTGGTGGCCCAGCTCCAGGAGATGCCGGGCAAGCTGCGCGAGCTGCTGGACCGGATCGAGCCGGTCCGCGAGCTGGGCCGCGAGCTGAAGTCCGAGCCGACCATCCTGTTCATCGGTCGGCACGTCGGCTACCCGGTGGCCCTCGAGGGTGCGCTGAAGCTCAAGGAGCTGGCGTACATGCACGCCGAGGGCTTCGCCGCCGGTGAGTTGAAGCACGGCCCGATCTCGCTGATCGACGAGGGCACCCCGGTGATCTGCGTGGTGCCCTCACCGGTCGGCCGGGGCATGCTGCACGACAAGGTCGTCTCCAACATCCAGGAGGTCCGGGCGCGCGGCGCGCGGACCATCGTGATCGCGGAGGAGGGCGACGAGGCCGTCGTCCGGTACGCCGACGACCTGATCTACGTGCCGCGTACGCCGACGCTGCTGGCCCCGCTGGTCACCACGGTGCCGTTGCAGGTGCTCGCCGCCGAGATCGCCGCGGCCCGGGGTCACGACGTGGACCAGCCCCGCAACCTGGCCAAGTCGGTCACCGTCGAGTAGCCCTCCGTCGATGTTCTGAGCCCCGGTCATCGCACCCGCGGTGGCCGGGGCCTCGTCGTGGGGCGGGCGGACACCGGCTGCGCGGCTGTCGCCCTCAGCGGCCGAGCACGACACGGGCCATACCGTCGAGTGCCGGGTTGCCCGGGTCCCAGTAGCCGGCGTGCCCGCGCCGGTCGCTGGGGAAGACCCGCCCGCCGAACCCGGGATCGGCCGGATCATGGCCGAACCACAGCTCGTGCCCCGTACGGTCGGGCCAGCCCAGCACGGTGGCGAGCGGAGCCGCGCCGAGCAGCGCCCGCCGGGCCAGCTCGTCGGCGGGCCGGGCCAGCCGGATCACGTCGTCGGGGGCGCTGCTGGCCCAGACCTGCCCGGGCGGCACACCCAGCTCGGCGGCGTGCGTCGCGCCGACCCCGGGCGAACCGACGAAGACCAGCGCATCGGCGGCCAACCCGTGCTCCCGGGCCGCCGTGCCCACCACCAGCGAGCCGTAGCTGTGCCCGAGGACGGTCTGCCGTGCCGGCGGCCCCTCGTGGCTGACCCGCAGCCCCTCCTGGAAACGGTGCAGCGCCGGCCCGGCATCCCGGGCCTGGTCGGCCGAGGCCGCCTCGGGCAGGAAGTCCGGTGCGTCGTAGTCGAGCCAGAGCACCGCCGAGCTGCGTTCACCCGGGGCGAGCGCGGCGCACCGGTCCAGGACCCGCGCCGCCCTGCTCAACTCGCCGGGAGCGTCGTCCAACCCGGCCGTCATCCCCGGCACGTAGGTCAGCACCCGGTCGGCGTGGTCCGGATCGCCGAGCGCCACCACCGCCCGCCCCTCGCCGGCCGGGTCCAGCCCGAGCAGGTACGCCCGGGGCTCCCCGGCCGCCGCCAGCCGCCCGGTCAGCGTGTCCAGACCGGCCAGCCGCGCCGCCACCGCGCGCAGCCGCACCGACGCGGCCGGCCCCGGCGGCACCCGGGCCAGCAGCCGCCGGCGCTCGGCCAGCAACTCCTCGCGCCAGGCACCGAGACGCAGCCGGTTGGCCTGGTCGCGGGCGGCCACCGGCACTCCGTCCAGCCGGCCGACCAGGGCCGGCTCGTGCCCGACCAGCCACCGTCGCTGCGCCGGTGTCAACCCGGACCACCAGGCGCGGACCAGCGCGGGAGCGGCACCGGGAGCCGGCCGGCCGGGCGGTGGCGGGGACGCCCAACCGGACCCGGCGGCCCGGGCCAGCTCGTCCAACCGGTCGGCAGCGGTGCGGTCGGCCGCGCCGGCCCGGTCGAGCGCGTCCCGCAGCGCCGCCGCCACCCGCGCCGCCGCCGTGCCGGCCCGCTCGGTCGGCCGGACCCGGGTCGGATCAACGTGCACGCCGCCCGTCCGGTCCACCACCAGGCCGGCCGCGTCGGCCAGGGCGACCGCCTCACCGAGCCGCGCCTTCGCCACCACCAGCCGGCCGGCCAGCTCGGCGAGCACCTGGTCGGCCTCGATCAGGGCTGGCGCCACCGAGGTCAGCTCGTCGCGCAGGCCGACGAGCCGGGCGTCCGCCGCCGTGGCGGCCGCACCGGACCAGCCGCCCCGCAGCCGCCCGGCGGCCCCACCCACCTCACCGGCACGCCGCTCGACCGGCCCGGTCAACCCCGCCCAGGCAGCCCCCGCGGCCCGCCACCCGGCCGGATCGGCGGCCCAGAGCTGCCGGTAGCCGACGGTGGTCACCGGGGAATACCGGCGAACCGAGCGGCGGCCCGGTCGTCGACCGTCTCGTACGCCTCCGCCGCCGCCCGGACCCCACCGGCGGTCGTCGCCACCCGGGCGCCCAGCCGGCAGAGCCAGGCGTGGCCGGCCGCCTCCAGCCCGGCCAGGGCGGCGGAGGCCCGCCAGCCCGGCGCCGGCACCAGCAGCCCGGGCACCCCGGCCAGGCCCAGCGCCAGACGGTGCGCCTCACCGTCGAGCGCGACGGCCACGGCGCGCAGCTCCTCCGGTTGAACGGTGAACGGCTCCTCGGTCATGACCACACCCCCGTGGACGATCGACATCGACGCGCCGACGCTAGGCGTGGCAGGGGCGGCCGGGAGTTCCCTGTGGACAGCCGGCGGCGGGCGTACCCCGGCCTGTCCACAGGCGTTGTCCACCGCGGTCCCGACGGCTAATCTGCCGCCTCCACCGCCGGTAGGGTGGTCTGGTGATCGTCGCTGTCGGCATCGACGTCGTCCTGGTGGACCGGTTCGCCCGGGCACTGGCGCGGACGCCGCTGCTCGCCGACCGGCTCTTCACCGAGGCCGAGCGGCACACCAGCTCCGGCAGCCCGCGCTCACCGGAATCGCTCGCCGCCCGCTTCGCCGCCAAGGAGGCCGTCGCCAAGGCGCTCGGCGCGCCGGCCGGGCTGAGCTGGCACGACTGCGAGATCGTGCCCGACCCGGACGGCCGCCCCTGGCTGACGGTCACCGGCACGGTCGCGGCGGTGGCGGTCGAGCGTGGGGTCAACCACTGGCATCTCTCGTTGTCGCACGACGGCGGGATCGCGTCGGCGATGGTGGTCGCGGAACAATGACGTCGGCCGGGTGGGCCGTCGCGGCCCGCCCGAGAAACGGATTGGGACACGCATGAGACCGGTGTGGCGGGTGGCCGACGTACGGGCGGCCGAGGCGGGGCTGATGGGCACGCTGCCGGAGGGCACGCTGATGCAGCGGGCCGCCGCCGGGTTGGCCCGCCGGGCCGCGCTGCTGCTCGCCGAGCGCGGCGGGCTGTACGGCGGGCGGGCCCTGCTGCTGGTCGGCTCCGGTGACAACGGCGGCGACGCGCTGTACGCCGGGGAGCGGCTGGCCCGCCGGGGCGTCGCCGTGACCGCCCTGCTGCTCACTCCCGGTCGGGCGCACGCCGCCGGGCTGGCCGCGCTGCGGGCCGCCGGAGGCCGGCTGGTGGACCGACCGGTCGGGCCGGTGGACGTGGTCCTCGACGGCATCGTCGGCATCGGCGGCAGTGGTGGCCTGCGGACGAACGCCGACGAGGTGGTGCAGCGGCTCGGTGAGCTGCACGGGCGGGACGGCCGTCGGGCCACCGTGCTGGCGGTCGACGTGCCGAGCGGGGTGGCGGTGGACACCGGGCACGTGCCGCTGGCCGCGTCCGGCCGGCCCACCGCGGTCCGCGCCGACGTGACGGTGACCTTCGGCGCACTGAAGCCCGCCCTGGTCGTGGGGCCGGCCGCCGTCCTGGCCGGGCACGTGGAGCTGGTCGACATCGGGTTGCGGCCGTGGCTGCGGGGCACCCCGGCGTTGCGGGTCACCGAGTGGTCCGACCTGGTCGACTGGTGGCCGAGGCTGGGTCCGGCGTCGGAGAAGTACACCCGGGGCGTGGTCGGCGTGGCCACCGGCTCGGCGGTCTACCCGGGAGCGGCGGTGCTCTCCGTCGGTGGGGCGCTGGCCGGGCCGACCGGCATGGTCCGCTACGCCGGCGGCGCCCGGGCGGAGGTGCTGCACCAGCACCCCTCGGTGATCGCCACCGGGCGGGTCGCCGAGGCGGGCCGGGTGCAGGCCTGGGTCTGCGGCTCCGGGTTGGGCACCGGCGAGGATGCGGCGGCCGAGCTGCGCGCCGTGCTCGCCGCACCGGTGCCGGTGGTGCTCGACGCCGACGCGCTGACGCTGCTCGTGGACGGTTCGCTCGCCGACCGGCTGCGCGGCCGGGACGCGCCGATCGTGGTCACGCCGCACGACCGGGAGTTCAGCCGGCTCTGCGGGGAGGAACCCGGCGCCGACCGGGTCGGCGCGGCACTGCGGCTGGCCGCCTGGATGAACGCGGTGGTGCTGCTCAAGGGGGACCGCACGGTGATCGCCACCCCGGACGGTCGGGCGTACGTCAACCCGACCGGCACCTCGGCGCTGGCCACCGGCGGCACCGGTGACGTTCTGGCCGGGCTGCTCGGCTCGCTGCTGGCGGCCGGCCTGGCCCCCGAGCGGGCGGCGGCCGCGGCGGCGTACCTGCACGGGCTGGCGGGCCGGGAGGCGGCTCGCGGCGGGCCGGTGACCGCGCCGGACGTGGCGACGGCCCTGCGCCCGGTCATCGCCCGGTTGGGCTGAACGTGCCGGTATCGAGCCGGCCGACCGGATCGGCGGTAGGGACGTGCGTCGCCGCCCACGGTGATCACGGCGGAAAGTAGGCTTGGCGCATGTGGCAGGCCGAGGTACGCGTCGATCTTGACGCGATCCGTGCGAACGTGAGCCGACTCCGCGCCGGCACCACCGCCGAGCTGATGGCGGTGGTCAAGGCCGACGGGTACGGCCACGGCATGCTCCCGGCCGCCCGCGCGGCACTCGACGCCGGAGCGGACTGGCTCGGTGTCTGCACCCTCGACGAGGCGCTCACCCTGCGCCGGGCCGGCGTGACCGCGCCGGTGCTGGCCTGGCTCCTCGCTCCCGGGCTGCCGCTGCACGAGGGCGTCAGCGCCGGGGTGGACCTGGCCGCCGCCAGCCTGGGGCAACTGGACGAGATGGTCGAGGCCAGCCGGCGCGCCGAGCGCCCGGCCCGGCTGCACCTGAAGATCGACACCGGGCTGTCCCGGGGCGGGGCGACCGTCGCCGACTGGCCGGCGCTGCTGGACGCCGCCGCCAAGGCGCAGGCCGACGGCCTGATCGAGGTGGTCGGCGTGTGGAGCCACTTCGTGTACGCGGACATGCCCGGCCACCCCACCACGGACCGGCAGTTGGCCGTCTTCCACGAGGGGCTGGCGATGGTCGAGAAGGCCGGCCTGCGCCCGCGCTGGCGGCACCTGGCCAACTCCGCGGCCACCCTGACCCGTCCGGACACCCACTTCGACCTGGTCCGCCCCGGGCTGGCCATCTACGGGCTCTCCCCGGTGGCCGGCGAGACGTACGGGCTGCGGCCGGCGATGACCGCGCGAGCCCGGGTGATGCTCAGCAAGCGGGTGCCGGCCGGCACCGGTGTCTCCTACGGGCACACCTACACGACCGAGACCGACGCCAACCTGGCCGTGGTGCCGCTCGGGTACGCCGACGGGGTGCCCCGCCACGCGTCCAACAGTGGGCCGGTGCAGCTCGCCGGCGCGCGGCGGACCATCTCCGGGCGGGTCTGTATGGATCAGTTCGTGCTCGACTGCGGCGACGACCCGGTGGCCGACGGCGACGTGGCGACGCTCTTCGGCAGCGGCGCCGACGGCGAGCCGACCGCCGACGACTGGGCCGAGGCGGTCGGCACGATCAACTACGAGATCGTCACCCGGTTCGGCAGCACGCGGGTGCCGAGGGTCTATGACGGCGAGAAACCATGAGTTACCGCATTCCACGCCCGCGGACCGCGGCGGGCAAGGTCGCCGGTCTGGTCGGTGCCGCGGTCGGCGTGGCCGCGGCCGGCCTGGCCGCGGGCGTCGCGACCGAGCGCACCCTGGTCCGCCGGCTCAAGGACGACCCGACCGACCGCTACGCGCACGAGATGTTCGGCGAGCAGCGGTACGACGACGCGTTCCGGCTGGAGCTGCCGGACGGCACGGACATCCACGTCGAGGTGGTCGAGCCGACCCGGCCGGTGCCGGGGCACCCGACGGTGGTGCTGGTGCACGGCTTCTGCCTGGACATGGGCACGTTCCACTTCCAGCGCAAGATGCTCGCCGCGCGCGGCGACTACCGGGTCGTGGCGTACGACCAGCCCGGTCACGGCCGGTCGGGGCGGCTGGAGACCGGCGAGTACGACCTCGCGGTGCTCGGCCGGACCCTGCGTCGGGTGATCGACGAGACCGCCCCGGAGGGGCCGCTGGTGCTGGTAGGCCACTCGATGGGCGGCATGACCATCATGGCGTTCGCCGAGTTGTTCCCGGAGCTGTTCGGTGACCGGGTGGTGGGCACGGTGCTGATGGCCACGTCAGGCGGGTTGGTCGCGGAGACGAAGCTCGTGGCACCGGCGCTGCTCGGCCGGGTCGGCGGTCCGGTGCTGTTCATGGTCAGCAACGCCACCCGGTACGGCGGGCCGGTGATCGACAGGGCGCGCAAGTCGACGTCGAACGTCGCCTGGCTGCTCACCCGCAAGTACGGCTTCGGCACCCGCAAGCCCAGCCCGGCGCTGGTGTCCTACGTGGAGATGATGAACTCCCGGACGTCGGCCGACACGGTGACGCGCTACCTGCGGACCCTGGCCACCCACTCGCGTTTCCCGGCGCTCGCGGCCTTGGCGGCCACGCCGGTGCTCGTGGTGGTCGGCGACAAGGACATGATCACTCCGGTGACCCACTCCGAGGAGATCGTCCGGCGGCTGCCGCACGCCGAGTTCGTGAAGATCCAGGACAGCGGGCACGTGGTGATGCTGGAGCATGCGGACGAGGTCAACGCCGCGCTGGCGCGGTTCCTCGAGTCATTGCAGAGCGTGGAGGAACGGTGAGTCACGTCGTCAAGTTGTCGACCGTCGAGGACACCCGGGAGTTCGGTCGCCGGCTGGCCGGGCTGCTGCGCGCCGGTGACCTGGTGCTGTTGACCGGCCCGTTGGGCGCCGGCAAGACCGCGCTGACCCAGGGCATCGGGGCCGGGCTCGGGGTGCTCGGGGACGTCACCTCGCCGACGTTCGTGATCGCCCGGGTGCACCGACCGGACCCGACCCGGGGCGGTCGGGTGGCCCTGGTGCACGCCGACGCGTACCGGCTGGGCGACGCCACCGATCCGCGCGCCGAGATCGACGACCTGGACCTGGACGCCTCGGTCGACGAGTCCGTGACGGTTGTCGAGTGGGGCGAGGGGCTGGTGGAGCAGCTGGTCGACGCGCATCTGCGGGTCCGCATCGACCGCCGCGACGACGACACCCGCGTCGTGGAGTTGGACCCGGTCGGTGGCGACTGGGCCCGGCGGTTGGCCGACCTGGGTTAGGCCGGCGGGCCGCTGTCGTACCCGATGCCTAGAGTGCGGGGGTCCGACCCGCCGTGTGAGAGGTTCCTGATGCCCGACGACGCCCCCGCCCTGGATCTGCTGGCGCTGCTGCCGGAGCAGTGGCGTGCCGTGCTCACCCCGCACCTCGACGCGGCGCGCACCGCCGCGCTCGCCGAGTTCGTCGCCCGGGAGTACGCGACGCAGACCGTCTTCCCGCCGCTGACGGACCTGTTCTCGGCCTACCGGCTCTGCCCGCCGCAGGCCACCCGGGTGCTGATCCTCGGGCAGGACCCTTACCACCGGGCCGGGCAGGCGCACGGGCTGAGCTTCAGCGTCCGCGACGGGGTGGCCGTGCCGCCGTCACTGCGCAACGTCTTCAAGGAGCTGGGCGAGGACCTGGGCGTTCCCAAGCCGCCCAACGGCAACCTCAACGGCTGGGCCGCGCAGGGAGTGCTGCTGCTCAACGCGGTCCTGACCGTCCGTCAGGCCACCCCGGGCTCGCACGCGAACGCCGGCTGGGAAGAGTTCACCGACGCCACCATCCGGGCGCTGGACGCGTCGCCGGACCGGGTGGTCTTCCTGCTGTGGGGCGGGTACGCCCGCAAGAAGGCGGCCCTCGTCACCAACCCGCAGCACGTGGTGCTGGAGGCCGGCCACCCCAGCCCGATGAACCCGCGCGGCTTCCTCGGCAGCCGCCCGTTCAGCGCGGCCAACAAGGCGCTCGCCGACGCCGGCCTGCCCACCATCGACTGGGAGCGCACCGCCGGCTGACCGGGCGCCGGCCCACCTGGCTACGGGTTTCGCCCGCCGGCGAGCTGCCTGTCCCGGTAACGGCGCAGCAGGTCGCCGGCCCGCGGCTCGGTCAGCTCCAGCTCGGCGAGGGGCACGACCCGGTAGCCGCGCCCAGCGTGGCGCACCTCGATCGTCTCGGGCAGGTCGTCGCACATCGTCGCCCTGATCGCGCCGTAGCGGGTCGACCAGAGGTGCTGGCCCTGCGCCGGCTCGATGGTCGCCTGCCTCCGGACGGCGGGCCTCGCCCTGATGAGCGTGATACCTCTGAGGCATAAATATGACTCAGAGGTATCACGCTCTTCGGAGAATGTGCCGCCGACCCGGGGCCGGTGGCTGTGGGGCGGGGCGGGGCGTGACCGGGGCGGCGGGCGGGGCGGCTAGGCTGGCTTACCGTGCTCGTACTCGTGGTGGACAGCTCGACCCCCGCGGTGACCGCCGCGCTTGTGGAGGTCTCGGCGGACGACGTGGCGCTTCGGGCGCACCGGTGCACGGTCGACGCCCGCGCGCACGGCGAACTGCTCGCGCCCCAGGTCGACGCGGTCCTCGCCGACGCCGACGCGCGCCCGCGTGACCTGGGTGCGGTCGTCGCCGGGCTCGGCCCCGGGCCGTTCACCGGGCTGCGGGTCGGCCTGGTCACCGCCGCCACCATGGGCCAGGTTCTCGACATCCCCACGTACGGCGTCTGCTCCCTGGACGGGATCGGCTACCCGGCGGCCACCGGCGACCCGGTGCTGGCCGCCAGCGACGCCCGCCGCAAGGAGCTCTACTGGGCCGTCTACGACGGCGCCGGCCAGCGGATCGTCGGCCCCGAGGTATCCACGCCGGCGGTCGCCGCCGCACGTGCCCGTGAGCTGGGGGCGACGGTTGCGGTGGGTGACGGCGCACACCGGTACGCGGACACGCTCGGCCTGCCGGTCCGGGTGGAGCCGCGCTACCCGGACGCCACCGTGCTGGCGCTGCTCGCCGCCGAGCGGATCCGGGCCGCCGCGCCCACCGAGCGGCTCACCCCCCTCTACCTGCGCCGCCCCGACGCCGTGGCGGCCACCGCCCGCAAACCGGTCCTCCCGTGAGCGCGAGGAGTGAGCCGGGGTTGCGAGCCCCGCAGTCGCGAACAGTGATGACACCGTGAATGCTGTCCGGCTGGAGCGGTTCCGCTGGTGGCACATCGACCAGGTGCTGCCCATCGAGGCGGACGTCTTCGGCGCCGAACAGTGGTCGCCGGCGATGTTCTGGAACGAGCTGGCCAACGGGCACCACTACCGGGTCGCCACCGACGACGACGGGACGGTGCTCGGCTACGCCGGGCTCGCCGGGGCTCCGCCGGACGAGGTGTGGGTGCAGAACATCGCCGTCCGCCGGGACGCCCAGCGGCGCGGCGTCGGCCGTGCGCTGCTGGAGGAGCTGCTCGCCGAGGCGACCCGGCGCGGCGCCCGCAGCACCCTGCTGGAGGTCGCCGCGGACAACGCACCCGCCCAGCGGCTCTACGCGATGTACGGCTTCGAGCCGATCGGGGTGCGGCGCGGCTACTACCAATCGAGCAACACCGACGCGCTGGTCATGCAGCGCGACACCGAACCGACCGGGGACGGACCACACGACAATGGCTGACGAACCGCTGATCCTGGGCATCGAGACCTCCTGCGACGAGACCGGCGTCGGCATCGTGCGGGGGCACACCCTGCTGGCCGACGCGCTCGCCTCCAGCGTCGAGGAGCACGCCCGGTTCGGGGGCGTGGTGCCCGAGGTGGCCAGCCGGGCCCACCTGGAGGCCATCGTGCCGACCATGGACCGGGCGCTGCGCGAAGCAGGCGTCACCCTCGCCGACATCGACGCGATCGCGGTCACCTCCGGCCCCGGGCTGGCCGGCGCGCTGCTGGTCGGCGTGGCCGCCGCCAAGGGGTACGCGCTGGCCGCCGAGAAACCGGTGTACGGCGTCAACCACCTGGCCGCGCACGTCGCCGTGGACACCCTGGAGCACGGCCCGCTGCCCGAGCCCGCCATCGCGCTGCTGGTCTCCGGTGGGCACTCGTCCCTCCTGCTGGTCGACGACCTGGCCCGGGGCGTCACGCCGCTCGGCGCCACCATCGACGACGCGGCCGGCGAGGCGTTCGACAAGGTCGCCCGGCTGCTCGGACTGCCGTTCCCGGGCGGCCCGCCCATCGACCGCGAGGCGCGGGCGGGGGACGCCGCCTCGATCGCGTTCCCGCGTGGCCTGACCGCCGCCAAGGACCTGGCCGCGCACCGGTACGACTTCTCGTTCTCCGGCTTGAAGACGGCGGTGGCCCGCTGGGTGGAGGCGCGGCAGCGCGCCGGCGAGCCGGTGCCGGTGGCCGACGTGGCCGCGTCCTTCCAGGAGGCGGTCTGTGACGTGTTGACCACCAAGGCGCTGGCCGCCTGCCGGGCGAACGGGATCGAGACCCTGGTCATCGGCGGGGGAGTGGCGGCGAACTCGCGGCTGCGGGCGATGGCCGAGCAGCGGGCCGAGAAGTACGGCATCCAGGTCCGTGTGCCCCGACCGAAACTGTGCACCGACAACGGGGCGATGGTGGCCGCGCTCGGTTCGCACCTGGTCGCCGCAGGGGTCGCGCCGAGCCGGCTGGACCTGCCGGCCGACTCGGCGCTGCCGCTGACCACGGTCAGCGTGTGACGGGGGCCACGGACATGATCGTGCGGATGTGGGAGGCACGCGCGGAGGCGTACGGCGTCGCGGACCTGATCACCTGGGTGTGCGACACCGCCCTGCCCGAGTTGGAGCACGACCCGCTGCACGTGTCCAGTGAGGTCTTCTCCTCCACCGACCACCGGGTGGTGGTCATCTCCAAGTGGCGCAGCAACCCGCGCCCACTGCCCGAGCCGCCCGCCCTGCTGGTGGCCCGCGCTCCGCACTCCTGGGACTTCACCCAGGTCGACCGCTGACCTGTCGGGCCCGTGTTCGCCGTGAGCTGCGGCACGTCCGGGCGCTAATTGGTTCGCTGGTCGGGTGCCGGCCCCCTAGCGTCGAGCCGTCATGCGCTTCTCACCGGCCGGCGACCCCGGCGTTCCCGATACCCGGTCGGCCACCCGCTACCTGATCTGGCTGGCCGCCCGGCACAAACGGCTGTTCACCGCCGGCATCGCTCTCGGTGTGGTGTGGATGGTGGCGCAGGCGCTGATGCCGGCCGCCGTCGGCCGGGCCGTCGACGGTCTGGCCCGTCGCGACGAGGACACCCTTCTCACCTGGGGTCTGGTGCTGTTCGGGCTGGGCGTGCTCCAGGCGGTCGCGGGGATCCTGCGGCACCGGTGCGCCGTGCACAACTGGCTGGCCGGGGCGTACCGGACCGTGCAGTTGACCGTCGAGGCGGCGAACCGCCTCGGTGCGGCGCTGCCCCGCCGGGTGGCCGCCGGCGAGGTGGTGAGCATCGGCACGTCCGACATCGGGCAGATCGGGCACGCCATCGACATCACCGCCCGCGGTGCCGGCTCGCTGGTCGCCATCGCCACCGTCGCGGTGATCCTGCTGAACGCATCGATGCCGCTCGGGCTGGTCGTGGTGCTCGGCGTCCCGCTGCTGATGGCGGTGGTGGCGCTGCTCATCCGGCCGCTGCACCGCCAGCAGCAGGCGTACCGGGACGCGGAGGGGGCGCTGACGGCCCGGGCCGGCGACATCGTCTCCGGGTTGCGGGTGCTGCGTGGCGTCGGCGGCGAGCCGGTGCTCTCCGCCCACTACCGCAGCCGGTCGCAGGAGCTGCGGACACGTGGCCTGCGGGTGGCCCGGGTGGAGTCGCTGCTGGAGGCGGCGCAGGTGCTGCTGCCCGGTGCCTTCCTGGTGCTGGTGACGTGGCTGGGCGCCCGCTTCGCGCTGCGTGACCAGATCAGCGCCGGGCAACTGGTCGCCTTCTACGGCTACACCGCGTTCCTGGTCAACCCGTTGCGCAACCTCACCGAGGCGGTCGACAAGCTGACCCGTGGGCACGTGTCGGCCCGCCGGGTCGTCCGGCTGCTGCGGCTCACTCCGGAGCTGGTCGACCCGGCGCGGCCGGCGACGGTGCCGGACGGGCCGGGGGAGCTGGCCGATTCCGAGTCCGGGGTGGTGCTGCGACCGGGCCGGTTCACCGCGTTGGCGGCCACCGCCCCCGAGGACGCGGCGGCGATCGTGGACCGGCTCGGCCGGTACACCGATTCGGACGCGACGCTGCACGGCGTACCGCTGCGGGCGCTGGCGCTGGCGACGGTGCGTGAGCGGATCCTGGTGGCCGACAACGACGCACATCTGTTCACCGGCGTGCTCCGCACGGAGCTGGACCCGCACGATCGGGCCGACGACGAGGTGCTCGGCGCGGCCCTGGCGGCGGCGAGCGCCACGGACATCGTCGAGGCGCTGCCCGACGGGCTGGACAGCCCGGTGGCCGAGCGCGGTCGGGAGTTCTCCGGCGGGCAGCGGCAACGGCTGCGGCTGGCCCGCGCGCTGGTCGCCGACCCGGAGACACTGCTGCTGGTCGAGCCGACCAGCGCGGTCGACGCGCACACCGAGGCCCGGATCGCGCAGCGGTTGGCTGACGCCCGCACCGGCCGGACCACCCTGGTCTGCACCACCAGCCCGCTGATGCTCGGCCGGGCCGACCGGGTGCTCTTCGTGGAGGACGGCAAGGTGGTGGCCGAGGGGACGCACGCCGAGCTGCTGGACGGCGAGCCGCGCTACCGGGCGACGGTCAGCCGGGAGGAGGACTGATGGCCACCGCACTGCCGGTCGCCGACGCGCGGCAGGTCCGCCGGTACGCGCGGACGCTGGTCCGCCGGCACCCTCGTGCGTTGGCCGTCGCGCTGGGCCTGCACGCGCTGGCCGCCGCCGCCGGGCTGGTCGCCCCCCGGCTGCTCGGCGACCTGGTGCAGGGCATCTCGCAGGGTGTCGTGCAGTCCACGGTGGACCGGGTCGCGCTGCTGATCGGCGGGTTCGTGGTGGCCCAGTCGGTGCTGGTGCGGTTCGCTCACCTGGCGTCGTCCCGGCTCGGTGAGCGTGTCCTCGCCGAGCTGCGCGAGGAGTTCGTGGACCGCATCCTCGACCTGCCGCTGGCGACCGTCGAGCGGGCCGGCACCGGGGATCTGCTCACCCGTACGTCCCGGGACGTCTCCGCGCTGTCGCGGACCGTCCGCCTGGCGGTGCCCGAGACGTTGATCGCGGTGGTCACCGCCGGTTTCATCGTCGGCGCGCTGCTGCTGATCGGCCCGCTGCTCGCGCTGCCCTGCCTGCTGGCGGTGCCGCTGCTCCTGGCCGGCACCCGCTGGTACCTGCGCCGCGCGCCGGCCGGCTACCTGCGGGAGAACGCCGCCTACTCGGACATCACCGACGGGATCAGCGAGACCGTGGAGGGTTCGCGGACCACGGAGGCGTTGCGGCAGCAGGCGCGCCGCCGGGCCCGCAGTGACGTGGACATCCGCCGGTCGTACGCGGCCGAGCGGTACACGCTGAACCTGCGGACCGTCTTCTTCCCGGTGGCCGAGATCGGGTACGTGGTGCCGGTGGTCGCGACGCTGCTGATCGGCGGCTGGTTCTACCTGCGGGGCTGGGCCACTCTCGGTCAGGTCACCGCGGCCACCCTCTACGTGCAGCAGTTGGTGGACCCGGTCGACCGGCTGCTCTCCTGGTTGGACGAACTCCAGGTGGGGGGCGCCTCGATGGCACGCCTGCTCGGGGTGGCCCGCACCGGCGAGACTCCCACCGCCGGCGCGTCGGCGCCTGCCGCGCCCTCCGACGGCGGCCCGGAGCAGCTCGTCGCCCGGGACGTGCGGTACGCGTACCGCACGGGGCGGGACGTCCTGCACGGGGTGACGCTGGTGCCGCGGCCGGGGGAGAAGCTGGCGATGGTCGGGCCGTCCGGCGCCGGCAAGTCCACGCTGGGCCGGCTGCTGGCCGGGGTGCACGCCCCGCGCAGCGGCTCGGTGACCGTGGGCGGGCGTCGGCTGGACGAGTTGCCGTTGGACGAGCTGCGCTCGCACGTCGCCCTGGTCACGCAGGAGCACCACGTCTTCATCGGTCCGTTGCGCGAGAACGTGGCCATGGTCCGTCCGGGCGCCGACCTGGCGCAGGTGCGGGCGGCGCTCGCCGCGGTGGCCGCCCTGGAGTGGGCCGAGGCGCTCCCCGAAGGGCTGGACACGGTGGTCGGTGCCGGTGGACACCCGCTCTCCCCGGCGCAGGCGCAACAGGTGGCGCTGGCCCGGCTGGTGCTGGCCGACCCGCACACGCTGGTACTGGACGAGGCGACCTCGCTGATCGACCCGCGCGCGGCCCGGGAGCTGGAACGCTCCCTGGCCGCCGTGCTGGCCGGCCGCACCGTGATCGCCATCGCGCACCGGCTCTTCTCGGCGCACGACGCGGACCGGGTGGCGGTGGTGGAGGACGGCCGGATCACGGAGCTGGGCACCCACGACGAGCTGGTGGCGGCCGGCGGCTCGTACGCGTCACTGTGGCGCTCCTGGCACCACAGCGACGAGCCCGCCGACCGGCCCGCCACCAGCCAGGTCGACGGTCAGCTGCGGCGCAGCATCCGGTAGGTGGCGATCCCGCCGGTGCCCAGCGCGGCGAGGAACACCAGCCAGACGACGGTGCTGCTGACCCCGACCTGCGGGCCGGTGTTCGCGGCGGCGGCGGCGAGCAGGCCGTCGTTGCCGGGGGCGGGCAGCGCCGCCGGCGGCAGCTCGGGCCAGCGGACCAGCCCGGTGCTCTCCAGCATCTGCATGTGGTGCATCACGAACCCGTTGGCGTCGTCGCAGAGTTTGCGCACCGTGGCGTCCCGGGTGCTGGCCCGTACCGCGCCGATCACCGGGAAGATCTTGCCGTGTGCCACCCGGAGCCGGGTGACGAAGATCTGGTCGAACCGGGCGCCGGAGGCGTTCTGCATCTCCGACAGCCAGCCCTTCTGCTCGGCGGTCGGTTCGCTCGGGATGGTCGCGCCCAGCTTGTTGGCGGCGTCCACGACGAGCTGGTCGAGCCGCTGGTGCTCGTTGGCGATGCCCGCGCCGATCTCCCGGACCTTGGCCGACTGGCCCTTCTCGGCGGCCATCTGACCGGCTGGCATCTCCCACAGTCCGGCCAGCCGCACCCCGTTGAGCAGGGTCATGTCGGCGGCGTTGAGCTGCTGCCCGCCGGCGGGCGCGGCGACGGCCACGCCGGGCAGGACACCGACTCCCGCGATGACGGCGATGAGCAGCATCGCCGCCCGGTGGGTCCGGTTGCCCAGCCGGCGACGGGCGGATCTGAGCGGTGCCATGTCTGCGGTGCCTCCTCGGTGCCGACCGAAACGCGTCCGAACCGGGCAGCCGCACCTGTGCCGGCTGCCCGTCCGTCCACTGATACGGACTGACCGCCCGATCAGTTCACCGGTTGGGGTGGGTCAGCGGGTGACGGCGATGAAGCCGCCGAGCAGCAGCAGCGTGAGCGCGGCGACGGCGAAGAGCACCAGCAGTTCCTGGCGACCGTGGCCCGTCGGGTCGCCGCCGGTCGACGACGCGGTGGCGGGGTCGGGCAGAGCCGGCAGGTCGCGGGTCAGCGCGGCCAGGTCACCGAGTGTGCGCGCGGCCCACACCGCGCCGGCCCGGTCGGAGAACTCGTCGAGGGTGAGCCGGCCGGCGGTGGTGTGCCGGTGCAGCTCGGCGACCACCCGGTGGCGGTCGTCGTCGGAGGCGCGCAGCTCGACATCCACGCCGACAGGGTACGCGGATCAGCCCACGTCGAGGGGGTCGGCGAGGAGCCGTTCGAAGGCCAGTTCGGCGGCGCCGATCAGGGGTGCGTCCGCGCCCAGCTTGGGGGTGCGCAGCCGGACGTGCTCCAGGCAGGCGCCGAGCGCGTTGGAGTTGAGCCGGCTGCGGATCTGGGCCGCTGCGGCGAGGTAGAGGTCGCGCATGGTGCCCCCGAAGATGACCATCTCCGGGTTGAAGACGTTCACCAGGTTGGCGACGCCGAAGCCGAGCCAGTCGCCGGCCTGGCGGACCGCCGTCTGTGCCCGGGCGTCGCCCCGGTCGGCGGCGTCGAAGACGGCCAGCAGGGCGTCCCGGCCCCGGGCGTCGGAGCGGCCGGCGGCACGGAGCAGCCCGTGTTCGCCGATCTCGGTCTCCCAGCAGCCCCGGGAGCCGCACTCGCAGGGCTTGCCGTCGCGGACCACCTTCATGTGGCCGACCTCGCCGCCGTACCCGCCGTGCCCGGTCAGCCGGCGCCCACCGGCGATGATGCCGGCACCGACACCGACGTCGCCGTACAGGTAGATGACGTTGTCGCAGCCGGCGGCCACGCCCCGGGCGTGCTCGGCGAACGCGGCCACGTCGGCCACGTTGCCGACGGTGATCGGCACGCCGATGCCCAGTTCGGCGCTGAGCGCCGCGCCGATCGGCTCGTCCACCCAGCCGGTGGTCGGGCCGAGCCGGACCAGGCCGTCGTGGCGGCGGACCATGCCGCAGACCGCGAGGCCGGCGCCGACGCAGATGGCGTCGGGTGGCACCACCTGCTGCATCTCCTTGACCGCGCCGGCCAGCAGCGGCGCGGCCTCGGCGGCGGTGAGACCCCGTGGCCGGTCCAGTTCACGGCGGTCGAGCACCGCGCCGCCGAGACCGATCCGGGCGGCCCGCAGCCGGTCCACCTCCACGGAGTACGCGTACGCGTACACCCGCTCCGACTCGGGTCGGACGACCAGCGAGGGGCGGCCGGCCCGGCCGGTCTCCCTCGGTGCGCCCTCGCTGACCAGCCCCACACCGGCCAGGTCGGCGGTGAGAGCGCCGATGGTGCTCCGGTTCAGGCCCAGCGTGGTGGTCAGCTCGGCACGTGTGGTCGCCCCGTGGACGTGCACGTGTCGCAGCAGTGCCCCGAGGTTCTGCCGCCGGACCTCGTCCTGGCTCGGTGCCGGGCGCATCGTGGTGCTACCTCCCGCGGTCAGCGGGTGCCGGTGGCTGCCGCGCGGCGGCGGGAGAGCGCGTCGACGCTGGCGGCGAGCAGCAGCACGACGCCGGTGACCACGTACTTGACTCCCGCGCTGTACCCCATCAGGCCCATTCCGTTTTCGATGACCGCGACCACCGCCCCGCCGAGCACGGCGTCGAGGACGCGGCCCTTGCCGCCGAAGAGGCTGGTGCCGCCGATCACCGCCGCGCCGACCGCGTAGAGCAGTACGTTACTGCCCCCCGTGTTCGGGTCGACCGAGTTGGCCCGGCTGGCCGCCACGATTCCACCGATGGCGGCCATGGACGAGCAGATGACGAAGACCGAGATCCGGATCCGGTCGACGTCGATGCCGGCCCGGCGGGCCGCTTCCCGGTTGCCGCCCACGGCGTAGATGTGCCGGCCGTAGCTGGTGCGTTGCAGCACGAAGGTCCAGACGATCAGCAGCACGGCGATGACCGGCACCACGATCGGCACACCCTTGAGCGAGACGATCAGCACGTTGCGGCTGCGCTCCAGGTTGAGGACGTACACCGCCGTGCCGAGGATGACGGCGAGCCCGCCGATCCGGAGGGCCACCACCGCGATCGGGTCGGTGATCAGACCGCGGGCCACCCGGTTGCGGTGGCGCAGCAGTTGCACCGCCGCGTAGCCGACGACCGCGATGGCGGTCAGCGCCCAGCCCAGGGTGGGGGCGAGGTTGCGGTTGGCGATGGCGACCAGCACCTCGTCGCGGACGGAGATATTGGTGCCCTCCTTCACGAGCAGCAGCACGATGCCCTGGAAGGCGAGGAAGCCGGCGAGGGTGACCACGAAGGACGGAATGCCGATCTTCGCGACCAGCAGGCCGAGGCTGGTGCCGATGAGCACACCGGTGGCGACGGCGGCGAGCACGGCGACCCACCAGGGGTAGCCGAGCACGGTGACCACATTGGCCAGCACCGCCGCGCAGACGCCGCTGGCGAAGCCGGCGGAGAGGTCGATCTCGCCGAGCAGCAGCACGAAGACCAGGCCCATGGCGATCAGCGTGACCGCCGCGCCCTGGGTGAAGAGGTTGGCGAAGTTGCCGGCCGACAGGAACGACGACGGCCGCATGACCGCGAAGACGGTGCAGAGCACGATCAGCCCGAGCACGGCCGGTAGCGCGCCGACGTCGCCACCGCGTACCCGGCTCCAGTAGGTGCGGACGTGGCCCCCGACGGTCGGCGGCGGTGTGACGGCCGCGGGGCCGTCCTTCCGCACGGCGGTGGTGGTCATCGGTGGCCTCCTGAGATCGAGTCGGCCGGCTGCGTGCCGTTGCCGTTGCCGCCCCCGCCGGAGTCGTCGGTGAGGCCGAGCGCGCCGGAGCGTCCGGCGGTGATGAGCTCGACGACCTGGGCGTGGGTGATGTCGGTGGTCTTCACCTGGGCGACCATCTGGCCGAGGTACAGCGCGGCGATCCGGTCGGCGACGGCGAAGACGTCGTTCATGTTGTGGGAGATCAGCACCACGGCCAGGCCGTTGTCGGCGAGACGGCGGACCAGTTCGAGCACCTGGGCGGTCTGCGCCACGCCGAGCGCGGCGGTCGGCTCGTCGAGGATGACCAGCCTGCTGTTCCACAGCACCGCCTTGGCGATGGCCACGGTCTGGCGCTGGCCTCCGGAGAGGCTGGAGACGTGTTGGCGCAGTGAGGTGACGGTGCGGATGGAGAGCCCGGCCAGCGTCTCGGCGGCGAGCTGTTCCATGCTCGGCTCGTCCAGGACGATGCCGCTGCGCTTCTCCCGGCCGAGGAACATGTTCTGCACGATGTCCAGGTTGTCGCAGAGCGCGAGGTCCTGGTAGACGACCTCGATGCCGAGTGCGGCGGCGTCGCGGGGGCTGTTGATGTGCACCGGTTCGCCGTTGAACAGGAACTCGCCCGCGTCGGTGGGGTGGATGCCGCTGATGCACTTCACCAGGGTCGACTTGCCGGCGCCGTTGTCGCCGACGAGCGCGGTCACCTCGCCGGGGTGGACGGTCAGGGCGACGTCGCGGAGCACCTGGACGGGACCGAAGCTCTTGTCGATCCCGCGTAGTTCCAGCAGGGGGGTCGCGGACACGGGGGGTCTCCTTACGGGAGGGTCGGGGCTCGTCCGGCGGGCGCCGCCCGGCACGGGATCAGGCTCCCGTGCCGGGCGGCGATGGTCGTCCCGGCGGGTACTGCGGCGTCGGTCAGCTGATGCCGGCGTCGGCGCAGAGCTTGGCGTACGCCCCGGTGCAGACCTCTTCCTTGGTCACGTAGCCGTCGGCGATGACGTCCTTGACGTTCTCCTTGTAGATGGCCTTCGGGGTGAGCAGCACCGAGGGGACGTCCCGGTTGCCCTCGGGGTCCTTCACCGTCTGGCCGGTGTCCTTCTTCTCGCCCTTGGCCAGCGCGATGGCCAGGTCGGAGGCGGCCTTGGCCTCTTCCCGGACGGCCTTGTAGACGGTCATGCACTGGTCACCGGCGAGGATGTTCTGCAGGCCCTCCGGGGTGGCGTCCTGCCCGGTCACCGGCACCTTGCCGTTGAGCTTGTTCTTCTTCAGCACCGAGATGGCGGCGTTGCCCAGACCGTCGTTGGCGGCCAGCACGCCGTCGATCTTGCCGTTGGCCTTGGTGAGCTGCTGCTCGAAGATCGTCGCGGCCTGCGCGTTGTCCCAGGCCGGTACGGCGTCCTCGGGGCCCTTGGTGTACTCCTTGGCGTCGAACTTCGGCTTGAGCACCGAGTCGTAGCCGTTCTTGAAGAGGGTGGCGTTGTTGTCGGTGGGGGAGCCGTTCAGGTACGCCACGACGGGGTTCTTGGCACCCTGGTCGGTCAGGCACTTCGCCAGGCCCTCGCCCTGGAGCTTGCCGACCGTCTCGTTGTCGAAGCTGACGTAGTACTGGGCCGAGCCGCCCAGGGTCAGCCGGTCGTAGTCGATGGTGGCGACGCCCTGCGACTTGGCTTTGTCGAGCACGGCCTTACCGGTGCCGGAGTCCAGGTTGACGATCATCAGGGCGGTGACGCCGCTGGTGATCATCTGGTCGGCGATGGTCTGGAAGGCGGTCTTGTCGTTCTGGGCGTTCTGGATGTCGTACTGGACGCCGGCGGCCTTGAACGCCTCTTCCAGGAACCGACGGTCCGCGCTCTCCCAGCGGGCCGAGGACTTGCTGTCCGGGAGGATCACGCCGATCTTGGGGGTCTTGGCGGAGCTGGCCTGGTCGTCGCCGGAGTCGCCGCCGCAGGCGGTCATGCTGCCGGTCGTGAGCAGGCCCACGGCGGCGATGGTGAGGAGCCCCTTACGCATGTGCAGGGTCCTTTCGGAGGTGGGGGAGGTGTTGTTTTGTTGTGCCCGGCAACGTATTTCGCATCACACCGAATCCACAAGACCGGCGGTGCGTCAAGTTTGTTGGGAGCGATAACAATTCAGCAACGCGACTGTCACTCCCCGGTCATCCAGGGGAGATGACCATGGGCGGCAGCGGTCAGCGGGTCTGCAGCGCCGCTGTGCGCGCCTCGGTCAGCGCCACCAGATCCGCCGCGGCCAGTTCGAGTTGCAGACCCCGCCGGCCAGCGGAGACATAGATCGTCGGCAGATCCAGCGCGGATTCGTCCAGCACGGTGGGCAGCCGCCGGCGCTGCCCGAGCGGGCTGATCCCGCCCCGCACGTAGCCGGTCGCCCGCTCGGCGACCGCCCGGTCGGCCAGCACCGCCCGCTTGCCACCCACCGACGCCGCGAGCGCCTTGAGATCCAGCTCGCCGGTCACCGGAACGACCGCCACGGTGAGCGCCCCGTCGACCTCGGTCACCAGGGACTTGAACACCCGCTCCGGCGGCACACCGAGCGCCGCCGCCACCAGCGCGCCGTAGTTCGGTGCGTCCGGCGCCACCCGGTACGGATGGGTGTGGTGCGCGATCCCGCGCTTGACCAGCAGTGCCGTCGCCGGTGTGCCCTGTCCCGCCACAGCGATGAACCTAGTCGACCGGACGGCCGATGAGTACGGTCGGTGCCCCGGCGACCCGGGTGAGCACCAGACTCGCCGACGCGTCACCGGCCAGCCGCAGGTCGCGACGAAGCTGCTCCGGGGTGAGCGCGGAACCTCGCTTGAGGATCTCCACCCGGCCCACCCGGCGGTCCCGCAGCAGCGTCCGCAGGCGCTTCAGGGAGAACGGCAGCACGTCGGTGATCTCCAGGCAGCGCGCGTACGGGGTGCGGGTCGGGCGGTCGGCGTAGAGGTAGGCGATGCTCGGGTCGCCGAGGGTGGCATCCAGCTCGCCGGCCAGCTCGGCGACGAGGTGCGCGCGGACCACCGCCGGATCCGGGTCGTACAGGTAGCGGCGCGGCGGCCCGACCGGCGCCTCGGCGGCACCGGAGCCGGTGAGCTGGTGACGGCGGGTCCCGGCGCCCTCCTGGCGGTACACGGTGGCCCGGCGGGGCACCTCCGCCAGCTCACCGCACCACAACGCCGCCTCGACCAGGTCGCCGTCCACGCCGACCCACTCCGCCTCCGCGCCGGCCGGGATGAGCGCGTGGTCCAACCCCGGCGCGACCTTCACCACGGTGCGCGGCACCCGCTCGGCCAGCCCGGTGACGAAGTCCCACGGCGGCGAGTAGGCGCGCGGGTCGAAGATCCGCCGCCCGGTCCCGGCACGCCGGCGGGCCGGGTCGCAGAAGACACCGTCGACGCGGGAGACGTCGAACGTGGTGGCGTCGCCGCACTCGACCGTGAACAGGTCGGCCAGCCCGGCCGCGGCGGCGTTGGCGGCGGCCATCGCGGCGGTCACCGGGTCGGCCTCGACCCCGTACACCCGGATGCCGGCGCGGGCGGCGGCGAGCGCGTCGGCGCCGAGCCCGCACCCGAGGTCGGCGAGGGTGCGCACACCGGCCGCGCGCAGCCGGTCGGCGCGGCGGTCGGCGACCACCCGGCGGGTGGCCTGCTCCAGCCCGGCACGGGTGAGGAACATCCCGGCGGCGGCCGGCCCGAACTTGCCGGCCGCCCGGTGGCGCAGCTCGGCCTGGGTCAGTGCCGCCGAGGCCAGTGCCGGCGGCACGCCGGTCGCGCGCAGGGCCGACGCCGCGGCCAGCGGGTCACCGCCGGCCAGCCCGGCCGCCGCCGCGAGCGCGGCCGACCCCTCGGGGGTACGTAGAGCAGCCAGCTGGTCGAGATCCACCCGGTCATTGTCCCGGGCCGGCCCGACCGGTCGGACGGTGGTGTCAGTGGGTGGGCGTGGCGGCGACGAAGGCCCGCCAGCTCGCCGGGGTGAAGGTGAGCGCCGGCCCGGCCGGGTCCTTGCTGTCGCGCACGGCGACCACACCGGGCAGGTTGTCGGCGACCTCGACGCAGGCGCCCCCGTTGCTGTTGCTGCGGGAGGCCTTGCGCCAGATGGCGTGGGTCAGGTCCATGTCTGCACCACTTCCTCGATCAGCCGGGCGGACTGCCGGCACGGCAGCGCCTCGCCGGTCACAGTCTCCCAGCGCCGCTCCAGGGCGGCAACGTCGTTCGGGCTGTCCACGGTCTGCCCCCGGAGCTGGTTGTCCAGGTGGACCAGCTCGGCGCCGCTCTCAAGCCGGGCCAGGATGAACGGGCCGTTGAGCCCGACGTGCCAGGGGGTGTCGGCCGGCACGACCCGGACCTGGACGTTCGGCTCGGTGCCCACGGCCAGCAGGTGCTGGAGCTGCTCGCGCATGATCTCCCGGTCGCCGAGTTGTCGGCGCAGCGTGTGCTCCTCCAGCACCGCGACGAGGTGCGGACGCGGGTCGGCGGTCAGCACAGCCTGCCGGGCGAGCCGGGCCACCACCCTCGTCTCCACCTCCTCGGCGGTCAGCTCGCCGCCCACGCCGAGCATCGCCCGCGCGTACCCCTCGGACTGGAGGAGGCCGGGGATCACCGTCGGGTCGTACCAGCGCAGCGCCGCCGCCTCCCGCTCGTTCTCGTCCCAGGGGCGGAACCAGTCGGGCGCGGCGTGGAAGCGGATCAGCTCCAGCATGCCGACGAAGAGACCGCCGGTGTCCAGGGTCGAGTCGATCCGGGCGACGTAGTCCGGCTTGACCGGGCTCTGGCCGGTCTCGACCGCACTCACGTACGACGACGAGTAGTTGATCAGCTTGCCCAGCTCCTCCTGGCTCAGCCCGCGCGCCTGGCGTGCGCGGCGTAGCTGTTCGAGCAGGAACATCAGGGTCGGTATCCGGGCACTCACATCCCCTTTCGGCGGCATCCGGTGGTGGTGACCGAAGGTAGGGAGATGGCCACGGTGAGGCGAGGCGTTGCCGGCGTGTCGCGGTAACGACTGGCGGAACTGTGGCGACACGACGGACGACGCGTTGGCACTCTCCTTGACGGAGTGCTAGCCACGGAATAACCTGCGATTAGCACTCTCACCCTGAGGGTGCCAGCTCCCGGGTCTCGGCCCGGGTGCGCAACGCCAGGCGGACCGGCACCCGCGACGACGGCCCCGCCCGGTGGCATGAGGCAGATTGACGCTGGCCGGCCACGCCGGCCGGCAACGAAACCAGTACCCCAGGAGGGTATGCCCGTGACTACCGCGACCAAGGTTGCGATCAAGCCGCTCGAGGACCGGATCGTGGTCCAGGCGAACGAGGCTGAGACCACCACGGCGTCGGGCATCGTGATCCCCGACACCGCCAAGGAGAAGCCGCAGGAGGGCACTGTCCTCGCTGTCGGCCCGGGCCGGATCGACGACAACGGCAACCGTGTTCCGCTCGACGTCAAGGTCGGCGACACCGTTCTCTACTCGAAGTACGGCGGCACCGAGGTCAAGTACGCCGGCGAGGAGTACCTGGTGCTCTCCGCCCGCGACGTCCTCGCGGTCATCGAGAAGTAAGCAACCGATCAGTGTCATTGCCCCGGTCCGGCTCGCCGGGCCGGGGCAGTGGCGCTTCGAAGGGACATCCATGGCGAAGATCCTGAGCTTCTCGGACGACGCCCGGCACCTGCTGGAGCACGGTGTCAACGCCCTCGCGGACGCGGTCAAGGTCACCCTCGGCCCGCGCGGGCGCAACGTCGTCCTGGACAAGAAATTCGGTGCGCCGACGATCACCAACGATGGTGTGACCATCGCCAAGGAGATCGAGCTCACCAATCCCTACGAGAACCTCGGTGCGCAGCTGGTCAAGGAGGTGGCGACCAAGACCAACGACGTCGCCGGCGACGGGACCACCACCGCGACCGTGCTGGCCCAGGCGATGGTCCGCGAGGGCCTGCGCAACGTCACCGCCGGGACCAACCCGGCCGGCCTCAAGCGGGGCATCGACGCGGCGGCCACCAAGATCTCCGAGGCGCTGCTCGGCCGCGCCGAGGCGGTCACCGGCAAGGAGTCGATCGCGAACGTGGCGACGATCTCCGCGCAGGACTCCACCATCGGTGAGCTGATCGCCGAGGCGATGGAGCGGGTCGGCCGCGACGGTGTCATCACCGTCGAGGAGGGCTCCGCGCTCACCACCGAGCTGGACGTGACCGAGGGTCTCCAGTTCGACAAGGGCTTCATCTCGCCGAACTTCGTCACCGATCTGGAGAGCCAGGAGTCCGTCCTCGAGGACGCGTACATCCTGGTCACCACCCAGAAGATCTCGGCGATCGAGGAGCTGCTGCCGCTGCTGGAGAAGGTCCTCCAGAACAGCAAGCCGCTGCTGATCATCGCCGAGGACGTGGACGGCCAGGCGCTGTCCACCCTGGTGGTCAACTCGCTGCGCAAGACCCTCAAGGTCTGCGCCGTGAAGGCCCCCGGCTTCGGTGACCGGCGCAAGGCGATGCTCCAGGACATCGCGATCTCCACGGGCGCCGAGCTGGTCGCCCCGGAGTTGGGCTACAAGCTCGACCAGGTCGGCCTGGAGGTGCTCGGCACCGCCCGTCGCGTCGTGGTCGACAAGGAGAACACCACGATCGTCGACGGCGGCGGCCAGAAGGCCGACGTCGAGGACCGGGTGGCCCAGATCCGCAAGGAGATCGAGGCCTCCGACTCCGACTGGGACCGGGAGAAGCTGGCCGAGCGGCTGGCGAAGCTCTCGGGCGGTATCGCCGTGATCAAGGTGGGTGCGGCGACCGAGGTCGAGATGAAGGAGCGCAAGCACCGCATCGAGGACGCCATCGCGGCGACCAAGGCCGCGGTCGAGGAGGGCACCGTCCCCGGCGGCGGCGCCGCCCTGGTGCAGATCCTCTCCGTGCTCGACGACGACCTGGGCTTCACCGGTGACGAGAAGGTCGGCGTCTCGATCGTGCGCAAGGCGCTCGTCGAGCCGCTGCGCTGGATCGCGCAGAACGCCGGTCACGACGGCTACGTCGTGACCCAGAAGGTCGCCGACCTGAAGTGGGGCAACGGCCTCGACGCCGCCAAGGGCGAGTACGTCGACCTGGTCAAGGCCGGCATCATCGACCCGGTGAAGGTGACCCGCAACGCGGTCACCAACGCCGCCTCGATCGCCGGTCTGCTGCTCACCACGGAGAGCCTCGTGGTGGAGAAGCCGGAGCAGGCCGAGCCGGCCGCCGCCGGTGGGCACGGCCACGGTCACGGCCACCAGCACGGCCCGGGCTTCTGACCCGGTAGCGACACCCGTTCCGGGGCACACCGTCGTACGGCGGTGTGCCCCGGTCCGTCTTCTCCGGTCATTACCGAGCGCTGACGTTGTTGGCGACCGGGCGGAATGATCGCGCACACTGGGCCGATGAGCACCACGTCGCGGCGCTACGCCGCGCTGGCCGGAGTCACCGCCGCCGCCGTCGCGATCGGAATCGCGGAACCGGTGGCGGTGCTGACCGGGCCCCGGTCGGCGCCACTGGTCGCGGTCGGCGGGGTGGTCGTCGACGCCGTCCCGGAGTCGCTGAAGCAACTCGCCATCGACATCTTCGGCACCGCCGACAAGATCGCCCTGCTGGTCGGCACGGCCCTGCTGCTGGGCGCGTTCGCCGCGCTGCTCGGGGTGCTGGCGGTGCGCCGCCTGGCCCTCGGCCTGGCCGGCATCGCGGCGTTCGCCGCCGTCGGCGTGGCCGCCGCGCTGACCCGTGCCGGCGCGGATGCCGCCGACGCGCTGCCGTCGCTGGTCGGCGGCGGGCTCGGCGCCCTGGTGCTCTGGCTGCTCATCGCCGGTCCGCTGGAGTTGGACCCGTGGCCGTGGTCCCCACCCACTCCGACCACGGTGCCGGCCGCGCCGAGTGAATCGGCGCCGGGGGAGGGTGTCGACCCGGAGTCGCGGCGGCGGTTCCTCACCGGCGCCGGGGTGCTGCTCGGCACGGCCACGGTGGCCGGTCTCGGTGGGCGCTGGCTCGCCGGTCGGCGCGGTGTGTCCGCTGCCCGGGAGGCGATCCGGCTGCCCGCTCCGGTCGCCCCCGCACCGGCCGTGCCGGCGGGCGCCGACCTGTCCCTGGCCCAGCTCGCCCCGTACGTCACCCCGAACTTCGGGTTCTACCGGATCGACACCGCGCTGGTGGTGCCGCAGGTGGACCCGGCGACCTGGCGGCTGCGGATCCACGGGCAGGTCCGCAACGAGCGCACCTACACCTACGCCGACCTGCTGGCCCGGCCGCTGGTCGAGCGGTACGTCACCCTGGCCTGCGTCTCCAACGAGGTGGGCGGGGATCTGATCGGCAACGCCCGCTGGCTCGGCGTGCCCCTGCGGGAACTGCTGGACGAGGTCCAGCCGGAGGAGGACGCCGACCAGGTCGTCGGCCGGTCCGTCGACGGCTGGACCTGCGGCACCCCCACGGCGGCCCTGCGCGACGGGCGGGACGCGCTGCTGGCGGTCGGCATGAACGGCGAGCCGCTGCCGGTCGAGCACGGCTTCCCGGTGCGGATGGTGGTGCCCGGCCTGTACGGCTACGTGTCGGCGTGCAAGTGGGTCACCGAGCTGGAGCTGACCCGCTTCGTCGACTTCGACGCGTACTGGGTGCCGAGGGGCTGGTCCGTCCAGGGGCCGATCAAGACCCAGTCGCGGATCGACACGCCGCGCTCGCGCAACCGGCTGACCGCCGGCCCGGTGACCGTGGCCGGAGTGGCCTGGGCGCAGCACCGGGGCATCCGCCGGGTCGAGGTACGCGTCGACGGCGGCCCCTGGCAGGAGGCGCAGCTCGCCCCGTCGGTGTCGGTGGACACCTGGGTGCAGTGGTCGTGGCGCTGGGACGCCACACCGGGAGAGCACCGGCTCCAGGTCCGGGCGACCGACACGACCGGCGAGACCCAGACCGAGCGCACGCAGGGCGTCGTCCCGGACGGCGCCACGGGCTGGCACACGGTCACCGTCACCGTCCGCTGACCCTGCCCGGACGGAGCGACCTCGCCGGGTGGCGCGAAACGGCCGCCGCGTCCGGCTCGGGGCGCTCGGTGCCATGGGTGCGATACCTGTGAGGCATAAATATGCCTCTCAGGTATCACGCTCGTTGCCGCGTCCGCCCTCCGGACCGCGTGCCCGTGTCGACCACGGTGTCCCGGCGACGAGACGCCGGACGCACCCGTGCGACGGGACGCGGAAACCGCGCCCCCATCATGGGGGCGCGGTTCGCGGTGTCGCGGGACTGTGGCCGGTCAGGCGACGTTGCGCTGCGCCGGGACCGTCGACTTGTGCGGACGACCCAGCCGGGCCTCCAGGCGGGACACGTCGACGCGGGCCTGTCGGCGGTCGGCCAGATCCTCCCAGCCGACGGCGAGCAGGCGCAGCCGCTCGGACTCGCTGAAGCCGCCCCACACGCCGTACGGCTCGCGGACCGACAGAGCGTGCGCGGCGCACTCGGCGCGGACCGGGCAGGTACGGCAGACCGCCTTGGCGGAGGATTCCCGACGCAGTCGGGAGGAGCCCCGCTCGCCGTCGGGGTGGAAGAACTGGGCGCTGTCCCGCCCTCGGCAGGCACCGAGACGCTGCCAGTCCCAGAGATCGACGATGGGTCCGGGCAGTCTACGTACGTTCGACATCAGCACCCCTCCTCCCGCGCGGCACCGCGAGATCCTTGTGGCCGGCTTCCGGGCGGCGGGCCGCGCAGGCGCACCGTTCCCGGCCTGGACTTCCCGGTACCCGTGCTTTCCCCGGCTCACACGTCTGTGATCGAGAACGCCCCGTAACTTGCGGCTTTTGCCCTATCTGTCGGAAAAGTTCGGAGGATTGCCGGGAACCCCCTCCCCAGCCGACCCCGTCATGGTCTGCTCGTTGGCGGAGAGGAGACCACAGTGCGTACCGTTCTTGTGTGCGTTCGGACACCACTCGCGGCCCAGCATCTGACTTCCGCGGCCGCGCGGCTGGGGTTGTCCGCGATCGTCCGTACCGCCGTCTCCGATCCCGAGGTGATGCTGCGGCTGGCCGAGCGTCCTGCCGACGTGGTGCTGGCCGACACGGCCCTCACCCGGCCGGACAGCGCCGGCTTCGTGCGGCGGGTGCTGGCCCGCGCGCCGCAGGCCGCGGTGCTGCTGCTGGGCACTGAGGAATCCGAGGCCGCGGCGGCAACCATCAGCGCCGGCGCCCGCGGCCTGATCCAGAACGTCGACCACGACCTGACCAGCGCGGTGGCCAAGGCCCTGCTGCTGCTCACCGCACCCGGCCGGGCCACCCGGCAGCGGACCACCGACCCGGCCCGGGACACGGCGGCGGTCGGTGGTTCGGCCCGCCCCGGGCCATCGCTGCGCGGCCCCGCCGAGCCGGGCTGGGCGGCCACGCCTGGTGAGGGGCCGGCGGGTGTGCCGTCGGTGCCGGTGCAGCGCGGCGACGACGAGGCCGACGCGGCGACCGGTGACCCGGCGAGCGACCAGAGCGACCAGACACGCCCCGCGCCGGCCGCCCGGCCCGCCCGGGTGTCGATCGGGCTCACCGAGCGGGAGCTTCAGGTGCTGCTGGGCATGGCCGAGGGCAAGAGCAACGCGGAGATCGGCCGGGAGCTGTTCGTCTCGGAGGACACCGTCAAGACCCACGCTCGCCGGCTGTTCCGCAAGCTCGGCGCCCGGGACCGCGCCCACGCGGTGGCCGCCGGCTTCCGCGCCGGCCTGGTCGCCTGACACCCGAACCGCCGGCCGGGCTCAATCCGTCGAGGTGCCCGGTTCGTCCTCGGTGCCCTCGGTCAGGGTGTCGTGCACCCCGTCGGCGTACCCGCGGGCGTAGTCCCAGGTCACGTAGTGGTCCGGGTCCGGGTCGTACGCCGGCTCGTGCACGCGGGGACGGCCCGAGTTGAGCAGGTGGCGCAGGTTGCCCCGGAGCAGGTCCCAGTCGAAGTAGTGCGGCTCGCGGCAGTCCTCGCATTCGATGACCAGCCCGCGGACCCCGATCGGCGCCAGCAGAGCCTGGTAGATCTCCAGGTCGGCGAGGTCCTCCAGCACGTCCTGCCGCTCGACGTCGGTCAGCGGATCCGGCGTCGCGTCGTCGGCCGGATCGTCCAGCCCCGCGGTCGGGTCGGCCGGGTCGCCGTTGAACGGGTCGATGGGCTCGTCGTGCACCCCCTCACCGTAGACCCAACGCGGCGGGAACGTCCGCCCCCGGCCCCGCGCCGGGCCGGCCCGCCACCGCAGGAGCTGCCCAGCTCACTGGGTACGATAAGACGACGTGCCGGCACCGTGGCGCGTTCCGGTGCCCGCCCGCGCCACCTCGCTGAAGCCCATTCGAGCAGCTCAGGGGAGCAATCGTGGAAAATTCGCCCAGCACCGATCTTCCGGCCGGCGCCGAGCACGCCGACCTGGGCGGCCACCTGCCCGAGCTGCCCGCCGGCTCCGCCAGGGTGGTTCCGCTCGGGCTCACCTTCGACGACGTGCTGTTGCAGCCGGGCGAGTCGGACGTCGTTCCGAGCCGGGTCAACACCCGCACCCGGCTCACCCGCGGGATCGAGTTGACCGTTCCGCTGCTCTCCAGCGCCATGGACACCGTCACCGAGGCGCGGATGGCGATCGCCATGGCCCGCCAGGGTGGCATCGGCGTGCTGCACCGCAACCTCTCACTGGAGGACCAGGCCCTCCAGGTCGACCTGGTCAAGCGCTCCGAGTCCGGCATGATCACCAACCCGGTGACCGCCAGCCCCGGCGACACCCTGCGCGAGGTCGACGAGCTGTGCGGGCGGTACCGGATCTCCGGGGTGCCCGTGGTGGACGGCGACGGCCAGCTCGTGGGCATCGTCACCAACCGCGACATGCGCTTCGTCTCCGAGCCCGACACGCCGGTCCGGGACATCATGACCCGCACGCCGCTGGTCACCGCCCGCGTCGGGGTGAGCAAGGACGAGGCGCTGGAGCTGCTGCGCCGCCACAAGATCGAGAAGCTGCCGATCGTCGACGACTCCGGCCGCCTGCGCGGGCTGATCACCGTGAAGGACTTCACCAAGAGCGAGCAGTACCCGAACGCCACCAAGGACGACGCCGGCCGGCTGCGGGTCGCCGCCGCCGTGGGCGTCGGCGAGGACGCGTACAAGCGGGCCCGCACCCTGGTCGACGCGGGCGTGGACGTGCTGATCGTGGACACCGCCCACGGTCACCAGCGGGCCGTGCTGGACATGGTGCGCCAGCTCAAGAAGGACGTCGCCATCGACATCGTCGGCGGCAACGTGGCCACGTACGCCGGCGCGAAGGCACTGGTCGACGCCGGCGCCGACGGGATCAAGGTGGGCGTGGGTCCGGGTGCGATCTGCACCACCCGGATCGTCGCCGGGGTCGGCGTTCCGCAGATCACCGCGATCATGGAGGCGGCCCGGGCCGCCCGCCCGGCCGGCGTGCCGGTGATCGGTGACGGCGGCATCCAGTACTCCGGTGACATCGCCAAGGCGCTGGTCGCCGGTGCCGACACGGTGATGCTCGGCAGCCTGCTGGCCGGCTGCGAGGAGAGCCCCGGCGAGTTGATCTTCATCAACGGCAAGCAGTACAAGGCGTACCGCGGGATGGGCTCGCTCGGCGCGATGCAGTCCCGGGGGCAGGCCAAGTCGTACTCGAAGGACCGGTACTTCCAGCAGGACGTGCTCGCCGAGGACAAGCTGGTCCCCGAGGGCGTCGAGGGCCAGGTGCCCTACCGGGGCCCGCTGTCCGCGGTCGCCCACCAGCTCATCGGCGGGCTGCGCGCCGCGATGGGGTACGTCGGCGCGGAGAGCATCCCCGAGCTGCACCGGCGTGGCCAGCTGATCCGGATCACCGCGGCCGGGCTCAAGGAGAGCCACCCGCACGACATCCAGATGACCGTCGAGGCGCCCAACTACCACTCCCGCTGACCATCCCCCAACAACCTGGAGTCCCCCATGCGTGACGTGGTCGAGATCGGGCTGGGCAAGACCGCGCAGCGCGGCTACCACCTGGACGACATCGCCATCGTGCCGAGCCGACGGACCAGGGACGTCGACGACGTCTCCACCGCCTGGCAGCTCGACGCGTACCCGTTCGGCATCCCGTGCGTCGGGCACCCCTCCGACGCGACGATGAGCCCGTCGTCGGCGGTCCGGCTCGGTGAGCTCGGCGGCCTCGGCGTGCTCAACGTCGAGGGGCTGTGGACGCGCTACGAGAACCCGACCAAGGTGCTGGAGGAGCTGGCCGGTCTCGACGAGAACGCCCGCGCCACCAAGCGGCTCCAGGAGGTGTACGCGGAGCCGATCCGTCCCGACCTGATCGCCGAGCGGGTGCGCGAGCTGCGCGCCGGCGGTGGCACGGTCGCGGTGCGGGTCTCGCCGCAGCACACCCTGGCGCTGGCCCCGGTGATCCTGGACGCCGGGGTGGACATCCTGGTCATCCAGGGCACCATCGTCTCGGCCGAGCACGTCTCGACCACCGACGAGCCGCTGAACCTCAAGGAGTTCATCGCCGACCTCGACCTGCCGGTGATCGTCGGCGGCTGCACGGACTACAAGACCGCGCTGCACCTGATGCGCACCGGCGCGGCCGGCGTGATCGTGGGCATCGGTGGCGACGAGTGGTCGACCACCGAGTCGGTGCTGGGCATCCGGGTGCCGATGGCCACCGCGATCGCCGACGCCGCGGCGGCCCGGCGGGACTACCTCGACGAGACCGGCGGCCGGTACGTGCACCTCATCGCCGACGGTGACATCCAGACCTCGGGCGACATCGCCAAGGCGCTCGGTTGCGGCGCGGACGCGGTGATGCTCGGCGAGCCGCTGTCGCTCTGCGAGGAGGCGCCCGCAGGGGGTGCCTGGTGGCACTCGGCGGCCAGCCACCCGTCGCTGCCGCGCGGTGCGTTCGAGGTCTCCGGTGAGCCGATCGGGTCGATGGAGCAGTTGCTCTTCGGCCCGGCCGACGAGGCCGACGGCCAGCTCAACCTGTTCGGCGGGCTGCGCCGGGCGATGGCCAAGTGCGGCTATCGCGACCTCAAGGAGTTCCAGAAGGTCGGCCTGGTCCTCGACCGCTGATCCGTCCTGTACACGCCGGACGGCCGGCCCCGCACTGCGCGGGGCCGGCCTCCGTCGTACCGGGGGTGTCAGCCCTCGGTGAACTCGACCCAGTTCAGGTTGACCAGGCCGCTGGTCGGCCCGCCGGGTACGGCGGTGAAGACCAGGTGGAGCCGGTGCGCCCCGGCGGGCTGGTCCACCGGGACCGTGGTGCTGGTGAAGGCCCCGTTGCCGGTGGTCGCGTTCAGCGTCGCCGTGGCGACGACCGGCCCGGTCGGCGAGTCGAGCCGCAGCTCCACCCCGGCCCTGGCGGTGCCGGCGGTGGCCGCCGAGCCGCCGGAGTGCCGCAGTGTCACGGCGGACACCCCGCCCAGGTTGATCGGGTCGAAGGCGACGTGGTCGCCCGGGTCGATCCCGCTGACGTGCTGCCCGCCGCCCGTGTCACCGGTGGTGGCCACCTCGACGCCCTGCTTCACCTGGGCGTTCTCGGCCTGCTGCCGGGGCGTCTGGATGATCGCCTGGCCGACCGTCGTGAGCGGGGCCTGGCCGCCGCCACCGAGGTCGGTGTACGAGGCGCTGATCCCGCCGTACAGGTAACCGCCGGCGTGGTCGCCGCCGTCCGCCGGGGTGGCGAGGGTGCCGGTGCAACCGGTGGTGGAGCTGTCCGGGTGGCCGTGGCTGTCGTGCCCGAGGACGAACGTCACGGTCACCCGCGAGCAGTCCACCGGCCCGTCCTCCGGGTCGGTCACCGTGACGGTGAACGGCACACTCTCACCCCAGGTGAAGAAGCTGCCGGACACCGGCGAGGTGACGGTCACCGTGGGCGCGGTGTTGCCGACCACGATCTCCTTGGTGAGCACGGCGGTCCTGCCGCTGGAGTCGGTCACCGTCAGCTTGGCGGTGTACGTGCCGTTCGCGGTGTAGGTGAACGACGGGCTCGGGTCGGCCGAGTCGACCGTGCCGTCGCTGGTGAAGTCCCAGGCGTACGAGATGGACTCGCCCGGGTCGGGGTCGTAGCTGCCGGCCGAGGAGAACCGCACGGTCAGCGGCGCCGTCCCGGAGGTCGGGGTGGCGTCGAGCTTCGCCACCGGCGACCGCTGGCCCTTCACGTACCGGATCACGGACAGTTGCGCGTCCGGGTTGGCCCGGAAGAAGCCGTCGCCGTACTCCAGCAGGTAGAGCGAGCCGTCCGGGCCGAACTCCATGTCCATCGGGTTGTCGAAGACGACGCCCGGCAGGAACTGCTCGACCCCGGTCAGGGTGCCCCGGCCGTCGGTCCGCATCATGAAGATCTTGTCCCGGGTGAACTCACCGAACACCACCGCGTTCTGGTAGTACTCGGGGAACTTCACCTCGGAGGTCGACGCCGGGTCGTACGAGTAGATCGGGCCGCCCATCGGGCCGACGCCGCCCGTGCCGATCACCGGCCACCTGAAGTCGCAGCCGACCGGCGGGTTCTCCAGGTACGACCCAGCACACGGGGTGCGTGCGTCGAAGGTGTACCAGAACTGCGGCTGCTCGACCTTCGGCAGCACCCGCAGGCCGGTGTTGCGGGGCGAGTCGTTGACCGGGGCGCCGCAGTTGAACGGGGCGCCGGAGGTCCGGGTCGCGAAGTCGAAGTCGATGTACGGCAGGCTCGGCGAGTAGCAGTACGGCCAGCCGTAGTTGCCGGCCTTGTCGGTGGCGAACCAGCGACCGGTGCCGTCCGGCCCGCGGGTGGCGCTGGGTACGCGGGAGTCCGGTGAGTAGTCGCCGACGTAGACCATGCCGCGAGCGTCCACGTCGTAGCGGAACGGGTTGCGCAACCCCATCAGGAAGATCTCTGGCCGCGTCCTGCCGGCGGTGTCCTGCTCCTCGGGGAAGAGGTTGCCCTTGGGGACGGTGTACGTGCCGTTGGCCCGCACCTTGATGCGCAGGAGCTTGCCGCGCAGGTCGTTGGTGTTGGCCGAGGAGCGCTGGGCGTCGTAGCCGGGGCCCTGGGTCGGAGACTCGTTGATCGGGGTGTACCCGTCGGAGCCACCGGCGTTGGTGTCGTCCCCGGTGATCAGGTAGAGCAGACCCTTGCCGTCGAACTTGATCTCACCGGCCACGTGGCAGCAGATGCCACGGTCCACGTCGACCCGGAGGATCTGCTGCTCGGTGCTCATGTCGAGGTGCGGGGTGGGGGAGTCCACCAGCTTGACCCGCGAGAGCTGGTTGTAGCCCTTGAACTTGTCCCAGACCGTCGGGTCGGTGGAGGTGGCCGGCGCGTCGCCCTCGTTGACGCCCGGGGTCGCCGGGTTGTCGACCGGGGTGTTCAGCTTCGGCGCGTAGTAGATGTAGACCCACTTGTTCGTCGCGAAGTCCGGGTCGATGGCCACCGACTGGAGGCCGTCCTCGTCGTGCTGGTACACGTCGACGGTGGTGATCACCGGGCTGGCGCCGGTGGCCGGGTCGTAGAGGCGTACCTCGCCGCCGCGGGTGTTGTGCAGCACCCGGCCGTCCGGGAGCACGGCCAGCGACATCGGCTCGCCCGGGTCGTCGTTGAGGGTGACCTTCTCGTAGTTGCCGAGCACCGTGGCGCCGCAGTCGCCCTCGACCACGCCGGCGGACCACTGGATGCCGCCGAGCAGGTGCTCACGGAACTTCGCCGAGCGGTACGTCTCGATGCTGTGCCCGAGACCGGTGTAGAAGGACCGGCCGCCCTGGTGGTCCTTGCACCAGGTGACGGGGTGGTCGTGGCCCATCGCGCCGCCGGCGTAGGTCTTCTCGTCCACGGTGGCCAGCACGTGGGCGCTGCCCCGCACGTTGCGGCTGAAGTTGTACCACTCCTCGGTGAGGGTCAGGGTGCGCGGCAGCGTCTCGGTCGCCGGGTGGGCGCGGTCGGCCACGTCCACCACGCCGCGGACGACCGGCGAGGCGCCGGCCACCTTCGCGCCGACCAGGTCCTGGTAGAAGGCCCAGTCCGGCTCGGTCTCCGCCGCCGCGTGCACGCCGACGTAGCCGCCGCCGGCCTTGACGTACGCCTCGAAGGCCGCCTCCTGGCTGCTGTTGAGCACGTCGCCGGTGGTGTTGAGGAAGACCACCGCCCGGTACCTGGCGAGCTCGGCGGCGGTGAACACGGCGGCGTCCCGGCTGACCGTGACGGTGAAGTCGTTCGCGCGGGCGAGCTGCCGGATGGTGTCGACGCCGTCGGTGATGGACGCCCGGCGTTCCCCGGCGGTCTTGGTGAACACCAGCACCCGGTAGGTCTGCGGGGCGCGGGCGGCGGAGCGCAGCGCGGCCGGCCCGTTCTCCACCGCGGCCGGCGCGGTCGGGGGCGCGTCGTCGGTCGGTGCGGCGGTGGCGGGGACGGCGGAGGTGAGGGGGATGGTGAGGATGAGTCCAGCGGCGACGGCGAACCATCGTCGTCCGGTCTGTCGGGTCATCGTTCCTCCGGTGGTCGGCAGGCGCGCGGCATCCCCGGCCCGAGCGGGCCGGCTGCGCGACTGCGTGGGGGATGGACCGGGCGCGTCCCGTCGCCGTACGGGAGGCGCGGGTGACCGGGCCGGTGTCGACGGGCCCGTCACCGGCCGCCGGCGGCGTGGCCGGCGGAGTGGGACGCGGCCGGCGTCGGGCGGACGCCGGCCGCGCCGGAGGTCACTTCTTGAGGTAGATGGTCAGGTCGGACATGTTGCGGTAGCTGAGCGCCGCGAAGTCGAGCGACTGGGCCCGGTTGGCGGTGCCGCCGGGGGCGGTGTCCATCTCCCAGTTGGCGTGGTGGAAGTCCCGCTCGCCGATGGTCTGGAAGAACTGCTGGAAGTTGATGTCGCCCTCGCCGAGCGGGGTCATCTGGTGGCCGTTGGGCACGCTGGTGTCCCGGTCGCCGTCCTTGGCGTGGAAGAGCGGGAACCGGGTGGTCCGGTCGGCCACGTTGAGGATCGGGTCGAACAGGTCGGTGACCTCGCGGCCGGACGGGTCGACGTACTTCTGGTGCTTGTACCGCGCCACGTAGCCCCAGTAGATGTCGAACTCGAAGAAGACGTACCGGGGGTCGGTCCGGCCGAAGAAGTACTCCAGCCGGCGGATGCCGGAGGAGCGGGTGGGGCGGCCCTGCGCGTCCAGTGGGCCGGAGTCGAGCAGGAAGCTGTACGCGACGTCGTGGTTGTGCGTGTAGAGCCGCATGCCCCGGGCGCGGGCCTGCCGGCCCAGCTCGTTCCAGGTGTCGGCGGCGGCGTCCCAGTCGGCCTTGTACGCGCTGTTGGTCGGGTCGCTGCCGGTGCCGATGTTCTTCATGCCGAGTTCCTCGGCGATGTCCAGTTGCTGCTGGAAGGTTGCCGCCTGGATCGAGGCGTGGGTGCCGTTGGCGACCAGGCCGTTGTCGTCGAGGATCTTGCGGATCTCGCGCGGGGTGATCTGCCGGCCGAGGATCGCGGTGTTCTGGGTGTAGCCGGCGAACTCGATCTCCTTGTAGCCGATCTCGGCGAGCCGGGCGAGGACGCGCTCGAAGCCGTACGGCACGCCGCTGTCGTCGGGCGCGGCGGTGATCCGGTCCCGGACGCTGTAGAGGATGATGCCGCGGTTGCGCGACGGGATCAGCGGTTCGGCCCGCAGCCTGCTCTTCCCCTTGTCCTTGGGCTGGGCGAGCGCGGGGGTGCCGGTGGCGAGGACCGGCAGGCCGGCCGCGCCCAGCGCGGCGGCGGCGCCGGCGGATGCGGCGAGCAGGGACCGGCGGCTGAGCCGGCCGGTGGAGGAGGCGTCGGGTGCGGTGTGGTCGGGCATTGTTCCACCTTTCGCGACGGCGGTTTGCCGTCGATAACGATCAGCAGAGGTGCGACGAGGGTCAGGTCGCGGGCGCCGCCGAGCGCCCGTTCCGCGTGCCCGGCAGCGCCGGGACGGTGCGGTGCCGCGCAGTCGAAGGGGCAGGTCAACGCCGCCGCCACGGCGTGTCGCGTCGGGGGTGGCCCCGTCTCCGGTAGCGGTCGGCTTGAATGTTCCGAACGCGTTACATCTTGGAGTCAGACACTAACGTCGGTCGAAGCCAAAAGAAAGGTTGAATCAGCGCCAACTTTTGTTTGTATCGACGAAAGTGACTGATGATCGTCGATATGGGCCTCGTGGCCTGCGGTGCTGGCTACGCTCTGCGTGACCGGGGAGTCGCAGGAGGAGTGTGCATGGTCCTGACCGGACGGACACCGGCCCGGCGCTGGCTGGCAGTCGCCGTCACCGCGCTCACCTGCTCGATGGCGGTCAGCGCGGCCGGCTGCACGGGCGACGGACGCGACGGGTTCCGGCCCGGTGCCGCCGACGCGGGCGACCCGTACGTCCCGGGGCGCGGCAACGGCGGGTACGACGTCAAGAACTACAAACTGGACGTCCGTTACGACCCGCCGACCGACCGGCTGACCGGCCGGGCCACCATCACGGCCACCGCCACCCAGGACCTGTCCCGGTTCAACCTGGACCTGGCCGGTCTGCAGGTCAACGCGGTCACCGTCGACGGCACCCGGGCCGAGCACCGCCGCGCCGACGACGAGCTGGTGGTGACCCCGCCCGAGGGGCTGCCGCGCGGCCGGCCGTTCACCGTGGCCGTCGACTACGCGGGCGTGCCCACCGCCGTCACCGACGGCGAGTTGGGCAGCGGCGGCTTCCTGCACACCGCCGACGGCGCGGTCGCGCTCGGCCAGCCCGACTCCGCCGCCACCTGGTTCCCGGTGAACGACCACCCGTCGGACAAGGCCAGCTACGAGCTGGCGGTGACCGTCCCGGACGGCCTCTCCGCGTTGAGCAACGGGGTGCCCGGGCCGAGGAGCAGCGCCGGCGGCTGGACCACCTGGCGCTGGTCGGAGCGCACCCCGATGGCCAGCTACCTGAGCACACTGGTGATCGGCGACTACCGGGTGGTGACCGGCACGCACGCCGGCCAACCGATGGTCACCGCCGTGGCGGCGAGCCTGCCGGCGACCGGTGGCGCCGCCCGCTCGCTGGCCCGCACCGGCGAGATCGCCGACTTCCTCGCCACCCGCTTCGGCCCGTACCCGTTCGACTCGTACGGCGGGATCGTGGTCGCCGACGACCGCGTCGGCTACGCGCTCGAGACCCAGTCCCGGCCGGTCTACGGACCGGCCTTCTTCACCGGCGACCGGCCCAACCTCGGGGTGGTCGTGCACGAGCTGGCCCACCAGTGGTTCGGCGACAGCGTGTCGCTCAGCAAATGGGGCGACATCTGGCTCAACGAGGGCTTCGCCAGCTACGCCGAGTGGCTGTGGGAGGAGCACGACGGCGGCCGGACCGCCCAGCGCAACTTCGAGCTCCAGTACGCGGCGACCGACTGGTCACAGCCGTCGGTCGAGCCGGGACGGGAGCGGATGTTCGGCACCGCCGTCTACAAACGTGGTGCGCTGGCCGTGCACGCGCTGCGCAGGACCGTCGGCGACGACGCGTTCTTCCGCATCCTGCGGACCTGGACCACCGAGCGGGCCGCCGGTAGCGCCACCACCTCGGACCTCGTCGAGCTGGCCGAGCGGGTGGCCGACAGGCAGTTGCGGCCGCTCTTCGACGCCTGGCTGGTGGGCGGCGCGGCACCCACCCTGCCGTGACGAGGCCGTGATGATCGGTCGATAGGCTGCCGCCTGCGATCGGCCGGAAGTCGCCGTTCGTGCGGAGCGGCGCTGGCTGCCTCCGCCACCGTACGGGGGAGGCTCGTGATGCGGGTGACGCGGTTCAGGCTGCGGGTTGGTGCCGGTCTGCTGGTGACCGGGGCGCTCGCACTGTCCGGATGCGACTCGGCCGCCCCGGAGGCGGCGCCGTCGCCGAGCGCGTCCCCGACGCCGTCGCGGACCTTCACCGCGGGCGCGGCCGGGGTCGGCGACACCTACTTCCCGAGCTACGGCAACGGCGGTTACGACGTCGGCCGGTACACCGTGAAGGTGCGCTACGACCCGGCGGAGGACCAGCTCACCGGCACGGCCACCGTGCAGGCCACCGCGACGGCCGACCTGTCGACGTTCAACCTCGACCTGGCCGGCCTGACCGTCAGGACGGTCACCGTGGACGGCGCCCCGGCCACCCACACCCGGGAGAAGAACGAGCTGGTGATCAAGCCGGCGGCCGGGTTGATCACGGGCAACGGTTTCGTCGCCGAGATCGCCTACGAGGGGGTGCCGAAGCCGCTCAAGAACGAGGCGCTCGGCGAGGGCGGTTTCCTGCACACCTCCGACGGTGCCATCGCGCTGGGTCAGCCCGAGTCGGCGAGCACCTGGTTCCCGGTCAACGACCACCCCTCCGACAAGGCCGCGTACGACTTCGAGATCACCGTCCCGGACGGTCTGACCGCGATCAGCAACGGCGTGCCGGGCGGCAAGGCCAGCAAGGACGGCTGGACCACCTGGAAGTGGTCGGAGAAGTCGCCGATGGCCAGTTACCTGAGCACGATGGTGATCGGCAAGTTCCGGATCACCACCGCCGAGCACAAGGGACGGCCGGTCTACAGCGCGGTCACCACCGCGGTGGCCAAGGGTGCCGCGGACCGGTCGATCGCCCAGACCGTCAAGGTGGCCGACTACCTGGAGAGCGTGTTCGGGCCGTACCCGTTCGACGCGTACGGCGGCGTGGTGGTCTCCGACAGCCGGATCGGGTACGCGCTGGAGACGCAGAGCCGTCCCGTCTACTCCGCCGGCTTCTTCCGGCGCGGCGAGAACACCGAGGTGGTCGCCCACGAGCTGGCGCACCAGTGGTTCGGCGACAGCGTGGCGCTGGCCAAGTGGGAGGACATCTGGCTCAACGAGGGCTTCGCGACGTACGCGGAGTGGCTCTGGGCCGAGCACACCAAGGAGTTCACGGCCGAGCAGGCGTTCGACGTCCGGTACGCCCAGGTGCCGGCCTCGGTGTGGAAGACGCCGCCGGGCAAGCCGGGCGCGAAGGAGCTGTTCAGCGAGTCGGTCTACCAGCGTGGCGGGATGACGCTGCACGCGCTGCGGGTTGCCGTCGGCGACAAGGCGTTCTTCGAGATCGTCAAGACCTGGGCGGCGGAGAAGCGCAACGGCACCGCCACCACGGCCGAGTTCGTGGCCCTCGCCGAGCGGATCTCCGGCAAGCAACTCGACGCGCTCTTCGACGCCTGGCTGTACGGCACCAAGAAGCCCGCCGCACCGAAGAAGCTCTGAGCGGGGGTCAGTTCCTGACGACCAGGGTGGGGTTGGCGGCCAGGTAGGCATCGGCGCGACCGGCGCGGAGTTCGGTGAGGAACTTCCGGCCGGCGCTGGTGAGCTGCTCGCCTCGGTAGGCGCTGCCCTTGCCGACGCCGGAGCCGGGCAGGCCGACCAGCACGAAGCGGTCCTCCGGGACCTTGCTGAGCGCGTACGCCAGGTCGACGATCCGGCGGCCGCCGGCGTAGATCAGGGTGTCGCCCAGCGCGGCGACCACCTGGTCGACCCGTTCCGGCTGCCGGGCCAGGCCCTCGTCCAGGATCTTGCGCGTCATCGCCCGGATCAGCTGCTGCTGGTGGCGCTGCCGTGCGTAGTCGCCGCCGGTGATGTAGCGCTGCCGTGCGTAGTCCAGGGCCTGCCAGCCGTTGAGGTGCCGGTTGCCCTTCTCGTAGACCATCTGCGGCCCGGTGTAGCCGCCGGGCACGCTCTCCCGGTAGCGGCCGTCCGGCCGGCGGTGCAGGGAGGCGACCCGCTGGTCGACGTAGATGTCCACCCCGCCGAGGGCGTTCACCAGCCGGTCGAACCCGGTGAAGGTCAGCACCGCGCCGGCGTCGATGCGGAGCCCGGTGTACCCGCTGACCGTGCTGCGGAGCAGCTCGTACCCCTGGGCGGTGTTCGGCTGCTTGGGCTTGCCCGGCACGCGACTGCCGTAGCTCATCGCGTGGGTGAGTTTGGTCCTGCCACCCGCATAGCCGGCCTTCGGGAACGCCGGGATGTCCACCAGCAGGTCCCGGGGGAGTGAGAAGAGGTACGTCCGGCCCAGACCCTTGGGTACGTGCAGCACCAGCACGGAGTCGGCGTGCGGCTCCCAGCCGGGCACGCTTACCCGGGTGTCCACCCCGACCAGCAGCAGGTTGAGCGGACCGGTGATGTCGGCGCCCGGCGGCGGACCGGAGGGGCTGGGGGTGGGCGTGGCAACCGGCGACGCGCTCGGCGAGCCGGCCACCGGTGGCGTCCGGTCGGGCTTGCTGTCACCGGTCAGTCGGGTGACCACCACCGCTCCGGCCGCGACCAGCGCGACGATGGCGAGGGCCGTCAACCCCAGCAGCAGCCACCGTCGGCGCGGCGCCATGGACCCGAGGTTCATGTTGGCTTCCTTCCACCCGTATCGGAACAACGCTCCGACGGGTGCTCCAGGTTGCGGCCGGGAGGCGCGCGGTCGGTCGGCCGGTGCATGATCGCGTGAAACTGCCGCTGGCGCGAGCGCTACTCACGGGTAATGATGCGTCCATGCGGTATGACGTGGTCGTCATCGGGTCTGGTTTCGGCGGCAGCGTCACCGCGCTCCGGCTGGCCGAGAAGGGCTACTCGGTCGGCGTGCTGGAAGCCGGCCGGCGCTTCGCCGACGACGAGTTCCCGCAGACGTCCTGGCGCCTCCGCCGGTTCCTGTGGGCGCCCAGGCTGGGCTGCTACGGCATCCAGCGGCTCACCCTCCTCCGCCCGGCCGACGGGCGATCCGGCGGCGGCGTGCTCGTGCTGTCCGGAGCGGGGGTGGGCGGAGGGTCCCTGGTCTACGCGAACACCCTCTACGAGCCGCTGCCGGCCTTCTACGACGACCCCCAGTGGCGTGACATCACCGACTGGCACGACGAGTTGGCCCGCCACTACGACCAGGCCAAGCGGATGCTCGGCGTCACCACGTACCCGCTGAGCACCGGCGCGGACCGCGCCATGCGGGCGGTGGCCGAGCGGATGGGGGTGGCGCACACCTTCCACTCCACCCCGGTGGGCGTGCACATCGGCCGTCCCGGCCAGCGCGTCGCCGACCCGTACTTCGGCGGCGCCGGCCCGGAGCGCACCGGCTGCCTGCACTGCGGCTCGTGCATGACCGGTTGCCGGCACGGGTCCAAGAACACGCTGGTCAAGAACTACCTGTGGCTGGCCGAGCGGCTGGGTGCCACGGTGCACCCGCTGACCACGGTGACCGCCGTGCGGCCGGCGGCCGGCGGCGGGTACGAGGTGCACACCGTCCGCACCGGCGCCTGGCTGCGTCACCGCCGCCAGGTGATCCACGCCGACCAGGTGGTCTTCGCCGCGGGGGCGCTCGGCACCCAACGGCTGCTGCACGCGATGAAGGACGACGGCGCGCTGCCCGGGCTCTCGTCCCGCCTCGGCGAGCTGACCCGGACCAACTCGGAGGCGATCCTGGGCGCCTCGGTGCCGCGCCAGCGGGCATGGGCCGAGCGGTTGGACTTCAGCGAGGGGGTGGCCATCACCAGCTCCTTCCACCCCGACCCGCAGACCCACATCGAGCCGGTGCGCTACGGGCGCGGCTCCAACGCGATGGGGCTGCTCCAGTCGCTGCTGGTCGACGGTGGCCCGCACCGGGTGCGGCGCTGGCTGGGCAGCATCGTGCGGCAACCGGGGCTGGCCGCCCGGATGCTGTCGGTGCGCGGCTGGTCGGAGCGGACGGTGATCGCCCTGGTGATGCAGTCGGTCGACAACTCGCTGACCACCCGGTGGCGGCGCGGCGTGTTCGGCCGCCGGCTGGTCACCGGCCCGGGTCACGGCATGCCGAACCCGACCTGGATCCCGGCGGGCAACACGGCGACCCGGCTGCTCGCCGAGGAGATCGGCGGTACGCCCGGCGGGTCGCTCACCGAGCCGTTCGACATCCCGATGACCGCGCACATCCTGGGCGGAGCGGCGATCGGGGCCACCCCGGCCGACGGGGTGATCGACCCCTACCACCGGGTGTACGGGCACCCCGGGCTACACGTCGTGGACGGCGCGGCGGTGTCCGCCAACCTCGGCGTCAACCCGTCGTTGACCATCACCGCCCAGGCCGAGCGTGCCATGTCGTTCTGGCCCAACAGGGGCGAGGAGGACCCCCGCCCGCCGCTCGCCTCCCCGTACCGCCGCCTGCCACCCGTACCCCCGCACCACCCGGCGGTCCCGGCGGACGCCCCGGCGGCGCTGCGTCCCTGACCACCTCGGCGATCTTGCAGTTTCGGTCGCCGTTAGGAGCGAAATATCGCTTTTGCGCGGGCAGCAACTGCAAGATCGCGGGGGGAGGGGGTTGGGCGGTGAGCCGGTGCCCGCGATGGCGGTGACTGTCGGTAGGCTTTGCCCACATGAGCCTGCCTCGCCCCGTCCTCGTGGTGGACTTCGGAGCCCAGTACGCCCAGCTCATCGCCCGCCGGGTCCGCGAGGCGAGGGTCTACTCCGAGATCGTGCCGCACTCGATGCCGGTCGCCGAGATGCTGGCGAAGAACCCGGCCGCGATCATCCTCTCCGGCGGCCCGTCCAGCGTCTACGCGCCGGACGCCCCGCAGATCGACGCCGCCATGTTCACGGCCGACGTGCCGGTCTTCGGCATCTGCTACGGCTTCCAGGCGATGGCCCAGGCGCTCGGCGGCACGGTCGCGAGGACCGGCAACCGGGAGTACGGCGGCACCCCGCTGCGCCCCCGTCTCCTCGACCCGGGTGTGCTGCTCCGCGACCTGCCGGCCGACCTGCCGGTCTGGATGAGCCACGGCGACTGCGTGACCGAGGCGCCCGAGGGCTTCACGGTGACCGCCGAGTCGGCGGGCGCGCCGGTGGCCGCGTTCGAGGACCTGGCCGGTCGCCGCGCCGGGGTGCAGTTCCACCCGGAGGTCGGGCACACCGCGCACGGCCAGGAGATGCTGACCCGCTTCCTGTACGACATCGCCGGCATCGAGCCGACCTGGACGCCCGAGAACATCATCGACGAGCAGGTCGCCCGGATCCGCGCCCAGGTCGGCGACAAGGAGGTCATCTGCGGCCTGTCCGGCGGGGTGGACTCGGCGGTCGCGGCCGCGCTGGTGCACAAGGCGGTCGGTGACCAGCTCACCTGCGTCTTCGTCGACCACGGCCTGCTGCGCGCCGGTGAGGCCGAGCAGGTGGAGAAGGACTACGTGGCGGCCACCGGCATCAAGCTGAAGGTGGTCGACGCGGCGGAGCGGTTCCTCGGCGCGCTGGCCGGGGTCACCGACCCGGAGCAGAAGCGCAAGATCATCGGGCGGGAGTTCATCCGGGTCTTCGAGGCCGCCGCCCGTGAGGTCGCCTCGCACGGCGACGTGGAGTTCCTGGTCCAGGGCACCCTCTACCCGGATGTGGTGGAGTCCGGCGGCGGCACCGGCACCGCCAACATCAAGAGCCACCACAACGTCGGCGGCCTGCCGGAGGACCTGAAGTTCGCGCTGGTCGAGCCGCTGCGCACGCTGTTCAAGGACGAGGTCCGGGCGCTCGGCCTGGAGCTGGGCCTGCCCGAGGCGATGATCTGGCGGCACCCGTTCCCGGGGCCCGGCCTGGCCATCCGGATCATCGGGGCGGTCGACCAGGAGCGGCTCGACCTGCTGCGCCAGGCCGACCTGATCGCCCGGGAGGAGCTGACCGCCGCCGGCCTGGACCGGGGCGTCTGGCAGTTCCCGGTGGTGCTGCTGGCCGACGTGCGCAGCGTCGGCGTGCAGGGCGACGGGCGCAGCTACGGGCATCCCGTGGTGCTGCGCCCGGTCTCCAGCGAGGACGCGATGACCGCCGACTGGTCACGGCTGCCCTACGAGGTGGTGGCCCGCATCTCCACCCGGATCACCAACGAGGTGGCCGAGGTCAACCGGGTGGTGCTGGACGTCACCAGCAAGCCGCCGGGCACCATCGAGTGGGAGTGAGCGCCCCTCAGCCGACCGGCGGCGTGCTGGACGGGGTCGTCGGCGGGTAGGGCGGGGTCGGGGCGTACCCCGGCTCGGGCACGCCGGGCGCGGGCCCGGCGGTGGGCGGCGGCCCCTGCGGCGCGGCGCCCGCCGGGTGCGGCCACGCCGGCGCGCCGGTGGGCTCCTCGGGCATCAGGAACCACATGATCGGGTACGCGAACAGCGCGAGCCCGCCGGTGAGCAGGCCGGTGACCGCGAAGATCACTCGGACCAGGGTGGGGTCGACGGCGAAGTAGCGGCCGAGACCGCTGGCGACCCCGGCGACCATGCGGTCGGTGGTGGGTCGCCGGAGCTGCTTGTACGGGGCGCGGGGAGCGGTGGTCGATGTCATGCCTCCACGGTCCGCGCCGGTGGCCGGCCCGCCCTCGGTGACCGCCCGGATCCTTACCCTGACCGATCCCTGATCGGGGTCGGACAGTCAGGAATCCGACTCTTTTCCGTTGCGGTAACCCGGTCCGGGGAGAATTTGCTTCCGTGACCACCTTGCTGGAGCCGCTCCGCAGGATCGCGGCATACGCAGTTTGTGCTGACTCAGATGGCCGGTTCCTGCTGGTCCGCGCATCGGAGCGCTCCGGCACACCCGGCGCGTGGTCGCTGCCCGGCGGGGCGGTCGACCACGGTGAGGACCCGAACCACACGGTCGTCCGGGAGACCGCCACCGAGACGGGCCTCTCGGTCGCCGTCTCGGGCCTGGCCGACGTGCTCGCCGACATGCGGGCGCTGCCGGAGCGCGGCATCACCATCCACACCGACCGGCTGATCTACCGGGTGGCGGTGCGCGGCGGCACGCTGGCCGACCGGGTCGGCGACCGTCCCACCGACCTGGCCCGCTGGTACACGCTCGACGAGGCGCGTGAGCTGCCGCTGCGCTCGTTCACCGCGCGTGCCCTGGGGCTGCCCGCCTCCTCGGCCGACGTGGTGCCCGACGAGGCGCCCGAGTTCCCGTCCTTCTACGCGGTGCCCGGCCCGGACGGGTTGCACCGGGCGCAGCGCTTCGCCGCGTACGCGGTCTGCACCGACCCGGCGGGCCGGGTGCTGCTCACCCGCGTGTCCGACGGCTATCCGGGTGCCGGCTGCTGGCATCTGCCCGGCGGCGGCACCGACTACGGCGAGCAGCCCGGCGCGGCGCTGATCCGGGAACTGGTCGAGGAGACCGGGCAGACCGGTCGACTGGTGGAGCTGCTCGGGGTGGCCAGCCACCGCGACGCCGCCTCGCTCGGCCCGGAGGGTTACCCGATCGACTGGCACGGCGTACGCGCCTTCTACCGCGTGGTGGTCGACAAGCCCGACCCGTTGACCGTGGCCGACGTGGGTGGCTCCACCTGCGAGGCCCGCTGGTTCGCCCGCGAGGAACTGGGCGCCCTCCCCACCCACCACCTCACC
>NZ_JAMHIW010000015.1 GCF_023896955.1 Micromonospora sp. RHAY321
TGTTGCCGGTTTCATCGGCGGGTCGCGGCAACAACTTCATGATCAGCGGGGCCGGGGCCGGGGCCGGGGCCGGGGCTGGGGCTGGGCCAGGGGATGAAGGGGGTGCTTAGGTGGGGGGTGGCCAGGAGGGTGGGGGAGTGGGTCTGGAGGGCTTCTGTCCGCGAGAGGCGGGCGAGATTCGGGTCCACCTCGTGGGCGTAGGCCAGGTTGGGATCTATCAGTTGCACGATGTGCACCAGCAGGTCGCCGGTGAGCAGCATGCGTTCGTCTGCCGACGTCAGGAGGACCGACTGGTGGCCGGGGGTGTGCCCCGGGGTGGGCAGTAGGCGTACCGACGGGGTGAGGGTGGTCTCGCCGTCGACCAGCCGGAGCTGGCCGGTGGCGCGCAACGGCGCGACCAGGCCGGCCGGCAGCCCCGGGTTGATCGTCTCCGCCGCGTCCAGCTCGGCGCGCTGCACCAGGTAGCTCGCGTTCGGGAAGTACGGCTGCGCCGGCGTGCCGGTGACCGCCCAGCCGATGTGGTCGCTGTGCAGGTGGGTCAGGACGACCGTGTCGACGTCGTCCGGGTCGATCCCGGCGGCCGCGAGTTCGGCGGGCAGCCTGCCGGGGACGGGTGCCCAGCTCGCGGCGGGCGCGTCGGCCGGACCGATCCCGGCGTCGACCAGGGTGACCGGCCCGTCACCGGCGCGGATCGCGAAGCTGCGGAACGGCAGCCACCACTGCCCGTCGGCGGTCACCGAGGAGGGGTCGCGCCGGTCGGCCTCCCGCCAGTGCGCCGCCGTGGCGTGCGGGAACGCCTCCGTCCGGGGCTGGAAGAAGGCCCCCTCCCCGTCGGTGAGCGCGGTGACCGTGATAGACCCGAGGGTGCGGCTCAGTGGCATCGGGCGATGATGTCAGGGAACTTCTGCGCCGTGCAGCCCGGTTCCGCCGGCCGGTCGAGGCCGGCTGGGAGCTGCCGGCCCGTTTCCAGTACGCTCGTACTGCTTGGCTTGAGCACGTGTCCCCCGAGAGGAGCGCCGGCCGATGGCGAAGATCAAGGTAAACAACCCGGTCGTGGAGCTCGACGGCGACGAGATGACCCGGATCATCTGGAAGCAGATCCGGGAGCAGCTGATCCTGCCCTACCTCGACGTCGACCTGCACTACTACGACCTGTCGATCCAGCACCGCGACGAGACCGACGACCAGGTCACCGTCGACGCCGCCAACGCCATCAAGGAGCACGGCGTCGGCGTCAAGTGCGCGACCATCACCCCGGACGAGGCCCGGGTCGAGGAGTTCGGCCTGAAGAAGATGTGGCGGTCGCCCAACGGCACCATCCGCAACATCCTCGGCGGCGTCGTCTTCCGCGAGCCGATCATCATGTCCAACGTGCCGCGGCTGGTCCCCGGCTGGACCAAGCCGATCATCATCGGCCGGCACGCCCACGGTGACCAGTACAAGGCCACCGACTTCGTCGTCCCCGGCCCGGGCACGGTGACTATCACCTACACCCCCGCCGACGGCGGCGCGCCGATGGAGATGGAGGTCGCCAACTTCCCGGGCGGCGGCATCGCCATGGGCATGTACAACTACGACGAGTCGATCCGGGACTTCGCCCGGGCCTCGTTCCGGTACGGCCTGGACCGCAACTACCCGGTCTACCTGTCCACCAAGAACACCATCCTCAAGGCGTACGACGGCCGGTTCAAGGACATCTTCGCCGAGGTGTTCGAGAACGAGTTCAAGGCCGAGTTCGACGCCGCCGGCATCACCTACGAGCACCGGCTGATCGACGACATGGTCGCCGCCGCGCTCAAGTGGGAGGGCGGCTACGTCTGGGCCTGCAAGAACTACGACGGCGACGTGCAGTCCGACACCGTCGCGCAGGGCTTCGGCTCGCTGGGTCTGATGACCTCGGTCCTGCTCTCCCCGGACGGCCGTACCGTCGAGGCGGAGGCCGCGCACGGCACCGTCACCCGGCACTACCGGCAGTACCAGAAGGGCGAGAAGACCTCGACCAACCCGATCGCGTCGATCTACGCCTGGACCCGGGGCCTCGCCCACCGGGGCAAGCTGGACGGCACGCCGGCGGTGACCGAGTTCGCCAACACCCTGGAGCAGGTCATCGTCGACACCGTCGAGGGCGGCCAGATGACCAAGGACCTCGCGCTGCTCATCTCGCGCGACGCCCCGTGGCTGACCACCGACGAGTTCATGAACGCGCTCGACGAGAACCTCGCTCGCAAGATCGCCGCCTGATCCAGGCGTACCGCAGTACCGGAGCCCGTCGGCACCCGCCGGCGGGCTCCGGTGTGTCCCGGGTCGACACGCCGCCCGCGTCACCGCGACCGGCGCGCCTCGTTGACCAGGATGGACGAGATGCCAGTCGCGTCCAGGAAGGTTGACCGCGGTCGACCGCGGCATGCGTGCCGATCAGCCAGCCTTCCCGGCTGTGTCGTGCACAGCCAGCCGTCCCTTCCCTGCGGGGGGCCCTGTCCCGGGCCCCCCGCGCCCTGTCTCCCGCCCCGGCTCAGGCGGCGCGCAGGAGGTCGGCGGCCCGCTCGGGCGAGATGTCGTTGATGAAGACACCCATCCCGGACTCGGAGCCCGCCAGGTACTTCAGCTTGTCCTTGGCCCGCCGGATGCTGAACAGCTGAAGGTGCAGGTGGCCCAGCTCGCGGTCGATCCGCACCGGCGCCTGGTGCCACGCCGAGATGTACGGCATCGGCATGTCGAACAGGCCGTCGAAGCGGCGCAGCAGATCCAGGTACAGCGGCCCGAAGGCGTCCCGCTCGCTGTCGCTGAGCGCCGGAATGTCCGGCACCACGCGGTGCGGCGCCACGTGCACCTCGAACGGCCAGCGGGCCGCCGCCGGGACGAACGCCGTCCAGTGCTCGTTCTCGACGACCACCCGGTCGCCGGCGGACCGCTCGGCGGCCAGCACGTCCGCGTACAGGTTGCCGCCGCCGGTCCGCTTGGCGTGCCGGCGTGCCGCGGCCAGCAGCGCCCGGGTGCGCGGCGTCACGAAGGGGTACGCGTAGATCTGCCCGTGCGGGTGGTGCAGCGTGACGCCGATCTCGACGCCCCGGTTCTCGAAGCAGAACACCTGCTCCACGCCGGGCAGCTCACCGAGCACCTCGGTCCGGTCGGCGAGCGCGTCCAGCACGGTGCGGACCCGGCGCGGGGGGAGGCTGGCGAAGGAGGCGTTGTGGTCGGAGGTGAAGCAGACCACCTCGCAGCGGCCGAGGCCCGGCCGGACCGGCGTGAACGGCGTGATCTGCCCGGGCTCGTCGGCCACCCGGCCGCTCAGCGACGGGAACCGGTTCTCGAAGACCACCACGTCGTAGTCGGGGGCCGGTATCTCGGTCAGCCGGTCACCCACCGACGGGTCGAGGGGGCACTCGTTGGCCGGCGGGAGGAAGGTGCGGGTCTGCCGGTGCACGGCGACCGCGACCCACTCGTCGGTCAGCGGGTCGTAGCGCAGCTGGGAGGCGGGAGGCGGCGGAGGCAGGTCCCGCCGGTCGGGCTGGTCGCGGACGGCGTCGTCGCGCTCGTCGAAGTAGATCAGCTCCCGGCCGTCGGCCAGGTCGATGGCGGTGCGCTTCACGGCGCCGTCCCCTCACTCGTTCGGCGTGCCGGTCACGCGGCCCGCCCCTGTCGCCTTCACCATGATCAATTCGCCCACCTGTTCACCGAGTACCCGTCGTGCGGGCGGAGGCAACCGGTCGTCGCTGACCAGTAGGTGCGCCGCGGCCAGCTCGACGATCGACGAGATGCCGACCGTGCCCCACTTGGTGTGGTCGGCGAGCACCACCAGCCGGTCCGCCGCCGCGACCAGCGCGCGGTCGATTTCCGCCTCCATCAGGTTCGGGGTGGTGAAGCCGGCCCGCTCCGTGATGCCGTGCACGCCGAGGAAGAGCAGGTCCAGGTGCAGTGCCCGGACGGCGGCGACCGCGAGGGGGCCGACCAGCGCGTCCGACGGTGTGCGTACGCCGCCGGTGAGCACCACGGTCTGGTCCGGCCGGCCGCCGGCGTGCAGGATCTCGGCCACCGGCAGCGAGTTGGTCACCACGGTCAGGCCGGGCACGTCCACCAGCCTGCGGGCGAGTTCCGCGGTGGTGGTGCCGGCGGAGAGCGCGACCGCCGCGCCCGGCCGGACGAGCTGGGCCGCCCGGTCGGCGATGGCGGCCTTCTCCGGCAGCTGGCGGACCGACTTGGCGTGGAAGCCCGGTTCGTCGGTCGAGCTCGGGCCGGCCGCCGTGGCGCCACCGTGCACCTTGGCCAGCAGGCCGCGTTCGTGCAACGCCTCCAGGTCGCGCCGGATGGTCATGTCGGAGACGCCGAACTCGGCGGCCAGCTCGGTCACCCGGACGCCGCCGGTCGACCGGACCCGCTCCAGGATGGCCGCCTGCCGCTGCTGAGCGAGCATCGCCGTGCCTCCCCGGGGGTCCACGTACTCTCACGCGGTCAAACGTGTTCCAACAAGAATGAACACTAGCGCGTAGCCCGCAGCGGTGGAAGGAACGGGGGTACGGCGACGCCTCAGGCCGACGGGACCTTCAGCTCCACCCAGCCGGTCTCGGTCAGGTGGTGCAGCACGGCCTGCACCGCCTCCGGCACGCTCAGGTCGGTGGTGTCCACGACCAGGTCGGCGTCGGTCGGCACCTCGTACGGGTCGTCGATGCCGGTCATGCCGGTGAGCAGCCCGGCCCGGGCACGCGCGTACAGGCCCTTGCGGTCCCGCTGCTCGCACACGTCCAGCGGGGTGGCGACGTGCACCAGCACGAAACCCGCCCCGGCGGCCAGGGCCATCTCCCGCGCCGTGGCGCGGGCCGCCGCGTACGGGGCGATCGGGCAGCAGATGCCCACCCCGCGGTGCCGGGCGATCTCGGCCGCCACCCAGCCGATCCGTCGGACGTTGAGATCCCGGTCGGCCTTGCTGAAGCCCAGCCCGGCGGAGAGTTCCCGGCGCACCACGTCCCCGTCGAGCAGGGTCACCGTCCGGTCGCCGCTCTCCCGCAACGCGTCCGCCAGCCCTCGGGCGATGGTCGACTTGCCGGAGCCGGAGAGGCCGGTCAGGAAGACCACCAGACCCCGGTGCCGACGGGGCGGCCGGGCCCGCGCCAGCTCCTTCGCCACCGCCGGCGGCGTGTGCCACTCCGGCAGCGGGAAGCCCCGGTCCAGCAGGTCGTCGATCTCCTCCTGCGTCAGCGCGAGACGGCGGTTGCGCGGCGGGATGTCCTCCCGCCAGCGCCACTGCCCGTCCCGGTTGTCGTACGCCAGCTCACGCGGCACGAGCACGCGCAGCCCGGCACCGGAGAGCATCTCGCCGGTGGAGAGCAGGTGGGTCACCCCGTACGCGGCGGAGACCCGGGCGCGCAGCAGCGCGTCGCTGATCTCGTCCCGCCGGTGCGACAGCGGCACCGCCACCAGGGTGGCCGGGGGCATCCGGTCCCGGGCGGCGAAGATGCTGCGCACCAGCGCCTCCGGCGGGAGGCCGCCGGCGCCACCCTCACCCACCGGGATCATCACCAGCAGGTGCGCGGCCAGGGTGCGGGCGGCGTGGGCGATCTGGGCGAGCTGGGGCCGGTGCAGGGGCCGGTCGGCGATCACCCCGAGCACCCGGCCCGGGGGCAGCAGCGCGCGGACCTCCTCCGGGCTGCGGCGCAGCCGCTGGAACGGGCCGTGGCCGCCGTCGCCCAACCGCCGGACCTGGCCGCCCACCCCGGCCACGCCGTCGCGGACCGGCCAGACGTCGGCCACGTCGAGGGCGGCCGCCGGCGCGCCCTCGCCGTCGGTCAGCACCAGCGCCCGGCGGGCCGGGTCACGCGGATCGAAGCTCTGCGCCAGCGCGGCCGGCACCTGGAGGGTCACGGCGACCTGCCACGACGTGCCGTCGGCCAGCCGACTGCGCCGGCTGACCGACACCAGGTCGGCGCGGGTCATGAAGCCGGTCAGGGGGGCGTACGCGCCGGTCAGCAGCAGCTCCAGATCCGCGAGCTCACCGGGACGCGGCGTGTACGCCGGCGCGTCCCGGAGCACCTCGTCGGGCAGCACCCAGCCGTTGCTCATCCACACCCCCCACTCGCTGACCGGCACACAGTTTCGCAGCCGACCGCCGATCGGTCGAGGGTGCCACTCCACGACCGGGGCGGGCGGATCAGCGGCGGATCCGGCGACCCACCGCCGACCGCAGCCAGTTCCAGGGCATCCGCTCGTCACGGATCCGGGGCGGCGCACCGTCGGCCCGGCAGACGAACAGCATCGGTAGCTGGGCGTCCTCGGTCCAGCCGGCGTTGGTGACCCGTGCCTTGAGGAGCCAGCTGCCCCGGGTGCGGCCGCCGTTGAGGGCGCCGAAGTCGATCGTGGTGGTGGCCCGGTGCACCAGGTGCACGGTGTCCGCCTCGGTCGGGTCGGCGACACGTTCGGTGCTGAACTGCACAGGCAGGAAGATCTCGTCCCCGGTCTCCCGGCGGCGGGCGACCACGTCCAGCCGGGCCTTGCGCACCTGGGCGGTGGAGTCGAGCACCTCGGGGGCGATCTCGTCCACCGGCAGCACCAGCACGTCCCGGCCGTCGTCGGTACGGAACGAGATCGGCCGGTCCGCCGAGCGCAGTTCCGCGGCGACGGTCACCGTGACGGAACGGTCGGCCAGTTGGTGGTCCTCGATCCTGCCGTGCGCGGCGATGCCGGCCTCCCAACGGGCCAGCCGGCGCAGGTCCGCGACCCGGCCCCGCTCCGTCAGGTACGCCACGGCCCGTTGCATCGGCGGCAGACCCGCGGCGACGCCGGGGGCGAACCGGTCCTGGATGACCTTCTGGCTCTCCAGCGCGACCTGCTCCAGCCAGTCCTCGGGGGCGGCCAGCAGTCGCTTGCCGCGCAACCGGTTGAGCATCTCGTTACGCAGCCACCGCCGGTGCAGCCGGTCCCGCAGCGGACCGGGTTCGGTGTTGGCGTCAACGATGTCCAGCGCGTCGCGGACGCTGGCGAAGTAGCTCGAAGGGTCCAGCCGGGCCGCGGTGACGTTGCGCGCGTCGCCCCGCTGCGCGTGGTGGTAGCAGGTGTAGTCGGACAGCACGGAGGTGCGCCGGGACAGGAAGTAGGCCCGCACCACCAGGGAATGGTCCTCCAGGCGCCGCTTGCCGCCCTCCGGGAACCGCAGCCCGTGCTCGTTGAGGAACGACCGGCGGAACAGCTTGTGGCAGGTCAGGCTGTCGATCAGCGGGGCGTTCTCCAGGGTGGCGTTGAAGCGGTTCTTGCGGAACAGCTCACGGGGCACACCGCGCCCGTGCCCGGCCATCTTCCCGATCACGATGTCCGCGTCGTACGTCTTCGCGCACTCGTAGAGCCGTTCCAGTGCCTGGTCGGCGAACCAGTCGTCGTCGTCGGCGAAGAAGACGTACTCGCCGCGGGCCCGTTCGATGCCCAGGTTGCGCGGGCGCGACGGCCAGCCCGAGTTCTCGGTGTGCAGCACCGTGATGTGCGGGTGCGCGGCAGCCAGCCGGTCCAACCGTTCGCCCGTGTCGTCGGTCGAGCCGTCGTCGACGAAGATCGCCTCGAACTCGCTGGCGGGCAACGACTGGCGCAGCAGCGAGGCGACGAGCTTCTCGATGTGCCGGCCGCAGTTGTACGCCGGCACCACCACACTCACCTTGGGGACGCCCACCTCGACCATCACGATCCCTCCCGCGTCGGCGGCCGGATATCCCCGGAACACTGCCCGGTGAACGGAGAGTGAATGGTGCCATCTTCGATGGACGATTCCGGCGGCGGGGTACGGCGAAACCACCGACCGGCGCAAACGTCGTCGACGGACCCTAGGGGTTCGTCGTACACAGGATCAGGGGAGTGCCGGGGGCGCGCCGGTGTCCGCGGTGGCCATCGACTCCCTACGCTGGGCACCGTGACACTGATCGCGACCCAGTCGCTCACCAAGACGTACGGAGGTCGGGTCACCGCGCTGGCCGACCTCACCGTCGCCGTCGAGCCCGGGATCATCGGCCTGGTGGGCGCGAACGGCGCCGGCAAATCCACGTTGATCAAGATTCTGCTCGGCCTGATCGCACCAACCAGCGGTCAGGTCTCGGTGCTCGGCATCGACCCGACCGCAGACCCGGCGGCCGTCCGCAACCGGGTCGGCTACATGCCGGAGCACGACTGCCTCCCACCGGACCTGTCCGCCGCCGAGCTGGTCACCCACCTCGGCCGGATGAGCGGTCTGCCCCGCACCGCGGCCCGGGAGCGGGCCTCGGAGGCGTTGCGGCACGTCGGGCTCTACGAGGAGCGCTACCGCCCGGTCGGCGGCTACTCCACCGGCATGAAGCAACGGGTCAAGCTGGCCCAGGCGCTCGTGCACGACCCGGACCTGCTGCTGCTCGACGAGCCCACCAACGGCCTGGACCCGGCCGGCCGGGACGCCATGCTGGCGCTGGTGCACCGGATCGGCACCGAGTTCGGCATCTCCGTGCTGGTCTGCTCGCACCTGCTGGGCGAGGTCGAGCGGATCTGCGACACGCTGATCGCCATCGACGGCGGCAAGTTACTGCGCGCCGACCACATCTCCGCGATGACCTCGGCCACCGACGTGCTCGCCGTGGAGGTCAGCGAAGGCACCGAGGAACTCGCCGCCCGGCTCGCCGAACTGAAACTGCCGGTCGCCCGGGACGGGAGACTGCTCCTCGTGCCGCTCGCCGACGACGGCACCTACGACCTGATCCTCGGTGCGGTCGCCGAACTGGACCTGCCACTGCACCGACTGGACCAGCGCCGGCACCGGGTGGCCGAACTCTTCGCCACGAGGGAGCTCACTCATGCCTGAGTCGACCGCAGCCGCCGTGCGCCCCGCGCCGACCGGCGTCATCCACGACATCGGCTACCAGCGCTACCAGGGCCTGCGGCTGGGCCGCCGACAGGTCTTCGGCGCGCTGTACCTGCACGGTCTGCGCACCGCGTTCGGGTTCGGGCGCAGCGCCAAGGCCAAGATCTTCCCGTGGCTGGTGGTCGGCATCGTCTCCCTGGTCGCGGTGGCCCTGGCCGCCGTACGCAGCCAGATCGGCGAGCCGGTCGCCACGTACGCCCAGTTCGCCGACGCGATGAGCTGGCTTGTCATCTTCTTCGTCGCGGTCGTCGCTCCGGAGCTGGTCTCCCGGGACCTGCGCAGCGGTGTGCTGCCGCTGTACTTCTCCCGGCCGCTGCCGCGTGCCGACTACGCGCTGGCCAAGCTGCTGGCGCTGGTCACCGCCCTCTGGCTACTGCTCGGCGGACCGCAGTTGCTGATGTTCCTGGGTGCCGCATTCACCACCAAGCAGGGCATGCGCGGGGTGTGGAACGAGCTGCTCGACCTGCTGCCCGGGCTGCTCTACGCCGGGCTGTGGGCGGTGGTCTTCGCCTCGGTCGGGCTGCTGGTCGCCTCGCTGACCGGCAAGCGCGCCTTCGCCGCCGGTGGGGTGGTGGCGGTCTTCCTGATGACCACCCCGATCGTCGGGGTGCTGAGCATCCTGCCGTCGCGCGCCGCCAACGAGCTGGCCGGGCTCGCCTCGCCCTCCACGCTGGTGCAGGGGGTGGGCATCTGGTCGCTGGGTGACCTGCTGGTCGAGGGCGATCCGGGCGAGATGATGATCGGCGGGTTCGGCCCGGTCTACGCCCTGGCCGCGGTGCTGTTGGTCGCCGGCGCCACCGCCCTCCTGCTGGCTCGCTACCGGAAGGTCGCCTCCTGATGAGCACGCTGAGCCTGACCGGGGTGTCCCGGTGGTACGGCAACGTGGTCGCGGTCAACGACATCAGCATGGCCCTGGGGCCGGGCGTGACGGGGCTGCTCGGCCCGAACGGCGCCGGCAAGACCACGCTGCTGCACATGATGGCCGGGTTCCTCGCCCCGTCGCGCGGCACGGTCACCCTCGACGACGAGCCGACCTGGCGTAACCCCGACGTCTACCGGCGGCTGGGGCTGGTCAGTGAACGGGAGGCGGTGCAGGGTTTCCTCACCGCGTACGAGTTCGTGCTGGCCAGCGCGAAGCTGCACCGGCTGGCCGACCCGGCGGCGGCGGCCCGGCGGGCGATCGATCTGGTGGAGCTGGAGTCGGCGCAGGACCGCCGGATCGGCACGTACTCCAAGGGCATGCGGCAGCGGGCCCGGGTTGCCGCCGCGTTGGTGCACGACCCGCAGGTGCTGTTGCTCGACGAGCCGTTCAACGGGATGGACCCGCGCCAGCGGCTGCACATGATGCAGCTGCTGCACACCCTGGGTGACGCCGGTCGGACGATCCTGTTCAGCTCGCACATCCTGGAGGAGGTCGAGCAGGTCTCCGGGACGGTGCAGGTGATGGTGGCCGGGCGGTTGGCGGCCTCCGGCGACTTCCGGACCATCCGCCGGCTGATGACCAATCGCCCGCACGTGTTCGCCGTACGTTCCACCGACGACCGGGCGCTGGCCGTCGCGCTGATCGCCGAGCCGTCGGTCAGTGGGGTCGAGTTGGACCCGACCGGCCTGACCGTGCGGGCCGGTGACTACGGCGCCTTCACCCGGGCGCTACCCCGGATCGCGCTCAAGCAAGGCATCCGGGTGCGCCAGCTGGTGCCGTCCGACGAGTCCCTGGAGAGCGTCTTCTCCTACCTGGTGGAGGCCTGACATGTCGACCGTTACCTGGATCACCGCACGCGGGCTGTTCGGCCGGCGCCGGTTCCTGCTGCTGCTCCCGCTGCCGTTGGTGCTGCTCGGGCTGGCCGTGCTCTGCCGGTCGCTGGGGGTGGACCCGGGCGAGTGGGGGCCGCCGGTGCTGGTCGGCCTCGGGCTGGCCGTGGTGCTGCCGGTGGTCGCGCTGATCATCGGCACGGGCGTGCTGGGCGCCGAGATCGACGACGGCACGGTGGTGCACATCCTGACCAAGCCGCTGCCGCGCTGGCAGATCGTGCTGCCGAAGCTCGCGGTCGCCGCCGGGGTCACCGCGGTCACCGTCGCGGTGCCGCTCTACGTCGCGGGCGTGCTCGCCGATTCGGTACGCCTCGGACTGGCGCTGGCGGTCGCGGCGGCGCTCGGCGCGCTGGCGTACTCGGCGCTGTTCCTCGCGCTCAGCCTGGTCACCCGGCGGCCGGTGCTGCTCGGCCTGGTCTACGTGCTGATCTGGGAGGGGCTGCTGGGCAACTTCGTCAGCGGCACCAAGGTGCTCTCCATCCAGCAGTACGTGATCGCCCTCGCCGACCGGATCGCACCCACCGGGTTGCTGGAGACCACCGTCTCGGTGCCGGTGGCGTCGGTGATGACCGCGCTGGTCAGCATCGGCTTCACGGTGCTGGCCGTCGATCGTCTGCGCTCGTTCAGCGTGGCCGGCGAGACGAGCTGAGCCCGGTGCCAGCCGCTGATCCGGCCAGCCGCAGCCAGCCGGTAGGGCTGGCCGGATGTACCGGCGGGGGTGCCACGGGCCACGCTGGTGGGCGTGAGCGTCGAAGCGGAGCGGACGTCGTTGGCTGAGCCGTACTCCCGAAGCAGCCGGCCCTGGTTGACCAGCCTGGCGGTCGCCGGGCTGGCCTGCGCCACGGTCGCGACGGCCGCCCAGGGCAGCGGACGGTTCCACTGGTGGGCGGGGTTCGTCCTGATCCCGGGCGCGCTGATCGCGGCCAGCGGTGGGCCGCTGCTGGCCCGGCGCGGCGGTCGGGCCTTCGCCGGGTTCGTCATCGCCTCCGTCGGCACGCTCGTGTTCGCGGTGGGCGCGCTGCTGATGTTCGGCGTGATGAGCCGGGGCTGGCCGGTGCTGGTGGTGCTGCCCTGCCTGGCCGTCGCCGGCACCTACCTGTGGCGCGCGGCCCACCCGCTGGCCCGCGGCCTGCACCGGGCGGTGGCCCTGCTCGCGCTCACCGGCGCGCTGGTCGGGGTGACCCTGCAACTGATCCGGGCGGATCTGATCCACCTGAAGACCGGCTGGTGGGGCGGGTTCATGATGCTGGCCGGGGCGATCGTGCTCGGCAACGCGGTCGAGCTGACCCGGCACCGGATGCAGTACCGGCTCCAGGCGATCACCCTGCTGGTCGGGCCGGCGGTGGTCGCGATCCTGGTCGGCCTGCGCTTCCTGCGCGGTTGGTGACCGAACCGCCCGCCGCCACCCCTGCGGTGCGGATGGCGGCGGCGGGGGTCAGAAGGCGCAGGCGATGACCAGTTCCGGGGTGCGGTCGGGGAGCAGGTCGAGCTTGCCGATCCGGCCGGCCGCGCGCAGGTCGTCGGCGACCAGGGTGAGCTGCTCCAGCAGTGCCGCCGGCCCGAGTGCCTCGGCCAGCGGCACCTCCGCCTTCATCGACAGCTTCCGCTCCGACTTGGCCCGACGCACCTGGCTCAGCGCGTCGCCGGCCAGCCGCAGCAGCGTCGGGTCGCCCGTCCCCTCGATCGTCCGGGCCACCTCGTAGGTGGTGGGCCACGGCGCCTGGTGCACCGAGCCGTAGCGCCACCAGGACCAGATCTCCTCGGTGACGTACGGCAGCACCGGGGCGAACAGGCGCAACTGCACCGACAGGGCGGAGGCCAGCGCGGCCCGTGCCGAGTCGGCGGCCGCTCCGGTGCCGTACGCGCGCTCCTTGACCAACTCGATGTAGTCGTCGCAGAACCGCCAGAAGAACGCCTCGGTCACCTGCAATGCCGCCGTGTGGTCGTACGAGTCGAAGGCGGAGCCCGCCGCGGTGACGACGGTGGACAGTTCGGCGAGCATGGCCCGGTCCAGCGGGGCTGTCGCGGGGGTGCGCAGCGCGTCCGCCGCGCCCAGCCCGAGCGCGAACTTCGACGCGTTGAGCAGCTTGGTGGCCAGCCGACGACCGACCTTGATCTGCGCCGGGTCGAACGCCAGGTCCATGCCGGGCTTGCCGCTGGCCGCCCAGTAGCGCACCGCGTCCGAGCCGTGCTGCTCCAGCAACGCCAGGGGGGTCACCACGTTGCCCTTGGACTTGGCCATCTTCTTGTGGTCCGGGTCGAGGATCCAGCCGGAGAGCACGGTGTCCCGCCAGGGCAGCACGTCGTGCTCGAAGTGCGAACGGACCACGCTGTCGAAGAGCCAGGTTCGGATGATCTCCTGCCCCTGCGGGCGGAGGTCCATCGGGAAGACCCGGGCGAACAGGTCCGGGTCGGTCTCCCAGCCGCCGACGATCTGCGGGGTCAGCGACGAGGTGGCCCAGGTGTCCAGCACGTCCGGGTCGCCGACGAAGCCGCCCGGCTGGCCACGCTGCGACTCGTCGTAGCCGGGCGCCGGGTCGCTGGACGGATCGACCGGCAGCGCGGACTCGTCCGGCGTGAGAGGGTGGGACCAGTCCGGCTCGCCAGCGTTGTCGAGCCGGTACCACACCGGCACCGGCACCCCGAAGAAGCGTTGCCGGCTGACCAGCCAGTCACCGGTCAGGCCGGCCACCCAGTGGTCGTAGCGGTGCTTCATGTGTGCCGGCACCCAGTTCAGCTCCTCGCCCCGGGCCAGCAGCGTCGCCCGCAGCGCGTCGTCCCGACCGCCGTTGCGCACGTACCACTGCCGGGTCGAGACGATCTCCAGCGGCCGGTCGCCGCGCTCGTAGAACTTGACCGGGTGCGTGATCGGGCGCGGCTCGCCGATCAGGTCACCCGCGTCGGCCAGCATCCCGACGATCGTCCGGCGTGCGGCGTTGACGGTCTGCCCGGCCAGTGCCGCGTACGGCTGCGCCGGCACACCGGCCGGCGGCTCGGGGAGCAGCCGACCATCCCGGCCGATCACGACCCGGGTGTCCAGCCGCAGCTCGCGCCACCAGGTCACGTCGGCCAGGTCGCCGAACGTGCAGACCATCGCGATCCCGGTGCCCTTGCCCGGGTCGGCGAGCGGATGGGCGTGCACCGGCACCTCGACGTCGAACAGCGGGCTGCGCGCCGTGCCACCCACCAGGTCGGCGTACCGCTCGTCGTCGGGGTGGCAGACCAGTGCCACGCAGGCCGGCAGCAGCTCCGGCCGGGTGGTGTCGATGAGCACCTCGCGCCCGTTCGGCCCGGTGAACCGCAGCCGGTGGTAGGCACCGGGGCGCTCCCGGTCCTCCAGCTCCGCCTGGGCGACCGCGGTGCCGAACCCGACGTCCCACAGCGTCGGCGCCTCCGACTGGTACGCCTCACCCCGGAGCAGGTTGCGCACGAACGCCCGCTGGCTGGTCGCGCGGGCGACCCGGCCGATCGTGGTGTACGTCAGCGACCAGTCCACCGACAGCCCGAGTCGCCGCCAGAGCGCCTCGAAGACCTGCTCGTCGGCGACGGTCAGCCGCTCGCACAACTCGATGAAGTTGCGCCGCGAGATCGGGGTGGGGTTGCGCCGTGCCGCCTCGTCGACCGGCGCCGCCGGTGGCCGCCACACCGGGTCGTACGGCAGCGCCGGGTCGCAGAGCACCCCGTACACGTTCTGCACCCGGCGCTCGGTGGGCAGGCCGTTGTCGTCCCACCCCATCGGGTAGAAGACGGCCTTGCCGCGCATCCGCTGGTACCGGGCCGTGGTGTCGGTGTGCGTGTACGAGAAGACGTGTCCCATGTGCAGCTCGCCCGATACGGTCGGCGGCGGGGTGTCGATCGCGTACACGTCCGCCCGCTGCTTCGAGCGGTCGAACGCGTACGTGCCCTCCTCCTGCCAGCGGCGCGCCCAGGTCTCCTCGAGCCCGTCCAGGGTCGGACGCTCGGGGACGCCGGCGCGGGCCGTCCTCGCCGTATCGGTCATCCTGCGATCGTAGGCACCGCAGGGGTGCCGGGCCACGCAGTTGCGGCCGGGACACGACGGCCAGTCCGGGACCGACTGCCTGCTAGCGGTCGTCGGCCGGCGGCTCCGGATGAAGCCGGTGGGCGATCGCGGTCAACTGGCGGATCAGGTCGCTGCGACTGTCCGCCGCCCAGGCCACGCAGACCCGGTTGGGGCCGATGTCGGCGATCAGGGTGTGCCGCACGTCGGGACGGCTGTAGAAGAGCGCGGTGGACAGCGGCAGGACGACCACGCCGCGCCCGGCGGCGACGTACTCCAGCTTCTCCTCGACGGTCCGCACGGACCGTTCCGGCAGGCGCTCGCCGGCCCGCAGTTCGGTGGCGACGTCCCGCCACTCCGGCACCGCCCCGGGGTCCTGGAGCAGGTGCTCGTCGGCCAGGTCGTGGATGCTCACCCGCTGCTTGCCGGCCAGCCGGTGGTCGGCCGGAACGACGACGACCCGTGGCTCGTCGAAGAGCGGCTCCAGGGCGAGGTCGCGCGGGTCCAGCGGCAGCCGGACGTACCCGGCGTCGACCCGTCCGTCCCGGATCACCTCGGTCTGGTCGTCCCATCCGGTGCGGACCACCTCGACCTCCAGGCCCGGGTTGGCCTCGCGCAGCGCGCGTACCTCGGCGGTGACGATGAGGCCGGGCATGAACCCGATCCGGAAGGTGCGGGCGCCACCCCGGGCGGTGCTGAGCACCCGGCGGCGTAGCGCACCGGCCCGGGCCAGCAGCACCGACCCGTCCGCGCGTAGCTGCTCGCCGGCCGCCGTCAGCTCGGTGCGGCGCTGGTCCCGGTGCAGGAGCTGCGCGCCCAGCTCACGCTCCAACGCCCGGATCTGCCGGGACAGCACCGGTTGGGCGATGCGCAGCTCCGCGGCGGCCCGGCCGAAGTGCAGGTGCTCGGCGACCGCCAGGAAGTAGCGCAGTTTCCGCAGGTCGACATCGGCGCTCACGGCAATACCCTACGGGTATCACAGCCGACCAGGCGGGTCTTGGACGGTGCGGTGGGGGCGGACGCAGGGTTGGCGCAGGCAATCCGCGAGAGAGGCATCCACCCCATGAACACCAGTTCCCTGCGCTCCCGGCACGTCGTCGTCCTTGGGGGCACCTCCGGCATCGGCCTGGCGACGGCGCGCGCGGCCGCCGAGGCCGGTGCGGTCGTCACCGTCGTGTCCAGCAACCCGGCCAGCGTCGAGAAGGCGCTCGCCGAGCTGCCGGAGGGCGCGCACGGCCACGCCGTCGACCTGACCGACGCCGCCGCCGTGGACCGGATGTTCGCCCGGCTGGTGGCGGAGGTCGGCCCGGTCGACCACCTCGCCTACACCGCTGGCGAGCCACTGGCCCTGATGTCCCTGGACGAGCTGGACGTGGACCGGGCGCGGCAGTTCTTCGAGCTGCGTTACTTCGGCGCGCTCGGCGCTGTCCGGGCCGCCGCCCCGCACCTGAGCGACGGGGGCTCCGTCACGCTGACCACCGGCACCGCCTCCGCCCGGCCCGGTCCGGGCTGGTCGGTGGCGGCCAGCATCTGCGGCGCGACCGAGGCGCTGACCCGCGCCCTCGCCGTCGAGCTCGCACCCCGCCGGATCCGGGTCAACGCGATCGCGCCGGGCGTGGTCCGCAGCCCGCTCTGGGCCTCGATGCCCGAGGCGGACCGGGAGCAGCTCTACCGCCAGTCCGCGGCGTCCGTGCCGCTGGGCAGGGTCGGGGAGGTCGACGACGTCGCCTCGGCGTACCTGTTCACCATGGTCAACCCGTTCACCACCGGGACGGTCCTCACCGTCGACGGCGGGTCGGTGCTCGCCTAGACCAGTGAGTCGCGCCACTGCCGGTGCAGCGCCGCGTACCGGCCGTCGGCCTCGGCCAGCACGGCGGGCGGGCCGTCCTCGACGACCCGCCCACCGTCGAGGACGAGCACCCGGTCGGCGGTCTCCACGGTGGAGAGTCGGTGCGCGATCACCAGGGCGGTCCGGTCCCGCAGGATGGTGCCGAGCGCCCGCTGCACCAGCCGCTCGGTCGGCACGTCCAGCGACGACGTCGCCTCGTCCAGGATCAGCACGGTCGGGTCGGCCAGGAACGCGCGGGCGAACGCGACCAACTGCCGCTGCCCGGCGGAGAGCCGGCCGCCGCGCCGGTGCACCTGCGTGGCGTACCCGTCGGGCAGCGCGGTGATGAACTCGTGCGCGCCGATGGCCCGGGCGGCGGCCTGCACGGCGGCGTCGTCGGCGCCCGGCCGACCGAACCGGATGTTCTCCGCCACGGTGCCGCTGAACAGGTGGTTCTCCTGGGTGACCAGCACCACCGCGCGCCGCAGGTCGGCGTCGCCCACCGCACGCAGGTCGATGCCGTCCAGCCGCACGGTGCCGGTGTCGGGGTCGTGGAACCGGGCGACGAGCTTGGCGACGGTCGACTTGCCGGCGCCGGTCGGCCCGATCAACGCGACGGTCTGCCCGGCGGGCACGGTCAGCTCCAGCCCGGAGAGGATCGGGGTGTCGGCGCGGTAGCCGAAGGTGACCGCCCCGAAGGCGATCTCACCGCGGCCGACGCCGGTCGGCAGCGGCACCGGCCGGGCCGGTTCGGCGACCGCCGGCCGCTCGTCCAGCACGCCGGCCAGCTTCTCCAGAGCGGCGGTGGCCGACTGGAGGGAGTTGTAGAACTGGCTCAGCTCCTGCATCGGCTCGAAGAAGCGGCGCAGGTAGAGCAGGAACGCGGCGAGGACACCGACCTCCGTCCGCCCGCCGAGGACGCGCCAACCGCCGTAGCAGAGCACCACCGCCACCGTGACATTGCCGATCAGCTTGATCGCCGGGGAGTACGTGGCGATCAGGCGGAACGCGTGCAGGCTGGCCTGTCGGTAGTCGTCGCCGAGCGCCACGAAGATCCGCTGGTTGCGAGGCTCCCGGCGGAACGCCTGCACCGCGCGGATGCCCCGCATCGACTCGACGAAGTGGACGATGACCAGGGCGACCGCCTCGCGGGTCCGCCGGTACGCGCCGGCCGACGCCCGGGCGAACCAGCGGGAGAGCCAGAACAGGAACGGGAACGCGAACAGCGTCACCGCGGCCAGCGGCAGGTCCAGCCAGAGCAGGATGGCCGCCACCGAGAGGATCGACAGCGCGGCCAGCACCAGGCTGTCGATACCGCCGTCGACCAGCTCGGCGATCGAGTCCAGGTCACTGGTGAGCCGGGAGACCATCCGGCCGGAGGTGTACCGCTCGTGGAAGCCCACCGACAGTCGCAGGAAGTGCCCGAACACGCGCTGCCGCAGATCCAGCAGGACGGCCTGGCCGATCCGGGCGGACAGGGCGAGGAACCCGCGGCGGGCCACGTACTCGGTGGCCGAGGCGACGGCGAACGCCCCCGCCACGGCGGCCAGCGGCCCGGCGTCACCGGCCCGCAACGGCGCGATGGCCCGGTCGATGCCGACCATGACCAGGTACGGGCCGGCCATCGCGGCCGCGTTCTGGGCCAGCAGCAGGCCGACCGCGGCGGCGAGTCGACCCCGGTGCGGGCGGAGCAGGTCGGCCAGCAGCGTCCGGCTGAGCCGGCGCAGCCGGGTCACGGCCTCGGGGGTGGTGTCCTCGGCCCGGCTCCGGTCGGCCTCCGGGTCGGTGGCCGTCCCGCGCCAGCGGGAGAGTTCCGGTTCTTCCCCCGGCGGTGGGTCGGCCTCCTCCCGAACGGTCACGACCGCACCAGCCCCCACCCGTCCGACGTGGACGGGGCGGACGTGGTCGGCCCGGTCGGCGGCGGCTGCCCGGCCGGCGGCTCGGCGGCGAGCAGTGCCCGGTACGCCGGCACGGTGGCCAGCAACTCGGAGTGCCGGCCGATCGCGGCGATCCGCCCGCCGTCGAGCAGGGCGACCCGGTCGGCCAGTGCGATCGTCGACGGACGGTGCACCACCAGCAGCGCCGTGCAGTTCCGCAGCACCCGCCGCAGTGCCGCCTCGACCAGCGCCTCGGTGTGCACGTCGAGGGCGGACAGCGGGTCGTCCAGCACCAGCAGTGCCGGACGGCCGAGCACCGCCCGCGCCAGCGCCAACCGCTGCCGCTGCCCACCGGAGAGCGACAGCCCCTGCTCACCCACGCGGGTGGCCAGACCCCACGGCAGGTCGTACGCGAAGTCGGCCTGGGCGAGCGCGAGAGCGGCCCGGACCTCGTCGTCGCCGGCCTCCGGGTGCCCCAGCGTCAGGTTCTCGCGCACCGACATGGAGAAGAGCGTGGGCTCCTCGAAGGCCACCCCGACCAGCCGGCGCAGCGAGTCCAGCCGCAGGTCGCGCAGGTCGTGCCCGTCCAGGGTGATCCGACCGCCGGTCACCTCGTGCAGTCGGGGCACCAGGGAGAGCAGCGTGCTCTTGCCGCAGCCGGTCGCGCCCACCAGGGCCAGCGTCTCGCCCGGCTCGATGGTCAGGTCGATCTCGCGCAGCACCGTCTCCGTGGTGCCCGGGTACTGGAACGCCACCCGTTCGAACCGGAGCCGGCCGTGGACCGCGTCGCGCGCCATCGCGAGCGCCCCCGGCCTGTCCACGATCTGCGGTGGGGTGTCCAGCACCTCCTGGACCCGGTCGGCGGCGGTGGCCGCCTCCTGACCGTTGGCGATGATCCAGCCGAGGGTCTGCACCGGCCAGATGAGCATCAACTGGAGGCTGACGAACGCGACCACCTCACCGATGGTCAGCGCGCCCTCGGCGGCGGCGGCCGCCCCGGCGACCAGCACCACGCCCAGGGTCAGGTTGGGCACCAGGTCCAGCAGCGCCGCGGTGTTGGCCAGCAGGCGGCCCTTGCGTACGCCGGTGTCGTGCAGCCGCCGGGCGCCACCGGCGAAACGGGCGGCCAGCTCGGGCCCCCGGCCGTACGCCTTCATGGTGCGCAGGCCCTGCGCGGTCTCCTCGACCAGGGTGGCCACGTCGCCCTGCTGGTCCTGCATCCGGCGGGACGCGCTGTGGTAGTGCCGCGCGAAGCGCCGGGTGATCAGCAGCAGTGGCACCGTGCTGGCCGCCACCAGCAGCCCGAGCCTCGGGTGCAGGCGGATCAGCAGCACGACCACCACGACGTAGGTGGTCAGGTTGAGCACCAGGAAGAACACGCCGAAGGAGAGGAACCGGCGGATCACCGACAGGTCGCTGGTGATCCTCGACAGGAGCTGACCGGACTGCCAGCGGTCGTGGAAGCTGGTCGGCAGCCGCTGCAGATGGGCGTAGACGTCGGCGCGCAACGCCGCCTCCATGCCCACCGCGGAGGACGACTGCACCCACCGTCGGATGAAGATCAGCACCGCCTCGACCACGCCGAGCAGCAGCGCGAGGCCACCGAGCTGGAGCAGCCCGGCGGGCTCGTGCCGCGCCACCGGCCCGTCGACCACCCGCTGCACCACCAGCGGTACGGCGATCCCGGCCGCCGTGCCGGCGAGCCCCGCGAGCATCAACCAGGCGAACTCGGCGGCGTACGGGCGCAGGTAGCGGCGCAGCCGCCAGAGGTTGTGCACGGGGTTTGGGCCCGCGGCGACCCGGGCGGCCGGGTTGCCGACGCTGTCCGCAGGCACTACCCGACGGTAGCGTCTATGTCTGTCGATGCTTGTGTCAGCTTGTTGTCAACCGTCGCTCATGACCGAGAAGCCACTTCTTCACGTCCAGCCCCCAGCGGTAGCCACCGAGGCTGCCGTCGGTGCGCAGCACCCGGTGGCAGGGCACGAACAGCGCCGCCGCGTTGCGGGCGCAGGCGGCCGCGGCGGCCCGCACCGCCGGTGGCCGGCCGGCCAGCGCCGCGTACCCGGTGTAGGTGACCGGGGTGCCCGGTGGGACGTCGCGCAGCACCTGCCAGGCGTGCGCCATGAACTCGCCGCCGGTGCGCTGCCGCACCGGCACCGCGTCGATGGCGGTGAGGTCACCGTCCAGGTAGGAGCGGACGGCCGCGCTGACCGGGCCGAGGTCGGTCCGCCGCCGAAGCGGCGCCCGCAGGGTCGGGTGGATCAGGGGCAGCAGCGCCGCCGGGTCCGGGGTGAAGCCGGCCGCCAGGACCTCGCCGTCGGCGTCGGCGAGGACGCTCAGCGGGCCGGCGGGGGTGGTCAGTGTGGTGCTGTCGATGGTCATGCCGCTCTCCAGAGTCTGATCGTGGCGTAGGACCGCCAGGGGCGCCAGCGGTCGGCGTACGCGTCGAGGGTCTTGGGGTCGTCGGGCAGGCCGAGCGCGGCCGCGCCGCGCCGGACCGCCAGGTCGGTGGGGAGCAGGACGTCCGGGTCGCCGAAGGCGCGCATGGCCAGGTAGCCGGCCGTCCAGGGGCCGATGCCGGGCAGCGCCAGCAACCGCCGAACGCTCTCCTCCCGGTCGCCACCGGGCGCGAGGTCCAGCTCCCCGTCGGCCACCGCCCGCGCCAGCGTCCGTACGGTCTCCCGCCGCCCGACAGGCATTCCGAACCCCTCATCCGGCACCCCCAGCACCTCCTCCGCGCTGGGAAAACCCCGGAGCCCCTCGCCCCGGTGATCATGAGGTTGGTCGGGCTCCAGGTCCCCGTCCGGCCCGCCAACCTCATGATCGACGCGGTCGCGGGCGGCCAGCAGGCGGGTGAGGGTGGTGCGGGCGGAGGTGACCGAGACCTGCTGGCCGATGATGGCGCGGACCGCCAGCTCGAAGCCGTCCACCGCGCGGGGGACCCGGATACCCGGTTCGGCCGCGACGGCCGGGGCGAGCGCCGGGTCGGCGGCGAGCGTGGCGTCGACGGCGGCCGGGTCCGCGTCCAGGTCGAGCAGCCGGCGGCAGCGGGCCACCGCCGGCGCCAGGTCACGCAGGTCCGCCAGCCGCAGCGTCGCCGCCACGTGCCCGTCCGCCGGGGTCAGCGCCACCTGACCGGCGCCGTGCGGCAACCGCAACCCCCGGTGGTACGTCCCGTCACGGACCTCCTCCACGCCGGGCAGCGCCCGCACGGCGAGGAAGTCCAGCAACGCCCGGGCGTGCAGCGGCGGGCGGTACGCCAGCCGGAGCGTGATGGTCCCCGCCCCGGGCGGCGTCTGGTGCCGGCCACGTGCCGCCCGCAGCTCGGACGGGGCGGTGGCGTACACCTCGCGGACCGTGTCGTTGAACTGCCGCACGCTGCCGAACCCGGCGGCGAACGCGATCTCGGCCATCCCGAGGCCGGTCGTCTCGATCAGGATCCGGGCGGTCTGCGCCCGCTGTGCCCGGGCCAGGGCGAGCGGCCCGGCCCCCATCTCGGCGCGCAGCATCCGGTGCAGGTGCCGCTCGGTGTAGCCGAGCTTCGCGGCCAGCCCGGGAACGCCGTCCCGGTCGACCACTCCGTCGGCGATCAGCCGCATCGCCCGGCCGACCACGTCCGCGCGGACGTCCCATTGGGGGGAGCCCGGCGCGGCGTCCGGCCGGCAGCGACGGCAGGCCCGCAGCCCGGCACCCTGGGCCGCGGCGGCGGACGGGAAGAACCGGACGTTCTGTCGCTTGGGCGTGGTCGCCGGGCAGGACGGCCGGCAGTAGATCCCGGTGGACGTCACACCCGTGTAGAACCAGCCGTCGAACCGCTGGTCACGGCTGTCCACAGCCCGGTAGCACCGCTCGAAGTCCATCTCCACGCCACCGATGATGCCCCGCTCGCCGGGCTTCCGGCTGGCGGGAATCGGACCTGGGCGTGCGCCCCCTTGGTAACCGCGCCCGGGTGGCCGTCAGCGGCGACGCCGATGCGGTTGGCCGGACCGCGCGGACTGCCCGGACCGTGCGGGCTCCCCGGCCCGTGCGGGCTGGCTCGACCGTGCGGGCTGGCCGGACCGGGCGGGTCGGGCGGTCAGCAGCGCGGGCCGGAACACGCCGTCCGGGTCGTACCGTCGCCAGAGCCGCCGCACCCGGACGCCGGTCTCACCCGGGTAGATCCGGGCGAACGCGGTCGGGTCCGGCCGGCTCTCGAAGTTGACGTACGCGCCGTCCGCCCGGCCGGCGACGCCCCGCCACGCGGAGTCCAACGCCGCGCCACCCTGCGGAGGGAACACCGAGGCGACGACCAGGGTGCTCTGGTGCCGGTGTGCGTAGGCGGTCGCGTCCGGTGCCACGTCGTTGATCGCCCCGCCCACCGAGCGGAGCTGGACCACGGCCCGGCCGGGCCCGGTCACCGCCCGCATCAGCGCCCGTGCGCCGGCGTCATCCAGCCCCGTGAACAGGCCGTTGGTGGTCGTGCCCCGCTGCTGACCGACGTTCGGGCGCAGGTGCGCGGTCGGCACCAGGGCCGGGTAGGGCAGCAGGTCGGTGCGGTGTTCGAGGAGCTTCCCGAGGGCCAGCAGCGGCTCCACGGCGGGCCGGGCGCGGCGCAGGCTCTCGGCGGCGACCACGGCGGTGATGGACATGAGGGCCGACCGTCCCTCCGCGTACAGCACGGCACCGGCGGACAGCTCTCGTGGAGCCTGCGCCAGGTAGTCCGCCCACTCCCGGACGGTGCGGCCGTCCGGGTGCGCCTCGACGACCAGCTGCGCCACCCCGACGTTGCGCTGCTCGGTGGCTTCGATCTCGAACGCCACCACGATCCCCGCCCCCGCACCGGCGCCCCGGACCAGCCAGAACAGCTCCGGCTCGTGCTCGGCGTCCGCGCGCACCTGCGTGCCGTCCGCGAGCACCACCTCCACCGCCCGGACGCGGTCGATGGTGAGGCCGGACGAGCGGACCAGCCAGCCGACACCGCCGCCGGTGGCCAGGCCGCCGACGCCGACGTTGCCGTAATCGCCCGAGCTGATGACCAGGCCGTACGGTGCCAGCGCGGCTGCCACGTTCGCCCAGCGGGCGCCGGCCTCGACCCGGACGAGCCCGGACCGCTCGTCGAGCACCTGCACCCGGTTGAGCATCGACAGGTCGATGACCAGGCCGCCATTGTTGGAGCCGGCGCCGGAGAGGCCGTGCCCGCCGCTGCGGACGGCGATCGGCAGCCGCTGCTCGCGTGCGTAGCGGATCGCGGCGACGACCTGCGCGGCGTTCTTCGGCAGCAGGATGCCGGCCGGCGACGCGGTCGTGGTGTACGTCGAGCGCAGTTGCGCGTACCGGCGGTCGCCCGGTGTGACGAGCTGCCCGGTGAGCGACCCGGGGACCCGGGCCAGCGCGGCGCTCATCGCCGCCCCCGCAGCTCGCGGACCGCTGCTGCCGGCCGGGACTGGTGTCGCGTCGCGTCCCGTTCGTCCACGGACGGATCGGGGCACAGGCCGACGGCGATCGGGTGTCCGTGAACGGTCATGGCCCAAGAGTGGGCGGACCCCGCCGGTCTTTGCCAACCCGAGGTGACCAGGATCTCCGGTCGTCGCGCCCCGGCGGCTCGGTGCCGGCTTGGTGGCTCCGACAGCGCCCGCCGGTCGGGCCGGGCGGGGGAGCGCCCGGCTCGACCGGCCCTGGTCATGCCGCCGGGCTGGGCACCGCGACCGGCTCGGACGGGCTCGGCTTGACCGTCGGCCCGGGCCGGCCGGGTACGCCCGGCGCCGGTGCGCCGCCCGGCACCCCGGGCACGCCCGGCACAGCGATCGGCCCGGACGGGCTCGGCTCGACCGTCGGTCCGGGTCGGCCCGGCACACCGGGCGGGCCCGGCTCGACCCTCGGTCCGGGTCGGCCCGGCACACCCGGCGGGCTCGGCGCGACCGGTCCGGGCTCGACGGCCGGTCCGGACGGGGTGGGCGCGGGCAGGTTGGGTTCGACCGCCGGGTTGGGCGCGGCCGGTCGGGGCTGGTCCGAGCCGGTCCCCGCGAGGGCGAGCGGGGTGGCGATCAGGATCGCCGCGAGGGTGCCCAACGCCCCCATCGTCACCGTGGCGCGGCGACGGTTGCGCACCCGCCGTTCCGCTCGGCTCAACTGGTCATGCACGATCGGTGCCTCCTCGGCCAGGTCGGTGAGGGTGGAGCGGATGAGGTGCTCGAAGGAATCGGTCATCGCCGTACCTCCAGCAGTTCGATCTCCGGCAGAAGTTCCCGCAGTCGGGTGACCGCCCGGTGGGTACGGCTGCGCACGGTGCCCACCGAGCAGCCCAGCAGCTCGGCGACCCGTGCCTCGGGCAGGTCCTCGTAGTAGCGCAGGACCACCACCGTGCGCTGCGCCGGCGGCAGGTGGCGCAGCGCGGCCCGCATCGCCAGCCGCACGTCGGACCCGCCACTCGGATCGGCGCCGACCGGTTCGTCCGCCGGGTTGAGCGGCGTCTCCCGCCAGCGGCGCAGTCGCCGCCACCAGCTGACCTGTTCGCGGTACATCACCACGCGCAGATATCCCTCCGGGTCGGCGTGCCGGATGCTTCCCCACTTCGGGATGGTCCGCGCCAACGCCGACTGGAACAGGTCCTCGGCGGCGTTGCGATTCCCGGTCAGCAGGTACGCGACCCGCATCAACGCCGGAGTCCGGCTGGCGACGAACTCGGCCAACCGGGCTCGCTCGTCCTCGTCCACCCACCACCCCGTTTCGTTGTCACCGATACAGACGCCCCAGGTCATCCTTGCTATCCACGTTCGAGGGCGGATTTTCCGCCCGAAAGTGTCGGTCGTGGGGGGTAACGTCCGGCCACCAACTCAAGAAGGGGTGCGGCGATGGCGAGCGTGGCGGGTCGGGCGGCGGCGTCGACACAGGGCGCGTTCCCGCCGCTGCCCCGTGCGGTGGCGCAGTCCTTCTACCGGCGGATGCGGGCCGTGGCGCCGGCCGCCGTCGGGGCCATCGAGCGCGACCGGGCGGTCGACGCCGAGGTGACCTTCGCCGACACCGCGTGCGGTCGGCTGGCCCGCTCGCTGGACGACGCGGGCCTGCGGGCGCTCGGCATGTGGACACACCACTGGTGCATGCGCTTCTACGACGACGACACCCGCGTCGGCCGGCGTCTGGTTCGCCAGATCGCCGCCCGGCCGGGGTTGGGCTGGACGGCCGACGAGGTGCGCTGGATGCTGCGCGAGTCCGTCCTGGCCGGCCCGGCTGCCGCCGAACGGTTCACGCTGCCCCGCGCCGCCGCCGCGCAACTGCCGCCGGGGGAGCTGTCTCCGGTCACCTGGCCCGACGGCGAGGTGGCCGTCTGCGACCGAGCGGCCAGCACGACGCCAGCCGACGAGCAGACCGAGGAGCGGGCCGCCTCCGAGCCCGCCGAGGGCCAGCCCCGCGCGCTGGCTCTGGTGCCCCGCCAGCGTCGCGCCGGCTGAGCCGAGGCCCCACCGACCCGGCCGAGGGTCGGGCAGCGCGGCGGCGGGTGATCGGCCGGCGGCCGGCTGCGGCAGGATGAACGCGTCCCGCACCGACGGAAGGACGCACATGCCCGCCAGCGAACCGACCATCCTCGCCACCAGCATGGGTTTCTTCCGCGGCGACCGAGGCCCTCTCGACCTGCGTCCCAGCCCGGTCTTCGAGCTGGCGGCCGAGCTGGCCGAGGCCGGTCCGCAGCCGCGCGTCTGCTACCTCGGGCAGGCCGTCGGGGACCAGCCCACGTCGCTGACGGCCATCTACGGCGCGTTCGCCGACACCCGGTTCCGGCTGTCGCACCTCGCCCTGTTTCCGATGCCGAACGTCGAGGACGTTCGCGCCCACCTGCTCGCCCAGGACGTGATCTGGGTGGGCGGCGGCAGCGTCGCCAACCTGGTCGCGGTCTGGCGGGTGCACGGGCTCGACGAGATCCTGCACGAGTGCTGGCAGGCCGGCGTGGTGTTGGGCGGCGTCTCCGCCGGATCGATCTGCTGGCACGTGGGCGGCGCCACCGACAGCTTCGGCCCCCGACTGCGCGGCTTCACCGAGAGTCTGGGCTGGCTGCCGTACGGCAACGGGGTGCACTACGACAGCGAAGGCCAGCGTCGACCGCTCATGCACGAGCTGGTCGGCGACGGGACGCTGCCCACCAGCCACTGCACCGACGACGGCGTGGGTCTGGTCTACCGGGGCACCCGCCTGGTCGAGGCGGTCGCCGACCGCGAGGGCGTCTCGGCGTACGAGGTCAGCCGTGGAGCGGACGGCAGCGTCCGGGAGGCGATCATCGCCCCCCGCCTGCTCGGCTGAGGGCGCGGCCGGTCAGACCCGGTCCTCGAAGGCGGCGCAGACGGTCGCCCGCACCTGCGGGCCCTCGATCGCCCGCAGCAGCTCCCGGGCCAGGGCGATCTGGTGCCCCTCGTCGACCGTGCCGGCCATCGGGGTCAGCTCCACCCGCCACCGGAAGTAGAGGTAGTCGTCCTCGTCGGTGGCGGCCAGCTGCGGGTCGGCGCCCTCGTTGGGGTTGATCTCCAACAGGTTGCCGCGAACGTCGACCGAGTCCCGCCGGTAGGGCACCGCGTCGGGCAGCCCGGTGCGGATCCGGTCCAGCAGCTCCGCCTCCGTCAGCGGGCCGTCGACCATGATGAGGAACTGCAACGTCGTCTGCACGTCTGCCACCTTGCCAGATGCCCAACCGCTCAATCGAGCGGGAGGAACGGGCCGTTGTCGAACTTGCCGCCCCGGCGCAGCACCGAGAACTGCACCTTGTGCGGCACGTGGCTGTCCATCAGCTCACGGCGCAGGTGGGTGAACTCGGTGCCCAGGTCGAAGCTGGCGAGCTGCCCGTTCTCGTTGATCCGGCGCAGCATGGTCTTGCGCAGCCGAGTCCCGGCCGGTGCCCGGGACAGCGAGCGTTCCGCGAGGCCGAAGAAGGTGGCGTCGTCGACGATGAGCGCCACGTCGATGTCCGAGTCCGGACGGGCGGTGCCGCGTACCCGGCTGCCGTGCGCGACCAGGTCGCCGTCGGGGAGGCCGGCCTGCCGCTGGGTCTGCCGGGCGCCCCGGGCGAACCGGGTCCACTGCCGCTCGGTGAAGCCCTGGGGGATCCGTCGCGCGGCCCGGGTGCCCGCCTGTTCGGCTGCCTCGCCGGCCACGTCATCGGCTCTGCGCATCGCGCTCCGGGCGGCCTGCGCGACGATGCCACGGGCGGCCGTCGCGGCCCCGTCCGGCAGGTCCCGTCGCCCGGTCACGCCGGCCCGCCCGAATGTCGGCGGCGGAGCACCGCGTCGAAGACCTGCGCCAGCTCGGCGGCGTCCTCACCGGCGTGGTGCGTGTGCGGCACGTCGTGCAGGCCCAGTTCGTGCTTGATCTTGCCCTTTCTGGTCTGGACCCATTCGCTGCCGGTCAACCCCATCCAGTAGCTGCGCAGATCCACGCCGGAACCGGTGGCCCCGAACGGGCTGTGGCCGACGAAGCGGACGAAGTACCAGTGCACGAACATGCCGTCCCAGACGGCGGGTGCGGCGAGGAAGACCGGACGGCCGAGTCGGCGAAGACCGTTGACCCAGGTCGCCGCGGCGGTCATCGCCTCCTGCGCGCTGGGCGCCTCCCGCAGAAGGCGGTCCCGGTCCAGGCCGGAGACGGCCAGCGCCGCCGGTACGAACTCGTCGGAGATCGGGCACAACTCGGTATAGAAGGCAAGCTCCGGATGGCCGGCCACGGCCATGCCCAGCGAGATCATGCTGTACGGCCCGGGGATCGGGCCGTCGGCTTCCACGTCCACGGCGATGTACAGCTCGGGCAGGGTCGAGGTCATCCCAGGACCACTCCGATCGCCTGGTCGACCAGCATGCCGAGGACCATGTCGGTGAGCTTCTTGAAGACCGGGATCTCCAACAGCGAGGCACCGAACGTCGGTGCGGCCGTCGCGATCGCCTGGATGATCTGCACCAGCAGGATGACCAGTTGAACGATGACATTGATCTTCAGCGCGAGGACGATGATCGCGCACACGAAGAGCGTCGCGGCGACCATCCGCGCCCCGGCGCCCCCGTCACGGAGCACCGAGATCGCCGAGCCGCCGCTCTCCCAGCGCTGCTGGAACGCGGCGAGCGCGTCGCCCTGGTTGCCGTCCAGCACCCGTTGCGCGGCCGCCGCACCGTCGGCCGCCGCCTGCTGGAGCGAGTCGGCCAGTTCCATCCACATCTGACCGAGCTCGAACAGCTTCGTCTCGTCCGACTTGGGCCAGGTGTAGCCCAGCTCGTTCAGCAGGCCGGCGAGTTCGCCGGGCAGCATGATGCCCATCGACGCCCCTACCAGCTCATCGTGGTGAACTGGGCGTCGTTGTCCTGCTCGACCAGGTCGTACTGGTCGGCCATCAGGCCCAGCCCGTCGCCGAAGCCGCGCAGGCCTTCGACGACCGAGCCGAGGCACTCCGCCGCGATCTCCTCGGCCGCCTGGTACGACATGCCGATCAGGCCGCCCACGTCGTCGTCACCGAAGATGTCGCCCATCGCGGCCGTCCGCGCCCGCAGCGCCTCCCACTGAGCGGCGAGCTGCTCGGCCACCTCGGTCAGGTGGCTGCCGCCCTGGCGTAGCGCTGGTGGATGCACCTGCAGGTTCTCGGGCACGTCGTCACCTCGCTGCCTGCTGGATGCGCCGCACCGCGTCGGTGAGCGCCTCGGTCATCGCGGCCATGCTCCGCACGGACTCGTTCTGCAACTCGTCGAGCGTCTGGTCGAGGGCCACCGTGTCCACCGGGGGCGCGTCCACGGATGCCTCGCCGGCCTGGAGCCGCAGGTCGTCCAGGGCGGCGTTGACCGCCAGGGTGATCTGCTCGCCGAGCAACTCGGCGCCCATCCGCAGGGCGCGTGGGTCCACCGTCACCGACTCGACCCGCTGGCCGACCATCACCACCTCGACCTGGCCGCCCGCTGCGGATCCGGTGCCCCGCGCCGGTTGACCGGCCGAGCCGTCGTCGGGAACCTGGCCGGTCGTACGCATCGACGCCAGTGCCTGTCGGGTCTGCTGGAACAACCGGTCGAATTCGGCCACCTGGTCCACAACGCCTCCTACCGCTCGCCGCATCGAGAGGGTAGCAACGGGTCACCACCGCGGGGACCCGCCGAAGACCGACGATCGAGCGGGCCAAATCGGAGCCGCGTGGACCGGCCCCGACAGCAGCGGCGTAAGCTGGCCCGTCGTGAGTCTCACCATCGGCATCGTCGGCCTGCCCAACGTCGGCAAGAGCACGCTTTTCAACGCGTTGACCAAGAACGACGTGCTGGCGGCGAACTACCCGTTCGCCACCATCGAGCCCAACGTCGGCGTGGTCGGGCTGCCCGACGAGCGGCTGGGCAAGCTGGCCGAGATCTTCTCCTCGCAGAAGGTGCTGCCGGCGCCGGTGTCGTTCGTCGACATCGCCGGCCTGGTCCGCGGCGCGTCGAAGGGGCAGGGCCGGGGCAACGCCTTCCTGGCCAACATCCGGGACGCCTCGGCGATCTGCCAGGTGGTCCGGGCCTTCTCCGACCCGAACGTGGTGCACGTCGACGGCAAGGTCTCCCCGGCCGACGACATCGAGACGATCAACACCGAGCTGATCCTCGCCGACCTGCAGACCCTGGACAAGGCGCTGCCCCGGTTGGAGAAGGAAGCCAAGCTCCGCAAGGACCGGGCCGCCGCGGTCGCCGCCGCGAAGCAGGCCATCGAGGTGCTCGACGGCGGCACCACCCTGTACTCCGGGGCCGCCGCCGCCAAGATCGAGCTGGAGCACCTGCGCGAGCTGCACCTGCTGACCACCAAGCCCTTCCTGTACGTCTTCAACGTCGACGAGGCCGAACTGGCCAACGAGACGTTCCTCGACGAGCTGCGCGCCCTGGTCGCCCCCGCCGAGGCCGTCTTCATGGACGCCAAGATCGAGTCTGAGCTGGTGGACCTGCCCGAAGAGGAGGCCCGCGAGCTGCTGGAGTCGATCGGGCAGAACGAGCCCGGCCTCAACCAGCTCGTCCGGGTCGGCTTCCGCACCCTCGGCCTCCAGACGTACCTGACCGCCGGGCCGAAGGAGGCGCGCGCCTGGACCGTCCCGGTCGGCGCCACGGCGCCGGAGGCCGCGGGCGTCATCCACTCCGACTTCCAGCGCGGCTTCATCAAGGCCGAGGTGGTCTCGTACCACGACCTGGTCGAGCACGGTTCGATGGCGGCGGCCAAGGCGGCGGGCAAGGTCCGCATCGAAGGCAAGGAGTACGTCATGCAGGACGGCGACGTGGTCGAGTTCCGCTTCAACGTCTAGTCGCCATTCTCGACGCTCGTCCGACTCGACGTCTCCGATCGAGCTGTGGATCGAAGCGGAGACGGACAGCACCACCGGTGACGGATCGGCGACGCTTGGTGCTCGTCGGCACCGCTCTATGGTGCGGGGGTGCCCGAGGCGTTGGCGACGAGGGTCGAGGCGACATCGCGGAGCTTGCGGTTGGTGTCCTGCGAGAGCTTGGCGAGGATGGCGAAGGCTTCTTCAGGGGTGCAGCGTCGCTCGCCCATGATGATGCCCTTGGCCTGTTCGATGACGGCCCGGTTCGCCATCGCGGCCTGCATGTGCCTGGCCAAGGTCGCCTGGGTGTCGTAGAGGTGGACGTTGGCCAGGGCCACGGCGGCGTAGCCGGCGAACGTCTGGGCCAGGATCATCGCCTCCTCGTCGAAGGCGTCAGGCTCGGTGCCGTAGATGTTCAGCGCGCCGGCGACTTTCTCCTGCACCGGCAGGCCGATCGACAGGGAGCTGCTGGCACCCGCTTCCCGCGCCCGCTTTGCCCAGTCCGGCCATCGACTCTCGGTGGACATGTCCGGGACCGACAGGGTCTCGGTGGCGGCCGACGCGTCCAGGCAGGGTCCGTGGCCCTGCTCGTACTGCCACTCGTCGAGAGCGACTGCCAGCTCGCCGGTGAACGCGGCGGTGTGCGCGTCGTCCCCTCGGATCAAGGTGACAGAAACTTCACTGGCGCCCGGGATGGTGCGCTTGGCCAGCTCGGCGATCTTCGCCAGCACCGCGTCCAAGTCGACTTCGGCGAGCTTGATGCTGCCCAGCTCGGCGAATGCGTTGTTTGGATCCATTGGTTGGGCGTCAGTCATGACGGTGTGTCCTTACGGAGAAGGCACATCACCGGGAGTGGTCGCCGGGCGGCGTGCGATGGTCACTGCAGGACCCTCGGGAAGGCTCCAGGACCCGCGCCGCTGTTTGACGCCGGTTCGTCGACGTCGTCAGGCGCCGACCACAGGCGTTCAGCCTACGCGGGTCACGCTCAAATCGACATCGTCGCCGTGGGCGTCCGGCCGTTGATCGCCGGTCACGAGCGCAGAGGGAAGTACGTGCACGCGCGGGGTGCAGGGGGAGCCGGCTCGACCTGCGTAGGTGGGCTGGCTCGGGCATGCCGGGCGTCAGTCCGGGTACCTGCCGACCGTGACCTTCTCGATTGCCGCGCGGTGTCCGCGTACCGGCCAGCTCGGGGTGGGAGCCCTGACGGCCAGACCTGCGGTCGGCAAACTTGTCGCGCACGTGCACCACGGCGGTGGTGCGGTGGCGACCCAGGCCACTCCCAACCCGTTCCTGGCCTACGACGGCCTGCCGCTGCTCGGCGAGGGCCGCTCGCCGGAGGACGTCCTGACCGAGCTGCTGGCCCGGGACCCGGGTCGGGAGGTGCGGCAGGTCGGCATGGTGGACCGCCAGGGCCGCTCGCACGCCTTCACCGGCTCCGCTACAAGGGACTGGGCAGGGCACTGCGCCAGGCCGGGGTACGCGGTGCAGGGCAACCGCCTGGTCGGCCCGGAAACCCTCGCGGAGATCGTCCGGGTGTTCGAGGACAGCAGGGAACTCGACCTGGCGGAGCGGCTCGTGCTGGCCATCGAGGCCGGCGAGGAGACCGGCGGTGACCGGCACGGCGCACGGTCGGCGACCGTGACGGTGGTCAGTGATCAGCCGTACCCGCTCTGGGACGTGCGGGTCGACGACGCCGAGCATCCGGCACGGGAGTTGCGCCGGCTGCATGGCGTGTTCCAGGAGGAAGTGCTGCCGACCATCCAGCAGTTGCCCACCCGCGACGACCCCATGGGCGAGGCCGCCCGGCAGTCGCTGGGGTAGCCCCTTACCGGCCCTGGCCGAGCGGCCCGGCCTCTCGGCGGCCGCTACCGCTCGGCCCAGACGCCCAGCTCGTTGCCGCTGGGGTCGGTGAAGTGGAACCGCCGGCCACCGGGGAACTCGTAGGGCCCGTTCACCACCTGCCCGCCGGCGTCCGTCACCGCCTGCACCGACCGGTCGAGGTCGGCCGAGTAGAGCAGCACCAACGGGCCGCCCGGCCGGACCTCCTGGTCGAGGCGCAGGCCGCCCACCTCCGCCGCGGAGTCACCGTGCGGGCTGCGGATGCCCGCGTACCCCGGCCCGTAGTCGTTGAACTGCCAGCCGAACGCTTCGGCGTAGAAGCGTTTGGCCTGGTCGAGGTCGGTGACAGTGAGCTCCACGTAGTCGAGGGCGTGGTGCCGGTGCGGAGTTGGCTCAGACATGCCCGCATTCTGCGTTCCGGGTACGACAGAGTCGCCATATGCAACTAAAGGTTGCGCCAGGAGCGTCGACTGTCGTAGGTTGATGCAACCAAAGGTTGCTAATAGGCCGCCCAACGACGAAGGAGAATGACATGGTCGACATCCTGCACCAGGTCGGTGTCGTCGCCCCGCTCGACGACGTCTACCGAGCGGTGGCAACTCCAGAGGGCATCGCCGGCTGGTGGTCGACAGACACGACGGGCAAGAGCGAGGTCGGCGGGCAGCTGGCCGTCCGGTTCGGCGACGCCGGTGGGTTCGACATGGAGGTCCTTGAGCTGGACCCCGCCGACCGGGTGCGGTGGCGGGTGGTCGGCGGCCCCCAGGAGTGGATCGGCACCGAGATCAGCTGGCGTTTCGACCAGCGCGGCGAGTACACGATCGTCAATTTCACGCACGAGGGCTGGCGCGAGCCGGTCGAGTTCATGTACGAGTGCAGCACCAAGTGGGCGACGTTCCTGATGAGTCTCAAGGGGCTCGTGGAGACGGGGCGCGGCAGGCCGGCGCCGGACGACGTCCGGATCAGCGACGGGCACTGACCTCGGCGACCGCTGAACCGCCGGGGGATCGCGCGATCCGTCCCGAGATCGCGAACCCCCCGGCGATCAGGCCGAGGGCCACGATCGCCGCGGCGCAGAACAGCAGCGTCGGGCGGGCGCCGATGGCACCCACCAGAGGGCCGCCCAGCATGGTGCCCAGTGGCACCGCCAGCACCAGGATGGCACCGTTCGTAGCCAGCACCGCCGGGAGCTGTGCGGCGGACGTGCTGCGCTGGAACAGCGCCATCGACGTGGACATGTACGGCGCCCAGATGAGGCCCGCGAGGGCGAAGGCCGGCAGAGACAGGCCGACAGGCGCGCCCAGACCGAGCGGCAGCATGGTGACGCCGAACCCGACGACGATGCCGATGGTGGTGGCCCGCAGCGGCCAGCGGCGCAGGTGGCGGCGACCACACCTCCGACGAGACCGCCGACGCCGAAGGCGGTGTAGTAGCTGCCGAGCAGCGTCGCGGAGGCGTGCAGGTCGTCGGTGATGTGGATCGGCATGGCGACGTACACCGGTCCGAAGAGGAAGAAGAACCCGAGGCTCAGCACCAGCAGGCCCAGCAGAGCGCGGTTGTGGCGGATGACGGAGAAGCCGGCGGTGCGGGAGGCGCCACGCGCGGGCCGGCGAACCCGGCCGGCGGGTGCGAGGACGAGGCGGTAGGTGAGCGCCAGTACGGCGAAGGTCGCCGCGTCGATGGCGATGACCCACACCGGCCCCGCCCAGCCGATCAGGATGCCCGCCAACGGCGGGCCGACGATGGTGGCGAACCCGGAGATGGTGGTGAGCGCCGCGTTGGCCGGCAGGTGGTGTGCCGGTGGCAGCAGTTCGGCGATCAGGGTGAACCGTCCGGCGGAGCCCCACGAGTGCAGCAACGCGGACGCCGCCAGCAGGACCACGTACAGCCCGACGGTGAGGACGCCAGCGAGGTGGGCGAGCGGGATCGCCGCGAGTGCCGCGGCCCGCAGGATGGCGTCCCAGCCCGCGAGCTGCGCACCGCTGCGACCGCGCAGGAGTCGGCCGAAGATGACGGTTCCGGCCGCGCTGGGCAGGGTGTACGCCGCCATCGCGAGGGCGATCCACGTGCCGCGCTGGCCGTGCGGTGCGAGCTGGATGGCGAGCCAGGTCACCGCGACCACCGCCATCCCGTCGCCCAGGGCGGACACCGCCAACCCGGGCAGCACCCGCCGGAGCAGGGGATGACTGACCACTGGCCAGTAGGGCGAGGAACGCGGGAAGCGGGCGGTCTCCAGTGGCATGGTGCCAGCTGACCCGGCCGAGGCGGTGCGCATCAACAAACGTCGCTACCAGCAGAATCAGCTCAGGGCGGAAGCCAGCCCTTTTGCCGTACGGAGGTCGACTCCGGCGCCACGGTGAACCCGGAACCGGAGTCGACCAACCGCCGCTATCCGGCGCGGTAGACGGAGATGTGTGCCGTGCTGTCCGCGTCGAACGGGCGCCGGTGCCAGTCGGCGTACCGCTCGGTGAGCCGGAGCCCGGCCTGCTGCGCCATCGCGTCGATCTGATGCGGCCAGGCGTACCGCATGGCGAAGGGCTTCAGGTGCACGCCCTCGCCGTCGAAGGTGATGGTCTGCCGGACGAAGCGCTGCGCCGGTCGGTCGTACCGGTGCAGCCGGATCGTCGCGGAGTCCTCCGTCACGGCACGGACCTGCACCTGCTCGTCACGGTCGAAGCTGCGCTGGTCGGGCACGAACGCCTCGACGACGAACGCGCCGCCGGGCGACAACACCCGGGCGACATTGCGGAAGCAGTCCGCCTGCCGCTCGGCCTCCACGAGGTTGAACAGCGTGTTGTAGACCAGGTACGCCAGGCGGAACGGGCCTGCGACGGGCACGTCCGCCATGTCGGCCACCACCACCGGGATCTGCTCGCCGCCGGGCTTCGCCCGCATCTCCGCCAGCATCTCCTCGGACGCCTCGACGCCGTGCACGGTGAGGCCGCGCTCGGCCAGCGGCAGGGCGACCCGGCCGGTGCCGATCGCCAGTTCCAGAACCGGCCCGCCGTCGGCCAGGTCGGCCAGGAAGTCGACGGCCGGAGTCGGGTCGGGGTTGGGTCCGTCGTCGTAGCCGGCGGCCCACAGCCGGCCGAACAGGCCGGGATCGTCGAAGACCGACATCAGCGGCCTCCGGGGTTGGTGTCAGTGGCGCGCAGCCGCGCCGTGGTCAGGGGAGCAGATCTGTTCACGAAGTCTCGATTCCTCAGGTCGGATGACGTTCGGTCGGAGGAACTTCGTCGAGTCAGGCATGGCGGCTGCTCCCTTCGCGCGGCTGTCGGGTGAGGACACCAGAGGACGCCGGGGCCCGGCAAGGCATTTACCTCGGCCGGACCCCACGCCTGGTCGATGCGCTCAGGAGATGTGGTGCAGGATCACGTTGTGCACGTGGTGGCTCTTCTGCGCGCCTCGGAACTCCACCTCGTAGGTGTGCGTGCCGACGTGGATGGCGATCGCGCCGGTGGAAAAGAACGTGCCACCCCAGGACTTGTTGCTGACCACGCTCACGCTGGTGATCTTCGAGTACGGGATGCTGGTGATCGCATGCCGCTTTCCGACGAAGGAGCGGTCCTGGATGATCACGCGCCGGTCGGTCAGCCCGATGAACCCGGTGCCGGTGCCGACGGCGTCGTAGACGGCGATGATCTGCTCACCGTCGAGGAGTCCACTCTCGATCTGCTGGACCTGCTCCTTGCGGTCGTACGCGATGTTCGCCATGCGGACCAGGCTAGGCAACCGGCGCCAGCCGGCCGGCGTGGGCGATGACCAGCAACTCGCCGTCGCCCTGGCCGACCGGCTCGCGGTGCCAGCCGCCGTGGACGCGGTCGACGGTGAAACCCGCCGTGCCCAGGGAGTCGCGCAGCTCCGCCTCGGTGCGGAACCGCAGTGTGGCCGAGCTGAGCAGTTCCTCCCCGTCGGCGAAGTGGTAGTGGTGGGTGAAGCTGACCGCGCCGCCGCGTACCCCGGTGACCTCGGTCCACGCGCGGACCTCGCCGCCGTCGGGCAGCGTGATCCGCCGCCGCGAGTCGACCGGGTTCCACCGCTCCCAGCGGCGGTCCGCCGGGTCGCGGGCGTCGAAGACCAGCCGGCCGTCGGGCACCAGCGCCCGTCGCAGGTCGGCGAGGGTACGCGCCCACTCCGCGTCGTCGACGAGGAACTGCGCCACGTGGCTGGTCAGCACCGCCACGTCGAAGGCACCGTCCGGCAGCAGCGCCGAGGTGCCCTCGATCCAGGTCACCCGTTCTCCGCCCGGTTTCGCGCGGGCGGCGGCCAGGGACGCGCCGGCGGGGTCGACACCGGTGACGGTGTGGCCGGCGCCGGCGAGGGCGACGGTCAACCGGCCGGTGCCGCATCCCAGGTCGAGGACCCGCGCGACGGGGGTCTCGTCGACCACCGACCGGAAGAAGTCATCGTCCGGCCCCCACGTGCATTCGGCGTCGTAGACCTGGACGAGCCGGCGGTGGCGGAACTCGCCGTGCCTCATCGGGCGTTCGACTCGGTCGCGGCGCGGACGAACTCCCGCACCCGGGCGGTGTCGTTGCTGGCGAGCCAGACCGGCCCGCGCTCGATCGGGGGCGCGTCGTGGATCGGCACGTACGCCACGTCGGGGCGCGGGTAGTAGCGCCGGGTGTGCTCGCCCACCGGCAGCACGCCGCGGCCCAGCGCCACCAGGGACAGCATCTCGGAGAAGGTGTTCCCGGTGGGGCCCTTCGGCACGCGCCGGCCGGACGGGGTGTGCTCCGGTGTGCGGTCCCGCTTGAACTCGGCCGAGGTCACCGCCGGGTACTGCACCACCGGATGGTCGGCGAGCACCTCCAGCGACACCGACGGCTCCCGGGTGAGCGGGTGGCCGGCGGCCACGGCCAGCACCCGGTCCTCGGAGAGCAGCGCCGGGCCGGTGGCCATCCCGTCGAAGGGGTACGAGGCGATCAGCACGTCGGTGGAGCCGTCGAGCAGGCCGGAGCGGGTGGTGGCCAGCTGAGCCTCGTGCACCTCGACCCGGCAGTCGGGATGCCGCTCGGTGAACAGGGCGACCGCCCGGAGCAGCACCGGCGCCGTCCACTCGCCCAGGAACGCCACCCGCAGCGTCCCGGTGACGCCTCGTCCGGCGTCGACCGCGCGTCGGACCGCCTCGTCCATGCCGGCCACCAGCGGGGCCAGCTCGTCGGCGAGCTGCCGCCCGATCGGGGTGAGCGCGACGACCCGGCTCGTTCGAGCGAAGAGCGGTGCGCCGATGCGGCGCTCCAGCTTCTTGACCACGTGGCTGACCCGGCCGGTGCTGATCCGCAGCCGTTCGGCGGTCCGGCCGAAGTGCAGTTCCTCGGCGAGGGTCAGGAACGTCTCGACCTCGTACCGCTCCAGCACGCCGCTCCCACCGTTGACCTGTGGGCAACGATCGTAGCGGCATCGGCTCTTGGTCGGCGACGCCCGTCAGCGGATCGTGAACCCCGGCAAAGAGAACCTCTCGACCGAAGGGCACTCGCGATGAGTATCGACGACTACCTGGCCGGCCTGCCCGGTCCGCTGCGGGACATCGGGGAGAAGCTGACGCCCATCATCACGGCCGCCCTGCCCGGTGCGACCGGGGCGATGTGGCACGGCCACCCGGTCTGGAGCCTGGGCGACCGGCCCGGCCGGAACCCGGTCTGCCTGCTCAAGGCGTACCGGTCGGATGTCACGTTCGGTCTGTGGCGCGGGCAGGAGATCACCGACCCGTCCGGGCGGCTGGTGCCCGGCGCGCGGGCGATGGCCGTGGTGAAGCTGCGTGGGCTCGCCGACATCGACCCGGGGCTGTTCACCGGCTGGCTGCGTGCGGCGGCCGCACTGGAGGAGGCGTGAGTGCGGTGCGGGTGACCGGGTTCGACCATCTGGTGCTGACCGTCGCCGACGTGGAGCGGTCTTTGGACTTCTACTGCGGCCTGCTCGGGCTGGCGCCGGTACGGGTCGACGAGTGGCGAGCTGGCGGCGTCCCGTTCCCGTCGGTGCGGATCGGTCCGGAGAGCATCATCGACCTGGTCCGTGGCGACCGGCGGGGCGCCAACGTCGATCACTTCTGCCTGGTGGTGGCACCCCTGGACTGGTCCGAGGTGATCGACTCGGGCGCCTTCACGGTGTTGACGGGGCCGGTCGGCCGGTTCGGTGCCCGGGGCTCGGCGACCTCGATCTACGTCCGCGACCCGGACGGCAACTCGGTGGAGCTGCGCTGGTACCCGCAGGACTCGGCCGCCGATCGGTGAGCCGCCGATCGGCGACGCGGAGCCCCGCGCCACCCGCGGGAAGCGGGTGGCGCGGGGCCACGGGGGGACGGTGCGTCAGTGGTCGCTGCGCGGGTCGTGGTCGGTGCTGCGGCTGCCGGACTTGGCGAGGCCCCGGCTCACCAGGTAGCCGATGGTCAGCAGGGTGATGTACCACCAGGCCTTGTCGGCGGCGAAGTAGTCGCCGCCGTTGTTCGCGGCACCGTCGCCGACGGCGTTCGAGGCGATCAGCACACCGATCACGGCCAGCAGGTAGACGGCCAGCTCGGTGGTCTTCCAGGACGGCTTGGTCTCGTCGCCGTGCCGGTGGACGCGGCGGACGTCGTGCTGGCCGGCGTGCTCGACGTGGTCGTTGGCGCGGTTCTGGATGGGCGCGGTCATGTCAGCTCCTGAAAAGCGCAATATGAGAGGTTCACTCCGTTACGGGGCGGTTGTCTGCTCCCGCGCCGGATTGATACCCCTGCGTCTTTCAGGAAAACCTGAGATTTCAGTGATCTCTCAGCGGAGCCTCAGGACTCGGTGACGGTCCGGTAGACGTCCTCGATCCGGGCCGCCAGCAGGACGTCGCCCTCGGTCAGCGGCTCCCCGTTGCCGTGCCCCACCCGGATCTGGGTGCTGTCTGCGTGGCGGCTGATCTCGGGCCGCAGGTGCAGCGCGTCGGCGACCACCTTCACGCGTTCCGTCAGCGCCGCGTGTTGGGTATCGTCGATCACGAGAGTCCGCCGGATCTGCTCGCCTTCCCGCGTCCAACCAGATAGCAAGGTCAACGCGTCGGAAAGGTAGTCGTGCTTGGCTCGGCTGTTGAACAGCACGCGCATCACCGCACCCCCCAAGCGCCGTTGCCGGCTTGTGGCCAAATCGTCGCCATCCCGTGTCTTGTCGGTGCCCTCTAGTCTGTCGTCGCGTGGAAGGGGTGTCCACGCCCACACTTCCGGGTTCTCCTGGCCTAGCGGCCGGCTTCGGTACCCAAACCGCCGATTGATCTGGCACCCTGGACGCCCGTGCGGACCGAACGGGCGAATGGTGGCGGGCAGGCCGAACGACGGGACCTGAAGGTGGTCGTCGGCGCGGCGATCATCCGGGACGGGCGGGTGCTCGCCTGTGCGCGTTCCGGCCCACCCGAGGTGGCCGGGATGTGGGAGTTCCCCGGCGGGAAGGTCGAGCCGGGCGAGGCCGAGACCGACGCGTTGGTCCGGGAGTGCGCCGAGGAGCTGGCCGTAGGTGTGGAGATCGGCGACCGCGTCGGCCGCAACGTGCGGATGGCGCACGGCCGCTCGGTGCTCAAGGTGTACGCCGCCCGCCTGCTGGACGGCGAGGAGCCGCAGGCACTGGAACACTCCGCGCTCCGCTGGCTGGCGGCGGACGAGCTGGACTCGGTCACCTGGCTCCCGGCCGACGCCCCGATCGTCGCCGCGCTCCGCCCCGTCCTGAGCGGGCCCAGGCGTCGGCCAGCCCGGCCACCCGCCGGTTGATCGAGAGGTTGGCGGGCTCGTTGAGCCGCGAAACCCTCGCCAGCCCCATGATCAACGTCGGAGTGCGGAACGGGGGCCGACGGCATCAGCCGCGGCCCCCGGTCCGGTGATCGTGCTCAGTGCTTGTCCTGCTCCGGGTGGGCGAAGTTGAGGTGCTCCGGAGGCAGCGGGAAGGCCACGTCGTCACCGAACGGCGACGGCGCGGCGGCCCGGTCGAAGGTGAGCTCCGTCAGCGGAAGGCGGCCCCGGTCGTCGACCGCGGGCGCGGTCGGGTGGGGCACCTCCCGGTGCCAGTTGACGCCGCTCTGTGCCTGCGCCTCGGCCTGCGGGTCGTGGGAGCCACCCGCGTGCGAGTGGACTCCGCCCCGGCTCGTACTCGGCGGCGTCGCCGAGCCCTGGCGGGCGGTGGTCACGCTGGTCTGGGGCGTCTCGCCCCGACGGAAGATCTTGCTACCAAGCCACACAAGGGGATCGTACCTGCGGTCGACGACCCGCTCCTTCATGGGGATGATCCCGTTGTCAGTGATCTTGATGTGCTCCGGGCAGACCTCCGTGCAGCACTTGGTGATGTTGCAGAAGCCGAGGCCCTGTTCGGCCTGCGCGTACTCCTTGCGGTCCGTCCGGGCGTCCAGCGGGTGCATGTCCAGCTCGGCCGCCCGGATGAAGTACCGCGGCCCGGAGAACGCCTGCTTGTTCTCGTCGTGGTCGCGGATCACGTGGCAGACGGTCTGGCACAGGAAGCACTCGATGCACTTGCGGAACTCCTGCGAGCGCTCGACGTCGACCTGCTGCATGCGGTAGTCGCCCGGGGCCACGTCCGCCGGCGGGGCGAACGCCGGCGTCTCCCGGGCCTTCTCGTAGTTGAACGAGACGTCCGTGACCAGGTCCCGGATCACCGGGAACGTGCGCAGCGGGGTGACCGTGACGGTCTCCTCGTCGCCGAAGGTCGACATCCGGGTCATGCAGCCCAGCCGCGGCTTGCCGTTGATCTCCATGGAGCAGGAGCCGCACTTGCCGGCCTTGCAGTTCCACCGGCACGCGAGGTCGGGTGCGTCGGTGGCCTGCAGGCGGTGGATGACGTCGAGGACGACCTCGCCCTCGTTCACCTCGACCATGTAGTCCTGCAGGTCGCCGCCGGTCTCGTCGCCCCGCCAGATCCGGAACTGACGCTTCGCGCTCATCGGTTGTCCGCCTCTCCAGCGTCGGGGACGAGGGCGTCGAAGTCGGCGAGCTCCTCGTCGGTGAGGTACTTGGCGAGCTCCGCCCGGTCGAAGAGGCCGATCAGCTCCGGCCGCATCTTCGGCAGCGGCTTGCGGGTCAGCCGCACGGTGTCGCCGTCCAGCGCGCAGACCAGGTTGACCTGCCGCCACTTCGGCTCCATCGCCGGATAGTCCTCCCGCGTGTGCCCGCCGCGCGACTCCTGCCGCTCCAGCGCCGCCTTCGCGGTGCACTCCGAGACCACCAGCATGTTGCGCAGGTCGAGTGCCAGGTGCCAGCCCGGGTTGTAGCGCCGGCCACCGGCCGCGCTCACCTTGGCCACCCGCTCGCGCAGCTCGGCCAGCCGGCCCAGCGCGTCGGTCAGCTCGCCCTCGCGCCGGATGATGCCGACCAGGTCTCCCATGACCGCCTGGAGGTCCTGCTGCAGGGTGTACGGGCTCTCGCCGGTGTCCCGCTGCAGCGGGGCCAGCGCCGTCTCCACCGCGGCCTCGACGGCGTCCACGGCCACCTTCGGCCGGGCCGGCAGCCCGTCGGCGTAGCTCGCCGCGTGGCCGCCCGCCCGCTTGCCGAAGACCAGCAGGTCGGACAGCGAGTTGCCGCCCAGCCGGTTGGAGCCGTGCATGCCGCCGGAGACCTCACCGGCGGCGAAGAGCCCCCGCACGTGGCCGAAGGCGGCACCGGAGTCCGGGTCCACCTCGACGCCGCCCATCACGTAGTGACAGGTCGGCCCGACCTCCATCGGCTCGGCGGTGATGTCGACGTCGGCCAGCTCCTTGAACTGGTGGTACATCGAGGGGAGCCGCCGGCGGATCTCGTCGGCCGAGCGCCGGCTGGCGATGTCCAGGAAGACGCCACCGGCGGGGGATCCCCGGCCGGCCTTGACCTCGCTGTTGATCGCGCGGGCCACCTCGTCCCGGGGCAGCAGCTCCGGAGGGCGGCGGTTGTTGTCCGGGTCGGTGTACCAGCGGTCCGCCTCCTCCTCGGTCTCCGCGTACTGCTTGCGGAAGACGTCGGGGACGTAGTCGAACATGAACCGCTTGCCCTCGGAGTTCTTGAGCACGCCGCCGTCACCGCGAACCGACTCGGTGACCAGGATGCCCTTCACCGACGGCGGCCAGACCATGCCGGTCGGGTGGAACTGGAGGAACTCCATGTTGATCAGAGTGGCCCCGGCGCGCAGCGCCAGCGCGTGACCGTCCCCCGTGTACTCCCAGGAGTTCGAGGTCACCTTGTAGGAGCGCCCGACACCGCCGGTGGCCAGCACCACGGCCGGCGCCTCGAAGAGGACGAACTCCCCGGACTCCCGGTAGTAGCCGAACGCGCCGGCGACCCGGTCGCCGTCGAGCAGCAGCTCGGTGATCGTCGTCTCGGAGAAGACCTTGATCCGGGCGTCGTACGAGCCGAACTCGCGCTTGTCCTCCTGCTGGAGGGAGACGATCTTCTGCTGGAGGGTGCGGATCAGCTCCAGGCCGGTCCGGTCACCCACGTGCGCCAGCCGGGGGTACTCGTGACCGCCGAAGTTGCGCTGCGAGATCTTGCCGTCCTTGGTGCGGTCGAAGAGCGCGCCGTACGTCTCCAACTCCCAGATCCGCTGCGGCGACTCCTTCGCGTGCAGCTCGGCCATCCGGAAGTTGTTGAGGAACTTGCCGCCCCGCATGGTGTCCCGGAAGTGCACCTGCCAGTTGTCCCGGCTGTTCACGTTCCCCATCGCGGCGGCGGCGCCGCCCTCGGCCATCACCGTGTGCGCCTTGCCGAACAGCGACTTGGAGATGATCGCGGTCTTCTTGCCGGCGAGCCGGGCCTCGATCGCCGCGCGCAGACCGGCGCCGCCGGCCCCGATGACGACGACGTCGTAGTGGTGTCGTTCGATTCGCGTGGTAGTGGTCATGTCAGGGGCCCTTTAGTTGATGAACCGCAGGTCGTTGAACCAGCCGGCCGCGATCGCCATGATGTAGAAGTCGGCCAGCGCCAGGGTGCCGAGGGTGATCCAGGCGAGCTGCATGTGCCGGACGTTCAGCGCCGAGACGAACGTCCAGGCCTTGTACCGCACCGGGTGCTTGGAGAAGTGCTTGAGCCGGCCGCCGATGATGTGCCGGCAGGAGTGGCAGGAGATGGTGTACGCCCAGAGCATCACCACGTTGACCAGCAGGACGATGTTGCCCAGCCCGAAGCCGAAGCCCTTCGGCGAATGGAAGGCGAGGATCGCGTCCCAGGTGTTGATCAGCGAGATGATCGCGGCGGCGTAGAAGAAGTAGCGGTGCAGGTTCTGGCCGAGCAGCGGGAACCGGGTCTCGCCGCCGTACGAGGCGTGACCGTCCGGCACGGCGCAGGCCGGCGGGGACAGCCAGAACGACCGGTAGTACGCCTTGCGGTAGTAGTAGCAGGTGAGCCGGAACAGCAGCAGGAACGGCAGGGTCAGCGCGGCGTCCGGGATGATCCACCAGCCGGGCAGGAACCGGCCGAAGTGCGAGGCGCCCTCGACACACCGCTCGGTCACGCAGGGCGAGTAGAACGGGGTCAGGTAGTGGAACTCGTCCACCCAGTACCACTTGTGCATGAAGACCCGGACCGTCGCGTACGCCACCCAGGCGCTGAGCCCGATCACCGTGATCAGCGGGGCGAGCCACCAGCGGTCGGTACGCAACGTTTTCGCCGCGATGGCGGCGCGGGCCCGCGCTCCCCGCGGCCTCGTTGCCGTTGAAGTCATTCGAGTCGTCTCCTCGACGGGCCCGTACGGGCGGGCTGATCTTTCTCCGGTCGGCACGCGGACCGGCGAACCCGCACCCGCTGCCACGTCATGCGCACACCAACGACCACGCCGGATCGACCGACGCAGCTAAGTGACACACGTTACGCCGATCTCTGCGGGCCGTCCGCGCAAGGGAGTGTCCCGTGTGTCTGGCCTGCGGAAAAGCCCTGGCACGCTGATCGATGGCGGGTTGTTAAGAACGTCACTGCCCGATCAGCCGGAAGCGCCTCCGGTGAAGTGCCAGGACGCCAGCCGCACCGACGGCGCCTCCCACCAGACACCGTCCACCCGGTCCGGTTGGCGCACCGGCCGCGCGCCCAGCCCGAGCACCGCGCCCGGCCCGAGCGCCCGTGGGTACGACTCGGTGAACCGCAGGTCGCGCACCGCCCGCACGACCGTGCCGTCCTCGACCAGCCAGACGCCGTTGCGGGTCAGCCCGGTGACGACCAGGCTCTTCGGGTCGAGCACCCGCGTGTACCAGAGGTCGGTGACCAGCAGCCCCCGGCGTACCCCGGCTGTCAACGCGGCGGTGTCCGCGTCGACCACGGCACCGGCCGCCGTGCCGGTGGTGCTCCGGCCCACCGCGCTGGCCGGCCCGGCCGCCGCGCCGGACAGGCGCAGGTTGCGGGCCATCGGACCCCACGTGGCGCCACCCGCGACCGCGTGCCCGGTGGACTCCGCGCCCGCCTCGGCGGCGGTACGCCGGTCGTGCGCCACCGTCCGCGTCGTGCCCGCCTCGACCAGGGTCAGCGCCCGCCGGCCGGTGCCCTCGGCGTCGAACGGTAGGCCCGACGCGCCCAGCGGATCGTCCACCAGGGTCACCGCCGGGTCGAACTGGGCGGCCCCGGGCTCGGCGAACGACTGCCGCTCGGCGTACCGCTTGCCGTTGAAGCCGTACCAGGAGAGGTTCTGCAACAGGTCCGCCACGGCGGCAGGCTCGAAGACCACCTCGTAGCGCCCCGGGGGCAGCTCGACCGGGTCGGCCGCCGCCTGCGCCTTCGCCGCCGCCTGCGCGCCGAGCTCGGCGCCGTCGAGGTCGGACAGCCGGTCGGCGCAGCGCCGGGCCACCCCGTCCGCGCCGTCGCGGCGGGCGATGCCGTCCATGGCCGCCTCGACGGAGCGGCCGTACGCGCTGTGCCCGGCGGTGTTGGCGAACGCCGACGAGCGGTGCGCGGTGCGGCAGTAGCCCGCTGTGTTGAGGTGACCGGCGGCGGCCACGAAGGCACGGACGAGGTCGGCCCGCTGATCCGGCTCGGCGTGCGCGGTGGCCTCGTCGACGGGCGGGGCGGCCGGTGCGGGCGTGGGCGGTGCGAGCCCCGGCCAGCCCGGATCCGGTGGGCAGAGCCGCGCCGCGGCCAGGGTGCGCTCGACCAGAGCGCCCAACCCGTCGGCGGTGACCACGCTGCCACTGCCGGCGGCGGTCCGCCCGTCGACGTGCAGCCGCAGCCGGACCCCGACAGTCGACTCGGCGACGTTCTGGTGGATGGCCGAGTTGGCGAACCGGGTCAGCGCCAGATCGGCCCGGGTCACCACCGCCTCGGCCTGCGTGGCCGGGCCGCCGAGGCGCCGCACCAGCTCGACGACCTGCGCGGCCAGCTCCAGCTCCGTCGGCCCACTCACGCGGACACCCCCACCCGGACGTTGCGGAAGCGGGCCGGAGCGGCCGGGTGGCCGGTGTGCCCGGTCTGGCCCGGCTGGCCCTTGCCGCAGTTGGGCGTGCCCCAGGGCACCGTCTCGCCGGAGAGCATGTCCATGGAGCGCCAGAAGAGCGGGCCGATCCCGGTGTAGGTGGGGTTGCGCAGCATCCGCCCCCGTCGACCCTTCTTGATCTCCCAGCCGACCTCGCAGCCGAACTGGAAGTTGAGGCGCTTGTCGTCGATCGACCAGGACCGGTTGAGGTCCATCAGCACCCCGTCGTCGGTGGCCGCGATGATCTCCTCCAGCGTGTGCGGGCCGGGCTCCAGGCCGACGTTGGTCATCCGCACCATCGGCAGCCGGGCCCACCCGTCGGCCCGCACGCTGCCGCCGTAGTCGAGGCTGGCCATGGCGGCCGAGTCCCGACCGGCGAGCACGCCCACCCACCGCCCGTCGCGGACCGCGTCCCGCTTGACCGCGGGCGAGCCCTCGTCGTCGAAGCCGAAGCTGCCCAGCGCGCCCGGGATGGTGGGGTCGATGGTGATGTTCATCAGCTCCGAGCCGTAGCGCAGGGACCCGAGCTGGGCGAGGTCCAGCCAGGACGTACCGGCGAACGCGGCCTCCCAGCCGAGGATCCGGTCCAGCTCGATGGCGTGCCCGACCGACTCGTGGATCTGCAGGGCCAACTGCTCACCACCGAGGATCAGATCCGTCTCGCCGGCCGGGCAGGGTGGCGCGGTGAGCAGCGCCCGGGACTCCTCGGCGATCTGCGCGGCGTGGGCGGCCAGGTCGAGCGACTCGACCAGCTCCCAGCCGGTGGTGCCGTACTGCCCGCGGTAACTGGGCCAGGAACGCCGCTGAGTCTCGCCGGCACCGATCGAGGTGGCCGAGATGCCGCCGCCGCACTCGCGGATCCGCTGGTCGATCCGGTGGCCCTCACTGGACACGAACCACTTGGCGGTGTCCCAGATCTGGTAGAGCCCTTCGGCCAGGTCGGCGCCGTGCTCGGCCATCGTGCGGGTCGCGCCGACCAGCAGGTCGCCCTTGTCCGACAGCGGCACCCCGAGCGGGTCGATCTGGCAGCCCGACGCCCAGCTCGCGGTGACCGCCTCGACCGGCACCAGGTCGACGGGTGGGCCGGGCACCCGCGCGCTCGCCTGGGCGGTCCGCGTCGCGCGCCGGCCGGCGTCGCGGGCGGCGGCGTCAGAGAGATCGGGTACGGCGTGGAAGCCCCAACTCGACCCGACCAGCGCGCGCACGCCGAGGCCGATGCTCTCGTCCTGGGTCAGCTCCTCGATGTCGCCGTTGCGGGCGGTCATCGACTCGTAGCGACGGTGCATCACCCGGGCGTCGGCGTACCGGGCGCCGGCGTCGAGGGCGGCCTGGACGGCGGCGGTTGCCGCGTCGAACTCGGTCATGCGACCGACCCTAGGCCAGCCGACCGACACCCGTCAGGGGAGCAGATCCTCCGGCCGGATCGTGGCCTTCACCGGCTCGGTCAGCTCCAACACCTCGCCGACCCTGGTCGTCGACCGCTCGACGTAGTGGGAGCCATGTCGTTGGTACAGGTGCAGGGTCAGGGGCTCCTGCTCGACGAGCAGATACCACTCGATGCTGGCCCCGGCGTACAGGTACGGCTTCAACACCCGATCGATGACGGCGGTGTGTGGTGCGGTGACCTCACCGACCAGCAGGACCGCGTCCGCCGGCACGCAGTCCGCCGTGAGATCCAGCTCCGCCGTCACCACCAGGTCGGGGTTGAGGATCCGCGTGCTGTGCAGCCGCAGGTTGATCACCGGGAGCAGGGTGCGGTCCGCTGCTGCGCAGCCGGGTTCCAACGCGGCTGCCAGGCCACCGACGATCACCTGGTGCCGGACCGACGGCGGTGGCCCGATGAGCAGGCTGCCGTCGAGGAGTTCTATCCGCTGGGCGGTCTCACCGAGGGCGAGGTACTCCGACTCGGTCCATGGCAGCGCGCGGCCAAGAATGCCGATGGGAATCACCCGCCCAGTGCAGCTCACTCCGCATGGCTGAGGTCGCACCCGACGTGCGAGCACGAGATGAAGGTTGAGTCAACCAAGATCGCGCTCGATCGTAGGTGTAGGGGTTTCCCCGACGCTTCCTGACCACTACATCCTGGTTCGAGCGTGACCTTGGCGGCGGTGGGCGCCTCAACCCCGCTCCTGCTCTCGGGGGCGGTGTTCGTCGTCAAGATTCGCGCCGTATCGGGGATGTTGCTGCTTCTCGCGTGTCGGAGGCAGCAACATCCGGCAAGTTGCGTAGCGCTGGGCGCGGGACACGGTGCACGAGATGAATGGGTGTGGATGGCGAGGTGAGGGGGTGTTCAGGCCGATGCCGACTCGTTACGCTCGGGCCCGCTGACAGGTGCCGACTTTGTAGCTTATTTTCACCCTCGGGACTTTGCTGTAAGTTCTCTTCGTCACTGAGGGAGGCGGCCGTGGACAGCTCGGATCCGGCGCCGTCCGGGGAACCGGACGACCGTCCCACCGTGCCGGAGCAGCGCACCGGCCAGGATGCCTACCTGCGGGTGAGCGACCTGCGAGTCCGCTTCGACACCGAGGACGGCGTGGTGCGCGCCGTCGACGGCGTGTCGTTCGCCGTCGAGCGGGGCCGCACCCTCGGCATCGTGGGTGAGTCCGGCTCGGGCAAGAGCGTCACATCGCTGGCCATCCTCGGCCTGCACGACCCCAGGCGGACCACCATCACGGGGGAGATCTCCGTCGGCGGCCGGCAGGTGGTGGGCCTCGGAGACGAGGAGGTACGCCGGCTGCGCGGCCGGGACATGGCGATGATCTTCCAGGACCCGCTGTCGGCGCTGCACCCCTACTACACGGTGGGCCGGCAGATCGCCGAGGCGTACCGGGTGCACCACCCGAAGGCCGGCCGTCGGGAGGCCCGCAAGCGGGCCGTGGACATGCTGGACCGGGTGGGCATCCCGCAGCCGGCACGCCGCTTCGACCAGTACCCGCACGAGTTCTCCGGTGGTATGCGCCAGCGGGCGATGATCGCCATGTCGCTGGTCAACGACCCGGCACTGCTGATCGCCGACGAGCCGACTACCGCGCTGGACGTGACCGTGCAGGCGCAGATCCTGGACCTGCTCGCCGACCTGCAGGCCGAGTTCCACTCCGCCATCATCCTGATCACCCACGACCTCGGCGTGGTCGGTCAGGCCGCCGACGAGGTGCTGGTCATGTACGGCGGACGAGCCGTCGAGCAGGGCAGCGTCGAGCAGGTGCTCCGCTCGCCGCAGCACCCGTACACCTGGGGGTTGCTCTCCAGCGTGCCGTCCCTGCACGGCGACGCGGACGCGGACCTGCTGCCGATCCGCGGCAACCCGCCCAGCCTGATCAACCTGCCGCCCGGCTGCGCCTTCCACCCGCGTTGCCGGTACGCGGACCGCCCCGGTGACCGGTCCCGCACCGAGGTGCCCGAGCTGCGCCCGGCCGGCTCAGCCGGTGCGGACGGCCACCTGGTCGCCTGCCACCTGACCGCCGAGGAGCGCGCCGCGCTCTACGCCGAGGACGTCGCATCCGTGGGGGTGGCCCGATGACCGACGAGCCGCTGCTGCGGGTCCGCGGCCTGACCAAGCACTTCCCGGTACGCCAGGGGCTGCGCGCCACCGGCCTGGTGCGCGCGGTGGACGGGCTGGACTTCGACGTGCGCCCGGGCGAGACGCTCGGCCTGGTGGGGGAGTCGGGCTGCGGCAAGACCACCACCGGCCGGATGCTGGTGCGGCTGCTGGAGCCGACCGCCGGCACCATCGAGTTCGCCGGGCGGGACATCACCCACGCCGGTCGCCGTGAGCTGCGCCCGCTGCGCCAGGACCTGCAGATCATCTTCCAGGACCCGTACGCCTCGCTGAACCCCCGGCACACCGTGGGTCGGATCGTGGCGATGCCGTTGCAGGTCAATGGGATCAAGCCGCCGGGTGGGATCAAGGCCCGGGTGCAGGAGCTGCTGGAGCTGGTCGGGTTGAATCCGGAGCACTACAACCGGTATCCGCACGAGTTCTCCGGGGGCCAGCGGCAGCGCATCGGCATCGCCCGCGCCCTGGCCCTGCGGCCCAAGCTGATCGTCGCCGACGAGCCGGTCTCCGCGCTGGACGTCTCGATCCAGGCGCAGGTGGTCAACCTGCTGCGCGACCTGCAACGGGATCTCGGTCTGGCGTTCGTGTTCATCGCACACGACCTGGCCGTGGTGCGGCACTTCTGCCAGCGGGTCGCGGTGATGTACCTGGGCCGGATCGTGGAGATCGGTGACCGGGCCGACATCTACGAGCGTCCGCAGCACCCGTACACCCGGGCGTTGCTCTCGGCGATCCCGGACGTCACGCGGCTCGGCCCGGCCGGCCGGATCCGGTTGACCGGCGACGTGCCGACCCCGCTCGACCCACCTTCGGGCTGCCGGTTCCGTACCCGGTGCTGGAAGGCGCGGGACATCTGCGCGACCGAGGAGCCGGCGCTGGTGCCGCGCGACGGCGGCGACCAGGCCACCGCGTGTCACTTCCCGGAACCAGCCGGCGCCGGCCTGCAGGCGGAGGCCGCTGTGGCCGTTGCCGAGCCAGCGGGTCGCGGGGCCGGAGCCAACGTCGAGGAGGTGTCGCCGTGAGCCTGTCCCCCGTGGAGGGTGTGGCGCTGGCCGAGATCGAGTCGGGCACGGGCGAGCCCGCGACGAAGGGCGTGGTCGGCCGCTCACCCGGTCAGCTCGCCTGGCTGCGGCTGCGCCGTGACCGGACGGCCATGCTCAGCGGCAGCCTGCTGGTGTTCTTCATGCTGCTGGGGCTCGCCGCACCGTTGATCGAGATGGTCTACGGGATCGGCCCGCGCGAGCAGTTCCAGAACCTGCTGGACGGCTTCGGCATGCCGCTGGGCTACGCCGGTGGCGTCACCGGGGAGCACTGGTTCGGCCTCGAACCGGGGCTGGGCCGGGACATCTTCATCCGGCTGATCTACGGGCTGCGGACCTCGCTCTTCATCGCGTTCGCCGCCGCCCTGATCACCGCGACGATCGGTGTCGTGCTCGGTGCCCTCGCCGGTTACCTCGGTGGCTGGCTCGACGCGGTGATCAACTGGATCACCGACCTGACCCTGGCCATGCCGTTCCTGATCATCGCGTTGGCGCTCACTCCCACGCTGACGCTGCGCTTCTACGGCGAGCGGGGGCAGGTGTCCTCGGCCTTCGGGGTGGGCGTGCTGATCGCCGTCTTCGCCGTCTTCGGCTGGACCAGCACGGCCCGACTGGTACGCGGGCAGGTGATCGCACTCCGCGAGCGGGAGTTCGTGGAGGCGGCCAGGGCCAGCGGCGCCGGGCTGGGGCACATGCTCTTCCGGCAACTGCTGCCGAACATCTGGGCGCCGATCCTGGTGTCGTTCTCCCTGGCGGTGCCGCAGTTCATCACGAGCGAGGCCGCGCTGTCGTTCATCGGCGTCGGCCTCAGCGACGAGACGCCCAGCTTCGGCCGGATGATCTATCGCAGCCTGGACTTCCTCCAGACCGACCCGGCGTACGTGTTCTTCCCGGGCATCATGATCTTCGCGCTGGTGTTCGCCTTCAACCTCTTCGGTGACGCGTTGCGCGACGCGCTCGACCCGAAGTCGTCCCGGTAGGGGTGGTCCCCATGGTGAGCGCGAGGAGCGCAGCGAAGCGGAGCCCCGCGGTCGCGAACGAAAGGTGGCACTGGTGGCGCGATTCCTGATCAAGCGGCTCTTCTCCGCCACGCTGACCCTGTTCGCGGTGAGCGTGCTGACCTTCCTGATGTTCTTCGCCCTGCCGCGCGACCCGGTGACCGGCATGTGCCCCAAGAACTGCAACCCGGAGCGGTTGGAGCGGGTGCGCGACGACCTGGGCCTGAACGACCCGCTGGTCAGCCAGTACGCCGGCTACATGAAGGGCATCGTGACCGGGCGCGACCTGGGCAGCGCCCAGGGCGGCCGGTGCGACGCGCCCTGCCTGGGCTGGTCCTACGTCAGCAACGAGGCGGTCTCGGACACCATCGCCCGGGTGCTGCCGGTGACGTTGAGCATCGTGATCCCGGCGGCCATCCTCTGGCTGCTGCTCGGGGTGGGGCTGGGCATGGTCTCGGCGCTGCGCCGGGGCACCTGGCTGGACCGGGCCGCCATCGGTTTCTCGTTGACCGGCGCCTCGTTGCAGCTCTACTTCGTGGGCGCGGTTCTGCTGCTGGTGTTCGTCTACAACCTGCGCCTGCTACCCGTGCCGAGCTACACCTCCCTCTTCGACAATCCGGCGAAGTGGGCCAGTGGCCTGGTGCTGGCCTGGGTGGCGTTGGCCTTCCTCTTCTCGGCCATCTACGCCCGGCTCTCCCGGGCGCAGATGCTGGAGACGTTGTCGGAGGACTTCGTCCGCACCGCGCGGGCCAAGGGTCTGGCCAAACCCACGGTGTACGGGCGGCACGCGCTGCGCGCGGCGATCACCCCGGTGGTGACCATCGCCGGTCTGGACGTCGGTGGTGCGCTCGGCGGGACGGTGATCACCGAGACGACCTTCGGCATCCAGGGGCTGGGCCGCACGGCGGTGGACGCGGTGCGCTCGGGTGACCTGCCCACCATCATGGCCACCGTGCTGATCGCGGCTGTCTTCGTGGTGCTGGCGAACGTGCTGGTCGACCTGCTCTACGCGGCCATCGACCCGCGGGTCCGGCTGCGCTGAGCCGGGCGTTCGGCCCGGGATGTCCACCACCCGGCCGGCGGCGAAATTTATCGACAACTGTTACACAATCCGTAGGTTTTCTTCTTTACGATCCTCGAGACGTCGGCGGTTCTCGCCCCGACGGACCGCACGGCACATGGGTGAAGGAGGTACTTCATGCGACCACGCGTGGCGGCCGCCGCTGGCGGCGCGATCGCTCTGGTTGTGGCATTGGGTGCGTGCTCGGAGAACACGGGCGAGGGCACCACGGTGGACACCAACCGGCAGCAGACCGGGGTCATCGCGACCGACCCCAAGGACTCGCAGGGCCCGGCGGCCGAGGTGAGCGGCGCCGCGAAGGGCGGCACCTTCACCATCATCCGGGAGACGCCGATCTCCCACCTGGACCCGCAGCGGACGTACTCGTTCGCGGGCCTGATGACGAACCCGCTCTTCGCCCGCTATCTGACCACCTGGAAGGACGACGGCAAGGGCGGCCTGGTCCTCGTCGGCGACCTGGCGGAGACGCCGGGCAAGAACGTCAACAACGACTGCAAGGTCTGGGAATTCACCGTCAAGGACGGGGTGAAGTTCGAGGACGGCCGCCCGATCACCTCCAAGGAGATCGCGTACGGCATCGCCCGCTCCTTCGACCCGGACCTCTCCGGCGGCCCGACCTACATCCAGGAGTGGCTGGCCGACAGCCCGAACTTCGACACCAAGTGGGACTTCAAGAAGAACAAGACGTCACTGCCGCCCGGCCTGAGCACCCCGGACGCCAAGACGCTGCGCTTCGAGTTCGCCAAGCCCCGCTGTGACCTGCCGTTCGCGGTCTCGCTGCCGACCACGGCGCCGCTCCCGCCGGACAAGGACACCGGCGTCGACCTGGACAAGCAGCCGTTCTCGTCCGGCCCGTACAAGGTCGCCAAGAACCAGGTGGGCGTGCAGATCACCCTGGACCGCAACCCCAACTGGGACCCGAACACCGACCCGGTCCGGCACCAGTACCCGGACCAGTTCGTGTGGAGCTTCGGCCCGACCGCGGACGCCGCCAACAACCGGGTGATCGCGGACAACGGCGCCGACCAGAGCGCGCTCGCCTTCAACGCCGTGCCCGCGTCGCTGGTCGCCCGGGTGGCCGGGGACGCCGCGCTGAAGTCGCGCAGCATCCTCTCGCCGACCCCGAGCGCCAACCAGCTGGTGATCAACAACCAGCGTGTCAAGGACCTGAAGGTCCGCCAGGCGCTCAACTACGCCATCGACCGGGAGGGGATGGTCAAGGCGCTCGGCGGCCAGACCGTCGCCTCGCCGCTGACCACGCTCATGCCGCCGGCCACCATCGGCTACAAGGCGTACGAGGCGTACCCGGCGGGTGCCAACGGCAACGTCGAGAAGGCCAAGGAGCTGCTCGGCGGCCAGACGCCGGAGCTGGTCCTCGGTGTCGCCGACAACTCGACCGAGCAGCAGCAGGGCGCACAGCTCAAGGCCAACCTGGAGCGCGCCGGCTTCAAGATCACGCTGCGGAACATCTCGGACGACGCGAAGCTCGACGAGATCAAGAAGAAGGACAACCCCTGGGACCTGTACCTCGGTAACTGGGCGGCGGACTGGCCGAGCGGGGCCTCGATCCTGCCGGTGCTCTACGACGGCCGCACCATCAAGGCCGAGGGCAACAGCAACCAGTCCTACTTCAACGACCCGACGATCAACGCCGAGATGGACCGCATCCTGGCGCTGCCCCCGGCCGACCAGGGCCCGGAGTGGGCCAAGCTCGACGAGCGGATCATGAAGGAGCACGCCCCGGTGGTGCCGCTCTTCGTCGACGTGGCCTACAACGTGCACGGGTCCAAGGCCGGTGGGGTCTTCATCTCCAGCGTCTTCGGCTACCCGTCGTTCGTCAACGCGTACGTCAAGCCGTAAGTCACACCGCAGGCAGGCAAGGGTCCCCTCCCGACAGCGTCGTCGGGAGGGGACCCTTCTGTTATTGCTGATCGGCTCACCCTGGGTCGGCTTCCCAGGTCACTCCTAGCACGCCGGAAGCGATGTCGCTGCGGGCATCGCTTCTGGTGCAGGCCGGTCTGAACGCGGCCAGGGCGGGCGACGACCGGGTGGCCGGTGACCTGCTCGACGAGGCCGCCAAGCTTGCCGTCCAGGTGGGCGACGGGCACGACCATCACCGGACGGCGTTCGGGCCGACTGCTGTCGAGCTGGCGCGGGTCGCTGCCGCCCTGGAACTGGGCGATGGGCCGCAGGCGGTCGCCCGGCACGAGGAGGCGATCGGGCGGGACGGGCGCAGCAGGCTCAGCGACGACACGACCGCGCCGAAGTCATCAAGCGGGCACACTTGTGAGGGCACGACGGCGTCAGAGGGGGCATGGATGCGCTGCGGCAAGTGGAAGGGCGCCGTTCTGGGCACGGTGGCGGTCCTGGCCGCGATGCTGTTCACCGGCTGCGAAGCGGACGGCCAGACCGCGCCGAAGCCGGTGGACGGGTCGATGAAGGAGGTGCTCAAGGAGTACCAGCCCCGCTTCGAGCAGCGGCGCGCGGCACTCACCGCGGCGGCAGCGAAGGTGCCCGAGAAGGGCGTTGGCAAGGCATCGTGTGCCCGGACGCTGGACCCGCGGCCGGAGTTCATCTGGTTCGATCACACCAGCAAGGTTCTGGACAGCTACAACAGCCCGGACAAGGGCGGAAACGTCGACATCGTGGCGACGGCCGAGGCCGGAGCGCCGGAGCAGATAGTGGACAATCCAGGGTCGACCCTCAACAGGTTCGCCGTGCCGCCGGGCTGGCTCGTCCGCGGCCTCTGGATTACCGGCCCGCAGGGACCACTAGGCACCAACGAGTTCAAGGTGACCAGCCAGTACGGCGACGAGCCATACCTCGGGGTCGAGGAGGACCCGGTCCAGCGGCTCCGGAAGATCCTCGACGTCGGGCTGCACAAGCGCTACGTCCTGCTGTATCGCGTGACGACCTTCACCTTCCCCGACGCCGAGGGCCGGGACGTTGTTCGGGCCGACGTGTTCCTCGCCGACCTGGAAGAGGGCGACCTGCCCTGCCAGTTGGTCGCGGACGGCTCTCGTTACGGCACGAGCGGTGGACCGGTGGGCTGGGTCTCGCTCACCCCGTACGAAGACATGCAAACCAGTCTTCAGATCCACATCAGCGACAAGCTGAGGTCCCTGACCCGCCCCTGACTTCCGACGCGGCTGACCAGGGCCACCGCGCGCCGTCGGGAGGGGACCCTTCTGTTTCTGCAGAACAGGTCACTGCGCGATCCCCGGCAGCGCCTCAAACGGTAGGGGTGGCCGCATGGTCGAGATGGGGGCCAGCGTCAGTGCGTCCCAACGCTCAGCAGGACAGGCTCGAGGCTATTCGCATTCGTGTCTGGAGGAACTCATGTCAGGTTCAGAAGGCTTTGTCAGTCGACGCGCTGTGCTTCGTGGCGCTGCCGTCGGTGTAGTGGGAGCCGGGCTGGCGTCGGCCCAGGCGGCGTACGCGGGCAACGGGTCGGCTGCTGGCCTGCTAGGCGAGGATGCGGTGGACGCCGTGGCCTCTGGGCTGGACCGTGACCTGATCGAGTTGCGCCGTGACATCCACCGGCACCCGGAGACCCCGGGCCAGGAGCAGCGGACCGCAGAGGTGGTGGCCCAGCGACTTCGCGCGGCCGGCCTCGACGTCACCACGGGTGTCGGCGGCCATGGGGTCGTGGGAGTCCTCAGCGGTGCCCGTCATGGCCGGACGGTCGCCTACCGGTCGGACATGGACGCGGTACCGCCGAGCGATCAGGTGGGAGGTGGCACGCAAGCGGCTCACCTGTGTGGGCACGATATGCACACGGCTGTGGGCGTGGGTGTCGCGGAGGTCCTGGCGCGTCTGCGCAACCGGCTCGCGGGCACGGTGGTGTTCGTTTTCCAACCTGCCGAGGAGACGCTCACCGGTGCCGCCGCGATGCTCGACGATGGCGTGTTCGCCCGAGTCCGTCCATCGGAGATCCATGCCATGCACTGCGGTCCTTTCCCGGTCGGCCAGTTCGTTGTCACGCCCGGGTTCGGACTTCCTGGCCAGGACCGCGGCGTCATCACGCTCGTGGGGCGTGATGCGACGGCGCGGGCGCGACGGCTCGCCGCCGAGATCGGCGGGCTCAGCACCGTGTCCCGCCCAGCGACCTCCGAGGACCTCGAACGGCTCGTGGCCGACATCCAGGCACCTGACGGGCCGTTGGCCGAGTTCGTCTTCATGCAGGCCCAGGTCTCCGAAGCCGAAGGCCGGGCCGAGGTGCGGTTGTCGTACCGTTGCTGGCCGGAGGACCGGCACATCGCCATCCGCGAGGACATCCGTCGACTCGCAAGCTCCGACGGCCAGGCATCGGTGGCGTTTCCGAACGACCCGTTTCCCGCCATGGTCTGTCCCGAGCGGGAAGGCCAGGCCCTGAAGCGGTACCTCCGACAGGCAGCAGGGCGCGACCGGGTGCGGACGTTGCATGCCGCGATCCCGTTCAGCGGCGAGGACTTCGCGCTGTTCCTGGACCGGCTTCCTGGCACGTACACCTTTCTCGGCGTCCGTGCGCCCGGCGCCGCCATCGAAACGAGTTATCCGCATTTCGGCGCCTTCGACCCGGACGAGCGGGCCATCGGCCACGGCGTCCGCGCGATGGCGGGTTGGCTCGCTCGGCGCACCCGCTAGCGGCGCACGGACGACCCCGCCAACGCGGCCCGGGTCCTGCTGCGCGCCGAACGCATCGCACCCGCTGAGATTCGCCACCGGCCACCGGTCAGCGGCACGGAATCTGGTTGCCCAGTTCACCCTCGACCCGGACGCCCCGCGGACGATCACGCAGCTCGCCATCGGCCTCGGGCGCTGTGAGCGTGATGGTCTACCCCAGATGGTTAGGCCAACCGGCCGCGCCGTGAATCGGTAATCAGGAAGCCGACACGGCGGAAGCGCGCATTGCTGCGGCCAGCCACTCGTACGGGAACCGCTCCGGCGGCAGGTTGTTCACGACGGTGACCAGCTCCATGTACCGGTCGAACGGCCCCTCCTGCTCCGGCGGCGTGCGGTCCCACTCCGCGCCCTTCAGCATCTGGTCGGCGGCGTACGGCCTGCCGGACCTCGGTGTCCCGGACCAGTTCGGCCAGCTCGATCCACGCCTCCAACTGGGCCGCGGTGGGATGGTCGGGCAGCTCCGGTCGGGCCGCCCGCCACCACTCGACCATCCGCTCCGGTGGCTCCCAGCCGGCGGAGACCTCGGTCCAGAACTCGTCGATGAGCCGGTCGCGTTCCTCGTCCGACATGCCGACCAGTTTGTGCATCAGCGTGACCTGCTCGGCCGTGGAATCCTGCCGCAGGATGGCCGACAGCACCGCGCGCCGGCTGCGCAGCCGTGCCTCCTGCCGTTCCAGCAGGGCCAGGTGGGTGGTGGCCAGTTCGCGCAGCGTCGCCTCGCCGGCCAGCACCCGTCGGATCTCGTCCAGGCCCGCGTCGAGTTCCCGTAGCGTCCGGACCAGTTCCAGCCGGGCGATGGCCGACACGTCGTACAGACGGTGGCCGGCCGGGGTGCTGGCGGCCGGCGTGACGACACCGGCGTCCGCGTAGTACCGGACGGCGCTGACGCTCAGGCCGGTCCGCCGGGCGACATCCCCGATGGCGTACAGCTCGTTCCTGTCCACGACGCCCACTATGCGATCTCAAGCGGCTTGAGATGCAAGCCCGTCGCGCGAGCGGCATGGTCCCGGTGGAGCGCGACGGCCGGCCTTTCGCCGGCGGATCAGGGGACGATCACCACGCCGCCGCGTACGCCGCCTTGGGCCAACCGCTCGTGGGCGGTCGCCGCGTCGGCGAAGGGGTACACGTCAGCGACCCGGAGCGGGATGAAGCCGCTGGTGACGAGTTTGACCAGTTCGCCCAGCCGGGTTCCGTCCGGTAGCACCTCCAGCGCGAAGGTCCGGATTCCGCGCACCGGCTCCGGGCGAAGCGGGGGTGACGCGGCCACGTAGCCGCCGCCGTCCCGAATGAGGTCCAGCAGCGAGGAGCCGATCACCGCCAGGTCGATGACCGCGTCGAACGTCCCCGTCGGATCGTCGGTGCGCGACAGGAACGCCGCGCCCAGCGACTCGACGAACTCGCGGTCGTCGGCTCCGGCGAGTCCGGTGGCGTGCAGACCGGCCGCCCGGGCCAGCGCCAGAACGAAACCACCGACCTGCCCGGCGGCACCGGTGACGAGCACTGTCGAACCTGCCGGGAGCGCGAGCAGGTCGAGTGCCTGGGCGGCGGCGAGGCCATTGGTCGGCAGGGTCGCCGCTTCGGTGGCGGGGACGCCGGCGGGCGCGGAGGTCAGCCAGGTGGCGTCGAGGACTACGTACTCGGCGTGGGCGCCGACAGTGGTTTGCAGCCAGGGCGAGAAGCCGATGACCTCGTCGCCGATCGTGAACTCCTGAACCGATGGGCCGACCGCGTCGACGGTGCCGGCGACGTCCCAGCCGGGCGTGTACGGCAGACCGGTCGGCAAGGGGGCAGGGAACCGACCGGAGCGGACCATCAGATCGACCGGATGGACAACTGACGCCGCGACCCGCACCCGCACCTGCCCCGGCCCGGGCTCGGGCACCGGCACGTCGGCCACGTGCAGGACCTCCGGCCCTCCGAACTTGTCGTAGCTGACTGCCCGCATCGTCGTCTCCTTCGTGGGATTTCGTGATCACCACGACGGTACGAATCGTCGGCACTGTGAGAAAGTAGGTACCTTAAAGTGCCTAGGGCGCCGAAGGAGTGAAGAATGGCGACGTCGACCGCAGCGCAACGCCGCGAGCAGGCCAAACGCGACTACGACGCGTTCCTGGAACAGTGCCCGACCCGTGAGCTGCTGAGCAGGCTCACCGACAAGTGGGTCGCCCTGGTGATCCCAGCGCTCGTCGACGGCCCGCGGCGGCACGGCGAGCTCGCCCAGCGCATCGCCGGTGTCAGCCAGAAGATGCTCACCCAGACCCTGCGCACCCTGGAGCGCGACGGCCTGGTCACCCGCACGGTCACTGCCTCGGTGCCGGTCCGCGTCGACTACGAGCTCACCCCGCTCGGCCACGAGCTGTTCCCGGTCATGATCGCGATCAAGAACTGGGCCGAGACGCACATGGACCGCGTCTTCGAAGCCCGGACCCGATACGACGAACGCCCCTGAAACCGACGGCGCCGATCACTTCAGATATCGCCGCCGCCCGCCGTTGTGCGCAAGAGGTCCGGGAGCTCATGCCGGACGCCGAACAGGACGCGATGCTCCGCCAGGCGAACACTCGCGGGCCCGGCGTAGCCGGAGATCAGAGAAGGTGGGTACGGAGGAAGTCGAGTTCCAGGGGGAGCAGGCGCTCGGCGGTGCCGTTCGCGGCCATGTGGGTGGCACCGGTCAACGGCAGCACGGAGTGCGGTCGGCTGGTGGCCAGCAGAGCCGCGGAGAGCCGCAGGGTGTGCGCGGCCACCACGTTGTCGTCGGCCAGGCCGTGCACCAGCAGCAACGGCCGGGCCTGGTCCGGGGCGGTGACCGGCTCGGCGGCCATCTCGACCAGTGAGTGGTGCGCGTAGACCTCCACCCCGTCGTCCGGCAGACCGAGATAGCGCTCGGTGTACGCGGTGTCGTACAGCGCCCAGTCGGTCACCGGGGCGCCCGCGATCCCGCACCGGAACAGCTCCGGGTGGCGCAGCACCGCGAGCCCGGCCAGCCACCCCCCGAACGACCAGCCGCGAACCCCCACCCGACCCAGGTCCAGGTCGGGGTGCTTGCCGGCGAGTGCGGTCAGCGCGTCGATCTGGTCGGTCAGGATCACGTCGGCCATCCGCCGGTGGATCGCCTTCTCGAACGACGGCGCCACCCCCGGCGTACCCCGGTTGTCGATGGTCACCACCGCGAACCCGGCGTCGGCCCACCACTGCCGCTCCAGCCAGGCAGCCCGGGCGGCCACCACCTCCTGGTGCCCCGGGCCGCCGTAGATGTCCAGCAGCACCGGCAGCCGCCGGCCCGTCACGTGGTTGTCCGGGTAGAGCACCGCCGCCGGCAGCCGCCGGTCGGTCACCCGCTCCAGCAGCGGCAACGGCGAGTACGGAGGGGTGGCCGCGAACGACCGCAGCTCGGCCAGCTCCTGATCGCCGCGACGCACCGTCCAGCGCACCCCGGCATGGTCCAGCGACGCGACACCGACCGCCAGCACGTCGCCGCCCACCGCTGCGGTGTACCAGCCGGAGTCGGTGGTGAGCCGGCGCGCGTCCACCCCGCCGCCGATCGTCGTCCGGACCCGGAACAGGTGTCGCTCGCTCGGCTCGCCGTCGCTCGCCTCGACCAGCAGATCCGCCGGGCCGGGGCCGTTCGGCAGCCGACCCACCACCCGTCGCACGTACAGCGAGGGCGGCGTGAGCAGGGTGCCGTCGGCGAACAGGCACCGCGCGTCGTACCCGTCGTGGGCCAGCTCGCCGCCGACCAGCACCCGGCCGTCCGGCAGGTGTGCCGGCGTGCCGGCGATGGGCTCCACCCAGCGCGGGTCGGCCAGCTCGGCGTGCACCTGCGTCTCACCGGTCCGCGGGTCCACCGCCAGCACCAGCCCGTGCTGCTGCGAGCGGCGCAGCACGGTGATCAGCGGGCTGCCCTCGCCCCAGCTGACCGCCGTCAGGTACGGGTAGGTCTCCCGGTCCCAGTGCACGTCGACCCAGCCGTCGTCCAGGTCCAGCAGGTGCAGGCTGACCTCCGCGTTCGGCCCACCCGACCGGGGGTACGCGACGGCGGTCGGCGGGGTGGTCGGCTCGGCCGGGTCGTGCAGGTGCCAGCGGTCCAGCCGGGACTCGTCGACCCGGGCGGCGAGGATCGAACGACCGTCCGGCGCCCACCAGTAGCCCCGGAACCGGCCGAACTCCTCGGCCGCGATGTGCTCGGCCAGACCCCAGCTCACCCCGGCGTCCTCGCCGGCCAGCAGGGTGTCGGTGCCGTCGGACTCGATCACCCGCAGCTCGCCCCGGCGGACACCCTCGGCCGCGTCGGTGACGTACGCCAGGCGCTGCCCGGTCGGGTCCGGTCGTGGGTCCAGCACCGGGCCGAGAGCCGCCACCTCCACCACGTCGCCGTGGACCAGGTCCGCCCGGAACAGCCGGCCGGCCAGCGCGAACACCGCAACCCGGCCGGCGGCGTCCAGCGCGTACGAGCCGATGCCCGAGGCGCTGAGCCGCAGCCGCTCGCGCAGGGCACGCTCACCGGGGGAGAGCGAGCGGGGGTTGTCGGCGTCGCCGAGCAGGGTGGCCGGGTCGGCGACCAGCCGCTCCTCGGCGGTGGCCACGTCCAGCAGCCAGAGCGCGTCCGCCGGGTCCTCGGGGCCGGCGGAGCGCAGGAAGATCACCCGGGAGCCGTCCTCGGCCACGGAGACAGCACGCGGTGCGCCGTGGCTGAACCGGCGGGTGCGGGCGGCCAGCTCCGGAAAGTCCACAGGCCAAATCGTAGAGCCGTGCCGGGCGTGATGTGGCCGACCTGGGCGGACGCGTCAGCGACTCCCGGGCGGAACCGCCGGTTAGAGTGACCGTCGTGACGACGTTGCCCGACCGCCGCCTGCTGCTGGTCCACGCGCACCCCGACGACGAGTCGATCGGCACCGGCTCGACGATGGCCCACTACGCCGCCGCCGGTGCGCACGTCACGCTGGTGACCTGCACCCTCGGCGAGGAGGGTGAGATCCACGTCCCGGCGCTGGCGCAGCTCGCCGCCGCCGAGGCCGACCAGCTCGGTGGGTACCGGATCACCGAGTTGGCCGCCGCCTGTGCCGCGCTCGGCGTCAGCGACCACCGCTTCCTCGGCGGCGCCGGCCGCTACCGCGACTCGGGGATGATGGGGCTCGCCACCAACGAGCACCCCCGCGCCTTCTGGCAGGCCGACCTCGACGAGGCCGCCGGGCACCTGGTGGAGATCATGCGGGAGGTACGCCCGCAGGTGCTCGTCACGTACGACCCCAACGGCTTCTACGGCCACCCCGATCACATCCAGGCGCACCGGGTGGCGATGCGCGCCGTCGAGCTTGCCGCCGTCGAGGGCTGCGCCCCGCTCAAGGTCTACTGGACGGCCCTGCCGCTCAGCGTGCTGGAAGCCGGCATGACGCACTTCGCCGAATCCTCGGACAACCCGTTCGCCGGCATCGAGGACCTCGCCGACCTGCCCTTCGGTACTCCGGACGACCAGATCGCCGCCCGGATCGACGCCACCGACCAGCACACGGCCAAGGAGGCCGCGATGCGGGCGCACGCCACCCAGATCCCGGCGACCTCGTGGCTCTACTCGATCGCCGGCAACTTCGGGGGCGAGTTCATGGGCGTGGAGTTCTTCACGCTCGCAGTCGGTGAGAAGGGGCCGGGCGCTGGCCCGTACGGCTGGGAGGACGACCTCTTCGCCGGGCTGCCCGAGGCCACCGCCCCCGACCGCTCCCCGGTCGCCGCGGCCGGTTCCCGGTGACCCTGCCCGCCGCGCCGGTGTCGGTCGTGGAACACCAGGACACCCCGCCTCCGGCGGGGCCACCGCCGCGACTGCTGGACCTTGGCCTGCGCATTGCCGGCGCGATCGTCGTGGTGGTGGCCGGCGTGCTGACCGGGGTGCTGGAGCTGTTGTTCGCCACGGCCCGCGTCGGCGGGCAGTTGATCGGCGTGTCGGTGCTGCTCGCCGTCGGCGCCAACATCGCGCTGAGCTGGTTCGCGCACGAGGTCGTCGGCCGCCGGTGGGCGGTGGCGCTGCCCGCGGTGCCGTGGTTCGCGCTGATGGCGGTGGCCGCCGTCCGCACCACCGAGGGCGATCTGTTGCTGGCCGGTGACAACTGGGTCGGCCTGGCCATGATCGTGGCCGGCGCGATGACCTTCGCGGTGATGGGCTTCCGGCAGATCCTCGCGCCGCCCGCACTCGGAGGCTGATGACGCCACCCAGGTACGGGTGGTAGATATTCCTGCCAGAGATGCGGCCCCGCAACGGGGCGTACGGCAGGAGGTCGTGCGATGGACAGACGGTGGCGTGACGTCGGAGTGCTCGCGGGGGCGCTGTTCGCGGTCAACGTGGTCGCCCGGCTGGTCATCCGGCTCGGCTTCGACGGTGACGACACCGCCGCCGACCGGGTGTCGCTGGCGATGTTCGCGGTGATCGGGCTGATCCTGGCCGTGGTCGCCTTCCGCTGGGGCCGCCGCCGACCGCTGGGCGACTGGGCGGCCGACACGGCGGTTGTGATCCTGGTGGCGATGGCGCTGACCGTGCTGGTCGGGCCGCTGCTCGTCGGCCACAACCCGTTCGCCGGCGGTGCGGGCACGTTCTTCGCCCAGATCTGGCTCTACCTGCTCGCCAGCGGCGCCGGCGTGCTGGCCGGGTACCTGGTCCTCACCGCGCTCGGGCGTGACTACCGCTCCCAGCAGCTCAAGCGGTACGCCGAGGTCAAGGCCGCCAAGCCGCGCCGGGTCGTCCGCCGCTGAGCGGCCCTCGACGGGCCGGCCACCCAGCGGGGTCAGTGCGGGGCGACGCGCGTCAGGTAGGTGTGGTGGGTGGTGAAGCCGAGCCGCTGGTAGAGCGCCACCGCGGCGGTGTTGCGCTGCTCGACCTGGAGGAACGCGTGGGTCGCGCCCAGCGCCGCGCCCCAGTCGGCCAGCGCGGCGATCACCGCCTGCGCCAACCCCTGCCGGCGCGCCGCCGGCAGCACCTCGATCAGGCTGAGCCCGAGCCAGCGGCCCTGCCCCGTCACCGTGCCCCGGCCGATCGCCACCAGCGTGCCGTCGGCGGCGTACGCGTGGGCGAAGCGGACCTCGTCCACGGCGGTGAGCACATGCCGGGCGGCGTCCGGGAGGCCGCCCTTGCGGCCGGCCGCGACGGCCAGCCACGCGTCCGACGGCGCGGCGACCAGCTCGATGCTGGTTCCGGCGGCCGCTGACCCCGTAGCGGCGATCCCCGCCCCCGCAGCGGGGCGGGCGGCCAGGGGGAGTGGCGCGGTCTGCACGAGCGTGGGCGGGCGGCTGCCCCAGCCCCGGTCGTCCAGCTCGGCGCCGACCGGCGCGGCGAGCGGCAGCGGTGTGTTGATCATCGCAGGCTGGCCGTGCGCGGCGTACCAGCGCTCGACCGCGTCCACCGCCGCCGGCAGCGGCCGGTCCGGGTCGCCGATCGGCAGGGCCGAGTTGGCCCGACCGGTCCAGCCGTCGGCCGTCCGGAGCAGCCAGTCGCCGAGCCGGTCCCGCGTCGGTGCCGGCCAGGCCTCGTCGGCGGCGCGCTCCAGCGCCACCACGGCGGCGGCGGTCGGCCGGCGGGTCGGCGGCACGCGCTTGGCCCGGTGCACCTGCGTGACCGGAACCCGCAGCGGACCCTGCGCCGTGGCCAGCGTGAGATGAGTCTCGCTCAGCTCCACCAGCTCGCCCAGGGCGTCGGAGAAGAGCGGGCGGCCTTCGCGAATCCCCACAATCCGGCGGACCACGATCCGGTGTCCCACATCCTGCTGTCGGAGCACGATCGACCCCCTCCCCGGCGAGATACTAGGCTCTTACCGTCGCGGGAGATCGCGGCGTGTCTTGCGGAGGAGAAGACCGGTGACCTACATCATCGCCGAGCCGTGCGTGGATGTGCTCGACAAGGCATGCATCGAGGAGTGCCCGGTCGACTGCATTTACGAGGGCAACCGGATGCTCTACATCCACCCCGACGAGTGCGTCGACTGTGGTGCCTGTGAGCCCGTCTGCCCCGTGGAGGCGATCTTCTACGAGGACGACGTCCCGGAGCAGTGGAAGGACTACACCGGCGCCAACTACGAGTTCTTCGAGGACCTGGGCTCGCCCGGGGGCGCCTCGAAGATCGGCAAGGTCGAGAAGGACGCGACCTTCGTCGCCGCGCAGCCGCCGCGCGGCGAGGGCCACTGAACCGGCCCGCGCCGGTCTCGTCGCGGCTGCCCGAGTTCACCTGGGACACCCTGGACGCCGCGGCCACGCTGGCCGCGGCGCATCCGGAGGGCCTGATCAACCTCTCCATGGGCACGCCGGTCGACCCGGTTCCCGAGGTGATCCGGCAGGCGCTCGCCGACGCGTCCGACGCCCCCGGCTACCCGCTGACCGCCGGCACGCCCGCACTGCGGGACGCGATCGCCGCGTGGGTCGCCCGGGCCTGTGGCGCGGGGGTCGATGGCCTCGGCGTGTTGCCGACCATCGGCTCCAAGGAGCTGGTGGCCTGGCTGCCCACCCTGCTCGGCATCGGCCCGGACGACGTGGTGGTGGTGCCGTCGGTCGCGTACCCCACCTACGAGGACGGCGCCCGGCTGGCCGGCGCCACCGTCGTCCGCGCCGACTCGCTCACCGCGGTCGGGCCGACCCCCCGCGTACGGCTGGTCTGGGTCAACTCGCCCGGCAACCCGACCGGTCGGGTGCTGCCCGCGGCGCACCTGCGCAAGGTGGTCGACTGGGCACGGGAGCGTGGCGCGGTGGTCGCCAGCGACGAGTGCTACCTGCCGCTCGGCTGGTCGGCCGAACCGGTCTCGGTGCTGTCCCCGGAGGTCTGCGGCGGCAGCTACGACGGGGTTCTCGCCGTGCACTCGCTCTCCAAGCGGTCCAACCTCGCCGGCTACCGGGCCGGCTTCGTGGCCGGCGACCCGGCGCTCGTCGCCGAGCTGCTGAAGGTCCGCAAGCACGCCGGCATGATCGTCCCCGCGCCGGTGCAGGCCGCCATGGTGGCCGCGTTGCAGGACGAACGGCACGCCGACGAGCAGCGGGAGCGCTACCGCGCGAGGCGTTCGGTGCTCACCGACGCGTTCACCGGTGCCGGCTTCAGGGTCGAGCACTCGGAGGCCGGTCTCTACCTCTGGCTCACCCGCGGTGAGGACTGCTGGCAGACGGTCGACTGGCTGGCCCGACGCGGCATCCTGGTCGCCGCGGGCGTCTTCTACGGACCCACCGCCCGCCAGCACGTCCGGGTGGCGCTGACCGAGTCCGACGAGCACGTCGCCGCGGTCGCCGGCCGGCTGCGGGCCTGACCCCGGGCGGCCCGGCGATGACCGACGGCGTGACCGGGCGGTACGCCGGAGTGCGGGCGGCCGTGGTCGGCACCGGCCTGATCGGCGGTTCGCTGCTGCTGCGGCTGGCCGACGCCGGCCTGGACGTGGCCGGTTGGGATCCGGACCCGGCGACCCGCGAGCAGGCCACTGCCCGCGGCGTGACGGCCCCGGCCACGATCGAGCAGGCCGTGGCCGGCCGGGACGTGGTCTTCCTCTGCGGCCCGCTGCCCACGCTGCCCGGGACGCTGGCCCGGGTGGCCGCCGTGACCGCGCCCGGCTGCGTGCTCACCGACGTCGGCAGCACCAAGGTCGAGGTGGCCGAGGCCGCCGCCCGGCTCGGGCTCACCGACCGATTCGTGCCCGGGCACCCGATGGCCGGCGCGGAGTCCGCCGGCCTGACCGCCGCCGTCGCGGACCTGCTGGCCGGTGCCGCCTGGGTGCTGTGCCCGGCGCCCGGCGCCGCGACGGGCGCGTTCCGGTGGCTGACCGGGCTGCTGGTGGAGCTGTTCGCCGCCCGGGTGGTGCCGATGTCCGCACCGGCCCACGACTCGGCGGCGGCGCTCGCCTCACACGTGCCGCATCTGCTCGCCGGTGCGCTCGCCGGGGCGGTGCAGCGGGCGCCGCTGCGCGACGCGGTGCTGGCGCTGGCCGCGGGCAGCTTCCGGGACGGCACCCGCGTCGCGGGCACACCGGCGGAGCGGACCGCGAACATGCTGCTCGGCAACCGGGACCGGGTGCTGCACGAGCTGGCCGAGGTCCGGATGTTCCTGGATGAGCTGGCCGACGCACTGACCGCCGGAGACGCCGACGCGCTCACCGCCCGGTACGCGGAGGCCCGCGCGGCCCGGTCGACGCTGCTCGACCGGCGCTTCTCCGCACAGAGCCGCGAGTTCCCCGCCGGCGGCGATCGTGCCGCCGAGGTGACCTGGCTACGCGGGCTGGGCGACGACGGCGGGCACCTGACCGGGTGCCGGGTCGGCCCGGACGTCGTCGCCTACACGGCATGGCTTCCCGTGGCTGGCTAGGGTGAGGGACATGGCGGTCGACGGTCCGGTGGTGCAGGTGCGCGGCGAGGCGTACCGGGAGGTGCCGCCCGAGCTGGCCCGTTTCGCGGTCACCGCGACGGCCCGGGACCGGGACCGGGAGGCGACCCTGACCCGGCTCGCCGAGCGGGCCGCCGCGATCCGGGTGCTGCTGGAGGGCGCCGGGCCGGTGGTGGCCCGGCGGGAGACCGGTGACCTGCGGGTCCGGCCGGAGACGCGGCGCTCGGGCGAGCGGGTGGTGGCCTGGCACGGCAGCGTCACCACCACGGTCACCGTCACCGACTTCACCGCCCTCGGCGAGCTGATGCTCCGGCTGGCCGACCAGGACCAGGTCGAGGTGGCCGGTCCCTGGTGGGAGCTGCGCCCGGACAGCCCCTCGCACCGCGAGGCGCGGCACGCCGCGATCAGCGACGCGATGCTGCGCGCCCGGGAGTACGCGGAGGCGCTCGGCGCCCGGGTCACCTCGCTGATCGAGCTGGCCGACGCCGGTCCGGGCGACCGACCGATGTTCGCCCGCGCGGCGTACGCCGGGGATGCGGGTGGCGGCCCACCGGAGCTGGAGTTGGATCCGCAGCCGCAGACCGTCCAGGCGGCCGTGCGGGCCAGGTTCACCATCAGCGACCCGGTTCTGAGCTGATGCCGCCAGCCCGGGTGCTGTCGATCGACGAGTTGGTGGCCCGCGCGCGGTCGTTGGCCGAGGGCGGGCCGCGACAACTGCTCGGCATCGCCGGGGCACCGGGCGCCGGGAAGTCGACGCTGGCCGAGCAGATCGTGGCGGCGGTGGGCCCGAGCGCCCGGCTGGTGCCGATGGACGGCTTCCACCTGTCGCAGTCGCAGCTGCTCCGGCTGGGCCGCGCGGACCGCAAGGGCGCGGCGGACACCTTCGACGCCAACGGGTACGTCTCGCTGCTGCGCCGGTTGCACCGGCTGGAGCCGACCTCGGTCTACGCGCCGGAGTTCCGCCGGGAGCTGGAGGAGCCGGTGGCCGGGTCGATCGAGGTGCCACCGTCGGTCCGGCTGGTGGTGACGGAGGGCAACTACCTGCTGCTGCCGGACGACCCGTGGCAGGAGGTCGGGCAGTTGCTGCACGAGGTGTGGTTCCTCGACCTGGACGCCGAGGTGCGACAGCGTCGGCTGACCGCCCGGCACGAGGCGTTCGGGCGGTCGCCGGAGGAGGCGCGCGCGTGGGCGCTGGGCACCGACGAGGCCAACGCCGCCCTGGTCACCGGCACCGCCGACCGGGCCGACCTGGTGGTCCGGCTGCCCGAGCCGCCGCCGGTCTGAACGGAGCCGCGGCGGATCAGTCGAGCTGACGCACCGCCCGGGCCGGGTTGCCGACCGCGACCACGTTGGCCGGCAGGTCCCGGGTGACCACTGCGCCGGCGCCGACGACCGTGTTCGCGCCGATCGTCACCCCGGCCAGCACGATCGCGCCGCCGCCGAGCCAGACGTTGTCGCCGATGGTGATCGGCTTGGCCGCCTCCCACTTGTCGCGGCGCGGGCCGGGCTCCACCGGGTGGGTCGGGGTGAGCAGCTGCACGTTCGGTCCGACCTGGACGTCCGCGCCGAGGGTGATCGTGGCGACGTCCAGGAAGACCGCGTTGTAGTTGACGAAGCTGCGTGGCCCGACACGGATCTGCCAGCCGTAGTCGCAGTAGAACGGTGGCCGGACCCAGGTGCCCTCGCCCACCTCGCCGAGCAGGTCGCGCAGCGCCGCGAGTCGAGCCGCCTCGTCCGCCGGGGGGCTGGTGTTGAAGCGTTCCATGAGCCGGGCGGCCCGGCCCAGATCAGCGATGATCTCGGGATCGTCGGCCAGGTAGGGCTCGCCGGCGAGCATGCGGTCCTTCATGAAGGTCACCGCTCGATCATGCCGGCCCGGGGCCAACAAGGTTGTTTAGTTCGTCATATTTGCGGGCTTCCATCCGCATACTCGGTATGCAATCCTGACGGTTGTCAATGTGGTTCCTGTGGTAACGACGCTCCACCGAGGAGGATCCGTTGCACCACGCAAGAAGAATCGCCACACTCGGCCTCGTGTCCGTACTGGCGCTCTCGGCGCCGGTCCCCGCCGCTGCCTCCGCCGCCGCGCCCGCTACGCCGGGCCGGGCGGACCTGCCGACCCGCCCGGCCGCCCCCGGCGGACCCATCGCCGACCGATCGGCCACGGTCACCCTGATCACCGGCGACCGGGTGACGGTCACCGCGTCCGGTGCCGCCGTCCAACCGGGCGCCGGCCGGGAGGACGTACGGTTCCTCGTCCGACGCGAGCGGGGCCACCTCTCGGTGACGCCGCAGGACGCGTTGCCGCTGCTCCGCTCCGGCCGGGTGGACCGGCGGCTCTTCGACGTCACCGCGCTGGTCGAGGCGCGCTACGACGACGCCCACCGTGACACCCTGCCGCTGCTGGTCTCGTACGGCTCGGCGGGCACCGCCCGGAGTGCCCCGGGCACGCTGCCCGGCGCGCGGGTCACCCGCGAGCTGCCGGCGATCCGCGGCGCGGCCCTGAGCACGGGCAAGTCCTCCCTGGGCGCGGTCTGGGCGACGGTCACCACCGGCCCCGGCGCCGCCCGGCTCGGCGCGGCGGGGGGCGTCGAGCGGATCTGGCTGGACGGTCGCCGCCGGGTGACTCTCGACCACAGCGTGCCGCAGATCGGCGCGCCCACCGCCTGGTCGGCCGGGTTCACCGGCAAGGGCGTGTCCGTCGCGGTGCTGGACACGGGCGTCGACGCGAGCCATCCCGACCTGGCCGGCAAGGTGGCCGAGGCGCGCAACTTCACCGAGGTCCCCGACGGCCGGGACGTGATCGGTCACGGCACCCACGTGGCCTCGACCATCGCCGGCAGCGGCGCGGCCTCTGACGGCCGGTACCGGGGCGTCGCGCCGGACGCGACCCTGCTCGACGGCAAGGTCTGCGAGGACACCGGCTGCAGCGACTCGGCGATCCTCGCCGGCATGCAGTGGGCCGCGGTGGAAAAGAAGGCCGCGGTGGTCAACATGAGCCTCAGTGGCTGGGACACCCCCGAGGTCGATCCGTTGGAGGAGGCGGTGCAGACCTTGACGGCGCAGACCGGCACGCTCTTCGTGACCGCCGCCGGCAACGACGGCGCGGACGGATCGGTCGGCTCGCCGGCCAGCGCTGACGCCGCGCTCGCCGTTGGCGCGGTGGACCGCGATGACGAACTCGCCGACTTCTCCAGCCGGGGCCCCCGGGTCGGCGACGACGCGCTGAAGCCGGACATCACCGCGCCCGGCGTCGACATCGTCGCCGCACGCGCCGCCAATGGTGTGATCGGCGAGCCGGTGGGGGAGCGCTACGTCACGCTCTCCGGCACCTCCATGGCCACTCCCCACGTGGCCGGGTCGGCGGCGCTGCTGGCCCAGCAGCATCCGGGCTGGCGGGCCGACCGGCTCAAGGCCACCCTGATGGCCGCCGCGAAGCCGCACGCGACGCAGACCGCCTACCAGCAGGGCGCCGGGCGGGTCGACGCCGCCCGCGCGATCACGCAGACGGTCAGCACCGATCCGGTGAGCGTCTCGTTCGGTCGCACCCTCTGGCCGCACGGCGACGACACCCCGATCACCCGCACGGTGACCTGGCGCAACGACGGTCCGGCCCCGGTCACCGTGGACCTGAGCATCGAGGGCGCCGGCCCCGGCGGTCGCGCGCTGCCGGCCGGCCTGTTCCAGTTGGGCGCCAACCAACTCACCCTGCCGGCGGGCGGCACGGCCGCCACGACCGTCACCACGGACACCCGGCTCGGCGACGCCGACGGTTACTGGACCGGGCGGATCGTGGCCCGGTCGGGTGCGGCGGTCGCGGTCACCCCGCTGGCCGTGAACCGGGAGGTGGAGAGCTACACGCTCACCGTGGAGCACCTGAACCGCGCCGGCGCGCGCACCGCGGACCACTGGACCCTCCTGCTCGGGATGGACACCTTTGGCTCCTGGGACCTCGTCAGTTCCGACGGGGTGGCCACCGTGCGGGTGCCCAAGGGGCGCTACGGCCTGAGCGGCCTCGTCTTCGAGCCCGGTCCGGATGATGAGCAGCGCGGGATGTCCCTGTTGATGCAGCCCGAAGTCACCATCGAGCGGGACACGCGGATCGTCGTGGACGCCCGCCGGGCCAAGCCGGTGCGGACGACCGTTCCGGACCGGACCGCCGTCCCACAACTGATCGATCTCAGCGGCAACTTCAACGCCGACGACGGCAGTGGGTACGGGGTCGGGCTCTGGGCGGACACGTTCACCGGCCTGACCAGCGGTCAGCTCGGCAAGCCGATCTCCGCCGACCGGTTCGTCGCCACCGTCAGCAGCCAGTGGACCAGGTCGGACCCGGCCAACAGCCCGTACCTGTACGCGCTGGCCGAAGCGATCCCTGGCCGGATGCCCACCGGGTTCGTCCGTGACTACACCCGACGGGACCTGGCCACCGTCGTGCACCGGTTCCGCGGCGGCTACCCGGGCATGGAGGCCGAGCGGATCGTGTACCCCGCGCTGGGGTACAACGTCGGCGGCTCTGCTCTGGTCCTGCCCACCGTCGTGCCCGGTCAGCGGGTCGAGTACTACAACACCAAGGGCGTGAAGTGGGAATCCGAGATCTACTTCGGAACGGTGGACGAGGACGGGTGGTTGATCCCGCAGGCAGCGCTCTTCTCCACCCCCACCGCGTACCGGGCCGGGCGGACGGTGCAGGAGATCTGGAACCAGGCGCCGTACTCGCCGTCCTTCCCGGACCCGCGCTGGCCGCACCAGAGCGTCAGCCGGGTCGGCGACACCATCGTGGTCGACGTGCCGATATTCAGCGACGCGGCCGGGCACCCGGGCGGCTCACTGAGCGACAGCGAGCACACCAAGCTCTGGCGCGACGGCAAGCTGGTCGGCGAGAGCGAGTACGCCGGCTACGGGGAGTTCACCGTGCCGCCGGGTAGGGCGGACTACCGCCTCGTCACGTCGTCGAAGCGAAGCTTCACCGACCTGAGCACCGAGGTGGAATCCAGCTGGACCTTCCGGTCGGGGCACGTCGCCGGTGAGACGCCGGCCCGACTGCCTCTGTCGGCGATCCGCTTCGCTCCGCCGTTGCGGGTCGACAACAGCGCTCCGGCCGGTCAGGGCTTCGTCGTCCCGGTGCGAGTGCAGCGGCAACCCGGCGCGCCGGCCGCCCGGGTGGAGAAGCTCGCTGTCGACGTCTCCTACGACGGCGGGAAGAGCTGGGGCAAGGCGAAGCTGGTCCGCACCTCCACCGACGGCTGGTCGGCCCTGTTGCAGCATCCGGCTGGCACCGGCTACGTGTCGCTGCGGGCCACCGCCCGGGACACCGCCGGCAACACGGTGACCCAACAGATCATCCAGGCGTACCGGCTGCGCTGAGGCGTACCCCGTCCGGGTCCGCGGCGCGGTGCCGCGGACCCGGCTGGGCCGTCAGTCGTTGGCGTGCAGCGCGGCGTTCAGCTCGATGCCCCGCCCGGTGCGCGGCCGGGCCTCCAGCGCGCCGGTCACGGAGTTGCGCCAGAACAGCAGGCCGTCGACGCCGGACAGCTCCCGGGCCTTGACCACCCGGCCGTCCGGCAGAGAGATCTTGGAGGCGGCGGTGATGTAGCAGCCCGCCTCGACCACGCAGTCGTCGCCGAGGGAGATGCCGACACCGGCGTTCGCGCCGATCAGGCTCCGCTCGCCGATGCTCACCTTCTCGGTGCCGCCACCGGAGAGCGTGCCCATGATCGAGGCGCCACCGCCGACGTCGGAGCCGTCGCCGACCAGCACGCCCTGCACGATCCGCCCCTCCACCATCGAGGTGCCCACGGTGCCGGCGTTGAAGTTGACGAAGCCCTCGTGCATCACGGTGGTGCCGGCGGCCAGGTGGGCGCCGAGGCGGACCCGGTCGGCGTCGGCGATCCGCACACCGGAGGGGACCACGTAGTCGGTCATGCGGGGGAACTTGTCCACCCCGTACACCGCCAGATGGCGACCGGCGGCCCGCTCGATCACCCGCAGCTCGTCCACCCGCTCCGGGGGGCACGGCCCGGCGGAGGTCCAGGCCACGTTGGCCAGCTTGCCGAAGATGCCGTCCAGGTTGAGCTGGTTGGGCCGGACCAGACGGTGCGAGAGCAGGTGCAACCGGAGGTACGCGTCCGGGGCGTCCTTGATCGGGTCGTCCAGTGAGCCGATCACGGTGACCACCTGCACGGTACGCAAGCCGGGCAGCGGCCGGTCGCCGAGCGCGGCCGGCGGCAGGTCCAGCACGTCCGCCTTGTCCTCACCGGCGACCAGCGGCAGCTCACCCAGGCCCAGCTTGCCGGTCGGGTACCAGGTGTCGAGCACCTGTTCGTCTGCGGTGACGGTGGCAAGGCCGATGCCCCAGGCGGAATCTGCGGACGTCACTGTGTCACCTTTCGGTCGCGGCCGGGCCGGCCTCTGCTCACGACTTAGGGGCTCGCGAACTCACCGCCCGCGCTCGCCTCCGAGGCACGCACGCTCACTCTTCGCGCTGCCAGACCTGAAGGTACCGTGCGAACCATGGAGAACCCGCTGACCCCCGAGGTCCTCGCCGATCCGGTGGCGCTGACCCGCGCACTGGTTGACATAGAGTCCGTGTCCCTCAACGAGAAGGCGATCGCCGACTGCGTCGAAGAGGTGCTGCGGGGCGTACCGCACCTGACCACCCACCGGCACGGCAACACGGTGATGGCGCGCACCGACCTGGGTCGGTCGCAGCGCGTCGTGCTGGCCGGGCACCTGGACACGGTGCCGCTGAACAACAACTTCCCGTCGACCATGCGCGGCGACCTGATGTACGGCTGCGGCACCTCCGACATGAAGTCCGGTGTCGCGTACGCCCTGCACCTCGCGGTGACGCTGCCCGATCCGCGCTACGACGTGACGTACTTCTTCTACGAGGCCGAGGAGATCGAGTCGAAGTACAACGGGCTGAACCTGGTCGGCCAGGCGTACCCGGAGTGGCTGGAGGCGGACTTCGCGGTGCTGCTGGAGCCCACGTACGGCATCGTCGAGGCGGGCTGTCAGGGCACGATGCGGGCCATCGTGACGACCACGGGGGAGCGGGCTCACGCGGCGCGCTCCTGGCACGGGGTGAACGCGATCCACGCCGCCGGTGAGGTGCTGCGGCGGCTCCAGGCGTACGAGGGGCGCCGGGTCACCATCGAGGGGTGCGACTACCGCGAGGGTCTGAACGCGGTCCGGATCACCGGCGGCGTCGCGGGGAACGTGATCCCGGACCACTGCGAGATCGAGGTCAACTACCGGTACGCCCCGGATCGCGACCCGGCGGCGGCGGAGGCGCACCTGCGGGAGGTCTTCGCGGGATTCGAGCTGGCCGTGACCGACGCGGCGGCCGGCGCGGCCCCGGGGCTGGAGGCGGCCCCGGCGAAGGAGTTCCTGGCGGCGGTCGGCGCGGCGCCGATCGGCAAGCTGGGATGGACGGACGTGGCCCGGTTCGCGGCCATGGGCATCCCGGCGCTGAACTTCGGCCCGGGAGACCCGAACCTGGCCCACCACAAGGACGAGCACGTCGAGATCACCAAGATCCGTGACGGCGCCGCAACCCTGCACCGCTGGCTGGCCCCGGCCTGATCCCGCTCCCGGTGATCAAGAGGTTTGCGTCAGCCGGGCCCGTTGTCGGCGACGCAAACCTCTTGATCAGCTCCGGAGGGTGCGGGGGCGGCGAGGGGCGGGTCCAGTTGGCGGGTGCGGCGGCGCTCCGCCACCACGTCTCGGATCCGTCGCTGCATCTGGCGACGGATCCGGATCATCTCGCTGTTGCTGATCACGCTGTCTCCTCCCCCGAAGGCGCGCGCCCGGGCATACCCGGTATGTGAATAGTAAGACGTACGGGGAAGCCGATTAGTTGCCCAAGATCTCAAACTATTTCTCGGCGTCCCCGCCCCGGCCACCCGACAGGTGCCGCTCCACTACGGTTGCTCCATGAGCCAGAGCAACCGGCGGGAGGCCGGCCGCGGTCCGGGACAGGAGCGGCACCGGGGCGCCGTCACGCTCCGCCGGGGAGCCATCCCGAGCAGCACAGCCGATCAGCGGCTGCTCGACTCCAGCGGGCGGGGCGACTGGAAGACCAGGGACGCCTGGCGGGCGCTGCGCATCCTCTCCGAGTTCGTCGAGGGGTTCGACACCCTCGCCGACCTGCCTCCCGCGGTGAGCGTCTTCGGCTCCGCGCGCAGCGGCCCGGACACCGCCGAGTGCCGGTTGGCCGAGGAGTTGGGCGGCGCGCTGGCCCGGGCCGGCTACGCGGTGATCACCGGAGGTGGGCCGGGGGTGATGGAGGCCGCCAACCGGGGCGCCAGCGAGGCCGGCGGGCTCTCCGTCGGGCTCGGCATCGAGCTGCCGTTCGAGCAGGGCATCAACGAATGGGTCGACCTGGCCATCGACTTCCGCTACTTCTTCGCCCGCAAGACCATGTTCGTGAAATACGCGCAGGCGTTCGTCGTGCTGCCCGGTGGGTTCGGCACCATGGACGAGCTCTTCGAGGCGCTCACCCTGGTGCAGACCGGCAAGGTCACCCGGTTCCCGGTGGTGCTGATGGGGGTCGCCTACTGGCAGGGGCTGCTCGACTGGCTACGCGACACGATGGCTGCCGACGGCAAGATCGGCCCGGTCGACCTGGAGCTGATCTGCCTCACCGACGACGTCAACGCGGCGGTCCGGCACATCGTCGAGTCCGAGGCGGCGCTCTCCGCCGAGCAGGAGGCGGTCCGCGACGAGGCCCTCGCCCGTACCGCCGCCGACCAGCAGACCGCCGCCGAGCAGGCGGCCGAGCAGACGCGGGAGGGCTGATGGCGGCCATCTGCGTCTTCTGCGCCTCCTCCCGCACCCTCGACCAGCGCTGGCTGGACCTGGCCACCGAGACCGGTGCCGAGCTGGCCCGGCGCGGGCACACGCTGGTCAGCGGCGGCGGCTGTGTCGGCATGATGGGCGCGGTCGCGGACGGCGCCCGGTCCGCCGGCGGGCGCACGCTGGGCGTGATCCCGCAGGCGCTGGTCGACCTGGAGGTCGCCGACCTGCGCTCGGACGAGCTGCTGGTGACCGACTCGATGGCCAGCCGCAAGACCCTCATGATCGACAAGTCGGACGCGTTCCTCGCCCTGCCCGGCGGGCTCGGCACCCTGGACGAGCTGTTCGAGGTCTGGACGACCGCCACTCTCACCCTGCACACCAAACCGATGGTGCTGGTCGACACCGACGGCTTCTACCGGCCGCTGCTGGACTGGCTCGGCACGCTCGCCGACCAGCACTTCCTCAAACCGGCCGGCCTCGACCTCCTCACCGTGGCCGACTCCATCCCCGCCGCCCTGCGGGCACTGGAGTCCCGCCTAACCTGACCCCGCACCCTCCGGCCTCCGGCCGACCCACCGGTCGACCATGAACGTGGCAGCGCCGCCGTCGGCGTGTCGCACCGCCAACCTCATGATCGATGGAGGTGGATGGGGTGGAGTGGTGGGACGGGTTCGGTGTCGTATGGGCGTGATGGGATGAGCTGATGCAGGCGTACCGGTTGGTGCGGCGGTCCGGGGGGCCGGCGCGGGGGGACGGGGACGCGCAGACCGGCGGCACCGTGGCCGCCGGTGGCGTCGACGTGCCCGACGGCGGTGCGGCGGTCGGCAGCCGTGACGACGAGCGCGCAACCGAGGCCCGGGTCGGCGGGGCCGGCCGGCGGGTCGATCCGGCGCAGGCGCAGGTGGTCGGGCACACCGACGGGCCGATGCTGGTGTTCGGCGGTCCGGGCACCGGCAAGACCAGCACGCTGGTCGAGGCCGTCGCCGCCCGGGTTGCCGAGGGGGTCGACCCCGAACGGATCCTGGTGCTCACCTTCGGCCGCCGAGGAGCCACCGCCCTGCGCCAGCGGATCGAGGCGCGGGTGGCGCAGGACGGCCACCGTGTGCTGCGCGAGCCGCTGGTCCGCACCTTCCCGGCGTACGCCTTCGGGCTGCTCCGCCGGGCCGCCGCCGAGCGTGGCGAACCGTCGCCCCGCCTGCTCACCGGCCCCGAGCAGGATCTGATCATCCGTGAGCTGCTGGACGTGGTGGGTGAGGAGCCCGAGGACGACCCGGTCGGCTGGCCGACCGATCTGCGCCCTGCCCTGCGGACCAGGGCCTTCGCCGGCCAGCTGCGCGACCTGCTCATGCGCGCCGCCGAACGCGGCGTGGGCCCGGTCGACCTGGCCCGGCTGGGCGAAAAGCTCGGCCGCGCCGACTGGCCGGCGGCCGCCCGGTTCCTCCGGGAGTACGTCGCGGTGCTCGCGCTGCGCGACGTCAGCAACCGCGGCTCGATCGCGTACGACCCGGCCGAGCTGGTCCGGGCCGCCACCGGGCTGCTGCGCGACGACGAGGAGCTGCTGGCCGCCGAGCGTCGCCGGCTCGCCCACGTGTACGTCGACGAGCTGGCCGACACCGACCCCGCCCAGCTCGAACTGCTCTCGGTGATCGCCGGTGGGGGCAAGTCGCTGGTCGCCTTCGCCGACCCGGATTCCTCGACGTACGCCTTCCGGGGCGCCGATCCGGCCGGCGTGACCACCTTTCCGCACCGGTTCCGGACGGCCTCCGGGGCGCCGGCCGCGCAGGTGCTGCTGACCACCTCCTACCGCGCCGGCCCGGGCCTGCTCGCCGCGATCGCCCGGCTGGGCCGCCGGCTGCGGGGGCCGGCGGCGCACCGCCGGCTGCATCCCCTGCCGGACGCCCCGACCGGCGTGGTCGAGGTGCACACGTTCCGCTCGGCGACCAGCGAGGCCGCCTGGCTGGCCCACGCGCTGCGCTCCGCCCACCTGCTCGACGGCGTGCCCTGGTCGCGCATGGCGGTGCTCGTGCGGTCGACCGCGTTGCAGCTGCCCAGCCTGCAACGGGCACTGCACGCGGCCGGCGTGCCCACCGTGGTGCACGGTGAGGACCTGCCGCTGCATCTGCAGCCGGCGGTGGCACCCCTGCTGCTTCTGCTGCGCTGCGCCCTGGAACCGGACCGCCTGGACGAGGAGGCGGCGGTCGCGCTGCTGCACTCGCCGCTCGGCGGGGCCGATCCGCTGGCCGAGCGGCGGCTGCGGCAGGGCCTCCGCGCGTTGGCGCTGGCCGGCGGTGACCGGCGCCCGTCCGGGGAGCTGATCGTCGAGGCGTTGCGTGACCCGGCCGAGCTGGCCGACATCGACCGGCGCTGGGCGGAGCCGGCGCAGGCGGTGGCCGGGCTGCTGGCCACCGCCCGGGACACCGCCGCCCGTCCCGGGGCGACCGCCGAGGACGTGCTCTGGGCCGTCTGGCAGGCCAGCGGGCTGGCCGAACGGTGGGCCGGCGCCATCGGGCAGGCGCCGCCGGCGGCCGGTGAGGGTGATCTGGCCCGACGGCGACGGGCCGAGGCGGCCGACCGTGACCTGGACGCGGTGCTGGTTCTCTTCGACGCGGCGGCCCGGTTCACCGACCGGCTTCCCGGCGCCCGCACCGAGGTCTTCCTCGACCACGTGCTGGGCCAGGACCTGCCGGCGGACACCATCGCCCCGACCGCCGACCGGGGCGCGGCCGTCCGGCTGCTCACCGCACACGCCGCGAAGGGTCTGGAGTGGGACCTGGTCGCGGTCGCCGGGGTGCAGGAGGGCATCTGGCCGGACCTGCGCCTGCGCGGCAGCCTGCTCGGCTCGGAGCGCCTGGTCGACGTGCTGGCCGGCCGTTCCGTCGGCGGCGCGACCGTCGCGAACGTGGTGGGTCAGACCTCCGCGCTGCTCGACGAGGAACGCCGCCTCTTCCACGTGGCCGTCAGCCGGGCCCGGCACCGGCTGCTGGTCACCGCCGTGGCGTCGGCGGCGGTCGGCGGCGACGACCACGAGGAACAGCCGAGCCGCTTCCTCCACGAGCTGGGTCCCACCGCGCCGCCGAGCCCACCGGGCGGCACCGGGCCGGTCGACCCGCCCACACCACCCGGGCCCCGCACCGGCCCGCCGACCAGCGGTCCCACCGACGACGGCAGCCCGGCCGCGCCACCCACCGGCGACGGCACCCCCGGCGCCGCGCCCACCAACGGCGGGTCGGCCGAGGTGAAGACCGCCGATGCGGCGGCGGGGGAGGACGGCGAGCCGGCCCGGCCCGGTGCGCTGCCGGTCACCCGGCCACCCCGGGCGCTCACCCTGCCGGCGCTGGTGGCCGAGCTGCGTACCGCGATCACCGACCCGAATGCGCCGGCGGCCCGGCGGCGCGCCGCGGCCACCGAGCTGGCTCGCCTCGCCGCCGCCGGCGTGCCCGGCGCGCACCCCGACGACTGGTGGGGGCTGCGGGCGCTCTCCGACGACCGTCCACTGGTCGATGAGGGTGAACCGGTGCGGGTCACCCCGTCGGCCATGGAGAGCGCGCTGCGGTGCAGCCTGCGCTGGCTGCTGGAACGGCACGGCGGCAGCGGCCCGACCAGCACCGCCCAGGGGGTGGGCAATCTGGTGCACGCCGCCGCGATGCTCGCCGAGGACGCCAGCGCCGACCGGGGCGCACTGCTCGACTACGTGGCCGCGCGGTTCGACGCGATCGAGTTGGCGGCCCGGTGGATGGCCGGCCCGGAGCGGGAGCGCGCCGAGGCGATGGTCGACAAGCTGCTGCGCTGGCTGGCGACCAACCCGCGCCGGCTGCTCGCCATCGAGCACGAGTTCGCGGTCCGCCTGGACGACCCGCACCGGCCCGTCGACCTGACCGGTCGGGTCGACCGGCTGGAGGTCGACGACGACGGGCGGCTGGTGGTGATCGACCTCAAGACCGGCAAGTCCACCGCGGTCACCGGCACCGACCTGGCCGAGCACCCCCAGCTGGGCGCGTACCAGGCGGCGGTGGAGGCGGGGGCGTTCGCCGAGTTCGGCGACGAGTCCGGCGGCGCCGCGCTGGTGCAGCTCGGCACGTCGGCCAAGGACGCCCGGGAGCAGAACCAGCCGGCGGTCGGCGAGGGACCGGCGGCAGGCTGGGCGACCGCGCTGGTCCGGCGGACCGCCGATACGATGGCAGCCGCCACGTTCGCCGCGGTGGCCAACTCGAAGTGCCGGGTCTGCCCGGTGCGCACCAGCTGCCCGGTCTCCGGGCAGGGGCGCCAGGTCGTCGAACCGCCGACCACCCGGAGCTCCCGTGAGGGCGAGGAGTGAGCGTGCGATTCGCGCAGTCACGAACGACGTCGCCGTGAGCGCGAGGTGTATGCCGGTCCTGCGCGCCCCGCAGCCGCGAGCCGAGGCGGCGCCGTGACCCAACCCACGCTCTTCGGCACCGGTCCCGCGCCGGCGCCCCGACTCGCCGACGCCGGCCCCCGCTACACCCCGGTGGAACTGGCCAAGCTGCTGCGGTTGCCGGCGCCCACCCGGGAGCAGGCCGCCATCATCGCCGCGCCGGTGGAGCCGCTGCTGGTGGTCGCCGGGGCCGGGTCCGGCAAGACCGAGACGATGGCCGCGCGGGTGGTGTGGCTGGTGGCCAACTCGTACGTGCGCCCGGAGCAGATCCTCGGGCTGACGTTCACCCGTAAGGCGGCCGGCGAGCTGGCCCACCGGGTACGGACCCGGCTCGACCAGCTGATCCGCCGCCTCGGCCGGCAGGGCCGGGACCCGCTGGACGATCCGCTGGCCGGCGAGCCCACCGTCTCCACGTACCACTCGTACGCCGGGCGGATCGTCACCGAGCACGGGCTGCGGGCGGGCTACGAGCCGTCCACCCGGCTGCTCACCGAGGCGTCCCGCTGGCAGCTGGTCGACCTGCTGGTGCGTAACTACGACGGCGACATGTCCGAGGTGGACCGGATGCCGAGCACCATCACCGACGCGGTGCTGGCGCTCGCCGGGGAGCTGGACGAGCATCTGGTCGCCCCGGACGAGCTGGCGGCCTGGACCGGACGGTTCTTCGCCGAGGTGCAGTCCCGGCCGGGACGGGTCTACGCCGACGTGCGCAAGGCGCTCGCCCTGCAACAGACCCGGCTGCGCCTGCTGCCGCTGGTGCGGGCGTACGCCCGGCGCAAGGAGGACTTCGAGGCGATGGACTTCGCCGACCAGCTCGCCCGGGCGGCCCGGGTCGCCCGGGACCACCCGGCGGTCGGCGAGATCGAGCGGGACCGCTTCCGGGTGGTGCTGCTCGACGAGTACCAGGACACTAGCCACGCCCAGGTGGTGCTGCTCAACGCGCTGTTCGGCGGCGGGCACCCGGTGACGGCGGTGGGGGACCCGTGCCAGTCGATCTACGGCTGGAGGGGGGCCAGCGCGGGCACCCTGGACCGGTTCCCGACCGAGTTCGCCCGGGCCGACGGCGAGCCGGCCGTGGCGCTCGGGCTCACCACCAGCTGGCGCAACCGGCCGGAGATCCTCCGGGTGGCGAACGCGCTGTCCACCCCGCTGCGCGCGGCCGGCGCCCGGGTGCCGGAGCTGCGCTCCGCGCTGACGGTCCGGGACCCGATTCCGCACCGCAGCCCGGGTGGGGCCGCGGGTGGCACCGTGCACTGCGCGCTGCTGCCCACGTACGCCGACGAAGCGGACTGGATCGCCGACAGCGTGCTCGCGGCGTGGCGTGGCGCGGCCCGGATGCCCGGCGCGGCGCCCGAGCACATCCCGGTGGCGCAGCGCCCGACGACCGCGGTTCTGGTGCGGGTCCGCAGCCAGATCCCGGCCATCGAGTCGGCGCTGCGCGATCGTGGCCTCCCGGTCGAGGTGGTCGGGCTGGGTGGTCTGCTGGACACCCCCGAGGTACGCGACGTGGTCTGCACGCTGCGGGTGCTGGCCGACCCGACCGACGGCGCCGCCCTGCTGCGGCTGCTCACCGGTGCCCGCTGGCGGATCGGGCCGCGCGACCTGGTGGCCCTGCACCGGCGGGCGCGGGCCATCGCCAACGCCCGGCGGCAGGTGGCCGCCGACGAGGCGTCCGAGATCAGTCCCGACCTGCTGGACGAGGCGACCCTGGTGGAGGCGCTGGCCGACCTCGGCCCGGCGCAGGCGTACTCGGCGGAGGGTTTCGCGCGGCTGCGCGCGTACGGCCGGGAGTTGGCGCTGCTGCGCTACCGCCTGGACCAGGCACTGCCGGACCTGATCGCGGACATCGAGCGGACCATCGGCCTGGATGTGGAGGTCGCGGTGCGCGCCGGCCGGGACGGCGCCGGCGACGCCGGTCTGGCCCGGGGGCACCTGGACGCGCTCGGCGACGTGGCGGCCCGCTTCAGCGGCGAGACCCCTGGCGCGACACTCGCCGGCTTCCTGTCCTATCTGGCCGCCGCGGAGGACGAGGAGCGCGGCCTCGCTCCCGGCGAGGTCGAGGTGGTGGAGGGCGCGGTGCAGGTGGTCACCGCGCACGCCGCCAAAGGGCTGGAGTGGGACGTGGTGGCGGTGGCGGGGCTGAGCCGTGGGCTGTGGCCGGGGCCGGTACGCAACTCCGACCACTGGCTGGGCGGGCTGGGCGTGCTGCCGTTCCCGCTGCGCGGCGACGCCGACGGGTTGCCCGAGTTGGCGCTGGACGAGGCGGCGGACCAGCGGGCCGTGGCCCGGGCGGTGACCGACTTCACGGACGCCTGGCGGGCGCACGACGAGCGGGAGGAGCGCCGGCTGACCTACGTGGCGGTGACCCGGCCGCGCCGCCTGCTGCTCTGCTCGGGCTACTGGTGGGGCGAGGGGACCAAGCGGCCGCGCGGCCCGTCGGTCTTCCTGCGCGAGGTGTACGACGCCTGCCTGGACGGCGGCCCGGGGCACCTGGTCGACGCGTGGGCGCCGGAACCGACCCCGGACGCGACGAATCCGACCGCCGAGGTGGTGCTCCGCGCCGAGTGGCCGGCCGACCCGCTGGGCGGGCGTCGGCCGGCGCTGGCGGAGGCGGCCGCGCTGGTCCGCCGTCTGATGAGCGACGGGCCGGCGGAGGTGGTGGTCGCCGGTGTGCCGGAGGTGGACCCGGAGGTGGCGCGTTGGCAGCGCGAGGCGGATCTGCTGCTGGCCGAGCGGGCCGAGTTGACGCGGCTCTCCGGCGCGGTCGAGGTGGCCCTGCCCGGCCAACTGAGCGTCACCCAGTTGGTCGCGTTGCGCCGCGACCCGGCGGCGCTGGCCCGGACGCTGCGTCGTCCGGTGCCCACCGAGCCCAACCCGTACGCCCGTCGCGGTACGGCCTTCCACGCCTGGCTGGAGCAGCGTTTCGGCGCTGACCGGCTGCTCGACCTGGACGAGTTGCCGGGTGCGGCCGACGCGGATGCCGCCCCGGACGAGGCGCTCGTGGAGCTTCAGGAGCGCTTCCTGGCCAGCGAGTGGGCCGACCGGGCGCCGGTGGAGGTGGAGGTGCCGTTCGCCACGGTGATCGCCGGGGTGGTGGTCCGGGGACGGATGGATGCCGTCTTCGCCCGGCCTGGCGGCCGGTTCGACGTGGTCGACTGGAAGACCGGTGCGCAGCCCTCCGGTCCGGCGGCGGAGGTGGCCGCGGTGCAGTTGGCCGTCTACCGGCTGGCCTGGGCGGAGCTGGCGGGTGTGCCGGTCGACCGGGTGGGTGCGGCGTTCCACTACGTCCGGCACGGGGTGACGGTGCGCCCGGCCGACCTGCTGGACGTGACCGGGCTCACGGCCCTGATCGCCAGGTTGCCCGAAGATTCCGTCCAACATTGACCTCGGGGCGAAAATCCGTGGTAGGTTGAACGGGTTGCAGTTTTGGTTACCAGAGACTCTGTGTGCGCCTGGCGGGATTGTGGCCCCAGGCGCTCTTTGTTGTGTCCGGAGTTCTCCGGGCGGGGCGACCAGAAGCGACAGGCGATTCGCGCATTCCCGCGCGGAGCGCTCCTCTTCGGGCTCGCAACAAGTGCGAGTCCGACGTTCCGTCAAGGAGACGAAACACATGGCTATTGGCACCGTGAAGTGGTTCAACGCTGACAAGGGCTTCGGCTTCATCACCCCGGACGGCGGCGGCGCTGACGTCTTCGCACACTTCTCGGCGATTCAGTCCTCCGGCTACCGGAGCCTGGACGAGAACCAGCGGGTCGAGTTCGAGGTGACCCAGGGCCAGAAGGGCCCGCAGGCGGAGAACATCCGCCCGATCTGATCTTCGGATCGGTCGGCACTACCCGCTGCGCCCTCCGGGCGCGGTGGTGACGGGACCGGCCCGCCCCGCCGTCGACCTGCGTGAGCAGGCGGCGGCCCGGCGGCGGGCCGGCCCGTACAACCTTCGGTTCGTGCTTGTGAGTCCTGGCGGTCTTTGTCCGCCGGTGACAGCGCCGTCCTCGGCGCCCTCCCTCGACACGTGCCGCGTCGAGGAAGGCTTCTGCGTGACCACTGTTATTCCTTCGTTCGCCCATACCGGTCTGGCGCCCGCGCTGCTCAGCGCGCTGACCGCGCAGGGCATCACGGAGCCGTTCCCGATCCAGTCGGCCACGCTGCCCGACTCGCTCGCCGGTCGGGACGTGCTCGGCCGGGGTCGCACCGGCTCCGGCAAGACCCTCGCCTTCGGGCTTCCGCTGCTCTCCCGCACCGCCGGCCGCAAGGCCCGGCCGGGTCGCCCGCTGGCCCTGGTGCTGGTGCCGACCCGGGAGCTGGCCCAGCAGGTCACCACCGCGCTCGCCCCGTACGCACGGGCTGTCGGGCTGCGCTGCGCCACCGTCGTCGGCGGGCTGTCGTTGCAGCGTCAGGCGGACGCCCTGCGCGCCGGCACCGAGGTGGTCGTGGCGACCCCCGGCCGGCTGCACGACCTGATCAACCGTGGCGACGCCCGGCTCGACCAGGTCGAGATCACCGTGCTGGACGAGGCCGACCAGATGGCCGACATGGGCTTCCTGCCGCAGGTCACCAAGCTGCTGGAGCAGGTCGCGCCGCAGGGGCAGCGGATGCTGTTCTCGGCGACCCTGGACGGCGGCGTGGACCGGCTGGTCCGGCGCTTCCTGAGCAGCCCGGTGACGCACTCCGTCGACCCGGGCACCGCCACGGTGACCGCGATGACCCACCACGTGCTGCACGTCGACGCGGTGGACAAGCCGGACGCCCTGACCCGGATCGCCGCCCGCGAGGGCCGCACCATCCTGTTCATGGGCACCAAGCACCGCGCCGACCGGCTCGCCCGCCAGTTGCTCTCCAAGGGGGTACGCGCGGCCGCGCTGCACGGCGGCAAGTCCCAGCCGCAGCGCACCCGGATCCTGGAGCAGTTCCGCAACGGGCAGGTGACCGCCCTGGTCGCCACGGACGTGGCGGCCCGAGGCATCCACGTCGACGGCCTGGACATGGTCGTCAACGTGGACCCGCCGACCGAGGCGAAGGACTACCTGCACCGGGGCGGCCGCACCGCACGGGCCGGTGAGTCCGGCAGCGTGGTCACCCTGGTCCTGCCCGAGCAGCGCCGGGACGTGTCCCGCCTGATGGCCACCGCAGGCATCCGGCCCGAGTCGGTCCAGGTGCGCCCGGGCGACGGGGCGCTGGCCCGGGTGACCGGTGCCCGCGAGCCGTCGGGCGTGCCGGTGACCATCGCCGCACCGCCGCCGGCCGCCGGCCGGGGACGTACCGCCGGTGGCCCGGTCGCCGACGGTGGCGCCCGCCCCGCGCACCGCGCGTCGGGCCGGTCCCGCCGCCCGCGCCGCCCGCGCACCGTCTGATCCGTACACCGCAGACCGACCCGCCCCGCTTCGGCCGGGCGGGTCGGTCTGTCTGTGCCGCCGTCCTGGTGCGGGTGGTTGCCCGTCCGGCCGGTCGGCTGCGTCGGTAATCAGCCCCGGAGGGGTCGGTTGCCTGACTGTGCCACGGCCGTCGGTGGTCGAAGCTGACCCGCGGGGGGAGGTCGGGCGGGGGACCCGGCACGGGAGGGGTGACCATGGCGGGCGAAGCCGGCTCGGGGGCACTGCGCGAACTGATCCTGGTGGTCGCGGTCGCGCTCGCCGGGCTGTTGCTCGCCATGGTTGCGGCCTTCGCACCCTGGCATGCCACCCCGGCGGGTAACCCTCCCGCCGGTCTGGTGGAGCTGCACACCCCCGGCGACCCGGGCTCCGGTCCGACGGTCGCACACGTGGGTTGAGCAGCGGCCGGACCGACCGGTGCCGGCGGAGGGGCAGGCCCGGTCAGGATCGGTACGAGGTGTGGTCGGGTCGGCGGGGCACCGGCCCGACCACACCGCCTCGTCGCGGTCAGAAGGCCGTGGGGGCGCGGTCGGTGAGCAGGTCGGCGAGGGTGGTGCTGTCGACCACGGTGGCGATCGCCCCGTGCACCGCCAGCCACACGTCGGTGAGCCCGGCGGCCACCCCGTGATATCCGGCCCGCTCGGCCGGCAGCCCGCGCACCGTGGTCAGCGAGCCGCCGACCGCTCGCAGCACGTCCCCGACGGTGATCTCGTCGGCGGGGCGGGTCAGCGCGTACCCGCCGTCGCTGCCCCGGTGGCTGAGCAGCAGGCCCGCCCGGCGCAGGTCGAGCAGGATGCCCTGGAGGAAGCTGAGCGGTATCTCCTGCACCTCGGCGAGACTGGCCGCCTTCACCAGTTCGCCGCCACCACCCTCGCCGCCGCCGCCGTGACCGGCGGCGACGGCGAGCATCGCCCGGAGCGCGTAGTCGCTGCGCGCGGAGACGTACACGTCACTGACCAGCCTGGTCCAGTACGCCCCAGCGGCGTCGGATCGCCTTGTCCGCCGCACCGAAGGCGGCGTCCACGACGAGGCCGAGCACCAGGATGACGATCATGGTGGAGAGCAGCCAGGGCGCGTCGGACAGCTCGCGGGAGTAGGTGAGCTGGGCGCCGAGTGAGGTCTGCGAGATGCCGACCACGATCAGCTCACCCGCCATCAGGCTGCGCCAGGAGAACGCCCACCCCTGTTTGAGCCCGGCGACGATCGCCGGCAACGCGGCGGGTGCGATCACGTACCGGTAGAGGTTGAGACCCCGTGCGCCCAGGTTGCGACCCGCGCGCAGCAGCAGCGGGGGCACGTAGTCCACACCGGAGATCACCCCGTTGGCGATGGACGGTGCCGCGCCGAGCACCACCACGAAGAAGATCGCCTTCTCGCTCAGCTCGAACAGCAGGATGGCCAGCGGGAACCAGGCGATCGACGGCATGGTCTGCAACGCGGTGATCATCGAGCCGATGGCGGCGCGGAGCACCGTGGACCGGGCCACCGCCAGGCCCAGCAGCAGGCCGACCGCGACGGAGAAGACGTACCCGACGGCGGCTCGGCGCAGCGTGGTGAGCAGACCCTCCCAGAGCTGCGGCCCCTGGGCCTGGGCCAGCAGCTCACGGCCGACGACCAGCGGCCCGGGCAGGGAGTACGGCGGTTTCCAGCCCGACCACACCACCACCTGCCACGCCGCGATGACGATGGCGAGGGCGGCCAGCTTGGGCCAGGTGGCCGCCCAGAGCCGGCTGCCCCGGGATGTTTCCTTGTCCCGGCCGGCGATCTCCAGCGCGTCGAGGCCGGATATCTGCGCGTCGGTGCGCGCCGTATTGGTGAGGGTGTCACTGGCCATGGCGGCCCACCTCCGTACGGAGCCGCTCGGTGACCTCGGCGGCGATGGCGGCGACGTCGGGGGAGTCGATCCGCCGCGGGCGCGGGATGTCCACCTCGGTGGAGTAGATGATCCGGCCGGGGCGGCTGGAGAGCAGGATGATCCGGTCGGCCAGCCGGGCGGCCTCGCGGACGTTGTGCGTCACGAAGAGCACGGAGAGTTTGCGCTCGGACCAGATCCGTTCCAGCTCGTCGTGCAGGATGTCCCGGGTCATGGCGTCCAGCGCGCCGAACGGCTCGTCCATCAGCAGCACCGGGGTGTCCAGGGCGAGCGTGCGGGCCAGTGCGACCCGCTGCCGCATCCCGCCGGACAGCTCGTGCGGGCGCTTGCGGCCGAAGTCGGCCAGGTGCACCGTCCGCAGCAGTTCGGCGACCCGTTCGCGGCGCTCGGCCCGGGGGAGCCCGCGCAGCTTGAGCGGCACCTCCACGTTGGCCTCGACGGTCAGCCAGGGGAACAGCGCCGGCTCCTGGAACATCAGCCCCGGGCTGGCCTGGCCGGCGAGCCCGATCTGCCCGCCGGTTGGCCGGTCCAGCCCGGCGACGAGGTTGAGCAGGGTGCTCTTGCCACAGCCGGACGCCCCGACCAGGCAGACGAACTCACCCGGCGCCACGTCGAGTGACACCCCGTCCAGGGCCAGTACGGCGTTCGCGCCGCGTCCGTACACCTTGGTCACGCCGGCGAGCGCGACCGCGGTGGTCGCGCTCCCCGGCGCCGTCGTGGTCGACGTCATGGCTGGACGACCTCGGGCTTGCCCTGCGCCTTCAGGGCGGTGTTGAGGTACGTGAGGTCGTACAGGCCCTTGAGGTCCACCGGCTCGGTCAGCCCCACGTCGACGGCGTGGTCGAGGCCGGCCTTGAGCGAGGTGGAGATCGGGTCGTTGGTGAACTCCAACGTCGGCCACGCCTGCTTGATCAGCTTCAGGTCCAGCGGTTTGCCGGTGATCTTTCCGATCGCGTCGGAGATGGCCTGCTGGGCCTCGTCGGGCTTGGTGTTGACGAACTCGTTCGCGGCGACCTGACCGTCGACCAGCTTCTGCACCACGTCCGGGTGCGCCTTGAGGAACTTTGTGCTGACCAGCAGGTTGGTGATGACGAACTTCCTGTCCGGCCACAGGTCGCGCTCGTCGACCAGCACCTTGCCTCCGGCGTTGACCAGCCGGGAGACGAACGGCTCGGGCACCCAGGCGCCGTCGATCGCGCCACTGTTGAACGTCTCCACAGTCTGGGCGTTCTCCTGGGGCACGATCTTGACGTCGCCGCCACCCTCCTTGGTGGTGGTCAGCCCCTGCTGCTTGAGCCAGTAGCGGATCGCCACGTCCTGGGTGTTGCCCAGCTGCGGGGTGGCGATCTTCTTCCCCTTCAGGTCCTGGACGCCGGTGATGCCGGGCTTGACCACCAGCGCCACGCCGCCGGAGGCGGCACCGGAGACGACCCGGACGGCCTCGCCCTTGGACTTGGAGAACGCGTTCACGGTCGGGTTCGGGCCGATGTAGGTGGCGTCCAGCGCTCCGGAGAAGACCGCCTCGATGGCGGCCGGGCCGGCGTTGAAGGTCTTCGGGTCCAGCTTCACGTTCGCGCCGAGCTTCTCGGCGAAGATGCCCTTCTCCACGCCGACGACGGCCGGTGCGTGGGTGATGTTGGGGAAGTAGCCGAGTCGCAGCGTCACCGGGCCGGAGCTGCCGCCCGCGCCCTCGCTGTCGTCGCCGCACGCGGCGGTGCCCAGGGTCGCCGCGCCGAGGGCGGCGATGGTGGCCAGGGTGACCAACCGGCGCAGAGGGAGCCGTCTCATCGTCCATCCAATCCGCAGTATTCCTACTTAGTTGGTAGGAAGAGTGGGCCAGACCGTGGTCAGCGTCAAGAGTCATCCACATGCCGGGAAGCCGCGTCTCAGATATGTCGGTATTTCCTACTGGCTTGCTAGGGTAAGCGTCACCTCGGCGACCGGTAGAGAGGCGAATTCCCGATGACCTTCCACTGGTTCCTGCCCACCTCCGGCGACGGCGACCAGGTCGGTGCCGCCACCGTCACAGCGGGTGCCGCCCGACACGACCGGGCCGCCACCGTGGCGTACCTGGCCGAGGTCGGGCGGGCCGCCGAGGCACACGGCTTCGCCGCCGTGCTCACCCCGGTCGGCGCCGGCTGTCCCGACCCGTGGATCGTCTGCGCGGCGGTCGCCCAGCACACCGAGCGCCTCGGCATGCTGGTCGCCGTCCGGGCCGGCTTCGCGCTGCCGACCCTGATCGCCCAGCAGGCCGAGGCGTTCCAGGCCGTCTCCGGCGGCCGGCTGTCGCTCAACATCGTCACCGGCGGCGATCCCGCCGAGCAGCGCGCGTACGGCGACTTCCTCGGGCACCACGACCGGTACGCACGCACCGGGGAGTTCATCGAGGTGCTCCGCCGCGCCTGGGCCGGCCGGCCCTTCGACTACTCCGGCGCGCACTACCGCGTCGACGGTGGTGGCCTCGCCAACCCCCTGACCGACCCGCCGCCGGTCTACTTCGGCGGAGCGTCGCAGACCGCCGAGGCGGTGGCCGCCCGGCAGGCCGACGTCTACCTGATGTGGGGCGAGCCGCCGGCCGCGATCGCCGCGCGGGTGAACCGGATCAGGGCGTTGGCCGCCGAGCACGACCGCACCCTGCGCACCGGCCTCCGGCTGCACGTCATCGCCCGGCCCACCAGTGCCGAAGCGTGGGCCGAAGCCGACCGGCTGCTGGCCGGGATGAGCCGCGAGCGGATCGCCGCCGCCCAGGCCCGGTTCCGCCGGATGGACTCCGTCGGGCAGGCCCGGATGGCCGCGCTGAACGCCGGCCGCACCGACGGGCTCACCGTCGCACCGAACCTCTGGGCCGGAGTCGGCCTGGTCCGCGAGGGTGCCGGCACCGCGCTGGTCGGCAGCTACGCCGAGGTCGCGGCCCGCATCGACGAGTACGCGGCGCTCGGCGTGGACGAGTTCGTCCTTTCCGGCTGGCCCCACCGGGAGGAGGCCGAGCGGGTCGGCGCCGAGGTGCTGCCGCTGGTGGCCAACCCGGTGGCGGCTGCTCCGCGGAGGTCGCCCGTGGCGGGGGTGCCGACGCGCTAGGGTCGATCCCGTGGCGGCGCGGAGATCCAGAATTCCAGCGACGAAGTACCCGGTCGAGCGGTTCACCCTCGACAACGGCCTGCGGGTGGTCCTCACCCCCGATCGCAGTGCCCCGGTCATCGGGGTGGCGGTGGTCTACGACGTCGGCATCCGGTCCGAGCCGGAGGGGCGCACCGGCTTCGCCCACCTCTTCGAACACCTGATGTTCCAGGGCTCGGAGAATCTGGAGAAGCTGGCCCACTTCCGGCACGTGCAGGGCGCCGGCGGCACCTTCAACGGTTCCACCCACCTGGACTACACCGACTACTTCGAGACGCTGCCGAGCAACGCGCTGGAGCGCGCGCTGTTCCTGGAGGCGGACCGGATGCGCGGCCCCCGGCTGACCGAGGAGAACCTGCGCAACCAGGTCGACGTGGTCAAGGAGGAGATCCGGGTCAACGTGCTCAACCGGCCGTACGGTGGGTTCCCCTGGCTGACCCTGCCGCCGGTCATGTTCGACACCTTCCCCAACGCGCACGACGGCTACGGCTCCTTCGACGACCTGGAGTCGGCGACCGTCGCCGACGCCGCGGACTTCTTCCGCCGCTACTACGCCAGCGGCAACGCGGTGCTGGCGGTCAGCGGCGACATCGACGTGGCCGAGGCGACCGAGCTGGTCACCCGCCACTTCGGTGACGTGCCGGCCCGTCCCGCACCGCGGCGGCCTGACTTCACCGAGCCCGACCTGACCGCTGAGCGCCGCACCTCGTACACGGACAAGCTGGCGCCGCTGCCGGCGGTGGCCGGCGCCTGGCGGGTGCCCGACCCGGTCACCGACTTCGCCGGCTACCTGCCGTACGTGGTGCTGGCCGAGGTGCTGACCGACGGCGACGCGTCACGGCTGGTCGAGCGGCTGGTCCAGCGCGACCGCACGGTGACCAGCCTCGGCGGCTACCTCGGTTTCATGGGCGACCCGTTCGACGTGCGCGACCCGACGGCGCTGCTGCTCCAGGCGCACCTGCCGCCCGGCGGCGACGTGGACAAGGTGCTGCGCACCATGGACGAGGAGCTGGACCGACTGGCCACCGACGGGCTGACCGAGGGTGAGCTGGCCCGGACCCAGGCCCGGATGGCGACCCACCTGCTGCGGGACACCGACGCGGTGCTCGGCCGCGCGCTGCGGATGGCCGTGCTGGAACAGCAACGCGGCGAACCGGGGCTGCTCAACGACCTGCCCCGGCTGGTCGGCGAGGTCACCGAGGAGCAGGTCCGGGCCGCCGCGGCCACCCTGCGCCCGGAGCGCCGCGCCGCGGTCGAGGTCATCGCCGGAGGTGCCCGATGACCGCCACTGTCGTTCCCGGGCCGCGTACGCTGCCGCCGCTCGGCCCCACCCGCAAGCTCAAGGTGCCCAAGCAGGCCGAACGCACGTTGCGCAACGGCCTCACCGTGATCGCGGTACGCCGGCCCGCTGTGCCACTGGTCGAGCTGCGGCTCTGGGTCCCGTTCGGCCGGGCCCACCTGGCGCGAGGGGCGATGCTCTCGCAGACCATGCTCTCCGGCACCGAGTCGATGACCAGCGTGCAGATCGCCGCCGAGCTGCAGAAGGTGGGCGGCGGGCTCTCCGCGGGCGTCGACCCGGACCGGCTGATGCTGTCCGGCGCCGGCCTGGTCACCGGCCTGGACCGGATGCTGGAGCTGCTGGCGGAGGTGCTGACCGGTGCCAGCTATCCCGGCGACGACGTGGCCACCGAGCGGGACCGGCTGATCGACCGGATCCAGGTGGCGCAGAGCCAACCGGCGCACCTGGCCCGGGAGGCGCTGCTGAAGCGGGTCTACGGTCGGCACCCGTACGCCACGCAGACCCCGGAGCCCGGCCAGATCCGTGCCGTCCGGCCGGCGGCACTGCGCAGCCTGCACGCCGAGCGGGTCCACCCGGCCGGCGCGCAGCTGGTGGTCGTCGGCGACGTGCAGCCGGAGCGGGCACTGGACGCGGCCGAGCGGGCGCTCGGCGACTGGAAGGGCGCGGGCCGCACGGCCGAACTGCCGCCCACCCCGCCGCTGGAGCCGGGGCCGCTGCTGCTGGTCGACCGGCCCGGCTCGGTGCAGTCCTCGCTGCGGATCGCGCTGCCGGCCGTGTCGCGCACCCATCCCGACCACGCTCCGCTGCAACTGGCCAACCTGGTCTTCGGCGGCTACTTCTCCTCCCGCTGGGTGGAGAACATCCGCGAGGACAAGGGCTACACCTACGGCCCGCACTCGGTGATCGAGCACTCGGTGGCCGGGTCCGTGCTGGTCGCCGCCGCCGAGGTGGCCACCGAGGTCACCGGCCCGGCGTTGCTGGAGACGACGTACGAGCTGGGCCGGCTGGCGTCGTTGCCGCCGAAGCCCGAGGAGCTGGAGCAGGCCCGCCAGTACGCCCTCGGCACCCTCCAGCTCGGCATGTCCACCCAGGCCGGGCTGGCGGCGCTGACCAGCGTGTACGCCGGCAGCGGACTGCGCCTGGACTTCCTCGCCGAGTACGCGGCCCGGCTGGCGAAGGCGACCGTCGACGACGTCGCGCGGGCGGCGGCGCAGTATCTCGCGCCGGCCCGGGCCGCGGTGGTGGTGCTCGGTGACGCCGAGCGGATCACCCCGGGGCTGGCCGCGCTGACCACGGTCCGGACCGAGCCGGTGCCGCAGTGAGCCGGCCGGCCACGCGGGCCGGGGAGGGCGCGGCGTGAGCGGGGAGATGGCGCCGCCGCTGGCCCGGTCCACGCTGGACCGGGCCGCACACCGGCGCGGCGATTCGCAGTGGCTGACCGAGGCGTGGCTACGCGCCCGGGTGCTCCTGCTCGACTCGACCGACGAGGGTCGGACGCTGGCCCGTACCGACGCGTCGCCTCCGGCGCTGGTGCTGTTCCGGGCGGCCGACGTCCCGGCCGGGTCCGAGTCGATCGCGATGTTCCTCGGTGTCGAGCCGGACGGGGTGCCGGTCTTCGCGGTCGACACGCCGCTGCCGGCGTTGCCGGGCACCCGGGCGGTGAACCTGCGCGAGGTGGGCCACCTGCTCGCCGACCGGGAGGCCGGCATCTTCACCACCGCGCTGGCGTTGGTCAACTGGCACACCCGGCACGGCTACTCGGCGGCCACCGGGGCGCCGACGGCGATGGACGAGGCCGGCTGGTCCCGGGTGGACCGCAACGGCGGGCGCGTCTGGCCGCGTACCGACCCGGCGATGATCGTGCTGGTGCACGACGGTGTCGACGGTCCGGACGGGCACTGCCTGCTGGGCAACAACGCCGGCTGGCCGGGCACCCCGGGCGGTCGGCGCTATTCCTGCCTGGCCGGTTACGTGGAGCCGGGGGAGTCGGCCGAGGCCGCCGTGCTGCGCGAGGTCCGCGAGGAGGTGGGCGTCGGGGTCGAGCGCATCGGGTACGTGGGCAGCCAGGCATGGCCGTTCCCCGGTTCCCTGATGCTCGGGTTCCTGGCGACCGCCGACCCGGCCGACCCGGTGCGGGTCGACCCGTCCGAGATCGCGTACGCCCGCTGGTTCTCCCGCCGGGAGATCGGGGCGGCGCTGGCCGGGCGGACCGTGGACGTGGGCGACGGCGCGCAGTTGATCCTGCCGCCGCCGTCGTCGATCGCGCTGTTCCTCATCCATCGCTGGCTGGACGGCTGGGTGGACACCGACCGTTGAGCACGGTCCCGGCCCGCGGCCGCCGTTGCCGCGGCGGTCGCGGGCCGGGAACACGGGCCGTCGTGATCGGCTGGGGCGAGAAACGCGGCGGGGGAGCCGATCCGATCACGACGGACGTCTGGTGGGTCAGGTGCCGGTGCGGCCCGGTCGGAGCCGGAAGGCGGGTCGGGCGTCGCCGAGTGGCAGGACCTTGACCCGTTGCTTGCCGGCGCGGACCGCGCCGACCGTGGCCAGGGCCCGGGCCAGCAGCAGCGCGGCGTCCCGGTCCTCGGCGTGCACGGTCTGCCGGCGTGGTTCGGGCGTGGTCGTCTCGTCGCGGAGTCGGTGGCCGTCGGCCCAGGCGGCGGCGATGTCCCCGTCTGCGACGGCGCGGATGTCGGTGCGAACGATCAGGAACCGCATGAGGGTCTCCGGATGAACGGCGACGGATGAGCCAGTGTGGAAGTTCCACGTACTCGAAGGCCATGTTACGCCGCGTGTTCATCTCAGCAACTGAAACGCGCCTATCGGTTTCGAGCCTCGTCTGATCGGCGGATGGCTGGTCAGCGGGGTCGGCGGCCGGTAACGCGACGGGGCCGCCGGCAGTACGCCGACGGCCCCGTTCCGGTTACCGGATCAGTTCAGATCGAACTGGCCCTTCTTGGCTCCGGTGATGAAGCCGAGCCATCCCGCCCGGTTGAACAGCAGCACCGGGCCGCTCCGGTCCTTGCTGTCGCGCAGTGCGACAGCCGACGGCCCGGTGCCCAGCGGGGCGACCTCCACGCAGTTGGAGGTCTGGCTACGCGTGCTGGTACGCCACGGGGCATCCGCCAGGTGGTGGGCGGGAACGGACGGCGTGTTGCGGATGTCGTTCATGGTTCGCTCCTGATGTGAACCGCTCCGATGGGACGAGTGGTGCCGCACGCCCGACGGAGGGTCCCGCGTGGATCACCGTTCCGTCAGCCGCCCCGAGGCCCGGCGGCGTTGGGTCGGCGCCGTTGTCGGCCCGAACGCCACTGTGGATGGGGGCGGCGCCTCGGTCAGCCGTCCCGTCGCCTCGATCAGCCAGGAGAGGGTGTCCGAGGCGTTCAGTGCCGCCGTGCATAGCCACTCGAACACCACTTTATAGCGATTTAGTGCGATTGCCTCGGTCGACATGACGTCGGTGAACCCCCCTTCGATGGTCAGCGTCTCCGGATCGAGCGGATCGGCGAACCGGTAGAGGGAGAACGCGGTCGGCGGAAGGTACCAATGGCCGATCTGGGTGTCCCGCAGCAGCACGTGCAGCGTCACGTTCGGCAGAAGGGCCAGCTCGCAGAGCTGGACCAGTTGCTCGCGCAGCACCTCGGGTGGCCCGGCCCGACGGCCGAGGGCCGCCTCCTCCAGTACCGCCGTGTAGCGCGGCGCGTCGGGCTCGCGGGTCAGCAACGACTGGCGGGCCAGCCGCGCCTGCACCTCGGTCTCCGGCTCCTCGCCCGGCGCCGGCTCGCCAGCACCCTCGGCGACCTGACGGGCCGAGACGATCCGGACCTGGGCGTACCCCGGGGTCTGCAACAGCCCCGGCACCAGCACGGGGTTGTACTCGGAGATCTCCACGCAGCCCGCCTCCAGCTCGGCCCAGCCGCGCTGCTGCTGGGTCATCACCGGAAAGTTCTTCAGCCAGCCCCGCATGTCGCCGGCCTCGCCGGTGATCCCGAGCAGCTCCGTCCGCAGTGCCTCGTCGGCGCCGTAGAGGGTGAGCAGATCGGCGACATCCTGTGGGTCGGGTCGGCTGCGACCGTTCTCCAGACGGGACAGTTTGGACGCGGAGGCCCAGCCGATCCGCTCGATGACCTGATCCCCGGTGAGGCCCGCGGCCTCGCGCAGGCGGCGCAGCTCTACGCCCAACCGGCGACGACGCAGGATCGGGCTGGGTGCGGCAGGAGGCACGGTGTCCTCTTTCCCGTCGACCGCCGCGGACGCGACGGTAACTGTATGAAATTCGGCCCCCACGGTCAGTATGGACGGCGCGACCGGCGTCGGACGTTCCGGCGGGGGCGTGTCTTGCAGAAAAACAGGACCACGGGTACGCCGGAGGGCGGCGGACCCGTGGTCGCGGCCCCGTCGACCACGCTCACCCGCGTACGCCATCCCGCCGGAGGGACCCATGCGCACCGTCCTGCGCCGACCCGACTTCCGCCTGCTCTTCGGCGGTCTGCTGGCCAGCATGACCGCCGAGTCGATCCTGCTGCTCGCGCTCGCCATCTGGGTCAAGGACCTGACCGGCTCCGACGGGCTCGCCGGCGCGACGATCTTCGCGGTCATCGCCCCGATGACGCTGGCGCCGCTGGTCGGCTGGTTCGTCGACCGCTACCCGCGCCGGCCCTTCTTCGTGGCCGCGAACCTCGTCACCGCGGTGCTGCTCACCCCGTTGTTCACGGTCCGGGACTCCGGCGACGTCTGGCTCGTCTACCTGGTGGCCGCCCTGTACGGCCTGTCCTACATCACGCTCAGCGCCGCGCTCAGCGGGCTGATCCGGCAGTTGGTGCCGGTGGAGCTGCTGGCCGAGGCCAACGGCGTGCTGCAGACCGTACGACAGGGGCTGCGGCTGATCGGCCCGCTGGCCGGCGCGGCCCTCTACGCGGCGATCGGCGGGTGGGCCCTGGCCGGGATCGGGATGGTCGGCTTCCTGACCGCCGCGGCGGTGGTGGCCGCGCTGCCCACCCCCCACCCGGCGCCGCCGACCGTGCGGCTGCGCTGGCCGGCCGAGCTGGGTGCCGGGCTGCGACACCTGGCCGGCGAGCCGGCCCTGCGCCGGGCACTGCTCGGCTACGGGCTCGGGTCGCTGGTGATGGGCTTCAGCGAGTCGCTCATCTTCGCCTACGTCGACCAGGGGCTGGACCGGGACGCCGCCTTCGTCGGCGTGCTGGTCACGGTGCAGGGCGTGGGCGGGCTGCTCGGTGGGCTCTGCTCGCCGACGCTGGTCCGCCGGCTCGGCGAGGTCGGCACGCTGGCCGCCGGGGTCGCGCTCTTCGGGCCGGCCGCGCTCGCGCTCGCGTACCCCGATCTGCGGCTCGGGTTCGCGGCGGTGCTGCTGGCCGGCGTCTCGCTTCCGCTGACCATGGTGGGCCTGCACACGCTGATCCAGCGGCGTACCCCACCGGGGCTGGTCGGCCGGGTGGCCGCGGCCACCGAGGCGGTGGTCAGCGGGCCACAGGCGTTCTCCATCGGCGCGGGCGCCCTGCTGGTCGGGTTCGTGGACTACCGGGCACTGTTCGCGCTGATCGGGGTTGCCACCATGGCCGCCGGCGGCTTCCTCTGGCGGGGCCGGCACCTGAGCGCGCCGTCCGGTGCCCGCCCACCCACGCCACCGACCCGCCCGACGCTCCCGGCGCTCCCGGCGCCCCGCCGCCCGGCCGACGACGCCGACCGGCAGGTGGCGACCGGTACCCAGCGGCCACCGGGCCTGTGACGGACAGCGGACACGACGAGCGGCCGCCCCACGCGGGGCGGCCGCTCGTCGATGGTGACCCGCCGTCAGGCGGTGAGGGTCGCCAGGTGCTGCTTGACCTGAGTGATCGAGGGGTTGGTCAGGGCGCTGCCGTCGGCGAAGCGCAGCGTCGGCACCGTCTGGTTGCCGCCGTTGACGCTCATCACGAACTCCGCGGCCTTCGGGTCCTGCTCGATGTCGACCACCTCGTACCCGATGCCCTCCCGGTCGAGCTGCGACTTCAGCCGGTGGCAGTAGCCGCACCAGGGGGTGGAATACATCGTCAACATGCGGATCCTCCAACTCCTCCGGCCGCCGGCTTGCGGATCAAGCCGAGGCTGTTCGCTGCAACGTCCGGGGTAGCTGAGATGATTCCTGGTTGTGGTGGTTCACTCAGCGTCGGAACGCGTGCTCGCCGGGCTGGACCCGGAGCAACGCTCCGCCGTGACCGCACCCGCCGGCCCGGTCTGCATCCTGGCCGGCGCCGGCACCGGCAAGACCCGCGCGATCACCTCCCGGATCGCCCATCGGGTGCTCTCCGGTGAGATCTCCCCCCGGCACGTGCTCGCGGTCACCTTCACCGCCCGGGCGGCCGCCGAGATGCGACACCGGATCTCCCTGCTCGGGGTGCACGGTGTGCAGGCGCGGACGTTCCACGCCGCCGCACTGCGTCAGGTGCGCTACTTCGCTCCCCGGCTGCTGGCCGGCCGGGCCATGCCCGAGCTGCTGGACAGCAAGGTGCGCCTGGTCACCCTCGCCGCCGCCCGGGTGGGCCTGCGTACCGACCGGGCCGCCGCGCGCGACCTCGCCGGCGAGATCGAGTGGGCCAAGTCGTCGCTGGTCGAGCCGGGCGAATACGTGGTGGCGGCGGCACGGGCGCTGCGCGACACCCCGCACGAGCCGGCGAAGGTGGCCGACGTGTTCGCCGCGTACGAGCAGCTCAAGCGCTCCAACGGCGTGATCGACTTCGAGGACATGCTGCGCGCCGCGGTGTGGGGCATCGAGGAGCATTCGGACGTCGGCGAGCAGGTCCGTGGCCAGTACCGGCATTTCGTGGTCGACGAGTACCAGGACGTCAACCCACTCCAGCAGCGGTTGCTGGACGCCTGGCTGGCCGGCCGGAACGACCTGACCGTGGTCGGTGACGCCAGCCAGACGATCTACTCGTTCACCGGGGCGACCTCGGCATATCTGGTCGACTTCCCGCGCCGGCACCGCGGCGCCACCGTGGTCCGGCTGGTCCGCGACTACCGCTCCACCCCGCAGGTGGTCGGGCTGGCCAACGCGGTGATCTCCCAGGCTCGGGGCACCGAGGCGCGGCTGCGACTGGAGTTGAGCGGGCAGCGCCCGCCCGGTCCCGAGCCGGACCTGCGGATCTTCACCGACGAGCCGGCCGAGGCGAACGCGGTGGCCGCCCGCTGCCGGACGTTGATCGACTCGGGCACGCCGGCGAAGGAGATCGCCGTCCTGTTCCGGACCAACGCGCAGTCCGAGGCGTACGAGAAGGCGCTCACCGAGGCCGAGGTGCCGTACGTGGTGCAGGGCGCGGAGCGGTTCTTCGAGCGGACCGAGGTGCGCCAGGCGATGGTCGCGTTGCGCGCCGCCACCCGGTCGATCCCGGGTGAGACCCCCCTGCCGGCCGCCGTCGTCGAGGCGCTCACCGCGGTCGGCTGGGCCCCGGACGCGCCCCCGGCCGGCGGTGCCGCCCGCGAGCGGTGGGAGGCGTTGGCCGCGCTGGTCCAGCTCGCCGAGGAGTACGCGGCCACCCCCGAGGTGCTGCCGATCGGCGAGGCGGCGTCGGTGGAGCGCGCGGTCACCCTGTCCGACTTCACCGAGGAGCTGGCCCGCCGGGCCGCCCAGCAGCACGTGCCGACGGTGGACGGGGTGACACTGGCGTCCCTGCACTCGGCCAAGGGGCTGGAGTGGGACGCGGTCTTCCTGGTCGGGCTCGCCGAGGGCACCCTGCCCACCACGTACGCCAAGACCGTCGAGCAGGTCGAGGAGGAGCGCCGGCTGCTCTACGTCGGGATCACCCGGGCCCGGCAGTGGCTCTGGCTGTCGTACGCCGCCGCGCGCTCGCCGGGCGGACGTGCCCGGCGGCCGTCGCGGTTCCTGCCCCAGCTGGACCGCTCCGGTGGGACCGAACGGGCTGGCTCCGGTACCGGCCCGGCCCGGCGGCCCGAACGGCGCCGGACCCAGATCGTCTCCTGCCGGATCTGCGGGGCCACGCTGCTCGCCGGCCCGGACCGGAAGCTGGGCCGCTGTCCCACCTGCCCGTCCGATATAGACGATGAGCTGCACGAACGCCTGCGGGAGTGGCGTCAGCGGGTGGCCGGTGCGCAGAAGGTGCCCGCGTACGTGGTCTTCACGGACGCCACGCTGACAGCGCTGGCCGAGCGGCGGCCGGGCCGGCCGGAGGAGCTGATCGCCATCGCCGGCATCGGCCCCCGCAAGTTGGGCCTCTACGGCGAGTCGGTTCTGGCGCTGGTGGGCGGCGCGGGGGTGGACGACGTCTGCCCGGAGAAAACTTTCGAAATCTCGTCGTAAATTCGTTTGCCCTCGCCCCGGCGCGAGGAATAGCCTCAGGACACACCACGCGAGCGGCGCCATTCCGGCTGCTCACGAGGTTGGTCCAGTCGATTCGAGGAACGTGAGGGAGGTGGCACCCGTGAAGATCTTCACCTATGAGCGTCTGGCGGCGATGCCCGCTGCCCACGCTCCGCTGTCGGCTGTCCGGGTGGCCCTCACGGCCCCACGACCGTCGGTTCCGCAGGTGCACCAGGTTCAGGCCGAGCTGACCCTGACCGTCGGAGTCAACGGGACCAGTGGCATCACGGGCAAGGGCATTCAGGGCGCCAAGAAGCGCATGGATGTCCGCGGCGTTCCACCTCGAGGTAGACCGGTCTGACCATCAGACACCGGCTCACCTCGAGGCCGCGGAACCCGCTTACCGGGATCCGCGGCCTCAGTTTTTTGCCCCGCCGAAGTACGTCGGAATGCGATCCACGAGATCGAAGTGTGAGAGAGAGGTGACCGGGCGATGAGTCTGGCGTTGGCCCCCATCGACGTGAGCGTCGAGATGGAGGCGAACCTGCCCTGCCGGAAGTTCGACCCCGACCTGTGGTTCTCGGACTCGCCTGCACAGCTCGAGCTGGCCAAGTCGCTCTGCGGGGACTGCCCGCTGCGCGTCGAGTGCCTGGCCGGAGCGGTGGAGCGAGCGGAGCCGTGGGGCGTCTGGGGCGGCGAGATCTTCGAGCGTGGCGCGGTCGTCCCGCGCAAGCGGCCCCGTGGCCGTCCGCGCAAGGAGGACGTCGCCCGTGACGCCGAGCTGCGGGTCGAGGCCGAGGCACGCCTGGCGGCCAGTGGGCTGTCCGAGGTGCGTGGCGCGGTCCGGTTGGCGGCCTGACATGTTCCCGATCCGTACCAACTACGCCGGTGTCACACCGGCAGCGAGTGAGAAGACGATGCTGCACGTACCGACTGGAGCCTTCGAGATGCAACTACTCCACGAAGCGTTGTCGAGGGCTCGAATGCGCCGGCCTCAGGCCGGTCGTACCACCACGAGCACTGAGGCAACCCGTTCCGCCCGTACCGTCGCCATGAACAGCCGTAACCAGTCGGCGCGCGACCTGGGCGTTCTCTAGTACCAACCCACGAAGAAGGGCGGGTGCCACCGGCACCCGCCCTTCGCGGCGTGAGAGGCGGTGCTCAGGCCACGGGTGCGAAGCCGGGCAGCCAGCGCTCCAGGATGCTCCGGTACGGGGCCTTCGCCTCCAACTGGCAGAGCACCCCGATCGACCCGAGGGTCACCCGGTGGATGAGCAGGTAGGACGGCGGCAGGTTGAGCTGCCGACTCAGCTGGTAGGCGGGGGAGCGGGGGCTGGCCAGTCGGGCCGCCTCGGCCCGCAGCCACGCCCGGGTGAACCGGAACCCGTCGGCGGCGATGGGCTCCAGGATCGGACGGAGGAAGTCGAGCACCTCCTCGGCGTCGATCTCCGTGGTCGCGCCGATGAAGCCCTCCGACCGCAGCCCCGCAACGACCCCGTCGGCGTCGTTGCGCAGGGCCAGCGCCGCGATGCGACCGATCGGCTCCGGTGTGCCCTCCGGCATCCGGGCCACGGCACCGAAGTCGATCACCCCGAGCCGGCCGTCGGGCAGCAGCCGGAAGTTGCCCGGGTGCGGGTCGGCGTGCAGCAGCCCGGCCCGCTGCGGCGCCGACAGGTGCAGGGTGGCCATCAGCCGGCCCGCCTCGTCCCGCTGCTCCTCGGTGCCCTCCCGGATGATGTCGGCCAGCGGCGTGCCCGTCACCCACTCGGTGACCAGCACCCGGGGCGACGCGGAGACCACCGCCGGGATGTAGATCTCCGGGTCGTCGGCGTACGCGGCGGAGAAGGTGCGCTGCGACTCGGCCTCCAACTCGTAGTCCAGCTCCTCGGTGATCCGCTCGCGCAGCTCGGTCAGGAGCGGCTTGACGTCCAGGCCCGGCTGGATGGCCCGGAACATCCCGCCCAGTCGGGAGAGCTGCTTGAGGTCGGAGAGCAGCGCGTCACCGGCGCCCGGGTACTGGATCTTGACGGCCACGTCGCGGCTGTTGGGCTCGCCGGACGGCCCGTACCCCGGTTCGCGCCAGCGCGCCCGGTGCACCTGACCGATGCTCGCGGCGGCGGCCGGGGTGTCGTTGAACTCGACGAACCGGTCCCGCCAGTCCGGGCCGAGCTGCTCGGCCAGCACCTTGTGCACGCTGGCGGCCGGCAGCGGCGGCGCGGCCTCCTGGAGCTTGGTCAGGGCCTGGCGGTAGGGGGCGGCGATCTCCTCCGGCAGGGCCGCCTCGAAGACGGACAGCGCCTGCCCGAACTTCATCGCACCGCCCTTGAGCTGGCCCAACACGCTGAAAAGTTGCTCGGCGGTGCGCTGCTGGATCTCTGCGGAGATCACGTCGGAGGCGAGCCCGGTGACACGCTTACCCATGCCGAGGACGGTCCGGCCGGCGAAGCCGAGCGGCAGAGCGGCGAGCTTGGCGGTCCGGGACACGGCCCGGCGCGGGATGTCGGTCACCCGGTCATTGTTACCGACCGGAGGGCCCCGCTGCTGCTCTGCGGCTGGGCTGGTGCCCACACCCGGCTCCCGGAACACCCGCACGCCGGATGTGGCGGCCAGCCCCGGCGGCGGAAACGGCCCGCGCCGACGATCTCCATGGCGCCGCCCAGCGTCTCCGGGCTGCCGCCGTCGAGCTGCGTGAGCGCTTCGGCCAGCGCGTACCCGGTGGCGGCGAGGAGCGTGCCGGTCGCGCCGGCGGCCACCGGCTCGGCGGCGGCGAGTTGGGCGGCGAGCCGTGGCCAGGCCGGGTCGCGGTCGGCGCGGTGCAGCTCGACGCAGTGCAGGCAGGGGCCGACGGGCGGGCGGACCAGTGGGCCGATGACCGGTACGCCCTCGCGCAGGGTGACCAGCAGGTGCGGCTGGCGGCGCTGGGCGAGACCGGCGGCGAGCAGCGCGGGTGGGCGGTCCGTGCCGAGCTGGATCACCAGGTCGACGCGGGTGGGCCGGCCGGGGTGGGTGCCGGTGCCCGGGGCGGCGCGGTCGACGGCGGCTCGTACCGCCGGGGCCAGCGGCCGGCCCAGCTCGGCGGTGGGGATGCCGGTGCCGATCAGGTCGATGGGGCGGACCGGGCCGGTGAGGTGGGGGATCACCTGCCCGACGCCGGACTGGGCCAGCGCCACCGCCAGCGGGCCGCCGAGCGCACCGGTGCCGGTGAGCAGCACGCGGGCGGCCAGCCGCCGGCGCAGGACCTGCGCAGGTGTGCCGGGCAGTCGGGCCGCGGCCAGGGCCAGCGCGGCGGACTCGGCGGCGAGGCGGGCGCGGGTCTGGCCGGTCAGGTCGCGGGGGAGCAGGTGGTGCGCGGGCACCAGCAGGCCCGCCGCGCGCAGGGCGTCGAGCAGGCTACGCGCCTCGTCGGTGGAGACCTGGGTGGTGACCGCGTACGCCAGCACGGCTCGCTCGCTGCGGGTGCCGTCCAGTAGGTCGAGCAGGTGGGCGGCGCGCGGGTTGGCCAGCTCCAGCAGCACGGCCGGCCCCGGGCCGACGCCGAGCTGAAGGGTGTGCCGGTCGCGCCAGAGCCGGCTGAGGCCGGGCAGCAGCGTGGGACGGGGAAGGGCGGAACGACTCATGATGACGAATCGTGACCGTCTCCCTGCGCTCGGTCGATCGTTGTCCACAGGTGGCCGGGCGGCTGTCCAGCGCTGTCCACAGGATTCGCCGGGTTATCCACAACCCGCCGGTAGTCGTGTCGGTCACCCGACAGGCCGTCGGTCGACCGATCGCGGAACGGCAACGGGGGCGGGGTGGCCGCCGGCCACCCCGCCCCCGTCCACCCGTACGGGTCAGACCTTGGCCTTGCCGAGGATGCGGTTCACTGTTGTGCCGCACACCGGACACTTGCCCTTGGCCATGTTCATTCCGGTCTTCGAGACCTCGACGTGCCCCTCGAAGTCCCGCTTCTCCTTGCACTTCACGCAGTAACCGTTGTAGGTCGTCTGGGCCTGGTCGGCCACGGTGCCCTCCTCGTCTCGTCCGCCGGTCGATGCCGTCCCGGCGGGGTGCCCGGCGGCGGGCCACAGGGGGCGCCGACGCTGGGTCTCACTGCGCGGTCACCACTGTGACCGCTGGTCCGCGGACCCTACCCAGGTCTGGGCGGTTCCATGTCAGCTGTGCATCGACACTGTGAGCTAGTCGACGTCGAGAGTGTGCATGGCGAATTAGGTCTGATAAGTCAGTTTGGCGGGGACACGCCGGCCAAACCCTCTCAGCCACCCGTGCGGGTGCCCCCGCGGAGGCGCCGGGGACAGTGATCACCTACGGTGGAGGGGAGTCGCGAGGTGCCGCCATCGCTGTTCACCAAGGGTGACGAGATGGCGTGCGGACGGCCCGGTCAAGAAATTTTCGGGACGCCTGGCGACCAATCACCATTTTCTGGGCGCGTGTCGTGCGGTTGACTCTTGCGGACCCCTGGTCAGTACGCATTAGCTTTCCTTCGTGACACGTAGCCGAGGCTGCGCGGGCCAGTGATGGCGGGGACGCGTAAGCCGGTCGTCGAGGTGCGGCGCAGCCAGCGTCGGCGACGCACGGTGTCTGCGTACCGTGACGGTGAGCGGGTCGTCGTCCTCATCCCGGACCAGTTCTCCCGGGCCGAGGAGAGCGAGTGGGTCGACCGGATGCTGGCCCGGCTCGCCGCCCGGGAGGGCCGGCTGGCCCGCTCCGACGACGAGTTGCTGGCTCGCGCCACCCGGCTGATCGATCTCTACCTCGCCGGGTACGGCGCGAAGGCGGTGCCGGCCAGCGTACGGTGGGTCACCAACCAGAACGGCCGTTGGGGCTCGTGCACCCCCGCCGACCGCAGCATCCGGATCTCCCACCGCGTGCAGGACATGCCCGACTGGGTCATCGACTACGTGCTGCTGCACGAGCTCGCCCACCTCATCGTGCCCAGCCACAACGCCCGGTTCTGGGCGCTGGTCGGCCGCTACCCGAAGGCGGAGCGAGCCCGCGGCTACCTCGAAGGCGTCGCCGCCGCCTCCTGTGCCCCCCTGCCGTCCTGACCTGGGGTCGCGCCTCTGATGATCGACTCGGGGTTCCCTGATACCGCGGTGTCCGAGACTCGGGTCGCCGCGACATCACTGACACGGAGTCGATCACCGGTCCGGCACAGGGCGGGGTCGGGGCGCTAGGGTCGGACCGTGGCACGACGAGTGGTGGTGGCGTTGCTCGGGCCGGTGCACTGGTCGCCGCCCGGCGTCGACCGGGCGGCCTGGCGGGCGGCGCTCGCCGAGGACGTCGTCGACCTCCTCGCCACCCTCAACGAGGTCGAGGTCGCCGTCGCGGTGACCCCGGCCGACCGCGCCCTGGCGGACTCGCTGGTCTGGCCCGGCACGGTCGTCTACGAGGTGCCCGAGCCGACGACGGCAGCGGTGTTCGCCGCGCTGGAGGGCTACGACCAGGCGGCCGTGCTCGCCGGCGACGTGCCCGACCTGCCCGCGCTGACCGTCGGCAAGCTGCTGCGCCCGCTCACCACCCGGCCCGTCGCGGTCGCCCCGGTGGAGGGTGGCGGACCGGGCCTGCTCGGGGTGGCCGTGCGGCTACCCGTGCCCGGCTGGCTCGCCCCGCTGGACCTGGACACCGCGACCCCGGCCGACGCGCGGGCCGGTGCCCCCCGACCGCAGGACGTGGCGGTCACCGCCGGCTGGCGGCGGCTGCGCGGCCCGGCCGACCTCGCCACCCTGGACCCGGCCTTCGAGGGCTGGGAGGCCACCCGCGCCCTGCTCTCCGGCTCGAGCCGGCCGGCCTGACCCGCTCATCAGCCTGACCGGCCGGGTGCCCGCCGCGGATCGGCGCGGGCACCCGCTCCGTCGTCAGGGCTTGGCGTCGCCGTCGGTGTCGGTGTCGTCCGGCTGACCCGGGGCCTTCTCCTCCGCCCCACCGGGCGCGGTGAAGTCGAAGCTGTCCAGCTCGCTCAGGTCCATGTCGTTCATCGCGAAGGCAACCGGGTCGGCGAAGTCGTCGTCGGACGGCAGCAGGTCCGGGTGGCCCCAGACAGCGTCGCGGCCCTCGATGCCACGGTGCTGGGTGAGCGCGGCCCAGAGCGCCGCCGCCTCGCGCAGCCGGCGGGGGCGTAGTTCCAGACCGACCAACGCGGCGAAGGTCTGCTCGGCGGGACCGCCGGCGGCCCGGCGACGGCGGAACGCCTCGCCCAGCCGGACGACGTTGGGCAGCCGGTCGCTGGCGGCGCTGTCCACCACGTGGCACACCCAGCCCTCGACCAGGGCCAGCGCGGTCTCCAGGCGGGCCAGCGAGGCCTTCTGGGCCGGGCTGTCCTCCGGAGTGAAGATGCCCTCCAGGGCGATCGCCTGCATCGACTCCGGGTCGGTCGGATCGACCCGGCCCATCGCCTCCTCGATCGCCTCCCGGTTGACCCGGATGCCCGAGGCGTACATCTCCACGGCGCTGAGCACGTGCCCGCGCAGCCACGGGACGTGCTGGAACAGCCGCTGGTGGGCGGCCTCGCGCAGCGCCACGTAGAGGCGTACCTCGTCCTCGGGAAGCTCCAACCCCTCGCCGTACGCCCGGATGTTGGCCGGGATCAGCGCGGCCGTGCCGGCCGGGCCGAGCGGCAGCCCGATGTCGCCGGCGGAGAGCACCTCCGCGGCGAGGGAGCCGAGAGCCTGACCGAGCTGGCCGCCGAAGAGCGCACCACCGAGCGTGGCCACCATCGACTGCATCGGGCCGAGCTGGGCTCGCGCCTCCGGTGGCACCAGGTCGCCCATCGCGCCGACCATCCGGCTGGCCACCGGGTCGCAGAGCTTGCGCCACACGTCCAGCGTCTTGAAGATCCACTCATTGCGGTTCCAGGCCACGGGGGACTGGATGCCCGACGGCCACGCCGAGGCGGGCTCGAGCCACAGGTCGGCCAGGCGCAGCGCCTCCTCGACCGCGTTGCGCTCGTAGGGCGACACCGCCGGGTCGCCGGCGGCCGCGAGCTGGCTGGCCGCCACCTGGCGAGCCAGGTCCCAGTTGACCGGCCCGCTGCCCGGCGCGGAGAGCAGGTGCTGCAACTGCGACATGAACTGCTGCATCTGCGCGGGATCGTTGGGGTCTGGTGGTTGCCCACCCGGGAGCGCGAAACCGAACGGAATATCAGGCACGACGTCTACGGTACGCGCGCGACGCCCCAGGTCGCCGCCGCTGGCGTTGCGCTGAGGGCGAAGTCGCGCGGCGCATCCGGCAGGCGGACCCGAAGCGGTCGGTACGCTCTGCCGCATGAGACGTCGTGGCCTGACGGTCCTGCTCGGTGCCCTGTTCACCGCCCTGCTGAGCATCGGGGTGCTCCGGGCGCCGATCCCGTACGTGGTGCTCGGCCCGGGCCCGACGGTCAACACCCTCGGTGCGGCCGACGGCAAGGAGGTCATCCAGATCTCCGGGCGGGAGACGTCCACCTCCGCCGGCCAGCTGCGGCTGACCACGGTCGGGGTGCAGCCCACGGTGCGGCTGCGGGGGGCGATCGCCGGCTGGTTCTCCGACGACGAGGCGGTGGTGCCGCGCGAGCTGGTCTATCCGCCGGGGGAGTCGACGGAGCAGGTCGAGCAGCGCAACGCGGAGGACTTCAAGGCGTCGCAGACCAGCGCCGAGACCGCCGCGCTGCGCGAGTTGGGCTTCCCGGTGCAGGTGGTGATCAAGTCGGTGGCCGCGGACGGCCCCTCCGCCGGGGCGCTGAAGGTCGGCGACGTGGTCACCTCGGTCGACGGTCAGCCGGTGCCGCTGGCATCGAAGCTCACCGAGCTGATCCGGGCGAAGCCGGCCGGCACGGCCCTGACCATCGGCTACACGCGCGACGGTGTTCCGGCCACCGCGACGGTGACCAGTCGCGAGCAGGACGGCCGGCCGCGGATCGGCGTCGAGATCGACCAGCAGCAGCCGCACCCCTTCACGCTCGGAATCGATCTGGAGGACATCGGCGGACCGAGCGCCGGCCTGATGTTCGCCCTGGGCATCATCGACAAGCTGACGCCGGCCGACCTCACCGGCGGCAAGATCATTGCTGGTACCGGCACCATCGACGACGCGGGCACCGTCGGCCCGATCGGCGGCATCGCCCAGAAACTGGTCGGCGCGAAGCACGCCGGGGCCAAGGTTTTCCTGGTGCCGGCCGACAACTGCGCCGAGGCGGTCCGCAATCCGCAGCCCGATCTGCCGCTGCTGCGGGTGGGCTCCCTGGACGAGGCGCTCACCGCGCTGGACACGCTGCGTTCGGGAGGCCAGCCGACCCGCTGCTGACTCGCGTGACCGTGCCCCGACACGTTCAGGAACACCCCGTACTCTGGGTGCCTGGTCGGAGCCGATCACATCGAGCGTGCGGAGCCAACAGTGGTCATGCGTAGCAGCAGCCCCCTTCCGAGGATGAGCCGGCGCGGGCGCGTCACCATCGCTGTCCTGGTCGGGGTGTTCGTGCTCTTCACCCTGCTCGGCTGGGGTGTCCAGGCGTGGACGGACTGGCTCTGGTTCGACGAGGTCCGCTACACCGAGGTCTTCACCGGTGTGCTGGTCACCCGGCTGCTGCTCTTCCTCGCCATCGGCCTCGGCATGGCCGTGATCGTCGGCGGCAACCTGTGGCTGGCCCACCGGCTGCGCCCGCGGCTGCGTCCGCACTCGGTCGAGCAGGCGACCCTGGAGCGCTACCGGATGGCGCTCAGCCCGCGCCTCGGCACCTGGATCGCGTTGACCGCGGCCGTGGTCGGGCTCTTCGCCGGTCTCTCCGCGCAGAGCCGGTGGAACCAGTGGCTGCTCTTCCGCAACGGCGGCGACTTCGGGATCAAGGACCCGGAGTTCGGGGTGGACATCGGCTTCTACGTCTTCCAGCTGCCGTTCTGGCGGTACCTGCTCGGTGTCGCCTTCACCGCCGTGGTGCTGGCCGTGATCGGCGCGCTGGCGGTGCACTACCTCTTCGGCGGCGTCCGCCTCCAGGGCGTCGGGGACCGGATGAGCAACGCGGCCCGTGCCCACCTGAGCAGCCTGGTCGCCGTCTTCGTGCTGCTCAAGGCCATCGCGTACGTGCTGGACCGGCGGGCGATGCTGCTGGAGTACAACGAGGGCGCCAAGCTGTACGGCGCCGGCTACGCCGACGTCAACGCCCTGCTGCCGGCGAAGGAGATCCTGGCCTACATCTCCATCGTGGTGGCGATCGCGATCATCGTGTTCTCCAACGCCTGGATGCGGAACCTGGTCTGGCCGGGCATCTCGCTCGCCCTGCTCGGCGTCTCCGCGGTGGCCATCGGCGGCATCTATCCCTGGGCGGTGCAGACCTTCGAGGTCAAGCCGAGCGCCAAGGACAAGGAGGCGCCGTACATCCAGCGCAGCATCGACGCGACCCGGGCGGCGTTCGGGCTGGCGACGACGGAGACCACGCCGTACGCGGCCAGCAACCTCACCCCACCGGCCAACCTCGCGACCGACACCTCCGTGGTGTCGAACGTGCGGCTGCTCGACCCGCAGCTCGTCAGCGAGACGTACACGCAGCTCCAGCAGGTGCGCGGCTTCTACGACTTCGGCCCGAAGCTGGACATCGACCGGTACGGGGTGAACGGCAAGACCTCCGACTACGTGGTCGGCGTCCGTGAGATCAACTACGGCGAGCTGACCGACCAGCAGAACACCTGGATCAACCGGCACACCGTCTACACCCACGGCTACGGCCTGGTGGCGGCCCCGGCGAACCAGGTGGTGTGCGGCGGGCAGCCGTTCTTCGTCTCCGGTTTCCTCGGTGAGAAGGCCCAGGAGGCGTGTTCCTCGCAGACCGAGCAGATCCCCGCCAAGCAGCCGCGCATCTACTACGGCGAGCGGATGGCGCCCGACGACTACGCGATCGTCGGCCAGTCCGACCCGAACCGGAAGGCCGAGTTCGACCGGCCGGTCGGTGAGGGTGGCGGCGAGTCCTACACCTACACCGGTGAGGGCGGCGTCGAGATCGGCTCCTTCACCCGGCGGCTGCTGTACGCCATCAAGGAGCAGGAGTCGAACTTCCTGCTCTCCGAGGCGGTCAACAAGGACTCGAAGCTGCTCTACGTGCGCAACCCGCGGGACCGGGTGGAGAAGGTCGCGCCGTTCCTCACCCTGGACGGCGACCCCTACCCGGCCGTGGTCGACGGGCGGGTGCAGTGGATCGTCGACGGCTACACCACGGCGGCCACCTATCCGTACGCGGAGCGCGTCAACCTCCAGACGGAGACCACCGACGAGCTGACCAACCGGGGCACCTTCCAGCTGGCCCGGGAGAACGTCAACTACATGCGCAACTCGGTGAAGGCCACCGTCGACGCGTACGACGGCACCGTGAAGCTCTACGAGTACGACGACACCGACCCGGTGCTCAAGGCGTGGAACAAGGCGTTCGGCGGTGACCTGGTGCTGCCGAAGGCGGACATCCCGGTCGAGCTGACCGAGCACCTGCGCTACCCGGCGGACATGTTCAAGGTGCAGCGCAACCTGCTCACCAAGTTCCACGTGACCAACCCGGGTGACTTCTACTCCGCCCAGGACTTCTGGCAGGTGCCCAACGTGCCGGACGCGCCGGACAGCGGCCAGAAGCAGCCCCCGTACTACCTGTTCACCCAGTTCCCGGGGCAGGAGAGCCCGCGGTTCCAGCTCACCTCCGCGGTCACCCCGAACGGTCGTCAGAACCTCGCCGCGCTGATCTCCGGGTCGTACGTCGAGGGCAAGCCCCGGCTGGAGGTGCTGGAGCTGCCGGATCAGACCCGGATCTCCGGCCCGGTGCAGGTGCACCAGCAGATGACCAACAACGCCAACATCCGCCAGCAACTCAACCTGCTGTCCAGCAACCAGGCGCAGGTGCAGTACGGCAACCTGCTCTCGCTGCCGTTCGCCGACGGCATGCTCTACGTCGAGCCGGTCTACGTGAAGAGCAACCAGCAGGACGCGTACCCGCTGCTGCAGAAGGTGCTGCTCTCGTACGGTGACGGCGGCTCGTTCGTGGCGCTGGCCGACAACATCAACGACGGCATCAAGCAACTGGTCGAGCAGGGCAAACGGGCCGGGCAGGGGGCACCGCCGCCGCCGACGGCCGGTGGCAACCCGACGGCGCCGACGCCCACACCGACGCCGACGCCGAGCGCCGGCACCCCGCCGCCGACCGGCGAGCTGGCCACCGCCGCGGATCGGGTGCAGAGCGCGATCACCGAGGTCCGCGCCGCGCAGACCTCCGGTGACTTCGAGCGGTACGGTCGCGCGCTGAAGGCGCTGGACGAGGCGCTCACCGCCTTCCAGCAGGCGCAGCAGGCGGGGACCCCGGGCGGTACACCCAGCGGTGGCCCGTCGCCGGGTGTCAGCCCGACCACCGGCGCGGGAGGCTGAGCGCCTCCCCGGGAGCAGCTTTCGGAGCCCTCGCCGTCGGACCACACCGGTCCTGACGTCGGGGGCTCCGTCGCGTCCACCGGTTCCTTTTGTCGCCCCTCCGACACGGTTTGTCCGATCCGGTCCGCAACCTGCGACGCCGGTGGGCCGTCCTCTCTGCAACGGGGTGTGGACGAGGGGGAACAGTCGTGAGGGACGCGCAGAGCTTCGACGACTTCTACCGCAGCACCGCCCGGCGGATGCTGCGGTACGGCTACGCGGTCACCGGCGACCACACCGAGGCGCAGGACCTCGTGCAGGAGGCCTTCGCCCGGGCCTGGCGGCAGTGGGGTCGGCTGGGGGCGCATCCGGCACCCGAGGCGTGGCTGCGGCTGGTGGTGGCCCGACTGGCGACCGACCGCTGGCGGCACCTGCACCGCTGGAGGGCAGCGCTGAGTCGTACCGGCCCTCCGCCGGTCGCCCCGCCACCCAGTGAGGACGGGGTGCTGCTGGTCCGGGCGCTCCGCCAACTGCCGGCCGCCCAGCGGCAGGCGCTCGCCCTGCACTACCTCTTCGACATGTCCGTGGAGGAGATCGCCCGGGAGACCGAGGTCCCCGTCGGCACCGTGAAGTCCTGGCTGTCCCGGGGCCGGTCCCGACTCGCCGCGCTGCTGCCCGACCTCTCCACCGTGGAGCTGGAGGCGAACGATGTCAGCTGAACTGTCCGACCTGTACCGGTCGCTCGCCACCGTCGCCGACGGCCAGGAGTTGACCAACCCCGAGCTGGTCCGGCGGCGCGCCGACCACCGGGCCCGTACCCGGATCGCCGGCACCGCCGTCGCGGTGGCGCTGCTGCTCGGCGCGGTGGCCGTCGGCGGGTGGCTGGCAATCCCGGCGGACGGCTCCGCGCCACTGCCACCGCCCGCCGACACCCCCGGTCCGCTGCCGACCAGTGCGGCTCCCCGCCCGTCGCCGTCGCCGTCGGCGTCGCCGCCGCCGTCCCCCACGCCGGCGCGCAGCACGTCGAGCGCGACGCCAGAGGCCCCGACCACCGGTGCGGCGCCGCCCCGGCAGCCCACCTCGATTCCGGACCGCGCCTTCTTCGTCCTACCGTCGGCCAACCGGACGGGCCTGGAGTCGCAGGTGGAGGGGCCGGCACTGCCGATGCTCTGCGGGGCGCGCCATCCCAGCGACTCCGCCGTGGTGCAGCGCCGCGGGCGGTACCTGGCCTACAAGCGGCCGGAGACCCCGGCGGGGTACGTGCCGGCCGGCAGCTACCGGCACACCATCACCATCTACCGGGCCGGACGGGCCGACGACGCGCTGCGGGAGCTGCGGCAGGCCGTCCGCGACTGCCCCGAGCAGAAGCTGGCCGACGACACCAGGACCTGGCGGCAGCGGGTGCTGGACCCGGGGAGGTACGGGGACGAGTCGGTGCTGTTCGAGATGCGGGCCCCGTACCCGGATGGCATGGGCGAGCCGGGTGCGGACGAGGTCCGGCTGATCCGGGCGGTCCGGATCGGCGACGTCGTGACGGTGCTCTGGGAACAGGGCTGGGAGTACACCGCAGCCGAGCGCGCCCAGGTGGATGCGGACAGTCGACGGGCGGTGGCCGCGATCGTGGCCTGGCTCGAGTGACGGCGGTGCAGGTCAGCGGGGTCGGCGGCGACGGAATGCGGGTCGCTTTGCGGTGCCCCCGGTCGGTGCGCTACGGTTAGTGAACCGACGCGGGGTGGAGCAGCTCGGTAGCTCGCTGGGCTCATAACCCAGAGGTCGCAGGTTCAAATCCTGTCCCCGCTACCACGACGAAACGGCCCCCGAGGATCACATCCTCGGGGGCCGTTTCGCATCTCCCGGCCCAGCTCGACCCGCCGCCGATCCGGTCCACGAGGGCCGCCGGCCGGATGGCGACCCCGCTGATCATCGCCGGAACGGATGGGTTAGGGTTAACCAGTCGACGCGGGGTGGAGCAGCTCGGTAGCTCGCTGGGCTCATAACCCAGAGGTCGCAGGTTCAAATCCTGTCCCCGCTACAAATGACAGTGCAGGTGAAAAACCCGGCCCCAGATCATGGGGCCGGGTTTTTCGTATCCGGCGCGACCAACCGCTGCCTTCCTGCGATGTCAGCGCGAGTGACAGGCGTGGCGACGCGTGCCCGGGCCGTTCCGCCTGATCTCTGTCCCGCGATTCGGTGTGGACCACCGTGCCGAGGTTGCGCAGTTCGGCGAGGATGGGGACATGTCTTCATTCAGCAAGTGGTGGGGCCGGCTCAGCGCGGTCCTCGGTGCGGTCGTGCTGGCGGTCTTCGTGCCCGTCGCGGCCTGGGCGTCCACGGGTACCGGCGAGCTGGTGGTGGAGGCCGCCCGGCGGCGGTCCCGCGGCGGCGGCTTCGGTGTCTTCGGCCTGCTCTGCTGCCTGGTGGTGGTGGTCGTCATCGTGCTCCTGGTGCTGCGGTTGATGCGTAACCGTCGGGGCGGCCCGCCGCGCTGAGTGGTCGCTCGCACCCGGTCGGCCGCCAGCGGCGGGCCGATGGTCGGCCGCCGGTGGTCACGCCGCGAGGGCGGCGTTCGCCTGGCCGATGAAACGCGAGGTGGCCGCGCGGGTGCCGGCCCGCCCCGCGCGGATGCTCTCCGCGGCGGCGACCAGCAGGGTACGCACCTTGCCGTGTCCCTTCGGCGGTGGCGCCGGCGCCGGCCCGAGCCGGTCGGCGATGCTGGCGCCGAACGCGGCGGCGCGCCGCTGGGCCGGGTCGGTGATGCTGCCCTCGGTGTAGCGGCGGACGGCGAGACTGGCGTTGAGGCCGCGGTCGTGACCGAGAACGGTGCCGGCCTCGCCGTTCGTGGTCAGGAAGTTGATCACGTCGACGACGGTGTCCGGGTGGCGGGTGCCGCGGAACCCCGCCCAGTACATCGGTGCCCGCGCCCACTGCGCGCCCGGTGGACCCGGGAAGCCGATCACACCCAGCTCGGCCTCGGTGAGCCGCTGCAGCTCGGGCAGCTGGTGGGACCAGGCGAACGACGCGGCGGTCAACCCGGAGACCACCAGTTGCCGGGCCGGCTCACCGCTGTCGGCCTGCTCGACCAGGGCCGCGCTCGGTGTGGCCCGGCCCCTGCGGGCCCCCTGCCACAACTCGAACCAGGCGATCAGCTCGTCCGCGCCGAAGCCGAGCTGGCGCCCCCGGTAGAACTCGCCGCCCTGTGAGCGCAGCCAGAGCCAGAGCGCCCGGTAGTCGCCGGACGGGTCCATGGTGCCGGCCACCCGGCCGTCGCTGGCGTCGGTGACCTGCTCCGCCCAGGAGATGTAGTCGGCCCAGGACATCCCGGTGCGTGGCTCCGGCACCCGGAGCTCCTGGAGCAGGTCGCGGTTGAAGACCACGGCGGCGTGGGTCTGCCCACCGGCCACGGCCATCGTCCGCCCGTCCACGGCGCCGTAGCGGATCAGACCCTCCGGCAGGCCCCGCAGGTCCAACCGGTGGTCGGCGACCCGCTCGCTCAGGTCGAGGATGATCTGGCGCTCGGCGTACTCGGTCAGCACGGCGTCGTCGAGCTGGATCAGGTCGGGCACGTTGCCGCCGGCCGCCTGGGTGGCCAGCCGGTCGTAGTAGCCGTCGGCGCCCTGCCAGGTGACCCGGAAGGTGACCCGGGGGTTGCGCTCGGAGTAGAGCCGCAGCACCTTCTCGGTGAGCTCGGCCCGCCTCGTTCCACCCCACCAGAAGACCGACAGCTCGACCGGCCCCTCCTCGGTCGACGTCGCGGCGTCGTCGCTGCATCCGGTCAGCCCACCCGAGGCCAGCAGGGGGGCGCCGAGCAGTGCGGTGAGGAGTCGGCGCCGCCCCGGGTCGGCGCCGAGGCGGTCGAGCGGGGGTCGAACAACGGGCACGGGGTCTCCTGGCACCTGCGGGCGGGGTCGGACCATTCACGCAGGCGGCGCAGGAGGGTGTCAACGTCCGTCCGGTCACCCCTGCGCGCGACCCGGTGCGGGTGGTCGAATCGGGGCACCCGATCCCGCGTGGTGTACTAGGGCGCGTGGAACTTCTGCACTCGGGCAAGGTTCGGGACGTCTACGCCGACGGCGACGACCTGATCCTGGTCGCCTCGGACCGGATCTCGATCTACGACGTGGCGCTGCCGACGCCGATCCCGGACAAGGGCCGCCTGCTCACCGCGCTCTCGCTGTGGTGGTTCGAGCAGCTCGCCGACCTGGTGCCGAACCACGTCATCTCGGCCACCGACGTGCCGGCGGAGTTCGCCGGGCGGGCGATCCGTTGCCAGCGGCTGGACATGGTGCCCGTCGAGTGCGTCGCCCGGGGCTACCTCACCGGCGGCGGCCTGCGGGAGTACGAGCGCACCGGGGCGGTCTCCGGCGTGCCACTGCCCCGAGGGCTCGGCGAGGCGTCGATCCTGCCCGAGCCGATCTTCACGCCGTCCAGCAAGGCGCCCGTGGGCGAGCACGACGAGCCGATCACGTTCGACGACGTGGTGGACAAGGTCGGGCAGGCCACCGCCGAGCGGCTGCGACAGATCACCATCGACATCTACCGGCGCGGCGCGGAGCTGGCCGCCGACCGGGGCATCCTGGTCGCCGACACGAAGATCGAGCTGGGCTGGGCGCCGGACGGCACCCTGGTCCTCGCCGACGAGCTTCTCACCTCCGACTCGTCGCGGTTCTGGCCCGCCGAGTCGTACCAGCCGGGTCGGGTGCAGTTCTCCTACGACAAGCAGTACGTGCGGGACTGGGCCACCGGCAGCGGCTGGGACAAGCAGGGCCCGGCGCCGGACATGCCCGCCGAGGTCGTCGAGGCGACCCGCGCCCGCTACGTCGACGTCTACGAGAAGCTCACCGGCAACCGCTGGAGCTGAGCCGGGCGGTGGCACCGATCTGGGCGGTTGGCGATCGCTCGTCACTCCACCCAGTCGAGGGTGCGCTGCACGGCCTTGCGCCAGTTGCGCAGCTCCCGGTCGCGGTGCTCCGGCGCCATGGTCGACTCCCACTGCGCGTCGGAGCGCCACTGCTCGCGCAACGTGGCGAGGTCCGGCCAGAAGCCGACCGCCAGACCGGCCGCGTACGCGGCACCCAGGCAGGTCGTCTCGGTGATCCGGGAGCGGATCACCGGCACGTCGAGCACGTCGGCGAGGAACTGCATGAGCAGGCCGTTGGCGGTCATCCCGCCGTCCACCCGGAGCCGGCGCAGCGCCACGTCGGAGTCGGCGTCCATCGCGTCGACCACCTCGCGGGTCTGCCACGCCGACGCCTCCAGCACGGCCCGCGCCAGGTGCCCCTTCGTGATGTAGCCGGTCAGGCCGGCGATCACGCCGCGCGCGTCGCTGCGCCAGTGCGGGGCGAACAGCCCGGAGAACGCGGGCACCACGTAGCAGCCGCCGTTGTCGTCCACCGTGCGGGCCAGGTCCTCCACCTCAGCGGCCGTGGAGATCAGACCGAGGTTGTCCCGTAGCCACTGCACCAGCGACCCGGTGACCGCGATCGCCCCCTCCAGCGCGTACGCCGCCGGTTGGCCGTCGATCCGGTAGGCGACCGTGGTGAGCAGCCCGTGCGTCGACGGGACCGGGCTGGCGCCGGTGTTGAGCAGCAGGAAACTGCCGGTGCCGTAGGTGCACTTCGCCTCGCCCGGCTGGAAGCAGGTCTGGCCGAAGAGGGCGGCCTGCTGGTCGCCGAGCGCGCTGGCCACCGGCACCCCGGCAAGCACACCGGTGGCGGTGCCGTAGACCTCGGCGGAGCTGCGGATCTCGGGCAGCATCGCCGCCGGCACACCCATCGCGTCCAGCAGCTCCGGGTCCCAGTCGAGGGTGGCGAGGTCCATCAGCATGGTCCGGCTGGCGTTGGTCACGTCGGTGACGTGCGCGCCGGTCAGTTTCCAGATCAGCCAGCTGTCCATGGTGCCGAAGAGCACCTCGCCGCGTTCGGCGCGCTCGCGCAGGCCGTCCACCTCGTCGAGCAGCCAGCGCAGCTTCGGCCCCGCGAAGTAGGTGGCCAGGGGCAGGCCGGTGCGGGCACGGAACCGCTCCTCGCCGTACGCCGCCGCCAGCTCGCGCAGCAGCGGCCCGGTCCGGGTGTCCTGCCAGACCACGGCGTTGGCCACCGGGCGGCCGGTGGCCCGGTCCCAGACCACGGTGGTCTCGCGCTGGTTGGTGATGCCGACCGCCGCGAGCCCGGCCGCGTCGGTGCCGGCGGCCGACAGCGCCTCCCGGACGACCCGCTGGACGTTGTCCCAGATCTCCTCGGCGTCATGCTCCACCCAACCGGGCCGGGGAAAGATCTGCCGGTGCTCCCGCTGGGCCGCGGCGACGATTTCCCCGGCCCGGTCGAAGACGATGCACCGCGAGGAGGTGGTGCCCTGGTCGATGGCGGCGACGTACTGGGGGGTCACGGCAGCACCGTACCCGGCCCGGCGGCGCGGTGCGACCGGCGTCACGGCCGGTGGCGGCCCGCCGCCGTCCAGCCCCGGCCGCGTCGCCTACGATGTGCGAACGTGCGCGACATCGCCGTTTTCAGTGGAACAGCCCATCCCGAGCTCGCCGCCGAGATCTGTGCCCACCTGGGGGTGCCGCTGCATCCGGTGCGCGTCTCCCGGTTCGCCAACGACTGCCTGGAAGTGCAGTTGCAGGCCAACTGCCGGGAGCGGGACGTCTTCCTGATCCAGCCGCTGGTGCCTCCGGTGCAGGAGAACCTGGTCGAGCTGCTGCTCATGATCGACGCGGCCCGGGGCGCATCCGCCGGCCGGATCACGGTGGTGCTGCCGCACTACGCGTACGCCCGCTCGGACAAGAAGGACGCGCCGCGGATCTCGATCGGCGCCCGTCTGGTCGCCGACCTGCTCGTCTCGGCGGGGGCGGACCGGGTGCTCGCGCTGACCCTGCACTCGCCGCAGGTGCACGGCTTCTTCAGCGTTCCCGTCGACCACCTGCACGCGCTGCGTGAGCTGGCCACCCACTTCCGGCGCTACGACCTCAGCAACACCGTGGTGGTCTCGCCCGACCTGGGCAACGCCAAGGAGGCGGCCGCCTTCGCGCGGCTGCTCGGCACCCCGGTCGCGGCCGGGGCGAAGCAGCGGTTCAGCGACGACCTGGTCAAGATCAGCGCCGTGATCGGTGACGTGACCGACCGGGACGTCATCGTGCTGGACGACGAGATCGCCAAGGGCAGCACGGTCGTCGAGCTGATGGAGCACCTGCGCGGCCTGAACGTCCGCTCGATCCGGCTGGCCTGCACGCACGGCCTGTTCTCCGGCGACGCGCTGCGGCGGCTCAGTGACCAGGAGGGCGTACTGGAGATCGTCTGCACCAACACGGTCCCCATCCCGGCGGCCAAGCGGGTTCCCAAGCTCCAGGTCCTCTCGGTGGCCCCCGCCCTGGCCGAAGCCATGCGCCGGATCCACAACGGCGAGTCCGTCTCCGCCCTCTTCGCCTGACCCGCCGCCCGCGGGTGCGGGTCAGTGCGGGGTGTGGTTGGAGGCGAGGGCTGTGGTGATGCGGACGGTGGTGCCGGCGGCGCCGGTGGCGACCTCCATGGCGTCGGTCAGCTCCCGGGCCAGCCAGAGGCCCCAGCCGCCGGCGGTGTCCGGCGCCGGCCGGCGCCGGTCGCCGAGCCGCTGCGCGCTGATCCCGTGCCCGTGGTCGGCGACCTCGCAGACCAGCATCCCCGGCTCCACCCAGAGCCGCAGCCATCCCCGCCCGCCGCCGTGCCGCACCGCGTTGGTGATCAGCTCGTTGATCGCCAGCACGAAGTCGTCCAGCCGCTGCCCGGCGAGCCCGGAGGCGTGCGCGCAGGAGGTGACCGAGTGTCGAATCTCGGTCACCTGGGCCTGGTCGAAGGCCTCGGCGATCAGGAGGGCAGGTTCGATGGGCACAACCGTACGCGGTGCGTGCGGATCTGCGTTCGTCATGGCCCCGTCCCGACGGCGGATCTCGGAGTATTTCGCGGCTTTTCCACCGTACGTCAGGGTTCCTCAGGTCGCACTCCGCGCCTCCCGGCCGGATGGCCCGGCTGTGGCATCCTGACCGCCATGCCGTCACCGCCGGGTGGTTACGAGGTGCCGCTCTGGCGCGCCCTCACCGTGTTCCGGCTGGCGTCCCTCGCGTACGTCTGCGTGCTCGCGGTCCGCGACGCCGACCGGTACGCCCACCCGTACGCCGTCGGCGCCCTGGTCCTGGTGATGATGGCCTGGACCGGGGCGACCGCCGTCGGGTACGCCCGGCCGGCCTGGCGGCGCTGGCCGCTGCTGCTGGCCGACCTCGCCGTCGTGATGGCCATCGTGCTGGCCACCCCGTGGGTGGTCGGCCGCGCGGCGCTCGCCGCCGGCGTACCCACCCTGGGGGTGGCCTGGATGGCCGGCCCGGTGCTGGCCTGGGCCGTGTCCGGTGGCCGGCGGCGGGGCACGGTGGCCGCGCTGCTGGTCGCCGGCGCGGACCTGGCGACCCGGGAACGGATCGGCCAGTCCTCGTTCACCGGTGTGATCCTGATGCTGCTCGCCGGAGTGGTGGTCGGCCACATGGCCCGGCTCGCGGCGACCGCCGAGGAGCGGCTGCAACGCGCGGTGGAGTTGGAGGCGGCCACCCGGGAGCGGGAGCGGCTGGCCCGGGGCATCCACGACTCGGTGCTCCAGGTGCTGGCGCTGGTGCAGCGGCGCGGTGCGCACCTGCCCGGCGAGGCCGGCGAGCTGGCCCGGCTGGCCGGCGAGCAGGAGGCCGCGTTGCGTGCGTTGATCGCCGGCACGGCCCCGGCCGGCGACACCGGCGCGGAGGTGGCGGACGCCGCGGCGGCGGTGGACCTGCGCACCCTGCTCGGCCGGTACGCCTCACCGGCGGTGTCGCTCTCCGCGCCGGCCACCCCGGTGCCACTGCCACGGCGGGTGGCCGGGGAACTGGCCGCCGCGACCGGCGCGGCCCTGGACAACGTGGGACTGCACGCCGGCGGGCGGGCCTGGGTGCTGATCGAGGACGAGGGGGAGACGGTGACCGTGTCGATCCGTGACGAGGGGCCGGGCATCCCGGACGGGCGGCTGGACGAGGCGGCCGTCCAGGGACGGCTCGGCGTGACCCAGTCGATCCGGGGCCGGGTGTCCGACCTCGGCGGGACGGTACGGATCGTGTCGACCCCCGAGGCCGGCACCGAGATCGAGTTGACCGTGCCGAGGGCCGACCGGTGACGCCGGTGCGGGTGATGGTGGTCGACGACCATCCGATGTGGCGGGAGGGGGTGGCCCGCGACCTGACCGAGGCCGGTTTCCTGGTGGTGGCCACCAGCGGTGAGGGGCGGCAGGCGATCCGGGTCGCCGCGGCCGCCCGGCCCGACGTGGTCGTCCTCGACCTGCAACTACCCGACATCTCCGGCGTCGAGGTGGTCCGCGGGTTGCGCGCGGCGCTGCCCGACGTGCGGGTGCTGATGCTCAGCGCCAGCGGAGAGCAGCAGAGCGTCCTGGACGCGGTCAAGGCGGGGGCCACCGGCTACCTGGTGAAGTCGACGGCGCCGGCCGAGTTCCTCGACGCGGTCCGCCGGACCGCTGCCGGCGACCCGGTCTTCACGCCCGGACTGGCCGGGTTGGTCCTCGGCGAGTACCGCAGGCTGGCTGCCGCCGGGACCGGGCCGGGTTCGGGGGCCGGCCCGGCCGACGGCGCGGAGCCCGGGGCGCCCCGGCTCACCGAGCGGGAGACCGAGGTGCTGCGCCTGGTGGCCAAGGGGATGTCGTACAAGCAGATCGCCCAGCGGCTCGGGCTGTCGCACCGCACGGTGCAGAACCACGTGCAGAACACCCTGGGCAAACTGCAACTGCACAACCGGGTCGAGCTGACCCGGTACGCCATCGAGCGCGGTCTCGACGACTGACGCGGTCGGCGTGGCGGCGGGTCAGACCGAACGCGGCGGCTCCGTCTCGTGGATGGCCAGCTCCTCGGCGGTCGCCCCACCACCGGCCGAACCCGCGTCGTACGCCACGGAGTCGGTCTCCTGGTCGGTGTGGGCACCCTCGTCCGGTTCGACCAGCCGGCCCACGGTGGCGTCGGCCACCGTGCCGAGCTGGCCGTGGTCGTAGAGGGAGACCGGCGAGTTCGGGTCCGAGGTGGGCCCCGGGTCCATCACGTCGGCGTCCAGCTGTGCCTCCGCCGCGGCCGCCTCATTGTCCGCCTCGAAGGCGATCTTCGGGTCGACCGGGCCGGCCAGCGGGTCGTCCACCGGGCGTTCGAAGCTCTCCCGCTGGAGCTTGTAGTCCAACGACTCGCCGTCGAGCTGCTCCTCGGCGGTGGTCCCGAACCGATCCACCGCCACCGGCGTCCGGTCGCCGGGCAACTGGGCCGGCTCCGGGCCGTCCGCCTCGCGCCCGGTGAGCACGTCGTCGTTGGCCGTCGAGTCGTCGTCGGCGGTGTCGGGCAGCCCCTCCGCCTCGGTGTCGGACACGGGGGTCGGGTACTCGTTGTCACGCATGTCTGATCACTACCCGCTGCCCTCCCGCCATAACCGGGGCAATGCCGGCTGTGCGGTGGTGAGTCGGACAACACGGCCACAACGGCCCGTCAGCCGAGGGCACCCGCCTCGTCCTCGGGGTGCAGCACGCACCAGACGACCTTGCCGTCGGGAACCGGGCTGCTGCCCCACCGGCGGGACACCGTGTCGATCAGCAGCAGGCCCCGACCGCCGGTACGGGTCGGCGGTGCCAGCCCGGCGAACGCCGGCCGGCGCGGGGAGTGGTCACGGACCGCCAGGCGCAGGGTGTCGCCCTGCGGAGCCACCCGCACGGTCATCGGTGTCCGCGCGTGCGCCACCACGTTGTTGACCATCTCGGTGACCGCGATGGACGCCGGCTCGGCCAGCGACGGCATGTCCCAGCGCTGGCAACCGGTGGTGACCAGCTCGCGGGCCTGCCGGGCGGCTCCGACCGTCGGGGCCAGTTCGGCGGTGAGCACCGCCGCCAGCGGCGCCGCCGCCGCGGCCAGCGCCCCGTCCAGGGTCGGCCAGGCCGGCACGCCGCCCAGCGCGGCGTCGGCCCGGCTGGGCCCGGGGACCGCCGGGTCGCAGAGCAGCAGGTCGGCGGCCGGCCAGTCGGCCACCTCCCGGCGGACCTCGGCGAAGACGCCCCGGCCGTCCGCGTCGGCGACCCGCAGCCCGGTCACGTCGGCCACCACCGGGCCGGGACGGTCGCAGAGCCGGGCGAGCAGCGCGTCGCGGACGGTCTCGGTGCCGGCGGCGTCGAGCACACCGGTCACCCGGACCACCGGGAAGGAGTCGTCGATCTCCACCAGACAATGCACGCCTGTCGACATGATCGGCCCATTGTGCCCCCTGGCGACGGACGTCGCATCCGGTCGCTCGATGCCCGTCATCAGCGGTCCAGCCGGGACCGGCGGCTCATCGCCGCCATCGTGCCGACCGCCGTGCCGGCCGCGGCGAGGCCGAACGCGGCGGTCATCCGCACCAGTTGCCGCCGCCGACCGTGCCAACCGCCGTCCCGGCGGCCCTGCCCGTCGGCGTGGAACACGTTGCCGCTGCTGTCCAGCCGGGCGCCCGGGCCGAACTGGGTGCGGTGGGCGTACCAGCCGAGGGCGCGCTCCGCCAGCGCGGGCGCCAACCGCCACTGCAGGCCGATCAGCCGGGCCGCGCCGCCGGCGTACGCCTCGCGGCGGGGTCGGCGCAGCAGCCGGACGATGGTCTCGGCGACCACCTCCGGCGGATAGATCGGCGGTGGTGGCACCAGCTCGTGTCCGCTGTGGTTGGCCGCGTGCCGGAAGAACGGGGTGTCGATGGTGGCCGGCAGCACGGTGCAGATGGAGATCTGTCCCCGGCCGGTGACCCGCAACTCCTGCCGGACAGTGTCGGCCAGGCCCCGGATGCCGTGCTTGGTGGCGTTGTACGCCGACTGGTACGGCATCGCCACCTCGGCCAGCACCGAGGCGTTGTTGACCAGCACGCCGCCGCCGGCCGCCCCCAGGTGCGGCAACGCGGCCCGGATGCCGTGCACCGCGCCGAGGAGGTTCACCTCCAGCACCCGGCGGAACTCGGCGACCGGGATCTCGTCGAAGAGGCCCACGGCGCTCACCGCGGCGTTGTTCACCCAGGCGTCGATCCGCCCGAACTCGGCCGCCCCCCGGTCGGCCAGCCGTTGCACCGACTCCAGGTCGGTCACGTCGGTCGGTACGGCCAGCGCGCGGCCGCCCAGTTCCCGGCAGCGCTGCGCGACCTGCCGCAGGGCAGGTTCGCTGCGGGCGCCCAGCACGACGGCTGCGCCCCGGCGGGCCAGCGCGTACGCGGTGGCCGTGCCGATCCCGCTGGAGGCGCCGGTGATCACCACGGTCGAATCGTCGAGGCTGCGGGTCAGCGGCATTCCTGAGCGGTACCCCCGGCCCGCCCTGGTCATACCACCGGACGCTCTCCGATCGTCGTGGGACCGTCCGGCAGAGGGACGCGCGGGGGTTCTGTGATTGCCGTGGCGCAAGTTTCGGTGGCACTCGCGGGCACTGTTCCCGATCTGCCAGGTTTCGGCTCCCGACCTCCGGGTTAATGGGACGCTCTGACCGGGAGGACCACCGCCGAGGAAAGATCGCAGGGAGGTGACCCATGCGCGTTGGCCTCGTCTGCGCGCACACCAGCTCGTACCGGCACGCCGACGGCCCGCCGGTCGGCACCCAACAGCACATCAAGCGGGTCGCCGCCGAGCTGGCCGGCCGAGGCCACGACGTCCGGATCTACGAGCGCCGGGACGACCCCGAGCTGCCGGTGATCGTGGACGTCGACGGCTACCAGGTGCAACGAATCTCGGCGGGGCCGCCCACTCCGCTGTCGACCGCCGAGCTGATCCCGCACGTGACCGAGTTCGGCCGCTGGCTGGCCGACGAGTGGGCCGGCGCCTGGCGTCCCGAGGTGGTGCACGGGCACTACTGGATCGGCGGCCTGGCCGCCGCGCACGCCGTCCGGGAGACCGACATCCCGGTGGTGCAGACCTTCCACTCGCTCGGCGTCGAACAGCTGCGCCACCTGGGCGGTCGCTACGACGGGCCGGGGGAGCGGATTCCGCTGGAGCGCGCGCTGACCCGCGCGGTGGACATCGCGGTGGCCCAGAGCAACGACGAGGTGGACGAGCTGACCAGGATGGGCCTGCAGCGCAGCTCGGTGGCGATGGTGCCCGCGGGGGTGGACATCGAGCAGTTCCACCCCGACGGGGAGGCGGCGCCGCGCGAGCAGCGGGCCCGGATCCTCTCCGTGGGCGGGCTCTCCCCGGGCCACGGCCAGGAGGACCTGATCCGGGCGATGCGGCTGGTCGGTGACGCCGAGCTGGTGATCGCCGGCGGGCCGCCGGCTGACCAGTTGGCCAACCACGCGGAGGCACGCCGGCTGCGCGAGCTGGCCGAGCAGGCCGGGCTGGCCGACCAGGTACGGCTGGTCGGGGCGGTGCCGCACGACCAGATGGCGACCTGGTACCGGTCAGCGGACGTGGTCGCCTGCACGCCGCACTACTCCTCCGCCGGGCGCGTCTCCCTGGAGGCGATGGCCTGCGGGGTGCCCGTGGTCGGTTACGCGATGGGCGGTCTGGCGGACGCCGTCGTCGACGAGGTCACCGGCCGGCTGGTGCCGCCCGGCGACGTACGGACGCTCGGGGTCTCCCTGCGCCGGCTGCTCGCCGACAACGCCAACCGGTTCGCCTACGGTCACGCCGCGGTGGACCGGGTCCGGAGCAGCTACACGTGGGAGCGGACCGCCGGTGCGCTGGAGCGCCTCTACGAGCGGGTGGTGAGCCGGCGCAAACCGGTCGAGGCGTGACCCCGACCGGTATCGCCTCGCCGGTCGTGGCGGGGCGTCGGCTCAGCCGGGCCGGCCGGCGGCGACCATGGCGCGGTCGCGGCGGTGCGCCATCGCGCGCTGCTGCTGCGGCTCGGCGTACCGGGTCAGCCCGATCACCGCGGCCAGCGTCACCAGGAAACCCACGCCGGCCAGCCACTCCCGCCCCGGCCAGATCTTGTCGTTGAGCAGCAACAGGCCGACGATCGCGGCCGGCACCGCCCCGGCGGCGTCCATGGCGGCGACCGCTGCGGTCGTCGAGCCGCGCTGCATGGCCAGGCCGAGCAGGAGCTGGCCGACGATCGAGTGGACGATCAGCAGGTAGAACAGCGGGTGGGCGAGGAACGCCTCGGCGGACGGCGCGGAGGCCAGTGGTCGCGCGGCCACCGCGGCCGAGGAGAACGCCAGCCCGGCCAGCGAGCCGAGAGCCACCGACCCCGGTGCTCCGTGCAGCCGCACGGCGAAGACACCCAGCACCGCGATCAGGACGAGCGCCGCCAGCAGGGCGACCGAGCCGGCGGTGCCGAGCTGCCGCGACGGCGCCGGCCGGGCGGACAGCACCAGCGCGGTGATCCCGGCGAAGAGCAGGGCCAGCAGCGCCACCTCCGCCAGCGGCAACCGCCACTTCAGCACCAGCACGCCGAGGATGGCCGTCACCCCCAAGCCGGCGGCCACACTGGCCTGGACCAGGAACAGCGGCAGGTCCCGCCGGGCCAGGAAGGCGAGCACGAAGCCGCCGATCTGGCAGCCCAACCCGATCAGGTACGTCCGGTGCCCGGCCAGCCGCAGCAGCAGCCCCGGATCGAAGGTGTGGTGCACGGTGGTGCGGGCCGCCGCCACCGACTGGAGCAGGTTGGCGAAGCCGTACGCGACGATCATCGCCGCGAGAAAACACCAGCCGGAGGAGACCACCTGGCGAGGATAGAGGTTGCCGGGGGTCAGCGCTCGGCTGGTCGATCGAGCCGGGTCAGGATGTCGGCGTGCAGCACACCGTTGGTGGCGACCACACTGCTCTCGGTGCCCGGGGCGCCGGTCGGAGCCGGTTGACCAGCCAGATCCGTGACCGTGCCACCCGCCTCGGTGATGATCGGGACCAGCGCCGCCACGTCCCACAGCGACAACTCCGGCTCCACCATCACGTCCAGTGCGCCCTCGGCCAGCAGCATGTAGCCGTAGAAGTCGCCGTACGCGCGGCTGCGCCAACTGTCGCGCATCAGGTCGAGCATCGCGTCGAGCCGTCCGGCGTTCTCCCACCCCGTGAGGGACGAGTAGCAGAAGCTGGCGTCGGCGACCCGTCGCACCGCGGACACGCCGATCCGTTCGCCGGCGGCGGGGCCCGGTCCGGCGTACGCGCCCGCGCCCGCGCTCGCCCACCAGCGCCGGCCCAGAGCCGGGGCGGACACCACGCCGACCGCCGGCCGGTCACCGTCGAGGAGCGCGATCAGGGTGGCCCACACCGGCACGCCGCGGACGAAGTTCTTGGTGCCGTCGATCGGGTCGATGATCCACCGCCGGCCGTCCGGGGTGCTGGCCGGCTGGTTGCCGTACTCCTCGCCGAGCAGGCCGTCGCCCGGCCGGTGCTCGGCCAGCAGAGCGCGGATCTCCCGCTCGACGGCGGTGTCCGCGTCGGAGACCGGGGTCAGATCGGGCTTCGCCTCGACCCGCAGGTCGAGCGCGCGGAACCGGGCCGTGGCGATGGCGTCGGCCCGGTCGGCGAGCAGGTGGGCGAGGGCGAGGTCGTCGGCGTACCCGGTCATGCCGGCAACCTAGCCGACGCCGGGTGGCTCACTCGTCGGGGCCGCGCCGGTCGCCTTCGCCGGGGCCGCGCTGGTCGGTCTCGCCGCGCTGGTCACCCTCACCGGCACGGGAGGCGAGCAACCGGCGGTACGAGGCCAGCCGGCGCGGGTCGGCCTTGCCGGCGGCCACCCAGGCGTCCAGCCCGCAGTCGGCCTCGTCGGCGGTGTGCGGGCAGTTGGGCGGACAGGTCTCGGTGCCCTCGACCAGGTCGGGGAAACCGTGCAGCAGGCTGTCGGCGGAGACGTGCGCCAGCCCGAAGCTGCGGATCCCCGGAGTATCGATGATCCAACCCGGGTCGGTGTCGACGCCGGGGATCGGCGGCAGCCGCAGCGCCACCGCACTGGTCGAGGTGTGCCGGCCGCGGCCGATCGCGCTGACCACACCGACCGCCCGCGCGGCGTCCGGGACGAGGCGGTTGACCAGCGTCGACTTGCCCACCCCCGAGTGCCCGACCAGCACCGACACCCGGCCGGCCAGCAGCGCGCGCAGCGCGTCCAGGTCGGAGTCGGGGCGGTTGAGCACGTACGGCAGCTCCAGCTCGGTGTAGTAGCCCAGCACCTCCTCCGGCCCGGCCAGGTCGGCCTTGGTGAGGCAGAGCAGCGGCTCGATGTCGGCGTCGTACGCGGCCACCAGGCAGCGGTCGATGAACCCGGTGCGCGGCGGCGGGTCGGCCAACGCGCTGACGATCACCAGCTGGTCCGCGTTGGCCACCACCACCCGCTCCAGGCGGCCCTCGGCGGTGGTCTCGTCGTCGTCGGCGGTGCGGCGCAGCACCGAGCGGCGGTCGGCGATCCGGACGATGCGGGCGAGGGCGCCCTCCGCGCCGGAGGTGTCCCCGACCAGGCTGACCCGGTCGCCCACCACGACCGACTTGCGCCCCAGCTCGCGGGCCCGCATCGCGGTGACCGTCGGCAGCTCGGCCTCGGCCGTCCCGTGCTCGGCCCCGGCCAGCACGCAGGTGTAGCGGCCCCGGTCGACGGCGATGACGAAGCCGTCGACCGCGTCGGCGTGCTGGGGTCGGGTTCGGGTACGCGGACGCGAGGACTTCCCGGGCCGGACCCGTACGTCGTCCTCGTCGTACTCGCGCCGTTTGGTCGCCAGGACCGCCCCCTGTCGCGTCAGCTCTTGCCGGTCACCATCGCTGACCATAGTGCCGGGAACTCGGGCATGGTCTTGGAGGTACACCCGACGTCGTCGACCTCGATGCCCGGCACGGCGAGCCCGGCCACCGCGGCGGCGTGCGCCATCCGGTGGTCGTGGTAGGTGCGGAACACCCCGCCGCGCAGCGGCCGGGGCCGGATCTCCAGCCCGTCCGGCGCCTCGGTGACGTCGGCGCCGAGCGCCGTGAACTCCCGCGCCAGCGCGGTCAGTCGGTCGGTCTCGTGGCCGCGGATGTGCCCGATGCCGGTGAAGGACGACGGCGAGTCGGCCAGCATGGCCAGTGCGGTCAGCGCCGGGGTCAGCTCGCTGACGTCGGAGAGGTCGGCGGTGAGGCCGTGCACCACGCCGGTGCCCCGGACGGTCAGCCCGGTGGTGGAGAGGGTGACCTCGCCGCCCATCCGTTGCAGCAGCGAGCGGAGCTGCTCGACCGGCTGGGCGCTGCTGCGCGGCCAGCCCTGGAGGGTGACCTCACCACCGGTGACCAGGGCGGCGGCGAAGAACGGCACCGCGCCGGAGAGGTCCGGTTCGATCTCCCAGCCACGCCCGGTGAGCGGGCCGGGCTCGACGGTCCACACGTCGGGGGTGGTGTCGTCGACCGCCGCTCCGGCGGCCCGCAGCATCTGCACGGTCATCCGCAGGTGCGGGGCGGACGGCACCGGAGGGCCGACGTGCCGCACCACGACGCCCCGGTCGAAGCGCGGCGCGGCCAGCAGCAGGCCGGAGACCAGCTGACTGGAGGCGGAGGCGTCGATCACCACCTCGCCGCCGGTGACCCGGCCGGTGCCGAGCACGGTCAGCGGCAGGCTGCCCGCGCCGCTGGCGTCGATCCGGACACCCAGCGAGCGCAGCGCGCCGATCAGCGGGCCGAGCGGCCGGGTGCGCGCGTGCGGGTCGCCGTCGAAGGTGATCCGCCCGTCGGCCAGACCGGCCACCGGCGGGACGAACCGCATCACGGTGCCGGCCAGGCCGACGTCCACGTGCGCCGGGCCGGCCAGCGGGTGTGGCCGGACGAGCCAGCGCTCGTCGTCGCTGATCGACATGTGCGCGCCCATGGCGCGCAGGCCGGCGGCCATCAGCTCGGTGTCCCGGGCACGCAGCGGCCCGGCCAGCGTCGACGGGCCGGCGGCCAGTGCGCTGAGCACCAGGGCACGTGCTGTCATCGACTTGGACCCGGGCAGGCGCAACGTGGCCGCCACCGGGTCGGACGCGGTCGGTGCGGTCCACGGCTGCGGCGGCCGGGTCGCGGTCAGATTCCCCACGGTTACATTCTGCCGTGTCGGACGGTGGGCGGCGCCGGCCGGCGGTCGTACTCCCGGTTGGCGGGACAGCCGGCGGGCCTCCGACGGGTTAGCGTGTGCCCATGTGCGGCAGGTACGCGACGACCCGGAGCTCCGGCGAGCTGAGCGCGCTGTTCGAGTCGTCGGACGACACCGACGGCCGGGTCCGCCCTGACCACAACGTGGCGCCCACCGACCCGGTGCCGCTGGTCCGGCTCACCCCGGAGGGGCACCGCAGCCTCTGCGTCGGCCGCTGGGGCTTCCTTCCGCACTGGTCCCGGTCGGCGGCCGGCGCCGCCCGCATGATCAACGCCCGGGCGGAGACGGTGGCCACCAGCCGGGCGTACGCCGGCGCGTTCGCCCGTCGCCGCTGCCTCGTGCCGGCCGACGGCTGGTACGAGTGGGTCCGCCAGTCCGACGGCGGGCGCCAGGCGTACTACATGACCCCCACCGACGGCTCGGTGCTCGCCCTGGCCGGGATCTGGTCGGTCTGGGAGTCCGGCGCCGACAGCCGGCTCACCTTCAGCGTGCTGACCACCGCGGCGCTCGGCGAGCTGGCCGAGGTGCACGACCGGATGCCGGTGCTGCTGCCGCCCGAGCGGTGGTCGTCGTGGCTGGCGTCGACCGACGAGCCGGACCGGCTGCTCGCCCCTGCGACGGCGACCCAGCTGGCGGGGTTGGAGGTCCGCCCGGTCGGGCCGGCGGTGGGTGACGTCCGCAACGACGGGCCGCAGTTGATCGCGCGGATGCCGGCGGTGACGCCGCAGGAGCTGACCCTGTTCTGACGCGCATCCGCATCGTCGGGCGCCGATTTGCCAGGGTTGCGCGCGATTCGTCTCCTGGCCGTTCAGTCATGTTCCCGGTAGCCCCTTGTCCCGGTGTCCGGAAGTGCGATAGAACACAGCGCCGGTAGTGGGTGTCGATTCGCACGGGGCGGACGGCATCCATCGATCTTGCCGGTCCCACGGGGGAGGTGGGTGGATGACACGGGCGCGTATGCCCCGCCCGCACGAGGTGGCTGCGGCGCGGCGAGATCCGCGACTGCTGCGGGCCTTGCAGGAACGACAACAGGATGACGCGTGGCGCACCAGAGGCACATGCCAGAGCGTCGACCCGGAGACATTCTTTCCGGCGCCGAACGAGCCGGCCGACGCCGCCGTCGCGCTCTGCCGCGGTTGCGACGTCCAGGGGTCCTGCCTGGCCTGGGCGCTGGAGGTGGGTGACTGCCACGGCGTGTGGGGCGCCACCACGCCCCGCGAGCGGCGGGCGATGCTGGTCGCCTGGCGCGGCGAGGTCCAGCCGGATCCGGACGCCGCCGACGGGCCCGGCCCGCCGGTACGCGACCGCCTGCTCACGCTGGTCCCGCTGAGCTGACCAGCGGCCGGGTCCTGTCCCGGGTGCCGACCTGGCGGCGCAGAATGGGTCGGTGCAGCCCAGCGACGAGATCGAGACTCCGCGCGGCCCCGCGCGGGTCGACACCGACCTGCCTGCCCGGCCGGCTGCCGCCCTGTTGGTGCTCGGGCACGGCGCGGGCGGCAGCGTGGACGCGCCCGACCTGCTCGCCGTGCGGGACACGGCGGTCGCGGCCGGCCTCGCGGTGGTCCGGGTGACCCAGCCCTACCGGGTCGCCGGCCGCCGCGCGCCGGCCCCCGCCGGGCACCTCGACGAGGCCTGGGTCGCGGTGCTCGCCGTGCTGCGCGACCGACAGCCCGATCTGCGGACACTGCTGGTCGGCGGTCGGTCCAGCGGCGCGCGGGTGGCCTGCCGGACGGCCCGTGCGGTGGGCGCCGCCGGTGTCGTCGCGCTGGCCTTTCCGCTGCACCCGCCCGGCCGACCGGAACGCTCCCGGGCGGCCGAACTGGACACCGGGCTGCCGACACTCGTGGTCAACGGCGACCGGGACCCGTTCGGGGTGCCGGAGCCGGGGCCGACCGTGCAGGTGGTGACCCGGCCGGGGGAGACGCACGACCTGCGGCGCGATCCGGCCGGCACGGCGGCCGTGGTCCGGGACTGGCTGCGCGCCCAGGGCTGGGCGGCCGGCTGATCCGGCGCGGCCGGGCGAACCGTGTCCGGCGCCGGGCGCGGGTCGTTGCATCGGATGGTGCCGCCGGTCCGGTTCGGACGGGCGGTGCCAATCCTCCCAGGCCCTTCCTGGTCCCAGCGCCGGCGGTCGTCGGCGCCGGGACCAGGATCGGGAGGGCCGGCCGGAATGCCCCACCCGTTGTCCCGCGTTACTACCCCCGGACGAGTTTTCTGCGAGGGGGGTGACGGGTGCCAACCGATACACGGAGCCTGGAACGGGACGAACGGGACGCCCGGCAGCTGAAGCGGCTGTTGGCTGGCCCGGACTGGCCCGCGACGGCGGGACCGGGCGGGGTGGGTGCGGTGAGCACGAGCACACCGGCCGGAAGTGAATCTGTGGGTAGGGCGGTGCGCGTATCCTCGGCGGGAAAGCATCCGACGCGAGGGGATGTGCGGTTGACCACCGAGAAGACGGACGAGCGCAGGGCCCGTTTCGAGCGGGACGCGATGCCATTCGTCGATCAGCTCTACGCTGCTGGGCTGCGGATGACGCGCAACCCGGCGGATGCCGAGGACCTGGTCCAGGAGACCTACCTGAAGGCGTACGCCGCCTTCCACCAGTTCGAGCAGGGCACGAACCTGAAGGCCTGGCTCTACCGGATCCTGACCAACACCTACATCAACTCCTACCGCAAGCGGCAGCGCCAGCCGATCCAGGCGCCCACCGAGGAGATCACCGACTGGCAGCTCGCCGAGGCCGAGTCGCACACCTCCAGTGGGCTGCGCTCCGCTGAGACCGAGGCGCTGGACCGGCTGCCGGACAGCGACGTCAAGGAGGCCCTCCAGCAGTTGCCGGAGGAGTTCCGCCTGGCGGTCTACCTCACCGATGTCGAGGGCTTCTCGTACAAGGAGGTCGCCGACATCATGGGCACGCCGATCGGCACCGTGATGTCGCGCCTGCACCGGGGCCGTCGTAATCTGCGCAAGCTGCTCGAGCGCTACGCCGCGGAGCGGGGCTTCAGCCCGGCCCGTTCCTCGAAGGGTTCGACCGCTGCCGCTGCCGGCCGGGAGGTGTGACGTGAGCTGTGGGGAGCCGCACGAGACGGACTGCCGCGAGGTACTCGCGGAGGTCTACCTCTACCTGGATCTGGAGTGCGCCGACGAGCGGCGCTCGCTGATCCGGCACCACCTCGACGAGTGCGGGCCCTGCCTGCGCGAGTACGGCCTCGAGCAGGAGGTGCGGGCGCTGGTGGCTCGGTGCTGCGGCAACGAGACCGCGCCGGACGAGCTGCGCGAGCGGCTGCGGGTCAAGCTCACCGAGCTGGTGGTCTTCGAGACCAGCGATTCCCGCGAGTTGACCGACTGACGTCGGCGTACCGAACGGACAAACCGGTGGCCCGGGTCGATGTCGACCCGGGCCACCGGTGTACCCGGCCTCGGCCGGGTTGGTCTGACCGGTGACGGGCCGTCGGCCCGTCGGCGCGTTCAGGAGTTGGGACGCTTGCCGTGGTTGGCGGCGTTCTTCTTCCGAGCCTTCTTCTTGCGGGACTTCTTCGCCATGCTGACCTCCTCGTGATGGGTCGGATCCGCCCTGCGCACGACCTCGCGCCGGTGCAGCTACCGGCGGTCCGGCGTCGGGTCCGACCCGCTGATGGTAGTGCGGCCGGCACCCGACACCTTCCCCCGGGGCGGCCGGGCACGCGGGGCGTACCGCTCCACGCCCACGGTCCGCCGCCACATGATTGGATACGTCGGCAGGCACATCGGGATGAGGGAGGGCCGTGGACATGGCCGAGGAGATCCGCGCCGAGATGGTGGCGAACGTCTGGAAGGTCGTGGCGACGGCCGGCGACACCGTGTCCGAGGGCGACACCCTGGTGATCCTCGAGTCGATGAAGATGGAGATCCCCGTTGTCGCCGAGTCCGACGGTGTGCTCAAGCAGCTCGCCGTCAACGAGGGTGACGTCGTGCAGGACGGCGACCTCATCGCGGTGATCGATTGACCGGCCTGCGGGTCCGGCGCGCCGAGCCGGCCGACTACCCGGCGGTGGCCCGGCTGACCGTTGCCGCGTACGAGGCGGACGGCCAGCTCAAGGGCGAGAACGGGTACGGCGCGGTGCTGGCCGACGTGTCGACCCGGGCCGCCAGTGGCGAGGTGCTGGTCGCGGTGGACGAGGCGACCGGTGCGGTGCTCGGCTCGGTCACCTTCGTGTTGCCGGGCACCCCGTTCGCCGAGCTGTCCGCCGCGGGTGAGGCGGAGTTCCGGATGCTCGCGGTCGACCCGGCCGCGCAGGGCCGAGGTGTCGGCGCGGCGCTGGCCCGGGCGTGCGTCGACCGCGCGGCCGAGCTGGGCTGCACCGCCGTGGTGATCTGCGTCCGCGCGGGCATGGCCGCCTCGGCGCACCGGCTGTACGAGCGGCTCGGTTTCGTCCGGTCGCCGGCGCAGGACTGGTCGCCGGTGCCGGGCGTGGACCTGCTCGGCCTGCGGCGAGAGCTGCCCCGAAGCTGAGGCGCGGTCGCGCCGGTCGATCAGCCGGCCGGGGTTGCCGGGGCCGCGTCCTCGTCGGGTTGCGCGCCGATGGCGGCCAGCAACTCGTCGGCCACCTCCAGGGCGATGCGGCGGCGGTCGGCGTCGGTGATGTCCGGCGCCCGGACGGCGAACCAGCTGCTGTGCACCGCGAAGAGCGACAGCACGGCGCGTAGTTGGGCGGAGGGGGAGTCGTCACCCCGGCAGAGCGCGTTGGCGAGCTGCATCATCCGGCCGCGCATCTGCTGGCCGGAGGCGAGGCTCTTGAGCACGGTCTGGTTCTGCTCGAAGAAGCGCATCACCGACGGCTGGTCGCCGGCGAACATCGTGTCGGCGTACCGGGAGATCAGCGCGCGCCGGGTGGCCAGGGATGCCGGCTGCGACTCGGCCCAGGCGGTCAGCGCGTCCATCCGCTCCAGCCGGTCCTCGACGAAGCTGGCGACGATGTCGTCCTTGCTCTTGAAGTGGTAGTAGAGCGCTGCCTTGGTGACGTTGAGGCGCTCGGCGATCTCCCGCAGCGAGGTCTTCTCGTACCCCTGCTCGGTGAAGAGCTCCAGTGCGACGGCCTTGATCCGTTCCCGAGTGCCGCCTGTGCTCTCCCTCACCCACGCCCCCTATTCGGCTTGACCGTCAGTTGGTACCCAACTTACCGTGCGGCTAGTAAGGTGACTAGCCGGGCGGCAAGTAAGTATGGCAATCCTCGGGGGGAGCTTACCCATGACTCAGGCAACCCAGGCCGGCGCGCGACCCAACGTACGGGTCGTGCTGTTCGGACTGATGATCGCGATGATGCTCGCGATGCTCGACAACATGATCGTCAGCACCGCGTTGCCGCGGATCGTCGGCGAGTTCGGCGGGCTCGACCACTTCACCTGGGTGGTCACCGCGTACGTCCTGGGCACCACCGTCTCCACCCCCATCTGGGGCAAGCTCGGTGATCTCTACGGCCGCAAGTCGGTCTTCCTGACCTCGGTCGGCATCTTCCTGCTCGGCTCCGCGCTCTGCGGCATGGCCGGCTCCGCGATGCTCGGCGGCCCGCAGGACGGCATGGTCCAGCTCATCGCCTTCCGGGCCGTGCAGGGCCTCGGCGCCGGCGGCCTGATGGTCGGCGTGATGGCGATCATCGGTGACCTCGTCCCGCCCCGCGAGCGGGGGCGCTACCAGGGGATGATCGCCGGCATCATGGCCATCGCCATGGTGGCCGGCCCGCTGGTCGGCGGCTTCATCACCGACCACCTCTCGTGGCGCTGGGCGTTCTACGTGAACCTGCCGCTGGGCGGCGTCGCGCTGCTGGTGCTGATCACCACCATGCACCTTCCCAAGTACCGCACCGAGCACCGGATCGACTGGCTCGGCGCCGGGCTGCTCTCGGTCGGCATCACCGCGATCGTCCTGATCACCACCTGGGGTGGCAACCAGTACGACTGGACCTCACCGCAGATCCTCGGCCTGGCCGTGCTGTCCCTGGTCGCGCTGGTGGCGTTCGGCCTGGTCGAACGCCGGGTCCCGGAGCCGATCCTCCCGCTGGCGCTCTTCGCCAACCGCAACTTCGCACTGATCTCGCTGATCGGCTTCCTGCTCGGCTTCGCGATGTTCGGCGCGATGAACTTCCTGCCGCTCTACCAGCAGACGGTGCAGGGGGCGTCGGCCACCAACAGCGGCCTGCTGCTGCTGCCGCTGATGTTCGGCATGCTGGTCGTGTCGCTGGTCATCGGGCGGGCGATCACGAAGACCGGCAGGTACCGGGCGTACCCGATCATCGGTGGCGTGGTGATGACCGCGGGCATGGCGCTGCTGACCATGCTCGACACCGACACCAGCAAGCTGCAGTCCTCGCTGTACATGGTCGTGCTGGGCGCCGGCATGGGCTTCCTCATGCAGACCTCCATGCTGATCGCGCAGAACAGCGTGGAGCAGAAGGACCTCGGCGCGGCCAGCGGCGCGGCCACCTTCTTCCGGTCGATCGGCGGCTCGTTCGGCATCTCGCTGTTCGGCGCGATCTTCGCCAGCAGGCTGGCCGGGTCCACCGCGGGTGGTGCCTTCGGTGGCGGCGAGGGTGGCGCCATGGACCTGGAGAAGCTCAAGGAACTGCCCGCCCAGGCGCGCGAGCTGGTGCTCGGCGGTCTCTCCGACGCGATCTCGCACGTGTTCGGATGGGCGGTGCTGTTCACCATCGCGATCCCGGTGCTCGCCTGGTTCATCAAGGAGATCCCGCTGCGCACCGCGAACGAGGCGCCGGCGCAGGCCACCCCGGAGGAGGAGGCCGAGATCGCTCTCGGCAAGGCCCCGGTCGCCTGATCCCGGATTCCCCGCCGCGCCGCGCCGTTCCCCTGGGAGCGGCGCGGCGCGTTCGTTTTCAAGGGATCAGTGGCGGTGGCGGTGGGCCGTGAGGCGTTGCCAGAGGCGGCGGAGCGGATTGCGGGGGCGGGGGACCTGGGGTGACTGGTCCCCGAGCAGTTCGGTGGCGAGTGCCGCGGTGGCCGGGTCCAGCGCAGGTGCGGCCAGCGCCAGGTGGGCCAGTGAGGCGGCGATCGGGACCGGCCGGACCCGGGCCACCGCCGCCGCGTCCGCGAGCCGCTCGGCCACCACCCGGGCCACGTCCGGCCGTACCGCCGGGTCCACCCAGGCGGCGGTGACCAGGGCGAACAGTGCGGCCTCCGTGACCCAGTCCTCGACGCCCCAGACCAGGTCCAGCAGCACCTGACGTCGGGTCGAGCCGTCCCACGGCTCGTCGGTCCGGTGGTGCAGCAGCCCCAGGCAGGCCCACACCTGGACGCCGCGTACCCAGATCGACGGGTCGTGGGCGGCCAGCAACCGGCCCACCGCGTTGGCCGGCGCCGCCGGGGGGTGCACCAGCAGCCCGAGCAGGTCCGCCACATCGAGACCGGCCAGGCCCACAGCGGCGTCGTAGGCCGCCGGTGGATGGGGCCAGGCCGGGTGGGCGACCTGCGCGATCCGTTCGACCGCCGCCGCCGACGGCGCCGGCAGCGCGGGCGTCGGGACGGTGTCCGCGTAGTGCCACAGCCGTTGGACGGACTCCCGTCGAGGTTCGCGCGGGTCCGGCTCCGGCACGCCGGCGATCTCGATCCGCAGCCCGGGCGCCACCGAGGTGGCCGTCCGCACAGCGCTCGGCGGGGCCGCAGCCGTGAGGCGCACCGCGCTGCCGAGCCCGTTGTCGTCGTCGACGACCGCCTGGCGCAGTGCGTCGACCAGCGGGCCGCCGGCCGGCGTCAGCTGGCCGAGCCAGGGCCGGCCCCGGCAGCACTGCGCCAGGTCACCGTGCTCGTGGCTGTCGTCCGGATGGTCACGGACGAAGTCGGCGAGCGCCACCAGGTGCGCCAGGTCGCCGTCACGCAGGTGCCGCAGGCGGTGCGCGGTGTGCACCGCGCAGTCGAACGACGGGTCGCGGGCCAGCGCCCGCTCGGTCCACTCCAGCGCCTCGTCGAGCCGGCCGGTCTCGGCCAGGGTGCCGGCGATGTCGGCGTAGATGGCCAGGTCGTCGGGGTCCAGCGCGACGGCCCGACCGAGCGCCGCGAGGGCCTCCCGGGTCCGGCCGGCGCTGCGGTACGCGTACCCGAGCCAGACCTCGCCCATCTTGGACGGCTCGGAGCGTACCCCCCGGGCGGCCCAGCGGACCGCCAGCGTGACCTCGCCGAGCCGCCGGGCCAGCGCGGACGCCGCTCCCAGCAGCAGGCCGTGCTCGGGGCGGACGGTGATCGCGTTGCGGGCCAGCGTGAGGTACGGCGCCAGCGCGCCCCGGCCGGCCCGCGGCACCGGGTCGGGTAGCGCGGCGCACACCTGCATGAGGACGCGGGCGATGTGCTCCGGGTCCAGCCGTTCGGCCAGCTCGGGCGCGGTCACCCACGGCACGCCGGCCCACTGGGTGCCGGGTGCGTAGCCGGTCGCCGCGGCCAGCAGCTCCAGCCCTTCGGCGGGGCGGCCGACGGCGGCCAGCAGGTGCGCCCGGGCCACGACGGCGCCGACGAAGGTGTGGTGGTTGATCGGGAAGAGGTCGAGCCCGCCGCCGCCGACCGCGGCCAGCCGGGCCAGCGTCTCGTGCACCTCCGGCAGTGTCGGCGCCCGGGCCAGCGCGCCGGCGAGGTGGCCGGCGGCGTGGTGGAGGTCGCCCTCGTCCAGTGCCAGCCGGGCCAGGGCCAGCTCCTCCGTCGCGGAGAGCGCGGGGTCGTCCCTTCCGTCGGGCACGTCGTCCTCTCGTCGCAGCGACACCGGGTGAAGCGGGGGCAAGTCTAGTTGATATTGAGATTATTCGGTGATCAACTGCGCACTGCTGCTCGTTCGATTGCTCAGAGCCGGCCAAAGGTGCAAGACTGAGCAGGAAACGCGCGGCAACCGCGCAAAGGGAGGAGTGTTCGTGACACGTGCAGGGGCCGGAATGGCCGCCGACATCGACGAGCAGCCGGCCGGCTACGCCCGCCTGCTCTCCACGGCCAACGCCGGCGAGATCGCCCGGGTGGCGGCGGCCGTCGCCGAGCGCCGGCCGCGGCACGTGGTCTTCACGGCACGGGGCACCTCCGACCATGCTGCCCTCTACGGGGCGTACCTGACCGAGATCCGGCTCGGCCTGCCCGCCGGGCTCGCCTCGCCCAGCGCGGTCACCCTGTTCGGTGCCCGTCCCGACCTGTCCGACGCGCTGGTCGTCGGTGTCAGCCAGAGCGGCGGCTCGCCCGACCTGGCCGAGGTGCTGCGCGCCGCGCGGGCCTCCGGCGCGCTGACCCTCGCCGTGACCAACGACCCGGCCTCCCCACTGGCCGAGGTGGCCGAGCTGAGCGTCGACATCGCCGCCGGTCACGAGCGGGCGGTGGCCGCCACCAAGACGTACACGGCCGAGCTGCTCGCCCTGCTGATGCTCGTCGAGGGGATCCGGGCCGGCGACGGGGTGCTCCCGGCGGCCGAGCGGGAGGCGCTGGCCGCGCTGCCCGACCTCGCCGCCAGCACCCTGGCCGACGACACCCCGGCCCGGCTCGCGCCGCGCTACCGGTTCGCCCGCCAACTGGTCACGACCGGGCGCGGGTACGCCTACCCGACCGCCCGGGAGGCCGCCCTGAAACTGATGGAGACCTCGTACCTGCCGGCGCTCGCCTTCTCCGGCGCCGACCTGCTGCACGGTCCACTCGCGATGACCGACCCCGAGGTCCCGGTGCTCGCCGTGGTCGGGTCCGGCCCGGGCGGCCGGTCGATGGGGGAGGTGCTGCCCCGCCTCGGCGAACGCCGCGCCGACGTCGTGGTGGTCGGCTCCGCCGACGTGCCCGGTGCCACCCGGCTCGCCGTCCCCGAGGTCGACGAGCGGTACGCCCCGCTGCTGGACATCCTGCCGTTGCAGCGCCTGGCGCTCGCGCTGGCGCTGACCAGGGGCGAGGACCCGGACGCACCGCGCGGGTTGAAGAAGGTCACCGCGACGATGTGAGACGTGGCGTGGCACCCTGGTCACCGTGTCCACGCTGCGCGACCTCGCCGAGGAGCACACCCATCTCCGTCCGGCCGACATCGACCACCTGCACCGGATCGCCGGCGACTGGCAACTGCTCTCCGACCTGTCCTTCGCCGACCTGCTGCTCTGGGTGCCGGTCGACGCCGAGGGCACGTTCCTCTGCGTCGCCCAGGTCCGCCCGACGACCGCGCCCACCGCGTACCAGGACGACCAGGTGGGGCGGATCGTCGGCGGGCCGGAGGTGGCCCACCTCGGGGTGGCGTACTCCCAGGGCCGGATCTGGCGGGAGGGCGACCCGGTCTGGTACGGCGACGTGCCGGCCCGGCACGAGGCGATCCCGGTCCGGCTGCGGACCGCCGAGGGGGAGGCCGGCGAGGTGGTCGCCGTGGTCGGCCGGGACACCAACCTCTCCACCGCGCGTACCCCCAGCCAGCTGGAGCTCAACTATCTGACCACGGCCGACGACCTGGCGCAGATGATCGCGGACGGCACCTTTCCGCCGCCCCGGCACCCGGGCGAGACCACGTCGGCGCCCCGGGTGGGTGACGGCCTGGTCCGGCTCGACGCCGGCGGCAAGGTCACCTACGCCAGCCCGAACGCGCAGTCCGCGTACCGCCGGTTGGGCTACGCCTCCCACCTGGTGGGGGAGGACCTGGCCGCGCTGCACCGCCGGTTGGCCGGCGACCCGCTGGACGGCACGGAAGCGGCGAACGGGATCCTGGCCGCGCTGCGTGGCGAGGCGCCGCCCCGGCGGGAGATCGACGCGCGCGGTGCCACGATGCTCACCCGGGCGCTGCCGCTGATGCCCGCCGGGGTGCCGATCGGCGCGCTGGTGCTGGTCCGGGACATCACCGAGGTCCGTCGGCGGGACCGGGCACTGATCACCAAGGACGCCACCATCCGGGAAATCCACCACCGGGTGAAGAACAACCTCCAGACGGTGGCCGCGCTGCTGCGGTTGCAGGCCCGCCGGGTGTCCATGCCGGAGGCCCGGGTCGCCCTGGAGGAGTCGGTCCGCCGGGTCGCCTCGATCGCCCTGGTGCACGAGACGCTCTCCATGTCCAGCGACGAGGCGGTCGAGTTCGACGGCATCGTCGACCGGGTGGCGAGCGCGGCAACCGAGGTCGCGGCGACCGAGGTGAGCGTCGGCATGCGCCGGCGGGGCAGCTTCGGCGTGCTGCCGGCAGAGATCGCCACCTCCCTGGTGATGGTCCTCAACGAGCTGCTGCTCAACGCCGTCGAGCACGGTTTCCCTCCAGCGGATGAGGCGGACGAGGTGGGCGTCCCGGCCACGCCCGCCGCCCCGTCCATGGTGCCCGCCGCCGTTCCCGAGACCGATCCGTCGGCTCGGCCCGAGGTGGTGGTCTCGGCGCACCGGTTCCGCAAGATGCTGCACGTCTCGGTGGCGGACAACGGACGCGGGCTGCCGCCCGACTTCGACGCCGAGAGCGGCAGTCGGCTCGGCCTCCAGATCGTCCGGGCACTGATCACCGGGGAGCTGCGCGGCACCATCGAGCTGCGTGCCGGTGCCAACGGCGGCACCGAGGCGGTGCTGGTCATCCCGCTGGCGCGCAGTGCGCCCGACGGGCGCTCGCAGCCCTGACGCTCGGGGGTCCGGTCGTTCCGGGCGGGCCGCGTCCGGGAAGCAGTGCGCCGGTGACCCTGATACCTGTGAGTCATCTTCATGCCTCAGGGGTATCGCGCTCGTCGATGTGTGCCTGACCCTGGCGGCCAGAGCCATGGTTGGGTCAGCGGCCGGGGCTGCTGGTCAGCAGGGCGACGGTCAGGCCGGAGCGCTGCCAGACCCGTGCGACGCCGAAGCCCGCCCGCAGCGCCTCGCCCTTGGCGCCGGTCACCGTGGCCACCGGGTCGGCGTGCCGCCCGGCGACCACCAGCCAGACCCGTGGCGTGCCGGCCAGGCACTGCGCCGGGCGCTGGCACTCCGCCGCCCACAGATCGCCCCGACGGACCTCGTCCTCGGTGACCAGCACGTCCCGCGGCTGGTCGGCGAGGTGGTACCCGACGCCCAGATCGAGGAAGAGCCAGCTGTTCCTGGGCGAGTAGACCACCACGTCCCCGGGCCGTTGCCCGTCGGCGATCACCCGGGCGGCACCCGCGTAGTCCACCGGCGCGCTGCGCGGCCACTCGTGGGTCCGCCGCAGCGCCTCCTGGTCGGGCAGGCCGAGCAGCCCGGCGAGCACCACCACGGCCAGCGCGGCCGGCGCGCTCACCCCGGCCAGTGCCGCACCGGCCAGCAGGCAGGCGAAGGGCACGACGAAGACCAGGTACCGGGGTACCCACAGCGGTACGACCGTGCCGGCGGCGAAGAGCAGCAGGACGGGCAGCAGCACCGCGCCCACCGGCAGCAGGGCCCGTCGGCCGAGGCGAGCCGCACCCAGCGCGGCGACCCCGACCACCAGCCCGCCCACCACGGAGCTCTGGGCCACCCCACCGGGCAGCGCGCTCAGGTCGTCCAGGTGGGCCGAAGCGACCCAGTCCAACTGTCGCGAACGCTGTGTGGCGGCCCTCAGCAGCAGCGGGCTCACCAGCAGCGCCGCCGGCACCAGCGCGACCAGCCACCGCCACGCCCGCCGATCCACCGCACCGGTCCCGTCCGAGTCGGCCTTCTCCGGTCCGGTGGCTGCCGCAGCGGCCACCCCGGCCGCCGGGGCGCCCCGCCACCAGGCGAACAGCACGACCAGCGCGTGCGCGGCGAGCAGGGTGAGCGCGATCAGATGCGTGAGCCCGAGCGCGGCCACGGCTGCCGCGTACCCGGCCCATCGGGGCCAGCTCGGTCGGCGCAGCGCCGCCACCAGCAGCAGGGTGGCGAGCACCGCGAACATGCTGGCCAAGGCGTACGGGCGGGCCTCCTGCCCGTACCGGGAGGTGCCGGGGAGCAGCGCGAAGAGCAGCCCGGCGAACAGGCCGGTACGCCCGTCGGCGAGCCGCGCGCCGAGCACGGCGAGCAGACCGGCGGCGACGGCCATGGCCAGCGCCGCCGGCGCGCGTAGCGCCACCGTGGAGTCGCCGACGATCGCCAACCAGCCGTGCATCAGCAGGTAATACGGGCCGGTGGCGGCGTCGATGGTGCCGGCCAACCGGGCCAGGTCGCCCGGTGACCGGGTGGCCGCGCTCCACGTCGCCAGCTCGTCACGCCAGAGCTGGGCGGAGCCCAGCCCGGTGCCGGTGACCACCAGGGTCAGCAGCGCCGGAGGGAGCCAGACCGGGACGCGGTGCAGGCGACTCCGCCACACCGGGTTCGACCTTTCGGACAATATGCCCACGGTGCGAGCCTGCCACGGTCGCCGCGTGAGCTGGCCACGTATCCCGGCCCGTGATGTGGGATCCGGCACGCGGACATTGGCCCGCCCTCATGCGGTGTGGCAGCATGAGCCCATGACCGCCGCTGTCGTCCGCCGCTTCGTGGCTCGTCGCCACGTTGATTACGGCCGCGTGCGCAGCGCGATCTGTCCGGCCAACTGACGACGCCCGACCCATCTGTCTCGGGCGCGCTCCGCGCCGGCTGTCTCCGACACCGTTGTCCCGCCCGTTCCGCACGGGCCGGCCGCCGCGCCCCGCGCACCGCCCGAGGCACAGCAGACAACGGAGGACGCCGCGATGGCGGTCAGCAGCATCCCGGCCCGTTCCGAGGACCCGACGACCCGCCCGACCCGGGCGCCGCGCCGGCCGCGGGGTGAGGGTCAGTGGGCGCTCGGCCACCGCGAGCCGCTCAACCCCAACGAGCGGATCAAGAAGGACGACGATCCGCTGAACGTCCGGGCCCGGATCGAGAACATCTACGCCCACCGCGGCTTCGCCTCCATCGACCCCCAGGACCTGCGGGGCCGGTTCCGCTGGTGGGGCCTCTACACCCAGCGCAAGGCGGGCATCGACGGCGGGCGCACCGCCGTGCTGGAGCCGCACGAGCTGGAGGACGAGTTCTTCATGCTCCGGGTCCGCATCGACGGCGGTCAGCTCAGCCTGGCCCAGTTGCGCGTGATCGCGGACATCTCCCGGGAGTTCGCCCGGGACACCGCCGACATCACCGACCGGCAGAACATCCAGTACCACTGGATCCGGGTCGAGGACATGCCGGAGATCTGGCGCCGGCTGGAGTCGGTCGGCCTGCAGACCACCGAGGCGTGCGGCGACTGCCCCCGGATCGTGCTGGGCAGCCCGGTCGCCGGGGTGGCCCGGGACGAGCTGCTCGACCCGACCCCGGCGATCGACGAGATCGTGGCCCGGTACGTCGGCGACAAGCAGTTCTCCAACCTGCCCCGCAAGTTCAAGACGTCGATCTCCTGGCTGGTGGACACCCCGTACGAGTCGAACGACATCGCCCTGCTCGGCGTCGACCACCCCGAGCACGGCCCCGGCTTCGACCTCTGGGTCGGTGGCGGTCTGTCCACCAACCCGATGCTGGCCCAGCGACTCGGGGCCTGGGTGCCGCTGGCCGAGATCCCCGACGTGTGGGCCGGCGTGGTCGGGATCTTCCGCGACTACGGCTACCGGCGGCTGCGTAACCGGGCCCGGCTGAAGTTCCTGGTGGCCGACTGGGGCGTGGAGCGTTTCCGTGAGGTCCTGGAGAAGGAGTACCTCGGCCGGACGCTGCTCGACGGCCCGGCTCCGGAGCTGCCGGCGAAGCCGATCGACCACGTGGGCGTGCACGAGCAGGCCGACGGGCGGCACTACGTGGGCGCCGCCCCGGTGGTCGGGCGGGTGTCCGGCGGGCAGCTCGCCCAGCTGGCCGACGTGGTCGAGGCGCACGGCAGCGACCGGGTGCGGCTCACCCCGTACCAGAAGCTGCTGGTGCTCGACGTGCCGTCGGAGCGGACGGAGTCGCTGGTCGACGCGCTGCGCGGGATCGGCCTGGAGGCCCGGCCGTCGGCCTGGCGGCGCGGCACCATGGCGTGCACCGGCATCGAGTACTGCAAGCTGGCCATCGTCGAGACCAAAGCCCGCGGCGAGGAGCTGGTGGCCCGACTGGAGCAGCGGCTGCGCGACTTCGACGCGGACATCTCGATCCACATCAACGGTTGCCCGAACGCCTGCGCCCGCACCCAGGTCGCCGACATCGGGCTCAAGGGCCAACTGGTGGTCGGCCCCGACGGCCGGCAGGTCGAGGGCTTCCAGGTGCACCTGGGTGGCGGGCTGGGCATGGCGCAGGGCCAGACCGCCGGCTTCGGGCGCAAGCTGCGCGGCCTGAAGACCACCGCCGACGAGCTTCCGGAGTACGTGGAACGACTGGCCCGCCGCTACCTGGCCGGCCGGAGCGAGGGCGAGACGTTCGCCAACTGGGTGATCAGAGTCGACGAGGAGGAACTGCGATGAGCAGCGAGAACCGAGCGGCACCTCTGTACTGCCCCTACTGCGGCGAGGAGGACCTGCGGCCACACGAGGCGGGTCACGGCGCGTGGGAGTGCCACGCCTGCACCCGGGTCTTCTCGGTGAAGTTCACCGGGCTGCTCTCGCGGGCGGTGACCCGATGAGCCTCATCTCCGCCGCGGGCCTGGGCCTGGTCGGTCCGGGCGGTCCGACGCCGGCCGACCCGACCCGGCGCAGCCCGGACGAGCTGCGGGCGCTGGCCGAGCAGGCTGGTCGGGAGCTGGAGGGCGCGCCGGCGCTGGAGATCGCCCGCTGGGCGGCGCAGACCTTCGGTGAGCGGTTCTGTGTCACCAGCTCGATGGCCGACGCAGTGCTGGCGCACCTGGTGTCCCGGGTCGCCCCGGGGGTGGACGTGGTCTTCCTCGACACGGGCCTGCACTTCCCGGAGACGCTGCGGGTGCGCGACGAGGTGGCCAGGACGCTGCCCGTGAACGTCCGGTCGATCCGGCCCCGGCTCACCGTGGGGCAGCAGGACGGCCAGTACGGGCCGCGACTGTTCAACAAGTCGCCGGACGACTGCTGCCAGCTGCGCAAGGTGGAGCCGTTGGAGCGGGCACTGACCGGCTACGACGCCTGGGCCGCGGGCCTGCGTCGGGACGAGTCGCCGACCCGGGCCAACACGCCGGTGGTGACCTTCGACCCGCGACGCGGCAAGGTCAAGGTCAACCCGATCGCGGCCTGGTCGCAGGGCGACGTGGACGCCTACATCGCCCGCTGGAACGTGCCGGTCAACGAGCTGTTCAAGCAGGGTTACGGCTCGATCGGCTGCTGGCCGTGCACCCGTCGGACCAAGGCCGGCGAGGATCCGCGGGCCGGCCGGTGGGCCATGTTCGAGAAGACCGAGTGCGGACTGCACGTCTGACCCCCGGGACCCCGACCCCGACCGGTGTGGCCGGCGGGGCGGATCCGGTGGTGCTGGTCGCCCACGGCAGCCGTGATCCGCGGGCGGCCGAGGCGACGCGGGCACTCGCCCGGGCCGTGGCGGCGGCCCGGCCCGGCACCCCGGTGTGGGCGAGCTGGCTGGACCACACCGAACCGGGTCCGACCGAGGTGCTGCGCGAGTTGGCCGTGGCCGGCCACCGCGGCGCGGTGCTGGTGCCGCTGCTGCTGACCGCCGCGTACCACCATCGTGTGGACATCCCGGCGGCCGTCGCAGCCGCGACGCAGGCCGGGCCTCCGCTGGCGGTACGGGTGACCGACGTCCTCGGCCCGGCCGACGGGAGGGTGGACCCGGCGCTGCTGGCCGGGCTGCGGCGTCGGCTCGGTGAGTCGCGTCCGGGCCGGTTCGACGCGCTGGTGCTGGCGGCGGCGGGCACCCGGGACGCGCGGGCCCGCGGCTCGGTGGGCCGGGTGGCGGATGCGCTTGGCGCGGAGTTCGGGGTGCCCTGCCGGGTGTCGTACGCCTCTGCGGCCCCGCCGTCGACCGGTGTCGCCGTGTCCCTGCTGCGGGCGGCGGGTGCTCGCCGGGTGGCGGTGGCCGGGTATTTCCTGGCGCCGGGCCTGTTTCACGACGCGGTGACCGAGGAGGCCCGGGCGGCCGGCGCGGTGGCGGTGGCCGCCCCGTTGAACGACGCTCCCGAGCTGGTCGAGCTGGTGCTGCGCCGGGTCGACGACCGGTCCGGCCGCTGCGCCCTCGCGCCAGCGGTGTGACCGAGGTCGCCGACGGCGAACGCGCAAAGTGGGCGGCAGCGGGTATCCGTGGTCGGTGACGGGGATCTGGCCGGACCGCGGGGACGAGCGGTGCGGCCCTGGACAGCAGAACGCCCCGGCGGGCGAACCCGCCGGGGCGTTGCAGCTGTGTGTGGGATCAGGCGGAGTGAGCGCGCAGCACCCGGAGGCCGCCGCGCCGCTTGACAGCGCGCCGCTCCTCCTCGCTCATCCCGCCCCAGACGCCGGCGTCCTGACCCGACTCAAGTGCCCACTGCAGGCACTGGTCGGTCACGGAGCAGCGCCTGCAGACGGCCTTGGCCTGCTCGACCTGCAGGAGAGCCGGTCCGGACGTCCCGATCGGGAAGAACAGCTCCGGGTCCTCGTCGCGGCAGACAGCATGGTGACGCCAGTCCATGGCGGCAACACTCCTCATTCTGGATGGGTGGCAATTATTGCTTGGTCGTGCTTTTCCTATATGCATCCGCAGTGCCGGTGGTGACAGTTAGCGTCTGTCCATTCGGCAGTGCGTGAGCAGGCAGTTAGCCCCGTGGACCTGCTGGAACAGCTCAACCTGACGAGCATATCCAGGCAATGTCCCGGCAACTCAAGTTCGCTTGTGAATACTTTCACGAACGCTCGCGATGTCAAGGGTGACGCTCGGAAAAACTCCGGGCGGTGAGCAAGCCCACAACCCATTTGTCCGGGTTCCAGTGCCTTCCTGGTTACCCGCCGTGCCACAGTCGAGGATCAATATAGTACAGTCCGCGTGACATTGCTGACATTTCCGGCACCTGCCCCTCGGTGTGGCGGCGACCGCGCCGATACGGTGTGGCGGCCGCGTCGACCTAGGGCAGTACCCGAGACCTAGCAGATTACTCTCAGTGCGGCGGGAACGGATGTGAATCTGACTTTCTCCCGCTCGCCAAGGTAGTCGCCGTCGAGCTGGAACGCCTGCGGTCGGCTGGAGAGCAGGGTGAACTCCGCTGTGTCATGGAGTCGTAACACCTGCCGCCCCCGGGGATCCGGTCGCCGGGAGAAGAACTGACTCACTGTCCGTGTGGTGCTGGCCACCCGGAGCTGACGCAGCGCCAGCACATCCAGCCCGAGGTCGAACGACGCCTCCGGGTTCGGGTTGATCTCCCGGTCGCCCAGGTACGTCCACGGCGCGGTGTTCTGGATGATGACGGTGGCCAGCTCGCCCTCGGCCGTCTCGCCCGGTCGTTCCAGGACGATCGCCGGGTGCCGCCGGTCGGAGGCGAGGAAGTACTGGTTCATGATCGAGCGCAGGTAGAGCGCCGGGGTGGAGACCCGCCCCCGACGGCGAGCCTGCTCCACCCGGTGGATCACCGCGGCGTCCAGGCCGAACCCGGCGCAGAACGTGAAGTACCGGTCGTCCGCGCGACCCAGCCCCACCGTCCGGTGCCGACCCAGGCGCAGCCCTTCCAGGATCATGCTGGTCGCCTCGGGCCACTCCCGGGGCAGGCCCACGGCGCGGGCGAAGACGTTGGTCGAGCCGCCCGGAACGGTCGCCAGCGCGGGCAGCCGCTCGGCCGACGTGGCGCCGTCGGCACCCGGTGGGGGCTCGGCCGTCATCAGGCCGTTCACCACCTCGTTGACGGTGCCGTCACCACCCAGGGTGACGACGAGATCGACCCCCTCCGCGGCGGCCTCCCGGGCCAGCGCCATGGCGTGCCCGCGTCGGCGGGTGTAGCGCACACTGAGGTCGACTTCGCTGCGCAGCGCCCGGACAAGCACGTCCCGGCTGCGTTCGCTGGTGGTGGTGGCCTTCGGATTGACCACCAGGACGGCCCGCATGGGCGGCACTGTACCTCCCGGTAGCCCAGGTATCGTGTCGCGCGTGACCATCGACTCGGACCCGATTCCCGTCACGCTCCGCTGGGCGGTCCGGCTGCTGTGGGCGGAGGCGGTCGCCGTCGGGCTGATCGCCGCCTGGCTGGTATGGGCCGATTTCACCGCCACCACCGCCGATCTCCCGTCGGCGTTGCTGGTGACCGCGCTCGCCGTCGGAGCGGCGGTCGCGCTCTGGGCGCTTAGCCGCGCGCTGCTGCGCCGCCGAGCCGGCGCACGCGCTCCCGCGATCGTGCTTCAACTGATGCTGCTGCCGATCGGGTGGTTCATGATTCAGGCCGGGTTGGGCTGGCTGGGCGTGCCGCTGATGGCGCTCGGCCTCGGCGTCGGTTGGCTGCTGGTGAGCCCTCCGACGACGCGGGCTCTCGGCTTCGAGTGACCGCGCCCGGCAGGTGACGGCGCGGCGGGGCCGGGCAACTACCCGCCGGAGCGGCGGGTGAGCAACGAGATGGTGGCCCGGCCGTCGGCGGCCGTGGCGGACGCCGACGTGGTCAGCGCGGTGAGCACCTTCCAGGCGAAGGACGACTCGGAGGGCAGCGTGGCGCCGCGCACGGTCGGCACGGTGACCTCGACGGTCAGCGCGTCCTCGGTGACCGCGAAGCGGCACTCCAGCTCGGCGTCGCGGGTGGCGATGGCGAGCAGCATGGCGCACGCCTCGTCAACCGCGATGCGCAGATCCTCGATCTCGTCGAGCGCGAACTGCAACCGGGCCGCGAGACCGGCGGTGGCGGTACGGAGCACGCCGAGGTAACCGCCATCGGCGGGCACCGTGAGGTGCACCACGTCGTCGTCGGTCGCTGGCTGGCCGGTCAGTTGAGTCACGCCTCATCCCCCCGGTCGGGGACTCTACCCGGTCAGCCGTTCGGACGCGTGCCGGCGGCCGCCGCCTGACCGGCCAGGTGGCGCAGTGCGTCGCCGCTGAGCCGGTAGGAGACCCACTCGCTCATCTGCTCGGCGCCGATCGAGGCGTAGAACCCGGCCGCCGGGTTCCAGTCGAGCATCGACCACTCCAGCCGTCGGTAGCCGCGGCGTACGCAGATGTCGGCCAGGGTGGCGAGCAGCAACCGGCCCGCCCCGGTGCCCCGGGCGGTCGGACGAACGTAGAGGTCCTCCAGGTAGATGCCGTGCACCCCGGCCCACGTGGAGAAGTTGAGGAACCACAGCGCGAAGCCGACCGGTTGGTCGTGCGCGTCCACCGCGACGTGCCCGTAGAGCGCCGGCGCGGGGCTGAACAGGGCCGAGGTCAGCTGCTCGGTGGTGAGGTGGCACTGGTCGGGGGCGCGTTCGTACTCCGCCAGCTCGTGCACCATGGCGACGACGGCCGGCACATCCTCGGGACGTGCCGGCCGGATCGTCGGAATGACCGGGGAGGTCACGCCTTCTTGGTCTCCCAGAAGATCTTCGAGATCTCGTCGATCTTCCCGAGCAGCTTGTCGGCGGTGGCCGGGTCGAGGCTGCCCTTGACACCACCGGCGCCGGCGAGCTTGGTGGCCTCGTTGAACAGCTGGTGCAGCTGCGGGTACTTCTCGAAGTGCGTGGCCTTGAAGTAGTCGGTCCAGAGCACCCAGAGGTGGTGCTTGACCAGCTCGGCGCGCTGCTCCTTGATGATGATCGCCCGGGTGCGGAACTCCGGGTCGGTGTTCGCCTGGTACTTCTCGCAGATCATTTTGACCGACTCGGCCTCGATCCGGGCCTGTGCCGGGTCGTAGACGCCGCACGGCAGGTCGCAGTGAGCGCTCGCGGTGACGCGGGGCGCAAGGATGCGCGGAAGTCGCATCGGGATCCTCCATGGGAAGTTTGCGATGATCAAAGGCGACATTACTCCTGGGAATGCTCCCCGAACCGGGTGGAGGTGAAACCAGTGCGGGCCGATCACCCGGCGGAGGTGCCAAGGCTGCGGCGGCCGCTGACGGCCGTCCTGATCACCGGCCCGTCCATGGCGCCCACGCTGCGGCACGGCGACGCGGTGCTGGTCCGTCCCGGCGGCCGTCCGATCCGCTCCGGTGACGTGGTGGTCGCGGTGTTCCGGACCCGCCCGGACCTGCTGGTGGTGAAGCGGGCGGTCCGACCGCAGGACGGCGGTTGGTGGCTGCGCGGGGACAACGACCTGATCACCGACGACTCCCGGGCGTACGGCGTCGCCGACGTGCGGGGGAGGGTGGTGGCCCGCTACTGGCCGCGCCCCGGACGGGTCTCCCGTCGACCGTTATGACCCTGCTCACATCCGCAGGGCAGTGTCGACACTATGCTCGGAAAGTGCCCGGGTGACCCCCCGCACCGCGTGCCACCGCTCGCCGCCAACCTCGCGGCCGGGCCGGCCGCCCCGTCTGCTCGACAGATCCTGGAGTCACCACCATGTCTTCGTCCACCGTGGACCCCGCTGATCCCGTCTTCCAGCTGCACCGCGGCGGCAAGATGGCCGTCACCTCGACTGTGCCGCTGACCAGCCGGGAAGACCTCTCCCTCGCGTACACCCCGGGGGTTGCCCGGGTATGTGAGGCGATCGCCGCCGACCCCGGCCTGGCCGACGACTACACCTGGGCGTCGCACGCCGTCGCCGTGGTGACCGACGGCTCGGCGGTGCTCGGGCTCGGCAACATCGGCCCGCGCGCCGCGCTGCCGGTGATGGAGGGCAAGGCGGTGCTGTTCAAGCAGTTCGCCGGGGTGGACGCGGTGCCGATCTGTCTGGACACCCAGGACGTCGACGAGATCGTCGCGGTGGTGCGGGCGCTGGCGCCCTCGTTCGGCGGGATCAACCTGGAGGACATCAGCGCGCCGCGCTGCTTCGAGGTCGAGCGACGGCTCGACGAGGCGCTGGACATCCCGGTCTTCCACGACGACCAGCACGGCACGGCCATCGTGGTGCTCGCCGCGCTGCGCAACGCCGCCACCCTGCTCAACCGCAAGCTCGGTGACCTGCGGGTCGCCGTGAGCGGTGCCGGCGCGGCCGGTGTGGCCGTGACGAAGATGCTGGTCGCCGGGGGCGTCAACCCCGACCAGGTGGTGGTCTGCGACTCCAAGGGGATCATCGGCCGACACCGCACCGAGCTGACCGGCACCAAGGCCGAGCTGGCCGCGAGCACCAACGCCGACGGTCGCCAGGGCGACATCACCGAGGCGCTGCGCGGCGCCGACGTGCTGATCGGCGTCTCCGGCGGGCAGATCCCGGAGGCCGCGGTCGCCGGTATGGCCCCCGGCGGGATCGTGTTCGCGCTGGCCAACCCGACCCCGGAGGTGCACCCCGAGGTCGCCGCCCGGCACGTCGCGGTGGTCGCCACGGGTCGTAGCGACTACCCCAACCAGATCAACAACGTGCTGGCCTTCCCGGGGGTCTTCCGCGGTGCGCTGGACGCCCGGGCCACCCGGATCACCGAGGGCATGAAGGTCGCCGCCGCGGACGCCATCGCCGGCGTGGTGGCCGAGTCGCTGACCGCCGAGGCGATCGTCCCGTCTCCGCTGGATCCCCGGGTCGCTCCGGCCGTCGCCGAGGCCGTCGCCGAGGCGGCGCGCCGCGACGGCGTCGCCCGCCGGTAGGGAAGGACACTTCTTAACGGGCGCTCAGCTTGTTACCGTGCCGATCATGCGTGCCGCCTTCGCCTCCCGCTTCGACGACGCCGATCCGCTCGCCGCACTCACCGTCGGTGAGCGGCCCGAGCCGACCCACCCGGCCGACGACTGGGTGACCGTGCACCTGCGGGCCACCTCGCTCAACCACCACGACCTCTGGTCACTGCGCGGGGTGGGGCTCACCGAGGCCCAGCTGCCGATGATCCTCGGCTGCGACGCGGTCGGTGTGGACACGGCGGGCAACACGGTCGTCGTCTACCCGGTGGTGGTCACCCCGGGTGACCCGCGCGGGGTCTCCATCCTCTCCGAGCACTTCCCCGGGACCATCGCCGAGCGGGTCGCCGTACCCCGGTCGAACCTGGTGCCGCTGCCCGACGGGCTGAGCGTGACCGACGCGGCCTGCCTGCCCACGGCCTGGTTGACCGCGTGGCGGATGCTGACCACCAAGGGCCGCGTCGCGGACGCCGACAGCGTGCTGGTGCAGGGCGCCGGCGGCGGCGTCGCCACCGCGGCCGTCGCGCTCGCCGTCGCCATGGGCAAGCGGGTGTACGCGACCAGCCGCGACGCCGTGAAGCGTGAGCGCATCACGGCGCTCGGCGCCACCGCCGTGGAACCGGGTGCCCGGCTGCCGGAGCGGGTCGACGTGGTGATCGAGACGGTCGGTGCGGCCACGTTCGACCACTCGCTGAAGTCGGCCGCGCCGATGGCACGGATCGTCGTCTCCGGCGCGACCGCAGGGCACGAGCCGTCGGTGAACCTGCGCCGGGTCTTCGCCATGCAGTTGGAGATCCTGGGCACCTCGATGGGCACCCCGGGCGAGCTGTACGAGCTGCTGGCGTTCTGCGCCGACAGCGCCGTGCGCCCGGTGGTGGACAGCGTGATCCCGTTCAGCCGCGTCGAGGACGCCTTCGCCCGGATGCAGTCCGGGGACGCCTTCGGCAAGATCGTCATCGACCACACCGCCTGACGGCGCCGCACATCAACAGGGAAAGAGTGGCCCCCGGCGGTGCTGAGGCCACTCTTTCCCTGATGGTGGTGGATCGCGCCAGTGCTCAGAGGTGATCGTCGAAGGTGGCGATGTCGCCGCGCGTCGCGTCGGTGGAGATGCGCCCCTTGGCCTTCGCGTCGCCGTAGAGCGTCCAGCGCAGGAACTCCACCGAGGTGTCCGACACCACCCGCAGCGCCGCACCGTCGCTGAGCAGGGCACGCCCGTGGTCGCCCTTGGGCAGGCTCAGCATCGCCTTCGGCCAGGGCACCTTGTCGTACGCGGCCCGGCCCGCCGCGTAGTCGACCACCTCGTCCAGCTCGCCGTGCACGAACAGCTGCGGCGCGGCCGCACCGGCGAACGCGGTGCCCACGCCGAGCGCCGTGCCGGCGAACACCACGCCGGCGTCCAGCCGTTCGTCCCGGGCGGCGGTGAAGAGACCGATGGTGGTCACCCCGCCGGCCGAGTGCCCGGCGGCGGCCACCCGGTCGCCGTCCAACCTGCCTCGCAGCGGATCGCCGGCCTTGTCGTCCAGGGCCAGCACCTCGGTCAGCGCGTGGGACACGTCGGCCGGCTGGTTGAGCACGTCGAGGACGTTGCCGTCGGCGCCCCGGGAGGTGTGCGGGAAGGTCGGCGCGGCCACCACGAAGCCCGCCGCCGCCCAGCGGGTCAGGAGCGTGGCGTAGTCCTCCGGCCGCCCGGTGAGGCCGTGGCTGAACATCACCACGGGAAACCGGCCCTCGGCGGCCTTCGCGGACCGCTTGGCCGCGCCGCCGGCATCCCCGGCCGCCGGATACCAGAGCGTCACCGGCAGCGCCCGGCCGTCCCGGTTCAGCTTCAGCTGGCGTACGCCGACGGCGAAGGCGCGCTGTGGGGCGGTCCCGACGGCCACCCGTGGTGTCGCGGAGGCGGTGGGCTGGGGCTCCGCTGACGGCGCCTGGCTGCTCCCGGCCGGGCGGGCATCCGCGGAGCAGCCCACCAGGCTGGCCGTGAGCAGGGCGCTGGCCAGGAGCGCGGGGGTGACGCGACGTGACATGAATTCGATTGTGCCCTGTCCGGCTGAGGGGCTCGGTCGGGTTCGGCGTGGCGTGCGCACCCGGTGACGCAACGCTCAGCCGGCCGGGCGGGACTCGTAGTGCGTCAGGGCGGGGGTGCGGGCGTCGGTGGGGAGGCGGGCACCGGCCGCCCGGTCGTCGTAGAGGGTCCAGCGGAGGAAGTCGGTGGTGGTGGCGAGGACCGGGGTGAAGCCCGGGTGGCCCGGGGTGAGGTATTCGCCGTGGTCCTGCCCGAGCAGGCTGAGGAACGCCGCTGGCCCGGTCACACGCCCGTACGCGGCCCGGCCCACCGCCACCGGGACCACCGGGTC
>NZ_JAMHIW010000016.1 GCF_023896955.1 Micromonospora sp. RHAY321
CCGCCGCCACGTGGGTGTGGTCGTTGTGGTCCGGGTAGCCGGGGCCGAGGATCTGCGCGAAGCCGTGGTAGCGGGCCTGCTGGGCCAGCCGGCACAACGACGGGGACCCGACCAGGTCCACCGCGTCGCCGTACAGGTGCCGGCTGTTCGACGCCCCGCCGACCGCGCTGTTGCAGGCGTAGCTGCGGAAGGCGCTGCTGATCGCGATGGGCACGTCCCCGAGGGCGTGTCGCAGAGCCTGGAGCTTCCACATCGAGACGAGCGCGTTGGCCCGCGCGGTGCTCGCCGAGACCGCGCCGCCGGCCCAGGTGCTGTTGCAGTTGTTCAGCTCGGCGTAGCTGAAGTTCGCCGGCGTGCAGTCGTCGTCCTGGAGGGCGTAGATCCGGTTGAAGGTCTGCGGGCCGGCGATGCCGTCCGCGGGCAACCCGTACGCCTGCTGGAAGCGGATCACCGCGGAGCGGGTGCCGGGACCGTACGCGCCGTCGAGGGCGAGCACGGCGCCGTAGCCGGGGTAGCCGGCCACCCGGATCTGGAGTTGCCGGACGTCGTCGCCGGACATCCCCTGGGACAGGGTGCGACCCCAGGTGTAGCAGCCGTCGGCGTGTGCCGCGCTGGCGGTGACGGTGATGCCGGTCACGGTGGTGGCGGCGGCCAGGGCGAGCGTCGCCAGGATTCTGCCGAGCCGTCGGATCATGGAGCCCTCCATCGCTATATGGAAGTACGTGGATGCATGGAATCTTCAGGCGTGAGTCTTGGTTCGTCAACAACTTTCAGCTTCAGAGTTCCCGAACGGCGCGTGTCGCGACCCGACGGGGGGTCCGTAGGATCGGGTCGTGACAGGGGCGGAACGGCACACGGACAGCGGCATGGCCGACGGCCTGGAGCGGCTCTGGACGCCGCACCGGATGACGTACATCTCCGGCGAGGACCGCCCCGCCGAGGGCTACGAGAAGCCCACCGGCTGCCCGTTCTGCCGGGCACCCGGGCTGCCGCCGGAGGAGAGCCTCGTCGTGGCCCGCGGTGAGCACGTCTTCGCGGTGCTCAACCTCTACCCGTACAACCCGGGGCACCTGCTGGTCTGCCCGTACCGGCACGTCGCCGACTACACCGACCTCGACGTGGCGGAGACCATCGAGCTGGCGTCGTACACCCAGACCGCGATGCGGGTGATCCGCAAGGTGAGCAACGCGCACGGCTTCAACCTGGGCATGAACCAGGGTGGGGTGGCCGGCGCCGGCATCGCCGCGCACCTGCACCAGCACGTCGTGCCCCGCTGGGGCGGCGACGCCAACTTCATGCCGGTGATCGGCCGCACGAAGGTCCTGCCGCAGCTGCTCGGCGACACCCGCGACCTGCTCGCCCGCGCCTGGCCGTCCTGACGGTCGCGGCGGGCTAGCCGGCGCGCAGCAGAGCGGTCAGCTCCGGCCAGCCTTCCACCCGGTGCACGCCGGGCAGCAGCGCGGCGTGCGCGGCGACCTCCGCCGGGCGGGGCCGGAACAGGTAGCGGTGCGGCACCGAGTCGAGGTAGCCGAGCACCTCCAGCTTGTCGTCCACGAAGTGGGTCAGCCCGAGTCGCCGGGCGATCGGCGCCTTGGCCGGCCGGGTCCGGCAGAAGTGCACCCGCTCGACGGGGATGCCGGTGCGGGCCGGGAAGTCGTGGTGGGCCAGCCACTCCCGGGTCCGCCGCTCGGTGGCCTCGCCGCACTTCGAGACCAGGTGCACCTCGTCGAACGCCGGGCCGAGCGCCGCGAGCGCGTCGAACGCACCCTCGACGCCGGGGGTGCGCAGGTAGTGCTCGCCGAAGAAGGACGTGTCGGCGTCCTCGTCGGCCGGCTCGATGATCACGCCGCCGATGTCCACACCCAACCGCCGCATGGCGGCGATCATGCCGCACCGCGGGAGCAGCCGCGCTCTGGCGTCCCAGGCTCGGGAACCGCTACGCCCCGCCCGGGCGGAGGTGGCACGATCGTTCGATGGCAGTCACGACACGGACGTTGGGGCGCAGCGGCATCGAGGTCAGCGCCCTCGGCATGGGGTGCTGGGCGATCGGTGGCCCCTGGGCGGAGGGCAGCCAGCCGCTGGGCTGGGGCGCGGTCGACGACGACGAGTCGGCGCGGGCCGTGCGCCGGGCGCTCGACCTGGGCGTCACCCTCTTCGACACCGCCGACACCTACGGCGCCGGGCACGGCGAGCGGGTGCTCGGCCGGGCGCTCGCCGGCCGCCGCGACGAGGCCGTGATCGCCACGAAGTGGGGCTACACCTTCGACGAGGCGAGCCGGCAGGCGACCGGGGAGGACGCGTCACCGGCGTACCTGCGGCGGGCGGTGACCGACTCGCTGCGCCGGCTGGACACCGACCGGATCGACCTCTACCAGCTGCACCTGGCCGACCTGCCGGTGCCCCGGGCCGAGGCGCTGATCGGCACCTGCGAGGAGCTGGTGACCGAGGGCCTGATCCGGGCGTACGGGTGGAGCACCGACCGCCCCGACCGGGCCGCCGCGTTCGGGCACGCCGCCGCGGGTGCCACCGCCGTGCAGCACACCCTGTCGGTGCTACGCGACGCCCCCGAGCTGCTCGCCGTGTGCGACAAGTACGACCTGGCCAGCGTCAACCGGGGGCCGCTGGGGATGGGGCTGCTCACCGGGAAGTACTCGGCCGGTTCGACGCTGCCCCGCGACGACGTACGAGGGCTGACCCCGGGCTGGCTGGAGTGGTTCCGCGGCGGCCGGCCGGCACCGGAGTGGCTGCGCCGCGTCGGTGCGGTCCGTGCCGCTCTCACCGCCGACGGGCGCAGCCTGGCGCAGGGAGCGTTGGGCTGGATCTGGGCCCGCAGCGGGCGCACCATCCCGATTCCGGGCTGCCGTACGGTCGCCCAGGTCGAGGAGAACGCCGCCGCGCTGCACCGGGGGCCGCTGCCGCCGGACCAGTTCGCCGAGGTGGAACGCCAGCTCGCCGCCCTGCGTACCGCCGCCCTGCGCGACGCCGACCGCCCGCACTGGCCCCGTCCCACCCACCCCACCACGCACCCCTGACCGCGCGGCCGTCACCACCTCTGGCCGCGCGGCCCTGCGGGCGCGGGTGCGCGGGTCAGGGGGTGTGTTCCTTGCGAGCCTGGTCGGCCAGGTGGGCGGGCATCGGATCGTGGCGGACGAAGTGCCGGCGGAAGGTGCCGGTGCCGGCGGTCATCGAGCGCAGCTCGACGGCGTAGCGCAGCAGCTCGCTGGCCGGCACCTCGGCGCGGACCAGGGTGCGGCCCTCGGCGTCCTGGTCCGGTTCGGTGCCGAGCACCCGGCCGCGCCGGCCGGACAGGTCGCCCATCACGGCGCCCACCGAGCCGTCGGGCACCCGGATGGTCACCTCGTCGATCGGCTCCAGCAGCGCTGGCTGGCCGCGCTCGGCGGCGTCGCGCAGCGCCAGGGCCCCGGCGGTCTGGAAGGCCGCGTCGGAGGAGTCGACGCTGTGTGCCTTCCCGTCGACCAGGGTCACCCGCAGGTCCACCACCGGGTGGCCGGCGACGAGGCCGCGCTCCAGTTGGGCGCGGACACCCTTCTCCACCGACGGGATGTAGTTGTGCGGCACGGCGCCGCCGACCACCCGGTCGACGAACTCGAAGCCGGCGCCCCGGGGCAGCGGCTCCACCTCGATGTCGCAGACCGCGTACTGGCCGTGGCCGCCGGACTGCTTGACGTGCCGGCCGTGCCCCTTCGCCGGCACGGTCAGCGTCTCGCGCAGGGACACCTTGACCGGCTCGGTGTCCAGCTCGACGCCGCCGGCGCGCAGCCGGTCCAGCACCACGTCGGCGTGGGCCTCACCCATGCACCAGAGCACCAGTTGGTGGGTCTCCGGGTTGCGCTCCAGCCGCAGCGTCGGGTCGCCGGCGACCAGCCGGGCCAGGTTGCGGGCCAGCGCGTCCTCGTCGGCGCGGCTCCGGGCGACGATCGCCACCGGCAGCAGCGGCTCCGGCATCTCCCACGGCGCGATCAGCAGCGGGTTGTCCTTGGCCGAGATGGTGTCGCCGGTCTCGGCGCTGCCCGACTTGGTGATCGCGCAGATGTCGCCGGCCACGCAGAGCGCGACCTCGCGCAGGGTCGCGCCCAGCGGGGTGTAGATGTGCCCGACCCGCTCGTCGGCGTCGTGGTCGGGGTGCCCGCGCTCGGCCATGCCGTGCCCGGAGACGTGCACCGTCTGGTCGGGGCGCAGCGTGCCGGAGAAGACCCGGACCAGCGAGACCCGCCCGACGTGCCGGTCGATGGTGGTCTTGACCACCTCGGCGACCAGCGGCCCGCCCGGATCGCAGGTCAGCGGCGGGCGTGGTGAGCCGTCCACGCCGGTCACCGCCGGAAGCTCGTGCTCCAGCGGCGACGGGAACGCGGCGGTCAGCACCTCCAGCAGCGCGTCCAGCCCGACGCCGGTCTCCGCGCAGACCGGCACCACCGGGTAGAAGTGGCCCCGGGCGACGGCCTTCTCCAGGTCCTCGATGAGCACCTGCGTGCCGATCTCCTCGCCGTCGAGGTACCGGTCCATGAGCGTCTCGTCCTCGCTCTCGGCGATGATCCCCTCGATCAGCTCGTTGCGGGACTCGTCGATGGCCGGCTGGTGCTCCGGGTCCGGCTCGCGTACGTCGGCGGGAAGCCCGGCCGTGTAGTCGAAGACCCGGCGGGTGATGAGGCCGAGCAGGCCGACGGTGGAGACGCCGTCGTCGCCGAGCATCGGCAGGTACAGCGGCATCACGTTGTCGCCGAAGACCCGCTGGCAGAGCGCCACCGCGTTGTCGACGTCGGCGCGCGGGTGGTCCAGTCGCGTCACCGCGACGGCCCGGGGCATGTCGACCGCCGCGCACTCCTCCCACAGCGCCGCGGTGGCCGCGTCCATCCCGTCGACGGCGCTGACGACGAAGAGCGCGGCGTCGGCGGCCCGCAGCCCGGCGCGCAGCTCACCGACGAAGTCGGCGTAGCCGGGGGTGTCCAGCAGGTTGACCTTGATGCCGTCGTGCAGGAGGGGTGCGCAGGACAGGCTCACCGAGCGCTGCTGGCGTACGGCCGCCGGGTCGTGGTCGCCGACGGTCGTGCCGTCCACGACGTTGCCGGCCCGGCTGATCGTGCCGGTCGCCGCGAGCAACGCCTCGACCAGTGTTGTCTTGCCCGCTCCGGAGTGGCCGACGAGCACCACGTTGCGAGCCGTGCCGGGTTCGGTCACCACCGGCGCGCCGCCGGTGGGACCCTTCTCCTGACTCTTCTGCGCCATGAGGCGCACCTCCCTCAGCCGGTGGTTGGTGGCGACCGCCGCGCGACGGGAAGCGGCCCGGGGCGAGTGCGCGGCGATATCCTCCGGTGGTCTGCTGCACAGCGGGAACGGGACGGCCGGGCGGGTGAGCTGGCTCACCTCCCGGCTCGATCTCACACCCGTTGTCGGGTAGGCACAAGCCTCCTCCGGGCGGGTCGACGGGACCGGCCGTATCGCCGGAGCTGGGCGGACCGTTATCGTGGGGACCGCCATGGCGAAGATCTTCCAAGTGTCGGCCCGCGCGGGGATGACCCGCGTCGTCGAGCCGATCGCACGCGCACTGCTCCGCGCAGGCGTCACCCCCAATGCCGTCACCGTTGCGGGCACCGTCGGTGTGCTCGTCGGCGCGCTCGGCTTCGGTGCCCGCGGCCATCTGGTCGCCGGCGCGATCATCGTGACCGTTTTCGCGCTCACCGACCTGCTCGACGGGACGATGGCCCGGATGAGCGGCGGCTCCACCCGGTTCGGTGCCTTCCTGGATTCGAGCATGGACCGGGTCGCCGACAGCGCCGTCTTCGGCGCGGTCGCGTACTGGCTGGCAACCCGGAACGACCATTCCGGGGTGGCCGCCGCGCTGCTCTGTCTGGCCGCCGGCGGGTTGGTCTCCTACGTCAAGGCCCGCGCCGAGGGGCTGGGCATGACCTGCAACGTGGGCATCGCCGAGCGCACCGAGCGGCTGCTGATCGTCGGGGTCGGCGGGATCCTCACCGGCGTCGGCGTCGACCCGGCGCTGGAGATCGCGCTCTGGCTGCTCGCCGCCGTGTCGATCTTCACGGTCGGTCAGCGGATGGCGCACGTCTACCGCCAGGCCCAGCAGCTCCAGCCGGACGGCCACGCGTGAGTGGAGCGACCCGTCGGACACCGGCGCGTGGCGCCTCGCGCGTGGCGCGGCGGAGTGCCGGCGTGAGCGCGGGCCGGTCCCGGACGACCGGCGGCCGGGCCGCGTGAACCTCACCGAGCTGGGCTACCTCGCTGGCTGGCGGGTGATCCGTGCGCTGCCCCGGCCGCTGGTGGCCGCGGCGTTCCAGGCGGGCGCGGACCGCGCCCACCGCCGCTCCGGCGGGGGTACGGCTCGACTGCGCGCCAACCTGCGCCGGGTGGTCGGCCCGGAGCTGCCCGAGGCGGAGCTGGACGAGCTGGTCAAGCGCGGGCTGCGCTCGTACGCCCGCTACTGGATGGAGGCGTTCCGGCTTCCCGCGTTGAGTCGGGCGCAGATCCTGGCCGGGTTCCGGCTCGACGGCGCCGAGCTGCTCGCCGCCGACGTGGCCGCCGGCCGGGGCGCGGTGGTGGCGCTGCCGCACGCCGGCAACTGGGACGCGGCGGGCGCGTGGGTGGCGGCCACCGGCTGGCCGATCACCACGGTCATGGAGCGGCTCAAGCCGGAGGGCGTCTACGAGCGGTTCTTCGCCTTCCGGGAGAGTCTGGGCATGGAGATCCTGCCCACCCAGGGCGGGTCACGGCCGGCGTTCGACGTGCTGCTGGACCGGGTGCGTGCCGGTGCGGTGGTGCCGCTGCTGGCCGACCGTGACCTCTCCGCCCGAGGGGTGGAGGTGGATTTCTTCGGTGGGAAGACCCGGATGCCCGCCGGGCCGGCGCTGCTCGCTCTGCACACCGGCGCGCCGCTCTACGTGGCCTCGATGTGGTACGAACCGGACGCCGCGTGCGCGTCGCTCGCCGGCCCGCTGCCGGTGCCGGGGCCCGAGGTGGGGCCTCTGGACCAGCGGGTCCGGTCGCTGACCCAGCTGATCGCCGACCGTCTGGCGGCGGGTATCGCCCGGCATCCGGAAGACTGGCACATGTTGCAGCGGATGTGGCTGGACCAGCGGGGGGCGCAGGGCGGCACCGCGCTGCCCTCGCCGGCCGCCGGTCAGGCCTGAGGGGGTGGGGGCATGGTGAGGTGGAGCCCCACAGTCGCGAGCGAGGGACGCTGACGTATGCGGATCGGCATCGTCTGCCCGTACTCCTTCGACGTCCCCGGCGGGGTGCAGAACCACGTGATGGACCTCGCCGAGGCGCTGATCACGCTCGGCCACCAGGTCAGCGTGCTCGCCCCGGCCGACGAGGATTCCCCGCTGCCGGAGTACGTGGTGTCCGCCGGTCGGGCCGTGCCGCTGCCGTACAACGGCTCGGTCGCCCGGATCGCGTTCGGTCCGGTCTCGACGGCCCGCGTCCGGCGCTGGATCACCAACGGCGACTTCGACGTGCTGCACGTGCACGAGCCGCTCACCCTGAGCCTGTCGCTACTGGCCGTGCTCTCCGCGCGTGGCCCGGTGGTGGCCACCTTCCACACCGCGATGACCCGTTCGCGGGTGCTGGCCGCCGCGCAGGGTGTGCTCCAGATCGTGCTGGAGCGGATCACCGCCCGGATCGCGGTCAGCGCGCTGGCCCGCAAGGTGCAGGTCGAGCACATGGACGGCGGGGCGGTGGAGATCCCCAACGGGGTGGCGGTGGCGAAGTTCGCCGACGCCGAGCCGTTGCCCGGCTGGCCGGGGGAGTGCACCCCGGGCACCGGCGGCACGCTCGGTTTCCTGGGCCGGTTCACCGAGGCCCGCAAGGGCTTCCCGGTGCTGCGCGACGCCTTCGTGGAGCTGGCCGCCACCCGCCCCGAGCTGCGGCTGCTCGTCGCCGGTCCGGGCGACCCCGACGACCTGTACGACCGGTTCCCGGCCGCGCTGCGCGACCGGGTGACGTTCCTCGGTCTGGTGTCCGAGCCGGACAAGGCGCGGATGCTGCGCAGCGTGCACCTCTACGTGGCACCGAACACCGGCGGCGAGTCGTTCGGCATGATCCTCACCGAGGCTCTGGCCGCCGGCACCACGGTGGTCGCCAGCGACCTGGACGCGTTCCGGCGGGTCCTCGACGGCGGGCGGGCCGGGCGGCTCTTTCCCACCGGCGACCCGGCCGGGCTGCGCGACGCGCTGGCCGAGCTGCTGGACGACCCGGCCGGCCGGGCCGCGCTGAGCGCCTGCGGCGATCAGGTGGTGGCGAATTTCGACTGGCCGGTGGTTGCCCGCCGTGTTCTGGAGGTATACGCAGCGGCGATCGAGGCAACCGACGGGCGGGTCATCGACCAGGAATGGGTGGGGCTGGGCTGAGCCGGTGTGACACATGGTGCGGGCGGTGACCGGTTGACCGGCGCGGCGGTGCCCGGACGAGGAGAAACGGAGCAGCACTACGATGCCGCACATGTGGTGGGTGGTGGCCGCGAGCGTGGTCGTGGGGCTGGTCGCGGCGTACCTCATCTGGACGGCCGGTCGGGTGGAGCGGCTGCAGGGCCGCGCGGAGCTGGCGGCCCGTGCCCTCGACGCCCACCTGCTGCGCCGGGCGGCGGCCGCGGCCGTGCTGGCCGAGCGGCGCTTCGGCGTCGAGCTGTACGCGGCGGCCCGGATCGCCCTGGACGCCCGCCCGGACGAGCGGGAGGCGGCGGAGAACGACCTGACCCGGCAGCTGCGCGGGGTGCAGCTCGACCCGGCCGATCCGGACTGCGCGGCGGTCATCGCCGCCAGCCGGCGGCTCGCCCTGTCCCGGCAGGTGCACACCGACCTGGTCCGTGACGCCCGGTCGGCGCGCAGCCGGCCGCTGGTGCGCCTGTTGCGGATGGGGCGGGGCCGGGAGTGGCCGCGCTACTTCGACATCGACGACCCGACCCTCACGGTGCCGGCGGACGTGCCCGCGAACTGATCGGGAACCCCTCGGCCTGCCGGTGACGGGTGCCACTGTGCAGGCCACCGGGGGTCTGATTGGCTGTCGGTACGGCGTTGACCTCCGCGTAGCATTTTCGCTGCCACCCCCAGAGCACGTCCCGAGGAGCGCCGACCCGTGTCCGAAACCACCGCCCCGAACACCGGCACCACCCCCGTCGTCGGCACCGCCCGCGTCAAGCGGGGCATGGCCGAGATGCTCAAGGGTGGCGTGATCATGGATGTGGTCAACGCCGAGCAGGCCAAGATCGCTGAGGACGCCGGCGCCGTCGCGGTGATGGCCCTGGAGCGGGTGCCCGCCGACATCCGCGCGCAGGGCGGGGTGTCCCGGATGAGCGACCCCGACATGATCGACGGGATCATCGAGGCGGTCTCCATCCCGGTGATGGCCAAGGCCCGCATCGGCCACTTCGTGGAGGCGCAGATCCTCCAGTCCCTCGGCGTGGACTACGTCGACGAGTCCGAGGTGCTCACCCCGGCCGACTACGCCAACCACATCGACAAGTGGGCCTTCACCGTCCCCTTCGTCTGCGGTGCGACCAACCTGGGCGAGGCGCTGCGCCGGATCACCGAGGGCGCGGCCATGATCCGCTCCAAGGGCGAGGCCGGCACCGGTGACGTCTCCAACGCCACGACCCACATGCGGAAGATCCGCCAGGAGATCCGCCGGCTGTCCTCGCTGCCCACCGACGAGCTGTACGTCGCCGCCAAGGAGCTGCAGGCCCCGTACGAGCTGGTCAAGGAGGTCGCCGAGAGTGGCAAGCTGCCGGTGGTGCTGTTCACCGCCGGTGGGATCGCCACCCCGGCCGACGCGGCGATGATGATGCAGCTCGGCGCGGAGGGCGTCTTCGTCGGCTCCGGCATCTTCAAGGCCGGCAACCCGGCTCAGCGGGCCGCCGCGATCGTCAAGGCGACCACCTTCCACGACGACCCGGACGTGCTGGCGAAGGTCTCCCGTGGCCTCGGCGAGGCGATGGTCGGCATCAACGTCGACGAGATCCCGCAGCCGCACCGCCTGGCCGAGCGCGGCTGGTGAGCGCGGGCAGTGAGCCGCTCCTGCGAGCCCCGCGGTCACGAGCGAAGGAAGCAGTGGTGACCATGACCGGGCCCACCATCGGTGTGCTCGCGCTGCAGGGGGACGTCCGCGAGCACGTGGCGGCGCTGGCCGCGGCGGGCGCGGACGCCCGCCCGGTCCGCCGTCCGGCGGAGCTGGACGCGGTCGACGGGCTGGTCATCCCCGGGGGCGAGTCCACCACCATCAGCAAGCTGGCCGACATCTTCGAGATGCGGGAGCCGATCGACAAGCGGATCGCCGGCGGCATGCCGGTCTACGGATCCTGCGCCGGCATGATCATGTTGGCCACGGAGGTGCTCGACGGCCGACCGGACCAGCGCGGCTTCGCCGGCATCGACATGACCGTCCGGCGCAACGCGTTCGGCCGGCAGGTCGACTCGTTCGAGGCGCCAGTGGAGATCACCGGGGTTCCGGGTGAGCCGTTCCACGCCGTGTTCATCCGCGCGCCGTGGGTCGAGCGGGTCGGTGACGGCGTCGAGGTGATCGGTACGGTGACCGGTGGCCCGGCCGCCGACCGGATCGTGGCGGTCCGGCAGGGCAACCTCCTGGCCACCTCGTTCCACCCGGAGCTGACCGGTGACCTGCGCGTGCACGCGTACTTCGTGGAGCTGGTGCGGGCCGCCTGAGCGCGGACGCCGGCCACCCCGGCACCCGGGCGGGCATGTTTCCCCGCCTCCGGTCGTTGTCCTCTGGGTGGTCCGGGTGCCCTGACGGCACCCCGAGCGGGTCCCGGGTGTGACATGCCCGGGTGTGACCTCGGTAAGATTGCCGCGGTTCGGCAGGGCCGTCGCCCGGCGCGGCATTTCCCGCGGAGCCGACCGGCCGCCGGATCACCGGATGCGGCGCGTGATCGGTGCGGCAGTCGACGCAGGCGTGGAATGACAGACGGAGGTAGAAGATGTCCGGCCACTCAAAGTGGGCGACGACCAAGCACAAGAAGGCCGTCATCGACGCCAAGCGCGGCAAGATGTTCGCCAAGCTGATCAAGAACGTCGAGGTGGCCGCGCGGACCGGCGGTGGCGACCCCTCCGGCAACCCGACGCTCTACGACGCCATCCAGAAGGCGAAGAAGAGCTCGGTGCCGAACGACAACATCGACCGCGCGGTCAAGCGGGGCTCCGGCCTGGAGGCCGGCGGCGCCGACTGGCAGACCATCATGTACGAGGGCTACGGCCCGAACGGCGTGGCGATGCTGATCGAGTGCCTCACGGACAACCGCAACCGGGCGGCGACCGAGGTGCGCACCGCGCTGACCCGCAACGGCGGCTCGCTCGCCGACGCCGGCTCCGTGTCGTACATGTTCTCCCGCAAGGGCGTGGTGATCGTCCCCAAGGAGGGCACCAGCGAGGACGACGTCATGATGGCCGTCCTCGACGCCGGCGCCGAGGAGGTCAACGACCTCGGTGAGGCGTACGAGGTGGTCTCCGAGCCGACCGATCTGGTCGCCGTCCGCACGGCGCTGCAGGACGCCGGCATCGAGTACGAGTCGGCCGAGTCGTCCCTCATCCCCAGCATGAACATTCCGCTGGACGAGGAGGGCGCGCGCAAGATCTTCAAGCTGATCGACGTCCTGGAGGACTGCGACGACGTGCAGAACGTCTACGCGAACTTCGACGTCAGCGACGACGTGATGGCCGCGGTGGACGCCTGACCGTGGCGATGCCTGACCGGTTCGCGCCGGGCGACGTGGTCGTCCGGCGCGAAGTTCTGCTCGGTGAGGTCTGGTTCGGCTGCCCGACGATCTGCGTCGAGGACTCGCCCGACCTGCTGGCCCTCTACCTCCCGCCGGGGGCCGAGTTCGGCTTCCCGGAGGCCGGCGCCTTCCCCTGCGGGCGGCACCCGTGGCAGACCGCCGGGCACCGGGCCTGGAGCGGGCACGGCAAGTTGATGGTGCAGCGTCCTGGCGAGGCGCACTCGGTCGACGTGTTCTGGACGGGTCCGGAGCGTGACTTCGCCGGCTGGTACTTCAACCTCCAGGACCCGCTTCGGCGTACGCCGATCGGGGTGGACACCCTGGACCACGAGCTGGACCTGTGGTGGGGCGCGGACGCCGACCGGTATGTCTGGAAGGACGTGGAGATGTTCGCGCAGCGCCTCGTGGAGGGGCGCTACCCGGGCATGGAGGACGCGATCCGAGGCGAGGGCGACCGGATCGCCGCCCTGCTCGACGCGGGCCAGCGCTGGTGGGACCCGGGGTGGGCGTCCTGGCAACCCGACCCGTCCTGGCCTGTGCCCCGGTTGCCGGCCGGCTGGGACAGGGTGCCGGCCGTCCGCTGAGCCGACGACCGTCAGCCGCCGGGCAGCAGGTCGACCAGGAACTCCTGGTCCGCGCCGCCGGTGCACGGTTCGGCGAGCGCCTCGGCCGACACCTCGGTGTCGTCGTCGCGGAGGCCGACGCACCGGTCGCTGTGGGCCGGCCGGATGCGGTAGGCGGTGGGCGCCGATCCGGTGGGCTCGAAACGGAACAACTGTGGCCACGTGGTCGGGTCGCACTTCTGCCAGGGCCAGGGTTCGAGCAGATCGCGACCCGGATCCTCGGCGCGGATGGTGAGACAGCCCGGTCCGTGCGCGGGGTGGTCCCACTTGATGAAGTACAGACCGTCGGCTGCCGGCTCCACGTAGGTGTCCGGCGGGGTGGCCTCGGCGCAGGGGCGCTGGACGGCCACCTCGCTGTGGTACCGGCCGGTGCGGTCACGCCCCTCGGTGAGGCAGAGCTGAGGGGCGCGGGCGGGGCGGATCTGGCTCCGGCCGCCGCTCGGCGCGGTCGACGGGCTGGCGCCGACAGTCGGCGTGGCCGAAGGGCTGCCGCCCACCGAGGCGTGCTCTGCCGCCGGCCGCCGCTCGTCATCCGGTCGCAGGAACCACACGCCCGCGCCGAGCGCGGCCAGCAGGGCACCGACGACGAGCAGTGCCAGCGGTGCTGGTCGCGCTGACCAGCGCGGGCGGGCCCCGCCCGGCTGCACCGCCGCCGGGGCCACGGCCGGTGCGCTATTGCCGGCTGGTGGGTGGTCCGGCGGGGGCGATGCCCGGGCGTACGGGCCGGCGGCGAGTCGGTCCCGCACCCGCAGCCACTCCTGCACCTGGTCCTCCGCGCCGCAGGCGCGGACGAAGGCGGCCAGCACCTCGGGTCGCGGCAGGGTGGAGCGGCCCAGGACGTCGGCGGCGGTGCTGCGGGCCAGCACGTCACCGGCCGCGGCCGCGCGTTGCTCCAGTTGCCGGTAGGTGAGTCGGGACCGTTCCTTGAGCCGGCGCAGCAGATCGACGAACTCCGCCGGGTCGGTCGCCTCGTCCGGTCGTAGCTCCCCCGTGTCCATCGCCCGATTCTCCAGACACCCGTGGCCGTAGGGCAAACCGTCCCTGATGGACTGTCCGCGATTCTGGTCGACGGCCGAGGTGAAGGGCGTGTCCACCCGGGAGACCGAGACGCGCAGCGAGCGGTTGACGTCGGCGGAGGCGTCGAACCGCAGCCGGTACGCCTGCCCGGCGGTCACGCCGAACTCGAAGTGGCCGACGAGGTCGTCCCAGGTGGGCCTGGTGGCCGGTCCGGCGGTGCGGATGCGCAGCTGTCCGGCGTCGACGGTCGTGCTGGTCGCGGCGAGCCGCTTCCACCAGGGCTCGGTGCTGCCGTTGTCGAACGTGCCGTTGAGTATCAGGTCGGCCGGGGCGGCGGCGGCCGGTGCGGGACGGACGACGGCCGCGAGCGTGCTCGCGAGCACGACGGCCAGCACCACGCTGAGCAGCCGGCGGAGCCGCCGTGGCTCGCCGTGGTGCCGCGGGTCGATCGGTGGGGTCATGGAGAGCCTTTCCGGTCCGGGAGCGGCGACGACCGGGTCGTTGCCGTGAGGATCGGCTCACCGTAGGAATGTTCGCCCTGTTCGCAGCCGCCGAACAGGCGTTCGGGCCGGTGCCGTACGAGCGGTGGACGGCAGCGGGCGGAGCATCGGTCAGCCGATGGTCTCCCGCTCCCGCCACGCGGCGCGCAGGGAGGTCCGGCCGTTGGTCCGCAGCAGCGACCCCTCGTAGATGCGGGCCCCGGCGACCACGAAGGCGCCGGCGCCGACGAGCAGGATGGCCAGCGAGACGATGGGCTCCCAACCGGCCGCGTCCCCGGTGAAGAGCCGCAGTGGCATCGCCGTCGGCGACGAGATGGGCAGGTAGGACAGCACCCGCATGGCGGTGGCGTTGTCGTTGAGGAAGATCACCGCGAAGAACGGCAGCATGACGGCGAGCTGCACCGGCGTGGACACACCGGCGATGTCCTCCTGCCGGTTGACCAGCGCTCCGGCCGCCGCCCACATCGCGGCCAGCAACACGAAGCCGAGCAGGAAGAACGGCACGAACCAGCCGATCGCCGGGGCGAGCAGGGTGAGCAGGTCACCGCTGTCCCCGATCTGCATGCCGACGACGGCGACGACGGCGATCAGCGCGATCTGCCCGAGCGCCAGGATGCCGCCGGCGATCACCTTGCCGGCCAGCAACGCCCGTACCGGGATGGCCGCGACGAGGATCTCCACGATCCGGGTCTGCTTCTCCTCGGTGACGCTCTGGGCGATCTGCAGGCCGAAGGTCTGGGAGGTGATGAAGAAGACGAACGCGAAGACGAACGGCACCAGGAACGCCACCACCGGGTCGACCGCGTCCGGGTCCAGCAGCCGTAGCGGGGGAGCGCTGCTCAGCGCCCGCACCACGTCGTCGGGAGCCTCGTCCATGGCGAGCACCGTCGGACCGGCGACCACCGCGGCGTCCACGTCGCCGTCGCGGACGGCCTGTTCGGCGGCGCGGTCGTCGGGCACCACGTGGACGTCGAGACCGGCGGCCCGCAGCGGGCCGGCGGCGTCCTGGGTCACGGCGACGCTCTCCGGCCCGCCGGACAGCAGCGGCGGGAGGATCGTGCCGGCGGCGGCGATCAGCAGGAAGAAGAGCGTGCCGAACAGGAAGGTCTTGTCGCGCAGCTTGACCCGGATCTCGCGGGCGGCGACCAGCCGGGTGGCCTGGTAGGTGTTCACTGGGTGACCTCTCGGAAGATCTCGGTGAGCGACGGGGTGACCGGGCGGAAGGCGCGTACCGGGCCTCGGGCCAGGGCTGCCCGCAGCACCGCCTGCTCGTCGGCGCCGAGGGCGAGGTCGAAGACCGCGCGGGCGCCGTCGAGGTCCACCAGGGTCACGTCGGGCTGGTCGCGCAGCCAGCCCGCGTCGGTGTCGACCACCAACTCGAAGCGGGGCAGGGTGTACGTCGCGCGCAACTGCTCGCGGCTGCCGGCGGCTCGGATCGTGCCGTCCGCGATGATCACCAGGTCGTCGCACAGCCGCTCGACCACGTCGAGCTGGTGACTGGAGAAGAGCACCGGCGCGCCCGCGGCGGCCCGCTCCCGCAGCACCGTCACGACCGTGTCGACGGCCAGCGGGTCCAGGCCCGAGAACGGCTCGTCGAGCACCAGCACCTCGGGATCGTGCACCAGCGCGGCGGCGATCTGGGCGCGCTGCTGGTTGCCCAGCGACAGCGTCTCCAGGAGGTCGTCGCCGCGCTCGTCGAGGCCGACCCGTTCCAGCAGCGTGTCCGTGCTGCGCCGGGCCGCGCCCGCGTCCAGCCCGTGCAGGCGACCCAGGTAGGTCACCTGTTCCCGGACGGTCATCTTCGGATAGAGGCCGCGTTCCTCCGGCATGTAGCCGAACCGCTGCCGGTCCTCCCGGGTCAGTGGGGCACCCTGCCAGGTGACCGTCCCGGCGTCCGGGGCGAGTACGCCCAGGATGATCCGCATGGTGGTGGTCTTGCCGGCGCCGTTGGCGCCGACGAAGCCGGTCATCCGGCCGGCCGTCACCTCGAAGGACACGTTCTTGAGCACCTGCCGGTCGCCGAAGCTGCGGTCGACACCGTCCAGGCGGAGGGTTCTGGTCACGCACCCACGCTAGATCGAACAGGTCGGTGCGCCGTCCGCCCGCCGGCTGAGCCGGTGGGTCCACCGCGCGACGGATGCCGGTCAGCCGCCGGGGCGGACGACCCCGTTCTCGTACGCGAAGACCACCGCCTGCACCCGGTCGCGCAGGCCGAGCTTGGCCAGCACCCGGCTCACGTGCGTCTTCACCGTCGCCTCGCCCAGGTGCATGGTCGCGGCGATCTCCACGTTGCTCGATCCGGCGGCGAGCAGCATCAGCACCTCCCGCTCGCGGGGGGTCAGCTCGCGCAGTGCGGCCTCGGCGTCCGGCCCCCGGTGGGCGGTGCCCGTCGGATCGCCGGGACGGGCGAAGGTGGAGATCACCCGACGGGTGATCTCCGGGGCGAGCAGGCCGTCGCCCCTGGCCAGCACCCTGATCGCTTCGACCAGTTCCTCCGGTGTCCCGTTCTTGAGCAGGAAGCCGCTGGCACCGGCCCGCAGCGCGGCGAACAGGTAGTCGTCGCGGTCGAAGGTGGTGAGGATCAGCACGGCCGGCGCGCCGGGCCCGTCCCCGGTGATCCTCCGGGTTGCCTCCAGCCCGTCCATCCCGGGCATCTCCACGTCCATCAGCACCACGTCCGGTCGGGTGGCCCGGGTCATGGTGACGGCACGCTCGCCGTCCGACGCCTCGCCCACCACCTCGAGGTCGTCCTCCACCTCGAGGATGACCCGGAAGCCGGTGCGGACCAGGTGCTGGTCGTCGGCGAGCAGCACACGGATCCGCTCGTCCGCGCCCGGAAGCCGGGGGTCGCCCGGCGGGGTGGTCACGCCGACCACCCCGTGCCGGCCGGTACGGCCTCGCCCGACGTCGACGCCTCGGCGGGCAGGGGCAGCCGGGCGCGCACCCGCCAGCCCCCGCCGGGGCGCGGGCCGGTTTCCAGGACGCCGTCCTGGGCGGCGACCCGCTCCCGCATGCCGATGAGGCCGAGCCCACCGGTGTGCGGCCGAACGCCGGCCCGCCCGTCGTCGCTCACGTCCAGCTCCACGTCGCGCGCCAGGTAGCGGATCCGTACGTCCAGCAGGCCGGCCTCGGCGTGCTTCAGCGTGTTGGTCACCGCCTCCTGCACCACCCGGTACGCCGTCTGGGAGACCGATGCCGGCAGCGGGACCGGGTCGCCGTACACACCGATGGTGGCGGTGAGGCCGGCGGCGCGGGCACGCTCGACCAGCTCGTCGATCCGGTCGACCGTCCCGGTCGACGGGGGTGGAGCCACCGGGTTGCCGTCGGAGGCGCGCAGCACGCCCAACATCCGGCGCAGCTCGTCGACGGCGGTGCGGGCGCTCTGCTCGATGGCGCTCAGCGCCGCCCGGGCCTTGCCCGGGTCGCGGTCCCACACCCGCCGGCAGGCGGAGGCCTGCACCCCCATCACCGACACGTGGTGGGCGACCACGTCGTGCAGCTCCCGGGCGATGCGCACCCGTTCGCCGAGCACCGCCCGCTCGTGGGCCTCGGCCTGCGACCGGCGCAACTCCTCGGCCTGGGCGCGCAGCTCGTGCTCGCGCCGCGCGGCGACCCAGGAGGTCTCCCCGAAGAAGTACGCGAAGCCGAAGGTCAGCAAGTTGATAAGCACACCGGTGACCATCGCGGCGAGCACGGGGGGCACCGGCCCGGCGGCGTCGGCGAAGGCATCGTCCGGGATCTGGCCGATGCTCACCGCGTAGTAGATGCCCAGCCAGGCGAACATGGCGGCGATCACGCCGACGCGGAGCCGGCGGGCCAGCCGGCGGTCCTGCCCCCAGGCGCCGACGGTGTAGATGGCGCTGAACAGCGCCCACGCGGAGAGCTGGGTCTCCGGGGCCGACCGTGCCTGCGCGGCGATGAACGCCACCGAGACGACCAGCAGCGTGGCGGCCGGCCAGCGCCGCCGCCAGATCAGCGGCAGGGTCACCGCGACGGTCCAGAACAGCTGCTCCGGCCCGGACGGCGGCGGGCCCAGCATGAACGACCCGGTGCTGTGGGCCAGGGTGAGGCTGACCAGCGCCAGCAGGGTCACCACCAGCGCGGCCCAGAGATCGATCCGGCGCTGCTCCGGTGTCGGACCCGGGCGGCGCCATTCGTCACGAGGTGCCACGGTCATCCGGGAACGATGCCACGCCGGCCACGCCAACCGCCACGGCCGCTCGCCGGCCCGTACGGCGGTGGCCTCCTCCGGTGGACGGGCGGCGGCCCGGCGCGGGGTCCGCGCCGGGCCGCCTGGTCGGCTGCTGCTCACGCTCACGCCGTCTGACGGCGGGTCTTGGTGGCGGTGTCGATCAGGTCCCAGACCAGCACCACGGCCGCGCCCAGGGCGATGGCAGCCCCGAGGGTGTTCCGGTTGTCCGTTTCCGCCAGCCAGCTCAGTCGATCGCCCAGGGCCGGGTTGAGCAGTCGGTCGGAGAGCGCCAACCACACCACCGGCACCGAGAACGCCAGGTTGAGCAGGGCCTTCACCCCGAACAGGGTCCAGGTCCAGCGCCCGATCCGGTACTTGACGATCTCGAACACCAGGGTGGCCACCAGCACCGCGATCAGCGCCGGCAGCCAGAACGACCACAGCGCGGGGTCGAGGAGCGGGATGTTGCCGCCGTCGGTCTCGTGCACCCAGGACTGGTAGTGCTGGAAGGGCAGGTAACCGATGGTCAGCACCAGCATGGCGATCGACGCGATGGTGTCGGCCAGGGAGATGTCCTTGTGTGCGGGGACGTCCGGCAGTTGGTCGACGGTCCAGCCGGGCAGGTCGACGGTGGGTTGGAAGCGCTCGATGAGGGCGAAGGTCAGGGTGAGCCAGAAGGCGATCTGGACGGCCACCTGGATGGCGGTGCCGATGCCGGTGCCGATGGCCCCGAAGCCCTTGCCGTCCGCCACGTCGATGACCGCGACCACGGTGCCGACGATCGCCGGGATGAACGTGATCAGCAGCTTCAGCAGTCGCAGCCAGACCAGGTAGTAGGTCGGGCCGATGAGCTGCAGCCGGCGGTCGGCGTACCGGGCGGCCAGCAGGTCGGGGTTGCCCAGCTCGGTGAGCACCTCCCGCTCCGCGGTGGTGGCGTCCTGGCCGCCGCCGGCACGGTCCTCGATCATGTCTTCGATCGAGGCGCGCAGCTCGGTGGCGATCTCCTCCCGGCGCTGGGTGGGCACCGAGCGCAGGGTGGCGGCGAGGTAGCGGTCGGTCAGGGTGTTCATCGGTCCACTCCTTGGATCAGCCCGGTGATGGAGGTCTGCACGTCGGCGAGGTCGTCCAGCAGCCGGCTCAGCATCGACTCGCCCTCGTCGCTGGTCCGGTAGAACTTGCGCGGCCGGCTCTCCTCGGTGTTCCACTCGCTGGTCAGCAGCCCCTGGTCCTCCAGGCGGCGCAGCAGCGGGTAGAGCGTGTTGGCGTCCACCGGGAAGCCGTGGTCGGTGAGCCGTTGCAGTAGTGCGTAGCCGTAGTCCGGTCGGCGCAGCGCGACCAGGCTGGCCACCACGACGGTGCCTCGACGCAGCTCCTGTAGGTGCGTCTTCAGAACGTCCTCGCTAACCATGTGTCACACCATAGTGTGTGCTACACAGTGTTGTCCACCCCGATAACATCGTGTCTGCTCGGGTCCCGCGAATGTGGCTGTCGGCCGGGTCCTGGATGTGAAGCTGTCCCCATGGCGGGATGCCGGTGACGAAGGGGACACGTCTGCCGCTGACCCGCGTGTCGAGCGGGTCGCAGCGGGCGGATCTGCTGGAGCTGTTCTTCGACCTCGCCTTCGTCGCCGGTCTGACGATGACCTCGGCGAAGATGGCGGCCGAGCAGTCCTGGACCGGCATTGGTCAGTCCCTGCTGGCCCTGTCGACGCTCTGGGCGGTCTGGGTCACCACCACCCTCATCACCGACACCTACAGTCCGCGGAAGCGACCGATCCCGTACCTGGTCCTGGGCGCGATGTTCGGCCTCATGCTGATGTCGGCCGCGCTGCCGGCCGCGTTCGGCGACCACGGGCTGATCTTCGGCGGCACCTGGGCCGCCATCAACCTGGGCCGCGGGCTGGCGCTCATCCGGTCCCTCCGCGGCCGGCAGGAGCAGGAGCGTTCCGTGCGCGCCCTGGTCTGGAACGTCGGCTCGGGCGCCCTCTGGGTGGTCGGCGGCCTGGTGGCCGACCCCGGGTGGCGGCTGGTCGTGTGGCTGGCCGCGCTGGCCACCGACTACATCGCGTTCGGGTTCCGCTTCCCCATCCCGGGCCGGCCGCCCCTGCCGCAGTACCAGGTGGCGCCCGAGCACCTCGCCGAGCGGTACCAGCAGATCTACATCCTCACCCTGGGAGAACTGATCCTGGTCAGCGTCCTCAGCCTGAGCCACCAGCCGTTCACCGCGGCTCGGATCGGCGCCTTCGCCACCGCCTTCCTGACGGCCGTGGTGCTGTGGTGGAGCTACGCACGAGGAGCGGGCGCGACCCTCCGCGCCGCCATCGAGTCGTCACCCCACCGAGGCCGGCTGGTGCAGACCAACCCGTACGCACACTGGTTGATGGTGGCGGGAGTGGTCGCCACGGCCGCCGGGCTGGAGCGGGTCATCGCGGAGCCGGGGCAGCCTCCGGGCGGCCCCATGACCGCCCTCATCCTGGGCGGCGCCGGGCTCTTCCTGTGCGGCCGGGTGGTGCTGGAACACGAGGTCTACCAGCGCGTGCCGCTGTCACACCTCATCGGCGTCCTCGCGGCGATCGCCCTGGCGCCGTCGGCGGCGCACCTGCCCGGCCTGGCGGTGAGCGTCGCCGCCGGCCTCGTGCTGCTGGGCGTCGCGGTCGCCGAACTCCTGCGGGCGCGGCGTCATCCGACCGAGGCGCCAGCGATCGCCTGACGGCGGCCGGTCGCGCCCTACTCGAAGCGGGACGGGTCTCCCGCGCCCCGGCGCAGGATCTCCGGCTCCGGCCCCGACAGGTCGATCACGGTCGTCGGCTCCTTGCCGCAGTCGCCGGCGTCGAGCACCGCGTCGAGCTGGTGGTCGAGCCGTTCCTTGATCTCCCATCCCTGGGTCATCGGCTCGTCGTCGCCGGGCAGGACCAGGGTGCTGGACACCAGCGGCTCGCCCAGCTCGGCCAGCAGCGCCTGGGTGACGGTGTGCCGGGGTACGCGGACGCCGACGGTGCGCTTCTTGGGATGCAGCATCCGGCGCGGCACCTCGCGGGTGGCCGGCAGGATGAAGGTGTAGCTGCCCGGGGTGGACGCCTTCACCAGGCGGAAGACCGAGTTGCTGATCTGGACGAACTGGCCGAGCTGCGCGAAGTCGCGGCAGACCAGGGTGAAGTGGTGCCGATCGTCGAGGTGGCGAATCTCGCGGATCCGGTCCAGCCCGTCCCGGTTGCCCAGCTGGATGCCGAGCGCGTAGCAGGAGTCCGTCGGGTAGGCGACCAGCCCACCACCTCGGATCAGGTCGGCGACCTGGCCGATGATCCGGGGCTGCGGGTTCTCCGGGTGCACGTCGTAGTACCTCGCCATCCTCCGAGACTAGCTGTGGAGGAGACGCGGACCACCCTCGGCGCGGACGGTGGAGCCGTCGAGATCACCTCGGTAGGGTAGGTCCCGGTCGGGTCCGACCAACAAGATCCACATCGCCGGGGGGCGCCACGCATGGCCGATTCGTTCGCGCATCTGCATGTGCACACCGAGTACTCGATGCTCGACGGAGCGGCCCGACTCAAGGACCTGTTCGCCGAGGCCAACCGGCTCGGCATGCCGGCGGTGGCGATCACCGACCACGGCAACATGCACGGCGCGAACGACTTCTACAACCAGGCGATGGCCGCCGGGATCACCCCGATCCTGGGCGTCGAGGCGTACGTGGCGCCGGAGTCGCGCTATCACAAGGCGCGGGTCAAGTGGGGCCGGCCGGAGCAGAAGAGCGACGACATCTCCGGTAACGGCGCGATCACCCACAAGACCATGTGGGCGAAGAACGCGCAGGGCCTGAAGAACCTCTTCACCCTCAACTCGCGCGCGTCCATGGAGGGGCACTACGTCAAGTGGCCCCGGATGGACATGGAGCTGATCGCCGAGCACGCCGAGGGCATCATGGCCACCACCGGCTGCCCCTCCGGCGCGGTGCAGACCCGGCTGCGGCTGGGCCAGTTCGACGAGGCCCTCAAGGTCGCCGCCAGCTACCAGGACATCTTCGGCAAGGACAACTACTTCCTGGAGATCATGGACCACGGCCTCTCCATCGAGCGCCGGGTCCGCGAGGGGCTCACCGAGATCGCCCGCAAGCTCGACATCCCGCCGGTGGTCACCAACGACTCGCACTACACCCACGAGGCGCAGGCCACCGCGCACGACGTGCTGCTCTGCGTGCAGACCGGCAGCAACATCGACGACCCGAACCGGTTCCGGTTCGAGGGCGGCGGCTACTTCATCAAGAGCGCCGACCAGATGCGCGCGGTCGACTCGTCCGAGCTGTGGCAGCAGGGCTGCCGCAACACCCTGCTGGTCGCCGAGAAGGTCGACCCGAAGGGCATGTTCGAGTTCCACAACCTGATGCCACGCTTCCCGGTCCCCGAGGGCGAGACCGAGGAGTCCTGGTTCCGCAAGGAGACGTTCGCCGGCCTGGCCCGCCGCTACCCGAACGGCATCCCGGAGGGGCACGTCGTCCAGGCCGAGTACGAGCTGGGCGTCATCAACCAGATGGGCTTCCCGTCGTACTTCCTCGTGGTCGCCGACTTCATCCAGTGGGCCAAGAGCCAGGGCATCTCGGTGGGCCCGGGTCGTGGTTCGGCCGCCGGCTCGCTCGTCGCGTACGCGCTGGGCATCACCGACCTGGACCCGATCCAGCACGGCCTGATCTTCGAGCGGTTCCTGAACCCCGAGCGTGTGTCGATGCCGGATGTCGACATCGACTTCGACGAGCGTCGGCGCGGTGAGGTGATCAAGTACGTCACCGACAAGTGGGGTGAGGACAAGGTCGCCCAGATCGCGACCTTCGGCACGATCAAGGCGAAGGCCGCGATCAAGGACTCGGCCCGGGTGCTGGGTTTCCCGTACGCGGTCGGCGACCGGATCACCAAGGCGATGCCGCCGGCCGTGATGGGCAAGGACATCCCGCTCACCGGCATCTTCGACCCGAAGCACCCCCGCTACGCCGAAGCCGGCGAGATCCGTGGCCTGTACGACTCCGACCCGGACGTCCGCAAGGTGATCGACACCGCCAAGGGCATCGAGGGCCTGATCCGGCAGACCGGTGTGCACGCCGCGGGCGTCATCATGTCCGCCGAGCCGATCATCGAGCACATCCCGTTGATGCGCCGCGACGCCGACGGCGCGATCATCACGCAGTTCGACTACCCGACCTGCGAGTCGCTCGGGCTGCTGAAGATGGACTTCCTCGGCCTGCGCAACCTGACGATCATCGACGACGCGGTCAAGAACATCGAGCTCAACCACGGCAAGAAACTCGACCTGCTGGCCCTGCCGCTGGACGACCCGGCCGCCTACGAGCTGCTGGCCCGTGGTGACACCCTCGGCGTGTTCCAGCTCGACGGTGGGCCGATGCGCTCGCTGCTGCGGTTGATGAAGCCGGACAACTTCGAGGACATCTCCGCCGTCCTGGCGCTGTACCGGCCCGGCCCGATGGGCGTCGACTCGCACACCAACTACGCGCTGCGCAAGAACGGCCTCCAGGAGATCACGCCGATCCACCCGGAGCTGGAGGAGCCGCTGCGGGAGATCCTGGAACCCACCCACGGCCTGATCGTCTACCAGGAGCAGGTGCAGCGCGCCGCGCAGATCCTCGCCGGCTACACCCTCGGCCAGGCGGACCTGCTCCGCCGGGCCATGGGTAAGAAGAAGAAGGAGATCCTCGACAAGGAGTTCATCCCGTTCCGGGACGGCTGCCGCGAGCGCGGCTACTCCGACGAGGCGATCCAGGCGGTGTGGGACGTCCTGGTGCCGTTCGCCGGGTACGCCTTCAACAAGGCGCACTCGGCCGCGTACGGCCTGGTCTCCTACTGGACCGCGTACCTCAAGGCGCACTACCCGGCCGAGTACATGGCGGGGCTGCTGACCAGCGTCGGCGACGACAAGGACAAGATGGCGCTCTACCTGTCCGAGTGTCGACGGATGCGCATCCAGGTGCTGCCGCCGGACGTGAACACCTCCGCCGGGCCGTTCACACCGGTCGGCAAGGACATCCGGTTCGGTCTGGCCGCCGTGCGCAACGTCGGCGCGAACGTGGTCGCCTCGATCATGCGGTGCCGGGAGGAGAAGGGCGAGTACACCGACTTCTACGACTTCCTGTCCAAGGTGGACGCGGTGGTCTGCAACAAGAAGACCATCGAATCGCTGATCAAGGCGGGCGCGTTCGACTCCCTCGAACACCCGCGCAAGGGCCTGCTCGCGGTGCACGCCGACGCCATCGACGCGTACGCCGATGTCAAGCGCAAGGAGGCGGTCGGCCAGTACGACCTCTTCGGCGCCGGCTTCGGTGACGCCGACACGGGCAGCACGACGGTGATGCCGGTGATCGGCGACAGCGAGTGGGACAAGCGGGACAAGCTGGCCTTCGAGCGCGAGATGCTCGGCCTGTACGTCTCGGACCACCCGCTGTTCGGCCTGGAGCACATCCTCGGCGCGGCGGCCGACACCACCATCGCCTCCCTCGCCGAGGACGGCGCGGTGCCCGACGGCGCGGTCGTCACCCTCGCCGGCATCCTCTCCGGTGTGCAGCGCCGGGTCACCAAGCAGGGCCGGGCCTGGGCCTCGGCCACCCTGGAGGACCTGGCCGGCGGCGTGGAGACGTTGTTCTTCCCCAACACCTACGAGGTGATCGGGCAGTACATCGCCGAGGACGCGATCGTGGTGGTCAAGGGGCGGGTGGACCGCCGCGACGACACCCCACGCATCATGGCGATGGACATGTCCATGCCGGACGTCAGCACCAGCGCCACCAACAAGCCGGTCACCCTCACCATCCCGGTGCACCGGTGCACGCCACCGCTGGTGGAACGGCTCAAGGAGACGCTGGTGCTGCACCCCGGCGACACCGAGGTGCACGTCAAGCTGCTCAACGGCGGGCGCACCACCACGCTGCGGCTGGGTCCGTTCCGGGTGGCGGCGACCACCGCGCTGATGGGTGACCTGAAGAGCGTCCTCGGCCCGGCCAACGTGAGCTGACCGGGCCGGGACGCCCGCCGGGCTCAGCCCCGGTCGGGGGCCGCGATCTCCCGCAGCTGGCCGTCGGCCAGCCGCAGCCAGCGCTGCACGCCGATCTCGGCGAGGAACCGTTCGTCGTGGCTGACCACCACGAACGCGCCCTGGTACGCGCTCAGCGCGCTCTCCAACTGGGCGACGCTGACCAGGTCCAGGTTGTTGGTCGGCTCGTCGAGCAGCAGCAGTTGCGGTGCCGGTTCGGCGCAGAGCACGCAGGCGAGGGTGGCGCGCAGCCGCTCACCGCCGGAGAGCACCCCGACGGGCAGGTTCACCCGCGCGCCCCGGAACAGGAACCGGGCGAGCAGGTTCATCCGCTTGGCGTCCGGCAGGCTCGGCGCGTACGCGGCGAAGTTCTCCGCCACCGTGCGGTCCAGGTTTAGCAGGTCCAGCCGCTGCGACAGGTACGCGATCCGCCCGTCGGCCCGCTTGATCTCGCCGCCGGCCGGGTCGAGGTCACCGTCGACGAGGCGCAGCAGGGTCGACTTGCCCGCACCGTTGGGGCCGGTGAGCGCGATCCGCTCCGGTCCCCGGATCACCAGGTCGGCGCCGTCACCGGCGAACAGGTCCCGGTCGTCGAATCGGACCCGCATGCCCTGCCCGGAGAAGACCGTGCGGCCGGCCGGGACGGTGGTGTCCGACAGGTCCACGACGATCCGGTCCTCCTCGCGCAGCGCCCGACCGGCCTCGTCGAGCCGGGCCTTGGCCTCACCGAGCCGGCTGGAGTGCGTCTCCTGCGCCCGGCCCGCCGACTCCTGCGCACTGCGCTTGAGCCCACCGGCCACGATCCGGGCCAGCCCCGCGTTCTTCAGGTTCCGGCTGGCGTTGCTGGCCCGCCGGTCGGCCCGCTCGCGGGCCTGCTGCATCTCCCGCTTCTCCCGCTTGACCTCCTGCTCGGCGTTGCGGATGTTGCTCTCGGCCACCTCCCGCGCCGCCTGCACCGCCTCGGTGTACGCGGTGAAGTTGCCGCCGTACCAGCGGATCTCTCCTCGGTCCAGCTCGGCGATGCGGTCCATCCGGTCCAGCAGCTCCCGGTCGTGGCTGACCAGCAGCAGGCAGCCGGTCCAATCCGTCAGCACGTCGTAGAGCTTGTGCCGCGCCTCCAGGTCCAGGTTGTTGGTGGGCTCGTCGAGCAGCAGCACGTCGGGGCGCCGGAGCAGCTGCGCCGCCAGTCCGAGGGAGACCACCTGACCGCCGGAGAGGGTGCGCAGCCTCCGGTCGAGCGACAGCTCGCCCAGGCCGAGGCGCTCCAGCTCGGCGCGGGTGCGCTCCTCGATGTCCCAGTCGTCGCCGATCGTGGCGAAGTGCTCCTCGCTGGCGTCGCCGGCCTCGATGGCGTGCAGCGCCGCGATCCGCTCGGCGACGCCCAGCACCTCGGCCACGGTCAGGTCGCCGGCCAGCGGCAGGGTCTGCGGGAGGTAGCCGAGCACACCGTCGACGGTGACGCTGCCGCCGCTGGGCCGCAGCTCCCCGGCGATCAGCCGCAGCAGGGTGCTCTTGCCGGTGCCGTTGGGCGCGACGAGGCCGGTGCGGCCGCCGGGGACGGTGAAGGACAGCTCCGAGAAGACCGGGGTGTCGTCCGGCCAGGAGAAGGACAGGTTCGAGCAGACGATGAACGCATCAGACATGCGAGTGACCTCAAAGGGTGGGTGGGCGCGCCGGAGCCGCCCGAGGAAACCGGACTGGTGAAACGACGGCATGGCCACAGCGGCTGCGCGGACGCGCGCCGAACGGTGGCCTGAGACATCCGGTATCACCCGGAGATGTCGTCGTCACCCGCCATGTCTGGTCTCCCTCGTCAACCGCTGACACCCAACTCCGCCGAGTCTAACAACGGATCTTCCCCCCGCCACCGCCTTCCCGGCGCGCCCCCCGCCCTCCACCCGGCGATCTTGCATGTCCGGTCGCGGAAATGTCGCTAGCGCGGCAATAGTCCCGACAGAAAGTGCAAGATCGCCGGGGTGGGGGGCGGGGTCCGGGGCGAAGTGGGTGTTGGTTAGCGCGGGCGGTACTCGACCTCGGGGCGGCCGGGGGTGCCGTAGCGGGGGTGGCGGGCGGCCCGGTCGATGGTCACCAGGTACTCCAGGTAGCGGCGGGCGGTCACCCGTGAGATGCCGGTCCGTGTGCTCACCTCGGTCGCGGACAGCCCCGCCTCCGCGTCGGCCTCCTCGGTGAGGGCGGCGCGAACCCGGTTCAGGGTCTGCGCGTCGAGGCCCTTGGGCAGGCTGTGCCCGGCCGTGCCGCGCAGGGTGGCGAACATCTGGTCCACCTCGTGCTGGGCGGCCACCTCGCCGTCGGCGAGCGCCTGGGCGCGGTAGTCGGCGTACCGCTCCAGCTTGTCGCGGAACGCGGCGAACGTGAACGGCTTGAGCAGGTAGTGGGTCACCCCCAGCGAGACCGCGGTGCGGACCACCGCGAGGTCCCGCGCGGAGGTCACCGCCAGCACGTCGACGCTGCTGCCCGCCGCGCGCAGCGCCCGGCAGACGTCCAGGCCGTGCAGGTCGGGCAGCCGGAAATCGAGGAGTACGAGGTCCACGTCGCCGCCGTCGTTGGCCCGCAGCGCCGCCATCGCCGCCCGCGCCGTGTGTGCCACCCCGACCACCACGAAACCGGGAACCCGCTCGGTGTACGCCGCGTGCGCCTCGGCCAGCAGCGGCTCGTCCTCGACGACCAGCACCCGGATGTCGGTCATCGGCGTGCCGCGACGATCGGCAGGCGCACGGTGAACAGGCTGCCGCCGTCGTCCGAGCGGCCCACCTCGGAGCGGCCGCCGTGCCGGTGGACCACCTGCCCGACGAGTGCCAGGCCGAGGCCCCGGCCGGTGCTCTTCGTGGACCAGCCGCGCCGGAACGCGTCCGCCACCCGGTCCGGTGCCAGCCCCGGGCCGCTGTCGGCGACCCGCACCGTCAGCTCGTCGTCGACGACGCCGATGAAGACCCGCACCCGGCGGGGAGCCGGCGTACCGGCCACCGCCTCGAGGGCGTTGTCGACCAGGTTGCCGACCACCGTGAGCAGGTCGCCGGTGGGCAGAGGGCTGTCGTCGAGGCGGCAGTCCGGCTCGATCACCAGGTCCACCCCGCGTTCGCTTGCCTGCGCCGACTTGCCGAGCAGCAGCGCGGCCAGCGCCGGCTCGGTCACCGCGCCGACCACCCGGTCGGTCAACTGCTGGGCGAGGGCCAGGTCGCGGGTGCCGAGCCGGACGGCCTCGTCGGCGCGGCCCAGCTCGACCAGGGTCAGCACGGTGTGCAGCCGGTTGGCCGATTCGTGGGTCTGCGCCTGCAACGCCTCGGTCAGGGCACGCACCGAGTCCAGTTCGCTGGCCAGGGTGCGCAGCTCGGTCTGGTCGCGCAGGGTGAGCACGGTGCCGAGCACCGCGCCCTCGAAGCGGGTGGTCCGCTGGTTGGCGACCAGCACCCGGTCACCGGCGAGGATGGGCTCGTCGCGGGCGTCCCGCCCGGAGCCGAGCAGCTCGGCCACCGCGGGCGGCAGGTCGATCCCGGCCACCGGTTGGTCGATCACCTGCGCGTCCGTGCCGAGGCCCAGCAGCCGGCGTCCCTCGTCGTTGACCAGCGCCACCCGCCGGTCGCGGGTCAGGACGACCAGACCCTCGCGCACGGAGTGCAGAACCGCGTCGTAGTACTCGTACATCCGGGTCATCTGGGCCGGCCCGAGGCCGTGCGTCTGCCGGCGGAGCCGGCGGCTGAGCAGCCAGGAGCCGGTCGCGGCGAGGGCGAGCGCCGGTGCGACGACGCCCAGGAGCACCGGCAGCTGGCCGAGCAGTTTGCGGTCGATCGCCCGGGTGGTGATGCCCACCGACACCAGGCCGACGATCCGCCGCTGATCGTCGTACACCGGAACGACCGCGCGCACCGACTCGCCGAGCGTGCCGACGTTGGTGATCGTGAACGGTTGGCCGGCCAGGGCGGGCTCGATCTCCCCGACGAACGGCCGGCCGATCAGCTCCCGGGTCGGGTGCGAGTAGCGGGTCCGGTCGGGGGCCATCACCACCACGAAGTCGGTGCCCGTGGCCAGCCGGGTCGACTCGGCGTACGGCTGGAGGGTGCCGGCCGGGTCGGCGGTCGTGAGGGCCGCGCGGACGTCGGGGGAGCGGGCCACGGTCTGCGCCACCGCGAGCACCTCCTCCTGCGCGGCCTGGCGGGAGTCGCTGCGGGCCAGCCACACGGCCCCCGCCGCACCGGCCAGCACGAGCAGCGTCACCACCACCGCCTGGAGGGCGAACAGTTGCCCCGCGATGCTCCACTGGCGTCGGGCCACCTCCACCACCTCCTCGTTGCGCCGGTGTCGCCGACCGGTTTCGTTTGTGAATTTGCCGGTGAACAGAATGACCGCAAGGCTGTCAACACCTGAGACGCGCTTCACATTGTCGACATGGACACCACCGCATCCACCACTACACCGACACCGTCGGTCCGACGGGACCGTACCCGTTATCTCTACCTCGCCGTCATCGTGGCCGTGCTGGCCGGCATCGTGGTCGGCCTCGTCGCCCCCGACTTCGGCAAGGAGCTCAAGCCGATCGGCACCGGCTTCGTCAACCTGATCAAGATGATGATCAGTCCGGTCATCTTCTGCACCATCGTGCTGGGCGTCGGCTCCGTCCGGCAGGCGGCGAAGGTCGGCAAGGTCGGTGGCCTCGCCCTGGGCTACTTCCTCACCATGTCGACCGTCGCGCTCGCGATCGGCCTGGTGGTCGGCAACCTCATCCACCCCGGCTCGGGCCTGGACCTGGGCCAGGACCTCGCCGGTGCGGGCAAGGCCGCCGCCGGTGACGAGGCCGGCGGTACGACGGAGTTCCTCCTCGGGGTCATCCCGACCACGCTGCTCTCCGCGCTCACCGAGGGCGAGGTGCTCCAGACGCTGCTGGTGGCGCTGCTGGTCGGCTTCGCCGTCCAGGCCATGGGCCGGCGCGGTGAGCCGGTGCTGAGTGCCATCGGGGTCATCCAGCGGGTGGTGTTCAAGGTGCTCGCCATGATCATGTGGCTGGCGCCGATCGGCGCGTTCGGCGCCATGGCGGCCGTCGTCGGCGCGACCGGCGTGGACGCGCTCAAGAGCCTCGCGCAGATCATGGTCGGCTTCTACGTCACCTGTCTGATCTTCGTGGTGGTGATCCTCGGCGCGCTGCTCTGGTTCATCGCCCGGATCTCGATCTTCTCGCTGCTGCGCTACCTGGGCCGGGAGTTCCTGCTGATCCTGTCGACCTCGTCGTCGGAGTCGGCGCTGCCGCGGCTCATCGCGAAGATGGAGCACTTCGGCGTGAGCAAGCCCGTCGTCGGCATCACGGTGCCGACCGGGTACTCGTTCAACCTCGACGGGACGGCCATCTACCTGACGATGGCGTCGCTGTTCATCGCCGACGCGCTGGGCAAGCCGCTGTCGATCGGCGAGCAGGTGTCGCTGCTGCTGTTCATGATCATTGCATCGAAGGGTGCTGCTGGGGTGACCGGCGCGGGGCTGGCGACTCTGGCTGGTGGGCTTCAGTCGCACCGGCCGGACCTCGTGGACGGTGTCGGTCTGATCGTGGGCATCGACCGGTTCATGTCGGAGGCGCGGGCGCTGACCAACTTCGCGGGCAACGCCGTGGCGACCGTGCTGGTGGGGACCTGGACCGGGGAGTTCGATCGGGACCGGGCGGTCGGTGTGCTGCGCGGCGACGACCCGTTCGACGAGGCGACGATGCTCGACGAGCACGACGACGAGGACGAGTCCGAGCCGCGGCGGTCCGACGACGAGCGGGCCACCGTACCGGCCTGACCCGGCGATCAGGGACCTCCCCTTGTCGGCTTGGCCGAGCGCAGGAGCGACCCCCGGTTATCCCTTAGGCAGGTGAGAGGCCGCTTCCCGAAAGGAGGTGGCCTCTCTGCCGTTGTACGGCAGTGTTGTGCAATCGCTGTTGTTGTGTGCGGGCGCTACCGCGAGGGTGGTGACCGTGACGAACATGCTGAGGGTTCAGGACCTTCGCCAAATGTGCGCAATGCTGCTGGACGCAGTGGAACAGCGGTTCGGGCCGGACATCGAGCTGTCGGGCGTCGGTGTCGACGCCTACTGGGACGTCGACCTGCGGACCGCGTTCGAGCTGCGGGAGGACCCGGCACCGGGGATCGATGTCGGGCAGAGCGGCGACGACATCGCGGAGCTGAACGCGCTGCTGCGCCGTCCGACGGACGACGTGCCGGTGCTCTGGCACGACCTGCAACACCTTGCCGGAGCCCTGCGGCTACTGGCCTATCTCGACCTACCAGCTTCGGGAGCCGGCGAGAGCTGAGGCCAGCCGCTGTGAATGATGCCCTCTGCGAGCTAGCAGCGTGCCGGGGTCAGCGGCCAGGGGTGCCGTGCGGCCATCCAATGACACGGTCGGCGGTGACACCTCGGACGTTGGCCCCGTCCCACCGGACCCCCGTAACGTCCGTGCGCCCGTACTCCGGATTGTGCGTCGAGACGTAGCCGAACCGCGCGTAGGACAGATCCGTGTCACGCAGATCGGCATCCCGCAGATCGCAGCCAGAGAAGCGAGTGCCTCGGATGGAGGCACCCCGAAGGTCGGCGCCGCGGAAATCACACAACTTGAAAGATTGCCCATCAAGGGTGCGATGCCGAAGATCGCGACCCACGAACGACTGTCTGGTCGCGCCGGGCAGGATGCTCATCCGCGAACCGTAGCCGGATCATTCCTTGCCGAACCACCGGCTTTCAGCGCGCTCTACGGGTCTGAGGTCAGCACCTCGCCGCCTGCGGACCAGAGCGTGCCGCCAGGTAGGCGGCGCGCTGTAGAGTCCGCTGTCGCTCGGCTCTGTGTCCGCCGAGCAGGACGGAGCCTTTGATGGGGAGAATCCCGCGATTCGCGGCGGCCCTGGCGTTCAGCTTGCTCGTATCGATGGCCCCCGCAGGATGTAGCCGGTATTTCGGGTGCGCACCCCAGCCCCCCGAAGACATCACCGAGTCAGACCTGGCAGGGATCTACACCAGTCTTGAAGGTGGAAGGATCGAGCTAAGCGAAGATGGGCGCTACAGCGCCAGCAATCTTCCCGAGGCCAACGAAGAGGGCACGTGGACTCTCGACCTCGATTCAAAGAGCACCGAGGATCTGAGGCTTGAGGACCTGCAGCTGTGGATTTCCGGCAACCGAGAAGAGCCCTGGCTGTACCGATTTGAAGGCGACCCCGACGGTTGCGATCTGACTAGGTTCCACAGGGCCGCCCGCTGACCCGAGGATCGCGCTCCTCTTGGTTTGAGGGATCGGCTGCAGGGAGGGGATCTACTCGGCGACGAAGACGCCTACGCCTGGCAGCGTCTCGGTCATGCCCTTGATCCGTAGCACCTGCATGGCACGGTCGATGACCGGCTCTGTAACGCCGTAGTGCTCGATCAGCTCTCGCCGGCTGGGCAGCTTGGAGCCCGGCTGGAACTCGCCGGACTTGATGCGTTCGGCGAGGTCGTCGGCGATCTGCTCATAGCGGTAACGCGGCGGCACGGTGGTTCCCCTCGGTTGGCAACACGAGTAGACCACCTACGCCAGCCCTGGCTACCCAACGCTATCTATGGGTGGTTGCCAAGGAGGTCGGTTCCCCCGGCGAGCCAAGGTCCGAATTCAGCGCCTCGTCTGACGCCGGCAGCACAGCAGCGAAGTGCAGCAGCCGTGCCACTCAGCTGAGCCGAGAAGACGGCCGTCTCGCCGAGAGTTCAATTCGAAGCGGTCACTCCGCGGCTGAGTCGCCGGTCGAGCTAGACGGAACCTGGTGCTCCACCGGGAGGCTCCACAGCAGGAGCTGGAACGGGTCCTCGCCGCAGGTGAGCCAGGTGCCGTCCCCAAGCGCCATCGGGCTCTCCGAAACGGGCATCGGGTACTCGACCTGACCGAGCACTTCACCCTGCGCCGCGTCGATTAGCCAATGCTGCGGGCGACCGTACTCCTCGTCGTTCTCCTCGGCGCTCGCGATCACCGTGCGCTCGTCGACGAAGCCACACCGGTAGTCCCAGTAGGGCTCCTCGGCCGTGTCCGACGGTGGCTGCGGGTTCGACTGAAGCTGGTCGGCCGCAATTTCGTGCAGCACCGCTCCGTCGGGAAGCCGATGAACGGCCAGGTCTCCCTGATCGTGGGCGACCGTGAGGAACAGCCGTCCGGACGGGCTGACATCGATGAGGCAGCGGTCGTCGTCCCCGATAGAGGTGACGGTGAGTCGGACGCCGTCCCACCGACCCCACCGCAGCGGGACACCGTCCTGGCCCTCGCCGATGCTGAGGCCCATCTGTCCAACGTCCGGGTGGGGAACGTGGTGGGAGCCGGCGGCCGCGGTGCCGGTCGAGGCCCGTCCCAGGATGCGACCGTCGGCGGCGTCGATCACGAGCCACTCCTCGTCGTGCTCCGGCTCGGCGTCGTCCGGTAGTGGGGTGCGTACGTGCGCCCACACCGTCGAGCCGTCCGCGCTGATCCAGCAGGAGCCCCGATCGGGACAGCGGTGCTCGCCGGTGCCGGCGTACTCCTCGTAGGACTCATGGTGGGACGAGCAGGGCGAGCCCCAGCAGGCGTGCCGCACCCTCCACCGCAGCGCGCCGGTCTCGTCGACCGCGTGCAGCGCGTGCTGACCGCTGAAGACCGCCAGGTCGAGGGTGGGGCTCACCGCATCGACTCCGCCCGCCCCACGCGGCCATGGCGCTGGGAACCTCGCGGCGGGAGTGTCGTCACCGCCGAGGAGCCGGTCGAGGTCGTACGCCGACAGTTCGTCGTCCCTGCGGATCACGACGAGCCGGCGATGCGGCCACCGCTGGACGGCGGGAGTGTCAGCGGTGCTGGCGATACCGGGTACGCGAGGGGAGTTCGACGGAATCCGGAAGGACGTCACGAGGCGAGGGGTGAAGCGCACCGAGACATCCTGCCAGGACTCGCCGTCTACCACGGCTCCGAGAATTCCGCCCCGCTCTCCGCGACCCAGATGTCCTCTGAATCGCCGCGAAACCCGCCGCCGCCGAGAGCTCTCGGTGAAGAATGATGGGCCGGGGAGGGTGTCGCGACGAACCCGGGGGACCAGGCGTGCTCGGAACCAGCCTCCTGGGCCGGCTTCGCAGTCGTGACCCGGGGGATGCCGTCCTGCGGCGCGCGGCACGGCTGACCCTTGTCGCGTCCGTCGTCTTCTACGCCTGTCGCTACGGCGTCGGCAGCCCGATGCTCGCCACGTACGGCCTGTTCGGCGTGGTCGCCTCCGGGGCGTTCGCGCAGTTGCCCGGGCCGGCGCCCCAGCGGGCGCGGATCCTGGTCAGCACACTGCCGGTGGTCTGGGCGCTGATCAGCGCGGGCACGGTGTTGGCGGGCAGCACCTGGATGGCGTCCGTCGGGATGCTGGTCATCGGGTTCGTCGTGGCGTTCGCCGGCGTCGGCAATCCGCGCCTGCTCGGGCTGGGCAGCGCGTTCCAGCTCTTCTACATCCTGGCGTCCTTCCCGCCGTACGATCCGGGCACCCTGCCGGAGCGGTTGGCCGGGGTCACGCTCGCCATCGTGGTGCTCGCCGTGGCCGAGGTGTTCCTCTGGCCCGATCCGGTGCCGCTGTCCTACCGGCAACGGCTGGCCGAGGCGGCGGACGGCGTGGCGGCGTTTCTCGATGCCGCGGCGGACGTGCTGACCGACCCGCACGGCGGTGACGGTGGTCGGGACGCGCGGCGCGAGCGGGCGTCCGCTGCGGTGGCGGAGCTCGCGTTGATCCGTACCCCCGCGGCGTGGGCACCGACCGCGGCCGACGCGCGTGACCGCGCACTGCGGGTCTGCTCGGCGGCGTTGCGGGAGGTGCTCGCCGAGGCGGACCGGTTGGCGGCGGAGGCCCCACCGGAGCCGATCCCGGACCTGGCGGCGGCGCGGCTGCTGCGGTCGTGCGCCGACACGACCCGTGCCGCCGGCCGGAGCCTGTCGCCGGGTGCGCCGCCGGTTGACCTCGGCGGCCTGGACGCTGCGGTCTTGCAAGCTGAGATGGCGTACCCCGGCGGGCGGGACGGCCGCGGCGACGCGCCGGAGGTACCCCGGTTGTGCCGGGACGCGACCGCGCTGGCCCTCGCCGGTCAGGTGCGGGTCCTCGCCGTCGCGGCTCGGGTGGCCAGCGGGTCGCGGCTCGACGACGGGGATGACTACTCGGGGCTGTTCGAGTTCGCGCGCCATGGCCCGTGGTCGCTGTACTGGCGGCAGTTCCGCGCCCACCTCGCACCCAGCTCGGCCCACCTGCACAGCTCGCTGCGGCTGGCGGTGGCGCTGGCCATCGCCCGGGTGACCGCCGGGACGCTACAACTCACCCACGGCTTCTGGGTGCTCCTGGCCACCCTCACCGTTCTGCGCACCTCGGCCGCGGACACCCGCACCGCGCTGCGGCCCGCCGTGGTGGGCACGACCGTCGGCGCCGTCGTCAGCGGTGGGCTGATGCTCGTCATCGACGAGCCGATCGTGTACGCCGTCGCGTTGCCGTTCACCCTGATGCTGGCCTTCGGCGTCGGCCGCCTGCTCGGTCCGGTCTGGCAACAGGCGCTGTTCACGGTCCTGCTGACGTTCGTCTTCGCCCAGCTCGCCCCCGAAGGGTGGCGGCTAGCCGAGGCCCGCCTGGTCGACGTCGTGCTCGGCGCGGTGATCGGCGTGCTCGCCGGCGTGGCCATGTGGCCGCGCGGCGCGAGCCGCGACCTCCGGCACAACGCGGCCCGCTATCTGGCAGCCAGCGGGGACGCGGTCGAGCAGACCGTGCAGGCGGTGCTCGGCGGTCCACCGCCCGACCGAGCCCTCCACCGGGTGCGGCAGCGGATGATCCTGGTCGACTCGTCGCACAGCCAGTACCACTCCGAGCGGCACGACCAGCCGAGCCGGCGGGTGGACTGGGACGGGGTCCTGGGCGCCGGGCACCACGTGATGGCCGGTGCCGAGTCGCTGCTGCGCCGCAACCCACCCGGCTGCCTCGCCGGCTGGGCTCCGGCCGCGGGGTTGCTGCGGGAGTCGGCCCGCGAGCTGCGTTCGGCGTACGACGACCTCGCCGACCAGATCGCCCACGGTCGGCCCTCAGGGCCGGTGCCCACCCCGCCCGGCTGCGTCGACGAACTCGACCGGATCCGCCCGCTGCTCGGCGACGTCGGCTCCCGGCCCTCGGTCCGGCATCTCGTGGAGGTCGACCAGTGGCTCGCCGCCCTCGCCGACAGCCTGGCCCGGATCCACCCGCCCCCCGACGGCTCGTCTGCCGACCGGAGCGGGAAGCCGTGAGCCGGAGCGGGTGCCACCGCTCAATGCCGACCACGCCCGCCCATCCGTCATCGAGACGCCCACCACAGGCCGCCGATCGCCGATTGGCCGTGCCGGTCCGCGCCTGTCCCGCCTAGCGTCGCTGGTATGGAGATTGAGCAGGCACAGAAGCTCTGGCAGCCGGAGCCCGGCTGGCTGAACACCGCCTCCTACGGGCTGCCGCCCGAGCCGGCCTGGACGGCGATGCAGGAGGCCCTCGCCGGCTGGCGGGTCGGCAGTACGTCGTGGGAGGGCTGGGGGGACTCCGTGAACCGGGCGCGTACCGCGTTCGCCGGCCTGATCGGGGTGCCGGGCGAGGACGTGGCGGTCGGTGCGACCGCCTCGCAGATGTTGGCACCGGTCGCGGCGGCGCTGCCGGCCGGGACGACGGTGCTGGTCCCCGAGGTCGAGTTCACCTCCAACCTCTTTCCCTGGCTGGTCCAGGAGGAGCGGGGCGTCACGGTCCGCACCGTACCGGCGGACGGGCTGGCCGACGCGATCGACGCCGACACCGATCTGGTCGCGTTCAGCCTGGTGCAGTCGGCCGACGGCTCCGTCGCGGCGTACGACGAGATCGTGGCCGCGGCCCGCGCGCACGGTGCGCTGGTCGTGGTGGACGCGAGCCAGGCGTGCGGCTGGCTGCCGTTCGACGGGAGCCTGGCCGACGTGGTCGTGGTGAGCGGCTACAAGTGGGTGATGGGTCCGCGTGGCTGCGCGTACGCCTATCTGGCCCCGGCGTTGCGTGACCGGCTGCGCCCCGACGCCGCAGGCTGGTACGCGGGCCGCGACCCGTACGCCTCCTACTACGGCCCGCCACTGCGGCTGGCCGACGACGCCCGCCGGTTCGACATCTCACCGGCGTGGTTCAGCTGGGTGGGCGCGGCGCCCGCCCTGGAGTTGGTCGCCGAGATCGGCGTGCCGGCGATCCGGGCGCACGACGTGGCGCTGGCCAACCGGTTCCTGACCGGGCTGGGCCGACCGCCGGGGGAGAGCGCCATCGTCACCGTCGACGTGCCCGACGCGGAGCGGCGCCTGGCGGCGGCCGGCATCCGGGCGGCGGTACGCGCCGGGCGGGTCCGGGCCTCCTTCCACATCTACTCCACGGAGGCCGATGTGGACGCCGCCCTGACGGCGCTGACCGGCTGAGCCGGTCAGCGCCACATCCGCTCAGGCCAGGTGGCCACCGATCTTCGTGTAGCCGCGCAGCAGGTCCCGCGAGATGATCAGTCGCTGCATCTCGTCGGTGCCCTCGAAGATCCGGTAGAGGCGGACCTGCCGGTACCAGCGCTCGATGGGCAGCTCGCGGGTGTAGCCCATGCCGCCGTGGATCTGGAGCACCCGGTCGACCACCCGGTTGACCATGCCGGCGCCGTAGAGCTTGCCCATCGACGAGGCGTGCCGGGGATCCATGCCCTGGTCGACCGTCCACGCCGACTTCAGCACCAGCCAGCGGGCGGCCTCCAGCTCGGTCTCCGAGTCGGCGATCATCCACTGGATGGCCTGGTTGGTGCCGATCTTCGCGCCGAAGGTCTCCCGGGTGTTGGCGTGGTCGATCGCCATCTGCAGGACCCGCTCGGCGATGCCGATGGCGTGCGACGGGATGGTGTAGCGGCCCTTGCCGATCCACTCCATGCCGAGCGTGAAGCCCTGCCCGATCTCGCCGAGGATGTTGCGGTGCGGCACGCGTACGCCGTCGAAGATCAGGGACGCGGGGCCGCCCTCGCCCATGGTCTGGATGAACTCCGACCGCCAGCCCATCGCCCGGTCCACCAGGAACGCGGTGGCGCCGCCGTTGCGGGCGCCCTTCTCCCGGTCGGTCACCGCGACCACGATGGCGAAGTCCGCCTCGTTGCCGCCGGTGATGAAGGTCTTCTCGCCGTCGAGGATCCAGTCGTCGCCGTCGCGGCGGGCGGACAGCCGGATGTTCGCCGCGTCCGAGCCGGCGCCCGGCTCGGTGATCGCGAAGCAGGAACGCCGCTCGCCCTCGATGGTCGGGATGAGGAACTCGCGCTTCTGCTCCTCGGTGGCGTGGAACAGGATGTTGTCGGCCTCGCCGCCGAAGCGGAACGGCACGAACGTGTGGCCCAGCTCCGTCCAGATCAGCGACTGGAGGACGGCAGGCAGGTTCATCCCGCCGTACTCCTCGGGGGTGGCCAGGCCCCAGAAGCCGAACTTGCGTGCCTTGAGTTGCAGCTCGCGGACCTCGGAGTGGTCCAGGCCGGGCTGGTGCGCCCGTTCCCGGCGGAGCACCTCCGCCTCCAGCGGCATCACCTCGCGGCGGATGAACGACCGGACGGTGTCCCGTACCGCCCGCTCCTCGTCGGTCAGCGAAAAGTCCACGGTGGTCCTCCTGGCGTCGGTGCTGCCGGTCACCCTTAAACTAGCGGTGTAAGTTTTGCCGCGTCCAGACCCCGTGGCCGAACCCGCGAGGAGCGCAGTGCCCCGACCACGTCAGCCCCGGCTCACCCGGCAGCTCATCGTCGAGACCGCCACGGCGGTGATCGACGCCGAGGGCCTGCCGGCGCTGTCCACCCGCCGGCTCGCCGCCGAGCTGGGCGTGCGCGGCCCGTCGCTCTACAACCACTTCGCCACCAAGGACGAGATCCTGGACGCCGTCGCCGACACCGTCACCGGTGCCGTCGACACCAGCGGCTTCGCCAGCCGGGACTGGGCCGCGGCGCTGCGCGACTGGGCGTGGTCGTACCGGCGGGCGCTCACCGCCCACCCGAACATCGTGCCGTACCTGGCCCAGGGACCGGGCCGCCGGCCGGCCGCGCTGGCCATGGCCGACGCGGTCTACGGCGGCCTGGTACGCGCCGGCTGGCCGCCGGCCCGGGCCACCCACATCGGCGCGGCGCTGCGGTACTTCGTGGCCGGGTCGGCGCTCGGCTCGTTCGCCCGCGGCTTCGTCGAGGACCCCGAGCTGTACGCCGCGCACTACCCGCACCTGCGCCAGGCGCACCGGCTCGCCGAGCACCAGCAGAGCGTGGACGAGGGAGCCTTCGCCCTCGGCCTGGACGCCCTGCTGCACGGCCTGGTCGCCGAGTACGCCCGCACCGTCGACCCGGTGGAGTCCGCCCGTCCCAGCGGGTAGCGTCCAAACTCCCAGCGCTAGTTTCATCGCCCATCGCCCACCCCCGAAGGGACGACATGGACCTCGCCGCCCCGCCGTCGCAACTGCTGCCCGACGCCCTGCGCCTGCGGCGCCACCTGCACATCGCCGGCGAGTGGACCCAGTCCACCGGCGGCGACGTGATCGAGGTGGAGAACCCGGCCACCGGTGAGCCGATCGGGCAGGTGCCCGCCGGCACACCGACGGACGTGGACCGGGCCGTCGCCGCGGCCCGCGCCGCCTTTCCCGGCTGGGCGGCCGCCGCCCCCGCCGAGCGCTCCGCGTGCCTCGACCGGCTGCACATCGCGCTCGCCGCGCGCGCCGACGACCTGGCCCGCACCATCGCCGTGGAGCTGGGCGCGCCGCTCAAGCTCGCCACCCGGGTGCAGGTCGGGCTGCCGCTGACCGTGCTGCGCGACCACGTCGCGCTCGCCGCCCGCCCACCGGTCGAGGAGAGCGTCGGCAACTCGCTCGTCGTCCGCGAGCCGATCGGTGTGGTCGGTGCGATCACCCCGTGGAACTACCCGCTGCACCAGGTCATGGCGAAGCTGGCGCCCGCGCTCGCCGCCGGCTGCACGGTCGTGCTCAAGCCCAGCGAGCTGACGCCGCTGACGGCGTACCTGCTCTTCGACGCGGTCACCGAGGCCGGGCTGCCGCCCGGTGTGCTCAACCTGGTCCCGGGCACCGGCCCGGTGGTCGGCGAGGCGCTCGCCGGGCACCCCGACGTCGATATGGTCTCGTTCACCGGCTCCACCGCCACCGGCGCGCGGATCATGCGGCTCGCCGCCGACCGGATCGCCCGGGTCGCGCTGGAACTGGGTGGCAAGTCGGCCAACGTGATCCTCCCCGACGCCGACCTGGCCACCGCGGTCAAGGTGGGCGTCGGCAACGCCCTGCTCAACTCCGGTCAGACCTGCACCGCGTGGACGCGGATGCTGGTGCACCGCGACCGGTACGCCGAGGCGCTCGATCTGATCGCCGCCGCGGTGGCCGGCTACCGCCTCGGCGACCCGTTCGACCCGGCCACCCGGCTCGGCCCGCTGGTCTCCGCCGCCCAGGCCGAGCGGGTCCGCGGCCACGTCGACCGTGCCCTCGCCGACGGCGCCCGGCTGGTCGCCGGAGGCCCGGACGCACCCGTGCCGGCCAGGGGGCACTTCGTCGCACCGACCGTCTTCGCCGACGTGCACCCGGACAGCGCGCTCGCCCAGGAGGAGGTGTTCGGCCCGGTGCTCGCCGTCATCCCGTTCGACGACACCGACGAGGCGGTGGCCATCGCCAACAACTCGAAGTACGGGCTGGCCGGCGCCGTGTGGTCCGCCGACACCGACGCCGCGCTCGCGGTGGCCCGGCGGCTGCGCACCGGCGCCGTCGACATCAACGGAGCACCGTTCAACCCGCTCGCCCCGTTCGGCGGCTACAAGCAGTCCGGCCTGGGTCGGGAGCTGGGCGTGCACGGCCTTGCCGAGTTCCGCGAGCTGAAGGCGATCCAGCGATGACCGGCCCCGAGCTGTCCCCGACCGTGTCGACGGGCGGCGCCGAGCCGGCGTCCGCACCGGTCACCGTCCGCGCGCTCGTCGCGCGCGGGCCCGGTGCCGAGCTGCGGGTCGAGCAGGTACGTCTGCCCGCGCCCGGCCCCGGCGAGGTGCGGGTGAACATCCGGGCCGCCGGTGTCTGCCACTCCGATCTGTCCATGGTGAACGGCACTCTCGCCGCGAGGTTCCCGCTGGTGCTCGGGCACGAGGCGACCGGGGTGGTGGCCGAGGCCGGGCCGGGCAGCCGGCTGGCGATCGGCACCCCGGTGGTGCTCAACTGGGCGCCGGCCTGCCGGAGTTGCTGGTGGTGCGGTCACGGCGAGCCGTGGCTCTGCGCCGCCACCACCGCACCGACCGTGCCGCGTGGCGAGACCGACGACGGCACCCCGTTGCACCTGACCCTCGGCCTCGGCGCGCTCGCCGAGGCGGTGGTGGTGCCCGAGCGCGCCGTCATCCCGATCCCCGCCGGCCTGCCGCCCGAGCAGGCCGCGCTGCTCGGCTGCGCGGTGCTCACCGGCGCGGGCGCGGTCCGCAACACCGCCGGGGTGGCTCCCGGCGAGTCGGTGGCGGTGGTCGGGCTCGGCGGTGTCGGGCTCGCCGTGCTCAGCGCGGCCCGCCGGGCCGGCGCCACGACGATCCTCGCCGTCGACGTCGCCGAGGCGAAGCGGGACCTGGCGCTCGCCGCCGGGGCGACCGACTTCCTGCTCTCCGACGACCGGCTCTCCAAGGAGGTGCGGGCGCGCACCGAGGGTCGGGGCGTCGACCACGCCTTCGAGTGCGTCGGTCGGGCCACCACCATCCGGGCGGCCTGGCGGCTCACCCGGCGCGGGGGAACGGTGACCGTGGTCGGCATGGGCGCGAAGGACGACATGGTCAGCCTCGGCGCCCTCGACATCTTCCACTCCGCCCGTACGCTGCGCTCCTCGGTGTACGGCTCGTCCGACCCGGACCGGGAGGTGCCCGTGCTGGCCGCCGAACTGGCCGACGGTGCGCTGGATCTGGGCGTGCTGGTCAGCGGCACGATCACGCTGGACGAAGCGCCCACGGCGTTCGACCGGCTTGCGCGGGGCGAGGGCGCCCGCTGGGTGGTCACCCTGGACTGAGCCGAACGGCGTCGGCGGTCGACCGCCGGCCGGACAGCAGGTGTCCGGTCAGTGCGGCGGCGAGGCCGGCAAGCCCGGCCGCCGCGAACCCGCCGGCCGGCACGGACAGGTCGATCGCCACGCCGACGAGCGGGGATCCGAGCGCGAAACCAGCGCTCTGCGCTGACGATTGCAGACCTGTCACCTCACCCCGCGCGCCGGGCGGCGCCAGCCGGCTCACCGCGTCGGCCACCGTGGCAAGGGTCGGCGCGGTGAGCAGCCCACTGCCGACGACCGCCACGCACAGCCAGGGCCAGTCGTGGGCGAATCCGACGGGAATGGTCACGAGCCCGAGCAGGCCGAGCAGCAGCCACGTGGGCAGTGGCCGGGACAGCGCACCGTAGATCAGTCCGCCGACGACGGACGACACGCCGAACACCACCACGACCACGGCGGCCCAGGACACCTGACCGGCTTCTCGCAGTGTGGCGACGATGGCGAGGTCGACGCCGCTGAGCAGCGTCGTCGTGCCGAACGCCATCGTCAGCGCGGCGATCAGGTCGGCGTCCAGCCACTGCCTGCGGGCAGGTCGTCCGGCCGCGGCGGCATCCGCCTCGTCCTCGGCGCGCATCGGTGGGTTGAGCACGGCGATGCCAGCTCCGCCGACCAGGATCGCGGCACCGACGCCCCACGCCACCACCTCGGGCGACAGCGTCGCCGCACACAGGATCACCACCGCCGGGCCCACGATGTACGACAGCTCGCCCTGCACCGACTCCAACGCGAACGCGGCCCGGCGCTGCTCCGCCGTCGTCATCGCGGCGATCGCCTGCCTGCCCACCGCCTGGGCCGGCACCATCAGCAGACCCGCCACGAAGCTGGCGACCAGCAGGAACGCGTACGGCAGCAGCGGCACGCCCAGCCAGAACACCAGCTGCGCCACGACGGTTACCAGCAGCACGGTGCGCAGGCCCCGCGAGTCGATCATGCGGCCGAGCAGCGGCCCACCCAGCGCCACTCCGGCGGTCAGGGCCGCCGCGACACCACCCGCCGCCGCGTAGCTCAGCTCCAGGCCCAGCACGACATGCAGCGTCAGCGCCGTCACGTCGGCCGTGATCGCGGTGCGGGCCAGCAGTGAGACGCCGAGCAGCGGCGCCATCCCGGCACGGCGAGCACCTGTCGATACCTGGTCACCCGTTCGACGCTAGGTCACCCATCAGCCCATAAGAAGTGGGTGTCTTGTTGGGGTTGGCATAATGACCGCTTATGGCAAGAGATCTGGAAACGGCCTTGCTACGGTCGTTCGTCACGGCCGTACGCTCGGGCAGCATCAGCCGCGCCGCGACCGCGCTCGGGCATACCCAGCCCGCTCTCAGCCAGCAGTTGCGCAGGCTCGAAAGCGTCGTCGGCCGTCCGCTGCTGCACCGGTCGCCGTCCGGCGTCTCGCCGACCCGGGCGGGTGAGGAACTCCTGCCGTACGCCGAACGCATCCTCTCGCTCTGCGCACAGGCACTCACCGAAACCGGACGCGCGCTGACCGGCCACTGCGGCGTCGGGTTGCTCGAGGACCTCGCCGCGGCCCAGCTGCCGCAGGCCCTCGCCGACCTCGCCCGGCTGCACCCCGGCGCGACGCTGGAGGTGCTCAACGTTTCCAACGCCGCCATGCGGGAGGCCTACGACGCGGGCCGCGTCCAACTCGTGCTCGACGCGGTGCCGGACATCCCCGCGCCGCCCCGCTGGACGGTGCGCCGCCCGCTCGTCTGGGCGGTCGGCCACGGTGTGGACGTGACCGCCGATCCGCTGCCGGTGGTGCTGTTCTCGAACCCGTGCTTCTGGCGTACGTCCGTCCTGGAATCGCTGGAAGGTGCCGGTCGGCGTTGGCGGGTGGCCTTCGAGAGCAACAGCCTGGTCGGGGTGCTCGCCGCGGTACGGGCCGGGCTCGGCGTCGCGGCGGTCATGCCCGCGAACCTCGAACCGGTCATGGCCTGCCACGACGCGGACGCCCTGCCTGTGCTGCCGGACGTCGAACTCGGTCTCGCACGGCACCCCCGGACGGAGGGTGACCCGCTGATCGATGCCGTGGAGACCGCGCTGCGTCGGATGGTCTGAGCCTCGCGCGCGTGCGACGAGAGCCAGGACGGCGCTGACCGCCAGTGCGACGGCGACCACGATCGCCATGGTGAAGCCGACGGGCATGGGGTTGGGGCCTTCCGCTGGGCGTTGTGGATCATCAACCTGGGGGCCTGGTCGAGTCGGCGGCACGAGCAAGTGGCTCCCGCACACGTCACCTGCGGGTCGAATATGGAGCTGACCGACATGGCTCGACTCCCGCGGCCCGCCGTAGGTTTCGTCCACGCGACGGCCCTGTGACCACGGTCACCGAACCGACCGTCGCCGTGACCCTGCGGAGGATGAGGCGATGGCCGGGCAAGCGCTCCTGTCGGCCCGTGGGCTGACCCGCGACTTCCGGGGCTTCCGGGCCGTTGACGACGTCGACCTCGACGTCGCGCCGGAGAGCGTGCACGCGCTGGTCGGCCCCAACGGCGCCGGCAAGACCACCCTGTTCAACCTGCTCACCGGCTTTCTGCGGCCCAGCGGCGGGCGGATCGAGCTGGCCGGGCGGGACGTCACGGGGCTGCCTCCGGAGCAGGTAGCCCGGCTCGGCGTGGCGCGCTCGTTCCAGATCACCAGCCTCTTTCCGCAGCTGTCCGCCCGGGAACACGTCGCCCTGGCCCTGCAGTCGTCCAGTGGGCTGGGCTGGCGGTTCTGGCGCTCGGCGAAGCTGATGGGCCGCTACACCGAGCGTGCCGACGAACTGCTGGCCATGGTGGGGCTGGCCGACCTGGCCGACGCCCCGTCGGAGTCGCTGGCGTACGGCCGCAAGCGGGCCCTGGAGCTGGCCATCGCCCTCGCGCTGGACCCGAAGGTGCTGCTGCTCGACGAGCCGACCGCCGGGATGGGCCTCGAGGACGTCGACCGCACCGTCGAGCTGATCGGCCGGGTGCGCGAGGGCCGGACCGTGGTGATGGTCGAGCACAACATGAGCGTGGTCGGCCGACTCGCCGACACCGTCACCGTGCTGCAGGCCGGCAAGGTCCTCGTCGAGGGCCCGTACGAGCAGGTCCGCGCGGACGAGCGTGTGATCACCGCCTACCTGGGAGCCGCTGATGCTGCGCATTGAGAACCTCTCCGCCTGGTACGGCGAGGCGCAGGTGCTGCGCGACGTCAGCCTGGAGGTCGCCGCCGGCGAGGTGGTCACCCTGGTCGGGCGCAACGGCGCCGGCAAGTCCACGTTGCTGCGCTGCGTGATGGGGTTGCACCCCGGTCAGCGCGGCACGGTGGAGCTGGACGGGCGCGACGTCGGCAAGCTGCCGGCGCACAAGCGGGCCCGGCTGGGGCTGGGCTGGGTGCCGGACGACCGGGGCAGCTACGCCACTCTCACCGTCACCGAGAACCTCACCCTGCCTCCCACGGTCGGCCCCGACCCGTGGTCGCTGGAGCGGGTGTACGAGGCGTTCCCCGCTCTCTACACCCGCCGCGACTCGGCGGCCACGATGCTCTCCGGCGGCGAGCAGCAGATGCTCGCGCTGGCCCGGGTGCTGCGGATGGGCGCCCGGCTGCTGCTCTGCGACGAGCCCACCGAAGGGCTCTCCCCACTGCTCGTGCAGCAGGTCGGTGACCTGCTGCGGGAGGCCAAGCGGCACGGGGTGACCGTGCTGCTGGTCGAACAGAACCTGCACTTCGCCACCGGCGTCGCCGACCGGCACTACCTGCTGGCCGAGGGACGTGTCGCGGAGGCGATGGACAACTCCGAGGTGCGTTCGCGGGAACGCGAGCTGCTGGCGTACCTCGGGATCTGAATTGTCTCAACGACGACCCGCGCGACGACGCGCGGAATGGATGGAGTGAGCATGCGCAGGACGGTGGGTGTGGCCGCGGTGTCGGCCGCGGTGGTGCTGGTCGCCGGTTGCGGCGGCGGTGGACCCCAGTCGGGCGGCGACCAGAAGCTGACCGGCGACAAGATCGTGCTGGGCGTGCTCAACGACCAGTCCGGGGCGTACTCGGAGCTGTCCGGGAAGAACTCGGTGACGGCGGTGGAGATGGCGATCGCCGACTTCACGGCCAAGTACGGCGACAAGGCGGTGACCAAGGACATCACCGTGGAGACCGCCGACCACCAGAACAAGCCGGACGTGGCCAACTCCAAGGCCCAGGAGATGTACGACCGCAAGGGCGTCGACCTGATCCTGGACGTGCCGACCTCGTCGGCGGCGCTGAAGGTCGCCGACGTGGCGAAGGAGAAGAAGAAGCTCTACTTCAACATCGGCGCGGCGACCACCGACCTGACCGGCAAGAGCTGCAACAAGTACACGTTCCACTACGCCTACGACACGTACATGCTGGCCAACGGCACGGGCAAGACCACCACCGAGCAGATCGGCAAGAACTGGTACATCCTGTACCCGAACTACGCCTTCGGCCAGGACATGGAAAAGAGCTTCTCCACCGCTATTACGGCGGCCGGCGGCAAGGTCGTCGGCAAGGACGGCGCGCCGTTCCCGAACACCAGCGGCGACTTCTCGACGTTCCTGCTCAAGGCGCCGACGCTGAACCCGAAGCCCGACGTGCTGGGCACCATGCAGGCCGGCGCCGAGCTGGTCAACGTGGTGAAGCAGTACAACGAGTTCAAGCTGCGGGACAAGGGCGTGGGCCTCGCGGTGGGTCTGATGTTCCTCACCGACATCCACTCGCTCACCCCGGCCGCGCTGGCCGGCACCACCTACACCGACGCCTGGTACTGGAACTTCGACGCGAAGAACCGGGAGTTCGCCGACCGGTTCCAGCAGAAGGCCGGCACCCGGCCGACGTTCGCGCACGCGGCCAACTACTCCGCCGCCCTGCAGTACCTGGAGGCGGTGCAGGCCGCCGGCACCGACGACGCGGACGCCGTGGTCAAGGGCCTGGAGGGCAAGACTGTCGAGGACGTCTTCCTGCGCAACGGCAAGATCCGTGCCGAGGACCACCGGGTGGTGCACGACGCGTACCTGGCGCAGGTGAAGCCGCAGTCCGAGGTGGCCGAGCCGTGGGACTACGTCAAGGTGCTCAAGACGATCCCCGCCGCGGAGGCGTTCCGCGCGCCGTCGGCGGACTGCAAGCTGTGAGTGTGTGACGCTGTGAGCGGATTCGCGCAGAACACGTTCAACGGGTTGGTGAGCGGGGCGTTCTACGCCCTGCTCGCCCTCGGGCTCGCGGTCATCTTCGGCATGCTGCGGGTGGTCAACTTCGCCCACGGTGCGTTCTACATGCTCGGCGCGTTCGGCGCGTACGTGCTGCTCACCGAGGCGGGCGTGCCGTTCTGGGCGGCCCTGGTGATCATGCCGGTGGGGCTGGGTCTGCTCGGCATGGCGCTGGAGCGGGCGGTCATCCACCGGTTGACCAGACTCGACCCGCTCTACAACTTCCTGCTCACCTTCGGCCTGACGCTGATCCTGCAGGACCTGGTGAAGCTGCGGTACGGCGTGCAGTCCAGCCCGTACGCCACCCCGTCGCTGTTGAGCGGGACGGTGAACTTCGGGCTCTTCGACTTCCCGACGTACCGGGTGTTCATCCTCGGCTTCGCCGTGCTGCTCTGCGTGGCGGTGTGGTGGGTGCTCACCCGTACCCGGATCGGCATGGTGGTCCGGGCGGCCACCGAGCGGCCGGACCTGACCCGGGCGTTCGGCATCGACGTCGGGCGCTGGGTGACCCCGGTCTTCGGCTTCGGCATCGGCCTGGCCGGGCTCGCCGGTGTGCTGGCCGCGCCGATGCGCGCGGTCAACCCGCTGATGGGCGCCGACCTGATCATCGTGGTCTTCGCGGTGGTGGTGATCGGTGGGCTGGGCTCGATCTTCGGCTCGGTCGCCGCCGGCTTCGGCATCGGTCTGGTCCAGGCGTGGGGCGAGGCGTACCTGTCCAACTTCCCGATCGTGTCGCAGACCATCGTCTTCGTCGTGATGGCCGTCGTGCTGCTGTGGCGGCCGGCGGGTCTGTTCGGCCGTGAGGAGGCACCGGCATGACGAGCACTGTGGACACCACGGCCGAGGCGGCGCGTCCGGCCCCGCCCTCCGGGCTGGTCGCCGTGGTGCGCGCACCGCGCTGGGTCCGGTACGCGCTGCTCGCCGTCGGGTTGCTGGTGGCGATCTGGCTGCCCAACGGCCTCTACCCGGCGGTGGCGGTGGACATCCTCTGCTGGGCGCTCTTCGCCGTCGCGGTGGACCTGCTGCTCGGCTTCACGGGGCTGATGTCCTTCGGGCACGCCGCGTTCTGGGGCACCTCGGCGTACGTCACCGGGTTGGTGGCCATCCACGCCGGCCTGCCGTTCCCCCTCGCGGTGCTGGCCGGGGCGCTGGCCGCGGCCGTGCTGGCGGTGCCGATCGGCTACCTGGCCGTGAAGCGGACCGGCATCTACTTCGCCATGGTCACCCTGGCCTTCGCCCAGATGGTCTACTACGTGGCCAACGAGTGGCGCTCGGTGACCCAGGGTGAGAACGGCCTGCAGGGAGTGCCCCGGGACCTGTTCGGCTGGGACCTCACCGACGACTACTACTTCTACTACGCGATCCTGCCGATCGTGCTGCTCGGCCTGGCCGGTGCCTGGCGGATCGTGCACTCGCCGTTCGGCCGGGTGCTGGTCGGCATCCGGGACAACCCGGCCCGGGCCCGGGCGCTGGGGTACCCGGTGCACCGCTACAAGCTCACCGCGTTCGTGCTCTCCGGGTTCATCGCGGGCCTCGGCGGCGGGCTGTTCGCGGTCGGCCACCGGTTCGTCTCGCTGGACGTGTTGCACTGGACCACCTCCGGCAAGGCCGTCATCGTGGTGGTGCTCGGCGGGATCGGCACGCTCTGGGGCGGGGTGCTCGGCGCCGGGATCGTGGTCCGGCTGGAGGACTGGCTGTCCTTCTCCGGGTTCGAGGCGATCGGGCTGGTCACCGGCGGCATCTTCGTCCTGGTGGTGGTGTTGTTCCGGCGCGGCATCTGGGGCAGCGCCGCCGCGCTGGCCCGCCGGCTGGCGGCACGCCGCCGGTAAATCCCGCGACGGCGCATCCACCGCGCGCCGTTTCAGCGAACCCCCGGGTAGGAAACGTCTACCCGGGGGTTCGTCTGGTGCTGACCGATCCGATGCCGGCGGACGCCGTGGAGACCGCGCACAAGCGCGTCTTTCTGGCGGCCGAGGACCTGGACGGCAACCGTGTCGCCACCGTGCTGCTGGAGCTGGCCGACGTCTGGGGCGTACCGGCGCTCTGGGAGCAGGTCTGCCGGCCGCTGCTGGCCCGGTTGCCGGGGCGCACCGCCACCGAGATCGCCATCGAGCACGCCCTCTGCGAGGGAGTGCGGGTCGGGCTGGACGTCCACCGCCGGGAGCCGGGCGGCCGGTCGCTGCCCACCGGTGGGGTGCTGCTGGCCGGGGCCGAGCAGGAGGCGCACTGCCTCGGTCTGCACGCCCTCGCCGCCGCGCTGCGCGAGCAGGGTCGTGGCTGCCTGCATCTCGGCCCCGCGCTGCCCTGGTCCGCGATGAACAGCGCGGTGTACCGGGCACGCCCGCACACCGTCGTGCTGTGGTCGCAGACGCCGGTCACCGGCCGCGCGTACCGCCTGGTGCGCTTCGCCCGGGGCTTCCCGCTGCTGCGGGTGTACGGCGCCGGGCCCGGCTGGATCGAGCCGCTCGCCGCGCCGGCGACCCACCTGCGGACGCTGCCGGCCGCGGTGGCCGCCTGCCTGGCCGCCCCGCGACAAGGCTGATGTCGGCGGCTCGCCGGGGGCGCGGAGACGCCCCCGACGGTTCGGATGCCGACCGGGATCGGGGGAGCGGGTGGCCGAATTGGCGTGACGCCCACCACATACGATACGGATCGGTTCCGTATCGTTAATGCCGCCCGTAGGCTGTCCCGGTTACGAGTCTGACCCGTATCGTATTGCGGTCGCGGGTGAACCGGGGGGAGAACCGGGCATGGAGCTGCACGACAACACGGGCCACCCGAGGAGGTGGCCGATCCTGGGGGTGCTGGTCATCAGCCTCCTCGTGGTCGTCCTCGACAACACGATCCTCAACGTCGCCCTGCGCACCCTCGCCGACCCGGTGCACGGCCTCGGCGCCAGCCAGGGCGAGCTGGAGTGGTCCATCAACTCCTACACGCTGGTCTTCGCCGGGCTGCTGTTCACCTTCGGGGTGCTCGGCGACCGCGCCGGCCGCAAGCGCTTCCTGATGATCGGTCTGGCGCTGTTCGGGCTGGCGTCGCTGCTCTCGGCGTACGCGCAGGACCCGGCCCAGCTGATCGCGGCCCGCGCCCTGATGGGGGTCGGCGGCGCGGCCATCATGCCGGTGACGCTCTCGATCATCTCCAACGTCTTCGACCCGCGGGAGCGCGGTCGCGCGATCGGCGTCTGGGCCGGCGCGGTCGGGCTGGCCGTGGCGATCGGCCCGATCCTCGGCGGCGCGCTGCTGGAGCACTTCTGGTGGGGCTCGGTCTTCCTGATCAACGTGCCGGTGGTCATCGCCGGCGTGGTCCTCGTCGCGCTGCTGGTGCCCGAGTCGCGTGACCCGCGCCCGGGCCGGGTCGACGTGCTCGGCGTCCTGCTCTCCGTGGTCGGCCTGGTCGCCCTCTCCTACGGCATCATCGACGGCGGCGAGCACGGCTTCGGCCGGCCGGTCGCCTGGGGCTCGATCGTGGCCGGCCTGGCGGTGCTGGGCTGGTTCGTGCAGCACGAGCGGCGCAGCGACCACCCGTCGCTGGACGTCCGTCTGTTCAAGCTGCCCCGCTTCGCCGCTCCGGTGGCCATCGTCGGCCTGGTGTTCTTCGCCGCGATGGGCGTGATGTTCTTCAGCTCGTTCTACCTGCAACTGGTCCGTGACTACAGCCCGCTGCAGACCGGTCTGCTCTTCCTGCCCTTCGCCGGCGCACAGCTGATCTTCGCGCCGCGCAGCGCCGCCATGGTCCGCCGCTACGGCGGCCGGGCGGTCGCCACCGTCGGGCTGGCACTGACCGCGGCGGCACTGGCCGCGTTCGCCTTCATCGGCGAATCCACCCCGATCTGGGTCGTGCTGGTCGTCTTCTTCTTCCAGGGCGTCGGAATGGCCAACATCATGCCGCCGGCCACCGAGTCGATCATGTCGGCGCTGCCCCGGGAGAAGGCCGGCGTGGGCTCCGCGGTGAGCAACACCGTCCGCCAGGTGGCCGGCGCGCTCGGCGTGGCGGTCCTCGGCTCGGTGCTCTCCGCGGTCTACCGGGCCGACGTGGAGGGCGCGCTGACCGGCCTGCCCGCGCAGGCCCGCGACGCCGCCAACGAGTCGATCTCCGGGGCGTACGCGGCGGCCGGGCAGCTCGGCCCGGCGGCCCCGGCCTTGATCTCGGCCGCCAACGACGCCTTCGTCACCGCCATGCACTGGGCGGCGGCGCTCTCCGCGGTCGTCGCCGCACTCGGGATCCTGGTGGTGCTGCGCTGGATGCCGGGCCGGGAGGTCGCGACCGCCGTACCGGCGGCGCCGGCCGCCGAGCCCGAGTTGGCCGGGACGGCCTAGGTTCGGGGACAATGTCCGACATGACCTCCACCGCCGATGCTCCGCGGTCGCCCGGGCGACCGCGGAGCCTCCGCGCCGACGAGGCGATCATCGAGGCTGCCCTCGACCTGCTGGCCGAGGGCAGCACCATCGAGGCGCTCTCGATCGAGGCGATCGCCGCCCGCGCCGGGGTCGGCAAGGCCACCATCTACCGCCGCTGGGCCGGCAAGGACACCCTGCTGCTGGACGCGCTGCGCCGGCTCAAGGGCATCCTGCCGCAGCCCGAGGGGCACTCCGTCCGGGACGATCTGATCCTGCTGGTCGGCGCGATCGGCAAGAACGTCGACCCGCGCGCGTCGAAGATCATGCCCTGCCTGGTGCCGGAGGTGAACCGCAGCCCGGACCACTTCCGGCTCTACCAGAACATCATCGCCCCGCGCCGGCAGCTCATGCGCGAGGTGCTCCAGCGGGGCATCAGCGAGGGGATCCTCCGGCCCGACCTCGACCTGGAGGTCACCATGGCGCTGCTCACCGGCCCGATGCTGATCCAGCGGGTGCTGCAGTGGAACCCGGAACTGGACGAGCAGACACTGCCGCGGCAGGTCGTCGACACCGTGCTGGCGGGCATCCAGGCCCGCTGACCCGACCACCGGGCGCGGGCCGCTGGTCCGGGCCCGGTGGACCCGGGGCTGGCGGGCCGGGTCAGCTGATCGGGGCGCGCAGCCGGTGCAGGCGCAGCGCCAACTGCACCTCCAGCGCCCGCTCGGGCCGCTGCCAGTCGGCGCCGAGCAGCTGCCCCACCCGCTCCAACCGCTGGGTCACCGTGTTGACGTGCACGTGCAGCTGCTCGGCGGCCCGGGCCAGGCTGCCGCCCACCCCGAAGTACGCCTCCAGCGTCTTCACCAGCGCCGTGCCCCGCCGGGCGTCGTAGTCGACCACCGGCCCGACCGTGGCGGTGAGGAACTGGGCGACATCCTTCTCGCCCCGGTCACCCACGGTGCCCAACAGCAGCCCCACGAAGCCCAGCTCCGCGGTGCTCGCCCCCTGGCCGGAGCGGCCCAGCGCGCCGAGCGCCGTGAGGCAGCGGTCCGCCTCCTGGAACGTGCCGGCCAGCGACGCCGGCCCGGTCGACGGGCCACTCGCCCCGGCCGTCACCGGCCGGCCCGTCACCCGCGACAGGTCCCGGGCCACCGCACGGGCGCTGCCACCGGCGTCCCGCCCGGGCAGCATCAGCACCACCCGGCCGTCGCGCGCCGCGGCCAGCCCACCCCGCGCCGAGGCGTACGTGGTGGCCCAGGAGAACACCCGCTGCCGGGCCGAGCCGGTGGCGGCGATCGCGTCGTCGCCCACCGCCACCAGCACGTGCGGCGCGTCCAGGTCCACCCCCAGCCGGCGGGCGCGGCTGCGCAGGGCGTCGGTGTCGCGCAGCGGCCGGGCGATCAGGTCGTCCAGCAGTTCCCCGCGTACCCGCCCCTCCGCCTCGGCCACCGTGCGGCGGAACAGCAGCAGCAGCGCGGTCACCAGCGCGGCCCGCTCCAGGATCCGCTGGTCGGCGTCGACCAGCTCGTCGTCGGGGCGCAACACCAGGGCGCCCAGGTTCTCCGTGCCCGCCACCACGGCCGCGTACCAGAGCGGACCCCGGCGCACGCTGCGTCCCTCGGTGCGGGACGCGGCCACCGCCTCGACGATGTCCGCCCGGTCCGGCTCGTCGATCTCGCCGACCCGGGCCAGCAGTCGGCCCTCGGCGTCCAACGCCAGCAGCGCCCCGTCCAGCACCTCGGTCACCGCGGCCGCCACGTCCTCCACCCCGCCGCCGCGCAGCACCAACCCGGTCATCCGGTCGTGTGCCGCCGCCGCCCGCTCCACGGAGCTGCTGTGCGCACGGATGGTGGTGTTCGCCGCCGACAGCTCGGCCAGCGCCGAGCGGGTCTCGGCCAGCAACCGCGCGGTGTCGATCGCCACCGCGGCGTGCGCGGCCAGGGAGACCAGCAGCGCCACCTCCTCCCGGGCGAACGGCCGGGCCGAGCGGTTGGCCGAGTAGAGCACCCCGATCGAGGTGGATCCGAGCCGCAGCGGAACCCCGAGGATCGCCACCAGGCCCTCCTCACCGACCCCGGCGTCGATCTCCCCGGTGTGGTGGAAGCGCTCGTCCTCCGGATAGTTCGCCGTCACGTAGGGGGCGCCCGACTGGGCCACCAGGCCGCCGAGGCCGGCGCCCATCGGCAGCCGCAGCCGCTGGAAACGGGCCGAGACCGAACCGTCGGTGACCCGCATGTAGGTGTCGCCGCGCTCGTCGTCGTTGAGCGTCATGTAGGCGACGTCGGCGCCGAGCAGGTTGCGGGCGCGGTGCACGATCGCCCGCAGCACGTCGTCCAGGTCGCGCAGCCCGGCGAGGTCGCTGACCGTGTCGTACAGGCCGGACAGCTCGGTCTCCCGGCGGCGCCGGCGCTCCAGCAGCGCGCGTACCCGCAGCGCCACCGTCTTGGCCTGCTCCAACTCGGCCAGCCGGTCGGCCGGCAGCCCGGCGGCCCGCGCGGCCACCAGCGGCCCTTCGAACTCGACCGCCGCGGCCTCGCGGGCGAGCAGCTCCAGGAACTCCACCGGCGACGACATGGTCGACATTGTGCTCGGGCCCACTAGTTCGCCGTCCAGCCCCCGTCGAGCGCGATCGACGCGCCGGTGATGAACGCCGCCGGCGACGAGCAGAGGTACGCCATCAGCTCGGCCACCTCCTCCGGCTCGATCAGTCGCTTGATCGCGGCCCGGGCCAGCATGATCTTCTCGATCACCTCGGCCTCCGGCAGGCCGTGGCTGGCCGCCTGGTCGGCGATCTGGCTCTCCACCAGCGCGGTCCGCACGTACGCCGGGTTGATGCAGTTGGCGGTCACCCCGTGCGCGGCGCCCTCCAGCGCCACCACCTTCGACAGCCCTTCCAGGGCGTGCTTGGCCGAGACGTAGGCCGCCTTGTACGGCGAGGCGCGCAGCCCGTGCACCGACGAGATGTTGATGATCCGGCCCCAGCCCCGGGTGTACATGTGCGGCAGCGCGCGGCGGATCAGCAGGAACGGCGCCTCCACCATCACCCGCTGGATGTACTCGAAGCGCTCGACGGGGAAGTCCTGCAACGGCGCCACGTGCTGGAGCCCGGCGTTGTTGACCACGATGTCCACGTCGACGTCGAGCCGGTCCACCGCGGCGGCGTCGGCCAGGTCGACCCCCTCGGCCCGGCCGCCGGCCTCGGCGGCCACCGTCTTGGCCGCCTCCAGGTTGCGGTCCACCACGAGCACCTTGGCGCCGGCCGCGCCCAGTCGCAGCGCGCACGCTCGCCCGATGCCGCTGCCGCCCCCGGTGACCAGGGCGGTACGACCGGCGAGGTCGACCTGTACGACGTGGGGGACCGCCACGGGTTCTGCCGTCATGGCGCAAGAAGTTACGAGCTGTGTGGCCCCGGGCACATGGGCCGGCAACACATACTCCACGCCAAAGCTGTGTGGCCCCTCTCGCGACCGACCCTCGCCTGCCGCCCACCACAACTCCTTGATCGACAGGGGCTGGCGTGTCTGTTGAGGCGGGTGGGAGGGCGGGCAGTAGGGTGTCGAACACACGTACTGGTGATGGTTGGGGAGGGGTGGCGTGCGGGTTCTTGGTGTCGACCCTGGGCTGACCCGGTGCGGCGTGGGCGTCGTCGAGGGTGTGCCCGGCCGGCCCTGCACCCTGATCGCCTACTACGTGGTCTACACCGACCCTGCCGACGAGCTGCCGCTGCGGTTGTTACACCTGGACCGGTCGCTGACCAAGCTGGTCGCCGAGCACCAGCCGGAGAGCGTCGCCGTCGAGCGGGTGTTCAGCCAGCACAACGTGCGCACCGTGATGGGCACCGCGCAGGCCAGCGGCATCGCCGTGCTGGCCGGGGCGCGCGCCGGGCTGCCGGTGCAGACGTACACGCCGAGCGAGGTGAAGGCGGCGGTGACCGGGTCCGGTCAGGCCGACAAGGCGCAGGTCACCGCGATGGTGACCCGGCTGCTGCGGCTGGACGAGCCGCCCAAGCCGGCCGACGCCGCCGACGCGCTCGCCCTGGCCATCTGTCACGTGTGGCGCGGCGGGACCCGCTCCAAGCTGGCCGCGGCGGCCGACCGGGTACGACGAGGAGGAGCACGATGATCGCCAGCGTGCGCGGCACGGTGACCGCGACGGGTCCGGACCAGGCCGTGATCGAGGTCGGCGGTGTCGGCCTGGCCGTGCACTGCGCCCCGGGGACGCTGGCCGACCTGCGGGTCGGTCAGACCGCCCGGCTGGCCACCAGTCTGGTGGTCCGGGAGGATTCGCTGACCCTCTACGGCTTCGCCGACGACGACGCCAAGGCGCTGTTCGAGCTGCTCCAGACCGCCAGCGGGGTCGGCCCCCGGCTGGCCCAGGCGGTGCTGGCCGTGCACACCCCCGATGCGGTCCGCAAGGCGATCGCCAACGCCGACGTCGCCGCGCTGACCCGGGTGCCCGGCATCGGCAAGAAGGGCGCCGAGCGCCTGGTGCTGGAGCTGCGCGACCGGATCGGTCCGGTGGCCATCGGTGCCGACGGCGCGGGTGGCGTGACCGGCGGTAGCTGGCCCGAGCAGGTCCGCCAGGCGCTGGTCGGGCTGGGCTGGACGGCCGGGCAGGCCGACCAGGCGGTGGCCGCGGTGGCGGAGACCGTCGACGGCGAGACCCCGCCCGTGCCGGTCCTGCTCAGGCAGGCCATCCGCCTGCTGGGTCGCACCCGATGAGCGCGAGGAGTGAGCCGGGTTTGCGAGCCCCGCAGTCGCGAATGAAGAAGACGCGGTGAGCGAGACCGAAGGGCTCGTCTCGGCGTACGTGAGCGACGCGGACCGGGACGTCGAGGCCACCGTCCGGCCCCGCCGGCTGGCCGAGTTCATCGCCCAGGACCGGGTCCGTGACCAGCTCGACCTGTTGCTGCAGGGCGCCATGCGGCGGGGCTCCCCGCCGGACCACATCCTGCTCTCCGGTCCACCCGGCCTGGGCAAGACCAGCCTGGCCAACATCGTCGCCGCCGAGCTGGGTGCGGGCATCCGGGTGACCAGTGGCCCGGCGATCGAGCGCTCCGGTGACCTGGCGGCCATCCTGACCAGCCTCGCCGAGGGCGACGTGCTGTTCATCGACGAGATCCACCGGATCGCGCGACCGGCCGAGGAACTGCTCTACAGCGCGATGGAGGACTTCCGGGTCGACGTGGTGGTCGGCAAGGGCCCGGGCGCGACCGCCATCCCGCTCGACGTCGAGCCGTTCACCCTGGTCGGCGCGACCACCCGGTCGGGCCTGTTGACCGGCCCGATGCGCGACCGCTTCGGCTTCGTGGCGCACCTGGACTTCTACGCCCCGGCCGACCTGGAGACGCTGCTGCACCGCTCGGCGCGGATTCTCGGCGTGCCCATCACTGCCGACGGCGCGGCGGAGATCGCCGGCCGGTCCCGGGGGACCCCGCGGATCGCCAACCGGCTGCTGCGCCGGGTCCGCGACTACGCGGAGGTGCGGGCCGACGGGGTGGTCACCCTGGGCACCGCCCGCAAGGCTCTGACCGTGTACGACGTGGACGCCCTGGGTCTGGACCGGCTCGACCGGGCGGTGCTGACCGCGCTGGTCGACTCGTTCCGCGGTGGCCCGGTGGGGCTGTCCACCCTCGCCGTGGCGGTGGGGGAGCAGCCGGACACGGTCGAGGAGGTCTGTGAGCCCTTCCTGGTCCGCGCGGGCCTGCTGGCCCGTACCCCACGCGGTCGGGTGGCCACCGAGGCCGCCTGGCGGCATCTCGGACGTACTCCGCCGAATGGTACATTTGGGGTGGATGTCCCACCGGCACCCGATCTGTTCTCGTTGGATGCCGATCAGCCGTGATGTGAACGTGATCTGCACCGCATTCGGTGTTCTCAGGTGCAGGGATTAGACTTCGCCGCGGTCTGTACAGGACGTGAGAATCCGCCTCCGCTCCGGCACCCCCCGTGCCGGGCAGGTGGCCAATGGGAAGGTCAGTAACCGTGCATTACGCAGCAGCGGGTGGCGGGGCCGGCAGCTTCACGCCGATCCTGATGATCGCCCTGCTCTTCGGGGTCATGTACTTCATGATGATCCGCCCCCAGCAGAAGCGCCGCCGCGAGGCGGAGTCGATGCAGTCCAACCTCGGCCCTGGCGACGAGGTCGTGACCATCGGCGGGCTCTACGGCACGGTCACCGGCATCGAGGACGACACCGTCCTGCTCGAGGTCGCTCCGGGCGTGCAGACCCGCTACGCCCGGCCGGCCATCGCCCGGGTGGTCACCCGCGCGGAGCTGCCGAGCGAGCCGGCCACCGAGGACGCGGACACCGTCAAGGAGTGACGCCCTCTCCCGGCGGTGGCGGGTCCGGCGTACGGCCGGTCACGTCGGCCGCCGGGGGCACCGCGCCCGACGGGGCAGCGGACGCGACGTGAAAACTGGATAGTTGGGTCGACGCCGGACGTCGGCACGTTCCCGTGACCGTCGGCGTCCCACGCCGGCGCGTCCGGCCACCGTGCCGGCACCCCCGCCGGCCCAGGTCAGACCCGTCGGCCGGGACCCCCGGCCCGACACCCGCCGCCGCCGCGCGCAGCGGCGCGACCGTACAGGGAGACAGGACAACCGTGGCACCACCTCAGGGACAGATGCGGCCCGGCCGGCAGCTCGCCGTGCTCGGGTTCATCTTCGTCGTCCTCTACCTTTTGGTGTTCTTCGCGGGCGGCGCCAGCGGCAGCTTGAAGGACCGGCTCGAGCCTAAGCTCGGCCTGGACCTCATCGGCGGGACGCGAATGACACTGGAGGCGACCAACAGCGTCGACGGCAGGCCCCCGACGGCCGAGAACCTCGAGGAGGCCCGCCAGATCATCGAGAGCCGGGTCAACGCGTTCGGCGTGGCCGAGGCCGAGGTGGTCACCGAGGGCAACCGGAACATCGTCATCTCCCTGCCCGGCGAGAACCGGGACCTCACTGAGGTGGGCGACGCCGCCGAGCTGCGCTTCCGCAAGGTGCTCAAGGCCGCCGACGGCAGCGGCGTGGCCGCCGCGCCGCCGCCGGCCGCCACACCGGCCCCCTCGGGCAGCGCGTCCCCGGCCCCGTCCGGCAGCGTGTCGCCGAGCCCGTCGGGCAGCGCCGCTCCGAAGGTGACCACGTCGCCCAGCGGCGGGCAGGGCGGGATGGCCCCGGCGCCCAGCGCCAGCGCCACGCCGACCCCGTCGGCCTCGGCGAGTGCCGCCGCGCCGTCGCCGAGCGCCAGCGAGGAGCCGGTGCCGGCCAGCATCGAGGAGCAGCGCAAGGCCGTCGAGCAGAAGGTCGGCGCCCCCGCCTGGCAGGCCGCCAGCGGACTGCAGGCCCCGGCCGACCTGACCGCCGACCCGTCGCTGGCCGACAAGCTCAAGCCGTTCGGCACGCTGTCGCCGCAGGAGGTGGCGGTGCTGCCGGCGCAGATGCAGTTCAACGTGCCGACGATCGGCTGCGCGCAGCTCGACAAGCGCCCGCCGGCGTCGATCTCCGACCCGAAGCAGCAGGTGGTCTCCTGCGAGGACGGCGCCTCCAAGTACCTGCTCGACCAGGCCAAGGTCGAGGGCACCGACGTCAGCGACGCCGACGCGGTGCTCGACCAGACCAACGCCTGGGTGGTCAGTCTGGACTTCACCGGCGATGGCCAGGGCAAGTGGACGGCGCTGACCCGTGAGGCGTTCAACAACGAGGGCCAGGCCTGCGACGCGACCGCGCTGGGTCAGGACGGCAAGTGCCGGGTGGCCGTCGTGCTGGACAACGAGATCGTCTCCTCCCCGGAGATCCAGGGCGTGCTGACCGGCAACTCCCAGATCACCGGCAACTTCACCCAGAAGGACGCCAGCGCGCTCGCCGGCCAGCTCCGCTACGGCGCGCTGCCGGTGACCTTCGAGCCGCAGGAGTCGCAGAACGTCACCGCGACCCTGGGTGCCAGCCACCTGCGCGCCGGTCTGCTCGCGGCCGGCATCGGCATGCTGCTGGTCATCATCTACGCGTTCTTCTACTACCGGCTGCTCGGCTCGGTGATCTTCCTGAGCCTGATCCTCTCCGCGCTGCTGGTCTTCGGCGCGCTGGTGGTGCTCGGCCGGCAGATCGGCTTCACGCTCACCCTCGCCGGCATCGCCGGCATGATCGTCTCGCTCGGTGTGGCGGCGGACTCGTTCGTCATCTACTTCGAACGGTTGAAGGACGAGATCCGGGAAGGGCGCAGCCCGCGCAGCGCGGTGCCCCGAGCCTGGATCCGGGCCCGCCGGACGATCATCTCGGCCAACGCGATCACCCTGCTCTCCGCGGTGGTGCTCTACGTGGTCTCGGTCGGCACGGTCAAGGGCTTCGCGTTCGCGCTTGGCCTGGCCACCGTCCTGGACCTGGTCGTGGTCTTCCTCTTCCGGCACCCGATCATGACGATGTTCGCCCGGACCCGGGCGTTCCTGTCCCCGCGGGTCAGCGGTCTGGGCCGGGCACTCCCGGCCCGCACCCAGCAGACTCAGCCCCGCAACCCGCGCGCCAAGGAGGCCTGAGATGGCTGAAAACGGTCTGGCGAGCCGCCTCTACAACGGCGAGGCCGGTCTCAACGTCGTCGGTCGGCGCAAGCTCTGGTTCGGCGTCGCCGGGGTCCTGATCCTGATCGCGATCCTCAGCTTCGGGCTACGCGGCTTCAGCCTTGGCATCGAGTTCGCCGGCGGCAACTCGTTCCAGGTGCCGGCCAGCGTCGGCACCCTGGACGACGCCGAGCGGGAGGTCAACTCGGCCCTCGCCGCCGAGAACACCGGCGTCGAGGTGGCCACCGCGCAGAAGGTCGGCGGCCCCGGTGGGGATTCCTACGAGCTGCGTACGGCGCAGCTCAGCGTCGAGCAGTCCAACGCGGTCAAGGCCCAGATTGCCGAGGACCTCGGCATCGACGCGAACCAGATCAGCAGCAACCAGGTCAGCGAGGCGTGGGGCAGCCAGGTCACCGAGCGGGCCGTGCTCGGTCTGGTCATCTTCATCGCGCTGGTGATGGTCTACCTGATCCTGCGCTTCGAGTGGCGGATGGCGGTCGCCGCCGTCTCCTCGCTGTTCATGAACCTGATCCTCACCGCCGGCATCTACTCGCTGGTCGGCTTCGAGGTGACCCCGTCGACGATCATCGGCTTCCTCACGATCCTGGGCTTCGCGCTCTACGACGTGGTGGTGGTCTTCGACAAGGTGCAGGAGAACACCCGGGGCATCACGGCCAACAACAACCAGACGTACGGCGAGGCGGCCAACCTGGCCGTCAACCAGAGCCTGATGCGGTCGCTGAACACCTCGGTGGTCGCCCTGCTGCCCGTCGGTGGTCTGCTCTTCATCGGCGCCGGCCTGCTCGGCGCCGGCACGCTGAAGGACCTCGGCCTGGTGCTGTTCGTCGGTATGGCGGTGGCGTTCCTGACCTCCATCCTGGTGGCCACGCCCCTGCTGGCGCTGCTGAAGAACTACGACCCGCGGATCCAGGCGCACAACAAGCGGGTGCTGGCCCGCCGGGGCTCGCTGGCCCGTGGCGAGGTGACGCCGAAGGGCGCCCCGAGCCCGGCGCAGGCCGACGGGGCCGACGCCCCGATCGACCAGGACGCCGCCGCGCTGGCCGGTGCCGCCCCCAAGGTGGGCGCCCGTCCGGCGGGCAAGCGGCCGACCGGTGCCCGAGGCGGTCGCCCGGGTGGCGGCGGCAACCGGCCGGGCGGCGCCAAGCGGCGCTGACCGGCAGCCGGGGTCAGACCCGGGAGGAAACGCCCGAACGGCGTCCGGCATGCTGTGCGAGCAGCATCGCCGGACGCCGTCGTCGTCGAAAGGGAAGCGGAACAGCCGTGACGGAGACCCACAGCACCGCGCCGCGCGGGGACAGCGGCCCGGAGGCCGCCCGACTGGTGGCCAGCCGGGTGCTGGACGTGCCCGACTTCCCCAAGCCCGGTGTCCTGTTCAAGGACCTGATGCCGCTGTTCGCCGACGGCAAGGTCTTCCGCGAGGTGATCGACGGGATCATCGACCACCACGGGCGGGACAGCTTCGACGTCGTGGTCGGCATCGAGGCGCGCGGGTTCGTCGTCGCGGCGGCCATCGCGTACGCGACCGGGGTGGGTGTGGTGCCGGTGCGCAAGGCCGGCAAGCTGCCGCGCCCGGCGCACTCGGTCTCCTACGCGCTGGAGTACGGCGAGGCCACCCTCGAGGTGCACGAGGACGCCTTCACGGCCGGGCACCGGGTGCTCGTGGTCGACGACGTGCTGGCGACCGGCGGCACCGCCGAGGCGACGCTGGAGCTGGTCGAGCGGGCCGGCGGCACCGTCACCGGGTTCACCGTGTTGCTGGAGCTGGCCTTCCTGGGCGCCCGCGAACGGCTGGCCCCGCGTCCGGTGCATGCCCTGCTGACCGTTTGAGGCCCGACCCGTCGGGCGGAGCGGGCGCCGACCGTCCGGCGGAGCGGCAGGGGACCGTCCGTGCGGGTAGCATTGCCCTTTGCTGACGCCGGCGGTACGCCGTCCGGCGGCGCGAGACCAGGCCGGCCGACGTACGGCCGGTGTGTTTCCGGCGAGCGGTGAGGAGGCCGGTGTCCCACGATGTCGTCCCTCCGGTGGAGGGCACGGTGCACCCGACAGGCGACGCTGACGGCTCGGTGACCGACCGGAACGGTGACGCGCCGGCCCGGGTGACGGGCGCCGGCAACGGCTCCGGCAGGGCTCCGGCAGAGGGCGCGGTGCTTCCGGCCGCTGCCGTGCCGGCCGCCGCCGAGGCGTCGCCCGGTGCCGACGGTGTCGTGGTCCCGTTCCCGACCGACGCCGGCCTCGACCCCGCACCGAGCGGTGGTTTCGGGCTGTCCAACGCGCCCACCGGCCGGCGGGTGCGGGCACGTCTGGCCCGCTTCAACGCGCCCTGGCAGACCTCGCAGGTCAGCGAGGTGCTGGAGCCGCTCATCGCGAGCCACCGGGACAACCACCCGAAGGCCGACGTCCGGCTGCTCCAGCGTGCCTTCGACACGGCCGCGCGGTGGCACTCCGGGCAGTACCGCAAGTCCGGCGACCCGTACATCACGCACCCGCTCGCCGTGGCCACCATCCTGGGCAACCTGGGGATGGACACCACCACGCTGGTCGCCGCGCTGCTGCACGACACCATCGAGGACACCGAGTACACGCTCGACCAGATGCGCGCGGACTTCGGCGGCGAGGTGGCCCTGCTGGTCGACGGCGTCACGAAGCTGGACAAGGTCAAGCTGGGCGACGCGGCCAAGGCCGAGACGATCCGCAAGATGGTCGTGGCCATGGCCAAGGACCCGCGGGTGCTGGTGATCAAGCTGGCCGACCGGCTGCACAACATGCGCACCCTGACCTTCCTGCCCCGGCCCAAGCAGGAGCAGAAGGCCAAGGAGACGCTGGAGATCCTGGCCCCGCTGGCGCACCGGCTGGGTATGAACACGATCAAGTGGGAGCTGGAGGATCTGTCCTTCGGCACGCTGTTCCCGAAGCGGTACGAGGAGATCAACCGGCTGATCGGGGAGCACCAGCCGCAGCGTGAGGCGCTGCTGCGGCAGGTGACCCAGAAGGTGCAGACCGACCTCAAGGCCGCCAAGATCAAGGCGGAGACGACCGGTCGGCCGAAGCACCTCTACTCGATCTACCAGAAGATGATCGTGCGGGGTCGCGACTTCAACGACATCTACGACCTGGTCGGTGTGCGGATCCTGGTCGACACGGTGCGGGACTGCTACGCGGCGCTGGGCGTGATCCACGCCAACTGGCAGCCGGTGCCGGGCCGGTTCAAGGACTACATCGCCATGCCCAAGTTCAACATGTACCAGTCGTTGCACACGACGGTCATCGGGCCCACCGGCAAGCCGGTGGAGATGCAGATCCGCACCTACGCGATGCACCGCACCGCGGAGTTCGGCATCGCCGCGCACTGGAAGTACAAGGAGCACAAGGGCACCCAGATCGTCGGCCCGCCGGCGCACATCGACGAGATGACCTGGCTGCGGCAGTTGCTGGACTGGCAGCGGGAGGCGGCCGACCCGAGCGAGTTCCTCGACGCGCTGCGCTTCGACCTGTCCAGCCAGGAGGTGTACGTCTTCACCCCGAAGGGTGACGTCATCCCCCTGCCCACCGGGTCGACGCCGGTGGACTTCGCGTACGCGGTGCACACCGAGGTCGGGCACAAGTGCATCGGCGCGCGGGTCAACGGCAAGCTGGTGCCACTGGAGTCGACGCTGTCCAACGGCGACGTGATCGAGATCTTCACGTCGAAGTCCGAGACGGCCGGCCCGACGCAGGACTGGCTGGGCTTCGTCAAGAGCCCCCGGGCGCGTACGAAGATCCGCCAGTACTTCAACAAGGAACGGCGCGAGGAGGCGATCGAGGCCGGCAAGGACGCGATCGTCAAGGCGATGCGCAAGCAGGGCATGCCGTTGCAGCGGATGCTCACCTCCGACGCGCTGATGTCGATCGCCCGGGACCTGCACCTGGCCGACGTGGCCTCGCTCTACGCGGCGGTCGGCGACAGCCAGGTCTCCGCGCAGTCGGTGGTGCAGAAGCTGATGGCCGCGTACGGCGGCGAGGAGGGCGCGGCGGAGGACATCGCCGAGACCGCCGTCGCCACCCGGCCGCCGCGCAGCCGGCAGAGCAGCAGCGACCCGGGCGTGGTGGTCCGCGGCGTCAGCGACGTCTGGATCAAGCTGGCCCGCTGCTGCACGCCGGTTCCGCCGGATTCGGTCTTCGGGTTCGTCACCCGCTCCGGCGGGGTGAGCGTGCACCGCGACGACTGCGCCAACGCCGAGGACCTGCGGGCGCAGAGCGAGCGGGTGGTCGAGGTCAGCTGGAAGCTCACCTCCGCCTCGACGTTCCTGGTCGCCATCCAGGTGGAGGCACTCGACCGGCACAAGCTGCTGGCCGACGTCACCCGGGTGCTCTCCGACGAGCGGGTCAACATCCTCTCCGCCACCGTCACCACCACCCGCGACCGGGTGGCGGTGAGCCGGTTCAGCTTCGAGATGGCCGACCCGAAGCACCTGGGCCACCTGCTGGCCACGGTCCGCAAGGTCGACGGTGTCTTCGACGCGTACCGGGTCACCTCCGGGGCCTGACCCCCGACACGAAAGCGCCCGCCGGCTCAGCCGGCGGGCGCTTCGTCGTTCGCTGCGGGTGTCAGCCCTGCGGCGGGCTCATCGCGAGGTCCTTGATGATGACCTCCTTCTTCGGGTGGCCACCGCCGGCCTGCTGGGCGAACGCCCCGTCGTCGCCGGCCTTGGCCACGTCCTTGACGATGTCCAGGCCACCGGTGACGGTGCCCAGCACGGTGTACGCGGGGTCCAGCGGCGAGTCGCCGTAGACGATGAAGAACTGGCTGCCGGTGCTGCCCGGCTGGCCGGAGTTGGCCATCGCGATGACGCCCTCCGGGTACGGCGGGCGCTTCTCGGTGGGCAGGTTCTCCTCGGGCAGCTTGTAGCTCGGGCCGCCCATGCCGTCGGTCTGCCGCCAGCCGTTGCCGGTGGCGCTCGGGTCGCCGCACTGCAGCACCTTGATGCCCTCGGTCACCAGGCGGTGGCACTTGGTGTTGTCGAAGAAGTTCTTCTCCGCGAGGTAGGTGAAGCTGCCCGCCGTGCACGGCACCAGCGACCGGTCGACCTTGGCCGTGATCGGGCCGAGGTTGGTGTCGATCGTCATGGTCTGCACCCCGGTGCCCGACTGCTGGTTGCTCGGGAGCCCCACGTCCTTGATCTGCGGGCTCCGCTGGTCAGCGGGAAGCTGGTTGAACACGCACTCGGACGCGCCGGGCGCCTGGGCGGCGGTGTCGGTCTTGTCGTCGTCGCCGCCGAGGCTCATGGCCAGCCACACGGTGCCGGCGACCACGAGCACCAGCGCGGCGCCCGCGCCGATGATCGCCTGCGTCTGGCGGCGCTTGCGGGCCTTGGCCGCGCGCTCGGCCATCTCCTTCTCGAGCCGGGCGCGTGCCGCCGCGCGCTGCCGCTCTCTGGTGGACGTCACGCCTGGATCCTCCTGGCTGTCTGCTGCTGGGTGCCGCTCGGGTGGGTGGGGTGACCGGTCAGCCGGCGCTGGGGCTGCTGGCCGGGGCGCCGGAGGCCGACGGCGACGGTGCCGCGGCGGTGACCGGCTCACCAACGGTGAGGCTCTGGATCACCACGTCGGTCTTGGGCTTGACCTTGGCCCCCGTCCCATTGTCCACGGTCGGCAGGGCACCGATCTTCTCCACCACGTCGAGCCCGCCGGTCACCCGGCCGATGACCGGGAACTTCGGGTCGGTGGTGGTGAAGTCCTTGAAGAAGATCAGGAACTGGCTGCCGTTGCTGCCCGGCGGGTTGGAGATCATGGCCACGGTCCCCTTCGGGTACGTGGGCGGCTGGCCGGGCGCCGGGGTGGCCGACGGCGACGCCGACGGCACGGTCGGCACGTCCTCGTTGTAGAACGAGTACGTGGGGCCGCCGAGGCCGGTGCCGCTGGGGTCACCGCAGCGCAGAGCGCCGTCGGCGGTGATCTCGTGGCACTTGGTGTTGTCGTAGAACGACCGGCTCGCCAGGTGGGCGATGCTCGCCGCGGCACACGGGGAGTTGGTGAGGCTCAGCTCGGCGGTGATCGGCGCGCCCTGGTTGGTCGTCACGGTCATCGCCCGGGTGCCGTCGGTGGGCAGACCCTTGGTCTCCGGGGTGCCGACGTCCTTGAGGTTGGTGTTGGCCGTCGCGTCCTGCGGCGTCCAGAGGCAGACGTCCTCGGCGGCCGTGTTCTGCTTCGGGTCGGAGTCGAACGCCCCGAGTGCCCAGGCCGAGCCGGCCACGATCAGCACGAGGACCAGGGCGGCGCCGACACCGGCCTGGATCTGCCGACGGCGCCGCGTGGCGGCGGCCCGGCGGGCCAACTGCCGGTCGAGCTTGGCCCGCGCCAGTTTGCGCTGCCGGTCCCTGCTGGAAGCCACCCGTGCTCCCCTTCCTCTACCTGGTCGTCGCCGGCGGCCGGGCGTCCCGGCCCGTCAGGCGTCACGTGTGCCGCGCCACACGCCCGCCAGAGTGTACGGCTAGCGACTGGGAATGTGGTGTACGAGGTCCACCCCGCCGTCAGCAGCCCTTATCGGGCGATGTCACTGTGCCCGGCGGGGCGGGAGGGACGGACGCGGCAAACCGGCTCGCCCCGCCGGTTAGGCTGCTGGGCAGGACGACAGCTCGACGGAAAGGACAGCGCCCGTGCTCGTGGCCGGCTTCCCCGCGGACGCCTTCGGCACCAACTGCTATGTGGTGGCCACCGCGCCGGGGGAGCAGTGCGTGGTGGTCGACCCCGGCATCGGGGTGCTCGACCAGCTCGACGCGCTGCTCGCCGAGCACCGCCTGCACCCGGCCGCCGTGCTGCTCACCCACGGCCACCTCGACCACACCTTCTCGGTGGCGCCGGTCTGCGGTGCCCGCGGCATCACCGCGTACGTCCACCCCGGTGACCGGGAGATGCTGGCCGACCCGGCCAAGGGCCTCTCGAGCGACCTGACCTCGCTCTTCGGTGGCCGGTTGAGCTACACCGAGCCGGAGGACGTGGCCGAGCTGACCGACGGCGCCACCCTCACCCTCGCCGGTCTGGAGATCGCCGTCGACCACGCCCCGGGCCATACCGGCGGGTCGGTGCTGTTCCGGCTGCCCGGCGCCGGCTCCGGCTGGGAGGCCGACGAGCTGTGCCTCTCCGGCGACGTGCTCTTCGCCGGGTCGATCGGCCGCACCGACCTGCCCGGCGGCAGCATGCCGGCGATGCTCACCAGCCTGCGCGACAAGATCCTTCCGCTGGCCGACGACACGGTCGTGCTGCCCGGCCACGGCCCCAGCACCACCATCGGCCGCGAGCGCGCCAGCAACCCGTACCTCATCGAGGTGGCTGGCACGTCGCCGGCCGCTCCCACCCGGGGCCTCTAGATCTTTGTCCGCGCCGCGCGCGGACCCCACGACACCACCGCGCCGCGGGCGCGGAATCGCAAGGAGTACGCCGATGAGCAAGCCCACGCCCATCTCCGGCTTCCCGGAGTGGACCCCCGGCCAGCGGATGATCGAGCAGTTCGTGCTCGACCGGATCCGGGCCACCTTCGAGCTGTACGGCTTCGCCCCACTGGAGACCCGTGCGGTCGAGCCGCTGGACCAGTTGCTGCGCAAGGGCGAGACCTCGAAGGAGGTCTACGTGATCCGGCGGCTGCACGCCGACGCTGAGGGCGCGGGCGGCGACGACCAGCTCGGCCTGCACTTCGACCTCACGGTGCCGTTCGCCCGGTACGTGCTGGAGAACGCCGGCAAGCTGGCCTTCCCGTTCCGCCGCTACCAGATCCAGAAGGTGTGGCGGGGCGAGCGGCCGCAGGAGGGTCGCTACCGGGAGTTCGTCCAGGCCGACATCGACATCGTCGACCGGGACACCCTGGCCCCGCACCACGAGGCGGAGATGCCGCTGGTGATCGGGGACGCGCTGCGGGCGCTGCCGATTCCGCCGGTGACGATCCAGGTCAACAACCGCAAGATCTGCGAGGGCTTCTACCGGGGCATCGGACTGACCGACCCGGAGGCGGCGCTGCGCGCGGTGGACAAGCTCGACAAGATCGGCCCGGCGAAGGTGGCCGACCTGCTGGCCCAGACCGCTGGCGCGAGCGAGGCGCAGGCCAAGGCGTGCCTGGCGCTGGCCGAGATCTCCGCGCCGGACGCCTCGTTCGCCGACGCGGTACGCGCGCTCGGCGTCGACGACCCGCTGCTGACCGAGGGCATCGAGGAGCTGGTCCGGGTGGTCGAGACCGCCGCCGAGCACTCGCCCGGCCTGTGCGTGGCGGACCTGCGCATCGCCCGCGGTCTGGACTACTACACCGGCACCGTCTACGAGACCCAGCTGCGCGGCTACGAGCGGTTCGGCTCGATCTGCTCCGGCGGCCGGTACGACAACCTGGCGAGCGCCGGCACCACCTCGTACCCCGGGGTGGGCATCTCGATCGGGGTGACCCGGCTGCTCGGCCTGCTCTTCGGCGCGGGTGAGCTGTCGGTCTCCCGCGAGGTGCCGACCGCCGTGCTGGTGGCGGTGACCAGCGAGGAGCGGCGTACGGCCAGCAACCGGGTGGCCGAGGCGCTGCGGCGGCGCGGCGTGCCGACCGAGGTGTCGCCGAGCGCGGCGAAGTTCGGCAAGCAGATCCGCTACGCCGAGCGGCGCGGCATTCCGTACGTCTGGTTCCCGGGTGCCGACGGCGGCCCGGACGAGGTGAAGGACATCCGCTCCGGTGAGCAGGTCACGGCGGCCGCGGGGGAGTGGATGCCGCCTCGGGCGGACCTCAAACCGGTGGTCGGCTGAGAGTCCGACTGGCGCGTACGGCCGCGGGGACCTACGGTAGCGTAAGTTACGCCACCGTAGGGAGTTTCTCGTGACCGTGAGCACCACAGTGAGTCAGACCGCACTGCTCGTCGAGCTGGAGCCGGTGGTCGCGCGCAATCTGGACCGCCACCTCTCGCTGGCCAAGGAGTGGTTCCCGCACGAGTACGTGCCGTGGAGCGACGGGCGTACCTTCGACGGGCCGCTCGGCGGCGAGGCGTGGTCTCCGACCGACTCCACCATCCCGGACGTGGCGCGTACCGCGCTGATCGTCAACCTGCTGACCGAGGACAACCTGCCCTCGTACCACCACGAGATCGCCACCCTGTTCGGCCGGGACGGCGCGTGGGGCACCTGGGTGCACCGGTGGACCGCGGAGGAGGGCCGGCACGGCACGGCGATCCGCGACTACCTGACGGTCAGCAGGGCGGTCGACCCGGTGGCGCTGGAGCGTGCCCGGATGACGCACATGTCCGCCGGCTACGTCAACGTGCACGACGACGAGGTCCTGCACTCGCTCGCGTACGTCTCGTTCCAGGAGCTGGCCACCCGGATCTCGCACCGCAACACCGGCAAGGCCACCGGCGACCCGGTCTGCGAGGCGCTGCTGGCGCGGGTGGCGGCCGACGAGAACCTGCACATGGTCTTCTACCGCAACCTGCTCGCCGGCGCGTTCGAGCTGGCCCCGAGCCAGGCGATGCGGGCCGTCGCCGACGTGGTGGCCAACTTCCAGATGCCGGGCAACGGCATCGACGGCTTCGCCCGCAAGTCGGTGGCGATCGCCCTCGCCGGCATCTACGACCTGCGCCAGCACCGCGACGAGGTGCTGATGCCGGTGCTGCGCCAGTGGGACGTGTTCAACGTGACCGGCCTGAACGCCGACGGCGAGGCCGCCCGCGAGCAGTTGGCCGCCCAACTCGACACCCTGGAGCAGGCCGCGTCCCGCTTCGAGGAGAAGCGCGACGCCCGAGCCGCCCGCCTGGCCCAGCGCTGACCCCAGGCTCCGGCTCCTGGCTCCCGGCTCCTGTCCCGCCTCGTTGATCATGAGGTTGGCGGGTTGTTCGATCTTCCGATCGCCCGTCAACCTCATGATCGAGGCAAACGGGGTCGGGGGTCGGGTCAGGGGGTGGGGTTCAGGGGGAAGATCAGGCAGCTGCTCGTTGCGTGTGCGACGAGGCGGGAGCTGGCGTCGGTGAGGCGGGCCTCGGCCAGGGCGGTGCGGCGGCCGCGCTGGAGCACGGTGCCCTCGCAGCGCAGGATGCCGCTGTCGACGGTGACCGGGCGGAGGAACTTCACGTTCAGGTCCAGCGAGGTGTAGCCGACGCCCACGGGCAGCGTGGTGTGCACCGCGCAGCCGGCGGCGGTGTCCAGCAGGGTGGAGATGACACCACCGTGGACGGTGCCGAGGGGGTTGTAGTGGAACTCCTGCGGGACCAGCTCGACGGCGACCCGTCCCTCGTCCGCCTCCATCCGCGCCATGTCGATCAGGTGCATGACCGGAGGCGCCGCCAGCTCGCCGGCGATCATCGCCCGGATCATGTCGAGGCCACCGCGCCGACCGAGCTGCGCGGCGTTGGTCGCCGGATCCGACCAGGTGAAGGTACGGGTGCGCGTCGGCTCCTGCGTCTGTGTCATGGACGCAGCCTCGCAGCACGTTGCTGAGTCTGTCAATGAGACCTAGCCTGGGCGGATGAGACCCGCGGCACTGGACTGGTCGGTGGACAACTGCACCATCGCCCGAGCGATGGAGGTCCTCGGCGAGCGGTGGACCCTGGTGGTGCTCCGCGAGGTGTTCAACGGCGTACGCCGCTTCGACGACATGCGGGTGCGCACGGGGATTCCCCGCCAGGTGCTGACCAACCGGCTGTCCACCCTCGTCGAGCAGGGGGTGCTGCGCCGCGAGCCGTACCGGGAGCCGGGCAGCCGGCTGCGCCACGAGTACCGGCTGACCGAGAAGGGCATGGACCTCTGGCCGGTGCTGGTCGCCGTGCTCGGATGGGGCGACCGGCACCTCGCCGACCCGGAGGGCTCGCCGCTGAGCGTGGGTCACCGCGACTGCGGCGCGGAGGTACGCGTCACGCTGCGTTGCGCGGACGGACACGAGGTGACCCGGCACCGTGACGTGGTGCCCCGCCCGGGTCCCGGCGCCCGCCGCCGTACCTCCTGACGCCGACCGTCGGGACCGCCGGTCGCCACCGCCGAACGGCGGGTGCTGTCCGGCGGTGATTCGGTGTGACGGTGGGCGTTCGCGAGCGTGTCAGAGGTGTTGCGGCGATGTGGCCGATGAAGATCGACAAATCCGGGCGAAACCAAGTCTTGCCAACGATCTTATGTATGTGAATACTTCAGTTCACTCGGCCGGTTTTCCCAGATCGGCAGGGTGTCCCCCTCGGGATCGCCGTCCCCGGCGAGACCCGTTCCCCCGCCCAGGAGGTTTGTTACATGCGACCCACGAGGTCCTCACTCCGCGTCGCGGCCACCGTCGCCGTGGCCGGAACCCTGGTCGTCGGCTCACTCGTCGGCGCGCCCGCCCAGGCTGCCCCCGCCGCCTCGCCGGACGCCGCCGCCGCCATCTCCGCGCAGCTCGGTGACAGCTCCGCCGGCTCGTACATCGACGCCAGCGGCAGGTCCGTCGTCACCGTGACCGACGCGGCTGCCGCCCGCAAGGCGAGCAACGCCGGCGCCTCCGTCCGGTACGTCACCCGCGGTGCCGCCGAGCTCAACCGGGCCACGGCGGACCTGGAGCGCTCCGCCAAGATCCCCGGCACCGCGTGGTGGAGTGACCCGGTCACGAACCAGGTCGTCGTCTCCGTGGACAGCACCGTCACCGGGGCCAAGCTGGAGCGGGTCAAGGCCGCCGCCGCGCGGGCCAACGGCGCGGTCCGGATCGAGGCCGAGGCCGGCGTGCTGAGCACCCGGATCTCCGGTGGTCAGGCCATCTACGCCGGCGGCGGCGGACGCTGCTCGCTCGGCTTCAACGTGCGCAGCGGCACCACCTACTACTTCCTGACCGCCGGGCACTGCACCAACATCTCGGCGAGCTGGTACTCGAACTCCGCCCAGACGGCGCTGATCGGCACCCGTACCGGCACCAGCTTCCCGGGCAACGACTACGGCATCGTGCGGCACAGCAACTCGGCCAACGCCGCCGGCAACGTCTACCTCTACAACGGCAGCTACCGGGACATCACCGGCGCCGGCAACGCCTCCGTCGGCCAGGCGGTGCAGCGCTCCGGCAGCACCACCGGCCTGCGCTCCGGCTCGGTGACCGCTACCAACGCCACGGTGAACTACGCCGAGGGCTCGGTCTCCGGTCTGATCCGCACCAACGTCTGCGCCGAGCCGGGCGACAGCGGCGGCTCGCTCTTCGCCGGTGGCACCGCCCTCGGCCTGACCTCCGGCGGTAGCGGCAACTGCCGCACCGGCGGCACCACCTACTTCCAGCCGGTCACCGAGGCGCTCAGCCGCTACGGCGTCAGCGTCTTCTGATCGATCCACCGCTCGCGGGCCGCCGGAACCCTCCGGCGGCCCGCGTCGCGTTCGCGACTCCTGAGCCGCCGCCACGTCGTCGTGGCCGACTCAGGCCAGCCGGTCCGGCCCCTGAGCCGGTCCGAGCGGATCCGGCGGTACGAGGCCGACCGTCGGGAGTACCGGGCCGACGGGGGTGGCGCCACCCGCCGCCCATGCGAGGTGCGCCCGGCGCGCGGAGAGAGCCGCGAGCAGCGGCCAGAGCGAGACGGCCACCGCCGTCACCCGTTCGGCCAGGCCGGTCCGGGAGCCGCTGGTCACCTCGAACGCGAACCAGCCGAAGAGGGCCAGCAGCACGACCGTGGCACTCAACCCGACCGCCCGGCGGAACGCCCACGGCGGCTCCGGCGCGGCCGGATGTGCGGCGTCCCGGCCACGCGGCAGCTTCAGTGCCGAGCCGGCCGGCCAGAGAGCCAGGGCGAGAACGGCCACGGTCGCCACGATGCCGTGGCTCAGCGACCCACCCACGGTCGGCCGGGGAAACGCGACCAGCGCGATGGTGGCCACGCCGCCGACGGCCAGCAGGAAGCGACTGGGTACCCCGGCCGCGTGCAGCACGGCCGCGGTCGCGAGATAGCAGCAGCCGAGCAGAACCAGCGTGCTGATCATGATCCAGGCGTCGGTGGCGTCGTGCCCGGCCAGCTCGCTGATCGTGTCCCGCACCGGGTCGTAGCCGGCGGACTGCCGGGCTTCGGCGACCGTCCAGCCGGCCACCAGCAGCAGGGGCGCAGCCGCCGCCGTGGCGACGGCCCAGTTCGGTACGGCGCGCATTTCGCCACGTTAACCAACACACCGACCCGCCGAGCCTGGTTCGCCCGGCCGTCCAACGAAGAATGACCCGGCCTGCTGGGTGCCCCCGAGGAAGGCCGGCCGCCCCTGACAGAATGCCCATGAGGACTGTTCCACGATGAGGAGTTGCCAGCCGTGATCCGTACCCACAATGCCGGAAGCCTGCGCGCGACGGACGCCGGCACGTCGGTGACGCTCGCCGGGTGGGTGGCCCGCCGGCGCGACCACGGCGGGGTCATCTTCGTCGACCTGCGCGACGGCTCCGGCGTGGTCCAGGTGGTGTTCCGCGAGGAGGACGCGCACGCGCTGCGCAACGAGTTCTGCGTGAAGGTCACCGGCGAGGTGACCCGCCGGCCGGCCGGCAACGAGAACCCGGAGCTGCCCACCGGCGAGGTCGAGGTGACCGCCGTCGAGCTGGAGGTGCTCTCCGAGGCGGCTCCGCTGCCGCTGCCGGTGGACGACCAGGTGGAGGCCGGTGACGACATCCGGCTCAAGTACCGCTACCTGGACCTGCGCCGCAGCGGCCCGGCGAACGCGCTGCGGCTGCGCTCGCGCGCCAGCCAGCTCGCCCGGGGCGTGCTGCACGAGCGGGACTTCCTGGAGATCGAGACCCCGACGCTGACCCGCTCGACGCCGGAGGGCGCCCGCGACTTCCTGGTCCCGGTCCGCCTCCAGCCGGGCAGCTGGTACGCGCTGCCGCAGTCGCCGCAGCTGTTCAAGCAGCTGCTGATGGTCGGCGGCATGGAGCGGTACTACCAGATCGCCCGCTGCTACCGCGACGAGGACTTCCGCGCCGACCGGCAGCCGGAGTTCACCCAGCTCGACATCGAGATGTCCTTCGTCACCGAGGACGACGTGATCGACCTCGGCGAGGCGATCGTCTCGGCGCTGTGGAAGGACCTGGCCGGGCACGAGATCAGCCGGCCCATCCCGCGGATCACCTGGCACGACGCGATGGCCCGCTACGGCTCGGACAAGCCGGACCTGCGCTACGGCGTGGAGCTGACCGAGCTGACCGACTACCTGCGCGGCACCGAGTTCCGGGTCTTCGCCGGGGCGATCGACGCGGGCGGCTACGTCGGCGCGGTCGTGATGCCCGGCGGCGCGGCGCAGAGCCGCAAGGAGCTGGACGGCTGGCAGGACTGGGCCAAGGCGCGCGGCGCGCGCGGCCTGGCGTACGTGGTGCTGGACGCCGAGACCGGCGAGGCGCGCGGCCCGGTGGCCAAGAACCTCTCCGCCGAGCACCTGGGCGGGCTCGCCGACGCGGTCGGCGCCAAGCCGGGCGACGCGGTCTTCTTCGCTGCCAGCGCCACCACCCGTGAGGCGCAGGAGCTGCTGGGCGCGGCCCGCGTCGAGATCGCCAAGCGGGCCGGGCTGATCGACGAGAGTGCCTGGGCGTTCTGCTGGGTGGTCGACGCGCCGATGTTCGAGAAGACGGACGAGGGCGGCTGGACGGCCGTGCACCACCCGTTCACCTCGCCCAACTCCGAGTGGGTGGACCGGTTCGAGGAGGCGCCGGACCGCGCCCTGGCCTACGCGTACGACATCGTCTGCAACGGCAACGAGATCGGCGGCGGTTCGATCCGTATCCACCGGGGTGACGTGCAGAAGCGGGTCTTCGACCTGCTCGGCATCACCCCCGAGGAGGCGCAGGACAAGTTCGGCTTCCTGCTGGAGGCGTTCAAGTACGGCGCCCCGCCGCACGGCGGTATCGCCTTCGGCTGGGACCGGGTCTGCATGCTGCTCGCCGGCGCGGACTCCATCCGCGAGGTGATCGCCTTCCCGAAGACCCGTGGCGGCTTCGACCCGCTGACCGGCGCGCCGACGCCGATCACCGGCCAGCAGCGCACCGAGGCCGGCATCGACGCCAAGCCGAAGCCTCCAGCGACGGCGCACACCGGCACCGCCGGCCCCGCCGCCCCGGTAGCCGACCCGGTCTAACCCCCCCGCCCCCCTGCTTGGTCGATCAAGAGGTTTGCGTCATCATCGCCCGTCGGGGTGACGCAAACCTCTTGATCGTTCACAGGGGAGTGGTGGTATGCGGGTGCTCGTGGTGGGGGCCAGTGGGTTTCTCGGCGGTGAGGTGTGCCGGCGGGCTTCGGGCACCGGGTGGTCGGTGGTGGGGACATGCCACTCCGGCGACATCGCCGTGCCGGGGGTCGCGGTGCGGCGGTTGGACGTGACCGATCGGGCCGCCGTGCGCGCGCTGGTCGCCGAGGTGCGCCCGGACGCCGTGGTCAGCACCCCCTACCGGTACGGCGACTGGTCGGTCACCGCCGACGGGGCCGCGCACGTGGCGGTCGCCGCCGCCGAGGTGGGCGCCCGGCTGGTGCACATCTCCAGCGACGCGCTGCACGCCGGCCGCCCCTCGCCCTACTCCGACGACGAGCCGCCGACCCCGGTGAACGCGTACGGCGCCGCGAAGGCCGCGGCCGAGACCGCCGTGCGGGCGGTCGACCCCGGCGCGGCGCTGGTGCGTACCTCGCTGATCCTGGGGGAGGGCAGCAAGCAGATCGAGCTGTCCCGGGAGGCGCTCGCCGGGCGGGCCACCCTGTTCACCGACATGATCCGCTGCCCGGTCGACGTCACCGACCTGGCCGACGCCGTGCTCGAGCTGGTCGACAGCGCGTACGCCGGCCCGCTCAACGTGGCCGGCGCGGACGCGGTCAGCCGCGCCGAGCTGGGCCTGCTGGTCGCCGAGCGGTTCGGGCTCGACGCGGCAGGCCTGAAGACCACCACCAGCACCGCCGCCGGGGTGCCCGGCCCCGGCGACGTACGCCTGGACTCCAGCCGTGCCGCCGGACTGCTGCGGACCCGGCTGCGCGGGGCGCGCGAACTCCTCAGGCACTGACCCCGCCGTTGCACACTTCCTGTGCATAACTCTTGTGCACAGGAAGTGTGCAGAGATAATGTGCATGCATGGCGAACGACGAAGAGACCCCGCGGCCGGCGCCGCGTGAGGTGCGGATCGACAAGAGGCAGGTCCGGGTGCTCGCGCACCCGCTGCGGATGCGGCTGGTCGGGGCACTGCGCGTGAAGGGCCCGGCCACCGCCACCACACTGGCCGAGATGCTCGGCACCAACACCGGCGCGACCAGCTACCACCTGCGCCAACTCGCCGAGGTCGGCCTGGTCGTCGAGGATCCCGACCGGGGCAGCGGACGGCAGCGCTGGTGGCAGGCCGCGCACGACGTCACCAACTGGGAACCGACCGACTTCGACGACGACCCCGACGCCCGGGCCGCGATCGAGTGGATCCAGGGCGACCAGGTGCGGCATCTCGTCGAGCACGCCGAACGCTGGTTCGCCACCCAGCACGAGTGGTCCCCCGCCTGGCGGGACGCCTTCGGCATGAGCGACATCTTCATGACCATCCCGCCGGCTCGGCTGGAGGAGCTCAAGGCCGAGGTGTGGCAGGTGCTGGAGCGGTACCACCGCGAGGCCGACCCCGTCGACTCCTCCGACCCGCAGGCCCGCCCGGTGCAGGTCTTCCTGGCCACCTACCCCTTGAAGGAGGAGTACCGGTGAGCGCCCTGTCCGTACGCCAGGTCCGGCGTCGCTACCTCACGCTCTACGGCCTGCGCTGGCTGCCCACCGGCCTGATGATCCCGGTGATGATCCTGCTGATGCAGGAGCGCGGCCTGTCGCTGCCGCAGATCGGCCTGGTCAGCACCGCGCAGGGTCTGCTGGTGCTGGCCCTGGAGCTGCCCACCGGCGGGCTCGCCGACGCCCTCGGCCGTCGACCGGTGCTGCTCGCCGCCGGAGCGCTCAACCTCATCTCCCTGTCGCTGTTCGCGGTGGCCGACTCGTTCCTGCTGTTCTTCCTGGTCTGGGCGTTGCAGGGGATCTACCGTGCGCTCGACAGCGGCCCACTGGAGTCCTGGTACGTCGACGCCACCCTCGCCGCCGACCCGAAAGCCGAGTACGAGCGGGGCCTCGGTTACGCCGGCACCGTCGTCGGAGCGGCCATCGGCGCCGGCGCGCTGCTCAGCGGCGGCCTGGTCCTCCTCGGCCCGATCGGGCCGGTCAGCGCGCTCACGGTGCCCGTGCTGGTTGCCATCCTCGCCCAGGCCGCGGCACTGGTCGCGCTGCTCGCCCTGCTGGTCGAGGAGGGGCCGGCCACCGGGGCGGCGGGACTGCGGGCCTCGGTGGTCCAGGCGCCCCGGATGATCGGCGAGGCGTTCGGGCTGCTGCGCCGCTCCCGGGTGCTGCTGGCCCTGGTGGCGGTGGAACTGTTCTGGGGCTTCGGCATGGTCACCTTCGAGTCGCTGCTGCCGGTGCGGCTCGCCGAGGTGGTCGGTGACCCGGAACGCGCCGCCGCGCTGCTCGGGCCGGCCAACTCGGCCGCGTGGCTCGCCTCGGCGGCCGGCGCGGCGCTGACCCCGCTGCTGCTGCGCTGGCCCGGCGCCGCGCCCGGGGCGGCCCTGCTGCGCATCCTGCAGGGCGTCACGGTGGTCGGGATGGGACTCTTCGCCGGGCCGGTCGGGGTGCTCGTGGCGTACCTGGCCTGCTACACCGTGCACGGCGCGTCCAATCCACTGCACAGCGGGCTGCTGCACCGACAGGTCGACGGCCCCTACCGGACCAGCGTGCTCTCACTGAACTCGATGATGGCGCAGCCGGCCGGCGCGCTCGGCGGGGTGGCACTGACCGCGCTCGCCGCCGTCACCAGCGTCGGCACCGCCATGGTGGTCGGCGCCGTCGTGCTGGCCGTCGCCGCCCCGCTCTACCTGCCCGCCTGGCGGGCCGGACGCCAGCGCGCAGCGGATCCCGCCGCCGTTGCCGAACCCGCCGAACCCCAGGCGGCCGGACGGTAGGGCGGCCCCCTCCTCCCCCTCAGGCCAGCCGTAGCGAGCTGAGGGGGAGGGTGGCGGTGAAGCCGAGCCGCCGGTACAGCCGCACCGCCCCGACGTTGTCCGGATAGACGCCGAGACCGACGGTGTCGTGGCGCGCCAGCAGCGCCCGGGTCATCCCGGCGGTCAGCGCGGCACCCAGCCCCCGACCCCGCTGGTCGGGGGCGACGGTCAGGCCGGCGAGGAAGCCGATGTCGCCCCGGCTGCGGTCCGCGCCGCAGGCCACCAACCGGCCGCCGGCCCGGATGCCGTACCAGTCCACCACCCGAGGGTCGCCGGGGCGGGAGGTGGTGGTCGGGAACGCCTCGTCGATCAGCGCCTCCAGCGCCGGGTGGTCGGCGGCGGTGAGTCGTACCACCCGCTGCTCGCCCGGCTGGGCCGGCGGCGGCGTGCTCGTCCAGTGGAAGTCCCAGTCGTCGTGCCGCGCCACCGCGAGCCGGCCCGCCGCCAGGGCCGGATCGTGCCGGGGGAGATGCAGCCACTGCTCCGGTCGCAGCACCCCGTCGGCGACCAGCGCGACGCACACGTCGATCGCCGGCCCGGCCGTCCCGATCGCGCCACCGGCCGGCCCCTGCCCGGGCGGCAACAACCACAACACGGCGCCGTCACGCCGGTAGCCGCGTGCCGGCACGCCACGCCAGAGCGCGTGCCGGGCGTAGGGGTGGTTGCCGGCGGCGGCCAGGATGGCGGCGCGGTCCTGCAGCACCTGGTCGTACGTGATCACGCGAACCAGCCTAGGAGCCGGCGGGCCAGCGGCTGCGGCGGACCGCACCGGTGCGGCCGAATCCACCGTGGAGATTGGCGAGTCGACCGATTGGGTACATCCGGGGCCGACCTACTGGGAACCCCCACCGGAGGACCGACATGCTCGCCATTCTGGCCGCCATCGTCTTTGGCTTTGCCCTGCTGATCGATCTGCTCGACACGAACTTCGGCGCACCGGACCTGTTCAACTGGAACACGCTCGTGCTTCTCGGGTTGTTCCTGCTCTCGCTCTACCTGGGTGGCGTGGGCAGCGGCCCGCGCGCCGGTGGCGGCGGTGGCGGCGGTCGCTGGTACCGGGGCCGGCGCCCCGGCCGTGGCTGACCGGAACCGATCACCAGTGGCCCGGCCCGCGGCGCGATTCCGGCGTCGCGGGTCCGGCCCGGTACTGTCTTCGTGATGGAGTCCGACGCCCTCTTCTCCCTCGGTGCACCCGCCGGGACGCGCAGCGCGCCCGATGGTCCCGCCGGTGCCGACGGCTTCACTCCGGTAGCGGACGATTCGCCCCTGCCCGTCCGGATGCGCCCGGCGACCCTCGACGAGCTGGTCGGGCAGGAGCACCTGCTCGCCCCCGGCGCGCCGCTGCGCCAGCTGGTCTCCGGCGGCGCGCCGATGTCGGTCATCCTCTGGGGACCACCGGGCAGCGGCAAGACCACCATCGCGCACCTGGTGGCCGCGGCCACCGACCGCCGGTTCGTCGCCATGTCGGCGCTCTCCGCCGGGGTCAAGGACGTCCGGGCGGTGATCGAGGCGGCCCGCCGACAGCGCCGCTCGGGCGGCCCGCAGACCGTGCTCTTCATCGACGAGGTGCACCGGTTCAGCAAGACCCAGCAGGATTCGCTGCTCGCCGCCGTCGAGGACCGTACGGTCACGCTCCTGGCCGCGACCACGGAGAACCCGTACTTCTCGGTCATCTCCCCCCTGCTGTCCCGATGCGTGCTGCTCACCCTGCAACCGCTGGACGACGAGGCGGTGCGGGGGCTGCTACGCCGTGCGGTCGCCGACGAGCGTGGCCTGGGCGGCGCGCTCACCCTGGCCACCGAGGCCGAGGACCACCTGGTCCGGCTCGCGTCCGGCGACGTCCGTAAGGCGCTGACCGCTCTGGAGGCGGCGGCGGCCTCGGCCACGGCGCTCGGCGCGGACCGGATCGACCTCGCCACCGCCGAGCAGGCGGTCGACGTGGCCGCCGTGCGCTACGACCGCGACGGCGACGCCCACTACGACGTGGTCAGCGCGTTCATCAAGAGCATGCGCGGCTCGGACGTGGACGCCGCGGTGCACTGGCTGGCCCGGATGCTGGTCGCCGGGGAGGACGCCCGGTTCATCGCCCGCCGGCTGGTCATCTTCGCCAGCGAGGACGTGGGCATGGCCGACCCCGGCGCGTTGAGCGTGGCCACCGCCGCCGCGCACGCGGTCGAGTACGTCGGGCTGCCGGAAGCGCAGCTCAACCTGGCGCAGGCGGTGATCCACCTGGCCACCGCACCCAAGTCGAACTCGGCCACCACCGCCATCGGCGCGGCGATCGCCGACGTGCGGGCCGGCCGGGGCGGCCCGGTGCCCCGGGGCCTGCGCGACGCGCACTACGCCGGCGCCCGAGGGCTGGGTCACGGCACCGGCTACCGCTACCCGCACGACGACCAGCGCGGCGTGGTCACCCAGCAGTACGTGCCGGACGACCTGGTGGGTACCGACTACTACCGGCCCAGCCCGCACGGGGCGGAGCGGTCGGTGGCCACCCGGCTGCCGCTGCTGCGCCGGATCGTGCGCGGGCTGCCGGCCCCGCCCGCCCGCCCGGACGCCCCGGCGGGGCCGTCCGTAACGGCGCAGACCGGGCCGGCGCTAGCCGACGGGGACGGTCTCCCGACGACGGGCACGGGCGGTCCCGGCACGATGCAGGACAGCGGCACGAACGCCGCAGGAGAGGGTCAACAGTGAAGTCGCGTGGTGCGGACCGCCCGGACGAGAGCCCGGACGAGCGGCGCGATCCTCGCGCCAAGGGCCGCCGCTGGGGTCGAGGCCGGGCCGAGGCCGAGCCGGAGGAGCCGGTGGCCGGCGAGGAGTTCGGCTGGATCGACGACCTGCGGTCGGCCAAGCAGCAACGTTCCGAGCTGGGCCCCGACGGGTCGCCGGCAGAGCCGGCCGGGCGCGGGGGTGCCCCGGTGCCGCCGGACGCCCCGGTGCCACCCGCGGCTCGCCGTGGTGACCCGGACGGCCCCGCCGCGCGCCGACCCGTCGACGGCCCCTGGCCCGGTGAGGCACCGCCGCAGCCCAACCGCCGCCCCGACGAGCGGCCGCCCGCCGACCGGCCCCGGGCCGCAGGCCCGGGAGTCCCCGCCCCGGGCCAGCCGGCTCGCCGCGGGGCACCGGCGGCACCCGGCGGCCCGCGTGCCGCCGTGCCACCGCCCGCGCCCACCGCCGCCCGCCCGGCCGGTGGTGAGCCGGTGGGCCCACCCGGGCCCCCGACCTCCGGCGGACCGGCGGGCTCGGCCCGACCCCGCCCGGGCGTCGCCCCTGCCGGCCCGCCCGCCGGCCCGCCCGGCGCTGGCCCACCGAGCGCCGGCGCGCCGGCCGGTCGCCGGCCGGTCACCGCCGCACCCGTGGGCCGGGCGGACGCGATGCCGCCGCTGCGCCGGCCCGACGCCGCGCAGCCGGGTCGCGGCCCGGGCCCGGAACCCACCGAGCCCGGCCGTCCACTGCCCGCCAACGGCGGGCCGGGCGGTCGGCGTGCGAACGATCCCGCGCGAGCCCCCGGTCCACCGACCGCTCCCGGCGGCGGCCAGTTCGACGCGCCGCCGTCCGGTGCCGTGCCGTCGGTCCCTGGTGGACTGCGGCCAGACCCCGCCGTCGACCGTGATCCGCGGACCGCCCGGCGTCGCCCGGGCCCGGTCGACCCCGGAGCGGCGGAGGCCTCCGGCCGTGGGCCCGCCGAGCGCGGCCGCCCGGCCCCCGGTGGGCGCCGTCGCGCCGCCGAACCCGAGCCGGTGGTGCCCCGATCGGGCAACGCCCCGCCGGTGCCCGACGCGTCCACCGGCCACACCGGCGCCGCGCCGATCGTCGGCCAGACCGACGGCGCCGGGCGCCGCCGGGCGGCCCCCGAGGAGCAGGAGCGCGGCGTTGCGGCCGCCGGCGAGCCCCGGACCGACCGGCCGGAGCGACCGGCCGACTGGCTGCGTCAGGCCGGCCGTCTGCCGCACACCGACCCTGGCCTGCCGACAGTCAACCGGCGTGGTGACACCCCGCCCACCCCGGCCGGGGGTCGGGCCGCACCTCGTCGACCCGCGCCGCCGGCGGGTGCGGGTGATCTCACCGACCGCTCGGCCGGCCGGCTCGCCGCGCCCGACCCGGCAGCGGAGCGCCCCGCCGGCCGTCGGGCCGTCGGGCCGCCGGTCGACCCGGGCGCGGACCCCCCGACCGGTCGCCGTGCCGCCCGACCCGGGACGCCGGAGTCCACCGGGGAGCAGCCGAATGCCGGCCCGACCTATCCGCCGGTCACCGGCGAGCGGCCGACCGTCCGCCGGGGCGCTGCGGCGCCCCCGTCGGACCCGACCGCCCGACGCCGCCGTCCGGCGGCTGATCCCGGCCACGACGGCCCCGCCGGGCCACCGCGGCCCGGCCCGGGTGCCGAGGCCGCAGCCCGTGGCGCCGCCCGGCCGGATGGTCCGGGTCGTGCTGCCGTGCCGCCGGGCGCTGGCCCGGATGGTCAACCTCGCGTACGCCCGGATGGTCCGGGTCGTGCCGCCGTGCCGCCGGGCGCTGGCCCGGATGGTCCGCCCCGCCCACGCCCGGATGGTCCGGCTCGTGCCGCCGTCCGCCCCGCCGGCGCCGGACACCCGCCCGTGGGTGGCGAGCCCGGCACCGGCCCCGCGACGGCCCGCGGCGGTGCTCCGGTCGCTCGACCCGCGCCGGCCGACCGCGCCGCCGGCCGTGCCCTGCCCCCGCCTCGTGACCCCGGTCGTCCAGAGCCCTCCGGCGTGGCCCCCGTGCCACCGCCCAACCGCCCCGGCGAGCCGGTCGGCGTGGCCCGGGCCGCTGCCGTGGTGCCCGTGCCGGGCGGGCCGGTGGACCGGCCGGCGCCCGAGCCGTCCGACGGACCCGCGCTGCGCCCGGCCGGCCAGGCGGCGCCCGACGACGAGAGCGGCGCACCCGGCGCCCGGTCCGAGCTGCGCCGGCAGTTGCGCGAACGGCGTCGGCTGCGGGCGGCGGTGCTGGTGCTGGTCAGCGTCGTGCTGCTCGGCGCGGTGCCGCTCTTCTTCGGCATCCGTACGCTGAGTCGCGACCCGGTGTTCGACAACCTGGACCAGCTGAACGTGCCCGGCTGGGCCGCGGCGAAGACGGTCGACGAGGTCAGCGGCAGCCGCTGGTGCCTGCTCGACTGTCGACTGCGCGAACGCACCGTCACCTCGGAGAAGTCGCCGGAGGAGACGGCGGGGGTCTACGAGAGCGCACTCCGCGAGGACGGCTGGCAACCGTGGAAGGTGTCCCGCTGCCCGGAACAGGAGACGAAGGGCAGCTACACCTGCTGGCGTCGCGACGAGTTGACCCTCGACCTGTGGGTGCGCGAGCCGACCTGCGTACCGCCGCCGGTCGACGGCGAGCCGGCGGTCGTGCCGTCCGGAGACCCGTCGGCCGCTGCGACGAAGTGCACCGGCTCGTTGGTGTCGGTGAAGGTGCGCAACGCGATCGACGACGAGCGGACCAGGCCCCAGCCGAGCACCGATCCGTCACTGACCGGAGAGGACCCGTTCCCGACAGTCAGCGCGGACCCGCTGGGCGAGTTGACACCCTCACCGTCCTGAGCCGGTTTCCATCACGGACGGTAGGGTCTGGGGCTGGTGGACCCGCCCGCTGCCGTTGATCGCGATGGCTCGGGGGACCGGTACGGGTACCACGGTGGTGCGTTCCGGGGACGTAGGGTCCCCGGAACTCTGCTTGAGGAGGACAGGCGTGGGCGACATTGGAGAGGTCGCGGCGCTGATCGCGGCGTGCGCGTTCGCGGTGCTGGTGCTCATCCTGACGCTGCCCATCCTGCGGCTGCGGCACACGGTGGACGCCACCACTCGGATGATCAACGACCTCAACGATCGGACCGCACCGCTGCTCGGCGACGTGAACACCACGGTGAAGAACGTCAACACCGCTCTGGAGCAGGTGCAGACCTCGCTCGACGGCGTGAACCTCCAGTTGGCGAAGGTCGACACCATGACCAGCCACGCGCAGAACGTCACGGCCAACGTCGCCAACCTGGCCACCGTGGTCTCCGCCGCGGCCGCGAACCCGCTGGTCAAGGTGGCCGCGTTCGGCTACGGCGTACGCAAGGCCGCCGCCGGCCGCCGGCACGCCGAGACCGAGCGCGAGGTGCGCGACACCATCAAGCAGCAGCGGCGCGCTGCCCGGCGCGGCAACCGCTGACCGGCCGGCGCACCAGGAGGTAGCGAGACATGAGGCGGTTGTTCTGGCTCGGCATCGGGCTCGCCGTCGGCGTGGTGGTGGTCCGCAAGGCGACCCGGACCGCGCAGGCGTACACCCCGGCCGGCATGGCCAGCTCGTTGTCGGAATCCGCTGGCGGGCTGGTCGAGTCGCTGCGTAGCTTCGTGGAGGACGTTCGCATCGGGATGGCCGAGCGCGAGCAGGAGATCCACCAGGCGTTCGCCCAGGGTGAGGCGTTCGACGACCAGTTCGCCGAGTTGCGGGAGGACCCGCGCATCGGCGATCGAGAGATTTTTCCGGAGGAACACCAGCGATGAAGACGGCGGAGATCAAGCGGCGGTACCTCGCGCACTTCGAGGCGAACGGTCACGCCGTGGTGCCGTCGGCTCCGCTGCCCGCCATCAGCGACCCGAACCTGCTGTTCGTCAACGCCGGCATGGTGCAGTTCGTCCCCTACTTCCTGGGTCAGCAGGCCCCGCCGTACCGGCGGGCGGTCAGCGTGCAGAAGTGCATCCGCACGCCGGACATCGACGAGGTCGGCAAGACCAGCCGGCACGGCACGTTCTTCCAGATGAACGGCAACTTCTCCTTCGGTGACTACTTCAAGGAAGGCGCGATCCCCCTCGCCTGGGATCTGATCACCAAGTCGCAGGCCGACGGTGGCTTCGGCCTCGACCCGGAGCGGATCTGGCCGTCGATCTACCTGGACGACGACGAGGCGTTCGAGATCTGGCGCTCGATCGGCGTGCCGGCCGACCGGATCGTCCGCCGGGGCAAGGCCGACAACTTCTGGTCGATGGGCATCCCCGGCCCGTGCGGGCCGTCCTCCGAGCTGTTCTACGACCGCGGCCCCGAGTACGGCCGCGAGGGTGGCCCGGCGGTCGACGAGGACCGCTACATGGAGTTCTGGAACCTCGTCTTCATGCAGTTCGAGCGGGGTCCGGGCACCACCAAGGACGACTACCCGATCCTGGCCGAGCTGCCGGCGAAGAACATCGACACCGGCATGGGTCTGGAGCGGATGGCCTCGATCCTGCAGGGCGTCGACAACCTCTACGAGATCGACGAGGTCCGGCCGATCCTGGACAGGGCGGCCGAGCTGACCGGCAAGCGTTACGGCGCGCACTCCGGCCACGTGGCCAGCGAGTCGCACCCGGACGACGTCCGGCTGCGGGTGATCGCCGACCACGTGCGTACGGCGCTGATGCTGATCGGCGACGGCGTGACCCCCAGCAACGAGGGGCGTGGCTACGTGCTGCGCCGCATCATGCGCCGGGCGATCCGGTCGGTGCGGCTGCTGGGCTGGCAGCATCGGGCGCTTCCCGAGCTGCTGCCGGTGGCGCGGGACTGCATGGCGCCGTCGTACCCGGAACTGGCGACCGACTTCGACCGGATCGCGCAGTACGCGTACGCCGAGGAGGAAGCCTTCCTGTCCACCCTGCGTGCCGGCACCACGATCCTGGACACCGCGATCGCCGAGACCCGCACCGCGGGCGGCACGGCGCTGTCCGGGGCGAAGGCGTTCCAGCTGCACGACACGTACGGCTTCCCGATCGACCTGACCCTGGAGATCGCCGCCGAGCAGGGCCTCAAGGTCGACGACGAGGGTTTCCGCCGGCTGATGGCCGACCAGCGGACCCGGGCGAAGGCGGACGCGCAGGCCCGCAAGACGGGGCACACCGACGTGTCGGCGTACCGGTCGGTGCTGGACGCGGGTGGCCCGGTGACGTTCACCGGGTACAGCGAGGTGGCGCGGGAGTCGACGGTCCGGGCGCTGCTCGGCGAGGGCGGCCCGCGTCAGGCGGCGACCGAGGGCGACACCATCGAGCTGGTGCTGGACACGACCCCGTTCTACGCCGAGGGCGGCGGTCAGCAACCCGACCAGGGCATGATCACCGTGGGCGGCGGTCAGGTCGAGGTGCTCGACGTGCAGCAGCCGGTGCCCGGTCTGATCGTGCACCGGGCCCGGGTGATCCGGGGTGAGGTGCGCGCCGGCGAGACCGGCTACGCCGAGATCGACACCACCCGGCGGCGCGCGATCTCCCGGTCGCACACGGCCACCCACCTGGTGCACCAGACCATGCGGAACTTCCTCGGCGACTCGGCCACCCAGGCGGGTTCGTTGAACGCGCCGGGTCGGTTGCGGTTCGACTTCAACACCCCGACCGGGGTGTCGCCGAGCGTGCTGCGGGACGTGGAGCAGCAGGTCAACGAGGTGCTCCTGGCCGACCTGGAGGTGCACGCCTTCATCACCTCGCTGGACGAGGCGCGGCGGATCGGGGCGATGGCGCTCTTCGGCGAGAAGTACGGCGAAGAGGTGCGGGTCGTCGAGGTGGGCGACTACGCCCGGGAGCTGTGCGGCGGCACGCACGTGGCCCGCTCGGCCCAGCTCGGCCTCGTGAAGATCCTCTCCGAGTCGTCGATCGGCTCCGGTGTTCGCCGGGTCGAGGCGCTGGTCGGCATGGACGCCTTCGGCTTCCTGGCCCGCGAGCACCTGCTGGTCTCCCGGCTGGCCGAGCTGTACCGGGTGCCCAACGAGCAGGTCGCCGACCGGGTGGAGCAGACCGTCACCCAGCTCCGGGACGCGGAGAAGGAGCTGGAGAAGCTGCGCGCCCAGCTGGTGCTGGGCGGGGCGTCGGCGCTCGCCGCGCAGGCCAAGGACGTGCGCGGGGTGGCGTACGTGGGCACCGAGGCGCCGGAGGGCGCGGCCGGCAACGACGTGCGGACGCTGGCCCAGGAGATCCGGGGCAAGATCGACCCGGCGCGGCCGGCGGTGGTCGCGGTGGCGGCCCGCGCGAACGGCAAGGCGTCCCTGGTGGTGGCGGTCAACCAGGCCGCCCGCGGTCGGGGTCTCGCCGCGTCGGATCTGGTGAAGGCGGCGTTCTCCGGGCGCGGCGGGGGCAGCCCCGACCTGGCCCAGGGTGGTGGCCTGCCGGCGGCCGAAGCGCCGAACCTGCTACTCACCGTCGAGAAGGCGATCACCGAGGCGTGATGGACCACCATCTTTCGACCAGGGCGGGCCGATCGGCCCGCCCTGGCCTGTTCGGTTCGGCGGTGACCGTCGGTGAGTGAACGCGCGCGTGGCGTTCGGATCGGCGTGGACGTCGGTCAGGTGCGGGTCGGGGTGTCCCGCTCGGATCCGGACGGGGTGCTGGCGACGCCGCTGGTGACTCTCGCCCGGGATCTCACCGCCGCGGCGGACGCGGTGCCGAGCGACATTGCCCAGCTGGCGGCGTTGGTGGCCGAACATGAGGCCGTCGAGGTCGTCGTCGGCCTTCCGGTCAATCTCGCCGGCAAGCACGGACCGGCGGCCATCCATGTGAAGGCGTACGCTGACCGACTGGTCGATGTGATAGCACCCGTCCCGGTAGCGCTCACTGACGAGAGGATGTCGACCGTGGTCGCTTCTCGTAGGCTTGCCGAGCGTGGCGTTCGGGGCAAGCGTCAACGTGCGGTTGTCGACCAGGCGGCCGCGGTGGAGATCCTGCAGAGCTGGCTGGACGCGCAGCGGAGGCGGACGTAATGATCGACGATCTGGACCTTGGGTTCGACGAGCCGGAGCGGGGGGAGAAGGGCCGGCACCGGCGCGGCTTCGTCCGCAAGCGCAAGGGCGGCAGCTCCGGGGGACGGGGCAAGACGTTCATGGCCCTGCTGCTGGCCCTGGTCCTGCTGGGCGGCATCGGCGGCGGAGCGTTCTACGGCTTCGACCGGATCCAGAACTACTTCGTCACCCCGGACTACGACGGGGCTGGCACCGGTGAGGTCACCGTCGAGATCAAGAACGGCGCCCTCATCGCCGACATGGCCGACGCGCTGGTCACCGCGGACGTGGTGAAGAGCCACAAGGCGTTCATCGAGGCCGCCGAGGCGAACTCGCGCAGCAAGAACATCCAGCCGGGCACGTACAAGCTGCGCAAGCAGATGAGCGGCGCGAGTGCCGTCACCGCGATGCTCGACCTGAAGAACAAGATCGTCAACGGGTTGACCATCCCCGAGGGGCGCAGCAGCAAGAACATCTACAAGCTGCTGTCGGAGAAGACCAAGATCCCGGTCAAGGACTTCGAGGCCGCCGCGAAGAACCCGCTGGAGCTCGGCATCCCCGACTGGTGGTTCAAGCGCGAGGACGGCAAGAAGGTCCCCAGGTCCGTCGAGGGCTTCCTCTTCCCGGACACGTACGAGATCCCGCCGAAGTCCACCGCGGAGAGCATCCTCAAGCTGATGGTGGAGAACTTCCTCACCGTCACCGAGGAGATGAAGTTCGCCGACCGGGTGCAGAAGGAGCGGGGCGGCGTCAGCCCGTACGAGGCGCTGATCGTGTCCTCGCTGGCGCAGGCCGAGGCGGGCAACAAGGACGACCTGGGCAAGGTCGCCCGGGTGGCCTACAACCGGGTCTACGGCGAGTTCCCCTGCAACTGCCTGGAGATGGACGTCACGGTCAACTACTACCTGGAGCTGACCGGCCAGCAGACCAAGACGTCCGCGCAGATGACGGCGGCCGATCTGGACAACCCGAAGAACCCGTACAACCGCAAGCTGCGGGGCCTGGTCCCCACCCCGATCAACAACCCGGGCAAGCAGGCCCTGGAGGGGGCCATGGACCCGCCGCCGGGCAAGTGGCTCTACTTCGTGGCGATCGACAAGCAGGGCCACTCCGCCTTCGCGGAGACCTACGAGGCCCACCAGCGCAACGAGGCCAAGGCCAGGGAGGCCGGCATCATCTGATGGCGCTCCGACGACGGGCCGCGGTGCTGGGCAAACCGATCGCGCACTCCCTCTCCCCGGTGATCCACACCGCCGGCTACGCGGCGGCCGGGCTGACCGGGTGGTCGTACACCCGGATCGAGTGCGCGGCGGCGGAGCTGCCGGCCCTGGTCGCCGGCCTGGGCCCGGAGTGGGCCGGGCTGTCGGTGACCATGCCGGGCAAGGAGGCGGCGCTCGCGGTGGCGGCGCAGGCCTCGCCGGTCGCCGTCGCCGTCGGCGCGGCCAACACGCTGGTACGCCGGCCGGACGGCTCCTGGTACGCGGACAACACCGACGTCGGCGGCATGGTCGACGTGCTCACCGCCGCCGGCGTACGTCCCGGGGCGACGGTGACGGTGCTCGGCGCGGGTGGGACGGCCCGCGCGGCGCTGGCCGCGGCGGCCCTCCTCGACGTGCGCACGGCGACCGTGGTGGCGCGTCGACCCGAGGCGGTCGAGGAGTTGGGTTCGGTGGCACGGGCGGTCGGCCTGTCGATGGCCGGCGCGTCCTGGGCCGTCGCCGCCGACCGGTGCCGCGCCGATGTCGTGATCTCCACCGTGCCGAAGGGCGTCGCCGACCCGCTCGCCGCAATGATCGCCTGGCGGCCGGACACCGTGCTCTTCGACGCGCTCTACGATCCGTGGCCAACGCCCCTCGCGGCGTCCGCGCAGGTCGCCGGTTGTCGGATCGTCTCCGGGCTCGACCTGCTGCTGGCCCAGGCGGTCGGCCAGTTCGAGCAGTTCACCGGGGTGAGCGCGCCCCGCGACGCGATGGCGGCGGCCCTGCACGCGTCCCGCCACTGAGCTGGCTCGACCAGCCCGGCGACCGCGACTGTCGGCAGTGCGACACCCGAGGCGGTGGAACGCGACAGGACGGACGCGGCGGCTATCGCGGTGGTCAGGCGTCCCCTAACGTGTCACCAATCGATCGCCACGTGTTGGTGCCGGCGTGGTCGATCCTGTCCGGGAGGCTGTCCACGGGGCCTGGATCGGGAGTTGTTCGACGGCCCGCGGACAGGAGGACCGATGATCTGGCGTTCACCACGCGGTGGCGTGCCATGGATGGGGCGGTGCCGTTCGCTCGGCCCGGACGGCGGTGACCGGCCATGGTCCTGATCTACGTGCTGGGCGCGCTGTCGATGCTGGCGCCCGTCGTTCTGGTTCCCCTGGCGGCCGTCCGTTGGGCGCCGGCCGTGCGGCAGAGTCGGATGGCGGAGCGACTGCGCGTCGCGGTGGCCGGGCTCACCGACGCATTCGGCCGGCTCGGGGCCGCCCTCGTCGTCGCGCTCGCCGGATGCGCGGCGGTGGTGGCGATCTGCTGGCCGCTGGGCGAGGCGCTGTCCAGGTTGGAGCCGACCGTCGACCACGCCGTCTTCGACTACGTGCACGCCCGGCGGGTCGAGGCGTGGGCCGACATCAACTCGTTCGTCACCGCGCTCGGCGACCGGTACCCGCTCAAGTGGGTCACCGTGGTCGCGGCGGTCGGCTTCGCCATCGCCTGGCGTCGTCGCCGCTGGTGGATCCCGCTGCTCGCGATGCCGATGCAGTTCGTCGTGGAGCAGTACACCCAGCAGATCCTGGCCCTCACCGTGGACCGGGGCCACCCACCCACCGACCTCGGCACCTATCCTTCCGGCGGCTGTGCGCGGGTCATGCTCACCTTCGGCACCATCGCGGTGCTGGCGGGCCTGACGTGGAAAATCCCGCGGCGCGGCCGGGTCGCCCTGGTGACCGCGCTGGCGGTGCTGGCCTCGGTGGAGGGCTACACGCGCATCTACGCCGAGCGGCACTGGTTCACCGACGTGATCGGCGGCTGGATCTTCGGTGCCCTGCTGCTCGGCGTGATGGTGCTGACGGTCCTCGTGGCCGAGGGCCGGGTCCGCACACCCGCCGGGCCCGCGACGGCGGTGCCCGTGCGGGTCGCGACCACCACCTGACCGTTCGCCGCACAGCCGGCGACCTGCGGGCATCCTTAGGCTGCCATTAAGACCCGCTTAGCTACCGGTTGTCAGCCACTCGTCGCCGTGTGTACGCCGATACGCTGCGCACAGTTTACGGTGGTCGACACAGGGAGCTGGTTTGAGCAGGTATGGAGCGCCCCGCCACGTCCGACGCGGCGGTGGCCGACGCAAGGCGCTGCTGCTCGGCGTGGCCGCCACGACGGTCGTGGGTGGACTGGTGGCCACCATGGTGCCGCTGCTTGCCGCCGACGACGTCTCGATCGCGGCGTCGGCGGACACCACGGCGACGACCGTCAGCCAGGACGGGGACAACGGCGCGAAGACCACCCTCGCCACCTGCCCGAACCGCTGCGACGCCCGCCCGAGTGGTGCACGGGAGGCGGTCCTGGAGTTCGCGACGCCCACGCTGCCCCCGAACGCGGTCAACGTCCGGGCGACCCTGCGGGTGCACGCCTGGCAGGCGTTCGACGCCACGGTGACGGTTCACGCGTCCACGCTGGACGCCCGGTTGGCACGGCCGGCGCCGGGGCCGGTAGGCCCCGCCGTCGACACGGTCACCGGTGTGCGGCCCGGCTTCAACGAGTGGGACGTGTCCAAGCTGGTCACGGGCGACGGCACGCTCACCGTCTCGATGGCGCAGACCGGGTTGGAGACCCGGATCTACTGGGCCTCGACGGAGAACCGCAACCCGGACCTGCGTCCCCGGCTGGTCCTGGCGTACGACGTCGCGAGCCGCCCGACCCCGACGTTGGCGCCGAGCAGCGCCGCGCCCTCGCCCAGCCGGACGGTGGCACCGACCACGCCGCCGCCGTCTGCCAGCGCGAGCCCGACCCGGCCGGCGCCCAGCCCGCCGCCCACCTCAGCGCCGCGTCCCCCCACAGGGTGCGGACAGGTGTCGCCGAAGCTGGTGCCCTCGTGCGGAGCCTGGTGGGGGATGTACTCGCCGACGAACCCGTCGACCTGGGATCACGGCCGGGCCATCACCGACATCGAGGCGCAGGTCGGGCGGAGCTTCGACATCGTGCACCGCTACCACGACTTCTCCAACAGCGGCAGCAACGGGGCCTTCCCCGACTCGTACGAACAACAGCAGATGCGTGAGGGCCGGGTGATGTTCTTCGCCTGGGAGTCCCGGGTCTTCTCCTCGGGTGCCGTCCTCACCTGGAAGGACGTCTACGGCGGCCGGCACGACGGGACCATCGACGCTGTCGCGGCCCGGATCAGGGCGACCGGTGTGCCGGTGTTCATGGGCTTCGACCACGAGCCGGAGGACGATCCGGGCAAGGGCAGCGACGCCGACTTCGTCCGCGCCTGGCAGTACGTGCACGACCGGTTCACCGCCGCCGGCGCCCACAACGCCGTCTGGGTGTGGACGATGATGGGCTGGTCGGGCCACTACGGCCGGTACGCCGGCCTGTACCCGGGGGACCGCTTCGTGGACTGGGTGGCCTGGGACCCGTACAACTTTCACGTCTGCAACGGCAGTACGACGTGGAAGAGCCCGTCGACCACCATCGGCAGCTTCTACCGCTGGCTCGACCAGAGCGGTATCGGCGCGGGCAAGCCCCGGATGCTCGCCGAGTTCGGCACCAACTTCGACACGGCCGACCCGGACGCCAAGCGGCGCTGGTTCGAGGAGTTCCCGGCCGCGCTCAAGGCGCACCCGAAGATCAAGGCGGCGATCTACTTCAACTCCGCCGGCGTGACCACCCGGACGCGCACCTGCGACATGACGATGAACCACGACGCGTCCGCCCTTGCGGGGTTCGCCCGGGCCGGCCGCGACGCCTATCTCAGCCAACCGATTCCGGGGGGCTGACACCGCGACGCTCGCGCGACGGCGAGGGGTGGTCGGAGGTCCGTCGGACATCCGACAGCCAGTGCTGATGTCGTCGCTCGGGGCCACTGACCGCCCAATCGGCGGATGTCGCCGGCCGGGATCGGCGAGGCACGCTACGCGGGTTCTCGTCCATCTTGGAGGCGTAGCGTGCCCGAAGTTCCGCTCTCTCGGCGATCTGCCGGATTCCGCATCCGCGCGGCCCTGGTCGGCCTGGTGACCGCCGCCGCCGTGATGACCGTCCCGTCGGCGGCCTCGGCCACCGTGGTGCCCGCCCCCGAGACGGCGACCCTGGTGTCAACCAACCCCGCCGACAACACGCCGCACGGCCGCGACGGTGAGAGCCGCGCCTTCGCGCAGGTCGGTTCGCAGGTGTACGTGGGCGGCAGCTTCACCGAGATCCGGCAGAACGCCAGCGCCCCGTGGATCGGGCAGAGCTACCTGTTCGCGTACGACCGGACCAGCGGAACCATCTCGACCACCTTCCTGCCGGCCCTCGACGGCCCGGTCAACTCCCTGCTCGCCGGCCCGAACGGCACGCTCATCGTCGGCGGCGGGTTCAAGACCGTCAACGGTGTCTCGCGGAAGAACCTCGTGGCGCTGAACCCCACGACCGGGGCGACGGTCGACAGTTGGGTCGGCCGCTCCGACGGCGGCATGATCCGGGACATGGTGCTGCGCGGCAACTGGCTCTACGTCGCCGGCGCCTTCAACTGGCTCAACGGTGCCGCGCACTCCGGACTGGGCCGGCTCAACGCCAGCACCGGCGCGATCGACCCGACCTTCGCCATCAACGCCACCGTCGGGCGGCACGGCACCGGCTCGTACGGCTGGACGATCGACGTCACCCCGGACGGGCAGACCATGGTCGCCGGCGGCAACTTCACCCTGGTCAACGGACTGTCGCGCAACCAGATGGCGCTGATCGACCTCTCGGGTACGCCGACCGTGCTGGACTGGAGCACCGAGAAGTTCGTCCCGCCGTGTGCGGCGCCCACGACCTTCGTGCACTACGTGCAGGACGTGAAGTTCGGTGCGGACGGCACCTGGTTCGTCGTCGGCACCAACGGTGGCGCCGGCTGGCCGGCCGCCTACTGCGACGCGCTGATCCGGTTCGAGACCGCCAACCGGGGCAGCGGCCAGCTCGGCACCTGGGTCGACTACACCGGCAACGACACCATCACCTCCGTGGAGGTGGCCGACAACGTCATCTACCTGGGCGGGCACTTCCGCTGGCTGAACAACCCGAACGCTTCCGACGCGGCCGGCGACGGCGCGATCGACCGGCTCGGCATCGCCGCCGTCACCCCCGCGACCGGCCTGCCGGTGGCCTGGAACCCCGGCCGCCGCGGCAGCGCGTCCATGCCGGCCGGCACCAGCAACTGGGGCTCCCAGGTGCCGGTGCTGTGGCGGGGCAGCGACGGGCTCTACTTCGGGCACAACTCCGACGGCATGGGCAGCGAGTACCACGGCCGGCTCGGCATGTTCCCGCTCGCCGGAGGCCGCACCGTCGTCCCGAAGAACCCGCCGACCGCGACCACCGGCAACCTCTACCTGGGCACCGGCGAGGGCCAGCTGGCCAAGGTGCCGTTCAGCGGCGCGGGCGTCGGCACGCCGGCCACGGTCAGCCAGCCCACCTACACCAACGCCGGGGCGACCTGGCGGGTGAGCGACCGCATCTACTGGGCGCACACGGTGGCCGGCACCCCCACCGGCAGCCGGATCGACGTCTCGATGTTCAACGGCGGCGCCATCGGCGTCCCGTGGGAGTCGTCGGGGTTCAACGACTGGTTCAACGCCGCTGGCATGACCGGCGCGTTCTACCTCGACGGCCGGCTCTACTACACCCGCAGCGGCGCCAACGCGCTCTACTACCGCTACTTCGAGATCGACGGCAACTACCTGGGCGCCACCGAGTTCCCCCTTCCCACGACCGGTGTCACCTGGTCGTCGGTGCGGGGCATGGCCTGGGTCGGCGGCCGGATCGTGTACGGCGCGACCGACGGCACGCTGCGCAGCGTGGCGTTCGACCTGACGGCCGCCCCGGCCGTGGACGGCGCGACCAGCACGGTGATTGCGCCAGCGGGCGGGGGACTGACCTGGTCCACGCCGAGGATTTTCTTCTCCGTGCAGTGACGACCGACCCGTTCGTCACAGAGAATCGATAGATCACATCGGGCCGGCGGCGGACCACGTCGCTGGCCGGATGCGTCGCAGGGGAATGTACGGCGCGCACGGGCGTCGTTCCGTCCGGGCACTCCATAACAGACGGTGAAGTTTCATGGCTGATGCACCTTCCGGTTCCTGGTCCGCCGACCCGCTCGGCGGTGGGGGCACGCCGGCCCGGACGGTCACCCTGACCGACCTGCTCCGCGTCCCCCTGCACCGGATCCGGCTGGTGGCGGCGGTCGCCGCGGTCGGGCTGCTCGCCGCCCTCGGGTACGTCCTGCTCAGTCCGGGCGCGGTCACCGCGAGCGCGGTGGTGGCGGTGCGCCCGGTCGTCACCGACGCGTTCACCCCGAGCGGCGCCGCCGCCGACCGCGCGGTGAACATGAACGTGGAGAGCGGTATCGCCACCGGAACCGAGGTGGTGCAACGGCTCGTGACCGCCGGTGGCGACGACCAGCGCGACGTGCGGGACGCACTCGAGGTGGAGGTGCCGACCGGCGGGCAGATCCTGCGCTTCTCGTACACCGGGCGCTCCGCCGAGGACGCGGTCCGCAACGTCAACCTCGCCGCGCAGACCTACCTCGACGTGCGGCGGACGATGTACGAGAAGCAGCGCTCCGAGATGCTGCGGCGCTACGACGAGAGCATCGCGGAGGTGGACAAGCAGCGGGAGGCGTTGCAGCGGCGCATCGCGGGCGCGCGGGACGGCTCGTTGGACGCGGCGGTCGCCGAACTCGGCGGCACCAACAACCAGCTGACCCAGTTGAAGTCGTCGCGGACCGAGATCGCGGCGGTCGACGTCAACCCGGGCTGGATCACCCAGAGCGCGGAACACGTCCTGGTCTCCTCCGACGGGCACACGCTGCTCTACGTGCTGGCCGGGCTGCTCGGGGGCGCACTGCTCGGCGTGGTGCTCGCGTACGCGTGGGAGTCCGCCGACCGCCGGGTCCGGTCGGTCCACGACGGACGGGACGTCACCGGCCTGCCGCTGCTCGGCACCGTGCGCGGCCGGCTGTTCCGCGGCCGGGGGAAAGCGGTGGACGCCGACATCCGGTACGTGGCGATGGCGATCGCCGAGCGGGTTCGCGAGCCGGCCCGGGTGGCTCTGCTGACCACCCGCGAGGACCAGACAGCCATCACCGCCGGTCTGGCCGTCGCGCTCGCCGCGACCGGCCGGGACGTGTACGTGGCCGACGACAGCGGCCGCCTCGAGCAGCTGCGCGCCGCCGTGCTGGCCGACCGGGACCGGCTGCCGGCGACGGCCAGTCCGGTCCGTTCGCTCGTCCCGAAGCCCCGGGCCGCCGATTTGGCCAGCGGCCACGACGTCACCGAGCAGATCCCCGTCCGCCGCCCGTTGCCGTACCCGGTCGGCCGGCGCCCGTCGGCGGACCCGGACGCCACCCTGACCCTGCCCCGGGCGGCCCCGGGTACGACCGCGAGCGGCACGAGCACGGTCCGGAACAGCGCCGAGGAGATTCCCGTGGGTGCTGGGGGAGTGCGGTTCGGCACGTGGCGGCAGCGCGCCTCCACCGGGATCGTGCTGTTCAACGCGCCGCCGGCCGAGGCCGACGAGCGCGGCGTCGCGGCGGCCCGCCAGGGCACCGCGGTGGTGGTCGTCGAACAGGACGGGACCCGGCAGGGCGACCTGCGCCGGCTCGCGGAGCGGCTGCGCGCGGCCGGCGTCGCCCCGTTGGGTTTCGTGCTCACCCGCAGCGGACGGGCCTGACCGGTGCCCGTCACCGTCGCCCTGGCCAGCCTCGAGCCGGACGGGGGCGGCCCGCCGGCCAGCACCGTACCGCTGCCACCGCCGCCGCCCCGCCTGCCCGGCTGGCCGCTGCTGATCATGTTCGGTCTGGTCCCACTGTGGTGGCTGGCGGGCGCGTTCTACCTGGTCTGGCCACTGCTCGGCGCGGTGCTGCTGGCGATGCTGATCGTCCGGGGGCGGGTGCCGCTGCCACCGGCCACCGGCATCTGGCTGCTGTTCCTGACCCTGGTGCTGCTCAGCGCCACCCGACTGTCGTCGCCGGTCTCGCTGCTCCCCTTCGGCCTGCGGCTGGGCTACTACCTCACCGCGCTCGTGGTGGGCGTGTACGTCTATGTCTACGCCCGGGAACGAGCCGATCTGGCGGCGGCGCTCGTACCGGTCTGCCTGTTCTGGTTCGGTCTGGTCGCACTGGGTTGGCTCGGTGTGGTGGCGCCCCGGTTCGCGCTGACCACCCCGGTGGAGATGCTGCTGCCCGCCGGGGTCGCCGGCCACCCGTACATGCAGGACCTGGTGCACGTCACCGCCGCCGAGTACAGCGAGTTGTCGCTCAACCCGATCTACCGGCCGGCGGCGCCCTTTCCGTACACCAACAACTACGGCAGCGCGTACGCGATGACGCTGCCCTGCGTCGTGGCGTACACGATGCTGCGCCGCGGCGGGATCCTCCGCTGGGCACTGCTCGTGTCGCTGCCGCTGTCCCTGGCGCCGGCCTTCCTCACCCTGAACCGGGTGATGTTCGCGAGCCTCGGTGTGGGCCTGGCCGTGCTCGGCGCGCGGGCCGCGCTGCGCGGCAACGTCCGGGTGGGCGCGTCCGTCGTCGGGGTGCTGCTCCTCGGCGGGCTCACCACCTTTCTGATCCCGGTCGGAGAGCTCATCGGCAACCGGGTCGCGTCCAGCGACACGAACAGTGACCGGTTCTCCCTCTACGCGGAGGTCATCCGCCGTATCGGGGACTCACCCTGGCTCGGGTACGGCGCGCCGGTCAGCGTGGACACCGTCGCGGCGCAGGTGCCGGTCGGCACCCAGGGGCAGCTCTGGACGGTGCTGTTCAGTCACGGCGTACCGGCGTTGCTCTGCTTCCTGGCCTGGTTCGTCACCGTCACGGTGATCTGCGCCCGGGCCCGCTCGGCGCCCGGGCAGTGGCTGGCGGTGGTCCCGGTGGTGTGCCTGGTGCAGATCCCGTTCTACGGCATGGCCGACCCGACCATCACGGTCGCCTACTTCGCGGTCGCCGTCGCGATGGCGCTCACCGAGCGGGAGGCGGGACCCGGGCGGCGGGCACCGGCCACGCGCGGCCTGACGGCCGTTCCGGGATGACGGCAGGCACCCGTGCGGCCGCCGACTCCGCCGGCGACGAGCAGCCGACCGACGGTACGACCGAGGCCCGGCGTAGCGCCCGCACCGGCCTCGCGGGGCTGGCCGGTGCCGCCACCAACGGGCTTTTCGGCTTCCTGCTGGCGGTGGTCATCACCCGCGGCTACGGCACCGTCGGCTCGGGGGCGTTCTTCGCCGCGATCGGTGTCGTCACCGTCACCGCCGCCGTGTGCACGCTCGGTGCGGAGACCGGCCTGATCTGGACGCTGCCCAGGCGGCGCGCCGGCGGGCGGGGCGACGCCGCCCGGGTGCTCCCGGTGGCGTTCCTGCCGCCGCTGGTGGCCGCCGTCCTCGTCGGCCTCACCGGGGTGTTCGCGGCGGACGCGCTCGCGCCCCGCCTGCTGGACGGGCCGGGCGCCGGCGGTACGACCCTGATCGCGGTCAGCTTCGCCGCGGTGCCGCTGGTGGTGGCGATGACGCTCCTGCTCGCCGTGCTGCGCTGCGTCCGCCCGATCCAGGCGTACGTCGGTGTGCAGTCCGTTTTGGTGCCGGTCGCCCGGCCGGTGCTGGTTGGTGTGGCCGCCGTCGCCAGCGGCGGCGTGCTGGTCGGCATGACCGGCTGGCTGGTCCCGGCGGCGTTCGCCGTGCTCGTCTGCCTGCTGCTGGTGGCCGGTCCGCTCGGCGTCGGCCGGGGCGCGGCACTGCGTCCCGAGCGGGCCGACTGGTCGACGTTCTGGCGTTTCGCGCTGCCCCGCGCCGCGTCCGCGGCGATCGACGCCAGCGCCGTGTGGGTCGGCGTGCTGCTCACCTCGGTGCTCGCCGGGCAGGCCGACGCGGGCGTGTTCGGCGCGGTCGGCCGCTACATCCTGGCCGGGCAGCTCGCCATGCAGGGGCTGCGGGTGGCGGTGTCGCCGCAGCTGTCCCGGCTGCTGGGTCGCGGCGAGCGGGCCGCCGCCGCGGCGGTGCACCGGCAGCTGACCACCTGGGCGCTGGTGCTGTCCTGGCCGGTGTACCTGCTGCTCGCCGTGTTCGGGCTGGCGTTCCTCCAGCTCTTCGGGCCGGAGTTCACCGCCGGCACCACCGCGATGACCGTGCTCGCCCTGGCCATGCTGATCAATACCGGCGTGGGCAACGTGCAGAGCCTGCTGCTGATGGGCGGGCGCAGCGGCCTGCATCTGGTCGCGGCGGTGGCCGGGTTGCTGGTCACCGTCTCCCTCGGGCTGTGGCTGATCCCGGAACACGGCGTGACGGGTGCCGCCGTCGCCTGGGCGGTCGGCATCGCCACCGAGAACCTCACCGCGTTCGGCTGCGCCCGGACGGTGGTCGGCCAGCCGTTGGTCGACGCGGCGCTGGTACGCGCGGCGGCCGGGGTCGTCGCCGGGGTGGGGATCGCGGCACTGGTCGGCGTGTCCACGGGCGGTCGGGGGATCGCCGGTCTGGTGGTGGCGCTGAGCGTGCTGGCCGCCGCTTGCGTCGGTTTGTTGACGGTGCCCCGGGTGCGACGACGCATCCGGGTGACCATGAGGCAGCTCCGTGGCGGGCAGGGGGCGGCGTCGGCCGCCGACGGTGCCGCCGCGGCGTCGATGAAGGGCAGGTGAGGTCCGCCGTGTCGTCCCTCCGAGACCGGGTGAAGCAGCTCGTGCCGACCCAGGTGACCAACCGGGTGAGAAGTTCCCTGGTCGACTACGCGGTACGCACCAGCGACCGGCGGCCGCTGCCGGACTTCCTCATCATCGGCACCAAACGGGGCGGCACCACCTCCCTGTGGAACTACCTGATCCAGCACCCGCTGGTGCCGCGCCTCTTCCCGGCCTGGAACACGAAGTCCTCGCACTACTTCGAGGAGAACTGGCACCGGGGCGAGGCCTGGTACCGGTCGCACTTTCCGACCGGGCGGCAGCGGGCGGCGCTGGAGAGCCGGCACCGCGGGCCGGTGCGGGTCGGTGAGGCGGCCCCGCTCTACATGTTCCACCCGCTGGCCGCGCAGCGCGTCGCCGCGCTGATGCCGTCGGTGCGGCTGATCGTGCTGCTGCGTGACCCGGTCGAGCGGGCGTACTCGCACTGGAAGGAGCGGCGGACGCACGGCATCGAGCCGCTGGACTTCGCCGACGCGCTGGCCGCCGAGGAGGAGCGGACGGCGGGGGAGCGGGAGCGGCTGATCGCCGAGCCGGAGTACGTCAGCGAGCCCTACGACTGGTACACCTACCGGGCCCGGGGGCGCTACCTGGAGCACCTGGAGCCGTGGCTGGACCGGTTCGACCCGGCGCAGATCCTCTTCCTGCCCAGCGAGGACCTCTACCGCGACGCGCGCGCCACCTACCGCCGGACGCTGGACTTCCTCGGGCTGCCCCCGCACGACCTGCCGAACTTCAAGGTCTACAACGACCGGCGGTCCGCCCCGCTGGACCCGGCGCTGCGCGCGGAGCTGACCGCGTACTACCGGCCGTACAACGACGCGCTGCGGCGGCGGCTGGCGCTGGACCTCGACTGGCCGGAGCGGGCGGCGTGACCACCCAGGTCACCGCGTGCACCGATCCGCGTTCCCGGAGCGACGGGCTGGGCTGGGTGACCCGGGCGGTCTTCGGCGACGAGCGCGTCGCGCTGACCGTCGGGGGCGACCCGCCGGCCGGTCACCGCCCGGTGGCCCGGTACGCGGTGGTCCCGTCGCTGGCCCGGGCACGGTTCCTGCTGCCGCTCGGCGCGCCCCGGGCCACGGCGGCGTCCCTGCTCGCGTACAACGCGCTGCGCCCACCGAGGGTGCGCGCGGTGCGGGCCGCGCTGGGCGGGCTGTCCCGTGTCGGCGCGCTACGGCGGGCCTTTCCCACCCTCACCGTCTCGGTGCCGGCCGGCGAGGAACCCGCCGAGCTGCTGCTGGCCGAGCGGCTCGCCGTCGCCCTCGGCGGCGCGCCGTTGTACGCGGCGTGCGGGGTACGCCCACCGGACCCGAACCACAAGCCCACCCTTCAGCTCTTCGCCCCCGACGGCCGGCCCCGCGGGTACGCGAAGATCGGTTGGAACGGTGCCACCCGGGCGCTCGTCACCGTCGAGTGCGCCGCGCTGCGCGCGTTGGCCGAGGTGGGCGATGTTCCCGACCACCCGGCGACACCCAAGCTGCTGGCCGGGCTCGACTGGGCGGGACAGGTGGTGGCGGTGGTCGAGCCTCTGCCGTCGCGGGTACGCGGCGTGCCGGTCACCGACCGGCCTCGGATCGCCGCGCTGCTGGCGGTGGCCCGCAGGGGACGCGCTGCGGCCCCGCCCCGCCCGCTGGCCGGCTCACCGTTCCTCGGTCGGCTGGCCGCCGAGGCTGCCCGGGCGGCATCGGCGGACCCGTCCGGCGCGCGGGCGGTCGCGGCGGTGGCGGGACTGGAACGACGGCACGGGCACACCACGGTCGAGTTCGGACACTGGCACGGCGACTGGGTGCCGTGGAACCTCGGCCTGCACGGCGGACGACTGGTCGCCTGGGACTGGGAGCACAGTGGGCAGGCGGTCCCGCTCGGCTTCGACCTGGCGCACGACGCGTTCCAGCGGGCTCTGGTGCTGCAGGCGGAACCGGCCGGCACGGCCGCGGGCGCCGTCGACGCCCAGCTCGACCGGTACGGCGACCGGTTGGGGCTCGGGCCGGCTCAGCGCCGCCTGGTGGCCGACGGTTACCTGCTGGAGATGTGGCTGCGGACGTGGCGGCTGGCCGACGGCGGAGCGGGTTGGAACGCCGCCCTGCACCCCTCTCTGCTGGACATCGTCGAGAAACGACAGACGGCATGATTCCGACAAACCGCCACGCCGGTTGACTGTTGACCACTGGCTGAGCGTGACGGAAGAATTGCTTGTCGTGACGGTGGTCGATGGACCATCGGGCGACCGGCGCGCCGGAAAGCCCGGCCGGGAGATCGAACGCTCGTCCGGTCGCCCTATACAACGGCCGGTCGGCCTGTGGTCTGCTTCAGCCTGGCGCCGACCGAAATTCCAAGCGAACTTGTGGGGAGTCGCGTGGACACGAGCACTGAGGACGGAGGGCCCCCGGTCCTGCTGCTGGTTGGTTCCAGCGGCGGCCACCTGGCCCAACTGCTGGCACTGCGGTCCTGGTACGAGAATCGGCCCCGATGCTGGGTCACCTTCGACACCCCGGAGGCGGTGTCGCTGCTCGCCGGGGAGGACCTGGTGCCGGCACACCACCCGACCACCCGGAACCTGCCGAACCTCCTGCGCAACGCGCTGCTCGCCTGGCGGGTGCTGCGTCGTCGGCGGGTCGCCGCGGTGGTCACCACCGGCGCCGGGGTCGCCGTCCCGTTCATCGTGCTGGCCCGGCTGCGCCGCGTCCCCACCGTCTACATCGAGGTGTACGACCGGATCGACACCCCCACGTTGACCGCCCGGCTCTGCCGGCCGTTCCTCTCCGCCATGCTGGTGCAGTGGGACGAGCAACGCCGGCAGTACCCGGAGGCGACCGTCGTGGGAACACTGCTGTGAGCGGGGAGGCGACCACCGGCACCGCACCCACCGCCCGATCCGCCGCACCCCGGCCCGTGCCGCACCCGGCCCGGCCCGCCCCCCGCCCGGAACCGGCGCTGGTGCCCCGCCAGCGGGACCGCGCCGACGACGCGCGGCTCCAACTGCTGGTCGCCGTCGGCACCGACAAGCACCCCTTCGACCGGCTGGTGAACTGGCTGGACGAGTGGCACGTCGAGGCTGCCGACCACGTCGGGCTCACCATCCAGCACGGGCACACCCGGGCCCCGGCGGTGCCCGGCGCGGTGCCGTTCCTCGGCCACGACGCGTTGCAGGCCGCGATGGCCGACGTCGACCTGGTGGTCTGCCACGGCGGCCCGGCGACCATCCTGGAGGCCCGCCGGCACGGTCACCTGCCCATCGTGGTCCCTCGCGACCCGGCGCACGGCGAGCACGTCGACGACCACCAACTGCTCTTCGCCCGCCGGCTCGGCGCGGCCGGCATGGTCGCGCTCTGCGAGACCCGTCAGGCCCTGCGCGACGCGCTGGCCGCCGGGCTGGCCGACCCGACCCGCTTCGCGGTCGCCGCCGACCCGCAGGCGCACGACGCGCGGCACGCGGCGGTGGCCCGGGTCGGGCAGATCGTGGACGCGCTGGTCGCCTCCGCACCCGGGCGACGCCGGGCGTGGTGGTTCCCCTGGGCGCGGACCGGGCGGGACCGATGACGCCACGACCCACGGTCAGTGTCGTGGTGCCCACCCGGGACCGGCCGGAGCTGCTCCGGGCCGCCGTCCGGGCCATCCTCGACCAGGACCATCCCGGCGCCGTCGAGGTCGTGGTGGTGCACGACCACTCCGACCCGGACGCGTCGCTGGCCGAGCTGTCCCGGCCGGACCGTGTCGTCCGGGTGATCCGCAACGGCCGCACTCCCGGGCTGGCCGGGGCGCGCAACTCGGGGACCCTGGTCGCCGAGGGTGAGCTGATCGCGTTCTGCGACGACGACGACGAGTGGTTGCCGGGCAAGCTCTCCGCCCAGATCGCCGCGCTCGCCGCCGCGCCGGAGGCCGAGTTCGTCAGCTGCGGCATCCGGGTCAGCTACGACGGCCACACCGTGGACCGGGTGCTCGACCTCGACCGGGTCGCCCTGGCCGACCTGCTCCGGGACCGGATGACCGAGCTGCACCCGTCCACCTTCCTGATCCGCGCCGCGGCCCTGCGCGACGGGTTCGGGCTGGTCGACGAGGAGATCCCGGGCAGCTACGCGGAGGACTACGAGTTCCTGCTCCGGGCCGCCCGCAGCGCCCCGCTGGTCAACCTGCGCACCCCCTACGTGCTGGTGCGCTGGCACCAGCGCTCGTACTTCGCGCAGCGCTGGGACACCATCTCCGAGGCGTTGCAGTGGCTGCTGGATCGCTACCCGGAGTTCGGCACCCAGCCGGCCGGCGAGGCGCGGGTCACCGGGCAGATCGCCTTCGCCCGGGCGGCGTCCGGTGACCGGCGGGGCGCGCTGCGCTGGGCGCGGCGCACCATCCGGCGCAACCCGCGGGAGCCACGCGCCTACCTCGCACTGGCGGTGGCCGGCCGGATGGTCCGGGCCGACGCCGTCCTGCGCACCCTGCACAAGCGGGGCCGGGGCATCTGAAGCCCGCGCCCACCGACCTGCCGACCGGTTCGCCGCGCGAACCGCCCCCCGACACAGCAGACAAGGATGCCGCTCATGGCACTTCACTCGCTCCGGTTCCGCCTGGTCGACTCACCGACCTCACTCGGTGCGAAGCGCCGGGCGCGGCGCGCCGCCTGGCTGTCGGACACGTTCCCGCACCTCGCCGAGATGAACGTCCTCGACCTCGGAGGGCGCGTGGAGAGCTGGGCCCGGGTGCCCGTCCGTCCGGCGCGCGTCCACGTGGTCAACCTGGAGCCGCTGCCGTCGGAGCTGCCCGACTGGGCCGAGGCGGACCACGCCGACGCCTGCGAGCTGCCCAAGAGCATCCTCAGCCGCCGCTACGACCTCGTCTTCAGCAACAGCGTGCTCGAGCACGTGGGCGGGCACGAACGCCGCCGGCGCATGGCGGAGGCGATCCGCGAGCTGGCGCCCGCGTACTGGGTGCAGACGCCGTACCGGTACTTCCCGGTCGAGCCGCACTGGGTGGCGCCCGGCATGCAGTTCCTGCCGGTGCCGGCGCGCGTGGTCGTGGCGCGCAGGTGGCCGTTGGCCTACACCCCGGGCAAGTCGTACGAGGCGGCCATCCGGCAGGTCCTCACCACGGAACTGATCGGCCGGGCGGAGATGCGGCACCTCTTCCCGGACGCCACCATCCGCAACGAGCGGCTGTTGGGCCTCACCAAGTCGCTGATCGCGCACCGGGGCTCGTGACGGCTTCCGCGCCGCCCGACGCGGCCCGGCCCGGCAGCCGCCGGTCGTCCGCAGGGCGGGACGCGGCGGGCAGCGCACCGGGCCGGTGGCCCGCCGTGACAGACTGACCGCTGTGTTGCGCTGGTTGACTGCAGGTGAATCGCACGGCCCCGCCCTCGTCGCGCTGCTGGAGGGCGTGCCGGCCGGTATCGAGGTGACCACCACCGAGATCGCCGACGAGCTGGCCCGCCGGCGGCTGGGCTACGGCCGCGGCGCCCGGATGTCGTTCGAGCGGGACGAGGTCGAGGTGCTCGGCGGCCTGCGGCACGGCGTCAGCCTGGGCAGCCCGGTGGCGATCCGGGTGGGCAACTCCGAGTGGCCGAAGTGGCAGACGGTGATGGCCGCCGACCCGGTGGACCCCGACGAGCTCGCCCGGCAGGCCCGCAACGCGCCGCTGACCCGTCCCCGGCCCGGCCACGCCGACCTGGCCGGCATGCAGAAGTACGGCCACACCGACGCCCGGCCGATCCTGGAGCGCGCCAGCGCCCGGGAGACCGCCGCCCGGGTCGCCGTCGGCACGGTCGCCAAGGCGCTGATCCGCCAGGCGCTCGGCATCGAGATCGTCTCGCACGTCGTCGAGCTGGGCCCGGTGGCCGCGAAGCCCGGGCTGCGCCCCACCCCGTCCGACGCCGCCCGGATCGACGCCGACCCGCTGCGCTGCCTCGACCCGGAGGCCAGTGCCCTGATGGTCGCCGAGGTGGACGCCGCGAAGAAGGCCGCCGACACCCTCGGCGGCGTGGTCGAGGTGCTGGCGTACGGGGTGCCGCCGGGCCTGGGCAGCCACGTGCAGTGGGACCGCAAGCTCGACGCCCGGCTCGCCACCGCGCTGATGTCGATCCAGGCGATCAAGGGCGTGGAGATCGGCGACGGCTGGCAGCAGGCCCGCTCCCGTGGCTCCGAGGCGCACGACGAGATCATCCCGTCGGCCACCGGTGTCCGCCGGGTCACCGACCGGGCCGGCGGCCTGGAGGGTGGCATCACCACCGGCGAGCCGCTGCGGGTCCGTGCCGCGATGAAGCCGATCTCGTCGCTGAACCGGGCCCTGGCCACCGTGGACATCACCACCGGTGAGCCGGCCACCGCGATCAACCAGCGCTCGGACGTCTGCGCCGTGCCGGCCGCCGCGGTGGTCGCCGAGGCGATGGTCGCGCTGGTGCTGGCCGAGGCGGCCACCGAGAAGTTCGGCGGGGACTCGGTCGGCGAGATTCGCCGCAACCTGACCGGCTACCTCGACGCGCTGGTCATCCGCTGATGGCGCCGGTCGTCGTGCTGGTCGGCGCGCCCGGCTGCGGCAAGACCACCGTCGGGCGGGCGCTCGCCGAGGCCCTCGGGGTGGAGTTCCGCGACACCGACACCGACATCGAGGCGATGGCCGGCAAGCCCATCCCGGAGATCTTCATCGACGAGGGTGAGGAGCACTTCCGTACCCTCGAACGGGCCGCGGTGGCCGCGGCGCTCGCGGCCAGCCCGGGGGTGCTCGCTCTGGGCGGTGGCGCGGTGCTGGCCGAGGAGAACCGGGCCGCCCTGGTCGGGCACCGGGTGGTGCACCTGTCCGTCGAGCTTCCCGACGCGGTGAAGCGGGTCGGGCTCGGTGCCGGTCGGCCGTTGCTCGCGATCAACCCACGGGCCACCCTCAAGCACCTGATGGACCAGCGCCGGCCGCTCTACGCCGAGGTGGCCACCGTGACGGTGCGCACCGACGGTCGGCCCCCGGAGGAGATCGTCGCCGAGATCACCGAGCTGCTGTCCCGCTGAGGCCGGCCCGCCCGGCCGATCGACCGGGGCGGGCCGACCCGTCCTCCTCAGCCGCGAGCGACGGTGTCGAGCACGTCGGCCAGGGCCTTCGGCTCGCTGAGCATCGGCCAGTGCCCGGTCGGCAGCTCGAACAGCCGACCACCGGTCAGCCCGGCGAAGAACGGGTGTCCCTCGCCGATCATCTGTTCCACCACCGTCAGCGGGAAGGTGCTGGCCACCAGCGCGGTCGGCACCGGACGGCCGCCGGTGCGCCGCACCGGGTCGGTCGCCGCGCGCAGGGGCTGCGGGGTGGCCCGGGCGCGCAGCAGGGCCAGGGTCGGTTCGTCCAGGCCGGCCAGGTTGGCGGGGTCGGCCGCCGGGTCCCACGCCGGCGGCGGCAGCAGGTGACCGGTGCCGATCGCGGCCCGCAGCGCCTCCTGCTCCTCCGGTGGCACCGTGTCGAACTGCGCCGTGCCGTCCGGCAGCGGCCCGCTCTCCACGTAGACCACCCGGGCGATCCGGTCCGGGATGCGGTCCGCCGCCTGGGCGACCGGCATGCCGCCGCCGGAGTGCCCGACCAGCAGTACGTCGTGCAGGTCCTCGACCTCGATCAGCCGGACGATGTCGGTGGTGTGCGTCTCCAGCCCCACCTCCGGTCCGGCCAGGTGGTCCCGCTCGGCCAACCCGGTCAGCGTCATCGGGTACACCTCGTGCCCCTGCGCCCGCAGCGCGGCGGTCACCTCGCGCCATGCCCAGGCACCCAGCCAGAACCCCGGTACCAGCACGAACGTCGCCATCTGTCGCTCCTTCTCTCGGGTATGGACACGACCGTACGATTGCAACCGGACAGAATCCGCCCGGTTTGGAGGAGTGGCCCGTGTCACATCCCGCCGCTCGCGTGCTGGGCCTGCTCGAACTGCTGCAGACGCGGCACCGGTCGACCGCCGCCGAGCTGGCCGGCCAGCTCGGCGTGGACGAGCGGACCGTGCGCCGGTACGCCGCCACCCTGGTCGAGCTGGGCATCCCGGTCACCGCCGACCGGGGTCGTTACGGCGGCTACCGGCTGCGGCCCGGGTTCAAGCTGCCACCGCTGATGCTCACGGACGACGAGGCCATGGCCGTGCTGCTCGGTCTGGTCGTCGCCGAACGGGTCGGGCTGGGCACCGAGCAACCCGCCACCGCCACCGCCCTGGCGAAGATCCACCGGGTGCTGCCGGCGGCGCTCGCGGACCGGCTGGCCGCCGTGCAGGAGCACCTCGGGTTCACCCTGCGCCGACCCGAGCCGGGGCGGCAGCCGGCGTCGGGCACCCTGCTCACCCTGGCCTCGGCCGCCCGGCACCGGCAGCGGGTGGCGCTGGACTACCGCTCCTGGCGGGGCGAGCGGTCACACCGTGAGCTCGACCCGTACGGGCTGGTCTTCCACGCCGGCCGCTGGTACGTCACCGGCCACGACCACCGGCGTGGGCAGATCCGCACGTTCCGGCTGGACCGGGTCGACGCGGTGACGCCCGGCACCGCGACGTTCACCGTGCCGGACGGCTTCGACCCGGTGGCCCGGGTGACACGGTCGCTGGCCGCCGTGCCGTACGCGCACGAGATCGAGGTGCTGCTGGAGACCGACCTGGTCGCCGCCCGCCGCCGCGTCCCGCCCAGCGTGGCCGAGCTGACCGCCACCACCGACGGCGTGCTGCTGCGCACCCGGGTGGAGAGCCTGCCCGGCACGGCCGCGTTGCTCGCCGGGCTGGGCTGCCCGTTCACCGTGCGACACCCCGACGCGCTGCGCGCCGCGGTGGCCGAGCACGCCCGGCTGCTTGCCGAGTGGGCCGCCCGGCCAGCAGGTGGGCAGCTACCCTCACCGCGGCCCCCGCTGGACTAGGCTGCCGGCGATGGACGAGGTGACCCGGATTCCCGTCGGCGGCGAACGGCCGTACGACGTGCTGGTCGGACGCGATCTGCTGGACGCGCTGCCCGGGCTGCTGCCCGGCGCGACCCGAGCGGCGGTGCTGCACGCGCCCCCGCTGAAGGCGCTGGCCGACGCGATCGGCGAACGGCTGCGCGCCGCCGGCGTCGAGCCGCTGCCGATCGAGGTGCCTGACGCCGAGGCGGGCAAGCACATCGACGTCGCCGCCGCGTGCTGGGACCGGCTCGGCTCGGCGGGATTCACCCGTACCGACGCGGTGGTCGGGGTCGGCGGTGGCGCGGTGACCGATCTGGCCGGCTTCGTCGCGGCCTGCTGGCTGCGCGGCGTGCGCTGGGTGCCGGTGGCCACGTCGCTGCTGGGCATGGTGGACGCCGCGGTGGGTGGCAAGACCGGGATCAACACGGCCGCCGGCAAGAACCTGGTGGGGGCGTTCCACCCGCCGGTCGGTGTCCTGGCGGACCTGGCCACGCTTGACAGCCTGCCCGCGACCGACCTGGCGGCCGGGCTGGCCGAGGTGGTCAAGTGCGGCTTCATCGCCGATCCGGCGATCCTGGACCTCGTCGAGCGTGACCCGGCCGCGGCCACCGATCCGCGCGGGCCGGTGGCCCGGGAGCTGATCGAGCGGGCGATCCGCGTCAAGGCCGACGTGGTCGCCGGCGACCTGCGGGAGTCGGGCCTGCGGGAGGTGCTCAACTACGGCCACACGCTGGCCCACGCGATCGAGCAGGTCGAGGGCTACCGCTGGCGGCACGGCCACGCCGTCGCCGTCGGCCTGGTGTACGCCGCCGCGCTGGCCCGGCTCGCCGGCCGGCTGGACGCGCCAACCGCCGACCGGCACCGCAGCGCATTGGCCGCGCTCGGCCTGCCGGTGAGCTACCCGGCCGACGCCTGGCCGAAGCTGCTGGCCGTGATGCGGGTGGACAAGAAGGCCCGGGGCAGCCTGCTGCGCTTCGTGGTGCTGGACGGGCTGGTCCGCCCGGGGATGCTCGAGGGTCCGGACGACGCGCTGCTCGAAGCCGCCTACCGCGAGGTGGGTGGCCGGTGAGGGTGTACGTCCTGAACGGCCCGAACCTGGGCCGGCTGGGCACCCGCGAGCCGGCGGTGTACGGCTCGACCAGCTACGCCGACCTGGTGGCGCTCTGCGAGCGCACCGGCGAGGAGTTGGGGCTCGACGTGACGGTCCGGCAGACCGACGCCGAGCACGAGCTGCTGGGCTGGCTGCACTCCGCCGCCGACGAGGGTGCCGCGGTGGTGCTCAACCCGGCTGCCTGGTCGCACTACTCGTACGCGGTGCGGGACGCCTGCGCCATGCTGCGCGGGCCGCTGGTGGAGGTGCACCTCTCCAACATCCACGCCCGTGAGGAGTTCCGGCACCACTCGGTGGTCTCGGCGGTCGCGACGGGTGTGATCTGCGGGCTCGGTATTGACGGATATCGACTTGCTCTGCACCATTTGGCCGTTCGCGCCACGGCCGCCGACTGAAGCGCACCGAGCGGGGGTCGGGCGATTCGACGCAGCTAGTAGACTCGCAGGGTCTGTCCGCCAATTGATGATCAAGGCAGGAAATGGCCTCCACCAACGACCTCAAAAACGGCCTGGTACTCAACCTGGACGGCGAGCTCTGGGCCGTCGTCGAGTTCCAGCACGTCAAGCCCGGTAAGGGTGGTGCGTTCGTGCGCACCACGCTGAAGAACGTGCTGTCCGGGAAGGTGGTCGACAAGACCTTCAACGCGGGCACCAAGGTCGAAACCGCGACCGTGGACAAGCGCACGATGCAGTACCTGTACGCCGACGGCGAGGATTACGTCTTCATGGATCTGGAGACCTTCGACCAGATCACCGTCCCCGGCGGCACGGTCGGCGAGGCGGCCAACTACCTCCTCCCCGAGGCCGAGGCGACCGTCGCCACGCACGAGAGCGTCCCGCTCTACATCGAGCTGCCCACCAGCGTGGTGCTGGAGGTCACGTACACCGAGCCGGGTCTGCAGGGCGACCGGTCGACCGGCGGCAACAAGCCGGCCACCGTCGAGACCGGCGCGACCGTGCAGGTGCCGCTCTTCATCACCACCGGCGAGAAGATCAAGGTCGACACCCGCGACGGCCGTTACCTCGGCCGCTCCTGATGGCTGAGGGTCCCAAGCAGCAGATGCCGGCGCGCCGCAAGGCGCGCAAGCGGGCGCTGGACGTCCTCTACGAGGCCGACCTGCGGGACCGGCCCCCGGTGGAGGTGCTCGCCGGCTACCTCCAGCGGATCGAGAAGCCCGCACCGGAGCACCTGGGCTACGCGGTGGGCCTGGTCGAGGGTGTCGCCGAGCACCTGAACCGGATCGACGAGCTGATCGCCAGCTACGCCGAGGGCTGGACGTTGGAGCGGATGCCGGTGGTCGACCGCAACCTCGCCCGCATCGCGGTCTACGAGCTGCTCTACGTCGACGAGATCGACGACGCGGTGGCGATCAGCGAGGCCGTCGAGCTGGCCCGGCAGATGTCCACGGACGACTCGCCGCGCTTCCTCAACGGCATTCTCGGGCGGATCGCCGAGTACGCCACCCGCTGAGCCACCGCTCAGCTCCCGTACGACGAAAGGGCCCGTGCCGGATGGCACGGGCCCTTTCGGTGGATCGACTGCTCAGGAGGCGAAGAACGCCCGCGGGTCGGCGACCAGCACACCGTGCTCGGTCAGCCGCTCGATCAGACCCGACGGCGAGGCGTCGTAGACGATCGCGAGCGCCCGCAGGTCGTCGGCGCGGATGGAGAGCACCCGGCCGTTGTAGTCACCGCGCTGCTGCTGGATGGCACGGGCGTAGCGGGCGACGTAGGCCAGGTCCTCGGAGGCCTCGTCGTAGAGCCGCTCCAGGTCCAGGACGATCTTGCTGGTTGGCTCGTGACGGACCCCACTGCCGTCGGGCAGCAGCTCCGAGACGGGGACGCGGTAGAACTCAGCCAGCTCGGCCAGGCGGGACACCGTCACGGCCCGGTCGCCGCGCTCGTACGAGCCGACCACCACGGCCTTCCACCGCCCGTTCGACTTCTCCTCCACGCCCTGCAGGGACAGACCCTGCTGCTGGCGGATGGAGCGCAGGCGGGCGCCCAGCGACTTGGCGTATTCAGAGGGCATTCGGACACTCCCAGTGCTGCTCGGGGTTCTCCCGTCGATCGCTACGGAGCGTGACGGTACGGGGATTGCGACACCTGGTCAAGTGGTCGTGACCTTACCGTTGGGGAGCACGGGGGGAGTTATCCCCATTCGTCGGCCTGATCCGATGATCAGCGGCCGCCGTCCATCGGCCCGGTGACCACTGGTAACGTGGCGTGAAGCCCCGGCCCACGTCCGCCCCCGGACCGGCCGGAGGTGCCCGACATCCTTTAACGACCCGTCCCGTGAGGCGGGGAAGGAGGTCCGCCGTGGCATACCCACCGGCTGCCCGCTCGTCGCCACCGCGACAACCCTCGGTGAAGGTGATCCTCGCCAGCGCCGACGTGCAACGCGTGGTCGACCGCATCGCCCACCAGATCCTGGAGAAGACCCAGGGCGCCGCAGACACGGTGCTGCTCGGGATTCCCACCCGGGGCGTCCCCCTCGCCCGGCGGCTCTCCGCCCGGATCAGCACCTTCGAGGACGTCGCCGTTCCGGTCGGTGTGCTCGACATCACTCTGTACCGCGACGACCTGCGCCGGCACGCGACCCGCGCGGTCGGCCCCACCGAGTTGCCGCCCGGCGGCATCGACGGCAAGCGGGTCATCCTCGTCGACGACGTGCTCTTCTCCGGCCGCACCGTCCGGGCCGCGCTCGACGCGCTCAACGACGTGGGCCGCCCGTCGTCCGTGCAACTCGCCGTGCTGGTCGACCGCGGCCACCGGGAGCTGCCGATCCGGGCCGACTACGTCGGCAAGAACATCCCGACCTCGCTCGCCGAGAGCGTCAAGGTGACGCTCGCCGAGACCGACGGGACGGACGAGGTCAAGCTCTACGGGGGTCCCACCGCATGATCAGGCACCTGCTCTCCGGCGCGGACCTCGACGCCGACACCGCCACCGAGATCCTGGACACCGCGGCCGAGATGGCCACCGTCGCCGGCCGGGAGATCAAGAAGCTGCCCGCGCTGCGCGGCCGGACCGTGGTGAACCTCTTCTACGAGGACTCCACCCGTACCCGGATCTCCTTCGAGGCGGCGGCGAAGCGACTCAGCGCCGACGTGATCAACTTTTCCGCGAAGGGGTCCAGCGTCACCAAGGGCGAGAGCCTGAAGGACACCGCGCTGACCCTGCAGGCCATGGGCGCCGACGCGGTGGTCGTCCGACACCCCGCGTCCGGTGCTCCGCACCGGCTGGCCAACTGGGTCGACGGGTCGGTGGTCAACGCCGGCGACGGCACCCACGAACACCCCACCCAGGCGCTGCTGGACGCGTACACCATGCGGGCCCGGCTGGGCCGGCTGGCCGGCCTGTCGGTCGCGGTGGTCGGGGACGTGCTGCACTCCCGAGTGGCCCGCTCGAACGTTCTGCTGCTCTCCACCCTCGGCGCCAAGGTCACCCTGGTCGGCCCGCCCACCCTCATCCCGGTGGACATCGCCGCGGCGCTCGCCCCCGGCACGGACGTCTCCTACGACCTCGACTCCGTGCTGCCCAACGTGGACGTGGTGATGATGCTGCGGGTGCAGCGGGAGCGGATGAACGACTCGTACTTCCCCTCGGCCCGCGAGTACGCCCGCCGCTACGGCCTGGACGGGCCCCGGATGCGCCGGCTGCCCGCGCACGCGATCGTCATGCACCCCGGCCCGATGAACCGGGGGATGGAGATCACCCCCGAGGTGGCCGACTCACCCCGCTCCACCATCGTCGAACAGGTCACCAACGGGGTCTCCGTGCGGATGGCCGTCCTGTACCTGCTGCTCGGAGGGAACAACCGGTGACCGCGTACCTCATCACCAGTGTGAGCGTCGTCGGCGCCGCGCCGACCGACCTGCTGATCCGCGACGGCGTGGTCGCCGAGGTCGGCCCGGGGCTGTCCGCGCCGGACGCCACCGTCGTCGACGGCACCGGCCTGGTCGCCCTGCCCGGCCTGGTCGACCTGCACACCCACCTGCGCGAGCCCGGACGGGAGGACGCCGAGACCGTCGAGTCCGGCTCCCGGGCGGCCGCGCTGGGCGGCTACACCGCCGTCTGCGCGATGGCCAACACCTCGCCGGTCGCCGACACCGCCGGCGTGGTCGAGCAGGTCTGGCGACTCGGCCGCGAGGCCGGCCTGGTCGACGTGCAGCCGATCGGCGCGGTCACCGTCGGGCTGGCCGGCGAGCGCCTCGCCGAGCTGGGCGCGATGGCCGACTCCGCGGCCCGGGTGCGCATCTTCTCCGACGACGGGTACTGCGTCGCCGACCCGAAGCTGATGCGCCGCGCCCTGGAGTACGTCAAGGCGTTCGACGGGATCATCGCCCAGCACGCCGAGGAGCCGCGGCTCACCGAGGGCGCCCAGATGCACGAGGGCGAGGTCTCCACCCGGCTCGGGCTGATCGGCTGGCCGGCGGTCGCCGAGGAGGCGATCATCGCCCGGGACGTGCTGCTCACCGAGCACGTGGGCGGCCGGCTGCACGTCTGCCACGTCTCCACGGCCGGCAGCGTCGAGGTGCTGCGCCAGGCAAAGGCACGCGGGGTACGGGTCACCGCCGAGGTGACCCCGCACCACCTGCTGCTCACCGACGAGCGGGCGACGACCTACGACCCGGTCTTCAAGGTCAACCCGCCGCTGCGTACCGCCGCGGACATCGCCGCGCTACGCACCGCGCTCGCCGACGGGGTGCTCGACGTGATCGCCACCGACCACGCCCCGCACGCCGTGGAGGACAAGGAGTGCGAGTGGGCGTACGCCCGGCCGGGGATGCTCGGCCTGGAGACGGCCCTCTCCATCGCGCTGGACGTGCTCGGCCCCCAGTGGGATCTGATCGCCGAGCGGATGTCCCGCACCCCGGCCCGCATCGCCGGGCTGACCGGCCACGGTGTCGACCCGGCACCCGGCGTGCCGGCCAACCTGACCCTCGTCGACCCGGCCGCCCGCCGCACCATCGAACCGGCGGAGCTGGCCAGTCGCAGTCGCAACACCCCGTACGCCCGCATGACGCTGCCGGGTCGCATCGTGGCGACCTTCCTGCGTGGCGAGCCGACGGTCCTGGACGGAAAGGCTGTCAAGTAATGGTCAAGCGCAGACCCGCGATCCTCGTACTCGAGGACGGGCGTACGTTCCACGGCGAGGCGTACGGCAGCGTCGGGGAGACCTTCGGCGAGGCGGTCTTCAACACCGGCATGACCGGCTACCAGGAGACCCTCACCGACCCCTCCTACCACCGCCAGGTGGTCGTGCAGACCGCCCCGCACATCGGCAACACCGGCGTCAACGGCGAGGACGACGAGTCCGGCCGCATCTGGGTGGCGGGTTACGTGGTGCGCGACCCGGCCCGGATCGGTTCGAACTGGCGGGCCACCGGCAGCCTCGAGGACCGGCTCGCCACCGAGGGTGTGGTGGGCATCAGCGGCGTGGACACCCGGGCGCTGACCCGGCACCTGCGCGAGCGGGGCGCCATGCGGGTGGGCATCTCCAGCGTCGACGACGACCCGCGCGCCCTGCTGGCCCGGGTGCGTCAGTCGCCGCAGATGGTCGGCGCCGACCTCTCCGCGGAGGTGACCACCGCCGAGCCGTACGTCGTCGAGGCGGTCGGCGAGCACCGGTTCACCGTGGCCGCGCTGGACCTGGGCATCAAGCGCAACGTGCCGCGCCGGCTCGCCGCGCGCGGGGTGACGACCCACGTGCTGCCCGCCGGGTCGAGCATCGAGGAGCTGCTCGCCACCGGCGCCGACGCGATCTTCCTGTCGCCCGGTCCCGGTGACCCGGCCACCGCCGACGGCCCGGTCGCGTTGGCCCGGGAGGCGCTGGGCCGGCGGGTGCCGCTGTTCGGCATCTGCTTCGGCAGCCAGATCCTCGGCCGGGCGCTCGGCTTCGGCACCTACAAGCTGGGCTACGGCCACCGGGGGATCAACCAGCCGGTGCTCGACCGGGTCACCGGCAAGGTGGAGGTGACCAGCCACAACCACGGCTTCGCGGTCGAGGTGCCCGGCGCGGGTGTTGGCGCGGTGGTCCCCGACCAGGTGATCGACACCGACTTCGGCGGGGTACGGGTGTCGCACGTCTGCCTCAATGACAACGTGGTCGAGGGGTTGCGGGCCGCGGACCTGCCCGCGTTCACCGTCCAGTACCACCCGGAGGCGGCGGCCGGCCCGCACGACGCGGACTACCTCTTCGACCGATTCGCCGAGCTGATCGAGGGCCGTGCCCTCAGCGAGGGGCGCAGCAATGCCTAAGCGGACCGATCTCAAGCACATCCTGGTGATCGGCTCCGGGCCGATCGTGATCGGGCAGGCCTGCGAGTTCGACTACTCCGGTACCCAGGCCTGCCGGGTGCTGCGCAGCGAGGGGATCCGGGTCAGCCTGGTCAACTCGAACCCGGCGACGATCATGACGGACCCGGAGTTCGCCGACGCGACCTACGTCGAGCCGATCACCCCGGAGTTCGTGGAGCTGGTCATCGCCAAGGAGCGACCGGACGCGATCCTGGCGACCCTCGGCGGGCAGACCGCGCTGAACACCGCCGTCGCCCTGCACGAGGCCGGCGTGCTGGAGAAGTACGGTGTCGAGCTGATCGGCGCGAACATCGACGCGATCAACCGGGGCGAGGACCGCCAGTTGTTCAAGGAGATCGTCGCCAAGGCCGGCGTCCGTCTCGGCGTCGACGACCCGGCCGGGCTGGTGCCCCGCTCGCGGGTCTGCCACTCCATGGACGAGGTCGAGGCGACCGTCGCCGAGCTGGGCCTGCCGGTGGTCATCCGGCCGTCGTTCACCATGGGTGGCCTGGGCTCCGGCATGGCGCACACCCCGGAGGACCTGGCCCGCATCGCCGGCGACGGGTTGTCCGCCAGCCCGGTGCACGAGGTGCTCATCGAGGAGAGCGTGCTCGGCTGGAAGGAGTACGAGCTCGAGCTGATGCGCGACCGGCACGACAACGTGGTGGTGGTCTGCTCGATCGAGAACATCGACCCGATGGGCGTGCACACCGGCGACAGCGTCACCGTGGCCCCGGCCATGACGCTCACCGACCGCGAGTACCAGCACCTGCGTGACCTGGGCATCGCGGTGCTGCGCGAGGTCGGTGTGGACACCGGCGGCTGCAACATCCAGTTCGCGGTCAACCCGGCCGACGGCCGGATCGTCGTGATCGAGATGAACCCCCGGGTGTCCCGCTCCTCGGCGCTGGCCTCCAAGGCGACCGGCTTCCCGATCGCCAAGATCGCCGCCAAGCTGGCCATCGGCTACACCCTCGACGAGATCCCCAACGACATCACGTTGAAGACTCCGGCGGCCTTCGAGCCGGCCCTGGACTACGTGGTGGTGAAGATCCCGAGGTTCGCGTTCGAGAAGTTCCCCGGTGCCGACCCGGAGCTGACCACCACCATGAAGTCGGTGGGCGAGGCGATGAGCCTCGGGCGCAACTTCACCGAGGCGCTGAACAAGGCGATGCGCTCGATGGAGACCAAAGAGGCCGGCTTCTGGACGGTGCCCGACCCGGCCGGCGCCACCAGGGAGAACACCCTCGCCGCGCTGCGCGTCCCGCACGACGGGCGGCTCTACACCGTCGAGCGGGCGCTGCGCCTCGGCGCGTCGATCGCCGAGGTCACCACCGCGTCCGGCGGGATCGACCCGTGGTTCCTGGACCAGATCGCCGCGCTGGTCGAGCTGCGCGCCGAGATCGTGGACGCACCGGTGCTCGACGCCGAGCTGCTGCGCCAGGCCAAGCGGGCCGGGCTGTCCGACCGGCAGCTCGCCGCTCTGCGCCCCGAACTGGCCGCCGAGGACGGCGTACGGACCCTGCGGCACCGTCTCGACGTACGCCCGGTCTACAAGACCGTGGACACCTGCGCGGCCGAGTTCGAGGCGACCACTCCGTACCACTACTCCAGCTACGACTCCGAGACCGAGGTCGTGCCCTCGGACCGGCCCAAGGTGCTGATCCTGGGCTCCGGCCCGAACCGGATCGGTCAGGGCATCGAGTTCGACTACTCGTGCGTGCACGCGGTCCAGGCGTTGCGGGCGGCCGGCTACGAGACCGTCATGGTCAACTGCAACCCGGAGACGGTCTCCACCGACTACGACACCGCCGACCGGCTCTACTTCGAGCCGCTGACCTTCGAGGACGTGCTGGAGGTCTGGCACGCGGAGGATTCCTCCGGCCGGGCGGCCGGCGGACCGGGCGTGGTCGGCGTGGTCGTGCAGCTGGGCGGGCAGACCCCGCTCGGCTTGGCGCAGCGGCTCAAGAACGCCGGCGTACCGGTGGTCGGCACCTCCCCGGAGTCGATCCACCTCGCCGAGGAGCGCGGGGCGTTCGGCGCGGTGCTCGCCCGGGCCGGGCTGCGCGCGCCGGCGCACGGCATGGCCACGTCCTACGACGAGGCCAAGACGATCGCCGACGAGATCGGCTACCCGGTGCTGGTGCGGCCGTCCTACGTGCTGGGTGGGCGGGGCATGGAGATCGTCTACGACGATCCGACGCTGCGCGACTACATCGGACGGGCCACCGACATCTCCCCGGACCACCCGGTGCTGGTGGACCGGTTCCTGGACGACGCCATCGAGATCGACGTGGACGCGCTGTGCGACGCCGACGGCGAGGTCTACGTCGGCGGGGTGATGGAGCACATCGAGGAAGCCGGCATCCACTCCGGCGACTCGTCGTGCGCGTTGCCGCCGATCACCCTCGCGGGCTCGCACCTGGCCGAGGTCCGTCGTTACACCGAGGCGATCGCCCGGGGCGTCGGCGTCCGCGGCCTGCTCAACGTGCAGTACGCGCTCAAGGACGACGTGCTCTACGTGCTGGAGGCCAACCCGCGGGCGTCGCGGACCGTCCCGTTCGTCTCCAAGGCGACGGCGGTGCCGCTGGCCAAGGCGGCGGCCCGGATCGCGCTCGGGGCGACCATCGCCGAGCTGCGCGCCGAGGGTCTGCTCCCGGCCACGGGGGACGGCGGCACGATGCCGGCCGACGCGCCGATCGCGGTCAAGGAGGCGGTGCTGCCGTTCAAGCGCTTCCGCACCCGCTCCGGCAAGGGGATCGACTCGCTGCTCGGCCCGGAGATGAAGTCGACCGGCGAGGTGATGGGCATCGACACCAACTTCGGGCACGCCTTCGCCAAGAGCCAGTCGGCCGCGTACGGCTCCCTGCCGACCGGCGGGAAGATCTTCGTCTCGGTCGCCAACCGGGACAAGCGCGGCATGATCTTCCCGATCAAGCGCCTGGCCGATCTGGGCTTCGAGATCGTGGCGACCACCGGCACCGCCGAGGTGCTGCGTCGGCACGGCATCGCCTGCGAGCAGATCCGCAAGCACTACCAGGCCGGCGAGGGAGACGACGCGGTCTCGCTGATCCTCGGCGGTGACGTGGCCCTGGTGATCAACACGCCGCAGGGTTCGGGTGCCAGCGCCCGCTCGGACGGCTACGAGATCCGCAGCGCCGCGGTGACGGCGGACATCCCCTGCATCACCACGGTTCCCGGCGCCGCCGCGGCCGTGATGGGCATCGAGGCGCGAATCCGTGGTGACATGCAGGTCCGTCCCCTGCAGGACCTGCACGCCACCCTCCGGGCCGCCCAGTGACCGTGTTCGAGCGGGCGGTACGGCCCTGGTTGTTCCGGATCGGGGGCGGGGACGCGGAGGCGGCCCACGAGTGGACGCTGCGGCGGCTGGCCGTGCTCTCGCGCCGGCCGGTGGCGTTGGCGGCACTGCGGGCCCGGTACGCGGTCCAGGCGCCGCGCACGGTGTTCGGCGTGCGGTTTCCCAATCCGGTCGGGTTGGCCGCCGGGATGGACAAGGACGGCGCGGCGCTGCCGGCCTGGCCGGCGCTCGGCTTCGGCTTCGTCGAGGTCGGCACGGTCACCGCGCACGCCCAGCCGGGCAACCCCCGGCCGCGGCTGTTCCGGCTGCCGGCCAGCGAGGCGGTGGTCAACCGGATGGGCTTCAACAACGCCGGTGCCGCCGCGCTGGCCGCCCGCCTGGCGGCGCTGCCGCGCCCGATCGGCGTACCGCTGGGCATCTCGTTGGGCAAGTCCAAGGTGACCCCGCTCGACGAGGCGGTCGAGGACTACCTCGCCTCGTACCGGGCGCTGCGCGGGCACGGCGACTACTTCGCGGTGAACGTCTCCTCCCCGAACACGCCGGGTCTGCGGTCCCTTCAGGACCGTGCGCACCTGGACGCGCTGCTCGGCGCGCTGGTGGGGGAGAAGCCGGTGCTCGTCAAGATCGCACCGGACCTGACCGATGCGGCGATCGCCGAGCTGCTGGAGGTCTGCCTGGCCCGGGGTGCGGCCGGTGTGATCGCCACCAACACGACCCTGGCCCGCAGCGGGCTCGCCTCGGTGGACACCGAGCGCGGCGCGGAGGCCGGCGGTCTGTCCGGCCGCCCGCTCACCGCCCGGGCGAGGGACGTGGTCGCCTTCGTGCACCGGGAGACCGGTGGCCGCCTTCCGATCATCGGCGTCGGTGGGGTGCTCGACCCCGACGACGCGGCCCGCATGGTCGACGCCGGCGCCGCCCTGGTGCAGCTCTACACCGGCTTCATCTACCGGGGCCCGGCCCTGGTCCGCGCGGCCGCCCGCGCGACGGCCACAGCGGTGGCACCGGATCCGGTCGCCGGCCGGTGACCGCCCCCGCCTCGGTGCTGGCCCGGCTCGGCTCGGTGCCGAGCCGGCTCCGCGCCGAGGCGCCCACCCTCGCCGCTGGCCCTTTGCTCTGCTTCAACCCACGCGACGGCCGGCGTCCGGTATCCGGACGCCAGGTGTTGCGCCCGTTGAAGCAGAGCAAAGGCGCCGAGGGGGTGACCCGACCCGGCCGCCGGCCGCCCACCGCCCTGGCCGTGGCCACCGCCCGGAGCGTTCGCGCCTGGAAGGAGTACGTGTGACACCCGAGGAGATCCTGACCGCCGACCGGGCGCACGTCTGGCATCCGTACGCCGCGCTGCCGCCGGCGAACCCGCCGTTCGTGGTGTCCAGCGCCGAGGGGGTACGGCTGCGGCTGGCCGACGGGCGGGAACTGGTGGACGGGATGTCGTCCTGGTGGGCGGCGATCCACGGCTACCGGCATCCGGTCCTGGACGCGGCGGTGACCGACCAGCTCGGCCGGATGAGCCACGTGATGTTCGGCGGGCTCACCCACGAACCCGCCGTCCAGCTCGCCCGGACCCTGGTCGAGCTGGCCCCGGAGGGACTGGAGCACGTGTTCCTGGCCGACTCCGGCTCGGTGAGCGTCGAGGTGGCGGTGAAGATGTGCCTGCAGTACCAGCGGGCCGTCGGTCAACCGCAGCGGCGTCGGCTGGCCACCTGGCGGGGCGGCTACCACGGTGACACGTTCCACCCGATGAGCGTGTGCGACCCGGAGGGCGGGATGCACCACCTCTGGGGCGACGTGCTGCCCCGGCAGGTCTTCGCCCCGGTCCCGCCGGGCGGTTTCGCCGATCCGCCCGACGAGGCGTACGTGGCGGCGCTCGTGGACGCGGTCGAGCGGCACGCCGACGAACTGGCCGCGGTGATCGTCGAGCCGGTGGTGCAGGGCGCCGGCGGGATGCGCTTCCACCATCCGGAGTACCTGCGGGTGCTGCGCGAGGTGACCCGCGCGCACGGGGTGCTGCTGATCTTCGACGAGATCGCCACCGGCTTCGGCCGTACCGGGACGATGTTCGCCGCCGAGCACGCCGGGGTGACCCCGGACGTCATGTGCGTGGGCAAGGCGCTCACGGGCGGCTACCTGACCCTGGCGGCGACGCTGTGCACCCCGCGGGTCGCCCGGGCCATCTCCGCCGCCGGGGTGCTGGCGCACGGCCCGACCTTCATGGGCAACCCGTTGGCCTGCGCGGTCGCCAACGCCTCCATCGGCCTGCTGCGGGCCAGGGACTGGGCGGCCCAGGTCGACAGGGTCGGCGCCGGTCTGCGGGCCGGGCTGGAGCCGTTGCGGGGCGCGCCGGGTGTGACCGACGTGCGGGTGCTCGGCGCGATCGGCGTGGTCCAGCTCGACCACGAGGTCGACCTGGGGGCGGCCACCGTGGCGGCGGCCGACCGGGGGGTGTGGCTGCGGCCCTTCCGCGACCTGATCTACACGATGCCGCCGTACGTCACCGACGACGCCGACCTGGCCCGGATCGCGGCCGGTGTGGCGGCGGCGGTGGCGGCCGGCTGAGCCGACCCGATCACCGGGCCGGGGTACCCCGGGCGGGCTGCCGCCCGGACGAGGAGAGGGGAAGTACCGGATGGAGAGCTTCGGAACCCGGCTGCACCGGGCCGTCACCGAGCGGGGACCACTCTGTGTGGGCATCGATCCGCATCCCGGTCTGCTGGCCCGCTGGGGCCTCGCCGACGACGTCCAGGGGCTTGACCGGTTCGCCCGGACCGTCACGGAAGCCCTCGGTGACCGGGTTGCGGTTGTCAAGCCTCAGTCGGCCTTTTTCGAGCGGTTCGGGTCCCGCGGGGTGGCGATTCTTGAGTCAACTATCCGACAGTTACGGGATGCCGGTTCGCTCGTTCTGCTGGACGTCAAGCGCGGCGACATCGGCTCGACGGTCAGCGCGTACGCCGCCGCGTACCTCGATCCATCCAGCCCGTTGTATGTCGACGCGGTCACCGCGAGCCCCTACCTGGGAGTAGGTTCGCTCGCGCCGATGTTCGAGCTGGCCGCCGAGCACGGCGGCGGAGTCTTCGTGCTGGCCCTCACCTCCAACCCGGAGGGGGCCGCCGTCCAGCGGGCCCGCACGGCCGACGGACGCACCGTGGCGCAGACCGTGATCGACGAGATTTCCCAGCTCAACAGGGGTGCGGACCCCCTCGGCAGCTTCGGTCTGGTGGTCGGCGCGACCATCGGCGACACCGGCCACGACCTCTCCGGCGTGGGGGGTCCACTGCTCGCTCCGGGGCTCGGCGCGCAGGGTGCCGGCGCCGCGGATCTGCGGACCGTCTTCGGCTCCAGCCTCTCCGCGGTGCTCCCGTCGTACTCCCGGGAGGTGCTCTCGGCGGGCCCCGACGTCGCCGCTCTGCGGGCCGCCGCCGACCGGGTGCTGGCCGACTGCCGGGCCGTTCTGGCTGCCCCGTGACTGACTGACGGCTCGGTCACTCTGCGATGATCATCGCGCGCCCACGTTGCCGAAAGCTCCGTTGACCGCTAGTTTTCCCCGCGCTGGGAACCACGGACCCCTTGGTTCACAGCGACACCACGTTTCACAGATGCGGCGGTGCGCCCCGCCCGCCGCGATAGGGACCTGAGGAGAACTGGTGCCGCTCCCGTCACTGACCCCCGAACAGCGCGCTGCCGCGCTCGAGAAGGCCGCGGAGATCCGCAAGGCCCGTGCCGAGCTGAAGGAGCAGCTCAAGCAGGGCAAGACCACCCTTGGTGCCGTCCTCGAGCGCGCCGAGAGCGACGACGTCGTGGGCAAGCTCAAGGTTTCGGCCGTCCTGCAGGCGATGCCGGGCATCGGCAAGATCCGGGCTACCCAGATCATGGAGAAGCTCAAGATCGCCGACAGCCGTCGCCTGCGCGGCCTCGGCGAGCAGCAGCGCAAGGCACTGCTTGGAGAGTTCGCCGCCAACTGAACCTGGCAGCGTGTAGAAACAAGCAGTGAGCACGGATGACGAGGCGCGCCCGGCGGCTCGGCTCACTGTCCTGGCTGGACCTTCGGGTTCCGGCACGGAGAGTGTCGTCGAGCTTGTCCGGGCGCGTTCTCCGTCCGTGTGGATCCCGGTGCCGGCGACCACCCGGCCGCGCCGGGAGGCGGAGGTGGACGGAGTCGACCGGGTGTTCCTGGCCCCCGCGGAGTTCGACCGCCGGGTGGCCGCCGGCGAGCTGCTGGAGTGGTCCCGGATGGGTCCACACCGCCGGGGCACCCCGTACCTGCCGCTGCGCGCCCGGCTCGACGCCGGGCAGCCGGTGCTGCTCCCCCTCGACCTGGCCGGCGCCCAGCTGGTCCGGGCACGGTCACCCGACGCCCGGCTGGTGCTGCTGAGCCCGCCCGGGTACCGACCCGCCCCGGCCGTGGCGGCCGCCTTCGACCACACGCTGAGCCACGACCGCACCGATCGGGTGGTCGACGAGCTGGTAGGCTTACTCGGTTCTTCTTATCCGGACCCGGCCTGGTCGCGCGTGCGTGGCTGACGGCCGGCCGCCGTTGAGACTCAGCACCGCGTCCGCGCGGCTCGAAAGACGCAGAGGTTAATTCGTGGGATCCATCGCCAACCCCGAAGGCATCACCAACCCGCCGATCGACGAGCTCCTCGAGAAGACGACGTCGAAGTACGCGCTGGTCATCTTCGCCGCCAAGCGCGCGCGCCAGGTCAACGCCTACTACAGCCAGCTCGGTGAGGGCCTCCTGGAGTACGTCGGCCCGCTCGTGGAGACCACCCCGCAGGAGAAGCCCCTCTCCATCGCCATGCGCGAGATCAACGGTGGCCTGCTCACCGCCGAGCCGACCGACCAGCCGTAAGCCCCCGTACGTCGATGTCCGCCGGGATCGTCCTCGGGGTCGGCGGCGGCATCGCCGCCTACAAGGCCTGTGAGCTGCTGCGGCTCTTCACCGAATCGGGCCACCGGGTTCGTGTCGTGCCGACCGCGTCGGCGCTCCGGTTCGTCGGGGCGCCGACCTGGGCGGCGCTCTCCGGCCAACCGGTCGCCGACGACGTCTGGTCCGACGTGCACGAGGTGCCGCACGTCCGGCTCGGCCAGCAGGCCGACCTGGTGGTGGTCGCGCCGACCACCGCCGACCTGCTCGCCAAGGCCGCCCACGGGCTCGCCGACGACCTGCTGACCAACACGCTGCTGACCGCTCGCTGCCCGGTCGTGCTGGCCCCGGCCATGCACACCGAGATGTGGGAGCACCCCGCCACCGTGGCCAACGTCGCCACGCTGCGCGCCCGGGGTGTCCGGGTCATCGAGCCGGCCGTCGGCCGGCTCACCGGGGTCGACACCGGCAAGGGCCGGCTGCCCGACCCGGCGGAGATCTTCGCGGTCGCCCGTCGGGTCCTCACCCGGGGCGGGCACGCCCCCGCCGACCTGGCCGGCCGGCGGGTGGTGGTCACCGCGGGTGGCACCCGCGAGCCGTTGGACCCGGTGCGCTTCCTGGGCAACCGGTCCTCCGGCAAGCAGGGTTACGCCTTCGCCCGGGCGGCGGTCGCCCGGGGCGCCCGGGTCACCCTCATCTCCGCCAACGTCTCCCTCGCCGACCCCGCCGGTGTCGACCTGATCCGGGTGGGCACCACGGCCGAGTTGCGGGAGGCCACGCTGAAGGCCGCCGTCGAGGCCGACGCGGTGGTGATGGCGGCCGCTCCGGCCGATTTCCGGCCGGCGACGTACGCGCCTGGCAAAATCAAGAAGTCGGACGATGGCGTCGCACCCGCCATAGAGCTCGTCACCAACCCGGACATCGCGGCGGAGCTCGGCCAGCGCAAGCGGGCGGAGCAGCTGCTGGTGGTGTTCGCCGCCGAGACCGGCGAGGCCGAGGCCAACGGTCGGGCGAAACTCGCCCGGAAGCGGGCCGACCTGATCGTGGTCAACGAGGTCGGTCAGGACAAGGTCTTCGGCGCCGACACCAACACGGTGACGGTCATCGGCGCGGACGGCTCGGTCAGCCGACTGCCGGAGCAGGCCAAGGAGGACGTGGCCGACACCGTGTGGGATCTCGTCGTGGCGCGGCTGCCCGGCCGCTCCTGACGGGTGGAACAGCGCACGACCGACGGGGAACATCCGCCGCAGTGGTGATTAGACTGCCGCGGAACGACTTCACACGCTTAGGAGTGCCGTGACACGCCGCCTCTTCACGTCCGAATCGGTCACGGAAGGCCACCCGGACAAGATCGCCGACCAGATCAGCGATGGCATCCTCGACGCCCTGCTCACCGAGGATCCGCACAGCCGAGTGGCGGTGGAAACCATGATCACCACCGGTCAGGTGCACATCGCGGGTGAGGTGACCACCAAGGCCTACGCCGACATCCCGACCATCGTGCGCCGCACCATCCTCGACATCGGGTACGACTCCTCGAAGAAGGGTTTCGACGGAGCCTCCTGCGGGGTCAGCGTCTCCATTGGTGCGCAGTCCGAGGACATCGCGCAGGGTGTGGACAACGCCTTCGAACTGCGTACCGGGGCGTCGGAGAGCGCGCTGGACGCGCAGGGCGCCGGCGACCAGGGCATGATGTTCGGGTTCGCCTGCTCGGAGACCCCCGAGCTGATGCCGCTGCCGATCGCGCTGGCGCACCGGCTGGCCCGCCGGCTGGCCGCGGTGCGCAAGGACGGCACCATCCCGTACCTGCGCCCGGACGGCAAGACCCAGGTGACCATCGAGTACGAGGGGCTGCGCCCGGTCCGGCTGAACACGGTGGTCGTGTCCAGCCAGCACGCCGCGGACATCTCCCTGGAATCGCTGCTCACCCCGGACGTGCGCGACCACGTCATCGCCCCCGAGCTGGAGAGCCTCGGCCTGGACACCGACGGCTACCGGCTGCTGGTCAACCCGACCGGCCGCTTCGAGATCGGCGGGCCGATGGGTGACGCCGGGCTGACCGGCCGCAAGATCATTGTCGACACCTACGGCGGGTACGCCCGGCACGGTGGCGGCGCCTTCTCCGGCAAGGACCCGTCCAAGGTGGACCGCTCGGCGGCGTACGCGATGCGCTGGGTGGCCAAGAACGTCGTCGCCGCCGGCCTGGCCGAGCGGTGCGAGGCGCAGGTCGCGTACGCCATCGGCAAGGCGCACCCGGTGAGCCTCTTCATTGAGACGTTCGGCACCGAGACCGTGCCGGTCGCCTCGATCGAGAAGGCCGTCACCGAGGTGTTCGACCTGCGCCCGGCCGCGATCATCCGGGACCTCAACCTGCTCCGCCCGATCTACCAGCAGACCGCCGCGTACGGCCACTTCGGCCGCGAGCTGCCGGATCTGACCTGGGAGAGCACCGACCGGGCCGCCGACCTCAAGTCGGCCGCGGGAGCCTGACCGCCACCAGGCGCAGCGACCGGCGACCCGCGGATGGGTCGCCGGTCGCGCGCGTCTGCGTGGACGTCGGACTGGCGCACCTGGACCGGCCGTTCGACTACCTGGTGCCAGCCGAGCTGGACGACGTGGCGGTGCCCGGCACCCGGGTGAAGGTGCGTTTCGCCGGGCAGCTCGTCGACGGCTGGCTGCTGGCCCGCGCCGACGACTCCGGGCACACCGGCCGGCTCGCCTACCTGGAGAAGGTGGTCTCGCCGGAGCCCGTGCTGGCGCCCGAGATCGCCCGGCTGGCCCGGGCGGTCGCCGACCGGTACGCGGGCAGCCTCGCCGACGTCCTCCGGCTCGCCGTGCCACCCCGGCACGCCCGGGTGGAGAAGGAGCCCCGCGGCGGCCCGTCCACACCACCGGCCCCCGCCGACGACGCCCCCGACCCGACCGCGACCTCCGACCCCGCGACCGCCCCGCCCGCGCCCGTGCAGCCCGAGTCAGACCCGGAGCCCGCCGGACTCGGCGGGGGAGCGTCCGGCGGGGCGGTCGACCCGCGTGGGTGGCGGGACTACCCGACCGGGCCGGCCCTGCTTCGCGCCCTCACCGACGGCCGGGCACCCCGCGCGGTCTGGTCGGCGCTGCCGGGCGAAGACTGGGCCGCCCGCTACGCCGACGCCGTGGCCGCCACCGTCGCCGGGGGGCGCGGCGCGGTGGTCGTGGTGGCCGACGCCCGCGACCTCGATCGACTGGACGCCGCGCTCACCGCCGTGCTGGGCCCGGGGCGGCACGTCAGCCTCACCGCCGCGCTCGGCCCGGCCCGCCGCTACCGGGCGTTCCTGGCCGCCCGGCGCGGGGAGGTGCCGGTGGTGATCGGTACCCGGGCGGCGATGTTCGCCCCGGTGGACCGGCTCGGCCTGGTCGCCGTCTGGGACGACGGCGACGACCTGCACTCCGAGCCCCGGGCGCCCTATCCACACGCGCGCGACGTGCTGCTCACCCGCGCCCAGCTCGCCGAGGCCGGCGCGCTGGTCGGCGGGTACGCCCGCACGGCCGAGGCGCAGCTGCTGCTGGAGACCGGCTGGGCGCGGGAGGTGGTGGCGGACCGGGCGACCGTGCGGGCGCGTATCCCGGCCATCGCGCCGACCGGCGACGACCCCCAGCTGGCGCGCGATCCCGGTGCGGCCACCGCCCGGCTGCCCAGTCTGGCCTGGACGGCCGCCCGCGACGCCCTCCGGGCGGACCTGCCGGTGCTGGTGCAGGTTCCCCGGCGCGGCTACCTGCCCTCCATCTCCTGCGCGGACTGCCGCACCCCGGCCCGTTGCGCGCACTGCGCCGGTCCGCTCGCGCTGCCGTCTGCCGGCGGCACCCCGGCCTGCCGCTGGTGCGCGCGCGTGGCCGCCGCGTACGCCTGCCCGGAGTGCGGTGGGCGGCGGCTGCGGGCCGCGGTGACCGGCGCCCGGCGTACCGCCGAGGAGCTGGGCCGGGCGTTTCCCGGCGTGCCGGTGCGGACCTCGGGGCGGGAGGAGGTCCTGACCGACGTGCCCGGTGGGGCGGCCCTGGTGGTCGCCACCCCGGGCGCCGAGCCCGTCGCGGAGGGCGGCTACGGCGCGGTGCTGCTGCTCGACTCGTGGGCCCTGCTGACCCGCGCCGACCTGCGTGCCGGGGAGGAGGCGCTGCGCCGCTGGCTGGCGGCCGCGGCACTGGCCCGACCCGCCCCCGCCGGTCGGGTGGTGGTGGTCGCCGACGGCGCGCTCGCCCCGGTGCAGGCCCTGCTGCGCTGGGACGCCGGCTGGTTCGCCGGTCGGGAGCTGGCCGAGCGCCGCGAGCTGGGCTTCCCACCGGCGGTGCGGATGGCCAGCGTCACAGGCCCGGCCGAGGCGGTGGCCGACCTGCTCGCCGCGGCCCGGCTGCCCGACGACGCCGAGGTGCTCGGGCCGGTGCCGGCCGAGGAGGGCCGGGAGCGGATGCTGGTGCGGGTGCCCCGGGCCCGGGCCGCCGCGCTGGCGGAGGCGCTGCACTCGGCGGCCGGGGTGCGCGCCGCCCGCAAGGCCGCCGACCCGGTCCGCCTCCAGGTCGATCCGCTGAGCATGTTCTGACCGTTTCGGCACGTGCCGGACCTGGTCCGGGCTGGTGGTCCTCGCACACCGCGTCCGGCAAAGCGGTGGCGCCGGGGTGGTAGCATCGCCCGTCATGCCCAGGCGTACGACGGCTCCAGGTCGAGGTGGGGGCGTCAGACGCGCCGAGCTGGAGCCGTCGCAGGATGGCGGGAATGCGTCGGTCGGACGCGATGTCGATGATGTCAGTGAGCCGGTGATCAGGGGTGGACCAGTCGTGACCGTTGGACAATCGATCGTCTTCAACGGCGACCTCGGCAGCGGCAAGAGCACCGTGTCGGTCGAGATCGCCAAGCGTCTCGGAATGCGCCGGGTCAGTGTGGGTGACCTCTACCGGGAGATGGCGCAGCAGCGGCAGATGACCGCCCTGCAGCTCAACCTGCACGCCGAGCTGGACCAGGCCGTCGACGGCTACGTCGACCAGCTTCAGCGGGACATCGCCGCCTCCGGCGAGCGCCTCGTCATGGACTCCCGGCTGGCCTGGCACTTCTTCACCGACGCGCTCAAGGTGCACATGATCACCGAGCCGGGTGAGGCGGCCCGCCGCGTGCTGGCGCGCCCCTCCGGGCCGGCGGAGAGCTACGCCTCGCTGGAGGAGGCCAAGGCCAAGCTGCGCGAGCGCAGCGAGAGCGAGCGCAGCCGCTTCATCGTGCGGTACGGGGTCGACAAGGCCCGGCTGCGCAACTACGACCTGATCTGTGACACCACCCGCGCCTCCGCCGCCGAGGTGGTCGAGCACATCATCGGCGCGTACGAGGGGACGCTCGGCGCCGAGGTGCTGCGCGACGGCCCGCCGCTGCTGCTGCTGGACCCGGCCCGGGTCTACCCGACCGAGGACATCGCCACCCTGCGCGGGCTGTGGGACACCGAGTTCGTCGGCGACGTGGCCGAGGCCGGCGACGAGGGCCTGGAGCCCCTGAAGATCGGGTTCACCGGCGAGTACTTCTTCGTCGTCGACGGTCACCGCCGGCTCAGCGCCGCCCTGCAGAACGGCTTCTCCCTGGTGCCCGCCCAGCTCGTCGCCGAGGTCGACGAGCCGGTGGTGGGCGGGACGAGCGCGATCGACTACTTCGCCGCGCAGGTGCGCCCCGGCCTGGTCTACGACTGGGAGGCGGCCCACAAGATCCAGCTGCCGCTGCCGGAACCCGCGCTGCTCGGCGGCGACGCGGTCCTCGCCGGGGACCCGGGCGCCAGCGCCTGACCCGCCGCCCGAGCCGCCCCCAGCGGGTGGGTCGCGCGTCGTCTCCCCGTCCACGGGGATGCCGGGCGTCGACGTCGTGAGGATGATGGAGCCTCCGACGCATCGACGGGGGAGGCCGGCCATGGACGCTGCCGAGGCGCTCACACTGCTCATGTCGCCGCAGGGGCGGATCGACCCGTACTCGACGTACGAGCGGCTGCGCGCGCACGGACCGGTGGTGGAGGCGCTGCCGGGCCTGTACGTGGTGACCGGCTACCCGGAGGCCGACGAGCTGCTCCGCGACCCCCGGCTCGGGGTGCTGGACGACGCGCTGCGCGACCAGGTCTGGCCGAACTGGCGGGAGAGCCCGGCGGTGTCGTCGATCGCCCGGTCCATGCTGCGGACCAACCCGCCCGACCACAGCCGGATGCGCCGGCTCGCCGCCGGCGCGTTCACCCCGCGCCGGATAGCCGGCATGCGGGACGTGGTGCGCGCCCAGGCCGAGGAGCTGCTCGACGCGATGCGGGACCGGGACCGGGACGGCGCACCGGTCGACGTGCTGGCCGACTTCGCGTACCCGCTGCCGGTGGCGGTGATCTGCGCGCTGCTCGGCGTACCGGCGGCCGACCGGCCGCTGTTCCGCCGCTGGGCCGGCGACCTGACCGGCGTGCTGGAGCCGGAGATCACCGCCGAGGAGCTGGCCGTCGCCGACGCCGGCGCCGCCGAGCTGCGCGCGTACTTCGCCGAGCTGGTCGCCGCGCGCCGCCGTACGCCGGCCGACGACCTCACCACGGCGCTGGTCCAGGTGCACGACACCGACGGTGAACGGCTCACCGGCGACGAGCTGCTGGCCAACCTGGTGGTGCTGCTCGTCGCCGGCTTCGAGACCACCACCAACCTGCTCGGCAACGGGCTGGTGGTGCTGCTGGAGCACCCCGAGGCCGCCGCCGCGCTGCGCGCCGATTCGGGGCTCGCCCCGGCGTACGTCGAGGAGCTGCTGCGCTACGACTCCCCGGTGCAGCTGACCACCCGGACCAGCACCGCGCCGGTGCGCTGCGGCGGGCTCGACCTGCCGGCCGGCAGCACGACGCTGCTGCTGCTCGGCGCCGCCAACCGGGACCCGCGCCGCTACCCCGAACCGCAGCGCTTCGACCCGACCCGCGACCAGGCGCACCCGCTGTCCTTCGGCGCCGGCCCGCACTACTGCCTCGGCGCCGGGCTGGCCCGGCTGGAGGCGCAGCTCGCCTTCCCCATGCTGCTGCGCCGGCTGCCCGGGCTTGCCCTGGCCGGGGCGCCCCGGCACCGGACCCGGCTGACCCTGCGCGGCTACGAGAGCCTGCCGGTGACGCTGGGCACACCGGCCGTCGCCGATCGAGGTGCGCCGGCCGGTGCCCACCCGGGGACTCCGTAGACTGGTACGGCACCGCTCGTCCCACCCATGAAGGAGCCCTCCCGCGTGACCGTTCAGCCCATCCGTCTGTTTGGGGATCCGGTGCTGCGTACGCCGGCCGATCCGGTGGTCGACTTCGACGCCGAGCTGCGTAGGCTCGTCGCCGATCTGACCGACACGATGCGTGAGCAGAACGGCGCCGGCCTGGCCGCCCCGCAGCTCGGTGTGAGCCTGCGGGTGTTCACCTTCGACGTCGACGACGTGCTCGGGCACCTGATCAACCCGGTGCTCGAATTTCCCGACGAGGAGGAGCAGGACGGCCCCGAGGGCTGCCTGTCCATCCCCGGGCTCTACTTCGACACCAAGCGCCGGCAGAACGTCGTCGCCAAGGGCTTCAGCTCGTTCGGCGACCCGGTGCAGATCGTCGGCACCGGTCTGATGGCGCGCTGCGTGCAGCACGAGACCGACCACCTCGACGGCGTGCTCTTCCTCGACCGGCTTGATCCGGAGGGGCGCAAGGAAGCGATGAAGGCGATCCGCCAGGCCGAGTGGTACGACGCGGCGGCTCCGCCGGTGGTCAAGCTCAGCCCGCACATCACGGACCCGTTCGGTCTGGGCCGGTGACCCCGATGCGTGTGGTCTTCGCCGGTACGCCGGCCGTCGCCGTCCCCGCCCTTGCCGCTGTCGCCGCCTCCCGGCACGAGCTGGTCGCCGTGGTCACCCGGCCCGACGCTCCCGCCGGGCGCGGCCGTGGCCTGTCCCGCTCCCCGGTCGGCGAGTGGGCCGACGAGCACGGCGTTGAGGTGCTCACCCCGGCCCGCCCCCGTGACCCGGAGTTCCTCGACCGGCTGCGCGAGCTGTCGCCGGACTGCGTGCCGGTGGTCGCCTACGGCGCGCTGGTGCCGCCGGCCGCGCTGGAGATCCCCCGGTACGGCTGGATCAACCTGCACTTCTCGCTGTTGCCCGCCTGGCGTGGCGCCGCACCCGTGCAGCACGCGGTGCTGCACGGTGACGAGCTGACCGGGGCCAGCGTCTTCCAGCTGGAGCAGGGCCTCGACACCGGCCCCGTCTTCGGCACCCTCACCGACGAGATCCGCGCCGGTGACACCTCCGGCGACCTGCTGGAGCGACTCGCCGGGTCCGGCGCAGGGCTGCTCGTGGCGGTGCTCGACGCGATCGCCGACGGCACGGCCCGGGCCGAGCCGCAGCCGGCCGACGGCGTGTCGCTGGCACCGAAGCTGACCGTGGACGACGCGCGGGTGCGCTGGACCGACCCGGCCTTCGCGGTCGACCGGCGGATCCGGGCCTGCACTCCGGCGCCGGGCGCGTGGACGACCTTCCGGGGCGAGCGGGTGAAGCTCGGTCCCGTCGTGGCGGCGGCCGACGGCCCCGACCTGAAGCCGGGGGAGCTGCTGGTGGAGAAGGCCCGGGTGCTGGCCGGCACGTCCACCGTGCCGGTGCGGCTGGGCGAGGTCCGGGCCGCGGGCAAGCGGGCCATGCCGGCGACCGACTGGGCGCGCGGCGTCCGGGTCAGCACCGGCGAGGACTTCGCGTGACGGCCCCCGAGGGCACGCGCCCGACGCGCGGTGGCCCGTCGACCGGTCGCGGCGGTGACCGCCGACCGGTCCGGCCGCCGGTGGACCGGCCGCGGCGGGCGGCGTACGAGGCGGTCGCCGCGGTGCACCGCGACGACGCGTTCGCCAACCTGGTGCTGCCCACCATCCTGCGCGAGGAGGGGCTGTACGGCCGGGACGCGGCTTTCGCCACCGAGCTGACCTACGGCACCCTGCGCCTTCTGGGCACCCTGGACGCGATCCTCACCGACGCGGCCGGCCGGGACGTGGCCCGGATCGACCCGCCGGTGCGGGACGCGCTGCGGCTCGGGGCGTACCAGCTGCTGCACACCCGGGTGCCGGCACACGCTGCCGTCTCGTCGACCGTGGACCTGGTCCGCGCCGTCGCGCCCGGCGCCACCGGCTTCGCCAACGCGGTGCTGCGCGAGGTGTCCACCCTCGACGCCGACGGCTGGGTGGCGAAGCTCGCCCCGCCGATGGAGACCGACCCGATCGGGCACCTGTCGCTGGCGTACAGCCACCCGCAGTGGATCGTGCGGGCCTTCTCCGAGGCGCTCGGCGGTGACCTGGGCGAGACGACCCGGCTGCTGATCGAGGACAACGAGCGCCCTCCGGTGCACCTGTGCGCCCGGCCCGGCCTGATCGACCCGGTCGAGTTGGCCGACCAGGTCGGCGGCGCGCCCGGCGCCTTCTCCCCGTACGCCGTCTACCTGCCCGGGGGCGCGCCGGGTGACGTGCCGGCCGTGGTCGACGGCCGGGCTCACGTCCAGGACGAGGGCTCCCAACTGGTGGCCAGCGCCCTCGCCGACGCGCCGCTGGACGGCCCGGACGGGCGCTGGCTGGATCTGTGCGCCGGCCCCGGCGGCAAGGCCGGCCTGCTCGGCGCGCTGGCCGCGCAGCGGGGTGCCCGGGTGACCGCGGTGGAGGTGGCCGAGCACCGCGCCCGGCTGGTCTCCCAGGCGACCCGGGGCCTGCCGGTGACCGTGCTGGCCATGGACGGTCGTGAGGTCGGCGGGGACCCGAAGCTGCCGGAGCAGCACTTCGACCGGGTGCTGGTGGACGCGCCGTGCACCGGGCTGGGGTCACTGCGCCGCCGGCCCGAGTCGCGGTGGCGCCGTCAGCCCTCCGACCTGCCGCCGCTGACCCGGCTGCAGCGGGAGCTGCTCGGCGCGGCCCTGCGTGCCGTCCGCCCGGGTGGCCTGGTCGCCTACGTCACCTGCTCGCCGCACACGGTGGAGACGCACGTGACGGTGACCGAGGCGGCGCGCCGTAGCGGGGTGCCGGTGGACTTCGTCGACGCCCGGCCGCTGCTGCCGGCCGGTATGCCGGGTCTGGGTGACGGGCCGACCGTGCAGCTGTGGCCGCACCGGCACGGCACCGACGCGATGTTCCTCGCCGTCCTGCGCCGGGGCTGAGTCGTTCCGCGTCGGGGTCGAGTCGCCCGGCGACGCGCACCGCACCCGGCCTCACCGGCCGGGTGCGGGGTGGCCCGCCGGTCAGGTGACCGGGAGGCCCTTGGTGCCGGCGCCCTTCATCGAGCGGGTCAGGTTCCGGTCGCTGATCCAGAGGAAGCACTGCACACCGCGGTTGCCGTTCTTCCACTCCTGCTCGTACGGCTGGTAGTAGATCGTCCCGGCGCGGAAGTCGAGCTGGGCGTTGTCCGGCACCTTGGCGTACTTCGCGATCATCGTCTGGCAGGCCTGGTGGGTCCGCTTGCTGGTGCGGGTGAACTCCGCGTAGCTGATGTCCGGGGCCTGCCAGACTCCGACGAACTCGGCGTGGTGCTTGGCCGTGCAGGGCACCGCGACCATCTCGTCGATGTCGTCCTTGACCAGCTTGGGGTTGAAGCAGCGGTACGCCAGCGGCGCCGCTCCGGTCAACGCCCCGCGGATGCTGCCGGTGCGCAGGTCGACGGAGGTGTCGTCGATGCTGGTCAGCTCGGTGACGTCGCAGCGGTACCAGCGGGCGCCAGCGGCCCAGGCGGGCGCGGACGGCAGCACGACGGTCAGACCGACCCGTCCGGAGCGCCAGTCGGCACCCACCGCCTTGCTGACCTCCTTGTCACAGCCGGCCTGTGCGGCCCGCATGCCCACGGAGCCGGGCGGCGGGGGAGTGTTGCGCTCGGCACCCGGGCCGGTGAGCGTGCCGACGTGCACGGTCTCCACCCGGTGCGCTTCGGTGCACGCCGTCGGGTTGTAGCCGCTCAGGAAGCCGACCTGCTGGGAGGAGTGGTGGCAGACACCGGCGGCGGGAACGAACTGCTGCGCCGCGACGGGCGCCGGCCAGTCGTCGACGAGGTCCCGGTCAACTCCGGCGGGTGCGCCGCACCCGGCCAGCGCCATGGTCACCGCCGCGCCCACGGCGACCGCCGCCAACCACCGTCGCATCCCCCGACCTCCCGCCGCTGGTGGTCTCCGGCCGGCCCCCAGCCGGTCGGTAGCGCCACGGCGCAGCAGCATACGGCACCGGTGCTCAGATCGCTGGTAGTCCCGCCGGGCCGGCGCCGCGCATCGAACGGGTGAGTTTGCGGTCGTCGCTCCACAGGAAACACCGCACCCCGCGGTCACCCTCCTCCCACTCCCGCTGCGACGGTGGGTAGTAGATGGACCCGGCCCGGTACGGCAGGTCGCTGTTGTTCGGCACCGCGGCGTACGCGGCGATCAACGCCATGCAGCGCTTGTGTGCCTGCTCGGCGGAGCGGGTGAACTCCGCCCAGGTCACGTCCCGTTCCACGTAGACGCCGACGAACTCGGCGCGGTGCGGCTCGGTGCAGAGCACCGGCGCCATGTAGTTGAGGTTGTCGCCGATCAGCTTGGGGTCGAAGCAGCGGTGGGTAAGGGGGGTGTCGCCGATCAGCGCGCCGCGCAGACTGCCGGTGCGGTTCACCGGTCGGGTGTTGTCGATGCTGCCGGTCTCACTGAGGTCGCAGCGGAACCAGCGTGCACCGCCGGCCCAGGCCGGGACGGTGGGCAGTGCGACCGACAGGGTGAGCCGTGCCGTGTGCCAGTCGCCGCCGAGCACCTCCCGGGCCCGCTGGTCGCACTCGGCGCGGGCGGTGCGCAGCGCCGGTGACCCCGGCTCGGGGCGGGTGCCGGACAGCGCGGCGGGGCCGGTGAAGGCGCCGACGTGGATGGCCTCGGCCACGTGGTTGCGCGCGCAGTCCACCGTCTCGTACGTGCTGGCCTGCACGACCGGGGTGATCCGGGGCAGGCAGGTGTCGGTGGCGGGGGTGAACGGCTTCGGGGCGGCCAGCGCCGGCCAGTCGTCGATGAGATCGCCGTCCGCGCCCCGCGCCGGCCCGCAGCCGGCCAGCAGCATCGTCGTGACGCCGGCCAGCGCCAGCGCTGGAAGCCACCGTCGCATCGTCCGCCCTCCCGGGAGCTGGCGGCCGGTCACCGCGCCCAGCGGCGAGACCCCGGCGGGCGTGCAGCCTACGGCACCGTCCCCGTTGGAGTGTCGTCGCGTTTCCGTCGATCGGCCAGCCGCTGATAACTGTTCGTCCGGATTCGCCGGTCCGGACGGGCTCATTCTGCACCACTGGTCACCACTGGGTCACAGCGCGTCGGAGATGGTGCCGCGATGCGGGCGGCGGGTGGCCGCGTTCGTACACTGGCCCCGTGACCGTACCGCCGCCGATCGTCGCGCCGAGCATTCTGGCCGCCGATTTCGCCCGCCTCGCCGAAGAGGTCCGTGCCGTCGAGGACGCCGCGGACTGGTTGCACGTGGACGTGATGGACAACCATTTCGTGCCGAACCTGACCATCGGCCTGCCCGTGGTGCAGAGCCTGCGGGCCGTGACGGCGATGCCGTTCGACGTGCACCTGATGATCGAGGATCCGCGCCGGTGGGCCCCCGGTTACGCCGACGCCGGGGCGTACAACGTGACGTTCCACGCCGAGGCGTGCGACGACCCGGTGGCGCTCGCCAAGGACCTGCGCTCGGCGGGCGCGAAGGCCGGGCTGGCCATCGACCGGGACACGCCGATCGAGCCGTACCTGGACCTGCTGCCGAGCTTCGACACCCTGCTGATCATGACGATCAAGGCCGGCTTCGGTGGGCAGCGGTTCATCCCGCAACTGCTGGACAAGGTCCGCGCCGCCCGCCGGCACGTCGACGCCGGGCACCTGGAGCTGCGCATCGAGGTCGACGGCGGGATCGCCGCCGACACCATCGAGCAGGCGGCCGCCGCCGGCGCCGACGCGTTCGTGGCCGGGACCGCCGTCTACGGCGCCGCCGACCCGGCGGAGGCGGTACGCCACCTGCGCTCGCTGGCGGAACGCGCGGCTCCCGGAGCCTGAGGTGGACCCCGACGGCGATCGCAAGGACATCATCCTCGTCGTCGACGACGACGCGGACATCGCCCGTTTCGTCGAGTTCAACCTGCGGCTGCACGGCTTCGAGGTGATCCACGCGAGCGACGGCCAGGAGGCTCTGGAGGTCATCGAGCGGCAGCGGCCCGACCTGGCCGTGGTCGACCTGATGATGCCCCGGATCGACGGGCTGGAGCTGACCCGGCGGCTGCGCGCCGACCCGATGACCTCCGCCATCCCGGTGATCATGTTGACGGCCAAGGGCATGACCGTGGACAAGGTGCACGGGCTCAGCGCCGGCGCCGACGACTACCTGGTCAAGCCGTTCGACACCGCCGAGTTGGTGGCCCGGGTCTCGTCGACGCTGCGACGCAACAAGGAGTTCCGGGAGGTCTCCCCGCTGACCGGCCTGCCCGGCAACAGCCGGATCCGCCGGGAGATCAGCGACCGCGTCCGCCACGGGGTGGACTACGCGGTCGGCTACATCGACATCGACCGGTTCAAGAGCGTCAACGACCGGTACGGCTTCGTCCGTGGCGACGACTTCATCTCCGCGTTGGCCCGCAGCCTGCACCGGGCGGTGGTGGCGGTGGGCCTGCCACCGGCCTTCCTCGGCCACGTCGGTGGCGACGACTTCGTCATCGTCTGCACCCCCGACCAGGTCCGCCCGCTGACCTCCAAGGCGGTGGTCGACTTCGAGAAGTCCGCCGACACGCTCTACGACCCGACCGACCGGGAGCGTGGCTTCGTCGAACTGAAGGACCGGCGCGGCACCATCCGCCGGGCCGCCCTGGTCACCCTCTCCATCGGCGTCTCCCTCTCCGACGCCGGCAAGCGGTTCACCGACCCCCTGGAGGCCATCGCGGTGGCCTCCGAGATGAAGACGGTGGCCAAGAGCCAGCCGGGGTCGTACGTGGCGGTGGACCGGCGGCGCGGCGTCACGTGAGCGTGATACCGCTGTGAAGTAGCTCGCGTGGGTGGCGACGCACCCCCACTTGCGTGTAAGACTGCCGGTGTACCCACCACGCGCTGGCGGGACTCGGTGAAATTCCGAACCGGCGGTGATCCACGGTCCAACCGTGGTCAGCCCGCGACCCGGACGGCTCTGCCGTCCGGTGGACCTGGTGAAAATCCGGGGCCGACGGTTGGGGGCGGTTCGTCCGCGCCCAGACAGTCCGGATGGGAGACAGCGCGCGGGACGGACGGGTCTAGCCGGCCGCTGGCTTCAGCGTGCCGTGCCGGCCCCCCGGGGCGGCTGTGCCGTTCCCGGAATCCGCCGCCGCCTGCCCGCGGCCCCATGCCGCCTCCCTGACCGCCAGCGCGCGGACGGCGAGTGAGAGGGCAGGGGCAGGGCGATGGCCAGCGTCTCCGTCGATGAGGCGATGCGGCGTGCGATCGAGCTGGCGGCGCGCGGGCTGGGCACGACCAGTCCCAACCCGGTGGTCGGCTGCGTGCTGCTCGACGCGGACGGCACGGTCGTCGGTGAGGGCTTCCACGCCTACGCCGGCGGACCACACGCGGAGATCGTCGCGCTGGCACAGGCCGGGGAGCGGGCCCGCGGCGGCACCGCCGTCGTCACTCTGGAGCCCTGTGACCACACCGGTCGCACCGGTCCCTGCAGCAGCGCCCTGGTCCAGGCCGGCGTGGGCCGGGTGGTGATCGCCGTACCCGATCCCAACCCGGTCGCCACCGGCGGCGCCGCCACGCTGCGCGCCGCCGGGGTCCGGGTGGACCTGGGGGTACGCGGCGACGAGGCCGAGGCCGGCAACGTCGCCTGGTTGACCTCCATGCGCCGGGGCTGGCCGTACGTGATCTGGAAGTACGCCGCGACCCTGGACGGCCGGTCCGCGGCGGCGGACGGCACCAGCATGTGGATCACCTCGGAGGCCGCCCGGATCGACGTGCACGCACTGCGCGGCACGGTCGACGCGGTCCTCGCCGGGGTCGGCACCGTGCTCGCCGACGATCCCCGGCTGACCGCCCGCAACCTGCGCGACGGCAGCCTGGCCATCCGGCAGCCGCTACGGGTCGTGGTGGACAGCTCGGGGCGTACCCCGGCCGACGCCCGGGTCCGCGACGGCGCCGCCCGGACGTGGATCGCGACCGCCGCCGAGGTGGGCGCCGGCCCGGACGGCCGGGTCGACCTGCCGGCGCTGCTCGCGGCGCTGCACCAGCGCGGGGTCCGCGCGGTGCTGCTGGAGGGAGGCCCCCGGCTGGCCGGCGCGTTCCTGGCCGCCGGCCTGGTCGACAAGATCGTCGGGTACGTCGCGCCCCGGCTGCTGGGCGCCGGCCCGACCGCCCTCATGGACGCGGGCGTGACCACCATCGCTGAGGCCATCGATCTGGAGTACGTCGACGTTACGCAGGTCGGTCCGGATCTCCGGATCACCGCGTTGCCCCGAAAGAGGGAGGGCTGACATGTTCACCGGCATTGTCGAGGAGCTGGGCGAGGTCGTCGCGGTGACGTCGACGGCGGGCGATTCGGCGTTGGTCGCCGTACGCGGCCCGCTGGTCACGTCCGACGCCCGGCACGGCGACTCCATCGCGGTCAACGGCGTGTGCCTGACCGTGGTGGAGGCGGCGGACGGTGTGTTCACCGCCGACGTGATGGGGGAGACGCTGCGCCGCTCCGCGCTGGGCGCGCTGCGCCCCGGCGACCCGGTCAACCTGGAGCGGGCCGCCGCGCTCGGCAGCCGCCTCGGCGGGCACCTGGTGCAGGGCCACGTGGACGGGGTCGGCGAGCTGATCTCCCGGGAGCCGGCCGAGCAGTGGGAGACCGTCCGGTTCCGGCTGCCCGCCGCCCTCTCCCGGTACGTGGTGGAGAAGGGCTCGATCACCATCGACGGTGTGTCGCTGACCGTGGCCGAGGTGGGCGCGGACGAGTTCGCCGTCGGCCTGATCCCCACTACGCTCAAGCTGACCACCCTCGGCGCGAAGGACGTCGGCGACCCGGTCAACCTGGAGGTCGACGTGCTGGCCAAGTACGTCGAGCGGCTGCTCGGCGCCCGGCTGGCCGACACCGCCACCGCCGGTACGCCCGAGGTGGCCACAGGCACAGGCGGGGTGGCCTGATGGGCCCGCTCGGCTGGCTGCTGGACGCCCAGGTGCACATCGCCGGTTCGCCGGTGCTGGTCCGGGAGATCGTCGGCAACGCGTTCGGGCTGGTCTCCGCGCTGCTCGGGCTGCGTCGGGTGGTCTGGGCCTGGCCCGTCGGCATGATCGGCAACGTGCTGCTGTTCACCGTGTTCCTCGGCGGGGCGTTCGCCACCCCGCAGGAGCACGACCTGTACGGGCAGGCCGGCCGGCAGGTGTTCTTCTTCGCGGTCAGCGTCTACGGCTGGTGGCGCTGGCAGCGCAACCGCCGTGCCGACGGTTCGCACGCCGCGGTGCTTCCACGCTGGGCCACCGGGCGGGAACGAGCGGCGATGCTGCTGGCCGCCGCCGTCGGCACCGCCGCGGCGTACCCGGTGCTCGCCGCACTGGGCTCCTGGGGCCCGCTTGCCGACGCCTGGATCCTCACCGGCAGCCTGCTGGCCACCTACGGCATGGCCCGCGGCTGGGTGGAGTTCTGGCTGGTCTGGATCGCCGTGGACGCGGTCGGCGTGCCACTGCTGCTGCGCGGCGGGTTCTACCCGTCGGCGGCCATGTACCTGGTCTACGGCGCCTTCTGCGCCTGGGGCTTCGCCTCCTGGTGGCGCACCTCCCGCGCCACCCGGCCGGCGGCCTCGCTCTCGCCCACCTACACGGAGGCCGTCGCATGAGCAAGCGCAGCGAGCGAATCATCAGGTTCAGCGCAGTGGTGCCTCATGACGGCACGGAGCGAAGTGGAGTGCCGGCATGAGCAAGCGCAGCGAGCGAATCATCAGCTTCGCGAGCATCGAGCAGGCCGTCGCGGACATCGCGGCGGGTCGGCCGGTCGTCGTGGTCGACGACGCCGACCGGGAGAACGAGGGTGACCTGATCTTCGCGGCCGAGCTGGCCACACCGGAACTGCTGGCGTTCACCGTGCGGTACACGTCCGGCTACATCTGCGTGCCGTTGACCGAGAGCGAGTGCGACCGGCTCGACCTGCCGCCGATGCACCACACCAACCAGGACCGGCGGGGCACCGCGTACACCGTGACCGTGGACGCCCGGGAAGGGATCAGCACCGGCATCTCGGCGGCCGACCGCGCGCACACCATCCGGCTGCTCGCCGACCCGACCACCGACCCCACCGACCTGGCCCGACCCGGCCACGTCGTGCCGCTGCGCGCCCGCGAGGGCGGGGTGCTGCGCCGTCCGGGGCACACCGAGGCGGCGATCGACCTGACCCGGCTCGCCGGGCTGCGCCCGGCGGGCGTGCTCTGCGAGCTGGTCAACGACGACGGCACCATGATGCGCGTGCCCGACCTGGAGAAGTTCTGCGCCGAGCACGGCCTCACGCTGATCACCATCGCCGACCTGATCGCCCACCGTCGGCGCACCGAGAAGCAGGTCGAGCTGGTCGCCGACGCCCGGATGCCAACCCGGCACGGGGTGTTCCGGGCGCTCGGCTACCGCGCCGAGCACGACCCGGCCGAACACGTCGCCATGGTGCTGGGCGACCTCGGTGACGGCCAGGACGTGCTGGTCCGGGTGCACTCCGAGTGCCTCACCGGGGACGTGTTCGGCTCACTGCGCTGCGACTGCGGGCCGCAGCTGGACGCCGCGCTGGCCCGGGTCGCGCAGGAGGGCAGGGGCGTCGTGCTCTACGTCCGCGGGCACGAGGGGCGCGGCATCGGGCTGCTGCACAAGCTGCAGGCGTACCAGTTGCAGGACCTCGGCCGGGACACCGTCGACGCCAACCTCGACCTGGGCCTGCCCGCCGACGCCCGCGACTACGGCACCGGCGCGCAGATCCTGTACGACCTGGGCGTGCGCTCGATGCGACTGCTCACCAACAACCCGGCCAAGCGGGCCGGGTTGGAGGGCTACGGGCTGACCATCACCGGCCGGGAAGGGCTGCCCGCCGGCGCGCACCCCGAGAACCTGCGCTACCTGCGCACCAAGCGGGACCGGATGGGTCACCTGCTGGACGAGTTGGACGAGGTGACCGAGGCGCCGACGGGGCGTGCGGTGGCCAGCGACGAGATCGGAGCATAGACATGGCGGGTTTCGGGGAACCGGGCGTGCAGACGGTGGACGCCACCGGGATGACCGTCGGGGTGGTGGCCGCCCGGTGGCATGGTGAGCTGACCGACCACATGCTGGAGCGGGCCGTCGCCGCCGCCGAGGCGTCCGGCGCGCGGGCCGTGGTCGCCCGGGTCGCCGGTTCGGTGGAACTGCCGGTGGTCGCCCAGGCCCTCGCGCGCCGCTGCGACGTGGTGGTGGCGCTCGGCGTGGTCGTTCGAGGCGCCACCGCGCACTTCGACTACGTCTGCCGCTCCGTCACCGACGGGCTGACCCGGGTCGCCCTGGACGAGGGCAAGCCGGTGGCGCACGGTGTGCTCACCGTGGAGACCATCGAGCAGGCCCGCGACCGGGCCGGTCTGCCCGGTTCCGCGGAGGACAAGGGCTGGTCGGCGACCGTCGCCGCCCTCGACGCCGCGCTGGCCGTCCGGACGCTGGCGCACAACGGCCAGCGGGTCGGCTTCGGCGGCTGACCGACGGACTGGAAGAATCGGGTTCCGTGAAGACGTTCGAGGAGTTGTTCGCCGAGCTGCAGGCCAAGGCCGCCGCCGGCACCCCGGGCTCCGGCACCGTCGCCGCCCTGGACAAGGGGGTGCACTTCATCGGCAAGAAGGTCGTCGAAGAGGCGGCCGAGTCGTGGATGGCCGCCGAGTACGAGGGGCCGGAGCGTACCGCCGAGGAGATCTCCCAGCTGCTCTACCAGGTCCAGGTGCTGATGCTCGCCAGCGGTCTCGAGCTCAAGGACGTCTACCGACATCTGTGAGTGCCCCCACCCGTTGATCAGATCCGCGATCGAAGGAGCACTCCGTCATGCTGCGTGTCGCCATTCCCAACAAGGGCACCCTGGCCGAGCCGGCCGCCCAGATGCTGCGCGAGGCGGGCTACCGCCAGCGCACCGACCCGAAGGATCTCATCTGCCGGGACGAGGCCAACGACGTCGAATTCTTCTACCTGCGCCCCAAGGACATCGCCACCTACGTCGGCTCCGGTGACCTCGACCTGGGTATCACCGGCCGGGACCTGCTGATCGACTCGGCCGCGCCGGCCGAGGAGGTCGTCGACCTCGCCTTCGGGCGGGCCACCTTCCGCTTCGCCGCCCGCCCCGACGACATCGCCTCCGTGCAGGACCTGGGCGGGCACCGGATCGCCACCGCGTACCCGGGCCTGGTCGAGCGGCACCTCGGCGAGGTGGGCGTGAAGGCCGACGTGATCCGCCTCGACGGCGCGGTCGAGAACGCCGTACGCCTCGGCGTCGCCGACGTCATCGCCGACGTGGTGGAGACCGGCGCCACCCTGCGCCAGGCCGGCCTCGTCGTCTTCGGCGAGCCGCTGCTGCGGTCCTCCGCGGTGCTGGTGCGTCGCACCGACGCGCCGGCGCACCCGCAGGCCGAGCAGTTGCTGCGACGCCTGCACGGTGTGCTGGTGGCCCGCCGCTACGTGATGCTCGCCTACGACGTACCGGCCGGTCTGCTCGACCGGGCCAGCGGGCTCACGCCGGGCATCGAGTCGCCCACCGTGTCGCCGCTGCACCGCGAGGGTTGGGTGGCGGTGCAGGCCATGGTGCTCCGCGACGACGTGCACCGGATCATGGACGAGCTGTACGAGATCGGCGCCCGGGCCATCCTGGTCACCAACATCCACGCCTGCCGCCTCTGACCGCTGCCGTCCGTCGGGCGCCGCGTCCGTCGGGCGGTGCGGCGCGGTGGTGCGGCGGGTGGTGCGCGTGCGGGGCGAGGGCGGGTGGCAAACTGGTGGGGTGAGTGAAACCGAGCTGGTCCGCCTGAAGCCCCGCCGCATCCGGGTGGTCTGCTGGTCCGCGGCGGTCGCGCTGGTGGTGGTCTTCGCTCTGGTGGCCACGTCGTTGAGCGGTCCCACCGGCGACGGCTACGGCAGCTTCCAGCGGGGCGACCAGATCGCCATGATCGGTCTGGGCATCTTCGGTGCGCTGGGTTTCCTGCTGTTCACCCGCCCCCGCGTCGAGGCCGACGCGCGTGGTGTCCGGGTGCGCAACATCATCGGGTCGTACGAGCTGCCCTGGGAGGTCGTGCGGGGAGTCCGGTTCGACCGGGGCGCCCCGTGGGCCAGCCTCGAACTGCACGACGACGACCTGTTGCCGATGGTCGCGCTGCAGGCCGCCGACAAGGAACTGGCCGTCGAGGGCGTCCGCGCGCTGCGCCGGCTGCACGACGCGCACCAGGCCCGCCTCGCCGAGCGCGCCACCGGCCGCTGACCGCACCACGCCGCACCGGGCCGCTCCACCCGCCCGTCGCGCCTGAGCCTCAGCAAGATCCGGGCACTATCGCCGAAGGTGCTGCCTCCGAGCGCCGTGAGACAGCACCTTCACCGAAAGTGCGCGGATCAGCGGGCACCCGTGCCCGGTTTGGGGGTGGCCGGGGCGGCGGTGTAGTGTTGTCGAGTCGACCAGGCTGTCTCCGCGTGCGAGCAGACAGCCACGAAAGCGGAGCGCCTGCTCCCACCCGAGTCGCCGCCACGGTGGCCGGGTCCGGTCCCCGGTTCCGGGCACGTCCCGGCGCCGGATGCGCGATCCTGTGATCGTGCCGACCGGTCGAGCGGGCCCTGGCATGCGCCGGGGCCTTCTGCTTTCCGGGTCGGTTCCCACCCGGGAGCCGCGGGGTCGGCAAGAAAGCAGAAACGACTCGAGGAGGCCCCATCAGCGTCGAACCACGCGTGAACGAGCAGATCCGGGCACGTGAGGTCCGACTGGTCGGCCCCGAGGGTGAGCAGGTGGGCATCGTCCCACTGGAGCGCGCCCTTCAGCTGGCCGCGGACGTCGATCTGGACCTGGTCGAGGTTGCGCCGATGGCGCGCCCGCCGGTGTGCAAGCTCATGGACTTCGGCAAGTTCAAGTACGAGAGCGCACTCAAGGCGCGCGAAGCGCGGCGTAACCAGCAGCAGACCGTCATCAAGGAAATGAAGCTCCGGCCGAAGATCGACCCGCACGACTACGAGACCAAGAAGGGTCACGTGGTGCGGTTCCTCAAGGCGGGCGACAAGGTCAAGGTGACGATCATGTTCCGCGGTCGCGAGCAGAGCCGCCCGGAGTTGGGTTACCGGCTCCTGCGACGGCTCGAATCCGAGATCACGGACCTGGGATACGTCGAGGCCGCTCCGAAGCAGGACGGCCGAAACATGATCATGGTTCTCGCTCCGCATCGGGCCGTCAAGGCCTCCGCGGTCGCCGCTACGGCGTCCCGCGGTGCACCTCGGGACCGGGCAGCGGACGAGTCCGCTCCGGAAGCCGATGAGACCGCGGCGGCCGGCGAGACCGCAGCAGCCGGTAGCACCGGCACCGCCGCCGACACCAGCGGCGAGTAACAGGGGAGAGACGTTCCACATGCCGAAGATGAAGAGCCACACGGGTATGGGCAAGCGGGTCAAGGTCACCGGCAAGGGCAAGATCGTTGCCCAGCAGGCTGGCCTCCGCCACAACCTGGAGAAGAAGCCCTCCACCCAGACCCGCCGGCTGACCGGCACGGTCGTGCTGGCCAAGGCCGACGTCAAGCGCATCAAGAAGCTGCTCGGCCGCTGACGCGCGCCACCTTTACGTAATAAGGAGTTGAGATGGCACGCGTCAAGCGGGCTGTGAACGCCCAGAAGAAGCGTCGTACCCTGCTGGAGACCGCGAGCGGTTACCGCGGTCAGCGCTCCCGGCTGTACCGCAAGGCCAAGGAGCAGGTGCTGCACTCGATGCAGTACGCCTACCGGGACCGTCGTGACCGCAAGGGCGACTTCCGGCAGCTGTGGATCCAGCGGATCAACGCGGGCGCCCGGGCCAACGGGATGACCTACAACCGCCTGATCCAGGGCCTGCGTCTGGCCGGCATCGAGGTCGACCGCAAGATCCTGGCCGACCTGGCTGTCAACGACGCCGCCGCCTTCGCGGCGATCGTCGAGCTGGCCCGGGCCGCGGTCGCGGCCGAGGGCACCGGCGGCGCGGCGGCCCAGGCCGCCTGATCCCCGCGCACAAGAGCGAGGCGTCTCCCGTGTCGGCACTGCCGTCCGGGGGGCGCCTCGATCGTGCCGGAGGACCACCAACCATGGCCTTCACCCCGCGTACACCCAGGGTTGTCGCCGCCCGCCGCCTGCAGCGCCGCCGGGACCGCGAGGCCACCGGCCGTTTCCTGGCCGAGGGGCCGCAGGCGGTCCGCGAGGCCCTCGCCCGGCCCGGGGTGGTCACCGAACTGTTCGGTACGCCCACCGCCCTCGACCGTCACCCGGAGCTGGCCGCTGTCGCGGCCCGGGCCGACGTGCCGGTCTCCGAGGTGACCGACGAGGGGCTCGCCGCGCTGGCCGAGACCGTCGCCCCGCAGGGGCTGGTCGCCGTCTGCCGGCACCTGGACGTGCCGTTGGAGCAGGCCCTCGCGGGTGCGCCCCGGCTGGTGGCGGTGCTCGCCGAGATCCGTGACCCCGGCAACGCCGGAACGGTGCTACGTACCGCCGACGCCGCCGGAGCGGGCGCGGTGGTCTTCGCCGGCGAGGCCGTCGACCCGTACAACGGCAAGTGCGTGCGGGCCTCCGCCGGCAGCCTGTTCCACGTCGACGTGGTCCGCGCCGCCGACCCGGTGGAGGTGGTCGACGCGCTGCGCGCCGCAGGGCTGTCGATCTTCGCCACCACGGGGTACGGCGACAGCGACCTGGACGACCTGACCGACTACGGTCGGCTCGTCGGGCCCACCGCCTGGCTGTTCGGCTCCGAGGCGCACGGTCTGCCCGAGGAGCTGACCGCCGCCGCCGACGCCCGGGTGCGGGTGCCGCTGTACGGGCGCGCGGAGAGCCTGAACCTGGCTGCCGCCGCCGCGGTCTGCCTGTACGCTTCAGCGAGAGCGCAGCGCTGAGGGTGACCGCCTCCGGCGCGACTGACAGCAGGGGAGACCGTCCGTCCATGAACGCGCCACGGCGTTCGTTTAGCCAGCCCGCCGGTGTCGGCGGGCGGCGGGTCTGACCTGCTCCCTGCGCAACTCCTACCGGCGGGCTGCGGCGCAGCCGCGCGTCCGTAGACTCGCTTCGCCGCCCCGGTGAGGGCTGGCGCCGCCGTGAGGGAGTGCCCGTACGCCATGAGCTACCGCAACGATCCGTACGACCCGAAGCAGGTCGCCCTGCTCGACCCGGCCGCCCTGGCCGAGGCCGTCGCCGACGCCACGAAGGCGTTCACGGCCGCCGCCGACCCGGACGCGCTGACCGCGCTACGCCCCGCCCACCTCGGTGACCGGTCTCCGGTCTCGTTGGCGCGTCGGGAGATCGGCGCGCTGCCACCGGCCGCCAAGTCCGACGCCGGCAAGCGGGTCAACGAGGCCCGCCGGACGATCGAGACCGCCTACGCCGACCGTTCCGAGGTGCTGGAGCGCGAGCAGGCCGAGCGGGTGCTGGTCGAGGAGCGGGTGGACGTCACCCTGCCGTACGACCGGCGTCCACGCGGTGCCCGGCACCCGCTGAGCACCCTGATGGAGTCGATCAGCGACCTCTTCATCGGGATGGGCTACGAGGTGGCCGAAGGTCCCGAGGTCGACCTGGAGTGGGTCAACTTCGACGCGTTGAACATCCCCGCCGACCACCCGGCGCGCGGGCTGATGGACACGTTCCACATCGCACCGGAGGGCTCCGGTCTGGTGCTGCGGACGCACACGTCGAACGTGCAGACCCGCACCATGCTCAGCCGCAAGCCGCCGATCTACGTGATCTGCCCGGGCCGCGTCTACCGCACCGACGAGGTGGACGCCACGCACAGCCCGGTCTTCCACCAGGCGGAGGGCCTCGTCGTGGACAAGGGCATCACGATGGCCCACCTGCGCGGCACCCTCGACCACTTCGCCCGGGCGATCTTCGGGCCGGAGGCGAAGACCCGGTGGCGGCCGCACTACTTCCCGTTCACCGAGCCGTCGGCGGAGTTCGACGTCTGGTTCCCGGAGCACCGCGACGGCCCCCAGTGGGTCGAGTGGGGTGGCTGCGGGATGGTCAACCCGCGGGTGCTGCGCGCCTGCGGCGTGGACCCGGAGGTCTACTCCGGATTCGCCTTCGGCATGGGCATCGACCGGACCCTGATGGTCCGGCACGGGGTCGGCGACATCCGCCATCTCTTCGAGGGCGACGTGCGGTTCAGCCGCGCGCTCGGGACCGGGGCGTAGGCGATGCGGGTACGAGACACGGGAACGGTGGTCTGAAGTCATGCGAGTTTCTGTCAGTTGGCTGCGGGAGTACGTCGACCTCCCCGCCGACCTGCCCACCGGTGACCTGGAGCAGGCGCTGGTCGACCTCGGCATCGAGGTCGACTCCGTCCAGGACCTGCGGGAGTCCGTCACCGGCCAGTTGGTCGTCGGCGAGGTGCGCGAGATCGAGGAGCTCACCGGCTTCAAGAAGCCGATCCGGTTCTGCCGGGTCGACGTGGGTGACGCCAACGGCACGGGCGAGCCGCAGGAGATCGTGTGTGGAGCGCGCAACTTCGCCCCCGGCGACCGGGTGGTGGTGATCCTGCCCGGCGGTGTGCTGCCCGGCGGCTTCGCCATCGGCGCCCGCAAGACGTACGGGCACAACTCCGCCGGCATGATCTGCTCGGCGAAGGAGCTGGGCCTGGGCGACGACCACTCGGGCATCATCGTGCTGCCGCCCGACGTGGCGGCCAAGCCGGGTGACGACGCGCGGCCGGTGGTCGGCCTCGACGACGTGGTGCTGGAGCTGGACATCACCCCGGACCGGGGGTACGCCCTGAGCCTGCGTGGCCTGGCCCGGGAGTTGTCGCACGCGTTCGACGTGCCGCTGCGCGACCCGGCCCTGGTGCCGGCGCCGGGCGGCACGGCCGAGCCGGCGTACCCGGTGGAGGTGCGCGACACGGTCGGCTGTGACCGGTTCGCCGCCCGCCTGGTCCGTGGCGTCGACCCGACCGCGCCCACGCCGTCGTGGATGCAGCGGCGGCTCGTCACCGCCGGCATCCGCAGCATCTCGCTGCCGGTCGACATCACCAACTACGTGATGCTCGAGCTGGGCCAGCCGATGCACGCCTTCGACGCCGACCGGATCGTCGGGCAGCTGGTGGTCCGACGGGCCGAGCCGGGGGAGAGGCTGACCACCCTGGACGGGGTCGAGCGGGTGCTCGCCACCGACGACATGGTCATCTGCGATGCCGGGATCCCCAACCCGCTCGCGGGAGAGGGCGCCGGCGTGCCGATCTCGCTCGCCGCGGTGATGGGCGGTGAGACCAGCGAGGTCGTCGCCGGCACCACCGACGTGCTCTTCGAGGCGGCCCACTGGGACCCGGCGATGGTCGGGCGGACCGCCCGCCGGCACAAGCTGTTCAGCGAGGCCGCGAAGCGCTGGGAGCGGGGCGTCGACCCGGCCCTGCCACTGGTCGCGCTGGAGCGGGCCGTGCGGCTGCTCACCGAACACGGCGGCGGGGCCGCGGGTGAGGAGATCCTCGACCTCGACCACGTCCGGCCGCGTACCCCGATCACCCTGCCGGCGGATCTCCCGACCCGGCGGATCGGGGTCGAGTACCCGCCGGCGCGGGTGGTCGCCCTGCTGGAGCGGGTCGGCTGCACGGTCGCGCAGGGCGCGGACCGGCTGGCCGAGGACCCGGGTTCGGTGGGCATGGCCAGCGGCGCCGGGGTGGCGCTCAGCGTCACCCCGCCGACCTGGCGGCCCGACCTGACCGACCCGGCCGACCTGGTCGAGGAGGTGGTTCGCCTCGACGGGTACGACCGGGTGCCGTCGGTGCTGCCGACCGCGCCGCCCGGCCGTGGGCTGACCTCCCGTCAGCGCCGGCGCCGGACCGTCGCCCGGTCGTTGGCCGAACGGGGGTACGTGGAGGTTCTCGCGCACCCGTTCGTGTCGTCGGAGCTGGCCGACCTGCTCGGCCTGCCGGCCGACGACCCGCGCCGGCAGGCGGTGCGGCTGGCCAATCCGCTGTCCGAGGAGGAGCCGCTGCTGCGTACGACCCTGCTCGGCCCGCTGCTGGGCATCCTCAAGCGCAACCTCGGCCGGGGCCTGCGCGACCTCGCGCTCTACGAGATCGGGGCGGTCTTCCACCCGCGCGTGGGCGCGGGCAGCCCGCCGGCGATGGGCGTGGACCGGCGCCCCACCGACGCGGAGTTCGCGGCCGCCGACGCGGTGGTGCCGGCGCAGCCGGTGCACGTCGCGGTGGTGCTGACCGGTGACCTCGACCCGGCCGGTTGGTGGGGTCCGGGTCGGCCGGCCGGCTGGGCGGACGCGATCGAGGCGGCCCGCGACGTGCTGGACGCCGCCGGCGTTCCGGCCGAGCGGGTCGAGGTACGCGCCGCCGAGTACGCGCCGTGGCACCCGGGCCGCTGCGCCGAGGTGCTGGTCGACGGCACGGTCGTCGGGCACGCCGGTGAGCTGCACCCGGCGGTGGTGGCGGCGCTGGAGCTGCCCCGCCGTGCCGGTGCGATGGAGCTGAACCTCGACGCGGTGCCGTCCGCGCCGGTGGCGCCCGCCCCGGCGGTCTCCGGCTTCCCGCCGGCTCTGATCGACGTGGCCCTGGTGGTGGACGACTCGGTGCCGGCGGAGCAGGTGCGCCGGGCGCTGGAGGCGGGCGCCGGCGAGCTGCTGGAGGACGTGCGGCTGTTCGACGTGTACTCCGGTGAGCAGCTCGGTGGGGGTCGCCGATCGTTGGCGTACAAGCTCACCTTCCGGGCGCAGGACCGGACACTGACCGTCGAGGAGGCGGTGGCCGCCCGGGACGCGGCGGTCGCTGTGGCGGCGGAACGGGTCGGGGC
>NZ_JAMHIW010000017.1 GCF_023896955.1 Micromonospora sp. RHAY321
GAGGGAGATGATCCCGTAGTCGTAGGCGTGGCGGCGGTAGACGACGCTCGGACGGCCGGACTCCTTGTCCTGGAACAGGTAGAAGTCGTGGCCGACGAGTTCCATCTCGAACAGCGCGTCGTCGATGGTCATCGGTTCCGCCGGGTGCACCTTCTCCCGGGCGATGTGCCACGGCTGCTGGTCGTACTCATCCTCCTCGACCCGCTCCGCGACGGCCGTGCCGGCGCGGGCGCCGTCACCGGGCGCGGTCAGCGGGGCGGCGACCAGATCCGCGACCGGCAGGCCGGCGGTGGCTTCGGCGACGGAGATCGGCGCGTGCCGACCACGGTGTACGCGGCGACGGTCGGCCGCACGGCGCAGCCGGGTGTCGAGCTTCGCGATCGCCGCGTCGAGTGCGCTGTAGAAGTCGTTCGTGCAGGCCTCGGCCCGGATCACCGGGCCCCGGGAAACGCAGGTGATCTCCACCCGCTGGCAGTGGTCGGCTTGGCGCGGATTGCGCTCGTGAAACAGCTCGACATCGACACGAATGAGTTTGTGGTCGTAGCGTTCGATCTTTGCGAGTTTCTCGGCTACGTGCACCCGGTAATGGTCCGGCACTTCGACGTTACGGCCCTTGACCACGATGTCCACGTGACCTCCCTTGTTCGGACGGTCTTCGATCCGGTTACCCGGTCGCGCGCCCTGGGGAGCCCCGCTGGCGTCGACCGGTCAGTGCGGCTACGCCTCCTTTCACCGCCGGAGGCGGGTGGAACGACCTCCTACCCCCGACAGCGAAACGCTAACTCCTGTTCGCCCGGCAGTCACCCCATGTTGCCGAGACCGCCCATAATTTTTCGCAGCTCATACACCAACGGGTGAAACGGAAACACGGTCGGTTACAAATGGAGTCGTTTCTCGGTTGCCGCGAGCACCACGGCGACGGTCGGTGCCCGCCCGGTCGCGGCCAGCACCCGCGACGCCGCGGCCAGGGTGACCCCGGTGGTGACGATGTCGTCCAGCAGCACCACGACCGGTGCGCCGCCCCTGCCGGAGGCACCGGAGCGGGGCCGGAAAGCCGCCTCGGCCGCCGCCGCCCGACCGGCGCTGTCCAGGGTCACCGAGTCGGGTCGGGGCAGCGCGCGCAGCGGCCGGTCCACCCGGACCGGCCAGCCGCCCCGGCTCAGACGGGCCGCGCAGTGCCGGGCCAGCCGGTCGAGGTGGTCGCCGTAGCGGGCGCGGGCCGCCGCCGCGGTGTCCGGCACCGGCACCAGCGCCACCGGACGTGCCCGGCCGACCGCCGCCGCGACGGCCTCGGCGAGGAGCGCCCCGAGCGGTCGGGCCAGCCCGTGCCGACCGTGCTCCTTGTACGCCAGCAGAGTCTCCCGCAGCGGGCCGGCGTACGGGCCGAGGGCGACGCAGGGCGGCAGGCCCGGCGGGGCGGGGGTGGGACGGACGGGCCGGGGGCGCAGCGCGTCCAGAGCTGTCACGCAGGTCGGGCAGACCCCGTGCCGGAGGCCCGGCCGGCGCTGCCGGCAGCCCGCGCAGTCGGCGGGCAGTACCAGATCGGCGAGATCCGCCCAGAGCCCGCGCACGATGTCAGTAGAGGAAGAACGGGGCCGACGGGTTGCTCGGTCGGACTCCGGCCGGCGGCGGGGTGATGTCCCGCACCCGCTCGGGTCCGATCCGTTCGAACGGGCCGCTGCGGTAGGCAACCCCGTTCGCCTCGTACATGTACGCCCCGCTGGACAGCGGCAGAGTGCGGTTCGTCGGGTACGCCGTCAGGTGGTTGACCTTGGCGCCCACGTCGGTCCTCAGCGGCGTCTCCAGGGCACCGTCCACGCTGATCTCGTAGATCGCCGGCTGACCGGCCGACCCGGCCACCACCAGCCGGTCCTCACTGCCCCAGTCGACCGCGGTGAGGCCGGTCAGCGAGGTGACCAGTGGCCGGGGCGGGCCGATGGAGACGCCACCGCCGTCCAGGTTGACCGCCGCGACGTAGAGCCGGCCGTCGGCGATCAACGCGACCCGCTGGCCGTCCAGAGCGGTGGCCACCGCGGTGACCCCGGCGGAGGGCAGGTTGAGGGGCAGTTGGTACATCCGGGCGGTCTCGTCGAAGCGGTAGAGCCGACCGTCGGCCACCACCAGACCCTGGGCGGGACGGGAGTCGACGGTGCGCAGCCAGACCGGGCGGCTGATCGAGGCGTACTCGGGCGCGTTCCGGTTGAGCGCGGAGATCGGAACGGAACCGGCGCCCACGGCAAGTCGCTGCCGGTTCTTGCCGCTGCTCACCACCGTCGCGGCGAGGATCCTGCCATGGTCCCGCGCGAGGGCGGCCGAGACGATGTTGCGGTTGACCTCGGGCACCAACGGCACGGCGCCGCTGGGCTCGCCGGCGAAGTCGAGCGGGCGGATCGCGCCCTCGTACACGCCGAACCGCTGCGGACCCTCGGCGATCGGGTAGAGCGAATGGGACACCCGGCGCTCGTGCAGATCCTGCACCGGCTGCGAGTTGTTGCGGATCTTCAGCTCCAGCTCGCCCTTCAGGTCACCGAGGGACCAGGCGAGCTGCGTGATCAGTTGGTCGATCCGGCTCTTGTCGTCACCGGACATGTCCAGGTTGACTTCCCACCGGTCGTTCGCACCGGTGGCGTTGTTGATCAGCTCGGTCTGGTCGGGCAGCCCGACGACGCCGGGTCGCAACCACTCGGACGGCCCGCCGACCAGCCACTTCACCACCTCGTTGACCCGGCGTTCGTCCGGCACCGCGAACGGCAGGTAGCGCTGGTCGGGCACCAGCCGGGTGCGGTCGGAGTTCCAGAAGTAGATCGACTCGTCCTGGTAGTACAGCTGGAGGGCGACGTCGCTGAGCAGCAGCGCGTTCGGCGGGTCCAGGACGTACAGGCCGGCGCGCTCGTCGTTGCCTGTGCCGCCCAGCGCCCCGCTGCGCAGCCGGAACTCGTACGCCGTCTCGGTCGCCACCGGCGGGGCCAGTGTGCCGTTGGTCCGCAGCACGCCGATCTGCTGGACCGTGATCTTCACGGTGGTGGTCGAGTCGCTGTTGAGGGTGAAGATCGTCTCCCGCAGCCGGACCACGGTCAGCGCGACCTCACTGCCCTTCTTCTCCTGCAACCGGGACCGGTGCTCCGGCGCCACGAAGTTCTTGACCCGCTCGTAGGCCCGGTCCGGCTCACCTGCGGCAGCGGACAGGAAGTTACGCACGAACGCGTCGTTGGCGCTGCCGCTGGCCGTACGCGACGGCGGCTCGCTGCGCCGACCGTTGACCGCGCCGGCCTCCGCCGCGGTGCCGCCCTTGCCGTCGACCCGGACGTCGGACGCCTCCGGGATGCCGCACCCGGCACTCAGCAGGAACACCACACCCAGTGCCCCCAGCGCGCGGCGACTCCTCATGAGCGCACCTCCGCTCGCTGCCCGTCCCCGGCCGGTGCCGGGCTGATCGCCAGCGCCCCGCCGGTGCCGGGCCCGATGGCCAGCGGACCGCCGTCCCGGGGGCCGCCGAACGGCAGCGCGGCGTCGGCGGGCACCAGCCGCAGCGGCGACGTGGTCAGCCGGTCACCGGCGCGGGCCGGCAGGGTGAGCCGGAACTGTGCGCCCTGCCCGGGCGCACCCCACGCCTCCAGCCAGCCGCCGTGCAGCCGGGCGTCCTCCAGGCTGATCGACAGGCCCAGGCCGGTGCCACCGGTCTGCCGGGCCCGGGACGGGTCCGCCCGCCAGAACCGGTTGAACACCAACTTCTCCTCGCCCACCTTGAGCCCCACCCCGTGATCCCGGACGGTGATCGCCACGGCGGTCTCGTCGATGCCGAGGGTGATCAGCACCGGCCGGGCCTCACCGTGCTCGACGGCGTTGCCGACCAGGTTGCGCAGCACGCGCTCGACCCGGCGCGGGTCCACCTCGGCGATCACCGGCGTGCTGGGCAGGTCCAGCTCGATCGGGACGCCCACCCGCTCGGCCAGGCCGGACAACCGGTCGACCACCCGGTGCACCACCGGCACCAGGTCGGTGGGCTCGGAGTCCAGCATGGCGAAGCCCGCGTCGAACCGGCTGATCTCCAACAGGTCGGTGAGCAGTTCCTCGAACCTGTCCAGCTCGGCCTGGAGCAGCTCGGCGCTGCGGGCCACCGCCGGGTCGAACTCGTCGCGCTCGGCGAAGATCAGGTCGGCGGCCATCCGGACCGTGGTCAGCGGGGTCCGCAGCTCGTGCGAGACGTCCGAGGTGAACCGGCGCTGCAACCGGGACATCTCCTCCAGGCGCAGGATCTGCCGTTGCAGGTTGGTGGCCATCTGGTTGAACGAGGCGGCGAGCAGCGCCAGGTCGTCCTCGCCGTTGACCACCATCCGCTGGTCGAGCAGACCGGCGGAGAGCCTCTGGGCGGTGCGCGCGGCGACCCGGACCGGGTTGACCACCAGCCGGGTGACCAGGGCCGCCAGCAGCCCGAGCAGGATCACCAGGGCCACGCCGGTGGCCACCACGGTGGCTCGGGCGTCGGCGGCGGTGACGTCCTGCCGGGTCAGCGGCACCAGGTAGTAGAGCTCGATCTGACCGAAGCGGGTGGGCACCGGCGAGCCGTAGACGAGGTACTTCGTCGACTCCCCGGTGAGTCGCCCGGTGCGGATCTGGCTGGCCACCTTGCCGCCGGCGACCGCGGCCCGCAGCTCCGGGCTGATCAGCGGCCGGACGTTCGCCGCGGGCGCGGTGCGGGTCTGGATGACGTTGGGGTAGCCGTCGGCCGTGATCGCGACCACCACACCACTGGTCTGCTGGGGGTCACCGCCGGCCAGGTAGTTGACCGTGCCCTCGATGGTCTCCTGGAGCTGCGCCTCCTGCGGCTGGCCGTAGAGGGAGACCTGCTTGGCCGCGTAGTCGGCGCCGCTGTTCACGCGCATCCGGACGTCGGTGCGGGCGTTGTCCAGCAGGATCGTCGTGATCTTGTCAGCGATCAGGAACGCGAAGCCGCCGACCAGCAGGCTGGAGGCGACCAGCGTGATGGTCACCACCCGCACCTGGAGCGAGCGACGCCAGGTCTGGTGCACCCGGGCCACCACCCGGGCGGCCCGCCCACTCAGCGCGCGCCAGAGCTCCCAGCCGGCGCGGGACCGGCGGGCAGCAGCGGTGGCCGAGGGGTGCGGCGGCGGGGAGGTCGACACAGTGCGACCAGGCTATCCGGTCCCCGCCTTGTAGCCCACGCCCCGCACGGTGAGGATGATTTCCGGGCGCTCCGGATCCGGCTCGATCTTGGCGCGCAGCCGCTGCACGTGCACGTTGACCAGCCGGGTGTCGGCCGCGTGCCGATAGCCCCAGACCTGCTCCAGCAGCACCTCGCGGGTGAAGACCTGACGCGGCTTGCGGGCGAGCGCGACCAACAGGTCGAACTCCAGCGGAGTCAGCTTCACCTCCTCGTCGTTGCGGCTGACCGTGTGCGCCGGGACGTCGATGGTGATCTGGTTGTCAGGCGGCCCGATGGTCAGCATCTCCGGAGCCACGTCCTCGCCCCGGCGCAGCCGGGCCCGCATCCGGGCCACCAGCTCCTTGGGCTTGAACGGCTTGACCACGTAGTCGTCGGCACCGGACTCCAGGCCGAGGACCACGTCGACGGTGTCGCTCTTGGCGGTCAGCATGACGATCGGCACGCCGGACTCGGCCCGGATCGACCGGGCCACGTCGATACCGCTCATCCCGGGCAGCATCAGGTCGAGGAGGACGATATCGGGACGACTGTCGCGAAACGCCGCCAGGGCTCGCTCACCGTCGGCCACGAACGACGGCAGGAAGCCTTCGCTACGCAGCACGATGCCGAGCATCTCGGCGAGGGCGGGGTCGTCGTCGACCACCAGTACCCGGGCTCTCATGGGATTAATATTGCATCCCCATTCAGTTCGGTGGGACCGGCGTCACCGGCACGGTTGGTGCCGCCGGCAAAGTGTCATCTCCCGACCCGTGGCGGCGGCGCCACGTGGTGCGGGGCCCGGCGCGCGGATGGATCCCCCGGCCGGGCTACCACCATGATCCCCCTTCGGCGCCACCGCGCGCCACCGCCACCTCGGGCCGGTCGCGCTGTCGCGATGCGGACGGGGTCAGCCGAAGAGCGTCCGCCCCCAGTGGTCACCGCCGTCGCGCACCCCCGGCGGGCAGGCGAACAGACCGCTGGAGACATGCCGCAGGTATTCGTTCATCACGTCGTGCCGGGCCAACTGGGTCTGGATCGGCACGAACTGCCGGCGCGGATCCCGCTGGTAGGCGATGAAGAAGAGGCCCGCGTCGAGCCGGCCGAGGCCGTCCGAGCCGTCAACGAAGTTGTAGCCCCGGCGCAGCAGGTGGGCGCCGTTGTTCCGGCTGGGGTGGGCGAGCGTGACGTGGGCGTGCTCGGCGATCACCGGCTGCCCGTCGGCACCGCGCGCGGCGAAGTCCGGCTCGTCGAACTCGTCCGTTCTGCCCAGCGGCGCACCGCTGCCCTTGGTCCGACCGACGATCTCCTCCTGCTCGACGAGCGAGGTCCGGTCCCAGGTCTCCACGAGCATCCGGATCTTGCGGGTGACCAGGTACGAGCCGCCGGCCATCCAGTCCGGCCCGTCGCCCGGCTGCACCCACAACTGGTCGCGGAGCAGGTCGGTGTCCTCGGCCTTCAGGTTGGCCGTGCCGTCCTTGAAGCCGAACAGGTTGCGCGCCGTGGCCTGGTCCCGCGAGGTCGACGAGGTACGGCCGAAGCCGAGCTGCGACCAGCGGACGCTCACCACGCCCATGCCGAGCCGGGCCAGGTTGCGGATCGCGTGCACCGCCACCTGCGGATCGTTGGCACACGCCTGCACGCAGAGGTCGCCGCCGGAGAGCTGTGGCTGCAACGCGTCGCCGGGGAAGTTCGGCAGCTCGGCCAGGGCCGCCGGGCGCCGGTCGGCGATGCCGAACCGGTCCCGGCCGTCGGCGTCGCGGAACAGCGTCGGCCCGAAGCCGATGGTCAGGGTGAGCTGCGACGGGGGCAGGCCGAGGGCCTCACCGGTGTCGTCCGGCGGAGCCTCGGGCATCCCGCCGACCGCGCCGAGCACCCCGGCGTCGCGCCCGGCGGTCATCCGCGCGGCGGCGGCCGTCCACTCCTGGAGCAGCTCGACCAGCCGGGCCCGGTCCTTGGTGATCACGTCGAAGGCGACGAAGTGCAGCCGATCCTGGGCCGGGGTGACGATGCCGGCCTGGTGCTCGCCGTGGAACGGCACGGCCCCAGCCGGGTGGTCGCTGGCCGCGGCCGGGTCACGGGACCCGCTGATCAGCGCGCCCGCACCGGCGGCCACCCCGGCGACTCCGGCCACCCCGGCGCCGGCGAGCGTGATCGCTCGCCGGCGGGTCAACCTGCTCCCGCTCATCGACTCGACTCTCCCTGACGTCCGGTCACCGGGCGACGACCGCGGCGACCTTACTGATCGGCTCGGCGAGGGCGTTGATGCCGTCGGACAGCTCCTTGAGCTCGGCCTTGCTCAGGGCGGTGTGCAGCTTCCACCCGTCGCCGTCGCGGTGCTTGCCGAGCAGCGCCTCGACGTTGGTGAACTCGGTGTCCAGTTGCTTCACCAGCTCCGGCGAGCGCTGCTCCAGCGCCGGCCGGAGGGCGGACACGGCGGCCTTGGACCCTTCCAGGTTGGCGGCGAAGTCCCACAGGTCGGTGTGCGAGTAGCGGTCCTCCTCCCCGGTGATCTTGCCGCTGGCGACCTCGTCGAGCAGTTCCTTGGCGCCGTTGGCGAGCTGGAGCGGCGAGAGCTTCTCAGCGTTGGCCTTGGCCACGATCTCCTTCACGTCGACCAGCAGCCGGTCGGCGATCGGACCGTCCTTGCTGATGTCGCCGGACTGCCAGAGGTCCTTCTCGATCCGGTGGAAGCCGGTGAACTCCATCCCCTCCTCGATGACCTCCTCGCGGCCGTCGATCTTGGGGTCGAGGTCGCCGAAGATCTCGGCCACCGGCTCGATCCGCTCCCAGTAGGTCCGGGCCACCGGGAAGAGCGCCTTGGCCTTCGCCACGTCGCCGGCCTTGACCGCGGCGACGAACTCCTCGGTCTTCTCCAGCAGCGCGCCGGTCTGGCTCTTGACGTAGCGCTGGTAGTTGTCCGTGGCACCGGCCAGCGCGGCGTCGGCGGTCAGCGGCTCGGCCGACCCGCTGACCTTGAGCGCGCCGCGGATGCCCTTGCCGCTCATCCCCGGCTTGCAGGCCGTCTCGTACGTGCCGGCCGGCAGCTCCACGTGCAGCTCACGGCTCAGCCCGGGGGCGATGTTCTCCACCTCGCCCATCACACGGTCGCCGGAGGCGTACACGTAGAACTCGGTCACCTTCGCGCCGGAGTTGGTGATCTTGAAGGTGGCGGTTCCCGCACCGAGGTCGGTGGTGCCGACGTCGCAGGCGGTGTCACTGGCCTTGACCACGATCGGGCCGCCGGCGGTGGCCGAGTCACCCTTCTCGGAGTCGGAGCAGGCGGCGACACCGGTCGTGGCCAGCACGCCGGCAGCGGCCAGCGCGAAGAATCGGGTGGTACGCATCTGAGCTGTCTCTCCTCGTGGGGTCAGGCACGCTGCGGCGTGGTCGCCGCCTCGGCCTCGGCGCCGGTGTCGGCCCCGCGCTCGGTGACGGTGGTGGGGGTGGTCGCGGTGTCGGTCGCGCCGGTCGTCGGGGCCGCCTCGCTCGCGGGCGCGGCCGCCGTCGGGACGGGTGCCGGCTTACGCCGGGACGGGCGCAGGAAGAGCAGGAGAACCGGCACGGCGTACCCGACCCAGGCGATCGTCTCCAGCACGGTGGGTGCGGGGGTCACGTTGAACATGCCGGCGAGCAGTGCGGCGTACCAGGTGCTCGGGTCCAGCGTCGTGGTGATGTCGAAGGCCAGGTCGTTCAGGCCGGGCAGGACGCCGGCCTCCTGGAAGTCGTGCACGCCGTACTTGAGGATGCCGGCGGCGACCAGGATCAGCAGCGCGCCGGTCCAGGTGAAGAACTTGCTGAGGTTGATCCGCAGGGCGCTGGCGTAGAGCAGGGCACCGATCACCACGGCGGTGGCGATGCCGCCGATCAGCGCGAGCAACGGCCCGCTGTCGCCGGCCGCGCCCTGGGCGGCGGAGTAGAAGATCAGCGCGGTCTCCAGGCCCTCCCGGATCACGGCGAGGAAGGCCATCCCGGCGACCGCGAGGGACCCGACGGCCAGCGCCTCGGTGAGCTTGCCGCGCAGCTCGCCGGCGATGGTGCGGGCCGCCCGGCGCATCCAGAAGATCATCCAGGTGACGAAGACAACGGCGGCGACCGAGGTGACCGCCTCGAACAGCTCGCGGTCCTCGGAGCGGGCCAGCAGCGAGGTCGAGGTGTACTCGATCAGCCAGCCGAAGAGCACCGACAGCGCGACGGCCAGGCCGACCCCTGCCCAGACCTGAGGCAACCGGTCCCGGCGCTGCGACTTCACCAGGAAGGCGACGAGGATGCTGACCACCAGGGTCGCTTCCAGGCCCTCCCGCAGACCGATCAGGTAGGTGGCGAACATCCGGGCTCCGAGATCAATAGGTACGCCTCAGCTTACTTAGGGCAGCCATACCTTCCTCCTGTTCAGAGGGCCCGTCAAGTTGTTCACGACAAGCTCACCTGGCCCGCGAGCGACCACGACCGGGCGACGATCAGCGGGGTGCCGTCCGGCTGTGGAAGGATCCCCGCCGTGAGGGGATTCCTGCCGTGGCTGACGGTGCTGGCCGTGGTGCTGCTGCTCAGCGCACTGCGCCTGCGGGCACTGGCCACCGTCGTGTCGCTCGGCTGGCTGGTCTGGTGCCTGTGGACGTGGTTCCGCCCCGCCCGCCGCCGTTCCCGCCCGGACTGACCGGCGTCGGAGCGGTCCGGAGACGACGAACCGGGCCGGCTGCGAACAGCCGACCCGGTGCGTGACGCGTCGATCAGTAGCGGTAGTGGTCCGGCTTGAACGGACCCTCGGTGGAGACGCCCAGGTAGGCGGCCTGCTCCTTGGTCAGCGTGCTCAGCTTCGCGCCGAGCGCGCCCAGGTGCAGCCGGGCGACCTTCTCGTCCAGGTGCTTGGGCAGCACGTAGACGCCGATCGGGTACTCCTCGGTCTTGGTGAACAGCTCGATCTGGGCGATCGTCTGGTTGGCGAACGAGTTCGACATCACGAAGCTCGGGTGCCCGGTGGCGTTGCCCAGGTTCAGCAGGCGGCCCTCGGAGAGCACGATGATGGCGTGCCCGTCGGCGAAGCGCCACAGGTCGACCTGCGGCTTGATGTTGACCCGCTCGACGTCCGAGCGCTTGGCCAGGCCGGCCATGTCGATCTCGTTGTCGAAGTGGCCGATGTTGCCGACGATGGCCTGGTGCTTCATCCGGGCCATGTGCTCGTTGGTGATGACGTTGAAGCAGCCGGTGGCGGTGATGAAGATGTCCGCCTGCTCGACCACGTCGTCCAGGGTGGCCACCTGGTAGCCGTCCATCGCGGCCTGCAGCGCGCAGATCGGGTCCACCTCGGTCACCACGACCCGGGCGCCCTGGCCGCGCAGCGACTCGGCGCAGCCCTTGCCCACGTCGCCGTAGCCCATCACGACGGCCATCTTGCCGCCGATCAGCACGTCGGTGGCCCGGTTGATGCCGTCGATCAGCGAGTGCCGGCAGCCGTACTTGTTGTCGAACTTGCTCTTGGTCACCGAGTCGTTGACGTTGATGGCCGGGAAGAGCAGCGTGCCGGCGCGGTGCATCTCGTAGAGCCGGTGCACGCCGGTGGTGGTCTCCTCGGTGACGCCCTTGATGCCGGAGGAGATCCGCGTCCAGCGCTGACCGTCCTCGGCGAGCGAGCGGTGCAGCAGTTCGAGGATGACCGCGTACTCCTCGGAGTCGGCGGACTCGACCGGCGGCACGGCCCCGGCCTTCTCGAACTCGGCACCCTTGTGCACCAGCAGGGTGGCGTCGCCGCCGTCGTCGAGGATCATGTTCGGGCCCTGCCCGTCCGGCCAGGTGAGCACCTGCTCGGTGCACCACCAGTACTCCGGCAGGGTTTCGCCCTTCCAGGCGTAGACCGGGACGCCGGCGGGGGCCTCGGGGGTGCCGTCCGGGCCGACGACGATCGCCGCGGCGGCGTGGTCCTGGGTGGAGAAGATGTTGCAGGACGCCCAGCGGACCTGCGCGCCGAGGGCGACCAGCGTCTCGATCAGGACGGCGGTCTGGATGGTCATGTGCAGCGAGCCGGTGATCCGCGCGCCGGCGAGCGGCTGTGCCTCGGCGAACTCCCGGCGGATCGACATCAGGCCGGGCATCTCGTGCTCGGCGAGCTGGATCTCCTTGCGCCCGAACTCGGCGAGCGACAGATCCGCCACCTTGAAGTCGCCCTCGGCGAGGGTGCTCGGCCGAGCCTCGGACGGCGTACCGCTGGGAGACGCCGGGAGGGTGCTGGTCATGAAAGCTCCTGTCGAACGATGTCTGCGCCGACTCTCCACCTTACGCGCGCCAGGGACGGCCGGCCGGGGACGGTCGGCGGACAGCGCACGGGGCGGTCGGTGGTGGACGAAAAATCCGCCCACGTCCCGCCCGCCCCGTGCATCCCCCCGGTTTGGTTCCCCGCACGTTGTCGGACCGTCGTCGCGATAACGCTGCGTACTCATAGAGTCACACTCAGCCAGAGGCGAGTCAAGCTATTCCGGGAAAGTCGGACTTGTGTCGGCGCAGCGAGCGACCGTCAGCGCAACCCAGCGGTTGCCACGTACGCCTCACCGTTGCCGCTGACCCGCAGCGACTCGCCCGCCGCGGTCCCGATCGCCGCCTGGCCGGAGGCCAGCGTCAGCGCCCCGGCCCCGTCGTCCACGGCGATCGGGCCCACGGCACAGAGCACGACGCGAGGTCCCGGGAGCGACAGCGTGACCGAGGGCACCGCCGAACCGACCCGCACCCGGTGCAGCGCGAAGTCGTCCACCGGCACCGGCCAACACTCCACCCCCGGCGCAACCTGCTGCGCGGCCCGCACCGGATCGTCGAGCACCTCGAAGCGCAGCACCCGCATCAACTCGTCGACGTCCACCCGCTTCGGGGTCAGCCCGCCACGCAGCACGTTGTCACTGGCCGCCATGATCTCCACGCCGCAACCGCTCAGATAGGCGTGCAGGTTGCCGGCGGGCATCCAGATGGCCTCCCCGGGCGACAGCCGCAGGTGGTGCAGCAGCAGCGCGACCAGCACGCCCGGGTCGCCCGGGTACGCGAGGGCCAGCCGGCGGGCCAGCTCCGCGTCCGGGCCGTCCGTCGACGCCGCGACCACGGAACTCAGCAGATCGTCGCGCTCCGCGAACGGCCAGCCGAGCAGCGTCCGCACCGCCGTACGCAGCCCCGCCGGCCCCGTCCGCAACGCGGCGACCACCGGCGCCAACGCCGGTACGCCGAACGCGTCGAGCGCCTCGGCCGACACCACCGGGTCCCGGAAGCCGCACAGCGCCTCGAACGGCGTGAGCGCCACCAGCAACTCCGGCTTGTGGTACGGATCGGAGTAGTTGCGCTCCCCCGGCGGCCGTCCGGTGTCCGCCTCGTAGCCCGCCCGGGCCTGCTCGGCGTCCGGGTGGGCCTGGAGGCTCAGCGGAGCCTCTGCGGCGAGCACCTTCAGCAGGAACGGCAGCCGGCTGCCGAACCGATCCGAGACCCGCTGGCCGAGCCACTGCCCCGGCTCGTCGCGCACCAGGTCACAGAGGCTGACCCGGAGGCCGGCCCGCTCGACGCTGGCCGGTGCGCCCGGGTGGGCACCCAACCACAGCTCCGCCTCGGGGCCGGCGCTGGGCACCGGTCGCCCCTGCAACATGGCGATCGCCGAGCGGGACCCCCAGGCGTAGTCCCGGATCGGTCCGTACAACAGTTCCACCGGTCAGCCCCCGGGCCGCCCGGCCGCCTCACCCGACGCGTCCTGCGGTTGCGGTACGGCGGTGCCGGCGACGGCACCGGTGCCGGCCTCGGCGGCGGCGGCGCTGTAGATGTCGGGCTCCAGGTAGATCACCCGGGCGGTCGGCACCGCCGCGCGGATCCGCGCCTCCGCGGCGTTGATGCCCCGGGCCAGGTCCTCGGCGCTCTCGCAGGCCGGCACCGCGATCTTCGCGGCCACCATCAGCTCCTCCGGCCCCAGGTAGAGCGTCTTCATGTGGATGATCCGCTCGACCTCCGGGCCGTCGGTGATGGCCCGCTCGATGGCGTCCACGTCGTGCTGCTCAGCACCCTCACCGAGCAGCAGGCTCTTCGTCTCGATGGCCAGCACGATCGCGATGGTCACCAGCAGGATGCCGATCATGGCGGTGCCGGCGGCGTCCCACTCGCCGTTGCCGGTGATCAGCGTCATGGTGACGCCGAACAGCGCGAACACCAGACCGACCAGCGCGCCGAAGTCCTCCAGCAGCACCACCGGCAGCTCCGGTGCCTTGGCCCGGCGGATGAAGTGCACCCAGGACTGGTTGCCGCGGATGTGGTTGGACTCCTTGATGGCCGTCCGGAAGGAGAACGACTCCATGATGATCGCCGACACCAGCACGACCACCGGCACCCAGTGCCATTCGGTGATCCCGTGTGGATGCGCCCACTTGTGGTACGCCTCGTACAGGGCGAACAGGCCACCGACGCTGAACAGCACGATCGACACGATGAACGCGTAGATGTAGCGCTCCCGGCCGTACCCGAACGGGTGCTGCGGGGTCGCCTCGCGCTTCGCCCGCTTGCCACCGAGCAGCAGCAGACCCTGGTTGCCGGAGTCGGCGACCGAGTGGATCGCCTCGGCCAGCATCGACGACGAGCCGGTCAGGATGAACGCGACGAACTTGGTGACGGCGATGCCGATGTTGGCCAGCAGTGCCGCGACGATCGCCTTGGTCCCACCGTTGGCGCTCACGCCGTCGCTCCGCTCCGCCGCGCGGCACCGCCCGGCTTGACGGTGTTCCGCCGCGCACTAGGTCCGTTCACTGGTTCGACAGCTCCTTCATCTCGGTGATGGCTGGTACCGCCATCGGGTCCAGCCCGTGGGCCAGGGCAAGGTAGATCGAGGCGAAATCGGGTACGGCGATCAGCGAGGCCAGCCGCTCCAGCGCGGAGCCACCCTCGGCGGTCACCACGTCGCATCGCACGCCGCGGCGCTCGGCGAGGGTCTGCACGGCGTCCGCGCGGCGCTCCTCGACCGCCAGCGGCTCGTCCGTGTCGTCCTCGGCGTTGAGCCCACCGTCGCGCAGCAGCACGAGCCGCAGCCGGGTGCCCTCACCGTCGTCCTCCGCCGGGTCGGCGAAGATGTCCCGCTCCCCCTCGGCCAGCCCACCGAAGACGCCGTCGAGCAGGCCGACCCGGCCCCGACCGGCCTCGCCGAGCGCACCGGTGACCACCGGGTAGCGGGCGTTGGCCGACAGGGTGTCGCCGAAACGGCGGGCCGCCACGGTCGCCAGCGGGGACGAGCCCCAGACGATCGGGATCGAGCCGGCCAGGCCCAGGGCCAGTGACTTCGCCGGGTTCACGAAGGACTCCGCGGCGGACCGGCAGCGGTCGGCGTCCGCGTCGAGCCGGGCCGCGGTCTCCGCGAGGTCCGCCTCGTTGACCTTCACGAGCCCGAGAGAACGGGCGGCGAGCAGCACCGGCACGGTCAGCGCCCAGAGGCTCGCCCGCGCCGGTGCGCGCCGGGGCACCGGGATGAACGGCGCCCGGGCCCGCTCGGCGACCGACTGCAACTGCGAGTCGGGGGCACCCACCGCGACCAGCCGGGCGCCCCGCCGGTGCGCCGCCTCGGCGGCGCCGAGCGCCTCCGGGCTGCGACCGGACGCGCTCACCGCGATCACCACGTCGGCCGCGCCCACCCAACCGGGTACGCCCGCGCTGCGGTGCGCGATGACCGGAACCGGGCAGCGTGGCCCGGCCACCGTGGCCAGCACGTCGCCGGTACGCCCGGCGGTGCCGATGCCGGCGATCACGACGGCCCGGGGCCGCCCGTCGTCGGCGAGCACGGCGAGGTTCGCCTCGGCGGCCAGGGCGGCCGTCTCGCGGACCTGTGCGCCGGCCGAGGCGGTGTGCCGGAGCATGCCGCCCGGGTCGTGCTCGGCCAGGGCGTCCGGGTTGTCGAGCAGGGCTTCGTCGGCGTCACGACGTCCGCTGACACCGGCCGTACCGTCGATCATGAGGACTGCCCGGGGCCGCCGCGTGCCTCGTCGAGAAGCAGCACCGGCACGTCGTCACGGACCTCGAAGATCCGGCCGCACTGCGTGCAGGTGAGCGTCTGCCCCTCGGCGTCGTAGCTGAGCGGGGCGTGGTGCGTGTCCGGACAGGCGAGAATCTCGAGCAACTGCGGATCCAGGGCCATGGCACGGCTCCTTCCACGTGTGCGGCTTCACCGGCGGCGGTGCCGACCGGCGCAGGCGATCTTATCGGCGAACCCGGCCGAGCACCTCGTCACGGAGCGAGATCATCCGCTCGCGGGTGGGCGCCTCGACGTTGAGCCGCAGCAGCGGCTCGGTGTTGGAGGCGCGCAGGTTGAACCACGCGCCGTCGGGGAAACGCAGGGTGAGACCGTCCATCTCGTCGGCCGTCGCGTCGGGGTAGGCCGCCCGCACCTCGGCAACCGCCGCCGCCTGGTCGATGACCGTCGAGTTGATCTCACCGGAGGCGATGTAGCGCTCGTACTCGCCGGCCAGGACGGACAGTGGCAGCGACTGCTCCCCGAGCGCGGCGAGCGTGTGCATCGCGGCCAGCATTCCGGTGTCGGCGAACCAGAAGTCCCGGAAGTAGTAGTGCGCGGAGTGCTCGCCGCCGAAGACGGCGTTGGTGCGCGCCATCTCCGCCTTGATGAAGGAGTGCCCGACCCGGGCGACCACCGGCTCCCCACCGTGCTCGCGGATGATCTCCGGCACGGCGCTGGAGGTGATCAGGCCGTGGATCACCGTGGAGCCGGGGTGCTTGGCCAGCTCACGCGCGGCGACCAGGGCGGTGATCGCCGACGGTGAGACCGGCTCACCGCGCTCGTCCACCACGAAGCACCGGTCGGCGTCGCCGTCGAAGGCCAGCCCGATGTCGGCCCCGTGCTCGACCACGGCACGCTGCAGGTCGACCAGGTTCGCAGGGTCCAGCGGGTTGGCCTCGTGGTTGGGGAAGGTGCCGTCCAGTTCGAAGTAGAGCGGGACGATCTCCAGCGGCAGCGCCGACAGGGCGGCGTCACCCAGCACGGTGGGAACGGTGAAGCCACCCATTCCGTTGCCGGCGTCGACCACCACCTTCAGCGGCCGGATGCCGGAGAGGTCGACCAGCTTGCGCAGGTAGGCGGCATAGTCGGGAAGCAGGTCCCGCCGCTGTGCCGGGCGGGTCGGCTCACCGGCCGGACGGGACGCGCCCGAATCCAGCAGCGCCTGAGCCCGCTTCCGGATCTCGGCCAGCCCGCTGTCCTGGCCGATCGGCCGCGCACCGGAGCGGCACATCTTGATGCCGTTGTACTGGGCCGGGTTGTGACTGGCCGTGAACATGGCACCGGGCAGGTCGAGTGAGCCGGAGGCGAAGTAGAGCAGATCGGTGGAGGCGAGCCCGATCTCGATCACCGAGCGCCCCTCGGCCCGTACACCGGTGGCGAAGGCGGCGGCCAACCCGGGCGAAGTGGCCCGCATGTCGTACCCGACGACGACCGCGTCGCCCGGCTCGTCGGTGGTGTTGAGCAGCTGGGTGAATGCGGCTCCGAGCGCCTCGGCGACCCGCTCGTCCCACTGGTCCGGCACCGTCCCTCGGACGTCGTACGCCTTCACGATCTGGGACAGATCAGACACTGGTTCCGCTCCTTGGCCGCAGGTTCCACCGAACCTGAGCGTATCGGAGGGCCGAGGTCCCTCCCCGCTCAGCCGGGGAGCCGGGGCATGAACACGGTGTGGTCGCCGCCGTCGGCGGGCGGGTCCTTGGGCAGCGGCCCGGCTCCCGGACCGCCCGGCATCGGCTGCGTCGCGTCGGGCGTCGGGGCGGCACCGGCCGGCCGCGCCCCGTAGACCCCGCCCGTGGCCGGCCGGGGAGCGGGCACTGTGCCGTAGACGTCGGGTTGCGGCTGCTGGCCGTACACGCCGCCGGTCTGGCCGGGCACGGCCGGCGACCCACCGCCGGAGCGGTAGGTGGTGCCACCGGGGTTAACCGGCAGAGGCCCCGGGGTGCCGTCGGTCGGCGTCCGGTCCTGCCGCGAGCGACGGAACAGCAGCACGATGAGCAGCAGTCCGACGGCCACCATCGCGATGCCGAAGAACATCACCGGCGAGCCGCCACCGGACTCGGCAGCGGCGGCCGTGGTGTCGGGCGCGCCGGAGACGCCCAGCGCGGCCGGGTTCACCGCCTCGACGGGCGCGGCCTCGCTCGGCGTGGGCGACGGCTTCTTCGACGGCGTCGGGGTGGGTGACGCGGAAACCCGGCCGCCCACCACCCTCGCCGCGTCGGAACCCCGACCCAGCTCCTGGCCGGCCGCGCTGGCGGCCGCCCCGACAACCGCGAGCCGACCGCCCGGAGCACCCGCGGCGAAGGACACCCGGTACCGCACGGTGATGCCCTTGCCCTTGCACAACGTCGGCTTCGCCGGTGAGGTCTGCGCGGTCGCCACGCTGCCGTCACCGCCGGTAACCGGCACCGGGAACCACGTTCCGCCAGCGTTGACCTGCACCGTCACCTGATCCGGCTGCAGGCCCTCAAGCCGCAGACCCAGGGCGGTACGCAGCAGGACGCACCCGTCGGAGCGCTTGCGCACCGCGACGTTCACCCCCTGCGCCGAGCCACCGGCGGTGAAGCTGCTGGCCGAACCCACCCGGACCGAGTCGTCGTCGGCCAGTGCCGGTGACGCACCGAGCAGCACCAGGCCGCCCACCAGACCGCAGACCGCCGCGAGTCGCGCCGCGCGCCGACGTACCGTCATGATCACCTCGCCGTTCCTCCCCGGGTGGGGTCCGCGGGTCAGGCTACTACCGGCCCACCCCCACCCCTGGTCATAGAGCGGCCCGGATGTGTGCGCCGTTACGGTTTGCGGCCCAGCTCGCGGACCTGTCGAGGGTGCCCGGCACCGGGCTAGCGTGCACCGGCCAGGGCGTCCCGACAGAGCCGGTCGGCGGTACGGGTGGTCTCCGGCAGGCGGTAGCGCGGGGTCAGCGCGAGCACCTGCGCCGTGGCGTTCTCCAGGCTCATCCGGTGCCCGACGCTCACGAACACCGGCTTGACTCCGTCCCGGGTCCGCAGCACCCGGCCGACGACCTCGCCGCCGTCGCGCAGCGGTGACCAGGCACCCCGACGGGCGGGCGGCGGCGCCCACTCGCCGACCAGCGGCGTCTTCCCCACCCCGATCGCGGGCAGCCCGGTGACCACGCCGAGGTGACAGGCGAGCCCGAACCGACGCGGATGGGCCAGCCCGTGCCCGTCGCAGACCAACAGGTCCGGGCGGGTCGTGAGACGGTCCAGCGCGGCGAGCAACGCGGGCAGCTCCCGGAAGGCGAACAGCCCCGGAACGTAGCCGAACGCGGGCCGGCCCACGCTGACCGCGGAATCCACCACGGCCAACGTCCGGGCGTCCAACACGGTCACGGCCGCCGCGAGGAGGTCACCGCTCCGCGCGTACGCGACGTCCAGGCCAGCCACCGTCGTGGGCGCCGTCGGCCCCGGCCCGACAAGGTCCACCAGCGGCCGCAACTCCTCCTGTACGGCCACCGCCTCCGCCACCGTGCCCGGCCCTGCTCCTGCCGCCGGCGCGGGCGCGGGCGGCCATGATCGACTCGGTATCGGCGATATCGGGCTATCAGACGGCCCTGGATGCCCCGATGTCCTGGACCTCGAGTCGATCACCCGCGGCGCTCGCCGTCGGCGGCCCTTTTGTCTGGTCCGTCCTGCATAGACGGCACGACCGGCCCAGTGTCGGTGGAGTGGGCGTCGCGATCCGGGCCGCCATCGGCGCCGTCAGCACCCGGGCCGGCGGCCCGGCTCCCGGTCGCGCCGAAGGCGAGCGCGAACACCAGACCGAGGGCGATGCCGAAGGCGACTCCACCCGACGAGCCGAACAAAGGGATGCCGATCGCCAGCCCGACCAGGATCCCGACCGGCCACGCCCAGGCCTTGGACCTGCTGTTCTGCGTTCCGGATCTCGCCATGCCTCAATGCTATTCCGGCCTCGCGGTTTCCCCCGGGGCGGACCTGTTCTAAGGCGCTTAACCTCGACGACCTCCGCACCGTGGTCATTGGCCGTCACTGGCCCACCCTTCCGTCGATCAGAAACGATGACCATGTCCGACAGCCAAAGTCCGGGTGGGCCGCCGTCGGAGGTCGTTGCTTCGGCGTCGTGCGTGCGGCGAGGAGTCAGCCAAGCGACGGCCCTCGCCGATCCCAGAACCCCTCTGCAACCGAGATCACCTCTGCCGGTGCCCGTGGTGGCCGAAACCGCAGATCCGCCGACGTTACTGCTTACCGGAGTTCGGCCGGTCGTCACTATCTCCGGCTCCGGGGAACATGGCACGGATGAGGCTCTCATCGGGCAACTTCTCACCACCGGTGACAGCCTCAGCCACCCTCTCGGCCACCGCGCGGTCGACGTTGTCGTAACGGTCGATGTTTCGGTAGTCGTCAAGGAAACGCACGACAAGTCCCGGATCGTAGGCCCATGCTCGTTTCCGGTGGTCCCAGAGGATCGCCTGGCCACGTCCTGAGTCCATGACGAAAAGCCCCGCGGGGGGTCCTTTCTCATCGCTCCGGTAGATCACGTAGTAGCTCAACAATTTCCTGCTCCAGCTCTCTGGCGACCTGCGTCGCTACGGGAAAGTCACGCAACCCCAACCCCAACTCCTGCACGACTTGCTGGAAGCTCATCCCTTGACGGTCCAACCAGGCGCGGTACTCGCGCCACGCATGGATGTTTCGGCTGATCCACTTGGCGAAGGTGGCGTCTTTGCCTGGGAAGCGGCTCTCCAGCCCAGTCGGAAGACAGTCCGGTAGGCCGTACTCGCGGTTAGCGATGAGCATCCGCAGCAGTGCGCCGACTCTCCCTTCCGGACTGTTTGATGCTCTCCGCACAACCTCGTAGTCCTCGTGGGTCGCCAGCCAAGCCTTTCGTGACCCGGAGGTGTGCAGTTGCAACTCAAGTAACATCCCGTCGGACGAACGAAGGGTGCAGTTGAACCCGTAGAACCTGTTTCCTTCCCGCCAGAAATTCTTGCACCCGGAATCCAACACGGAGAAGCCGGTTTCGATGAGGCCATCGAGGACCGATTCCACCGCCTTTCTGTAGCGCTCACCCGACGGCATCTCGAAGCAGAACCTCAGGGCATCATTGACGCTTGCTATGAACTCCGTCGGCTCGATCGGCGTCGCACGCGTTTCATCAACATACTTCCGTGCCAGCGACTGCAGCCCTTTGACCCGAGACCCGCGGTCACGTAGCCGGATCGGATCGCTCAAGCCCAGCGCGTCGCTGACCCTCTGCCCGACTTGGGTGAGGGAAGACTCGATTCGGTCGGCAGCAGCCAGCGCACGGTCGTGGCAGCTCGTCAACACCGCCCACTCCGAAGGCGTGAGCTGCGCCAGCTCGAGCGCCAACTGGTCGTGTCCGCTGACTACGGCTGCGTCGTCGTTCGGCGTGATCGAGTGCTCCGCTGAGCCGGGGCCGTCCAGGAGCAGGTACATCCGGTTGATGTACGGGTCGCCGTGGCCGCCCTCGTCGAGTGCCGGCGGGTGCTCCGGCAGGTCTGGACGCTCGCTGAACCGCCCTCGCGGTAGCCCTCCGAGCGGCATCGGCCGGCCGTTCCCATCGAGCACCAGCGCGTCGATGCCGACCACGTGGGGGTACAGCGGTCGGTCCCGGACGAGGCCGGTCTGCGGGTCGACGTAGAGCACGGTGCCGTTCTGGTTGAGTGCCACCCAGGCGTGCGAGCCGCCGTTGGGCCATTCGGTGATCAGGAACGCGTAGCTGCCGTGGCCTCCCAGCAGCAGTTGGTCGTGCAGGTTGGCGTAACCCCGGTCGGCGGTCCGCCGTGTCTGCGCGGGGTCCGACGGTTGGCCGGTGGGCGGGGAGAGGAGTTGTTGGAAGCGGCCGCCGGTCGCGTCCTCCACCCGGCCCGGGCCGCCCGCCTCGCCTCGGATCGGGCGCCGGATGTCACCGTCCAGGTAGCCGTCGAAGGTGCGCGGCGCGGACACCCGTGGTCGCCCGTGCACCCACGTCTCGAACAACGACAGGGTGCAGTCCAGGCAGTTGATGCCCCGGGTGGCGTCGGCCTCGGGACCACCGTCGTTCAGGAGCCGGAACCAGCCGCCTCGGCGAGGGTCGGCGGTGCGGACGATGCTGCCGTCGGGCTCGCGGGGCATCTGCCGTTCGACGTCCACCTGGTGCAGGGCCAGCGGCGGGCGCAGCCCACCAGGCTGCCCGTACGGCCGGGAGTCGTCGATGGGCGGGGGCACGTCGTCGCCGGTGAGTCGGGACCGGCCGACTGACTCCACCGCGCCGAGGGCGAGGGCGCCCACGTCCTTGTTGGCCTGCCGGAAGGCCGCATCGCCGATGTCCACGACCGAAGGCGCCCTGGCGCCGGCCAGCACCGCGTCGGCCAGGTCACGGAATTCGGCGTACGCCCGCATCTCGTCGTTCGCGGTCCGCTGCCAGCCGTCGGCCCACCGCGGGTGACCGGTGTGGCGGAGTTGCCAGGCGTAGTTGGCGTACTCGGCGGCCCTGCGATCGTGCTCGGCGGCCAGGGCACGCAGGCGGCTGGCCTCCGCCTGTCGGCGGCTGTTCTCGAACTCGGTCCGTCGCGACTCGTAGTAGCCCTGGTAGAGCCGCCGCTCGGCGGCTTCCGCCTCGGCCCTCCACAGGGCCGCGTACCAGTCGCTGCTCTCGATGTCGAGCTCTGCGGGTGCTGCCACGTCGGCCGGGACCGATGCCCGGCCGCGAGCGGGATGGGCGGGTACGCGCGCCAGGGCAGGTGCCTCCCGTATCGGGAGGTGCGATGCCGCCAGCGGGCCGGTGGACATGACCGGCGGTGCCGCACCGGCGGTGGCCGTCGGGGTGGCACCGGTGGACGTGGTCGGGGTGCTCGTCGTGCCAGCCCACGGGTACCACGCGGAGGGACCGTTGCCACCGGAGGCGAGCGCACTCGCAGTCGAGGCGTGTGACGGATGCGCGACGCTGGTGGCTGTCCCGCCGGTCTGATCGGGGGTGCCGGCGACGGGCGCGGCCACCGAGGAGAGCGTGGGGTCGGCGGCGATCGGGGGCGCTGCGCTCGGCCCGTCCGCAGTGGGCGGCCCGAGTTGGTCCGGGGATGGCGCGGCGGTCTCGGCCGGGGTCACGGAACGGCTCGGCCCGTCGTCGACGGTGGGCGATCCAACGATGGTGGACGCCGATGACCCGTTCAGGTCCGACACGGCGGGCGCTGTCAGGCCGGCCTCGTACGACACAGTGGCGCCCGCCTGGGTCGACAACTGGTCGATCACAACGGACGAACTGACATCGGCCTCGCTGACCGCCGCCTGCGACGCAGCCACCGTGGCAACGTCCTGGGGCGAGGCTAACGCGGGCGCGAGTGAGGCAGACGAGGCCGCAGCCACGGGCGCTGCGGGAACCGGCGCGGAGAAGTCGACCGGTGCCAGGGACGGGCCGGCGAGGGAGGCTCCGGCGAGGGCGTTGGCCTGCGCGTCGAGCCGGGCGTGCAACGCGTGGTCGGCCTGCCCGGTCGCCGAGCCGGTGGCACCGGACGCGGCGGCCCGCGCCGCGTCCTCCACCGAGGTCAGGCCACGGCCGGTGGCCAGGCTGGCGGCGTTCTCGGCCAGCACCTCGCCGGTCATTTCCCGGCCCAGGTGCTCACCGACCCGGGCCGCGCGCCCCGTCGCGTGGCGGCCCAGGCCGGCCAGTGGCGCAACCGCCCCGCCCGCGAGCCCGCCGACCGCCGACGCGCCGAGATCGGCCAGGTCCACGCCGTGCGCCCGCCCGGTGGAGTTCTGGTACGCCTGGGTCGCCAGGGTGACGCCGGCTTCCTCGGCCGCCTCCTCCAGCCCTTCCCGGGTGGCTCGCTTGGCGAACCCACGCACGCCGCCCCGCGCGACCTCCTTGGCGGCCCGTTCGCCAGCCTCCTTGAGCCCGTGCCTGAGGGACTTGCTGGCAAGCTGTCCCATCAGCCGCTTGAAGATCTGCTGGATCAACAGCCGGGTCGCGGTGATCGCCGCGCCGGCGGCCGGAGAGGCGGCACCGGCGGTGAGCACCGCCGCCACCGCGACTGCGAGCAACTCGACGACCAGGATGCCCAGCTCGATCCAGACTTCCAGCTTGGCGCCCTCGATGTCGCAGCCGCACTCCTCGACCAGACGGCCCAGGTCGGCGGTGACCGCGAGCAGCACCGGCAGCGGGGCGTCGTCGCCCTCGGCGAGCCCCCGCCAGGCCGCCTCGAACGCGGCGTCGACCGGCCCGACGCCGCCGTATCCGCTGCGCACCTCGGCGGCGGCCGCGGCGGCGTCGGCGTGCGGGCCGGCGAGCACGGCGGCGACGGAGTACCACTGGTCGGCGACGTCCCAGACGGCCCGCTCGTTCCCCTCCGGCCACTGCACGCCGACCGCCCAGTCGAGGGCCTCGTAGACCCAGCCGGGCACGTCCCAGGGTGCGTAGTCCAGTGGGTGCGGAATCGGGCTCGGCAGCACACTCATCGGGGTCGGCTCGCCGTCAGCGCTGGTCGGCGGCCCGGTCGAACCGGGCGGCGCTCGCAGCGTCGGTGTGCACGCTGGCGTCGACCGCGCGCACCACGTCGGTGCCCAGCTCGGTGACCCGATGCCCGATGCCCGTCCAGGCCCGCAGCACGGTCTGCTCGAACCCGCGGTAGCTCCGCTCGAACGCGGCGCCGATGTCGTCGCGGCCCCACGGCCGGGCGCCGCTGGCGGCCTCGATCTCGCCGCCCTCCGTCGCCCGTCGGCCCGTCACCGCCTCGCCTGCCAGGGCCAGGTCGGCGCCGCCCCGGCGGGCCCGGGACGGATCGAGCCAGAGCTGCCCGTCGGTCATGCCGACCCCTCGCGCCGCCCGAGCACCGCGTCGGCCCGGCCGAGCAGTGCGCCGTAGTCGCCGGTGCGCAGGAACTCCACCGAACCGGAGCCGGCCGGCATGCTCTCGGCGACCAGCGCGCGGGTGGCCTCGGTGGCGGCGGCCGTGGCGCCGCGGACCGTCTCGGTGATCTTCCGGCTCAGGGCCTCGGCGTCCCGGTCGCGGTAGACGGCCGGGTCCAACTCGACGGCGATCAGCTCACCCCGGGCACCCACCGTGGCGGTCACCTGCCCGTCGGCCGAGCGCCGGGTCACCCGTAGCTCGGCGAGCCGCGCCTGGAGACTGTCCAAACCGGACCTGAGCTGCTGGTACTGGCCGTAGACGTCGTCGAATCGGGCTCGTAGCTCGCGATTGGCGTCCCGGTCCACGCGTTCGCTCACCCGCCGCTCCTCCCGTCACCGTCGGTAGGGCGAACCATACCGGGTGCCACCGACCCGCGTGGTCCGGTAGTTTCTGTGCGTGATCGACCGTCAACAAGCCGAGCAGCTCGCGGCCGTCTGGGCTCACCGGGATTCCCAGCGCCTCGGCCACGAGTGCACCCCGACGGTCGACGAGTTCGACCTCGGCTACGTCATCACATCCATCGTGCCGACCGAGGTACGGACAGTGCCCGGTGACCTGCCGACAACCGTCATCGACAAGCAGACCGGCAAGGTCACCACCTGGCCCCGGGTGCCGAGCACCGTCGTGGCGGACATGTACCGACGCAGCCAGCCCACCGGGCCCACCGCCGCGCGCACCGTCGACCAGTCGAGCCTGCTGGTCCGGGAGATCCATCGAGCCGCCACCCCGAACACCACCGCGCATCTGACCATCGACGGTCGCATTTGGACAGCCCAGGGTACGAAGGGCGACGTCCCGCTGAACCACCACCCGCTCATCCGCGCCTACCTGGATGAGCTGCCACCTGGCGAGCTGGTTCGCGGCGGCGAGGGCCATGCCGAGCTGATCGTGGTTTCCGACGTGCTGCACGAGTACGACCACCGGCGGACGACCGAGGGCATCGCGCCGATGGGTCGGGCCGAGGCCGCCGCACTGCTGGACGGCGCCCGGTTCGAGATCTTCCGGATCCGCGAGCCGGGTGATCCGGCAGGTGGTCCCGCCGACCGGCCCTGCGACTCGTGCATCAACTTCCTGGTACGCGCCAACGTTCTGCCCGAGTCAGCTCGGGCGTACACCGAAGCCTGGTACCCGCCGACGGAGCCCGACCCTGATCCCGGCCGCTTCCCTCCGGAGGTGGCCAACGCGCTGGTGGCGGCCGGTTGGCGGCCCCACCTCGGGGACCAACTCATGGCCGCCGCGGCCGTACGGGACGTCACCGCCGTGCCCGGGCGGGCTCACCGCCACGAGGTCTTTCCCGCCGTCACGGAGACGCTGACCGCGTTTCCCAGCCTGGTCGGTGCCCGCCGCGGCCCGGGCGAGCAGGTGTGGATCTCCCGCTTCGACATCCGCCCGCACACCATCGCGCACACCGCCGACACGCTCGCCGACTTCGGTGCGGTGCTCGGCGTGCGGCTCTTCCCGATCGGCACCGAGCAGCAGGACAGCATCCTCGCGGTGGACGAGCGCGGCCGGATCTTCGCGCTCGATCAGGCCGGCGAGTGGTTCCTGGGCGACACCATCGACGCCGCGCTGACCACCCTGCTGCTCGGTCGTGCGCCGGCAAGGGTGCGCGCCGACGGCACCTGGCAGGCCGGCTAGAGCGCGAGCCCGGTCAGGACCATGACCCTCGGCTCGGTGTAGTCGTCCATGGCGCTGCGCAGCCCTTCCCGGCCGATGCCGCTGCCCTTGACCCCGCCGTACGGCATCTGGTCGGCCCGGTACGACGGCACGTCGCCGACGATCACCCCGCCCACCTCCAGCGACCGCGCGGCGGCGAAGGCCACGTCGAGGCGCCGGGTGAACACGCCCGCCTGCAACCCGTACACCGAATCGTTGACCGCGGTGAACGCGGCCTGGTCGTCGGCGACCGGGGCGACCACCAGCACCGGCCCGAACACCTCCTCGGCGACGACCTTGGCGTCCGCCGGCACACCGGTCAGCACGGTTGGCGGGTAGGTCGCGCCGTCGCGGGCGCCGCCCACCTCGACGGTGGCGCCGGCCGCGACCGCCTCGCCCACCCACGTCTCGACCCGGCGGGCCGCGTCCTCGGACACCATCGGCCCCACGTCCGTCGACTCCGCGGCGGGGTCACCCGTACGCAGTGCGCGCACCGCGGCCACCAGCCGGGGCAGGAAGTCCGCGAAGAGCGTGTGGTGCACGTACACCCGCTGGACCGCGATGCACGACTGCCCGGCCTGGTAGTTGGCGAACGTGGCGATCCGCTGCGCGGCGAAGGTCAGATCCTCGTCCGAGGTCCAGTCCGCGCAGATCACCGCCGCCGCGTTGCCGCCCAACTCCAGCGTCACGTGCTTCTCCGGCACCTGCCGGCGGATGGCCGCGCCGACCGGCCCGGACCCGGTGAACGACACCACCGGCAGGCGGGGGTCGGTGACCAGCTCGGCGGCGCGGGAGTTCGGCAGCGGCAGGACCGAGAACATGCCAGCCGGCAGCTCGGTCTCGGCCAGCAGCTCGCCGAGCAGCAGAGCCGACAGTGGGGTCGCCGGGGCCGGCTTGACGATGATGGGCGCGCCGACCGCGATTGCCGGTGCCACCTTGTGCGCGACCAGGTTGAGCGGGAAGTTGAACGGCGCGATGCCGAGCACCGGCCCCTTCGGCACCCGCCGGACCAGCGCGATCCGACCGCTGGCGGCCGGGTCGGTGTCGAGTCGTTGCAGCTCCCCGGAGAAACGCCGGGCCTCCTCGGCGGCCCACCGGAAGGTGGACACCGCCCGCCCGACCTCGGCTCGGGCCCACTTCACCGGCTTGCCGTTCTCGGCGGTGATCAGCGCCGCGACCTCCTCGGCGCGTTCGGCGAGCCGTCGGGACACGTGGTCCAGGGCCGCCGCCCGGGCGTGCGCGGGCAGGGCCGCGGCCTGCGCGGCCACCCCGGCCGCCGCGGCGACGGCGGCCTCGACCTGGTCGGCCGTGGCGAGGGTGGTACGCCCCACCGGGCGACCGTCGTACGGGTGGTGGACGGTCAGCTCGCCCTCGCCGTGGGCGGGGCGGGAGGCGACGAAGAAGGCTGCGGGCTCCACGCCGAGCAGCGTAGACGAGGAACCAGCCGACGGAAACAGTCGCCGTAGCCCTTGTCTGCCGCGAATTCAGTAGCCAAGATGGCAGACAGATTGCGATAACCGCCGCAGAATCGCACCCCCGGCCCCCTTCGGAGAGTTCCCGTCATGAGTGACCAGCAGCAGCTGCGCAACTTCGTCAACGGCTCCTACGTCGAACCGGCCGACGGCGGCTACGCCGACCTGATCGACCCCTGCACGGGCGAGGTGTTCGCCCAGGCCCCGGTCTCCGGCGCCGCCGACGTGGACGCGGCGATGACCGCCGCCGCGACCGCGTTCGAGAGCTGGCGGGAGGTGACACCGGCCGAGCGGCAGCGGGCGATGCTCAAGCTCGCCGACGCCGTGGAGGCCCGGGCGGCCGAGCTGGTCGACGCCGAGGTCCGCAACACCGGCAAGCCGCGCCAGCTCACCGCCGAGGAGGAGCTGCCGCCGGCGGTGGACCAGTTCCGCTTCTTCGCCGGCGCCGCCCGGCTGCTGGAGGGGCGATCCGCCGGTGAGTACATGGCGGGGCACACCTCGTACGTGCGGCGTGAGCCGATCGGCGTCTGCGCCCAGGTCACCCCGTGGAACTACCCGCTCATGATGGCCGTCTGGAAGATCGCCCCGGCGCTCGCCGCCGGCAACACGGTGGTGCTCAAGCCGTCGGACACCACGCCGGTGTCGACGCTGCTGCTCGCCGAGATCGCCGCCGAGTTCTTCCCGCCGGGTGTGTTCAACGTGGTCTGCGGTGACCGGGACACCGGTCGTGCCCTCGTCTCGCACCCGACCCCGCAGCTGGTGTCGATCACCGGCTCCACCCGCGCGGGCATGGAGGTCGCCGCCGCGGCGGCCCCCGACCTGAAGCGGACCCACCTGGAGCTGGGCGGCAAGGCCCCGGTGGTCATCTTCGACGACGCGGACGTGGCGGCGGCGGCCGAGGCCATCGCGCTGGGCGGCTACTTCAACGCCGGGCAGGACTGCACGGCGGCCACCCGCGTGCTGGCCGGCCCGGGCATCCACGACGACTTCGTGGCGGCGCTCGCCGAGCAGGCCCGCAACACGAAGACCGGCGCCCCGGACGACGCCGACGTGCTCTACGGCCCGCTGAACAACGCCAACCAGCTCGCCCGGGTCAGCGGCTTCGTCGACCGGCTGCCGGACCACGCGGCGATCCAGAGCGGCGGGTCCCGGCAGGGCGAGCGCGGCTACTTCTACTCCCCGACCGTGGTCTCCGGGTTGCGCCAGGCCGACGAGATCATCCAGGACGAGGTGTTCGGGCCGGTCATCACCGTGCAGCGCTTCTCCGACGAGGACGAGGCGGTGCGCTGGGCCAACGGCGTCGACTACGGCCTCTCGGCGTCGGTCTGGACGAAGGACCACGGCCGGGCGATGCGGATGACCCGGCGGCTGGACTTCGGCTGCGTCTGGGTGAACACCCACATCCCGTTCGTCTCGGAGATGCCGCACGGCGGGTTCAAGCACTCCGGGCACGGCAAGGACCTGTCGGTCTACAGCCTGGAGGACTACACCCGCATCAAGCACGTCATGCACAACATCGAGGGCTGACCCATGACCACATCCGACGAGCTGCACAAGCGGCGTGGTGGTGCCGTCGCGCGGGGGGTCGGCAGCGTCATCGCGTCCTACGTGGACAGCGCTGGTGGCGGAACGATCACCGACGTGGACGGCCGGGAGTGGATCGACTTCGCCGCCGGCATCGCGGTGACCAGCGTCGGCAACTCGGCACCGAAGGTGGTCGAGGCGGTACGGGCGCAGGCCGAGCGGTTCACGCACACCTGCTTCATGGTCGCGCCGTACGAGTCGTACGTGGCGGTGTGCGAGCAGCTCAACGCGCTGACGCCGGGCGGGTTCGAGAAGCGCTCGGCGCTGTTCAACTCCGGCGCGGAGGCGGTGGAGAACGCCGTCAAGATCGCCCGGCACGCCACGGGGCGACCGGCGGTGGTGGTCTTCGACCACGCGTACCACGGCCGGACCAACCTGACGATGGCGTTGACCGCGAAGAACATGCCGTACAAGCACCGGTTCGGGCCGTTCGCCGGGGAGATCTACCGGGTGCCGATGTCGTACCCGCTGCGCGACGGCGGCCTGTCCGGCGCGGAGGCGGCTGCGCGGGCCGTCGAGATGATCGAGAAGCAGGTCGGCGCGGAGAACGTCGCCGCGCTGCTGATCGAGCCGATCCAGGGTGAGGGCGGTTTCGTGGTGCCCGCTCCGGGCTTCCTGCCGGCGCTGCGGGACTGGGCCACGGCAGCCGGCGTGGTCTTCGTCGCCGACGAGATCCAGACCGGCTTCTGCCGTACCGGGGACTGGTTCGCCTGCCAGCACGAGGGCGTCGAACCCGACCTGATCACCCTGGCCAAGGGCATCGCCGGCGGCCTGCCGCTGGCGGCGGTGACCGGCCGGGCCGAGTTGATGGACGCGGTGCACGTCGGCGGGCTCGGCGGCACCTACGGTGGCAACCCGATCGCCTGCGCCGCCGCTCTGGCCACCATCGAGACCATGCACGAGCTGGACCTGGCCGACGCGGCCCGCCGGATCGAGGCCGTGCTGGCCCCCCGGCTACGGGCCGTCGCCGAGCGGGACCCCCGGATCGCCGAGGTACGCGGGCGGGGCGCGATGCTCGCCGTGGAGCTGGTGCAGCCCGGCACCCTCATCCCCGACCCGATCAGCACCGCGGCGGTCTCGGCCGCCTGCCACGCCGCCGGCCTGCTCACCCTGACCTGCGGCACGTACGGCAACGTGCTGCGCTTCCTGCCCCCGCTGGTCATCTCCGACGCGCACCTCACCCGGGGCGCCGACATCCTCGACGCCGCCTTCGGCTGAGCGGAGGAAGGGCACCTCCTGATGCGTCAGAAGGTGCCCTTCCCGACCGTCACCGTCAGCGCAGCACCTCGACGGTGTTGCGACGGACCAGGTTCTTGCCCGGCTCGCGGATCTGGTCCATCGCGGCCGAGTTGAGCAGCACACAACTGCCCGACGGGCCGGTCACCGTCACCGTGGTCACCCGGTTGTTGTCCAGGTTGGTCACCCGCAGCCGGGTACCCACCGGGAACTGGCCACTGGTTGCCGCCGGCGCCGCATCCTCGGCGAAGAAGGTGATCGCGCCCGAGCAGGCCGAGCGGGGCGCCGGGCCGGACGCGCCGGGCGACGCGGCGCCGGGACGCACCGTGCCGGCGGCCGGAGGCGCGGCGGGCGGCGCGACCTCACCGTCGAGCCGTTCCACCACGTTACGGCGGATCACGTTCTTGCCCGGCTCCCGCACCAGCTCCATGGCGGCGGCGTTGAGCAGCACGCAACTGCCCGACGGGCCGGTCACCGTCACCGTGGCCGCCCGGTTGTTGTCCAGGTTGGTCACCCGCAGCCGGGTACCCACCGGGAACCGGTCGCTGGTCGCCGCCGGCGCACCGCCCTCCGCCGAGAAGGTGACCGAGCCCGAGCAGACGGACCGGGCCGCCGGTGCGGTTCCGGCGAACCCGAAGCCGGTCCCCACCGCCACGCCCGCCGCGGCGAGCACCGCCACGGTCGCCGCCAGCACGTGCTTGCGCTGCACCCTCATCGCCGTCACTCCCGTCCTCGGTGGTGTCCTTCACCGCCTGGTACGGACGGGAGCGCCCTACCGTTCAGCCGACACGGGCACCGATCGCGCGGCGGCCAGATCCACCGGCCCGTACCGGGTGTGCGCCGCCCCGGTGGTCAGCGCCCAGTAACGGTCGCCGTACGACCAGTGCCACCACTCGGTCGGGTAGTTCACCAGCCCGACGCCGCCGAGCGCCTCGGCCATGAGCTGCCGGTGACGGCGGGCGGTCGCGCCGATGGTGGGGGCGGCGGTGAAGCACGCCTCCGCGCTGTCCTCGGGGGTGGCGTCGACGGCCGTGCCGAGATCCAGCTCCACGCCGTCGTCGGTGCACAGGGTCAGGTCCACCGCCCCACCGGTGCTGTGCGGGGCCACCTCGACCGGCGAGACGAACTTGCTGGTCTCCCGGTGCAGCCGCTGCGGCGACCATTCCGGGTGCCGCCGGCGCAGCTCGTCCCGGTAACCGGCGAAGATGGCCAGTTGGGCCGCGTACGGCCGGTACCCCTCGATGACCAGCAGGCGCACCCCGGCGGGCAGGGCGCGCTGCGCGGCCAGCAGCCGGTCCGCGACACCGGCACGCAGCCGGGCGTACGCGCCGGACGCGTCGGCCGCCCGACCGTCCAGTCGCAGGTCCGGCAGCTCACGCAGGTCCACCAGCGGTTCACCGTCGTCGACGCTCGGCACCGCCGACACCCGAGGGTCGGAGAGCAGGATCATCGGGCGCTCCGGGCGGCGGTCGCGGCGCGCCCCGCGTGCCGGGTACGGGCCAGCTCGACCAGCCGGTCCACCACCTCGCGGTAGCCGACGCCGGCTGCCGCCCACACCTTCGGGTACATGGAGTGCGCCGTGAAGCCGGGCATCGTGTTCAGCTCGTTGACGAACAGCTCGCCGGTCGTCTCGTCGTAGAGGAAGTCGACCCGGGCCAGGCCCCAGCCGCCGATCGCGGCGAACGCGCGCAGCGACAGCTCGCGAACCCGCTCGGTCACCTCGTCCGGCAGCACGGCCGGGACGATCATCGGGTCGGCGTCGCCGAAATACTTCTGCTGGTAGTCGAACCAGCCGCCGGAGACCCGCACCTCCCCCACCGCCGACGCCTCCGGGCGCCAACCGCCGAGCACCGCGCACTCCAACTCCCGGCCGGTGACACCCTGCTCGACCATGACGAGCTGGTCGTGCCGGAGCGCCTCCTCGATGGCGGCGGCCAGGTCGTCGCCCTCGCCGACCCGGGAGATGCCGATCGAGGAGCCCATGCTGGCCGGCTTGACGAAGAGCGGACGGCGCAGCCCCAGCACCAGCTTCTCCGGGTCCTCGGTGGCCCGGAAGGTGTGCGCGTCGAACGCGACGTGCGGGGTGATCGGGATGCCGTCGGCGCGCAGGGCGCGCTTCATCGCCACCTTGTTCATGCCCACCGCCGAGGCGAGGATGCCGCACCCGACGTACGGCACGTCCAGCGATTCCAGCAGCCCCTGCACCACCCCGTCCTCACCGAACGGGCCGTGCAGCACGGGGAAGATCACGTCCAGCTCGGCGTGCACCGCGCCGGGGGCGTTCGCGGCGGACACCTGGACGATGCCCGGCCGAGGGCTGGACCGCAGCTCGACCGCCGGCCCGGTCACCGTCAGCCGGTCGTCGATGGCCCGCTCGGCGGCGGGCCGGTCGCGCAACTCGGCCAGCACGGCGTCGGGCATCAGCCGGAACCCGCCGGTACGGGTGACGCCGATGGCGACCGTGCGGTACCCACCGCCGGCCAGCGCTCGGGCCACACCGAGCGCGGAGGCGCAGGAGACCTCGTGCTCCGCAGACGGGCCACCGAACAGGATTCCGATCCGAATCGGCGCGCTCATGCCGCCGCTCCTTCCACAGTCGTCGGCTCGGCGAGCCGCTGGACCATCAACCGGGCCACCATCGCCGCCTCCACATTTCCGCCCGTCAGCACCACGCCGACCGTCCGTCGCCGCTCCCCGCCCGCCTCGGCGGGCAGACGCAGCGCGCCGGCCAGGCCCGCCGCCCCGGACGGCTCGGCGAGCACCTTCAGCTCCATCAGGAGCAGCCGGAACGCCGCCGCGATCTCCTCGTCGTCGACGCGGACGACCCCGCGCACGGCGGTCCGCAGAATGGCGAACGGCAGTTCGCCCACGCAGGAGGGCCGCAGGCCGTCGGCGATCGTGGGCGCCGGCGCGACGGGAACGCGCTCGCCGGCCGCGAGGCTGCGGGCCAGCGAGTCGCAGCCCACCGGTTCGACGCCGTACACCTCGATGCCCGTGCCGGCGGCGGCCAGGCACGCGCCGGCCACCCCACCGCCGCCACCGACCGGTACCACCAGCGTGTCCAGTGGGGTGCCGGCGCGCTCGGCCTGCTCGATCAGCTCCAGGCTGGCGCTGCCCTGCCCGGCGATCACATCGGCGTGGTCGTACGCGTCGATGACGGGGTGGCCCGTCTCGTCGCTGAGCTTCCGGGCCACGGTGACCCGCTCGTCGACGCTGGTGCCGGCGAACACCACCCGCGCGCCGGCCGCCCGCGCCCGGTCGACCTTGGTCCGCGCCGCGTCAACCGGCAGCACCACCGTGGCCGCGAGCCCGTGCTGCCGGGCGGCCAACGCCACCGCCACCGCGTGGTTGCCGGTGCTCTGCGCGATCACCCCCTCATGGCCGGCCGCGGAGAGCCGCCCGACCGCCCGCAGCGCGCCGCGCATCTTGTACGACCCGCCGTCCTGGAGGTTCTCCGCCTTGAGCAGGACGCGGGCCCCGGCCAGCCGGTCGATCACCGGGGATCGCAGCACCGGGGTACGGACCACCCGACGGGAGAGCCAGCGGGCGGCCTCCTCGACGTCGGCACGGCGCGGAATGGCCGGTGCGGCGGTGCGTGACATGGTTCTCCTTCGGTCGCCGCTGGCCGCCGGGATCGGGTCCACGGCCGCGCAGCTGGTCGTATTTCGGGCATGCCGGAGGCCGGGTTGCCGCGACAGGCGGAGCCCGGGCTCGTGGGTTCCGGGTGCTAGGGCGGGGCGGGCAGTTCGACGTCGACCCGCAGGCCGCCATGCTCGGCGGGTCGGGCCGCGATGATGCCGTCGTGCGCCTGGGTGATCGAGCGGGCGATGGCCAGGCCGAGGCCGGCCCCGCCGCCGTGGGAGGTGCGGTCCTGGGCGAGGCGGCGGAACGGCTCGAAAAGGCCGGCCACCGCCTCGGCCGGCACGGGCTGACCGGTGTTGACCACGGACAGCGCGGGCGTGCCGCCGACCGTGATGGTCAGCGAGCCTCCGGGCCGGTTGTACTTGATCCCGTTCTCCACCAGGTTGGTGACCAGGCGTTCCAGCAGCACCCGCTCACCGACGACGACCCGGGGCGCGAGGTGGGTGTCGATGGTCACGGCAGACTCCCGGGCTCGGTCCTGGTAGCCGGTGAGCACCGAGCCGACGATGTCGTCGAGCCGCTGGGGGGTACGCGAGCGCAGGCCCTGGTCGCAGTCGCTGAGCGCGAGCAGGCCCTCGATCAGCCGCTCGTTGCGTTCGTTGGTCTCCAGGAGCTGGCTGGTCAGCAGCTCCAACTGCTCGGCGGTGAGCGACCGCGACATCCCGACCTCGATGAGTGTCCGCTGCACCGCCAGCGGGGTACGCAGCTCGTGCGAGGCGTTCGCGGCGAACCGCCGCTGCCCCTCGTAGCCGGCGGAGACACGTTCCATCATCTCGTCGATCGCCCGGGCCAGTCGGGCCAGCTCGTCGCGGCCCTGCGGTCGGATCCGGTGGCCGAGATTCTGGGGGCCGACGTGGCGGATCGGCTCCGCCAAGTAGCGGAGCGGGCGCAGGCACCACGCCGCGCCGAACCAGAGCGCCACCAGGGCTGCCACGGTCACGATCAGCACGGCCGCCACGGGGAGCACGAACGCGCTCTGGCGTACCGACCCGCAGGCGTCCAGCAGGCCGGGCACGGGCAGGTCGCAGAGCTGCTGGCCACGGTCCCAGATCAGCCCGCTCAACCACGCGCCGACCGTCGGCAGGAGCGGCCCGACCAGCAGCGCCAGCAGGCCGAGCAGCAGCACCCGGCGTCGGGGCGTCCAGCTCACGCCGCGTCACCGAGCCGGTAGCCGGCCTTGGGCACGGTGTGAATGACCGCCGGGTCGCCGAGCTTCTTGCGCAGGGTCATCACGGTGACCCGTACGGCGTTGGTGAACGGGTCGGCGAACTCGTCCCATGCCTGCTCCAGCAGGTCCTCGGCGCTGACCACCTGGCCGCTGGCGCGCAGCAGCACGTGCAGGACGGCGAACTCCTTCGGGCTCAGCGCCAGCGGTCGGCCTTCCCGGGTCGCCACGTGACGGGCCACGTCCAGCACCACACCGGCCTGCTTCAGCACGGGCGGGACCGCCGGGGTGGACCGCCGGCCGAGGGCCTGCACCCGGGCCACCAGCTCGGCGAACGCGAACGGCTTGGTCAGGTAGTCGTCCGCGCCGAGGTCCAGACCCGCCACCCGGTCCCGGATGCCGGCGGCCGCGGTGAGCAACAACACGCGCGTGCCCACCCGGGAGCCGGCGATGCTGCGGCACACCTCGTCACCGGTGTGCCCGGGCATGTCCCGGTCCAGGACGGCGACGTCGTACCGGTTCACGCCGATCCGCTCCAGCGCGCCGTCGCCGTCGTAGCAGACGTCGACGGCCATCGAGAGACGTCGCAGCCCCTCGGCCACGGTGTCCGCCAACAACCGCTCGTCGTCCGCCACCAGCACCCGCACGTGTCCGCTCCCCGTGAATCCGCTTGTCCGGCATACCGTCGCAGGCCGGGGTTAAGGGTTCTGTAAGCACCCGCCGGAGCCATCCTCCACGGCGCCTCCGGCCGGACAAACCGCTGCAAGCCAGGCCCCGCCGGCTTCGTCCCCGCGCCATGCTCTCTGCGCCATCCGTCCCCGGGGCGACCCGGAGGTTGGCGATCGAGGGTGAGCTGCGTCACGATGGGGGCCGAGGAGGTCGCCCGATGGCTGACCCGTGGCTCGCCCTGGAGTTCGGCGTCGATCCGGCGGAGCGGATCGCGCAGGTCGGTGCCGCCCACGAGGCGTTCCTCACCGCCGGCTCCGCGCCGCACCGGGTGCGGGAGGTGGTGCGCCGCTCGTGGGAACGGTCCGCCCGGCTCGACCCGGAGGCCACCCCGCCGGTCGACCTCACCGACGACGCGCTGGCGGCGTACCGGGCCGCGCACCCGCTGGCCCGGGTCCTGCCGCTCTTCCGGGACCTGCTCGGTGGCATCGCCCAGGACGGCGCGCACCTGATGGCGGTCTGCGACGCGTACGGGCGGCTGCTCTGGGTGGAGGGACATCCGGGGGTGCTGCGGCACGCCGAGCGGATGAACTTCGTGCCCGGCGCCCGCTGGGACGAGACACACGCCGGCACGAACGCCCCGGGCACCGCCCTGGCCGTCGACCACAGCGTGCAGATCTTCGCCACCGAACACTTCAGCCGGCCGGTGCAGCGCTGGACGTGCGCCGCCGCACCGATCCACGACCCGGTCACCGGTCGGCTGCTCGGCGCGGTCGACATCACCGGCGGCGACCACCTCGCCAACCCGCACAGCCTGGCGCTCGTCCGGGCCACCGCCCGGGCCGCCGAGGCGCAGCTCGCCGCCGACCGACCGGTGGAACCGGGCGTCGCCACCGTGACGGCGCTCGGCCGCGACGAGGTGGAGCTGCGGGTCGACGGAAAGCTCATCCGGCTCGGCCGACGGCACAGCGAGCTGCTGGTGTTGCTGCTGCACCACCCGGAGGGGCGTACCGGCGAACAGCTCGGCCTCGACCTGTACGGCGACGACCGACTGCACCCGGTGACCCTGCGCGCCGAGTTGTCCCGGCTGCGCCGGGTGCTCGGCCCCGACCTGCTCGACTCGCGCCCGTACCGGCTGCGCGGCACCGTCCGGGCCGACTTCACCACCGTCGCCGAACGGCTCGACCAGGGCGATCCGGCGGGAGCGCTCGACGCGTACCCCGGGCCGTTGCTGCCCGGCTCGGACGCGCCGGGAGTGACGCGACTGCGCCGGCTGATCGACGGGCAGCTCCGCGCGGCCGTGCTGGCCGCCGCGGACCCGGCGCTGCTCGCGGCCTGGACCGCGACGCCCGCCGGCGCCGACGACCTGACCGCGTGGCAGGCCCTGGCGCGGGCGTTGCCGGTGGGCGCGCCGCGCCGGCCACTCGCCCTCGCCCGGATAGACCAGCTCGCCGGGGAGTACGACCTGCCGCGCGCAACGTCGCTGCAACGTCGCTGAAACTACCGTCGCCGCCGACACCCGCACAACGACGGCGGAGGTAACCATGACGCGCTACGACGCGCCCACCCACTGGCAGTCGCGGTACGACCACTTCATCGGCGGCGAGTACGTCAAGCCGCACGGCGGCGACTACTTCGAGAACCCCACCCCGGTCACCGGGCAGACCTTCACGGAGGTGGCCCGGGGCACCGCACCGGACGTGGAGAAGGCCCTGGACGCCGCGCACGGCGCAGCCGACGCGTGGGGGCGCACCTCGGTGGCCGAACGCGCGCTGATCCTCAACCGGATCGCCGACCGGATGCAGGAGAACCTGGAATCGTTGGCGATCGCCGAGACCTGGGAGAACGGCAAGCCGATCCGCGAGACGCTGGCCGCCGACATCCCGCTCGCCATCGACCACTTCCGCTACTTCGCCGGGGCGATCCGCGCCCAGGAGGGCTCGCTCGGCGAGCTCGACGACGACACCGTGGCGTACCACTTCCACGAGCCGCTCGGCGTGGTCGGGCAGATCATCCCGTGGAACTTCCCGATCCTGATGGCCACCTGGAAACTGGCGCCCGCGCTCGCCGCCGGCAACGCCGTGGTGCTCAAGCCGGCCGAGCAGACCCCGGCGTCCATCCACTACTGGCTGTCGCTGGTGGCGGACCTGCTGCCGCCGGGCGTGCTCAACATCGTCAACGGTTTCGGCGTGGAGGCCGGCAAGCCGCTGGCGTCCTCGGCGCGGGTCGCCAAGGTGGCGTTCACCGGCGAGACCACCACCGGGCGGCTGATCATGCAGTACGCCAGCGAGAACATCAAACCGGTCACCCTGGAGCTGGGCGGCAAGAGCCCGAACATCTTCTTCGACGACGTCAGCGCGTCCCGGGACGACTTCTTCGACAAGGCCCTCGAAGGCTTCACCATGTTCGCCCTCAACCAGGGCGAGGTCTGCACCTGCCCGTCGCGGGCGCTGATCCAGCAGGGCCACTACAGCGACTTCCTCGCCGCAGCGGTCTCCCGCACCGAGCAGATCGTGCAGGGGCACCCGCTGGACAGCGACACGATGATCGGGGCGCAGGCCTCCAACGACCAACTGGAGAAGATCCTGTCCTATCTGGACATCGGCCGGCAGGAGGGCGCCCGCGTGCTCACCGGAGGATCGCGGGCCGACCTGGGCGGCGAGCTGTCCGGTGGGTACTACGTCGAGCCGACCATCTTCGAGGGCGACAACTCGATGCGGGTCTTCCAGGAGGAGATCTTCGGGCCGGTGGTCTCGGTGACGTCCTTCGCCGACCTCGACGACGCCGTGAAGACCGCCAACGACACGCTGTACGGGCTGGGCGCGGGCGTGTGGACCCGGGACATGAACACCGCGTACCGGGCCGGGCGCGCCATCCAGGCCGGACGGGTGTGGACCAACTGCTACCACGCGTACCCGGCGCACGCCGCCTTCGGCGGGTACAAGCAGTCCGGCATCGGCCGGGAGAACCACAAGATGATGCTGGAGCACTACCAGCAGACCAAGAACCTGCTCGTCAGCTACTCCACCCAGAAGCTCGGCTTCTTCTGATGACCGTCGTCTCCGTCACCCCCGCCGCGGCCGAGCTGATCCGGTCGCTGCGGGGGCGGCACGGGCCGCTGATGTTCCACCAGTCCGGCGGCTGCTGCGACGGCAGCGCCCCGATGTGCTATCCGGCGGGCGAGTTCCGCACCGGCTCGTCCGACGTGCTGCTCGCCTCGCTGACGGTCGACGGGGTGCCGGAGCCGGTCGGGTTCTGGATGTCGAAGTCCCAGTGGGAGCTGTGGAAGCACACCCGCCTGACCGTCGACGTGGTCCCCGGCAGGGGCAGCGGCTTCTCCCTGGAGGCACCCGACGGCGTCCGCTTCCTCATCCGCTCCCACCTCGCCGCCTGAGGTCGACCGCGGGGCCGCCCCCGCCCCCCACACCGTCGATCTTGCACTTCGTGTCGCTCATATGTCTGAGTTGCGGTAATCGTCGGGGCAGCAAGTGCATGATCAACGGGGTGGGGTAGGGGTTAGGCAAGGGCGGCACGGACGGTGGTCGTGATGTAGGTGGGGCGCTGGTAGAGGTCACGGTCGGTGAAGTAGCGCATGCGCCAGCCATTCGCGTCGAGCCAGTTGACGCGTTCCCGGTCGCGCCGAAGGCGGTCACGGTCCAAGTGGGACGATCCGTCGTACTCGATGCCGACCCGGCGCTCGCGATAGCCCAGGTCGAGCCGATAGAGAGGGATACCGTGGCGGTCGTACACCCATATTTGTGGTTCCGGCGCCGGCAGCCGTCCGTCTATCAGCACCAGTCGGAGCTGGCTTTCCTGCCGGCACTCCGCGCGCCCGTCGGCCAACGGCACAAGCTCGCGTACCTGCCGGACGCCGCGTAGCGCGCGGTGGATCGACACCTCCTCCAGGAGGGCCTCCTGCGTCACCGAACGCGTCCGCAGCGCCGCGTCGAGCACCGGCAGCGCATCCATCCGCCGGACGGTGCGGGCCAGATCCACCGCACAGCGGGCAGCCGGGACGCAGGGAACGCCACCGACGAAGACCGGGAGTACGGGAAGGATCGAGTGGTGTACGACCACCCCGGGAAGCCGGGGCTTCGGTATCGAGGCGGGCAACTGGATGTGGATCACGTCCTCACGTAGCACGCCGAAGCCGTGCCGACGCGCAGCGCTCTGCCTGGTCAGCATGGCCTCACCGGGCAGGCGAAGCAGCAGGGCTAGTAGCTCGTCCCCGTCACCACACGGCTGGTCGGCATAAACACCACGGCACACCCGCACCAATTCCTCGTGAGCGAGTCGGGTACGAATCCGCCGCACCGTCAGGGCACGCATCAGCGCATCCGTGCGCCACATCCGGGTAGCCATCCCGCAAGTCTGAAGACTCCCGCCGCACCCCAGAACCTCCAAACAACCCCCCTGTGGACAACCTCCCCCCTGTGAACAACCCCCACGACCCGCCCGTATCTGCTAACCCCCTCCCCCACCCCGCGATCTTGCACTTACTGCCGCCATATTGACCGAAATGCCCCGAATGCCGAGGCACAAACTGCAAGATCGACGGTGCGAGCGAGCGGGGCGCGGCACGGCGCAGGATCAGTCGCAGCCGTAGCCGTCGTTGTCGCGGTCCAGGTCGTAGATGTCGTCGCCGGTGACCTTGACGACCCCGCTGACGTAGGCCGGGCCGTTGCCGCTGCCGCCGGCGCAGTCGACGTCGCTGGCGACCGGTACGCAGGGGCTGTAGTTCGGGTCGCACTTCGCCTGCGGTTTCTTGGTGCCGACCGCGACGACCTCGGTGACCGGCTGTTTCGTCACCACGGACTTGACCAGGGTCTTGCTCGTCTGCACCCCGTTGGTGGTGGTCACCTGGTAGGTCAGCGTCTTCACGCCGTCCACGCCACTTGTCCGGACCACTCGCTTGCCCTCGGCCAGCGACGAGTCCTTGACGGCGCGTACACCGTGTCGGACGACGGCCCGCTCCGTCACGGTCGTCACCCGTACGACCGGCGAGGGCGCGGCACTGGACGGGGTCGGAGACGCGGGGGCTGAGGTGGTCGACGCCACCGAGGGTGCGGCGACTGGCGACACGGCTTCCTCCGTCGGCTCGGCGGGTGCCGCCAGGATGGGTTGCTGCGCCTGCTCGGCCGCCGTGCCGGTCCGGGTCGGCTCCGGCTCGCCCACCATCGCGCCGACGATGGCGCTACCGGCGCAGCAGAGCAGCAGGAAGGACAGGGCGACGGAACCGAGGATCACGGCGGCGCGACGGCCCGGGCTGGCCCGACGGAACCAGTTCGGGGCCGCGGGCGGCTGGGGCTTCGGACCGTACGAAGGCGGGCGCCCGGGACCGGGCGGTGGTTGCATCGTCACGGCGATGAGTGTCGTCGTAAACACGGCGTGCAATATCCACCGTCGCGCCTGTCACCTGCGCCATTCGCTCCGGGCGAGATGATCGGTGGGCAGGCATCTCGCGACCGACCGTGCCGGACCAGCGCCGAGTCGACAGCTTCGGCGACCCCTCGGTCCGGTCGGGCAGGACCGATCGCTTGGCCCCAGGTACGGATCAAAGCCGCAATACCGGCGTGACACCTGATCCTGGGGGAGGTGTGCCGGGAGTTGCCAGGCATCTCCGCCGACGTGTCGGGTTGCCGTCAACACCTCGGTCAGCGGGCGTCCAGGAGTGGCTGGTGAGGGTTCCATGGTGGACCGCCCGCGGCATCGCGGCGGCGACGGGCGATGGCCGAGAGCGCCTCCAGGACCACCCGGTTCCCCAGGTACGCGGTGATGTCGGCGTGGTCGTACGGCGGGGCGACCTCGACGACGTCCACCCCCACCACGGGCAACTCGTAGCAGACTCGACGGACCGCGTCGAGCAGTTGCCGCGAGGTCAGGCCGCCTGGCTCCGGAGTGCCGGTGCCGGGTGCCATTCCGGGGTCGACCACGTCCACGTCGACGGAGAGGAACACCCCCTCGCACTCATCGACCGCGATGGCGAACGCCTCGGTGAGGCACGTGTCGAGCCCTCGGGCGACCAGCTCGGTCATCTCGTAGGACCGCATCCGCTGCTCGGCCATCCACGACAGGATGTCCGGGCCCGGCCAGTAGCCACGCAACCCGATCTGGAGGAACCGGTCGCCGCGTACCGCGCCGGACTCGATGAGCCGGCGCATCGGCTGGCCGTGCCCGTGCAGCGAGCCGAACTCGATCTCGCCGGTGTCGGCGTGCGCGTCGAAGTGCACCAGCGACACCCGGCCGTGCCCGTGCTGCCGGGCCACGCCGGTCGCGTCCGGCAGCGCGATGGAGTGGTCGCCGCCGAGCACCACCGGTATGGCGCCCGCGGACGACGCGGCGTACACCGCGGCCTCCAGGGCGGCCAGGGAGTGTTCGATGTCGCCGGAGAACATCTCGACGTCGCCGGCGTCGTACACCCGCAGGTCGCGGAGCGCGTCGACGCGCAGCGCGAGCGACGGGCGGGAGCCGTCGTGGGCCAGGTAGCACGCCTGGCGGATCGCCGACGGCCCGAACCGGGTGCCGGGCCGGTGGGAGGTGCCGCCGTCGAAGGGCGCCCCGATGATCACGACGTCCGCGTCGGTGTACGACGCCGGGTCGTCGAGGGCGCACCGGTCCACACCGAGGAAGGTGACGTCCGGCCCGTACATGGCTCCGTATCGGCTCATCGCTCCTCCATCCCCCACGGCGAACCGTAGGCGGCCAGCAGGTCGAGGAACGGCACCGGAGGTAGTGCCTCCGGGCCGAGCACCCCGACGCCGGACCAGGCGCCGCTGGCCAGCAGTTCCAGCGCCACCACCGGGTTCACCGCCGTCTGCCAGACCACCGCCTGGTGGCCGTACTCCCGCATGGACCACTCGTTGTCGACCACGTGGTACAGGTACACCTCCCGGGGCTGCCCGTCGAGGCCCAGTCCACGCACCCAGGTGCCGGCGCAGGTCTTGCCGCGCATCCGGTCGCCGAGGGTGGCCGGGTCGGGCAGGCAGGCCGCGACCACGTCGCGAGGGGACACCTCCACGCCGCGCACCCGGACCGGCGAGACAGCGTCCAGGCCGAGCTTGTGCAGCGTCCGGAGCACGTCGATGAACTCGTCGCCGAGGCCGTACTTGAAGGTGACACGGCGGGCCTTGACCCAGCGCGGGATGAGCAGCACCTCCTCGTGCTCGACGTTGACGCACTCGACCGGCCCGATCCCCTCCGGGAAGTGGAAGACCTCCGGCTCACTGAACGGCTCGGTGGTGTACCAGCCCCGGTCCCTCTCCCAGACCACCGGCGGGTTGAGGCACTCCTCGATCGTGGTCCAGATGGAGAACGACGGCGCGAAGTCGTAGCCGTCGACGGTGAGGTTCGCGCCGTCCCGCACGCCGATCTCGTCGATCTCGCTGAACAGCTCGTCGGCGGCGTAACGGGCGAACACGTCGGACAGGCCCGGCTCGACGCCCATGCCGCACAGCGCCAGCCGTCCCGACCCGGACCACGCGTCGGAGCGGGCGAACTGTTCGTCACCGAGCAGCACGCCGGTCTCGGCGTACGGGCGGGACGGGTGCGGGTGCGACAGCGACATCGCCATGTCGAGGTAGTCGGCACCGGCCTCGAACGCGCCGTCGAAGATCGGCATGACGAAGCGCGGGTCGACGGCGTTGAGCACGTGGGTGATCCGGTGCTCCCGGCACAGCGCGGCGACCGCGTCGGCCGAGGAGGCGTCCACCCGGGCGGTGACGAAGCGGTCACCCCGCCCGGCGACCGCCCGCTCGGCGCGGCCCAGGTCGTGGTCAGCGACCACCATGGTGTCGAAGAAGGACCGTCGGGCGGCGATGGCTACGGCGGCGGAGCCGACGCCACCGGCGCCGACGAGCAGGACACGCATCAGGAATCAAACCCCAAACCGAGACGATCGAGAGTACGGAGCCAGAGGTCGCGCCGGCCCTCGCGCGCGTCGGCGCGGGCCAGAGACCAGCGGGTGAGATTGATGCCGATCGCGCGGACGGGTTCCGGCGGGAACGGCAGTGGCTTGCTGCGGACCAGGTCGAGCCGGGTCAGCGGGGTGTCCCCGCCGGCCAGCAGGTCGAGCAGCACCCGGGCGGAGAAGCGGGTGGCCCCCACGCCGAGGCCGGTGTAGCCGGCGGCGTACGCCAGTCGGCCGCCGTACGCGGTGCCGAAGAACGGGCAGAACCGGGTGCAGGTGTCGATGACGCCACCCCAGCGGTGGCTGAAACGCACGTCGGCGAGCTGCGGGAAGGTGGTGAAGAAGTGGGCGGCGAGGGTGGCGAAGGTGGCCGCGTTCTGCTCCAGCTCGGGCGCGACCCGGTTGCCGTAGTGGTAGACCGCGTCGTAGCCGCCGAAGAGGATCCGCCCGTCGGCGGTGATCCGGTAGTAGTGGAACTGGTTGCCGGTGTCGGCCAGCCCCTGCCGGTTGCGCCAGCCGATCGCGTCCCGTTGCTCCGGGGTGAGCGGTTCGGTCATCAGCACGTGGTCGTAGACCGGCACCACGTACGCCCTCAGTCGGCGCAGCAGTGGCGGGAAGGCGTTGGTCGCCAGCACCACCCGTGGCGCCCGCACCGACCCGGGGGCGGCGTCCGGCCCGCCGGCCGTCCGCGCGAGCAACGCGGCGCCGTCGGCGCGCAGCCCGGTGACCCGGGTGTGCTCGTGCATCCGTACGCCGAGGTCGAGGCAGGCGCGGCGCAGCCCCCACGCGAGCTTCGCCGGGTCCAGCATGGCCACCCGGTCGGCGTCGAACATTCCGCCCAGGTACGTCGGTGAGTTGACCTCGCCCCGCACCTCGTCGCGGTCGAGCAGCCGCACGTGGTGGCCGTACCGGCGGGCCAGTTCCGCGTCGGCCGCGAGCCCGGCCAGCTGGTACGGCTCGACGGCGACGGCGAGTTCGCCGGTGCGTTCGAAGTCGCAGTCGATGCCGAATGCGGCGACCGTGGCGGTGATGGCGTCCAGGTTCTCCCGGCCGAGGCGTTCCAGCTCAGCGACCTCGCCGGGGAAGCGGTCGACGCCGTTGGCCAGGCCGTGGGTGAGCGAGGCGGCGCAGAACCCACCGTTGCGCCCCGACGCCGCCCAGCCACAGGTGCCCGCGTCGACGAGCAGCACGTCCCGCTCGGGGTCGGCCTGCTTGGCCAGCAGGGCGGCCCAGAGCCCGCCGTACCCGCCGCCGATCACCAGCAGGTCGGCGTGCTGCGGGCCGGCGAGTGGCGGCAACGGGTCGGGGCGGTCCGGACGGTCGAGCCAGTACGGCACGGGCGCCGCGTCGGCCAGCGCCCGGCCGGTATGCGGAAGGGTCATGACGGCCGACGCGCCGGGCTGCTCTGCACCGGGCCGGCCAGCAGGTTGGCGCGTCGGGCCCGCCGGCCGCGCAACGAGCTGAGCCCGACCAGCAGCAGCGCGATCGCGAACATCGCGGTGCCGATGACGTTGACCTGCGGTGGGATGCCCCGCTGGGCAGCGCCCCAGACGTACATCGGGAACGTGACGGTGGTGCCGGCGTTGAAGTTCGTGATGATGAAGTCGTCGAAGCTCAGCGAGAAGGCGAGCAGCGCGGCGGCCACGATCCCGGGCAGCACCAGCGGCAGGGTGATCCGCCGGAACGTCTGCCACTCGCTGGCGTACAGGTCCATGGCGGCCTCCTCCAACCGCCGGTCCATCCCGGCGAGCCGCGCCTTCACGGTGACGACCACGAACGAGACGCAGAACATCACGTGCGCGATGACGATCGTCCAGAAGCCCAGCGGCACCCCGGCGGAGACGAAGAGCGCCAGCAGCGAGGTGCCCATCACCAGCTCCGGAGTGGCCATCGGCAGGAAGATCAGCACGTTGATGCCGGACCGGCCACGGAAACGGTGCCGGACCAGCGCGAACGCCATCAGGGTGCCGAGCACCGTGGCGACGACGGTGGCGATGAAACCGATCTGCACACTCCGGACGACCGCGTCGCACATGTCGGAGGTGGCGCACGGCTGGCGCCAGTTGTCCAGGGTGAACTCGTTGAAGTCGTACGACAGCCGGCTCGACGGGCGGTTGAACGACAGCCCCGCCACCACCAGGATCGGCAGCGCCAGGTAGCCGAGCACCAGCAGCGCCACGATCATCACCCAGCGGTCGGCCAGCCAGCGGGAAACCCTCACAGCACCTCCTCCGTGCCGGCCCTGCGCAGGTAGCCGAAGACCACCGCGAGGATCGCCGCCATCAGCAGGAACGACAGCGCGGCGCCCTGCGGGTAGTCCAGCCGGACCAGGAACGCCGAGTCGATGACGTTGCCGATCATGTACTCGTTCGGCGTGCCGAGCAGCTCGGCGTTGATGTAGTCGCCGCTGGCCGGAATGAAGAACAGCAGCGTGCCGGCGATCAGGCCGGGCATGGACAGCGGCAGGGTCACCCGACGGAACGCCTCAACCGGGCTGGCGTACAGGTCACTGGCCGCCTCCAGCAGCCGGTAGTCCAGCCGTTCCAGGCTCGCGTACAGCGGCAGCACCAGGAACGGCAGGAAGTTGTACGTCAGGCCCAGCACCACCGCGAACGGGGTGGCCAGCAGCCGACCGTCCGGGGCGAGCAGGTGCACGTCACGCAGCAGACCGACGAGCGCGCCGTTGTCCGACAGGATGGTCTTCCAGGCCAGTGTGCGCACCAGGAAACTGGTGAACATCGGCGCGACCACGCAGACCAGCAGCAGGTTCTTCCACCGGCCGGCCTTCTGCGCGATCGCGTACGCCAGCGGGTAGCCCAGCAGCAGCGCCAGCACCAGGGCCACCCCGGCATAGCCGAACGAGCGCAGGAACTGCGGCCAGTACGCCTGCAACACGTCCGGGTAGTTGCCGAACGCCCACGTCATCGCGTAGCCGGTGGAGAGCGAGCCGCTGGGGTCGTACAGGCTGGCCGAGGCGAGCTGCACCAGCGGCACGCCGAAGAAGACCAGCAGCCAGGCCGCGCCGGGCAGCAGCAGCAGGTACGGCAGCAGGCGGTACCGCCCGGACCGGGCTGCCGGCGGCTCGGGCGGCGGCTGCCCCGACCCGGTGGGCACCTGGGCCAGGAGGGTCACGACGACGCACCCACCGGCTCGTCGAGCACCGGCGAGGTCCGATCGCTGTCGGCGACGTCCCGGGGCAGCAGGAACGCGTGCCGCGGATCCCAGTACGCCACCGCCTCGCTGCCCACCGGCACCTGCGCCACCGCTCCGCTGTTGGCCGCGAAGACCGACAGTTCGGTGCCCCAGCCGGTGCGCAGCAGGTACTGCGTGCTGACTCCGACGTAGGAGGCGTCGGTGACAACCCCGGTGACGTGCTGGTGGCCGGCGGGCACCTGGTCGGCGGAGCCGACCAGATGCAGCTTCTCGGGGCGTACCCCCAGGTGGACCGCGCCCCGGTCGGCCCGGGCGCGGCCGGCGGGCACCGAGAAGCGCCCGCCGTGCGCCGTCACCGCGACCTCGCCCCCGGCGGTGCCGGCGGCCTCGCCGGCGAGCAGGTTGGACTGGCCGAGGAAGTTCGCCACGAACGCGGTGGCCGGGAACTCGTAGATGTCGGCCGGAGCGCCGAGCTGCTCGATCCGGCCGGCGTTCATCACCGCGACGGTGTCGGCCATGGTCATGGCCTCCTCCTGGTCGTGCGTGACGTGCACGAAGGTGATGCCCACCTCGGTCTGGATCCGCTTCAACTCGATCTGCATCTGCCGGCGCAGCTTCAAATCGAGCGCGCCCAGCGGCTCGTCGAGCAGCAGCACCTGCGGCCGGTTGATCAGCGCACGGGCCAGCGCGACCCGTTGCTGCTGGCCGCCGGAGAGCTGGGCGGGCCGGCGGTTGCCGTAGCCGTCGAGCTGCACCAGCGACAGCATCCGCAGGACCTCGTCGTCGACCGAGCGGATGCCACGCCGACGCAGGCCGAAGGCGACGTTCTCGAAGATGTTCAGGTGCGGGAAGAGCGCGTAGCTCTGGAAGACGGTGTTGACCGGGCGCTTGTACGGCCGCAGCCGGGCGATGTCCCGGTCGCCGAGCAGCACCTGGCCACTGGTCGGTTCCTCCAGGCCGGCGATCATCCGCAGCGTGGTGGTCTTGCCGCAGCCGGACGCGCCGAGCAGGGCGAAGAACGAGCCCTGCGGAACGGTCAGACTGAGGTCGTCGACCGCGGTGAAGATGCCGAACCGCTTGGTGAGGTTGGCCAGGCGCAGGTCGCCGGCGGGTGTCTCGGCCATCCCCGTCACGCTCCGATGACCTGCTGGAACTTGCCCTCGTACTCCTTCTCCTGCTTCTCGTCCAGGGCCATGAACACCTTGGACTTCGACAGGAGCGCGTCGTCGGGGAAGATCAGCGGGTTGGCCGCCAGCTCGGGGTCGATCTTCTCCATCTCGGCCTGGGCACCCTTGACCGGGCAGATGTAGTTGACGTACGCGGCGAGCGTCGCCGCGACGGCCGGCTCGTAGTAGTAGTTGATCAGCGCTTCGGCGTTGCCCTTGTGGGTGGCCTTGTTGGGGACCATCATGTTGTCGCTGAACAGCATCACGCCGGAGTCGGGGGCGACGAACTGCACCTTCTCGTTCTCACTCGAGAGCTGGATGACGTCCCCGGACCAGCCGATGCACGCGGCGATGTCGCCCTTGGCCAGGTCGGGTGCGTAGTCGTTGCCGGTGAACTTGCGGATCTGCCCCGAGTCGACGGCCTTCTTGAGCTTGTTGAGCGCGTCGTCGAACTGGGCGGCGGTGAAGTTGGCCGGGTCGTGCCCGTTGGACCCGAGCAGCAGGCCCATGGTGTCGCGCATCTCGCTCAGCGCCGTCACCTTGCCCTTGAGGTCCGGGCGGGTGAGCAGCTCGTCGACGGTGCGCAGCTCCTTGGTGACGCTGCCGTTGTACGCCAACCCGGCAAGGCCGGACTGCCAGGGGATGGAGATCCGGTTCTCGCTGTCGAACGAGCGGTTGAGCAGCGACGGGAGCAGGTTGGCCTGGACATTCGGGATCTTCGCCGGGTCGAGCTTCTGGATCCAGCCGAGCCGGATCATCCGGGCCGCCATCCAGTCGGTCAGCACGATGATGTCCCGGTCGGTGCTCTGGCAGGCCGCGAGCTGGTTCTGCACCTTGCCGAAGAACTCGTTGTTGTCGTTGATGTCCTCGGTGTACGTGACCTGGATGCCGGTCTTGGCGATGAAGGCGTCCAGACTGGGCCTCTTGGACTCGTCCTTCTCGTCCACGTCCATGTACTGGGGCCAGTTGGAGAAGGCAAGCTTCTTCTCGGTGCCGGAAAGGTCTTCGCTGACGCAGCCGGCCTCGGTCTGCTGGGCACCCTTGGTGCCACAGCCGGCCAGGCTGCCGCCAGCGGCGAGCAACGCGGCCGAACCGAGGGTGCCGGTGAGCAGTCCACGCCGGGTGAGGGGCCGGAGGGGAGTACGCATGACGACTCCTATGGGGTCATCGTCGGCGGCGGGACGGGGGTGGCGCGCCGGCGGGGAGGTCAGTGCCATGGACGACTGATCCTGACATGAGGTGACCTCCCTTACAAGGGATTCCGTTGCGGGAATAGCGATGGACGACGAAATACGCCAGACTGCGCGGGGACACACGCGCGACATCACGATTCGGGACATGGGGAGCGCACGATGACGAACCGGCAGCACGAGAACGGCAACGGCGGCCGACGCGTCGCTGTCCGTGAAGGTGCCAATCACGCTCTGCTGGACGACGTGGCCAAGCAGATCATCGAACAGCTCCAGGAGGACGGCCGCCGGCCGTACGCCACCATCGGCAAGGCCGTCGGGCTCTCCGAGGCGGCGGTCCGCCAGCGGGTGCAGCGGCTGCTCGACTCGGGCGTGATGCAGATCGTCGCCGTGACCGATCCGCTCCAGCTCGGATTTCCCCGGCAGGCCATGATCGGCCTGCGCACCGACGGGGACCTGGAGGCGGTGGCCGACCGGCTCGCCGAGTTGGAGGAGGTCGACTACGTGGTGATCACCGCGGGGTCGTTCGACCTGCTGACGGAGGTGGTCTGCCGCAACGACGACCACCTGCTGGAGATCCTGCAACGGCTGCGCGCCGTGCCCGGGGTGCTCTCCACCGAGGCATTCGTCTACCTCAAGCTGCGCAAGCAGACCTACACCTGGGGTACGGCCTGAGGCTCACAGCTTGATCCACTCGACGTCCAGGATGTCGCGGTGTCCCCGTGGTCCCGACGCCCCGACTTCGATGAATGCGAGTGAATCAACGAGCGTTTTGGCGGAAAGCGCCGACGAAGGACGCCCAGGCGGCCGGCACGAAGGTCAGAGTGCCGCCGTCGCGGTCCTTGCTGTCCCGCACCAGCACCAGACCGGGCAGGTTGTCGGCCACCTCGACGCAGTCGCCGCCGTTGTTGCTGCTGCGGGTGGCGGTGCGCCAGCGGGCGTCGGTCATCTCACCGCTGCCGCAACTGCTCGACGAAATAACTCCAGGAGGTCGGGGCGAAGGTGAGCACCCCGCCGTCGCGGTCCTTGCTGTCCCGCACCAGCACCCGATCCGGCAGGTTGTCGGCCACCTCCACGCAGGCACCACCGTTGTTGCTGCTACGGGTGGCGGTGCGCCAGCGGGCGTCGGTCATGTCCATGTCTCGGCCACTTCCCTGATCAGCTCGGTCGAGCGTCGCTGGGGCAGCGCCTCGCCTGCGACGCTCTCCCACCTGCGTCCCAGGTTAGCGATGTCGATGGGATCGGATATGACCTGACCACGGAGTTGGTTGTCGAGATACGCCAATTCCGTCCCATCGGGCAGGCGACCCAACACGAAGGGCCCCGCTAGACCGGTGTGCCACGGGTTCTCGGCCGGGATCACCCGCACCTGCACGTGCCTCCACTCGGCGAGGGCCGCCAGGTGGGCCAACTGCCCGGCCATCACGGCGCGGTCGCCGACCGGCCGGCGCAGCACCACCCCGTCGATCACCACGATGAGCTGCGGAGGCATGTCGTGGCCGAGGACCGCCTGTCGCTCCAGCCGTCCGGCCACGATTTGGTCCACGTCGGACGGCGCGAGCAAACCGCCCGTGTTCAGCACGGAACGGGCGTACCCCTCGGTCTGGAGAAGGCCCGGGACGAGCAGCGGCTCGTACCACCGGATGGCGGTGGCGTCCTGTTCGAGTTCGGCCCAGGGGCGAAACCAGGGCAGGTCGCACGATAGCCACGGTGGGTAGCCGTGTCCGCCGTCTACCGGCGTGTTGCGGTGGGACGTGTTGGCGCGCGTCCAGGACGCTCCACGAACGCCCCGAAGGCGTCCCGACCCGCCCCGGGTTGATCCACTCGACATCGCCGAAGTCGCGGCATCAACCGCACCGGAACACCCCCAGGTCGCCGACCGGGAGTGGATCAGCATGCGAAACCACGGCACCCGTCACCTCCGCCGCCGCCTTTGCTCTGCTTCAACCCACGCAACGCCCGGTGTCCGCGCGAACCAGAGCCCCGAGCCGCGCGCTCGTGGTGCGAATTCCGTTGCGCAGACCTCTGCCACTCGCTGATTCCGTTGCGCTCGGGCCAACAGGCCACCGATACCACTTGCTTCGGAGCCCGAGACTGTGCGATAACCGTGGGCAGAGCGGCCGGCGTCACCCCTTGGACCGGCCCGTTACCGATGGGGCTGACATGGCCAACGCCACCGACCACCTCTGGATGCACTTCACCCGGATGGCGAGCTACTCCGCCGGCGAGGTGCCGACCATCGTGCGCGGCGAAGGCGCGTACGTGTGGGACGCGCAGGGCCGTCGCTACCTGGACGGGCTCGCCGGGCTCTTCGTCGTCAACGCCGGCCACGGCCGCACCGAGCTGGCCGAGGCGGCCGCGAAGCAGGCCGGTGAGCTGGCGTACTTCCCGCTCTGGTCGTACGCCCACCCCAAGGCCGTCGAGCTGGCCGAGAAGATCGCCACGCTCACCCCCGGCGACCTCAACCGGGTCTTCTTCACCACCGGCGGCTCCGAGGCCGTCGAGGCGGCGTGGAAGCTGGCCCGGGCCTACTTCAAGCGCACCGGCCAGCCCAACAAGTACAAGGTGATCAGCCGGTACATCGCCTACCACGGCACCTCGATGGGCGCGCTGTCGATCACCGGCCTGCCCGGCATCAAGAGCGACTTCGAGCCGCTGGTCCCCGGTGCGATCAAGGTGCCGAACACCAACTTCTACCGGGCGCCGGAGCACGGCGACGACGCCGAGGCGTTCGGCCGCTGGGCCGCCGACGAGATCGGCCGGGCCATCGAGCGGGAGGGGCCGGACACCGTCGCCGCCGTCTTCCTGGAGCCGGTGCAGAACTCCGGCGGCTGCTTCCCACCCCCGCCCGGCTACTTCGAGCGGGTCCGGGAGATCTGCGACGCGTACGACGTGTTGCTCGTCTCCGACGAGGTCATCTGCTCCTGGGGGCGGCTCGGCGAATACTTCGGCGCGGTGCGCTACGGCTACCAGCCGGACATCATCACCACCGCCAAGGGCATCACCTCCGGTTACGCCCCGCTCGGCGCGATGATCGCCAGCGACCGGCTGATGGAGCCGTTCCTGACCGAGACCGGCATGTTCGCCCACGGGGTGACCTTCGGCGGCCACCCGGTCTCCTGCGCGGTGGCCCTGGCCAACCTCGAGGTCTTCGCCCGCGAGGACCTGGTCGGGCACGTACGGGCCAACGAGGACGCCTTCCGGTCCACCCTGGAGAAGCTCCACGACCTGCCGATCGTCGGCGACGTTCGCGGCGACGGCTACTTCTACGGCATCGAACTGGTCAAGGACAAGACGACCCGGGAGACCTTCGACGAGGCCGAGTCGGAGCGGCTGCTGCGGGGCTTCCTCTCCACGGCCCTGTTCCAGGCCGGGCTCTACTGCCGGGCCGACGACCGGGGCGACCCCGTCGTGCAGCTCGCCCCGCCGCTGATCGCCGAGCAGCAGCACTTCGACGAGATCGAGCAGATCCTGCGCACGGTGCTTACCGAGGCATGGGCACGACTCTGAACGGTGACGCCGCCGGGGACTACCGGGAGCTGTCGTACTGGCTGTCGACACTGGACGAGCCGCTGACACCGCGACCGGCGCTGCCCGGCGACACGGACGCCGACGTGGTGATCGTGGGTGCCGGCTACACCGGGCTGTGGACCGCGTACCACCTGGCGCGGGCCGAGCCCGGGCTCCGGGTCGTCGTTCTGGAGAGGGAGATCGCCGGGTACGGGGCGTCCGGCCGCAACGGCGGCTGGTGCTCGGCGCTCTTCCCCACCTCCCTGACCGGGTTGGCCCGCCGACACGGCCGGGACTCGGCGGTCGCCATGCAACGGGCGCTGCACGACACCGTCCGGGAGGTGGGCCGGGTCGTCGCAGCCGAGGGCATCGACTGCGACTGGGCCGACGGCGGCACCGTCACCCTGGCGCGTACCGGCCCGCAGCTCGCCCGGGCGCGGGCCGCCGTGGACGAGGCCCGCGCGTTCGGCTTCGGCCCGGAGCACCTGGCGTTCCTCGACGCCGGCGAGGCCGCCGCCCGTTGCGCCGCCGAGGGGGTACGCGGTGGGACGTACACCCCGCACTGCGCGGCCGTGCACCCGGCGAAGCTGGTCCGTGGTCTCGCCAGGTCGGTGGAACGTCTCGGAGTGACCATCCACGAGCGCACCCCGGTCGCCTCGATCCGGGCCGGCGCGGCGGTCACCGCGAGCGGCACGGTACGGGCGCCGGTGGTGGTCCGGGCGACCGAGGGGTACACGCCCACGCTGCCCGGTCAGCGGCGCGCCGTGGCACCGGTGTACTCGCTCATGGTGGCCACGGAGCCGCTGCCGGCGGAGACCTGGGCACGGATCGGGCTGGCCAAGCGGGAGACGTTCTCCGACCACCGACACGTGATCATCTATGGGCAGCGGACCGTCGACGGCCGGCTGGCGTTCGGCGGGCGCGGTGCTCCGTACCATTTCGGGTCCCGCGTCTCCCCCGACCACGACCGGGAGCCGCGGGTCTTCGCGGCGCTGCGGCGGACACTCGGGGAGCTCTTCCCGGTGCTCGGCCCGGACGTGCCGGTGACGCACACCTGGGGCGGCCCGCTGGGTGTGGCCCGGGACTGGGCGGCCTCGGTCGGCTTTGACCGGGCCAGCGGGCTGGCCTGGGCAGGCGGCTACGTCGGGGACGGGGTGGGGTCCAGCAACCTCGCCGGTCGCACCCTGGCCGACCTGATCCGCGGCGAGCACACCGAGCTGACCACCCTGCCCTGGGTGAACCACCGCTCACCCCGCTGGGAGCCGGAACCCCTGCGCTGGCTGGCGGTGAACGCGGGCCTCCGGGTCATGGCCTCCGCCGACGGAGCCGAAGCCCGCACCAACCGCCCGTCCCGCCGAGCAGCAACCTTCTCCCGCCTCCTGGGCAACTAACCAACCCCCTCAGCACCCACCCCACCCCACCCCACCCCGCCCGGTTGATCATGAAGTTATTGCCCCTCGCCTCGGCGAGTCGTGGCAATAACTTCATGATCAACGGGAGGGCCTGGTTCGGCGCACCGTGGGGTGGGGCGGTGTGGGGTGGGTTAGTGGTTGGGGGGGATCACGCGGAGGTGGCCCCGGCGGCCGGTGGAGTGGGACTGGTCGGGGTGGGACCGGTCGTGGGGGTCCTCGGGCGGGCGGGGGGCCGGGCGGGCGGCCTCACGGACCGCCTCGGCCAGCGCGACCAGGTCGTCCGTGGTCGGCGGCGGCGGCTCGAACTCGCCCTCGTGCCGGACCACGTCCCAGCCCCGCGGCGCGGTCAGGCTGCGGGCGTGCGGCTCACACAGGTCGTAGGTGTGCGGCTCGGCGAAGGCCGCCAGGGGACCCACCACCGCTGTCGACTCGTTGTAGACATAGGTCAATGTGGCGACCGCTTGCCGGGGGCAGCCGTTACGGGAGCAGCGCCGTGGTGACCTCACGTGCGGCAGGGTATCTCCATTACCGGGTCCGGCGCATCGCTTCGCGTTGCGACACGCCCGTCGTGGTGATCACAGTTGACCGTCCTGGGCGCGCCGCGCCACGGGAGCGGCGCTGCCGCTGGCCAGCCCGGCGCGGGCGCTACCCTTTGCCTCATGACGAGCCCGGAACACCGCCGCCCCGGCTCCGGCCGGCGTGGGCACCGCGACCGGCACGGACGCGGCCTGCGCGGGCGGCTGGTGCCGGCCACCGTGCCGCTGGCGCGGACCAAGGCGGAGGTCTTCGACGACCTGGTCCTGGACACCGTCGAGACGCTGGAGCGCCGCTTCGCCAAGGAGCTGGCCGGCGTCGAGTTCGCGGTCGAGGACGTGCCGCCGGACCTGAACGTCTACGACTCCGACGTGCTGGAGGACGGCGAGGTCCCGCTGGCGCGGCTGCTGCCCGGCCGCCCCGGGCGGCAGGAGGTGCCGCCGCGGATCGTGCTGTACCGACGGCCCCTGGAGTTCCGGGCGATGGACCGCGAGGACCTCGCCGACCTGGTGCATGACGTGATCATCGAACAGGTGGCGAACCTGCTCGGGGTCGACCCCGACGAGCTGGCCTGAGTCGTCCCCGCGCGGCCGAGCCGGGCGGCCCCCACCGCCCCGACCCGACACCGCTCAGGCGGCCCGCCGCTTCAACTTGCGCCGCTCCCGCTCGGAGAGCCCACCCCAGATGCCGAACCGCTCGTCGTGACCGAGAGCGTATTCCAGACATTCGGTCTTGACCTCGCAGCGCGAGCAGATCCTCTTCGCCTCGCGGGTCGAGCCGCCCTTCTCGGGAAAGAACGCCTCGGGGTCGGTCTGCGAGCACAGCGCCCGCTCCTGCCACTCCGGCGCGTTTCCGAGCAGGTCGGCCACCTCAAGCTGGCCGTCCATCAAATGCCTCCTTGTCGCGCACCGGCGTCATCGCCGCTGCAACCCCCCACGCGAAAGGCGTGCTTGTCCGTCCGGTCCCGTTTTGTTGCGTTCCGTGCGAACAACCCCATTCAAATTACACGCGTGTAATACGTGCGCCGTCAAGCCAAACTTGATAATGGAGTCGCCCTCCCGACACCTCGAACGACCCATCGGGTCGTCCAGCCTCGCAACCTGCCCTATCGATTCAGACCCCGGCCGAGTAACGCCCTCTCCGGCGAGTTGCACGACTTTTCTGCCGTGGCGCTCCCGCGGCAGTCCGCCGCCACGGCGCCGCCAGAAACATCGACCGGCCCCCTCTCACAAAGCTGATCTTGGTGGGCAACAGGTTAACGCGGCACGGCCCAGACTGCCCGTCGAGCGATGGACAGCGCTCGCGCCCCGTCCACCATGTGGACGGGGCGCGAGCGGAGAACGGGTGCGGTGGAGTCAGCCGGAAGCCGCCAATCCCCTGCTCGGCCACACGAACTCGGCTATCGCTCCACCATGGACAGAAACCGTCCCGGCCGACGTGTCGTTGTCCCACCAGACGGTATAGATGCCCGCGGGCAGATCCGGGTAGACCGCACTGTGGAAGGAGCCGTCCCGTACCCGTCGCTCCCGTACCGCCGAGTGGGTCCGCCGGTCACCGTCCCGGCTGATCTCGATTTCCCGGCCGTGCAGATCCCGGCCCGTGTAGACGATGAGAGCTCCGGTCTCGCCGCCCAGATCGAGGACGACACTCCCGGTCTCGGACGGCCCGTACGCGTGCTCGTGCATCCGCTGCTCCCCCGCGTGGTCAGGACGACGCCGGCGGGTTGTTGAACCCGTCGTACGGCGTACCCAGGTAGGGGAAGTTTCCGAGGAACGGGGCGGTCACGTCGGCGGCGCTCAACCCCGGGGTGAGCGCGGCCGCCGCCGCGTCCGGACGGAACGTCCTGTCCACCAGCGGGACGGTCAACCCGGCGATCGCCCGCAGCGCGATGCTCACCACGTCGTCGCCGACCCGCCGCCCGTTCGGGAAGCCGGCCAGGTCACCGCCGAGCACCCCGAACCGGTCTGGACGCGGAGTCGGCGGGATCGCCGTGTTCAGCCGGAGCATGTCGGCCTGCACGTCGCCGGTGGCGTTGGTGAAGCCGTCGATCAGCCCCGCCGGCACACCGGTGAGCAGGATCGCCACGAGGTCGGCACGGGCCTTCTTGGCCTTGGTGAGCCTGTCCAGGTTGGGGAAGACGTCCGGGTAGAGCGCCGGCAGCAGCGCCGCCAGCTCCGGCTGCTCGACGAACTGCGCGAACCGCTTGTCCTCCGACGGTGGCAGCGAGTTCCACAGGTCCTTCTTGGACATCGGCACGATGACCTCGTTGAACAGCGGATTGCCCAACCGGGAGACCTGGGTGAACGGGCCGGTGGCGGTGTCCGCGGCGGCCCGGTCACCGAGCACCCGGACCTGCCGGCGGGACGCCGACGTCCACACCCCGATCACCGACGCGCGGTCGGCCGCGCCGTACCGGTTGGCGCGCCGGCGCACCCGGCTCAGCGGCACCTGCACCGCGATGCTGTGCACGTTCATCCGGTCGGTGGCGTTGACCGGCTCACCCTCGGCCTTGAAGATCTTCTTGCCGGCCACGTGCAACTGCTGGAACGGCCGCAGGGTGCCGAGGTCGAAGATCGCTCCCAGGTCGACGAAGAAGCCGTCGGCGCGCTGCCCGGCGAAGACCCGCTCCCCGGTGGAGAGCGAGTAGGTGGCCTGCCGCACCAGCTCGGCGTACTTCGGGGTGGAGAGCGGCCCGACGTTGCACGGCGGGCAGGGCAGCTTGTGCGCCAGCCGGTGCTCCCGGCCGTCGGCCACCCGGGTCAGGCTGTAGAACTGCCGCCGGTTCCAGTTCCTGCTGTCCAGCGACTCGATCGGGCCGGTGTTGTAGAGAAAACTGTTCGGGTTGGTGATCTCAATGGTGAATTCGAACCGGTAGGTGACATCCGGACGGCCGTCGCCGTCGTTGTCGATATGGATCTCGTAGCGCACGTCGTCACCGAACTCGAAGAAGTTCGGGCCCCCGGAGGGGAGCTGCAGCGGCACGTAGTTGGCGATCAGCGTGACCGAGTCGGGCTTGTCGGGGCTCACGAACGCGTACAGGTCGGAGCTGTCGGCGACCGGATCCTTGGCTATCTCCGGGGCTTCACGGTGGGAAGACATGACGGACCAACCTCACTGGGCGGGGACAGGGTGACGAGCGGAGTGAGCGCCGGGTCAGCGCCGGGCGGCGCGCCGCAGCTGGTCCGCAAGGCCACGGTCACGTACCTCGATGCGGGACTCGCCGACGAAGACGTCCATCGTTCCGCTGGCGGCGTCACGCAGGTGCACGACGATCGGTTCGTCGGCCCGGGCGGCCGCGCCCGGGGCGTTCTGCGCGGCTGACAGGCCCGGCACGGTGAGGGCCGCGGCACCGAGGGTGGCGCTGGCCGCGGCGGTCAACGTCTGCCGGCGGGTCAGTCGCGGCCAGGGCCGCTTCCGCTGATCACTGGTCATGGGCAACCTTTCGGCGGCGGCGCGAACGCGCCCGCTCAGACGGACGGGTCCCGCGCCGCCTACCGACGCCGCCGGGCCCCAGGGGGACACCGGCGGCGGCCCTCGCCGCGACCGCCGCCGGCACCGCTTGGTACGGCCGGTGGCGGGAAAAGGTTCGACCTCAGGGCCGGACGTGACCGTACGCGGTCGTCCGCTTGCGGGCTGGACGTCCGGCCGCCACCGCGATGGCCCGCAACTGCTCCTCGGTCCGCGCCGAGCCGTTGCCCGAGCCGGCCATCCGGGAGATGGTCTCCTCCATCAGCGTGCCGCCCAGATCGTTGCAGCCGCCCTGGAGCATCGCCACCGTGCCCTCGTCGCCCAGCTTCACCCACGAGCACTGGATGTTGTCGATCCGGCCGTGCAGCAGCAGCCGGGACATCGCGTGCACCACCCGGTTCTCCCGCCAGGTCGGCCCTGGCCGGGCGATGCCGGCCAGGTAGATCGGGGCGTTGGTGTGCACGAACGGCAGCGCCACGAACTCGGTGAAGCCGCCGGTGCGGTCCTGCACACCGGCCAGCACCCGGAAGTGCGCCAGCCACTGCCCGGGGTGGTCGACGTGGCCGTACATCATCGTGGAGCTGGACCGGATGCCCAGCTCGTGGGCGGTGCTGACCACGTCGACCCAGGCGGCGGCCGGCAGTTTGCCCTTGGTGAGCACCCAGCGCACGTCGTCGTCGAGGATCTCCGCGGCGGTGCCCGGGATGGTGTCCAGACCGGCCTCGCGCAGCTGGGTCAGCCACTCGCGTACGGGCACGCCCGCCTTCGCGGCCGCGGTGACGATTTCCATGGGCGAGAACGCGTGCACGTGCATCTCGGGCACCCGGGCCTTGATCGCACGCACGATGTCGGCGTAGCCGGTGACCGGCATCTTCGGGTCGATGCCGCCCTGGAGGCAGACCTCGCTGGCACCGGCCGCCCACGCCTCCTCGGCCCGGTCGGCGACCTGGTCGACGGAGAGCCGGTACGCGTCGGCGTCGCGCTCCCGCTGGGCGAAGGCGCAGAACCGGCAGCCGACGTAGCAGACGTTGCTGAAGTTGATGTTGCGGTTGACCACGTAGGTGACGTCGTCGCCGACCGCGTCCCGGCGCACGTCGTCGGCCAGCCGGCACAACTCGTCCAGCGTCGGCCCGTCCGCCGCGAACAGCGCCAGCGCCGCATCGGTGTTGCCGGGCTCCAGCAGCGCGGCCGGGTCGTCGGCGGCAAGGCGCAGCCCGGCCCGCAGGTCGTGGTCGCCGGCGAGGGCGGCCGGCCCGGCGGTCACCTTCGTGGCGACCTCCGCCCAGTCCCCGTAGACGCTGTCGAAGTCGCCCCGCCGGTCGTCCGTCCGACCGGTGGTGTCGATGGTGGCGTGCAGGTCGACCCGCCCGCCGAACACCTCCTCCGGCTCCTGCCAGGGGCGGCCCTGCGGACGGGCCGACTCGACCGCCAGCCCGGTGGCCGGGTCGGCCAGCGCGCTCACGTGCGGCAGTAGCCGCGGGTCGAGCCACGGGTCGCCGGCGCGCACGTACTCGGGGTAGATGGTCAGCCGCTCGCGCAGGGTGAACCCGCCCAGCTCGGTGTGCCGGGCCAGCTCCTCGATCTGCGGCCAGGGGCGTTCCGGGTTGACGTGGTCCGGGGTGAGCGGGGAGACGCCACCCCAGTCGTCGATGCCGGCCCGCAGCAGCAGGCCGTACTCCCCGGCGATGAGGTTCGGCGGGGCCTGGATCCGGGCCCTCGGGCCGAGCAGCAGCCGGGCCACCGCCACCGTGGCGGCCAGGTCGTGCAGCTCCGCGTCGGGCATGCCGCGCATCGCCGTGTCCGGCTTCGCGCGGAAGTTCTGCACGATCACCTCCTGGAGGTGGCCGTACTCCCGGTGGGCGCGGCGGATCGCGAAGAGCGCGTCCACCCGCTCGGCCGGGGTCTCCCCGATGCCGATCAGGATGCCGGTGGTGAACGGCACCCCCACCCGGCCGGCGTCGTCGAGCACCCGCAGCCGGACCGCCGGCTCCTTGTCCGGGGAGCCGAAGTGCGGGCCGCCCGGCTCGGACCAGAGCCGCGTCGCCGTGGTCTCCAGCATCATGCCCATGCTCGGCGCGACCGGCTTGAGTCGTTGCAGCTCCGACCAGGACAGCACGCCGGGGTTGAGGTGCGGCAGCAGGCCGGTCTCCTCCAGCACCGCGACCGCGCAGGCGCGCAGGTAGTCCAGGGTGGAGTCGTAGCCGCGCTCGTCCAGCCAGGTCCGGGCTGCCGGCCAGCGCTCCTCCGGCCGGTCACCGAGGGTGAACAGGGCTTCCTTGCAGCCCTGGGCGGCGCCGGCCCGGGCGATGGCCAGCACCTCGTCGCGGTCCAGGAAGGGCGCCGGCAGCCGGTGCGGCACGGTGGCGAACGTGCAGTAGTGGCAGCGGTCCCGGCACAGCCGGGTCAGCGGGATGAAGACCTTCTTCGAGTACGTGACCACGCCCGGCCGGCCGGCCTCGCGCAGCCCGGCGTCGCGGATCCCACCGGCGACCCGGAGCAGCTCGTCTAGCGCCTCACCGCGGGCGGAGAGCAACGCGGTCGCCTCGTCGACGTCCAGCGCCCGACCGGTCGCGGCCCGGCCCAGGGCCCGCCGCACACTCGCCTCGCTCGGACCGGAGTGGGTGCGATCAACCATTCGCTCAGCCTATGCGTTGCGCCGGTCGGCCCCACCGGTCCCGGCCCGCAGGGTGGGAAAGGGCACGCCGGTCCTCTTGATGGTCAGTGGTCCGGCGGATCCGCCGACGACCCACCGACCATCAAGAGACCTGCCGGAGCCGGCTCAGCGTGGCTGTTCCGGGTGCTCGCCCGGGTTGATCCGCTGGGTACGGTCGCCGTCGGAGTCACCGGGGCGGGCGATGGCCTGGGTCGGGTCGGCGGACTGACGCGGGATGGCCTGGGTCGGGTCGGCCGACGGTGGCTGCCCGAACGGCGGTGCGGCCGGCGCGGGCGGCGCCGACTGCGGCGCGGGGTTGGCCGGCGGCGCGGACTGCGGGAACGGCGGAGCCGACTGCGGGAACGGCGGCGTGGACTGCGGGGCCGGCTGGAACGGCGGCGAGGGCTGGCCGTACTGGCCGGGGTACTGCGCCGGCGGGTAGCCGCCGGGCTGACCGGGTGCCGGCCATCCGCCCGCCGGCTGGCCGCCGGGCTGCCCCGGAGCGGGCCAGCCACCCTGCTGCTGCGGCCATCCCGGCTGCGGCTGGCCGTAAACGCCGGGCTGGGGCTTGGGCCGGGGAACGTAGTAGAGGGCACGCCAGAGCGTGTAGACCACCCAGGCGGCGACCGCGAAGATCATCAGCCAGGCGAACCGGCTGAGCACGCCGAGCAGCGCGTCCAGCACCTCGGCCTCGGCCAGCCGACCCACCGTCCAGATCAGCATGGTCAGCGCGCCGAACAGCGCGCTGACCGCGTACTCACCGAGGGCCACCTGCGTGATCAGCTTCGCCTTCGGCAGCACCGGCGAGACGTGGGTGGCCAGCAGCACCGCCAGCAGCGGCAGAGCCACCGCCTCCACCCCGACGAACGCGAAGAAGGTGCTACCCGCGCGGCCGGTGAAGTCGCTGTAGTCGTTCGGGCTGAGCAGCCGCAGCAGGCCCACGAAGAGGAACACGGCGTTGGCGCCGAGCAGCGCGAGCGCAGCCAGTTCGCGTAGTGGCTTGGTCAGCTGACGGGCCTGCGTCGCGTCGGTGGACGCGGGCTCGGCGGGGCTGGTCACGAGCTCCCCCTCGGGGCATGGACGGACAGGGCGCACGTGAGCCTAGTCTCCCGGGCCACCGGCGGACCGGAGGCGTCACGTGCGCGAGGATGGTCGACATGCGCATCGTGGTACTGGCCGGCGGCATCGGTGGCGCCCGGTTCCTGCTCGGCGTCCGGGCGTACGCCCGCGAGGTCGGCGCCGAGGTGACCGCCATCGTCAACGTCGGCGACGATCTGTGGCTGCACGGGTTGAAGATCTGCCCCGACCTGGACAGCGTCATGTACACCCTCGGCGGGGGCGCCGACCCCGAGCGGGGCTGGGGCCGGGTCGGGGAGAGCTGGACGGTCAAGGAGGAGCTGGCCGCGTACGGGGCGGAGCCGACCTGGTTCGGCCTCGGCGACAAGGACATCGCCACCCACCTGGTGCGCAGCACCATGCTCAACGCCGGTTACCCGCTGCACGCGGTCACCGAGGCACTGGCGACCCGCTGGGAGCCGGGCGTACGCCTGCTGCCGGCGACCGACGACCGGCTGGAGACCCACGCTGTCGTGAGCGGGAGGAGTGAGCTTGCGAGCCCCGCACCCGCGAACAGCGCTGGCACCGTCGACGGCGGCGAGGGCCAGCGGGCGATCCACTTCCAGGAGTGGTGGGTGCGCCACCGGGCCGACATCCCCACCCACCGCTTCATCTTCGTCGGGGCGGAGACGGCGAAGCCGGCCCCGGGCGTGCTGGACGCGATCGGCGCGGCGGACCTGGTGCTGATCGCGCCGAGCAACCCGGTGGTGAGCGTCGCGCCGGTGCTGGCCGTGCCCGGCCTGCGTGAGGCCGTGGTCGACGGACCCGCCCCGGTGGTGGGCCTCTCGCCGATCATCGGCGGCGCACCGGTGCGCGGGATGGCCGACCGCTGCCTCGCCGTGCTCGGTGTCGAGTGCAGCGCGGCCGGCGTGGGTCGGCTCTACGGTGGCCGGGCCGACGGCGGGCTGCTGAACGGCTGGCTCGTCGACGAGGAGGACGCGGGCACTCTCGTGCCGGAGGTGACGGTCCGCGCGGTGCCGTTGCGGATGACCGACGAGGCGGCGACGGCGGCGATGGTCCGCGCCGCGGTGGAGTTGACGTGAGGCTGGAGATCCTGCCGGTGCTGGGCATCGGCCACGTGACCGAGGGCGACGACCTAGCGGCGCTGATCGCCAACGCGGCGCCCTGGCTGCGCGACGGCGATGTGCTGGTGGTCACCAGCAAGATCGTGTCCAAGGCCGAAGGGCGGCTGGTCGACGTACCGGCGGACGGACCCGAGCGGCTCACCGCCCGGGACGAGGTGCTGGCGGCGGAGACCGCCCGGGTGGTGGCCAGCCGGGGGCCGACCCGGATCGTGCAGACCCACCACGGTTTCGTGATGGCCTCCGCCGGGATCGACGCGTCGAACGTGGACAAGACCCGGCTGGTGCTGCTGCCGGTGGACCCGGACGCCTCGGCCCGGGCACTGCGCGCCGCCCTTCAGGAGCGCTTCGACCTGGACGTCGCCGTGATCGTCAGCGACACCATGGGTCGGCCCTGGCGCAACGGGCTCACCGACGTGGCGCTCGGAGTGGCCGGGATGCCGGCCATCCGCGACCACCGGGGCGAGGTGGATCCGTACGGCAACGAGTTGCAGCTGACCCAGATGGCCGTGGTGGACGAGCTGGCCGGCGCCGGCGAGCTGATCAAGGGCAAGTGCGACCAGGTCCCGGTCGCGGTGGTGCGGGGCTACCTCTCCGCCACCCGCCCGGACGACTCCGGCGGCGCCCGTGCGCTGGTCCGCGATGCCGCACAGGACCTCTTCTCCCTCGGTACGGCCGAGGCGCGGGCCGCCGGGCTGGCCGACGCCGTCACCCTGGCCGACGCTCCCGGCCAGACCCCGGCCGATCTCGCCGCCGTCCGTCGGGCGATCGACGCGGTGGCCGGGGCGGTCGCCCCCGGCACGGTCTTCACCCTGGTCGAGGACGCGGAGGTACGCGCCGGTCTGATCGCCCAGGTGCCCGGCTGGCCGGGCGACGCCACCGCCCTGGTGCTCGGCTCGGCACCGGCCCCGGTCGACCCGATGGACCTGGTCCGCCTCGGTGCCGACCTGCACCGGCTGCGGATCGCCCTGACCGCCGAGGGCGTCGGGTCGGTCCTGCTCCCCCCGCCCGCCGGCAGCCCCGCCAGCGCCGCGCTCGCCCTGTAGGCGACCGGCCGGGTCAGGCGTCCAGCATGGCCCGGCCGAGCGGGGTCAACGTGTGCAGCACGGTGTTGCGGTCCCGGTGACTCACGAGCAGGCCGGCGTTGCGCAACACGGTGGCGTGCTGGCTGGCCGCCGCCGGTGAGATGTTGAGCCGGCGCGCCACCTCGCCGGTGGTGCAGCCGTCGTCGCTGGCCTGCAACACCGCCGCCCTGGTGCGGCCGAGCAGCGCGGCGAGAGAGTCGCGGACGGCACCCGACACCGCCGGTGTGGTGCCGTCGGCCGGCACCAGCCCACCCAGCCGGTCCACCTGGTAGACGAGCACCGGTGGCAGCGCCGGGTCGAGCAGGGCGACCGGGGTGCCCGCGCAGAAGAACGACGGCACCAGCAGCAGCCCTCGACCGTCCAGGTGCAGCTCGCGGCTGTGCGGGTAGTCCCGGACCTCCAGCACTCCACCGTCCCAGCGCATCGCCGGTCGGAGACTCGTCAGCAGTCCCTCCACGCCGCCGTCGAGCAACGCCCGGGCACGGCGGGTCCGGTCGGCCTCCACCGCGGACTGGATCCGGGTCCAGTACGGGCTGATCGCCAGCGACTGGTACTGCTCCATCGACGCGGCGAGGTGACGCAGCGTCGACACGTCGCCCCGGGCCAGCGCGGCGGCCGAGGACGGCAGCGGGGTCTCGGCGGCCAGCACGGTCAGGTCCCGGTGCAGCAGTTCCGTGGGGGTGCTGCGGACGGCGTCCAGCCCGGCCTCGAAACCGTCCACGCTCGCGTACGGGGTGAGGAAGTCGGGGAAGTAGCCGCGCGGTGGGCTCAGCGCGAAGAGCAGCCGGAGCTGGTCGGAGGCGGCGTCCTGGCGCAGCTCCCGGGACACGGTGCGCCGCCAGTTCGACGTCAGCGGGTCGCGGTTGCCGCCCCGCAGGACGTGCAGGCTGAGGACCAACTCCCAGACCGGGTCCGCCGCCGGCGCCACCCGGGTCCGGAGGATGTCCTCGCCGGAAAAGTGGATCTTCAGCATGGAGGGCTCCCGTGTCTCCGGCAGAGGGATGCCGGGCGACCGTTCGACTCTACCTGGCCGGCACTTATCTCCATCTTTAAGCCTGAGCTGAAAAACCTCGACGTCCCACGGGACGGTTCGGCATGCTTCCAGTGCCCAAGCACGGCGCCGGTGCGTCACGTACGCATCCGGTGCCGGGGCACCGGGGCCGGGGAGGACCGGTGATCGGGCGGCACCACGAGGGTCTGCGGCCCTTGCTCCGCAGAGGTGCCGTCCGGTCATCCCGTCGTCGCACCATGACGCTCCCCGCTCAACCGACCCAGAGCGCGACCCGGTGGTCCTCGTCGGTGACGTAGAAGACCCGCCCGTCCAGCTCGGCCAACCCCTCCACGTGATGGAACGGCGCCAGATCCGCGACCGGTTCCCCGGCGAGCAGGTGCCCGCCCGGGTCCGCGACGCCCGACTCGCCCGCCGCCAGCCGGAACCGGACGTGCCGCGAGGTGACGTCACCCCCGCCCGGATGGTCGTCGAGCAGCACCGAGCCCTTGTCCAACGCGTCGATCGAGCCGATCACCGCGGCGTACCCGCCGTCGGCTGTCGGGGTGATCGCCCGGAAGCCGGTCAGCTCACCCGACGGGGTCACCCCGGTCACCGCGTACGCCCGCAGCGCCCGCGGCCACGCCGGCTCCGCCGCGAACATGCCCGGCACGTCGGCCACCTCCACCAGGATCGGCTCACCGGCCACGGTGACCGGGAAGCGCAGCCCGAGCAGCACCGTGCCGGCCGGTGTGAAGGCCGCCGCCTCCACGTTCAGCGGCAGGTCGTCCGGGGTCAGCCGGCTCACCCAGCTCTTCGCCCGGGCGGTGCCACGGGCCAGGGTCTCCACGATGAACCGGTCCCGCACCCGCTCCCCCGGCGGCAACGGGGTCAGCGGCGCCACGGCCAGCGCGTCGTTCACCGCCCGGTGCAGCCGGAACCGGTTGCGCACCACGTGCACCGGCAGGAGCCCCGCCGCCGCGTCGTCCTCCCGGAACCGGGCCACGAAGGCACGCCGGGGGCGCAGCGGGCCGGCCTTCGAGCCAAAGTGGGAACCGAAGACGTACACCCAGCCGTCGTGGTGGGCGAGCGCCTCACCATCCTCGGTCCGGCCGTTCTCCGCGCCCGCGTCGGCCGCGACGTGCCGGGCCGTCCACTCGCCGTCGTCCAACTCCAGCAGCAGGGCCAGGCAATGTTCCACCGGCCCCTCGTCCAGCACCGTCCAGAAACCCCGCCGGGCACCGTACGCGCGCAGCAACGCCGCCGACCGCACCGCCAACAGGTCGCTGGCCTCGTTGCCGCCCACCACGAATTCGACGAGTCGCAGGGTCACCGCGCCAGCGTACGGATCGGGCGCTCGTACAGTGACGGGGTGCCCGACACCGCGCTCACCGGACCCGCCGCCCACCCCGTCGACTACACGGAGCTGCACGCCGACGCCACCGCGCTGCTCGACGGCTGGCGACCCACCAGCCCAGCCGCCGCCGAGGCCCGGGACCGGACCCTCGCGCTGCTCGCCGCCGGGCCGGTCGCGATGAGCCGCCCCCACCGCCCCGGCCACGTGACCGCCAGCGCGCTGGTGCTGGACCACACCGGCTCGCGGGTGCTCCTCTGCCTGCACGGCAAGTTCGGGCGCTGGGTGCAGCTCGGCGGGCACTGCGAGCCCACCGACCGCACCCTGGTCGGCGCGGCGCTGCGCGAGGCCACCGAGGAGTCCGGGATCGCCGGCCTGCGCATCGACCCGGTGCCGATCGACGTGGACATCCACCCGGTGGGCTGCCAGGGCGGCTCCCTGCACCACGATGTCCGGTTCGCCGTGCTCGCCCCGCCCGGCGCCGTGGAGCAGGTCAGCGACGAGGCCGAGGCGCTGGGCTGGTTCCCGCCGGACCGGCTGCCCGAGCCGCTGGCCGGCGGGACCGTGCAACTGGTCGCGCCGGCCCTCGCGGCCCTCAGACGTAGCCCTCTTCGCCCCGCTCCTTGAGCTCGTCGACCAGGGCCTTGACGTCCTGGGCCCGGTCGCGCGGGCAGACCAGCACCGCGTCCGGGGTGTCCACCACGATCAGGTCACGCACCCCGAGAACGGCGACCAGTCGGCCGGACTGGGGCACCACCACCAGGTTGGCGGTGTCCCGCAGCAGCACACCCGGCTTGGCGCCGGCGCCGAGCACCACGTTGCCCGCCTCGTCGGCCGGCAGCACCTCACCGAGGGTGTGGAAGTCGCCGACATCGTTCCAACCGAAGTCGCCCGGCACGGTCGCCACCCGACCGGCGGTGGCCGCGCCCTCCATCACCGCGTAGTCGACGGAGATCTTCGGCAGGGTCGGCCAGACCGTACCGAGCACGTCGTCCTGCTCCGGGGTGCCCCAGGCGGCGGCGATCGCGGTGACCCCCGCGTGCAGGGCCGGCTGCTGGCGGGCCAGTTCGGCGAGGAACACGTCCACCCGCCAGACGAACATGCTCGCGTTCCACAGGTGCCGGCCGGAACGGACGTACGCCTCGGCGACCTCGGCGGCCGGCTTCTCCTTGAACTCCGCCACCGGACGCCACGGCGAGCCCTCGGTCGGGTCGCCGGTCTCCAGGTAGCCGTAGCCGGTCTCCGGGCGGGTCGGGGTGATCCCGACCGTCATCAACATGCCCTGCTCGGCCCCGCGGACCGCCTCCCGGACCGTCCGCACCCAGCTCTCCGCGTCGCCGATCAGGTGGTCGGCGGCGAAGCTGCCCATCACCGCCTCCCGGTCGCGCAGCGAGATCACCGCGGCGGCCAGCGCGATCGCCGCGCAGGAGTCCCGGGGCGAGGGCTCGACCAGGATGTTCTCCTCCGGCAGCCCGGTGAGCTGACGGGCCACCGCCGCGACGTGCGCGGCACCCGTGACCACAAGGGTGCGATCCGGTGTGGCCAGCGGCGCGAGCCGTTCCACGGTCGCCTGGAGCAGCGAAGCGTTGGAACCGGTCAGCGGATGGAGGAACTTGGGGTGACCGGCGCGGGACAACGGCCACAACCTCGTGCCGCTGCCACCTGCCGGGATGACCGCATAGAGCATCCGCACATCATGCCCGACGGACCCGGGCCGGGTGGGCGGGTCCGTCGCCGGCCGCCCGGCCGGTCAGGAGCGGGCGCGACTCCAGGCGGCGATGTGGACCTCGGCGCTGGACTCCCAGGTGAACTCCTTGGCCCGGTCGAAACCGGCCTTCGCCAGCGACAACCGGCGCTGCTCGTCGTCCAGCAGGGCGGCCAGGTCGGTGCCGATCTGCTCCGCGTCCTCCGAGGTGTACGCGACCGCGTCGCCGCCCACCTCGGGCAGCGAGAGCCGGGGCGTGGTCAGCACCGGGGCGGCGCAGGCCATCGCCTCCAGGATCGGCAGCCCGAACCCCTCGCCGTAGGAGGGGTAGGCCGCGACCAGGGCACCGCCGAGGAAGCCGGGCAGGTCGCCGTAGCGCAGGTAGCCGGGCCGCAGCAGTCGCAGGTGGGAGGGAACCTCCGCCACCGCGCGGTCGATGTCGTCGTCGTGCCCCTGCCCGCCGGCGATCACCAGCGCGGGCGGGTCGACCCGGTCGGCCACGGCCCGGGCCCAGCCACGGATCAGGTTCGGCACGTTCTTGCGGGGCTCCTTGGCCCCGAGGAAGGCCACGTAGCTGCTGTTGCCCAGACCCAACCGGGCGCGCACACGGGCCTTCTCCTCCTCGCTGGGCGCGTGGAAGGCGGCGTGGTCGACGCCGTGGTAGGCCACGTCGATCCGCGTCGGGTCGGCGTCGAGGAGTCGGATCAGCTCGTCCCGGGTGGCCTTGCTGGGCACGATCACCCGGTCGGCGCGGCGCAGCGAGGTCTTGATGGCGCTGCGGAAGAACGTCCGGCGGGACTTGTCGTAATGCTCCGGCTCGGTGAAGAACGTCGCGTCGTGCACGGTGACCGTCACCGGACACCCCGCCCGCAGCGGGCAGGTGTAGAACGGCGAGTGCAGCACGTGCGCGCCGACCTGCTGGGCGAGCAGCGGCAGCCCGGTCTGCTCCCAGGCGAGCCGCGCCGGGCGGTGCGCCACGGCGGCCGGGGCCGGGATGATCTCCGCGCCGGGCAGCATCCGGCTGTAACGCTCCAGGTCGGTGCGGAGGCTGACCACCGCCAGCTCCACCCCCGACCCGCACACCTTGCCGAGGGCGCCGAGCAGGCCATCGACGTATCGACCGACACCACCACGGTCGGCGGGGACACTCGTGGCGTCGATGAGCACGCGGGGCGGGCGACCGGCGGTCACGGGGCGACTCCTTGCACTGGCGGGTCTGTGGGGAACAACACTCCGGGGGCCAAGCCTACGCCGGAGCACGGGGCCGACGCTGACTGCGACCCGACGGTACGCCGACTTGTCATCGTCTTCGAGTACGGGCCACAGGGGCGTATCGTTCGCGCCGATGGCCGACAACATTGCCCGGGTGTTCGCCGACGCGATCGCGACCGACCCGACCCGACCGTTGCTGACCTGGTACGACGATGCCAGCGGCGACCGCACAGAGCTTTCCGGCGCCACACTGGCGAACTGGGTGGCGAAGACCGCCAACCTCCTCGTCGACGAGGTCGGCCTCGCACCGGGCACCCCCGCCGGGGTGCTGCTGCCGGCGCACTGGCAGACCGCCGCGGTGCTGCTGGGCTGCTGGTCGGCCAAGCTGACCGTGATCGACACGCCGGGCGAGGTGGACGTGCTCTTCGCCGCCGCCGACCGGATCGACGAGGCGCAGTCCTGGTCCGCCGACGAGCGGTACGCCCTCGGGCTGGCCCCGCTCGCCTTACCGCTACGGCAGGTGCCACCCGGGTTCGCCGACTACGTGGTCGAGGTGCGTCGGCACGGCGACCACTTCACCCCGCAGCCCGGGCCGGGTCCCGCCGATGCTCCCCTGCTGGCCCGCGCCGAGGCCCGCGCCGCCGAGCTGGGCATCGAGGCCGGCGCTCGCGTCCTCATCGACGCGGACCGGTACCCCGACCCGGTGGACTGGCTGCTGGCCCCGCTGACCCGGGCCGCCACCGTGGTGCTCTGCGCCAACCTCGACCCGACCCGCCTGGCCACCCGCCGGACCACGGAAAAGGCCACTCACACCCTCCCGTGACGCACCCGCCGTGCCCCGGTTGGGCGCCGGGCGGCGTGGCGGGCCCGCGTGTCTGACCGCGGGGTCGCTACCGGGGCACGGCCCGAGCGCACGCCGTGCGGGGTACGTGAGCGAGTGAGCCGCCACGCAGGAGCTCTCAGGCGGGGGTGTTGTCGGTGGCCCGGCGCTGGGCGAAGGCGGCGAAGGCCGTCAGGGACTCGGGGTTGACCAGGGCGCCCTTCGCCGCGGCCGAGTCGACCGGGGTGCCGGTGAGGATCTTCTTGACCGGGACCTCCAGCTTCTTCGCCGAGAGGGTGCGGGGCACCGCGCGTACCTGGTGGATCTCGTCGGGCACGTGCCGGGGTGAGAGCGCGGTACGCAGCTCGCGGCAGATCTTCGCGCGCATCGGGTCGTCCAGTTCCAGGCCCTCGGCGAGCACCACGAAGAGCAGCAGTTCGCCGGCGCCGCCCTCGTCGTCCTCCAGGTGCACGACGACGGAGTCGACCACCTCGTCCAGCCCCTCCACGACGGAGTAGAACTCGGCGGTGCCCAGCCGCACCCCGCCACGGTTGAGGGTGGCGTCCGACCGCCCGGTGATCACGCAGCCGCCCCGGTCGTTGATGGTGATCCAGTCACCGTGCCGCCAGACGCCCGGGTAGACGTCGAAGTACGCCTCCCGGTAGCGGGTGCCGTCGGGGTCGTTCCAGAAGCCCACAGGCATGCTCGGCATCGGCTCGGTGATCACCAGCTCGCCCAGCTCGCCGATCACCGGCGTCCCGTCGGCGGAGCGGGCCTCCACCTTCGCGCCCAACGCTCGGCAGGTGATCTCACCGGCGTGCACCGGCAGCAGCGGCACCCCGCCGACGAAGCCGGTGCAGACGTCGGTGCCACCGGAGAGCGACTGGAGCTGGAGCTGCGTGCCGACGGTCTCGTACACCCAGGTGAAGCCCTCGGCGGGCAGCGGCGCACCGGTGGAGCCGAGGCCGCGCAGCGCGGACAGGTCGGCGACCTCGCGGGGCACCAGGCCGGCCTTGCGGCAGGCCAGCAGGAACGGGGCCGAGGTGCCGAAGTACGTGGTGCCGGTCTCCGCCGCCAGCCGCCACAACCCACCGAGGTCGGGGTGGCCCGGGTTGCCGTCGAAGAGCACGATGGTCGCGCCCACCGCCGGGCCGGAGACGAGGAAGTTCCACATCATCCAGCCGGTGGTGGTGAACCAGAAGAACCGGTCGGCCGACCCCAGGTCGTGGTGCAGGGCGAGCATCTTCAGGTGCTCCAGCAGGATGCCGCCGTGGCCGTGCACGATCGGCTTGGGCAGCCCGGTGGTGCCGGAGGAGTAGAGCACGTAGAGCGGGTGGTCGAACGGCACCGGCGTGAACACCAGCGGCTCGTCGGTGGGTGCGGCCAGGTCGGCCCAGCCCAGCGCGCCGTCGGGCAGGGCGCCCACCGGGTCCAGGTAGCCGATGCTGACGGCGTGCCGCAGCGACGGCAGGGCGGCCCGGATGGCGGCGACCTCCGCGCGCCGGTCCACCGGCTTGTCGCCGTACCGGTAGCCGTCCACGGCGACCAGCACGGTCGGCTCGATCTGCTGCCAACGGTCGGTGACACTGCGGGTGCCGAACTCGGGCGCGCACGACGAGAAGATCGCGCCCAGGCTGGCGGTGGCCAGCAGCAGGACGTACGTCTCCGGGATGTTCGGGGCGTACGCCGCGACCCGGTCACCGGCGGTGACGCCGAGCCGGCGCAGCCCGGCCGCCACCCGGCGGACCTGCTCGCGCAGCTCGCCGGCGGTCAGCGTGACCGGTGCCCGGGTCTGCCCGTGCGCGATCACCACCGGGTCGTCGTCGGCCCGTCCGGGCATCCGCAGGACGTTCTCGGCGTAGTTGAGCGTCGCTCCGGGGAACCAGCGGGCACCGGGCATCCCCCGCTCGGCCAGCGTGGCGGTCGGCGGGGTGTGCGACACGACCTCGAAGTGGTCCCAGATCGAGCGCCAGAACGCGTCCAGGTCGGTGACCGACCAACGCCACAGCGCGTCGTAGTCGGCGAAGTCCAGCCCGCGGTGCTCCCGAAGCCAGCGCAGGTAGCCGCCGATCCGGGACCGGTCGCGTACGTCCGCCGGCGGCGTCCACAGCACGTCACCCACTGCTCCACCCTCCCCTGGCCCGGCACGACACTGTGAATGGGCCGTGGCGCCATCTTGCCCTACCTCGAAGCGCCATTCTGCGCACCGGGTCCGGCCACCGACGCGTGCCCGGCCCACACTCCACCCCACCGACCCATGTGGGAAGCGGCGAAGGACACCTCAGCCGGCGCGGTGCGCCTGGATCGCGCGGCGGCGCGCGAGACGGTGCGCGCGACGGATCTCCGCCTCCCGGTACCGGCGCTCGTCCTCCGGCGTCTCCGGCAGCACCGGGCGGACCATCCGGGGCGCCCCGCCCACGTCGACCCCGACGAAGACCAGGTACGCGGTGGCCACCCGGACCGGCGCGTCCTCGGCCGAGTCCCACCGCTCGGCGACCACCCGCACGCCCACCTCCATCGAGGTCTGCCCGGTCCAGTTCACCTGGGCGTGCGCGTGCACCAGGTCGCCGACCCGGACCGCCTCGGAGAAGACGATCTCGTCGATCGCGGCGGTCACCGCGGTCCCGCCGCTGTGCCGCGCGGCGGCGGCACCCGCCACGTCATCGACGAACTTCATCAGTACGCCGCCGTGCACGGTGCCGTAGAGGTTCACGTCGACGGCGGTCATGATCTTGCTCAGGGTGACCCGCGAGTACGACGTCGGCTTGCCGTTCGGAGCGGCGGAGGGGTGCTCGGTCATGCCGGAAACGGTACGGTGCGCGGATGCGACATCTCTGGAGCTTCCTCGCCGGGCTGGTGGTGGCGCCCATCACCTGGGTGCTGGTCACACTCGGGCAGGACGGGTCGAGCCGGACGGTCGACCGCTGGGTGGAGATCGGCACCTTCAACACGGCCAATCTGATCGAACCAGCCGTGTACCTCGGTGTCGGCGGCATCCTGCTGGGCCTGCTCGGCACACTGCGCGTCTCGCCGCTGGGTCCGCTGGTGGCCGGGCTGCTGCTGGCCATCCCGTACGTCGGGATGTTCGTGGCGCCCTTCGAGGTGCGGGACGCGGTCCCGCAGGGGTGGAAGGTGTTCGGCGACCCGCTGCCACTGCGGCTGCCGGTGGAGAACGGCACGCTCTTCCTGATCGGCCTGCTGATGATGATGGCGACGTTCAGCGTGCAGCGCTGGCGACCCTGGCCGAGCCCGGCGACCCAGCAGGCCGCCGTGCCGACGCCGGCTCCGGCCGACGGTCCCCGCAACGACGACTTCACGCTGACCGACTGGCCGCCCCACGAGCCCGCGGAGCGGGACACCACCCCGCCGACCCTGGGTTACCCGGGCGACCCGACGCCGACCGAGCCGCTGCCCCGCCGGGTGGGCGGCGAGTCGCCGTGGTCCGCCCCGCCGCGTGGTCAGTCACAGCCGGAGGGCACCACCGAAACCCGTTGATCGTCGGGCGGGCCGGGTAACCGGCCCGCCCCCTACCCCCAGTGCGATCTAGTGCAGGGCGACGGCCAGGTCGCCGTCGACGGCGCCGAGGGTGGCGCGGGGCACGACGAGGAGCATGACCAGCGTCGCCGCGGCCATGCCGCCCGCGATCACGATCGCCATCGGAACACTCCCGGTGCCGAACAGGCCGGCCAGTGGCGCCGACAACGCGCCGACGCCGAACTGCACGGCCCCGAGCAGCGCCGCGGCTGTCCCGCTGGCCTCGCTGTGCCGGGTCATCGCCAGCGCCGGCGCGTTCGGCAGGGCGAGACCCGCCGCGGCCAGCACCAGCCACAGCGACGCGAGCAGCGTGCCCAGGCCACCGAAGCCGGTCGCGGCGAACATGACCAGCAGCAGCCCGGCCGCCGTCCCACCGATCAGGGCGCTGATCAGGATCTGCTGCGGGGTGTACCGGCGCAGCAGCCGGACATTGAACTGGGTGGCCGCGATCAGGCCGACCGCACCCGCCCCGAAGGCCAGGCCGAACTCCTGCTCGTCGAGGCCGTACTGGTCCTGGAGCACGAAGGACGACCCCGAGACGTACGCGAACAGCGCGGCCATGGCCAGCCCGGCGACCAGCACGAGACCCACGAAGGCCCGGTCGTTGAGCAGCCACCGGTAGTCGCGCAGGGTCGCTCCCACCCCGCCGTGGCGACGACGCGCGACCGGGAGGGTCTCCGGCAACCGCAGCGCGGCGACGACGATCAGCAGCGCCCCCAGCACCGCCAGCGCCGCGAAGACGCCCCGCCACTCGGTCCAGCGCAGCAGCCCGCTGCCCAGCGTCGGCGCGAGGATCGGCGCCAGCCCCATGACCAGCATCAGCCGGGAGAAGATCCGGGCGAAGGCGGCGCCGCTGAACAGGTCGCGTACGACGGCCGTGGCGACCACGGTGGCGGCCGCGACGCCGAGCCCCTGCATGACGCGCAGCACGCCGAGCACGGCGATGTTGGGTGCGAAGACGCACAGCACGGAGGCCACGATGTGCGCGGCCAGCCCGGCCAGCAGGGGCGCCCGTCGACCGACCACGTCGGAGAGCGGCCCGATCAGCAGCTGGCCCAGCGCGAGGCCGAGCAGCGTGCCCGTGAGCGTCAACTGCACGGCGGTCTCGGTGGTGTGCAGGCCCGTCGTGATGGCGGGTAGCGCCGGCAGGTACATGTCGATGGTCAGCGGCCCGATCGCGATCATCGCGCCCAGCACGAGCACGAGTTGCGCCCGCTGACGGTTGGTCATCAGGTCGCCGGGCAGCGCCTCCGGCTCGGCTGCGGAGGGGTCGCTGGTGCCGGTCTTCTCCACCAACTGCTTCATCATCTCGATCTCTCTGCGGGGCTGACAGACGTCGTTGGGCGTGCCCGACGGTGGGCAGCGGGGGAACGAGCGAGCGTGGTGGCGGTCGATGGGGCTCTGTGATTCTGTCTTCCCCCAACGTCGCAGAGCCCTGTGACATGGCGACTGTGTGGGGACTCACGTGCACACGACGACCGCCCCACCGCCGATCGGCGGTGGGGCGGTCGGGCTCGATCAGGTGGTGGTCAGACGATGCCGCTGAGCAACTGCCGGGCCATGACGATCCGCTGCACCTGGTTGGTGCCCTCGTAGATCTGGGTGATCTTGGCGTCCCGCATCATCCGCTCGACCGGGTAGTCCCGCGTGTAGCCGTAGCCACCGAGCAGCTGCACCGCGTCGGTGGTGATCTCCATGGCGGCGTCCGAGGCGAAGCACTTGGCCGCCGCGCCGAAGTAGGTCAGATCCGCGTCGCCGCGCTCCGACCTGCCGGCCGCCGCGTACGTGAGCTGCCGGGCCGCCTCCAGCTTCATGCCCATGTCGGCGAGCATGAACTGCACGCCCTGGAACTCGGCGACCGCCTTGCCGAACTGCCGGCGCTCGGCCACGTACCCCTTGGCGTAGTCGAGCGCGCCCTGCGCGATCCCGACGGCCTGGGCGGCGATGGTGACCCGGGTGTGGTCCAGGGTCTTCATCGCGGTGGCGAAACCGGTGCCCTCCGCGCCGATGATCCGGTCCGCCGGGATCCGCACGTTGTCCAGGTAGACCTCGCGGGTGGGCGAGCCCTTGATGCCGAGCTTCTTCTCCGGGGCGCCGAAGCTCACGCCGGCGTCGGACTTCTCGACCACGAAGGCGGAGATGCCCCGCGACCGGGCGGTCGGGTCGGTGACCGCGAAGACGGTGTAGAACTCGGAGACGCCCGCGTTGGTGATCCAGCGCTTCACGCCGTTGAGCACCCAGTGATCCCCGTCACGTACCGCGCGGGTCGTCATCGACGCCGCGTCGCTGCCCGCCTCCGGCTCGGAGAGGCAGTACGAGAACATCGCGTCGCCGGCCGCGACCGGCGTGAGGTAGCGGCGCTTGAGTTCCTCGGAACCGGACAACAGCAGCGGCATCGTGCCGAGCTTGTTGACCGCCGGGATCAGCGAGGAGGACGCGCAGGCCCGGGCCACCTCCTCGATCACGATGGCGGTGGCCAGCGCGTCCGCGCCCGCGCCGCCGTACTCCTCGGGGATGTGCGGCGCGTGGAAGTCAGCCGCCCGCAGCGCGTCGTAGGACGCCTTCGGAAACTCACCGGTCTCGTCGGCCTCGGTGGCGTGCGGGGCCACCTTCGCCGTGCAGACCTCGCGCACCGCCTCCCGGATCGCCACGTGCTCCTCGGGCAACCGGTAGACGTCGAACGACTCCCCTGCGGCCATGTCGGCCCCTCCCCTTCACCGCTATCATGCGCAGTCTGTGGCGTCTCCTGACCGCCGACCGCGCAGACTGAAGACTAGCGACTGCAGTTCAGGTGATGTTACCGGCGCGTAGGTACAGGCATGACGGAGCACCCACGCCGCTGGGCGATGATGGAAGAAGACAACTGAGCCACCCTCCGGTGCCCGGCCAGGCGCCGCAGCAAAATGCGACGCGACGAAGCGCCGCCAGTGCGAGCGGAGAAGACAGGCGTGACGATCCCCTATCCCACCATCCAGCCGACCCCCGCCATCGCCGCGGTGACGCCGCCCTCGGGTGCGCCTCGGCCGCGGGTGACGTTCCTGGGGACCGGTTACCTCGGTGCGACGTACGCCATCTGCTACGCCGAGCTGGGGTACGAGGTGCTCGGGTTCGACGTCGACGCTGACAAGATCGCGATGCTCAACGCCGGTCAGGTGCCGATCCACGAGCCCGGCCTGGACGAGCTGCTGAAGCGCAACCTGGCCGCCGGCCGGCTGCGCTTCAGCACCGACATCGCCGAGACCGCCGATTTCGGCGACGTCCACTTCATCTGCGTCGGCACCCCCCAGCGCGCCGACGGGATGGGCGCCGACCTGTCGTACGTCGAGGCGTCGGTGACCAGCCTCGCGCAACACCTCAGCCGCAAGGCGCTGATCGTCGGCAAGTCGACCGTGCCGGTGGGCACCGCCGAGTGGGTGGAGCAGCTCGTCGGCAAGCACACCCCCAACGACCTGGGCGTCGAGGTGGCGTGGAGCCCCGAGTTCCTCCAGGAGGGCTTCGCCGTCGACGACGTGCTGCGCCCCAACCGGATCGTGGTCGGCGTGAAGAGCGAGTGGGCCAACGGCATGCTCTACGCCGCGCACAAGGGCGTCTTCGACCTGGCCGCCACCGAGGACCGCGAGGTGCCCCTGGTGGTCACCGACTTCGCCACCGCCGAGCTGGTCAAGGTCGCCGCGAACGCCTTCCTGGCCACCAAGATCTCCTTCATCAACGCGATGGCCGAGGTCTGCGAGGCATCCGGCGGCGACGTGACCCAGCTCGCCCGGGCGATCGGCTACGACCCCCGCATCGGCAACCGGTTCCTCCAGGCCGGTCTCGGCTTCGGCGGCGCCTGCCTGCCCAAGGACATCCGCGCCTTCCAGGCCCGGGCGCAGGAGTTGGGCGCCGGCGAGGCGCTGCGTTTCCTGCACGAGGTCGACCTGATCAACCTGCGCCGCCGTACCCGGGTGCTCCAGCTCGCCGCCGACCTGCTCGGCCGTCGCTCCGGGCCGGCCGGCCCGGACTTCTCCGGCACCCGGATCGCCGTGCTGGGCGCCACCTTCAAGCCCAACACCGACGACGTCCGCGACGCCCCGGCGCTCGCCGTCGCCGCGCTGCTGCAGAAGGCCGGCGCCGACGTGCACGTGTACGACCCGCAGGGCACCGAGAACGCCCGGCGCGCCGTACCCGAGCTGACCTACGAGGAAGGCATCAACGAGGCGGTCACGGGCGCCGACCTGGTCTGCGTCCTCACCGAGTGGGCCGACTTCCGCAACGCCGACCCGGTCGCCCTCGGCGAGCTGGTCGCCGGCCGCAAGGTCGTCGACGGCCGCAACTGCCTCGACTCGGCACTGTGGACCCAGGCCGGCTGGGAGTACCGGGGCATGGGCCGCCCCTGACGGATCCGACCCCACCGGCCGGTCGCGGAGCATTCCTCCGTGGCCGGCCGGTGTCGTTGTTTGCCCCGGACCCGCCGACAAGTGTCGTAATCCGCGCCAGCTTTGGGCATGCTGCGACAGTGGATGTCCACAGTGCGGGTGGAGGGGTGTCGTGGCGACCTTTCAGTGCTCCTCGTGCGGCCGGGAGATCAAGCCGGCCGTCCGCTGCCCGCACTGCGGAGCGGATCAGCCTCAGTGGGTCGAGCACCTGGCCGACATCGAGCGCTCGATCGCGGAGATGAAGGCGCGCGACGCCGCCATCGCCCGCGAACAGCGGCAGATCGCCGCCAAGATGCAGGCCGCGCTCTTCCAGCGCGACATCCTCGCGCACGCCGGTGAGGAACGACTCAAGCAGGCCACCCGGCCACGCAGGGTCCTGCGCCGTCGTCCCGGCCGCCGGCCACCGACCGCCACCACCGGCGCACCGCCCCGGGTGCCCCGCCAGAACACCCCGCCCGCCCCGGAGGACCCTCCGCCGCCCCCGCCCCGGCCGTCCTGGCTGGACGCCGACGACCCGGAGCACCCACCGGAGGCGTCCTCCCGCGAGGTGCAGAACATCCCCCTCGGGCTCGGCGCGCTGCTGCTCGGCGTGGCCGCGGTGGTCTTCGCCGCGGTGGCGACCAGCTCGATGGACGCGCTGGCCCGGCTCGGCATCCTGGTCCTCGCCACCGTCCTGATGCTGCTCGCCCCACCGGCGCTGGCCCGACGCGGGCTGACCTCGACCGCCGAGACGATCTCCGCGGTCGGCCTGCTGCTGGTGCCGCTGGCCGGAAACGCCCTCTGGGCCGTCGACCGGATCGGCAACGGCGGCGCCTCCGGCGCGGTCTTCGCCGGGGTGATCTTCGCGGTCACCGCCGCCGTCGCGTTCGGGTACGCCCGCTGGACGGGTCTGCGCACACCCCGGTTCGCCACCGTCCTGGCCGCGCAGCCGGTCCTGCCGCTGCTGGCGTACGAGCGGATCACCGGGCCGGCCGGTTGGGCCGTGGTGCTGACCCTGGTCGCCCTCGTCGACCTGTGGCTGACCCGCACCGGAGTGGCCCTGGAGCGGCCCGTCCGGCAGGACCTGCCGGAGCCGGGCACGCCCCCGGCACCCCGCCAACGCAGCGCCGAGAGCCGACCCGAGGCCGACCCGGAGGAGGCCGCCGAGGTGGTCGACGCCAGCACCGGGACCGCCGACACCAGGCCGGTCCGCCCGGTGCCCGGGCTGCGCGAGCTGATCTGGGCGCTGCACGCGGTGGCCGTCGCCGTCGCCCTGGCGTACGCGGTCACCGCCCTGCTCCGAGCCCAGACCGTGCCGGCGGCGACCGGCGCCGGAGCCGTGCTGCTGCTGGCCGCCGCGGTCGGGCTGGCCGGCGCCCTGGTGCTGCGCCGTCCCCCACTGCCCGACGTCGCGGCCGGCATCTTCACCCTGGCCGTGATCGGCGCACTCGGCCGGATCGCCTCGGTCGCCCTGCCCGGCCGGTCGTTGCTGCTGATCGCGGCGGTCATCACGGTGACCGGGCTGGCGGTACGCGCGGTCCCCGAGGCCGCCCGGCGCGGCCCGCAGGTCGCCTCGGCGGTGGCGCTCACCGTCAGCGGGCTGGTGGTCGCCGGGGGCGCTTTGCGTGCCGGGGTGGCCCCGGTCCGGGCGGCACTGCCCGCCTGGGGCGCCGACCTCGACCGGTACCAGGCCGAGCTGGCCGCCGCGGTCGGCCCCACCACCTGGCAGCTCGCCGCCGCCGCGTTCCTGCTCACCATCGCCGCGGTGCTGGCCCTGCCGCCGGAGATCCGCCGCGAGTTCGCGGTCGCCGGGGCGGCGCTGACCGCGCTGGCCGTTCCGGCCTCGTTCGGTCTCGGCTGGGCGGTGGCACCCTGGCCGATGGTGCTCACCGCTGTCGGTATCGGCGTGACCGGCCTCTCCGCGCGGACCAGCCGGGCCGCGCTGGCGCATGGCGTCGGGGCCGCCGTGGTGGGCCTGTTCGGTGCGGGTGCCAGCCTGGTCGGCCCGACGCTCACCGCCGCCGTCCTGCTCACCCTCTTCGCGGCCGGCGCGCTGGTCGCGCTGGCACCCCGGGTCCGGATCGCCTCCGCCGCCTCCGACACGGTCACCGCGTGGGCCGCCGGGGGTGCCGCCTTCGCGCTGCCCGGGGCGGTCGCCGCGTTCGTGGCCGCCACCGTGCCGACCGACCCGACCCCCACCCCGACCAGCCTCCGCGAGGTGACCGTCCCGGTGCTGGCGGCGAGCTTCCTCGCCGTCTGCGTGACCCTCGGCTACGCCGCCGTGGTGCAGGTCTCCCAGCGGCGCATCCCGGCACCGTTGTCGGTCGGCACCGGTCTGGGCGCGCTGGTGGTCACCGCCGCCGCCTTCGGCGCACCCGGGGCGACCGTCGCGGACGCCTGGGTCGGCGCACTCCTGCTGGTCGCCGCGGTACTGCTCTTCCTGGCTCCGTCGATCGACGCCGGGCGCCGCTCCGACCTCACCCTCGACGGCTCCGACCTCGCCGCCGCAGCGGTGACCACGGCCCTGATCGCCACGCTGGTCCGGATCGCCGCGGTGCTCACCCCGGGCGGGCAGTTGGCGGTGGCGGCCGGCCTGGTGCTGGTCGTCGCCGTGGGCGCCCGCGCCATGCCCGAGGAGTGGCGGCGCGGGCCGATCCTCGGCATCACCGTCGGCGGCCTCCTGATCGGCGTGCTCGCCGGTTGGACGGCGCTGCGCGGCGGGTTGGGCGTGCTGGCCACCCCCGGCCCGATCTGGGACGGCGACCTGACCGGCTGGCCGGCCGCGCCCACCGGAGGCGCCACCTGGCAGGCCCCGATCGCGCTGGCGCTGCTGGCCGTCGCCGCCGGCATCCTGCTCCCGCCGCCCTGGCGGTGGGACGTGTCCGGCGCCGCCGTGGTGCTCGCCACGATCGGTGCCCCGGCCGCGTTCGACCTGCCCTGGTGGTCGCCGGTCCTGATCGGCGGGATGGTCGCCACCGTCTTCGGGATGGCCGCGGTCGCCACCGAGGAGGCCCGGGCCGGGCTGTCGCGGGCCACCGTGGCCGGGGTGGTGGCGCTGCACGCGGCCGGCGCCGGCCTGGTCCGACCCTGGACCACCGCGTTGGCGCTGGGCAGCATCGCGCTGATCGGCGTGGTGGTGGCCACGCTGGCCCGCGTACTGGCGGGGCCACAGGTGACCGACATCGAGACCGAGGGGATGCCACCACACCTGGCACAGATCGGCGGCGCGGCGGCCGGTGCCGCGCTGCTCGCCCTCCCCGGCTCGGTGGCGGCACTGGCCGCCGAGTTCCAGCACTCGGCCCAGGTGGTGCTGACCGCCGCTCTGGCCGCGTCCAGCCTCGGCCTGGCCGCCGTGGCCGCGGTCCGCCGGCAGGTGCCGCAGTACCTGCCCTGGGTCAGCGTGGCCGTGGTCGGCGGGGCCACCATCAGCGCGCTCGCCGCCATCCCCACCAACCTCGCCGCCGGGGTCTACGCGGCCGCCGCCGCGCTGCTCGGCGTACTCGCCGAGCTGATCCGGGCCGCCACCGTGCCGCCGACCGGCTCGGCCCAACCGGTACGCCGCTGGGCGGTGCTGCTCAGCGGCGCCATGCGTCGTCTGCCGGACGACCCGGACCGGCGGCGGTGGCGGGTCAGCCCGTCCGCCGGCGCACTGGCCGCGGCGGCCCTGCCGACCGCCCTGGCGCTCGCCTCGATCGCACCCGCCCTGGTCACCGCCCTGGTCGAGCCGCACCGCACGTTGACCCGCATCTGGCAGGGACCGCCACCGGAGCTGCTCACCCCACCCCCGGACGTGGTCGACCCGACCCACGTGCTGACCGCGCTGCTGCTCACCGCGACCGCGGCGCTGGCCGCCACCGGCTTCAGCGGCGGCCGACGGTCCCGGGCCGTTCCGGTGGTGCTGCCCGGCGCCGCCGTCACGCTGCTGATCGCGCCCATCGCGCTGGGCAGGGGCTGGCCGGCGAGCACCGTCGCCGCGCTCTCCGTCTTCACCATCGCGATGCTCGGCCTCGCGCTGACCCCGCCGCCGCCGCTGGTCGAGCCGGCCCGCTCGCTACGGCTGGCCCGGGTGCTGGTGTTCGTCATCGGGTTGGCGGCCGGCAGCGCCGGGCTGGCCGGCAGCCTGGCCACGCAGGACATGACCCTGTTCACCCTCGGCAGCGCGGTCGGCGTGGGTGCCGTGGCCGCGCTCTACGGCACCACCCAGCGGGCGCGCATCCTCGGCTGGCTCTTCGCATCGCTGATGGCGCAGCTCTTCGTGCTCACCGCCGGTCTGGTCGCCGGCCTGGCCGCCGTCTGGTCCGCATTCGGGGTGCTCGCGGTCGGGGCGGCACTGCAGGTGTTCGCCGCGACCCTGCCCCGCCTGCGACGGCCCGAAGCGCAACGTGAGGCCTCGACCGTGGAGTGGAGCGGGTACGCGGCGGCACTGATCGCCCTCGCCCTCGCCTTCGACTCGCCCCGGCACATCGCCGCCCTGCTGGCCGCCTGGGGCGCGGTCCTCGGCGTGGCGGCGACCCGACCCGGTCGGCGGCCGGTGGAGCGCCGGATCCTCTTCTGGGCGGTGGTGGTCTGCGAGATCACCGCCTGGTGGATCCTCATGCGGGTCGCCGACGTGGCGCTGCCCGAGGCGTACACCCTGCCGTTCGCCGCACTGGCCCTGCTCGTCGGGGTCCTCGAGCTGCGCCATCGGCCGGACATGAGCAGCTGGGTGGCGTACGGGCCGGCGCTGGTCGCCGCGTTCGTGCCGACCCTGGCCATCGTGCTGGCCACCGAATCCAGCACGCTGCGGCAGATGCTGCTGCTGCTCGGCGCGGTGGCGGTGCTGATCTTCGGCTCGTCCAGCCGACAGCAGGCACCGGTGATCGTCGGCGCGTCGGTCACCGCCATCGCCGCGATCCACGCGCTGTTCAGCCTCGGCCCGTGGCTGGCGCTGATCCCGGTCGGCATCCTGCTGCTGATCCTCGGCGCCAGCAACGAACGCCGCCGCCGCGCCCAGGAACGTCTCCAGACCGCGCTACGCGGCATGAGATGAAACGGAGGGTCATGGGGCCTGCGTGAGTGGGCACGGTGAGCGTGCCGGGTTCGTACGTCGGTTGCGATGAGCGTGCCGGTTTAGCGCAGGGTGGCCTGGAGGGCGGCGTCCTTGGTGGTGATGAGCTGTTCCAGGTCCTGCTGGTACGTCGCCATCCGGGCGCGCAGGTGCTCGTCGGCGACCCCGAGGATGCGCACGGCCAGCAGGCCGGCGTTGCGGGCGTTGCCGATCGACACGGTCGCCACCGGGATCCCGGCCGGCATCTGCACGATGGACAGCAGCGAATCCATGCCGTCGAGGTGCTTCAGCGGCACCGGCACGCCGATCACCGGCAGCGGGGTCACCGAGGCGACCATGCCCGGCAGGGCGGCCGCACCGCCGGCACCCGCGATGATGACCTTGAGGCCCCGCTCGACGGCGTCGCGACCGTAGTCGATCATCGCGATCGGGGTGCGGTGCGCCGAGATCACGCGGACCTCGTACGGCACCCCGAAGTCGTCCAGCACCTCGGCGGCGGCCCGCATCGTCGGCCAGTCCGAGTCGCTGCCCATGATCAGCCCGACGGTGGTCACCGCGGTCCCCTCTTCGTTCGCGACCGCGGGGCTCACTCGTGCCCCTCGCGCAGCCAGCGGGCGGCACGCGCGGCACGCGCCCGTACGTCGTCCAGGTCGTCCCCGAGCACCGTGACGTGCCCGATCTTGCGGCCGGGTCGCACCTGCTTGCCGTAGAGGTGCACCTTCGCCCCCGGCTCGGCGGCGAACAGGTGGTGCAGCCGCTCGTCGATCGACATCCCGCCCGGCTCGCCGCCGAGGACGTTCGCCATGACCACGACCGGGGCAGCCAGCGCGGTGTCGCCCATCGGGTAGTCCAGGACCGCCCGGAGGTGCTGCTCGAACTGGGAGGTCCGGGACCCCTCGATGGTCCAGTGCCCGGAGTTGTGCGGACGCATCGCCAGCTCGTTGACCACGATCGCGGGGCGGCCGGCCGCGTCACGTACCTCGAAGAGTTCCACGGCGAGCAGGCCGATCACGCCGAGCGCGGTGGCCAGGTCGATGGCGAGCTGCTGGGCGGCGACCGCCAGCTCCTCGTCCAGGCCGGGCGCCGGGGCGAGCACCTCCACGTTGATGCCGTCCCGCTGCACCGTCTCGACCACCGGGTACGCGGCCACCTGACCGAACGGCGAGCGGGCCACCTGCACGGCCAGCTCCCGGAGCAGCGGCACCCGCTCCTCGACGATCAGCCGCGTGCCGCCGGCGAGCAGCGTCTGTGCCAGCTCGGCGGCCTGGGTGGCGTCGTCGACCAGCCAGACTCCCCGGCCGTCGTAGCCGCCCCGGGCCGCCTTGAGCACCACCGGCCAGCCGACCTGCTCCCCGAAGCCGACCAGGTCGGCAGGCTCGCCGACCGGCCGCCACGCCGGGTTGGGCGCGCCCAGCTCGGTCAGGCGTTCCCGCATGACCTGCTTGTCCTGGGCGTGCAGCAGTGCGTCCGCCGGCGGGTACAGGGTGACGCCTTCGGCCGCCAGCGTGCGGATGTGCTCGGTGGGCACGTGCTCGTGGTCGAAGGTGACCACGTCGCAGCCCTTGGCGAAGGTGCGCAGGGCGGCGAGGTCGGTGTGGTCGCCGTACTGGACGTCGGCGGCGACCAGCGCCGCGCCGTCGTCGGGGGCGGCTGCGAGCACACGCAGTGACTGGCCGAGGGCGATCGCGGCCTGGTGGGTCATCCGGGCCAACTGGCCGCCGCCCACCATTCCGACAACGGGCAGACCGGTACGGGAATCCATAGCGCGGCCAGCCTATCCGGGCCGCCGACACGGCCACCGGGAGGGCCTGGGCTCTGCCGTCGCCCCGTCCGGACGATGCCGGCGCGCCGCCCCGACGCGGGTGCGGGCACCCTCCCGGGCACTACACCGGGCAACCGTCCCGGTCGACCGGCGGGGCGCTCAGCCGAGCTCGGCGACCAGTTCCTCGACCGAGGTGACCGGGCGCTGGCAGACGAAGCCCCGGCAGACGTACGCGGCGGACCGGCCGTCGACCAGCGGCCGGTCGGCGAGCAGCGGCACACCGGGCTGGTCCGGGCGCCCGGCCACGACCACCGCCCCGGGCGGGGCGTGCCGACGGGCAGCCGCCACCAGCGGGTCGCCGGTCGGGTCGTCGGTCGCCACGGCGATCTCGTACGGCCCGGAGAGCAACGCCTCGCCGACCGTGGCCGCGTACCCGGTGAACCGGGCGTGCCGCCCGACGATCGGCGCGACGGTGCCGAGCGCCGTCTCGGCGGCCTCCCGGTAGCGCGTCTCCCCGGTCAGCGCCGCGTACGCCACCAGCCCGGCGACCAGCGCGGACCGGCCGGACGGGGTGGCGTTGTCGGTCGGGTCGGCCGGGCGGGTGACCAGCCGCTCCGCGTCGTCGGCCGTGTCGTAGAAGGCGCCGCCCGGCGCCGCGAAGTGCTCCAGCGCGGTGTCCAGCAGCCCGCCGGCCAGGGTGAGCCAGCGGCCCTCGCCGGTGAGCTGGTGCAGGGCGCAGAACGCCTCGGCCACGCTGCCGTAGTCCTCCAGCACGCCCGCCGGCGCACCGACCACACCGCCCCGGGAGACCCGGCGCAGCCGGCCGTCCACCAGGTGCACCGAGGCCAGGTGCTCGGCGGTGTCGCGCATCGCGCCGTCGGCGACGATGACGACGCCCTCCATCAGGTTGGCGTCCTCGTCCTGCGGCGACGCGTACAGCGCGGCGACCTGCTGGAACTCGGCGATGGCGGTGATCGCCAGCCCGTTCCAGGCCGCCACCACCTTGTCGTCACGGGCCGGCTGGGGACGAGAGTCCCGGGCGGCGAGCAGCCGTCCCACCACCTGTTGCCAGCGGACCCGGATCTCGGGTGCCACGTCGTCGACGTCCCGGGCGAGCCGCAGCACGCTCATGCCGTGCTCGAAGGTGCCCTCCTCGGTCACGGCGAACAGGTCGGCGGCCCAGCGGCCGTCCTCCTCGCCCAGCACCTCGACGAGCTGGGCCGGCGTCCAGGCGTAGGTGAGCCCCTCGACGCCCTCCGTGTCGGCGTCCAGCGCGGACGCGAACCCGTCCCCCGGCCGGTGCAGCTCGTCGGCGAGGAACCTGGCGGTGTCCCGGGCCACCCGACGGGCCAGCGGGTCGCCGGTCAGCCGCCAGAGCTGGGTGTAGACCCGGAGCAGCAGGGCGTTGTCGTAGAGCATCTTCTCGAAGTGCGGCACCGTCCAGTGCGCGTCCACCGAGTACCGCGCGAAACCGCCGGCGAGCTGGTCGTAGATGCCGCCACGGGCCATCGCCTCGGCCGTGTGCCGGACGATCTCCAGGCTGCGCGGGTCACCGGTGCGCTGGTGGTGGCGCAGCAGGAAGAGCAGGTTCATGTGCGGCGGGAACTTCGGCGCGCCGCCGAACCCGCCGTTCGTCGCGTCGTACTCGCTGGCCAGAGTGGCGGCCGCGGTGTCGAGCAGCGGGGCGTCCAGCGGCGCGCTGGGGCCGCCCACGGCCTGGGCGCCGCCGATCGCCTCGACCACCGCGCTGCCCTGGCGCAGCACCTCCTCGCGCTGGTCCCGCCAGGCGGTGGCGACCGACTGGAGCAACCGGACGAAGTTGGCCCGCGGGAAGTAGGTGCCGCAGAAGAACGGGGTGCCGTCCGGGGTGGCGAAGACGGTCATCGGCCAGCCGCCCTGACCGGTCATCGCCTGCGTGGCGGTCATGTAGACCGCGTCGACGTCCGGGCGCTCCTCGCGGTCCACCTTGATCGACACGAAGTCGTCGTTCAGCAGGGCGCCGACGTGCTCGTTCTCGAACGACTCGTGCGCCATCACGTGGCACCAGTGGCACGCCGCGTAACCGACCGAGATGAGCACCGGCACGTCCCGCCGCTTCGCCTCGGCGAACGCCTCGTCACACCAGGGCCACCAGTCGACGGGGTTGTCGGCGTGCTGGAGCAGGTACGGACTGGTGGCGGTGGCGAGTCGGTTCACCCGACGACCATAGCCAGCCCCGGCGCGAACCGCGCGGGCTCCGCCCGGACGGTCAACTGCCCGGTACCGCCAGGCTCCCCGCAGTTCACGTCCGTCCATTTAGATCTGTGCATGTCCGGGGTGGCCGACGCCACCCCCGTCGACCAGGAGGCACCACATGCGCAGAACGCCCGCCCTGCTCGCCCTCACCGCCACCGCGCTGGCCGCGGTCCTGTTCGGCCCCACAACGGCCCGGGCCGCCGTGGACCCCAACCTGAAGATGTCCGCGAGCACCGGCGTCGGCACGCACAACGCGTACGAGAAGGGCACCTACACCTACCTGGCGCAGGCGCTGGACGCCCGACCCGGACTGATCGAGCTGGACGTCTGGCCGGACGTGCTCACCCGGCAGTGGCGGGTCAGCCACAGCAACCCGTTGGGCAACGACAACAACTGCGTGGCCGCCACCAGTGCCGCCCAGCTCTACACCGGCACCCGCAACCGGAACCTGGAGCACTGCCTGGACAACATCCGGCTCTGGTCGGCGGCGCACCCGGACGCCGGGCCGCTGATCCTGAAGTTGGAGCTGAAGACCGGGTTCAGCAGCCGGACCGGACAGGGGCCGGTGGAGCTGGACGCCCTGCTCGCCGCCCGGCTCGGTGATCGCGTGTTCACCCCGGCCCAGTTGCGCGGCGGTCACGCCAGCCTGGACGCGGCCGCCCGCGCCGACGCGTGGCCGAGCCGGGCCCAGCTGGCCGGCAAGGTGATCGTCGAGCTGATCCCCGGCACGGTGGAGGAGGGCAACCCGACCGACGTGCTCTGGACCGACGTGGAGTACGCCCGCCACCTCGCCGGGCTGGCGGCGGCCGGCACCCTGGACCGGGCCCGGGCGTTCCCCGCGGTGCACCGGGCGCAGGCCGGCGACCCGCGCTCGCGCTACGCCGATGCCGCGCTGCGGCCGTGGTTCGTGCTCTTCGACGGCGATGCCACCGCCTATCTGACGGGCGGCATCGACACCGCCTGGTACGCCGCGAACCGTTATCTCCTGGTGATGACCGACGCGCAGAACGTCCCGCCGGCGGTGCCGTCCACGGACCCGGACGCCGCCCAGGCCCGCGTCGCCGAACTGGCCGCCCACCACGCCACCATCGCCTCCGCCGACTGGGCGGCCCTGCCCACGGTCGTTCCCACCGTGCTACCGCGCGGCTGACCAACCCCCTACCCGGTGGGCCGCGCCGCCGGTCACCGACGGGAGCATCCGGCCCGGGCCTCGCGGCCCGGGCCGGACCCGGCTCAGCCCTTGCTCAGCCCGACCGTGGCGGAGTCGGCGTCGCTGACGAAGACGTCGTACGTCGTGTCGTAGGAGCTGGCGTTGGCGGACACCTCCACGTCACCCCGACGGAACGGGGTGGCGCTGAACGAGGGTGTCGCCGACGTCCAGGCGATCGGCTCACCGGGAGTGCACGCCACCTCTGCCCGGACCAGGCCCTCCGCACGCTGCCCGTGCCGCGCCTGCGTGACCTGACCCTCCACGTAGACCGTGGCCGGCGCGGTGCAGGTCACCGTGCCGTGCACCGTCACCTCGTCGGTCCGGGTGTCGATCGTGCCCGTGGTGGCCACCTCCACGCCGACGGCGAGCACCGGCGGCGCCGGCGGGTTGGCGACGTGCACCTCACCGCGGGCGGAGCCCGTGCTGTAGTTGCAGCGCTGCTCGAACGTAGCGTCGAACCGCTCCAGGTAACCGTACGGGCCCCAGGAGATGTCGGTGACCGTGAAGGAGCCGGTCTGCCCGTACGGGCAGATCCTGTCGTTGCCGCTCAGGGCGATGCCGGGGAGCGGGCTCTCGTAGAGGTACTCGGTCGCGCCGGTGTAGGTGCCCACGGTCAGCGGCTGACCGACCGGCGCGCTCAGGTCGATGGTCCACGGGCCGGCGGGCGGGTCGAAGACCTGGACGGTGAGGTGGTTGGCCGTGCCCCAGACGTTGAAGCCGTCCCCGTCCGCCGTGGCGAACGAGTAGCTCCGGCCCTCGGTGACCGGGTCGTCCGTGTCACCGGTGACCACCAGCGAGGCGGACTGTGGTGCCTTCGCCTGCGCCGGGGTGGCGACGGCCAGCGCGCCGATCGCCACGGTGGTCAGCGTGAGGGCTGTGGCGAGGAGGGAACGTTTCCGGGAGAGTCGCATGCTGCCCCTTCGACAGGTGAACATGGCCCGCTGGGGAGATCGACACATCTGCCCAGCTCAATCGACTCTAGGGGGTCGGCGGACGATTGACCGCCCCGTCCGAAACCGATCAGCGGGTCGCCCCGGTCGTCAGGAGGCGCCGTCGGCGCGGAGCCGGAAGACGTTCGATTCGGCCGAGTCACGCAGCGACCCGAGCACGGCACCGATCTTGTCGGCCGGCATCGGCTTGAAGAAGTGGTAGCCCTGCGCGGAGGTGCAGCCCAGTTCCGCGAGGGCGATCCGCTGCTCGGCGGTCTCCACCCCCTCGGCCACCACGCGCAGCCCCAGCTCGTGGGCGAGGCCAACGGTGGTCCGTACGATCGCCGCCGCCTCCGGCGAGTCCGCCATCCGGATCACGAACGAGCGGTCCACCTTCAACTCGTCCACGGCGATCCGGGTGAGGAACGTCAGCGAGGAGAAGCCGGTGCCGAAGTCGTCCACCGCGAGCTGCACGCCCATCGACCGGAGCGTCGCCAGCACCTCGTCGATGACCTCCAGCTCGCTCATCACCACCGTCTCGGTGATCTCCAGGACCAGCCGGTGCGGTGGCACCTGGTGCCGGCGCAGCGCGTCGCCGATCTCCGCCGGCAGCCGCGGGTCGAGCAGGCTGCGCGCCGACAGGTTGACCGAGATCGGGACGTCCAGCCCCTCCCGGGCCCAGCCGGCGGCCACGCCGAGGGCCTTGTCCAGCACGTAACGCGTGAACGTGCCGAGCTGCTCGCTGTTCTCCACGGGGCGGATGAAGTCGGCGGGGCTCAGCCAGCCACGGCGGGGGTGCCGCCAGCGGATCAGCGCCTCCACCCCGGTTGCCGCGCCGGTGGCCAGGTCGACCGCCGGCTGCAACGCCAGGACCAGCTGGTCGTCGACCTCCAGCGCCTCGCGCAGCTCGGCCAGCAGGGCGAGCTGATCGGTGCTGGCCGCGTCCCGGGCGCCGTCGTACGCGGCGACGCTGCCGCCGCCCTCCTTGGCCTGGTACATCGCGATGTCGGCCCGGCGCAGCAGCTCGGTCAGGTCGGCGGTGCCGGCGTCGGCCACCACCACCCCGACGGAGACCTCGATGGACATGCGGACGCCCGCCACCTCGGTCGGCGCGGCGAGCCGCTCGGCGATCTCGCGGGCCTGGCGCAGCGCGTGGGCCATCGGGGCGGCCCGGTCACCGAGCACCGGCACGGAGGTGAGCAGCAGCGCGAACTCGTCGCCACCGAGCCGGCCGAGCAGGTCACCGGGGCGGGCCAACGCGCTGAGCCGGTTCGCCGTCAACCGCAGCAGCTGGTCGCCGGCGGCGTGCCCGAGGGTGTCGTTGACTTCCTTGAACTGGTTGATGTCCAGCAGCAGCAGCGCCACCGGGTGATCGTGCGCGAGCTGCCGCAGCGACTGATCGCCCTTGCCGAGCATGGCGGCCCGGTTGGCCAGCCCGGTGAGCGGATCGTGCACCGCCTCGTACGACGAGCGGGCGGTGACGAGACGCAGCTCGCGGTGGGTCGCGGCGTCGTGCAGCGCGGCCGCGAGCGCGTCGCCGAACGCGGCCACGGCGTCGCGTTCCCTGGTGGCGGGCGGAGCGGAGCGGGGGAACCGGACCCGCAGCTGACCGACCGGCGCGGCGCCCACCGACAGTGGACGGATCAGCTCGTGCTCATCGGACTCCGACGGCAGCGGCGGGTCGATTTCGCGGTCGACGAGCTGGCCACCGGCGTCACCCCGGTAGCGCTGCCACCGACCGTCGGCCCGGGCCACATCGACGTCCACCAGCTCGGCGTTGAACAGCGTCAGCGCGCCGGTCACCGCCGCGCTGGCCACGCCCCGCTCGTCGAGCTGGTTGAGGGCCGCGGTGGCCTCGGCGAACGCCCGCCACGTCCGGCGTTCCTGGTCGGCCCGCAACCGGTAGCGGTAGGTCTGCTGGAGCAGCCACAGCAGCGGCGGGAGCAGCAGCAACCATCGCGGGTCGAGCTCCAGCAGCGTGACCACCACCAGCCCGACCGCCAGGTTGCCCACGAACATCAGCAGCTTGCCGCGCAGGGCGGCGAGCAGGGGCGGCCCGATCGGTACGCCGTGCCGCAGGCCCAGCGTCACCCCACCCAGCCAGGCGGTCACCAGTAGGTAGGTCACCGAACCGGCGATCACGGCCATCGCCAGGATCGGCGTGGGCGCGGCGAGCAGCGGCTGCCCGAGTGCGCTGGTCACGGACACGGCCAGTGCCGACGCGGAGGCCAGCGACGCGGCGATCCGGACGATCTCCAGCACCGGGCGGCGGTCGTTGTACAGGGAGAGAACCGTCCAGGCCAGCCCGGCGCCGAGCAGGGTGGCCGCCGGCAGCCAGCCGGCGGGCGCCAGGTAGAGGCAGATGATCAGAGCCGCCTCACCCCAGGTGATGCTGACCATGCCGGCGCCGGAGCGGAACCGCAGTCGGGCGAACTGGGCGACGGCGAGGACGGCGACGGCGATGCCGAAGCGGGTTGGACCGCCGAGCGGGTCGTCGGCGGGCAGCCCATCCGGCAGGGTCAACCCGACCCCGGCGGCGATCAGAGCGGTCAGCGTCACTGCGGCGGTGAGCACGAGCAGCCGGGAAGGCGTGCCGCGCACCCCGAGCCGGTCGAACGAGTCGCCGGCGGGGCCGGAGGTCATGGACCTCCTCCGTCAGCCGACCGACCGACGGCGCGGCGGGCGGCCGGTGCTGTGACGATCATCGGCGCCCCCTTCCGCGCACGGCTCGGGGACTTTTGGTCCCCCCGGCGGAAGGCTAAGCCAAACCGGGTGGTCGCAACAGGGGTCGACCACCCGGTTCGGCGTGAATCATGCGCGGACTACCCGTTCCGGTGCTGCTGGTGCCCGTTGGGAGCGGGCGTGGATGAATCGCGCCCTCCGGTCCCGTCTGTCGGATCGGCGACTGCCACGTCGGCCCTGGTCGGGTCGGTCGGGGAGGCCTGCTGCGGGAACCGGTCGGGCAGCCGGCGCAGCCGGGCGTTCATGTTGCGGATCAGCAGGATGGTCGCGGTAGCCAGCAGCAGGATGAGGAAGAGGCCCATCGGCCCGGCCAGGCCACCCGTGCGGGTGTCCCCGAAGTTGTTCTCCGCGAGCACCTCGGCAGCGGTCAGCATGGTGTTCCTCCGATGTGCGGTTGGTTACCAGCGTAGCGCTGGGCGGAATCAGCGCGCGTGCGCCGTCTCCCGCACGCCCGCGAAGAGGTCGGACTCGGGCAACGGGCTGTCCACCATCGAACGGGCCAGCTCGAAGTCCTCGGTCGGCCAGGCACGCTGCTGGAGCTCCATCGGAACGTGGAACCAGAAACCGTCCGGGTCGACCTGGGTGGCGTGGGCGCGCAGCGCGTCGTCGCGGACCGAGAAGTAGTCGGCGCACTCCACCCGGGTGGTGATCCGGGGGCCCTTGTCCGGCCGGTCCTCCCAGCGCTTGAGCCACTCCTCGTAGGGCGACTCCAGGCCAGCGGCGAGCATGCCCTCGTGCAGGGCCGTGATCTTGGCCTTGGAGAAACCGATGTCGTAGTAGAGCTTCAGCGGCTGCCACGGGGCACCCAGCTCCGGGTAGCGCTCCGGGTCGCCGGCGGCCTCGAAGGCGGCCACGCTCACCTTGTGGCACATGATGTGGTCGGGGTGCGGGTAACCGCCCTCCTCGTCGTACGTGGTCACGACGTGCGGACGGAACTCACGCATCAGCCGCACCAGCGGCCCGGCCGCCACCTCGACGTCCTGGAGGGCGAAGCAGCCGTCGGGCAGCGGGGGCAGCGGGTCGCCCTCGGGCAGCCCGGAGTCGACGAAGCCGAGCCAGGCCTGCTCGACGCCGAGGATCGCCCGGGCGGCGTCCATCTCGGCGCGTCGGATCTCGCCGATGTTGGCCCACACGTCGGGGCGGTCGAGCTTGGGGTTGAGCACACTGCCGCGCTCCCCGCCGGTGCACGTCACGACCAGGACGTCCACCCCCTGGGCGACGTATTTGGCCATGGTCGCGGCACCCTTGCTCGACTCGTCGTCGGGGTGCGCGTGCACGGCCATGAGACGCAGTTGCTCTGCCAACGTCGGCGCTCCTCGTCTGTGCCGGACGGGTGGACCCCGACCGGGCTCGACCGGCTGACCTGCCGGGACCCTCCTCACCCCGTCGCCGGTCGGCGCCACGGGGGCCCGACCTGCCATTCCTGCCGGCGAGCCGGGCTGGGAGGATGGACTCTGTCATTCTTGCCGATGCCGCCGACAACAACGCCAGGAGATACCCGCCGGTGACCGAGACGCACGCCACAATTTCCCCGGGCGCTCCGGTTTTCCCGGCCGGCCGCTACGGTCGCCGCCGAGCGCCCGGCGGCGGCCGACGCCGCACGCTGCTGGCCGGGCTGGTACTGCTGGCCCTGGTGGCGGCGCTGAGCCTGATCTCGGTCCGGCTCTACCAGCAGTACGGCGATCCGGCGTACGACGCCCAGGTGATCACCTACACCGACATCACGGACAGTCAGGTGCTGGTCGACTTCCGGGTGACCGTGCCGCCGGGCGGATCGGCGGTCTGCGTGCTGCGTGCCCGGGACCGCGCCGGCGCCGAGGTGGCCCGCGAGGAGGTCACGGTGACCGCCGGGCCGGGCGACCGGCACGTCACCACCCGGCACCGCCTGGCCACCACCGCACGCCCGTTCATCGGCGAGGTGCTGCGCTGCCGGCCCCCGGCCTGACCAGCTGAGAGAGCGTTCCGGCAGGCCGCCGGAGGGGTCCCGGGCGGGCCCTTGCCGACGGTGTCGAAAGCGCACACCAGCGGTGATCGCCGACACGCTGTGTCGTACCGCACTGGTAGTTTGGTAGTTCACCTGTCAGCCAGCCACGCACAACTGAGGAGACCGCCTGTGTCCACTGGCAACGAGGCGCCCGCCACCTGGCTGTCCCAGGACGCGTACGACCGCCTCCAGGCCGAGCTCGACGAGCACATCGCCAACCGCCCGGCGATCGCTGCGGAGATCAACGCGCGGCGCGAGGAGGGCGACCTGCGGGAGAACGGCGGCTACCACGCCGCCCGCGAGGAGCAGGGCAAGGCCGAGGGCCGCATCCGCTACCTGCAGGAGCTGCTGCGCACCGCCAAGGTCGGCGAGGCGCCGACGACGGACGCGGTGTCGCCCGGCATGGTGGTGACGATCTACTTCGACGACGACACCGAGGACACCGAGACCTTCCTGCTCGGCTCCCGGGAGATCGCGTCCACGACCGAGCTGACCGTCTACAGCCCCGAGTCGGCGCTGGGCAAGGCGATCCTGGGCGGTCGGCCCGGGCAGACCTGCACCTACACGGCGCCGAGCGGCGCCGACATCAAGGTGACCGTGGTCAGCTTCGAGCCGTTCTCCGGCTGACCCTCCCCCAGGGCACGGTCCGCCGAGGCGTACCGCCGTCGGGGTGTGGCACCCAGTGGTGTCACGCCTCGGCGGCGAAGACCACCTGGTAACCGCTGGCCCGCAACGCGCTGATCAGCGTGTCGGAGTGCTCCACTCCCCGGGTCTCCACCGACAGCGCCACCTCCACCTCGCCGAGGCTCAGGTGCGGGTTGGCCCGCTGGTGCTCCACGTCCACCACGTTGGCCCGGTGCTCGGCGATCTGGCTGAGCAGCGAGGCGAGCTGGCCCGGCCGGTCCGAGCAGCGCACCGTCACCCGCAGGTAGCGACCCGCGGCGGCCAGACCGTGCTCGATCACCCGCAGCAGGAGCAGCGGGTCGATGTTGCCGCCGGACAGCACCGCGACGACCGGGGCCTCCACCTCCACCACACCGGCCAGCAGCGCGGCCACGCCGACCGCGCCGGCCGGCTCGACCACCTGCTTGCCCCGCTCCAGCAGCATCAGCAGGGCCCGGGAGATGTCCTCCTCGGAGACCGTGACGATCTCGTCGACCAGCTTGCGGACGTGGTTGAAGGTGATCTCGCCGGGCCGGCCCACCGCGATGCCGTCCGCGATGGTGGAGAAGGCGGGCAGCCGGACCGGTTCCCCGGCCACCAGTGAGGGCGGGAAGGCCGCCGCGCCGGACGCCTGCACACCGATGATGCGGATGTCCGGTCGGAGCGCCTTGGCGGCCACCGCCATGCCCGAGATCAGGCCGCCGCCACCCACGCCGGTGATGATGGTCCGCACGTCCGGGCACTGTTCGAGGATCTCCAGCGCCACGGTGCCCTGGCCGGCGATCACGTCCGGGTGGTCGAACGGGTGGATCAGCACCGCCCCGGTGCGCTCGGCGTACGTGTGCGCGGCCACCAGCGCCTCGTCGACGGTGTTGCCGGCCAGCTCGACCTGCGCGCCGTACCCCTTGGTGGCGGCCACCTTCGGCAGCGGCGCGTTGACCGGCATGAAGACCGTGGCGTGCGTGCCGACCAGCCCGGCGGCCAGCGCCACGCCCTGCGCGTGGTTGCCCGCGCTCGCCGCGACCACGCCGCGCTCCCGCTCGGCCGCCGACAGCCGGGAGATCCGCACGTACGCGCCGCGCACCTTGTACGAGCCGGCCCGCTGCACGTTCTCGCACTTCAGCCACGTCGGCCCGCCGAGTGCCGCACTCAGCGGCCGGGAGGGCTCCAGCGGGGTGGTCCGGATGACTCCGGCGAGCAGCTCCCGCGCGGCCCGCACGTCGTCGAGACCGACCAGTTCCGTCATGCCCCGATCGTGCCACCCGGCCCGGTCGCCCCCTGCGGCGACACCGGGGTCGTCGCGGGCACCGCGCTCGGCGCGGGTCCGGCCGGCACCGGCGCGCCCGGGGCGGGGAACGTCGGCACGTCCCGCGCCGCCGGCCAGCCCTGCCCAGCCGGCCAGACAGGAGCGGGGGTCGGCCAGGCCGGTGCCGCGCGGGCGATACGTGCCGTCTGTTCCGTGGAGATCCGCTGGATCAGCACGATCAGCGCCACCGCGGAGATCACGCAGGCCACCGCGGGCACCGAGTAGCGCAGCAGGGAGTCGCGGTAGTAGTCGATGTGCGCCTGGTAAGCGGCGTCGGTGAAGGGCGTCTCCGGCAGCTTGTCGTACGCCTGGCTGTCGAGGCGGCTGACGATCCGCTCACCGATGCTGAACACCAGCCAGGCGGTCCACCAGACGAAGACCAGACCCGGGGTACGTCGCCGCCAGAGACTGTCGCGCGCCACGTTGCCCACCACGCGGGCCGGGACGACGAAGCTCGCGAACGGCACCAGCCAGCCGGCGATCGCCCAGCCGGCCCCCAGCGACGGCAGGGCACCCGGGAACGCGTCGGTGTTCTTCCGCGCCCGCCAGGTCCAGATGATCACCAGTACGGCGGCGATCAGGTACGCCACCACCATGGGCAGCGCCACCACGACGGTGACGATCAGCGCGCCGAGCAGCAGATCCGGGTCACGGTCGGCCAGCGCCTGCTGGCCCATCACCATCCCCAGCAGCGGGGCGAGCGCCATCACCAGGAAGAGCACAGCGGTCGCGCCGACCGCGATGCTGGCGGCCAGGCCGATGCCGCGTACGGAGTAGGTCGGCAGCCCCGGCGTGACGGCGGGCTGGCCCAGCGGCGTGTGGCAGCGCGGGCAGTCGTTGTGCTCGGGGGACGTGGGGTCCCCGCAGGTCTGGCAGCGCATTGGTGTCCCCCGGTCCGCGCGACGATGCGGGCACACCGTAGACGATCATGCAGCGGCCGGCGACCCCGTTCCGACCCGGGGATAGCCGGGGGCGTGCCGCGACCACGGGGCGGCCATCTCGAACTGACCGGCCACGCCGAGCAGCAGCAGCTCCGAGCCGGGCGGACCGACGAGCTGCACGGCGACCGGAAGCCCGTCGGGGCGGCGGCCCACCGGCACCACGATCGCCGGCAGACCGGCGATGTTCCACGGCGCCGCGTACGGGGCGTACCGGATGTTGGCCGTCATGTTCGCCCGCCAGGACCGGTCGGACCAGCGTGCGGCCTCCGGCGGCGCGCTGGCCAGCGCGGGCGTCAGCAGCAGGTCGACGGAGTGGTCGGTGAAGAACCCGATCGACCGCTCCCGCCAGGCGGCCCGGTCGGCCTCCCGGACGTAGCCGCGGCGCTGCGCCCACTCGCCCAGTGCGACGTGCCGCCGGCTACGCCTTTGCAGGTCGCGCCGGTTCAGCCCGGCGGCCCGGACGTCCATGGCGGCGGCGGCGAACCAGGTGGCGATGCCCTGCAGGCCGAGCGCGGTGGGGTAGACCGGATCGGCCGGCACGGTGTCGTGCCCGGCGGCGGCGAGCAGCCGCCCGGCGGCGGCGACGGCGTCCCGGTTGGGCGCGTCCGGGGAGACACCGCGCACCGGGGAGCGCAGCGAGACGCCCACCCGTAGCCGCTGCGGCGGGACCAGCTTCTCCGGCCGCCGACCGGCGAGCACCGAGAAGCCGACGGCGGCGTCGGCCACCGTGCTGGTCAACATGCCGTGCTCGGTCAGGCCGAACCAGTCGTCCGCCCCGAGCTGGCAGGGGACCACGCCCCGGCCGGGCTTGAGCCCGACCAGGCCGCAGCAGGCCGCCGGGATCCGGATCGAGCCGAGGCCGTCGTTGCCGTGGGCGATCGGCACCAGCCCGGCGGCCACCGCGGCGGCCGCGCCGCCGGAGGAGCCGCCGGGGGTACGCGTGCTGTCCCACGGGTTGCGGGTCACCCCGCTGTCGTCGTCGGTGAGCCCCCACAGACCCAGCTCGGGCATGCGGGTGACCCCGAGGATCACCGCGCCGGCGCCGCGCAGCCGTCGGACCACCTCGTGATCGGCCTCGGCGATGCCGGTGCGTACGGCCGCCGACCCGTTCCAGGTGGGCAGGCCGGCGACCGGCGTGTTCTCCTTCACCGCCACCGGCACCCCGGCCAGCGGGAGGTTCGCCAGGTCCTCCTGCTCGTCGACCTTCTCCGCCTCGGTGATCGCCTCGCCGCCGCGTACGGCGCGGAACGCGGCCAGCTCGCCGTCGGTCCGGGCGATGTATTCGAGGTGGTCGGCGACGACCTGAGTGGCCGAGACATCGCCCCGGCGTACGCCCCGGGCGATCTGCTTGGCGGTCGCCCCGACCCAGGTCGCCATGATGTCCTGCACGGCCATCCTCCCCAGCGGTCAGCCCAGTGCCTGCTCCAGATCGGCGAGCAGGTCGTCGACCGTCTCGATGCCGACAGACAGTCGCACGAGATCGCCGGGAACTTCAAGCGGCGAGCCGGCAGCACTTGCGTGTGTCATGCGGCCCGGGTGCTCGATCAGGGACTCCACCCCGCCCAGCGACTCGGCGAGAACGAAGAGCTTCGTCCGGTTGCAGATCTCCACCGCGTGGTCCTCGCCGCCGGCCGCACGGAAGGAGATCATGCCGCCGAAGCGGCGCATCTGCTTGGCGGCCACCTCGTGACCAGGGTGGGAGGGCAGCCCGGGGTAGATCACCTGGGCCACCTTGGCGTGCCCGTCGAGGTACGCGGCGAGCCGCTCGGCGTTGTCGCAGTGCCGGTCCATCCGTACCCCGAGGGTCTTGATGCCCCGCAGCGTGAGCCAGGCGTCGAACGGGCCGTTGATCGCGCCCATCGCGTTCTGGTGGTAGCGCAACTCCTCGCCGAGCGAGGCGTCGGCGACGACCAGCGCGCCGCCCACCACGTCGGAGTGGCCGCCGATGTACTTGGTGGTGGAGTGCACGACCACGTCCGCACCGTGCGCGATCGGTTGCTGCAGGTACGGCGAGGCGAAGGTGTTGTCGACCACCAGCAGTGCGCCGGCCTCGTGCGCGACGCCGGCCAGGGCGGCGATGTCGGCGATGCCGAGCAGCGGGTTCGTCGGCGTCTCCACCCAGACGATCTTCGTACGGCCGGGCTGCACGGCTGCCCGGATCGCGGCCGGGTCGGAGACCTTGGCCGGGGTGAACTCCAGGCCCCAGCGCTGGGCGACCCGGGCGAAGAGCCGGTACGTGCCGCCGTACGCGTCGTCGGGGATGACCACGTGGTCGCCAGGCTGGCAGACGGCCCTCAGCAGGGTGTCCTCGGCGGCCAGACCGCTGGCGAAGGCGAGCCCGACCGGCCCGCCCTCCAGCGCGGCCAGGCACTCCTGGAGCGCGTCGCGCGTCGGGTTGCCGGAGCGGCTGTACTCGTAGCCGAGCCGGGGCGCCCCGACGGCGTCCTGGGCGTACGTGCTGGTCTGGTAGATCGGTGGGATCACCGCGCCGGTGCGGGCCTCAGGATCCTGACCGGCGTGGATGGCGAGCGTCTCGAAGCCGTGGTTCATTCTGGTCAGGCTAGTGCCCCGCTCGACGATCCGCGGCGGTGCCGGGCAGCAGGCATAGCCTGGGCCGATGAGCGGGTGCGTCTTCTGTGCGATCGTGGCCGGCGAGGTGCCGGCTTTCCGGGTGGCCGACGAGCCGGACGGGGTGGCCTTCCTGGACACCCGACCGGTCTTCCCGGGGCACCTGCTGGTGGTGCCCCGGGCTCACGTGGTGACCCTGGCCGAGTTGCCGGCCGACCTGCTGCCGGGCTACTTCGCGCTGGTCCAGCGGCTGGCCGTCGCCGTGGAGGCCGGTCTGGGTGCCGGCGGGACGTTCGTGGCGATGAACAACAAGGTGTCCCAGTCGGTGCCGCACCTGCACACCCATGTGGTGCCCCGCACCAAGGGCGACGGGCTGCGCGGGTTCTTCTGGCCGCGTAGCCGCTACGCCAGCGACCAGGACGCCCGGGACCTCGCGGTACGGGTCGCCGACGCGCTGGCGCCCCCGCCGACCGCCTGACTCCTGGTGAGGCGGGTAAGGAACCAGTGCCCGCCGGCGTTGCATGCGGCAGAGGTACGAGAGGAGTTCCACCGTGTTCCTTCGCCAGTCCAAGGCTGAGCTGCCCACCCCCGACCAGGCCCTGCCGGGCCGCCTGATCGCGATGCCGGTCGCCGACCGCCACGAGGTGCTGGGCACCCCGCTGAAGGGCCCCTACCCGGAGGGCCTCCAGGTCGCCGTCTTCGGTATGGGCTGCTTCTGGGGCGCCGAGCGGCTGTTCTGGACGCTGCCCGGGGTGTTCACCACCTCTGCCGGCTACGCGGGTGGCATCACCCGGAACCCGACGTACGAGGAGACGTGTTCCGGCCGTACGGGGCACGCCGAGGTCGTCCAGGTGGTCTACGACCCGAGCAAGATCACTTACGAGGACCTGTTGAAGGTCTTCTGGGAGAACCACGACCCGACCCAGGGCATGCGCCAGGGCAACGACGTGGGCACTCAGTACCGGTCGGCGATCTACACCACCACCGACGAGCAGCGGGCCACGGCGGAGTCGTCCCGGGACGCGTTCCAGCCGATCGTGTCGCGGGCCGGCAAGGGTGAGATCACCACGGAGATCGCCCCGCTCGGCGGCTACTACTTCGCCGAGGACTACCACCAGCAGTACCTGGCCCCGACGAAGAACCCGAACGGCTACTGCAACCACGGCCCGAACGGGCTGAGCTGCCCGGTCGGTGTGGCCCGTACCGCCGGCTGACGACATCCCACCCGCACCACCTCGATGCCCGGCCGCCGGAAGGCGGCCGGGCATTCCCGTCCGGCCGTGTGATCGAAATCCGTTGCCGAGCCCCGCGGGGACTGGATAGCGTGGCGGTACACGTGAAAGGAGGTGGTCCAGACTTGTATAGCAATCGGACTCGTGAGGTGGCTGTCCGCTAGCCGCTGTCCTCGACAGTGAACGGTCCACCGCCAGGTGGGCACAAGCAACAACGTCGAGACCGTGTGGCAGCGGTGCGGCGAATCCAAGGCAGCCACCCGACCCCCGGGGCGCCGGCCCAGTCCAGCCGGCCCGCGCGCAAGCGTGGAGAACCCCGGGGGTCGCTTTATCCACCGGCAGGGCCGGCCGGTCTGCTCAGCCGGAGGGAAGCACCGTGTCGATGCGCGAGCTGGTGGTGCTCGGGACGGCCAGCCAGGCCCCGACCCGGCAGCGCAACCACAACGGGTACGTGCTGCGCTGGGACGACGAGGTGATCCTCTTCGACCCCGGTGAGGGCACCCAGCGCCAGTTCCTGCACACCACGGTCACCGCCAGCGACCTGACCCGGATCTGCGTCACCCACTTCCACGGCGACCACTGCCTCGGCCTGCCCGGCACCATCCAGCGGCTCTCCCTGGACCGGGTGCCGCACCCGGTCGCCGTGCACTTCCCGGCCGGCGGCGCCGAATACTTCGCCCGCCTGCGGCACGCCACCTCCTTCCACGAGACCGCCGAGTTGCGGGTCGAACCGATCGAGGCCGACGGGCAGCGGATCAGCCTGGGCTGCGGCACGCTGGAGGCCCGCCGGCTGCGGCACCCCATCGAGACGTACGGCTACCGCCTGGTCGAGCCGGACGGCTGGCGGATGCTCCCGGAGATGCTGGCCGCGTACGGCATCGCCGGGCCGGCCGTCGGCGAGCTGATCCGGGCCGGGCACCTGGACCTCGACGGGCGCCGCGTCACCCGGGACGAGGTCAGCGTGCCCCGGCCGGGGCAGCGGTTCGCCTTCGTGATGGACACCGGCCTCTGCGACGGCGTGTACGCCCTCGCCGAGCACGCCGACCTCCTGGTCATCGAGTCGACCTTCCTTGAGTCGGAGGCCGCGCTCGCCGCCGAGGTCGGCCACCTGACCGCGGGGCAGGCCGCCCGGGTGGCGACCGAGTCCGGGGTACGCCGGCTGGTGCTCACCCACTTCTCCCAGCGGTACGGCGACCCGCGCCGCTTCCACGACGAGGCGCGCGCCCACTTCGACGGCGACCTGATCATCGCCGAGGACCTGACCACCGTGCAGGTCCCGCCCCGCCGGGTAGCCTCGGCCGGGTGACCGTCACGCTCCGCCCCGCAACCGGTGACGACCTGATGGGCGTGGGTGCCCTGCACCAGCGGTCCCGGGTCGCCGCGTACTCGTCGTTCCTTCCGGCGGAGGCGCTGGCGGACCCGACACCGGAGGCGATGGGTCGGTACTGGACCGAGCGGTGGCGCTGGGAGCGGGACACCCACCGGCTGACCGTGGCCGAGCGCGCGGGGACGCTGGTCGGGTTCAGCTATCTCGGCCCGGACGACGAGGACGACCCGGCGACCGGGCTGCTCAACGCGATCCACCTGGACCCGGCCGAGCAGGGCCGGGGCGTCGGCCGCACGCTCATGGTCGACGCGCTGGACGCCATGCGTGCCCGGGGCTGGCAGCGTGCGGCGCTCTGGGTGCTCCGGGACAACGCCCACGGCCGCGCCTTCTACGAGCGCGGCGGCTGGACCCCCACCGGGGCGGAACGGGACGAGTACCTCGGCCCCACCACCGTCCCCCAACTCCGCTACACCCGTCCCCTGACCGGGTGAGCGTCGAGCCGTACCGGGGTCCTCGCCACCACGACGTCGGCTGATGTTCGCTGTCGGCGGATCGGGGCATGCCGGGGCGACGGGCGGCGTTGCCGGCTGCATGGACACCGATCACACCAGGTCCGACCCGGCCGAGGAAGCCGCGCTGGACGCGTACTCCCGGGTGGTCACGACCGTGGCGGCCCGGGTGCTGCCCAGCGTGGCCGCCCTGTCGGTGCGGACCCCGCGCGGGGCCGGCGCCGGCTCCGCCGTCACCGTGGGCACCGACGGCCTACTGCTGACCAGCGCACACGTGGTCCAGGGCGCCGCCGGCGGCTCGGCGGCGTTCGCCGACGGCACCGAGACTCCGTTCCGGGTCGTCGGCACCGACCCGCTCTCCGACCTCGCCGTGCTGCGGGTCGACGAGACCACCGTGCCACCGGTGGAGCTGGGCGACGCCGACGCGCTACGGATCGGGCAGCTGGTCGTGGCCGTCGGCAACCCGATGGGGCTGGCCGGTTCCGTCACCGCCGGCGTGGTCTCCGGGCTCGGCCGCTCCCTGCCCGCCCGGGACGGGCGGGTCACCCGACTCATCGAGGACGTCATCCAGACCGACGCCGCCCTCAACCCGGGCAACTCCGGCGGCGCGCTGGCCGACTCCGCCGGACGGGTGATCGGCGTGAACACCGCCGTCGCCGGCTACGGGCTGGGCCTGGCGGTGCCGATCAACGCCACCACCCGGCAGATCATCGCCGAGCTGACCGACGCCGGCCGGGTCCGCCGCGCCTGGCTGGGAGTGGCCGGCGTACCCGTGCCACTGCCGCCGGAGGTGACGGCACGTACCGGCCAGCGACGTGGGCTGCGCGTGGTGGAGGTGGTGCCGGGCAGCCCGGCCGGCATGGCCGGGATCTACCTGGGCGACATCATCCTCAACGCCGGCGGACGACCGGTGGTCGACGGCCAGGGATTGCAGCGGTTGATGCTCGGCCCCGCCATCGGCTCCCGCCTGCCGGTCACGGTTCTCCGCAAGGGCGCCTTCGTCGACGTCGTGGCGGTCCCCACCGAACTCACCCGCTGACCCCACGCCCGCCATCTCCCCGCCCGAAGCCGGGGCGGGGAGATGGCGGAGGGTGGGTCAGCGGGCGCCGAGGTGGGCCAGAAGGTCCTGACGGGTGAGGACGCCCTTGGGCTTGCCGTCGACGAGGACCAGCGCGGCGTCGGACTTCTCCAGTAGGCCGACGGCCTCGCTGACCGGCTGACCGCCACCGATCATCGGCAGCGGGTCGCCCATGTGCCGCTCGATGGTGTCGTGCAGGTGGGCCTGGCCGGTGAAGAGCGCGTCGAGCAGGTCGCGCTCGGCGATGGAGCCGGCCACCTCGCCGGTCACCACCGGCGGCTCGGCCTTGAGCACCGGGAGCTGCGAGACCCCGTACTCCCGCATGTAGTCGATGGCGTCCCGGACCGTCTCGGTCGGGTGCACGTGCACCAGCTCGGGCAGCCCGCCCGGCTTGCCGGACAGCGCGTCGGCCACCGTCGGCTCGGTGCCGGAGTTGTCGAGGAAGCCGTACCGGGCCATCCACGAGTCGTTGAAGATCTTCGAGAGGTAGCCCCGGCCACCGTCGGGCAGCAGCACGACCACCACGTCGTCCGGGCCGGCGCGGCGGGCCACCTCCAGTGCGGCGACCACCGCCATCCCGCAGGAGCCGCCGACCAGCAGCCCTTCCTCGCGGGCCAGCCGCCGGGTCATCTCGAAGGACGCCTTGTCGGAGACCTCGACGATCTCGTCGGCCACACCCTGGTCGTACGTCTCCGGCCAGAAGTCCTCGCCGACGCCCTCCACCAGGTACGGCCGGCCGGTGCCGCCGGAGTAGACCGAGCCCTCCGGGTCGGCCCCGACGACCCGCACCCGACCGTCGGAGGCCTCCTTGAGGTACCGGCCGATGCCGGAGATGGTGCCGCCGGTGCCGACGCCCGCCACGAAGTGGGTGATCCCGCCCTCGGTCTGCTTCCACAGCTCAGGGCCGGTCGTCTCGTAGTGGGAGCGCGGGTTGGCCGGGTTGCTGTACTGGTTGGGCTTCCAGGCGCCGGGGATCTCCCGGGTCAGGCGGTCGGAGACGTTGTAGTACGAGCGCGGGTCCTCCGGCGCGACCGCGGTCGGGCAGACCACCACCTCGGCGCCGTACGCCCGGAGCACGTCCTGCTTGTCCTGGCTGACCTTGTCGGGGCAGACGAAGACACACTTGTAGCCCTTGAGCTGGGCCACCAGGGCCAGCCCGACGCCGGTGTTGCCACTGGTCGGCTCGACGATGGTGCCGCCGGGCTTGAGCAGGCCGGCGGCCTCGGCGTCCTCCACCATCCGCAGCGCGATGCGGTCCTTGACCGACCCGCCCGGGTTGACGTACTCGACCTTGGCGAGCACGGTGGCCTGGATGCCCTCGGTGACGTTACGCAGACGTACCAGCGGGGTGTTGCCGATCATGTCGACGACGTTGTCGTAGTACTGCACGGTGTGCCCTTCGTTGCGGCGCCGGCGACGGCGGCCGGGCAGACGTTTCCTCGCCGCCCAGGGTACGTGCCGTCAGGGCACCAACCCCCCGGGGATGACCGAGCTGCGTCGTGCCTCCCACTCCAGGAAGCGGTCGGTCTCGGCGAGCACGCTGCCGGCCAACCAGGTGATCATGACGGCGTCGTCGGCCAGCCCGAAGATCGCCAGTGGGATCTCCGGGAGCAGGTCGATGGGCGAGACGATGTACGCCGTCGCCGCGGTCATCAGGGCCAGCCGGAGGCCACCGTCGTACTGCCCCTTGCTGGTGGCCCGGATCATCCGGGGCAGCGCCGCCAACCGGGTACCCAGCGAGGGGCCGCCCCGCGCCCCTGCCGCCAGTGCCCGGGCCAGCGCCGTGAATGCCGCGCTGCGCTTCAGTGTCTTCCCCATCGTCGCGCTCCTCTCCGCCGGATCATGGTGGCGGGTCGGCGCAAGTTGGCCGGCCTCCTCCGGACAGGTACCCCGTCGCGTCGGTTTCCAGGCACCCGCGAGCCGTCACGACGACAGCGGCGTGTCGGGCCGGCGCGATAATCTCGCGGTATGGGGGTGGCTGGTTCCGTCGTACCCGTTGGTCCGCGTTGGCGACACGCCTGGCGGGTCGCCCGCCTGGCGGCCATCGGGACGGGCGCCACCGCGGCGGCCGTGATCGCGACCGGCGGGGTGCTGCTCGGGCAGGCCCGCCAGGCGCGGCGCACCATCCCGATGGCCGAGGCGCCTCCGCCGCGCTGCGACGGGATGTACGGCGGGAAGTTCCCCGGCCCCGCGCTCACCATGGTCGTGCTCGGCGACTCGTCGGCCGCCGGCTACGGGGTGCACCGTCGGCGGGAGACGCCCGGCGCGCTGCTCGCCACCGGCCTGTCCCGACGGCTGCACCGGCCGGTCCGGCTGCACCGCTTCGCGGTGGTCGGAGCCATCTCGGCCGCACTGCGGCACCAGGTGGAGGCCGCGCTGGACTGCCAGCCCGACATCGCGGTGATCCTCATCGGTGGCAACGACATCACCAACCGCACCCCGCAGGGGCTGGCCGTGCGCTACCTGGTCGAGGCGGTCCGCACGCTGCGCGACGCCGGCTGCGAGGTGGTCGTGGGCACCTGCCCCGACCTGGGCGCGATCCGCCCGATCCAGCCCCCGCTGCGCTGGCTGGCGCACCGGTGGAGCCGGCAGCTCGCCGCCGCCCAGACGGTGGCCGTCGTCGAGGCCGGCGGCTGGACGGTCTCCCTCGGCGACCTGCTCGGCCCCCGGTTCGCCGCCGAACCGACCCGGATGTTCGCCTGGGACCGGTTCCATCCCTCCGCCGAGGGGTACGCGGTTGCCGCCGCCGCACTGCTGCCGACGATGCTCTCCGCGCTCGGAGCGGGGCAGGAACGACGGGTCACACCGGTGCCGGGCGAGGGCGTACGGTCGCTGCCGGAGGCCGCGCAGGAGGCGGCCCGGCACGCCGGCACGGAGGTCAGCGGCACCCAGGTCCGGGGCCGCGACCGGGGGCCGGCCGGCCGGTGGGCGCAGCTGCGTCGCCGGGCGTTCTTCGGTGTCGGCGCGGTGCCGCAGCGCGGCTCCGCGGCGGACACTTCGACAGTGGAGGGACTGGCATGAACGAGCGCAGCGAGCGGGATGTGACCGCCGGCCTCCCGGGCCGACTGGGTCGGGCGGCGGCGCTCTCGCTGCTCGCCGGCACCGTGGGCGGCGCCGCCGTCCTGGCCGGTGAGGCGTTCGTCGCCCGGCACCGGCGCTACGCCCAACCGGAGCTGGGGCTGGCCCTGCGGGCCACGATCGGTCGAGCCGGCGCGCCACCGTTGCGGCTGGTGCTGCTGGGCGACTCGTCGGCGCTGGGCGTGGGCGTCGACCGGCTCGACGACACCATCGGCGGGCAGTTGGCCAACCTGCTCGCCGAGGGTCCCACCGGCCGGCGGGTGCACCTGTCCAGCGTCGGCGTCTCCGGGTCCCGCTCGACCGACCTGTCCACCCAGGTCGCGCGGGCACTGCTCGGCGAGCGGCCCGACGTGGCGCTGATCCTGATCGGTGCGAACGACGCCACCGAGCTGCGCCGGCCCGCCGAGGCGGCGGCGTACCTCGCCGCGGCGGTGCACCGGATGCGGGAGGCGCGGGTCGAGGTGGTGGTCGGCACCTGCCCCGATCTCGGTGCCGTGCGGGCGATAGCGCCTCCGCTGCGCCAGTTGGTCGCCTGGTCCGGGCGGCGGGTGGCCCGCGCGCAGACCACGGCCGTGCTGGACGCCGGCGGCACGGTGGTCGACCTGGCCACCGAGACGGGTCCGGTTTTCCGGGCCGACGCGGGAACGCTCTGCCACGACGGCTTCCACCCGTCCGCCGACGGCTACCGGGTGTGGGCGCACGCCCTGCTGCCCGCCGTCGCGGCGGCGGCAGCGGTCGCCTCCCGGCGATAGACGGGGTGACATTTCCCGCCGCGCCTGCTTCTTCCGCGCCAAGTTACCGACGCGTTAACGTTGGTTCATGCCGATTGAGTCGTCCCGCGACGCCGTCATCGTCGCCACCGCCCGCTCCCCCATCGGCCGGGCGCACAAGGGGTCCCTGCGCGACGTCCGCTCCGACGACCTCGCCGCGACCATCGTCCAGGCCGCCCTGGACAAGATCCCCCAGCTCGATCCGACCACCATCGACGACCTCTACCTCGGGTGCGGCCTGCCCGGCGGCGAGCAGGGCTTCAACATGGGCCGCGTGGTGGCCACCCTGCTCGGGCTGGACACCGTGCCCGGTGCCACGCTGACCCGCTACTGCGCCTCCTCGTTGCAGACCACCCGGATGGCCATGCACGCGATCCGCGCCGGCGAGGGCGACGTGTTCGTCTCCGCCGGTGTGGAGATGGTCTCCCGGTACGCCCGGGGCAGCTCCGACGGGCTACCGCCCGACGCGCAGGCGCTGGTCGGCGGTGGCTGGGAGAACCCGCGCTTCGCGGCTGCCGGCGAGCGCTCGAAGCGCCGCGCGCAGGGCGGCGCCGAGGTGTGGACCGACCCGCGCGACTCCGGCGAGCTGCCGGACATCTACCTGACCATGGGGCAGACCGCCGAGAACCTGGCCCAGGTGTACGACGTCACCCGTGCCGACATGGACGAGTTCGGCGTCCGCAGCCAGAACCTCGCCGAGAAGGCCATCGCCGACGGCTTCTGGGCACGGGAGATCACCCCGGTCACCACGCCCGACGGCACGGTGGTGAGCACCGACGACGGCCCGCGTGCCGGCGTCACCCTCGACGCGGTCGCCGGCCTGAAGCCGGTGTTCCGTCCGGACGGCCGCATCACCGCCGGCAACTGCTGCCCGCTCAACGACGGCGCCGCCGCCGTCGTGGTGATGAGCGCCCAGCGGGCCGAGGAGCTGGGGCTGACCCCGCTGGCCCGGATCGTCTCCACCGGCGTGACCGCCCTGTCGCCGGAGATCATGGGTCTCGGCCCGGTCGAGGCGTCCCGGCAGGCGCTGCGGCGCGCTGGCATGACCATCGACGACGTCGACCTGGTCGAGATCAACGAGGCGTTCGCCGCGCAGGTCATCCCCTCCTACCGGCAGCTGGGCATCCCGGAGGAGAAGCTGAACGTGATGGGCGGCGCCATCGCGGTCGGCCACCCGTTCGGCATGACCGGCGCACGCATCACCGGCACCCTGCTCAACGCGCTGGAGTGGCACGACAAGACCATCGGTCTGGAGACCATGTGCGTCGGCGGCGGCCAGGGCATGGCCATGGTGCTGGAGCGGCTCAGCTGAGTCGACGTCAGAGCGCGCTGCGGGTCGCCGTCACCTCGGCGGCGGCCCGCGCCAGCGCCTCGGCGTCCGCTCCGGCGGCGAGCAGGTCCGCCGTCACCACCCGCACCTGATCGGGCAGGGCCAGGTCGTTGTCCAGCCGGGGCACCACCCGGCGGGGTTCCCCCTCGGCGTCGGCGGCCAGGTTGGCGATCTCCTGCACCAGCCGGTGCACCAGGTCGGCGCGGGACACGTTGCCGGTGGTCGCGACCGCCGCCCAACGCGGCTGCTGCCAGTGCCCGACCTGACGGACCAGCAACCGCACGGCCTGATCCAACTCCGCTGCGCTCATCGCCGCCGAGTCTACGGCCGGCACTGCGCACGCCGTGTCGGGCCGGTCAGCGGCGCAGGTAGCTGAGCAGCCGCAGCAACTGCCAGTAGAGGAAGACCAACCCGGTGAGCAGGCCGAACGCGCTCAGCCACGCGTACCGGCGGGGTCGGCCGTCGCGCACCGAGCGCTCGACGAGGTCGAAGTCGAGGATGAAGCTGAACGCGCCGGCGATGATGGCCACCACCGAGAAGGCGTACGGCAGCCAGCCGACCTCCCCGCTGACGCTGTACACCGCCAGCCCGGGCCGCCCGGAGATCAGGTACGACACGAGATTGACCACGCTGAGCACGGCGATGCCGAGCAGCGTGCCGATCACCAGACGGGCCAGCCGGGGCGTCGCCCGGATCACCCGCGCCCGGTAGAGCGCCGCCATCCCGAGGAAGACGCCGAAGGTGCCGGCCACCGCCTGCACCACGATGCCCGGATAGACCTGCTCGAAGGTGCGGCTCGCCACCCCCAACAGCAGGCCCTGGAGCACGGCGTAGCCGACGATCGGCACCGGGTTGGTGATGCCGCGCAGCGAGATGACCAGGACCAGCGCGATCGAGGCGAGCGCGCTGCCGGCCAGCGCGGCGGGCAGCCAGGCCGCCTGGGGCACCACCGCCCAGGACACGGCCGCGGCCGCGCCGGTGATGAGCAGCAACCCGACGGTACGCACCACCACGTCGTCGACGCTCATCGGCTCGACGTCGCGGGCGCCGAGCACCCGGGCCTCCACCCGGCTGGTCTCGTCAAGCCGGTTGAGCACCGGGTTGTTGCTGCGCACCGCCGCCTCCTTCTCCCGCGTACCCCTCGCAGTCACTCTGCCCCGGGCGGACCGGCGGCGGCGGGGAAACGGCACGGCCGGCGCAGACGACGGCGCCCGCCACCGCGGAAGCGGGGCGGGCGCCGGTCAGTAGCGCGGACGAGGTCAGTCGTCGCCCTGGAAGTAGCTCAGCAGTCGCAGGATCTCGATGTAGAGCCACACCAGGCTGACCAGGATGCCGAAGGCGGCCGTCCAGGAGTAGCGCTGCGGCAGGCCCATCCGGACGCCGTCCTCGATCTCCTTGAAGCTGAGCACGAAGCTCAGCGACGCGACCACGATGCAGACCAGGCTGAAGCCGATGGCCAGCGGGCTGCCGTCGCGCAGGCCGGTGTTGACGCCGAACAGGGCCAGCACCAGGTTGATCAGCATGACCGCGAAGAGGCCGGTCATCACCGCGATCATGCCCTTGACGAAGGCCGGGGTGGCCCGGATGACCTTCGCCCGGTAGAGCATCGCCATCAGGAAGAAGATGCCGAAGCTGGCCGCGGCGGCCTGGAGCACGATGCCGTCGAACGCCGACTCGAACGCCTTGCTGACCATGCCGACGAAGACACCCTCGACGACCGCGTACGTGATGACCAGCGCCGGGTTGGCCATCCGGGAGAACGAGATGATCAGGCCGAGCACCAGACCGACGACCGCCGCGCCGATCCAGGCGGCACCGACCAGCGCGTCGGGCACGAGCACCCAGGCGGCCGCGGCGGAGATGCCGAGGATGCCGAGCAGGGCGACGGTCTTGACCACGACGTCGTCGACGGTCATGGGCGCCACGGTGGGCGGCGCGGCCGGGTAGCCGGCCTGGGACGGGTACTGCTGGGGAATACCGGGCTGTCCGTACGGCCCGGTCGGGGCGTACCCGGCGGAACGCTCCCGCTCGGCCGCCTGGCCGAGCCGGGCGAGCACCGGGTTCGAGGTCTTCACTGTCTGGCCTCCCTCAGGGGGTCGTTTGCACGTGAACGTGCCCTCCAAGAGTAAACGGCCGGAACAACTCCTGGTGATCACGAATGAGAATGGGCCGCGCTGGCTGGTGCCCGGGGCGGGGGTCGAACCCGCACGCCTTGCGGCAGCCGCTTTTAAGGCGGCCGTGTCTGCCGTTCCACCACCCGGGCGGGTGGCACCGGCGCGCCGACACGCACGGTGCAGTGTCACCGTAGCCGGTCGATGGTGACCCGGCGTACCCCGTGGGCCGGGCCGCACTAGGGTCGATGGCGTGAGCAGCGCAGCCCCCACGGCCCCCGACGCCGCCCCTGAGCAGGCATTCCGCCGCTCCGATCAGATCAACCGCCGAGCCTGGGCCGTCCGGCTGCTGGCCGCCGTCCGCCGGCACCGGGCGGACCTGCTGGTCGCCCTGTTCTTCACTCTGCTGGCCGGCTGGCTGACCCACGGGCTGTGGCCCGACCCGGCCGGCCGGGTCATGGCGCTCAATCCCGAGGACCAGGCCCTCTACGAGTGGTTCCTGGCGGTCGACGCGCGAGCACTGCTCGGTGACTTCAGCCTGCTCACCGACCGGCTCAACGCCCCCGACGGGGTCAACCTGATGGCCAACACCACGGTCATCGCGCTCGGCATCGTCTGCGCACCGGTCACCCTGCTGCTCGGCGCACCGGTCACCTTCGCGCTGCTGGCCGCCGTCAACCTGGCCGGCACCGCCGTCGCCTGGTATCTGCTGTTCCGCCGGGCGCTGCGTGCCCGCCGGCTCGCCGCCGCACTCGGCGGAGGGCTCTGCGGTTTCGGCCCGGGCATGATCTCGCAGACCAACAGCCACCTGCACATGACCGCCCAGTGGCTGGTGCCGGTGATCGTCTGGCTGGTCGTCCGACTGCTGCGGGCGTCCGACCCGGGGCCCACGTCGCCGACCAGCCCGAACGGGACCGGGCTGGACCGCCGCCGGATGTTCAGCTCGGCCGCCGGGCTGGCCGCCGCGGTCACCGCGCAGGTCTTCATCGGCGAGGAGGTGCTCTTCCTCGCCGCCGTCACACTGCTGGTGATGGCGATCAGCTACGGCGTGGCCGACCGGGACCTGGCCCGACGGGCGCTGCCCGGCTTCGCCGCCGGGCTGGCGGTCGCCGCCGGGCTCGCACTGCTGGTGCTCGGGTACCCGCTGTGGTTCCAGTTCGCCGGGCCGCAGGGCGTCGCCGACGGGATGTTCAGCCCGGCCTACTTCTCGGCCGACCTCAGCAGCTGGTGGACGGTCTCGCCGTTGTCGGTGGCCGGGAGCGACGAGTCCGCCCGGCTGACCACCGGCCCGGCCGAGTACAACACCTTCCTGGGCTGGCCGCTGCTGCTGGTCGCGGCGGTGTGCGCGATCTGGGCGGGACGGCGCCGGCTGGTGTTCGCCTGCGTCGCGGCCGCGCTGGTGATGGGCGCGCTCTCGCTCGGCCCGGAGGTGGTGCTCGGCGGCACCAGGACGGCGCTGCCCGGCCCGTACGCCCTGCTGGCCGGGCTGCCGGTGGTGGACGGCGCGCTGCCGATGCGGTTCGGTCTGGCGCTGCTCCCGATCGTCGCGACGCTGCTGGTGCTGGCCGTCGACCGGGCACTCGGGAGCACCGGTCGGGCCCGACGGCTGGTGCCGGCGGCCGTCGCCGTGGCCCTGCTGCCGATCATCCCCACCCCCCTGCCGACCGCCGACCGACCCGCCGTGCCGGAATTCATCACCGGCGGGCACTGGCGGCAGTGCGTCCGCCCCGGCGGGGTGCTGGTCCCGGTGCCGCTGCCCACGCCCAAGGAGCCGTGGCCGATGCGCTGGGCGGCCGCCGCCAACGCCGGGTTCGGCCTTCCCGAGGGGTTCTTCATCGGCCCGTACGGCCGGGGCGGCACCGCGGCGATGGGCACGTTCAAGCAGCCCACCTCGGCCCTGCTGGCCGACGTGGCGCGGCGCGGCGACCAGCCGGCCATCGGCGACGAGCAGCGCCGGCAGGCCGCCCGGGACGCCGACTTCTGGGGCGCCTCCTGTGTGGCGCTGGCCGACGACGCGCCGCACGCGGACAGCCTGCGCGCCACCCTGGAGCAGCTCTACGGCCCCGCCACCCGGATCGCGGACGCCTGGATCTGGCGGGTCTGACCCGCACGCCGAACAGGGCCCCTCACGGCACCGGGGTCGGTGCGGCGGGGGCCCTGCTCGTCGATCGGGTCAGACGCGGGGGGCGCCGACCGGCTGGGACGCCTCAACGAACTCCTCGCGCGGGTCGTGCAGCTGGCCCAGGGCGACCACCTCGCGCTTGAGGAAGAACGCCAGCGACCAGTCCACCACCACCCGGACCTTGCGGTTGAACGACGGGATCCGGCTCATGTGGTACGTGCGGTGCATGAACCAGGCCGGCCAGCCGGTCATCTTGATGCCGTACACCTGGGCGACGCCCTTGTGCAGGCCGAGGCTGGCCACGCTGCCGACGTGCTTGTGCTTGTAGTTGACCGGCTCGCGGCCCCGGATCACCGCCGCGATGTTGTCGGCCATCCGGGCGGCCTGGCGGACCGCGTGCTGCGCGCTCGGCGAGCAGAAGTTGCCCGGCTCCTTGGTCAGGTCCGGCACGGCGGCGCAGTCGCCGGCGCTCCACGCGCCCTCGACCACCCGGTCACCGTCGACCACCTGAAGGGTGGGCAGGCAGGTGACGCGCCGCCGGTCGTCGCGCGGGAAGTCCGTGGCGTCCAGCATCGGCGACGGCTTCACACCGGCCGTCCAGACGATCGTGTCGGAGCGGAAGGTGTCCCCGTCGGAGAGCTTGACCACCCCGTCGACGCAGGACTCCAGACGGGTGTCCAGCCGGATGTCCATGTTGCGCTTGAGCAGCTGCTGCACCGTGTAGGCGCCCATGTCCCGGTCCACCTCGGGCAGCACCCGCTGGGTGGCCTCGACCAGCACCCAGCGCATGTCCTCCGGCTTCAGCTCCGGGTAGTAGCGCAGGGCGTCGCGGGCCATGTCCTCCATCTCGGCGAGCGCCTCGATGCCGGCGTAGCCACCACCGACGAACGTGAAGGTCAACGCCGACCGGCGGACCTCCGGGTCCGGGGTGACGGCCGCGACGTCCAGCCGGTCCAACACGTGGTTGCGGAGGTAGATCGCCTCGCCGATGGTCTTGAACCCGATGCCCTGCTCGTGCAGGCCGGGGATCGGCAGCGTCCGGGACACCGAACCGGGGGCCACGATCACGTGGTCGTACGTGATCTCCCGGGCCGGACCGATGATCGGCTGGACGGTGGCCACCTTGCGATCGTGCTCGATCCGCGTGACCGTGCCCGCCACCACCTTGCACCGGCGCAACTCCCGCCGCAGCGGCACCACAGAGTGCCGCGGGGAGATGTTGCCCGCCGCCGCCTCAGGCAGGAACGGCTGGTACGTCATGTGCGGCTGGGGGTCAACCACCATGACCTCAGCCTCACGGGAGCTGAGCTTCTTCGACAGGCGCAGGGCAGCGTAGAGACCGACGTGCCCGGCACCCACCACAAGGATCCGCTTCGGATTCACGTCATCTATCTTTCCCCGGCCGGCTCAGGTAATCCCGCTCGCGCCCCCCATCTGTGACGGAGCACAACCCCTGTGACCTGCGTAACCCCGCTGTCCCGCCGGTCTACCTGCGTCGCAGCAGCCAGCCCAGCAACGCGGCGGTCCCCACCGCCACCAGCAGCCCCAGCACGGTGACCCACTGGTGGCCGGTCTCGCCGCCCAGCCCGGCGACCTGCAACAGCAGCACCCCCAGCACCGCGGTACCCAGCAGCACCGCGGCCGCCCGCAACAACCAGCGGGTGATCAGCTCCGGGTCGACCACCCCGTCGTACGGCAGCAGCGCGGCCAGCGCACACAGGGTGTGCGCCAGGTAGAGCAGGGCGGCGAGGGCGAGCAGCCGCCACAGCGCCACCGGCCGGCCGTACCCGTCGGTGGCGAGGAGCCAGCCACCGACCGTGACCAGCGCCGCGAAGGTCGGCCAGACCCGGCGCGGGCCCACGGCGGGCAGCAACGCGGCCACCGCCATGAAGAGGAGCGGCCGGCCGGTCAGCACCTCGGCGGGGAACGCCAGCGCGAACCCGGCCAGCACGGTGACGAAGATCCCGGCCCGGACCAGGAGCGGGGCGGGGCTGACCCGGGCGAGGGCGTCCTGAGCCGCCCGGACCCGGACGGCGACGGTGTCGATCATGTCTGCCCGCCCTCGTCGTTCGCGTCTTTCACCGGCCACCGACCCTCGGGGCCGTGGCCAACCGGGCAACATCGCGCAGCACCTGGTCGAGGCTGCCGGCGCCGGCCCACCGCACCACCGGCACGCCGTGCTCACGGAGCTGCCCGATCATGGTCTCCCGGTCCAGCCGCCACAGCCGGTACGCCACCTCGGCCCACCCCCGGTCCTTCGGCGGCGTCAGGTCGGTCGGCAGCGTGTCGACCGCCACCACGAAACGCCCGGCGCGGGCCAACCGGGCCAGCATCTGCGCCGACCGCTCGTCCAGCAGCGGGGTGAGCACCACCACCAGCGCGTCCGAGGAGAGCTGCTGCGGGCCGAACACCTGGTCGTACGGCTCGTGGGGGGAGGAGTCGGCGCGCACGTCGAGCAGCCACTCCAGCACCGTCAGGTACTGCCGGCGGCCGGCGGCCGGGCGCAGCCGGCGGGCTCCCGGGCCGTACTCCAGCAGCGAGACCCGGTCGCCGCGGTGCAGGTAGTGCTCGGCGATCGCGGCGGTGGCCCGCACGGTGGTGTCCAGCACCGAGGCGGCGCCACCCACCCCGCCGGACCGGCCGGCCTCGGCGAGCACGTCGAGCAGCACCACCACCTCCGCGTCCCGGTCGGAGAGGGTCGCCGCCACATGCAACTGCCGGGCGCGCAGCGAGACCCGCCAGTCGATGCGACGCAGTCGGTCGCCGGGGGCGAAGATCCGGACACCGGCCAACTCGCCGCCCTCGCCCGGCCGGCGCGAGTGGTGCGCCCCGACCAGGCCTGCGGCCCGGGGCATCGCCTCCACCGCCTCGAACGGCTCGGTACGCGGATAGACCCGCACCCCGACCGGCTCCGTGATCACCGCCCGGGAGACGAGCAGGCCACCCGCCGTGGCGACCCGGGCACCGGCCGGACCCACGGGATGCCGGCCCCAGCGCAGTGCACGGCCGGCCAGTTCCAGGTCGACCGCCGCGGCGGTCGGCACCGAGGTCACGAACGGCCGGTCGGCCACGGGTCGGCCGCCGCCACCGACTGCCGGTGTCACACGGTCGGCCGGTGCCGCACCGGTTGCCGGCGTCGCACCGGTTGCCGGAGTGTCGCCGTCGCGTGCGAAGCCAGCCCGTTCGATCCGCAGCCACGGCGAGACCCGGGACCGCAGCACCACCAGGTCGTAGTCGACCGTGTCCGGGTTGCCGACGCTCACCGCCGCCGTCACCTCGCCGCCCTCGACCAGCGGCCCGTCGTCACCGGGCGTGATCCAGACCTGCGGCAACGCGGTGGGCCGACGACGCAGCGCGTACGCGGTGCCCAGCGCGAACGGGGCCGCCAGCACGATCAGGTCGACCCGGCCCAGCAGCACCCCCGCCACCAGCAGCAGGCCCGCGAGCAGCACCGCCCGGCCGAGCGCCCAGGTGGGCGCCCAGCCGGCGGCCGGCTCGGGCTCCGGCTCGACGGGTCGCGGCACGGTCGGTCCGGTCATCAGTGCCGGGGCCCGCCGGCGGCGTAGCTGGGCAGCGCGCCGCTGGCCGGCGCGGGAGTCGCCTCCAGTACCTCGCCGACCACGAACGCCGGGTCGACCCGGCGCAGCCACATCTCGGGGCGCAGGGTGATCCGGTGGGCCAGCGCGGGCGCCGCCACCTCCTTGACGTCCTCCGGCACCACGTAGTCCCGACCGCCGAACACCGCGCGTACGCGGGCCAGCAGCAGCAGCGCCAACGAGCCACGCGGCGAGGCGCCGACCAGCACCGACGGGTGCTCCCTGGTGGCCGCGGTGAGGGACACGATGTAGCGACCGATCGAGTCCTCCACCACCACGTCCTCCAGGGCGGCCTGCATCGCCCGCAGGGTGGACGCGTCGACCACCGGCTTGATGTCCGCCTCCTCGCGGCGGCGGCTCATCCGGCGGCGCAGCACCTCCCACTCCTCGTCGTGCTGCGGGTAGCCGAACGAGACCCGGAGCAGGAACCGGTCCAGCTGCGCCTCGGGCAGCGGGTAGGTGCCCTCGTACTCGATGGGGTTGGCGGTGGCCAGCACGTGGAACGGCTCGTCCAGCTTGTACGTCACCCCCTCCACCGAGACCTGCTTCTCCTGCATCGCCTCCAGCAGGGCGGACTGGGTCTTCGGCGGCGTCCGGTTGATCTCGTCGGCGAGGAGCAGGTTGGTGAACACCGGGCCGGCCCGGAAGGTGAAGTCGCCGTTGCGCTGGTCGTAGAGGAACGAGCCGGTGACGTCGGCGGGGAGCAGGTCGGGAGTGAACTGCAGGCGGCGGAAGTCCAGACCGAGCGCCTGGGCGAAGGAGCGCGCGGTGAGCGTCTTGCCCAGCCCGGGCAGGTCCTCCAGCAGCACGTGCCCACCGGCCAGGATGCCGGCGAGGACCAGCTCCAACGCGTCCCGCTTGCCGACCACGACGGTTCCGACCGCGTCCAGGACCGCCCGCGCCAGGTGGCCGACCTCGGCGGCGGGCATGCTCCGGTCCACGTCGTTCATCAGATCTTCTCCAGTTCGGCGACGATCGCCGCGACGTCGCGCGGCGACGGGGGGCGGCGGGAGGGGGTGGCGAGGAAGCGCCAGAGCTGGTCACCGAGCAGTGCCCGGGCTCGGATCGGGTCGGAGTCGCGGGTGAGGCCGTGCCGCTGGCGCAACCGCTCGTCGGCCAACTCGCCGAGGCGCGGCAGGATCCGCTCGGTGAACCGCTCGCGGTTGCCCGACGACCAGTCCAGTGGCCGCTCCCAGCCGTTGATCGCCGCGCGGAGCGCGTCCCGGCTGCCCCAGTTGTAGCTGCCGTCCTCCTCACCCGTGGGGATCCGGGCGGCGGGCGGCGGTGGAGGTGGCGGCGCGAGCAGGGCGGTCACCCGGCGCACAGCCAGCACGGCGAGCACCCCGGCGACCAGCACGGGCAACGAGACCTTCAGGCCGATCGCGCGGAGGCCGACGAGCAGCACCACGACGACGGCGGCGGCGATCGCGAGCGAGCGCAGCGCGGGGCCCACTCGGGAGCCGCGCGCCCGCGGACCTTCCGGCGCCGGCTCCTCCTCGAAGGCGAGCAGGTCGTCGATGCTGGTGCTGCTCACGAGAGCACCTGCGGGTCGGGAGCCACCGCGGCCAGTTCGTGGCGCAACCGGCGCAGCGCGGCACGGGCCTGGTCGCGGGTGCGCTCGTCGACCGGGCGGGTGGCGTACCGGGCCTCGCGGTAGACGTGCGCGAACTCCGCCAGCACCTCGGTGCTGACGATCGCCGGCACCCCGGCCGACGGGTCGCCGCGCAGCAGCCGGCTGACCAGGTCGGTGGGGGTGTCTCCGGCCCGCCGGGGCACACCGGCGGCGCCGGCGGCCTCCTCCAGGCGCACCCAGCAGGCGATCACCGCCACCCGGGGATCGGTGGCCTGGTCGTCGAGTTCCACCAGCCCGGCGTCGAGGGCGGCGACGACCTCCCGGGCGGTGCCCTCGGCCGTACGCCGGGACCACTGTGCGGGCAGCGAACGGGTGGCCCGGCGGCGGCGGAGACCCCGCAGCAGAATCCAGCCGAGGTAGCCGAGCGCCGCGAGGATGGCCAGCCCGAGCAGCACCATCGCCACCGTCGCGATCCACTGCGGGATGTGCGCCTGGGTGGCCTCGCCGGCGTCGCGCGGTTCGACCGGGATCGACGGCGGCGGCTCGGCGGTCGGGTACTCGGGAACCCAGGGGACCTGCTCCACCGGCGGGATCCGGCTGGCCCCGATCGACGAGTGCGCGGCGGCGAGCGTGGCCCCGACGAGCAGAGCGGCGACCGCGCCCACCGGCCACCAGCGGCGGAGCAGGCCGAGCGCCGGGCGCAACACACCCGCCTCGGCGACGGGGGACGGCGTGGGCGGGCGCGTTCCGTCCGTCATCGCCACCACCCCACGCGGTCTCAGTCCACTCCGGCCAGCTGCTTGGCCCGACCGAAGACGTCGTCCAGCATCGCTGGTGTCAGCCGCCCGGTGAAGGTGTTCTGCTGGCTGACGTGGTAGCAGCCGAGCAGTTCCGGTGCGGCCGTGCCGGACCAGTGTGCCCCATGGCCGAACGCCGGTCGCGGGCTGGGCGGGCGCTGCCCGTACACCTGGTGTAGCACCGGCCACCACGCTGCCCACGCGAACGCACCCAGCGCGACCACGACGCGCAGGGTGGGCCGGATCAGCGTGACCTCCCGGTGCAGCCAGGGCGCGCAGGTGTCCCGTTCCTCGGGTGTGGGCTTGTTGTCCGGCGGGGCGCACCGGACGGCCGCGAAGATCCGGGTGTCGCGCAGGGCCAGCCCGTCGTCGGCGGCGACGCTGGTCGGCTGGTTGGCGAGGCCGGCCCGGTGCAGGGCGGCGAAGAGCACGTCACCGGAACGGTCACCGGTGAAGATCCGGCCGGTGCGGTTGCCGCCGTGCGCGGCGGGCGCCAACCCCAGGATGGCGATCCGCGCGTCGGCGGTGCCGAGGCCCGGGACCGGGCGACCCCAGTACTCCTGGTCGCGGAAGGCGGCCCGGCGGGTGCGGGCCACCTCCTCCCGCCACCGGACCAGCCGGGGGCAGGCGAAACAGTCGCTCACCGCGGCGTCGAGGTCCGGCAGGTCGGTCGCCCGCGCGGCGCGGGCGACCACCTGCCGCGGGGTACGGGGCTCAGCCAAGCTTGGCCCGGAAGAGTTCCAGGGTGCGTGCCCAGGCGCTGGCGGCGGCGCGCTGGTCGAACGCCTCGGGCCGGTCGTCGTTGAAGAACGCGTGCGAGGTGCCCGGGTAGTCGTAGAGGTGGCAGGTGCCACCGGCCTCCTCGATGGCCCGGCGGGCGGTCTGCACGCCCTCGGCGGTCGAGGTGCCGTCCTCTTCGGAGCAGTGGATGACGGCGGCCTTGCCGGCGTAGTCGACCCACTCGGGGCGCATCGACTCCCACGGCAGCACGGGGTAGAAGCCCGCGGTGGCGACGATCCGCTCGGAGAGGGTCGCCGACCAGAGGGCCAGGCTGCCGCCCGCGCAGAAGCCCACCGCACCGACCTTGCCGGTGACCTCCGGTCGCCCGGCGAGATAGTCGGCCGCCCCGGCGATGTCCTTGGCCGCCTCGTCCATCCGCATGGCCAGCAGCAGCCGCTGCGCCTCGTCCGGCTCGCTCGTGGTCTCGCCGTGGTAGAAATCCGGTGCCAGGGCGACGAAGCCGGCCTCGGCGAACCGGTCCGCCACCGATCGGATGTGCGGGACCAGGCCCCACCACTCCTGGATGACGATGACGGCGGGGCTGGCCAGACCGCTGGCGGGTATCGCGAGATACCCCTCGCTGCTGCCCCCGTTGCTGCGGTAGCTCACCATCTCGCCCATCGGCCGTCCTCCTAGCGGTCAGTCATCGTTGGCTGGTCGCCCAGTGGTCCTACGTGCCGGTAGCCTGCCACGCCGCGCCGCCGCCGGGAAGACGCGGGAACAGTGGCATTCACCTCCCGTTCGCCCGGCGGTGACTCCGGGTACGCCGACGGCGGCGGGGAACCATCCCCCGCCGCCGTCGTCGGTGCTGGTGCGTCTGCCGGTGCTCCGGTCAGGCCTTCTTGGTCAGGCACAGCAGGTAGCCCGTCTTGCCCGGCTTGATGCTGTAGAAGAGGTACCCCTCTTGGCCTTCCTTGAGGTACTGGTCACACGCGGTGCCGGCCTTGGCCTGGGTCTCGGTCTGCCCGTCCACCCGACCGACCACGTTGTACGCCGCGTCGGTGGAGGTGCACTCGACGACCTTGGCGCCGTTGACCTCCTCCTCCTCGGTACCGGTGATCTCGGGCAGCTCCGCGATGCAGTCGCCGGCCTTGGCGTCGGCGGTCTCGTCCTTGTTCAGGTAGTTGCCGATCGCCGAGCCGATGCCGAACTTCAGACCCGCGATCACGAGGAACACGACGATCGCGCCGATGATGCCGAGCGCCTTCTTTCCACCGGACTTCTTCGCCTCCGGCTCGCTCGGCGGCGGCGTCGCGACGGCCGGCTGGGGCGGCGCGGCGTCGGACGCGGGGGGCGGTGCGACCTGCTCTGACACGGGGGTTCCTTCCGAGGGGTTGATGAGCAGACGACACCGTAACGATCATTGATTTCCGGCGTCGTCCCGCTCGCCTCGTCCGTTCAGCCAATTCCCAGACTCGTGTGCATGATCTGGTTCACACCGTCCTTCAGCCGGTCACGGTGGGAGTCGGTTCGCCGCTCGGCGTGCTGGTGGGCGTCACGGTCGGTGGCGTCGTCGGAGTCGCCGTCGGTGCCGGGCTCGGCGTCGCGGTCGGTTCCGGGGTCGGCGTCGTCGACGGCGTCGTGGTCGCTCCGGGCGCGCCCGGAGCGCGAGGCCCGAAAGGCGCCTGGTCCGGGCAGTACGGGTACGCCCGCAGCAGTGGCTTGCCGTAGACCTCGGCGGGGTCCGCACAGTCCGGGTAGCCGAGCCGGATCGGGTCGCCGTTCTGGTCGAAGAGCCGGGCGTTCTCCACGAGCCGGCCCTCGCTGTCGTAGACGAAGACGTCCCGGATCCGGTCGTACGGGTTGTTGACCGCCGTCGGGTCGTAGCCGTACTCGTCGTAGCGCATTCGGTCCTCCGCCTGCATCAGGGCGGCGAACGCGAAGACCACCAGCACCGCACTGCCGATCTGCAGCGCCGCACGCGGCCAGCGGGTCAGCCGGGCGGAGCGGCGACCGAGCCAGATCGACGCGAGCACGAAGGCGACCAGCATGATGAGGCCGGCGAGCAGTTCGCCACCGAAGCGGGGCAGCAGGCCGAAGCTGCCGCCGGTGCTGACCACGGTGACCAGCATCGCCGCGAGGTAACCGCGCAGCACCCACCACCCGGGACGCAGCAGCCGGAGGAAGTCGCTGGCGGTCTCGTAGCCCAGCGGTGGGCCGAGCCGGGTGTCGACGGCGCGCAGCCGGCGGCGGAACCGGACCACGGTGGCGGCGACCCGCTGGTCGAGGTTGCGGGTGCTGGCCGGGGCACCGGCGGCGGCGCGCAGCTCGGCGGCGTACGCCTCGGGCTCACCCAGCCGCTCGACCAGCGTGCCGTCGGCCTCGGCGGCCACCTCGGCGAGGTGGTCGGGCAGGTCCTCGGTCAGCTCGTCGCGCCGGTTGGGCGGCAGGTCGGCCAGGGCCGCGCGGACCCGCGCCACGTAGTCGGTGATCTCCTGCTCCGTGACGGTCATGCCGCCATCCCCCGATCGTCGAGCAGACTGTCCATGGTGGTGGCGAACGAGCGCCAGAGCTTTCCGGAGCGGGTCAACTGGTCCCGCCCCGCAGCGTTGAGTGAGTAGTACTTGCGGTGCGGGCCGGATTCGCTCGGCACGACGTAGGTGGTGAGCAGGCCGGCGGCGAAGAGACGGCGCAGCGTGCCGTAGACCGAGGCGTCGCCGACCTCCTCCAGCCCGGCCTCCCGGAGTCGGCGCAGGATGTCGTAGCCGTAGCCGTCCTCCTCCCGGAGAACGGCCAGGACGGCGAGGTCGAGCACGCCCTTCAGCAACTGTGTGGTGTCCACGCATTGCACACTAGTGCGTATTGCGAAGTAGCGTCAACGCTATCGCCCAGCGCGTCCAGCCCTGCTTCACACGCCTGGCGCTACCGCAGACTCCAGGCGATGCCGTCGAGGATGTCGTGCTCCGAGGCGACCACCGACGGCATCCCGGCCCGCTCCATGATCACGCGGAGCACCAGCGCACCCGCGCCGATCACGTCGGCCCGGCCCGGATGCATCACCGGGTTCGCCAGCCGCTGCTCGCGGGTCCAGCTCAGCAGGTCCGTGGTCACCTGGGCCACCGCCTCGTACGACACCCGGGCGTGGTGGATCCGCTCCGGGTCGTACTCCCGCAGGCCCTGGGCGAGGGCGACCACGGTGGTGACCGACCCGGCGAGACCGACCAGGGTGGCCGCCTCCCGCCCGGGCACCACCGCGAGCGCCCGGTCCACCGCCGCCGCGATGTCGGCCTGCGCGGCGGCGACCTGCTCCTCCGACGGCGGGTCACCGGGCAGGTGCCGCTCGGTCATCCGGACACAGCCGATGTCCACCGAGATCGCCGCCCGCACCCCGCCGGCCCGGTCGCCGACCACGAACTCGGTGGAACCGCCACCGATGTCGACGACCAGGAACGGCTCCTTCGCGTCAGCGGGGAGCCCGCGCACCGCACCTGTGAACGAGAGCCGGGCCTCGTCGTCTCCGGTGACCACCTCCGGCGCGACCCCGAGGGTGCGCTGCACCATGTCGGTGAAGTCGGCGGCGTTGGCGGCGTCTCGGGAGGCCGAGGTGGCGCACATCCGCACCCGCTCCGCACCCAGCTTCTCGATGTCGGCGGCGTACGACGCCAGCGCCACCCGGGTCCGCTCGATCGCCTCCGGGGCCAGCCGGCCGGTCCGGTCCACGCCCTGCCCCAGCCGGACGATCTCCATGCGCCGGGTCAGGTCGACCAGCGGCGCCTGCGGCCCGGCCGACTCCTCGGGCAGGTCGGCGACCAGCAGTCGGATCGAGTTCGTCCCGCAGTCGATGGCCGCCACACGCGTCGTCACGCAGCAACCTTACGGCAGGACTGGCGGCCCCCCGGCGGCTTGTCCGGTCGGGGCGACCAGCGGATCACGCCTCCGGGCCCCCACCCAGCAGACCCGCACCGAGCGGTGTCACGTGGTGCCGGACGGCCCCACCGTCCCGCTCACTGACGATCAGGCCGGCCTCCCGCAGCGCGCTGGCGTGCTCCGAGGCCGACGAGAGACTGATCCCGACGGCCCGGGACAGCACGGTCGTGCTCAGCCCACCCTCGTCCGCGAGCCGCCGCAGCACCAGCGCCCGGGTCGCGCCCAGCAGCCGCCCGACGGGATCCGCCCCCGCCGTGGCGGCCCCGTGCGGCATCGGCGCCGGATAGACGAGCAGGACCGGGTGGCCCGGCTCGACCAGGACCCGGGGACGCGGACCGGCCAACGGGGAGGGCAGCAGGACGAGCCCGTGGCCGGTGCCGCTCACCTCCCCACCCCACCAGGTCCGTATCTCCAGCACCGGCTCCCGCCAGCGGATCGCCGGGTGCAGCCCGGCGAAGAGCCCGTCCAGCCCGTGCAGTGCCAGTCGCCGGCTGGCGCAGGTCACCTGCCGGCGGTGCGTGGACACCAGATCGCTCCAGTGCGGCGCGAGGACGGCGTCGAACCAGGTCCGTACCGCCCCACCGAACAGGTCCAGCACCTCCGGGTCGGCCGCCGCGAACCTCCGCCGTAGCGGGGTGGCGGCCGAGTGGGCGTACGCGTCGGTGACCTCGGCCCGGACCCGCCGCGCCGGCGTGGCCCGGATCGCCTCCAGACCGGCCGCCACGGACTCCAGACCGCCGAAGGGGGTGACGAAGTCCGGCAGACGACCCCGGTCGGGCAGCAGGTGGCGCAGGATCGCCGTGGCCGCCTGGGCGTCGCCCGCTCCCTCGACCGCCGCCGCCCGCTCGGCCAGAGCCGGTGCCATCGCCGCGACCGTGGGATCACGCAGCCACTGACCCGCCAGCAGCGCGGTCCCGACCGGGTGCAGCCGGTCCGCGAACCGCACCCGGCACAGGTCCGCCGGCCCGAGCTGAAGGCGAAGCATGGAAACAGCCTGCCCGCCTTCGCCCTGGACCGAAAGGGTTGATCCACGATCGGAGCGCCTCCAGTGTGGACCTCGGGTCGACGAGGGGTGGCCGACGTGCGGCGGATGGTGGCAGTGCTGACGGGGCTGTGCCTCATCGCGGTGGCCGTGGCGTGTGCTGAGCGGGGGCGACCCTCGTCGACCCCGTCCGCCCAACCCTCGGCGTCCAGCGAACGCCCGGCGCCCGGCGACCACCGGCTCACCCTGCGGCACAACGGGTTGGACCGCACCTACCTGCTGCACGCCCCGCCCGGGTACGACCCGAACCGCCCGTCCGCGCTGGTCATCGCCCTGCACTTCTACCCCGGAGCCGGCGCCCTGATGCGGGAGCTGGGCGGCCTCGACGCCAGGGCCGACCAGGACAACGTCCTGGTCGCCTATCCCGACGGGCAGAGCGGCGGCTTCAACGCGCTGGTCTGCTGCGGAACCCTGGACGACGTGGGCTTCCTCAACGCCCTCACCGACCACCTGGTGCGGACCTGGCGGGCGGACCCCAACCGGGTCTTCCTCACCGGCATCTCCAACGGCGGCGACATGAGCTTCCGGGCGGCGGTGGAAGGCGACGGCAGGTTCGCCGCGATCGGAGTGGTCAGCGGCGGCTACAGCGGAACGCTGACCAGGGCCGAGGACTACCTACCGAAGAAACCGGTCTCCGTGATCACCTTCATCGGCGGCCAGGACCGGTACGCCTCGATCTTCCAGACGGGCATCCGGACCTGGCAGCAGCGACTCAAGTGCCGGCCGGCCCCGCAGAAGTCCGGGGCGCCGGGGGTGACCCTGACCGTGGCCCGCTGCGCCGACGGCAGCGACGTCAACGTCCACACCATCGCCGACATGGGCCACAGCTGGCCGGGGGCGGCATCCGGTCAGCTCGCCGCACCCGCCGCGGGCCTGTCGGCCACCGACCTGATGTGGGACTTCTTCAAGACCCACCCCCGCCGGGCCTGACTACAGGCGTAGCAGCATCCGGGTGTTGCCCAGCGTGTTCGGCTTGACCCGCTCCAGGTCCAGGAACTCGGCGACACCCTCGTCGTACGACCGCAGCAGCTGCTCGTAGACCGGCTGCGGCACCGGCGCTCCGTCGATCGCCTGGAACCCGAACGAGGCGAAGAACCGGGTCTCGAAGGTGAGCACGAAGATCCGCGCCACACCCAGCTCCCGGGCCGCGTCGATCAACTCACCCACCAGCCGGTGGCCGATCCGCCGGCCCCGACAGGACGGATCCACGGCCACCGTCCGGATCTCGGCCAGGTCCTCCCACATCACGTGCAGCGCGCCGCAGCCGACCACCGCGTCGTCCGAGGCCCGGACCGCCACCCGGAACTCCTGCACGTCCTCGTACAGGGTCACGGTGGCCTTGCTCAGCAGCCGCCGGTCGTCGGTATACGTGTCGACCAGCCGCCGGATGCCCCGCACATCCCCGGTGCGAGCCCGTCGCACCAGGATCTGGCCCTCGGCACCCGCCACCGACGACACGGCGTCCGCGCTCATTCGGTTGCCGGTACGTCCACGCACGGGCCGGCCGTCCACCAGGGCTCGACCAGCTCCAGCGTCTCGTCGCCGAACGGGTTCACCCCGGGGCCGGCGCCCAACGCGTGCCCCAGGTGCACGTGCAGGCACTTCACCCGGCCCGGCATCCCGCCCGCCGAGATGCCGGCGATCTCCGGCACCTCGCCGATGGCCTCCCGGCGGGCGAGGTAGTCCTCGTGCGCGGCCCGGTAGCGGGCGGCCAGCTCCGGATCCGTCGTCAGCCGTTCGGCCATCTCCTTCATCACCCCGGCCGACTCCAGCCGGCTGCACGCCGCCGTCGCCCGGGGGCACGTCAGGTAGTACAGGGTCGGGAAAGGGGTGCCGTCGGCGAGGCGGGGTGTCGTCTCCACCGCGTCCGGCAGGCCGCACGGGCAGCGGTGGGCCACCGCCTGGGTGCCCCGGGGTGGGCGTCCCAGCTGCGCGGCCACCGCGGCCAGGTCGGCCTCCGTGGCCGGCTCCCGCTGCGGCAGGGGTACGGAATCCGCCGCCGACTCCGGCGGTGGTACGACAGTCACGGTGCCCATCTCTCCTGGTGCGCTGGTGGGTGGATCACTTGCCCGGCTGCTGGCTGTCCGCCGCCTGCACACTCGACCAGAGCGTGTCGTACCAGGTAACCGGCCCGGTCGGGGCGTCCGGAGCGGCCGACTTCCCGGCGTCGCGGGCGGCGCCCTCGGGGTCGTGCAGCACCACCATCATCTTCTCGCCCTGCCGGCCCATGAAGAACCGCTCCCGGGCCTGGGTCTTGATGTACTCGTCGTCCTGCCACTTCGCCGCCTCGCTGGCGAGCTTGGCGATCTCTTCCTCCTGCGCCGCCTGGGCGGCCTCCATCCGTTCGATGTCGGCCTGCTGATCGAGGTAGACCCGGACCGGGTAGGTGTAGGCGAGGGCGAGGGCGATCAGCACCGCGAACAGCACGGTGGCCCGGCCGGTGAAACGACGGGGGTGGGGTGCGGCGAGCCGTTTGACGGAACCACCGGCGGCGGTCCGCCGGGCCGCGGCCGGACGGTTCGCGGAGCGGACCCCATCGGCACCCCGGGCAGCGCCCGGCGCCCGCCCGGCGGCGCCCCGCGGCTCGGCGCGCACGCCGGCCTCCCGGACCGACCCCCGGTTGGCCCGGCCGCCGCCCGGCCGGCCGGACTGACCCGGCCGGCGGGCGGGACGCTGACCACCCGGTGTGCGGCGCTGCTGCATCGTCACACCCCTCCCCCGAGGTTTCGTGCGTCTCAGGCCGAACGGTAGCGCGGGAACGCGCCGGCGCCGGCGTAGCGCGCCGCGTCGGCCAGCTCCTCCTCGATCCGGAGCAGCTGGTTGTACTTCGCGACCCGGTCCGAGCGGGCCGGGGCACCGGTCTTGATCTGACCGCAGCCCGTGGCCACCGCCAGGTCGGCGATGGTGGTGTCCTCGGTCTCGCCGGAGCGGTGGCTCATCATGCACTTGAAGCCGGCCCGGTGGGCCAGGTCCACCGCGTCCAGGGTCTCGGTCAGCGAACCGATCTGGTTGACCTTCACCAGCACCGCGTTGGCCGCCTTCTCCGCGATGCCGCGGGCGATGCGCTGCGGGTTGGTCACGAAGAGGTCGTCGCCGACGATCTGCACCCGGTCGCCGATCGAGGCGGTCAGCGTCTGCCAGCCGCTCCAGTCGTCCTCCGCCAGCGGGTCCTCGATCGACACGATCGGGTACTCGTCGGCCAGCTTCGTGTAGTAGGTGCTCATCTCCTCGGCGGACTTCGCAGCACCCTCGAACGTGTAGGTGCCGTTGTCGAAGAACTCCGTCGCCGCCACGTCGAGCGCGAACACGATGTCGGTGCCGAGCCGGTAGCCCGCCTTCTCGACCGCCTCGGCGATCAGGTCCAGCGCGGCGGCGTTGGTCGGCAGGTTCGGAGCGAAGCCGCCCTCGTCGCCGAGCCCGGTCGACAGGCCCTGCTTCTTCAGCACCGACTTCAGCGCGTGGTAGACCTCCGCGCCGGAGCGCAGCGCCTCGCGGAAGGTGGGTGCGCCGATCGGCGCGACCATGAACTCCTGGATGTCGACGTTGGAGTCGGCGTGCGCGCCACCGTTGAGGATGTTCATCATCGGCACGGGCAGGAGGTGCGCGTTCGGGCCGCCCAGGTAGCGGAAGAGGCTCAGCTCGGCGCTGCCGGCGGCGGCCTTCGCGACCGCGAGGGAGACGCCGAGGATGGCGTTCGCGCCCAGCTCCGACTTGCTGTCGGTGCCGTCGATGTCGAGCATCTTCTGGTCGATCAGCCGCTGCTCGCTGGCCTCGTACCCGATGATCTGGTCGACGATCTTGTCTTCGACGTTGGAGACCGCCTTCTCCACGCCCTTGCCCTGGTAACGGTCGGTGTCACCGTCGCGCAGCTCGATCGCCTCGAAAGCGCCGGTGGAGGCGCCGGACGGCACTGCGGCGCGGGCCACCGTGCCGTCGTCCAGGCCGACCTCGACCTCGACCGTCGGGTTGCCCCGCGAGTCGAGAATCTCCCGGGCGACGATTCCCTCGATGGTTGCCACTGAGTCGCTCCTCGTTGTTGTTATCCGGTCCGTGGGTGGGCCGCGACGGTGCGGCTGAGGCAGGTGTTGCACGCAGCGTATCGGGCCACGGGAACGGGCACGGCGTCGCCCGCGTACCCGGGTCGCCCCGCGCTGACGGACATTCCCGGATTTCCGGGCGTCAACCGGCAACGGGTTTGCGCTGCGCCGACTCGATCCACCAGGCTGGTCGCCATGCCCGCCGCCTCGACCACCCTCCGCATGTTCGCCGTGTCGGTCATCGCGTCGCTCACGGTCACCGGCTGTCAGACATTCGAGGACGCCGGACGAGCCATGGGGCGTTCCGACCTGGTCAACGACCTCGCCGCCCGGCTGGACCGCGCGCTGGAGTCGACCTACTCGGCCGACTACCAGCTCCCGGGCGGAGAGCGCGCCGCGATCGCGCAGGCGCAGGATCCGGCCCGCTCCGCGTACACGTATCCCGGTGGGCGACTCACCGTCACCCCGGAGGCGATCACGCGGTGCACGGCGGCCGACGGCCGCACGGCGTGCACCATCGTCGCGCCACCGACCCCGGCCAGCAAGCCCACCGTGGCGCTCTTCGACGAGGCCAACCGGCAGGGCCTCGTCACACCGCCGGTGGTGGTCGGCCTGCTGACCGCCGCCGCGCTCGACCCGCAGGCGGTCATCCGGCAGAGCGACACCACCGTCGCCGGGCACCACGCCACCTGCGTGGAGGTCGAGCGGTCGGACGGCGACTTCACCGCCTGCGTCACCACCGAGGGCGTGCTGGGCAGCTTCACCGGGCCGGTCGACGGCAAGCCGATGGAGCTGGCGCTGAGCCGCTACTCCGAGACGGTGGCGAAGGACGCGTTCGACCCGCCCGCCGGCGCCGGCGTGGTGGACCGCCGGCCGGGCGGCTCGTGACCGGCCCGACCGTCGGGTCCACACCACGCGTCGGGTTCCAGCCGGGGGCCGACCTCGGCGGCCCGCCCGCACCCACCGACCTCGCCCTGCCGGTGCTCGGCGCGAAGCTGCTGACCACCGCCGACGGGGCCGTGCCACGGGTGGCCGACCTGCCCGCCGACACCCGATGGGTGCCACTGGGCACCCTCGACGGAGTGCCCGCCTGGGCGACCGAGCTGGCCACGCCCGACGACTTCCCCGGCCGGGCGCGCGGTTGGGCCTCGCTCGCCGCCGAGGTGCCCGAACCGCTCGCCACGCTGGCCGGCCGCGCCCTGGCCGTGGTCACCTGGCGACGTACCCACCGGTGGTGCGGCGCCTGCCGGGCCGAGCTGACCGACCAGGCCGGCGAAACGGCCCGGCGCTGCCCCGGCTGCGGCCTGTACGTGCCGATGCAGCTCTCCGCCGCGGTGCTGGTGGCGATCACCCGGCCAGGCCCGGAAGGCGGCGCCGACGAGCTGCTGCTGGTCCGGCACGCCACCGGGCCGACCGGGCTGTGGGCACTGGTCGCCGGCTTCGTCGAGGCCGGCGAGACCCTGGAGGCGGCCGTGCACCGGGAGGTCGCCGAGGAGGTCGGGCTGACCGTCGACCGGTTGGCCTACTTCGGCAGCCAGCCGTGGGCGATCTCCGGCCCCGGCGTGCTGCTCGCCGGCTTCACCGCCCGTGCCGGCGACCCCCGGGCCGAGCCGGTGGTCGACGGGCGGGAGTTGATTCAGGCCCGCTGGTTCGGCCTGGACGAGCTGCCGGCGGAACTGCCGCCCGCGTACTCCATCTCACGCTGGCTGATCGACGAGACGGTGACCGCCGGACGCCGCCCGCCCGGGGCGGGCTAGAGCCCGAGCAGGGTGCGCAGGTGGCGCGGGGGCGGGCAGTCGTGGGCGAGCATCGCGTCGTGCCAGTCGCGCACCGACACCCCGTCCGGACGGGCGGCGGCGATCTCGGCAACCTCGCTGTAGCCCACGAAGTAGGTGGACAGCTGGGTCGAGGTCAGCAGCGACCGGCGCCACTTGCCGGCGGCCTCGCCCTCCTCCTGGAAGCCGCGCCCCGTCATCAGCGCCATCGCCTCGGCCTCGGGCAGCTCCTCGGCGTGCACCAACTGGTCGAGCAGCGCGTTGATGGTCATCCGTAGCTGCATCTTGAGCTGCTGCAACCGCACCGGCAGGCCACCGAAGCCGAGCCCGGCCATCAGTTCCTCGGTGTACACGGCCCAGCCCTCGATGAACGGGCCCGACTCCGCCAGCGCCCGGGCCCGGGTGCCGCCGACGTAACGGCGGGCGTGGGCGAGCTGGAGAAAGTGCCCGGGCATGGCCTCGTGCACGGTCAGATTGCGGATCATGTGGTCGTTGTACTCGCGGTAGAACGACTCGACCCGCTGCGCCGGCCACTCCGCCGGGGTGGGTGCGATGCAGTAGAAGGTCGGCAGGGTGGCGGTCTCCAGCGGACCGGGCGCGTCGCAGTACGCCACCGCGACCCCTCGGGCGAACTCGGGCATCTCCTGGATCACGCACCGGTCGTCGACGAGCGTGACCAGGTCGTGCGCGCGGACGAAGTCGGTCGCCTCGTCCAGGGTCACTCCGGCCAGCTCGACGATCGTCGCGTCGTCCGGGCGTTCGGCGGCGAGCACGTCCAGCGCCCGCCGTACCGCCGCGTCGTCGGCCCGGCCGCCGACCAGCTCGACGGACGCCTCACGGATCTCGGCGGTGACCCGGTCCAGGTTGGCCCAGGCACGACGCTGGATCTCGGCGGCGCCCAGCTCGGTGTCCAGGGTGTGCCAGAGTCGGGCCTCCCAGCGGCGGCGACCGAGCCGGGGATCACGGCCCGGGCTGGCGTCGGCGGCCAGGCCGACGCGCAGCCAGGCGACGAACTCCTCCAGCGCGGCGATGGCCCCGGTGGCCGCCGGCTCCACCCGGTCGAGGCTGCCGGGTGCCTGGGCGAGCAGCGCCGGCAGCTCGTCGCGGATCAGTGCGGCCGTGCCGGTGAACTGCCCGACCGCCGTCTCGGCGTGGATCCGCGGCATGTCCCGCAGCGTCGCGCGCGCGGTGGCCAGGGCGTCCGGTACGGCGGCGAGCCGGCCCGCCAGCTGGGTCAGTCGCACCTCTACCGGGGCGTACGGGCGGGCCAGCAGCGGATGCAGCAGCGGGCCGGGGTTGTGGCGCAGCGGGTCCCACTCGTGCGAGCGGATCTCGGTCAGCTCGAACAGCTCCCGATCCACGAAGGAGGTGAGCAACGCGTGGTCGACCTGCTCCTCGATGTCGAGCGAATCGGAGTCCAGTTCGGACAGAGCGTTGGCCGCGTCGGAGAGCATCGCCCGGTCGGCGGCGAGAGCGTCCGCGGACAGGTCGGGCAGACGGTCGTCGTACCGATGGTCCCCGGCCGCGGTGGCGACCCCCGGCCGGCTCTCCAGTAACGCCTCGACAACCCGTTCCGCGAGAACCCCAAACGCTTCCACCCCCCGACCCTACCGACCGCCCCCCGCCCAGCCGCCACTTCCGTCGATCATGAAGTTATTGCCGTCCGCCTCGGCGCGTCGTGGCAA
>NZ_JAMHIW010000018.1 GCF_023896955.1 Micromonospora sp. RHAY321
GGCGACGCCCGTCGGGGCGCGGTCCCGACGTCGCAGTCACCCCACAGGACGGCCACAACCGGCACCGGTGCCGGCTCGGCGGTGGGGCTGCAACCCCCCGGCGGAATGGCGAGTGTTACGACCGCCTCGGGCACGGCCCCGACGGCGAACGGGGAGGGGCAGTGACAGCGATGACGAGAGCCCGCGCCGACGAGCCGCCGGGTGCGACTGCCGTGGTGGACGGGGAGCACCCGGCGAAACTGAGCTTCGACGACTTCTACCACGCGCACTTTCGGAACGTGACCACCCAGCTCGGCGCCTACACCGGCGACCTGTCCCAGGCTCAGGACCTCGCGCAGGAGGCGTTCTGCCGCGCCCTCGCCCGGTGGGACCGACTGGCCCGGTACGACGATCCGGTCGCGTGGGTCCGCCAGGTCGCCTGGAACCTGGCCCGGAGCCGTTGGCGGCGGCTGCGGACCGCTCGCAACCATCTGCTGCGGCAACGGCGGACGGAGGCCGCGATGGCCGGTCCGACGCCCGACCGGGTGGCGATCGACGCCGCGCTGGCCCGGCTGCCCGCCAACCACAGACGGGCCGTCATCCTGCACTACCTCGCCGACCTGTCGGTCAACGAGATCGCCAGTCAGGAGGGGGTGGCCGAGGGAACCGTCAAGTCCTGGCTGCACCGTGGCCGCCTGGCGCTGGCGGGGCTGCTCGACGAGAACATCGAGGGAGTGGGCAATGTCTGACATCGACCCGCGGCTTCGGGACCGGTTCGCCGTGTACCGCGCCGAGACGGTCGCCCGGGTCGCCGGTCCGGGACCTGACGAGGCCCGCCGCACCCTTCGTCGGCGCCGTCGGACGATGGTCGCTGCCGCGGCGGTGACGGCGGTCGCCCTGGCGGTCGCACCGGTCGTCGCCAACGCCGCACTGCGTGGCGACCGGTCGGTTCCGGCGCCGGCGGCGACCGGGGAACCGACCACCGCGCCGACGAGCGCTCCGCCACCGACGTCGCCCGCACCGCTCACTCCCAGCACGACCACGTCCACGAGCCCGGCCGCGCCGGACGGCCGGATCAGCCGGGCCCAGCTGCTGGCCGCCCGCGTCGACCTGCCGGCCTGGCCCTCGTACGCGACAGGCTGCGCCACGTCGGACGTCCGGCTGCGGCCCCCGTCGCCCACCGAGGCCAGGCCGACGCTGGCGGACCTGGACCTGGGCTACACCGACCTGGACGGCGACGGCGCCACCGAGACGGTTGCCCTGGTCACCTGCCGGTCCGGCGAGGGCTCGGCGAAACAACTCCTCGCGTTCGACCGCGACGGGCGCGGTCGGATCGTGACCATGGCTCGGGTCGTTCGCACCGGGGACGGGCTCGACGACATCACGGACGCCGCCGTCACGGACGACGGGGAGGTGCGGGCGCAGGTTGCGGACATCCAGCCCTGCTGCTCGATGCCCAGTTACTGGGCGCAGAAGCAGTGGCGGACGTACCGCTGGACCGACGACCGGTTCGCCCAGAGCGACGGGCCGAGGTCCTTCGGCAAGGACACCCGGCTGACCGATCTGGCGCTGGCCGGCGGCGACCTCGTGCTGGGGCCGGTCGGCACCGACGGGAAGCGTCCGGGCACCCTGACGCTGACCGTGACGAACAACGGACCGGTGGACGTGGCGTACGTCGGCTTCGCCGAACTGGGTTTCATCGGCACGCTGGACAGCGGCGACTCGTCGATCTGCGTACCGTGGCGGAAAGCCGACGAGTCGGGGACCGACTGCCGCACCGCCGGCCTGCGGTCCGGGGAGCGCCGGGCGTACACCTTCCACCTCCTGGTCGATCCGGCGGCACTGGACAAGCCCCGCGTCCGGGTGGTGCATTTCGACGACCAGGACCGGCACTGGAGGGACCTGGCCTACGGCAACAGCCACCTGGAGGTGCGGGTGGTCTCCTGACCCGCCGATCGGGCCCGGCCGGCACCCGCGGCCGGGCCCGCCCGTGCACGGTGGTCGACCGATCGTCCGCGCCGCCCCGCGGTCCAGATGTCCCGCACCCGACACAGCGCCCCCACCGGTCCTGCGCAACCGGCCGGCACGTCCGGTGGTGTGACGGGTGCCGGCGGGACACACCACCCGCGGCCACCACGGGGAGGACGAGTGCTTGTGACGAGAGACGTACGGGTGGGCGGGCCTCCACCGGAGCCACCGGGAACCACGGTCCCCCCGCCGGCCGAGCTGGTCTTCGACGACTTCTACCACGCCCACTTCCGCGGGCTGGTGGTGCAGCTGACCGCGTACACCGGCGACCGTGGGCAGGCGCAGGACCTGGTCCAGGAGGCGTTCTGCCGGGCGTACGCCCGCTGGGACCGGCTGGCCCGCTACGACGACCCGCTGGCCTGGGTGCGCCGGGTCGCCTGGAACCTCGGCCACAACCGCTGGCGGCGGCTGCGGACAGCCCAGGCGTGGCTGCTGCGACAGCGGGAGACGCACGTCGCGGGGCCGAGCCCCGACCGGGTCGCCGTCGACGCCGCGCTGGCGCAGTTGCCCCCGAAGCAACGGCGGGCCGTCGTACTGCACTACCTCGCCGACCTGTCGATCGCCGAGATCGCCGCCCAGGAACGCGTAGCCGAGGGGACGGTCAAGTCCTGGCTGCACCGGGGCCGGGCGGCTCTCGCGACACACCTGCGCGACACCAACGAGGAGGTGCGGGATGTCTGAGCAGGAGACCCTCGGCCTCGCCGAGGAGTTCGCCCGTTACCGCCGTACCGTGCTGGCCGAGGTCGAGGTGCCCGGACCTGCCGCCGTCCGACGGGCGGCACGAGGCCGGGGCCGTCGCCGTATGGCGGCGACCGCCACCGCCGTGCTCGCGCTGTTCACCGGGTCGGCCGTCGGGTACGCGGCGATGGACGACCCGGAGCTCCGGCCGGGCCCGGTCGAGCCCACGCCGAGCGTGCCGGTGCCGCCGACGCCGAGCGCCACACCCAGCCCGACCGCCAGCCCCGCCGCGACCAGCGCCAGCCCGACCTCGACCGTGCCCGACGGCCGGATCAGCCGGTCGCAGCTCCTGGGCGGGCCGGTGACCCTGCCGGCGTGGCGGGCCGGACGCGGCTGCCCGACGTCGGGCGTACGGCTCACGGCGGACGCCCGGGAGGGCGTGAACTGGCTCCTGGCGCTCGACCACGGTGACGTCGACGGGGACGGCGCGGTGGAGACGGTGGCGCTGGTGCAGTGCGTGCTCGGCACCGGCGGGCCGATGCAGGTGGTCGCGTTCGACCGGGACGGGAAGGGAAAGGTGGTCACGCTGGGTCGGGTGGCCGCGACGACCAAGGACAAGCCGCAGTGGCTGTTCGCGCTCGACGTGGCCGGCGACGGCACCGTGCGCGTGGAGGTCGGCGACATCGCCCCCGGGGGCGGTTGGGCCGCCGAGTGGTCGCAGCGTCAGTGGCGCGGCTACCGCTGGAACGGGGACGCCTTCGCCCAGGTCTCCGGACCGACGACCTTCGGTCCGAACCGGCACGACATCAACCTCGTCGTCACCGCCGGCGATCTGGTGTTGGCCGACGCACCGGACGGGTCGCGGACCGGCACGGTGACCGTCGCGATCCGCAACGGAGGCAACGGTCCGGCCGCCCGCGTGGGGTTGCGACTCGGCCTGCCGGCCGCGGTGCGCGCGGACGGCGACGGCTGGAAGGCCTGCCGTAACGACCCGGAGACGACGCAGCAGCCGGTGACCTGTGACCTTGACGGGCTCGCCGCCGGGAGGGAGATCCGGCTCACGCTGGGCTTCCGGGTGGCCGCGGGCGCCCGCGTCGGCACGGGACAGGCCGACGTGGACGCCCGGGCGATGGACGCCGACGTCGACGTCGTGGAGGAGGTCTACGAGCCCGACAACCTGGTCCGGATCACGTACCGCTGAGTCGGTCGGCACGCCATCCTCGGCGATGGCGTGCCGACTGCCGGGGTGGCGGGACTACCAGGAGGGACGCTGCAGAAGGCCGACGAACTCGACCAGCAGCCGCTCGCGCAACGCGGGCGGCGCGGCGTCGAGCAGCGTGTTCACCAGCGCCATCCGCTCCGGCAGCGGGCCGGCCGTCGACCCGCCGTCCTCTCCGGCGGCCGGTTCGGCGCCCAGACCCAGCCCGGCGGCCAGGCCGGCCACCAGCTCCGGGGTGAGCGCGTCCGGGGTGAGGGCGCCGGCCAGGGCGGCCAGCTCCCCGGGCAGCCGGACCGGGCCGGCCGCCCGGGCCGCCGCCACCGCGTCGACCAGGTCCGGCCCGAACTCGGCCACGCGGGGAGCGACCGCGGCGGTCACCGTGAGGTGCACGCTGGCCGGCAGGCCGGCGTACGACAGTTGGGGCTGGGTGTGCCAGCCGCGCGCGGTCAACTCGTCGACGAGGACGAACAGGTCGGGGCCACCCTCGGTGGCGGTGAAGCAGACCACCGTCGACTCCGGCTCGGCCATCAGCCGGAGCCCGTCGACCCCGCGCACGGCGGCGGCCAGCCCGGCCACCGCGTCCCGGGTGCGCTCGGCCAGCGCCAGGTAGCCGGAGTCGCCGAGATGCCGCAGGGTCGCGTACGCGGCGGCGATCGGCCCTCCCGAGCGGGTGGACGCGATCACCGGATTGATCATCGTGTAGCCGGGCCAGTCCGCGTACGCGAAGTACTGCGGGGCGCGCAGCGCGGCGTCCCGGTGCAGCAGCACCGACACCCCCTTCGGCGCGTACGCGTACTTGTGCAGGTCGACCGAGATGGAGGTGACACCGGGTACCGCGAAGTCGAACGCCGGCACCGGGGCACCGAGGCGGCGCAGGTACGGCAGGGTCCAGCCGCCGAAGCAGGCGTCCACGTGGCAGCGCACCCCGGCGTCGGCCGCCGCAGCCGCGATCTCCGCGACCGGGTCCACCACCCCGTGCGCGTACGACGGCGCGGAGCAGGCCACCAGCACCGTCTCCGGGCGGATCGCGGCGGCCATCGCGGCCGGGTCGGGGCGCAGCGTGTCCGGGGAGACCGGCACCACGTCCAGCGCCACGCGCAGGTAGTGCGCCGCCTTGGCGAACGCCGCGTGCGCGCTCGCCGGCACCACGATCCGGGGCGCCGTCAACTCCGGGTGGGCGTCGCGGGCGGCCTTGACGGCGAGGATCAGTGATTCGGTGCCGCCGCTGGTGACGCTGCCGACCACGTCCGGGGCGGTCGTCCCCGGCCCACCGCCGAGCACCCGGCCGGCCGCGGCGACCAGTGCGTTCTCCATCGCCAGCAGGGACGGGAAGGCGGTGGGGTCCAGCCCGTTGACGTGCGCGCTCTCCCGGTGTGCGGCGGCGGCGAGGTCGTCCAGCCCCGGCACCGCCGGGTCGTAGACGTACGCGAACAGCCGCCCACCGTGGGTGGGCCGGTCACCCGCCCGCAACGCCCGGACCTCCGCGAGCGCGACCTCCGCCGCCACCCCGTCGCGGGACAGCGCCCCGCCCTCGACCCTGCTCTCGTCGATCATGGAGTCATGGTGCCCTTCTCGTGATGGTCAGCGGCTTCGACGCGGCGGTCGTGCGTTGCGGCGGCGAGGACCGCGGGGGTGAGGGTGTAGCGGCGGAGCAGGAGGACCGGCGGGCCGACCAGGAGGGCGGGCAGGACGGTGAAGCCGAGCAGGACACCGAGGCGGGCGGTGTCGGACTGGGCGGCGGCCGTTCCCGTGTCGGAGGAGACGTAACCGCTGAGCTGGAGCACCAGGCCGTAGATCCCCGGGCCGAGGGCCAGGCCGAAGGTCTCCCCGGCGGTCCAGAGGCCGGTGAAGACGCCGGCCTGCCGTCGGCCGGTACGCGCCGTGTCGTACGCGATGCAGTCCGGCAGCATGGCCAGTGCGAACACCTGCTGGCCGGCGTAGCCGACGCCGAGCACGGCGACCACGAGGTAGACCGCGACCGGCGGCAGCACCGGCGCGGCCACCAGGGCGAGCGCACCGGCGGCGAGGATCAGCGCGGCGACGACCAGGGCGGCCCGCTTGCCCAGCCGGGCGCCGACCCGGGTCCAGAGCGGCATCACCAGCAGCGCCGGCCCGACGAAGCAGACGAAGAGCAGGGTCGGCCCGCTCTTCTCGTCGCGCAGGATCTGCCCGGCGAAGTAGTTGACGCCGGCCAGGATGGTCGCCACCCCGGCGGACTGCACCACGAAGCAGATCAGCAGCGCCCGGAACGGTCGGTTGGCTCCGGCCACGGCGAGCTGGGCGCGCAGCGTCGGTTCGCTGCCGCCGACCGTGCCGGTCGGCGCGGACCGGGTGCCGAGGAACGCGCCGAGGGCGCCGAGGGCGATCAGCACCGCCACGAACAGCCCCATCCAGCGGTGCCCGGGCACGCCATCGCCGCCGGCGGTCACCACCAGCGGGGCGACCGCTCCGGAGACCAGGATGGCCAGGGCCAGCACGGCGATCCGCCAGGTCATCAGCCGGGTGCGTTCGGCGTAGTCGTCGGTCAGCTCCGCGGGCATCGCCACGTACGGCACCTGGAAGAAGGCGAACGCGGTGGCGGTGGCGAGGAAGGCGAACGCCACGTACGCCGCAGCGGCGGGGCCGTTGCCGAAGGGCGCGGCGAAGATGGCCGCGAAGAGCACGGCCAGCGCGAGGCCGGCGATGAGCAGGTACGGCCGGCGGGCGCCCCAGCGCGACCGGGTGCGGTCGGAGATCCGCCCGGCGACGGGGTTGACCAGCACGTCCCAGGCCTTGGGCAGCAGCACCAGCAGGGCGGCCACCCCGGCGGCCACGCCCAGCGTGTCGGTCAGGTACGGCAGCAGCAGCAGACCGGGCACCGTGCCGAACGCGCCGGTGGCCAGGGAGCCGAGCGCGTATCCGGCGTGCACCGGCCGGGGCAGCGGGCCGACGGCGGGCGAGCCGGCGTCACCCGGCGGCGGGTTCATGGGGCCGAATGTTACTCACGTTATGGCGCCGGTCACATCCCCTCCTCCGGCGACCAACCCGCCACCCGGATGTCCACGCCCTCGCCGCGCAGCGGCGCCCCCTCGGCCCGCAGCCGGGCCCGCGCCTCGCGTTCGTGCCCCGGAGGCAGCCGGCCCGCGGAGGTCACCACCCGGTGCCAGGGCACCGAGCCGCCGTGCCGGGCCATGATGGCGCCCACCAGCCGGGCCGAGGCGCGGCCGGTGCGCTCCGCGAGCGCGTCGGCGACGGCGCCGTACGACATCACCCGTCCGGGCGGGATCCGCTCGACCAGGTCCAGCACCGCCTCGACGTACTCGTCCGGAGTCACAGTCGGCCACGATATGGGAACGCAGCCGGGCCACGCCGCACGGACCACGCAGAATGGGCGGGTGCGCGACGCAGTCACGACGGCCCGACGGGTCGTCGTCAAGATCGGATCCTCCTCGTTGACCACCGCCACCGGCGGGCTGGCCGAAGAGCGGGTCGACGCGCTCGTCGACGCCCTCGGCCGGCTCGCCGCCGACGGCCGCGAGGTGGTGCTGGTCTCCTCCGGCGCCATCGCCGCCGGCCTGGCCCCGCTCGGGCTGACCCGACGCCCGCGCGACCTGGCCACCCAGCAGGCCGCCGCCAGCGTCGGGCAGGGCCTGCTGATCGGCCGGTACGCGGCCAGCTTCGCCCGACACCGGCTCACCGTCGGGCAGGTGCTGCTCACCGTCGACGACGTGACCCGTCGGGCGCACTACCGCAACGCGTACCGCACCCTGCGCAAGCTGCTCGACCTGCGCGCCGTACCGATCGTCAACGAGAACGACACGGTGGCCACCGACGAGATCCGCTTCGGCGACAACGACCGGCTGGCCGCCCTGGTGGCCGCCCTGGTGCACGCCGACCTGCTGGTGCTCCTCTCCGACGTGGACGCGCTCTGGACCGGCGACCCGGCCCGCCCGCAGTCGACCCGGATCACCGAGGTCCGCGACGAGGCCGACCTCGCCGGCATCACCATCGGCGGGGCGGGCCGCTCCGGCGTCGGCACCGGCGGCATGGTGACCAAGGTCGAGGCCGCCCGGATCGCCACCGGCTTCGGCATCCCCGTGGTGCTCACCGCCGCCGACCTGGCCGCCCCCGCGCTGGCCGGCGAGCCGGTCGGCACGCTGTTCCACCCGCAGCGGCAGCGCCCGGCGGCCCGGCTGTTCTGGCTGGCCCACGCCACGTCGCCCCGGGGGCGGCTGCACCTCGACCCCGGCGCGGTCGCCGCCGTCGTCGGGCGGCGCAAGTCGCTGCTGCCGGCCGGCATCACCGCCGTGGACGGGACGTTCACCGCCGGCGACCCCGTCGACCTGGTGGACACCGCCGGCGCACCGGTCGCCCGAGGGCTCGTCAACTACGACGCGGTGGAGCTGCCCGGGCTGCTCGGCCGCTCCACCTCGGAACTCGCCGCGGCGCTCGGCCCGGCGTACGAACGGGAGGTCGTCCACCGCGACGACCTCGTACTGCTGTGACCAAGGGCAGCGTGTCAACACGTGAGGAGTGCAGGATGAGCGTCGTCGAGCAGGCCCGACGGGCGCGGGACGCCGCGGCGGAACTGGCCGTCGCGACGCGCACGGCCAAGGACGCCGCGCTGACCGCGATGGCCGACGCGCTGGTGGCGCGTACCCCGGAGATCCTGGCCGCGAACGCGACGGACCTGGCGGCCGGCCGGGAGGCCGGGCTGACCGCGGCCGTGCTGGACCGGCTCGCACTCGACGCGGGCCGGGTGGCCGGGATCGCCGACGCGCTGCGTCAGATGGTCGCGCTGCCCGACCCGGTCGGCGAGGTGGTCCGCGGCTCGACCCTGCCCAACGGCCTGGAGCTGCGCCAGATCCGGGTGCCGTTCGGGGTGGTCGGCATCATCTACGAGGCACGGCCCAACGTGACCGTGGACGCCGCCGGGATCTGCCTCAAGTCCGGCAACGCGGCGCTGCTGCGCGGGTCGTCCTCGGCCGCGCACTCCAACGCCGCGCTGGTCGCGGTGCTGCGCGACGCGGTCGCCGACGCCGGGCTGCCGGCCGACGCGGTGCAGCTGCTCGACGCCAGCTCCCGGGAGTCGGTCAAGGAGCTGATGCGTGCCCGGGGGCTCGTCGACGTGCTCATCCCGCGCGGCGGCGCGTCGCTGATCCGCACCGTGGTCGAGGAGTCGACCGTGCCGGTCATCGAGACCGGGGTGGGCAACTGCCACGTCTACGTGGACGCCGCCGCGGACGTGGCGAAGGCCGTCGCGGTGACGCTGAACGCCAAGACCCAGCGACTGTCCACCTGCAACACCGCCGAGTCGCTGCTGGTACACGCCGGCATCGCGGACGCGTTCCTGCCGCCGATGCTGGCGGCGTTCGCCGAGGCCGGGGTGACCGTGCACGGTTCGCCGGAGGTGGCCGGCTACTCCGCCGCCGTGGTCGCGGCCACCGAGGAGGACTACGCCACCGAGTACCTCTCCGCGGACATCTCCGTCGCGGTGGTCGACTCGCTGGACGCGGCCGTCACGCACATCCGGCGCTACGGCACCGGGCACACCGAGGCGATCCTCACCGACTCGGCGGGCGCGGCCCGCGAGTTCGTCGCCCGGGTGGACGCGGCGGCGGTCATGGTCAACGCCTCGACGCGGTTCACCGACGGCGGCGAGTTCGGCTTCGGCGCGGAGATCGGCATCTCGACGCAGAAGCTGCACGCCCGCGGCCCGATGGGCCTGCCGGAGCTGACCAGCACCAAGTACGTGGTCACCGGGGACGGGCACCTGCGCTAGCGGTGCCGGGCCGCGTCTCAGCCGGTCGGCGCCGGCCGGCAGGCCCGGATCGCGGACAGCGTCGAGTGCACGTCGAACTGGTGCCCGTCGTCACTCTCCCAGCCACCGTCGCTGCGCTGCGTCTCAGCCAGCCGGCGCAGTGCCCGCACCATGATCCAGTCCTGCGGGTCGATGCCGACCCGGCGCAGCGTGGCGGCCAGCCACGCCACGTCCCCCGGGGACATCGCGGTCAACCGCTCGGCGAGCACCACCTGGATCCGCGCCGACTCCTGGAACATGTCCTGCCGGTGCAGCACCGCCGCGCTCAACCAGCCGGCTGCCAGGAAGGACGGCCAACTGCCGTCCGGGCGCAGCCGCGCGGCGAGCGACTGGGCCGCCCCCTGCACCACCCCGGCGTACACCCCGCCGACCCGGTGGTCGAGCGGCCCGGCGGCCCGGGCGTCCAGACCGGCCACGGTGAGCCAGAACGCGGCGTTGGCGGTGACGAAGAGCCCCGCCTCCGGATCGCCGGGCCGTGCCCACTCCGGAGCCGACCCGGCCAGCGACGGGTCCTCGTCCCAGCTCCCGTCGGCCTGCTGCCGGGACGCCAACCAGTCCAGTGCCCGGCGCGCGGCGGGACGGCCGAGCGCCCCCAGGTCGTCCAACTCGGCGAGCCGGAAGCAGGTGGCGTCGATCGAGGCGACGTCGCCGCCCCACGTCGCGGGCCAACCGCCGTCGGGCGCCTGGCCGACCTCGGCCGTCTCCAGCACCTCGGCCGGCACGGGCGTGCCATTGCGGAGCCAGGAGAGACGGGCGCGTTCGACCGCGTCTCCGTGCGCCACGACGAACCCGATCGCGGCTTCCAAGTCGACCACGGCGGAGACGCTACCTGCGCAGACGCGATCCCGCCTCGGGGAATCGGCCAGCCGGGGATGGCTGCGTCGCTCCGGACGGAGGGCTACTCGGAGCCGTCCGCGTCGATCCGGCGGCGGTCAAGGTCGGCGGGCCACACCGGCACCGGGGCGGCCATGTGAGCCGCCCCGGTGCCGGTCGGTCAGTACGCGGGCAGCGACGGGTCGATCTGCTTGATCCAGGAGAGCACGCCGCCCTGCACGTGCACGGCGTCGCGGAACCCGGCGGCCTTCAGCGCGGCGAGCGCCTCCGCCGAGCGGACACCCGACTTGCAGTGCAGCACGATCTGCCGGTCCTGCGGCAGCGTGGCGAGGGCGTCGCCCGAGATGATGTCGCCCTTGGGGATCAGGGTGGCGCCGGGGATCCGGACGATCTCGTACTCGGCCGGCTCCCGGACGTCGACCAGGAAGATGTCCTTGCCGGCGTCCTGCCACTCCTTGAGCTCCAGAGCGGTGATGGTCGAGTCGACCACCGCCTCCTGGGCCTCGTCGGAGACCGCGCCGCAGAAGTCCTCGTAGTCCTCCAGCAGGTCGGTGACCGTCGGGTTCTCGCCGCAGAGCGCGCAGTTCGGGTCCTTGCGGACCTTGATCTTGCGGTACTCCATCTCCAGGGCGTCGTAGACCATCAGCCGGCCGACCAGCGGTTCGCCGATCCCGGTGAGCAGCTTGATCGCCTCGTTCACCTGGATCGAGCCGATCGACGCGCAGAGCACGCCGAGCACGCCACCCTCGGCGCAGGACGGCACCATGCCGGGCGGCGGCGGCTCCGGGTAGAGGCACCGGTAGCAGGGGCCGTGCTCGGCCCAGAACACCGACGCCTGACCGTCGAAGCGGTAGATCGAGCCCCAGACGTACGGCTTGCCGAGCAGCACCGCCGCGTCATTGACCATGTAGCGGGTGGCGAAGTTGTCGGTGCCGTCGACGATCAGGTCGTACTGGGCGAAGATCTCGCGGACGTTCTCCCGGTCCAGCGCGGTGTTGTGGATCTCCACGTTGACCAGCGGGTTGATCTCGCGGATCGACGCGGCGGCGGACTCGGCCTTGGACCGGCCGACGTCGGACACGCCGTGGATGATCTGGCGCTGGAGGTTGGACTCGTCGACGGTGTCGAAGTCGATGATGCCGAGCGTGCCGACCCCGGCCGCGGCGAGGTACATCAGGGCGGGTGACCCGAGGCCACCGGCGCCCACACAGAGCACCCGGGCGTTCTTCAACCGCTTCTGCCCGGCCACCCCGACGTCGGGAATGATCAGGTGGCGGGAGTAGCGGCGGATCTCGTCAACGGTCAGCTCGGCGGCGGGCTCGACGAGCGGGGGCAACGACACGGTGGACTCCCCGGGATCGGCGGTGTGAACCGCGCCATTGTTGCTCGCGGGGGCAACGCACGGCCATGAGGGAGGACACGTGGCCCGCGATGCGGGAGCGGGAATAACCGACGGAGGCGTCGATCAGGGGACGATGTCCCCCGCATAGCGACGGCCGTCGAGGTACGGCCAGGCGTTGGCGACGCACCCCTCCAGGCCGTACGTCTGCTGCTGCATCACCGGCGCGGGCTCGCCCGGCCCCGGGCAGGCCTCGTGCTCCTCGCCGAACTCGTGGCCCACCTCGTGGTTGATCACGTAGGTGCGGTACGTCTCCAGCGGGGCGCCGTAGTCGGGGACCGCCTCCATCCAGCGGGCCAGATTGATGATGACCTGGCCCGGAAGACGGCAGGAGGTGTAGCGCTCGGTGGTCAGCCCACCCTCGGCGCACATGCGCTCGGAGGTGACCGGGGTGGCCAGGTAGATGGTGAAGTCCGCGGCCCCCGCGTCGGCCACCCGCTGCACCCGCAGTTCACCCGAGGCGATCCAGCTGCGGGGGTCGGTCAGCACCTCGTCCACCGTGCCGGCGAAGGCATCCGCGTCCTGGCCGGTGCCGCGCTCGACCACGACCCGGTACCTGCGCAGTGGCCCGTCCTCGCCGTGCACCGGGCTCTCGCCGTCCGCTGCCGTGAACCGTCCCGCGCCGACCGACGGGTAGCTGGTGGGCGCCGGGTGGGCACCGGCTCCCCCGCCGTGGCCCATTCGCCCCTGGGTGTGCGCGGGTGCCTCGCCCGGCGGGTCGCCGCCCCAGGTCAGGGCCACTCCGGCGCCGACGGCGAGCAGGACCAGACCGAGCAGCAGGGTACGGCGGCGCCGCCGGTACATCCGGACCAGCGCGGGCCTCGTGCCCGACGGCGTCGGTGGACCGGACCGGCCGGACGGCTCGGGTGGGCCGTAAGGGGACGACGGCGTCATGACCCTCAGCGTGCCAGATCAATCGGGCATTTCCCTGCTTTTACCGCCAATTACGCAAGGCCTCTTATAAGGGAAGCAGGTCGGCGGTCAGAGCGCGGGGCCGGCGTAGCGGCGACCGTCGAGGTACGGCCACGGATTGACCCGGCACCCGTTGAGGAAGAGGGTCTGCTGCATCATCACCGGCGCCGGCCGACCAGCACCCGGGCAGCGCTCGTGCCGGTGCCCCAACTGGTGGCCCACCTCGTGGTTGACCACGTACGTCCGGTAGACCGAGAGCGGCACACCCGCACCGACGAAGTGCGGCACGGACAGCCGCCACCGATCCAGGTTGATGATCACCTTGCCCGGCGCGCGGCAGGAGGTGTACGGCCGGCCGCCGATCCGGATGTCCACCCCACCGGCGGCGCACATCCGGCCCGCCGTACGAGCGGTGGCCAGGTAGACGGTGAAGTCCCGGGGCGAGCCGCCGGGGACCTGTTGCAACCGCAGCCGACCGCTGTCGACCCAGCTGCCCGGCCCGGCGAGCGCCGTCTGGACCGCCTGCCCGAACGCGGCGGCGTCCTCGCCACTGCCCGACTCCACCGCCACCCGATAGCGCCGCAGCTCACCCGCACGACCCAGCACCGGGCCGCCGCGCTCGTCGTAACCGAACCGGCCGGTGCCGGAAGTCGGCACGGCCCCGGGCAGCCGCAGCACCGGCGTCGGGCTCGACGGTGCGACCGGCGACGCGTCGGCCGACGGCGTGGGCGACAGGGGCAGCGGCGCGGCCACCAGTGGCGGCGCGGTGGGAAACTCCTCGGCGGTCAACCGGTCGGCGGCGCCACGCCCGGCCGGCCGTTCGGCGGTCACGGAGACCGCCGCGCCGAGGGCCAGCAGCACGGCCATCAGCAGGGCGACCGGCGCGAAGCGCCGCTGGAGATGACCGGGGCGGCGGGCGGAGGTGGACATCCGGTTCAGCCTGCCAGATCGGGCCGCCGGACGGTCTCCCCCGTTTCGGCGAGCAGGCCCACCACCGCCCGGGCCACCAGCCGGGGCACCTCCAGCTGCGCCACGTGGCCGACCCCGTCGAGCATCAGCAGCCGGCTGTCCGGGATGGCCCGGGCGGTCTGCGGCGCGACCCGTACGTCGACCAGCCGGTCCTGCAGCCCGCCCACCACCAGGGTGGGCGCGCGCACCGCCTCGGCCAGCCGCCACAGCGAGCCCGGCCCCGGCAGGTACGCCCGCACGAAGCTGGAGACCAGGCCGCGGAACGTCCGGACGTACGCGGCGGCGTAGTGCTCGGCCTCGTAGCGCACCAGGATCTCCTCCAGCGCCTCGGCCCGGCGCTGGTCGCAGATCCGGCTGAGGTCGGCGACGCACGCCTCCATGACCTGCTGGGCCATCACCTCGGGGGCGAGCTGGTTGAGCCGCTTGGCGACCAACCGTTCACCGCGCGGTATGGCCAGCACCGGCAGCATCCGCCCCTGCAACGAGCGCCGGAAGTTCAGAAACGGCAACGCCGGGGAGATGAGGGTGAGGGTGCGGACCAGGTCGGGTCGGAGCCCGGCCACCTGGACCGCGACCGCGCCGCCCAGCGAGTTGCCGAACAGGTGCACCGGCCCACGGTCGGAGTGCTCGATCCAGCGGATCACCAGATCGGCGAAGGCCGGGATGGTGTAGCGGCGGCCCGGCTCGCTGCGGCCGAAGCCCGGCAGGTCGATGGCCTGGCCGTCGAGGCGGTCGGCGAGCAGCCCGGCCAGGTCGGTCCAGTTCTGCGAGGAACCGCCCAGCCCGTGCACGTACAGCGCCGGCTCCGCGGCGGCGGCGGTGGCCGGGGTGTCCCGCACGTACGTGACCAGGCCGTCGAGGCGGACCTCGCGACCCGGCCACGGTGGCGGGACCCGGTCGTCGGGAAGGAGATGATCGGGCCAGAGGGTGGCGCGCTTCATCGCTCCAGTCTGCCCCGGACCACTCAGGACAGCAGCGCTTCCAGCCTCCGGTTGACCGCCGCCAGCGTCGCCCGGACCACCGCCTGTCGGGGGTCACCGGCGACCAGGGCCGAGCCGGCGAGCTGCTCGACCCAGCCGTCACAGACCAGCAGCACCACCACGGTCGCCACCTCGCAGTTGCCGAACGGCACCACCGCCGCGTGCTCCACGAAGCAGCGCCCCCGCTCGGCGTTCTCGGCGCCGCGCAGCAACTCGTCCACGGCGGCCGCCGCGGCCACCGCGCAGAGCCGCAGCACGTAGCCGTCCACGGCCGGCCCGGTGGCGTACCCGGCGGCACTCTCGCCACCGGCCAGCAGCCGGACCTCCACGTTCGCGTCCAGACCGAACGTGCTGACCTGCACGTGGTCGATCACCACCCGCGGCCCCGGCGCGCCGCCGGTGTCCAGCGGTCGGGACGGCGCCGACTCCGTCGTGGTCACCTGACCACCGGAGTACGACGTGCCGGCCGTCGCCGGGCTGCCGGTTGCCGCCCCTGCGGGCGCGGCCGAGACCGAGCCCGGCTCCTCCACGGTGGCGCGACCCCGGTGCGGTGCGCTCGACCGGCGCCGGCGCTCGCCCTCGGCCCCCTGCTCAGGGACCACGGGCGTGGCCTCGACGCGACTGCCCGACGGTCGACCGACCATGGGCGACCCGCCGGCCCTGATCTCGCCGGTTCGCGGCTCCGCGCCGGCGTCGCGGGACTCGGCGCTCCGCGGCTCCGGGGAACGCCGCTCGGCCGGCCGAGGCTCGGCGGCCCGACGGCGGACCGGCGGCACCGGCGTGCTGGGCAGGCCGGGCAGGTTCTGCGGTGCGGCGGCGAGCCCCATCCGATCCTGCAGCAGTCGGGCCACCTGTCGGCTGACCTCGGCAGGGTCGGCACCGTCGGCCAGGTCCAGCCGGAGACTGTGCGCGCCAGCCGGGGTACGGCGCAGCGCCGCGTCGCGGACGCCGGCCACCCCCCGAACGGCGTCGAGGATGGCGTTGACGTCGAAGCCCTCAGGGCGCTCCCGCAGCGGTGCGGGTTCGTCGTCGCGGCGCAGGTGGGTGGCGATGCGGGCTAGCTCTGGGGTTTCGGCGGGTGGCTCCACGGCTGGCGGCTCCGGCACGACGGGCACGTCCGGTTCCGCAGGGACGCGCTGCGGCAGCACCGCCGACGACGGGTCCGGCAGCCGGTCGTCGTCGGCCGGTTCGGCCGGGGACGCCGGGTCGGGGGCGGATCGGCGAGCCGCGTAGGGAGGGGCGCTCGTCGGAGCGGGCGCGGATGAGGGCCGGTCGCGACGTCCGGACCCGCTCGTGGCGGAGGCCGGGACGGCACCGGTCGAGGTCGGCGGGGCGGCTGCCGGTGACGGACCGGAAGCAGAGGGAGCTGCGCGGGACGACTCGACGGGAGACGGCTCGGGAGCCTCCGGCCGGAGCCGGAACGGCGCGGCCGACCGGGTCTCGGGCCGCGCCGGGCCGGACGGCTCAGCCGCGTCGCCCGCGGTCGGCATGCTCGTCGACCGGCTGGCGGGCCAGGACGGGCGCTCGGCCGGGGACACCGGGATGCGTCCCTCGGACCAGTCGGGTCGTTCGGCTCCCGGCGCGCTCGTCGGAGTCGTCGGAGAGCCGCCGATCCAGGAGGGCCGCTCCGCCGCCAGCGCCGGCCCTGCCGGGGCCGGTGGCGCGTCGGTCGGCACCGGAGGTGGTCCCGCCGGCGGCTCGGTCGGCGCCGCTGCCGGTGCCTCCGTCGGCGCGGAGCCGGCCCAGGACGGACGCTGGGCGGGGGGCGCACTGGGCATGGGATCACCGCCGCGCGAGGGTGGGCCACTGGCCGGTGCCGAACCGCCCGCCCAGGACGGACGCGACGGCGGCCCGCTGGCCGGCGCCGGGGCCGAACCGCCGGCCCAGGACGGCCGCCCGCTGGTCGATGCTTGGTCCGAACCGCCAGCCCACGACGGCCGCGACGGCGGCCCGCTGATGGGCGTCGGGTCCGAACCGCCGGACCACGACGGCCGCGACGGCGGACCGCTGGTCGGTGCCGGGTCCGAACCGCCGGACCACGACGGCCGCGACGGCGGACCGCTGATGGGCGCCGGGTCCGAACCGCCGGACCAGGACGGCTGGTCGGCGCGCGGGGCGCCGCTCGACGCGGAGCCGGCCCAGGACGGCCGGTCGGCCGGTGGGCCGCTGGTCGGGGCGGAGCCGCCGGCCCAGGACGGACGCTCGGGGGACGGCGCGGCGCGCGGGACAGGTGGCCCGCTGGTCGGGGTCGGGTCCGGGTCGCCAGTTGCGGGCGACCGATCGGCCAACGGAGCAACGGTCGACGCGGGACCCGCCCAGGAGGGCCGGTCCGCAGGCGGCGCGCTGGTCGGCTCGGCTGGCGGCCCGCCCGCCCAGGAGGGCCGGTCGGCCGGCCCGGCCGTGGAGGAGGCCGGGGGTGTGCTGGTGGGCGTCGTCGCAGGGCGTCCGCCGGCCCAGGAGGGGCGTTCGGCCGCTCCGCGCTCCGGAGACGCCTCGGGCTCAGGCTCGTCGCGGGGAATGTCGTGCCCCCGCGGCGGGTCGACGCGCACCGGCTCGTACGGGCGGGGCGACTCCACACGTGCCGGCTCGTACGGCCGGTTGGGCTCGGCGACCCAGCCCGGCGCCGGCTCGGCCCGGGCCGGACGGCCGGTCAGCTCGCCCTCCTGCCTCGACCAGGGCGGTGCCCAGCCACTGCCCCAGCTCGGGCGGTTCCAGCTCGGCCCGGACCAGTCCGGCTCGATGGCCGAGGACTCTCCGGCCCGGGGCGGGTCACCGCCGGGAGCGCGACCCGGCTCGGAGCCTTCGGCGTGCCCGGCCCGGTCCGCTGAGCCCGGCTCAGCCGACGCGTCCGGTGTGAGCGGGTCGCGTGTGAGCGGGTCGCGCCAGCCGCGCGCGGCCTGCGGGTCGTCGGCGGACAGCCGGTCGGCGGTGGGCGCGTGGAAGCCGGGCGGGACCTCGAAACCGGAGGCGGAGGTGCCGACGGGTGGCACCTGGACGGCCGGCGGCGCCGAGGTCGGCGGGCCGGGATCGGCCCAGCGGGCGCTGCGGCCGTCGCCCGGGTCCGCCGTGGAGTGCCGGGCGGGGCCGGTGTCGGGCTCGCCCGCCGCCTGCTCCAGCGGCGGTGCGGGACGCTGGGCGGGCACCACCAGCCGGTCGCCGGCCTGGTCGGGCCGGTCCTCTCCGGTCAGCCCGGGCGGCGCGCTCACCGGCGCGGGCCGGCCCGCCGAGGGCTCGACACCGGGGTGGTGGACGCCGTTGGCGTCGGCGCCGGCGTGGCGGACGCCGTTGGCGTGGTGGCCGTTGGCGTGGTGACCGTTGACGCGGGTCGGCGGCTCAAGCTCGCCGGGTAGCCCGGCCACGGGTGGCGGCAGGTCGCCGTGCTGCGCGGACGAGGTGCGCCAGCCGGACGCCGGGTCGGGTTGCCACCGCGGTGTCTGCTCCCGGGCACCCTCGTGCTCGGCGGCGCGAGACCACCCGCCCGTCGGGGGCGCCCACCCACTGACGGGACGGCCCGGGTCGTCGTGCTGACCCGCGTCGTCGCCGTGCTCTCCCGGGGTGGGGACTCCGGGTTGCCCTGTTTCACTCACCGCGCGCTCCTTGGTCGCCCTCGCTGAGGCTACCGTGTGCTGACAGTGGCGATAAGTTACAGCGGCGGGCCATTTCCACGACGGGGGTCACGGGCGTCGCCCGGTGTGGGGGGAAAATGCCGGCTCGTACGGACAACTCGGAGGATCCCATGACCGCTGCGGGAAACGGTGCGCAGACCGCCGGCCGGCCCACCCGCCTGCCTCGTTCCGCACGCCGTAAGCAGCTACTGGCGGCGGCGCAGGAGGTGTTCGTCGCGCAGGGCTACCACGCCGCGGCGATGGACGACATCGCCGAGCGGGCCGGGGTCTCCAAGCCGGTGCTCTACCAGCACTTCCCGGGAAAGATGGACCTCTACCTGGCCCTGCTGGACACGCACTGCGACGCCATCGTCGCCAAGGTGCACGACGCGATGCGCGGCACCAGCGACAACAAGGAACGGGTCGGCGCGTCCGTGCGGGCGTACTTCGACTTCGTCGACCACGAGAGCGAGGCGTTCCGGCTGGTCTTCGAGTCCGACCTGCGCAACGACCCGGCGGTGCGGCAACGCGTCGAGCGGGTCGAGCAGGGCTGCATCGCCGCGATCACCGACACCATCATCTCCGACACCGGGGTGAGCCGGGCACACGCCGAGCTGCTCGCCTCCGGGCTGGTCGGCGCGGCCGAGACGGCGGCGCAGTTCTGGCTCGCCGGTGGGCGGCAGGTGCCCAAGGCCGAGGCCGAGGCGCTGGTGGCCGCGCTGTCTTGGCGGGGCATCGCGAGCTTCCCGCTGCAAGGTGAGTCAGCCTGACCGCTGACCCCGTGATCGGATAGCCTTCGCAGGGCGGTTCTTTCGCCCCAGTTGAGGAGGCACAGTGGAGGTCAAGATCGGCGTGCAGTACGCGCCGCGCGAGCTGGTTCTGGACAGCGCGCAGTCGCCGGCCGAGATCGAGCAGATCGTGACCGACGCCTTCGCCGGCAACGGCGGCACGCTCTCCCTGACCGACGAGAAGGGCCGGCGGGTCATCGTTCCGGTCGAGAAGGTCGCGTACGTCGAGATCGCCGAGGCGTCGCCCCGGGCGGTCGGTTTCACCGTCCGCTGACCGGTCCGGCCATCGCGGCAGGTCGGCGCAGGCCCACCTGCCGCGGGCCGGCACCGCGGCCCGGGGACGGGTCGGTCAGTTGTTGAGCCCGACGGCGGCCATCCGAGTGGTGTGCGCGGCGGTGAGCCGCCGGAAGAGACCCGGCACGTCGACCCGGTCGCCCTGCGCGATCAGCGCGGTGAGCGCGGCCCGCTCGGCGGCGACGTGGCCGGCCTGGGACAGCGCCTCCCCGACCAGCCGCCGGGCCCACATGGAGAGCCGGTCGGCCACCCGGGCGTCGGCGGCGACGGCCACCCTGATCTCCGCTGCCGCGAACTCCGCGTACCGGGAGTCGTGCAGCACGTCCAGCACCAGATCCCGGTCGGGCTCGTCCAGCGCGCCGGCGATCTCCCGGATGAAGTCGTCGGTGATGGCGTCGCCGACATAGGCCTTGGTCACCACCTCCGCCCAGTCCCGCGGCTCGGTCGAGTCGTGGTAGGCCTGCAACGGCCGCAGGTAGGGCGCCATGGCGTTCTCCGGCGGCACACCCAGCGAGGTGAGCCGGTCGGCGAGCCGGCGGTAGTTGGCGATCTCGGCCGCGGCCATCTCGTTCAGTGCGGCGCGGCGGCGCAGGTCGGGCGCGAGCCGGGCGTCGCCGGCCATCCGTTCGAAGGCGAGCAACTCACCGAAGGCGACCAGGCCCAGCAGGTCGGCGACGGCGGGACCGGGGGTGGTCGGCGCGGACACGAGCGCAGGCTACCGCGCGCGGCCCCGCTGGCGTGGCCCGTGCGGGGTACGGCACGACGGCAAGGGTTTGCGTGACGCAGGTCACATCTGGCGGCCCCGCGTGGCCGGCGCCCGGCAGGGAATCCGGACGGGTGCCTGCCTGTTCAGGTAGCATAGAGCAGTTGCCGTGGGCGCCGATCTGATCGAAGCTCAGCCCGCGGCGCGCGTGCGGCCCGGTCCGGCTCGGCAGTCTGCCCCCGACCGTGTGGCCCGCGTCATACCGAACGCGCCCTGAGGACATGACGGGGCGCACCCACGAGAGGGCACCCCCACATCCACATGAGCGAGCTGACTCAAGATCTGATGGACGGCCAGGAACTGGCCCCCACCGCCCCGGTTCGACCCGAGGCTCCCACCTTCGCCGCACTCGGCGCCCGCGAGGAGACCGTCGAGGCGCTGGCCGCGGCCGGCATCACCCGCGCCTTCGCCATCCAGGAGTACGCGATCCCGATCGCGCTCCGCGGCGTCGACCTGATCGGCCAGGCGCCCACCGGCACCGGCAAGACCCTCGGCTTCGGCGTACCGCTGTTGGAGCGGGTCTTCGCGCCCAGCGAGGGCAGCGACGGCGTGCCGCAGGCACTGGTCGTCGTCCCCACCCGTGAACTGGGCATCCAGGTCGCCAAGGACCTGGCCGCCGCCGGCCGGACGCGTGGCGTCCGGGTGCTGCCGATCTACGGCGGCGTGGCGTACGAGCCGCAGATCGACGCGCTGCGCAAGGGCGTCGAGGTGCTCGTCGGCACTCCCGGCCGGCTGCTCGACCTGGCCAAGCAGAAGCACCTGCGGCTCGACCGCGTGCACGCGCTGGTCCTCGACGAGGCCGACCGGATGCTCGACCTGGGCTTCCTCGACGACGTCGAGAAGATCCTGGCGATGCTGCCGGAGGATCGGCAGACCATGCTCTTCTCGGCCACCATGCCGGACCCGATCGTCACCCTGTCCCGGCGCTTCCTGCGCCAGCCGATGACGATCCACGCCGGGCACACCGCCGAGACCGGCCCGTCGCCGCAGACCCAGCAGCTGGTCTACCGCACCCACTCGATGAACAAGGTCGAGATCGTGGCCCGGATCCTCCAGGCCGAGGGGCGTGGGCTGACCATGATCTTCACCCGCACCAAGCGGGCCGCCGACCGCGTGGCCGAGGACCTCGACTTCCGTGGGTTCGCGGTCGCCGCGGTGCACGGTGACCTCGGTCAGGGTGCCCGCGAGCGGGCGCTGCGGGCGTTCCGGGCCGGAAAGATCGACATCCTGGTCGCCACCGACGTGGCAGCCCGCGGGCTGGACGTCACCGGCGTCACCCACGTGATCAACTACGACTGCCCGGAAGACCAGGACACCTACACCCACCGGATCGGTCGTACCGGCCGGGCCGGCGCGACCGGTGTCGCGGTGACCTTCGTCGACTGGGACGACATGCCGCGCTGGCGCATCATCGACAAGACCCTCGGTCTGGAGATGCCCGAGCCGCCGGAGACGTACCACACGTCCCCGCACCTCTACACCGACCTGCACATCTCCACCGATGTCGCCGGCACCCTGCCCACCGCCGAGCGGACCAGGGCCGGGCTGTCGGCCGAGATCGAGGAGGACCTGGGCGGGACGCGTTCCCGCCGGGGTGACAGCGGTGGTCGGGGCTCCCGACGCGGTGAGAGCCGTGGCGAGGGCCGGGGCGAGCGCCGTGGCCGCGGCGACGACCGCCGGGACCGCACCGGTGCCGGCACGCCGGCCGCCGAGGCACTCCCGGACGCCGCAGCCGCCGACGAGGAGGGCACGCGTACCCCGCGCCGCCGGCGTCGCCGCCGGGCCGGCGAGACGGTCGCGGGCGAGCCGACCGCGGTGATCTCCGCCGACGCGGCCCCGGCCGAGCCGGCCGCCGCCGCCGACGGTGAGCCGTCGAAGCCGCGTCGCCGCCGGCGCCGCCGTGGTGGCGGTTCCGGCGCGGGTACGCCGGCCGAGGCGACCGCGGACTGACCCACAGCGACACCCGACATCCCCCGCACCGCCCCGCGCGGTACGGGGGATGTTCCCGTCCCACCCCACTTCCGGAAGATGGAACGATGCCCGAATCGTTGGACGCCGCCCTCACCGAGGTCCGGGCGCTGCTGCTCGACCCCGCGCTGACCCGGGCGGTCGCCGCCGGGCGCCGCCGCAACCGCCGCCCCGCGGTGGTCCGGGCGGAGCTGCGGCCGGTGACACTCAAGGCCGGACCCCGACTGCAGATCGCCACCTCCGACGGCGCCCGCCCGTACACCCGCAACGTCGCCCCCGGTCCGGACACGGCCGCCGCGGTCGACGAGTTGCTGGCCGAGCCGTTCGGCAACTGGCACGTGGAGACGGCCCACGCGACGCTCCAGCTGCGGGTGACCAAGTCGGGCGAGGCGCAGGTGCACCGGGCCGCCGCGACGGCGCGACCGGCCGTGACGCCGGGTGGGAACGACCGGGCGAAGGAGTACCTGTTGGACCCGGGCGACGAGATCTTCGCCGAGATCGGCGGTTCGGCCGCCAAGCGCCGCCAGGTCGACGCGTTCCTGCGGGCCCTGGCCGCGACCCTGCCCGACGACCTGACCGGCCCGCTGCGGGTGGTCGACCTCGGGTGCGGCAACGCCTACCTGACCTTCGCCGCGTACCGCTACCTGTCCGGTCGAGGGCTCGACGTCGAGCTGGTCGGCGTGGACGTCCGGGAGGACCAGCGGCGACGCAACACCGAGCTGGCGCAGCGGCTGGGCTGGGCCGACCGGGTGACGTTCGTGGCCGGCACGATCGCCGACGCCGTCGTCGACCCCGCGCCGGACCTGGTGCTCGCGCTGCACGCCTGCGACACCGCCACCGACGAGGCGCTGGCCCGCGCGGTGCGCTGGGAGGCCCGCTGGGTCCTCGCCGCGCCCTGCTGCCACCACGACCTCGCCAAGCAGCTACGCGCCCACCCGGCCCCGTCCCCGTACGAGCTGCTGACCCGCCAGGGCATCCTGCGCGAACGCTTCGCCGACGTGCTCACCGACGCCCTGCGGGCCGGGCTGCTGCGGGTGCACGGGTACCGGGCCGAGGTGGTGGAGTTCGTGGACTCCCAGCACACCCCGCGCAACCTGCTGATCCGGGCACGTCGTACCGGCACCGCCGCCACCGACGAGCAGCGCGCGGAGTACGGCGAGCTGGTCGACCAGTGGCGGGTCACGCCCCGACTGCAGACGCTGCTGGCCACCGGCGAGCCGCCCGCCGCCTGACGACACGGCGGACGCCGGTGGTCGGCTAGCGGCGGCGCTCGCCGTTGCTGCCGCGCTCCCGCCCGCCGCGGTCGAAGGCCGACACCCGTTCGCCGCCGGTCCGCTGGGAGGCCCAGTCGCCGTCGGCCGGGCCGGTCGGGAACGGCACCACCTGGCCCCCGCTCTCGGCGTTGCCGGCGGCGGCGAAGGCGTTCCAGGAGATGTCGACCAGCAGCTTCTTCATCTCGGCGTGCCGGACGGCGGCGTTGTGCTGCAACGCCATCCGCACGCCCAGCACCACCCCGACCAGCGTGGTGGTGATCGCGCCGGTGGCGGCCAGGACGTGCGCACCGGTCGCTGAGTCGGTGCGCAGCACCAGGACCAGCAGCCAGATCCAGAACGCGGCGGCGAAGACGCCGGCCTTGGCGACGAAGAAGAGACTCACCGAACCAGGCTGGTACGGGCGCGGGCGGCTCGAGTCGGCCATGGTGCTCCTCGGGAGTGGTCCGGTCGGACGCGGCAGGCGGACGCGCGCCATGCCGGGACGGGCACCGAGCTTAGTGGAACAACGACGATGATCGCTCGATGCCGGTTTCGGTCGGTACGGATCATGCCCGAGAAAAAGTCCCGTCCACGGGACAGTTTGTGCGGTCAGTCAATTGTTTCCGGCTCTGGCCGTACTACCCTCGGAAGGCGCACCGCCGCCCCAGTGCTCCGGCCGGGAGGGGAAGACCCGCAAGGATGGGCTCCGCAGAGGTTACGCCGCAGATGGCCTTCGCCCGCTTCGTACGGCGCGCCATCGATGACGCCCGCGAGGAACGCGGATGGACCGTGACCGACCTCGCCTCCCACACCGGTGTGGGCCGCTCGACCGTGTTCCGATGGCTGGCGGGCGACTGGCAGGATTACCCCGAGTTGGCCAAGGTGCGTGGTTTCTGCGCCGCACTGGATCTGCCGGTGGCGGCCGCGTTCCGGGCGCTCGGGCTGCCTGACGCCGGCCCGGTCTCCCGCCGCCGCAACGACGAGGGCCCGGTCGAGGCGGACGTCCGGGCGATCCTGGACCGGCTGGCCGACCCCGCCGTTCCCGCCGAGGAGAAGCACCACATCCGCGACCTGCTCCGCTACCTGGCGCGCCGTCCCATCCGCCGCGCCGGCTGACTCCCCGCTGACCGGCGGGTCAGGAGATCGCGACGGTGAACTCGGCGGTGTGGACGGCGCCGGCCACCTGGAAGTCCAGGTAGAGGCGGTAGCGGCCCGGGCCGGGGGCGGTCAGCCAGAACTTCACCTGGCCGTCCACCAGTTCCGGCTCCGGGTGCACGTGCAGGTAGCCCAGGTCGCCCTCGCGCAGCGCCACCAGGTGCCCGTACGCCCCGAGGTACCGCTCCAGCGGCGCGGCGCCGGTGGCGCCGTCGACCCGGAAGGTCAGTGGCACCGTGGCCCCGGGCTGCGGGGTGCCCTGGTAGCCGACCGTGAACCCGTCCACCGTCGTCGAGGTCACGGGCGCCGGCAGTGCACGCGGCTGGTAGCCACCGGGCGCGACCAGGTCCGCGCCGAGGGTCACCGCGGTCTGACCGCCGTCGTCGGCGACCACGGTGAAGTCGGCGTACGCCCGCCAGACGCCGGGCTGCGCGAGGGTCAGCGGCACGGACCAGGTGCCGTCCGGCGCCATGGTCGGGTGCAGATGCTGGTAGCCGGTCAGGTCCCGGCGGACCACGATGAGGTGCAGCGGCTTGTCGTGCACGACGGCGAAACGGGTGACCGGCCGGCGCTGCGTGTCCCGCACCTGGAACCGGAACTGCCCCGCGCGACCGGCCGGGAACTCGGTGACCAGCGGGGCAAGGGTGTACCCGGCGGAGCTGACCGACAGGCCACCCGGCTCACCGCCCGCGCCCTGGTCGGTGCCCGTGGCGCTGCCGTGGTCGTGCGGCTCGGTGCCCGGAGCGTGGGTGTGATCGGCGGCCAGCGCCGAGCCACCGCCGGTGGCGCCACCGGCGTTCATCCGGCCGAGGCCGAAGCCGAGCAGCACCGCGAGCACCAGCCCGCCGACCACCAGCGCCAGCCGGAGGGTGCTCCGGTCCGGCGCGGCGGAGATCCGGTCAGGCACCGCCGGCGTCCCGCACGTGACGGGCCTGCTCGATGGCCGCCCACACACGATGCGCACAGGTCACCCCGGCGGTGACGTACGCGCGGGTGACGGGCTGCTCGGTCATGCCGCCCACGGTACCGCCGCTCCGGGCCGGACCCGGCCGACACCGGGACCGCGTGGCGACGGTCGCAATCCGTCGGGGCCGGGAACTTTTCGGCCGCCAGCGAGCCACGGGCTCAGCCGGCCACGGCAAGGGCCAGCGGGAGCACGTCCGGCGCGCCCGCCCGGCGCAGCTCGCGCGTCACCATCGTCATCGTCCAGCCCGAGTCGACCAGGTCGTCGACGAGCAGCACCGGACCGGCCAGCTCGGCCAGCTCGGCAGCCAACCCGGCCGGCACGGTGAACGCGTCGTGCAGCGCGCGTACCCGCTGGGCGCTGTTGCCGCGCGGCCCGCCGGGGCCGCCCGGGCCGGTCGGGGTGACCTCGCCGAGCAGCGGCAGCCGGCCCACGGCGGCGATCCGCTCGGCCAGCGAGCCCACCAGCCGGGGCCGCTGGCGGGAGCCGACCGCGACCACCGCCACGGGTCGGCGGGGCCACGGGTCGTCGCCGTGCGCCCACGCCTTCAGCACCTCGACCACGGCGCCGGCCACGTCGTCGGGCACGAGCGCGTCGGGCGCCTCCGGGCCGACCAGGTCGCGCAGCCGCCCACCCCAGCCCAGGTCGGAGAGGCGCCCGACCGCCCGGCCGGGCAGCGCCTGCTCCGCCGGGGAGATCCGGCCCTTCAGGGGTACGCCCACCGCGTCCAGACCGGTCGGCCAGAGCTTCTTCGGAGGGATCTCGACACCGGGTCGGCCCAGGAACGTCTGCGCGGCGCCGAGCGCAGCCGTCGACACGTCCGGGGTGAAGAGCGGGTCGGCGCACCGGTCGCACCGGCCGCAGTCGGCGGCCCCGGTGTCGTCCAGGCGCTCCCGGAGGTACCGCATCCGGCAGTCGGACGTGGTCGCGTACTCCCGCATGGCCTGTTGCTCGACGGTGCGCGCCTCGGCGACGCGGCGCAACCGGGCCTCGTCGTAGACCCAGGGCTCGCCGGTGGCGAGCCAGCCACCGCGCACCCGGCGGACCGCGCCGTCCACGTCGAGCACCTTGAGCATCAGCTCCAGGCGGGCCCGGCGCAGGTCGACGAGCGGTTCGAGGGCCTGGGTGGAGAGCGGGCGGTCGGTGTGCAGGGCGGCCAGCACGGCCCGGACCTGCTGCTCGGGTGGGAACGCCAGCGAGGCGAAGTAGCGCCAGATGGCGGCGTCCTCGACGCCGGGAAGCAGCAGCACCTCGGCGTGCTCGACGGCGCGGCCGGCGCGGCCGACCTGCTGGTAGTACGCGATCGGGGACGGCGGCGCGCCGAGGTGGACCACGAAACCCAGGTCGGGCTTGTCGAAGCCCATGCCGAGCGCGCTGGTCGCCACCAACGCCTTGATCTTGTTGTCCAGCAGGTCCTGCTCGGCGGCCCGCCGGTCGGCGTCCTCGACCTGCCCGGTGTACGACGCCACCGGGTAGCCCCGGGACCGCAGGAACTCGGCCGTCTCCCCCGCTGCCGCGACGGTCAGCGTGTAGACGATGCCGGAGCCGGGCAGCTGGTCCAGGTGGTCGGCGAGCCAGGCCAGCCGGTGCGCCGGGCTGGGCAGGTCGAGCACGCCGAGGCGCAGCGACTCCCGGTCCAGCGTGCCGCGCAGGACGAGGGCGTCGTCCAACTGCTCCGCCACGTCCTGGGTGACCCGGGCGTTGGCGGTGGCGGTGGTGGCCAGCACCGGGGTGCGCTCGGGCAGTTCGGCGAGGAACGTGCGCAGCCGCCGGTAGTCCGGTCGGAAGTCGTGCCCCCAGTCGGAGACGCAGTGCGCCTCGTCGACCACCAGCAGCCCGGTGGTCGCGGCCAGCTTCGGCAGTACGCCGTCGCGGAAGTCCGGGTTGTTGAGCCGCTCGGGGCTGATGAGCAGCACGTCCACCGCGCCGGCCTGGATCTCCGCGGTGATCTCGTTCCACTCGTCGAGGTTCGCCGAGTTGATCGTGCGGGCCCGGATGCCGGCCCGGGCGGCCGCCTCGACCTGGTTGCGCATCAGTGCCAGCAGCGGCGACACGATGACCGTGGGGCCGGTTGGCTCCTCGGCGCCGGCCAGGCCGGTGCGGGCGCGCAGCAGCGCGGTGGCCACGAAATAGACCGCCGACTTGCCCCAGCCGGTGCGCTGGACGCAGAGCACCCGCCGCCGGTCCACGACCAGCGCCTCGATCGCCCGCCACTGGTCCTCGCGCAACCGGGCGTGCTCACCGGCCAGCCGGCGCAGCACCGCCTCGGCCTGCTCCCGTACCGCCGCCCGTTCGTCGCCCATCCGGCATTTCTACCAGCGGCGGGCGCGCAGACCCCGGTTCGCGCGGGAGGTTCCGGTCACGATCCGGCCGTTCGAGCCTCGTCCGGCCGGGGCGACGGCGCCGGGGGAAGGAAGAGCAACAGGTCGCGGAGGGGTTCGGTGGCGTTCGGTGGCAGCAGGCAGCGCGCGGCGAGCTCTTCCATCGAGGCGTACGGACCGCGCAGCCACCGGTCCACCACGACCTGCCGGCACTGCTCGGGCGTCAGGCCGGGCAGGCCCGTGAGCACCTGCTCCGGGACCGCGTTGACGTCGATCAGGCCGCCGTCGTCGAAGGTCCGGGGCACGTCGGGCCGGCCCAGGTGCAGCTCGGCTCGGGCGGCCGGGTAGTGGTAGAGCAGGTAGCGGGCGTGCTCCCGACGGATGCGCCGCTCCTCCTCCGCGCGACCCCGGGCGCTGCCCGGGCCGCCGGTGATCGCCGCCCAGAGCCCCCGGCTGAGCAGGACCACGTGCACCGCACCGACGAGCCAGGTGACCAGGGCCAGGCCGCAGAAGACCACCGCCTGGTTGTCGGATATCTCGTCCGCGCTCTCGACGTCGAGAAGGTTCACCTCGACGGTGACCAGGGCCAGATAGCCGACGCCGGCGACGGCGAGAAGCCAGCTTCGCCGCCAGGCCGCGTAGGCCAGGATCACCAGCCAGGTCAGGCAGCCGAAGGAGAGCAGTACGAGCGCGGTGCCGACGATGGTGACGGTCCTACTCGCCCAGCGCGGCGGCTGCGGCCTCGGACGCCGTCGGGGGGACACGGGTGGCGGCGCGGGTGGCGGCGCGGGTAGCGGGGTCAGGAACGGCAGGGCGGGCACGGGGACGGCGGTCGGCAGAACCGGTTCGGGGGCCTCGACGGGCGCGGGCCGGGGCGGCTCGGGATCGTCCGGGGTCGTCGGCACCGCCAGCGTCGGATCGGAGCGGAGCATGCGCCGGTGCAGTTCCTGGAGCACCTCGCCCGGCTCGATGCCGTACTCCTCGCGGAGCAGGTCGCCGAATTCCCGGTACGCGGCGAGCGCCTCCGCCTGCCGGCCACTGCGGTAGAGCGCGAGCATGAGCTGGTGCCGCAGCCGCTCCCGGACCGGGAACTCGGCCACCAGCTCCCTCAGCTCCCCGACCAGCTCGCGGTGCCGCCCACGCTCCAGTGTCAGCTCGGCCCGGGTCTCCAGCGCCACGGCCCGCAGCTCCACCAGCCGCTGCCGGGCGGCCTCGAAGACCGGCCCGGTGAACCCGGTGAACGGTTCGCCGTGCCAGAGACCCAGGGCGGTGGTCAGCTCGGCCAACGCGTCGGCGGCACGCCCCTCGGCGCGCTGCTGCGGGGCCCGGTGGATGCCCCGCTCGAAGCGGACGGCGTCGAGCGACTCCGGGCCGACCCGGAGCAGGTAGCCGGCGTCGGTCAGGCTGAGCACCTGCCCCGGCGTACGCGGCGAGCGGTCCGGCTCCAGCACCCGGCGCAGCCCGGCCACGTACTTCTGCACCACGTTCGGGCCGTTCGCGGGCGGCTCCTCGGGCCAGACCGCCTCGATGATCTGCCCGGTGGACACCGGACGGCCGGCGGAGAGCAGCAGCACGGCCAGCACCGCGCGCTGCTTGCCGGGGCCGAGATCGATCTCCCGGTCGGCGTACCAGGCCCGCTGAGGCCCGAGGATCTCGAAACGCAGCGTTCCTGACATGCGAGTTTCCGCTCCTGACACCCCCGAGGGTCGCCGGACGGCAGTGCCCGGCAGCCGGACGGCAGCATATCGGCAGCGATACCGCCGTGCCGGCCCGCAGCATCGTCATCGGCACAGGCCACGCAGCGAGAAAGAGAAGTGCGATGACACAGGCAACGGGCAGCGCCGGCACCATCCGACGGATGGTCGGCACGGTCGCCGCCGTACTGGCCGCGACCACCCTCCTCGGGGGTTGCGGACCGAAGAACGACCCAGCCGCGGCACCCCGGACCGGTCCGACCCCCAGCCCTAAGGACGCGCTCCTGGACGCCGTTCCGGATGGCACCGAGGGGGCGTTCCGGTTCAGCGGCAAGGACTCGTCCAGCACGCTCAGCGGCCGGATCGACCCGGAGGCGAAGGCGTTCGAGCTCAACACCTCGATGCCGCCCGACTCCGACGGCATCGTCGTGAAGATGTCGTTCCTGGTGATCGACGACCAGAACTGGGTGAAGGCGAAGTTCAGCGGCCGCCCCGGCCTGCCGAAGTTTCCGGACAAGTGGATGAGTCTGGACCGCACGAAGCTGGCCGACAGCGCGGCCATGCCGACCTACGACGGCGTGGACCAGGGCAACGCCGGTCCGCTCATTCAGGCGGCCACCTCGGTCGAGGAGCAGAGCCCCGGGCGGTACGTCGGGTTCATCGACGTGAGCGACGCGGAAGCGGCGAAGGCGTTGGAGGACGGCGAGGCGGCGGCGCTCGGCGAGGCAGCCAAGCAGGTGCCGTTCACCGCGGTGGTCGGTGCGGACAAGCACCTGGCCTCGCTGACGCTGAAGATCCCGGCCGCCGGGAAGGCGAAGGCGTACGACTACGTCGTCAACTACGCCGACTACGGGACCACGCCGAAGATCACCGTGCCGACCGGCACCGCCGTGACGAAGGCGCCGGCGATGGCGTACGAGATGTTGAACGGCTGATCCACGGCGCGGCGGGCGGCGGCCACACGGGGGGCCGCCGCCCCTGCGTCGTCAGCGCCTCCCCGGGCGCGGAACCCCGGGGTCAGTGGCGTGGGGGGCGGAGGGAGCGGGTCAGGTGGGACAGGCGCGGGGCCAGGCTGGTCAGGCCGCCGGGGAAGAAGTAGACCGCGAGGATGAACACCGTGCCCAGGACGAACAGCGGCTGGCTCAGCGGGTGGCTGAGGACGGCCGGCAGGTTGTCCACCGCATCGCTCGTGCCGAAGGCGGTGAGGCGGTGGTCCAGGTACATGTAGAGGACGCCGCCGAGCACCGGGCCCCACCGGGTGCCCGGCCCGCCGAGCACCACCATGACGAGCAGTGACAGGGTCAGCTCGGACGACGTGATGTGCGGCGACGCGCCGCCGACGATCAGGACGTAGACCACCCCGCCCGCCGACGCCAACCCGCCGGCCAGGGTGAACGCCACCAGCTTGTAGCGGTACGGGTCCAGCCCGAGCACACCGATCCGCCGCTCGTCGTCACGCAGCCCGGCGAGCACCCGACCGGTCGGGGAACCGCTCACCCGGTGCACCACGAAGACCACCACGGTCAGGTACGCCAACGCCAGCCAGTACAGGTTGACGGTGTTGGTCACCCCGACCAGCCCGGCGGGCAGGCCGGACACGTCCAGCGGCAGGCCCTCCTCGCCGCCGGTCAGCCCACCGAAGTCGCGTGCCACCAGGATCGCTCCGACCTGGGCGAACGCCAGCGTGACCATGGCGAACGCGATGCCCACGGTCCGCAGCGCCACCGCGCCGAGCAGCGCGGCGAGGATCGTGCCGCCGGTGATGGTCAGCAGCGCCGCCTGCCACAGCGGCAGGCCGGCCCGGGTGACCAGGATGTCGGTGCCGTACACGCCGGCGGCGAAGTACAGCGCGTGTCCGAAGGAGAGCATCCCGGTCCGCCCGAAGAGCAGGTCGTACCCGGCGGCCAGCCCACCGAAGATCAGGCAGATGGCGAGCAGTTGCAGGGTGCCGGGCGAGTTGAGCGGCCCCTCGAAGATCCCCGGAAGGGAGATCGTCGAGTACGGCAGGATCGCCAGCACGACCAGCGCGACCAGCGGCAGGAACGGGCGGACCCGGTGCCACCGCCCCCGCTGCGGGCTCAGCTCGGCGGGTACCTGCGCGGGAGGCGCGTCGACCACGGAGTTCGTCATGCCGTTGCCACCTTTCCGGCGATGCCCTGTGGGCGCAGCAGCAGGACCACGGCCAGCAGCCCGACCACGCAGATGTCGCCCAGCCCGGACGTGCCGTAGTAGTTGACGAACTGCTGCACCAGCCCGACCACGACCGCCGCGTACGCGGAGCCGACCACCGAGCCCATGCCGCCGATCACCACCACGATGAACGCGAAGATCAGCAGCGAGCCGCCCTGGCCGGGCGAGACGGTGCCGAAGTAGACCCCACCGAGCGCACCGGCGAGCGCGGCCGCCGCCCCACCGATCGCGAAGACCAGCGTGAACGCTTTGCGCACGTCGATGCCGAGCGCCGTCACCATCTCCCGGTTCTCCACACCGGCCCGGATCACCAGGCCGTACCGGGTCCAGCGCAGAAACGCCAGGATCGCGCCGAGCACCAGCACCGCCGCGATGATGAGCAGCAGGCCGCCGTTGGGCACCTGAGCGCCGAGGATCCCGGTCACCTGCCGGGTCCAGTCGGGGCGCGGGAACGGCCGGGCGTCCGCACCCCACGTGGCCTGGAGCAACGCCACGCCGGCCAGCGACAGACCGACGGTGACCAGCACCTGCTCGATGGTGCGGGAGTACAGCGGGCGGATCAGCACCAGCTCGACCAGGATCGCCACCAGCGTGCCGGCGGCCACCCCGAAGGCGACCGCGAGCACGAAGCCGAACCCGTCGGAGCCGGCGCCCGGCAGGTTGCCCGCCGCCCACCAGGTCCCGTACGCGCCCACGCCGAGGAACAGCCCGTGCGCGAAGTTGAGCACGTCGGCCAGGCCGAAGACCAGGGACAGGCCGGACGCGACCAGGAAGTACAGCGCCGCCAGGCCGAGCCCGGTCAACGTCAACAGAATCACGGTGCCCATCAGTGCGACACCTCCGCCGAGCCCACACCCAGCAGCGACTTGGTCAGCGCGGTCTCCAACAGCAGTTCGCGGGCTTCGCCCGTCCAGGCCACCTTGCCGGCGGCCAGCACCACCGCGTCGCGGGCCAGTCGGCGTACGACCGCCAGGTTCTGCTCGACGAGCAGCACCGGCACCGAATCCGCGACCCGTTCCAACACCTCGGCCACCTCGGTCACCACCTTCGGCGCCAACCCCTTGGTCGGCTCGTCGACCAGCAGCAGCCGGTTGTCGTTGAGCAGCACCCGCCCGATCGCGAGCATCTGCTGCTGCCCGCCGGAGAGCGAACCGGCCCGTTGCCGTCCGCGCCGGTCCAGCTCCGGGAAGAGCGCGAAGACCTTGTCGTACGCCGGTTCGGTGCCGCGCCGCTCGGCGAGCCGCAGGTTCTCGGCGACGGTGAGGCCGGCGAACACGCAGCGGTCCTCGGGCACGTAACCGAGCCCTCCGCGGACCAGCCGGTGGGTGGGGCGGGCCAGCAGACTCTGCGCACCCATCCGGATGGTGCCGCGCACCTCCCCGGCGGGCGGGGTGAGGCCGACGATCGCGCGCAGCGTCGTGGTCTTGCCGACGCCGTTGCGGCCGAGCAGGACGGTCACGCCGGTGGGTGCGACCGTGAAGGACACGCCCTGGAGGATGTGCAGCCCGGAGATCCGGACCGACACGTCCTCCACGTTGAGGATCGGCTCCGTCATCGAGCTGCCTCCGTTCGCGACTGCGGGGCTCGCAAGCCCGGCTCACTCCTCGCGCTCACAGGGACTCCCCCAGATACGCCTCTTGCACAGTGGGGTTGGCCATCACCGTCTCCGGGGTGTCGCAGGCCAGCAGCGCGCCGTGGTGCATGACGGCGATCCGGTCGGCCAACTCCAGGATGACGTCCATGTGGTGCTCGACCATCAGCACCGCCCGGCCGCTGTCGCCGGTCAGCGACTTGATGACGGCGACCAGCTCCGGCACGTCCTCGGCGCTGACCCCGGCCATCGGTTCGTCCAGCAGCATCACCCGCGGTTCACCGGCGAGCAGCAGGGCGATCTCCAGCTTGCGTTTCTCGCCGTGGGCCAGGGTGCCGGCGAGCGCCGTACCCCGGTGGGCGAGACCGACCCGGTCGAGCGCCGTGTCGGCGGCGGCGGCCACCTCCCGGTCGGCCGCCGCCCGCCGCCACAGCTTCATCGAGCCCCCGCGGTGCGCCTGCACGGCGAGCCGGACGTTCTCCCGCACGCTCAGCGAGCCGAAGACCGAGGACGCCTGGAAGGTACGGCCCAGCCCGAGGCGGGCCCGCCGGTGCGGCGGGAGCGCTCCGATGTCCTGCCCGTCCAGGGTGATCCGGCCCTCCGTGGCCTGGCGCAGGCCGGTGATCAGGTTGAACAGTGAGGTCTTGCCGGCACCGTTCGGCCCGATGACGCCCAGGAACTCCCCGGGCGCCAGGTCGAGGTAGACGTTGTCGACGATGGCGACCTCACCGATCCGCCAGGTCAGACCGCGGGTGGCGAGCATGGGTCAGCCCTTCATGGCCACGGCCGGCGGCGCGGTCTCGTCACCGGTGAGGCTCTTCTGCGCGGTCGCCGTGAAGGCGGTGCCGCTGCCGGTCAGCTTGGCCTGGAACATCGGCTGGAGCAGCGCGTGGTCCGCGGCCCGGATGGTCATCTTGCCCTTGACCCCGTCGAAGCTCCAGCCCTCCAGGGCGGTCACCATCTTGTCGACGTCGTCCCCGCCCTCCTGCACGGCGCGGACCACCATCTGGGCGGCGGCGAAGCCGTCCGGGTGGAACAGGTCGATGGTGCTCACCTTGGCCTTCAGCGCCTTGCTGGCCTCGGTGTCGCTGGCACCGTCGAAGTAGTGCGACAGGAAGGAGATCTTCGTCCCGGCGGCGCCGAAGGTCGGCCAGGAGGAGCGGATGTCCAGGCCGGTGACGACCGTGGTGGAGGAGAGCACGCCCTGCTGGTCGAGGCTCTGCCACATGGCCGGGGCGGTGGTGCCGGCCCAGGCGACGAAGAGCAGATCCGGCTTGGCCGTCTTGATCTGGCTGGCGAACGGGGTGAACTCGGTGGCGCTGGCCGGGGCCCGGACGCTGCTCACGGTGGCGCCCGCGCCGCCGATGACCGTCTTGACGGCCGCCTCGTTGGCGTCGCCGAACGCGCCGTCCTGGGCGAAGACCACGACCTTCTTGCCCGCCGGGTCGCCGATGAACGACTTGGCGGTCACCACGTCCTGGTACGACTGACGGCCGGAACGGAAGGTGTACTTGTTCGCACCGGTCACCGCGTCGGTGGCGGCCGGCCCGGAGATGAACAGGGCCTTGTTCTGCGCCGCGATCGGCGCGACCTGGAGCGCCACGCCAGAGGCGGTGGAGCCGGCAATGATCTTCGTGCCCTTGCCGATCAGGTCCTTGGCAGCGGAGACCGCCTTGGCCGGGTCGCCCGCGTCGTCGACCTCGGTCAGCTCGATCTTCCGGTCACCGACCTTGCCGGTGCCCTGGGTGGCGAAGTCGAGCCCCGCCTTGAACCCCTCGATGTACTGCTTGCCGTAGCTGGCCAGGGCTCCCGACTGGGAGTACACCAGGCCGACCTTGACCGGTGCGGCGCTGTCGCCGCCGCCGGTGGCGGTGTCCTGCGGGCTGCCACAGGCCGTGGCGGCCAACGCCGCGGCCATCATCGTGGCGGCGGAGAGGAACACCCGCCGCGTCGTCCGGACCGTCATTGCGACTCCACATGAGGACTCGGAGGGAGAGAACTTCTTCGTGTCGGCTCACGCTAGAAGTGACGTCACCCACGAGCTATGTGGCGGAAACACACAAGTAACAGGAATGAGGTGGCCGGAGGTTACAACGGGCCGCACCACCACCGGAGAGCCCGCGCCCCCGATGGCTCGAATCCCCACGGACCACGCGGTCTCTGTGTCGTCCCGCGCCATCCGCCCCGTTTCGCCAGGGCCTCCCCACTGCCGCGCCCCCGATCGTGCTCGATCGTGGATGTAGTGGGCTCGACCGCACCGCGACACCACTACTTCCAGGATCGAGCGCGATCTTCGAGGCGCCCCGGACGTGCCGCTGGCCCGTCGTCCGGGTGACGGGCGACGGGCCAGCGCTCGGGCCGGGCGTGGTCGGCCCGGCGGTCGGCTCGGAGCGGATCAGCTCCGGGCCGAGGTCAGTTTTCGGCGAGGCCGGCGCGGGCGGCGACGGCGGTGTCCGGTTGGTCGGTGAAGACGCCGTCCAGGCCCAGGCCGAGGAAGAGTTCGTACTCGGCGGTGATGTCGCCGCGTCCGTTCGGGTCGGTACCGATCCGGAAGTCCACCGGCAGGAACTGGTTCTCCGCGCGGAACGTCCAGGAGTGCACGAGCAGCCCTTCCCGGTGCGCGTCGCGCACCACGCTGGTCGGGGCGAGCAGCGCGCCGGCGGCGTCCCGGGGCACGATCAGGTTCTTGTTCGCCCCGATGCCGTCGGCGTACGCGGCGATCCACTTCAGCCCGGCCGGCTTGGCCAGGTCCTGGTAGCTGCGGGTGTCACCGGCCACGGTGAAGTCGTACGGGCGGCCGGTCGCGTCGAGCAGTTGGGCCAGCTTGACGTCGATCATCCGGTTGAGCTTGCGCAGGTTGGCCGTCTCGAACGACTGGACGAAGACCGGCGAGTTCTTACGGTCCAGCCTGTTCTGCCGGAGTACCCGGACCAGCGGCTCCTCCAGCGGCAGCTTGATGGAGGCGAAGTAGCTCGGGTGCTTGGTCTCCGGGTAGATGCCGATGGTGCGGCCCCGTGCCCGCCCCTCGGCTCGGGCCAGGTCGATGACCTCCTGGAGGGTGGGCACCTCGAAGCGACCGTCGAAGGCGGTGTTCGCGACCCGCACCTGCGGCAGCCGCTCCTTGGCCCGCAGCGTCTTCAGCTCGGCGAGGGTGAAATCCTCGGTGAACCAGCCGGTGACCGCGACACCGTCGATGGTCTTGGTCGCCTTGCGGGCGGCGAACTCCGGGTGCGCCGACACGTCGGTCGTACCGGAGATCTCGTTCTCGTGCCGGGCGACCAGGACCCCGTCGGAGGTGGAGACCAGGTCGGGCTCGATGTAGTCGGCGCCCATCCGGATCGCCAGCCGGTACGCCTCCAGCGTGTGCTCGGGCCGGTAGCCGCTCGCGCCGCGGTGACCGATGACGATCGGCCGCTCGGACGCGCGGGAGTGGTCCGCCTCGGTCGCCGCGTCGGCGGTGGCCATGGTCGGTACGGCCACGGCGGCGGCGAGCAACGCGCCGGCCACGCCGAGGGTCGAGAGGGTACGTCGCAACGCCAGCTCCTGTCGTCGGGTCACGGCTCCAGCAGATCGCCCCCGATTGGCCGGGAGTTTGTCGATGACTGGCCGGCAGATGAATCTCCGGAATGCGCGTTCCCGCTCCCGACCCCGAGCGGAAAAGGAAGATTGTCTGGTGCGCCGGTTTCTCCGCAATCCCGTGCGGCTGGTGCCGTTCGGTTTCCTGGTGCCGATCCTGCTCGGCACCGGGCTGCTGATGGCGCGCTGGGCGACCGTCGACCATCAGCGCCCACCGCTGGTCACCGCGCTCTTCACGGCCACCTCGGCGGTGTCGGTCACCGGCATGGCGGTCACCGACACGCCCAACTACTGGTCCGGCGGCGGACTGGTGGTGATCACGGTGCTCACCCAGCTCGGTGGCCTCGGCATCCTCACCGTGGCGGCGCTGGTCATCCTCGTGGTCTCCCGCCAGCTCGGGCTGCGCAACCGGCTGCTGGTGCAGGCCGAGACGGCGGAGTTCGGCATCGGTGACGTGGGCCGGCTGCTGAGCCGGATCGCGGTGACCGTCTTCGCCTGCGAGGCGGTGATGACCGCGCTGGTCGCCGGGCGACTCTGGCTGGTCTACGACTACACACCCGGGCGGGCCCTCTGGTCGGGCGTCTTCCACGCCGTACAGGCGTTCAACAACGGTGGCTTCGCGCTCTACTCGGAGGGCCTGCTGGCCTTCGACCGTGACCCGTGGGTGTCGCTACCGCTGGCGTTCGGTGCGATCGTCGGCGGGCTCGGGTTTCCCGCCCTGTTCGAGGCTGCCCGCGAGTGGCGCCGGCCGGCGGGGTGGGCGGTGGCCACGAAACTGACCATCTGGGGCAGTGCCGCGCTGCTGCTGATCGGCTTCGCCGGTCTGCTCGCTGCGGAGTGGACCAACGACGGCACCATCGGCCCGTACGACGCCCGGGGCAAGGTGCTCGCGTCGTTCACCCAGATCGCGTTGAGCCGCACCGGCGGCTTCAGCGTGCTGGACATCGCCGCTCTGCAGGAGGAGAGCTACCCGCTGCTGATCGTGCTGATGTTCATCGGCGGCGGCAGTGCCAGCACGGCCGGCGGGATCAAGGTCTCCACGTTCTTCCTGCTGGCGTTCACCATCTGGGCGGAGTTGCGCGGCGAGCCCGACGTGACGGTGGGGCACCGCCGGGTAGCCACCGCGAGCCAGCGGCAGGCGATCACCGTGGCGCTGCTCAGCGTCGCCCTGGTCACGGCCGGGACGATGACCCTGCTGCTGCTCACCGAGGGGGTCCGCTTCGTCGCGGCCCTGTTCGAGGTCACCTCCGCCTTCAGCACCACGGGCCTGACCATCGGCCTGGCCGGCACGCTGCCGGCCAGCGGCCAACTGACCCTGACCGTGCTGATGTTCATCGGCCGGGTCGGGCCGCTCACCCTCGGGTCGGCGATCGCCCTGAACACCCGGCGTCGGCTCTACCGCTATCCCCAGGAACAACCCGTTGTCGGCTAGCAGAGAGGAGGGCCGGGGTGTCAGCCAAGCGAGCGGACGGCCGTGGCGTCGTGGTGATCGGGCTGGGCCGGTTCGGGTGCCACCTGGCGGGGTCGCTGAGCAGGATGGACCGCGAGGTGCTGGCCGTCGACCGCAACCCGGAACAGGTGCAGCGTTGGTCGGCACAGCTCGACCGGGTGGTCCAGGCCGACGCGACCGAGGAGGGGGCACTGCGGCAGCTCGGCGTCGCCAGCTTCGGGCGGGCGGTGGTGGCCATCGGCGCCTCGGTGGAGGCGAGCGTGCTCACCGTGCTGGCGCTGACCGAGCTGGGCATACCGCAGATCTGGGCCCGGGCGACCTCGCAGAAGCACGCCAAGATCCTGTCATCGGTCGGCGCGCACCACGTGATCTTCCCCGAGGCGGAGACCGGCGAGCGGGTGGCACACCTGATCGTCAGCCGGCTGCTCGACTTCATCGAGTTCGACGACAGCTTCGCGATCGCCACCGTCCGGGTGCCGGACTCCCTGGCCGGGCGAACCCTGCTCGACCTGCGTCCAGAGGAGCGCTACGGGGTCCGGGTGATCGGTGCCAAGCTGCCGGGCGAGCGCTTTCAGTACGCCTCGGACAACACGGCACTCGCCCAGGGCGGGGTGCTCGTCGTCGAGGGTGGGATCGACCAGGTGCAACGGTTCGCGGGGCAGCGCTGAACGGCGTCAGTTCCCGCCGCCGCCGTGCCCCTTCCCCTTACCCTTGGTCACCTTCCCGCTTTTCCCGAACCACCCGGTCCTTTGCCCTTGCCGGGGACCTCGGGCTTGGCCTTCGTCGTGTCACCGCCAGAGCCGGAGCCACCCGAACCCGAGCGGCCGCCGGACGCCGCCTTCGGCGGAGCCTTCGTCGTGGCCGCCTTCGTCGTGGGCGCCTTGCTCGGCGCGACGGTGGACGGAGCCGTGCCAGCCACCCCCGAGACGCGTACGCCGCAGGCCGTGTCACCGAGCCGGAACTCCACCGGCAGCGGGTTCGCCCCGCTGTACTTCCCGGCCAGGGTGAACTTCTCGGCCGCACCGGACGCCAGGGTGGCGCGCTGGGCCGCCGGCCGGACGAGGACCATGCTCCCCTGCTGGTGCACCTGGGTCGGTTCCGCCGTCGTCACCGTCTGCTGACCGGGAAAGGTGAAGCTCATCGTCCAGTCACGCAGCTCGCTGTCCCCGGTGTTGGTCAGGGTCAGCTCGGCGGCGAAGTCCGTGCCGGAGTCCGTGCGCAGCGCGTACGCCACCTCGCAGGGCGCCGCCGTCGGCAGACCCATCCGGGCCTCGGTCGGCGACTGGTCCCCGCCACTGGCCGGGCTGCGCGAGGTGAACGCCCACATCCCCGCCGTGACCGCGACCAGGCCGGCGGCGGCCACGCCGGCCTCCACCCGCCGGCGCCGCTTCTCCCGCCGGGTCCGATTGCGGGTACGCGACAACGGCAGCGCGTCGGTCTCCGCCGACCAGGGCAGAATCGTGGTGCCCGCGCTGGCGAGCGCGACCGGGTCCAGTGGCCCGGCAGGCGAGACCGGCACCGCCGCCAGCATCCCGGCCGCGTCGGCGAGTGTCCGGGCCAGCTCGGCGGTGGCCGGCCGGTCCCCGGGCTGCTTGGCGAGGCAGCGCCGCACCAGGTCGGTCACCTCGTCGGGCAGCCCCGACACCTCCGGCATCGGCTCCGGTTCGTTGTACATGTGCGCGCGCAGCATCTCGGTGGTCGTGCTGGCCTGCCACGGCAGCCGGCCGGTGAGCATCCGGTAGAGCAGCAGCCCGACGGCGTACACGTCGGTGGCCGGGGAGACCTGGCCGTTGTCCAGCCGCTCGGGGGCGAGGTACGCGGGCGTGCCCAGCAGCGCGCCGTCCGGGCCCTTCTCGCTCTCCCCCACCAGCGCGGAGATTCCGAAGTCGACGACCTTGACCCCGGTCGAGGTGAGCATCACGTTGCCGGGGGTGACGTCGCGGTGCACCACGCCGCGGGCATGGGCGGTGGCCAGCGCGGAGCTGACCTCCGCGCCGATGGTCACCGCCTCCCGCCAGGGCAGCCGGCCCTCCCGGCCCAGCCGGCTGGCCAGCGAGCCACCGTCGACCAGCTCCATCACCACGTAGGGCACGGTCAGGCCGACCTGTTGGGACTCGCCGTAGTCGTACACGTTGGTGATGTTCGGGTGGCAGAGTCGCGCGGCGGCCTGCGCCTCGATCCGGATCCGGTGCCGGAAGGCCCGGTCGCTGGCCAGCCGGGATGCCAGCACCTTCACCGCGACCTGACGGCCGAGCACCTCGTCGTAGCCCCGCCAGACCACCGACATGCCGCCGGCACCGAGCTGCTCGATGAGCCGGTACCGCTCATCGAGGAGTTGTGCGCTGTTCCGGTCCCCACCACCCATGGTGGCCGTTGTTGCCCACGTGCGGGCCGGCTACACCTGAAGTATCGGAATCGGTCACGGATTCACCCGTTCAGGCGGTCGCGAGAAGCTGGTCCACCGGGGCGTAGTCGTCGGTCAGCACCAGCGCCGCGCCGATGAAGTCCGTCAGCTCCGGGCCGGACAGCAGGCTCACCTGCTTGTCGACCTCGTCCAGGCGGGCCCGGATGGCCTCCAGTGGCAACGGTGCGTCGGAGCCGACGATGAGGAAGTTGGCACCCTGCTCCTCGGCGAGCGCCTCCGGCGGGGCGATCAGCGCCAGGTGCGCGAACTCGGTGGCCACCGTGGCCAGTTCGGCACGGATGAACCGCAGCGGCGGATAGTCGATGACGTTCTGCACGTACACCCCACCCGGGCGGGTCACGCGCCGAACCTCGGCGGCCATCTCCCGGGTGGCGAGGTGCCACGGCACCACCAGGTGCCCGAAGGCGTCGCCGACCACCAGGTCGCGGCTGTCCGTCGGCTCGCCCACGACCAGCATCCGGGCGTCACCCACGACCGCCCGCAGCTCCGGGCCCTGGCGTACGCCCAGCTCCCGCTCGCCCAGCTCGACCAGCCCACCGTCGATCTCGAACACCACGTTGTCGGTGCCCGGCCGGGTGGCCGTCAGGTAGCGCGGCACGGTGAACCCGCCGCCGCCCAGGTGCAGCGCGTCCAGCCGCTGCCCGGCCGGCGCGACCACGTCGGCGACCGCGCCGATCCACTTCGTGTACGCGTACTCCAGGTATTTCGGGTCGGCCAGGTCCACGTACGAGTGCTGGGCCGAGTTGAGCAGCAGCGTCCGTCCGCTCGACCGGGCCGGGTCGGACGTCACCCGGGCGCAGTGGTACGCCGTCTCGATGTCGCACGGGTTCGGCGCCACGGTGGTCAGCCCCGCCCCGGCCAGGCCGAGCACGGCCAGCGCGGCCCTGGCCCGGGCCGGGCCAGGCAGCTCGGTGGGCGCCTGCCGGCGCAGGTACCAGCCGAGGCCGAGGCCGGCCACGCCGAGCGCGACCGCCAGCGCGAGCAGGATCACCGTGCTGGGCAGCGCGGCGACCAGCACGAAGCCGGTGAGCAGGGTGGCGGTGATGCCGCCCAGGGTGCCGATCCCGGACAGCCGGCCGACCACCTGACCGGTGCGGCGCAGGTCGGCGAGCTGGAGCTTCACCACGAGCGGGGTGACCGCCGCCAGCAGCGCCGCCGGCACGAACACGGCCAGTGCCACCAAGAGCAGGATCGCGCTGGCCGCGCCGCCGCGCAGCACCTCGCCCGCGTAGCGGACCACGGGCAGGGTGATCGCGGTGGCGATGCCGGCCAGCACCAGCGCCGGCGCCAGCAGGCCCCGGGGGTCACGCCGGTCGGCCAGCCAGCCACCGGACCACGCCCCGTACGCGATCGCGGCCAGCGCGATGCCGATCACCGAACTGGTCACCTGGAGGGTCACCCCGACGTACGGGCCGACCAGGCGCAGCGCGACGGTCTCCAGCACCAGCACGGCGCCGCTGGAGAAGAAGACCAGGAAGGCGGCCAGGCCGTTCGGCAGCGCCCGGCCGGTGACCGGCACGGACGAGGCCGAGGAAGCCGGCGGGGCCGCTACGTCGGACGGTGGGGTGTTCATCGTCGCGATGGTACGCAGCGAAGCTGGCCCTTCGGGTCAGTACATCGAGAGATGAACATGGTTCGTGTGGCTCGCGGCCGGGCTGCCGCTGCCGCTGTACGCGCGCCAGCCGGTGCCGGGGTGCCAGATCTGCCGGTACCAGATCACGTAGAGCACACCCAGCCGGTCGGCGTTGCGCACGTGCCAGGCGGCCAGGCTGTCCCCGTACGCCTTGTCGCCGCCGGTCGCGTTGCGGTCCTCGAAGCCGTTGGTGGCGGCCGCGAAGTCGCAGGCCCGCCCCTTCGGGTGCTCACCGCCGCCGCCGCTGCGGTGGCAGGAGACGTGTCGCTTGTAACCGGCCGCCTGGGTCTGCTTGAGCGCGTTGAGGGTGCGCGGGGTGATGCAGCCGGAGGTGGTCGGGTCATTGACCGAGCAGGACTCCGACGGCCACGAACCATCGGAGTTGCGCGGCGCCGGTTTCGCCGAGACGGAGCTGCCGCCGCTGAAACCGTTGCTGCTGCCCGAGCTGACCTCGGCGAGCGCCGCCTCGGCTTCCTTCTTCTTCTTCGCCATCACGGCGAGCTGCTTCTGCTGCTCGCGGACCTCGGCGTCGATGGCGACCTTGGCCTGCTGGGCCTGCTGCCGGGCGTCGGTGAGATCGCGCAGCCGCTTGCTGTCCCGCTGGGCCATCAGGTCGAGGTCGGCGGCGCGTTGCAGGAACGCCTGCGGCGTGGCGGTGTTGAGCAGCATCGACGCCGGGGTGAGCCGACCGGCCCGGTACGACTGCGCGGCCACCTCGCCGACCTGGGCGGTGAGCCCCACCAGGCGGGCTTCGACGGTCTTCAGCTCGCCGGTGAGGGCCGTCTGCCGGCGCTTGGAGTTGTCAAGCTTGGCCTTGGCCTCGATGTGGCCCTTGGCGGTCAGTTCCAGCGCGTCCTGCAGCTTCTTGGTGCCACCCTCACCGGGCTCCGCGTACGCGGGCACCGCGCCGCCGGAGAGCACCAGCGCGAGGGCGGCGAGCAGAGGGAGCAGTACACGGCGGGCGTGCTGCTGGCTGAGCCTGGTCCTGGGCACGAAAGCGTCCTTCCGTCGACCGCCGGCCCCCGGTGGACCACTGCGCGGCGGCGTCTCCGCCGGCGCCGGTCGGCGGCCTGCTGGCGGAGACCGCCGGTCACGATACCGGACCGAGCGCAGGTGACCAGCCCCGTGACCGCCCGGCCGCTCGGGTGTCGACGCAGCGTGCCGCCGCCGTCGCGGAGTGCGCGGATCAGGAGCCGAGCAGCGCCTCGTGCACCTCTGCCCAGACCTGCTCGTTGGCCGCGACGAGCAGGCCCCGCCCCTCGTCGGCGGGGTGGTAGTCGACGCCGTCGAACCGGCGGGCGACACCACCGGCCGCGCGCACCAGCAGGGTGCCCGGGGCGTGGTCCCACGGCAGGGTCCGCCAGAAGAGGGTGAACTGCTGCTCACCGGTGATGATGTCCAGGTATTCGCGGCCGGCGCAGTGCTGGCCGGGCAGCAGCTCGCCGAGCCGCCGGCCGCCGGCGCGAACCCGGTCCCGGGCCTCCGGCGGCAGGAACCGGGTCATGGCCGCGCCGCGCAGTTCGCCCAGCGACGGCACCGTACCGGGATCGCCCAGCGGCAGGCCGTTGAGCAGGGTCCCGTCGTCGGCCCAGCCGGCGGCCAGGGTCTCGGCCAGCGGGTCGAGGATCCACCCCGCGGCGGGTCGACCGTCGGTCAGCAGCGCCACCATCAGGGCGAAGGGGCGGCGACCGGCGGCGAAGTTGGCGGTTCCGTCGACCGGGTCGACCAGCCAGACGTCACCGCCGTCGCGCAGGTGTCGCAGCAGCCCCGGATCGTCGGCGACGCCCTCCTCGCCGACCACCATCGAGCCCGGCCGCAGCCGGCGCAGCCCTGCGGAGATCAGCTCCTCGGCCCGGCGGTCGGCGATGGTGACCACCTCACCGGGCGCCTTCTCCGACACGTCCGCGTCGTCGAGCTTGCGGAACAGCGGCAGCACGACCTGGTCGGCGGCCTCCCGAAGGAGGTCACCGACGTCGTCGAGCAGGGTGTCAGCCACGCGGCGGCAACTTGACCACGCTGACGAAGAACTCGTCGATCTGGCGGACCACGGAGATGAAGCGCTCGAAGTCCACCGGCTTGGTCACGTAGGCGTTGGCGTGCAGCTGGTAGCTGCGCAGGATGTCCTCGTCGGCCTGCGAGGTGGTGAGCACCACCACCGGGATCCGGCGCAGTTCCTCGTCCTTCTTGATCTCTTCCAGCACCTCCCGGCCGTCCCGGCGGGGCAGGTTGAGGTCGAGCAGGATCAGGTCGGGCGCCACGGCGTCGGCGTACTGGCCCTCCCGCCGCAGGTAGGCGAGCGCCTCGGCCCCGTCGGACACGACGGTCAGCCGGTTGCGCAGCTTGTGCTCCTCGAACGCCTCCTGGGTCATCAACACGTCACCCGGATCGTCCTCGACGAGCAGGACCTCGATCGGGCTCTTGCCGTCCGCCGGCGCGGTCATCCCACCGTCTCCCTCATGTCACCCGTTCTACCGCTTCCGCGAGCTCCGTCGGCCTCGTCCGGCTGGTCCGCCCCGGCGGACTGCTCCGGCATGGCGGCCGGTGCCTCGTCCGCGGGGGTCGCGTCACCCGCCACGGACGGCTGAGGCTCCTCCGGCGACTCCGCGCCCGCAGCGGACGCCTCGACGTCCTCGCGCTGCGCCGGGAGGGTGAACCGGATCGTGGTGCCCTCCGGCACGTCGGTGTCCACCCAGACCCGGCCACCGTGGTATTCCACGATCTTCTTGGCGATGGCCAGTCCGATGCCGGTGCCCGGGTACGCGTCCTTCGAGTGCAGCCGCTGGAAGATCACGAAGATCTTGTCGGCGAACTCCGGCTCGATCCCGATGCCGTTGTCCTGGCAGCTGATCTCCCACTCGGCCCCGACCAGCCGCGCCGAGATGTGCACCTTCGGCGGTACGTCCGGGCGGCGGAACTTGACCGAGTTGCTGACCAGGTTGGCCAGCAGGTTGGTGAGCAGCGGCTCCTCGCCCTGGATCACCGGCAGCTCGCCCCAGGTCAGCTCGGCGTCGGCGTACTGCCGGGCGGCCTCGGTCTGCGCGGCCACGTCGCCCATCACCTTGTTGAGGTCGACCTCGACGAAGCCGGTGGTGAGACGGCCGATGCGGGAGAACGCGAGCAGGTCGTTGATCAGCCGTTGCATCCGCTGCGCGCCGTCCACCGCGAAGGCGATGTACTGGTCGGCCCGCTCGTCGAGCTGCCCGGCGTAGCGGCGCTGCAGCAGCTGGCAGAAGCTGGCCACCTTGCGCAGCGGCTCCTGGAGGTCGTGCGAGGCCACGTACGCGAACTGCTCCAGGTCGCGGTTGGACCGGGTCAGCTCCTCGGCCTGCTTCTGGAGCTGGGTGTTGACCCACTCGATGCGCTCGCGGGCCTCCCGCACCTCGGCCAGGTCGGACGCGATCTTCTGGCGCATCGCGTCCACGTCCTCGCCGAGCCGGATGAACTCCGGTGGGCCGGTGGTGGAGATGCCGTGCTGGTAGTCGCCCTCGGCGACCTCGCGGACCTGATCGGCCAGCCCGATGAGCGGCCGGACCACCATCCGGTCCAGGGAGAGCAGCAGCACCGCGCCGGCGACGACCACCACCAGCGCCGCGACGATCAGGAGCACGACCAGCACGTTGCTGCTGTTGCGCACATCGTCGGCGGACTGTTCCCGGGCGGCCAGGATCTCCTGTTGGAGGTCGTCGACCGCCGACCGGACCTGGTCGAACTGCCGCCTGGCCTGGTCGTTCACCAACGCCTGGCCGGCGCTGGTGCCGCGCTGGTCGGTGATGGTGATCACCGGCTCCGCCACGTTGCGCCGCCACTGCTCGGTGCGCTCCTCGACGGTCTGCAGCTCCTGGCTGATCTGCGGATAGTCGTCGAGCAGCATCCGCATCGCGGCGACGGTGCTCTTCTCCTGGTCGAGCCCCGCCCGGTACGGGTCCAGGTCGGCCGGGTCGCCACTGACCGCGTACCCGCGGACCCCGGTCTCCTGGTCGAGCACCGCGTTGAGCAGTTCCTGCGCCTGCACCCGCAGCGGGCCGGTCTTGTTCAGGATGGCGTCGATCTGGGTGCGGTTGCGGGCGGCCATCGCCGCCTCGGCGCCGGCCAGGCCGATCAGCAGCACGCCCACGACGGTGAGCAGCGTGATGACCCGGCGGCGCAGACTCCAGCCGCCGACCACCGGCGTCACCGGCCACCGCCCCGGGTCACCAGCAGCATGGCCACGTCGTCGGCGAGGGGGCCGCCGTTGATCTGCTCCGCCCGGCCGACCAGCCAGGCCGGCAGCTCGGGCAGTGACACCTGGCGGTTCGCCGGCTCGTCGAGCAACCCACTGAGGCCCGGCACGTCGAGCCGCTCGTCGCTCGTGCCCACCCGCCCCTCGATCAGGCCGTCGGTGTACATCAGCAGGGACCAGTCATGGGTGTCGAACTCCAGGTCGTAGGCGGTCGGCCGGCGGGGTCGTACGCCCAGCAGCCGGCCGCCGGGCGCGGGCACCGGGACGACCCGGCCACCGGAGAGCAGCAGCGGCGGCGGATGCCCGGCGAGTCGGACGGTGGCCCGGTTGGCGTCCAGGTCCAGTCGGGTCGTGGCCACCGTCGCGAAGATCTCCTGGAGTCGGCGCTCGCTCATCAGCACCTGCTCCAGCGCGGGCAGCACCTCGTCGTCCGGCACCCCGGCGAGCACCAGGGCCCGCCAGGCCACCCGTAGCTCCACGCCGAGCGCGGCCTCGTCCACGCCGTGCCCGCAGACGTCCCCCACGATCAGGTCGAGACGGTCCGGACGGGTCTGCACCACGTCGAAGAAATCCCCGCCGATCAGGGCGGCGTGCCGACCCGGCCGGTAGAAGGTGTGCACCGCCACCTCGTCGGTCGTCATCAGCGGCTGGGGCAGCAGACCGCGTTCGAGCCGAGCCGACTCGGCCTGGCGCAACTCGACCTCGCGCAGCCGGCGGGCGTTCTCGTCGGCGCGCTTGCGCTCCACCGCGTAGCGCAGCGCCCGGGTCAGCAGAACCCCGTCCACCTGACCCTTGACCAGGTAGTCCTGAGCGCCCTCGGCGACGGCCACGATGCCCAGGTGCTCGTCCGAACGGCCGGTCAGCACGCAGACCGCCGCGCCGCTGGACATCTCCAGCACCTGGCGCAGCCCGTCCAGCCCCTGCGCGTCCGGCAGACCCAGGTCGAGCAGGACGCAGTCGACGTTGGTGATCCGCCGCCGCGCCTCGCTCAGGCTGGTGGCGACCTGCAGGTCGATCATCGAGTTGGTCTCGGCGAGCAGCTCACCGACCAGGAAGGCGTCGCCCTCGTCGTCCTCCACCAGCAGCACCCGCAACCGTTCGCCCGGCGGCAGGTTGGCGTGCCGCGACAGACCGCCGTGCGGGTACGGCACGACGGAGGAACCGGCCAGGCCGGGTCCCCGGTGCGGCCGGGTCACCGCCGCGAGACGCGGGAGATCGCTGGTGATGTCGGGCTCCTTCCGAGTGCCCTGCTGATCCTGTATTAGACAACGGTCGCGCACAACACGACGGCCTCGGCGCGGCCGGGGATGGGCCGGATCACTGCCCGCGGAAGGACAAACCGGGCGGCGGTCGACGCTCGGACGTCCGGCCGTCCCGCCCGGAGCCGCCGGAGGGCAGGATGGTGCCACCCCAGGCCCCACCACCCCCCGAGGAGTTCCCGTGGGCGCACCCCCCACCCCCGTCACGACGGGCAGGCCGGCCCGGCCGGGTCCGGACGTACCCCTCGCCGACCGCGCGCTGACCCGGCCCCGCCGGCGCCTCGCGGCTGCGGCTGCCGCCCTCGTCGCGCTGGTCGCCGTCGGCGCCGGCAGCCTGCTCGACCTGCGCACCCCGGCGCCGGTGTCGGCGGACGCACCCGCGGACGAGTTCAGCGCCGGACGGGCGTACGCCGACGTCCAGGTCATCGCGGCCCGGACGCACGTCGCCGGGAGCTCGGCCAACGACCAGGTCCGCGCACACCTTGAGCAGCGGCTGCGCGGACTGGGCCTGGAGACCGAGGTGCAGGACACGGTCGCCCCGGAGGCCGGTCAGCTCAGCGGAGCGGCGGGCGGGGCGACCCTGGCCCGGGTACGCAACGTGGTGGCCCGGCTGCCCGGCACCGCCCCGACGGGACGGGTCTTCCTGGCCGCCCACTACGACTCGGTGCAGACCGGGCCGGGCGGCAACGACGACGCGGCCGGCACCTCCGCGATCCTGGAGGTGGCCCGGGCGCTGGCCGCCGGCCCGCGGCCGCGCAACGACATCGTCTTCGTGCTGACCGACGCCGAGGAGGCGTGCCTCTGCGGCGCCTCCGCGTTCGCCGCCAGCCACCCCCTGGCCAACGACGGCGGGGTGGTGCTCAACCTGGAGGCGCGCGGCTCCACCGGCCCGGTGATCATGTTCGAGACGTCCCGGAACAACGCGAAGCTGGTGGACGTCTTCGGCCGCGCCGCCCCGCACCCGGTCGGCACCTCCTTCGCGGTGGAGATCTACCGCGCGCTGCCCAACGACACCGACTTCACCGCGTTCCTGGACCAGAGGTTCGTCGGGCTGAACTCGGCGTACATCGACGGTGGCGCGATCTACCACACACCGCTGGACACCCCGGCGGCGATGGACCGGGGCAGCCTCCAGCAGCACGGGGACAACGCGCTGGGCCTGGCCCGGGAGTTCGGCCGCACCGACCTGGGCGACCTGCGCTCCGGGCACGACGCCACCTACTTTCCGGTGCCCGGCGGGCTGGTCCGCTACCCCGGCTGGCTCACCCTGCCGCTGGCCCTGCTCGCGGTGTTCGCGGTGGCCGCGCTGGGCTGGCTGACCCGTCGCCGGGGTCGGGCCAGCACCGGCCGGCTGGCCGCCGGCTTCGGACTGGCCCTGGTGCCGATCGTTGCCGCGCCGCTCGCCGCGCAACTGCTCTGGATGGCGATCACCGCGATCCGGCCGGGGTACGCCGAACTGCTCGACCCGTACCGGCCGACCTGGTACCGCCTGGCCGTGCTGGCCCTCGCCGCCGCCATCCTGCTCACCTGGTACGCGTTGACCCGTCGCCGGATCGGGCCGGCCGCGCTCGCCGTCGGCGGGCTGGCCTGGCTGGCCCTGCTCGGGGTGCTGCTCGCCGTGGCGGTGCCCGGCGGGGCGTACCTCACCACCCTGCCGGCGCTGGCCGGCGCCCTCGGCGGGCTGGTCGCGCTGCGCACCCGGCAGACCGGGCCGTGGCCGGTGGTGGCCGTGACCGTGGCCGGCGCGGTCGGCGTGGTCATCCTGCTGCCGACCGTGGTGCTGCTCTTCCCCGCGCTGGGCATGGCCATGGGCGGCGTGGCCGCGCTGGTCGCCGTGCTGCTCGGCCTGGCCGCGCTACCGGTGGTCGACCTGCTGCACCCGCAGGCCGGCGGCCAGCGCGGAATGCGGGCGCTGCGGGCCCGGCGGCTCGCGGTGCTCCCGGCCGGGGCCGCCGCTCTGGCGGCGGTGGTGCTCGCCGGTGTCGGGCTGGCCGTGGACCGGTTCGACGCCGCCCACCCCGCGCCCACCCACCTGATGTACGCCATGGACGCGGGCACCGGCCAGGCCCGCTGGCTGAGCCACGAGACCGATCCGCAGCCGTGGACGGACGGCTACGTGGACGGGGTGACCGACGTCGGCGACGACTTCCCCGGGCTCGGCGACGGTGAGCTGCGTGCCGGGCCGGCACAGCCGGCGAGCCTGCCGGCGCCGAAGCTGGAGGTGCTGGCCGACAGCGCCGCCGGTGGCGAGCGCACCCTGCGGCTGCGGCTCACCCCGCAGCGGGTGGCCCGGCTCGCCACCCTGCACGTCGACACGTCGACCGCCACCGTGCTGCGGGCCGAGGTGGCCGGCCGGTCGGTGCCGGTGGAGCCCCGCGCGGGCAGGTGGGGCTTCGGGCTCGTCTTCCACGCCCCGCCGGCCGAGGGCATCGAGGTCACGCTGACCCTGCGGCCGATCGGCGGGCAGGTGGCGCTGCGGGCGATGGACGCCAGCGACGGGCTCGACGCGCTGCCCGGCTTCCGCCCCCGGCCGCCGGCCGTCGGCATCGTCGGGTCACACAGCTCCGAGATGCTGGCGGTCGCCCGCACCTATCCCCTCTGACGGACGGAGCCGGTGGTCCGAAGGAGTCATTTCTCCGGCGGACCACCGGCTGTGCGTACCGAGCGGGCACGGTCAGTGCGGGGCGGCCGGGCCCAGGTCGCTCGGGTCGGTGTTGCCGCCACAGACGATCACGGCCACCCGCTCCCCCGGCTGCGGCACGTACGCGCCGCCGACCAGCGCGGCCAGCGCCGCGGCGCCACCCAGCTCGGCGGCGACCCGCAGCTCCGACCAGAGCAGGCGGCGCGCCCGCAACAGGTCCTCGTCCCGGACCAGCACGGAGACCACCCCCGTCCGGCGGGCGGTGTCGAAGGCGATCTCGCCGATCCGGCGGGCGCCCAACGAGTCGGTGGCGATGCCGCCCACCTCGATGTCGACCGGCCGGCCGGCCTTGAGGGCGGAGTGCAGGGTGGGGATCTGCTCGGGCTCGACGGCGACGACGCGTACCGACCCGTCGAACCAGGTGGCGATGCCGGACACCAGCCCGCCGCCGCCGACCGCCACCAGCACGGTGTCGATCCCGTCCAGCTGCCGTTCCAGCTCCCGGCCGACGGTGCCCTGACCGGCCACCACCTCCGGCTGGTCGTACGCGTGCACGACCAGCGCCCCGGTCTCCTCTGCCCGCTGGGTGCTCGCCGCCAACGCCTCGGCGTAGTGCTGGCCCACCTGCCGCACCTGGGCGCCCAGCCCCGCCAGCCGCTGCACCTTCACCGGCGAGGAGGTCACCGGCACGAAGACCTCCGCCGGCACGCCCAGCGAGCGGGCCGCGTACGCGACGGCGAGGCCGTGGTTGCCGCCGGACGCGGCGATCACCCCTGCCGGGGGCAGCGGGCCCCGCAACATCCGGTTGAACGCGCCGCGCGGCTTGAACGAGCCGGTGTGCTGGTGCAACTCCAGTTTGAGGCTGAGCTGCCCCGGCACGCCCAGATCGGCGCCGTCGACGGTGAGCACCGGCGTCTCCCGGACCCGCCCCCCGACCAGAGCCGCAGCCGCCTCGACGTCGCTTCTGTCCACCATGGGAGACACCAGACACCCTCTACTTCCAGCGAAAGTGCACGAAGAGGCGGCCGAAGTTCTTGGAGTCCTTCTCCACCCGGTGATAGAGCTGCTTGACGTCCTTCTGATCGAGGAACCGCAGCACCCGCTTCTTGAGCTGGCCCGACCCCTTACCAGGGATGATCTCCACGAGGGTGGCCTTCTTCGCCACCGCCTCGTCCATGATCCCGCGCAACGCGCGGTCGATGTCCTGGCCCTTGTTGAAGATCTCGTGCAGGTCCAGCTTGAGCTTCATGCCGCAGCCCCCGGCCGGTCAGGTCCCATGTCCGCCATCCTAGGCACGCCCGGCGGCCCGCCTGCGCGACGACGAAGGGGCGGCCCCGAAGGGCCGCCCCGTGCAGGTCACCGGTCCGCGCTCAGCGCGTTCCGCCCAGGCGGGTCTCCACCCGCTCGAGGGCGACCCGGTAGTCGTCGTTGGCCGCGTACATCGCGGCGGCGATCCGCAGGTGCCGCAGCGCGTCCGAGTGCCGGTTCAGCCGCTCCAGCGTCCGACCCAGCACGTGGTGCGCGTAGTGGTCGCTCGGGTCCCGGTCGACCAGCTCCCGCAGCTGCTCCTCGGCCCTGTTGAGCTGGGCCGACTGGAAGTACGCCCGGGCCAGCAGTTGCCGTACCGCCGCGTTGCCGGGTTCGGCGTCCACGATCGGCTCCAGCAGTCGGGCCGCTCCGCTCGGGTCACCGGCTTCGAAGAACATGGTCGCCCGCCGGTAGTCCGCCAGAAGATCCATCTGCCCACCTCCTCGGGTCGCGCCGTCACCTGTTCCGACGCTGGCACAACACCGGCCGTTTGGCGACTGTTCCCCGGGTCGGGATCGGGTCGGATTCGGCCCCCCGGGCGGGTCAGGTGCGGGCGTCCCGGCGCCCGGCGGCCAGCTCCCAGGCACGGACGCCGCCGACGATCCCGGCGGTGTTCGGCACCACCACCACGTCATCCCCCATCCGGGCCAGCTGCTCGGGCCGGATCAGCCGGGAGTTGCCCCCGCCCAGGTAGAGCCGGTCCCAGCGGAACACCGGACGGAGCCCGTCCACCACCTGCCGGATCCGTCGGGACCAGAACGCGTCGCCGAGCCGTCGGCGCTCCGGCTCTCCCACGTACGTGTCGTAGGTGGTGCCCCAGCGCACCGGCGCGTGGGACAGCTCCAGGTGCGGGGCGAGCACCCCGCCGTCGAAGAGGGCACTGCCCAGCCCGGTGCCGAGGGTCAGCACCAGCTCGCAGCCGGTGCCCGCGACCACCCCGGCACCGTGCACCTCGGCGTCGTTGAGCACCAGCGCCGGCACCCCGAACGCGTCGGCCAGGGCGCCCCGCGCGTCCCAGCCGGACCACTCGGCGAGCAGGTCCGGGTCGACCCGGGTACGCGGGCCGTTGCGGGTGACGTAGTGCGGAGTGGTCACCACCACGCCGTGCCGGATCATCCCGGGCACGCCGACCGTCAGCCGGTCGGCCGTCGGCAGCCGGAGGCCCAGGTCGAGCAGGGTCTGGACGAACAGCGCGGGCGGCAGCGGGTACGGCGTCGGCACCCGCAGCGGCCGGGCCCGCATCGTGCCGGCCTCGTCGAGCACCGATGCCTTGATGCCCCCGCCGCCGCAGTCGATCGCGAGTGTGGTCACCACGCCGTTGAGTCTGCCCGCTGCCGCCCGGTCGTATGCGGGCGGCCGGATAGGCTGCCGTCCTGATGAGCGCCACGATGATCGTCAAGGACCTCGCCGCCGGGCACGGTGACCGCCCACTCTTCGCCGGACTGGATCTGGTCGTCGCTCCCGGCGACGTGGTCGGCCTGGTCGGGCCGAACGGCGCCGGGAAGTCGACGCTGCTGCGTACCCTCGCCGGGTTGCTGCCGGTGGAGGCCGGCAGCGTTCGTCTCAGCCCGCCCACCGCGAGCGTCGGACACCTGCCGCAGGAGCCGGAGCGCCGGCCGGGCGAGACGGTGCGCGGGTTCCTGGCCCGGCGGACCGGGGTGACCGCCGCGCAGGCCGCGCTGGACGCGGCGACGGAGGCCTTGACCGCCGGAGCGGCGGGTGCCGACGACGCGTACGGCGACGCGCTGGAGCGCTGGCTCGCGCTGGGCGGCGCGGATCTGGACGAACGGGCCGAACAGGTCACCGCCGACCTGGGGCTCGCGGTCGACCTGGACCATCCGACGACCGGGCTCTCCGGTGGCCAGGCGGCCCGGGCCGGGTTGGCTTCGCTGCTGCTCAGCCGCTACGACGTGTTCCTGCTCGACGAGCCGACCAACGACCTGGACCTGGCCGGGCTGGAGCGGCTCGAGGAGTTCGTCACCGGGCTGCGGGCCGGCACGGTGCTGGTCAGCCACGACCGGGAGTTCCTCACCCGCACGGTGACCCGGGTGCTGGAGCTGGACCTGGCGCAGCAGCAGGTGCACCACTACGGCGGCGGTTACGCGGCCTACCTGGAGGAGCGCGAGGTGGCCCGCCGGCACGCCCGCGCGGACTTCGAGGAGTACGCCGACACGCGCGCGGGGTTGGAGGCGCGGGCGCGTACCCAGCGCGCCTGGATGGAGAAGGGCGTCAAGAACGCCCGGCGCAAGGCCACCGACAACGACAAGATCGGCCGCAAGTTCCGCAGCGAGGCGACCGAGAAGCAGGCGGCGAAGGCGAAGCAGACCGAGCGGCTGATCGAACGGCTCGACGTGGTGGAGGAGCCCCGCAAGGAGTGGGAGCTGCGGATGGAGATCGCCGCCGCACCCCGCGCCGGCGCTGTCGTGGCCACGCTGCGCGGCGCGGTGGTACGCCGGGGCGGCTTCACCCTCGGCCCGATCGACCTTCAGATCGACTGGGCGGACCGGGTCGCGGTGACCGGGGCGAACGGCTCGGGCAAGTCCACCCTGCTGGCCGCGCTGCTCGGCCGGCTGCCGCTGGACGCCGGGACCGCCTCGCTGGGGCCCGGGGTGGTGGTCGGCGAGGTCGACCAGGCCCGTGGGCTGTTCCTCGGCGACGCGCCGCTGGTCGACGCGTTCCAGGCTGCCGTACCGGACATGTCACCGGCGGACGCGCGGACCCTGCTGGCCAAGTTCGGGCTGCGCGCGGCACACGTGCCGCGGCCGGCGGCCACCCTCTCCCCCGGCGAGCGGACCCGCGCGGCGCTGGCCCTGCTCCAGGGGCGCGGGGTCAACCTGCTGGTGCTCGACGAGCCCACCAACCACCTGGACCTGCCGGCCATCGAGCAGCTCGAATCGGCGCTGGCCAGCTATCCGGGCACGCTGCTGCTGGTCACCCACGACCGGCGAATGCTGGCCGCCATCGAGACGAACCGTCGGCTGCGGGTCGACGGCGGGCGGATCGCCGAGGATTGATCCGTGCCGGCGGGCCGCCGCGGGGTGAGAATGACGCCATGCTCAAGTGGGAGTACGCACTGCTGGTCCGTCGTCGTCAGGCGGCGACCAACGACCTGGGCTGGGAAGTCGTCTTCGTCTGGTACGGCCCGGACGGCTCGATGGTCGACGTGACGCCGTACGGCGACACTGCGCTGGCCCACCTGAACCGGGCCGGCGACCAGGGCTGGGAACTGGTCGCGATGAGCGAGGACCCGTCCCTGCCCGGCAACAACGAGCTGCACCGCTACCACCTCAAGCGACCGAAGCCGGCCGCCCCACCGCCCCGCCAGCGGATGCGCGGTGGCGGTCGACCTGGCCGCCGCACCCTCTCCGGCTGACCGGCCCGACGGGCACGAGTCGCTGTTGAGCCTGATACCTCAGAGGCATTTTTATGACTGTGAGGTAGCGCGCTCGACGCGGTCCTGCCCTGGGGACTGCGACACGCCGACCAGGGCGGCACGCCGACCCGCCGACGCGGCTGACGAGCGGGGCATACCGAGCGCGGATGCGGGTATCGCGCGGCGGGAGGTGGCCCCGAATGGTCGCTTTGGCACAGACTCCGCCCTCGGCCGACCGGCTGCGGGCGATCGACGATTTCCTCGCTCAGGCGTGGGCGGACCAGGTCCGGCACGACGACCGGCTACGCGGCCTGGCGGTCGAGGTGCGGTTCGACCGGGGAGTGGCCCACGTCAGCGGTGAGGTGGCCGAGCCCGGCCAGCTGCGACTGGTCCGGGACCTGGTGGGGCGGCTGGCCGGCGTCTACGGCGTGTGGTGCCGGGTCGGCGTCGACGGGCGTGAGCCGGTGGTGGTCGACCTCGGCTGCGGCCCGACCAAGCAGTGGTCGGGCAACCTGGGGCTGGACATCTACCCGGCGCCGGGAGTCAACGCGGTGGCGGACCTCTCCGGCTCGCTGCCGCTGGCCGACAACTCGGTGGACGTCCTCTTCGCGGTGCACATCCTGGAGCACCTGCTCGACTTCCTGCCGCTGGTGGACGAGTGCCACCGGGTGCTCCGCCCGGGTGGGGTGCTGCACGTGATGAGCCCCTGGTGGGGGCATGTGAACGCGGTGGCGGACCCGACCCACGTCCGGCTGATGGACGTGCAGACGTTCAAGGGGATCTGCCAACTGCGGCCGCCGGGCACCCCACGCTGGTATCCGCTGCACGCCGGCTGCGACGGCGCCTCGATCTTCGCCGACCTGACCCCCCTGCCACCAGACGCCGACCCCGCACCCCCAACCCACCTGGCCCGCTTCTTCGACTGACCCTCCCCGCGTCTCCTCCACCGCCATTCCCCGGGTGGGGCAGGCGGTCAGGGGGACTGGGTGGATTCGCGGAGTTCCAGGCGGTAGGGGGCGGAGAGTTCGCGGGCGGGGGCGGAGCGGTCGCCGTCGAGGCGTTCGGCGAGCAACTCGACGGCGAGCCGGGCGATCTGGGCCTTGTCCGGGGCGACGGTCGTCAGGGTGGGGATCGAGAACCGGCCGTCCTCGATGTCGTCGAAGCCGACCACGGCAACGTCCTCGGGCACCCGCAGGCCGGCCTCGTGCAGGGCGCGCAGGGCGCCCAGGGCGAGTGTGTCGTTGAAGCAGAAGACGGCGTCGGGGCGTACCCCGGAGGCGAGCAGGCCGCGCATGGCGGCCGCGCCGTCGGCGCGGTGCCAGGCCGGCGCGGGCGCCACCAGGGCCTCGTCGTAGTCGAGGCCGGCGGCGCGCAGGGCGTCGGCGTAACCGGTCAGCCGCAGTCGGGCACTGGCGCCCTCGGGGGTGCGCTGCGAGCCGATGGCCGCGATGCGACGGCGGCCGAGCCGGATCAGGTGGTCGGTGATCTCCCGGGCCGCGCCGACGTTGTCGATCACCACGTGGTCCGCCGGGCCGTGGTCGACCCGCTCACCGAGCAGCACCATCGGCGTGCCGTCCAGGCCGGTCAGGTCCTCCGCGGTCAGCGCCAACGGGCTGAAGATCAGCCCGTCGATCAGGTGGTCGGTGATGCCGGAGGCCACCACGCGTTCCTGTTCGCGACCGCCGCCGGTCTGGTCGATCAGCACCGTCCAGCTGAATTCGGCTGCTGCGGTGACCACGTGGCGGGCCAGCTCGGCGAAGTACGGGATGTCCAGTTCCGGCACGGCCAGCGCGATCACGCCCGTGCGGCCCTTGCGCAGGTGGCGGGCGGAGAGGTTGGGCCGGTAGTTCAGCTCGGCGATCGCCTCCTCGACCCGGGCCCGGGTGTCCGGACGCACGTGGACGTAGCCGTTCACCACGTTGGAGACGGTCTTCACCGAGACCCCGGCCCGTTCGGCCACATCCTTGAGCCTGTTTCGCACGCCGCAACCTCCCCGAGGTAACCCAGCGCACCATACCTCGGAACCAGGTCTTTACAACGTTGCCTACAACGTTGTAGAAACGACGGATACCGGGTGAGAGCGGTGACCGCGATCACCCGGCACCGGCAATGAGGAAAGGTGGCACCCTTGCGGACCGCTCAGCTGACGATCGACCCGGCCTTCGCGATCGGCCCGGCCGACCGACGTCTCTTCGGCTCCTTCGTCGAGCACATGGGGCGGTGCGTCTACGGCGGCATCTACGAGCCCGGCCACCCCGACGCCGACTCCCGTGGCCTCCGCCGGGACGTGCTGGAGCTGACCCGGGAACTGGGCGTCTCCGTGGTCCGCTACCCGGGTGGCAACTTCGTCTCCGGCTACCGCTGGGAGGACGGGGTGGGCCCGGTCGGCGACCGGCCGCGCCGGCTCGACCTGGCCTGGAAGACGATCGAGACCAACGCGTTCGGGCTGGACGAGTTCATGACCTGGGCCGCCGAGGCCGGTGTCGAGCCGATGATGGCGGTCAACCTGGGCACCCGTGGCGTCCAGGAGGCCCTGGACCTGCTGGAGTACTCCAACCACCCGGGCGGCACCGAGCTGTCCGACCTGCGGCGCAAGCACGGCGCGGAGGACCCGTACGGGGTGCGGCTGTGGTGCCTGGGCAACGAGATGGACGGCCCGTGGCAGGTCGGCCACAAGACCGCCGACGAGTACGGCCGGCTCGCCGCCGAGGCCGCCCGCGCGATGAAGATGATCGACCCGTCGATCAGCCTGATCGCCTGCGGCAGCTCCAACCGGCGGATGCCCACGTTCGCCGCGTGGGAGGCCACCGTGCTGGAGCACACCTACGAGCACGTCGACTACATCTCGGCGCACACCTACTACGACCCGTCCGACGGCGACCGGGCCAGCATCCTGGCCTCCGCCGTCGACATGGACAACTTCATCACCGAGGTCGTCGCGACCGCCGACCACGTGGCCGCCAAGCAGCGGCACAAGCGCAAGCTGAAGATCTCGTTCGACGAGTGGAACGTCTGGTACGAGTCCCGCCTCCAGGCCGACCTGGACCGGCGCGGCTGGGTCGAGGCGCCGGCGCTGATCGAGGACGACTTCACGGCGGTCGACGCGGTGGTCGTCGGTGACCTGCTGATCACCCTGCTCCGGCACGCCGACCGGGTCGGTGTGGCCGCCCAGGCCCAGCTCGCCAACGTGATCGCCCCGATCCGCACCCGCAACGGCGGTCCCGCCTGGCGGCAGAGCATCTTCCACCCGTTCGCGCTGACCGCCCGGTACGCCCGCGGCACCGTGCTGCGCACCGAGCCGGTGTCGCCGCGCTACGACACGAAGAAGTACGGAGACGTGCCGGTGCTCGACACGGTCGCCGTGCACGACGAGGAGACCGGCGAGCTGACCGTCTTCGCGGTCAACCGCGGCGAGGAGGACCTGCCCCTCGACCTGGACCTGCGCGGCCTGCCGGGCATGTCCGGTCTGTCTTTCCTGAGCCTCGCTGCCGGGTCTGACCCGTCGGCGATGAACACCGAGGCCGAGCCCGACCGGGTGACGCCCCGGGAAATGCCCACCCCCACCCCCGACGGCGGGCGGTGCACCGTGCGCCTGCCCGCCGTGTCCTGGAGCGTGCTGCGCTTCGGCCCGGCAAACGCCTGAGGTCGCACCGAGTTTGACCAGGCACAATTCATCCCGTCCCCCCTTCAAGGAGATACCAGCATGATCCAGAACGACATGAGCCGGCGTCGCCTGCTCGGCCTCGGTCTCGGACTCGGTGCCGCAGCGTCGCTGACCCTCGCCGGTTGCGGCGGCGGTGACAGCACCTCTGGGCCGGCGGCCGGCAACGGCGGCAAGGAGTACACCGGCCCCAAGGTGGACCTGAAGCTGTGGAACGGCTTCACCGGCGGCGACGGCGAGATCTTCAAGACGCTGGTGAACCAGTTCAACACCGAGCACAAGAACATCGCGGTGTCGGTGGCCACATACCAGTGGGAGGACTACTACAACAAGCTCCCCGGTGCGGCCTCCAGCGGCAACGGCCCGGACATCGCGGTCATGCACATGGACCAGCTCGCCACCTTCGCCGCCCGCGGCGTGATCACCGAGCTGGACGACGTGGCCAAGAACCTGGAGCTCGCCGAGGGCGACTTCGCCCCCACGGTGTGGAAGGGCGGGCTCTACAACAACAAGCGGTACGGCATCCCGCTGGACATGCACCCGCTGGGCTTCTACTACAACAAGACCGTCATGCAGAAGGCCGGCCTGGACCCGAACAAGCCGCCGGCGACCAGGGACGAGTACACGGCCGCGCTGACCGAGCTGAAGAAGGCCGGCGTGCAGGGCTTCTGGGTCAGCCCGTTCCAGTTCACCGGCGGCATGACCTTCTACTCGCTGCTCAACCAGTGGGGCGCCACCCTGTTCGACGCGGACGTGGCGAAGGCCACCTTCAACTCGGACCCGGCGGTCGAGGCGTGCACCTGGCTGGTCGACATGATCAAGCAGGGCTTCTCGCCGGCCAACGTCGGTCAGGACGCCGACTACCTGGCGTTCAAGAGCGGCAAGAACGCCTTCACCTGGAACGGCATCTGGCAGATCAACGATCTGAAGAAGAGCCCCGAGGTGCAGTGGGGCGTCGCGCCGCTCCCCCAGATCGGCAGCAAGCCGGCGGCGTGGGCCAACTCGCACAACTTCACCATCGTGAAGCAGCGGGCCAACGACGCCAACAAGGTCTCCGGCGCGAAGGTCTTCATCAACTGGCTCAGCGAGCACTCGCTGGACTGGGCGAAGGGCGGCCAGGTGCCGGCCCGTAAGGCCGTCCGTGAGGGCGCCGAGTTCAAGGCCCTGCCGGAGATCTCGTCGCTCGCCCCCGAGCTGGAGTACGCGGCCTTCCCGCCGGCGGCTCCGGGTCTCGGCGAGGTCATGACGACCTTCTACAACTCCTTCAACGAGGCCGCGCTGGGCAAGAAGTCGCCCAAGCAGGCGCTCGACGACGGTGTGGCGAAGGCCAACAAGCAGCTCGAGGACAACCGCAAGAAGTACGGGAGCTGATAACCCGTGGCGGACGTGATCGAGGTCGGGGCGGCGCGCGGTGACGCGCCGCCCTCGGCGGCCAAGGCTCCCCGCCGGGGCGCCTCGGCGGGCCGGACCGGACGGGCGACGCCGTATCTGTTCCTCGCCCCCTACCTGATCCTGTTCGGGGTGTTCGGCCTGCTGCCGATCATCCTGGGCGTGTGGCTCAGCGTGCACCAGTGGGACTTCCAGCTGCCCAACCGGCCGTTCGTCGGGTTGGACAACTACAAGGAGCTCTTCTCCAGCGACTCCGCCGTCTACGGCGACTGGTGGGAGAGCGTGCGGGCCACCGCGATCTTCACGGTGCTGTCGGTGCCGCTGCTGGTGGTCGTACCGCTCGGGCTGGCGCTGCTGCTGAATCGCTCCTTCCCCGGCCGGACCTTCTTCCGGGCGATCTACTTCGCGCCGTACGTGCTGGGTGTGGCGGTGATCGGCCTGCTCTGGCGGTTCCTGCTCGACGCCAACCTGGGCCTGGTCAACCGCCTCCTCGGCGTCGTGGGGTTGCCGTCGGACACCCCCTGGGTCACCAACATGCCGTGGGCGTGGATCTCGCTGGTCGGGGTCACCGTCTGGTGGACCTCCGGTTTCAACGCGGTGATCTACCTGGCCGGTCTCCAGGACATCTCCCCGGAGCTGTACGAGGCGGCCCGGATGGACGGCGCGAGCGCCTGGCAGCGGTTCCGCAACGTCACGCTGCCCGGGCTGCGCCCGGTGCTGCTCTTCGTGATCACCACGACCGTGCTCGCCTCGGCGAACATGTTCGGTCAGTCGTTCCTGATCACCCAGGGTGCGCCCGGCACGGAGACGCGCACGGTGGTCTGGTTCATCGTCGAGGAGGGCCTGCGGGACAACGACGCCGGTCGCGCCGCCGCGATGAGCATCGTGTTCGCCCTGATGCTGGCCGTCGTGAGCATCGCCAACTTCCGCCTCTTCCGCTACCGGGAAGACTGAGGGGACCGCCATGACGACGCCCACGCCGACCACCCGCGGTTCGGCCACCGCGCTACGCCGGGTCGTGCTCTACGCCACGCTGGTGGCGCTGGCCCTGATCTTCCTGATGCCGCTGGTGTGGATGGTCATCACCTCGCTGAAGACCTACACCGCCGCCCAGCAGATCCCGCCGAGCTGGCTGCCGAACCCGCTCGCCGGTTACGGCTACGAGCAGATCCTCAACAACGCGGCGAACCCGGTGCTCCGCTGGTTCCTCAACAGCATGCTGGCCGCCACGCTGCACTCGCTGCTGGTGCTGGTGACCGCCTCGATGGCCGCGTACGCCCTGGCGCGGATGAGGTTCCGGGGGCGCGGGGTGAGCTTCGCGCTGATCGTCGGGACGCTGTTCATCCCGCCGACCTCGCTGATCATCCCGAACTTCCTGATCGTCGACCAGCTCAACTGGATCGACACCCTCGCCGTGGTGGTGGTGCCCGGCGCGGCGAGCGCGTTCGGCGTCTTCTTCCTGCGGCAGTTCTTCCTCTCGCTCCCCAACGAGCTGGAGGAGGCCGCCACGCTGGACGGCGCCAACCAGTGGCAGATCTTCTTCCGGGTGGTGCTGCCGCTGTCCAAGCCGGCGTTGGCCACCCTGGCGGTGCTGTCGTTCCTCACCAACTGGAACGACTTCCTCTGGCCGATCTTCGTGCTGTTCAGCCCTGAGAAGCTCACGCTGCCGCCCGGCCTGGGCCTGCTCCAGGGCTCGTACGTCACCGACTACCCGGTGATCATGGCGGGCGCGGTGCTGGCGAGCCTGCCGGTGCTGATCCTCTTCGTGCTGGCCCAGCGGCACATCATCCAGGGTGTCTCCCGCAGCGGTCTGAAGGGATGACCCGCACGACCACCCGGCGACGCGGCGCGGCGGCGATCATCATCGCCGCCGCGTTGCTCGTCGCGGGCTGCACCGACGGCAGCGAACCCACCCCCACGAGCAGCGGGAGCGACCCCAGCATGTTCACCAACCCGGTCGTGAGGACCGACGCCCCCGATCCGCAGGCGATCCGGGTGGGCGACACCTGGTACCTGTTCCACACCAACGCCGGCGGCCGCAACGTCCCGGTGCTCACGTCCACGGACCTGGTCGACTGGACCGAGGCCGGGGACGCCCTGCCGACGCTGCCGGACTGGGCGGACGCCGGCAAGACCTGGGCGCCGGAGGCCATCCAACTGGCCCCGGACCGGTTCCTGCTCTACTACACCGTCGCCGGCCGGGAGTCCGGGAGGCAGTGTGTCGGGCGGGCGGTGGCCAGCGCGCCGCAGGGGCCGTACCGGGACGACGCGTCCGGCCCGCTGATCTGCCAGGCGGACCTGGGCGGGGCGATCGACGCCAGCCCCTTCCGGGACACCGACGGCAGCCTCTGGCTGTTGTGGAAGAACGACGGCAACGCGATCGGGGTGGACACCTGGCTCTGGTCGCAGCGTCTCGCCGACGACGGCCTGACCCTGGTCGGTGAGCCGACGAAGCTGCTCAAGCAGACCGAGCCGTGGGAGGGCACCCTGATCGAGGGGCCGTTCTTCCACCGGCAGGACGGCCGGCTGTACCTCTTCTTCGCCGCCAACGCCTACGACCGGGCCGGGTACGCCGAGGGCTACGCGGTCTGCGAGAGCCCGACCGGTCCGTGCGTGAAGGCCGCCGAGAACCCGATCCTGAAGACCAACGACGCCGCGTCCGGCCCGGGCCACGCCTCGATGGTGGTGAAGGACGGCAGGACCTGGCTGCTGTACCACGCCTGGCCGCCCGGCCAGGAGGGCAGCACCGACCCGGGCCGCCAGACCTGGTTGGACGAGGTCACGTGGGTCGACGGCAAACCGGTCGTGAAGGGCCCGACCGCGACGCCGCAGTCCCGCCCCTGACGTGTCACACGGAAAGGGCCCCCGGTGCACCGGGGGCCCTCTCCCACGTACGGGGTCAGCTGTCGGCGGCCGGCTCGCGGGGGGCCGGGGCCACGGCGGGGTCGTGTCGGGCCAGCCGGTTGCGGCGGTAACCGTAGCCGAAGTAGATCAACGCGCCGAGCAGCATCCAGGCCAGGAACCGCAGCCAGGTCTCCACCGACAGGTTGAGCATCAGGTAGAAGCAGGCCAGCGCGGAGACGATCGGCAGCACCGGGGAGAACGGCACCCGGAACGGCCGCTCCAGGTCGGGGCGCTTGCGGCGCAGGATCGGCACCGCGATCGAGACGAGCACGAACGCGCAGAGCGCGCCGATGCTGACCAGGTCGGCCAGCGCCGAGAGCGGCAGGAAGCCGGCCAGCAGCGCGACCCCGACCGTCATGACCGCCGAGATCCGGTACGGGGTGCCCCAGCGCGGGTGCACCGCCGCGATCGAGGGCGGGATCAACCCGTCCCGGGCGATGGCGAAGCCGATCCGGCCCATCGCCACCAGGTCGACCAGGATGACGCTGGTCAGGCCGGCGACCGCGGCGATGGAGACGAGCACGGCCGCCCACCCGGCGCCGACCGCCTCGAAGGCCGACGCGATGGGGGCACCCCGGTCGATCTCGGTGTACGGCACCATGCCCACCACGACCAGCGAGACGCCGATGTAGAGCACGGTGGAGATCAGCAGCGTGCCGAGCAGGCCCAGGGTGAGGTCCCGCTTGGGCTTCCTCGTCTCCTCACCGAGGTTCGCGACCGCCTCGAAGCCGGTGTACGCGAAGAAGACCACGGCGGCGGCGCTGAGCACTCCGACGAAACCGAAGACCGACGGTTCCAGCCCGAAGAGCGCCTGCGTGACGGGCTGCTTGATGCCGTCGTCGCCACCACCGGCGGGTTCGGCGGGCGGGATGAACGGGCTGAGGTTGGCGGCCTTGACGAAGAAGAGCCCGGCCACGACCACGAAGACGCAGATGGCCACCTTGACCAGTACCAGCAGGTTGGTCATCCGGGCGGACTCCCGGATGCCGACGATCGCCACGACGCCGAGGATCAGCACGATGGCGATGGCGCCGATGTTGACCGTGCTGCCCTCCTCGCCGAACCAGCGGGTCGGCAGGTCGAGCAGTTCGGCCAGGTAGCCGGACCAGCCTCGGGCCACCACGGCCGCGCCGAGTGCGAACTCCAGCAGCAGGTCCCAGCCGATGATCCACGCGACGATCTCGCCCATGGTGGCGTACGCGTAGGTGTAGGCGCTGCCGGCGGTCGGCACGCTGGAGGCCAGCTCGGCGTAGCAGAGCGCGGCGAGCAGGGCGACCACGCCGGCGATGGCGAAGGAGATCACGACGCCCGGCCCGGCGCTGTCCCGGGCCTCGATCCCGGTCAGCGTGAAGATGCCGGTGCCGATCACGATGCCGATGCCGAAGCCGGTGAGGTCGACCGCGCCGAGCCGCCTCTTCAGCCCCAGCCGGCCGTCGGTGCCGTCCGCGTCGCCCTGGGCTATCACGTCCTTGATCGGTTTGGTCCGCAGCACGGACACGCGCTCACCCCTCCCACCGTGCGACCACCACCGTGGCGGCCGGTGACCGGCTGCTACCCAGGGGCGCGAGCTGTCAACCGCGTGAGCGGGCCTGCACAGTGAGTGCGATGTGGGTCACTGCGGGCAATCCGACGATCGGTGCGGGACGCCCCGATATCCGGCGGGCGAATCGACCGGGCGGGAACCCTTGCGGGAACGACCCGAGTGTGAAAATTTCCTTCCAGCGGCAGTTAGCCTGCGGCGAATCTTGCCGAGTGCCGCGCCGAACACCCGGGAGCCCCAACGAAGGGACACACCGCATGAAGGCAACTCGGCTCGGAGCCGCCGGTCTGGTCGCAGCCCTGCTCGGCACGCTCGTCGCCGCCACCCCCGCCAGCGCCGCGCCCGACGCGGCGGGCACCCCCACCCCCACCACCTGCACCACCGACCCGGCCACCCCGAAACGGCAGTTCCGGGCCATGTGGATCTCGTCGGTGGTCAACATCGACTGGCCGAGCAAGGCGTCCCAGACCAGCCCGGACCGGATCGCCGCCCAGCAGGCCGAGTACCGCGGCCTGCTCGACCTCGCCGAGCGCCTCAACCACAACGCCGTCGTGGTGCAGGTCCGGCCGACCGCCGACGCGCTCTGGCCCTCGCCGTACGAGCCCTGGTCGGAGTACCTGACCGGCGTACGCGGCCAGGACCCGGGCTGGGACCCGCTGGCCTTCCTGGTCGAGGAGTCCCACAAGCGCAACCTGGAGTTCCACGCCTGGTTCAACCCGTACCGGGTCTCCATGCCCGCCCCCGGCGGCGCCGGCGCCGACCTCAACCTGCTCGCCCCCGGCCACCCGGCCCGGCAGCACCCGGACTGGACCTTCGCCTACCCGCCGGCCGGGGTGGCCGGCAGCCGGCTCTACTACAACCCCGGCATCCCGGAGGTCCGCGAGTTCGTCCAGACCGCGATGATGGACGCGGTCAAGCGGTACGACATCGACGGCGTGCACTTCGACGACTACTTCTACCCGTACCCGAGCGGCACCCACCAGGTGCCGGACGACGCCACGTTCGCGGCGTACAACCGGGGCTTCACGAATCGGGCCGACTGGCGGCGGGACAACATCAACCTGCTGATCCAGGAGATGAACGGCAAGATCAAGGCCGCGAAGCCGTGGGTGAAGTTCGGGGTCAGCCCGTTCGGCATCTGGCGCAACAAGGCCGTCGACCGGCTCGGCTCGGACACCACCGGCAGCCAGTCGTACGACATCATCTCCGCCGACACCCGCACGTGGGTCAAGCAGGAGTGGATCGACTACGTGGTGCCCCAGCTCTACTGGTACATCGGCCAGTACCCGGCGGCGGACTACGCCCGGTTGGTCCCGTGGTGGGCCGAGACGGTGCGCGGCACCCGCGTCCAGCTCTACATCGGCCAGGCCGACTACAAGAGCGGCGACCCGGCGTACGGGTCGTTCTGGATGAACCCGCGCGAGCTGTCCGACCACCTGACCCTCAACCGGGCGTACCCGGAGGTGCAGGGCAACGTGCACTTCTCCGCCGTCCAGGTGCGGGCCAACCGGCTCGGCGCCACCGACATCTACGCCGCCGAGCACTACTCCCGCCCGGCGCTGGTGCCGACCATGCCCCACCTGCCGGCAAAGCCGCTGCTCTTCCCGGTGGTCACCAAGGCCGCCCGGGAGGCCGACGGAGTGCGGCTGACCTGGCACCAGCCGGCTGACGGCGTCGGACCGCTGGGCACCGCCACCTCGTACGCGATCTACCGGTTCGACGGCACCACGCTGGGCGGTCGGTGCGGCACCGCGGACGCCGCGCACCTGGTCGACACGGTCCGGGCCACGCCCGGCGAGAAGCAGTCCTGGGTGGACACCACGGCGGTGGCCGGCCAGCGGTACACCTACCGGGTGACCGCGCTGGACCGGTCGGCCAACGAGAGCCCGGTCAGCCCGCCGGCCTTCGTTCTGCGCTGACCGTACGACCTCGACGAATGCCCCGGGTGCCACGCGCACCCGGGGCATTCGTCTGTTTCAACGTATGTAACCAATAGTTGGCGAGAGGCATACCGATGAGTTGATCAGTTGATCGACACTGATCGACATCCGGTGACCCGCCGGTAACTTACCGCCCCACCCGCTCACCCCCGCGGAGGTAACCCGTGCCCCGACGTCTCGCCACCCTGTTCGCCTCGGGCGCGCTCGCGCTGCTCGCCACCCTCGCCGTCGCCTCCCCCGCCGCCGCCGTCACCCCCCAACAGCGGCTGTCCGTGCTCTCCAGCTGGACCCAGACCAGCGCGTCCAGCTACAGCTCCTGGAACAACGCCCGGATCAACCGGGCACCCTGGGCCGAGTACGCCTTCGACTGGTCCACCGACTACTGCTCGTCCAGCCCGGACAATCCCCTCGGGTTCACCTTCAACCTGGGCTGCTACCGGCACGACTTCGGCTACCGCAACTACAAGTCCGTCGGCCAGTTCTCCGCCAACAAGTCCCGCCTGGACAGTGCCTTCTACGAGGATCTCAAGCGGGTCTGCGCCACCTACAACACGGTCGTCCGTCCGGCCTGCTACAGCCTTGCCTGGACGTACTACCAGGCCGTCAGCATCTTCGGCTCGGTGGCAGCCGTCCAGCAGGCCGACATCGACCGCGCCGCCCGAATGAAGGCCAACGCCGAACGCCAAGCAGCCCTCAACAACTAACCCCACCCCACCCCCACCCTCCCGGCCTCCAGGAGGGTGGGGCGGGTTGGGTGGGTCAGGCGCGTTCGGTGCGGGTGGCGGGGTGGCGGTCTGATTCCGGGCGGCGTTGCACCGGCTGGGACAGCCCGGTGCTGAACCGGGTGGAGTCCGCTGCCAGGTCCGGGTGTTCCACGTCGAGCGCGAGCGTTGCCGCCTCGTCCAACCCCAACTCGGCGCCCTCGCCGTACGCGTCGTCGAAGGCCGCGTCGCCCAGCGCCTCCCGCAGCTTCGCCTGCTCGTCAGCCCAGTAGCCGCCGTAGATGCCCGGAGTGGCTCGCATGCTGGCCCGGGTGGCCTGCGCCGCCCCGAAGAGCCGGGCGGCGGTCAGCCGGTCCCCGCCGGCCGCGCAGCGCACGGCGATCGCGTTCAGCGTGTCGCACGCCCGGCCGTGATAGCCGTGCCCCATGCGGGAACGCAGCGCCACCAGCAGGTGCTCGTGCGCGGCGATCACGTCGCCCCGCGCCAGCGCGACCATGCCGAGCAGCATGTCGACCGAGCGTCGGCCCCGCTCCCCCGGCCGGGCTGCCTCCACCGGACGGACCGCACCCAACAGGTCCGCCGCCTCCTCCAGCGCGCCCCGCCGCCAGAGCAGCTCGGCAAGGCTGAACACTGCGAACAGCGCCTCGCCGACCACGTCCTGCCCGTGCGCCCAGTCGATGACCTCCCGGCACACCCGCTCGGCCTCGGCGAACTGTCCCATGTCGATCAGCGGCGCGGCCCGCCCGGCGAGCACCCGGGCCAGCAGCCCGGCGTCACCGGCCTGCCGCGCGGCCGCCTCCGCCCGCTGGGAGAAGCGCAGCTCCTCGGCGAACTCGCCGTCCGCGCCGGCGTGCAGCGAATGCATGTGGTACGCCGCCGCGAGCTCCGCCTCCGGGATCCGCTCGCCCGTTTCGGCGATGCGCCCGTACAAGCGGAACAGCCAGAGCCGACCCTCCCGGGCCAGCCCTCGCTCGCGCCACCACTGGTCCAGGCCGCCGGCCAGGCCGAGGCCGGCGCGGGCGCTGCCGCCGGTGGCGCACCAGCGCAGCGCGGCCCGCAGCTCACCGGCCAGGGGGTCGAGGGCGTACAGCGACAGCGTCACCGGCCCCCCGTCCGGGCCCAGGTGAGCCCGTTCCAGCGCATGCGCCGACCAGGCCACGTGCCGGTTCCGGGCGGCCTGCTCCTCGCCCGCCTCGGCCAGCCGCCGCGCGGCGTACGCCCGGATCGGGTCGAGCATCCGGTAGGTGCTGCCGGCGGCACGCGGCTCGGCCAGCACCATCGACTTGTCCACCAGCACCGAGAGCGGGTCCAGCGGGTCGTCCCCGAGCAGCCACTCCACCGTCGCCAGGTCCACCGGCCCGGCGAAGACGGCCAGCCAGCGCAGCAGCCGAGCGGCCCTGGGCCCCAACGTCCGGTACGACCAGGTGACGGTGGCCTGCATGGTCAGGTGCCGTTCGGTGGCGGAGCGCTGCACCGCCCTGCTCGCCGGAGTGGGCGGCGACATTCCGACGGCCGCCGCCACCAGGTCCACGGTGTCCTGCTGGTTGCCCGACCAGCCCCGCTCCACCGGCGGTGGATCCGGGTCCTCCCGGCCGGCGTCCAGTGTGCCCAGCACGTCGTCGAGCCGCTCGGCGAGCTGACCGACGGAGAGCACCCGCAGCCGCGCGGCGGCAAGCTCGATGGCCAGTGGCAGCCCGTCCAGCCGCTGCACCACCCGGCGCAGGTCGGCCGACTCGGCCGGGTCGGGAGGCCGGCCGCCGCGCGCCGCCGCCGTACGGTCCAGCAACAGCGCCACGGCGTCGCTCTCCGCGCCGTCCGCGCTCGGGTCGACCGAGAGCGGCGGGATCCGCCACACGACCTCACCGGGCAGGCTGAACGACTCTCGGCTGGTGGCCAGCACCCGCACGCCTTCCCCACCGGAGAGCAACCGCGAGATGACCTCGGCGCAGGCTGCCGGCTGCGTGTCGCAGGTGTCCAGCACGACCAGCATCCGGCGGGCGGCCGCGTACTCGACGAGGGTGTCCAGCATCGGTCGGCCCGGCTCGGGTCGCAGCCCGAGCACCGCGGCGATGGCGAACGCCACCAACCCCGGGTCGGTCACCGCGGCGATGTCGACGAACCAGACCCCGTCGGGGTACGCCTCGACCACCCCGCTGGCCAGCTCCACCGCGAGCCGGGTCTTGCCCGCACCACCGGCGCCCAGCACGGTGACCAGACGGTGGCCCTCCACCAGCCGGCCCAGCTCGGCCCGCTCGGCCTGCCGGCCCACGAAGGAGGTGACCTGGGTGGGCAGGTTGTGTGCCACCGCGTCGGCGGTGCGGGGGCGGGGGAACTGCCGCTCCAGACCGGGCGCGACGAGTTGGAACAGTCGTTCCCGGTCGTCGAAGCCGCGCAGTCGGTGCAGGCCCAGGTCGAGCAGGGTGGCCCCGGGTGGCAGCGGATCGGCGCGGCGCGCCGTGGACGCCGAACACAACACCTGCCCGCCGTGCGCGGCAGCGGCCACCCGGGCCGCCCGGTGCACCTCGGGGCTGGCGTACTCGCCGTCGCGCGGCTCGGCGTAGCCGGTGTGCAGGCCCATCCGGACCCGGGGCGCGGCCTCCGCGGTGGGCCAGTCGTGGTTGGCCAGAGCCCTCTGGGCGGTCAGGCAGGCGGTCAACGCCGCCGCCGCGTCGTCGAAGGCCAGGAAGAACGAGTCGCCCTCGGTCAGCAGCTCCGCGCCACCGGTGCTGGCCAGCGTCCGGCGCAGCAGTCGTCGGTGTTCGGCGAGCACCGGGCGGTAGTCCGGGCCGAGCAGCTGGGCCAGCCGGGTCGAGCCCTCGATGTCGGTGAACACGAAGGTCACCCAACCGCTCGGGAGCTGGATCCGTGGCGACATGCGTGGAACCTCCGCCCGTGACGTCGGGTTCATGCTGCCTGAGTCCGAGCGGTCACACATCGTGAGAACGGCCGGGCAGGTGCCGCCTCAAGGTGCCACTCGTACCCGGTCCCGGCAAGGGTGGCCCACCAACCGGCCGCGAATCCGCCGGATCAGCAGCCGCAGGCGCCGCCGCAGCAGCCGCCACCGGCGGGAGCCGTGGTGCCGCCACCCGGGCCGCCCGCGCCGCGACCGGTCACCGCGACCGCGGACAGCAGCTTGACGGTGTCGGCGTGTCCCTGCGGGCAGACGGCCGGCGCGCCGGCCGCCGCCATCGGGCGGTTGACCTCGAAAGTGTCGCCGCAGGCGCGGCAGCGGAACTCGTACCTGGGCATGGCACCCAGGGTACGTGGACCTGACGCTCGGCGGGACATGGGTAATACTCGACGGGTGGTGGACGGCGAGGACCAGACGCGTGTACGACCGCTACGACCGGCAGCGCCGCTGGACGGCCCGCTCGACGGGTCGGGGGCCGCGCCCGATCCGGCGCCACGAGCTGTGCCGCGCCCCCGCCGCCCCTGGCTGAGCGGCCGCGCCACAGACGCTCCGACCCAATCGGCCGACGCCACCGCCGCACCGCCGGCCACCTCCGTCGAGTCCGGCCCGGCCGCCGCCGGTTCCAAGGCGGACACCCCGACCGGCGACACGGAGGCCGACGCTCCGACCCGGGACATGGAGGCCGACGCTCCGACCGCCGACCTGAAGCCTGACACCCCTGCGGTCGACACGAAGACCGACGCCCCCACCGCCGACAAGGCCGACACCCCTACGGCCGACACGACGGTCGACGCCCCCGCCGCCGACCCGGCGACGACCACTGTGGACGCCATCGCCATCGCGCCCGTGCCGGTCCCCTCCCCCGGCCGGCGACGCCGGATGCCGTTCGCGCACGCGGTCCGTCTGCCACCGCCACGCCAGACGGTGACGAGCGCGGCCCGGGCGACGCGCTCCTGGGCACGCCGCCCCAGCGGCCGACTCACCCTGCCCGGGGTCTTCCTGCTCGCCCTGGTGGCCGCGACCGCCGCGGCGGGCGCGCTGGTCGTCCCGGCCACCATCCGCGCCCCCAGGCCGGTTGCGGCCGACGCCTCCGCCGCCCCGGACCCGAACGTTCCGCCGCTCACGCCCTCCGGGGCGCCGCTGCCCAGCGGCGCGGTCCCCACCGGCCCCCTGCCCACGGGGCCGTTCCCGACCGGCGCGCTGCCGACCGGGCCGGCCGTCGGGCCGGTCACCGGTGGACGACCCTCGGACGCCCTGGCCGGCTGGGCACAGCAGGTTGGTGCCAAGGTCGGCGTCCCGCCGGCGGCCATGCAGGCGTACGGCTACGCGGAGCTGGTCCTCGCCCAGACCAACCGCAGTTGCGCGCTGAGCTGGACCACGCTGGCCGCGATCGGGCAGGTCGAGTCCGGGCACGGCGCGGCCAACGGCGCGCGGCTGGGGCAGGACGGCAAGGCGTTGCCGCAGATCATCGGCCTGCCGCTGGACGGGCAGGACGGCCGGATGCGGATCATCGACACGGACCGCGGGCTGCTCGACAGGGACAACACCTTCGACCGGGCGATCGGGCCGATGCAGTTCATCCCGACGACCTGGCAGGAGATCGGCGCGGACGCGGACAACGACGGCGCCAAGGACCCGCACGACCTCGATGACGCCGCCCTGGCAGCGGGGAACTACCTGTGCAAGGGCGGCCGCAACCTCAGCATCCCGGGCGACTGGTGGAACGCGATCCTGTCGTACAACGACGTGCGCCGGTACGCCCAGGACGTCTTCGATACCGCAAACCGGTACGGACGGGCCAGCCGCACGTGAAGTGATCGTTCACATACATTGGAGAACTGGACACTTCCCCCGGGCAGCGGTTAGCGGCAAGCTAGACGGGTGATGGTGCGCGAGTGGGACCCCAGGACCGCGTCGTCCGCCGAGATCGCGTCGCTGCTGGACACGCTGAACGCGGTCCTGGCGGTCGATCTGCCGCAGGACCCGCCGTGGCGCGAGGACTCCCTGCGGGAATACCTCGCCGAGGTGATGCCCGGCGAACGGCGGATCTCCTGGGTCGCCCAGGCCGAGCCGACCGGTCCCGGTGAGCCGGGCGAGGTCCTCGGGCAGGTCCACGTGCTGCTCCTCGGCGACATCGGCGTGCTGGAGGTGCTGGTGCACCCGTCGATGCGGCGCAGCGGCCTCGGCCGTGACCTGGTGCTGCGTGCCGCCCGCCGGGTCTACCAGGAGGGCTTCCAGTCGATCGGCGTCGAGGTCGTCGGTGACACGCCGGCGGTGGCCTTCTACGAGTCGATGGGCTTCACCCGGGAGTACGTGGAGACCCGCAGCGTGCTCGACCTCTCCACGGTCGACTGGGCCGAGCTGGCCGGGATGGCCACCGGCATCGGGGCGGGCTACCACCTGGAGTTCTTCCCCGGCGGGCCGCCGGACGACCTGATCGAGGCGTACGCGCGGGCCAAGGCCGAGGTGCGCGACGTCGACGACGGGGAGCTGCGCCCCAGCTCGTACGACCCGCAGCGGCTGCGGGACAGCCTCGACACCCTGCACCGGCGGGGCATGAAGCCGTACATCGTGCTGGCCCGGCACGAGCAGAGCGGTGAGGTGGCCGGCCTGACCGAGGTGGTGGTGCCGGCACAGCACCCGACCCGCGCCGACCAGTACGACACGATCGTTGCGCAGGACCACCGCGGCTACGGCATCGATCGGGCGATCAAGGCCCGGATGCTGCTGGAATTGCGCTCCGCGGAGGCGGAGCTGGCCGAGGTGCAGACCTGGAACGCGCAGGCCAACGAGGCGATGCTCAAGGTCAACGCGGAGTTGGGCTACCGGCCCGACCGCGACTGGTGCGAATACAGCGTCGACGTCGCCGAGCTGGTGCACCGCCTCGACCCGCCACGCTGAGGAATTCACGAAACTGTCCAATGGGGGATGGACGGTGGACAGTCGCGCACCTTAACGTGCGTTGACTCCCATCCACCCATCGTGGAGGCCCCATGCGCCCGCGCCGCACACTAGCCGCGCTCGCGACCGCCACCGCCGCCGTGACCATCACGGCGGTCGGCGTCGCACCCACCGCGGCAAGCGCCGCGCCCACCGACCTGTTCATCTCGGAGTACGTCGAGGGCTCGTCGAACAACAAGGCGATCGAGTTGTTCAACGGCACCGGCACCGCTGTCGACCTCAGCGGCGGCGGCTACCAGCTCCAGCTCTTCTTCAACGGCTCCGCCACGGCCACCACGATCGCCCTGGCCGGGACGGTGGCGGCCGGCGACGCGTTCGTGTTCGCCAGCGCCTCGGCGGGCCCCGCGATCCTCGCCCAGGCCGACCAGACCACCGGGGCGAGCCTGTTCAACGGCGACGACGCGATCGTGCTGCGCCGGGGCACCACCATCCTCGACTCGATCGGCCAGGTGGGCGTGGACCCGGGCACCGAGTGGGGCGCGGGCGTCACCAGCACCGCGGACAACACCCTGCGCCGGCTGCCCACGGTCACCTCCGGCGACACCGACCCGTCGGACGCGTTCGACCCGGCGACACAGTGGGCCGGCTTCCCGGTCGACACCTTCGACGGGCTCGGCACGCACACCGTGGACGGTGGCGGGCCGGTCGACACGCCGGCCACCCTGAACTGCGGCGGCCCCCTGGTCACCGCGGCGGGCACGGCGGTGACCCGCGAGGTGACCGCCACCGATCCCGACGACACGATCGTCGACCTGGCGGTGACCGCGGTCAGCCCGACCCCGGCCACCGGCTCGATCACCCGCTCCGCGCTCACCCCCGCCGACGCGGTGGGCGGCACCGCCCGCGCCACCGTCGGCGCGAGCGCCGACCTCGCCGCCGGGGCGTACACCGTCACGGTGACCGCGACCGACGCGGGCGGCGGCACCGCCAGCTGTGCGCTGACCGTGCAGGTGACCCGGGAGATGACCGTCGGCGAGGTGCAGGGCACGACCACCGACGCCGAGTCCGGCCAGGCCGACCGGTCGCCGCTCGCACCGGCGAGCGGCAACGGCACCAGCAGCACGCTGTACGACGTACGCGGCGTGATCACCCAGCTGACCCTGGCCCGCACCTCGGCGGGGGCGGAGCAGCACGGGTTCTTCCTCCAAAGCCGCACCGGCGACACCGACGGCGACCCGACCAGCTCCGACGGCATCTTCGTGTTCATGGGCACGTTCACCTCGCTGATCGGCGGTTACGTGCCGACGGTCGGCGACGAGGTGGTGCTCCGGGCCCGCGTGTCGGAGTACTTCACCTTCACCCAGCTCTCCGGTGCCTCACTGGTCCGCCGCATCACCACGGGGCTCGACGTGGACAGCGCGGTGGCGGTCACCGACGCGGTGCCGCCGGTCGAGCTGACCGAGGCGCAGCGCTTCTGGGAGCGGCACGAGGGCGCCCGGCTCCGGGTGCGGGCGGGCAGCGGCGCGGTCAGCGGCCGGGACGTGTTCGCCTCCACCGCCGACGCGGAGCTGTGGGTGATCGACCGGGACGACCCGCTGCTGGACCGGGCCGACCCGTACGCCCGGCGCGTGTTCCGGGACTCCCACCCGCTGGACAACGACCCGACCCGCCGCTTCGACGACGGCAACGGGCAGCGGGTGCTGCTCGGCAGCATGGGCGTGAAGGGCACCACCGGAGACAGCACCGCGCTGCTGCCGCCGGCGCACACCTTCGACACGCTGCGCGCCGACGCGGTGGGCGGCGTCTACTACTCCTTCGAGAAGTACGGCGTCCAGGTCGAGCGGGCCGAGTTCGACGGCGGGGCCGACCCGTCGAAGAACAACCCGCCGAAGCCGGCCGACCGGTCGCAGGAGGTGGCGGTGGCCACCTACAACGTGGAGAACCTGTACGACTACCGGGACGACCCGTTCGACGGCTGCGACTTCGCCGGCAACGCCGGCTGCACCGGGGTCAGCCCGCCGTTCGACTACGTGCCGGCCAGCGAGGCGGACTACCGCGAGCACCTGACGTCGCTCGCCGACCAGATCGCCAAGGACCTGCACGCGCCGGACCTGATCCTGGTGCAGGAGGCCGAGGACCAGGACATCTGCACCGTCTCGGGTGCGGCGCTCGCCTGCGGCGACACGAACGACGCCGACGGCGCGCCGGACAGCATCCAGGAGCTGGCGCTCGCCGTGGCGGCGGCCGGCGGGCCGGCCTACGCGGCCGCGTACGACCGGACCGGTGCGGATGCCCGCGGTATCACCGCGGCGTTCCTCTACCGCACCGACCGGCTCTCGCTGGCGGCCGCGACGGCGACCGACCCGCTGCTCGGCTCGGCGCCGACCGTCCAGTACCGCGCGCCGGGACTGCCGACCAACGCCGACGTGCAGAACCCGAAGGCCCTCAACGCGGTGCTGCCGGGCGACGTGGACACCTCCACCGGCAAGGACGGCAACAACGTCTTCACCCGCGCTCCCCAGCTCGGCAAGTTCAGCGTGGCCGCCGCACCCGGCTCGTCCGAGCGGTTCACCCTGTACGCGCTCAGCAACCACTACTCCTCCGGCCCGGACGGCCGGATCGGGCAGCGTCGGGAGCAGGCGACGTACGGCGCGGCGATCGTCACCGCGATCGAGGCGGCCGACTCGAACGCCCGGGTGGTCTACGGCGGGGACCTGAACGTCTTCCCCCGTCCCGACGACCCGATCGCGACCGGCAGCCAGCCCACCCCCTCGGACCAGCTCGCCCCGCTCTACGAGGCGGGCCTGCACAACCTGTGGGACAACCTGGTCGCGGACGTACCGTCCGCCGCCTACTCCTACAGCTTCGAGGGGCAGGCGCAGACGCTCGACCACCTGTTCGTCAACGAGGCGCTCTACGGAGACCTGGTGCAGGTGCGGGCGGCGCACATCAACGCCGACTGGCCGGCCGAGTTCACCGGCGACGGGTCGCGCGGCTCCAGCGACCACGACCCGCAGGTGGCCCGGTTCCGGTCCCGTGCGGCGCTCACCGTCGCCGACACGACGGTGGTCGAGGGCGACAAGGGCACCCGGCAGCTCACCTTCACCGCCACCGTGTCCCGGCCGCTGTCCCAGCCGGTGCTGCTCTGCGCCACCACCGTCGGCCTCACGGCGCAGGCTGGCTCGGACTTCGACCCGTACGTCGGCTGCAAGGTGCTGGCCGCCGGGCAGACGTCGGTCGCATTCCCGGTGACCGTGCGCGGTGACCGGAAGCGGGAGTCGGACGAGAAGCTGACGCTGCTGGTGGCCGGCGTGCCCGGTCTGCGGCTGGCCGACCCGCTAGGCGTCGGCACCATCACCAACGACGACTGACCGGCGATCGAGGCGGCGCGGAAGCGCTGCAAGCTTCCGGTCGTTCGCGGGTCTGAGCGGCCCGTCGTGCAGCACTGCCTGCACGACGGGCCGCTCGTTCGTTAGAGACCAGCGGTCAGTAGTGATCGTGGGTGGCGGTGGTAGGTGGCGGTTCTGTGCGACCCGCGCGGCGAGCGGGCGGCCCTGATCAGCCCCTGCCGTATCGCCACTCCCCGCCACCATTGACTTCACCATTGGTTCAAGTCCTAGCGTCCGAGGCATGACAACGCGAGAGACCATCACCCGCTCCGGCGTGGTGCTCCGGGCACCCTGGGAACGGCTCGACCGCGCCGGCCACCTGGTCGACGACGAGCCGCTTCGCCAGGCCGCCGACACCGCGCTGACCGAGCTGACCTGGTGGGCCGAGGCGCTGCGCGCCGCCCGCCGGGCCCGGCCCTGAGGCAGCCGGCGTGGACGCGTCCGCACGGCGGCTCGGCTGGTACCTGACCCTGGGTGGTCTCCTCGCGGTGATCGACACGACGGTGACCGTGGTGGCCCTGCCGAAGCTGGTCGATGACCTCAGCACGAACCTCACCACGATCGGGTGGGTCACCAGCGGCTACGCGCTCGCCCTGGTCGCGGTGATGCCCACCGCGGCCTGGGCGATCGGCCGCTATGGCGCCCGCCGCACCTATCTGACCGCGCTGCTGCTGTTCACGGCGGGCTCCGTCCTGGCCGGGGCCGCCTGGGACGTCGGTTCACTGATCGCGTTCCGGGTGCTCCAAGGGCTGGGCGGCGGACTGCTCAACCCGGTCGGGATGGCCGTCGCGCTGGCCGCGGTGCCGCCGCAGCGGCGCGGCCGGATGATGAGCCTGCTCGGTCTGCCGGTCCTGGTCGGACCGCTGATCGGGCCGGTGCTCGGTGGGCTGCTGCTCGATCACGCGTCGTGGCGGTGGATCTTCTGGATCAACCTGCCGGTCGGGTTGCTGGCGGTGCTGCTCGGCCGGTCGGTGCTGCCCGTCGCCGACCCGCGACGACCACCGGTGCGGCTGGACGTCGTCGGGCTGCTGCTGCTCTGCCCCGGTCTGGCGCTGGCGGTGTACGGGCTCAGCGTCACCGGTGAACGCGGCGGAGTCGTCACCGCGTCCGTGCTGCTGCCACTCGTGCTCGGCGCCGCGCTGGTGGCCGCCTTCGCCTGGCGGGCCAACCGGGTACGACAGCCGCTGCTGCGCCTGGCCGTGCTGCGTGCGCCCGGGATGGCCCCAGGCGCGGCGACGGTGGCGCTCTTCGCCGCCGGGTACTTCGGCTCGTTCCTGATCATCCCGGCGTACGTGCAGGTGGTACGCGGTGACTCCGCCACCCTGGCCGGCGTGATCGGCATTCCGCAGGCGCTAACCACCGGGCTGATGCTGCAGGTGGCGATCCGGCTGGTCGACCGGGTCTCCGCGCGTCGGGTGGTCGGGCTCGGCATCGCGACCGCGGTGGTCGGCACGGTCGCCCGGGTGCTGGTGCTCGACGCGGACACGTCGTACCCGCTGCTCGCCGCGCTCGGCGCGGTCATCGGCCTGGGCATGGGTGCGACGTTGATGCCGACGATGACCGCCGCCAGCCGGTCCCTGTCCGCGGACGACCTGCCGTCCGGCTCCACGCTGCTCACCACGGTGTCGCACACGTCGGTCGCCGTCGGTACGGCGTTGATCGCCGCAGCGCTGTCCTGGCTGACCGACCGGTTTGCGTCGGATCTGGGCGGCGGGGGCATCACGGCCGCCACCCGCCTCGACCCGGTCACCCGTGCGGGCTTCGCTCCAGAGCTGGCGCAGGCCACCCGGCTCGCGCTGGCGGTGTCCGCCGTGCTGCTGGCGCTCGCCTGGCTGACCAGCCGGCGACTTCCGGCCGCCCCGACCGCCGCTGAGGCAGCGGCCACCCCGGTGCAACCCAAGGTGGTGGCGAACGGACCGGTCAGTAGCGCTGGCGCAGCAGCCCGGCGGCCTCGACCGCCCAGTAGGTGAGGATGATCTGCGCGCCCGCCCGCTTGATCGAGGTGAGCGTCTCCAGCATCACCCGCTCCCGGTCGATCCAGCCGTTCGCGGCGGCCGCCTCGACCATCGCGTACTCGCCGGAGACCTGGTAGGCGGCGACGGGGACGTCCACCGCGGCCCGCACCGCCGACACCACGTCGAGGTAGGGCAGCGCCGGCTTGACCATCACCATGTCGGCGCCCTCGGCGACGTCCAGCTCCACCTCGCGCAGCGACTCGCGCAGGTTGGCCGGGTCCTGCTGGTAGGCACGCCGGTCGCCCTCCAGCGCCGACTCCACCGCGTCCCGGAACGGGCCGAAGAAGGCCGAGGCGTACTTCACGGCGTACGCGAGCACGGCCACGTCCTGGTGCCCGGCGGCGTCGAGCGCCCGGCGGACCACGCCGACCTGGCCGTCCATCATCCCGGACGGCCCGACCACGTGGACCCCGGCGGCGGCCTGGGCCACCGCCATCTCGGCGTACGCCTCCAGCGTCGCGTCGTTGTCCACCTCGCCGCCCGGGGTGAGCAGACCGCAGTGCCCGTGCGAGGTGAACTCGTCCAGGCACAGGTCGCTCATCACCACCGTGGCGTCGCCCACCTCGGTCACCACGTCGCGGATGGCGACGTTCAGGATGCCGTCCGGGTCGATGCCGCCGGACCCGGTCGGGTCCCGCTGCTCCGGCACGCCGAAGAGCATGATCCCGCCGACGCCGGCCTGGACCGCCTCGACCGCCGCCTTGCGCAGCGAGTCCCGGGAGTGCTGGAGCACCCCCGGGAGCGACGCGATGGCCCGGGGCTCGGTCAGCCCTTCACGGATGAACATCGGCACGACCAGCTCGGCCGGGTCGACCCTGGTCTCGGACACCAGCCGGCGCACCGCCGGGGTGCGGCGCAGCCGGCGGGGCCGGATCTCGGGGTACGGCATGGCGAGTCCTCCTCGGACGACTACCGGAAGCGGAGGGCGGTCGGCCCCTGCACCTTCGAGCCGCGACGTTGCTTCGCCGGCATGGCGGCGAGCTTCTCGCGCAGCTCGACGGCGTAGGCGGCGAGCGCCTCCACCAGGTCGGGCACCGAGGCGTGCGGTGGCTGGACGTCGACCCGCAGGCCGAACTCCGTCGCGGTCTCCGCCGTCTTGGGCCCAATCACGGCAACAACGGTCCGAGCGTGCGGCTTCCCGGCGATGCCGACGAGGTTCCGCACAGTGGAAGATGACGTGAAGAGCACCGCGTCGAACCCGCCCGACTTGATCGCGTCGCGGATCTCGGCCGGCGGCGGCGCGGCCCGCACCGTCCGGTACGCGGTCACGTCGTCGACCTCCCAGCCGCGCTCGGTGAGCCCGGCGGCGAGCGTCTCGGTGGCGATGTCGGCGCGCGGCAGCAGCACCCGGCCCACCGGGTCGAGGATCTCGTCGTGCGGCGAGAACTCGGCCAGCAGGCCCTCGGAGGACTGCTCCCCGGCGGGGATCAGCTCCGGCTGGATGCCGAACGCGCGGACCGCGTCGGCCGTCGCCTCACCGATGCAGGCGATCTTGACGCCGCCGAAGTGCCGGGCGTCCAGCCCGTGCTCGGCGAACTTCTCCCAGACCGCGCGGACGGCGTTCACCGAGGTGAAGATCACCCAGGCGTACCGGCCGTCGACCAGGCCCTTGACGGCCCGTTCCATCTGCGCCGGGGTGCGCGGCGGCTCGACCGCGATGGTCGGCACCTCGCACGGGATCGCGCCGTACGCGCGCAGCCGGGCACTCATCGCGCCGGCCTGCTCCTTGGTGCGCGGGACCAGCACCTTCCAGCCGTACAGCGGGCGGTTCTCCCACCAGCTCAGCTTGTCGCGCTGGCCGACCCCGGCGCCGACGGTGAGCACCACCCGGCCGGTGAAGCCGAGCGCGGCGGCCACGAAGCTGTCCACGGTCGACGTGGTCGTGTACTGGGTCTCGCCGGTGCCGTCGCCGGTCACCCCGACACCGGTGGTGCCGTCGATCCCGGCGGCCAGCAGGCCGTCCCGGACGGCGGCGAGGTCACCGGCGTCGACCGCGAGCGCGAGCGAGCCCCGGCCGACCGCAGCGGCCAGCGCCTCGAAGTCCAGCACGCTGACGTCCTCGACGTCGGCGGCGGTACGCACGCCCGGCAGCGGGACACCCGCGTACGTGGCGACACCCTCGGCCTGGCCGACGCCGGGGACCACCTCGAAGTGGGCGGCGGTGCGGGCCACCGCCTGCACCTCCTTGACCACCGAGTCGTGGCCGAACGGGTCGCCGGCGACCAGGTGCACCGCGTTCAACCCGGATCGGGCCGCGGAGATCAGCACCTTCGCCACGTCCCCCGGCGCGCCTTCGGCCGGGGTGAACTCGGCGTCGTCCCTGGCCTCGGCGCGGACGACGGCGAGCAACGACTCCGGGACTCCCCGGTCGTAGATCACCTGGTCGGCGTCGACCAGGGCGTCGTGCGCCCGACGGGTCAGCAGGCCGGGGTCGCCGGGGCCAGCCCCGACGAACGCGATACGGCCGACGGGCTTACGGGTGCGGGTCATTCTGTGCTCCCAAATTGCTGGGTCCCCGAGCCGGTGTGTCCTTCGTGGCCGAGGATCGAGTCGGCGCCGAGGTCGAGGAGTTCGGCGGCGAGTGCCTTACCGATCTCCGCCGCGTCGGCGGGCGTTCCGGTGCGGGACAGCCGGAGGTCACGAGTGCCGTCCGGGCTGATCACCGCCCCGCGCAGGTAGATCTCATCGCCGTCGTCACCTTCGGCGAGTTCCGCATAGGCGGCGACGGGTGCGCTGCACCCGGCCTCCAGGGTGGCCAGCAACGCGCGCTCCGCGGTGACGGCGGCGTGCGACGGTGCGTGGTCGAGCACCGCGAGCAGCTCGACCAGCTCCTGGTCGTCGACCCGGCACTCCACGGCCAACGCGCCCTGGGCGGGCGCGGGCAGCATCAGCATCGGGTCCAGCGTCTCGGTGATCACGTCGGCCCGACCGATCCGGGCCAACCCGGCCCGGGCCAGTACGACGGCGTCGAGGTCGGCCTCGGGTCCGAGCACCCGCCCCAGGCGGGTGTCCACGTTGCCGCGGATCGGGGTGACCTCCAGCTGCAGGCCCAGTGCGTGCAACTGGGCGATGCGGCGCAGCGCGCCGGTGCCCACGGTGGCACCCGGCGGCAGCTCGGCGAGCGTCCGGCCGTCCCTGGCGATCAGCGCGTCGCGCGGGTCCTGCCGGGCCGGCACCGCCGCGATCTGCAGCCCGACGGCGGACGCGGTGGGCAGATCCTTGTAGGAGTGCACGGCGAAGTCGATGGTCCGGGCGGCCAGCGCGTCACGCAGCGCGGAGACGAACACCCCGACGCCGAGCCGGTGCACCGGCGCGCTGGAGCGGTCGCCGGCGGTGACCACCTCGACCAGCTCGACCTGGCGGCCGGTCGCGGCGGTCAACGCCTCGGCGACCTGGGTGGACTGGGCCATCGCCAGGGTGCTGCCCCGGGTGCCGAGGCGCAGTGGGGCGGTCATCGCGCACCTCCGGTGGGCGGGTTCGGGTCGGTGGTGTCGGCGCCGAGCGTCTGCTCGATGCCGGTAAACGCGGCGCCCAGGTCGGGGGCCACCACCTCGGGGACGGTGTCCACCGGCGAGGTCTGCGGCACCTGGAGGTCGAACAGCTCGCGCAGCAGGGCGGCGTACTGGTCGCCGCCGGGCTCCGCGGCCAGTTGGCGAACCTTGACGGTGGGCTGGTGCAGCAGCCGCTGCACCACCCGGTGCACGGTGCGGGCCACCTCGGCGCGCAGGTCGTCGCCCAGGTCGGGGCGACGCTGGGCGAGCCGGCGCAGCTCGGCGGTGACCACGTCGTCGGCCCGGCCGCGCAGCGCGGCCACGGTGGGTGCCACGTCGGCGCCGCGCAGCCAGGTGAGGAAGCTCTCCACCTCGCCGAGCACGATCCGCTCGACGGCGGCGGCGTCCGCGGCGGCCGGACCGTCGGCGAGCAGCGTCGCCATGCGGTCGATGTCGATCACCTCGACGCCGGGCAGCTCGGCGACGCCCTCCTCGACGTCGCGCGGGACGGCCAGGTCGAGCAGGACCAGCGGGCCACTGGCCCGGTCGCGCCCGGCGAGCGCGGCGTCGACCACCGCTCGGGTGAGGACCGGTTCGGTGGACGCGGTGGCGGCCACTACGATGTCCACTGTGGAGAGCGTGTCGGCCAGCTCGCTCATCGGCGCGGCGTTCGCCCCGTACGACTCGGCCAGCCGGACGGCCCGGTCGGCGCCCCGGTTGCTGACGGTGAGCGGCCCCGCGCCCAGCCGGGACAACGTGGCCACCCCGAGCGAGCCCATCGCGCCGGCCCCGACCACCAGGGCCGGGCGGCCGACGAGGTCACCGTCGAGATGCCCCGCGGCCAGCTCCAGCGCGGCCGTGACGACGCTCTGGCCGGCCCGGTCGATGCCGGTCTCGGCGTGCGCCCGCTTGCCGACCCGCAGCGCCTGCTGCATCAGCTCGTGCAGCAGACGGCCGGCCGAGTCGGCGCCGGTGGCCCAGTGGTACGCGTCGCGCAGCTGGCCGAGGATCTGCGCCTCGCCGACCACCATCGAGTCCAGCCCACTGGCGACCCGGAAGACGTGGTCCACGGCGGCGGCGTCGTAGTGCACGTAGAGGTGGCTGGCGAGCGCCGCCGGCGCGCAACCGGCCTGCTCGGCCAGGACGGCGCAGATGTCGCCGAGCCCGCCGTGGAAACCGGACACGGCGGCGTAGACCTCCACCCGGTTACAGGTGGAGACGAGCACGGCCTCGGTCACGTACGGCTGCGCGACCAGGCGGTCCAGGGTGCGGGTGAGGTCGGCGGGGGGCACGGCCAGCTGCTCCAGCGTGGCGACCGGGGCGGTCCGGTAGGACGCGCCGACGACAAGCAGTTTCACGTGCCGATCGCCTCCTGGGTGTCGGTGGCCGCGAGCCCGCCGGGCAGGGCGGTGAGGGCGGAGCCGCCGGTGGCGGGCAGCGCGGTCAGCGACGCCTTGCGGTGCTCATGGAAGGACAGAATCTGCAGCTCGATGGCGAGGTCGACCTTGCGCACGTCAACCCCCTCCGGAACCGAGAGTACGCACGGCGCGAAGTTGAGGATGCTCGTCACGCCGACCGCGACCAGCTGGTCGGCGACCCGCTGGGCCGCGGCGGCCGGGGTGGCGATCACGCCGATCGAGATGGACTCGGCCGCGGCGATCGCCGGAAGCTCGTCGACATGGCGTACAACCAGGCCGTTGATCTCTTCGCCCACCCGGGAGGGATCGGCGTCGAGCAGTGCGGCGATCCGGAAGCCCCGGCCGGCGAACCCGTCGTAGCCGGCCAGAGCGTGACCGAGATTACCCACGCCGACCAGGGCGACCGCCCGGTGCTGGGTGAGCCCGAGCACATACTCGATCTGCTCGATCAGCAACGCGACGTCGTAGCCGACGCCCCGGGTGCCGTACGAGCCGAGGTGCGAGAGGTCCTTGCGGAGCTTGGCGGAGTTGACCCCGGCGGCGGCGGAGAGACCCTCGCTGGAGACCGTTTCGTGCCCGGCGTCGGCGAGGTTGTGCAGCGCGCGCAGGTACTCCGGAAGACGAGCGACGGTCGCCTCGGGCAGGTCCGGGAGCGCCGGTACGGCACCGGCGCGGCCGGACGCGCCTGGGTGACGATGCTGACTCATGAGACTCCGTGCGGTGCGATCCTCGGCCAACTCCGCTGGTGGGCCGCTTATGGACTCCCGCTGGCGACCGAGATTGCCGGCTGTGCTAGCAGGGCGCGTCGGAACTAGAGAGTAGGCGCTTGTGAAGACGTGCACAAATCGCGATCTTGCCGCTGCGTGACGCGACCCCACCAGCACCTCCATTCCACAAGATCGATCCAACCGTGCCACCACCTGCACCGTCGGCGCGATTATTGCTCAATCCCGACTTCTCTGACCAATCCCGCGCCCACCCTCCCGAGCCCTTGAGCAGGGGTAGGGACAGCACTACGGGAGAAAGACAGGGCTTCGGGATGGGAGGTGGCAGTGGCGGTGCCTAGCCTTCTGGACATGACCGCCGTTGCCGCCACCAGCGACCAGCAGACGCTGGTACCGAGCATCCCCCGCCAGCTCTTCGTCGACTCCGGGTACGTGCTGCTCGGCCTTCCCCTGGCCGTGGCCAGCTTCGTCGTCCTCGTCGTGGGTCTCGCGGTAGGCGTGGGGCTGGTGGTCACGGTGATCGGCCTGCCCATCCTCAGCGGCACCCTGTACGCCGCCCGAGGGCTGGCCGACATCGAGCGGCTGCGGCTGCCCGCCGTACTCCGGCAGCCCCGGATCCGGCCGCACTACCGGATGGCGGAGGCCGGCGCGAACGCCTGGCGGCGGATCTTCGTGCCGATGCGGGACGCCCAGTCCTGGCTCGATCTGGCACACGGCATCCTGCGACTGATCGTGGCGGTACTCACGTTCGTGGTGGCGATGGTCTGGTGGGCCGCCGCGGTCGCGGGCTCGCTCTACTGGGCGTACGACTGGACGCTGCCGCACGGCCAGGGCGACGGCGACGGCGACCTCGCCCAACTGCTCGGCCTGGGCGACTCGACCACCGCCCGGATCGGGCTGACCACCGCGGTCGGCGTGTTCTTCCTGATCACCCTGCCGATCGTGGTCCGGGGCTGCGCGCTGCTCCAGGCCAGCTTCGCCCGCGCCATGCTGACCGGGGTCGCTGAGATGCGGGACCGGATCACCGTGCTGGAGGAGCAGAAGAGGGCGGCCGTCTCCGCCGAGGCGTCCGCGCTGCGCCGGCTGGAGCGCGACATCCACGACGGCCCCCAGCAGCGCCTGGTCCGGCTGGCCATGGACCTCAGCCGGGCCCGGCTGCAACTCGCCTCCGACCCGGAGGCGGCCGGGCGGACCATCGACGAGGCGGTCACCCAGACCCGCGACACGCTGGCCGAGCTGCGGGCGCTGTCCCGGGGCATCGCCCCGCCGATCCTGGTCGACCGGGGGCTGCCCAGCGCGCTGGCCGCCCTCGCCGGCCGAGGGCTGATCCCGATCGAGCTACAGGTCGACCCGCAGCTCGGCACGCCCGGCGGGCGACTCGACCCGGCCGTGGAGAACACCGCGTACTTCATGGTGGCCGAGGCGCTGACCAACGTCGCCAAACACAGCCGCGCCACCGAAGCCGTGGTGGCCGTCTCCCGGCACGGCAGCCAGCTCCGGGTGTCGGTGGGCGACGACGGGCACGGCGGCGCGCACCTGGCCAAGGGGCACGGCCTGGTCGGCATCGCCGACCGGGTCCGGGCCGCCGGTGGCGAGCTCGCCGTGATCAGCCCGGTCGGTGGGCCCACCGAGATCCGCGCGGACCTTCCCCTGTGAGCCGGCAGGCCCGCTGGGCACCGCACCGAGCCCGCGAGGCGGGCCGGACGTGGTAGACAACACAGCCATGCGCATTGTGATCGCCGACGACGCCGTCCTGCTCCGGGAGGGGCTGGTGCGGCTGCTGACCGAGAGCGGGCACCACGTGGTGGCCGCCGTCGGGGACGGCGACGCGCTGGTGGAGGCGGTCGTCGAGCACCGGCCCGACGTGTCGATCGTCGACGTCCGGATGCCGCCGTCGCACACCGACGAGGGGCTGCGGGCGGCGGTGGAGGCGCGTCGGCTGGTGCCGCGTACGCCGATCCTGGTGCTGTCCCAGTACGTCGAGGTCTCGTACGCCGACGACCTGCTGGCCACCACCGGCGGCGCCGGCGGCGGGATCGGTTACCTGCTCAAGGACCGGGTCGCCGCGATCGACGAGTTCCTCGACGCGCTGCGCCGGGTGGCGGCCGGCGGCACGGTGCTCGACCCGGAGGTGGTGGGCCAGCTCTTCGCCCGGCGCCGCCGGGACGACCCGCTGCGCGAGCTGACCCCGCGCGAGCGCGAGGTCCTCGCCCTGATGGCCGAGGGGCGGTCGAACATCGCCATCGCCCGCGCCCTGGTCGTCAGCGACGGCGCCGTGGAGAAGCACGTGCGCAACATCTTCACGAAGCTCACGCTGCCGCCCGACACCGAGCAGCACCGGCGGGTGCTGGCCGTCCTCACCTACCTGCGGAACTGACCTCCCGGGCCAGGGCGACCGCGTCGGTGAGGGTGTCGGCCACCGGGTGACCGGAGGCGCGCAGCCGGGCCGGGTCGGTGAACCCGCCGGTGTAGAGCACCGCACGGCCACCCACCGCGAGCGCGGCGTCCGCGTCGTCGATGGAGTCGCCGATCAGCACCACCGAGTCGCCGTCGACGCCCAGCTCGGCCAGGTGCCGCTGGAGCGGCTCGGCCTTGCGGCCGCCGCCCACGGCGGCCCGCAGCCCGTCCACCCGGGTGAAGTGGCCGGTCAGCCCGTAGGTGTGCACGGTGGGCACCAGTTCCTCGTGGAACCACATGGAGAGCAGGCTCTGACTGCCCGTCCAGGCGGCCATGGCGGTCCGCGCGTCGGCTGCCAGCTCGCAGGTCGTCAACCCGCTGCGGTACGCGTCGTGGAAGATCCGGTCCAGCCGGCCGAACTCGTCGTCGTCCACGGCCTGGCCGAGCACCTCGGCGTAGTACTCGGCGATCGGCCGGCGGAACCGCACCCGGTGCTCGTCGGAGGTGACGGCCGGCCCGCCCACGCTGGCGAACGCGGCGTTGGTGGCGGCCACCACCAGACTGAGGTCGTTGAGCAGGGTGCCGTTCCAGTCCCACACCAGGTGGGGGTGCGCAGGGGTCATCAGAGCACCATAGGCACCACTCAGAGCTGCGGCGTGGTCAGGTCCCGCAGCAGCCGGTCCTCCTCGACACGCCAGTAGCCGTGCTCCTTGCCGTCGAGCATCACCACCGGCAGCCGGTCCCCGTACTCCCGCTCCAGCTCGTCGTCGCCGGTCACGTCCCACTCGACCCACTTGTCCCCGGTGACCGCCACCACCCGGTCGAGCGCCGCCTTGGCGTCGTCGCACAGGTGGCACCCGGGCCGGGTGATCAGGGCGAGCCGGGCGTCAGTGGACATCGGTTACCTCCGTGCGGGTGTCGGCGTCGGCCGGCGTCGCCGACCGGAGCTGGGTCTTGCGTACCTTGCCGATCGCCGAGTGCGGCAGGGCGTCGACGAACTCGACCGCGGTCGGGCACTTGAACCGGGCCAGGTTCCGTGCGCAGTGGGCGAGCAGGTCCTCGCCGGTCACCGGTCGCCCCGGCGTCGGCACCACGTACGCCCGCACAGTCTCGCCGGTCCGCGGGTGCGGCACACCCAGTACCGCCGACTCGGCCACCCCGGGATGCCCGGCGAGCACCAGCTCCACCTCGTGCGGATAGACGTTGAAACCGTTGACCAGGATCAGCTCGCCGAGCCGGTCGACCAGGAAGAGGTCCCCGTCCTCGTCGGCGTACGCGATGTCGCCGGTGCCCCACCAGCCGTCGCCGTCGGGGCCGTCCCGCCCGTCGGGCCAGTAGCCGGAGAAGAGGTTGGGGCCGCACACCACGACCTGCCCCGGGTCGGTGCCGGGCGCCACGTCGGAGATGTCCAGCTCATCCGGGTCGTCTTCGGGGACGGCCAGGCCGTCGCGCCACAGGTCCGCCCCGTCCGCGCCGACCAGGCGCAGCCGCACACCGGGCAGCGGCCGGCCGATCGAACCGGGCTTGGCCACCCGGCCGACCAGGGTGGAGGTGAGCACCGGCGCGGTCTCGGTGAGGCCGTACCCGACGTGCACCGGGTGACCGCTCGCCTCGGTGAAGCGCGCCGCGACCGCGGGCTCCAACGGCGCCGCTCCGCAGACCGCCACCCGCACCGACGCCGTCGCCGCGCGGACCCCGTCGGCACCGGCCCAGGCCAGGAACATCGACGGTACGCCGACCAGCACGCTGACCCGGTGCCGGGCGATCTCGTCCAGCCCCGCCGTCGGTCCCAGCTCGTCGAGCAGCACGCCGGTCGCGCCGTGGTTGACGACCGCGCCGAGCCCGGAGTTGAGCCCGTACGCGTGGAACAGGGGCAGGGCCAGCAGCACGGTGTCCTCGGGACCGACCACCGGCGGCTCGATCCGGTCGACCTGTTCGTGATTGGCCAGCAGCGCGCGGTGCGAGAGCATCGCGCCCTTGGGTCGGCCCTCGGTGCCGGAGGTGTAGAGCAGTACGGCCAGGTCGTCACCGCCCCGGTGCGCGAGCGCCGGAGCGGGTGTGTCGGCGGCCGGTCCCGGCGGCGTCTCGTGCACGGCGGCGAGCGCGGGCAGTTCGGCGGCCACCTCGGCGACCAGCTCCCGGACCCGGTCGGTGCCGATCAGCACCGACGCACCGGAGTCGGCCAGCACGTGCCGCAACTCCGGCGCGGTGAAGCCGGGGTTGACCGGCACCGCGATCAGCCCGGCGCGCAGGGCGCCGAGCCAGCCGACCACGAAGTCGGGGCTGTTGGGCAGGGCGAGTGCGACGCGGGGTGGCGTACCGCCGGGGTCGGTGGGTGGCGCGGCAGCGGCCAGGCCGCGGGCGGCGGCGTCGACCGCGGCGTCCAGTTCGGACCAACTGAGAGTCTGGTCGCGCCAGTGCAGCGCGGCCCGGTCACCGTGGTCGAGAGCCGCCCGGTGGACCCGGTCGGCGAGGTTCGGCGCGGGGTTCTCCGCTGCGTCCTGCACGGTGATCGAGTCTGGCACAGCGGGCGGCGACAGGCCACGCCCGACGGTCGGGGCAGGGGCCGCACAACGACGCCTCCCCAGTCCCGTCTGCGGGACCGACCACTGTGCCGCCGACGATCCGATCAGGTCCCACGGATGGGACGGATGACCCCGCCTGCCGGCGGTTCGGCCGGGCACCCACCGCCGACCCGTCGGGTCGGGTCGGCCGAACGGGCATCGCGCCCCCAACCAGGGGATCCATCCTGGATCACCGAGCCGATCCAAAGTCAATCGCACACGACGGACAACCGGTCCGCCGACGGTGCGACAGACGGGGAAATACTTCCGCCCTGTGTAACGGACTTGCCACGCGCGGGTGACGTTGGCCCTATCATCACTCGGGTCGGCTCACCCCATTTGCCGTGAGTCGACACCCCTCAGCCCGAGGAGGCCCCCGTGCCTGTGAGCGCATTGGACCAGCACCTCAAGGGGAACTGCCGCCCGTCGGCACACCCCGGAACCGTCCTGCCCGACCGGAAGCCCGGTCGGTCCGCACCAACGACCCGCAGACCGGCCCGTCCGGCGACCGACGAAACGGGGGCGTCGCGGTGACCACCTTCGGTTACGCGGAACGCCCGGTCGGCCTGACCGGTCCGACGCCACGCGCCCAGGTCAACGAGCGGCCAGCCGCGCGCGCTCCGCTCGACGAACCACACGGCACCGCCGTACGGGGCGACGGCGCGGCCCAGCGGATCCGCAACCGGCCGCACCACAACGAGCCACCGCCACGACCGGCGGTGCCCGGTGGGAACGCGAAACCGGCCGGCGGCCGGGTCGCCGTCCCGGCCCGTCCGACCATGCCGGTCCAGGGCCGTCGGGTTGACGACACACCGGCGGCGACCACGGATCCGTCGGCGGGCGAGACGGCGGTGATCCCGGCGGTGCCGTCCACCACGACCCCGACCGGCTTCCCGAGTCGACCGGACCCGTCCGACCCGGCCACCGAGGTCTGGACGCTCGTCGAGCGGGCGCAGGCCGGCGAGTCCGAGGCGTTCGGCCTGATCTACGACCGGTACGTGGACACCGTCTTCCGGTTCGTCTACTTCCGGGTCGGCAACCGCCAACTCGCCGAGGACCTCACCTCCGACACCTTCCTGCGGGCGCTCAAGCGCATCGGCAGCTTCACCTGGCAGGGCCGTGACCTCGGCGCCTGGCTGGTGACCATCGCCCGCAACCTCGTCGCGGACCACTTCAAGTCCGGCCGGTACCGGCTGGAGGTCACCACCGGCGACGTCCTCGACGCCGACCGGGAGGACCGGGGCCCCGAGGGCAGCCCGGAGGCGGCGGTGGTCGAGCACATCACCAACGTCGCGCTGCTCACCGCCGTGAAGCAGCTCAACCCGGAGCAGCAGGAGTGCATCGTGCTCCGGTTCCTCCAGGGCTTCTCGGTCGCCGAGACGGCCCGTGCGATGGGCAAGAACGAGGGCGCCATCAAGGCCCTCCAGTACCGGGCGGTCCGCGCGCTGGCCCGACTCCTGCCCGACGGTTTCCAGCCGTAGTTTCTTTCGGCGGGACCGATGGACGTCGATGGACGTCCGGGCAGTCCAGGTCGGTCCCGCCGGTGACAACGATCACTTTCTGTGATTTCCGCCCCGCCAGGCCCGTAACCCGTGCACGGTCCGCCGCGTTTCTCCGGGTGCGACCGGTGGTTGCCCCGGCAGGCCCGGGTCACCGAGGTCCGACCGGCATGCCGGACGGGGCCTCACCTCCGTGGTGTCACACTGCCGCCCGGTCGCTGGCAACGACGGCGGCCGACCGGCCGTGACCAGCGAGAGGAGGTGCCTGCGGTGGACAACATCCTCTTCTCCCGCCGGCGCGCCGAGCGCTTCGCGCAGCTTCTCGACGAGGCCAACGGCGGCCGGCGGCACCATGTCCGGTCCCGGGTCGACGGCCAGCTCGCGCCGCTCGTCGCAGTGGGTCAACGACTCAGCGTCGATCCCCCGGCTGTCGAGGTGAACCCCGACTTCCGCACCGGCCTGCGGGCGATGCTGCTCGCCACCGCCGAGCGGGAAGGGCTGGGCACCCCGGCGGCCGCCGAACCGGCCGCCACGCGTCCGGCCAGCACGCGTGGCTCGCTCCTGCCGGCGGTCACCGCCCGGCGGGCCCGCGCCCGGGGCGCGATCCTGATCGGCGTCGCCGCCGGAGCCATCGCCGTCTCCGGCATCTCCGCCGCCAGCGAGAACGCGGTTCCCGGCGACGCCCTGTACGGCATGAAGCGCTCGACCGAACGCGCCCAGCTCGCCCTGGCCAGCTCGGACATCAGCCGCGGTCAGCTCTTCCTGGACTTCGCCCGGACCAGGCTCGGCGAGGCCGCCAAGCTACGCGGTGACCGGATCGGCTACAGCGCGGTCCTCGACGACATGGACGCCGACACCCGGCAGGGCGTCCGCCTGCTCACCGCCGCGGCGGTACAGCGGGCAGAACCGACGAGCCTGGACACGCTCAACACCTTCGTCACCGGCCAGCGCCGGGCGGTGGGCAACCTGGTCGACGGGGCAACCCGGGCCGACCGGGAGCGGACCGGGCGGTCGCTGGTGCTGCTGGACAGCATCCGGGAGCGCTCGGACGCGCTGCGCGCGGCGATCGCATGCGGCCTGCCGGCGCCGACGGGCAGTGACGCCCTCGGCCCCGTCCCGGCCACCTGCCCCGGCGCCCGCTGACCGACCGGCACCCAGCCCGGCCTTTTCCACATACCGCAGGTCAGTCGGCCGTGGCACAGTTCGCTCTGTGCCCGGCCGATCGACCACGCATGCCGGCTACCCTCGCTGAAGGCATCCGGCGAGGGAGGGGAGTCGCGTGGCGCGCAGCCGCAAGGTGACGGTCAGCACCGACGCGCACGGTCACACCGCCGGATGGGCGGAGACCGACCTGGCGCCGGCGACAGTACCCGTGCCGGACCCGGCCGCCGCGGCCTTCTTCGACGTGGACAACACGATGATGCAGGGCGCGTCGATCTACTGGTTCGCGCGCGGGCTCGCCTCCCGGAACTACTTCACCACCACCGACCTCGCACGGTTCGCCTGGCAGCAGCTCCGGTTCCGGCTGCTCGCACGGGAGCACGCCGGTGACATGTCCCAGGCCAAGGAGGCCGCGTTGGCCTTCGTCGAGGGCTGGCGGGTGGACGACGTGGAGCGCCTCTCGGAGGAGATCTTCGACGAGCTGATGGCTCCCCGGATCTGGGCCGGCACCCACCAGCTCGCCCAGCGTCACCTGGACGCCGGTCAGCGGGTCTGGCTGGTCAGCGCCGCCCCGGTGGAGATCGGCCGGGTGATCGCCGCTCGACTCGGCCTGACCGGTGCGATCGGCACGGTGGCCGAGGTGCTGGACGGGGCGTACACCGGACGGCTGGTGGGTGACCTGATGCACGGGCCGGCGAAGGCCGAGGCGGTCACCCAGCTCGCCGCCGTGGAAGGGTTGGACCTGACCCGGTGCGCGGCCTACAGCGACTCGGCCAACGACCTGCCGTTGCTCTCCGCCGTGGGCCGGGCGGTGGCGGTCAACCCCGACGGCACCCTGCTGCGACAGGCCCGGCAGCACGGCTGGGAGGTGCGGGACTTCCGTACCGGCCGCCGCGCGGTCAAGATCGCCGTACCGTCGACCGCAGCGGCCGGCCTGGTGGCCGGCGCGGTGACCGCCGGCCTGGCGCTGCAGCGCCGCCGTCGCCCCGGCTGACCCGGCTCAGGGGCCGAACGGGTCGGGACGTCGCTCCAGCAGCGTGTGCAGGGTCTGCTGGATGGTCTCCCGCACCTGGTCGGCGAGGTTGAAGACCACCAGCGGGTCGTCCGCCGAGTCGGTGAGGTGCGCGGTGGGGATCGGCGGGCAGAACTGGATCAGCCACTTGCTGGGCAGCGGCACCATGCCCAGCGGCCCGAGCCACGGGAAGGTCGGCGTGACCGGGAAGTACGGCAGCTTGAGCAGCCTCGCGAGGGGCTTGATGTCGGCGAGCATCGGGTAGATCTCCTCGCCGCCGACGATGGCGACCGGCACGATCGGGGTGCCGGTGCGCAGCGCCGCCGAGACGAACCCGCCCCGGCCGAAGCGTTGCAGCTTGTACCGGTCGGAGTAGAGCTTGCCGATGCCCTTGAAGCCCTCGGGGAACACACCGACCAGGTCGCCGCCGCCGAGCAACCGCTCGGCGTCGGGGTTGCAGGCCACCGTGCCGCCGGTCTTGCGGGCGATCTCCGACACCACCGGCATCCGGAAGACCAGATCGGCGCCGAGCAGGCGCAGGTAGCGGTGGGCGGGGTGCTTGTCGTGCAACGCCGCCGAGAGGATCAACGCGTCCAGCGCCACGGTGCCCGAGTGGTTGCCGACCACGAGGGCGGGCCCGTCCAGGGGCACGTGCTCCACGCCGCTGACCTCGGTGCGGAACCAGTCCCGGTAGAGCAGCCGCAGCAGCGGGTGGAAGACCGCGTCGGTCAGCTCCGGGTCGAAGCCGAACTCGTCGACCTCGTAGTCGCCGGAGAGTCGCCGACGCAGGAACGCCAGGCCGTTCGCGACCCTGCGGTCCCATTGGTCCCCCGGCCGGTCCGGCACGGCCGGTGCGGTGCCACCCGGCCCGCTCCCGGTGCCGGTCCCGTCGGTGGACGCGGTGTCGGGCTGGTCGGCGGCCGGCCTGTCGGGCTCGTCGGCCTGCGGCGGGATCGGCGCGGCCCCGGCCGCCGGTCGGTGTCCGTTGCGCCGCGCCGGCTCCGCGTCCGGTGCGGTCGGCCCCGGTGGTACGTCGAACCGGCCGATACCCGCCGGGTCGCGTCCCTCCCCCGGCCCGGTCACGACGCCACCTCGGTTCCCGACTGCGGGGCTCGCAGGACCGGCTCACTCCTCGCGCTCACGACCGCTCCCGCACGGCGGCGCGGACCTGCCGGATGCCGTCCAGGACGAGCTGTTCGGCGGCGGCCAACTGGCCCCGGGTGACCACCACACCGCCGTGGTGGGCGCGGATGAAGTCGTCGAAGGCCGCGGCGGTGGAGCGGGGTGTGAAGCCGTACTCCTGCTCCAACCGGGTCGTGTCGACCACCCGGCCGTGCACGAACAGGTCGACCTGGTCGAGGCCGTAGCGACCGAAGCCCATGCTGCGGGCCAGCGCGGCGGCACCGGAGAGGCCCGGCTCCAGCACCGGCACGGCCACCCGACCGGCCCGCCGGATCGCCTGGGACAGCGACAGCACCCCCGGGCCGGCGACGTTGTAGGTGCCGGGGTGGTCCTCCACGATCGACCGGTGCAGCACCTCCAACGCGTCGTCGATGTGCAGGAACTGCAACCGGGGATCACGACCGAAGACGGTGGGCACCAGCGGCTGCGAGAAGTAGCGGGTCAACGTCGTGTCGGCGGTGGAGCCGATGAACGGGGCGAAGCGCAGCACCGTCGCGGTGACGTCGGACCGACGGCGCCGGAAGCCGCGGACGTACCCCTCGACGTCGAGGATGTCGCGGCCGAAGCCGCCGCGTGGCACCTCGCGCGGCTCGGTCTCCTCGGTGAACACGGCCGGGTCCCGGAACGACACCCCGTACGCGGCGGTCGACGAGCGGACCACCAGCTTGCGCAGCCGGGGGGCGCGCTGGCAGGCGGCGAGCAGCTGCATGGTGCCGATGACGTTCTGGTCCTTCATCGCCGAGCGGCCACCGTGCTGCGGGTCGGGAGCGCTGACCAGCGCGAGGTGCACCACCGCGTCGACGTCCAGGTCGGCGAGCAGCCCGCCGAGCGAGCCGGAGTCGACGCGGATCCGTTCGACCCGGTCGAGCAGGTCGGTGAACTCGGCGCCGGGCTCCGGAGCGTCCACCCCGATGACCCGCTCGATACGCGGGTCGGCGGCCAGTCGGGCAGCCACGTGGGCGCCCAGGTAGCGGCCGACCCCGGTGACGACGACAACCCCCGGAGCACCTGAGGTGCTGCCGGGGGTCATCTGAGGCACCTACCCCGGCAGGAGGGATCGAGCCGGGACGACCACGGCCTGATCACCTGAGCCTCCGGGGATCGACAGTTTGGCAAGTGACGCCGGATGCCGGGCCGCTGGCCCGGCGGAGGTCACTTGCCGAGACGGCGACGCTGGACGCGGGTCTTGCGCAGCAGCTTGCGGTGCTTCTTCTTAGCCATGCGCTTGCGGCGCTTCTTGACCACCGAGCCCATACGACAGCCTTTCGATACAACGTGCGGGGCGGACCGGATGACACCACGCAGGTGGCGACGGCGACCGCATGCGGACAACGGACCGGACCAGTCTGGGCGGCGGGGCGCACCGGTGGGGTCTCGGTCGGGCTCCAGGGTAGCCGCAGAGGGTCAGCCGGACCAACGCGGCCCCGCCGGTGCCCTACCGATGCCCGTTACGTCACGCTCGACGGACGGGGCGGTGGCTCAGGCGGTTTCCTGAAAAGCGCCCCGCAGATATTCGTGCACCGCGTGCTCGGGCACCCGGAATGACCGGCCGACCCGGACAGCGGTGAGCTCACCGCTGTGCACCAGGCGGTAGACCGTCATCTTCGACACCCGCATGACCGTCGCCACCTCCGCGACGGTCAGGAACTTGACCTCCGACAGCCGTCCGTCGGACTGCGACCCGGCCATGGCTCACCGACCCATCCCATGCCCGGCGCGTGCCAACCCGACGGATGCTCCGGGCCGGGCCGGCGACGCGCGTGTTACCAGTACGGTAGCGGGGCGGCTGTGACCGGCGCGATCCCTTCGTACAACTGATCATGTTTCGGCCGCTGGTTCACCCGATCCGTGCTCCCGGTATCTCCCCGCCTGCGCCGGCCGTCCGTTTGCGGTCGGGGCTCACTCGGCGCGCAGGGCGACCACCGGGTCGAGCCGACCGGCGCGCTGCGCGGGAACCACCCCGAAGACGATGCCCACCACCGCCGACACGCCGAAGGCGAGCGCCAGCGACCACCACGTGATCGCCGCCGGAATCGGTGACAGCGCGTCCACTAGCAGCGCGGTTCCCACGCCGAGCGCCATCCCGGTCAGGCCGCCGATCGTGGTGAGCAGCACCGCCTCCAGCAGGAACTGCACCCCGATGTCGCGGGGGCGCGCGCCGACGGCCTTGCGCAGGCCGATCTCCCGGGTCCGCTCCCGGACGCTGACCAGCATGATGTTGGAGACGCCGACCCCGCCGACGAGCAGCGAGATGCCGGCGATGGCGGCCAGCACTCCGGTGAGTACGCCGAGGATGTCACCGAGCACGCCGAGGATCTGCTGCTGGGTGACCGCGCTGAACTCGGTGTCCGGGTGCCGGCGGCTCAGCTCGGCGACGATCCGCTCGCCCAGCTCGTCGATCCGTTCCCGGTCCGGCGCCTTCACCGCGATGCCGTCGACCCGCTGGGTGCCCCAGAGCCGCTGCGCGGCGGTCACCGGCACGTGCACCTCGTCGTCCCGGTCGACGCCGAGGCTCTGGCCGAGCGGCGCGAAGACGCCGATCACCCGGAACCGCACGCCGGCCAGCGTCACCTGCTGCCCGAGCGGGTCACGGTCGGGGAAGAGCGCGCGGGCCACCGAGTCGCCGAGCACGGCCACCCGCCGGCTGGTGTCCACGTCGGTGCCGGTGAGGTAACGGCCTCGGGCCAGCGACCGGGTGAACACCGCCGGCGTGGTCTCCAGTACGCCCTGCACGGTGGTGAAGTCGGAGCGGGCGCCGGCCCGTGCGGTCGCCCCGGAGGCGACGGTGACCGCCACCCGCTCGGGATCGCCGACCACCCGGGAGACGGCGTCCGCGTCCTTGAGGGTCAGCGGCGAGACCACCGGCGCGTTGCCCACCTCGATCCTGCCGGGGACGACCAGCAGCAGGTTGGAGCCGAGCCCCTCGACCTGCTGCTCCACCTTCTGCTTGGTGCCGGTGCCGATGGCCACGAGCAGCACCACCGAGGCCACCCCGATGATCACCCCGAGCATGGTCAGCGCACTGCGCAACCGGTTGGCCCGTAACGCGTCCAGCGCCACCCGCCACGCCTCGGCGACCCTCACGACCCGCTCCCGCCACCGGTCGCCCTGCCGGCGTGGTCGGTGCCGCTGCCGGTGGCCGGCGGGCGCGGAAGGCGCCCGGTGGCTCCAGCGGCGCCACCGGAGCCACCGGACGGGTGCCCCGGGCCGCTTCCGGACACGGACCGAGGCTCCGCGCTGGGAGCGGCGACCAGTGTCGCAGGTCGACCGTGATCAACGAACGGCGGTAGATCATGGAGGTCCGTAGAGCCGTCGCCGGCGCTGTCCGCCACCACCACGCCGTCACGCATGGTGATCCGGCGACGGGCCCGAGCGGCCACCTCCTGGTCGTGGGTGACCATCACCAGCGCCACCCCGGACTCGACGTTCAGCTGCTCCAGCAGCTCCAGCACGGCCGCCCCGGTGACGCTGTCGAGGTTGCCGGTGGGTTCGTCGGCCAGCAGCACCGTCGGCTCGGTGACCAGGGCGCGGGCGATGGCCACCCGCTGCTGCTCACCACCGGACATCTGGTTGGGCCGGTGGTCCAGCCGATGCCCGAGACCCACCCGGCCGAGCATCGCCGCCGCCCGCTCCCGGCGCTGCCGGGCCGGTACGCCCCGGTAGACCAGCGGCAACGCCACGTTCTCCACCGCCGAGGTCCTCGGCAGCAGGTGGAACGCCTGGAAGACGAAGCCGATCGTCTCGTTGCGCAGGGTGGCCATCTCCGGCGGGGAGAGGGCACCCACGTCCCGCCCGCCGATCACCAGCCGGCCGCCGCTGGGCCGGTCGAGCCCGCCCAGCAGATGCATGAGGGTGGACTTGCCCGAGCCGGACGGCCCGACCAGCGCCACGTAGTCACCCGGCTGCACCACCAGCGACACCCCACGCAGCGCCTCGACGGACACGCCGTCCAACTGGTACGTGCGGGACACGTCCACCGCCTCGATGGCGGGGACGCCCTCGCCGTCCGGCGCGGCGGGTCGGGTCACCGCACCTCCTGGCCGTCACGCACCTGGTCGGTGCCGCGCACCACGATCCGGTCGCCCGCCTGCACGCCGTCGAGGATCTGCACCAGATCCGACCCCTGCACACCCACGGTCACCGGCGCCCGGTCCGCCTTCCCGTCGCGGACCACCCAGACCGCGTCCCGACCGTCGGCCGAGAACACCGCCGAGGCGGGGACGGTCACCGCGTCGGCGGCCTCGCGTACCCGCAGGTGCACGATCGCGTTCATTCCCGGGCGCGGCACCGGGGCCGGCTCGTTCTCGGCGAGCCTGCCCGCTTCCAGCGTCAGGCGTACCCGGTAGGTCACCCCACCCTGCGCCGAGTTCGTCGGGAGCACGTCGACCGAGCGGACCGTGGCGTCATAGGTGGCGCCGGGCACGGCGTCCAGCTCGACCGTGGCGGTCACGCCGGTTCGGACCAGCAGCACGTCGGTCTCGTCCACCTCGGCGAGCAGCCCCAGCTGACCGGTGTCCACCACGGTGAGCACGGGCGTGCCGGCGGTGACCCGGCCACCGACGACGACCGCGTCGTCCACCCCGGCGGGCGGCCCGCCCTGGCCGGGCGCCAGCACCGACGGGTCGATCCCCGCTGCCTGAGCGCCACCGGCCTGCTCCAGCAGCCCGGCCAGGTCACCGGTCGATCCGCCGCCGGCGCGGGTGCCGCCCGGCTGCACCACCCCGGCGATCGGGGCCCGCAGGGTCAGCGCGTCGACGGTCGCCTTCGCCAGGTCGTACGCCTGCTGGGCCTGGAGTCGTTGCGCCGCGGACAGCGCGCCGACGGCGGAGTTCAGTCCGCTGAGCCCCCGCTGCACCGCGCGGACGGCCTGGTCGGCGCTGCGCGCGGCGGCCGCGTACTGCCGTTGGGCGGAGGTCACCTGCGTCAGCAGCGCGTCACGCACCTGCGGGTCGGCGATCTTCTCGGCGGCCTTCCGGGCGGCGTCGAACGCCTCGTCGGCGGCCTTGTCGGTGCCGCGCCGGCTGCCGGTCAGGTCACCGGTGGAGACACCCCGACCGGCTCGTTTCGCGGTCGTGAGCGCCTCCCTCGCCTGGCGAAGCCGCTGCTGGGCGGAGGGCGAGTCGACCGTGGCGAGAACCTGGCCGCGCTTCACCCGCTGTCCGGGTTGGACGCGCAGGTCGGACAGCGTGCCGTCGGCGGGAGCGGTCAGGGTGGCAGCGGCCCGGGCGGTCACCGTCGCCGGCGCGTCGATCACCTCGGCGACGGGACTGCGGGCGGCCGAGGCGAGCGCGACGGGCGGCTGCTCGTCCCCGCACGAGGCGGCGGTGGTGGCGGTGAGGACGGCGACGGCGGTCAGGGCGACGAGCAGGCGGGGCCGCGTGGCGCTGACGGGACGCGGCGACGTGGGGCGGCGCACCCATCGATCGTACGGCGCACCCGGTAGGCGACCAGGTGCCCTCAGCCGGCGGCGGCGCGGACGTACGCCACGCACTCGTCGTGCAACGTCGACCACCGCTCGCCGAACGCCTCCCCGGCGGCGACGTCGAGGGCCTTGCGCTCGTGCACCACGGCCTCGAAGAAGGTGAGCAGCCGCTGCGGCCCGTACCGGTCGACGAGGTGCCGGACGGCGAGGTAGCCGACGCCGTAGCTGCCGCCGACCCGCTCGGCGGGCGCGTCGTCGGCGGGCGTGACGCCCTCCAGCCGGCCGTCCCAACCGCCCCGGACCAGCTTCCGCACCTCGGCGAGCCCTTCGTACCGGTCGACCGGCTGCCCGCCGGCGCCCGCGAGCTCGGCCAGCCCTTCCACCAGCCACCAGGTCATCCTGCCCGGGTAGCCGCGCTCGGGCAGCGAGGCGGCGTGGGTCAGCTCGTGCCGGAGCAGGTCGTCGGCGCTGCTGCTGGCGAGCCCTTCGGCGTTGAGCACCACCTCGTGGTGGCCGCCACCGACGGTCACCGCGTAGCCTCCGGTCCATTGTGGTCTGCCGCCGCCGTACCAGCGCTGCCATTCGGCGCGGCCGGCGTAGAAGATCCGGTACCGGTCCGGTGGGGACCCGGCCACCACGTACCCGTCGGCGACCTTCGCCGCCGCCTCGGCCTGTGCGAGCAGGCCGGGCAGCTTGCCGCGCAGCGCCGGGGTGGTGGCCACGATGGTCCGCGGGCCGATCGCCACGGCGAGGTCGCTGATCTCCCACGGGCGGGTGCCGGTCTCCGCCGATCGGGACTCTTCCAGGGCAACCAGTCGTGGCTGGTCGCCGTTCTCCCGCCAGCGGGTGCCGATCAGCACCGGGCTGGGCCGGCAGTCCGGCGTCACGAAGCAGTACTGGAAGCGCACCAGCAGCCGCCACTCCCCCGGCTTGCCGACGACCGGCGCGGGCAGGCCGCTCGGCTCGGCCCGCCAGACGGTCAGCTTCAGCGCGCGCAGCGCGGCGAAGCGCCGGCGCAGGTCGGTGTGCGCGGCCGGGTCGGCGACGGCGAGGAAGCCCGCCCGGTCGCCACCGAGGAGTGCCGTGGACTGCCGCTGGAGCTGGGCGGTCATCCGGTCGGCCAACCCTCGCGCGACGGCGGTGGCCGGGTCGTCGCTCGCCGCGGCGTCGATCCGGCTGACCGTGGGACGGCCGCCGGATTCGCGGACCACGCCGACCACGAGCAGCGCCGGCAGGCCGCAGCCGAGCAGCAGGACGACCACCACGAGCACCGTCCACAGCGGCCAGAGCCGCCGCGGTGCCGGCTGCTGCACCCCGTCAATCACCCGCCGAAGGGTACGACCATTCGGTCGATCGGGCGAGGCCGACCCGGCCGGTCGAACCGTTGCGCGGACCGGACGACCTGGTCACGGAGCGTCGACCGGCCAGGAGCGGAACGAGACGTCCAGGCCGGCGACCAGTTGGTGGTACGAGCGGTCCACCTCGCGGGGCAGGCCGAAGCCGCCGGCGGCCTCCAGCGAGACGAACCCGTGCAGGGCACTGCGCAACGCCCGGGTGGCGTCCACCGCGTCGTCGCCGGTGAGCCCGTACCCGCGCAGCACCGCGTAGATGGCGCCGACCGCCCGCTCGCCCGCCACGACGTGCTCGGGGTCGGCGGGATCGGGCACCCGCTGGGTGGCCGGGTAGCGGCCGGGGTGCCGGCGGGCGTAGTCGCGGTAGGCGTCGGCCATCGCCCGGAGCGCGTCACCGCCGGCCCGGCCGGCGGCGGCGGTGGTCAGCTCGGTGGCCAGCTCGGCGGTGGCCAGCGCGGACAGCTTCTGGATCAGCGCGTCCGCGCCCCGGACGTGCTTGTAGAGGCTGGGTAGCGCGACGCCGAGCCGGCCGGCGAGCGCGGCCAGGGTGAGCTGCTGGAGACCGACCTCGTCGGCCAGCCGGGCGGCCTCGGCCACCACGGCCCGCTGGTTGAGACCGACCCTAGGCACCGGTGCACACCGCCACGAAGCCGAGCAGTTCCTCGGCGGTCCGCTGCGGCCGGTCGGCGTGCGGGTAGTGCCCGGACTCCTCGATCATCCTCGCCTCGGCGGTGCCGAAGAGCCGGCGGGCCGCCCGCGCCTCCGCCGCCGGGTCGGGGAAGTCCGGGTCCTTGGTACCCATCAGCACCAGCACCGGCTGCCGGACCTCCCGGGCCCGGGTGGTCCAGTGCGGGTCGACCGGCTCGGCCACGCCGCGCGTCGCGGCCATCCGGCCGGGCTCGCGCAGGTTGGCCACCATCGACCGGCGGTACGCGGCATCGTCGGCGGGCCGGTGCACCGGGAAGAGCGTCTTGTGGAACATCCCGAACAGTCGGGGGCTGCGGACCACGGCCCCCAGCGCCATCCGCATCAGCGGGTTGAGCTTCGGCTGGCTGACGAAGGCGCCGATCTGCACGATGCCGGAGACCAGGTCGGGTGCCTCGGCCGCGGCGAAGACCACCGCCGCCGCGCTGGAGGAACTGCCGACCAGAACCGCCGGGCCGGCGTCGATGTCGCGGACCACGGCCAGCAGGTCGGCCCCGACCTCCGCCGGGGTGTACGTGGGCCAGCCGACGCTGGACTGTCCGTGGCCCCGAACGTCGACCGAGGCGACCCGGTGACCGGCCGCGACCAGCAGCGGCACGAGGTGCCGGAAGCTCGCCCGGTTCTCCCCCATGCCGTGCGAGAGGACGACCAGTGGGCCCTCCCCGTGCACCTCGTACGCGATGTGTCCGCCGTCCCGCCGCACCTGGCTAGTTGTCATAGCCATAAAGCTAACCCTATTAGCCAACGCCGTCAAGCCGGATACGCGAACGGGCCGGCGGGACCGCAGTGGGTCGCCGCCGGCCCGTCGGCCGGTTCGCGCGGTTACTTCTTGGAGATCAGGGCGCGGCCGAAGAAGACCAGGTTCGCCGGGCGCTCGGCGAGCCGGCGCATCAGGTAGCCGTACCACTCGTCGCCGTAGGGCACGTACGTGCGCACCGTGTAGCCCTCACCGGCGAGCCGGGCCTGCTCCTCCGGGCGGATGCCGTAGAGCATCTGGAACTCGAAGCGCTCCGGCCCCCGGTCGAACCAGCGGGCCCGGTCCTCGCCGATCGCGATCATCCGAGGGTCGTGGGTGGCCAGCATCGGGTAGCCGTCGCCGGACATCAGGATGTTCATGCAGCGGACGTAGGACTTGTCCACCTCACGGGTGGACTGGTACGCCACCGACTCCGGCTCCTTGTACGCGCCCTTGCACAGCCGCACCCGCGACCCGGCGTGAGCCAGCTCCCGGCAGTCCGACTCGGTCCGGCGCAGGTACGCCTGGAGCACCGCGCCGGTCGACGGGAAGTCCTTGCGCAGCCTGCCCAGCACCTCCAGCGTCGAGTCGGTGGTGGTGTGGTCCTCCATGTCCAGGGTGACCGTGGTGCCCGCCGCGTCGGCCGCCGCGCAGATCGCCCGCGCGTTGTCGTACGCCAACTGCTCGTCGAACATCTGGCCGAGGGCCGACAGCTTCACGCTCACCTCGGCGGCCGGGGTGAGCCCCGCACCGGCGAGCATCTTCAGCAGCTTCAGGTATTCGTCCCGGGTGGCGATGGCCTGCTCGGGGGTGACGGTGTCCTCACCCAGGTGGTCGAGGGTGACCGCCAGACCGTCGTCGACGAGTTCGCGGGTCGCGCGCAACGCGTCGTCGGTGGCGGCGCCGGCGACGAACCGGCGGACGACGTCCCGGGTGAACGGGGCGGTCGCGACGAGCCGCTCGACCTGGGATGACCGGGAGGCGGCGAGGATGACGGAACGGAGCATGAGCCGAGCGTATCGCCCCTGCTGGGACCCCCGCCGAGGGGCAGCCGGGAGCCGCCGCACCGACACTTCTTCCGGGGCGGGGCGGCGGCGGTGGCGTCCATCGGCTACAACGATGCCGTGGACCAACGCCCCCGCCGCCGGCTCCGGTCGGCCTCCGTGCAGCTCGGCGCGCTCACCGCCCTCGCGCTCGCCCTCTCCGGCTGCAACATGACCTCGGACGACGACGATGACGACGACTGCGCCCTCGGGCCGGCCGGCGGCGGTGACACGGTGGCCCTGGCGATGCGGGTCACCGACCCGGCCGCCGGTCGCGCCGCCCCGGAGCCGACGGCCGCGGCCCTGCCCGAGCGGGGCGGGTTCGGCACCCACCTCGCCTCCTGCGGGGGCTGAGGTGCGCCGCGAGACGGTCACACCACGGCCCGACTGGGACGCCACCATCCGCGCCCAGGGGCTGGTCTACGTCGACACCGAGCTGCCCGACGGCGGGATCATGTCGTACTGGGACGAGACCGCCGCGTACGCCTTCGACCTCGACGAGGTGCTGCGGCTGGAGGAGGCCACCGAGGAACTGCACCGGATGTCGGTGGCCGCCGCCGAGCACGTGGTGGCCCACCACCGGTACGCCGAGTTCGGCATTCCGGAGTGGGCGGCCGAGGCGGTGGCCCGGTCGCTGCGGGAGGCCCCGCCCACCCTCTACGGGCGCTTCGACCTCGTCTACGACGGCAGCTGGCCGCCGAAGATGCTGGAGTACAACGCGGACACCCCCACCGCGCTGGTCGAGGCGAGCATCATCCAGTGGTACTGGCTGGAGCAGACCCGGCCGGAGCTGGACCAGTGGAACAGCCTGCACGAGCGGCTGGTCGGCGCCTGGGCGAAGGTCGGGGCCGGGCTGCACGACCCCCGGGTGCACGTGCTCTGGTCGAGCGAGGAGGAGTCGGGCGAGGACCACATGACCGCCGGCTACCTCGCCGAGACCGCCCGGCAGGCCGGGCTGACCGTCGAGCTGCTGCCCATCCAGGAGATCGGCTGGGACGGCCGCCGGTTCGTCGACGCCGCCGACCGCCCGGTGACGACCTGTTTCAAGCTCTACCCGTGGGAGTGGATGCTGGCCGAGCCGTACGGGCGGCCCGCGCTGGACCCGGGGACTCCGACCACCTGGATCGAACCGGCCTGGAAGCTGCTGCTGTCGAACAAGGCGCTGCTCGCGGTCCTGTGGGAGCTGTACCCCGGCCACGAGTACCTGCTCCCGGCGTACCTCGACTCGCCGCGCGGAATGTCGCGGTACGTGGCGAAGCCGCTGCTCGGCCGGGAGGGCGGCTCGGTACGCATCGTCACCGGAGAGCAGGAGATCACCAACCCGGGGATCTACGGCGACGAGGGCTGGTGCTACCAGGAATTCCGGGCGTTGCCGCAGTTCGACGGCAATCGGATGGTGTTGGGCAGCTGGATCGTCGACGGCGAGTCGGCAGGAGTGGGGGTACGGGAGAGCGCCAGCCTGATCACCGACGGCTACGCGCGGTTCCTGCCGCACTACATCGACGCGCCGCGCGCCCCCTGAGTCGTCTACCGTTGGGGGCGTGAACTTCGACGCGTACGCCCGGACCGGCGTTGACCTGGTCAACGCCCGCCTGGACGACCTCGACGACCTGCGGGCCATCTTCCCCGACGACAACGCCTGGATGCGCGACGAGGTCGCGGACCGGGATGTCGCGATCTTCCGGCGGGCGCAGAAGCGGCTGCGTGACGTCTTCGAGTACGGCACCTCGGGGCGGGACGCCCAGGCGGTGACCGAGCTGAACGCCCTGCTGGAGGCGTTCCCGGTCCAGCCGCGCATCTCCGGGCACGACTCCAGCGACTGGCACATGCACGTGACCAGCCGGGGCGCGTCGGTCAGCGCCGAGTACCTGGCCGGCGCCGTCTGGGGGCTCTCGGTCTGGCTCTGCGAGTACGGCAGTGCCCGGTTCGGTGTCTGCGCCGACGAGCGGTGCGGCAACGTCTACCTGGACACGTCGTCGAACTGCTGCCGGCGGTTCTGCTCCGAGCGCTGCGCCACTCGCTCGCACGTGGCAGCGCACCGAGCCCGCAAGCGGGCCGCGGTCGGCGAGCAGGTGACGGTCGCTCCGCAACCCACCGCGGGCGCCGATTCGCTCACCCCGGTCAGCTAGCCCAACCACCTCGACGTCCGACCCCGATCCGCCGCCGGCGTGGGGTCAGGCGTCGACCGGCGACGGCGCGGTCAGGTGCTGGCGGGCGAACTCCAACGCGGCGCGCAGGTCCGCCTCACGGACCGCGCGGCTCTTGGCGCCCCGGGTGGCCACCTCCACCGCCACCGCACCGGTGAAGCCCCGCCCGGCGAGCGACGAGAGCAGTTCGGCGCAGGGCTGGGTGCCCCGCCCGGGCACCAGGTGCTCGTCGCGGCCCTCGCCGGTGCCGTCGCCCAGGTGCACGTGGGCCAGCCCGGCACCCATCCGGTCGGCCATCTCCAGCGGGTCGCTGTGCGAGGCGGCGCAGTGCGACAGATCCAGGGTGTACGACGGGTAGCCGGTGTCGGTCGGGTCCCATCCGGGCACGTACGGGACGAACTGCCGGCCCGCCATCCGCACCGGGTACATGTTCTCGACCGCGAAGCGCAGCCCGGGGAACCGGTCCGCGACCGTCGCGAGGCCCTCGGTGAAGTTGCGCGCGTAGTCGCGCTGCCAGGTGAACGGTGGGTGCACCACCACGGTCGGGGCACCCAGTGTCTCGGCCAGCTCGGCGGCCTTGCGCAGCCTCGCCCACGGGTCCGGGCTCCAGACCCGCTGGGTGACCAGCAGGCAGGGCGCGTGCACCGAGAGCACCGGCACGCCGTAGTGCGCGGAGAGGCCGCGCAGCGCGCCGGAGTCCTGGCTGACCACGTCGGTCCAGACCATCACCTCGACGCCGTCGTAGCCGAGCGCCGCGGCCAGTTGGAACGCCGCCGCGGTCGGCTCGGGGAAGACCGACGAGCTGGACAGGAGCACCGGAACGCGGGAAGTCACATCAGCCAGGGTAGCCCGGCGGACGAAGGGCCAACGTGACGAGCGCTGGCAAACCACCCGTAACCGCCCGAGGCGATCACATCGGTTCGAGTTGATCGAGCCGGCGGAGGATGACCCCCTCCCGCAGCGCCCACGGGCAGATGTCCAGTGAGTCCAGATCGAGGCGGCGCATCACCGCTTCGGCGACCACCGCGCCCGCCAGCAACTGGTGGGCACGGCCCGCGCTGACCCCCTCCAGCTCCATCAACTGCGCCGGTGGGATGTGCCGGATGAAGCCGATGACCTGCCGCAACCCGGCGCGGGTCAAACTGCGCCGCACCCAGAGCCCGGCCCCCGAGGGCGCCGCCCCGGCCAGTCGGGCCAGGGTGCGGAACGTCTTCGACGTGCCCACCGCCCGGTCCCAACCCACCTCGGTCATCTGGTCGACCACCTTGTCCAGCCGGCCGTCCACGTACTCCCGCAGCTTCTCGACGGCCTCCGCGGACGGAGGCGCCGCGCTGTCCGGGTCGACCCGCAGCCGCTCCCGCGTCAGCCGGCCGGCACCGAGCGGCTGGGAGACCGCGACGTCCGGGTCCTCGTCGATCCCGGCGGCGATCTCCAGCGAGCCGCCGCCGATGTCCAGCACCAGCAGGCGCCCCGCCGACCAGCCGAACCAGCGCCGCACGGCAAGGAACGTCATCCGTGCCTCGTCGGCTCCGGAGAGGACCGCCAGGCGTACGCCGGTCTCCTCGCGGACCCGGGCCAGCACCTCGGCCGCGTTGGTGGCGTCGCGGACCGCGGAGGTGGCGAACGCGATCAGGTCGTCAGCCTCCAGCCCGGCGGCCGCCGCCTTGGCCATGCCGACCGCCTTGACCAGGCCGTCCGCGCCCGCGTCGGTCAGCGCGCCATCCGGGCCGATCTGCTCGGCGAGCCGGAGCACCACCTTCTCGGAGTGCGCCGGCCACGGGTGCGCGCCGTGGTGTGCGTCCACCACCAGCAGGTGCACGGTGTTGGATCCGACGTCGAGGACACCCAGTCGCATGGTGAAGACACTAGGTGCAAGATGATTGCGCGGCTCGCCGGCCCGTGGAGGTCACCGGGCGTACGCTGGGCCGGGTGACGATGGAGCTCCGCGTGCTGGTGGACGACCCGGGCGACCCGCGCAGCCGCGAGGTGCCGCTGGACTTTCCCCGGGAGTGGATCGAGTTCGCCGACCCGGCTGACGAGACCCACCTGATCCGAGCCGACCTGACCTGGCTGCTCTCCCGCTGGACCTGCATCTTCGGCCGAGGTTGCCACGGCATCATCGCCGGCCGGTCCGCGGACGGCTGCTGCTCGCACGGAGCGTTCTTCACCGACTCCGACGACGAGAAGCGGGTCCGCAACGCCGTCAAGCGGCTCACCCCGTCGACCTGGCAGCACTTCCGGCGCGGGTTCAGGAACTGGACCGACGAGGACACCATCGACGGCAAGAACCCGGCCCGCCGGACCGCCACCCAGAACGCCGACGGGCCGTGCGTGTTCCTCAACGACGCCGACTTCGCCGGCGGGGGTGGCTGCGCGCTGCACGCCCAGGCGCTGCGCGACGGGGTGCACCCGCTGGAGTACAAGCCGGACGTCTGCTGGCAGTTGCCGATCCGGCGGGACCAGGACTGGGTCAAGCGACCGGACAACACCAAGGTCCTGGTCTCGACGCTGTCGGAGTTCGACCGGCGAGGCTGGGGCGCCGGCGGGCACGACCTGGACTGGTGGTGCACCTCCTCGACGGACGCGCACGTCGGCGCCGAGCCGATGTACCTGTCGTACGGGCCCGAGCTGACGGCGTTGATCGGCGCGCCCGCCTACGAGCGGCTGGCCGAGCTGTGTGCGGCGCGCACGAAGCAGGGCATGGTCGCCCCGCACCCCGCCGACGGCGCCTGAAAGCCTGCCCAGACGGAAACACCGAAGGGGCCCACGCTGAGCGCGGGCCCCTTCGGTTACGCCGATCACGGCTCGAACTTGTAGCCCAGACCCCGGACGGTCACGATGAAGCGCGGCGCGGACGGCTCCGGCTCGATCTTGGAGCGCAGCCGCTTGACGTGCACGTCCAGCGTCTTGGTGTCACCGACGTAGTCGGCGCCCCAGACCCGGTCGATGAGCTGACCCCGGGTCAGCACCCGACCGGCGTTACGCAGCAGCAGCTCCAGCAGCTCGAACTCCTTGAGCGGCAACTGCACGGCGCCGCCCTCGACGGTCACCACGTGCCGCTCGATGTCCATCCGCACCGGCCCGGCGGCCAGCGTGGGGGCACCCGCTTCGGCCACCTCGGGGCTCTGCCGGCGCAGCACCGCTCGGATCCGGGCCACCAACTCCCGCGGCGAGTACGGCTTGGTGACGTAGTCGTCGGCGCCGATCTCCAGCCCGACCACCTTGTCGATCTCGCTGTCCCGGGCGGTGACCATGATGATGGGTACGGCCGAGCGCTGCCGGAGCTGCCGGCAGACCTCGGTGCCCGACATCTCGGGCAACATCAGGTCGAGCAGGACGATGTCCGCGCCGGTTCGGTCGAACTCGGTGAGGGCGTCGGTGCCGGTAGCAGCGACCGAGACCTCGAAGCCCTCCTTACGGAGCATGTACGACAGGGCGTCGGAGAACGACTCCTCGTCCTCGACCACCAGAACGCGGCTCAACGGGGGGTTCCTTTCATAGCTGTCAGACCTGCCGTAGCTCGGCCGGACCGGCATCGATCCCAGCCGGCGGCAGTGTCGCCAGCAGGTCGTCCGGTGGACTGGCGGGCAGCCGGAGGGTGAACGTCGATCCACCACCAAGAGTGCTCGACACCTCCACCCGTCCGCCATGGTTGCTCGCGATGTGTTTGACGATGGCCAGGCCGAGCCCGGTGCCGCCGGTGGCACGCGAGCGGGCCTGGTCGGCCCGGTAGAACCGTTCGAAGACCCGGTCCACGTCCGTCGGGGCGATGCCGATGCCCTGGTCGGCGACGGCGATCTCGACGTGCTCGTCGTCGCCACGGGTGGTGACCCGTACCGTGGTGTCCTCGCCCGAGTAGTTGATGGCGTTCTCCACCAGGTTCGCCACCGCAGTGGCGAGTTGGGTGTCGCTGCCGTACGCGGTGAGGCCGCGCTCGCCGGTCACCGTCACCTCGACGCCCCGGGCCGAGGCGGCGGTGCGGGTCCGGTCGACCACCTCGGCGATCACCCAGTCCAGCGCGACCGGCTCCGGTGGCGGCTGCGGCTCGGCGCCCTGCAACCGGGTCAGCTCCAGCAACTCCTGCACCAGCCGGCCCAGCCGGGTCGACTCGTGCTGGATCCGTTCGGCGAACCGGCGGGCGGCGACCAGGTCCTCGGAGAGGTCGGGCGTCGAGGCGTCGGCCGGCTCGGTGGCGTCCAGCAGCGCCTCGGCGAGCAGCTGGAGTGCCCCGATGGGGGTCTTGAGCTCGTGACTGACGTTGGCCACGAAGTCACGTCGCACCCGGGCCAGCCGGTGCGACTCGGTCACGTCGACCGCCTCCACGGCGATGAAGCCGCTGCCGAGACCCATGGCCCGCAGGTGCACGCCGAGCGGGTTCTCCCCCGCGCTGTCGCGACCCCGGGGCAGGTCCAGCTCGATCTCGCGCCGCACCCCGGTGCGCCGCACCTGGCCGGCGAGAGTACGGATCAACGGGTGCGCGGCGATCGAACCTGGCGTGCTGCCGGTGCGCAGCAGACCCATCGCGCGTGCGGCCGGGTTGATCAGCACCGGCTCGTCGTCGTTGTCCAGCACCACGACACCGGCCCGGAGCGAGTCGATCGTCCGGCGGCCGAGCCCGGCCTGCTGCTCGTCGGCTATCGCGGGCCTCCCCCTGCTCCAGCGGGAGCGTGCGCTCCCCGATGACGTGGAGCGACCGTCCCGCGTCGGCAGGAACCGGGGCAGCAGGAGACCGGCGGCCAACCCGGCCACCAACGCCACGGCCACCACGACCGCCACCGCCCACTCCACCCGGCGATCGTAGGGTCATTGTTAACCTGGCTACCACACAGACCGGGACGAATCACCCTCACTTTCGCGAATGTTCACCCTTGCGTCTGGCGTCGTTCACCGGGGTTCATCCGGGGTCCGTTCCGCGCCACCTACCGTTGGCGTCGCACCTGCACAACCCCTGCGCCGGCACCCGCCGGCGGCGACCGACCACAGGACGTGATGATGCGCGACGAGTTCCGGGCCGACCTCCAGATCGTCAGCCAACTGCTGGTGGACATGGCGGAGGGCGTCCGCGCCGCCATGCGCCAGGCCACGCGGGCCCTGCTCACCGCCGACCGGCAGGCCGCCGAGACGGTCATCGAGCGGGACGCCGAGATCGACGACCTCTACCGGCACGTGGAGGAGCGGGTCTGTGACCTGCTCGCGCGGCAGGCGCCGGTCGCCTCCGACCTGCGGGCCATGATCACCGCACTGCACGTGGCCGCCGACCTGGAGCGGATGGGTGACCTCGCCGACCACGTGGCCAAGACCGCGCTGCGCCGGCACCCCTCGCCGGCCGTACCGGCGGAGCTGCGGTCGATCTTCACCGAGATGGCGGACATCGCCGACCGGATGGCCGTGAAGATCGGGTCGGTGCTGGCGAAGCCCGACGCCGACCTCGCCGGCGAGCTGGACCGCGACGACGACGCGATGGACGAGCTGCACAAGAACCTGTTCGCGGTGCTGCTCGGCGACGACTGGCCGTACGGGGTGGAGACCGCCATCGACGCCACCCTGCTGGGGCGCTTCTACGAGCGCTTCGCCGACCACGCGGTCAACGCCGGCGAGCACGTGGTCTACCTGATCACCGGACAGACCTCGCCCTCGGCGAGCTGATCCAGGCAGAACGACGGCCCCCGGGATCCCCGGGGGCCGTCGTTTTCGCCTCAGCGGCCCTGGTTGGCCACGGCGGCGGCGGCCGCCTTGGCGGCGGTCGGGTCAAGGTACGTGCCGCCCAGGGTGAGCGGACGCAGTTGCGGGTCGAGGTCGTAGCGCAGCGGGATGCCGGTCGGGATGTTCAGCTTGGCGATCGCCTCGTCGGAGATCTGGTCGAGGTGCTTGACCAGGGCGCGCAGCGAGTTGCCGTGCGCGGCCACCAGCACCGTCCGGCCGGCCAGGATGTCCGGCACGATGGAGTCGTACCAGTACGGCAGCATCCGCTCGACGACGTCCTTGAGGCACTCGGTGCGCGGCATCAGCTCGGTCGGCAGCAGCGCGTACCGCGGGTCGCCCACCTGCGACCACTCGTCGTCGTCGGCGATCGGCGGCGGCGGGGTGTCGTACGACCGGCGCCAGAGCATGAACTGCTCCTCGCCGTACTCGTCCAGGGTCTGCTTCTTGTTCTTGCCCTGCAGGGCGCCGTAGTGCCGCTCGTTGAGCCGCCACGACCGGCGCACCGCGATCCAGTGCCGGTCGGCGGCGTTGAGCGCCAGCTCGGCCGTGCGGATCGCCCGGCGCATCACGCTGGTGTGCACGACGTCCGGCAGCAGGCTGTGCTCGCGCATCAGCTCGCCACCGCGGCGTGCCTCACCCTCGCCCTTCTCGGTCAGGTCGACGTCCACCCAGCCGGTGAAGAGGTTCTTGGCGTTCCAGTCGCTCTCACCGTGTCGCAGCAGGACCAGCGTCCCGACGGTGGGCCCCTCGCTCGCAGTCATGCCGATCATCCTGCCCCACCCGGAGACGGAACACGCGGGCACCCGTCGTGACGACCACCACGTGAAAAAGCGGGTGACCTGCGGATCCGCCCACCACTAGGGTTGTAAGGCGCTGTAGTCACATCGGTCATTACTTGCAAGCGGGGGCGCCACGTGCGGACGATGCGGAGTTGGTTCCGGGACACCACCGGCGGCCTGCCGACCACCTTCTGGTACCTGTGGACCGGCACCCTGATCAACCGGCTCGGCTCGTTCGTCCTCGTCTTCCTCGCCATCTACCTGACCCAGGAACGTGGCTTCTCCGCCTCCCAGGCCGGCCTGGTGCTCGGCCTGTGGGGCGTGGGTGGCGCGATCGGTACCACCGCGGGCGGCACACTGGCCGACCGGTGGGGTCGGCGACCCACGTTGCTCACCGCCCACGTGGGCGCGGCCGCCATGATGCTGGGCCTCGGACTGGCCCGGGAGCTCTGGGCCGTGGCGCTGGGTGCGTTCCTGCTCGGCATGTTCGCCGAGGCCGCCCGGCCGGCGTTCGGCGCCATGATGATCGACGTGGTGCCGGCGAAGGACCGCCTGCGCGCCTTCTCGCTCAACTACTGGGCGATCAACCTGGGCTTCGCCTGCGCCGCCATCCTCGCCGGCCTCGCCGCCCAGGCCGACTACCTGCTGCTGTTCGTGGTCGACGCGGCCACCATGCTGGTCACCGCGCTGATCATCTTCGTGAAGGTGCCGGAGACCCGGCAGAACGGGATCGCCGTCACCCCCGGGGCGAACGCCCCGCGCGGCGCCCTGCGCACCATCCTCACCGACCGGGTCTATCTCGGCTTCGTGGCGCTGAACCTGTTCGCCGCACTGGTGTTCCTCCAGCACATCTCGATGCTGCCGATCGCCATGGCCGACGACGGCCTCAGCCCGGCCACCTACGGCACGGTGATCGCGCTCAACGGGGTGCTGATCGTGGTCGGTCAGCTCTTCGTGCCCCGACTGATCCGGGGCCGGAGCCGCTCGCACGTGCTCGCCCTGGCCGCCGTGGTGATGGGCGTCGGGTTCGGGCTGACCGCCTTCGCCGGCACCCCCTGGTTCTACGGGCTGACCGTGCTGATCTGGACGGTCGGCGAGATGCTGAACTCGCCGTCCAACTCCACCCTGATCGCCGAACTGTCCCCCGCCGAGCTGCGCGGCCGCTACCAGGGCGTCTTCTCCCTCTCCTGGCAGATCGCCGGGGCGGGCGCGCCGATCCTCGGCGGCCTGGTGCGCGAGCACGCCGGCAACGACACCCTCTGGTACGGGTGCGCCGCCATCGGCGTCCTGACCGCGGTGGCCCACCTGGTGTCCGGCCCGGCGCGCGAGCGTCGCGCGACCGCGCTGCGTCGCTCCGGCGAGGCACTGGCACCGGTGAGCACCACCCGTCCGTCGGCGTCGCAGCCCGCCGAGGCCACCGCCTGACCGGTGGCCCCGTCGCTGTGACGAACCGCCCATGATCAGGTAATCGACTGGCGGGACCGGGCCCGAGTTCCTACCGTTCAGGAGAAACGGTTAGGAAACCGAACTGTCGGGAGGTCGGGTGCACGCCCTGCGGCGCTGGTGGCACGACACCGCGGGTGGGCTCCCCGCCACCTTCTGGTACCTCTGGGCCGGCCTTCTCATCAACCGGGCCGGCGCGTTCGCCATGTTGTTCCTGTCGCTGTACCTCACCGACGCCCGCGGGGCCAGCGAGTCACTGGCCGGCACGGTGGTCGGCGCGTACGGGGCTGGCGGGGCGGCTGGTGTGCTGCTCGGTGGGGTGCTGGCCGACCGGTGGGGTCGTCGGGCGACCCTGCTCGCCGCGCACCTGGTCACCGCCGGTCTGATGGTGGCGCTGGCCTTCAGCCGACACCTCGTGCTGATCGCGGTGCTCTCCGCGCTGGTCGGCGTGGTGCACTCGATGCCGAGCCCCGCCTTCGTCGCGGCGATCGTCGACGTGGTGCCCGCCGAGCGCCGCTCACGCGCGTTCAACCTCCAGTTCTGGGCGTTCAACCTGGGCATGGCGGTCGCCTCGCTGCTCGCCGGGGTGCTGGCCGAGGCGAGCTTCACCGCACTCTTCCTGGTCGACGCGGGCGCCACCCTGGCCGCTGCCGCCGTGATCGCCTGGAAGGTCCCGGAGACCCTGCGGCGGACCGCGCCGACGGTCGACCTGCCCCCGCCTACCCGGACGGCGTCAGGTGCGGTCCGGCCCCGGCGACCGGGCCTGCACACGGCGCTCACCGACCGGACCTTCCTGGTCTTCGTCGGGCTCACCTTCGTACTGGCCGTGCTCACGCTGCAGACCTCCACGATCATGCCGTTGGCCATGCGCGCGGACGGTCTGGGCCCGTCGGCGTACGGGCTGGTGGTGGCGCTCGGCGGAGCGCTGATCGTGCTCGGGCAACTGTTCGTGCCCCGGCTGATCGACCGGCACCGCAAGCACGTCGTGCTGGCCGCCTCCACCGCCCTGCTCGCGCTGGGCTTCGGCGTGCTCGCCGTCGCCGACGAACTGGCCGTCTACCTGGGAGCGGCGGTCGTCTGGACGGTCGGCTCGATGCTCGCCGCCCCGCCCAACGCGCAGATCAACGCGGATCTGGCACCGCCGCAGCTGCGTGCGCGGTACCAGTCGGTCTTCTACCTGACGTTCCCGGCCGCGGCGTTCGTGGCACCCACGCTCGGCGGGGTGAGCCTGCAGTACCTCGGCGACCGGCACTGGTTGATCATCGGCGGGCTCGGCCTGCTGGCCGCGTTCGGCCACCTGCTCGCCGGGCCTCCCCGGGAGCGCCACGTCGCCGCACTGCGCCGGGCCACCGACCGCGAGCCGGCACCATCTGCCGACCACGCGCCGGCCCGGTGATCCCCCGCCCGGGGGGTACGACATACGCAAAGCGCCCACCACGTCCCAAAGGTCGTGGTGGGCGCCCGCCGGTGGGGCCGGCGGCGGCGGGCAACACTCACCCCCGTAAGCGTCGCCCGCTCGCGCCGCCGGTCCAAACAGGTGGGCACCGTCCCCCAACGGTTGGTCCACCCGTCCCCTCGCGCCTCGCCTGGTGCGCGGATCTGATCGATCCGCCGCTCCCCCGAACGTTTCCAAGCGTGGCGCGGTGCAATAAAGTTAGTTCGCCCGGATTCTGGATTCAACCCAGACCAGCTGTCTCGCCGGTCACAACTGGTGAGTATCCCCAGTTCGGGCCTCGGTCTCTGGCAACAGCGGCATACCCCTCGGGCATTCCCGCAAACACCTCAACCGTCCTCCCGATCGGGTGACTCCGTCCGGAAGAAGTTGCTCTGCCGGCCGTCGCGCATCTGCTCCTGGTAGATCAGGTTCAGCCGGCGCAGATCGAAGGTGTGGAACCACTCATCCCAGGTGATTTCGCGGATCCGGCTGCTCTCCCGGTAACCGGGGATGTTGAAGGTCAGAACCCCCGCCCGGCCTTCCCGCTCGGTGCCGGCGATGGTCGCCGGCTTCGCACCCCGGTCCGCGGCCCAACGCATGATCACGTCATGGTTGGTGGTGATCAGGCTCCGTCCCGGGCGCTCCGGCCGGTCCGTGACCGACGCGATCACCTGCGAGCTGCGCGCCGACCGTTGCGTGCCCGGACCGGTCCGGATACCGCCAGCCGTCGTACCGCCGGCGGCCGGCCTGCTCGCCGTGGCCCCCTTCGCGGGCGCCGCCCGCTTCGCAGCCGGTCGCGACGGGGCCTTCTTCGCCGGCGCCTTTCGCGCGGGCGCGGTACGGGCGGTCGTGGCCTTCCGCGCGGGCGCGGTCTTGCGCGCGGCCGCGGTCTTCCGGGCGGTCGCCGACGTGCGGGCGGTGGTCGACTTCGCCGGCGTTGTCTTCTTCGCAGCGGTCGTCTTCCTGGCCGCCGTCGACTTCGCCGCCGCCGTCTTCTTTGCCGCCGCCGTCTTTCGCGCGGCGGTCGTGGACTTCGCCGTCGTCTTCTTCGCGGCGGTCGTCTTCTTCGCGGCGGCCCGCTTCGCGGGGGCGCTCTTGTTCGCCGGCGCGGCCTTCGCGCGGCTCGGCGCCGCCCTGGACGCCGACTTCTTCGTGGTGGCGGCGCGGCCCGCCGACGCCCTGGTGCCGCCGGCCCGGCCAGCCGGGCCGGTGCTGCGCCGGCCGGCGCCGCCGGACTCGGCCCGCAGCGAGCGCACCAACTGTCTCACCAGGTCGGGCTTGCGCAGTGCGGAGATCCCGGAGACCCCCCGCTTGCGTAGCTGCCCGCGGATGTCATCCACCCGCATCCGCGAGATCTCCGACTCGGAAACCCCCGGACTGTTCGGCGTCTGGTTGCCAGCCTGTCGTTTCGTGGTGGTCGCAGTCCCGCCGCGACCTGAGCTGTTCCGCTGAGCCATGCGACGCTCACGCTCCTCGACACTCCGTCCTCGGCGCGCGGGGGTCCCCTGCCGCACCGCGCGGTGCGGCATACCCGTCAGGAGCGGTCCGAACCTCCAGCCGGCCGGACGACCGACCAGGCCGGGTCGCTGAGCCGGTCAGGCGTGGCCGGGCAGCCGCTCAGGCCGGGTCCGGACCGGAGCCGGAGGGCTGGAAGAGGTGCGTGAACGCGGCCAGGTTGGCGGTGGACTCACCGCGCTTGACCCGCCACTCGTACTCGCGCCGGATGGAGCTGCCGAAGCCGATCTCCAGCATGGTGTCGAAGGACTCGTCGGCGTACGTGAGCACCGCACCGAGCAGCCGGTCCAGCTCGTCGGCGTCCACGCCGGCCGGGTTGACCCGCCCGGTCAGGTACACGTCGCCGACCGCGTCGGTGGAGAAGGAGACCGCGTACATCCGCGCGTTGCGCTGCAACAACCAGGCCCACAGCTCCTCGCGCCGCTCGTCCGGTTGGCGCATCACGAACGCCTCGATGCGCAGCGCGTGCTCGCCGATGATCAGGTTGCAGACGGTCTTGAGCTTGTGGGTGCCCGGCAGGGTCACCGCGTACGAGCCTGGACCGGTCGACTCCCAGGCCAGGTCCCGCTCGGCACACACCGACTCAATCAGGGTCGCAAGATCGCTCTTCGGGCTCACCGGACCCACTCTACGACCGACCCGTCCGGCGCACCGGACGGCGACCGGCGCCCCCGGTCACCAGGAGCAGGAGAGGGCGGGGTCGCTGGCCAGGTCGGCGGCGAGGCGGCTGCGGTGGGCGGCCATCGCCTCGCCGTAGACGGCGAGCAGGCCGGAGACCGTACGGTCCCACGAGAACTGCCGGGCGTGCTTCTCGGCACCTCGGGACAACTCCGCCCGCCGGGCCTGATCCGGCAGCAGGCGGGCCAGCGCGAGGGCCCAGTCCGCCGGGTCGTGCCCGTCGATCAGCACCCCGCTCACCTGGTCCCGGACGGCGGTGACCAGCCCGCCGACGGCGGCGGCGAGCACGGGCGTACCGCAGGCCTGCGCCTCCAGGGCGACCAGACCGAAGGATTCGTTGTGCGACGGCACCGCGACCAGGTCGGCGGCCCGGTACAGGGCGGGCAGGTCGTCCCCGGTGCGCGGCGGCAGGAAGCGCACCCGGTCCGTCACCCCGAGGGTGGCGGCCAGCTCGATCAGCGCGGTGGGCCGGTCCAGCCCGCTACCGCTGGGCCCGCCGCAGATCGCCACGGTCACGTCGTCGGCCAGCGCCGGGTCGCGCTCGCGCAGGGCGGCGACCGCGCGGATCAGCACGTCGGGGGCCTTGAGCGGCTGGATCCGACCGACGAAGGCCACCACGTACCCGTCGACCGGCAGCCCCAGCCGGCGGCGGGCCGCCCTGGTTGCCGAGGACCGGTCGCCCGGCGCGGGCCGGAACCGGTCCAGATCGACGCCCGGCGGGACGACGGCGACCTGGGTCGGGTCGGCGTCGTACCGCTCGACGAGGTCGCGAGCCTCCACCCGGGTGTTGGCGACCAGGCGGCTCGCCTCGGCGACCACCTGCTCCTCGCCGATCACCCGGGCCTTGGGCTCCGGCCGGTCACCGGTCGCGAGCTGGGCGTTCTTGACCTTCGCCAGGGTGTGCGCGGTGTGCACCAGCGGCACCCCCCAGCGTTCCTTGGCCAGCCAGCCGACCTGACCCGAGAGCCAGTAGTGGGAGTGGATCAGGTCGTAGTGCCCCGGCGGGCGGGACGCCTCGGCCCGCAGCACCCCGGCGGTGAAGGCGCAGAGCTGGCCCGGCAGTTCCTCCTTGGTGAGCCCTTCCAGCGGGCCGGAGGTGATGTGCCGGACCTGCACACCGGGTGCCATCTCCACCACCGGCGGGAGATCCCCGGAGGTGGCCCGGGTGAAGATCTCCACCTCGACGTTGGCCTCGGCGAGCCGCCGGGCGACCTCGAGGATGTAGACGTTCATTCCGCCCGCGTCGCCCGTTCCGGGCTGGTGCAGCGGGGAGGTGTGTACGGAGAGGGTGGCGATGCGGCGCGGCCGGGGCCACGGTTGGGCACCTCGCTGACGACCGACCCCGGTGTGCAGTTCCGCCACGTCCGCTCCTCTTGTCACGGTTAATGCCGTCACGCACGACCGGCGCTTCTCGCTCAACCTGTACGCCGAACGTCATCTTCCCCATCGGGCCATCGAAATTCCCGGCGAGTCCCGCCAGGGTGACGGACCTCATCACCGCCCGCCCTCCGCATTGCCCGCCCGCGGCGGCTCGCACGCCCGCCCGGAGGGGGTCAGATCGGCGGGGTGACAATGACGGGATGACCCCTGTCGCCATCGTCACCGGAGCATCCAGCGGGATCGGCGCGGCCACCGCCCGCCGCCTCGCCGCCGAGGGCTTCCACGTGCTCGCCGCCGCCCGCCGCGCCGACCGGCTCGCCGACCTGGTCGCCGAGATCACCACTGCCGGTGGAGAGGCGACCGCGGTGACCTGCGACGTCACCTCGGACGAGTCGGTGGCCGGGTTGGCCGAGGCCGCCGCACAGGCGCCCGGGCCGGTCACCCTGCTGGTCAACAACGCCGGTGGCGCGCGCGGCCTGGAGCCGGTGGAGTCCGGCTCGGTCGCCGACTGGCAGTGGATGTACGACGTGAACGTGCTCGGCACGCTGCGCGTGACCCAGGCGCTGCTGCCGGCGCTGGAGGCGTCCGGCGCGGGCACGATCGTGGTGGTCTCCTCCACGGCCGGCCACACGGTGTACGAGGGCGGGGGCGGCTACACGGCGGCGAAGCACGCGCAGACCGCGATCGCCGGCACGCTCCGCCTGGAACTGTGCGGCCGGCCGCTGCGGGTCATCGAGATCGACCCGGGCATGGTGAAGACCGACGAGTTCGGGCTGGTCCGCTTCGGCGGTGACGCCCAGCGGGCCGCCGCCGTCTACGCCGGGGTGCCCGACCCGCTGGTGGCCGAGGACGTGGCGGACTGCATCGCCTGGTGCGCCACCCGGCCGGAGCACGTCAACGTGGACCGGCTGGTGGTCCGGCCTCGGGCGCAGGCCGCCCAGCACAAGGTGCACCGGGTCTCCTGAGACGGATCCGCGGGAGGTCGGGATGAGCGGAGTGGCGCGACGCCGACCGCTCGGCGTGGTCACCCGGGGAACGACCAACCCGAACCGGCTCCGCCGGGTGGACAACTGGATCGTCGCCACCTGCGCCGACCGGCTGCGGGCGGCGGCCGACCCGCTGGTGGTCGACCTCGGCTACGGCGCCACCCCGGTGACCGCGGTGGAGTTGCGGGCCCGGCTGGCCGCCGGGGTCCGTCCGGACGTGCGGCTGGTCGGGCTGGAGATCGACCCGGCCCGGGTGGCCGCCGCGACTCCGGCCGCCGACCCGCCCGGCCTCACCTTCGCCCGGGGTGGTTTCGAGTTGGCCGGGCTCCGGCCGGTGCTGGTGCGCGCGTTCAACGTGCTGCGCCAGTACGACGAGAGCGAGGTGCCCGGCGCCTGGCGGACGATGACGGCCGCGCTGGCCCCGGACGGGGTGCTCGTCGAGGGCACCTGCGACGAGTTGGGCCGGCTCGCCAGTTGGTTGCTGGTCGACGCCGACGGCCCCCGGACGCTGACCCTGGCCGCGAAGCTCACCACCCTGGGCGGTCCCGCCGACCTGGCCGAGCGGCTGCCCAAGGCGCTGATCCACCGCAACGTCCCCGGCGAGCCGGTGCACGATCTGATCCGGGCGCTGGACGACGCCTGGCAGGCAGCCGCCGCGTACGCCACCTTCGGCCCCCGCCAGCGCTGGCTACGCGCCGTGAGCCAACTCAGGGACACCGGCTGGCCCGTCCTCGACCGCCCGCACCGCTGGCGCCACGGCGAACTGACCCTCCCCTGGCCCACGGTCGCCCCCCGAACCTGACCCCCCACTTCCCCCGCGATCTTGCACTTTCGGT
>NZ_JAMHIW010000019.1 GCF_023896955.1 Micromonospora sp. RHAY321
CCAACGGGTGGGCCGGCCTGTCTCAGTCTGCCCGCCGTCGCTTCCGCGAACGCCGGTGCGGGGCCTGGTCCGGTTCGGACGGGTCGGGGCGTTCGACCCGGGTGGGGTCGCCGCGAACGAGCTCGTCGTGGATGCGCCACCGGGAGGTGGTGACGGCACGTCGGGCCGCCTCGTCGCCGTCCTCGATGCGCCGCCGCAGGAGTTGCAGCGCGATGCGGCGGTTCAGGCTGAACTGCCGCTCGTCGTCCACCACCACCACGATGCCCGAGGGACGGTGGGTCGCCCGTACCGCCGTGCTGGCCTTGTTGCGGTGCTGACCGCCGGGCCCGCCGGTGCGGCAGGCGACGATGTGTACGTCCGCCTCCGCGAACCTGGTCGGCGGAGCGTCGAGCTGGGGTGGGCGAGCGGTGACGTACCAGTTCTTCCGGCCGGTGCCCGACCGGTAGGGGCTGGGAGCCTGCCAGCACAGGGTGCCGGTCCACGAGGCGGCGAAGGCCTCGGCGCCGGCACCGGAGATCTGGATCAGGACCGATCGGTGGGTGCCGGGCCGGTCACCCGGCAGGGTCTCTTCCCTCCGGGTCGTCAGGCCCTGTGCGATGGCGTCGTCCTCCAGACGACGCAGTAGGTGGGTCAGCGCCCAGGCGCACTCCTGCGGGCCACGCCCGGCCGACAGCAGCAGGCGTACGCTCATGACCGCCCCCGCCTGCGACGCTGGTCACGGCGGTCCGGTCGGGCCGCGGATCCAACGTCGGGCGTCTTGTACGTGACCAGCGGAGTGGTGGCGGCCACCGGTGTGGCCAGGTGGTGGTCGACCAGGTCGGCGATCACCTGCTCGATGCGCTTGTACGCCGTGGGCGCCTCCTCGAAGAGCAACTGGCGGTCCCCGCACACCACCACGGAACCCACCGGCGTGCGGCGCAGCTCCTCGACCGTGTGCTTGGCCCGGCCTCGGCGCAGGGCGTCGGCGCGGGACATCTTGCGGCCCGCGCCGTGCGCCACCGAGTGGTTGGCGTCCGCGCCGGCGTGGGCGGCCACGAGGTAGGAGGCGGTACCCCGCGTACCGGCGATGAGCACGTCACGGCCGTCACCGGGGGCCGCGCCCTTGCGGTGCAGGTAGACCCCGTCGCGGACCTCGACCAGGTTGTGGCACTGGTCCACGATCGGCTCGGTGGGCTCGGCGCCCAGGGCGTGCGCGACCCGGGCGGCCATCAGCCGGCGGTTGAGCGACCCCCACCGCACGGCGTCGTCGTGCATCGCCAGGTAGGCGGCCGGGTCGGGGGCGGGGCCGGCGCCGTGGACCTCGGTGTGCGCCCGCAGGATCCGCTCGCCCAGGCCACGGGAACCACTGTGGACGATGAGGACGAGGTCGCCGGCGTCGAGCCCGAGGCGGCTGGCGTGGCCCGGGTCGAAGACGGTCTCGACGCGTGCGAGTTCGACGAAGTGGTTACCCCGGCCGACCGTCCCGAGGCCCTCCAGGTGACCGGCGGGGATGTCGTCCGGCGCGACGGCCCAGGCCGGGTCGTCGGCGTGCTGCTGCGGGTCCAGCGCGCGGTCGAGGTCGGGGAACCGGGCGGCGAGCCGCTCGGGCACGGCCCGCTTGAGCCGGATGGGGAACACGGCGATGCCGCAGCCGATGTCGGAGCCCACCAGGAACGGGTACAGCACGGTCGACGCCATGGCGGCGCCGATGGGCGCGCCCTTGCCCGGGTGCAGGTCCGGCATGGCGGCAACGTGGATCATGCCGTCGAGGGCGGCCACCTGCCGGCACTGCGTGAGGGCGTCGGACTCGACCCAGCTGGCGGGGGAGGCGAACACGGTGACGGTGGCGGGGGTGGATCGGGGCAGCGACTCCCGATCCGAGAGGTGCTGGGACAAGGTGGCTCACATCTCGTACAGACGGAGGGGCGGGCGGCGTCACGGCCCCGGGCGGCGCGGCCGGGGGCTCGGAGCAGATTCGGTGATGTCCGTCAGTACGTCATGGACGCCACTGTGGCGGAGCCGAGCGCGGCCGGCAAGCGAGTTTCGAGGCCCGGTTCCGTGCAGACCTGGGTGGTGCGTCTGGGGAAGGGGCAGCCCGGGTCCTGCTCTACCTGTCGCACGAGCGGGAGGAAGACGCCACGGAGCGGGCCTCACCCGCCGAACCGTCCGTCTCCGTACCTCGACGGGCCGTCCCCGCTCGGAGGTGGCCCGGCCGGCACATCGCCGGCCGGGCCACCGATCAGGACTCCTGGCTTCGACGCCGGGCGAGGAAGAACGCGAGCCCGCCCAGGGCGACCATGACGCTTCCCAGGCCCGTCATGGCAGGGACCGCGCCACCACCGGTTACCGGCAGGATCGGAGACTTGCCGCCCGGGCTGCCAGGGCCACCGGGGGCGCCGGGACTACCAGGTGCTCCAGGGCTGCCGGGTGCTCCGGGTGCTCCGGGTGCGCCGGGTGCTCCCGGCGCGCCAGGTGCGCCAGGCGCTCCGGGTGCTCCAGGGCTACCGGGGGCGCCGGGACTACCGGGTGCTCCAGGGCTACCGGGGGCACCGGGGCTACCGGGTGCTCCAGGGCTTCCCGGGGCGCCGGGGCTGCCGGGAGGGCCGGACGGTCCGGGTGGGCCGGTCGGTCCGGGTGGGCCGGTCGGTCCGGGCGGACCCGTCGGTCCAGCGCAGGTGGGTGCCGTGATGACGTTGGTGTCGAGGGTGACGGCGGCCGTTCTCGCCAGGGCGCGGCCCTGGAGTGTCGCGCCCGTTGCCAGCGTGATCGACGCCTGGGCCATGATGGTGCCCACGAAGGTGGTGCCCGTGCCGATCGTGGCCGAGCTGCCGATCTTCCAGAACACGTTGCAGGCCGACGCGCCGTTGATCAGGACGACGCTGCTGTTCGACGCCGTCGTCAGCGACGAGTCGATCTGGAAGATGAACACGGCCGACGGGTCGCCCTGGCCGTTGAGCGTCAACGGCCCGGTCAGCTGCGCGGCCCCGATCCGGTAGACCCCGGCGTTGAGGGTGTTGCCGCCCAGTTCCGCCGGAAGGTTGGTGAAGGGGGTCCGACCGGCGGCGTCGTTGAAGGCGATCGTCAGGTCGCTCTGGGCCTGGAGGGCGACCGCGTCGCCGAGGTGGACCTCGCCCCCGATGGTTGCCGTCTCGAAGCCGGCCGCGGTGTTCCCCGGGAACCGGCCGAGGCTCTGGGCCAGGAAGCTGGGGCCGGTGTTGGTGGGCTCGGCGCCGGCCAGGACGGAGAAGTTGGCCGCCGTTCCCAGGTTCACCGGTGCTTCCTGGGCGTTGGCCGCGGTCGAGCTGAAGAGCAGCAAGCTGGCCGCCACAGCGGCGGCCGCGGAAGCCGCGAGCGCCGGCAGGGCCGTACGCCGTAGACGAGAATTGGGTTTAGCTGTCACAGAACACCCTCCGTGGGTACTACTCGCAGGCGGCGTCTCACGAACCGCATTCCTGCGCGGAACCATCTATATGACGCAGACAAGTGCGGTGACCACCACATCACGCCAGATGCGCTTATGCCATCAAAACGGGACAATAAGTCAGCCCGGCGGTGCAAAGAGGATCGACCTTCACGTTCCCGTCGTCGGTCTCGCGTTTCCTGGCTCGGCTCGCCACCACGGCCACCGGCCGCATCCACATGCGGCATCTGATGTCGGAGCGCCGTCGGCGGCAGCGGTCGCGGTCGGTTCAGCCGACGGGTGCCGTCCTCAGTGCAGGTTCGTCGGGACCGCTCTGATCGCGCGGCCGAGGACGCACGGCGAGGACGGGCTGTTGCTGCCGGCCGGGAACCGGAACCGGTGCACGTCCTCGATGACGAACCCGGCGGAGCTGATGGCGGCGGCGGTGTCACGGCCGGTGTGGCAGCCGGCGAACAGTTTCGGCCAGAGCGTCGCGTCGAGCAGCCGTTGGGCCCGTTGCAGACGGCCGGGCTCCTCGACGGCGACGTGCTCGAAGAACCGCAACTGCCCACCGGGACGCAGCACCCGGCCGATCTCGGCGAGCGCGCTCGCCTGGTCGGGCACGGTGCACAACACCAACGCGGCCACGGCCGCGTCGAACTCGCCGTCCCCGGCGGGCAGCGCCTCGGCCAGACCGTCGACGACCGTGACCGGTACCGGCGCCGTCGACGCCGCCCTGAGGGCGGCCGCACGCAGCCGTCGTTCCGGCTCGACCGCGACGACCTCGGTCACCGCGGGAGGGTAGTGGGGGAACATCCGTCCGTTGCCCGCGCCGATCTCGATCACCCGGCCGGACAGGCCGGCCACCAGGTCCCGTCGGTACTCGGCGGTGCCGGCACGGTCCATGGCCACACTGAGTCGCTCGTAGACCCGGGCGTACACCGGGTGGGACACCGCCGCCATGCCGACCTCCAGGTGCGCTGGGACGCCGTCACCATCCTGCACGACCTGCGCAATCATGAGCCGTGATGTCCCAGCGCCAGACATCCACAGGTACGTAGCCTGATGTCGTCCGTGGCTCCACCGACCGGGGCATCCCGGCAACTGGATCGACGCACCTGTCACGGATCGGCGCCCTGTTTCCGTCGTACCTGGTTGGCAACGACTCAGCCCATCGCGGGCAGGCAGGAAGTGGTTCGATCATGAAGATCGTCGTCATCGGCGGCAGCGGCCTCATCGGCTCCAAGCTCGTGGACCGTCTCGGTGAGCAGGGCCACGAGGCGGTGCCGGCGTCGCCCAAGACCGGCGTGAACACGCTGACCGGCGAAGGGGTCAGTGAGGTGCTCGACGGCGCCGACGTCGTCGTCGACGTGTCGAACTCGCCCTCGTTCGAGGACGCCGCCGTGCTGGAGTTCTTCGAGACGTCGACCCGGAACCTCCTCGCGGCCGCGGCGGCCGCCGGGGTGGGGCACTACGTGGCGCTCTCGATCGTGGGTTCGGACCGCATTCCCGACAGCGGGTACATGCGGGCGAAGGTCGCCCAGGAGAAGCTCATCACCGCGTCCGGTCTGCCCTATTCGCTGGTGCACGCCACGCAGTTCTTCGAGTTCGTCCAGGGCATCATCGACGCCGCCGCGGACGGCGACACCGTACGCCTCGCGCCGGTGTTCATCCAGCCGATGGCGGCCGCCGACGTCGCGGCCGCGGTGGCCGAGGTCACGGTCGGCGCACCGATGAACGGGGCGGTCGACATCGCCGGACCGGAGCAGTTCCGCCTCGACGAACTGGGTCGATCCGTCCTCGCGGCCCAGTCCGACCCCCGCTCGGTGGTGACCGACCCCGAGGCCCGGTACTTCGGCGCGAAACTCGGCGAACGCTCACTCGTTCCCGCTGGCGACGCCCGCGTCGCCGACACCAACCTCGACGACTGGCGTGCGCGGGCGGCTCGCGGGAAGTGACGTCCCCGGCGCGCTACGGCGGGTCGGTTCTGGGACCCGCCGTAGCGCCGAGGCGCTCCACCAGCTCCCGCACCGCCCGGATGAACCGGTCGTCGGACTCGCACCCCCAGTGCCCCTGGATGGGTGGGGGGATGCTGTCCCCGGGGGGAGTCACCACGCCGCGCGGATCCCGCTGCCGGCGGTCCACCGTCATGGCCGGGCCGTCGACGGTCGCCATCTCGCCCGGCCGGTGGCCGGAGAAGATCCAGCCACCGATGGGGTCGGTGTCACGCCACAGGTTCACCCACCGCCAGCCGACCCGGTCACCAACCTCCTGCAGCACCGCGTCGTTGACGTAGGCGGGGAAGAGCCGGCCGTAGAGCCGACGCAGCGGTGCCCCGTCGGTGAGCAGGGCGACCCGGCTGCCGACCTGTGGTGGCAACTGGAGCACCGTCGCGGCGACCAGGACCGAGCCGTGGCTGTGCCCGGTGAGCACCACCGCGTCGCCGCGTTCCACCAGGTAGGTGATGCGTCGGGTCAGCTCCGGCACGGCCCGCTCGGCGTAGCAGGGCGGCGCGAACGGGTGGGCGGCCCGGGGCCAGAAGGTGCCCAGATCCCAGATGACTCCGACGTACCGCCGGAACTGGCTGGTCCGGTAGGCGAAGACTCCCCCGATGACCAGGCCGAGGATGATCGCCGCGATCACCCAACTGCCGAACGCGATGGCGAAGGTGACGACGTCGGACGGCACGCCGGCGTACCGCTCGACGACGTCACTCGGGAACAGCCCCAGCAGGCCGATGGTGGTGGTGGCCGTGCCGAGTCCCGCGAGACAGCCGAAGACCACGGCCAGGGGCACCAGCTTCTCGGTGAACAGGGCACGTGCTATCACCTGTCGCACCTGCCGCAGCCGGGGCTCGGCCTCGGCGGGCGGGTCCGGGTGGTCGCGCGCGACGATCGCCGCCGCGGCGCGGTACCGGCCGCGGCGGGAGACCAGAATGACCAGGCCAACGACGATCAGCGTGAACAGCACCGTCCGGAAGAAGCCGAAGATCGCCCAGGTGTACGCCCACGGCGGGCCGTTGACGATTCCCTCTCCGGTCGGGGCGTCGCGATCCAGAAAGTCCGCCACCCGGTAGACGAGCTCCGCGGAGTACGCCACCGCCAGACTGATCGCGACGGCCACCATCACCAGCGTTCCCAGCCCGAACAGCGGGGTGGCGCCCCGCCGCCGGTCCCGGCGCCAGAGCAGCACCACGCCCAGGGCCACCAGCAGTGTCGTCTGGGCGACGAACACGCAGGCCAGAATCGCCTCGTAGCCGGGCAGGGCGCCCCCGGTGCGCCACGGCGCCGGGTTGGCCAGCAGGTGGGCTACGACCACCACGGTCAGGATGATGGCGGTCGTCCGCAGCGTGGTGGTGATCGCGTCGAGCCGCCGGTCCGTAGCGCCCCGGTCGATCAGCGGGGGCGTGCAGAGCAGGACCACGCAGGCGGCCAGGACCACCCCGGTGACCACGACCAGCGTGATCGTGCCGGCCGAGGCGCCGCTCGCGGCTCGGGCGGCGAGCAACGTGACGTCCAGTGTCGCGAACGCCGCTGCCACGTGGATGGAGCGCAGCCGACCCACCAGCGGCTCGGCGTCCCACTGACCGACCGCGCCGAGCGGTAGACCGGAGACCTCCCTCTCGGGTGCCCGAAACGCCTCGAAGGTTCTGCCCGGGCGGTTGCTGAGCCGCCAGAGCAGGCCGATGGCGGCGGCCGGGCCCAGCGCGAGCACCGCCAGCCGCAGCCCGGTGGATTGCCCTCCCAACCAGGAGAACCAGCTACGCCCGGCCAGGCAGCCAGACGAGGTCATGCACTTCCAGGCCAGCAGGTCCAGGGCGACGCCGGCGGCGGCGAGGACGTACAGCGCGGTGAGCGTGAGCGCCAGCACCCGGCACAGGGACTTGACCATGGCCTCGGAGCCAGGGTTCGCCGGGCGCATCCAGATCGCCACGTTGGCCAGCATGAACGGCAGCAGGAAGACCAGCGCCAGGGTGCGGGCCACGGTCCCGGAGGGCAGATCACCCCAGCGGTACGCCTCCAGCGCCACCCCCTGCGCGCCGCTGGTGTGCGAACAGCGCGGACTGGCCCGGTAGAAGCCGCCGCTGCGGTCTCCCGCGACCTGCGAGGTCTGCTCCAGCCCCAACACCTGCTCGGCGCTCGTACTGGAGACCCCGTGCACCCGCAGCTCGACGACCCCGCCAGAGCTGCCCGACCCGCTCAATCGCGCTGATCCATCCGACAATCGCCCCCCGAGGCGTCCCGGCAGTCCCTGCCCCACGCATCCGGCCGAGGACGCCCGCCACCCACGTGGCAGGCCGGGGTCTACCCGGCCTGGAGGGGCGCAATCGTGGCACCAGCGGCGTCCTGCACAGCCGGCACCCGACCGCGGGCCGTGGCGGCCAGGACTGATCCGGGCGGGGTGGGGTAGGTGCCGCCATGGTCGATGCCGGTCGGAACGGGGCGGACGGGGATGCACCGACCCGGCCCGACGACTCCGCCCGGGCCGGCCTGGCGGGGGTCGCCGCCAGGGTTCCGGCTCGTTCGGCCGCCGTCCTGCGGGAACGGTCGCGTCGGCTGCGCGCCACCTGGGGGCTCGCCGTGCAGGCCGGCCTCGCCGCGGCGCTGTCCTGGGTGGTGGTGCACGACGTGCTGCACGTCTCTCAGCCGGTGTTCGCGCCGATCTCGGCGGTGTCGACTCTCGCCGCGTCGGTGGGTCAACGCCTGCGCCGTACGGTCGAGTTGATCATCGGCGTCACCGTCGGGGTGCTGATCGGTGACCTGCTGCTCGTCGTGATCGGCACCGGGTGGTGGCAGCTCGCACTGATCGTGGTGCTGGCGATCGTCGTCGCGTTGTTTCTCTCCGGCAGTGCGGCGGTGGTCATCCAGGCCGGGGCGACCGCGGTGCTCATCGCCACGCTCACCCCATCCGTGCGTGATCTGGAGATCCCCCGGTTCGTGGACGCGCTCGTGGGGGGAGCGGTGGCACTGCTGGTCACCGCCGTGCTGCTGCCGCTGAACCCGCTCCGGGTGCTCAACCGGGCCGCCCGTCCGGCGCTGGACCTGCTCAGCGCCCAGCTCGACGCCACCGCCGGCGCGCTGGCCGAGCGCGAGGTCGCTCCGGCGCGTACCGCCCTGGTCGAGCTGCGGCAGAACAAGGACGAGCTGAAGGCCCTCGTCGAGGCGACGCAGGGGGCGCGGGAGGCCAGCATCCTGTCGCCGGTGCACTGGCACCAGCGGCACGGGCCGGTGGGCCGGTACGCGCAGGCGGCGGAACCGATCGACCGGGCGATGCGCAACAGCGGGACGTTGATCCGCCGGGCGGTGACCCTGATCGAGGACGGCGAGCCGATCCCGGAGCCGATGCCGACGGCGGTCGCGGGCCTGGCCGAGGCGGTCCGGCTGTTGAAGCGGCAGTTCGCCGCCGGCGACGAACCCAGGCGGGCGAGGGATCAGGCACTGCGGGCGGTCTGCGCTGCGGGTGACGCCTACCGTGAGGGGGTCGGTTTCTCGGGCGCGGTCGTCGTCGCGCAGGTCCGCACGACCGTCAGCGACCTGCTGGTGGCCACCGGGCTGAGCCAGGAGGACGCGAACCACCTGGTCCGGCGCGCGTTCGGCGAGTTGACGCCGCCCATCAGGGGTCGCAGGGGTTGACCAGGGCGTACGGCCACTCGTCCGCAAGCTGACACCACCCTGAGCCAAGAGGTATTGCGCGCTGAGCCAAAGTGGTGCCATGATGGCGTCATGGATCTGAGGCCGTACGTCGAGAACCTGCGTAACGAGTTCGCCGTGGCAGCGGAGGGCGTCGACCCGGACAGTCGGGCGCTGGCCCAGCGGCTCTTCACCCAACTGGAGGCGGCGACCCGCCTCATGCTGCTCGACGCGCTGTCCGACGCGGCCGGCGAGATCACCCGGGAGCTCGCGCCCGGGTCGGTGCACGTCCGGCTGCGGGGGCGCGAACCGGACTTCGTGGTGACGCCGGCCAGCCCGCCGACCGACGGGGGCGGCGAGGACGCCGGCCCGCCAGCGCCGCCGCCGCCGGTGCTCGCCCCCGGGGGCGACGAGGGTGGCACGTCGCGGATCAACCTCCGGCTCCCCGACCAGTTGAAGGCCAGCGTCGAGGAGGCTGCCGGACGGGCGGGGTTGTCGGTCAACGCCTGGCTCGTGCGGGCGGTCGCCGGCGCCATCGGGGCGGGCGAGCCGGATCGTCGCCCGGCGCGCCGGGTGGAGCCACGCTCCGGCCAGCACTTCACCGGCTGGGCGCGCTGACCCCGTACTCCCTTTCCTTTCCCCACCGCTGACCTGCAGCGATGTGCGCTGCCCACCTTCCGGGAGACCGCCATGCCTGTTTTCGATACGCCAGAGCCCATCTCCGTCCGGATCGAGCTGCCGGTGGGGGACGCCTGGATCAGCGCGACCGACCGTGCCGACACCGTCGTGGAGGTGCGGCCCCGTAACCCGTCGGACAAGGCCGACGTGAGCGCCGCGGAGCAGACCACCGTCGAGTACGCCGGCGGGCAACTGCTGATCAGGGCGCCGAAGAGTTGGCGTCGCTACGGCTTCGGCACCGGGCCGTCGGTCGATGTCCTGATCGAGCTGCCGACGGGATCCCGTGTGCGCGCCGAGTCGTCCTGGGCCGCGTTCCGCTGCGAGGGGCGGCTCGGCGAGTGCCACTTCAAGACCGGCGGCGCGATCCGGCTCGACCAGACCGGACCGTTGGACGTCGACAACAGCCACGGTGAGGTCGCCGTGGAACGCGTGGCCGGCCCCGCTCGGGTGAAGGCCTCCTCCGGCAAGGTGCGCCTCGGCGATGTCGACGGCACCACCGAGATCAAGAACTCCTCCGGCGACTGCTGGGTCGGCCGCAGCAGCGGCGACGTCCGGGTCAACTCCGCCTACGGCGACATCACCGTCGACGAGGCTCTCGCCTCGGTGACGGCACGGACGGCGTACGGCAACGTCCGGCTGGGCGCGGTCGTGCGGGGGTCGATCGAGCTGCAGACGTCCTACGGGGCCGTCGAGGTCGGCGTACGCCGGGGGACCGCCGCCTGGCTCGACGTCAGCTCCCGCTACGGCCGGGTGCACAACGCGCTCGAAACGACCGACGGCCCGGCGCAGACCGACGACACGGTCGAGGTCCGGGCCGGCACCTCCTACGGCGACATCACGATCCGCCGCGCGTGACGGACCGCGCGCGGCGACAACCCCGTACCCGAATCGAGGAGACCATGGCCAGCCCTTCCCGACCCGCGATAGTCGCGACCGGCCTGCGCAAGTCGTACGGCGACAAGGTCGTGCTCGACGGCATCGATCTGGAGATCGCCGAAGGATCGATCTTCGCCCTGCTGGGCCCCAACGGCGCTGGCAAGACCACCACCGTGCAGATCCTGTCCACGCTGATCGGTGCCGACGGCGGCGAGGCCCGCGTCGGCGGCCACGACCTGACCCGGGAACCCGACGCGGTACGCGAGCTGATCGGCGTCACCGGCCAGTTCTCGGCCGTCGACAACCTGCTCACCGGCCGGGAGAACCTGAGCCTGATGGCCGACCTGCGCCACCTCGGCAGGGCGGCCGGCCGGCGACGCGTCGTCGAACTGCTGGAGCAGTTCGACCTGGCGGAGGCGGCGGACAAGCCGGTGGCGACGTACTCCGGGGGGATGCGCCGACGGCTCGACCTGGCGATGACCCTGGTCGGGGAGCCGCGTGTCATCTTCCTCGACGAGCCGACGACGGGCCTCGACCCGCGTAGCCGCCGCGCGATGTGGCAGATCATCCGCGACCTCGTCGCCGGTGGCGTCACCATCCTGCTGACCACCCAGTATCTGGAGGAGGCCGACCAGCTCGCCGACCGGGTCGCGTTCCTCGACCACGGCCGCCTGATCGCCGAGGGCAGCCCGCACGAGTTGAAGCGGCTCATCCCCGGTGGTCATGTCGTCCTGCAGTTCGCCGACCACGAAGGGCTCGACTCGGCCGCTCGGCTGCTCGTGGCGGCCACCCGCGACGACGCGGCGCTCACCCTGCAGATCCCGAGCGACGGCGGGGTCGGCTCGCTGCGGTCCCTGCTGGACCAGCTCGACCGCGCCTCGATCGGCGTCGCCGGTCTCACCGTGCACGGCCCCGACCTCGACGACGTCTTCCTCACCCTTACCGGCCGACCCGACAACGAAAGGGCCATGGCGCGATGAGCACCCTCACCCTCGCTGCCCGCGACTCGAGCACGATGCTGCGGCGCAACCTCCTGCACATGCGGCGCTATCCGTCGATGACGCTCCTGCTCATCGGCATGCCGGTCATCTTCCTGCTGCTCTTCGTCTACGTCTTCGGTGGCACGCTCGGCGCCGGCCTCGGGCCGACCGGCGACCGGGCCCAGTACGCCAACTACGTCACCCCCGGCATCCTGCTCATCACCGTGGCCAGCGCGGCGCAGGGCACCGCCATCTCGGTTGCCATGGACATGACCGAGGGCATCATCGCCCGGTTCCGCACCATGGCGATCTTCCGGCCGTCGGTCCTCACCGGCCACGTGCTCGGCAGCCTGCTCCAGACGCTGCTCAGTCTCGCGGTCGTGACCGGTGTGGCACTGCTCGTCGGCTTCCGGCCGACCGCCAATCCGGTCGAGTGGCTCGCCGCGATCGGCGTCCTCGCCATGATCACCTTTGCGCTCACCTGGCTGTCGGTCGCTCTCGGGCTGGTCAGCAAGAGTGTCGAGACGGCCAGCAACCTGCCCATGCCGCTGGTGTTGCTGCCGTTCCTCGGCAGCGGGTTCGTCCCCACCGACTCGATGCCGACGGCGGTGCGGCTGTTCGCCGACTACCAGCCCTTCACGCCTGTGATGGAAACCCTCCGCGGTCTGCTGCTCGGCACCGGCATCGGCAGCAACGGATTCCTCGCGGTCGCCTGGTGCGCCGTCATCACCGTGCTCTGCTTCTTCTGGGCCAGGGCGCTGTACAACCGCAATCCCGCACGCTGAACGCAGGCGCTCGCTGCGATCCACCGCGATGACGACGACGGCCCGGCTGGTAAGCCGGGCCGTCGTCCGTTCCGTAGCTGTGCCCGTGGTCGGTCTGAGGATCGTTGTCGTACGGCCCTCGGGAGTGGCGGCGGCCTCGCGGGAATCGCGTTGTTATCGATAACAATCGAATCCTTCTCTGCTGTCCCGCGTTTTGTCTGGCAGCAGTGGCCGGTCGACCAGATCGACGCGGGATCGAATCCGGTGATCCCCGGTCACCGGACGGGACCCGGATGGCCGCACCGGATGACGGCACGGGCGCCAGCCCTGGCAGACGGCTGGCACCGACTTCCGTCCCGGACAAGTGGGGCACTGACGGTCCGAAGCGACGGCGGACCGGCGTGGGTCGCCGAGCCGGCCCTGCGTCGCGGAAGCGCCGGCAGCCTGCGCTTTCGGATGGCCGCTGCAATTGACGGTCCTCCACGACTCACCCATTCATGAGCCTGAGTGTCTGCCCGCGATGATCAGCCGAATATCCTGCGTGCCGGGTATGGATGTTATCGCTGACATTGCCTCTCGCTGGTGAATGGTCGTGATCGGACGGTCGCGCTGAACGGCCTGCCCGGGGTGGTCCGGATGTGGCACCGCGTTGTGCGCCTGTCGCACCTCGTCGACGCACCCGTCGGACGATCCAGGGCGCCGTTACGGAGCTGTTGCGATCAGATGTCTTGACGGGTTTAGATGTGAGCGTTAACACTGTCACCGTTAACGGTGGAGGTGAGCATGAACCGTGTGGACGGAGCCGGCGAACGCTACGTCGTCGGCGTCGACTTCGGCACCCTGTCCGGCCGTGCCCTGGTGGTGCGGGTCAGTGATGGTGCCGAGATGGGGACGGCGGTGCGCGAGTACCGCGACGGGGTCATCAGCACGGAGCTTCCGGAAGGTCGACCGCTGCCGCCGGACTGGGCTCTGCAGAATCCGGAGGACTACCGTGACGTGCTGCGGTACGCCGTCCGGGCGGCCGTGTCCGCCGCAGGGATCGACCCGGCGGCGGTAGTCGGCATCGGCATCGACTTCACCGCCTGCACGGTGCTGCCGACGTTCGCCGACGGCACCCCGCTGTGCGAGGCGCCCGAGCTGCGCGACCGTCCGCACTCCTGGGTCAAGTTGTGGAAGCACCACGCCGCCCAGCCGCACGCCGACCGGATCAACGCGCTGGCCCACGAGCGCGCGGAGCCGTGGATCGGCCGGTACGGCGGCAAGATCTCCGCCGAGTGGCAGTTCGCCAAGGGCCTGCAGATGCTGGAGGAGGATCCCGAGGTCTACCACCGGGCAGAGCGTTTCGTCGAAGCCGCGGACTGGATCGTCTGGCAGCTCAGCGGCACCGAGACCCGGAACGTCTGCACGGCCGGCTACAAGGGCATCCGGCAGGATGGCCAGTACCCGTCGGCGGAGTTCCTGACCGCGCTCAACCCGGACTTCGGCGACTTCGTGGCCAAACTGGACGGCCCGCTGCTGCCCCTCGGCGCCCGTGCCGGCACGCTCACCGCCCAGGCCGCGGCCTGGACCGGCCTGCCGGTGGGGATCGCGGTCGCCGCCGGCAACGTCGACGCACACGTCACGGCGGCCTCCGCGCAGGCCGTGCGGCCCGGTCGGCTCGTCGCGATCATGGGCACCTCCACCTGCCACGTGGTCAACGGCGCCCACCTCGCGGAGGTGGCCGGGATGTGCGGTGTCGTCGACGGCGGCATCAGCCCTGGCGCATGGGGTTACGAGGCCGGGCAGAGCGGGGTGGGTGACATCTTCGGCTGGTTCGTCGACCACGCGGCCCCCGCCGGCGTCGCCTCGCACGAACGCCTCACCGAGCTGGCCGCCAGCCAGCCGGTCGGCGCGCACGGCCTGATCGCGCTGGACTGGTGGAACGGCAATCGCTCACTGCTGGTCAATCACGACCTCAGCGGGCTCGTCGTCGGGATGACGCTGGCCACCCGACCACAGGACATCTACCGGGCGCTGCTGGAGTCCACGGCGTACGGGACACGGATGATCATCGAGGCGTTCGTCGACGCCGGAGTGGCGGTGGACGACCTGGTGATCGCCGGTGGTCTGACCTCGAACGAGCTGTTGATGCAGATCTACGCCGACGTGACCAACCGTCCGCTGAACATCATCGGCTCCGCACAGGGCCCCGCGCTCGGGTCGGCCATCCACGCGGCGGTCGCCGCCGGTGAGTACCCCTCGATCCACGAAGCGTCGCAGGCGATGGGGCGGGTGCACGAGGCCGTCTACCGACCGGACCCCGACCGGGCGCGCGCCTACGACGCCCTCTACGCCGAGTACCGCGCCCTGCACGACCACTTCGGGCGCGGGGGCAACGACGTCATGCTCCGCCTGCGAGCGATCCGCAACGCGGCGGTCGGGACCGCCGCGGCCCCACTGGAGGTGGTCGCGTGAACGCCGAGCTGGACCGACAGATCGGTGAACTGCGGGAGACGGTCGCCCGCCTGCACGCCGAGCTGACCCGGTACCGCCTGGTCGCCTGGACGGCCGGCAACGTCTCCGCGCGGGTCCCCGGCCGGGACCTCATGGTGATCAAGCCGAGCGGCGTGGGCTACGACGAACTCACGGCGGACACCATGGTGGTGTGTGACCTCGACGGCGTCCTCGTCGACGGGGATCTCGCCCCGTCCAGCGACACCGCCGCCCACGCCTACGTCTACCGGGCCATGCCCGAGGTCGGTGGGGTCGTCCACACGCACAGCTCGTACGCCAGCGCCTGGGCCGCCCGTGGGGAGGCGATCCCCTGCCACCTCACGGCACAGGCCGACGAGTTCGGCGGGGAGATCCCCGTCGGCCCGTTCGCCCTGATCGGCGGCGACGACATCGGCAAGGGCATCGTCGCCACACTGGCCGGGCACCGCTCGCCGGCGGTGCTGATGCGCAACCACGGCGTGTTCACCATCGGCCGCGACGCCCGCGCGGCGGTCAAGGCGGCGGTCATGTGCGAGGACGTGGCGCGTACCGCACACCTGGCCCGCGCGGTCGGGCAGCCGGTGCCGATCGCGCAGGCCGACGTCGACGCGCTCTACCACCGCTACCAGAACGTCTACGGCCAACAACCAGTCTCACCGGCGGGGTCCTGACCGTCGAGATTCGCCGGTGCGCACCACCGAGGTACAGCACGCACCACCCGCGTACGCCGCTTTCCGAATCTCTGCGGTCGGCGCGGTCACCCACCACACCGAGCCAAGGAGATCCGATGGGAAAGATGCGAACGCACTCCGCCCGGTGGCGTGCCGGCGCGGTCATCGCCAGTGCGCTGCTCGTCGGCAGCATGGCGGCCTGCGGCAACAGTGACACCGGCGGCGGATCCAGCGACGACGGCAAGCTCACCCTGGGCTTCTCGCAGGTCGGCGCGGAGAGCGGTTGGCGTACCGCGAACACCACCTCGATCAAGGAGGCCGCCGCGGCGGCGGGGGTCGAGCTGAAGTTCGACGACGCGCAGCAGAAGCAGGAAAACCAGATCAAGGCGATCCGCAACTACATCCAGCAGAAGGTCGACGTGATCGCCTTCTCGCCGGTGGTGGAGTCCGGGTGGGACACCGTGCTCAAGGAGGCCAAGGACGCCGACATCCCGGTCATCCTGACCGACCGCTCGGTCGACTCGGCCGACAAGTCCCTGTACAAGACGTTCCTCGGCTCGGACTTCGTCAAGGAGGGCCGGCTCGCTGGTGAGTGGCTGGTCGAACAGAAGAAGACCGCCTCGGGCCCGGTGAACATCGTGGAGTTGCAGGGCAACACGGGCGCGGCGCCGGCGAACGACCGCAAGAAGGGCTTCGGCGAGGCGATTGCCGCCAACCCGAACCTCAAGATCATCGCTTCCCAGCCGGGCGACTTCACGCGGGCCGGCGGCAAGGCCGTCATGGAGCAGTTCCTCAAGGCCAACCCGAAGATCGACGTGCTGTTCGCGCACAACGACGACATGGGTCTGGGCGCGCTCGAGGCGATCACCGCCGCTGGCAAGGTGCCCGGCAAGGACATCACCATCATCACCGTCGACGCCGTCAAGGACGGCATGCAGGCTCTCGCCGACGGGAAGTTCAACTTCATCGCGGAGTGCAGCCCGCTGCTCGGCCCGCAGCTGATGGACCTGGCGAAGAAGGTCCACGCGGGCGAGGAGGTGCCTGCTCGGATCGAGACCGAGGAGACCACCTTCACCCAGGAGCAGGCCAAGGAGGCGCTGCCCAACCGCAAGTACTGATCGACGCCGGGGGTCGCCGCGCTCGCGTGGCGGCCCCGCCGCGTCGCCCCCTACCCGCAACGGACCGGGCCTGGCCCGCGACCACCCGGAGCAGGCCCGCCCGATCGACCCGCAGGGACGACCGGGCGGGCGCACGGGAGCGTAGCGGCCTTCCGTGTCGACGACCCAGAAGAGGTCTGATGGGATGACGGATAGCCGTCCGGTCCTGACCATGACCGGGATCAGCAAGTCCTTCCCCGGGGTGCGCGCACTCCACAACGTCAACGTCCGGCTCTTTCCCGGCGAGGTGCACGCCCTGATGGGCGAGAACGGCGCCGGCAAGTCGACCCTCATCAAGGTGCTCACCGGCGTCTACGACACCGACGAGGGCACGATCACCCTCGATGGCGAGTCGGTGTCCTTCAGCGGGCCGATGCAGGCGACCGCCGCCGGGGTGAGCACCGTCTTCCAGGAGGTCAACCTCTGCACCAACCTCTCGGTGGCGGAGAACATCTTCATCGGCCGCGAGCCCCGGCTCCTCGGCGCCGTCCGCTGGGGTGAGGTTCGCCGCCGTGCCCGGGCCCTGCTGGCCCGCCTCGATCTCGACCTCGACGTCAGCGCGCCGCTCGGCTCGTACTCCCTGGCGATCCAGCAGATGGTCGCCATCGCCCGCGCCATCGACATCAAGGCCCGGGTGCTGATCCTGGACGAGCCGACGTCCAGCCTCGACGCCGGCGAGGTGGCGCAACTGTTCCGCATCATGCGGCAACTGCGCGGCGAGGGCATCGCGATCCTCTTCGTCACCCACTTCCTCGACCAGGTCTACGAGATCGCCGACCGCATCACGGTGTTGCGCAACGGTGGGCTCGTCGGCGAGTACCTGACCGCCGAGCTGCCCCAGCTCTCCCTGGTCGAGAAGATGATCGGCAAGGAACTCGACGTCCTGGAGGGCATCGAGGAGCACTCCCGACGGGACCTGACCGCGCTGGAGGAGGGCACCCCCCTGGTGGCGGTGTCGAACTTCGGCCGGGCGGGCGCGGTCGAGCCGTTCAGCCTCACCATCCACGCCGGCGAGGTGGTGGGCCTGGCCGGCCTGTTGGGCTCCGGGCGTACCGAGGTGGCGCGGTTGCTGTTCGGGGCCGACCGGCCCGACGGCGGTCAGGTCGTGGTCGACGGCACGGCGAGCAGCCTGCGCACCCCCGCCCAGGCCATCGACCACGGCGTCGGCTTCTGCTCGGAGAACCGCCGCGCGGAGGGCATCGTCGCCGACCTGTCGGTCCGCGAGAACATGATCCTCGCGATGCAGGCGGCCCGCGGCTGGCTGCGGCCCATCCCGCGCCGTCGCCAGGACGAGCTGGTCGACAGGTACGTCAAGGCACTCAACATCCGGCCCGCGGACCCGGAGGTGCCGGTCCGCAACCTCTCCGGCGGCAACCAGCAGAAGGTGCTCCTGGCACGGTGGCTGATCACCGAGCCGCGACTGTTGATCCTCGACGAACCGACCCGGGGCATCGACATCGGCGCGAAGACCGAGATCCAGAAGCTCGTGACCCAGTTGTCCGACGGCGGCATGGCGGTGCTGTTCATCTCCGCCGAGCTGGAGGAGGTGCTGCGCCTCAGCCACAAGGTGGCCGTCATGCGGGATCGACAGATGGTCGCGCAGCTCGCCAACGACGACAGCCTGGACGCCGACCGCATCATGCAGACGATCGCCACCGGGTCCCACCGGGAGGAGGCAGACCGATGAACGCCACCATGGGCCGCTACCGGGCGGTGACCGGCCACCGGCTGTTCTGGCCCGCCGCCGTGCTGGTCGTCATGCTCGCCGCGAACACGATCTACCGGCCCGGGTTCCTGTCGATCGAGCTCAAGGACGGGCATCTGTACGGCTCGCCGATCGACATCCTGCGGCTGAGCGCGCCGCTGATCCTCGTCGCACTGGGCATGACCCTGGTCATCTCGACCGGCGGCATCGACCTGTCCGTCGGCTCGGTGTGCGCGATCAGTGGCGCGATCGCCTGCATGTACATCAGCAAGCAGTCCGACCAGAACAGCCTTGCCGTGGTGCTGACCGCCCTCGCGATGGCGTTGGGGGTCGCGCTCGTGCTCGGCGCGTGGAACGGGGTGCTGGTGGCCGTGATCGGAATCCAACCGATCATCGCCACCCTGATCCTGATGGTGGCCGGCCGGGGTCTCGCCCAGCTGATCACCCAGGGTCAGATCATCACCATCAACTCCGAGCCGTTCCGGGCGATCGGGCTGGGCCACCTGTTGACCCTGCCGCTGGCCATCTTCATCGCCCTCGCCGCGGCCCTGCTCGTCGCCGCGTTCACCCGGCGCACCGCGCTCGGGATGATCGTCGAGTCGGTGGGCGGCAACGCCGAGGCGAGCCGGCTGGCCGGCATCCGCTCCGGCCGGGTCATCTTCCTCGCGTACGTGCTCAGCGCCGTCTGCGCCGCGGTCGCCGGATTCATGATGACGGCCAACGTCTCCAGTGCCGACGGCAACGCCGTCGGCCTCTGGGTGGAGCTGGACGCCATCCTCGCGGTCGTCATCGGCGGTACGTCCCTCGCCGGCGGCCGGTTCTTCCTCAGCGGCACGATCATCGGCGCGCTGATCATCCAGACCCTGACCACCACGGTGTACGCCATGGACATCTCACCGCAGACCTCGCTGCTGTTCAAGGCGGTCGTGGTCATCGCCGTCTGTCTCATCCAGGCGCCGGCCTTCCGGGCCCGGTTCGCCCGCCGCAGGCGTGGCGCTCCGAAGCCCAACACCATCGCCGACAAGCCGAAGGAGCAGGTGCCGGCATGACCACTGGATCGCTCACCGCTGGTCGTGCCCGGTTCCGGCTGCCGAGGCGGCAGATTCCGGTCCTGGCCACGCTCGCCCTGCTGCTGGTGATGTACGGCATCGGCGTGTCCCAGTACACGGCGTTCTCCAACGTGCAGGTGATCTTCAACGTCTTCATCGACAACAGCTTCCTGCTCGTGGTCGCTGTCGGGATGACCTTCGTGATCCTCACCGGCGGCATCGACCTGTCGGTCGGGTCCGTCGTCGCCATGACGGCGATGGTGTCGGCCTGGCTGCTCCAGGAGGGTCTGCCGGCCGCGCTGGTGCTCGTCATCGCCCTGCTCATCGGCCCGACGCTCGGCCTCCTGATGGGCTGCGCCATCCACTTCTTCGAGATCCAGCCGTTCATCGTGACGCTCGCCGGGATGTTCTTCGCCCGGGGGATGTGCACGTTCATCTCCGGCTCGTCCATTCCGATCACCGACGGGTTCTGGACCAGGATGTCGCAGGAGCGGATCGGTGACCCGCGGGGCAACTTCGTCTCGGTCAGCGTGCTGATCGCCTTCGTCGTGGTCGCCGTCGCCGCGTACACGCTGGCCTACACCCGGCTGGGGCGCAACGTGTACGCCATCGGCGGCAACTCCCAGTCGGCCCTGCTGATGGGTCTGCCGGTGGGGAGGACCCGGATCGCCGTCTACACGATCAGCGGTCTGTGCTCCGCGATCGGCGGGATCCTGCTGTCCTTCTACACCCTCTCCGGTGCGCCGTTGATCGCCGTCGGCATGGAGCTGGACGTCATCGCCGCCGTCGTCATCGGTGGCACCGTGCTCACCGGCGGCTCGGGGTACGTCTTCGGCACGGTTCTCGGCGTCCTCGTCCTGGGCGTGATCCAGACCCTCATCACGTTCGACGGCAGCCTCAACTCCTGGTGGACCAAGATCGTGATCGGGGGCCTGCTCTTCGCGTTCATCCTGCTCCAGCGCCTCATCGGAATCCGTTACAAGTGACCGCCCCACTCGCGGAAGGCAACCCCATGGCACCACACAGCGCACCCGAGATCTGGTTCCTCACCGGCAGTCAAGGCATGTACGGCGAGGACACTCTCCGGCAGGTCGTCGAGCAGTCCCGCGTGATCGCGGCCGCGCTCGACGACTCACCGCAGATTCCCGCCCGGGTGGTCTGGAAGCCGGTCCTGACCAACAGCGGTGAGATCCTTCAGGTCTGTCGGGAGGCCGCAGCACAGGGCGCCGTCGGGGTCATCGCGTGGATGCACACCTTCTCCCCGGCGAAGATGTGGATCGCCGGGCTGGACGCGCTCCAGACGCCGCTGCTGCACCTGCACACCCAGGCCAACGTCATGCTGCCGTGGGGCGACATCGACATGGACTTCATGAACCTGAACCAGGCCGCTCACGGCGACCGCGAGTTCGGGTACATCCAGACCCGCCTCGGTGTGGCCCGCAAGACGGTGGCCGGGCACGTCAGCGACCCGCGGGTGATCGCCCGCGTCGGGGCGTGGGCCCGCGCCGCGCTCGGCTGGTCGGCGATGCGGTCACTGCGCCTGGCCCGGTTCGGCGACAACATGCGCGACGTCGCGGTGACCGAGGGCGACAAGGTCGAGGCGGAGCTGCGGTTCGGGGTGTCGGTCAACACCTACGGGGTCAACGACCTGGTCGAGGTGGTCGGTGAGGTCACCGACGCGCAGGTGGACGAGCTGGTCAAGGAGTACGACGACAGCTACCGCATCGTCGGTGAGCTCCTTGCCGGAGGCGAGCGGCACGAGTCGTTGCGGTACGCCGCCCGCCTGGAACTCGGCATGCGGGCCTTCCTGGACGCTGGCGGATTCCGGGCCTTCACCACGAACTTCGAGGATCTCGGCGGCCTCCGTCAGCTGCCCGGCATCGCCGTGCAGCGGTTGATGGCCGACGGCTACGGATTCGGCGGCGAGGGCGACTGGAAGACCTCGGTACTGGTCCACACGCTCAAGGCGATGGCGGTGGGCGTCGAGGGCGGCACCTCCTTCATGGAGGACTACACCTACGACCTCACTCCGGGCAACGAGCTGGTCCTCGGCGCTCACATGCTCGAGGTCTGCCCGACGATCGCCGCCGACAAGCCGACCGTCGAGATCCATCCGTTGAGCATCGGCGGCCGCGAGGACCCGGTGCGGTTGGTGTTCGACGCCGCCCCGGGTCCGGCGGTGGTGCTCGGCATGGCCGACATGGGGGACCGCTTCCGGTTGGTGGCCAACGAGGTCGACGTCGTGTCGCCGCCGCACCCGCTGCGGAAGCTGCCGGTGGCACGGGCCGTGTGGCGGCCCCGGCCGCACCTGGCCGGTTCGGCGGAGGCGTGGATCACCGCTGGCGCGCCCCACCACACCGTGCTGTCCCAGGCGGTCGGAGTGGAGGAACTGCACGACCTGGCCGAGATGACCCGCACCGAGCTGGTCGTCATCGACGCCGACACCCACCCGCGCCGCTTCGCGGACGAGATCCGGTGGAATCAGGCGTACTACCGGCTCGCCCGGGGGTTCTGAGCCCGCACGGACCCGACGGGAGCAGCCGGTCGGCCAGTTGGCCGACCGGCTGCTCGCGTGACGGGCAGGCCCGGGTGGTTCAGACGAAGCGCCACCGCTGGTCGGCGGCCCCGCTGTCGTTGCCGAGGACAACCTGCGCGCCCTGGCTGCCGGAGCCACCGCTGACACCGAGGACCCGACCGCCGTTGGCGCACTGGATGCGGAAGTAACCGCTGCCGCCGTACCGCAGCCGCCACCGGTGGTCGCTCGCGCCGTTGTCGGCCCACTGCACGATCCGGGTGCCGGCGGCGCTGGCGCCGCCCTCGACCCCGAGCACCTTGCCGCTGTGGGAGTTGCGCAGCCGCAGGTACCCGGCGGTGTCGACGATCGCGGTCCACAGGTGGTCGGCGGTGCCGCTGTCGCCCCACTGGATCACGAGGCCGCCGTCGGCGGTCGACATGTCCTGCACGCCGAGTACGAGCCCGCTGGCGAGGTTCTGGATCCGGCGCGCGCCGTTGGGGACGAACCGCCACTGGTTGTCCAGGCTGCCGTTGTCCGGGTCCTGCACCGCCTGGGCGCCCTGGCCGGTGGCGCCGCCGGCGATGGCCAGCAGCTTGCCGCTGTGCACGTTGCGCAGCTTGTGTGTGCCGTCGCCCACGTCCACGGGCGTCCAGTTGTGGTCGGCGGTGCCGTTGTCGGCCCACTGGAGGATGCGGGCGTCGTCGGCGGTGGACATGTTCTCCACCCCGAGCACCTTGCCGCTGTTGACGTTGCGTAGGCGGATCGCCGACCCGTCGACCAGGATCTGCCAGTCGTGGTCGGCGGTGCCGGTGTCGCCCCACTGGAGGGCGAGCCCGCCGTCCGCCGTGGACATGTTCTGGATGCCGAGGACGAGGCCGCTGGCCGCGTTGACCAGGCGGAAACTCGCGTCGTTGCCACCACCGCCTGCGGCGGTGCTCCAGTAGACCGTGTAGTTGTGCCCGTGTGCGTCGTAGAACGGCCCGAGATTGACCGGGGCGCCGTTGGCGAGGGCGGTGAACGCGAGGGCGTTGCTGCCCGTCCGCGTGATCGAGCCCGTGTCCAGTGCCGGTGGTCCGCTCAACGTGGTGGTGCCGTAGTTGCCGGAGAGCACCACCGGTCCGTACGTGATCGCCTGCACCGAGGCGTTGTCGTTGGCGGCCGCCAGGACGACCCGCATCGGCAACCGGACCGTGACCACGTCCCCGGAGGCCCAGGATCGGGTGAGGCTGGCGTAGCTGCCCGGTGTCGTGGCGATGGTCTGTGGTGTGCCGTTGACGCTGACGGTGGCGCCGCTCGTCCACCCGGGGATCCGGATCCGCATCGTCCACGATCCGCCGACCGAGCCGCTGACGGTCAGGGTGGTGGTGTCGCCGACCGGGTACGAGGTGGTCTGGGTGACCGTGATCCCGCGCTGCGACCAGGTGAGCACCGACGGCATGAACAGGTTCACGGTCAGCGTGCTGCCGTTGTGGAAGTAGATGGAGTCCATCAGCGTGGTGTTGGTCTCCACACCGGTGCCCTGGCAGCACCAGAACGAGTTGTAGTCGGTGCTCCAGGTGCCGCCGCCCCACGCCGGGCCGACGCCGCGGCGGCCGCCCGGGTTCAGTGGCGTGAAGTAGGTGACGTGCCCGTGGCTGTCGGCCGGGTTCTGCTGGCCGATCATATGGTTGAGCAGCGCGCGCTCGTAGAAGTCGAAGTAGGCGGCCCGGTCCGGGTCGAGCAACCACAGCTCGCGGGTCAGCTTGAGCATGTTGTACGTGTTGCACGCCTCGCAGGTGTCCGAGCGGAGGTACGCGGCGATGGCGTTAGGCGCCCGGAAATGCTCGGCCTGACTGTTACCGCCGATCACGTAGCTGTGGGCGTTGACGGTGATGTTCCAGGCGTTGCTGGCGATGTCGCGGTAGCGGGTGGTGCCGGTGGCCTTGAACTCCCGGGCCGCGCCGATCCACTTCGGCACCTGGGTGTTCGCGTGCAGGCCGTTGAGCTGGTCGGAGTTGGCGGCGAGCGGATTGAACACGGCGGCGTGGTCGAAGCGCTGGGCGGCGGTGAGCCAGCGGGCGGCGCCGGTCTGCTGGTACAGGTCGGTCAGGACGGCGTTCATGCCGCCGAACTCGGTGCCCAGCATGGCCTGCATCTGGGCGGTGGTGAGCCGGCCGGTGCGCCAGTCCACCCAGCCGGCCAGCGCCAGCAGCACGTCGCGGGCCTGGGTGTTGCCGATGAGGCGCCAGACGTCGAGCAGCCCGGCGAGAGTCTTGTGGATGCAGTAGTACGGCACGTTGCCGTTGTTCAGCGTCCGTGCCTCCAGGGCGGTGAAGTCGGACTCGGGGAAGCCGGACAGGTAGCCGGTGTTGAAGCCGGCGGCGGCGTTGTTGGCCTGACACCTGGCCAGCTCCGCCACCATCTGGTTGGCCTTGTCCCGGCAGGTGGTGTCGCCCAGTACCGCCCAGGCGTTGGCCCAGGCGGTCAGGAGATGCCCCTGCATGTGGGTGCGGAACGGGAACGTGGGGGCGTCCCAGCCGCCGGTCGGTGCCGCACCGGCCGTGGAGAGCCGGTGGTTGGCGCGGAAGTTGTAGAGCAGCCGGTTGACGTCGACGAAGCGCAGGTAGTTCAGCGTGCGGTTCTGGTTGTCCTGCCAGCGGCTGGCGGTCAGTCGGATCTGGCCCGGTTCGAAGGCGTACGCGGAGACGCCGATGTCGGAGCGGACGGGGGGAAGCGCGGCACTGGCGGCATCGACACCGGCAGCGGAACCGACGGTGGTGGCGACGGCCGCCGCGCCGGCGGACTGCAGGAGGAATCGACGGCTGACGAGGGGAGAGGACATCAGTGCCTCCGTGCGGGGGGATGAGGTGGTGGTGGGGCTGCGGGCGCGGTGATACCGCCAGTGGGGTCGTCTGTGGGGCGGGTTGTGCGCCGTCCGAGCGGGCGGCGGTGCTCCGGGTCTCGTGCACCAATCCGGCCGTGATTCGTTACGTTAGCGTTAACAGAGGTAGGCGTCAATCGATGGAAGTAGGCGTCCAGGTCGGGTCCCGCACGTCGGCTTGGTTTCCTGGGCGTAAGCCCTTCTGCTCGCTGTACTGCCCGTTTCCGCAATTCCCGGCGTATCAGGCACCGTGATTTCGGTATAGGCTGTTAGCGATCACACCGAATCGCGACAAGTGGTACTGACGACTGGCGGCAATGGCAGTTCATGGCGTCAGGCCGTGGCTTGCCACGGTCCGGCGCTTCCGCCCGTTGCGAGGGCGGGGCGCCGGCCGCGTCCCGTGCCGTGGCGTGGGCGGTGGCTGGCGTAGACTGTCGGCGATTCAGCGCTGGTCACCGGGGTTCAGCACCGGCGTGGCGGCTGAGCGAGGGGTCGCGTCCGGCCGCTCCGGTCGACATCGACGGGCGCGGGTCGGAGATGCAGGGCGGGGGGAGCGAGATGGCCGTGCACGGTCCCGCGATGACGGACGTTGCTCGTCTCGCCGGTGTCTCCCATCAGACGGTGTCGCGGGTGCTCAACGGGCACCCCAATGTCCGTGAGCAGACCCGGTTGCGGGTGCGGGCGGCGATCGCCGAGCTCGGCTACCGGCCCAACGGTGCGGCCCGCGCGCTGGTGACCGGTCGATCGCAGGTCATCGGCGTGGTCGCACAGAACACGACCCTCTACGGTCCGGCGTCGCTGCTGGCCGCGTTGGAGCAGACCGCCGCGGAGGAGGGCTTCGCGGTCAGCGTGGGCAGTGTGCGCGACCTCGACCACCGCTCCATCTCGGCCGCTGTCGAGCGGCACCTGGCGCACCGTGTCGCCGGCATCGTCGTCATCGCGCCGGTCGAGTCCGCCGGTGAGGCGCTGGAACGACTGCCCAAGGATGTCCCGCTGGTCACGGTCGACGGTGATCCGCACCGGCCGGTGCCGCTGGTGACGGTCGACCAGGCCGCCGGCGCTCGTGCGGCGACCCAGCACCTGCTCGACGCCGGGCACCGCACCGTCTGGCACGTGTCGGGGCCCTCCGACTGGTTCGACAGCGTCGGTCGTATCGAGGGCTGGCGGGAGGCGCTGCTGGCTGCCGGCGTCGAGCCACCGCCGTTGATGCCGGGGGACTGGTCGGCGGCGTCGGGTTACCGGTGTGGGCAGATGCTGGCGCGGATGCCGGAGGTCACGGCCATCTTCACCGCCAACGACCATCTCGCACTGGGCGTGCTGCGGGCACTGCACGAGTTCGGCCGACGGGTGCCGGCCGAGATCAGCGTGGTGGGCTTCGACGACGTGCCGGAAGCGGCGTACTTCATACCGCCGCTGACGACCGTCCGGCCGGACTTCGACGCGGTGGCGCGGGCGAGCCTCCAGATGCTGCTGGCCCAGATCGAGTCGGGTGTCGGCGGAGCGATGCGACAGACCGTCGCCCCCACCCTGGTCGCCCGCGACAGCGTCGCCCCGCCGCGCCACTGACCAGGGCGGCCGCCCACGGCGCTGCCTGACGTCCTGACGAGCAACAACGGCACCGCCGGCCGCGTGGCGCGGATCGGGCCTCCGGGGACCGCCCTTGTCGGGATGCTTCCGTTACGAGACCGTGACGCCGGTATTTCGGATCAAGTGTTGACGTGCTCTATGTGAGCGCTAACACTACCCGAAAGGTGACGGTTGGCCCCGGCGGTCGGCCGCGAGTCCAGAGAGGAGAGTCCCGTGGGCAGGAGATTCCTGGTCGCTCTCGGTGGCGCGGTGTTGGCGCTGAGCCTGGCGGCGTGCAGCGGCGAGGGTGCGGGCGGCGGCGGTGACACCAGCGGGGACAAGCCCGGAGACCTGACCATCGGTGTCTCGATGCCGACCCAGACCTCCGAGCGGTGGATCGCCGACGGCAACGCCGTCAAGCAGAAGCTGGAGGCGAAGGGCTACAAGGTCGACCTCCAGTACGCGGGCGACGACATTCCCACCCAGTCACAGCAGGTCGACCAGATGATCACCCAGGGCGCCGACGTCCTGGTCATCGCGGCGATCGACGGCACGGCGCTCAGCGGCCAGTTGCAGGCCGCCGCCGACGCGAAGATCCCGGTCATCGCGTACGACCGGCTGATCCGTGGCAGCAAGAACGTCGACTTCTACGTCAGCTTCGACAACTACAAGGTCGGCGTCGCCCAGGCCACCGGGCTGCTCGTCGGTCTCGGCCTGCAGAACAAGGACGGCTCGAAGGGTACGGCGAAGGGGCCGTTCAACGTCGAACTCTTCGCCGGCTCCCTCGACGACAACAACACCCAGTACTTCTTCGGCGGGGCCATGGACACGCTGAAGCCGTTCTTCGACAACGGCACGCTGCGGGTCAAGTCGCGCCAGACCACCGCCGAGCAGACGGCCATCCTGCGGTGGCAGCAGGAGACCGCGCAGAAGCGGATGGAGGACCTGCTCACCTCCAGCTACAACGACGGCGCCCGGGTCGACGGCGTGCTGTCGCCGTACGACGGCATCTCCCGGGGCATCATCACCGCCCTGCAGAACGCCGGCTACGGCAGCGCGGGCAAGAAGATCCCCGTGGTGACCGGTCAGGACGCCGAGATCGCCTCGATCAAGCTGATCAACGACGGTGTGCAGAGTTCCACGGTCTTCAAGGACACCCGCCTGCTGGCCGACCAGGCCGTGAACGCCGCCGAGGCGTTCCTGCAGGACAAGCAGCCGCAGGCCAACGACACGCAGACGTACAACAACGGCGTCAAGGTCGTGCCGGCGTACCTGCTGCCGATCGCGACGGTCTACAAGGACGACATCAAGGCCACGCTGATCGACTCCGGCTACTGGACGGCGGAAGAGGTCGCCGCCGGTCAGGCCAAGAAGTAAGCCGTCCGCCGGGCTCGGCGTCCATCGCCGAGCCCGGCGCCCTGGCGTACCGCGTCCGTACCTGACAGAGGACAGTGACCATGGACGACACGATCCTCGAGATGCGTCGCATCACGAAGACCTTCCCCGGTGTGACCGCGCTGGAGGACGTCACCCTCTCGGTGCGCCGGGGGGAGATCCACGCCATCTGTGGCGAGAACGGCGCCGGCAAGTCGACCCTGATGAAGGTGCTGTCCGGCGTCCATCCGACCGGCTCGTACGACGGCGAGATCCTGTTCGACGGCAAGCCGGTGCAGTTCCGCGGCATCCGCGACAGCGAGGCCAACGGCATCGTCATCATCCACCAGGAGCTGGCCCTGGTGCCGCACCTGTCGATCGCCGAGAACATCTTCCTCGGCAACGAACGGCGCGGCCGCAGTGGGCTCATCGACTGGAACCGGGCCAACGCCGAGGCGGCGCAACTGCTGGCGTCCGTCGGGCTGCGCGAGAACCCGGTCACCCCGGTCATCCAGCTCGGCGTCGGCAAGCAACAGCTCGTGGAGATCGCCAAGGCGTTGTCGAAGAAGGTGCGCCTGCTCATCCTGGACGAGCCGACGGCGGCCCTCAACGACATCGACTCGGCTCACCTGCTCGACCTGTTGCGGCAGCTCAGGGACCGGGGCATCACCTGCATCATGATCTCGCACAAGCTCAACGAGATCACCGCGATCGCCGACTCGACCACCGTCATCCGCGACGGTCGCGCGGTGGAGACCCTCGACATGCGCGCCGACGACGTGACCCAGCAGCGGATCATCCGGGGCATGGTCGGGCGCGACCTGGACAGCTTCTACCCCGACCGGGTGTCGTCACCCGGCGAGGAGGTGCTCCGGATCGAGGACTGGACCGTGCGGCACCCCGTGCAGGACCGGATGGTCGTCGAGGGCGTCGGCCTGTCCGTCCGCGCCGGTGAGGTCGTGGGCATCGCCGGACTCATGGGCGCCGGGCGCACCGAGCTGGCGATGAGCGTCTTCGGCCGGTCGTACGGGCGCCACATCAGGGGTCGGCTGTTCGTGCGCGGACGGGAGGTGCACGCGGGCACCGTCGCGGAGGCGATCGACAACGGCATCGCGTACGTCACCGAGGACCGCAAGCGGTACGGCCTCAACCTCATCGACGACGTCCGCCGCAACGTCTCCGCCGCCGCCCTGGACCGGCTGTCCCGACTGGGCTGGGTGAACGGCAACGAGGAGATCAAGGTCGCCGAGGCGAGCCGGCGGGAGATGAACATCCGGGCGCCCAGCGTCATGGCGGTGGTCGGAAAGCTGTCCGGCGGCAACCAGCAGAAGGTGGTGCTGTCGAAGTGGCTGTTCACCGACCCGGACGTGCTGATCCTGGACGAGCCGACCCGCGGGATCGACGTCGGCGCCAAGTACGAGATCTACACGATCATCAACCGGCTGGTGGCCGAGGGTAAGGCGGTGATCGTCATCTCCTCCGAGCTGCCGGAGCTGCTCGGGATGTGCGACCGCGTCTACACCCTCGCCGCCGGTCGGATCACCGGCGAGATGCCGGTCGGCGAGGCGACCCAGGAGAGCCTCATGGAGCTGATGACCAAGGACAAGGAGCTCGTCGGATGACCAGCATCAAGACCCCCTCGACGGAGCGCCCGACGCCCCCGGACAGCACACCCGCCGCGGCCCTGCACACCGGGACGAGCGACCTGCGGGCCCTGGTGCTGAACAACCTGCGGCAGAGCGGGATCTACGTCGCCCTGGTCGTCATCGTCGCGCTCTTCGCGATCCTGACCGACGGGGTGTCGCTGAGCCCCGGCAACATCACCAACATCGTCCTCCAGTACTCGTACATCCTGGTGCTCGCGATCGGGATGGTCATCCTGATCATCGGCGGGCACATCGACCTGTCGGTGGGGTCGGTGGTCGCGCTGACCGGGGCGGTGTCCGCCGTCCTGGTGATCCAACAGGGCTACCCGTGGTGGGTCGGCGTCCTGGCCGCGCTGGCCGTCGGCGTCGCGGTCGGGGCCTGGCACGGCTTCTGGGTGGCGTACGCCGGCATCCCGGCGTTCATCGTGACCCTCGCCGGGATGCTGCTGTTCCGTGGCCTCACCCTGCGGGTGCTCGACAACATCTCGCTGTCGCCGTTCCCTGCCGAGTACCAGCGCGTGGCGGCGGGATTCCTCAACGGACTGCTCGGGGGTCAGGGCTTCGACGCGTTCACGCTGCTGATCGGCGCCGTCGCCGTGGCCGGGTACGCGGTGAGCGGCTTCCGCACCCGGGTCGCGCGCATCCGCTACCAGCAGCCCGTCGAGTCGTTCCCGCTGTTCGTCGCCCGGGTCGCCGTGGTCGGCGCGGTCATCATGTACTTCGCCTGGCAGTTGGCGCACGCCCGTGGGCTGCCGATCGTGCTGATCATCCTGGCGGTCCTCGTGCTGGTCTACGGTCTGCTCACCCGGCGCACCGTCTTCGGCCGTCAGGTCTACGCCATCGGCGGCAACCTGTCGGCGGCGGCGCTGTCGGGGGTGAAGGTCCGCACCGTCAACTTCTGGATGTTCGTCAACATGGGTTTCCTGGCGGCGGTGGCCGGCGTCATCTACTCCTCCCGGTCCAACGGTGCCCAACCGGCTGCCGGCAACATGTTCGAGCTGGACGCGATCGCCGCCGCGTTCATCGGCGGCGCGGCCGTCACCGGTGGGGTGGGCACCGTGGTGGGCGCGATGGTCGGTGGCCTGATCATGGCGGTGATGAGCAACGGCATGCAGCTGATGGGCGTCGACCAGTCGACGCAGTCGGTGGTGAAGGGCCTGGTCCTGCTCGTCGCCGTGGCCTTCGACGTCTACAACAAGCGCCGCGCAGGCACGGCCCGCTGAGGCTGAGCCTCGTCCACTGAGCCCGCCTGTCGAGCTGCCCCGCATCCGGGGCAGCTCGACAGGGTTTTCAGGCAGGGCCGTCGGGCGGGCGGATCAGTGGCAGTTGCCGGTGCCGCTGTCGTTGTAGGTCTGCCCGGCGACCGGCACGAACTGCCAGTTGTAGCTGCTGGCGTGCAGGGTGAACTTCAGGACCCCGTACGCCGAGCTGTTGCGGGCCTCGCTGTTGGGCTGGATGGTGCCGAAGCTGTAGTGGCTCGCACCGCCCATCCCGGCGACGAAGCTGCGCATGCCCCGGCTGGCGTCGGCGCCTCCGGCCGGGTTCATCGGGGCGAACCGCTCGTACACGTGGTTGTGCCCCCACACCACGACATCGGCGTTGTTGTCGTAGAGCGCCTGGTACAGCGGGCGCGTCGACGTCGACGGCGCGTGGTTGGAGCTGGACGTGAACAGCGGGTGGTGCCAGTAGGCCAGCGTGCACGGCTTGCTGCTGGCCGCGAGGTCCGTCCGCAGCCACTGCTCCTGCGCGGAGCCGGCCGACATGCTGATGTTCGAGTTCAGCGACACGATGTGCCAGTTGCCGAGGTCGTAGGAGTAGTAGCCCCGGCCGCTCGGGCCGGCGGACGTACCGAAGTAGTTGTAGTAGGGGGTCGCGCCGGAGGTGTTGTAGTCGTGGTTGCCCGGCGACGGACGGGTGCGTGCCTTGTGCCGGCCCCAGGTGGGCTCGTAGTAGCTGGCGAACTCGGCCGCGGTGCCGTTGTCGTAGACGTTGTCGCCGGTGGTGAAGACCGTTCCCGGGATGGAGTCCAGCAGCGCCGCGGTGGCGGTGTCGCCGGAGCCGGAGTTGGCGATGTCACCGACGCCGACGAGGACCGGGTCCCCGGACGGCGGCGGCGTCGTCCCGGTCGTGACCACCAACTGCGGGGCGTCCGCGCCACTCTCGCGCGTGTCGTAGTAGGCGCCGTCGCCGCTGGCGGAGGTCGCACCGAAGCTGTACGTGCCGTTGCCGCCGACCGCGGTCGTGACGTCGATCTCGTACCAGGTGTTGCCGCTGACGGCGCCGATCGTGCCGAGTGTGGCCCCGTCGATGGCCGGCTGGTTGTTCCAGGTGGTGCCGGTCTCCGACCAGGTGGTGTTGGACATCCGCCGGAAAGTGCCACCGGCGTCACTGCCGCTGTTGCCGCTGATGGTGCGTAGCCGCAGCTTCGCGCTGGTGACCGTGCCGCTGACGCCGCTCACCGTGAAGCGCAGGAACGTCCGCCGGACCGGGGAGTTGTCGACCACGACCTGCGTCGACGTGCCGTAGTTGGTGGACGCGGTGTCGTTCTGCACGTAGGTGTCGGCGACCGGCGTGAACGTCACGCTCGCCGCCGAGGCCACGCCCGAGCCGGTCAGGACGACGGCGGCGGTGGCGGCGACCAGCACCGCGACCGCCCCCAGCGCCACCGACGGGCGGGGAATTCGAGTGTCCATCCAGGAGCCCTTCTCTTGCGGGTGGAGAGCGCAAGGAATGTAGGAAGGTCGATGGGCCGGCGCACTACGAACACATGAACAGTACGCTCAGGCAGCGAAACATCTCGATGTTTTCGCCCTGTTCATCCGCCGCATTCCTGCCTGCCACCCACGGTCCCTTGTCTCTCGTCCGGTTAGTCCGGACGATGGCTGACCGTCAGCCCCCGATCCGAGGAGATGCTCGTGTACCTGTCGACCGTCTCCCGACCCGCGGCGGACCCACCCGCCGGCGGCCGACCCGGCCGACGGCTCGCGCTGGTCAGCGGCAACGTCGTGGCCCTGGGCACGGTCAGCCTGATCACCGACGTGTCGGCCGAGATGGTGACGGCGATCCTTCCGCTGTACCTGGTGCTGGGCCTGCAACTCAGCCCGGTGGCCTTCGGTGTGCTCGACGGCGTGCACACCGGCGCGACCGCGCTGCTGCGGGTCGTCGGCGGCTTCGTCGCCGACCGGTTCCAGCGGCGCAAGCTCGTCGCCGGTGTCGGCTACGCGCTCTCGGCGGTAGCCAAGCTCGGGCTGCTGCTCGCCGGCCGGTCGGTGCCGATGATCGGTGCGGTCATCGCCGTCGACCGCCTCGGCAAGGGTGTGCGCAGCGCACCGCGCGACGCGCTGATCACCCTCTCCACGCCACCGGAGTCGCTGGGCCGGGCGTTCGGCGTACACCGGGCGATGGACAGCGTCGGCGCGTTCCTCGGGCCGCTGGCCGCGTTCGCGGTCCTGCTGGCCGTCGGCCAGTCCTACGACGCGGTCTTCGTCACCAGCTTCTGCGTCGCCGCCCTCGCCCTCGTGGTGCTCGTGCTCTTCGTCCGGGAGCGCCCGGCCGGCGGGCCGGTGGACAGCCCCGACCAACCGAGGGTCTCCGTCCGCGAGGCGTTCGGTCTGCTGCGCAGCCGGCACGCGCGCCGTCTGGTCCTGGCCGCGGCGCTGCTCGGGCTCGCCACCATCGGGGACGGTTTCGTCTACCTGCTGCTGCAGCGCCGGGAGGACCTCGGTCTGCGCTGGTTCCCGCTGCTCGCGGTGGGAACCAGCCTGGCCTACCTGGTGCTGGCCGCGCCGCTGGGCGTGCTGGCCGACCGGATCGGCCGCCTCCCCGTGGTGGTCGGTGGGTACGCGGCCCTCGGCGCCACGTACCTGCTGCTGGCCGGCCCGGTCCACGGCTGGCCGCTGCTCGTGCTGACGCTGACGCTGTACGGCACGTTCTACGCGGCCACCGACGGCGTTCTCATCGCGCTCGCCGGGCCGGTTCTGCCGCCGCGGCTGCGTACCACCGGCATCGCGCTCGTCCAGACCGGGCAGGCGCTGGCGTACCTCGTCTCCTCGGTGCTGTTCGGCCTCGCCTGGCAGGCGTGGGGCCCGGAGAACGCGATCCGGGCCGCGGCGGCGGTCGTCGCCGGCGTCCTCGTCGTCACGCTGCTCCTGCTGGCCTCCCCGTCCCGTCCCGTCACCCGGAAGGTGCCCCGATGACCGCGCTGTCGACCCGAGCGAAGCTGGGCGTGGTGGCCGCTTCGGCGGTGCTGCTGGGTGCCGTCGCGGCCGGCTACGCCGCCACGGCCGCGGAGCCGGCCCGCACGCCGCCGCCCGCCGCGACCGGCGACCAGGCGGTCACCCTGACGCCCGGCCCGCGCCTGCTGGCGATCACCGACCGGCACGTCTCCTCCGTCGCCACGGCCGACCCCACCGGTCCGCGCTCCGTGTCCGGCCTGGAATGCCTCCGGGTGTACGCGGCCGCCGGCACCGGTGTCTGCCTGAAGCCGGACACGCCCTGGACGTACCAGGTCGTCGTGCTCGACGCCGCGCTGCACCCGACGCGGACGCTCAGCGTGCCCGGCCTGCCCAACCGGGCCCGGGTCTCGGCCTCCGGTCGGATGGTCTCCTGGACGACGTTCGTCGGTGGCGACTCCTACACCAGCGGCGGCTTCTCCACCCGCACCGGGATCATCGACACCGTCACCGGCGCCACGGTGACCTCGCTCGAGGAGTTCACGATCAAGCGGGACGGCCGGGCCTACCGCAACCCCGACGTCAACTACTGGGGCGTCACCTTCACCGCCGACGACAACGTCTTCTACGCGACGATGTCGACCGGGGGTAAGCGGTACCTCGTCCGGGGCGACGTCGCGAGCCGCGCCGTCGAGACGGTGAAGGAGAACGTCGAGTGCCCGTCGCTGTCGCCCGACGGCACCCGGATCGCCTTCAAGGAGGCGATCGGCGCCGACCCCGCGAAGGGCTGGCGGTTGTCGGTCCTCGACCTGGCCACGATGCGGGTGACGGCGACGGCGGAGACGACCAGCGTCGACGACCAGGCCGCCTGGCTGGACAACGGCACGTTGGCCTACACGCTGCGCCAGAGTGACGGCCGGCCCGACGTCTGGGCCGTTGCGGCGGACGGGTCCGGCGCGCCGAGACTGGTGCTGCCCGGCGCCGAGTCACCGTCCCCGCTCGCCTGACGGCTTCGGTCCTAAGTGGACTCCGGACGGTCCGTCGGGGGATAGGACACCTGACCGCCTTGGTGCGGACAGCATCGCGTCATGTCGGATTCGGCACCGAACCCATCGCCGTTCATCGACGTCTCGCAGGGTGTTGACCATGACAAGGCTGAGTCGTCGCATCTTCGTCCTCGGTGGACTTGCCGCCGCCGGCGCCGCGGTAACACCCTGGCAGGGTGCCCAGGCCGCGGTGCCGTATCCCTTCAAACTCGGTGTCGCCTCCGGTGATCCGGCGCCCGACAGCGTCGTCCTCTGGACCCGGCTGGCACCCTCGCCGCTCAACGCCGACGGACAGGGCGGCATGGCCAACGCCGACGTGACCGTCGAATGGCAGGTGTCGACCAACGACCGGTTCTCCTCGCTGGTCTCCTCGGGCTCGGTGGTCGCCCGCTACGCCGACGCGCACTCGGTGCACGCGATCGCCGGCGGACTCGCCGCCGACTCCGACTACTACTACCGCTTCCGGGCCCAGGGCCACATCTCCCCGGTCGGGCGTACGCGAACCGCACCCGCGCCCGGCACCTTCGGCCGCGACCTGGTGATGGCCTTCGCCTCCTGCGCCCACTACGAGGCCGGCTACTACACCGCGTACCGGCGGATGGCCGAGGAGAACCCCGGTCTGATCCTGCACCTCGGCGACTACATCTACGAGGGCGGCGTCAACACCTCCGCCGTGCGGCAGCACGTCGGCGCCGAGATCGTGTCGCTGGCGGACTACCGCCGCCGGTACGCGCTCTACAAGTCGGACCCGGACCTGCAGGCGGCGCACGCGGCGGCCCCCTGGCTGGTGGTGCCGGACGACCACGAGGTGGAGAACAACTACGCCACCATGGTCCGCGCCGACAGCAGTCCGACGCTGACCGCGGCGCAGTGGACCGCCCGGCGGACGGCGGCGTACCGCGCCTACTACGAGAACATGCCGCTGCGGCCGGCGTCCGCGGCCAACGGCAACAGCATCCCGCTGTACCGCCGGATCCGGTGGGGTCAGCTCGCCACCTTCCACATGCTCGACACCCGGCAGTTCCGCGACGACCAGGCGTGCGGTGACGGCTGGAAGGTCTGCGCCGACGCGGACCTGACCTCCCGGTCGCTGACCGGCGCAGCGCAGGAGACCTGGCTGCTTGACGGGCTGGCACAGCACTACGGCACCTGGGACATCCTCGGCCAGCAGGTCTTCTTCGCCCGGCAGTTCGAGGCGAGCGGAGCGGCGAGCATGGACTCCTGGGACGGTTACCGGGCCTCCCGCAGTCGGATCCAGACCGGCTGGCAGCAGCGCGGGGTGCGTAACCCCCTGGTCCTCACCGGCGACGTGCACAAGTCGTGGGCCAACGAGCTCAAGGCCGACTACGCGAACCCGTCCTCGGCCACCATCGGCACCGAGCTGGTCTGCACCTCGATCGCCACCGGCGGGAACGGCAGCGCCACCACCACCATCCCGAACGCGGCCACCAACCCGCACCTGAGGTTCTACTCCGACCGGCGCGGCTACGTGCGTACCACGATCAGCCGCAGCCAGGTCCGCGCGGACTTCCGCGCGGTGAGCACGGTGACCGAGCACGGGGCGGCGGCGTCCACGGTGCGCTCGTTCGTCATCCTCGACGGCCAGCCCGGCCTGCAGGCCGGGTAGAAGGAGAGCCCACCATGACCGCGATCACGACACTGCTCGTCACGTCCGTGCTGCTCCCGGGCGTCGTCACGGGCGTCGCCGCGCCGACCGCCATGACCGCCGAGGCGGTCGTTTGGACCACGGCGAACAGCGCCGCCACCGGTGACCAGGACCTGCCCGGCATCGCCATGAACCGCAACGGTCACGTCGCGGTGGTCTGGGAGGACGACCGCGACAGCACCGCTCCCGAGGACGACACCCACAGCGAGATCTTCCTGCGCCTGTTCCGTGACGGCACCCCCGGCTACGAGCTGAAGCTCTCCGGCGGTGGCACCAGTGGGGCCGCCTGGCGCCACGTCAGCCCCGACGTCGGCCTCGACGACCGGGGCAACGCCGTGGTGGTCTGGGCCGCCGACGGTGACGGCAACGGCGTCTACAACATCCAGTACCGGGTGGTGTCGCCGACCGGGACGGTGCTCGGGTCGGGGCAGGCCAACGCCAGCGACGCGGGGCAGCAGATCTTTCCGAAGGTCGCCGTCGACCCGGACGGCGCGCCCACCAACGCCGCCGCCGTGGGGTTCACGGTGGTCTGGGAGGACGTCCAGGGGACCGCCCCGGCCACCGTCAGGGCCGCCGGCTTCACCGCCGCCACCACCAAGGCGTACGAGGTGACGGCCTCGCAGACCACGGGTAGCCACCACCGCCCCGACGTGGCGGTGTCCGCCGCCGGCGAGGCCCTGGTGGTCTGGGACGAGGACGCCGACGCGAACGGCTCGTACAACATCGGGTTGACCCGTCTGGCGCGGTCCACCGGCGCGGTGGTGCTGTCGCGGCGGACGGCCAACGTGCAGAGCGGCGGGCAGCAGCAACGCGCCTCGGTGGCGGCGAGCTTCGCCGGTGACTTCACGGTCGGCTGGGAGTCCGACCACACCGGTACGCGCGGCGTCTGGGCGCGCTCGTTCACCGTCACCGGCACGGCACGGCACGACGAGGTGCAGGTCTCCACCGGTACGGGAGCTACCGCGCCCGGCGTCGGTGTCGACGACCAGGACAACGTGGTGGTGGGGTGGACGGTCGCGGGCGCCAACCCGGACGTCTGGGTGCGGGGCCTCAACCCGGACGGCACGTCCACCGGCCGGCTGGCGGCCCAGGCGTTGAGCCAGACCACGACCGGTCGGCAGGAACAGCTGGCCGTCGCCGCCTCCCCGTGGGGCGAGGTGAGTGTCTGCTACACGGACGACAACGACGGCAACTCGTTCGACCAGGTGCTCCTCGGCCTCGGGGCCACGAACTCCACCTGGCTGATGTCCGCCGACGAGCTGCGTCGCCTCAAGGCGCGGGCGGTGGCTGCGGGCTGAGCCGCCCGTCGGTGCGCGTGTAGAAAACTTTCGTTGCGGCCGGTTGACTTCGACGATTTGTGCCACAACAATCACCGTCAATATTTACATCCGTCTCTTTCGTTCTCCTGCTCGGAAAGGAGGCACCATGGCAGCTCTGCGAGGCGAGGTGTCCTGGTTCTGCTGCGGCAGCGCCTGGGGTCCCTGCGGCACAGCCGGCGGCGGCGCCTGCGGCACCTGCAGCTCAGGCAACTACCAGCACGCCTGGCCGAACACCTCGGACGCGTGCCTGGCCATCACCCGACCCGACCGGTGCGGGGTGACCGGGATGACCCGGCGCGGCTGCGGCTTCCGGCACTACACCACCAACCTGTGCAACGGCGCCCGGGTCGGCACCACGATCGCCGACTGCGGGCCGCAGACCGACCTGTTCTGCGGCGAGCGCACCTGCTGCGGCTCCGCCTGCGGCAGCAACCGGATCATCGATCTGACGCCCGCCGCGTACAGCGCGATCGCCAGTCTCTCCGCCGGGCTGCGGCCCTGCTCGGTCGACACGGTCTGAACGGAGGGTGCCACCATGAACCAGACCCTGGACCGCCGGCGTCTGCTCGCCACCGCCGCGCTCGGCGGCGTGGTCGGGGCCACCGGCCTCGGCTCGCTCGCCCCCGAGGCGGCCTTCGCCGCCGAGCCCGCGACCATCGAACCCGGCGCGCCGGACCCGAACTTCGCCGAGGGCCGGATCAGCAGGATCTCCGGCAGCATGCTGCTCGTCACGGGCTCGGACACCGTGCTGCACTCGATCCGGATCACCGACGGCACGAGCATCTGGAAGCTGCACCCGACCACGTTCGACAAGGTGACCGTCGGCGACGGGCTCTACGCCCGCGGCGTCCGTCTGCCCGACGGCACGCTCGCCGCCGACTCCGTCTGGCTCAACATCGTCAACCTGCACGGGCACATCGCCGCCGTCGGCCGCAACGTGCTGCACCTCGACCACCAGGGCCGGCGGATCGTCGCGCACGTCGTGCCGGACCGGTCCGCCGCCGTCTACAACGGCACCCCGGCGGTCAGCGACCTATCGCTGCTCCGCGTCGGCCGGCACGTCCAGGTGCTCGGCGCCTGGCATCCGGACACCAACGAGATCGACATCGCCACCGTCTACGCCGCCGCCTAGCAACGGCCGCCGGGCGGCGCGACCCGCACCCACGCGTCGCCCGGAGTGTCACCCGCCGGCACACCCGAGGGGAGAAACGATGATCGACGTGATCGCGGCTGTCCAGCCGCTGGTCGTGGGCGTGGTGCTGATCTGGTCCGCCCGCGTCAAGCTGGCCAGCCCGCACGCCGCAGCGGCCGCCAACCGGTCCGCACTCGTCCGGCTGCTCGGGCAGCACCGGGCGCTGCCCGCGTACCGGCTGCTGGGCGGCGTCGAGCTGACCCTCGGCGCGCTGCTCCTGCTGCCACCCGTGCTGCGCGCGGAGGCGCTGGCCGCGACGGGGCTGGCCGTGGCCTTCCTCGGCTACCTCGCGTACGCCCGCCGCGCCGCACCAACCTCCTCCTGCGGCTGCCTGAGCGCCCGGGCGACGCCGGTCTCCGGGCGCAGCCTGGCCCGGGCCGGGTTGCTCGCGGTGGCGGGCGGGCTGGCCCTGCTGGCCACCGGCGGTTGGCCGACCGCGGTGGCCGGGCACCCGGTGGCCGGCGGCGCCGTACTGGTCGTCGAGTTGGCCGCGGTGGTGGCGCTCTCCCCGGAACTGGACCAGGTCTGGCTGCTGCCGCTGCGCCGCCTGCGGGCCCGGCTGACGCATCCGCTGCGTGGCGGCTCCGGCGTACCGCTGCTCGCCACCGTGCAGCAACTCCAGCTCAGCGACGCCTACCGGAGGGTGGCACCGCTGCTCCGCTCCGACGTTCGGGAGCACTGGGACGAGGGCGACTGGCGCTTCGTCGGGCACGCCGCGCGCTACCAGGGCCGGCTGGTGACGGCGGTGTTCGCCGTGCCGCTGGCCGACCGTGAGCCCGACCGGGTGCGGGTCGCCGTGGTCGACGACGCCACCGGGCAGACCCTGCTCAACCTCACCGGCGCACGGCCCGCCAGTGGTCCCCGGCTCTCCATTGCCCCGGTCTGAAACCCACACCAGGAAGGCGAGGACCACGATGAGGCACGCTCGACGATGGACCGGTGGCGCAGCCGCCGCCTTGCTGACGGTCACGAGCCTGATCGGGGCGGCGCCCAGCGCCGCCGCGCCGGCGGCCGACGCTCCCACGCTCACCGACGCGGTGACCGCCAAACTACTCGGCTCGGCCGAGGCACCCACCGCCCTCGCCGAACGGGACACCCGGGTCACCGTCAGCCGCACCGACGGCCGATGGGCGTTCGGCACCGCCGTCGCCCTCGCACCCCGGCAGGAGGACGCGCACCCCACCGGGTCGATCTTCATCGCCCGTGCCGACCGGGCCGGGTGGCGGGTCGCCTTCGACGGCGAGGCCGCCTTCGCGGACCTGGCCGCCGAGTCACCCCTGGTGGCGGGACGGGAGAGGAGCGTGCTCACCACCACCCCGACCCCGATGTACGCGGGCGGGGACTACCGGACCGGGATGGCCCTGCCGTTCGCGGTGGGCCAGACGTGGACGCTCACCAGCGGCCCGCACGGCTGGGGCGGGAGCGAGTCGCCGTACAGCTCGATCGACCTGGCCGGCGGCGACCAGGTGGTCCGCGCGGCACGGGCCGGCGCGGCGTACACGATGTGCCAGGGCTGGATCCGCGTCATCCACGACCGGGGCTACTCGACCGACTACTACCACCTGTGGAACAGCATCTCCGTCAACGGCGCCAGCGTCGGTCAGGGTGCCGCCCTGGGCAACACCGGCACGGACGTCACCTGCGGCGGCGCCGCCTACGGTCGGCACGTCCACTTCGGGCTGCGGCAGAACAGCGCGTACGTGCCGATCGCCGGTCACGACATCGGCAAGTGGGTGCTGGCCAACGGTGCCGCCGCGTACCAGGGTGGTGCTCGGCACGGGTCGGCCTGGGCCGGTGCGGGGGCGGGTCTGTACAACTACGGCGCGCTCGGCTTCACCCAGGCGGTGGTCGACGCGAACGGCGGTGGGGCACTGACCCGCCGCGCCGGCCCCGGGACGGGCTACGGATCGCTCGGCTCCCTGGGCGACGGCGCCACCGTCTCCGTCTCCTGTTCCGCCAACGGCACCGCACACACCGGCCGCTACGGCACCACCGCGCTCTGGGACCGGCTGAGCGACGGCAGTTGGGTGTCCGACGCCTACCTGTGGACGGGTGTGAACGGTCCGATCAACGGCTGGTGCTGACGCGCCGACCCGACCCCATCCATCGCAAGGAGTGGCAATGACCGTACGAACCTCCCGCCGGGGTCGGCTCCTGCTCGGCGGACTGCTCACCCTGACCACAGCCCTGGCCGGTTCCGCCGCCACGGGGTCGCCGGCGGCCGCCGCCCCGACCGGTACGCCGGCGTCGTCCGGCCCGCTGGCCGCCGCGTTCGACACCGCCGCCACGCGGTACGACGTCCCCCGCGACCTGCTGATGGCACTCGGGTACGCCGAGTCGCGCCTGGACCCGAAGGCCGGTACGCCCAGCGCGGGCGGCGGGTACGGGATCATGCACCTGGCGAGCAACACGCAGGTGCACACCCTGGAGGAGGCGGCCGGCCTCACCCGCCTGACCCCGACCGTGCTGCGGGCCGAGCCTGCCGCGAACATCCTCGGGGCGGCCGCCGTGCTGCGCTCGTACGCCGACCAGGCCGGCCTCACCGCCGCGGCCCGTGACGACGTGAACGGCTGGTACGCACCGGTCGCCCGGTACGGCGGTGCCACCGACCCGTCGGTGGCGCGACTCTACGCGGACACCGTCTACGACCTGCTGCGCACCGGGTTCACCTCGGCGCGCGGCGAGGCGGTGGCCGCCCGACCGGTCGCGCCCCGGCGCGGCGGCCTGGAGCGGGCCGCCGTGCTCGGCGGGATCGGCACTCTCAGCACCGACTACGGGCCGGCCGCCTGGGCGCCGGCCAGCACCAGCAACTACACGGTGGCCAGCCGACCGGGCAGCCACCCCGTCAACCGCATCGTCATCCACATGACGCAGGGTTCGTACGCCGGCTCCATCAGCTGGTTCCAGAACCCGGCGGCAAAGGTCAGCGCGCACTACACCTTCCGGTCCTCCGACGGGGCCGTCACCCAGTCGGTGCGAGAGAAGGACATCGCCCACCACGCCGGCAACTGGACCTACAACACCCAGTCGATCGGCATCGAGCACGAGGGGTACGTCGACAACCCCGCCTGGTTCACCGACGCGATGTACCGCGCCTCGGCGGCGCTCGCCCGCAGCCTCACCACCAGGTACGGCATCCCGAGGGACCGGGCGCACATCATCGGGCACGTCGAGGTGCCCGGCGCCACCCACACCGACCCGGGCCCGAACTGGAACTGGACCTACTACCTGCAACTGGTGAACGGAGTCACCGGCATCGGCTCCGGCACCGTCAACACCGAGTCGGCCAACCTCAACGTGCGGTCCGGGCCGGGCGCCAGCTACCCGATCGTCGGCTCGGTCGCCGACGGCGCCACGGTCTCCGTCTACTGCCAGGCGGTCGGGAGCACGGTCACCGGCCCGTACGGCACGACGAGCATCTGGAACCGGATCGGCACCAACCGCTACGTCTCCGACGCCTTCGTCCTGACCGGCTACGACGGGTACATCCCGAACGTGCCCCGCTGCTGACGGCGCGGCGGCCGTCAACCGAAGAGCAGGTCGAGGTGGGCATCCAGCGCCGCCAAGGCCTGCTCGGCGGTGTACTGCCCGCCCAGCAGATAGATGCCGAGCCCTTCCATGAGCGCCAGCAGCCCGGCCGCGGCCGCGGCGGCGTCGGCGTGTCGAGCGGGCAGGGCGCTGGCGACGAACTCGGTCAGCTGCGTGGTGTCCGCGCGCAGGCTGGAAGCGGCCGCCGGCCGCACCGCGGTGTAGGCGAAATACGCCAGCGCCACCCGCCCGTCGTCGCGGGTCCCCTCGTCCAGCGGCAACAGCGCGGCGATCATCGTGCGCAGCAGGAGCCGGGGGGAGGGGTCCGCGCCCAGCCGCGCCATCGCCTCGGTGACCCGGATCTGACCGCGCTCGCGGACCACCGCCAACGCGAACGCCATCATCTCGTCCTTGGTGCGGAAGTAGTGCTGCACCATCCCGGCGGACACGCCGGCCTCGGCAGCCACGTGACGGAGGCTGACAGCCTCCAGGCCCTGGTCCGCGGCGACCCGCATCAACGCGTCCGCGATGAGGGTGCGCCGCTCCTGGTGATCGACCTTCTTGGGCATGACCTCGATCGTTTCACAGTGGGTGGCCCGGACAGTCCGCCGACGGGCGGCGGTTACCGGCTGACGGTTCCGGGCGCGGGAGTGCCCCGCGCGCTGCGCAGGAGGCCGTCGGGGTCGTCCGCGTACAGCCGCAGCTCGTCCACCGGCTCGGACCGGCCCTTCGGCAGGTCGAAGGTCGTCGGCCGGCGCAGCAGGACGTCGATGCTCGTCTGGCTGCCGACCGAGAGGTGCAGCACCCGGCGCTCGCCCTCCTGCTCGACCTGCACCGTCTTACTGGACGGCAGCGAGCGGTAACGCTTGCGGAGGGCCTCGATGTCCGTCCACGGAATCCAGATGTCGATGCCCGAACTCACGCGGACCCGCAGGCCCCTGTCACCGACGAGGTGCGGGTGGATCTGCATGCTCGCGTAGAGACCGGCCATCCAGAGCAGACCCCAGACGCCGAGGGCGAGCACGATCCAGCGGGCCGGGCCCCACGGCACCACGTGGGTGACGATCAGGTCGAAGATCGGAATCTCCACGACCGACAGGCCGATGAAGATGCCGAGGATCGGCTTGACCACGCCCAGGTAGCCGAACGGTTCGTCGCCCGGCGCCAAGGGCAGTGGCTTGCGCCGCGCCCACACGTACAGGCTGCGCCACATCGCGGCCTCCATCTCGGCCACCCGGCGCAGCAGCGGGCCCACCTTCACCCCGGTCGGGGCCTTCACGTCGGTCATGGTCGTCCTCGCGGCAATGGTCGGGCGGTCAGTGGGCGGGTGGTCAGTGGACGGTGACGGTTCCGGCGGCGCCGTCCACGGTGACGAGCTGACCGGTCGAGATCGTGCGGGTGGCGTCGGGCACGCAGATGACGGCCGGGATGCCGTACTCCCGGGCCACCGTCGGGCCGTGCGCCATGATCGCGCCGGTCTCGGTGACCAGTGCCCCGGCGGTGAGGAACAGCGGGGTCCAGCCGGGGTCGGTGGTCGCGGCGACCAGGACCTCGCCCGGCTCGACGTGTGCGGTGGCCGGGTCGTGGACGACCCGGGCAGGGCCGGTCACCCGGCCCGCCGACGCGCCCACGCCGGTGAGGGTGCCATCGACGGCGGGCGCCACCGGCAGTACGGCCTCGACGTCGGTGCCGTCGGACAGCAGCGCCACGGGCACCGTCCTGCGGCGCAACTCCCTGCGGTGCACCGCCCTGCGGGAGGCGATCGTGGCCCGGTGGTCGACGCTGTCGTGCACCGAGGCGTGTGCCTCGTCGAGGGTCAGGAACATGATGTCGTCGGGCTGTTCCAGCAGGCCGGCCGCGTGCAGGTCGGCGCCGATGAGCAGCAGTTGCCGGCGGGTCTCGCGCAGCGGGTACAGCCCGGCGAACTTGCCGGCCTCGCGCAGGCCGGCCAACGACCGGGCACGGCGCAGCAGGAACCCGGCGATCGTGCCCCGTACCGGCCGCCGGCGGCGTGCCCGCCTGACCAGTTCGTCGAGCGCGGCCTCGGCCGTCGCGGCGGCCCGCTGGAAGCGCTGGTCCGGGCCCTGCCGCGGGTCGGTGACCCGCAGGTAGTTGGCGAGCGCCGCGAAGACCGGCGTCGGGTCCTCCGCCCACCGCGGCACCCCGAGGTCGACCTCGGCGACGCCGCGGTGACCGTAGGCGTCCAGGAAGCCGGCCATCCCGACGTCGGGCAGTGTCCCGCGCAGGTATCGCGCGGCCAGTTCGTCCGGCGGGGTGTCGAGCAGGAGTTGACGATGGTCGCCCGCGTTCTGGGCGAGCCGCCAGAGCGCCAGATCCATCTCGATGGTGACGTTGTGCGGCATCCCGCCCAGCACGGTGTGGATCTCATCCTGGGTCGCGACGCCCTTGAGCAACGAGGCTGGCAACGCGGCGGCGAGCATGCCCGTGACGATCGGCCACATGATCGCGTCGGCGCTGTCGTCGTCGGCGTCCCGCGCCTTTAGGAAGCGCAGGCGGTCGGCGGCGGTGCGCAGGTCGGCGGGGGCCGCCGACCGTACTCTCATCTGCTCGACGGCCTGGAACATGCGGATCCGCGCCGCGTCGGGACGGGCCAGCGCGCGCAGGATCCCCACCACCGCGCGGCCGGCGGTCCGCAGGGACGCCGCCCCCTGCGCCGCGCCGCGCTCGGCGCTGACCGTGGTCACGGCGAACCGTGGATCCCCCAGGACGTGCTGCATCACCGCCTGCGCCCGCGGGCCGAAGTCGACGGCCAGGAGCTTGACCAGCCGCTTGCGGGACGACCTGCTTCGAGCCAGGTCGGTCAGGTCGCCGTAGAGGCGACCGCCGATGTCGACGATCTCGACCCGGACGCCGAGGGAGGCGAGCATCGCCGAGATCTGCGACCGCAGGGTCGACATGCCCATGGGGGTGACCGGTTGCAGCATGCCCTGAACGTGGCCGAACTCCAGATAGACCCGGGGGAGGGGCTTCCCGGTCTCCGGCGGAAGGGGGAACAGGCTCGTGATCGGCCGGGACTGCAACAGCCACAGCACCCCGTCGCCGTCGATCGCCCACTCCACGTCCTGCGGGGAGCCGAAGTGTCCCTGCAGCCGCTCACCGGTGGCCCGCAGCTCCGCGAGGTGCGCGGGCGTCAGGCAACCTTCGGCGTCCCGCGCGACGCCGTCGAGGACGTAGTGGTCCACGGTCGCCGCCCCGTCCACCACGGCCGTGCCGAGGCCCGGCGCGGCGTCGACGGCCATCTCGTCGCGTCGGCCGGTCAGCGGGTTGGCGGTGAACAGCACCCCGGCCACGGCGGGAGTGATCATGCGTTGGACGACGACGGCCATCCGCACCGTCGAGTGGTCGATCTCGCGGGCGTCGCGGTAGGCGGTCGCGCGAGCGCTGTGCAGCGAGTCCCAGCACTTCCCGATCGCGGCGATCAGCTCGGCGGTGCCCGTGACGTTCAGGACGGTGTCCTGCTGCCCGGCGAAGCTCGCATCCGGCAGGTCCTCCGCCGTGGCGCTGGAGCGTACGGCCACCGGGCCGGCACCGAGCCGCTCGTACGCGGCGACGATCTCCGCCTGCGGGATGACGCCGAGCCGGTGAGCCTCGGCGGTGACGCAGAATCCCTCCGGGACCCGCTCGCCTCGCCGGATCAGCTCGCCCAGCCCGGCCGCCTTGCCGCCGACCAGGTCGACCATGTCGGCGGTGGCCTCGGACAACGCGATCACGTGCATGTGGGGCCTCGTCTCTATGCAATGCACCTGCATTGCATCCCACGGTACCCGTTTGGCGATACGACTGCAATGTCACCGTCGCGGGGGCGACCCGGAGCGGAGGCGTTGCCGACGTCTGCCATGCTCGGGGCGGTGACGACCGGCCACCCCACCAGAGTCCGCACCCACCGTCGCGCCCGCAGTCGCACCGCCCGCGTCCTCCTCGCGCTCGTCGCGGTCGTGGCCCTCATCGCCGTCGCCGTGGTCGTCGTGCCGATGCTGCGCCCGCCCGGCCCGCGACCGCTCTTCCAGCTTCCGGTCGCCTGCGGTGAGACGTGGCAGCTCAGCACCTACCCCGGCCACGACGACTACGACGTCGACCTGTTCCCGACCGAGGGTGAGGCGTGGGGGAGGCCCGTCCTCGCGTCCTACGCCGGCACCGTCACCGTGGCGGGCGTCAACGGGTCGGTGGGCGGGCGTAACCCGGAGAACCCGGAGGGCCCGCGTGGTCGCGGCGGCGGTTACTGGGTCAAGATCGACCACGGCGGCAAGTGGGAGACGCAGTACCTGCACCTGCTCGAACCGCCGCTGGTCCGGGTCGGTCAGCGGGTCGCCCAGGGCGACCAGATCGGGCGGCTCGGCAGCACCGGCAATTCCGGCGCCCCGCACCTGCACTACGAGCAGCGCCGTGGCTGGGACAAGGTCGAGACCCACTTCGACGGCGAGCCTTCGGGCATCACCACCGACGAACGCGAACAGATCATCAAGCGCAAGAGCAACAACTGCGTGCCCGGCTGACCGCCAGCCACCGCCTCACGCTCTTTTGTGGACGTCGGTGGCACGTTTTGCCCGGCCCGGCTCCGGGCACTGGTTCTGATGGACAGACTCAGACGCAGGGAGGAACCGGTCATGACCAAGGGTGACGTCGACACGTACCACGAGGACGGGCAGTGGAAGAACCGCCCGGAGGGCAACGAGCGAGCCAGCAGTACCCATGAGGTCAAGGCCGAGGCGCAGGCCCGTGGTCGCGAGATGGCGGCCGACCGTGGCGTCGAGCATGTGATCAAGAAGCAGGACGGCACGATCGGGGAGAAGAACACGTACCCGCGCAGCCGCGATCCGCGAGACATCGAGGGCTGAGCGCTTCTCGCCCACCTGCGGGCTGACCTCTCCGGCGACTCCGGAGAGGTCAGCCCGTTTCGGGCACGAACGGCGGCCCGATCAGGCCGGCACCACGTACGGGAACGTGTCGGCGCGCGCGCCCTTGGTCACGTCCGGGGTGAGTCCGGAGGTCATGCCGGTGTTGAGCACCAGGGAGAACATCACCTCGGGCGCGTTGTCGGCCATGGTGCGTCCGTTGCGGACGGCGAAGCCGTAGTTGGCAGCCGTGCCCACCTGGTACGACAGCACGTCCGGATAGAGCTGCCGTGCCACGCTCCAGCCGTACGCCTGCGGGTCCGGCGCGGTGCCGTTCGCCGCGACGACCCCCGCGACGGCGGACGCGATCTCCTCGCCGTCCTCCCGGAGATCGTCGCAGGGGTGCCGGGTGTTGGCCGGGTTGGAGAAGTCGGTGTCGGTGGGCCAGAAGATCGGCCACATCATGGGGTGGCCGGCGCGGTTGATCTGGCGCCACCCGCCCGCGTCGGTGGCCAGCATGGTGCGGCACCAGACGCCGATCTGGGTGCCGTCGCGCAGCATCGGCTCGTCGTGGGACACCTCGAGCACGATGGACTCGACGGTGGTGCCGGCGAAGCTGTTCTTGGCGTTGTCGGCCCGCCACGCCGAGCGGTCCAGCTTCGCGCCGTCCTTGACCGCGCCGTTGATGGTCGCCAGCTCGTCGAGGTCGACGTAGAACGGGTCGGTGATCCGCCCGGCCCAGACCCGTGCGTTGCCGCCACGGGACACCTCGCCGCTGCGGCCCTGCACGATCGGAGTGCCCATCGCGGCGTCGTCGCGGGCGTCGGCACCGGTGAGCTCGTACAACTGCAGCGCCTGCCTGCCGTCGCCGTCCAGCTCACCGAAGGCGAACCGGTAGGTCAACCCCTCGGTGTCGGCGTCGTTGAAGTGAATCTTGATCTCGTAGCGCGCCTCGGCGTGGAAGCCCCGCTTGATGTCGGCCTTCGTCACCGAGCTGTTGACGTCCATGACGAACACCGTGGCGCGGTCGCCGTTGAAGACGTACAGGTCGTCGATGTAGAGCTGGCCGCTCTGGGCGGCGAGGGGGGTGTCGAGGTGGTGCGACATGGATTCACTCCCGGTACTGCCGGACTTATTGGACTAATCCGAACATAGCGGTCAGTCCTCCTGTCGCCGGCCGAATCCGTGGTCGTGCTCGTTGGGGGACCGGAGGTCCGCCGAGGATGCCGTTCGTGAGGGGAGGGCGATGATGGCCGAGCGAAGGCGGTCAAGAGCCTCGGCGCGGGCGCCGGTCAACGACGGCTCCTCCGTCAGCCGCGCCGGGCGTACCTCGACATGGCGGGGCATCCGCGTGAACTCGGTGGCGATGGCGTCCAGGATCGCCGGCCGGCTGCCCCAGGGGCCGCCGACGAGGACCAGGCGCGGATCGGCGAGCGCGACGACGGCGGCCAGCACCCCGCTGACGGCCCGCCCCAGCGCCTGGCGGCTGGTCGCGGGGAGCCGGCCGACGCGGTCGACGTCGATGGCCGTCGTGCCGGCGCGTCGCAGGTCGAGGTCGGCGAACACGTCGATGAACCGGGTGGCCTGCCCGTCGGGGCCGATGGTCACCAGGTGCGCGATCTCCCCGGCGACCCCGGAGTGACCGCGGCGTACCTCGCCGTCGCTGACGATCGCGCATCCCAGTCCCTCGCCGAGGAACACGTAGGCGAAGTCGTGCAGGCCCGCCGGGTCGGTGTCGCGTTCGGCCTGCGCCGCCCAGTTGACGTCGTTGTCGACGATGACCGGGCCGGCGACCTGGGGCGTCAGCACACCGACCGGGTCGAGTTCGCCGAGCAGGAACGGCGCGTCGGGCAGTCGGACCAGTCGTCCGCTGGCGCGTTCCACCGGGTCGGCGGCGCTGACGACCGCCAGCCGGATGCTCTTCCCGTCGCTCTCGCCGGCCTGGTCGACGGCGCGGCGCAGGGCGGCCGCCACCTGCTCGGCCCGGGCCGGCCGGCTGATGTCGTGCCGGGTCCGCCCGAGGATGTCGCCGTGGGCGTCGACCCGCTCGACCACCACCCCGTCCGGCGCGATGCTGATGGCCAGGGCGGTGCCGACGGTGTCGGCGAGGGCGTAGTACGAGCCGACGCGGCCCCGGCCGCGCCCGCCGGGCGTCCGTTCCCCGGTGTCCACGAGCAGGCCGGCCTCGGTCAGCCGGCGCACGCTCTCGCCCACGGTGGGCTTGGAGAGGCCGCTGCGGGCCGCCAGGTTGGCGCGGGTCAGCCGCCGCGCGCGCATCAGCTCCCGCAGCACGTGCTCGTCGGTCAGCGAGCGGAGCAGCTCCAGCGAGGGCTTGACGGTGGTCACCCCCCGATTCTAGGCAGGAGTCTTGCCTAGAAGGGTCCCCGCCTCCTACAGTCATTTCCAAGAAGGAGCCCTAACTAGAAGGAGGTCGCGCCATGAACGCCCAGCCCGCCCTGGCCGTCGCCCCGCTCCCGCCCCTGCCGCACTGGGAGTCGACCCCGGACGACCTCCCCGCCGCCATCCGCGAGATCAAGGCCGCGCTGCGGGGCCGGATCGAGGCCTCCGGCCGTACGGTCGAGGAGGTGTTCGCGGTCGTCGAACGGCGGGTGCGGGCCAAGGTCGACGAGATCGTCGCTGCCAGGGACCGCGGCGAGACGGTCTGGCCGGTCATCGAGTACGCCGACATCGAGGCCGGCACCGTGCCGGCGGAGGCGATGGCGAAGCTCCGCGAGCGGGGGTGCCTCGTCGTCCGCGGCCACTTCGACCGTCAGCAGGCCCTCGACTGGGACCGCGACATCGTCGACTACGTGGACGGCAACGGGTTCACCGAGGCATACAGCGGCCCCGCCGACGACTTCTTCGGCAGCGTGGGGTCCACGCCCGAGATCTACCCGATCTACTGGTCACCCGCGCAGATGCAGGCCCGCCAGAGCGACCGGATGGCCCGGGTGCAGGCATTCCTCAACAGTCAGTGGAAGCACGAGTCCGAGGGCGTCCGGTGGTTCGACCCGGATCGCGACTCGCTCTACCCGGACCGGATCCGCCGCCGGCCGCCGGGCGCGGACTCCAACGGCCTGGGCACGCACCTCGACCCCGGCACCCTCGACCTGTGGATGACCGAGGTGTACCAGAAGGCCTTCCGCCACCTCTTCGACGGCACCGTCGAGCAGTACGACCCCTGGGACGCCGCCCACCGCACCGCCGGGCCGCAGTACCCCGGCACCACCATGTGCTCGGCCTTCCGTACCTTCCAGGGCTGGACGGCTCTCTCCGACATGGACCACGACCAGGGGGTGCTGCACACCGTTCCGGTCCCCGAGGCGATGGCCTACCTGATGCTGCGGCCACTGCTCGCCGACGTGCCCGCCGACGACATGTGCGGCGTCACGGTCAACCAGGTCTTCCCCGCCAGCGAGACCTGGCACCCGCTGCTCATGCGGGCACTCGCCGGCATCCCCGACGTCCGGGCGGGCGACTCGGTCTGGTGGCACTGCGACATGATCCACAGCGTCGCGCCGGTTCAGGACCAGCGGGGCTGGGGCAATGTCATGTACATCCCCGCTGCCCCGTGGTGCCCGCGCAACGAGCGGTACGCGGCCTCCGTCCGCGAGGCGTTCCGCACCGGGGCCAGCCCGACGGACTTCCCGGCGGAGCACTACGAGCGCAACTGGCCCGACCGTTTCCAGCCCGACGACCTCAACCCCATCGGGCGGCGCGGCCTGGGCCTCGACTGATCACCGGCTCGCGGGGCCGTCCGGCGGTGGCGGTCCCGCGTACGGCGGTGGGCCGCCCGGACATGTCGCCGGACAGCCCACTCGCCGCTGCTCGGGAGGTGTCAGACGCGGGACCACTTCTGGTTGGCGGCACCTATGCAGTCCCACAGGTGCAGCTTGCCGCCGTTGTTGGGGTTGGCGTCCCGGACGTCCACGCACTTGTTGGCGCTCAGGTTGACCAGGTCGCCAGCGCCGTTGAGGGTGAAGCGCTGGGCGGGATTGCCGTTGCAGGAGACCAGGTTGACCTCGGTGCCGTTGGCGGTGCCGGCCCAGGCCGGGTCCATGCACTTGCCCATCGCCCGGACGGTCCCGTCAGAGGCGAACGTCCAGGACTGCGCCGCGGTGGTGTTGCAGTCCCAGATCTGCAGCTTGGCGCCCTCGACCGGGTTGGCGCCGGGGATGTCGATGCAGCGTCCGCTCTGCGCGCCCCTGATCCGGCTGGTGCCGGGAGCCGGGTCGCCGCCGCCGCCGGAGGTGTAACTGGACACCCGGACGTAGTCGACGAGCATCTGCTGCGGGAACTGGGTGGAGGCGTCCGGGTAGCCGGGCCAGTTACCGCCGACCGCCACGTTCAGGATCATGAAGAACGGGTGGTCGAACACCCACCGGTTGCCGCCGAGCCGGGCGGGGTCGACCCGGTGGTACTGCACGCCGTCCAGGTACCAGGTGATCACGTTCGGCTCCCAGTCCACCCGGTAGGTGTGGAAGCCGTCGGCGAGCGGCCCGCCGAGGGTGCGGCTGCCGGTGATGCCGCCGCCGCCGGAGTAGCCGGGCCCGTGCACGGTGCCGTAGACGGTGTTGGGTTCCCGGCCGATGTTCTCCATGATGTCGATCTCGCCGGCGTCGGGCCACCCGCCGCCGGTGCCGAGCATCCAGAACGCCGGCCAGATGCCCTGGCCGCGCGGGATCTTGATGCGGGCCTCGAAGCGGCCGTACGTCTGGGTGAAGGTGGCCGCGGTCAGCAACCGCGCCGACGTGTACTCGCAGCGCCCGTAGTGGCACTGGTAGTTGGCGGGGTTTTCCCGGCGGGCGGTGATGACCAGGTTGCCCTGGCCATCGTGGACGGCGTTGCTGGTGCTGTTGGTGTAGTACTGCCGTTCGTTGTTGCCCCAGCCGCCGCCGCCGATGTCGAACCGCCATTTGTTCTGGTCGACGGGCGTGCCGGCCGAGGCGTTGAACTCGTCCTGCCAGCTGATCGGGCCGATGGCGGCCTCGGCCCGGTCGTTCTGGGACGGGAGGACGAGCGCCACGGAGGTGGCGATGAGGGCGACCGCCGCGAGGACGAACGGCCGGAGGCGTGGGGCGGGACGGGCTGTGAACACGGGAGGCTCCTCAGCGAGGGGGTGGCGGAGGCTTGAGCCCGGAGAGTGCCGGAGAGCGCTCTCTAGAACGAAGAATGTCGATATGAACGGCATTCTGTCAAGAGTGTTGCCAGCACGGGGACAGGGGGTCACCGCCCGGTTCTCGCCCGTAGTCGGGGCGGCTCCGTGCCACCCCCGAACGCGCACACGTGCTACCCCGATAGCGGTCGAATCGACCCTTCCTATTGCCGTGGGGCGTCCACGGGGGACAGGATGACGAGGCTCGCCGGAAACATCCCCGTAACCTGCGCGCTGCTGGTCTCTGTCACGAGGAAGTGGGAGTCAGTCATGAGCGACGTGTCGACGGCGCTGGGTGTGCGCCTCTACCCGGACCTGGTCGAGCGGGGTGGTCTGGCCCCCGCGCTCATCGAGATCGCTGCCCGCCACGAGCTGGATCTGGGCCGGGTGAGCGCCCCGGAGCAGGGGCGTAGCCGGTTCACCTGCGCCGAGCTGCACTCCGACCAGGGTGTGGTCTGCGTCGGCCTGGGTTCCCAGGCCCGATACTTCATGGTGGACCTCCGGGTGTCCGGCGAGGTCCAGGCCCGGGGCGACGCCATGGATCTCGTCCAGGTGGCCCAGCTGGCCTCGGCCTGGCGGGCAGGACTGACGCTCGCCGAGCTCACCACCCGGTTCCCGTTCATGGAGGAGACGAAGCGCCACCCCGCACCGGTGGCCCAGGTGCACTGACGGATCGACGTGTCAGGTCAGGGTCGGCGACCAGCAACGACGCCGTCGGCCGTGACCCGGCACCGGCCACCTGCGACGGCGGTAGCCTCAGGCTGTGACCCCTGATCTTCGGCAGCTCAGGTACTTCGTTGCCGTTGCCGAGGAGTCGAGCTTCACCCGGGCCGCCAGCCGGCTGATGATCACGCAGCAGTCACTCTCCCAGCAGATCAACGCCCTGGAGCGGATCCTCGGCGCGAAGTTGTTCGACCGGGGCAGCCGGGGCACCAGGCTGACCGGTACCGGAACGCTGTTTCTGCCGGAGGCGCGCGCGGTGCTGGACCGCGCCGACGAGGCCGTCGCCGTGGTACGGCGGGCCGTGCGCGGCGAGACAGGCCAACTCCGCGTGGCGTTCCTGGCCACCACCGCCAACCATCTGCTGCCGCCGGTGGTCCGGGCGGTGCGGGACCGCCTGCCCGGCCTGGAACTGACCACCGAGGAGACCACCATCGGGCCACTGGTCGACGGCCTGTCCAGCGGCCGGTACGACCTCGCGTTCACCCGCCCGCCGCAGGTGCCCGGCCTGGCCGCCAGGACCCTCGTCACCGAACAGGTGTGCGCCGTTCTGCCCGAGGGCCACCCGCTCGCCGACCGGACCGAGCTGACGCTGCCCGAGTTGGCCGACGAACGCTGGGTGATGACCCCGCGCAGTTCCTGGGAGCCCTGGCACCGCAGGTTCGACGAGGACTTCCGGGCCGCCGGGTTCACTCCCGACATCGTCGCCCGGGACGCCAGCGTCCAGGGTCTGCTGGGTCTCGTCGCCGCAGGCGTCGGGATCACCCGACTCGGCCGGTCCGCGCACAACCTCCGCCGTACGGGTGTGGTGTTCGTGCCGCTGGCCGGCGAGTTCGCCACCACCGTGATGCTCTGGCGGCCCGACGACCGCTCGGTCGCCCTGCACCGCGTGCTGGCGGTGGTGACCGAGTTAGCCGCCACGGTTGACCTCACCACCACCGGCTGACGCGCACTCAGTCGGTCGCGGCCCGGGCCTGTGCCGGTACCTGGAGAAGGTCGAGGCAGTTGCGCCACAGCATCTCCAGCTGGGCCGGATCGTTGAGCAGCTTCGCGAGCAGAACCCGTCCCTCGATCTGGGCGACGATGGACCGGGCGGCCTCGCGGGTGTCGACCGACGGGCCCGCCACGCCGGCCTCCTTCGCCTCGACGACCACCCGCTCGATGAGGTCCATCTGCTCCTCGAAGATCTCCTGAAGCCTTTGGCGGATCTCCTCGGCCTGGTTGCTGAGTTCGAGGGCGAGGTTGCCGAACAGGCAGCCGGCGACCACCCCGGCCTTCTGCTGGCCGGCGCGCTGGATCTCCTCGGTGGCCTCGAACAGGTCCCGGAGCCGCCGCAGCGGGTCGTGCCCGCTGCCGAGCAGCTGCTCCCACTGGCGGCGCTGGGTGGCCCAGTGCTCCTCGATGACGGTGCGGGCGAGCGCCTGCTTCGACTCGAAGAAGTAGTAGAAGCTGCCCTTCGGCACGCCCGCCGCCGCGCAGATCTCGGCCACGCCCAGCGCCGAGTAGCCACGCTGTTCGATCAGCGTGGCGGCCGCGTCGAGGATCTTGTTCCGCGCGTCACTGGTCCGTCCCATGCTTTGACGATACACGACCGGTCGGCTAGTTTTTAGTCGACCAGTCGTCTAGTGGTCACTCCGACCGGGCCGACCAGGCCCGACCCCACGGCTCCGGCCAGTCAGGAAGTGTTTCCATGAGTACCAGTCAGGGACAGAAGGTCGTCGTGATCACCGGTGCGTCCCAGGGCATCGGCGCCGACCTCGTCACCGCCTACCGCAAGCTCGGATACGGCGTCGTGGCGACCTCGCGCTCGATCGGCGTGGCCGACGACCCGGAGATCGTCACCGTTCGCGGCGACATCTCCGAGGCCGACACCGCCGAGCGGGTGGTCCGTGCCGCCCTGGACCGTTTCGGGCGGATCGACACCCTGGTGAACAACGCCGGGATCTTCGTCGCCAAGCCCTTCACCGACTACACCGACGAGGACTACCAGCTGGTCACCGGGATCAACCTCGCCGGGTTCTTCCACCTCACCCGGCGCGTCCTGCCGCACCTGCTGGCCACCGGCGCCGGGCACATCGTCACCATCACGACCAGTTTCGTCGACCAGCCCAACTCGAACGTCCCGTCGGCGCTCGCCTCGTTGACCAAGGGTGGTCTCAGCTCCGCCACCAAGTCACTGGCCATCGAGTACGCGGGTCGGGGAGTCCGGGTCAACGCCGTCGCACCCGGCATCATCAAGACCCCGATGCACCCCGTCGAGACGCACCAGGCGCTCGCGGGCCTGCACCCGGTGGGTCGCATGGGCGAGACCAGCGACGTCGTCGACGCTGTCGTCTACCTCGAGTCCGCACCCTTCGTCACCGGCGAGATCCTGCACGTCGACGGCGGCCAGAACGCCGGTCACTGAACCCACGCAACCCCGGAAGAGGAGCAGATCATGCCGATCGTCACCATCCAGATCACCCGCGAGGGCAGCACGCCCGGCGCGTCCGCGGCGACCGCCGAGGAGAAGGCCGCACTCATCAAGGGCGTGAGCGAACTGCTGCGCGACGTCCTCAACAAGCCCTTGACGTCCACCTTCGTGGTGATCGACGAGGTCGAGACCGAGAACTGGGGTCACGGCGGCCTGCCGGTCGAGCAGTTCCGGCAGCAGCAGCGCGACGCTGGATCCGAGTAGACCGAGGCGACCAAGCCGGCCGGGTGGCGTCGCTCGACGCCGCCCGGCACGACCGGTGCGGGCTCGACCTGCCGGCCGGTGGCATGAACCGACCGGCCCCGGGAAGGACGGGTCCCTGCCGCCGGTGAGGGAGTAGGGATGAGAGCCGTGGTCTACACGGACGTGCGCACCGTCGCGGTGCGGGAGGTGCCGGACGCGACGGTGGAGGCCGGGACCGACGCGCTCGTGCGGATCACCTCCACCGCCCTGTGCGGCACCGACCTGCACATGTACGACGGGCGGACCAGCGCCGAACCCGGCATGGTGCTCGGTCACGAGCCGCTGGGCGTCGTGCAGCAGGTGGGCGCCGCCGTGCAGACCGTCCGCCCGGGCACCCGCGTGGTGATCCCCACGCACCTCTTCTGCGGAACGTGCGTGATGTGCGCCCGGGGCCTGTCGGCGGCCTGCCTCCGCGTGCGCGCCGAGGGGCCGGGCGCGGCGTACGGCTACGCCGGGATGGGCACGTACCGGGGTGCCCAGGCCGATCTGCTGCGCGTGCCGTGGGCCGACGCGAACTGCGTACCCGTGCCCGGTGAGCCCGGGGACGCGTACGAGGACGACTTCGTGCTGCTCGCCGACGCGTTCGTCACCGGTTGGCACGCGGCGGCCACCCTTGCCGGTGTCGAGCCCGGTGACACGGTGGCCGTGTTCGGTGCGGGCACCATCGGCCTGCTCAGCGCGTACTCGGCGCTGATCCGCGGTGCCCGGGTGGTGTACTGCGTGGACGGCGTCGACGTCCGGCTCGACAAGGCCGGCGAGATCGGCGCGGTGCCGGTGGACTTCCGACACGGTGACCCGGTCGAGCAGATCCGCGCGGACCGCGCTCGGACGGGGCTGCCGCTCGGCGAGGAGAAGCTGGGCGGGATCGACAAGGTCATCGACGCGGTCGGGTTCCAGGCCAGGAACCGGGAACGGCCCGACCAGGAACGCCCCGACCAGGTCATCGCCGACGCGGCGCGGCTGGTCAACCCCGTCGGCGCGATCGCGGTCGCCGGTGTGTACCCGAACAACGACCCGCACCCCCGACCCGGTGCGAGCGCCCACGAGGACCTGGTCGCACCATGGGGAACGCTGTTCGGCAAGGGCGTCACGGTCCGGTTCGGCCGCACCCACGACCGCCGCTACACCGTGCTGCTGCGGGACATGGTCGTCGCCGGCCGGGCCCGACCCGGCTTGATCGTCACCCACCACGGCGGCCTCGACGACGCACCCGGGTTGTACCGCAGCTTCGACCGCCGCGAACACGGGGTGATCAAGGCCGTGCTGCACCCCTGAGGACGGCCGGCCTCAGAGGTTGAGCGGCCCCGGGTCGGTGGCCAGCTGCCGGAACCGTACGCGCGGGTCGGGCACCAGCCGTCGGGCCGACAGGTCCAGCAGCCCGCCGACCCCGGTCAGCCTGGCGACCGGGGTGCCGTCCACGCGGGTGTAGTCCTGCTCGATCTGGAACACCTTGCTCTCGCTCCAGTGGAACTGGCAGGACACGTCGACCTCGTCCCCACCGCGCAGCTCCCGCAGGTACTTCAGCGTGACCTCCAGGGCGACCGGCCCCACGCCGGCCGCCAGGAGCCGGTCCTGCGCGATGCCCGCGGCGCGCAGGCACTCCCACCGGGCGTGCTCGCCGTACTGGAGGTAGACGGCCTGGTTCAGGTGCCCCTGCGTGTCCAGCTCGTAGCCACGGACGGTGATGCGTACCCGGAACGGATCTGCCATGGGCCGAGGGTAGCGAGGCTCCGTCGCCGTGGATCGGGTGGCGCTCCACCCGGCCGGACCCGGGTCGCATCAGGCGCGGGCGACCCGCCAGGCGCTCACCACGCACACGGCCGCCGGCAGCAGCCCGACCAGCCAGGCCCACTCCTGGTCCCGCAGGAGGTAGTACCCGACCAGTGCGGCCAGCAGCGCGACGCCGTAGGCGTTGAGGATGCTCGCCGTCGTCCGTGCCGACTCGGCCCCGCCCCGCCGGCGCACGGCCGAGCCCACCCACGCCAGGGCGCCGACGAAGAAGATGACGCTGAAACCGAGGACCGTCCGCACCACCGGCGGCAGGCGGTCCGCGCCGGCGAAGATGACGACCGTCAGGACGGCCAGGGCCAGGACGCCGGCGACGTACCGCGACCGCGCCGGGTCGTGCTGGTCGCCGTGGGCATCGGGTCGTGCGGTCATATCGCTCTCCTCCGGCGACGCGTGCGGCGTGGCGATTGCCGAAGGGGTCGGCATCACCCTGGTGCCCGACTGTCCGGATTCTAGGAGAAACGGCCCCACGCCAGGGGGCCTGACCAGCGGTGTGGATCACATCGTCGCAGCCTGGCCGGCCGGACTCCCCGCCGCGCGGTCCTCGGCGACTTCAATGATCATGGACGCTCGATGGCGGAGGGGCGCCCGTGGTGGCTACCCTGTGCCGGCCGTGAAACGGTCGTGCCTGGTGGCGGCCCTGCGGACAGCGGCCGGGGTCGATCATCCGGATTCGCCCGGCCGGCGTCAGGGCGGAGAGCGTTCCCGGGGTGCCGTGAGTGGCTGCCGGGGCGACTGGGGCAGACGAACACTGCGCTACGTCTATATTGCCGGATTGTTACATTTTCAACAGGCCCTCGCCTTGCGGATGGGCCTCTCGCCGCAATACGTTGCCGTCAACAACAAAACCGAGTGAAGGTCAAACCTTCCGGAGGCAACCGATGACGTTGGCGAGGTGGTACGAGCGATGAGCGACGTGCCCATCCTCCTTGAGATGCGCTCCATCACCAAGGAGTTTCCCGGAGTCAAGGCCCTCTCCGACGTCAACCTGGTGGTTCGCGCCGGCGAGATCCATGCCATCTGCGGCGAGAACGGCGCGGGCAAGTCCACGCTGATGAAGGTCCTCAGCGGGGTCTACCCGTACGGCACCTACGACGGCCAGATCATCTACCAGGGCGCGGAGACACGGTTCTCCGACATCCGCGCCAGCGAGAACGCCGGCATCGTGATCATCCACCAGGAGCTCGCGCTGATCCCCGGCATGTCGATCACCGAGAACATCTTCCTCGGCAACGAGCCGCGCAAGCGGGGTGCGATCGACTGGACCGCTGCCAACCGGATGGCGCTGGACCTGATGGCCCGGGTCGGTCTCGAGGAAGACCCGGACACCCTGATCAAGGACATCGGTGTCGGCAAGCAGCAGCTCGTGGAGATCGCCAAGGCGTTCGCCAAGGACGTGAAGCTGCTCATCCTGGACGAGCCGACCGCCGCGCTGAACGAGGCTGACTCGCGGCACCTGCTCGACCTGCTGCGCGGCTTCCGCTCGCGCGGCATCACCTCGATCATGATCTCGCACAAGCTGAACGAGATCGAGGCGATCGCGGACCAGATCACCATCCTCCGGGACGGCCGGACCGTCGAGACGCTGGACGTCAAGGCCGACGGCGTCGACGAGGACCGGATCGTGCGGGGCATGGTCGGCCGCGAGCTGAGCAGCCGGTTCCCGGACCACACGCCGAAGATCGGCGAGGTCTTCTTCGAGGTCCGCAACTGGAACGTCCGGCACCCGATCTCGGCCGAGCGGCAGGTCTGCAAGAACGAGAGTTTCGTGGTGCGTCGCGGCGAGATCGTCGGCTTCGCCGGCCTGATGGGCGCGGGCCGCACGGAGCTGGCGATGAGTGTCTTCGGCCGCTCCTACGGGGTGTTCGAGTCGGGCACGATCATCAAGGACGGCAAGGAGATCGTCCTGAAGTCGGTCGCGGACGCGATCGACCACGGGCTCGCGTACGTCAGCGAGGACCGCAAGGCGATCGGCCTCAACCTGCTCGACGACATCAAGTCGTCGACGGTGGCCGCCAAGCTGTCCAAGATCTCGCACCACGGCGTCCTGAACGAGGTCGAGGAGTACCAGGCGGCTGAGGCGTACCGCAAGGAGTTGCGGACCAAGGCCCCGACGGTCGACGAGAGCGTCTCGAAGCTCTCCGGCGGCAACCAGCAGAAGGTCGTCCTGGCGAAGTGGATGTTCACCGACCCGGACCTGCTGATCCTCGACGAGCCGACGCGCGGCATCGACGTGGGTGCCAAGTACGAGATCTACGGCATCATCCAGCGGCTCGCCGACCAGGGGAAGGGCGTCGTCGTCATCTCCTCGGAGTTGCCTGAGCTGATCGGGCTCTGCGACCGCATCTACACCGTGTTCGAAGGCTCCATCACGGGCGAGATCGCCCGCGAGGACGCCACCCCGGAAAACCTCATGAAGCAGATGACCTCGACGAAGAAGATGCTGACACGATGAGCCGATTGAAGGACCTTCAGAAGAACCTGTTCGGAGGCACCACCTCCAACGCTCGCCAGTTCGGGATGATCTTCACCCTGGTGGCGATCGTCGTCCTGTTCCAGATCCTGACCGATGGCCTCACCCTGCGGTCGGACAACCTGATCGCGCTGTTCCAGCAGAACTCGTACATTCTGATCCTGGCCATCGGCATGCTCATGGTGATCGTCGCCGGGCACATCGACCTCTCGGTCGGCTCTGTCGCCGCATTCGCGGGCATCCTGGTGGCCAAGTCGATGGCCGACTGGTCGCTGCCCTGGCCCGTCGCCATCCTGTTCGGCCTCGCCATCGGCGCGATCATCGGCGCCTGGCAGGGCTTCTGGGTGGCCTACATCGGGGTTCCGGCGTTCATCGTGACCCTGGCCGGCATGCTGCTGTTCCGCGGTGGCAACCAGTACATCGGTAACGCCAACACGATCCCGGTGCCGGAGGGCTTCCGGGAGATCGGCTCCGGCTTCCTGCCCGAGTTCGGTCCGAACACCGGCTACAACAACGCCACGCTGCTGCTCGGCCTGGCCGCGGCGGTGGCCGTGGTGTGGCGCGAGATCCAGGCCCGCAAGACCCGTCGGGCGATGGACGCCGACCCGGCGCCGATGTGGATCTCGATCCTGCGGATGGCCATCATGGTCGGGGTGATCGCCTTCGCGGCGCTGCGCTTCGCCAGCGGTCGCGTCGGCACCAGCTTCCCGATCTCCGGCATCATCCTGCTGGTCCTGGTGATCGCGTACTCCTTCTACACCCGCAACACGGCCGGTGGCCGGCACATCTACGCGGTGGGCGGCAACTCCCGGGCGGCCGAACTGTCCGGCGTGAAGCTCAAGCGGGTCAACTTCTTCGTCATGATGAACATGTCCGTCCTGGCCGCCCTGGCCGGCATGATCTTCGTGGCCCGTTCGGCGGCCTCCGGACCGCAGGACGGCAACGGCTGGGAACTGGACGCCATCGCCGCGGTCTTCATCGGTGGCGCGGCCGTCTCCGGCGGCATCGGCACCATCAGCGGCTCGATCGTTGGTGGTCTCGTCATGGCCGTGCTCAACAACGGCCTGCAACTGATGGGCGTCGGCACCGACCGCGTCCAGATCATCAAGGGCCTGGTCCTGCTGCTGGCCGTCGCCATCGACGTCTACAACAAGAGCCAGGGGCGGTTCTCCATCATCGGGAGCCTGATGCGACCGTTCCGTCGCGAGGACTCCGCCCCACCCGCCTCACCGCCGGACGCGGAGCGCGAGCCCGCCAAGGCAGCGGTGTCCGGCTGACGGCCACCGACCTCTCCACCCGTTCCAACTTTCAGAAAGGCAAGTCCTCACATGCGTAAATTCTTCGGCACGTCGGTGGTGGCCATCAGTGCCGCTGCCATGCTGGCCCTGGCCGGCTGCGGCTCCGGCCGTGACGGCGACAGCGGCTCCGGCGGCGAGGCGGCCAAGGGCTTCCCGGCGAACTCCCTGATCGGTGTGGCCCTGCCGGCCAAGACCTCGGAGAACTGGGTCCTCGCCGGTGACCTCTTCACCAACGGTCTCAAGGAGGCCGGTTTCCAGGCTGACGTGCAGTACGCCGGCGCGTCGACCACGGTGGCCGACCAGCAGGCCCAGATCACCGCCATGACCACCAAGGGCGCCAAGGTCATCGTCATCGGCGCGACCGACGCCGCGCAGCTGTCGACCCAGGTCGCCGCGGCCCACGCCGCCGGCGTGAAGGTCATCGCGTACGACCGGCTCATCACCAACACGCCGGACCTCGACTACTACGTCGCGTTCGACAACTTCAAGGTCGGCCAGCTCCAGGGCCAGGCCCTGCTGGACGGCATGAAGGCCAAGAAGCCGAACGGCCCGTACAACATCGAGCTGTTCTCCGGCTCGCCGGACGACAACAACGCCGGTGTCTTCTTCAACGGCGCGATGAGCGTGCTCAAGCCGGAGATCGACAAGGGCAACGTGGTCGTCGCCTCGAAGCAGACCGACGTCAAGCAGACCGCCATCCAGGGCTGGAAGGCCGAGGGTGCGCAGGCCCGCATGGACCAGCTGCTGACCTCGACCTACGGCAACAAGGAGCTGGACGGCGTCCTCTCCCCGAACGACACGCTGGCCCGCGCCATCCTGACCTCGGTCAAGGGTGCTGGCAAGCCGACCCCGGTCGTCACCGGCCAGGACTCCGAGGTCGAGTCGGTCAAGTCGATCGTCGCTGGCGAGCAGTACATGACGATCAACAAGGACACGCGGAACCTGGTCAAGGAGACCATCAACATGGTCAAGGCTCTCCAGGCCGGTAACACCCCGCAGGTGAACGACACCAAGTCCTACAACAACGGCAGCAAGGTCGTCGACACGTACCTGCTCCCGCCGGTCGCCGTCACCAAGGCGAACGCGGCTGAGGCGTACGCCAACGACCCGAAGCTCGCGCCGCTCACCAAGTAATCACCGCTCGGTAGGCAGCAACGCCGATGGGTCCCGGATCTCTTCGTCCGGGACCCATCGTCGTCCTGGCACCCCCGCACCACCCGCCACCGACCCGGAAGGAGGCCTGACCGTGGAGACACCCGTCCGGTTCAGGCCATCCGGCGTCGGCCGCAACCCCGAATCCCCGCAGCCCGCGGCCCCGGGCGCGAGCCAGGAGGAGATCCGGCGGCAGAACCTCGGCGCCGTCCTGCGCTACGTCCACCTGCACGGGCCGACATCCCGGGCCGAGCTGACCAGCCGGCTCGGCCTCAACCGCAGCACCATCGGCGCGCTCGCGGCCGACTTGGTCGCGAGTGGCCTGGTCACCGAGGAGGCGCCGACCACCGCGCGCCGCGCCGGTCGCCCGTCGCTGGTGGTCAGCCCGCGCTCCGACCGCGTCTACGCGCACGCGTTGAGCATCGACGCGGACCGGCTGCGCGCCGCACGGGTCGGCCTCGGCGGCAGCATCCTCGACCTTCGCGAGGTCGCCCGCCGTCCCGGCACGTCGGTGGTCGACGCCGTCGGGCCGCTGGCCGACCTCGTCCGCGACATGGAACGCTCCGTGGCCGCCGACGCCCTGCTGGTCGGCGGCGCGGTCGCGGTCACCGACACCACCCGTGACCGCGACGGCCGGATCCGGATAGCCGGCGTCGACGAGACCCTCGGCGCCGCGCTGGCGGCCGAGTTCACCGCCGGCCCGGGTTTCGTTGCCGGCGACCTGGCCGACATCGCCGGCCTGGCCGAGCACGTCCGTGGCGTCGCGGCGGGCGTCGACGACCTCATCTACCTGCACGGTGACCTCGGCATCAGCGCCGGCCTCATCATCGGCGGCCGGCTCGTGATCGGGCACCGGGGCCACAGCGGCAAGGTCGGCCACATGGTGGTCAACCCGAACGGGCTGCCGTGTGGGTGCGGCTCACGCGGGTGCTGGGAGACCGAGATCGGTGAGGCGGCGCTCCTGCGGCACGCCGGCCGGGACCCGGCCGACCGTGCGGCGGTGGCCGAGGTGCTGCGCGCGGCGGCGGACGGCGACCGCACGGCCCGTGAGGCGGTCGAGCGGGTCGCCGACTGGCTCGGCTTCGGCGTCGCCAACCTGGTCAACGTGGTCAACCCGGACGCCGTGGTGTTCGGCGGCTCGCTGCGCGACATCTTCACCGCCGGAGCGGACACGGTCCGCAGCCGGCTGGACGCGATGCCCCTGCCGGTCTCCCGTGAGCACCTGCGCCTGGAGCCGGCGGCACTCGGCCGCGACGCCGTCCTGATCGGTGCCGCCGAACTGGCCTTCGACAAGCTGCTGGCCGATCCGCTGAACGTCGGCGTCGTGGGTCAGCCCGGGGCCGACCCGGCCTAGCCCGTCGAGCCGTCGGCCGCAGGGCGACGAGTCCCTCAGAGCGGCGGCAGTTCCTCCACCACGCTGGTGCCGGTGCCCGGTCGGGACTCCCACGACCAGCTCTCGTGCAGCCGGAGCCGGCCATCGGGCAGCACCGACACCTCCGAGACGCAGTGCCCTGAGGAGGTCTGGCCGTCGGTGTTGAGCTGGACGTACCGGAAGTCCAACCGATCGCCGTCACGGGTGCCGACGAGGTGACCGCGCCGGATGGACCCGCCGGCGTACTCGGCCCAGACCTCGTCCGCCCTCTCGTGGTAGGCGAACACGGTCTCGGTGCCGACCTCGCCGGCGACGACATCGGCCACGGCGGCGAAGCGGCGCCCGTCCAACGAGATCGTCATGGCGCCGAACGTACTCCTCGACCCGGGCCGCGTCGCCGGTGCGCCCCCGGTGGCCAGCCACCGGGGGCGCCATCGGTCAGCCTGCCGGGCGCAGCACCCGGCCGGGGCCGGCGGCGTTGTCCGCGGCGGCCTGGCTGCGCTGGGTGCCGGTGACGCAGACGTCGTCACCGAGGAACGCCTCGCGCCACACGTAGCCGGCGACGCAGGTGTGCGGCCCGTACGGGCCGCTGACCCAGCGGCTCGCGGCGACCGCGTTGTCCGCCAGGACCTGAGAGCGGGTCGTGCCGGTCACGCAGACGTAGTCGGACTGGTCGGCGTCGCGCCAGACGTACCCACTGACGCAGGTGTTCGGGCCGGACACCAACCGGGCCGGGTTGCGCCGCGATGCGGCGGCGGCGTTGTCCGCGGCGGCCTGAGTGCGCTGTGCCCCGGTGACGCAGACGTCGTCCCCGGCGTACGCCTCGCGCCACACGTAGCCGGCGACGCAGGTGTGCGGCCCGTACGGGCCGTTCACCCAGCGGCTCGCCGCGGCGGCGTTGTCCGCCCACACCTGGCTGCGGGTGGCGCCGGTGACACAGACCAGGTCACCGGGGCGGGCCTCCCGCCAGACGTACCCCTGCAGGCAGCGGTTGACCACGTCGGTGGTCACGGTCACCGAGGCGGCGTTGCCGGAGAGCCAGTTCACGCCGATCTGGACGCCGTTGGCGTTGAGCGACTGCGCCGGCCCGCCACCGGGCCCGGTACGCAGCAGCGTCGGGGTGCCGTTGCGGACCTCGTGCAGCAGCACGGTGTCGGCGGGGATGCCGGCGCTCCAGCCGGTCTTCCGGCGGAACTCGACCGTGTAGTAGTGGAACAGGTCGGCCGGGTCGAACGGGATCCGCACCAGTTGCGGGCCGCTCGCCGCCGGCACCTCCAGCGGCGCCAGCGTCAGGGTTCGCGAGGCCACCCCGTCGGCGGCCATCGTGAACACGCGGTTCTTCGGCAGCCAGCCCAACTCGTCACGGTGGGGTCCGTTGAGCCCGACGGCGCTGGTGCCGTAGTTCGCGGTGCCGAAGGCGTAGATGTGCATGGCGCTCATCTCGTCCCACGGGTCGTCGTACTCGCCCGGCTGGGACCATGGCGCGTTCTGGTACGTGGTGTCGTTGGAGAACGAGTGCCCCAGGTTGTAGCCGTGCAGCATCTCGTGCGCGGCGAAGCCGACGTTCCACGCGCCCGGGTCGAGCAGCACCCGACCGCCGGCCGCCCCGGAATCCACCCAGTCGTTGAGCATGACCGCGATGCGGTTGCCGGCGGGCACCCCGTAGCCGGCCGCCGCGGCGGTGTCCACGCAGCGCTGGATCCGCGTCCACCGGTCGATCGACTGGAACTGCGCCAGCGTGTACGGCATGGTGTACCAGCCCCGGACGACCGAGCCCGCCAGCGACACCCGCCCGCCGGACTGGTCGGCCAGGTAGTCCGCCACCCCGCCGGTGCCGATTCCGGCCGCGGTGAGGAAGTTGGCGAAGTGCGCCGGCGTCTTCGGCTCGGCGGGCTTGTCGCTGAACTTGCACAGCAGCACCGACCAGGCGGTCGCGTTGCGGATCGGGCTGGCGGTCGCCGGGGCGGCCGGCAGCGCCACGGCGCCCAGCGCGGCGCAGGCGAGCGCCACGGCCGACGCGGCGACCCGACGGAGGATTCTGGACTTCACACGCACTCCCATCCCTGTGGCCCGGCCGACCCGGTCCTGAGGTCCACATCGGAGCACTCGCAGTGATCGTGCGGGCACTTTCAGTCGCGTTGGCGACGGGCCGGAATCCGACTTCGCCGGTCGACGCGGCGTCGGGGCGTCGCCGCTAGGCTCGACGGCGTGGTGGTGCACCAGCTCGATCGGGCGCAGGCACGGAGGGTCGCCGTCCGGGCGCAATTCCTCGCCGCCCCGAGGCCGACCGACCTGCTGGCGGTGGTGCGTCAGCTGACGCTCCTGCAGATCGACCCGACGGCCGCCGTCGCGCCGAGCGCGGACCTGGTCGCCTGGAGCCGGCTCGGCTCGTCGTACCAGCCGGCCGACTTGCAGCGGTCTCTGGAGCGCGACCGGACGCTCTTCGAGCATCAGGCGATGGTGCGGCCGATGGACGACCTGGGTCTCTACCTCGCCGCCATGGCGGCCTGGCCCACGCACGAGCGGCCACGCGAGTGGCTGCGCCGCAACGACTCGTTCCGCCGCGAGGTGCTCGACCTGCTCGGCCGTTCCGGGCCGCTGCTCTCCCGCGACATCCCCGACACGTGCGTGGTGCCGTGGCCGTCATCGGGGTGGACCAACAACCGCAACGTCACCCAGATGCTGGAGTTCCTGGTCCTGCGCGGCGAGGTCGCGATCGCCGCCGCCAGGGCCGGCAGCGACTCTGGGACGTGGCGGAACGGGTCTACCCGCCCGGCACGCCCGTCGTTCCGCTGGAACAGGCGCACCGGCTTCGCAACGAGCGGCGGCTGCGGGCGCTGGGCATCGCCCGGGAGAAGGCGGTGGTCGTCCCCGGCGAGCCCGCGGATGTGGGTGACGCCGGTGAGCCGGCGGTCGTCGAGGGCGTCCCGGGCGTCTGGCGCGTCGACCCGGCCGCGCTCGGGCAACCCTTCACCGGGCGTACCGCGGTGCTGTCGCCCTTCGACCGGCTGGTGCACGACCGGGTCCGTCTCGCGGAGCTGTTCGAGTACGAGTACGTGCTGGAGATGTACAAGCCGAAGGCCAGCCGACGGTGGGGTTACTTCGCGTTGCCGATCCTGCACGGCGACCGGCTGGTCGGGAAGGTCGACGCCACGGCGGACCGCCGGCGCGGCACGCTCACCGTGCACGCCGTCCACGAGGACGTGCCCTTCACCCGCGAGGTGAGCCGGGCCGTGCACGACGAGCTGCACGATCTGGCGACCTGGCTGAAACTGACCGCCGAGGGCCTGCGCTGAGGCGTGATCGCCGGGGCCGTCGTGCGCCCCGGCGACCAGCGTCGTGGTCTAGGCGATCCGACGGACCCGGCGGACGGCGAGGTAGAGCAGGAGCAGGGCCAGGGCGACGAAGATCCCCGTCTCGATGCCCTGGAACAGCCAGAACCGGTCCGCCGGCTGGTAGAGCTGCCAGTTGTACGCGCCGGGCTCGATGCCCAGCTCGGCTCCGCAGGCCCGACCGTCCGGCCCCTTTCCACCGGGCGGGCACTGGATCCGGGTGTCCTCCGCGATCATCGTCCCGTCGGGGTTCCGGACGCCCTGCGTGAGGATCCAGTCCCCCCGGCTGACCTCCAGGGGCCCGTCGCCCTCGATCGGGAAGGTCTGGGTGCGGGCGGGCTGGTAGTGCGGTCGGGCCAGGACCTCCACCGCCGCCCGTACGCCGATGAAGCCGGCCAACGTGATGCCCATGGCGGGCAGCATCCGCTTCCACACGGTGCCCGCGAAGACGCCCAGCGCCACGGCGAAGAGGGTGTACCCGATCGGGACGACGCCCTGCAGGTCGAAGACGACCATGCCGAGCCGGCCCTCGTGTGCGGCCTGGGTGAGCGGCTCGACCCACCACGACATGCCCAGCCCGTAGCCGACCGCGAGGACCACCACGGCGGAGCCGACCAGCCCGAACTTCACCAGCGCCCAGCGGGTGCGGCCGACGCCCTGGGTCCAGACGAACCGATGCGTGCCGTGCTCCACCTCGCGGGCCACCAGCGGGGCACCCCAGAACAGGCCGACCAGCACCGGCAGGGTGAGCAGCAGCACGGCCACCAGGTTCAGGCTGCCGTACCGGTTGGTGAAGCGGCGGAAGCCCGCGTCGCAGGTGTCCCGGGTCGCCGCCGCCACGTTGGTGTCGGCGAGCTGGCGTGCACAGTCCGCCAGCCCGAGGTCGGCGAAGCTGTGCCGCATCGACAGGCCGATCGGCACCATCAGGGCGGCGAGCGCCGCGAACCCCAGCAGGGTGAAGAACGCCTGCTTGCGGTGTTGCCGCCAGGTCAGCCAGATCATGCCGGCACCCCCCACTCGCTGTGACTGGTCTGCGTGACACCGTCGGCCAGGTAGGCGAGGACGACGTCTTCCAGGCCGATCTCGCGTACCGCCCAGGCGGGATCGGTGATCGGCCCGTCGGTCTGGACCAGCAGCGTGGACTGCCGGTCGGTGTGACTGGCCCGGACCACGGCGGCGACGCCCCCGATCGCGCCACCGTCGTGCCGCGGGCCGACCAGCTGCCGGTGCCCGGCCACCAGGTCGTCGACCGTGCCGGCGAGCTGCACCTGGGCGGCGTTGAGCACGATCAGGTAGTCGCAGACCCGTTCCAGGTCGGCCAGCAGGTGCGAGGAGAGCAGGACCGTGGTCCCGGAGTCCGCGACACTGCCCATCAGCGACTGGAGGAACTCGCGCCGGGCCAGCGGGTCGAGGCTGGCGACCGGTTCGTCGAGCAGCAGCAGCCGGGGCTGTTTGGCCAGTGCCAGGGCGAGCGCCACCTGGGCCCGTTGCCCGCCGGAGAGTTTGCCGACCGGCCGGTCGGGCGGAATGCCGAGCTGAGCCAGCCGGGTACGGGCCAGCGCCCCGTCCCACCGCCGGTTCAGCTTGCCGCCGGCGATCACCAGCTCGGCGGCGGTGAAGTCCCGGTACAGCGGGGTGTCCTGGGCGACGAACCCGATGTCGGCCAGGCCCTCCGTGTCGCCGTACGGAGATCTGCCGAACACCCGTATCGCGCCCGCGTCGGGCTTGAGTAACCCGACGGCCAGGTGCAGCAGTGTGCTCTTGCCCGCGCCGTTCGGCCCGACCAGCGCGGCGATCCGCCCGGCCGGCACGTGCAGGGAGCAGTCCCGCAGCGCCCAGGTGCTGCCGTACCGCTTGCCCAGCCGGTCGGCTTCCAAGACCATGTCCATCCTCTGTCCTCTCATTCCGCTCGGGCCACCGCTGTGCGGTGACGCGCGCGCCTGCTGGTTCGCTCGCTGTGCCTGAGGGTTCGCTCGCTCACGCGGGCTCTTTCTGCGGGGCGTCGTCGGCGAGGGTGGCTCGCAGCGTGGTCTCCACCAGGGCGATGACGTCCTCGGCCGTGAGGCCGGCGGCCTGCGCCCGGTGCAGCCACGCGACCAGGTCCTCGCGCAACTCGGCCTGGTTGGGCAGGGACGCGCCGGCCAGGGTGCGCTGGACGAACGTGCCCACCCCCGGTCGGCCGCCGACCAGACCCTCGATCTCCAGCTCCCGGTACGCCTTCAGCACGGTGTTCGGGTTGATCGCCAGTGACTGCGCGACGTCCCGGACCTTCGGCAACTGGTCGCCCGGCACCAGCAGGCCGACCCGCAGCGCCTGTTTCACCTGCTGCACGAGCTGCATGTAGGTGTTCACCTTCGACCGGCTGTCCAGTAAGAACTCGATCACTCGAGACGATCCTTCCTGTTGTCCTACGACAGTAGGACTAATAGACAGCTTCACGGGGAGTGTGACCGCTGTCAAGGGCGCCACGGTGAGTCGACGCGAACGGGGGACTCCTGCGCCGGTCGGGCGGGTGCCGGCCACGGCGTGTAGGCCCGATCGGAGCGGGTACCGCGATCGGGCTGGTCGGGGGCCTGGCCGGCGACGAGCCGAGATGCCGTACTGCGGAAGGGTCCTGCCGTGGGGTCGAGCCGGATCGGGTGGACGGGCGGAAGCCGGGTGCGAGCGGATCCGGCCCGCCGGCCGCTGACCCGGCTCGCCGCGGCCGGCCTGGCCGCGCACGTGTTCTTCGAGTTGGGCGCCGGCGTCGGCATGCCGGCGGCCTCCGTCCTGGGCCCGGTGCCCGCCGCGGGGCTGTGGGCCGTGGGCGCCGGGACCCTGTGGCGGACGGCCGCCACCCGCCCGGCGTCCAGCGACGCCGTGTTCGCCCTCTGCAACGGCGCCGGACTGGCGGCGGTGCTCGCCCACCTGCGTGGCTGGCCGCGCCGGCGGACCCGGCTGGGCCTGCCGTGGCTGCGTGAGTGCGAAGGGCTGGGGCCGGACCTGATGCCGTTCTACAACCCGATCCTGTACGTGTCGGGTGTGGCCGCCCTGGCCGGGTCGCTGCTGGAGAACCGCTCGGCGCCGCGCTACCTGCCGCTGCTGACGCTCGGCCTGGTGCCGCTGTTCATCGTGACCCAGCACTCCGAGCACTGGCGGCTGCGCGACATCGCGCGGCGACGGCCGGGCTGGTGGAACCGCCGGTTGCAGCAGGCCGAATGACCCGACTCAGGCCGTTGTGCCCCGCCCGGTCACGTTCGGCGGCCCTCGTCGCGGGTGGGGATCTCCTGACGCTGTTCGAGGACGTCCGCCGCGTTGGCGTCGGCCGGCAGCGACGTCGCGTCCTCCAGCGTGCCCCCCGGCAGGGCACCCTGCTCGGCCAGGTCGGCCTCGGTGGCCTCCGGGTCCACGTCACCCGACATCCGGTCCGGCGGACCCGTGTCGACCGCGTCCTGTCGTTGCTCCAGGGCGTCCGCCTCCGGCGGGGGGAACGTGTCGCCCTGGTCATCCCGGTACGTGCTCATCGCGGCCTCCTACCCGGCGGGAGCCGACCATCCCGCCGGGCGCTCGCCTACCCGCCACCGTCCGACTCACGCCTGGTGGCGGGCATCCGCGCCTCAACCGTGGTGCGCGCACCGGCCCGAGGTCGCGCCGCGCACCGTGGTCGGGGAACCGAGGTCGACGGGCGCCGGGCCGGGCCCCGAACAGACCAGCGAGCCCACCTGGCCGCCGGAGAGGATCGGCGCCGTCGCGGTGCCGGCGCCGCTCAGCACCAGTCGACCGCTCACCCGCGCCCCCACCACCGTGACGTGGTCGGTGGTGCCGGCCAGCGTCACCGCGCCCCGCACGTCGGTGTTCAGCACCTCGACGGCGGTGGCGCCGGCCGACACGAGGCTCCCGGCGATCGAGGACCGCTCGGCGACCAGGGTGGCGCCGGGTCGGACGGTCACCCCGCCCGACACGGTCGCCGCGCGCAGGCAGGTGACACCGCTGGTCACCACCAGGGGACCGGCGTGCCGGCCGGAGACCACGCTGGTGCAGGCCGGCGGCGACGGGATCAGCGTGGCCACGAACGAGCGGGCCGTGCCGACGTTGCCGACGGCGTCGATGCCCCGGTACTCGATCGTGTGGCGGCCGTAGCCGGGGGACCGCTCGGCGAACGGAGACACCGACAGGCCGCCGGAGCCGAGGTTGCCGTAGACCAGGCCGTCCACGTCGGTGCCGGTGGCGGTGAACAGGAACGGCGACCGGGCGTCGGTCGGCCAGCCGTAGTAGTTGTGCCAGCCGTCGCCGTCGAGCCGGAACTCCGAGGTCACCTGCCCGGTGCCGTCGTCGGTGCCGGTCAACCCCATGGTGAACGGGCCGTTGTACACGTACTCGGTGGGTCGGCCGGGCCGGGTCGTGGTGAGCAGTGGCTCGGAGAGGGCGTACCCGACCTCGGGCCGGGTCGCGTCGACCGTCCAGGTGCGGGTCACCGCCTCCCGGGTCACCGGGTCGCTGACGCGGGCGGTCAGCCGGTGGGTGCCGCGCGACAGGCGCAGGCTGCCCAGATCCAGGTCCCGATCGTTGCCGGCGTCGGCCACCGGCCGGCCGTCGAGCGACCAGCGCACGCCCGGCACGCGGTCGGAGGGCTGGCTGGTCCGCACGTACACGACGTCGCGCGCACCGACCGGTCGGTCCGTGGCGGTGGATCCGGTGATCGTCAGCGGCTCGGCCACCGGCGGGGTGTGCACTCCGGTGTCCACGGTCCAGGAGCGGGTCTGGGTCAGCGCGGGGGAGTTGCGGACCGCCGGGTCGCGGACGAACGAGGTCGGGTCGGTCACCGTGACGGTGACCGTGTGCCGCCCGGGCCCCAGCCGCAGCTTCCGCAGGTCCAGGTGGCGGGCATTGCCGGTACGCGGCACCGCCCTGCCGTCGACCGCCCAGCTGACGGCCAGCGCGTGGCTCACCGGGTGCAGGGTGTCCACCCAGAGCACCCGGTCCGCGCCGACCGGCTGGTCGGTGGCCGTGCCGCCCTCCAGGATGCCGACCCGGGCGGCGATCCGCTCGGTCATCTGCTCCCGGGCGACCTGGTCGAAGTAGAAGCCCAGCGACTTCATCATCGAGTGCCGGCTGGGCCGCCACACCCCGCGCTGGAGGTACAGCCCACCCTCGTAGCGACCGATCGTGCCGCCGGACTCGCTCGGCTCGCCCAGCCAGCGCCACCACTTGGCCCGGGTGTCGCGCATCTGCTGCTCGGTCAGCACCGTGTGGTGCACCGAGTCGGGCTCCGGCCCGGTGTACGTGTCGCCGGGCACGCCACGGCCGTAGTAGTCGTACTCGTCCTGCAACTCGCCGAGCGAGTGCCCGAGTTCGTGTGGACTGATCAGCGCGGAGAGGGCGTTGCCGCCGGAGGCGGTCGCGTTGCGGCCGCCCGCGCCGCCGTAGGTGTCGCTGTTGGCCAGCGCGATCAGCTGCCGGTTACCCGGGTTGGTCCCGGCGGCCAGGTCGGCGTACGCGTTCGCCGCCGCGCCGTCGACGGTCAGCAGCCGCTGCACGCTCGCCGGGTTGCAGCCACCCCAGAAGCCCATGTCCAGCGCCGTCTCCCGCTGCGGCGCGGACAGGCCGGGGTCGCAGTCCACCCCGGATTCGGCGGAGGCGATCTCGACGGCGTAGACGTTGAAGTAGCTGCGGTAGGACTTGAACGGCTCGATCGTCCACAGCGTGTTGAGGTGCCGCTCCACGTGCGACCGGAACGTCGGCAGGTCGGCCTCGGTGTAGCCGTCGCCCAGCAGCACCAGGTTGAACCGCTTCGCCGGGTCACCGGTGACCTGGATCGGCACCACGGTGGCGCTGTCGGCCGGCGCGGCGGCGGCCGGTGTCGCGGTGACCATCCCGGTCGCGAGCATCACCGCGACGCACAACCCCGCTCTGATCCGCACCTGGGCTCCCCTCCGTGTGCCGGCCGGCCCGACCGGCGCCGGACGCGGGGCCGCCGTCGTCCGCGCCTGCCGTGACCGCGGTCATCTGGACCGTACCCGGGCGCCGGCCGGCGCATAACCCTCTGCCGTCCTGAATGGAGCGCGCGACGCCCGGACGCCCGGGCGTCCGGCGCCGGTCGACCGCTCGGCGCAGCCAGCACGGCGTTCGGCTCCCGACCGCGCCCGGTCGGCCCGGACCACCCACCCATAGCCAAGCATCGATGAGTACGTCCAGCTGTGGGCGTCGTTTTCGGCGGACGGCACCACCACCGAGGTCCCTGGACGACCGGTGAGGAGAGGGATCAACCATGCGATGGAACGCACGACGGGCCGCCGCCGGCGGCTTCGGGCTCGTCCTCGGCGCCGTGCTGGCGCTGGCCCAGGTCGCACCCGCACAGGCCGAGTCGAACGGCGGGGTACGGGTGATGCCGCTCGGTGACTCGATCACCGACGGGTTCAACGTGCCCGGCGGGTACCGGATCAACCTGTGGCAGCGGCTGGCCGGCGGCGGCTACACCGTCGACTTCGTCGGCTCGCAGTACAACGGGCCCGCCAGCCTCGGCGATCACGACCACGAGGGCCACTCGGGCTGGCGCATCGACCAGCTCGACGCCAACATCGTGGCCTGGTTGCAGGCAACCACCCCTCGTACCGTGCTGCTGCACATCGGCACCAACGACGTGAACCAGAACTACGACCTGGCCAACGCGCCGGCCCGGCTCTCCGCCCTCATCGACAAGATCAGGTCGACGGCACCCGAGGCGGAGCTCTTCGTCGCCACCATCACCCCGGAGACCGACCCGACCCGGGAGGCGCGGGTGCAGGCGTACAACGCGGCGATCCCCGGGATCGTGGCGCAGAAGGGCAGCCGGGTGCACCTGGTCGACATGCACGCCGCCCTCACCACCGCCGACCTCGCCGACGGCGTCCACCCGAACGCCGGCGGCTACGACAAGATGGCGGCCCGCTGGTACGACGCGCTGCGATCCGTGCCCGGCAGCCTCATCCCGCCGTCCGGACCGCCGGTCGGCAGCCCCGTCGGTCTGGTCAATCCGAACTCCGGGCGCTGCCTCGACGTCTCCGGCGCCAGCACCACCGCCGGCGCGGCCACCATCATCTGGGACTGCCACAGCGGCGCCAACCAGCGCTGGACGCGTACCGCCGCCGGGGAGCTGCGGGTCTACGGCGACCGGTGCCTGGACGTGGCAGGCGGGGCGAGCGCCGACGGCACCACCGTGCAGATCTGGACCTGCAACGGCACCGGCGCGCAGCGTTTCACCTTCCGCGCGGACGGGGCGATCGTGCTCACCGCCGCCGGCAAGTGCGTCGATGTGGCGTCCTCCGCCACGGCCAACGGCACGAGGGTCCAGCTCTGGACCTGCAACGGCACCGGCGCCCAGCGCTGGGCCGTGCGGTAGCGGTCGCGGGCCGGTTCCCGGTGGCGCGCGGGTCAGCCGACCAGCGCCACGGGGGACCGGTCCCGGCGCGGCCCCGCGGCCAGCCCCAGCGCCAGCAGCGCGCACACCGCGCCGACCAGGAACAGCAGCGAGGCCGTCGGCTGGCCCAGCCACTCCCACGGTGGGTGCCACGCCGGGTGCGGCTCGGCGAGGTGGTGCGTGAACAGGTACGGCGCGGTCAGCAGCACCGGCAGCCACCACAGCACCATCGTCACGCCGAACAGGATGCTCGCCGCCGTGCCGCTCACCCGGCGCCCCTCGGTGCGTCGGCTGGCCCAGCCGAAGACCAGCCAACCGGCCGCCGCTCCCAGCAGCGCGCCGAGCACCCCGGCCGGGACCACGGCCGGCGGTGGCGCCCGGTGCAACTCGACCGCCAGGTAGGTGGCGTCGACGGCGGTCTGGGAGGAGATCGAGGCGTTCAGGATCGTGTCGCCACGTCGGGCGACCAGGGTGGTGTCGGTGATCTCCATGGGGGTCGCGCAGAGCTTGTCCGCGCAGCTCACGCCGCCGGACACCTCCGGGTCGTACACCCGCCAGCCGCCATCGGTCAGGCGTAGCCGGGCCACCGCGACGATCTGCTCGGCGGGCACCGGCGGTGCGCCGGTGGCGCCGGCGCCGGTGGCGCTCTCCTGATACTCGCCGCCGTCGCCGAGCAGCACCGACCTGACGTTACGCAGGGTCAGCGGGTGCCCGTAGACGACGAAGAGCGCGGGCGGGGTGTCGATGTCGCCGAGGTCGTGGCCGGGGAAGACCTCGCTCAGGATGGCGGCGGCCTCGGCCCGGTCGGGTTGGGGCCGAGAGGTCTCCCAGGCGGCACGGCTGGCCAACGCGCCGGCGAAGAGACCGCAGATGACCGTGGCGAGCGCGGCCCACGCGACGACCGTGCGGCTGGCCGGGCGGCCGAGCCGGCAGCGCAGCCCGGCCCGGACCAGGTCGACGGCCTCCCGGGCGGTGGGCCGGGTGCGGCCGGCCGGTGCCGCGTCGAGCAGCAGCGCGATCACCTCCGCCGCACGGGCCCGTCGCCAGTCACGGGGGTAGCAGCGCAGCAACCGCCGGTACCGGCGGGCCAACACCTCGGTCGTCGGCATGGCCATCCTTCGAAGGTCAGGCGGGGCGGGAACGCAGGTGACGCAGCCGCGCCTCGGCGGCGGTGGTGAGCTGGCGGAGCCGGGCCGTCTCCGCCTCGAGTGCGGTGATGCCGCCGCCGGTGAGCCGGTAGTAGCGGCGTAGCCGCCCGTCGACGGTCTCGTCGTGGTCGTGCGCGATCAGCCCTTCGGCGGCGAGCCGGTCCAGGGCGGTGTAGAGGGTGCCGGCCAGCAGGGTGACCCGCCCGGCCGACAGGTCGGCGACCTCACGGACGATCCCGTAGCCGTGCCGTGGACCGTTGGCGAGCGCGGTGAGGATGAGGAACGTCGGCTCGCGCATGCCTGGCATGCCGGCACTATAGATAGATCATCGATGTATGAGCAAGGATCGGGTCCGGTCCCGCCGACGGGCACCACCGGCGGGCGGGATCAGCCAGGATTGGCGGGGCGGCCGGGCCACGGCCGCGACGAGGAGGACGGGCGATGGGGGTACGGCAGCGGCACGCTCGCGCCGGTGCGGCACTGGTCACCGCCCTCGTCGGCGCGGTGGCGCCGGCACCGGGCACGGCCGTGGCCGGCGCGCCGGGGGCCGGGACGCCGGTGTGCGAGGTGCGCGACGACCGGCTCACCGAGATCTCCGGGATGGCCGCCACGGACACCGGGTACGTGGTGGTCAACGACGGCGCCGACAGTGAGGCCAACCGCCGCATCTTCTTCCTCGACCGGCGATGCGCGGTGGTGCGCACGGTCGGCTACCCCTCCCGGCCACGGGACACCGAGGACCTGGCGGTCGGCCCGGACGGCACCGTCTGGGTCGCCGACATCGGCGACAACGACCGCTCCCGGGAGACCGTCGCGCTGTGGCGGCTCGCGCCGGACGCGGACCGGCCGGTGCTGCACCGGATGACCTACCCGGACGGCCCGCACGACGCGGAGGCACTGCTGATCGACGCCGGCGGCCGGCCGTTGATCATCACGAAGGGCGGCGGCAGCGTCTCGCTGTACGCGCCGGCCACCGCGCTGCGGCCGGCCGCGACCACGCCGCTGGCCCCGGTCGGCCAGGTGGACCTGCCGAACAGCACGACCAGCAACCCGTACTCCTTCCTCGGTCGGGGCGTGGTCACCGGCGCGGCGAACGCACCGGACGGGCGCCGGGTGGTGCTGCGCAGCTACGCCGACGCGTTCGAGTACGACGTGCCCGACGGCGACGTGGTGGCCGCGTTGACCACCGGCACGCCACGGGTCACGCCGTTGCCGGACGAGCCACAGGGCGAGTCGATCACCTACAGCCGGGACGGCCGTTCCCTGCTCACGGTCTCCGAGTCCGCCGACCAGCCGGCGGGCACCCGCCCGACCGTTCTGCGGTACCCCGCCTCGACGGCGCCGGCCGCCTCCCCGCGCCGCCCGGAGCCGACCACCGCCGGCCCGGTGGCGGCCACCCCGGCCCGCCCGGAGGGCGAGGTGGTCGCCACCGCCAACCGGATCTGGCCGATCGCGGCAGGCGCCGGGACGCTGTTGGCGCTGCTCGGGCTGGCCGGGTTGCTCCGGTCGCGGCGCGCCGCCCGTCGGTGACCGACGGGCGGGCGCGGCCAGCCGCCGTGGCTCACCCGCCGCAGACGGCCGACCGGGCCGGCGCACCCCCACCCGGGCGACCGGGCCGATGCGACAGGATGGGTGCATGTCCGTGCTGTCCGTGTTGCGCCACCCGATCGTCGTCGCCCCGATGGCCGGCGGTCCGTCCACGCCAGCGCTCGTGGCGGCCGCCTCCGCCGCCGGCGGGTTGGGCTTCCTCGCCGCTGGGATGATCGACGCCGGCCGGCTAGGCGCCGACGTGGCCGAGGTTCGCGGGCGCACCGACCGGCCGTTCGGGGTCAACGTCTTCCTGCCCGGCCCCGGCACAGTGGACGAGGCCGCCATCCGGGCGTACGCGGACCGGCTCGCCCCGGAGGCCGGTCAGCACGGGGTCACCCTGGGCGAGCCGGCGGGCGGCGACGACGGGTACCCGGAGAAGCTCGCCCTGCTGCTCGCCGAACCGGTCCCGGTGGTGTCCTTCGCGTTCGGGCTGCCCGACCGTGCCGCGGTGGCCGCCCTGCACGAGCGGGGCACCGAGGTGTGGGCCACGGTCACCCGGCCGGACGCCGCCACAACCGCCGCCGAACTCGGCGTGGACGTCGTGGTGGTGCAGGGCACCGAGGCCGGCGGGCACCGCGGCGGCCTCCCGGACGACGACGACTACGCGCTGCTGCCGCTGCTCCGGCTGGTCGCCGCCGGCTGCGACCGCCCGCTGGTGGCGGCCGGGGGCGTCGTCGACGGCCCGGGGGTGGCCGCCGTGCTGGCCGCCGGCGCCGCCGCCGCGCAACTCGGTACGGCGTTCCTGCGCTGCCCCGAGGCCGGCACCTCGCCGATGCACCGGGTGGCGGTGGCCAGTTCGGCACCGACTGCCCTGACCCGGGCGTACACCGGCAAGCGGGCGCGCGGTGTGGTGAACGAATTCCTGCGCCGGCACGACGCGGCGGCACCCTCCGGCTACCCGCAGGTGCTGCACCTGACGCGTCCGCTGCTCACCGCCGCCCGACGCGACAGCGACGCCTCGGTGGCCAACCTCTGGGCCGGGCAGGCGCACGCCCTCGCCCGGGACGTGCCGGCGGCCGAACTGGTCGCCGAGCTGAGCGCCGGTGCCCGGGCCGCGTTGGCGGCGGCGGCGGACCGGTCCGCACGCTGGGGCTGACGGGTCACCGACGACGGCCCGGGCCGGGCGGGACGGGCCGGACACGAAACCCGTAGAGTCGCGCCGTGATCGAGATCGGCGCGCAGGTCGACCTGTCCCACCCGCCCGACCGGGTCTGGCTCGCACTGACGGATCCGGAGCTGCTCGGCCGGTGGTTCGCCGAGGCCGAGACGGTGGCGGGGGTGCCGGACCGGCTGGTGCTGCAGACGGCCGGGTTGCCCGGCTTCGACGCCAACGTCGAGGTCGAGGTGACCGAGCGACGGATGCCCGAGCTGTTGGCGTTGCGGTGCGACGAGGCCGGCCGGCTCACCGAGCTGACCTGCACCGTCACCGCCACCAAGCAGGGCTGCCGGCTGGCGGTCCGGGAGGTCACGACGCACGGCGTCTGGTCCGCCGAGCAGCACGAACCGCGCGAGCAGCAGCTCCGGCAGGCCCTGACCGTGCGCCTGCCGGCCATTCTCGACTGGCTCGCCTTCCAGAAGGTCGACCTGAGTCGCGGCGAGGTCGGCATGACCACCGAACTGCCGACGATCGGCGCGCCCGGCACCGGCCCGGCCCGGGCACGCCGCCGCCGCACGGTGGTCGCGGTGCTGGCCGGGGCCGTACTGGTCGCGGGGCTGGCAGCGTGGGTCACGTTGCCGGGCGAGCCGGACAGCGCCGCCGCACCGGCCCCGGCGACACCGTCGCCGACGTCGTCGTCGACCGGGGCGGCGGTCGCGCCCACCGGCACACCGAGGTCCGTGGCCTCGGCACGCCCTTCGCGGACCGTCGCATCGGCGACCCCCCGACCGAGCCGGACGCCGGCGGCGAAGCCGTCGCCCACCCTCGCCCCGGTCCCGGCGCCGCCACCGATGACGGCGGGCTACCGCACCGACTCCAGTCGACTGTTCGGTTACACGGGTGAGGTGGTGGTCGGCAACCCGGGTGGCGCGCCGGTGGCGGACTGGGCCGTGGTGGTCACCCTCCCCGAGGACAGCAGCGTCGACGATGTCGACGGCGCCGACGTACGGCGGGAGGGACGGACGCTCACCTTCACCGGGCCGGCCGTGCCGGCCGGCGGGTCGCACACGTTCCGCTTCGAAGTCCGCGACAGCCGCCCCAAGGCCCGGGAGCCGGAGAGCTGCACAGTGGGCGGCAACCCGTGCGCGGGCCTGTGACCGTGGGCCGAAAGCGGCCCGACCCGAGGTCGGTCGGCCGGTCGGTCGTCCCTAGGCTGGCGGCATGGCACTGCTGCACCGGGCGACCCTGCGCCCCTCGAAACTCGACCTGCTGGCGACCTGGCTGCCCGGTCAACCGTGGTACCGGGGGCCGGTCGGCGCCGACGTGCTGAGCCGGGGCGCCTACCGCTTCGACGACCCCGCCGGCGCCGTGGGCATCGAGACGATGCTGGTCGGCACCGCCGACGGGCCGGTCCACCAGGTTCCGCTCACCTACCGCGCCGAGCCCCTGGACGGTGCCGACGACTGGCTCGTCGGCACCACCGAGCACTCGGTGCTCGGCCCGCGCTGGGTGTACGACGGCTGCGCGGACCCGGTGTACGCGGCGGCGCTGGCCGACGCGATTCTCGCCGGCACCGGTCAGGCGGAGCAGTACTTCGAGGTCGACGGCCGACGCGAGTTGCGCGAGCCGACCATGACCATCGTGGCCGGCGGTGCCGGGGTGCCCCCGGTCGGTGACGGGGGACCGGTGGTCGACGAGGACGCCACCCTCATCGTCACCGACTCCGTCGAGTTGCTGGTCGTCCGCCGGCCCGGCACCCTGGCCACGGATGCCGCCGGGGCGGTCCTCAGTGGCAACTGGGACGGGCAGCCGACGACCGTGCCCCTGGCGTACGCCCGGGCGCGCTGACGGGCCGGGGCGACCGGGCCTTCCCGCAGCGGCTCGACGGCGGACCGGCCGGCCGTTACGGTCGGGGCGTGGTCACCGTCGCCGACGTCCGGGCCCTCGCCCGGACGCTGCCGCGCAGCAGCGAGCACCTGATCCGGGACCGGGTGAAGTTCCGCGTCGGGTCGATCGTCTACGTCGCCTTCTCCCGGGACGAGTCGACGATGGGCTTCGGCTTCCCGAAGCAGGAGCGGGCCGCGCTGGTCGCCGCCGAGCCGGAGCTGTTCTTCCTGCCCGGCGAGTCCGACCTCCGCTTCCACTGGGTGTGCTGCCACACCGCCCGGCTGGAGCACGCGTACATGACCGAGCTGGTCACCGAGGCATGGCGGATGGTGGTGCCGAAGTTCCTGGCCCGGCAGCGGTTGGACACCTGAGGGCGGACGGGGGCCCGGACATCCGGGCCCCCGTCGCCGTCACCAGGGGGCCGGTGGCGGGGGCGGCGACACCGGCGGCCGGTCGTCGCAGGTGATGGTGTTCGGCAGCAGCCACGGGGCCAACCAGCCGCCGTCGTTGCCGCCCAGGTCGGTCAGCGCGAACTCCGAGCCGGCCGGGGTGAAGTGGAACGACCCGCAGTTGTTGACGCCGACGGCACCCACGTTGCGAGCGTCCACGTTGGCGAACGAGGCCGAGCCGGCCGACCGGGCGCTGACCACCGAGGTGCCGGTGCCGTCGACCCGGATGTCCCGGAAGTGCACGTTGGTGATCGAGTGGAGATCCTTCACGGGCCAGTCGCTGACCAGCATGATCGCGTTGTACGTGCTGTCGAGGTAGGCGTCACCGACCACCTCGATCCTCGCGTCGATGCTCCGGTCCAGGGCGAAGAACCAGATGGCGCCGAGACCGATGTTCCAGTTCAGCTCGTACGTGCCGGCCCGGGCGGTGGTGTTGTTGGTGATCCAGAGGTGCCCGGTGAACGGCTCCGCGCCGAAACGGGAACCGACCTGGATGCCGCTGCCCTCACGGACCGGATCGGCGATCAGGTTGTGCGAGACGGTGTTGTCCGTGCCGCCGTAGATGGCGATGCCGTTGGCCAGGGTCGGCGACTGCACGGTGTTGTGGTCGAACGTGTTCCGCGTGTTGGCCGTCTTCTCCGACCACATCGCCAGCCCGTCGTCGCCGGTGTTGCGGACGAAGTTGTGCGCGACGAGCGAGTCGGTCACGCCGGTGTGGAAGTTGAGCGCGTCGGCGATCTGGTCGACGATGATGTTGTTGGTGACGCGCACGTTCGTCATCGGACCGTCGAACCACAGGCCGACCTTGGTGTGGTGCAGGTACAGCCCGTCGATGGTCGAGTCGCTCATCGCACCGCCGATGGCGTTGACCTGGTCGGTGTCGATGCGCTCCCGGACGTCGCCCTCGATGGCGAAGCCGGAGAGGTGGACGTTGCGGCTGCCACCGTCGGCGGCGTCCCGGCCGTAGAAGCCGACGCCGGTGTGCACCGAGCCGTCCGGCGCGGGCGTCGGCAGGGCGACCTGCCGGCCCTTGATGGTGGTGTACCAGTTGCCGGCGCCCTCGATGGTCACGTCGTCGACGATGATGTGCCGGTTGACCTGGTAGGTGCCCGGTGGGATGTACACCTTCAGGTGGGCGCGGCGGGCGAACGCGATGGCGCGGTCCAGGGCGTCGGCGGAGTCGCGCCGGCCGGTCGGGTCGGCCCCGAAGGCCAGCACGTTCGCCGCGAGCAGCCGGATGTGCGGCGGCGCGACCAGCTCGGAGTCGAGCAGGTCGATGACGGTCCACGCGGCGGCGCTGCCGGCCGGTGCGGTGAGCCGGATCCGGTCACCGGCCCGGTAGGTGCGCCCCAGCAGGAGCCGCTGCTCGTCGTAGAAGTGGGTGGGCCGGAACGGCGTGGTGATGGTCGGGTACGGCGTGGTGGCCGACGGCACGCACGAGCACTCGGTGATCCACCAGTCGGGGTGCAACAGCCCGGCCTGGGGGTCGTTGGAGAACGGGTACTGGTTGTAGAGCCAGGAGTACTGCGAGGTCAGCGTCATGCTGCGCACGTGCCTGCCGTTGACCGCGACGCCCAGCGGCGCGGTGATCCCGCCACCACGGGGCGCGTCCGGGATGCTGTACCGCACGGTGATCGCGTTGGCCGCGCTGGGCAGGGCGAACTCCACGTACTCGCCGGGGGTGAGCCGGACGGCCCGGCGGCCGGAGGCCTCCGCGGGCAGCGTGTAGGCGGACCGGTCGGGGCCGATGATCTCGCCGTTGGTGCGGGCGTTCTCCGCTTCCTGCTCGACGAAGTCGACGTCGGCGCCGCGTCCGGCGACCAGTGCGGGGTCGAGGGCGGCCCGGGTGACCACCGGCGCTGCTCCGGATGGCGTGGGTGGAGCGGCAACGGCTACGGCGGGCCCGGCGACCAGCGTGGTGACGGCGGTCGCGAGTGCGAGCGCGGTGGCGGCCGGCCGGCCCGGGCGCCCCCGCGCCGGCATGATGAACCGAAACATCGGTGACCCTCCTGTGTGGGTGGTGGTGGAGGTCCGCCCGGCGCTCCCCCTGACGCCCGACATTGATCGTCATGATGCAGCACCGAACACTGCGCTGCAAGACACCAATCGAACAACGAAAAGAAGCGACAGTTTGATCGCAAGAACTGAACGGTCACCGGATCGACGTGTCGTGCGCCGCCTGAGCCCGGGCGGGTCGCGCCCGGCGTACGCTGGCCGGCGTGGATCAAGAAGACCGGATCGCCCTTTTCCTGGACTACGAGAACCTGGCGTTGGGGGCGCGCGACCACCGTGGCGGCGCGGCCTTCGACTTCCGGCCCATCGCGGACGCACTCGCCGAGCGCGGGCGGGTCGTGGTGCGGCGGGCGTACGCCGACTGGTCCTACTTCGACGAGGACCGCCGGATGCTCACGCGGTCGCACGTCGAGCTGATCGAGATCCCGCAGCGGATGGGCGCCTCCCGCAAGAACGCGGCCGACATCAAGATGGCTGTCGACGCGATCGAGCTGGCCTTCGAACGCGACTACATCTCCACCTTCGTGATCTGCAGCGGCGACAGTGACTTCACGCCGCTCGTCCACAAGCTCCGCGAGCTGAACAAGCGGGTCATCGGCGTCGGTGTCGAGGGGTCGACGTCGGCGCTGCTCCCTCCGGCGTGCGACGAGTTCCTCTACTACGACCGGCTGGAGGGTGTGGACATCCCGCCGACCAGCAGCCGTCGCGGCCGTCCGGTGCGGCAGCCCGGCCAGGACCAGCGGGCGCCCGAGCCGGAACGCGAGCAGCCCGAGCCGGAGGTGGAGCGCCGGCCGGCGGGGGAGGAGCCCGACCGGGACGTGGACGCCCTCGCCGTGCTGGTGGCCCAGACGGTGGCCGGGCTGCAGGGCAGCGCCAGCGGCGAGGTGACCGCCTCGCGACTCAAGCGCACCCTGCTGCGCAAGGACCCGACGTTCAGCGAGTCCGACTACGGCTTCCGCACCTTTGGCGAACTGCTGCGCCACCTCGCCGGCCACAACGTGATCGAGCTGGCCGAGGGGCCCGCGAAGGGCGACCCCGAGGTCTCGCTGCCCGAGCACGGCGACCGGGAGGTGGCCTTCGGCCTGCTCCGTGGCGTGGTGGCGGACCTCGGCAGCAGCGGCAACCCGGTGGCGCTGTCCGGGCTGAAGAACCAGCTCCGCCGGGCACGTCCCGACTTCAGCGAGAAGAAGCTCGGCTACCGCAGCTTCCTCCAGTTCTGCAAGGCCGCGGCCACCGGTGGCGCGGTCGACCTACGGTGGAGCCCCGAAGCCGACGACTACCTGCTCACCGCCCAGGGATGAACGTGGAGCCCGCACAACGGCACCCGAATCGAGTCTGATTCGTTGCTCAGGACGTGAGGGAATCGCCGAGACGGTTCCTCCCTGTCGGCGGCCGGCTTGAAATGTGACTGAATTGCGGTTATTGATGCGGTAACGGCCCACCTGCGACGTACCCCTTGGCCGTAATTTGCTATACGGTCGGCGAATGATGGTGGAGGAACACTGGTGGAACGGAGACACGACCCCGCGCGGGCGCCGGGACGTGTATATCCGTACTGACGGGCAGGGTTGGGAGGTCCGCGCCCAGATCGGTGGGGCGTCGGGTCGTGAGCGGGTGCAGCAGTGCCCCAGCCGGGCCTCGGCGGCCATCCTCGCCGATGCGTGGCGCGGCACCCACCCATCCTGGCGCGAACTGAAGCGCTGATCCGGCACCGGGCCGGGCCGGCAACGCTCCTGGGCTCCCGCCCGGTGCGATCGTCGGCCGGCCCGGTGCTCGACTCGACCGCTGAGCATCAACTGGTCAAGGGTTGCTCGCGTGCCATTGCTGCACACCGCCCGTGTCCGCCGCCCAGGCGGGGTACAACCGGGGGTAGGCAGGATGGAGGTCCCATGTCGCAGGATCCCGACGAGCAGAACCCGGAGATCACCGACGAGGTTCGGGAGGCCGAACGTCGGCTGGCCCGGTTCGCCGGCCGATCCGACGACGACGCGCTGACCGACGACGCGCTGACCGACGACGACGCCCGGGTGTCGGACGACGCTCTGACCGAGCGCGAGGCCGACTAGGACGAGTCCCAGTCGGCCCCGGCGGGCGGTCAGGCGGACGGAACGGGGAGCACGGCGGCCTCTGCCGCCGAGCGGTGCGCCAGCTCGATCAACTCGACGGTGGCGACCGAGTCCCGCGGATCCACCGGCATCGCCGTGCCGTCCCGCAGCGCCGTCGCCACCTGCTGGTAGAAGCTCTGGTAGGAGCCGGGCACGGTGGGCACGGCCCGCAGGTCACCGTCGACGCCGAGCAGGCCGTACCGCTCCGGCGGGACCTCGCCCCAGCCCGGCTGGTCCGGACGGCCGCCCTCGTGCAGCGCCGCCTCCTGCACGTCCAGCCCGTACGTCGTGTAGCCGGCCCGGTCGCCCAGCACCCGCAGCCGGGGCCCGAGTTGAGCGGTCAGCGCGCCCATCCACAGGTGCGAGTGCACACCGTTGGCGTGGGTCAACGCCACGAACGCGTCGTCGTCGACCTCGGCGCCGGCGCGCCGCCGGTCCACCTCCGCGTAGACGCGGTCGACCGGGCCGAAGAGCTGCACCGCCTGATCGACGAGGTGGGCGCCGAGGTCGAAGAGGGCCCCGCCGGCCTCCTCGGGACCGGCGAGCTCCCGCCAGCCCGGCTTGATCGTCGGACGGAAACGCTCGAACCGGGACTCGAAGCGGAGCACCCGTCCCAACTCGCCCTGCTCCACGAGCCGGCGGGCGGTCAGGAAGTCGCCGTCCCAGCGGCGGTTCTGGAACACGGTCAGCGGCACGCCCCGGCGGTCGGCCTCCTCGACCAGCGCCCGGCTCTCGGCGGCGGTGGGGGCCAGCGGCTTGTCCACCACCACCGGCAGGCCGGCGGTCACCGCGGCCCGGGCCATCGGCACGTGCTGCCGGTTCGGCGTCGCCACCACCACCAGGTCCAGCGCGTCCGGCGTACGCCACAGCTCGTCGACGTCGTCGACGAGGCGGGCGTCCGGGTGCTGCTGCCGGGCCTGCTCGCGCCGCTGCGGATCACGCGTCACGATGGCGTCCAGCCGCAGCCCGGGTGTCGCGGCGATCAGCGGCGCGTGGAACACCCGGCCCGCCAGCCCGTACCCCAGCAGACCGACCCGCAGCGCCTCCGCCATGCCGTACTCCCGTCTCCCGGCCCGCGCCCCGGTGACGGCGGTACCGCTGACCGAATCTACGCCCCGGCCGGTCGGGCCCGACCCGGACCCGGCGCTGCTCAGGGGACGGGATCGGCCCGCAGGTAGGTGAGCACCGCGAGCACCCGACGGTTGGTGTCGTCGCTGGGCGGCAGGTCGAGCTTCAGCAGGATGTTGCCGACGTGCTTGCCGACCGCCGCCTCGGTGACGTGCAGCCGGGCGGCGATCGACGCGTTGGACCGGCCCTCGGCCAGCAGCGCCAGCACCTCCCGTTCCCGGGCGGAGAGCGCGGCGAGCGGGTCGCGCGGGCGGTGCAGAAGTTGCCGGACCACGTCCGGGTCGATGGCGGTGCCACCGGCGGTGACCCGGCGCAGGGTGTCGACGAACTCGGTCACCTCCGCCACACGGTCCTTGAGCAGGTAGCCGACCCGCTGGCCGTCGCCGCTGTCCAGCAGCGCCGCGGCGTACCCGGTCTGCACGTACTGGCTGAGCACCACGACCGGCAGTTCGGGCCGCTCGGCGCGCAGCGCGACGGCCGCGCGCAGCCCGTCGTCCCGCCGGCCGGGTGGCATCCGGATGTCGGTCAGCACCAGGTCCGGCCGGTGGGTGCGGGCGGCGTCCAGCAGCTCCGGCGCCGAGCCGACGGCGGCGCACACCGCGAAGTCGAAGCGGGTCAGCAGCGCGACCAGACCCTCGCGCAGCAGCACCTCGTCCTCGGCGAGCACCACCCGCGTCACCGACGGCACGGCAGCTCCACCCGCAGCAGCGTGGGCCCGCCGGGCGGGCTGGACAGCAGCAGCCGCCCGTCCGCCGCGGCGACCCGGTCGGCGAGGCCGGTCAGGCCGGTACCCCGGGACGGGTCGGCGCCGCCGTGGCCGTCGTCGAAGACCTCGACGACGAGATCCCCGCCGCCCCTGGTCAGGTGCACCTCGGCGCGGCTGGCCCCGGCGTGCCGGGCCACGTTGCCCAGCGCCTCGGACACCACGAAGTAGGCGGTGGTCTCGACGATCTCCGGCAGCTCGCCGTCGAGGTCGGCGCGCACGGTCACCGGGACGGTGGCCGCGTCGCCCAACTCCCGCACCGCGCCGGCCAGGCCGAGGTCGGTGAGGCTCTGCGGACGGATGCCCTGCACCAACTGCCGAAGCATCACCATCAGACCCCGGGCCTGGTCGTGGGCGACGGACAGCGGCCGGGCCGCCGGGGAGTCCTCGGGGACGTCCAGCCGGGCCAGGCCCAGTTGGAGGGTGAGACTGGTCAGCCGTGGTTGCGCACCGTCGTGCAGGTCACGCTCGATCCGACGACGTTCGGCCTCGTACGCCCCGACCAGCCGGGTCCGGGACCGGGCGACCTCGCGCAGCGCCGCCGCGTCGACCGGCCAGGCCAGCGCCCACCGGGCCACGGCGGCCTGGACGGCGGCGAGCAGGCCCGCCACGTACCAGAGCACCGGGATGAGCAGCACGCCCACGATCGCGTACGGGACGGCCTCGCCGGGGCTGCTCACCGTGCGCCAGATCACGACCGGCTGGTTGTCGTCGCCGGCGAGCCAGGGGCTGGTGACCAGCCCGAGGTCGAGGAGAACCAGCAGCAGGAGGACCCAGTACGCGACCGGCACGAACCCGCCCAGCCAGAACAGGTACGCCACCTCCCGCCAGCCGGCGGCCGTGCGGTAGCGGGCGGCCAGACCCTGCCACGGCGACGGAGGCAGCGGTCGGCCGTCGACGAGGCCGAGCCGCCACCGCTCGACGGCGGCCACCGGGAAGCTCACGATCGGCGCCAGCGCCAGCAGGGTGAGGCTGCCGACCACCAGGAACAGGATGAGCGGGATTTCCGGCGGCCGACCGTGCAGCCATACCGCGTTGAGGGCGGCCAGCAGCGGCCCGACGACCACGAGCAGCCCGACGGACAGCACGCCGGCGATGGGCACGGTGCTGACGAGGTAGACCAGCGCGCGCCAGGGCCAGGCGGAGATCAGCCAGCCGCGGCGACGCAGCGCCTCGGCCAGGTGAGAAGGGAGTTCCGGGGTCATGCCACAGACGCTAATCGCGGGCGAGCGGACGCCCCAGCCGTCCAGATCCACTTTAGGGGTATGCCCAGCACTACCCGCCGAACAGGTGTGCTGGCTTGGGAAAAGGGAAGAACGTGCCATCACGCGACCCGCGTGAGCTGTGCTCGCGGCGGCGGGAGAGACATGAGTGCCAGAACCTTCGTGGTGGTCGGCGGCACCAGCGGCCTCGGCCTCGCGGTGGCCCGGCTGCTGGTTGACGAGCACCAGGTGGTGGTATTCGGCGACGTACCCGCCGAGGTCGCCGCGACGACCGATCAGCTGGGGTGCGACGGGGTGGTCTGCGACATCTCCTCCTACGAGCAGGTCCGCGACGGGTTCGCCGAGGTGGTGAGACGCTACGGTCCGCTCGACGGGATGGCGGCCTGCGCGTCGATGTGGGCGGGCGGCGACCTGATGGACCTTCCGGTGGAGCACATCCGGCGGGCCGTGGAGATCAACGTCCTGGGCATCACGTACCTGCTCCGGGAGGCGCTGGAGCACCTGCACCGGCAGGGCCACGGGAACGTGGTGTACGTCGGGGCGACGGCGCTGGCCGCGCCACGGCCGGGCATCCCGGTGTACCGGGCCACCAAGAGCTACGGCAGCAGCCTGGTCGACTCCCTGGCCGAGGCCCAGCACAGCAACCAGGTGAAGGTGATGCAGCTGCATCCCGGGCCGATGCCGACCCGCCTGCAGGAACGGGTTGGCGCCGAGTTCCTCGACGAGGTGTACGCCCTGCCGGAAGAGGTCGCCACCGAGGTCGTCCGGCTGCTGCTGCTCGAACCCGACGACCTCTTCGTGTCCGGCGAGCGCGTGTTGCGCGCGGACGGGCGGTGGTGACGGCCGCAGCCGGACCCGACGACCGTCCGGCCTCCGCGTGGGCACCGCTGCGGACCGCGGTCTACCGCAACCTGTGGCTGGCCCTGCTCGCTGCCAACGTCGGCACCTGGATGCAGACGGTCGGCGCGCAGTGGCTGCTGATCCACCACCCCAACGCCTCCACCCTGGTCGCCCTGGTCCAGACCGCCAGCCTGCTGCCGGTGCTGCTGCTGGCGCTGCCCGCCGGCGTACTGGCCGACAACTTCGACCGCCGGCACCTGTTGATCGCCGTGCAGCTGTTTCTGGTGGCGGTCGCGGTGGCGTTGACCCTGCTCACCGCCACCAACCGGATGCCACCGGCGCTGCTGCTCACCCTCACCTTCGCGTTCGGGGTCGGGCAGGCACTCACCCTGCCGGCGTGGGCCGCGGTGATTCCGGAACTGGTGCCGCAGGACCAGCTGCGGTCGGCCTCGGCGCTCGGTTCGATCAGCGTGAACGCGGCCCGGGCCGTCGGGCCGGCGGTGGCCGGCGTGCTGATCGCGCGCACCGGGGTCGCCCCCGTCTTCGCGCTCAATGCCCTCGCGTTCCTGATCTTCGCGTACGCATTGGCGCGCTGGCGTCCCGGCAACGCCCGTGCGGTCGAGGTACCCGAGCGGTTCGCCGCCGCGCTGCGCGCCGGTGGCCGCTACGTGCGGCACTCGCCGACGGTGCGTCGTTTGCTCCGCCGCGCGCTGGTCTTCGTGGTCCCGGCCAGCGCGCTCTGGGCGCTGCTACCGCTGGTGGCCGAGCGGCAGCTCGGGCTGGGCTCCGGCGGGTACGGCCTGCTGCTGGCCGCGCTCGGGGTGGGAGCCGTCGCGGGGGGACTGCTGCTGGCCGCGATCCGGACCCGGCTGTCGGCGAACCAGCTCCTGCTCATCGCCGGCGTGCTGTTCACCATCTCGCTGACCGTCGTCGCCACGGTGCGGGTGGTGCCGCTGGTGCTCGTCGCCCTGCTGCCCGCCGGGATGGCCTGGGTGACGGTGCTGGCCAACGTCAACGCCGAGATGCAGCTCTTCCTGCCGAGCTGGGTGCGCGCCCGGGGACTGGCCGTCTACCAGGTGTGCTTCGCCGGCGGGCAGGCGGTCGGCGCGCTCGTCTGGGGGCTCCTGGCCGACGTGGCCGGGCTGGTCCTCGCCTACCTCGCGGCGGCGGCGTTGATGCTGGTCGGCACCGTGACGAGCCAGATATGGCCGCTACCGGACCTGCGGACGGTGAACCGTGACCCGGCGGCCTACTGGCCGCAACTGCACCTGGCGCGCGAGCCGGACCCCGGGGTGGGGCCGGTGCTGGTGACGGTGCAGTACGTCGTCCGGCCGGAGCGGGCGCAACCGTTCCTCGCGGCGATGGACGTGGTGCGTGGCGCTCGCCAGCGGACCGGCGCGATGCGGTGGGGGCTGTTCCGGCCGGCCGAGACCACGGACCGCTTCGTGGAGGTCTACCTGGTGCCGTCGTGGGGCGAGCACCTGCGCCAGCACGGCGGCCGGTTGACGGGCGAGGACCGCGAGGCCGAGGAGCGGGCGCGGGAGCTGACCGACGGCGAACCGGAGGTGCGTCATCTGGTGCCGGCAGCCGCCGGCCCGGCGCTGCGCGACGACCAGGAGGCTGTGTGACCAGGCCGGGTCGGCGGCGGCGTACGGCGTACGCACGCGTTGTTAGGATTGCCGCACCATGGCGAGTGAGCGCAAGGCGACGGCGGACCCGGCCCGCAGCCTGGCCATCCTGTGGCGCACCCGGGAACCGACCAGCCGCAGCGCCGGCCCGGGGCTCAGCGTCGACCGGATCGTCCGGGCCGCCATCGGCATCGCCGACGCCGAGGGTCTCGACGCGCTGACCATGCGCCGGGTGGCCGAGGCGCTGGGCGTCGGCACCATGTCGGTCTACACCTACGTGCCGGGCAAGGCCGAACTCGTCGACGTCATGATCGACACCGCGTACGGCGAGATGCCCCGCACCGCCGTCGCCGGGGACTGGCGGGCCAGGTTGGAGCGGATCGCCCGGGACAACCTCGCGCTCTACCAGCGCCACCGGTGGATGCTGCGAGCCGAGACGACCCGGCCGGTGCTCGGCCCCCACCTGCTGGCCAAGTACGACCACGAGCTCACCGCGGTCGCCGACATCGGGCTCACCGACGTGGAGATGGACGCGGTGCTCACCCTGGTGCTCGGGCACGTGAAGAGCGCCGCGCGCGCCGCGTCCGAGGTGGTCGACCTGGAGCGGGAGACCGGCATGACCGACGGCCAGTGGTGGCAGTCGCACGCACCCTGGCTGGAGACGTACATGACGGCCGGCAGCTACCCGACCGCCGCGCGGGTCGGCACCGCGGCGGGCCAGCAGCACGGCGCGGCGTACGGGCCGGAGTACGCCTTCGAGTTCGGCCTGCAACGCGTCCTCGACGGTATCTCGGTGGTGGTCGCCGAGCGGGCGGCCGCCGGGTAGCGCGAGCCGGCGTCATCCGGTCAGGGGTACTGCGTCACCAGGGGCTCGTCGGCCTCGACGACGTACGTCGACAGCATCATCGTGGTGGTGTCGTCGGTGACGTTGCGGGCATTGTGGATCGTCCGGGGCGGGATCAGGAACGGTTCGCCGGCGTGGATGGTCAACGTCGGCCGGTCGTCGAACTCCATGTCGACCGTGCCACGGATGAGGTAACCCACTTCCTCGCCGGGGTGGCTGTGCCGTCCTGACGCCAGCCCGACCGGTATCTCGAAGAGCGTCTGCACGATCAGGCGGCCGGGCACGGAGGCTGGGTGACGCTGCAGCTCGGTGCGCTTCACGCTCGGCGCCGACGCGTCGCCGGGTTCTCTCGCCACGACTCCCCCTGGTCTCGTACGCGGCACCGCTGCGGACACGGGCGACTCTAATGTGATCCGCCCCGAGTCACGGCGTACCCGGCGGAACCCGCCCGGCCCGTCCGTCCGGGTGGTACGACTGGGACGGCGGTGGCATCGGAGGCCGGGAAGGATGGCGATGGCTGACGGGCTTCCCGGGCGGCTGCCGCAGCGCGGGGACAACCGCGGACGGCCCACCGATGCCTGAGGGCTCACCGCGCCGCGCCGGACCGGAGCGGCACGACATCGTGGAGTTGCGGGTGCACGGCGTCTCCGGGGCGCGCCCGGAGCGGGTCCTCTACCGGACGCACGTCCGGCAGGTCGCCGGCGACCGCAGCGGCGGCTTCCACCGCCCGGTGCCCGAGCAGCCCGGCGACGCCGACCCGGACGGGGTGACGCTGGAGGCGTACCGGTGGGGCGATCTGCCGTCGGGCACCGTGGGCCGGACGTTGTCGTTGGTCTTCCTGCTGCCGTTCATGCTCAGCAACGTGGCGGTCTGGATGCGACCGGCGGGCCGGCGCATCGGTTCCGGCGTCACCGTGCTGTGCCGGCTCCTCGCGCTCAACCTCACCGCGCTGTACGTGCTGTCGATGGCCGGTGTCGCGCTCGACCTGATCGCCTGGCGGTGTCTCGGTGCCGCCCGGTGCGCGGATCCCTTCACCATGACGGCCGAGTTCGACGGCCGGCAGATGGGGCAGAGACTGGCGGTGCTGGCCCTGTTGCCGGTCGCCGCCGTCGTCCTGCTCCGCCTGCTCGGCAACCGCCGACCCCGTCCGCCCCGCCACCCGCTGTGGGCGGTCGAGCCGCTGGTGGGACGGTTGCGGGCGATCCACGTCGCCGTCGCGCTGGCCGTGCTCGACGTGATGCTGCTCGCCGCCCGTTCCACCGGCGGGCGGACGGCGTGGACGACGATCCTGCTGGCGCTCTCCGGTGCGGTGCTGGTGACCTGCGTCGGCCTGCTCGCCGTCCCCGGGCTGCTGGACGGTGCGGCGACCGGGCGGGGGGCCACCCGCACCGCCGGGACGACACGGGCGGTGGCGTACGCCGTGAGTGTGGCGACGCTCGCCGTCGTCGCGATGGACGGGCGGGACTGGCCGTCGTCGCCCGGGCTGCCCGGCTACGACCAGATCGTCGGTACGGCGATGTTCGGTCAGATGTCACTGCTGGTGGTGTTGAGCGTGCTGGTGCTGTGGCACCACGGTCGGGGGGACCGTCGCTCCCCGCTGCCGCGCGGGCTCGGCGCGGCGGTCATGGCGGCGATCGCGGTCGGCCTGGCCGGCGCGTTCTCCGCCGACCTGGTCTACCAGAGCGGGCAGTTGCTCGGCGGCTACCAGGGCGACGGCGGGCCGCCGCTGCCGTACCAGTGGACGATCCTGGCCTTCTTCCTCCACGTGACCGCGGGGGTGGTGCTGGGCGGCGCGATGACGTTCACGTCGCGGCGCCCGAGGTGGCAGGCCGCGAGGACGATCACCGCCGGGGACTTCCCGGCACCACCACCGGGTGCCGCCGAGGAACTGCGGACGGTGACGAGGGCCATCGCCCGGGCCCGGTTCACCGAGTGGCTGGGAATGCTCGCCGTGGCGTACGCGGCGCTGGCGGCGATCGGTCTGACCACGGGCGTCCTGGGGCTGGCCGGGTTCGAGCCGGACGAGCTGGCGGGGCGTCTCTTCGGGCTGCCCGCCGGATCCGTTGGTGTCGGCCTCGCCGTGGGCAGCTACCTCACCGCCAGCGTGGTGCTGGCCCTGCTCCTGGGTGGGATCCTCGCCTACCGGACGGCGTGGTTCCGCCGGCACGTCGGGATCCTGTGGGACCTGGGGACCTTCTGGCCACGGGCCGCCCACCCGTTCGCGCCGCCGAGCTACGCCGACCGCGCGGTGCCGGAGCTGGTGGACCGGATCACCGAGCTCGCCGGGCGCCACGCCGGGGTGCTGCTCTGCGGGCACAGCCACGGCTCGGCGCTGCTGGCCCTCGCGGTGCTGCGGCTGCCCCCGGAGGTGCGTCCACGGGTCGCGCTACTCACGTACGGGTCCCCGCTGGGCCGGCTGTACGGCCGGCTGTTTCCGGCGTACCTGAACGACGAGGTGCTCCGTGAGGTGGGGGAGCGGATCGGCTGGCGGTGGCTGAACCTGTGGCGGGAGACCGATCCGGTCGGCGGCTGGATCTTCGCGCCGCACCGGCCCGGCGATCCACCCCCGGACGCCGACGATCCCGCCGGGCGGGTCGATCGCCGCCTGCGGGACCCGAGGGACCTGGCACCGCCAGGGTCGGAGCGTCGGCCGCCGCTGCTGCGGGGGCACCAACCGGGTGAGTCCGATCCCGAGTTCCGGGCGGCGGTGCGCGAACTCGCCGGGCGGCTACGCGACCAGGGCCGTGCGTGAGCGGTGGACGGACCGTCCCGAGTCGAACCTCACCGGTCCTCCGGCAGCCGTTCGGACTCCGCGACCACCGCCCGCACCTTGCGCAGGGTGGCGTCGGGGGAGCGGATCGCGGCACGCCACCGGTCCAGCGTGCGGGTGAGCACGCGGACCACGAACTGCAACTGGTTGACCTGCTCGCGGAGCAACCCCAGCTCGGACCGGGCGCTCAGCGCCTGCTCCTCCAACTCGGTGATCCGGGTCTGTAGTGGCTGCACCAGGGTGAGGGCGGCCTCGGTGAGGGTGTCGGCCGCGTCGGCCTTGAACTTGCCCCGCTGCACCACCACGGTGGCGATGGCGGCCAGGCCGGTGGTGCCGCCGAGGATGCCGAATGCGCTGAGCGCCACCTGCAGCCACGGGGGTGCTTCGGGCGCCGGTGTGGAGATCACGTAACACCGTCCTTGATCGGTTCGCCGTTCGTGCACTGGATGGCCCGGGCCAGCCGGCGCAGGTCGATGGCGATCTGAGCGGCCCGCCACAGGGACCCGACCGCGAGCGCGGTGATGAACGACGCTGCCGCGACGGACTGCCGACCCGAGACGACCAGCAGGGCCATCGTGTACATGCCGCTGATGGTGCCGAACACCAGAACCGACGCGAGCTCGATGCCGAGCCCGGTGGCGAGCCGGCCGGGCCACAGGATGCCCGACAGGCCGCCCACGCCGACCGCGATCAGACCGATCTCCCAACCGACCTGGATCGGGACCGGCATGGACATCTGGACCGAGGTGGGTCGGACGTCGAGCACCAGCAGAAGAACACCGCAGATGGGTGCCATGGCCAGGGCGGCCACCTCGAACGGCTGGTGCCGGGACCGGATGCGCAGGTATCCCACGGCGACTCCTTGGTCGAGGAGGTGAGCGACTCGCCGCCGTTGGCTGGCCGGTTACTGCCTGTGTATCACCGGTTACCACTGAGCGTCCACCTGGTGTCACGTCGCATATCCGCAGGTCAGGCCCATTTTCCAGAGCGAGGTCCGGGTTGGGCTGCGCGGAGCCGGTGAAGGGAGGCGGGGGCCGGCCCGCCATGTCGCTGAGTGACCACCAGTGTCAGAAAAGTGACATGACGGGGGGCCGGCGCGGTGGAGTGCTACCGGGCGAGCAGGGCCCGCAGGGCCCGTACCACCTCCGCGGGCGCCTCCTCCGCCATGAAGTGCCCGCAGGTGACCGTCCGGTGCTCCAGGTCCGGCGCCCAGGCCCGCCACACCGCGGCCGCGTCGTAGCCCAGCGCCGCGCCCCAGTCCTGCTGCAGAACGCTCACCGGCATCCGCAGCCGGTTACCCGCCTCCCGGTCCGCGGTGTCGTGCGTGACGTCGACCCCGGCGGACGCCCGGTAGTCGGCGACGATCGAGGTGATCGCGGCCCGGGACGCGCTCAGGTACGCGGCGCGCACCTCCGCCGGCAGCGCCTCCGGGTCCCGCGTCCAGACGTCCAGGAAGTGGCCGAAGAAGGCGTCCGGGCTGCCGCCGATCAGCTCCTCGGGCAGGCCGGGCGGCTGTGCCATCAGGTACAGGTGGAAGGCGACCGCTGCGCTGGCGCCGTGCAGCACGTCCCACATGTCCAGGGTGGGCACCACGTCGAGCAGGGCGAGATGGCTGACCGCCTGCGGATGGTCGAGGCCGGCGCGGAACGCGACCAGGGCACCCCGGTCGTGCCCGGCCAGCGCGAAGCGCTCATGACCGAGCGCGGCGGCCAGCGCCACGATGTCGGCGGCCATCGTGCGCTTCGCGTACCCGGTGCCGTCGGTGTCGAGGGGCTTGTCGCTGTCGCCGTAGCCGCGCAGGTCGGGACAGATGACCGTGTGGTCGGCGGCCAGGTCGGCCGCGACGTGCCGCCACATGAGGTGGGTCTGCGGAAAGCCGTGCAGCAGCACGACAGCGGGTCCGGAGCCGCCCACGGCGACGTTCAGCGTCACGCCGTCGGCGACGGTGACCCGGCGGTAGTCGAATCCGTTGATCCTGGGGTCCACGGGGGAACCTTCCTGTGGGTGCGGGGTCGGCGCGGGGAGGTGCCCGTCGCCGTCGTACGTCATCGAGCCTGACCGGTGGTGATCAGCAGCCGGTCAGCGTCCGATCAGTGCCGGCGGGCTGCGGCCGGCCACGTGGACCTGCCTAGATTGGTGCCATGACCAGGCAGCCGACGGCACCCGAGGCGGTGACCTTCGGCGTGCTGGGCCCGGTGACCGCCGCGACCGAGCGTGGGCCGGTCGCGCTCAGGGGACTCCGCCAGCGCATGGTGCTGGCCCGACTGCTGATCGCCCGGGGCCGGGTGGTGCCGGTGGACCGCCTCGCCGACGACCTGTGGGAGGTGCCCCCGGAGGGCGCGGTCGGCGCGATCCGGACCTTCGTCGCCGACCTGCGCCGTGCGCTGGAGCCCGACCGGCCGCCCCGGCAGCCGCCCCGGCTGCTGGTCACCGAGCCCCCGGGGTACGTGCTGCGGGCCGCCCCCGAGGCTGTGGACGCCGAACGGTTCGAGGCGGCGGTCGCCGAGGCGGGACGGCTGCTGGCGGCGGGACGCCCCGCTCCGGCCCTGGCCGCCCTGGACGCGGCGCTGCCGCTCTGGCGCGGGCCCGCGTACGCCGACTGCGCCGGCGAGAGTTGGGCGGTCGCCGAGATCAACCGGCTGGACGAGCTGCGGATGCTCGCCGTCGAGCGGCGAGCCGACGCGCTGTTGGCGCTGGGCCGACCCGACGAGGCCGCCGCCGACCTGCCGGCCCACCTCGCCAGCCATCCGCTGCGCGAGGACGCGTGGCGGCTGCTCGCGACGGCCCGGTACCGCTCCGGGCGGCAGGGCGAGGCGCTGGCCGCACTACGGCAGGCACGGGACGTCCTGGTGAGCGAACTGGGCCTGGACCCGGGTCCCGAGCTGCGGCGGCTGGAAGCCGACATCCTCGCGCAGGCGCCACACCTCACCCTGCCGGCTGAGCCGGCCACCTCCGAGGTGCTCGCCCGGACGGAGCCGCCCCCCGGACCCGTCGGGCCGGCCGGACCGGTCACGGAGCGACCCTTCGTCGGCCGCGACACGGAGCTGGACCGGCTGCTCCGGGCCGCGGAGGTCGCCGCCCGGAGCAGCCGACCCGCTCTGGCCCTGCTCGGCGGGGACCCGGGCGCCGGCAAGACGGCGCTGGCCGAGACGCTGACGCGGCGACTCGCCTCCGACGGCTGGACCACGGCGTGGGGCCGCAGCCCGGAGTACGAGGGCGCCCCGGCCGCCTGGCCGTGGACGCAGATCACCGACGCGCTCGCCGGGGCGGCCGAAACCGGTGTGGCCGACCTCGCCGCTGCCGGGGCGACCGATGGCGCCGACGATCCCGCCGTGGCCCGGTTCCGCCGGCACCGCGCGGTGGCGTCGCTGGTCTCGGCGGTCGCCGGCCGAGGGCCGGTGCTGCTGGTCCTCGACGACCTGCACCGCGCCGACGGGGACACCCTGGACCTGCTGACGGCGCTGCTCAATGGCCCTCAGCCGGCAACCGGGCCGGTGCTGCTCCTCGGCACCTACCGCGCCACCGAGATCAGCCCGGAGCTGACCGCGGCCCTGGCCCGGGTGGCTGGGCTGGAGCCGGTCCGGGAGTACCTCGCCGGCCTGTCCGTGCCGGCGACCGGTGAGCTGGCCCGCACCGTCGCCGGGGCGGAGCTGGACCCACCCACCGTGCGACTGATCCACCATCGCAGCGGCGGCAACCCGTTCTTCGTCCGGGAGCTGGCCCACCTGTACGCCACGGAGGGTGGGGCGGCGCTGGCGGCGGTGCCACCGGGGGTACGCGACGTCATCCGGCACCGGCTGGCGCAGCTCCCCCCGCCGACCCGGACCCTGCTGCGGCAGGCAGCCGTGCTCGGCCGGGACCTCGACATCGAGGTGCTCAGCACGTTGACCGACGACTCCACGGCCCTGCTGGACGCCGTGGACCGCGCGTTGCAGGCCGGCTTCCTCACCGAGCAGGCCCCCGACGGGCGGCTGCGCTTCACCCACATCCTGGTCCGCGACACGCTCTACGCCGACCTGTCCGCGCCGCGCCGCGCCGCCTGGCACGCCGCCGTCGCCGAGACGCTGGGACACCGTCGGCCCGCCGAGCCCGCCGCGCTCGCGTACCACCTGTTGCGCGCCGGTGGACCGGTCGCCGCCGGCCGCGCCGCCGGGTACGCCCGCGCCGCCGCCGAACAGGCCGAACGGAGCGGCAACCCGCACGAGGCGGCCCGCCTGTGGGGGCAGGCGGTCGAGGCGTACGACCGGTCCGGCCGGGCCGACCGGCGCGAGCGGCTGCGCGCGGTGCTCGGCCTGGGGCGCGCGCTGGCCGTGACGGGCCGGCTGGCCGAGGCGCGGCGGCGGCGAGCGGAGGCGATCGACGACGCGGAGTCCGTCGGCGACCCCGGGCTGGTCGCCGAGGTGCTGGCCGGCTTCGACGTACCCGCCATCTGGACCCGCAACGACGACGACGTCCTCGCCGGGCGGATCGCCCGGGCCGCCGAGCACGCCCTGGCCGCACTCGGCGTGCACGGCTCCGCGCAGCGCAGCCGACTGCTGAGCACCCTCGCGCTGGAGCTGCGCGGCACCACCACCGACCGTGGCCGCCGGGCGGCCGACGAGGCCGAGGCCATCGCACGCGCCACCGGAGACCCCGGGCTGCTGGCCTTCGCGCTCAACGCCCGCTTCATGCACGCCTTCCACCGCGTCGGCCTGGCCGAGGAGCGGTCCCGGATCGGCGCCGACCTGATCGACGTGGCCGCCCGGCACCACCTGGTGACCTTCGAGGTGCTGGGCCACCTCGTCCGGGTGCAGGCCTGCTGCGCGCTGGGGGACCGGGCCGGCGCCGACACGCACGCCCGCGCCGCCGACCGCCTCGCCGAGCGGTACGAACTGCCACTGGTCGGCCTCTTCACCCGGTGGTACGCCGCGTTGCGCCTGGCGCTGGACGGCGAGTCGACCGCGGCGGCGGACGCGTACCGGACGGCGGCCGTGCGGCTTCCCGCCGACGCCATGCCGGGCCTGACCCGGGGACTCCTCCCGCTCGCCCTGCTCGGCCTGCGCCTGGCCGAGGGCGTCGGCGGTGACCGGCCGATCCCCGGGCTCGGCGGTGAGGACTGGGTGGGCATGGACTGGGGTCCGCACGAGCCGTGGGTCCGCCCGCTGCTGCTGCTGGCCGACGGCGACCGGGACGCCGCCGGGGCCGCCCTGCGGACGCTCCCGGTCGGGCCGCACGACCTGCTGCGGGAGGCGCGGCTCTGCCTCACCGCCCGGGCGGCGCTCGCCCTCGGCGACCGGGCCACGATGGAGAACCTCGCCGTCGAGCTGCGACCGGCCGCCGCCGAGCTGGCCGCCGGCAGTGGGGTGCTCACCCTCGGTCCGGTGGCCGGACACCTCGCCGACCTGGCCGCCGCCCTTGGCCGCGACGACGAGGCGGCCGCGTACCGCCGTACCGCCCGGGCAGTCACCGCTCGCGACCGCGCCTGACCCCCGGCGACTTGCCGTTTCCCCCGAACGGGGCTTCGGGGTGCGGTCAGATGGAACCGGCGCGGCCGCCGCCGGCCGCGGATCGAGGGGGTACGCCGTGGAGGGGCTCGTCCTGATCGTGGTGCTGGGCGTCACCGTCCTGGTCGGCACCACGCTCGGCGGCCGGTACAGCGTGGCGCCGCCGGTGCTGCTCATCTCGTTCGGGGTGCTGCTCGGGCTGGTGCCGCCGCTGTCCGAGCTGACCCTGGAACCGGACCTGGTGCTGCTGATCTTCCTGCCGGCGATCCTCTACCGGGAGAGCCTCACCCTCAGCCTGCGCGAGATCCGGGCCAACCTCCCGGTGATCGGGCTGCTCGCCGTGGTGCTGGTGGTGCTCACCATGGTCACGGTGTCGCTGACCGCGCAGGCGTTCGGGGTGAACCCCGCCGCCGCCTGGGTGCTCGGGGCGGTCCTGGCACCGACCGACGCCGCCGCGGTCACCGGCCTCGCCAAGCGGCTGCCCCGGAAGCTCCTGACCACCCTGCACGCGGAGAGCCTGATCAACGATGGCACCGCGCTGGTGCTCTTCGCGGTGACGGTGGGTCTGCTCACCGGTGCCTCGTCGCCGGGCGCGCTGCGCATCGGTGAGGAGTTCGTCGGCGCCTCCGCCGGTGGTGTGATCGCCGGTCTGCTGGTCGGCGGCATCGTGGTGCTGATCCGCAAGCGGCTCGACGATCCGCTGCGTGAGGGCGCACTGAGTGTGCTGACGCCGTTCGCCGCGTTCCTGCTGGCCGACGCGGTGCACGCCAGCGGTGTGCTGGCGGTGGTGGTCGCGGGCCTGATGCTGGCCTACGCCGGCCCGCGGGTGATCCGTGCCCGGTCCCGGGTGCTGGCGTACGCGTTCTGGGACCTGTCCACGTTCCTGATCAACGGCGGGTTGTTCGTCCTGCTCGGCACGCAGATACCCCAGGCGGTGAAGCGCATCACCAGTACCTCGCCGACCAGGGCGGTGGTGATCGTGGCGGTGGTGACCGTGGTGATCGTCGGCACCCGTCTGGCCATGGTCTACCTGACGGCGGAATCGGCGAAGCTGCTGCGCCGCCGGATGGTCGACGCCACCCGCGGGCCGTCCGGCTGGCGGGTGGGCACCGTCGCCGGCTGGTCCGGTTTCCGGGGTGCCGTCTCGCTCGCCGCCGCGCTGGCGGTCCCCACGACGACCGCCGCCGGCGCACCGGTGCCCGAACGCGACCTGATCATCTTCGTCACCGCGCTGGTGATCGTGCTGATCATGCTCGTTCAGGGCACCACCCTGCCGCTGGTGGTGCGCTGGGCGGGACTGGGCGGTGACCCCGAGCGCGCCGACGAGTTGCGGCAGGCCCGACAACGGGCCACCGAGGCCGGCCTGGCCGCGCTGCCGCAGGTCGCCGCCGAGATCGGCGCCGGGGAGGAGACGGTGCGCCGGCTGGAGGCCGAGTACCAGCAGCACCTGGACGACGTCAACGAGGGCGGCGATCGCAGCGCCGAGGAACGCCGCCTGGAACGCAAACTGCGCCTCGGCGTCCTCGAACACAAGCGACGGGAGATCACCCGGCTGCGTGACCGGCGGGAGATCGACGACCTCGTGCTGCTCGACCTCCAGTCCGCGCTGGACAACGAGGAGATCCGGCTGCTGGGCCGCGGGAGCGTCGACTGACTCGCCGGCCCGGCCGCCGCACCGAACGACGGATTGGTGACAGCGGCCGGCGGGTGTGCAGGCCGCCCGGTCGTCACGCCGCCGGGTACGGTGGGAAGCGGTTCGGCGTTGGTCGATGCGTACGGTCCGCGAGGGGGTGCCCATGACCACCGGGGCGACGGAGGCCGGCCTGCGGGTGGTCACCGCACGGGAGTTCCTCGACGAGGTGACCTCGGTGACCCGCGAGCGTGACGCGACCGAGTTCCTCTACCTGATGGCGCAGGGCGACGGCGTCATCGGGGTGCAGTGGGAGCAGCCCGGCGTCGACCATCTGCGCCGCTACCGGGTGCGCGATCCCGACGGGCCGGCCTGCTCGCACTGCGCGCTCCTGGCCGCCGTGCTGGAGCTGGCGCCGGTGCTGCCGCTGGACGTGCTGCGGACCATGCGCACCCGACCCCAGTACGAGACGGTGCTGCGCACCGGTCGGCTGCCACACCTGGCGTTCGCCCGGCCGACGCGGCAACCCGGTGGAAGCTGGCTCGGTGACTGCCACGCGGTGCCCGGCGACCCGCACACCGACGCCGACTGCGCGACGCACGCCGTGCCCGCGCCGAGCGGCGACCTGCTGGACCTTCGCCTCGGGACGCTGCCGCGAGCGGTGCGGGAGCTCTACCCGCACGACGGCGCGGCGACGGCGGACCTCCAGCAGCGGCTGCGGATCGCCCGGGACTGGCGGGCCGACGCGCAGGCCGTGGCGAGCGGCATCCGCGAGGCGGAGGCGACCTGGGCGTTCCTGCGCAACTCCTGCGTGCTGGGCGTGCCCGTGCCCGGTGCCACCGGTCTCGTGCTCACCCTGCCGCCGGACGGGCCCTCGGACAACCGCCCACTGGCCGAGCTGCACGCGGCGGCGGTGCGCGCCCTGCCCACCGGCGGCCCGCTGGCCTACGCGGAGCGGGCCTGCCTGGTGCCGGAGCCGGGCGCCGGGGCGCAGCGGATGCCGTCGTACGCCGGTGCGCTTGACCTGACCCGTGCGGCGCCGGTGCGTACGCTGCGGCTGCCGGCGCCCCGCCGGCCGCTGAGCACCACCGGCCGGGGCGTGCTGCTGCTGTACGAGGCCCGGCACGCGATGGGCCGGCACCACGCGGGCGCGCCGGAGCGCGACAGCGCCTACTGGGAGTCCGAGGCGGCGTTGAACGTCTTCGAGTTCACCCTGCTGGAGCGGGTCGCCGGCCGGCACTACCAGGACGCGGTGGCCGCGTACCTGCAGGCCCTGCGCCGGGAGGGCGACCTGCTCGCCCGCCCGCACAAGGTGCTCGACCGGCGCCGGCGCAAGGCGCTGTCCATGGCGTTCGGCGGGCTGGACGACGAGGAGCTGCACCTGTGGGCGTCGGTCGCCTACCGCAACGCCATCCTGGTGCTGCTGGGCGATCTGCAGGCGTTCGCCGCGCACCTGCGCCGCCAGGCCGGCTGACGCCGGACGGCCCGGCGGCCGCAGCCGTCGTGCGGCTCAGAGCACCTGATCGAGGAACCGGCGCAGCCGCGGATGCCCGGCCCGCTCGAAGATCGCCTCCGGCGGGCCGGCCTCCAGCACCACGCCCCGGTCCATGAAGGCGACGGTGTCGGCGACCTGCCGGGCGAAGCCCATCTCGTGGGTGACCACGACCATGGTCATGCCCCCGGCGGACAGGTCGGCCATCACCCCGAGCACTCCCTTGACCAGCTCCGGGTCGAGTGCGGAGGTGGCCTCGTCGAAGAGCATCACCTCCGGCCGCAGCGCCAGCGCCCGGGCGATCGCCACCCGCTGCTGCTGGCCGCCGGAGAGCTGCGCCGGCCGCGAGTCGGCCTTGCCGGCCAACCCCACCAGCTCCAGCTGGGCGCGTGCGACCGCCACCGCCTCGTCCTCGTCGAGCTTGCGCAGCCGCCGCAGCGCCAGGGTGACGTTGCGCAGCACGCTCATGTGTGGGAAGAGGTTGAACTGCTGGAAGACCATGCCCACCCGCTGCCGCAGCGCGTCCGGGTCGTCGCTCAGCACGCTGCGCCCGTCCAGCAGCACGTCGCCGCGGTCCGGCTCGATCAGCCGGTTGATGGTGCGCAGCAGGGTGGACTTGCCCGACCCGGACGGGCCGATCACGCACGCCGTCGCGCCGCGTGGCACGGCCAGGTCGACGCCGCGCAGCACCCGGTTCGGCCCGAAGGCGAGGTGCACGTCGCGCACGTCGAGGCTGACCGAGGTGGTCGTCGCGGTGGTCATCGCCGGTCCCCTTCGGTCGTGCCGGCCAGCGCCGGCTCGGTGTCGTCCTCGTCATCGACCGGGGTGACCGGCCGCCCGTGGCGCAGCCGCCGGTCGATCCAGTTGACCATGTGCGTCAGCGGCACGGTCAACGCCAGGTAGAAGAGCCCGGCCAGCAGCAGCGCGGACTCGTTGCCGGTGGTGGCCGCGTAGTCCTGGCCGATCCGGAACAGCTCCCGCTGGCTGGCCACCAGCCCGAGGAAGTAGACCAGGCTGGAGTCCTTGATCAGTGCGATGAGTTGGTTCACCCAGGCCGGCAGCACCCGCCGGATGCCCTGCGGAATGATCACCAGTCGCATCGAGTCGGCCCAGGAGAAGCCGAGCGCGCGGGCGCCCTCCAACTGGGCGGCCTCCACCGACTGGATACCGGAGCGGAAGATCTCCCCCATGTACGCCGCCGCGATCAGCGACAGCGCCAGGATGCCCAGCGGGTAGGGGTCGGGGCCCCAGACCTCCATGCCCAGCGGCGCCAGCCCGACTCCGATCAGGAGAATCGTCGCCGCGGCCGGCAGCCCCCGGAACACGTCGGTGTAGACCCGCGCCGGCCAGCGCAGCCAGCGGCTACGGGAGATGCCCGCGACGGCCAGCAGCAGACCCAGCACCGAGCCGAGCAGGGCGGCGGAGACCGCCAGGATCAGCGTGTTGGGCAACCCGACGGTCAGCATCTCGGGTAGCGCCTCGCGCATGGCGTCCCAGTCGAAGAAGGTCTCCCACAGGGTGCTCAACGGATCCATCGGTCGCCTCTCCTACCGCCCTGCTCGCTCGTCACCGGGTGTGCCTCAGGACGCGGCCGACGCGGACGCCGACGGCGCAGCCGGAACGGCCACCGTGCCGCTGCCCGGCTTGAAGTCGGCCGGAACCGGTCGGCCCGGGTAGTACTGCGCCTGCAACCGGCTCCAGGTGCCGTCCGCGATCACCTCGTCGAGGCCCTTGTTCAGCGCCTCGCGCAGCTTGTCGCTGCCCTTCGCGACCGCGTACGCGGTCGGCGCGGGGCTGAGCTGCTTGGCCGCCACGGTGATCTTTCCGTTGCTGTCGGCTGCCGACTTCTCGCCGATCTCCGCCGGAGCGATCCACGCGTCGGCGGTGCCCGCCTTGAGCTGGTTGATCGCGCCGTTGTAGTCCGGCACCCGGACCGGGTCGAGCTGCCTGCCGGTGGCGTAGTCGTCCTGGACGGTGCCCTGGACCACCACGACCCGCTTGCCGGCGAGCTGGTCGAAGCTGGTGATCGGTGAGCCGGCCGGGACGTCCAGGCCGAAGTAGCCGAAGTCGTAGCCGTTGCCGAAGTCGACCGTCTTCTTCCGCGCCTCGGTGATCGTGATCGAGGAGCTGCCGACGTCGAACTTGCGGTTGTTGACCTGGGAGAGCAGCGCGGAGAAGTCGGTGCCGACGAACTCGACCTTGAGGCCGAGCTTGCCGGCCACCGCGGTCAGCAGGTCGTTGTCGAACCCGGTGAACCGGCCGTCCTTGAGGTACACGTTCGGCGGGGCGTCGGTCAGCGTGCCGGCGCGCAGCACGCCCGGCTGCGCCAGGCCGTACGGGTTGGCGGTGGCGTCGGAGGAGGTGTCGTCGCCGCAGGCGGTCAGCGCGGTGGCGGCCAGGATCGTCGCCGCGCCGAGGGCAGCGGCACGGGTGAGGGCGGGAAGAAATCGCACAGGTGTCTCCGAAGGTTGCGCAGCGGCGGACGCGGGCGTGCGCCGCCGACGGTGCGCCCGGTGGGCGTACCGCTGGGATGGGTTCGGGAAAGGGGTGCGCTAGTGCGCGACGCGGCCGCGACAGGCGGCGCTGCACACCCGCATCATGTCCACGTGCCGCCGCCGGGTCAGTGCCGGTGGCAGCCAACCGGCGCGGGAGTCCGCGGCGTCGGCCGGTGGGGCGGTGCTGAGGATGCGCATGGAATCTCCCGGGTCTGTGCTGACCTGGGTGCCAGGCCACGCTTGCACCGACGTCCCGTCGGTGCCTGGTCTTCACCCGGGGCACCCCACCGCGGAGGAGGGTTGCCGGCCAGCGAGCCGGGGCTTCGCGCTGGCGCTCATGACCTGTCCAGAGGCTAGCAGCCGGAACCGGCGGACCGTCCAGCCGTTATGACCACGCTCACCCTGCGCTACGACGACCCGGGCGGACGGGTCAACCGGCGTGCACGTGCGGTCGGCGGCTCCGGTCGGGCTCCTGGCGCCGCAGGATCTCCCGGGTGACCGGGGCGATCTCGCCCTGGCCGAAGGCCAGGTAGCGCAGGAAGTTGCCGCCCGGGTTGCCCTCGGTCCACTCGAAGTAGATGTGCGGGCGCCGCCGGATCCGGTCGCGGATCTCCAGCAGCAGGGCGGCCAGCGCGTTGGGCACCGAGGAACTGGCCAGGCTGAGCACGAGGTACTGGTCGTGCACGACGCTGCCACGCACCAGCAGCTCGGTCTCGAAGTCCGACGGGTCGGTGACCGTCACCTCGACGAAGATCACGTCGCTGTCGGCCGGGAACTCGTTGTCGGCGACGGTCTGCACGAGCTTGGCGCGGTACTCCGCCGGCTCCCGGCTGTCCGGCTCGTGCGCGATCAGTCGGAGTCGGCGCCCGGCGCACTCGTCGATCATCCGGGCCGCCTCGGGGTCCAGCTCCACCCGGTCGACCCGCAGCTCGAGTGCGCGGTTCAGCCGGGACAGCAGCGACACCAGGATGATCCCGCCGATGAAGCAGGCAGCGATCTTCACGCCGTCGGGGCGTTCCACCACGTTCGCCGCGGTGGTGTAGACGAAGATCAGCGCGATGACGCCGAAGGCGATCGTCGCGCCGCGCTGGCGTCGCCGCCGTGCCGCGAGGGTCACGGCCGTCGCCGCCGAGGTGATCAACACCAGCACCCCGGTGGCGTACGCGCCGCCCTGCGCGTCCACGCTGGCCTCGAAGACGATCGTGATCAGGAACGCCACCGCGGTGAAGACCAGCACCAGCGGCCGGACCGCCCGGGCCCAGGTCGGCGCCATGCCGTAGCGGGGCAGGTAGCGGGGTACGAGGTTGAGCAGACCGGCCATCGCCGAGGCGCCCGCGAACCAGAGGATCCCGATGGTGGACAGGTCGTAGACCGTGCCGAACACCTCGCCGAGGTACTCGTGCGCCAGGTAGGCCAGCGCCCGGCCGTTCGCCGGCCCACCCGGCTGGAACGCCTCGGGCGGGATCAGCACGGTGGTGGTGACGCTGCTGGTGATCAGGAAGACGCTCATGATCGTCGCGGCGGTGGTGAGCAGGCGGCGCGCGCCCCGGATCCGGCCCAGTGGCCGGTCCTCCGTGTCCCGTGGGTCACCGCGCACGCTCGGCATCACCGCCACCCCCGTCTCGAAGCCGGACAGGCCCAGGGCCAGCTTCGGGAAGACCAGCAGGGACAGCCCGACCATCATCCAGGGGTCGCCGTGGCCGGTGGTCAGCGCGGTGGTCCAGTCCCCGACCGCGCTCGGGTGCGTCACCACCTGCCACAGCGCGGCGGCGATCACCACCGTGTTCAGCGCCAGATAGACCGCGACCAGCACGACGGCGATCCCGATGGCCTCGGTGAATCCCTTGAGGAACACCGCACCCAGCAGCGCCACGAGCAGCAGCGTGAGCACGACCTCCTGCCCGCGCAGCCCTTCCGGCCAGAACGGGTTCTCGTCGATGTGGGCGGTCGCGTCAGCGGCGGACAGGGTGATGGTGATGATGAAATCGGTGGCGGCGAAGCCGAGGAGCACCAGCACCAGCAGCTTGCCGGGCCAGTAGCTCAGCAGGCGTACCAGCATCGCGATGGAGCCCTCGCCGTGCGGGCTCTCCACCGCCACCCGCCGGTAGACCGGCAGCGCGCCCAGCAGGGTCACCAGCACCAGCACCAGGGTCGCCACCGGCGAGAGCGCCCCGGCGGCCAGTGCCGCGATGCCCGGCTGGTAGCCCAGGGTCGAGAAGTAGTCGACGCCGGTCAGGCACATCACCTTCCACCACGGGTGGTGCCGGTGCTCCGGCGGGCGCCCGTGCGGCCCCTGCCGCCGCGGCTGCTCCGAGTCGCCGCCGAGCAGCCACCCCCGCAGCCGCCCGGTCCGCGGGCCGGTGCGCCTGTCGACCTCCATCGGCGCTTCCCCCGTCGTCCCGCCCGTGGTCACCGCGAGTATCCGCCAGCCGGGCCCCGCCCGTCCGCCGGTGGGCGGAACCCGGGCAACCGTGGGCGACGCCTCGGAGGGTTTTGGTGCGCGGGCACGGGGGAAGCAGCGCCTCCCGGCTGCCTGGCCGAACCGCGCGGGTGGTTCGGGTGGCCGTCGGTGGGTGCCTCCGGGGAGGGAGCGGGTCATGGTCGGCGGCCGTCGGTTCCGCCCGGGTGAGGGCTTCGGCCGCCAGCTCGACGAGCACGAGATCCGCGACGAGCCGCCGGGCGACGAGCCGGCCGAGCCGGCCGCCGGCGGGCTGGTGGACAGCGCCATCTACATCCGCGGGCACCGCTTCGCGTCGCCGGCCGGCCTCGCCGAGACGTACCGCTGCCTCCAGGAGCAGGACGAGGCGATGGCCTGGATCGGGTTGTACCGACCCGACATCGACCAGATCACCTCGCTGGCCCGGGAGTTCCGGCTGCACGACCTGGCGGTGGAGGACGCGATCAACGCCCACCAGCGGCCCAAGCTGGAGCGCTACGGGCACACCCTCTTCGTGGTGCTGCGCGCCGCCCGCTACGACGATGTGCGGGAGGAGGTCGAGTTCTCCGAGCTGCACCTGTTCATCGGGCCGGGCTTCGTGGTCACCGTCCGGCACGGTGAGGCGCCCGATCTGGCCGCCGTGCGGCGGCGGATGGAGGCCGACGCGCAGATGCTCGAGCAGGGCCCGCAGGCGGTCCTGTACGCGATCCTCGACCAGGTGGTCGACGGTTACGCGCCGGTGGTGGCCGGGTTGGAGAACGACATCGACGAGATCGAGACCCAGGTCTTCGGTGGCGACCCGAACGCCAGCCGGCGCATCTACGGTCTCAGCCGCGAGGTCATCCAGTTCCAGCGGGCCGCCCGTCCGCTGCTCAACGTGCTCGACGCGCTGGCGGCCGGCGCGGGCAGCTACGCGACCGACGAGGAGCTGCGGCGCTACCTGCGCGACGTGACCGACCACCTCACGCAGGTCGTGGAACGCGTCGACGGCTTCCGGCACCTGTTGCAGAACATCCTCACCGTCAACGCCACCCTGGTCTCGCAGCAGCAGAACGAGGAGATGCGCAGCCTCACGGCGGCCAGCTACACGCAGAACGAGGAGCTGAAGAAGGTCTCCTCGTGGGCGGCGATCCTGTTCGCACCCACGTTGATCGGCACGGTGTACGGGATGAACTTCGTCCACATGCCGGAGTTGCAGTGGCACTTCGGGTACCTGTTCGCGCTGCTGCTGATGCTGCTGGTCTGCGGCACCCTCTACCTGATCTTCAAGCGGCGCGGCTGGCTCTGAACGGGGTTCCCGAGGGTCACTCGATGCCGCGAAGGATGTGCAGCTCGTCCTCGCTGTCGTCCTCGCCGGAGCCGATTCGACCGAGCAGCACGGCAGCGGCCCAGATGGTCAGTGGCGTGGCCGCCCCGGTCATGCCGCCGCCGGTCCGGTCGTCCCTGGTCTGGCTCCGCTCCGTCCGCGGTGGCCTGCGCTGAGCCTGCATGGGCACTGCCTCTCGTCGTCGAAGCCGTCCCGGGCGGCGCCACGTTGCGCCCGCGTCGCCGGATGGGCCGGCCGCGCGCGGCGGGCGGCCATCGGAACGGCATCCATGTCGAACCATCCCACGCCCGGCCTCGTCGGCACCCCTTGTTTTCAGTTTCCCGACTGCGACCCGCCAATCCGGACATTACGTACAAGGGTCGCGCCGCTGGTCCGGTGAGCTGGGGAGAGCCCCTGTCCGGCCGGGCGCAGCCGCCCTCCACGGCCTGGCGGGCCGGCGGTCAGGACAGCGGGTGGGCGATGCCGCGGGCGTGGTCGGTGAGCGCCGCGCCGACCACGGTCGCGGCCAGCGGCAGCACCTCCAGGCAGCGGCGTACCGCGGCGGCCATCAGCACGTTCGGCACCCGCATGGAGAGCGTGCAGTGCGGCACCCAGCGTCCCGGCTGGTAGTGCTCGACCAGCGTGATGCCGGCGGCGGCGAGCCGGTCGTGCACCATCCGGTGGTGGGCCAGCAGCTCCGGCGTGGGCGTCGGGCCGAGCCAGAGCACCCGTCCGACGAACTGACCGGCGTGCTGGAAGTCGAGTCGCAGCGGGGCGGCCACGACGGTGCCGCGCAGCGCCGCGGCGACCTGCTCGGGGTCGAAGCGGGGCGCCACCGCGAGCGAGACGTGCGGCCGGTGGCGCTGCTCCAGCAGCGAGCGCATGCTCTGCACGCCCTCGGCCTCCAGAGCGTCCCAGAGCACCCGGATCCGCCGGGTAGCGTCCGGGTCCAGATACAGCTCCAACGCCGCGACCACTTGATCACCGTAGCGGCCGAGGTTTGGCCGTCCGTGTCGGCGGTACCCGATCAGAGACACACCAGGAGGCGTGACGCGTGGACGTGAGTGACCTGCTGACCGAGACGTACGACCGGCTGCCCGACCTCGTCCGGGCGGCGGTCGACGGCCTCAGCCCCGAGCAGCTGCGCTGGGCGCCCGGCCCCGGCGCCAACTCGATCGGCTGGTTGGTCTGGCACCTGACCAGGGTCCAGGACCACCACGTCGCCCACCTGCTCGACACCGACCAGGTCTGGGCGAGCGGCGAGTGGGCCGGGCGGTTCGGGCTCACCACCGACCCGGACAACACCGGCTACGGCCACTCGCCCGCCCAGGTCGCCGCGGTGCGGCCGGAGAGCGCGCAGGCGTTGATCGACTACTACGAGGCGGTCGCGGCGCGGACCGGGCCGTTCCTGGCCGGGTTGCGAGCGGCGGATCTGGACCGGGTGGTCGACGAGTCGTGGGACCCGCCGGTCACCCTCGGCGTCCGGCTGGTCAGCATCGCCGAGGACGACCAGCAACACGTCGGCCAGGCCAACTACCTCCGAGGGCTGATCGGCGCCTGAGGCGGGGACGTCCACCGGCTCAGCCTGCGATCACCGGTCGTCACCCGGTCCGGGTGAGGCGTCCTCACCCCGGGGCGGGCGATCCTGCGGGAGAGCGGGGGAGGGGACGAGATGGGCGCGATGGCCGAACACCTGGAACAGCTCGGCTCCGGCCGGCGTACCGACCTGCCGGAGACGACGGCCGGGACGCTGCGGCTGGACGCGTGCGACGACGGCCACAGCGAGCACTGGTACCTGACCGTCGACGACCAGCACGTCCGGGTGACCCGGTCGTCCAGCGATGCCGAGCTGGTGGTCCGCGGCGACCGGACGGTGTTCGACCGGTTGGCGAGCGGCGAGACCCACCTGTCGGCCGCGTTGCTGCGCAACGAGGTGACCGTCCAGGGCAACATTCGGCTGTTGATGCTGCTGCGGCGGATCTTTCCCGGGCCTGTCGGTGCCCGCCATCCCCGCGAGCTGGGCAGGGCCGCGACGGCCGGGCGGGACGGGCGGCCGTGAGGCAGGAACTGGTGCACGTGATCGCGGGCAACGCCTTCGCGATCAGCGACGCGCAGGGCGACGTGGAGGCGGCCCCGGACGCGCCGGTGGGGCTCTTCTCATTCGACACCCGCTTCCTGTCCCACTGGGTGCTGCGGGTCGACGGGGAAGGGCTGAACGCGCTGTCCCGCGACGACATGACGTACTTCGAGACCCGGTTCTTCCTGGTTCCGGGCGCCGCGAGCCATTACGTCGACGCCGACGTGTCGGTCATCCGGCACCGATCGATCAACGACAGTTTCAGCGAGCACATCACCGTGCTCAACCACTCGGCCCAGCCGGCCGAGTTCACGGTGCGGATGGAGATCGGCAACGACTTCGCCGACCTGTCCGACGTCGCCAGAGCCGCCGAGCGACGGGAGCCGACCCGCCGGGCCGCCCAGATCACCGCCGACTCGGCGCGCCGCCAGCTCGTGCTGCGCTACGAGCGGGAGCGGTTCATCCGGGAGACCACCGTGAGCAGCACGGCACCCGTGCAGGTGGACGAGCGGGGAATGACGTTCCGGATCAGGATCGAGCCCGAAGGCGCGTGGGAGACCATCCTGCACGTCACCATGACCATCCACGGCGAGGGCGGCCGGGACCTGCGCAACGACATCGAGTCCCACCGGCAGCACGTACGCGGGGGAATGCGCGAGGATCTGGCGGACTGGATGGACCGGGCCCCGCACCTGGTGGCCGAACGGGGCGGCCTGGAGGAGACCTACCGGGGCAGCCTCGCCGACCTGGCGGCGCTGCGGTACTTGCCACTGTCGTCCGACGCCCGGGTGCCGGTCGGCGGCCTGCCGTGGGCCATGGGCCTGTGCGGACGCGACAGCATCATCACCTGCCTGCAGACCATGGCGTTCACCCCCGAGCTGGCCCCCGCGACGCTGCGGTTCCTGGCGCTGCTGCAGGGCAGCCAGCTCGACGACCGACACGACGAGGAGCCGGGCAAGATCCTGGCTCAGCTCCGCTACGGCGAATCCGCCGCGTTCGGCGAGCGACCGGACGCCGTGTACTACGGCGCGGCGGACACCACCCCGCTGTTCGTCGTCCTCCTCGACGAGTACGAGCGCTGGTCCGGCGACACCGACCTGGTCCGCGAACTGCGCCACCCGGCCCGGATGGCGCTGGACTGGATCGACGAGTACGGCGACATGACCGGTGACGGCTACCTGCGCTACCAGCGCCGCAACGAGCGGCACGGCGTGGTCAACCAGGCATGGAAGGACTCGGACGACGCCATCGTCGACGTCCACGGACGGCAACCCGGATTTCCCCGGGCGACCTGTGAGTTGCAGGGCTACGCGTACGACGCGAAGCGGCGTGGCGCCCGGTTGGCCCGGGAGTTCTGGGGTGACCCCGCGTACGCCGACCGGTTGGAGCGGGAGGCGGCGGAGCTGAAGGACCGGTTCAACCGGGACTTCTGGCTGCCGCACCGGGAGTACTACGCGCTGGCGCTGGGGCCGGACGGCGATCCGGTCGACGCGCTGTCGTCCAACATCGGGCATCTGCTGTGGAGCGGGATCGTCGCCGACGACCGCGCCGAGGCGGTTGCCGAGCATCTGGTCGGGCCGCGGCTGTTCAGCGGGTGGGGGGTGCGCACCTTCGCCACCGGGCAGCGCCCGTACAACCCGGTGGGCTCGCATCTGGGGGCGGTGTGGCCGTCGGACAACGCGCTGATCGCCGCCGGGCTGCGGCACTACGGTTTCGACGTCCAGGCGGCCCTGATCGCGAACGGCATCTTCGACATGGCGCAGACGGTCGGCGGGGCGGTGCCGGAGCTGATCGCCGGCTACGAGCGCAGCCTGACGAAGTATCCCGTTCAGCTGCCCTCGGCCGGTCGTCCGCAGTCCTGGTCGTCGGGCGCGCTGCTGATGCTGCTGGGCACCCTGCTGGGGCTGCGGCCCACCGGCGACAACCTGCTCGTGAACCCGTCCCTGCCCAAGGGCTTCGGTCGGATCGAGCTGCTCGACATCCCGGGCCGCTGGGGCCACTCCGACGCCTACGGGCGTGACCGCGCCGCCGCACGAGCCCGCCTCCGCTGACCGGTGTCCCTCCTCGCCCGGCTGATCACGTTGGCGTCACGACCCGCCGGTGCCGGCCACGCCGACCTCTTGTTCGGCGGGCGGGGTGGGGGTGGGGGTGGTTGGGCGGCGGGGGGTCAGGGTGCGGTCCAGGGTGACGAAGAGCAGGCCCAGCAGCCAGAACGCGACGGCGAAGAGGACCGCGCTGATCGCCACCCCGTCGTAGCCCAGCTCACCGGCGTCCAGGAACGGGTACGGGTACCGGTGGACGACCAGCCCTCGGAGCAGGGCGAAGCCGAGATAGGCCAGTGGGAACGCCAGCCACCAGGCCGCGTAGCGCAGGCGCAGCCGGCCACGCTGGTCGAACAGCACCCAGTCGGCGACCGCGAGCAGCGGCACGACCGTGTGCAGCAGTTGGTTGCCGAGCGCCTCGCCGACGGCCCGGTCGGGTTGCGCCATCGCGAACGGGCTGGCCGGGTTGGCCAGCACCAGGTGGTAGACCACGCCGGTGATGGTGATGTAGAGGGTGACCGCGCCGCGCAGCGCCGGTGGGGGATCGGGCCGGTCCCGCCACGCCCGCCAGCCGGCGTACCCCGCGAGGGCGCCGACCGCGACGTTGCTCTGGATGGTGAAGTACGGCAGTAGCCCGGTGACGGTGGCCGGGCCGAGCGCGGTGAGCACGATCCCGGCCAGCACGCCGAGCACCACCGTCAGGCGCAGGGCCGCCACCGCGCGTCGACGCCGCAGACTCATCGGGGCAAGCTATCAGCCGTCGGCGGGCAGGAGTCGTCGCGCCGGGGCGTGATCGAGCGCCGACCGAGGCAGGTCGGTTGTGCCGTCCACATCGTCAGGACGGCCGCCCGCGTGAGCGGTCAGTTCGATGGGCGGCCCGGCGGGGCGGACCGGCCGTCGGCCGGTCCGGTGTCGTCCTGCTCCCGGGCGGTGGGCGGCCCGTCCGGCGGCCCGGGAGACCCCGGATGCCGGCTCGGCACCTCACCGGGCCGTGCACCGGTGGGCCTGCCCGGTGCGGCCTCGACGGCCAGAATGTCCGCGCAGTAGTCGGCCACGCGATGCCGGTCGCCCGCGGCGGCGATCAGCCCGGAGAAGGCCGGATTGTCGAGGGCGCGCCCGGGGTTGCCTTCGGCGACCGTCCGGTACGCCCGGCACAGACCCACCACCTCGCCGACGGCCGACGTGTGCGGCGTCGGCACGGTGGTGGCGGGCGCGTCGGTCGCCGGCCGGTCACCGGTGGCCGGGGCGGTCGCCGCGGGTGGACCGACGGGGGCCGGTGGGGTTGCCGTGGGCAGGTGCGGCCGGGGAGTCGTGCCGTTGACGGCGGCCAGCGCCACCCCGCCGGTGGCGGCCAGCGCCAGTGCCGCCACCGCGGCCCGGGCGCCGGTCCAGGCGAGAGTGCGTGACCGGCGGTCGGGCTGTCGGGTGACGGCCGGGTCAGCCAGGGCACGGCGAAAGGCGTGCAGGGCGACGCCTTCACCGGCGAGTTCACCGGGGCTTGGTGCGGCGCGTACCGCGGTCAGCAGCAACGCGACCGGCCGCCGGGCGGTCGAGGGGTCGACGATGTTACCGCCGAACAACTGTTCGGCGGTCTTCTGGTCGATGCGGTCTGCGGTCATCTCGTGTCCCTCAGCGCCACCGACCTGCGCGCTGTCACATCGGCTCCCGCTCGGTGGGATCGGAGGTGACGCGCGGTGGATGGCGGGGAACGCGCCCGGGGTCAGCCCATGGTCTTGGTGCCGTCGATCGCCTCGCGCAGGATGTCGGCGTGCCCGGAGTGCTGAGACGTCTCGGCGATCAGGTGCAGCAGCACCCGGCGAACAGTCCAGCTCGCCCCCGGCTCGAACCAGGGCGCCTGCGGCAGCGGGTGCGCCGCGTCCAGGTCGAGGGTGGCGACCAGCTCGTCGGTCTCGGCGGCGACCTGCTGGAATCGCTCGACCAGACCGGCCAGGGTCTCGCCCGGCGCCATCCGGAACTGACCGACCCAGTCGACCTCCTCCCGCAGCATCGCATCCGCGCCGCCCACGGCGAAGCGCATCCACCGCTCCTCGATGCCGGCCACATGCTTGATGAGACCGCCGAGGCAGAGCTCACTGACGGTGGTGCGGGTGGCCGCCTGCTCGTCGGTCAGCCCGTCGACGGTGTGCAGGAGGAAGCCCCGGTGCCGGCGCAGCGCCTGCAGCAGGTCGGCCCGCTCTCCGGTGAGCTGCTCGGTGCTCGTCATGGTGGCGCCCTTTCGTCGACGTCGGCTCGGCCTGAGCGTAGGACGCGGCACCGACAGTTCCGGCCCCGCACGGCGACGACGCGGGCCGCCAGCGGTTGCCGATCCGGGCGCCGAGCGGTCCACTGAATGACATGGGTGTGATTAAGGTGGGTACGTCCTCGTGGGCCGACCAGTCGCTGCTGCGCTCCGGGTGGTACCCGCGCTCGGCCAACACGCCCGCCGGTCGACTGGGCTTCTACGCGGGGCGCTTCCCTCTGGTCGAGGTGGACACCTCCTACTACGCGATCCCCGCGCCGGAGACGACCCACGGCTGGGTCGACGCCACTCCGCCCGAGTTCACCTTCGACGTCAAGGCGTTCAGCCTCTTCACCGGTCACCCGACACGGGTCGCCGCACTGCCCCGCGACCTGCGCCCGCCCGCCGGCCCGAGCCGGATCCGTCGCCGCGACCTGCCGGAGCGGTCGTACGACGAGCTGTGGTCCCGGTTCCGGGCGGCGCTGGAGCCGATCGCGGCCGCCGGCAAGCTGGGTGTCGTGATGCTCCAGTTCCCGCCGTGGCTGGTGCGCAGCGCCGCCGCCGAACGCCGGATCGTCGAACTGGCACAGCGGTGCCGGCCGTGGCGGGTCGGTGTGGAGCTGCGACACGGGTCCTGGTTCGACGACGGGGCCGCCGTGGACACTGTGGACCTGCTGCGCGCGCACGACCTCTCGCTGGTCTGTGTCGACATGCCGCAGGGGCACCCGTCGTCGGTGCCGCCGATCTTGACCGCCACGGCGGAGCCGGCGATCGTCCGGTTCCACGGTCACAGCGACGCCTGGCGCGACGGCGACAAGGAGGACAAGTTCCGCTACGCGTACGCCGAGGAGGAGTTGCGGCACTGGGCCGGGCTGCTGGCCGAGCTGGCCGGCCCGGCCGACGAACTGCACGTGTTGTTCAACAACTGCTGCGCCGGCCAGGCCCAGCGGGACGCGACCCGGCTCGCGCAGATGCTGACCGAGACCATGATCTGGCCCGAACCCGACGTCGACCGGCCGGACGTCGCCGCGCGTGCCGCGTCCACCAACTGACGCGTGCCGCACGGCCGGTCAGGCCGTCGGGCCGACCTCGATCAGCAGGCCGTCCACCGGGCGGGTGGGGATGCGGTGCAGGGGATGCGCAGGTCCTGCTCGGGCACCGTGTACTCCAGGCGGGCCAGCCGGACGACGAGGTCACGCAACAACGCCACGGTGATCTGCTCCCCGGGGCAACGGTGCCCGGTGCGCGGGTCACCCCTGCCCTGGGGCACCAGCTCGAACGGCCCGATCTCCCGTGCCGCAAACCACGAGCCCGCCGACCGAAACGCGGCGGCGGGCGTCGCGGGTGCTGCTAGGAGCGCCGGCCGCGGGTGCGCAGCGCGTCCTGGCTGCGCTCGTTGATGTCCGCGTCGTCGGGAAAGGACCGGCGGCCGGGCGCCGGGTCCGGCGGCGCGCCCGGGCCGGCCGCTGGAGTACGGGTCGGTTCGACCGAGCCGAAGCCGTGCAGGCCGGCCGGGTTGGCCCGGCTGGCCGGGGCACCCGCGCGGCGTTCTCCACGCCGCCCCTCGGGCACCGCCGTCTCCTCGCTGCCCTCGTCCATCGGCGAGTCCTCGTCCGCGCCCCACGGCGGTTCGGCGTCGAAGCCGTCCTCGGTCTTCCACGGCTGCACCGCCTCCGGCTCCAGCCGGTCGCCGCCACTGCGTCCCTCGTGCGCCGTCATGGCCACCTCGCTCGTCGGTCCGCCGTCACCGGCGGACGATTGCGGGACGGGTCACGCCCGCCCGTGCGCCGTACCGGTCCCTACGACCGGCCGGCCATCGCCCCGCCGTGCAGGAGCGGCGGGGCAATGGCCGTCCGGTTCGGCACTCAGCGGCCGGCCATCGCCATCTGCCGCTTGCCGCCCATGCCCATGCCGGCGATCTTGGCCACCCCCATCGGGGCGCTCATCATTCCGCCGGCCCGGCCGAGGATGCCGCGGAACACCTGGCCGGCCTTCTGCTGCTCGCCCATGTACGCGGTCACCACGACCAGGGTCCCGGTCAACGCCGGGATGGCCCACTGGAGCAGCTTCATCTGTCGCTGCGAGGAGGCCACGCTCGCCGGGGTCTGGTGGTTGGGCTCGGTGGCCCCGCTCACCGGCGGGGCCCCCGCCTTCTCCAACCGCATGCCGACCAACCGGCTGTAGCCGGTGACCGCGAGCGCGCCGATCGTCAGCGCCGTCTTGATGGTGCTGGCCCGGGCCACCCCTGACTGGCTGGCGACCCGCGGGCTCTCCGTCACCAGCTCGCCGACGGCTCCGGCCAGGTGCGCGCCGATCGCGGCCGCGTTGACCGGGGTCCACTTGGACCATCCGGCCGACGCGACCGGAAGCCGCTGGGTCGAGTCGCTGATCTTCGCCGCTGCGCCGTTGACGCCGAGCGCTCCCATGAGGGAGCCGCCAAACCAGGCCGCCAGGCCCAGATCGTGCATCGAGCGCAGTGCGGTGTGCCGTTCGGACATGTGATCCCCTTCCGCCGTGTCGGGCGCTGCGGCTTACCCGCCGCCCGGGCGGCTAACCCCGGCGCGTGCCGGTCGATCCGGTGCCGCACCGGCACGGCGGGGACATCCGGATCGCGATGGTGCCGCATCGTCACCGGCAGGAGTCGTCCGGTCGGTGGCGGGTAGATGTCCGGGGGACGCTGACGGAGAGGGGAACGGGATGTCGCAGCCGGACGAGAGCCGGGAGAAGACCGCCAAGACCGACGCGGTGCTGATGCATCCGGACAACGACCCGCACCGGAACACCGCCGAGGTCGCTCCGCGCAAGGACCACGGTGAGGTCCGGGTGGAGCGCGACGGCGAGCTGGTGCCGCTGGATCAGGACGAGTGAGTCAGCCGGCCGGGCCGCGCGACGACCGGCCGGTACGGCTCAGCGGGGCGGCAGGTCGCTGGCGAAACCGGCGATCCGCCGCGCCAGCGGAGCGCCCGCACGGACCCAGGTGAAGTGGTCCAGCGGCGCCCCGGCCTGCGCCACCGTGTACCGCTCCCGCGTCACCGGGGCCGCGGTGAGCTTCGCGCAGAGGTGGTCCATGGTCTCGTGCGGTGTGTACTGGTCGTCGTCCACGCTGACCGCCAGCACCGGAGTCCGTACCGCGCGCACCGCCGCCTCGGTGTCCGTACCGTCGAGTCGGGGGAAGCGGCCGGTCCGCGCGGTGTACGCCCAGTCCCGGATCACCCCGCGCGCCTGCCGGCCGCCGAAGCCCCACCCCGGCCACACCCCGAGCAGCCCGGCGGTGGCGGCGATCCCCTGGGTGTACGGCAGCACTCCCAGCCCTCGCCGCCCCGGGTAGGTGCGCCAGTAGGGGATGCCGACCGCGACCAGCGCCAGCCCGTCCACCGCGTCGGTGCCGTCCAGTGCGAGGTGCAGCAGTGCGGCCTGCCCGCCGAGTGAGTGCCCGAGCAGTAGCCGGGTACGGCCGTCCAGTCGTCGCTTGAGCGCGGCCAGGACGGCGCCGACGTCGCCGGCGAGTTCGCTGTAGCCGTGCCGGTCGGCGCGGCTCGGTGCGGGGGTGCTCGCCCCGGTGCCCCGCAGGTCGGCGACCACGACGGCCAGCCCGGCGGCGCGGAGCGCGGCGGCGAACGGCCGGTAGTACCGGGCGCGCACCCCCATCGCCGGCCAGATCACCACGGCCGGCGCGCCCGCGTCGCCCTCGGGCTCCGGGTACACCTGCACGCCGAGGCGGCCACCATCGACGTCGACGAACTCCTGCGCGTACTCCGGGTCCCCGTTCACCCGCCCAGCTTACGACCCGACGTTACCGGCGGGTAGCGGCGCGCGGCGGGCCCGCTCCACCCGCTCCACCGCGTCGAGCACCTGGGGCACCTGCACGGCGACCAGGGCCGGATGCGGGGCGTCGTCGGCCGCACCGCGCGGACGGGGGCCCGCCCACAGCGCCTGGTGCCACGGCCGGTCCGGCGGCGGTCCCCACTGCTGGGGCGGCACCGGCCCGAACAGCAGCACCGACGGCGTGCCGTACGCCGTGGCCAGGTGACCGATGCCCGTGTCGCCGCTGAGCACCAGCCGGGCGTGTGCGACCAGCGCGGCCAACTCGCCGAGGTCGGTCCGGCCGGCCAGCGCCGCTGCGGTGGGAAGCCCGGACAGCTCCGCCACCCTCAGGCAGAGCTCCCGCTCGCCACGGCTGCCGGTCACCACCACCTGGTGCCCCCGTGCCGTGAGGTCGCGCGCCACGGCCGCGAACCGGGCCGGCGGCCAGCGGCGCTCGGTGGCCTTCGCGCCGGGGTGCACGATGCTGACCCCGGTCGGCAGACCGGCCGGTTCCGGCCGCCGTAACGTCAGGTTGGTGCGGTCGGCGGGGATGTCGTACCAGGACAGCAGCCGGCACCACCGGTCGACCTCGTGTTCGTCGGGGGTCCAGGGCGGGCCGTCGGTGAAGCTGGCGTCGGCGTTGGCGAACGCGAGCAGCCGTCGGGGCTGCGTGTCGGCGAGCATCCGGTGCGACTGTGGTCCCCGCCCGTGCAGGTTGACGGCGATCTGCGGGGCCGGGCCGGGCCACGCGAGGTGGCCCAGCCCTGGTGCGTCGACCAGCCGGTCGACGCCGCCGACGAGGTCGACCAGTGGCGTCAGCCAGCGCGGTGCGACCAGCACCAGTTCCCGACCGGGGTACGCGGCACGCAGCGCCCGCAGCGCCGGCACCCCGGTCGCCAGATCACCGACGCCGAGCGCCCGCAACACCACGATCACGGGTAGGAGGTTTCCTGTTCGGCGCAGACGACCATTTCGCGGATGGCGCAGCCGGGTGGTTGGTTGAGGGCGAACATGATGGCGGCGGCGGTGTG
>NZ_JAMHIW010000002.1 GCF_023896955.1 Micromonospora sp. RHAY321
GCGCGTCGAATTCCGCGTCCCCGACCCCTCGGCCAACGTCTACCTCGCCTTCTCCGCGATGATGATGGCCGGCCTCGACGGCATCAAGAGCAAAATCGAACCCCCGACGCCGATCGACAAGGACCTCTACGACCTCCCCCCAGAGGAGTGGGGCGACGTCAAGCAGGTCCCCGGTTCCCTCGCCGAGGCCCTGGACGCGCTCGCCGTCGACCACGACTACCTGCTCGACGGCGGCGTCTTCGGCCCGGACCTCATCTCCACCTGGGTCGACTGGAAGCGGGCCAACGAGGTCGACCCGGTGCGCCTGCGCCCCACCCCGCACGAGTTCACCCTCTACTACGACTGCTGACTCGGGCACGGGCCGCGCTGTCAGTCGTTGCCGTGGTTGCCGCTCCAGTAGCCGCCCACGCCCGGGGTGTCGGTCTGGATGGCCGTCGCGTTGCCGTCGAGGTCGTTCTCGACGACGCGGCAGTTGACGCAGCTGCCCCGCTCGGTGATCCAGATCCCGTACGTCTGGGTGCCCGAGCCGCTGTCCCGGATCAGGTTGCCCCGGATGGTGACCGAGTCGGCGGCGGCGTTGACGGTGATACCGGCACGCCCGTCCGGCGCGGCCGGTAGCTCGTACGGCGTTCCCGGCAGGGGCGTGTCGGCGCTCCAGCCGCTGGTACCGCCGGGGCGCAGCGGAGCGAGGGTGAGGGTGTTGGCGTCGTTGGCCGCCACGACGGCGTACCGTTGGCCGACCCGGACGATCTTTCCGCGATGGCCGTCGGCCGGCCAGGCCGCCTGCCGGTCGACGACGGTGTTCTGGCTGTAGCGGACCGACTCGCCGCTTCCCTCCGCGGCGGGAGCGCACTGGCGGCCGTTGTTGCGGATCCGGTTGTTGATGACCACGGTGTCCCGCAGCGGCCGGTCGAAGCGGATCCCGTCGAGGCTGTTGCCCCAGATGTCGTTGCTCTCGAGGACGATCTCCTCGGCCGGCGCCTGACCGCTGTCGCCCAGGTCCTGGTGGTGGTAGCCGTAGCGGCCGTTGCCGGTGATCCGGTTGCCCCGCACCGTGTAGGGGCCACGGGTGTTGCCGATGCTCACGCCGTCGCGCAGGTTTCCGTCGATGACGCAGTCGGTCAGCAAACCACCCTCGCCGGGGACGCCGGTGGTGCCCTTCGCCGACACCTGGAAACCGGCCTCCAGGTTCGCCGTCATGGTGCAGCCGGTGACGATGAGCCCGTCGGCGCCCCAGTCGGAGATGCCGAACCTGTTCCCCTCCGTGTGACAGCCCATGATCCGGATGCCGCGTGGTTGAGGCCGGTCGGGGTGTTGCATCTCCAGGAAGATCCCGTTGGTCGCGTTGCCGACCGCCATGCAGTTGGCGATGGTCACTCGCTCCACCGGCCCCCAACCGCCGATGCCGATTCCGATGCCGGCCCCACCCATCTCCAGGCCGTTGTCCATCCGGCCGCACTCCAGCACCCGGATCGCCTGGACCAGCGTGTCCTGGAGGAAGTCGCAGCCGAAACCCGTGGCGGCGGTGTGGTGGATGAACAGGTTCCGGAACAGCCCCCCGGTCACGTACTGCAATCCCAGGCCCTTGGACAGGGGGTTGTACTCCGCCGACGCCACCCCCGATCCGTCGATCTCGAAGTCGGCGAACGTGCAGTAGGCCAGGTTCCGGTCCGGGCTCGCTCCGTGGAGTTGAGCGGTGTGGAAGGCCAGCGGCACCGGCGTGGAGCGGTCACCCTCGTTGCTCAGGATGAATCGGGTGGCGCCCGGCCCCGCACCCGTCAGGGACACCCCGCTACGCCAGACCGTTCCGGCGTCGCGGATGGCGTACACCCCGGGCGGGCAGTAGATCACCCGGGCGCGTCCGTCGGCGGCGAACGCGTCGCCGAGCCGATCGACGAGCGCGGCGAGCGCCGGCTGGTCGTTGGTCGTGCCGTCACCGGTGAGGCCCTGCTCCCGCGCGTCGCAGAGCAACGGCGCCCCGGCGACGGCGTGCGTGCGCACCCCGTACCCGGGCGACGTCGCCTGACCTGGCACGGGGATCTCCCTCGGGTGGTTGGCAGGCCAACAGGCTGGGAACAGGTAGCCGCGCCGCCGTGGGTCCGCCGCGACATGGGCTTGTCGTCACGGTACGTCGGCCGCCGTCCCGCCACGCCCAGATCGGTGAGGACGCCAGCGATGCCGGGCGGGTCGGGGTCGGCAGCAGCAGACGGACACGTCCGAGGGCGCGAAGCCAGTCAGACGACGAGTCACGACCACCACCGCCGACCGTCGACCCACCACCGGGCAACCGATCGGGCCGGGCCGCCCGGTCAGTCGAGGGCGTCCTTGACCTTCTTGACGACGTTGGTGACCCCCTGGGCGTGGGCTCCGGCGGCGTTGCCCGGCTTACCCGGGCCGCGGGAGCCGTCGTACGTGGCGTAGAGCTTCGGGTCCGGGGGCGGGGGCAGAGCGGTGTCGTCGGTCAGTGCCGCCGGTTCGGCGAGACAGTCGAGGTCCGGTCCGCCGATGAGGCTCGGCCCCTGCGCCCAGCGACCCTCACAGGCCTGGCTGCCGACGCCGAAGCTCCAGAAGGTGTGGTTGTGGTCCTTGTTCTCCTCGTCGAAGTTGGAGTTCTCGATGCCGTGGTCGGCGAAGCCGTCCTCGATGAGCTGTTCGATGCCGAGCAGCCACTGCTGCTGGTGGTAGGTGTCGCGGGCCAGGTTGAACCGCAGCATCTCCTTCACGCCGGGGTCGTCGGTCATGTTCATGACCCGGCTCGTCTGCAGACGGCTCTGCGCCTCGGCGGCGACGTTGGAGCGGAAGTCGGCGACGAGGTTTCCGCTGGCGACGATGTAGCCGGCGTTCCACGGCACGCCCTGGCTGTCGCGGGGCAGCGGGCCGCCGCCGCCGACGATGGCGTGCTGCGGGTTCATGCCGCCGATCACTGCGGCGAGCACCGGGTTCGCGGCGACCGCCTTCTCCGTGGTCTCGGCGGGTGCACCTTCCAGCAGCCGGGCCAGCATCGTGGTCAGCATCTCGACGTGACCGATCTCCTCGGTCCCGATATCCATGATCATGTCCTTGTACTTACCGGGAACACGGCAGGTCCACCCCTGCCACAGGTACTGCATCATCACGGTCATCTCACCGAACTGGCCGCCGAGGATTTCCTGCAGCTTCATGGCGAACAGGGCATCGGGCTTCTCGGGCTTGGCTTGGAACTGCAGGTGTGGGTCATGGCGGAACATGCCGTCCTCCGTCTACGTGTTGCGGTCGTAGGGGGTGCCTTGCGCGGTACCTACCCGACCCGTTGGCCTGTGCGGGTCCCCTCTGGCCCATCAGGGCCACCGTTGGGACATGAGCCGGGTGACCGGGCTGCCGGCGACCTTCCTGGCGGCGTCATCCGCGAGTGTGAAGACGGCGAAGGTGCTTGAATCGGACTAAAGCGAAGCAAAACCCGTAAAACTACTGCCCGTCGAGGAGCCCGGAATGCAGATGACCGCCGCAGACAACCACGCCGTCGCCCAGGCGGTGCACGACATCGGCTCCGCCCTCTGGTTCGGGGGCACGGTGATGGGCGTCGCCGGAGTGAACAAGTCGGGCAGCGATCTGCGCGATGGCATCGACCGCATCCGGGTCGCCGAGTCGGCGTGGGGCCGGTTCGGCCCGGTCCAGTGGCTCGGCATCGGCGCCACCCTGATCGCCGGCGCACAACTGGCCCGCGTGGGTGGGCGACGCATGGCCCTGCAGAAGGGCTTCGGGAGGGTCGGGGCACTGAAAGCCGGCCTCGCCGTCGCGGGAGCCGCGGCCACCGCCTACTCCGCCTACTGCGGCAGCAGGATCGGGCATCTCGCCGAGGAGGCGCATCAACGCGGTGACAAGGTGGACGTACGCGACGCGACCCTGCCGACGCCGGAGACGCCGTCCGAGATCGCCGCCTGGCAGCGGAGGCAGCGACTGGCCCAGTACGTGGTGCCGGTGCTGGCCGGTGCGAACATCGCCTGCGGCTCGTACCTCGTCCAGTCGTACCGGATGGGAGCGACCGGCAAGGGGGTGCTCCGGCGGCTGCTGCCGGACTGAGCGCACGCGCAGGTTGCCGCGACAGGGGGCAGAGGCCCGTCGTCGGTCCCGGCGAAGTGTGTGTCAGGAGCGTTCGGGTACGGCGGCAGGGACCGAGAGAGGGGACTCCCTGATGCCGAGCACCACCAAGCCGATGCTGGACGCGTACCCGAAGTCGATCAATCTGGACCGGGCGAAGCTCGCGGCGGCCATCGATGCGCTCAACGACTGCGCCCAGGCCTGCACCGCGTGCGCCGACGCCTGTCTCAGCGAGGACATGGTCGCGGAACTGACCAAGTGCACCCGGACGGACCTGGACTGCGCGGACATCTGCACGACGACGGCGCGGGTCCTGTCCCGGCACACCGGTTACGACGCCAACATCAGCCGCAGCCTCCTGGAAGCGTGCGCCACGGCCTGCAAGGCGTGCGGGGACGAGTGTGCCCGCCACGCCGACATGCACGAGCACTGCCGGATCTGCGCCGAATCCTGCCGGGCGTGCGAGAAGGCATGCCGGGACCTGCTGGCCACGATCAGCTGAGATCGCGAACGGTGCCGGCACCACCACGGGTGCCGGCACCGTTCCGCGTTGTCAGCGCCTGGCCTGGTTCTTGGCCATCTGCGGCTTTTCGCCCTTGCCGACTCTTCGCAGCGCGTCACGCAGCTGCTGCTCGGTCATCTTGGAGTTGCCCTCGATGCCCGCGTTGTGTGCCTGCTGGCGAAGGTCGTGCAGCTGTTCCCGGTCGCCCATGTCGGCCTCCCCGTGGTGCCGTGGCGCGGGCGGCTCCACGCGCCACTCCACCCGACGCGTTCCCGGGTCGGCCGCGCACAAACGGTGCCCTGCCGGTGAGCGCGTTGGACGACCCCGTTCTACGGCTGTTCCTGCCCGGGATCCCCGGCCGCCCGGTTCCAGTCGCCGTGTGGCGACGAATCAGTGCAGTGGCCGCGTTCAGTCGCATACGAGCCGCGGCCCGCGTGACCGGGCCCCCTGCCTGCTGCCTGTGGCGACGGGCCGTCGGGACACCGGGGCCGGCGGCGGAGGGCGGGGGCTGTCGGACGGGTGTGGTTGCCGGGGTCGACGCGGCTTCGAGGAATCGGGTGCCGAGCCCGGTCGCCGCGAGGACGAAACGGACGCCGGGTGTGATGTCGCGGATCGTGAGCCGCCCGCCGGTTCTGGTGACCAAATCCTCGGCCTTCTGCAGAGCCCGTACGCCGTCGGCGCCGAAGAAGGTGACCCCCGAGAGGTCCAGCATCACCTGGGTTGGTTGGTGCTCGGTGGCCAGGTTCACGAACGCGACGAGGAGGTGGGTGTTGCTCATGTCGATCTCGCCGGCGACCGCGATCAGTCTCGCCCGGCCACCCTCATCCGGGAGGTCGCCGAGCGCCAGCGACATGATCGGCGTTGGTGCGGGTGCCGTCAGGGGCTGGCGGTGACGGATGGGGAAGTTTTCGATCATGGCGTCTCCGTGTGAAGCGGACATCCGTTCTGCGTTAAGGGGCGGTTCAGGCGATGCCCGCTCTGATCCGGGCGAGAGCGCCGGCCGGCTGGCGGCGGTCGTGGGCATGTCGCTGGTCGACCCCGTCGTTCGGCGGCACCTCGAACTCACCGAGGGCGTCGGTCACCGCGAGGATGTACGCCACGCACGGGGAGGGTGGCGTGAGCGTCAGGGGCACGCCACCACGAGTGGCCGTGCTCTGCGCCTGGAGCAGCGCACTGACCCCGTGCGCGCCGAAGAAGGTCACCTCGGACAGGTCCAGGACGAGGCGGGACGGCTGTAGATCGACCAGGTGCTCGACGAGTTCGACGAGCAGGTGTGCGTTGCTCATGTCGACCTCGCCGCAGACGGTGATCCACCTGGCGGATTCGGTGGTGCTCAGTGAGAGGGACATGATGGGGTCGCTGGCAGCGATGCGAGGTCGCGCGGCGACGGGGCGGGCAGTTGACATGACACCTCCGGCAGCCATCGGCGGCTTGGGTGGGTCTCCGGCGAGACGAACTCGGTCGGGAGGACCCCGGGCGCATGTCTTGACCCTGGGCACGACACTACCCTGAGCTGCCGATAAGGGCATTTGGATCTTGAGCGGTGTGGCGCCCCGGTCCGCACCCACCTGCCCACTACCGGACCGTTTGCGTCGCGGGCCCGCAGGGTAGACGGACAGTCGTGACCACACCTGAGCAGAGCCGGCAGCAGGAGAGAGCGCTCGAGCGCGGCGAGTTGTACCAGGACGCCGAGGGGCGCCAGACGACGGACCCGGGCGCCGGAGCCGCGAACGCCGACAGCGAAGCCGACCGCAACGCCGAGCACCTGAGGCGCGGCGAGGTTGGTCCGGGCGTCCCGGAGGAGTAGGTGCCGGGATCACCCGTCACTCGTTTCGACCACTGTCCCAGGGTCACCGCCGGTGGCTGGGATCGTCTTTTCATGGGCGATGAGCCGAGGGTGGCGTGAGAGCGAGGGCGGGGGAGCCGGCTGCGGCCGAAGGAGGCCCTCGTGGTTGACCGGATCGCCGATCCGTGGGGCGAGCGGACCCCGTACGGCCCGGGCGAGGAGTGGCCGGTGCGGGTGGACCGGTTCCTCGACGGCGGGCGAGGTGACGCGGACGTGGACCGGTGGGTGCAGTCGGCGTCGGTGCTGCACTCCAACGGCGACGCGATGGACATCGCGGTCGCCGACGGCCGGATCGTCGGGGTGCGGGGCCGGGCGGTGGACCGGATCAACCGAGGGCGGGTCGACCCGAAGGACCTGTACGGCTGGCAGGCCAACAACAGCCCCGACCGGCTGACCCGTCCGCTGGTGCGCGAGGGTGACCGTCTGGTCGAGACGGACTGGGACACGGCGATGGGTCGGATCGTCGCCCGGTCGAAGGAGTTGCTGGACGGTCCGGGCGGGTGGGGTCACTTCGGCTTCTACACGACCGGTCAGTTGTTCCTGGAGGAGTACTACACCCTCGGCGTGATCGGTAAGGCCGGGTTGGGCACTCCCCACATGGACGGGAACACGCGGCTGTGCACGGCGACGGCGGCGGCGGCGCTGAAGGCGAGTTTCGGCGCCGACGGGCAGCCCGGCTCGTACACCGACGTGGACCACTGCGACGCGATCGCGCTGTGGGGGCACAACGTCGCCGAAACGCAGACGGTGCTGTGGATGCGGATGCTGGACCGGCGGCGCGGCCCGAACCCGCCGACGATGCTCGCCGTGGACCCGCGGGCCACCCCGGTCGCGAGGGAGGCCGACCTGCACCTGGCCGTGCGCAACGGCACCAACATGGCCCTGATGAACGGCCTGCTCCGCGAGATCATCCGGCGCGGCTGGTACGACCGCGACTACGTCGAGGCACACACCCTCGGCTTCGAGGAGTTGTGCCGCACCGTCGACGGCTACCCGCCCGACCGGGTCGCCGACATCTGTGACGTGCCGGCCGCCGACGTGGAGCGGGCCGCCGAGCTGCTCGGCACCTCGCGGCGGCTGCTGTCGACGGTGCTGCAGGGCTTCTACCAGTCCAACCAGGCCACCGCCGCCGCCTGCGGCGTCAACAACCTGCATCTGATCCGAGGCATGATCGGCCGTCCCGGTGCCGGGATCTACCAGATGAACGGTCAGCCGACAGCGCAGAACACCCGCGAGACCGGCGCCGACGGTGACCTGCCCGGTCTGCGCAACTGGGAGAACACCGCGCACATCGAAGAACTGGCCCGGCTCTGGAACGTCGAGGTCGACACGATCCCGCACTGGGCGCCGCCGACGCACGCCATGCAGCTCTTCCGGTACGCCGAGCAGGGTTCGATCAAGCTGCTCTGGATCAGCGCCACCAACCCGGCCGTGTCGCTGCCCGACCTGTCGCGCATCCGCCGGATCCTCCAGCAACCGGAGCTGTTCGTCGTCGTGCAGGACCTCTTCCTGACCGAGACCGCCGAGCTGGCCGACGTGGTGCTGCCCGGCGCCACCTGGGGGGAGAAGACGGGCACGTTCACCAGCGTCGACCGCACCGTGCACATCTCCGACAAGGCCGTCGACCCACCCGGCGAGGCGAAGCCCGACCTGGACATCTTCCTCGACTACGCCCGCCGGATGGACTTCCGCGACCGCGACGGCCAGCCGCTGATCCCGTGGACCGGGCCTGAGGAGGTGTTCGAGGCGTGGAAGGAGTGCAGCCGTGGCCGGCCCTGCGACTACACCGGCATCACCTACGCCAAGCTGCGTGGCGGCTCCGGCGTCCAGTGGCCCTGCACCGACGAGCACCCCGACGGCACCGAGCGCCTCTACACCGACGGGGTCTTTCCCACCGACCCGGACTACTGCGAGACCTACGGTCAGGACCTGGCCACGGGCGCCGAGTTCACCGAGCCGGAATACCGCGCGAAGGAGCCGAAGGGGCGTGCGTTCCTGCACTCCGTCGACTACCAGCCCTCCCCGGAGGTGCCCGACGAGGACCACCCGATGCTGCTCACCACCGGCCGGACCGTCTACCAGTTCCACACCCGCACCAAGACCGGCCGCGCACCACAGCTCAACACCGCCGCCCCCGACGTCTGGGTGGAACTCAACCCGGACGACGCCGAGCGGCTCGGCATCGCCGAGGGCGACCTGGTCGGCATCGCCTCCGCACGCGGTGGCATCCAGGCCAGGGCGCGGATCAGCGGCATCCGTCCGGGCGTCGTCTTCGTGCCGTTCCACTACGGCTACTTCGACCAGGATCCGACCGATCACACTCCCCGCGCCGCCAACGAGCTGACCATCACCGCCTGGGACCCGGTCTCCAAGCAGCCCCTCTTCAAGGTCGCCGCCGTGGCGGTGACGAAACTCGCCGACAGCGGCGGCGTAGCGGCACCGGCGCCGACGGTCGGCGGCAGCGCCCCGCTCTCCGAAGCCGGGGTGCCGACAACCGTCGGTGGGCCACCGGCCGAGGCCACCAGCGGGAAGGAATGAGCCGTGAATCTCGCCCACTACCTCGGCCTGCTGCACCGGGCGCAGGTCAACCTGGCCGACGCGTTCCGGCAGGTCGCCGACGCGCACGCCGAGGAACCCGACGTCCACCACCTCTGCCAGCAGCAGGCGAAGCGCTGCGACGCGCACGCCGAACAGTTGCACCCGTTCGCCGTCCGCTATTCCGAGGACGCCCCCGACGAACCCGACCGACTGCACTCGCAACTGTTCTCCGGCACCCGCACCGGCGGCATCGGCCTCCTGCGTGATCTGCAGGACCTGTACCTGATGGCCGCCGAGTGCGACATCGCCTGGACCGTCGTCGGCCAGGCCGCCTACGGCGCTCGCGACGAGGCCCTGCTGGCCGTCGTCAAGCGGTGCGAGGCCGAGACGGCAATGCAGCTGAAGTGGCTGCGTACCAGGATGAAACAGTCCGCTCCGCAGGCCCTCGTGGTCGCCGACTGAACGGCCGTCCCGCCGGGGAGCTAGCTGCGGCCCGCCTTGCGGGTGCTGCTGCTGTTCGCCTTCTGGATGGCGTCGACCAGGTCGGCCTTGTTCATCTTCGACCGGCCGCGGATGTTGAGCCTCTTCGCCACATCCATCAGGTGTTCCTTGCTGGCGTTCGCATCCACCCCACCGGCCGTTCTGCCCGCCGATCCGCGCCCGCCGGCTGCCTTCTTGTCGCTCGGGCCCCTCCTGCCGCCGGCCTTGGGCTCCCAGTGGTCGCCCACCTTCTCGAAGGAGTGCTTGACGGCCGAGAACGCCGTCCGGTGGGCACGCTCGCCTTCGCCGTAGGAGTCGACCGCCGAATCGTGCGCCTTGACGTACGTCTCCTGCGCCTTCTTCGGCGACCGCTTCAGGGTGCTCGGCATGTCCTCACGCGCTGGCATCATCGCTCCCTTCACAGACGTCCCCGAGGAAGTGCCCTACCGCCCGGGCTGCGAAACGTCGGGCGGCGGCGATCAGGATCGGTCCAGAGTGGTCGATGCGCCACCTATGTGAACGTGTTTTCGGCAGCGCCCTGAGGGAACCGGCGGAGGAACACAGCACCGAGGCGATGGAGAGAGACATGGCGGTCGTAGGCGAGGCCCGGGCCGGTGACATGCCGGCGACGATCCGGTTGCCGGGAGTCGTGCTGGGCGTGGGCCTCGGCGGGTTCGTCGACGGCATCCTGCTGCATCAGCTCCTGCAGTGGCACCACCTGCTCAGCAGCACGAACACGGACAACGTCGGAGTGGCGTACTACGACCCCAGGACCGTTTCCGGGCTGGAGATGAACACGGTGTGGGACGGCGTCTTCCACACCGTCTGCTGGCTCTCCGTGCTCGTGGGCCTTGCGATCCTCTACTCCCGGGTCACCCACCACCGGCGTCGGGTGTGGACGTCGCGGGTGCTGTGGGGCTGGGTGCTGGCCGGTTGGGGTCTGTTCAATCTCGTCGAAGGCGTGCTGGACCATCACATCCTGGGCATCCACCACGTGCACGGCGGCCCCTACCAGCTGTGGTGGGATCTCGGCTTCCTCGCACTGGGCGCGCTGCTGCTCGCCGGTGGATACCTTCTCCAGCGCAGCGGACGGGCCTTCGATCCCGAGACCGCCACCACGCGGGAGCGTGGACGGCGCCCCTGATGGATCAGCTCGTGAGCTCCCCGCACGAGCACGGAGCGGGCAGCAGTGCCGTTCAACTGCTCCTGCCCGCTCTGGCACTGCTCGTGTGTGCCGAGATCTATCTGCAGCTCGCCCACCGGGCCCGCCGCCGTAACCCCGTGCAGGGCTGGAGCCCGTGGCGGACGGCCAGCTTCATCACGGGGCTCACCCTGCTGGCGACCGCGCTCCTGCCGCCGATCGCGTCCCTCGCCCACACCGACTTCCGCGGCCACATGGCACAGCACGTGCTCATCGGCATGTACGCCCCGCTCGCCCTCGTCCTGGGCGCCCCGGTCACGCTGCTGCTGCGCACCGTTGCCCCACGCCGTGGCCGGCAGGTGACCGCCGTCCTGCACAGCCGACCGGTGGTGCTGCTGGCCCATCCGGCGACGGCCCTGCTGCTGTCCACCGGCAGCCTCGCGCCGCTCTACTTCACCCCGCTGTACAACGCCATCTCGGCCGACTCCACCCTGCACTGGCTGTTGCACGCGCACTTCCTGCTCTCCGGCTGCCTGTTCGCCTACGTCATCGCCGGGCCGGACCCGGCACCCGCGCGTTCGGGGGTCCCGACCCGCCTCGTCTATCTCGGCTGCGCCATCGCCGGCCACTCCGTCGTCTCACAGCTGATGTACGGCGGGTTCTGGATCGACATCCACGCCCCGATCCGTCAGGTCCAGGGCGGCGCGGAGATCATGTACTACGGCGGTGACATCGCCGAACTCCTTCTCGCAGCCGCCCTCGTCGCGACCTGGCGCCCGGAGCGGCGGACTCCGCCGCAGGTTCAAAGGATCGGGCGTCCGCCGGTGACGGCGATGCGGGCGCCGGAGACGTAGCTGGCCTCGTCGGAGGCGAGCATGACGTACACCGGAGCCAGTTCCGCCGGTTGGGCCGGCCGCCCCAACGGCACCTGTGTGCCGAAGCTCTTCACCTGCTCCGGCGGCATCGTGCTCGGTATGAGGGGTGTCCACACAGGCCCGGGCGCCACGCTGTTGGCGCGGATGCCTCTGGCCGCCAGCAACTGCGCCAGAGCGGCGGCCATGTTGGCGATACCGGCCTTGGTGGCGTCGTACGGCAGCAGTTGGGGGTTGGGGCTGTCGGAGTTGACCGACGTGGTGCCGATGATCGAGGCGCCGGGGCGCATGTGCGGTACGGCCGCCTTGGCCAGGTGGAAGAACGCACTGATGTTGATCGCCAGGGTGCGGTCCCACTCCTCGTCGGGGATCTCCTCCAGCGTTTCGTGTGTCATCTGGAAGGCGGCGTTGTTGACCAGCACGTCGACGCGCCCGAACTCCTGCACCGCCCGGTCGATGATCGCCCGGCAGTGCGCCGGGTCGGCCACGTCGCCCGGCATCAGGACGCTTCGACGGCCCGCCTGCTCCACCCAGCGGGCCGTCTCGCGCGCGTCGTCGTCCTCGTCGAGGTAGCTGATCAGGACGTCGGCGCCCTCACGGGCGTACGCGATGGCCACCGCCCGTCCGATGCCGCTGTCCGCTCCGGTGATGACCGCCGCCTTGTCGGCCAACCGTCCCGAGCCGCGGTAGGACTCCTCGCCGTGGTCAGGCTGGGGGTCCATGGCGTTGGTGCGCCCCGGCGGCTGTTGCTGCTGTTCCGGTCTCGTCATGGACCCACCTCCGCTCATCACGGTAGTTCGAGGATGGGCCGAAAACGCCCTCAAAGTGATGATTGCCCGAGTTGAGCGTTCAGCGGACGTCGACGGGCCGGACGTGGGTCACCGGGCCGTCAACCGGGCCGCCAGCACGGCCCGCAGGTCGTCGATGCCGGCGCCGGTCAGCGCCGAGACCGCGACCGCGTCCGGGTAGACGCGTTGCAGCGCGAGCACCGACTCCGGCGGCGCTACGTCGATCTTGTTGAGCACCAGCAGCTCGGGAACCTCGCCGGCGCCGATCTCGTGCAGCACCCCGTGGACGGTGGTGATCTGGTCGAGGGCGTCCGGGGCGGAGGCGTCGACCACGTGCATCGTCAGGTCGCTACGGGTCACCTCCTCCAGCGTCGAGCGGAACGCGTCCACCAGTTGGTGGGGCAGGTGACGGACGAAGCCGACGGTGTCGACGACCGTGTAGGTGAGCTGGCCGGTGCTGATCCGGCGCACGGTCGGGTCGAGGGTGGCGAACAGCACGTCCTGCACCTGCGCGTCCGCGCCGGTGAGCCGGTTCAGCAGGGCCGACTTGCCGGCGTTGGTGTAGCCGGTGATCGACACCGAGGGCACCTGGTTGCGGGCGCGTCGACCTCGGGTCCGCTCGCGCCTCCGCGCCAGCTCGGAGGCGCTGCGCCGCAGCCGGGTGGCCCGCTGGCGCAGCGTCCGCCGCTGGGTCTCCAACCGCATCTCACCGGGGCCCCGCACACCCATCCCGGCGCCGCCGGCCATCCGGCCGCCACCAACCCGGGACATCCCCCGGCCGTCGCCCCGCAACCGGGGCAACTGGTACGCGATCTGCGCCAGCTCCACCTGCACCCGACCCTCGCTGGTACGCGCGTGCTCGGCGAAGATGTCGAGGATCAGCGCGGTGCGGTCGACGACCCGGACTCCGACCCGCTCCTCCAGGTTGCGCACCTGCCCGGGGGAGAGCTCGCCGTCGGCGATCACCACGTCCGCGTGCGCGCGTTCGGCCAGCTCGGCCAGCTCGTCGACCTTCCCAGAGCCGACATAGGTGGCGGAATCGGGCCTGCTGCGGTTCTGTACCACCGCGTCGGCGACCGTCAGACCGTCGGTGTCGGCCAACCGGCGCAGCTCGGCCAGCGAGGTGTCGGTGCCGGGCCCGCTGTCGCCCGACCCGTCCTCCTGACGCACCGCCACCAGCACCGCCGTCGGGCGCTCTCCTGGCGTGCCGACCCCGGAGCCCAACAACCACGAACCGGCCATCGTCCACCTCACCTCGTCTCGGTGCCTCCACCTACCCGAAGGGCGATCGGACATGCCGACGGTCGTCCGTCGGGACCCGAGCTGGAGGGTCCGCGGTGAACAGCGAGGTCGTGAGGTGCGGGTACGGCGCGGATCAGGGCTTGCGAGCCACCGCGCCGTACGCGTCGATCCCCTGCGCGTCGGGCTCGTCCGGACGCCACAGCGGGATCGGCACCAGCCCGGGCTCCACCATCGTCAGCCCTTCGAAGCAGCTGGCCAGATCCTGCGGGCTGCGCAGGATGTACGGAACGCCTCCGCTCTCCGCCAGCCGCGCGGCACCGGAGACCACCGCCGGGCTGGTGTCGGTGCCGTCCCACAGCACGAGGTGGCTGCCGGACGTGGTGGCGTTCATCGTCTGGTGGACGATCGAGCGCACGACGTCCAGGTCAGGCTCGTAGCCCATCACGCCCATGTACATGACGGCGATGGGCTGGCGGAAGTCCAACGTCTCCGCCGCCGCGGTGAGGATCTTCTCCGGGTCGTGGTAGTCGGCGGGCACGTAGTTGGTGACGCCCTGGGACGTCGTGTTGGCCAGCAGCGCCCGGGCGTGCACGAGCACCATCGGGTCGTTGTCCACGTAGACGATGCGCGACTCGGGCGCGATCTCCTGGGCGACCGCGTGGGTGTTCTGCATGGTGGGCAGGCCGGTGCCGATGTCCAGGAACTGGCGGATGCCCGCCTCTGCGGCCAGGAAGCGTACGGCCCGCACCAGGAACCGGCGGGACTGCTGCGCCATGACGACGATCTCCGGGTAGACCTCGGCGACGCCGTCACCGGCTGCCCGGTCGGACTGGAAGTTGTCCTTGCCGCCCATCCAGTAGTTCCAGATCCGTGCCGCGTGCGGCACCTCGGGCTGGAGTTTCGCGGCGAGTTCGGAATCCGGGCCGGCCATGCCAGGCTCCCATCGAGGAGGGTGATCGGTGTGGATCATTGCTGCGGTATGACCGGCATCGTACCCGTGGCATCCACTGTCGACGGACCGCCCGGGCCCGATCGGCTCTTGCCGGCTCAGCCCGGGCTACTCAGCGGCGCAGGCTGGTCGCGCACCGCATGTGCGACAGCTTCGCGGGGTTGCGCACGGCGTAGAGGCCGGTGATGAGGCCGTCGTCCATACGCAGCGCCAGGACGGTGTCGATCTCGCCGTCGAGCCGGAGGACCAGTGCCGGGTAGCCGTTGACCTGGGCCGGCTGTATCGACATGGCCGCGATCCTGACCTGCCGGGTGGCCAGCAGTCGGGCTACCTTGTCGGCCCCCGCGACGGGCCGCAGGATCGCCTGTTTGACACCACCGCCGTCACCCAGGAGCACGACGTCCGGCGCGAGGATGTCCAGCAGGCCCTGCATGTCGCCGGTCTGCACCGCCCGCTGGAACGCCTCCAGCGCACGTCGGGTCTCGGCTGGGGAAACGGCCGCACGCGGCCGGCGCGCGGCGACGTGGACCCGTGCCCGCCGGGCGATCTGGCGGACCGCCGCCCGGCTCTTGTCGACCGCTTCGGCGATCTCGTCGTAGGACAGGTCGAACACCTCGCGCAGTACGAACACCGCCCGCTCGGTCGGGGCGAGCGTCTCCAGCACCAGCAGCATCGCCATCGACACGTTCTCGGCCAACTCGACGTCGTCGGCGACGTCGGGCGTGGTCAACAGCGGCTCGGGCAGCCAGGAGCCGACGTAGGACTCCTTGCGGCGGCCGAGCGTCCGCAGCCGGTTGAGGGACTGGCGGGTGACGATCCGTACCAGGTAGGCGCGCTGGTCCCGCACCGTGTCGAGGTCGACGTCCGCCCACCTCAGCCAGGTCTCCTGGAGGACGTCCTCAGCGTCGGCGGCCGAGCCGAGCATCTCGTACGCGACGGTGAAGAGCAGGTTGCGGTGGGTGACGAACGCTTCGGTGGGTTCCTGAGGGCGATCGGCGCTCATGGCCGCGCTCCCGGCATCCGGAATGTGGCTGGCCATGGATGGCTCCTGTCTCCTCGATCGCGACCGTCGCTCAGCAGACACCGGTCCACCAGATTCTGTGACACCGGGCCCTGTGTGGCGGGCGTCACCTGGCGGAGCTGTCACAGGGATCGAGGCGGCGACATCTTCTGTGCGAGTCCGATCGCGGCCCTGGTTCCGGGCCAGCGTCGCCAACACGTCGTAGGGAGAACCAGGTGAACCTCGCTCTGTGGACCGCTGCCGGACTGCTGGCCGCCGTCGCCCTGCTCGGTGGCATCAGCAAGACCTTCGTGCCCAAGGAGAAGCTGGCCGAGGCCCCCGGCGGGGGATGGACGGCACACGCCAGCGTCGGCTTCGTCAAGACCCTCGGGGTCCTCGAACTCCTGGCCGCGGCCGGCCTGATCCTGCCGGCCGCGCTCGACATCGCACCGGTGCTGGTGCCGGTGACCGCCGTCTGCTGGGTGCTGCTGATGGTCGGCGCGATGATCGCCCATCTCCGTGCCGGCGACGCCCGGTTCATCGTGCTGAACCTGCTGTACCTCTGCCTGGCCGCCTACGTCGCCTGGGGCCGGTTCGGACCTGAGGCCTTCACCGGCTGACCGACCCTCGGGCGTGCCACCGCTGGTCAGGCTCGCGGTGGCCACGCCAGCCCGTGACATGATTGCGCCCATGGGAAAGCAGCAGGACGTCGGCGGGCCCGACCGTCACAACGGGTCAGGTTCCACCGCCTACCGGGAGATCGGTGGCGGCGCCGACGCACGGCTCGCCCTCGCGCAGGATCCGGCAACGCCACAGATGACCCTCTTCGACCTGTCGTCCGACCCGTCGCCGGCGGTCCGCAAGGCGGTCGCGTCCCGGACCGACGCACCGGCACAGGCACTGCGGCCGCTGACCCGGGACCCTGACCGTCACGTCCGGGAGGCCGTGGCGAAGAACCCCTCGACCTCGGTCGCCAACCTCCTGCGTCTCGTCAAGGACGCCGACCGGTGGGTTCGCTGGGCGGTCGCCAGCAACCCGGCCTGCGACGAGTCCGTGCGCCGGGTGATGTCAGAGGCACCCGACAAGGAGCTTCGCGGTCTCCTGGCCGAGATGCGGGATTTGGAGCCCGACCTGGCCGCCAGGCTGGTCGACGACGTGTCACCCGAGGTACGGGAACGACTCGCCAGCCACACCCACGAGCCCGACGTGATCACCGCCCTGCTGGCCGACCGCACCGTCCGTGTCCGCAAGGGGGTCGCCCGCAACCCGCGGACCACCGCCGAGCAGCGCAGCGCCCTTGCCCAGGACCCGGTGGTCGACGTCCGTGTCGCACTGGTCCGTGCGCTCGAGTTGGACGAGGCGGATCTGGAGCGGCTCGTCGACGACCGCTCGGTGCAGGTCCGAGTGGCGATGGCCAAGTCCGAGGTCGTCCCGGCGCACATCCGGCGGGCCCTGGAGCGCGACCCCGACGACATGGTGGCCAGCGCGGCGCGGGACTTCCGCCCCGGGTCCGGCAGTTCCCCGGTGGTACGGGCTCCACGCGTCGGTCACCGGCGCCCCGGGAGCGGCCCGGGCCGACCGGGTGGCGCCGCGCGCTGACGCCACCGCCCACCCTGACTCCTTCACGGGGCGGCACGGCTCATGCAGCACCCGCGCCGGCGGTCAGGTCCTTCTCGAACCAGTGGTGCGCGAAGTGCTCGTCGTTGTACGGCTCGATCTCCCGGTAACCGGTCGAGCGGTACATCGCGATCGCCTCGGTGAGGCTCCGGTTCGTGTCCAGCCGGACGGTGGTCCAGCCCCGTTCGTGGGCGTACCGCTCCAGGTCACACAGCATCCGCCGGCCGATGCCGAGCCCGCGCACGGTGTCCGCCACCCAGACCCGCTTGATCTCGGCGGGTGCGTCGGGGTGGAGTTTGACCGCGCCGCAGCCGACGGGCTCGGAGTTGAGGGTGGCGAGGAGGAACACGCCGGCGGGCGGGACGAGTTCCTCGTCGTGGACGGGCTTGCTCAGCGCCGGATCGAATCCACCGTCGAACCGCCGGGCGATGTCCCGCGCGTAGGCGCGTACGCACGCCCGGGCGCGGGGGTCGCCCGGCGGGCAGGGCTCGATGACGACCATCGACGCGACGAGCAGCCGCTCGACCTGGGCCATCGCCTCGACGAGCTGTTCGCGGCTCTGTTCGCTCAGTGGCGTGAGGATCGACGAGGCGAACTCGTCGGAGCGCTCGTCCAGTGCGGCCCACTCCGCGCGGCCGGCTTCGGTGAGCGCGGCGACCCGGACCCGCGCGTCGCAGCCGACCTGGTCGGCCGGTGCGACGGTGACGAGCCCGTCGTTCTCCAAGGCGCGCAGCAGTCGGCTGAGGTAGCCGGAGTCCAGACCGAGGCGGGCCCGTAGCGCGGCGACCTCGGCGCCGGCGGGGCTGATCTCCCACAGCAGTCGCGCCTGCGCGAGGGGGCGTCCGGAGGCCATGTACTCGTCGTCGAGTGCCCCCACCCGCTGCGTGACCGTCCGGTTGAAGCGCCGCACCGCGGCGACGAGCTCAGGTCCCATATAGCTGACTTTAGTCAGGCATGTAGCGCCGGCGCCAGAAATCATCCGGTCAGAAGCGAAGACCGATGGGGCAACGGATCCAGTGCCCTGCCAACCGCCCATTCGCGGCGTAATCTGAGGCGGCGGGCCGCCGCGAGGCGGCCCCAATCCAGCACGCAGCACAGGCTTCACAGCTCATGGCCCGCCTGACCGGCTGGTCGAGCCGACGCCGCCGAGAGACCCGGCGGCCAGGGACCAGCGGGAGCTGCATCGTGAGCGACACCAGTCTCGGCACCGACCGCCAGCGGGGCAGCGACTACGCCGACCTGTCCCGACAGATCCGCGCAGCGGGTCTGCTCGAGCGGCGGCCGGCCTACTACGCGCTGCGGATCGGCCTCGTCGTCGGCTCCTTCGCCGGCCTGTGGGTCGTCTTCGTCCGGCTGGGCGAGTCGTGGTGGCAGCTCGCGGTGGCGGTCGCCCTCGCGGTGGTCATCGCGCAGGCCGGGTTCGTCGGCCACGACGCCGGCCACCGGCAGATCGCCCGCTCGCGCCGGGTGAACGACCTGATCGGCGTCGTACACGGCAACCTGCTCACCGGGATCAGCTACGGGTGGTGGGTGGACAAGCACAACCGGCACCACGCCCACCCGAACACCGAGGGCAAGGACCCGGACATCACCGTGGCGCCCTTGTCGTTCACCACCGAACAGGCCCGGCGACGGCGCGGCCTGGGCGCCCTGTTCGTCCGCCACCAGGCGTATCTCTTCTTCCCGCTGCTCCTGCTGGAGGGCCTGCACCTGCACGCCATCAGCCTGCGGGCCGTCCTCAGCCCACGTCGCCTCGCGCGTCGACCCGTCGAAGCCGGGCTGCTGGCCCTGCACCTGGGCGGCTACCTCGCCGCCGTGTTCCTGGTCCTGAGCCCCGCACAGGCGATCGCGTTCATCGTCGTCAACCAGGGCCTGCTGGGCCTCTACCTCGGCTGCTCCTTCGCCCCCAACCACAAGGGCATGCCGATCCTCGGCACCGACGACGACCTCGACTACCTGCGCCGGCAGGTGCTCACCTCCCGCAACGTCCGGGGTGGGTGGTTCCTCGACGCCGTACTGGGTGGCCTGAACTACCAGATCGAACACCACCTCTTCCCGAGCATGCCGTGCCCCAACCTGCGCCGCGCCCGGCCACTGATCCAGCGGTTCTGCGCCGAGCGCGAGATCGGCTACCACGAAACCAGTCTGGGACGCTCCTGGGCGGAGGGCCTGCGCCACCTGCAGGACATCGGAGCCCCCGAACCTCGTACCGGTGCCGCAACGCGCTGAGCCGCCGCGGCGGAGCCGGCCTCCATCGACGGCCGGCACACGTCGAGACTGGGGGCATGGAGTTCCTCTGCTACCACCGCGACCGGCACGGTTCCGTGGCACTGCGCGACGAACTGCTGCAAGAGCACTGGTCGTACATGGACCGGTACGCGGCGGAAATGATCGCGCGTGGCCCGACCTTCGCCGACGACGGTGGCACGCCCACCGGCAGCCTGCACATCGTCGATTTGCCCGATCCGGCGGCCGCCCGCGCGTTCGCCTTCGACGAGCCCAACTACCAGGCCGGCGTGTACCGGGACGTGCTGCTGCGCCGATGGCGTAACACGCTGGGCCGCACCATGTGGGACTTCGCCGGAGGCCGGACCGACGGCAACCGGTACCTGGTGCTCGGTCTCGGCGCGGGACAGGCCGTCGATCTCGCCGTGCCACCCGCCCGGGACGAGCTGATCGCGTACGGCCCGCTGCTGTCCGACGACGGCGCCACCTGGCTGGGTACGGCGGCGCTGCTCCGGGCCCCGGACCCGGCCGGGGCGCGCGCGGTCCTGACCGCGGACGGGTACGCCGAGATGGAGGTGCACAACTGGGCGTTCGGCGGCCGGCCGTCATGACCCCGGACGGCCCCGGGTGGCCGTCGGGGACACATCTGCGGCGGGGTCGCACCGCCCCTGTGATAGACAGTCCGCGTGGTGGAGGTGAGCCAGTCCGGCGAGCGCAGTGTCGACGACGCGGTTCTCGACGCCGCCCGGGACTGCGTACTGGCCTACGGCGTACGCCGCACGACGATGACGGACGTGGCGCGCCGCGCCGGCGTGTCGCGGATGACCGTCTACCGGCGCTGGCCGGACGTGCAGTCCCTGATCGGCGACCTGATGAACCGGGAGTGGCATCAGGTGTTGATGGCCGCCGCGGACACCGAGACGGGTGGCACGGCTCGGTCCCGCCTCGTGTCGCGCGTGGTGGCGGTGGCGCGGGAGCTACGGGACCATCCGCTGCTGTGCAAGATCCGCGACGTCGATCCCGAGGTGCTGCTCCCGTACCTTCTCCACCGGCGCGGCAACGGCCAGGACGAGATGCTCCAGTTCCTCGCGGCGGCGCTGGCCGGCGGTCACGAGGACCACTCGATCCGGCCGGGCGAGCCCGAGCTCATGGCCCGCGCGGTCTTTCTGACCACGCAGTCCTTCGTGTTGTCCGTCCGCACGGTGGCCGACGACGTGCCGGTGGCCCGGTTCGACCGGGAGCTGGCCCTGTTGGTCGACGGCTACCTGCGACCGGACTAGCCCGCGATGACCCGCAGCGCCCGCGGGCGGATGCCCACGTGTACCTCGCCGGTCCGGCCCACGGGATCGCCGTCGCCGTACACGGTCATCGTGCGGTCGGCGCCGACGGTGACCGACGTACCCCGGTAGGAGAAGACGTGCCCGCGGCGTACGTGCCGGCCGGTGCGCATCTGCCGCAGCGCCATCGGGAACAGCGCCTTCGGCTTGTGGCCGATCACCACGACGTCCAGGGTCCCGTCGTCGGGCTGCGCCGCCGGGGCGACCCACAGGCCGCCGCCGTAGTACCCGCAGTTGGCGACGACCACCGTGTAGGCGTGCCTCTGCTCCGTCCGGCCGTCCACGGTGATGGTGTACCGGGTGCGCGGCCAGCGCAGCAGCGCCCGCAGGCCGGCGGTGGGATACACCAGCGCGGCGGGCAGACGTGAACGGTTGGCCAGTTCGTTGGCCGCCGCGTCGACACCGACGTAGACGCTGCCGACGATGGTCCGCCCCGCGACTTGGAGCACGTCGAGATGCCGTGGCTGCCCGTGCAGGAGCAGCTCGGCGACCGCCTCGGGGGAGTGCGGCAACCCGAGCTGCCGGGCGAAGTCGTTGCCGCGACCGGCGGGAATGACGCCGAGCAGACCGCCGGTGTCGGCGACCACGCCGGCGAGCAGCCGGATGGTGCCGTCGCCTCCGGCGGCCACGACGACCTCACCGGAGTGCACCGCCGCCGTGGCGCGCTGCCGGGCCTGCTCGGCTGTCTGCGTGTATTCGACCCGTAGGCGGGCGCCGGCGGCGCGGAGCAGATGGGCCACCGGCATCAGGCGGGACAGCCCTCGGCGCGCGGTGGGACCGAGGATCACGGCGAAGGACCGCACCTCAGGGCACCAGGATGCCGGGATTGAGGATGCCGGCCGGGTCCAGGTGCTGCTTGACGGCCCGGAGCAGGTCCACCGCGACGTCGCCGATCTCGGCGGCGTACCAGGAACGGTGATCCGCGCCGACACCGTGGTGGTGACTGATCGTGGCACCCGCGGCGGCGATCGCGTCGCTGGCCGCCGCCTTCGCCCTCCGCCACCGGTCGAGCGGATCCGGCCCGGGGGAGCAGATGACCGTGAAGTACAGCGACGCGCCGGTCTCGTAGACGTGGGACACGTGCGCCAGTACCAGCGCCCCGTCCGGCAGCGCATCGATGATCGCCTGCCGCACCCGGTCGTGCACGGCCGGCAGCGCCGACCAGTAGGCCGCCGTCTCCAGCGTCTCCGCGAACGCCCCCGCGTCGAGCAGCGCGTCCCGCAGATACGGGGAGTCGAAACGGTGCCGCGCCCACTGTCGACCCGGCTCCTCGCCCAGCGGCACCCCGCCGTGTGCGGCCAGCACGCCGGCGGCCGCGTCGACCGTGGGGCGTACGTCCGCGCCCTCGTACCCGGCGATCAGTTGGCAGCCGCCGTCGGAGCGGCCGGAGCCTGTCGCCCCGATCGCGGTCTCGACCTCGTCGGACAGTCGCAGCACCGTGGGCCTCGGCCCGTCCTGCGCCAGTCGCCGCACGGCGTGCAGGCCGTCGGCGAACGAACCGAACCGCCAGCCCTCGTAGTGCGACTCGGCCGGTAGGGGCCGGACGCGCACGGTCACGTCGGTGATGACGCCCAGCGTCCCCTCGCTGCCGAGGAACAGCTGCCGCAGATCGGGACCGGCGGCCGAGGCCGGGGCGCGGCCCGCCCGGACGGTGCCTCGGGGCGTGGCGATCGTGAGCGCCATGACCATGTCGTCGAAGCGGCCGTAGCCGGCCGACGCCTGGCCCGACGACCGGGTGGCGGCGAACCCGCCGATGGTGGCGTACTCGAAGGACTGCGGCACGTGGCCGAGGGTGAATCCGTGCTCGGCGAGCAGCTCGGCGGCCCTCGGGGCGCGGAGCCCCGCCTGCAGCGTGGCGGTCCGCGACAGCGGGTCGATCGCCACGACGTCGTCCAGCCGGCTCAGGTCGACGGCGACGTGGTGCGCCGCGGTCGGCGTCAGCCCGCCGACCACCGAGGTGCCACCACCGAACGGGACCACGGCCACCCCCGACCGGGAGCAGAGGTTGAGGATGGACACCACCTCGGCGTGGTCGGCCGGGCACAGCACGGCCTGCGGGGGAGCAGGCACCCGGCCCTGCCGGTGGCGGAGCAGATCCGGCGTCGACATGCCCGACGCGTGCCGTGCCCGGGCGGCCGGGGTGGTGAGCACGTGCTCGGCGCCCAGTGCCCGCCGCAGCGCGTCGAGGACCGCAGAGTCCAGCTCGCAGTCCGGTACGGCCGCTTCCGCCAGCGGCACGGCCTGCGGTGGGGGCGTCAGATCGAGGATCCGGGCCAGCAGGGTCGATGCGGTGTCCGGCAGCGCCTTCGCGTTCCTCGTGGTGCCCCAGCGGGCCCATCCGACGGTCGGCGCTTCCCCTCCCATATTCATGTGTGACAGAGTGACATTCAACGTCACTGCATCGCAAGGAGGCGTGTGAAAACCTCGCTGACCGTCTCCCGAAGGGAACGTGACCTCGCCGAACTGGTGGCCGGCGCGCCCGTCGACGTCCTGGTCGTCGGGCTCGGCGTCACCGGCGCCGGAGTGGCCCTCGACGCGGCGAGCCGCGGGCTGTCCGTGGTCGCCGTCGACGCCCACGACCTCGCCAACGGCACCTCCCGCTGGAGTTCCAAACTGGTCCACGGCGGTCTGCGCTATCTCGCACACGGCCAGGTGGGCGTCGCCTACGAGAGCGCCGCCGAGCGTCACCTGCTGCTGACCCGCACCGCGCCGCACCTGACGCGCCCCCTGCCGATGCTGCTCCCGTCGACGGCGTACACCAGCCGGTGGCAGGCGAGCGCCGCGGCGGCCGGCCTCCGCGCCGGGGACCTGCTGCGTACCTGCGCCGGAACCTCCCGACGGACCCTGCCCGGAACTCGCCGGCTCGGCTCGGCCGAGGCGGGCGCCATCGCACCCGCACTGCGCGCGGAGGGCCTCCGCGGAGCACACCTGTCCTGGGACGGTCAGCTCTGCGACGACGCCCGACTCGTCGTCGGCCTGGCACGAGCGGCCGCGGCCCGATCCGCGCGCATCCTGCCCCGGTGCCGGGCGGTCAGCCTGCACCGCGAGGGCGCCATCATCGAGGACACCCTTACCGGGGCGCGCATGCACGTCGCCGCCCGCGCGGTCGTCAACGCCACCGGCGTGTGGGCCAGCAGTCTGACCCCACACGTACGCCTGCGCCCGTCCCGAGGCACCCACATCGTGCTGTCCGCCGCCCGACTGGGCGGACTCTGGGCCGGCCTGACGATCCCGGTCCCCGGCGAGTTCACCCGCTACGTCTTCGCCCTGCCCCAGACCGACGGCCTGGTGTACGCGGGACTGACCGACGAACCGGTGGACGGACCCGTCCCCGACGTGCCGCAACCCACCGAAGCCGAGATCGCGTTCCTGCTCGACGTCCTCAACAGCGTCCTCGACCAGCCGCTGCAACCCACCGACGTCCTCGGTGCGTACGCCGGGTTGCGACCGCTGCTCGACGACGCCGACAGCCGAACCGCCGACCTGTCCCGCCGCCACGCCGTCATCGACGACCCCGACGGCATCATCAGCGTCATCGGCGGCAAGCTCACCACCTACCGCCGCATGGCCGAGGACGCCGTCGACACCGCCGTCCGCCAGCGCGGCCTCCGTGCCGGCCCCTGCCGCACCCGACGCCTCCCGCTACCCGGTGCCGCGAGCAGGGCCCAGCTGGCCCGTGTCTCCGCACCACGCCGGCTCACCCACCGGTACGGCACGGAGGCCGTCGACGTCCTGGCCGAGGCACCCGCCGAACTCCGCCAGCCGATCGGCCCCGACATCCCCGTCACCGGCGCCGAACTCCTCTGGGCCACCCGCCACGAACTTGCCCTCACCGTCGACGACCTGCTCGACAGGCGTACCCGGATCGGTCTCGTCCCGGCGCACCGCGAGGCCGCGCTGCCGACCGCGCGACACGTCCTCGCGCTGGCCGCCGAGGAGTGACCGGACCGTCCGGTCGTATCCGGGCCGACACCGGGATTGCGGTGGTCGTTCCGGGGGATGCCCCGAGCGGAGCACGGGATGTCCTGAGGACGCGGAGGGGGTCGGCGTCGTGTTTGACGGGTTCGAGGAGTTCGACATTCCCACGTCGGGGGCGACGATCCACGGACGCCGCGGCGGAAGCGGCCCTCCGGTTCTCCTCCTGCACGGCATCCCCGAGACACACCTGATGTGGCACCGCGTGGCGCCGCGGCTCGCCGGGGACCACACCGTGGTCGTCACCGACCTGCGCGGCTGGGGCGACAGCGGCAAGCCGCCGAGCAGCGCCGATCACGAGCCGTACAGCATGCGGGCGATCGCCCGCGACCAGATCGAGGTCATGCGGAGTCTGGGCTACGAGCGGTTCAGCCTCGTCGGCCATGATCGCGGGGCCCGGTGCGCCTACCGTCTCGCGCTCGACGAACCGGATCTCGTCACCCGGCTCGCCGTCCTGGACGTCGTCCCGGTCGGCGACGTCTACAACCGTGCCGACCGGGCGTTCAGCCTCTCGTACTGGGTCTGGTCCTTTCTGGCGGCACCGGCGCCGGTGCCCGAGCGGTTCATCGACGCGGCGCCCGCCGTCCTCGTCGACTTCATGCTCGACACGTGGCCCGAGGTGAAGGACGCGTTCCCGGCCGAGGTGCGCGCCGCGTACGTCAGGCAGTTCAGCGATCCCGCTACCGTCCACGCGGTCTGCGAGGAGTTCCGCGCGGCCGCGACGTTGGACTACCAGCAGGACGAGGCGGACCGCGGCACGCGCAGGATCGCGTGCCCTCTGCTGTTCCTCTGGAGCCAGCGAGGTCAGGTCGCGAAGCTCTACGACGACCCGCTCGGGATTTGGAGGCAGTGGGCCGACGACGTTCGCGGCGAGCCGGTCCCGGTCGGGCACTTCATCCCGGAAGAGGCGCCCGAGGAGACCACGCGGCAGCTCCTGGACTTCCTGAAGTAGCTCCCGGCGGCGCCTGACAAGATGGCGGCATGCCTGGATCGCTCGTCCCGCTCACACTCAGCACGTGGCCCACACCGGTCGAGCCGATGCCCCGGCTGGCCGCCGCGCTCGGGCTCGGCCGCGAAGACCTTCTCGTCAAGAGGGACGACCTCACCGGCATCGCCGGCGGCGGCAACAAGATCCGCAAGTTGGAGTGGACCGTCGCCGAAGCGCTCGCGGACGACGCCGACACCCTCGTCACCACGGGTGGGCCACAGAGCAACCACGCGCGACTCACCGCGGCGGCCGCCGCGCGTCTCGGTCTGCGCGCCGTGCTGGTATTCCCGGGCGAACCGCCGGCAGCCCGATCGGGCAACCTCGTCCTGGACGCGCTCCTCGGCGCCGAGATCGTCTTCACCGGTGTGCAGGGTCAGCAGGCGCTCACGGACGCCGCCGCCGGGGTGTGCGAGCGGCTGCGGTCCGAAGGCGCCCGCCCCGCCCTCATCCCGTTCGGCGGGTCCAGCATGTTGGCCACCCGCGGTTACGCGACCTGCGGCGAGGAGTTGATGGCCCAGGTGCCCGACCTGCGTACCGCTGTGGTCGCGCTCGGGTCCGGTGCCACGATGGCCGGGCTCGTCGCGAGCCTGGGCCCGGACCGCACGCTCGGTGTCGACGTCGGGGCGGTCGAGGACTCCCGGGAGCGCGTGGCGGCCTTCGCCGCCGCGCTCTCGCCGGAGGTACGCGCCGATGACCTGCGCGTCGACCGTGACCACATCGGGAACGGCTACGCGAGCCTCACCGACACGGTCCAGGAGGCGCTCACACTCGTCGCCCGGCTCGAGGGGATCATCCTCGATCCCACGTACACCGGGCGCGCGATGGCGGGCCTCATCGCGGCGACCCGGCGAGGCGAGATCGCTCCGGGCGACCGGACCGTCTTCGTGCACACGGGCGGGCTTCCCGGGATGTTCGGGCACCCCGACGTTCCGGCGTTCGCCGAAAGGGTCCAGAAGCTCGCCTGAGCGGGGGTGACGCGGCGCGGGAACGCAGCGCGTCCTCGGCGGCGGCACCGACCCACCCAACAACCCACTGTCATGCCTCCACTACCCGTAGTGTCGTCATCCGGTGACGGTGGACGGGTAGGGCAGGGTGATCGATGGCAGCGGATCGCGACGCCGGGTTGACGGTTCCGGGCCGGAAGGATCCCGCACACCCGGCGTTCCTGGAGCTGTTCTTCGATCTGGTCTACGTCTTCGCGCTGATCTCCCTCGCCGACAAGCTCGCCACCGACCTGACCTGGACGGGCGTCGCCGAAACGCTGGTGCTGCTGCTCGGCTTCACGTTCATCTGGGCGTTGACCGCGTGGGCGGGTGACACGCTCGACCGGGCACGGCCGGCGCTCCAGGTGCAGTTCATCGGCACGATGGCGGCAAGCCTGCTGCTGGCGGCAACGGTCCCCGACGCGTTCGGCAGCCGGGGCCTGCTGTTCGCGATCACCTACGTGGCGATCCACCTCGGCTCCAGCGCCTACATCCTGCTGGTCGTGCGAGAGCCGTTCCCGCGGCGGAGGAGCAGGCGGGTCCTGTTCTGGGAGACCATCGCCGGGCTCGGGTGGATCAGCGGAGCGCTCCTCGACGGTACGGCCCGCCTGGCGCTCTGGGCGGTGGCGGTGGCGGTCGAATGCCTCGCGGCCGCGCTCGGCTGGCCCGTGCCACGCCTGGGCCGTTCGCACTCCGAGGAGTGGCGGCTGGCGGGGGAGAGGCTCTCCGAGCGGTACCGGCAGTTCGTCATCATCGCGCTCGGCGTGTCGATCTTCGCGACGGCGGAGACGTTCAGCCGCAGCGACTACACCGCCCCGCGGGTCTGGGCGCTCGTGATCATCTTCCTGATGGTGGTGCTCATGTGGCGGATCTACATCTACCGCGCCGGAGAACTGCTGACCGAAGCGATCGCCAAGTCGACGAGACCCTCCCTGCTCGGCCAGTCCGGCGCGGTCACTCATGTGATCATGGTGGCCGGCATCGGAGGTGCGGCGGTCACCAGCAAACTCGTCATCGACCGTCCGCTCGGCGAGACCCCGACGTCCTGGGCTGCGGTCATCCTCGGTGGGCCGGCGCTCTTCCTGCTCGGCCGTGGGGTGCTCGACTACACCGTGTTCGGCCGGGTGTCCAGGTCACGGCTGGCGGGCCTGGCCCTGCTGGGCGGAGTGGCGCCAGCGACCTACCTGCTGCCGCCGGTGGTCGTCGCCCTCCTCGCCACGATCGTGCTGGCCCTGGTCGCCGTGGCGAACCTGCTGAGCACGCGGGTGCACCCCCGGACGGCGGCACCCCCGGCACTGCGCTGAGCCGATTCGGGCCGTTCATCCGGCGGGCAACGGAGCACTGGTCAGTCGCGAACGCGGGGCCACCGCCTCGACGATCAGCGTGAGCAGCAGGACCAGGTTCGCCACGATCATGATCGCCAGCGGTGACAGCAGCGGCATCGCGGGCGCGACGGCGCCCAGCACGACGATCCCCAGCACCCGTGGCCAGAGGATCCGACCGGTGACCACGAAGTCGTACAGGCAGCCGCCGAGCAGGAACAGCGCGGGGCCGCCCAGGATCGCGACGATCAACCCGGCCGGTGCCTCGCCGAACGGGCGGTCGATGACGAGCGAGTCACTGGCCGAGATGACCACCACCCCCGCCACCATGACCAGATGGGTGTACGAGGTGGCGGTGCCCGAACGCACCCGTTCCACCGTCGAGACGGCGGTCGGTGCCAACAGTTGTCGTATCCGGTGGAAGTAGATCTGGAACAGAAGCAGGGCGTTGGCGAGCGCCACCGCGCACGCCGCCACCGGGCCGACCTCGAAGTGGCTGCCGGCCAACCCCATGCCGACGGTCAGGATCAACTCACCGAGCGAGATGATGAAGATCTGCCGGTGTCGTTCGGACAGGTGAGCGCCGGTGAAGATCTGGCTGGCGAGTTCGGTACGACCGAGCCGGGGCGTCGGCCAACCGATCCGGGCCGACCCGAGGTCGACCGCCACCGCGATGGACCAGAGCACCAGCCTGGCCGTGCCGTCCACGAACGCGCCGGCCACCCAGGGCACGACGGTGACGCCGAACCAGAAGAAGACACGGATGCTCCGCGCCTGGATGGGCCGGTTCACCCGCGTGCCGGGGATGAGAACCGAGTCCCGGGCGAGGTGGATGGCGAAGTACGCCGCGACGAAGAGCCACCCGTACGCGCCGAAGGCCCGTGGGACCGCGACGGCCATCAGCAGGGTGCCGAACATGACCACGAGCACGGTGGCCTGGATCAGCGGTAGCCGCGGATTGAACAGATCGGTGAGCCACGCCGTGAGCACCCAGACCCACCATGCGGCGAGCAGCAGAACGGCCGTCTGCGCCGCGTTGCGAACGCTGAGATCGTTCATCAGCCCGACGGCGAGCCGGGAGAACATGAAGATGTAGACCAGATCGAAGAAGAGTTCCAGGAACGTCGGAAACTCGGGCTCGCCGCGTCGGCGGAGAATCCGGGGGAGCGGGCTCGAGGTCACGGCGTCTGCCTCCTGAAGCGACGCCCGACCGGGAGCGGAGGCGCTGGCAACCTGGCGAGGTTCCTGTCACCTCTGAACCTACAAAACAGGACACGCCCGAACAGCCAAAAGGCACCTCCTGGCCCGCGCGTTCAGTCACGCCCGGCGAGCAGCGGTCGGGTTCGCCTCGATCCTGAGGGTGGCCAGCAGCCCCGGGTGGTCGGTCGCCCCGCGCATGCTCACCGACCGGCGGCAACAGATCCGGACGTCGGTCGTCGCCATGGCGTGCTGCAGCGCGCCGTCGTCGATCCGCAGGTAGTCCGGCGGTACGCAGGACCGCACGTCGGGGGAGCCGCCGCTGCGGAGGTTGAGGTCGCCGAGCAGCACGGTGGGCGCGTACCCGGAGCTGCCGCGGATGGTCGACACGACCGTGTCGAGCAGGTGACGGCACTGGGCGAGCGCGACGGCGGCGCTGGTGGCCGCCAGGTGTGTGGTGCAGGCGTGCAGCGTGCCGGCGACCTCGACGCAGAGCCAGGCACGCTCCTCGGGGTCCGTGACATCCTGCGTCGGGTAGATCCCGCTGTGCACGGTGTACGGCGCCGTGACGCGGGCCAGCAGCCCGATGCCGTACGGCTGGCCGTTGCGGCACCGGGTGGCGGCGCCGGAAGGACGGTCGCCGGCGGCCTTGAACGCGGACACGACCCTGGCGCCACCGTGGACCTGCGAGAACGTGCGCTCCAGGGTCGTCACGTCGTCCCGGCAGATCTCGTTGAGGGTGACCAGATCGGGCACCTCGGCGGTGATGACCTCTATGGCCCCGGTCACCGATCGGCCCGTGTAACAGCCGGCGCGCCCGCTGTTGCAGAGGTTCATCTGGAGCACCCGCAGGACCGTCGTCGCGGAGGTGTCCGCCACCGACGAACCGGCCGGCACCGTGGCGGCGGCGATCAGGCACACGACGGCCACGGCTCGGCGGAGACCCCGGTACGAACGATCGCCCAGGACAGGCGGGGTCGTCGCCGCTCGGGCACGACCCCACCTGTTCCGGGTGATCACTGACGCTCCGTCCGCCACCTAGCCGAGTCGGGTCTCGATGGCCTCGATGATGCGTGGACGCAGCTCGGCGGCGCGGATGACCGCGTCCACGGAGCCGACCTCGACGGCGCGCTGGATGTTGTGCACGCGGTCGAACTCCGTGGCGACCTCGCCGAGCTTCTCCGCCCGGACCGACGAGCGCAGCTCGTCGAGTTCCGCGGTCAACGCCGCGCGCTCGGTGCCGGCCGCCACGGCGACGCGGGCCTCCAGGCCCCGGACACGCGGGTCGGCCGCCGTGCGGGCGTTGACGTCGGCGGAGAACACCACCGCGGCGGCGGGGGCGCCGCCCAGCACCGAGGCGAACGAGCCCTCCAGCGCCAGCACCGTCATGTTCGGGTTCAGGGCCTTGGAGAACACCACGAACGCGCCGCCGTGGTAGCGCGAGATCACGCAGAAGACGATCGGCCCGCGGAAGTTCACGATCGCCCGGCCGATCTCGGCGCCGTACTCCAACTGGAGCTTGCGCATCGACTCCGGTGAGCCGTCGAAGCCCGACAGGTTCGCCAGCACCACCAGCGGCCGGTTGCCGCTGGCCGCGTTGATCGCCCGCGCGGCCTTCTTCGACGACCGTGGGAACAGCGTCCCCGCCGTGTAGGTGTCCGGGCCGTCGGTGGGTGGGAAGCCGCGCCGGGGCACCGACCGTGACTCGATGCCGAGCAGGCACACCGGGATGCCGCCGAGGTGTACGTCCTGCACGACGGCGGTCTCCGCGTCGGCCATGCCCGCCCAACGTTCCAGCACCGGGTGGTCCTGGTCGGCGAGCGCCCGCATCACCGTCCGGATGTCGAAGGGCTTCTTGCGGTCGGGGTTGGCCGTGGCGGAGAAGATCTCGCCGACGGTGTTGAACGCGCTGCCGGCGACGTCGTGCGGGAACGCCGAGATGTCGCGGTCCACGGGGTCCGTGGTGGCCGCCCGCCGGGGCGCGTCCTCGCCGGGAGCGACGTACGTGTGGTCGTAGTGCGACATGACCACGTCCCGCGCGGCCGTCAGGTTCGGCGCCCAGTACTGCGCCTGCCCGTTCGGCCCCATCACCCGGTCGTAGCCGCCGATGCCGAAGTTGTCCTCGGCGGACACGCCTCCGGAGAAGTCGAGCGACTGCTTGCCGGTGAGGACCATCGCCGAGTCCGGCGTCATCACCAGGATGCCCTTGGTGTGCATGAGCATCGTCGCCTCGGCGTTCCAGTACGGCTGCGCGCCCACGTTGATGCCCGCCACGACGATGTTGATCTCACCGCCGGCCTGGGTGAACTCGACGATGCGCTTGAGCGCCGCCGCCACCCAGTCCATGTTCTCGGTGCCGGAGGTCATGGAGATCCGCGCCCCGGCGGACAGCGCCCACCACTCCAGTGGCACCCGCATCTGCTCGGCCAGGTCGAGCGCGGCGATCACGCGTCGGCACTCCGGCTCCGACAGCGCACCCAGCGACTTCGTCGGGTCACCGAGCAGCACGACCCGGCTGACACCCTGCGGGTGCCGCTCGGTCGGCGTGGTGACCACGCCGGCGACGATCGCGGCCCAGTTGCGACCCTTCGGCCGCTCCACCGGCACCAACACGTGGTCGTCGTTGAGGTCGTGCTCGACGAAGTCGCCGAGCAGGCCGGTCAGCTCGTACGGGTACACCGTGTTGCGGCTGCTCGCCCGCAGCACCTTCAGCCGGTACTCGTCGAGCGGTTCGACGGGTTCGACGGGCGGCTCGCCGATGGTGAGCTGGGCGCCGCCGGTGGCGTCGAAGGAGATCCGTACGGCGATCTTGGTCAGCTCGCCGGTGCGGCGGTCGCGCTGCCGGGCGACGAAGAGGATCTCCTCCAGCCCTGCCCCCGCGGTCGTCGGGCGTACCCGCCCGGCGATCATCTCCATCTCCTGGCGGGTCAGCTCGCTCGGCGGCCAGACGTAGACCACGATCCGGTTGGTGTTGAAGCGCGTCTTCGACGGCCGCCGGGACTGTGCGCGGCGGATCGAGTCGAGGCAGGCGGCGATGGCGTCCTCGGTCGTCGGCAGCGCGACCAGCCGGCCGTCCTGCTCGCGCAGCTCGGTCAGGTCCCGCACCTGCGCGAACGCGACGAGACGCTCGTCGGACGGGTTCTCCCGCGCCACGCACTGGAAGAGGTAGACCTCCTCGTCCGACGACGGCAGCCGGGTCAGGTCGAACTTGTGCAGCCGCTCCAGCTGCATCCGCTGCGCGATGTACGGGTGCAGGCCGCGGATCAGCCGGTCCTCCGTCATCCCCGCGTCGGACGGGCGGAAGGTGAAGTGGTGGTGCATCACCGCTCCGCCGCGACCGGCGACGGTGGCGGTGAGCCGACGGACCTGGGGCGGCAGCGGGTGCGCGGTGATGACCTCCAGCAGCGCCGCGGCCATCGCGTCGAAGTCCTCCGGCTGGTTCTCCCACCCGAGGTAGATGTCGACGTCGACGGCGTCCTCGCCGCTCGCCAGCTCGGCGAGCCCGCGCAGCGCGTCGCCCAACGCGTCGAAGCTCACCGCCGCGGAGACCACGCTCGAGTCGGCGCGCTCGGCGACGACGAACGTGCAGTCCGCGACCTCGCGGGTGCGTACGCTGGCGAGCGCCTTGTTGCCGTAGTACCGCCGGGTCAGCACCTCCAGCATCACCGCGTTGTCGAGGTGGTCACGGACGAGCCGCTGGCCGAGCAGCCGTACCAGCGGCTCGGTGCTGCGTACCATCTCGGCGATCCGCTCGGTGCGGTCCGCCGCGTCCGGGTGCGCGTCCAGGTGACGCAGGTGCCCGCGGACCTGGGCGTAGACGCGGGCGCGGTTGCGGCGCAGCAGCGGCTGGGCGAACCAGGCGAACACCACACCGCGGGCGAGGTCGGCGACCACGGGGAAGCGGACCTGCGTCGCGGCCACCAGCCGCTCCAGTGCGAGACCCGCCGGCTCGCGCAGCGTCTCGTCCGGCGGGGACTCCCGCAGCCACGCGCGCAGCAGCGTCGCGACGACCGTGGCGTCGGCGGACGCGCGTTGCTGCGCGAGGAAGATCCGGAACACGGCGGCTTCGAGGTCGCCGGAGCGCTCCAGGTCGGTGACGCCGTAGTGCCCGAGCGCCTTGGCGAGCTTGGCCTGAAAGGCATCCGGAAGCCCGGCCCGCTCGACGTCGAGGCTCTGCAGGTACGTGTGGAAGTACTCGCGGGCACTGTGCGCGTGGGCGCCGCCCTCCTCGCCCGTCGGCCGGTTGCGGCTCAGCTCGGTGAGGTCGGCGAACACGTCGACGAGGTCGAGTTCCGCGGCCAGCGGCCGGTGGCCGTCCTCGATGGCCGCCGACCGCGCGGTGAGGTAGTCGTCGAGCACCCGGTCGTCGTCGTGCGGGTCGACGTCGAAGCCGAGCAGCAGGGCGCGCAGGTCCTCCTGGCCGCGCAGGGTGCGCTGGTACGCCGGAACGTCCTCGGCCGAGGTGGGCAGGTCCAGCTCGACGGGGGCGGCGGTCGGATCGTCCGCGGTCTCGGCGGCCTCGTCGGCGAGCGGCTCCAGTCGCAGCAGCGGCGCACCGGCCTCGACCTGGCTGCCGACCGCGACGGCGCACTCCTTCAGCCGCGCCTTGAACGGCGCACGCAGCACCGTCTCCATCTTCATGGCTTCCAGCACCAGCACCGGCGCGCCGGCCTCGACCTCGGCGCCGATCTCCAGCGGTGTGGCGACGACCAGCGCCGGCATGGGGGAGCGGACGACGCCGCCCTCGTCGCGGCTGACCCGGTGCGTCACGCCGTCCACCTCGACCAGGTGGGTCGGCCCGTGCGTGCCGGTGAGCAGCCGGTACCGGATGCCGTTGACGGCGATCTGGCCGGTGTGCCGGTCGAAGCGGTCGAGCTCGACGTCGGCGGTGTGCACGACGGGGCCCACCTCGATGCCGACGCGGAACCGGTGCGCGCCGACCCGCGCCACGCGCATGCGGTAGGTGACGCCGCGCAGCTTCAGGTCCAGCGGCCGGCCGCTCTTGTGCTGCACCTGGGGGCGCCCACCGGACGCCGTCGACAGCAGCCGCTGCCGCTCGACGCGCTCCTCCTCCTCGTACGCCTCGATGGCGGCGGCCGCCAGTGCGACCGCGGAGTGCCGGTGCGCGACGAGCCTGCCCTCGCCACGGACGCGGTCGATCCAGCCGGTGTCCGCGCTGGCGTCGATCACCTCGGGCTGGTCGAGCAGGTCGAGGACGAAGCTCTTGTTCGTCGCGCCGCCCTCGATGATCACCGTGGTGTTCGCCATCGCCCGACGCAGCTTGCCGAGTGCCTCGTCGCGATTGCGGCCGTACGCGATGATCTTCGCGATCATCGAGTCGAAGTCGGCCGGGATGGTGTCACCCTCGCTGACGCCGGTGTCCACCCGGATACCCGGGCCAGCGGGCAGGTCCAGCCGCGCGATCCGGCCGGGGGAGGGCGCGAAGTCGCGGTCGGGGTCCTCGGCGTTCAGGCGGGCCTCGATGGCGTGCCCGCGCTCCGCCGGCGGCTCACCGTCGAGCCGGCCGCCGGAGGCGACGTGCAGCTGGGCCTTGACCAGGTCGAACCCGGTGGTCAGCTCGGTGATCGGGTGCTCGACCTGCAGGCGGGTGTTGACCTCGAGGAACGCGAACAGCTGGTCGCCGGGGTGGTAGAGGAACTCGACGGTCGCCGCGCCGCGGTATCCGACCGCCACGGCCAGCCGTTCGGCCGACGTCTTGAGTTCGGCCGCCTGCGCCGGGCTGAGCACCGGTGACGACGACTCCTCGATGACCTTCTGGTTGCGTCGCTGCACCGAGCAGTCGCGGACGCCGAGCGCCCAGGCCGTGCCCTGCCCGTCGGCGATCACCTGGACCTCGACGTGCCGCGCCCCGGTGACCAGGCGCTCCAGGAAGACGATGCCGCTGCCGAACGCCCGTGCCGCCTCCTGACTCGTGCGCTCGTACGCGTCGACCAGTTCGGCCTCGCTCCTGATCACGCGGATGCCGCGACCGCCGCCGCCCGCGGTCGCCTTCAGCATCAGCGGGTAGCCGATCTCGGCCGCCGCCGTGCGAGCGGCGTCCAGGGTCTTGACGGCACCGCGGCTCCACGGCGCGACCGGCACGCCGACCTCTTCGGCGATCAGCTTCGAGCCGATCTTGTCGCCGAGCTGGCGCATGGCGTCCGCGCTCGGCCCGACGAACGTGACGCCGATCTTCTCGCACAGTTCCGCGAACGCCGGGTCCTCGGCGACGAAACCCCAGCCGACCCACGCGGCGTCGGCCCCGGTCTCCGTCAGCGCGCGCTCCAGCACCGCCAGATTGAGGTACGGGCGGGCGGACGCCGGACCGAGGTCGTAGGCGATGTCCGCCTCGCGCACGAAGGTGGCGGTGCGGTCGACGTCGGTGTAGAGGGCGACGGTTTCGATCCGGATGCCGGTCTCCGCAGCCAACTCGCGGACCGCGTGGATGAGCCGCATGGCGGCCTCACCACGGTTGACGATGGCGACACGGTTGAACACCCGACTGACCCCTTTGGTAGACCCATGATGCGTGTCGCCGGGAGATGACGGCTCCCGGCAGCGATCACTTTTCCGTCTGCCAGCGGCCAGCGCCATGGTGCAATCACCGAACCAATCGCCGCTCAGTTGTAGGAAACCAACAAAAGTTTTTGGTCTTCAGGTGTCGGTCTCCGGGACTGTGGTCGAGGGTAACGGGGGGACGCCGGTGGTTTAGCCGGCCGCGGCGTGGGCGTACCGGTGGGCCAGGTGCGCGAAGGCGTCCTTGAGCTCGGCCGGCCCGACGACCTCGATGTCGGCGTCGAACCTGCCGATGGAGGCGGCCAGGCTGGGCCATGACCAGGAGCCCAGGACGAGTCGGCAGCGGTCCGGGCCGAGTGCCTCGACCAGTCCGTCGCTGGTGTAGGGGGACACGGCCTCGGCGGGGAGGTCGAGGATCACCTCGCCTCGGCAGGGCCAGTCGCCGGAGCCCTGGAACCTGCTGACGACGTAGGCGGCCACGTCCCCTCCGGGCAGTTCGCGGGGGGTGAAGCGGGGACCCGTGGGTGTGCGCGGCGTGATCCGGTCGGCGCGAAAGGTGCGCCAGTCGCCGCGGTCGAGATCCCACGCGACGAGGTACCAGCGCCCACCCCAGGTGACGACATGGTGCGGCTGCACCCGGCGCGGAGGAATCTCGGCGCGCCGGTCGTCGCCCACTCCCTCCCGCAAGGCGGGGGCGTAGTCGAAGCGCAGCACCTCGCGGGCGTGCACGGCGGCGCTGAGCGCCACGAGTACGGCGCTGTCGGCCTGTGGGTTCGATCGGGTTCCGGGTCGTCCGACGGCGGTGACCTGGAGGGTGTCGATGCGGTGGCGCAGCCGTGCCGGCATGACCTGCCGGACGGTGGTCAGCGCCCGCTTCGCGGCCTCCTCGATGCCGGCGCCGGCGGTGGTGGCGATCTGGAGTGCGACGGCGAGCGCGACGGCCTGCTCGTCGTCGAACAGCAGCGGTGGCAGTTCCCTGCCCGCGTCGAGCCGGTAACCGCCGTCGGGGCCCTTGGTCGCGCGGATGGGGTAGCCGAGCTCGCGCAGGCGATCGACGTCGCGGCGCACGGTGCGCGGGCTGACGGCGAGCCGCTCGGCCAACAGTGTCCCCGGCCAGTCCCGGCGGGCCTGGAGCAGAGAGAGCAGCGACAGCAGGCGGGCTGAGGTGTTCGGCACGGGTTCCGATACTGCCAGGAGAAGCGGTCACAAGCTGTCCTCTTCACCTGCGACCGTTGCACTGGCAAGCCGACGAGGACGACCGGAAGGATCCGAGTGCCCGCCACGACGACACCCGCCTCAACTCCCGACCCGGAGCGGGCCGAACTCCTCACCGGCCGCGGAGTGATCCGATGACCGTTCTCGCCGCCCGGGCGCTCAACCGCGCGACGCTCGCCCGGCAGTTCCTGCTCGAACGCGCCGACGTAACGGTCCTGGATGCCGTCGCGCACCTCGGCGGCCTCCAGGCGCAGGAACCGCAGGAGCCGTTCGTCGGGCTCTGGTCGCGGCTGCGCGCGTTCGACCCGGCGGTGCTCTCCGACCTGCTGACCGGGCGACGCCTGGTGCGCACACACCTCATGCGCCGGACCGTCCATCTCCTCACCGCCGACGACGTCCTGGCCTGGCGGGCCCGTCACGACACCATGCTGCGCCAGCGGGTGCTCGGGACCTACCGCGACGAGCTCGACGGGGTGGACCTCGACGAGCTGGCCGCCGCCGGCCTGGCGGTGATGGCCGACGGCGAGCCACGCTCGATGACCGAGCTGGCGCGGGCGCTCGGTGAGCGTTGGCCGAGGCCGGGGCCGCGTGCGCTGGGCGAGATGGTGATCGCCGCGCTCGTCCCGATGGTGCAGCTGCCGCCGCGCGGGCTGTGGCGCACCAGGGCCGGCGTGCGAAACGTTCCGCTCTCCTCCTGGTTGGGCCGGGAGATCGACCCGCCGACCCTGGAGGGGGCCGATCCGGTCGGGCAGACGCTGGTACGTCGCTACCTGGCCGCGTTCGGCCCGGCGGCCACGGCCGACCTGCGGGCCTGGTGCGGCCTCGCCGGACTACCGAGAGCGGTGACCGCTCTGCGTGCGGAACTGGTGACCTTCCGCGACGAGCGCGGCCGTCAACTGATCGACCTTCCCGACGCGCCGCGCCCCGACCCCGACACACCCGCCCCGGTGCGGTTCCTGCCGGCCTTCGACAACGCGGTCCTCGGCTACCACGACCGCAGTCGGATCGTCGACGACGCCCACCGCGGCCTGTCGGTCGCTGGCGAGCGCGTCGTGCTGGTCGACGGGCGGGTCGCCGCGACCTGGGGCGTCGCGGCCGGCACGGTGACCGTGACCCCGCTGGGCCGCTTCTCCCGGACCGAGCGCGCGGCCGTCGCCGAACAGGGGCAGGAGTTGGCGTCGTTCCTCTCCGGCGGGGAGAGCGACCGGGCCATCGTCGCCGGATAGCTCCCATGTCTGCGGCAGCTCCTGCGGCCGGCGACGGCCGTGGATGTCAGCCTGGCCTCGCCGGCCCGCCCGGGTGGCAGGCAGGGCCGGCGGAATTCCGTGCGAGCCTGACGCGCAGGTAGTCTGCGAGACATCGGATGTCCGGGAGGGGGCCACGTGCCGGTTACCGACGAGGCGATCGACAAGATCAAGGCGATGATCGTGCAGGGGGAGCTGGGCCCCGGCTCTCGACTGCCCAGGGAGGCGGACCTCGCCGAGCGGCTCGGCCTCTCCCGCAACTCGTTGCGGGAGGCGGTCAAGGCGTTGTCGCTGATCCGGGTGCTGGACGTGCGGCAGGGGGACGGCACCTACGTGACGAGTCTCGAACCCGCCCTTCTTCTGGACGCCATCGGGTTCGTCGTCGACTTCCACCAGGACGACACGGTGCTGCAGTTCCTGGAGGTACGCCGTGTGCTCGAACCGGCCGCGACGGAGCTGGCCGCGATCCGGATGACCGACGCGGAGATCGCCGGCCTGCGGGGGATCCTCGCCGAGCTGGGAGAGGCGCCGACGATCGAGGCGTTGGTGGCCAATGACCTTCGGTTCCACAACCACATCGCCGCCGGATCCGGCAACAACGTGCTCTGCTCGTTGATCGACAGCCTGTCCGGGCCGACGACGCGGGCACGCATCTGGCGAGGGCTCACCCAGGAGGGTGCCGTGCGGCGCACCCGGGAGCAGCACGAGGCGATCTGCGAGGCGATCGAGGCGCGCCAGCCCGAGGCGGCCCGGGCCTGGGCGACGGTGCACGTCTCCGGTGTCGAGCAGTGGCTCCGCAACGCGCTCGGCGGCCCCGAGTCCGCGCTGCCGCCGGCCTGACCGTCCTGGCCGCCCGGTTCGCTGCTCTTCGCCAACGCAGGCCGTACTGCGGGCCCCTGCGCCGATCCACCCCGCCGGCCATGAGTCGGGCGGTCCTGCTGAGAGCCGCTGCCCTCGCCCGGTCATCCGATCACTTTGGCCGAACTTCCCAGCGTCCTATTGCAACACGTGCGTAACTCAACTATACAACCAGGCAACAGATCCGATGTTTGGCCGGAGGTTGTCGAGTGAAGCTGCTTCGAGTGGGGGCAATCGGCCAGGAACGTCCGGCGGCGCTGGACGCGCACGGCCGGCTCGTGGACCTCTCCGACCTGGTGGTCGAGATCGACGGGGCCTTCCTCTCCGGTGACGGTGTCGAGGTGGTGCGCGCCGCGGTCGAAGGTGGGGACCTGCCCCTGGTGGCCGACCCGGAGACCCGGATCGGCGCGCCGATCGCGCGGCCCGGCAAGATCGTGTGCGTCGGGCTGAACTACTCCGACCATGCCGCGGAGACCGCTGCGCAGCCGCCGACGGAGCCGATCCTGTTCATGAAGGCACCGAACACGGTGGTCGGCCCCAACGACCAGGTGCTCATCCCGCGTGGCAGCGTCAAGACCGACTGGGAGGTCGAGCTCGCCGTCGTCATCGGACGCACCGCGCGCTACCTGGAGAGCGACGACGCGGCGTTGGCCTGCGTCGCCGGCTACGCCATCTCCAACGACCTGTCCGAACGCGAGTTCCAGCTCGAACGCGGCGGCCAGTGGGACAAGGGCAAGTCCTGCGAGACGTTCAACCCGCTCGGACCCTGGCTGGTCACCGCCGACGAGGTGCCCGACCCGCAGCAACTGGGCCTGCGCCTGACCGTCAACGGCACCCGCCGGCAGAACGGCAGCACCAAGACGATGATCTTCGGCGTCGCCGAGCTGATCCGCTACGTGAGCCAGTTCATGGTGCTCGAACCAGGGGACGTCATCAACACCGGCACACCGGCCGGGGTGGCCCTCGGGCAGCCGGATCCGAAGCCCTACCTGCGGCCCGGTGACGTGATCGAGATCGAGATCGACGGCCTCGGCGCGCAGCGTCAGACGGTGGGGGCGGCGGCATGACCGCGAGGATCACCGGCCTGCGGACGTACGACATCCGGTTCCCCACCTCCCGCGAGCTGGACGGCTCGGACGCCATGAACCCGGACCCCGACTACTCGGCGTCCTACGTCATCATCGGCACCGACCACCCGGACGGGCACGAGGGCCACGGGTTCGCCTTCACCATCGGGCGCGGCAACGACATCCAGACCACCGCCATCCGCGCCCTCGAGTCGTACGTCGTCGGACGCCCGCTCGACGCGACGCTGAGCGACCTCGGTGGCGTCTGGCGGGACATGGTGCACGACTCGCAGCTACGCTGGCTCGGCCCGGAGAAGGGCGTCATGCACATGGCGATCTCCGCGGTGGTCAACGCGCTGTGGGACCTGCGTGCCAAGCGCGCGGGCAAGCCACTGTGGAAGCTGCTCGCCGACTCGACCCCCGAAGAGCTTGTCGACCTGGTCGACTTCCGGTACCTGTCCGACGCGCTCACCCCCGGCGAGGCACTGGAGATCCTCCGCCGCGCACAGCCCGGGCGGGCCGAGCGGGAGGCCCACCTCCTCGAACACGGCTATCCGGGCTACACCACCACCCCGGGATGGCTGGGGTACGACGACGCCAAGCTGGCCCGCCTCTGCAAGGAGGCCGTCGCCGACGGCTTCACCCAGCTCAAGCTGAAGGTCGGCGCCAACCTCGACGACGACGTACGGCGGATGGCCCTCGCACGGGAGGCGGTGGGCCCGGACATCCGCATTGCCGTCGACGCCAACCAGCGGTGGGACGTCGGCCAGGCGATCGCCTGGGTACGGGAGCTGTCCCGCTTCGACCCGTGGTGGGTCGAGGAGCCCACCAGCCCGGATGACGTGCTCGGCCACGCCACCATCGCCCGGGCGATCTCCCCCGTGAAGGTCGCCACCGGGGAGCACGTGCAGAACCGCGTGATCTTCAAGCAGCTCCTGCAGACCGGCGCCATCTCGTACCTGCAACTGGACGCCGCCCGGGTGGCCGGGGTCAACGAGAACGTGGCGATCCTGCTGCTGGCGGCGAAGTTCGGGGTGCCGGTGTGCCCGCACGCCGGTGGGGTCGGCCTCTGCGAGCTGGTGCAGCACCTGTCGATGTTCGACTACCTGGCGGTGTCCGGCTCGATGGAGAACCGCGTGATCGAGTTCGTCGACCACCTGCACGAGCACTTCGTCCACCCGGTGGTCATCCGCAACGGCCACTACGTCGCCCCGACCGCACCGGGGTTCAGCGCCGACCTCCGGCCACAGACGCTGCTCGACTACGTCTACCCGGACGGCCCGGTCTGGGCGGACGGGGGAGCGGCATGAGCGCCGAGTTCACCGGCCTGCGCGCCGTGGTCACCGGGGGCGGCTCCGGCATCGGTCTCGCCACCGCCCACCTGCTCGCCGAGCGGGGCGCCGCCGTCGCCTGCCTCGACCTGGATCCGTCCGGTGTGCCGGCCCCGCTGCACGGCATCGTCTGCGACGTCGCGGACGCGGACGTGGTGACCCGGGCCGTCGCCGAGGCCGCGCGGCACCTCGGCGGCATCGACGTTCTCATCAACAACGCCGGTGTCGGCGCGCAGGGCACCGTCGAGGCGAACACCGACGACGAGTGGCACCGCGTCTTCGACGTCAACGTGCTGGGCATCGTCCGGGTCACCCGGGCGGCCCTGCCCCACCTGCGGACGTCGGCCCAGGCGGCCGTGGTCAACACCTGTTCGATCGCCGCCACCGCCGGCCTGCCCAACCGCGCGCTCTACAGCGCGACGAAGGGCGCGGTGCAGTCGCTGACCCTCGCCATGGCCGCCGATCACCTCGCCGAGGGGATCAGGGTCAACTGCGTCAACCCCGGCACCGTCGACACCCCGTGGGTGCGCCGCCTGCTCGCCGCCGCCGACGACCCGGACGCCGAACTGGCCGCGCTGCGTGCACGTCAGCCCATCGGTCGGCTGGTCTCCGCCACCGAGGTCGCCACCGCGATCGCCTACCTGGCCAGCCCGCTGGCCGCGTCCACCACCGGGACCGTGCTCGCCGTCGACGGCGGCATGCACGGGCTCCGCCTCCGACAGGCCGCCACGACGGCCGCGGACCGCGAAAATCCGTCCCTGCCAGTGAATCGAGGAAACCCATGACGATCGGTGTGACCGCCCGAGGGGTGCTCGGGCTGTCCATGGCCGTGGCGCTGGTCGCGTCCGCGGCGGCGTGCAGCAAGGACTCCACCGGACCCGCCACCCCGGGTGGGGGCGGTACGGGTTCGGTCGGTGTCGACCTGCCGCGCGCGGACTCCGACTTCTGGAACGCGTACGCCAGCTACATGACCCCGAAGGCCGCTGAGGTCGGCGTCGAACTCACCGGGCAGACCAACTCGCAGAACGACATCCAGAAGCTCATCAGCAACGTCGACAGCCTGGTCACCCAGGGCGCCAAGGCACTGGTGATCGCTCCGCAGGACACCGGCGCGATCGGGCCGAAGCTCGACGAACTGGCCCAGAAGAAGATCCCGGTGGTCAGTGTCGACACCCGGCCGGACAACGGCAGCGTCTACATGGTCGTCCGCGCCGACAACCGGGCGTACGGCACCAAGGCGTGCGATTTCCTCGGCGGGAAGCTCGGCGGCAAGGGCAAGGTCATCGAGTTCCAGGGCGCGTTGTCGTCGATCAACGGCCGGGACCGCTCCGAGGCGTTCAAGGAGTGCATGACCGCGAAGTTCCCGGGGATCACGGTGTTCGAGGAGCCGACCGAGTGGGAGGGCAGCAAGGCGCAGGCCGCCCTGGAGACCCGCCTGTCGACCGACCCCGACATCAAGGGCGTGTACATGCAGGCCGGCGGGGTGTTCCTCGACCCGACCCTGCAGGTCCTCAAGCAGCGCAAGCTGCTCGTGCCGCCGACGGACCCGCGGCACATCTTCATCGTGTCCAACGACGGCATCCCGCAGGAACTCGACGCGATCCGCAAGGGCGAGATCGACGCGACCGTCTCCCAGCCGGCGGACGCCTACGCGCAGTACGGCCTGCACTGGGCCAAGCAGGCGATGGCCGGCGTGACGCCCACGGAGGGCCCGACCGATCACGGCAGTACCGTCATCAAGCTGCCGAACGGCTACGAGGACCAGCTCCCGGCACCGCTGATCACCAAGGACAACGTCGACGACCCCGCCCTCTGGGGCAACAAGAAGTAGCGCGGACCGTACGGCGTCGGGTGTCCCGTCGGGATGCCCGCCGCCGTACGGCCCGACGCCGGGATCCGGAGGGACGGTGTGATGGTCGACGACGAGTCCAGACCCGTAGTCGAGGCGATCGGGATCGCCAAGCGGTTCGGCCCGACCGTGGCGCTCGCCGACGGAAGCCTGACCGTACTGCCTGGTGAGACGCACGCGCTCGTCGGCCGCAACGGCGCCGGTAAGTCCACCCTGGTCGGTGTCCTGACCGGGCTGCTCAAGCCGGACGCCGGCCAAGTCCGCTTCGCCGGCCGGCCGGCGCCGCCGCTGGGCGACCGCGTCGCCTGGCGTCGACAGGTCGCCTGCGTCTACCAGAAGCCCTCGGTGGTCGGCGAGTTGTCGGTCGCGGAGAACCTCTTCCTCGACCGCCAGCCGCGCGGCCGGTTCGGCCTGCTGTCCCGGTCACGGCTGAGGCGGGCGGCGACCGACCTGCTGGAGTCGTGGTCGGTGCCGGTCGACCCGGCCACGCCGGCGAAGGAGCTGACCGTCGAGCAGCGCCAGCTGGTGGAGATCGCCGGGGCTCTGTCGCACGGTGCCCGCTTCGTCATCCTCGACGAGCCGACCGCGCAGCTCGAAGCCCGGGCCATCGCGCGGCTCTTCGACCGCCTCACCGGCCTCCAGCAGCAGGGCGTGACCTTCCTGTTCATCTCCCACCACCTGCCGGAGATCTACGAGATCTGCCAGCGGGTGACGGTGTTCCGCGACGCCCGGCACATCGTGACCGCCCCGGTGGCGGAGCTGGACCACGCCCGGCTCGTCGAGGCGATGATCGGCGACGCGCACGGGTTGGTGCAGGTCGGGCAGGACCGACCGCCGGTACCGGACGAGGCCGAGCCGGTGCTCACCCTCGACGCCGTCGGGGTCCCCGACGTCACCGAGCCGATCGACCTGACCATCCGGCGCGGCGAGATCGTCGGGGTGGCCGGGTCCGCCGCGAGCGGCAAGCGGCAGTTCGCCGAGGCGGTGGTGGGGCTGCGCCCGCGTACCGGCCAGGTGCGGGTCGCGGGCGTCACGGTGAAGCCGGCCAGCGTCCCGGCCGCGCTACGGGCCGGCATCGGGTACCTGCCGGCGGACCGGAACGCCGACGGGTTCGTTCCCGGGCTCTCGGTGGCGGAGAACGCCACGATGACCGTCGCCGACCGGCTCGGCCCGGCCGGCGTCGTGCTGCCGAAGCGACGCGACGCCCGGGGCCGTCAGGCGATCGCCGACCTCGACGTGCACACCGCCGGCCCTCACCAACCGGTCGGCGAGCTCTCCGGCGGCAACGCGCAGAAGGTCGTGATGGCCCGGGCGCTCGCCCGCGATCCCCGGATCCTGGTGCTGGTGCATCCCACGGTGGGTGTGGACGTGCGGTCGAAGGAGTCCCTGCTCGGGGTGGTGGACGCGGAGACCCGGGCTGGTCGCGGTGCGCTGCTGGTCTCCGACGAACTGGACGACCTGCGGGTGTGTGACCGGGTGGTGGTGATGGTGGCCGGCCGCGTCGTCGCCGAGCACGGTCGCGGGTGGGACGAGGCCACGCTCGTGGCCGAGATCGAAGGGATCGGTGAGAAGCATGTCTGAGACGCTGGCCGTCGGCGCTCCGGAGTCGCCGCAGCGACCGCCGCGACCCACCGGTCGACCCAGCAACCGGCTGCGACTGGCCCGGCTGCGCGACCTCGCCCTGGTGCCACCGATCATCGCGCTGCTCATCTACGGCTACACGCTCAAACCGGACGTGTTCCTCACCAAGTCGTACCTGGTCGACACCGTGCTGAAGTACCAGACCGAGCTGGCGCTGGTGGTGCTGGCGGAGGCTCTGGTGCTGATCGTCGGAAAGTTCGACCTGTCGCTGGAGTCGGTCGTGGGCATCGCACCCGCGGTGGCGGTCTTCCTCGTGGTCGGGCAGACCTCGATGCTCGGCGCGCCGTGGCCCACGTGGACGGTCCTGCCGGTGGCGCTGGCGTTCGGCGCGCTGATCGGGGTGTTCAACGGGCTGCTGGTCGTACGCTTCAAACTCTCCGCGTTCATCGTGACACTGGCGATGTTGATCGCGTTGCGGGGCCTGCAACTGGCGATCGTCGGTGGCGCCACCATCTCCAACCTGGCCAACCGGATCCCCACCATCGACAACCTGGGCAGCCTGCGCATCCTCACGATCCCGCTGTCGATCTGGATCGTGGTCCTGGCGTTCGCCGTCGGCGTCGTCGTGCTCGGCTACACCCGGTTCGGGCGTTCGATCTACGCCGTCGGTGGCAACCCCGACGCGGCCCGCGCCGCGGGTATCCGCGTGGAGCGGGTCATCTGGGTGACGTTCATCGTCGCTGGCGCGCTCGCCGCCCTGGCCGGGCTGATGCTGTCGGCCCGGCTCGGTTCGGTGGCGGCCAACCAGGGCAACGGGATGATCTTCACGGTGTTCGCGGCGGCGGTGATCGGCGGGATCAGTCTCGATGGTGGCAAGGGCTCCCTGGTCGGCGCACTCACCGGTGTCGTGCTGCTCGGGCTGATCCAGAACGTGCTCACGCTGGCCCAGGTCAAACCCGACCAGATCCAGGCCGTCAACGGCCTGGTCATCCTGGTCGCGCTGGTGCTCGCCCGGCTGACCAGCGGCAAGGCGCAGGACTGAGGCGACGGCGACGATGCGGACCCAGCGGCTCGGCCGGTCACCCGTCGAGGTGACGGCTCTCGGCTTCGGCGCGGCCGGAATCGGCAACCTGTACCAGTCGGTGGACGACGACACGGCCCGCCGCGCGATCGACGCCGCGTGGCAGGCCGGGATCCGCTACTTCGACACCGCCCCGCACTACGGCCTCGGGCTGTCCGAGCGGCGGCTCGGCGCCGCGCTGGCGGACCGTCCCCGCGACGAGTTCACCGTCTCCACGAAGGTCGGCCGGCTCCTGGTGCCGGCACCGGGGACCGCGCACCTGACCGACGAGGCCGGGTTCGACGTGCCTGCCGACCACACCCGGCGGTGGGACTTCAGCGCCGACGGCGTACGCCGGTCGCTGGAGTCCAGCCTCGACCGCCTGGGCCTGGACCGGGTCGACGTCGTGCTCCTCCACGACCCCGACGAGCACTGGCGCCCGGCCGTCGAGGAGGCGTATCCGGCGCTGCACGAGCTGCGTGACGAGGGCGTCGTGGGCGCGATCGGCGTCGGCATGAACCAGTGGCGGATGCTGGAGCGGTTCGTCACCGAGACCGACGTCGACACCGTCCTGCTCGCCGGGCGGTACACGTTGCTGGACCAGTCGGCGGCACCCAGCCTGCTGCCCCGCTGCCGGGAACGTGGGGTGTCCGTGCTCGCCGCCGGGGTGTTCAACAGTGGGGTGCTCGCCACCGACGACCCGGGCCGGATGTACGACTACCGGCCGATTCCCGAGGCCCTGTACGGCCGGGCCACCCGGATCGCCGAGGTGTGCCGGTCGCACGGGGTCACGCTGCCGCAGGCCGCCCTGGCGTTCCCCGCGCGGCACCCGGCCGTCGCGTCCCTGGTGGTCGGCGCGCAGACCGCGGCGCAGGTCACCCGCAACGTCGACCTCGCCGCCGCCCGGGTGCCCGACGCGCTCTGGCCCGACCTCGCCGGCGCAGGGCTGGTGCAGCCGTGATCGTCGACGCGCACCACCACCTGTGGGATCCCGCCGTGCGCGCGTACCCGTGGTTGTCCGACGACGCGCTGGCCCCGATCCGCCGTCCCTTCACGCTGGCCGACCTGCGCGCCGCCGCCGACGAACGGGTCGCCGCCACCGTCGTGGTGCAGACCGTGCCGTCGGTGGCCGAAACCGAGGAGTTCCTCACCACCGCGCGGGAGAGCGGGGGACTGATCGCCGGCGTCGTCGGCTGGCTCGACCTGACCCGCGCCGACACCGGCGACGAGATCGACCGGCTGCGTTCCGGTCCGCTCGTGGGTGTCCGCCATCAGGCGCAGGACGAGCCGGACCCGGACTGGCTGCGGCGTGCCGACGTGACGCGGGGGATCGCCGCGGTCGGGGCGCGCGGGCTGCCGTACGACATCCTCGTGCGCGCCCCCCAACGGCCCGCCGCCCTGGCCGCCGCCCAGGGGCTCGACGGTGTCCGGTTCGTCATCGACCACGCGGGAAAGCCGGGCATCGCGGCGGGGGAGTGGGGATCGTGGGCGTCCTGGATCACGGCCATGGCCCGCTGCGAGGGCGTCGTCTGCAAGCTGTCCGGGTTGGTCACCGAGGCGGCCGGGGACTGGAGTGCCGCACGAATCCGGCCCTACGCCGAGCACGTGCTGTCGGCCTTCGGCGCCGACCGGGTGCTGTTCGGCTCGGACTGGCCGGTCTGCGAACTGCACGGCCGGTACGCCGACGTGCTCGCGCTCACCGACGACCTGCTGGCCGGCTGCACCACGAGCGAGCGGGCGGCGGTGCTGGGTGACACCGCGCGCCGCGTCTACGCCCTGCCCTGACGCGCGCCGGGCTTCTTGCACAACGGGGGTGCGCGGAGCGAGGGGGCCCCGGGCGTCATGCCCGGGACCCCCTCAGCGGTGACCGTTCAGGGTGTGAACGTCACCCTTCGAGAGTCGTACGGGTGCGGCGGAGGGCGAGCCGTGCCGCCGTGCCGGTGACGACCAGGGCGAGGCCCGTGCCGAAGAGCCACCACAGGCCGGAGCCGCTGTCACCCGTGACGGGCAGGGTGGGGGTCGCCGTGGGTGCCGGCGGCTGCGTCGGGTCGCCGGCCGGAGGCGCGGTGGGCAGGGTCGGGGACGGTGTGGGCTGCGTCGGCGTCGCCGTCGGCGTGGCCGCCAGCGGCCGCTCGCAGATCGCCTCGGCGAGGATGACGGTGCCGACGGGGATCTCCAGCAGCGGCCCGCCGGCGACGCTGCCGGTGAGCGTCAGGGTCGCCTGCACCGCGATGGCGGTGGCGCCGTCGGCGGTGGTCGTCTCCACGTTGGTCAGCGTGGCGGACAGGCTGGCACCGACGAGACCGGGAACGGTGACCGCGGCGCTGGCGGTGACGCCGGGCGTGTTCGGGAGCAGTTCGACGGGCTCGCCGAACAGCTCCAGCCCGACGAAGGTGGTGTCCGCGGTCTGCGCGCCGACCTGCGGGCAGTTCACCGCCGCCGTGATCACGTCGGCGTCGATCACGGCTGTCCCGAGGACGCCCAGGGCGACGTCGGCGATCTCGGCGCTGGCCGACGACGCGGTGTCGCCGCGGGTCGCGGTCACCTCGACCACGGTGCCGGAGGCCGTGACCCCCAGGGCGCCGGGGATGGTGATCGCCAGCGCGGTGTCGGTGTCGGTGCCGCCGCCGGCCGGGGCGGTCGCGGTGCCGATGACGACGTCGGCGGTGATCACGGGTGCGCCGAGTACCGCGGCGGACAGGTCCACCACCACTCCCCGCGCGCTGGCGTCACCGGGGGCCGCAAGGGCCGGGCCGCCCGTGGACAGGGCCGCAACGCCCGCGACCGCTGTCGCGATCGCTGCAGTAGCTGAAAGTCGCCGGACTAGTTTCACGCTCTTCGCCTCTGATCAGTCAGTCCCTCCCGGCCATCGAGAAGGCGGTTCCGAGGCTAGCGACCTATAAGGTGTGTTTGTACGGATTTGCCGATATCCTTGAAGCTGATCGATGCTCGGATTCGCGTACGCCAGCGATCCACGAGCTTTGTCGGTCCCTCCGGATAGCGTGCGGAGGATTCACTCTGGAGGGAGTGTCGAGATGCGTGACATCACCAGGACCCCGGATCTCCAGCCGGCGTCGCGTGCGTTGACGTCGCTGGTGCTCGGCGTGTCCGACAGCCAGCTCACCCTTCCCACCCCGTGCGAGGGGTGGGTCGTGGGCGACCTGCTCGACCACCTCGTCGGGCTCACGGTCGCGTTCCGGTTGGCCGCCGAGAAGGCTCCCGATGCTGCGCCAGGCGGCCCGGGCAACCCGACGGTCGCCAACCTGGACCCGGAGTGGCGGCACCGTCTGCCCGCGCAGCTCGATCACCTGGTCGAGGCGTGGCGTTCGCCGGGTGCCTGGTCCGGTGACGCGGCGGCGGGCGGCGTCGTGCTGCCGGCCGAGGTCATGGGTCTCTTCGCGCTCGACGAGTTGCTGGTGCACGGGTGGGATCTCGCCCGAGCGACCGGTCAGGCGTACGACGCCGACCCGGAGACCGTCGCCTGGGTGCACGGTCTGGTGTCGCAACAGGAGAGTAGTGGAGGCACTCCGGGCTTGTTCGGGCCGTCGATCATTCTGCCGGCCGAGGCCGCCCTGTTCGACCGGGTCATCGGGCTGACCGGCCGCGACCCGGCCTGGGTCTCGCCGGCGGCAGCGGCCGCGCCCGGGACCGACCGCCGGTTCGCTGTGCCGGAGGGTCGGCAGGCAGGGGGCTAGGCCGTGTTTCGTAGTACGTCGACTTGTCGCGCGGTTCCAGCCTGTCGACCAGCTGCAACGTCCCCGACGGCAGCTTGACCGGTCTCACCTCTACCGTTCCGCCTGGTGGCCTGCGCCTCGGCGCCTGCCGCGAACCGGCCTTTTGCTGATTGTCGGACCCTTCAGGCATCATGCCCGGCCATGGATGTACGACAGGAGTTTCGGCGCGCAGCCAGGGAAAAGGGCGTGCCGGTGGACGAGATCGAGCGCTGGGTGCGGCTAGCCCGACCACAGACGGAGCTGGTTCCGGAGGGCGACGGCCTGCCTGTGGCCGGTCGGTTCGGCGGTCTCGCGGCGTTGCCGGAGGGCGAGAAGTGGCCTCCCGGGCAGTGCCTCGTATTGACGCTCGACCTCGCCGCGATCCCCTCGCACGGGCACGACCTTGACCTGCCGGCCGACGGGTCGCTGCTGTTCTTCGTCGAGCCGCACTTCACGCCCAACGACTGCCGGATCGTTCATGTACCGGCCGGCACTCCGGTAACCGAGCACCCGAACCCCGGGGTGCCAGTCTTCGATCCGATTCTGCTGCACGCCCGTGCCGGCTGGAGCCTTCCGGAGAACGAGCACGAGGTGCCGTTCGACCTTCGCTTGGACGACGAGGTCGAGGAAGTGATCTCTGAGGTGATGTGGGACCTCGAGGACAACGATTACGAGTTTTCTCTCGGCGGTTACGGCGGCGCCAGCACCGGCGGCGCGGACAACCCCATCCTCAACGCAAACGAGCACACCGTGCTGGCCACCGTCTGGCTGGACGAGGGGCAGGTGGGTGACGCGTTCGGCGAGACGCTGATCGTCGTCAACTTCATGATCAAGCATGCGGATCTGGCCGAGCGCGCCTTCGACCGGATCTGGCTGATGACTGACTTCAACGGCTGACGCGGTCAGGACTCCGGCGTGGTGAGCGGCGCTGGAGGCGTTGCTGCCTGCGGGAACGGGTCGTGATCGGCCACGCAGATGGACCATGCGAGTGATCATCGACGGGATCCGGTGGCGGTCGGCCGCGCACCCGCCCGGACATCGTGCTGGCCGACAAGGCGTACACCTCCAAGGCCAACCGGGCCCACCTGCGCCGGCGAGGTATCCGGGCGTGTATCCCGAGCAAGACCTACCGCCTGCGGCACGCCGTCGAGTGCGGCATCAACCAGCTCAAACAGCATCGCGCCATGGCCACCAGGTACGACAAACTCGCCGTCCGCTACGAAGCCACCCTCACCATCGCAGCCATCAACCAATGGCTTCGAGCCCTACGAAACACGGCCTAGTCGCGGGTCAGCCCTGGCGGGAGGGCGTCCTCGTCGGGTCCGACGGGCCGGGCGGCGACCAGCGGATTGCGGTGCAGGGCGGAAATCAGCGCGGCGCTGCCGCCGATGTCGGTCCAGGCGTCGTCCCACAGGGCGGAGACGAGCCAGGAATGATCCGCGGGGAAGAACAGGTCGGGCAGCGATCCGTCGCCGCGCATGTGCCCTGTCCGCCAGGTGAGGGCCTGTGCGGGGCCGGCCTCGACCAGAACGTAGGGCCAGGCCGCGTAGAGGCACAGCTTCGGAGCGCGGGGGAAGACGATGTCGTGGGCGCCGGTGTCGAGGTAACCCAGCCACCACGGCTGGTCCGGGGTGTACCGGGTGAGCTCGTCGACCACGGCGCGTTCGTGGGCTTCGAAGCTGACGCCGCCGGGTGGGTGGAAGGTGGCGTACGCCGCGAACACCGCCGGGATCGCCGTGGTGACCGACAGGCCGTGGGTGGTCTGGCCGGCGAGCCAGGCGACATCGTCGGCCGTCCCGATCCGCCAGCTCCGCCCGTTCCTGGTGACGTCCATGTGTCCATCCAAGCCGACCAGACCCGTTTTCGGTCCGGCCGCGACACGAGTCGGCCACGATCGTGGTTCCCGCGCAGCGGCTAACCTGTGCGTATGCGAAACGCGGTGCCCTGGAGGAACCTCGATGGCTGACGCCGACGACGTCCGCCGCCTGGCCCTGGCGTTGCCGCACGTGGTCGAGATCGAGAGCGCCGGCTTCGACTTCCGGGTCGCCGACAAGGGGTTCATCTGGTCCTACCCCGAGCGGACACCCGGCACCCCGCGCGTCATCCGGACCGACATCGCGGTGCTGTACGTCGGCGACGAGGCGGAGAAGCAGGCCCTGCTCCTCGGCGAACCCGAGGTCTTCTTCACCACGCCCGCGTACGGCGGGCTGCCGCTGGTGATGGTGCGGCTGGAGCAGGTGGACGTCGACCGCCTCGGGGAACTCGTCACCGACGCGTGGCGCATGCGAGTGCCCGACTCGCTCGTCGGCGACCTCGATACCGACAGCGGTCCGTCGAGCCCGGATCTCAGGTACCTGTCCGATGCCCACCCCACCATCCCGTGACATCGCAAGCGCCACGATGACGACGAATCACCCGTTACCGGCCGCTTGCGGGAGCGCGTACAGGGTGGGTGGCCTGGAAAGCGAGCCGGCGGTCCGCGTCGGCGGCGATCCGGTCGAGGATGTCGTCGAGGTCCAGGAACACCGACCAGCGGTCGCGGCCGGTGGCGGCGGCCAGGCGGTCCACGAGCAGGTCTTCCAGGTCGGTGACCCGCTTCCCCTTCCACACCTTGTCGGCCACGCTGACCAGCAGGTCGTCGACGTCGATGCCGTCCTGCTGCCAGGAGGCGTGGGTGCGGGCGAACCGGGCGACAGACGTAGCGACACCGTGCCGTAGCAGCAGGTCGTAGCCGGCCGGTTCGTGAGCGGAACCTGGTCCGGACAGCTCCTCCGGGTGCCGGACCTTGCCGATGTCATGGGTGGCCGCACCGAAGAGCACCGCCGCGCGGTCCACCGGGAGCTGCGGGAACCGGTCGGCCAGCGCATCCGTGAGCTGCGCGGCGACGTCGTGCACGGCCCGCAGGTGCGCGGCCAGCCGCGGCGGTGCCCGCAGTGCCTCCAGTAGGGCGACGACCTGGTCGGGGAGGGGCCGCAGCGCCGGGTCGCCCGGCGCGGTGAGAGCGCGGCGCAGCGCATCGGAGATCACCACGACAAGGGTACGAGGCGCAGCGCCGCCTCCGTCGATATTGAACTGCGGCCGTATCGTTTCCTGGGCAGCACCCTCCGTGGTTAGCGTCGGTGCCATGCAGCCAGTCCTGCCGTCTCACTCGCAACGGGTGGACCCAGCGCCGAAACCTGAGCGGACCGGCTGGATCGTCGCGGGCGGCCTTCTTCTCGGGTTCCTGGCGGTTCTGGGACCACCGGTTGTCGGATTCCTGTTCTGGCTGTCGACAGGGCCCGACCCGGACGAGCCCCGCGCCGCGGCCGACGATTTCGTCCGTCACCTGGAGAGCAACGCCGACGCGGCTGCGTACCAGTCCCTCTGCCCGGAGATCAGGAACCGGACCACGGCGGCGGCGTTCAGCGCGGCGGTCGAGCGCATGGGCAGGCCCGTGTCGCACACCGTTGGCCGTGCGGCCTTCCGGAACGAGCCCGGGACGAATGCCGGGGTGACCGTCCGGCTGACCGACCGGACGGGCCGGACCACCACCTTCCATTGGGACCTTGACGCCAGCTTCGGTTGGCAGATCTGCGACGAGGACTTCGGCTGACCAGCAGGCCTGGCGCTCGGCAACCTGATGGCGGGCAGCGGGGATCACGTCGTCAGCGGCTCGGCCCGCGAGCGTCACGGCGCGTCGACGACCTCGCGGCCGAGCGGCCAGAACGCGGCCGGCACGAGCTTGAAGTTGGCGATGCCGAACGGAATCCCGATGACCGTGACGCAGAGGGCGATGCCGGCGACGATGTGCGACAGCGCGAGCCACCAGCCGGCCAGCACCACCCACAGGACGTTCGCCAGCCCGGAGCCGACGCCCGCGCCGGGCTTGGGCACCAGCGTGCGGCCGAACGGCCAGAGTGAGTAGACGGCGAGCCGCAGCGACGCGACACCGAACGGGATGGTGATGACCAGGGCGAAGCAGATCAGCGCGGCGAGGCCGTAGCCGATCGCCAGCACGATCCCACCGCCGAAGATGAGCCACAGGACGTTCAGTACGAAGCGAATCACTCCTCCAGCATGAGCGACGCCCACCACCCGTCGGCCGTCGATCCCATGTGGAACGTGACGAACGAGCGTGCGCCGACCGGGAGGATCGGCGGGGTCCCGTCGATGACGACCGCTTGTTAGACTTCGCCATTGATGATCATGACGGGGGAAGCATGAACGGCGGCGTTCCGGACGGTGGTGGGGTGCTGGACCCGGACGGCGCCATGGAGCGGCTCTCGGCCTGGAAGGGGCGGATCGGCAAGCTGGCAGCCGACACGAAGGCCATGAGCGACCGCTACCAGCAACTGCGGGTGACCGCGGCCGACGGCAACAGGCTGGTCGAGGTCACCATCGATTCCGTCGGCGCGTTGGTCGATCTGCGGCTGAGTCGGCAGATCCAGCGGGTCGAGCCCGATGTCGTGGCGCGGACGATCATGAACACGATCCGGGAGGCCCGGGAGCAGTTGGCCGACCGTTCGCAGGAGATCATCGCCGAGACCGTGGGGACCGAGTCGGTGGCGGCGCGCGAGATCGCCGAGCGGGTCGGGCAGCAGTTGCGCGGTCCGAACCTGGGCCCGGAGAGCGACGACGACCGAAGCTGGCGGCGAGCCTGATGGACGACGGGTTCGCGGTCGAGGCGGAGGAGATCCGCACGCACGCGCAGAACATCGAGGCCCTGGCGGAGCGCTTCGCGGCCGTGAAGGCCGCCAGCGCGCACATCACGCAGGACGATTCGGCGTACGGGCTGCTGTGCGGCTGGATCTCCGGGGTCCTCGAGGGCAAGCACACTCGACAGGACGAGCTGTTCGCCGAAGTCGAGGAGAATCTGCGACTGGCTGCCGCGGGTCTGCGCCAGACCGCCGACGGCTACGACGCGGTGGACGCGGACAACATGACTGTGATCAACAGCGTGGGAAGCCAGTTGAACCCGTGAGGACGGCGCGATGACCGACATGTCGCTGGTCGCCGATGTCACATCGACCCGGGAGGTCTGGACCGGTGCCTCCCTCGCCGACAGCGTCGAAGGTCTGGTCGACGCGATCAGGAGTGAGGGCTGGGTCGACGACCTGCTGGCGGGCGCCGCTTTCGGGCTCGACGTGGCGGCGAGCGTCATGGACCCCTTCAGCGCGCTGCTGGCCAACGGCCTGGGTTGGGCGATGGAGTACTTCGAGCCGCTGCGGGAGATGCTCGACGAGCTCACCGGGATGCCCGACGTGGTCCGCTCGCACGCCGCGACCTGGGACAACATGGCCGTCGAACTGCACCGCATGGCCGGCGACCTGCGGGCACGCCTCGACGCCGACCTGCCCGAGTGGTGGGGCCAGGCCGCGATGGCGTATCACGGGTTGATGGACCACAACGTCGAAGCCCTCGGCGGGCTCGGCGCGGTCTCCGCCGCGATGGCGGCGGCCACCGAGGGCGCCGGCAATCTGGTGGCCTTCACCCGCGACATCGTCCGCGACCTCATCGCCGACCTGGTGGCGCGCGTGGTCGTCTGGGCGGTCGAGGCCATCTTCGTCGTCACGATCCCGGTGGTCGCCGCACAGATCGTCACGGCCGTCGTCAAGTGGGCCGGCCGCATCCTCATGTACATCGGTGCACTGATCACCAGCCTGACCAACCTCACCCGCATCCTGAACGGATAAGGCGTCCCATGGCGAAGCCCGGAAAGCCCGGCGGCGGCAGCGGTGGTACGGGCGGTGGTGGCGGTGGCACCGGAAAGCCCTCGAAGAGCTATGGCGGTATCAACGCGGGCAAGGGCATCACCAGCGCCCAGCAGGCCACCGGCCAGGCCGCGAAGCAGGGACACCCGCCCGGGGTCGCCGGCAAGGGTTCGACCGGCAACAAGCCGGCGAAGCCCACCCCGCCACCCCCGCCGACCAAGCCGCCGACAGCGGACGGCATCCACCACAGCGACGCGTCGAGGAAACACATCATCAAGGGTGACGGCGGCCGGCAGGGCGGCCACCTCGCGGGCACCGGCTTCTCCAACAAGACGGAGTTCCCGCAGAGCTGGGACGAGCCGAAGATCCTCGACGCCGCGCACCAGGTGACGCAGCAGGGCCCGCCGACGAAGGGGCCGTACCCGACCAAGGACGCGGACGGCAATCCGGTGTGGGCCTACGACTACGTCGGCGTGGTCGACGGTGTCGAGGTCAAGACGACCGTGCTCGCCGACGGCGAGATCCGCACCGCCTACCCGCCGGACAAGACCAACCCGGGCGTCATCAGCAACCCGGCGGCACCCAACCCCGCTCCGCAGGGAATCCCGAATGCCGTCCCGCCTCGTTACAGTAATCCCGCTGTCGGTGGCGACGGCAGTTGGACCTGGGAGGGCCCGAAGGGCAACAGGATCATCAGGGTGGTCCAGGATGACCAGGGGAACGTCACGACGACCGATCTCGGCGAGTACAAGAAGAAATGAACACGATGGATGCGAAGACCTACGCGACGGCCACCGAGGTGTGCCGGCGGCTCGCCGGCCGGTTGTCCGACGACATCCTCGGCACGGTGCGCGAGAACTATGCCGCGGGCGAGTTCGACCTGGCCGACAACACGCTCCTGCTCAGCCTGGCGTACTACGGCGTCGGCATCACCGTCGAGGAACAGACCCTGATGCGATCCTTCCTCGGTGACCCCGACGGCCCAGACCTGGCCGACGTGCCGGTCATCGCCGAGGTTCCGCCACCGCCGTACCGGTTCAGTCCGGCTGGCCCCGCGGACGCCCCCGACCCGACCCAGGCCGACGCCCTCCTGTCCGCCGACGCCCCGCGCCGACACGGCCGCAGCCTGCACCGCGCGTGGCGGGCTCCGCTCGACGGCGCCCCCGACGGAGCGGCGTGGTCGTACGTGCTGCGGGTGGCCGAGGGAACGGACGAGCTTGCGGCGTACTCGGGCGCGATGGCGCAGCTGTGGATCTCGCTGAAGCAGAAGTGGCCTCTGGAGGTCATCGCCGACAACTCGCCGAGGGCGCCCTACCAGGAGGCCGCCCTGGCCGGCTCTTCCGCGGTGTGGCGCGCCTGAGGCGGACGCGAGTGCACGCGTCCCCGCCGTCGATGTCGACGGCGGGGACCTGCGCGGTACGGCGTCGGGCTACTTCAGCGCGAGGGTCCGGGCGTCGGCGGCGATGACGCTGGCCGCCTCGGCCGGCACCAGCCTGCCGGCCTGCCGGTCGACGTACGTGGCCAGCTCGGCGTACTGGGCGTGGGCCAGCTTGACGGTCATCGTGTTGATGGCGGCCGGGTCGGCGCCCGAGGTGAGAAGCAGGTAGCCGAGCCCGGCCTGGCTCACCGTCACGGTGAAGGTGCTGGTGGCCGTCGCGGTGCCCTCGGGCCCGGTCACCTCGGTGCTGATGGTGTGCCGGCCGGCGGTCAACTTGACCAGGTCGAGCTTGCGGCCGACGGCCGACTTCCCGCCGTCGAGCGTGACGGTGACGGTGTCCGCGTTGGTCGCGGCGACCGCGATCACCGGGGACTGTGCCCGGTCGAGCCGCGCACCGTTGGCCGGTGACGTGATCTCCACGGTCGGTCTCGCGTCGGGCCGCTGGACGAAGGCCGAGTTCCAGCCGACCAGCTCGGACGCGCGGTTGGTGATGATCGCGTCGGTGCCGATGCGCTCCAACCGCTGCCACAGGCCGGCGGAGTCCATCGTCCACGCCATCACGGCGACACCGGCGGCGTGCAGCGGGGCGACGACCTCCGGCCTGCCCAGGAGCGCGTTGCCGTCCGGGTTGTACGCGGTCAGGTGCAGCTCCTTCGCGATCGCCACCGGGTCGGCGTCGAGGCTGCTGCGGAGCAGGCCGAGCGGCAGTTCGGGGGCGAGCTCGTAGGTGTAGCGGAGGGCGTCGACCTCGAAGCTCTGGATGAACACGCGGCCCATCATCTGCTCGTCGCGGATCACCCGGATGATCGTCGCGACCTCGTCCCTGGTGTGCCTGCCCTTGATCTCGACCAGCAGGTTGCCGCCCCGGGTACGCAGGTCGGCGAGCTGCTCGGCCAGGGTCGGCACCCGCTCGCCCACGTAGTGCGGGCCGAACCAGGAGCCGGCGTCGAGTGCCTTGATCTGCGCGGCGGTCAGGTTGCGGATGCTGCCCGTGCCGTCGGTGGTCCGGTCGACCGTGCTGTCGTGCAGGATGAACGGGATGCCGTCCTTGCTCGGCTGGACGTCGTTCTCGATCCAGTCGGCGCCACCCCTGCGGGCGATCTCCTGCGCGACCAGGGTGTTCTCCGGCGCGGCGGCGGACGCTCCGCGGTGGGCGATCACGGTGAACGGGCTGCCCTCGGGGCGGATGTAGCCGTTCGGCGCCAGCTCGGTGACGATGACGTCGTCGTAGGAGACGGTGCCGCCGTTGACGAAGAGCGCCTGGACGCCGTTGGCGGAACGCTGGAGGCTGTTCGTGCGCATCGCCTCCCGCCCGTCGAAGATCCAGCGGGCCTGGTTGCCGTGCACCTCGACCGCGACGCGCACGTCCCGACCGGTGCCGGCGGCGTACGGGGCGGAGGCGGTGTTCGTCACGACCCAGGCGTTGGCGGTGGTCCGCTGGGCGAACTCGAGACCGTTGGCGGCGGTGGTGCCGCTGCGCATGGTGGCGATCCACCACGGGGTGGCCCCGTTGGCCGGGACGTCGATGCCGAGCGAGGCCCAGCGGGTGGTGGCGGAGACCGACTCGAACCGCATGGTCGCCTCGAGCCGGAAGTCGTCCAGGTGGCGACCGAACGTGACCTTGTTGTTCTCGCCGGAGCTGGCGGAGGTCCCGTACAGGCGGCCGTTCTCCACCTTCCAGGCGCCGTCGACCGCGTTCCAGCCGGCGGGCAGCGAACCGGAGGTGAAGTTCTCCGAGACCACGACGGTGCCCGGTCCGGCGGTGGCCGGCGGTGAGGTCGCGACGGTCACCGCGACGGCAGCGCCCGTGACGGCGAGCGCGGCGACGACGGCGGCGGCCCGGGTGCGCGTCGCGACGAACCTCGTCTCGTCACGGCCGAGCGGCGATGATGCGGAAAGGACAGTCATGGCCGGAACGGTACGAAGCACAGCCGAATTCATGATCGATTGAGCGTGGCCGACATCGGAACGCTCGGTGTACGGCCCTCGGTCGTGCTCGCCGGACTCCTCGCTGTGGAGGCCGTCGCCGTCGGCTCGCCGGGGCGGATCCCGGGCCGGAAAAGCGTAATCTGATCACGCCTGCACAGTCGGCCCTGAGCTGCGGAGATAACGCTCTCACGGATGGTGGGAGAGTGCTTGACGCAACCGTCATCCAGCCGCAACGATGCATTCACATGTCTCGTGTTCGCGGCGGCGACGGCGCGTCGGGCGAGCCGTAACCACGACCGGCACCACCCCCTCCCACCACCCCAGGCGTGATCGGCGCACGCCGTCCCCGCACCGCGAAAGGACCTACCGTGCGCAGATCCCTGAGATCGTGGCTCGGCGCCGTGCTGAGCGCGATCCTCGTGGTGGGCGGCATCGTCGCCGTGCCACCCACGGCCAGCGCCGCACCGTTCACCGTGCTGGTGTTCAGCAAGACCGCCGGATTCCGGCACGGCTCCATCGGCCCCGGCATCGCCGCCATCCAGCAGCTCGGCGCCGCCAACGGGTTCACCGTCGAGACCACCGAGGACTCGACCCAGTTCACCGACGCCAACCTGGACCGGTTCGCCGCGGTGATCTGGCTGTCCACCACCGGCGACGTGCTCAACGCCGCCCAACAGGCCGCGTTCGAGCGCTACATCCAGGGCGGTGGCGGGTACGTGGGCGTGCACGCCGCCTCCGACACTGAGTACGACTGGCCCTGGTACGGCGGGCTGGTCGGGGCGTACTTCGCCTCGCACCCGGCCGACCAGACCGCCACCATCAAGGTCGCCGACCAGGTGCACCCGTCCACCGCGACGCTGCCGCAACGGTGGACCCGGCTGGACGAGTGGTACAACTACCGCACCAACCCCCGGGGCAACGCGCACGTGCTGGCCACTCTGGACGAGAGCACCTACACCGGCGGGAGCATGGGGTCCGACCACCCGATCTCGTGGTGCCAGAACTACTCCGGCGGCCGGTCCTGGTACACCGGCCTCGGCCACACCGACGCGTCGTACACCGAGGCGAACTTCCGCCAGCACCTGCTCGGCGGCATCATGACGGCCGCCGGTGCGGTCGACGCGGACTGCGGCGCCACCGTCAACAGCAACTTCCAGCAGGTGGAGCTGGCCAAGGGCGCGGCCGAGACCGGCGAGCCGATGAGCCTCACCGTCCTGCCCGACCGGGGCGTGCTGCACACCTCGCGCAACGGCGTGATCCGGCACACCGACGCGGCCGGCAACACCAAGGTCGCCGCCACGCTGCCGGTCTACACCGGGGACGAGGAGGGCCTGCAGGGGATCAAGGCCGACCCGAACTTCGCCACCAACCGCTGGGTGTACGCGTACTACGCACCACCACTCAGCACGCCCGGCGGTGGCGCGCCGGCCACCGGCACCGCGGCCGACTTCGCCGCCTGGAACGGCGTCAACCGACTGTCCCGGTTCACCGTGAACGCGGACAACACCATCAACCTGGCCAGCGAGACGCTGGTCCTGGACGTGCCGACGAGCCGGGGCATGTGCTGCCACGTCGGCGGTGACATGGACTTCGACGCGGCCGGCAACCTGTACCTGTCCACCGGCGACGACACCAACCCGTTCGACTCGGCCGGTTTCACCCCGATCGACGAGCGGGCCGGCCGCAACCCGGCCTTCGACGCCCAGCGCACCTCGGCCAACAGCAACGACCTCCGGGGCAAGGTGCTCCGGATCAAGCCGAGCGCGGCCGGCGGCTACACCATCCCGGCCGGCAACATGTTCGCCCCGGGAACCGCGCGGACCCGCCCGGAGGTCTACGCGATGGGCTTCCGCAACCCGTTCCGGATGAGCGTGGACAAGGCCACCGGCATCGTCTACCTCGGTGACTACGGTCCCGACGCGGGCACCGCCGACCCGAACCGGGGGCCGGCTGGCAACGTGGAGTTCGCCCGGATCGACCGGCCCGGCTTCTACGGCTGGCCGTACTGCACCGCCCGCAACGACGCCTACAACGACTACACCTTCCCGTCCGGCCCGTCCGGGCCGAAGTTCAACTGCGCGGGCGGGCCGGTGAACAACTCACCCAACAACACCGGCATCACCCAGCTGCCGCCGGCCGTTCCGGCGTGGCTGCCGTACGGCGGATCCGGCTCCCCGCCGGAGTTCACCGGTGGCGGCCTGTCCCCGATGGGCGGCCCGGTCTACCGGTACGACCCGAACAACACCTCGGACGTGGCGTTCCCGCAGTACTACGACGGGACCTACTTCGCCGGCGAGTTCGGCCGCCGCTGGATCAAGAACATCAAGCTCGACCCGGCCGGCCAACCGCTGAAGATCAACCCGTTCCCGTGGACCGGCACCCAGGTCATGGACATGGAGTTCGGCCCCGACGGCGCCCTCTACGTCCTCGACTACGGCACCGGCTGGTTCAACGGCGACGCCAACTCGGCGCTGTACCGCATCGAGTACGCCCGCGAGGGCAGAGCGCCCCGCGCGGTGGTCTCGGCCACCCCGACCAGCGGCACGGCGCCGCTGACCGTGGCGTTCTCCTCGGCCGGCACACTCGACCCGGACGGTGACCCGTTCACCTACGCCTGGGACTTCGACAACAACGGGACCACCGACTCGACCGCGGCGAACCCGAGCTTCACGTACACCACCAACGGGACCCGCAGCCCGACGCTGACGGTCCGGGACACCACCGGCAAGACGGCCACCGCGAGCGTGGTCATCACCGTCGGCAACAGCGCCCCCGTGGTCCGGGTGAACACCCCGTTGAACGGGCAGACGTTCACCTTCGGGGACGCGGTGCCGTTCAACGTCACCGTCACGGACGCCCAGGACGGTGCCATCAACTGCGCCCGGGTGAAGGTGAACTACGTCCTCGGTCACGACTCGCACGGCCACCAGCTCGGCAGCGTGCAGGGCTGCACCGGGGTCATCCAGACCTCGGCCGACGGCGAGCACGACACCGCGGCGAACATCTTCGGCATCATCGACGCCGAGTACACCGACCTGGGCGGCGGTGGCCAGCCCGCGCTGACCACCCACACCCAGGCGGTCCTGCAACCGCGTGTCCGTCAGGCCGAGCACTTCGGCGACTCGTCCGGCATCCAGGTCGTCGCCGGGGCAGCCGGGCACGGCGGCGCCGCGGTCGGATACATCGACAACAACGACTGGATCTCGTTCCAGCCGTACAACCTGACCGGCGTCCAGTCGTTCAGTGCCAGGGTCGGCGCCCCGGCCGGCGGCGGCGGCACACTGGAGCTGCGGGTCGACTCGCCCACCGGGCCGCTGGTCGGCTCGGCCACCGTCGTACCCACCGGTGGGTACGCCAACTTCGCCACGGTCACCGGCGGGGTCACCGCCCCGACCGGCACCCGGACCCTGTTCCTGGTCTTCAAGGGCGCCGGCCCGTGGTTCGACATCGACGAGTTCACCCTCTCCACCAGCCCCGGTGGTCCCGGGCCGGATCCCGACCCCGACCCGCCGACCGGGAACCTGGCCCAGGGCAAGCCCGCTCGGGCGTCCAGTTTCGAGGGTGCATTCGTCGCCGGCAACGCGTTCGACGGCGTGGCCGGCACCCGCTGGGGCAGCGCGTTCGGCGACCCGCAGTGGATCGACGTGGACCTCGGCGCCTCCTACGCCATCAACCGGGTCAAGCTGACCTGGGAGGCGGCGTACGGCAGCGGATACCAGATCCAGACCTCGCCGGACGGGGTCAACTTCACCACGATCCGTACGGTGACCGGCGGTGACGGCGGCGTGGACGACCTGACCGGGCTCACCGGCTCCGGCCGGTACGTCCGGCTCCTCGGCACCACCCGAGGGACCGCCTGGGGCTACTCGCTGTTCGAGTTCGAGGTGTACGGCGGTACCGGCGGTCCCACCGGCCCCGGTACCAACCTGCTGCTGAACAAGCCGACGCTGACGTCCAGCAACGAGGGGGCCGACGTGACCGGCGCCCAGGCGGTCGACGGCAGCCTCACCACCCGCTGGTCGAGCACGTTCTCCGACCCGCAGTGGATCCGCATCGACCTCGGTAGCCCCACCGCGATCGGTCGGGTCAAGCTGAGCTGGGAGGCGGCGTACAGCAGCGCCTACCAGATCCAGACCTCGAACGACGGCACCACCTGGACCACCGTGAAGACGGTGACCGGCGCCGACGGCGGCGTGGACGAGCACACCGCGCTCGGTGCCAACGGTCGCTACCTGCGGATCAACGGTACCGCCCGGGGCACCGGATACGGGCATTCGCTCTGGGAGGTGGAGGCGTACGCCAGCTGAACCACCACCGATGACGTGGCCGGCACGGACTTCCGTGCCGGCCACGTCCGTCGTTCGCCGAGAGGCGGGTGGCGCGCGGTGGGTCAGTCGTCGGCGACCGCCACCGGCTCCGAGCCGATGCAGCGCACCTTCAGCTCGTACTCGCCGGCCGACCCCTTGAACGTGACCTCGACGTCGTCGTCCGGGCCCCGGTCGACGTCGCGTACCCGGTAACCCTGCGCGGGCGCCCAGGAGACGAGGCGTACCCCACCGGGGCCGCACTCGGCCACGGCCGTGCCGCCGTCGGTGGCGAACCCCCGGCGCACCCCGGAGCTGGCGGTCGGCGTGGCGCTCACCGTGCCCGGCGTGGCCGGCGCGGCGCTCGTCGTGGCGGCGGGTGGCGGTTCCGGCGAGGCGAGCGCCCGTTCGATCTCCGCCTCGCTGCGCACCCCGCCCGGGGTTCCGGTGATGCTCTCGCCCACCAGTTGGATGGCGCCCAACCCGATGAGGGTGGCCACGGCGGCGGTGGCCACCCACCCTGCGGCGACGAGGATCGAACGACGGCCCATCAGATGACTATCCCCGATCCAGGGTTGTGGCTGGCACATGCGGACGCTAAGGCAGTGTTAACGTCCGCCCCGGTCCCGGCCGCAGCGGCTAGCCTGCCACCTGTGGCCCGCCTGCTGCTCATCGAGGACGACCTGACGATCCGTACGCCGCTGATCCGGGCACTACGGGAACGCGGTCACGCGGTGGCCGCCGCCTCGACGGCGATGGCCGGGCTCCGTGACGCGCTGGACGACCGGCCCGACCTCGTCGTGCTCGACCTGGGCCTGCCCGACCTGGACGGGCGCGAGCTGCTGCGGATGCTGCGCGCGGTCAGCTCGGTGCCGGTCATCGTGGCCACGGCCCGCGACGACGAGGCCGAGATCGTTCGGGTCCTCGACGCGGGCGCCGACGACTACCTGGTCAAGCCGTTCACCGCGGCGCAGCTCGACGCCCGCGCCCGGGCCGTGCTCCGGCGGGGCCCCTCCGGAGCCGGCGCGGCGGACCCGTCGCTGGTCGTGGGCGGGCTGCGGATCGACCCCCGGGCTCGTCAGGTCACCCTGGACGAGGCGCCGGTGGAGCTGACGCCGCGTGAGTTCGACCTGCTGCATCACCTCGCCGGCCGGCCGGGCCAGGTGGTCACCAAGCGCGAACTGCTCACCGAGGTGTGGCAGATCCCGTACGGCGGCGCCGACAAGACCGTCGACGTGCATCTGTCCTGGCTGCGCCGCAAGCTGGGCGAGAGCGCCCAGCAGCCCCGCTACCTGCACACCGTGCGGGGCGTCGGGGTGCGGTTGGAGGCGCCGGGGGAGCAGCGGTGAGGGCTCGCCTCGCGCTGCTGGTCGCCGCGGTCAGCGTGCTCACCCTGATCGCGTTCCTGGTGCCGCTGGCGCTGCTGGTCCGCACCGTCGCCGAGGACCGGGCCACGGTCCGGGCCACCGCCGACGCGCAGAGCCTGGTGCCGGTGGTCGGCACCGCCGACGCGGCGACCATCCGGCTGACCGTCGAGCAGCTCGCGGCGGAGTCCGGCCGACCGGTGAGCGTCTTCCTGCCGGACGGCACGGTGCTCGGCGCGCAGACACCCCGTACGCCGGCGGTGGCGCTGGCCGAGCGGGGGCAGAGCCTCACCGGGGAGTCGGCGGCCGGCCGGGAGGTCGTCATCGCCGTGCAGGGCAGGGCGGACGGCACCGGGGTGATCCGGACCGTGGTCCCCCGGGACGAGCTGACCAGTGGGGTGACCCGGGCCTGGCTGGTGCTGGCCCTGCTCGGAGTGGTCCTGGTGCTGATCGGGTTGGCCGTCGCCGATCGGCTGGCGCGCACCCTGGTCCGGCCGATCGGCGAGCTGTCTGCGGTGTCGAACCGCCTGGCGAACGCCGAACTGGACGCCCGGGTCGTACCGGCCGGCCCGGCGGAGCTACGCGAGGTGGCCGGGGCGCTCAACCATCTGGCGGGGCGGATCCAGGTGCTCCTGGTGCAGGAGCGTGAACAGGTCGCCGACCTGTCGCACCGGCTGCGTACGCCGTTGACGGCGTTGCGGCTGGAGGCGGAGTCGCTGCGCGACCCGGACGACGCGGCCCGTATCACGGCCGCCGCCGACGGGCTGGAACGGGCGGTCACCGGCCTGATCCGGCAGGCCCGGTGGCGGCGGTCCCCGGCGGCCGGACCGGTCGTCTCGGACGCGGCGACGATCGTTGGCGACCGGGTCGCGTTCTGGTCGGTGCTGGCCGAGGACACCGGCCGGGCCGTCACCCTCGACCTGGTACCCGGCCCGCTTCCCGTCTGTGTGCCCGCCGACGACCTGACGGCGGCCGTGGACGCCCTGCTCGGCAACGTCTTCGCGCACACCCCCGACGGGACGCCCTTCGCCGTGCGGCTCGTCCGGGAGGGCGGGCAGGTGCTGCTCATCGTCACCGACGAGGGCCCGGGTATGCCGACCGGGTCGGTCCGGCGAGGCGCCAGCGCGGCCGGCTCGACCGGCCTGGGCCTGGACATCGCCCGGCGTGCCGCACAGGCCGGCGGTGGGCGGCTGGAGCTGCGGACCGCTCCGGGAGGCGGTGCCCAGGTGCTGCTCCGACTCGGGCCGCCGCTGCCCGAGCCGCGGCCGACAGACGGCGGGTCCGGGCCGGCCGAGAAGGGCTTAACCCGGCCTTAGCCTCCGGACAGCGCGGTGCTATCCCGATCCGGCCGATCCTCGAAGTCGACAACGAGGAAAGGTGGACACCACGATGAAGCGCAACTCTCTGCTCCTGGCGTCGGTCGGCGGGGCGGCGGTGCTCGCTGTGGGCGGGGTCGCCCTCGGCGTCAACGCCGCCGACGGCTCGAGGGCCGGCGCCACGGCACTCGCCGCCGTCACCGCCGAGCCGACGACCACGGACGCGCCGGACGACAGCGCCACCAGCGGTACGGCCCCCGCGCCGGGAACCAGTGGTACGCCGTCCAGCGCGGCACCGTCGAGTAACGCGCCGTCGAGTGGCGCCCCGTCGGGCGGCGGATCTCCGGCGGCCGGGGCGGTCGACGAGCAGCGCGCCGGCGAGATCGCGCTCGCCCGGGCCGGCGGTGGCCAGATCGTCGAGGTCGAGGCCGAGCAGGAGCACGGCCGCCCGGTCTGGAGCGTCGAGATCGTGGCCGGCGACACGGAGCACGAGGTGGACGTCGACCGGGACAACGGCACGGTCGTCAAGGCCGAGCAGGAGCCGGTCGACGACGACGGTGACGACCGTGATGACAGTGACGACAGTGATGGGGACGATGACGACGGGTCCGGCGACGACGACTGACCGCCGGATGGCGCCGCCGCCCACCACGATGCGCCGTGGTGGGCGGTGGCACTCCTCAGAGGGTCGCGACGCGCTCCTTGGGAACCGCCGGTTCCTCCTGGTCGAACTGGGTGCGGTACAGCTCCTGGTACCGGCCGCCGGCGGCGAGCAGGTCGGTGTGTCGCCCGCGTTCGACCACGCGCCCGTCCTCGATGACGAGGATCTGGTCGGCCGCGCGGATGGTGGACAGCCGGTGCGCGATGACCACACTCGTCCGCCCGGCCAGAGCCTCGGCGAGGGCGTCCTGCACGGCAGCTTCCGACGTGGAGTCCAGATGCGCCGTGGCCTCGTCGAGGATGACCACCCGGGGACGGGCCAGCAGGAGCCGCGCGATGGTGAGGCGTTGCCGTTCCCCGCCCGACAGGCGGTAGCCGCGTTCACCGACGATCGTGTCGAGCCCGTCCGGGAGTGCACGGACCAGGGCGTCCAGGCGGGCCCGCCGCAGGACGTCCCACATCTCGTCCTCGGTCGCGTCCGGCCGGGCGAACGCCAGGTTGGCGCGGATGCTCTCGTGGAACAGGTGCCCGTCCTGGGTCACCACGCCGAGCGCCGACCGGATCGACTCGGCCGACAGGTCGCGGACGTCGACGTCGGCGAGCTTCACCGCGCCGTCCTCGACGTCGTACAGGCGGGGCACGAGCTGGGCGATCGTCGACTTGCCCGCCCCGGAGGAGCCCACCAGGGCGACCATCTGCCCCGCCTCGGCGCGGAACGACACGCCGTGCAGCACCTCCTCGCCGCCGCGCGTATCGAGCTTCGCCACATCCTCCAAAGACGCGAGCGACACCTTGTCGGCCGACGGGTAGCCGAAACGTACCGCGTCGAACTCCACGGCGACCGGCCCGTCGGGAAGCGGCTGGGCGTCGGCCCTGTCGAGGATCAGCGGCTTGAGGTCGAGGACCTCGAACACCCGCTCGAAGCTCACCAGCGCGCTCATCACCTCGACCCGGGCGCTGGCCAGCGACGTCAACGGCGCGTAGAGGCGCGACAGGAGCAGCGCGAGCGCGACCACGGTGCCGGCGTCGAGGCTGCCCCGCAGGGCGTAGAGACCACCCAGCCCGTAGACCAGGGCCAGCGCCAGCGAGCCGACGACGGTCAGCGCGGTGATGAAGACCCACTGGAGCATGGCGGCGCGAATGCCGATGTCACGCACACGTCGCGCCCGGGCCGCGAACTCGGCCGACTCCTCGGCCGGACGCCCGTACAGCTTGACCAGCGTCGCGCCGGGTGCGGAGAAGCGTTCGGTCATCCGGGTGCTCATGGCCGCGTTGTGCTCGGCGGCCTCGCGCTGCAACTGGGCGAGCCTCGAACCCATCCGGCGGGCCGGGAGGACGAAGATCGGCAGCAGCACCAGCGCCAGCAGCGTGATCTGCCACGAGAAGCTGAGCATGACCGCCAGGGTCAGGATCAGTGTGACGGCGTTGCCGACCACACTGGACAGGGTGTCGCTGAAGGCCCGCTGCGCGCCGATCACGTCGTTGTTCAAGCGGCTGACCAGCGCACCGGTGCGGGTCCGGGTGAAGAACGCCACCGGCATGCGCTGCACGTGGTCGAAGACGGCCGTCCGCAGCTGGACGATCAGCCCCTCACCGATGCTGGCGGACAGGAACCGCGTCACCAGACCCAGGCCGGCCTCGGCCAGGGCGATCACGGCGATCAGCACCGCCAACCGGATCACGATGCCGCTGTCGGCGCCGTCGACGATGGCGTCGACGACCCGACCGGCGAGCACCGGCGCCGCCACGGTGAGGACCGCCGTCACCACGCTCAACAGCAGGAACCTCATGATCAAGGTACGGTGCGGCCGCGCGAACCGTGCGATCCGCTTCAGGGTGGCCCGGGACAATGGTCGTTCGTCCTGCGCGTTCATCGCGTGGTGCAGGGACATCCACGCGGTCACTTCCATGCTCATGCCGTACCTCCGGCAAGCAGGCTAGAACCTCGCGTGAGGTTGAGGTCAAGCCGCCGCGCGGAAGGCATAGGCGGTGCGGTGCCGGGTAGCTGCCGTTCATGGCGCGGTACACGAAGCCCGAACTCAGAGAGCAGATCAAGGAAGAGATCCAGGCTTCCGACAAGGGCGGCAGGAAGGGGCAGTGGTCGGCACGTAAGTCGCAGCTGCTTACTCAGGAGTACAAGAGGCGCGGCGGCGGCTTCGAGGGCCCCAAGGACGAGCGGCAGAAGTCCCTGCAGCGGTGGGGAAACGAGAAATGGCAGACCAAGGAGGGCGACACCCGGGCACGTCACGGTGGCACGACGAGCCGATACCTGCCCAAGCGTGCCTGGGAGGAGCTGTCGGACGCCGAGAAGCGCGCGACCGACGCCAAGAAACGCGAGGCGTCGCGGTCCGGGCGGCAGTACGTGTCGAACACACAGCCGGCCAAGCGGGCGCGCAAGGACGCCACCACGGCGGAACGGTTGTCGGAGCTGCCGGTCGCCGAGGCGGCGAAGCTCGTCCGTGGGCTCGACACCCGACAGCTCAAGGCTGCCCTGCGCACCGAGCGCGACGGCAAGGCCCGCAAGACGCTCATCCAGCGGCTCGAGGCGGAACTCGACCGGCGCTGACCCGCGGCGCACGGGCACCGGGCGTCTGAGGTACACGCTCAGGGTCGCTCGGTGGAAGACCTGAGAACAGAATCAGGGACCGGGCCGGGCTCTGCCCGGAGGTTACCGGGGCACCGGCGGGCAGATGATTCCCGGCATGAGACGTGCTGCTTTCTTTGTGATCGCCGGGCCGGTCGGTATCGCGGCGTACGGACTGGTGCGTCTGTGGGGCAGGTCCGACGGGGTGTACGGCCCGGGCTTCGACTGGCAGGCCGCGCACCTGCTCGGCCTCGCGGGCATGGTGTTCTTCGTCCCGGCGGTCCTCGCGCTGTCCCGTCTGCTACCGCCCAGCCGCTGGCGAACGGCGGTGGTGAGCGTGACGCTGGTCGGGCTCGCCGCCACGATGGTGCAGTTCCTCGCCGACATCGTGGAAGGGCTGATGGCCGCCGACCGGGCGGAGATGTCGGCGCTCGGCGCGGACTTCAAGTCCACACCCGGCGTCGAGGTGGCCTTCTACGACGTCGTACCCCAGCTCTTCTTCCTCGGCCTGGTCGTCCTCGCGGGCATGCTCGCCGCCCGGCGGCGGCTGCCGTGGTGGAGTGCGCCACTGCTGCTCGTCGGGATCGTCCTGCCGGTGTCCACCCTCGACCTGCTCCCGATCAGTGGCCTGTGCATGCTGGTGGCGCTGGCACCGGCCCTGCCGACCCTGCGGCAGCAGGCCGAGCAGGGCGCGGCGCCCGTCACCATCCATCCGGCGAGGACCTAGCCGATGCGGAACTGCTCGCCGTAGACGGCGAACACCAGCGGCGTGTTCAGGTCGACGTTGCCGTTGTTGAGGAAGACCCGCTGGGCCGTGTCCACGCGGGACGTGTCGGAGTGGGCCGCCTCCTTCTTCATCTCGATGACCCGCTCGTCCAGGAACGCGTTGAGCCAGACCCGCTCGTCGCCACCCTGAGCCGGGGGCTTCGCCCGGGCGAGAGCGCGGTTACGGATCGCCCGCATGCCCTCGTACCCGTGCATCACCGCGGCGTCGTAGTAGGCGAACTGGCCGAGTGCCCGGACCTGGTCGGCCTTGCCGTCGCGTACCGACGGGTTGAAGTAGACCCGGTCCCGTTCGGACTCCTGCGCGGCCCGGAACGTGGCGTCGGTGGCCGCGGCCCGCCAGTCGCGGGGGAAGTTGGGGTCGAGACCGGCGTGCGAGTCGGTGCCGTTGACGGCGCGCAGCGCCGGCAGGTACGCGGCGAGCACGTTGCCGGGCTTGGTGCGCGTGTACGCCTCGACCAGTTGCAGCATGTCACCGGTGCCGGAGCAGAAGCCGATGATGCCGGCGGTGTAGCCCCGCCCGTCGCCGATGTCCTCGATGTAGGAGAACTGCGCGCGCCAGTCGAGCGAGGAGTTCTCCGCCGCCGAGACGAGCTGCATGGCGACGTCCTTCTTCGCCGGGTCGTCGAGGTTGGGTCCGGCCGGGGTGGTGGGGCCGCCCCCACCGGGCAGGGTCCACTGCTGGTTGGGGGTGCCCGCGCAGCTCCAGATCTGCAACCGGGTGCCGTTGGCCGTGCTCCGGTCGGTGACGTCGAGGCACTTGCCGGAGCCGGCGTTGACGAGCGCACCGTTGCTGGCCGTCCACTTCTGGGCGCCGGTGCTGTTGCAGTCGTACAGCTGCACCTTGGCGCCGTTGGCGGTCGACGCGGCGGTGACGTCGAGGCACTTGCCGAGTGCCCGGATCGAGCTGTCGGCGTTGCCGACCGTCCACGTCTGGGCGGCGCTGCCGTTGCAGTCGTAGAGCTGGACCGGCGTGCCGTTGGCCGGATTGGCGCCGGCGACGTCGATGCACTTGCCACCGAGGCCGGTGATCGGGCCGGCGGTCGCGGCGCTGGCCGACGGCAGGCCGTAGCCGACCGCCGCGACGCCGATCAGCAGGGCGCCCACGACGTAGGCCGGTGTCCTCGTGCGAACCATGGTGCTCCTCGGGGAAGGGGCGGCATGCCGCCGGCCGGTGTATCGCCCCCGTGCGGCGGATCGGCCCCGACGGGCGCCGCGAGCATCAGGAAACTCTGTTAACAAATAGCAGCACGTCTATTCGGGTGTCAATCGGAGGCACCGGTCGGCGCGCCGCCGAAGCCGATCTCGTTGCCGTCGGGGTCGCGGAAGATGGCCTTGCGGACACCGTTGCCGTAGGTCTCGCGCTCGGCCGGCTCCAGGCCACGTTCGGCGATCTGGGAAAGGCGGGCGTCGAAGTCGGTCACGAAGACGGTGTGCATGGCGTGCCCGGCGTGCTCCGGGCGCACCTCGATGTAGACGTACCGGTGGTCGGCGAGTTCCCACACCGCCTCGGTGTCGTTGGGCAGGAACGCCGGCGGGGTGCCGAGGAGTCGCTCGTACCAGGCCGCCGCCGTCGTGTAGTCACGGACGGGTATGCCCGCGAACAGATCTGTGGTCATGCGGTCATGCTAGAAGCGACGCGGCCTGGTCAGCGCAGTCCGGCGAAGAGGTCGTCCTCGGGTACCGGCGCGTCGGTGGTGTCACGGACGCGGACGAAGGTCTCCAGGCCCATCAGTTCGGCGAACCGCTCCCGCCCGAGTTGCAGGAAGAAGATGTTCTCGGTCTGGCTGGCGTGCGCGGCCAACGCGTCGAACTTCTGCGAGCTGTAGCTGCTCGTGTCCACCCAGGTGCTGATCTCGTCGTCCGGCAGGCCCAGCTCCGGCCCCGGCTCGTCGGGCTCGGCCCACTCGACGCCGAGCTCCTGCATGATCCGACCGAACTCCACGAACATCGTGCGAGGCACGGTCGTCCAGTACACCTTCGCGGGGACGTCCGTCTTCGCCACCGCGGCCATGGTGATCCGGTGGGCCTGGATGTGGTCCGGGTGGCCGTAGAAGCCGTTCTCGTCGTAGGTGACGACGACGTCCGGTCGGTACTGCCGGATCAGGTCGGCCAGCCGGTCCGCCGCCTCGTCCACGGGCGTCGTCCAGAACGAGCCGGGCACCTGGTTCGTCGGCCACCCCATCATCCCGGAGTCGGCGTAGCCGAGGGTCTCCAGGTGCGTGACCTTCAACGCCGCGCAGCTGACCTCCAGCTCGGCCCGGCGCATCGCCACGACGGCGGCCGGGTCGTGCCCCGGGTCGCCGGGCTTGACCCCACCGGGGCCGTCGCCGCATCGTCCGTCCGTGCAGGTCACGAGCACCGTCGTGACCCCTTCCGCCGCGTAACGGGCGAGGACACCACCGGTGCTCGTCGCCTCGTCGTCAGGGTGGGCGTGCACCGCCATCAAGGTCAGAGATCGCTCAGGCATGCCCTCACCCTACGAGGGTCGTCCCGGTCGACCGCTGTCCCACCGGGAGCTTCGCCCGTTCCGGTGCGTCGGGTCACCGGTCCGGCGGTGAGTCGTGCTCCCGGTAGGTGGCCAGGTCGAAGTCGGCGTGGACTCCGTCGCCACCGAGGTCCTGCACCCACAGGCCGAGGACCGCCCCGGTGAAGCCCCACGCCGCCGGCTCACCGTCGATGATCATCGCGGCGTGCTCGTCGGACAGGATTGTCGCGTCCAGGTCCGCCGGAAGCTGCCGCCAACCGGCACCGAGGTCGTAGGCGAAGCGCACGACGGGTCCGTCGAACACCGCCCGCAGGCCGACCCGGGAGACGCCGCTGGCGTCGACGGTCAGTTCGGGGTACGGGGTACGCCGCCCGTTGTCCGAGCTGAGCAGTTCCAGCACGGTCCGCCCGTCGTCGGCGCGGGTCAGGTAGAGGTGGTGCCAGTTGAGGGTGTTGTAGTAGGCGGTTATCCCGGCGAGCTGGCGGTGGTCGACGGGGTCGAACTCGACCACGGTCTCCAGGGCGCAGTGCGTGGCGCCGACGGGCCGGGCGACCAGGCTCGGGGCCCGTCGGCCCACCGGCGACTGCCCGCCGTGGATCCGTAGGTGCGACGGGCGGGACCGCAGGTCGACCCAGTCCGCGGTGGCCGGCCGCCGCAGCGTCGACCAGCAGGGGCTCAGCTCAGGCGTGTCGAAGTGGTCCGTTGCCGGCTCTGGTGGCCACGGGTGCGGGGGCAGGTCGGGAGCGGCCACCTCCTCCGCGGGCACACCTCCGGGGACCCGGGGCCAGCCACCGGACGGCCAGTCGACCCGCTGGATCGCGGTCTCCCGGCCCAGTACGCAGTTGCCGAGTGGCGAGTAGGGGCGGCCGACCAGGTGCGCCAGGTACCACCCGCCGTCCGGGACGCGGACCAGGCTGCCGTGACCGGCCTTCTGCAACCGCAGCTCGGGTCGGTCGACGGAGGTGAGCAGGGGCCCGTCCGGGCTCACCTCGTACGGCCCGAACAGATCCCGTGACCGTGCCACCGTGACCTGGTGCTCCCAGCTGGTACCGCCCTCGGCGGTGATCAGCCAGTACCAGCCGTCGTGGCGGTACAGGTGCGGGCCCTCGGTGACGCCGACCGGGGAGCCGGTGAACAGGATGCGGGGCTGGCCGACGAGACGGCGGGCGGCGCGGTCGTACTGCTGGATCTCGATGCCGCCGAAGCGGTCCCGACCGGGTCGCCAGTCCGCGCTCATGCTCAGCAGCCAACTGGCCCCGTCGTCGTGGAACAGCGCGGCGTCGAAACCCCGCCCGTGCAGCTTCACCGGGTCCGACCAGGGGCCGGCGATGTCGGGGGCGGTGATCAGGTAGTTCTGCGGGTCCCAGTAGCCGCTGGCGAAGCTCGCCACGTCGCTGTAGACGAGATGGAACTCGCCGTCGTGGTAGGTCAGGTCGGGTGCCCACACCCCGTTCGAGTCGCCGCAGCCGCGCAGGTCCAGCAGGCGACGCTCGGTGATGATCCCGCCCAGGGGGCGCCAGTGCACGAGGTCGCGCGAGTGGTGCACGCGTACCCCCGGGTACCACTCGAAGGTCGAGGTGGCCAGGTAGTAGTCGTCGCCGACGCGCAGGATCGACGGATCCGGGTGGAACCCGGCGAGGACGGGGTTGCGGATCGACCCGGTAGCGGTCGCCACGTCAGCGGTGTCGGTCGACACGAGGACTCCTCCGGACGGCTTTTCGGAAACTTCCGGAACTTGCGCCGTGTGTAGCAGCGGCACCGCTGCCTACGCTAGCCGTTCTTTTCGCGATAGGACAGAGCTATTGACCGGGGTGGCGACGACTCGTAGCGTGCCGCCCATCGATCGGTATTACCGCCGAAGCACCGAAAGTTACGAAGGCGGTTCAATCCAGCGCGCGAATCAGGCGAAGGGGGCGGACGGTGGGCACCGACAACGGCCGGAACGTCACCATCGCCATGATCGCGCGGCTGGCCGGCGTGTCCGTGCCCACGGTCTCGCGAGTCGTCAACGGCCGCTCCGACGTCGCCCCGCAGACCCGGAAACGGGTCGAGGAACTGCTCACCCGGTACGGCTACCGCCGCCGGTCGCCGACCCGCCAGACGACCGCCGGCCTGATCGACCTGGTCTTCAACGACCTGGACAGCCCGTGGGCGGTGGAGATCATCCGTGGGGTGGAGGAGGTCGCCAGGAGCAGCGGCGTCGGCACCGCCGTCTCGGCCATCCACTGGCGAATCTCCTCGGCCAGGCAGTGGCTCGACAACATGCGCGCCCGCTCCACCGAGGGCGTCATCCTCGTGACCTCGATGGTGAACCCGCCGTTGCACGCGGAGTTCTGCCGGCTCCACATTCCGGTCGTCATCATCGATCCCGCCGGGGTCGACCCGCGGGAGTCACCCACGATCGGCGCCACCAACTGGGCGGGCAGCCTGAGCGCAAACCAGTACCTGCTCGGCCTCGGCCACCGCCGCATCGGGTTCATCGCCGGACCACCGCACCTGATGTGCAGCCGGGCGCGGCTGGACGGCTACCGGGCTGCCCTCGGCGCGGCCGGTGTCCCCGTCGACCCCGCCCTCGTCCGCCCCGGCAACTTCCACCCCGAGACCGGCTATCTCGCCGGTACGCAGCTGCTGGCCCTGCCCGACCCGCCCACCGCCATCTTCGCCTCCAGCGACCAGATGGCGCTTGGTGTCTACGAGGCGGTCCGCAAACGGGGCCTCCGGGTGCCCGGCGACATCAGCGTGGTCGGCTTCGACGATCTGCCCGAGGTCCGCTGGTGTTCCCCTCCACTGACGACGGTGCGCCAACCCCTGGCCGAGATGGGCATGCTGGCCGCACGGACCGTGCTGCGGCTCGCAGGCGGCGAGAAGACCGACAGCGAGCGCCTCGAACTCGCTACCGAGCTCGTCATCCGCGACAGCGCCGCGCCACCCCGGCGCCGCTGACGAAACGGCCCCGCCTGCCGGACCGGCGGCGATGCCGAGGTACGGCGAAACCGGCGTGCGGTTCGACCTCAGCCGTTGCGGAGGGCGTCCTCGATGCCCGTCTCACGGCGGCCGAGATGCGCCGGATCCCGGCCGGACAGCAGATCCAGCGCGGCCTTGAGGCAGGCGCCGTGTTCCCGGGAGGAGCTGACCCGCCACGTCTGGGCGTACCGCTTCACGGTCTCGTCGCCCACGCCGCGGGCGTCGATGCCGAGGCGCCTGCACAGCGCCACGGCGCGGGGGAGATGGAAGGACTGGGTCACGACGGTCGCCCGTGTCACCCCGAAGATCTGCTCCGCCCGCGCGCAGGAGTCGTACGTGTCGAAACCGGCGTGGTCCAGCACCACCTTCCGCGCCGGCACGCCCCGGTCGACCAGCCACCGCAGCATCGCGGCGGGTTCGTTGTAGTCGGCGTTCATGTTGTCGCCGGACACCAGGATCGCCCGGACCTTGCCGCCGGCGAACAGTCGCCGCGCGATCTCCAGCCGCGCCGCGAGGAACGGCGACGGCGTGCCGTCCGCGTCCACCCTGGTGCCCAGGACCAGGGCGACCGGCGCGTCCGGCACGTCGGCCTCGCTGTAGAGGTGGCCGTCCGCGGCACCGCGAACCCACGTCACGCTGGCCACCGTGCCGCCCGTCAGCAGGACCGCACCAGCCACCAGCGCGAGGAGCGTACGGCGGACGAACCGCCGGTGCTCCCCGTACCACCGCTTGACCGCACCGGATCGTCCCCGCATGCCGGGGGATTATTCCCGCTCCCGTCGCAGCGGTCGGGCCCGGTCCCGGGCTTGAGTTGGTCGAACGACCCGTGACATTCTTGGCCGTCGATGACATGCCGCGCGCGGGGCTGACGCCCGTCCAATGGGCAGCCGGGATCCGACCACGGATTCCCGGGCGGACGGGGACACGAGCGATGGACCAACGAGCGCCATCCGTCCACGAGTCTGCCCGTCGCCGCGCCGCACCCTGACCGGCTGGGCGACTCGTCTCCGTGAAGGAATCCAGCCCATGCAGAAACCGAAAGCCCGGACGGCAGTCCTGGCGAGCCTGCTGCTCGCCGTGGGCGCGTTCGCCGGCGTCAACCCCCCGACCGCCAGCGCGGCACCCGATCCGGTCGCCGTGACCGTGAACGCCCGCGCGGGGCTGGCCACAGTGCCCGACACCGCCCTGGGCGTCAACCACGCCATCTGGGACCAGCACCTCGGCAGCGCCGAGACCTCCGATCTGCTGCGCGACGCCGGTGTGCGGATGATGCGCTATCCCGGCGGCTCGTACGCCGACATCTACCACTGGAAGGACCACACCGCGCCCGGCGGGTATGTCGCACCGGGGACCGACTTCGACACCTTCATGGCGGCGGTCCGGCGGGTCGGCGCGCAACCGATGATCATTGCGAACTACGGCACCGGCTCGCCCGCCGAGGCCGCCGACTGGGTCCGGTACGCCAATGTGACCAGGGGCTACGGCGCGCGGTACTGGACGGTCGGCAACGAGAACTACGGCAACGGCCACTACGGGTCGGCCTGGGAGGCCGACGACCATCCGGACAAGAGCGCGACCCAGTACGCGCGGCTGGTCGTCGAGTACGCCGACGCGATGAAGGCGGTCGACCCGAGCATCAAGGTCGGCGCGGTGCTGACGATGCCGGGCAACTGGCCGGACGGGATCACCGCCGGCAGCGACCCCGGCCCCTGGAACCAGACCGTGCTCTCCCTCGCCGGCCCGAAGATCGACTTCGTGGACGTGCACTGGTACCCGGGTGGCACCGCCGCGGAGTCGCTGGCCCGGACCAGCCACATCCCCGACGCCACCCACCTGCTCCGGGAGCAGCTCACCCGGTACGCCGGCCCGAACGCCGCACGCATCGGCATCAGCTTCACCGAGCTGAACGTCGACGCGGGCCGCACCACCCAGCCGGCGGCACTCTTCCTGGCCGACGCCTACAGCGCGCTGCTGGAGAACGGCGCCTTCACCGTCCACTGGTGGAACGTCCACAACGGCATCGGCACCGTGTCGGAGGTGGCGGGCCAGACCGACTACGGCGACTTCGGCATGCTCTCCAGCGGCGCCTGCACCGAGGACGGCTCGGTCTGCGAGCCACCCCTGAACACACCGTTCGCGCCGTACCACGGGCTGACCATGATGAAGCACTTCGCCCAGCCCGGCGACCAGTTCGTCCGCGCCGGCACGGACGAGCCGCTGGTCACCGCGCACGCCGCCCGGCGGGGCAACGGTGACCTCGCGGTGCTGCTGGTCAACAAGGATCCGGACACGGCGCACCCGGTCACCATCGACTACGCGGGGTTCACCCCGTCGGCCGATGCGCCGACGGTGTCCACCCTCACCAACGGCGCCACCGGTATCGCCACCGGCCGGTCCGGCACCGCCACCAGCCGTACGCTGCCGCCGTACTCGCTGACCACGCTCGTGCTGCGCCCAGCCGGCACGACCGCCGGCCGGCCCGCCGCGCCGGGCCGGCCCACCGCCGGCGGCGTCACCGACCGGACGGCGACGATCTCCTGGCCGGCGGCCGCACCGGGCGGCAGCCCGATCGCCAAGTACGAGGTGTACCGGCAGAACGGTGCGATCAGCGAGCAGCTCGGCGAGACGAGGACCACCTCGTTCACGGCCGGCAACCTGGTGCCCGGCACCAGGTACACCGTCAACGTGCTGGCCCGTGACACCGCCGGCCGGGTCTCCTGGTCCTCGCCGCCGCTCACCTTCGTCACCGGCAGCCCGGCCGCCAGCGCGTGCAGCGTCCGCTTCACCACCAGCGGTGACTGGGGCAACGGCTACATCGGTGGCATCGAGATCACCAACAACGGCACGAGCCCGATCAACGGCTGGACACTCACCTGGACCTGGCCGACGGCCTGGCAGCAGGTGAGCAGCGGTTGGAGCGCCGGTTGGGAGCAGGTCGGCACCGCCGTGCGGGTCACCCCGACCGACGACAACCGGCGGATCGCCGCCGGCGGCAGCGCCAGCGCGGGCTTCGTCGGCGCGTACAGCGGTCCCAACGTGCTGCCCACCGCGTTCAGCCTCAACGGCACCGTCTGCACGAGCGGCTGACACCGCCGGCGTGGTCCGGCCGGCCGGGCGAAGGGGCCGGCCGGACCACGGGGACAGGTCAGCCGACCTGCCGGATGGTGAGCGTCGCCGACCCGGTCTCGTCCGCGTCCAGGTCGAGCGCCAGGGTGTACGCGCCGCCCTCGGGCAGCGGGCCGGTCTCGAAGCGCCCCGTCCCGCCGATGACGCAGCCGCTGCCCACCGGGGCGCCGTCCGGACCGGTCAGGATCAGGATCCCGCACCGGTCGGGCAGGTTGGCGGCGGTCACCTCGACGGCGACGCGCCGGCCGGCGTCGGCGGTGAACCGCAGCCGGCTCACCGCGCCGGGCCGGCTGACGGTCACCGTGCTGGCCCGCGCGTCGGCCACGGTGTCGGCCTGCTCGTCATGGGCGTCACGGAGCCGCACGTCCGCCCAGCCGGTGTCGGTGGAGTACCCGTCGAGCTCCAGGACGTACCGGCCGGTGGCCGGCAGGACGAACCCGTCGACGTGTCCCTGGCCGCGGATCACGCAGCCGCTGGCCACCTGCTCCCCGGCCGGGTCGCGCAGCCGCAGCAGGCCGCACCGGTCGGGCAGGGTGGCACCGGTGACCTGGAGGTAGACCTTCTGGCCGGCGCGCCCGTCGAACGCCAGGCCGCTCACCGCCCCCGGTTGGGCGAGCGTCGCCCGGACCGCCGGCCCCTCGACGCTGAGCGTCTTCTCCTCGTCGGTCACGGTGACGACCCGCACCGTCGCCCGGCCGAGGTCGGCGTCCCACGGGTCGAGCACCACCTGGTGGTCGCCGGTCGCGGTCAGCGTGGTGGTGTCGATGTAGCCGACGCCGCGGATGACGCAGCCGGTCGCCAGCTCGCGCCCCTGCGGGTCGAGGAGGAACAGCACGCTGCACCGGTCCGGAACGGTGGCCGCCGGTACCTCGATGAAGACCTTCTGACCGGCGCGGCCGGGCACCTTCATCGCGGCGGTGGCACCGGGACGCGTCACCTCCAGGCTGACGTCGGCGACGCCGGGAGCGTCGCGCTGAGCCCGCGCGGCGTCGGCGGCGAACGCCACCTGCCCGGTGAGGCCGACGTCGAGCACACAGCCCGCCAGGATCTGCGGATCGGTGACGCCGGCCCGCCGGCAGACGAGTTCGGCGGTGGCCCGGTTGGGCAGGTCGTCGACGGTGACCAGCCGGTCCGGGAAGCGCCGGTCGGTGAACGTGCCGGTGTCCTGACCCGGCTCGTAGTCGAACAGGGACCGCCGGGCCTCCACCCGCCAGCTGTCGGCGAAGCCGGGGTGTAGCGCCTCGAACGTGGGCGGCTGGGCCACTCTGCCCCCGCCACGGACCGCCAGGTCGTCGGCGGGGTCACCGTCGTGGTCGCCGAGCAGGCCCTCCAGCTTCCCGGCCCGCCCGGCCGGCGCGCTGACGCTCACGCTCAGCCCCCACACCCCGAGCGGGTGCGCGTTCAGCGACGTGCCGTCCGGCCATTCCACGGTCACCGTGCCGTCGCCCCAGGTGGTGACGGTGCCGCCGTGGGGCAGCTTCACCCCGGCCGGCGCGGAGACCGGCGGCGCGCCGTTCACCCGGGTCACCGGGCCGTCGGCTGTCGCGTAGACGCCGACCCGATCGCCGGCCACCCGGGCCGCGACGGCGGAGTTGACGGCCACCACGGAGCTGGCCGGGAACATCGTCTGTCGTACCTGGACCTCGAAGTCGTCCCAGGTCGAGCGGCTGAGCACGAACTCTCCGGCGGCCTGGAAGTCGTACCGGAGGCCGTCGTAGGTGAGCAGGTGCGGGTCGCCGTTGCTGTTCGCGCAGCGGTAGCCCTTGCCGATCACGGAGATCGAGCAACCACCGCTCGGCGGTCGGGGCGTGGGTTTGTCACAGTCCTTGCCGTTCGCCGGCAGCTTCATCCCGCTGTACGTCGTGCGCGTCGGCACCCCGACCGCCCGCCGGTACGCGTTCTCCGCCAGCACCGCGTGCACCTCGCCAGGATCCACCTCGCTGGCGAACTGACCGCCCTGGGTGCAGAACTGACCCCGGTCGGTGTCGTTGACCTTGTCGAGGGCGTGGTTCATCTCGTGGATGAGGGTGGCGCACTGGTCCTCGGTGAAGCCGGTACCCTCCTCCGGCAGCTTCCGCCCGTCGTTCTCCGGCACCCAGTTGATCTGCACGTCGCTGCCCGGAACGTACGTCGTCGTGCTGCTCTCCGAGCCGAAGATCGGCCGGCGTACCTTGATCTGCTTGCCGGAGCGTTCCAGCGCGTCGAGCACGGCGCCGTTGCCGGAGCCACGGATCTGTCCGACGCAGCCCGCGTACTCCGTCTGCAGGTCGGCGTTGACGCTGACCACGGCGGACGCCGCCTGCGGGGCGAGCAGTACCAGGACGCCAGCCAGCAGCAGGCCCGCCCGGCCCGCGCGTACGCCGACTCGGTTCCGCAACCCGGTCACCCGCCCTTCACCTCGAACGCCGCCGTGCCCTGCTCGGCCGTCGCGGCGCAGGCATCCGCCGGCACCCCCCGCAGCGGTGCCCTCAGGTAGCCGAGCACCAGCCGGTACGCCCCCGGTTGGTCGACCGGCCACCAGGTGACGGCGGCTCCGCCGTGGCCGTCCGGGGCGGAGGTGGTCAGCGCGGCACCGATCGGGCTCTGCGGGTCGCTGCCGAAGGTCAGCTCCACCGACCCGCGCGGTGGCACCGGGACCAGGTTCTCGACCAGGTACGCGGTGAAGTCCCGGTAGTACGCGGCACCACCGACCGTGGGTGCCACCGGCTCGCCGTCGCGGGTCAGCGACAGCACCGTCACGGCCCCGTCGGGCACCCGGCTCAACCGGCATTCGGCGTCACGGTTGTTGACCAGCTTGAGACGGAGGCTGATCTGCTCACCCACCCGGTACGTCGGCTGCGACGGGCCGACGGTGAGGCCGACCGTCGCGCCGGCATCCCTGGGGGAGGGGTTCGGCCGGGACCGGCGGCATCCGACGGTCGTGGCCATCAGCAGCAGGGCGAGGCAGCCGGCGAGCGCCGTGCGACCCACCGACCCTGCCCGGGGTACGCCCATGGGCCGCGCGCCTCCTCCGGATGCCGACGTCCGTCGCCAGCGATCCCGGCCAGCCTGCGTCGTCGGGTGCCGCGACCGCTGTCGTGATCCGGCCCGGTCGATGTCGGCAAGGCGACGGGGGGTCGTCATGGACTGTGCGCGGCGGGATCGGTGGGGGGTCGACAGACGGCGGGCACCGGAAGATCCGGTGCCCGCCGTTGGTCATGGTGTTGGCGCCGGTCCGGCCCCTGTTCGGCTGCCTCAGCCGTCTTGGCTACGGAACGTGGTGGGGGTGCAGGAGTAGCCCAGGTAGTCCTCAGGACCGTTTGCCCCGCAGATATCCATCCGGACCACGTCGTTCGCGTAGACCTGGGCCGGATCCCAGATGATCGAGGATCCGGAGCCGCCGCCGTTGTACTGGGTGTCGATCAGGACGCCGTTGACGTAGACGCGACCCAGCACACCGTCACCGTTGGCGCACGTGTCCCGCACGACGAAATAGTCATCGTTCATGCCACCGCCGGGTGCACCCTCGCCGTAGTCGACGAAGTCGAGGCGACCAGCCTGGCACGAGGCGTTGTCGTCCCAGAGTGTCACGTAGTGGTCGTCGTTGTAGGCGGCGGCGGCTGGTGAGCCGGTGGCGAGCAGGGCAGCGGCGCCTACCGCGAACGCCATCGACAGTTTGAGCGCAAGACGCTGGACCGACATGTGCGACCTCCGTGAGTGGTAATTCGGCCGATGAATTTCGGTGGCCGATTCCCAGCGTATTGATGCGGCTTGACGTATTGCCACGATCGATGTCTGTCCCGAACAACACGCATCTGTCCGGCCTGGTCAATGGCTGGTTCGGTTTTGTTCCGAACAGATGATCGGCGCCATGTGGTGCACGTCGTAGCCGATTCTGGAACGCGCAGAAGCGCCCGTCCCCACCCGGGGGACGGGCGCTTCGGTGTGCGAGGTCTGTCAGCCGACCACGGACCTCAGTGGAATCGAGGCGTCGCGGAGTGCGCGTACCAGATCACCCAGGAACGGGTGCTCGTCGGCCTGGCGTCCCTCCGGGTTGGGGATCACCAGGTAGGCCGAGCCGCCGGCCACGGACGCCCGGGCATCCGGGGTGAACCTCTCGACGATCGCCCGCGTGCGTGGCAGGTCGGCCGCGGCCACCTGGATGGTGGTCGGCCGCCACCCGCCGCCCAGCTCCGCCGCCACCGGTGCGGCGGCGGCCGCCGCGCGCGCCGGGTCGACCCCGGCCGCGCGCCGGGGGTCCGGCGCGCGGCCCGTGTCCGGGTACAGCAACGCGTTGGCCACCAGGTGCAGACCGTTCTCGTTGTACGCCCGGAACAGCGGGTTGAACGCGAACAGCACCGCCCTGCCGGTGCCGGTCGGCTCGTCGACCACGGCCACCGTCCCCTTCAGCGCGTCCTCACCGACCGTGTAGCCGTTGGCCCAGAACGTGTCACTCGTCGGGTAGCGGAGAACGTTGGTCCCGGTCGTGCTCGGGTTCAGGATCGGGTCACTGTTGTTGAACTCGAAGTCCTCCGCCGGGCGGCCCAGGGCGACCGGGCTGTCCTGATCGACGTCGACCCGTAGGTGTGAGCCGATCACCAGGTAGTCGGCCGGCTTGGCTTTTTCGGTGGTGGAGGTGAGCCCGGCGGCCCGGGCCATCCGGGTGCCCTCGTTGCGCAGCCCGATGTAGGTGTGGCCCTGGGCCACCCAGTCGCGCAGGTTGGCCTGCCCGGTGGCGGTCAGACCGCCGGTCGGGTTGCTGCCGTCCGGCACCAGCAGCACCGTACGTCCGGTGAACGCCTCGGTGTTGTCGTTGATGTCGGCCGTGGTCACCGGGGTGAGGTGCAGACCCCACCGCTTGCCGAGCACGTACCTGGCCTCGCCGTGCGAGCCCGATGTGGTCGAGATGCCGGTGCCCTGGAACAGCCCGACGTCGGGCAGGGCGAGGCGGGTCCCGTTGGCCGGCCCGCCCGGGGTCAGGGTCACCCCGAACGATTCGGCCAGGTCGTCGACCGTACGGCTCAGCCTGGTCGCCGGTAGGGCGACCGAGTTGGTGTTCAGGTCACGCACGAGCGGCACACCCCGCCCGAGCAGGGTGAAGGTGAACTCCGCGGCGGCCGCCGAGTCCAGCGGGTACCGGTACGAGCCCCAGGGCCACGCCAGCCCGCCGCGGCCGCCGGAAATCTGCCGCACCAACTGGGCCCGGGGTCGGACGTTGTCGCCCGTGTAGATGGTGGACACGCCCATGAGCAGCGGGTTGCTCCAGGACGAGACGTCGTAGAAGTAGGGGAAGGGAACGTACGGGTCCTCGCCCATGATGGCCTGGATCCAGTGTTTCTGCGGCTGGTCCATCGGGATCCAGTACGCGCCCTTGGGCACGGTCACGTTGGTGGCCGCCCGGCCGCCGAAGACCCGCGCGGTGGGCAGCCGGGTGGGCTGCTGCACCTCGTACACCTCGACGTCCATCCGGCGCAGCCGCTCGACGAGCTGGCGGACGTCGGCGAGTTGCCGGTCGGGCAGCAGGAAGTACGAGCGGATCGTGATGTCCGGCACCGGGAACTGGACCTCGTTGGTGGGCTGCACCACCTCGTTCGGCTCCAGCGTGCCGGCCCTGCCCTGGGCGAGCGCGTCGGTCCAGATGTCGAAGTAGTCGCTGAGCACCTCGTGCTTGTTCGCGGCTGCCCAGCCGAGCGTCGCCCACTGGGTGTTGAACTGCTGCTGGACCCGGTCGGCCACCGCCGACGCGCTGCCCTTCTCGAACGTCATGCCAGCCGCGCCGAAGCCGGTGGTCGGCACGGTGTCGCCGTAGCCCATGAAGAACATGTCGTACGTGTCGTAGTTGAAGTAGCACTCGGTGGTGACGGTCTCGTCGCAGGCGCCGTTGAAGCCGAAGCCGGCCTTGTTGGCCTCACCGATCCGGTTGATCCAGTCCACGGCCTCGCCGGCGATCTCGTGGTGGATCGGGTCGGCGTTGGGCGGGAAGAAGTACTGCCGGCCGCCCATCTCGTGGGCGTCGATGAAGACCTGCGGCGGGTATCGCCGCAGGAGTTCGAGCTTGCCGTCGGTCTCCTGCTGGGTACGGGCGAACCAGTCCCGGTTCATGTCGAAGCCGAACTCGTTCTGCCGCCGGGTGGCGTCCCGGCCGTCCGGGTTCTGGGTCGGAACGATGATGGTGACCAGGTTGTCGTTGCGCTGGGCGACCGCGCAGGACAGGCCGGCGGCCAGCTCGTACAGCGTCTTGAGCGCCGCGTCGGTGCCGCTCTTCTCGCCGCCGTGCACGTTCGCGGTGACCCAGACGATGGCCGGGCTGTCCTTCGCGGTCCGGGCCGCAGTCCTCGCGCTGGTCCGGCGGGGATCCCGCAGGTCGCGGACGTCGTCGGCGATCCTGCGCAGCGCCGACGGCCGCACGTTGCGCTCGTTGGACACCACCGCGTACGGCAGCGGCTGGCCGAGCACACTCGTGGCCATCACGCCGGTGACCACCCGGTCGGAGGCGCCGTCCACGGCACCGAGGTAGGTCCGGACCTCCTCGTTGGTGACGACCCGCTCCTGACCCACGCCCAGCGGGAAGCCGAGCACGGCCTCCGGAGCCGGCACCGTGCTCAGCCGGGCGGTCGGGTCGTTGCTGCAGGGGGAGGGCCGGGCGGCGCTGGCGGCCGTGCCGCTGAGCAGGGGAGTCATGCCGAGTAGGAGCGTGATCGCGGCGGCGCTCGCCAACCGCCTCGGAGGGACCGTCCAGGACGGACGCATCGATGGGGCCATGTCTCGTGTTTCCCTTCTCGGGAAATGGCTCGCAGTGGCCGGAGCCTATGAACCGCCGGTACCCCGGTCAAGGTCTGATCGATTCCGATGACTGCGTGGGATGCCTGCGTCGGGGACGGCTGGCAGGATGGTGACGTGCCGGAGCTGACGCTGTTCGCCGATCTGGCCGGCCCCGCCGCACGGATGGTGCTCCGCCGGTGGCGGCCAGCGTGAACGAAGTCGATCGACGGCCGCAGTGGTGTTCCACCCGCAGTCGTCGGTCCCGCCCGGAAGGAGGAGACATTGCCCGCGTCTCTGGAGACGATCACGCTCTCGGTCTGTCCGGATCTTCCGTCCGCCGACGCCCAGCGTTCTCTCGCGTCCTGGCTGCGGTCCGAGGACCGGCTTCGCGACAGGGTGACCGCGCCGCCGGCCGGTTCGACGACACCGCCCGACGGGATGTCGGCGGAAGCCACGGACGCGCTGCTGGTGGCCGTCGACAGCAGCGGCGTCGTGATGGTGCTGGTCCAGGCGATCGCCGGCTGGCTGACCCACCGGCGCGACGACGTGACCGTGAAACTCACTGGTCCGGACGGATGGTCGGCCGAGCTGGACGTGCGCCGAGCCCGTGACATGGACGAGGTGACCGCGCTCATCGAGGCCGCGGTAGGCGCGGTGGCACCGCGACGGGGATAGTCGGCCCGCCGCCGGCCGGGGATCCGGTCGGCGGCGGGCCGGAAGAGCGGTACGCCTACCAGGTCGTCAGGCCGAGGCCGATCGTCTTGGTCAGCGTGGCGTTGTCGTCGTCGCCGTCCAGCGACCAGATCATGGCACCGGCCAGGCCGGCCCGCCGGATGTAGAGCATCTTCTGCAACACGACCGCCGGGTCGTCGTACGTCCAGAACGTCGTACCGTCGAACAGCCAGGCGTGACCGGCCCGGAGGTCGCGGTGCACGGTGTAGCCGTTGCCGGCCAGGGTCTTGAGCTGCTTGTAGTCCTCGTACCCGGCCTCGAAGGTGGCCGGCGCGGGTCCGGTGGCGGGCTGGAACAGGCCGTTGCCGCCCCCGGTGATGCCGGTCCAGCCACGGCCGTAGTACGGGATGCCCAGGACCAGCTTGTCGCGCGGCGCGCCGCGGGCGATCCAGCCGTCGACGGCCACCTCGACGGAGAAGTCCGGGTTGTCCGGCGAACCAGCCGGGACGCGCAGAGCGGACTGCTGGTTGGCCACCGCCTCCCAGCCGCCGTGGAAGTCGTACCCCTGCACCGTTGCGAAGTCCAGGTACTTGAAGATCTTGCGACCCTCGTATCCGGCGTCCATGGTCGCCGGGTTGGCCGGCAGGAAGGCGGTCAGCGGGTGGTGCTCGCGGGTCGTGCGACCGTACGCGTCGAGCTGCCGGCGGAACTCGGCGAGCAGCTTGGTGAAGTTCTCCCGGTCCTCGGGGCGGATGACGTTGCCCGGCTCACCGGCCCAGTTCGGCCACTCCCAGTCCAGGTCGATGCCGTCGAAGACGCCGGCCGCGGCACCCGGGCCGCCTGCGGCCCCGTCCCCGCCCGGCAGGTTTCCCTTGAGGTAGAGGTCGATGCAGGAGGCGACGAACGCCTTGCGGGAGGCGTCGGTGCGGGCGGCGTTCGAGAAGTACGTCGACCAGCTCCACCCGCCCAGCGAGATCAGCACCTTCAGGTCGGGGTGCTTGGCCTTCAGCTTGGCCAGCTGACCGAAGTTGCCGTTGAGGGCCTGACCCGGGGCGTCGGCGACTCCGTCGACGCTCTCCTCCGCCGGGACGGGACGCTGGTAGTCGGCCCAGGCGTCACCCTCGCCCGGCCCGCCGTCCACATAGCAGCGCCCGTCCTCGCTGACGTTGCCGAAGGCGTAGTTGACGTGGGTGAGGCGGCTGGCCGCCCCGGAGGTGTCGAGCTTCTTGACGGGGAACGCCCGGCCGTAGATGCCCCACTGGGTGAAGTAGCCGACCCGGTGGTAGCCGGCCCGGCGGTCGGGTTTGTCGGCCGCGTTCGCGGCGGTCGGCGGGGCTGCGGTCACCAGCATCGTCGCCAGGGCGACGACGGCGGTGAGGCGGCGGTGACGGAATGGTCGCATCGGCACTCCCACGAGGAATGGAGCGGAATTAGTAAAGACACTTATCTGATTGATGAAGTTAAGCCGACCAGGGTCCACGGTCAAGAGCCACCAGCCGCACGGGGGATTGTGGGCGCGTTACCCGGTGGTAACGATGTTGTGCCATGGACTCAGCCCTGACCTTGATCGGTCTGCCCATCGCCCTCGGCATCATCATGCTCGGCCTGGGTCTCGGGCTGACCACTGAGGACTTCCGCCGGGTCGCGCAGCATCCGAGGGCCGCCGTCATCGCGCTGGTGTGCCAGGTGCTGGTGCTGCCAGCGCTCTGCTTCGGCCTGGTGCTCGCCTTCGACCTGGCACCCGAGTTGGCCGTCGGGATGATGCTGCTGGCCGCCTCACCGGGCGGAACGACGGCGAACCTCTTCAGTCACCTGTTCGGCGGGCACGTGGCCCTGAACATCACCCTGACCGCCATCAACTCGGTGCTCGCCGTGTTCACCCTGCCGATCCTGGTCAACCTGTCGGCGGCGTACTTCCTGCCCGACGGCAGGAGCATCGGCCTGCAGTTCGACAAGGTGCTGCAGGTGTTCGCCATCGTGCTCGTCCCGGTCGCGATCGGCATGCTGATCCGGGCCCGGGTCCCCGGCGTCGCCGAGCGCCTGAACCGCCCGGTGCGGATCCTGTCCGTCGTGGTGCTCGTCGCGGTCATCGTCGGCGCCGTGCTCGGCGAGCGGGAGAACATCGCCGACTACTTCGTCTCCGTCGGCCTGGCCGTGCTCGCGTTCAACCTGCTGAGCCTCGCGATCGGGTACGGGGTGCCCCGGCTGGCCGGGGTCGACCGGAGCGCCGCGACGGCGGCCGGGTTCGAGATCGGCATCCACAACAGCACCCTGGCCATCACGATCGCGCTCAGCCCGGCGCTGCTCGACAGCACCCAGATGGCGATCCCCGGAGCCGTCTACGGCATCGTCATGTTCTTCACCGCGGCGGCCTTCGGCTACCTGGTGACCCGCGTCCGCGTCCGGTCCGTCACCACCGCCTGAGCCGACGCGTCGCCGACCTCCGGGCGCACGCCCCGGCAGGCGTGCTACCGGAGGTCGGCCAGGATCCGGGCGAGGGTACGCCGGCCCATCCGGCTCATGGCCGGGTTGCTGTGGTGGTAGTACCAGACCGCACCCATGGACTGCTGGAACGCCCACGCCTTCCCGCGCTCCCACTCCAGGTCGCCGGCGCCGAGGTGCTCCCGGAGCGCCTGGCGCGGTCCGGGTTCCAGCAGATGCCACGCGCCCACGAGATCGAGGGCACGGTCCGCCGGACCCAGGCCACCGACATCGAGAACTCCGGCCAGCCGCCCGTCGGAGACGAGCACGTTGCCCGGAATGAGATCACCATGGGTCATCGTGTCCGGGTAGTCGCCACGCGGCAGGTGCCGCAGGCCCGCCCAGACCTGGCGGAGCCGCGCGACGTCGAGGAGCCCTTCGCTGTGCCGAAAACACGTCGCCATCCACTCGTCGTGGTCGGCCAGATCGCCGCCTCGCCCGCGCCCGCTGAACCTCCGGCCCCGGGTGCTGATGGCCCGCACGCCCTGGATGAACTCGGCGAGGTCGTCGGCGAACGCCACGGAGCGGCCCGGGTCCTGATCGGTCGCGACCGCCCCCGGAATCCAGGTCTGCACGGACCAGGGCAGCGGATACCCGGCGCCGGGTTCACCGATGGCGACCGGCTCGGGAGTCGGGAAGCGCGTCCGGCCCAGTAGCTCGCGCGCCGCGTCGGCCTCACTCTCCAGGCAGCGGCGCGCCGGCTCGACCTCCTGCGGCTGCAGAGGGAAACGGGCGGTGTAGCGATGCCCGATGCGGAAGATCGCGTTGACCGTTCCCTGCGAGGAGACAGGCGCGACCTGCAACGCCCGCCACTCGGGGAACTGCGTGTCGACGAGCTTCCGCACCGTCTCGGTGGGCACGCTCAGCTGGCCCTCATGCATCTGCACACCGGGGACCATCGCACCCCCGGGTCACCGTCGCAATCCGGTTCCGCCCGGTCCCGGCGGCCTGAACCGCTCCCGGCGTCAGCCGACCTGGTCGCTGTCCTTCAGCGCACCCCAGCCGTGCCAACGGTCGATCTCGATCCAGGCACTCACCCGACCGCGCTCCCGCCGCGGGTACGCCTGCCCCGTGTACTGCCGGGACAACCGGTCGATGTCCGCCAGGCCCTCGTCCGCGCGTAGCTCGCCGACGTGCCCGATGATGCTGAGGTGGGTGTACCAGCCGGCGTCGTCCAGCACGGTGAGGGAGACCCGGGGGTCGTTCCGGATGTGGGTCAGCCGGCGGCGGCCCTCGTCCATGTTCACCAGGATCCGACCGTCGTCCCACAGGTACCACGTTGCGGCGGACACCGGCTGACCACTCGCCTGGAGGGTGGTCATGACGGCCGGGTTCGGCTTCTGCAGCATGGCGATCGCGGGCCCGGGCAGCGGTGGCTTGGACATTCGGTCTCCTCCTCGCGTCGGCGTACCCCTGCACGTTACGCACCTGCCGTTGCGACCGTTTTCAGGTGAGGGTCGCATGACGTCCGCTGCGCCGATCAGTCCGCCGAACGTCGGTACGCCTGAGCTCTGTGCATCGGACTTCGCGCCTTGGTGATTCGCCCAATGGGGATGAGGCAGGGTCACCCCCTGTACCAGGAGGCTGTCGAGGTACCAGTTCGCTCGGCACCCGAGAGGTGAAGAGTGCAGTCGCGGCACATTGAGGTCAGGGGCTCGTAACTGGTGGTTCGACGGCGATCCGGCTTGAGAGGAGCAACAGGTGGAATACCAGGATTTCATCAACGCAGTGGCCACGCGGGCGAAGGTGTCGACCGATCAGGCGGCGACACTCACCCGCGCGACGTTGGAGACATTGGCAGATCGGATCAGCGCCGGCCAGGCTGAGGACCTTGCCTATCAGCTTCCCGAAGGGCTTGACGATCACCTGCGCAAACCGCCACCGCGTAGAGGGGAACATGCCAAGTCGTTCGGGCTCGACGAGTTCGTGCGGCGGGTGGCGGACCGCCCGGACGTCGACCGTGCACTCGCTGGTGCCGGCGTCCGCGCGGTGCTCACCACGCTACGTGAGGCTGTTTCCCGTGACGAGTTCGCGGACGCGGTGGCCCAGCTTCCGAAGGAGTTCCGGCAGGTGATCGAACCGGTGGGTGTGGTCGGGAAGGAGAACCGGTGAACTACGCCGAGTTTCTCGAAACGGTGGGAAAGCGGGCGGGAATGCCGGCGGCGGAGGCGGCGAACGTCGTCGGAGCCACGCTGACGACCTTGGCGGAAGGGGTCAGTGGCGGCGAGGCGCGCCACCTGGCCACGCGGCTCCCCGAGGAGTTGCGGGGGTACCTACACAAGGAAGTGGACTTCGCCGAACGGCTCGACCTCGTGGAGTTTCTCAATGAGGTAGGGGCCCGCGCGGGAACAGGTGACGAACGGCCCGCTGAGGGTGCCCGCGCCGTGTTGACGACCCTGCGCGAGGCGGTGAGCCCCGAAGACCTCGAGAGTCTGGAATCCGAGCTGCCGAAGGACATCCGGCAGCTGCTTCATCCGGTTCCTCGCGGCGTCGGAGCCTGAACCGAGCCACGTCCTGGCCTGATCCGGGTACGGTGCGCGGGTGGAGGTTGGATTCGCCCCGCCCGTCTCCGGCTCGTGGGCCACACCGGCAAGCATGATCCATGTCGCCCGCCGCGCCGAGCAGCTCGGATACCACTCGCTCTGGACGTTCCAGCGGCTTCTGGTCCCCGCCGACCTCGGTTGGAGCGAGACCTACCACAGCGTCCAGGACCCGCTGACCACGCTGGCGTTCCTGGCGGCCCACACCACGCGGGTCCGGCTCGGCGTCGCGGTGCTCAACATGCCGTTCATCTCTCCGGTGCTGCTGGCCAAGCAGACCGCGACTCTCGACATCCTCGCCGGCGGACGACTCGACGTGGGACTCGGTCTCGGCTGGGCGGATGAGGAGTATCAGGCGACGGGGGTGAGCAAGCGTCGGCGGGGCCAGCGCGCCGAGGAGTTCCTCGCCGTTCTTCGTACCTTGTGGCAGAACGACGTCGCCGAGCATCGCGGGGAGTTCTACCAGATCCCGCCGACTCGTCTGGCGCCGAAGCCCGTGCAGCGGCCACACCCGCCGATTCTGCTCGGCGGCCAGGCGCCCGCCGCATTGCGCCGGGCCGGCAGGCTCGCCGACGGCTGGGTCAGTGGCAGCCAGGCGGACCTGACGGGCATCGGCGAGGCGGTTGCGACCGTCAAGGCCGCCGCTGCGGAGGCCGGCCGCGATCCCGGCTCACTGCGATTCGTCTGCCGCGGCGCGGTCCGCGTACGCCCGATGGGTCCGCCAGGGCGCGAGCCGCTCACCGGCACGCTCGAGCAGATCCGGTCGGATCTCGGCAGACTTGCCGAAGCCGGCATCACGGAATTGTTCGTCGACCTCAACTTCGATCCGGAGATCGGCTCACCCCGCGCCGACGCGCAGGCGTCGCTCCGGCGGGCCGACGAGGTGCTCGACGCCCTCGCTCCGACCCGCTGACACCCCGACCGGCGCTCACCCGGCCGGGTCGGCTGCCGCGTCCGCCGCGGTCCACGCCGACCAGCCGGTCACCCGGATCGCGACCACCGGTCCGGCTGGTGGCCGCTGAACGTACTGCGGGTACTTGTCGGCCAGCGCCGCGCGGGCCGCGGCCTCCTCCGCGCCGTCCTCCACCAGCCGGCCGTGCCCGTCCAGCCGGACCCACCACAGCCGCGACCAGTCCTCGTCGTACTCGTCGACCAGCAGGCAGGCATGCCCCGTCGCCCGGATGTTCTCCACCCGGCGCAGCCGCCGGTGGCGCTTGGGCTTCTCGTCCACCGCGTGGTAGACGACATCCTCGAGCAGCACGAAGCACACGGGCACCAGGTGTGGACGCCCATCCGCCCCGACGGTGGTCAGCCGGGCCACCCTGGCCGACCGGACCCGATGCCGGATCTCGTCGGCGGGCACAGGCCTGACGGTAACAGCCGACACCGGCCATGGTGACTCGTTGTGGCGCGGCGTCGTCGAGCCGGTGGGTGTGCCGGTGCCGCACGCGGGTACGCCCTGCCGATCCGACCCGGGGGAGGCGTGATGGCGAGCGAAGCGCCCGACTACTTCCAGCCCGAGGCTGGGCTGGTGCTGACGCACCTGCTGATCGTGCGGGATGTGGACCGTTCCCGGGAGTTCTACCAGCGGGTGCTGGGGGCGACGGTGGTGCGGGAACGCGAGCCGGCGATCCTGCGGTTCCACAACAGCTACATCGTGATCAACGACGAGGGTGGCCCGACTGACGACAAGCCGGGTGTGCAGGCGCAGGCGCCGCCGGATTCGCGGACGCTCAGCAGCGCCATGAACATCCGGGTCACCGACGTCCGAGCCGTCTACGAGCAGTGGCGGTCACGGGGTGGGGAGTTCCTGACCGAGCCGAAGGACCATGGCGTCGAGGTCCGGTGCTACCTGCGTGATCCGGACGGCTACCTGATCGAGCTCGGTCAGGGCACCGGGATCCTTGCCGAGATGGGTCGCGCCGCCTCCGCCTGAGCGACCGACACCCGCACCCCCGGTCGATTACCCGGCGCGGGGTCGGCATGCTGGGAACCCAGCCCGGGGCAGCTACGTCGTAGGGGGCATGACGGGTAGCAGCGCCCACGTGTCCCATCCAACGGCCGCGACTGGCGTCCCGCGATTCATGACTCCAGCTCGCGTCATGGGACTGGCCCTGGTCGCCGGCTTGGCGCTGGTCACCGGCTGTACGACGGAGCCGGCCCCCGTGCCGGCACGTGACCGGGGAGTGCCGGCCGGCGGATTCCGGCTCGTCGCGTTCGACTCCTGCCCGGAGGCGCTACGGCAGCTGAAGACGGCTGCCAGGGCGTACGTCGGGCCCTGGGGGTTCGGGCCGGACGGGGACATCCGTACCCTCGGCCGCGCCGAACAGGCTGCGGCGCCCGCCGCGGCGGGGCAGGCGGATGCGGCCTCCAAAGCTGCCGCCCCCGGCTACTCGGGCACCAACACGCACGAGGCCGGGGCCGATGAACCGGACCTGGTCAAGACCGACGGCAAGCGGATCGTCACCGTGCAGCACGGCAAGCTGTACGTGGTCGACCCGGCCAGCCGCCGGCTGACCGGAGAGCTGGAACTGACACCGGGTGCCGATCAGTTCGGCGGGGCCGAAGACGGCCTGCTGCTGCACGGTGACCGGGCGCTGGTGCTGCGCCGCGACGGGTGGGCCGGGATGGCGAAACCCGCCGTCCCCGAGGCAGGCGGGCGCGTCACGGACGCCCCGACGCCGGACGGTATCGTCGGCCCCCGGCTGATCATGGTCGACCTGTCCGGCGAGCCGAAGATCATCGGCGAATACCGGATCGACGGCAATCTGGTGGACGCCCGCCAGGTCGGCACGACGGTCCGGGTCGTGGTCCGCTCCGCGCCCCGGCTGGACTTCCCGCACCGGGAACGGGCCACCGATGAGCAGCGCACCACCGCCAATCGCGAGATCATCGACAACGCCACCGCGGACGACTGGCTGCCCCGGTACGAGGTCACCTCCGGCGGGCGAACCAGCGCCGGACGAGTCGGCTGCGAACGGGTGAGCCGGCCGGCCGCCTACTCCGGCACGTCGCTGGTGACCGTGCTCAGCTTCGACCTCGGTGCGGCCACGCTCGGCGCTGGCGACCCGGTCACCGTGATCGCCGATGGCGACACCGTCTACAGCAACGGACCCCGGCTGTACGTCGCCAACGACCAGCGCTGGCGGGTGCTGCCGATGCTGACCGCGCGGAACACCGCACCCGATCCCAGGGACGAGACCACTGATATCTATCAGTTCGACATCTCGGGCGCGGGTGCCCCGCGGTACGTCGCCGCCGCGTCCGTCCCGGGCTGGCTCATCAACCAGTACGCCATGTCGGAGTGGGACGGTCACCTGAGAGTGGCCACCACCAGTGGCCGTACCTGGGGCGACAAGCCGAACTCGACGTCCAGCGTGTACGTCCTGCGCGCCGACGGCACGGCGCTGACCCAGGTCGGCAGAGTCACGGGACTGGGCAAGGGGGAACGGATATACGCGGTGCGGTTCGTCGGCGGCACCGGGTACGTCGTCACCTTCCGGCAGACCGACCCGCTCTACACCGTCGACCTGCGTGATCCGAGGGCGCCGAAGGTGACCGGCGACCTGAAGATCAACGGGTATTCGGCGTACCTGCACCCGGCTGGCGAAGGACGGCTGCTCGGCGTCGGGCAGGAGGCGTCCGACCAGGGCCGTGTCCAGGGCACACAGCTTTCGCTTTTCGACGTCTCCGATCCGACCAAGCCGACCCGGGTCGCCCAGTATCACGTCAAACAGGGGCACTCCGAGGCGGAGTTCGACCCGCACGCGTTCCTCTACTGGCCGACCGAACGTCTGGTCGTGGTCCCACTGACCGTCCACGGCGCGGACGCCGTGAGCGAACCCGGTGCGGTGGACGGCCTGCGCAGCCCGGGCCTGCCGAGCAACATGGCGCTGGCACTGCGGGTCGGCGACGGCGGGTTCACCCAGGTCGGCACGGTCGACCACACGCTGGGCACGGGGCGTCCCGAGGATCTGACGCCGATCCGCCGGTCACTGGTGGTCGACGGAATACTCTGGACCGTTTCCGACGCTGGCCTCAAGGCGACCAGCCTCTCCACGATGAAGACCCTCGGTTGGCTGCGTACGGCGTGAACGGCATGGTGGCCGGCTGTCCGATGGCTTGCCGTCGCCGGAACGGATCGGGCTGCACCCGCGTGCGGGGCATCGCGCCTCGCCGGAGAAGATGTCAGCATGACCCAACAGGTACTGCCGAAGCGTGTCGTCGTCACCGGTGCCACCGGCAAGCTCGGGCGCGCCGTCGTCGCCCACCTGCGCGCCGTCGGCGTCGACGTGTTGGCGGTCGACCGGGCCGGCGGCCGCGACCCGCGCGACGTGCAGGGCGAGTTCCTCCTCGTTGACCTGACCGACTACGGGCAGGTGGTGGAGGCGTTCACCGGCGGCGCCGACGAGCACCCGGGCGGGATCGACGCGATCGTGCACCTCGCGGCGGTCCCGGCCCCGGGGTTGCAGTCCAACGCGACCACCTTCGCGAACAACTCGGCGGCGACGTACAACGTGTTCGCGGCGGCCCGGGCGGCCGGGATCAAGCGGGTGGTGTGGGCGTCGAGTGAGACGGTGCTCGGTCTGCCGTTCGACACCCCGCCGCCGTACGCGCCGGTCGACGAGGAGTACGCGCCGCGCCCGGAGTCGACGTACTCGTTGAACAAGGCGCTCGAGGAGGAGATGGCGCGGCACTTCTGCCGCTGGGACCCGGAGCTGGTCATGGTGGGCCTGCGGTTCTCCAACGTGATGGACGTGGAGGACTACGCGCCCTTCCCCTCGTTCGACGCGGACCCGGCGCTGCGCCGGTGGAACCTGTGGGGCTACATCGACGCCCGCGACGGGGCCCAGGCGGTCGAGCGGGCACTGGCCCATGACCAGCCCGGTGCCGACGTCTTCATCATCGCCAACGCCGACACCGTGATGAGCCGGTCCAGTGCCAGCCTGATGGCCGAGGTCTACCCGGGTGTCGAGGTCCGCAGGGAGCTCGGCGAGCACGAGACCCTGCTCAGCATCGACAAGGCGCGGCGGGTGCTGGGCTACGAGCCGCGGCACTCGTGGCGGGACCACGTGAACCTGACGTAGTCCAGGTCAGCGTGCGGCCTGGTAGGCGCGGCCCACGGCGGTGGCTTCGCTGCCGGTGCGGAAGAGCCCGGTCTGGTCCTTGTCCGTGGCGGGCAGGCCGAACCAGGCGTAGCGGTGCAGCCAGGTCAGCCCGCTCAACATGCGGGTCGCGGCGGTGAGGAACGCGGCCTGCTGCGCCTGGCTGGGGAAGCGGACGCCGTTGGAGAAGTCGATGAGCGCGAACTCGGTGAGCCAGATCGGCAGCCTGTAGCGGTCGTGGACCGCCTGGAGGTAGGACCTGAGCTGGTTGACCGCGTTGGTGGTGGTGAAGTCGCCGCCGTACCAGTGCAGGGCGATGAAGTCGACGCGGTAGCCGCGCTCCTTCGCGCCGGACATGAAACGGTCCAACCACTCGCCGGGCCGGTCGCCGCCCCACGCCACGGCCGGGCTGCCCAGCGGGAGGCCGGTCGCCTCCAGCTGCGGCCACAGCTCCAGCGCCTGTTCCACGCTCATGTTCGCCTGACCGCCCATGTCCGGCTCGTTGAACCCGAGCAGGTGGCGGCCGTTCTGCCTGGCCGCTTGCAGGTTGCCGGCGGTGACGCTCTTCGCCCCCCAGATCATCGGGACGAACTCGCCGCCCTTCGGGGTGGTGACGCCCTGGTGGCCCACGTTCCAGGTGTAGTACCAACTGGCCGTCGAGTTGGCCAGTGCCTGGCTGACGCCGTCGAAGGTCCAGACACCGACGCCCTTCTTCTTCGAGGTGACCGAGGTGACCGCCGGGGCGGCCGGGCGCGCGGTCGTCGGCTTCGGCTTCCGGACGGCCGGGGTCGCCGTCGGGGACGTGGTGGTGGCGGATGCCGTGGCGGTGGGTGGGCTGGACGACGGGGTGATGAATGCCGGTGTCTCGGCGGCCTGCGTCGTGGCCGGGGCGGCTGCCGGGCCGGTCGGTTGGACCACGACGACCACCCCGGTCACCAGTACGGCGACCACGGCGGCCACGGAGACCGGCCACAGCACCCGCCTCGCGCCGAGCGGGAGACGCCAGCGCAGCCCGCGCCGACGCTCCGCGTGGGCACCCCGGGTCGCCTTTCCGGTGTCGGGTCCACCCCGGCCGGTTGCGTGCATCGTCTCGACTCCTTCGCGTGGTCCATCGCTGCCTGATGGAGGCGGTGGTGAGGCAACCCGTTGGCGCCTCCCTTCAGGAGACTTGCCGGCCGTGGCGGGATAACAGTTTCCGGTGCGGTCGGAACCGGACCCAGTGAACGTCTTCACTTGACCACAACGAGCGCGTAGCCTGCCTGAAACGATTCATTGAGCGGAGGCCCGCGTGACTCGTCATACTCCCGGAATCCGGTCGGCAGCCCGGCGGCGTCGGACAGCAGTGCTCCTGGCAGCGGCGACAGTCGTCGCGGTCGTCCTCACTGGAGCCCCACCGGCACTGGCATCGCGGGGGCACGCCCCGGGTGCACCGGTCGCGCTGACGGTTGGCGACCGAAGTCGCCCACTCAACGTCGAGGGCGCTCCACGCTTCGGCTGGCTGCCCCGCGACGCCGACCCCGGTGAGACGCAGACCGCCTACCGGATCACGGTCACCGCGACCGGCGGCGACCGGGTGTGGGACTCCGGCAAGGTCGCCTCCGACCAGCAGTCCTACGTGCCGTACGCGGGACCCGCCCTGCGCCCCGCCTCGGCGTACGAGTGGACCGTCCGCACCTGGGACCGCACCGACCGGCAGTCCCCGCCCGCCACCGGCGCCTTCGAGACCGGCATCGCCGACACCCAGTGGGAGGGCGCCGCCTGGATCCGTCGCGCCACCACCGAGGCCGACGACTACACCCTCGCCCGCACCGAGGTACGCCCCAACGCCAGCCGCGTCGTCCGCGCCCGCGCCTACACGGCCGCCGACCACACCTACGAGCTCTACCTCAACGGCACCCGCGCCGACCGGGGCACCTCCTTCGCCTACCCGGGGGAGGACTACTACCAGGCAGCCGACGTCACCAACCTGGTGAAGGCAGGCGCACCGCTGGTCATCGGGGTGCGCTACCACTGGTACGGCAGCGGCCAGGGTCGCCCGACGGGTGCCCGTGGCCTGCTGATGAAGCTGGTCGTCGAGCACGCCGACGGCACCCGTGAGGTGTACGGGACCGGCGGCTCCTGGCGGGTCGCCCGGGACACGCGGTTCGTCGCGAACGCCGAGCGCCGCAACGGCGAGGGCGACCGGGTCGAGCGGCAGGACGCCCGGGCCGAGGTCGCCGGCTGGATGCGGCCCGGCTACGACGACAGCGCCGCCGGCTTCACCGCCGCCGAGGTGCTCGGCGCGCATCCCACCGCGTCGTCCCCGCACCTGTTCGGGCAGGAGACCCGGCAGGTCGAAACCACGGTCGCCCCGGTCGCGATGCGTACCGCCGCCGACGGCACCGTCGTCGCGGACTTCGGCGTGGTCATCCCCGCCCGTCCGGTCGTCCGGTTCGACGCCGGCATGGCCGGGCGCACGGTCGACCTGCGGGCCGGCTACACCCTCAGCGACACCGGCCGGGTCGCCACGTCCACCCTGGAATCACAGGGCACCAACATGGCCTTCCCGTACCTGCAGAAGAGCGGGGCACAGGAGTTCCGGGCCTTCACCCACCTTGGTTTCCGCTACCTGGAGATCCCCGGCGCCGGCGAGACGATCTCGGCGCGCGACGTCTCCGCCGTCGTGGTGCACACCGACGTACCCGCCGGCAGCCAGGCGAGCTTCACCAGCTCCGACGCGACGCTCGACGCGGTGTGGACGATGATGAAGCGGTCCGCGATCTACTCCGTGCAGGAGGCGTTCGTCGACACTCCCACCCGGGAGAAGGGCCAGTTCCTCGGCGACGCCGCGAACATCTCGTACGCCACGATGGCCGCCTTCGGCGAGCGCGACGCCACCCAGCAGGCCATTCGTGAGTTCCTCCGCTCGGCCGCCCGCTACTGGATCGCCGAGGCCGACCGTGGCCGCTACAACGCCGTCTACCCCAACGGTGACGGCAAGCGCGACATCCCCGACTACTCGCTGATGTTCGTCGACTGGGTGTGGCGGTACTGGACCGAGACCGGCGACCGGGAGTTGCTGGCCGAGGCGTACCCGGCCATCCGCGACACCGCCGAGTACGTGCTGCGCCACATCCCGGCCACCGGCCCCACCGCCGGCCTGGTCACCGACCTGTCCGGCGGGAGCGGCGCCTACCGCTACGGCATCGTCGACTGGCCCGAGCCCGGCCGCTTCGGCTACGACATGACCACCGCCGCCCGGACCACCATCAACGCCCAGGGCGTCGACGTGCTGCGGACCACCGCCCGGATGGCCGAGGCGCTGGGCCGGCCCGCCGACGAGGTGACCGCGTACGACGGGCGGGCCGCCGACCTCACCGACGCGATCAACACCGCGCTGCGCGCCGCCGACGGCAGCTATGTCGACGGACTGTCGGCCACCGGCGAGCGCAGCGGCCACGCCGGGCAGCACGCCACCTCGTACGCCGTCGCCCACGGGGTGGCACCACGGGCCGACCTGCCGGCGCTGGCCGACCACATCGCGTCGATGGGCATGAAGCAGGGGCCGATGACCGCCCACTGGCTGCTGCGCGCGCTCGCCGACGCCGACCGGCCCGACGCGGTGCTGCGGCTGCTGACCAACCCGGACGACCTGGGCTGGGCGAACATCCTCGCCCAGGGCGGCACCTTCACCTGGGAGGCATGGACCCTCGACCCCGGCAGCAACTTCAGTCAGTCGCACGGCTGGGGAGCGCAGGCGGTCGTCGACGTGCAGGAGACCCTGCTGGGCGTCCGCACCGCCAGCCCGGGTGCCGCCGTGGTCGACGTCGTCCCGCCCGCCGTCGGGCTCGACCGGGCCAGTGGCACGGTGCCGACCCAGCGCGGGCCGGTCCGCCTCGACTGGCGACGTACCGGCGCCGGCCTGCGCGTCGACCTCGACGTGCCGGTCAACGTCACCGCCCGGGTCGCGCTGCCCGTTCTCCCCGGAAAGTCCTACCGGGCCGCCGGTCCGAGCAGGGCCACCTTCGTGGGGGTCGAGGACGGCCGCGCCGTCTTCGAGGTGGGCTCCGGCCGGTCCAGCTTCCACCCGGTCGCCGGTCCGGCGGCCCAGCCGCGCTGACCTCCCGTTCGAGGCCGTCCATGGCCTACCGCCACCACCGGAAGGATGAGGACCAGGAATGATGCGCTTGACGCGGCGCCGCGCCGCACCCTCCGCGCTTCTCGTGCTACTGCTCGGCCTGACGCCGATGGTGGTGCCGGGCCCGGCCGCCGCCGCGCCGGCGGCCCCGGCGCTGACCGTGACCGGCCTGACCACCGAACGGGCCACCGAACCGATCGGGCTGGACGTGGCGAAGCCCCGCCTCGGGTGGCGCGTCGAGGCCACCGCCCGGGGCGTGCTCCAGGAGTCGTACCAGGTGCGGGTCGCCACGAGCCCGGCCCGGCTCGACGAGGCCGACGTCTGGGACAGCGGTCGCGTGCGGTCGCGGGAGAGCACCCTCGTCCCGTACGCCGGCCCGCAACTGCGACCACGCACCCGGTACGCCTGGCAGGTCCGGGTCTGGGACACCGCCGGCCGCACCTCCGGGTGGAGCGCGCCCGCGTCGTGGGAGACCGGCGTACGGGGTGCCGACGGCTGGCAGGCCGACTGGGTCGGCATGCCGTCGCCGACCGAGTCCTGGACCGACTACACGGTGCGGACGACGGTACGGCTGGAACGCGACGCGGCCGGTATCTACCTGCGCGCCCGCGGCCCGGCGAACGCGTACATGTGGCAGTTCTCCAGCACCGGCGGCAGTGCGAAACTGCGCCCGCACGTACGGGTCAACGGCGCCTGGACCCTGCTCAAGGAGGTGCCGCTCGGCGGGGTCGTACCGGCCGACAAGCTGACCGCGCCGCACACGCTGCGCATCACCGCGGCCGGTGACACCATCACCACCTGGGTCGACGACACCCAGGTCGACGTCACCCGGAACACCGCGCACCGGGCCGGCGCGGTCGGCCTGCGCACCAACGGGGTGGAGAGCGGCGTCTTCTCCGACTTCTCGGTGACCAGCGGCGACAAGACCCTCTTCGCGGCACCGCTCACCGACGGCGCGAACCCGTTCGGCGCGGGCACGGCCACCCCCGGCGGCCTGCGGGTGGCCGGCGACACCGAGGCCATGCTCGCCGCGCTGGACGCGAACCCGCTGCTGCGCCGGGGCTTCCGGGTCGACGGCACGGTCGCCCGGGCCCGCATCTACGCCACCGCTCTCGGCGTCTACCAGCTGTCGCTCAACGGTCAGCGGGTCGGCGACCACGAGCTGGCACCCGGCTGGACCGACTACGCCAAGCGGGTGCAGTACCAGACGTACGACGTGACCGGCCAGCTCCGCTCGGGTGACAACGCCCTCGGCGCGCTGCTCGGCGACGGCTGGTACGCCGGCAGCATCGCCTGGTTCGGCAGCGACTTCTACGGCTCCCGGCCGCACCTCAGCGCGCAACTGCTGATCGACTACACCGACGGGCGCAGCGAGACGATCGGCACCGACGGCTCGTGGCGCGCCACGGCCGGACCGTTCCTGCAGAGCGACCTGATCCACGGCGAGACCTACGACGCGCGGCGGCTGCCGGCCGGCTGGGACCGACCCGGGTTCGACGACTCCGGCTGGTCGCCCGCCACCGTCGACGACGTCGACGCCACCGACCGGATCGTCGCCCAGGTCGACCCGCCGGTGCGGGTCACCCAGGAACTGCCGGCGAAGGCACTGACCCAACCCACCCCCGGCACCTGGATCTTCGACCTCGGCCAGAACATGGTGGGCAAGGTGCGGCTGAAGGTCGCCGGCCAGGCCGGCGCGACGGTCCGCATCCGGCACGCCGAGGTGCTCAACCCCGACGGCACCGCGTACACCGCCAACCTGCGGACGGCCCGGGCCACCGACCACTACACCCTGCGGGGCGGCGGGGCCGAGGTGTACGAACCGACGTTCACCTTCCACGGCTTCCGCTACGTCGAGCTGACCGGCTATCCGGGCACCCCCGACCTGTCGTCGGTGACCGGCCTGGTCATGCACACCGACGGTGAGCTCACCAGCGAGTTCGAGACGTCCAACGCGATGGTGAACAAGCTGCACAGCAACATCACCTGGGGGCAGCGCGGCAACTTCCTGTCGATCCCGACCGACACACCGGCCCGGGACGAGCGGCTCGGCTGGACCGGGGACATCAACGTCTTCGCCAACACCGCGACGTTCAACATGGACAGCCTGACGTTCCTCACCAAGTGGTTGCAGGACCTGCGCGACGCGCAGTCGACCAACGGCGCGTACCCCGATGTGGCGCCCCGCGCCTGCTGCGGCGACGGCGCGACCGGATGGGCCGACGCCGGCATCACCGTGCCGTACGCGCTCTGGCAGCGCTACGGCGACACCCGCGTGGTGGAGGAGCACTACGCGTCGATGGCGCGGTACGCGTCCTGGCTGGAGAGCACCAGCTCGGGCCACCTGCGGACGAATGCCGGCCCGTACCTCGACTGGCTCAACCTCGACGACCCGACGCCCGCCGGTGTCGTCGGCACCGCCTACTACGCCCACAGCATCCGGCTGCTGGGCCAGATGGCCGCCGCCATCGGCAGGGACGCCGACGCCGCCCGCTACGCGGCGTTGTCGAAGGACATCGCCCAGGCGTTCGTCGACGCGTACGTCTCGGCCGACGGCACGGTGCAGGGCGACAGCCAGACCGGGTACGTGCTGGCCGTCGGCATGGGCCTGCTGCCCGACCCGCTGCGGTCCAGGGCGGCCGACCGGCTGGTCGCCAACGTGCAACGACACGACTGGCACCTGTCCACCGGCTTCCTCGGCACCCCGGACCTGCTGCCGGCGCTCAGTGACACCGGGCACCTGGACGTCGCCTACCGGCTGCTGCTCAACGACACCTACCCGTCGTGGGGCTACGAGATCGCCAAGGGCGCGACCACGATCTGGGAGCGCTGGAACTCGATCATGCCGGACGGCAGCTTCGGCGACGTGTCGATGAACTCCTTCAACCACTACGCCTACGGCGCGGTGGGCGACTGGATGTACCGCACCGTGGCCGGCATCCAACCCGACGCCGGCAACCCCGGGTACGCGCACCTCACCTTCGCCCCCCAGCCCGGTGGCGACCTCACCTCGGCGAAGGCGTCGTACCGCTCGGCGTACGGGCCGATCGGCAGCGACTGGACGCTCGACGCCCGCGGCGACATGCGGCTGCGCCTCACCCTGCCCGCGAACACCTCGGCGACCGTGCGTCTGCCGGCACCCGGGCGGAACGCCGTCACGGAGGGCGGTCGGCCGGCGGCGCAGGCCGACGGTGTGCGGTTCGTCCGCATGGACGGCGCCGTCGCCGTCTACGAGATCGGGTCCGGCACCTACTCGTTCGCCATCGACCGGGTGCTCGGCGACCTGGGCGACGCCGGCGACGCGGCACGGGAGCTGGTGACGCTCACCGACCAGCTCGCCGGTGCGATCGGTCGACCGGTGGCCGAGTACCTGCGGGGCAGGTTCGGCCGACTCTCCACCGAGACGACGGCGGCGCGGACGGCGTACCTGGCGGGCAACTCCCGTTCGGCCGCCGGGGACGTCCACCGGGCACTGGCCACCGCCGCCGACACGGCCCGGTGGCTGCGGACCCAGGTCGCCGCGGGTCGCCTCGACCAGGCCCATGCCGACCGGTTCACCGCGCTGCTCACCCGGGTCGACCAACGGCTCTCCGCGGCGTCGTCGACCCTGGTCGGCGCCGTGGTCAAGCTCGACCTGCCGGTGGGGGAGCGGCTGCCCGGCGACGTCGTACGCGCCACCGTCGTGGTGGCCAACGGGGGGCCGGACCCGCTGACCGGGGTGACCTCCGAGCTGCGAGCACCCGACGGTTGGACGGTGACACCGGTCGGCGGACCGGCCACCACGGTCGCACCGGGCGGCGCCGTCAGCCACCGCTACGACCTGCGGATCCCTGCCGGTCAGGCACCGGTGACCGGGGCCGTCGAGGGCACCGCCAGCTACCGCCACCGGGGCGGCAGCGCCACCCTGCCCGTCGCGGGAACCGTCGTCGTCGCGCCCGCGGTGCAGATCGTGTCGGCGGCGCCGACCCCGGCCGAGGTGACGCCCGGCACGGCCACGACCGTCGGTACGGTGCTGCGCAACCGGGCCGGCGTGCGGGTGGCGGGGCAGCTCACCGTCACCGCGCCGGACGGCTGGCGGGTGGCGCCGGTGACCGCCGGGTACGACCTCGCCCCCGGTGCGGAGACCACCGTGTCGACCGTCCTCACCGCGCCGGTGTCGGTCACGCAGGGGACGGTTGAGGTCACGGTCGCCACCGGCGGCACGGCGGCCGAACGGCACACCCTCACCGTCCCCGTCCGGTTCGACGACCCGCCACCGGGTGCGTACGACCACGTCGACCTCGGCGCCGTGGCGTCCGAGCAGGCGCACCGCCTCGCCGCCTCGACCTACTCGGCCACCAGCACCGAGGCCGGGCTGACCCGCCGGTACACGGACACGACCCGCCCCGGCGGCTGGTTCGAGTTCGACCTCGCCGTCGAGCCCGGCAGGCCCTTCGTCCTGCGGGCGATCGAGACGTACGACGGGCCGCAGCTGAAGGACTACGAGGTGGTCGTGGACGGGGTGGTGGCGCACACCCGCTCGTGGCGGCGCACGGCGGGCGGGGCCGGCACGGTCAGCTACCAGTTCGCCGTCGACCTACCGGACGCCACCCGCGACGGGCTCGTGCGGGTGCGGTTCCAGGACACCGGGGACGGCTACGACCCGTCGATCGCCGACGTCTGGGCCAAGGCCGTACCGGCGAGCTGACCGGGCGGCGCGGTGACGGGGAGCCGGGCGGGCAACCGCCCGGCTTCCCGGTCGTGTGGGGCGGCCGCCGTCAGCGGCGGGTGCGCCGGGGTTGGTCGCTGGAGCGACGGACGACCAGCTCCGGTTGGAACACCACGTGCCGGTGCCGGTGCGTGTCGCGGGACTCGGCCTCCTCCAGCAGCATCTGCGCCGCGGTGCGGCCGAGCTGGTCGCGGGGCTGACGCACCGACGACAGCGGCACCGCCGCCGCGTCGGCGAACTCGATGTCGTCGTAGCCGACGATGGCCACGTCGGCCGGCACCCGCAGGCCGCGCGCGGTCAGCTCCTGCAGTACGCCGAGGGCGATCAGGTCGTTGGCGCAGAAGACGGCGGTGGGGCGCTGCCGGGCCGGCAGCGTCAGCAGTTCCTCGGCGGCGCGCCGGCCGGCGGCGACGGTCAGGCTGGTGGTCACCGCAACGCGCAGCTCGGCGTCGCCGCCCCGCTCCTCCAGTGCCGCGGCGGCGCCGGCGTGCCGGTCGGCGACCTGGGCGATGGACAGGGGGCCGCCGAGGTAGGCGATGCGGTGGTGGCCCTGGTCCAGCAGGTGGTCCATGGCGAGCCGGCCGCCGAGGACGTCGTCGACCGCCACCGAGCAGCGGTTCACCCGGCCGGTGCCCCGGTCCACCAGCACCACCGGGATGCCCCGGTCGATGAGTTTGTCGAGATTGGGTTGCGGGCCGTGGTCGACCGGGGTGATGAGCACGCCCCGGACCCGCTGCTCCTCCAGCAGCTCCAGGTGGCGGCGCTCGCGGGCGCTGTCCTCGCCGCTGTTGCAGACGACCAGCATGGCGCCGGCTTCCTCGATCACCTGCTCGGCGCCGCGGACGACGTCGGTGAAGAACGGGTTGGCCACGTCCAGGACGACGATGGCGACGGTGCGGCTGTGCCCGGCACGCAGTTGGCGGGCGGAGTCGTTGCGGACGTAGCCGAGGGTGGTGATGGCGTCCAGCACCCGTTGGCGGGTGGCGGGGGCGACCATGTCGGGCCGGTTGAGCACGTTGCTCACGGTGCCGAGGGAGACGCCGGCGTGCCGGGCGACCTCCTTGATGTTCGCCGTTGCCATGGCTCCCTCGACGCTCCGTACGGTGGTCGCGGCCCCACGCCCGGCGTGGACGTCACGGTCGCGGCGATCCCCGGGAAGTCCCGAACGCGTCGCGTGGGACGGCTCGACCGGGTCGCCCCGGCAGTGTATAGCGGCTAAAACGTTTCATCTAGCCGACCTGCGGCACCTCGTGTGGCGCCACCGACCCGTCGGTCGTCGAGGGCGGCGTCGGCAACGGGGAAGAAATCACGGCGAAACTCTTGACGCTCTCGAAGGGCGGCCCCTACGGTCCATGCACGACTCATGAAACGATTCAGGAGGGGATCGGATGACCGCCGACGCACCAGGCACGGACGGTGCTCCGCTGCTGGTCCTCGACGGCGTGACGAAGTCCTTCGGGGCCGTCGCCGCGCTGCGCGGGGTGCACCTGGCCCTGCACTCCGGTGAGGCCCACGCCCTGGTCGGCGAGAACGGGGCGGGCAAATCCACCCTCGTCAAGATCCTGGCCGGCGCCCACGCACCGGACGCGGGCGCCATGACCCTGGACGGGCAGCCGCTGCGGCTGCGCGGCCCCGCCGACGCCCGTGCCGCCGGCATCGCCGTCATCTACCAGGAACCGACGCTCTTCCCGGACCTGTCCGTGGCGGAGAACATCTTCATGGGCCGGCAACCGCTTCGTGGTCTGCGCCGCATCGACACCACCGCGATGAACCGCGACGCCGAGCGGCTGTTCCAGCGGCTGGGCGTCCGGATCGACCCGACCCGTCCCGCCCGTGGGCTCTCCATCGCCGACCAGCAGCTCGTCGAGATCGCCAAGGCGATCTCGTTCGACGCCCGCGTCCTGGTCATGGACGAGCCCACCGCCGCGCTCTCCGGTGTGGAGGTCGAGCGGCTCTTCGCGGTCGCCCGGTCGCTCTGCGAGCACGGGGCTGCCGTGCTGTTCATCTCGCACCGGTTCAACGAGGTGTTCGACCTGTGTCACCGCGTCACCGTGCTGCGCGACGGCGCCTGGGTCTCCAGCGACCGCGCCACCGACCTCACGGTCGACGAGGTGGTGCGACGCATGGTCGGCCGGGACGTCGCCTCCCTCTATCCGAAGCAGGACGCCGAGCTGCGGGACACGCTGCTGGAGGTCCGTGGGCTGACCCGGGCCGGCGTCTTCACCGACGTGTCGTTCTCCGTCCGGGGCGGGGAGATCGTGGCGCTCGCCGGGCTGGTTGGCGCCGGCCGCAGCGAGGTCGCCCGTGCCGTCTTCGGCGTCGACCGCTACGACGCGGGCGAGGTGCTGGTGGCCGGCCGAGCCGTCCCGGCGGGAAACCCGGGCCGGGCGATCGCCGCCGGCATGGCGCTGGTCCCCGAGGACCGACGGCAGCAGGGCCTGGTCATGGAGCTCTCGGTCGAGCGCAACGCCACCCTCGCCCGCCGCCGGGCACTGAGCCGGCTGGGCCTCCTGCTGGGCGCCGCCGAGCGTGCCGAGGCCCGCCACTGGACGCGGCGGCTGCAGGTGAAGACCTCCCGGCTCGGCGCACCCGTGGCGACCCTCTCCGGGGGCAACCAGCAGAAGGTCGTGCTCGCCAAGTGGCTCGCCACCGAACCACGGGTCCTGATCATCGACGAACCCACCCGCGGCATCGACGTCGGCACCAAGTCCGAGGTGCACCGGCTGCTCTCGGAGCTGGCCGGTGAGGGCCTGGCCATCCTCATGATCAGCAGCGAACTGCCCGAGGTGCTCGGCATGGCCGACCGGGTCCTGGTCATGCACGAGGGACGGCTCGTCCGCGAACTGCCCCGGGACGAGGCGGACGAGACCTCCATCATGTTCGCCGCCACCGGTCAAGGAGCGACCGCATGAGCCTCACCGACGCCGGCGCGCCCGAACGGGCAGCCGGGAACGCCCCGAGCGACCCCGGCCGGCAGCGCCGCGGCCTCACCGAGCGGCTGCTGGCCGTACGCGAGCTGAGCCTGCTGATCGCGCTCGGCCTGCTGGTCCTGGTGACCACCGTGCGCAACGACCGGTTCCTCAGCGGCCAGAGCGTCAAGGACCTGCTGCTGGGATGCGCGATCCTCGTGATCCTGGCGGTCGGCCAGACCCTGGTCATCATCACCCGCAACGTCGACCTCTCCGTCGGATCCATCCTGGGTCTGGTCGCCTTCGCCACCGGCTCGCTGTTCCTCTCCGCGCCCGGCACGCCCTGGCCTGTGGCGCTCGTCGTGGGCGTCGCGCTGGGCGCCCTGTGCGGTGCGGTCAACGGCGGCCTGATCGCGGTGGCCCGGGTGCCCGCCCTGGTCATCACGCTGGGCACCCTCTACGCCTTCCGCGGCATCGACTACTACTGGGCGTCCGGCAGTCAGATCAACGCCGCCGACATGCCCCCGTCGTTCCTGCGGCTGGGCAACCAGACGGTGCTCGGCGTACCCGTGCTGTTCCTCGTCGCGCTGGTCGTCGTCGCCGTCGTCGGTTTCTACCTGCGCTCCTACCGCAGTGGCCGCGAGCTGTACGCGATCGGCTCCGAACCGGCCGCCGCCCGGCTGTCCGGCATCCCCGTGGGGCGGCGGGTGTTCGCCGTGTTCGTCGCCAGCGGCGCGTTCGCCGGCCTGGCCGGGGTGCTGTACGCGGCCCGGTTCGGCACCCTCGACGCGGCCGCCGGCACCGGCCTGGAACTCCAGGTCGTCGCCGCTGCGGTGGTCGGTGGGGTGGCGATCTTCGGGGGCAGCGGAAGCGCCTACGGCGCGGCGCTCGGCGCCGTGCTGCTGACCACGATCGGCAGCTCGCTCGCCGTCCTGCGCATCGACCCGTTCTGGCAGCAGGCCGTCGTCGGCGCACTCATCCTCGCCGCCATCGGGCTGGACCGGGTCCTGGCCCTGCGGGTGGCGGCCCGGCTCCGAGGGAGAAGCGCACATGGCGCATGACAGCCTGTACGCGGCACCGCCCACCGCCGAGGCCGAGCCCGGCGCGGGCCGCCTCGCCAGCCTGCGCGGGCTGCTCGGCTCCTGGGACGTGGCGGTCGTCGCCGCTCTCGTGGTGGCCGTGCTCGTCGCCAGCCTGACCGTGGAGAACTTCGCCACCGGCCGCAACGCCCAGTTCCTGCTGCTCGACCTGGTGCCGCTGGCGCTCATCGCGCTGCCGATGACCCTGATCGTGATCACCGGCGAGATCGACCTCTCGGTGGCCAGCATGGTCGGCCTGTGCAGCACCCTGATGGGGCAGCTCTGGCTCTCCAGTGGGCTGTCCCTGGAGCTGATCTGCGTCCTCGTGGTGCTCCTCGGCGCCGTGCTCGGCGCGGTCAACGGCCTTTTCGTCACCGGCTTCGGCCTGCCGTCGCTGGCGGTGACCATCGGCACGCTGGCCCTCTACCGTGGCCTGTCCTTCGTCGTGCTCGGCGACCAGGCCGTCGCGGACTTCCCGGCCGACTGGACCGCCGCCGTGGTGCGCACCATCCCCGGCACGTCGATCCCGGTCGTGGTGGTCCCGCTGCTGGTGCTCGCGGTGATCTTCGGGGTCGTGCTGCACGCCACCGCGGCCGGCCGGGCGCTCTACGCCATCGGCAACAACGACCAGGCCGCCACGTTCACCGGCGTCTCGGTGGCCCGGACGAAGTTCTGGCTCTTCGTGGTCTCCGGCGCGGTGTGCGGGCTGGTGGGCATCCTCTGGACCCTGCGGTACGCCAGCGCGCGCGGCGACAACGCCACCGGCCTGGAACTGACCGTGGTGACCGCCGTGCTGCTCGGCGGTGTCTCGATCTTCGGCGGTCGGGGTGCGCTGCTCGGTGTGCTGGCCGGCGTCCTGCTCCTGGGCGTCCTGCGCAACGCGCTGCAACTCGCCGACGTCGACGCCAACGCGCTGACGATCGTCACCGGCACCCTGCTCATCGCGTCCGTCGTGCTGCCCAACGCCGTCGCGGACGTCCGCGCCCGGCTGCACCGTCGACGACAGCGGCACCCCGCCGCTTCGTGACGTCCCCCGCGCACCAACCACCCCCGGAAGGATGACGATGTCCGCGTACCGCAGAGGCCTCCGTGTCGGGGCCACCAGCCTCACCCTCGCCGCACTGCTGCTCAGCGCCACGGCCTGTGGCGGCACCACCCGGGACAACTCCGGCAACGACGCCGGCGCCGGCAACCAGGCCAGCGGCGCCGCCAATCCCGACGCCGCCATCAAGGAAGGGCTCAAGATCGCCTTCCTGCCGAAGGCGCTGAACAACCCCTACTTCACCGTCTCGGACAACGGCGGCAAGGACGCGGTCACCGAGATCAAGGGTGAGTTCAAGGAGGTCGGCCCCTCCGAGGCCAGCGCCTCGTCCCAGGTCAGCTACATCAACACCCTGTCCCAGCAGGGCATGGACGTGATCGTCACGTCGGCCAACGACCCGAACGCGATCTGCGGGGCCCTCAACCAGGCCAAGGCGGCCGGCGCGAAGATCGTCACCTTCGACTCCGACACCAAGCCGGAGTGCCGGCAGATCTTCGTCAACCAGGTGACCGCCGAGGGCATCGCCGAGAACCAGGTCAAGCTCATCTCCGAGCAGATCGGCGGCGAAGGCGAGATCGCCATCCTGTCCGCGACCGCCAACGCGACCAACCAGAACGCCTGGATCGCGCTGATGAAGGACGAGCTGAAGAAGCCCGAGTACAGCAAGATCAAGCTGGTCACCGTGGCGTACGGCAACGACGACGACCAGAAGTCCTTCCAGGAGACCCAGGGTCTGCTGCAGTCGTACCCCAACCTCAAGGGCATCATCTCCCCGACCACGGTCGGCGTCGCGGCGGCCGGCCGCTACCTGAGCGGGTCGCAGTACAAGGGCAAGGTCAAGCTGACCGGGCTGGGCACCCCGAACCAGATGCGCCAGTACGTCAAGGACGGCACCGTCGACGCGTTCGCCCTGTGGAGCCCGGCCGACCTCGGCTACCTCGCGGCGTACGCCGGCGCCGCACTGGCCTCCGGTCAGATCACCGGCGCCGAGGGCGACAAGTTCAAGGCCGGCAAGCTCGGCGAGTTCACCGTCGGCAAGGACGGGGTGGTCGTCCTCGGCCCGCCCACCGTCTTCGACAAGAACAACATCGACCAGTTCCAGTTCTGACCGCACTCCCGGTCGGTGCCGGCGCACGCCGCGCCGCACCGACCGGGGGAGCCGACAGGAGAACCATGCCCCGCGTCTGCTTCACCCTCCAGGTCGACCCCGACCGCCTGGACGAATACCGCGCCCGCCACTCGCGGGTCTGGCCGGAGATGCTCACCGCCCTGGCCGAGAGCGGCTGGCACGACTACTCGCTCTTCCTCCGCGAGGACGGGCTGCTGGTGGGCTACCTGGTCACCGACGACTTCGCGGCCGCCCAGGCCGCCATGCAGACCAGCGACGTCAACGCCCGGTGGCAGGCGGAGATGGCGCCCTACTTCGTCGACCTCGACCACGGCGCCCCCGACCGCGCCATGCGGCCGTTGGACGAGGTCTTCAACCTTGAGGCGCAGCTCGTCGCGGCACGTGCGACGCGGCTCGCCACCGAGCCTGAGACGCGGCCCGCCGCGAAGACGGGAGAAACCCCATGACGCAGCCCGACGCGCAGACCCTCGAACGGGTCAAGCGGGCCCTGCGCGCCCAGCGCATCGAAACCCCGTCCTGGGCGTACGCCAACTCGGGGACCCGGTTCAAGGTGTTCCCGCAGGAGGGCGTGCCGCGCAACCCGTACGAGAAGATCGCCGACGCGGCGGTCGTGCACCAGCTCACCGGCGTGGCACCGACGGTGGCCCTGCACATCCCGTGGGACCGCGTCGACGACTACGCCGACCTGGCCGCCTACGCGGCCGACCACGGCGTCAGCCTGGGCGCGATCAACGCCAACGTCTTCCAGGACAACGACTACAAACTGGGCAGCGTCACCAACCCGGATCCGGGGGTACGCCGCAAGGCGATCGACCACCTGCTCGAGTGCGTCGACATCATGGACCGCACCGGCTCGCGCGACCTGAAGCTCTGGTTCTCCGACGGCACCAACTACCCGGGCCAGGACGACATCCGCGCCCGGCAGGACCGGCTCGCGGCGGCGCTGCGCGAGACGTACGACCGGCTCGGCGAGGGCCAACGGCTGCTGCTGGAGTACAAGCTGTTCGAGCCGGCCTTCTACGCCACCGACGTGCCGGACTGGGGCACCGCGTACGCGCACTGCCTCCAGTTGGGCCCGAAGGCGCAGGTGGTCATCGACACCGGGCACCACGCGCCGGGCACCAACATCGAGTTCATCGTGGCGATCCTGCTGCGCGCCGGAAAGCTCGGCGCCTTCGACTTCAACTCCCGCTTCTACGCCGACGACGACCTGATGGTCGGTTCCGCGGACCCGTTCCAGCTGTTCCGGATCATGCACGAGATCGTCCGCGGCGACGCGCTGGCGCCCGAGGCCGGCATCGCCTTCATGCTCGACCAGTGCCACAACATCGAGCCGAAGATCCCGGCGATCATCCGTTCGGTGCTCAACGTGCAGGAGGCGACGGCCAAGGCGCTGCTCGTCGACCCGGAGACGCTCGCCGCCGCACAGCAGGCCGGCGACGTGCTCGGCGCCAACGCCGCGCTGATGGACGCGTACAACACCGACGTCCGGCCGCTGCTCGCCGAACTCCGTACCGACCTGGGCCTCGATCCGGACCCCATGGCGGCGTACGCCCGCTCCGGGTACTTCGAGAAGATCCGCGCCGAACGCGCCGACGGCCAGCAGGCCGGCTGGGGCGCCTGACCACCACCGAAGAACGCAGACTGGGGACGTGAGGACGATGCAATCCGAGGTTCAGGCGCTGATCGCGCGCAGCAACCGGCTGGGTGCCGACCCGACGACGACGAACTACGCCGGTGGCAACACCTCCGCCAAGGGTGTGGACACCGATCCGGTCACCGGCGGCCCCGTCGAACTGCTCTGGGTCAAGGGTTCCGGCGGTGACCTCGGCACCCTCACCCCGGCCGGTCTGGCCGCACTCCGGCTGGACCGGCTCCGCTCGCTCGTCGAGGTCTACCCCGGGATCGACCGGGAGGACGAGATGGTCGCCGCGTTCGACTACTGCCTGCACGGTCGCGGCGGCGCCGCGCCGTCCATCGACACCGCGATGCACGGGCTGGTCGACGCCGCGCACGTCGACCACCTGCACCCCGACGCCGGCATCGCCATCGCCGCGGCCGTGGACGGGCCGGAGCTGACCAAGGAGATCTTCGGCGACCGGGTGTCGTGGGTCCCGTGGCGGCGGCCGGGCTTCCAGCTCGGCCTGGACATCGCCGCGGTGGCGCGGGCCAATCCGCAGGCGATCGGTGTGATCCTCGGTGGGCACGGGATCACCGCGTGGGGCGCGACCAGCGACGAGTGCGAACGCAACTCGCTGGAGATCATCCGGTCCGCGCAGGCGTACCTCGACCAGCGGGGTGCGGCCGAACCGCTCGGCCCGGTCGTCAGCGGCTACGAGCCACTGCCGACCGACGAGCGACGGCGTCGGGCGGCCGCGCTGTTCCCGGTGCTGCGTGGCCTCGCGTCCACCGACCGACCGCAGGTGGGTCACTTCACCGACAGTGACGTGGTGCTGGACTTCGTGGCGCGGGAGAAGCATCCCGCGCTCGCCGCCCTCGGCACCTCCTGCCCGGACCACTTCCTGCGCACCAAGGTCCGCCCCATGGTGCTCGACCTGCCGCTCACCGCCCCGATCGAGGACGTGACCGCCCGCCTCACGGAGCTGCACGCCTCCTACCGCGACGACTACCGCGCCTACTACGAGCGGCACGCCGGCCCGGACAGCCCTCCGATGCGAGGTGCCGATCCGGCCGTCGTCCTGGTGCCGGGCGTCGGCATGTTCAGCTTCGGGGCCAACAAGCAGACCGCCCGGGTCGCCGGCGAGTTCTACGTCAACGCCATCAACGTCATGCGTGGCGCGGAATCCGTGTCGACGTACGCGCCGATCGACGAGGCCGAAAAGTTCCGGATCGAGTACTGGGCCCTGGAGGAGGCGAAGCTCCAGCGCATGCCGAAGCCGAAGGCCCTCGCCACGCGGATCGCGTTCGTCACCGGCGGTGGCTCCGGCATCGGCCGGGCGATCGCCCACCGGCTCGCCGCCGAGGGCGCGTGCGTCGTGGTCGCCGACCGCGACGCGGAGGCGGCCGCCGCCGTCGCCGCCGAGATCGGCACCACGGACGTGGCGGTCGCCGTCGCCGCCGACGTCAGCGACGGGGACGCCGTGGCCAGCGCCCTGCGTGAGGCGGTGCTCGCCTTCGGTGGCGTGGACCTGGTCGTGAACAACGCCGGGCTGTCGCTGTCCAAGTCGCTGCTGGAGACGACCGAGGCCGACTGGGACATCCAGCACGACGTGATGGCCAAGGGCTCCTTCCTCGTCTCCCGGGAGGCCGCGCGGGTGATGCTGGCGCAGGGGATGGGCGGGGACCTGGTCTACATCTCCAGCAAGAACTCCCTGTTCGCCGGGCCGAACAACGTGGCCTACGGTGCGGCCAAGGCGGATCAGGCACACCAGGTCCGGTTGCTCGCCGCCGAACTCGGCGGCCACGGCATCCGGGTCAACGGCGTCAACCCGGACGGGGTGGTCCGTGGCTCCGGCATCTTCGCCGGTGGCTGGGGAGCCCAGCGGGCCGCCGTCTACGGCGTGCCGGAGGAGAAGCTCGGTGAGTTCTACGCCCAGCGCACGCTGCTCAAGCGCGAGGTGCTGCCCGAGCACGTCGCCAACGCGGTGTTCGTGCTCACCGGTGGGGAGCTCTCGCACACGACGGGAATGCACATCCCGGTGGACGCCGGCGTCGCCGCGGCGTTCCTGCGCTGAGCACGGTCCACCGGAGATGAGGACGATGTGGTGAGCGGTGCCGTGCGCCTCGCCGCCGTCGACCTGGGTGCGTCCAGCGGCCGCGTCATGGCCGCCCGCGTCGCCCCCGGGGAGCTGGCGCTGGCGGAGGCGCACCGGTTCCGCAACGAACCGGTGCGGGTGGCGGGCACGCTGCACTGGGACGTCCTGGCGCTGTACCGAGGCGTCCTCGACGGCCTGCACGCCGCCGGCCCGGTCGCCAGCATCGGCGTCGACACGTGGGCGGTCGACTATGGACTCCTGGACGCGACGGGCGCGCTGCTCGGCAATCCGGTGCACTACCGCGACGGGCGTACCGACGGCGTCGGTGACCGGGTGGCGGAGCAGGTGGGGCCGGAGCGGCTCTACACCACGACCGGTCTGCAGCACCTGCCGTTCAACACCCTCTACCAGCTCGTCGCCGCAGCCGGCACACCACAGCTGGACATGGCGCACCGGCTGCTGCTGATCCCCGACCTCATCGCGTACTGGCTCACCGGCGAGATCGGCGCTGAGGTCACCAACGCCTCCACCACCCAGCTGTACGACCTGCGTCGCCGCGCCTGGGCGACCGACCTGATGGCCGACGCGGGCATCCGCGCCGAGCTGTTCCCACCGCTGCGGGAGCCGGGCACCCGGATCGGCCCGGCCCTGCCCGCACTGGGCCTGCCCGGAAACCCCGACGTGGTGGCGGTGGGGTCACACGACACCGCGTCGGCCGTGGTGGGCGTGCCGGCGGCGAGCGAGCACTTCGCCTACATCTCCTGCGGCACCTGGTCCCTGGTCGGGGTCGAGCTGGACGCCCCGGTACTCAGCGAGCAGAGCCGGCGGGCCAACTTCACCAACGAGTCCGGCGTCGACGGCACGATCCGCTACCTGCGCAACGTCATGGGCCTTTGGCCGCTGCAGGAGTCGCTGCGCACCTGGGGCACCACCGACCTGCCCGCCCTGCTCCGGCAGGCGGCCGTCCAACCGGCCTTCCGCTCCGTCGTGGACCCCGACGACCCCACGTTCCTGCCACCCGGCGACATGCCCGCACGCATCGCCGACGCCTGCCGCCGCGCGGGGGAGCCGGTGCCGACCACCCCGGCGGCCACGGTCCGGTGCATCCTCGACAGCCTCGCGCTGGCGCACCGGCGCGCGGTCCGTCAGGCGCAACTGCTCGCCGCTCGGCACGTCGACGCCGTGCACATCGTCGGCGGCGGCGCCCGCAACGAGCTCCTGTGCCAGCTCACCGCCGATGCCTGCGGGCTGCCGGTGCTCGCGGGGCCGGTCGAGGCCACCGCGTTGGGTAACGTTCTCGTGCAGGCCCGCTCCCTCGGCGTGGTCGGCGGCGACCTGTCGGCGCTGCGGGCCGTGCTGCGCGAGACCCAGCAGATCGTGCGCTACGAGCCACGCGGCGCCGAGACGACGTGGCGGGCGGCCGCCCGGCGTCTCGGATGGGAGGACTGAGGATGCGAATAGCCCTGTTCGTCACCTGCCTGGCCGACACCCTGTTTCCCGAGGCGGCCAAGGCGACGGTGCGGCTCCTGGAACGGCTCGGCCACGAGGTCGTCTTTCCGCGGGACCAGACCTGCTGCGGGCAGATGCACATCAACACCGGCTACCCGGACGAGGCGGTGCGGTTGGTACGCCGGCACGTGCGCACCTTCGCACCGTACGACGTGGTGGTCGCGCCCTCCGGCTCGTGCGTCGGTTCGGTGCGCCACCAGCACGCGGTGGTGGCCCGGGGCGCGGGTGACGAGCGGTTGGCCAGTCGGGCCGAGGAGGTCGCCAGCCGCACGTACGAGCTGTCCGAGCTGCTCGTCGACGTGCTCGGGGTGACCGACGTCGGCGCCTTCTACCCGCACCGGGTGACATACCACCCGACCTGCCACTCGCTGCGGATGATCCGGGTGGGGGACAAGCCGCTGCGGTTGCTGCGTGAGGTGCGCGGCCTGGACCTGGTGGAGCTGCCGCAGGCCGAGGAGTGCTGCGGCTTCGGTGGCACGTTCTCGGTGAAGAACGCGGACACCTCGACGGCGATGCTGGCCGACAAGATGCGCCACGTGCTGGCCACCCGGGCTGACGTCTGCACCGCGGGGGACGCCTCCTGCCTGATGCACATCGGCGGTGGGCTGTCCCGCCTGCGGGCCGGCGTGCGGACCGTGCACCTCGCGGAGATCCTTGCCAGCACCGAGACCAGCGGTGGGCCGGTCGAGCGGGCGCAGCGGCAGAGCGGCGTGGTGACGGCGTGACCCGTACCTTCCTCGGCATGCCCGCCACCGCGCCCCGCGGCGTCGGTAACCTGCGCGGCGACGAGCCCTTTCCCGTCGCGGCCCGGCGAAGCCTCGCCGACGCCCAACTGCGCCGCAACCTCGGCCACGCCACCGCCACGATCCGCGCCAAGTCGGCGGCGGTCATCGACGAGGTGCCCGACTGGCAGGAGCTGCGCGAGGCCGGGCGGGCCGTCAAGGCCGACACCATGGCCCGCCTGCCCGAGCTGCTCCAACAGTTGGAGACCGCGGTCACCGCCGCCGGCGGCACCGTGCACTGGGCCGCCGACGCCGTCGAGGCCAACCGGATCGTCACCGACCTGGTCAGGGCCACCGGCAGCGACCGGGTCATGAAGGTCAAGTCGATGGCCACGCAGGAGATCGGCCTCAACGAGGCGCTGGAGGCCGCCGGCATCGAACCGGTGGAGACCGACCTCGCCGAGCTGATCGTCCAGCTCGGCCGGGACAAACCCAGCCACATCCTGGTGCCGGCGATCCACCGCAACCGGGCGGAGATCCGCGAGATCTTCCTGCGCGAGATGCCCGGCGTCGACCCGGCGCTGACCGACGAACCCGCGATCCTGGCGGCCGCGGCCCGCCGCCACCTGCGTCGGACGTTCCTCAGCACCCGGGTCGCGGTCTCCGGGGCGAACTTCGCGGTGGCGGAGACCGGCACCCTCGCCGTGGTCGAGTCTGAGGGCAACGGCCGGATGTGCCTCACCCTGCCGGACACGCTGATCACCGTGATGGGCATCGAGAAGGTCATCCCCACCTGGGCCGACCTCGAGGTGTTCCTCCAACTGCTGCCCCGGGCCTCCACCGGCGAGCGGATGAACCCGTACACCTCGATGTGGACCGGTGTGACGCCCGGCGACGGGCCGCAGGAGTTCCACCTCGTGCTGCTGGACAACGGCCGCAGCGCTGTCCTCGCCGACGAGGTCGGCCGCCAGGCGTTGCACTGCATCCGCTGCTCCGCCTGCCTCAACGTCTGCCCCGTGTACGAGCGCACCGGTGGGCACGCGTACGGCTCGGTCTACCCCGGGCCCATCGGGGCGGTGCTGTCACCGCAGCTGACCGGCGTGGAGGACAACGCCTCCCTGCCCTTCGCCTCCTCGCTCTGCGGCGCGTGCTTCGACGCCTGCCCCGTGAAGATCGACATTCCGTCGATCCTGGTGCACCTCCGCGCCCAGCACACGGCGGCGTACCGGAGTGAGCACCGCCTGCCCAGCGCCGAGGCGGTCGCCATGGCCGCCGCCGCGTACACGATGGACCACCGGGCGCTGTACGAGGCCGCGCAGCGGGCCTCGCGGGCCGCCCGCCTCGCCGGCCGGCGCGGCCGCGGCCTGCCGCCGCCGCTGTCCGGCTGGACGGTCGGCCGTGACCTGCCGCAGCCGCCGCCGCAGACGTTCCGCGAATGGTGGACGCAACGATGACCTCCCGTGAGTTGATCCTCGGCCGCCTGCGCGCGGCCCTCGGCGAGACGCCGACCACTCCCGGCGACGTGCCACGGGACTACCGGCCCGCCGGCGGCGCCGGCGACCTCGACGTGCTGGTGCACCGGCTCACCGACTACCGGGCCACCGTGCACCGGTGTGCCGACGGCGAGGTCGCGCAGGTCGTGGACGGGATCCTCGGTGGCCGACGCGTCGTGGTCCCACCCGGGCTGCCCCGGCACTGGCTGCCCGACACCGTCGACGTGCTGACCGACGACGACCTCCCGAGGGAACAGGTTGCCGGGGCCGACGGGGTGGTCACCGCCGCGGCGGTCGCCGTCGCCGAGACCGGAACGGTGATCCTCGACGCGTCCCCCGACCAGGGGCGACGGGTCATCACGCTCCTGCCCGACGTGCACATCTGCGTCCTGCGTACCGATCAGGTGGTGGCGGGAGTTCCGGACGCCCTCGCGCGCCTCGACCCGCACCGCCCGCTCACCTGGATCAGCGGGCCGTCCGCCACCAGCGACATCGAACTCAACCGGGTCGAGGGCGTCCACGGCCCCCGGAACCTGCACGTGGTGATCATCCCGGGTTGACCCGCACCGGCCGGCCGGTGCGGGTCGCGGTGTGAGCGCGTTACAACCAGGCCTGCTCGGTGAACGTCTGTCGCAGGTAGCTCTTCGGCCTGGACCCCACGGTCGATCCGACGACCTCGCCCCGGCGGAACACCAGCAGCGTCGGCAGGGACATGACGCCGTAACGACGCGTCGCCGCCGGGTTCTCGTCGGAGTTGAGCTTGGCGACGACCATCCGGTCGCCGAACTCCCCGGCCAGCTCGGCGAGGCTCCGCTCGATCGCCTTGCACGGTGGGCACCACTCCGCCCAGAAGTCGACCACCACGGGCCGGTCGCTGGCCAGCACCAGCTCGGCGAACGTGTCGTCGGTGACGGTGACTAGGGAGCTGGTCTCCGTTTGGGGCATGTTTCCTCCCGGTGTGCGATGGCGTGGGCGAGCTGGGTGTGGAGCTGCTGGCGTACCGCGCCGAGCCGGTCGATGACCGCGTCGACCTCGACGAGCTTGCGTCGCAGCACCAGCACCGAGTCCGGGCAGACGTCGCCGGACGTGTTGCCGGCCCGGAGGCAGGCGACGAATGGGCGGACGTCGTCGAGGCCGAAACCGACGTCGAGCAGCGCCCGGATCTCACGGACGACCCGCAGTTCCGTCTCGTCGTAGACCCGGTAGCCGTTGGCGGAGCGCTGCGCGCGTACCAACCCGTGCGCCTCGTAGTAGCGCAGCGACCGCGTACTCGTGCCGGCCCGCTCAGCCAGTTCGCCGATCCGCATCCGACCCCCTCCACCAGCCCGTCGCCACCACGCTAAACCTTGTCGCCAGCGTCAAGGCAAGGCGTGTGCGAAGGGCTCCCTACCGTCGGCTGGCTTCCTGCCGCGCACCTTTGCGCCGCCACGGGGCCGCCAGGATCACGGCGGCCAGCAGGACGGCAGCGCCGAGGCCCAGCCCGGTGAGCAGCGAGATTGAGGTTGCGGCGGCAGGAGCATGGCGCTCGCCCTTGACGGGGACCACCGCGGTGTCGTGCTTCTTCTCGTCGGGTGTGACCAGGCGGCCGACGGACGCGTGGGGAGGCAGGGCGAAGCCCCAGTTGAGCAGGGCTGCCGCCTCTCCCAGACTTCCCAGCGGCGCGGTCTCCGCTCCGAGCAGGGTCACCGCGAGCCGTCGGCCGTTGCGTTCGGCCACACCGACGTACGTCTGCCGAGCCAGGTCGGTGAAGCCCGTCTTCCCACCGAGCGTTCCGGGATAGTGGCCCAGTAGCGTGTTGTCCTGAGTGATGGCGAATGCGCGGTTCCTCGGCTGCGCCGGAATCTGTGCCACCCTCGTTGCCATGTATCGCCGAAAGTCTTCCCGGGCGAAGGTGGCCCGTGCGATCAGCGCGAGGTCGTAGGCGCTGGTGTACTGGCCGGGGCCGTCCAGACCCGAGGGCGTTGCGGCGTGGGTCTGGTTCGCGCGCAGCCGGCGTGCTTCGTCGTTCATCGCCTCGACTCCGCCCGGTCTACCCGCGCCGCCGCCGCCGACCCGAGCCAGCACGTTGGCCGCGTCGTTTCCCGATGTGAGCAGGAGCCCCAGCCACAGGCTCTCGATCGAGTACCGGCCACCCTCGATCACCCCCATCAGCGAACTGGCTGGGTCGAGATCGCGCAGGTCCGCTCTGGTCACCTCGACCATCTGGGCCGGATCGAGGCGGGGCATCAGGGCCGCCGCCAGCAGCAGCTTCTGCACGCTGGCTGGCGTTCGGTGCTCGTGGGGGCCGCACCCACCCAGGACCTCGCCACTGTTGAGGTCCGCCACCAGCCACGAGGTGGCGGTCAGTGCCGGTGTCATCGGCGCAGCCGCAGGAATGGCCAGCCCTGCCGTGGCCAGCGCCTGCCCGCCGACCGCCCGGTGGGTGGGGTCAACCGGTGGCGGGGACGGTGTGGCCGGCGGCGGCGCCGGCGGCTTCACGGCCGGGCATGGCACGTACGGCGCGGCCGCCGCCCGCGTCGGTGGCAGGACCGCCACCGCGGGCAGAACCAGGATGGCGCTGAGCGTCACGGCGGTAAACCGATAGTCGGTCACATTAACGAACGGTAATCGTCACCAGGGCTGGCGCGGTCCGATTGGCGAAAGCACGTGGGGTAACCGGGGCAATGCCAGCGGCGACATCGCGTTCGGGTAGCCCGTCTGGGCCGTTACCGTCCGAGATGACGTCGTCTGTGCGCCTTTTTGCGAGACGGTGTTGCTTATTCACAAAAGTGCCATCGCTGCTTCTCATGGGGAAAGGCTTCGCGCCGTGGGTCTACTGTCCTCGACATGAGATTCCGCACGACGCTGTTCCTCGGCGGCAGGACCGCCACCGGTATGACGGTGCCGGCGGAGACCGTGCAGGCCCTCGGCTCCGGCAAGAAACCGCGGGTCGCGGTCACGATCAACGGCTACACCTACCGGCTTCGGGCGGATCTGGCCGCTGCGTTGGACGCGGAGCCGGGCGCCAGGCGGCAGTTCGAGGCGCTGTCGTATTCCAACAAACGCCAGCACGTGCTTTCGATCGAAGGCGCGAAGACCCCGGCGACCCGGCAGCGGCGGGTGGCCAAGGCCCTCACGACGCTGCTCGACCTGGATGCCCAGCGCGGCGGCTAGCTGCCCGAGCAGCAGGGCTGACCGGACTCGTGGTTCGGTCAGCCGAGCAGATCGCCGGTCGGCAGTGGCAGTGGCAGGCCGGGAAGCGACGGCAGCGGCACCGACGGCAGCGGCACCGACGGCAGCGGAAGTTGGGGCACCGTCGGGTCGGTGCCGGATGTCGGCGAGCCCGTCGGCGCGGGACGCTGTGGCGCTGGCGCCGTCCTGCCCGGTGTCGTTGCGCCGGAGGGCACGGGTGTGGCCGTTGACACCGCGGAAGTGGGCATCGGTGCCACCGGCGCCGGCGCGCAGCGGGGCCAGCCGGGACACCCCTGCGCCGCCAGGTCCCGCAGGACGGCGTCGATGTCGGCACGCAGGCGGGTGGCGTCGGCCGGGTCGCTGACCCGATCCAGGTCGCGCCGGGCCTGGTCGATCAGCCGCTGGGCCTCGTCATACCGCCCCTCCGCGACGGCCCGGCGGGCCAGGCTCGTGGTGTGTTCGACGCCGAGCACGTCCGCCCGCTCCGGATGGAACACCTTGGTCAGCGACCACAGCGGACTGCTCGGCCCGGCGTCGCGGCTGGCGACCCCCAGCCCCGTCGCCAGCGTGAGGGCGGCGACCACCGCGGCGGCCGATCCCACGGCAAGGCGTCCGAGCGGTTGCCGCCGGGGCGGGCTCGGGACCGAGACGGTGGGGGTGCCGGCCCGCAGCGTCCGGGACCGACGGTCCGGAGTTGGCGAGTCGGCCTGGGCCGCGCCGACCACGGTCTCCGGCTGGTCGGCGGTGATGTCGGCGCGCCAGGCGGCCAGCATCGCGGCGAGGCCGTCGGCGTCGGCCTCGTGTTCCCCGCGTCCCAGCGCGTCGAGGAGCAGGTCGTCGCGGTTGATGCCGGCGAGGTCCAACTCCTCGCCACCGTCGGGCCGGGGCTCGCTCATGCCGCCACCTCGTCAAGTCCGTCGCCGGCAAGCGTACGGAGCCGGGCCAGGGCACGGGACTGCGCCACCCGTACGGCCGCCGCCGACATGCCGAGGATCGCGCCGACCTCCTCGGCGGTCAGGCCGACCGCCACCCGGAGGATGATGATCTCCCGCTGGGCGTCGGGGAGGCGGTGCAGCAGCGCCGAGAGTCGACGGGCCAGATCGGTGGCGACGGCCTGCTGCTCCGGCCCCGGCGTGGTGTCCTCCTGCTCCAGGTCCGAATCGGGGACGGCGATGGCGGCGCCACGGATCGCCGCGCGTTGGGCGTCGGCGACCTTGTTCGCGGCGATGGCGAAGACGAACGCGGAGAACGGCCTGCCCTGGTCGCGGTAGCGGGGAAGGGCCTTCAACACCGCCAGGCAGACCTCCTGCGCGACGTCGTCGGCCGTGGTGTACGCCCCGCCGACGCGGCCCAGCCGTGCCCGGCAGTAACGGACCAGCCCCGGCCGCACGGTGCTGAGCAACGCAGCGAGAGCTGCCCGGTCACCCTGGGCGGCCAGGTGGACGAGCTCTGGCTCGATCACTGTGGTCATGGGGACGCGAGACACCTTCGTTACCGGCCGGTTAACCGCACGCTATCGAGACGCACGCCACTTTGCCTAGTTCACGTTCGGTGGTGGTGGCGTGGCGCAAAGAAGTTGTTGCGTTCGGCCGGGCCGCCGCGATGTCTCAGGTAGCGACCCGGGAGGGGAGGGTGGATGGGCGTCGAGGTGGCGGTGCAGGGGCTGACCAAGTCCTTCGGTGGTCAGCCGGTCTGGTCGGACGTCAGCCTGACCCTGCCGGCCGGCGAGATATCCGTGCTGCTGGGACCATCCGGCACGGGCAAGTCGGTGTTCCTCAAGACCCTGGTGGGGCTGCTACGCCCCGACAGCGGGTCGATCTGGATCGAGGGCAAGGACCTGCCCCGGCTCTCGGAGCGGGCGCTGTACGAGGTGCGCAAGCTGTTCGGGGTGCTGTTCCAGGACGGGGCGCTGTTCGGCTCGATGACGATCTACGACAACGTGGCCTTCCCGCTGCGGGAGCACACCCGCAAGTCGGAGTCCCAGATCCGCGAGGTGGTCACCGAGAAGCTCGACATGGTCGGCCTGGTCGGTGCCGAGAAGAAGCTCCCAGGGGAGATCTCCGGTGGGATGCGCAAGCGGGCCGGCCTGGCCCGTGCGCTCGTGCTCGACCCCCGCATCGTCCTGTTCGACGAACCCGACTCGGGGCTGGACCCGGTGCGCACCGCGTACCTGAACCAGCTGATCATCGACCTCAACCAGCGGACCGGGGCGACGTTCCTGATCGTCACGCACGACATCAACACCGCGCGCACGGTGCCGGACAACATCGGTCTGATCTACCACGGGCACCTGGCCATGTTCGGGTCGCGGGAGATGCTGCTGTCCAGCACCGAACCGGTGGTGCGACAGTTCCTCAACGCCCAGCGCATCGGACCGATCGGCATGGCCGAGGAGAAGGACGCCGAGGAACTGCGAGCCGAGGCGGACGCCGGCGCCGAACTGCCACCGCTGCCGCCCATCCCGCTGCAACTGCCGCCGACGGACGGGCGGCCCCGCGCCGCCGAGCGGCCACCGGGGCAGTGGTGCCGGGAGCACGGCGTCACCCCGCCACCCGGCTCCTTCGCCGGCCCACGCGACGCCGAGCGGTCCACGCTGGACGGACCACCGGGCGGGGACGGGCGGCAGGGCGCGGGGGTGTCCCGATGACGGGACCCGTCACCGCCGTACGGCACACCGGCGAGTTCTTCGCGTTCTGCCTGGACACCCTGCGCGGCCTCGGCCGGCGACCGGTGCAGGTCCGCGAGTTCGTCCAGCAGGCCTGGTTCATCAGCTCGGTGTCGATCCTGCCCGCCGCTCTCGTCTCCATTCCCTTCGGCGCGGTCATCGCGTTGCAGCTCGGCTCGCTGGTCCGTCAGCTCGGGGCGCAGTCGTTCACCGGCGCGGCGTCGGTGCTCGCGGTGGTCCGCGAGGCGGGGCCGATCGTCACCGCCCTGATCATCGCCGGCGCGGGTGGCTCGGCGATCTGCGCCGATCTCGGTTCCCGGAAGATCCGCGAGGAGCTCGACGCGATGCAGGTGCTGGGCATCGATCCCATCCACCGCCTCGTGGTGCCCCGCGTGCTCGCCTCGATGCTGGTCGCCGTGCTGCTCAACGGGCTGGTCAGCGTGGTCGGGGTGACCGGTGGCTACCTGTTCAACGTGGTCCTGCAGGGCGGGACGCCCGGCGCGTACCTGGCCAGTTTCCAGGCCCTGGGGCAACTGCCCGACCTGCTGGTGGGTGAGGTCAAGGCGCTGCTGTTCGGCGCTGCCGCCGCGCTGGTCGCGTCGTACAAGGGGATGACCGCCAAGGGTGGCCCGAAGGGGGTCGGCGACGCGGTCAACCAGAGCGTGGTGATCACCTTCATGCTGCTTTTCGCGCTGAACTTCCTCGTCACGGCCGTGTACTTCCAGGTCGTACCGCAGAAGGGAAGCTGACGTGCTGGTGCTGCGACACCTCGACAACCTGGGCGGCCAGCTCGCCTTCTACCTGCGGGCGTTCGCCTGGGCGCCGCGCACTCTGCGCCGCTACAAGCGCGAGGTGGTACGGCTGCTGGCGGAGGTGAGCTTCGGCTCCGGGGCGCTCGCGGTGCTCGGCGGCACCGTCGGTGTCATCTGCTTCCTGACCTTCTTCACCGGCACCGAGGTCGGACTGCAGGGCTACCAGGCGCTCAACCAGCTCGGCAGCAGCGCCTTCACCGGTTTCGTCTCGGCGTACTTCAACACGCGGGAGATCTCCCCGCTGGTCGCGGCGTTGGCCCTGTCGGCCACCGTGGGCTGCGGGTTCACCGCGCAGCTCGGGGCCATGCGGATCTCCGAGGAGGTCGACGCCCTCGAGGTGATGGGCGTGCCCTCGCTGCCGTTCCTCGTGACCACCCGCATGATCGCCGGCTTTCTCGCGGTCATCCCGCTGTACGTGGTGGGGCTGCTCTCCAGCTACCTGGCCACCCGCACCATCGCCGTGTACTACTACGGCCAGTCGGCCGGCACCTACGACTACTACTTCCACCTCTTCCTGCCACCCGAGGACGTGCTCTGGTCCTTCGGCAAGGTGCTCGTGTTCAGCGTGATCGTGGTCCTGGTGCACTGCTACTACGGCTACACGGCCACCGGTGGGCCTGCCGGTGTCGGCGTCGCCGTCGGACGGGCCGTCCGGCTCGCGATCGTCGCGGTCAACATCGTCGACTTCTTCCTGTCGCTGGCCATCTGGGGCGCGACCACCACAGTCCGGATCGCGGGGTGAGCATGAGACATCGCATTCTCGGCATCGTCTTCATCGTCGTGCTGACCGCGGCGCTGACCGCCTCCGTGCTGCAGTACCGCAAGGCGTTCACCCCCGTCGACCGGGTCACGCTGCAGGCCGGTCGTTCCGGGCTGCAACTGAGTCCGGGCGCCGACGTCAAGGTCCGTGGGGTCGTCGTCGGCGAGGTGCGCTCGGTCGGCAGCGACGGCGCCGGGGCGAGGATCCGGCTGGCCCTGGACCCGGCCACGACGCCGCTGATCCCCTCCGACGTCAGCGCGCGGCTGCTGCCCAAGACGCTCTTCGGTGAGCGGTACGTCGAGCTGGTCCCGCCGGTCGGCGGCAACGCCCCACCGATCCGCGACGGCGCCGTCATCACCCAGGACCGCAGCAGCACCGCCGTCGAGCTGGAACGGGTCCTCGACGAGGCGCTGCCGCTGCTGCAGGCGGTGCGGCCCGACCAGCTCGCCGCCACGCTGGGCGCGATCGCCGTCGCACTCGACGGGCGCGGCGAGCAACTCGGCGCGAACGTCGAGCGGCTCGACGCGTACCTGCGGCAGCTCAACCCGGCGATGCCGACCATCGCCGAGGACGTCCGGAAGCTCGCCGTCGTGCTGGACAGCTACGACGCCGCCCTCCCCGACCTGCTGGCCCTGCTGCGCGACGTCACCGTCACCGCCCGTACGGTCGCCGACCAGCGCGCACAGCTGGCGGCGTTCCTCGCCGACGCCACCGGCACCGCCGACGCCACCCGCAGTTTCCTCGACCGGCACGGTGACCAGATCATCGAACTCGGCCAGGTGAGCCGGCCCGTGCTGCAACTGCTCGCCACGTACGCCCCCGAGTACCCGTGCCTGATGAGCGGTCTGGTCGCCCTGCAACCCCGCGTCGAGGAGGTCTTCGCCGGCGGGCGGATGCACATCACCCTCGAGGTCACCCGCGACGGTGGCAAGTACGAGAAGGGACGCGACGAGCCCGTCTACGGCGCGCACGGCGGGCCGCAGTGCCGCGGCCTGCCCCGACCGGGGCAGCCCGCGCCCGACGTACCCGTCGAGGACGGTTACGACCGTGCCGGTGCGCGCCCTCGTACCCCGTTGCCCGTTGGTCTGCCGGCGACCGCGCCCGCCGGCGCCTCCCCCGAGATGGGCCGGGCCGCCACGGGCGAGGAGCGGGCGTTGGTCAAACCCCTGGTCGGCGCCGTCACCGGCATCCTGCCCGCGGAGGTCCCCGACATCGCGGTCCTGCTGTGGGGGCCGTTGCTGCGGGGAGGGGTGGTGAACGCGCGATGAGCAACCGGATGCTCGCACCCTCGCTGAAGCTGGTGGTCTTCGCCGCGGTGACCCTGCTGCTGACGGCGCTGCTCGCGCAGACCCTCGGTGCCTTCCCACCGGGTGGCGTCACCTACCGTGCCCGGTTCACCGACGTGACCGGGTTGCTCGTGGGAGACGACGTCCGCGTCGCGGGCGTGCAGGTCGGTCGGGTCAGCGGCATCAGGGTGGTCGACGACACGGCCGCCGAGGTGGCCTTCACCGTCACCGCCGATGTCCCGGTGGCCACCAGCGTCCGCGCCAAGATCCGCTACCGCAACCTCGTGGGTCAGCGGTACGTGGCCCTCAGCGAGGGCCCGGGGGAGGGGCGGCCACTGCGGCCCGACGGCCTGATCCCGCTCGGCCAGACCACCCCGGCGCTGGACCTCACCGTGCTGTTCAACGGGTTCCGGCCGCTGTTCACGGCCCTCGACCCCGACGACGTCAACAAGCTCGCCTACGAGATCATCCAGGTGCTGCAGGGCGAGGCCGGCACCGTCAGCAGTCTGCTGCGTCGCACCGCCTCACTCACCAACACCCTCGCCGACCGCGACGCCGTCATCGGCCGGGTCATCACCAACCTCAACAGCGTCCTGGGCACGCTGGCCGAACGGGACCGGAACCTCGACCAGAGCATCAGCCAGCTGCAGCAGTTCGTCTCCGGGCTGTCCGCCGACCGCACGGCCATCGGTGAGTCGCTGGTCAGCATCGGTGACCTCACCACCGCCACGTCGTCGCTGCTGCGCGACGTACGACCACCGCTCGCCGCGGACGTGCGCGCCCTGGACGAACTCTCCGGCACCCTCAACCGCAACGCGGCCGTCATCGACAGCACCCTGGGGCGGCTGCCCGAGCGGTACCAGTCCCTGACCCGCGTCGCGTCCTACGGCTCGTGGTTCAACTTCTACCTCTGCGACTTCGACGGCAACGTGGCGGTGTCGGGCCGGGCACCGCTCGACCTGCCCACGTTCAGCGCCCCGGCCGCCCGATGCGCCGGAGGCAGCCAGTGACACCGTTTCGGGAACGCAACCCCGTGGTCATCGGCACGCTCGGGCTGGTGCTGATCGTCGCCGTGCTGCTGGGCGCCTTCCAGCTCGACCGGCTGGCCGACCTCACCGGACGCGCCTACCAGGCGGCCTTCCACGACGCCAGCGGCCTCGTCACCGGCAACGAGGTGCGGGTCGCCGGCGTACGGGTGGGCAAGGTGACCGGCGTGGAACTCGCCCGCGACGGCGCGCCCCACGTGCGGGTCCGGTTCCGGGTGGACGACGACAGCGTGCGACTCGGCACCGACACCGGCGCCACGATCAGGATCAAGACGGTGCTCGGCCAGAAGTACCTGGCCCTCGCACCGGCCGGACCGGGCCGACTGCGTGAGGGCGGGCAGATCCCCCTCGCCCGCACGGCGGCACCGTTCGACGTGGTGCAGGCGGTCACCGGGCTCGCCGACACCCTCGACAAGGTCGACACCGACCAGCTCGCCGCCGCCCTCACCACCCTGGCCGAGACCTTCCGGGACACTCCGGAGAGCGTCAACGCCTCCCTGGTCGGGCTCTCCCGGCTCTCCCAGACTGTCGCCGGCCGCGACGCCGAACTGCGGGCGCTGCTCGACCGCGCCCGGCAGGTGACCGCCGTGCTCGCCACCCGGGACGAGGAGTTCCGCAAGCTGGTCACCGACGGTGAGGCGCTGCTGGGCGAGGTGAGCCGGCGACGGGACGCCATCCACCGGCTGCTCGTGGGCACCGACGAACTCGCCACCCAGCTGTCCGGACTGGTCAGTGACAACCGGGTCCAGCTCGCTCCGGCGCTGCACAAGCTGCGGGAGGTCGTCGCCATCCTGCAACGCAACCGGGACGACCTGGAGAAGACCATCCAGCGGATGGGTCCGTTCGTCACCGCGTTCGCCAACGTGGTGGGCAACGGCCGCTGGTTCGACTCGTACGTCTCCGGTCTGCTCCAGCCGTACCAGCCCACGACGGGAGGCCGCTGATGCCCGGTCCCATCCAGCGGTGGCGACGACCGGTCGCCGTCACCACCGTCCTCCTGGTGGCCGTCGCCGCCGGCGCGGTCGTCCTCCGCGACGGCACACCCCCACGGCGGGTGGTCGCCCACTTCACCCGCGCCGTCGGGGTGTATCCCGGATCGGACGTGCGGGTGCTGGGCGTCCGCGTCGGCGAGGTGGTCGCCGTGACCCCGCAGGGCCGCACCGTCCAGGTGACCATGTCCTACGACCCCGGCATCGCCGTTCCCGCCGACGCGCAGGCGCTCATCGTGCCGCCCAGCGTGGTCAGCGACCGTTACGTCCAGCTCACCCCCGCCTTCGCCGGCGGAGCCGCGCTCGCGGACGGGGCCGAGATACCGCTGGAGCGGACCGCCGCTCCCATGGAGATCGACGACATCTACCAGGCGCTCGACGACTTCAACCGCGCCCTCGGGCCGGAGGGCGCCAACCGCGACGGCGCCCTGTCCGACCTGGTCGCCACCGGCCGCGCCAACCTGGAGGGCAACGGCCAGAACCTGCACGAGACCCTCGACGGGCTGTCCCAGGCACTGGCCACCCTCTCCGACGGGCGGCAGGACCTGTTCGGGTCGGTGGCCAACCTGCAACAGTTCACCACCGCGCTGGCCCGCAGCGACCGCGAGGTACGCGCCTTCAACCAGCAGTTGGCCGACGTCGCCGAACAGCTGGCAGGGGAGCGTGACGAACTGGCCGCCGCGCTGCGCAACCTCTCCACCGCGCTGGCCGACGTCACCACGTTCGTGCGACAGAACCGGGACGCGTTGACCTCCAACGTCGACGCGCTGGCCGACATCACCGGCATCCTGGTCCGCCAGCAGCAGGCCGTCATCGACATCCTCGACGTCGCCCCGCTCGCCCTGGGCAACCTCAACCTCGCCTACAACCCGCGATCCGGCACCCTGGACACCCGCGACAACGCGCTGGGTCCCTACGATCCCGCCGCCTTCGCCTGCTCCCTGATGGTGGACCAGCTCCCCGCGCGTCAGGTGCCCGCCACGTGCCTGGCACTCGCGCAGACCCTGCACTCCCGCGGGCTGCCCATGACCGACCAGCTGCGCAGGCTCCTCAAGCTGCCGCCCGGCGCCCCGGCGACCGGCGGGTCCTCACCGGGGAACCCTCCCCCCGGTGCGCCGATCCCCGACCAGGCGCCGGGCGGCGTCGACAACACCAACGACCCCACCCTCGGCGGCATCCTGCGGGGCGTGTCATGACCGCCCGGGCACTGCGGACCCTGGCCTGCGCGATCGTGGTGGCGATGCTGCCGGCCGGCTGCGGCCTGCCCGACCTCACCGATCTGCCGCTGCCCGGCGGTGCCCCGAAGGGCGACGGGTACGTGGTCATCGCCGAGTTCAGCGACGTGCTGGACCTGGTGCCGCAGGCCGCCGTGAAGGTCGACGACGTCACCGTCGGCAGCGTGGAGAAGATCTCCCTGGCCGGCTGGACCGCCCGCGTCACCCTGCGCATCGGCGCGGACGTACGCCTGCCGTCCAACGTGACGGCCGCCGTCCGCCAGAGCAGCCTGCTGGGCGAGAAGTACGTGACCGTCGCGCCGCCGCCCACCGCCCCCGCCAGCGGTCGACTCGTCGACGGCGATCTCATCCCGCTGTCCCGGACCGCTCGCGGCGCCGAGGTGGAGGAGGTCCTCGCCGCCCTCGGGCTGCTGCTCAACGGTGGTGGGCTGGCGCAGCTGAAGACCATCAACCAGGAACTCGGCGCCGCACTCGACGGACGGGAACCGGCCGTTCGGGACGCGCTGCGCCAGCTCGACACGTTCATCGGCGGGCTGGACAGGCAGAAGGCCGACCTGGTCCGCGCCCTCGACGCCCTGGACCGGCTCAGCGGCCGGCTCGACCGGCAGAAGCAGGTGCTCGGCGAGGCCGTGGACTCCCTGGCTCCCGGCCTGACCGTGCTGGCCGGTCAGCGTGCCCAACTGACCCGGGCGCTGACGGCACTCGACCAGTTGGGCGACGTCGGCACCCGGGTCGTCAACCGGAGCCGCGACGACACCCTGGCCGATGTGCGGGCGCTGCAACCGATCCTGGAGCAGCTGGCGCGCGCCGGGGACGACCTGCCGAAGTCGCTGGACTTCATGCTCTCCTACCCGTTCCCGCCGAACGTCACCGGCGCGATCGTCGGTGACTTCGTCAACCTCTCCGTCACCGCGGACCTCGACTCGGCGTCGATCCTGGCGAACCTGGTCGCGGCGGCGCCCGCCCCGTCCCGTCCGGCCGCACCGCCGACGGGGACCCGGCGCGGCGGAGCACCAGCGGCGGGCGGTCCCGCACCTGCCACGCCGCGACCAAGCACCGGGTCCCGCCCCCTGCCCGACCTGCCGATCCTGAGATGCCTGCCCGACCCGCGCAACTTCCCGGCGACGTGGACACCGCCGAAGGACTGCCTGCTACCGGAGGGCTGCGTCCTGCTCAAGCCCGGCTCGACGGTGCCCATCGGCGGACTGATCCTGCCGAAGGGCCTCGTACCCCCGGGCACGGTCTTTCCCGCCGAGACCCAACTACCCGTTGGAACGGTCCTGTCGGCGCAGTGCGTCCTGCCGTTGACCGGCGCGGTGACCGGGCAGATCGGCGGCCTGCCGGACGTCCTGCGGGGAGGGCTGACGCCATGATCGGACGTACCGCGAAGGTTCAGGTCCTGGCGTTTCTGCTGGTGAGCGTTCTCGGCGTCAGTTACGTCGCCATCCGCTACGTCGGGCTCGGCGACCGTCTGCTCGGCGGAAGCTACGTCGTCCATCTGGACCTCACCCGGGCCGGCGGCATCTTTCCCAACGCCCCGGTCACCTATCGGGGGGTGCCGGTCGGTCGGGTCGCCGCGGTCGCCCTGCGCGGCGACGGGGTCCGCGCCGACCTGCGGTTGCAGCGCGACGTACGGATACCGGACGACCTGCGGGCCGTGGTGGCGCAACGCTCCGCCGTCGGAGAGCAGTACGTGGACCTGCGTCCGGAGCGCGACAGCGGGCCGTACCTCGCCGACGGCGCGGTGATCCCGGCCGACCGGACCGGTGTCCCGCTGGCGCCGGAGGTGCTGCTGAGCGACCTCGACGCCCTGGTCCGCTCCGTCGGCCCGGAGGATCTCACCGTCCTGATCACCGAACTCGGCACCGCGTTCGAGGGCAACGAGCTGGCTCTGGCCCGGATCCTCGACCACGGGGACGCCCTGCTGACCGATGCGACCACCCACCTGCCGGAGACACTCGCGTTGATCGACGACGGGCGAACCGTGCTCACCACCCAGGCCGAGTCGGCCGAGGCGCTGCGCCGGTGGGCGGCGGGCCTTGCCCGGCTGGCGGCCACCGTCCGCGACGCCGACCCGGACCTGCGGCGGCTGCTCGCCGCCGGGCCTCCCGCCGGTCGGGAACTGGTCGCGTTGCTGCGCGGGCTGGAACCAACGGTCGGCACCCTGCTCGGCAACCTGGTGACCGTCAATGGCGTCGCGGCCCGGCGGCTGCCCGGCATCGAGCAACTGCTGGTGGTGTACCCGATCGCCGTCGCCGGAGGGTTCACGGTCACCCCGGGCGACGGCACCGCCCACCTCGGCCTGGTGCTGAACGTCGACGACCCGCCGCCCTGCGTGTACGGCGGCGGTCGAACCACGTGCGGCGCCGGGGACCGCGCAGCCGGCGCCAGTGTGCGGGGGGCTGCCAACGCGCCCCGACCGGGCGGACCGGAGCCCGCCGCCGACCCGGCGCCGTCCAGCGCCACCCCGCCCGGCGGTTACGACCCCGCGACCGGCCTGGTGCTCGGCTCGGACGGTCGGCCACTGCAGTTCGGCGGGACCGGGGGCCAGTCCCGGATGGCCGGGGACCAGTCGTGGAAGCAGTTGCTGCTCGCCGGGGTGACCCGGTGACCGGCGTGAGCAAGGAGGTGGCGATGCGAGCTCGCAGGGACCACACGTTGAAGGTCATCAGGGGGGCGAAGGCCGGGGCTCCCGGCCGGGCCCCGCAGCGTCGGATCGTTCCCCGGCAGCTTCCCCGAGCGACGGAGCCGATCGACGACCTGCTGCGGCGGCTCGACCAGGAACCGGTCGAGGACCCGACGGGTTTCGAGGATCCGGTGGGTGGGGACGACCCGGCGAGCGCGGACGGCACGCTGGAGGAGCCCTCCGGTGGGCGCGTCACGGACGAGCCGGGAAGGGCCGGGCCGGCGGGAGGGCGACGTGTCTCCATCGTCGTGCTCGTGGTGCTCCTGGCCGCGGCGCTCGGCGCCGCCGGCGTGACCGGCCGCCAGTGGTACGTCGACCGGGCGACGGAGCAGGCCCGGCAGGCGGCCCTCTCGGCGGCCAGACAGGCCAGCGTCAACTTCGTCTCGGTCAGCGCGGCCAGCGTCGACCGGGACATCCAGCGGATCACGACCGGTGCCACCGGCGACTTCCGGGACGAGTTCACCCGGGGGCAGTCGCAGGTGCGCGCCGCGGTCGTGGAGAACAAGGTCGACTCGCGCGGGTCGGTGCTCCGGGCCGGGCTGGTCTCCGGGGATCGTCGTCGGGCGGTCGTGCTGGTGGCCGTCGACGCCACCGTCAAGAACGTCAAGGCACCCGAGGGGCGGCCGTCGCACTACCGGATCCAGCTCGACCTGGTCCGCGACCGGGAATCCGGCCGGTGGCTCGTGTCCCGACTGCAGTTCGTCGGCTGAGAGGGGGAGGACCGATGGGTAACCTGGTCGAATTCGTGCGACGGCCGCGCGTACCCCGGCGGCGCCGGATGCGGCTCGTCCCGGTGCTGGCCGTCGCGATCGTGCTCGCGGCCGCCGTCGCCGCTCTCGGCTGGTGGGGTGACCACCGGGCCGGTCAGCGGGACACGGCCGTACGGCAGGCGCTGGCCACCGCTCCCGCCGCCGCCAAAGCGATCTTCTCCTACGACTACCGGACGTTCGACGACAGCGTCGCCAACGGCCGCACCTTCGCCACCGGACCGTTCGGCAGGGAGTACGAGCAGACCACGGCGGCGTTGAAGCAGACCGCTGCCACGCAGCAGGCTGTCGTCGCGGCGGAGGTGTCCGCGACGGGTGTGGTGACCGCCACAGCGGAACGGGTCGAGCTGCTCGTGTACCTCAACCAGTACCGGCGCAACGTGAACACGGCCGGGGAGAAGGTCGACCAGAACCGGGTGGTGCTCACCCTGGTCCCGGTCGACGGGGAGTGGAAGGTGGCCAAGGCGGAGGCCATCTGACCGGCCGCCGCCCGCTGGCTCCGGATCGGGCGGGGGAGGCTCGTGACCTGCTTCGGAGCCGGAAAGCGCTAGGCTCCTGGCGTGATTGACGTGCAGGACAGCGGGAGCGACGAGCGGCTGCGCCGCATCGAGGCGGTCACCGACGCCGCGCTCTCCCAGCTCGACGTCAACGACCTCATGGAGGAGCTCCTCGAGCGTGTCCGAGAGGTGCTGAAAGTGGAAACGGCGGCCATCCTGCTGCTGGACGTACACGCCCAGCAGTTCGTGGCCACCGCGACGAAGGGGCTGGGAACGGAGGTCCGGCAGGGCGCTCGCACCTCCGTCGGCCACGGCTTCGCGGGCCGGATCGCTCAGGAGAAGCAGCCCGTCCTACTGGCCGACCTCGCCGCCACCGACGACCCGGATCTGTTCGCTGGGGGAGTCCGCTCGCTGCTGGGTGTGCCCATGCTCGCCGGCGGCGAGGTGATCGGCGTCATCCATGTCGGCTGCCTGCAACCGCACCAGTTCACCAGCGTCGACGTGCAGTTGCTGCAACTCGCCGCGGACCGGGCGAGCCTCGCCACCCGGACCAGGGCCAGCGGCCTCGACCGCACCGCCGCCCTCGCACTGCAACGCAGCCTGCTGCCCACCCACCTGCCGGACGCGCCCGGCGTGGACATGGCCGCCCGCTACGTGCCCGGTCACGACGCCGGCGTCGGCGGCGACTGGTACGACGTCTTCACGCTCCCGTCCGGCTGGCTGGGCGTCGTCATCGGTGACGTGTCCGGACACGGGCTACGCTCGGCGGTCGTCATGGGTCGCCTCCGCAGTGCGCTGCGCGCCTACGCGCTGGTCTGCGACGACCCGGCCAGTGCGCTGACGCTGCTCGACCGCAAGATCCACCACTTCGAGGCCGGGAGTCTGGCCACGGTCCTCTACGCCATGATCTCCCCGGACCGCACCACCATCCAGGTGTCCCTCGCCGGGCACCTGCAACCCATCCTGGCTTCGCCAGGACGCCCGGCCGAGGCGCTGACCATTCCGGTCGATCTTCCACTGGGTATCGGACCGCGCCAGCCGGCCCGCCGGTGCACCGAGGTCGCGTTCCCGTCCGACGCGGTCCTGGTCTGCTACACCGACGGGCTCGTCGAACGCCGGGGCGAGATCATCGACGAAGGCGTCGAACGGCTCCGCGCGGCGGTCGAACCAGGCTCCGCCGAGAAGGTCTGCGCCCGCATCATGAGCATGCTCGCCGGCAAACAGGCCACCGACGACATCGCCCTGCTCGCCATCCACACCGCCGACCGGATTCTCCCTGAGCCGCGCAACCCGGAGGCCGCGGCATGAGTACCGGTTTCGTGCATCCCGCCCTGTTCTACGCCGATCACGAGGAGTACCTGGCCGGGACGGTGCCGTTCATCCAGGCCGGTCTCGACGCCGACGAGCCGGTCATGGTCGCCGTACCGGGGGACAACCTCGACCGCATCCGCACCGCGCTCGGCAGCGACGCGGCCCGGGTCCAGCTGCACGACATGAGCGTGGCCGGGCGCAATCCCGGGCGAATCCTCCCGGGCGTCCTGTTCGCCTTCGCCGCCGCCAACGCCGGAAAGCGCGTACGCATCATCGGCGAACCCATCTGGGCCGGCCGAAGCGAGACCGAGTACCCCGCCTGCGCCCAACACGAGGCCCTCATCAACGCCGCGTTCGCCGGTCGGCCGGCCACCATCCTCTGCCCCTACGACACCGGCAGCCTGGAGCGGAGCTGGCTCGACGACGCCTACCGCACCCATCCCGTCCTGCAGATGGGCGGTGTGTCGTGGGAGAGCCCGGACTACGCCGACCCGATCGCCGTGGCCGCGGGATTCAACCTGCCGTTGCAGGGGCCGCCCCCCGAGGCGATCATCATCGCCATCGATCTCCCGGCTCTCCCGGTCATCCGTCGGCTGGTGACCGCCGAGGCCGTCGCGGCCGGTCTGCCCCCGGACCGGGTCTCCGACCTGACCCTGGCGGTCAACGAACTGGCCACGAACACGATCAGGCACACCCCCGCCGGCGGCACCCTCGCGGTCTGGACCGACCCGAAGAGGCTGATCTGCCAGTTCAGCGACACCGGGCACATCGCCAATCCGCTCGCCGGGCGGATTCCGGTGCCGCCGCAGCAGCCCGGCAGCCGAGGCCTCGTGCTGGTCAACCAACTCTGCGATCTGGTACGCGTCCACACCGTGCCCGGTGCCACCACCATCCGCCTGCACATGCACCGCTGAGGTCCGCGCGACGACAGGGGCAGCCGCGCGGGGGATCGGCACTCAGAATGGCTGCGTGAGCCTGAAGATCGATCACATCTACGTACCCGTCAAGTTCGACCTCGGCGGCACGTTGCAGGACGTGGAGCCGGCCGTTCCGCTGCTGGCCGGGTTGGGCGCCACCACCGTCGACGTGGTCGAGCACGAGGAGACCCGGGCCTACAACATCTCGTACCTCGCCACCCACCCCCCGGTGCTGCAACTCTCCCTCGGCACGTCGGCGGTGCGCGTCGGACACACCACCTGGGCCACCAGCACCCGGATCGTGATCTATCCGGCGCTGGGGGTGATCTCGGTGGACCTGCGGTTCGCAGCGCCGGAGCCGACGGCCGGTACCGAGGAGATCTGCCGGTTCTATGACGACCTGGTCCGCGAGAACACCCTCGACTACTTCCGGCACCTGCGCGACCTGGAGGTGTTCCCGGCGAACCTGGCAGGGCACCTGCGGGCGATCGAGGCCGAGCCCCGCGAACCGGGTGGGCTGACGGTGTCCGCCCACGTCCAGGCGGTCCGCGCGATCCTGCAGGACTCGCCCGGTTTCGAGCCACGGGAACGGTGCTACCCGTTTCAGAACATGCGGCAGTTCTTCGTGCTGCGCGGTCCGGAGGGCGGCGAGGACGAGCCGGTCGTGGAGTCCCTGCTGCGGCTCTCCGCGCTGCCGGTGACACCCGGTTCGCCGGCGGACGACGGTCCCCTGCGCCTGCGCGGCCTGGTGGTGCGCACGACCGGCTGGTCCACCGTGGCCGTCGTGCACGACGGGATCGAGGGCGGTCCGGCGACCGCCCGGATGGTCCAGGACATGTACGGGCAGATCCACGCCCAATGGTTCTTCTGCCAGCTCTGGGTGGGGGTGGATCCGAATGACCACGACGAACTCGTCGGGCCGGGCCACTCACTCGGCGCGCGCATCACCCAGCTGGCCCGGGTGCAGCTGCAGCTCAGCCGAGGGCTGGCCGAGGTGGGCAACGTGGATCTGATGTACCGGGATCCGCTGCGGATCGCGGTGGCCACGTTCCTGATCGACGGCCTGCGGGTGCCCCGGCACCTCCAGGCCGCGCGGCAGCGCCTGGAACTGCTCCGCAGCAACCTGAGCCAGCTCTTCGGGTTGCAGACGGCGCTGTTCCAGCAGCGGTTGCAGTGGCTGTTCTCGATCACTGCGGTTGCCGGTGTCGCCGCGCTCCTGCCGGAGATGCTCCAGGTCGACAGCATGCGCTGGCGGGTCGTGACGGTCGCGCTGTTCGGCATGCTGGCGGTGTTCTGCTGGCTGCTGATTCGGCTGCTCGGACGCGCCGGCGTGCACGCGGGCCGAGCGAACCGTGCAGCCGGTCAGGCGACGGGCAGGCGGCCCCGGGTCGCCTTCGGGTGGGTCCGGCGGCGGCGCGGACGCTGACCGGCCGAAGCCGCCGGGTGGGACGGCTCGATTCTCGGTTCAGCGTTGGCTGGATTCAGCGTCGGCTGTACTGTGACGGGCATGCAGATGTTGACGCACGGCCAGGTGCTGGCCCGCTTCGGCCACGCCCTGTCCGACCCCGTGCGAGCGCGGCTGCTGCTGGCGCTGCGGGACGGCCCCGGATACCCCGCCGAGCTGGCCGTTCTGCTGGGCGCCACCCGGCAGAACGTGTCCAACCATCTCGCCTGCCTGCGCGGCTGCGGCCTGGTCGTCGCCGCTCCGGAGGGACGCCGTACCCGCTACGAACTGGCGGACCCCCGCCTGGCCCACGCCCTGGGAGACCTGCTGGGCCTGGTCCTCGCGGTCGACCCGGCGGCGTGCCCGACCTCCGTCGACGACGGGTGCTGCTGATGGTCACCCCGTTGCCGCTGGTGTCGCCTGGGCAGTCGCCGTCACGGCGGGCGACACTGACCCGGCGTGTGCGGATGCTGGTGGCCGCGACCATCGCCTACAACACCGTCGAGGCCGTCGTGGCGATCACGGCCGGAGCCCTCGTCTCGTCGACCGCGCTGATCGGCTTCGGCCTGGACTCCGTCATCGAGGTGTCGTCGGCGGCGGCCGTGGCCTGGCAGTTCTCGGGCAGCGACCACGAGCGGCGCGAGCGGACCGCGCTGCGCATCATCGCGCTGTCGTTCTTCGGCCTGGCCGCCTACGTGACGGTGGAGTCCGTCCGGGCACTCCTCGGCGGCGACCGGGCCGAGCACTCCACGGTCGGGCTGGTGCTCGCCGCGGTGTCGCTCGCCGTGATGCCGGTCCTGTCCGCGGCGCAACGCCGCACCGGGCGTGAGCTCGGGTCGGCGTCGGCGGTGGCGGATTCGAAGCAGACGCTGCTCTGCACGTACCTGTCCGCGGTGCTGCTGGTCGGCCTGGCGGTCAACTCGCTGTTCGGCTGGTGGTGGGCCGACCCGGCCGCGGCCCTCGTGATCGCCGTGGTCGCGGTCAGGGAAGGCCGCGAGGCGTGGCGAGGGCGTCTCTGCTGCGCCCCGACCTCAGCCACCGCACCCGGGGCGGCCGACTGCTCCGGGGGATGCTGCGCACCTGGGGAACAGCGCTGAGGCCGGTCCCGCCTGCCTGGTGAGACGCCGAAGGTCGTCAGCGTCGCAGGGTCGTGGACGGCGACTCACCGAAGCGCGCACGGTAGTCGGCGGCGAAGCGACCGAGGTGGACGAACCCGTGTTGCAGGGCAACGGTCGTCACGGACACCCCGGGGACGGTCGCCCGCAGCGCACGGTGGGCGGCGTCCAGCCGGCACGCGCGCAGGTACGCCGTCGGCGTCGTCTGCAACTCCCGGCGGAAGCAGTCCTGCAGCGTCCGCACGCTCACCCGCAGCGCCTCCGCGACATCCCCGACCGTCAGAGCCTCGCCGTGGTGGTCGGTGATCAGGGCGCACGCCTGACGGGCGAGGCGCCCGGGGGCGGGGTGCCGTGCCGGTTCGGCGAGCAGGTCGGAATAGGTGTGCCGGTGGGCCAACAACAACTGGGCGATGAGCCCCTGCTCGAAACGAGCGGCGACCTGGGGGTGGTCGAACAGCGAGGCGTCCATGGGGTGTGCCAGCTCGCCGGCGAGGAAGTCCACACCGCGCTCCCACGCCGTCGCCGTGGGCGTGGTCATGGTCATGCCGATGTCGAAGCGGACCGGGCCGTCCACCGGGCGGCCCAGCAGGCGGGAGAGCTCCCGGTCGACGGTGCGCCGGTCGGCGTAGAAGATCCGGTGCGGTGAGCCTGCCGACCACCGCATGTCCGAGGCGTCGTACGGGGAGAGGACGGACGCGACGTCGGGCGTCGAGGTGACGCTGCGGCCGGCGTGCCGGACCACCGTGCCGCCACTGCGGGGGATCTGTACGAGGTAGAAGGTCTCCAGCGGGGTGGGCTGGATGCGTACCGCCTGCCCGTAGTCGAGGTCGATGACGCCCACGCCGCCCACCCGGTGGGCCGCCATCCGCAGCCGGACGTTGTGGACGCCCGACTGGGGCGTGAGGCGGTGCGCACAGAACACGCGACCCACCTCGGCCCGTGCCTGCTCGACGTCACGCGTCCGGATCGTCACGGCATCCATCCGACACCTCCCCGGCGTCCTGATGTGCTGACCCTAGGGCGCGACCGGGGCGACGGGGGTCGGAAAGGCGGCGACCCGACAGGGAGCAGGCCGGCTGCGCACGACGGACACATCCCGCGTGCGGCGGATAGCGGCCCATCGACGCTGCTGGTTAGCGTACGGACACCGCCGGCGCACCTGCTGCGGCGGTTCTCGTCAGCGGGTCACACCCCATTTCGGAGGCTGCCATGAGGATCGCCGTCGTCGGCGCTGGATTCGCCGGCCTGAGCGCAGCGAAGGTGCTGCGGCAGAGTGGCTTCCACGTCACCGTGTTCGAGAAGGCGCCCGACGTCGGTGGGGTGTGGAGTCGCACCCGCCGGTACCCCGGCCTCCGTACCCAGAACGACAAGGGCACCTACCACCTCTCCGACCTGCCCATGCCGGCGCACTACCCGCAGTGGCCGACGGGGGAGCAGGTGCAGGAGTATCTGGAGAGCTACGTGGACATGTTCGGGCTCGGCACAGCCCTGCGGCTCTCCACGGAGGTCGTCTCCGCCGAACTTCTCGACGACGAGACCGGGTGGCTGCTCGCGTCGCGGCCGGCGGGCGGCGGGGACCCGGTGACCGTGGAGAGGTACGACCACCTCGTCGTCGCCAACGGCATCTTCTGCGATCCCCTCGTCCCGTCCTTCCCGGGCGTCGAGGACTTCACGGCCGCCGGCGGACGGGTCCTGGCCGCGGGGGAGTTCCACGACCTCGCGGCGGCGCGGGAGAAGAACGTCCTCATCGTCGGGTACGGCAAGTCCTCCTGCGACGTGGCGATCCCCGTGAGCGATGTCGCCGCCCGGACCCACGTCGTCGCCCGCGAACTGCTCTGGAAGATGCCCAGGAAGCTCGGCGGCGCGCTCAACTACAAGTACCTCCTGCTCACCCGCATGGGTGAGGCGCTGTTCCGGTACATCACGCTGAAGGGCTTCGAGCGGTTCCTGCACGGTCCGGGCAACGGCCTGCGCCGCGGCATGCTCGACAGCGTCGGGTCGGTCGCGACCAGGCAGCTCAAGCTGCGTGAGCTGGGCCTCGTGCCGAACGGCAGCTTCCAGGACATCGCCCGCAGCACCGTCAGCCTCGTGACGGAGGGCTTTTTCGAACGCGTCGCCGACGGCCGCATCGGCGTCCACCGGGACCGGACGATCAGCGAACTGCTGGTCGACGACGGTCGACCGGCCGCCCGTCTCGCCGACGGCACGGTGCTCGCCGCCGACCTCGTGATCTGTGGCACCGGCTTCCGGCAGCACGTGCCGTTCTTCGACGAAACGCTGCACGCCCGACTCCAGGACGACGCGGGCAACTTCATGCTGTACCGCCAGATCCTGCCGATCGACGTGCCACACCTGACGTTCGCCGGCTACAACTCCTCGTTCTTCAGCCCGCTCAGCGCGGAGATGGCCGCCGTCTGGACCGCCGCCTACCTGCGGGGCGGGATCACGCCGCCGCCGGTGGACCGGATGCGCGAGGAGGTCCGCACGCGGGTGGCCTGGATGGCGGCGCGGACCGGAGGGCGGCACGCCCGAGGCACGAACGTCATCCCGTTCTCGATGCACAACATCGACGAGGTGCTCGACGAGCTCGGGCTCAACCTCGGCCGGCTGGCCCGGGCCAGGCAGTGGTTGCTGCCGGTCGACCCGCGTTCCTACCGGAGGGTGACGGCACGCATGATCCGGCGTACCGCCGACGAGGGCGTGACGGGTCGGGCCGAACCGGCCCCGGCCCGCCGTGCCGCGCCCTGAGGGCCCGGCGGGCGAGTCGGCCGACGCGCTGGTTCACACGCCGTCGATCCGCCCCGGGGGCGGTAACGTCGGCGAGCGCGAGCCTGTCCCGGATCCACGACACGAGGGGTGTACGGATGAACTGGACGCTGGAAGTGGTGATCGTGCCGGTCTCGGACGTGGACCGGGCCAAGGAGTTCTACGCCGAGCGGCTCGGCTTCACCGTGGACCACGACACCGTGATCAGCGACGACGCGCGACTGGTGCAGTTGACCCCGCCGGGCTCCGGCTGCTCGGTGGTCATCGGCAAGGGAGCGGTGCCGGACATGCCGCCGGGCTCACTGAAGGGGCTGCAACTGGTGGTGCCCGACCTGCAGAAGGCCCGGGCGGAGCTGGTGGAGCGGGGCGTCGAGGTCAGCGAGATCCAGGTGCTGGGGGTCAACCCCCGACCGGTGCCGGACCCGTTGGACAACGTCGGTTTCGTCTTCTTCTCCGACCCCGACGGCAACGCCTGGGCGGTGCAGCAGATCTCCAGTCGGGCCTGAACCGTCACCGGGCAGACCCGAGGGTTCGTGCCGCCATAACCGCCAGAAAGGCGAATAACGTGGGATAAAATCCCCTCACAGGCGCATGAGGCTCGACGGTCCACGAGGAGGCCAGGGCGATGGCGGGGCAGATCACCGAGCACCGCTACCAGGCCCGGCGGCTGGACGTGCCCGTGCCGGCGGTCCTGGCCGGCGGCTGACCCGCTCCGTGCTGACGCGAGCATGGTCCCGGGGGCTGGGGGACAGCACGAGCCCGCGTGGGGCGACCGTTCTGGAACTGCTGTTCGACATCGTCTACGTCTTCGCGCTGGCCCGCCTCGCCGGGCGGGTCGCGGACGACCTGACCATCGTGCGGCACGCGCTGCTGTCCGAGGCGGGGCAGACGCTGCTGTTCTTCGCGGCGATGTGGATGATCTGGTCGCTGAACTCCCTGATGGCGAGCACGTACGACCCGCGTCGCACCGACATCCAGATCGTCCTGCTGGCCACGATGTTCGGCACCCTGGTGCTCGCGGTCTCGCTGCCGCAGGCGTTCGGTCAGCGCGGGATGATCTTCGCCTGCACGTACGTCCTCATCCAGGTCGGCCGCCCGCTCTTTCTGACGTTGGCCCTGCGGGGCCACCCGATGTGGGAGGTCTCCGCCCGGGTGCTGACCTGGCACGCGGTGTCCGGCGTGCTCTGGATCGGCGGCGGCATCAGCGGAGGGCTCGGCCGCGGCGTCTTCTGGACCCTCGCCCTCGCCATCGAGGTGGCCGGGGCGGCAAGCAACTGGCCCGCGTTCGGGATTCGCGGGGCACGCCGCGACGCACTGTCCAAGGTCTCCTACGTTCACCTCGCCGAGCGGTACAACCAGTTCTTCATGATCGCGCTCGCCGAGGTGGTGCTCGAAGCCGGTGCCGCCATCAGTTTTCCGGGCTTCTCCACCGAACGGACCGTCACCCTCGTCGCCGCCTTCGTGGCGGTGGTGGCGTTCTGGCGGATCTACTTCTACCACATCCGGCCGGGCCGGACGGCGACCGGCAGTCTCGCCGGGGAGGGGATGCAACTGTCCCGCTGGGCGAGCTTCAGCCTGCTGCTCATCGTCGGAGGCATCATCTGCACCGCGGTCGGCTTCGGACAGGTCATCGAGGACCCGGACCCGCCGATCGACTGGGCGCTGCTGGTCATCATCTTCGGCGGCCCGGCGCTGTTCCTGATCGGGCGGACCTACCTGGAGAAACTGTCCCCGACCGGGCCCCGCTGCCGGGTGCCGCTGGTCGGAGTGCTGCTGCTGGCCGTGGCGGCGCCACCCATGGTGTTCCTCCCGCCGGTCGCGGCGTCGGTCACCGCCGCCCTGATCCTGGCCGCGGTCGGCGTCGCCGACGGGTTCACCCATCAACGCGGATCGGAGACGAATCCGCCGTTGTAGCGGGCGAGCGCGTCGAGTAGGTTTCCGGATACGCCGTCGAGCCGGGAGGAGGTCAGAACAATGTCCGATGTTCTGCGCCCCCTCCGCGCCTCGGCGTCCGCGCGGATCTGACCGGGGCGCTCGCTTCCGGAGGATCAATCCATGACTGATCTGGTCATCCGTCCGCTTGTCGCGGGCGAGGAAAACCTGTTCGACTCCATGCCCGATTCGCTGCCCCAACTGCGCCAGGTCGGCTACGCCGACGGGATCGCCGGCGGCGGTTACCGCCCCGAGCACACCTGGGTCGCCCTCCGCGGCGGCCGGGTGGTCGGCCGGGCCGCCTGGCTCCTCCCGCCGGGCGCCGTCGGTGCGCCCTGGCTGGAGCGGTTCGACCTGGACGCCGAGCCGGAGGTGGGCGCCGCACTGCTGCGCGCCGCCCACGAGGCGCTGGGCGGTCCCGGTCTGTACTACGCCGCCATGCCGGCGCACTGGCGACGCCGGCCCGAGGTGCTGGCCGTGATGAGGGCGCCGATGGCCGCGGCACGGCTCGCCGGGCTGGTCGAGCGCGGGGAGCGGCTCAGATGCTCGTGGACGGGCACGCCGCTGCCGGCCACCTCCGGGCGGTACGTCTTCCGCCCGGCCACCGATTCGGCGGAGATCAACGCCCTGGTCGCCCGCATCGCCGAGCCGGACGTACTGACCGGCGTGGAGATCGCGCGGGCGGTCCGGGGCGTCGACCTGGCCACCGACCCGCTGGCCTGGCTGGACGGGACGGCCGGCGACTGGCGGGTCGCGTTGGACGACGGCGAGCCGGTCGGACTGGTCGGGACGGCCGGGGACGCCTGCTACCCCCTCGTCGCCTACCTCGGTCTGCTCGACGAGGCCGTCCGGGCTGAGCTGCTGGCCGAGGCGGTGCGGGTGCTGGCCGCCGGCGGCGCCCGGGAGGTGATCGCCGACGTCGACGCCCACCGGGTGGCGGTGCTGGCGGAGCTGGAACGGACCGGCTTCCGGCAGTTGCGCGCGCGGGTCGCCTTCGCACCGGCAGGCGCTCCGGTGGCCGCCGCCGGTCGTCAGGACTAGCCGATCGGGGTACGCCCTGCCGCCACCAGGGCGTACCCCGTCCCCACCGCCCCATCGATCGACGGCCCGGTGAGAGGATCTGCCGGTGCCGAAGATCCTTGCCAGCACCCACCAGCAGGCCTAGCGTCGATGGACCTGTTCGGTGCGCACCTCACCGTCCTCACCCTCTGCTTCGCCCTCGCCGTCGGCGGGCTGACGGTGCTCCTGTCGGCGGTCGTCGGGCTCTACCTCTGGCCGTTGCGCCGCCGTGCGCTGCGTGACGCGCCATCGCAACCGCTCGACTTCGCCTCCGCCACCCGGGCCGCCGAGGCCACCGTGGCGGCCGAGGCCGCGGACCCGGGGGTCAGGCCGGAGTCCCGGAGCCGGTTGCTGAGCCACGGCACGCGTACCGGCAGGGTGGTGCTGCTGCTGCACGGGTACACCCTGGGGCCGGAACAGTACGACGAACTGGCCCGGGAGTTCTTCGCCCGCGGCTACAACGTCTGGGTTCCGCGGGCACCCCACCACGGCACCGCCGACCGCCGGGCACACCACCGGGTCGAGGCGACTGAGCTGACCGCGTACGCCGCCCAGGCGTTGACCGTCGCGGCGGGTCTCGGCGACGAGGTGGGTGTCGTGGGAATCTCCGGCGGCGCGGTGCTGGCCGCCTGGTTGGCGCAGGTCCGCGGCGACGTCGTGCGCCGCCTCCTGCTGCTGTCGCCGTTCTTCGGCCCCGACCCACGTCAGGCTCCGGCGTTCGCCGTCAAGCCGCTCATCGTGCTGTACGGGCGCCGCCTCCTGTCCGACCGCGTCAACTCGCGCGGCTACTCCTTCTCGGCGGTCACGCAGTACCTGACGATCGCCCGCAACCTCCCCGATCCGCCCCGACGGACCGGTCTGCTGACCGCCGCGGTCGCGATGAGCCCGCTCGACGGGGTGGTGGACCCGGTCGCGGCGGTGACCGTGCCCCGCAGGATCGCCGAGGCGAGCGGCATCCAGCTACGCGTCTGCATGCTGCCGGAGGCGTTGGCCGTCCGCCACGACGTCCTCGACCTCGCCTCGCTCGGCGCCGACGGACCCGCGTTGCACCGGCTCTACGTGGCGCTCTACGCGGGAGAGCCGACGCCGACGCCGACGGCCGGACTCGCCCGGACGAGCAGCGCGGGCGAGTAACGGTCGACGACATGGTGGCAGGGGCGTACGCCCTGCCACCACCGCTGGCCGGTCGATCAGGCCCGGACGGCACGCCGGCGCTGCCGCCAGGCCAGACTCACGGCCTGCAGGACGAAGAAGACGCCGCCGGCCGCGGTGTAGAGGATCAACATGCTGAGGCTCGGTTCGCCGCCCAGGGCGGCGGGCAGGTAGGTCGCGCCGGCGATGACCGAGAGCGCGCCCGCGATCAGCATCGGCCACTGGCGGCCCAGTTCGGGGCCGTGGCGGCGGATGGCGACGGTGAACTGGGCCACGCCCGAGACGATGGCCCAGACGCCGAAGGTGAAGAGCACGGCGCCGATCCCGCTGATGGCCGTCAAGCCGAGGGCGAGGGCCGCCAGGGCGCTGAGCGCGGTGTTGAAGATCTGCAGCTTGCGGGCCGGGGTGCCGGGGTCCTCGCGGGCATCGAGCAGCGAAGCCACCACGTCGATGAGCGGGTAGGTGACCAGGAGGACGACGGCGGTGGCGCTGAGCGAATCGGTGACGGCCGAGAAGCCGGCGGCCCAGGCGATCGCGACAAGGCCGCGGACGAGGTAGACGCGAAGGAGGGAGGGCATTCGAGTGCCAGCTTTCTGCCAGGAGTGTCGGGGGTACCCGGACGACTCTGCCGACCGCACCGGTCGGTGGCCCCAGGGAGAGACCCTGGCCGAGGCACTGGTCCCGGCCGACCCGACCCCGGCGGGGCACCTTGGGCACTGTCCGTCGCGGACCAGGCGGTTCCCCCGGGGCGACCGGCCGCTGAAGCCCAGGGCACCGGCCAGGGGTTCTCCCTGGGGCGACGGGTGAACCCGGCGCGCGACGGTGGAGGCCGGACGCCGAGCGGCATCCGGGCGCAGCAGAGGAGTGAAGATCATGGATTTCAAGCTGGAAGTCATCGTCCTGCCGGTCTCCGACGTGGACCGGGCCCGGGACTTCTACCAGAAGGCGGGCTTCCGGGAGGACGTCGACTACGTCGCCCCGGACGGCTTCCGCGTCGTGCACCTCACCCCGCCCGGCTCGGCGGCCTCGATCATCATCGGTGACGGGGTGGCCGACGCCGCACCGGGCTCGGTGCAGGGCGTGCACCTCGTGGTGGACGACGTCGTCGCCGCCCGGGCCGAGCTCATTGCGCGGGGAATCGAGGTGAGCGAGGTCTTCCACGACGCCGGGGGCGTGTTCCACCACGCCGGCACGCGGGATCGGGTGGCCGGCCCACAGCCGGACCGGCGGTCGTACGGCTCGTTCGCGTCGTTCAGCGACCCGGACGGCAACGGCTTCGTGCTGCAGGAGGTCACCCTGCGGCAACCGGGACGGGTCACCCACGTCGTCTACGGCTCGGTGACCGAGGTGGAGCAGGCCCTGCGCGACGCCGCCGCGGCGCACGGCCGGCACGAGGCGGAGCTCGGTCACGAGGACCCGGACTGGCCGACCTGGTACGCCGGCTACATGGCTCGGGCCGCCGGACTCGATTCCTGACCCCGGCGCGGTCCCTCGCGCCAGCGACGCGCCAGGGACCGCGCGGCGGATTCCCTCGCGCGCTCGTGAGCAGGCGTTACTCCTTCGCGGGGTCAACGCTCTCGCTCGGTGTACCCTCCGCCGGGGAGGATGACGTGCCGAGCAAGACCGAAAGTCCCGTGCTGCGCGGCCGGCGGCGCGAGCGGGACACGCTCGACCGGCTGCTGCGCGACGTCCGCGCCGGGCACAGCAGGGTGCTGGTGCTCCGCGGTGAGGCGGGCGCCGGCAAGACCGCGCTACTGGACTACCTGAGCGAGCACGTACCGGCCGGTCGGGTGACCCGGGCGGCCGGGGTGGAGCCGGAGTCCGAGATCGCGTACTCGGCGCTGCAGCAACTCTGCGCGCCGCTGCTCGGCCACCTCGACCAGCTGCCGGACCCGCAGCGTGTCGCGCTCGCCACCGCTTTCGGGCTGAGCCCCGGCAACCCACCCGAGGGGCTGCTCGTCGGGCTCGCCGTGCTCAACCTGCTCGCCGAGGCCGCGTCGGAGCAGCCGCTGGTCTGCATCGTGGATGACGTGCAGTGGATGGACCGGATGTCCGAGGTCATCCTCACCTTCGTCGCCCGTCGACTCGACGAGGAGTCGATCGCGCTGGTCTTCGCCTCCCGCAGCCCGGGGGACGAACAGATCCTCGGCAGTCTGCCGGAGCTGCGCGTCGACGGCCTGCCCGCCGCCGAGGCGCGGGCGCTGCTGGACTCGGTGCTGCCCGGACCGGTCGACGACCTGGTCCGCGCCCGGATCGTCGCCGAGACGCGTGGCAATCCGCTCGCCCTGCTCGAGCTGCCGCGAGGCCTCACGCCGGCGGAGTTGGCCTTCGGATTCGGCGCGCAGAACTCGGCGCCCCTGGTGAGCCGGATGGAAGCGGGCTTTCAGCGGCGCATCGCCGCGCTTCCGGCGAACACCCGCCGGCTCCTGCTCACCGCCGCGGTCGAGCCGGTGGGTGACGTGACGCTGCTGTGGCGCGCACTTGAGCGGTTGGGCGTCGGACCGGACGCCGCCGCGCCAGCGGAGGCAGCCGGGCTGGTCGAGTTCGGTGCCCGGGTGCGGTTCCGCCACCCACTGATGCGTTCCGCCGGTTGGCGGTCGGCCGAGGCCGCGGACCTGCGCGAGGTGCACCGTGCGCTCGCCGAGGTGACCGATCCGGATCAGGATCCCGACCGCCGTGCCTGGCACCGGGCGCATGCCGCCGTCGGGCCGGACGAGGAGGTCGCCGGGGAACTGGAGCGTTCGGCTGGCAGAGCGCTCGCCCGCGGCGGCCGATCCGCCGCCGCGTCCTTCCTCGAGCGCGCCGCCGAGCTCACCCCGGACCCGAAGCCGCGTGCCGCACGCGCCCTGGCAGCCGCGCGCGCTCGATTCGACGCGGGGGAGCTGGCGCAGGTACCGGACCTGCTGGCGGCCGCCGAGATGGGTCCGCTCGACCCGTTGCTGCGGGCCGGGGTGGAACGTCTACGGGCTCAGGTCGCGTTCGTGGTCAACCCCGGCCGGGCAGCAGGCCCGCCGCTGCTCGCCGCCGCCGGCCGTCTCGAGGAGCTGGATCTCGCCGCGGCGCGCATGACGTACCTCTCGGCCCTGGGTGCCGCCGTGCACGCCGGCCGGCTCGGGGGCGGCGACCTGCGCCGGGCGGCCGAAGCCGCCCGCGGCGTGCCGGCCGGCGGGGAGCCTGCCGGCCTGTTCCTGACCGGCCTCACGGCATGGGTCTTGGACGGGTACGCGCCCGCTGTTCCGCAGCTCCGCCGAGCCCTCGACGCGACGACGGCGGAGGAGGACCTGCACCTGCTCTGGCTGGCCGGGCCGGTCGCCCACGAGGTGTGGGACGACGCGGCCTGGTACCGGCTCACCGAGCAGGCGGTCGGGTTCGCACGTACCACCGGCGCGCTGTCGCTGCTTCCCACGGCGCTGGTCTTCCGCGCCGGGGCGCTGGTGTTCGCGGGTCGGTTCGCCGACGCGTCAGGCCTGCTCGACGAGGCCGATGCCCTCGGGGAGGCCACCGGGCTGGCCATGCATCCGTCCGCCTCCCTCACCCTGGCCGCGCACCGCGGCCGGGACCTGCCCGCGATGGAGCTGATCGACGCCACCGCCAGGGACGCTGACGCGCGCGGCGAGGGCCGCCTGCTCGGCCTGGCCGGCTACGCCAGGGCGGTGCTGTGCAACGGGCTCGGCCACTATCCGGCCGCATTGGAGGCCGCGCGGCAGGCGGTCGAGTACGAGGACCTCGCCGTATTGAACTGGACGCTCAGCGAGCTGGTCGAGGCTGCCGCACGCGCCGGGGAAGCCGAGGTTGCCGCCGAGGCACGCGAGCGTCTGACGGAACGAACCGGCGCCGCCAACACGGACTGGGCCCTCGGCACCCAGGCGCTCGCCGACGCACTGGCGGGACCGTCGGGGAAGACCGAGGAGCGGTACCGCGAGGCGGTCGAGCGGCTGAGCGCCACCCAGCTCGGCCTGCAACTGGCCCGTGCCCGCCTGTTGTACGGCGAGTGGCTGCGTCGGCACAATCGGCGCGCCGACGCCCGGACCCAGCTGCGCGCCGCACACGAGGCGTTCGCCGCCATGGGTGCGGAGGGCTTCTCCGAGCGGGCGAGCCGGGAGCTGGTCGCCACCGGCGAGACCGTGCACAAGCGGACCCTCGGCGTACCCGTCGAGCTCACCCCGCAGGAGGCGCAGATCGCGCGGCTGGCCGTGGCGGGGCGGACGAACCCCGAGATCGGCGCAGTGCTGTTCCTCAGCCCGCGTACCGTCGAGTGGCACCTGCGCAAGGTGTTCACCAAGCTGGGCATCGGGTCGCGCCGCGAGCTGGCAGCGGCGCTGCGCGACCGCTGACCCCATGGCGACACCGGGGCGCGCGCGAACAACCGCCCGGCGAGGTCGACCCCGGTGATCGTGCCCCTCTCGTCGCGGGCGAAGGGGCCATGCCCGCGGCCACGACCCGGTGTGACGGGTGCGTGGCCGCGGACACGACGCCGGGTCAGCCGCTGACGAGCTTGCTGGCGTATTCCGGGTTGGTGTAGTCGCGCCAGGCGGCGATCTTGCCGTCCCGGATCTCATAGATCGCCATGTTCATCACCGGGGCCACCGGCCGGCCCGGCAGGCCGAGGCCGTGGACCTGCTCGGCGATCACGACATCGCCGTCCACCGCCTGGTGCACCGTGGCGAACTGGACCTGGGCGAAGGTGCCGAAGACGCCCCGCCAGAGCTGCAGGACCGCCTCCCGGCCGCGAACCTGCTTGTCGCCGTACGCCTGAAAGACAATCTCGGGGTGCAGGTAGGGCGCGAGACGCTCGGCGTCCCTGGTGTTGAACGCCTCGACGAACTCGCGGACCAGTGAATCGTTGCTCTGTGACATGTCGAGGTCCTTCAGTTGGCGGGTTGGGTGGCGCCGTTGAACACCGGCGGGGCATATCCGGTGGGCTTGTCGCCGACGCCGAGGCCGGGGCTCACGACCCAGGACTGGTACTGCGGGGTGAACATTCCGTAGGGCATCCCGACGTGCGGCGCGCTGGCCTCCTCGAGTCGCCGACGGGCATCCGCCGGGATCTCGAAGTCGAGCGCGGCGAGGTTGTTGTCCAGCTGCTCGGGGCTGCTCGCCCCGATGATCACCGAGGCAACCGCCGGCTGCGTGGCCGCCCAGTTGATGGCCACCTGGGCCATGCTGCGACCCAGGTCGGCGGCCACGCCCTCCAGCGCCTCGATCACCTGCCAGTCGCTGGGGTTGATCTCGCTACCCGGGGCGTCGGGATTGGTCAACCGGCCGGTCCCGCTCATGCCCTCGCCGGTGCGCCGGTACTTGCCGCTGAGCAGGCCACCGCCGATCGGGCTCCAGGCGGTGAGGCCCATGCCCAGCGTCTGGGCCATTGCCACGTACTCCGCCTCGATGTCGCGCATGACCAGGGAGTACGGAAGCTGCACGGTGACCATCGGCGTCAGCCCGTGGGTCTCGGCGTAGCTCTGCGCCCGGGCCGCGTACCAGGCCGGTACGTCGGAAAGCCCGGCGTACCGGATCTTGCCGGCGCGTACCAGGTCGTCGAAGGTCTGCACGACCTCCTCGACCGGGGTGATCCGGTCCCACGTGTGTAGCAGGTACAGGTCGATGTAGTCGGTGCCGAGCCGGCGCAGCGAGGCGTCCAGGGCGCGCACCATGTGCTTGCGACCGTTGCCGCTGGCGTTCGGGTCGCTCGGGTCGATGGTGTTGGTGAACTTGCTGGTGAGCACGAGTCGATCCCGGACACCGGCCCGGTCGATCAGGCGGCCGAGGATCCGTTCACTTTCTCCGGCGGTGTAGAAGTCCGCGGTGTCGATGAAGTTCCCGCCTGCCTCCAGGTACCGCCGGAAAATCGGCTCCGCCTCTTCCTCGGTCTTGCCGTAAGCGGCATGGAACCCGTCGACGCCGAAGTTCATCGTGCCCAGAGCCAGTCGGCTCACCCGCAGACCGGACCGCCCGAGCAGGTAGTAGTGGTTCATCGTTGCGTCCTTCCGATCGCTTGTCGGGTCCGGAGCGGACCGCGTGGTCCAGACCTTTGCTCGGCAAAAATGGACCTGCAAGTCCAAAGCTTGCGCTACGGTTGGACTGCCAGGTCCAGACGAAAACCGGTGACGGAGGTCTCATGACACGCGCGTTGACCCGCAAGGGTGAGGCGACCCGGGCGCGGATCGTCGCCGGGGCGGCGGCCGAGATCCGCGAGCGAGGTGTCGACGAGGTACGGCTCGAGGACGTGATGGCCCGCACCGGCACCAGCAAGGGCCAGCTCTTCCACTACTTCCCGGAGGGCAAGGATGAGCTGCTGCTCGCCGTGGCAGAGCACGAGGCCGACCAGGTGCTCATCGACCAGGAGCCGATGCTCAGCAACCTGACGTCCTGGCCGGCCTGGCTGGCGTGGCGCGATCGGCTGGTCGAGCGCTACCTCGCGCAGGGCATGCAGTGCCCGCTCAACGGGCTGCTCGGTCAGGCGGGCCGGCGCGCGCCGGGCGCGCAGGCGGTGGTGACAGGCCTGATGGGGCGCTGGCAGAAGGCGATCACCGAGGGCATCCGGCACATGCAGTCGACCGGGGACATCGCCCCCGAGGTGGACGCCGACCGCGCCGCCGCGGCGCTGCTGGCCGGCATCCAGGGCGGCGTGCTGTTGTTGCTCTCCACCGGAAGGATCGACCACCTCGAGGCCGCCCTCGACCTGACCATCGACTCCCTCCGGGCAGGTGCCCGCGCCGTGTGAGCGCAGGCGTCGACGGCCGACGGCGACGGCCCCGGAGTGGTCAGTCCGGGGCCGCCGCGTGGTGTCGGTGCGGTCAGGCGGGGACGCAGCGGTGGTTCGCGGCCAGAGCGGGGTCACCGTGGCCGGTGTAACGGGCCGCCTGCGGATATCGGCACGCGTTGCGGCTGACGGAGCCGTCGGTGCTTGAGGTGGCGAGGGTGGCCGGAGCCTGGCCCTTCTCCACCCAGTTGACGAGCGTGCCCAGCTCGTCGGTCGGCTGCAGGCCGGTGCCGCCACCGCAGTGGGCGACGCCGGGCAGCAGGAACAGCCGGTAGAAGTCGTCGACGCGCTTGTTGCCGCCGAACACCCGGTTGACCCGCTCGCGGTAGTCGACCGTGCCCTGGGTGGGCACCAGCTCATCGGCCTGGCCGTGCCAGCTGAGCAGCTTGCCGCCGGCCTTCGCGAACGCGGACAGGTCGGGGTCGTCGGTGCCGATGATGTCGTTGTACTGCCGCTGTGACTGACGGAAGATCTGCGCGAAAGTCCGATAGGTCATGGTCGTGGTGGCGAACGAGGGGTCCTGCTTCACGAAGTACCTGACCCAGCTGTCGGCGACGGTGAACGGCACGCCCACCACGGCCAACCAGCTGAAGCTCGCCCCCTTGTTCGGGCCGTACCAGAGCTTTTGACCCGTGGGGGAGACCGGTCCGGCCCAGATCTTGCGGACCGCGTCGGCGGTTGCGGCGGAGATCGTGATGGTCCTGCCGTCGCAGACGACCGTGGTGCCGATCAACCGTCGGGCGTCCCAGTGGCAGTCCTGCGGGTTGTCGATGACGCCGTCGGCGACCCCGTCGAGGGGGTCACACGCCTTGACCGCCGCGGCGGTGAACGCCTCCAGCTCACACTGGGTGGGCTGGACCTTCTCCTCGTGGAAGACGACCTGCGGCCACAGCGTGGCGACCGCGAACCGGTCCCAGTTGATGGCCGGCGCCGTGGCCAGGACGCCCTGGAAGTCCGTCGGGTGGTCCTGGGCCTCCAGGTAGCCCTGGCGACCGCCGGTCGAACAGCCGTTCCAGTACGAGTAGCGCACCGCCGTGCCGTAGAACTTTCTGGCCACGTCCTTGCCGACGACGGCCATGTCGTGCAGCGAGCGGGAGGCGAAGTTCTTCAGCAGCGGAGTGTTGACCGTGCCGGCCGGGGTCAGTGCCCAGCCGCTGACGTCGACCGGGTTCTGGCCGACACCGGCGTCGGTGGCAGCGGCGACGTAGCCGTTCTTCACAGCGGTGACCAGCGGTGCGCCGAAGTCACCGGCGAGGTAGGCGCTGCCGCCGGTGGCCTGGAACCGCCCGGTCCACCTCTGCGGGTCCTGCGGCAGCGAGACCTTGACCGTGACGTGGTCGTTCGCGCCGGGGTGGGTCAGCGTGACCGTGACGTCACACCTGGCCGGCACATCGGTGATCGGCGGCGGGGTGGGCAGCGGGGTTGCGTCGGGGAAGGTGACGGTCCCGCCGGCCTGTGCGACCGCCCGCACCGACTCCACCGTGGTGCCGGGCGGCGCGGAGACGGGCATGGCGGAACAGGTCGTAGCGGCACCAGTGCCGCCGTCGCGGGTGACGCCCGAGGCGGCCATGGGCACCAGCGCCGCCGACAGCGGCACCGCCGCCGCCATCAGCAAGATCAGTCGTCGTTTCATGCCCGTCACCATCGCCTGGAGCCGGCGACTCTCGCCCCAGGGAGACGCCCTGGGGTACACCCTGGCCCGGTGCGTCGTCCAGGTAGTAGCCGGCTCGATTCCTGCGGGCGACGATGGCCGGCGCGGAAGCCGATCGCCGGCCGGTGAGTTAGCCTCTGACGCGAGTTGCTGGAGATCGGAGCAGGCGTGGCAGGTGACGACGACATCTCCGGGTGACAACCCCGGCCGGCCGCAGACGGGCGCGTGATCGCGCTGTCGCCGCGGCCCTCGTCGTCATGCCCTGCTCGCGCCGGGCCGCCTGTGTGCGCCCGGATCTCCGTTCTCCGAGGTCACCATGTCTGTTCGACCCGCACTGATCGCCCATGACCTGCTGCGCATCCGGGGTGACCGCCGGGTGCTCGACGGTGTCTCCCTGACCGCCGCGCCCGGCCACCGGATCGGCCTGATCGGCGAGAACGGCACCGGCAAGACGACCCTGTTGCGGGTCCTCGCCGGCGTCGACGAACCCGACTCCGGCACCGTCGCCCGCCCACCGGATCTCGGCTTCCTGCACCAGGAGATGCCCTTCAGCCCGGCCGCGACCGTCGCCACCGTCCTGGACGACGCACTCCGCGAGGCGCGAGCGGACCTCGCCGAACTGGACCGGCTCGGCACGGAACTGGCCGCGACGCCCGAGGACACCGAGCGGCATGCGCAGCTGCTGGCCGCCTACGGCGAGACTCTGGAGCGGGCGCAGGACCGCGACGCCTGGGACGCCGACCGGCGCGCGCTGACGGTGCTCGCCGGCCTCGGCCTCGGCGGGACACCCCACGAGCGGCGGCTGACCGCACTGTCCGGCGGGCAGCGTGGCCGTCTCGCGCTGGCCGCGATGCTGATCCGCCGGCCGGACGCACTGCTGCTCGACGAGCCCACCAACCACCTCGACGACGCGGCGGCGGCGTTCGTCGAGGAACAGCTCCGCGCGATGCCCGGAGTGGTCGTGGTGGCCAGTCACGACCGGGCGTTCCTGGACGCCGTGTGCACCCACGTCATCGACCTGGACCCGGCGGTGGAGGGGCCGGTCCGCTACGGCGGCGGGTACACGGCGTACCTGTCGGTGAAGCGCGCCGAGGCCGAGCGGTGGCGCCGGCGCTACGACGACGAGCAGGTGCAGCTCGCCGAGCTGCGCGAGGCCGCAGCCGTGACGGGGCACCAGGTCGCGCACGGGCGCGGCCCTCGCGACAGCGAGAAGATGGGGTACGGGCACACCGCGGGCCGGGTGCAGAACCAGATCTCCCGCCGGGTGCGCGACGCCGCCCGCCGGTTGGAGACGCTGGAGCGCCATCAGGTCGCCGCGCCGCCGGAGCCGTTGCGCTTCCACGCACCCGTTCTGGCCTCCGGTGCCGGCGACGACGCCATCGTGACGATGCACCAGGTGGAGGTCCCCGGCCGACTGCGGGTGGAGCAGCTGGCCGTGACGGCCAGCGACCGGCTGGTGGTGAGTGGCCCGAACGGCGCCGGCAAGTCGACCCTGCTGGCGGTCCTCGCCGGCCGGCTGAACTGTGCCGGAGCCGTCTGGCGGCGGCCTGGTCTACGGGTCGGCCTGCTGACCCAGGACACCGTCTTCGCCGATCCACGGCGGACCGCTCGCGAGACCTTCGCGACGACCGTCGGTGTGCAACGGGCCGAGGCGGTGCCGCTGTCGTCGCTCGGACTGCTCGCGCCCGCGGATCTCGACCGACCGGTGGGGGAGCTGTCGGTCGGCCAGCGCCGTCGGCTCGCCCTCGCGGTGCTCGTCGCCGATCCGCCGGAGCTGCTCCTGCTGGACGAGCCGACCAATCATCTCTCCCCACGACTCTGTGACGAGCTGGAGGAGGCGTTGGGCACCGGGCCGGGCGCCATCGTCGTCGCGAGCCACGACCGGCGGCTCCGATCCAGGTGGCCGGGCCGGGAGGTCACTCTCACCGTCGGACCGTCCGCCGTTGGAAACGTTTTCGTAACGAGCCCTTGACCTCTCCGCCACTAGCGGAGCAGACTCCCGGAAACGTTTACAGCTATCGGGTGGAGGTGCCGGACGTGGGTCGTAAACGTTTACAGGAATCGGTTGACGGCCGGCCCACTGTGCACACCGTCGCCGCGCGCGCCGGTGTCTCCATCGCCTCCGCGTCCCGGGTGCTCAACGGGGTCGGCGGCAGCCCGGAGACGATCCGCAAGGTGCGCGCCGCCGCGGCCGAGGTCGGGTACGTGCCCAACGCGATCGCCCGGTCGCTGCAGTCCCAGCGCACCGGCCTGGTCGCGCTCGCCGTCGAGGACATCGGCAACCCGGTCTACGTGGAGATGATGCGCGCCATCGAGGCCGTCGTCGCCTCCTCCGGTCGGCAGCTGCTGGTGCACGCCACCGGCGGGCGGATCGACAACGAGACGGCCCTGCTGCGCCGGCTCGCCAACCGCTACGTGGACGGGATGATCGTCTCGCCGATCCGGGTCACCGACGACCACCTGACCGCGCTGGTGGACAGCCCGGTACCGGTCGTGGTGGTCGGCCAGCTCGGCGCGGACGCCGCGGTGGACAACGTACGCACCGACTCCCGGCACGGTGTCGCGCTGGCCGTGGACCACCTCGTCGCCACCGGCCGACACCGGATCGGCTTCGTCAACGGTCCGCTCGACACCGTCCCGGGCACCGCGCGTGACGCCGGCTTCCGAGCGGCCCTGACCCACCACGGCATCCCGCTCGACGAAGACCTCATCGAGGTCGGCGACTTCCAGTACGCCGCCGGCCGGGAAGCCACGCAACGGCTGCTCGCCCGCACCGACCCGGACGCGCTGGTCTGCGCCAACGACCTGATCGCGGTCGGCGCGCTGCACGCCCTGCTGGCCGCCGGTCGCCGGGTGCCGCAGGACGTCGCCGTGGTCGGCATGGACGACACCGAGTTGGCCCGGATGATGTTTCCCCAGCTCTCCAGCGTCTCGCTCGGCTCGGCCGAGCGTGGTCGCCGGGCCGCCGAGCTGCTCCTGCAACGCATCGCCGACCCGAGCCTGCCGCCACGGCGCGAGCAGGTGCCACCGAGCCTCGCCATCCGGGCGTCCAGCGGCACGACGCTGCCCGCTCCCCGGCCGGCAGACCCACCGACCAACCACCCGTCCAGCGAAGGGGTGACCTCATGACCACGCTGGCCGAGCGGCCGGACGTCGAGCGGGCCGGCCCGGCCCGCCGGCCGAGCCGGTTCCGTTCCGACCGGACCGCCATCTACCTGCTGCTGCTGCCGTCGCTGCTGCCGATCCTGGTGCTGTCGGTGTTCCCGCTGCTGCGCGGCATCTACCTCGGCTTCACCGACGCCCGGGCAGGGCGCAACGTCGAGGTCTCCTTCACCGGCCTGGCCAACTACCGCGAGCTTCTGGGCGACGAGCTGTTCTGGAACTCGTTCAAGATCGGGCTGGTCTGGGCGCTCGGTGTGACGGTGCTGCAGTTCCTGCTCGCCCTCGGTCTGGCCCTGCTGCTCAACCAGCAGCTGCGGTTCCGGGGCGTGGCCCGGGTGCTGGCTGTGGTGCCGTGGGCGATGCCGCCGGTCGTGGTCGGCATCCTCTGGAAGCTCGTCTACCACCCGGACGCCGGCCTGCTCAACGAGTTCTTCCACCGCATCGGCGCCGACGGGATGCGCACCAACTGGCTCGGCGACTTCAGCACCGCGCTGCCCGCCGTCATCCTCGTCGGGGTCTGGGCCGGCATGCCGCAGACGACCGTCGTCCTGCTGGCCGGCCTGCAGGGGGTGGGCCGCGAGCTGCACGAGGCGGCCGCCGTGGACGGAGCGAGCACGTGGCACCGGTTCCGGCACGTCACGCTGCCCGCCCTGACCCCGGTGATCGTGGCGATCACGTCGCTGGACTTCATCTGGAACTTCAACTCGTTCGGTCTGGTCTACGTGCTGACCGCGGGCGGGCCGGGCGGCAAGACGATGCTGCCGATGCTCTTCGCCTACGAGGAGGCGTTCCGCTACGGCAACTACGGCTACGCCGCCGCGCTCGGCAACGTGATGGTCGTCCTCATCATCGCGCTGCTCGCCGTCTATCTGCGCCGCCGGCTGAGGGAGGCGAACTGACATGTTTGGCAAGCCGAGTCGTACCGGGCGCACCCTGCAGTACGTGGCGCTCGCCGGCTACCTGATCTTCCTCGGGTTCCCGCTGGTCTGGCTGGTCTCGACGGCGTTCAAGCCGCCCCGGGAGCTGGTGCGGCTGCACCCCACGTTGATTCCCAGCGACCCGACCGTGCAGAACTTCGTCCAGGCCTTCACCGAGCAGGAGCTGGGCCGTGCGGCGCTGAACAGCCTCCAGGTCTCGCTCGCGTCGGCGGTGCTGACCGTGCTGGTCGCCATGCCGGCGTCGTACGCGCTGGCCCGGTTCCGCTCCAAGCTCGGCACCGCGGCGCTGGGCTGGGTGCTGCTGTCCCAGCTCTTCCCGTTCGTGCTGCTGATCATCCCGATCTTCCTGGTGTTGCGGCAGGTCGGCCTGGCCAACACGCACGCCGGGCTGGTGCTGATCTACGTGGTCTGGGCGCTGCCGTTCGCCCTCTGGATGCTGCAGGGCTTCGTCCGCAACATCCCTCGGGAGCTGGAGGAGGCCGCCTCCGTGGACGGCGCGAGCCGCGTGCAGGTGCTGCGCCGGGTGGTGTTCCCGCTGCTCGCCCCGGGCCTGGTCGCCACCGCGCTGTTCTCCTTCATCTCCGCCTGGAACGAGTTCTTCTTCGCACTGGTGCTGATCAAGACCCCGGAGCTGGCGACCCTGCCGGTCGCGTTGGCCCGGTTCGTCGGCATCGAGGGCACCGCCCGGCTCGGGCCCCTCGCAGCCGGTTCACTGCTGGCCACACTGCCCAGCCTGATCTTCTTCGCGTTCATGCAACGCCGGCTCTCGTCCGGGTCGCTCGCCGGCGCGGTCAAGGGCTGAACCGTCCCCCCACCCACCACCAAGGAGGTAACCCCCATGCTCCGTACCCGATTCCGTCGACTCGCCGCGGCCACCGCGGTCGCGGTCGTCGGCCTCGGCGCGCTCGCCGCGTGCGGTGACGGCGGCGGCGACGAGGCCACGTCCGGCCCGGCCAAGCTGCGCTTCCTCAGCCTCGCCTGGCAGAAGGAGTCGCTGCAGGTCAACAAGGACCTCGTCGCCAAGTGGAACGCCGAGCACCCCGACATCCAGGTCGAGTACGTCCAGGGTGACTGGAACTCGGTGCACGACCAGTTGCTGACCTCCTTCGAGGGCGGCGACGCGCCGGACATCGTGCACTACGAGGCGTCCGCGATCGGCGAGTTCACCAAGCAGGGCTACCTGGCCGACCTGTCCGGGCTCGTCTCGGGCGACCTGAAGGGTCAGATCGACCAGGGCATCTGGGACACGGCCACCTTCGACGGCAAGGTCGCCGGGGTGCCGTTCCTGCTGGAGTCGCAGGTCGTCATCGCCAACAAGAAGCTGCTCGACGCCGCCGGCGTCACGGTGCCGCCGGCCGACGGTGGCTGGACCTGGGACGAGTTCCAGGGCAACGCGCAGAAGCTCACCAAGCCCGGGCAGTACGGCGTGGCGTGGGCGCTGAAGTCGCCGACCAACCGGGTGCTCAACCTGGCCCTCAACTACGACGGGAAGTTCTTCTACACCGACGGCGGGCGCACCGAGGTCCGGGTCGGCGACGCGGAGAAGGAGATCCCGAAGCGGATCCACGACATGATCTACACCGCGAAGTCCGCCTCCCCGGAGGCGCTCGGCATGAGCGGCGCGGACACGCTGCCCGGCTTCTTCGGCGGCAAGTACGCGATGCTGCCCGGCTCGGTGTCGCTGCGTCAGCAGATGGTCGAGCAGGCGCCGTCCGGCTTCGAGTGGGTCACCCTGCCACCGGTCAAGGGGCTGTCCACCAAGCAGGCGGCCAACCCGCAGACGCTGTCGGTCTCCGAGGACAGCAAGCACAAGAAGCAGGCCGCGCAGTTCCTCGAGTACTTCCTGAACCCGACCAACATGGCCGCGCTGGCCAAGGGTGACTGGCTGGTGCCGACCGGCAAGCATGCCAACGAGGAGCTGGTCAAGGTCACCGGCGGCAAGCAGGGCTGGGACGTCGCCGCGGACAGCGCCGCGGACCTGACGGTCGCCCCGTTCCAGCAGGCCGACGGCTACCCGGAGTGGAAGACCAAGTACGCCACCCCGGCTCTCCAGCAGTACTTCGCCAACAAGATCACCCTCGATCAGCTCGGTACGCAGCTGGTCGATGGTGGCAAGCAGGTTCTGAGGTAGGACATGTCACTCATGCTCGACACATCGGTCGGCTGCCTGGTCGGCGCCGCGGTCGGAGACGCCCTCGGCGGCGCCACCGAGACGGCACTGCCAGAGCAGATCCGCGCGCGGTTCGGCGGCTGGGTCGAGGGCATCGTGCCCCCGTACCACGCCGACTGGGCCACCGCGCGGCCGCTCGCGCCGTACCACAAGGGCGACGGGCACATCACCGACGACACGTTGATGACCCACGCCCTGGTCCGCGCCTACGCGGCCAAACGCGACCACCTCGACGCGTACGACGTGGTCGAGCTGCTGGTCCCCGATCTGATCGAGCGGGTGGTCTACATCCCCGACCTGGAGCGGGAGGGGGTGACCTTCCACCGGCTCGCGGCCGCCGAGCGGTGGCTGGTCACCCGCCTGCACCACGCTCACGCGGACCCGCGTGAGGCCGGGGTCGGCAACATCGTCAACTGTGGTGCGGCCATGTACATGGCCCCGGTCGGCATCGTCAACGCGGGCGACCCGGCCGGGGCGTACGCCGAGGCGGTGGAGATCGCCGGGGCGCACCAGCACAGCTACGGGCGGGAGGCCGCCGCCGTCTTCGCGGCGGCGGTCGCCGCGGCGGCGACCCCCGGCGCTGGCGTCGAGGACGTCGTCACCGCGGCGTTGGACCTGGCCCGCGACGGCACCCGGGCGGCCATCGACGCGGTGGTCAAGGAGGCCCGGAGCCACCACGACTGGAAGCAGGCCATCCCGGCGTTGCGCGCCGCGGTGGCCCCCTACGACACGGTGGGGGAGGAGTACCGCAACCCCGGCCTCGGCGCGCGGCGGCCGAGCCGGCTGCACGCCATCGAGGAACTGCCGGTCGCCATCGGCATGCTGGTGGTGGCCGGCGGCGAGTTCCGCGCGGCGGTGCTCGGCTCGGTCAACTACGGCCGCGACGCCGACTCCACCGCCACCATGGCCGGTGCCATCGCCGGGGCGCTCGGCGGTGCCGCCGCGGTGCCGGCGGAGTGGTCCGAGGTGGTCGCCACGGCGTCCCGGACCGACCTGGTGGAGCCGGCCCGGATCCTCGCGGGCGTGGCCGGCGAGGTCTTCGAGCGCGACCAGGCCCGGTTCACCCGGCGGGCGGAGCGCTTCGCCGGGCTGGCCGGCGGCGCCGGTTCGGGCACGGAGTCGACCCCGTGAGGATCACCTGGGTCCAGCCGGAGGACCTGCTGCCGCACGAGTTGGCGGCCAGCCGGGACGAGGGCCGCGACGTCGCGGTCCTCGCCGAGCGGTGGACGACGGCCGGCGGGGACCTGACCCCGCCGGTCAGCGGGGCGTCGCCGACCCCGGCGTCGCCGGAGCTGCGGGCGCTCGCGACGGAACTGCTGGACGCCGCCGACGCGCTGCCCGGCGTCGCCGCCGACGACGAGCCGGACGACCTGGCCGCGCTGCGGGCGAAGTGGCCGGCGGCCTGGTCGCTGCCGACCGACGTGAGCTACGACCGGCTGCACGGCGCGTGGCTCGGCCGGGCCGTCGGCTGCCTGCTCGGCAAGCCGGTGGAGAAGATCCCCCGGGAGGGAATCCGGGAGATCCTCACCGCCACCGGCCGGTGGCCGCTGCGCGACTGGTTCACCGCGAAAGGGCTGCCGGACGACGTCGCCGCCCGCTGGCCGTGGAACCGGCGCAGCGCGCCGACCAGCCTCGCCGAGAACATCGACGGCATGCCCGAGGACGACGACCTGAACTACGCGCTGCTGGCCCTGCGGGTGCTGGAGACACACGGACGGGACTTCACCAGCGCGGACGTGGCCCAGGCGTGGCTGGACTGGCTGCCCGGCGGGAGGGTCTTCACGGCCGAACGGGTGGCGTACCGGAACCTGCTGCTCGGCTTCCCGCCGCCGGAGAGCGCCCGCCGGCACAACCCGTTCCGGGAGTGGATCGGCGCGCAGATCCGTACCGACGTCTACGGCTGGGTCAACCCCGGCCGGCCGGACCGGGCCGCCGAGCTGGCCCTCAGGGACGCCACGGTCAGCCACGTCCGGGGTGGCGTGCACGGCGCGCTCTGGGCCGCTGCCCTGGCCGCCGCCGCGCCCGTCGCGGCGAGCGTCGACGAGGTGCTCGACGCGGCGGAGGCGGTGCTGCCGCCGCGCAGCCGGTTCGCGGCCACGGTCCGCGAGGCGCGTGCTCTCGGCGCGGGCACCGACGACTGGGAACGGGTGGTCGACGAGCTGTACGCCCGGCACGGCCACCTGCACTGGGTGCACGTGCGCAACAACGCCGCGCTGGTGGCGGCCGCGCTGGCGTACGGCCGCGGTGACCTGGAGCGGAGCATCACCGCCGTGGTCAGCGGCGGCTGGGACACCGATTCGACCGGCGCGACGGTCGGCGCGGTGACCGGTGCCCTCACCGGAGCGTCCGGGCTGCCGCAGCGGTGGGTCTCCCCGCTGCGCAACCGGCTGGCCAGCAGCATCGCCGGCTTCGACGGGATCGGCTTCGACGAGCTGGCCGAGCGGACCTGGGCACTGGCGCAGCGGGGGAGCGGGTCGTGAGGCGGCAGCGGTGGACGGAAGGGAGCGCGGCATGAGCGCGCGCGTGGCGGTGGTGGGCAGCAGCAACCTGGACCTGGTGGTGTCGGCGTCGCGTCTGCCCGCCCCCGGGGAGACGGTGCTGGGCGAGGACTTCCGGACCGTGCCCGGCGGCAAGGGCGCCAACCAGGCGGTCGCCGCCGCACGGGCCGGCGCCGCCTGCGACTTCGTCGGCGCGGTCGGCGACGACGAGTTCGGTACGCGGATGCGGGCCAGCCTGGCCGGCGCGGGGGTGGACGTTCGGGGCCTGCGGACGGTCGCCGGTCCCTCCGGCGTCGCGCTGATCGCCGTCGACCGGGACGCGGAGAACTTCATCGTCGTGGCACCCGGCGCCAACGGCACGCTGACCGAGCTGGACGCCGACGACAAGGCGACGATCGCAGCGGCGGACGTGCTGCTGCTCCAGCTGGAGGTGCCGCTGGTCGCCGTGGTGCAGGCGGCCGGCTGGGCCCGCTCGGCGGGCACGACCGTCGTGGTGAACGCCGCTCCCGCCACGGTCCTGCCGACGGAGCTGCTCGACCTGGTCGACGTGCTGGTCGTCAACGAACACGAGGCGGCGGTCGTCGCCGGGGTCTTCTCCGACGACCCGCCGGTGCTGCTCGACGCCCTGCTGGAGCTGGTGCCCCGGGTGGTGCTGACCCTCGGCGCGCGCGGTGCCGCGTACGCCGACCGCGGTGGCCTGCGCCTGGCGGTCCCCGCCCCGCGCGTCGACGCGGTGGACACCACCGCCGCGGGCGACGCCTTCACCGGCGCGCTCGCCGTTTCCTGGGCCGAGCGCGGTGGCGCCAGCAGCGAAGACACCGTCACGGCGAGCCTGCGCTGGGCGTGCGCCGCCGGCGCGGCCTGCGCCCAGCGGCCCGGCGCGTCCACCGCGCTGCCCGAGCGGTCCGCCATCGACGCCCTCCACGACGCGACCTACCGAGGTACCCCGTGAGCTTCAACCCGTACGTCCCGCGCCCGATCGACCGTCCGACGGACGTGCCGCTCGGCGGGCACGCCGACCTGACCACCCTGGACGAGGCGAAGATCTTCGCCGCACCCGACGACCCGGCCGACTGGCCGGCGTGGCGCGAGCAGCTCACCCGCTGGCGGGCCGACGCCCGAGCCCGGCTCGGCTACACCGGCACGCACTACGACGAGATCGCCGGCGACTGCTTCAGCGTCTGCCTGGCGTGGCTGTGGGACGAGGCGCTCTACGACCACGAGCGCGGCGTCTTCACCGTCGACGGGTTCCTCGACGCGGCCGGGCGGGACTTCGGGGGCTTCGACGGGGTGGTGCTGTGGCACGCGTACCCGGTGATCGGCCTGGACGACCGCAACCAGTTCGACTGGTACCGGGACGTGCCGGAGCTGCCCGACGTGGTGCGCGCGTTCCAGGAGCGCGGGGTGCGGGTCTTCATCGACTACAACCCGTGGGACACCGGCACCCGCCGGGAGGCGGGCAGCGACGCGGAGGAGGTCGCGGACCTGGCCGGCAAGCTCGGCGTCGACGGCGTCTTCCTGGACACCCTCAAGGAGGGCGCCGGCGAGTTGCGCGCCGCGCTGGACGCGGTGCGGCCCGGGATGGCCCTGGAAGGTGAGAGCCGGGTTCCGCTGGCCCGGATCGGCGACCACGCGATGTCCTGGGCGCAGTGGTTCGCCGACTCCGAGGTCCCCGGTGTGCTGCGGGCGAAGTGGTTCGAACGTCGGCACGTGCTGCACCACACCCGCCGCTGGCACCGCGACCACCTCGACGAGCTGCACTCCGCCTGGCTCAACGGAGCCGGGGTGCTGGTGTGGGAGAGCGTCTTCGGCGTCTGGGTCGGCTGGAACGACCGCGACCGGGCGGTGCTGCGGGCGATGCGCCGGGTGCAGACCAGCCACGCCGCGTGGTTGCGCGCCGAGGACTGGGTCCCGCTCGCCGACCATCCCGGCGAGGGCCAGGTGTACGCGTCCCGCTGGACGCACCAGGACGAGCCCCTGTGGACGGTGGTGAACCGGGGCGCGGACCACGACGGGCCGTGGCTGCTCACCGAGGCACGCCCCGACCGACGCTTCGTCGACCTGGTCACCGGCACCGAGCTGACCGTCACCGAGACCGCCGACGGCCGGTTGGCGGTGGGCGGCCCGCTACCGGCCGGCGCGATCGCCGCCGTGGTGGTCACCGACGCCGCCGCCCACCGGCACGAGCCACCCACCGGCGACCCGTCCTTCCCGGCCCGGGCCGCGGTTCGCCTCCCGACCCCGTGGGCGCCCCGGCCGCAGCCGCCGCAGGGCATGGTCGCCGTCGAGGCCGGCCGGCGGGAACTCGTCGTCCGGCACCGGGTGCGGGAAACCGGGCTGTACGGCGAGGCGCCCTACGTCGACGAGTGGAAACCGCTGCCGCCCCGGCTGCACCACACCGGCACGCTGCGCCGCAGCGTCCGGCTCGGCCGGTTCGCCATCGCCACCCACGAGGTCACCCACGGCGAGTACGCCGAGTTCCTGCGCGCCACCGGCTACCGCCCGGTGCGTCCCGAGCGGTTCACGGCGGGACACGGACCTGCCGACGCCCCGGTGACCGGGGTGGAGCTTGCCGACGCCCGGGCGTACGCGGCGTGGACGGGGCTGCGGCTGCCCACCGAGGACGAGTGGCAGGTGGCCGCCGAGGCGGGCCTGCTCGTCCGCCGGGAACCGCTGGTGTGGAACCTGACCGAGAGCGAGCACTCCGACGGGCGTACCCGGTTCGCCATCCTCAAGGGTGGCGCCGGCTACCGGGCGGAGGGCTCCGACTGGTACCTCGACGGTGGCCCGCAGCCCGCGGACGTCTCGGTGAAGCTGCTGCTGACCGGCGCCGGGCTCACCCGCTCCGACCAGGTCGGCTTCCGCTGCGCGGCCGACCTGGTGCCGGACCCCACGTCGGTGCCCGAGGCGGAGGTGAACCAGTGACCGCGCCCCTGGACGGGATCAAGGTCGTCGACCTGGCGACCCTCTTCGCCGGGCCGCTGGCGGCGGCATTCCTCGGCGACTTCGGCGCCGACGTGATCAAGGTCGAGCATCCGGCCAAGCCGGACCCCTCACGCGGGCACGGCCCTGCCCGGGACGGCGTCGGCCTCTGGTGGAAGGTGCTCGGCCGCAACAAGCGCACCGTCACCCTCAACCTGTCCGACCCGGACGGTGCCGCGCTGCTGCGCCGGCTGCTCGCCGACGCCGACGTGCTGGTGGAGAACTTCCGCCCGGGCACGCTGGAGCGGTGGGGGCTCGGGCCGGCGGAGCTGCACGCGGTCAACCCCCGACTGGTCATCACGCGGATCAGCGGGTTCGGGCAGGTCGGGCCGTACGCCCGGCGGCCCGGCTTCGGCACCCTCGCCGAGGCGATGAGCGGCTTCGCCGCGGCCACCGGGGAACCGGACGGCCCACCCACCCTGCCCCCGTTCGGGCTGGCCGACTCGGTGACCGCGCTCGCCGCCGCGTACGCGGTGATGCTGGCCCTGCGCGCCCGGGACGCCACCGGCACCGGCCAGGTGGTGGACCTCGCCATCATCGAGCCGATCATGGCGATGCTCGGCCCGCAGATCACCTGGTACGACCAGCTCGGCTACATCCAGCCCCGGCTGGGCAACCGGTCCAACAACAACGCGCCCCGCAACACCTACCGGTGCGCGGACGGGCGCTGGGTCGCGGTCTCCACCAGCGCGCAGAGCATCGCCGAACGGGTGCTGCGGCTGGTCGGTCGACCCGAGCTGATCGACGAGCCGTGGTTCGCCACCGGCAGCGGCCGGGCGGCGCACGCCGACGAGTTGGACGCCGCCGTGAGCGCGTGGGTGGCGAAACGGGACCGCGACGAGGTGGTGGCCGCGTTCGAGGCGGCGCAGGCGGCGGTCGCACCGGTCTACGACGTCCGGGACATCCTCGCCGACCCGCAGTACGCGGCGCTGGGCACCGTGCGCAGCGTCCCGGACGAGGAGTTGGGCGAGGTACGGATGCAGAACGTGCCGTTCCGGCTCACCGACACGCCGGGGGAGATCCGGCACGCGGGCCGCCGGCACGGCCAGGACACCGACGACGTGTTCGGCGCGCTCGGCCTGAGGGCCGACGAGCTGGCCGCGCTGCGCGAGCGGGGCGTGCTCTGATGCTGCTCACCTGGCTCTACGTGCCCGGTGACCGCCCGGACCGGTTCGCCAAGGCGGTCGCCTCGGGTGCCGACGCGGTCATCCTCGACCTTGAGGACGCCGTGGTCGCCGGGCGCAAGGCGTACGCCCGGGACGCGGTCGCCGAGTTCCTCGCCGAGGCGCACCCGGTGCCGGTGCAGGTGCGGGTCAACGAGCTGACCGGGCCGGACGTCGAGGCCGACCTGGTCGCGGTTTCGGGCCGGCCGGGGCTGGCCGGGCTGCGGCTGCCGAAGGTGGAGTCGGCCGCGACCCTCGCGGCTCTCGCCGGACGGGTCGACGTGCCACTGCACCCGTTGGTCGAGTCGGCCCTCGGGTTGGAGGCCGCGTACGCGATCGCGTCCGCCCACCCCACGGTGGCCTCGATCGGGCTCGGTGAGGCCGACCTCCGCTCGGACCTGGGGGTGAGCGACGACGACGGGTTGCTCTGGGCGCGCGGCCGGGTGGTGGTGGCCGCCCGCGCCGCGGGCCTGGTCCCGCCGGCGATGTCGGTGTACGCCGACGTCACCGACATGGCCGGTCTGGCAGCCTCCTGCGCGGTGGGTCGGCGGCTCGGTTTCCTCGGCCGCACGGCGATCCACCCGCGTCAGCTTCCGGTGATCGTCGAGGCGTTCCGGCCGGCCGGCCGGGAGGTGGTCCGGGCCGCAGAGCTGCTGGCCGCGGTGGCCGAGGCGCAGCGGCGGGACTCGGGCACGGTGGTGCTGCCCGACGGCCGGTTCGCCGACCGCGCCATGGTCGCCGCCGCCGAGCGCACCGTCGCCCTGGCCGCCCGCTTCGCCGCCTGACCGGCACCCGCCGGCTTCATCCGACGTGCCCAGCGATGGGTGCGGATCAGTGGCCGCGCGGCTGTGTCACCGGCGTCCTGTACCGGCGCCGGTCGGCGACGGGGCCGCCGGGACGGTCTTCGGTGCCCGGTCGAGCCGGTCGAGCCGCGCCAGCTCGGCGGTGCCGGCCCGGACCACGGCCGCGGCCAACGCGGTGGTCGCCGGGTGGACCCCATTCTGCCGTTCCGCTCCTGCGATCCGGACCGCCTGCGTCAGGTGCGCCCGCAGGTGCTGGGCGACCAGCCGGTCGAACGGCTTCCCGGTGGCCGCCCCCAGTGCGGTCAGCTCCTCGGCGGTCACCATGCCCGGCATGTCGTGCCCCTCGTGCGGGTTGGTCGCCGGCGCCCCGGAGTCCGCCAGCAGCCGGCGGGACCGGTCCAGGTCGGCGCGGTGGGCGGCCCCGACCTCGGCGGCCAGCCGCCGCCACGCCGGGTCGGTGGTCCGGGTCGGCACCAGGTCGAGCACCGGCAGCAGTCGTTCGGCCATCGCCACCGTCAGCTGGAGCCAGGCGATGTCGGTGGGGCTGAACGGTCCTGCCGTACCCGCGGCGGGCACCGCGCTCGGCGGTGCGACCGCCGTCGGTGCGGCCGCGGACGGTGGCGGGTTGCCGGCGGGGTCCGGTGATCCGGCGCCGCAACCGCCGACGAGCAGGACCGCGACGAGCAGCGTGGACGGTGCGGCGACGTGGCCTCGCATCCGACCTTCCTTTCCGCCCGGGTGGGCGGACCCGGCGTGACCGGGCCCGCCCTCGGGTCGAACGTGTCGGCTCAGATCGGCCGGCCGTCGTGACCGCACTTGATCACCGGGCGGATGCAGTCCTGGACGCGGCGGGCCATCTCCGCCACCGGCCAGGCGTTGAAGAAGTCGCCGTGCATGGTGTAGCCGGCACCCGAGGCCAGCCGGAACTGCGCCGGGTTGCCGTTGACCGGGTACCGCAGCACCTGCCGCAGCTTCGGCACGTGCACCGGGTGCGTCGCCGGGCAGGCCTGGTTCACCGGGTACGCCATGTGGCTCTTGTGATCAGGCGAATCCAGGTCGCGGCCGTTCCAGCACTGCGGGAAGTCCAGGTACGACTCCATCATCGTCCCGGCCGGGCAGGTGACGAAGTCCTTCGACGGTGCCACGTGTCCCGCGTGCAGGCACGACCAGCGGGCGATGCTCTCGTTCGGGCCGGTCGCCCGAGCGTTGCCCGCCACGATCCGCAGCCCCTGCGGGATGGGCTGGGTGGCCGCGACGACGTCGGCGCGTACGCCCTCACCCAGGTAGTAGAACGTGACGATGGTCGGCTCGACCGGCACGTTGTTGTTGTACAGGGTCGGCACCCAGTACGACGAGACGTCCGTGCGCGGGTTGCAGGTGGTCGGAGAGTTGACCAGGTCGGGGAGCGTGGTGTGCGCGTTCGTCACCGTGCTGCCGAAGAAGCTGTGCATGTGCGACGCGCCGGGCAGACCGGGGAAGATGATCGGGTCGTCCGGCAGCCGGTGGCTGTACGTGCAGTCGGCGGGGAACTCGGCGACCCGGATGGCGTTGATGCCCGGGGCGGCGTCGGCCCGGTTGGTGGTGGAAGCGATGTACGTGCCGAGTAGCACCAGCACGGCGCCGATCGCCGCGGCGAAGCGCAGCCGGCGGTGGATGCCGGAGAGGGGTGCGGCCCTGTCCATCTCGTGACTCCTGTCGGGGGGACGGGTCAGGGACAGCTCCGGCGCCGCCGCCGAAGACGTCGGAGTTCGCCCTGGCCAGACTTGGTGGTGGCCTGTTGAGCCGAGTGCGAGAGAGCGCTCTCACAGACCAGCCTCGCCCGGATGTCGACACTTGTCAATACATGCCGCAGTTGGTGGAAATGATGACGACAAAAGGGCCGGGCCCCGTGGTGGGGTCCGGCCCTTGTCGTTGGTGTTGTCCGCGGGGTCAGCTGGTGGCGTAGCCGCGGGTGGCGATCCAGTCGGCGAGGTGCTCGACGGTGACCTCGTAGGAGGCGGTGTTCGGGTCGGCGGAGTCGGCGATCTTCACCACGTTCCCGCCGTCGCGGTAGCCGACGACGCTGATGTAGTGCCCGCCTTCGAAGGAGTGCACGCCGCCGTCGGTGTCGGTGGTGGTGCCGGCGATGTTGGCGACCACGGCCCGGCCGTCGTCGACGGTGCGGACGATGTCGGCGCGCAGCTTGTCGGTCTGCTTGTCGTCGGCGCTGGGGGTGCTGATCTCGACGCTGTGGTAGGCGTCCTTGGCGGTTTCCTTGTTCAGGACGGGGGTGATGTCGTTGATGGAGTTGGTGCCGGCCTCGGTGGTGCCCATCTCCTTGGCCATGGCGTCGACGCTGATGTCCTTGCCCTGCACGGACAGGGCGTTGCGGGCGGCGGCGGGGCCGCAGTAGTAGAAGTTCGGCTGCGCCTCGTAGCGCACACCGAGCTGACGCTCACCGTTGCTCTTCCGGTCGGTCTGCGTCTGGCTGGCCGGCTTGGCATCCGACGCGGCGTAGGCGGCGGTGACGGGTCCGGCGATGGCTCCGCCGGTGAAGGCGAGCCCGGCGGCGGTCAGAGCGGTCTTACGGATCAGATCGGTACGCATGATGGCGTGCTCCTCTGCATCGGGGGATACGCGCAACCCCAACGTGCAAGGGGGGTGGGTTGCGCGGGGAAGTTCAGAAAGGGGGATCTGCCCGGCGGCTCGGCGGCCTGCTCGGGTGTCCGGGGGATGTAACCGGGGCGGCCTGGCGGGTGTTCCCGGCGGCTGCCCGCGACCGGGCCGGGGGCCACGGTCGCGTGCCAGGTATAACGACCCCGACCCGGCCCCGATTCCACCCCGAGAGTGGCCCCGCCCACCGGACGGCCCGCCACAAACCCGACAGACAGGCCGTGACAGGCAGGTCCCGAACCGGACACCGCACGCTCCCCGCGCCGGACCGACCGGGTCCAAGATCTGCGCACTTTCGGGGAAAGTGCTGCCTGCCGACGCGCCGAGGCGACACCTTCCCGGAAAGTGCGCACATCTCGACCGTCCGCAGCGCGGGTGCGAGACGGGGATGGGGATGGGTGAACGCACGGCACCGGACCAACGGCACAGCGGCTGACCGCGGAGCCCTCAACGCGCAAGACCGTACCTTCGGGGGACCTGTGCCGGCAGGCGGGCATGCGGGCCGGTTGGCATGAAGCGCCGATACCTGAGAGGTATTTATATGACTCTGAGGTATCACGCTCTCTGGTGCGGGTGCCGCCCGTGACGTGACCCGCCCACCGCAGGGCCCTCAGCCAGGCGGCGGCCAGCGAACGGGCGACACCCTGCGGCGCGCGGTGCGCGGTGCGCGGTGCGGTGGGCGTAGCGAATCGGCCGATTGGGTAACACCGGCGGCCATGAGCACGAGCGCCGCACCATCCGCCGCACCTGTGGCCGCCGCCCGGCTGGGCACGGTCGCGGTGGTCGCCCATCGCCGTAAGAGTCTCGGTGGCGGCCTCGACGAGCTGCGGGCGACCCTCGCCGGCGCTGGCGTCGACGACCTGCTCTGGTACGAGGTGCCGAAGAGCCGCAAGGCGCCGAAGAAGGTCCGCAAGGCGCTGAAGAAGGGCGCCGGGTTGGTCTTCGTGTGGGGTGGGGACGGCATGGTGCAGCGCTGCGCGGACACGCTCGCCAGCTCGGGTGTCCCGATGGCCATCCTGCCCGCAGGCACGGCGAACCTCTTCGCCGCCAACCTCGGCATCCCGGAGGACCTGGCGGAGGCGGTGCGCATCGGCCTGCACGGCCGGCGGCGCCGGCTGGACCTGGGCCGCCTCAACGGAGAGCACTTCGCGGTGATGGCCGGCGCAGGGTTCGACGGCGATCTGATCCGTGAGGCGGACCGGGACCTCAAGGGCCGGCTCGGCCGGCTGGCGTACGTCTGGACGGGCCTACGGCACGTTCGGGGAGAGCTGGTGCACACGCGGATCCGGGTGGACGGGGTCACCTGGTTCGACGGCGAGGCGAGCTGCGTGCTCTTCGGCAACGTCGGCACGATCACCGGTGGCATACCCGCCTTCGACGATGCCCGGCCGGACGACGGCTGCCTGGAGGTGGGCGTGTCGACCGCGAGCGGAGCGATCGACTGGGCACGCACCCTCGGCCGGATGGCCGCCGGCCGCTCGACGGATTCGCCCTTCGTCCGGATCACCCGCGGCCGCCGGGTGCGGGTCCGCTTCGCCACGCCACGGATGTACGAGCTGGACGGCGGCGCGCGCACCGCCGTCGGGAAGCTCAAGGTGCGCTCGGTGCCCGGCGCGCTCGTCGTCTGCTGCCCCGACCCGCCGCCCTGAGCGGTATCAAGCCTTTCGGGCCGTACGCCGGTTGCCGAACGATTCCATGGTGGTCGCCTTCTTGGCCGGCGCCCTGGTGGCGGACGTGGTGCGGGCCCGGGCCGGCGCGGCCTTCTTCGCGGGTGCCTTCTTGGCCGCGGCCCTCGTGGCGGGAGCCTTCTTCGGCGGTGCGTTCTTGGCGGTGGCCGCCTTCGCCGTCGGCCTGCGGGTGGGCGTGGCCGTGGTGGCGGAGGTGTCCTTCTTCCGGGCGACGCGGGGCGTCGTCGCCGTGGGCTTCTCGCCGGCCGCCTTGGCCGCGCTCGCGCCGGAGGCCCGCTTCGTGGCGGTCGCGACCTTCTTGGCCGCCACCTTCCGGCTCGGCGGCATCTTCTTCGCCTCGGTGCCCTTGGCCGGTCCGGGCGACCTGCGCGCCGGGGCGAACGTCCTGCGTGGGCTCATCCTCGCTCCTCCTCGGGTGTCGCCGGCATCGCCAGCGCTGCCGGATGACGGACGTGGCGGGTCGCCTGGGCCCTATCGGCGGGGTCTTCCCGCGCCTCCGGCCGCCAAACGCCGCAAGAAGGGCCGCCTCCACCACGGGCGGACGGGTGACGCGCGGGTGGGGCAGCCCGACGTGCCGGACCGCCCCACCTGTTCGCGAGGACGACTCAGAACCCGAGTACGGCACGACCCCCGACGACCGGCAGACGCAGCTCGCTGTCGTTCGGCGCGACCCGCAGCTCGGTGCCACCCAACGGCAGCAGGGTGTACTCCTGGTCGCTGGAGAAGACGACCACGCCGATACGGTGGCCCGCCGGGAAGATGTAGTCCTTCGGCTCCAGGGTCCACCGGTAGTCGTACAACTTGCCCTGCTTCACCGGCTCGGTCCGGGCCGGTCCCTTGCGGTTCTGCGGGTCCATCCAGCCCCGGGTCACCACCGTCGGCGCGGCGGTCGAGCCCGCCGGGCCGTAGTCGACCAGGTACGCGGTGAGGTTCGCGTCCGGCTTGTTGTCGATCGCCATCCGCAGCCGCATCTCGGGACGTCCGGAGATGCGAACGGACTGGGTCAGCGTGGGGGAGCGGTAGGCGAGTCGGTTCGGGCTCGCCGTGTCGGGGTTGGCCACCAGGGTGTCCGGGTGGATGGTCCGACCCTCGTCGACGAAGCTCTGCTCGACCCTGGCCTTCGGCGGCCTACCCGAGGTGAGCGCGCCCGGGGCGGTGGCGTCGGTGGCGGCGAGGTTCAGCCCGACGGTCCGGGCGGCAGGGTCGGGCCAGTTGGCGTACGTGGTGTAGGCCCGGTCCTCCCGCTGCAGCACCGCGGTCGGCTCGTCCATGATCCCGTTGCGGACGTTCCACAGCCAGAAGTCGAACCAGCGGTTCTCGGTCTGCTTGTACGTCCACGCCCGACCGTCGGGCAGGGTCACCGACGCGCTGCTGCCGGGGCCGCCGTGCCCGCCCTGGTGCAGCCAGATCTTCCGCGGTACGTCGCGCTTGGCCAGCTCGTCCCACCAGCCGGCGAAGTGCTCGGTCTTCACGTTCCAGTCGTTGAGGCCGTGCACCACGAAGACGCTCGCCCGCACGTCGCGGGCGTCGAGGTAGTCGCGGTCCTGCCAGAACTTCGAGTAGTCGCCGGTGACCCGGTCCTGCTCCTCGGTGATCTGGGCGATCTCGTCGGCGCAGGGTCCCTCGGCCCGTGCCTGCCCGGCCGTGTACTGGGCCAGGATGTCGGTGTCCTCACCCTGGTAGGTCCCCGGAGCGACGACCAGACCGTTGGCCCGGTAGTAGTCGTACCAGCTGCTGATGGCGGAGACCGGCACGATGGTCTTGAGTCCCTTGACCCCGGTGGTGGCGACCTGGTTGGGCAGGGTCCCGTTGTAGGAGACGCCGGTCATGCCGACGGCGCCGGTGGTCCAGCCGGCGGTGACCGGGGCGCCGTTGGCGTCGTACCCCTTGGCCCGGCCGTTGAGCCAGTCGATGACGGCCTTGGTGCCGAGCGTCTCGGCCTGGTCGCCGCTGGTCGGGCAGCCGTCCGAGTCGCCGGTGCCGACGCTCTGCCCGAGCACCACCGCGTACCCCCGCGGCACGTAGTAGTCGTCCAGCGAACCGGGCAGGTTGGCCTTCGCGGTCGCCCGCTGGGCCTCCACGTCGGCTGCGCGACGCCCGGAGCGGTCGGTCAGGCCGTTCTGCGGCAGGTCGTCGACCAGGACGCTCGGGTACGGCACGTCACCCCAGGTGCCCTTGCGGTACGGGCTGTGTTCGAAGATGACCGGCACCTTGAAGCCCTGGGTCGCGGTCTCCCGGGGTCGGGAAATGTCGATCGCCACCCGGTCGGGGCGACCGTCGTGGTCGGTGTCCACCGGCGTCTGGACGAACACCCGTTCCTCGATCGCGTCGGCGAGCGAGAACACGGGTTGGGTCATGCCGTCGCTGACCACGATGCCGGTCTGTGGGGTAGCCGCGGGCGGGGTGGCCGCCGCCGCCGGAGCTGCGCTCAGCAGTAGTGCGCCGGACACACCGACGCCGAGTAGTGCCAAGGGGGTTCGACGCACGCGCGTTTCCCTTCGGTCGGACTGGTTGCCGGGGGTCGCCCGGGGGGTGGATCTCGAAGATCCATTCGTGCCCATGCTAGGTCCGGGCAGCATTCCCGTCGATCCCTTCGAGTAGGGATGCACCCTTCGTCCACAATGGTCAGCTCGTTGCCGGCGGAGAGACAGCGTTGTCACCGGGACCTCGAAGTGCGGTGGACAACCATATGATCTTGCTCGAAGCCGCGCGAAAAGACGCGTTCATCCACATAAGACTGGAGCAAGATGCTCAGAAAGACACGGTGGCTGCTGGCCGTCGCCGTCACGGCCACGGCGCTGAGCGCCGGGCCGGGCGGCTCCGCCACCGCCAGCCCCAGCGGTGCCACCCCCACGGACACCACCGACGTCTCGGTCGCCGGGACGACGCACACCGTCACCCTGCTGACCGGGGACGTGGTGACCGTACGGAGCACCGCATCCGGATGTCCGCGGGCCACGGTGCGGCCGGCCGATCCGAACGCGGTGATCCGCCAGACCTGTGGCCCGGACGGCCACCTGCACGTTGTTCCGGCCCGCGTCGCGTCCCAGATCGGGTCGGTCCTCGACCCCGACCTCTTCGACGTCACCACGCTGATCGCGGACGGGTACGACGACGAGAACGCCTCGGAGTTGCCGCTCATCGTGCAGCCCGCCACCGCGTCGGCCCGGGTGGCCGCGCTCGGTGACGTGCTGCCACTGCCGAGCATCGGCGCGGTCGCTGGCCGCGTACCCAAGAAGAGCCCAGCCACCGCGAAGTTGGCGACCAACTCGCTGCTCGCCGGCGCGAAGAAGGTCTGGCTCGACCGCAAGGTCCGCGCCACCGCACTGACCGGCGGCGGGCAGCCCGCCGGCCTGGACCGCAACCTGGGCCAGATCGCCGCGCCCGACGCGTGGAAGGCCGGCTACACCGGCAAGGGAACCACGGTCGCGGTGCTCGACACCGGTGCCGACTTCACCCACCCGGACCTCGTCGGCCGGGTCGCCGAGCGGGCCGACTTCACCGCAGAGGGCGGTGACGCCGTCGACCACAACGGCCACGGTACGCACGTCGCCTCGACCATCGCCGGCACCGGCGCGGCCGCCCGCGGTCAGCGTCGCGGCGTGGCGCCGGACGCCACGCTGGTCATCGGCAAGGTTCTCGACGACCACGGCTCCGGTGCGGACTCCGGGATCATCGCTGGCATGGAGTGGGCCGCCAGCCGGGCCGACGTCATCAACATGAGCCTCGGCGGCAGCGACCCCGACGACGGCAACGACCCGCTCTCGCTCGCCGTCGACGGTCTGAGCAAGCAGACCGGCGCGCTCTTCGTCATCGCCGCCGGCAACAGCGGCGGCGCCATCTCCTCGCCCGGCTCCGCCGCCAGCGCGCTGACCGTCGGCGCCGTCGACCGTGACGACAAGATCGCCGACTTTTCCAGCCGCGGGCCGCTGGTCACCAGCAACGTGGCCAAGCCGGAGCTGGTCGCGCCCGGTGTGGACATCGTGGCCGCCCGTGCCGCCGGCACCAACCTGCAGGACCCGATCGACAGGTACTACGAGGGCATCTCCGGCACCTCGATGGCCAGCCCGCACGTGGCGGGCGCCGCCGCGCTGCTCGCGCAGCGACACCCGGACTGGACCGGCGAGCAGCTCAAGGCCGCGCTCGTCGGTGCCGCCGACCCGCTGACCGGCGTCGACGCGTACGCCGTCGGGGCCGGGCGGCTCAACGCGGCCCGGGCCCTCGGCGGCCCGACCAGCAACCAGCCGGTGGTCAACCTCGGGACCTTCGCGTACCCGCAGTCCGGGACCAGCGAGGCGAAGCTGAGCTGGACCGGTGCGCCGACCTCGGCGACGGCCCTCCTCGACCTCGACGTGTCGGTCGTCAACCACGACGGCCAGCCGGTGCCGCGCGGCGCGGCGTCGCTCTCGACGAGCCGGGTGACGCTCAAGCGTGGCGCCACCGCCGGGGCGACCCTCCGGATCAACCGTGCGGCGCTGGCAGCCCGGCCGGGCTTCTATCTGGCCACCGTCACCGCCCGCACCGCCGGCCGCAAGCTGGTCGCGACCACCCCGGTGAGCTTCTTCGTCGAGCAGCCCAGCTTTGACCTGACGATCCACACGAAGCCGCTGCCCGGCCTCAAGGAGGGCGCCGAGACCTGGATCAACATCCTGGTCACCAACCTCGCCGACCCGGTGATCTACTACGGTGGCCCCAGCGGTACGCCCGGAGACACCCTCACCACTCGGGTGCCGGCCGGCCGGTACGCGATCCTCGGCTCCTCGGTCGCCTACTACGTCGACAGGGACGTGCTGGAGACGACGCTCGTCGGTGAGACCGACCTGAGCGTCACCAGCAACCGGAGCGTGACGCTCGACCCTGCGCGAGCCAAGCCGGTGGCGGCGACGGTCGACGGAGTCCCCACCACGCCCACCAAGGTCGACTTCACGAGCCTCCAGACCGCGCCGAACGGTCTGTCCTGGTGGAACCAGATCAGCGGGTACGGCAGCTCGACCACGGTTCGTACCTCCCCGTTGCCGCAGCCCGGCATCGGCTCGCGACGTAGCTGGGCGGCGGTCAACCTGGATTCGCCGGCCGGCACGGCGAAGCCGTACCGCTACAACCTCATCCACGAGTACCCGAACGACGTACCCGCCGATCCCGCGTACCGGGTGACGGCGGCGGAGCAGGCGAAGCTGGCGCGGATCGACGAGCGGTTCCACCAGATGGACTCGCCGGGGATGGTCACCCAACTGGTCCGCACCGGCCTCACCCCTGACGGGCTGGGCCTCACCCAGACCCACGAGGGCAACCTGCCCCCGTACCGCACCGACTACCTCTCGCCGGGCTTCCTTTGGGCCGACGAGGGCGTCTACGGGGGACTTGAGGCCCAGGAGGCGCCCCGCAGCTACCAGCCGGGCAGCCGGCAGGCCAAGGTCTGGGCGCGTCAGCCGCTGCACTCGGGTTGGTACGACGACCCGGCCGGCGCCGACTGGAGCTGTGCCACCCCACCGTCGCGGACCCGGGGCAACCTGCACATCGACCTGGCGTCGCTCGTCGACCAGCATCAGCGGGCCGACTGCCTGCAGGGCAGCTCGATCGGCGTGAACCGCAAGCTGTCGGTGTACCGCAACGGCAAGCTGGTGCAGGAGCGGGACCGACCGCTCGCCGACGTCACCGTCCCGCAGCAGATGGCGGACTACCGGCTGACCCTCGACGTCGACACGAGCCTGATCCTGCCGATCTCGACCAGGGTCAACACGTCGTGGACGTTCCGGTCCGCCGGGCCCGACGGGACCGGGAGCGTCCCGTTGCCGCTGCTCGCGGTGGACTACGCGCTGCCGATGGACACCACCAACCACGCCACCGGCGGAACAGCCGACCTGGCCGTCCGTCAGATGCACGGCCTCAGGGCGCAGAAGGTGACCTCGTTCCAGGTCTGGACGTCGACGGACGACGGCGCCACCTGGAAGTCGGCCCGGGTCACCGGCGGCGGGGACAACTACCGGGTCGAGCTGCCGAAGGCCGCCGCCGGGACGCCCGTCTCGCTGCGGGTGAAGGCCGCCGCGAACGGCGGTAGCGGCATCGACCAGACCATCATCCGGGCGTACAACGCCGGCTGACGGCCACCCTGGTGCGGCCCGGCGCTCGACCGGGCCGCACCAGTACCCAGATTCCATCTCGGGAGGTGTCGATCCGGCCGGGTCTCGATCGTCGGGACGGCAGCACTGACACCGACACGAGAGGTACGCCCATGACGTCCCTGACCACCCCTGCCGAAGCACTTTCGGCCCGGCGCCGCCGAACCCGCTGTCTCCTGGGTTGCGGCACAGCCGCCGGACTCCTCTTCCCGGCGCTGTCATTCGGGCAGGCCTTCACGCGGTCGGGGTTCGACCTGCGCCAGCACGCGCTGAGCTCGCTCACCCTCGGTGAGCTCGGCTGGCTGCAGGTCGTCGCGTTCGTGGGCACCGGCCTGCTGGCTGTCGCGTTCGCGGTGGGCCTGTGGCGGGCGCTGCGTCCGGGCCGGGCCGGCACCGTGGGTCCGGTGCTGGTCGGTATCTACGGGGTGGCCATGGTCGGTGGCGGGATCTTCGTTCCCGATCCCGAGCTCGGCTGGCCGCCCGGCGCACCGGCGGGGCTCCCCCAGCAGGCCAGCACGGGCAGCATCGTGCACACGGTCTGCGGCGCGGCGGCTTTCCTGTCGTTGATCGCGGCCGGTCTGCTGTTCGCCCGCCGTTTCGCCGGGCAGGGGCGACGGGGCTGGGCGTTCTACAGCGCCGCCAGTGGGGTCGTCGCGTTCGTGCTCACCGCCCTGCCGTGGAGCGAGGAGAACGCGAGCGTCCGGTTCGCCGTCGGAGCGGTGATCATCTCGGGGTGGCTCGTCGCCGTCTCCTCGCGAGCGCGCGAGGAGACGGACTGACCGAGGCGAGACCGGCGTGGCGGCTCCTGGTCGTACCGGCGTGCGAGCATCCCGCCATGGCGACATCGAAAGAGCAGGTGACGGTTCCGACCGGCGTCGGCGTCGACGGTTTCCTGGCCGCGGTTCCCGATGAGCGTAGGCGGGCCGACGCGGGGCGGCTCCGCACGATCATGGGCGAGGTGACCGGCGAACCGGCGGTGATGTGGGGCCCGAGCATCGTCGGCTTCGGCAGCTACCGCTACACCTACGACAGCGGGCGTACGGGTGATGGGCCGCTGGTGGGTTTCTCGCCGCGCAAACAGCACCTGGTCGTCTACCTGGTGGGTGGTTTCGAGGATCGGTACGGCCCGATCCTCGAACGGCTCGGTCCACACCGTGCGGGTAAGGGATGCCTGTACCTGAAGCGGCTCGACGACCTTGACGAGGGCGCGCTACGTGAGCTGATCGACCGCACCGCGCGGGTGCACCGTGGCGTCGACCGGGCCAGCCGACGCTGATGATCCATGGCTGCGCGCAGACCGTGCGACGACCGGCCTGGTCAGGTCACTGACCCGTCCAGACCGCCTTCGCGCCGGAGTCGCCGGTGCGGACCACGTAGTAGATCGCGACGCCCGCCGCCACCAGCGACAACACCTGCAACGACAGGGTCAGGGCGCGGCCCGGCCGGTCGCCTCCGGTGGCGCTCGCGTCGGCGGCTCGCGGCGGGACGAACCGGACCAGTGCCAGCGCCACGACCGCCAGCCCGATGGTGGCCCATAGCGTGAAGTCGCCGAACTGCTGGTGGGCCTCGATCGTCGGGACGAACTCCGGGGTGACCCGGTTGGCGGCCCGCATGCGGTCGAAGAAGGCGTCCCCGGAGAGCTTCGCCAGCAGCGCGGCGAGTGGCGCGCCCACGGCGAGCAGCCCCAGCACCCAGCGGGTGTGCGGCCGGATCGGCGCGACGAGCGCGTACCCGATCGTCAGGAGCGCCAGCAGCGGCACGAACACGACGGCGGCGTGCAGCACGAGAGGGTGGGCGGGGATGCCCATGAACTCCTCGAACATCGGTCTCCTCCGGAGCTGACGGGCGGACGTGGATCGTTCAGGCATGGACGGTATCGGTACGGACCGGGCGTGTCAGCCCCCACGAGCGCGGGCACCGCCGCCGGTTAGGCTGCCACCGTGCTGAGGGGACTGCTGCTCGACTTCTACGGCACCGTCGTCGAGGACGACGACGCCGTCATGGCCGAGATCGCCGAGCAGGTGGCCGCCCGAGCGTCGGTGCCCGTCTCCGGTCACTACGTCGCGGCGGCGTGGGGACGGGAGTTCGAGGCGGTGGCGTCCGGGCCGAGGTTCCGAACGTTGCGGGACAGCGCGATGTCGAGCCTGGCGTCGGTGATGGCCGACGTCGGGTGTGCCGGCGACGCGGCCCCCCTGTGCGCGGCGCAGTTCAGGTACTGGCGGTCGCCGCCGCTGCGGCCCGGCACCCGCGACTTCCTGTCCCGCGTGACCGTGCCGATCTGCCTCGTGTCCGATGTGGACACCGCGGACCTGGAGGCGGCGATGGCCCACCACGGCCTCGCCTTCACGGCCGTGGTGAGCAGCGAGGCCGTCGGCGCGTACAAGCCGGACCGCGCCATGTTCACCCGGGCTCTCGCCGCGCTGGGGCTGGGGGCGCACGAGGTGCTGCACGTCGGTGACTCGCTCACCACCGACGTGGCCGGGGCGCACGCGGCCGGCATCCGAGCCGTGTGGGTCAACCGTCGGGGGCAGCTCGCGCCGCACGACGCCCCGATCGCGTACGAGATCGCCGACCTGTCGGGCCTCGCCGGGATCGACCGGTGACGGGCGGTCCGGCCGGCCACCCACGGTGGCCGGCCGGACGACGTGCGGCTCAGCGGTCGCAGCGCAGGACGGACAGGTCGACGGCGTCGGCCATCGCCTGCATGCCCTTGTCGTTCGGATGGAGGTGATCCCCGCCGTCGAAGAAGGGCAGGATCGCCTGCGGGTCGTACGGGCTGCGGGTGATCCGGTCGAGGTCGACCACGGCGTCGAACGCCCCGCCGTGCCTGATCCAGTCGTTGATCCCCTGGCGCACCGCCTCGCCGGCGGCGTCGTACTCGGACCAGCCCTTGTACGGCAGGACCGTGGCGCCGACGACGCACCGACCCGCCGCGTGCACCCGGTCGATCACCTCCCGGTAGCCGGCGACCAGGTCGTCGACCGTGACGCCCGTGTGGGCCTTGATGTCGTTGATGCCCTCGAGGACGAACACCGTGCGGACACCGGGGTGGGAGAGCACGTCGCGGTCCAGCCGGTGCAGGGCGGCCTGCCCGGCGCCGTCGGCGAGCACCTTGTTGCCCGAGATGCCGGCGTTGGCCACTCCCTTCACCGGGCTGTCGGGCGCGGCCTGGAGCCGCCGGGAGAGATAGTCGGGCCAGCGCCGGTTCGCGTCCGAGGTGGAGGCCCACCCGTCGGTGATGGAGTCGCCGAGGGTCACCACCGAGCTGATCGCCGTGGACGTCTCCACGCTGACGGCGTCCAGCCAGTACCAGGAGCTGATCGGATCGGTCCAGCTGGTCGCCGCCTCCTCGGCGGCGTGGTCACCGGCCGTCGCGTAGGACGTCTGCATGGCCATGCCGTGACCGGTCGTCGGCCCCTGGGCGCCGGTGACGTAGAGACTGACGACCAGGTTGCTCTGGGCGGCCACCTTCCCGGGCAGCGGGTCGCTGAGCACGGTCTCGCCGGCCGGCACGGTGACCGACGGCTGTCCGCCGAACGTCAGGCGCCGGTTGCTGCCGCCGATCAGCTCCGCGCCCTGGCGTTGCAGCCCGGCGTAGGCGCTGGCGAAGGTGACCGGGTGGTCGCCGAAGGCGTTGGTGAGGCGGATGCGCAGGGCGTTTCCGCCGACGCTGGTGCGCACGACCAGCCGGTAGCTGCGCTCGGCGGGTCCGGCGCCCTGCCGGTCGGCGCTGGCGGCCCAGGTGACCGCGAAGTGCCGGTCCCGACCCGACGGGGCGTGCTGCGCCCCGGCCGAGGCCGCCTGGGCCGGTGCCGCCAGGGGTACGCAGACCGCCGTGACCAGCGTGGCCACGACGACCGCCGACACGCGCCGCAGGTGGTGCCCGGGGCGCATCAGAGGTCCCGCAGGGTGACGGACTCACCGGGCTCGAGGGTGATCGGGCGCGCGGTGCCGCCGACGACCAGGGTCGTGCTGCGGCCACCGACGCTGGTCAGCCGCACCTGGGTGACGGTGCCGTCGCGCCAGCTGAGGTCCACGGTGAAGCCACCGCGTACGCCCACTCCGGTGACCGACCCGGCGGCCGCCCAGGCTGCGGGCAGCGCGGGCAGCAGCTCGACGTGGCCCGGGCGGGAGTAGACCAGCATCTCGACGATCGCGGACGGCGTACCGAGGTTGGCGTCGATCTGGAAGATGCCACGGCCGGGGTTCGTCTCGTAGATGTCGAAGAGGTTCATCGCGGTGCCGTTGCTGCCGCCCGTCGACGGCCTCAGGTTGTTGACGATGAGCTGGTAGGCCTTCTCCGCGTCCTTGAGTCGCGCCCAGCACAGGCTCCGCCACGCGTTGGCCCAGCCGAAACTGTTCATGCCGCGCGCGGTCAGCAGAGCCGTCGCGCCGTCGATGATCTCCTTGGAGGTGGAGGCGTCCGGGCGGATCCGGTCGCCGGGGAACAGACCGATCAGCGGGGAGAGGTGCCGGTGGGTGGTCTCACCGAGGTTGTCCGGTGACATCCACTCCTGCAGCCAGCCGGTCGTGGGGCTGACCTCGGGCAGGTAGAGGCGCTTGCGGAGGTCGTCGATGGTCCGGGCGTAGCCGGCGTCCCGGCCGAGCACCTCGGTCGCGGTGCGGTAGTTCTCGAAGAGGTTCCACACCAACTCCTGCGAGTAGGTGTTGCCCCTGGTGTCCTGCGGTCCGTGTTCGGCCGACCAGTCGCGGTCGGCGACCAGGACCTCCCGCGAGGCGCCGGACGCGTCGGTGACGGTCGTGGTGACGAGTCGGGTCTCCCAGAACTCCACGGCACCCTTGATGACCGGGTAGACCTTCGCCAGGTAGGCGCGGTCCTGGGTGTACTCGTAGTGCTCGAACAGGTTCTGGCAGAGCCACGCGTTACCGCTCGGGTGCCACCACCAGCCGCTCCCGCCGTACGGGTTGGTGGAGTAGGCCACGGCCCATCCGGCGATCCTGCCGCTGGAGTTGCGGAACCTGTTGGTCGAGGTGTTGAACAGCCGCTGGGTGACCTCGGTCCAGACCGGCAGTTGCGCGACGCAGTAGTCGGCGAAGGCGTCGAAGGTGTCGGACAGGCCGGCCCGGTCGGCGAGCCAGTAGCTCATCTGGATGTTGACGTCCGAGTGGTAGTCGCCCATCCAGTCGGGGTCGTTGCCGTCGAGCCACGCGCCCTGCAGACCGATGGGCAGGCTGCCCCTCGATCCGGAGATCATCAGATAGCGGCCGAACTGCAGGTACGCGGCCTCCAACTCCGGGTCCGGGACGTTGTCCCGCCAGCGCGCCTGCGTCCGTCCCCAGGTGTCCAGTTCGCGCTGCGCGGCGGACGACGCGCCGAGGTCGATGGCGAACTGCTCGAACACCGGGCGGAAGTCCGCGACGTGGGTGTGCAGCAGGTCGCGCGCGGACTCGCGGGCCGCGGCCAGGACCTTGTCGCGGGCGAGGCGCTCGGGGGCCAGGGACGGGTCGCGGAAACCGGCGGCGGCGTCGGGGGCGTAGTTGGTGCCGCCGCTGAGGACGACGGTGAGGTCCCGGCAGCCGGTGAAGGAGATCGACGTGCCGTTGACCGCGATCTTCCCGGTGCCGCTGTACGCGGTGACGGCGGCGCCGTAGCGCAGGCCGTTGGCGAAGGAGGCGCCGAACGACGCGTACCGGCCCACGCGGTCGGCGGTGGTGGCCTCCCCGTGGGTGCCGGCCAGGGTGACGGTGCCGGTGTAGGCGCCGCGGCCCTGCTGCGAGAAGTGCACGACGATGACGTCGTCGGGGCGGCTGGCGAAGACCTGCCGTTGGTAGCTGACACCGGCGATGTCGTACGTCGTGGTGACCAGGCCCTGCGCCAGGTCGAGGGTCCGTCGGTAGTTGTCCACGGTGCCGAGGTCGTGCCCGGGGATGTCGACGGTGAGCGTGGCCAGCATGGTCAGCGAGCCGAAGTCGTCACGGCCGTAGGGGAACTGGCCGTCGCTGTCGAGCGTGTCGTTGCGACCACCGGTCCACAGGGTGGCGTCGGTGATCATCAGAAGCTCGCGGGCGGGGTCGTTGCTCGCGAGCGCCCCGAGGCGCCCGTTGCCGACCGGCAGTCCCTGCTCGATCATCGAGTTGGCGGAGCCGGGGGCCTGCCACCAGAGCTGGTTCTTCGCCGCGGCGTCCGCGGCGAGCAGGGGAGACTCGGTGGGCCGCCGGGGGGCCGCCGAGGCGGCGAAGGCGGGCAGGCCGCCGAGGGCGGTGGCCGCGCCGGTGGCGGCGGCCAGCGTGAGGAAACCTCGGCGGCTGGGACGGATGGCGCGCGATTCGGTCTTCCGGAAATCCATGTCGGTACTCCAACCTGGGCCAACGGCGGTTGCGCGAAATGGCGCGGCCCGGCGCTGCCGCCGGGCCGCACCGGGACTCAGAGGCTCTGCGGTACGTCGATCCTGTCGATGTCGGGGGAGTACCAGGTCCCGCTGTCGAACGTGATGGTGTTGGCGCCCGCCTTCAGCGCCAACTGGACGCTGACGGTCTCGGCCGTGCCCCAGTCACCGGTGGAGGGGAACTTCAGGCTGGTGCCGTTGCCGCTGTTGGACGAGACGGTGACCGAGCGGGGGTCGCCGCTGACGTAGGCGACGGTGACGGTGTAGATGCCGTCCTTCTTCACCCGGACGTCGTTGAACTGCACCTTGCCGCCGAGGTAGAGGTTGCCGACCTTCTGGCCACCCGAGCAGGCGTCGCACCCGCCGACGGAGGCGTTGCCGCTCAGGGTGTTGGTGGCGGCCTCGGCCTCGTAGCTCGTCGAGACCAGGGCGGTGCCGGGCCGGACGGTGAACAGTCGTGAGCCGTGCGCCGGCAGCGTCGAGGTGATCCGGTCCTTCTGGGTTCCGAGGTTCCGGCTGTTCCACACGTCGCGGACAGACGCGGTGCCGGTGAACCCGAACGACGCCCAGTGGGCGGTGACGGAGGCCGGCGCGTCGCCGAGGTTGAACAGTGCGACCGTGTAGCTGCCGTCGGGGTTCTTCGAGCCCCAGACCTGCTGGTCGCCGACCGGCGTGACCGGCCGGGCGGGCGCGGCGCCGTTCTGGTCGATGGCGATGACCTCGCGGTTGGTCAGCAGGGACAGCCCGTAGTCGTCGAGGCGGGTCAGGTCGTCCCCGGTGTACAGCGGCGACTTCGAGATCGCCCACAGGGTCGCGTACGACTGTCGCTCCGCCCTGGTGAGGCCGTCCATCTCGCCGTTGCCCACGTTGAGGGAGTCGAGGTCGTTCCAGCCGCCGGGGCCGGCCTTGCGGCTCCAGGCGGGCGCGTCGTCGAACCGGTCGTCGACCGAGTTCTCCCAGCTGACCAGCGTGTTGCAGTAGCACTCGACGTCGGTGTCGATCCGCCAACCGTTGGAGTAGCGCTTCCAGTCGGCGGCGTGGTTGATGTCGAGCGACCAGGACAGTTCCAGGTGGATCGGGCGGCCGGCGGTGGCGATGGCCTTCTGCCAGGCGGCCACGTCGGCGACGTTGTTGTAGTTGTCACCGGACTTGAACGAGCCCGGGCCGACGCCGTCGAGCTTGAGGAAGTCGTATCCCCAGTCGGCGAACATCTGCGCCTGCGAGTCGATGTACTTCTGGGCGCAGGGGTTGTCGAAGTTCAGCTTGTAGGCGCTGTCCCAGCCGTTGGTGGTGCGCAGGTCCGGGTAGACGATGTCGGCGGTGGTGCAGCCGGGTGCGTTCCAGATCGGCGCAGCGCCGTTGGCGTACGCCTCCTTCTCCAACCCGACGGGCAGGTAGATGCCCGCCTTCAGGCCCTTGGCGTGGATGTGGTCGGCGACGGGCTTCATGCCGCGGGGAAAGCGCACCGGGTCGGGGGTCTGCCGGGCGTGCTGGTCGAACTTCGGCACCCAGGCGTTGTCGCGCCACCAGCCGGCGTCGATGTTGACGTACTCGTAGCCGTACGGCTTCAGCTTGGCGGCGAGGGCGTCGGCCTGCTTCAGCACGTTCGCCTCGGTGAGGTAGCTGTAGTCGCCGTCGGGGTTGAGACCCGGGTACTTGGAGGACTGCATGGTCCAACTGGTCCAGCCCATGAAGGGGCGCTCCGCGAGGCCAGCGGTGGTGGTCTCCGCCTGCACGGTGTCGTTCGACACCGGAGGTTCCGCCGGGGCCGCCTGGGCAGGGACGGCGACCGCGCCGAGGAGCACGGCCAGCGTCGCGGCGGCGAGGCCGGCGGGCGTTCGGGATCGGCGCCGGTCGGCGCCAGTGAGGGGTGTCGTCGGTGACTGCATGGTCAACCTCCTGGTGGCACGGTGGGGGTCGTCTCGGGCTCGGTACGGTCGGCCGACGGCTGGGTTGACGCCGTGGGTCAGGGCAGGACGAGCGATTGGATGCTGACCGCGGCCGCGCCGCGGGCCCATTCCTCGAAGGGCAACGGACGGATGGAGAGGGGGCACCGCGCGGCGGCACCGAAGGCCTGGCGTTCGAAGCTCGCGCGGATGTGGCTGTCGAAGAGGTCGTAGGCGGCCAGACCTTCGCCGGACACGACGATCCGGGTGGGGCCGACCAGGTTCGCGACGGCCGCGATGCCGCAGCCGATCGCGCTGCCGGCGCGGGTGAAGACGGCGCGGACCTGCTCGTGGCCACCCCGTGCCAGGGCCACGGCCTCGTCGATGGTGAGGTCAGGGCGGCCGGTGCGGTCGCGGGCCTGGGCCACGATGGCGTCGGTGCCGGCGATCGACTCGACGCAGCCACGGCCGCCGCAGTGGCAGTCGGGGCCGGTGGCGTCGACGGCGAGGTGGCCGATCTCGCCGGCCACGCCGTACGAGCCGGAGACGAGGCGGCCGTTGACGACCAGGCCACAACCGATGCCGGTGCCCACGGTGACCAGGGCGAACGACTCTGCGCCCACACCCTCGCCGAACCAGTGTTCGGCTGCGGTGAGCGCCTTGACGTCGTTCTCCACCGTCACGGTGAAGCCGGTGCGCTGGGCGGCGAGCCGGCCCAGCGACACGTCGCGCCAGTGCAGGAACGGCGAGTAGCGGACCAGGCCGGTGGTGCGGTCGATGTCGCCGGACAGGGCCAGCCCGAGGCGACGGACCCGGGTCCGGTCGCCGGCGAACCCGTCGAGCAGGTCGTCGGCGAGCCGGTTGACCTCGGTGAGGACGGCCTCGACGCCGGGGTCGGTCAGCGGCCGGCGGGCGGTGGCCCGTACCTGCGCGCGGAGGTCGCATACGACGCCGATCAGCTCGTCGGCGGTGATCTTCACCCCGAGGAAGAACTCGCGGTCGGCCCGGACGGCCAGCGGGCTGGCCGGGCGCCCGGCGCCGGGCCCGGTGCGCTCGGTGGCGGCCAGTTCGTGCAGGTAGCCCCGGTCGATGAGCGGGCGGGCGGCCTTGGTGACGGCGGCGGAGGAGAGCCCGAGTCGGCGCGCGAGCGCCACGCGACTGACGGGCCCCTCCGTCAGCACCGCCGCGAACACCGCCGTCGCGGCCGGTGCCGCCGGTGGCCCGGCAACCGGCTCGACCTCGCCCCCAGGAAACATGGACGAAATCTAAGGCGAATATTTAACTTCTTCAAGTATTGATTCTGTTGACTGCTCCGGCCTAGAGTCGGCGGCGCCCGCGGCGGTGCTCAGCTACGGGAGCGCGGCAGACAGTCCTTCTTGTACTTGAGGCCCGAGCCGCACCAGCAGGCGTCGTTGCGCTCCGGTGGCCAGGGAATCCGCGCTGCGGGACGGGCCGAGACCTCGGCAGCGTAGCCGGCCCGGATCTCCTGGTCGGCCGCGTCGCCGTTGCGCCGGCGGGCGTACGCGTCCAGGTCCGCGACCGTCGCGGCGAAGACGCCCAGCCCGGTCTTCCCGGTGTTCGCCAGGCGTACCAGCTCCTTCTCCAACCGGGCCCGGTGCGCGTCCCAGTCCGGCCCGTACACCTCGGCCAGCGCGGAGTGCTCGGACAGGAGGCGGTCGAACTCGGCCCGCGGCCAGAAGAGCAGGTCCGTCTCGCCGCCCTGGCGCTGCGCCACCCTCCGGACGAGCTGGTTCTCCAACCGGTCGGCCAGATCGTCGTGCCGGTCATGCGTCAGGTTGAGATCCCGGCGCACCCGGTGCCGCTGCTGCAACAGCAGGAAGAGGACACCCGGCGCCTCCGGGGAACCGACGTCCACCACGGGCTCGACAGCGGTGATGGCCTGCGGCGCCGCTCCGCCCGCGCGCTCGCCCAGCAGGGTGTCGACCGCCTCGCTCAGCCACTTCTCGGCGATCGCCGAGCGACCGGCGGCGTCGAGCGCCGCGCTCACGTAGGCCGGGGCGTCGGGCTGTACGAGCAGCAACGGTCGCAGCGCGGTCAGCTCCGCCATCGCCTCGTCGTCACGGCCGCCGGCCTGGAACAGGGCCCGGGCCCGCAGCGCTCGCGCGAACCCGGCCCGGGGGTCGTCCTCGCCCGGGTACGCCACCACGGCGCGCTCCGCGTACCGGAGCGCGGCGTCCGGCTTCCCCCGGATCTCGGCGATCTCGGCGGCCAGGGTCAGCGCATCCCCGGCGTCGTCCGGGTCGGCCAGTCTGCCCTGCTCCACCGCGTCGGCCAGGTCGGCGGCGACACCGAGGGGGTCGGCCATCCCGAGCGCCGAGCGGCGTAGTTCGGCGAGGTCAGCGCTGGTGAGTACGTCTGTCGTCGGCACGATCTCACGGTACGTCGGGGTGCTCCCGGTGTGCCGGCAGATCACCTGTAACGCCGCTCTCATGCCGCCGCCGGTGAACAGGATGTTCAACGTCACCGCGAGAACCGTTCGGGTCCAGGGCTCGGCGCCGGTCGTCGAGAGGTCGCAGAACCAACCAACGACGGCCATCTGCCGTCTACCCGTCGTCGGTAGCGTCCGGTCGCCAGTTTCTCGAACACACCGCACAAAAAGGGTGGGCTATGAGCACGGTGGATCGCCGTACGTTCCTCAAGGCGATGGGGGTTCCCGCGATCGGCGCGGCGCTTCCGTTGGACCTCAGCAAGGCGCTCGCCATCCCGGCGAACAACCGGACCGGCTCGATCAACGACGTCGAGCACGTCATCATCCTCATGCAGGAGAACCGCTCGTTCGACCACTACTTCGGCACGATGCGGGGCGTCCGCGGCTTCGGGGACCCGCACCCGGCGACGCTGCCGTCCGGCAAGGACGTGTGGCACCAGCCCGACGGCGCCGAGGAGCTGCTGCCGTTCCGCCCCGAGGTGAAGGATCTCGGCCAGACGTTCCTGCCGGACCCGCCGCACGGCTGGAACGACGGGCACGCCGCCTGGAACGACGGCCGGTTCGACCAGTGGGTGCCGAACAAGGGCGTCACCGCGATGACCTACCACACCCGCCAGGACCTGCCCTACCACTTCGCGCTCGCCGACGCCTTCACGGTCTGCGACAACTACCACTGCTCGCTGATGGGGCCCACGGACCCCAACCGCTACCACATGTGGAGCGGCTGGGTCGGCAACGACGGCAAGGGCGGCGGCCCGGTCATCACCAACGCGGAGGCCGGCTACGACTGGTCGACCTACCCGGAGCGGCTGGAGCGCAACGGCATCTCCTGGAAGATCTACCAGGACGTCGGGACCGGTCTCGACGCCGCCGGCTCCTGGGGCTGGACCAACGACCCGTACATCGGCAACTACGGCGACAACTCGCTGCTCTACTTCCACCAGTACCAGAACGCCAAGCCCGGCACGCCACTCGCGGACAGGGCCAAGACCGGCACCGAGATCAGAACCCAGGACCGCAGCCCCGAGGCGCTGCTTGCCGACTTCCGGGCCGACGTCGAGAACGGACGCCTTCCCGAGGTCTCGTGGATCACCGCCCCCGAGGCGTACACCGAGCACCCGAACTGGGAGCCCGCGTACGGCGCCTGGTACATCTCGCAGGTCATCGACATCCTTGCGTCGAACCCCGAGGTGTGGAGCAAGATGGCGCTCTTCATCACCTACGACGAGGAGGGCGGCTTCTTCGACCACGTCGTCCCGCCGACGCCTCCGCAGACGCGTGAGCACGGGCTGTCGACCGTGCCGACCACCAACGAGATCTTCCCCGGTGACGCCAGTCACCCGGCCGGTCCATACGGGCTCGGCGTCCGCGTGCCGATGGTCATCGTCTCGCCGTGGACGCGCGGCGGCTACGTCAACTCGCAGGTGTTCGACCACACCTCGCTGATCAAGTTCCTGGAGGCGCGGTTCGGCCATGGCCGCAAGGACCTGATCGAATCCAACATCACCCCGTGGCGGCGCGCCGTCGTCGGTGACCTGACCACGGCCTTCGACTTCCGGCACCCGAACCGGTCACAGCACCCCACCCTGCCGGACACCGACGACTTCAAGCCCGATGAGCTGGTCCGGCACCCCGACGAGGTGCCGGTCCCGCCGGCAGACCAGCGGCTGCCGAAGCAGGAGCACGGGGTACGCCCGGCGCGGGCGATCCCGTACACCCTGCACGCCGACGGCCACGCCGGCGACGGCTCGTTCCGGATCGACTTCCGCAACTCCGGCGCGGCGGGTGCGGTCTTCCAGGTACGCGAGGCCGGCAGCGCGGCCGCCCCGCGCAGCTACACCGTCGAGCCGGGCAAGCACCTGACGGACACGTGGACGGCCGAGTCCGGGTACGACCTGTCGGTGCACGGCCCGAACGGGTTCTTCCGCCGGTTCACGAGCGGCCAGTCGAACCTCGAGATCACCGCGTCGTACGACGAGCGGGACTACAAGGTCGTCCTCGCGCTCAAGAACCGTGGGTCGAACCGGGTCGAGGTGACCGTCCGCGACGGGTACAACTCCCGGCCGGTGAAGCTGACCCTGCGCCCCGGTGAGTCGGAGCGCGCACAGTGGACGCTTTCCCGTACGCGCGGCTGGTACGACCTGACCGTCACCGTCGCGGGTGACGCCGGCTTCGAGTACCGCTACGCCGGCCACGTCGAGAACGGCAAGGACAGCATCAGCGACCCGTCCCTCGGCGGGCTCGTCTAGGCAGGTTCCGGGGTCGAAGGACGGCCTTCGTCCTTCGACCCCCGCCTGAGTGCCGAGTGGCAGCGTTCCACCGCCGTACCTCCGCCCTTCACATGATCTTCAGTGGTCGGGCGGACGGGCTGTCGAGGCTGTCGGGACGACTTCGTCTCGATCAAGGCAGGTGTGGCAGTGCCGGACCCATCCACCATCAGTCGTCGACGGTTCCTGACCATCGCGGGCGGTACCGCCGGCGTGATCGCGGTGAGCCAGCTGGTCGCCGAGCTCCCCGCGGCGTACGCCGACGAACTCGACCCGGCGCCGTTCACCCTCGGCGTCGCCTCCGGCGAGCCGGACCACGCCAGCGTCGTGCTGTGGACACGCCTGGCCCGGGACCCGCTCAACGCGGCGGACGGCGGCATGCCGCCGGAGCCCGTCCCCGTCCGGTGGGAGGTGGCCCGCGACCCGCAGTTCCGCCACGTCGTCCGGTCCGGTGAGGTGACGGCCACGCCGACGGCGGCGCACACCGTGCACGTACTCGTGGACGACCTGGCCCCCGACCGCTGGTACTGGTACCGCTTCCTCGCCGACGGGGTGTCCAGCCGCACCGGGCGTACCCGGACCATGCCGCCGCCCGGCGCGAAGGCCGACCACATGCGGTTCGCGTTCGTCTCCTGCCAGTCCTGGGCCGGCGGCCCCTACCCCGCCTACCGGGACCTGGCCGAGCAGGACCTCGACTTCGTCGTGCACCTGGGCGACTACATCTACGAGACCACCAACGGCAGCCTGACCGAGTTCCGCCGGCTGCACGCGCTCTACAAGACCTCGCCCGACCTGCGTGCCGCGCACGCCCGGTTCCCGTTCATCATGACGTGGGACGACCACGAGGTGCAGAACAACTACGCCGGCGCGGTTCCGGCCGGCGCCGGCGACGGCCGGCCCTTCCTGGAGCGCCGCGCCAACGGCTACCAGGCCTACTACGAGCACCTTCCGCTGCGGCCCGAGCAGCGCCCCGACGGACCGGACATGCTCATGTACCGGCGGGTCGACTTCGGCCGGCTGGCCCAGTTCAGCGTGCTGGACACCCGGCAGTACCGCAGCGACCAGGCGCTCGGCGACGGGCGGAAGGAACCGACCGGCGAGGTCTTCGACCCGGCCCGCACCATGACCGGTCCCGAGCAGGAGCGTTGGCTGCTCGACGGGCTGGGCCGGTCGAAGGCGCGCTGGAACGTCATCGCCCAGCAGACCATCATGGCGGCGTTCGACTACGACCTGGGGCCGGGGCAGATCGTCAACCTCGACCAGTGGGACGGGTACCTGCCGGCCCGCTCCCGGATCCTCGACTTCATCGCCACGCACCGGGTGTCGAACCCCGTCGTGCTCGGCGGAGACTGGCACACCCACTGGGTGAACGACCTGAAGACCGACTTCACCGACCCCGCCGCGAAGACCATCGCCACCGAGTTCGTCGGCACGTCGATCTCCTCCGGCGCCGGTTGGGACGCCGACGTCCGGGCCGGCCTCGCGGCCAACCCGCACGTCAAGTTCTACAACGGCAGTTACCGCGGCTACGTGATCTGCGACGTCACCGAGCGACGCTGGCGTGCCGACCTGCGCATCGTGCTGGACGCCCGGGACGCCCTGTCACCGGCGTACACGATCGCGGCGTTCGAGGTGCGCGACGGCGTGCCGGGGGCGTACCGGATCGACGCCGGCGACGGCATCGTCGGGCGGGTCGCCGACGCGGCCACCGGTGCCGCTCTGCCGAACGTGCAGGTGACGGTGCTCAGGGAGGACGGCAGCCGACTCGTGGCGAGCACCACCGACCCGTCGGGGGAGGTTCTCGCCTTCGCGCCGCCCGGCAGCTACACCGTCACCGTGAACGGGGTCGGCTACGAGCCGGTGAGCCGTCCGGCGACGGTCGTCCAGGGCGCGCCGACGAAGCTCGACCTGCGGCTCACCCGGGCGGCGACCACGGCCGGCGCCGGCCGGGTCATTCCCGGCCCGCAGGCCGAGGCGAAGGCGTCCGACTTGGTGCTCGGCAACGACCTGCTGGCCCTGGCCGTCTCGGCGGGCACCGACGACCCGCAACTGTCCGGGGTCACCGTCGGCAAGCCCCTGGACCTGGCCGCGGTCGGGCGCCTCGACCAGCTCGACTGGATCAACCTGCCGTACGCCTCGGCGACGCAGCCCCGCGGCACCAACGCGTGGCAGCAGCGGACCGTCCGCTCCAGCACCGTCGAGGTGCTCTCCGCGACCGGCCCGCTGGCGTCCGTCCGCGCCACCGGCGTCAGCACGGCGGTCGCCGACCTCCAGGTCGTCACGACGTACACCATCCGGCCGAACGAACCGTGGGTGCTGGCGGAGAGCGTCTTCACCAACGTCGGTACGGCGTCGCGCACCTTCTGGACCGGCGACGCGCTCGACCACGACGGCGCCGGCCAGCGCAGCGGGATCGCCGGGCACGGCACCATCACCAGCAGCACCCCGGCCGACTACCCGCCCACCGCGCCGTGGATCGGCATGACCGGCTCGGACCGGCAGACCTACGGCCTGCTCTACGAGGAGGCCGGCTTCGTCGCGTACGCCGCGTACAACTGGGTGATGAGCCAGCGTCAGGTGACCCTGGCGCCGGGCGCGACGTTCACGCTGCGCCGCCGGATCGTGGCCGTCGACAGCGGTGCCGGCGCCGACCCGTTCGCGGTGCTCGGCCAGCTCTGACCGAAACGGGGGTGGGTGGCGCCGCCATCCACCCCCGCTCGCTCGTCACGGCGTCCGCTCTTCAGGACGTCGGGGCGGTTAGAACTCCTCGTACACCGCCGGGTCCTGGTCCGCGAGGCGCCCGTCCGGGCGGCCCAGCGCGGTGATGGCCTCGACCTCCGCGTCGGTGAGCTTGACGCCGAAGACGTCCAGGTTCTCGACCTGCCGCTGCGGGGAGGCGGCCTTGGGCAGCGGGATCACCTGGCGGGCCACGTGCCAGGCGAGGATGGCCTGCGCCGGGCTGATGCCGTGGGCGGTCGCGATCTCCACTACGACCGGGTGCTGCTGCAGGTCGTTGCCACGGCCGAGCGGGCTCCAGCCCTGCACGAGGATCCCGTGCTCCCGGTGATAGTCGATCGCCTCCTGCTGCGGGAAGTACGGATGTACCTCCATCTGGTTGACCACCGGAGCGACGCCGGTCTCGGCCACTAGCCGGTCGATGTGCTCGGGCAGGAAGTTGGAGAGGCCGATGTGCCTGACCAGGCCACGCTCGCGGGCCTCGATCAGTGCCCGCCACGCCTGCACGTACAGGTCGACCTTCGGGTTCGGCCAGTGGATCAGGTACAGGTCGACCCGGTCGAGGCCGGTGCGGAACAAGCTCTCCTCGATGGTGGTCAGCGCCTCGTCGAAGCGGTGGTGCCGTCCCGGCAGCTTCGAGGTGACGACCAGCTCGTCCCGTACGTCGCCCGCCGAGCGGGCAGCCCGGCCCACCGCGCCCTCGTTCTCGTAGTTCACCGCCGAGTCGAGCAACCGGTAGCCCGCCCGGATCGCCTGACCGATCGCGTCGACACCCGCCGAGCCGTTCAGCCGGTACGTGCCGAGCCCGATCGCCGGCAACGCGGTGCCGTCGGCGGCCGTCAGGTAGGGAATTGCCATGGTTGAGCTGCCTTTCGTCGACCGTGACTGGACCCTACCGGCACGAGCCGCGTGCTGAGCCCAACCGGTCGATCAGCCGAGGTCGCTCTCGCCGGCCGGCTCGTACACCGTCTCGACCGGCCGGATCACCTTGACCAGCGAAGCGAGGTACTCCCGCGTCTCGGGATCGGTGGAGTAGACGATCGTGCCCTGCATCCCTCGGGTCAGCAGGACCTTGTAGGTGTTGCGGATCAGCAGATCCGCTTCGGCGTCGCTGACCGTCTTACGGCTGCGGAACGCCGGGTCCTTCGACTCCTCACGTCGCGTCACCAGACGGCCTTCCCGAGCCACCAGGTCCGGCCCCATGATGACGCCCGACCAGTCGTACTCGAAGCCCTGGGCCGTATAGACGCAGCCCACCTGGCCGAAACCGTTCGGATCGGTGGCCCAGAACGCGCTTCCTGGTGCCTCGCCGACACTGCGCTCGCTCTTGACGTTCCACGGTCGGGACCAGCCGCCGACCCGTACATCCGGCACCAGGCTGTCGTCCGGGCGCGGGTCGCTCCAGGGCCAGCAGTACCCGGCGGACATTCGGGCGGTCACGCCGGCCGCCTGCTTCCTGGCGAGAAAGGCTTCCAACTCCTCCGGCGACTCCGCGAGACGCAGGTCGACCCTCCCGTCACCGGCCCAGACCGACGGCTCGTCGTCATCGAGACCGAGTAGATCAACGACCCACCGCTCGTACGCCTCACTGCCGCCGCAGCGGAACTGGCTGTGCAGCGACACCACCTCGACATCGAGGTTGAGCTGCTTCGCGTACGACGAGATGACCTCGACGTTGCCCAACTCGCCTGGCTTCACCACCTGGTGCTCGTCGAGCAGGAAGACCGGCACTCGGGCGGCGGCGATCAGCTCGTCGATCTGCGAACGCGCTTTGTCCCGCTTGGCCTTCGAGGTGAACCGGTTGACGGAGGTCTCCCGGATGCGGTGCGCCTCGTCGCAGATCAGCACGTCCAGACCGTTGCGCTCAGCCGACATGAAGCTGTTGAAGTAGCCGAACAGGCTCTTCAACCGGGTCGAGCCCTTGCCGGCGTACCGGCGCAACGTCTGGGTGAACGACCGTGAGCCCGTGGCGTGCATGACGGCACGGTTCTGGCGTGCCAACTCGCCAAGCACCGACAGCGCGATCACGCTCTTGCCGCTGCCCGGTCCGCCCGACACGACAACGACCGACTTGCGGTCCGCGGATCGGGCTCGCTCCACGGCGTGCAGCACCAGCTCGTACGCGACGCGCTGCTGATCGAGCAACGTGAAGTGCGACCGATCCTTCAACTCCTGCGCGGCGTACCTCAGTAGGTGGCGGCTGGGCCGAACAGAGCTGGCGAGGAAGCGGTCAGCGGCGCCAGCGCCTGACGTCGGGGCGAGATGGGCGCGCAGGTAGTCGAGGAACTGGCCCCGCCGCTGCTTGGTGAAGATCCGGCTCTGCTCGGTCGCCGGGCGATCGAACAGGTCACTGATGTCGCGGTCGACCGCATTGTGCAGGTACGCCGCCCCGCGCACCGGATTCTGGTGCCCAGCGAGGATGCCGAGAAAGTCCGTCAGATACTCGCAGTACAGCTCAACCTGGACGCCGGGATGCAGCCGCGGGCCGTGCGCGTGTTGCACTGCCACAAGGGTGTCAGAACCCTCGTAGGACTCGGCGTAGGACCACTGCTTCAGCTCCACGACCACGTATGAATCGTCGGACGTCCTAGGGTCCACGCCGGCGAGCACCACGTCGACCCGCTTGCTGGTCAGCGGCAACTGGTACTCGACCAGCATCTCAACCTGGCCCAGGCCCGCGTCGGCGAGATCCTGCCCCAGCACCTCAAGGCTGCGCGACCAGGCACGGCGCTCCGCCGGGCTCACGTTGCGACCGATCTGCTCCACGATCCGATCGGCGAGCGTGCCGCCGCTAACCAGGCGCAGCAGACCATCGGCGGACGTGCGAAACGCTGACAACACTTGCCCCCGGGCAGCACGAAGTGATCGTGCGCATGGGGGGCGTGTCCGGCAGCCGCCGGAAGCCCGTCGTGACGCGCTCCTACGTCATGGACTGTAGCGAAGAGATCAACTCAGCGCCACGCTGGCGTTGTGGGCTACCGCTTCGCCGCCGAGCCGCGAGCCTGGTCTGCCGGGTAGCGGAGGGCTGAATCCTCCAGCTTGGTCAGAGCTGCTTCCACCAGGTCGACGCCGAGTACGTCGGCTAGCCGAGTCAGGTAGATCATCACGTCGCCGATCTCGGCCTTCACCCGGGCACCGGCGTCGCGGTCGGACATGACCGTCGCGGACTGCTCAGGTGTCAGCCACTGGAACTCGGCGATCAGCTCGCCGACCTCACCGGCGAGGGCCATGGCGAGATTCTTGGGCGTGTGGAACTGCTGCCAGTCCCGCTCCTCAGCGAACGCCCGCACGCGGCCCGTCAAATCATCCATGCCAGGGAGCATCGCAGGTGCTGCGTGTCCGCACGCAGCGGCGACGCCGGTCGGATGTGGTTCCCTCAGATGCGGGGGAGACCCGGACGCTTCACGGCGGCTGCGAACAATAGCCAGGTGCCCGGTTCGAAGCGGAGTACCGGCCCCTCAGTGCTCTTGGAGTCGCGTACGGCGACAACGCCGGGAAGGTTGGTGGCGACCTCGACACAGTTGCCGCCGTTGCCGCCGCTGCGGGTGCTCTTGCGCCAAACGGCGCCGGTCAGATCAGTCATGTCGCATCTCCGCTATGACGGTCTTGATCATGTCCGCCGATTGTGCCTCATCGAGAGCAAGCCGCTCCAGACCGCGCCACACGCAGCGGTAGGAAGCCAACTCGTCTGGCTTGTCGAGGTAGAGCGCGCCGGTCAACGATTCGCTGTACGCCACCGACGGCTCTGGCGCGGTTCGCCCACCGTTGGTCGCCGGGAAGTCGAGGATCACGAACGAGCCCGCGACCGCGCCAGGGTGTGGACCGGCGGCGAAGGGCAGCACCCGCACGGACACATTCGGCATCTCTCCGGCATCCAGGAGACGAGTGAGCTGCTCGACCATGACGCCCCGGCTGCCGACAGCCCGACGCAGCACTGCCTCTGAGAGCACGGCATCCAGCCGGGGCGGCTGCGGCAGCCGCCGAGTCAGCAACCCCTGCCGTTGTAGCCGCACCTCCACCGACCGTTCGCGATCCTCTTCACCGATAGACGGTTGGTCCAGTCGAGCGAGGCCGAGGGCATACTCCCGTGTCTGCAACAGGCCAGGGATCAGCGTTTCCTCGTACTCCCGTAGGTGAGCGGCGGCGGACTCCAGCCCCACGTACAGCTCGAACCAGTTCGGCACCGCATCCCCGTACGCGTGCCACCACCCCTTCGACTTCGTCTCGGCGGCGAGCCCGCGCATCGCCTCGGTCATCTCGGGCGACACCCCGTACAGCTCGCACATCGCCTTGACGTCGAGCACCCGGACCGAGCCCATGCCGCACTCGAGGCGCCAGATCTTCTGCCGGCTGTACTCGAGGGCCTCGGCGGCGGCGTCGAGCGTCACCCCGGCCTCGTTGCGGAACTGTCGCAGCAGCCGGCCGAGTTGCCGGCGCGGCACGGTCGATCCGATGTCGTCGGGCATCCGCACACTCCCTGGTTGCATCACGCAACACTGCGTGACCTGCTCCTGCAACTCCTACGGATTCCAACAAAGAAAGTCAATGCACAACAGCGAAATCGCGGTATAGAACGTTGCGTTTCCACTGCGGACTGTCGCAGGCTGATCACAGCACGAACACCCCTCGCCCCTCCGCATCAGGAAGGCAGGCAGACATGAACGCCAGAAACCAACGACCAGGGCCGCCGAGCGCTGGTACCACGTATCGCTCCACCGCGTACACCAGTCTGCTGCCGTGGCAGGTGCGCGAGCGCCGCTTCGCGCCGACCGGACTCGGGCGTCGCGGTCTGAACCCCGACGACGTGTACGCCTTCCTCGACCGGGTCGCCGTCGACATGGCCGCCGTCTACGCCGCTCTCGCGGATAGCCGTCGCGAGACCGCCCGGATCAAGGCCGGGCTGCGTCGCTGGCAGACCGACCAGGCGCGCGCCCGCAACGAGCGGGACCAGCTTCAATGAGCCAGCGGTACGTCATCCACCTGCCCGTCGTCGCCACCGACCTGCCCGCCGCGCAACGCCTGGCCCGGGTCATCGGCCGGTGGATGCTGGTGCAGCCGATGGCCGACCCCGGGGAGACCACCGTCTCCGAGGAGGACCAGCAGTTCCTCCGCCACCGGGTCTTCTGCGACCTGCGGCTTCCTGGCGGCCGGCGCTGCCTCCTCCGCGACGGCCACGACGGCGCCTGCGCCCGCCGGCTGCGCAGATGACCGTTGCGCCTGAACGGGCAGGCCACCTCCCGGGTCCGGGAGGTGGCCTGCGAGCCGCGTCAGATGCGACGTACTACCGGTTGATCAGCCCGCTCGGCAGGAGGCGAGTACGCCGACCACGCCGACACCGGTCGGCTTGAGCGGCAGCTTGGTCGACGCCGCCGGGCAGCGGGGCACGGCCAGGTCGTAGACGCCCCGACCGAAGGTCGCCGCGGTGAGCTGCCGGCTCGGCTCGTGGTAACGCAGGTACATGACGGCCGCCTGCGGCAGGTTGGTGCCCAGCGCCGCCCACTCGCCACCGTTCCACGCCGACATGAACACCCCGACGTCGGTGCCGACCAGCAGCAGGCCGTCGGCGGTCGGGACGACGAAGTTCACCGGCGCGTCCGGCAGGCCACGGCCGATGTTGCTCCAGGTACGGCCGCCGTCGCGGGTCATCATCACGTGCGACCGGTCGCTACCGGAGCGGAAGGCGGAGAAGGTGGCGTACGCGATGTTCTTGTCGGCGGGGTTCACCGCCACCCGGGTGACCCAGGTGCCGGGCAGTTGCCCCGGGTTGACCTGCTGCCAGTTCTGCCCGAGGTCGTCGGTCCACCACAGCCGCCCGTCGTCGGTGCCGACGTAGAGCTTGTTGCCGTCGGTGGGCGCGGCGGCGACGGTGGTGATCGTGCCCCACGGGTAGCCGTTCGGGTCGTTGGGGCCGCCGCCGGTGAGGTCCGGGCTGATCGGCGCCCAGGTGCGACCGTTGTCCGTCGAGCGGTTGAGAATGTTCCCGGCGTAGTACATGACGTTCGGGTCGCTCGGGTCGAACTGCAGCGGGGTCAGCCAGTTGCGCCGCTCCGAGGTCGTCTGGCCGGTGCCGATGGTCTGGCGGGGGGTGCCGCCGGAGTTCTCCGACCGGTAGCAGGAGCCGTACTGGCTGCACCCGAAGACGATGTTCGGGGCTTCCGGGTGGATGACCACCTGGAGGCCGTCACCGCAGCCGATGGCGTTCCATGGGCCGCCGACGCCGTTGTAGCCGCGGTTGCAGCCGTTGTCCTGCGCGCCACCGACCTTCAGCACCGGATCGGTCTGCGCGACGTCCACCGTGTAGAACTGGGTGTACGGCTCGTAGGTCGCCTTGACCCAGCCGCTCGCGCCGTTCGCCTCGGATCGGTAGAGGCCGCCGTCGTTGCCCAGGTAGACCCGGCCGGGCACCTTCGGGTCCCAACGCATCGCGTGCTGGTCGGCGTGCACGCCGCTGACCGACGAGAAGCTCTGCGCGCCGTTGGTCGAGCGCATCAGGTTGACCCCGGTGAGGAAGACGTGATCGGCGTTGCCGGGATCGACGAAGAGCTTGCCGAACCACCAGCTGAACGTGGACTGGGATGCCTGACCGGCGGTGACCGGGGTCTGCGTCCAGGTGTCGCCGCCGTCGTCGGAGCGGTAGAAGGCGCGGAACGGGCCGAGTGCGGTGCCGACGTACGCGTACAGCCGCTGGGGGTTGTCCGGGGCGACCGCGATGCCCCAGCGGCCCTGGTCGGCGTCGGTGGGCAGGCCGTTGGTCATCCGCGACCAGGTGCGGCCGGCGTCGTCGGAGCGCCAGAGGCTGGAGCCGGGCCCGCCGTAGGTGCGCTGGTGTGGTTCGCGCAGGTGGTCCCACATGGCCGCGTACATGCGGCGCGGGTTGCTCGGGTCGATGACGACCTCGGTGGCGCCGGTGGTGGCGTTCGGCGGTGCGAGCACCTGCCTCCAGCTGGTCCCACCGTTCTCCGAGAGGTAGACGCCGCGCTGGCCACCCGGTACGAAGAGGTTGCCGCTGGCGGCGGCGAAGATCCGGTCCTCGTTGCTCGGGTCGATGGCGAAGCGGCCGATGGCGTGGCTGTCCTTCAGGCCGACGTGCCGCCAGGTTTTGCCCCGGTCCTTCGAGCGGTAGATGCCGTCGCCGCCGAAGGTGATCGAGCCGCCACCCGGCTGGGCCTCGCCGGTGCCGGCGAAGAGGACGCCGTCGCTGGTCATCGCGACCGCGCCCATGCTCTGCGTCCAGTCGTCCGGCCAGGCCGTCTCGAACGTGGCGCCGGCGTCGTCGGACTTCCAGACGCCGCCGGAGGCGGCGGCGATGAAGATCTGGTCGGAAACCTGCGGGTCGACGGCGATGTCCACGACCCGGCCGCCGATGTTGCTCGGCCCGAAGAAGTTCCACTTCCGCTGCGCCAGGTCGCGGTAGAGGAGGCGGGTGCGCAGGTTGAGATCGTGGGCCTCGCCGCGAGCCTTCGCGTACTTGGCCACCGAGAGGTCCCGGCTGCCGTCGCTCATCCGCTGGGCGGTCATCCACTCGTCGGGGATTTCCATCGGGCCGGTGGGCGAGTTGGTGGCCAGCGACTCCTGCACCGGCCGGGGCGCGGACGAGGCGGTCAGAGCGAGCGCGACGACCAGCCCCAGGCTCGTTGTCATCGCGAGGCCGCGGTACCTTCGGGCGAGCGTGAGTCTCATGCAGTCTCCCTGTCCACGCGCCATGGCGACCGAAAAGTGGTCCAGTGCGCACGCTAGACAGTGGAGTGACCGACGTCACCGAGCATCTGTCGCGATTCGACCTGCCTGATTAGGACATCTGTCGAGCCGGTCCGGTGGTCAGTTGCTCTGGAACTCGGGCAGGCCGGCCTCGTCCGAGTCCGGCCCGACCACCGCGGTCAGCGTCGTTCCGTCCGCGCAGAGCGCCGTGGCCCGCAGATACGTCCGCCGTTCCTGCGCCCGCATCAGTACCTCGGCCTCGAACACCTCGTCCTCGGCGCGCAGCAGGTCGATGTCGCCACGGCTCTCGTAGTGGGCGCGGACGTCCAGCGGGGTCATCCGGATGGTGGCCGCGACCGTGGTCAGGGCGCCCTGCTCGACCACCGAGGTGACCCGCGCGCCGTCGGGCAGCAGCAGGCCGGTGACCCGGGCGTCCACCTCGGCGTCGGCGTCAAGCGGCACCCGGTCACAGCTGGGCAGGTTCGCGAGCATCCCCGCTCCCCGGTCGGTGGGCCGCGCGGCGTCCGTGCCGCCGCAGGCGACGAGCAACGGAACCGTGACGACGACGGCGAACATCCGGAGTCTCACCGCAGCAGGATGTCACGCTCAGCGCAGCACCCGCCAGCGTCGCACCATCAGCAGCAGCGCGGTGATGATGACCCCGGTGACCACCATGAGGACGCTCGTGATCATGGCTCCGTAGGCGAAGCCGGAGAACTCGAAGACCTGGTCGAAGATGTAGACCGGCAGGTAGAGCGTGGCGTTCGCGGGCCGGCCGTCGGTGAGGACGTACGCCGGCACGAAGTTGACCTGCAGGGTGAGGATCGTGTCGCGGACGGCGAGCAGCACCAGCACCGGCGCGAGCAGCGGCAGCGTGAGCCGGCGCAACTGGCCGATCGGGCCGCAGCCCTCCAGCGCCGCCGCCTCGTACAGCCGGCCGTCGAGCATCCGGCGGGCGGCGAGCACGACGATGAAACCCTCACCGATCGGGAACGCGAGCATCAGCGCCACGGCCACCCGTGCGGAGCCGGGCTCGGCGAGCCAGTTCATGCCCGGGTGGCCGACGAGCCCGAGCAGTTGGTTGAGCGGGCCGTAGAGCGGGTTGAGCACCCACAGGAAGAGCACCGCCAGGGCCACGTCGGGTACGACGGTCGGCAGGTAGACCGCGACCCGGAACCAGCGGCCGCCGGGGCGGGGCGCGGCGAGCAGCAGCCCGAGCCCGATGGCGGCCAGCAACCGCAGCGGTACGGCCAGCGCCACGTGGATCGCGGAGGCTCGGACGCTGTCGACGAGGAAGTCGTCGGCGAGCAGCCGGCGGACGTTGGCGAGGCCCGTGAAGCGCGGGTCCCGGGTCAGCCCGGTGTGGTCGGTGAACGCGTAGCCGAGGTTGAGCAGGGCGGGCAGCGCGATCAGCAGCGCGACCGCCACCGCGTACGGCGCGAGGAACGCCCACGCGGTCAGCGGCCGGCTGGTCCGGCCGGTGCTCACCGGCGACGCCCGGTGTCGGCGTCGAAGCGGTGGATCCGGCCCGGGTCGGCGCGCAGTCGCACCTGGTCGCCCGGCCACACACCTGGGCGGGGGCCGGTGCGGACGGTCAACCGAGTGCCGTCGTCGCAGCGGGTCAGCAGGATGGCCTCGCTGCCGAGCGCCTCGACCGCCTCGACGGTCGTCGCCACCGGTCCGTCGGGGTCGAGCCGCAGGTCCTCCGGGCGTACGCCGAGGGTCAGGTCGGTGCCACCGCCCAGCACGCCGCCACCGGGCACCAGGTTCATCGGCGGGCTGCCCAGGAAGCCGGCCACGAAGGTGTCCGCGGGTTCGTCGTACACCTGCTGCGGCGGGCCGATCTGGCGGACCCGACCGTGGTCGAGGACGACGACCCGGTCGCCGAGCGTCATCGCCTCGGCCTGGTCGTGGGTGACGTGGATGGTGGTGGTGCCCAGCTCCCGGTGCAGGGTGAGCAGGTCGGCGCGGGTGGCGAAGCGCAGCGGCGCGTCCAGGCTGGCCAGCGGCTCGTCGAGCAGATAGACGGTCGGCTCGCGCAGCAGCGCGCGGGCGAGGGCGATGCGCTGGCGCTGCCCGCCGGAGGTCTCGTCGGGGTAGCGGTCGAGCAGGTCCGCGATGCCGAGCCGGTCGGCCGCCGCCCGGGCCCGATCTTCGGCCTCCGCGCGCCGGACGCGGCGGACCCGCAGCCCGAACAGCAGGTTGCCGCGGACGGTGAGGTGGGGGTAGAGCGCGTAGTCCTGGAAGACCATCGCCACCGCGCGGCGGTGCGGCGGCACCCGGGCCACGTCCTGCCCGTCGACGACGACGCGACCACGGTCCGGCCGGTCCAGGCCGGCGATCAGCCGCAGGATCGTCGACTTGCCGGAGCCGGACGGGCCGACCAGGGTGACCATCTCGCCGGCGCGCACCGCCAGGTCGACGCCGTCGAGGGCGACGACCTTCCCGTACGACTTGGTCAGCGATTCGAGCCGGATCACGCCCTGCTCAGCCACCGGCGCCCACCGGAAGCGCGAAGAGCGGCCGGAGCTTCTCCTCCAGTTGTCGCAGCCCCTCCTCGCGTCCGATCCGGCCGTAGAAGACCTCCTCGAGCAGGCCGCCGGCCTCGCGCTCCACCCGGGACCACGTGCCGGTGCGCGGGGTGGCGCGCAGATGCGGCTCGGCGTCGAGGTAGACCCGCGACGACCGAGGCGGCTTCTGCGGGTCGAGGAATTCGGGGGAGTTGGCCACGTCGAGCCGGGACGGCACCGTGCGGCCCGACCCGGCGAGGATCCGCTGGCCCTGCCCGCCCATCGCGAACTCGATGAACCGCCAGGCCTGGTCGTGGTCGGGCAGGCCGGCGCTCATGCAGTAGGCGTCGCTGTGCAGGATCGAGGCGGGTACGCCGCCCGGCGCGATCGGCAGTGGCGCCGCGTCCCAGGTGAAGCCGTCGATCGTGCGCAGCGTCGGCACGGCGACCCGGCTGTTGAGGTACATGCCGAGCGTGCCGCGCAGGAACCGGGCCTCACTCGACTCGCTCTGCTCCTCGGCGTCCGGGGGCACGACGTGGTGCTTCAGTTGCAGGTCGAGGAACCAGTCGACGGCGGCGCGGGTGGCCGGGTCGCCGGTGAGGGTCAGGGTGGTCGGCTTGTCCGGGTGGTCGACCAGCTCACCCCGGTTGGACCAGACGAACGGGGCGAGCCGCGGCAGGGACGGCTCCACGCCCACGCCGTACTTCCCGTCGCCGGTCAGGGCCCGCCCGGCGGCCAGGAAGTCGTCCCAGGTCCAGCCGGCCTTCGGCAGTGGCACGCCGGCCGCCGCGAACAGGTCGGCGTTGTAGTAGACGACCAGGGACGACATGTTCTGCGGCAGGCAGGTCAACGTCTTGCCGTCGAACCGGAAGGCGTCCAGTGCCCGGGGGGAGAAGTCACTCTCGTTCAGCGCCTCGCTGCGGTCGAGGTACGCCTGCGCCGGCTCGATTGCCTGCTGGGCGGCGAACTGGCCGTAGCGGCGGTAGTTGAGCAGGAACACGTCGGGTGGCTGCCCGCCGGCGAACGAGGTGGTCAGCCGGGCCATCAGGTCGTCCTGGGTGGCGACGGGGGAGAGGTTGACGGGCACGTCCGGGTGGGTTTGCTCGAAGGCGGCGACCAGGCTGCGGTAGCCGGCGATCTCCTCAGCGTCGCCGAAGAGCACGACCGTGATCCCTGGCCGGTCGGCCGCGCGGTCGCCGGCGCCGCAGCCGGCCGCGTAGCCGAGCAGCAGCGCGGCGGTGATCAGTGCACCCCATCGTCGAGCGCGGAACGTGCTCACCTACGACCTCCAGATCTCAGTGCCGCCAGCGGATCGTCGTTGAGCAGGATTCGCTGGGCGAGCAGGAACACCACCACGCACGGCGCTGTCGCGACAACGCAGGCGGCCATCAGCAGCGGCCAGTCCGTCGGGTTCAGCAGCCGCAGGAACTGCAGGCCGAGCGGGTAGGTGTAGCGGTCACCGCTCTGCAGGTAGAGCAGCGGGTCGATCAGGTTGGACCAGTGCAGCGTGAAGGCGAGCACGCCGACGGCCAGCGTCGCCGGCCGCACCTGCGGCAGCGCCACCCGGCGCCAGATCGTCAACCAGCCGGCGCCCTCCAGCCGGGCCGCCCCGAGCTGGGTGTCCGGCACGCCGCCGAAGCTCCACGCGTAGAGCAGCACCAGGAAGGGGCTGCCGGCGAGCAGCGCCGGGGCCAGCAACGGGACGTACGTGTCGACCACGCCGGCCAGCCGGAACAGCTCGAACCGGGTGGCCCACACCGCGGTGACCGGCACCATGAGCACCGCCAGCAGGCCCAGGACCGCCCGGCGGCGGGCCACCGGCGTCAACAGCCGTAGCCCGAAGCCGGTCAGTGAGGCGACGACGACGGTCAGCGGCACGGCGACCGCGACGACCAGCGCCGAGTTGGCCAGGTACCGGAACAGCGGGATCAGCTCAGGCAGCCGGGCGTACGCGGCCATGGTCGGCTCGGGCGGGAGTACCTCGAAGGTCCGGGGCGGCGGCAGGCCGGCGGGTCGTAGGGAGCCGACCACCATGAACCACAGTGGTGCGGCGAAGAGCGCCGCGAACGCCGCCGGCACCAGGAACCGCCCGATGAACCGCGGGATCACGGCTGGGCCCGAGAACCGCACATCCCGCCCTTCCCGTCGCCCGTCAACCGGTTGGCGCGCTCGTCTCCGATGCCGCCGATGGGCTCCGCCGGTGACGCTGGGTGACGGTCGGGTCGACCGGCGGAGGTGGTGCGGCGAACCTATGGCCGGGCGGCCGGGACGTCATCGGGCACCTGTTGGAATCACCCGCCGTCGCGTCCTACGCCTGTCGAGATGCGACAGACGTAGGACCGGACGGCGATCACCTCCCGCATCTGTCCGATGACCATCCGTGAATCGGTTTCTAGGGTGCGAGGCAACTGCCGCACCGCCGGCACGTCGTCCTCACCCGGGACGACCGGGACCACGGCCGGTGCCGGAGATGGGGAGGAGCACGATGCGAACCACAAGGAGCTGGTGGCGAGCGTCGGTGGTGGTCGTTGCGACCATCGCCGTCGGCCTGCCGGCGGCAACCGCGACGGCGAACCCGACGGCGGGCCTGGTCAGGCCCGTCATTCAGCACGGAGTCACCCAGCCGGTGTTCGGGTATGCCGACGCGATCCGCGAGCGGGTATTCGTCACCTCCGACGTCGACACCGATGGCGACGGCGCCCGCGACGTCGTGGCGATGGACATCATCCGGCCCAAGGCCAGCCAGGCCGGTCTGCGGGTGCCGGTGATCATGGACGCCAGCCCCTACTACTCCACCGTGTGCCGGGGCAACGAGAGCGAGTGCAAGGCTGACGTCGACGGCGACGGCCTCAACGACCAGTGGCCGCTCTTCTACGACAACTACTTCGTCCCGCGCGGCTACGCGGTGGTCCTGCTCGACATGATCGGCACCAACAACTCGACCGGCTGTCCGGTCACCGGTGGTCGCGCCGACAACATCAGCGCGCCGACCGCGATCGACTGGCTCAACGGTCGTCGGGCCGGCACCGACGCGGCCGGCACGCGGGTCGTCGCCGACTGGCACAACGGCAGGACCGGCATGATCGGCAAGTCGTACGACGGGACGCTGGCCAACGCGGCCGCCGCCAGCGGCGTGCGCGGGCTCACCACCATCGTGCCGATCTCGGCGATCTCCAGCTGGTACGACTACTCGCGCAGCAACGGCCTGGTCACCCGGGCGAACAACTACTCCGGCAGCCTCTCCAACACGGTCACCAACCCGGAGCGGCGGGAGCACTGTGCGCCGGTGCGGACCCAGCTCGGCGTCGACAGCGACGACGTCACCGGCGACTACAACGCCTTCTGGGCCGAGCGGGACTACGTCCCGCACGCGGACCGGGTGCGAGCGAGCGTGTTCGTCGTCCACGGCATCAACGACAACAACGTCCGCGCGGACCACTTCAGCAAGTGGTGGGACGCGCTGGCCGAGGAGAACGTCCCCCGCAAGCTCTGGCTGACCGGCACGGGTCACATCGACCCGTTCGACTTCCGACGGGGCGAGTGGGTGGACACCCTGCACCGGTGGTTCGACTTCTGGCTGCACGGGGTGCAGAACGGCATCATGGCCGAGCCGATGGCCGACATCGAGCGGGCTCCGGACGTCTGGGAGACCCACCGCACCTGGCCGGTCCCGGCCGCCCGGAGCACCCAGGTGTTCCTGCGCCCCGGCGACGAGGGGGCGGCCGGCGGGCTGTCGGTCCGCCCGCAGCCGGGTAAGGCGTCCCGGACGTTCCAGGACACCCCGTCGATGAGCCAGACCAACGCCATCCGGCACCCGTCGGACCCGGCGGCGAACACGGAGAACCGGTTGGTCTTCCTCTCCCAGCCGCTGCGTCGGCCGCTGCACATCTCCGGCACCCCGATCGTGAAGATCAACGCATCGGTGAACGGCGAGGACACCAGCTTCGCCGGCCTGCTGGTCGACTACGGCACCCGGCCGCGGTTCAGCACCTCCGGCGACGGCATCCGGACGCTGACCACCGAGGACTGCTGGGGTGACTCGGCCACCTGGGGCGGACGCGCCGAGGACGCCTGCTACCGGCAGACCGAGAAGACCGTCGCCACCGATCCGCAGGAGCTGGTGACCAAGGGCATCCTGGACGGCCTCAACCTCAAGTCGCCGTCCGTGACGACGCCGCTGGTGCCGGGCAGGAAGAACTCCGTCGACGTGCCGCTGCTCCCCGAGGACTACGTCTTCGGGGCCGGCAACCAGGTCGGCGTGGTGCTGCTCGGCTCGTACTCCGGCTACAGCAGCCGGGCGAAGCAGAACCAGGCCGACATCACCGTCCACTTCGACCGCAGCCGGATCGAGCTACCGATCGTCGGTGGCCGCTCGGCGGCCGTGGCCGCGGGCCTGTAGGCGGGGACCCGGTGGGCGGGACGCTAGCCCCGCCCACCGGTGTCACTCCTGCGGTCGGTACGCGCCGGTCAACCGGCCCAGCTTCAGCGCCAGGTGCAGACAGAGCCGCTCGTTTCCGTTCTTCAGATCGGTGTCGGCCAGCTCCTCGATCCGCTGCAGCCGGTAGTAGAGCGTGGTGCGGTGCAGGCGTAGCTGCTCGGCCGTGGCGTGCGCGTTGCCGGCCAGATCCAGATAGCGCTCCAGGGTCTGCAGCAACACCGGGTTCGGCTGCTCCCGCAGCAACCGTTCAAGCCCGGGGTGCACGTCGGCGATGTCCAGGTTCCGACCCTCCATCCGCGACAGCACCCGGTAGATGCCCAGCCCAGCCCACGACACCACCGGGCCGAGCGCCGGCAACCGCACGCCCACCCGGGCCGACTGCAGCGCCTCCCCGTACGACGCGATCGCCTCGGTCAGCCGGGGCCGCGGCTGACCGACCCCGACCACGACGCGCTCCACCGAGCCGAGCCCGCGGGTCGCCTGCCGCAGGTTGTCGTCGAGCAGCTTCGCGACGACCTCGGGGGAGTGACGCCCGGCACCGCGCTCGCCGCAGAGCAGCAGCACCCCGTGGTCGTCGCGGATCAGGTGCAGCGCCTCCCGGGTGCCGATCCACCGCCGGGTGGTGACCAGCGCCTGCTCCAGCGCCAGCCGGGCAACCTCGTCGGGCGGCTCGCCGTGCGGCGGCACCATCTGCGCGACAAGCGCGGTGGCCGGCCCGTCCCCGGCGATCAGGCCGGTCTCGCGCAGGGTGCGCAGCGACTGGTCCCGGCTGACGTCGCTGTCGGAGAGCAGGGTCCGCGCCGCCTCGGTTTCCCGTTGGGACGCCAGCTCACCGAGGAGGTTCTCCCGGTACAGCGCCAGCGACAGCTCGCTCATCAGGCCGGTGGCGGTGATGTCCGCGTCGGCCATCGTGCCGTCCGGGTCGATGAACCACACGAACCCGAGCAGCAGGTCCTGGTGACGGATCGGGACACAGACCCGAGGCAGCAGGTCGAGCTCTCGCGACGCCTGCGTGCGCACCACGGTACGGGCGTCCATGATGCCGAGGTCCCGGAACCACGCCATCACCTCCGGGGTGTTCTGCCGGCGCAGGATGGACGCCTTGCGCACGTCGTCCATCAACCCGGTGTGCTCGCTGTAGACCACCACCCGCTGACGCCGGTCCTCGATCAGCGCCGGGCGGCCCGTGTACGCGGCGAGTGCGTCGACGAGGCGTTGCAGCTCCCCTTGCATGAGATCGGCCCGTCACCTCCTCACTGGGTCGTCACCACAGCAGTACCCCGAGTGGGCTGCCCGACTCTCCCGGCGACCCGGTGCCCACCGCGCCACAGAACGATCATGCTGGGCTAGGCCGGCCTTCACAACCGTCTATCGGGCCGTAGCCGGCGCTTTCGGCCGTCCGCCCGGGCGCTTGTACGATCGCCGGCATGCCGACCGACCCCTCCGGCGCACCCCCAGCCCCTGGGCTGGGATCGCTCCCACTCGCGTCGGGCGTCGCGGACGTCTACCGCGAGCTGCTGACGGTCGCCCCGGTACCGCAGCGGGAGTTCCTGTCCACCGCGCCACCGCAGGCCACCCGGGCACTCGCCGGGCTTGTCAAGAGCGGGGCGGTGCACCGCGACGCCGCCGGTGTCCTGCACGTCCGCCCGCCGCGCACCGCGCTGGAGAGCTGGGCGGCGCAGCGGGAGATGGAGGCCGCCCGGGCCCGCGCCACGGCGGAGACACTGTCGGGGCTGTACACCGCGGTTCACGGCACGGGGGCGGCGTTCGTCGAGGTCATCGAGGGTAAGCAGGCCGCCCGGGAGCTGTTCCGCCAGTTGCAGGCCGGCGCCCGCACGCAGGTACGGGGGCTGGAGCGCGGGCCGTACCTGCGCGACACCACACGGGTGCCGGAGGAGGTCCAGTACGACGCGCTGCGGCGCGGCCTGCGCTACCGTTGCGTCTACGAGGGGGAGTTGCTGCACGACGAGGCGATGCTGGCCGCGGTGCGCGCCGCCGTCGCGGCGGGCGAGCAGGCCCGCGTCTTCCCCGAACTTCCGCTGAAGATGATGCTGACCGACGCCGACCGTGGCCTCATCATCCTGCCGCGCGGCAGTGGGGACGACGCCGACGCGGTGCTCGTGCACCGGTCCCGCCTGTTGGACGGGCTCTCGGAGCTGTTCGAGGTGTTCTGGCGGCTCGGTGCGCCGATCCACGCCACCGCCGACGCCGCCCAGCCCGACGACGAGCCTTCCGCCGAAACACAGCGGCTGCTCGCGCTGCTCACCGCGGGCCTCACCGACGAGTCCATCGCTCGCGACCTCGGCGTCAGCAAACGCACCGTGCACCGTCGGGTCAGCCGGTTGCAGGAGCTGCTCGGCGCGCGCAGCCGGTTCCAGCTCGGCGTGCAGGCCAGCCGACGTGGCTGGTTGTGACTGGCGAGATCACGCCATGGCCGGTCTTCGTCAGGGCGGCATCGAAGCACCGAAACACTCCTGGGCCAGGGTGGAGGCCATTCGATCATCTGCTCCATGAGAGGACGGGACGATGCCTCACCCCTCGACCGGGCTGCGCCGCGCGCGCCGCCCGGCCGCCATCCTCGCCACGGCCCTGGCCGCTGCCGTCCTGAGCAGCGGTACGGCCCTGTTCCCGGCTGCTGCTGCCACGGCTGCCGCCGCCACGGCTGCCGAGCCCGACACCGCCGCCCTGGCCGGCGCCCTCACCGCCCAGCGGCCGACCTGGGAGCCGTGCGGGCTGCCTGACACCAGCGCCGAGGACGAAGCGCAACTGCGGCTGTCCTGCGCGACGGTGACTGTGCCGCGCGACTGGCACAACCCCGGTGACGGCAGGACGATCCAGGTCCGCATCAGCCGTACCGTCGCCTCCGGCGAGGACCGCAAGGGTGTCCTGCTGGTCAACCCGGGTGGCCCGGGCGGCAGTGGCCTGTCGCTGGCACCGTACGTGGCACTCTCGGCGCCCGAGCTCGCCGAGCATTACGACGTGATCGGCTTCGACCCGCGCGGCGTCGGGCAGAGCACGCCGCTGCTCTGCACGGTCACCTACCGGGACACCGACGTGACCAACGACCTGATCACCCGGGCCAATGTGGCCGGTTGCCGCAACACCGAGCTGACGAAGTACATCACCACCGAGCAGACCGCGTACGACATGGACTTCATCCGGGTGCTGCTGGGTGAGCGGAAGCTGAACTATCTCGGCTACTCGTACGGAACCTGGCTGGGCACCTGGTACGCCGCCACGTTCGGAAGCCGCACCGGCCGGATGGTGCTCGACTCGGTGGCCGCGGTCGGCTCGCCGACGCTGCAGGAGACCTGGGACCTGCAGCCGTTCACCCGTGACCGGGCGTTCCAGGAGCAGCTTCTGCCGTACATGGCCCGGCACGACGACCTGTACGGTCGGGGCACCGACCCGATGGCGATCCGCCAGATGTTCGAGCGGGCCGGCGGCACCCGGGTCGGGATGGGGCCATTCATGTTCGGCTGGTTCATCCTCGGCGCCCTCTACGACACGCAGAACTACCCGACCGCGGCGGCGGCGGTCAACACGGTGATCCAGTACTACGAGGAGTGGAACGGCTGGACGCCGGAGCAGATCCTCGCGGCGGCCACCACGAAGCTGCTCGCCGCGCCGGGGATCACCGCCGACGACCGGGCGTACATCCAGCGGTCGCGGGTCAACGCCGAGGCGGCGTTGAAGGCCCAGCGTGACCAGGCCACCCTGGCCCAGGGTGCGGGTGAGTACACGTACGACATCGACTACGTCTTCGAGGTGATCCGCTGCCAGGACGGGCAGTGGAACGACAGCGTCGCGTACTGGAACGCCTTCAGCCGGCGACTGACCCGCGACGCCCCGCTGGTGGCCCCGTACCTGCAGAACCCACCGGCCTGTGCGTACTGGCCGACGAGCAACCAGATGCCGACGTTCGACCGGAAGACGTTCCCCAAGGTGCTGATGCTGCAGGACGAACTCGACGTCGCGACGGCGTACGAGGGCGCGCTGACGGCGTCGAAGAAGCTTCCCGGCGCGTCGATGATCAGCGTCGACAACGAGGGTAGCCACGGGGTCTTCCCGTACTACACGACGTGTGTGGACGACCCGGTGTACGCCTACCTGCTGGACGGCCGCCTTCCCTCCGAGACGTACACCGGATGCCAGGCGGTGCCGCTGCCGGGTGAGACGGCGGTGTTCGAGGTGGGTGGCAAGCTGACCGGCAAGGGGACGGTGCGGACCCAATTGGTCAGCGACGACATGCGGGCGGCGAACCGCATGCTCAAGCGGATGCTGCGTACCGAGCCGGGGCCCTCGTACCCGGAGTGATGGCCCTCGGGTGCGGGCGGCGACCTGCCGCCCGCACCCTCTTCAACTGATGCGTCTGCAGTGGGGATGTGCTGGTCGGGGCCTTTGGAGCTGAGTCGTTTACGACATCACGGACCGGGTCGCGGGCTGGAGGCTCCGGGCGGGTGGCGTCGGCGAGCCGGTCTGAATCGTTTACGACATCAGCTCCATAGGCAGCGCGCCGACCTCTACCGCGCCGCAGGTCCGGTCGCTCCGGACGGCTTTCCGGACGCAGCCGCAGTCGCCTCAGCGGCCCTACTGTGACCTGCTGTCGGATGTGGACCAACTGCGCACCGTGTTCGCGGAATCACGATGGACTCCGGGTCTTGACTCTCGTGAAACATGCCGCCACGATCTGACAACGTTGTCTTGGATCCGATCCGACAACGTTGTCATGTCTGGAGGCAAGATGTCCGAGCTATCGCCCATGTCGCGGCGCACGTTCCTCTCCGCCGGAGCCACGCTGCTCGCGTCGGTCGGGGTCACCGCGGTGCTGCCGGACGCCCTCGCGTCCGCCGCGCCCGCGACGCCGACGGCCACCGACCTCGCCCTGTACCGCCCGGTGACGGTCTCCTCGACGGACTACGCGCCGACGCCCGGCACGTTCGCCGTGGACGGTCTGCCGCAGGTCGGCGTGCGGGGCAGTGGATGGCGCGCCGCCTCCGGCGATCCGCAGTGGATCTCCGTCGACCTGCAGGCACCGTGCCGGATCGAGGCGGTCACCCTGGTCTTCGAGGCCACGCTCGCCGACGGGCCGTTCGACGGCAACTACACCGACACCGACGGCGACGAGATCCTCTCCAGCGCCGCGACGGCGTACCGGATCGAGGTCTCCGCCGACGGCCGGGACTGGCGGCCGGTGTACGAGACCAGCGAGGGCCAGGGCGGGGTCCAGGCCATCAAGCTGCCCGAGCCGGTCACCGCACGCTGGATCCGCATGACGTCGACCCGGCGCTCCAACGGCAACCCGGTCGGCCTCAACGGCTTCCAGGTCTACGGCGTCCCCCTGGCGGGCCGGCCGAAGGCCGAGGGGTGGACCAGTTGGGAAGGTGGCAACACCGGCTCGGCGCCCGAACTCACGGTGGCCGCCGACGGCACGGTGCCGCTGGAGTCCGGCTGGTCGTTGACGATGGACGACTTCGCGGGCACCGCCGACGGTGCCGCGCTGTCCAGCCCCGGCGTCGACGTTCGATCCTGGCTGCCCGCGACCGTGCCCGGCACCGTCCTGGGCACCCTGGTCGACCAGGGCCACCTGCCCGACCCCGTCTCCGGCTTCAACAACATGCGCATCCCGGAGGCGCTGTCCCGGCACACGTGGTGGTACCGGCGCGCGCTGCGCCTGCCGCGCGACCTGGACACCTCGGCCGGTCGCCGGATCTGGCTCGAGTTCGACGGCATCAACCACGAGGCCACGGCGTGGGTCAACGGTGTGCAGGTCGGCAGCGTCGCGCACCCGTTCGCCCGGGCGGCCTTCGACATCACCGACGCCCTGGCCGGCCGCCGTGGCGAGCACGTCCTCGCCGTCCGGGTCTCCCCGATGCCGCACCCGGGCACCCCCGGTGACAAGGGCCCCGACGGCCGGACCTTCCTCCAGTCCGCCCACCACTACCTGGACGCGCCGACCTACCTGGCGGTGTCCGGATGGGACTGGATGCCCGCCGTCCGGGACCGGGTCACGGGCCTGTGGGACCACGTCCGGCTACGCAGCACCGGTGCCGTGGTCGTCGGCGACCCACACGTCATGACCACGCTGCCCGACCTGCCGGACACCGACACCGCCGAGGTCACCATCAGGGTGCCGGTGCGCAACGCGGCCGACACCGCCACCACGGTCACCGTGCGGGCGGAGTTCGACAAGGTACGCGTCGAGTCGACGGTGACCGTGCCGGCGGGCGGGAGCACCACGGTCACCTTCGCGCCGGAGCGCTTCGGTGCGCTGCGACTGAGTAACCCCCGGCTCTGGTGGCCCAACGGCTACGGCGACCCCGACCTGTACGACCTCACGGTCACGGCGACCGTCCGCCGCTCGGTCAGCGACCAGCGGAAGCTCCGCTTCGGCATCCGCGAGTTCGGCTACGACTGGCACCAGCCGGTCGTGATCTCGCCGCCCGCCGCGCCGGCGCTGGAGTTCGTCGACGGCGCCGCCACGCAGACGGTCACCTTCGACCGGCAGCACGCGCGGCACGTGCGCATCCAGGCCGGTCAGCGCGCCACCGGCTGGGGTATCTCGATGTTCTCGCTGTCGGTGGTCGACGGCACCGGGCCGGACCTCGCCCTGCACCGGGACGCGACGGCGTCGTCGGCGGAGAACGACACCAACGTGGCGGGCAGGGCCGTCGACGGCGACCGCGCGACCCGCTGGGCCTCCAGTTCGGAGGACAACCAGTGGATCGCGGTCGACCTCGGCGCGGCTGTCGACTTCGACCGGGTCACGATCGTCTGGGAGCAGGCGTACGCGTTGGACTACCGCGTCCAGGCCTCCGCCGACGGGGACGCCTGGACCGACGTGACGTCGGTCAGCAACGAGACGCCGCTGGGCAGCCGGGCCACGCAGGTCGAGACCTTCCCCACCCGGACCGCCCAGCACCTACGCATCCAGACCGGCGCCCGGGTGACCTCGTGGGGCGTCTCCATGTGGGCGCTCTCGGTGCAGCGACAGGCCGAGCCGGACGTCGACCTGGCCCTGGGCGCAACGGCCACCGCGTCGTCCTCCGACAGCGACTCGAACGGCCCGGACCGGGCCGTCGACGGCAACCCGCGTACCCGATGGTCCTCGAAGTTCGAGGACAACCAGTGGATCCAGGTCGACCTCGGTGCTCCGGTCAGCTTCGACCAGGTCACGATCGTCTGGGAGCAGGCGTACGCCCGCGACTTCGTCATCCAGGTCTCCGACGACGGGCAGCGGTGGACCGACGTGAAGGCGGTCAGCAACGCCGTCACCCAGCTCAAGATCAGTGTGAACGGTGTGCCGGTGTTCGCCCGGGGCGGCAACTGGGGCTGGGACGAGCTGCTGCGTCGGGTGCTGCCCGACCGGCTGGCCGACACGGTCGAGATGCACCGCGACATGAACTTCACGATGATCCGCAACTGGCTCGGCAGCAGCAACCGCGAAGAGCTCTACCAGGCCTGCGACGAGCAGGGCATCCTGGTGTGGAACGACTTCTGGCAGGCAGGGCAGTTCCTGCCCAACCCGCCCGGCTACGTGGACATCGCCGCCGACACCATCCGGCGGTTCCGCCACCACCCGAGCATCGTGGTCTGGTGCGGCGCCAACGAGGGCGACCCGCCGCCGATCGTCGACGCCGGGCTCAAGCACGCGGCCGCCACCGAGCACCCGGAGATCCTCTACATCCCCAACTCCGCCGGCGGCATCGTCAGCGGCCACGGCCCGTACCACTGGGTGGAGCCGGGGACGTACAACAACAGGAACACGTACGACACCGGCGCCTTCGGCTTCCACACCGAGATCGGCATGCCGGTGATCCCGGTCGTGGAGAGCATGCGCAACCTCGTCGGCGACGCACCGGCATGGCCGATCGGCGAGGTGTGGAACTACCACGACTGGTCGACGATCGGTAACCAGCGCGTCGGCACGTACCAGGCCGCGATCGACGCGCGGCTCGGCGAGTCCGACTCGCTCGACGAGTTCGCCGTGCGGGCCCAGTTCGTCAACTACGAGAGCCACCGCGCCATGTTCGAGGCGTGGAACGCCAACCTGTGGCAGGACGCCACGGGCCTGCTGCTGTGGATGTCGCACCCCGCCTGGCACAGCACGGTCTGGCAGACCTACGACTACGACCTGGACGTGAACGGCGCCTACTACGGGGCTCGCAAGGGCTGCGAGCCGCTGCACGTCCAGGCCGACCCGGGCACCTGGCAGGTACGGGCGGTCAACCACACCACCACGGCGCTGCGCGGCGCCACCGTCACCGCCCGCCGCTACGACCTGAGCGGCCGGTCCCTGGGCACGCCCCAGCGTCAGCGGGTGGACGTCGCCCGCTCGTCGACGACGGCCGCGTTCCCGCTCGCCGCGCCCGACGGCGGTGGGCTGCACCTGGTCCGGCTGGAGCTGCGGGACAGCCGCGACCGGCTGCTCGCGGAGAACACCTACTGGCGGTACGACCAGGCCGAGCAGATGCGGGCGCTCAACGACCTGCCGAGCACCCGGCTCTCCACGTCGACCGGTGTCGTCCGCGTCGTCGACGGCCGGTCCACGGTCACCACGACGGTCCGCAACCAGGGCCGCACCGTGGCCGCGCTGGTCCGGCTGGCCGTGCACGACCAGCACGGTGACCGGGTTCTGCCCGCCCGCTACGACGACAACTACTTCTGGCTCCTGCCCGGAGAGACGCGTCAGGTGCGGATCTCCTGGCCCGCGCGCTCGGGTCTCGCCCGCCAGGTCAGGGTGACGGCTCAGGCGTACAACTCGGCCGGCAGTTAGGAGTTCGCGGTGGGAGGCGGCGCCCAGGGCCGCTTCCCACCGCCACCCGGACAGAACGGCTGGCTGGCGCGTCACTTCTTCCTCATGACGGCCTCGCGCCAGATCAGGCCCGCGATACTCGGCCGGACCTCGGTGGTGATCACCGCCATCGCCCGCCGGACGAACCGGTCGTCGGTCAACTGCGCCACCATGCTCGCCGCCAGATCCGCACGTGCCGTGAACAGGCCGTCCGCGACGTTCTCCGCCACCTGGTAGCGCGTGGCGGCCGGGTGGTCGAACAGCCCGGACGGCCGGGCGATGGTCCAGTCCAGGTCGCTGTCTCGTACGAGGGACTCCATGCGACGCATGTCCTCGTGCGCGGTGCGGCCCACCCTGCGGTTGAACAGCGGATCCAGCACGTTGTTGAAGAAGTACTCGCCGGTCGGTCGCCAGGTTGGATCCATGACGCTGGAGCTGACCGTGACGATGCGCTTCACCCCGTGACGGTGCATGGCGGCCAAGATGTTCGCGTTGCCGCGCGAGTACACGGTGATCGGCTTAGGGGTGAGCGGGACACCCAGGCTGGACAGGACGGCATCGCTGCCGGCAACGGCCCGGTGGACGGCGTCCGGGTCTGCGACGTCGGCGCTGACCACGGTGAGGCCGGTGCGGGGCTGGACGTTGTGCGGGCGGCGGGTGACCGCGACGACCTCGTGGCCCGCGGCCAGGGCCTGCTCGGTGATGTGGCGGCCGGTGGGGCCGGTGGCGCCGAAGACGACAGTGCGCATGTGCTCGCTCCTTGATGCGGGGTTGACGGCGTTGACCGTGCCACCGGGGGCGAGCATTATTCAACTGTGTTGAATAAAACCCGGGGTCGACCCCGAGGCAACCCCGATACCAGGGCCCGGATCGCCAAGGTCGCCCGCGAGCTGTTCCTGAAGCACGGTTATCCGGGCACGACCGTCCGGGCCGTTGCCGCCGCAGCGGGCGTCGACTCGGCGCTCATCAGCTACCACTTCGGCTCCAAGCAGGGGCTCTTCAGCCAGTCACTGAACCTGCTGTGCGTCGATCCCACCGCACTCGACCAGGCTCTGCGGGGTGACCAGGCCGGCCTGGCCGACCGCCTGCTCGACTCGGTCACCGACCTGTGGGACGCCACGGTGCCCGCCGAGAACCAGATGGCGGTGCAGGACGACGACACGATGCGCGCCCTGCGTGACTACCTGGACGGTGAGCTGCGCCTCCGCATCGCTGAATTTCTCGACGGGCCCGACGCGACGCAACGCGCCACCGCCGCGGTCGGCGTGCTGGGCGGGCTGATCTTCACGCGGTACCTGAACCCGATCCGATCGATCGGTGGGCTGTCCCCGGCCGACGTCCGCCGCGTCTTCGGGCCGGCGCTGCGGGCCGCCCTGCACGGCCGACCCCGCCGGGCGTGAGCCCTGCGCCACCTGATGAGGGCTTTTAGGGCCGTTACCGCACCCCGGCGGAGGGCCACGCCCCATGCTGCTCGGGGGACAGGAGCCGCGACGGGAGGGTGCGGGCGGCGACCGCCCGCAGCAGGGGTCCGAGCCCGGGGGGACTGGTCATGTCCAACGTCAGCCGCGCCGACGGCGGAACGGCCCGGTCCAGTTCGAGATCAGCCCCGGCCCGGGTCGCCTTCGCGTTCTGGATCACGCTCGTGGGAACCACGGTGCCGACCCCGCTCTACCCCCTCTACGAGATGGAGTTCGGCTTCTCGTCGTTGACCGTGACGGTGGTCTACGCGGTGTACGCGCTCGGCGTGGTCATCGGTCTGGTCGTCCTCGGCCGGCTCTCCGACCAGATCGGCCGTCGGCCGGTCATCCTCACCGCGCTGGTCCTCTCCGTCGCCGCCGACGCGGTGTTCCTGGCCGCCGTGGACCTGGCGATGATCGTGGTGGGCAGGCTGCTCGCCGGTCTCTCCGCCGCACTGGTCATCGGAGCGGCGACCGCGGCCCTGGCAGAGCTGATCAAGAGTCCGAGGCACCCTCGGCGGGCCGCCACGGTGGCGATCTTCGCGAACCTCGGTGGCCTGGCCACCGGCACCCTGCTGGCCGGGGTCGTGTCGGACGTGGCACCCGAGCCGCTCCGGCTGCCCTGGGCCATCGTGCTGACCCTGGCGGTGGTCGGGATCATCGCGATGCTCGGAGTGCCGGAGACGGTGGCGCGACGGTCCCCGCCGACCGTGCGACCTCAGCGGTTGCGCGTACCACCGACCATCCGCGGCGACTTCGTCCGCGCCGCGATCACCGCCGGCACGGGCTTCGCCGCACTCGGAGTGCTCACGGCGGTGAGCGGCCTGTTTCTCGGCATGGTCCTGCACGAGACCTCGCACACCCTGGCCGCGCTGGTGGTCTTCCTGGCCTTCACCGGGGCCGCGTTCGGTCAGCTGCTGACCCGCGTCCTGTCCTCACGTACCGCGCTGGCCTGCGCCTGCGTCGGCCTGATCGTGTCGGCCGGCCTGCTCGCGTTCAGCATGTGGATGGCGCTGCTGGTGACCCTGCTCATCGGCGCGACGATCAACGGTGTCGCGGCCGGGGTGGCGGTCGGCGACGGCATCGCCACGATCACGATGAAGGCCCCGCCGGAGCACCGGGCCGAGGCGGTCTCGACGTTCTTCGCCATCCTGTTCACCATGCTCGGTGTGCCGGCGGTCGGGGTCGGTCTGCTGATCCAGGTGACCGGTCTGCGTACCGCTGGGGAGATCTTCGGCGCGGCGGTGGCCGTGCTCGCGCTGGTGGTTTTGCTCAGCCTGGCCCGGAGCGGCCCGGCCCGTCCGCGACCCGCCGACTGATCCAGTCTGGTTTGTCCACGATGCCCGGGCGTTCGTGGTGTTCGGCAGCCATCCACGCGGGTCTTGCGGCGGTCATCGTATACAACATACGCTCCCCGAATCGCCCACTCGAGGAGCTCCCGATGACGAACCTCTCCTTCAGCGAAACGAGCCAGTCCCGCCGCCGTCCGCTCCGGGCCGCGGTGGCCGCGGTCGCTGTCTTCTGCACGGTCGTTGCCTGCTCACCGGTGTCGGACAGCGGGGGCACCCAGTCCGGCGACAACCAGTCGGCAGGCCAGGATTCCTTCGGTACGCCCGCGGACGCCGCCGCCGTCAAGCAGGGCGGCAAGCTGGTCATCGCCCTCTCCGCCGAGCCCGACGCGCTGGACCCGACGCTGTCGCGGAGCCTCTACTCCCGCTACGTCTTCCAGGCGATGTGCCAGAAGCTCTACGACGTGAACGAGCAGGCGCAGGTCGTACCCCAGTTGGCGACCGCCCTGCCCACGACGAGCGGCGACGGCCGGACGGTGACCATCACGTTGCGCCAGGGGGTGCGCTTCGGCGACGGGACGGCGTTCGACTCCGCCGCGGTGAAGGCCACCCTCCAGCGTCACCTGACCAACGCCCGGTCGGCACGCAGGAGCGAACTCGGTCCCATCGACGGCGTCGACACCCCGGACGCGCACACCGTCGTCCTCCGGCTCAAGCAGCCGTTCGCGCCCCTGCTCGGCGCCCTCGCCGACCGGGCCGGCATGATCATGAGCGCCAAGGCCCTGCAGAGCCTGGGCGACGACTTCGCCTCCGCGCCGGTCTGCGTCGGTCCCTTCAAGTTCGCCAAGCGGGTGCCGCAGAACTCCATCGACGTGGTCCGGGACCCGAACTACTACGAGGCCGACAAGGTCCACCTCGACGGCATCTCGTGGCGGATTCTCAGCGACGCGAGCATCCGCGCCGCCAACCTGCGCTCCGGCGACGCCCAGGTCGCCGACAGCATCTCCACGCAGGACGTCGCCTCCCTGCGCCAGGACGCTGCGGTCTCCGTCCTGCAGTCGCAGTCCCTCGGCTACCAGGGCCTGACGATCAACACCGGCAACGTCGACGGCGTCGGCACCGCGCCCAAGCCGATCAACCGCCCCCTCGCCCAGAACGCCAAGGTGCGACAGGCCTTCGAGCACGCGATCGACCGCAAGGCGCTGGTCGACGCGGTCTTCAACGGTCTGCACGCCGTCGCCTGCTCGCCCATCTCGCCCGCGAGCCCGTTCTCGTCCCCCGAGGCGCAGACCTGCCCGGCGCACGACCCCGAGAAGGCCAAGCAGTTGCTCACCGAGGCGGGTGTCCAGACGCCGTACCCGGTGACGATGCTCGCCTCGAACACGCCCGACACGCTGCGCCTGGCGCAGGCGCTCCAGTCGATGGTGAAGGACGGCGGGTTCGACCTGAAGATCAACCCGGTGGAGTACTCGTCGCTCCTCGACGAGCAGGACCGCGGCAACTTCGAGCTGCTGCAGCTCGGTTGGAGCGGGCGGATCGACCCGGACGCCAACATCACGAACTTCGTCGGGACCGGCGCCAGCCAGAACGTCTCCGGCTACAGCAACCCCCAGCTGGACAACCTGCTGACCCAGGCCCGGCAGGCCAACGACATCGAGGCGCGCAAGAAGCTGTACGGGCAGGCGGTCACTCTGCTCCAGCAGGACGACGCGCTGATCTACCTCTACCGGCAGCGGAACCTGACCGCCGTCAGCAAGCAGATCCAGGGCCTGCAGGTCTTCCCGGACGGCGTGATCCGCGCGGCCTTCGCCGGTTTCACCAAGTAGGTCGCCGTGGCCCGATATCTCCTCACCCGCGCCTGGCAGTCGGCGCTGACCCTGCTGTTGTCGACGATCGTGGTGTTCTTCGGTGTACGGGCGCTCCCCGGTGACCCGGCCCTCGCGCTGGCCGGGGAGGACCGGTCGCCGGAGGCGCTGGAGGCGATCCGCCGGCACTACGGGCTCGACCAGCCGCTGCCACTGCAGTTCGCGCAGTACGTGGAACGCATGGCGCAGGGCGACTTCGGAGTGTCGATCCGGACCGGTACGCCGGTCTCGTCGATGCTCACGACGGCCCTGCCGGTGACCGTCGAACTCTCCGTCCTGGCGATCCTCATCGCCACGGCGCTCGGCGTCGGCGCCGGGGTGCTCGCGGCGGTACGCCGCGGGCGCCCGGCGGAGTGGTTGGCCAACGCACTGGCCCTGATCGGCCTGTCCGTGCCGCACTTCTGGCTCGGGCTGCTCGCCATCCTCTACCTGTCCGTGGCGACCGGGCTCTTCCCCGCCTCCGGGTTCGTGCCCTTCCTGGAGGACCCCGTGGACAACCTGCACCACATCGTCCTGCCGGCCGTGATCCTCGGGACCGGGCTCGCCGCCATCATCATGCGGCAGACCCGTTCGGCGATGCTGGACTCGCTCTCGTCGGACTACGTACGGACGGCGAAGGCGAAGGGTCTCCGGCCGCGGGCCGTCATCACCCAGCACGCCCTGCGGAACAGCCTGATCGTGGTGGTGACCGTCGTCGGCCTGCAGCTCGGCGGCCTGATCTCGGGCGCGGTCGTCACCGAACAGATCTTCGGGCTCCCGGGCTTCGGCAAGATGACCATCGACGCGGTGTTCCAGCGGGACTATCCGGTGATCCAGGCCGTCGTCCTGCTCACCGCGACGGCCTACATCGTGATCAACTTTCTCGTGGACCTGCTCTACTCGGTCATCGACCCCCGCATCCGGGTGACGGGAGATCCGGCATGACCGTCCTCACCGTTCCCATGGCGGAGACCGGTTCCGCCGGCGTCACCCGACGCACCCGCGTCCTGCGCCGGTTGCGACGCAACCCGCTCGCCGTCGTGAGCTTCGTCGTGCTCGCCCTCGCGGGCGCCATCGCGTTGCTCTCGCCGTGGCTCGCCCCGTACTCCGTCGACCAGACCGATTTCGCCCACACGTTCGCGCCTCCCGGCACCCCCGGGCACGTGCTCGGCACCGACGACCTGGGTCGCGACGTCCTGTCCCGGATCATGCTCGGGGCGCGGGCGTCACTCCAGGTGGGACTGCTGGCGGTGGCCACCTCGCTGGTCATCGGTGTCCCGCTCGGGCTGGCCGCCGGTTACTTCCGAGCCTGGGACGCTCTGATCTCGCGCTTCACCGACCTGCTGCTCGCGTTCCCGTTCCTGATCATGGCGGTCGGGTTGGCGGCCATCCGGGGCGCCAGCCTCGGCAACGCCGCCGTGGCCATCGGCATCGCCCAGATCCCCGGGGTGATCCGGGTGGTGCGCTCGGACACGCTGCGGCTCAAGTCGCTGGACTTCGTCGCGGCGGCCGTCGTGGACGGCGCCAGCGACCTGTGGGTGCTGACCCGGCACATCCTGCCCAACGCGACGTCGGTGATCCTGGTGCAGGCCACGGTCGCGATCCCGGCGGCGATCCTCGGCGAGGCGGTGCTCTCGTTCCTCGGCCTCGGCATCCAACCCCCGGCTCCCAGCCTGGGCACGATGCTGGCCACCGCCCAGCAGTTCGCGGCCCGTGCCCCGTGGGCCGCGGTCCTTCCCGGTGTCGTCATCATGGGCCTGGCGCTGGCGTTCAACGTCTTCGGCGATGCCCTCCGCGACGCCCTCGACCCGAAGGGGGACCGGCGATGACCACGGTCGAACGGGCCGGAGCGGCCGCCGCGGTCGACACACCCGTCCTGGAGATACGTGACCTCTCGGTGTCGTTCCCGACCGAGACCGGCACCGTCTCGGCCGTCGACGGGGTCAGTCTGGACCTGGCCTCCGGGGAGATCGTCGGGATGGTGGGCGAGTCGGGGTGCGGCAAGAGCGTCACCGCGATGAGCATCGCGGGACTGCTCCCGGCGAGCGCCCGGATCACCGGCTCGGTACGGCTGGACGGCACCGAACTGGTCGGCACCCGCGAGTCGGTGCTCCGGCGGGTACGCGGCAAGGAGATCGCCTACATCTTCCAGGAGCCGATGACGTCCCTCAATCCCGTGCTCACCGTCGGGCGTCAGATCGGAGAGGTGCTCCAGGTCCACGAGCGGATGACCCGACGGGCCGCCCGGGCACGCGCCGTCGAGCTGCTGACACTCGTCGGGATCCCGTCCGCCGCGCAACGGGTCGACACCTATCCGCACCAGCTCTCCGGAGGCATGCGCCAGCGCGTGATGATCGCGATGGCGGTGGCCTGCGGTCCGAAGGTGCTGGTGGCCGACGAACCGACCACCGCGCTGGACGTCACGGTCCAGGCCGGCATCCTCCAGGTCCTGCGGGACCTGCGTGACCGGCTCGGCACGAGCATCCTCATCATCACGCACGACCTCGGCGTGATCGCCGACATCGCCGACCGCGTCGTCGTCATGTACGCCGGCCGGGTGGTGGAGCGGGCGCCGGTCAACGACCTGTTCGCGCACCCGTACCACCGCTACACCGCCGGGCTCCTGTCGGCGTCACCGACACCCGGACGACACGCCGGGACCGACCGGCTGCAGGAGATTCCCGGCCTGGTGCCCGTCCTGTCGACCCAGCCGGACGCCTGCACGTTCGCCGACCGCTGCCCGGCCGCCGACGCGGGGTGCCGCGACTCCGCCCCGCCGCTGGAGGTGGCGAGGGCCGGCGGCACGGACCACCTCGCGGCCTGTTGGCACCCGTGCCCGTCGCCCCGGTCCCAGATTGAGGAGGTGAACCGATGATGCCGGAGCCGAACGCCCTGGAGGTCGAGGACCTGGTGATGCACTTCGGCCCGGTACGCGCCGTGGACGGGGTGTCCCTCACGATCCCGAAGGGCCGGGTCACGGCCCTGGTGGGAGAGAGCGGTTCCGGAAAGTCGACCGTGGGACGATGCGTCGTGCGGCTCGTCGAGCCGACCGCCGGCGTGGTCAGGATCGCCGGAACGGACGTCACCCACCTGTCCCGGCGGCAGCTACGCCCGCACCGCAGCGCGGTGTCGATCGTCTTCCAGGACCCCGCCGCCTCCCTGGACCCGCGCATGCTGGTGGGCGAGGTCGTGGCCGAACCTCTGCGGCTGTCCGGCACGCGGGTCCCGCGCCGCGACCGGGAGGCCCGCGTCGCCACGGAACTCGAACGGGTCGGCCTGCGCGCCGAGGTCGCGCGCCGGTACCCGCACGAACTGTCCGGCGGTCAACGCCAACGGGTCAGCATCGCCCGGGCGCTGATCTCCGAACCCCGGCTGCTCATCGCGGACGAACCCACCAGCGCGCTCGACGTGTCCGTGCAGGCGTCGGTGCTCAACCTCCTCGCCGACCTGCAACGGGACATCGGCTTCGCGTGCCTCTTCATCACCCACGACCTGTCGGCGGTCGAGTACCTGGCCGACGACATCGCCGTCATGTACCTGGGCCAGCTCGTCGAGAAGGGTTCGCGCGAGCGGATCTTCGCCCGGCCCGCCCATCCCTACACGCAGGCGCTGCTGTCGGCCGCGCCGGTGGCCGACCCCGTTCGCCAACGGCAGCGTCAGCTGGTGCTGCTCGGCGACGACCTCCCGTCGGCGCTCGACCCGCCGTCCGGCTGCCGCTTCCGCACCCGGTGCCCCCTCGCCTTCGACCGCTGCGCCACGGAGGTGCCGGCGCAGGTCGCCATCGGCGACGGCATGGCCGCGTGCCACCTGGTCCGGCCGGACGGCACCGGACCCGACGTCCGGACCGCAGATACCAGTGAGGTGTTGTCATGACGTTCACCACCAGACCGACCCTGCAGGGCACCTTCGGCATGGTGTCCTCGACGCACTGGCTCGCCAGCCAGTCCGCCATGGGGATCCTCGAACGCGGTGGGAACGCCTTCGACGCCGCCGTCACCGCCGGGTTCGTGCTGCACGTCGTCGAACCACACCTCAACGGCCCCGGCGGTGAGGTGCCAGCCATCGTGGCGACCGCCCAGGAACCGGCCCCGAAGGTGCTGTGCGGGCAGGGACCGGCGCCGGCCGCCGCCACCATCGCGCACTTCCGATCCCTCGGGATGGACCTCATCCCCGGCTCCGGCCCGCTCGCGGCCGCCGTGCCCGGCGCCGTGGACGCCTGGCTCCTCCTGCTGCGCGAGCACGGCACGCTCTCGCTGGAGGAGGTGCTGGAGCCGGCCATCGGCTACGCCGCCGCCGGTCACCCGCTGGTGGGCAGGGTCGGTGACACCGTCGCCGCCGTACGGTCCCTGTTCCAGGAGCACTGGCCCACCTCCGCCGAGCTGTGGCTGCGCGGCGGCAGGCCACCGGCGGCGGGGGAGATGTTCGCCAACCCGGCGTACGCGCGGACCCTGCGGGGACTGGTCGAGGCCGCGCGGGCCGCCGGCGCCGACCGGGAGGCGCAGATCGAGGCCGCTCGCCGGGCCTGGAGTACGGGTTTCGTCGCCGAGGCGATCGACCGGTTCAGCAGGAGGCCGTTCCAGGACTCCAGTGGACGTCCCCACGCCGGGCTGGTCACCGGCGACGACCTGGCCGCCTACTCGGCGACCTGGGAGGCCCCGGCCACCCTCGACTGGCGTGGCTACTCGGTGGCGAAGACGAGTTTCTGGGGCCAGGGCCCGGTGCTGCTGGAGTCGCTGGCCGTCCTCGACGCGCTCGACGACCCCGGCGCGTACGACCCGGCGACCGCGGCCGGCATCCACGCCCAGGTCGAGGCGCTCAAGCTCGCCTTCGCCGACCGCGAGGCGTGGTACGGCGACGGCGCCGACGTCCCCGCCAAGGCGCTGCTGTCCCGGGAGTACGCGCGGGAGCGGGCCGCCCTGATCGGCGACCGGGCGTCAGCGGAGCTGCGACCGGGGCGTCCCGACGGGGCCGAGCCTCGACTGCCGGCTCACGTCCGGCCGGGCGCGGGACGTCGTGCCGACCCGACGGATCCCACGACCGGGGAGCCGACCGTGCAGTCGGACGGGGTGACCCGGGGTGACACCTGCCATGTGGACGTGGTCGACCGCTGGGGCAACATGATCTCCGCGACGCCCAGTGGCGGCTGGTTGCAGAGTTCGCCCACCATTCCGGAGCTGGGCTTCCCGCTCGGCAGCCGGTTGCAGATGTTCTGGCTGGAGGAGGGGCTCGCCTCGTCGCTGGCCCCGGGCCGGCGACCGCGTACCACGCTGAGCCCGACCATGGTGCACCGCGACGGCGAGCCGGTGCTGGCGTGCGGCACACCCGGCGGCGACCAGCAGGACCAGTGGCAACTGCCGTTCCTGCTCCGCCATCTCGTCGGCGGCCAGCCCCTGCAGGAGGCCATCGACGCGCCCGCGTGGCACACCGTCAGCCTGCCGGGCTCGTTCTACCCGCGCGACATGGAGCCCGGTGTCCTGGTGGTGGAGGACCGGCTCGACGAGGACACGCTGGCGGCCCTGCGGGCGTACGGGCACGAGGTGCGGGTCTCCGACGCCTGGAGTCTCGGCCGGCTGTGTGCGGTGACCCGCGACCCGGGCACGGGCGTGCTGGCCGCCGGAGCGAACCCACGGGGCATGCAGGGCTACGCGTGCGGTCGCTAGTGGGCCGCCCCGTACCCGCCCTCGGCGTTCTCGTAGGCGGCCGCGGACGCGGCGTCGAGATGGGCGAGTGCGGCCTGTTCGGCGCGGTCGCCGTCACCTGACTCGATGGCGTCGACCAGTTGGATGTGCTCGGCCCACGAGTGTGGTGCGCGTTCCGCGGCCCCCAGCCGGAAGACCCACTGGACATGGAGGTACAGCGACTTGGCGATCGACGACAGCCAGGGGTTTCCGCTGATCTGGAGGATCCGCAGGTGCAGGGCGCTGTTCAGCTCCGCGACCCGGGGCAGGTCCTGCCGCTGCGTGGCCTCCCGGCCCTGGTCGAGCAGCGCGCGCAGGGCCGCCACGTCCGCCGCGCTCGCCCGCTCGGCCGCCAGCCGGGCGGCGAGCGCCTCCAGGCGCTCACGGACGGCGAACATGTCCGCGATGGTCCCGCTGCTGGGTGAGGCGACGACCGCGCCGCGGCGGGGGAGGATCACGACGAAGCCCTCGGCCTCTGCGACGCGCAGCGCCTCCCGGACGGGGTTGCGGGAGACGCCGAAGTCCTCGGCCAACCGGTCCTCGGTCAGCCGCTCTCCGGGGAGGTAGTCGCCGTCGATGATGGCGGTGCGCAGTGCGGCGAGGACCTGGTCGCGTAGCGGCAGGTGTTGAGCGCCGAGCTTGTCCCGCAGGTCTTCAGCCAACCTGATCGCCTCTCCGTGATCCGTCCGGACAAAGTGTATACGAAGAACAATCTATGGAGGTGGCCGACAGTGTCGAGCACAGTGCCCCGCGTCATTCGCCCCCACACCACGACACAGCAGAGCGAACACCTCCTGCGGCGACGGCAGGCCCTCGTCGTCGTACTCACCTTCCTGACCGGAAGCGCCGACGCCCTCGGCTTCCTTGCCCTCGGCGGGGCCTTCGCCAGCGTCATGACCGGCAACATGGTCCTGCTCGGACTCTCGGCGGGCAGGGGAGAGGCCGACCTCGCCCTGACGTCGGGCTGCGCCATCATCAGCTTCATCGTCGGCGTCCTCGCGGGCGCCCGCCTCGTCGGCTCGGCGCGCCCGGACGATCCCGTCTGGCCCCGGCGGGTCACCTGGGCGCTCGGCCTGGAACTCCTGGTGTTCGTCGTGTTCCTCGTGGTCTGGGAGATCAGCCTCCCCACCCACGACGAGCATGTCCACCTCGCGCTCCTGATGCTCTCCGCCGTGGCGCTGGGCGTGCAGAGCAGCGCGATTCAACGATTCGGCGTACCGGGCCTGTCCTCCACGTACCTGACCGGCACTCTCACCAGCCTCATCGCCGGCGTCGCGGCCCGCAGCCCGTGGCGCAGCCTGCGGCCCAAGGTCCAGGTCCTGCTGGCGCTGATGACCGGCGCGGCGGTCGGTGCCCTGGTCGCCCTGCACCTGCCGGCCCTGGCTCCGGCGCTGCTGATCGTGCCGCTCGTGCTCGTCATCGCCGTGTCGTGGCGGATGAGGGCGTAACCGAACCCCGGGGGGTCAGCCACCGCGCGCGAACAGGGCCAGCCGTACGCGGTTGGGGCTGTCGGTCTTGGTCATCAGGCTGGTGATGTGCGTCTTGACCGTGGTGACGCCGATGTGCAGCCGGTCGGCGATCTCGGTGTTGGACAGGCCCTCGGCGACCAGGTTCAGCACGTCCTGCTCGCGGGCGGTCAGCCCCCGCACCGGCCGTGGCGCCTCGGCGCGGGCGTGCACCGCGCGCTGGACCAGGCGTTGCAGCACGTCGGGACTGAACGGGCTGTCACCCACGGCGGCCCGACGGATGCCGTCGAGCAGGTCGGTGGGCGGTGCGTCCTTCAGCAGGAACCCGCAGGCGCCGGCGGTCAGGGCGGGGTAGAGATGGTCGTCGTCGCCGAACGTGGTCAGCACCAGGACGCGGGTGGCGGGGCGCTCGGCGAGAATCCGGCTGGTCGCGGTGATCCCGTCGACGCCCGGCATGCGCAGGTCCATGACGACGACGTCGGGGACGAGCCGCGCGGCGAGCGGGATGGCGTCGCGGCCGTTGTCGGCCTCGCCGACGACCTCGATGTCGGGTTGGGCGTCGCAGAGCATGCGCAGGCCCGCCCGGATGAGGTGCTGGTCGTCGACCAGCAGGACGCGGATCATGCCCGCTCCGGCGCGGGCGAACCGGCCGGGGCCTCGCGGTCACGGGGCACCGATGCGGCCGGCGCGGGCACGGCCGGGAGGACCGTACGCACCCGCCACCCCCTGCTGGTGGGGCCGGCCTCCAACCGGCCGCCGAGGACGTCGACGCGCTCACGCATGCCCGTGATGCCGTGACCCCCGCCGGACGGGACCGCCGCCGGCACCGCGCCGCCGCCGTCGTCCGAGACCTCCCAGTGGACGGCCCCGTCCTCGACGGCGACCACGAGGTGCGCCAGCGCGGACGATCCGGCGTGCTTGGCCACGTTGGTCAACGCCTCCTGGGTCAGTCGCAGGACGGCCAGGCCGCGCACCGCGTCGAGCGCACCGACGGCCGGGTCGATGTCGGCGTCCACCGTGACACCGGCCTGGCGGGCCCGGTCGACCGTCGCACCGAGCGCCGCCGGAAGCGCCGACGGCTCGATGGCGGTCAGCGCCGCGTCGGGGCGTACCCCGTCGGGATTGCGCAGGACCGCGACCAGCCCGCGCAGCTCCGCCAGGGCGGCGGTCCCCGTGTCGTGCACGTCGTCGAACACCTCGCCCACCCGGGGGTCCAGGTCGGTGAGCACGTGTCGCGCCACACCGACCCGCAGCACCATCGACGCCACGTGGTGCGCGACGACGTCGTGCAGCTCGCGGGCGATGGCGCTGCGCTCGTCGGCGCGCGCGGCGCGGCTCTCCGACTCGTGGCGGCGCTGCTCCGCCGCCGCCCGCTCCACGGCCTGCCGGCCGAGCTCCCGGTTGGTCCGGATGACCAGGCCGAGCAGCAGCGGCACGCCGACCTCCAGGGTCAGCCCGAACACGCCGGAGGCGACCTGGCCGATCGGGTCGCCGATCGAGTCGGTCAGGTCGACCACGGCGAGCAACCCGCAGGCCAGCCCGATGGTGCGTCCTCGACGCGCCCGCATGGTCACTTCCAGCAACGCCCAGCTGGCGCCCACCTGGTTGATCGTGATGTCGTCGACAAGGGGGATCGCGATCGCCAGCAGCCCGGCCTGCGCCACGAAATTGACCAGCGGCCGGCGGTGGAACACCGGCGCAAGGGCGAATGCGACGGCCGCGAGGACCCACTGCGTGGCGGTCGGCGTGCGCCCGGCCTGGGTCCCGAAGACCAGGTAGCCCAGACCACTGAGGTCGAGCAGCACCATCCGCACGAGCGTGTCCCGCGTGTCGAACAGTCGCCCCGCCCACCCCACGGAGGTCAGCCTAGGCGCTGCGGCTCTGGGGCGACGACCGCCGACCGTGGCCACCGGGCCCGGACGCCGAGGTAGGCGGCCAGGCCGAGCGGTCCGAGCAGGATCGTCAACACCAGCACCGGAGCCATGACCAGCGCCGGCACCCCCCGTTCCCGGCTGTCGAGCCACGCCCACCGGCCGACGAACAGGTCGAACGCGATCATGTGCGCCCAGCCCGCCGCCGCGCCGTCGGCGGTGCCGAGCAGGTCGCGTACGCCCTCCAGAGTCGGCGATGCCACGGCCGGCAGCACCTCGCCGAACGCCGGGACCACCAGCAGCGCGTAGATCAGCACGACCGGCAGCACGATCAGCGGAGAGGAGATGATCCGGGCGGTCCACGACCAGTTCGGCAGCAGGATCATCAGCGCCCAGAACGGCGCGGCCACCGCGAACGTCAGGGTGAACAGCGTTCCCGTCATGCGGTCACCACCAGGTCCGGGCTGCGCCGGGGAGCCACCACCAGGCCGGCGGCGGTCGCCGTCGCGACCAGCAGGGCCGCGAAGGCGGCCAGCGTGAGCGTGTCCGGGCGCAGCAGCGGCTGCCCGCGCAGGGCCTGCCAGGTCAACAACACCGTGAGTACGCCGTACGCCGCACCCACGACGACCACCAGCCGAGCCAGGGTGCGCTCGTCCAGCCGCCGTGCGAGGAACCGGGTCAGCAGGATCGCCAGGATCGGCAGCGCCTGCAGGGCGTGCAGCCCCACGAAGTGCCCGATCCGTAGGTCCCCACCGGTGGTGCTCCAGCCGACCAGTGGCAACCCCGGCCCACCGTCGGGTACGCCGACAGCGTGCGCCCCGCTGACCCCGTCGATCCCCGGGTCCTGACCGGGCAGCGTCATCGGCACCGCCGCCAGCATGCCCAGCAGGGACAGGCCGAGCCCCCAGCGGACCGCGCGGGCGGCGACCCGATCGGGGATCCGCCGTTGCAGCACGACGATCCCGACGACGAAGTGCGCGACGAACAGCACCATGATCGCCGCGCCCATCACCGTGAAGAGCGCGCCGTTGAGAGGGCTGGTCGCATTGAAGTGGCTCGTCGTGCCGCGCATCACCTGTCCGACGATAACCGTCATCTCGATGACCGCCATCGCGACGATGACCGTTGCGGCCCACTCGGCGATCCGGCTGCGACGCGGCAGCAGGGAGAGCATCCAGGCGAGGGTCGTGCCGTACGCCACGAAGGACACGGCGAACTTGAGCGGCTTGAGCCAGATCGGCGATCCGGTGAGGACTCGCGAGTCGACGACGATGCCGACCGCGGCGACGACGGCGAGCACCGCCATCGCGGCGACGAAAACCATGAGTGGGCGGTGCCAGTGTGCCGCCCGGCGCAGCGCGATAGTCATGCCTTAGACACTGGTGGCGACGTCCGTCGACCGCGTCCGACCGGGAGCCCCGCTTGCGGACCGCGGTCGGAGCCGGCCTCCTCCCCGGGTAGGAGACACAAATCGTCGTGGACAGTCGTGGACGCTGGCACAATGGCCGGCCTGTCTACGGGATCGGAAGTGGCCATGACGATCGACGAGGACCGTGTCCTGCCGAACGAGACCGCCGTGCCGCTGCTGCACTGCGTGTCACCGGAGGAGACCCTGGCGTTCTGGCGTGCGCTGGGCTTCGAGGTGACCTACGAGCAGACCAGGCCGTACGTGTACCTGGCCTTCCACTGGAGTGGGTTCGACCTGCACTACGCCCGCGCGCCGAAGGGCCTTGACCCGTCGGCGGAGACCACCGGCGGGTGCCTGGTGATGGTCGACGCGGTCGCGGCGTACCACGCGGCGTTCACCGAGGCGATGCGCCGGAGCTACGGCAAGGTGCTCGTCAAGGGACTGCCCCGGATGACCCGATACCGCGCCGGTGCGTCGCGGTTCAGCATCGTCGACCCGTCGGGCAACACCATCATCTTCATCCAGCGGGACGAGCCGGCCGAGGTGGAGTACGGCGGTTCCAAGGACCTGCAGGGGCTGGCCCGGGTGCTCGACAACGCGCGGATCCTGCGCGAGTTCAAGATGGACGACCGGGCGGCCTTCCGGGCCCTCAACTCCGGGTTGCGCAGGCACGGCGACGACGCGCCGGCGATCGAACAGGGACTGGCGCTCGCCGGGCTGATCGAACTGTCGGTCGCGCTCGACGAGCCGGAGCGCGTACCGGACTGGGGGAGCCGGCTCCAGCAGTTGCCCCTGACGGCGGAGGAGCGTGCGCGGGTGCGCGGCGCGGTCGCCGACCCCGCCGTGCTCGGGTCGTGGTTGCCGGAGGCGACCTGAGGTCCGTCGGCGGTGCTCGTTTCGGTCGGAGCGTCGCAGGGCACTTCGGGGTGGACGGGAAGAGGTGATGATGAGCGACCACACGCCGCTACCGACGGCCCGGGTGCGAACGGCGCTCGCGCTGATCCTGCCGTTGCTCGGCACCGTCGCGCTGACTGCCTGCACCGCCGGTGAGGACGGGGCCGGTCCGGCTCCGTCGACCACCCCACCGACGACCGCGCCGGCGTCGACGCCCCAGGTGAACGAGCCGTCCGCGACCGCGAGCGTGCGGGTGACCATCCCGACGTCGGCCTTCGTCGACCTGCCGCCCGAGCTGCGGAAGTCACCGCGCCGGGCGACGCCGGTCGCGGACGCCCTGCCGACGCTGTGTGACAACGAGTTCGGCACCGGAGGTCGACAGGTCACCGCGAGCGCCGCGATGACGCTCACCTACAAGAAGCCCGAGGAACCCGACAGCAACGTGCCGCAGGGCATGATCCACCAGACGATCTTCACCTTCGACGGCGACGGCGCGGCGGCCTACCTGCGACGACTCCGGGGTGCTGTCCAGGTGTGCCCCTCCTACAAGGACCAGGGTGGAGACCCCGTCAAGGTCGAGAGCCGGGCCCTGCCGGGCGTCGGCGACGAGGCGTTGCTGTTGACCCGGACGTGGGCCGAGGAGAGCCTGAACGGCGAACGCACCGGCCGCGACGCGTCCAGCCAGATCGCGGTGGCGCGCGTCGACGACGCGGTGACCGTGTTCCACGACCAGGGCTGGGAGGGCAGCAGCGGCAACCCCGCCATCCTGGATCGGGTCGTGCGCGACGGCGTGCAGACCATCGACGCCTGGCAGCGGTAGCACCCTGACCCGCAGACCGGGGCATCGCCGCCTCCTGACACCGCCACCCGCTGGTCCCGGTCGTCGTCGACCGGGACCAGCGTGCGTCGGTGCCCCGCCGCTCAGAAGGGCCAGCGGTCGTGGGATCCGGCCTCGATGAGCGGGATCATCGCGAAGGCGGCGTCGGACAGGCCACCGAAGGTGTGCCGGTTGGCAACGGTCGGCGTGTGGCCGACCCGGTACCCGGCCAGGTTCCAGGTGTACACCGGCACCTCCGCGGGCACCGCTGCGGCAACGTCCGCCGAGCCGTGCCAGTGGGCCTGCTCATCGGTGAGGATGACCACCCGGTCGTGCCGGTCGTAGTGCTCCCGTACCGCCTTCTCGGTGTCCGTTCCCATGCCGTAGAAGTAGCCGCCGTCCTTGAACCGGCGCACGGCCGCCAGGACCGACTCGCCCGCCACCGCAGGGAACACCCGGCTGGCGTTGGAGAACGACACCACCGTGGCAGCCCGCGCCCGGGCGGCCAGCGCGAGGCCGAACACCGTGGCGGCGTCCCAGCAGCGCAGCGTGCCGTCCTTGCTGAACGAACTCTGCATCGAACCGGACGTGTCGACGAGGACCAGGGTCCGTCCGTCCAGGACCGGCACGTTCGCCAGGGCGGCCTGCAACGCCTTCTCCAGTGGGTACGCCCACCGCAGGTTCGGTGCCGCGTTGTACGCCGACAGGAACCGCATCGGCAGCACCCGCGAGGTGGCGACCTCCGCCGGGTCGGAGAGCCGGGCGGCCACCGTCTCGGCGACGGCGTCGCTCACCCCCGCACGGTCGAAGTTGCGCAGGTTACGCAGCAGCGCCAGATAGCCCATGGTCGGGATGATCGACTCCCACGCCGCGGCGTCCATCGCGTTCTGTCGCCACCCGGCCAGGGCCTCCCACGTCATACCGGCCGCACTCAGCACCGCCGGATCGGTGATCTCCCGCCGCTGCTCGGCCGGCAACGCCATGAGCGCATCCCGCGCGGCCAGCATACGGAGCGAGGCCGGCAGCGGGTTGTCCCGCTGGTGCCGCCGATCCAGCGCGTGCCGGAACAGGTCACCCTGCCGCTCGTCCTTCGCGGTGGGATGGGTCAGGTCGATGACGTCGCCGAACCGCACCTGGCTCCCGACGGAGTCGTACTTGAGCAGGCTCCGCTCGGTGTACAGCCGGACGGCCGCGTCGGCGATGCCCCGCTTCACCGGCTTGGGCAGCGCCCGGCCATGGCGACCCAGCCAATAGGCGAGAGCCTCGCCCGGCTCGTCCGCACGCTGCAGGGCGACGTCCACGACCGCCCGGGACCCCGGAATCGTCGCGGCAACCTGGGCGCGAGCGCCCTCCAGCGCCGCGACCACGGACGCCGACCGCATCATCGCGCCGGACCGCAGCCACGGCACGAAGCGGGCGAACCAGTCGGGGTCGGCGACGGCGACGGCCGCGACCAGGTCCCGGAAGCGGGCGTCCCGGTCGGTGGCCCCCTCGTAGAAGGTGTCCTCGCCGACCATGGTGGACACCCCGAGCAGGAACAGCTCGAGGCGCGGCTCGCGGGCGAAGCCGGGTGCGCCCTCGGCGGTCACCGGTCGGCGCTGGCTCTTGCGTAGCTTGAGGTTGAACTTGGCCATGACGTCCCCCACGTCAGTCGCCCGGGAAGGCGCCACCGCACCACACACCCGAGATCAGAATCGGCCACGGACTAGTCCGCCGTTCTGTCCGTTGAACCATCCACCCGGAGGTGTCGGGGGACTCGAACCCCCATCTGCGGAACCCTGAAGTAACCGTTGCCTGCGCACCGGGTGTGTGGCGTGGTCGCGCTTCCCGAGATCGGAGTCGGTGACGGATAGTCCTTCACCGGGGTGTGAACCCCTCCAGATGTAGCCGTCGCCTGCGCACCGGGAAGTGCGGTCACGACCGTAGCGGCGGCGACGACGGCCGGGCAACGGGGTTTGCGATCTCGTGATCCGGAGGAGACATGTCACGCCGCACACCCGAGATCAAGAGTGGACACGGCGTTTTGCGGGCTCGAACCGCGGGGCCCTTGCAGGGCCTTCACCAAGAAGTAGCCGTGTCCGTCGCACCGGGCGTGCGGCGTGAGCGCGCCTCCCGAGACCGGAGCGGCGACGGCGACCGGCCCTCGCGGGCCAAGGTGACCTCGGCCGCTGGTCGACGCCACCGACGGTGGCGGTGGGATTCGAACCCACGTCTCCCCGTTGGAAGCGGAAGTAGCCGTTGCCTGCGCACCGGGAGGTGCTTCACGAACCTAGGGCCGGGACCTCGGTGTCGGCAACCGATTACGTCGTGAGGTTGCCGCGGGATCCGCTGCGGGCCGGACGGCACCTCGTCTAGTGTCAGGCTGTTCATATTTTGTCGGTTTCGTCGGAAAGGTGCGGCAATGGGGGTGCGGCGCTGGGTCGAAAGCTGGCCGCTCTACCGTCAGCTCACCGGCACCGACCCGCTCGGTCGGGGTGCCGCGGCCAAGTCCGCCGGCTCGCTGTCACTCACCGCCCGCACCGAGACGGCCGACTCGATGGCCCGATCCGTCTGCCCGTACTGCGCCGTGGGTTGCGGTCAGCGGGTGTTCGTCAAGGACGGCCAGGTCACCCAGATCGAGGGCGACCCCGACAGCCCGATCTCGCGGGGGCGGCTCTGCCCGAAGGGCGCGGCCAGCAAGAGCCTGGTGACCAGTCCGCTGCGGCAGACGACGGTGCGCTACCGCCGGCCGTACTCGACGCAGTGGGAGGACCTCGATCTCGACACGGCGATGAACATGATCGCCGACCGGGTGTTGGCGGCCCGGGACGAGACGTGGGAGGACGTCGACGCGCAGGGCCGGCCGTTGAACCGGACGCTGGGTATCTCCAGTCTGGGTGGGGCGACGCTGGACAACGAGGAGAACTACCTCATCAAGAAGTTGTTCACCGCGATGGGGGCACTCCAGATCGAGAACCAGGCCCGTATTTGACACTCCGCCACCGTCCCCGGTCTGGGGACCAGCTTCGGTCGCGGCGGCGCCACCCAGTACCAGCAGGACCTGGCGCACTCCGACGTGATCGTCATCCAGGGCTCGAACATGGCCGAGGCGCACCCGGTGGGTTTCCAGTGGGTGATGGAGGCCAAGCGGCGCGGCGCCAAGGTCTTCCACGTCGACCCGAGGTTCACGCGGACCAGCGCGCTGGCCGACTCGTACCTGCCGATCCGCGCGGGCACCGACATCGCACTGCTGGGCGGGGTGGTGCGCTACATCCTGGAGAACGAACTCGACTTCCGGGAGTACGTGGTCGCCTACACCAACGCCGCGACGATCCTGTCCGAGGACTTCCGCGACACCGAGGACATGCACGGGCTCTTCTCCGGCTTCCAGGAGGACAACGCCAGCTACGACCAGTCCAGCTGGCGGTACGAGGGGGAGAGCCAGAACGCGACGCCGCGCGACACCGAGACGCAGCGGGAGACCGCGGCGGGGTTGGAACACGAGTCGCACGGCGCACCGGTCAACGGCCAGACCGAGCGGGATGAGACGTTGCAGCATCCGCGCTGCGTCTACCAGGTTCTGAAGCGGCACTATGCCCGCTACACGCCGGAGATGGTGGAGCGGGTCTGCGGTATCCCGCAGGAGAAGTTCCTCGAACTGTGCGAGGCGTGGACGGCGAACTCCGGTCGCGACCGCACCGGCATGCTCGTCTACTCGGTGGGCTGGACGCAGCACAGCGTGGGGGTGCAGTACATCCGCACCGGCGCGATCATCCAACTGCTGCTGGGTAACGTGGGCCGTCCCGGCGGTGGAGTCATGGCGCTGCGCGGGCACGCGAGCATCCAGGGTTCCACCGACATCCCGACGCTGTTCAACCTGCTGCCCGGCTATCTGCCGATGCCACATCACGCCGACCACCCCACCCTCGACACGTGGGTCGACAGCATCCGCCACCCCGGGCAGAAGGGCTTCTGGGGCAACGCCCGCACCTACGGGGTGAACCTGCTCAAGGCGTACTGGGGTGACGCGGCGACGGCCGAGAACGACTACTGCTACGGCTACATGCCGCGGATGACCGGCGATCATGGCACGTACCAGCAGGTGTTGAACATGATCGACGGGAAGGTCAAGGGGTACTTCCTGCTCGGGCAGAACCCGGCGGTCGGGTCGGCGCACGGCCGGGCGCAGCGCCTGGGGATGGCGAACCTGGACTGGTTGGTCGTCCGGGACCTGTTCATGATCGAGAGTGCGACGTTCTGGCAGAACGGGCCGGAGATCGAGACCGGTGAGATCGTGCCGGAGGAGTGTCGGACGGAGGTGTTCTTCCTTCCCGCCGCGTCGCACGTGGAGAAGGAGGGCAGTTTCACCCAGACCCAGCGGTTGTTGCAGTGGCGGGAGAAGGCCGTCGAGCCGCCGGGCGACGCCCGCTCGGAACTGTGGTTCTTCTACCATCTCGGTCGCATCATCCGGGAACGGCTGTCGACGTCGACCCAGCCCCGGGACCGGGCGCTGCTGGACCTGAACTGGAACTACCCGACGCACGGCCCGAACGCGGAGCCGAGCGCCGAGGCGGTGCTGTACGAGATCAACGGCTACGAGGTGGCCGGCGGTCGACCGCTGTCGTCGTTCACCGAGATGAAGGACGACGGCTCCACCGCCGGGGGGTGCTGGATCTACACGGGGGTGTACGAGGACGGCGTGAACCAGGCCGCCCGCCGCAAGCCCGGCGCGGAGCAGTCCCTGGTGGCCCCGGAGTGGGGTTGGGCGTGGCCGGCCAACCGCCGGATCCTCTACAACCGCGCCTCCGCCGACCCGGACGGCAGGCCGTGGAGTGAGCGCAAGAAGTACGTCTGGTGGGACCCGGAGAAGGCCGAGTGGACCGGTTACGACGTGCCGGACTTCGAGAAGACCAAACCGCCGACGTACCGGCCGCCCCCGAACTCCTCCGGCGTGGCCGGGATCGCGGGTGACGACCCGTTCATCCTTCAGGGCGACGGCAAGGGCTGGCTGTACGCGCCGACCGGCGTGCTGGACGGGCCGATGCCCACCCACTACGAGCCGGTCGAGTCGCCGGTGCGCAACCCGCTCTACCGGCAGCAGGCCAACCCGACCCGCAAGGTCTACACGCACCCGATCAACACGCTCAACCCGAGCCCGCCCGAGGAGCACAGCCAGGTCTTCCCGTACGTGTTCACGGTCAGCCGTCTGACCGAGCACCACACCGCGGGCGGAATGAGCCGGATGGTCCGTCCGCTGGCCGAGTTGCAGCCGGAGATGTTCGTCGAGGTGTCACCGGAACTGGCGGTCGAACGCGGGCTCACCCACCTGGATTGGGCGCACCTGGTCACCGCACGGGCGGCCATCGAGGCGAAGGTGCTGGTGACCGACCGCCTCACCCCGCTGCGGGTGGACGGCCGGATCATCCACCAGCTCTGGCTGCCGTACCACTTCGGGTTCGAGGGACTGGTCACCGGCGAGTCCGCCAACGACCTGTTCGGGATCAGCCTCGACCCGAACGTCCTGATCCAGGAGAGCAAGGTCGGCACCTGCGACGTACGGCCCGGTCGACGCCCGAGGGGACAGGACCTGCTGAACCTGCTCGTCGACTACCGGCGACGGTCGGGGGATCTCGGCCCGCACTACCCACCGCAGGTCACGACCGACGTCGCCGACAGCGGCCGCGACCGGGAGGTCTGACCGATGCCCCACGTGAACAGCCTGTACGGCCCGCTCGACCCGGCTCCCGACGCCGGCTACGTCGACCCGCCACCGCGGATGGGCTTCTTCACCGACACCAGCGTCTGCATCGGCTGCAAGGCGTGCGAGGTGGCCTGCAAGGAGTGGAACGACGTGCCCACCTCGGGCCTGGACCTGCTGGGCATGTCGTACGACAACACGGGCGCGTTGACCGCGAACTCGTGGCGGCACGTCGCGTTCGTCGAACAGCCCCGCTCGGCGGGCTGGGCGACACCCGCGTTCGAGCACGAACCGGACGGACCGCCGATCAGCCCGGAAACGGCGGCGGTCGGCGCGCGTACCGGCACCGACACCGGGACGGATCCGGGTCTGCCGCCAGGCTCGCCCGCGGCGGCGGCCCGGATGTCCGGTGGGCCGGAGTTCCTGGGGATGCCGGGGGCGCAGCCGCCGGGGCGGGGTACGGGCGTGGAGCAGCGCACGGATTTCCGGTGGCTGATGATGTCGGACGTGTGCAAACACTGCACGCACGCGGCGTGTCTGGACGTGTGTCCGACGGGTTCGTTGTTCCGTACGGAGTTCGGCACGGTGGTGGTGCAGGAGGACATCTGCAACGGGTGCGGCTACTGCATCTCGGCCTGCCCCTACGGCGTCATCGACCAGCGCAAGGACGACGGCCGGGCGTGGAAGTGCACACTCTGCTACGACCGTCTGGGTGTGGGAATGACGCCGGCGTGTGCGAAGGCGTGCCCGACGGAGTCGATCCAGTACGGGGCCCTGGATGATCTGCGGGAGCGGGCGGCGGCGCGGGTGGCGACTCTGCACGAGCAGGGGGTGCCGGACGCGCGGTTGTACGGGCACGACCCGAACGACGGGGTCGGTGGTGACGGGGCGTTCTTCCTGCTCCTGGACGAGCCCGAGGTGTACGGGCTGCCACCTGATCCGATCGTCACGACCCGGGACCTGCCGGCCATGTGGAAACGCGCCGGCCTCGCGGCACTGGCGATGGCCGCCGCCACGGCGCTCGCGTTCCTCGGCAGGCAGCCATGACCGGCGCGACGTCACCGGAGCCGGCAGGCCGCCGTGAGTCCCCGGCCGGTCCGGACCAGCCCGACGGGCAGCGCCGCCGCCGGGCCGGCCACGGTGGAGAGCAGCTCACGGTGCCGCCAGCCGACTTCGCCTCCTACTACGGCAGGCCGATCCTCAAGCCGCCGGTGTGGAAACACGACATCGCCGGCTACCTGTTCACCGGCGGGCTCGCCGCCGGGAGTTCGCTGATCGGCGCGGGCGCCCAACTGACCGGGCGGCCCGGACTGCGCGCGGTGGGCCGGTGGGCCGCCCTCGGCGGCGTCGCCGCCAGCACGTACCTCCTGGTCCACGACCTCGGGCGGCCGGACCGCTTCCACCACATGCTCCGGGTCGCCAAGCTGACCTCGCCGATGTCGATCGGCACCTGGATCCTCACCGCGTTCGGGCCGATGGCCGGCGTGGCCGCGGTCGCCGAGCTCGCGCCGCTGCTGCCGCGGCACGGCCCGCTCGGCCTCGCCCGCCGGGTGGCGCCGACAGTCGGCAACGTCGCCGGCCTGGCCGCCGCGGCCACCGCGCCGGCGCTGGCCACGTACACCGGGGTCCTGCTGGCCGACACCGCCGTACCGGCCTGGCACGACGCCTACCCGTCGTTGCCCTTCGTCTTCGCCGGCAGCGCGCTCGCCGCCGCCTCCGGGGTCGGACTGATCGCGGCGCCGGCCGCGCAGACCGCTCCGCTGCGAAAGCTCGCCCTGGCCGCCGCCACCATAGAACTGGTCGGCGGGCGCCGGCTGGAGCGGCTGGGGCTGACCGGCGAGCCCTACGGGCACGGCCGCAGCGGCCGGCTGGTCATGGCGGGGCGGGCCCTGCTCGCGGTGGGCACCGCCACGGCGCTGCTCAGCCGGCGCAGCCGGATCCTGTCGGCGATCTCCGGCGCGGCCCTCGTGGCCTCGTCCGTGGCCACCCGGTTCGGTGTCTTCGAGGCCGGCAGGGTGTCGGCGCGCGACCCGAAGTACACGGTGGTGCCGCAGCGGGAGCGCCTCGCTCAGAAGAACGAGCCGGCCACCCGCCCCTAGCCCCGAAGCGCCGCCGTCGGGGGCGCTTGTCGGTCCCGTCCTCGCCCGGGGCGGCGGACGTCCGCCGCCCCGGGCGCGCAGGACATCAGCCGGTGAACAGCTTCGCGGCGGTGATCGCGGTCTGGACGATGCCGTACCCGAGCAGCGCCGCGACGAGCAGCCACGACAGCCAGAGCCGCCCGGTCTGGCTGCCGACCCGCTGCGGCACCGGAGGTTGGCTGTCCTTGCCGAGGGCGACCGGGTCGGTCACGGTGGCGCGCGCCACCGGCGAGGTCGATCCCCGGTCGGGCTCGTGGAACCGATCCGGAACGGCACGGACGAGCAGGTTGGCGATGAACCCGATGGCGAGGATGCCGACCATGGTGAACAGCGCGGGACGGTACGCCGACGCCGTGAGCGTGCCGGGCTTGCCCTGCGTGTCGAGGATCCCGTTGACGATCAACGGCCCGGCGATGCCGGCGGCCGACCAGGCGGTCAGCAGCCGGCCGTGGATGGCGCCGACCTGGAACGTGCCGAAGAGGTCCCGCAGGTAGGCGGGGGCAGTGGCGAAGCCGCCACCGTAGAACGAGATGATGGCGGCGGCGATCAGCACGAAGACCGCCGTCGCGGAGTGGCCGGCCACGGCGAGCAGCGCGTAGAGCACCATGCCGACGCCGAGGTAGACCATGTAGATCGGCTTGCGCCCGATGAGGTCGGACGTGGACGACCAGACGAACCGCCCGGCCATGTTGAACAGGGACAGCACTCCCACGAAGCCGGCCGCCGCCGACACCGAGACCGCGCTGACCCCGTTGTCCCGGAAGAAGTCCTGGATCATCGGGCTGGCCTGTTCCAGGATGCCGATGCCGGCGGTGACGTTGCAGAACAGCACGATCCACAGCAGCCAGAACGAACGGGTGCGCACGGCGTTCGACGCGGACACGCTCGCCTTTGTCACGAGGGGCCGGCTGGCGACGCGCGCGGGGTCGAACCCGGCCGGCCGCCAGTCCGGCGCCGGGACCCGCACGTTGAACGGCCCGAACATCATGATCACGAAGTATCCGATGGCGAACGTGACGAAGAGCGCCACCAGGGCATGTCCGGACGCCACCGCGGCGGGGTTGCCGGGGTTGTAGTCCGGGTCGTAGAGGGAGAGCAACTGGCGCGCGAGCGGGCCGGCGACCAGGGCGCCACCGCCGAAGCCCATGATGGCCAGCCCGGTGGCGAGACCGGGCCGGTCCGGGAACCACTTGATCAGGGTGGAGACGGGCGAGATGTAGCCGATGCCGAGCCCGATGCCGCCGATGACGCCGTACCCGAGGTACAGCAGCCAGAGCTGGTGGGTCGCGATGCCGAGCGCACCGACCAGGAACCCGGTGGCCCAGAAGCAGGCGGAGACGAACATCGCGCGGCGCGGTCCGTTCCGCTCCACCCACCGGCCACCGACGGCCGCGGACGAACCCAGCATGACGATGGCGATACTGAAGATCGCCCCGATCGCCGTCTGGCTGGTGTCGAAGTGCGCGATGAGGGAGTTCTTGTAGACGCTCGTCGCGTAGACCTGCCCGATGCAGACGTGCACGGCCAACGCCGCGGTCGGGATGAGCCAGCGGCTGTATCCCGGCGGAGCGACAGTGTGCCGAGGATCGAGTACCGACAGCATGGGCATCGTCCGCACCTCCTGCGGCTGAGTAGGCCGTCGGCGGTGCAGAGCTGTCCGAAGCCTCGCACCGTCGCGCTGCCTACTGGGCAGAATCCGCGCAGACCCGGATGACACCGGGTCGGGGAATCTCGCCGGACTCCCGGCGGTTGGCCGAGTGGCTCTCGCCGCCACGGTGGCGGCTCGGCACACGTCTGGCGTGAGCCGTTGATCGGCTGGATCCCACGTTACGGTGCGACCGGTCCGCCCCTCACCGTTACGGGAAAACGCGGCCACGCCACCGGTGGACGCGAACGGGGGCGGGCCGACCGGCCCGCCCCCGTCGGTGCGTACGGCTCAGTGGATCGCGGCCTTCGCGGCCGCCTCCTCCTGGACGCGTCGTTCGTCCCCGCTCAGGGTGTGCAGGGGCTTTTCCTTGATGAACAGCACGACGACCAGCGCGAGCAGCGCGATCGGCGCGCCGACCAGGAAGAGGTCGGCCGTCGCGGTGCCGTACACGTCCTGGATGATGCGCAGCACCGGCTCGGGCAGGGTGGACAGGTCGGGCACCTCGGCGCTGCCGCCGCCGGCCGTTGCCGCCGGCCCGAGGCGCTCGGTCGTCAGCGAGGTGACCCGGTTGGCCAGGACCGCGCCGAGGGCGCTGACCCCGATGGCGCCGCCCATGCTGCGGAAGAACGTCAGCGTGGAGGTGGCCGCCCCGAGCTCGTTGGCGGGCACGTCGTTCTGCGCGGCGAGAACGAGGTTCTGCATGAGCATGCCGACGCCGATGCCCAGCACCGCCATGTAGATCGACAGGACGACGACGCTGGTCCTGGCGTCGATGGTGCCCAGGAGCACCATGCCGAGGGTCATCACGGCGGCGCCGGCCACCAGGTAGGCCTTCCACCGGCCGAACTTGGTGATGAGCTGGCCGGCCACCGTCGACGAGACGAGCAGACCGAAGATCATCGGAAGGCTCATCAGGCCGGCGACGGTCGGCGACTTGCCCAGCGAGATCTGGAAGTACTGGGACAGGAAGACGGTGCCACCGAACATCGCGACACCGACCAGCACGCTGGCGATCGTGGCCAGCGAGACCGTGCGGTTGCGGAAGATGTCGAGCGGGACGATCGGCTCCACCGCCCGCGACTCGACGAAGACGGCCAGCGCCAGCAGGATCAGACCGCCGACGACCATCAGGACCGTCCAGCCGGAGGCCCAGTCGAACTTGTTGCCGGCCAGGGACGACCAGATCAGCAGCGTGGAGACGCCCGAGGTGATGAGCACCGCGCCCAGCCAGTCGATCCTGGCCTTGCGGCGGACGACCGGCAGGTGCAGGGTGCGCTGCAGCAGGGCGATGGACAGGATGCTGAACGGGACCCCGATCAGGAAGCACCAGCGCCAGCCCAGCCACGACGTGTCGACGAGCAGGCCGCCGATCAGCGGACCGGCGATGGTGCCGACACCGAAGACCGCTCCGAAGATGCCGGCGTAGCGACCCAGCTCGCGCGGCGGGATCATCGCCGCCATGACGATCGTGGCCAGGGCCGTCATGCCGCCGGCGCCAATGCCCTGGACGACGCGGCTGAGCAGCAGCACCTCGACGTTCGGGGTGAAGCCCGCGATCAGTGAACCCACCACGAACAGCCCCAGCGAGAGCTGGATCAGCAGCTTCTTGCTGTACAGGTCGGCCATCTTGCCCCACAGCGGCACCGTCGCCGTCATGGCGAGCAGTTCGCTGGTGACGATCCAGGTGTAGACGGTCTGGCTGCCGTTCAGATCGGCGATGATCCGTGGGAGCGCGTTCGCCACCACGGTGGAGGCGAGGATGGACACGAACATGCCGACCATCAGCCCGGAGAGGGCCTGGAGAACCTCCCGACGCGACATGCGCGTGCCGACCTCGGCACTGTCGGCGGGCGGGGCGGTGGTGGTCATTGACGCTCCCTTGTCGGGTTTGTAACGGACTGGCTGGCCCCGGCACTGGTGAACCGGGGCGGGGTCAGGACGATGGTGGATCCGGTAGGCCGGCGGCGACCGCGGCGAACGCCTCGTCCACGAAGTCGCGCAGGGGCCGGGTGTCGTCGTCGGCGGCCCAGCGCAGCATGGCGGTGCGGAAGGCGGCACCGGCCACGGCGGTGACCAGCGCGGGGTGGCCGTGGTCGGGAGCGACGCCGAGGCGGGCGGCGATGGTCGTGACCATGGCCTGTTCGGTCGCGATGTTGCCGGCCATCAGCCGGGGCAGCAGCGCGGGATTCTGGGAGATGACCGCCAGGCGGAGCCGCCACAGTTCCCGGTCGGCCTGCATCGTGTCGATCGCCTCGTCGAGGGCGAGCCGGACGGCCCGCAACGCCGGCACCTGCGGCGCGGCGGCGGCGATACGCGCCACGACCGGGGCGCCGTCGAGCGCGGGGTCTTCGGTGAGTGCCTCGTCCTTGCAGGTGAAGTAGTTGAAGAAGGTGCGCGAGGAGACGTCCGCGGCCTCGCTGATCTCCTCGACCGTGACGTGCTCCAGGCCGCGTTCGGCGACCAGCCGCAGGGCGGCGGCGGTCAGCGCGGCCCGCGTCTGCCGCTTCTTGCGGTCCCGACGCCCGGGGGCAGCCTGGTCGGTATCGGTCACTCCGGCGAGGTTAGGAGACAACTTGCGGAGCCTGCAAGTTTTTATTCTGTGAAGTGACCTTCCTGACCCCGGGCCGCCGGGGTCACCACCGACGGGTCCGACCGCTCGCGCGGCACGGCGCCGGTGGTCTCCAGGATGAGCGCGGCCACCAGATCGGGGTCGTCGCTCATCGGTACGTGCCCGCAGCGGGGCAGCGTCACCACCCGGGCCGCCGGTAGGCCGGCCCGGGCCCGCTCGGCCTGGTGGACACCGAAGATCCGGTCGCGGTCACCCCAACCGATGGTCACCGGCACCGTCGCGTCGGACAGCCGGACGCCGTCGAAGCGGTAGTCACGGGCGGCTCGGGCCACCGCGGTGAAGCCGAGCCCCCGCCGCAGGGCGAGCGCGTCGCCCAACGCGCGGTTGGCGTCCAGCAACGCCGGGCGGGCCATCAGCGGCGCGAAGCACATCGCCCGCAGGTACGCCGACCGCAGCGCGACCCGCATGATCGGAGCCGGTAGGAACGAGTTGGCCCGCAACATCGTGAGGATGGCCAGCGCGCGCCGACGCTCGGCCGGCGTGAAGAAGCCTGCGGGGGAGAAGGCGGTGGCCGAGGCGACCGCTCCAGTGGCGGCAAGCTCCAGGCTGATCGCCCCGCCGAGGCTGTAGCCGGCCACGTGCGGACGGTCCAGCCCCCACCCGGTCAGGACCGGCAGGACCGCCGCGACGGTGGCGGCCATGTCGGCGGGCATGCCGCCCTCGGGCACCGGGGAGTTCCCGAAACCGGGCAGGTCGAGCGCGATCACCTCGTGGTGGGCGGTCAGCCGGTCGAACACCGGCTCCCACGCCTGGTGGCGGTGACCGATGCCGTGGATGAGCACGAGTGGCTCGCCGCTGCCCGCCCGACGGAAGTGAACGGTCATGACTTCCCTCCCACCGAGGTCCTGCCGAAGGAGCGGCCGAGCTGGCGTACCTCGTCCTCCATCTGGCCGACCATGGTCCGGCCGCCGAGCCGGGTGATCAACGCGTCGGAGAGGCCGCTCAACACCAGCGGCCGCAGCGCCTGCACCACGGCCAGCGAGCGGGGCACGTACACCTTGCGCCTGCGGCGTTCGATGCCGCGCATCAGGGCCTCGACGCATCGCTCGACGGGCACGACGGTGGACAGCGGCCACGGCAACCGGCGCAGCGTGTCGCGGAACGATGCCAGGTCGTCGCGGATGTCGCGCACGAGGTCGGTGTCGATCCAGATCGGGTGAGCCGTGCCGACGGTGACGCCGCGTGCGCGGGTCTCCAGGCGCAGCACGTTGGCGAACTGCTCCACGCCCGCCTTGGACGCGCAGTAGGCGGCCATGCCGGGCATCGCCGTGAAGGCCGCGGCCGACGAGACGATCAGGACGTGGCCACGGGCGGCGGTGACGTGCGGCAGCGCCGCGCTGACCGTGCGGATCGCGCCGCAGAGGTTCACCTCGACGGTACGCACCAACGCGTCGACCGGCCCCACGGCCACGGTGCCGAGGTTCGCGATGCCGGCGTTCGCCACGACCACGTCGATGCCGCCGAAACGGTCCACCGTGGAGGCGACGGCCGCGTCCAGGGCCACCTGGTCGGTGACGTCGCACTCGTACCAGTGCGCATCGAGATCGTCGCTGAGCTGCTTGAGTCGCTCGCCCTCCAGACCCACCAGGGCGACCCGCGCGCCGCGGGCGGCGGCCTCGCGGGCCAACCGCGCCCCGATGCCACGCGCCGCGCCGGTGACGAGCAGGGTCCTGCCCTCGAGGTCATACCGCATCGACGTGCTCCCGTTCCCGATCGTCCAGGCCGCCGACACCGGCGCCGACGATGGCGAGGTCGGTCTCCATCACTCCTCCTCCGGAGGCTCGGGTGCCGACGGCCAGGGCGGGTCGCCCACGCCGGTGATCCGTACGCCGCCCCACGGGTCGACCTCGGCGAGCCGGGCGGGCCGGACCCGGTCGGCGATGCGCAGCTCGACGTCGCGCCGGCCGGAGCGCAGCAGGCCGGCGACCGTCGGCTCGGGCTCGATCCGCCCACCCCAGTGGTAGCGGCCGTCGACCGGCTCCCACCGCCCGGTGAGGTGCACGCGGACGGTGGTGCCCTCGACGCCGGCCGGCCCGTGGTAGCTCACGGCACGATCCGCTCGTGGGCACGGGTCAGCTCGCGCGGCAGGTCGGCGCTGGCCCGTACCCCCTCGATTCCGTTCCACAGCAGAGCGGTCAGGTAGTCGGTGAGGGCCGCCCGGCTGATCGGTTGGCCGTGCGTGGTCCACCAGTCGCCGACGGCCTGCACGAAGCCCACCAGGCCGTACGCCCAGGGCTCCGCCGGGCCGGCGTCCAGACCCAGCGAACGCAGCCGGTCGCCGATCACCCGGGCCAGCCCGGCGGCCACCTGCCGGCTGGTGCCGGCGACCACCTGGTGGATGCCCGGGTCGCCGGACTGGTGCATCAGGAACCGGTAGAGCCTCGGCTCGGACTCGATCACCCCGAGGTAGGCGTCGATCGTCGCCTCGACCAGGTCGCGCTCCTCGCGGACCTGCTCGATCGCCGGTGCGATGGTGTCGACCATCCGGGCCGCCACCACCTCGCTCACGGCGACCCAGAGCTGCGACTTGTCGGCGAAGTAGCGGTAGAGGACGGGTTTGCTGACCCCTGCGGCGGCGGCCACCTGGTCCATGTCGACCTCCGGCCCGTAGCGCAGCAACGCCTGCACGGCGGCCCCGACCAGCTCCTGCCGGCGTTGCTCACGATGGTCGGCCCAGCGGGCCCGGCGGCCGTTGCCCCGCGCCTTCCGGTCGTCGGTCGGGGGAGGGGCCGGCGGGTCGGATCCATTGACATCGCTGAGCGGCGATTGCATGCTACTACTCGTAACAGTTACCGGTCGTCACGTCAATATGGAGGAGCAATGGAGGCGGCACCGGCGGAATCCGAGCGGGCGGCGGTCGCCGAGCGCCTGCTCACGTCCTCACTGCGGACCAGCTACGACCCCACCGTCGAAATCGACTGGGACGCCCCGCACACGCCGGGCGCCTACTGGCTGCCACCGCACCGCAGCAGCCTCTACGGCACCGGGCTGTGGGAGCAGCTCGGCGAGGAGCAGCGCGTCGAGCTCACCAAGCACGAGGTGGCCAGCGCGGCCAGCGCCGGGCTGTGGTTCGAGACGATCCTCATGCAGATGCTGATCCGGGAGTACTACGACGCCGACCCGACCAGCGCGCAGGCCCAGTACGCGCTGACCGAGGTCGCCGACGAGTGCCGCCACTCCATCATGTTCGGCCGTCTGATCGAGGCGCTGGGCTGCCCCGTCTACCGCGCGAGCCCCAGGGACCACCTGCTCGGGCGCTTCCTCAAGGCCACCGCCAGGGGCCCGCGGATGTACGCCGCCATCCTCATCGCCGAGGAGATCCTCGACGCGTTCCAGCGCGAGATCATGGCCGACGAGTCCCTCCAGCCGCTCATCCGGATGGTCTCGCGCATCCACGTGGTGGAGGAGGCGCGACACGTCCGGTTCGCCCGCGAGGAGCTGGCCGCACAGGTCGCCGACGCCGGCCCGCTGGGCATGGCGTACGCCCGGCTGTTGATCGGCCGTGCCGCCAACACGATCGCCAACCGCCTGGTCCACCCGGACGCGTACGCGGCGGTCGGCATCCCGCCGGCCGTCGGCCGGGCCGCCGCCCGCGCCAACCCGCACTGGCGCGCCACCCTGCGCTGGTCCGCGGCGCGGGTGCACGCCCACCTCGCCGACGCCGGCCTTGTTGGCGGGCCGGGGCGCCTGCTGTGGGCCCGCTCGGGCCTGATCTGACCCGGCTTCACACCCCCCGACTGCCCACATCAGGCAGTCGTCAGGCTCGACCGATCCGCGGCTCCTGTCGATCGGTCAGCCGCAACCCCACACCCCGCACCGCTTCGATGCTGGCACCGGTGCCGAGGTCCCGCAGCTTGCGCCGCAGCCGCTTCACCAGGGACTGGACGTCCGCCTTGCGTTCCCGGCCCTCGTCACGCCAGACCGACCGGTGCAGCTCGGCGTAGCTCCAGACCCGGACCGGCTCCGTGACCAGGCAGGTCAGCAGGTCGTGCTCCAACCGGGTCAGGTCCACCTCGCGCTCACCGCAGCGGGCAGTGGATCGGGCCGAGTCGATGACCAGCGCGGAGTCGCTCCCGGCGGTGGGCGCGGCCGTCGCGGCCAGCTGGTGTGGAGCGGCGATCAGCCGGCGCAGCTCGTCGAGGTCGGCCACCAGCAGCAGCGGTGCGATGCCGTCGAGGCGCTCCGCGAGCCGGATGCGCTCGGTCGGCGACGGGGTCACCGCGATCAGCAACGGGAAGGGCTCGTCGGCCGGCTCAGCCCCATCCACCGTCGATTCGTCGTCCTCGGCCACAGCACCGCCCGGGATCGAAGGGCATCCCTGCCCAGTTCTTGTCACGGTCCTGACAATGACTGGCAGGCGAGCCGCCCAGCCTGGCAACCGTTAGCGACAAGTTGCTCACGGCAAGTTCTTGATCGTCCATTCTTCTCGATCATAGTGTCCACTCGGGCAACCGGCGTGACCCGCGCGGTGCATGGGGGGGGCATGAAGGGGGTTCGTCGAGACGAGCCTCCCGCACCTTCACATGGCCCAATTCACCCTGGGTCGTTCTGAGGGAGGCAGCACCGATGTTCAGACGTCCACAATGGCGGCGCACAGCCAGATCACTGGTGAGCGCCGGCGCGGCGATGATCCTCGCCGCGACATGCCTGGCCAGTATCGGCTCGGGCGCGCAGGCCGCGCCCGGCGGCGGGATGGGGGCGGGCGCCCCTGCCGGGGACAAGATCCGACCGGAGCTCGCGAAGCAGTTCCAGGCCAAGAGCGAAGGGGACTTCTGGATCCGGTTCGCGGACCGGGCGGATCTGAGCAAGGCCAGTGCGATCAAGGACTGGGCCGAGCGCGGCGCCGCGGTTGCGGACACGCTGCGCAGGACCGCCGCCGAGAGTCAGGCCAAGATCCGCGCCGAGCTCGACGGTTCGGGCGCCAAGTACCAGACCTTCTGGGCCACCAACGCCATCAAGGTGAGCAGCGGCTCCCTGGCGATGGCCCAGAAGTTCGCCGGCCACGCCGAGGTCGAGGGCCTGTACGCACCGGTCGCCTACAAGGTGCCCGAGACCGCCAAGGGCACCGACGAGAAGACGGTGAACTCCCTCGAGTGGGGCATCGCCAACATCAACGCCGACGACGTCTGGTCCCAGTACGGCGCCACCGGCGAGGGCATCACCATCGCGAACATCGACACCGGGGTCCAGTTCGACCACCCCGCGCTGGTCAACTCCTACCGCGGCAACAACGGCGACGGCACGTTCGACCACAACTACAACTGGTTCGACGCCGCCGGGACCTGCGCGACCGCGCCCTGCGACAACAACGGCCACGGTACGCACACGATGGGCACCATGGCCGGCTCCGACGGTGCGAACCAGATCGGTGTCGCACCCGGGGTCACGTGGATCGCGGCGAACGGCTGCTGCCCCAGCGACGCCGCCCTGATCACCTCCGGCCAGTGGATGCTGGAGCCGGTGGACCTCAACGGCCAGAACCCGGATGCCAGCAAGCGGCCGAACATCATCAACAACTCGTGGGGGAGCGAGAACCCCTCCAACGAGCCCTTCATGGAGGACGTGACGCTGGCCTGGGCCGCGTCGGGGATCTTCGGCGTCTGGTCCAACGGCAACAGCGGGCCGGCATGCCAGACCAGTGGTTCACCGGGCAGCCTGGCCAGCAACTACTCGAGCGGCGCGTACGACATCAACAACAACGTGGCCGGCTTCTCGGGTCGGGGTGTCGGGCAGAACGGTGAGATCAAGCCCAACATCTCGGCACCCGGCGTGAACGTCCGGTCGAGCCTCCCGGGCAACGGCTACGGCAGCGCCAGCGGCACCTCCATGGCCGCCCCGCACCTCGCGGGCACGATCGCGCTGCTGTACTCGGCGGCCCCGTCGCTGGTCGGTGACATCAACGCCACCCGTGCACTGCTCAACGGCGCCGCCGTCGACAAGGCCGACGACCAGTGCGGTGGCACCCCGGCGGACAACAACGTCTACGGCGAAGGCCGGCTGGACGCCCTCGCGCTGCTCAACGCCGCTCCGACCGGCGACACCGGCACCCTCGCCGGCACGGTCACCGATGCGGCCACCGGCGCCCCGATCGCCGGTGCGACCCTGACCCTCACCGGCCCGGCCGCTCGCGAGCTGAGCACCGGGCCCGACGGCAAATACTCGACGACGCTGCCGGTCGGTGACTACCAGGTCGCCGTGGCCGCGTTCGGTTACGCCGGCACGACGAAGCCGGCGACGATCGCCGACGGCGCGACCACGACGCTCAACGTGGCGCTGACGGCCGTGGCGAGCGTCAACGTCACCGGAGCGGTCACCGACGGCTCCGGCCACGGCTGGCCGCTGTACGCGAAGGTGACCGTGCAGGGTGTGTCGGGCGTCTACGACTACACCGCACCGGCCAACGGCCGCTACAGCATCAAGCTGCCGGCCGGCCAGACGTACACCCTCAGGTACGAGTCGCAGTACCCGGGCTACCAGACCGTCACCAAGGAGGTCGTGGTCGGCTCGGGCAACGTCACCGCCAACGTCGCGGTGCCGGTGAACACCACCACCTGCACCACGGCGCCCGGCTACACGTTCGGCTCCGACGGTGAGTACGAGACCTTCGACGGCACCACGGTGCCGGCCGGCTGGTCCGTGGTGGACAACGCGGGCAGCGGTCAGGTCTGGAAGTTCACCGACGACGGCAGCCGGGGCAACCTGACCGGCGGCAACGGCAACTTCGCGGTGATCGACAGCGACGCGTACGGTGCCGGCGGCAGGCAGGACACCTCCCTGGTCAGCCCGGTGGTCAACCTGACCGCCGTCACGGCTCCGGTCATCCGGTTCAACCAGGACTTCAACCAGCTGGCCGACGACACCGCCGATGTGGATCTGAGCATCGACGGTGGCGCCACCTGGACGAACGTGCTCCGGCAGGAGACGGACGTCCGGGGGCCGAAGGTGACCGAGATCCCGATCCCGCAGGCGGCCGGCAAGGCGCAGGTCCAGGTGCGGTTCCACTACTTCGACGCCTCGTACGAGTGGTGGTGGGAGGTCGACAACGTCCTGATCGGCAGCCAGGTCACCTGCGTCCCGGTCGACGGCGGCCTGGTCGTCGGCAACGTCCGCGACAAGAACGACAACAGCTACATCAACGGTGCCACCGTCACCAGCGACGACCGGCCCGCCGAGAAGGCTGTCACCGTGGCGACCCCGGACGACCCGGGGCTGGCCGACGGCTTCTACTGGATGTTCTCGACGCTGACCGACACGCACCCGTTCACCGCGAAGGCCGGCAACTACGTCAGCCAGAGCAAGCAGGTCGACGTCCAGGCGGACTGGGCGACCACCGCGAACTTCCAGCTCGCGGCCGGCCGGCTGTCGGTGACGCCGACCCAGCTGAGCGCGACCGTCCAGATGCCCACCGGCAAGGCCAGCAGGACGTTCACGGTGACCAACACCGGCGGGGCGCCGGTCGAGGTCGAGTTCAGTGAGCGCGACAACGGGTTCGAGATCCTCCGGGCCGACGGGTCCCGGACGACCAGGCAGCAGGTGCTCGGCGCCAGCGGCGCGCCGGAGCAGCGGCTCACCGTGCCGACGTCGTTCGCCGCCAAGGCGTCCGGCAAGGCGGCGATGGCGACCCCCGCCGCGGTCGGCCCGCAGGCCGCGCCGTGGACGGACATCACCGACTACCCGGCCAACATCATGGACAACCGGGTGGTGAACCTGGACGGCAAGGTCTACTCGATCGGCGGCGGCGACGGGAGCGCCTCCACCTCGAAGAACTACGCCTACGACCCGGTCGCGCAGACCTGGGCGTCGATCGCCGACCTTCCCGGTGCCCGCAACGCCCTGACCGTGGGCGTCGTGGACGGAAAGATCATCGCGACCGGCGGCTGGGCCGACGGCGGCCCCGACTCCGCCACCTGGTCGTACGACCCGGCGGCCAACGCCTGGACGGAGCTGGCCGACAACCCGGCGCCGCGCGCCGCGGCCGCGCAGGCGGTCGTCGACGGCAAGCTGTACGCCATCGGCGGCTGCACCACCGCAGCCTGCACGCCGATGTCGAACAGCGTGGTCCGGTACGACCCGGCCAGCAACAGCTGGGAGACGCTGGCGAACTACCCGAAGTCGGTGGCCTTCGCCTCCTGCGGAGGGATCGACGGCGCGATCTACTGCACCGGCGGTAACGACGGTGCCGCCTCGCAGAAGTCCAGCTACTCCTTCGACCCGGGTGCCAACACCTGGACCGCCATCGCCGACGCGCCGGCCGACAACTGGGCCAGCTCGTTCGCTGTCGCCAGCGGCAAGCTCCTCGTCGTCGGTGGGTCGCAGGGTGGGGCCATCAGCAACGCGGGCTTCGCCTACGACCCGGCCACCAGCTCGTGGTCCAACCTGCCGAACGCCAACACCGCGCGGTACCGCGGTGGCGCGGCGTGCGGCTTCTACAAGATCGGTGGCTCGTCCGGCAGCTTCAACGCGGCTCCGGACAGCGAGGTGCTGCCCGGGTTCGAGGGCTGTGCCGAGGCGGCGGCCGACGTCAGCTGGATGACGATCGACAAGTCGGCGGTCACCCTCGCGCCGGGTGAGAAGGTCACGGTCACCGTCGGCGTGACGGCGAACGTCGACCAGCCGGGCACCTACTCGGGCTCGGTCGCGATCAAGGAGAACACCCCGTACGCGGTGGCTCCGGTGGCGGTGACCATGACCGCGACGCCTCCGAAGACCTGGGGCAAGTTGCTGGGCACGGTGACCGGGACCAGTTGCCAGGGTGCGACCTCGCCGATCGCCGGCGCGGTGGTCCAGGTCGACTCGTGGGCGATGTCGTGGACCTTCGCCACCGATGCCCAGGGCAGGTACGCCTACTGGGTGGACCGTCGGAACAACCCGCTCACGATGATCGTCGCCAAGGACGGCTGGAAGCCGCAGACCCGTCAGACGAAGATCAGCACCGCCACGCCCACCGTGGAGGACTTCGGGTTGTCCCCCATCCGGTGCTGACGCCTGAGCGCTAGCACCACAGATCCGGCCCGCCTGGTCACCGACCAGGCGGGCCGGGCCGTCTCCGGCGGTGGTGGGCCCCGGCGGCGGTCAGACGGACGCGAGGCGGAAGCCGACCCCGCGGACCGCGTGGATCGTCGCCGCGGCGTTCAGCCGGGCGAGTTTGCGGCGTACCCGCCGGATCACGGAGTGCATGTCGGAGCCGCGGCCCAGGTGCCGGTTGCCCCAGACCTCGAGGTGCAGCCGCTCGTAGGTCCAGACCTGGCCGGGTGCGTCGACCAGGCAGAGCAGGACGTCGTGCTCCAGTCGGGTCAGGTCGATCTCCTTGTCGCGCCACCGCAGCACCCTGCGGTCGGAATCGACGGTCAGATCGGGTGGTGGCGGCGAGTGCGTGCTCTGTGCCGCCTCGACGATCACCGCCTGGGCGGGGGGACCCGCCGAGGTGACGGGAGGCATCTCGACCACCCCGAGAAACTCCCGTGCCTGCTCGACGCTCGAGACGATCAGGAAGGCGTCACTGCCGCCGAGCAGCCGCGCCAACTGTCGGCGTTCGGCCGGCGAGGACGCGATGCCGATGACCAAGGAGGCGGCCGGAATCCCCTGCATTTTTCCCCAACCCCTTCCGGTTCCCCACTGCACTCCGGATGGTTTTTCGCACTGCCGACAGAAACGTCGGTCAATCAGTGCCCTGACCTTAGTGGTGGCTCGTCTCGGGCGGGTAAAACATAGTTGCATGCAAGCATGTGAATGACCGTTCACGCCGCGTAGGCCGCTCGAGTCGGCTTCGTCGGCTTGCCGGGCAATTTATGGTGATCGACGTGTCGTGCCGGCGGCCGCAGTCCCACGACCAGCCGTTTCTCCGTTCCGGGCGAGGGTGGGGCGGGCGGAGGTCCCGGCAGCGGCACACCCCGACAACCGCTGCTCGGCGTCCGGCTTTCCGCAAGCCAGCGGAAGTTGTGACAGAACCAAGACAATCCGCGGACGGTGCCCGGATCTGGCGGGCCGAGCATGGTCGGCATGTCCCTCGGATCGTCGTACCACCTCGGGCCGGCACCCGACCCGCGGTCGGCGCGGCCGCTGTCACCCGTGCCTTCGGCCGCGTCCCTCGGCCGACTCCTGCTCGGTGCGGCCCTCGCCTTCCTGCTCGCCCTGGGTCTCACCTGTGCCGTGTTCGTGCGGACCTACCCCGGCCAGTGGCTGGACGGCCTGCTCCTGCCGCGCGCCGAGCGGGGTGGGGGCTACGAGCAGCAGACCGTCCTGGTGGGTCCGTCCAAGACCGTGCTGGCCGCCTTCGGCAGCCCCACGCTCCTGGCCGTCCTGCTCGGCGCGGTGCTGCTGGTGGGTCTGCTCAACCGGCGGCTGCTGGCCGGCCTCGTGGGCGTCGGCATGGTCGTCTGCGCGGTGGTGGCGGCCGGCGCGGTGAAATCGGTGCTTCCTCGTTCGGATTTCCCGATCGGGAGCTCCACCACCCACAACAGCTTTCCCAGCGGTCATGTGGCGGCGGCGACGGCGCTGCTGCTCGCCTTCATGCTGGTCCTGCCCGGGTGGGCGCGCCGGTGGCTGGCGGTACCGGGCGCGGTGGGAGTCTCGGTGATCGCCTCTGCCACCATGATCGCCGGCTGGCACCGGTTCAGCGACACGCTCGGCGGCGTCCTGCTGAGTGTGGCGCTGTTCTGCCTGGCCGCGGCCGCCTTGGCGGGCTGGCGTGGTGACGCCGATCCGGGCGCGGGCGCCGGCCCACACGCCGGGACGGACAGCGGCGCCGCGTGGCGCCGGCTGACGGAGGGGGCGGTGGGACTGGTCGTGCTGCTCTGGGCGCTTCTGGTGGCCGGGCCGGGTCTGGCAGCATCCGTGCAGCGGGGGACGCTCGTCGCCATCGTGGCGGCATCCGGGTTGACGGTGCTGTCGGTGGTATCGGTGGTGTTCCTGGTGCGTTCGGCGGACTTCGCCGGCCCGCGACGGGTACGGCAGCGTGCGCCGCGGCCGGCGGCGACCATTCGGGACGGCACGACAGCCTGGCGCTGATACCCCCCACATCCGGACATCGACAAAAGGCTAAATCTATTCATGATGCGATACTTGGTGACATGTCCCAGGTCCTGCTGATCGAAGATCACCAGACGGTGCGCGACGGGCTCCAGCTGGCGCTGACGCGACAGGGCCACACGGTCGATGCGGTGGCCACCGGTGAGCAGGGGCTGGAACGGCTGCGGAGGGCTTCGTCCGACGTCGTGATCCTCGACCTGATGCTGCCCGGGATGGACGGGTTCGAGGTCTGTCGCCGGATCCGCCAGCTCGGCGACCTGCCGATCATCATGCTGACCGCCCGCAACGACGACATGGACGTGGTGGCGGGCCTGGAGGCCGGCGCCGACGACTACGTGGTCAAGCCGGTGCAGGCCCGGGTGCTCGAGGCGCGCATCCGCGCGGTGCTGCGACGCACCGCTGGTGAGTCCCGACGTACCGGCGGCGACCGGTCCGGCGTGGAACAGCACGGTGCTCTGACCATCGACCGTGCCGCGCTGGTGGTCAGCAAGGGCGGGCAGCCGGTCAGCCTCGCCCCGACGGAGCTGCGTCTGCTGCTCGAACTCTCGCACACGCCGGGGCAGGTGCTGAGCCGGCAGCAGTTGCTGTCGGCCGTGTGGGAGCACGGCTACCTGGGCGACTCGCGGCTGGTGGACGCCTGCGTGCAGCGACTGCGTGCCAAGATCGAGGACGACTCGTCGGCACCGGTGTTCATCCAGACGGTGCGCGGTTTCGGATACCGGTTCGGGCCGCTGTGACACTGTGGCGCTGGGCCGGCGGCCACGCCTCGGGCCTGCGGGTCCGCCTGCTGCTGGCCTTCGCGCTGCTGGGCGTGACCACCACCGCGGTGGTGGCCAGCGGAAGCTACTTCCAGGCCCGCACGGTCATCCTCCAGCAGGCGCAGGACGCCGCGGTGGCGTCGCTGACCGACCAACTCACGAAGGTCTACCCGATCCGCCAGCTCCCGCCGACCCAGAACGAGCTGGACGACCTGGCCCATCGCCTCTCCGACCGGGAGGGCTACGCCGTGGTCATCTACCACGACATGCGGGCGCAGGGTGCCCAGGTCCCCGAGCCCCTCACCCCGGAACTGCGGCAGGCGGTCGAGAGTGGCCTCATCGCCTGGCAACGCGTGTCGCGCGACGGTGAACCCGTGCTGCTCATCGGCACCCAGCTGAAACTCGACCGACCCGACGGCGCGGTCCTGCCGTCCGGGCTGGAGGTCTACGCGGTGCGCAGCCTCGCCTCCGAACAGCAGAGCATCGACCGGCTCGCCACCCTGGCGTGGTTGACCGGCGGGCTCTCCCTGGTCCTCGCCGTCCTGCTGGCACTGCTGGCCGCCCGGGGCGTGCTACGGCCGGTACGCGAGCTGGGCCGGGCGGCGCGACGGCTCGGCGAGGGTGACCTGACCACCCGGCTGGTCGTCCGGGGCGCCGACGAACTGGCCGACGTGGCGCGGACCTTCAACGACACCGCGGGGACGGTGGAGCGGCAGGTCGGCGAACTGCGCCGGATGGAGGCCGACGCCCGGCGCTTCGTGGCCGACGTGTCGCACGAACTCCGTACGCCGTTGGCCGCGATGACGGCGGTCACCGACGTGCTGGACGAGGAGGCCGACCGGCTGCCGGGGGATGCCGGCAAGGCCGCCCGGCTCGTCAGTCAGGAGACGCAGAGCCTCACCCAGCTGGTCAACGACCTCATCGAGGTCAGCAGGTTCGACTCCGGCACGGCGCGGCTCGCCCTCGACGACGTCGACGTGGCCGCGGCGGTCACCGCCACTCTGCGGATCCGCGGCTGGACCGATCGCGTACGGGCGGAGCTGCCGCCCGGGGTCGTCGCCCGCCTGGACCCCCGCCGGCTGGACGTCATCGTCGCCAACCTCGTCGGTAACGCCTTCCGGCACGGCACCGAGCCGGTGTCCGTGCGCCTGCACGCCGAACCGGACTGGATCACCATCGAGGTCCGCGACCAGGGGCCGGGGCTGGACCCGGAGGTGCTGCCGCACGTCTTCGACCGCTTCTACAAGGCGGACACCGCGCGGACCCGCTCCGAGGGCAGCGGTCTGGGTCTCGCCATCGCGTGGGAGAACGCCCGACTGCACCGCCACGCCGGGCAGGCGGGCAGTCTCGTGGCGAGCAACGCCCCGACCGGCGGCGCGGTGTTCACACTCCGCCTGCCCCGGGTGGCGGCGGACACGGCGAACACGGGAGGCGTGCGGTGACCGGCCGCCCTGTGGCCCGGGCGCTGCTCGCCGGCGGGCTCCTGCTCACGTTGCTCCTGGCGGGCTGCGGAGTCCGGCCCAGCGGCGTCATCACCGGCCGCCCCGCGATGGCTGGCCCCTCGGTGGGCGTCCGGCTCTACCTGCTGTCGCACGGAGAACTGGCGCTGGTCATCCACCCGAGCAAGGAGCCCGCCTCGCCGGAGGAGACGCTCGCGATGCTGGCCGCGGGTCCGGACGAGTCCGACCTGAGCCAGGGGCTCACCAGCGAGGTGCCCACCGGCCTCGTCCCGGCCGGCCCGGTGACGGCGGTCCCCGGCCGACCCGGCCTCACGGTGACGATGACGGGTCCCGTGCTGTCGTTGTCGGGCGCCGCGGCCGACCAGATCGTCTGCACGGCGGCGAGCGCCGCGGCGCTCGCCGGCCTGGCGGACAGCTTCCCCCCGATCACCCTCGCCGGGCCTGACGGCGCCCGCCCGCCCCGGTTCTGTCCGGTCGTCAGGTGACCGGGGCGGGCGGGCGTTCACACCAGGTCGACCGCCCGCGCCGGCCGGGGCAACCCGCCGGGAGACCGGCTCTTATCGGCCAGCGCGCCGGAGATCAGGATGTCGAGCAGGTCGCCGAACGCGACCCCGGCCTGCCGCCAGATCTGGGGGAACTGCGACGCGACGGTGAACCCGGGGAAGGTGTTGACCTCGTTCACGATGGGCTCGGCTGACCCCTCCGTGGGCAGGAAGAAGTCGACCCGGAGCAGCCCGCGGCAGTCGAGGGCGTGGAAGGCGCGGACCGCCCGGTCCTGGAGCACCTCGGTGGTGGCCTGGTCCAGCGGGGCGGGGATCTGGAAGACGGCCCCGCCGTCGTACTTGGCGTCGTAGTCGAAGAAGCCCGCGCCGTTCACCCGGATCTCCAGGGGCGGGCCGGCCTGCACCCGGCCGTCGGGATGCTGGAGGACGGCCACGTCGATCTCCCGTCCGCGCGCCCCCTGCTCGACCAGCACCTTCGGGTCGACCTCGCGGGCCTGCTCCAGCGCCGCCGGAAGTCGCTCCCAGTCGGTCACCTTGACGACGCCCAGGCTGGAGCCGGCCCGGGCCGGCTTGACGAAGACCGGCAGGCCCAGTCGTTGCTGGTCGGACGGGGACAGGTCCTCACCCGTCCGCAGGGTCACCCCGGGGCTGACCCGCAGGCCGTCCGCGGCGAGGAGCCTCTTGGTGACGCCCTTGTCCATGCCGGCCGCGCTGGCGAAGACGCCGTTGCCGACGTACGGCACACCGAGCCACTCCAGCAGCGACGCCACGGTGCCGTCCTCGCCGTACGGGCCGTGCAGGGCCGGGAACACCACGTCCTGGGCGCGCAGCACGCGCAGCGCCTGGGGGAGTGGGCTCGGGCGGCCGTCGACGTACCACTGGCCGTCCCGGCCGATGAGCACCTCGGTGACCTGGTACCGGTCGCGGTCCAGCCCGGCGAGGATGCTCGACGCCGAGCGGCGGGACACCTCGTGCTCGCCGCTCTGCCCGCCGTACAGCACTGCCAGTCGGGTTGTCATGAAACGTCCGCCCTTTCGTGAAGGTGGTCGCGGGCCACCCGGGGCCCGATACCGGTCAAGATCTCGTGCGGGTTGGTGCCGGCCCAGCGGGCCCACTCGGCGACCGTCGGTTGGGCCGGGTCGCCCCCTTCCGGGCCGAACAGCACGACCGGGTCGCCGATCGCCACGGGAAGGTCGCCGGCGTCGACCACGCACTGGTCCATGGCGATGCGCCCGACGATCGGGCAGCGCCGGCCGCCGAGCCACACCGCGGCGCGGCCCTCGACGGCACGGGTCACGCCGTCGGCGTAGCCGAGCGGCAGCAGGGCCAGCGTGGTGGGCGCCGAGGTCACGTACTCCGGTCCGTAGGAGACGCCCGTGCCGGCCGGCACCCGCTTCACGTTGACCACGGTGGTGCGCAGCGTCATCGCGGGGCGCAGGCCGAAATCGTCGGGCGATGTCCCGCCGAACGGGTCCACGCCGTACAGGGCGAGCCCGATCCGGCAGAGGTCGAAGCGGGTCCGGGGTGCCGACAGCGCGGCCGCCGAATTGGCCAGGTGGACCAGGTCGGGGTCGAGGCCGGCGGACCGGGCGTACCGCAACGCCTCCTCGAAGGTCGTCACCTGCCGGGCCAGCCCGGGGGTGCCCGGTACGTCGGCGTCGGTCAGGTGGGACCACACGCCGCGCACCCGGACCCCGCCTTCGCGCTCGTACTTCCGGGCCCAGTCGACAAGTTCGACCCAGTCGTCGCCGCCGGCTCCGTTGCGGGACAACCCGGTGTCGGCCTTGAGCTGCACCATCGCCGGTACACCGAGCCGGTGGGCCGCGTCGACGACCGCATGCAGGTGGGTCGTCGTCGACAGGCCGAGGTCGACGCCAGCGTTGATCAATGTGGCGAAGTCCTCGTCCGGGCGGTGCAACCAGCTCAGCGTGGGTGCGGTGATGCCGGCGCCGCGCAGGGCCAACGCCTCGGACGCCGAGGTCACCCCCAGCCAACCAGCCCCGGCGCGCAGAGCGGCCCGGGCGACCGGCACCGCGCCGTGGCCGAACCCGTCCGCCTTCACCACCGCCATCAGCTCGGTGCCGGTGAGCGACGCGATCGACCGGACGTTGCTGGCGATCGCCCCGAGGTCGACCACCGCCTCGGCCAGCGCGCTCATCCGGCCGCCTCCACCCGGCGAGGTGCCGTCCGACGGTCGCCGGGGAGGGCGAACAGCCAGCGTGCGTGCGCCGCCAGCAACCCGCGATGGATGGCCAGGCTGACGCCGATCACAAGTCCGGTCAGCAGGACCGGGTAGCCGAGCACGAGCAGGCCCCGGCCGACCTGGTCCAGCCCGCAGACGGGCCCGAGCAGCCGGTGCAGCAGAGCCAGGACCGGCATGTGGATGACGTAGATCGGCAACGTGATGCGGCCGAGGGTGGCGAGCCGACCGCTGGCGGCGGGCCACCGGCCCAACTGGGCGGCCGCCGTGACGCCGAAGGCGACCGCCACGACGGAGACCGCCGGCCACACGCCGAACCACCGCTGGGCGCCGAGCGCCGCCATCGCGGCCAGCGCGAGGACGTAGGCGCCCGAGGTCAGCACGAGCCGGCGCCGGGTGGCCGTCGCCGCCCACCATTCGATCTGCGGCCGCAGGTACAGGCCGGCGAGGAAGAAGATCAGGTTCTGGTACAGGCCGGCGCGGTTGCCCGGCGTGTCGAGCAGGCCGGCGGCGGCGACGGCGGACAGTGCCGCGGCCGGCACGAGGACCAGCACCCGGGGAGCCCGGCGCAGCACCTTGGCGACCGTGAAGTAGAGCGCCAGGGCGTAGAGGTACCAGAGGTTGGAGGGTGTGATGGTGAGCTGTTCCAGCAGACCGAGGGCGGACGTGGCGCGGTCGGTCGGGAAGTCCGGGGCCGCGGCGAGGACCGCGGTGTGGATCAGCAGCCAGACCGCGTACAGGTAGAGGAACCCGGCGATCCTGCTGCGGGCGACGACCCGCCAGGGTCGCTGGACGGCGTTCGCCGCGAAGACACCGGAGATGGTGAAGAACAGCGGCATCCGCAGCGGCAGGAACTGCTCGCCCACCGTCCCCCACAGGCCCGGCACCGGTACGCCGATGTGCCAGTCGATCTGCAGGTAGTCCTTCACGACGACGTGCCACAGGACGACCAGGATGATGCAGACGCCCTTCGCGGCGTCGGCCCACTCCGCCCGGTGCGGCCGTCCCGAGGTGGGGACGGCCCCGGTTGCCCGGTACCGGTGGCGAAACCGGACGCGCGTCGCACCGGGTTCGCGCTCGGCGGGCCGTGAGTCGGTGGATGTCGGCTGTCGGATCACTCAGGAGAAGGTGTCAGGTGGATATCCCCGCCTGATCCACGGATTGTCATGAACGGGTAATGGAAGTCGCCGGAGGGCACCTGTCGCCAGAGCCCACCCGTGACGTCGGGGAGCACTAGGCTCGGCTCGGAGGTGGCGAGGATGAAGCTCGGACTGCACTACTGGAGTTACTCGACCCCGGCCGAGGCGGCCGCGATCGCACCGACCCTGGCCGAGGCGGCCACCACGGCGGAGCAGGCGGGCGTCGCCTCCTTCACGGTGATGGACCACTTCTTCCAGATGGACGCGGTGGCCGCCGCCGAGGAGCCGATGCTGGAGGCGTACACGACGCTGGGGTTCGTCGCGGCGAAGACCCAGCGGATGACGCTGGGCGTGCTGGTCACCGGCGTGATGTACCGGTACCCGGGGCTGCTCGCCAAGACCGTGACCACGCTCGACGTGCTCTCCGGCGGCCGGGCACGGCTCGGCATCGGCGCCTCCTGGTACGAGCGGGAGCAGCGCGGCCTCGGCGTGCCCGTGGTGCCGGTGGCCGAGCGCTTCGAGCGGCTGGAGGAGACGCTGCGCATCTGCCTGCAGATGTGGAGCGACGACAACGGGCCGTTCGACGGCCGCCACTACCAGCTCGCCGAGACGATCGGCTCGCCCCGGCCGTTGAGCCGTCCGCACCCGCCCATCATGATCGGCGGCGGCGGCGAGAAGAAGACGTTGCTGCTGGTGGCCCGGTACGCCGACGCCTGCAACCTGTTCGGCACGGGTGCCGGCGCCGACGAGGTGGCGCGCAAACTGGACGTGCTGCGGGGGCACTGCGCCGCCGAGGGCCGCGACTACGACACCATCGAGAAGACGGTGGTGGCGCACCGGTCGCCGTTGGCCGACGTCGACGCGTTCCTCGCCGAGGTGGCCGAGTACGCCGCGCTCGGCGTCAGCGAGGTGCAGGTGACGCCTGATCGGCACCCGGTGGAGTTCGCCCAGCGGCTCGGCGACGAGGTGCTGCCCCGGTTGGCCGACATCGGCTGATCCCATCGCGATGGCGTGACCATTGTGAAATGGGCCAATGGAGGGTTGACCGTCGGTGCGCACCGCCGCCGGTTTCGGGCACCGGAATCAGTTCGCAGGATGAAATGATCCGGGTCACACAAAGGCCCGCGCCGCCCGCCGGAAATTGCTGTCGCGGCGGGGCGGAATGGGTCGAGTGTGGCCCCCGACCGGATGCTTCAGCGGGACATCGTCAAAAGTGGTCGCGACGGTGAGTCGTACGCCAGGGGCTGCCCTCCGCGAGCGGAGGACAGCCCCTGGGGTGTAGCTGCCGCGTCAGGCGACCGAGGCGGGGAACCGGTCCCACACGCGGTGCGCGGCCATCAGTTGCCGCACCGAGGTCAGCGCTTCGGCGCCGGAGCCGGCCGTGACGACGCCGGGAGTGCCGGCCACCCCCGCCTGCTCCAGCACCGTGACGCCGGCGCCCCAGGCGCCGATCGTCTTGGCGTGCCGCCAGCACTCCTCGACGAGGAGCAGCACGCGAGGATCCACGGTCACCGCCTTCGGACTACCCGCCTTGTCGTCGCGGGCGGGGATGGCATCCGGCGCGGGCACCGGCGCTCCGGCCAGCAGCACCGCGTCGAACTCGACCGACCGACCGGTGGCGAAGGTCCGCTGCACCGGCATGCCTCCCACCATTCCGCCGTGCGGGGCGATCAGCAGCGGCACCATGCCCGCGTCGAACACCGCCCGCCGGACCTCGTCGACACCGTCCAGGTCGCCGTCGGGGTCGACGACGATCCCGACCATACGACCGTCGGTGGGCCACTCCCTGCCGACCTGCGACAGCGCCGGGCTCGGCGCGACGTCGGCCAGGGGCACGGTCGGCTGCGGAGCGGGCAGGCCCAGGCCGGCGGCGACCTGCTCGCACAGCACCGGGTCGATGTTGGCGAGGCACTGCAGCTGGCGTTCCTTGATCGCCTGGTGGTAGCACTTGCCCAGCTCGAAGGTGTACGCGCGGATGATGTGCTCCCGCTCGACCGGCGACATGCTCAGCCAGAACAGGCGGACCTGGCTGAAGTGGTCGTCGAACGAGACCGGGTTGGCGCGTACCTTCGGCGCCTGCGCCACCGTCACCGGCACGTCGACGAACGCCTGCTCCCCGTCTCCGGCGGGGAAGGGGTTGCCACCGTCGAGTGAGTTCGGCCGGTACGGCGCGACCCCCGCGTGGACGGCGTGCTGGTGGAAGCCGTCGCGCAGCATGTCGTTCACCGGGGCGTGCGGGCGGTTGATCGGGATCTGGGAGAAGTTCGGCCCGCCCAACCGGGTGAGCTGCGTGTCGACGTACGAGAACAACCGGCCCTGCAGCAGCGGGTCGTTCGTGACGTCGATGCCCGGCGGAAGGTGGCCGAGGTGGAAGGCGACCTGCTCGGTCTCGGCGAAGAAGTTTGTCGGCGTCCGGTGGAGGGTCAGCTTCCCGATGGGCTGCACCGCCGCCAGTTCCTCCGGCACGATCTTCGTCGGGTCCAGCAGGTCGATCCCGGCGAAGGTCTCCTCCGGAGTGTCCGGGAAGACCTGGATGCCGAGTTCCCACTCGGGGTACGCGCCGGCCTCGATCGCGTCGTAGAGATCACGGCGGTGGAAGTCCGGGTCGATGCCGCTGAGCATCTGGGCCTCCTCCCAGGTCAGGGAGTGCACGCCCAGCTTGGGCTTCCAGTGGAACTTGACGAGCGTCGTCTCGCCCGCCTCGTTGACGAGGCGGAAGGTGTGGACGCCGAAGCCCTCCATCGTCCGGTACGACCGGGGGATGCCCCGGTCGGACATGTTCCACATCGCGTGGTGCTGCGCCTCGGTGTGCAGGGAGACGAAGTCCCAGAAGGTGTCGTGCGCGCTCTGTGCCTGCGGGATCTCGCGGTCGGGATGCGGCTTGGCGGCGTGGATGATGTCGGGGAACTTGATGGCGTCCTGGATGAAGAAGACCGGCATGTTGTTGGCGACGAGGTCGAAGGTGCCCTCGTCGGTGTAGAACTTCGTCGCGAAGCCGCGGGTGTCGCGGACCGTGTCGGCCGAACCGCGCGAACCGAGCACGGTGGAGAACCGTACGAAGACCTCCGTCTCCCGCCCCTTCCTCAGGAAGCCGGCCCGGGTGACCCGCTCCGCGGTGCCGTACGCGGTGAACACGCCGTGCGCCCCGGCGCCGCGGGCGTGCACCACGCGCTCGGGGATGCGCTCGTGGTCGAAATGCGTGATCTTCTCGCGCAGGTGGTGGTCCTGCAGCAGGGTCGGACCGCGTGATCCGGCCTTGAGGGAGTGGTCCGTGTCGCGCAGCCGCGCCCCCTGCGACGTCGTGAGGAAGGCACCCTGCTGGCCGTTGGCGGTCGTCGGCGCGCCGGTCTCCTCGCCGGTCGGCGTGCGGGTCTGCGGAGCCCCCTGCTCTCCCTTCGGCGGCAACGGGCCGTGCGGCGTCGTCGGCTCCTCGACGGTCGGCGGGGCACTGCCGGGCGCGCCGGGGACGTCCGGCGACAGGGCATCCGTGATCTTTTCTGAGGCGGTCTTCACGGCGTTCTTGACCGCCTTGGCGGGCGTGCTGGAATCCACTGACGAACCCCTCCATGGAGCGTGTGCGAGCAGGCCCAGGAATTCCTACCCCTGGTCAGGAGGCCAAAACACCGCCGCGGGACGTGGGGTCGACCCCGCGCGAGGACCTGGGCGGGCGGGACTGGTGATTTCACCGATGCGTGGGCCGGCGAAGAGGAAAAAACTGACGCACGTCGATATCCCTCGACTCTAGGGAGTGCCCGACGTGTCGTCACCAACCACCACCCGTCCCCGTTCCGTGGTAGCCCGAGCCGTGCGGCTCGCGCTGGCCGCCACCCTCGTCGCCGGCGGCGTCCTCGCCGGCTCCTCCGGCGCCGCGCAGGCGGCGAGCCCGTACGAGCGGGGCCCGAACCCCACCACCGCGATCCTGGAGGCCAGTCGCGGCCCGTTCGCCACGGCCTCGCAGAACGTGTCCTCGCTGAGCGTCACCGGCTTCGGCGGCGGCGTCATCTACTACCCGACCAGCACCAGCGAGGGCACCTTCGGCGCCGTCGCCATCTCGCCCGGCTACACCGCGGCCTGGTCCAGCATCAGTTGGCTCGGCCCCCGGCTCGCCTCACACGGCTTCGTGGTGATCGGAATCGAGACCAACAGCCGGTTCGACCAGCCGGACAGCCGTGGCCGGCAACTGCTCGCCGCACTGGACTACCTGGTCGAGCGCAGCTCGGTGCGTACCCGGATCGACGGCACCCGGCTCGCGGTGGCCGGTCACTCGATGGGCGGCGGCGGAAGCCTGGAGGCGGCGTCCTCCCGGCCGTCGTTGCAGGCCGCGGTGCCGCTGGCGCCGTGGAACACGGACAAGAGCTGGTCCGAGCTGCAGGTGCCCACCCTGATCGTCGGTGGCGAGAGCGACAGCGTCGCGCCGGTCTCGTCGCACTCGGAGCCGTTCTACAACAGCATTCCGTCCTCCGCGGAGAAGGCGTACCTGGAGCTGAACGGGGCGAGCCACTTCTTCCCGCAGTCGGTCAACACGCCGACCGCCCGACAGATGGTGGCCTGGCTCAAGCGGTTCGTCGACGACGACACCCGCTACGAGCCGTTCCTCTGCCCCGGCCCGAGTGGACTGCAGATCGAGGAGTACCGCAACACCTGCCCCAGTTCCTGACCGCGAACCCGGGGCGGTCGCCGGTGGCGGCCGCCCCGCTTCGTGTGCCGGTGGGGAGGTATTGAAGGTCTTGACGCGGTACCCGAGAAACGTACACTGCGAGTGTAAATAACACCCGCCACGACAGAGGGATGGGTGATGGAGCGCGGCCTCGCATTGCACCACATCGGCGTACGTTTCGGTGGCCTCACCGCCCTCGACGACGTCTCTCTGCGGGTGTCACCCAACCGGGTGGTGGGCGTCATCGGGCCCAACGGCGCCGGCAAGACCACGGTGTTCAACGTGATCTGCGGTTTCGTCGCGCCGGAGACGGGTTCGCTCACCCTCGACGGCGCGCCCCTGCGGCCACGGCCGCACCGGCTGACGCGCCTCGGCATCGCCCGCACCCTGCAGGGCACCGGGCTCTTCGCCGGGCTCACCGTGCTGGAGAACGTCATGACCGGCGCCTCGCACACCGCGCGGGCCGGTTTCGTGCCGGCGCTGCTCGGCCTGCCCAGCAGCGACCGCGACGAGCGGCGGCTGCGCCAGCACGCGCTGGACATCCTGGACGACCTGGGCATCGCCGGGCACGCCGGCGCCGCGCCGGCCACACTGCCCTTCGCCGTACGGCAGCGGGTCGCCCTGGCCCGCGCGCTCGCCGCCCGACCCCGGCTGCTCCTGCTCGACGAACCCGCCGGTGGCCTCGGTGCCGACGACATCACCGAGTTGGCGGAGCTGATCCGGCAGCTTCCCCGACGGGACGTCGACCCCTGCGCGGTGCTGCTGGTGGAACACCACATGGATCTGGTGATGGCGGTCTGCGACGAGATCGTGGTTCTCGACTTCGGCCGGGTGATCGCCGCCGGCACACCGGACGAGATCCGCGACGACCCGGCGGTCACCGACGCCTACCTCGGCGCCGCCATCGACGAGGCCGCCGCGTGAGCGCGAGGAGTGAGCCGGGTTTGCGAGCCCCGCAGTCGCGAACGAAAGGTGGCACCGGTGAGCGCGAGGAGTGAGCCGGGTTTGCGAGCCCCGCAGTCGCGAACGGGAGGTGGCACCGCGTGAGCGCGCAGGATCTGCTCGTGGTGCGTGGTCTGGTGGCCGGCTATGGCGCCGCGCCCGTGCTGCAGGCCATCGACCTCACCGTTCCGGCCGGCACCATCGCCGCGGTCGTCGGTGCCAACGGCGCCGGCAAGACCACCCTGCTGCGCGCGCTGTCCGGCATGATCCGCCCGGCCGCCGGGCAGGTGCTCCTCGCAGGGGAGGACCTGCGCGGTACGCCGGTGGAGAAGCTCGTCCGGCGGGGCATGGCGCACGTGCCGGAGGGCCGGGGCGTGATCAACGAGCTGACCGTCGACGAGAACCTGCGGCTCGGCGGGCTGTGGCGGCGCGACCGGGCCGACGCCGGTCGTGCGCTCACCGAGGTCTACGAGCTCTTCGAGCCGCTGGCGCGGCGCCGCCGGCACCTCGGCCACCAGCTCTCCGGTGGCGAGCGGCAGATGCTCGCGCTCGGTCGGGCGCTGGTCGCCCGACCGCGCCTGCTGCTGCTCGACGAGCCGTCACTCGGGCTGGCGCCGCGGGTGGTCGCTCGGACCATGGCCCTGCTCCGGCAACTGCGTGACCGTACCGGCCTGACGGTGCTGCTGGTCGAGCAGAACGTGCGCAGCGCACTGGCCGTCGCCGACCAGGGCGTCGTGATGGCCCTCGGCCGGGTGGTGATCGCCGCTCCGGCCGACAAGCTGCGTGACGACGTCGAGCTGCGGCACGCGTACCTCGGTTTCTGACCACCACCTCGTCCCCAGGAGGGAGGACTGTTGGACCGCTTCGTCTTTCTCACCACCACCTCGTCCCCAGGAGGGAGGACTGTTGGACCGCTTCGTCTTTCTCACCATCGACGGCCTTTCCCGGGGCGCGGTGTACGCCGCGTTCGCGCTCGCCCTGGTGCTCATCTGGCGGGCGGCACGGGTCGTCAACTTCGCGCAGGGGGCGATGGCCGTCGCCGCCGCGTACGTCGCCTACACCGTGTCCGCGCAGACCGGCTCGTACTGGCTGGGCTTCGTGGTGGCGATCGTCGCCGGGCTGCTGCTCGGTGCGCTGGTCGACCGGGCGGTGATGCGCTACGTCGACCACACCTCGCCGCTCAACCCGGTGATCGTCGCGCTCGGGCTGGTGCTGCTGATCCAGGCCGTCCTGGGCATGGTGTACGGCAGTGAGTTCCGCCCCGCCGAGGCGCCGTTCAGCCGCTCCGCTCTCACGGTGGGCGGGTTGGCCGTGCTCTCGCCGTACGACCTGTTCGTGTTCGCGACGATCGGGGTGGTGGTCGTCGGGTTGGCCTGGATCTTCGCGCGGACGGCGGTCGGGCTGCGGATGCGCGCGGCGGCGTTCGCCCCGGAGGTGTCCCGACTGCTCGGGGTCAACGTCGGCGGCATGCTGACCCTCGGCTGGGCGCTCGCCTCGGGTGTGGGCGCGCTGGCCGCCATGCTGGTCATCCCCACCGAGCTGGGCCTGCACCCGCACGCCATGGATCTGGTCTTCGTCTCGGCGTTCACCGCGGCGGTGGTCGGTGGCCTGGACAGTCCACCCGGGGCGGTGGTCGGCGGTCTGGTGGTGGGTCTGCTGCTCTCCTACGTCAGCGGTTACGCCGGCAGTGACCTCACGCCGCTGGCGGTGCTGGTCCTGCTGCTGGCGGTGCTGCTGGTCCGGCCCGGCGGGCTGTTCGCCCCGGTCGCGGCGAGGCGGGTGTGAGCGCCACCCGGGCGGCCGTGCCGCCGAAGCAGCGGCCGGCCGACGCCGGCGACCGTCCGGTCGACCGGCGGCGTGGCTCGACCCTGCTGCGCCACCTCGCCATCATGCTCGCCGCCGGGCTGCTGCTGGTCGGGGTCAGTTACGCCGTCGAGCCGTTCCGCAACTTCCAGCTCGCCACGGTGGCGGCCTACCTCTGCGCCACCGCCGGGTTGACGGTCCTCACCGGGCTCAACGGCCAGCTCTCGCTCGGGCACGGCGCGTTGATGGCGACGGGTGCGTACACGGTGGCGTTCTGCCAGAACGCGTTCGCCGACCGGGGGATGACCGGCGGCTGGCTGCTGCCGCTCTCGCTCGGTGCGGCGGTGCTCGGCACGGTGGCGGTCGGTGCGGTCGTCGGCGTCGCGGCGGCGCGGCTGCGCGGTCCCTACCTGGCCGGGGTGACCCTGGCCGTGGCTGTCGTCGTGCCGGCGCTGGCCGTCACCTTCGACGGCGTCTTCAACGGTGAGCAGGGGCTGTCGGTGCCGGTGGAGCCGCCGCCGGTGTCGCTCGGGCCGTACTTCCCCTACGAGCGGTGGCAGCTCTGGCTCACCGGCGCGGCCACCCTGCTCGCCCTGCTGCTGCTGGCCAACCTGATCCGCAGCCGGTACGGGCGCACCTTCCGGGCGGTCCGCGACGACGAGGTGGCCGCGCGTCTCGCCGGCATCCACGTGGCCCGTACCCAGGTGCTGGCGTTCGTGGTCAGCGCCGCCACCGCGGGTCTCGGCGGCGCGCTGCTCGCGGTGCTGGCGCAGAGCGTCTCACCGGGCGCGTTCTCGCTGACCCTGTCGCTGTTCCTGCTGATGGCCGTGGTGATCGGCGGTCTCGGCCGCCTCACCGGCGCGCTGTGGGGCGCCGTCCTGCTGGTCGCCCTGCCCGATCTCACCCACTCCTTGACCGAGATGCTGACCCTCTCGCCCGCCGTGGCGCAGCGGATGGAGGGCAACCTCCCGCTGGCGATCTTCGGAATCACCCTGATCGTCGTCATGATCGCCGCGCCCGGTGGCGTGCAGGGTCTGCTGTCGCGTCTCGGCCGGGCGCTGCTGGCCCGGTGGTCGGCGCGGCGGTCCTGAGCTGTCCCGGTCCGGCTCCGGCCGGGCGTCCCACCACCACAGAAGTTCGACTGAACCGGACCGAGAAAGGTCGGTGTTTCCCATGCACCGTTCGGCACGACGCGGTCTCGCGATCGCCAGCACCATAGCCCTGCTGATCAGCGCCGCCGGCTGCAGCGGCGACGACGGTTCCGGTCCCGGCGGGGGATCGGTGCCGGGCGTCACCGACTCGGAGATCGTCGTCGGCACGCACATGCCGCTCACCGGCCCGGCCTCGGCCGGCTATTCCAAGATCGCTCCGGCGACGAAGGCGTACTTCGACTACGTCAACGCCAACGGCGGCGTACACGGGCGCAAGATCACTTACAAGATCATGGACGACGGCTACAACCCGGCGAACACCCAGCAGGTGGTTCGGCAGCTCGTCCTGCAGGACAAGGTCTTCGCCGTGCTCAACGGCCTCGGCACGCCGACGCACACCGGCGTGCTCGACTTCCTCAAGAGCAACCGGGTGCCGGACCTCTTCGTCGCCTCCGGCAGCCGTAGCTGGGACCAGCCGGACAAGTACCCGGGCACGTTCGGGTTCAACCCGGACTACACGGTCGAGGGCAAGATCCTCGCCACCTACGCGAAGGCGAACCTGGCCGGCCAGAAGGTCTGCTTCCTCGGCCAGGACGACGACTTCGGCCGGGACAGCCTGGTCGGCGTGGAGAAGGTGCTCGGCGCGACCGGCGTGGCGGTCAAGCAGACGTACGTCACCAGCAACACCAACGTGGCGCCGCAGATCGGCGCGTTCAAGGCGGCCGGTTGCCAGGTCGTCGTGCTCGCCACCGTGCCCGGCTTCACGGCGCTCTCCATCGGCACCGCGGCGCGGCTGGGCTTCAAGCCACAGTGGCTGGTCTCCAACGTCGGGGCCGATTACCCCACCCTGGCCAAGCAGCTCGGCACCGCCGCGCCGCTGCTGGAGGGCATGGTCGGCACCAACTACCTGCCCATGCAGAACGACACCGCGAACCCGTGGATCCAGCTCTTCGCGAAAATCAACAAGACGCACAACGGTGACGCGCCCTTCGACGGCAACACCGTCTACGGCATGTCGGTCGGCTACCTCTTCGTGCAGGTGCTGCTGGCAGCCGGCAAGGATCTCACCCGGGAGAAGGTCCTGCAGACCGTGCAGAAGGGCGGCTTCCAGGGGCCCGGGCTGGTGCCGCTGCGCTTCTCCGCGAACGACCACTCCGGCTACGGCGGGCAGCGGCTGAGCCGGGTGACCGGGGGAGTGCAGAGCTACTTCGGGCCGGCGTACGAGACGGACGAGGCGGACGGCCCGGTCAACGAGTACACGGCCACACCGGTGGCACCGCCGGCCAACGGGGTGCCGACCGTCTCCTGAGGACGGTCGTCCGGCTGCCTCGATCGCGGCGCGTGGGCGCGTTGGACGCGCGTCACGGACGTTGACCGGCGCCGATCGCCACTTCTACTATCTGCACTGTGAATGCATATTCGGGTCGCCTTGCCGATCGGGTCGCCATCGTCACCGGTGCCAGTAGGGGAATCGGTCTGGCCATCGCCCAGCGGCTGGTGGCCGAGGGCGCGCGGGTGGGCCTGACCGCCCGACGTCCGGAGGCGTTGGCCGAGGCGGTCGACGCCCTGGGCGGGCCCGCGTACGCCGTGGCCGTGCCCGGGCGCGCCGACGACGCCGAACACCGGGCCGCCGCCGTGCGCGAGGTCAGCGCCGCGTTCGGGCCGGTGGACCTCCTGGTCAACAACACCGGCATCAACCCGGTGCACGGCCCGCTGGTCGGGCTGGACCTGGCGGCGGCGCGCAAGATCCTCGACGTCAACCTGGTCGCCGCGCTCGGCTGGGTGCAGGAGGTCTGCGCCGCCGGCATGGCCGACCGGGGTGGCTGCGTGGTCAACGTCTCGTCGGTCGCCGGGCTCGGCCCGTCACCCGGCATCGCCTTCTACGGAGTGAGCAAGGCAGCGCTCAACCACCTCACGGCCAGCCTCGCCGTGGAGCTGGGGCCGGCCGTCCGGGTCAACGCCGTCGCCCCCGGCGTGGTGAAGACCCGCTTCGCCGCCGCGCTCTACGAGGGCCGGGAGGAGGAGGTCGCCGCGCGGTATCCCCTCGGGCGGCTCGGCCTGCCGCAGGACGTGGCCGGCCTGGTCGCCTTCCTCGCCTCCGCCGACGCCGCCTGGATCACCGGACAGACCATCGTGTGCGACGGCGGCGTCACGCTGACCGGTCGAGCCGGATGACGGCGCCCGTGGACGCCCGGATGACGCTGCTCGCGGCCTGTCTAGACTCTGCGGTGCGTCGGGGGGCGTCGTGGCGGTGAAGGGGCGGGGGCGGATGGGCGGGGTCGAGGTCCAGGGCCGGGTCGACGGACGGACCGCCCGAGCCGAGCGCACCCGTGCGGCGATCGTCGAGGCGCACCTCGCGCTCATCTCCGAGGGCGACCTCCGGCCGACCGGGGAACGCATCGCCGAGCGGGCCGGCATCTCGTTGCGGACGCTCTGGACCAACTTCAAGGACATGGAGACCCTCTTCGAGGCCAGCGGCGCGGAGGTGCTCCGCCAGCAGGACGCCGCCTACCGGCCGATCTCGCCGGCGCTGCCGCTGTCGAAGCGGGTCGACGCGTACTGCCGGCAACGGGCCCGGCTGCTCCAGCTCATCGCGCCGTCGGCGCGGGCCGCCCAGATGCGCGAGCCGGTCTCCGACCAGTTGCACCGCAACCGGCTCAAGCACATCGAACGCGTCCGGGACGAGGTGGAGGAGCTCTTCGCCGCCGAGCTGGCGCAGGCCGGGCCCGGGCGCGGCCAGCTGCTCAACGCGCTGGTCGCGGCGAGCATGTGGCCGGCCTGGTCGATGCTGCGTGACGGCCTGGGGCTGGGCGTGGATCAGGCCCGTGGGGTGATGGCGCGGACGGTCGGCGCCCTGCTGGCCGAGGTGCCGGCCGGCTGACACCGGCCCCTCACGCTGGCTGCCACCTCTTTCCATTCGGTTACCGATAGGTGACACTGAATGCATGGTTACTGCATCAAGAGTGCAAATAACCGTGCTGCGTGGCCGAGACGACGAGTGCCGGGCTGTCCGGAACCTGCTCGACGGCGTGACCGACGGCGGCGGTGCCCTGCTGCTGCACGGCGAGCCGGGGTCGGGCCGGACCGCGCTGGTCGCGTACGCCCACCGGTACGCCGCGCACTGCACCGTGCTCGCCGGCACCGGCCTGGCCGAGGAGGCCGCCCTGCCGTACGCCGGCCTGCAACGCCTGCTCGATCCGGTGCTCGACCGCGCCGCCGCACTGCCGGAGCAGCAGCGACACCTGCTACGGCGGACGCTGTCCGGCGAGGGCTGTCCGAGCGACCGCCACCTGGCGCTGTCGATGGCGGTGCTCGGCCTGCTCGGCGCCGTCGCCCGGGACCGCCCACTGCTCGCCACCATGGATGACGTCGACCGCGGCGACCGGGAGACCACCCAGGTGCTGGCCTTCGTGGCCCGCCGGCTGCGGCACCTGCCGGTCGCCGTCCTGCTCACCGCGGACGTCACCACGACGGTCGACGGGATCCCGGCGCACCGGCTCCGGGCGCTGGACGAGCGGGAGAGCGTCGCCGTTCTCAACGACCGGTCGCCCGAGCGACCCGCCGCGCCGGTCGCGGTCACGCTCGCTTCCGTCGGCGGCGGCAACCCGCAGGCCCTGGTGGACCTCGCCGACGTGCTCAGCCCAGAGCAGTGGCGGGGGGAGGATCCGCTGCCCACCGCGCCGCCGGCCGACGGTGCGCTGGGCCGCGCCTACAAGGCCAGGCTGGACCGGTTGCCGCCGGACAGTCGACGGACGCTGCTGCTCGCCGCGCTCGACGAGGACGGGGACCCGGGAACCCTGATGCGGGCGGCGGGAGCCGCCGGGACCACGGTCGAGGCGCTCGCCCCGGCCGAGGTCGCCGGCCTGGTCCGCGTCGAGCCGACCGGCGTCACGTTCCCGCAGCCGCTGGCCCGCGCGATGGTCGCGGCCAGCGCGCCGCTCGCCGAGCGCCGCGCGGCGCACCGGCTGCTCGCCGGCGTCCTCGATCCCGAGGGCCAGCGCCTGCGCCGGGCGATGCACCTCGCCGCCGCGACGGCGGCCACCGACCCGGCCTTGGCGACCGAGCTGGAGCAGGCCGCGGCCGGTGGTCAGGGCGGCTGGGCCGCCGCCTCGGCGGCGCTGTGCCGGGCCGCCGAACTCAGCGACCACCCCGCCCGCGCCGCCGCCCGACTGCTGGCCGCGGCCCGGTACGCCTGGGCCGCGGGTCAACCCGGTCAGGCCCGACTGCTGCTCGACCGCCTTCGCGCCGTCTCCGTGGACCCGGCCGTCCGCGGGCGGGCCGAGCTGCTGCGTGGCGAGCTGGAGTTGCGGTGCGACGACGCGCCGGGTGCGTCGGTCACGCTGCTGGCCGCCGCCGGGGTCGTGGCCGGCAACGACCGTGCCCTTGCCCTGGCCGCGCTGGTACGGGCCGGCGAGGCCGTCTGCTTCGCCGGAGACCAGTACCGGTACGCGGAGGTCGGGCGCCGGGCGTTGGCGTTGCGCTGCCCGAACGAGCCGCCGGCCACCGAGTTGATGGGCTCCCTGGTCGCCGGGGTGGCCGCGACCCTGCGCGGTGACCATGAGCGGGCCGGTCCGGCGCTGCGCCGGGCCGTCGTGCTCGGTGGTCGGTTGACCGGGCCGGCGCTGACCCCGACCGCGCTCACCTGCGCGGCGGCGGCCGGCCTGGTGGTGGCCGTGGACGGCGCCGCGCACCGGCTCGCCGAACGCGCCGTCGGGTTGGCCCGGGAGCGGGGCGAGTTGTCCATGCTGTCCCGGGCACTGGAGCTGCGGGCGGTGGCCGAGTACTGGCTGGGCCGGCACGAGGCGGCGGCGGAGACGTCCCGGGACGGGCTGCGGGTCGCCCGCGCCGCCGGGCAGGTCAACTGCGCCAACGTCCATCTGGGCATGCTCGCGGTGCTGGCCGCCATCCGCGCCGACCGGGGCGCCAGCCTGCGGTGGATCCGTGCGATCGGCGAGGCGCCGGCGCCGGGCAGCCGGCCGCATGCCCTCGCCGGGTGGGCGCTGGCGGTGCTCGACCTGGTCGACGGCCGACATGTCGAGGCCGCCGACCGGCTGGCGTCGCTGGCGCGGCTCGGCACCGGCCGGGGACAGGTCCTCGTCCAGGTGATGGCGACCCCGTACCTGGTGGAGGCGGCGGCCCACCTGGCGCACCGCCCTGCGGCGACCGCCGCGCTCGCCGTCTTCGACCGTTGGGCCAGCAGCACCGCGAGTCCGTTGCGCCGGGCGCTCTCCGCCCGGTGCCACGCGCTGCTCGCGCCCCGGGGCAGTGCCGAGGCCGAGCGGGAGTTCCGCACCGCGCTGCGACTGCACCCGACGGAGGCCGGCACCTTCGAGCGGGCGCGTACCGAGCTGCTCTTCGGCCAGGAGCTGCGCCGCAGCCGGCGTCCGCGCGACGCCCGTGGGCACCTGCACCAGGCCCGCGAGACGTTCACCCTGCTCGGCGCGAGTTGTTGGGCCGAGCAGGCCACCGCGGAATTGCGCGCGGCGGGGGAGTCGGTCGGCCCGCCGGATCTGCCCGCGGCGCGGCTGCTGACCGGTCAGCAACTGCGGATCGCCCAACTGGTCGCCGAGGGCGCCACCAACCGGGAGATCGCCGCCCGGATGTTCCTCTCCACCCGCACGGTCGACCACCACCTACGCAACGTCTTCCACCGGCTCGGCATCCGGTCCCGCACCGAACTCGCCCGGGCGTTCGCCGCCGAGCTGATCTCCGACCGGTGACGGCCGGCGGCTCGTGGTCCGCTCTGGACGGCCAAAACTATCACCGCTAGTTTATTCCTCATGGAGCTCACCCTCTCCGCGGAACAGGCCGCGGTCCGCCAGCTCGCCACCGAGTTCGCCGACCGGGAGCTGGTGCCCCACGCGGCGGCCTGGGATCGCCGCGAGTCGGTCGACCCCGACGTCGTGGGCATGCTCGGCGACCTGGGCTTCCTGGGGTTGACCATCGACGAGTCCGACGGCGGCTCCGGCGGCGACCACCTCGCGTACTGCCTCGTGCTGGAGGAACTGGGCCGGGGAGACTCGGCCGTGCGCGGCATCGTGTCGGTCTCGCTCGGCCTGGTCGCGAAGTCGATCGCCACACACGGGTCGGCCGAACAGCGGGCCGAGTGGCTGCCCCGGCTCTGCTCCGGTGCCGCGCTCGGTTGCTTCGCGCTGACCGAGCCGGACAGCGGCTCGGACGCCGCAGCGCTACGGACCCGCGCGGTGCGCGACGGCGCCGACTGGCTGCTCACCGGCACGAAGACGTTCATCACCAACGGCACCACCGCCGACGTCGCTCTGGTCTTCGCCCGCACCGGTGGCCCCGGGCACCGGGGCATCACCGCGTTCCTGGTGCCCACCGGCAGCGCCGGGCTGACCCGGCGGGAGATCCACGGCAAGCTCGGCCTGCGCGGGCAGGCGACCGGAGAGCTGCGCTTCGACGAGGTACGGGTGCCCGACGCGGCGCGCCTCGGTGCCGAGGGCGCCGGGTTCCGGCTGGCGCTGGCCACCCTGGCCAAGGGCCGGATGTCCGTCGCCGCCGGCTGCGTCGGCATCGCCCAGGGGTGCCTGGACGCGGCCGTGGGCTACGCCGGGCAGCGGGCCCAGTTCGGCAAGCCGATTGCCGGCCACCAGCTCGTCCAGCAACTGCTCGCCGGCATCGCGGTGGACACCGCCGCGGCCCGCCTGCTGGTGTGGCAGGTGGCCGACCTGATCGACCGTGGCCAGCCGTTCGCCACCGAGGCGTCGATGGCCAAGCTCTTCGCCAGCGAGGCCGCCGTCCGGGCGGCCAACAACGCGGTCCAGGTCTTCGGGGGGTACGGCTACATCGACGAGTACCCGGTCGGCAAGTACCTGCGCGACGCCCGGGTCGCCACCCTCTACGAGGGCACCAGCCAGATACAGCAGCTCCTCATCGGACGCGCGCTCACCGGCGTCAACGCCTTCTAGCCCTCAGGAGGACCAGTGCGAGTCTTCACCTCGTTCGACGACCTGGCCGGCGCGGTCGGCGAGACCATCGGCCCCGGCCCGTGGCAGCGGATCGAGCAGAGCCGGGTCGATCTCTTCGCCGACGCCACCGACGACCACCAGTGGATCCACCTCGACCCGGCACGCGCCGCCGCCGGGCCCTTCGGGGGCACCATCGCCCACGGCTATCTGACCCTGTCGCTGCTCCCGGCGCTGGCCGGCCAGCTCTACCGGGTCGAGGGGGTGGCGATGGGGGTCAACTACGGGCTGAACCGGGTGCGCTTCCCCGCCCCTCTCCGGGTCGGCGCCGCCGTCCGGGCCACCGTCGTCATCGCCGACGTGTCCCCGGTCGACGGCGGGGTGCAGCTCGTCGCCGCGGTCACCGTGGAGAGCGACGGTGGCGGCAAGCCCGTCTGCGTCGCCGAGACCGTCAGCCGGCTCTACGGGGCTCCGGGACGATGACCTCCAGCGGCCGCCCCGTCAGTCCTGGTCGGACGGGGAGGTCGGGCGGAGCAGCGAGCCGAGCCAGCGGAGCTGACGCCGTACGTGGAGGGCCTCACCGCCCTCGTGGCCGTTGAACGGGTAGACGTGCATCTCCCGGTGCGGTGGGGCCGGCTGGCCCGTCGCGGCCCCGTACTGGTTGTAGGCGGCGAAGCCGGTGCTCGGCGGGCAGACGGTGTCACGCAGGCCGAGCCCGAAGTGCGCCGGTGCCGTCGCCCGCCGGGCGAAGCTCACCCCGTCGACGTACGACAGTGTGCGCCGGACCATCTCCTCGGCCTCGCGGTGCACCGCCAGGTACCGGGCGATCTCGCCGTACGGCGACGCGTCGGTCGACCCGATGGCCCGCTGCACGTCGCAGAGGAACGGGGCGGTGGTCACCAGGGCCGCGAGGTCGCCGACGAGGCCGGCCACCGCGAGGGCGAGGCCGCCGCCCTGGCTGTTGCCGACCACGGCGACCCGGCTCACGTCGACGCCCGGCAGGGCCCGGGCCGCGTCGACGGCCCGCACCGCGTCGGTGATCAGACGGCGGTAGTGGTAGTCCCGCGGGTCGAGGATCCCCCAGGTGGCCGGCCACGGGCCGCCGGGAGCGCCGTGCCGGTCCGGGGTGTCACCGGCGCCGTACTGCCCCGCCTGACCCCGGTTGTCCATCAGCAGGTGCGCGTACCCGGCCACCGGCCAGGTGAGCCGCTCGTGCGGCAGGCCACGGCCGCGCCCGTAGCCGGCGTACTCGACCACGACGGGCAGCGGCGCGTGCACGTGCGCCGGTCGGGTGTACCAGGCGCGCACCGGGTCGCCGTCGAAGCCGGCGAACGTCACGTCCCAGTAGTCGAGCAGCCGTAGGTCGGTGGGCTCCGGACGGACCTCGACGAGCACCGGCGGGGCGGCCGCCTCGGCCAGGGTGTCGCTCCAGAACCGGTCGAAGTCGTCGGGCTCGACGACGGTGGGCGCGTACCGCTGGAGCTGTTCGAGGGACGCATCGGGGTGGGGCACGGAACCTCACATGGGTCAGCGCGGGTGGGCGGGAGGTGCGGTGCTCTCGCGGACGACCAGCTCGGTCACCAGGTCGATGCGGCTGCTCGCCGGCTCGACGCCCCGCGCCAGCCCCAGAAGCATCTGGGTGGCGATGCCGGCCATGTCGTGCAACGGCTGGTTGATCGTGGTGAGGGCGGGGTCGGTCCAGGCGGCGACCGGCAGGTTGTCGTACCCGATCACCGAGAGGTCCTCGGGCACCCGCAGGCCGCACTGGCGGGCGGCCCGGAGCACCCCCATGGCCTGGATGTCCGAGCCGGCGAAGATCGCGGTCGGCCGGTCCGGTCGGCGCAGCAGCCGCAGGCCGTGCTCGTGCCCCGCGCTCGCGGAGAAGCCGCCGTACCGGACCAGTTCCCGGTCGACCACGACCCCGGCCTCGTCGTGGGCGGACTGGAAGCCGGCCGCCCGTGCCCGGCTGCACAGCACGTCCGGTGGGCCGGAGATGATCGCGATCCGCCGGTGCCCCAGCTCGAGCAGGTGCCGGGTGGCGAGCAGGCCGCCGTTCCAGTTGTTGGACCCGACGGTGGGCACCGAGGCCGAGGTCGCGCTGTCGGTGTCGACGACGACGAACGGAATCCCCTGCCGTCGCAGGTGTTGCTGCTGGGCCTCGGCCAGGTGGCAGAGGACGAACACCACGCCCAGCGGCCGGTCGGTGAGCAGCGCGTCCAGCCACCGTGTCGACGGGCGGTGCGCGCCGTCGAGCTGGGAGACGGCGAGCCCGATCCCGGCGTCGCTGGTCACCGCCTCGACGCCGCGCAGGATCTCCATGGCCCATCCGGCGTCGAACTCGTGGAACACGAGGTCGACGCGGCCGTGGCCGGACGAGGTCCTCCTGCCGCGGCGCTGGTACCGGTGGCGGTCGAGACTCGCCTCGACGCGGGCCCTCGTGTCGGGGGCGACATCGCCGCGTCCGTTGAGAACCTTGGACACCGTGGCGACCGATACGCCCACGTCGTTGGCGATCGTCGCGATGGTGGTGGAGGCGGGTGGGTCGAGCGGGCGGTGCTCTGTCATCGCGGCCTCGCGCAGCATCCGAAAGTTTCGGAAGACCCTAACACGATCTCGGGTTCCCGCCAGCCGGTCCGGCGACCGGGACGGCCGTCCCTGAGGCCGAACGCCCGTCGATGCGTCACGAAGCGCAGGACGCGCGGTTCGGGAGCACAGGAGGGGTTGCCGGGAGTCGAGGTGAGACCCTTGACACGCCCAGTCGGTGCACTTAGGTTGCCGAAAAGGTTACGCGGGTTTCCGGAAAGTTTCGGATCGTGGACCGCTCGCCACGTATCTGGCCGCCGGAAGGGCGCGGGATGTGGCCGGAGCTAAGGGGTCTGGGGCATGAGAGATCAGGTGCCAGTCGGCAGCGGCGCGGCGGCCCGCGCCGGAGGCCGGGGATGACGGCCGAGACGTTGCGGCCGACGCCGCCGACACCGGAGCCCGTGCCGGCGGAGGCCGGCCCTCCCGGGCGGCGCGCGCCGGGCCGTCGGCGGACCTGGCGGCAGGCGCTGCGCCGGGACTGGCAGCTCTACTCGCTCGCCGTGCTGCCGCTGCTGTTCTTCCTGATCTTCCGGTACCTGCCGATGATCGGGAACATCATCGCGTTCCGGCGGTTCAAGCCGGGCGGCAGCATCTTCGGCGAGTACTGGGTCGGGCTGCGGTACTTCCGGATGTTCTTCACCGACCCGACGTTCTGGGAGGTCTTCACCAACACCCTGGTGCTCGGGACGTTGACCCTGCTGTTCTGCTTCCCGCTGCCCATCGTGCTGGCGCTGCTGCTCAACGAGGTGCGTGCCCGCCGGTTCAAGCGGTTCGTCCAGTCCGTGTCCTACCTGCCGCACTTCCTGTCGATCGTGATCGTGGCGGCGATGGTCATGCAGCTGACGTCGATCGACGGCACGGCCAACCAACTCGTCCGCCTGTTCGGCGGCGACGCGGTGGCGTTCCTGCAACAACCGGAGTGGTTCCGCACCATCTACGTCTCGTCCGAGGTCTGGCAGACCGTCGGCTGGGGCACGATCCTCTACCTCGCCGCCCTCACCACGATCGACGAGGACCTGTACGAGGCCGCCCGGATCGACGGCGCCAGCCGGCTTCGGCAGACCTGGCACGTGACGTTGCCCGGTATCCGGCCGACGATGGTGACGCTGCTGATCCTCAACATCGGCAGCTTCATGGCGGTCGGGTTCGAGAAGATCCTGCTGCTCTACAACCCGCTGACGTACCCGACCGCGGACGTGATCTCCACCTACCTGTTCCGGATGGGCTTCCAGTCCAGCAACTTCAGCTACGCGGCGGCCATCGGCCTCTTCGAGGCGGTCATCGGGTTGGTCCTGGTCCTGTCGGCGAACCTCATCTCCCGTCGGACGGTAGGGACGAGCCTGTGGTGACCCTCGGTACGAGAAGAGACGCCCCGCAGACCCGTGGGCCGGTGGACAGCCGGGGTTACCGGATCTTCCGGGTGGTCAACACGGTCGTCCTGATCGGCGTCGTCATCGTGACGCTGTACCCGTTCCTCAACATCGTGGCCCGCTCGCTCAGCGAGGAGGCGTACATCATCGCGGGGAAGGTCAGCCTGGTCCCACGCGGCTTCGACCTGACCTCGTACAAGCTGGTGATGTCCGACTCGATGTTCTGGACGAACTACCGCAACACCATCGTCTACACGGTGGTCGCCACGCTCATCTCGATCGTCCTGACCACCTGTTACGCGTACGTGTTGTCGAAGCCGCATCTCAAGGGACGCGGCGTCCTCGTCGGCATCGCGCTGTTCACGATGTTCTTCTCCGGCGGTCTGATCCCCAACTACGTGCTGGTCACCAGCCTGGGGATGAAGAACACCATCTGGGCCGTGGTGATCCCCAACGCCATCAGCGTGTTCAACCTGCTGGTCATGAAGGCGTTCTTCGAGAGCCTGCCGACCGAGCTGGAGGAGGCCGCGGCGGTCGACGGGCTGAACACGTACGGCATCCTGCTGCGGATCGTGCTGCCGTTGTCGAAGGCGATCATCGCGACGATGGTGCTCTTCTACGCGGTCTCCTTCTGGAACTCGTGGTTCACCGCGTTCCTCTATTTCGACCGGCAGGACCTGCTCCCGGTCACCGTGTACCTGCGCAACCTCATCGCGGGCGCCACCAGCGCCGAGTCGGCCGCCGCCGACGCCGACAAGGTCCAGGCCGCCGCCACGCTCCAGGCCGTGACGGTCGTGCTCACCACCCTGCCCATCCTGGCGGTCTACCCCTTCGTCCAGCGGTACTTCGTCTCCGGCGTGATGCTCGGCGCCGTCAAGGGATGACGCCGGGGCCGCACCCCTCCACCTCCGAACCCCCACCACCGAAAGGACGAGCCATGCTCCACAAGACGTGGCGCCGCGTGGCGTTGGCCACCGCGGGTCTGCTCGCGCTCACCCTCACCGCCGCCTGTTCCGAGGACCCCGGCGAGTCGACGGACCTGTCGGAGAACCGGGTTGGCGCGATGGCCGAATACGGCGTCGGCGACCAGTTCAAGGCGACCGAGGCGCTGTCCTTCTCCACCCTCTACAACAACCACACGTTCTACCCGCTCAAGGAAGACTGGCTGTTCTGGTCGGAGCTGACCAAGCGGACCAACGTGAAGATCGAGCCCGTCGCCGTGCCGTTGAGCGACTACGAGCAGAAGCGCAGCCTGCTGATCGGCGCCGGGGACGCCCCGCTGATCATTCCGAAGACGTACCACCCGCAGGAGGACGCGTTCGTGTCCTCCGGGGCGATCCTCCCGGTGAGCGACTACCTGGACCTGATGCCCAACTTCAAGGACAAGATCACCAAGTGGAACCTCAAGCCGGAGATCGACAACCTGCGGCAGTCCGACGGCAAGTTCTACCTGCTGCCCGGGGTCCACGAGAAGCCCACGCAGGACTACACGGTGCTGGTGCGCACCGACATCCTCCAGGAGCTGGGACTTGCGGTTCCGAAGACCTGGGACGAGCTGTACACCGTGCTCAAGGCGATGAAGGCGAAGTACCCGAACGTCTACCCGTACTCCGACCTGTTCAGCAAGCCCACGCCGACCGGCGCCCTGCTGAACATCCTCAGCGCTTCCTTCGGCACCCGTGCCGGCTGGGACTACCAGCACGCCAACTGGGACCCGACGGCCAAGAAGTTCACCTACACCGGCGGATCCGAGCAGTACAAGCAGATGCTCACCTACCTGCACAAGCTCGTGGCCGAGGGCCTGCTCGACCCGGAGAGCTTCACCCAGACCGACGACCAGGCGCGCCAGAAGCTCGCCAACGGTAAGTCCTTCGTGGTCACCGGCAACGCGCAGACCCTGGTCAACAACCACCGGCCCGACCTGGCCAAGACCCTGCCGAACGCGAAGATGGCCAAGATCCCGCTGCCGGTCGGCCCGGCCGGTGAGATCAACCCGTTCCCTCGTCTGGAGAACGGCATCATGATCTCCTCGAAGGCCCGGGAGAGCAAGAACTTCGTAGCGATGATGCAGTTCATCGACTGGCTGTGGTATTCCGACGCCGGCCAGGAGTTCGCCCGGTGGGGCGTGGAGGGGACGACCTTCACCAAGGACGCGTCCGGCAAGCGCACGGTCACCGCCGGCGTCGACGTCCTCGGGCTCAACCCGAAGGCCCCCAAGCACCTGCAGAAGGATTTCGGCTTCTACAACGGCGTCTTCGCCTACGGCGGCACCCCCGACCTGGTCCGTGGGTTCTTCTCCCCCGAGGAGCTGGAGTTCCAGAAGGTGATGGACGCCCGCAAGCCGAGGGAGGTGGCCCCGCCGTTCCCGTTCACCGATGAGGAACGCGAGCAGGTGTCGCTCTGGGAGACCCCGCTGAAGGACTTCGTCTCCCAGAACACGCTGAAGTTCGCCCTCGGTCAGCGGCCCCTGAGCGAGTGGGACGCCTACCTGGCCGAGCTGAAGGCCAAGAACTCCGAGCAGTACATCGACATGGTCAACAAGGCGTACGAGCGCTTCCAGAAGAACAACGGCTGATCAGTGGGAAGTCCGGTCGGGCGGCGCACAGCGGCCCGGCCGGACCCCGGCGACCACCGGCGCGCGAGCGTGACCCGCCCGTCCCGGGCAGGACGACCAGAGGACCCCCATGCCCATCACCGTTCCCGATCAGCCGATCGGCCGGCTCACCGACGCCTGGCGCGGCTGTGTCGGCACCGGCCGTTTCGAGTTGGCCCTGCGCCGTGACTACCAGGACTCGCTGGCCCTCATCCAGCGGGACATCGGCTTCCGGCACATCCGGGGGCACGGGCTGCTCAGCGACGGCGTCGGCGTGCACCGCCCGTACGAGCACCGGGGCGAGCGCCGCGTGCACCACTCGTTCACCTACGTCGACCAGGTCGTCGACGCGTACCTCGACCTCGGCATCCGGCCGTTCGTCGAGCTGGGGTTCATGCCCTCGGGTCTCGCCTCGGGCGACCAGACGGTGTTCTGGTGGCGGGGCAACGTCACGCCGCCCCGCTCCTGGTCGGAGTGGTCGGACCTGGTCCGGGCCACGGTCGCCCACCTGGTCGACCGGTACGGCCTCGACGAGGTCCGCGGCTGGCCGATCGAGGTGTGGAACGAGCCCAACCTGGCGTCCTTCTGGCAGGGCGCCGACCGGGACGCGTACCACCGCCTGTACGAGGTGAGCGCGCACGCGGTCAAGGAGGTCGACGCGTCGTTGCAGGTCGGCGGCCCGGCGATCTCGCCGGGCGCGGACGAGTGGCTGGTGCCCTTCGCCGAGTTCGTCACCGACCGTCAGGTGCCGGTCGACTTCGTCAGCCGGCACGCCTACACCTCCGGGCCCGCCCGGCACGTGCCGTTCGGCACCCACCAGACGCTCGCTCCGGCGGCGGAGCTGCTCACCCAGTTCGCCGCACCGCGCCGGCACCTGGCCGGCACCGCGCTGGCGGGGCTGCCGGTGCACATCACCGAGTTCAACTCCTCCTACCGGCCGGACAACCCGATCCACGACACGGCGTTCCACGCCGCGTACCTCGCGCCGGTGCTGGCCGCCGGCGGCGAGGTCGTCGACTCCTTCTCGTACTGGACGTTCAGCGACATGTTCGAGGAGGTGGGGGTGCCCACCGCGCTGTTCCACGGCGGGTTCGGCCTGCTCACCCACCGCCAGATCAAGAAACCCACCTACCACCTGTACGCCTTCATGGCCCGCCTCGGCGACGAGGTGCTCGCGCGCGGCGACGACCACCTGGTGACCCGACACCCCGACGGTCGGATCGCCGTGCTGGCCTGGGCGCCGGTGGATGTCACCGGCCGCTCGCCGGTGCCCGACCGGCACCCGCTGGCCCTGTCCATCCCGCTCGGTCCGCCCGGTACGGCGTCGGCGTTCCTGCTCCGCTCGACGGTCAGCGAGGAGGCGGGTAACGCGCGGGCGGCCTGGGCGGAGCTGGGCCGCCCCCGCTCGCCCAGCGCGCGGCAGCTCGACGCGCTGCGGGAGGCCGCCGAGCCGGCCCGTACCCACCGCGCCCTGCCGGTCGCCGACGGCCGGGTCGACGTGGACCTCACCCTGGCCCGGCACGAGGTGACCCTCGTCGAGCTGAGCCCGGTGGTGGACGAGACCCCGCCGTGGTGGGACGACGACCGCCTGCTCGGCCTGCCGGCCGGGCCCGAGCGCGAGGAGCAGCCGTGAGCGGTGCCACGCACACCCGGCGACAGTTCGGCGACGGACCCCTGTCCCGGGCCGCCGCCCGCGTCTACACCCTGCTCGTGGTCGAGCTGCTGCTCCTGCTCACCACCCTGCCCGGGCTGCTTCCGCTGCTGCTGCTCGGGCGGGACCCGAGCAACCTGCCGCTGGCCGCGGCCTGCCTGGTCCCGGTCGGCCCGGCGGTCGCCGCGGCCCTGTACGCCCTGCGCCACCAGCGCCCCGACGTGACGGATCTGCGGCCCGCCGCCGTGTTCTGGCGGGGCTACCGGGCCAACCTCACAGGGGCGCTGCGCGTCTGGGTTCCGACGCTGCTGTGGCTGACCGTCCTCGCGGTCAACCTCGCCCACCTCGGTGCCGCCGCCGTCCCCGGGTGGTGGGCGGTGCCGCTGGTCCTGATCGGAGTCGGCGTGACCCTCTGCGCCGCCAACGCCCTGGTCATCACCTCCCTGTTCGACTTCCGCGCCCGAGACGTGCTCCGGCTGGCCGTGCACTTCCTGGTGCGTACCCCCGCTGTCACCATCGGCAACGCCCTGCTGCTGGCCGCGGCGGCCGGCGTCACGGCGGTGTTCTCCGAGGCGGTGCTGGCGCTGTTCGCCTCGGTCGCGGTCCTGGCGTTCCTGCGCGTCGCCGACCCGATGATCCACCTGATCCGGAAGGAGTTCACCGCATGAGCCTGCCCGTCACGGCAAAGGTGCCCTTCGGCGGCGACTACAACCCGGAGCAGTGGCCCGAGGACGTGTGGAAGCAGGACTACCGGCTCTTCGACGCCGCCCGGATCGACCTGGTCACCGTGGGCGTGTTCGACTGGGCGCTCACCCAGCCCGCCGAGGGCGTGTACGACTTCTCGCCGCTGGACCGGATCGTCGAGCGGGCCGCTGCCGAGGGGCGCGGCATCTGCCTGGCGACCGGCACCGGCGCGCACCCGGCGTGGCTGGCGAAGGCGTACCCGGAGGTGACCCGGACCGACTTCGAGGGCCGCAAGCACCGCTTCGGGCAGCGGCACAACTCCTGTCCCAGCTCACCGGTGTTCCGCCGGCTCTCCACCGAGCTTGCCCGCCGGGTGGCGAGCCGCTACGCCGACAACCCGGCGGTCATCGCCTGGCACGTCGGCAACGAGTACGGCGGCGCCTGCTACTGCGAACTCTGCGCGGCCGCCTTTCGTGACTGGCTGCGCCAGCGCCACGGCACGCTCGACGAGCTGAACGCGGCCTGGTACACCACCTTCTGGTCGCACACCTTCACCGACTGGGACCAGATCGAGCCGCCGTCGGCGCTGACCGAGCACTGGCGCGGCCCCGACCACACGGCCTTCCAGGGCATCACCCTGGACTTCCTGCGGTTCACCTCCGACGCGATGCTCACCAACTTCCGCGACGAGAAGGCCGCCATCCGGGAGTCCAGCCCCGACCTCCCGGTCACGACCAACTTCATGGGCATGTACCGGCCGATCGACTACCACCGCTGGGCACCCCACCTGGACTTCGCCTCCTGGGACAACTACCCGCCCGACGACGATTCGGCGGCCCGGATGGCGCTGACCCACGACCTGATGCGCGGGCTCAAGGACGGCCAGCCGTTCTGGCTGATGGAGCAGACCCCGAGCGTCACCGCCTGCCGGGACGTCAACCCGCTGAAGCGGCCCGGCCTGATGCGGCTGTGGAGCTGGCAGGCGGTGGCGCACGGCGCGGACGCCGTGCTGTTCTTCCAGCTCCGTGCGTCCCGGGGTGCCAGCGAGAAGTACCACGGCGCGGTGATCGGCCACGCCGGCCGCTCCGACACCCGGGTCTTCCGGGAGGTCGCCGAGCTGGGTGCCGAGCTGAGCCGGCTCGGCTCCGCGTCGCTGGGCGCGCGGACGCCGGCGCGGGTGGCGGTGCTGTTCGACTGGGACAGCTGGTGGGCGTTGGAGATCTCCGACGGCCCGTCCCGGCTGGTGCGCTACCAGCAGGTCGTGCTGGCGTACCACCGGGCGCTCTGGGACGCCGGGGTCGACCTGGACGTCGTCCCGGTGACCGCCGACCTGTCCGGCTACGACGTGGTCGTCGCGCCGGCCCTGCACCTGCTCAAGGGAGACCTGCCGCGGCGGTTGGAGGCGGTGGCCGCGCGCGGCGGCTCGGTGCTGACCACGTACCTGTCGGGTCGGGTGGACGAGAACGACCAGGCGTTCCTCCTGGACGTGCCGGGCCCGCTCGGGCAGCTCATGGGGATCCGGGTCGACGAGTGGGACGCCCGTGGCCCCGAGGTGGTCAACCCGGTCCGCCTCGGTGCGGGCGCCGACCAGATCGAGGTCGAGGCGCGGCTGCTGTTCGAGCTGGTGATTCCGCAGGGCGCGGAGGTGGTCGGCACCTACCAGGCCGACTTCTACGCCGGCACACCGGCGGTGACCCGCAACGCCCACGGCGACGGGTACGGCTGGTACGTCGCCGCCGGCCTAGACCAGGCCGGGATCTCCTGGGTGGTCCGGCAGGTGCTGGCCCGGCACGACCTGCTCGGGCCCTACCCCGACGTGCCGGACCTGGAGTCCGCCGTGCGGGTCGCGCCGGACGGGACGCGCCTGCTGTTCCTGCTCAACCACCGCGCCGAGCCGGTCGAGGTGACCGCGTCGACCGGCGGCGTCGACCTGCTCGGCGGTGATCGGACGGAGACCGGCCAGCCGCTGCGGCTGCCGGCGTACGGGGTCGTGGTGCTGCGGGAGGACCGGTGAGCGCCGAGGAGCCGGTGCCGGTCGACGAGCCGGCCGGCGCCGAGGAACCGCGGGCGCACGCCGCCTGGCTGCCGCCGGAGGCGTTCCGGGCGCTCGGCGCTCGACGCGTCCTGGTGCACGGCGACGGGATGCTCGTCGACACCGTCCTCGACGAGGTGGCCCGGGGCTGCACCCGCTACGGCGGGCGCGTGTGGCACTCGCCGTCCTGGGACGTCGACGCCGACCTGGTGTTGGCGCTGCGCGGCGCCGGCCCGCTGCCGAGCCCGTCGGTGCAGGCGGCGCGGGCAGCGGGAGAGGCAGCGCTGGCGGAGGCCGGCGACGGCGGGGCGCTCGGTGACGAGGGGTTTTTCCTGGCGCGGGCCGGCCAGGTGACCGTGGTGCTGGCCGACGCGCCCGCCGGTCTGCTGTACGGGTTGTACCACCTGGTCCGGCTCGGCGCGGCGGCCTTCGACCCGGCCCGTCCACCGGAGCGCCAGCGGCCCGTGCTGCGCCGACGGATGCTGAACCACTGGGACAACGTGGCCGTGCACCCGGTGATGGGCCAGGTCGAACGGGGGTACGCGGGCGGCTCGATCTTCTGGCGGGACGGCCGTCCGCGCGGCGACCTGGCCCGGGTCCGGGAGTACGGGCGGCTGCTGGCGGCCTGCGGGATCAACGCCATCTCGGTGAACAACGTCAATGTCGGCCGGACCGAGGCACTGCTGCTCACCGACCGGCTCGGCGACGTGGCCGAGATCGCGGACGTCCTGCGCCCGTACGGCATCCGGGTGCACCTGTCGGTCAGCTTCGCCGCACCGGTCGTCCTGGGTGGCCTGCCGACCGCCGACCCGGTGGACGAGGGGGTGCGGGCCTGGTGGTCCTCCACCACCCGGCAGGTGTACGAGCGCATCCCGGACTTCGGTGGCTACGTGGTGAAGGCCGACTCGGAGGGCCAGCCCGGCCCGTTCACCTACGGGCGCGACCACGCCGACGGGGCGAACCTGCTCGCTGACGCGCTCGCACCGCACGGGGGAGCGGTGCACTGGCGGGCGTTCGTCTACAACCATCACCAGGACTGGCGGGACCGCTCCACCGACCGGGCGCGGGCGGCGTACGACCACTTCGCCCCGCTCGACGGGCGGTTCCGGTCCAACGTGGTCCTGCAGGTGAAGTTCGGCCCGATCGACTTCCAGGTGCGCGAGCCGGTGTCCCCGGTGATCGCGGCCATGCCGGCCACCCGGTTGGCGGTGGAGTTGCAGGTCACCCAGGAGTACACCGGCCAGCAGCGACACGTCTGCCACCTCGGCCCGTGCTGGAGCGAGGTGCTGCGGTACACGCCGTGGGGTCCGGACGGGCGGACCGTCGCCGACGTGGCAGCGGGGGAGGCGGGGGCGGGCGGCGGCCTGGTCGCCGTCGCCAACGTGGGCGACGACATCTTCTGGACCGGGCACCCGCTGGCGCAGGCCAACCTGTACACGTTCGGCCGGCTCGCCTGGGATCCCGGGTTGGACCCGGGTGCGGTTCTCGACGAGTGGATCGCGCTCACCTTCCCGCCGTCGGCGATCGGCGACCCGGAGCTGGTGGGGCGGACACTGCACGAGATCATGGACGACTCCTGGCGTACCTACGAGCGGTACACGGCCCCGCTGGGTGTCGGCTTCATGGTTCATCCCGGCGACCACTACGGCCCGGACGTCGACGGGTACGAGTACTCGCGGTGGGGCACCTACCATTTCGCCGACCGCGACGGCGTCGGCGTGGACCGCAGCCGCGCGACGGGCACGGGCTTCGCCGGCCAGTACCCGCCGTACTGGGCGCAGGTGTACGAGTCGCCGCAGCGCTGCCCCGACGAGCTGCTGCTCTTCTTCCACCACATCCCCTACGGGCACGTCCTGCACAACGGGTCCACCGTCATCCAGCACATCTACGACGCCCACTTCGCCGGCGTCGACGAGGTGGTGGCGATGCGGCAGCGGTGGCGGACGCTGAGCGGGATGGTCGACCCGGCCGTGTACGAGCGGGTGGCTCAGCGCCTCGACGAGCAGGTGCGCAGCGCCGTCGAGTGGCGGGACCAGATCAACACGTACTTCCTCCGCAAGTCCGGTGTGCCCGACGCGCGGGGGCGCCGCATCTACTGACCGGGAATTTTCCGGTAACACGCCACCGCGTCTTCCGTGGACGCCGTCGGCTCCCCGTATCGCCGCGCAGGCTGTTGCCCGGTTCCGGCGGGCGAAGACTTCCGGAAGTATTGACAATCGAGTCACATCGATTGAAGCTGACAAGGTCACGCGAGCCGCGGTCAGGGTCGGGCGAAGGGCAGTCCTCGATCTACTCCCCTTCCATGCGCCACTTCCCCCAGGAATCGCGAATGAGACTGAGAACAAGAATGCTTGGCGCCCTCATGGGGGCCATGACGCTGGCCGCCACCGCGTTGACGTTCGCCGCCCCGGCCTCGGCGGCGACGTTGACCGAGGTGACCGGTTTCGGCAGCAACCCCACCAACCTGCGGATGCACCTGTACGTGCCGGACCGGGTGGCGTCCCGGCCGGCGGTCCTGCTGGCCCTGCACTACTGCACCGGATCGGGGCCGGCGTACCACTCCGGCACCCAGTACGCGTCCCTCGCCGACCGGTACGGGTTCATCGTGATCTACCCGTCGGTGACCCGCAGCAGCCTGTGCTGGGACGTGTCCTCGCCGCAGGCGCTGCGGCGTGGCGGGGGCAGCGACCCGGTCGGGCTGATGTCGATGGTCGACCACGTGCGGCAGCGGTACGCCGCCGACCCGACCCGGATCTTCGCCACCGGCACCTCGTCGGGGGCGATGATGACCAACGTCCTGCTGGGCGTCTACCCGGACGTGTTCGCGGCCGGTGCGTCCTTCGCCGGGGTTCCGTTCGGCTGCTTCGCCACCGGCGGCAGTTCGGAGTGGAACAGCGAGTGCGCCAACGGGCAGCTCATCAGGAGCCCGCAGCAGTGGGGGGACCTGGTCCGCGAGGCGTACCCCGGCTACACCGGCCGGCGGCCGCGGATGCAGATCTGGCACGGCACCAACGATGAGACGCTGCGCTACCCGAACTTCGGGGAGCAGGTCAAGCAGTGGACCAACGTGCACGGGCTGAGCCAGACGCCCACGTACACCGACTCGCCGCAGTCCGGCTACACCCGGACCCGGTACGGCGGCAGTGGCGGCACGGCTCCGGTCGAGGCGATCAGCATGCAGGGCGTGTCGCACAACCTGCCGGTCGACGCCGCGCAGGTGCTGCGCTTCTTCGGCCTGGACGGCGTCACCCCGCCGCCGACCACCCCGCCACCGACGACCCCACCACCGACGACCCCGCCGCCGACCGGGGACGGCTGCCGGGTCGGGTACACGGTCAGCACCTGGAACACGGGCCTCACCGCGAGCGTCACCATCACCAACACCGGTGCGGCCGCGGTGAACGGATGGGCGCTGACCTTCACGCTGCCCAGCGGCCAGCGCATCACCAACGGCTGGAACGCGTCGTACTCCCCGGCCAGCGGCGCCGTGACCGCCCGCAACGTCTCCTACAACGCCGCCATCGCCCCGAACGCGTCGGTGGGCATCGGCTTCCAGGCCACCCACGACGGCGGCACCGGCAGACCGTCCTCCTTCGCCCTGAACGGCGTCACCTGCTCCACCTCCTGACCCCCACCACCACCACCCAGAACTGGAGTTGCACGATGAGAAGAGCGCAGTGGAAGGCGGCATCCAGAGCCGCGATCGCGTTGACCGGAGTGGGTGCCCTCGCGGCCGGCATGGCGATGCTCCTGGCGGCTCCCGCCGCCGCCGGCACCACCCTCGGCGCGTCCGCGGCCGAGCAGGGCCGGTACTTCGGCGCGGCGGTGGCGGCGAACAAGCTCAGCGACAGCGCCTACACCACGATCCTGAACCGCGAGTTCAACTCGGTGACCCCCGAGAACGAAATGAAGATCGACGCGACCGAGCCGCAGCAGGGGCAGTTCAGCTTCGGTGCGGCCGACCAGATCGTCAACCACGCCCGCAGCCGTGGGATGAGCGTGCGCGGTCACACCCTGGCCTGGCACTCGCAGCAGCCGGGCTGGATGCAGAACATGAGCGGCACCGCTCTGCGGCAGGCGATGCTCAACCACGTCACCCAGGTGGCGACCCACTTCCGCGGCCAGGTCGTCGCCTGGGACGTGGTGAACGAGGCCTTCGCCGACGGCGGCACCGGCGCCCGTCGTGACTCCAACCTCCAGCGCACCGGCAACGACTGGATCGAGGCCGCCTTCCGGGCCGCCCGTGCCGCCGATCCCGGCGCGAAGCTCTGCTACAACGACTACAACACCGACGACTGGACGCACGCCAAGACCCAGGCCGTCTACACCATGGTGCGGGACTTCAAGCAGCGTGGCGTGCCCATCGACTGCGTCGGTCTCCAGTCGCACTTCAACAGCGGCTCGCCGTACCCGAGCAACTACCGCACCACGCTGTCCAGCTTCGCGGCGCTCGGCGTCGACGTGCAGATCACCGAGTTGGACATCGAGGGCGCGTCGGCGGCCACGTACCGCAGCGTGGTGCAGGACTGCCTCGCGGTGGCGCGCTGCAACGGCATCACCGTCTGGGGAATCCGGGACAGCGACTCGTGGCGGGCCTCCCAGACCCCGCTGCTGTTCACCAGCGGCGGTGCCAAGAAGCCGGCGTACGACGCCGTCCTCGCCGCGCTCAACAACGGATCGACCCCGCCGCCCACCACCCCGCCGCCCACGACGCCGCCGCCCACGACGCCGCCTCCCGGCCCGGGTGGCTGCACCGCGACGGTGTCGGTGAACCAGTGGACCGGTGGCTTCGTGGCGACGGTGCGGGTGACGGCCGGATCGTCGGCCCTGAACGGCTGGTCGGTGACGATCACGCTGCCGACGGGCGCGACGGTCACCAACGCCTGGAACGTCAACCGCAGCGGTGACACCGGCACGACGCGCTGGACGAACGTGGCCTACAACGGCGGGGTCGGCGCGGGCCAGTCCACCGAGTTCGGCTTCCAGGCCAACGGGACCTCCACCGGCCTCAACCCGACCTGCACGACGGGCTGACCACGGGCCGGCCGGTGTGGAGGGACCCGAACCCTCCACACCGGCCGCGCCCACTCAGGTCGGAGCGGCGGTCAGCCGAGGCTGATCCGGACCGGCTCATCGGTCGGGACGCCGGGCAGGCGCACGGTGACCCGCCCGTCCTGCGCCGTCACCACCCCACGGCTCGCGGTGACCGGCCGTGCGGTGGCGAACACCACGACGTCCTCGCCCTGAGTGGGGCGCAGCAGCACCGCGTCGCCGTCGGCGCCGACAAGCTCGCACGTCGTCTCCACCAGCGTCGCGTCCCCGACCCGGATCCCGTAGGGCAGCATCAGGCCCGAGCGGGCCGGCACCCGCAGCCGTCGGCCGCCCAGCACCGGCTCGCCGTGCCAGCTCAACGCCACCGTCACGGCCGACGGCGCCACGTTGACCAGGTGCAGCAGCCGCTGTCCGGCCGGGTCCACCGTGGAGGTCAGCACCAGGCCGGGTGCGTCGGCCCGGGGATCGAGCCGCGGGCGTACGCCCAGCCTCTCCAGGGCGGCACGCCAGAAGCCGAGATCGCTCGGCAGGTCGGCGGCGACCACCACGGCCCGGCCGGTGCCGAGCGTCACCTCGACGGCGCACGGCTCGCCGGAGCCGACCTCGGTGAGGATCGGCTCGGCGCTTCCGCCGGCGAGTCGTTGGGCGTAGCCGACCCGCACCTCCGGGCGGCCCGCCGCCCACCCGTGCCCGACGACGGACGGGAAGTGGTGTGGCCCGCCCTCGACCCGTCCGGTGACGGTGAGCCCCAGCGCGTCGGCCAGCAGCGTGCAGGGCGTGCCGTCGTGGTCGCGCTCCGGCAGCACCCCGTGCAGCAGCAGCCCGCCGCCGTCGCGCACGTGGGCGACCAGACGCTGCTGCACGTCGCGCCCCAGCGTCGCGGCGCTGGCCAGGGCGATCACACCGGTGGTGGGGCCGGCCGACTGCAGATCCAGCGCCGGGAACGAGAACCCGGCCAGGAGCAGCGACCGGGCCAGCACGTCGCGGGGACCCATGCCCCGGAACCGTTCCAGGTCGGCGACCTGCTCGGCACGCGATGGCGAGGCCGGGTGGTGGTACTCGGTCAGGTAGTGGTCGGGGACGAAGCCGAGTGCCAACCCGTCGTTCTCCTCGTCGGAGTCGGCGAGCAGGTCGGCGACCCCACGCACCGTGTGCAGTGCGCGCTTCACGGCGTCGAAGGTCGGGTTGAGCTGCCCTTCCGGGCCGACCGGTGCGGCGAAGCCGTGTCGCTCGCCGGTGAAGGCGATCCGGTCGTTGCCGTCGCCGACCGGCTGCGCCAGGGGTGGGTTGTACCCGCCGGCGAAGAGGTAGAGGTTGAGCAGTCGGTTGCCCTGCGCCACGCAGAGCCGGGTCTTGAGCTCCATCGCCTCCGGCGGGTAGAGCGTGGACAGGTCCTCGCCGTAGTCGCCGTTGCCGGCCTCGAACTCCAGCGAGGTCAACGGCTGGTCGGCGTCGTGCACGGCGGCCAGGAACGCGTTGCTCACGTACAGGTCGGCGACGTTGGTGACGGTGAGGTCGCCGAGGTAGTAGTCGGAGCCGGAGGTCATCTGCGGCTGGCCGCGGTAGGACTCGAAGAGCTGGCTGATCCCGATCGGGAAGGTCCGGCCGCGTCCGCCGCCGGTGCCGTGCACGTTGATGAGGAACGGCACCCCGCGCACCCCGTGCCGCTCGGCGCTGGCGCGCAGTGCGGCCACGTAGCGTCGGTACCGGTCACGCATGTAACGACCCAGGTCGTCGTGCACGGTCAGGGACCGCTGTTCGGTCGGCGTGCGCAACGCCGCGGCCCAGGCCGCCGGGTCGCCCGCGTCGGCACCGACACGCTCGGCGGCGACCTCCTTGCCGTACCGCTGCACCGCCCACCGGCGCTGGTCCTCGCAGAGCAGGTCGGTGAGGTCGGGGGAGTTGGTCACCCACGAGAGCATGCCGATCTCGTTGTCCAGCTGGACGGCGATCACCGGTCCACCCCGCCCGGCCAGCCGCTCGGCGATCAGGGGCATCACCTCGGCGTACCAGCCCTCGACGGCGGCGAGGAACTCCGGCGCGAGGTAGTCGACGGTGCGGGTCTCGATCGGCGTTCCGTCCCAGGTGGTCGGCAGCAGGTGCGGGTGCTCGTCGTACACCCGGTAGGGGATGCCCTCGTTCTTGATCTCGGCCATGACGAACGGCCCGGGCCGGACCACCGCGTGCAGGCCCCGCTCGTGGGCCAGGTCCAGGAAGCCGGCCAGGTCCCGCTGCTCGTGTGTACGCCCCGTGAGGTCCACCGTGCCGTCCGGCAGCTCGTGCCAGAGCCACGGGACGTAGGTGGCCACCGTGTCGGCGCCGGCCTCGCGCAGCCGGTCGAGTCGGTCGGCCCAGTCCGCCCTGGCCAGCCGGAAATAGTGCACCTCTCCGGCGAGCAGCAGTCGGGGGCGACCGTCGACGACGATCCTGCGGTTCTGGAGTAACACTTCGGACATAAGACCTGTCTCATCCTCTCGGCGGGCATCTCGGGCTGTCCTCTTGTGATCTGCCACGAGCCTGCTTATGGTGCCTGAAACCGGTTTCTGTTAACCGCACGTTACGGATCGAGGGGGCCATGGGCAACAGTCGCGTCACGGTTCGGGAGATCGCCCGGCTGGCCGGCGTGTCCGTCGCCACCGTCTCCCGCGTCTCCAACGGCACCGGCCAGGTGTCGGCGGAGCTGCGGCAGCGGGTCCTCGACGCGATCGAGTTGCACGGCTACCAACCCGACCACCTGGGCCGCGCGCTCGCCGCCCGCCGGCACGGCGCGCTCGGCCTGGTCTTCCCGGGCCTGTCCGGCCCCTACTTCAGCGAGCTCATCCAGGGCTTCGAGTCCGAGGCGGTGCCGGCCCGCGCCAGCGTGCACATCCTCTGCACGCACCTCAGGGAGGACTCCGACGCCCAGGTGCTGGAGATGGCCCGCCGGGTCGACGGCATCGCCGTCATGGGCGGCACCATCTCGGAGGCGGCGCTGCTCCGGCTCGCCGACCTGGTCCCGGTGGTCGTCCTGGCCGGCCAGGGTCGCGACGCGGTGCCCTCGGTGGGCGTGGACAACGCCACGGCCATGGGTCGACTGACCTCTCACCTGCTCACCGAACACGGCCTGCGCGACCTGGCCTTCGTGGGCACCCCCGAGGGGTCGCCCGACGTCAGCCAACGGTGGGCCGGCTTCCTCGCCGCCCACCGGGAACTGGGGCTCACCCCGCCCGGCGAACCGGTCCGGGTCAGCATGCAACAGCCCGACGGGGTGCTCGCCGCCGAGCAGTTGCTGCGCGACCGCCGGCCCCCGGACGCCATCGTCTGCGCCAACGACGAGATCGCCCTCGGCGCCCTCGTGGGCGCCCTCGGCCGGGGCCTGCGGGTGCCCCAGGACCTGGTCATCACCGGATTCGACGACGCGCCCATGGCCGCGCTCGTCTCTCCTCCACTCACCACCGTCCGGCAACCGGTGCGAGAACTGGCGGCCGAGGCCGCCCGGCTGATCCTCCGGGCCGCCAGCACCCCCGACGCCCCCGCGCCGGACAGCATCGTCCTCCCCACCGAGCTCGTCGTGCGCCGCAGTTGCGGCTGCCCGACGGGCACCCCCACTGGAGGTACCGGCAAGTGAAGAGATCCAAGCTCATCCGGACGGCCGCCCTGGCAGCGGCGTTGGCACTGGCGGTAACCGGTTGCACCGGCACGGAGTCCGCCTCCGGCCCCGGCACCGACGGCCGCATCGGGTTCCTCGACTACGGCGACTTCGGCGGCGGCAGCAACCCGCAGGCCAACTACAACCCGTACCTGGACGCCACCCGTCTCGGCGCCACCGAGTACGTCTTCGAGCAGCTCATCGCCTACGACAGCTACGGCTGCCAGGCCAAGCCCTGGCTCGCCACCCAGTGGACGTGGACCGACCCGCAGACCCTGGTCTGGAAACTCCGCGACGGGGTGCGGTGGAACGACGGCAAGCCGTTCACCGCCGACGACGTCACCTTCACCTACGAGATGCTCAAGCAGCACAAGGCGTTGGACACCAAGGGGATCTGGCGCTACCTCAGTGCGGTCGAGACCACCGACCCGCAGACCGTGACGATGCGGTTCACCCAGCCCGGCGCGTCGGCGCTCACCCTGTTCGGCGAGATCAAGATCGTGCCGAAGCACGTCTGGTCCACCGTGGCCGACCCGGTCACCTTCACCAACGCCGAGAAGCCCGTCGGCACCGGACCGTTCACCGTGAAGGCCTTCAACCCGCAGCAGTTGACGCTCGGCCGCAACGCCAGCTACTGGCAGGCCGACAAGGTCAAGGTCGACGAACTGCGGTTCCACAAGGCCGACGGCGGTGGCCAGATCGACCAGCTCAAGCTCAGCCGCGGCGAGTACGACAGCAACGCCATGTTCGTCCCGGACATCAAGAAGGCGTACGTGGACCGTGACCCGGAGAACAACAAGTACTGGTATCCCTCCGGTGGCTCGATCAGCGTCTACCTGAACCTGACCAGGGCGCCCTTCAACGACACCGCGTTCCGTAAGGCCCTGGTGCCCGCGTTCAACCGGCAGGAGATCGTCGACAAGGCGCAGCTCGGCTACGTGAAGCCGGCCAGCCAGACCGGCCTCGTGGTGCCGGGGCAGGCGCAGTGGCTGCCCAAGGACCTGCCCAACCAGGGCGTGGCCGACTACGACCCGGCCAGGGCCGACGCCGAACTGACCGCCGCCGGCTACCCGAAGAACGGCGCCGGCAAGCGCATCGGCAAGGACGGCAAGCCGATCGCCTTCAGCTTCCGGGTGCCCGGCGCCTGGACCGACTGGGTGCAGGCGCAGCGGATCATCGTGGCCAACCTCAACGCGCTCGGCTTCACCGTCCGCGCCGAGACGCCGACCCCCGAGGCGTACGAGAACGACCGGGCCATCGGCAACTACGACGCCGTGCTCGGCGTGCACGGCGGTAGCTGCAACATGTTCCGTAACTTCCAGGAGCCGCTGGGCAGCGACCAGTCCGCACCGATCGGCAAGAAGGCCGTCAGCAACTTCGTCCGGTGGAACGACCCGCGCACCGACGAGCTCATCACCACCCTGCGCACCGCCACCGACGAGGCGACTCAGAAGGCAGCGGTCGCCGGCCTGACCACCGTGATGACCGAGCAGGTGCCGGTGATCCCGCTCTGGTACGGGGCGAAGTGGTTCCAGTACCGCACCGCGAAGGCGACCGGCTGGCCGAACGAGCAGAACCCGTACGCCGCACCCAGCGACAACCTGCTCATCATCACCTCTCTGCAGCCCGCCGGGACCACCACCAAGTAAGCCGATGGCCGGCCGGCGCGTCCCCCGCGCGCCGGCCGACCCGTCCCCCGGAAGGGAAGGCCCCGGTGGCCTACTTCGCCCGACGCTTCCTGTTCTTCATCGGCACCCTCTGGGCCGCCGTCACGCTCAACTTCCTGATTCCCCGGCTGCAACCCGGCGACCCGGCCGAGGCGATCGTGTCGCGGCTCGCCGGGCAGAGCGAGAGCATCGACCCGGCGCAGCTCCAGGCCATCCGGATCATGCTCGGCACACCCGACGGCAACCTCTTCGAGCAGTACCTGCAGTACCTCGGCGCGGTCGTCCAGGGCGACTTCGGCGTGTCCTACACGTACTTTCCCTACAGCGTCACCCACATGATCGGGCAGGCGCTCCCGTGGACGGTGATCCTGGTCGGGGTCACGCAGATCATCTCGTTCATCGTCGGCACGTTGCTGGGCACCTGGGCCGCGTACCGCCGCAACAGCCGGGTCGACTCGGTCATCACCCTCGGCTCGACCTTCCTCGGCACGCTGCCCTTCTTCTGGCTCGCCCTGCTGCTCATCTACGTCTTCGCGATCACCCTGCGCTGGTTTCCCGAGCGCGGCGGCTACGGCGGCGGCAGCAGTCCCGGTTGGAGCTGGATCTTCATCTCCGACGCCTTCCAGCACAGCGTGCTGCCCGCCGTCGCACTGCTGATCACCGGCCCGATCGGCTGGATCATCGGGATGCGCAACAACATGGTGCAGAGCCTCGGCGAGGACCACGCCCGGCTCGCCGTCGCCCGCGGTCTGCCCCGCCGGCGCATCGCGCTCACCTACGGGGCACGGATCGCGATCCTGCCCAACGTCACGGGCTTCGCCATCGCGCTGGGCAGCGTCCTCGGCGGCACCGTGCTCGTCGAGACGGTCTTCAACTATCCGGGTATGGGCCGGCTGCTGCTGGAGTCGGTGTCCAGCCGGGACTACCCGCTGATGCAGGCGATCTTCCTGTTCACCACGGTCGGGGTGCTGGTGGCGAACTTCCTCGCCGACCTGCTGTACGGGTTCCTCGACCCCCGGGTCCGAAAGGCGGAGACGGCATGACCGACCGGACCGAGGAGCTGTCATGAGCACCCCCGCTCCCGCCGTACCGGCGCCGGGCGCCGACACCGAGGGTCTCCAGGTGGCCGCCACCGAGCAGGCCCGGCACAGCCGGCTGCCCGGCTGGTTCGTCATCCTGTGGCGCAACGGGAAGTGCCGGATCGGTCTGCTGATGTTGGGCGCGTTCGTCCTGGTGGCGCTCCTCGCCCCGCTGATCGCGCCGTACGACCCGCGCGGCGACGACTTCCCCACATCGCTGGCCCCCACCGGCGGGCACTGGCTCGGCACCACCGCCCAGGGGGAGGACGTCTTCTCCCAACTGATCGTCGGCGCCCGCACCTCGCTGATCGTCGGGCTCGCCGCCGGGCTGCTCTCCACCCTGATCGGGCTGGTCATCGGGCTGACCGCCGGCTACCTGCAGGGCTGGGTCGACGAGGTGCTCTCCTTCCTGATCAACCTCGGCCTGGTGGTGCCGGCGTTGCCGCTGATGGTGACGCTGGCCGCGTACGCGCCGGTCCGTGGCCTCTGGCTGATCATCGCGGTGATCAGCGTGACCGGCTGGGCGTACGGCGCCCGGATCAAGCGGTCCCAGATCATCACGCTGCGCACCCGCGACTACATCACCGCGGCCCGGTTCGCCGGCGACGGCACCGCCCGGATCATCGCCCGGGAGATCGTGCCCAACATGACCTCGCTGATCGTGGTCGGTTTCATGGGCGCGGCGCTCGGCGCGATCGGCGGCGAGGCGGGCCTGGCCTTCCTCGGGCTCGGCGACCCGCAGACCGTCAGCTGGGGCACCATGCTCAACCAGGCCAGCCTCGGTGGAGCCCTGCTCACCGGGCAGTGGGCCTGGCTGATCGCCCCCGGCCTCGCGCTGTCGCTGCTGATCACCTCGTTCACGCTGATCAACTTCGGCATCGACGCGCTGAGCAACCCCCACCTCCGGGAGGATTGAGATGACTCTGCTCCAGGTGGAGAACCTGTCCGTCACGTACACGCCGCGCGACCTGCCGGCCAACCGTGCCGTGCACGACGTCACGTTCGACATCGACGAGGGCGAGTTCGTCGGGTTGCTGGGGGAGTCCGGCTGCGGCAAGTCCACCCTGGGCAACGCCGTCCTGCGGCTGCTCTCCCCACCGGCGAGGATCAGCGGCGGTCGGGTCGTGTTCGACGGCGTCGACGTGACGACCGCCAGCGAGGACGAGCTGCGCGCCCTGCGCTGGACCGACCTGTCCACGGTCTTCCAGAGCAGCATGAACTCGCTCAACCCCGTCATCCGGGTGCAGGCGCAGTTCGCCGACACGTTCGCCGCGCACAGGATCCCCGGCGACGTCACCGCGCGGGCGACCGAGCTGCTCGAGCTGGTCTCGCTCGACCGGCACGTGCTCCGGGCGTACCCGCACGAACTCTCCGGCGGCATGAAGCAGCGGGTGGCGCTGGCCCTCGCGCTCGCCCTGCGCCCCAAACTGGTGGTCCTCGACGAGCCGACCACCGGGCTGGACGTGGTCGTGCAGCGCAGCATCCTCACCCGGCTGGCCGAGCTGCGGCGCGAGCTGGGCTTCGCCGTGCTGTTCATCAGCCACGACCTGGGCACGGTGCTGGAGATGGCCGACCGGGTGATGGTGATGTACGGCGGCGAGATCGTCGAGAACCGCACCGCGGCGGGGATGCTGCACGAACCAAGGCACCCCTACACGCGGGGGCTGCTCGGCTCGTACGCCGACCCGCGTCTGCCCGACGTGCAGGTCACCTACATCCCGGGCCGCCCGCCGGATCTGTCCCGGCCGCACCGCGGCTGCCTGTTCACGCCACGCTGCCCGCACGCCGAGGACGCCTGCCGGGAGGTCCATCCCGAGCTGCTGCCCGAGCGCGGCGGGCTGGTCCGTTGCCTGGTCGCCCAGGAGGACCGGCTGCCGGTGGTGCGGCTGGGCGCGGCGGACGCCGCCGCCACGATCGGCAGCCACTTCCCGGCCACCGGTGCGCTGACCGACCCCGGCGGCACCCCCGACGTGGTGGCCGAGGCCGTTCTCTCCGTCGACCAGGTCAGCAAGCGCTACACCACCCGACGCGGACTGCGCACCAGCACCACGGACGCCGTACGCGACGTGTCGTTCACGCTGCACCCGGGTCGGGTCACGGCCCTGGTGGGGCAGAGCGGCAGCGGCAAGTCGACGATCGCCCGCCTCGTCACCGGCGTGGAGCGCCCCAGCTCCGGCGAGGTGCGCTTCGAGGGCGGCTCCGGTCCCACCGTCCGCGTGGACCGGCTGCGCGGACGGGCCCTGGTGGACTACCGCAGGCACGTGCAGATGGTCTTCCAGGACCCGTTCAGCGCCCTCAACCCGACCCGGACGGTCGCGTACGCCCTGTCCCGCCCGCTGGTCAACTTCGCCGGCCTGCGCGGCACCGCGATCCGGGAGCGTTCGGCGCAACTGCTGGAGAGTGTGGGGCTCGCCCCGGCCGGGCAGTTCCTCGACAAGCTGCCGCACCAGCTCTCCGGCGGGCAGCGCCAGCGGGTGGTGACCGCCCGGGCACTCGCCCCCGACCCGCAGGTGCTCATCGCCGACGAGCCGATCTCGATGCTGGACGTCTCGATCCGCGCCGAGATCCTGGAGTTGCTCGGTGAGCTGGTCCGCAACCGGCGGCTCGCCATGCTCTACATCACCCACGACCTGCTCAGCGCCCGGCTGCTCGCCGACGAGGTGCTGGTGCTCAACCAGGGTGTGCTGGTGGAGCGGGGCCCGACCCGGGACGTGATCGGGGCGGCCCGGGACGACTACACGCGGCTGCTGCTCGACTCGATCCCCAACCCGTTCGCCCCGGCGAAGCGCTCCGGCGACGCGTCGGTGGTGCGGTCAGCCCAGCCAGGCGGTTGACCGGCCGGGCAGCCTCGTACCGTCCGTTGGAGCGCTGGCCAGCAGCGCCCGCGCTCCGTACGGTCGCCAGTCGACCGGGACGTCGCCGAGGTTGACCAGGCACGTCGGCCCGTCGGCGCCGCGTCGGAAGGCGAGACAGTCGGCGGGAGCGTCCAGCCAGGACACCTCCGCCGGCCGACCGCGCCAGCACGTCCCGCGCAGCGACACCGCCGCCCGGGTCAGTGCCAGCGTCGAGGTCGGGTCGTCAGCCTGCCGGGCCACCGAGAGGTCACCCCAGCCGGCCGGCTGGGGCAGCCACGGCGTCGACCCGACCGGCCCGAAGCCGTACGGTGCCCGCTGCCCGGTCCAGGGCAGCGGCACCCGGGCACCGTCGCGGCCCCGCTCGGCGCCGGCGGATCGGCGGAACACCGGGTCGCGGATCTCGTCGTCGGCCAGGGCCACCTCGGGAAGGCCCAGCTCGTCACCGGCGTAGAGGTAGACCGCGCCGGGCAGCGCGAGCATCAGCAGCAGGACGGCCCGAGCGCCGTCGCGGCCCCACCGCTGCGCCGCCCGGCTCACGTCGTGGCTGCCGTGCACCCAGGCCGGCAGACGGCCGTGCCGGGTGGTGGTGGCGAGCAGCGCGTCCACCCCCGCCCGCCAGGGTTCCGGGCGCAGCGGCCAGTAGAGCGGGTCCATCGCGAACGCCTGCCCCAACTCGTCCGGGCGCAGATACGGCCCGATCACCTCCGGCCCGCCCCAGGTCTCGGCCACGCCGAGCCGGTCACCCGGGTACGCGGCGAGCTGCCGCGCCCACCGGCGGTAGATGTCGTGCACCTCGTCGCGGTCGCTGTAGGGCGACGCGTCACCGGCCCGCCAGCCGTCGGGCAGCTCCGGATAGGCCGGGTCCTTCACCAGCGATCCGGCGGCGTCGAAGCGCATCCCGTCGACCCCCCGGTCCAGCCAGAACCGCAGCGTCGCCGTCGCGTCCGCGGCCACCTCGGGGTGATCGTGGCGCAGGTCGGGTTGCTCGACGTCGAACAGGTGCAGGTACCACTCGCCGTCACCGAACGGCGCCCACGCCGAACCGCCGAAGATGGACCGCCAGCCGTTCGGCGGCAGCTCCCCGGCGACGCCCCGGCCGGGCCGGACGTGGAACCGGTCCCGCTGCGGGGAGCCGGGGCCGGCCGCGCGGGCCGCGACGAACCACGGATGGGTGCTGGCGACGTGGTTGAGCACCAGGTCGACCACCACCCGCAGGCCGAGGCGGTGCGCGTCGGCGATCAGCCGGTCCAGCTCGTCGAGGGTGCCCAGGCGCGGGTCCACCGCCCGGTGGTCGGACACGTCGTAGCCGGCGTCGTGGTCGGGGCTCGGATAGAACGGCGTCAGCCAGACCGCGTCCACGCCGAGACCGGCCAGGTAGGGCAACCGGGACCGCGCGCCGGCCAGGTCGCCGAGGCCGTCACCGTCGGCGTCGGCGAAGGAGCGCAGGTAGACCTCGTAGGTGACGGCCTCGCGCCACCACGGTCCGGCGTCGGTCATCGCGGGGTCAGCTCCAGCAGGGAGATGGACGGCATGGGCAGGGTCACCGGCAACCCGACCGTGCCGTGTTCCGGCGTGACGGTCACCGGCTCGGTCGCGTCGGCGAGACGGTCGGCGGCCCGCAGGGCGGCCCACTGCCCGGCGGTCGGCCAGCCGTCGACGCCGAGCCGCCGCGCGGTGGCGGAGAGGTTCGAGGTCTGCTCGTCGAGTCGCCGGTGCCGCAGCTCGTACGCGTCGTGCGGCAACCCGTCGACGCGCAGCCGGACCGACCGGTGCAGCCGGTCGCGCTGGTCGGGGCGGTCGAGCACCCCCTGGTCCAGGGTCCCGTTCCAGAGCACCACGGCGACCCGGCCGGTCCGCGGGTCCACCGACGGCCAGACCCGGACGAGGCTGCCCGCGCCGTCGCCGTCGAGCCGGGCGGCGAGCTGCGCCGGCGCCAGTCGTTCCAGCATCCACAGCGCCCAGAACCGGGGCTTGGCCAGGTTGCCCACCGAGAGCAGCCCGAACCCGCCGTGCAGCAGCGCGGGAGGCCGGCCCAGCTCCTCGAAGTGGTCGCTGGCCACCCAGCAGGCGAGCGACGCGACCCGGCCGGCCGCCTCCTGCATGCCGGTGGCCACGAAGGCCGCCGAGAGCACCGAATCGTTGACCGGCGCGAAGTGGGTGGGGGAGGGGCCCCACTCGGTCCAGAGCAGCGGCGTACCGGCCCGACCGTGCCGGGCCAGCGCCGGGCGCAGGTCCAGCGGCGGGCTGCCGTAGACGTGCGTGGAGAGGAAGTCCAGTGGGGCGCGGGAGACGTCGACGTGGTCGAGGAACGGCTCGATCCACTTCGTCGCCGCGGTCGCCGGTCCGCCGACGGGCAGGCCGGGGCACGCCTCCCGCACGGCGTGGGCGGTCACGTCGTACATCCGCAGGTAGTCCTCCCGGCTGCCGGTCCAGAAGCAGTCCAGGTCGGGCTCGTTCCACACCTCCACGGCCCAGCGGCGCAGCTCGGCGTCGCCGACCCGTGACCGCAGGTGCCGGACCAGGTCCCCGACCAGGGCCGCCCACCGGTCCCAGTCGCGGGGTGGACTCGACACGCCCGCGTCGGTCACCACCCGCGAGGGGTCGCGCGCCAGCGCCCGGGGAGTGAACGACAGCTCCAGCACCGGCCGCAGCCCGGTCGGCGCCAGGGCGTCCAGCACCCGGTCGATGCCGGCGAAGTCGTGCGCCGGCTGGCCGTCGACCTCGCGGTAGACGCCGAGGTCGTCGCCGAGGATGCCGTGCGCCCGGACCCGTTCGACGCCCAGTTCGCGGTGCACCCGTTCGAGCGCGGCGGCGAGTCCGCCGCCCATCTCCTCGCCGCCGACCCGGTCGGTGCTGAGCAGCAGGCTCAGGTGTTCGGAGCCGATCATGTCGCGCCACGGGCGGTGCACCGGCCCGAGCTGACGGGCGGCGTCGACGGTCACCTCGACCGTGCCGTCGCCGTCGGCCAGCGCCGCGGCCGGCCCGGACGGTGGCCCGAGGGGGGCGTCGTCGGGCCGGTCGGCGTCGAACACCGGGCGCACCGCGTACCGCACCGCCCGTCCGGGTTCGACGGTGGTGTCGGTGTACGGCGGGTCGGGCACCGCCAGCAGGTCACCGCCCCGATGGTCGACCACCTGGTACGGACCGTCGCCGTCGGCGCGGTGCACCAGGTATCCGGCGGCACCGGGCACCCGGTCCCAGTCGATGCTCAGGTGACCGCGACCGGCCCGGACGCGCGGCCCGTCCGACGCGTCGTCTGCCGGTGGCACGCCGCCGGCAGGCGACGCGGTGGGGGAGGTCACCGCTCAGCTCCCGGCGACCTCGACCAACACGGCTCCCGGCTGGGGCAGGTGCAGCTCCACCACCGCCGCCCCGGCCCTGACCCGGGTGTCGACCTTCTCCACCGGCAGCGAGTCGGCCGCGCGCAGGGCGTCCCACTGCTGGTCGGCGGGCCAGTCCGTCACGCCGAGCCGCTGCGCCAGCGTGGTGACGTCGCCGTGCTCGCGGTCGAGCCGGGTCACCGTCACCGTGCGACCGTCGGCACCCTCGACGGCCAACCGGATGTGCCGGGCCAGCGCCGGGTCGCCGTCGCGCTTGGACTGGTCGAGGGTGGAGGCCCAGACCAGGATGGCGAGGCTGCCGTCGGCGCGCCGGCTCGCCCAGCTCTGCACCAGCCCGTCGGCACCGTCTCCGGAGGCATCGACGCTCAGCTCGGTCTCGCCGAGCTGCGCGAGCATCCGCAGGGCGTGGTAGCGAGGCTTGGCGATGCCGCCGACGGTGATCAGACCGAAGCCGCCGTGCAGCAGCCGGGGCGGACGGCCCAGCTCCTCGAAGTGGTCGCTGGCCACCCAGTAGGAGAGTGCGTCGACCCGGCCGGCGGCCGAGCGCATGCCGCTGAGCAGGAACGTCGCCGCAGAGGTGCCGTCGTTGACCGGGTGGAAGTGGGTGGGCGTGACGCCCCACTCGGTCCACAGGATCCGCGCGTCGGGGAAGCCCAGCCGGTGCAGTGTGGGCCGGAGGTCCAAAGGTGGGCTGCCATAGGTGTGGGTGGAGACGAAGTCGACGGGTGCGCCCGAGCGGGTGGCGTGCTCCAGCAGGGCGTCCACCCAGCCGGCGGCGGCCGACGAGGGCCCGCCGACCGGAATGCGGGGGTCGACGTCCTTGACGGCCTGTGCGGTGACGTCGTAGAGCCGCATCCACTCCTCGCGGGTGCCGGACCAGAAGACCTCCAGGTTGGCCTCGTTCCACACCTCGAAGTCCCAGGTCAGCACCGTCTCGCCGTACCGCTCGAGCAGGTGTGCCACAAGCGCCCGCACCAGCTCGGCCCAGCGCTGCCAGTCCTTCGGCGGGGAGATGACGCCGCGGTACTGGAAGACGGTCCGCTCCGGGTCGCTGGCCAGGTCGCGGGGCATGAAGCCGATCTCGACGACCGGTCGCAGGCCGATGGAGAGGATCAGGTCGTACACGCGGTCCACGCCGGTGAAGTCGATCACCGGCTCGCCGTCGACCTCACGGTAGACGGCGAGGTCGTCGTGGAGGATCGCATGCGCGCGGACCGACTCCACGCCGACCTCGTCGCGGATGCGACGCAGCGCGGCGAACAGTTCGGCGCCGATCTCCCGGCCGCCGGAGGTGTCCGTGCAGAGCAGCTGGGACAGTCGCTCGCTGCCGATCATCGGCTGCCACGGTCGGGGCAGCGGCACGCCCTCGGCGGCGGCGTCGACCCGGAGCGCGACGGTCGGGGCGTCGTCGCCGGGCGGCAGCGAGGCGGCGTGGACCGGGGCGCCGAGCGGGCCCGTGACGGTGACCTCGGGAACGGCGGCCACCGCGTAGGCGTACGGCTGGGCGGGCTCGCCGGTGGTGTCGACGTACCAGGTGTCGGGCACCGAGAGGACGTCGCCGCCGAGGTGGTCGATGGGAGCGGGTTCACCGACCGGTACGCCGTCGCGCAGCGGTTGCCGGTGCACCAGGTAGCCGACGGCGCCGGCGACGGGAGACCAGGACAGTCGAACGTGACCGACCCCGGCGGTGGCCACCAGGTCACCCGGCGGGGCGAGACGCGGGGTTCCGCTCGTTGTGCCCTCCTCATCGCTGCGCAGCGCGATGCGGGCCTCCCAGTCGGATCGGGCGTCGGCCGGCTGGTGGTCGCTTGCGCTCGTCACCGGGGCACCTCCAGGTGTGTCGTGTGGTCCGGTCCGAGCACTGTAACCGGTTTCTGCGATGGTTGCGCCAGGAGAGTCGTGACTTTTTCGCCTACCGGAGCGGTCCGGCCGGGTCGGTCGCACGACGCCGGCGAGCGTCGCCCGCCGTCATCGCGAGACCACCGCCCGGCGGTGTCAGCCGTTCTGCCGACGGGGCAGGGAGAACTGCTCCATCCGCATCAGCGGCGCCACACGCTGCCGCATGGCTCCCTTGCTGAACGGCTCGCGCAGCACGTCGTGGGCGAGCACATTGCCCAGCGCCGCCATGACCATCCCCTGGTCCAACGACAGGTAACGCCTGGACACCTGCCCGGTGCCGACGTCCACAGCGTCGTAGAAGCCGCCGGGGCCGTACGCGTCGAAGTCGCGCCGGAGGTTGGCGAGGTTACGCAGCGACTGGTCCTCGGCATAACGCAACGCGAGGAACGAGGCGTGCGGGGTCACCACACCGTCGCCGTACGAGGTGGGCGCCGGCTGCGCCGGCCGGCACTCGCCGTAGCCGGCGTCGACAGTCGTCCGCTGCTGGTCGGAGGTGTAGCCCGCGGCGTCCATCCCGATCGCGTCCACGCCGTACTCCCGGTAACCCCCGGCCGGGTTGTTCGACGGCGAGAACCCCCAGTATCCGTAGCCGGCCTCGCGCAGCCCGTGCTCGATCTGCGCGCGCACGTACGTCGGGTGGTTGATCGCCCAACTGCGCGGTCCCCACCGCTCCTCGGGCACGAACAGCGGGACCATGAGCGCCTCGAACATCGACCCACCCCAGGTCGGCACCAGCTGCATCCCCCGGTAGCGGTAGGCGCCCTCGAACACCCGCACCCCGAGGTAGGTGCGCCACTCACCGACGCCCCGCTGCTCGGACCACGACCAGTCGCAGCCCTCCGGCGCGAAGGTGCGGACTGTGCCGAAGTAGTGCTCGGGCGGTATCTGGCCGGCGGCGATGCCCAGGTAGCTGGCGATGCGCGGCTCGGCGTTGAAGGCGCCGTAGTGGTGGCACGTGTAGTGGACGTCGGGGCCACCCCGGTAGTTGCCGGCGACGGCGCATCCCGGCGGCGGGTCGACCCAGAAGCCACCACGGATCTGTCGCTCCGCCGGGTTGTAGTAGTAGCCGAAGTCCATCCGCCGCAGCAGCGCGTCGGCCTGCGTGGCCACCTGCGGCACCTGGTCCCTGACGACCGTCAGGGCGATCGCCAGCCAGCCGTTGTCCACGCTGGACAGGAAGGGGTGCACCGCGCCTCCGTCGACGGGCCAGGTGGTCAGCTTCTGGCCGGTCGAGGGGTCGTACCAGTTGTAGTACATCCCGGAGGCCTCGTGGATCTCCAGGCCGGCCAGCGTCCGCAGCGTCCGGGCGATGCGCGAGCGCGCCTCGGCGGCACTGATGAGGCCGGTCTCCCGGGCGGCGACGGTGCTCCAGAGGTACGCGCCGATGTTCGTCGGCGAGGTGTAGGGCGACCGGTCGGCCGGGTCGAGGTCACCGCCGATGCTGTCGGCGACCAGGCCGGTGTCGGGGTCGACCATCGCGGCGAACGAGCGCCACGTGTCGGCGGCGTACGTCATCAGAACGGCCCTGCGGGCCGCAGGGGAGTCCGGAGCGGGGGCGGCGGAGGCGGCCGGTGCGGCGGCGAGGACCAGTCCGACGGACACGGCCATCGCGAGCGCGCGGGTGAGACGGGTGGTGGATCGCACGGGGAGGCTCCTCACGTGAGGCCGGTCATGGCGATTCCTTGTCTGGAGCCGGGCGTGGTGGTCGCCGCGCAGCCGCAGCTGCCCCGGAGGACAAGCTCGGTCGGCAGCACCAGCGTCGGCCCGGTGCGGTCGGCGGTGCCGGTGGCCACCTGCATCAGCAGCCGCGCGGTCTGCGCGGCCAGCTCGCGCACCGGCTGCCGTACGGTCGTCAGCCCGGGGGTGACGAGAGCCGCCATGGGGGTGTCGTCGAAGCCGGTGATCACGAGATCCTGCGGCACCCGGAGCCCGTGACCGGTGGCGCCGACGAGCACGCCGAGGGCGGTCTCGTCGTTGGCGCAGACGATGCCCTGCGGGCGGATGCTCCGGCGTAGCAGCTGTTCGGCGGCGAAGACCCCGTCGGGCTGTTGCAACCCGACGCGGATCGGCGCGCGGGGCAGCGGCAGCCCCAGTTGCCGGTGTGCCTCGCGGAAGCCCGCCCAGCGTTCGCTCACGTCGGGCGACCCGCTCGGGTTGCCGACGAAGTCGAGTCGGCGCAGGGCGTGGTCGACCAGCAGGTGTCGGGTGAGGGCCGTCGTCGAGTCGGTGTTCTCGACCCGTACGGCCGGCACGCCGGGTGGTCCTCCACCGGCCAGGACCACGACCGGGAGCATGCCGGCCAGCTCCTCCAACGTCTCGTCGGAGAGGGTGCCACCGAGGACGGCCAGGCCGTCGACCCGGTGCGCCATCTCGATCACCTCGGCGTCGGAGTCGGCGCGCAGGTGGGTGCAGAGGATGTGCACGCTGGTGCGGGCGTTCACGGCCTCCGACTCGAAGCCCTGGATCAGCTCGGAGAAGTATGGGCCGGACAGCCCCGGGAAGACCAGTCCCACGGCGCCGTGGCGACGGGCGGCCAGTGCCTGCCCGAGGTGGTGTGGACGGTACCCGTGCTCCTCGATGGCTCGCAGCACCCGGCGGCGGGTCTCCTCGGAGACCTGCCCGGTGCCGTTGGAGACGCGGGAGACCGTCGCGACGGACACGCCGGCCAGGCGGGCGATCTCCCTGGCTGTCAGTCGACCGTTGGCCATGCTCCTCGATCCGTTCCTGTCGGTCCGGAACCGGTTACGGCAGCACTATATGGAGATACGTCGAAGCCCACAACCGGACGGCCCGGACGTTGCGGCGCGTCATGCGGCCGGGACGGGTTCGGCCGACAGGGCGGGCTCGGGATCGACCAGGTGCGTCCGTCTGGGCAGCAGGAGCGGGGTGGCGAGGAGGAGAACCCCGGAGATGGCGATCGCGGCGAGAGGGCTGGTCAGTGTGGCGAGGAAGCCCCAGATCACCACGAGGGTGGCCTGCACGAGTCTGCTGCTGACACTCCACGCGCTGAGCACCCGGGCGGCATGGTCGGCGGGAGTCCGTCGCAGGCGTTCGGTGGCGTGGATCGGGTTGAAGACGCCCATGCAGGTGATCAGCAGACCCTCGACGATGATGACGGTGAGGAGTCCGGTGAAACCGGGATGGACGAACGTGAGGCCGAGCGGGAAGAGCGATCGGAGCCAGCCCGAGAGGGTCATGACCCGGTACCGGCCGTAGCGTCGCACGAGGCGTGCGGAGAGGCGGGCGCCCACGAAGCCGCCGAGTGCCGGGATGCCGAAGGCGAGACCGTACTGCCAGGCCGGGAAGTGGTATTCGCCCAGCAGGAGGACGGCCAGGAGCGGCAGGGTGGCCATGATCAGGCCGCCGACCAGGATCGAGTTGAGGAGCAGGCGCCGGAGTGCCCGGTCGTGGAGGATGAACCGCCAGCCGCCGAGAAGGTCGGCTGCGCGCAATCCGGTGGTCGGGTCGCGGGGTGTTGCGACGTCGCCTCCGCGGATGCGCAGGACGGCGAGCGCCGACAGCAGGTAGCTGAGAGCGTCGGCCATGATGGTGACGACCGGGCCGAGCAGCCCGATGAGCGCGCCGCCGAGGGGTGGCCCGGCCGCGGTCGCCACCCAGCTCGTGCCCTCGAATCTCCCGTTCGCGACCAGGAGGTTCTCGCCGCGGACGAGGTGTTTCAGGTACGCGCCGGATGCGGCCGTGAAGGCGATGCCCGCGGTTCCGGACACGACCGAGACGACCAGCAGGTGGCCGTAGGACAGCACGCCGAGGCCGTACGCGAGCGGAATGCTCGCCATCGCGACGAACCGGGCCAGGTCCATCGCGATCATCACCGGACGCTTGGACCGGTGCTCGACCCACGGCCCGAGCGGGAACGCGATGATCGCCGCGACGGCAAGCCCGGCCGCCTCCAGGAGCGAGACCGCGAACGCCGACGAGTGCAGCACCCGAACCGCGATGAGCGGCAGCGCTCCGAAGGCTATCCACGTGCCGTAGGTGCTGACGGCGTACGCCGACCACAGCAAGCCGAAACTGGACCCCAGTCTCACGTGCACCCGACCCCTCCGCGACAACCGATGTGTGGGCCGCTGGATCACATCCGATGGACGGGAGCGGGATCAAACAACCGGCAGTCGGCGAGCCACAACCATCAGTTGGGCGGGCATATGCTCGACCGGTGGACACCGAGGCAGTGCGGTCGTTCGTCCGGGCGGCCGAGTTCGGCCAGTTGCAACACGCGGCCGACGAGTTGGGCGTGACACAACAGGCGGTCTCGAAGCGGATCGCCGCCCTGGAGCGCGAGCTGGGGGTTCGCCTGTTCACCCGTACCGCCCGAGGGGTCGAGCTGACGCTCGACGGCCAGGCGTTCCTCCCACACGCCCGGAGCATCGTCGCGGGCGTCGATCGCGCCGTCACCGCGGTCCGGCCGGGCTCGCGAGCCCTGCGGATCGACGTTCTGGGCCTGCGCAGCGCGCAGGCCGTCGTTCTGCACGACTACTGGCGGTCACATCCCGAAACCAACCTCGACGTGGTGACCCTCCGGGTCGACGACCCGCACGTGGCGGCCGCCGCCGTCCAGGCAGGCGATGTCGACGCCTCGTTCCGCACCGTCACCGATCCGGCCACGCTGCCGCGCGACGTGCGGATGATCCACGCCTTCGACTCCCCGCTGGAACTCCTCGTCGGCCCCCGGCATCCGCTCGCCTCCGCGCGAACACTGACACCACCGCAGCTGCGCAGGCTCCGGATCTGGGTGCCGGGCATCGTGCCCCGCAGCGAATGGGGAGAGTTCTACGATCAGCTCGCCACCGCCTTCGACCTCCGCATCGACGCGGCAGGCCCGAACTTCGGCAACGAGGTGCTCCTCGACGCCCTCGCGGACTCCGCCGACGTGGCCACCCTCGTCGGCGCGCGCGACCGCTACATCTGGCCAACGAACCACGACCTGCGCCGCATCCCGATCGTCAACCCGACGCTCGCCTACCCGCTCTCGCTCATGCTCCCCAGAACGAATCCGCACCCGGGGCTTCGGGCGATCATCAACCACGTCGCAAGCCTGACACCGTTGCCCGAGACGGCCTGGCGCCCGTCCTGGGCACTGACACCACGCGACGCCTAGCCGTCGATGCGGGTGATGTTGCGGATCTTGTTGGACGCGTCCAGGGCGGCCACCTTGTACGCCTCGGCCAGCGTCGGGTAGTTGAACACCGCGTCGACCAGGTAGTCGATCGTGCCGCCACAGCCGATGACCGCCTGGCCGATGTGGACGATCTCCGTGGCGGCCGTGCCGAACACGTGCACGCCGAGCAGTCGACCGTCGTCGGGGGAGACGAGCAGCTTCAACATGCCGTACGAGTCACCCACGATCTGGCCGCGGGCCAGCTCGCGGTAGCGCGCGATGCCCACCTCGAACGGCGTCGACGTGTCGGTGAGCTGCGCCTCCGTCTGCCCGACGAAGCTGATCTCCGGGATCGTGTAGATGCCGATGGGCTGCAGGCCGTGCATCTCCCGGATGGGCTCGCCGCAGGCGTGCTGCGCGGCCAGTCGGCCCTGCTCCATCGACGTGGACGCGAGCGCCGGGAAGCCGATCACGTCACCGACCGCGTAGATGTTCTCCACCGGGGTGCGGTAGTTGGCGTCGACCGTGATCCGGCCGCGCCTGTCCGCCTCCAGCCCGGCCGCCTCCAGGGCCAGGTCGTCGGTCTGGCCCTGCCGTCCGGCGGAGTACATGACGGTGTCGGCGACGATCTTCTTGCCGCTCTTCAGGATGCACAGCGCCGCCGTCTGGTGCTTCTCCACGGCGGCGACCTCCTCGCCGAAGCGGAACGCCACGGACAGGTCGCGCAGGTGGTACTTGAGCGACTCGACGACCTCCTCGTCGCAGAAGTCGAGCATCCGGTCGCGTCGTTCCACCACCGTCACCTTGGTGCCGAGCGCGGCGAACATGGACGCGTACTCCATGCCGATCACGCCGGCGCCGACCACGACCATGCTGCGGGGTACGGCCTGGAGGTTGATGACGCCGTCGGAGTCCACGATGGTCCGGTCGTCGAAGTCGACGCTGTCCGGGCGGGCCGGGCGGGTGCCGGCGGCGATGATGATTTTGTCGAAGGTCACCTTCGACTCGCGCCCGGAACCGCCGTCGACCCAGATGGCGTGCGCGTCGGCGAACCGGCCGGTGCCGGTGATCATCGCGACCCGGTTGCGGGCGAGCTGGTTGCGGATGACGTCGGTCTGCCGGGTGATCACGTGCTGGGTCCGGGCGGCCAGGTCGCTGACCGTGATCTCCTCCTTGACCCGGTAGCTGCTGCCATAGAGGTCCCGCTGGCTCAGCCCGGTCAGATAGAGCACGGCCTCGCGCAGCGTCTTGGAGGGCACGGTGCCGGTGTTGATGCACACCCCACCGATCATGTCGCGGCGGTCCACGATGCCGACCCGCCTGCCGAGCTTCGCGGCGGCGATCGCCGCCTTCTGACCACCGGGTCCGGAGCCCAGCACCACCAGGTCGTAGTCATACACGACAGTCAGCGTCGCAAGATGTCGCCGGGCGCGCCAGACCCCCGACGGCGGGCGATGGTCCGATCGTTGCCTGTGGAGCTGAACCGTCTGCGACATCGCCCGACCAGACCGTGCGGCCGAATCGTTTACGACATCAGCTCCAAAGGCGCTGACCCGACCACACACCCCGGGGATACGTGCCCGGCTGTCCGACCTAGCCGACGAGACGGCGTTCCCAGGCCCAGGCGGCGATCTCGACCCGGTTCCGGGCCGGGAGTTTCATCTGCACGCTCGCCAGGTGGGTCTTGACCGTGCCGACGGCGATGAAGAGCCGAGTGGCGATCTCGGCGTTGGTCAGGCCCCGGGCGACGAGCTTCACGACGTCGAGTTCGCGCGGGGACAGGCCGGCGTCGTCCCGCGCCGGGGCGGGCGGGCTGAGGTGCTCCAGCAGCCGTACCGTGATGGACGGGCTGATCAGCGCGTCCCCGGAGACGGCGGCGCGGACCGCCTCCACGAGCAGCGCCGGCCCGGAATCCTTGAGCAGGAAACCGCAGGCGCCGTTGGACAGCGCCGTGTGCACATACTCGTCGAGATCGAACGTCGTCACCACGACCACCCTGACCGGGTCGGCGACGCCGGGCCCGGCGAGCAGCCGCAGCGCCTCGAGGCCGTCGAGGCGGGGCATCCGGATGTCCAGCAGCACCACGTCCGGGCGCAGGCGCCGGGCCAGCTCGACGGCGGCGATCCCGTCGGCGGCCTCGCCGACCACCTCGATGTCCGGCTGCGCCCCGATGATCATGCTGAAACCCGTCCGCACCATCGCCTGGTCGTCGGCGATCAGGACCCGGATCATCGGACCCCCACCCCGTGCAGTGGCAGCGCCGCGTCGAGCACCCAGCCGCCGGCGATGCCGGGACCGGCGGTGATCGTGCCGCCGAGGGCACGTACCCGCTCGGTGAGGCCGATCAACCCGAAGCCGTGCCCCCGGGCCGGCGCGGTGCGCGGTGCCGTGCCGTCGTCGGCCACCCGGATCAGCAGCCAGTCCGGGGTACGGCGCACGGAGACGTCCACCGACCGCGCGTCCGGCGCGTGCTGGCGGGCATTGGTCAGCCCCTCCATCACCACCCGGTACGCCGACGACGAGACCTCCACCGGAAGCCCGTCCAGCGGCCCGTCGACGTGCAGCCGGGCTGGCGCGTTCGTCGCGCCGTTGTGGCCCTGGAGCAACGGAGCCAGATCGGCCACGCCGGCCAGTGGCGCGAGTGGCGCGTCCGGCGGGGCGTCCGGATTGCGCAGGACACCCACCATCCGCCGCATCGACGCCATCGTCTCGGCGCCGGCGCGCTCGATCTGTTCCAGAGCGACGATCACCCGCTGCGGGTCCTGCTCGGCGACGAAACGGGCGCCCTGCGCCTGCACCACGATGCCGGTCACGTGATGGGCGATGAAGTCGTGCAGGTCGCGTGCGAACTCGGCGCGCTGCTCGGCCCGGACCAGCGCGATCGTCCGGTCCCGCCCGGCCGCGACCACCCGCAGGTAGATCCCGCCGGCGGCGGCGCCGGCCGCGGCGAGTGCCTGGAGCAGCCCGAAGATCACGTAGACGTTCTCGGTGCCGGCGCGCAGCGGCAGCGCGGCGGCGGCGAGTGCGGTGACCACCGCCGCCCACGGCGCGAGCCGGGGAAAGCCCCGCCGGGCCACCACGAAGACCACCGCCAACAACCCCGCGGACTCGGCAAGACCCCAGGTGCCGCCGATCGGCGTCGCTCCACCCCGGGTCAGCAGGACGATACCGCCGGTGACGGCCAGTGAGGCAGCGCCCAGCAGGAGCGCCGACACCGGCAACAGGCGGGAGCCCTGCCGGTGCACGGGCAGCCAGACCAGCGCGGTCGACATCGCCAGCCCCACCCGCACCAGGAGGAGCAGGGCGGAGGCCGTACTCATCCCGCTGGCCAGGCCGAAGCGCAGGTCGAAGAGGCCGAGCAGGGCCATCGCCGCCAGACCGGCGAGCTGGCCCAGGCGTACCCACCATGTCGAGAATCCCGGCGCGTTCATCGTGACCCAGCGTAGCCAGGCTCCCGGTGGAGGCGGATCGGCCGAAAGACAGACCGGGCGCCTGCGATCCCCGACCGTGGGCCGATGCGGCCACCGGCCCGGCGGGGCGAGGCTCTCCCGGTCACTGTCGAAGTCACTGGAGGAACAATGAAGACCCATGCCCCGCCGGGAACCAGCCAGGCCGCCGTCGCCGCGGTCGACCTGGTGAAGGTGTACGGCAGCGGCGACACCGCGGTCCGTGCCCTGGACGGGGTCTCGGTCGGCTTCGACCGGGCCGAGTTCACCGCCATCATGGGCTCCTCCGGGTCCGGCAAGTCGACGCTGATGCACTGCCTCGCCGGCCTCGACACGGCCACCTCCGGCCGGGTCCTGCTCGGCGGGACGGAGCTGACGGGCCAGTCGGACCGGACGCTGACCCGGGTACGCCGGGACCGGATCGGGTTCGTCTTCCAGTCGTTCAACCTGCTGCCGCAGCTCACCGCCGTGCAGAACATCACCCTGCCGCTGGACCTCGCCGGCCGGCAACCCGACAGTGACCTCCTCGCCCACCTGGTGGACGTGCTGGGGCTCGGCCAGCGGCTCGGGCACCGGCCCAGCGAGCTGTCCGGCGGCCAGCAGCAGAGGGTGGCGCTGGCCCGGGCGCTGGTGTCGCGTCCCGAGGTGGTCTTCGCCGACGAGCCGACCGGTAACCTCGACTCCCGCTCCGGAGCGGAGGTGCTCACGATCCTGCGTGACTCGGTCCGCGACCTCGGCCAGACCGTCGTCATGGTCACCCACGACCCGATCGCCGCCGCGTACGCCGACCGGGTGGTGCTGCTCGCCGACGGCCGGGTCGCGGGCGAGATCGACAAGCCGGACCAGGGTTCGGTCACCGACGCGCTGCGCGATCTGGCGGCCCGCGCGTGAGGGCGACGGTGCTGGGCACCCAGGTCAGCGCCGCGGCGCGACGCCCCGGCCGGTTGATCCTGACCGGGTTGGCCATCCTGGTCGCGTCGTTCGTCGTCTTCGGCACGATCCTGGCGCAGCAGATCACCGAACGGACCGCGCTGGACAACCTCAGCGGCACCGCCGGCGCCACCGACCTGGTGATCGGTGATCCGGAGCAGCCGCCGCCGAGCGTGGCGGCGTTGCAGCGCGTCCGCGCCGTGCCGGGCGTCACCGAGGCGGTCGGCCGCCTGACCCTCGGCGTGTCCCTCGGGGAGGGGTACCTCAACCTGCAGGCCGACCCCGGCAGCGGTCCGCTGGCCAGGGTCCGGCTGCTGCAGGGCAGCTACCCCGACGCTCCCGGCGAGATCGCGGTCAGCCCGCGAACCGTCGAGCGGCTGGGTCTCTCGATCGGCACGGTGACCAGCGGCACGGGCGGTGAGTTGACCACGCCCACCCGGCTCACCGTCACCGGCCTGGTCGAGGCACCCGCCGACGGCGGCTTCAACGCGTACGCCCCGGACGGCGTCGTGACCGCGTGGGGTGGCCTGACCCCGCTGGAGCGCATCGACGTGCGGGTCGCCCCCGGCGCGTCGGTGGACGTCGTGCGGGAACGGGTGGTCGCGGCGCTGCCGGCCGGCCTGCCGATGCGCACCGGCGACGAGGTCCGCCAGGTGGAGGCCGACGCGGAGGCCGAGCAGGTCGGGCGGCTGTTCGCCCTGGTCGGGATGTTCGTCGCGGTGGCGGTCATCGCCGCGGCGCTGGTGGTCACCTCGACCTTCCGCATCGTGTTCGCCCAGCGGATGCGGCAGCTGGCGCTGCTGCGGGCGGTCGGCGCCGGCCGGGCCACCCTGGTGGCAGCGCTGGTCGCCGAGGGTGCCCTGACCGGGCTGGTCGCCGGCGTCGTCGGGGTCGCCGCCGCCCTCGCTGCCGGGCACGCCCTCCCGGCGGTCCTGCGCGCCACCGGACAGGCGGTCTCGTCGCCGGGCGTGCCACTGACGGCGGCCGCGGCGGTGGTGGTCGGCGCCGTGGTCCTCACCGTCCTGGCGGTTCTGGCGCCGGCGTTCTCCGCCGCCCGGGTCTCCCCGCTGGAGGCGCTGCGGGTGGCGAGTGTCATCGCCGCCCGGCGCGGCATCGGGGTCGTGCGCCTCGTGTTCGGGCTGCTCCTGGCCGGTGGCGCCGTGCTGGCGGGCGTCGCGACGGTGAGCCGGCTGCCGACGCCCGATCAGGAGTCCTACGACCCGATGCCGGGTCTGCTCCTGCTCGTCGGGTCCGGCACCCTGGCGTTCTTCGCGCTGGTCGCCCTCGGGCCGCTGCTGGTGCGCCCGGTGCTGGCCGTGGTCGGTTGGCCGCTGCGCCAGCTCGGGCCGCTCGGCCGACTGGCGGTCGGCGGGATCGGGGGAACGCCGCGCCGCGCCGCCGCGGTCTCGGTCGTGGTCGCGCTCGGCGTGACCCTCATCTCGGGTGTCGTCATCGGCGGCGCGTCCATGCGGGTCCTGGCCGACCGGGAGATGGCGCTGTCCGCTCCGGCCGACTTCGAGGTCACCGTCACCAACGGTGAGGCACTGCCGGCCGCCGTCGGGACGCGGGCCCAGGCGGCACGCGGGGCACTGGCCCGGGTGGTGCCGTACCGGCGGGTCGACGGCGTCGCGCTGATGCGTGGCGGCGACCGGCTCGGCAGCGCCGAGTCCGGTTACCCGACGATCGACCTCGACCTGCCGGCGTTGCCGACCACCGAAGATCTGGACGTGGCGCAGGGCACGCTGGCCGACCGTGGACCCGGCCGGATCGTGCTCGGCAGCTGGGTCGCCCGGGACGCCGGGCTGCGGGCCGGCGACACCACGACGCTCGCCCTCGGCGGGAAGACCGTCGACGTACGCGTGGCCGCCGTCCTGCCCGACCACGGCCCCCTGTACGCGGGCATCCTCACCGATCGCGCCGACCTCGACCGGCTGGGCGCGCCGCCGACGTACAGCGGTCTGCTGGCCGACGCGGCCCGCTCCGGCGAGGACGGCCGCACCGCCGGGGTGCAGGCGCTGCGGCAGGCGATCGGCGGCAGCGACGGGGTGGGCCTCGCGGTGCTCGCCGACGAGCGGGACCGCAACGACGAGGTGTTGAACAGCCTGCTCTGGATCGCCGTCGGCCTGGTCGGCCTGACGGTGCTGATCGCGGTGGTCGGGGTGGGGTCCACGACCGCGCTGTCGGTGGTGGAGCGGATACGCGAGTCCGGGTTGCTCCGCGCCGTCGGCCTGTCCCGGCCCGGCCTGGGCGGCATGCTGACCGTCGAGTCCGGCCTGTACGGGGTGATCGGGGCGACCATCGGCCTGCTGCTCGGCGTCCCGTACGCCTGGTTGGCGGTTCAGGTGCTCGGGATCAACGCGCCGCTGGCCCTGCCGGTGCTGCCGCTGGTCGGGCTCTTCGCGGCGCTGGTCGCGCTGACCGCGCTGGCCGGGGTGCTGCCGGCCCGGCGGGCGTCGCGGGTCAGCCCGGTGGTGGCCCTGGGAGCCGATGGCTGAGCGTTGCGGCGGGTCGGTGTCGGGGTTGCTCGGCACCGACCCGCCGGGGCGCACTCAGTTGGGGTTGCCGGCGTGGGTCAGCGTCTCCCAGGCGACGAAGAGGTTGTTGCTGCCGGCGGGGCGTTGTTGCAGCGTGAGGGTCTGCGTGTTGGTCATGACGTGGCCCAACCGGGTGCTCATGGCGTTGAAGCCGACCTCGGTGATCGGGCCCAGGCCGCGGGTGAGGCTGCCGCCGCAGAGCCAGGAGGGCGGCGCCTCGCCGAGCTGAAAGCGCGAGTGGAGGCCCAGCGCCTGCCGCAACCGCTCACCGACCTGCGGATACAGGTCCCTGCCCTGGATGCGGGAGGTCTCCGCGACATGTGAGATGGCGGAGATCCCGTACCCGGTGTGCACGAAGTCGCGGCAGGTCTCCTGGGCGAGGCCCGCGACGAAGGTGGACTGGCCGTGCCAGTACCCGATGATCTCCGCACTGGTGTCCAGGCCGCTGCCGGGCGTCGTGTACGGCAGGGCGCCGTCGCTGGGCAGGTAGACGAAGGCCCGGGCGCGGTTGAGGAAGCGGGCGACCGCCGCGTCGTAGACGGCCCGGTCCTCCAGGAACACCGAGATGCCGACCGCCGCCTCCATCATGGTCAGTTCCCAGTTGCCGTTGCTGTTCGAGCCGTTGCGGACCATCGGCAGGTAGACGGTGCGCAGCATGGTGGCGAACCGGTTGGCGTTGGGCCAGCTCGTGTACGTGTACTTGATGATCTCGGCGGCCCGGGGCCAGACCGAGGCGGCCCAGCCGGTCTGCAGCGGCGCGTTGCTGCCGGTGTGCGCGGTGATGGTGGCCGACCACGCGTCCATGATCTGGATCGACTTCTGCGCGTACCGGGCGTCTCCGGTGAGGTACCAGGCGAGCGCGTCGGTGTACGCGGCGATCGCGTCCTCACGCTCGTCGGTGCAGCCGTTGTTGGGGTTGGAGTAGGAGCCGCACTCCACCACGGCGCGCGGTGCGGGGGTTCGCGAGAGGGAGGCGTACCGGCTGCCCATCATCTGGTTGTAGGCCGACGCCCACGGCTGTGCTCCGGCCTGCACCCGGCCGCGGACGAAGTCGAGCTGACCCCGGCTGACCAACACCCCGGGGTGTGTGAAGCCGCCCGACGGTGGCGGGGTGCCACCGCCGGTGGGCAACGTCCAGGCTTGGTTGGCGGTGCCGGTGCAACTCCAGATCTGTAGCGGGGTGCCGTCGGCGGAGCTGGGGCCGGTCGCGTCGAGGCACTTGCCGGAGGCCGGGTTGACGAGTTGCCCGGCGCTGGACGACCACTGCTGCGCTCCGGTGCCGTTGCAGTCGTAGATCTGCGCCCGGGCCCCGTTCGCGGTGCTGCCGGCGGCGATGTCGAGGCATTTGCCGAGCGCCCTGATCGTGCCGTCGTCGGCCACCGTCCACTGCTGGGCGGCGGAGCCGTTGCAGGTGTAAAGCTGCACGGGGGTGTTGTTGGCCGGGTTCGCGCCGGCCACGTCGACGCACTTGCCGCCGTACCCCGTGATGGCGCCGGTCGCGGCCGCCCTGGCGGGTGAGGCGCCGACCGCCAGGCTTGTCGGTACGGCGAGCACGGCTGCGAAGAGCGCGGCCGTCAGTCGGATACGGGGCCGGCCGGGCGTGGCCCCGGCCAATCGTCGCGCCATGTCTGGGTCCTTCCGGGCGGCCGACACAACTGTAAAGTCTGTTAATCATTACAGTCATGCACATCGATATCAATGTTCTGCCGCCGTCGATGACCCGCGTGCGCGAACGGCCCCCGGCGCGGGCGCGCCGGGGGCCGTTCGGCGAGACGGGTTACCGCAGGCCGGGCACGTCGATCACGATCAGCTCCGTGTCGTCCGCGCGCCCCGGGATGCGACCGTCGTTGCCCGGGAAGTTGTTGTCGTTGGCGACGAGCACCCGGTCACCGCCGAGCGGCAGCACCGACTCGACCGACTGCAGGGGGAACGAGAAGAGCGGACCGACGCCGTACTCGCCCGGGCGGGCCGGCGTGGAGACCCCCTTCGGGTCGGCGATGTGCATCAGGTCGACCACGGTCCGCCGCGGCAGGTAGCCGTCCGCGCCCACCTCGTCCAGGTCGGTCACCACCAGGCGCTTGACCAGCGACTGCTGGCCCATGCCGTTGTCCCGCTCGATCAGCAGCAACCGCCGGCCGTCGAGCACCGCCGCGTCACCGACCAGCAGGGACGGGTCGTCCACCCGGAACGACCAGGTGCGGTTGGTGTACCGGTTGTGCCGTACGTCGAACTCGTAGACGACCCTGCGGCGCTGGTCCGGGTCGTTGACCCGGGCGCCTTCGAGGATCGGGTAGAGGGTCCAACCGTCCTCGCTGACCGCCATCGCCTCGAAGCCGTTGCTGGCACGCAGGGTCGGGGTCTCGCCCGGGGCGAGATCCGGCGACTGCGGGGACCTGGTCCCGTCCGGCAGCGGGATCGGCGCCTGCAGCACCTTTCCGGTCCTGTCGGTGCGGATCAGGCTCGGGCCGAACTCGTCGCCGATCCACAGGTTGCCGCGCGCGTCACGGGCCAGCGACTCGATGTCGAAGTCCGCGCCGGTCAGCAGACGATCCGGGGTGTCGCCGTTGACGATCGGGAACGGCACCTTGTGGTCGGGGTCGCGGAAGCTGATGTGCCCACGGATCGACACGCCCTGGCGGTGATAGTTCGGCTCGATCTCGTACGCCCGCAGCAGGAAGTCAGCCGAGTTGGTCTTCGCACCGAATCCGTTGTCCGGCATGGCGAGCAGCCGCCTGCCGGAGCGGTCACCCGGCTGGGCCGGGATCACCGCGGAGAAGCCGGGAATGGGCTGGCCGGGGAAGGGTGCGGTGATCCCGTTGACCGGGTTCGTGGCGAGCTGGGTGCCGGAGATCGGGCCCGGCTGGTACGCGGTCGCCGACAGCAGCGCCCGGTCCTGCAGCGTCACCTGGGGCCGCAGCTTCACCGACAGCGAGTACACCCGGGTGGTCTGGGTGGCGCTGCCGTTGTCGTCGGAGATGAGGTACAGCTCGCGGCGGCCGCCCGGCAGGTGGCTGCCGAGCGCGGCGCCCTCGATGTTGTCCAGCAACGGGTTGGGCTGCGGCTGCTTGGTGGTCGCGCCGGACGGCGGGCAGTTGGCGATGTCGACCAGCAGCTCCTTGCCGAGCCAGGCCCGTGGGTCGGTCACCGTCGACAGGGTCGGGGCGGCGGCGACGTCCGGCGCGCCGGTGGCGGAGACCTGGTACACCCGGACCGTGTTGCCCACCCCGGTGGTGAAACCGCGCTCCACGGAGAGCAGTTGGTCGTCGCCGAGCGCGATCAGCTCGACCAGGCTGAGGTTGGGGTCCGTCCGGTAGGCGTACTGGGTGGTCGGAGCGTACGTTCCACCCTCGCGGCCGTCGTACCGGATGATCCGGTGCCGGCCGCGGCCCTCAGCGTCGCGACCGTCCGTGGCGAGCGGGCCCTCCATGCCGGCGTAGAGCACCCGATGGTCCGGCGTGGTGGCCAGTGCCTCGAAGGTCTGGTTGACCGCGGCCTCGCCAGCCGGGGTGACCTGGAACCGGTCCGGCACCGGCAGCGACGCGATCTCGCGACCGTCGGAGAGCCGGAACCGGCGGATCGACGGCTCCCGCTCCGAGCTGGCCAGGATCGTGGCCCCGCCTCGCTCGGCGATGAGCCCCTCACCGTCGAAGTCGGCGCCGGTGTACGGCGTGCCGTCCGGGCGGGTGAGCACGGTGACGTCGCGGACACCCACGTCCACTCCGCGCCGGTCGGTGTCCAGGCCCAGCTCGTAGACCCGGGCGGGAGTGGTGCCGATGTTGTCCACCAGCGCCAGGGCGCGGCCCGGGCGGGCGACCGTCAGCGCGGAGAGGCCGGCGACGGAGGTGCCTCGGAAGGTGGTCTTGTCGAGGGCGTCGGAGAAGCCGAGCAGCGACGCGTCCGGCGCGCAGCTCGCCCCCGTGCCCGCGTGTCCGGGGGTCGGGTGCGCCGGCGCCCCGAGCGCCGGCGCCGCCGCGAGCAGCGAGATCGCCGCCGCCGCGGACGCGACGGCCCGGGCCTTTGTGGAAGTGGTACGCACATTGCCTCCAGCATCAAGTCGGCGGCCGTTACCGCCGGGCCGATGCAAGCGCCCGCCGTTCACCACAGTGGAACCCCCACCGGAACGTCACCTGAACAGCCAGTGCACGATGCTGTGCCCCGTCCCCGACGTGGTCAGGGGTGCATGGTCGCGCCCTTGAGCACCTTGTCCACCACGGTGCGCGGGGCGTGCAGCGCCAACCCCACCAGGTCGAGCTTGTCGCGGCCGACCGCCCGCACGGCGGCCCGGTTGTCCCGGTCGTTACCGGTCGCGAACAGCTCAGACGTGAAGATCGAGACGCGTAGCCCCCGGCCGAGCGCTCGCGCGTGCGCGGCGGAGAGCACCGCCCGGTCGCCGGCGAAGACCAGCACCGGCTGGCGGAACATCGGCAGGTACGGGGTGTCGTCGGCGTCGCGGTACTCCTCGCCGAGCAGCTCCGGCTCGGCGTTCGCCACGCCGCTCACGAGGAAGGCGGTGACGTTCAGCCGTTGCCAGCTCGCCTGGTCGTTGCGGAGCAGCACGGCAATCTTGGTGGGGAATCGGATCGGGTCGGTCATGAGATCCAACCTGCCAGCCTCGACACCGGCCGGTCTTGTACGTTCTTAGCGTGGCCACCCGCCCGGCGGGCTCGCACGTCAGCGCATGGCGACCCTCGGTAGCCGGGGTGGCCGAGGTCTTCCACGCCCACTTCGTGGATCACGCGTACCCGCCGCACACGCACGACGTGTGGACGCTGTTGATCGTCGACGACGGCGCGGTCGACTTCGACCTCGACCGGCACCGACACGGCACACGACGGACGTCGGTCACCCTGCTGCCGCCGCACGTGCCGCACGACGGCCGCTCCGCGACGCCGCACGGTTTCCGCAAGCGGGTCCTGTACCTCGACACCTCGGCACTCGCCGTGGAGCTGGCCGGCCGGGCCGTCGACCGTCCGAACCTGTCCGACCCGCCGTTGCGGCAACGGATCCACGACCTGCACCGGGTGCTCGCCGAACGGGGAGACGAGTTCGAGGCGGACAGCCGGCTCGCGTTCATCCTGGAACGGCTTCGCCGGCAACTGCGCCAGCAGGCTCCGGCCGGCGGCCAGCTCGCCGCCCGCGGCCTTGCCGACCGGCTGCGGGAGCTGCTGGACGCCCGGACCGTCGAGGGCGTCACGCTGCGCGAGGCAGCCGAGCTGCTGCACGCCCACCCCACCCACCTGGTCCGGACGTTCACCCAAGTACACGGGCTGCCGCCGCACTCGTACCTGACCGGCCGCCGGGTGCAGCTGGCGCGTCGCCTGCTCCTCGCCGGGCAGCGACCCGCCGAGGCCGCCGTCGCGGCCGGGTTCTTCGACCAGGCGCATCTGACCCGGCACTTCCGGCGTCACCTGGGCGTCAGCCCGGCCCGCTTCCCGGCGCCCGAGCCCGGCCGTGACGCGCATTCGGGCGATGTCGCCCGGCCCTCTGGTGGTCGCACCTAGCATCGGGAAAGGACCGGGCCTGCCGCAGCCGTCCGTCCGATTCCCGTCCCATGACCAGGAGGCATCGGCATGAGCTACCTCACCACGCAGGACGGCACCGACATCTACTACAAGGACTGGGGCGAGGGACCGGTCGTCACCTTCTCCCACGGCTGGCCGCTGAGCGCCGACGCCTGGGACGGGCAGATGCTCTTCCTCGTCCAGAACGGGTTCCGGGTGGTCGCGCACGACCGTCGCGGCCACGGCCGGTCCAGCCAGCCCCGCTCGGGCAACGACATGAACGGGTACGCCGACGACCTGGCCGCGGTCATCGAGGCGCTGGATCTGCGGGACGTCACCCTGGTCGGTCACTCCACCGGGGGTGGCGAGGTGGCCCGCTACATCGGCCGCCACGGCACGGGGCGGGTGGCCAAGGCCGTGCTCATCTCGGCCGTACCGCCCATCATGGTGCAGAGCCCGGACAACCCGGAGGGCCTGCCGATCAGCGCCTTCGACGACCTGCGGACGCAGCTCTTCGCCGACCGGTCGCAGTTCTACCAGGACCTGGCCCTGATGTTCTACGGCGCCAACCGGTCGGGCGCGAAGGTGTCCAAGGGGATCCTCGACCAGTTCTGGCTGTGGAGCATGCAGTCCGGCCTGTGGAACGCGTACCAGAGCATCAAGGCGTTCTCCGAGACCGACTTCCGCGACGACCTGGCGAAGTTCGACATCCCGACGCTGGTCATGCATGGCGAGGACGACCAGATCGTGCCGGTGAAGGACTCGGCGCACAAGACCGCGCAGCTCGTCGCGAACGCCAAGGAGATCTACTACCCGGGTGCCCCGCACGGCATCACGTCGACGATGCAGGACCAGGTCAACAAGGACCTGCTCGCGTTCCTGAAGAGCTGACGGAATCTCTCAGACCTGCTGCGCGCCGATGACCGAGAGCAGCCGCAGCTTCTCGTCGCTCTCCGACCCGGGTACGGCGGTGAAGACCAGCAGCGTCTGGGACTGGTCGGGATCGACCAGGGTCTGGCAGTGCAGTTCCAGTGGCCCCACCTCGGGGTGCAGGAAGTGCTTGGGCGGGCAGTAGCCGCCCGGCACCGGGTGCTCGCGCCACAGCTGCGCGAACTCGTCGCTCGCGGCCAGCAGGGATTCGACGATCGCCGCCGCCCGCGAGCCGCGGCCGTCACGGGTGTACGCGGCGTGCAGGTGTGCCACGAGGAGCCGGCTCTGCGTCGCGTGGTCCTGCGCCGGGTGCATCCGCCGGGTCTGCGGGTCGGTGAACCAGCGGTGGTGCAGGCTGCGGTCCAGCCCGGTGTGCCGGGTCTCGTCGCCGAGCAGCGCGATCGCCGGCGCGGTCTGCGCCAGGGTCTCGCCGAGGTGGTTCACCACCTGGGCGGGGGTGTCCTGCAGCCGGTCGAGGATTCGCATCATGCCCGGGTTGACGTGGTCGGCGCGGACGGTCCGGTGCGGGACGGCGTGCCCGGCGAGCTGGAACAGGTGGTCCCGCTCGGTGAGAGAGAGCCGCAGGCCGCGGGCCAGGGCGGCGAGCATCTGCTCGGAGGGGTGCGGCCCGCGCTGCTGCTCCAGGCGGCTGTAGTAGTCGGTGGACATCCCGCTCAACGCGGCGACTTCCTCGCGGCGCAACCCTCCGGTACGCCGTCGCTGACCCCGGGGCAGCCCCACGTCCTCGGGCTGGAGCGCCTCGCGGCGAGTCCGCAGGAAGCTGGCGAGTTGGGCGCGGTCCACGGTGTCTCCGATCGGTGGGTGCCGGCGGTGACCGGCACGTCTCGTGCAACCGGCGAGCCCGGGTGCGATGTTCCTGCACGGGTTCCGCGCCCCGAGGAGACGACCCCCTGCACCGCGCCTTTGCTCTGCTTCACCCCACGCAACACCAGACGTCCGGTATCCGGACAGGAGGCGTTGCGCCCGGTGAAGCAGAGCAAAGCGCGCAGAGGGTGCGGTAGCGGGCGGACCCAGCCCGACGGTGCGGGCGGGCGGTTGTCCGGCGCTCAGCGCTGGATGGACTTGGTCTCCAGGAACTCCTCGAGGCCCATCCGGCCGAACTCGCGGCCGTTGCCGGACTGCTTGTAGCCGCCGAACGGGGCCAGCGGGTTCCACTGACCGGCGTTCACGTCCACCTGACCCACCCGCAGCCGCCGGGCGACCGCCAGCGCGTGCTCCGGCTCGCCGAAGACGCCGCTGGTGAGCCCGTACAGCGTGCCGTTGGCGATGGCGACCGCCTCCTCCTCGTCGGCGTAGGGGATGATCGTCAGCACCGGGCCGAAGATCTCCTCCTGGGCGATCACGGAGGTCGGGTCGACATCCGCGAAGATCGTCGGCTGGACGTAGGCGCCCTTCGCCAGGCCCTCCGGCCGGTCCGGGCCACCGAACACGAGCCGGGCGCCGTCGGCGATGCCCCGCTCGATGTATCCGACGACCTTCTGCCGGTGCGCCTCGGAGGCCATCGGGCCGATCCCGGTCGCCTCGTCGGTCGGATCACCCACGGTGTACTGCTTCGCCGCCTCGACGGCCAGCGCGACGACCTCGTCCTGACGGGAGGCGGGCACCAGCATGCGCGGCCAGGCGCCGCAGACCTGCCCGCCGTTGGCGAACGCCATCATGACGCCCTTGGCAACCGCCGTCGGCAGGTCGGCGTCGTCGAGGATGATGGTGGCGCCCTTGCCGCCCAGCTCCAGCGCGACCCGCTTGACGGTTTCGGAGGCCGCCACCGAGATCCGCCTTCCGGCACGGGTGGAGCCGGTGAAGGAGATCATGTCGATGTCCGGGTGCGCGGACATGGCCTCGCCGACGACCGCGCCGGTGCCGTACACGACGTTGAAGACGCCAGCCGGCACGCCCGCCTCGGCGGTGACCTCGGCGAGGATCCGCGCGGTCAGCGGGGCGTTCTCGGAGGGCTTGAAGACCATCGTGTTCCCCGCGAGCAGCGCCGGCGCCAGCTTGGAGACGACCTGCTGCAACGGGAAGTTCCACGGCGTGATCGCGCCGACCACGCCGATCGGCTCGCGGACGATCAGCGAGTTGCCGACCTCCTCGGTCCAGGCGAACTCGTCGGCCAGTCCGGCGACGGATTCGATCACCGCGGCCGGGAAGCCCACCTGGGCGGTCCGGGACATGGCGATCGGGGAGCCCATCTCGGCGGTGATCGCTCCGGCGATCTCCTCTTGTCGGGCGGCGAGACCGGCGGCGACGGCGCGCAGCACGGCGGCCCGCTGCCGCGGTGTGGTGGTCGCCCAGCCGGGGAGCGCCGCGCGGGCGGCGGTGACCGCCCGGTCGACGTCGGCGGCCGTGCCGGCCGGGGTCTCGGCGACGATGTCACCGGTCGCCGGGTTGACGACGGGAAGGGTGCCGGCCGAGCCGGCGAGGATCCCGCCACCGATCCAGTGACCGGTGACGGTGTAGGTGGAAGGTGTCATGGACCGACCGTCGCACCGGCGCCGAGCCCCAACCAGGTGCGGTTCATCCAGGGACTCGCGATCCCTGGCTGGGGTCGGGCCCGGTCAGAGCGCCAGGACGATTCGGCCGGCCGCGGTGCCGCCGTCCTGCCGGGACCAGGCGTCCGCGACCGAGGCGAACGGCACGATCTCGTGGTCGACGGTGAGCCGGCCGGCGGCCGCGTGCCCGGCCACCACGGTCAGCGACGCCGCCCGCTGGTCGGCCGACAACCCGTTGTTGGTGTAGCCGATCATTCGCAACGCGCCGCTGCGCAGGACGGCGGACTCGATCGGGGCGGTCGCGCCGGCGGCGCTGCCCAGGTTGACCAGGCGACCACCGGGGCGCAGCACCCGCAGTGCCGCCGCGGCGGGGACGCCGAAGACCGGATCGAGGACGAGGTCGACGGGACCGTCCGCGGCCTGTCGCAGCCGGTCGGCCACGGATGCCACGTCGTCGTCCGCGAGCAGCGGGATGGAGACCGCGGCGCCAAGGTCCTCGGCCCGGGCCCGCGCCGCGGCGGAGCGGGCCACGGCGATCACCCGGCGTGCCCCGCCGAGCAGGGCCAGTTGGACGGCTGCCTGCCCGACCACACCTCCGGCGCCGAGCACGACGATCTGTTCGCCGGCCGCGAGGCCACCGGCGTGGGTCAGGGCAGCGTGCGCGGCGACGGCGGAGAGCCCCAGGGCCGCCAGCAGGGTCAGCGGTACGTCGTGCGGCAGCGCCACCACGTCGGCGCTCGGCACCGCGACGGTGCTCGCCATGCTGCCGTCCACCCCGGACCTCATCCCGGCCGAGGTGCCGAACCACACCGGGGTGCCGTCGGTGAGCCGGCCGACTCCCTGCACCCCGGGCACGTACGGGGTCGCCGGCGTGCCGAAGTAGCTGGTACCGCTCGCACAGAGCACGTCCAGCGGGGTGATCGGCACCGCTTCGACAATGACGGTCACCTCACCGTCGGCCGGCACGGGGGCCGGCCGCTCGGCGATCGTCGGTGGGGTGCCGCAGTCGCTGAGCAGGGCAGCGCGGATCACGTCGCGATGTCCGGGTAGGGCATCGCGAAGTGGGCGAGCCGCGCGCCGTAGGACTTCTGGTACTCCAGCGGCTCGGTGTTGTCCCTCTCGAAGAGGGCGATGAAGAGGGTCAGGGTGAGGAACGGATGCGCGCCCAGCTCGAACAGCTTCACGTGGTCGTGGGTGGCCAGGGCCTCCCGCTCGACGTCGTCGAAGCGCAGCCAGGTGCTCGCCTCGCCGCTGTGGCAGTTCAGCACCGTGTTGGCGCACTCGGCCTCCCACCAGGCGACCAGTTCGCGCGGCTCGCTGCGGTAGCGCTCGACCAGCTCGGGGTCGCGGTCGACCATGAAGAGGAATTTGTTCAGCAGGTACTTGCTCATGCCGCCGGTGCTCCGTTCGGATACCAGGTGAAGTACGCCTCCATGGTGTGGAACAGGTCGAGGGTGTCGACGTAGTCGGCCTTCACGCCGGCCCCGGCCACGCCCATCATGAGCATGAAGTCCATGAAGCCGTGGGTGGCGTTGCCGGGCGAGTGCAGGCTGTCCAGCGTCACCTCGCGTAGGCACCCGTCGAGGTCGCCGTTGGCGATCCACTCGACCGCCCGCTGGTCGAACTCCGGGTCCGGGCCGTGCGGGCCGAACTGGCGGGGGCCGCCCAGCTCCAGTGAGAGGTGGCCGGTGCCGATGACGGCCACCCGCAGGTGCGACGGCCACGACTCGACGATCTCCCGGATGGCCTGACCGAGCTGGACGAAGCGCTTCGGCTGCGGCAGCGGCGGCGCGAAGATGTTCGTGTAGATCGGCACGATCGGCAGGTCGGCCTCGGGCCGCAGCGTGATGATCGGGCAGGTGATGCTGTGGTCGATCCGCAGCTCGTTGCTGAACGCCAGGTCGAAACCGGAGTCGAGCCCGGCCCGCAGGATGTGCCCGGACAGGTCCTCCTGGCCCTTGAGCAGCATCCGGGGCAGCCCGAACTCGCGCTCCTCGTTGTACCAGTTGGCGTCGTAGCTGGGTGCCTTGCCGACCAGGAACTGCGGCATGTTGTCCAGCCAGAGCTGGTGGAAGTGGTCGGAGCCGACCATCACCAGCACGTCGGGCCTGGCCCGGGTCAACGTCTCCCGGAACGCCAGGATCTTGCTGGCCCACTCGTCGGCGAACGGTGGCCGGTCCTCGCCGGTGGCCGTGCTGGCCCGGTAGTAGAAGGGGTGGTGGGTGGAGGCGATGACCGCGACGACGGTGGCCATTCCGCTCCTTTCGCTGCAGTGGAGGGGGTCTCAGGGCTCGTAGACGGCGTTGCGGTCCACGGTGCGGTAGATGTCCATGCCGAGCGGCCGGCGCCGCTCCTCGGCGAGGTGCCCGAGCAGCCCCGCCGCGCGGGCCAGCAGGGCGAAACCGCGCAGCATCTCGACGGGAAGCCCGAGGTCGGCGAGCGCCGCGCCGCAGACTCCGGCGCCGTTGAGGGGCAGGGTCCGCCCGAGCACCTGGGGGTGCACCCGTCCGATCGCCTCGAACAGCCGCAGGTGGGGGCCGTACTGGCCCTCCTCGGTGGCGATCCGGATCAGGACGGGTGTGCGCGGGTCCTGCTCCTTGTGCACGGGGTGCCCGAGCCCGGGAACCAGCTGGCGTTCCTGCTTGGCCCGTGTGACCGCGTCGAGCGCCACGGCGTCGTAGTCGGTGACGTCGCCGGCCTGTGCGAGGGTGTCGGCGAGGAAGCGACCACAGTCCTCGGTGACGCCGAGGAAGCGGGAGCCGCCCCCGAGCAGGCCGGCGGCGAGCGCGCCCTGCAGCGACTCGGGCGCGGACAGGTAGGTCAGCCGGGCCGCGATGGCCGTCGGGGTGAAGCCGTGGTCGGCGAGCGCCACCAGCACCGCCTCGAAGACCCGTACCTCACCCCGGGTGGGGCGGCGGCCAGCCACCAGCCAGTACGCCAGCTCGCCGAAGCCGACCTGGCCCATCAGATCGGCGGCCAGGTCCTGCCCGAGCAGGGAGATGGTGGTCGGGTCGGACGTGCCGATCCCGGTCGGAAAGCTCAGCTCTTCAGCCACGCGCGGATCTCCTCGCCGTGTTCGTCGAGCCCGGGCGGCGGTAGCTCGTACCGGGCCGGGGTGTCGGAGAAGGTGATGGGGTTGCGCACGCCGGGCACGTCGCCGACGGCGACCACCGGGTCGAGCCCCAGCTCCTGGGCGAGCGCCACGCCGCCGTCGATGGTGTTGATCGGGGCACAGGGGACACCCGCGGCCAGCAGGTCGCGGAACCACTCGTCCTTGGTGCGCTTGGCGAGGCGTTCGACGAGCAGGGGTCGTAGCTGCTCGCGGTTGGCCGTGCGGTCCTGGTTGCGCCCGAAGCGTGGGTCGTCGGGCAGGTCGGGCAGGTCCAGCACCTGGCAGAGCTTGCGGAACTGCCCGTCGTTGCCGGCGATGACGATCAGCTCGCCGTCGGCGGTGGGCAGCGGCTCGTACGGGAAGAGGCTGGGGTGCGCGTTGCCCATCCGGAACGGGACGGTGCCGCCGGCGACGTAGCCGCTGGAGTGGTTGACCAGGCCGGACAGCGCGGAGCTGAGCAGGTTGACCTCGACGTGCTGACCCTTGCCGGTCGCGCCCCGGTGGTGCAGCGCGGCGAGGATGCCGATGCTCGCGTGCAGCCCGGCCATCACGTCGAAGACGGAGATGCCGGCCCGGTACGGCGGGCCGTCGGGGTCGCCGGTGAGGCTCATCAGCCCGGAGATCGCCTGCACCATCAGGTCGTAGCCGGGAAAGTCGGCGCCGGCCCCGGTGCCGAAGCCACTGATGCTCGCGTACACGATCCTGTCGTTGCCGGCGGTGACGGTGTCGTAGTCCAGGCCGAACCGGGCGAGGCCGCCGGGCCGGAAGTTCTCGATCATCACGTCGGCGCGGCGGGCCAGCTCCTGCGCGGCCGTCAGGTCGTCCGGGTTCTTGAGGTCGAGGGCGATCGACCGCTTGTTGCGGTTGATGCCCAGGTAGTACGTCGAGACGCCGTCGCGGGTGGGCGGCATCCAGGTGCGGGTGTCGTCGCCACCGGGGCTCTCCACCTTGATCACCTGTGCGCCCAGGTCCGCCAGGAGCATCGTCGCGTACGGCCCGGCGAGGATCCGGGAGAAGTCCGCGACGAGCAGGCCGGCCAGGGGCCCCGTCGATTGCTGCACCATGTTCCCGCCCGTTCTACGGACACATGTCCGCCGAAACAGCTTGCGTCACCGCACCGGGCGTGTCAACGGTTCTTCCATCGCTCGGAAACACGCTCTTGACACGAATCGTGACCGGTACCACACTTGCGCCACTCGGGCTGGCCGCACAGCGGACATCGGTCCGGATCCCTCGTACCCGAAAGGAATGGGGTGGCGATGAGCGCAACCGACCGGCCGGTGGTCTTCCGCAACGGCCTGGTTCTCACCATGGACGACGCACACACGGTGCTGCCCGGCGCTGACGTGCTGGTCATCGACGGCCGGATCGCGGAGGTCGGCGTCAACCTCACCGCTCCCGACGACGCCCTGGAGATCGACGCCACCGACGGCATCCTCATGCCGGGGATGGTCGACACCCACCGGCACATGTGGCAGACCGCCATGCGGGGGTACGGCGCCGACTGGACCCTGACGCAGTACTTCGTCTGGTACTACCTGGAGTCCGGCAAGCTGTTCCGGCCCGAGGACGTGTACGCCGGCAACCTGCTCGGCGCGATCGAGGCGATCGACGCCGGTGTCACCACCACCGTCGACTGGTCGCACGGCCTCCAGACACCCGACCACGCCGACGCGGCCGTCGACGCGCTCGAGGAGGTGCCCGGACGGTTCGTGCTCGCCTACGGCAACATCCAGCAGGGCCCGTGGGAATGGGCCACCTCGCCGGAGTTCCGCGACTTCCACCGCCGCCGGATCGACGGCGGCAAGCTGGCCGGCTTCCAGATGGCGTTCGACGTCACCGGCGACCCCGCCTTCCCCGAGCGGGCCGCCTTTGAGGTGGCCCGGGACCTGGGCGCCGCGGTGACCACGCACGCCGGCGTGTGGGGCGCCACCAACGACGACGGCATCCGCCTCATGCACGAGAACGGCTTCATGAACCCCTCGACCGTCTACGTGCACGCGGCGACGCTCACCCACGACTCGTACAACCGCATCGCCGCCACCGGTGGCTCCGTCTCCGTCTCCACCGAGAGCGAGCAGAGCGCCGGGCAGGGCTACCCGCCCACCTGGCAGCTGCGCCACCACGACATCCCGGTGTCGCTGTCGATGGACACCAGCGTGTGGTGGAGCGGTGACCTCTTCTCGGCGATGCGGGCCACGCTCGGCGCCGACCGCTCGCGAGAGCACCTGGAGGCGCACGCCAAGCAGGAGACCATCACCCACTGCCACCTGCGCGCCGAGCAGGTCGTCGAGTGGGCCACCCGCGGTGGCGCCCGCGCCCTCGGCATGGACTCCACGATCGGCGCCCTCACCCCCGGCCGGCAGGCCGACGTCGTCCTGATCAAGAACGACGCCTCGCCGGTGATGTTCCCGATCCTGAACCCGCACGGTCACGTCGTCTTCCAGGCCCAGCGTGGCGACGTGCACACCGTGCTGGTGGGCGGCCGGGTCGTCAAGCGGGACGGCCGCCTCGTCGGCGTCGACCTCGCCGCCGCGCGGGCCAAGGTGGCGGCCACCATCGACCACCTCCGCGAGACGATGGGGGAGGAGGCGTGGCAGCGGGGCATGAACCCGGACGTCCCCGAGACCGCCATCCTGGAGAACCCGTACCAGTACACCGAGTGGGACGCCGGCTCGGCGCAGTGGAAGCATTGAGGCATGAGTGACAACGGAAGGGGCGCCGGACCAGACTTCATCGAGGCTCTCGCCCGTGGCCTCGACGTCCTGCGCTCCTTCCGTCCCGGCTGCCCGTCCACCACGCTCAGCGAGATCGCCGCCGCCACCGGCCTGGCCCGGCCCACCGTCCGGCGCATCCTCATCACACTCGAGTCCCTGGGCTACGTCCGCGCGGTCGGCCGTGGCCACGCCCTCACCCCGCGCGTCCTCGAACTGGGGATGGCGTACGTCAACGCGCTGAACATGTGGGACGTGGCCCGGCCGCACATGGAGAAACTGGTCGCGCAGACCAACGAGTCGACCTCGATGGCCCAGCTCGACGGCAGCGACATCGTCTACGTCGCCCGCGTGGCCGTCCCGAAGATCGTCACGCTCGGCGTCACCATCGGCACCCGCTTCCCGGCTCCCGCGACGTCGATGGGCAAGGTGCTGCTCGCGGCGCTGCCTCAGGAGACCCTCGCCGCCGTGCTCGCCGAGCCCACCCGCTCCGGCATCACGCCGCGCTGGCAGCCCTCGCCGGGCGAACTGGACGCGGTGCTGCGCGAGGTCCGGGCGAAGGGCTGGGCGCTCGCCGACCAGGACCTGGCCCCGGGCATCCGCTCCGTCGCCACCGGTGTGCGCGACGGCGACGGCCGGATCGTCGCCGCGATCAACGTGACCGTGCATGCCGCCGAGACGTCGCTGGAGACGCTGCTCGACGACCACCTGCCGAAGCTGCTGCGCGCGGCCGCCGACATCGGGCACGACTGGGCGCTGACCGCCGCCGTCCCGGTCGTCACCGCCTGAGGCCTGCCTCCCCGCCGGCCGCCCGCGCAACATCCCACCGTCAACCGAGCTGCGGTTCGCGGCTTCCGGGTTCCGGCTTGCCGCTTTCGGCGTGCGCCTTCGCCCCTCGTGAATGGGGTACGACCCCGGGCGCGAACCGCACTGCGTCTGATCGACACCCCGACGACCGGTTGCAATCCGACGGCCGATCGGGCGCGTAGCCGTCGTGGTCACGAAATCCGGCGGCGAACCGTCACATCCCACGGTTACTCTGCCTGCGCGCGTCGTCGCCCCGGTACGCCGCGCCCTGCGCCTGGTAGGCGCGGCACCGCCGCCACCGCCCACCGAACGCCTGCTCAACCGACTTCAGGAGAGTTTGTGACCCAGCAATCAATCGCGACATCGGACAAACTCGACGCCGCGGTGCTCAAGGTGGCGGGCGTCGTCGTCCTCGGCGCGATCATGTCGATCCTCGACGTGACGGTGGTCAGCGTCGCCATCCCGACGTTCCAGAACGAGTTCGACGCGTCGTACGCCCGCGTCGCCTGGACGATGACCGCCTACACCCTCGCGCTGGCCACGGTGATCCCGCTCAGCGGGTGGGCGGCCGACCGGTTCGGCACCAAGCGCCTCTACATGGTGGCCCTGGCCCTGTTCACCATCGGGTCGGGGCTCTGCGCCACCGCCGACACGATCGGTGAGCTGATCGGCTACCGCGTCCTGCAGGGCCTCGGCGGCGGCATGCTCATGCCGCTGGGCATGACCATCATGACCCGGGCGGCCGGCCCGCACCGGATCGGCCGGTTGATGGCCGTCCTCGGCATTCCGATGCTGCTCGGGCCGATCGGTGGCCCGATCCTCGGCGGCTGGCTGATCGACACCGCGAGCTGGCACTGGATCTTCCTGATCAACCTGCCAATCGGCGTCATCGCCCTGATCTACGCGCAGATGGCGCTGCCGAAGGACGCACCCGAGCCGTCCGAGTCGTTCGACTTCGTCGGCATGCTGATGCTCTCGCCGGGGCTCGCGCTGTTCCTCTACGGTGTCTCGTCGCTGCCCGAGGCGGGCACCTTCGCCGCGGCCAAGGTGTGGGGCCCGATGCTGGTCGGCGCCGCGCTGGTGGTGGCGTTCGTGCTCTACTCGTTCAAGCCCCGGCACCCGCTGCTCGACCTGCGGCTGTTCAGCAACCGCAACCTGACCATCGCCTCGGTGACCCTGTTCGTCTTCATCATCGCGTTCATGGGCGCCGGGCTGCTGTTCCCGAGCTACTTCCTGCAGGTGCGCGGCGAGACGACGTTGACCGCCGGTCTGCTGATGGCCCCGCAGGGCATCGGCGCGATGATGACCATGCCGATTGCCGGCATGCTGGCCGACCGGGTGCCGATCGGTCGTACCGTCCCGTTCGCGCTGGCGCTCATCGTCGCCGGGTTCTTCAGCTTCACCCAGGTCGACCCGCAGACCTCGTACTGGCTGCTCGGCGGCTCGCTGTTCGTGATGGGTCTGGGCATGGGCGGCACGATGATGCCGATCATGACGTCGGCGTTGCGGACGCTGCAGGCCCACGACGTGGCACGCGGCTCGACGCTGGTCAACATCCTCCAGCAGATCGGCGGCTCGATCGGCGCCGCGGTGATGTCGGTGATCCTCACCAACGAGCTGAACGGCTCCCGGCCGATCCCCGGCCTGGTGGACCCGAGCGGCGAGCCCGTCACCGAGGCCGGGCTGGCCATCGCCGCCCAACAGCGACCGGAGCTGCTCCAGCAGACGCCGGTGGACCCGTCGCTCATCGAGCGTGGCCTCGACTTCGCCGCCAACTCGTTCGCCACCACGTTCTGGGTCGCGTTCGCGCTGGTGCTGGCCACCTTCATCCCGGCCGCCCTGCTGCCGCGCCGTCGCCAGCCCGCGCAGCCGCTCGACGACCAGCAGGGCGAGCTGGTCAAGGCGCCCGTCGTCATCCACTGAGCGACCCGCCCGCCGCGCTCGGCACCCCTCGTGGTGCCGAGCGCGGCGGCGCCGGCGTTTCAGCGAAGCGGCCCGTCCCCGGGCCCGTTCGGGTCCTCGACCAGGTGCATCGCGGCCTCCTCGGCGCTGGCGGCGCCTCCATCGATCCCGACGTCCCACGCCACCGACTCGGCCTCCTCGTCCTCGCCGAGGCCCTCGTCGTCGGCGACGAGACGACCCGCCCGCGCCTCGCGCTCGTATCCCCGCCGGGTCAGCTCATCCTCGTCGTCCACGCCCTCGGCGTACGGGTCGGTGTCCGGTTCCTCCTGGGCGAGGTACTGCTCCAAAGACTCGCCCGCCCGCTCCTCGGCGGGCGTGGTGCCGAACCGGTTCGCTCCCGTCCAATGGTCCTCGGCGATGATGCCGGTGTCGAGTGGGTCGCTGACGCGGTCGTCGTCCAGGGTGTCGGAGGCGTCCAGGACCCCGTCGTCCTCGGCCACGTTCCAATCCTCGACGGAATCCATCCGCTCGGTCTGGCTCACGGTGGTCTCCTCCTCGTCACGGTGCAGGGCAGGGATGGGACCACCCTATGGCCCCCGCGGATCAGCGCTCCAGCAGCTCCACCACGGCCCGGGTGAACTCCACCGGCTGCTCGATGTGCCCGAAGTGCCCGCTGCGCTCCAGCAGCACCAGACGCGAGTCCTTCAGGCCCTCGTGCAACTGCTCCGCCCAGCGCGGGCCACAGATGAAGTCGTGCGCCCCCACGATCACCACGGCCGGCACGGTGATCTCGGCGAGGCTCTCCCGGACGTCGAAGGGCGTCGGGTCCTGCGCACCCGCCGGCGCCGACCAGGCCCGCACCGCCGCCTGGAACGGGGCGAACTCGGACTTCCGGGACCAGAAGTCCGCGAAGTAGACCGGCAGGGCCGCGCGCAGGCCGGCGCTGAGCGCCTCGTCGTCGGTGGCGGTGACGGCCTGCTGGAAGGCGGCCGGGATCTCCGCCGCCTCCGGCCGGTCGGGGTGCCGCTGCGGGTACGCCGTGAGGCCGGCCATCGCCTCGGCCCAGAACTCGGCGCCGGTGACGGGCGAGGTGTCGTACAGGGCCAGGCCGGCGACCCGGTCCGGGTGCGCCAGCGCGTACCGCTGGACGACGAAACCGCCGTGCGAGTGGCCGAGCAGGTGGACCCGGGGCTCGCCGAGGTGGTCGATGACGGCGTCGAGGAACCGGACGTACGTGTCGAGCCGGTAGTCGGCGGCGTTGTCGAGCCGCCCGGAGGCGCCCGTGCCGACCGGCTCGACGTACACCATCGTGAAGTGCTCTTCGAGGCTCGGCATCCGCAGGTAGGCCCACTCGATGCCGGGGCCCCCGGAGTGCACCACGCACACCGGGCCGCTGCCGGCGACGTGGTAGACCTGCCGGACGCCGTCGACGGTGACCTCGTGGCTGGTGGAACTCATGAACCATCTCCCGATGCGTGACCCGTGCGGCGTGTGCCGGCACGGCAACTGGTGACTGACGCGGACCAGATGCGCGGGTCGATCGGAAAGTTCGCTCGGTCGGGAAAGTTTTCTCAGACGGCCGCCGGCCGGCCGGCGTCCCGTGCCGCGACCGGGTGGAAGAGGGTGAGCTGGCGCACCCGCCCCTCGCGCAGCACCTGCAGCCACAGCGCACCGGGAGGGCAGTGCTCCGGGTCGTCCGGTGGGCTGATCAGGTCGGTCTCCCAGATCACCACGTCACCGCTGGCCACGACGTTGCGCAGCCGCTGCCGTACCCCGTCGGTCAGGTCCTTGGTCATCCCGTGGATCGCCAGGTCGGTGCCGCCGCGCAGGCCACCCGGGGCGAGCATCTCGGCGTCCGGCCACCAGCTCTCCCGGACCACCCGGTCGAAGTCGCCGCGCATGGCCGTCGCGATCATGTCGCGGCCCTCGCGCCACCGGGCGTCGCTCAACGTGGCGACGTCGGCGTGCGCGGCGGTCGCCGCCGTCCGGAGGCCGCCGGCGAGCGCGCGACGGGCGTGGCTGAGGCGGCTGCGGACGGTGCCCACGGGCACGCCGCACACGGCGGCGATCTGCTCGTACGAGGAGGCCTCGCTGAAGTAGCGCAGGAGGGTCACCATCCGGTCGGGCTCGGACAGCGCGTCGATGGCGTGCCACACCCAGTCGCGCATCGCGCCGCGGTCCAGCGCCTCCTCGGGTGTGGGCGTGTCGGCGGGGCGGGCGAACCACTCCGGTTCGGCGACCGGGACCGGTCGGGGTGCCCGCAGCGTCATCCGGGCGTTGTTGCGGACGATGGCCCGCAGCCACGGGCCGACGGCGGCCGGGTCGCGCACCTCACCGACGCGGCGCAGCGCCACCACCATCGCGTCCTGCACGGCGTCCTCGGCGTCCGGCCCGTAGCCGAGCAGGCTCAGGGCGACGGCTCGCATCTCGGCCTCGTGGCGCGCCAGCAGCACTCCCAGCGCCGCCGCGTCTCCCGCCTGAGCGAGCAGGACCAGCTCCGCATCCGCCTGCACCACGCCCATTTCCCCCGTTGTGTGGCTCGTTGGCCGTTTCCGCCGTTGCCATCGGCCGTTCGAGCCTACGGCGATCACCTGTGCCACCGTCGAGGGCTGACCTACCCGGGCGGCGGGCCGGCTGCCCGGGTCGCCCGCCCGCCGATCTCGCGGAGGTACGCGACCAGCTCCGGCGGCTCGTGCACCTCGAACTCGCAGCCGAGGGTCAGCAGGCGCCACGCCAGCCACTCCAGGGTGTCGGCGTGACTGTGCAGCCGGCAGCTGCCGGCGTCGATCGGCTCCAGGTCGACCAGGGTGCCGCCGAGCGGGCCGGCCATCCGCTCGACCGGTGCGTGCAGGGTCACCACCGCGCGGTAGACCGGCGTCAACTCCAGCAACTTCTCCGTCACGAACGCCGCGGCGTCGGTGGCCGGCAGTGGGCGGGGCGCGACGCGCGTCCGGGTGGTCCGCTGGTCGGTGATCCGGTCCACCCGGAACATCCGCCAGTCTCCCCGGTCGTTGTCGTAGCCGACCAGGTACCAGCGGCGGCCCGCCGACACCAGCCGGTACGGCTCGACCAGCCGCTCGCTGTCGACGCCGTCGCGCCGACGGTAGGTGAACCGCAGCTGCTCGCGGTTGGTGACGGCGGCGGCCAGAGCGCTCAGGTGCTCGGGGTCGACCATCGGTCGGCTCCAGGTGAGCAGCGGCTCGGTGGCCGCCCCCAGCGTGCTGACGCGGTGGCGCAGCCGGGACGGCAGCACCTGTTCGAGCTTCGCCAGCGCCCGTAGCGAGGCCTCCTCGATGCCGACCACCGCGTGACTGGCGGCGGTCCGCAGACCGAGTGCGATGGCCACCGCCTCCTCGTCGTCGAGCAGCAGCGGCGGCATGGCCTTGCCGGCGACCATGCGGTATCCGCCGATCGCGCCCATCGTGGCCTGCACCGGGTAGCCGAGGTCGCGCAGCCGCTCGACGTCGCGGCGGATGGTGCGCAGGCTGACGCCGAGGCGGGTGGCCAGTTCGCTGCCGGGCCACTCGCGCGGGGTCTGCAGCAGCGACAGCAGGCCCAGCAGCCGGGCGGGGGTGTCGGACATGGCTCCAGAATGCCAGCGATGTGTGTCAGATCCTGACCTACATGAGCCGTAGCGTGCCCGGCATGACGCCATTCCGCATCGACATCCCGCAATCTGACCTCGACGACCTGCGTGAGCGGCTCTCCCGGACCCGGTGGCCCCGCCCGGTGCCCGGCACCGGCTGGAGTCGCGGGGTGCCGCTGGACTACCTCCGCGAGCTGGCCGGGTACTGGGCGGACGGTTACGACTGGCGGGCGCACGAGGCGCGGCTGAACGAGTTCACCCAGTTCGTCACCGAGATCGACGGGCTGGACGTGCATCTGCTGCACGTCCGCTCACCGGAGCCGGACGCGCTGCCGCTGCTGCTGACGCACGGCTGGCCGAACTCCGTGGTCGAGTTCACCGAACTGGTCGGCCCGCTGACCGACCCGCGCGCCCACGGCGGGGATCCGGCGCAGGCGTTTCACGTGGTGGTGCCGTCGGTGCCCGGCTACGGTTTCTCGCAGGCGCCACCGGCCGGGTTCACGGTCGACCGGCTCGCCCGGATGTGGGTCGAACTGATGGCCCGCCTCGGCTACCACCGATACGGCACGCAGGGCGGTGACCTCGGCGCGTACGTCGCGCCGGAGGTGGCGACGGTGGCGCCGGAGCAGGTGGTGGGCGTGCACATCGACGGAGGGTTCGGCTTTCCGACCGCGGCCGACGTGCCGGACATGACCGAGGCCGAACGCGCCGAGTGGGAGCAGATGCAGCAGTGGATGAGCGGCGGCGTGGACCATCACGCGCTGCTGCGGGCCGCGCCACAGACCCTCGCGTACGCCTGGAACGACTCGCCGGTCGGGCTGCTGGCCTGGATGATGCAGAAGTTCAAGGAGTTCACCGTGACGGTCCCGACCCCCGAGCAGGCCATCGACCGGGACCATCTGCTCACCAACGTGAGCCTCTACTGGTTCACCGGCACGTCCGGTTCGTCCTCCTGGCCCATGTACGAGCGACTCACGCTGGCAGACGACGGCGGGTTCGCCTGGCCCAGGGGACAGCAGCGGGTGCCGTCCGGGGTGTACGGCGGCGGGTCCGCGCTGATGCGGCGCCTCGCTGGGCAGCACAACACCATCGTGCACTGGCCGCAGGGCAACCCGGGCAGCCACTTCGTGGCCATGGACGAGCCGTTGGCGCACGCGGCCGACATCCGTACCTTCTTCGCGGGCCTGCGATGACCGGCGTGAGCTGGGCACAGGTGTGCGCCCGGCGCCTGGAGCGGCACGGCCTCTCCGCGCCGGGGCCGACCGGGCCGGGGTCCGAGCCGGACGCCGACGCGGTCGCCGCCGTGGTGTCCGCGACCTGTGGCGCACACGCCCAGGTCGCCTCCGCCGCCGAGCTGTCCGTCGGGATACGGGTCCCGGGCGCCACCCGTACCCTGGTGCGCCAGGCACTGTGGACGGAACGCACCCTCGTCAAGAGTCGAGGGCCGCGCGGGACGGTGCACCTGCTCGCCACCGCGGATCTGCCGATGTGGACCGGCGCGCTGTCGGCGATGCCGGCACCGCCACACGATCCGAGCCGTGACCTGCTGACCCCCGAGCAGACCGAGCAGGTGCTCGCGGCCATCACCGCCGCCCTCGCCGAGACCGAGCTGACCACCGTCGAGCTGACCGACCAGGTGGTCGCCCGCACCGGCCCCTGGGCCGGCGAACGTGTCATGGACGCGTTCCAGGACAAGTGGCCCCGGTGGATCGCCGCGATGGCCGCCGCCACCCGCAGCGGCATCATCTGCTTCGGCCCCAACCGTGGCCGCGCCACCACGTACACCAGCCCGGCGCGTTGGCTGCCCGGGTTCGCGCCGATGGACGGCCGGGCCGCGCTGGCCGACCTCGTCCGGCGCTACCTGTACGCGTACGGGCCGGCCACGCCGGCGCAGTTCGCCCGGTGGCTGGCGGCACCCGCACCGTGGGCGGCGGAGCTGTTCGACTCGCTGGACCTGACAGCCGTGACGGTGGAGGGCACGCGGGCGTGGGTCGCGTCAGGTGACACCGACTTCCCGGACGACCGGCCGTCCGGGTTGCGGTTGCTGCCCTACTTCGACGTGTACGCCGTGGGCTGCCACCCGCGCGAACGGCTCTTCCCCGGGGCGGCCGCCGAGCGGGCGCTGGCCCGTGGGCAGGCCGGCAACTACCCCGTGCTGCTGGTCGACGGCACGGTCGCCGGGGTGTGGCACCACCGTCGCTCCGGCCGCGCCATCCAGGTCACCGTCGAGCCGTTGCGGACGCTGGCCGCCCGTCACCGTACGGCGCTGGAGGAGCAGGTCGAGTGGATCGGTCAGATCCTGGAGGGCAGGCCCTCGTTGACCGTCGGCCCGGTGGCTGTCGGCCCACACGCCTGAGCGAGGGGCAGGATGAGGGGTGTGGACATCGAGCCGGTCGACTCCGCGCCCCGACGGGCGTTCCCCTGGGCGACCCTTCGGCAGCGCTGGGAGGATCTCACCTTCCTGCACTGGGCCGTCGCGCCGGAACTCGTCGCGCCGCTGCTGCCCGCCGGCACCCGACCGGACACCCTGGACGGCGTCAGCCACGTCGGCCTGATCGGTTTCCGGATGGTCGGGCTGGGCCTCGGCCGCGGCCCGGGGGTGCCGTATTTCGGCACCTTCTGGGAGACCAACGTCCGGCTCTACTCGGTCGACGACACCGGTCGGCGGGCGGTGGTGTTCCGGTCGCTCGACGCGTCGCGGCTGGTCCCGGTGCTGGTCGCCCGGGCGACGCTGCGGCTGCCGTACCTCTGGTCGTCCATGCGGCTGGACCGCGACGGTGACCGCCGCACCTACCGTTGCCGGCGCCGCTGGCCCGGCCCGGCCGGTACGACGAGCCGGATGACGGTCCGGGTGGGGGAGCGGATCGCCGACCCGACGCCGCTGGAGCACTTCGTCACCGCCCGCTGGGGGCTGCACACCCGGGCGTACGGGCGCACCCTGCACCTGCCGAACTGGCATCCGCGCTGGCCGCTGCACCGGGCCGAGCTGCTGCACCTGGACGACGAACTGGTCACCGCCGCCGGGCTGCCGGCGCCGGCCGGACCGCCGGTCAGTGTGCTGTATTCCCCCGGCGTTCCGGTCCAGTTCGGCCCGCCGGTCACCGTGGGCCGGCCCGGCTGACCGGCGGGTGCCGATCTGCCGGGCCGGTCGGCCACGTCGTTGTCGAGCCTCAGTAGCGGCCACCTTCCGGCGCGGGCAGCGCGTCGAGGTCGGCCAGGTCCTCGGCGCTGAGCCGCACGTCGCCGGCCGCACAGTTGTCCACCAGGTACCGGGGCGTCTTGGTGCCGGGGATCGGAACGACGTGGCGGCCCTGGGCCACCACCCAGGCCAGCGCGACCTGCGCGGGGCTGACACCGGCCCGGTCGGCGATCTCGCGGACCCGGCCGACGATGGCGAGGTTGGCACGCAGCGCGTCCTGCTGGAACCGCGGCAGACCGCGTCGGAAGTCGTCGGCGGGCAGATCGTCGAACGAGGTGAACCGGCCGGCGAGGAACCCTCGGCCCAGCGGGGAGAACGGCAGGAAGCCGATGCCCTGCTGCGCGCAGTACGGCAGCACCTCGGCCAACGGGTCGCGCGTCCACAGGGACAGCTCGGACTGCACCGACGCCACCGGGTGCACCGCCTGGGCCCGTGCGATCTGGGCCACCGTCACCTCGGACAGGCCGAGATGCCGGGCCTTGCCCGCCGCCACGACCTCCGCCACCGCACCCCACGACTCCTCGATCGGCACGTCCGGGTCGACCCGGTGCAGCTGGTAGAGGTCGACGTGGTCGGTGCCGAGCCGGCGCAGGCTGGCGTCGATCGCCGCCCTGATGTGCTCCGGACGGCCGTTGTTGCCGATGGTCGGTGAGTTGCCGGGGCCGCCGGTGGGGGAGGTGACCACCAGCCCGACCTTGGTGGCCAGGACGGCCCGCTCCCGGTGGCCGCCGGCCAACGCCCGACCGACCAGCTCCTCGTTGGTGTACGGCCCGTACACGTCGGACGTGTCGATCAGCGTGGCGCCCAGGTCCAGCGCCTGTCGGATGACCGAGATCGACGTGTCGTCGTCCCGGGGGCCGGTGATGTCGTAACCGTGGCTCATGCCCATGCACCCGAGGCCGATGACGCCGACCTCGGGACCCGCACTGCCCAGCGTGGTGGTTCGCATGCGCCCACGCTACGACCGGCTCGGGCAGCCGGCACGAACGGCATGCTCATTTCTCGGGCGGACGTGTCGAGGGCGGTGGTGCCGGGTTCGACCACAGAATGAGGGCCGGGTTGGCCACGCTGACAGAGACCAGGGAGTGGATCGATGACGAAGGTGACGACCGGGGCGACGATGTCATTGGACGGCTACATCGCCGACCCGTCCCACGGTGGCTTCGAGTACCTGTTCCAGTGGTACGAGAACGGCGACGTCGAGACGCCGACGGCCCATCCCGACCTGACGTTCCGGACCTCCGCCGTGAGCGCGCGGCACCTGCGCGATCTCACCGAGCGGACCGGCGCGCTGGTGGTCGGTCGGCGGCTCTTCGACATGACCAACGGATGGGGCGGCCGGCATCCGCTGGACGTGCCCGTGGTGGTCGTCACGCACAGCGTGCCGGACGGTTGGGAGCCGGAGAACGACTCGTTCGTCTTCGTGACCGACGGCATCGACAGCGCGATCGCGCGGGCGAAGACGATCGCCGGCGCCAAGGAGGTCGGCGTCAACGGCGGGACGATCGCCGCCCAGGTGATCCAGGCCGGGCTGCTCGACGAGGTGCACGTCGACCTCGTCCCGGTTCTGCTCGGTGACGGCATCCCGCTCTTCGCCGACCTGAAGATCGCGCCACTCCAACTGGACGGGCCCATCAGCGTCGTCGAGGGCACCGGGGTCACCCACCTGGCCTACCGGGTGCGCCCGGCGGCCTGACACACCCGGGTCGGTCCGGCCCGGGCCGACCCGGGTGGCCGTCGCCGCCATACAATCGATGATGTTCACTGTCAGTGGCGGGGGCATGGCAGACGGCTACCGGCGAGGGTGGTGCGGGAGATGGGACCGGACGAGCGGGAACGGCTGTTCGAGCGGGCGCGGGAGCTGTCGACGCGGCAGGGGACCTGGGCCGAGGCGGACCGTCTGTGGGTCCAGGTGATCGACGCCTACCGGCGGGCCGTGCAGGGTCCGGGCCGGGCGGACCGGCATGATCAGCAGCAGTTGGCCCGGGCGTTGTGGCGGCGCGGGATGCTGTTGTCCGCGCGCGGCCGGGCCGCCGACGGGATGGCACCCGGCGGTGAGGCGGTCACCATCTTCGAGCGGGTGAACGACGCGGTGGCGGCCGAGGGTGGGAACGTGGCCGACCCGCCACGGGATGAGGCCCTCGCAGAGCTGATCACCGCCCTGGTGGACCTGGCGGAGGTCGCGTTCGCCGCCGGCCAGCCCGCCACCCGCATGGAGTTGGTGGAGCGAGCCGTCGCGGTGGGCCTGCTCACCGTCTCGCCGCCGTCCGCCGGGCCGGCCACCAGGGAGGCGATGGGCACCGCGTACCACAACCAGGCGACCGCGTTGCTGCACCAGGCGGTCACGCGGCCCGCCTCGGACGACGTCATCCGCGAGGCCGCGCTCGCCGCGTCGCGGGCCTGCGAGCTGCGCCAGAAGCTGATGGACCCGCTGCGCCCGCTCAGTCTATGGGAGATGGCCAACACCTACGGGGTCTACGCGCAGTGCCTGGCACTGATCCGCGACTTCGACCGCGCCGACATGGTGCTGGGGCTCGGCAACCGGCTGGTGGAGCTGCTGGGGCCGGCAGGCGCACAGCCCGCCCTGAAGTTGCGCGTGGCGGCGCAGATGGTGGCCCGGGAGAGGGCGACGTCCCGAGGTTCGGCCGGCTCACGTCGCTGGGGGTGGCGGAGGCGCTGACCCCGGGCCGGCGAGGTGGTCGAAGTCGCGGATCAGTCCCAGGCACTGCGCCTCGCCGCGACCGCGACCACCGCCGGCCGAGGCGTTATCCTGCGCGCGTGGAGGTCACGACGGAGGGCGAGCGGCTGGCCGCCGACCTCGGTCGGTGGCTGGACGACCTGACCTTCGTCGACCTGGACGCCGACGAGGTCACCACGCGGGTGATCGAGTCGGTGGTGCGGTGGGCCGAGGCCCAGGGCTGGCGGGTCTACCGGCGCGCGCCCAGCGTCCTGCCGCTGCCACCACCGCTGGAGCAGCGGCACTCGGTCCTCGACGTGGCGTGCGCCCGCCCCGACGGCCCGCCGGTCGTCGTGGAGGTCGACCACACCGACCGGGCGCGGACGGTGCAGAAACTGCGGGCGGAGGCGGACGCCGGTCGGATTCCGCTCTGGGTGCGCTGGGGGACCGGACGCTTCACCGTGCCCCCGCCGCCGGTACGGATGGTGACCGTCGAGGTGACCCGGCGTGCCGGGCCGGCGGGGCGCGGACGGCTGCACAGCCGCACCGGCGACCGCCCCGCGCCAGCTCACTCGGCCGGTGGCGGCACGGCGGCCGCGCAGGCGCTCCCGATCCCGCTGACCGAGCCGGAGCAGCCGGTCTGACCGACGCGCTTCCGGGCGCCGTGAAGGGCACCTGAAGCGAATCGTAAGCGGCAGCCGGCAAGGTTCTGGGTGTCACCGGAGAGCACCACGACAACCAGGAGATCCCGATGCGCAAGCTCATCAACTCGACCTACATCACCCTCGACGGCGTCATCGAGAACCCCATGTGGACCGGGCCGTACTTCGACGAGGAGGCCGCCGCCTTCGCCGGTGCCCAGACGGACGGGGCCGACGCGATGCTGATGGGCCGGGCCACCTACGACGGCATGTCCGTCGCCTGGCCGAGCATGGACGAGAGCGACCCCAGCACCGGCGCCGCCTACTTCAACAACGTCAAGAAGTACGTCGCCTCGACCACCCTGACCAACCCCACCTGGAACAACACGGAGGTGCTCCAGGGCGACCTGGTCGAGGCGGTCAGGAAGCTCAAGTCGCAGGACGGCAAGGACATCATCCAGTACGGCTACGGCTCGGTCACCGCGCAGCTGGTCAAGGCGGGCCTGGTCGACGAGGTCCGGTTCTGGATCACCCCGGTGCTGGAGGGTGGCGCCAACCTGACCGCACCGTTGGCGGAGTTCAAGGCGTCGTTCGAGCTGATCGACACCCGGGTGCACAAGAGCGGCGTGATCATCGCCTCGTACCGGCCGAAGACGGCCGCCTGAGCATCTGATCAGAGCTGGGCCCGGGCCTCGCCCGGGCTCAGCTTCGTGCCCTCGGCGACCAGGGCGTCGAAGCGTTCCCGCCCCAGGGCGGCCAGCACCCGCGCGGTCACCCGGTCGATGTCGTCGCGTTCCGCCGGGGAGGCCGGGGCCCGCACCGCGAGCCGGGCGGCGACTGCGGCGCCCAGCAGGCGGGCGGCGACCTCGGGGGAGCGCACCGCCGACGCCATCCCCTCCAGGGTGATGACCGCGTCCCGTGGGATCGCCATCGCCTCGGCGGCGTCGAACGCCTCGACGTGCAGGGCCAGCGCGGCGTCCGGGTCACCGGCCAGCTCGACCGCGTGGCCCAGCTCGACCAGGATCATGGGCAGGTAGAGGGCGGGCTGCGTCTCGCCGCGTCCCTGCTCGACGAGGCGGGTGAGGTGGGTTACGGCCACGTCGAGCTTGCCGTCGCGGCGGGCCGCCAGCCCGAGGCTCATCTCCGCGAAGACCAGCGCACTGGGGATCGCCTGCTCCACCGCAAGTTGGTATGCGCGCTCGGCCAACTCCCGACCCTGCGCGTAGTCGCGGGTCTGCACCGCGAGCCACGCCAGCCACGACAGTTCGGTGCACACCTGCGGCCACAGCGCCAGCTCCTCGGCCCACCGCAGCCCCTCCCGGTGCAGGGCGGCGGCGCGTTCCTGCTCGCCGCGCATGTCGGCCAGCCCACCCACCCACTCGGTCGCCTGGAGCCGGCCCCACCGGTCCCCGATGCTGGCGAACAGCGCGGCGCTGCGGGTCGCGGCGTGCTCCAGCGTGGCCTGGTCGCCGTTGGCGTGCGCGATCTTCGCCCGGGAACTGAGCACCGCCGCCTCGGTCCACGGGTCGGCGGCCGCGGCGGGCAGCAGCTCCGACGCCAGGGCCAGGTCGCTGTGTTCGATCACCGCGTTGGCCGCGAACCAGGCGGCGCGGCCGTCCGGGTCGCCGGCCAGCGCGGCGCGAACCTCGGCCGCCGCGATCGGCTCGCCCTGCAACAGCGCGAAACCGACCCGCCAGGCCGCGGCTCGGGCCTCCTGCGCCGGGTCACCGGGCGTCGCCAACGCCCGTCGGGCCTCGGTGAGCTGGCCGCGCAGATACCAGTACCAGCTCAGCGCGACGGCCAGCCGCAACCCGCCGCCGTGGAGCAGCGCCGAGCGCAGGTTCGCCGTCTCCGCGTCCAGCAGTGCCAGCCACCGCTGCTGGTCGGCGCCGCGCAACCGCGGATCGGCGCGTTCGGCCAGCTCCGTGTAGTACGCGGCGTGCCGCGCGCGTGCCTCGTCGGCGTCGGTCAGCCGGGCCAGGCAGAAGGCGGCGACCGATTCGAGCAGCCGGTAGCGTGGGCTGACGCCGGAGTCGTCCAACACGACCAGTGACCGGTCCACGAGCCGGGCCAGGGTGTCGAGGTCGGTCCGGCAGACCCGCTCGGCGGCCTCCGGGGTGCAGCCGTCACTGAACACCGCGAGCCGCGCGAGCATCCGCTGGTCGGGCTCGTCCAGCAGCTCCCAGCTCCAGCCGATGACCGCGGTCAGTGTCCGCTGCCGTGGCGGGACGTCCCGCTGCTGGGTGGTGAGCAGCTGGAAGCGGTCGTCGAGGCGGTCCACCACCCCCCGCACTCCCAGGGCGCGGACGCGGGTCGCGGCCAGCTCCAGTGCCAGCGGCAGCCCGTCGAGGCGGCGGCAGAGCTGGGCCACGGCGGGTGCGGTCCGGCCGTCGAGGCGGAAACCGCGCTGCTGCGCGGCGGCGCGGGCGGCGAACAACCGGGCCGCCGCCGAGCGCCGGACCGCGTCCAGGTCGCCGTCCTCCGGCACGGACAGTGGGGGTACCTCCCAGAGCAGCTCCCCGGTCAGGCCGAGCGGTTCCCGGCTGGTGGCCAGCACGCTCACCCCGGGAGCGTCCCGCAGCAGCTGGGCCACCAGCTCGGCGACCGGCTCGATCACGTGCTCGCAGTTGTCGAGCACGAGCAGCAGCTGTCGGTGCCGCAGCGCGGCGACGAGCCGATCCACGGCGGACAGGCTCGTGCCGGCGGTTTCGCGGGTGTCCAGCGCGCCGAGCACCTGCTCGGCGACGCGCGGGTCGCCCGCCGGCAGCGGGGCCAGCTCGACCAGTTGGACACCGTCCGGAAAGGACTGGCTGCGGGCCGTCTCGGTGGCCAGCCGGGTCTTGCCGACGCCGCCCGGCCCGACCAGCGTGACCAGCCTCTGCCGGGGCAGCAGGTCGCGCAGCTCGGTGAGCGCCTCGGCCCGCCCGACCAGCTCGTCGAGCTGGGCCGGCAGGCTGTTGCGGATGATCGCGGCCTTTGGCGGCGCGCTCAGAGCGGCGTCCTGTTCGAGGATCTTCCGGTGCAGGGCGACCAGCTCCGGCCCCGGATCGAGGCCCAACTCGTCGGCGAGCCGGTCGCGCAGGTCGGCGTAGCTGTCCAGCGCCTCGGACTGGCGGCCGGCCGCGTACAGAGCGCGGAGCTGCACCGCCCGCAGGCCCTCGTGCAGCGGATGCCGGGCCACCAGCTCCGCGAGGTCGGCGGCGGCCAGGTCGTGCTCGCCCCGGGCCACCCGCGCCCCGGCCAGCCGCTCGTGTACGGCGAGACGCTGCTCGGCCAGCCGGGTCGCCTCCGCGCGGACGAACTCCGCGTCGGCCACGTCGGCGTACGCGTCGCCGCGCCACAGCCCGAGGGCCTCGGTCAGCCGGTCGACGTCGGTGCACCGGGCCAGCTCGGCGAACCGGTCGGCGTCGACCGCGCCGGCCCGCAGCAGGTAACCGGGCGACCGGGACTCGACCAGCTCGCGGGCACCCGGCTCGGCGTCGTTGAGCGCCTTGCGCAACTGGGACACCCGCACCTGGAGGGCTCCGGTCGGGTTCGCGGGCGCGTCGTCGCCCCACAGGTCGTCGATGAGCCGGTCCGCCGAGACCACCTGGTTGCGGTTGGTCAGCAGGTCGGCCAGCAGCGCCCGCACCTTGGTGCCGGGCACCACCACCGGCTCGCCGACGTCGGTGGTGACGGCGAGCGGCCCGAGCACCCCGAACTGCACGGCGGTCATCCTAGAGCGTGTGGCGGACGTGCCCGGCCCGTCTGCCCCACGTCCCGAGGCGGTAAGGGGACCTGAAGGCGACCGTAAGCGCCCCGGTGGACCGTGGGGACATGGATATCCACCACGAATCGCACGGCAACGGCGAGGGCCGGCCGCTGGTACTGATCCACGGCGCGCTCTCCGGTATCGGCACCTCGTTCGGCACGATCCTGCCGTTCCTGGCGAAGACCCGCCGGGTCATCGCCGTCGAGTTGCAGGGCCACGGTCGTACCCCTGACGTCGATCGCCCTCTGACGGTGGAGCACTTCGCCGCCGACGTGGTCGAGCTGCTCGACCGCCTCGACATCGAGCGGGCGGACGTGTACGGCTGGAGCATGGGCGCGGCGGTCGCGCTGCGCCTCGGCACCGACCACCCCGACCGGATCGGGCGGCTGGTGCTCGCCTCGGTAAGCTTCGACGACGCCGGCCTGCACCCGGGGCTGCTCGACGGGATCCAGGATCTGCAACCGGAGCACCTGCACGGCTCGGAGTTCCACGAGGAGTACCTGCGGACCGCCCCGGACCCGGCGGGCTGGGCCAACCTGGTCACCAAGATGAAGGTGCTGGACGCGAACCTGCCGCAGTGGACTCCCGAGCAGATCCGCGCGCTGGCCGCGCCCACGATGATCGTGCTGGCCGACGCGGACATCGTCCAGCCCGAGCACGCGGTGCGAATGTTCCGGCTGCTCGGCGGTGCGGTGCCCGGGGATCTGACCGGTCTGCCGCCCTGCCGGCTGGCCATCCTGCCCGGCACCACCCACACGACGATCCCGCAGCGCGCGGACTGGCTCGCGCCGATGATCGACGAGTTCCTGAACGAGGTGTAGGGGCGGACCGTCCACTCTCGCCGGCCCGATCCGAACTTCGCCGGTCCCGGTCATGGCGTGCGGCCGATTTACCAGGTAGAAACATGCCAACCCCTCCATCCGGCCCAACCGCCGCCCGGAGGGACAAGAGAGCGCTCTCACGCCCCAGCTGGCCGGAGCACGTTCCGGCCGGCGGAGAGGACGAACCGCATGACAACCCAGCCCCGACGGGTGCGCCGGCGATCCGGCCGCACCCTCCTTCTCGCTCTGGCGCTGACCACCGCTGTCACGTTGACCAGCACAGCCGCCAGCGCCGGCCGGCCGACCTACGGCGAGCCGGACTTCGGACCCAACGTCACGATCTTCGACCCGGGCATGCCGATCAGCGAGATCCAGCAGACGCTGGACGCGGCGCACGCGGCGCAGGTCAACAACGAGATGGGGACCGCGCGGCACGCCTACCTGTTCAAGCCGGGCACGTACGGCACGACCGAGCAGCCCCTGCAGGCCAAGGTGGGCTACTACACCGAGGTCTCCGGTCTGGGCGCCTCGCCCACCGACGTGACCGTCAACGGCAAGCTGGAGGTCTACAACCGCTGCCTGGCCGACGGCGGCACCGGCAACTGTCTCGCGCTGGTCAACTTCTGGCGCACCCTGTCCAACCTCTCGCTCACCATCAACGCGGCGGGCCAGGACGGCTGCCGCTCGTCGGCGAACTTCTGGGCGGTGTCCCAGGCGGTGTCGATGCGCCGGCTGAACATCGGCGGCGGCGGGCTGTCGCTGATGGACTACTGCACCGCCGGCCCCCAGTTCGCCAGCGGCGGCTTCATCGCCGACTCCCGGCTGCCCGCCACCACCAACGGGTCGCAGCAGCAGTGGCTGACCCGCAACAGCGAGGTCGCCGGCTGGTCCAACGCGGTGTGGAACCAGGTCTTCGCCGGGGTCGAGGGCGCACCGGACGACGCCTCCTTCCCCGACCCGCCGTACACCACGCTGGCGACGACTCCGCTGAGCCGGGAGAAGCCGTACCTCCTCGTCGACGGCAAGGGCCGCTACAACGTGCGGGTGCCCGCCGTGCAGCGCGACAGTCGGGGCGTCTCGTGGGCCGACGGCCTGACGCCGGGGCGGACGATCTCGATCCGCGACTTCTTCATCGCCAAGCCGTCGGACTCGGTGCACGTCATCAACAGCCAGCTCGCCCGGGGCAAGCACCTGCTGCTCACTCCCGGCACGTACGACATCGCGCGCAGCATCGAGGTGCGACGGCCCAACACGGTGGTGCTCGGCATCGGCCACGCCACGCTCACCGCGGTGAACGGCTCCATCCCGCTGGACGTCGCCGGTGTGCCCGGTGTGGTCGTCGCCGGCGTCACGATCGACGCCGGGCTCGTCGAGTCACCGGTCCTGCTGCGGGTGGGACGGCAGCACGGGCACAACGCGAGCAGCGCGGCCAACCCGACCACGCTGTCCGACGTGTACTTCCGGGTCGGCGGCCCGCACATCGGCCGGGCGGACACGGCGCTGCAGGTCAACAGCGACAACGTGCTCATCGACCACACCTGGGTGTGGCGCGGTGACCACGGCGTCGAGGGCTTCACGCAGGGCGTGAACGGTGACACGGACCGCTGGAGGACCAACACCGGTCGCTACGGCGCGGTGATCAACGGCGACCACGTGACCGCCACCGGCCTGTTCGTCGAGCACTTCCAGCGGTACAACACGGTCTGGAACGGCGAGCACGGCACGACGATCCTCTACCAGAACGAGCTGCCGTACGACCCGCCGACGCAGGCGGACTGGATGAACGGCGCGGTCGAGGGCTGGGCCGGCTACAAGGTCGGCGACCGGGTGCGCAACCACACCCTGTACGGCGGCGGGGTCTACGTCTTCAACCAGAACAACCCCTCGATCCACACCGAGAACGGGTTCGAGGTGCCGGACCGGCCGGGCGTGCGGTTGCACCACATCATGACCGTCAACCTCAGTGCCGGCACGATCGACCACGTGGTCAACGGCGTGGGCGACGCGGCCGACATGACGAAGGTCGGCGTGCCGGTCTACCTCGCGCAGTACCCGCTGCCGTAGGGCAGGTCGGGCGTACCAACGGAGGGCCGGAGCCGGTGTGGCTCCGGTCCTCCGCCGCTGGGGGATGGGTCGGCCGGGCGGACGAAGAAACCGTCCCCTCGGGCTTGAATTCCTATCGTCCTGATAGGAAAATGGGTGAATGCCGGTCGGTCCGTTCCTCACCTCCCGCCGGGTCGTGGACCTGATGCGGGTCGCCTCCGAGCTCTGTCCCGGCTCGACGACGACCGACTGAGCCGTCGCCGCCTGCGCACCCACCCGGCCTCGGCCGCCGGCCAGTCACGTCGACCGTGGCCCATCGCGCCCGTCGCCGCTCGCCCGCTCGGCGAGCCGCGTCCGCGTTCCGTCCCGATCCCGCCACGGCCGGATCGGGCCCTTCCCCTCGGAGGTATGCCATGAGCACGGATTCGTCACCGTCCACCCCGCCAACCGCCGGGGAGTCCCGGCTCGCGTTCAACGAGGACTGGGTGGCCACCATCCTCGGTCTGGTCCTGCTCGGTCTGGTCCTGGTCGGTGCCATTCCCGCCGGGTTGGTGCCCTGATGGCCACCGACGCGACGCGCACGGACGCCGAGACCCCCACGGCCGACGCCTCCCGCACGGACGACGGACCGGCCGGGACCGCCGAGTCCGCCTCGGACAGTGGGCCACGGGCGACCGTCGACCCCGCCGCTTCCGCCAGCGCGGCGCGCGACGGCGGGTTCTGGGCGTGGACGGCGCTCGGCCTGGTGGTCGTGGTGGGGCTCGCCGCGCTCACCCGCTACCTGGAGCAGAACGTCCCCGCGTGGGCCGAGGGCACCGCCGTCGAGGACATCGGGGCGGCGATCGAGTACCCGGTCTACGCGATCCTGCTCGGCCTGCTCGGCAACGTCGCCGTCACGCTGCTCGGGTGGCGTGACCGGATCGCCGCCGCGTTCCGGACCGAGTTCTTCATCAAGACCGGGCTGGTGCTGCTCGGAGCGTCGATCAACCTGGCCGTCATCGCCAGCGCCGCCGGCCCGGCGATCGCCCAGGCGATCCTGCTGATCAGCGGGGTCTTCCTGTTCACCTGGTGGCTGGCCGGCCGCTTCGGGCTCGACGACAAGCTGCGCGCGCTGCTCGCCTCGGCGGTGTCGATCTGCGGGGTCAGCGCGGCGATCGCCGCCGCCGGCGCCGTCCGGGCACGTCGGGAGCAACTGGCCTACACGGCGAGTCTGGTGATCGTGTTCGCGCTGCCGTCCATCTTCGTCCTGCCCTGGTTGGCCGACGTGTTCGGGTTGTCCGACGCGGTGGCCGGCGCCTGGATTGGTGGCAACATCGACACCACCGCCGCGGTCACCGCCGCCGGAGCGCTCGCGGGCGAGGAGGCCCTCCAGATCGCCAGCATCGTCAAGGTCACGCAGAACGCGCTCATGGGCGTGGTCGCGGTCGCCCTGACCGCGTACTTCACGCTGCGGGTGGAGCGCCAGCCCGGCGCGGCCCGACCGGGTCTGGGGGAGTTGTGGCGGCGCTTCCCGAAGTTCGTCCTGGGCTTCGTCGCCGCGTCGGTCATCGCCACCTGGTACCTGGACGCGGCGGGCGCGGACGGCAAGGCCACCATCGCCATCGTCAACGACCTGCGCGTCTGGTTCCTCATCCTGGCCTTCGTCAGCATCGGCCTGGAGGTCCGGGTCTCGTCGCTGCGGGAGGCCGGCTGGCGGCCCGTCGCGGTGTTCGCCAGCGCCACCCTGTTCAACCTGGCGCTGGCGCTCGCCCTGGCGTCCCTGCTGTTCCGCAACTTCGCGGCCTGAATCGCGTCGCACCCCGCCCCTCCCGGACCGGAGGGGCGGGGTGCTCGTCTCCTGCCGTTGCTTTGGCGAATAATTTCACGGATCAGTCGAACTCTTGCGTGCCGACATTCGCTACTGCCACGATGGCCGTCAATGCCTTCCGTCCCGAAGGAGTGGTCGTCATGGCGGTCTCCCGCCGCAGGTTCGTCACATCGGTGATGGCGGGGTCCGCCCTCGCCGCCGCCTCCACCACCGAGCTGCTCACCACCCTCGCCAGCCCGGCCCACGCCGCCAGCCCTCCCGGCGACGTGGTCGGCAAGGTGACGGTCGGCTACCAGGGCTGGTTCAGCGCCCCCGGCGACTCGGCGCCCATCGGCGGCTGGTGGCACTGGAGCCGCGACCGGTTCCAACCGCCCTCGCCCGCCAACACCACGATCGTGTCCTGGCCGGACATGCGCGAGTACACGCGCAGCTACCCGACCGCCTATCCCAACCTCGGCAACGGCTCACCGGCCACCCTCTTCTCCTCCTACGACCAGCAGACGGTGGACACCCACTTCCGGTGGATGCAGGAGTACGGCTGCGACACCGCCGCACTGCAGCGGTTCAACCCGACCGGCGACGAGGGCCCGACCCGCGACGCGATGACCCAGAAGGTGCGCTCCGCCGCCGAGCGGTACGGGCGCAAGTTCTACATCATGTACGACGTCACCGACTGGTTGACCTTCCAGTCGGACATCAAGACCGACTGGACGACGAAGATGTCGGCGCACGTCGCGTCCTCCGCGTACGCCCGGCAGAACGGCAAGCCCGTCGTCTGCATCTGGGGCTTCGGCTTCAGCGAGCCCAGCCGGCCCTTCACCCCGGGGCCCTGCCTGGAGGTCGTCAACTGGTTCAAGGCGCAGGGCTGCTACGTCATCGGTGGCGTGCCCACCTGGTGGCGGCAGGGCATCGAGGACTCCCGCCCCGGCTTCCTCGACGTCTACCACGCGTTCAACATGATCTCGCCCTGGATGGTCTACCGGGCCAGGACGGTGGAGGAGCTCGACTCGTACTACAACAACGTCAACGTCGGTGACATGGCCGACTGTGCGGCACGCGGCATCGACTACCAGCCCTGCGTGATGCCCGGTGACCTCGCCGGGGGTCACCGCCGACACGGCGACTTCTACTGGCGGCACATCTACAACATGGTCCGGCTCGGCTCCCAGGGCCTCTACGTGTCCATGTTCGACGAGTACAACGAGGGCAACCAGATCGCCAAGACCTCCGAGACCCAGGCCACCACCCCGGCCGGGGCGAACATCCGGGCGCTGGACGAGGACGGCGTGGCCTGCTCCTCCGACTACTACCTGCGGATCACCGCCGACGGCGGTCGGATGCTCAAGGGACAGCTCGCCCTCACCCCGGTGCGCCCCACGCAACCGATGGTGGGCGACCCCCCTCCGGTGCCGGGCGGGAACCTGGCCGCCGGCCGGCCCGCCTCGGCCAGCAGCCAGGGCGGCGCGTTCCCGGCGGCGAACGCCGTGGACGCCAACGCCTCCAGTTACTGGGAGAGCGCCAACGGCAGCTTCCCGCAGTGGTGGCAGGTCGACCTCGGCGCGAGCCACCAGCTCGCCCGGCTCGTGCTGCGCCTGCCCGCCGGCTGGGGTGCCCGGACCCAGACCATCACCGTGTTGGGCAGCGTCGACGGCACCTCCTTCACGACCATCAGCCCCGCCGCCGGGTTCACCTTCGACCCGGCGACCGGAAACACCGTCACCCGTGCGTTGCCGGCCAGCGTCGCCCGCTACGTCCGCCTCAGCGTCGGCGGCAACACCGGCTGGTCGGCCGCCCAACTCGCCCAGGTCGAGGTGTACGCCTCGACCAGCACGCCGGACACGCCGCCGACCGCGCCGAGCGGCCTCACCGTCACCGGCCGGACGGCGACCAGCGTGTCACTGGCCTGGACCGCGTCGACCGACGACACCGGGGTCAGCGGCTATCAGGTGCGCCAGGGCGCGACGGTCGTCGCGACCGTCACGGGCACCACGGCCACCGTGAGTGGGCTCAGCCCGTCCACCGCGTACAGCTTCACGGTCACCGCGCGAGACGCCGCGGGCAACACCTCGGCCCCGTCGAACGCGGTCACGGCGACCACGGACGCCCCCGCCAACGCGGACCTCGCCCGGGGCCGACCCACCGCGGAGAGCAGCCACACCCAGAGCTACGGGTCGGGCAACGTCGTCGACGGCGACCCGAACAGCTACTGGGAGAGCGTCAACAGCGCCTTCCCGCAGTGGGTCCAGGTCGACCTGGGTGCGGCCCGCACGGTCGGGCGGGTGGTGCTCAAACTGCCGCCGGCGTCGGCGTGGGCCACCCGGACGCAGACCCTCGCGGTGCAGGGCAGCACCGACGGGTCGAGCTTCGGCACCCTGGTCGCCTCGGCCGGGCGCACCTTCAACCCGGCCACCGGCAACCAGGTGACGCTCACCTTCACCGCCGCGCAGACCCGCTACCTGCGGATCACGGTCACCGGCAACACCGGCTGGCCGGCGGGACAGTTGGCGACGCTGGAGGCGTACGCGAGCTGACCGGCGAGCGGGCGGCCGCCGGAGAGGACCGGTGGCCGCCCGGACCGCGGTGCGTCATCCCGCTGGCTGTTCCATCCGGCGCAGGTCGTCGGCGGGGTGGATGGTGCGGACGGGGTCGGGCACCGGCCCGCGCCGCTTCCACTCACGCGGGTAGCCGAGGGACACCTCCTCGAAACGCACGCCATCGTGGAACGTCGTCCGGGGGATGTGCAGGTGCCCGTAGACCACGGTGGCGGCCCCGAAGCGCAGGTGCCAGTCCCGGGTGCGGACGGTGCCGCACCACTGGGCGAACTGCGGGTACCACAGGACGTCGGTGGGTTCCCGTACCAGCGGGTAGTGGTTGACCAGCACGGTCGGCAGGGCCGGGTCCCGCTCGGCCAGCCGGCGCTCGGTCTCGACGACCCGGGCCTCGCACCACGCCTCCCGGCTCGGGTAGGGATCGGGGTGCAGCAGCACCTCGTCGGTGCACACCACCCCGGCCTCGTACGCCAGCTCCAGTGACCGTTGCTTGGTGTGCGCCCCGGGCACCCGGAACGTGTAGTCGTAGAGCACGAAGAGCGGGGCGATCGTGGCCGGCCCGCCGTCGCCGTCCCACACCGGGTACGGGTCCTCCGGGCTGACGACACCCAACCGCCGGCACAGCCGTACGAGCTCGCGGTAGCGTTCCTCGCCGCGTAGCTGCACGGGGTCGTCGGGCGGTGTCCACAGCTCGTGGTTGCCCGGCGCCCAGACCACTCTCGCGAACCGGCTGCTGAGCAGCCCGAGCGCCCACTCGAGGTCGGCGAAGCGCTCGGCCACGTCGCCCGCGACGAGCAGCCAGTCACCGTCGTTGTCCGGGCGCAGCTCCCGCACGAACGAGCGGTTCTCCGGATGGCCGATGTGCAGATCGCTGACGGCCCGCAGCCGAGGTGGAAGAGTCACGCTTCGAGGCTAGGCCGGTGCGGCACGGTCGGACACCTCCGACCGATCGGTGTCGCCGGCGGCGGAATCAGCAGAACCAGCCATCCTGGACCCAGCCGCGCCGGTTGATGTGCCCGTAGGCGAAGCCGTAGATGTAGCCGCCGCTGCGAGGACCCTCGACGAGGAAGGTCTGGCCCTGGTAGAGGGTGCCCATCCAGGCCCCGTTGGGTTGGGTGCGGACGAACAGGTCGCTCGCGCACACCGTCTCCCGCTGGCCGATCGTGCCGTTGGCGGCCTGCGCGGGGGCCGGCGCGGCGAGCGTCGCGGCGACGATCCCGACCAGCAGGCCGGCCGTCGCCCGGATGGCGGCCCGGGTCACCACGAGTCGTACCCGCCGATGCACTCGGCCCGTAGGTAGCCCCAGTCGTTCGGACCGAAGTCGAACGAGGCCGCCCACCCGTTGTAGACCGGGTGCGCGCCCGGCGTATGGCCGATCTTGTCGCCGTAGCCGAGCGTGCGCTTCAGGCCGGTGGGACCGCCGGCGGAGTCGTAGTTGGCGTAGAAGCTGGCACTCTGGCAGACGACGATGGCGTGCCGGGGCACCACCGGGTCGGCGTGGGCCGGCGTGGCGCCGAGGGCGGCCGTGGCCGCTCCGACGGCCAACGCGGCGACCCCCGTGCGGGTCCGTCGAGGCATGCCCACCTCCCGTGTGGCGAAACTTTCCTACCGGCGACCCTAGCAACTACGTTGATAAATGTCGATGAGGTCGAGCGGGGGTGGGACCCGGTGAGGGCGTTGCGGTGCCGGCATATCCGGCGACCGGGCGGGAAAGCGCTGGCGTCCGACAGCCCGAACCGGAGCAGGAGAAAACCATGCCTTTCATCACCGTCGGGACGGAAAACTCCGCGCCCATCGACCTGTACTACGAGGACCACGGGACCGGACAGCCGGTGGTGCTGATCCATGGCTTCCCGTTCAACGGGGCGACCTGGGAGAAGGAGACCAACGCGCTGCTCAACGCCGGATACCGGACGATCACCCTCGATCGGCGCGGTTTCGGCAACTCCGCCCAGCCGGCGTTCGGGTACGACTACGACACCTTCGCCGCCGACCTCGACGTGCTGATGACCGAGCTGGACCTGAGCGAGGTAACCCTGGTGGGTCACTCGATGGGCACCGGCGAGGTCGTCCGCTACCTCGGCAACTACGGCTCGCGGCGAGTGAGCAGGGCGGTGCTGCTCAGCCCGCTGCAACCCATGCTGGGCAAGGCGAACGACAACCCGGAAGGCGTCGACAGGGGCCTCTTCACGGGGTTCCAGCAGGCCATCATCAAGGACCGCTTCGCCTACCTGACCCAGTTCTGCGACGCGTTCTTCAACTACAGCGAGAACAAGGGCAAGCTGGTCAGCGAGGAGGCGTACCGGGCGCACTGGCAGATCGGCGCCATGGCCTCGGGCAGGGCCACCCACAACTCGGTGGACGCCTGGCTGGAGGACTTCCGCCCCGACCTTCCGAAGATCGACGTTCCTGTTCTGATCGTCCAGGGCGACAAGGACAACGTGCTGCCCCTTCCGGTGACCGGTCAGCGGCTCGCGCCGATGCTGCCGACCAGCCAGCTCATCACGCTCAAGGGCGCGCCGCACGGCATCCCTTGGACGCACGCCGACGACGTCAACAAGGCGATCATGGACTTCATGAAGCAGCCGGCGAAGGCGCGAGCCTGATCCGCGGCCGTACCGGATCGGACGTCCGTACGGCAGGGACACCGCGACACCCGGCCCGCCGTGGGCCGGGTGTCGTCGTCCGTCAGGGCCGGCGGGCCACCACCGCGCCGTTGGCGCCGGGAGCGTCGAACGGCACGACCCGGGCGTCCACGAAGCCGGCGTCGGTGAGCCAGGCGACGTACTCCGCACCCGAGTAGTTCCGGCCGCCCTCGGTCTCGACCAGCATGTTCATGCCCATCAGCGCCGCCTCCGGCGGGCCGGTGCGCTCGTCGTTGAGCAGCAGTTCGCAGACGACGATCGCTCCGCCGGGCGGCAGCGCGGCGTGGCACCGCGCCAGCAGCGCCCGGTTCGTCGGCTCGTCCCAGTCGTGCAGGATCATGCTGAGCAGGATGACGTCGTGCCCGTCCGGCAGGGCCGGGTCGGCGAGGAAGTCGCCGGCGACCGCGTCGATGCGGCCGGTCAGACCGGCCGCCGCGATCCGCTCCTCGGCGCGGACGCACACGTGCGGAAGGTCCAGGACGGTCGCCCGCAGCTCCGGCAGCCGACGGCAGAGCTCGAGCGGGAACGCACCGGCCCCACCGCCCACGTCGAGCAGGCGACGGTACGCCGAGAAGTCGTACGCCTCGGCCAGCGCCCTGGCGGTGAAGCTGGACGTGGAGTACATGGCGTCCCAGAACTGCGCCAGCATCTCCGGGTCCTCGGTGTCGAACATCGACTGCTGGGTCTGCGGGTCCCAGGTCAGCGGCCGGTCGGTGCGCAGAGCCTCGGCAATGCGGTGCCAGGGCAGGTAGGTGCGCAGGTCGGAGTAGCGGACCTGGGCTCCGAAGTAGTACGGGCGACCCTCCACCAGGAACTGCTCGGCCAGCTCCGAGTTGCGGTACCCGTCGCCGGCCTTCTCCAGCAGGCCGAGCGAGGCGCTGGCGGCCAGCAGCAGGTCCGCAGGGCGGTCGGCCAGCCCGAACTCGGCGGCGGCCTGCTCGACGGTCATCGTCCGGCCGTCGGCGAGCCGGGTGAACAGGCCGAGTTCGACGCCGACCGCGAGGGTCTTGAACCCCCAGACGCCGGCCACCAGGCTCATGAGGGGAGTCGGAGTGATCATGGCGACATGAGATCACAAATTCGGACCGTCCACGATGGGTGGTCGGTCGCCGGTCAGGCTCGGATCAGCGTGACCAGGCCCGCCGCGACCAGCACGCCCGCCCAGAGCCGGTCGACGTTGAACCACGCGCGACGCAGCACCCCGACCCCGAGCACCTGGTAGACGAGCATCGCGACGACCAGGGCGGTGCCGAACACGGCCACCGTGTGCACGCCGGCCGCGGCCAGCCCGGGCAGCGCACCCACCGGCGCGGCGGCCAGGTGCCCGGGGTGACCCCCGGGCATCGGCTCGTTGACCAGCACCGGCAGCAGCATCAGCCCCGCGCCGTGCGCCGACGACATGAGGAACGACCACCCGGCGAGCTGCGCCGCGGACAGCCGCATCCCCGCCCAGCGGAAGTGCCGCTCGGACAACAACCGCCACAGCCCGAAGCCGACCAGCAGCACACCACCGACCACCGCCAGGGCGGTGCTCGCCGTCACCGACCGGGTGGCGGTGACCAACGCGGCGACGATCCCCACCGAGGCGAGGTGCCCGGCCGCGATGGGCGGCAACGAGCGCAGCAGAGCCGTCCGGCTGCGCTCCTGGAGGCCGCGGGCCACCGCGAACAACCAGCCCATCGCCGGGTTCAGGCCGTGGAACGCCCCGAGCGCGGCGAGCGTCGCCCAGGTGGTGGCGGTCACGGGAAGCAGTACGAGTCGGACGAGGCGTCCCCGCCCTGCAAACGGGTCTGGTGCACCCGCAGGCCCCGGAACTCCTCCCCGTGCGGGAAGAACCTCGGGTCCGGCCTGAGCCCTCCGGCCTCGACGTCCACGTCGAGCTTGGCCAGCCAGGCCCCCACCCCGTCGGGATAGAACTGGTCGTCCCAGGCGCCGTAGAGGGAGTTGCTGACGTAGACCCGCCGGCCGTCCCGGCTCACCTCGACCATCTGCGGGCCGCCGGCCAGAGCCTCGTCCGGGGCGGACGGGTGCGCGGTGCGCCGTACGATCCCGCCGAGGTGCACCGACCCGGTCTGCACCGGGTGCAGCGGGTCGCTGACGTCGTACTGGCGCAGCTCCCCGGTGCCCCAACAGGAGACGTAGAGGAACCGGTCGTCGACCGACAGGTCGATGTCGGTCACCAGCGGCGGCACCGCGCCGAACGGCTTGAGCAGGTCGGGCAGGTCCCCGGGGTCGGCCGGCTCTGCGGGAATGTCGATCACCTTGGTGACCGCCCAGGCATCGCCGTCGCGGTGCCACAGCCAGATCGAGGCGGACAGGTCCTCGACGCTGATCACCACCCCGACGAACCCGTACGACTTCGTCGGGTCGTGCGCCGGGCGCAGCTCCAGCGGCATCTGGTACTGGTCGCCCAGGTCGACGCGCTGCACGTGCCGGCGTTTCGCGAGATCCCAGAAGTGGATGGCGTGGCCGTAGCGCCGGCCCAGGAGCAGCTCACCGATGATGCCGTCCTCGATCATCGACGGGGTGCCCCACTCGCTGGTGACCAGCACGTCCTGGGTCAGGTGCCACCACAGGTCGTACGCCAGGAACTGCGGGCCCCGGTCGGCCTCCCACGCCCCGCGTACCTCGAACGTGGTGTGGTCCAGGATGGCGATGCCTCCCGGACCCTCCGCACCGTCCGCGCCGCCGAGCGCGGAGAGGTAGATGCCGTCCGGGCCACAGTGCACGGTGTGCGGGCGGGAGTAGCCGGCCCGTTTCGCCAGCTCCTCCGGGCCGATCACCTTGACCACCTGCGGCTGGCGCGGGTCGGGCCGGGTGTCGATGACGTGGATCCGCGACGAGCGCAGGCCGGGAACGATCAGGTAGCGCCGCTCGACGTGCGGGTGCGGGGCGGTCGGGCAGAGCGCGCTGCTGCACGCGTTCCAGCCGAAGTGATGCAGCTCGTCGCCGAGGTGCGGCAGGTCGGTCCAGCCGACCACCCGGCCGTAGTCGGGGGAGTCGGGGTCGGTGTCCAGCACCACGATGGCGTCCGGGCGGCTGGCCGTGCGGTCGAAGGCCGCCACGTAGGCGAGCTTCTCGGCCGGCGCCGCCACCGCCTCCCGGGGAGAGGGGTAGAAGGTGGGATCGGGGGTCCAGCGGGTCATCGGGTCTCCGCTCGTCAGGTGGTGGGAACGCCGAGCCGGTCCAGCAGGTGGCGGCGCAGGGCGCCGAAGGCCGGGTCGTCCGGCGTACGGGTGGGGGACAGGTCGACGGGCAGGTCCGCGGCGATGCGGCCGGCGTCGAGGAGCAGGATCCGGTCGGCGAGCAGGAGCGCCTCCTCCACGTCGTGGGTGACGAGCAGGGCGGCGAAGCCGTGCTCGGCGCGCAGCCGGCGCAGCAGCACCTGCATGCGCAGCCGGGTCAGCGCGTCCAGGGCGCCGAACGGCTCGTCGAGCAGCAGCAGGTCGGGCTCGCGGACCAGGGCCCGCGCGACGGCCACCCGCTGCGCCTGCCCGCCGGAGAGCTCCGCCGGCCAGGCGCGGTGCCGCTCGGCCAGCCCGACCTCGGCCAGCGCCCGGTGGATCCGTCCGGCGGTGTCGGTACCGGACAGCCCGAGCCCGACGTTGTCCGCCATCCGCTTCCACGGCAGCAGACGGTGTTCCTGGAAGACCACGGCGGCGGTGCCGTGGACGACGGTCTCGCCGCTTGCCTCGCCGTCGAGCCCGGCGAGAATCCGCAGGAGAGTGCTCTTGCCGGAACCGCTGCCGCCCAGCAGGGCCACCACCTCGCCCCGCGAGATGGTCAGATCGACCCCGGCCAGCACGACCGTCGGCCCGAACGCCCGGCGCACCTCGTGGGCGGTGAGCACCGGCGTCGCGCCGTTCAGGTGGCCCGCAGTCCGCGACGCCATGTCAGCATCCTCCTCTCCAGGACGCGCAACGCAAGGTCGGATATCAGCCCGAGCAGGGCGTAGACGAGCAGGCCGAGCACCACGACCTCGGTCTGGCTGAACTCCCGCGCCTCCATCATCAGAAAGCCGATCCCGGTCTGTGCGTTGACCTGTTCGCCGACGACCAGGCTGAGCCAGGCCGCCCCGATCGCCAGGCGCAGGCCGAGGAAGAGGGCGGGCAGCGCGCCGGGCAGCACCACGTGGCGCAGCCGGGCGGCCTGTCCCAGCCCGCACGTGCGGGCCGCCTCCACCAGTCGCTCGTCGATGTCGCGGATGCCGGCGTAGGTGTTGAAGTAGATGGGGAAGAACGCGCCCAGCGCGACAAGGCTGATCTTGAGCGGTTCGCCGATGCCGACCCAGATGATCAGCAGCGGCACCAGGCCCAGGTGCGGCAGCATCCGGGCCATCTGCACCGGGGGGTCGACCAGGTCGTCGCCGAGCCGGAGCAGTCCCGCCGCGGTGCCCAGGACCAGGGCGAGGAGCCCGCCGATCAGCAACCCGGCCCCGGCGCGGGTGAGGGAGTCCAGCAGGTGGATGGCGAGCGTACCGTCGCGGGCCAGTCGCCAGCCGGCGGCGAGCACGTCGCTCGGCGCGGGCAGCTTCTCCGGCGCGAGCAGCCCGGTCCTGGCGGCCAACTCCCAGCCCAGCACCAGCACGACCGGGCTCACCAGCCGCCGCCAGCGCCGCGCGGACCGCTGGCGTCGGGGCACGACCGGCGCTGCGGCCGCGACCTCGGTCAGGGGCTCCGCGAGCGTCGTACGGCTCACTGGAAGACCTCGCTGAACCGACCGTCCACCCGGGATCGGATGTCGACCGGGCCGGGAATGAGATCCAGGGCGATGAAGCTGTCGGTGATCGCCTGGAGTTCGTCGCCGATCGCCGGGGTGACCGGGGCGAGGGGCCGGGCGCTGCGGGCCAGGGCGCGGCTGGTGACGTCCTCGGGAATTTTCAGCTCCGGTGCGAGGGTGCTGGCCCGCTCCTCGGGGTGCGCGATGCCCCAGTCGGTCACCTCGCGGTACCGCTGGAGGAACGAACGGATGTCGTCCGGCCGCTCGGCGACGGCGTCGGGGGCGGCCAGGACGTACTCGCGGTTGCTGGCCAGGCCCGTCGCGTCGGCGAGCACCCGGACTCCCGGCTGCTCGGCCAGGGCGAAGTACGGGTCCCAGATCACCCAGGCGTCGACCTGCCCGCTGTCGAAGGCGGGCCGCCCCTCGGCGGGCTTGAGGTACTTGACCTGGATGTCCTTCAACGTCATGTGGTTGGCCTCCAGCAGCCGGACCAGCAGCCAGTGCACGTTGGAGCCCTTGTTGAGGGCGACCGTCCCACCCTTCAGGTCGGCGAAGCTGCGGTAGCCGCTGTCGGCCTTGACCAGCACGGCCTCACCCTGCGGGATCGGCGCCGAGGTGCCGATGATGGTGAACGGGATCTTGCCGGCGGCGGCGAAGACGGGCGGTGCCTCGCCGACCTGCCCGAGGTCGATCGACCCGGCCTTGAGGGCCTCGGTCAGCGCCGGGCCGCTCTCGAACAGCGACCACTCCACCCCGGGTGCGGCGCCGCGTGCCTTGACCAGGCTCAGGCCGCCGAAGCGTTGGTAGCCGATCCGGAGCGGGCCCGTGTCGTCCCCGGCGTCGGCGGGCCCTCCGCAGGCGCTCACGCCGGCGGTGGCGAGCAGTGCCACGGTGGCGAGCGCGGCCGTCAGCAGGCGACTGCGGTGTGAGCGGCTCCGTGAGGGGGTGCGCATGGCGGCTCCTTGGGTTGGGCATGCGGATCCGGACGCATCGACCGGTGTCGGTGGCATCGTCGGTAGCCTACTAACCCGGTAGGTTTTATGGGTAGGCTGTCGGCGGGATCGTCCCACCCCTCAGGAGGTGCCCGCCCTCGCCGCGTGCGCCACCGCAACCGTTCCCGCCGCCGCGCTGGAGGAAAGAGCCGAGATGACCCTCACCTTCCACTGGTTCCTGCCCACCTACGGCGACAGCCGGGACATCGTCGGCGGCGGGCACGGCGTGCCGGCCGGCACCGCCGGGGGTGCCCGCCCGGCCACCGTGGCGTACCTGGGGCAGATCGCCCGTACCGCCGAGCAGCTCGGCTTCGTCGGCGCGCTCACCCCGACCGGCGCCTGGTGCGAGGACGCCTGGCTCAGCACCGCGATGCTCACCGAGGTGACCGAGCGACTCAAGTTCCTGGTCGCCTTCCGGCCCGGGCTGACCTCACCCACGCTGGCCGCCCAGATGGCCTCGACCTTCCAACGGCTGTCCCGGGGCCGACTGCTGCTCAACGTGGTCACCGGCGGTGAGTCACAGGAGCAGCGGGCGTACGGCGACTTCCTGGACAAGGACGCCCGGTACGCGCGGGCCGACGAGTTCCTGCAGGTGGTGCACGCGTTGTGGCGCGGTGAGACGGTCGACCACGCCGGCACCCACCTGCGCGTCGAGCAGGCCCGGCTGCACCGGCTGCCCGACCCGGTCCCGCCGGTCTACTTCGGTGGCTCGTCCGCCGCCGCCCTGCCGGTGGCGGTGCGGCACAGCGACGTCTACCTCACCTGGGGAGAGCCGCCGGCCCAGGTCGCCGGCAAGCTGGACCGGGTCCGCGCGCTGGCCGCCGACGCCGGGCGCGAGCTGCGCTTCGGCATCCGGCTGCACGTCATCGCCCGGGACACCGCGGAGCATGCCTGGGCGCAGGCCCGCCGCCTGCTCGACGGCATCGCCGAGGCCGACATCCGGGCGGTGCAGGAAGGGCTGCGCCGCAGCGAGTCCGAGGGACAGCGCCGGATGCTCGACCTGCACGGCGGCTCCCGCGACGGCCTGGAGGTCTCGCCCAACCTGTGGGCCGGGGTCGGGCTGGTGCGCGGTGGGGCCGGCACCGCCCTCGTCGGCAGCCACACCGAGGTCGCCGACCGGATCGCCGAGTACCACGCGCTCGGTATCGACGAGTTCATCCTCTCCGGCCATCCGCACCTGGAGGAGGCGTACTGGTTCGGCGAGGGTGTGCTGCCGATCCTGCGCGACCGCGGGCTGTGGCGGCACCCCGACGGCGAGCCGGGAGCGGCGGAACACCTCGACATTCCCTTCGCCGGGGCACCGGCCCCCCGGCCCGCACCGGAGCCCGCCGCGGCACGCTGACCGAGGAAACCTCCGGACGCTGCCGCTAGCTGGGTCCGCCGGCCGTACGCCGGCTGGCCCAGCGCGCGCCGAGGCTCACCACCGTGCTGCCGATCGCCGTCCCGACGAACACCAGGACCGCCCCGACGACCCAGAGTCCGCTGTCGTCGCTCGACGCGGCCCGCCACGTCCAGGCCGTGGTGAAAACCACCGTCATGACAGGCGCCACCAGCCACGGGCTGAGCCGCCGGACGGCGAGGGCGGCGAGCAGCACGAGGCTCAGCACGCAGCCGATCACCTGCCACGCGGCGTACGGGCCGCTGGTCGATCCCGTTTGCGGGTCGACGGTGTACCCGGTGTCCCAACCCAGCCAGAGCAACCACACCCCGACCGTGGCCACCGCCAGGTACAGAGCCCCGAGCAGTGCACGCGTACCCCTCGTCGCTGTCATCCGGAGATCATCCCCCGCGCGGCGCGGTCTGGAAATGAGCACCGGCACCCATCTGCGACGGCGCCCGGCCAATCAGGTCTGGACGCGGGCGAGGAAGTCGCGGACCAGCGGTACCACCTCGTCGAGGTGCGTCTCCAGCAGCCAGTGCCCGCCGTCGAGCAGGTGCAGCTCGGCGTCGGGCAGGTCCCGCAGGTACGCGCGGGCCGCGCCCGCCGGCATGTAGCCGTCGTGCGGTCCCCAGACGATCAGTGTGGGCGGTCGGTGGGTGCGCAGGTACTCCTGCTGGCGGGGGAACCAGTCGACGGTGCTGCCCTGGTCGGCCAGCAGGCGGAGCCAGGCGTCGCGTCGCCGGGGATCGGCGATCAGCGCCCCGGAGAGCCGCCACAGATCCGGGCTCACCCGGTCGGTCAGGGTGTCCGGCAGCTCGCCCAGGAACTCGCGGTGGAACCCCTCCTCGGTGATGGCGGCGGCCAGTTGGTCGCGGCCCTCGTCGGTCGGATCGCGCCAGAACCGCTTGAGTGGTTCGTACTTCGGCCCGTGCTGGTCGGGATAGATGTCGCCGTTCTGGATGACGAGACCGGCGACCCGCTCCGGCGCGGCCATCGCCAGGCGCAACCCGAACTGGCTGCCGTAGTCCTGGAGGTAGATCACGTAGCGGGTCAGCCCCAGCACCTCGGTGAACCGCCGGAGCAGCTCGGCATGCGCGTCGAAGGTGTACGCGAACAGGCCGGGGTCGGGCATGTCGCTGTAGCCGAAGCCGGGGTAGTCGGGGGCGATGGCCCGCCACCGGTCGGCCAGCGCGGGCAGCAGGTGGCGGAACTGGAACGACGACGACGGGTAGCCGTGCGGCAGCAGCACCACGGGCGCGTCGGCGGCACCGGCCTCCCGGTAGAAGATCGTGATGCCGTCGACCACCACCGTCCGGTGGCGCACAGCGTGCTCGGCCATGACCCCTCCTGATCAGCCACGGGGGTGGGCGGACCTCTCGACCGTGCCAGAAGCGGTACGGAATCGCGGCCGAATCCGAACGGCCGGCCTGCCGGATCAGGCCCTCGGCGCGGGGCCGGTCGAGTCGCGGACAACCAGCAGGTGCCCGGTGGCCCGGCGCCTGGGCCTCGCCGAGCGGGGCTTGAGCGCGAGGGTGAGAGCGGTGCGGCCCATCTCGGTCATCGGCAGTCGGATGGTGGTGAGGCTGGGCGCGAGGTCGGCGGCCACGGAGACGTCGTCGAAGCCGACGACGGACATCCGTTCGGGCACCGGGACGCGGCGCGCCCGCAGCGTCGACAGCACCCCGATCGCCATCGCGTCGTTGAGCGCGATGATCGCCGTCGTCTCGGGGTGCTGGTTCAGGATCTGCTCGGTGGCCGCCCGGCCGCCGCCACGGGTGAAGTCGCTGTGCACCACGGCGAGGTCGGCGGGGGACAGCCCGCGCTGCCGCAGCGCCGCCGACACGCCCGCGAGTCGGTCGGCGACCGTGGTGAGACCGGCGCTGCCCGCGGCCACCGCGATCCGCCGGTGGCCGAGATCCATCAGGTGCTCGGCGAGCGCGCAGCCGCCGGCCTCGTTGTCGGGCAGGACGGCGTCGACGCCGAGCGCGTGCCGCCCGATGGCGGCGACCCGGCCGCCGTGGTCCTGGAACGCCGCCAGCTCGGCGCGGGCCTCGGACTCCAGCCGGGGATCGTCGTAGCCGGAGCCGCTGATCAGGATGACGCCGACCCGCTGGGCGATGAGGTGGCGTAGCTGTTGCAGCTCGTAGGCCGGGTCGCGACCGGACTGGCAGATCTGCACCAGCAGCCCCTGCTCGGCGGCGACCTGGATGACCCCGCTGGCGATCTCGGAGAAGTAGGGGTCGTCGACCTGGTGCACGATCAGCCCCACGGTGGAGCTGGCGCCGCCGGCGAGGGTGCGGGCGTACGGGTTGGCGACGTACCCCAGCTCGCGGGCCACCTGCCGGACCCGGTCGGCCACCTCGGCGCTGACCCCCTCGCGGCCGGCCAGAGCGCGGGAGGCGGTCGCCAGCGAGACGGCGGCGCGGTCCGCCACGTCCACGAGGCGAGGTCGCTGGCCGGCCCTGGGCATCCGCAACTCCCTGGAGACATCCATGTCACCTGATCTATTGCCAGTGACGATCGTCGAAGCCTAGGGTACGTAAGCGCTTACGTAAGCGCTTACGTCGGTCCGCACCGGCGTGCCGCGAAATGAGGTGAACGCGATGTCCAGGGCCAGAAGAGCCGCCGTCGCCACCGTCTCCCTGCTGGCGGTCGGCGTGCTGACCGGCACGGGGGCCCCACCGGCGCAGGCGGACCGGAACCGTCCGTCCGATGTCCACCCGGCGCTGCGCCCACACCTGGTCGCCGCGTACGACTTCGACCACCCGGTGCCGGGCGACCCCGCGCTGGAACGCGACCAGGGCCGCTCCGGGACCGAGATCGAGCTGATCAACGGCGGCCCGGCCATGCGGGTCCAGGACCACGCCTACCGGGGCAGCGGCAAAGCGCTGCAGACCCGGCAGGTCGACCCGGCGGTGGCCGGCAACGACGACTGGAAGGCCGGCACCTGGTCGGCCAGCGGGGTCCGGACGCTCCGCGCCTTCAGTGCCACCGCGGGCACCACCGTGATGGGGTGGTTCAAGCTGCAGATGGACAGCCCGCTGCCCAACTCCACCACCGCCGACCCCAACGACCGGTACAACGCCATCGGGCTGGCCGGCGTGCTGACCGGTGACTCCGACGGCCACGGCGTCCGGGCCCTGCTGGAGCTGATCGACGTCGACGGGGAGTTGCGCCTGGTCGCGCTCGGCCGCCGGCTCGACGGTGGCAACTCGCAGACGTTCGCCGCCAGTCAGGACTGGCGGGACCTGCTGCCGGCGGGGGAGTGGGTGCACCTCACCGCCACCTTCGACTTCGGCACCGGAGCCCTCGCCCTCTACCGCAACGGCGAACCGGTGCAGGGCTTCTACACCCGCACCGACGACCCGTGGCTCGTGTCGGGACCCGGCCCGCACGTGACCACCGCGTCCGACCCCCGGGGCATCAAGATCGGCGGAAGCTTCCCGCAGGACACGCTGGAGCGCAATCCGTGCGACTGCCGCATGGACGGCCTGATGTTCCTCGACAGCGTGGTCTCCGCGAGCGACGTGCGGAGGCAGTACCGCCACCTGGCCCGCTGACCACCCTCGGCACCGTCCCACCGAGAAGGAGACACGCGTGCTCACCCTCCACGACCGCGCCCGCGGTATCCGCAGATCCGTACTGACGGCCGGCCTCACCGCCCTCGTGCTGGTCCTGTCCACCCTGCTCGCGACACCCGCCCGGGCCGCCGACGCGGTGTACGACCCGGTCCCGCAGATGCCGGTCCAGTCGCGGCTGGGGCTGGTCCTCACCGAGTACGCCAGCTTCCCGCAGTCGTACCCCACACCGGCTCCCACGGATCAGCGGCTCATGCGTACCGCCCGGATCAACACCATCATGGAGCTGCCCGACGGCTCGGGCCGGCGTGCCGTGCCGGACCTGAACGGCAACCTCTACCTGGTCGAGGGCGGCGTGCCGCACGTCTACCTCGACGTGGCGGCGACGTTCGCCCCGCGGTTCTTCTCCGGACGCGGCCTGGGGCAGGGCTTCGGGTACGTCGCCTTCCACCCGGAGTTCGGCGCCAACGGCCGGTTCTACACCATCCACACCGAGTTGGCGTCGGCGACGACCACCCCGCCGGACTTTGCCCAGGCCGGGACGATCTATCACGGCGTCATCACCGAGTGGACGGCGACCGACCCGGCGGCCGACACGTTCGCCGGTACCCGGCGCGAGGTGCTGCGCGTCGGCTTCGGCGGCCAGGTGCACGGCATCCAGGAGATCAACTTCAATCCGACCGCGAAGCGCCACGACCGGGACTACGGCCTGCTGTACCTCGCGGTCGGCGACGGTGGCCTGGGCGTACGCAACACCGACCCGCAGAACCTGGGCCTGCCGCACGGCAAGCTGCTGCGCATCGACCCCCGCGGCACCAACTCCGCCAACGGGCGGTACGGCATTCCCCCCTCGAACCCGTTCGTCGGCCGGGCCGGCGCGCTCGGCGAGATCTACGCCCTGGGCTTCCGCGACCCGCACCGCTTCAGCTGGGACCGGGCCACCGGCCGGATGTACCTCGGGCACATCGGTGAGCACGCCATCGAGGCGATCTACGAGGTCCGCGCCGGCGACAACTTCGGCTGGAGCGAGCGCGAGGGATCCTTCGTCTTCGACAAGGCGGCCACGAACCCCTGTGACCGGCTGTTCCCGCTGCCCGCCGACGACGACCGGTACGGATACACGTATCCGGTCGCCGCGTACGACCACGACCCGGCCGCGGACTGGAACTGCACGGCCGACGTCGGCGTCGCGGTGGCCGGTGGGTTCGTCTACCGCGGACGCGCCGTGCCCGCGCTGCGCGGCAAGTACGTCTTCGGTGACCTGGTCGACGGCCGGGTGCTCTACACCGAGGCCAACGAGATGCGCCGTGGCCGGGGCCTGGCCCCGATCCACCAGCTCGCCCTGTTCAACGCCGCGGGCAGCCCGGTCCGGATGCGGGACCTCTCCGGGCCCGGCGCCCCCGGTGACCCCAACCGCGTCGACCTGCGCTTCGGCACCGACGCCGCCGGTGAGCTCTACGTGGTCGCCAAGGCCAACGGAAAGATCTGGAAGGTCACCGGCACCCGGGTCTTCGCCAGCGGCGACGTCGGCAACACCACCGTGCGTCGCACGGCGGGGGCCTCCAACTGGGCGCCGGTGACCCCGGCGAAGTGGCAGTTCACCCGCGACCAGGTCATCCTCGCCGAGGCAGGGGTCAGCCGGCCCGGGCCGCGCCGGCCCTTCGAGTACGCCGTCCTCACCGCGGGTCCGGCGTGGTCGTCGGTCGAGGTCGACGCGCGGGTACGGCTCGACACCCCCGTGGAGGTCAGCAACCGGGACGTCATCATCGTCTTCGGCTGGCGGTCGGACACGGAGTTCTACTACGCGCACCTGTCCACCGACAACACGATCTATCCGCACAACGGCATCTTCAAGGTCGACAATGCGGACCGGGAACGCATCGACCACCAGTGGAACGGCCGCTCGCGCGGCGCCAACCCGGCGATCACCGACGCCGACTGGCACCGTGTGCGGGTCGTCCACCTGCCGGCCAGCGGTGAGATCGCGGTGTACGTCGACGGGCGCAAGGACCCGCTGATGACGGCGAAGGACACCACGTTCGGCTCCGGGCGCGTGGGCTTCGGCTCGTTCGACAACGTGGGCCGACTGCGCGACCTGACCGTCACGGGCACGCCGGCCTGATCGGCGTCGCGGTGGGGACGGGGCGACGATGCCGCCGTCCCCACCGTCAGCCGACGCCCGGGTCCGCCGAGCCGGCCCGGAGGGTCCGTCCGGTTCGTAGAATCCGTGCCATGCCGCGGATCGTCGAGTTGCTGGCCTCGCCCGTGCACCGCTTCCTGGGCCGGCCCGCCGACGGTCCGGCTCCGGCCCCTCCCGGTGAGCTGGTCGACGTGGTCCGGATCCGGGCCGGCCTCGGCATCGTCGGCGACCGGTACTTCGGTCAGCCGGCGCACCGCGACGCCAGCGTGACGGTGATCGCCCAGGAGTCGCTACCACCCGGTGTGGGCCTGGCGGAGGTCCGGCGCAACGTCCTCACCACCGGCATCGCGGTGGACGAGCTGATCGGCAAGGTGCTGGTCCTGGACTCCGGCGACGGCCCGGTCAGTCTGCGGGTCAACCGGGCGGCCCGGCCCTGCGCGTGGATGGACGTCACGGTCGGCCCGGGTGCGTGGAAGGCAATGCGCACCACGGGCGGCATCCGCTGCACGCCGCTCAACGACGGCACCCTGCGCATCGGGCCGCTCGACGTCAGCATCGAGCGCGCGCCCACGCCGTAGTGGCGCCGCCAGCCTGTTGAGGGTCAGACCGGGCTGATGTGAGCGGCGAGCACCCGCCAGCCGTGGGTGTCGTCGCGAACCCAGGTCCGGGTGTACCGCAGGCGCCCCGCGAACGGCACCCCGTCGAACACCCCGGCCACCCGGCCCAGGAAGAACGTCACTCCGGTCGACCCGACGACGAGCAGGTTCAGATCCTCCTCGACCAGCTCCTCGATGACCGAGGTCCGGTCCCGGTGCGCGGCCAGGTCGTCGCGCTTGGTGTACGTGCCGCCGTCCGGGCCGACGGCGATCAGCTGGTCGACGAGCAGCTGGTCGAGAGCCGCGACGTCACCGGCTCGCTGCGCGGCCTGCAGGGTGCGCTCGGCATCGAACAGTTCCGCCTCGCGTTCGCTGTCCGGCATGCTGCCGTCCTCCCGATCGGGGTTCACCCGGTGCCACCGGGGCTGTCCGCATTGTGGCAGCCGGGGCGGCCCCGACGCGACGGATCGGCCCGGCGGCATGTCCCGCCCGGCTGCGGAATCCGCCCCGCGCCGCGTCGGCCGGCGGCCGGCCGGTGGCTAGGCTGCTGGCATGGCAGACCAGGGCGGGCGCGCCGCCGCGGCGGCAGGCGCGGTCGAAGCGGTGGTCCGCGAGGTCCTGGCCGTCGTCCCCGCCGGCTGTACGTGGTTGCTGCCGGTGCCGGATGACGGGCGGCCGGTCGCGGACTTTCGCATCGCGGCCACCAGCGGCGAGGGTTATGACATCTACGGCCGGGGGGTCGAGCGGGTCGGCGAGCGGCTCAGCGAGCTGTATCCGAGCATGGTCGACGGTCCTCTCTGGCAGCTGTACCACGAGGTGCTGTCCACCGGATCGTCCGGCCGGCTGGCCGACTTCCGGTACGCCGAGAAGCGTGCCGGCGTCGTCGCCGACTCGCTGTTCGACGTACACGTGCACCGGGTGCTCGGCGGCCTGCTGGTCGCGTGGGAGCGGCTCGACGAGGACCGGCGTCGGCTGGAGCGCACCGAGTTGCTGGGCAGCCTCGGCTGGGCGGAGTACGACCTGGCCAGCGGGCTCAGCCAGTGGTCTCCCGGCATGTACCGGATCTTCGAACGAGACCCGGCGCTCGGCCCGCTGTCCCGAGCCGAGCAGTCCGCGGCCATCCTCCCGGACGACAACATGCTGCGCGAGGCCGCCTGGCAGACGCTGGACAGCGGAGCGTCCTCGGACGTGACGGTCCGGTTCCAGCCGGCGGGCACCGTGAAGTACCTGCGGATCCTCTCCGACGTCTCCCGGGACGCCGACGGCGCGCCGTTGAAGATCCATGCCGTGGTGCAGGACGTGACGGCCCGGGTGGACTCACGGACCGCCATCGAGCGGCTCAGCGACCAGGTGCGGACCCGGGAGATGACGGCGCTGGCCGAGCACCGGCTGGCCGGGCAGTTGCAGAACCTGATCCAACCCGTGCCCCGCGCGCCGTTCCCGCTCGCCGGGCTGGAGGCGATGGTCAACTACCTGCCGGCGGAGAGCGCGGCCCGGGTGGGCGGTGACTGGTACCACGCGCAGACCCTGCCCGACGGGCAGGTCGTGCTCGCCGTCGGCGACGTGACCGGTCACGGGCTGGACGCCGCGAGCGGGATGGCGCACCTGCGCTTCGCGCTGGTGGCCTGGCTCTCGATCGGCATCCGTGACCCGGCGGTGCTGCTCGGGAACCTCAACCGGCTCTGCGGTCAGCTCGCGATCACCGGGACCGCGGTGGTCGCCTTCTACGACCCGGCGACCCGGGTGCTCTGCTGGGGACGCGCCGGGCACATGGCGCCGCTGCTGTCCCGTGCCGGCGAGACCGGCCCGCTCGACCGTCCGGCGGGCCTGCTGCTGGGCGCCGGAGAGGACTCCGCGTACCCGGTGCTCACCCCGCGACTGCGCCCGGGTGACCTGGTGCTGTTCTACACCGACGGGCTGGTGGAACGACGCGCCCCCGACAACGATCTGCTCGAACAGGTGCGGGCGATGCTCTCCGCGCTCTCCGCCGCGCCGGGGGAGCAGACCCTCCCCCGACTGCGTGGCCTGCTGCACCGGCCCAACCCGGACGACGACACCTGCACACTCGCCGTACGCGTGCTGCCCTGAGCCGCCGGGCTCACAGGCCGAGCCGGATGCGGACCACGGTCCCCTCCGGCATCGCCAACACGCCGACCTCGTCGCAGACCTGCTCGACGATCGCCAGCCCTCGACCCCGTACCGCCTCGGCCGGCGGCATGTCGCGGCCGAACGCCCGCATCGGCCCCTGGTCGATGACGTCGCAGATCAGATGGTCGGCCTCGGCCCAGAGCCGGACCCGGCCGCCGCCGGTCGTGTGCTGCAAGGTGTTGGTGGCCAGCTCGCTGACGGCCAGCGCCAGCAGCTCCACCCGTTGCGGCGACAGGCCCCGGGCGACCGCCCCGGCGCAGACGAACGCGCGCAGCGCCCGGAGGTCGGCTGCCGCGTGGTACGCCATGCTGTCCGTGCTGTGCGCGGAGGTGGACTGCTCGGCAATCGTGCGGATCTCCCGCCGGTCGCCGGGCATCAGCCCGCCAGCCGCGGGTCGTCGGCGGGTGGTCGCAGCAGGTTGCCGACGCCCGTGATGTCCAGCACGGCGGCGACCGGCCCGCCGGCGTTGACGGCGTACAACCGCCGGCCGTCCGCGCGGGCCGTCCGGTGGGCGGTCACCAGGGTGTGCAGGCCGGTGGAATCGAGGAAGCGCAACCCGCCCACGTCGACCACGACCACCGGGGCGCCGCGGACCGCCGCGGCGAGCACGGTGGTCAGTTCGTCCCGGACGGCCAGGTCACACTCGCCGGTCAGCGTGACCACGATCCGGCCCGGTGCCGTGGATGTGCGGGCCTCGAAGTGCGCCATCGGGCAGCAGCACCTTCCTCCTAGCGACAGCCGTTGTGGGCACATCATGTCACCCGCCCGCCGCTTGGCAGCGTCCTCCGTTCGGCGGCGATCAAGGACCGAGGATCAGGGGACGGGCGATGCTGGGCCGACCCAGCTCGCACCACCGTGCGTCGCACGCCGCGAGGGTCGCTACGGGCGGATGTCCAGGGCGCCGATCAGGTCGTCGCGCAGCGTGAACCGGTACCGCAGCTCGATGGGGCTGCCGGGAAAACTGCCCGACACCCGGGTGAGGACCACGTACGAGTCACCGGCCTGCGGCGTGACCCCCACCGGCTCGGCCGTGTACGAGTAGGCAGCCGTCGTCCGCTCCCGCCAGGCGCGGATCGCGGCCCGTCCCTCGTGCAGCCGGTCCTCGTCGGCCACGGTGGCGGTGTCCGCGAAGCAGGCGACGAAGGCGTCGAGATCGCCGTCGTCGACGGCCCGGAAGTACCGGTCGATCACGTCGGGCAGGTCGACCGCCATCTGCTCCTCCTGCGGCGCGGGCCGCCGTCGGCGGCCGCCGGATACGCGTCCGACCTCACCGTACGAGACGGGGCCCGCGCCGCGCGGAGCAACCAGGAGAACCCTCCGGAGGTCCGGCGTGGGTCAGGGCTTGCGGCCGACGGCGCAGTAGCCGTCCAGGTCGGCGGGCGGGCCGTCCCGCTCGGGTCGCCAGTGGGTGAACGGCACCAGGCCGGGCTCGACCAGCTCCAGGCCGTCGAAGAACCGGGCGATCCGCTCCGGGCTGCGCAGGTGGTACGGCAGCGCCCCGCTCTCGTTGTACTGCCGGTGCGACTCGACGACCGCCTCGCTGGTGTCGGTGCCGTCGGACAGCGCGAGGTAGCTGCCGGACGGCACCGCGTCGAGCAGGGTACGGACGATGGCGACCGCCTGGTCGTCGTCGCCGACGTGTCCCATCACGCCGAACAGCAGGACCGCGACGGGCTGGTCGAGGTCGAGGTGCTCGGTGGCCTGTCGGAGCACCGCCTGCGGGTCACGCAGGTCGGCGTGGATGTACCGGGTCAGCCCCTCCGGGCTGCCGACCAGCAGTGCCCGCGCGTGGGCCAGGACCATCGGGTCGTTGTCGACGTACACGACGCGGCTCTGCGGGTTGACCCGCTGGGCCACCTGGTGCGTGTTGTCGGCGGTGGGCAGCCCGGTGCCGACGTCGAGGAACTGCCGGATGCCGGCCTCACCGGCGAGGAAGCGCACCGCGCGGGACAGGAACGCCCGGGACTCGCGCGCCGTCTCGATCATCGCGGGGAACAGCTCGCGGACCTGCTCACCCGCCAGCCGGTCGATCTCGAAGTTGTCCTTGCCGCCCAGCCAGTAGTTCCAGATCCGGGCGGAGTGCGGAACGCTGGTGTCGATCTTGGGCTGGTCGGTGGCCGGGAGAGGTGCCGCTTCTGCCACGGGCGTCCTTCCGCTGGGGGTGGGGAAGACACGAAGGACAACCATGCTCCCACAGCGCTCCGGTTCGTAAATCGGACACCCGCGCACGGCCCCGGGTTTGTGGCCGGTGGGCCCGGGTAGCCACGCGTCTCCGGACGGAAGGGGCGAGCCATGGCCGAGCTGATGTTCGTCGACAAGGTCGCGGGACGGGCGGGTGTCCCGCCCGAGCAGGCGCGCCCGCTGACCGAGGCCGTTCTGCGTACCCTCACCGAGCGGCTCAGCGGCGGTGAGGCGGCCGAGCTGGCCCCCCATCTGGCCCCCGAGTTGAGCCCGCTGCTGATCAAGGCGGTTGAGGCGCCGGAGGCGTTCGGTTACGACGAGTTCATGCGGCGGGTGGCCGACCGCGCCGGCACGGACCGACCCACCGCCGAGCGGGGCGTCCGGGCCGTCCTCCAGACGATGCACCGGGTGGTCGGGCACCGCGAGTTCGAGGACGCGCTGTCACAGCTCCCGGCCGATCTGCGGGCGCTGGCCCAGCCGCTGCCGCAGGGCCCCTGACCGTACCGACCGCCGGGATCCGCGCCGGGTGGCCCGGGGCACGGCCTGACCGGTTGCCGGTTCAGACCGCGCCCCAGGTGTCGGTGCCTACCCCGCGCTGACGACCCACTTCTGGTGGGCGCCGCCGGCGTACGTGCCGATCTGGATCTGGGTGCCGTCGGCGGTGGCGCCACCGGCGGCCTGCATCACCTTGCCCGACTGCGGGTTGCGGATCGACCCGTCGGGCTGCGGCTGCCACACCTGCGAGCCGGTGCCGTTGCAGGTCCACAACTGCACCTTCGTGCCGTCGGCGGTGCCGCCGTTGTCGACGTCCAGGCACTTGCCCAGAGCGCGGTAGGTGTCGCCGACCCGGCTCCAGGACTGGGCGCTGGTGCTGTTGCAGGTCCAGAGCTGGATCTTCGTGCCGTCGGCGGTGCCGGCGTTGTTCACGTCCAGGCACTTGCCGCCGACGCCGGTGATGGTGCCCGAGCCGCCGCTGGTGGCCGCGTACACCTCCAGTTCGTAGATGCGTGCGGCCGGATCGCTGGTGCTGGTCGGCGCGGTGATGGCCAACCGCACGTGGCGGGTGCCGGGGGCGGTGACGTTGTGGGTCGTGGTGCTCGCCGTGTTGCCGGTCACCGTGGCGCGGGTGGTCCAGGTCGTGCCGTCCGCGCTGGACGCGACCGTGAAGTCCCGGGTGTTCCAGGCGGCGTTCTCGCCGCCGGCTCCGGCGTGCTTGACCACCACCCGGTTCACCGCGTAGCTGGCCCCCAGATCCACCTGGAGGTACTTCGTGGCGCCCGTCGAGCACCACTTGTCACCGTTGCCGCCGGCGACGCTGCCGTTGACGGCCTTGGCCGGGGCCTCGGTCGCCGAGCAGGAGCTGTCCGCCGTGGCCGGCTTGTTGAGCGCCAGGTTGGCCCCGCCGGTCGGCGGCGGGGTGGTGCCCGGGATGGCGTTCAGCGTGTACCACGCCTCGGTGCTCCACAGTGACTGCCCGGTGGTCGAGGTGAACGGGCGCGGCGAGCGCAGGTACACGACGTGGCCGGCCTTGCGCCCACCAACGGCGAGGCTGACCTTCTTTCCGTCCGCCGAGAGGGTGGCCGAGGTGACGGTCAGCGTCTCCTCGTCGATCTTCGGACCGCCGTAGCTGGCGGTCGCCTGGTACCGCCACTGCTTGACCTTGTAGTGCGCGGCCAGGTTGGCGGCGGTCTCCGCCGAGACCGGCTGGGTGTACTCCACCTCGAAGCCGGCCTCGGTGGCCCGCATGGCGAGCATCTCGAAGGCGTTGGTGGTGTTCGGGGTGAGCTTCTGCAGGCCGTACGACAGCTTGCCGGTCTGGCCCCAGTTGCCGCCCGCGCCGAGCCCGCCGACGTAGATCGCGCCGTCCGGTCCGACGTTGACCTCGGAGACGCCCGCCTCGAGGCCCTGGGTGAGCCGGAACAGGGCACCCTGGTACTCGCCGTTGACCTTCTCCACATTGGCTCTCTGCAGGCCGCCGTAGGTCACGTCACCGATGACGAACTGCCCGGCGTACCGGCCGGTGGTCAGGTACATCGGCGTGCTGGGGGAGTTGGCGATCTCGTTCTGCGGCATCCAGAGCACCGGCGGGGTGACCGGGTTGGCGTCGAACGGGCCGGCCGGGTTCATGTAGTGGTTGAAGAACCGGCCCTGCTTGACGTGCACCAACTTCGAGGAGGGCAGCCAGCCGCCCTGGTTGTCGGTGACGAAGATGCCGCCCTCCGGGCCCCAGCCGATGCCGTGCGGGGTGCGCAGGCCACCGGCGACGTAGCTGACCGCCCCGGTGTCCTTGTTGACCTTGAGGGTGGTGCCCCGGTTGACGGCGGGCTGCGGGTTGGTGGTCGCGCCGCCGGAGTTGATCGACACCGACAGGTTCAGGTAGAAGAACCCGTCCTGGTAGAGCAGGCCGAACGCGAACTCGTGGAAGTTCCCGCCGTACGGCCAGGTGGCGACCGTCTGGAGCTGGTCGGCCACCTCGTCGCCGGTGCTGTCGACCAGTCGGGTCAGCCGCTGCTTCTCCGAGACGTAGACCACTCCGTCGACGACCTTGAGCCCCATCGGCTCCTTGAGACCTCCAGCGATCTTCTTGGTGGTCACGTTGCCCGGCGTGGTCGCGCCGCCGGTGTTGTTCATGATCCACACCTCACCGTCCTGCGAGGTGCCGGACTGGTCGCTGCCACCCCAGGTCGAGATGACCAGTCGGCCGTCGGGCAGCCAGTCCATCCCGGTGACCTTCGGCTGGAAGCCGGTGGGCCGCAGGTTGGTCAGCGTGTAGCCGGGGTGCACACCGGTCAGCGGCAGGCCGTCACCGGGGGAGTCGGTGACCCCCTCGCACTCCTTGCGGCCGGGAGCGGTCACCCGGACCACCCCGGCGTCGGTGCTCAGCGCCGAGTTCGGCACGACCACGAAGGACGACGAGCCGGGCGTTTTCCACTCCAGGGTGATCTGCTGCCCGCCGTCGCGCTCGAAGTGGTCGATGCGCAGCGGGTGCAGCCCGGCGGTGAGGGTGACGGTGCCCTCCTTGGGCGGCGTCGCGCCGTGCAGGCCGTCGTGGTTGATCACCACGCTGTTGTCGATGGTCAGCTTGGATCCGTCGTCGCTGCTGAGCCGGAACGTGTAGCTGCCGGCCTGGGTGGTGGTGATGTTGCCGAGGACCTGCGAGACGAAGTAGTTGTCGAAGCCGAAGTCGGCGGTCGACGTCCAGTTGATCGTGGACATCAGCTTGTCCACGTTCGGGGTCTGCGCGGGCTTGAGCGTGCAGAGCTCGGACAGCGGCACCTGCACGTCGAAGACGCGCAGCGTGACGCCCGGTTCCTGCTCGGGGGCGGCGCCGGCCGGGTCGGCCCAGAAGCCGGCGGCGAGGACGAGTGCCAGCGCACCCAGGACAGGACTGCGGAATCGGCGCAGCAGCCGTGTGCCCATCGTTCCTCCAAGAGGGATAGGAGTGTCCGACGGCCGGCGTGGATCAGTGGTGGAGGCGATGGCCGTCGGCCCGGTTCCGAAACGCCCTCGACGCCGACGAGTGACGTTCTGGAAACACCGGGTTGATGGGTCGAGACATTAAGTTGTTTCGATTGGACTGTCCATGCCTTTGCATCGATACATCAAAAGTTCCCGATGTATGTGCGAAAGTACGCGGTGGTACGCGATGAATGCCCGGTGTCGAGACCCTGGACCTACCGCCGCCCGCGCCGGGCCGGACCACCCGCCCGGTTGCCGGGCTTCCGGGTCGCGGTGCCCGGCTTACGGGCCGGGACGGCGGACCCACGGGCTCGGCCGGCGGGACGGCGGGCCGGGTTGGCAGCGCCGCGCGGAGCGGGTCGACGGCGGGCCGCCACCAGCACGACGACCGCGACCACCGCCACGATCACGGCCGGCACCAGCCACGGCGGCAGACCACCGCCCTGCCCGGTCGTGGCGCCCGCCGGCTCGCTCGCCGCAGCGCCGCTAGCGCCCGCCGGGCCGGGGCTCGCGCCGGCTGCTCCGGGGCTCGCCGACGGGGTGCCCTCCACCTGGGCGAGCAGCGCCGGCGCGGGACCGTCCGTGGGCGCCGTCCAACCGGCCGGTGCCGCCGTGATGGAACCCTGGTAGTCGAACGTGACGCTGCCGCGCACGGCCTCACCATCGGAGGCGACGGAGAGATAGCTGGCGGTGTACCGGCCCTTCGCCGGCCAGTGCGCGACGGACACCATGGCGGGGAAGCCGGTGTGGTACAGCCGAGGCTCGAAGACCCCGTTGACCATGAAGTACTCCTGGACCGGCTTGTCCAACCGCTTCGGCTCGCCGTACGACCAGCCGTTGTCCACCCGCGACCCGTTCGGCCCGGTGACGGTGAAGTGGGCGTTGGACGCCGGCTTCTCGGTGAAGTACAACGCCACCTGCGCCAGCGGCTCACGGACAACGGTGCCGGTCAGCGGGGCCGACGTCGCCAACTGGCCGTGCGCGGACGCCGGAGCGGCGGGCAGCAGCAGGAACACCACCAGCGTCGCGGCCAGCGCCGCCAGCGCTCGGCTCAGGACGTGACGGACAGTGACCAGCCTCGATCGCATTCGTTCATCATGGTCATTTCCTCCCCGCCGAACAAGACGTAGAGTTCACGTCCCCGACGATCAGTTCGACACCCGTCCCCCCGCGTCGTTCGGAGTCCGCCCGTGTTCGTCCGTGCCCCCGGTTCCCGGGTTCCCGCCGTCCTCGCCACCGGTGTCCTCGCCGCCCTGCTCGCCACCGGTTGCGGGCAGGGCGACGACCCGTCCGTGGCCGACCCGTCGGCATCGCCGACGGCCGCCGCGCCGCCGACGACCGCCACCACGCCGGCGCCGTCGGCCAGCCCCACACCCGGCCCCACCGCCAGCACGCCGGCGGTGGACCGGGAGATCACCGTGACGATCGCGAAGCGGCGGGTCAACCCGCCGACCGGGCGGGTCACCGTGAGTAAGGGCCAGCTGGTGCGGATCACGGTCACCTCGGACGTTCCCGACGAGCTGCACCTGCACGGCTACGACCTGGGCGCCCGCCTGCCGGCCGGCGCGCCCGCCTCGGTGGAGTTCCGCGCCGACAAGACCGGGCTGTTCGAGGTGGAGACGCACGAGACCGAGCTGGTGCTGTTCCAGCTCGTCGTCCGCTGAGCACCGTGACCGGCGCGACCGCCGTGCTGGCACACGGTGTCGGTGGCCGTCAGGACCTTCCGATCACGCTGCCGCAGCTCGTCGTCGCCGCGGCCCTGACCCTCGTCGTCACGTTCCTCGCGCTGGGCCTGCTCTGGCGCGAGCCACGACTCGACCGCGACGCCGCCGGCGGCCGGCCGGTGCCGCAGCGCCTGGCCCGGCTCGTCGACGCGCCCGCCCTCCGGTGGGCGCTGCGCGCGTTGGGCCTGCTCGCCGCCGGGTGGTTCTGCCTGGGCCTGCTGGCCGGACCGGACACCCCGGACAACCCGACGGCCGGCGCGCTCTACGTGCTGCTCTGGGTCGGGCTGGTGCCCGTGTCGTTGCTGCTCGGCCCGGTCTGGCGGGCGGTCAACCCGCTGCGTACGGTGCACCTGCTCGCCGCGCTGGCGGTACGGCGGGACCCGGAGCGCGGCCTCCGCGAGCTGCCAGCCGGCCTGGGGCTCTGGCCGGCGGCCGTCACCCTGTTCGGGTTCGTCTGGCTGGAACTGGTCGCACCCGACCGGGCCACGCTGCCGGTCATCACCGCCTGGCTCGCCGCGTACGCCGTGGTCATGCTGGCCGGGGCGGCGCTGTTCGGCGCGGGCTGGTTCGACCGGGCCGACCCGTTCGAGGTGTACAGCGGACTGGTCGGCCACCTCGCCCCGGTCGGCCGGGCCGCGGACGGCGTGCTGGTGTGGCGCAACCCGCTGGACGGGATCGCCGGCCTGCGCCCCCGACCCGGCCTGGTCGCCGTGGTGGTCGTGCTGCTCGGCTCGACGATGTTCGACAGCCTCTCCAACGCGCCCGCGTGGCTGCGCTTCGCTCAGGAGAACGGCCAGCCTCCGGCGGTCACCGGCAGCGTCGGGCTGATCCTGGTCATCGCCGCCGTCGCCGCGGCGTACCTCGCCGCCACCGGGGCCGCCGCCCGGATCGGCCGCGCCGACGACGACCCGGTCGACGGTGCCACGTCGGCCCGCGCCGTGCCCGGCGAACTCGCCCACTCGATCGTGCCGATCGCCGCGGGATACCTGGTGGCGCACTACTACTCGCTGCTGATCCTGGAGGGTCAGCGCACCGTCGCGCTGCTCTCCGACCCCCTCGGCACCGGCGCCAACTGGTTCGGCACAGCCGGCTGGCAACCGCACACCGGCCTGGTCACCCCCGGCGGGGTGGCCAGCCTCCAGATCACCGTCATCATCCTCGGGCACCTGCTCGGCACGCTGCTCGCCCACGACCGCGCCCTGTACCTGTTCCCCCGTGCCCGGGCGGTGGCCGGTCAGCTCCCACTGCTGGCACTGATGGTCGCCTACACCGTCGCCGGCCTGCTGCTGCTCTACGCCGGGTAGGACCGCCGCCGGCCGGGTGACCCGGGTTCGGGGCGGTGCTGCCCGCAGGTGAGGATGGGGCGTGGATTCCGATCTTCGCCGCTACCTCGACGAGCTGGTCGACGCCGCCCGGGACGTGCTCGGCGACGACCTGGTGGGCGCGTACGCCGCCGGCTCGGTGGGGCTCGGCGCGTACCAGCGCGGTCGCAGTGACGTGGACGTGGCGCTGGTCTGTGCCGGGCCGCTGACCGGGACCGACAAGGTGGCGCTGGTGGCGCGGCTGCGACACGAAGCGCTGCCCTGCCCGGCGCGCGGGCTGGAACTGGTCGCCTACCAACGGTCCGTGGCCGCCGCCGGCCGGCCGGAACCCGGCTTCGAGGTCGAGCTGAACACCGGTTCCGGGATGCCGTTCCGGCGCACCCTCGACCCGGCGGACCGGCCCGCGACCGACGGCCGGTTCTGGTACGGGCTGGATCGCAGCATCCTGCACCAGAGCGGCTTGCCGCTGCTCGGGCCGCCGGCGGGGGAGGTCTTCGCCGACCTGGCCCCGGCCGACCTGCGCCGCCTGCTGATCGAGGCGCTGACCTGGTGGTTGGCCCTGCCGATGCCGCCGGGCGACCAGCCCGCGCCCGGCGCGGAGGACGCGGTGCTCGGCGCGTGCCGGTCGCTGGTACGCCACCGCGACGGCGTCTGGTTGTCCAAGGTGGCGGCCGGGCAGCGGCTGATCGATGCCGGGGACCCGGCCGAGGTGGTCCGCCGGGCGGTCGCCGCCCGGCGCGGCGGGCCGCCGCCCACCGGGGCGCAGGCACGCGCCTTCCAGCAGCGGGTCCGCGCCGAGATCGCCGGCCAGCCCGACTAGCGGCCCGGTCACCACGACGCCGCACGGACGCACCCGGGTGGAAGCGTGCTCACCGCCCCCGGAGAAGGATGCTGCCGAGGAGGAGAAGGCCAGGTCAGAGAGCTCACCCGGACAGCCTGTTGACCAAAATAGGATGCGGCAGTGACCGACGGTGAGCGGGGGCGGACGATGACGCAGGTGGACTCGGCGGAGACCGGGCAGGGCGACGCCGGCCGACGGGATGCCGGCGCCCGGACGTGGCGCGCCCGCATCCGCCGGGCGATGCGCAACGTCTTCCGGCCGAGCCCCTGGAAGCGCGGCCTGGTGCTCGCGGCGCTGGCGCTGCTGCTCGGCCTGATCCTGCTACTGCACCGGCAGATCCCGAACCGGATCGGGAACCTCGGCAGCCTGGTGGAGACGTTCCTGCCGTGGTTCGGCCTGCTCATCCCCGTACTGCTGATCGGGGCGCTGTGGCGTCGTTCAGCCTCCGCGGTGGCCGCGCTGCTGCTGCCGGTCGTGGTGTGGCTGAACCTCTTCGGCGGGCTGCTCGTCGACAAGTCCCGTCCCGGCGGCGACCTCACCGTGGCCCAGCAGAACGTCAACGCCAACAACCCCGACCCGGCCGGCACCGCCCGCGACCTCGCCGCCGCCGGTGCGGACGTGCTGGCCCTGGTGGAGCTGAGCCCGCAGGCCGTGGGCACGTACGAGGAGGAGTTGGGGAAGGCGTACCCGTACCACACGGTGCAGGGCACGGTCGGGCTGTGGAGCAAGCTGCCGCTGTCGGACAGTCAGCCGGTGGACATCCAGATGGACGCCGGCCCGCTGGCGGCCACCAAGCCGGCCGACATCACGATGGCCTACAACCGGGCGCTGCGCGCCACGGTGGTCACCGACCAGGGGCCGCTGGTGGTGTACGTGGCCCACCTGGGATCCGTGCGGGTTAATCCCAGGGCGGGCTTCTGGACGGCCCATCGGGACAGGAACGCGCGGGCGCTCGGCGAGGCCGTCGCCGCCGAACGGAACGAACGGGTGGTGCTGCTCGGCGACCTGAACGGCACCATGGACGACCGCGTGTTCGGCAGCATCACCTCGCGGTTGCGCTCGGCTCAGGTCGAGGCCGGGGACGGCTTCGGCTTCACCTGGCCGGCGACGTTCCCGGTGGTGCGGATCGACCAGATCCTGGTCCGCGGTGTGAAGCCGGAGAGCTCCTGGGTGCTGCCGGCCACCGGCGGCGACCACCTGCCGGTGGCGGCCAGCATCAGCTGGTGAACGTGCCCTAGCGGACCGGGCGGGGCTGGAGCGAGGCGAAGAGCAGGTTGAGTCCCTCGGCCATGGTCGGGTGGGTGATGATCGCGTCCCGCAGGGCGGTCCACGGCATGCCGGCGAGCATCGCCAGCTGCACGGAGGTGATCACCTCTCCGGCCTCGGCGCCGAGCAGCGCCGCGCCGAGGATCCGGCCGCTGCCGGCGTCGACCACCGCCTTCCACATGCCCTCGGTCTGCCGCAGGGTGCGCGCCCGGGGGATCGCGGAGACCGGCAGGTGGGCCACCTGCACGTCGTACCCGGCGCGGCGCGCCTCGGTCTCGGTGAGCCCGACCCGGGCCAGCTCCGGGGTGGTGAAGATGGTGTACGGGATGAGCCGTCCGGCGGTGCTGCGTCGCTCACCCGCCAGGTTCGCCCGGATGATCCGGTAGTCGTCCAGCGAGGCGTGGGTGAACTGCGGCGTGCCCGCGACGTCCCCGGCCGCCCAGGTCCGCTCGGCGGTGGTACGCAGGTACTCGTCGACCAGCACGAAACCGCGCTCGTTCAGCCGGACACCGGCGGCGTCCAGCCCGAGCCCGTCGGTGACCGGCGCCCGACCGGCCGCCACGAGCACGTCGTCCCCGGTCACCAGGCTGCCGTCGTCCAGGGTCACCCCGACGGTGCCGTCGTCGTTCCGGTCGACCCGGGCGACCGTCACGCCGACGCGTACGTCGATGCCGTCGTCGATGAAGATCCGCATCACCGCGTCGCTCAGGTCGGGATCCTCGCGGGTGAGCAACCGGGGACCGCCCTCGATCAGTGTCACCGTGCTGCCGAACGAGGCGAACATCTGCGCGAACTCCACCCCGACGGTGCCGCCCCCGAGCACCACCAGGCGGGCCGGCAGCCGGTCCAGGTGCAGCAGGCTGTCGCTGGTCAGAACCCTGGCCTCCGCCATCCCGGGCACGGACGGCAGGTGTGGTCGGGTGCCCGTGTTGACCACCACGTCGGCGCCGCGGAGCAGCCGCTCACCCCCGTCCGCCAGGGACACCCGCACGGTACGCGGCCCGACGAAGCGGGCCTCGCCGATCACCAGGTGCAGGCCGGATTCGAGGAACTGCTGCCGGTTGGCGGCGATCATCCCCTCGACGACGTCCTGCTTGTGGGCGCGCAGCAGGTCCACGTCGACCCGGCCTCCCTCGACCACCAGGCCGAGCGCGCGGGCGCCACGCAGTTGGCGTGCGGCCCGCGCACTGGTCACCAGCGCCTTGGTCGGGATGCACGCCACGTTGATGCAGCTGCCGCCGATCATCCCGCGTTCGACCATGGCGACGCGCCGGCCGGAACGGGCAACGTCCATGCTCAACGTCTTGCCGGCCTTGCCGCCGCCCACGACGAGCAGGTCGAACTCCTCCGGTTGGTCGGTCACCGGCGCTCCTCTCGGTCACCGGACCCGGCCGGCGGCCGCCGGTGCGCGGCGGCCAGCCCAGCCTGTCAGCTCCGACGGGACCGTCGACCGGGTTCCGCGCAGAATCGCCCCGTCCGAACCGGCCCGAGGTCGACCGCCACCGGCGTCAGGTCCGGGCGGCGCCGTTCTCGCTGATCGGCTGCCCGAAGGGCAGGAACGGCACGGGCGTCGGGTCCCCGGTGCCGCCTGGTCGCCCGAAGGCCGGCCCGGCATCGCTGGTGGGTGCGTTCGTGGCGGCCGGACGGTCGACGGTCACGGCCGGCTCGTCCGTGCCGCCCGGGCTGTCGGCCGGCTCGCCATCGGGCCGTTCGTCCTCGGCCTGGTCGCCGCCGGGCAGCTCGTCACCCGGCTGGTCGTCGGCGGCCCGCTCGTCGATCGGCCGCTCGCTGACGAGTCGGTGGGCGGCGGGCCGCTCGACGACGGGCCGGTCGGTGCCGGACCGGCTGCCCACCATCGGGTACTCGGCGGTCTCCGTGCCACCCGCGGCGGCGGCCATCACCGCGGCGGCGGCCAGGTCGGCCACCCGCTTCGCCTCCCGCTGCACCCGGGCGCGGACGTCCTTGGCGTGCCGCTCGGCAGAATCCCCGGCCCGGCGGGCCTCGTCCAGACGCGCGCTCTCGGCGGTCAGGTCCCGGCGCACCTCGTTCAGCCGCTGCTGGATCCGGCCCAGCTCGTTCTCCAGGGTCTCGCCCTCCTGGCGGACCTCGGCGAGCTGCTGGCGGGCGGTCTCCAGCTCGGCGTGCAGCTGGGCCGACTCCTGGCGGCGTTCCTCAAGCTCCTCCTGCACGGCGGCAAGCTGCTCCTGCTGGGTGGCGGCCTGCTCGTCGGCCCGGTTGCGCAGCTCCGTCACGTGCTGCTGTGCCTCGGCCAGCAGCGCCGCGATCTGCTGCTCGGTGGTGCTGCGCTGCTCGGCCAGCTCCCGCTCGGCGACCGCCTGCTGCTCGGCGATCTCCTGCTCGGCGGCGGCTCGCCGGTCGTTGACCTCGCGCTCCACCCCGGCCTGCCACTGGGCCATCTCCTGCTGGCCCTTGGCCCGGGCGGCCTGGAGCTCCTGCTGGATCTGGGTGCGGGCCGACTTCATCAGCGCGTCGGCGGCGACCCTGGTCTGGTTGAGCTGCTGGGCGCTCTGCTCGGTGATCCGCTTCGCCTCGTGCTGCGCACGCTCGTGGGCGGCCTCACCGTCGGCCCGCAACTGCTCGGCGTGCTCCCGGATCGCGGTCAGCTCGGCCTCGGCCACCCGGCGCCGCTCCTCGTACGCCTGCTCCTGCTCGGCGCGCCGGGCCGCCAGTTCCTCGCCCAGATCCTGGCGCGCCTGCGCGGCCCGCTCGCGCGTGTCGACGAGGATGCGCTCCGCCTCGGTCCGCAGCTCGTTCGCACGATCCATGGCCGAGTCGGTGATCATCGACGCCTGCTTCTCGGCGAGGGCCAGGATCTCGCCGACCATGGGACCCAGATCCTGGAACGAGGCGCGGTCCACCTGCACGGGCTGCTCCTGAAGCTCGGCCAGCTCGGCGCGCAGCCGCTGCACCTCGGCGGTCAGCTCACGGACGCGGACCGCGGAGCGCCCGTGCTCCCCGCTCAGCATCGCCAACTGCCCGTCGAGCTGCTCCAGGTGCTTGTCGACCTGGCGTTTGTCGTAGCCGCGCAGGGCGAGCTCGAAGCTCGGCCGCGAGGCCGCATCGTCGCGTGCTGCGTGCGGCTCAGCGCCGATGGACATGCACCATCCTCCGTACGATCGGGGCGCCAGGGCCGGCGGTCGACCGCCCCGCGCGGGCCGTGAATGTGGCGCAACGCTACCGCCGAGGCCGCGCCGTGAGTAGGCCCGCCCCACCACCGCCCACGACAACCTCCGAGCACCCGTCCTTTCCCCGGTGGATCGTGACGGAGCGCCGCCCGGAAGGCGGTGATCCGCGACCTTTGTCGCCGTCCACAGTGGCGCATGCCGGTGGCGGACGAGCCGCCACCGGCATCGGTGTTCAGCGCCGGCGGGCGACCAGCACCGCGTCGTGCAGGGTGATGTCCCGGCCCTCCGGGTCCGTGGCGGTGCGAGGCCGGGCCTCGGCGGTGAGCACCTCCCACCGGGCCGGATCCAGCTCGCCGGCCACGTCCTCGGCCGTGTACATCATGTCGGGCATGTGCATCCGGTGCGCGGACGTCCACAGGTCCGACGGGTGGTGCCCGACGATCAGCAGGGTGCCGCCCGGCGCCACCGCTGCGGCCAGCCGGGCGAACAGCTCCCGCCGCTGCGCCGGCGGCAGGTGCATGAACTGCGCGGACACCAGGTCGTACGCCTCCTCGGTGGGCGGCTTCTCGCGCAGGTCGGCGTGCGTCCACTCGATGCGGTCGCCGACCCCGGCGGCGTCGGCGTGCCCGGCGGCACGGCCCAGCGCGGTGGTGGAGATGTCCACCGCCGTCACCCGCCAGCCGCGCTCGGCCAACCACACGGCGTCGGCGCCCTCGCCGCTGCCCACGTCCAGTGCCCGCCCCGGTGCCAGATCGGCGGCCTCGGTGACCAGTTGCGGGTTCGCCCGGCCACTCCACACCGCCGGCCGGGAACGGTAGCGCTCCTCCCACGCCGGCTCCTCGAAGGCCGTGGCCACCAGCTGCCGGTACGCGGTCACCGCGTCGCGGGTCTCCTCGGCGATCAGGTCGGCGTTGATGGCTGCCCCGGCCGTCAGGCCGGCCGCGGCGGCTGTGATCACCTGGCCGCGTACGTCGGCGACGTTGCCGGCCACCCAGACTCCCGGCACGGTCGTCGCCCCGGTAGCGTCGGCCGGGATCTGGCTGCCGATCACGTACCCGCCCATCGTGACCTCCTCCGGGGCCAGGCCCAGCCCGACCAGCAACCCGGCGCGCGGGGCCGTCCGGGTGGCGACCACCACCGCGTCGAGCGCCACCACCCGGCCGGAGGCGAGCCGGACGCCGGTCAGCGCGTCCCCGGTCACCTCCAGCGCGGCGACCGGACCCGGCACAACGGCGATGCTCCGGGCGGCGAGCCGCTCGGCCGCCTCCTCGTCCGGTGCCGGAGCGTCGTGCAGCAGGAGCAGCACGTCCGAGCTCCACTGCCGCCACATCTCGGCCTGGTGCACGGCCATCGGCCCGGTGGCCAGCACACCGATCCGCCGGTCCTGGACCTCCCAGCCGTGGCAGTACGGGCAGTGCAGCACGTCGCGACCCCACCGCTGCGCCAACCCCGGCACGTCGGGCAGTTCGTCGGTCAAGCCGGTGGCCACCAGCAGCCGCCGGGCGCGCACCACCTGCCCGTCGTCGAGGTTGAGGCGGAACCCGTCGTCGTCCCTGGTCGCCGTCTCCACCCGCCCGGCCAGGAACGTCCCGCCGTACCCGGCCACCTCGGCGCGGCCGGCCGCGACCAGCTCGGCCGGCGGCGTTCCCTCGCGCGCCAGGTAGTTGTGCACGTGGTCGGCCGGCGCGTTGCGCGGCTCGCCGGAGTCGATCACGAGCACCGAGCGTCGGGCGCGGCTCAGTGCCAGGGCTCCGCTGAGCCCCGCCGCGCCGCCGCCCACCACCACCACGTCATATGTCTCGTCCACCGGTGTGTCTCCCTGCTTCTCGGCTGAGCCCACCATCCGTCGCCGCCGGCCGGGCGGCAACTATCCTTGCCGTTATGGCAAACGACGACAGCGCGGCGCTGGCCGCCGTCGGCCCGCGACTGCGTGCCCTGCGCCACCAGCGGGGGACCACCCTGGCCCAGCTCGCCGACCTGACCGGCATCTCGGTGAGCACCCTGTCCCGGCTGGAGTCCGGCAGCCGCCGGCCCACCCTGGAGCTGCTGCTCCCGCTGGCCCGGGCCTACCAGGTGCCGTTGGACGAGCTGGTGGACGCTCCGGCGACCGGAGACCCCCGGGTACGCCCCAAGCCCATCGTCAAGCACGGCGTGACGTTCCTGCCCCTGACCCGCCGACCGGGCGGTCTGCAGGCTTTCAAGCAGATCCTCCCGCCGAACACGCCTACCGGGGAGCTGACCCAGCAGACCCACGAGGGGTACGAGTGGATCTACGTCCTCTCCGGCCGGCTGCGCCTGCTGCTCGGCGAGCACGACCTGACGCTGACCCCGGGCGAGGTGGCCGAGTTCGACACCCGCGTCCCGCACCGGTTGTCCAACCCCGGCCCCGGCACCACCGAGGTCCTCAGCCTCTTCGGGCCGCAGGGGGAGCGGCTGCACGTCCGCGCCCGCCCCACCGGGTCCGACGACCGGTAGTCGCGGCTCAGGAGCGCCCGTGCTGTTCCTGGTCAAGTGTCCGTTCGGGCTCGGGTCCTGGCGAGGGTGTGGAGCGTGTCCGTGGTCGCCGGGTCGGCAGGGAAGAAGGCCTCGACGGCCAGCCCGGAGACGGTGACATCCCGAGGTGTGCCGAAGACGGTGGTGGTCGTGAAGAACGACAGCTCCCGGCCGTCGTGGCGGTACCGCAGCGGGATGACGACGCGCGAGACGGCGTCCCTGACCGGCGCCGTAGCGTCGTTGTCGCCCGGATAGCCGCGAAGCTCCTCGTGCAGTTCGTGCAGGGCCGGGTCGTTGGTCGCCGCGGCCTGCTGGCGCAGCCGGTGGAGCAGGTGGGCGCGCCACTCCGGCAGGTTGAGGATTCGCGGGGCCATGCCGTCGGGGTGCAGGCTGAGTCGCAGCACGTTGACCGGTGGGGTCAGGAGGTGGGGTTCGGCGCCAGCGGTGAGCAGAGCGACGGCCGGGTTGGCTTCGACGAGATGCCAGTGCTGGTCGATGAGCACCGCGGGGTACGGGTCGTGGCCATCGAGGATCTGCCGTACGGCGGCACGTACCGGAACCAGTTCCGGATCACTGAGCTCGTGGCTGGGGTAGGCGGGCGCGTACCCGCCGGCGAGCAGCGCCGTGTTGCGCTCGGCCAGCGGCATGTCGAGCTGATCCGCCAACCGCAGGATGAGATCCGGACTCGGGCGGGATCGCCCGGTCTCCACGAAGCTCAGATGCCGGGTCGACACCCCCGCCTCGATCGACAGGTCGAGCTGGCTCAACCCGCGGGTTCGGCGCCAGTCGCGCAGCAACTCGCCGACGGGTCGCCCCTGCCTTGTCATGGTCGTCACGCCCCGACCCTAGGTACCCCATCGGAGCGCGGGCCATTACCTGCGACGTAATCGACAGGCGCCACGGCACCGGAGATCCTTTTTCCAGAGGCGGCGACCCGCCCCCATTTCCGGCGAACGAGGAGAGTTCCATGACTGCGGCATTCCACGAGCTGGCCGAGCGGTACATCGCGATCTGGAATGAGACCGATCCGGCGAGGCGGCGTCAGGACATCGACGACCTGTGGGCACCCGAGGGCCGCTACGTGGACCCGCTGGCCGTCGCCGAGGGCCGGGAGGCCGTCGACGCGACGATCGCCGCGGTGCAGAGTCAGTTCCCCGGCATGACGTTCCGGTTGGCCGGCCCGGTCGACGGCCACCACAACCAGGTCCGCTTCACCTGGGAGCTCGGGCCGGAGAGCGGCGAGGCACCGATCGCTGGTTTCGACGTCGCGGTGGTCGACGGCAACGGGCGCCTGACCCAGGTGCTGGGCTTCCTGGACCGAGTCCCGGCGGAGAGCCGATGACCGCCCACCCGACCCGCGCCGGGTTCGCGGCACTCAGTCGAGGCAGAACTCGTTGCCCTCGACGTCCTGCATCACGAGACACGACTCGTTGACGCCATCGGCGGACAGCAGGCGCACGCGCACCCCGCCGAGCGCGACCAGTCGTGCGCATTCGGCCTCAAGTGCCGCCAGGCGCTCGTCACCCACGAGCCCGGTGCCGACCCGCACGTCAAGATGCACCCGATTCTTGACGACCTTGCCTTCGGGGACGCGCTGGAAGAACAGTCGCGGGCCCACACCGGTGGGATCGACGCAGGCGAACGCCGAGCCCTGCTGTTCAGGCGGCAGCGCGCGGTCGAACTCGTCCCAGGTGGCGAACCCCTCCGGTGGCGGCGGTACGACGTACCCCAACACCTCGCACCAGAAGCGGGCGACGCGCTCGGGTTCCGCGCAGTCGAAGGTGACCTGGACCTGCTTGACCGACGCCATCGGTCCACCATAGGGGCGGGATCCCTCGTCGTCACCACGGGGCCGCCCCTCAGCGGGGTGCGGCGATCGGCGGCGTCGACGGCCCGAAGCTGGTCAGGAACCGGTCCCGGAAGGTGTCCATCGGCCACACCGGGGCCTGCGGACCCGGCCGCAGGCCGTCCTCCCAGCCCCAGCCGGCCGCTCGGGCCAGCACTGCCGGGTCACGGGCGACGATGGTGATCGGCACGTCCCGGCTGGCGCCCTCGCCGGTGACCACGGGGGCGGGCTGGTGGTCGCCGAGGAAGACCAGCACCAGGTCGTCGTCGCCGTAGGTCTGCACGTAGGAGATCAACGTCTCCAGCGAGTACCCGATGGCCTGCCGGTATCCCGCCCGGATCCGGCTGGTGTCACCGTCGGCGTCGCCGCTGTCCTCGCCGGCGGCGGCGCCGTGGTAGATCGAGCCGTCGCCCACCTCGTCCCAGCCGATCATCCGGGGTATCGCCGTCCAGGGCGAGTGGCTGGAGACCAGCGGGATCTCGGCCATCACCGGCTGGTCCGCGCGGGCGCGAACCTGCCGCTGGAAGAACGACATCGTGTACTGGTCGGGCATCGGGGCGTAGCTGAACGACGGCCCCCGATAGCCGAGCGCCTCGGCGTCGTAGTAGCGGTCGTAGGAGAAGAACCCCTTCTCCGGCCACGGTTGGGTGGCCGCCGGCAACACCCCGACGGTCTGCCAACCGGCCCGCTGGAACGCGCCGTTGAGGGTGAGCCGGTCACTGGCCAGGAGGCTGCGGTGCCGCTGCTCGTTGTCCGTCCACAGGCCGGACAGCAGCGTGTCGTGCGCCAACCAGCTGCCACCGCCGAAGGTCGGGGAGGTGAGGAAGCCGCTGCGGGAGCCGTACCCGGCCGCGCGCAGTCGCTGGGTTCCCGAGTCCAGCACCGCGTTGACCTGCGGCGCCAACTCCGGGTCCTCCACCGCGTCCCGCCCGTAGCTCTCCACGAAGGCGAGGATGACGTCCTTTCCGCGTAGCCCGGTCAGCAGTTGGTCGTCCGGGGTGTCGCGGAACGGGTCGGTGGCGATCTGGGCGGTGAAGGCGCCCCGGTCGCGCAGCCGCTCGTCCACCTGCCCGGCGTGCGCGCCGACCAGCGCGGTGATCCCGGCGTCGGCCACCGGCACGCCCGGGACCACCCGGACCCCGATGACGGCGCAGGCCAGCCAGGCGACCGTCAGCGTGGCCACCGCCCGGGTCGCCACCCGCTCGTGACGGGCCAGCAGGGCCGCCAGCCGCCGCAGCGCCAGCGTCAGCACCAGCAGCAGCGCGCCGACCAGCAGCAGGGCGCCCACCGCCGCGCCGACCGCGCCGGCCCGACCGGCCGAGTCCCGGACGAAGCCGAACGCGTCGTCCAGCAGCAGCCAGTCCAGCACCAGGTCGAACGGCCGGTCGAGGGCCGCGCGGAAGCCCAGGTCGGCGAGGTTCACGATGGCCAGCAGGCCGAGCAGCGGCCCCACGACGACCACCACCGCCTGCCGGGGTCGCGTGGGCAGCGCCAGCAGCAGCGCGGCCATGACCAGCCCTTCCAGCGGGATGCGCAGGAAGGCACCGGGCGTCAGCAGACCGAGCCGGTCCGGGCCGACCAGGACGACGAACACCAGCAGCACCGCCAGCACACTGCCCGCCGCGGCCACCGCCCGCCGCGCCGGGCCGCGCTCGGCCGCCGACACCCCGGGAGTACGCGCCGACGCCTCCCCCGCGGCGGAGGGGCGCGAGCGGAACCGGCCGGCCAGCCGGCGTACCCGGGTGGGAAGGGTCATCAGAGCCTCCAGTCGGAGTGGACGGTACCGGCCGAGCGCGCCGCCATCGCCGGAGCGTGCACCGGCAGCAGGGGCGGCACGGTGACGGGGGAGTGCCCGGCCACCGGCAGGAGCACCACCGGGACGGGCGCGACCCGTGGCGCCGGAACGGGCGACGCGGCCGGCGCGGGTGCGGCGACAGCGACCGGTGCCGGCGCGGCGACCGGGCGGGCCGCCGGGCGGCGGCGCCACAGCCAGGCGATGTCCCGTCCGAACGACTCCACCAGCAGCGTCAGCGCCACCACCAGCACCAGCGTCGTCCACGGCTCCGGCAGCACCCGCGCCGCGGCCACCGCCAGCAGCACACCCTGCGCGGCGGCCACCACCTTGCGCCAGTAGCGCGGTGGCAGCGACCCGCTGAGCCAGGGCAGCACCGCGCTCGCCGCGACGAACGCGTACCGCATCGCGCCGATGGCCAGCACCCACACTCCGGCGGCCGGCGCGACGTACACGCTGAGCACCAGGATGAGGAACGCGTCGACCTCCATGTCGAAGCGCGCGCCGAGAGCGCTGACCGTGCCGGTGCGCCGCGCCACCTGACCGTCCACGGCGTCCAGCAGCAGTGCCACCGCGCTCACCGCGACCAGCAGCCCCACCGGCGAGGGCCGGCCGAACGAGTCCACCACCAGTGCGGTGACCGCTCCGACCAGGACGGCCCGGGTCAGCGTCACCCGGTCGGCGGGGCCCAACCGCGACGCGCCGGCCTGGCGCAGGCCCCGGCTCAACCCGATGCAGGTGACCACCGCGTAGCCGGTCCCGACCAGCCAACCCGCGCCGCCCAGCCCCACGGTGGCGGCCAACGCCGCCAGCACGACCAGTTGCGCGCCCAGCCCGATCATCGGACCACTTCGAACTGTGGGCACCGTACCTCCGTGTTTATGATCGACGACCCCGACAGGGAACACGGAAAACGTGGCCGTTCGGTTCGGCCGGAAGCAAAGGTGAGGTGCGCGACGGTGATCCGCGAGGCGTACGCCTGCTGGGTGCGCGAGCCCGGCTCGGCGGAGATCCGGCCGGTGACGCTGCCCGCCCCGGGTCCCGACGAGGTGCTGGTCCGGGCGCGATACTCCGGGGTCAGCCGGGGCACCGAGACGCTGGTCTTCGCCGGCCGGGTGCCCCCCGACCAGTACGCCGCGATGCGCGCGCCGTTCCAGGAGGGCGACTTCCCGGGCCCGGTGAAGTACGGCTACCTGAGCGTCGGCGTGGTCGAGCAGGGTCCACCGGCCCTGCTGGGGCGCACGGTCTTCTGCCTGCACCCCCACCAGAACGCGTACGTCGTGCCGGCCACCGCCGTGGTGCCGGTGCCCGACGGGGTGCCGCCCGCGCGGGCGGTGCTCGCCGGCACCGTGGAGACCGCGGTGAACGCGCTGTGGGACGCCGCGCCGCTGGTCGGTGACCGGGTCAGCGTGGTCGGCGCGGGCATGGTGGGCTGCTGCGTCGCCGCGCTGCTCGCCCGGTTCCCCGGCGTGGACGTCGAGTTGATCGACACCGACGCCCGCCGGGCCGGCGTGGCCGGCGCGCTCGGCGTGGCGTTCGCCCGCCCGGCCGACGCCTCCGGTGACCGGGACCTGGTCGTGCACGCCAGCGCCACCGCCGCCGGGCTGCAGCGCTCGCTGGACCTGCTCGCGCCGGAGGGCACGGTGGTCGAGCTGAGCTGGTACGGCGACCGCCCGGTGCAGGTGTCGCTGGGCGGGGCGTTCCACTCCGGCCGGCTGACCGTACGCAGCAGTCAGGTCGGTATGGTCGCGCCCGCCCGGCGGGGCCGGCGCAGTTACACCGAGCGGCTGGCGCTCGCCCTGGACCTGCTCGACGACCCTGCGTTCGACGCGCTGATCACCGGTGCGTCCCGCTTCGCGGAGCTGCCCGACGTGCTCGCTCGACTCAGCACGGGCGACCTGCCCGCGCTCTGCCACCTCATCACCTACGACGGGGAGTGACCGTGTTCAGCGTGACCGTTCGGGATCACATGATGATCGCCCACAGTTTCCGGGGCGAGGTGTTCGGCCCGGCCCAGCGTCTGCACGGGGCGACCTTCGTGGTGGACGCGACGTTCCGCCGGCCCGACCTGGACGCCGACGGCATCGTGGTCGACATCGGTCTGGCCACCGAGCAGCTGCGCGCCGTGCTCGGCGAGCTGACCTACCGCAACCTGGACGACGAGGCCGCGTTCGCCGGGGTGAACACCACGACCGAGGTGCTGGCCCGTACGGTCGCCGACCGGCTGGCCGAGCGGGTGCACGCCGGCCAGCTCGGCGCCGGGGCGCGCGAGCTGGCCGGCATCACCGTCACCCTGCACGAGTCGCACGTCGCCTGGGCCAGCTACGAGCGGTCGTTGTGATCGGTGCGGGTCGGGCGACGCCGGTCGGCCGGCCGGGAGCGCAGGGCCGCACCGTCCACGTCGTCCTGCCCGGCGACATCGACGACCCGGCGACGCCCAGCGGCGGCAACGTCTACGACCGGCGGATCTGCCGAGGGCTGGGTGAGCAGGGCTGGTCGGTGCGTGAGCATCCGGTGCCCGGCGCCTGGCCGCGCCCCGACCCGGCGGACCGGTCGGCGCTTGCCCGGCTGCTCGCGGCCACGCCGGACGACGCGGTGGTGCTGCTCGACGGCCTGATCGCCTCGACCGTGCCGGACCTGCTCGCCCCGCACGCCCGCCGGTTGCGCCTGGTCGTCCTGGTGCACATGCCGCTGGACGACGACGCCGAGGCCGCCGCGCTGGCGACCGCCCAGGTTGTGGTCACCACCAGCGAGTGGACCCGCCGCCGGTTGCTGGCCCGCCACCCGCTGCCAGCCGACCGGGTCCGGGCGGCACCGCCGGGGGTGACCGCCGCCCCGGCGGTACCCGGCTCCGCCGCCGGCAACCGGCTGCTCTGCGTGGCGGCGGTGACCCGGCACAAGGGGCACGACGTGCTGGTCGACGCGCTGTCCACCCTGGCCGGGCTGCCGTGGACGCTGGTCTGCGCCGGCACACTGGCCCGGGAGCCGGAGTTGGTGCACCGGCTGCGCGAGCGGCTGGCGGGGGCGCAGGTCGCCGACCGGGTCCGGCTGGCCGGCCCGTTGACCGGGGCGGCGCTGGACGCCGAATACGCCGCCGCCGACCTGCTGGTGCTCCCGTCGCGGGGCGAGACGTACGGGATGGTCGTCACCGAGGCGCTGGCCCGGGGCCTGCCGGTGCTCGGCACGGAGGTCGGTGGTCTGCCGGAGGCGCTCGGCCATGCCCCCGGCGGTGACCGGCCCGGGTTACTGGTCCCGCCGGACGACCCGACGGCGCTGGCCGGAGCGCTGGCCCGCTGGCTCGACGACGACACGCTGCGCACTCGCCTGCGGCGCGCCGCCCTCGCCCGGCGGGAGACCCTGACCGACTGGCCGGTGACGACCGCGCTGCTGGCCGCCGCGCTGGAGGAGGTGACGGGATGACCGTCGAGGAGACCCTGCCGTTCGCCGACTGGCTACGGCTGCGCGAAGCCGCCGACGCGGCGGCCCGCGCCGAGGACCTGGTCGACGTACTCCGGCCCCGGTTGACCGGCGACGGCCCGACGCTGATCCACGACCTGGGCAGCGGCACCGGCTCGATGAGCCGCTGGCTGGCGGCCCGCCTGCCCGGCCCGCAGCACTGGGTGCTGCACGACCGGGACGCCGACCTGCTGTCCCGGGCCGCCGACGCCATGGCCGGCGTCACCGCCGCGGACGGAGCGCCGGTCACGGTGAGCACCCGGCACGGTGACCTCACCCGGCTGACCGCCGAGGACCTGGCTGACGGCGCGCTGATCACCGCGTCGGCGCTGCTGGACATGCTGACCGCCGAGGAGGTCGAGAGGGTGGTGGACGCCTGCGCCGCCGCCGGCCGCCCCACCCTGTTCGCGATCTCGGTGACCGGGCAGGTCCGGCTCACCCCGGCGGACCCGCTGGACCCGGTGATCGAGGCCGCGTTCAACGACCACCAGCGCCGTACCGTCGACGGCCGGCGGCTGCTCGGCCCCGACGCCGCCGACGCGACCGCCGCCGCGTTCGCCCGCCGGGGCGTCGCGGTACGCCAGCGGCCCAGCCCGTGGCGGCTCGGCCCCGAGCAGGCCGACCTGGCCGCCGAGTGGTTCCGGGGCTGGCTGGGGGCGGCCTGCGCACAGCGCCCGGAACTGGCCGACCGGGTCGGGCCGTACGCCCGGCGCAGGCTGGCCGACGCGGCCGCCGGCCGGCTCGGTGTGCTGGTCGAGCACCGGGACCTCCTCGCCCACGGATGAACCGCTCGCGCCCCGGATACGTGAACTGGGGCAAGTGGACGATCTTCAGGGAGGACCGGCGCCGATGTTCTGGGCCTGGGCACGAGTGGTCGGCGGGGTGGGGCTGCTCGCCGTCCTGCTGTGGCAGGTGGGCACCGGTCCGTTCCTGGCCGGGGTGCGGCTGATCGACGCGCCGGCGCTGGCCGCGGCCCTGCTCATCGGTGTGCTCACCACGGTCTGCGCGGCCTGGCGGTGGAGCCTGGTCGCCGGTGGCCTGGGTGTACGGCTGCCGCTGGCGACCGCGGTGGCGCACTGCTACCGCGCGGTGTTCCTCAACGCCACCCTGCCCGGCGGTGTGCTCGGTGACGTGCACCGGGCGGTACGCCACGGCCGGGACGCCGGCGACGTGAGCCGGGGCATCCGCGCGGTGGTCTGGGAACGTGCCGCCGGTCAGGTGGTCCTGGTGGCCGTGGCGCTCGTGGTGCTGGCCGCCTTCCCCTCGCCGGTGCGCCCCTATCTGCCGGCCGCCGCCGCGTTGCTGGTCGCCGCCGGGTTGGCGGCCGTGCTGCTGGCCCGGGTCCTGCCCCGGACCGGCCGGTCGCGGTGGGCGCGAGGGCTGCGCACGGCCGTGGCGGACGTCCGGGCCGGGCTGCTGTCCCGCCGGACCTGGTTCGGCGTGCTGCTCGCCTCCACCGTGATGGTCGCCGGTCACCTGGCCACCTTCCTGGTGGCGGCGCGTACCGCCGGCTCGGACGCCCCGCTGTCCCGGCTGCTGCCGTTGACGCTGCTCGCCCTGCTGGCCATGGGCTTGCCGCTGAACATCGCCGGCTTCGGCCCGCGCGAGGGGGTGGCCGCGTGGGTGTTCGGCGCGGCCGGGCTCACCGCCGCCCAGGGAATTGCCACCGCCACCGTCTACGGTGGACTTGTGCTGGTGGCAAGCCTGCCCGGTGCCGCTGTGCTGCTCGCCCGGCGTGCTCGGGTTCCGGCGGGCGGGCGGGAAACCGGCGACGGCTGTTGAGCCGGTTGTGGAAGGACGCGCCGCCGCGCGACGGTGGCGCCGGACAAAGGAGTCCCATGCGCGAAGCACTGCCGGTTGCCACGGTCCGTACGCAGGTCACGGTGCCGTTGGCGTTTCCCGACGGCTACGCCACGACCGCCCGGGTGTTCTCGTTCAAGGGCCTCGTGGACGGCCGGGAACACCTCGCCCTCGGTCTCGGCGACTGGGCCGGCGCGCTGGACCGGCTCGCCGCCGGGGGTGAGCCGCCGCTGGTCCGCCCGCACAGCGAATGCCTGACCGGGGACGTGTTCGGCAGTCAGCGCTGCGACTGCGGGCCGCAGTTGCGCGAGGCCGCGCAGCGGATCGCCGAGGCCGGTGGGTTCCTGCTCTACCTGCGGCAGGAGGGCCGGGGCATCGGCCTGTACGCCAAGCTGGACGCGTACGCCCTGCAGGACGCCGGCCTTGACACCTACCAGGCCAACCTCGCGCTCGGTCGGGGCGAGGACGAGCGGGACTACAGCGTCGCGGCGCAGATGCTGGCCACCCTGGGCGTGCCGCGGATCCGGCTGCTCAGCAACAACCCGGACAAGGCCGAGCAGTTGACGCGGCTGGGCGTCACCGTCGTCGAGCGGGTGTCCACCGGCATCTTCCTGTCTCCGGCCAACGCCGACTACCTCGCGGCGAAGGCGGCCAAGGCGGCGGAGACCGAGTTGGCCGAGGCCAGGGCAGCGGCGGAGGCCGGGGCGGCACGGTCCGAGGTGGCCGACGGTGCCGCTCCCGCGCCGGCGGGCCGTACCCCCGACCGGCCCTTCTCGCGGTGACCTGCCGGCCGGCGCCGACGCGGCCGTACGTGCTGCTGAGCTGCGCCACCTCGATCGACGGCTACATCGACGACGCCTCGGACCAGCGGCTGCTGCTGTCCAACGACGACGACCTGGACCGGGTCGACGCGGTCCGGGCCAGCTGCGACGCGATCCTGGTCGGCGCCGGCACGGTCCGCCGCGACGACCCCCGGCTGCTGGTGCGCTCAGCCCGCCGTCGGGCCGAGCGGGTGGCGTGCGGCCGGCCCTCCACGCCCACCAAGGTCACCCTGACCGCCCGGGGTGACCTCGACCCGACCGCCCGGTTCTTCACCGCCGGCGACCCGCCCCGGCTCGTCTACTGCGCCACCGGCGCGTTGGAGAAGACGCAGGAGCGGCTGGGTCGGGTCTCCACCGTGGTGGACGCGGGTGAGCCGGTCGACCCCGGGTGGGTCCTGGCCGACCTGGCCGGCCGGGGTGTGCGGCGGCTGATGGTGGAGGGTGGCGGGACGGTGCACGCCCAGTTCCTCACCGCCGGCCTCGCCGACGAGCTGCACCTGGTGGTCGCCCCGTTCTTCGTCGGGGACGGCCGCGCGCCCCGGTTCGTCGGCGAGGGCCGGTTCCCCTGGCACCCCGGCCGCCGTGCCCGCCTGGCCGAGACGCGCCAGATCGGCGACGTGGTCCTCCTCCGCTACGCCCTCTCCGACCGCTTCCCGGGAGCCTGACCGCCGTTTCCCCGCACACGACGGGTGGTCAGGCGGCGCCAGGCTGCGCGGAGGGCGTAGGTCAGGGCGCTGGACAGGAAGAAGGCGGCGGTGAGCAGCAGCCAGCGGGACAGGTAGGGGTGCTGGTTCTGGCCGGTGGCGGCGAGGTGGGTGGTCTCGCCCAACCGCAGGATGCCTGGGGCGAAGACCAGGAACAGCAGGGCGCTGGCGAGCGCCGGCGCCCGGAGATGGTTGAGCAGTGCGACCCGGCGGTCCGGCCCGGGGCGGATCACGGCCCGCAGCACCCGGTCGGCGGTCGCGTACGCCGGGAAGAGCACCAGGTCGTGGGCGATGACCGCGCCGAGGAACCAGAGCAGCATGCGGCCGGTCGTCGCCTCGCCGGCCAGCCGCAGCGCCACCCAGCCGGCGAGCACGATGGCGGCCGTCACCACGATGACGTGTCGGGGGCCGGCGCCGTAGCCGGCGCGCAGCCGGGCGGTCAGCTCAGTCATCGCCGCGCACCCGGAAGTCGATCTCGGCGACCCACTTGGTGCAGTGCACCCCGGGCAGGGCCGGGACGATCACCCGGGCCGGGAAGCCGTGGTCGGGGGAGAGGTCGACGCCGTTGACCCGCAGCGCGAGCAGGGAATCCGGGTCGAGGACCTGGTTGGGCGCGAGCACCGCCTCCCGGAACAGCCCGGCCTTCTCCAGTGACGACACCCGCGCGGAGGCCGGGTCGGCGACCCCGGCCAGGGCGGCGAGGTCACGCAGCCGTACGCCGGTCCAGGTCTGCCGGGTCGACCAGCCCTCCACGCAGGCGATCGGCAGCGCGGCGGTGTGCTGCGCCATGGCCAGCAGCCCGGGCCGGTCCAGGGTCACCGTGCGGTCCGCGCCGCGCAGGGTCAGTCGCCAGCCGCTGCCGGTCTCCTCGGGGCGTACGCCGGCGGCGGCGACGGTTCGGTTGACCGGGAAGCCGTTCGGGCCGGGGCCGTTGTCGCGCCCGCGCGGCAGCAACAGCGCGGTGTGACGTAGCGGGCCGTCCAGGGTCTGCCCGACGGTCAGCGCCGCCAGCAGCAGCGTCGCGCCGCCGACCAGGCCGACGGCGCCGCGCCGGCTGACCGTGGCCGGGCCGGGTCGTGCCGCCACCAGGTCGTCCGGGTCGGGCGGCTCGGGGTGGGTCGCGGCGACCGGGGTACGCAGCTCGGCGCCGAACGGGCGGGACCGTAGCGCGGTCACCAGCCGGGGCAGCTTGAGCACCACGTGCGCCACGAACGCCCCGATGAAGACCCACCCGCCGAAGTAGTGGGCGGTGTAGAAGTCGAAACCGAACAGGTACGCGTACTGGATGTTGAGCAGCCCGGTGGCGATCTGGAACAGGATCCCCCCGACCAGCAGCAGCAGGGTGAGCCGTTCCAGCACCTGGGCCAGCGAGCGGGCCGGCGGCCAGTTGAACAGCTTCGGGATCACCGACCAGAGCTTGCCCAGCACCACGGGGATGAGCACGATCCCGAGCGTGACGTGCAGTCCCTGGGTGACCCGGAACAGCCAGGACGGCCGGGTCGGCCAGTCGAACGTGGGCAGCCGCAGCCAGCCCACGTCGTGCGGGAACGCCTGCCCGAAGCGAGGGCCGTAGGCGGCGTAGTCGAGCAGCCCGGTGATGATCACCAGCGGCAGTCCGACCAGCAGCACCGACCCGTAGACGGCGGTGAGCCAGGGGCCGCGCAGCGGGCTGCGCCAGCTCCGGTCGAGGGTGTCCACGCCTGGTGGCCGGTGCCGGTCCAGCGCCCGCCAGAAGCGGCGCGGTGCGCCGTGGTCGTCCGCGTTCGCCGGTGGCGCGCCGGTCGGGTCGGTGCTCGGACCGGGTCTGCTGCGAGACACCGTTGCTCCTTCCTCGCCGCCGGGTGCCGCACCGGCCGTCGGCCGGGCGGGCGGCGTGCCGCCGTCGGTCGGCGGATGCGCTGCGGGCAGGCTAGAACGCGCAGGTCGGGCCCGGACGCGTTTGCCGCATTACCGAACGCTTACCGGCCCACCTGTGCCCGTCGACCTGTTGCGAACTCCTTACGGGTCGCCGGAACCGGCCCGCCGGGCACCCGTCCGCCCTACCGTGACCGGGTATGCGGGTACTGGTCACCGGCGCGGCCGGATTCATCGGGTCGCAGGTCGTCGACCTGCTGGCCGAGCAGGGGCACGAGGTGGTGGCGTTGGACGCGCTGCTGCCGCAGGCGCACGGCGGTGAGCTGCCCGCGTGGTCCCGCACGCACGACGTGGTACGCGGCGACGTCCGCGACGGCCCACTGCTGGACCGGCTGCTGTCCGGGGTGGACGCGGTCTGCCACCAGGCGGCGATGGTCGGGCACGGCCTGGACCCGTCGGACGCCCCCGACTACGTCACGCACAACGACTACGGCACGGCGGTGCTGCTGGCGGCGCTGCACCGGGCAGGGATCGGCCGGTTGGTGCTGGCCAGCTCGATGGTGGTCTACGGCGAGGGGCGCTACACCTGCCCCGGCCACGGCACGGTGCGCCCGGCGCCCCGCCGGGCCGAGGACGTGGCGGCCGGCCGGTACGACCCGACCTGCCCGCACTGCGGCCTCGACCTCGACCCGGCCCTCGTGCCCGAGGACGCCCCACTCGACCCGCGCAGCACGTACGCGGCGAGCAAGCTCGCCCAGGAGCACCTGGCGGCGGCGTGGGCCCGCCAGACGGGCGGCACGGTCTGGGCACTGCGCTACCACAACGTCTACGGTCCGCGGATGCCCCGCGACACCCCGTACGCCGGAGTGGCGTCGATCTTCCGGTCCGCGCTGGCGGCCGGCGAGGCACCACGGGTGTTGGAGGACGGCCGGCAGCGGCGCGACTTCGTGCACGTCACCGACGTCGCGCGGGCCAACCTGCTGGCCCTGACCAGCGCCGCGCCACCGGCCACGCTGGTGCCGGTGAACGTCTGCTCGGGTGAGCCGCACACGGTGGGGGAGTTGGCGGTGACCCTGGCCGAGGCGATGGGCGGACCGGCTCCCCGGGTTGTCGGGGGCGCCCGGGCGGCCGACGTGCGGCACGTGGTGGCGGACCCACGCCGGGCCGTCGACCTGCTCGGCTACACCGCCCGGGTGGGCTTCGCCGAGGGGGTGGCCGGCTTCGCCACCGACCCGCTGCGCGAGCCGGCCGCGATCGCCGGCTGACCGCCCGCTTCGCGGGCGCGCTCAGGACACCGTCCAGACCAGGTGGTTGACGGCCAGCGCGGTGGCCGCCTGCCCGGCCAGCCACCAGCGCCGCGAGCCCGCCGGCAGTCGGGCGGTGGCCACCAGCAGCCACACGACGAACGGCAACCAGATCCGCTCGACCTCGGCCTTGCTCAGCCCGGACAGGTCCGCGCCGAGGACGGCCACCACGGCCGCCAGTGGCAGCAGCACGGTCGGGCCGGCCGCGCGTACCGCCGCTGCCGCCGGCGTGGCCAACCGGCCGACGGCCCGCCACCCGGTCGCTGCCGCTTCCGGACCGAAGCGTGGGCCACCCGGTGCCGGACCGGTCGGCGGCACGGCGGAGCGCGCCGGTAGCGCCTCGCGCAGCGCCGGCCACCACTCCCGTCGCACGGCCAGCAGCACCCACCGCAGTGCCGGCCCGAGCACCGGCCCGGCGCTGAGCAGCAGGGCGGCCACGTTGGCCCACACCCAGTAGCCGTAGGGACGGTCCGCCGCCCAGCCCTGGTAGTACCGCTCGACCACCAGCCGGTACCCGTCCCACCACTGGAAACCCGCCGCCAGGAACACGGCCGTCACGGCGACCACCCCCGCGCAGGCGGCGAGCAGCGCACCCCACCGGTGGGTACGGCGCAGCGCCAGCACGGCCAGCGCGAGCACCCCGACGAGCAGAAACCCGTACGACAGGTGCAGCGCGAAGCCGAGCAGCGCGCCGCCGGCCGCGGCGGCGACCCGGCCACGCACCGCCAGCAGGGCCAGGCCGGCCGCGACCACGGCGGCGAAGATGCCGTCGGCGGAGGCGCCCACCCAGACCGCGCCCGGAAGCAGCACGAGGAACGGGAGCACCGCGCGGGCCGCGTCGGCCGCGCCGAGCGCCCGCAGTGTCACCGGCACCGACACCGCCACCGTGGCCCCGACGAGCACGCAGGCCAGCGCGGCGGCGGTGCCCCCACCCAGGCCGACCCGGTCCAGCCAGACGAAGATCAGCAGTGCGCCGGGGGGATGCCCGGCGGTGTGGGTGGACCAGGCGTCCGGCTGGAAGTCCAGGATCCGGCCGGTGAACCCGGCCAGCATCGCCGGAATGTCGGTGACCCCGGGCACCTCGTGCAGGTACTCGGCCTGTGGGGTGAGCCGCCGCGCCAGCCCCGCCGGCCAGCCGTCCACCAGGGCCAGCGACAGCGTCCAGGCCACCGCCGCCAACCACGCGGCGATCAGCAGGACGCCCCACCGGGCGGTGCGCGCCCACCGCACGCCCCAGCCCACGACCGCGACCGCCACCAGCAGCGCGGCCGGGCTGCCCCAGCCCACGTGCGGCCGCCAGGTCGCGTACAGCGGGGCGGCGTCGGCGTACAACCCGGCACCGCGCGCGTTCAGCAGCGCACCCACCAGCACGGCCACGGCGAGCAGCGCCGCCTCCACGCCCAGCACCAGAAGATCGCCCCGCCAGCGGCGGGTCCGGGTCCGCCCGGGGGCGGTGGCGGGAGCGGTGGTCGAGGTCATGACCACCGGACGGTACGGCGACAGCGCGCCTCCCCGGGGCGGAACTGCCAGCCCGTCACCGGACGGTAAGAAATGCGCTGGTGGTAAGGGTTCGGTAAGCACATTCCGGCCTTCGCCGGGTGGGTGCCGCCCTAACGTCGGCCGTATGCCGACTCAGATCGACGTGGTGCTGCCCTGCCTGGACGAGGCGGCCGCCCTGCCCGGCGTCCTCACCGCCCTGCCGGCCGGCTACCGGGCCATCGTGGTGGACAACGGCTCCCGGGACGGCTCGCCCGAGGTGGCCGCCCGGCACGGCGCCCGGGTGGTCCACGAGCCCCGGCGCGGGTACGGCGCGGCGGTGCACGCCGGCCTGGAGGCCGCAGACGGCGAGCTGGTCTGCGTCCTCGACGCCGACGGCTCCTTCGACCCGGCCGAGCTGCCGGGCCTGGTCGCCCCGGTGGCCGCTGGCACGGCGGATCTCAGCGTGGGCCGGCGCCGGCCGGTCGGTGCCGGGGTGTGGCCGTGGCACGCGCGGGCCGGCACGGCCCTGGTCGCCGCGCTGCTGCGCCGCCGGGGCGTACCGCTGCGGGACCTCAGCCCGATCCGGGTGGCCCGCCGCGACGCGCTGCTCGCCCTCGGCGTCGCCGACCGGGCGTTCGGCTACCCCCTCGAACTGCTGATCCGGGCGGCGGCCGCCGGCTGGCGCTTCCACGAGCTGGACGTGACGTACGCGCCCCGCACGGCCGGCACCCGATCCAAGGTGTCCGGCTCCGTCCGAGGCACCCTGCGCGCCACGCGCGACTTCGCCGGCGTGCTGCGCACCGTGGGCGGCCCCCGGTGACGGTCCTGCTGGTGGTCGCCAAGGCGCCGGTGCCCGGGGCGGTGAAGACCAGGCTCTGCCCGCCGGCCACCCCAGCGCAGGCGGCCCGGATCGCCGCCGCCGCGCTGCGCGACACCCTCGACGCCGTGCGCGGCACCCCGGGGGTGACCCCGGTGCTGGCCTGCGCGGGCCGCCTGACCGAGGCCCAGGACGCGGCCGAGCTGACCGCCGCCCTGGCCGGCTGGGTGGTGCTGGACCAACGCGGCACCGGGCTCGGCGACCGGCTCGCCAACGCGTACGCCGACGTGGCGGCGGCGTACCGGGGGCGGCCGGTGCTCCAGATCGGCATGGACACCCCGCAACTGACGCCGGCCCGGCTGACCGCCGCGGTACGCCGGCTGCACGCCGCGGACGCGGTGCTCGGCCGGGCGCGCGACGGCGGTTGGTGGTCGCTGGGCCTGCGCGATCCCCGGCACGCGGGCGTGCTGCGCGACGTACCGATGTCGACGCCCGACACCGGCCGCGACACCTGGGCGGCGCTGACCGGGCGCGGGCTGCGTACCGTGGCGCTGCCGGTCCTGCGTGACGTGGACGAGTGGGCTGACGCCCTGGCGGTGGCGCCCGAGGTGCCGCGGGGCCGGTTCGCCCGGCAGGTCGCGGCGGTCCGGCTCGCCCTCGTGCCGGGGGACCGGAAATGAGTCGGGTCGACTCGGCGCGGGGTGCGCCGCTGGCTGTTCCGGTCGGGGCGCCGGTCCGGGCCGGCGACGGGTCGGCGCAGGGCGACGGGTTCGCCGCCGCGCTGGACCGGGCGGCCGGCGGGCGGTGGTTGGTGCACGGCGACGGTGTCCGTCGCCGGCTGCCGGTGGATCGCTGGCACGGCCGGGCCGAGCCGGCGGTGGCCGGGGTGGTCGCCCGCTGCGGCGGACCGACCCTCGACCTCGGCTGCGGGCCGGGTCGGCTCACCGTGGCGCTGACCCGGTCCGGTCTGACGGCGGTGGGGGTGGACGTCTCCGCGGCGGCGGTGCGGCTGACCCGTGCCCGTGGTGCGGTCGCCCTGCACCGCGATCTGTTCGGCCCGCTGCCCGGCGAGGGCCGCTGGTCGCACGCGGTGCTCATCGACGGCAACATCGGCATCGGCGGCGAACCGGTCGCGCTGCTGCGCCGGTGCCGGACGCTGCTCGCCTGCGGCGGCACGGTGCTGGTGGAGCTGGAGCCGCCCGGTCCCGGGCTGTGGCAGGGCCAGGCCCGGGTGGCCGCGGCGCACCGGGCCGGCGGGCTGTTCCTCGGTCCGGCGTTCCGGTGGGCCCGACTCGACGTGCACGCCGTCCATCCGGTCGCCGCCGCTGCCGGCCTGGTCGTACGGGACCTGTTCCGCCGGGGTCGGCGCTGGTTCGGTGAGCTGACCGCCGTCCACCCGCTCGTCTCCGACCGCCCCTGACCGCCCCTGGAAGGGTCGACGCAGGTCAGGCCGCCGGGAGGCGGACCACGAAGCGGCAGCCGCCGACGATGTTCTGCACGTCCACCCGGCCGCCGTGCGCCTCGACCAGCCCTCGGACGATCGCCAGCCCCAACCCGCCGGAGCCCTCGCCGCCCGTGTGGGGCGTGCGGGCCGGTTCGCCCCGGAACGCCACATCGAACAGTCGGGGCAGGTCGTCCTCGGGGATGCCGCCGCAGGTGTCGGCGACCGCCAACCACGCGGCGTCGCTTTCGCACCCGGCGTCGACCCGGACGGTGCCGTCGCTCGGGGTGTAGTGCACCGCGTTGAGCAGCAGGTTGCCCACCACCCGGGCCAGCTCGGGCTCGCTGGCCAGCACGGTCGGCCAGCCCGACTCGGCGGCCACCAGGCGGATCCGGCGGGCCTCGGCCAGCGGTGCGGTGCCGGCCAACGCGTCGGAGACCACCTCGCCGAGCGGCACCGCCGACAGCGAGAGCCGCAGCGCCCCGGCGTTGATCCGGGACAGCTCGAACAGGTCGTCCACGAGGCGGGTCATGCGGTCGGTCTGCGCGCGGATCCGCCGGTGGTACTCGGCCACCGTCGCCGGGTCGTCGACCACCCGGTCCTCCAGCGCCTCGGCCATCGCCCGCAGCCCGGCCAGCGGCGTACGCAGGTCGTGCGACACCCAGGCGACCAGGTCCCGGCGCCCCTTCTCGACGCGCCGTTCCCGCTCCCGGGCCTGGTCCGCCCACACCGCGGCCACGGCCAACCGACGCCCGAAGTACCAGCCGACGCCGAGGCTTACCACCGCCGCCGCGGCCACCGTGAGCAGCACGACCTGGAGGTCGTGCGGGGACAGGAACATCGCCTGGGCGACCACCACCACCCCGGCCACCACGGCGGCCACGGTGACGGTGAGCAGGACGCAGACGTGCACCGTGATCGACCGGTCGCGCAGCAGCCGCAGGGTCAGCGCACCGACCAGGCCGACGCCCAGCGCCGCCGCGAGCGCCGCGCCGAAGATCAGCGCCAGGTCACGCATCGGCCGGCTCGTACCGGTAACCGACGCCCCAGACGGTGACGATCCGCCGGGGCTCGGCCGGGTCGTCCTCGATCTTCTCCCGCAGGCGCCGCACGTGGACGGTCACTGTCGACTGGTCGCCGAAGTTCCAGCCCCACACCCGGTCGAGGAGTTCGGCGCGCCGGAACGCCCGACTCGGGTGCCGCATCAGGTGCGCCAGCAGGTCGAACTCGCGCAGCGTCAGCGCAAGCTCGCGTCCGTGCAGGCGGGCGGTCCGGGGTCCGGTCGCCACCTCCAACCCGGCGTCGACCAGCACCTCGGCCGCCGGCCCGGCCGGCTCCCCGGCCCGGCGCAGCACCGAACCGACGCGCAGCACCAACTCGCGCGGCGAGAACGGCTTGCCCAGGTAGTCGTCCGCGCCCAGTTGCAGGCCGAGCACCCGATCCGCCTCGTCGCCGCGCGCGGTCAACATGATGATCGGTACGCCGTCCGGCCGTTCCCGCAGCCGCCGGCACACCTGCAACCCGTCCAGCCCGGGCAGCATCAGGTCCAGCACCACCAGGTGCGGCGAGCGCTCCTGCACGGCGTCCAACGCGGCCAGCCCGTCCCCGACGTGGCTCACGTCGTAGCCGGCGTGCTCCAGGTAGCGGCAGACCACGTCGCTGACGGTCCGGTCGTCGTCGACCACGAGCACCCGCTGCGCCACCGGCCACCTCCCCGGGTCAGCCTAGCCAGCACCGCTGCCGGTCAGCGATCCGGAAGATCTTGCGGTCCTCTTACGTCCTGCGGTGACAGACAGACCGGAGCTTGCCGCCGCCGTCGATGACGGTCAGAGCAACGGAGCACGATGCCGAATGCTCAATGGCCGGACGGCCACCCTTCATGGACATGACCATCGATTGACATGATCGTCAGAGACGGTTGCCGTCCACCCCCTGACGAAAGGCGGCTGCTCATGCCGACCACGCCCTCCGCCACTCCCACTCCACGCGCCAGAAGGCGCGCCGCAGCGATCGCCCTGGCAGCCCTCGCCGGGGCTTGCCTGACCGTCGCGAACGTGCAGTCGGCTTCGGCCGCGCCCTCCGGCATTCCGTCCAAGGCGACGGCGCAGTCGCAGCTCAACGCGCTGACGGTGGCGGCGCAGGGGTCGACGGCCGGTTACTCGCGGGACCTGTTCCCGCACTGGATCACCGTCAGCGGTAGTTGCAACACCCGCGAGCAGGTCCTCAAGCGCGACGGAACCTCCGTCGTGGTCGACAGCTCCTGCGCGGCCACTTCGGGCCGCTGGTACAGCCCGTACGACGGCGCGACCTGGTCGGCGGCCTCCGACGTCGACATCGACCACGTCGTGCCCCTCGCAGAGGCGTGGCGCTCCGGAGCCAATTCCTGGACCACCAGCCGTCGGCAGAGCTTCGCCAACGACCTCACCCGCCCCCAACTGATCGCGGTGACGGACAACGTCAACCAGGCCAAGGGGGACCAGGACCCCTCAACGTGGCAGCCGTCGCTGTCGTCCTACCGCTGCACCTACAGCAAGATGTGGATCACTGTGAAGTACAACTGGGGCCTCACTCTCCAGTCCTCCGAGAAGTCCGCGCTGCAGAGCATGCTCAGCACCTGCGCCTCCTGACCAACACGTGCCACCCGGCCGGCGCTCGTTGGCTCCTCACCGTGCTCCAGGCAGGTAAGCCCGTGCCACGCGCGTCTCTTATCACGCGGGGCGCCGGTCGGTAGCGTGGGACGTGACGGCGGCCGTCGGGCCGGTGTCGCATCCCGCGCTACGAGGAGGTACGGGATGGACTCCATGCCGGAGTTGAGCTTCGGGCATGGCCACCTGAGGAACGAGCGTCCGAAGGCCAGGATCCAGCGTTTCGCCTGACGCCAGCATCGACGTGCAGGCCGTAGCGGACCGGTTGAGTCACACTGGAGGCCGTGCGAAGGTCTCTCGGTGATGGCTGGTCGATCGAGCTGATCGGTCCTTGGACGCGAGAGCGGGCCACACACGGTGCCGCAACCTGGCGGGCGCCGGGTCGACTGGTGCACGTCGCCCCCGGAGCGGAGTGGCGCTGTGCCAACGGGGTCGACATCATCGCCTCACTCGACGCGGAGCTGCCACCGGACCCGGCAGGAAAGCTGGCCGAGAGCGGCCGCGACGGGGTTGGGCACCGGGCGGCCTGGCTCTACCACCGCAGCGGCGATGCCGCTTTCGCCCTCTACGGCTACACCTTCCGCGACGACGCGTACGTCGAGACGTTCTTCACCAGCCCGGACGCTGCCGACCCCGGCTGGGCGTTCGACGCCTGGCGTTCGGTGGCGCACTCCACCGACTAGTGGGCTCGATGTCGCCGACTGACCGAGTGATCAGCGCCCGGGCACCGGCTGCGTACGATGCGGGGCTGAGTTTCCCTCGTCGCGGCGGAGGTATCGGGCAGATGGCAGGCCAGCACGAGGGTTTTGCTCTCGGCGTCGACCTCGGTACGTCCAACACCGTCGCGGTGCTGCGCTGGCCTGATGGGCGGACCCGTCCGCTGCTCATGGATGGTCAACCGGTCAGTCCGTCCGGTGTGTACGCCGACCCGGACGGCACGCTGCACGCCGGATGGGACGCCCGACGGCTGGCGCAGGCCGACCCGGCCCGGTTCGAGGCGAACCCGAAACGACGGGTGGACGACCCGGCGGTGCTGCTCGGCGACCGCCCGTACCCGCCGGCGGAGCTGCTCGCCGCGGTGCTGGCGGCGGTCGGGCGGGCCGCGGTGAGCAGCGTCGGCTTCCTTCCTCCGGCCGTGCTCACCTGCCCGGCTGCCTGGGACGCGACCCGGCGGCAGGTGCTCGGCGACGCGCTGATGCGGGCGGGCTGGCCGCAGGCCGCCGAGCACACCCTCGCCGGGCCGACGCCGCCGGGCACCCGACTGCTGCGCGAGCCGGTGGCCGCCGCCCGCTACTACACGCAGGTGCTGCACCGGCCGGTGCCGGTCGGCGGCGCGATCGCGGTGTTCGACTTCGGTGGCGGGACCCTGGACGTCGCCGTGCTGCGCAACGAGGGCGCCGACCCGTGGGGTGACTCCGGCTTCAGCGTGGTCGCCGACGGCGGCCTGCCCGACCTCGGTGGCCTGGATCTCGACGCCGCGCTGGTCCAGCGGGTCGGTGAGCTGGTCGGCGACCGGCACGCCGCGCTGTGGGCCCGGCTGCTGCACCCGGCGGACGCGGCGCAGCGCCGCGACCAGATCCGGCTGTGGGACGAGGTCCGGGGCGCGAAGGAGACCCTCTCCCGGTCCACCGTGGCGCCGGTCGCGGTGCCCGGGGTGGGCGAGGCCGTGCGGCTGACCCGGGCGGACGTGGAGCGGGTGGCCACGCCGCTGCTGCGCCGCGCGGTGGATCGGGCCCGGGAGGTGATCGCCGCAGCCGGGCTGAGCCCCGACCAGTTGTCCGGGCTGTTCCTGGTCGGCGGCTCGTCGCGGATCCCGCTGGTGGCCCGCATGCTGCACGCCGAGCTGGGGGTGGCGCCGACGGTGCTGGACCAGCCCGAGTTGCCGGTGGCCGAGGGCGCGCTGACCGACCTGCCGCTGCGCAGACCGCTGGCGGTGCCGGCGTACGCGGGACCGCCCGTCGCCCCGCCCGCACCGGCCGGAGTACCCGCACCGGCTCCGCCGGGCCCGTCCACGCCGCCGGTGCCGGTCTCACCGGCCGGAACGCCGTTCGCGCCGACGCCGCCCGCCCCCGAGACCGCGCCGACCGTGCCGGCCAAGTCGGGTCCCGCCGCGCCGACCGTGCCGGGGTCGGCGGGCGTACCCCCGACCCTGCCCGGCGGGTCCACGTCGCCGGCCAGCGGGCCGCGCTGGCGGCGGGCCCGCTGGGTGGTGCTCGGCGCGGTGCTCGCCCTGGCCGGGGTGGTGACCGCGGCGACGCTCTACTACACCCGGGACCGCTACCCGGACCTGGAGTTCCGGTCGCTGCTTGAGCTGTCCCGCCCCACTGCCGGCGCCGAGCGGCCCGCGGGCATGTGGACGGCGGTGCTCGGCGACCGGGCCTATCTCGGGTACCCGCTGCCGGACGACCGCCTGGAGGTGGTGGGCGTCGACGCCGCCACGGGTGACCAGCTGTGGCGCAAGCAGACCGCCGTCACCGCCGAGGACTGGGCCGGGTTGGTCGCCGTCCCGGGGGCGGTCGCGGTCCTCGCCGACGCCCCGGGCGACAGCACCCCCCGGGAACTCGCCGTGCTGGACGGCCGCTCGGGCACCCAACGCTGGCACCGGGCGATCCGTGGTGACGACGACGTCTACTTCGCCGACGACGCGGCGGTGGTGGTGGACCGGGACGCCGGCCAGCTCGTCGGGCTGCGGCTGAGCGACGGCAGGGCCAAGTGGACCCGGCCCAACCCCCGTGACCAGTACGGCGGTGGCCGTACCGTCGTCCTACCGGTGGGCAGTGATGAGGCGTCCGGTGGTCCCGCGTTCCTCGACGGCACGCCCCGCAACCCCTGGACGGGCGAGGACCGGCGGCTGGTGCAGGTCGGTGCGGACCGGTCGGTGCGGCTGCTCGACATGTCGTCCGGCGCCGTGCTGCGCGAGTGGGGGAGTGTCGCCGACCTCGACGACCTGCTGGTGGCGCACGAGGACCGGCTGTACGTGGCCGCCAACGACGGCGGGTACCAGCTCCTGGCGTACGACCTGGGTTCCGACGCGGAGCCGGTGGTGCTCTACCGGGCCGGGGACGACCAGCGTCGGCCGAAGGAGCTGGTGGCCTGCGGCAAGCGGCGGGCCTGCCTGCTGGAGGTGCCGGACAGCGACGCCGCCCGCACCGAGGTCGTGGCGGCGACCGAGGGTGAGCGCCCGAGCCGCTGGCCGGCGCCGGGCGTGACCCGCCTCGTTCCGCTCGGTGAACAACTGCTCGGCCAGCGGGAGTACCCGGAGCCGACGGTCAGCCTCTTCGACGCCTCTGGCAAGACGGTGCTGCGCGACCGTCGCGGGGTGGCGGCCCGGTTGGACGAGGGCAACGTGCTGGTCTTCGCCAAGGCGCCCAGCACGGTGGCGGACAATCGGGTCCTGGCCGGCGTGTGGGCCGAGTCGGGTGAGGTCGACGAGCTGGGTGAACTCCAGGACGTCCGCAGCGCGTCCTGCTCGTGGAACACCCGGGTGATCGCCTGCGGGGCGGAGAAGGACTTCGTGGTGTATCGCTTCGCCAACGACTGACCCCCCGCCGGGGGTCAGGTCAGGCGCGGAGGATGTCGGTGCCGTCCACCCGGACGGGGATCTCCGTCAGGCCCCGGGTGGCGGGGCCGCCGAGCCGGGCGCCGTCGCCGGCCGAGAAGGTGGAGTTGTGCGCGGGACAGGTGATCACCCCGTCGCGGGGAGCGCCGACCCGCACGCCCTGGTGCGGGCAGGTCGCGTCGTACGCCGTGAAGGTGCCGGCCTCGGGCTGCACGACCAGCACGCCGTCGACCACCGTGCCACCGCCGACCGGGACATCGCCGGTACGGGCCAGCACGGTGCCGGCCGTGGCGGCCGCACCGCCCGCCGGGGTGTCGCCGGCCCCGCAGGCGCTGAGAAGTCCGGCGGCGCCGACCGCGCCGGCCCCGGTCAGCAGCGCCCTCCGGCTCAGGCACCAGCGGTTGTCGCGGAGGAAGTCCTGCCCGTCGTACACCGTCGTCACCTCTCCGTCGGCGGACCGGACCGCTGTGGTCCCGGGCGCCGCTGCCGCTGGTCGGCGGCGGCGCGGCCGGACAGGTCCGGTGGTTCGCCGGACCAGCCTGCCCCACGCGGCTGAACGTCAGATGCGACGACGCTGAATGGCGGCTGGGTGCCGGCGGTGGGCCGCAGATGCCCGCCGGGGCGGCCCGTACGATGCTCCGGTGATTCTTCGGGGTTCGGTCCGGGCCGATCGTCCGCTGGTGGTACTCGCTGTCGAGGAGGAGGCGCGGTACCTCCCTCCGGAGCTGCCGGTGCTGCTCACCGGGATGGGCAAGGTGAACGCCGCCAGCGCGGTGGCGGCGGTGCTGGCGGCCGGGCCGCGCCCCGCCCTGGTGCTCAACCTGGGCACCGCTGGCGCGCTGCGCCCCGGGTGGGGCGGCATCCACGAGGTCGCCACCGTGCTCCAGCACGACCTGGACACCGCCCTGCTGCGCACGCTCACCGGCCAGACCTACGGCGCGCCGCTTCCGCTGGCCGCCGAGGGCGCGGTGCTCGCCACCGGCGACACGTTCGTGGCCGACGACGCGGCGCGGGACCGGTTGGCGCAGCGCGCAGACCTGGTCGACATGGAGGGGTACGCGATCGCCTGGGCCGCCAGTCAGGCCGGCGTACCGTGCCGCCTGGTCAAGCAGGTCAGCGACCAGGCGGGGGAGGGTGCGGCCCGGACGTGGCGGGAGTCGGTGGACGACTGCGCCCGGGACCTCGCCGACTGGGCCGGCCGTCACCTCGCCTGACGGTCGGGGTCACTCGCCCGGCCGCCACAGTCGCAGGCCCGGCGTGGTCTCCGGGGTGTGGCCGGGGGTCAGGATGTGACCGGCCAGCCCGAGCGCCACGATCCCGGCGACCGACAGGGGCGGCCATCCGCCCGCCCACGGCAGCACCAGCAGCGGCAGCAACTGCCAGACCAACCGCCGCCACGGCACGACCGCGGTCACCAACCAGGTGAACAGGACGCGGCCGAGCACGAACAGCATCGGGCCACCGATGATCAGCACGAGCCACCGCGCCGGCGTCGCTCCGGTCGGTCGTGCGGCGACCAGGTCGAAGGAGGCCGCCGTGCCGATCACGCCGGTCAGCATCACCAGATGTGTGTACGGAGCCACCCGGGACGCCTTGCGCGTGTCCGCCCCGGCCTTCAGCAACTTGCCGGCCTGAAAGACGTAGATCTGCCAGAGCAGCAGCATGGTGGCGAAGGCGCAGAGCAGGGCGGAGAGCCGGAGGCGGTCGAGATCCATCCGGCTGACTTCCAGAATGGGCACCAGAATGATGTCGCCGAGGGCCAGGATGATGAACTGCTGGTACCGCTCGCCCAGGTGCTCGGTGGTCCGGTCGTACTGCTCGAGGGGCACCCGGCCCAGCCCGGGCGTCGGGTACCGAACCGCTGCGGAGACCAGGTCGATCACTATCGCGACCGTCCAGAATTCCCAGTTCGGCGTGCCGGTCAGGGCTCCGGTGATCCAGAGCACGCCGGAGACGACGAACCAGAACAGGAACCGTGTGGCCCGCTCCGTGGCCGCCCGGTGCCGCTGTCGGTGCAACGTGGTGACCAGGACGACGCCGCGCACCACGTGCGTGGTGGTGTAAGCGATCGCGAAGACCATGGCGTGCCCGGCAGACAGCATCGGCAGAGCGGCCGCCATCCCCACCGAGCCCACCATGGCGACCATCAGGATGGCCTGGATCGGGCGCTGGTCCGGGTCGTAGAACTCGGTTGTCGTGGAGGTGACCGACCAGGTCCACCAGATCGCCGCCAGCGTCAGGAGCACCGGCCCGGCACCGGTCCAGGGCTCGCGTTCGGCGATCAGCTTCGAGACCATGGCGAGCGCGGCCACGAAGACGACGTCGAAGAGCAGCTCCAGCAGCGTGGCCCGGGCCGACCCGTTCGGCCGGCGTACCAGCGCCGTGCTGCCTCCCGTGGTCATGCCCGGCCTCCCGCCGCATCCTCCGAGGATTATCGGCGGCACCGGCTCGGCGCGTCCCTGGATCGGCGATTCCCGCCGATCCCGGTCACACGGCGGCCGACCGGAGGTTGCCATGCCGCCGATCAACGGGCGATGCTTGATGACATCCACATATCTCGATCTCTGCGGAGGCTCGGATGCGCCGCTCCCCGCTCGTCGCCCTCGTCCTGACCGCCCTCCTGCTCCTCACGCCCGGCGCGGCGCAGGCCGCCGTCCCCGACCGGGCCGCCCCCGCCCCGCGGACCGCCGACCCTGCCGCGCTGGCCGGGGTACGCACTGCCGGCACCGCCTGGGGCCTCGACCCGGCCACCGGTCGGATGACCATCACCGTCGATGACACCGTGGCCCCCGCCGAGGTGGCGGCACTGCGGGCGGTGGCCGACCGCGCCGGCGCGCTGCTGCGCCGGGAGCCCGGAACGCTGCGGACCCTGATCGCCGGCGGGCAGGGCATCTACGGCGGCGGTGGCCGCTGCTCGCTCGGCGCCAACGTGCGCAGCGGCACCACCTACTACGTGATCACCGCCGGGCACTGCACCGCGGCTGCCAGTTCCTGGTACGCCGACAGCGCACAGACCACCGTGCTCGGCGTCCGTACCGCGACCAGCTTTCCCAACAACGACTACGGCGTGATCCGCTACACCGGCCGGATCGCCCATCCCAGCGCCGTCTACACCTACCCCGGCCTGCTGACCATCTACGGCGCCGGCAGCGCGTACGTCGGTCAGGCCGTCTGCCGCAGCGGCGCCACCACCGGGGTGCGGTGCGGCAGTGTCACCGGGCTCAACCAGACCGTCAACTACTCCGGCGGCGTGGTCTACGGCCTGATCCGGACCAACATCTGCGCCGAGCCGGGCGACAGCGGCGGACCGCTCTACGTGGCGGCCACCGGAACGATCATCGGCATCCTCTCCGGCGGCAGCGGCAACTGCACCTCCGGCGGCACCACCTACTACCAGCCCATCGGGGAGGCGCTGGCCGCGCACGGGCTGACGCTGCCCTGACCCGTCGTTGCGCTCGGCGCAACCGGTTGCCCGTTCCCTGCAACGGGCCTAGGCTCGGCGGCACCCCGGACCCCGCCGCGAGGACGAGTGCATGCCGCCCGAGCCCCGACACGACCCCGCGACCGCCCCGGCCGGCCCTCCGCCGGTCGAGGTGGCCACGGTGGGGGAGACGATGGTCGTGCTCTGTCCCGCGCCGGGCGAGCCACTGGAGCAGGCCGAGCGGGTCGCCGTCTCGGTCGGCGGCGCCGAGTCCAACGTGGCCGGCTACCTGGCCCGGCTCGGGCACCGGGCCGCCTGGGTGAGCCGGGTCGGCGACGACCCGTTCGGGCGGGCCGTCGTCCGGCACGTCGCCGCCGGCGGCGTCCGCGTCGACCTGGTCACCGTGGACCCGACCGCGCCCACCGGGCTGTACGTCAAGGACCCGGGCCCGACGGCGACCGCCGTGCACTACTACCGCGCCGGGTCGGCCGCCTCCCGGATGGATCCCAGCGACCTGACCGACCCTCGGCTGGCCGGCGCCCGGGTGCTGCACCTGTCCGGGATCACCCCGGCGCTCTCCGCCACCTGTTGGGCGCTGGTCGAGCACGCCGTGACCGACCGGCCGCTGCCGGGGGCGCTGATCAGCTTCGACGTCAACCATCGGGCGCCGCTCTGGCCCGCCGACCGGGCCGCGCCGGTGCTGCGCGACCTGGCCGACCGCAGTGATGTGGTCTTCGTCGGTCAGGACGAGGCGGACGCCCTCTGGGGCACCACCGATCCGGAGGCGGTGCGCCGGCTGCTGCCGGGCCCGGACACGGTGGTGGTCAAGGACGGCGCGGTGGGCGCCACCGCCCTGTGCCGCGACGCCGAGCCGGTCTTCGTCCCGGCGCCCCGGGTCACGGTCGTCGAGCCGGTCGGCGCCGGGGACGCCTTCGCCGCCGGCTACCTCGCCGGGCTGCTGCGCGGCCTCGATCCGGTACGCCGGCTGCGCCTCGGTCACCTGGTCGCCGCGCAGGCGCTGGGCAGCAGCGGCGACAACGCCCCACTGCCACCGTGGACCTGGTTCGATCGGCTGCTCGACGCCCCCACCGACGCCTGGTCACCGCTGGACCTGACCGGCCCGAGAGAGGTCTGAGGCATGTCTTGCGTGGCGGCCCCGGTGCGGCACGTCGACGGCGCGGTGACCGCGGCCGTGTCGGTGACCGCCCCGACGGTGGTGGCCACCCTCGCCGACCTGCGACGACTGCTGCCCCGACTGCTGAGCACCACGCAGCGGATCTCCCGCGACCTCGGATGGAGTGGACCATGACCACACTGGACTTCGATCATGTCTTCGGCGCCGCCCGGGTGATGGCGATCCTGCGCGGCCTGCCGGTGGCGGAGACCGTCCGGCTCGCCGGGAGGGCCTGGGACCTCGGCATCGACGTGGTGGAGGTGCCGGTGGCCACCGCCGACGCGGTGCCGGCGCTGCGCGCCGCCGTCGAGGCGGGCGCGGAGCGCGGCAGGATCGTCGGCGCCGGCACGGTGCTCGGCATCGAGCAGGTGACCGCGGCGGCCGACGCCGGTGCCGCCTTCACCGTCGCGCCCGGCCTGGACCTGGCGGTCGCCGACGCCGCCGCCGCGCGGGGCCTGCCCCACCTGCCGGGCGTGGCCACCCCGACCGAGGCGCAGCAGGCGCTGCGGCACGGCCTCACCTGGCTCAAGGCGTTCCCCGCGATCTCCCTGGGCCCGGCCTGGTTCCGGGCCGTCGCCGGCCCGCTGCCGCAGCTGCGCTTCGTCGCCACCGGCGGCCTCGACGCGGGCAACGCCGGCGAGTTCCTGGCCGCCGGCGTACGGGTGGTGGCCGTCGGCTCGGCGCTGGCCGACCCCGACCAGCTGGACCGACTCGCCGAGCTGGTCGCCCTCGGAGCGCCCAACCGCTGACGCCCGGGGTGGCGGGTTTGCGCCATGGCGTAAAGGCGTCGGTGGGAGGCGGCAGTCGGGGACGGGCGTTGCGCCGATGCTGTGCTGCGTACCGCTCCTCGACACAAAGAGGTCATCTTGGCTCTGTCTTCCAGGCGCCGCCGGTCCGGGCTGATCGCCCTCGGCGCCGCCCTCACCCTGGCGGCCGGGTTCACCCCACCCGGCACAGGGGCGTCCGCCGCCCCTCCGCACACCCCTGACCGCCCGGCGGGCCAGCCCCCGGCCGCCGCCGGACGCGCCGCCACCGTCACCCTGATCACCGGGGACACGGTCACCGTCACCACCGCGGCCGACGGCAGCACCGTCTCGACCGTCCGCCGGCCGAACGGCAGCATGTCGAGCTTCCACCGCACGGTGCTCGACGGCGACACCTACGTCTACCCGGACGAGGCGCTGCCGTACGTCACCGGCGGCGTACTGGACCGGCAGCTGTTCAACGTCACCGAGCTCATCGCGGACGGCTACGACGACGCGCACACCGACAGGCTGCCGCTGATCGTCACCCTGACCGACGCCGCTGCCCGCAACCGCACCCGGCCCACCGTGGACGGGGCCGAGCTGGTCCGGCCGCTGGACAGCGTGCGGGGCGCGGCGCTGACCCGCCAGCGTGCCACCGCCGAGAAGTTCTGGACGGCGCTCACCGCCAGCACGGCCCGCCGCGCGGGCGGCACCCCGACCCTCGCCAACGGCATCGCCAAGGTCTGGCTGGACGCCCGGGTGCACGCCGACCTGACCGAGTCCACCGCGCAGATCGGTGCCCCGGCGGTCTGGGCCGAGGGCAACACCGCCGCCGGTGTCGACGTCGCGGTGCTCGACTCCGGTGCCGACGTCGAACATCCGGACCTCGCCGGGCAGATCACCGGCACCAGCAGCTTCGTGCCCGAAGAGCCCGACGTGCTCGACTACAAGGGACACGGCACGCACGTCGCCTCGACGATCGCCGGGACCGGCGCCGCGTCCGCCGGCGCGGAGCGGGGCGTCGCCCCCGGCGCCCGGCTGCACATCGGCAAGGTGCTCAACAGCGAGGGCAGCGGCCAGAACTCCTGGATCATCGCCGGCATGGAGTGGGCGGTCCGGGACCAGAAGGCCCGCGTCGTCAACCTCAGCCTCGGCGGCGAGGCCACCGACGGCACCGACCCGCTGAGCCAGGCGGTCAACCAGCTCAGCGCCGAGACCGGCGCCCTCTTCGTGGTCGCCGCCGGCAACGGCGGCCCCAACTCCATCGGCAGCCCGGCCGCCGCCGACTCCGCGCTCACCGTGGGCGCCGTCGACGCCACCGACCACCTCGCCGACTTCTCCAGCCAGGGTCCGCGCGCCGGCGACGGCGGGCTCAAGCCCGAGCTGACCGCACCCGGCGTGGACATCCTGGCCGCCCGCTCCCACTTCGTGCGGGGCGGCACCGGGGACTACACGCTGATGAGCGGCACCTCGATGGCCACGCCGCACGTCGCCGGCACGGCCGCCCTGGTCGCCGCCGCGCACCCCGACTGGACCGGCCAGCGCATCAAGGAGGCGCTGGTCAGCACGGTCAAGGCCACCCCCGGGTACACGCCGTACCAGGCCGGTGCCGGCCGCGTCGACGCCGTTGCCGCGGTGCACGCCAACGTCTTCGCCACCCCGAGCGCCTACTCCGGCTTCCAGGCCTGGCCGCAGCAGCCCGGGCTGACCGTCGACCGGAAGGTCACCTACACCAACACCGGCGGCACGCCGGTCACCCTGAAGCTGGCCCTTGACGCGGCCACCGCGCCGGCCGGCCTCTTCGCCCTCTCCGCCGACACCGTCACCGTGCCGGCCGGCGGCACCGCCGCCGTGACGCTGACCGCCGCGTACGACCGGCTCCCGGTAGAACGGCAGGTCAGCGGCACAATCATCGCCACCGACGGCGCCGGTACGGTCCGCGGTCGCACCCTGATCGGCGCCAGCAAGGAGGGCCAGCGGCAGAACCTGACGCTGGTCGCCAAGGACCGGGACGGCAAGCCCCTCGCCGGCAAGGTCATCCTCACCACCGACGGCCTGTTCACCGCCGTGGACCTGCCCGAGAGCGGCACCGCCACGCTGCGGCTGCCGGTCGCGACGTGGACCGGGTGGATCGCCGCCGACGTGCGGGGCGTGAACGGGCCGCACTCCAAGGGCATGGCCCTGCTCAGCTTCACCGACGTCACGCTGGACCGGGACCGCACCGTCACCCTGGACGCGCGGGCCGCCCGGCAGGTGCGGGCCCAGGTGCCCCAGGAGGCCACCCCCAGCGCACTGCGGCTGGACATCCACCGGTCCTTCGGGGCGAGCCTCACCGAGAGCCAGATGCTGCCCGACGCCTCGTACGACAGCATGTGGGCGCTGCCGACGGGCCGCCCGGTCACCGACGGCGAGTTCGAGTTCGGCGCGCGGTGGCGGCTGGAACAGCCGGCGCTGACCGTCGCCTCAGGCGAGCGTTCGTACGACGACCTGCTGGTGAAGCGGGCGACCCCGGCGCTGCCGGGCGGCCGGCACAAGCTCGACGCGGTCTACGCCCCCGACGCCTCGGCGACCGGGCTGGCCAGCAGGCCGGTCCGGGACCGGGCCGTGGTGGTCCGGCGCAGCGACACCGTGGACATCGCCACCCAGGCGCGGGCGGCCGCGACGGCCGGCGCCAAGCTGCTGCTGGTGGTCAACGACGGCGTCGGCCGGCTCCAGCCCTGGGACGAGGTTCCGTGGAGTCCGGAGAGCCCCGCCCCGGTGACCGTGGCGACGCTCACCGCCGACGAGGGCGGGCAGCTCATCGCCGCGCTGGAGCGCGGCCCGGTGCGGCTGACCGTCGACTCGCACCCGGAGACCGAGTACCTGTACGACGTGGTGCACCACTGGACCGGCGCGGTGCCGGCCGACCCCACCTACCGGCCCACGAGCCGGCAGTTGGCCCGGGTGGACGTGGAGTTCCGCAACTACCGACCGGGCAAGGCGCTGGAGTTCCGCACCGACATCTGGCGCGGCTGGGCGTCGAGCAACCTGGTGAGCGTCCGGGCGCAGGGTCGGCGTACCGACTGGGTGACCGCCGACGCCAGGTGGATCGAGGACGCCCACATCGCCGGCGAGACCGGTCAGCACTCGATGGACGTGACCACCTACCAGGCGGGCAGGCCGAGCACGGCCACCTGGTTCGGGCCGATCCAGCGGCCCCGGATGGGCGTGCTGGGCTACCTGCCGGTCCGCTACCTGGACACCGTCTACCTGCCCGCGCCCGGCTGGGGTGACGGAGGTGGCCACATCGGTGAGGCGTACGCCAACTTCGACATGGTCAACCGGACCACCCTCTACCAGGGCGACAAGGAGCTGAACTGGGGTAACGCCGAGTACCTCCGGGTCTCCGGCCTCGCTGAGCAGCGGCTGCCGTACCGGCTGGTGGTGGAGAACGACCGGGCGGCGTGGACCAACCCGTACTCCCGGCAGACCCGCACCGAGTGGGGCTTCAGCTCGGCGGTAACCGGGACGGAGACGTCCGAGGTGCTGCCGATGATCCAGCTGGACTACCGGGTGGCCATCGACCGGGACGGCAGGGCGTCGCGGCGGGCGCCGCTCACCGTGGTCGCCTCCCAGTTGCCCGGCATCACGGGCAAGATCGGCGCGGTGACCGTCGAGGTCTCCTACGACGACGGGGCGACCTGGCAGAAGCCCCGGCTCACCCGGGACGGCGACGGCTGGCGGACCTCGCTGGCCGCACCGGACGGGGCCAGCTTCGTCAGCCTGCGCACCACCGCGCGGGACGCCGCCGGCAACACCGTGAGCCAGAGCATCAACCGGGCGTTCGGCCTGCGCTGACGCCGCGATCTGCCGGCCGCCGGTCCGGGTGCCTCGCGTACCCCGGCCGGCGGCCGGTTCTCCTCCCGCGTCAGTCGGCCGCCGCGGGCCGGTCGAGGAAGTGCAGTCGGGCGCGTTTTCCCGGCAGGTCGATCAGCGGACCGGGCCGGAAACCGGTACGTCGCAGCCGATCGAGGACCTTGTCGTTGCGGGCGTCGGGCTCCATCACGATCCGCAGCCGGCCCGGGTCGGCGAACACGAAGTCCAGGATCGCCCCGAACAGCGCGCCGGTGAAGCCGCGCTCGACCCGCACCGGTGGCCCGATCAGCAGGTGGACGCCCACGTCGCCGGGGCGTACGTCGTAGCACTCGCCGACCGGGTCCGCCTCCGGCTGGTAGGTCTGCGCCAGCGCCGCCGGCACGCCATCACGGTGCACCAGGTACGCGTGGTGGGTCGCCAGCGAGTCCAGGTACGCGTAGATCTCGTGCACCCGCTCACGGCTGGCCTCGCGCATCCCCCAGAACCTGGCCCGCTCCTGCGTGACCCAGCCGTGCAGCAGGTCGGCGTCCTCGTCGGGCCGTACCGGCCGGATGGTCACCACCCCGAACCCGGTGACGTCCCGCCGGTAGTGGTGCCGGTCGGCCGTGGCGTCAGCGCTCATCTCGCTCCTCGGTGAGCTGGTCCCAGTCGGTGGTCACCGGCAGCAGTTCGCCGGCCAGCCAGGCGCGGCTCTGGTCGTCGTGGTGCGGGTCGCCGGGCACCCCGCTGGCGCCCAGCGGGACCACCCAGAGGCTGTCCTGGCGCCGGGCCAGATCCCACACGAATCGGGCCGCCGGCCCGCGCGCGCACCAGTGCGTGACCCCCGGCACGCTGGACGTGGCCAGCACACAGTCGTGGTCGCCGTCCAGGCTCGGGGCGGGTCCGGCGTCCGGATCGGGCAGCGCCCGCCAGGGCGCCAGCCGGTGCAGGTCACCCCAGCGCACCTGTCCGTTCGCCGTGTCCGCGACCTCCTCGGCCGCCGCGCCCACCAGCGCGGCCACGTCCAGGCCGGGAAGCCGGGCGTCGCCGAGCAGGTGCTCCAGCGCGTAGCCGACCCGCGGCGTCAGCGCCAGCCAGGGTGCGAACACCTCCGGGTACGCCGGCGGCTCGGCGAGCGCGGCCAGCGCCGGGTGGGCGGCCAGCCGGCGTACGACCGCCGCCCGCAGGATGGCGAAGTCGGCGGCGTCGGTGCTGTCGGCGGCCATCCGCCGGTCCCAGCGCAGCAGGCGGTCGCGCAGCGCGGAGGCGGCCGGACCGAGCCCGGTCAGCGCGGCCAGGGCGCCCAGCAGCGGGCCGGCCGAGCCGAGGTGCGTGTCGGTGTGCACGGCGGTCATCCGCTCGGCCGTCCAGTCGGCACCGGCGTCGAGCAGCTCGGCGATCCGGTGCGCCCGGTGGGGCGGGGCGAACTCGACCCCGAGCGGCTCCGCCAGCCCCCGTTCGTTGGCCATCACCGCGCGGCCGACGACCTCGGCCCGGGGCAGCGGCGCGTACCAGCCGCGCCAGGCGTGCGCGGCCTCCCAGCCCGGGACGACCCGCCGGCCGTTCTCCGGATGCCGCACCGGCACCGCGCCGGCGACCCGGTGCAGGAGCCCGCCGGCCGTGTCCGCCGCCTGCACCACGTTGACCGGCTCCACCCAGTGCCGCAGTGCCCGGTCCACGTCGGCCACGCTGCGGGCGCGCAGCAGCTCCGGCAGCGCCGCGAAACCGAGCGCGGCGCGGACCCGAGGCGGGTAGCGCAGGCTGATGGCGGTCGGATCGTCCGGCCCGCCGGCGATCACCGGACCCCGGGCGGTCTCCACCACCTCGACCTCGACCGGCTCCGCACCGGCCACCTCGATCGTCTCGACGTGGGCGTGCGCGGGTCGCCAGCCGTCCGGGCCGAGCGCCTGCACCACCGGGCCGTGCCGGCGCAGCCGTTCGGCGTACACGTCCTGGTAGTCGGCCATCGCGTTGGTGATGGCCCAGGCCACCGCGCCGGTGTGCCCGAAGTGCGCGATGCCCGGCACGCCCGGCACCGCCAGCCCGAGCACGTCGTACTCCGGGCAGGCCAGCCGGATCTGCTGGTAGACGCCGGGATCCTCGATGAACCGGTGCGGGTCGCCGGCGAGCAGTGCCGCGCCGGTGCCGGTCCGCTCGGCGGCGAGTAGCCACCCGTTGCTGCCGGCGACGGCCGGCCCGTCGGTGGCGAACAGGTCGACCGCGTCGGCGCCGAGCCGCTGCGCCACGTGCTCGCGCCAGAGCTTGCCGGGGAACCCGGCGAACAGGATGTGGTGGCCCAGCCAGACCGCCAGCGGCGTCCACGGCTGCCACACGCCGGGAGTCAGGCCCGTGGCCGCGAACTCCGGCGCTCGGGCGGCCCCGGCGGCGAGACCTTCGTTGACCCCGGCGACGTACGCGGCCACCCACTCGGCGGTCGCCGGGTCGAGCGCGGCGTGGCAGCGACGGGCGGTGTCGTCGAGCCGGACCTGCCGGGCGAACCGGTCCCAGCCGAGCGCGTCGGCACCGAGGAAGGCGGCGCTGGTGCCCTGGGCCCGGTGCCGTTCCACCTCGATCTGCCACGCCCGGTCGTACGCGGTCACCCGACCCTGCTCGCTCGCCAGGGCGAGCGGGTCGTCGGCCCGCAGGTGCGGCACGCCCCACCGGTCGCGGAAACGGGCGGCGGTCACGCCGGCTCCGGGGCGGGCACGGTGGCGCGGCGCCGGGCGGCGGGGATGACCAGCGGGGTGCCGGTCTCGGGGTCGTCGATCACCCGGCAGGGCAGCCCGAACACCTCGGCCACCAGGTCGGCCGTGACCACCGACGCCGGCTCGCCGGCGGCCACCACCTGCCCGTCGCGCATGGCGATCAGGTGGGTGGCGTAGCGGGCCGCGTGGTTCAGGTCGTGCAGCACCGCGACCAGCGTGCGCCCCTGCTCCTCGTGCAGCCGGGCGCAGAGGTCCAGGATCTCGATCTGGTGGGCGATGTCGAGGAACGTCGTCGGCTCGTCCAGGAGCAGCAGCGGGGTCTGCTGGGCCAGCGCCATGGCGATCCAGACCCGCTGCCGCTGGCCGCCGGAGAGCTCGTCCACCGGCCGGTCGGCGAGGTCGTCGACCCCGGTGGCGGCCATCGACTCCTCCACCACCCGCTCGTCCTCGCGCGACCACTGCCGCAGCAGACCCTGGTGTGGGTAGCGGCCTCGGGCGACCAGCTCGGCGACGCTGATGCCGTCGGGTGCGATGGACGACTGCGGCAGCAGGCCGAGGGTGCGGGCCACCTTCCGGGCGGGCAGGTCGTGGATGTCCCGGCCGTCCAGCAGGACCGTGCCGACGGTCGGGCGCAGCATCCGGGACAGCGCCCGCAGCAGGGTCGACTTGCCACACGCGTTCGGGCCGATGATCACGGTGAACGACCGGTCGGGCACCGCCACGGTCAGGTCCTCGGCGATGGTGCGCCGGTCGTAGGCGAGGGTCAGCGAGGTGCCGCCGAGCCGGGTGGTGCCGGGGTGCATGGGTGCTCCTTCGAGGGCGTCGCGGGTGTTCACAGCCGACCCGCCCGGCGTTCCATGGCCAGCAGCCAGACCAGGTAGCCGCCGCCGACCACTCCGGTCACCACACCGACCGGAAGCTGGTGCCCGGTGAACGCGCGCTGGGCCAGCAGGTCGGCGCCGACCAGCAGCGCCGCGCCGACCGCCATCGACGGCAGCAGGTTCGGGCCGGGCGCCCGGGTCAGCCGCTTCGTCACGTGCGGTGCGACCAGCGCCACGAACGACACCGGCCCGGCGGCGGCCGCCGCGAACGAGACGAGCAGCACCGCCGCGGCGAGCAGGACCAGGCGGAGCCGGCGTACCGGCACACCGAGGGCGCTCGCCGTGTCGTCGCCCAGCTCCATCATCCGCAGCGCCGGACCGCAGACGACGAGCACCAGTGGCGCCAGCACGGCGGTGACGACGAGCAGCGGGCCGGCGTTGGCCCAGCCCCGCCCGTCCAGGCTGCCGGTGAGCCAGAGCACCGCGCGGGCGGCGTCCATCAGCGGCGCCCGGGTCAGCAGGTAGCCGTTGACGCCGGTGAGGATCGCCGCGACGCCGATGCCGACCAGGATGAGCCGGTAGCCGTGCACCCCGCGACGCCAGGCGAGGGCGTAGATCAACAGGCCGGTGCCGAGGCCGCCGGCCACCGCCGCGCCGGCCAGGGCCAGGCTGCCGCCGCCGAGGACGACCACCACCAGCGCGCCGGTCGACGCGCCCTGGGTGAAGCCGAGCATGTCCGGGCTGCCGAGCGGGTTGCGGACCAGCGACTGGAACACGGTGCCGGCCAGCGCGAGCGCCGCGCCGACCAGCAGTGCGGTGACCAGTCGGGGCAGCCGCAGCTCCTGCACGATGAACTGCTCCGCCGGGGTGCCGCCGCCGGTGAGCGTCCGCAGCACGTCGGCCGGGCCCATCGGGTAGTCGCCGCTGCCCACGGCCACCAGGCCCAGCCCGGCCGCGAGCAGCGCGGCGCCGGCGCCGACCGCCAGCGCGCGGGGGCGGAACCGCAGCGACAACCCACCGGGTGTACGGAGGACGGTCATGGGTGGGCCACCCGTCCGCGGGCGACCAGCCAGAGGAAGAGCGGGCCGCCCAGCACGGCGGTCACCATGCCGACCTGGAGTTCGCCCGGCCGGCCCAGCACCCGGCCCAGCACGTCGGCGCCGAGCAGCAGCACCGGCGAGAGCACCGCGCAGTACGGCAGCAGCCAGCGCAGGTCGGGGCCGGTCAGGGCCCGGACGAGGTGCGGCACCAGCAGCCCGACGAAGACGATCGGACCGCAGGCGGCGGTCGCCGCTCCGCAGAGCAGGGTGACCGCGACGATCACGGCGGCCCGGATCAGCGCGGGTCGGGCGCCCAGTGCCCGTGCCGCGTCGTCGCCGAGCGCCAGGGCGTTCAGCGGCCGGGCCGTGGCGAGCGCGACCAGCAGGCCGGCCAGGATGAACGGCGCCACCTGGGTCACGGTCACCGAGTCCGTGCTCGCCAGTGAGCCGACCGTCCAGAACCGCAGCCGCTCCAGTGAGGCGGTGTCCAGCAGCATCACGGCGCTCACGTACGAGTAGAGGGTGGCGTTCAGCGCCGCGCCGGCCAGCGCGAGGCGGGCCGGGGTGGCCCCGCGCCCGCCGCCCACGGCGTAGACCAGCGCGGTGACCACCGCCGCGCCGAGCAGCGCGAACCAGACGTACCCGCCGATGGCCGTGACGCCCAGGAACGCGGCGGCGGTGGCGACGGCGGCGGACGCCCCGGCGTTGATGCCGAGCAGCCCTGGGTCGGCCAGCGGGTTGCGGGTGAGGGCCTGCATCACGGCGCCGGCCACACCGAGTGCCGCGCCGGCGAGCAGGCCGAGCAGGGTGCGGGGCAGGCGCATCCGGTGCACCACCGCGTACTCGGCGGCGTCGCGGTGCAGCAACCCGGACCAGACGTCGCCGAGCGGCATGGCCTTCGCGCCGACCGCGATGCTGAGCACGAGGACCACGCCGAGCAGCGCCACGGCGGCGACCAGGCCGGCGGCGCGGGCCGCCTGGCGACCGCGCCGCGCCGGCGGTGGTCCGGAAGGTGGTGCCGCCGACCCGCTCGGCACGGGCCGCGCCGAGACGGTGACGGAGGGTGTGGCGTCCAGTGTGGGCTCCGGGGGTGTGGCGACACGACGTACCGCTGTTGACAACGTGCGAGGTTAGGCTAACCTAACCCCCGCTACTGGTCGACCCCGGCCATCCCCTGATCGAAAGACGACACCATGCCCGATGCCCTGTCCGCCCGTCGCCTCTCCCGCCGTGGCCTGCTGGCCGCCGGTGGCGCCGCCACGCTGGCCGCCCTGCTCGCCGGCTGCGGCAAGGACGACGCCGCCAAGCCCGCCGCCGGCAACGGAGGCGGCCCGTGGTCGTTCACCGACGACCGCAACCAGAAGGTCGACGCGGCTGCCCGCCCGGCACGCGTGGTGGCCTTCACCGGCGTTGCGGCGGCCCTGGTCGATTTCGGCATCGACAAGCAGATCGTCGGCGTGTTCGGCGAGACCAAGCGCGCCGACGGCACGGCCGACCCGCAGGCCGGTGACCTGAACGTCGAGGCCGTGGAGATCCTCGGCAACGTGTGGGGCGAGTTCAGCCTGGAGAAGTACGCGGCGCTGCGCCCCGAGCTGCTGGTCACCCACATGTACGACCCGGACGCGCTCTGGTACGTGCCGGACGAGAGCAAGGCCAAGATCCTCCCGTTGGCGCCGAGCGTGGCGATCACCACCGCCCGGGTGCCGATGACCAAGCCGATCGAGCGGTACGCCGCACTGGCCGAGTCGCTCGGCGCGGACCTGTCCGCCAAGAAGGTCACCGACGCGAAGGCCCGCTTCGACGCCGCCTCCGAGGCGGTCCGCCAGGCGGTCAGGGCCAACCCGGGCATCAAGGTGATGGCCTGCTCCGGCAGTCCCGACCTGTTCTACGTCTCCAACCCCAAGGTGAGCACCGACCTGATGTACTTCGCCGAGCTGGGCGTCGACATCGTCGTTCCCACCAAGCTCGAAGCCGGCGACTACTTCGAGGCGCTCAGCTGGGAGAACACCGCCAAGTTCCCGGCCGACCTGCTCCTGCTGGACAACCGCAGCACCGCCCTGCAGCCCAAGGACCTCGTCGCCAAGCCCACCTGGCAGCAGCTGCCGGCGGTCAAGGCCAACCAGGTGACCCCGTGGGACGCGGTGCCCCGCTTCTCGTACGCCGGCGCCGCGCCGCTGCTGGAGAACCTCGCCACCGCCATCCGGAACGCGAAGAAGGTCAGCTGACGCCATGAGTACGAGCACCGTCGAACCCGTAGCCCTCCAGTACCGCTTCTTCGCCGCGCACGTCGTACGGGCCCGCCGGGTCGGTGCTTCCCTGATCCGGGTCACACTCGGCGGTGCGGAGCTGGCCGGTTTCGCCGGCGGCGGCCGGGACCAGAGCGTCTCGCTGTTCCTGCCGCACCCCGGGCAGGACGCGCCGGTGGTCCCGGTGGAGCGGGGCGAGGGCTGGTTCGGCGCCTGGCGGGCACTCCCGCCGGACGTCCGCGCGGTGATGCGCTCGTACACCATCCGGGAGCACCGCCCGGCCGCCGCGGAGGTGGACATCGACTTCGTCAGCCACGGCGACACCGGCCCCGCGTCCCGGTGGGCCGGCCAGGCCGGGCCCGGCGACCGGGTGCTGCTGCTCGGCCCGGCCGTGCACGACAACCGCAGCGTCTGCTTCCGCCCGCCGGACGACACGGACCTCGTCCTGCTGGCCGCCGACGAGACCGCGCTGCCGGCCGCCGCCGGCATCCTGGCCTGGCTGCCCGCCGGCACGCGGGTCCGCGCCTGGATCGAGGTGCCGGCGGCCGCCGACATCGTCGAGCTGCCCACCGAGGCCGACGCGGAGATCAAATGGATCGTGCGCGGCAGCACCCCGGCCGGCAGTGATTTGCTGGTCACCGCGGTCCGCGGCGCCCGGCTGCCCGCCGGCACCCCGTACGCCTGGATCGCCGGCGAGTCCGGCGCGGTGCGGGCGCTGCGCCGGCACCTGGTCGGCGAGCGGGGCATCGACCGCCGGCGGGTGACCTTCGCCGGCTACTGGCGGCGCGGGGCATCCGAGGAGGACCTGCGCGCCGAGGCGCTGGCCGACACCACCGCCTGAGCGGCGACCCAACCGAACGCAGCACGGCCCCCGGCGCGCGACCGCGCCGGGGGAGGGTTCCGGCTGCTCATTCGTCGAGAACGTGGAGGACACCCCGTGACCGTGCCGACGTACCCCGTCGAGACCACCGCACCGCCACCGGCTCCGGCCGCCGCTCCGGCCGCCGCGCGAGCCCAGCTGCTCCACGAAGGCTCGGTCGAGCAGTACCGGCGGACACTCGCCGCCGGCGTCGACCGGGTCGCCCGCCGGGTGGCCACCGTGGACCGTCCCGGCACCGGGATCACACCGGCCGAGCTGGCCCCCCTGGTGGACCGCGTCGACCTGGACCGGCCGCTCGGCGACGCCGGCGCCGCCCTCGACGAGCTGGAGGACGTCTACCTGCACGACGCCGTCTGGTTCCACCACCCCCGCTACCTCGCCCACCTCAACTGCCCGGTGGCCATCCCGGCGCTGCTCGGTGAGGCGGTGCTCACCGCGGTCAACTCCTCGCTGGACACCTGGGACCAGAGCGCCGGGGCCACCCTCATCGAGCGGCGGCTGATCGACTGGACGGCAACCCGGATCGGTCTCGGCCCGAACGCCGACGGTGTGTTCACCAGCGGTGGCAGCCAGTCCAACCTCCAGGCGCTGCTGCTGGCCCGGGAGGAGGCGTGCGTCGCCGCGACCGGCCCGGCCGAACGCGCCGACCTGCTGCCCCGGCTGCGCGTCATCACCTCCGCGGCGGGCCACTTCAGCGTGCAGAAGTCGGCCAAGCTGCTCGGCCTCGCACCAGACGCGGTGATCGCGGTGTCCACCGACGCGCAGCGGCGGATCCGGCCCGCCGCCGTCCGCGACGAGATCGCCCGCTGCCGGCAGGCCGGGCTGGTGGTGATGGCCGTCGTCGGCACCGCCGGCACCACCGACTTCGGCTCCATCGACCCGCTGGCCGAGCTGGCCGGGATCTGCGCGGCGGCCGGCGTCTGGCTGCACGTGGACGCCGCGTACGGCTGCGGTCTGCTGGTGTCGACGACCCGCCGGCACCTGCTCGACGGCATCGAGCGGGCCGACTCGGTGACCGTCGACTACCACAAGTCGTTCTTCCAGCCGGTCAGCTCCAGCGCGCTGCTGGTCCGGGACCGGCGGGCGCTGCGGCACGCCACCTACCACGCCGACTACCTCAACCCGGCGCGGATGGTGGAGCAGCGGATCCCCAACCAGGTCGACAAGAGCCTGCAGACCACCCGCCGCTTCGACGCCCTGAAGCTCTGGCTGACCCTGCGGGTGATGGGCCCGGACGCCCTCGGCGCGCTCTTCGACGAGGTGGTCGACCGGGCCGCCGACGCCTGGGAGCTGGTCAGCGAGGACCCCCGCTTCGAGGTGCTGACCCGCTCGTCACTGAGCACGGTGGTCTTCCGTTACCTGCCCACCGGCCCGGGTCGGGAGCTGGCCGACGCGGCCAACCTGCACGCCCGGGAGGCGCTGGCCGCCTCCGGCCTCGCGGTGGTCGCCGGCACCCGGGTGGACGGGCGGCACTTCCTGAAGTTCACCCTGCTCAACCCGGCCACGACCGTCGAGGACGTCGGGCACGTGCTCGAACTGATCGCGACCCACGCCGGCCGGTACGTGCACGACCGCACCGCCGCCGACCTGACCTGCCACGTCGGCTGATGCCGGCGACGACGAACCCGCGGCTGGAGGGCCGGATGTCCACCCACGACTTCATCGCCATCGGCCTGGGCCCGTACAACCTGGGCCTGGCCTGTCTCACCGCGCCGATCGACGAGCTGGACGGGGTGTTCCTGGAGGCCCGGCCGAGCCTGGCCTGGCACCCCGGCATGCTGCTGGAGTCGGCCCGGTTGCAGACGCCGTTCATCGCCGACCTGGTGAGCCTCGCCGACCCGACCTCGCCGTACTCCTTCCTCAACTACCTCAAGGAGATCGGGCGGCTCTACCCGTTCTACATCCGGGAGAGCTTCTACCCGCTGCGCAGCGAGTACGACGCCTACTGCCGATGGGCGGCGGCGAAGCTGCCGAACCTGCGCTTCGGCCAGTCGGTGACCACCGTGGAGTACGACGCCGCCGACGAGCACTACGTGGTGCGTGCCACCACCGGGGCGGGGGAGACGGTCGAGTACCGCGCCCGGCACCTGGTGCTCGGCACCGGCACCCCGCCGCACGTGCCCGCCGCCGTCGCCGGGCTGCCCGGCGACGCGGTGCACAACTCGCGCTACCTGGAGCATCGGGACGCGCTGCGGACCAGGCGCAGCATCACCGTGGTGGGCAGCGGCCAGAGTGCCGCCGAGATCTACCATGACCTGCTCGGCGACATCGACCGGTACGGCTACCAGCTCAACTGGGTGACCCGCTCGCCGCGGTTCTTCCCGCTCGAATACACGAAGCTCACGCTGGAGATGACCTCACCGGACTACGTGGACTACTTCCACGCGTTGCCCGAGGCGACCCGCTACCGGCTGGAGTCGGCGCAGAAGGGCCTGTTCAAGGGCATCAACGCCGACCTGATCAACGACATCTTCGACCTGCTCTACGCGCTCAGCATCGACGGGCCGGTGAACACCCGGCTGCTCACCAACACCGAGCTGACCAGCGCCGGCCACCACGACGGGGCGTACACGCTGGGGTTGCGCCAGGTGGAGCAGGAACGAGACTTCACGTTGCGGACCGAGGGCCTGGTGCTGGCCACCGGCTACCACTACCAGGTGCCGGAGTTCCTCACACCGGTGCGCGACCGGATCCGCTGGGACTCCCACGGCCGGTTCGACGTGGCCCGCAACTACAGCATCGACCACAGCGGTCGCGGCATCTTCCTGCAGAACGCGGGCACCCACACGCACAGCATCACCTCACCCGACCTGGGCATGGGCGCGTACCGCAACTCCTGGATCATCCGGGAGCTGCTGGGCCGGGAGTACTACCCGATCGAGAAGAGCATCACGTTCCAGGAGTTCGGCGCGCCCGCCGGGGTGGCGTCGTGACCGTGGTCTACACCCGCGTCGACGACCAGCTCGGCGAGTTCGCGTTGCGGACCCTCGACCCGGACGCCGACGCCGCGCTGCTGCACTCCTGGGTGACCCATCCGAAGGCGGCGTTCTGGCTGATGCAGGACGCCGACCTGGCGGGTGTCGCCGAGGAATACCGGCGCATCGCCGACCATCCGCACCACGACGCGTACCTCGGCCTGTGGCGGGGGGAACCCGCGTTCCTCGCCGAACGCTACGACCCGGCCCACGTCGAGCTGGTCGGCCTGTACGACGCCCAGCCGGGCGACGTGGGCATGCACTTCCTCTGCGCCCCCACGGGCACGCCGGCGCACGGCTTCACCCGCGCGGTGATCGGCACCGTCATGGCCTGGCTCTTCGCCGACCCGGCGACCCGCCGGGTGGTCGTCGAGCCGGACGTGCGCAACACCGCCGTGCACGCGCTGAACGCCGCCGTCGGCTTCGAGGTCGTCGGCACCATCGCCAAGCCCGAGAAGGACGCGCTGCTCAGCGTCTGCACGCGGGCCCGGTTCGCCGCCGCCGGGCGCGCCGCCACCACCCGAACCGAAGGAGCCCCGGCGTGACCGCCACCGCCGTCCCCACCCAGTCGTCCGCCGTCGTCCCGGCCGCCACCGCCGATCCGGTCGGGCACCTCACCCCGCAGCGGTGGGCCCGGGCCAACCGGCTGCTGGTCCGCAAGGCGCTCGCCGAGTTCACCCACGAGCGGCTGCTCACCCCGGAGCCCGTGCCGGCCGGTGACGACGACCGGCAGTGGTACGAGATCCGCAGCGACGACGGCACGGTCACCTACCGGTTCGCCGCACACGTGCTGGCCCTGGCGCACTGGCAGATCGACGCGGACAGCATCACCCGGCACCGCGACGGCACGTCGCTGCCGCCCGACGCGGTGGACCTGATCATCGAGCTGCGCGACACCCTCGGGCTCTCCCCGCGGGTGCTCCCGGTCTACCTGGAGGAGATCACCTCCACGCTGGCGGGCACCGCGTACAAGCTGTCCCGGTCACTGCCGTCCGCCGCCGAGCTGGCCGGGGCGGACTTCCAGACCATCGAGACGTCGATGACCGAGGGCCACCCCTGCTTCGTGGCCAACAACGGACGGCTCGGGTTCGGCGTCGACGAGTACCACCGGTACGCCCCGGAGGCCGCCGCGCCGGTCCGCCTGGAGTGGCTGGCCGCGCACCGGGACCACTCGACGTTCAGCAGCGCGGCCGACCTCGACTACGACGCGCTGATCGACGGTGAGCTGGACCCGGAGACCCGGGCGCGGTTCGCGGCCGGGATGGCCGACCTCGGCCTGGACCTCGCCGACTACCACCTGATCCCGGTGCATCCGTGGCAGTGGTGGAACAAGATGGCCGTCACCTTCGCCGGTGAGCTGGCCGAGCGCCGGCTGGTGCACCTCGGCCCGGGGCCGGACGCCTACCTGGCCCAGCAGTCCATCCGCACCTTCTTCAACGTCACCGAGCCGCGCCGGCACTACGTCAAGACGGCGCTGTCGGTGCTGAACATGGGCTTCATGCGTGGGCTCTCGGCCGCGTACATGGCGGCCACCCCGGCGATCAACGACTGGCTGGCCGAGCTGATCGCCGGCGACGAGGTGCTCGCCGGGACCGGGCTGACCGTCATCCGGGAGCGGGCCGCGGTGGGCTACCGGCACCGGCAGTACGAGGCGGCCACCGACCGCACCTCGCCGTACCGCAAGATGCTGGCCGCCCTGTGGCGGGAGAGCCCGGTGCCGAGCCTCGCGCCGGGGCGGCGGCTGTCCACGATGGCCGCGTTGCTGCACGTGGACAGCGACGGCGGCTCGCTGGCGGCGGCGCTGATCGCCCGGTCGGGCCTGGAGCCCGAGGTCTGGCTGCGCCGCTACCTGGACGCCTACCTGACCCCGCTGCTGCACAGCTTCTACGCCCACGACCTGGCGTTCATGCCGCACGGCGAGAACGTCATCCTGGTCCTCGACGAGCGGGACACCGTCGAGCGGGTGATCTTCAAGGACATCGCCGAGGAGATCGCGGTGATGAGCAGCGAGGTCGAACTGCCGGCAGAGGTGGAGCGGATCAGGGTCGAGGTGCCCGACGACACCAAACTGCTGAGCATCTTCACCGACGTGGTGGACTGCTTCCTGCGCCACCTCAACGCCGTGCTGGTCGAGGCGGGCGTGCTGGCCGAGGAGGACTTCTGGCGGACGGTCGCGGACTGTGCCACCGACTACCTGGACCGCGTGCCGCACCTGGCCGAGCGGGCCCGCCGCTACGACCTGTTCGCCCCGGAGTTCACGCTGTCCTGCCTCAACCGCCTTCAGCTCCGCGACAACCAGCAGATGATCGACCTGGCCGACCCGTCGGCCGCCCTGCAGTTCGTCGGCACCCTGGCCAACCCGCTCGCCCCGTACGCTCCGACCCGCTGACACCACAGGCCCGGTCGACGGTTCCTGACCGTCGACCGGGCCCGCGGTGTGAGACGCACGCGTATCCCCGCGACGCTGTCGCGCATGGTCCGGGCGCTCGCCGGCTGGTGCAATGGAGGCATGACTGATCCCGAGGTGACCGCCCGGTGCGCCGCCCATGGCGTGCGGACGGTGTGAGATGGGCTTCCTGCGTACCGCGAGCCTGTTCGCCGCGACCCTGACCACCGGCCTGACCGCCGGGTTGTTCGCCGCGTTCGCGTACGCGGTCATGCCGGGCCTGGGTCGTACCGACGACCGGACGCTGGTGCTCGCCATGCAGCGGATCAACGAGTCCATCCTGAACGGCTGGTTCGCCGTCTGCTTCGGCGGCGCGCTGGTGTTCACGCTGCTGGCGGCGGTGTCGCACCTGGGCGCCGGGCGCCGCGCGGTGCTGCCGTGGATCGTCGCCGCGCTGCTGCTGTACCTGGTGGTGCTCGGCGTCACGGCCGTCGTCAACGTGCCGCTCAACAACGTGCTGGCCCGCGCAGGCGACGTCGACCGGGTGGGTGACCTCGCCGCTCTGCGGGAGCGGTTCGAGGCGGCCTGGGTGCGCGGCAACGTAGTCCGGGCCGTGGCGTCGACCGGCGCGTTCGGGCTGCTCGCCTGGGCGCTGGTCGGGCTCGGCCGGCTGCCCGGCTGAGCCGTGCGGCAGCTCAGTCGGCCGTGCCGATCCGCCGGAACGCGCGGGCCAGCTGGACGAGATCGAAGCCCTCGAGGTGGTCCAGGAACCGTCGCCGTACGGCGGCCAGGTGGCTCGGCCAGGACTCCTCCAGTCGGGCGAGCCCGGCGGCGGTGAGAACGGCGTTCCAGCCGCGGGCGTCCTGCTCGCTGCGAACCCGTTCGACCAGGCCCTGGGTCTCCAGTCGAGTGATGGTGCGGGTCATCCCGCTGAGTGAGAGCTGGCACTCCGCGGCGAGTTCGTTCATGCGCATCTGCCGGCCCGGCGCCTCGGACAGGACGCGCAGCGCGGTGTACTCGGTCAGCGGTAGCTGACGGTCGCCGGTCATGTCGGCGTCGATGGCCCGAGGCAGGACGAACATCAGCTGGCCCAGGGCGCGGACCAGCGCCTCCTCGTCGGGGTTGAGCGGGCGGAGGGGTTCTGCGGAGTTGCCGGACATGCGTCCCATCCTAGTTGCTTGACTGAGCAAATGCTTGCCCTCGGTGTGACGGCAGCCACAGGGCGGAAACTTGCTTGACGAAGCAAGGAGTGGTTAGCGTTCTGGTCGCCAGGCTAGGACTTCTGAAAGGCGCCAACCATGACCAGGATCGGGATCATCCTCGGGAGCACCCGCCCGGGGCGTAACGGCGAAGCGGTCGCCCGCTGGGTGCTCGATGTCGCCAAGCAGCGCACCGACGCGGAGTTCGAGCTGATCGACCTGCTCGACTACAAGCTGCCGCACCTCGATGAGGCGTACCCGCCGTCGATGGGCCAATACACCCAGCCGCACACGCTGCGGTGGGCTGAGACGATCGCGTCGTTCGACGGGTTCGTGATGGTCACCCCCGAGTACAACCACTCGACCTCCGGCGCTCTGAAGAACGCCATCGACTTCCTCTACGCCGAGTGGAACAACAAGGCCGTCGGGTTCGTCAGCTACGGCTCTGTCGGCGGTGCCCGCGCGGTCGAGCACCTGCGGCTGATCTCCGGTGAGCTGCAGATGGCCGACGTCCGCTCCCAGGTGGCGCTGTCGCTCTTCACCGACTTCGAGAACTTCAGCGTCTTCAAGCCCAACGACCACCAGCGGGACGCGCTCGGCGCGACCCTCGACCAGGTCGTCGCCTGGAGCACCGCGCTCGCGCCGCTGCGCCAGCGCTGACCGTTCAGACCGGAGCCGGCCGCGGGATTCCTCCCCGCGGCCGGCTCAGCTCGTCGCGAGGTGGAGAGTGGTGCCGTCGGCGACGGCGCGGAGCTTGTCCGGGTTGGCGACGTTGCGGATCGTGGTGATGCGGCCGTCGGCGTCGATGTCGAAGGTGACGGTGGCGATCACCCGGCCCGCGCCGCTGAACACCAGGCCCGGCCCACCGTTGATCTCGATGAGGCCGGCACGCATGTCGTCGGGCGGGACGCCCTGGTAGGTGACGGTGCCGATCGCCGCGAACCAGGCGGCGACGGTCTCCGCGCCCACGACGGGACGCAGGGCCTGGCGGACCTTGCCGCCGCCGTCGGTCCACAACGTGACGTCGGGGGACAGCAACTCCATCAGGACGTTGATGTCACCGCCGGTCGCGGCGGCGAGGAACCGTTCGGTGACGCCGCGTTGCTGCGACCGGTCGGCCGGGAAGCGTGGCCGCCGGGCGCGCACGTGCTCCCGAGCACGGTGCGCGGCCTGGCGTACGGCGGCCTCGGAGCGTTCCACCGCCGCCCCGATCTCGGCATGGCTGAAGCCGAAGACCTCCCTCAGGACGAACACCGCGCGCTCGAGCGGGCTGAGCGTCTCCAACACCACCAGCATCGCCATCGACACCGACTCGGCGTCGGTGACGGCGTCCGCGGTGTCGCCGTCGGTCAGGACCGGCTCGGGAAGCCACGGCCCCACATAGGTCTCGCGTTGGTGCTGGCTGGAGCGCAGACGCTGCAGCGCGAGATTCGCCACGATGCGCGCCAGGTAGGCCCTGGGGTCGGCCACCTGGGAGCGGTCGGCCGCGGACCACCTGATCCACGCGTCCTGGACGGCGTCCTCCGCGTCGGCCGCCGAGCCGAGGATGCGGTAGGCCACCGAGAACAGCAGGTTGCGATGGCGCTGGAAGACGCCCTGGTCGGCGTCCGACCGCGGGCCGGTCACCGCGCGTCCCGGAGCCGGGTGAAGCGGCCACCGTGCGGCCAGAACGCGCCGGAGGCGGGCATCGTCAGCATGCGGCGGTAGGTCGGCCAGGGAGAGGCGCTCACCGTCTCCTTGTACCAGACCGCCGCGCGGCCGGTCAGACACACTCGGCGTGGGCTGTCGTCGGGGTGGGTGAACTGCACGACCGCATCGTTGCGACCCAGGCTCACCGGCGTGTGGTAGTAGCCGAAGCGGAACGCCCTGGGCTCCCTGCCGTGCAGGGAGCGGACGATCGACACCGCCGCGTGCACCCCGGTCGGCATGCCGCTCTGGCAGGTGCCGTGCAGGACGCCGTAGCCCTGGCGGATCGCCGCCGCGTCGCCGATCGCGTACACGTCGGGGTGCGACACCGACCGCAGGGTGGCGTCGGTGACGACCCGACCGCGTTGGTCGACGGTCAGGCCCGCGGCGGCCGCCAGCGGTGAGACCCGCGTACCACCCGTCCACAGGACGACGTCGGCCGCGACCGTCGCCCCGCCCGCCAGCTCGACCGAGTCGGGCAGCACCTTGGTCACCGCCGTCCCGCCGCGCACCTGGACACCGAGTCGATCGAGCGCGGCCCGCAGATACGCCCGGGCCCTGGGGTTCATGGTGGCGCCCGGTTCCTCCCGGCCGGCCAGGACGACGGTCAGGTGCGGGTACCGCTCGGCGATCTCCGCGGCCGACTCGACACCGGTGAGCCCACTGCCGACGACCACCACCGTGCCGTCGGCGAGCCGCGCCAGCCGGTCGGCCAGCACCGCCGCGTCCTGGGCGCTGTCCAGCGTGTACGCGTGGTCGTCGACACCGGGCACCAGCGACGTGTCGGCCACGCTGCCCAACCCGTACACCAGCGTGTCGTAGTGCAGCGTCCGGCTGTCGTCGATCCGGACGGTCCTCGCCTGCGCGTCCACCGCCGTGACCCAGCCTCGGACGAACGAGGCGCCGGTGTCCGCCAGGATCGCCGGGATGTCCATCTCGGCGAGCCGCTGCCCGGTCGCCGTCATGTGCAGCCGCAGCCGCTCGGTGAACCGTTCCTGCGCGTTCACCACCGTCACCCGGACGTCCCCGCGTCGCCTGGTACGGGCCGCGAGCTGGATGGCCGCGGCCATGCCCGCGTAGCCGGCGCCCAGCACCAGGACGCGGTGAGTGGGGGCGGTGCCGGGTTGGTGTGCTGTGCTCATCGTGGTGCCTCTCCGTGTGGGTTGACGACCACGAGATGCGTGGGGCCCCGCCGTCCGTGACACGGGGTCGGTGTGACGCCCGGCACAGCCGACGCGGAGCGGGTCGGCCCACTACCCTCGGCACCATGAGCCGACCTGTCGGCGACGTCCGGCCACCGCTGTGGCGGGATCGCACCTTCGGCACCTACTGGGTCGCGCAGTCGCTCTCCGCCGCCGGCGACTCGTTCGCCTACCTGGCCGTGCCGCTGCTGGTGCTCCAGGCGACCGGGTCGGTGGCCAAGATGGGCCTGCTCACCGCCGTGGCGGGTGCCGCGTCCGTCGCCGCCGGGATCTTCGGCGGGGTGCTGGTCGACCGGTACGACCGGCGCACCCTGATGATCGTGGCGGATCTGGCCCGGTTGGTCCTCTACGGCCTCGTGCCGCTGGCCTGGCTGGCCGGCCCGCAGGTCTGGTTGCTCTTCGTCGTCCTGCCGGTCTGCGAGGCAGCGGGAATGGTGTTCCAGGTCGCCGCGGTGACCGCCGTTCGCAACCTGGTCGACCGGGACCGGATCACCGAGGCCAACGGCCGGTTGCAGGCGACCTTCGCGGCGGCGGCCGTGGTCGGGCCGCTGCTCGCCGGCGTGGTGTCGGCCCGGTTCGGCCCGGCGACGGCGATCGCCGTCAACGCGGCGAGCTTCGCGCTCTCCGCGGCCGGTCTGCGGCTGATCCGACTGCGACCCGTCCGGGCCGACGACGCCGCCCCGCTGGCCCGGCAGCGGCCGCTCGCCGAGTTCCTGGCCGGGGCGCGGTTCCTGTGGCGCCAGCCCGTGCTCCGCGCGCTGACCGTCCTGCTGTCGGTCTTCATCTTCCTGACCTACGGCTTCACGGACGTGCTGATCTACCATGTCACGCACGACCTCGACGGGTCCGAGGGCACCGTCGGTACGGTGCTGGGCCTGGCGGCGGTCGGCACGGTCGCCGGGGCGCTGCTGGTGGCCCCCCTGCGCCGTCGGCGCGGCTTCGGCGTCACGTGGATTGGCGCGCACGCGGTCTGCGGTCTGGCCGTGGCGGGCGTCGGCCTCGCGACGACCGTGCCGGCGGTCACCGCGCTGACCGCGGTGTACCTGTGCTGCCTGAGCGTGGGCGGCATCTGCTCGATGTCGCTGCGCCAGGAGATCACGCCCGACCATCTGCTCGGCCGGGTCACCTCGGCGTTCTGGAGCACGCACTACGCCCTCGGGCCGGCCGGCGCAGTGGTGCTGACCTGGGCCGCCGCTCGGTACGGCGTCGCGGCGGTCACCGTCGTGGCGGGGGCCGGATGTCTGCTGGTCGCGGTGGGCGGCCTGTTCACCCCGATCCGCCGGGCCGGTGCGGAGCCGGCCCTCGGGCCGCCGGGACTCCAATCGGCCCCGGTCGGCGGCACCGTCAGTGGTTGAGACGCTCAGTGCCGCCACGGCCCCCGGGCGGGCGGGTCAGCCGGGTCAGAATTCCTGGTACATGACGTGCAGGCCGACCCGGCCGAGGGTGGGATGGCGGAACGCGCCCCGCACCGTGCCGACCACCTCGAAGCCCTCCCGCCGGTACAGCTCCACGGCCGACCGGTTGCACTCCACCACGGCGTTGAACTGCATGCCGGCGTACCCCTGTTGGCGTGCCCAGGCCAGCGCGTCGCGGCACAGCGCGGTGCCCACGCCGCGGCCCCGGGCGTCCGCGGCGACCATGAAGCTCGCCGTGGACACGTGCGCGCCCGGCCCCGGACGGTTGGTGCCCATCTTCGCGGTGCCGAGCACCCGCTCGCCGTCCACCGCGACGACGGTCCGCCCCGGCGCCGCCTCCGCCCACATGCCGTACGACTGCTCGGCGGTCATCGCGGGGTCGTAGGGAAACGTCTCCTGTGCCCGGATCACCTCCTCGATGATCGGCCACACCTGCGACCAGTCCTGGTCGACGAACGTCCGAATCTGCACCGGGGCAGGTTACGGGCGGTGACGTGGGCCGACAACGGGGTTTCTGCCCGACCCGGCGGGGCGTTCAGCCCGCGTCGAGCGCCGCGATCTCCGCGGCCAGCAGCGCCGCGAGCCGGTCGTGCCGATGCGGGTGGCTGTCAACGGTCATTCCGCGGCTGGGCATCTCCACCGTCATCAGCAGGTACAGGTGCAGCCGGTAGAGGCCCAGGCGGCGGCGCGCCGAGGCGTCCAGCACCAGTGGCTCGGCGGTGGCGGCGCGGTAGCCGCGCAGCAGCGGATGCTCCGGGTCGTCCTCGATCCGCCGGTACAGCAGCGGGGAGACCAGGTCCAGCAGCGGATCGCCGTGCAGGAACCGTTCGCCGTCCACCAGTCCGCTGAGCCGCGGCCGGCCGTCCGGATCGGGTGCGGTCAACACGTTGCCGTCCCAGCAGTCGAAGTGCAGCAGGGCCGGACGGCGTACCTCGTCCAGCACGCCGGCGTGCCGCCCGACCAGGGCGCGCAACCGGTCCGGGGCGACCGGCAGTCGGACGGCCCAGTCGGTGGCGTCGTCGAGCAGCGCGTCGAGCATCGCGGTGAACGCCGCCCGCCAGGTCGACCCGCTGGCCCGGCCGCCGTCGTAACCGAACCGGTCGCCGGTGATCCGGTGCAGCGCGGCGAGAGCCGCCCCGAGGTCGTACCGCGCCGGACCGTCGTCGACCGACGCGTCGGCCTCGGCCAGCTCGCTCAGCGACCGGCCGGGCAGCATCCCGGTGACCAGCCACTCGCCGTACGCGGGATCGGTGCCGTGGTGCAGCACCGGGGGAACGGGCACCTGCGGCGCCCGCTCGGCGACCAGCCGGAAGTACCGCGCCTCGGCCGCGCACAGCCCGCGTTCGTACCGCAGCAACCGCGTCCCGGACGGTGGGGCGAGCTTCACCACCACCCGGCGGTCGTCGTCCAGCAGCACCCACCAGACCGTGGCGTACCCGCCGCCGGTGAGCGGGCCGCAGTCCCGGACCCGGGCCTGCGGCCCGAACGACGCGCGGACCAGGTAGGCCACGTCGTCCGTCGTGAGGGGACGCTGGGTGGGGCTGACCACGGTCACGGCGCGGCGTCACCTCGCCGCGCCCGTGGCGCCGCGCCTGCCGTGTCCCGCTGCGGGTGTGGGGCGGGGCCGGCGGTGTCCCGGCGGACCAGCTCGGCGGGGAGCACCTCGACCCGGGGCGCCGGCGCCCCGGCGCCGAGCACCAGGGACATCGCACGGACTCCCATGTCGACCAGCGGCAGGCGCACGGTGGTCAACGCCGGTGTCACGTCCCGGGCGATCGGCATGTCGTCGAAGCCGACCACCGAGATCCGCTGCGGCACGGGCAGCGAACGGGCCCGCAGGGTGGCGAGCGCGCCGATGGCCATCGAGTCGTTGAGCGCCACGATCGCGGTCAGCTCGGGGTCGGCGTCCAGCAGCCGGGCGGTGGCCTCGGCGCCGCCGTCGCGGTCGAACTCGGCGTACCGGATCCGCTGTTCGGGCAGGTCGAGGCCCTGCTCGGTGAGGGCCTGCCGGAGCCCGGCCAGCCGGTCGGTGGTGGTGGTGAGGATGCGCGGGCCGGCCACCACGCCGATGGCCCGGTGCCCCAGCTCGCACAGCTCCCGCCCGGCGAGGTAGCCCCCGGCCCGGTTGTCGGGCATCACCGCGTCGCCGGAGTGCTCGTGGCGGCCGATCACCACGACCCGCCCACCGGTCGCCTCGTACGCGGCGAGCTTCTCGTTGAGCTGCCGGGTGAACGCCGCGTCGTGGTAGCCCGAGCCGGCCAGGATCAGCGCGGCCACCTGGTGGCCCCGCAGCAGCTCCACGTACTCCAACTCGCGGTCCGGGTCCCGGTAGCTGTTGCAGATCATCAGCAGCCGGCCCTGGTCGGTGGCGACCCGCTGCAGCCCTCGCGTGATCTCGGCGAAGTACGGGTCGGAGACGTCGTGCACGATCACGCCGACCGCGCTGCGGTGCGAGCGGGCCAGCAGTTGGGCGTGGGCGTTCGGCACGTACTGCAACTCGGCGACGGCGGCGAGCACCCGCTCGCGCAGCTCGTCGGTGACCGGCTTGCTGCTGCCGTTGATCACGCGGGAGGCGGTCGCGGGCGAGACGCCCGCACGCCGGGCCACGTCGGACAGGGTCGCCATGGCCCGCCCCCTCGATCTGTTGACGGCGTTTCGTCATGCCGGCTAGCGTCACGGTACCGCAGAGAAAGCCCTTTCCCGCAGGGAGGCCCGGCCGTGTCCGATCGCTTCGCGGTGCTCCAACTCGACGACCTTCCCACCAGGCGATGCTCCTGCGGCACCACCCGCCGGGGCTTCATCGCCGAGAGCGACGGCCAGGCCAGCGTGCACCTCCTACAGGTGCAGGACGCGGTCACGCACCACCACCGGATCGCCACCGAGTACTACATCGTGCTGGCCGGTGAGGGCGAGGTCGAGCTGGACGGGGTCCGCCACCCGGCCCGACCGATGTCCGCGTTCCTGATCAAGCCGGGATGCCGGCACCGGGCCATCGGCGACCTCACGGTGCTGCTGGTGTCGCTGCCGGCGGCGGACGACACCGACGAGTACTTCGATGCCTGACCGGTCGGCCCCGCTGCCCGGCGGGATCGGGGTGTCCCGGCTGCGCGTCTACGACACCGTGGCACCCGACGGTGTGGTCGGCGGCACCCCGCACGTGCACCTGTGCTGCACCGAGGGGTACGTGGTGACCGGCGGCGAGGGCGCCGTGCAGACCCTCACCGCCGCCGGCCACCGGGAGACCCCGCTGCGGCCGGGCGCGGTGGTCTGGTTCGAGCCGGGCACCGTGCACCGGCTGGTCAACGGCGGCGGGCTGACCATTGTGGTGCTGATGCAGAACAGCGGCCTGCCCGAGGCCGGTGACGCCGTGCTCACGTTCCCGCCCGAGGTGCTGGCCGACCCGGCCGCGTACGCCGCCGCCGCGGCGCTGCCCGGCGGGGGAGCGCCAGGCGCCGACGTGACCGCCGCGTACCGGCGGCGGGACCTGGCGGTGACCGGCTTCGAGGCGTTGCGGGCCGGAGGGCCCACGGCGCTGGCCGCGTTCCACTCCGCCGCGGTGGCACTGCGCCAGCCACTGCTGGCGCGTTGGCGGGAGCGCTGGGCGGCGGGCGCGGGCCGGGCCGCCGCCGACACGGGCGAGCAGCTCGACGCCCTCGGCCGAGGCGACGCCGGGCACCTGGGAGAGGCGGCGGTGTACGCGGTGGACGAACCGGTCGAGCGCGGCCGCCTGGGCATGTGCGGCCTGCTCGACACCTATCCGGCGGCCGTCTGACGCCACCGTCGCCCACATCGGACCGTCTGCGCTGAATTCGGGGTGTGCAGAGGGAGGGGACGGCCCGGATTCCAGGAGACCGAGTCGATCTCGGGACCACCATCGGGGGCGGGGCCGGGGCGGCGCCGGAACAGATCGAGGAAAGGCCTTGCCTGGCGTCGGGGTGCCGCCTACGCTCCAGGAAAGCGTTTGCCTGATACGCCGACCGGCCCGGTCCGCGGGTGTCGTGCCGGGTCCCGAGGAGGTTCCGCGTGACCGAGAACGCTCTGGACACGGCGGGCCGCAAGGCCGCCGCCGCGACGGCGGCCGGTGAATCCGCCGTACCGGCCGGCAACTCGTCGACCGGCGGACCCGGGCCGTCCACCGTGGCCGGTCCGCCACCCGGCGTCGGTGGTCGCCCGCCGCGACCGACGCTCGGCCGGCGGGCGCTGGGCCTCGCCGACTCACTGTGGCGGCCGGCGCTGGTGCTGGCGGCGTTCTTCGCCGCCTGGTGGTTCGTCGCCGCCCAGGAGTACGTGCCCAACTACCTGGTGCCCACGCCCGTCCAGGTCTGGACCACGATGACCGACCAGTGGTCCGAGCTGGCCCGGCACACGCTGGTCACGCTCTACGAGACGGTGGTCGGCTTCGTGCTGGCCGCCGCGCTGGGGCTGGCGGCAGCGGTGGCCATCGCCTACTCGCGCACCCTGGACAAGGCGCTCTACCCGATCGTCCTGTTCGCACAGGTCATCCCGAAGATCGCCATCGCGCCGCTGCTGGTGGTCTGGTTCGGTCTCGGTTTCACCCCGAAGATCATCCTGGCCGTGCTCATCGCGTTCTTCCCGGTGGTCATCTCCGGCGTGGCCGGGCTGCGCTCCACCGACCCGGAGCTGCTCGACCTCGCCGCCACGATGGGCGCCGGGCCGTGGCGCACCTTCCGCAAGATCCGATTCCCGAACGCGCTGCCACACCTGATGGCCGGCCTCAAGGTGGCGGTCACCCTCGCGGTGGTCGGCGCCGTGGTCGGCGAGTTCGTCGGCGCCAGCGAAGGGCTCGGTTACGTCCTGTTGCTGGCCAACGGCAACCTCGACTCCGCGCTCCTCTTCGCCGACCTGATCCTGATGTCCGGCATCGGCATCGTCCTGTTCGTCCTGGTCGAGATCGCCGAGGCACTGCTCATTCCCTGGCACGCCAGCCGTCGGGCCGGCGTACCACTCACCACCTCCTGACCGACCCCATCACGGAGGCACCGATGAAACGCACCGCCACCACCATCCTGGCCACCGTCGCCCTGCTCCTCGCCGCCACCGGCTGCGGCGGCGGCGACTCCTCCGACACCGGCGCCGGCGGCAACAAGGAAGTCACCCTCACGCTCAACTGGGTGCCCTACGGCGAGCACGCCCCGTTCTACTACGGGCTGCAGAAGGGCTACTACACCGCCGAGGGCATCGACCTGAAGATCCTGCCCGGCAACGGCTCGGGCAACACCATCAAGCAGGTCGCCCAGAAGCAGACCGACTTCGGCTGGGCCGACAGCCCGGTGCTGCTCAAGTCGGTGGCCACCGGCATGCCGGTCCGCAGCCTCGGCGCCTACCTGGAGAAGGGCCCGTCCTCGGTGGAGTTCTTCACCGAGGAGAACATCAAGACCCCGGCGGACCTCAAGGGCAAGACCGTCGGCGGCACCCCCGGCGACGCCCTCTACGCGACCTTCCCCGCCTGGCTGGAGAAGAACGGCGTCAAACAGAGCGACGTCAAGGTCGTCAACGTGGACGCCGCCGGCAAGATCGCCGCGCTGGCCGAGGGCAAGGTCGACGCCATCATGGGCTTCTTCCACGACCAGGCGCCCACCATCGAGAACCGGACCAGCAAGAAGGTCGACGTGCTGCTCTTCGCCGACTACGGGATGAACCTGCTCGGCACCGGCCTGATCGCCAACACCCAGACCCTGCAGAAGGACCCGGAGCTGGCCCGCAAGTTCGTCCGGGCTACCCAGAAGTCCTGGGCCGACGCCGCTCGCGACCCGGCCGGCGCGGTGAGCGCGATGAGCGCGCTGGCCGAGAACGAGCCCCCGGCCGAGGTGCTCACCAAGCAACTCACCCTCGTCCTGCCGCTGATCGGTGCCGAAGGCCCGCCCGGGGTGAACACCGAGGCCCAGTGGACCGAGACCATCGACCTGATGTCCCGCTACGCGGAGCTGAAGGACCCGGGCGCGCCCAACGCGTACTGGGACGCCTCCTACGCGGCCCAGGGGTGACCCGGTGACCGCCGCGCCGGCACGGGCCGGCACCGCCATCGGGATGTCCGGGTTGACCGTCCGGTTCAGCTCCCGACGGTCGCAGACCACCGCTCTGGACGACGTGTCCCTGGACATCGAGCCGGGGGAGTTCGTCACCATCGTCGGTCCGTCCGGCTGCGGCAAGTCCACGCTGCTGAAGATCGTCGCCGGGCTGGTCCGGCCGACCAGCGGCGAGGTGTCACTGCTGGACCGCCCGGTGAAAGGCCCGCAGAAGGAGATCGGCTTCGTCTTCCAGAAGGCCGCGCTGCTGGAGTGGCGCGGCGCGCGGGCCAACATCCTGCTCCAGGCCGAGATGCGCGGCATGGACCGGGCGCAGGCGGCCCGCCGGGCGGACGAGCTGATCGAGATGACCGGCCTGACCGGCTTCGAGAAGGCGCTGCCGCACGAGCTGTCCGGCGGTATGCAGCAGCGGGTGGCGCTCTGCCGGGCGCTGCTGCACTCCCCGCCGGTGCTGCTCATGGACGAGCCGTTCGGCGCACTGGACGCGTTGACCCGGGAGCAGATGAACGCCGAACTGCACCGGATCTGGCGGGAGACCGGCACCACGGTCGTGCTGGTCACCCACTCCATCGCCGAGGCGGTCTTCCTCGGCACCCGGGTCGTGGTGATGAGCGCCCGGCCCGGCCGGATCATCCGGACCTTCCCGGTCGAGCTGCCGGCGCACCGCGACTACGCGCAGGTGATGTCGGATCCCCGCTTCGACCGGCTCGCCACCGACCTGCGCGGGTTGCTCGGCAGCGCGGCCGCCAACCACTGAGCGTGATCAGCACGACCAGCACGACGGAAGGAACACCATGACCCGCAGGTCGATCGGCATCATCGTCAACGGCGTGACCGGACGGATGGGCTACCGGCAGCATCTCGTCCGCTCGCTGCTGGCCATCCGCGAGGCGGGCGGCGTGACCTTGGCCGACGGTACGACCATCTGGCCGGAGCCGGTCCTGGTCGGACGCAACGAGACGAAGCTCCGGGAGCTCGCCGAGCGGCACGGCCTGACCGACTGGACCACCGACCTCACCTCGGCGCTGGCCCGGGACGACGTGGAGATCTACTTCGACGCCCAGGTCACCCAGCAGCGGGAGAAGGCGATCCGGCAGGCGATAGAGGCCGGCAAGCACATCTACACGGAAAAGCCGCTGGCCGAGGACACCGCCGGCGCGCTCGACCTGGCCCGGGCCGCCGACGCGGCCGGCGTACGCACCGGCGTGGTGCAGGACAAGCTGTTCCTGCCCGGGCTGCGCAAACTCAAGCGGCTCATCGACGGCGGCTTCTTCGGCCGGATCCTCTCGGTACGCGGCGAGTTCGGCTACTGGGTCTTCGAGGGCGACTGGCAGCCTGCCCAGCGGCCGTCCTGGAACTACCGGGCCGAGGACGGCGGCGGCATCGTGGTCGACATGTTCCCGCACTGGCACTACGTGCTGGAGGAGCTGTTCGGCCGGGTCGCCGCCGTCTCCTGCGTGACGGCCACCCACGTGCCCGAGCGGGTCGACGAGGACGGCCGCACCTATCCGGCCACCGCCGACGACGCCGCGTACGGCATCTTCGAGCTGGACGGCGGAGTGGTCGCGCAGCTCAACTCGTCCTGGTGCGTGCGTGTGTTCCGCGACGAGCTGGTGGAGTTCCAGGTCGACGGCACCGAGGGCAGCGCGGTGGCCGGGCTGCGCCGCTGTCGGGTGCAGCACCGGGCGGTGACCCCGAAGCCGGTGTGGAACCCGGACCTGCCGGTCACCGAGGACTTCCGGGCCCAGTGGACCGAGGTGCCCGACAACGAGGAGTTCGACAACGGCTTCAAGGTGCAGTGGGAGGCGTTCCTGCGGCACGTCGTGGCCGGTGAGCCGTTCCGCTGGGACTTCCTGGCCGGCGCGCGCGGCGTGCAGCTCGCCGAGCTGGGGTTGCGCTCGGCCCGCGAGGGTGTCCGCGTCGAGGTGCCGGAGCTGGGCCGGTGACCGGCGCGGCCGAGGTCGTGCTGCCCGGCGGGCGGCGACACCGCCTGGCCGGTGGCAGCGGGTTCACCCGCCCGGCGGCACCGGCGACCAGCCGGATCGCGTACGCCGCCGCGCACGTGGTGGCCGACCCTGGCGCGGAGAATGTCCCCGGCGCGCCAGCGGCGGTGGACTGGGACACCACCCTGGCCTTCCGTCGGCACCTGTGGTCGTACGGGCTCGGCGTGGCCGAGGCGATGGACACCGCCCAGCGGGGGATGGGGCTGGACTACCCGGCCACCCGGGAGCTGATCCGCCGCAGCGCCGCCGAGGCCCGCGCGGTGGGCGGGCGGATCGTCGCCGGGGTCGGCACCGACCAGCTGCCAGCAGGTCCGGCCACCCTCGCCGAGGTCACCGCCGCCTACCGGGAGCAGCTCGACGACGTGCGTGCGGCCGGCGCCCGACCGGTGCTGATGTGCAGCCGGCACCTGGCGGCCGCGGCCCGCGGCCCCGAGGACTACCTGCGGGTGTACGACGAGCTGCTGACCGCTGCCACCGAGCCGGTGGTGCTGCACTGGCTGGGTCCGATGTTCGACCCGGCGCTGACCGGCTACTGGGGTGCGGTCGACCTGGACCTGGCCGCCGACACGGTGGTCGAACTGATCAAGGCGCACCAGTCCCGGGTGGACGGCATCAAGGTGTCGCTGCTCGACGCCGGGTGGGAGGTCGCACTGCGCCGCCGACTGCCGGCCGGAGTCCGGCTCTACACCGGCGACGACTTCCACTACCCGGAGCTGATCCGGGGCGACGAGGTGGGCCACTCCGACGCGCTGCTCGGTGTGTTCGCGGCCATCGCGCCGGCCGCCGCCGCCGCGCTGACCGCGCTCGACCGGGGGGACCTGGTCGCGTACGACGAGATCTTCGCCCCGACCGTCCCGCTGGCCCGGCACCTGTTCGCGGCGCCGACCTGGCACTACAAGACGGGGATCGTGTTCCTGGCCTGGCTGGCCGGCCACCAGGACCACTTCACCATGGTCGGCGGCGCGCAGTCCGGCCGGTCTCCGGCGCACCTGGCCACCCTGCTCACCCTGGCCGACGCCGCCGGGTTGCTGCCCGACGCCGAGCTGGCCGCCGCCCGCGCCCGGGCGCTGTTCACCGTGGCGGGGGTGCGGCAGTGAGTGGGCTGGAGCGGTTCTCCTTCAACCAGGCCACCGCTCAGCACTGGCCGCTGCCGGAGGTGGTGGCCGGTTGCGTCGCGGCCGGGGTGCCGGGCATCGGGCTGTGGCGGGAGCCGGTGGCCGGGTACGGGTTGGCCCGCTCGGCGAAACTGGTCCGAGACGCCGGTCTGACCGTCACCTCGCTGTGCCGGGGCGGCTTCTTCTCCGCCGACGACTGGCGCGCGGAGAACCTGCGGGCCATCGAGGAGGCGGCCACGCTGGGCGCCCCGGAGCTGGTGCTGGTGTCCGGCGGGCTGCCTCCGGGCAGCCGGGACATCGACGGCGCCCGGCAGCGGGTCGCCGACGCGATCGGGGCGCTGGCCCCGCACGCCGAGGCCGCCGGCGTACGCCTGGCGATCGAGCCGCTGCACCCGATGTTCGCCGCCGACCGCTGCGTGATCGCCAGCCTCGGTCAGGCGCTGGACATCGCCGAGCGGTTCGACCCGACGGTGGTCGGTGTGGTCGTGGACGCCTATCACGTCTGGTGGGACGACACGGTGTACGCGCAGATCGCGCGAGCGGGTTCCCGGATCGCCGCGTTCCAGGTCTGCGACTGGGTGACACCACTGCCGGAGGGGGTGCTGCTCGGCCGGGCGTTGCCCGGCGACGGGTGCATCGAGCTGCGCCGGTTGCGCGAGGCGGTCGACGCGGCCGGCTACGGCGGCCCGATCGAGGTGGAGGTCTTCTCCGCCGAGGTGTGGGCGCGGCCGGGCACCGAGGTGCTGGGCGCGGCGATAGCCGGCTACCTGCGCCACGTTGCCTGAGACTGTCGAGCGGCGTTGGCCGGCGGCGGTCGGCGCGTGGTTGGGCATCGGCACCGCGCCCGCCACGCTGGTGCTCGGCGCGGCGATGGCGGCTCGGCACGGCGGCGCGGTGCCGCCGGCCGGGCTGCTGGTCGGCGGGGTGCTGATGGCGGCGCTGCTCTGGGGGCAGGGCCGGATCGGCCTGCGCCGCCCGCTCGGCGACGGCGGGACGCTCACCGCCGTGCTGCCCGCCTATCTGGGGAACACCTCGCGGCTGCTGCTGGCGGCGGTGCTGGCCGTGTCGATGGTCGGCTGGAACGGGTTCAACGTCGGGCTCGGCGGGGCCTCCCTCGCCGCGTTGACGCACCTGCCGGGCTGGGCCGGGCCGGTGCTGCTGGAGGTGGCGGTGCTGTCCGTCTCCTGGGCGCCGGCCCGGCTTGGCAACCGGGTCGCCGTGCTCACCACGCTCAGCGCGGTGGTCCTTGTCGGCTGGTGCCTGACGGTGCTGCCACCACCCGGTGCGCCGGTCCGCCTGGCCGCCGGTGGGCTCGCCGACGCCGCCGCGCTGATCGGCTACGCGGCGGTGTTCGCGCTGCGCGCGCCGGACTTCAGCGTGGGCCTCGCCCGGCGGCGGGACCTGGCCTGGTGCGTGGGGCTGCTGATCGGACCTGCGCTGCTCGGGGTGCTCGTCGGTGCCGGCCTGTGGCTGCGGACCGGTTCGGCCGACGTGGTCGCACTGCTGGCCGTCGGCTCGGGCCTGGCCGCGTACGCGAATCTGTTCGTCGCGGTGGCGGTCTTCGCCGCCGCGCTGACCACCACGTACTCCGGGGCGCTGGCGATCCGCGGCCTGGCTCCCCGCGTGCCGGCTCGTACGGCGATGCTGGTCGTCGCGGTGCTCGGCGGGGTGCTGGCGGTGGCGCGTTTCGACCGCCTCGTGCTGCCCTGGTTGACGCTCCTGGCCGCCGCGCTGCCGGTGCTGGTGGTGCCGATGGCCATGGAAGCCGCGGCCCGTCGGCGTGGCCGTGTGCCGCGGACCGTGCCCGCCTGGTGTTGGGTGCCGCCCGCGTTGCTGGCGGTGGCCTGCACGCTCACCGGGGTCGGCGTCGCGCCGCTGCTCGGGCTGGCCGTGGCCGTGGCGTGCACCGTGCTCTGGAGGCGCCGAGGAGACGCGGCCCGGGCGGCCGATGGTGGCGCCCAGCCCGGTAGGTGAGGGGTCCGATGGGACGATCGTGGCTACCAGGCCCGGTGCCTGGACATCAACATGCTCGCCCTCATGGGTTCACCTCGCCGCTCGTCGGGTCCACTCACGACGGACGCCGACCTCCGGGCTGGCGACCTCGGCCGCTCTACTCAGCTCGCCGAGCCGGAGCGCGCGAGCCGTACGCCGGGCCGAACACCACCAGCAGCGCCAGGTCCTCGGTCACCTCGTCGAACCGGTGCTCCTCGCCAGCCGGCACGAAGATCACCGAACCCGGGCCCACCTCGGCCGCGCCGTCCGGGGTCACGATCCGGCCCCGCCCCGCGGTGACCACGTAGATCTCGTCCTCGGTGTGCGGGCTCTGATCGTCGAGACCGCCCGCCGGGATGCAGTACGTTCCCACCGACAGGTCCGGCACTCTCAGCTGTTCAACCCAGTCGTTGGCGGCCCCGGCGGCTGCGGTCCACCGGCCCGCGCCTTCGATGATCAGCATGGCGGAAGCCTAGTACGGCATCGACAGTAGGCGAATCGTCTTCGAGTCGGGTTCGTTGGTGTGCTGGACCCTGGTTTCGCAGGCCGGCCCTGGGCAACCGCACGGCGGATCTGCCATGTTCATGCGATGCCCTGGCACGGTCCACTGGTGCGGCTGAGGTTTGTGATCTTATACGCATCAGCGATCCGAAACACCGCGCAAACCATTGGTTAACCGTCGAGCACTTAGGTGGGGGAGCGCTCCCATAGGCGGGTCGCGATCGATGAGGACAGCTCCACAAGGGAGCACGTGAGAGGAGTCTCGTGGCTACCAGCACGAGCGGGAACAGGCTGCGAAGATCAGCGATACCGACGCTGGTCCTCGCCGTGATCGCCGGCACAACCGGCGTCGCGGGCTCGGCGTCAGCGGCCCCGACAGGGCCATCGGGCAGCGGGAACAGCACCACCGGCTACTTCACCGCCGGGTCCGACAAGAGAGTCACCCTGACCGACGGCGCCGACCGCCGACCCGACGGCCGCGACGCCGCCAGCCAACGAGCCACCGTGGACACCGCCGGTTCGGGCACGTACATCGTGGAACTGGCCGAAGAGCCCCTGACCTCCTACGCCGGTGGCGTGTCCGGCCTGGCGCGAACCCGCCCGGACGCGGGTGACCGGCTGGACGTCACGTCGGCACCGGCACGGGCCTACCGCGGGCACCTCGACGCGCAGCGCAGCGCCGTCGCTGCCGCAGCCGGGATTCAGGTCAACGCCGCGTACGCCACCGCCTTCAACGGGTTCTCGGCCAAGCTGACCGCCGAGCAGGTGGCCACGTTGCGGGCGGACAAGCGCGTCCGCGCGGTCACCGCCTCGCAGGCGCTCGGCACCAGGACGCCGCCGCCCACCGCGTCGACCCCCGGCGCTCCGCCCGCGACCGCCCCGGCCGCGCCGGACCAACCCCCGGTGGGGGGTCCTGCCCGCAAGCCGGTCAAGCCCGGCCCCGGCACCGGTACGGGAATGGTTATCGGCGTCCTGGACACCGGCATCTGGCCGGAGAGCGCGTCGTTCGCCAGGAAGATGCAGGCCCCCGCGACCTGGCGTGGCACCTGCCAGACCGGCGTGGCCTTCGTGGCCGAGCATTGCAATGGCAAGATCGTCGGTGCCCGCTACTTCGCCGACACGTGGCTCGCCGGCGGCGGCTCGGTGCCCGAGGGCGAGGTGTTGTCTCCCCGCGACATGTCCGGACACGGCACGCACACCGCGTCCACGGCGGCCGGTCTGCCGGTCTCGGACGTCACCATCGACGGTCGGCGCTTCGGTCCCGTCTCCGGGGTGGCGCCGGACGCCCAGATCGCCGTCTACAAGGTGCTCTGGGGCGGCATGGGCTTCGACGCCGACATCATCGCCGGCATCGACGCGGCCGTCGCCGACGGCGTGCAGGTCCTGAACTTCTCGATCGGCAGCGACCTCGGCGACTGGGAGGCCAACACCCCCATCGGTATCGCCTTCCTCAACGCCACGCTGGCCGGAGTCTTCGTGGCGGCGTCGGCCGGCAACACCGGCATCGTGAGCGGGGCGATCAGCAACGCGGCGCCCTGGGTGACCACCGTGGGCGCGGCGGTGACGAACCTCGACGAGGCGACCGTCACGTTGGGCGACGGCACGAAGCTCGTGGGTGGCTCGCTGGACGCACTGCCCGGTGGCGACTCACGGCCGATGGTCTTCGGCGAGCAGGCCGGGTCACCGGACCTGGGTGCGGTCTACTGCGAACCGGGCAGCCTCGACCCCGCCAAGATCAAGGGCAAGGTGGTCGCCTGCGCACTGTCCGACACGTTCGGATCCGCCGCCGAGATCAAGGCCAAGGGCGGCGCGGCGATGGTGGTCTTCGACCCGGTCGGCAACTACCGGATCAACTCGATCTTCAACTTCCCGGTCGTCTACCTGCCGACCGAGAAGCAGGCCGGCACACTGTTCAACTATCTGATGCGTCACCCGACCGACGCGCGGGTGTCCCTGCGCACTGGCGGTGACGGCTCCAGCGTCCCGGGCGTACCCAGCGTCGCGGACTTCTCCTCCACCGGCCCGGACAAGGTTGCCGTCGGCGTCCTCAAACCGGACCTGGTCGCGCCTGGTGCGGACATCATCGCCGCGGTCTCCCCGGCGGGTAACTTCGGACGGCAGTACGACGCGTACTCGGGCACCTCGATGGCCTCGCCGTATGTGGCCGGCGCGGCGGCGGTTCTGCGTGCCGCGCATCCGAACTGGTCGCCGGGCGCGGTCGCCTCGGCGCTGCGGACCACCGCCACCGACACGGTCGGCACCAGCAGTCCCCTCGACCAGGGCAGTGGTTTCATCAACCTGGCCGGGGCCACCGATCCGGGTCTGGTCATCGAGCCGACCGCGGCGGACCTGGTCGCCTTCAGCGAGACGGCCGTGCCGGACGGCAAGGAGCTCAACCTGCCGGCCATCTCGTTGCGCGAGTACGACGGGACCCGCCCGGTGACACTCACCCGCACCCTGACCAACGTGGGCAAGGCGCGGGAGACCTACCGCTCGTCGGTGTCCGGGCTGGACGGCATGAAGGTCACCGTGTCGCCGGCATCGGTGACGCTGGCGCCCGGCAGGTCCGCGACCGTGACCATCACGCTGCGTCGGGGCAGTGCGCCCTGGGACCGGTACGTGACCGGTTCGATCGGCTGGCGCGGCAAGGCCCACAGCGCCCGGATCCCGGTCGCCGCCCGGCCGTGGGGAATCATGCCGCGACCGTACGGTGACGACGGGGAGGAATTCGGCCGGATGACCAGCGGGGCGTCCGGCTCGATCCAGCCGGGCTTCACCGGACCACTCACCGGTCGCAGCACTGGTTACACGCCGATGCGGCGCTCGTCGTACTCGATGCCGGCCGGCGTCTACGGCGGCGTGTTCGACCCGGGTGCCACCGGGGTGAAGACGTTCGACTTCACCGTGCCGGCGAACACCGCCGGCATCATGGTCGAAACCAACACCGACGACCCGAACACGAACCTGGACCTCTACCTGTACAAGGGCGACACCCTCATCTACAGCAGTGACAGGTTCTGGACCAGCGCGGAGCAGGCGTACAAGTTCCTGCCCGAACCGGGGCGCTACACGGCGTACGTGTTCGCACAGTTCCCCGGTGGTCCGGTTGTCGACTTCCAGTTCGGTCACGCCATCGTCGGCCGAAACGCGAAGTATCCGGGCGCTACGCTGACGCTTCCCTCCACGGCGGAGCGTGGTGCGACGCAGGGTTTCACGCTGAAGCCGAACAGGCCGCTGCCCGAGGGCGACTTCTGGGCGTACACCGAGTACGGAACCAACGGCGCGGTCATCCCTGGCAACCTCGTCTACACGCAGCAGAGTTCCTGGGAGTAACCCCTAGTCGACCGTGGGGCGGTGCCGACGGTGGCGGACGGGGTGGCCCCCCGCCCGCCACCGCTCGATCATCAGTTGACCGTGATGGTCAGGTTGGCCGAGCGGGTCTCCCCACCGGTGTAGGTGACCGTCACCCGCGCGGTGAAGGTCCCCTTGCGCGGATAGCTGTGACCGGTCGACCGCAGCGTCGCGCCGTGGGTGACGGCGGTGTTGTCGCCGAAGTCCCACGCGTAGTCGGTGATGCTCTGCCCGGACGGCGCCGTCGCGGTGGCGGTCAGGGTGGTGCTCAGCGGCGCGGTGCCGCTGCCCGGGCTGGCCGTGAGGGAGAGCGACCCGCCGGGCTCCTGTTTGACACCGGCCCCGTTGAACCGCAGCCAGTCCAGCGAGAGCAGGTCCGGCGTGCCGCCGACCTGGGCGGCGTTGACGAACCTCGCGTACAGCGTGGTGGTGCCGGCGGGCTTGTTGGTGAGCGTGACGGTGGGGGAGACCAGGTTGTCCCATCCGCCGGTCGAGCCGATGGTGGCAGCGCCGATCAGGGTGCCGGTGGGTGAGCCGGTCCGCAGCTCGATGGTGCCGCCGAGCCCGCCGTTGGTCACCCCGAGGGTCACCGAGCCGATGTTGCGCAGGTCCACCGGCCCGTACGCCACCCAGTCGTTGTGGTCGACCTCGCCGAGCCGCTTGCCGGCGCGGGCGGTGGCCCGGTCGTTCACGATGATCCCGGACTGGGCGGTGAAGTGCTCGGCCTCCTTGCTCTTGGGCTGCAACTGCGCCCGGGTCGAGCCGGTGAGGGCCGGTACGCCGCCGGCCGCGCCGCCGTCGGTGTACTGCGCGGTGACCACGGTGTAGAGGTTCTGCCCCGGCCCGTGCCCGTCGCCGGCGTCCGCCTCGGTGGCGAGCAGCCCCGAGCAGCCGGTGTACACGTCCAGCGGGTGGGCGTGCGAGTCGTGGCCGAGCTGGGTCTGCACGGTCACCCTCGCGCAGTCGATGGTGGCGTCCTCCGGGTCGGTGACCGTCACCGTGTACGGGATCTTGTCGCCGAAGTCGAAGAACCCGCCGTCGGGAACCGTGATGGTCACCGTGGGCCGGGTGTTGCCGACCACCACGTCGGTGACCGCGCTGGCGGTCAACCCGTTGCCGCTGTTGCGGACGGTCAGCCGGGCGGTGAACTTCCCGGCGGTCGAGTACGTGTGGCTCGGGTTGGCGGCGGTGGAGTCGGTGCTGCCGTCGTTGGTGAAGTCCCAGGCGTAGGTGAGCGCCGAGCCGTCCCCGGCGGTCGACCCGGCCGAGGAGAAGGCGACCGCCAGCGGCGGGCGTCCACTGTCCGGCGCGGAGGTCACCTTCGCGGTCGGGGGCCGGCCGTTGGCCACGTAGTCGATCCGGTAGATGCCGGCGCCGGCGTTGCTGCCGCCGCGACCGCTGCCGGTGCCCTCGCCGAAGTCGATGACGTAGAGCGACCCGTCCGGGCCGAACTCCGCCTCGAAGGGCTGGATCCAGCTCATGTTGCCGAAGATCCCGTTGATGGACTGGAGGTCACCCACGGCCGTCGGGCCGAAGCGCGCGTTGTTGAACGTCTGCGCCGTCTTGTGGATCGAGAGCGTCTTGAACCACTTGCGGGTGAACTCGTAGGTGAACCACTTGCCCTCGAAGTACTCCGGGAACTTCGTCGTGCGGGTGTTGGCCGGGTCGTGGTCGTAGACCGGCCCGCTCATCGGCCCGCCACCGCCGGTGCCCACCTCCGGGAACTGGCTGGAGGCGGAGTACGCGTACCAGACCAGCGCCGACTTCGCCGCCGGCAGGGTGGTCAGGCCGGTGTTGTTGGGGGAGTTGTTGACCGGCGCGGCGCAGTTGAACTTCGCCCCGGAGGTGCTGGTCGCGAAGTTGTAGTCGTTGAACGGGATGTTGTTGCCCACGCAGTACGGCCAGCCGTAGTTGCCGGCGCTGGTGATCCGGTTGAACTCGACCGTCCCCTCCGGACCACGGTTCGGGTCGGCGGCCCGGGCGTCCGGGCCGTAGTCGCCGACCAGCAGCGCATTGGTCTGCGGCTCGATATTGATCCGGAACGGGTTCCGCATGCCCATCGCGTAGATCTCCGGTCGGGTCCTCGCGGTGCCGGCCGGGAAGAGGTTGCCGCTCGGGACGGTGTACGTACCGTCGGCCTGCGGGGTGATCCGCAGGACCTTGCCGCGCAGGTCGTTGGTGTTGCCGGCGGTGCCCTGGGCGTCCCAGGCGGCCCGGCCGGCGCGCTCGTCGATGGGGGTGTACCCGCTGGAGGCGAACGGGTCGGTGTTGTCGCCGATCGCGGCGTAGAGGCGGCCGGCCCCGTCCATGGCCAGCGATCCGCCCATGTGCGAGTTGGCCCGGCCCTCACCGCGGTAGGTGGGGATGGCCAGCAGCCGTTTCTCGGAGGAGAGCGCGACGCTGTTGTTGGCGACCGTGAAGCGGGACAGGTTGAGCTGTTTCAGGGTCTTGTCCGACCAGAGCAGGTAGATCCAACCGTTGCTGGCGAAGTTGCGGTCCAGGGTCATCCCGAGCAGCCCGTCGGACTGGTCGGTCATCGCCGAGGTGTACGCGAGGTCCAGCAGCGTGGTGACCTGGAGGGTGTCGGAGTTGACCACCTTCAACGCGCCGGTGCGCTGGATGTAGTAGACCTTCCGGTCGGGGGCGACGGCCAGCTCGAACGGGTCCGCGAGGTTCTCGGTGACCAGCCCCACCCGCTCGAAGTTGCTGGTCTCGGTGGCCGAGCAGTCACCGGCGACCGCGCCCGCGGCCCACTCGATGCCGTAGCGCAGGTGCTCCAGGAACGTCGGGGTGCCGAACTGGGAGCTGGCGTGCCCGCCGGCGGTGAACCAGGACCGGCCGCCGTCGTAGCGCTGACACCAGGAGTACGCGTGGTCGACGCCCTCGTCCATCCCGGGGATCCCGTCGCGCACCTTGATCTGCGCGAGGGTGTGCACGTTGCCGGTCGGGTTGGTCCGCCAGTTGTACCACTCCTCGTTCTGCTCCCACAGCTCCGGCAGGTTCCGGGTGGAGGGGTGCGCCCGGTCGAGCACCTTGACCCGTCCGGGGAAGGTGCCGCCGGTGGCGGAGAAGTCCGGGTGGTAGTCGAAGATGGTGCCGACCAGGCCCTCGTACCAAAGCCAGTCGCGTTCGCTTGCCGAGGCGGCGTGCAGGCCGGCCCAGCCGCCGCCGTTGCGGATGAACGTCTGCAACGCCGCGCGCTGGCTGGCGTTGAGCAGGTCACCGGAGGCCGGCGTCGAGTTGGTGTTGTTGAACACCAGGGCGTCGAAGGTGGCGAGGTTGGCGTCGGTGAACGCGGCCGCGTCGGTGGTGGCGACGACCTCGAAGTTGTGGGTGGTGCCGAGCTGCTGGATCGCGGCGACGCCGGCGGGGATCGAGTCGTGGTAGAAGTTGGTGATCTTGGAGAAGACCAGCACCCGGAAGCGGGGGGCGGCCTCGGCGGGCAGAGCGGTGGTGGTGCCCAGGACGGTGGCGACGGCGAGCAGGGCGAGGCAGAACGCGCGGAGGTGTCGGGGCATGGGGGCGCTCCCTGTTGGACGGTGAGGGCGGAAAGCGCTTTCTCGCTGCCCGCATCACGGTACTGACAGCCAGTGATGACCGTCAATAGTCCAAAGGTAAGCGTTTTCCTGACCCGATCGTCCCGGCTTCGCCGGTGCCGTCAGCTCAGCGGCACCTGCGCCGGCCGGTCGCCGTCCCCGGTGACACCGACGCCCTCGGGCGCGGCGATCGGGGCCGTGATGATCCGGCTCGGCAGCACCGGCGCGTCCCGGCCCGTGCCCCGTCGGCCGTCGCCGTCCCTGGACTGCTCGTGGTAGTCCTGCTCCACGTTCACCGACCAGACGTCGTGCGTGCTGCCGGTGGCGATGTTCTCCGCCGTGAGCATCGCCGTCAGCATCGAGTGGTCCTGGTTGTTGTAGCGGTGCATGCCGTTACGCCCCACCGGGTGCACGTTCGGTACCGCCTCGGCCAGCCAGGCCCGGATCACGTCCACGTTGTGCTGGTAGCGCTCGTCGTACACCGGGTACGCCTTCGGCATCCGCACCACGTAACCCGCCTCCACCACGCCCGGCCGGGCCAGGCCCAGCCGCTCCAGCTCCGCGGTCGCCAGGGCCACCAGGTCGGCGTCCGGGGTACGCCACATCTCGTCGTCCTCGAACACGAAGTACTCCAGGCCCAGGCAGGTGCGGCCGTCCTTCACCAGGTACGGCGACCAGGAGCCGAAGTTCTGGATCCGGCCCACCCGCACGCCGGGGTCGTGCACGTAGATCCAGTTGTCGGGGAACGAGAACTCGGCCGGCACCACCAGCGCCACCGTCAGGAAGTCGCGGTAGCGCAGGTCGGCGGCGCAGGCCAGCACCTCCGGCGGCGGCGCCGGGCGCAGCGCGGTCACCAGCTCCGAGATCGGCATCGACGAGATCACGTGGTCGGCCGGTGTGGTGCGCTGCCCGCCCACGCCGTTGACCGTCACGCTGGTCGCCCGTCGTCGCTCCGGGTCACGGTGCACGGCGGTGACCCAGGTGCCCGTCGACAACTCCCCACCACGGTCGCGGACCTGCTCGGCGCAGCGCTCCCACATCATCCCCGGCCCGTACTTGGGGTACTGGAACTGCTCGATCAGACTCGTCACGTCCGTGCGGTACCGCCGGGGCAGCACCGCGTTGCGGATCGCCTTGGCCAGGGACAGGTTCTTGATCCGCTGCGCGGCCCAGTCCGCCTGCAACCGGTCCGCCGGCATGCCCCAGACCTTCTCCGTGTACGTCTTGAAGAAGATCGAGTACAACCGCCAGCCGAACCGGGCCGACACCCAGCCCTCGAAGTGCGACTGGTCCCGCGGCGGGCGCAGCCGGGCCCGGGCGTACGAGCCCAGGCAGCGGGCCGCCTCCGGCACCCCGAGGTTGCGCAGCGCGTTCGCCGCGCTCAACGGGTAGTTGAACAGCGCCCCCCGGTAGAAGATCCGGCTCATCCGCGGTCGGGTCAGGAAGTCCTCGTCCGGCAGGATCTCGTGCCAGAACGCCTCCACCCGGGGCACCTTCGTGAAGAAGCGGTGCCCGCCGATGTCGAAACGCCACCCGTCGCGCTCCACGGTCCGGCTGATGCCGCCGACCACCTCGTCGGCCTCGAAGACCCGTACCGGCAACCCGTGCCGGAGCAGTTCGTACGCCGCCGTGAGGCCCGCCGGCCCCGCACCGATGACCACCGTGCCCTGCTGCTCGCTCATGCCCCCGCACTCCTGCCCGCCGTGGTTGAGGCGCGGCGCGTACCCGTTCTGCGGCAGACATCACCCCCGGAAAGGCGCTGGTCGTGCCCGTTTCCGCTCCGGCGGGGCGGGCTGCGGCGTACAACAGGAGGGGCGGCACCCCCGCGGCGGGTGCGCCGGTGGGCGGACCGGGGGAGCGAAGCGGATGCGCCGGTGGCGGAGCGGCCAGGGGCGCACCCCGACGCTGGCCGTCCGTGCGGCCGGGGCGGGCCGGGCCGCGTCGCGGCTGGCTCGCCGGGTGCCCGAGCCCTGGCCCTACCTGCTCGGCCTCTTCCTCGGCGCGAAGCTGCTGCTCACCCTGGTCGGGCTGCTGGTCCTGCACGCCTGGGACGACATCCCCGGCGCGCCGCCGGCCGACGAGACGTTGATGTGGACGCAGCAGCGGGAGATCTCCGGGCACCGGTGGATCTCGCTGTGGTTCGCCTGGGACGCGATGCTCTACCTGCGGCTGAGCGAGCTGCCGCTGACCGGACGGTGGACGGACTTCGGTTTCCCGCTGCTCTACCCGTTCCTCGCCCGGCCGGTCGGCGCGCTGCTCGGCGGCGACAACGCCCTGGCCCTGCTGCTGATCAGCAACGTCGCCTTCCTCCTGGCCCTCTGGTACGGCTACCGGCTGGCCGAACTGCTGCTCGGCGACCCGGACGCCGCCCGCCGGTTCACCCGGTACCTGGTGCTGCTGCCCACCGCGTTCCTGTTCCAGGCCGCGCTGACCGAATCGCTCTTCGTCTGCCTCGCGCTGGCCGCCTTCTACCACGCGGAGCGCCGCCAGTGGCTGCTGGTCGGTGTGCTCGGCTACTTCCTGGCGATGAGCCGCTCGGTCGGCTTCGTCGTCGCGCTGCCACTGGCGCTGGTGCTGCTGCGCCAGCACGACTGGCGGCTCGGCCCGCGCGCCCTGCTCGGCTACCTGCGGATCGGCTGGCCGTTGCTGCTGCTGCCCGCCGGCTGGTTCACCTTCATGGCGTTCTGCCGGTGGCGGGGCGGGGACTGGTTCGCCTACCAGCACGCCCAGCAGACCGGGTGGGGGATCAGGGTGCAGAACCCGGTGCCCGTGCTGCTGGGCGGCCTGGCCGGGGAGCCGCGGGACGCCGCCCGGGTCTGGTTCGCCGTGGCCGTGCTGGCCGTGCTGGTCGCCGGGTTCCGCCGCCGCGAGCTGGCCTACCTGGTGTACGGCGTGCTCATGGTGCTGGTGCCGCTCTCGATGGGCCCGCCGGTCTACAAGAGCCTGCTGCGCTACCTGCTCGCCGTGTTCCCGGTGGCGCTGGTGCTGGCCCGGTGGGCGCGCCGCGCCACCGTCGACGTGTGGCTGACCGCGACCCTCGCCCTGGTGCAGGGAGCGCTGTTCGTCCTCTGGCTCACCTACTGGACACACATGATCATCTGATTGGACCCCCGGCTCGCCGGGCAGGATGGGTCGATGACCGAGCCACGGGTGCGCCTCGACGACCTGGGCTCCTGGCTGATCAAGGGCAACGCCGACACCGTCGACCTGACCGCCCGCTTCGCCCGGGAGCCCCTGGTGACCAACTGGTGCGTACGCCCCGGCTACCGGGCGCGGCTGATGCGTGCCGGGCAGCCGGTCGTCTTCTGGGCCAGTGGCAGCCGCGGTCGCCTGCCGTACGGGGTGTGGGGGGTCGGCCGGGTCACCGGTGCGGCCGAACCGGGACCGCCGGGGCAGCCCTGGTCGGTGCCACTGGACCTGCCCATCCTCGGAGAGCAGGACCGGGTGCCCCGGCTGCGGCTGCGCGCCGACGACCGGCTCGCCGACCTGGAGGTGTTCCGCCAGCCGCAGGCGGCCAACCCCTCGTACCTGACCGTGGCCCAGTTCGCCGCCCTGCGTACCCACCTGCCGGAACGAGCGGCCTGGGGTCCATACGCGGACCCATGACGGCGCAGGTTCAGGGAAGTTGCTGCTTCAGCGCGTCCGCAGGCAGCAGTTTCCCCAACAGTGCGTGGATCTTGCCGCGCCCCCGGCCCGGGCCCGATCGACGGGCCTGTGCGAACCTGCTACCCGACATCTGAACCGCACCCCTGGAGGCCCGGTGTTCGCCCTGCCGCTGACCGAGGAGGCCGAGCTGCGCCCGCTGGACCCGTGGCGGGCCGAGGAGTTCCTCGCCAATCTGGACCGGGCCCGGGAGCACATCCAGCCCTGGGTGTCGCCGTCCTTCGTCGCCACCGACCTGCCCTCGGCCCGGGCGGTGCTGCAGCGGTACGCCGACCGCTGGGCCCGCGACGCCGGCGGCATCTGGGGCCTGTGGTGGCGCGGCACACTGGTCGGCGGCGTCATGTTCGTGTCGTTCGACGCGGATCTGGGCGTCTGCGAGGTGGGCTGCTGGGTGGAGCCGGCGGCGCAGGGGCACGGGCTGGTCGCGCCGGCGGTCCGCCGCATCGTCGACTGGGCGGTACGCGAGCGCGGCATCCACCGGGTGGAGTGGCGCACCAACGCCGAGAACGCCCGCAGCATCGCACTGGCCCGCCGGCTCGGCATGCGCCACGACGGCACGCTGCGCCAGCTCTACCCGAGCCCGCAGGGGCGGATCGACCTCGAGGTCTGGTCGGTGCTGGCCGACGAGTGGCTTTCCGGGCCGGCCGTCCGGTAGCCCACCGTCCACTGACGACGGCCGGTCCTGTCGTACCCCGGCGGCACCATGCATCCATGGCCGTCCCCGCGCTCACCCCGCACCCCGACCCGCCGCGCTCCGTGCCGCTGCGCGAGGCGCGCACCCGGTTCAGCCAGCTCGTCGCGCTGGCCGAGCTGACCGACGCGGTCACCATCGTCACCCGCGATGGTGATCCCCGCCCGGTCGCCGCGATCGTCCCGGCCTCCGCCGCCCGCAGCGGCGCGCAGGCCCGCGCCGACGCCGACCGTCTCGCCGCCGTCACCGCCGGCTGGGCTCGCCGGCTCGACGAGCAGCACCGACGCAGCAGTCACCGGCACGCCGCCGAGCTGGCCGCCGTCCGCGCGGCGTTGGCCGAGGCGTGGGCCGAGCTGGACCGGCGGGTCGTTCCCGGCAGCGACCCGGCGCTGGCCCGGCTGCGCGCCGCGCACGCCGACCTGCTCGCCGGCTGACTCGCTGCTGGCCCGGCCACCCACAGGCCGACCCGGGGCCACCGCATCCGCGCGGAAATCGGGGTCAGCCGGTCGCCGGGTAGGCGTGCGTCTCGGTCGCCTTGACCGCCACCCACACCCGCTGGCCGGGAATCAGCCGCAGTTGGGCGGCGGCGGCCGGGGTGACGTCCGCCGCCACCCCGATCGGTCCGTCCACCTGCACCCGCACGTTGTCGCCGTGCCGCTGGACACCGGCGACGGTGCCGGCCCAGGTGTTGCGTGGGCTGCCGTCGGGTCTGCTCGGGTGCAGGGCCACCGCCGTCGGGCGGAACGCGACGAACGCCTCGCCGTCCAGGCGGTCGGCGACGGTGAGGGACAGCTCGGGCGCGACGCGTACCCCGTGCCCCTCGGCCCGGCCCCGGTAGAGGTTCAGCCCGACCAGCCGGGCCACGTAGTCGGTGCGCGGGCGGGCCGTGACGCTCGGCCCGTCGCCCTCCTGCACCACCCGCCCGTCTTCGACGATGACGAGCCGGTCGGCCAGCGCCAGCGCGTCCAGCGGGTCGTGGGTGACCAGCACCGTCGCCCCGGGATGGGCGGACAGGTGGCGGTGCAGTTCCGCGCGGGTGTCCAACCGGGTGCGGGCGTCCAGCGCGGCGAGTGGCTCGTCCAGCAGCAGCAGCGCCGGCTCGACGGCCAGTGCCCGGGCCAGTGCCACCCGCTGGGCCTGCCCGCCGGAGAGCTGCCGGGGGCGGCGGTGCGCCTGCCCGGTCAGCCCCACCCGGCCGAGCCAGTCCCGGGCGGTGGCCCGCGCCGCCCGCCGGTCGACGCCGTGCCGGCGCGGGCCGAAGGCCACGTTGTCCAGGGCGCTCAGGTGCGGAAAGAGCAGGTAGTCCTGGAAGACCACGCCGATCGGCCGGCGTTCGGTGGGGATCCAGCCCCGGCTCGCCGGCCGGTCCAGGTCGACGCCGTCGAGGGTGACGTGCCCCGCGGTGAGCGGCTGCAGCCCGGCCAGCGCGCGCAGCGCGGTGGTCTTTCCGGCGCCGTTCGGCCCGAGCAGCGCGACCACCTCGCCGGGCGCGACCCGCAACGGCACGTCGAGCCGGAAGGCGTCCCGGTCGACGACGAGCCGGGCGTCGAGCAGCGGCGTGGTCATGGGCCGGTGATCCAGCGGTCGCGCAGCGCGGCCAGGATGCCCACCGAGACGATGAGCAGCACCAGGCTGAGCACGATCGCCGATTCCAGGTCCGTCTCCAACGCCAGGTAGACGGCGAGCGGCATGGTCTGCGTCCGGCCGGGGTAGTTGCCGGCGAAGGTGATGGTGGCGCCGAACTCTCCAAGCGCCCGGGCCCAGCAGAGCACCGCGCCGGCGGCCAGCCCCGGCGCCACCAGGGGCAGGGTCACGTGGGTGAAGGTGGTCCACCGGCCGGCACCCAGCGTCGCGGCGGCCTCCTCGTAGCGGTGGTCGGCTGCCCGCAGCGCACCTTCGACGGCGATCACCAGGAACGGCATGGCGACGAAGGACTCGGCCAGCACCACGCCGGCGGTGGTGAAGGGCAGGGTGATGCCGAACGTGGCGTCGAGCCAGCCGCCGAGCAGCCCGCGCCGGCCGAAGACCAGCAGCAGCGCCACCCCGCCGACCACCGGCGGCAGCACCAGCGGCACGGTGACCAGCGCACGGACCAGCCGGCGGCCGGGAAACTCGACCCTGGCCAGCAGCCAGGCCAGCGGGACCCCGAGCAGGAGGCAGAGCACGGTGGCGAGGGTCGCGGTCTGCACGGACAGTCGCAGCGCCGTCAACGCTCCCGGCTCGGTGAGCCGCTGCGGCAGCGTGGACCAGGGCGCCCGGACGACCAGACCGGCGAGCGGCAGGACGAGGAAGATCAGCCCCAGCCCGGCGGGGATGAGCAGCGCCGCCGGCACCCGCCCGCGCCGACGGGCGGCGTCGAGGACCACGCTCACGGGGCCTGGAACCCGGCCCCGGCGAGAACCGCCTGCGCCGGCGCCGAACGGACGTACGCGACGAAGGCCCGCGCCCCGGCCGGGTTCGGCGCCTCCTTCAGCGCCACGATCGGGTAGTCGTTGACCGCCCGCGCCGACTCGGGAAACTCCACGCCGGTCACCTCGGCGGTCGCCGCCCGTGCGTCGGTGCGGTAGACCAGGGCCGCGTCGACCTCGCCGAGCTTCACCTTGGCCAGCGCGCCCTTGACGTCCTGCTCCAGCGTCACCGGGGTCAGTGCGACTCCGGCGGCGTCCAGCGCCGTCCGGGCAGCCGCCCCGCAGGGCACCTGGTCGGTGCAGAGCGCCACCTTCACCCCAGGTCGGGTCAGGTCGGCGAGCCCGGTCACCCCCTTCGGGTTGCCCCGGGACACCGCGATCACCAGTTGGTTGCGGGCGAAGCTGCTCGGCGTGCCGTCGGCGTTGCCGGCCTCGGTCACCGTGGTCATGGGGGCCGGGGCGGCCGAGGCGAACACGTCCGCCGGCGCACCCTGGTTGATCTGGTTGGCCAGGGCGGAGCTGCCCGCGAAGTTGAGCGTCACCGTGCTGCCCGGGTTGGCGGCCTCGAAGTCCCTGCCGATGCGGGTGAACGACTCGGTCAGCGACGCGGCGGCGAACACCGTCACCGTGCCGGTGACCCGGCCGTCCGCGGCGGCCTGCGGGGCCTCGTCCGGGGCGCAGCCGGAAACCGCGAGCCCGGCCGCCGCGACCACGGCGGCCAGCGCGGTGCGCAGTCGGCGCCCGCTCATCCGGTGGTCCGTCCCCGAGCCGGAGTGGGTGCCACCCGCTCCACCACCACCGTGGTCGACTTGATCACGGCGACGGCCACCGACCCGACCCGCAGATCCAGCTCGTCGACCGCCTCCCGGCTCATCAGCGACACGATCCGGAAGGGGCCGGCCTGGATGTCGACCTGGGCCATCACGGTGTCCTTGCGGACGTCGACCACGATGCCGCGCAACCGGTTGCGAGCCGAGGAGAGCTCGGCGCCCGCGTCCGGGTCGGACGCCTGGGCGCGGGCGAAACCCGCCAGGTCGACGCCGTCGATGACCCGGTGGCCGTGCCCGTCCCGCCCGGCCGGCAGGCGCCCGGCGTCCACCCAGCGGCGGATCGTGTCGGCGCTGACGCCGAGCAGGTCGGCCGCCTCGCCGATCCGGAACATCGTCACGGCGCTCACCCTAGCGCCCGCACCTGCGAGGACGGAAGGGCGGGATGGCTGGTTTTCGCGTACCGCAGGGATTGTCCGGGCTGCATCTGCGGTCTCGTCTGTGGCCGCGCGGCGGGCTCGCCGGCTGCGAGCCCGCCGCCGACCGCGCTCAGCAGTTGCGCAGCTCGGGGGACTGGTTGAGCAGTTGGCCCCGCGTGGACACGAAGCGGCGGTAGCGCTCCCCGTCGACGGCCTCGGGGCGGAACGCGGCGACGCGGTGACAGTTCTGGAAGGCCAGCCGGACCCCGAAGTGCCGCTCCAGGCCGCCGCGGATCGCGTCGCTGGCCAGTGCGCGGAGCAGCTGTCCCCGGTCGGCGTCGGTCGGCGGCGGGACGACGTTGTCGGCCAGGTCGGCGTCGCCGGCCTCCAGATCGGCCACCACGCGGCTGACGGTGGCCCAGGCGTACGGCAGTGAGTCGCGGACGCAGGCGATGAAGGCGTCGTCGTCGACGGGGCCGCGTTCGGCGGCGTCGAGCAGGGCTGGCGGGACGGTGAGCGACATGGTTCTCCTCCGCTTCCAGGTAATGAATACCGTTGTCATTAACGGTGCGGAGTGAGCACACCACGTCCTTCCGGCGACGTCAACGACGTCCGGGCGCGCCGCGCCGCAACACGCGCGATCGATGGCCGGCGGTCACGCCCGGCGAGGATGGCCCTTGAGGTGGCGGCCCAGCTCGCGGGCGATCTCCCGGTTGGCGTCCCGCTCGGCCAGCGTCTGCCGCTTGTCGTACGTGCGCTTGCCCTTGGCCAGCGCCAGCTCGACCTTGGCCCAGCCGTTGTCGAAGTACATCGACAGCGGTACCAGCGTCACCCCGCCCTCGCGGACCTTCTCCAGGATCCGGTCGATCTCGGCGCGGCGCAGCAGCAGCTTCCGGTTGCGCCGGGGAGCGTGGTTGGTCCACGTGCCGTACGCGTACTCGGCGATGTGCAGGCCGTACAGCATGATCTCGCCGTCGCGCTCGTGGGCGTACGCGTCCACCAGCGATGCCCGCCCCTCGCGCAGCGACTTCACCTCGGTGCCGACCAGCACGATGCCCGCCTCGTACGTGCGCAGCACGGTGTAGTCGTGTCGGGCCTTCTTGTTCGAGGCGATCAGTCGGCGTTCGGGCTGCCTGGACGGGGTCACCCGGCGACGATATCCGGCCGCCGGCTCAGCCGGCCCGCCGCCGGTCCGCGCGCAGCCGCCGTGCCAGGTCCCGCTCGGCCGCCGTGAACGCCTCATCCGACTCGCACGGCAAGTGCGCCACGATCGGCGGCGGCACACTGTCGTACGGAGCCGGCACCACGTCGCGCGGGTCGGTCAACCGGCGGTCCACCATCGCCTCCGGCCCGGTCGACGTCTCGCGGTCCCCCGGCCGGTGCGGGGCGAAGATCCAGCCACCGATCGGGTCGGTGTCGCGCCACAGGTTCGTCCACCGCCAGCCGACCCGCTCGCCGATCTCCCGCAGCGCCTTGTCGTCGACGTACGCGGGGAACAGCCGCGCGTACAACCGCTTCAGCGGCGACCCGTAGGTCAGCAGGGCCACCCGGTCGGTGATCCGTGACGGCAGTTGCAGGACCGTGGCCGCGAGCAGCACCGACCCGTGGCTGTGCCCGGCCAGCAGCACCGACTCGCCCTGCTCGACCAGGTAGGTGATCCGCCGGGTCAGCTCCGGCACGGCCCGCTCGGCGTAGCAGGGTGGGGCGAAGGGATGCGCGGACCGGGGCCAGAAGGTGCCCAGGTCCCACAGCACGCCCACGTACCGGCGGAACTGCGTCGTCCGGTAGGCGAAGATGCCGCCGATCACCAGCCCGAGGATGATCACGGCGATCGCGTAGCTACCCATCCCGATCAGGAAGTTGACCATGTCGGCGGGTATCCCGACGTAGCGCTGGATGACGTCGCCGGGGTAGAGCTGGAGCAGACCGAGCACGCTGGCGGCCAGGCCGAACGCCGCCAGGATGGCGTAGACGACGGCGAGCGGCTCCAACCGTTCGGTGAACCGGGCGCGGGCCACCGCACGCTCGATCTGGCGGAGCCGGTCCGACGCCTCCGGCGGCGCGTTCGGAAAGTCGGCCGCCACGATCGCCGCCGCGGCCCGCCACCGCCTCCGCCGGGTCAGTACCGTGACCACGCCGCCGACCAGCACGGCGGCCAGCACCGCGACGAAGAACCCGAAGATCGCCCACTTGTATGCCAGGGGCGGGCTGGTCACCAGTCGGTCCGCCGTCGCCCCGTCCCGGTCCAGCAGGTCCGCCACCCGGTAGTCGAGCTCAGCCGAGAACGCCACGGCGAGGCCCGCGGCGACCGTGACGAACACCGGCGCGCCCAGTGCCCGCACCCACGAGCTCCCCGGCCCCCCACCGCGTCGTCGCATCACCACCACGGTGAGGACGGCCAGCAGCGCGGTCTGGCTGGCGAACAGCCAGGCCACGGTTGCCCCGTACCCGGGCAACTCCCTGTCCTGCGGCCAGGGTTTCGGGCTCCTGATGGTGTGCACCACCACCAGGATGGTCAGACCGCAGGCGATCGTGCGCAGCCCTCGCGTGACCCGGTCGACCCACGTGTCCCGGCCGGGCCTGTCGAGGGCCCGCACCGTGGCGAGCAGGACGAGGCAGGTGAGCAGCACCGCCGCGGTGGCCGCCAGGAGCAGCATCATCTCCCACGAGGGGCCCTGGCTGGCCCGGGCGGCGAGCAGACTGCCGTCCAGGGTCGCGAAGGCGGCAGCGACGTGCACCGAGCGCAGCCGGCCCACCAGCGGCGCGGCGTCCCACTGGGCGACCGCGCTCAACCGGTGCTCGGAGGTCTCCGGCGCCGACGTCCGGAACATCTCGAACGAGCGACTCGGACGCGCCCCCAGCCACCACACGATGCCGACGGCACCGACGGGCACCAGCGACATCACACCCAGACGCAGGCCCGGCGAGCGCCCGCCGAGCCAGGACAACCAGCTCCGCTCCGCCATGCAGGACGGGTAGCCCATGCACCGCCAGGCGATCAGGTCCAGCGCCACCCCGACGATGGAGAGCACGTAGAGCATGGTGAGGGTGAGCGCGAGCACCCGGCACAGCGCGACGATGCTGTGCTTCGAGGCGCGGCTCGCCGGGCGCATCCAGATCGCCACGTTGCAGAGCATGAACGGCAACAGGAACACCAGCGACAGCGTCCGCACGGCCGTTCCGGACGGCAGATCACTCCAGCGGTACGCCTCCAGCGTCACCCCGTCGGTCCCCGTGGCGCCGGGGTAGCCCGGCCGTGTGCGGTAGAAACCGCCGCTGCGGTCCCCGGCGACCTGTTGGACGTGCGGCCGGTCCAGCACCTGGTCGGCGCCCGCCCCGGAGACGCCGTGCACCCGCAGCTCCACGACCCGGTCCGACGGCGTCGGTCCGGTCGGCGACGCGTCCGCCATGTGCCCCCCGGAGGTGTGCGCGGCAGCCGGCGGTGTCGGTGTGCGGCTGTCCCGCGCGGCGACCCGGCTTACCCGCCCCGCGCCCCACCAACCGCGTTTCGGCGCCCGAGCCGTCCCCGCGCGGTGCGGCGCATCCTCGCCAGGTGGTTTCATGGGCGCCATGGCGAACCCGGTGATCCTGACCGTCGACGACGACCCGGTGGTGTCCCGGGCGGTGGCCCGGGACATCCGACGCCGCTACGGCGACCGCTACCGGGTGCTGCGGGCCGCCTCGGGACCGGAGGCGCTCGATGCGCTGCGGGAGGTCAAGCTGCGCGGAGAGCAGGTGGCGCTGCTGCTGGCCGACCACCGGATGCCGGAGATGACCGGCGTCGAGTTCCTGGAAGCCGCGATGGACATCTTCCCGGCCGCCCGCCGGGTGCTGCTCACCGCGTACGCGGACACCGACGCCGCGATCGAGGCGATCAACGTGGTCGACCTGGACCACTACCTCCTCAAGCCGTGGCACCCGCCGGAGGAGAAGTTGTATCCGGTGGTAGACGGCCTGCTGGAGGCGTGGGCGGTCACCCCGGACGCGGCGAGCAGCGAGATCCGGGTCGTGGGTCACCGCTGGTCGGCGCCGTCGTTCAAGGTGCGCGACTTCCTGGCCCGCAACCTGGTGCCGTACCGCTGGCTGCTCGCCGACGACCCGGAGGGCGCCCGGCTCCTCGACGCGGCGGGCGCCACCGAGGCGGACGTCCCGCTGGTGGTGACCGCCGAGGGCAAGGCACTGATCGCGCCGAACGAGGCCGAGCTTGCCGGGTTGGCCGGGTTGACGGTGGTGCCGGCGTCCGACTTCTACGACCTGGTGGTGATCGGCGGTGGCCCCGCCGGTCTCGGTTCGGCCGTGTACGGCGCGTCGGAGGGGCTGCGCACCGTGCTGGTCGAGCGGCGGGCGACCGGCGGGCAGGCCGGGCAGAGCAGCCGGATCGAGAACTACCTCGGCTTCCCGGACGGCGTCTCCGGCGCCCAGCTGACCGACCGGGCCCGGCGGCAGGCGGTGAAGTTCGGTGCCGAGCTGCTGAGCGCCCGGGAGGTGGTCGGCCTGAGCGAGGCAGGCTCCGCCCGGCTGCTGCGCTTCGGTGACGGCACCGAGATCGCCGCGCACACCGTGGTGCTGGCCACCGGGGTCTCGTACCGGGTGCTCGACGCCCCCGGTCTGGCCGAGTTCACCGGCCGGGGAGTGTTCTACGGCTCCACCGCCACCGAGGCCCCCAGTTGCGTCGAGCAGGACGTCTACATCGTCGGCGGGGCCAACTCGGCCGGCCAGGCCGCCGTGCACTTCTCCCGGTACGCCTCCCGGGTGCACCTGCTGATCCGGGGCGCGGACCTGACCAGCTCGATGTCGAGGTACCTGATCGACCAGCTGGAACGCATCGACCGGATCACGGTGCACCCGCACACGGCCGTGGTCGGCGGCGCCGGCCAGGACCACCTGCAACGACTCACCCTCTGCGACACCCGCACCGGGGAGACCCGCTCGGTGGACACCTCCTGGTTGTTCATCTTCATCGGCGCCGAGCCCCGGACCGACTGGCTGGACGGGGTGCTGGTCCGCGACGGGCGCGGCTTCATCGTCACCGGTCCGGACCTGATGACCGGCGGGCGGCGGCCGTCCGGTTGGTCGCTGTCGCGCGACCCGTACCACCTGGAGACCAGCCTGCCCGGGGTGTTCGCCGCCGGGGACGTACGGGCCGAGTCGGTCAAGCGCGTCGCCTCCGCCGTCGGCGAGGGCGCCATGGCCGTGTCGCTCGTGCACCGCTACCTGGAGGCCCAGTGAGCACCGAGAACGATCGACTGACGGCCGCGCAGCTGCGCACCCTGTTCCTGTTCGAGGCCCTCGACGACGGGCAGCTCGACTGGCTGGCCGAGCACGGCCGCGTCGAGCAGCGCGCCGGCGGCACCGTCGTGTACGCCGAGGGCGAGGACGCGACGTGCTTCTTCGTGCTGCTGCACGGCGCGGTGGCGTTGAGCCGGCAGGTACGCGGCGACGACGTCGAGATCAGCCGGACCGACCAGCGGGGGGTGTACGGCGGGGCCACCCAGGCGTACCTGGACGACCGTGTGGGGGAGACCTACCGCAACACCCTGCGGGCGCTGACCGACGCGGAGTTCTTCGTGCTGCCGGCGGAGGACTTCGCGCACGCCGTCCGGTCCTGGTTCCCGATGGCCATGCACCTGCTCGAAGGTCTGGTCATCGGCATGCGCAACAGCCAGACCATCGTCGGCGAACGGGAGCGGCTGCTGGCCCTCGGCTCGCTCTCGGCGGGCCTCACCCATGAGCTGAACAACCCGGCCGCGGCGGCGGTGCGGGCCACCTCGGTGCTGCGCGACCGGGTCGCCGGGATGCGGCACAAGCTCGCGATGATCGCCGACGGGCGGCTGGACGGCCGGGCGCTGCACGGGCTGGTCGAATTGCAGGAGGAGGCGGTGGCCCGGGTCGCCACCGCGCCGAAGCTGACCCCGATGGCCACCGCCGACGCCGAGGACACCCTCACCGACTGGCTGGAGGAGCACCAGGTCAGCGGTGCCTGGGACCTGGCGCCCATCCTGGTCGGTGGTGGACTCGACGACGCCTGGCTGGCCCGGGTGAAGGAGGCGGTCGGCCCGGCGGATCTGGAGGCGGCGGTGCGCTGGCTCACCTACACCGTCGACACCGAGCTGCTCATGCGCGAGATCGGCGACGCCGTGACCCGGATCTCGGGGCTGGTCGGCGCCGCCAAGCAGTACTCCCAGCTGGACCGCGCGCCGCACCAGGTGGTGGACGTGCACGACCTGCTCGACGCCACGCTGGTGATGTTCAAGGCGAAGATCCCCGCGCAGGTCAAGCTGGTCCGCGAGTACGACCGCAGCCTCCCGGCGGTCCCGGCGTACGCCGCCGAACTGAACCAGGTGTGGACCAACCTGATCGACAACGCGCTGGGCGCGATGGGCGAGGAGGGCGTGCTGACCGTCCGCACCGGGCGCGTCGGTGACCTGCTGGCGGTGGAGATCACCGACACCGGCCCCGGCATCCCGCCCGCGGTGCGTCCCCGCATCTTCGAGCCCTTCTTCACCACCAAGCCGGTGGGTGCGGGCACCGGGCTGGGCCTGGACATCTCGTACCGGATCGTGGTGCACAAGCACCACGGCGACATCCGGGTGGAGACCGAGCCCGGGCGGACCACCTTCCGGGTGCTGCTGCCGGTCACCGACGACCCGCCGCCGACTCCCTGACCCGCCCACTGGCGACGCGCCGATTACCTAGAGACATCGACCGGTAGCGGCAAGTAGTCTCGGGCGGCATCCTGACCCCGTCCGGAGGAGGGTCCGTGGAGTCGATGGCCCGCCAGCGCACCGCTCCCGAGACCGACGACCAGCCCGGCGATCCGCCCGCCGGCACCATGCTGCCGGAGCTGGAGGACCGCGACTGGCTGCACCACGCGCAGGAGTTCGCCCACACCAGCTTCCGGGCGGTGGCCCGCCGACTGCCCCGGCTGGTCCGGGAGGCCGTCGGGCTGGCCTGGGCCACCAACCGCCGGGACACCGTCGCCTCCATCGGGCTGAACATCGCCGCCGGGGTGATGACCACGTTCGGCCTGCTCGCCACGACCAGCGTGCTGCGCGAGCTGTTCGCCGCCGGCCCCACCCCGGACCGGGTCCGCTCGGCCCTGCCGGCGCTGATCGTGGCCGCGACGGCGGTGTCGGCGCGTGGCGGCCTCACCATCGCGGCCGGCTGGGCGCAGGCCCGACTGACTCCGCAGATCAACTATCAGGTGGAGCTGCGGCTGTTCGAGGCCACCACGGCGGTGGACCTGGCGGCGTTCGACGACGCCGGCTTCGCCGAGGAGATGGACCGGGCGCGGGACCGGGGGATGGCGGAGGCGGCGTACATCGTCGACCACACCGTCAACCTGGTCACCGGCGTGGTGGGGATGCTCGCCACCGCCGTGGCGGTCACCGTCATCCAACCGCTGCTGCTGCCCTGCCTGCTGCTCGCGGCGATACCCCAGGCGATCACGGCGGTGCGGATGGCCCGCCGGGAGTACCTGGCGATGCTCGCCCGCATCACCCGGCGGCGTCGGATGTGGATGCTCGCCCACCTGATGGCCAACCGGCGCACCGCCGCCGAGGTGCGCGCCTACCAGATGCGCGACTTCCTGCTGGCCGAGTACCGCGGGGTGATGGCCGTCGAGACCCGCGCCCAGTTGCGTCTGGTCCGCTCGCAGACCGGCACCCGCGTCGTGGGCGCCACGGTGGCCGGGGTGGCCACCTTCGGGGTGTACGCGGTCCTCGGCGGCCTACTGCTGAACGGGATGGTCGCCCTCGCCGCCGCGGCCACCGCCCTGCTCGCCCTGCAGTCCGCGCGGACCAGCCTGGGCGTCGCGGTCATCGCCACCAACTCGCTGTACGAGGACGCCCTCTACTACCAGGACTACCGGGACTTCCTCGAACGCGCCCGGAGCCGGGTGGCGCTCGGCGGCGACCAGGTCGTCGAGGGTGTCGACGCGATCGAGGTGGACGAGGTCAGCCTGCGTTACCCGGACACCGACGCGCCGGCGGTGGACCGGGTCAGCCTGACCGTCCGTCGGGGCGAGGTGATCGCGTTGGTCGGCGAGAACGGCTCCGGCAAGACCACGCTGGCCAAGCTCATCGCCGGGCTCTACCGGCCGACCGGCGGGGTGATCCGCTGGGACGGTGTGGACGCCACCGAGCTGGACCCCCGCGCCCTCGGCGCGCAGGTCGCCGTGATGACACAGGAGTGGTGGAAGTTTCCGTTCACCGCCGGGCAGAACATCCGCGTCGGCCGGCACGACCGCCCGCCGGAGCGACCCGGGCCGAGCGTGCAGGAGGCCGCCGGGGCCGCCGCCGCCCACGACATGATCGTCGGCCTGCCGCACGGCTACGACACCCTGCTGGACCGGGAGTTCAAGGACGGCCACGAGCTGTCCGGCGGGCAGTGGCAGCGCCTCGTCGCCGCCCGCGGCCTCTACCGCGACGCCGCCCTGCTGATCTGCGACGAGCCCTCAGCCGCCCTGGACGCCCGCGCCGAGCACGCGCTGTTCCAGCACCTGCGTCGCCGGCCCGACCGGGCGGTCGTCCTGATCACCCACCGGCTGGCCAACGTCCGGCACGCCGACCGGATCTTCGTCATGGAACGGGGTCGGCTCGTCCAGCACGGCAGCCACGACGAGTTGATGGCGGCCGGTGGCCTCTACCGGGAGTTGTTCGAACTCCAGGCCGCCGGCTATCTCGCCGGCACCGACGACGCCCTGCCCCGCTGACCCCTGCGCGACGCGGCACGGTGCGGTCAGGCGTGGTGCTCGCGGGTGAGGAAGTCGGCGAGTACCCGGGTGTGGGTCGAGAAGGCCAGCTCGACCGGGTCGGTGAGCACCAGCCACTCGGTGGCCTCCTCGGTCGGCGCCGACGGTGGCAGGTCCTCGACCGGCCGCTCGGGCAGCACCCCGAAGACCATCATCGTGCCGCCCGCCGGGGCGCCGTGCACCGCGAACAGCCGGGCGTCCTCGGCGGCCGCGATGAGCCCGGTCTCCTCCCGTAGCTCACGGACCAGCGCGTCGGACCACTCCTCGCCGTACTCGATGAAGCCGCCGGGCAGCGCGAGCAGCCCGCGGGCGGGCTCGATGTCCCGGCGGACCACCACCACGCCCAGGCCCTCGGCGGTGCGGACCGGCAGCACCGCCACCGCGACGGGCAGCGGATTACGCCAGACCGTCTGGCCGCAGGCCGCGCAGACCCGCGGCCACACGGCGTGCGCCGGGTAGGCGGTGCCGCAGTACGAGCAGTGTGAGTACGCCCCACCGTTCATGCCGCAGCACCTTACCGCCGATCCGGGGAGGAGCGCTCGGAGATCATCCGGCAGCGATTCGCCCCGGCTCGACGCGGCGGGCTCGACGCGGCGGGCCCGACGGGGAGGGTCAGGCGGCCGGGGTGCCGGTGTAGAAGGCGGTGGTGCGCTCCGCGGCGGCCTTCGCCTCGTCGGCGTCGGTGCCGGCGGCGATGCTCGCCTCGCCCCACAGGTGGCTGCTGCGCTCCATGAACCGACGCCCCTCGTCGGAGGCGCTCCACTCGGCGCTCTGCTCCGGCGACACGCCACTGCCGTCGGCGGCCAGGTGCGAGGCGAGACCGAGCAGGCCCAGGTCCCATCCGACGCCGACGGCGCCCGGCCCGAACTGGGCCCACCGGTCCTGGTCGACGTGCGCGATGTGGTCCAGCTCGAAGCGGGTCCGCTCGCTGTCGACGGGGGTGAGTCGCACCTCGATCCAGCTCACCTCGCCGCCGTACTCCCAGGTGGCGGTGAAGCGGTGCGGCGGGTCGCAGCTCTCGATGGTGCCGCCGGCGTTGCCCTCGAGCTGGTACCGGCCGTGCAGCCGCAGGTCGCCGGAGACCGGCAGGAACCAGCGCGGGATGCGCTCGGCGGTGGTGCAGGCATCCCAGAGATCCTCGACCGTCGCGTGGTACGTCTGGCTGAGGGTGGTCACCCGGGCCTCGCCGGCCTCCAGCGTGCGGCTGCCGACGTGGCGCTGGACGGCGTTGATCTGCTCGGTCGCGTCGATCATCGTTCTTACCTCTCCTCGGGTGGGTCGGCGGGCCCGCGCAGCCGACGCTCGCGTCGGCCCCGGGCCAGCTCGGTGGCGAGTGCCGCCAGGGGCGGGGTCCAGAACCGGCGGAAGTGCTCCAGCCAGCCGTCGACCTCGCGCAGCGGGCGCGGGTCGACCGCGTAGAGCCGCCGGGCGCCCTCGGGCCGCACGGTGGCGAAGCCGTTGTCCCGCAGCACCTTCAGGTGCTGGGACACGGCGGGCTGGGAGATGCCGAACTCGTCGCTGATCACCGCGCTGACCGCGCCGGCGGTCTGCTCGCCGTCGGCGAGCAGCTCCAGGATGCGGCGCCGGACCGGATCGCCCAGCACGTCGAAGGCGTGCACGACGCCTTTATATCATCAGCGGCTTATTTAAGCCAAAGCTGATAGGCCGAGCAGCTTGTCCAGCCGGATCGGCAGCTCGCGTATCCGTACGCCGGTGGCGTGGTGCACGGCGTTGGCGATCGCCGCGGCGGCGCCCACGATGCCGATCTCACCGATCCCCTTCACGCCGGCCGGGTTCAGCTCGGCGTCCTGCTCGTCGATCCAGTGCGCCTCGATCCGCTCCACGTCGGCGCAGCCGGTGATGTGGTACGTGGCCAGGTCGTGGTTGACCCAGTCGCCGTACCGCTCGTCGAGGACACCCTCCTCGTGCAGGGCCATCGAGATCCCCATCGTCATGCCGCCGATGAGCTGGCTGCGCGCGGTCGTCGGGTTGACCACCCGCCCGGCGGCGAACACCCCGAGCATCCGGTTCACCCGCACCTCACCGGTGTCCACGTCCACGCGGACCTCGACGAACTGCGCCCCGTACGCGTACCGGGGCAGCATGGGCTGCCCGCCCACCTCCTCCTCGGTGCTAACCTCGGCGGTCACCTCACCGTCCGCCGGCACGCCGTCGGGGGCGTTCCGCAGCTTCTCGCGCAGCGCCTCACACGCCCGGACCACCGCCCAGCTCCAGCTGGAGGTGCCCATCGAGCCACCGGCCACCGGGGCCACCGGTAGGTCGCTGTCACCGATGCGAATCTCCACCCGCTCTGGCGGCACCCCGAGCGCGTCGGCGGCCACCTGCCACATCGCCGTCCGGGCGCCGGTGCCGATGTCGGTGGCGTTGATCCGCACCAGGAAGCCGCCGTCGGCCCGGGCGGTGGCCGCCGCCGACGACGGCCTGGCCCGGGCCGGGTAGCTCGACCCGGCCACCCCCGTGCCGATCAGCCAGCGCCCATCGCGCCGGGCCCTGGGCGTGGGGTCCCGGTCGGCCCAGCCGAACCGGCGCGCGCCCTCGCGCAGACAGGCCACCAGGTTGCGGCTGGTGAACGGCTGCCCCTGGTCGGGGTCGACCTCCGCGTCGTTGCGGACGCGCAGCTCCACCGGGTCCATGCCGACGGCGGTGGCCAGCTCGTCCATCGCCGACTCCAGGGCGTACGCGCCGGGGCACTCGCCCGGCGCGCGCATCCAGAACGGCGTGGGCACGTCGAGGCGGACCAGCCGGTGGGTGGTGCGCCGGTGCGGTGCGGCGTACATGCTGCGCGTGTAGACGGCGGTCTGCTCGGCGAACTCGTGGAGGGTCGAGGTCTGGCTGATCGCGTCGTGGCAGATCGCGGTGAGCCGGCCGTCGGTGTCGGCCGCGAGCCGGACCCGCTGGATGGTGGGCGTGCGGTAGCCGATCGGCCCGAACAGCTGCTGCCGGGTCAGCGCCAGCCGGACCGGCCGGTCCACCTGCCGGGCCGCCAGCGCGGCCAGCACGACGGCGGCCTTGGCGTACCCCTTGCTGCCGAAGCCGCCGCCGACATGCTCGGCGATGACCCGGACCGACTCCGAGGGCAGCTCGAACAGGTCGGCCAGGGTGGCCTGCACCGACGAGGCGCCCTGGTTGGAGTCGTGCACCAGCAGCCGCCCGTCCCGCCACTGCGCGGTGGTGGCGTGCGGCTCCATCGGGTTGTTGTGGTACGCCGGTGTCCGGTACGTGGCGTCCATCCGTACCGGGGCGGCCGCGTACCCGGCGTCGAAGTCGCCCTCGGCGGTGTCCGTCGGGTAGCTGGGGTTGACGTGGTCCGGCCGGTACAGGCCGGGATGATCGGAGGTGAGCACGGTGCTGTGCGGCCCCGCGTCGTAGTCGATCCCGACCAGCCGGGCGCCCTCCCGGGCGGCCTCCAGGCTGGTGGCCACGACCACCGCGACGAACTGTCCCCGGTAGTGCACCACGGGCTCCTGCAACAGCCAGAGTTCCCGGTCCGACCCGGGCGCCAGCCGTGCCGCGTTGCCGTGGTGCACCACGGCCAGCACGCCGGGCAGCGCGAGCGCCGGCGCGGCGTCGACCCGGGTGATCCGGCCGCGGACCACCGCCGCCGGCACCGCCCAGCCGTAGCTGACGTCGTCCACCGGGTACTCCACCGCGTACCGGGCCGCGCCGGTGACCTTCTCCCGTCCCTCCAACCGGGGGTAGGCCCGGCCGACAGCACCGGCGCTCACGACGGCGTCCCCTCGGCCAGTTCGGTGAGCGCCCGCACCGTGATGGCCCGGGTCAGCGGCAGCTTGAAGCCGTTGTGCCGCAACGGGCGTGCCTCGGCCAGCTCGGCGTCGGCGGCCCGGGCCGCCAGCTCCGGGCTGAACGGCCGGCCCCGCAGCTCATCCTCGGCCCGGTAGGCCCGCCACGGCCGGTGCGCCACCGCCCCGTACGCCAGGCGGACGTCGCGGACGACGTCGCCGTCGAGGTCCAGGACGGCGGCCACCGAGCCGACGGCGAAGGCGAACGAGGCCCGGTCCCGCACCTTGAGGTACGTCGAGCGGCGGGCGGCCGGTAGCGCCGGCAGTCGCACGGCGGTGATCAGCGCGCCCCGCGCCAGGGTGGTCTCCCGCTCCGGATGCTCGCCGGGCGAGCGGTGCAGGGCGGCGAGGGGCACGTCCCGGGCGCCGCCGGCCTCGTGCACCTCCACCACCGCGTCGAGTGCGGCCAGCGCGACGGCGAGGTCCGAGGGGTGGGTGGCCACGCACTGCTCGGACCAGTCCAGTACGGCCAGGTCCCGGTTCTGCCCGTGCCGGGCGGCGCAACCGCTGCCCGGTTCACGCTTGTTGCATGCCTTGCCGGTGTCCTGGAAGTAGACGCAGCGGGTGCGTTGCAGCAGGTTGCCGCCGGTGGTGGCCACGTTGCGCAGCTGTCCGGAGGCGGCGGCGAGCAGGGCGCGCGCCAGCACCGGGTAGTCGCGGCGGACCACCGGGTGGGCGGCGAGGTCGCTGTTGGGGACCGTCGCGCCGATCCGCAGCCCGCCGTCGGGCAGCTCCGCGACGGCGTCCAGCGGCAGCCGGGTCACGTCCACCAGCAGGTCGGGGCGCTGCACCCCGAGCTTCATCAGGTCCACCAGGTTCGTCCCGCCGGCCAGGTACGCCGCCTGCGGCTCGGCGGCCAGCACGGCGACGGCCTCGGCCACGTCGGCCGGGCGGTGGTAGCGGAAAGGCCTCACGTCGTCGCCGCCGTCTCGCGTACGGCCGCGACGATGTGCGGGTACGCGGCGCACCGGCACAGGTTGCCCGCCATCCGCTCGCGGATCTCCGCGTCGGTCAGCTCGGCCGGGGTGGTGAGGTCGTCGGTGACCGCACTGGGCCAGCCTCTGGCGACCTCGTCGAGCATGCCTCGGGCGGAGCAGAGCTGGCCGGGGGTGCAGTAGCCGCACTGGAACGCGTCGTGCGCGACGAAGGCGGCCTGGAGGGGTGACAGCTCGTCCGGCCCGGCCAGCCCCTCCACGGTGAGCACGGACCGGCCGTCCAGGGTGACCGCGAAGACCAGGCAGCTCTTCACCCGGCGGCCGTCCAGCAGCACGGTGCAGGAGCCGCACTGGCCGTGGTCGCAGCCCTTCTTCGCCCCGATCAGGCCGAGCCGTTCGCGCAGCGTGTCGAGCAGCGTGGTGCGGTTGTCCAGGGTCAGCTCCCGGTGTGTGCCGTTGACCTCGAACGACACCCGGGACGAGTGCCGCTCGTCGGTGGTCGTCTCGCTCTCCGGTCTGTCCTGCACTGGCCCAGAGTAGCTTTACCGGTACAAATACGGGCGAATAACCCATGGAGCTTCGCGCGGGAGGGGACGTCGTGCCTGAGCTGCCGGTCACTGCCGGGCTGCTGCTGGCGGCGGGCGCCGGCCGGCGCTACGGCCGGCCCAAGGCGCTGGTCGAGCTGGCCGGGGAGCCGCTGGCGCGGCGGGGGATCCGGCTGCTGCGCGACGGCGGCTGCGCGCCGGTGCACGTGGTGCTCGGTGCTGGCGCGGACGAGCTGCCCGACCTGCCCGGCGCGGTGCCGGTGCGCCATGACGGCTGGCAGGAGGGGCTGGGCTCGTCGTTGCGCCGGGGCCTCGCCTCGCTCCCGGCCGACGTGTCGGCAGCCGTGGTGGCCCTCGTCGACCAGCCGCTGCTCAGCCCGCTCGCGATCCGCCGGGTCCGGGCTGCCCACGCCGGTGGCGCCGTCGTGGCGATCGCGACCTACGCGGGGCGGCCGGGGCATCCGGTGCTGCTGGGCCGCGCGACCTGGCCGCTGCTGGACCGGTACGCCGTCGGCGACCGGGGCGCCCGCGACCTGCTGCGTGCCCGTCCGGACCTGGTGGTGCAGGTGCCGTGCGACGACCTCGGCTCCCCGGTCGACGTGGACACCCCGGCTGACCTGCCCCGCGTCTGAGCGGCCGCGCGGGCGCCGGATCGGAGGGTCAGCGACCTGCGGCCCGTCGCCGGCGCAGCCCTTCGCTGGTGAACGCGTGGTACATGACCATGACGATGACGCCGATCAGGCCCAGCAGTGGGTTGACGAACCAGCCGAGCAGGCCGCTCAGCCCGTAGAGGACCAGGCCGGTGACCGGCCGCAGCCGCTGCGCCTGCACGTACGTCGGACTGACCCCGCGCTGGAGCAGCGCCGGGTGGCGGCGCAGGTAGCCGAAGAACACCAGCCAGGGGGCCGACATCAGGGCGGCGGCCAGCGCGTACAGGGCGACGGCTGCGCGGCGGTCGGCGGTGTCGCCGTGGGTGAACGCGGACGCCAGCACGGCGGTGGGAAACGGGATGATCACCGCGCCGAAGAGGATGCCGAGGTTGATCCAGCTCAGCGCGAGGGTGGTGCCGCGGATCAGCCGGACCAGCGCGTGGTGGTTGAGCCAGAGCACCCCGATGTAGATGAAGGACACCACGAAGGCCAGGTAGGACGCTCCTTCGTCGAGCAGCCCCGCCAGCAACTCGCCCTCGTGGTACTCCGGCACCCGCAGCTCGATGACCAGCAGCGTGATGACGATGGCGAAGACGCCGTCGCTGAACGCGGTCAGCCGGTCCGTGTCGGACATCCGTGGCCCGGTGTCGGGCTGCTCGACCTCGTCGGCTGCTGCGGCCATTGGGGAAGGCTAACCGCCGACGGGACCGGTGGGCGGCGGTTTGTCCCGAATGAGAGGGCGACTGTGGACGGACGTCCGATGGGGCACCCGGGCGAGATAATACTGTGTATTATACCGAGTATGCTAACTCTGGGTGATGGTTCGTGAGCATCCGCCACGCCATGCTGACGCTGCTCAGCGAGGCACCGAAGTACGGTCTCCAGCTCCGTCAGGAGTTCGAGGCGCGCACCGGTGAGGTCTGGCCGCTCAACGTCGGGCAGGTCTACACCACCCTGCAACGCCTGGAGCGCGAGGGACACGTCGAGTCCGACGACGCCGGCCGCGACGGCGCGCAGAAGCGCTACCGGCTCACCGCCGACGGCGAGCGGGAGCTGCACAGCTGGCTGCGTACGCCGCCGCGGGCGGGACCCCCGCCCCGGGACGAGCTGGTGATGAAGGTGCAGGTGGCGATCCGCCTGACACAGGTGGACGTCACCGAGATCCTCCAGGCCCACCGGCGGCGGATCGTCGAGGAGATGCAGCGCTACACCCACCTCAAGGCCGACGCGGCACCGGAGGACATCGGCCTCGGTCTCGTCGTCGACGCCGAGCTGTTCCGGCTGGAGGCGGTCGTCCGCTGGTTGGACGCCGCCGACGCCCGACTGCGCAGTCACCCGACCCGGCCCAAGCCCAGCACACCGGCCGCCGACACCTCGCCGGCCGCCGACGCCCAGGACGCGCGCTCGACGGGCCGGACCGGGGACCGGGCTGCGGGAGCCCGCCGATGAGCGTCGTGCTGAGCCTGCGGCAGGTGTCCAAGGTGCACGGGTCCGGCGGCGCCGCCGTGCACGCCCTGCGCGCGGTCGACCTCGACGTGGTCGCCGGTGAACTGGTGGCGGTGATGGGCCCCAGCGGCTCGGGCAAGAGCACCCTGCTGACCATCGCGGGCACTCTGGAGGAGCCCACCACCGGCCAGGTGACCGTCTGCGGGTCCGACCTCTCCACGCTCTCCGCCGACGCCACCGCCCGGCTGCGTCGCCGGTCGCTCGGCTTCGTCTTCCAGGACCTCAACCTGCTGGCCGGCCTCTCCGCCGTCGAGAACGTGGCCCTGCCCCTGGAACTGGACGGCATGTCCGCGCGTCCGGCCCGTGCCGCCGCCCTCCAGGTGCTCGACGAGCTGGGGCTGACCGACCGGGCCGGTCACTACCCCGACGACCTCTCCGGCGGCGAGCGTCAACGGGTCGCCATCGCCCGGGCCGTGGTGGGGGAGCGGCAGCTGCTGCTCGCCGACGAGCCCACCGGCGCCCTCGACGCCGCCAACGGCGAAGCCGTCCTGCGGATGCTCCGAGCAGCCTGCAAACGCGGCATCGCCGGAGTGATGGTCACCCACGACGCCCAACTCGCGTCCTGGGCCGATCGGGTGATCTTCATTCGGGACGGCCGGGTCGTCGACCAGACCGCCCCGTCGGCCGGGCCGGAGGCCCTGCTCGCCTCGGACCCGACCCCGTGACCCCCGACCCGGACCGCAGCCGGCCCGCCGGCGGCGGCCTCGCGGCCCGCCGCGCCGTGGTCCGCTGGGCCGTACGGCTGTTCCGCCGCGAGTGGCGACAGCAACTGCTGGCCATCGCGCTGCTCACCGTCGCCGTCAGCGGCGCGACCTTCGGCCTGGCGGCGACCTGGAACCTGGCCGCGTCGAGCGACGCCACCTTCGGCCGCGCCGACCAGCTGCTCCGGATCCCCGGCGACGACCCCACCGCGCTGGACGGGCGGGTCGCCGCCGCCCGGGCGTGGTTCGGCACGGTCGACGTGATCGGTCACCGGCACGTGTCGGTGCCCGGGCTGTTCGACCCGGTCGACGTCCGGGCGCAGGATCCGGCCGGCGCGTACGGCGGACCGATGCTCGCCCTGCGGCAGGGCCGCTACCCGACCGGGCCCGCCGAGGTGGCGGTCACCGACGGGGTGGCGCGAGCCCTGCGTGCCGACCTCGGCGGGCCGGTGCGCCTCGACGACACCGACCGCCTGGTCGTCGGCGTGGTGGAGAACCCGGCGGACCTGCACGACGAGTTCGCCCTCACCGACCCGGCGCACGCTGGCCGACCCCAGTCGGTGACCGTCCTGGTGGCCGGTGACCGCGACCGGATGGAGGCCTTCCGGCAGACGATCGACGGCCCGCTGGTGCGCGAGGCCCGGCCGACGGCAGAGCGCACCACGCTCACGATCGCCGCGCTGGCGCTGGCCACCATCGGCCTGCTGCTGGTGTCGCTCGTGGCGGCCGCCGGGTTCGTGGTGCTGGCACACCGCCGGCTGCGTCAGCTCGGCATGCTGGCGGCCATGGGCGCCACCCGCCGGCACCTGCGGCTGGTGCTGCTGGCCAACGGCGCGGCGGTCGGGGTGGTCGCCGCGCTCGGCGGCACCGCCGTCGGGATCATCGCCTGGCTGATCACCGCAGGCTTCGTGGAAACCGCCGCCGGGCACCGCATCGGCCGGTTCGACCTACCCTGGCTCACCATCGGCGCAGGCATGCTGCTGGCCGTGGCCACCGCCACCGCCGCCGCCTGGTGGCCGGCCCGCGCGGTGGCGCGTACCCCGATCGTGAACGCGTTGTCGGCCCGGCCGCCGATTCCGCCGCCGGCGCGGCGGACCGCCGTGGCGGCGGCCGCTCTGCTCGCCGCCGGCCTCACCGCGCTGGTGCTCTCCGACGGATCGAACCCGTTGCTCATCGTCACGGGCAGCGTCGGCACGGTGCTCGGCGTGCTGCTCGTCAGCCCGCTGACCATCCCGGCGCTGGCGGCGGCCCGGGGCGGCCTGCCGGTGGCCGTCCGGCTCGCCCTGGCCGACCTGGCCCGGTACCGCGTTCGGGCCGGCGCGGCGCTCGCCGCGATCAGTCTGGCGGCCGGCCTCTCGGCGGCGATCGTGGTGGGCTCCTCCGCCGCCGAGTACCGCACGCAGCAGGCGGCAGGTCTCGGCAACCTGGCCGACAGCCAGCTGCTGATCCGGATCGGCCAGCCGGAGCCGGTGATCCCCGAGCGCACGGCGGCCGAACTCGCCGCCCTCCAGGCCCAGACCGACACCATCGCGACCACCGTCGGCGCGACGACCGTCATCCCGCTGGACATGGCGGTGGTGGCCTCGTACACCGACCTCGGCCGGGAGGGGAGATCGAGCGGCCACCCGGCCGTCGAGATCGGCCCCCCGGCCGCGGCCGGCCGCTCGACGACGTCCCACCCGCTCTACGTGGTCAACCCCGGCCTGCTCCGGCTGAACGGCGCGGCCGGCACGGCGGTCGACGCCGGGACGGATGTCCTCACCACCCGCACCGGTGAGCTGGCGCTGCTGAACATCCCCGCCCGGGGTGTCCGGCCGACCGTGCGCGCCCTGCCCCGCTCCGGCTACACCGGGCTGCCCGACTCGCTCATCACGCCCGCCGCGCTGGACCGGCACGGCTGGCAGCCGGCGCGGGTCGGTTGGTTCCTCGCGGCCGACCACGCCCTCACCGACGCACAACTGGCCACGGCCCAGGACCTGGCCGCCGCGGCCGGGCTCACCGTCGAGTCGCGCAGGGAGCAGAGTTCGTTGACCGCGCTGCGGACCGGCGCGACCATCGCCGGCGCCCTGCTCGCTCTCGGGGTGTTGGCGACGACCGTCGGCCTCATCCGCGGCGAGGCGTCGGCGGACCTGCGGACGCTGACCGCGACGGGGGCGCCGAGGCGGGTACGTCGGACGCTCACCGCCACCACCGCCGGAGCGCTCGCCCTGCTCGGTGCCGTGCTCGGTGTGGCCGGCGCCTACCTGGCGCTGGCCGGTGCGCTGCACCGCGACCTCGACCCGCTCGGCGCCGTGCCCGTCGCGCACCTCGCCGCGATCACCGCCGGGCTGCCGTCGCTCGCCGCCGGCGCCGGTTGGCTGCTCGCCGGCCGGCCGCCGCCGTCGCTGGCCCGCCGCCTCCTGGACTGAGCGCCGGACGTGAAGTCGGAACTCCCTGGGCGCCGCACGACGCGGCGCCCAGGGTGCCCGGGCCTCGCCGGCCCCCGTTCAGGCCACCGGTGTGGCGGTCCCGGTCGCACCGGCGACGCGCTGGTGGGCGCGGATCAGTTCGGCGTAGCGCAGGCCGCTCGCCTTCACCGTCCGACGCTGGGTGGCGTAGTCGACGTGCACCAGGCCGAAGCGCTTGTCGTAGCCGTACGCCCACTCGAAGTTGTCCAACAGGGACCAGACGAAGTAGCCGTCCAGCGGCACGCCCCGGGCCACCGCCGACGCGCAGGCCGCCAGGTGCTGCTCCAGGTGGTCGGTGCGCTCCTTGTCCTCGACCGTGCCGTCCGCCGTGACCTCGTCCGGCCAGGCGGAACCGCTCTCCGTGACGATGATCCGGCCCGGCCGGTACTCCTCGTTGACCTCGACGAGCAGCCGCTCCAGTCCCGCCGGGTACATCTCCCAGCCCATGGCCGTCTCCACCGAGCCGGGCACCGGCACCTGTCGGGCGTACGGCGGCGGCCCGGTCGGGTCGTCGGCCACCACCTGGCGGAAGTAGTAGTTCACCCCGAGGAAGTCGGTGGGCGTGGCGATGACCGACAGGTCGTCGCCGCGCACCGGCGGCTCGACCCCGTACGTGGCGACCATGTCGGCGGGGTAGCCGCGCCCGTGCACCGGGTCCAGCCACCAGCGGTTGACGTGTCCGTCGGCCCGCCGGGCCGCCGCGACGTCCTCGGGCCGGTCGGTCGCCGGCTCGATCGGGCTGAGGTTGAGCACCAGACCCACCGAGGCCGGTCGGGCGGCGTTGGCGCGGATGGCCTGGGTGGCCAGGCCGTGCCCGAGCAGCACGTGGTGTGAGGCGTGCACCGCGCGGGTCAGGTCCCGCTCGCCGGGGGCCATCCGCCCCTCCAGGTGCCCGATCCAGCACACGCAGAGCGGCTCGTTGACGGTGTTCCAGTCGGCCACCCGGTCGCCGAGGCGGCCGGCGACCACGGCCGCGTAGTCGGCGAACGCCTCGGCGGTGGAGCGCTCCGGCCAGCCGCCCCGGTCCTGCAGCACCTGCGGCAGGTCCCAGTGGTAGAGCGTGACGAACGGTCGGATCCCGTCGGCGAGCAGCGTGTCGACCAGCCGGTCGTAGAAGTCCAACCCGACGGGGTTGACCCGGCCGACGCCGTCGGGCATCACCCGAGGCCAGGCCACCGAGAACCGGTACGCGTCGACGCCGAGCCGGCGCAGCAGCGCGAAGTCCTCCGGCCACCGGTGGTAGTGGTCGCAGGCCACCGCGCCGGTGTCGCCGTTGTCGACGTTGCCGGGGGTCGCCGAGAAGGTGTCCCAGATGGACGGCGCCCGGCCGTCGACGTCGACGGCCCCCTCGATCTGGTACGCCGCCGTGGCGACACCCCAGAGAAAGTCGGGCGGCAGCTTGGACAGGTCCGGCACGGGTCGGTTCTCCTCTGGGTTCGAATGACTCACTTGACAGCGCCGGCGGTGAGGCCGGCGACGAAGTAGCGCTGCAGGGCAAGGAAGCCGGCGACGACCGGGATGCTGACCACCAGCGAGGCGGCCATCACCTGGTTCCAGTAGACGTTGAACTGGGTGGAGTAGCCCTGCAGGCCGACGGCCAGCGTGCGGCTGCTCTCGTCGGTCATCACCGACGCGAAGAGCACCTCACCCCAGGCGGTCATGAACGCGTACACGGTGACCGCGACCACGCCGGGCACGGCGGCCGGGAGGATGACCTGGAACAGGATGCGCAGCGGACCGGCCCCGTCGACCTGGGCGGCCTCGTCGAGCCCTCGGGGGATCGAGTCGAAGTAGCCGACCAGCATCCAGATCGAGAACGGCAGCGAGAAGGTGAGGTAGGTGATCACCAGGCCGGTACGGCTGGCGTACAGCTCGACGCCGGTGGCGTTGCCCAGGTTGACGTAGATGAGGAACAGCGGCAGCAGGAACAGGATGCCGGGGAACATCTGGGTGGACAGGACCGTCACCGAGAAGACCCCGCGGCCGCGGAACCGGTAGCGACTGACCGCGAACGCGGCGAAGATCGCCACCGCGACCGAGCAGATCGCCGCGATGCTCGACACCACCAGGCTGTTCACCAGGTAGCGGGCCAGCGGCACCGTGCTCCACATGTCGACGAACGGTTGCAGGGTGGGCCGGCTGGGCCACCAGGTGAAGCCGTTCTGCACGTCCTGCAGCGGCTTCGCCGCGGAGGTGACCATCACGTAGAGCGGGATGGTCACGAAGAGGGTGAGCAGGGTCAGCACGATGCGCCGGCCCCAGCGCTCACCGGCGGTCTCACGCATGGTCGTCCCTCCGGCGGTTGGTGATCAGCAGGTACGCGGCCGAGACGACCAGCAGGAACAGCAGCAGCGCCACCGACATCGCCGAGCCCGAGCCGAAGTCCCAGGTCTTGAAGGAGCTGCGGTAGATGTGGATGGAGATGAGGTCGGCCTGCTCGGGGGCGGAGCCGCCGAAGAGCACGTACGGGGTGTTGAAGTCGTTGAAGGTCCAGAGGAACAGCACCAGCAGCAGCACCAGGTTCACCGGCCGCAGCATGGGCAGGGTGACCGAGCGCAGGCGACGCCAGAACCCGGCGCCGTCGATCGCGGCGGCCTCGTACATCTCGCCGGGGACGTTCTGCAGGCCGGCCATCAGGCAGAGGAAGGCGAACGGCCAGTTGCGCCAGACCGACACGACCAGCAGCGACCAGAAGCTGTTGTCGCCGATCAACCAGAACGGCCGTTCGTTCATCAGCCCGAGCTGGTCGACCAGCACGTGGTTGACCAGGCCGGTGTCCCGCTGGAGCAGGAAGCTCCAGGTGATCACGGCGGTGTAGACCGGCAGGGCGTACGGGGTGAGGAAGAGCGCCCGCAGGATCGCCCGGCCGCGGAACGGCCGTTGCAGCACGACGGCCGCCGCCATGCCGAGCAGCCAGGCGAACCCGACCGAGAGCAGGCTGTAGACCAGGGTGACCCAGAACGAGTGCAGCAGTTCCTTGCCGGCGGCGCTGTTCAGGTCGAGCGTGGCGCGGTAGTTCTCCAGCCCGACGAAGGGCGCGGTGGACCAGTCGCGGATGTGGAACTGGGTCAGCTCCAGCAGGCTCATCCAGACCCCGACCACCATCGGGATCACGTGGATGGCGAGTTCCAGCACGACGGCCGGCGCGAGCAGCAGGTACGGCAGGAGTGAGCGGCGGGGGCCGCGGGGCCGGCGAGCGGCCTTCCGGGCGGGTGACCCGGCCCGGGGTTCGCGCCGTCCGGCGTCCGGCGCGGTGGTGCTGGTTGCCATCGGGGTCCTCTCGGAGGCGGTGGCCGTGGCCGGGCTCCTCACCCGACCACGGCCACCGATGACGCGTGGGTCAGCGCATCTTCTGCTGCGCGTCGGTCAGCTTCGCCTTCACCGACGCCTCGGTGACGGGCTTTCCGCTCGCCGCGTCGGCGAACAGCTCCTTCATCGCGGTGCCGACCAGGGTCTCGAAGGTGCTCTCCTCGGGCACCTGCGGCAGCGGGGCCGCGGTGGTGACCAGGGTCTCCTGGATGGTCTTCTGCTCCGGGGCGCTGAACGCCGGGTCGGAGGCCGCGGTCTTCACCGCCGGCAGCGAGCCGTACGTGCGGTTGAGGATCGTCTGCTCCTCGTCGCTGGTCATGAACTTCACGAAGCTCAGCGCGCCGTCACGGTTCTTGGTGTGCTTGAAGACCGCCATGTTGATCCCGGCGACCATGCTGTTGATCTTCTTGCCACCGGCCGGCGGGCTGGCCAGGAACGGCACCGGGGCCACCCCGTACGCGTCGGCGGGCATGTTCTGCGTCTTCAGGTTCGACCCGGCGGACTGCCACAGGAGCATGGCGGCCTTGCCGTTGGCGAAGTCGGAGACCGACTGGTTCTGCGCGTACTCGGCGTTGCTCGGGTTGGTGATCTTGTCGGCGGCCATGAAGTCGACGTACCGCTTGATCGCCGAGACGTTCTGCGGGGTGTCGAAGGTCGGCTTGCCGGCCGAGTCGAACCACTCACCGCCGTACTGCTGGCTGAAGGTGAACGCGTGGTGGGCGTTCTCCGACGGGTTGGCCCCCTCGATCGCCAGGCCCCACTTGCCGCCGGTGCTCAGCTTCTTGCCGTACTCGGCGAGCTGCTCCCAGGTGGTCGGCGGGGCGGTGATGCCGGCGTCGGCGAACGACTTCTTGTTGTAGTACAGGCTGTACGCCATGCTGTAGAGCGGCACGGCGGCCGGCGGCTTGCCGGGGGCGCCGGCGGCGGCGAGCGCGGCGGGCACGATCCGGTCCTTGCCGCCGACGGCCTGCAGGGTGGCGTCGTCGAACTCGACCAGCGCGCCGGTGGCCTGCAGCGACGCCGACCAGGTGTTGCCGATGTTCACCACGTCCGGGCCCTTGCCCGACGCGGCGGCGGCGAGCAGCCGGTTGAGCAGGTCCGACCAGGGGACCACCTCGACGTTGACCTTGATGCCGGTCTGCTTCTCGAACTTGTCCAGCTCGGGCTGGAGGATGGTCTTGTCGGCCTCCAGGCTGGCGCCCTGGTTGCTGGCCCAGTAGGTGAGGGTCTTGCTCGATCCGGCGGAGTCGTCGCCGGAGCCGCCGCCGCAGGCGGTCAGCGAGGCGGCAGCCAGTACGGCGGCGGTGAATATCCCGAGGTGTCGTCTCGACACGGTCAGCCCTTCCGGTACGTGGTGGGGGTCCGCCGACCTCCGTCGTCGATAGGGGTGTGGGCGACGGAGGGCCGGCTGCGGACGGGGTTTCGGGGTGCGCCGTCGGTGGTCCGTCGGCGTTTCCCAGGAGTTACATCACGGCTTAATGAATGTCGTCATTAAAGTAGTTGTCCAGTGGGTCGTCAAGCACAGGGCGGTTACAGTCGCTCGAACGACCGACGGGATCGAGGTGCCGAGTGGAGCTGGCGCGAGCCACCAACCGGAGCGTCCGGCTGCGCAACAGGTCCGCCCTGCTGACGAAGCTCTTCCTCGACGCTCCGCTCACCCGCCAGGACCTGGTGCGCAGCACCGGGCTGAGCCAGCCGGCGGTCAGCAACGTGGTTGCCGACCTGATCGACGAGGGGCTGGTCGCCGAGGCGGGCGCCGCCGAGTCCGACGGTGGCCGGCCCAGCATGCTGCTGCGCGTCGCGCCCCGGTTCGCCTTCGTCGTCGGGGTGGACGTGGGCGAGACCCGGGTGCGGGTCGAGCTGTTCGACTTCGCGATGACCCTGCTGGCCAGCGTCGAGTACCCGCTCGACCCGGCCCGTACCGAGCCCGACGTGGTCGCCGGGCACGTGCTGGCCGGCATCGACGCGGTCACCGGCCAGGCCGGGGTGACCCCGGCCGACGTGCTCGGCGTCGGCATCGGCGTCTCCGGCGTGGTCGAACAGGGCACCCAGGCCGTGGTGCACGCCCAGGCCCTGGGCTGGGACCGGGTGCCGTTGGAGCGCATCATCGGCGCCGGGACCGACCTGCCGCTGCACATCGACAACGGCGCGAAGACCCTCGGCCAGGCCGAGATGTGGTTCGGCGCCGGCCGGGGCGCCCGGCACGCCGTCTTCGCGCTGGTCGGCTCCGGCGTGGGCGCGTCGGTGGTGACCAACGGCGCCACCTACCGGGGCGCGTCCAGCAGCGCGGGGGAGTGGGGGCACACCACCCTGGTGTACGGGGGCCGGGTCTGCCGGTGCGGCGCGCGCGGCTGCCTCGAGGCGTACGTGGGCGCGGAGGCGATCATCGACCGTTACCGGGAGGCGCGGGAGGGCCGCCCGGTGCCGGGCGAGGACGAGGAGTCCCAGCTCGCCGCCCTGGTGGCCGCCGCCGAAACCTCGGCCACCGCCCGTCGGGTGCTGGACGACACCGCCGGCTACCTCGGCGCCGGGGTGGCGAACCTGATCAACCTGTTCAACCCTGAGCGGGTGGTGCTCGGCGGCTGGGCGGCGATGGCGCTGGGCGGCCTGCTGCCCGCCGTCCGGGACGCCGCCGGTCGACAGGCGCTGCGCCAGCCGTACGAGCAGGCGTCGATCGAGCTGTGCCGGCTCGGGGTGGACGCGGTGGCGTTGGGGGCCGCCACGCTGCCGATCGCCCGGTTCCTCACCGAAGGTGGCGTACGTCGCTGACGGGCAAAACGCCCACAACAAACCTTCGGGATAAATAACAGTGTTATAGATCGATGTCTTGACGCCGTCGCAATCTCGCCGCAACACTCCTACGAGAGCGCTCTCCGCCCCGCGGCGCCGCGTCGGCGGCAATCCTCCAACCGCACCCAACGGGCGAGCCCCGACCCCACCCAAGCGTCGTCCGTAACCCCCTATCGACAGGCGATGTCATGACATCTCGTGTTACATCCGCACGCCCGCGTCCCCGGCGTGCCATCCGGCACCTGCTTCTCGGGCTCACCGTGGCCCTGGTCGCGGCGCTGACCCCGACCGGTGCCACGACACCGGCGCAGGCCGCCCCCACCCTGCTCTCGCAGGGCCGCCCGGCCACCGCCTCGTCCACCGAGAACGCCGGCACCCCGGCCGGCGCCGCCGTCGACGGCAACACCGGCACCCGGTGGGCCAGCGCGTTCAGCGACCCCCAGTGGATCCAGGTCGACCTGGGCGCCCGGGCCACCCTGAGCCAGGTCACCCTGCAGTGGGAGGGCGCCTACGCCCGCGCCTTCCAGCTCCAGACCTCCGACGACGGCGCCACCTGGACCTCCATCTACAACACCACCGCCGGCACCGGCGGCACCCAGACCCTCACCGTCACCGGCGCCGGTCGGTACGTGCGGATGTACGGCACCGCCCGCGCCACCGGCTACGGCTACTCGCTCTGGGAGTTCCAGGTCTACGGCGAGATCGGCGGCAGCACGCCCACCTGCGGCAGCACCAACGTCGCGCAGGGCAGCCCGGCGACCGCCTCGTCCAGTCAGGATGCCGGCCTCGCGGCATCCGCGGCGGTCGACGGCAACCCGGGCACCCGGTGGGCCAGCGCCGCCAGCGACCCGCAGTGGCTGCGCGTCGACCTCGGCAGCACGCGCTCGATCTGCCGGGTGGTGCTCAACTGGGAGGCCGCGTACGCCCGGGCCTTCCAGCTCCAGACCTCGGCCGACGGCACCACCTGGACCACCATCTACTCGACCACCACCGGCACCGGCGGCACCCAGACCCTCACCGTCGCCGGCAGCGGCCGGTACCTGCGGATGTACGGCACCGTTCGGGGCACCGCCTACGGCTACTCGCTGTGGGAGCTGGCCGTGAACACGACCGGCGGGACCACCGAGCCGCCGGTCGACCCGACCGACCCGCGCAACCCGAACCTCGGGCCGAACACCTTCGTCTTCGACCCGAGCACCCCCACCTCCACCATCCAGAGTCGACTGAACACGCTGTTCACCCAGCAGGAGACCAACCAGTTCGGCCCGCAGCGCTACGCGGTGCTGTTCAAGCCGGGCACCTACACGGCCGACGTCAACCTCGGCTTCTTCACCCAGGTCGCCGGCCTGGGCATGAGCCCGGACGACGTCAACCTCAACGGCCACGTCCGCGCCGAGGCCTTCTGGTTCGGCGGCAACGCCACCCAGAACTTCTGGCGGGCCGCCGAGAACCTCTCGGTCACCCTGCCCGCCGGGCAGACCGTGGAGCGCTGGGCGGTGTCCCAGGCGGCGCCGTACCGGCGGATGCACCTGCGGGGCGCGCAGAACCAGATCCAGCTCTGGAACGGCGGCGACGGCTGGTCCAGCGGCGGCCTGATGGCCGACACCCGCATCGACGGCCTGGTGGTCTCCGGTTCGCAGCAGCAGTGGTACTCCCGCAACAGCGAGTTCGGCAACGGCTGGACCGGCTCGGTCTGGAACATGGTCTTCCAGGGCGTCAACGGCGCACCGCCACCGAACTTCCCCAACCCGTCGCACACCGTCATCCCGCAGACCCCGCAGGTACGCGAGAAGCCGTTCCTCTACGTGGACGGCACCGGTGAGTACCGGGTCTTCGTGCCGGCGCTGCGCAGCAACTCGACCGGCACCAGCTGGTACAACAAGACCCCGGCCGGCTCCTCGATCTCGCTGTCGCAGTTCTTCATCGTCCAGCAGGGCACCAGCGCGGCCACCATCAACGCGGCCCTGGCCCAGGGCAAGCACCTGCTCTTCACCCCGGGCGTGCACCGCGTCACCGAGCCGATCCAGGTCAACCGGGCCGACACGGTGGTCCTCGGCCTCGGCCTGGCCACCATCCAGGCCGACAACGGCAGCGTCGGAATGCGGGTGGCCGACGTGGACGGTGTCAAGGTGGCCGGCATCATGTTCGAGGCCGGCACGACCAACTCGCCGGTGCTGATGGAGGTCGGCCCGGCCGGCTCGGCGGCGAGCCACGCCGCGAACCCGACCTCGCTGCACGACGTGTTCTTCCGCATCGGCGGGCCGCACGTCGGCAAGGCCACCAACACGCTGACCGTCAACAGCGACAACGTGATCGGCGACCACATGTGGCTGTGGCGGGCCGACCACGCCGCCCAGGGCGTGCCCACCGGATGGACGCTGAACACCGCCGACACCGGGCTCACGGTCAACGGCGACAACGTCACCATGTACGGCCTCTTCGTCGAGCACTACCAGAAGTACCAGACCATCTGGAACGGCAACGGCGGGCGGACGTACTTCTACCAGAACGAGATGCCGTACGACCCGCCCAACCAGGCGGCCTGGATGAACGGCGCGACCCGCGGGTACGCCGCGTACAAGGTGGCCGACTCGGTCACCAGCCACCAGGCGTTCGGGATGGGCAGCTACTGCTACTTCAACGTGAACCCGGCCGTCGTCGCCGACCGGGCCATCGAGGCGCCCACCAACCCGAACGTGCGGTTCACCAACATGGTCACCGTCTCACTCGGCGGCGTCGGCACCATCAACCGGGTGATCAACAACACCGGCGGCACCGCGAACGCGGCCACCCAGCAGGTGTACCTGACCACCTACCCCTGACCGGGGCGCCCGCGCCGGTCCGGTCGCGCCGTCGACCGGGCCGGGCGGGTCGCACCGTGGGCCGGGCCGGCCGGGTCCCGCCGAAGACCCGGCCGGTCCCGGTCGCGCCGCGCACCGGACCGCACCTCGACCGACCCGCAACCGTCGGGCATACGACTCCTGGCGCGTCCGCCGCGACGATCACGCAACAGCTGGGCTGGCATCGACGGTCCTATACTGTGCGTACCGGTCGTGGAACCCGTGAGCGGAGGCGGGCGTGCCACTCTTCTTCCTGAGCTACGCCCAAGAGGACAACCGCAACGGTCAGGTGCAGGCGTTCTTCGGCGATCTCAGCGAGGCGGTGGCCGGGCTTGCCGGGGTCCGCTGGCACGAGGCGGGCTTCATCGACGGGCAGATCCTGCTCGGCAGCACCTGGACGGACACGCTGGCCAACGCGCTGTCGACCAGCGCCTGCCTGATCGCGCTGACCTCCCCCCGGTACGTCGTCAGCGACTACTGCGGCCGGGAGTTCCGGGTCTTCGCCGACCGGATCGACGAGCACGAGCGGCAGCACCAGGTCCGTCCGCCGGCCCTGGTGCCGGTGCAGTGGATTCCCTGCGACCGGTTGCCCGAGGCGGTCGGGGCCTTCCAGTACCGCAACTTCCCGACCGGCACGGTCTACGCCCAGGACGGGCTGCTCACCCTCAAGCAGCGCCGCCGGCACGAGGACGACTACAAGGACTTCGTGGACGCGCTGGCCAAGCACATCGTGCAGACCGCCCGCGAGCACACCCTGCACCGGCCGGCACAGCGCCCGACACTGGCCAAGGTGACCAGCGCCTTCGGGCAACCGGTCCGGCCGCAGACGCAGACCGGGCCGGCGGCGGCGGGCGCGGTGCAACGGGCCACCAGCGCGCGGCACGTGCACATCGTGCTGGTCGCCGGCAGCTCCGCCGAGCTGGTCGGCAGCCGCCCCGGGGCCGAGGATCGCTACGGCGCGGTGTCCCGGGACTGGCGTCCGTACCGGCCCGAGCTGGAGGTGCCGATCGGCAGTTGGGCCGGTGCCATCGCCACCACCAAGAGCTACGGCTGGACGGTGGAGGACGCGGAGGACCTGGCGGCGGTGCGGGAGTGGGCGCGGGCGCACAACCAGATCGTCGTGCTGGTGGTCGACGTCTGGTCGGCCGACCTGCCGCGCTACCGGCTCAGTCTGATCGGCTACGACCGGGACGTGGACGCGCCCCGGGCGCCGGTGCTGGTGCCCTGGACGGCCGCGGACGACGCGGCGTCCGGAGGCAACCGCAAGATGTGGGACACCCTGGCCCGGGTGCTTCCGCACCACGTGCTGCACAACACCCGCGAGATGTGGCGTACCGAGATCCCCACCTCGGCCCGCTTCCAGGAGGAGCTGGAGGACGTGCTGGTGGTCGAGCAGGGTCGGATCTACCGCACGGGCACGGTCTACCAGGAGCCGCCCACGGACGGCACCGGGCAACGCCCGATCCTCGAAGGTCCCTAGGGGAGGCAGGCCATGGCGGTCAACGAGACGGCACGTGGGCAGATCGTCACGTTCTACTCGTACAAGGGCGGCACCGGCCGGACCATGGCGCTGGCCAACGTGGCCTGGATCCTGGCCAGCCAGGGCCTGCAGGTGCTGGTCGTCGACTGGGACCTGGAGTCCCCGGGCCTGCACCGCTACTTCCATCCGTTCCTGCGGGACAAGGAACTGCGGGCGACCCCCGGTGTGATCGAGATGATCTGGGATTACTCGATCGCCACCATGCAACGCAACCGCGACGAGGACTCCCAGGAACTCCTCACCGGGCATGCCAAGATCCAGCGCAGGGCGGTCTCGCTGAACTGGGACTTCAGCCACGGCGGCGTGATCGACTTCGTGGCCGCCGGGCAGCAGGACACGGCGTACTCCCGGCTGGTGAGCACCTTCGACTGGGCCAACTTCTACCAGCGGCAGGGCGGCGCGTCGTTCATCGACGCCGTCCGCGCGCAGATGCGCGCCGAGTACGACGTGGTGCTCATCGACAGCCGCACCGGGCTCAGCGACGTGGCCGGCATCTGCACCGTGCAACTGCCCGACCTGGTGGTCAACTGCTTCACCATGTCCACCCAGAGCATCCGCGGCGCGGCGGCGGTGGCCCGCTCCATCCGCAGCCAACGCCCCGACGACCCGCCACTGCTGCTGCCGGTGCCGATGCGGGTGGAGGACGCCGAGCTGCGCAAGCTGGAGACCGGGCGGGACCTGGTCCGCGCCGAGTTCGCCCCGTTCCTCGACCACCTCTCCGACGCGGCGGCGGCGCGCTACTGGAACACGATCGAGGTGCCCTACCGCGCCTTCTACGCCTACGAGGAGATCCTCGCCGCCTTCGGCGACCGACCCGAGCAGGTTGGCACCCTGCTGTCCGCGTACGAGCAGCTCGCCTCGGTGGTCACCGGCGGGCGGGTCAGCAGCCTGCACCCGATGCCCGAGGAGGACCGGCGTCGCTCGCTGACCGAGTTCGAGCGCAGCCGGCTCACCGCCGAGCAGGCCGTCCTCGTCAGCTACGCCTCCGCCGACCGGCTGTGGGCCGAGTGGATCACCGACCAGTTGGAGGAGGCCGGGCTGCGGGTGGACCGCCGGGCGGTGGACGTGCCGCTGCGCGCCGGCGGGCGAGCCGAGTTCGACCGGGCCGTCGGTGGCGCCAGCCGGGTGCTGGCCGTCCTCACCCGGCACTACGCGGGCACGTCGCTCGCCGCCGAGCTGTGGAAGGGCGCCACCAGCCGCGACCAGCTCGGCGGCGGTGGACTGCTGGTGCCCCTGCGGGTGGACGAGTCGCGGCTGGCCGTGCCGTACACCGACCGCAGTCCCGTGGACCTCACCGACATCGACCCGTCCACGGCCCGGACCAGGCTGCTGGAGGCGGCCGGCGCCCCGGCGGCCGCGGTCGGCGGGCGTCCGGTCGGTCGGTTCCCCGGCCCGTTCCCGGCGGTGTCCAACGTGCGCCAGCACGGCACGCCGTTCGTCGGCCGCGCCGCCCAGCTCGAGGCTCTGCGCGACCGGCTCACCACCTCACCGGACTCGGCGACCCAGGTCGTGCACGGCCTCGGCGGGGTGGGCAAGACCCAACTCGCCGCCGAGTACGCGCTGCGCTTCGGCCGCGACTACGACCTGGTCTGGTGGATCCCGGCGGACAGCGAGGACCGCATCCGAGGCGGCCTGGCCGACCTCGGCCAGGCGATGGGGCTGGGCACCGGCGGCGGTGCCGACGCGGTCCGCCGAGTGCTCGACGCGCTGCGTCGGGGCGGCCCGGACCGGCGCTGGCTGATCATCCTGGACAACGCCAACGAGCCCACCCGCGCCATCCGGACCCTGCTGCCGCAGGGGCCGGGCCACGTGCTGCTCACCACCCGGGACCAGAGCTGGAGCGAGTACGCCACCGCGACCGAGTTGACCGTCTTCGACCGCGCCGAGAGCGTCCAACTGCTGCGGGACCGGGTCGCCGGGCTCACCGAGGACGAGGCGACCCAGGTGGCCGAGAAGCTCGGCGACCTACCGCTCGCGGTCGAGCAGGGTGCGGCGTACCTGCGGGCCACGGCGATGCAGGTCGAGCGGTACCTCACCTCGCTGGACACCCCGGGGCTGCTGCGGATCCTCGACGGCCGGCAGTCCGCCGGCTACTCCAAGGCCCTCGCCGCCACCTGGCTGGTCACCCTGGCCCAGCTGCGCTCGGAGAAACCGGCGGCGGCCCGGCTGCTGGAGCTGTGTTCGTTCTACGCGCCGGAGCCCATCCCGGTGGCCATGCTCACCGGCGACCGCTTCGCGAGCTTCATGGCGCCGTTCGACCCGACGCTGACCGACCCGATCCTGCAGGGCCTGGTCACCGCCGAGCTGGGACGCTACGGCCTGGCCCAGGTGGACGCGGAGAACAACTCCGTCCGCATCCACCGGCTGGTCCAACTGGTCATCCAGGATCAGCTCGACGATCCGGAGGAGGCCCGCCGGCAGGCCCAACTGCTGCTCGCCGCGGCCAGCCCGCGCGACCCGGACCGGCCGGGCAACTGGCCCCGCTATGCCGAGTTGTGGCCGCACGTACGCCCCAGCGGCCTGCACCTGTCCACGATGGATGAGGCGCGGCAGCTGGTCGTGGACACCGTGCGCTACCTCTACCGGCGCGGCGACTACGACACCAGCCGGGCGCTGGCGCAGGAGTCGCTGGACAGTTGGCGCGACACCGACGACGACGATCCCACCAAGCTGCGGATGCGCTTCCACCTGGCCAACGTGCTGCGCGCGCAGAGCCACTTCGACCGGGCGTACGAGATCGACCGGGACGTCTACGACCGGCAGCGGCGGATCTTCGGTGAGGAGCACCTGTACACCCTGATGACCGCCCGCAGCCTCGGCGCGGACCTGCGTGCCCAGGGTCTCTACCACGAGGCCGAGGCGCAGGACCGGCGCACCCTCGAGCTGAGCGTGCGCAGTTTCGGCGACGACAGTGGCCGGACGCTCATCGCGGAGAACAATCTCGCCGTGTCGTTGCGGCTGGTGGGTGACTTCCGCGGCGCCGCCCTGCTGGACCAGCACATCCACGAGCGGCGGCGCGACCGCTTCGGCGAGGAGGACCCGTCCACCCTGGCGTCGGCCAGCAACTACGGGCGCGGTCTGCGGGACACCGGCGAGCTGTGGCGCTCGCACAGCGTGCTGCAACGCACGTACACGATCCAGCAGAAGGTGATCGGCGCGGACCACCCGGAGACGCTGCGGACGGCCAAGGAGTTGGCGCTGACGCTGCGCCAGCTCGGCCGCTTCGCCGACGCGCACCGGCTGATCGAGCGGACCGTGCTCCGCTACCAGCGCACCCTCGGCGCCGAGCACGCCGACACGCTGTCGGCCGAGATGGCGTTGGCCACCACCTGGTCGGCGGTGGGTGACAACCAGACCGCGCTGCGGGTGGCCCGGCGGCTGCGCGACGGCTACAACGAGGTGCTCGGCGAGACGCACGCGATCACCCTGGCCTGCCTGAACAACCTCGGGGTGCTGCTGCGCAAGCAGGGCGACCACGGTCAGGCGCGGGATCTCTCCCAGCGGGTCCGCGACCAGTTGCTGGCGAACCTCGGTGAGCGCCACCCGCACACCCTGCTGGCCACCCTCAACCTGGCCAACGACCTGTTCGCCCTCGGTGACCGGGAAACCGCCCTGCTGCTGGACACGACCGCGTACGTGGAGCTGACCCGGGCGCTGGGCGCCGAGCATCCCGACACCCTCTCCGCGTCGGTCAACCTGGCGGTGAGCCGGCTCGCCACCGAGAGCGAGGCCGACGCCGGGCGGGCCCTCTACGACGAGGCGTTCGGGCAGCTGGTGCAGCTCTTCGGCGGCGACAACCCACGGGTGGTCCAGGCTCGTCAGCAGGACCGCTCCAACGCCTACATCGAGCCGGCCCTGCTCTAGGCGGTCACACCCGTGTCGGCGGCGACGGCGACAATGAGCAGGTGATGGTTCTCCGTACCGACCGTCTGTCCCTGCGACGTCTGCGCGACGACGACCTCGACGCCCTGGCGACCATGAACGCCGATCCGGAGGTCATGCGCTACATCATGGACGGTTCCGTGCGGGATCGTGAGCAGAGCGCGTTGGGTCTCCGCAAGGTGATCCACGACTGGGACGCCCGGGGGTTCGGCCTGTTCGCCGTCGAGCTGCGGGAGACCGGCGAGGTGGCCGGATGGGTCGGTCTCGCGGTGCCCGAGTTCCTGCCGGAGGTGCTGCCGGCCGTCGAGATCGGTTGGCGGCTGGACCAGAGGTTCTGGGGGCACGGGTACGCCGCCGAGGCCGCCGCCGAGGTCCTGCGGTTCGGCTTCGAGGACCGCGACCTGGATCGGATCATCAGCATCCGGCACGTGGACAACGCCCGGTCCGCGCGGGTCATGGAGAAGCTGGGAATCTCGTACGCGTTTCGCACCGTCGTACCGGAACACCAGCAGCCCGTCGCCGTGCACGAGATCACCCGCGAGCAGTACCTGGCCCGCCGTCGCGGTTGACCGCTGCGGGGCCCGGCTGCGGCGCGGTGTCCAGGCACCAGGCTGCCAGCGCCAGCGGGTCGGCGTCGGGCAGCGCCCGGTGGGCCTCGCGAACCAGGTCCGGGCGGGTCACCAGGGCACGGGTCGCGGCCGCGTTCCCGGTCAGCCGGGCGGCGAGCGCCAGCCCCACCCAGGCGTCGGTGTCCCCGGGATCGTCACGCAGCCGTCGCTGGTATCCGTGCAGCGCGCCCTCGGCGTCGCCTGCCGCGTAGGCACGATCAAACGAATCCATTGTGGACGGATCGGTGTCGCCGGCCAGCAGTCGCCCCCGTACCGCCGCTTCCGGGCCGGTGCCCGCGGCGAGCGCCGGGGCGGCCGGACCGGGCGCGACCGTCGGCGGCGGGCCGCTGCCCGGGCGCGGCTCGCCTCGCCGCCACGCCCGCACCGCGCGGTCGACCTCGTCCGGGTGCGGGCGCAGGTTGGTCAGGCCCCAGCGCACCGCGCCGCCGTCGGCCACGTCCCGCACCGCCGCCTCGACCCGGGTGTCCACAGGCTCACGCCAGCCGCGCAGCGTGTGCGCCATGCCGGCGGTGAACGTCCGCCCCGCGTCGGTCAGTTCGGTGGCGGCCGCGAGTTGCCGGACCGCCCGCGCGGTCTGCTCCCGCCAGTACGCGAACTCGAAGGCGGCGTGGACGCCCTCGGCCCGGCGGCAGCGCCACACCTCGGCCACCCCCAGGTGCGCGTACGCGCCCTGCAACAGCGCGCCGACCGGCCTTGGGTCGAGCCGCCACGGCGCCCGGTAGCGGGCCGGCCCGCCGGGGTGGTGCAGCGGCACCAGGTCCAGCAGCGCACCGAGCTTCGTGTGTTGCAGCTCGTGCACCAGCAGCAGGGCGAGGGTCTTCGGGTCGGCCGGTACGGAGAGCGCGATGGCGCCCAGCGCGTCCCGGCTGGTCGCGCTCACCGCGTGCCCGGACGGTGGGGGCCGCAGCGGCACCAGCGAGCGCAGCAGCCCGGTCAGCCCGTCGGCGTGCGCCGGCAGGTGCCCCCGCAGCCAGCGCCACGCCTGCCCGGTCAGCCGGGCCAGGTCCGCGGCGTCGGCGGCGGCCAGCCGGGGCGTGGGTGGGTGGTGGTAGCGCTGCCGCCACGGGTCCTGGTCCTCGATGGACACCTCCACGCCGCTCGCCGGTGTGATCCGCCGTACCGGCAGCCAGCGCGCCGACCCGTCGCCCGCGACGACGCGTACCGTGCCGTGCCCCGCGCTCACCACCGTCGGGCCGGGGGTGAGGCCCACCGCCCCGCCGAGGGTGGGCAGCAGCAGCGTACCGTCCGGGCAGGGCAGGGTCAGTTCGAAGGCGAGCCCGGCGCGGGTCGCCGCGGCGGCGGCGACCGCCGCCAGGTAGCCGGCGTCGGCCGGCCCGGCGATGGCGGCGCGTGCCCAGCCGGTGAGCGGCGGGTGTGCCAGCACCTCGGCGACCGCGAGCGGGTCGGCCCGCTCGGCCCGGGTGAGCAGCTCCAGGCCGTCGCGGACCAGCGGGTCGCCGCCGTACGCCCGGGCGGCGGCGACGGTCAGCAGACGGCGTCGGCCCTGCTGCCCGCCGCGCAGCACGTCGACGGTGCCGGCGTCGCCGTGCCCGCCGGCCAGCCCGGCGAACTGCGCGTCCGACAGCGGCCCCGGCACCTGTTCACCGCCCCGTCGGCACGGGCGCGCCGGCCCGTCCGGCACCCGTCGCGCCGGCGGGCGGCGTGACGACGGTGCGGCGCAGCGCGTCCACGTCGGCGGCCACCACCGACTGCACGTGCCGGATCAGCCGGAACAGGTCGGCGCAGTAGACCGACGGGTGCGCGAAGCCGGCGCCGTCGCGGAAACGGTGCGCGTACAGGCCTCCGCCGCACGCGCCGACCACCGGGCAGGTCCGGCAGGCCGGGGCGAGGGCCGCGATCCCGGTGGGTCGCCCGGCCAGCGACGGGTGGCCCAGCGCCTCGTCGAACGTGTGCCGGAAGACGTCCAGTCCGGTACGCATCACCGACGCCGTGGTCGTCTTGAGGGTGTCGGTGCCCTCGATGGTGCCGTCGGTCTCGATCGTCATGATGTCCGGGTCGGTCGCGCCCAGAGCCTGCGTGCCGCTGCGCCCGCCGAGCAGCAGCGCGATCAGCGACTCGAACAGCCGGATGCCGGTGCGTCGGGGAGTCTCCCGGTACCAGGTGTCGAAGACGGCGATCAGCCAGTCCGCGTACGGGGTGGCCGGGTCACCCGGGCGGCGTCCGGGCGGGGGAGCGGTCCAGTTGCCGTGCGGCAGCAACAGGTCCAGCAGGGGCGGGTCGAACTCCCGCAGGCTCCGGTAGACGACGACCGGGTCGTTGGCCAGGTCGACGGTGCAGAGCAGCCCGGCGTACCGGGCCCGGTGCTCGGGCCGGGCCAGCAGGCGCAGGGCGGCGGCGACCTCGGTGAAGCTGCCCCGCCCGTCGGCGTGCCGGCGGTACCGGTCGTTGGCCGTCCGGTCACCGTCCAGGCTCACGCCGATGTCGATGCCGTGCGTGTGGCACAGGGCGAGCATGGCCTCGTCCAGCAGCACCCCGTTGGTCTGCATCGCGACGTCGAGGGTGGCGCCGGTGGGCATCGCGGTGCGCAGCGTCCGTACCGTCCGGTCGAGCACGGCGGCGCCGGCCAGCAGCGGCTCTCCGCCGTGCAGCACCACCCGGACCCGGTCGGTGCCGTGGCGGGCGACGTGCGCGGCCAGCCGGTCGGCAACCCGGTCCACGGTGGCGGGCGCGATGACCCGCGGCCGGTCCCGCCAGCCCTGGTCGGCGTGGCGGTAGACGTAGCAGTAGTCGCAGGCCAGGTTGCAGCGCGAGTGGACCTTGAGCACGAGCTGGCGTACCCGGGGTGCCGCAGCGGATGGCGCGTCGGGGGCAGGCCGGGCCGGGGCGGCCGACGGCGAGGCGTCGGCCGGCACGGTCAGAAGCTCGACTCGAACGCCGACACGTCGCCGGGCCGACCCGGTTCGCTCTCGGCGGCCAACGCACCCAGCACGTGGGCCAGCACGCCGTCACCGGCGCCGGCCAGCAGGTCCGCCAGCGGTACGTCCCCGAGCTGCACCAGAGCGGCGCCCGTGGTGACCGGCGCGGGCGGCTGGGCGTGCTCAGTCACCGTGGACCCTCCCACGGCCACGGACCGGCACCTGCGTCACCGCTGCGCTCACTCCGCCTTTCTACACCATCGCGCCCGACCCGGGACGGCACGACACCGCAGCCGTACCCGCTGGCCACCGCACCGTCACCCGGCGTACCGCCGCCGTCCGGACGCCCGGTGTGGGTCGGGCCGAATCTTCTGCGCGCGGCCTGTCGAACCGGGGGACCGCCGTTCGTGTGGAGGATGAGAGGCCGGTGACGGGCCGGCCGCCCCCCGCGAGGAGGAACGATGACGCAGTACCTGCTCAGCATCCACCAGTCCCAGGGCGAGCTGCCCCCGGACCCGGAGTTCCTCGCCGGGGTGATGCGCCAGATCGGCGAGCTGCATGACGAGTTGGTGGCCGCCGGGTCGTGGGTGTTCGGGCAGGGCCTGCACGGCCCGGAGACCGCCACCGTCCTGCGTCCCCGCGACGGCGAGGTGCTCGTCACCGACGGGCCGTTCGTCGAGGGCAAGGAGTACCTGGGCGGCATCACCGTCATCGACGTGCCCGACCTGGACGCCGCCCTGGACTGGGGCCGCCGCTACGCGCTGGCCACGACGCTGCCGATCGAGGTGCGCCCCTTCCAGGGTGGAGCCGGGGACTGACCGTGCAGGACGTGGAGGCGGTGTTCCGAGCGGAGTACGGCCGCGCGGTCGCCGTCCTGGTCCGCCTCCTCGGCGACATCGATCTCGCCGAGGAGGCCGTCCAGGAGGCCTTCACCGTCGCCGTGCGGCGGTGGCCGCAGACCGGCCCGCCGCCCAGCCCGGCCGGCTGGATCATCACCACGGCCCGGAACCGGGCCGTCGACCGGCTGCGCCGGGAGGCGTCCCGGGCCGACCGGCATGCCGAGGCGGCCCTGCTGTACGCCGCCGATCCGCCCATCGAGGAGGGACCGGTGCGCGACGACCGGCTACGCCTGATCTTCACCTGCTGCCACCCGGCCCTCGCCCCGGCCGCCCGTGTCGCGCTCACCCTGCGACTGCTCGGCGGCCTGCGCACCGCCGAGATCGCCCGAGCGTTCCTGGTGCCCGAGCCGACGATGGCGCAGCGGCTGGTACGGGCCAAGTCGAAGATCCGCAACGCCCGGATCCCGTACCGGGTGCCGCGCGACGCCGACCTGCCCGACCGGCTGCACGCCGTGCTCGCGGTGCTGTACCTGATCTTCAACGAGGGTTACACGGCCAGCACCGGCCAGCGGCTGGTCCGCGCGGAGCTGTGCGCCGAGGCGATCCGGTTGGCGCGGCTGCTGGTCGAGCTGATGCCGGACGAGCCGGAGGCACTGGGTCTGCTCGCCCTGATGCTGCTCACCGAATCCCGCCGCGACGCGCGGACCACCGCCGACGGCGACCTGATACCGCTGCCCCGGCAGGACCGGGGCCGGTGGGACGCCGCACTGGTCGCCGAGGGGCAGGCCCTGGTACGCCGCTGTCTGCGCCGCGACCGACCGGGCCCGTACCAGATCCAGGCCGCGATCACCGCCGTGCACAGCGCCGCTCCGCGCGCCGCCGACACCGACTGGGGCCAGATCCTCCGGTTGTACGACCAGCTCACGGCGGTCGCTCCCGGACCGGTGGTGGCGCTGAACCGCGCGGTCGCCCTCGCCGAGGTGGCCGGACCGGCGGAGGCGCTGACCGAGGTGGACGGCCTCGACCTGGACGGCTACCACGTGCGGCACGTGGTCCGTGCCGATCTGCTGGCCCGACTCGGCCGGGCCGGGGAGGCCGCCGCCGCGTACCGGACGGCCGCCGCACTCACGGACAACGCGGCCGAAAAGGCGTTCCTGGCCGGGCGGGCAGCGGCCCTGTCACCGGACTGAGCGCGCGTTTGCCCCCTGCCCGCCAGGGAACCCGAGGCACCCGTCGGCGCGGCGTCGGACGCGGCCGCAGGAACGGATGGAGAAGGCCATGACGAGCCGTGCCACGGCCGCCCGCACCGTGCCTGACCTGGCCGTCCTCACCCTCGGCGTGGAGGAGGAGTTCCTGCTGCTCGACCCGGACAGCGGACGCAACCTGCCGGTGGCCGACCAGGTGCTGGCCGCGCTGCACGGCACCGCCCGGGAGCAGAGCCGGCAGGAGTTCCGGCACAGCATGGTGGAGATGGTCACCCCGGTCTGCGCCGACCTCACCGAGCTGCGCGCGCACCTGGTGGCGCTGCGCCGATCCGCCGTCGAGGCCGCCACGGCGGCCGGGGCCCGCCTGGTCGCGGTCGGTGCCACCCCGGTGGCCGAGCCGCACCGGACGGTGCCCGACAGACCGCGCTACCACGCGATGTCGCGCCGGTACGGGCCGGTGGCGCACGACCCGGCGGTCTGCGGGTGTCACGTGCACGTCGGCCTGCCCGACCGCGAACTGGCCGTGCAGGTCTGCAACCACCTGCGGGTGTGGCTGCCGGTGGTGCAGGCGATCACGACGAACTCGCCGCTGCACGACGGGCGGGACACCGGTCACGCCAGCTGGCGGTCGATGCAGCTGGAACGCTGGCCCAGCATCGGCCCGACGCCGTACTTCGACTCCGCCGCCGACTACGACCGGACCGTCGACGAGCTGATCGCCGCCGGCATCATGCTGGACGCCGCGATGGTCTACTGGTACGCCCGGCCGTCGTCGGCGTACCCGACCGTGGAGGTGCGGGTGGGCGACGTCTGCGCGGACGTCGACGACTCCGTGCTGGTCGCCGCGCTGGTCCGGGCGCTGGTCGCCACCCTCGCCGACGAGGTACGCGCCGGCGTGTCCGCCCCGAACACCCGCGACTGCCTGGTCGCTGCGGCGCACTGGCGGGCCGCCCACGACGGCCTCGACGGCGAGCTGATCGACCTGCGCGCCGGCGGCACCCGGCCGGCCTGGGACATGGTCGACGACCTGCTGGCGCTGGTGGCACCGGCCCTGCTGCGGCACGGCGACCTCGGCTACGTGCTGTCGCAGCTCGCCCGGCTGCGACGCGACGGCACCGGCGCGACCCGGCAGCGTCAGGTGCTGGAGCGCACCGGGAACCTGCGGGCGGTCATCGACGACCTGGCCGCCCGCACCGCCGCCGGCTGACTCTGCCGGTCTGCTCACTCTTTCAGTGGATGTCGTGCGACTGGAGCCAGAGTTCCAGGAGCCCGAGCTGCCACAGCTTGTTGCTGCCGGCGGCCGCCGCGGCCCGGTCCGGCTCGGCGAGCAGCCGCCCCACGTACTCCGGTCGGAACAGCCCTCGCTCGCGTGCCTCCGGTGCCTGCAACGCCTCGGCCACCAGTTCGCGTACGGGCCCGTCGACGTTGCGCAGCGCCGGCACCGGGAAGTAGCCCTTGGGACGGTCGATCACCTCGGCCGGCAGCACCTCCCGGGCCACCTCCTTCAACACGCCCTTGCCGCCCTGGGCCACCTTGTGCTCCGGGGGGCAGTGCGCGGCCAGGGTGACCAGGTCCTGGTCGAGGAACGGGGTACGCACCTCCAGGCCCCACGCCATGCTCATGTTGTCCACCCGCTTGACCGGGTCGTCGGGGAGCATCAGGTGCGTGTCCAGGCGCAGCACCGCGTCCAGTGCGGTCTGCGCCCCGGGCGCGGCGAGGTGTGCGGCGATCAGCTCGCGGCTGGCGTCGTGGTCCAGCGCGTACGACGGGCCGACGATCTGGCTCAGCTCGTCGTGGTCGCGGTCGAAGAACGCGGCGGCGAACGTCTCGTCCGCGCTGTGCCGGGACGCCTCGGCGAGCGGCTGGTGGTAGCCGTAGCCGGCGAACACCTCGTCGGCGCCCTGCCCGGACTGTGCCACCTTCACGTGCTGGGCCACCTGCTCGCACAGCAGGTGGAAGGCGACCACGTCGTGGCTGCCCATCGGCTCGGCCATCGCCAGCACGGCGCGCCGTACCGCGGGCACCAGGTCGTCGTCGGCCAACCGGATGCGCTGGTGGTCGGTGTCGTACGCGCTTGCCACCAGGTCGGAGTAGTGGAACTCGTCGCCGGACTCGTCGCCCCGGCTGTCGAAACCGATGCTGAACGTCCGTAGGTGCCGCTGGCCGGCCTCGGCGAGCAGCGCCACGATGAGGCTGGAGTCCAGCCCACCGGAGAGCAGCACGCCGACCGGCACGTCGGAGACCAGGCGTCGGCGTACCGCGGTGCGGAGCGCGTCGCCGACGGCCGCCCGCCACCCGGCGGCGTCCATCCCGGCGTCGGCCGGTTCCCGCACGTAGTCCGGACGCCAGTACACCTCCTCCCGGCTGCGCCCGTCCGCCTCGATGACCCGCAGGGTGGCCGGGGGCAGCTTGCGGACGCCCCGCAGCACGGTCCGCGGCGCGGGCACGATGGAGTGCCAGGACAGGTAGTGGTGCAGGGCCACCGGGTCGATGCCGGTGTCCACGTCGCCGGCGCGCAGCAGGGCGGGCAGGGTGGAGGCGAAGCGGAGCCGCCCCGGGGTCTCGGCGAGGTACAGCGGCTTGATGCCGAGCCGGTCGCGCGCCAGCACCAGGCGCCGCCGGGTCCGGTCGACGAGGGCGATCGCGAACATGCCGACGAGGTGGTCGACGAAGCGCTCACCCCAGTGCGCGTACGCCACCAGGATCACCTCGGTGTCGCTGGTGGAGTGGAAGTCGTACCCGGCGTTGCGCAGCTCCTCGCGCAGCTCCGGGTAGTTGTAGATGCAGCCGTTGAAGATCAGCGCCAGGCCGAGGTCGTCGCGGACCATCGGCTGGCCACCCGCGTCGGACAGGTCGATGATCGTCAGCCGGCGATGCCCGAGGGTCACCCAGCCGTCGGTGAACAGCCCTTCGCCGTCCGGGCCGCGCGAACGCATCGCCTCGGTCATCCGGGTGACCGCCGCGGCGTCGGGCTGCCTGCCGTCGAACCGCGCCTCCCCGCTGAGCCCGCACATCAGACGCGGCGGTGGGTCAGGTGGGGCACCAGTGGCACGAGGGTCCTCCCGTCACGTCACCCGGCGCGTGGCGGCCGGTCCCGTCGGCCGGACGGGGCCGCTGGCTACCCGGGCGCGGTGGGGGCAAACCAGGCACGCCGCCGTGAGGAGGCTCGGTCTCCCCGCTCAGCCGCGGAGGGTGCGCAGGATGCGGGCGAGTTGGTCGCGGTCGGCGTCGTCGAGGTGGCCGAAGAACCGGTCCGCCTCGGCCCGTCGGGCCGCCCGGATGGCGGCGCTGACCCGGGTCCCCTCCTCGGTGAGCACGACCAGGGTGGCCCGCCGATCGGCCGGGTCTGGTCGGCGTTCGACGAGCCCACGGGTCTGCAGGTCGTCGATGACCTCGGTGGCCGACCGGGGTGCGATGCGCAGGTGCTCGGCGATGGCGCCGGGGCGCAGCTCGCCGTGCCGGGCCAGCACCCCGAGCGCCCGGGACTGGCTGGGGGTGACGTCCCACGGCGCCAGCGACTCCCGCGCCTGCCGGCGCAGCCGCCCGGCCACCGCCCAGAACGTCTCCGCCAGGCTCTCGTCGTCGCCGTCCGCCGTGCGCTCCGTCACGGGGAATACGGTAGCAGGAGATGCGGTTGTTCCCTCATGATGAGGTAACCTCAGCAATCTCCCACGAGAGGCAGTCCCCTTGGAACCCACCCCCACCGGCCGCGACCGCGGTCACCGCACCGCCACCGCCGACGAGAAGGCGCAGGCCCGCCAGGTGTCGCTGCGCCGCATCGGCCGGCTGTTCACCGCCCACCGGCCCGCGCTGGCCGCCGTGACCGCGATCATCGTGGTCTCCTCGATCATCGCGATGGCCACCCCGTTCCTCCTGCGCGCCGTCATCGACCGGGCACTGCCCCAGGGCGACGTGACCCTGCTGGTCTGGCTGGTCCTCGGCATGGTCGCCGTGGCCGCGGTCACCGCCGCCCTCGGCGTCGTCCAGACCTGGATCTCCACCCAGGTCGGGCAGCAGGTCATGCACCGGCTGCGCACCGACGTCTTCAGCCACCTCCAGCGGCAGTCGCTCGGCTTCTTCACCCGGACCCGCACCGGCGAGGTGCAGTCCCGCATCACCAACGACATCGGCGGCATGCAGTCGGTGGTCACGTCCACCGCCACCGCCGTCGCGTCCAACCTCACCACCGTGGTCGCCACGGCGGTCGCGATGGTCGCCCTCTCCTGGCAGCTCTCCCTGGTCTCGCTCGTGGTGCTGCCGCCGGCGATCTGGCTGACCCGCCGCGTCGCCCGGATGCGCCGGGAGATCACCGCCCAACGCCAACGGGAGCTCGCCGACCTCAACGTCACCGTCGAGGAGGGCCTGTCGATCAGCGGCGTGCAACTGGCCAAGACCCTCGGCACCGGGCCCGCGCTCATCGACCGCTTCACCGCCTCGTCGGCCCGCCTGGTCGACCTGGAGCTGCGCAGCGAGCTGGCCGGCCGCTGGCGGATGGCCTCGATGAGCATCATCTTCGCCGCCGTACCGGCGGTCATCTACCTCGCCGCCGGCCTGCCCGGCACGGCCGGCACCCTGAGCATCGGCACCCTGGTCGCATTCACCGCCCTCCAGGGCGGCCTGTTCCGACCGCTGATGGGGCTGCTCAACGTGGGCGTCTCGCTGACCGCCTCGCTGGCGCTGTTCGCACGGATCTTCGAATACCTCGACCTGCCCGTCGACGTGGCCGACCCGGCCGAGCCGGTCCGCCTCGACCCCACCCGGGTGCGCGGTCACCTGCGCCTGGAGGACGTCACCTTCGGCTACCCGGGCAGCGACACCGCCGCGCTCGCCGGGATCACCCTCGACGTGCCCGCCGGGACCAGCCTCGCCCTCGTCGGCGAGACCGGCTCCGGCAAGAGCACCCTCGCCGGGCTGGTCAGCCGGCTGCACGACCCGACCGCCGGGCGGGTCACCGTCGACGGCGTCGACCTGCGGGATCTTCGACTGGCCGACCTGGCCGCGATCGTCGGCGTGGTCAGCCAGGAGACGTACCTGCTGCACACCACCGTCCGGGAGAACCTGCGCTACGCCCGGCCGGGCGCGACCGACGCGGAGATCGAGAACGCCGCCCGCGCCGCACACATCCACGACCTGATCGCCGCCCTTCCCGACGGGTACGACACGATGGTCGGCTCGCGCGGCCACCGGTTCTCCGGCGGCGAGAAGCAGCGCCTGGCCATCGCCCGTACGCTGCTGCGCGACCCGCGCATCCTCGTCCTCGACGAGGCCACCAGCGCGCTGGACACCGAGACCGAACGCGCCGTGCAGCGGGCCTTCGACGTGCTCGCCGAGGGCCGCACCACGATCACCATCGCGCACCGGCTCTCCACCGTCCGCGACGCCGACCAGATCGCCGTGCTCGACCACGGCCGGATCGTCGAGTCCGGCACCCACGACAGCCTCCTGCACCGCAACGGTCGCTACGCCACCCTGGCGGCCTGAGCGCCGGGCTCCGGTTCACAACCGTCTCGAAACCGTCTCTAAAACCGTCTCATTATTGGTTGTCCAGGTGCCGGTAGACGGTGGCCCGCGAGACGCCCAGAGTGGCGGCGATGGCGTCCACCGAGTGGGTGCCCGCCGCGTGCATCCGCCGGGCCTTCTCGACCTGCTCCCGGCCCAGCGCCCGTGGCCGCCCCGGCGGTCGCCGGCGCTCCGGCGCCCCGGCCACGGCGTCCGGCGCCGAGGTGGCCAGCAGCCGGCGTACGCCGTCGAGCATGTCGGCGCGCAGCACCTCGTCGGGCACGTCGGTGAAGAAGACGATCGGGTCGCTGCACGCGGCCACCGCCTGGACGGCCCGGACCCGCTCCCGGCGGCCGGCATCCGGCCCGGCGATGACCTCGTTGGCACGCATCGCGATCGCCATGAGCCGGTGGTACGTGTCGTTGCGCCCGACCAGGGCGATGTCGTGGAAGAGCATGCCGAGCGGTCGGCGGTGGGCGAGCATGGTGTCCACCCAGCCCTCCAGCAGCGTCCACCGGGCCTGCTCCGTCGGCTGCCCCCGCGCGGCGTCGAGCAGCGCCTCCAGGTCGGCCAGCAGCGGCTCGACCAGTGCGGCGAGCAGGTGCTCCTTGGCCGGGAAGTGGTACAGGATCGCGGCCTTGGTCAGCCGCAGCCGCTCGCCGATCTGGCGCAGCGAGGTGCGCTGGTAGCCGTGCTCGGCGAAGAGGTCGAGCGCGGCGCGCAGGATCCGGGTGCGGGTGTCGTCCGCGGGATCGGCGGTCATGCCGGCCAGCGTAGCCCGCCCTGACCGGTGGCAGATCTCACCGTTGATCCGGCTGACCGGCGGTCAGTACAGTGAGGGTGGCCGACGCATCCGATGGCAGGAGGGGCGATGCCCGTCATATCGATCGACAACCTCGTCAAGACGTTCGGCCGCATCCGGGCACTCGACGGGCTCGACCTGCGGGTCGAGGCGGGGGAGGTGCACGGCTTCCTCGGGCCCAACGGTGCCGGCAAGTCCACCGCCATCCGGATCCTGCTCGGGCTGCTCCGCCGCGACTCCGGTGAGGCGCGGGTGTTCGACGCCGATCCCTGGCGCGACGCGGTGCACCTGCACCGCCGGCTGGCGTACGTGCCGGGCGACGTGAGCCTCTGGCCGAACCTCTCCGGCGGGGAGGCGATCGACCTGCTCGGCGAGCTGCGCGGCGGTCTCGACAAGCGTCGCCGTGACGAGTTGCTGCAGCGCTTCGACCTGGACCCGACCCGCAGCTGCCGCACGTACTCCAAGGGCAACCGGCAGAAGGTCGCCATCGTCGCCGCCTTCTCCTCCAACGTGGAGCTGTACGTGCTCGACGAGCCGACCTCCGGCCTCGACCCCCTCATGGAGGCGGTGTTCCAGGACGAGATCCGGCGGATCAAGCAGGCCGGTGCCACGGTGCTGCTCTCCAGCCACGTGCTCGCCGAGGTCGAGGCGCTCTGCGACCGGGTCAGCATCATCCGCGAGGGCCGTGCCGTCGAGTCCGGCACCCTCGCCGAGCTGCGCCACCTCACCCGCACGACGGTGATCGTCGAGACGGCCCGACCGACGAGCGGTCTGGACGGGCTGCCCGGCGTGCACGGCGTGCGCGAGGTCGACGGGCGCACCCACCTCGAGGTCGACCCGGCGCACTTCGACGAGCTGCTCGGGCAGCTCATCGGCTTCGGCGTCCGCGCGCTGACCAGCACCCCACCCACGCTGGAGCAGCTCTTCCTGCGCCACTACGGCGACGAGCCAGTCGCCGCCGACGGGCACCGGCCGGCCGACGCCCCGCGGGCCGGTGCCCGATGACCGCCCTCACCGGCACCCGTCGGCTGGCCCGACTCGTCCTGCGCCGCGACCGGATCCGCCTCGCCATCTGGGTCCTCGGCACACCCCTGCTCGGCTACGCGCTCGCCGGCAGCGTCGCCGGCATCTACCCGGACGAGGCGGCCCGCCAGGGCTACGCCACCACGTCGGCGACCAGCCTGGTCGCCCGGGCCTTCAACGGCCCCATCGCCGGCACCGACCTCGGTGCCGTGGTGGTCGCCGAGACGTACGTGACGCTGGCCCTGATCGTCGCGCTGCTGAGCACCTTCGCGGTGACCCGGCACACCCGTCAGAACGAGGAGACCGGTCGGGCGGAGCTGCTCGGCGCCTCCGTGGTCGGCCGGTACGCGCCGCTCACCGCCGCGCTGTTGGTGGTGGTCACGGCGAACGTGGTGGCCGCGGCGCTGCTCACGTTCGCTCTGCTCGGTGCTGGCCTGCCGCTGGCCGGCTCCGTCGCGGCGGCCGGCGCGGTCGGTGGTGTCGGGGTGGCCTTCACCGGCGTCGCCGCGGTCACCGCGCAGCTCTCGGTCACCTCCCGGGGCGCCAACGCGCTCGCCGCCGCCGCCGTCGGGCTCTCCTTCGTGCTGCGGGCCGCCGGCGACGTGTTCGGCGACACCAACGCTTACAGCACCCGGGTGGAGAGCGCCTGGCCGTCCTGGCTCTCCCCGCTCGGCTGGGGCAACCAGGTGCGAGCCTTCGGTGGAGAACGCTGGTGGGTGCTGGCCCTGCCCGTCGTCCTGCTGCTCGGCGGGGTGACGCTGGCGTATGCCCTCGCGGAGCGACGCGACCAGGGCGCCGGCTTGCTCGCACCTCGACGCGGGCCGGCGACCGCTGCCGCTCGGCTGCTCAGCCCCGCCGGACTGGCCTGGCGGATGCAGCGCGGCACGCTGCTCGGCTGGGCGTTCGGGGTGGCCGTGCTCGGCCTGTCGATGGGCGTCGCCGGCGACGAGTTCAACGCCATGATCGACCAGAATCCGGCCGCCGCCGAGGCGATTAACGCGATGGGCGGCGGAACGAACCTGATCGACGCGTACCTGGCCGCGATGCTCGGGCTCTTCGCCCTGACCATCGGGGCGTACGTCGTGCAGGCCCTGCTGCGGGTACGCGGCGACGAAGCCGACGGCGTGCTGGAGGCGGCACTCGCCACCGCCGTGAGCCGCACCCGGTGGCTCGGCACCCAGGTGCTCGCCGCGGCACTCGGCGCGGTCGCCCTGCTGCTGCTCGCCGGCCTGACCACCGGGCTCGGCTACGGCCTGGTCACCGGCGACCCGCTCGGACAGGCCATCGAACTGGGCGGGGCCGCACTGCTGCGGCTGCCGGCGCTGCTCGTGGTCGCCGGGGTGGTGACGGCGCTCTTCGGCCTCCTGCCGCGTTGGTCGGTGGTGCTCTCCTGGACGGCGCTGCTGGTCTTCCTGCTCCTCGGGCAGCTCGGCGCGGTGCTGGAGCTGCCCCAGGCCGCACTCAACATCTCCCCGTACACCCACGTCCCGTCGGTGCCCGCCGTCGACCCGACGGTGCTGCCGCTCGTGGTGCTCGCCGGGGTGGCGGCGGCGCTGCTCGCCACCGGCGTGGCCGCCTTCCGCCATCGCGACGTCCCGAGCTGACGGGCGGGGACTGCGCAACTTCAGGGAGGTGGTCCCCTTGCGGCTCGCCGAGGGCGCCACCTCCCTGAGGTTGTGTGCCAACGGGGCGCCCTGACGTAGCGCCGACGTCGGCGGGGTGTCCCTGCGTGACGCAGTGGATCACAATCGGATGGTGCGCCGTCCGATGTGGAAGTGGGGCCTGCTGACCGTCGTCGCTGCGCTGGCGGCGGGCGGGACGGGCTGGGTCTGGCTGCGCTATGACTTCGAGAAGGTCAACTGGGCCTGGGGCGTCATCGCCGGCATCATCGCGGTCTACGTCGTCCTGGACCAGGTCTTCACCAACCGACCCGCGGCGTCCATGGCGCTCGTCACGCACCGACGTGCCGCAGCGGACCAGCTTGCCGACCTGATCCGCCGCGACCCCACCGACGACACGCTGCTCCGCGCCATCGACGAGCCGTACCCGCTGCCCGTGCGCTGGTCCACCGGCCCGGCCCGCCTGTTGCCGTCCTGGCGGGCGATCGGCCGCTCCAGCGACGCGGCGCCGCTGGACCTGTCCGGGCGCGACGGCGCGCTGTGGAGCCGATACCGCAGCATCCCGTCCGGACGGCTGCTGCTGCTCGGGCGGGCCGGTTCCGGCAAGTCGATCACCGCGCTGCGGATGGCCCGGGAGCTGCCGGCACACCGCGACCCGGACACGCCCGTTCCGGTGCCGCTGCCGGTCGCGTCGTGGGACCCCGACCGGGAGGGCTTCACCGACTGGCTGGTCGACCGGATCGCCCGGCGGTACCCGCAGCTCGCCGCCGAGCGCCCCGACAGGGAGGCGGTGCTGCGCGACCTCGTCGAGGCGGACCTGGTGGTGCCCGTCCTGGACGGCCTCGACGAGATGCCCGAACAGCGGTTGATCGCCTGCCTGGAGCAGCTGAACGCCCTGGCCACCCAACGATTCGTGCTCACCTGTCGCTCATCGGTGTACGAGCGGTACCTCACCCAGGGGGAGAAGCTGCGCGGCGCCGCCGTGGTGGTGCTCGAACCGCTGAGCCCCGCCGAGGTGGCCGACTACCTCGTCGATGCCGCCCCGTACCACCAGGCGGAGAACTGGTCGACCGTCGCCGCCACCATCGGCGACGACACCGAGCTGACCGACGTACTGTCCACACCGCTGATGGTGGCGATGGCCCGCACGGCCTTCGACCAGCCCGGCACCGACCCACGCGACCTCGTCCCGCTGGCCCGGGAGCAGGGCAGTCGGTCGGTGGAGGACGACCTGCTGACCCGGGCCGTCGACGCCGCCCTGCGCTCCGGGCGGGGCGGTCAGGGGCTGCACCGGTGGGAGCCGGACACGTCCCGGCGGTACCTCGCCTTCCTCGCCGCGCACCTGGAATCGCTCGACCAGCGCGAGTTCCGCTGGTGGCAGTTGCCTGCCGCGCTGCCCGGCCCGTTCTGGGCGATCTTCGATGGCCTGCGCACCGGGCTGGCCGCCTGGGTGGCGCTCACGTACGCCCATGACGCTCTCACCGCGACCGCCGCCGTCACCAGCGAACCCGGCATCCGCGACCTGCTGAACGCGATCGCCCGCAACCCCGACGGCCTGGGCGTCGCGGCCTTCCTGCTGGCCGGGTGCGCCGCGATGCTGCGCGGTGGCACGGCGCGGGACACACCCCGTCGGGTGCTGTTCGCCGGTGGCCGGTGGGCCTTGCGGGACGGGATGATCGGCGGCCTGGTCGGCGGCACGTTCTGGGCGTTCGTAACCCTGACGCTGCTGTCGACCGTCACCCCGTCGCCGGAGCTGGTTGAGTGGCTGGACCGGGTGCCGGGGTTGCCGCCGTGGTCGGTCCCGGTGCGCGCCGCGGTGCTGGTCGGTGTTCTCTGGTGGGTGTACTTCGCCGTCACGGCTGGCCTGCGGGTCGACGTCGCCGCGCCCGCCGCCGAGCTGGGCGCCACCAGCGCGGCCGAGACCATCGACGCGGACCGCGCCGCGAGCGTGGCGGCGGCGCTGACCACCGTGGCGGCCGCCGTCCTGGGGGTGTTCGTCGCAGTGGCGTTGCTCCGGCTGACCGGGGTGCTGCCTGCCGCGCCGTCGGTGACGTCGCTGGCGTACGCCGGGATGGGTCTGGGGTTGGGCTGGTGGCTGCACCGGCGCGCGGGTGCCGCGTGGGTCCGGTTCGCGGTCGCCCGGGCGGTGTTGGCCGTCCGGGGCCGGATCCCCTTTCCGCTACTGGCGTTCCTGGCCTACGTGGAGTCGGTCGGCCTGCTGCGGCACGGCGCCGGGGCGTACCGGTTCCGGCACGGCCGCCTGCAGAGCCGGCTGGCCGCCGGGTCGCTGACCGGGCGGCGGGGCAGCCGGCTGCGGGAGGAGTTCGGCATCGAGCTGGCCCGGGCCGGCTACTGGACCGAGGCGCTGGGCGCCTTCGCCGCCGTCGCGCGCACCCGGGCGGCGAGCATCGGGTCGGTCGACCGCCTGACCGTGGCGGCCCTGCGCAAGGCCCTGCTGGCGGGGGCCGCCGCCGGCCAGTGGACCCGGCTCGCGGACCTGCTGGCGCTGATGCCCGCACCGAGCCCGCCCGGCACCACCACACCGGTGTCCGAGCAGCGCGAGCGGATCGCCCGGCTGCTCGTCGCCGACACGTCACTGCCCGAGCTGCGGGCCGCCGCCGAGGAACTGCGCCGGCGGGAGGACGACGACACGCGAACGGACACCGGCACCGACGAGTTCCTGGCCGCCCTGCACTACGCCGAAGGCGGCCCCGACGCGGCACGGGCCCTGCTGGACCGGCTGCTCGGCAGCGGCAGCGCGGGCGACGGGTTCGGCCGGTCCGTGCCCCTCGCGGCCGGGCTGCTGGCCCGCCTGCTCCTCGACGACGGCGACGCCGAGGCCGCCCTCGCCGTCTGTCACCACGAGCTGCTGCTGACCGATCAGGCGCCCGACCGGGCCGACCTGCTGTTGTTGCAGACGTGGAGCTGGTCGGTCGAGGTGCTGCGTCGGGTTACCGACGAGCACGGTGACCTGCTGCGCCGGATCCGCGCCGCGCTCGCCGAGCAACGTGGCCGGCGTTTCGCGCTGACCCGGCGGGAGTTCGCGGAGATGGGATTGCAGATGTGCCACGCGACGGTCGGTCACGCGACGCTGGGGCCGCTCGCGGTGGCGGTCAGCCGGCGGCTGGTCGGGGTGCTCGCCGACCCGGAGATCGTGGTACTGACCGCCCGGCGCGGGGCACCCATCTGGCACGCCGGGTAGGGGATGGCGGGGCTTGCCCGGTGCTGGCAGCCTCGGCGGCGTGAGCACCCTTCTGACGCAGCTTCCGGCGCTCCTCGGCGTGCTGGTCGGCACCCTGGGCACGATCCTCGCCACCTCGTTGGCTGACCGCGCCCGGTGGCGGCGCAGCCAGAGCGTCCGCTGGGACGAGCGGCGGCTGGACGCGTACGTCGACTACGCGCACGCCATCAAGGAGAGCCACGCGGTGGTGTTGCGGATGACGGCCGACCACCGGCCGGGAGCGCGCAGCCACCCCATCGACCGGGAGGCCGGCCCTGGCCCGGCTGGCCGAGGCGGACGCACGGCGCACCATTGTCTGGGAGAACCTGCTGCTGCTCGGCGACGAGCCGACCGTCGCTGCGGCCGCTCGGTGGCGCGACGCCGTCTGGCAGCTCGAACGCCTCGCCCGCGGGATCGTCGACCCACCGCAGGACATCCCCGCCATGCTCACCCTCGTCAACGAGGCACGCGACGGCTACTACCGTGCGGCCCGGCGCAGCCTCGGCGTCCGGGGCGGATCGGTGGAGCAGTCCGCCGCGTTGCGGCAGGCGCTGGTGGACCGGCCGGCCGTGACGTCCGACCAGCGGGAGACGGCTGCCAACTGACCTGGCCGAAGACGATCCGTCACTACGAAGGCAGCGACGTTCTCGGCTGTGAGTGTCCTGACGGTCGCCAATGATCTGGCACCGTGCACAGCAGCGTGACCAACGGGGCGGCCCGAGTCGGAGGGTGGTTCTACCCTGCCGGGTGACAGCAATTTGCCTTAGGAGAAGATAAGTCAGTCGTGCGACGGGGATATTGGCGAGAGCCCGGGGATGCGGTCAGTGCTGAGGAGGCCTGGGACATCTGGGCACCCCACGCGTACGACGTCCTGCTGGAGGTGGCGCGGCGGTATCAGGCCGTCACCACCTACGGTGAGGTCGGCAAGGAGGTGCAGGACAGGTCAGGCGTTCGGACCTCCGCGCTCCTGCAGAACTGGATCGGTGCGGTCCTGGGTCGGGTGGTCCGGCGCGCACACAAGCAAGGTCATCCACCGCTGACGGCGCTGGTCGTCCACAAGGACGACGGCAAGGTCGGCGTCGGATACGCCGAAGTGTTGCAGGTGGCCGGGCAGCCGCCGGTCGAGGACGAGATGGAACGCGAGCGACACGCCGCCTCGGCCCGGCTGGCCTGCTACCGCTACTTCGAGGCGTCAGGGCTTCCGGCGGACGGTGGCCAGCCAGCTCTCGCACCGAGGCTCGAGGAGGCCGTGCGACGCCAACGCCGGAGCGCTCCGCAACCGCGTCGCCCCACCTGCCCACGGTGCGGCATCCAAACTCCGGTGAGCGGCGCCTGCGACTACTGCGACTGACACCTGTTGGCGGCGTCGCGACCTCCCGGCGCGGCGACACCGAGCGTCCGCCACCTGCACCGGCTCCGACCTGAGCTGATCATGGACCTATGATCATCCGCTGCACCACCGGGCTGGTCCCGGACCACCAGCGCGGATGAAGGGGTCGGCTGATGGCGAAGCACGACAGGGAATCAATGGCCGACCGCTTCGACGCGGCCTGGAAGGCCCTCGAATCAGAACTGAAGCATCGTTGGAGGGAGCGGACCGCAGGCGGCTCAGGGCAGCAGCAGACCGCATTCAGCATGCTGACCTGGGCCCGGGATCAGAAGCTGCTCACCACCGATCAGGAACGGTTCCTGGACCGCTGCCGCAGCGTCCGCAACGCCTACACGCACGTGTCGTTCGAGGGCTACTCGGGGCCGATCGCGTCCCCGCCAAGAGAAATCGTGGAGCGCCTTGAGAAGATCCTGGGCAGCCTGCGGCATCCGCGGAAGGTCGCGGACATTGCGACCAAGGCCAGCACCTGCCTGCCGACCACGCCACTGCGAGAGGCGCTGCAGACGATGCACCGGGGCGACTTCTCCCAACTTCCCTACCGGGACGAGCAGCGCGGCTGGCTCCTCGTGACCCGGGAACAGGTCGGCCGCTGGGCGGAGGCCAAGGCTGAAGCCGACGGTATGGTGCTGCTCGACCTGAGCGCCGCGGTGTCGGAGCTCGCGGATCACCCAGAGGTCGGTCCGGTGCGGCCGAGTCAACTCGACCCGTCGGCCACGCTCGCGAGCGCCGTGGCCGCGCTCGAGTCGGCGCTGCACCGGCCGGACGACGCCGACGGCGGTTACCCGCTGGTCCTGGTGACGGGCAAGGGGGCCGGGGCCCCGGTACAGGTGCTCGCCGTGGACGATCTGCCGCGGGCGTACCGCGAACTTGGCCGCTGACCCGATGGGGCTGACCGATGGCAGAGCGCCGGGCGCCGGCCACATGGTCACCTGGCCCTAGGATCTCTTCCATGCAGGAGGGCCGGTGGACGACGATCACGCCGTCGCAGTTTGCGCACGAGCGGGAGGCGCTGGCGCACGTCCAGGCGCTGCTACCCGACACCGAGCCCTACCGCGCCTGGTCGAACTTTAACCTTTACCGCCCAGACCGGACACCCTTACGAGGTTGACCTGCTGGTCGCCGCCCCGGGTGGGCTCTACCTGATCGAGATCAAGAGCCTGAACGGCCGGATGATCTCCAGCGGCTCCAACTGGATCCTGCAGGGACCGTCGGGGAGCGGCACTCGTACCTTCGACAACCCGCTGCACCTGGCGGACATGAAGGCCAAGAAGCTCAAGTCCCTGCTTCAGGTCGCCGCGACCCAGCGCAAGGGGCCGCCGGTCAGGATCCCGTTCGTGCAGGCGGCGGTCTTCCTGTCGAAGCCTGGCCTGCACGTCGGCCTCTCCGAGCACCACCTGCACGGCATCTTCGGCCCGGAGCCGGCACCCGGCCACCAGTCCGGCTCGCTGCCGACGATCAGTTCGCTACTGCAGTTCTCTCTGCCGCTGCGGGGATACCCGGTTTGCTGTTCCTGCCCGCCACTTTCCCCGCCGACCTGGCCCAATACTTCGGCCACATGCTCCGAATCGCACAAAAGCTTGCCTACCTCTATAGTTGGCCGGACCTTTTTCAGCCGACAGCGACGATCTCGACGACGCGACCAAAGGGGTGCTCATCCTCTTCGTGGGCGTGATGTTCGGCACCCAGTCGGCCAACGCTGCCGTGGGGAAGATTTCGGGTGAGATCTCCAAGCAAGTTGTCAAGAAGCTACCGCAGAAGGCACTCACCAAGGCAGTCATCTATCCAGTAGTGAAAAAAGTCGCAAGCTACCTTGGCGTTCAGATAACCAAGCAGACTTTCGCGCGGACTGTTTCAAAGGCGATCCCCCTCATTGGGGCCGCCGTGTCGGGCGAGCCTACTCCTGCGACCTTCCTCCCCATGTCCAACAGGCTGAAGGATCACCTGTCCAGCTCGGAACTGGCGAAGCCAAAGCACCAGCTTGTAGATGCACAGGTCGTAGAAGTGGGTGTTTTTGAGTCTATCGCCGACGACGATACCGAGCAGCAGCCGGGGCCAGAGTGCACGCCTTGAACTAGAGTCAATCCTCCTAGCCCTCTCCAAAGAAGGAGACCGGCTGAACCAGCGCTGCTTGGCCCCCGAACCACCTGGACTCCTCCTAGGCGACCGCCCGGAGATTACAGCTCGATTCGGTGGGTCGGTCCCGAGAAGACTGTCTCGAACGGGAACAGTACGGCGACAGGAGCTGATCCGCTCGGAACGGTCCAGACTCTGGCCGCCTTGACGGTGTCCCCAGGGTTTGTGGTCATGTCCTCATTGAGCAGGTTATTGAGGTTGCTCGTTACCTCGTCGTCGCTGCTTGATGACGCAAACTGCCCCTTGTCGATCACCACGTCTGCGAAGTCCATGGACGAGCCCGGCGTCTTGCCGATGTTCGTCAACGTCGCATCGACGCGGCAGAACTCCTTACCAGCCTCAGGGGTGGCAGTGATGTACTCCGGGACGTCGGATTCTCCCTGCCACTTCGGGTTCGCAGCTGCGCGAGGGATCGACCTGATGCCGCAGGCCAATTTCGTCACCATGATGAGCCATTGGACAGGCGGAGTGTTGTCGCTGAAGGTCTGGGTGTACTCGAACGGCTGCCCAACCTTGACACGCTGCAGCTGGGGAGTTCCCTCCGCCGACCCACAGAGCTCATCCCGGTTCGGCGGCGTGAACTTAGGGTCGGAGCATGCCTCTTCGAGATCCACGGATGGACTCATTTCCGGGACGGTCGAGTCCGGGGCCGGAGAGGACGTGCATCCGACCATGACAGCGACGATCGCAAGGCCCATGGCGGGCAGCAACGGTGATCGATGCATACCGTCAACTTATGCACCGTTGCACGTGATCGCATCTTAAGCTCGGCTGTTAGAGCAGTGTGCCCACGGCGAGCCTGGCGAATCGCTACGCAGGATGAAAATGGCTCAGTGTTGAGCGGCTCGTCGAGTCATCGCGATGGGCGCCGTTGGCGCAGCACCTCGGATTCCGCATCGCCTACCAGAACGGCCGGTCGATCCACCACTACCGCTCCGGCAATCTCGAAAGCCCGGGCGATGTCCTGCCACAGCGGATAGTTCGTATTGCGGACGCGTGGACTGGGGTGGGCCACCGCGAGCCAGGGAACCAGCTTGGCCTCCTCACGCAGCAGGTAGAGCGCGAAGGCTTGACGGGCGATGCCGCCCATCGTCACCACCAGCCGCAGGGCGGGCAGCAGGTCGATGAGCCGGGCCAGCCAGGGCAGCCCCGGTTCGATGTCGGACCGGGTGGCACCCTTGTTCTTCTTCTCGTCGCCCATGAACCACGGCACGGCGTTCCAATGCAGGCAACGATCCCGTCTCAGCCCTGACGCGCGGTAGAACTCCCACACGTGAGCGGCCGTCGAGTCGTCATTGTCGGGGGAGAGCATGCTGCTGCCCAGCGCCGCGGCTCGGGCGGGAGTCTCCAGGAGGAACAGCACCTGGGCGTGCACTCCGCCCAGGGTCGGATCGACGTACGGCACGCTCTGGTCGCCGCGCTCCGCGCGTAGTTCTTCCACGAGATCCGTAATCGGGGCGATGTGCGGCTCGTGGAGGCGGGCGAGCTTCGCCGTGACTAGGTCGGGATTTCGGTTGACTCGAGCGGCACCTGGCAGGTCCATGACCGGATCGTCCGGCAAATCTATGACGAAAGCCACGAGCCCTACCGTAGGCGGCGCGAAATCAGGCTTCGGGTGTGCTCGGTGAGCTGCTCGGCGACGAAGTCGTTGAGCCGTTCCGGGTCCGGCTCGACCCGCCGGGCTTCCTCCAACTCCTCCCAGGTCCCGTAGTCGTAGGGATCGCCGGCCGTCACGACTCCGATCCCATGCATCCGGGCAGCCGCCGCCACGTCAGCGACGTCATCCTTGAGCGCCGATGCCTGATCCGGCGGGACGTAGAACAGCACATACGACCTCGTCGCCGCGCGGCGGTGTGCCAGCGCCTCGTAGACCGCCTGAACATTGACCGCGTTCGGCGACTTGATCTCGAACGTGTTGACGTCCAGGTGCTTACCGGGCACGTATTCGAAGGTACGAACCTCGACGGTCGTGATGTCCAGCCGTGACCAGATCCCGGTCGGACGACTGCCGCCCAACGCGGTGATCTCCACGGCGAGAAGGTCCTGTCGGTGGTCCTGGGACCAGTCGCGTTCGATTACGGCCCGCATGGGTTCGTAGAGGCTCAACTCGTTGGTGATCGCCGCCTGGATCGTCTCGGCGTCGGGCGTACCGACCTCGACGACGACCGCCATCAGATGCCCGCCGCCGGGGACGTCAGGCCGTGCTCTTCGCACCACCCCGCCTCGGCCGGGCCCCGGATCACGAGCCCCTTGTCGACCAGCCCGTCACGTGCCGTGAAGTACCGGTTCTGGTTCCAGTGCAGGTATTGCCGGAGCGAAGGGTTGCTGACGGGGGAGCCGTCAGTGGGCAGGGCGCTGAACAGCGCCAATTCGTCCTCGGTGAGCGATGGACCGGTGTCCATTCCTCACCCTAACAGGGGGCGGCCGGGCTGGCGGCCTGCTGATCTACGACCGTGCTCCGATGATCACCCTCGCCAGGGCCACCTGGTCTTTGACAGCTATGCAGGTCGCAAATCTTGTCTCGGCCGCCGGGGGCTGGGGGCGGCCGGTCCTGACTGACGGAGGTCGACTTCGAACACGAAGGGTGCGGCGGCCGCGAGGGTGGTGTCCGCGTCGAAAAAGTGGAGGGTCGGCTCGACCAGCGCCTTGGTGACGACCGCCAGTCGCCAACCTGGGTCTTCCCGCGCCGACCGTTCCTCGTTGCGGGTCAGCAGCACGTTCGGGGCCAAACCGCTGACCCCTTTGACCTCGACCCGGTGCACCTCCTCATCAGAAGACGTGCAGGTGAGATCCCAGCCCTTGTTCTGCTTGCTGACGTCCTGCACGCGCCACCCGGCGCGCTTGTAGTGCTGTGCGACCGTCTTCATTCCCGCTGCTTCCACCAACGCGTTGGTCGTCGGGTTGCCGAAGCCTGCGCCGGAGGCCGTGACAGTGATCTTCTCCGGTTGCGGAGGAAGGAGCTTGCCCAGCACGGCGAGTTCAGCCTTGGTGACTGCCAGAGGGTTGCCCATCTGGGGTTGCCGGAAGACTTCCAGGGCAGCCAGTCGGCGGCTGCCCTTCAGCGTCGCGCGGTGAATCGGCTCTTCGAAGAGTTGGATGTCAACGGGGACGAAGTGTTTCGACTGGCGTCGCTGGTTGTCGTCGCTCCAGTACCCTTGATCCTCATCTGAGGTGTCGACGTAACCAGCCGGCCCAAGGACGCGTCCCCATCCCCATAGTCCAGGTTCAGGGTAGGCGCGGCCCTGCCCGGTCACCCAGAACAGAACCTGCTGCCCTTCCGCCATGAGTGCCGTGCGGTAGCTCGGGACGACCGACCACCGATCGATCGTCTCTCCGCCGTCGGCCACGAAGGCTGCCAGATCCCAGACCTCCGGATTGCACTTCAGCATCCAGGCGCCAAGGTTCTCCACCGTCACCAGGCGCTTCGTGTCGCGGCCCCGGTGCCGAGTCGCCTCGATGGCCTCGCTGTATGTCACGTCTCCGGCTCTCATCGACCCAGTTTCCTGAGGCCGCCGGCGGGCTTCATCACCGAACCGGCCGAGGATGCCTGGCTTCCAAGACCATTACAGCAGAGCGACGGGTTGCCGATGGGGCACCGTCGCTCTGTGCGGCGCTTCGTCCTCTTACTCGTCGCGACCGCTGCCGTTCGTAGCGGTGGAGGTGCTCCGGGGCTGGCCCCGCAGCCGCTCGGCCAAGAGGTCGAAGGAGGTGGCCTGCTCGAAAATGTCACCATTGCGCATCCTCTCCTCGAGTAGATCCTCCAAGCGCTGAGCGGTGGCCTTCTGCTCGGCAATGAGGTCCTGCACGACAGAGGCAAGATTCTCGTTGGTCATCCGCGCCGCGCCGCCGGCGACCGGGCTGTCCACCAACTTCTCCAGAATCGACAGCCACTGCCGGCTGAGTCGCTCGGCGTACTGCGCTCGCTTCACGTCCACGTCGTACTCGCAGTCGAGTTTGATCAACTGCTCCCAGTACGGGCGTACCGCCTGCTTGACCCGCTCGTCGAGCTGCACCCAGACGTGCGGCTGACACGTGACCTGCACGCCACCCCGTTCATAACGCCACGTTCCCATGTCGGCGAGCGCCCGCTGGAACTCCACCTCGAACTCCCGGGCCCGGTGTGCCGGGAAGTTGCGAGCGCGCGCGGCCGCCAGGCGGGTCAGCGCGCGAACGGCGTACGGCAGGAAGTACTGCGCCGAGCCGCTCAGCATCTCGCGCGGTAGCCCGTCGGACGACCACACGAAGGCCGCCCGGACCGTGAAGTTGAAGACGTAGCCCCGCGCCGGGACGACGATCGGCGCCTGGGCATCACGCCGTTCGGTCAGCCGGCCGGGCGGTGGGGGAGGCGTTGGCGGCGGTGGTGGAGCCGGTGCCGGAGCGGGCTGCGGTCCTTGAAGGGCGGCGATCAACCGCCGCCAGAGTGTCAGCAACCAGTGCCCAAAACGTCGCCACAGCCCAGGATCGGATCCGCCGCCGGTCGAAATGTCTGCCATGTCATCGTCCCCTCATTGCTGACTCGATCCATTCGGGCAGGCCAGCGCGAAAGTCGGGCAGCCGCGTGAGATGGAAACGCATTCGTCGATGGACTGCGGGACTGCTGGCCAGGTCGCTCAGCAGCTCACCGGTCGACTTGCGCAGGCTCTCGTCGAGATCCGCGTGGTGCAGCCACTGGCCGAGGGCGCGCGAACCGCGCCAAGACATGTCAGGAGCAAGGAGCGCGACCCGCCAGACGCGGGCGAGAGAGTTGCTGTCGATGTCGTTGGCCGCGAGCCTTCTCATCAGCTCCGGAACGCCAGTCGTCGTTTCACCTGACGTCTTCCAGGCCAGGGCGAGCAGGGCGTTCGCGGCGTGCCGTTGGAGCTGCCTGTCCTCCGTCCACCGCGCCAACTCGCCCAGAATTCGGTCGGCACGATCGGGCGTGTACAACTGGTTGATTGCCTCGGCAACCGCGTACATGTCCTGCTGCATGCGATCTTCGGCGATGCGGCGTAGATCCGCGAGACTCCAGCTCAGATCAGGCTGCTGCAGCCCGCTCGCATAGATCCGTGCAGCGGTGTCCCGCTGGTAGTTGAGTCGGCCGTGGGCCCACTCGCGCACCTTCTCGCGTACGAGGTGGTCAACCTGGCCGCCCAGATCAGCCGTGACCAGCGCCCATGCCGCAGCCTGACGTGTCCGTTGGCGTGGGGCCGCCGCCCAGTCGTCGATGAGGTCCTGGCAGACCCGGTCGAAGTCGTGGTGGGCGAGCAGTCCTGCGGCCTCGGCCGCCGCTCGGCGCACCGGCTCGTCGTTTTGGGACACCAAGGCAGCGAGCCATTTCAGCAGCGCTGGTCGGGTGCTGTCGAACTCGTGCCAGGCCACATCGATGATGGCACCGCGCATGCCACCGTCGTGAAGCCAGGCCGATCGGCTCACCCCACCCCGTGCCCGGTTCCTCTCCTGGCCCTTCTGCCAGTCCACGTCGAGCTTCCCGAGCAGTTCCGATACGGGGTGTTGCAGTGCCAGCCGGCCCCAGTCCGGCCGCTTGGCCTCACCGTCTATCTGCTCCAGCAGCAGGCCCGCTGACTCGAAGACATAGTGCAACGGCTGCCAGCAGCAGACCGCGTAGGCGAGGCGAAAGGCGCGCTCGTGCTGGTCCGCCCGCCGCGGACGCCGACCACCCTCTGTGGGCTTCGAGTGCAGGATTTCGGCCGCCCGCTGGCGTCGCCGCGGCTGGGAGATCTTGAGGATCTCCGACAACACGGCCTCGTCGGCCGGATGATGGCTCGCCACCGAGTCGGCAATCGCGACGACCTCCCGAGGACCGTAGGTCGCATCCAGTGCCGCGCAGAGCGGATCGTGTTGGAGATATCGATCGGCATGTTGCTGGCTGTCCGCTCGGTTCAGCTTCCTGGACTTCCGCAGTCGGTTCGCCACGTGGCGACGGAACACCATGCGTGGCGCGGGAGCCCGGTGTGGCACCTCGGCACTGTGCCGCACGGCGTCGCGTGGATCGGCGTCCCTGATCAGCAGCAGGCTCGCCGAGCGCCGCCGGAACGCCTCGGAAAGTTGGCGCAACGCCTGTACATGCCCATTGCCGGGCAAGCGGAGGACGTACCCGTGGTTCTCCGCGATGCAGTCGGGATCGCGATGCAGAACCTCCGGGTTGACTCCGGCCGGCAGCAACACCTCATCCACCCGGTCCTGCCCGTGGCGCCGCGCCAGTGCCGCGCAGGCGGTGCTGAACCGGCCGGTGTTCGGCGCACCGGTCAGACAGGCCGTGGGACGGTGCCCCAGTACCTCATCGAGTCGATCGTCCGCCTCCGCAGCGCCGTACACCTCGACAAGATCTGGTACCCCCGCGAGCTTCCTGATGATCGGCTTGGCCGACGGCTGGCCCTCATAGCTCACATGGTGGATGGTGTTGTTGTTTCCGAACGCCGTCGCGCCATGTGCGCTCACATGGGAGTAGCTGGTTCCCGCGAACTGCGCGCCGTACAACTCCTCACCAACTCGCTGATCCACTCGCAGCGAGTCCGGAGCAATCTCCTCTTCCGGCTCATCGCCTGAGGAACGGACTTGGAACTGCTGCGACACAGGAGACGCAGGCGCGGGTTCGGACTCAGGTGCCTCCGTCTGCTCGGGAGTGCCGTCCGACTCGACGGCAGGTGCCTGAGGATCGTCGGAAGGCACGTTCACGTCGCTCATCGCTGCGTCCCGGACTGGTCCGCGGCCTCGCGGAGGCCTGCCGTGGAGATGACGTTGCCGTTGCCGTAGGCGGTAGGGCCGTGGGAGGTGATGTGCTGAAAGACCTGGCCGCCAGCGGGCGGGCTGGGCTCCGGAAAGGTCGGGCGCCTGTCATCACTGCGTTCACGAGCACGGCCGTCACTGGGATCCCCGGCCTCGGGGCCATCTGCCGCCGTGGCACTGCCTGCGACGTTCTCACCAGGAACGTAGATCCAAGCGACAGCTTCGAAGTCCTTGTCCGGCAGGCGGGCAGTCACGCGGAGAAACTGCTCCGGCCGCAGATCCCGATAATGCCGGACGATGTCCTCGTATATGCGGTCCGAGACGATCAGCGCGACCTCCGCGCCGCGGAACCGACGCAAGGCAGCCTTGAGTTGCGGCGAATCAACCAGCCGGCAAACAGTCACCACGGCGTCGCCGGGGTAGCCGTTGGCGCCGTCCAGGTGGACCGGCCCCTCATGCACGCCGATTCGCAGCCGGATCCGTGCTTCGGGGCTCAGCCCACGGTTGTGTTCCCGCAGCAGCCGGTCGATCGTGGGCGTCAGCCGGGTCACGATGGCCCGTTCGCTCGTCCCCGGGGGCAGGATCGCGAGTTCGCCGTCACCTCCCTGTTGGATCAGCCAGTTGGCACGATCGAAGCCCAGCTCCTCGCAGGCGTCTTTCATGATCTTTTGAAACGCGAGCTGGGCCCGGTACTGCAGAACGTTGTCCCGTCCGCTGTAGCTCTCCATGTCGACGGCGATGAGCACCCGCCGGTCCGGATCTGCGAATTCAGGCATGCACTCCACCCTTCAGTGACAACGGTGAGCCGGTCAGGGTCATCTCTACCGGCCGGGTGCGCTGGAAATTCCATAGAAGTACGGGTTGTCGCTCACCGTCCGGTAGGCGACAACCCGTACTTCGACTCCCTGCCCGTGGTGGTCCCGGCCTTGACTCGAAGCATGGGAAGAACCCGGCGAATGAGCACGCAACCCGACCTTGATCCTTGGCGCGATCTCCTGGTCGGTCTGACGACGGCGGCCTCGCTCCAGGCCTCGATCAGGCACGCGGACACCAAAGCCGCCGCACTGCTCACCATCGAGGGGGCGGTGACCACCGCAGTCGTGGACAGAGCTCTGCCGCTCGCGGTGGGCGGCGGCGGAGTGGTCACCCTCTCCCTTGCGACCCTCCTGGCGACTTCCTTCGTCATCGGAGTGGCGTCGGCTACGTGGCAGCTTGTTCTGGCGCTTCGACCTCGTCTCGAGGGTGCCAGCGGGGCCAACCGCTTCGGCTTTCCGAACCTCGTACGAGGCAAGGGCCGCCCGCCGGTTGCGTCGACCCGACGGCACCGGGACGAGGCGTGGGACTTCGTCGCCGCACTGGCCCGTATCGCGATGGCCAAGCATCTACGGATACGCCGGAGCATGCCATGGCTGGTGGTGGCGATGACGTCGGCCAGCGGCTTGGTGATCGTCATGAACCTCGGGCTGCCGGCGATGTCCTGACACGCGACAACATCGGGTAGCGGTATCAGAGCCGAAAGTGAATGATGATCTCAGAGCGGAGCTGGAGGTGGTACGTGGATGACCCGAGCTGGCTGCCCGGCACCTTCCTCGGTCGCCTCGAAAGGACCGCTCGGGACCGGCTGCTGGCGGCCGCGGTCCGGCGTTCGGTGAGAGAGTCGCAGGTCGTGCTGCGGGAGGGCGTTCTCGAGTCGCACGTCGTCGTGCTGGACGACGCACTCGCCAAGGTCACCGTCGCCATGGCTGACGGGCGACAGGCTCTCCTGGCGATCCGCATGTCGGGCGACATCGTCGGCGAGATCTCCGCGCTGAACGGCACACCGAGGACCGCAACGGTCACCACCTGTCGGCCGTCGATTGTTCGGATCATCCACCGGAACGAGTTCCGTGCTTTCCTGCGCGGCAACCCGGATGCCGCCATGGAGGTCGCCGGCATCGTCGCGGACCGCCTGCGTTGGGCGAACCGTCGACGCGTCGACTTCGCCTCGTACCCGGTCAAGGTCCGCCTGGCGCGGGTGCTGTGGGAAATCGCCACCGCCTACGGCCGGCGCGACCCCCGCGGCCTCGTCATCAACGTCCGACTCACGCAGGGCGAACTGGCCACGCTCTGCGGCGCGGCCGAAATCAGCCTGCAGAAGGCGCTCGGCAATCTGCGTGCGGCCGGCATCATCGCCACGGGTTACCGCGAGATCGTCGTCCGGGACAGCGACGGGTTGCGTGCCGTCGCGGATCTCGACAACTCGCTGTGATGGGTATCACGGCAGGGTCTGGCGAACCTGCCGTGCTCCCCCGACACGGCCTTGCTAGCAAGTGGGAGGCTCGGCCACATGGGAGCGTCATCGCACAGTTGCCCGCGCTGCTCGGCGTACTGGTCGGCCCCATCGGCACGATTGTGGCCACCTCCGTCGCCGATCGGACAAGGTGGAAGCGGAATCAGACCGTGCGTTGGGACGATCGAAGGCTCGACGCCTACGTCGAATTCGCACAGGTTCTCAAGGAGATCCATGCCGTCGCCGTTCGCATGCTCGCAAGTGAGCGGCCGAACTCCCGGGGGCACCACATCGATCGGGAGGCGGGCCTCGCGCGGTTGGCCGACGCAGACGTCCGGCACACGTTGGCTTGGGAGAGCGTTCTGGTCGCCAGGGAAGATGACGGTGAGGTGCGGTGGTGGACCTGGGCCGGCTTCCGGGCCAGTGCCACGTTGATTGCCACGCTCAGCGAGCTCGCCGACCCGACGCAACGATATGACGACGCGTCGATCCGGCTGCGGGCGGACCTGGATAGTCGGACGGTACGGGCGGCAATGGCAGATGCGGTCGATCGCATCTGCCTGCCAGACGTCACCGACAAGGCGATTGCCGGCCTCATGTTCAGTGCCGCCCTGCCGGAGCGCCTCGCCGTCGCTACCCTGGCCGCCCGATTGGCGGATGTTCCGGCGGCCCAGGCGGTGCTCGCCGAACCCACCCGCGTGACGTTCCTTCCCGCCGTCTGATCAAGAGACGCCGCAGGACACCATACGACCATCCGCAAGGCGGGTAGCAGCATTGAGGCCTGGTGCGAGCTGGCGTCCCGCCTAGTCGATGTGGACTCAGTGTGGCGGGGCTGGGCTGGGGCGGCTCTGCTGGGGTGGGATGGGGGACGGCGGGTCGGTGGGGGCACGAGGGTGCGAGTGCAGGAGTTCGGTGATCCAGCGGGCTGCTTCCTTCTGCGCGGTGAGCATGTGCTCGCGGGCGTCCGCCAGATCCTGGTCCCCGGTGTCGACGTGTTCGTTGAGGATCGCCGCCCACCGGCGGCTCAACTCCTGGGCGTAGCGGGCCTTTCGGAGCTGCTCGTCGAACTGGTACTCCAGTTTCATCAGCCGGTCGACGTGCGGTCGGTACGTCGGCATGATCCGCTCGTCGAGCCGGACGGTGGCGTCGGGTTGGCAGGTGATGACGATGTCGCCCCGCTCGTAGGTCCACGTGGGTTCGTCGGCGAGAGCCCGCTGCAACGCCAGCTCCAAGTCGGCGGCCCGGTGCGGGGGCAGGTCCCGGGCGGCGTCGGCGGCGATCCGGGTCAGCCGCTGGATCGCGTTCGGCTGGAAGTAGTCCACGTACCAGCTCAACACCTCCGAGCGGAGGCTCGCCGGCGAGGACCAGGCGAACGTGGCGCGGATGTGGAACGAGTACACGTACCCCCGGGCGGGAACCGCGATCAGCCGGGGCGCGTCGCGCTGCTCGACGAGGGGGCCGGACGGCGACGGTGCGGCGCCCAACCCCACGGGCGCCTCGTCCTGGAGTGACGCGACGAGTCGGTCCCAGGTGCGTGCCCACCACCGCCAGCTGCGCACACTCACGTCGCGGGTGATGGTCAACCCGCGGATGCCGCGGTGCCGCCACCGGTCCGCAGGCCTCGGCCTCCCATCGGGGGCGTCCGTCATGGCACCCCTCCATGGTCACGGATCCGCATTTCACGCTAACAACCCGTGACCGATATGCCCGCCGCCACGCCGTCGCGACTCCCGGCCGCAGGGTCGGCGGGGGAGCGGATCATCCGGGGTTCACCGATCATTGTGGAGCAGTTGGCGCGGCGAGGGCTGTTGCGGCCGATCGGCAACGGTGAGACTGGGACCGATCCGATACTGACGCGGATCGATGAACCGGATGGTCTGGAGGCAGCCTGTGTCCACCCTCGTGTCCCCGCTGGCCACGCTCGGCGCGATCCGCCGGCGTACCACCACCCTCGCCCTGCTCCTCGCCATGGTCGCCGCCGCGCTGGTCGGCCCGTCCGTGGTCGCACCCACGCTGACCGACTCCGCCTCGGCGGCGGTCTACAGCTCCTGCACCATCAGCCGCTGCGCGGATGCCCGCACCGCCCGCTCCGGGTGGTCCGCCAAGGGCTTCCCGACCAGCCGCGGCTGGTATTCCTGGAGTGGTGGGCTGTCCAACTTCGCCGGTGGCCGGTTCTACAACTACGAGGGTCAACTGCCCACCAACGCCACCTACTACGAGTACGACGTCTACCCCCGCACCCAGGGCGCCGCCCGGGACGCGTACCGGATCGTGGTGAACCGCAGCACGGGGGTCACCTGGTTCTCGCCCAACCACTACACCGACTTCTACCGGCTCTGACGGTTCCGGGGCCGGCCGGGGCACCGGTCGGCCCCGCCGCGAGCCGACCAGGACAGGAGGCACGTGATGGTCGACCAGGACGGTGGTCGGTTGCCCGACTGGCTGACCGTGTGCCGGGACGCCGCACCGGAGGTGCCCGGCGCGTCGGTGCTGGCCGGCGCGGCGAGCCGGACCCGGCCCGCGCTGTTCGCCACGTTGGCCGACGCGCTGGCGCTGCCGGCCCACCTGGGAACGACCTGGGACGCCCTCGCCGACGTGCTTCGGGACCGCCTGGACGCCGGCCCGCTCACCCTGCTGGTCACCGACGCGGGCCAACTCCTCGCCGACGAGCCGGCCGGCCAGTACGCCCTGCTGCTCACGGTGCTCGGCGACCTCGCCGGCACCGCTCCGCACCCCCTCCGCGTCGTCCTGCACGAAGCCTCGCCCTCCTGAGTGCCGAGGGGTGACGGCACCGGCGCAGATGTCCGGACGAGCGTGATGACTCTGAGGTATCAATATGACTCTGAGGTATCGCGCTCTTCAGCAACACGGCCGCGCCACCCCGCCGCGAGCAGCGCATGTCCGCCTCCGTCGGCCGTCACCCGGGCGACCGACGGTCAGTTCCGCTGGGCCGGCTGGTCCAGGATCGCGCTGAACCGCTCCTCGGCCAGGTCGAGCTGACCGAAGATGTGTCGCTTCACCGCCGGCGAGAGCGGCGTGTCGGGGCGGGCGATGAGGTCGCGGAAGAGCGGCACCAAAGGCCGGTACTTCCGGGCCGACGAGACGACCTTCGGCCCGACCGTGTGGATCACCCCGACGCCGTTGTCGGTGAAGTCGGACACCTTGATCACCCGGGCCCAGGGCTCCCGGCCCAGGCTGACCGCCAGGTGCTCGAAGTACTGCGCGTTCCGGTCGCGCTGCGGGTCGTACACCGGGTTGGTGACGGCGGCGACCAGCGTGGCCACCCGCGACCCGAACCGGCTGGCGAGCGCGGCCAGCGCGGCGTCGGTCGGGTCGCCGCCCACGTCGCCGTCGGCCAGCTCGACCGGGTGGTCCTCGACGGCGTCGTGCAGCAGCCCGGCGACGATGACGTCCACGTCGCGCACCTGGTAGTGGTGCATCAGCCGGATGGCCACCCGCAGCAGGTGGTTGAGGTACGGCTCGCGGACCCGCCGGTCGTCGCGGTGCAGGTCGGCGGCCAGGTCGAGCGCGGCGGTCAGCCGGGCCCGGGCGTCGTCGTCGAACTGCTGGACCTCCAACCGGAAGCGTTCCAGCAGGCCCGGCTCGCCGTGGATCTCGGTGATCGCGTGCATCGGCATGCTGCCCAGGTGCGGCGGGAAGTCCATGCGTCACTTATAGCCGATCTTCACCGTGTGGATCGCCCCGTGCGTCACCGACCCGACCGCACGGAACCGGGCCGACGCCCGCGCGGCGTCGGCCCGGCCGGTGGTGCGGCCCTGCCCGGTTCGGCCCGGCGGCTTGGTCCGCGCTGCTGCAAACCGGTCAGACGGGCAGCCGGTCCGCGCCGGCGAGCGGCCCGACCAGGAGGGGGACCAGCGGCGCCGGGAGGACCGGGCCGTGGCGCAGGGTGGGCGTCCAGCCCGCGTCGGCGCCCAGGTCGGGATCGTGCGCCGCGTTGTACGCCGCCAGCAGGTCGACCGGGCGCGCCGGCCCGCCGTCCTGACGGACCCAGGTGCCCCGCTCGGTGAGCGCGGTGCCACCCCAGTCGTAGAGCAGGTCGGCCGGCTCGACCGTCGCGTCGAGGGTGAAGAAGTTGTTCTGCGCGTACAGCGCGGACTGCACGCCGACGCCGAGGGCGTACTGGAAGTCGCCGCCGCCGAGCCGGTAGTGGTTGTTGTAGACGTCGACCTGGCCGAAGCGCACCCGGGGCAGCCGTTGCAGCACGCTGTCGAAGAGGTTGTGGTGCAGCGTGACCTTCAACCGACCCACGTCCGGGCCGACGGTGTTGGACGAGCCGATCAGCATCAGCTTGTCGCGCCCGGTGAAGCGGTTCCAGGAGGCGGTGACCAGGCTGGCGGTGTGCGTGACGTCCAGCGAGCCGTCGTGCACCTGGTACGGCCGTCCGAAGTGGGTGGGTTGGGCGCTGTCGGGGTTGTCGCCGTCGGTGAAGGTGTTGTGGTCGACCCAGACGTGGTCGCTGCGGCGTACCGAGATCTGGTCGTACTGGCTGTTCCAGTTGCCGGCCTCGCCGTCGGTGGGGGACCAGGCGGGGAAGCAGTCCCGGGCGTCGACGAAGGTCAGGTTACGGACGATGACGTTCGACGCCCGGTCGATCATGAGGGTGAGGCCGGTCAGCCGGGCGCCGCGCAGCCCGATGATGGTCGTGTTGGGGCCGACGTTGATCTGGGTCTGTCGGGTCTGGTTGGCCACCGAGCGCACCCGGGCCTCCTCCAGCGGCCCGGTCGGCGCCACGCGACCCCACACCGCCCGGTCGTACGCGGCCAGGTAGGCGTCCAGCCGGTACTGCGGGTCAGCCAGGTCGGCGCAGCTCAGCGTCGTGCCGTCCGGTCCCTCGAAGCCGTCGACGGTGCCGTCCACGTAGATCAGCTTCGGGGTGGTGTCGGTCGCGTTGCCGGCGTTGTCGCCGCCCAGCGCGGCGACCAGCTCGGCCCGGGTGCGGACCACCCGGGTCCGCTCGGGGGTGGCCGTCGAGCCGCCGGTGGTTCCGGCGCCCTCGGCCGCCCAGCCGTCCCGCTCGGGCAGCACCTGCCGGCCGAGGTGGCGGGCCGACCAGGAGAGCCGGTCGCTGTCGGCCGCCGGGTCGGGGCGGGGGGCGGCGCCGGCCGGAGCGGCACCGAGCAGGAGGGCGATGACCGTAGCGCCGGTGAGGATTCTGCGCATCGATTCTTCCCATTCGCTGGTGGTGGTTCGGCAGTCACCAGGAACGGTAGGTTCGCAGTTTTATGAGAGTCAATATGCATTGTGTGCAGGAATGTTGCAGTTGTCGGGCTCGACCGGCATTGCCCCGACCGTCGCCGGTCGAGTATCCGGGGATCTGTCCGATGAGGCCCGCAGGAGTCCGGGCGGTGTTTGCACTCCGGTTGCCGTCGCCCCCTATTCCGCCAGCTCGGCGTGGTACGCCGGGGTCGCCCACGGCACCGCCAGCTCGCTCGGCAGCGCCCCCCGATCGGCCGCCCGGCGCAGCAGCTCGACGACGCCCCGCAGGTGCCGTACCCGCTCCCCGCCGTCGCCCACCGCGGCGACCAGGTCGCCGTCGAGCAGCCGGGGCTCCGGTGCGGCCCGCAGCGCGTCCAGCAGGGCGGTGAACGGCGCGGTACGGGCCAGCGGGGCGATCAGCGGCACGCCGGCCGGGTCGGCCCGGTGCGCCAGCAGGTTCTCCAGCAGGCCCCGCCGCCCCGGTACCCGGCGGGTCACCACGTCGCCGGGCAGCCGCAGCCGGTCGGTCGGATACTCCAGCACCGCCCGCCCCGCCGTGCCCGTCACCAGCACCTCGCCCGCCACGAACTCCTCGGCGGCCAGGGTGACGGCGGCCAGCACCGGCGGGCCGGCCCGGAACCGGACCCGCAGCACCGCGGTGTCCTCCACCTCGATGGGCCGGACCCGGTAGCGCTCCACGTCGATCGCCACCGGCCAGGGCGGCGCCCCGGCGAGCGCCTCGGCGACCGCGAGGCACTGCATCACGGCGTGCGCGAGCGGGTTGGCCAGCGCGCCGTCCAGCACCGGCCGGCCGTCCAGGGTTCGCCGACCGGCCCAGGGGGACCGGGCGTAGTAGGCGTCCGGTCGTTGCCACGCGGCGACGGTGGCGATGCCGGTGACCGTTCCCAACCGGCCGGCGGCCAGCGCGTCGGTCAACGCGGTCAGCGCCGCCGAACCGAGCGCCTGGAAGCCGACCTGGGCCACCCGGCCGGTGGCCGCCAGCGCCCCGGTCAGCTCCTCGTGCTCGGCCAGCGACAGCACCGGCGGCTTCTCCAGCAGCAGGTCCGCGCCGGCCGCGAGGGCGTCCCGGGCGATCGGCAGGTGCGTGTGCGGCGGGGTGCAGATCACCACCACCTCCGGCCGTGCGGCGGCGAGCATCGCCCGGTGGTCGGTGAACACCCCGACCCCCGGCGGCACCGGCGCCGCCTGGTCGTCCTCCACCGGTCGGACGTCGACCAGGGCGACCAGCCGCAGCCGGCCGTCGGCGTGCAGTGGCGCGATCACCCGCCGGTGCCAGCGGCCGTGCCCGTTCGCCCCGATCACGGCGATCCGCGTCGGCGGCGTACGCCCGTTCACCGGGCACCGGCCAGCGTCGGCCCGTTCACCGGGCACCGGCCAGTGTCGCCTCGACGCCGTGGCGCTCCAGCGCGGCCAGCCAGGCGGTCACGTCGGTGCGTACCTCGTCGTCCTCGGCCACCTCGGCCGGGACGACCTCGCGCAGTGCGAAGACCGCGTCGACCACGCCCGCCGGGGTTCGCGTGCCGGCATCCAGCGCGGCCCGGATCGGCCCGGCGAGCGGGTCCTGGAACGGCAGTGCCCGTCCGTCGTCGGCCTGGCCCAGCGCGAAGCGCAACCAGGCGGCCACCACCAGCGCTCCCCAGCGCGCGGACCGGCCGGACGCGCGCAGGTCGGCGATGGTGTGCAGGATCCGCTGCGGCAGCTTCTGCGAGCCGTCCAACGCCACCTGCAGGGTGCGGTGGTGGATCGCCGGGTTGCCGAACCGGGCGAGGACCTGCTCGCCGTAGTCGACCACCCGGACCCCGTCCGGCGGGGTGAAGCTGGCCGCCACGTCCTCGGCGATCAGCCGGCGCAGCACGGCGGCCAGGTGCGGGATCTCCAGCGCGTCGGCGATCGTCTCCCGCCCGGCCAGCGCGCCCAGGTACGCCACGGCCGAGTGCACGCCGTTGAGGGTGCGCAGCTTCAACCGCTCCCACGGCCCCGCGTCGTCGGTGAGAACCGCCCCGGCGTGCTCCCAGCCCGGCCGGCCGCCGGGGAAATCGTCCTCGATTACCCACTGCGCGTACGGCTCGGCGGCCACCGCGGCCAGGTCGGTCACGCCCAGCGCCCGGCGCGCCGCCTCGATCGTCTCCCCGGTGCTGGCCGGCACGATCCGGTCCACCATGGTGCCCGGGCAGGTGACGTTGCCGGCCACCCAGTCGACCAGCCCGGCGGGAACCCCGGCGGCCCGACCGACCGCCTGGTCGACCAGGCCGCGTAGCCGCAGGCCGTTGGCCGGCAGGTTGTCGCAGCTGACCAGCGCCACCGGTCCGGCGTCGGCGGCGGCCCGGGCGGCGAGCCCGCGCAGCAGCAGCCCCGGCACGGTGATCGGAGGCCGTCCGCCGGCCAGGTCGGCGGCGAGCGCCGGGTCGGGGCGCAACCGGCCGGTCACCGGGTCGAGCTGGTACGCCTTCTCGGTGACGGTCAGGGTCACCACCCGCACTGCGGGGTCGGCGAGCAGCGCCACCACGGCGTCCGGGTCGCTGGGCGCGTGCCGGACCCCGCTCAGCGCGCCCACCACCCGGGTGGCGCTGCCGGTGGCGGAGAGGGTGCTGACGCTGAACAGGTTGTCCTGCGCGGTGAGCGCCTCGACCAGTGCGGTGCTGCGGGGGGCGACCGCCACGATGCCCCAGTCGCCGCCCGCCGCGCCGATCGCCGCTTCGGTGTAGACGGCCTGGTGCGCCCGGTGGAACGCACCGAGCCCGAGGTGCACGACACCGGTCGGCACGGTGCCCGGCCGCACCAGCGGTCGGGCCTCGGCGGGCAGCCGGCGCAGCATGCCCAGGCCGAGCCGGGAGGCGCCGACGGTCACCGCCACGCCGGGCCGTCCGGGAAGCGGAACTCGGCGATCGACGTGGGCTTCATGGTGGCGCTGTAGCCGGGCCGCTCGGGCAGCAGGTAGCGGCCACTCCGTGTGCGTACCGGGTCGACGAAGTGTTCGTGCAGGTGGTCGACGTACTCGACCATCCGCCCGTCCAGGCCGGTGCCGACGCGCAGGTAGTCGAAGATCGCGAGGTGCTGGACGTACTCGCAGAGGCCGACGCCGCCGGCGTGCGGGCAGACCGGCACCCCGAACTTCGCGGCCAGCAGCAGCTCCGCGAGGACCTCGTTGACGCCGCCCACCCGGCACGCGTCGATCTGCATCACGCCGATCGCCTCGGCCTGGAGCAGCTGCTTGAAGATCACCCGGTTGGCGGCCACCTCACCGGTGGCCACCCGGCACCGGCCGTCGGTCAGCTCGGTGACCGCTCGGGCGATCCGGGCGTGCCCGAGGATGTCGTCGGCGTGCGTGGGCTCCTCGATCCAGTACGGGTCCACCTCGGCCAGCGCCGTCATCGCCGTGATCGCCTCGTCGACGTCCCAGACCTGGTTGGCGTCCATCATGAGCAGCGCGTCCGGGCCGATCTCGGCCCGGATGATCCGGGCCCGGCGCAGGTCGTCAGCGAGGGGGCCGCCGACCTTCATCTTCACCGCCCTCCACCCGTCGTCGTACGCCTGCCGGGTCAGCGCCCGCACCTTGTCGTCGGGGTAGCCGAGCCAGCCGACCGAGGTGGTGTACGAAGGGAAGCCGATCTCCTTGAGATCCGCGAGCCTGCCATCCCCTCCGATCAATCCCTTGTCGAGGATGGCGGCCGCCTCGTCGGGGGTGAGCGCGTCGGTGATGTGCCGGAAGTCGACGCTGGCGACGAGTTCGTCGGTGGGCATTTCGGTGAGGAACCGCCACATCGGCTTGCCTGCCAGGGTCGCCCGCAGGTCCCACACCGCGTTGACCAGGGCGCCGGTCGCCATGTGGATGACGCCCTTCTCCGGGCCCAGCCAGCGCAGCTGCACGTCGGCGCTGAGCGAGCGCCAGAACGCCACCGGCTCGGCGGCGATCTCCTCGACCGTGCGTCCCCGCACGTGGTGGGCCAGCGCCCGCACCGCCGCACAGGTGATCTCGTTGCCCCGGCCGTTGGTGAAGGTGAACCCGGCGCCGGTCGGCCCGGCGTCGGTGCCCAGCTCCACGTACGTCGCCGAGTAGTCGCCCCGGTTGATCGCGTCGGAGCCGTCGCCCCGGGCGGCGGTCGGGAACCGCACGTCGTGCACCTCGACGGAGGTGATGGTCACGCTCACTGGTCACGCCCTCCGAAGTTGAAGACCCGCTTGGGCAGCCGGTACGCGAGGTCGACGATGGTCTCGGCGGCCTCGTCCATCGGCAGCCGGTGCTCGGCGACCAGCCGCGCCAGGAAGCCGGCGTCCACCCTCCGCGCCACGTCGTGCCGGACCGGGATGGAACAGAACGCCCGGGTGTCGTCGACGAACCCGGTGGTGTTGTAGAACCCGGCGGTCTCGGTGACCGTCTCGCGGAACCGGCGCAGCACCTCGGGGGAGTCCAGGAACCACCAGGGCGCCCCGAGCAGCAGCGCGGCGTAGCCGCCGGCCAGCGGCGCCAGCTCCCGGGTGAAGGTGTCCTCGTCGAGGGTGTAGAGCACCACCCGCAGCCTGGGGTCGTTGCCGTAGCGCTCCAGCAGCGGGGCGAGCGCGTGCACGTACTCGGTGGCCTGGGGGACGTCGCCGCCGACGTCCCGGCCGTGCCGGGCGTGCAGCCAGCGGTTGTGGTTGCGCACCGCGCCGGGGTGCAGCTGCATGACCAGGCCGTCGTCGAGGGACATCCGGGCGAACTCCACCAGCATGTGCGCCCGGAAGGCCTCCGCGTCGGCCGCGTCGGCCTCGCCGCGCCGGCCCCGGTCGTACAGCCGCGCGGCCTCCTGCGGGGCGAGGTCCAGCGTGCGGGCGGTGGGGTGACCGTGGTCGGAGGATGTCGCGCCGGCGGCGATGAACGCCTCCCGGCGGGTCCGCAGCGCGGCCAGGTAGCCGGTGTACGTGCCGGTGTCCGCGCCGGCCAGCTCGCCGAGACGGTCCACGTTGGTCGACCAGCCCTCGAACTCCATGTCCACCACGTCGTCGGGGCGGAAGGTGGTGACCACCCGCCCGCCGGGCCCTCCCCAGCCGTCGGCGGCGAGCTTGGCGTGCTGATCGAGGTCGTCCAGGGGAGACTCGGTGGTGGCGAGGACCTCGATGCCGAACCGCTCGAACAGCGCCCGGGGCCGGAAGTCCGGCTCGGCGAGCCGGGCGGCCAGCTCGTCGTAGAGGGCGTCGGCGGTGGCCGGGCTCAGCGGGGTGTGCACCCCGAACACGGTGCGGAAGGTCTGCTCCAGCCAGAGCCGCGACGGGGTGCCGCGGAACAGGTGCCAGTGCGCGGCGAAACGCCGCCAGATCACCCGGCCGTCGGTCTCCACCGGGCTGCCGTCGCGGGTGGGCACGCCCAGGTCCGCAGGGGGTACGCCCTGGCTGAGCAGCATCCGGGTCAGGTAGTGGTCGGGCACGATGAGCAGCTGCGCCGGGTCCGGGAACGGCTGGTCCTCGGCGAGCAGGGCCGGGTCGACGTGCCCGTGCGGCGAGATGATGGGTTGCTCCGCCGCGAGGGCGTACAGCTCCCGGGCCAGCGCGCGCTGGCCGGGCTCGGGTGGCAGGAGCAGGTCGGTGTGGTTGAACGTCGGCACGGGGATGGGCTCCTCGTCTCCTGTGTCAGCGGGGGGTGAGCAGGTCGGCGACCCGGACCGGTTGACCGGTCTCGAAGGAGCGGTTGGCGGCCAGGCCGGTGAGCAGGGCCAGGGCGCCGTCGTCGGCGGTGGCGGCGCGGTCCAGCGGGTCGGGGTGACCACCGAAGAGCACCCCGGTCATCCGGGCGTCCGCGCCGCCGTGCCCCTGCCGGGTGCGGCCCTCGACCGGGATCTGCCGGGGTGGGGCCCAGAACGGGCGGAGGGTGAGCGTCGCGCCGCCGCCCTCGGCGGGTGCCTCGGCGCCGTGCAGCGCGGCGCCCTTGACCGCGCCGGCGGTGCCCCGGTCGACGAAGTCGTTCTCGGTGACCTCCAACTCCAGCCGGCCCCGGCTGCCGTTGACCATCACCCGGTAGCCCTCCCAGGGGGAGTACGCGGTGAGGTGGTAGGTCATGGTGGCGCCGGTGGAGTAGCGGGCGAGGACCGCCATGTCGTCCTCGATGCTCACCCCGGGGGCGAACACGTTGCGGTCGCGCTGGTAGCCGTCCTCGGCCTCGGCGTCGAGGTACAGCTCGCGCAGCCGGGGATGGGCGTCCAGCCGCAGCGCGAACGGGTCGTCGGCGGCGGCGGGGAAGCCGTACGCCCGGTCGTAGTCGCGGGCGTAGCCGTGCCGGCGGCCGTCCTCGCCGTAGAAGAACAGCCGCCCGGCCGCGTACACCTCGACGGGGGTGGCGGCCAGCCACCAGTTGACCAGGTCGAAGTGGTGGCTGGCCTTGTGCACCATCAGGCCGCCGGAGGTGGCCTTGTCCCGGTGCCAGCGGCGGAAGTAGTCGGCTCCGTGTCGCACGTCGAGCAGCCACTCGAAGTGCACCGAGCCGATCTCACCGACCGCGCCGTCGGCGAGCAGCTTGCGGACCTGCTCGTGCAGCGGGTTGTAGCGGTAGTTGAAGGCGACCGTCACCCGGCCGCCGGTCTCCGTCACCGCGTCCAGGATCCGCCGGCAGCGCGGAGCATCCACGGTCATCGGCTTCTCGGTGACGACCTCGCGGCCGGCGCGCAGGGCGGCCACCACGTACTCGTCGTGGGTGACGTCCACGCTGGTCACCAGGACGACGTCGACCCGCTCCTTGTCCAGCATGGCCAGGAATTCGCCGGCCGGGTACGTGGGCACCGGGCGGTGCCCCAGCTCGGTCAGCCAGCGGTTGTGCGCGTCCATCCGGGCCTGGTTGACGTCGGCGAAGGCGACCAGCTCGGTGGAGTCGGCGTGGTCGAGCACCAGGGCCCGGACGAACATCTCCGCCCGCGCGCCGGTGCCCACGACGGCGTACCGGACCCGGCCGTCGGCTCTCGGTGACATTGGGTCGCCTCCCCCCGGTGATCCTGCAAAGGTTTGCAGTGAAGTAATCACGCTCGATCCGATGGCGTCAACGAGAGCCGCACAATCGGCGGTAAATGTCAGTGTTTGCGAGCCTGGAAAATGACCATTGGGAGCGCTGGCGCAACAGAACCGTAATCGTCCACCGTTGACACTGGCGCAACCGTTTGCATTAATGGGCCACACCCACGTGACCGCCGCCACATCGGACGAAGGGGCCGCCGTGCCAGTCACCATCCGGGACGTCGCCCGTGCCTCCGGGGTGCACATCTCCACCGTGTCCCGCACCTTCTCCGCTCCGCACCTCGTCAACCCGGAGACCCGGGTCCGGGTGCTGGCGTGCGCGGAGGATCTGGGCTACCGGCCGAACCGGGCCGCCCGGGCACTGATCACCGGGCGGACGCACAACATCGGGCTGATCATCGCGGACATCGCGAACCCGTTCTTCCCGCCGCTGATCAAGGCGGCGGAGAGCCAGGCCCGGCACCGCGACTACCACGTCTTCGTGGCCGACACCAACGAGGACCCGACCGCCGAGGAGGAGCTGGTCCACGCGTTGGCCAAGCAGGTCGACGGGGTGCTGCTGTGCAGCCCGCGCATGAGCAACAGCCTGATCGAGCAGCTCAGCCGCGAGGTGCCGTTGGTGGTGGTGAACCGCCAGGTGACCGGCCTGCCCTGCGTGCTGATGGACGTCGGGCAGGGAGCGCGGGCGGCGATCGAGCACCTCATCGGCCTGGGCCACGACCGCATCGCGCTCCTGGGCGGGCCGCGCAGCTCGTGGACCAACCGGGAGATGCGCCGGGCCGCCGCCACGGCCGCCCGGGCCGGCGGCGCCGAGTTGACGCTGCTCGGCCCGAACGCGCCCACCGAGACCGGTGGTTCCGCCATCGCCGAGCAGGTGCGGCGCAGCGGCGTGTCGGCCGTGCTCGCCTACAACGACCTGATGGCGATCGGCCTCATCGAGGGGCTGGACGCGCTCGGGGTCCGGGTGCCGCAGGAGGTGAGCGTCGTCGGGGTCGACGACATCGCCCTGAGCCGGCTCACCCGCCCCAAACTGACGACGGTGGCCACACCCACCGCGGCCGCCGGCCGGACGGCCGTCGACATGTTGCTGCAACAGGACAGCGAGTCACCGCGCGGTGCGCGGGGGCTCGGTGTCGGCACGGCGCTCGGCGTCCGTCGTACCACCGCACAGGTAATGCTCCAGACCGACCTGGTCATCCGCGACTCGACCGGCCCGGGCCCGCAGGCCCGACCGGCACGTCCCCTGGCCGCGCCGCTGGGCCCGGACCCGCATTGCCCTGCGGGCCCGGGCACCCCGACCGCGGCCACCGGTGACGCCGTCGCCTCCTAATGCCGAGGAGTGAGCGCACATGCACCCCGCAACGCCCCCCACCACTGACACGCCCGTCGGGCGCACTCACCGTACCGCGCTGCCCCGGCGGCGGCTGCTGCGCGGCCTGCTCGCCGTGACGGTCGCCGCCCCGCTGATGTTCGGTGCCGCCGCCTGCGGAGACGACGACGACGGCGCCGCCGACCCGAACGCCCCGGTCAAGCTCTCCATCTTCTGGTGGGGCGGCGACGCCCGGGCCAAGCTGACCGAGGACGCGCTGGCCCTCTACACCAGGAAGCACCCGAACGTGACGTTCGAGAAGACCTGGCAGGCCAACCAGGGCTACTTCGACAAGCTGGCCACCCTCACCGCTGGCGGCAACCCGCCGGACCTGTTCCAGATCGACGACAACTACCTGGCCGAGTACGCGGCCCGCAACAGCACGCTCGACCTCACCTCGTACCAGAAGTCCGGGAAGCTGGACACCTCCAAGTTCCCGGAGAGCCTCTGGCAGTACGGCGTGGTCGACGGCAAGCTCGCCGGCCTGGCCGCCGGGGAGAACACGCAGGGCCTCGTCTACAACAAGACGCTGCTGACCAGGCACAACCTGCCCGAGCCCACCACCGGAATGTCGTGGGAGCAGCACATCGCCTGGGCCGAGCAGGTCACCGCCAGGACCAAGGTGCCCGGCACCCAGGACCCGAGCGCCGACTACAAGGCGTTCTGGGTCTGGCTGCGCCAGCAGGGCAAGGACCTCTACAAGGGCAACGAGCTGGGCTTCACCGCCGAGGACGTGACCAGGTGGTTCGAGCTGTGGAAGGGCGCCCGGGACCGCAAGGCCACCCCGACCCCCGACGTCATCCACGAGGGCAACGCCACCGACATCACCAAGCAGTTGGTGGTCACCGGCAAGGCGGCGACCTCCTGGGTCTGGGCCAACCAGATGCCCGACCTGAAGAAGAACACCAAGGACGAGCTGGGCGTCATCGCGTACCCCGGTGACCCGAGCGCGCAGTGGGCGCGCGCCTCGATGTACTGGTCGGTGTTCAAGGGCAGCAAGAACAGGGACATCGCGGTCGACGTGATCAACTTCCTGAACAACGACCAGGAGGCGGTCAAGCTGCTCGGCACCGACCGCGGTCTGCCGTCCAACCTGGACCTGCGCCGCGTGGTCAGCGACGGCACCACCGACCCGGCCATGAAGCAGTCCATCGCCGTCGAGGCGGAGCTGACCCAGAAGTTCGGCAAGTCGCCGCAGGTGCCGATCAAGGGGCACAGCAAGGTCAAGTCCGAGCTGATCAAGGCCGCCGAGAACGCCCAGTACGGCCGGGCCACCCCCGCCCAGGCCGCCGCCCAGTTCATCGAGGCGTGCAAGTCCGCCATCGCCTGACCGCCCCACCAGGCGAGGAGAGGAGCTGTTGGTGGCGTTGACCACGGCGCCCGACCCGACCCGACGCGGCCCCGGATCCGCCCGGGCCCACACCGACAGGCGTGGGCCCGGACGCTTCCGGCACAGCGAAGGTCTGGCGGGGTACGTCTTCCTGTCGCCGTGGCTCATCGGCCTGATGGGTGTCACGGCGGTCCCCATGCTGCTGTCGCTGTACCTGAGCTTCACCAACTACGACATCCTCACCCCCTTCTCCGAGGTGGAGTGGGTGGGGCTGGCCAACTACGAACGGATGTTCACCGCCGACCCGTCGTACTGGCACGCGGTGCGGGTGACCCTGACCTTCGCGCTGATCGCCGTGCCGCTGAAGCTGGCCGCGGCGCTCGGTGTGGCGCTGCTGCTCAACCGCGCCTGGCGCGGCGTCGGGCTGTTCCGCGGGCTGTTCTACCTGCCGTCGCTGCTCGGCGGGAGCGTGGCGCTGGCCATCGTCTGGGTCAACATGTTCAACCGCGACGGCGCGTTCAACTCGCTGCTGAGCCTCTTCGGCATCCAGGGCAAACCGTGGGTCAACGACCCGGACTGGGCCCTCGAAACGTTGATGGTGCTGGCCATCTGGCAGTTCGGCGCGCCGATGGTGATCTTCCTGGCCGGGCTCAAGCAGGTGCCCACCGAGCTGTACGAGGCCGCGTCGGTCGACGGCGCCGGCCGGTTCCGCCAGTTCCGCAACGTCACCCTGCCGATGCTCTCTCCGGTGATCTTCTTCAACCTGGTACTGGAGACCATCAACGGCTTCCAGGGCTTCACCGCGGCGTTCGTGCTCAGCAACGGCACCGGCGGCCCGGTCGACTCCACCCTGATGTACACGCTCAACCTCTACATCACCGGCTTCACCGAACTCGACATGGGCTACGCCTCGGCGATGGCCTGGGTGTTCCTGCTCGCCATCGCGGTGATCACCGCGGTCTTCTTCAGCACCGGACGGTTCTGGGTGCACTACTCCGACGGGGAGGACCGGTGATGGTGACGGTGACCCCGACGGCCGACGCGCCGACCGGAACGACGCCGACCACCCGTCGTCGGCCCGGCGGCCGGCCGGTGCTGCGGCTGCTCATCCTGGTGGCGATCGTCGCGGTGGTGCTCTACCCACTGTTCTGGATGGTCGGGACCTCGATGAAGTCCCAGGAGGAGATCGTCAACAACCTCGGGCTGCTGCCCGAGCGGTTCACCCCGGGCAACTACACCGCCGGGTGGTCCAACTTCGACGTCAGCTTCGGCCGGTTCTTCCTCAACAGCGCCATGGTCAGCCTGCTCACCGTCGTCGGCAACGGGCTCTCCTGCCTGCTGGCCGCGTACGCCTTCGCGCGGCTGCGGTTCCGGCTGCGCGGCGTGTGGTTCGCCGTCATGATCGGCACGCTGCTGCTGCCCCAACACGTCCTGATCGTGCCGCAGTACATCCTGTTCCGGACGTTGGGACTGGTCGGCGGCGACTGGCCCTACCTGCCACTGCTCATCCCGCAGTTCCTGGCCACCGAGGCGTTCTTCGTCTTCCTGATGGTGCAGTTCATGCGCGGCGTCCCGCGCGAGCTGGACGAGGCGGCCCGGATCGACGGCGCCGGCCCGTACGGCATCTTCCGGCACATCATCCTGCCGCTGAGCCGCCCCGCGCTGGTCACCACGGCGATCTTCTCGTTCATCTGGACCTGGAACGACTTCTTCCGGCAGCTGGTCTTCCTGTCCCAACTGGAGGACTACACCGTGCCGGTCGCGCTGACCCTGTTCATCGACTCCACCAGCCAGAGCGCGGTCGGGCCGATGTTCGCCATGTCGGTGCTGTCGCTGCTGCCGGTCTTCCTGTTCTTCGTCGCGTTCCAGCGGATGCTCGTCGAGGGGATCAACACCAGTGGCATCAAGGGCTGAGCGGCAGGACACCGGCGGACGGCGGGACTGGTGCGACGTCGCCCGGGACGCCGCCGACCTGGCGCTGCTCGGCATCCTGCTGGTGCTGGCGGCGGTCCCGCTGGTCACCGCGGCCGCGGCGGTCGGCACCGCCAGCGCGGCGGTGCACGACTGGACGCGTACCGGCGGTTGGCCGTCGGCAGGGGCCACCGTGCGCCGGTTCGGCCGCTCGGTGCTGCCCGGCGTGCCGGTCAGCCTGCTCGCGGTCGCCGTGGCCGGGCTGCTCGGGGCCGACCTGGCGGCCCTGGCCACCGGCCGGGTGCCGGGCGGCCCGCCCGCGTTGCTGGTGACCGCACTGGTCACGGCCGGTCTGGTCGGGTGGGCCGGGCTGGTCGTCGTCGAGGTGGGCGGGAACGGGGGCGGGCGGTGGCGGGCCGGTGCCCGATCGGCCGCCCGCGCCTGCCTCGACGCGCCCACCCGCTGGGCCGCGCTCACCGGGGTGACCGTGGTGGCCGGCCTGCTCGCCGCCCTGGTCACCCCCGTGGCGCTGCCGATCCTCGCCGGTTACACGCTGGCCGCCCTGCACGCCGTCGCCGGTCGCCGGCCGGTCGGCGCCCACCCGGAGCTGTCGTGAGCCCCGACCTGGGCGGCACCACCCGGCTGGAGCCGGCGCGGTTGCTGGTCGACGGCACGGAGGTCGCCCGGTACGTGCTCGACCCGGCGCTGGACGCGCGGCACGGACCCCGGCCCTACCTGCACCCGGTACGCACCCTGGGCGGCACGGTCGTCACCGACGCCCTGCCCGCCGACCACGTGTGGCACCTCGGCGCCTCCCTCGCCGTGCAGGACGTGGACGGCGCCAACCTGTGGGGCGGACGCACCTATGTCCGCGACGTCGGCTACACCTGGCGCGACGACCACGGCGTCATCACGCACACCGGTGAGATCGAGCGGACCCCGGGCCGGTACGCGCACGACCTCCAGTGGCGCGACCGGGCCGGTGCCGTGCTGCTGACCGAGCGGCGGCGGCTCGCCACGTCGGCGGTGGCACCGGACACCTGGCGGCTCGACCTGCACTCCGCCCTCACCGCCCCGGCCGACCGGGCGGTGCACCTGGGCAGCCCGGCCACCAACGGCCGCCCCGGCGGGGCCGGCTACGGCGGGTTCTTCTGGCGGGCGGTCGCCGACGGTGAACCGGCGGTGTTCACCGCCGACGACGCCGGGGAGGACGCGGTCAACGGCAGCGCGGCGCCGTGGCTGGCGCTGGCCGGCGTCGGGCCGGGCGGCGGGGCGTACACCCTGGTCGTCACCGGTCTCGGACGCGGCGACCGGTGGTTCGTGCGGACCGCGATGTACCCGGGGGTCTGCGTGGCGTTCGCCTTCGATCGGCCGGCCGTGGTGCCGGCCGGCGAGACCCGGCACGGCCGGTACCGGGTGTGGGTCGCGGACGGGACACTCGACCGGGACCGGGCCGCCGCCCTGGTGGCGTCAGTGCCGTGAACGGGCGTGGTCAGCGGGAACGGTCGATCAGCTCGCGGACGGCCACCTGGTACGCGGCCTGGGTGTGGTAGGGCCAGTGCCGCTCGACCGGGGGCGGAACGGTGTCCGCCGGGTCGATGGCCAGGCTGCGCGGGTCGCGGAGCCGGATGTCGACGTCGCCGGTCGCCGGGTCGGCGCAGAACGGTGCGTCCGGGGCCCGGCCGAAGATCGGCCCTCCGATCGGGTCGGTGTCCCGCCAGAGGTTCCGCCACCGCCACCCGATCCGCTCGCCCAGGTCGCAGAGTGTCCGCGGTCCCAGGTACGCCGGGTAGAGCTGGGCGTAGGTGCGGTTCAGCGGCGAGCCGTAGGTCAGCAGCGAGACCCGGGACAGCACGGACGGCGGTAGGTGCAGGACGGTGGCGGCGGCGAGGACCGAGCCGTGGCTGTGCCCGGAGAGGACCACCGGTCCGCGCGCGGCGAGCCCGGTGATCCGCTTCGCCAGTTCCGGGACCGAGCGGGCGGCGTAACACGGCGGAGCGAAGGGGTGGACCGTGCGGGGCCAGAAGGTACCGAGGTCCCACAGCACCGCCAGCACCCGCCGGGTCTGGAACGACCGGTACGAGCGGAAACCGAGGACCATCAGGCAGATCACCAGCAGGCTGATCACCCAGACGCCCGCGTCGGTGACGTAGGCGGCGAGCACGGCCGCCGCGCCGCCGTGCCCACCGAGCCGCGCCGCGAGCTGGGTGGGACCCATCCCGATCACGTCGAGGGCGACGGTCGCCAGCCCGAGCGAGGCGATCAGCAGGAACGCGATCAGCACCGGGCCCAGCTCCTCGACGATCTGCGACCGGGCGATGGTCTCCCGCACCAGGCGCAGTCGGGGGACCTCCTCCGCCGGCACCTCAGGGTAGTCCCGCTCGATGATGCGCGCCGCCAACCGCCGTCGCCGCCGACGACTCAACAGAAGAGTGGCCGAGGTCGCCGCCGCGCCGATCAGCAGAGCGGCGAGCCCGGCGAGAGCGGCCCACCAGTAGGCCACCGGCGGCTCCAGCGGGCCGAGGGTCGACGGGTTGGGCCGGATCGGATCGGGAATGTTGCCGTGGTCCAGGACGTCGGCGGTCCGGTAGACCAGGGTGGCGGTGAACGCCGCTCCGACGCTCACCGCCCCCGCCGCCACGATCGGGGTGCCGAGCCCGCGCAGGAAGGGACGGCTGTCGGTCGGGGACGCGCGCTGGCGGGCGTACGTGACAGCGGTGAGCACCACGAGCAGAACGCCCTGCGCCGCGACCACTCCGGCGGCGCCGCCCTCGTACCCGGGCAGTTTCCCGGGGCCGGACGGTGCCGCGCCGGCGAGGACGGCCGAGCCGAGGCACAGCACGGTCACCACGACGGTGGCCGCCCACAGCAGGCGCAGGAACGCCCGGGTCCGCGCTCCGCTGGCCGGCACGGGCAGGCAGAGCAGGACCACGCAGAACACGAGCAGTCCGACGGCCGCCACGGTCTGCACGAGGTGCCGGGCGGCGCCGACGCCGCCTGACGAGATGCCCGCGAGCAGGCTGAGGTTCAGTGTGCCGACGCCGAGCGCCACGTGGATCTGACGCAGCCAACCGATGGTCCGCTCGTCGTTCCAGAAGCCGGCGTCGCTGAGGCCCCCGGTCCGCCCGGCGGTGGGCGACTGCTCGGACGGTGGCCCGAAGCCCTCGAACGCGCGCGCGGACCGGACGCCGATCGCCCAGACGACCCGCAACGCGAGCAGGGGTACGAGCGACAGCAGGGCCAGCCGGGGGCCGGACGGCAGGGCGTAGAGCCAGGCCAGATAGGGGCGGCTGGCCCGGCACCCGGGGTACGGCACGCACTGCCAGCCGACCAGGTCCAGCGTGACGCCCACCGTCGCCAGCACGAAGGTGGCGGTGAGGGTGCCGGCGAGCAGTCGGCACAGCACGCCGAGCAGCCCCCACCGGTCGCGCCCCGGCGGCCGCAGCCAGATCGCCAGGTTGCTCAGCATGAAGGGCAGGAGCAGCAGCATCGAGGCCGTCCGGACCGCGGCGCCGGCGGTGAGGGAGCCCCAGCGGTACGCCTCGACGGCGACTCCGTCCGTGGCCCCGCCGGCGGCGCCGCTGCCCGGCCGGGGCCGGAAGAAGCCCGCGTGCGAGCCCCCGGCGACGCGGACCACCACCGGATGGTCGAGGATCCGCTCCGCCGTCACCCCGGACACGCCGTGTACGCGCAGCTCCACCGCGTCGCACGCCGGCGTCCTGTCCACGCCGCCAGGGTCACAGACAATCCACCGGGTCGTCGCCGATACCGGAAAGGTCAACGGGTGGGCAGTGCGGCGGTCACCCGGATGGACTTGACGATGGCGGGGATCGACCCGATCAGCAGGACCAGACCCCAGATGATGGCGACGACCGCGAAGACCAGCGCCCCGACGTCGTCGAGGATGCTCACCACGACGACCGGCACGAGCCGGTGCAGGAACTCCAGCACGACGGTGCAGAGCAGGGTCGTGAGCGCCAGCAGCACCAGGCCCTTGTTCTGCAGGAAGCGTGGCTGTGCGAGCAGCAACAGCACCACCCAGACCAGCTTCAGCAGCAGCACCAGCCCGAGCAGCACGCTCGCCTCGCCCACCGGGAAGAACCCCCACAGCGCCAGGTACGCCAGGGTGCCGAACGGCGCGGCCAGGAAGAGCGACACCATGATGGTCAGCTCGACGAGGGCGACGATCAGCAGCACCAGGGACGCCAGGATGAGCAGGATCGAGAAGATCAGCGTCGCCAGCCCCTGGATCCGGCCCTGGCTCCGGTCGGGCAGCACCAGGCTCAGGCAGAACAGGCCGGTCGTCCAGAGCGCCACCACGTCGATCAGCGCCAGGTAGCTCGTACCCCGCCCGGAGGGCTCGCTGACCGCGCCGACGTCCACGTCCACGCCGAGGTCCACCGCGCCGGCCCGCAGCGCGCCGGTGGCGTCGCCGCCGCCGGTGAGCAGTGACGAACCGACCTCGACCAGGAACACCAGCGTCACCGCGACCAGCGCGAGCAGCAGGAAGGGCTTGCGCAACTCACCCATGTCGGGTCTCCTCGCGGTCGGGCCGGGACGGCGCGCGGCCGGTGCCGGCGCCCGGGTGGGTCAGTCGGCGGCGACGGTGACCGTGCACCCGGCACCTCCCGGGCAGCTCAGCAGGACGGTGGCGGCCCGGTCGACGGCGATCCGGGCGACCGCCTCGGTTCCGTCACCCGGCTCGACCTCGGCGTGGACGGTGAGGTCGGCGTCCCGGGGCGCCGGGGCGGTCACCTCGAAGGCGCGGGCACTGCGCAGCACCACCGTCTTGAGCCCGCCGGGGTCGGCCACCCGCAGTTCGCAGTCGCCGAGGAAGCTGAGGACGTCCCCGCTGCGGTCGCAGTCGGCGCGTACGGTCGCCGGGTCGACCGTGCCGCTCCCGCCGGCCAGGCGGCCCAGCCGCTCGACCACCCCCGGCGGCTCGTCCGCGCGGCCCTGCTCGCCGCTCCCGACGCCGACGGCCAGCGTGAAGAACGCCACCAGGAGCACCGCCAGCGTCACCAGCACCACCTTCTGCCGACCGTTCATCGGTGCGCGACCGCCCCGGTGACCTCGGTGAACCGGATCTGGTCGACCCCGGCGAAGTACCGTTCGACACCCTGCGTCTTGCCCACCGCGATCAGCGTGAGCGTGTGTTTGCCGGCTCCGAGGCGGACGGTGCCGACGTCGGCGAAGTCACCCAGCACCACCTTCGGCGTGAAGCCGAGGAAGGTGCCGCCGACCTGCGTACCGTCGATCTGCCAGATCGTGTTGGCGTAGTCGAACGAGGTGGTGCGCGTCGTGGAGAAGCGCCAGACGGCGTCGCTGGGCAGGTCGACGGTGAGGCTCACCCGGTCACCGGGCGCCAGGCCCTGGAAGAACAGCTGCCGATCCCCCGACCAGGTCACGGCGCAGCAGTTTCCCTGCGGCACCACCGCCGCCGCCTTCCCGGCCGGCGACTCCACCCGCGCACCGTCGAGCAGGCTCTCCGCCTCCAGCGTCACGACCCGCGGCGCACCGGGTGGCGGGGCATCGTCGGGTCGGGTCAGCAGGTAGCCGACCACCCCGCCGACCAGCAGCACCAGCGCCGCGGCGGCCGCGATCCACGGCCAGGGCGGCCGCTTCGGCGGAGCCACCGCGCGGACCTCGTACGTCACCCGCCCGCTGGAGCGGGAACTCTCCTCCGGCGCGGTGTTCGCCGAGTACGCGAAGCCGGTCATGTCGTACCGGCGGGGCGCGGTGCCCGGGGGCACGGCGAGGCGGACGAGGAAGGAGACCGAGCCCTGCCCGGGTACGACCCGCTGCGGCTCGGCGACGGTGAACCAGGCCCGTTGGCTGCCCTCGCCCGGTGCCACGTCGAAGACCACGGTGTCCGGCGCGAGCCCCGGGTTGGACACGGTGAAGGTGAGCTCGCCGACGTTGCCGGCGTCCAGGGTGAACTGCTGGGCTGCGGCGACGACGGCCCATTCGGTGGTCATGACGGCTCCTCTGCGGACGGTCCGGCGGGTGGCGCGGGGGATGGTGGCGAGACAGGGTGGTGCGGCACCGACGCCCGGCCGATCGCCGGCCCCGCCACAGCGGGCGGCGGCGGTTCGGCGGGTGGCGGCGGTTCGGCGGGATCGTCGGCGGTGACGACGAGTTCGGCGGTCACCGCGGCGGGCTTCTCCGCCTCGACGATGCGGGTGATCACGGCGAGCAGGTGCGCGGCTGCCGGCGGCACCCGCACCACGAGGTGGAAGGGCTGCTCGTCGGGTTCGTCGATCGTGAAGCCCGTCAACCCGGTGGCCAGCTCGAGGGCTCTGCGCATGCCGTACGGGGTGCCCCGCCAACGGGCCAGCAACGCCCCGTTGGCCACGAGGTCGCGCAGCCGGCCCACCGGCAGCGGCAGCGGGGCGTCCGGGCGGGGCGAGGCCACCACGTGGTCCATCGCCACCCAGCGGGTCAACCGCGCGACCAGCGGATCCGGCGCGCGGTACGGGTCGAACAGGGCGTCGACCTCGGCGAGGATCGCCTCGTCCGGGGCGTGCAGCCCCTCCATCACGTCCAGTAGCGCCCAGAGCACGCTGCCCGGGACGCAGGCCCGCTGGTAGGCGGCGGGCAGCAGCCGTTCAATCGCCGAGCGTCGCATCCTGCCGCACCACCTCGATGTCGTGCTCGCCGGAGCAGAGCAGCCAGGTGTCCGGGACGGTCACCACGTCGGCGGTGGCCTGGTTGGCGCTGGCGGTCCAGTCCACCGCGGCGGCGCTGCGGTACACACCGCGCTCGCCGCCGGCCAGGATCAGCCGCTCCGCCGCCTGGTTGTCGGCGCCGGCCGTGGTGGCGCCGGTGGCGTGGCCGCTCACGGCGATGGCGTCCACCGGCACGAACCGGGTCCGGTCGCGCAGCGGCAACCCGCAGTTGACCATCACCGGTTGCCACTGCGGCTGCGCGGCCAGGGTGTCCAGCCGCAACACCCCGCCGCTCTGGGTGGCCGCGACCGCCAGCGGGCCGGCGAACGCCAGATCCCGGCAGGTCCCGCCGATCCAACCGCCCTGCACCGACTGCCACTGCACGTCGGACTCGAACAGCCGGGTGCGGTGGCAGCCCTGGCCGGGCTTCTTCGGATCGGGCTCACCCGCACCGCTCCACAGCAGCGTCGCCGGGCCGTCGTACTGCACCGCGAGCACCCGGTTGTCCACGTTGGAGAGCCCGACGTGGGCGAAGCTGCCCGGCCGGCCGCCGGCGGTCGACAGGTACACCCCGAAGCCGGCCTGCGCGGCCACCGCGACGCCGGGCGCACCGCGCTCGGAGACGAACGCGCGCACCGCGTAGAACCCCCGGTCGGCGTCCGACGGGTCGACCAGGATCTGCAACGGCACCGCGCCGGGCAGCAGCGACACCTCGTACAGGCCGGTGTCGGTGGCCACCAGCAACGCGCCCGCGCCGTCGCGGTCCAGCCAGGCCACGTCGGAGATCCGGGAATCCAGGTCGGTCAGCAACGACCACGTCTCGCCCAGGTCCGTGCTCAGGTGGACCCGGGAGCCGCCGGAGGCGCGCAGCGTCACCACGGCCACCGATCCGGGACGCGGCACGATGCCCGGCCGCACCGGCGCCGGTGCGGGCGCCACCCGCAGCACCGTCTCGCCGTCGAACCGGCCGGTCGGCTCCCAGCCCGCACCGGCGTTGCTGGAGCGGAACAGCACCGCGCCCCGCCCGGCGTACCAGGTGCGGGGCTGGTACTGGTCGACGGCGAGGGCGCGTACCTCGGCGTCGGGTGCCTCGTCCACCACGAACCGGACTGACTCGACGTAGCGCACGCCCGGCTCGGCGTGCTCCAGCAGGCGGTACACGTTCGACGCCCGCAGCGGCTCGCCGAACGGCCAGCCGGTCGGGTTGAGCGCCGTGGGCAGCGGGCTCAACGTCTGGTGCAGGCGGTCGTGGATGCGACGGCGGACCGCGTCCACGTCCTCCTCCCGCCGGACCACGACCCGCGCCCGCACCGAGACCGCCTTGAACCGGGCCCAGGTCGCCCGGGACCGGATGCCGACCATCCGGCGCTGTTCGAGATCCGCCTCCACCCGGCGGCGCGCCTCGGGCACCTCGTGTTCGCGCAGCACCGACACCGGCAGCCGGCCACCCGGACGGGCCGGCGGCGGCACGTACGGCACCAGCACCACCTCGACCTCGCCCGGCCGGGCGAAGCTGTACACGGCGGCGCGGGTGAACGCCCGGGCGCGCGCCACCGCGCCGGAGCTGGTGGCCAGCACCTCGAAGTCCCGGGCGGTGACGGCCCGCTGCTGGGCGAAGAACTCGTACGGGCCGCGCAGCAGCACCGACTCCAGCGCCTCCATCTCCCGCCCGCCGGCCGCCGGCGCCGGGTTGTCGACCCGTACCCCGGGAAGCGGGTCCCGCAGGCTGGTCAGCGTGCCCGCGGCGACGTTGCCGGTCGGCCCGCCGCCGGCCCGGTACCAGAGCCGGATCTGCCGCCCGGCCGGCGGCACCGCCGCCACGGTCACCGGCGAGTGCACCGGGTCGCCCGGTGCGGGGTCCGCCGACGCGGGCTCACCGGCGGCGGCCGGCCCGGTGGGGCGCCGCAGGTCGAGGGCGGGCGCGAAGGTGACGGTGCCCGAGCAACGGTCCACCAGGTACGCCTTGGCCTGCGGGCCGAGCCCGGCGAAGCTGTCCACCGGTCGCCAGATCTCGAACGTGCGGCCGTCGTGCTCGCGGGCCGCCGCGCCCAGCTCGACCGTGCCGGCGGGCACCTCCACGCCGAGCAGCAGGTCCAGCGCTTCGGCGGTGTGCGCCAGCGGGGCGCGGGCCGCCCGCAGCACCTGGCCCGGCTGGCCGGTGCCGGTGCCGAGCAACTCCGCCTCGACCGGCTCGCAGTGGTGCATCCGCACGGTCACCGACGCCTCGCCCGCGGGCAGCACCGACGGCTCGGTGGTGACGAACAGGACCGGCCGGGGGTCGGCGCCCCGGGCCGCCGCGACTCGCAGGCCGGCCGGGATCCGCACCGCGCCCCGGTCGGTGCCGCTGCGCGTGAACCGGACGTCCGCCCAGGCCGCGGTCGGTGCGTGCCGGGCCACCCCGAGGAGGTTGAGAAACGAGACGTACGCCTTCTCCGGCAGCTGGTTCAGCCGGTAGATCATGACCTCGGTGAGGTGCGCGAACGCCTCCACCAGCGCCATGCCCGGATCGTGCGCCGACAGGTCGGTCCACGCCGGGCAGGACTGCCGGATCCGTTCCCGGGCCTCGGTGACCAGGTCGAGGAACGCGCGGTCGTCCAGGTGCGGCACGGGCAGCGTCATGACGGTCCTCCCTGCGCCGGTTCGTCGATCGGGAGCAGGTCCACGGAGAAGACCAGCTGCCCGGGAGTCAGGCTGGCCCGGACCCGGTAGTCCAACCGGATCACCAGCCGCCACGCGTCGTCCGGGTCCGGCCCGGCGTCCACGTCGATCACCTCGACCCGGGGCTCCCAGCGGGCGATGGCCTGCCGGACGTAGTGGATGGCCAACCCGGCGGTGGTGTCGTCGTTGGGCGCGAAGACCAGCCGGTGCAGCCGGGAGCCGTACCCGGGTCGCATCAACCGCTCGCCGGGCGTGGTCGACAACAGCAGGAACAGCGCCTGGCGTACGCTTTCGTCGCCCTCGGTCATCGCCAGGCCGCCCGCCGCGGTGAGCGCCAACCCGCCGGACCGGCCCGCGTCGAAGCCGGCGCCGACGAAACGGAACGCCCTCACCGGTCCGCCTCCAGGAACCCCTGGCGCGGGTCGCGCACCGTGTGGTGGACCAGCCCGGGCGGCGTGCCGTTGGTGAACCCGTCCAGGTGGGAGAGCACCACCCGGTGTCCGTCGACCCGCAGCCAGTCGCTGTAGCCGACCCGGACGGCCAGCGTCCTCGTACACGGCTTGATGGTCGGGCCGTAGTTCGGACAGGCGATGATCTTCCGTCCCTCCGGGTCGTCGTCGACCAGCACCGGCAGCCCGGTGACGGTCACCCACCGCTGTGAGGGTTGGTTCTCGACCCGGCCGTCGTGGTCGCAGGTGATCACCGAGTTGCGGTGGATCCAGCGCATCAGCCGCCTCCTTCGTGGTGTGCGCGGGCGAGCGCACGCGCGCGCTCCGCCGCGGTGGTCGGGTCCTCCGTCGCCTCGGCGTGCAGGAAGTCCACGCTGCGGGCGCGGACCACCATGGCCCGACCGGGCGCGGAGATCACCAGGTCGGTCGCCGCGTGCAGGGTGGCGAGGTCGGGGGTGAGTTCCAGCCAACTGCCGCCCTCGGTGGCCAGCCGCAGGCTGCGCTGGACGTCGTCGACGACGATCGACTGCCCGCCGGCGGTGCGCAGCGTCCAGCGGCGGGCCCGGCCGTCGTGGATGCCCGGGTCGTACGGCTCGACGGCACCGAACAGCGAGCCGAGCACGATGCCCGAGGCCGGTTCGCCGCCGGGCAGCACCACCAGCACGGTGTCGTCCGGATCGGGGAGCGCCACCAGGCCCTTGCCGCGCCCGGCGCCCGGGCAGAGCACGGCGAGCCAACCGGCGTCCAGGTCCCCGTACGCCGGCAGCGTCAACCGGACCCGGCCCAGCCCGTCCGGGTCGGCGACGTCGGTGACGGTGCCGAGGGTGACGACCGCGCCGGCCGAACCGCCCGGTCCGCTCGACGGGGGCGGCGGCACGGTGGAGAACCGGGTCAGGTGCCCGTTGCCGTCGACCGTGTGCACCACCTCCGTCAGCACGTACGCACCGGCCACCGGATCGGGCACGCCGCTCAGGTCGATCCGCCGGCCGGGCCGCAGCGCCGGATCGCCCTCGGCCACCCCCTCGGCCGTCACCAGGGTGGCGGCCCGGGTGTCCAGCCGGGCCTGCGCCAGCGCCGCCAACTCGTCGTCGCTGCGGCCGGGCTGGTCGACGGCGGTGCGAACCCCGTCGGCGCCCACGTCGGCCGGATCCGGCCGGTCGCCGGGTGGCCGGCCGCAGCGCGCCTCGTCGGCGCGCTGACTGATCGGTTCGGCCCGCTGCGGATGCCAGCCCAGGGCGGCGCTCGCGCCACTGGCCTGGTCCAGGTTGGTGGCGAGCCGTAGGGTGTGCACGCCCGCGCCGAGGACCAGCGGGATCGGTTCGCCGTACCCGGCGAGGGTGATGAGGCGTACGCCCTCGCCGTCGGCGACCACGTGCAGCCCGGCCCGGCCCGTCACCTCCCGCAGCAGCTCCAGGTCGCTGTGCCGGTGCTGGAGCAGCCGCTCCAGCCGCGGCCCGTCGGCCTCCGCCGTCACCGAAAGCCCGACCTCCCCGCACAGCTCCCCGGCCAGCTCGGCGGCGGTCACCGAGGTGAAGACCCGCAGCCCCTGTCGTTTGCGCAGCCGGTGCAGCGCGTCGTACGCCCGCAGCCGCAGCACCGCCGCGCCGTCGGCGGCGTACTCGACCTCCACGCAGGTCACCTCTCCGGTGAACAGCGCGTCGGGATGATCGGCGAGCCGTAGGTCGAGCGCCGTGCCGGGACGAACCGCGGGGTCGAACGCGCCGCCCCCGGCGGTGGTGGCGAGCACCAGCTCGGCCTGGGTGGGCTGGTCGAGCCGCGCGGCCACCCGCAGCGAGCGCACCCGCTGGCGGGCCGCGCCGGCCAGCTCGACGCCGTCGAGGAGGACGGTCAGCGCCCGGGGCGCGATGCTCGTCACGCCGCACCACCCGGGTCGGTGCCGGTGGGTGCGGGGGCGGTCGTCGTCGCGGTCGCCGCAGTCCAGGCCGTCGGGGCGGCGGCGATGGACGCGCCCACGAACGACGCGCCGGCACCCAACGCGCCGATGACCGACCGGGCTGCCCCGGCCAGCGCCGACCCACCGCCCGCCATGCCGCCGGCCAAGGTGCTCCCGGGTGGCGGAACGGCCAGCGTGGTGCCGGCCGGCACCGCCAGCGGGTCGGTGATGCGGTTGTGCTCGGCCAGCAACCGCCAGCGCAGCGGTGAGCCCAGCGCGTCGTTGGCCAGCAGGTCGAAGCGCACCCCCGACCGGCCCGGCTCCGCGGCGCCGTCACCGGCGGCGACCACCGCACTGCCCGGGGCGGCCGTCGGCGTGCTCGCCGCCGCCAGCTCCTCGGCGAAACCGGCCTCTGCCTGGTCGGCGGTCTCGGCCGCCCGGACCAGCTTCAACCGTAGCCACGAGCGGCGTGGCGAGCCGGTGCCGGTGAAAGCGTCGAACCGCTCCGCCACCGCGATGATCATGCCCGGCACGTTCCAGGTCTTGCCCCAGACGAGGCGGACCAGCGGCGGGCGCAGCCAGCCGTGCTCGGCGGTGGAGTTCTCCGCCAGCATCCACAGCGGGCGGGTGAGCACCCGCACGTCGCTCGGGCGGACCTGTGCCTCCACGAAGTCCACGTCGAAGAGCAGATCGAGGACGAGCTCCGTCCGGCCGCCACCGGTGAAGACGAGGGGGTCGTCGGCCAGTCCGGACCCGGTGAGCTGCCCGCCGGCGGCGCCCCGCTGGCGTACCCCGGCGAGCCGGGTCACCTGCACCGTCTCCGGGTTGAGCAGGCAGTCCACCCGCTCCCCGGAGGAGTCGATGAGGAAGGCGACGCGTTCCATCAGCCGCCCGCCTGTTCCCGATCCAGCCGTCCGTGCTGAGCCGCGTCCAGCGCCTCACCGGGCACCGTCCACAACGGTTGGTCGTCCGGTAGCGCCGGCCACAGACCACGGGCCGTCGCCGACCATCCACCGACCGAGCCGTCCGGCAGGGCCGGCCAGGGAGCGCTGTCGGCCGCGCGCGCCACATCGGCCGGGCTTCCGCCCGTCGTGCGCGCCGCAGCCGCCAGGCCCGTCCACCCGGCTGGCCCTCCGCCCTCGCCTAGGTCCTGGCCGCGCCGTCCACGATCCGCCACCGAAGCCCTGTCCAGGCTCCCGCCCCGGTCGGCCTCGAAGCCGAGCCCGCCGCGTTCACCGTCAGCGCTCAGCCCGCTGCGACCGCCGCCAGGGCCGAATCCGGCCCGTTCGCCGCCACCGTTGAACCTGCTCCGGTCACCGCCGGTCCCGAACCCGCCCCGACCGATCCCGAAACCGCCCTCGTCCGCCTCGAACCCACCCGGCCCCGCAGCCGTCCCGGTTCGGCCGACCGTGGACCGGCCCCTGTCCCACTCGTCCGCTCCGTCGGTGGGCGCGATTGCAGATCGTGGAGGGGAGATGCGCCTGGAGTGGGCGAGACCTTCCACGATCCGACCCGCGTCCGGGGAACCGGACGTGGGGGTGGTCGAGGTCGGACCAGTGTGTCCGGCACGGTGGTGAACGGAGTCGGTGCTCGGCGGTGAGGGGAGTGGGCCGGGGACCGCCGGGCGGATGGTCGGCCGGGATGGCACAGCGGTGTCGCTCGACGGTCCGCGCACCGCCGGTCCGATCCCAACGCCCTCGGGGCCGGAAGCGGCTGGCCCCGCCGATCCGTCCCCTCGCGGCGACGCGCCCGATCCCGCCGACGCGGTCGACCCGGCCCGTGCACCAGGCTCGGTCGTGGAGTCGAACCGGCGGCGGAAGCGCAGCCGGGCCGGCGGCGTCCCGCCAGCGGCGGGGCCACCCGCCGCGCCGAGCTCCAGCCCTGCGTCAGCGGTGCGGGAGCCACCGATTGCGCCCCTGTCGCCTCGGCTGACAGAGGCGGTCGCACCGAGCGAGCCGTTCCCCCCGTGCGCGGACTCGTCGGTTCGACCAGACGCCCCGGCCGAGAGCCCGGTGTCGGCAGGACCGCCGGACGCGCGGCCAGGATCGCCGGCCACGTCGTACCCGGGGGCTCCTCCGAAGGTGTCGACTGTGGACGGGACCTGCTCGCCCGACCCCTGACCTGCCCCCGTGCCGGCGGCGCCGGTCGACGCCCGACCGCCCTGGGGTACCTCGAGGTCCAGGTCCTGCAGCAGGCCGGGGGCGTGCGCGGCGACGAGGTCCAGCCAGTGCTGCGGCGGTTCGCCGAAGCGGCGCGGAGCGGCCCTGTCCACCTCGGTCGGCCGGCGGGCCGAGCGTTGCCCGGTTGCGTCGGTGGGTTCGACCCGCCCGGCGAGGCGCTGGACCGCGCCGGCCGCCGAGCGCAGCCGGCCGGCCAGCCAGCTACGCGGGTGTCGGCGCGGTGGCACCGCCGGACTCCAACTCCAGACCCTCGTAGCGCAGGGTCAGCGACGCGATGGCGATCTCGTGGCTGAGGGTGTTGAGGTGCGCTCCGCGCCACCGGGTGGGCCAGGCGTCGATCAGGTTCCAGCGCAGCACCTCGGCGGTTCCCACGGAGTCGAGCAGCACCACCGAGACGTTGCGGCGGTTGAGTGTGCCCTGGGCGGTGGCGTTCACCCAGTCCCACAGCTCCCGGGACGCGGTGAGCCCGAAGTGCAGGGTGACCGGCTCGTACTCGGCCTGGCCGGGCACCATCCGCATCCGGCCCAGGCCGTGCTCCCGGTACGGCTGGCCGGGGATGTTCACCTCCAGCCCGCTCATCTCGGTGAAGTGGCCGTTGGTGACCCCGTTGATGAGGAGCCTGAAGTTGTACGCCCGGTACGGGTCGACGGGAGCGCCCGGCTGCGGGGTGGCTGTGGTGGGCATGTCAGCCTCCGATCGTCTCGGTCTCGGTGCCGCCGGCCCACTGGCTCAGCTTGAACACGACGAACTCGGCGGGCTTGACCACGGCGATGCCGATGTGGGCGATCACCATGCCCGCGTCGCGGACCTCCGGCGGGTTGGTCTCCTCGTCGCACTTGACGAAGAACGCCTCCTCCGGGCTTCGCCCGAGCAGCGCGCCGTCGCGCCACACCCGGGTGAGAAACGCCCCGATGTCGCGCCGGATCGAGCGCCACAGGGTGAAGTCGTTGGGCTCGAAGACCATCCACCGGGTGCCGTTGGCGATGGCCTGCTCGATGGCGATGCTGAGCCGCCGGACGTTGAGGTAGCGCCATTCGCTGGCTTCGGCGGCGAGCGTACGGGCACCCCAGACGCGGATGCCCTCGCCGGCGAAGTAGCGGATCACGTTGACGCCCTTGGGGTTGAGCACGTCGTGCTCGGGTCGGGTGACCAGGTAGCCCAGGTCGACGGCGCCGCGGACCGGTTCGTTGGCCGGTGCCTTGTGCACGCCGCGCAGGGCGTCGGTGCGGGCCCAGATGCCGGCGAGGTGTCCGCTCGGCGGGGTGAGCTCCAACTCGCCGCTGATCGGGTCGCGGACGCGTAGCCACGGGTAGTAGAAGGCGCCGAACTCGGACTGTCGGGGCCGGTACGCCGCCCCCTCGGTGCCGCCCGAGCCGCCGGGACCGCCCGGACCCGAGCTGGCCGAGCCGCCGCCCGCCCCCTCGGCGGGCTTCGGGGGCTTGCCGGAGGACGGCGTGGCGACCCGGGTCAGCGCGGAGATGTCGTCGATGTCGGGGGCGGGGTCGCAGATCGCGACCATGGTGCGGGTCCGCTCGGCCATGCTCAGCAGCGCGTCGTGGGCCACCACGTCGTGGAAGCCGGGCGCGGCGATGATCGAGATCTCGTCGATGGCCTCCAGCAGTTGCAGGCCGCCGCGCCGCTGCCCGGTGCCGCTGATCGCGCCGCCCTCGCCGACGTTGACGACCCAGCAACGCGCGCCGCCGTTGTCCAGGAAGCCGAAGACCGCCCGCGCCAGCGGAGTGCTCTCGACCTGCTCCCCGTCGGCGAAGAGCCGGAGGAACTCGGTCCAGTTGTTGACCGGTACCGCCCTGCCCAGGTGGGCGGAGCGGTCCGGGGCGACGCCCACGAACGCGGCGATGCTGGTGCTCGCCGGTCCGATCGGTCGGGCGCCGCTGGGGACCTCCTCGACGTAGATGCCGGGGGAGAAGTAGCTGGGCATCGGTCCTCCTGTGCGGGTGGGCGTCAGTGGGTCGGTGGCGCGCAGACGATGACGATGTCGGGTTCGGCGGGGTCGACCTCGGCGGTGAGCACGAGCCCACGGCCGGTCAGCCGGAGTCGGACCGGGCCGGGTTGCGCGGGGTCGTGCGGGACTCCGACGATCAGGAACCGGCCGTCGGGGTCGGTGCGGGTGGCCGATGCGGTGCCGGGCAGTTCGACCCGCATCGCGGCCAGCGGCTGGTCCTCGGGGCCGACCACCCGGCCGGCGAGCGTGCGTAGTTCCAGTTGCCGCAGCCGCAGCGGCCGCAGGACCGGCGGCGCGGCCGGGGTCGGGTGGTCCACCTGCGCCGGCACGTCGATGAGCAACGCGGGGCGCGGGGCGGTGCCGAACGCCGTCCAGAGCGTGGTGTCGCCGGCCTCCAGCACCACCGGGTAGCTGCCGTCGCTGGTCGCGGCGGTGAGCACCCGGTCCAGCCCGGACAACCCGGCCGGCCCGGACGCGCAGAGCAGGTAGCGGACGGTGAACCGGTACGGTTCGCGGACCGCGCCGCTGGAGCGGGTCTGCCGGGCCGGGCGCAGGTCCATGGGCCAGAGGGTGAGCCCGGCCGCGTCGTCGTCGGTGCGGGGCGGACCGATCGGGACGGGTTCCCCCGCCGCGCCGGCCAGCCAGGTGGCCAATTCGGCGGTGGCCGTCTCGATCGGTCCGCGCCCGTCGGTGCTCATCGCGGCGGCGTCCCCTGGATCCGGTACGCGATGGCCTCGTTCCACACGTGCGGGTAGACGCCGATCTCGAAGTAGCGGGTGAACCGGTTGATGGGCGCGTTCGTGTGGTCGTGGTAGAGCAGCCAGATCGGTGCGATGGTGAACAGCACGTAGTTCGCCAGCACCAGCGGGATGTAGAGCGGGCCGAGCAGGCGGCCCTGGAAGATGTGGACGTCCTCGTGTCGCTGGATGCCGGAGCTGGAGCCGGCGCAGACGGTGCCGATGGTGGTGGCGTAGCGGGGTGAGACTCCCTCCACCACGCTGACCCGGCCGCTGGCCTGTGAGGTGGGCCGGTCCAGCGAGTGCCCGAAGATCAGGTGCACGGCCAGGTAGATGGCCCCGACGACCGTGTTCAGCAGGCTCCACGTGTGGTCGACGAGGAAGAGGAGGACGCCGCGGGTGTCCGACGCGTACACCCCGGCGGAGGCCACCGCCCAGCCGAAGACCGCGCCGACCAGCAGGCCCACGACGGCGCCGATCAGCAACCCGACCGGGCCGCCGGCCAGGAGGCCGAGAGTGGCGCCGAAGGCGACCTGGACGGCCGCGCTGATGATTCCGAAGATCATGATGTCACTCCTCAGACCCAGGAGCGGAAGATGCGGGGCTCGCGGCCTTGCGCGAGCTGGGTCGGCGACGCCTGGGTCGCCTGCCGGTTGCCGGGCGGGAACTGGTTGACACCGAGCGCGGCGGAGAAGATCACCAGCGCGTTGAAGAATGCGATGATCCACTTCTCGCCGCCGGCGTCGTCGGCGAACGCGGCCGTCACGTAGGACAGCAGCAGCGCGATGCCGATGGCGATCCACTTGCGGATCTTGTCGCCGCTGGGGCCGATCAGCCCGCCGATGACGTTGGTGGCCAGCAGGGTGGCGGCGCTCGCGCCGGCGAGGCTGCCCAGAGCTGCCCAGGTGAAGAGATCGTTCACGGCGATCCCCCTTTTCTCCGATGGTGCGACCGGGATGTGGTGGTGGTGAGGTCCGGTGCTCCCGGGGGAGCACCGGCGCCGGTCGCCGTCGTGGCGGGGCGGCCGGGGCCGGGCGTGGCCGGCAGGGCCGGCCACCGGATGGATCAGCCAGGCCCGGGCGCGCCGGCGGGCGGGCCCGGCGCGGTCGGGCTCGGTGCGGCCGGCGGCGCCGGGCGGCGTCGACGCAGCAGGAGTACGCCGACAACGGCGAGGATCAGCAGGAGGAGCAGCCCGCCGACGACCAGCAGCCAGGGGAACCCGCCTTCGTCGTCGGCGGCGGCGGCCGGCGAGGCCGATGGTCGGGGCGGCGCCTCGGCGACGGCCCGCAGTTCGGTCGGCTTGTCCTGGTTCGAGTCCACCTTCCAGGTGACCGACCGGCCGTTGACGGTGCCGTTGGTGTCGATCACCCGACCCGGAAATGTCACCGAGATCTCGAACGACATCAGCTTGAGGAACGCCTGTTGCTGCTGCGGATTCTGCTGGTCCATTTTCCCGCCGTATTTTGACGGGTCCAGAGGCAACGTGAAGCGGTAGAAATCGCCGTCCCGGACCAGCTTGACGCTCTCACTGTCAAAACTCGCCAGTGGCGCCCTGCGATAACTGATCTGGGTGCCGAAGAGTTTGGTGTCCTCGTAGCTGGACTCTTCGCCGGCAGGCAGCGCGGGAATGTTCTGCCGCAGCTCCGCGAAGGCCGCCGGGATGTTCTTGTTCCGCGAGCTGAGCAGGGACTTCTGGGCGGTCAGCAGGAGTTGCCCGTCGACCGTGTCATCGGCGTTGACGGTGAGCCCCATGTTGAGCTGCATGCAGCCGCTCAGAACGGCGAGAAGGAGAACGCACACCGCGACGCGGAGTGCCTTACCGCGGTTGACTCTCCTGTTCATGGGCTCAGTGTGTGTGATCGCTATCACCACGAGCAGTCAGCGATCGGTCACAAGGCAGTCGCCGATCTTACCGGTGCGCTGTCATGTTCGGCCGAGGCCGATGATGCCGCAATTGACTACTCTGGAGTTTTGCGGTCCGAAAAGGGCGACACCTGCCGTCCAGCCTGCGACTGGGCGACGGCAACCGATCCGGTCAGCCCGCCGGAGGCTGCCAGTCGGCGTAGCGGGCCATGCCCCGCAGCGTGGCCCGGGCGGGGGTGAGCCGTAGCGCGGTGTTGCGCATCGCCACGGCGAGCGGGTTGCGCAGCTGTTGGCCGTACCGCCCGGCGCGCAAGGAGGCCCGGGCGACGGCCTGGCTGCGGGGGCGACGCTGCCGGTCGTACGCCGCCAGCGCGGCCGGCAGCCCCTCGGCGCCGGCGGCGCAGACCGCGCCGAGCACCACCGCGTCCTCGATGGCCTGGCCGGCGCCCTGCCCGAGGTTGGGCGTCATCGGGTGGGCGGCGTCGCCGAGCAGCGCCACGCGCCCCCGCACGTACGAGGGGAGCGGGGTGGCCAGGTGGTGGATGTCGTTGCGCAGCACGACACCGGGTGGGGTCGCCGCCAGCAGTTCCGGGATGGGGGCGTGCCAGTCGCCGAAGCGGTCCCGGACGGCCGCCAGCTCGTCCGGGGCGTGGCCGCCCGGCGGGGCCGTGATCGCCGCGTACCAGTAGAGCGTGCCGGCGCCGAGCGGCACCATGCCGAATTCGGCCGCCGGACCCCAGGTGACCGCCGCCGGGACCGGGTGTTCGAACGCGATGGCGGCCCGCCATGCGGTCGAGCCCGCGTACACCGGGGCGGGGATCTGCGGCCAGAGCTGGGCGCGCAGCCGGCTGCGCAGGCCGTCGGCGGCGACCACGAGGTCGGCGGCGACCGTCTGCTCGCCGGCAGGCCCTCGGTAGTGCACCTCGGCGCGGTCCCGGCCGCTGTCGACGTGCTCCACCTCGGCGCTCGTCCGCAACGACGAGGCCGGCAGAGCCTCGCGCAGGATGCGGTGCAGGGTGGTCCGGTGGACGCCGAGCGCCGAGGTGCCCAGCTGCCGGACCATCTCGGCCGCGTCCATCCGGGACAGCCACCGCCCGTGCCGGTCGCGGAGCCCGCCGGGTGCCTCGGCGTGCTCGCCGCGCCGCACGGCCGGGCCGAGACCCAGGGCGTCCAGCGCGCGTAGCGCGTTCGCCATCAGGGTCAGGCCGGCGCCGATCTCGCGCGGCTCGGGGGCGCGCTCCAGCACGGTGACCCGCCATCCCCGACGGTGCAGCGCGAGCGCCGCGCTCAACCCGCCGATCCCGGCGCCGACCACCACCGCGTGCGACTCGTTCACGTCAACCACCCTCCTACACCTGCACGACCGGGAGCTGACCCGGGGTCAGTCGGCCGGCGCGCCGACCCGGTGCTGGCTCGGGGTGATGCCACGGACCCGGCGGAACGCCGTGCTCAACGCGTACGGGCTGGCGTAGCCGACCCGGCGGGCCACCGCGCCCAGCGTGGCGTCCGGCTCGCGCAGCAGGTCGGCCGCCAGCGCCAGCCGCCACCCGGTCAGGTACGCCATCGGCGGCTCGCCGACCAGCTCGGTGAAGCGGCGCGCCAGGACCGCCCGGGAGGCGCCCACCTCGGCGGCGAGCGCGGCGACCGTCCACGGCCGGGCCGGGTCGTTCTGCACCAGCCGAAGCGCCGGACCGACCACCGGATCACCGGCCGCCCGGTACCAGCCCGGCGCCGCGTCGGGGCGGCCGAACCAGGTGCGCAACGCGCCGATGAGCACCAGGTCCAGCAGCCGGTCCAGCACCGCAGCCTGGCCGGGCGCGTCGCGGGTCACCTCCTCGGCGAGCAGCGCGACCAGGGGGCTGCGCCACTCCTGGGCCGGGACCACCAGCAGTGGCGGCAACGCGGTGAGCAGCCGACGGCTCACCTCGCCGGGCAACTGGTACGTGCCGGTCAGCAACACCGTCGACCCGTACGGGCCGGTGCCCCAGGTGCGCACGCCCAGCGCCATCGACGCGGCCAGTGGCTCGCCGCGCAGGGTGGTGCAGCGCTGCCCCGGGTGGATGACCACCTGCGGCGGGGTGGCCGGGTCGTCCGCCACGAGGTAGCCGTCCGGCCCGCGCAGCACCGCCACGTTTCCGGGCCGCAGCGCCGCCGGGGCCGCCTCGTCCGGTACGAGCCAGGCGGTGCCGCTGACCAGCGCCACGACGGTGAGCGGCGCGCGGTCCTCGATCCGCAGCGCGTACGGCGGGTCGAGCACCGAGCGGAGCAGGAAGGCGCCCCGGGCGCGGGGACCGTCGAGCAGCCCGGTGAGCGGGTCCATCGCGCGATGGTAGACGATCGCGAGGGGCGCTCCGGGTGTTGCGAGCGGATCAACGGGCGGCCGGCGCGCTGAGCGGGGAGGTGGGCGATGGTGCGGGTCAGCGGCCTGCGGGTGGCCGGTGGGCGGCTGCGGCAGGGCTGGCGGCCGGTGCTGGAGGCGACCGTCGCGGCGACCGTGGCCTGGCTGCTGGCCACCCGGTTGCTCGGGCATCCGCAGCCCTTCTTCGCCCCGGCAGCCGCGCTGATCGTTCTCGGTCAGGCCCGGGGGCAGCGGATCCGGCGGGCCGTCGAGGTCGTCCTCGGGGTTGCCGCCGGTGTGCTGGTCGCGGACCTCGTCGTGCAGGCGCTGGGCCCGGGCAGCACCTGGACGGTGTTCACGGTCATCCTGCTCACCGTGCTGCTCGCGGTCGCGTTCGGTGCCACCGGCGTGACGCTGGTGCAGGCCGCGGTGTCCGCCCTCTACCTGGTGGTGGTCGCACCACCGGACGGATCGCTGGTGCCGTTCCGCTTCGTCGACGCGCTCGTCGGCGGCGTGGTCGCGCTCGCCGTCAGCCTGCTGGTGGACGCCCGGCGCCCGCTGGCCCCGCTGGTCGCGGAGGTGCGGCGCACCTTCGACGAGCTGGCCGGGCTGCTGGGCGGAATCGCCGACGCGCTGGACCACTCGGACGAGGCCGCCGCGGTGGCCGCGCTGGGCCGGGCGCGGGGCATGGACGCCCGGGTCGACGGGCTGCGCGACGGGGTGCTGGCCGCCGGCGAGGCACTGCGGCTCAACGTGCGCCGACGGCGGCACATGGGTCGGCTGCGGTCGGTGGACGAGTCGATCCGGCAGACCGACTACGTGGTCCGCAACGTCCGGGTGCTCGCCCGTGCCGGGGTCACACTCAGCCGGCTGCACGCCCCGGTGTCGCCCGAGCTGGGTGCCGCCGTGCGGTCGCTGGCCGAGGCGGTCCGGGAGGCCGGCGCGGCCCTCGCCGCCGACCTGGACGGGCAGGAGGAGGCCGCCGACCGGCACGCCGCCCGGGCGGAGAAGTCGGCGCTGGCCGCCGTGCACACCGCCGGGCAGCTCTTCGGATCGACCCAGACCCTCCCACTCGCCATGATCATCGGTCAGGTCCGGGCAACGGCCATCGACCTGCTGCGCGGCCTCAGCCCCGACGACGACGTCACCGTCCTCGCCCGCGTCGACGAAGCCCTCGGGCTCCCCGCGATCTGACCCGTACGGCCGTCAGGACGGTCGGCGCGCCATGGTCAACCAGGCGGTGGCCGACTCGCGGACGGAGGTGGGGACCTCGTGTCCGTCGGGGAACTCCTCGTAGGTGACGTCGTAGCCGAGGCTGTGCAGGTGCGGGACGAGCCGCCGGCTGCACATGTCGATCGGCAGGACCCGGTCGTCCACCCCGTGCGAGACGTAGATCCGCGGCCGGCCGTGGGTGGCCGGCGGCGCGGCGAAACCGGGGGAGAAGGCCACCACCGCGTCGACGAGGTCGCCGTTGGCCAGGCCCAGCGAGAGCGCGTACGAGGCGCCGTCGGAGAACCCGCCGAGGGTCACGTCGCGCACCGGGTACCCGTCGAAGACGGTCGCCAGCAGTCCGTCGATGCGCCGCACGTCCGCCCCGAAGCCGCCGGCGATCAGGTCCCAACTGCTCGCCGACGCCTGCGGGGCCACCAGGAGCAGGTGCTGCGCGTCCGCGACCGGTAGCAGCAGGTCCAGGCCCTGCCGCGCGGAGCCGCCCGCCCCGTGCAGCAGCACCACCAGGCGGTACGCGGCGCCGTCGGCGGCCGGCTCCGGGGCGTACGCCATCGCCACCAGCGCGCCGTCGGCGTCCGACATCGGCACCAACCCGGTCGGCGCGGACGCCACCGGCGGATGGACGCGGGCGCTCAACCGGCCGTGCCGGGAGTCGTCCGCCGGCTCTCGGTCCTGCGGCGCGGGGTCGGACACGGGTCACCGCTCCTCGCTGTCGGCGGGGTGTGCGCCGCGGTTACCCGGCTCGCCACGGCTTAACCGCCGGCGCTCGCCGGTGCGGGGTCAGGCGCTGTCCCGGGCCACCAGGGCGGACGGGAAGAGGGTCTGCGGCGCGGTCGGGCGCCCGTCCAGCACGGCGGTGGCCGCCGCGACGGCGATCCGGCCCACCGGGTGGCTCGCGGTGGTCAGCGCCGGGGCGGTCATGCCGGCCAGCGGGATGTCGTCGAAACCGGCCACCGCGACGTCGCCGGGCACCCGGACCCCCGAGTCGCGCAGCGCCGCGATCACCCCGAGCGCGGTCTCGTCGCTGATCGCGTAGATGGCGTCGACGTCGGGCCAGCGCCGCAACGCCTCGCCGCCCGCGGCGCGGCCGCTCGCCGCCGTGAAGTCCCCGGGCAGCACCCGCTCCGGCAGGCCGGCCTGGCGCATCAACCGGCGGTACGCCGCCACCGGGCGCTGGGAGCACGGCAGCCACCGAGGGCCGGTCACCATGGCGATCCGGCGGCGGCCCGTGGCGTACAGGTGGCGCAGCACCTCGCTGGCGCCGGTGTCGTTGTCGACGTCGAACGACGGCACGGTGGCCGAGCCGATGCCGATCGACGCGACCCGGCCCCGCAGCGACCGAGGTACGGCGTCCAGCAGGTCCGTGGTGGTGTTGACCAGCACCACGCCGCACACGCTGCCGTCCCGGGCGAGCTGGTCGAGGCTGCTCGGCTGGCCCAGCGGCAGCCAGTGCAGCGCCACGCCGATGCCGGCCGGCGCGCAGACCTGGGCCGCCGAGCCGACCACCCGGTGGACGTACGGGTCGTCCAGCACCGCCGCGCTGGTCCCCGCGACCGCCACCACCAGCCGTACGCCCCCGCCGCCGCGGACCAGCGCCCGGGCGGCCGGGTTGGGCACGTAGCCGAGCTGGTCGACGGCCGCGCCGACCCGTTCCCGGGCCGCCGGCGAGGCGAACCCGGTCCCGGCTATCACCCGCGAGGCCGTCGACCGGGACACCCCGGCGACGCGCGCGACGTCCTCCAGAGTGGCCGGTCGCTGTGTCGCTGCCGTCATGGTCCCCTCCTCGGGTCACCCGTCCGGGCGGACGAACCCCTGCCGGGAATCATCCCCCGGCCGCAGCGTCGACGGTAAGGGGCGGTGGCCGGTTGTGGTGGTAGCGCTCTCAGGTGTGCGATCGTCGCAGGAGATCACCCCGAGAAAGAGGACCTGCCCTCGTGAGCGCCCCTACCAGCCCGCCCCTCTCCCCGGACACCGTGCCCACGCCGCCACGAATCGTGCGGCTCGCCCGCAACGGCGTCGCCGTCACCTTCACCCTCAACGGGCTGGCGGTGGGCAGCTGGTTCTCCCGGGTGCCGGCGGTCCGCGAGGCGTTGGACCTCTCCGCCGGCCGGCTCGGGCTGCTGCTGCTGGCGATGAGTGTCGGCGCGCTGCTCGCCATGCCCACCTCCGGTCTCCTCGCCCAGCGCCTCGGCGCCGCCCGCACCGTCACGCTGGCCACGGTGCTCGTCGCGGTCGGCCTGACCGTGGCCGGGCTGGGCGCCACGGTGGCCGGCTCGGCCGTCGTCGTCGCGGTGGGGCTGATCGCCTTCGGATACGGCTCCGGCGCCTGCGACGTCGCGATGAACGTCGAGGCGGCGGCCGTGGAACGGCGGTTGGGGCGTACCGTCATGCCCCGCTTCCACGCGGCGTGGAGCCTCGGGTCGGTGGCTGGCGCGGCGCTCGGCGCGGGGGCGGCCCGCTTCGACGTGCCCGTCGGCGCGCACCTCGCCGGGGTGGCGGTGGTGGTGCTGACCGGCACCGCGCTCAGTGCCCGGGCGTTCCTGCCCCGGCCGGTCGTCGACGCGGCCGACCGGCCGACCGACGCCAGCCCGGCGGCTGGCCGCCGGGCGCAGCTCGCCGCGTGGCGGGAGCCACGCACCCTCCTGATCGGGCTGTTCGTGCTGGTGATGGCGTTCACCGAGGGCAGTGCCAACGACTGGCTGGCGGTCGCCTTCGTCGACGGCAGGGATCTGAGCGAGGCGGCGGGCGCGGCGGTCTTCGGCGTCTTCGTCGTCGGCATGACCCTCGGGCGCACCGCCGGCACGATCGCGCTGGACCGGTGGGGCCGGGTGCCGGTGCTCACCGGCACGATCCTGCTCGCCGTGGTCGGCGCGGGTATGGCCGTGCTGGCCGGCTCGGGGCCGGTGGCCATCGTCGGCGTCGCTCTCTGGGGGCTCGGTGCGTCGCTGGGCTTCCCGGTCGGGATGAGCGCGGCGGCCGACGAGGAGGCGCACGCGCCGGTCCGGGTCAGCGTGGTCGCGGTGATCGGCTACACCGCGTTCCTGGCCGGGCCGCCGTTGCTGGGGCTGCTCGGCGACCGGGTCGGCACGCTCCGCGCGCTGCTGGTGGTGCCGCTGCTGCTGGTGCCGACGCTGGCGCTGGTGTCGGTGCTGCGCCCGCCGCGTGCCGTCGAACCGACCCCTTCGACACACAAAATCTAACCCGGACGGCCGCCGGGCGGTATCGGGTGCGCGGCCGACTGCGCCGCGCACCCCGCACTGGCTAGGGTCGCCCGATGCCAACCGACAAGATCACCGCCGCCGCGGCGGGCAGCTGGACCCTGGGCGACCGCACGGTGCACCGGATGGGCTTCGGGTCCATGCGGATCACCGCCAACCCCGACCGCGAGCCGGCGATCGCCCTGCTGCGCCGCGCCGTGGAGCTGGGCGTCAACCACATCGACACGGCCGCCTTCTACGTCTCGCCGGGCGGCACACTGAGGGTGGGTACCGGGCCGGCCCGGTACGCCACCGAGCTGATCCGGGCGGCGCTCGCCCCGTACCCGGAGGATCTGGTGATCGCCACGAAGGTCGGCTTCGGGTACGACCCGGAGACCGGCTTCAGCGAGGCGCTCACCCCGGCGCAGCTGCGGGACCAGGTCGAGGAGAACCTGCGCCGGCTCGGCCGTGACCAGCTGGACGTGGTGAACCTGCGGCTCGGTCGGGGACCCGGCCCGGTGCCACTGGCCGAGCGGTTCGGTGCCCTGGCCGAGCTGCGCGCCGCCGGGCTGATCCGGCACCTCGGGCTCTCGAACGTCCGGCCCGAGCAGTTGGCCGAGGTGGCGGACATCGCACCGGTGGTCTGCGTGCAGAACAACTACGGGGTGGACGCCTACCGCGAGCAGGACCCGTTCGTCCGGGCCTGCGGCGAGCGGGGCATCGCCTACGTGCCCTTCTTCGCGGTGGCCGGCACCGGCCGGGAGGCGGGCGCGAGCGTCGGGCAGAGCGAGGCCGTCGAGGCCGTCGCGCGGGCCCACGGCGTCACCCCGCACCAGGTACGCCTGGCCTGGACCCTGCACCAGGGCCCGCACGTGCTGGCCATCCCCGGCACCGCCAACCCGGAACACCTCACGGCGAACATCGCCGCCGCCTCCCTGAACCTGACCCCCGAAGACCTGACCCTCCTGAACTGACGCTCCCACCCCGCAACCGCCCCGGTGATCATGAAGTTGGCGTCCTCGACGCCGGCGTGTCGCGTCGCCAACTTCATGATCAACGGGGGTGGGGGGTCAGGTGCGGAGCCAGACTCGGAGGGGTCCGAGCGGGAGGAAGCCGGCGCTGAGGGCCGGGGCGAGGTCTGGGTCGGATTCGTAGCCGAGCAGTGGCAGGCGGGGCAGGGTGGCGAGCACTGCGTGCCAGATGTCGCCGGGGTCGCCGGTGCGGGCGAACAGGTTCGACACCCCGTACGGACCGTCGCCGCTGACCACCGCGCCGTACGACGACCGCGCCCCGGTCGTCGTAGCGGGCCAGCACCCGGACCCGGGGGTCGGCCAGCAGCGCCGGTCGGAACAGTTCCCCGCCGCCGTGCGCCGTCGCCCAGGCGGCCAGCCGTTCCGGTGTCGTGACGCGGTCCAGCGGAGGGCCGCCCGGTGGGTCCGCTGACGGCCGGTGGATCCACTGCGCGTCGAAGAGCACCCGGAAGCCGTGCCCGGACAGGTCGAGGTCGGCGAAGCTGTCCTTCACCGACGCACCGGACCCAGCGTCGATCCGGGCCAGCAGCGCCCCGGCGTCCACGCCGGGGCGCAGCGTGACCGCGTCCGGGTACCAGGGTGGGGAGCGACGGGGGACCGACCAGGCGTCGGCGTCGGTCCGGCCGGTCACCCCGTGGGTGTCGCAGACGACGGCGCACCAGTCGGCGTTGTTGCGGGCCGCCGCCTCCCGCACATCCTCGGACACGCCACGCAGCCTAGGACCTCAGGAACTGGTCAGGATGACCAGTTGCTGCGTCGCCCGGGTCATGGCGACGTAGCGGTCGACCGCTCCTTCGACGCCCTCGCCGAAAGCCTCCGGATCGACGAGGACGACCAGGTCGAACTCGAGCCCCTTCGACAGCTCCGGGGTCAGCGACCGGACGCGGGACGTCGCCTCGAAGGTGGTATCGCCGATGACGCAGGCGATGCCGTCGGCGTGCTCGGCGAGCCACCTGTCGAGGATCGCGCCCAGGTCCGACGCGCATCCGTGTACGACGGGGACGCCGCTGGCGCGGATCGAGGTCGGCACGTTGGCGTCCGGGAGCACGGCCCGGATAACCGGCTCGGCCTCCGCCATGACCTCCTCAGGCGTGCGGTAGTTGATGCTCAGGGAAGCCAGGGTGACCCGGTCCAGCCCGATCCGTTCGAGCCGTTCCTGCCACGACTCGGTGAACCCGTGCCGGGCCTGGGCCCGGTCCCCGACGATGGTGAAGCTGCGGGACGGGCAGCGCAGCAGCAGCATCTGCCACTCGGCGTCGGTCAGCTCCTGAGCCTCGTCCACGACGATGTGCGCGAACGGGCCGGCGAGCTGGTCCGGCTCGGTGCTGGGCAGCGCGGCCTCGTCGACCAGGGCATCCTGGAGATCCAGTTGGCGCAGGCTCGACAGCACACCTTCACCGTCGTCGTAGGCGTGGGCCTCGATCAGGTCGTCGATGACCGTGGCCATGCGCGCGCGTTCGACGGCGACGGTGGCGTCGTGCCGACGCTGACGCCCCGACGCCTCCCGGTCGCCGAGCCGCTGCCGTGCCGCGTCCAGCAGCGGCAGGTCGGACACGGTCCAGGCCCGGGCATCGTCGCGCTGTAGCTTCCGGACCTCGTCCGCGCTGAGCCAGGGCGCGCACCTGCGCAGGTAGGCGGGTACCGACCACAGGTCTCCGACGAGGTCGGCCGCGTCGAGCAGCGGCCAGGCACGGTTGAAAGCCGCGCGCAGCTCCCCGTTCCGCTCCAGCGCTCCGCGGACCAGGTCGTCCGGCTCGTCGCCGTCGTACTTGTTGATCAGGATCGTGAGCAGTTCCTCCCAGATCTCGTCACGCGCCTCGTTGTGCGGGGTGCCGGGCCCCGGCGCCTCGAACGCCTCGGCCCAGTCGTCGGCGCTCAGCCACAGGTCCGACTCGTCGGTCGCGACCGTCATCCCCTTGGCCGGCGGCTCCTCGTAGAACCGGACGGCCGCCTCGACCACCCTCACCACATCCGCGGACGACTTGAGCCGGGCCACGTCGGGGTCGGTCTCGATCGTCGCCGCGGCGCCCTCCGCGACGAGGTCCCGCAGGGTGCAGATCTGCACCTCCTCCTCGCCGAGGCTGGGCAGGACGTCGGCGACGTAGGATAGGTAGGGCTGGTGCGGGCCGACGAACAGCACCCCGCCCCGCCGGTGACCGAGGCGAGGATCGGCGTAGAGGAGGTAGGCGGTGCGGTGCAGGGCGACGACGGTCTTGCCCGTGCCCGGACCGCCGTCGACGACGAGCGCACCGCTGGATCCGGCGCGGATGATAGCGTCCTGGTCGGCCTGGATCGTGCTGAGCACGTCGCGCATCCGGTTCGACCGGCTGCTGCCCAGGCTGGCGATGAAGGCGGACTGGTCGTCGAGCGCGGCGTGCCCCTCCAGGCCGTCCGCGGCGAACACCTCGTCCCAGTAGTCGCTGATCCGGCCGAGGGTCCAGCGATACCGGCGGCGGCTGGCCAGACCCATCGGGTTGGCATGGGTCGCGCCGAAGAACGGCCCAGCCGCGGGGGAGCGCCAGTCGAGCAACAGCCGGCGGCCCTCGCTGTCCGTGAGGCCCTGGCGTCCGACGTACACGGGCTCGGGATCGTCGGCGCTCACCATGCGTCCGAGGCACAGGTCCAGACCGAAGCGACGCAGTCGGCGCAGGCGCGCGGTCAGCCGGCGGACCTCCTGGTCCCGGTCCACCGCCTGCCGGCCCTTGCCGCTGGGCGCCTTGCGGGCGGTGTCCAGGCGGTCGGACAGGTCGGCGTACGTCTGCTCCAGGCTCTCCGCGATGGCCGCGAAGTGCTGCTCGTCGCGGGCGATCAGCGCCGCGTCGGCCTTGGGGGAGAGGTGGTCGGGAAGGGCGAACACGCTGGTGGGCGCGGGGTTCAAGGGCACTCCCAATTCGGCAGAATCTGGCGTCGGCCGGCAATTCTGCGGCACAACTGGGGTCTTGCGGCAAGGCCCCCAGTGCGATATATGTTGAGAGTGGAAGGGAGGGGTTCCTCCCTTTTTTGCATGGTCCGCTCGGCGGACGCCTCCCCGCGATGGCCTCGGCACCTGCCCGCGTCGGTCAGGGCAGCCGGTCGGCGTACACCAGATCCATCGTGTCGGTGCGGCCGGCCCAGCGGAGTTCGAGGTGCCAGCAACCCGCCCGCGGCATGTCGATGATCGATGGCCCGGGGCCGCCGGCGACCTCCCTGGTCACCCTGGTGCCGGTGCCGTCCAGCGTCGCGGTGATCACCAGGCTGGCCGGCGACGTGCTCGCTGCGGACGACGTCGCGGGGCGGGACACCCAGAGGATCTTGTTGTTCGACCCGTCCTGCCGGACCTGCGCCAGCGGGTGGGCGAACAGCACCGCCACGATGTCGCCGTTGGCGCCGAAGACGTGCGGGACGCGTGCGTCCCCGCTGAAGCCGGCGTCCGCCCAGTCGGGCAGGGGGCCCGTCTCGACCCGGGAACCGCAGCCTGTCGCTGGGCTCGCCGTGACCGTGGTGGTCGGAGCGCCGGCCGGCGTGGCCGACTGGCCGGTGCCCGTGCACCCCGCCGCCAGCAGGACGACCGATCCCAGCATGAACCTGCCCCAGAAACCCATCTCGCCCCTTCCGGAACCCGCGCTTTCTGCGTCTCACCATCAGGACACCGGCCGGGACCGCCGGGTTCCCCGTCCCGCTAGTCGAGCGATCCAGCGATCGCGATCGCTTCGAGCTTGGTGAGGTCGCCCTCAAGCCGGTAGCTCACGTCGCCCTCCTGCCAGATCAGGGTCGAGGCGGCGAGCCGGGCCGTCTCCCGGCGAACCTCTCCCGAACGGTCCACATAGGCCAGGACGTGTGGACCGCCGACCCAGATGGCGAAGTCGCCGTCGACCTGGGTCCACTCCGCTCCGGGCCGGACCGTCTGCTTGTGGAAGGCCAGGTCGAGGTGGCCGTCGAAGGCGTCGATGCGCAAGGCACCCCCGTCGTAGAGCAACGTCGCCACCCGACAGGCGCCCGTGTCGTCGGGATCGGCGACCAACACCTGCTCGGGTGGGCCGAGCTTCGCCGGGAGGCGGATCGGGAAACGCACCGCCCGTTGCGCCTCGTCCAGCGCGGCGGCCCGCTGCGAGGGCAGCGGAGACGGAGTGCCGACGGGAAGCTCGGGTGCGGACGACGTGACAACGGTGACTCCGGCGAAGCGCAGCAACCCCGCCATGGCGTCGGCGAGCGCGGCCCGCCCCGGGGGCAGCACCGCCACCAGCAGCGCGACGAGTGCCGCGGCGACATAGGCGCCCCACCGGCGTCGGCGGGGCGCGGGCGCGGTCAACTGTGCGCGTACGCGGGCGGTCACGTCGGGTGGGTCGGGCGTCTCCAGCCAGGTCGAGAGATCGCGCAGCTCCCTTTCCAGGTCACCCATGCCGGACCTCCTCCCGGTCGAGCAGACCGCGGAGCTTCGCCAGCGCCCGGGACGTCCGCGACTTGACCGTGCCCCGGGGCCACCCCAACGTCGCCACCGTCTCCTCCTCGCTGAGATCGAGGAAGAACCGGCAGACGATCACCTCACGGTCCCGCTCCGGCAGTTGGCGCAGGGCCTCCACCAGCCGCGCGCGCCGCTCCCCGGCGAGGACCGCCCCGACCGCGCCGTCCTCGGCGATCTCCGACGCAGGGTTCGCCGCCGCGGCCCGCAGGGCGAGTCCGTCCCGCCGGCTGCGGGACCGGTGCAGGTTGCGGGTCTCGTTGGCGACGATCGCCAGCAGCCAGGACCGGAAGGACGAATCACCTCGATAGCGGGACAGGCTGCGGTAACCCTTCACAAACGCCTCCTGGATGACGTCCTCGGAATCCGAGCCCGCGCCGAGCAGCACCGCCGTCCGGTACGCGGACGCGGTGTGCCGGGCGACCAGGAGGTCGTACGCCTCCAGGTCACCTGCCCGAGCGCGGCTGACGAGCACGTCGTCGTCCAGGGGGACCTCCGGTTGCATCACACTCATGACACCGCCCGGGCGCTGCGGGTTCCACCCGCGGCCCGGCCAGCTCACTCCCACCCGGCGTGCAGCGTATTGCCAGGAATCGGTGGTGCACTGGTGGGAGCGTCGAGGAGAGGGGTGGGGCATGGGCTGGTTCAGTCGACGGGCACGGGGCACCGAGGCGACCCCGACGAAGCTGGACCGGGAGGCGACCCGGGACGACCTCGCGGCGCTGGAGGCGTTCATCGCCAGCCGGCAGGGGGTGGAGTTCTACCTGGAGCCGGAGACCACCGCCACGGACACGACGGTGGTGGCGATCGCCCACGACGGCGAGTGGATCCGCCGCCGGACCGGTACTCCGCGCGCGGCGGGCGCCATCGCCCGCAAGCACGCGGTGCCGCTGTACGAGGCGGCCCGCACCGGCTACCCGGAGCGGATGCGGGTGTGGAACCGGGCGCACCCGGAGCGCCACGCGCGCTGAGCGTCGCCCGTCACACTTTCCGCGCTCGTCGGCGGGCGTCACGATCAACACGTGGCTCGCCTCCGGTCTGTCTGGCCCGCCAAAGTGCCACCCGGCCGACGAGGTGACCCAACCGTGGGCGATGACGGCGGTCGACCTCGCGGATAGATGGCGTCCGCTGGTGCGGTCGCCTCGCCGGGCCCGGTCGAACGGAGGGTCACCCGCCGTCTGGCCAGGCAGTCCCGGTGCCCGCCCGTCCTTTGCTCTGCTTCAGCGGACGCAACAGTGCGGGCGTTTTTCGTTGCGTGGGTTGAAGCAGAGCAAAGGACGAGGACATCGACCCGGAGGTCCGCCCGCCGGCGTCCTCGGCGCCCACAAATCAGCAGATCTCGATCGCCGCCACCCGCCGGTGCGGGGGGCGGGGTGCCGTTGACCGGCGGCGGACGGGTGTGGCAGCATTCGCGGCCTGACGGCAGTGAAGGAAGTCGGTGTGATTCCGACGCGGTCCCGCCACTGTCACCGGGGAGTGATCCCCCCTCGTGCGTCACGGCCGTGTGTCTGCGGTTGGAAGGCCGGGGGAGAGCGTCGATCCGGAAGCCAGGATACTTCGGCCGTCGGGACGTACCCCAGGGCGTGGACACCCGAGGAGGACCCGATGACGCATGGCGTCTCTTTCACCGACGAGCACGGTCATGACCCGCACGGCGGGCGCTCCGCCGTGCCCGCACCCGGCCGCGCCAGCGTGCGCCAGGCCGGCCGTGCGCACGGTCGCGCCGGTCACCGGCACCGCTGAGTCGCGCACACGGCGATGACCGGCTCCCGACGCCCACGTCGGTGACCCGCTCGCCGGGCCGTCGTACCGGCTGACGCCGCACCCACCCCCGCTTCGTCCAGGTCGCCCCCGTGGCGGCCGGGGCGTCACTCTCCGGAGCCTTCCGTGCGCATCCTGCTGCTCTCCACCGCCGACACCGACCTGCTGGCCGCCCGGGCCAGCGGCGCCGACTACCGGCCGGCCAACCCCGCGCGGGTCGCCGCCGACGAGGTGCCCGCCCTGCTCGACGGGGTCGACCTCGCCGTCGTACGCCTGCTCGGGGGTCGGCAGGCGTGGCCGGACGGCCTCGCCGCGGTGCTCGCGAGCGGCCTGCCGACGGTCGTCCTCGGCGGCGAGGCGGTGCCCGACGCGGAGTTGATGGCCGTCTCCTCCGTGCCGTCCGGAGTGGCCACCCAGGCGCTGGCGTACCTGGTCGAGGGCGGCCCGGACAACCTGGGCCAGTTGGCCCGGTTCCTTTCCGACACGGTGCTGCTCACCGGCGAGGGCTTCGCCCCGCCCGCGCCCACCCCGGCGTACGGGGTGCACGGCGACCACCCGGTCGACCCGGACCGGCCCACCGTGGGGATCGTCTTCTACCGGGCGCACGCGCTGGCCGGCAACACCGGCTTCGTCGACGTGCTGGCCGACGCGGTACGGGCGGCCGGCGGCAACCCGCTGCCCATCTTCTGTGGCTCGCTGCGCGGGCTGACCGCCGGTGCCGGCCCGCTCGGCCTCTTCGCCCGCTGCGACGCGCTGCTGGTCACCGTGCTCGCGGCCGGCGGCGCGGTCGCCGCGAACGCCTCCGGTGGCGGCGACGAGGACGCCTGGGACGTCGGCGCCCTGGCCGCCCTGGACGTGCCGGTCATCCAGGCGCTCTGCCTGACCAGCACCCGCGAGCAGTGGGCCGGCAGCGACGCCGGACTGTCCCCCCTGGACGCGGCGATGCAGGTGGCCATCCCCGAGTTCGACGGCCGGATCGTCACCGTGCCGTTCTCGTTCAAGCGGATCGACGCCGACGGGCTCTCGGTCTACGCCGCCGACGCCGAGCGGGCCGCCCGGGTGGCCGCCATCGCGGTGCGCCACGCCCGGCTGCGCTACGTGCCGAACGCCGACAAGCGGATCGCCGTGGTGCTCAGCTCGTACCCCACCAAGCACTCGCGGGTCGGCAACGCCGTCGGGCTGGACACCCCGGTGTCGGCGGTCCGGTTGCTCGCGGCGCTCTCCGACGCCGGCTACCACCTCGGCGACGCACCGCTTCCCGACGACGGCGACGCACTCATCCACGCGCTGATCGCCGCCGGCGGGCACGACGTGGAGTGGCTCACCCCGGAGCAGTTGGCCGCCGCCGAGGCCCGGGTGCCCGGGCAGACGTACCGGCGCTGGTTCGAGGGCATCCCGGCCGAGCTGCGGGAGCGGATGCGGGAACACTGGGGTGAGCCTCCCGGCGAGCTGTACACCGACGGCGGCGACATCGTGCTCGCCGGGCTGCGCTTCGGCAACGTGGTGCTGCTGATCCAGCCGCCGCGCGGCTTCGGGGAGAACCCGATCGCCATCTACCACGACCCGGACCTGCCGCCCAGCCACCACTACCTGGCGGCGTACCGCTGGCTGGCCGCGCCGGTCGCCGACGGAGGCTTCGGCGCGGACGCCGTCGTGCACCTGGGCAAGCACGGCACCCTGGAATGGTTGCCCGGCAAGGGCCTGGGCCTCGCCGCCGACTGCGCGCCGGACGCGGTCCTCGGCGACCTGCCGCTGGTGTACCCGTTCATCGTCAACGACCCCGGCGAGGGCACCCAGGCCAAGCGGCGGGCGCACGCCGTCGTGATCGACCACCTGGTGCCGCCGATGGCCCGCGCCGAGACCTACGGCGACCTGGCCAAGCTGGAGCAACTGCTCGACGAGTACGCCACCGTGCAGGCGCTCGACCCGGCCAAGGTGCCGACCGTGCGCGCGCAGATCTGGGACCTGGTACGCGCCGCCGAGCTGCACCACGACCTGCACGCCGAGGCCATGCCGGACGCCGACGACTTCGACGACTTCGTGCTGCACCTCGACGGCTACCTCTGCGAGGTCAAGGACGTGCAGATCCGCGACGGGCTGCACATCCTCGCCGCCGCGCCGACCGGCGAACCCCGGGTCAACCTGGTGCTCGCCGTGCTGCGCGCCCCGCAGATCTGGGGCGGCGCCCGCGCCCTGCCCGGACTGCGACAGGCGCTCGCCGCCGCGTACGCCCTCGACGAGCAGGAACTGCTCGCGTCGCCGGGACAGCGGCTGGCGCTGCCGGCGGCGCTGACCGACGTCGTGGACGGGCCGGCCGCCACCGCCGCCGACGCCGTCGACCTGATCGAGGCACTCGCCCGGCGGCTGGTCATCGGGATGGAAACCCTCGGCTGGACCGTCGGGGCCGCCGACGCGGTCGTCGAGGAGGTGACCGGCCGAGCCATCCCGGAGGCCGCCGCCGTGCTGCGCTTCGCCGCCACCGAACTGGTGCCCCGGCTGGACCGGACCACCGACGAGCTGACCAACACCCTCGGCGCCCTCGACGGCCGGTTCGTGCCGCCCGGCCCGTCCGGTTCGCCCACCCGGGGTCTGGTCAACGTGCTGCCCACCGGCCGCAACTTCTACTCCGTCGACCCGAAGGCCATTCCCAGCCGCAACGCCTGGGACGTCGGGGTGGCCCTGGCCGACTCGCTGCTGGCCCGGCACCTCGCCGACACCGGGGCGTACCCCCGCTCGGTCGGGCTGACCGTGTGGGGCACCAGCGCGATGCGGACCCAGGGCGACGACATCGCCGAGGTGCTCGCGCTGCTGGGTTGCCGGCCGGTCTGGGACGACCGGTCGCGGCGGGTCACCGGCATCGAGGTGGTGCCGACGGCCGAGTTGGGTCGACCCCGCGTCGACGTCACCGTGCGCATCTCCGGCTTCTTCCGCGACGCCTTCCCGCACGTGGTGGCGCTGCTCGACGACGCCGTCCGGCGGGTCGCCGCCCTGGACGAGCCGGACGCCGAGAACTACGTCCGGGCGCACGTCACCGCCGACCTCGCCGAGCACGGCGACGAGCGGCGGGCCACCGCCCGGATCTTCGGCTCCAAGCCGGGGGCGTACGGCGCCGGGCTGCTGCCACTGATCGACGCCCGGACCTGGCGCAGCGACGCCGACCTGGCCGAGGTGTACGCCGTCTGGGGCGGCTACGCGTACGGCCGTGGCCTCGACGGGCGGGAGGCGCGCGCGGACATGGAGCGCTCGTTCGCCCGGATCGCGGTCGCGGTGAAGAACCAGGACACCCGCGAGCACGACATCGTCGACTCCGACGACTACTTCCAGTACCACGGCGGGATGGTGGCGATGGTCCGCCACCTCACCGGTACGTCGCCGCAGGCGTACGTGGGTGACTCGGCGATGCCGCACGACGTGCGTACCCGCACCCTGGGCGAGGAGACCCGGCGGGTGTTCCGGGCCCGGGTGGTGAATCCGAAGTGGATCGCCGCGATGCGCCGGCACGGCTACAAGGGCGCGTTCGAGCTGGCGGCCACCGTGGACTACCTGTTTGGCTACGACGCCACCGCCGGGGTCGTCGACGACTGGATGTACGAGCACCTGGCCGCCGCGTACCTCTTCGACGAGACCACCCGGGAGTTCCTGGAGCGGTCCAACCCGTGGGCGCTGCGCGGCATCACCGAGCGGCTGCTCGAGGCCGCCGACCGGGGGCTGTGGGTCAAACCCGAGCCGGCCACCCTCGACCGTCTCCGCGACACGTACCTGGCCAGTGAGGGTGACCTGGAGGAGCGCGCATGACCACCTACCCGTTCAGCGCCGTGCTCGGCATGGCCGACATGCGGCTGGCCCTGCTGCTCAACGCGGTCTCCCCGGCGATCGGCGGGGTGCTGGTGCGCGGCGAGAAGGGCACCGCCAAGTCGACCGCGGTACGCGCCCTGGCCGCGCTGCTGCCTCCCGTACCCCGGGTCGTGGGTTGTCGGTTCGGTTGTGACCCGGCCGAGCCCGACCCGGCCTGTCCGGACGGCCCGCACCCGGCCGACGCCTCGGCCGAGACCCGCCCGGCTCGCCTGGTGGAGCTGCCGGTCGGCGCCGCCGAGGACCGGGTGGTCGGTTCCCTCGACCTGGAGAAGGCCCTCGGCGAGGGGGTGCGCGCCTTCGAACCGGGCCTGCTGGCCGCCGCGCACCGGGGCGTGCTCTACGTCGACGAGGTCAACCTGCTGCACGACCACCTGGTCGACCTGCTGCTGGACGCGGCGGCGATGGGCCGCAGCCACGTCGAGCGGGAGGGCGTCTCGGTCAGCCACGCGGCCCGGTTCCTGCTGGTCGGCACCATGAACCCGGAGGAGGGTGAGCTGCGCCCGCAGTTGCTCGACCGGTTCGGGCTCACCGTCGAGGTCGGTGCCAGCCGCGACCCCGCGATCCGGGTCGAGGTGGTCCGCCGCCGGCTCGCCGCCGACGCCGACCCGGCCGGCTTCGCCGCCCGCTGGGCCGACGCCGACGCCGAGATCGCCGGCCAGGTGGCCGCCGCCCGCGACCGGCTTCCCGGGGTACGCCTGCCCGACGCCAGCCTGCGCCAGATCGCCGAGGTGTGCGCGGCGTTCGACGTGGACGGGATGCGCGCCGACATCGTCACGGCCCGCACCGCGCTGGCGCACGCCGCCTGGCACGGCCGGGACCGGGTCACCATCGACGACGTCCGGGTGGCCGCGCGGCTGGCCCTGCCGCACCGCCGCCGCCGCGACCCGTTCGACACGCCGGGCCTGGACGAGAAGCGCCTCGACGAGGCGTTGCAGCGGGCCCAGGACGCGCACCCCGACGACGACCCGGACGACGGCGGCCCCACCGATCGTGGCCCGGACGACGGCGGCCCGACCGATCGTGGCCCGGACGGCGGCGGTCCACGGGACACCGGCGGCCCGGGCGGCGGTGAGGGACGCGACACGGACGAGAGCGGCCCCGACGGGAGCGGCGCGGAGGGCGACCGGGATCGGACCGACCCCGGATCAGGTCGGGCCGGGCGGTCGGCCGTCGGCGACACGGGTCCGCAGGGACAGGCCGATCCGGACGGTGGGTGGCCGCAGCGCGGGGGCGACGACGACGGCTGGGGCAGACCCGATCAGGACGGCGGCCCGCGCGGCGACGGAGGCGACGGCATGGACAGCGGGCCGGCCGACGGCTACCCGAGTCGCGGCGGGGCGCACGCCACGGCGGGCGGTCAGCCGGTGGCCGTACCCCGGGGTGGGTTGACGGCCCGCCTGCTCACCGCCCCCGGCGTGGGTGACGGGGTGCCCGGCCGGCGCTCGCGTGCCCGCACCGGGCGGGGCCGCACCACCGGGTCCCGGGTGCCGGCGGGCCGGGTGGGTGCGCTGCACCTGCCCGCGACGGTCCGCGCCGCCGCCCCGCACCAGGCGGCCCGGGGCCGGCTGACCGGCCCGCTGCGGTTGCGCCCGGACGACGTACGCGAGGCCGTCCGCGAGGGCCGTGAGGGCAACCTGGTGCTGTTCGTGGTGGACGCGAGCGGCTCGATGGGTGCCCGGCAGCGGATGACCACCGTCAAGGACGCGGTGCTGGCCCTGCTCACGGACGCGTACCAGCGGCGGGACAAGGTCGCGGTGATCGCCTTCCGGGGCGCTGGCGCGCGGACGCTGCTGCCGGCGACCTCGTCGGTGCTGGCCGCGTCGACCCGGCTGGCCGAGCTGCCCACCGGTGGGCGTACGCCCCTGGCCGAGGGGCTGCTCGCCGCCGCCGACCTGCTGCGGGTGGAGCGCCTCCGTGACCCGAAGCGCCGCCCCCTGGTCCTCATCGTCACCGACGGCCGAGCCACCGCCGGCACCCGCCCGCTCGACCGGGCGGCCGGAGCCGCGGCGGTCCTGGCGGCGACGGGCGCTCCCTGCGTCGTCGTCGACTGCGAAACGGGACCCGTCCGCCTGAACCTGGCCCGCCGCCTGGCAACCCAACTGGGCGCCCCCCACACCCTCCTGGCCGCCCTGGCCCACCCCCAGCCCCGCGATCTTGCACTTTCTGTCGCGGCATAACGGACGAAGCGCGCATATGACAGACAGAGACTGCAAGATCGCGGGAGTGCCCGCGGGATGGGGGACGTGCTGATGCCGCAGGGGAAGCCGAGCGTTGTGCCCGTCGACGGGTTGACCACCCGGCAGCGCCGCCACCGGCCGTTGTTGATGGTCCACACGGGACAGATGAAGGGGAAGTCCACGGCCGCCTTCGGGTTGGCGCTGCGGGCGTGGACCGCCGGGCTGCCGGTCGGGGTGTTCCAGTTCGTCAAGAGCGCCAAGTGGCGGGTGGGCGAGGAGAACGCCTTCCGGGCGCTTGGCGAGGTGCACGAGCGCACCGGCCAGGGCGCACCGGTGGCCTGGCACAAGATGGGCGAGGGCTGGTCCTGGATCCAGCGCGGCGCCGACGCCGACCACGCCGCCGACGCCCTGGAGGGCTGGCGGCAGATCCAGCGGGACCTGGCCGCCGAGCGCTACGGGCTGTACGTGCTGGACGAGTTCACCTACCCGATGAAGTGGGGCTGGGTGGACGTCGACGAGGTGGTGGCCACGCTGGCCGACCGTCCCGGTTTCCAGCACGTGGTGATCACCGGCCGGGACGCCGACCCGAGGCTGGTGGCCGCCGCCGACCTGGTGGCCGAGCTGACCAAGGTCAAGCACCCGATGGACGCCGGCCAGAAGGGCCAGAAGGGCATCGAGTGGTGAGCGACGTCGAGCCGTGGGCGCTGCCCCGGGTGGTGGTCGCCGCACCGGCCAGCGGTCACGGCAAGACCACCGTGGCCACCGGTCTGCTCGCCGCGCTGCGCCGCCGGGGCCTGACGGTCAGCCCGCACAAGGTCGGGCCGGACTACATCGACCCCGGCTACCACGCCCTCGCCGCCGGCCGGCCCGGCCGCAACCTCGACCCGTTCCTGGTCGGCGCGCAGCGGATCGCCCCGCTGCTGCGCCACGGCGCCACCGTCCCGACGCCCGCCGACGTGGCCGTGGTGGAGGGCGTGATGGGTCTGCACGACGGCGCCGTCGGTCGCCGCGACTACGCCTCCACCGCGCACGTGGCCCGGCTGATCGGGGCACCTGTGCTGCTGGTGCTGGACACCACCGCGCAGGGCCGCTCGGCCGCCGCGCTGACGCTGGGCATGGCCGCCTTCGACCCGGCCGTACGGATCGGCGGGGTGATCCTCAACCGGGTCGGCTCGCCCCGGCACGAGACGCTGCTGCGCGACGCGCTGGCCGAGGTGGGCGTACCGGTGCTCGGTGCGGTCACCCGGGCCGCCGAGGTGGCCGCACCGGCGCGGCACCTGGGACTGGTCCCGGTCGCCGAGCGGGCGCCCGAGTCCCTGGCGATCGTGACGGCCCTGGCCGAGCTGGTCGAGTCCACCGTGGACCTCGACGCCGTGCTCGACCTGGCCCGGACCGCCCCGCCGCTGACCGCCCCGGCGTGGAACCCCGTTGCCGCCGTCGACGGACCGGTCGGCGCGGAGCGGCCACGCGTCGCGCTCGCCGGTGGTCCGGCCTTCACCTTCTCGTACGCGGAGACCGCCGAGCTGCTCACCGCGTCCGGCGCGGACGTCGTCACCGTCGATCCGCTGCGCGATCCGGCGCTGCCCGCCGGCACCCGCGCGGTGGTCGTCGGCGGCGGCTTCCCCGAGGCGTACGCGGAGGCGCTGGCCGGCAACACCGCGCTCCGCGCCGAGCTGGCCGCCTTCGACGGGCCGATCGTGGCCGAGTGCGCCGGGCTGCTCTACCTCGGGCGGACCCTGGACGGGGTGCCCATGTGCGGCCGGCTGGACCTGACCGCCCGGATGACCGGCCGGCTCACCCTCGGCTACCGGGAGGCGGTGGCCGTCACCGACTCCCCGGTGAACCGGGCCGGCGAGCCGGTACGCGGCCACGAGTTCCACCGCACCACCACCGACCCGGGGCACGGCGACCGGCCGGCGTGGCGTTGGGACGGCGCGGAGCACGGCTTCGTCGCCGGCCGGGTGCACGCCTCCTACCTGCACACCCACTGGGCCGGGCACCCCGGTGCCGCCCGCCGACTGGTGGAGGCGTGCCGATGAGCGCCGACGGCGGTGTCGACGCCCGGGCCGTGGATGCCACGCTGACCGGGGTCGGTGTCGGGCCGGGTGACCCGGAACTGCTGACGGTCAGGGCGGTACGGGTGCTGCGCGCGGCCGATCTGGTCTTCGTACCCGTGATGGCGGACCGACCTGGGTCCGACGCCGCCGCCGGGCGGGCCGAGCGCACCGTGCGGGAGTACGTGGCGGCGGACCGGCTGCGCCGGCTGCCGTTCGCGCTGGACGACCGGGGTGGGGTGACGGCCCGCCGGGCGGCGGCCTGGGACGACGCCGCGCGAGCCGTCGTCGAGGCGATCGACATCGGCGCGCGGTCGTTGGCCTTCGCCACCATCGGCGACCCGAACGTCTACTCCACCTTCGGCTACCTGGCGCAGAGCGTCCGTGACCTGCGCCCGGCGGTGCGGGTGGCCACCGTGCCCGGTGTCACCGCGCTGCAGGAGTTGGCCGCGCGCAGCGGCACCCCGCTCTGCGAGGGACGCGAACCGCTGACCCTGCTGCCGGCCACCGCCGGACTGGCGCTCTTCGCCGACGCGCTGGCCGGGCCGGGCACCGTGGCCGTCTACAAGGGCTGGCGGCGGCACCCGGAGCTGCTCGCCGAGCTGCGCCGACAGGGCCGGCTCGCCGACGCCGTGCTCGGGCGCAGCGTGGGGCTGCCCGGCGAACGCATCGGCCCGGTCGACGACACCGACCACGACCTGCCGTACCTGTCGACGCTGCTGGTCCCGGCCCGCCGCGAGCACCGAGGAGGAAAACTGTGACCAGCGACGGCAAGGTGTGGTTCGTCGGCGCGGGCCCCGGGGCGGCGGATCTGCTGACCCTGAGGGCCGCCCGGGTGATCGCCGAGGCGGACATCGTGGTCTGGGCGGCCAGCCTGGTGCACACCGACGTGCTCGCCCACGCCCGGGCCGGCGCCGAGATCGTCGACTCCTCGCAGCTGCCGATCGAGGGGGTGCTCCCGCTCTACCGGCGCGCCGCCGAGCAGGGGCTGACCGTGGCCCGGATCCACTCCGGAGACCCGGCGCTGTGGGGCGCGGTGCAGGAGCAGCTGGACCTGTGCCGGGCGCTCGACCTGGCCGTCGAGATCGTGCCCGGGGTGTCCTCGTTCACCGCCGTCGCGGCGATCGTCGGACGGGAGCTGACCGTGCCCGAGGTGGCCCAGTCGGTGATCCTCACCCGCCTGGAGGGTGGCAAGACGCCGATGCCGCCCGGTGAGCGGGTCCGCGACTTCGCCCGACACGGCACCACGATGGCGCTGTTCCTCTCCGCCGCCCGCTCCGGGCAGGTGCAGGCCGAGCTGCTGGCCGGTGGCTACCCGGAGGACACCCCGGCCGTGGTGGCGTACCAGGCGACCTGGCCGGACGAGCTGGTGGTGCGCTGCACGGTCGGCACCCTGGAGGCGACGGTCAAGCAGCACCGACTCTGGAAGCACACGCTCTTCCTGGTCGGGCCGGCCCTCGCTGCCGAGGGCACCCGCTCGCACCTCTACCACCCCGGGCACTTCCACACCTTCCGCCGGGCCGAGCCGGCCGCCCGCGCCGAACTTCGCCGCCAGGCGGGTGCCCGTGCCGGGGGCACAGCCGCACCTGGGGACACACCGTGACGTACGCCGAGCCGCCGCTGCGCGAGCCGGACCTGCCGCGTACCGCGAAGGTCCGGCCCACCGCGCTGCGCACCGGCTGGACCACCGGCGCCTGCGCGACGGCGGCGGCCAAGGCCGCGGTCACCGCGCTGGTCACCGGCGCCACCCAGCAGGAGGTGGAGATCGGCCTGCCCGCCGGACGCCGGGTGCGCTTCCCAGTCGAACGCTGCGTGGTGACCGGCACCCCACCGGTCCGCGCCGAAGCGGTGGTGGTCAAGGACGCCGGCGACGACCCGGACGTCACCCACGGCGCCGAGCTGACCGCCACCGTCGACTGGACAGACGTACCCGGGCTCCGGCTGGCCGGCGGAGCCGGCGTCGGCACGGTCACCAAGCCGGGTCTCGGGCTCGCGGTCGGCGGCCCGGCGATCAACGACACCCCACGTCGGATGATCAGCGAGGCGGTGGCCGAGGTGGTCGACCTCAGCGAGGTCGGTGTCCGGGTGGTGATCAGTGTGCCCCGGGGCGAGATCATGGCCCGCAAGACCACCAACCGGCGGCTCGGCATCCTCGGCGGCATCTCCATCCTCGGCACCACCGGGATCGTCCGGCCCTTCTCCACCGCCTCCTGGCGGGCCAGCGTCGTGCAGGCCGTGCACGTGATGGCCGCCCAGGGCGAGCGGACCGTGGTGCTCTGCACCGGTGGGCGCACCGAACGGGCCGCCCGCGCGCTGCTGCCCGAGCTGCCCGAGGTCTGCTTCGTCGAGGTCGGCGACTTCACCGGCGCCGCCGTGACCGCCGCCGTGGGCGACGCGATGACCGGGGTGGTCTTCGTCGGGATGGCCGGCAAGCTGGCGAAGCTCGCCGCCGGCATCCTGATGACCCACTACACCCGCTCCAGAGTGGACCTCTCCCTGCTCGGCGCGGTGACCGCCGAGGCCGGTGGCGACGCGTCGCTCGTCGCCGCGGTGACCGAGGCGAACACCGGCCGGCACGCGTACGAGCTGTGGGAGGCCGCCGGACTGCTCGCCCCGGCCGGCGACCTGCTCTGCCACCGGGTCCGCCAGGTGCTGCGGCGCTTCGCGGGGCCGACAGTCACCGTGGACGTGGCGATGGTCGACTTCGCCGGCGCGCGGGTGGTCGCCTCGTCGGGTCGGTGGAACCCGTGACCCCGGTGACCGTGGTCGGCCTAGACGCCGTCGGCGCCCCGCCGCACCCCGCGCTCGCGCCGGCGCTGGCCGCCGCCGGTCTGGTGGTCGGGGCCGCCCGGCACCTGGCCGCGGTGCCCGTACCGCCCGGCGCGGCCACCGCCGCCCTCGGGCCGCTGGATCCGGCCGTACGGCGGCTGGCCGCCGCCGTCGGCGACGGTGTGCCGGCCGTGGTGCTGGCCAGCGGAGATCCGGGCCTGTTCGGCATCGTGCGACGGCTGCGCGCGGCCGGGCTGCCGTTGCGGGTCGTTCCCGCCGTGTCCAGCGTGGCCGCCGCGTTCGCCCGTGCCGGGCTGCCCTGGGACGGCGCCGCCGTGGTCACCGCGCACGGCCGTGACCCGCGACCGGCGCTGAACGCCTGCCGGGCGCTGCCGCTGGTCGCCGTGCTCACCGCGCCCGGCGCCGGCGCCGCCGAGCTGGCCGCCGGGCTGGCCGGCTGGTCCCGCCGCCTGGTCGTCGCCGAGCACCTGGGCACCGACGCCGAACGGGTCAGCGAGGTGACCCCCGAGCAGGCTGCCGTCAGGACCTGGGACGACCCGCACGTGCTGCTCAGCATCGCCGCACCCGACCCGGCCGACCCCGTCGCGCCCGCCGGGATGCGGGCCGACAACCAACCTGCCGCCGCGCCGGTCGGCGGCTGGGCACTGCCGGAGAGCCGCTACGCCCACCGCGACTCAATGATCACCAAGTCGGAGGTACGCGCCCTCGTCGTCGCCCGGCTGCGCCCCCGGCTGGGCCGCCTGGTCTGGGACATCGGCGCGGGCAGCGGCTCGGTGGGCATCGAGTGCGCGCTGCTCGGGGCGGCTGTCCTCGCCGTCGAGCAGGACCCGGAAGGTGCCGCGACGATCCGGGCCAACGCCGCCGCGCACGCCGTCGACGTCCGGCTGGTCGTCGGGCGGGCCCCGGCGGCGCTGGCCGGCCTGCCCGAGCCGGACGCGGTCTTCGTCGGCGGCGGTGGCGGGGACGTCCTCGCCGCCGTGGTGGCCGGTCTACCCGAGCGGGTGGTGCTCACCCTGGCCGCCCTGGACCGGGTCGCGCCGGCCGTCGGGCTGCTGCGCGCCGCCGGCTACACCGTCGAGGGCAGTCAACTCTCCGCCGCCCGCCTCGCCGACCTGCCCGGCGGGTCGATCCGCCTCGCGGCCACCAACCCGGTGGTCGTCCTCACCGGGGAGCGCCCGTGCACAACCTGACCTCGCACACCCGGATCGGGCTGGTCGCGGCCACCGCCGCCGGTCGGCGGCACGCCCACACCGTCGCCGCCGCCTGGCCACACGCCCGACTGGTCGAGGGGGACAGCGTCGCCGACGCGCTGCGAGACGCCTGGGGGCGGTGCGACGCCGTGGTCGCCTTCCTGGCCACCGGCGCGGTGGTACGGATCCTCGCCCCGCTGCTCGGCGACAAGCGCACCGACCCGGCCGTGGTGGTCGTCGACGAGGCGGCCCGGCACGCCGTGGCGCTGCTGGGCGGGCACGCCGGCGGTGGCAACGACCTCGCCGAAGAGATCGGGGCTCTGCTGGACGCCCGACCGGTGGTCACCACCGCCACCGACGCGGTCGACCTGCCGGGGCTGGACACCCTCGGCTGGCCGGTGGAGGGCGCGGTCGCCGCGGTGTCCCGCGCCATCCTGGACGGTGAGCCCGTCCGCCTGATCGCCGACGCCGAGTGGCCGCTGCCCGCCCTGCCACCGAACGTCCGTCCGCGGACGGCCGACGAGCGCGGCGACGCTCCGGAGGACGGGTACCGGCTGCTGGTCACGGACCGGGTCGTGCCGCTGGACGGGCGGACGGCGGTGCTACGACCGCCGTCACTGGTCGCTGGCGTCGGTGCCAGTCGGGGCGTACCCGCCGCCGAGGTGGCGGAGCTGCTGCACCGGGTGCTGGCGCGGGCCGACCTCAGCCCGGCCAGCCTGCGCTGCCTGGCCAGCGCCGACGTCAAGGCCGACGAGGCGGGCATCCTCAGCACCGCCGACGCGTGCCGCGTACCCCTGGTGACCTGGACGGCGACGGAGCTGGCGGCGGTCGACGTGCCGCATCCCAGCGAGGTGGTCCGTGCCGCGGTCGGCACGCCGAGCGTGGCGGAGGCCGCCGCCCTGCTCGGCCATGCCGGTCGGCCGGGCGACGCCGCCCTGCTCGTGCCGAAGACCGCGTCGGCGATGGCCACCGTGGCGGTGGCGAGGCACGCGCCGCGCGGCCGGCTGGCCGTCGTCGGCCTCGGCCCGGGCGCTGCCGACCTGCGCACCCCCCGCGCGGTGGCCGAGCTGCGCCGCGCCGCCGTGGTCGTCGGCCTGGACCAGTACCTCGACCAGGTCCGCGACCTGCTCCGACCGGGCACCCGGGTGCTCTCCAGCGGGCTGGGCGCGGAGGAGGCACGGGCCCGCGCCGCCGTCGCCGAGGCCGCCGCCGGGAGGGCGGTCGCGCTGGTCGGGTCCGGCGACGCCGGGGTGTACGCGATGGCCAGCCCCGCCCTGGAGTACGCCGACGAGCGCATCGACGTGGTCGGCGTCCCCGGGGTGACCGCAGCGCTGGCCGCCGGCGCGCTGCTCGGCGCCCCGCTCGGCCACGACCACGCCTACGTGAGCCTGTCGGACCTGCACACCCCGTGGGAGGTCATCGAGCGGCGGGTGACCGCCGCCGCGGAGGGTGACTTCGTGACGCTGTTCTACAACCCGCGCAGCCGCAACCGGGACTGGCAGCTCGGCGCGGCCCTGACGATCCTCGCCGAGCACCGGCCGGCGGACACCCCGGTCGGCGTGGTGCGCAACGCCAGCCGCCCCGACGAGCGCGTACACCTGGCCACCCTGGCCACCGTCGACCCGGCTCTGGTCGACATGTACAGCGTCGTGGTCGTCGGCAGCAGCGACACCCGGCTGGTCGCCGGCCGCATGGTCACGCCCCGGGGGTACCGGTGGCGATCGTGACCATCGGCGCCTGCCAGGGCTGCGGCGCCTGCCTGCTCACCTGCCCCACCCACGCGATCCGTCCGGTGGCCGGGGGTCTGACGGTCCGCGTCGACCGCTGCACCGGCTGCCTGGAGTGCCTGGAGATCTGCCCGGTGGACGCGATCCGCGTCGCCGACCCCGACGAACGTGGAGGAGTCCGATGAGTTCGACCGCCGTCAGCACCGCACCCCCGGCCGGCCGATGGAGCCGTGCCGAGCGGGCCCGCCTCGGCGGCATCGTGCTCGCCGTCGCCGTGCTGCACGTCGCCGGCTGGAGCCTGTACCTGTACTGGAACCACCAGCCCGTTGCGGCCGGCGGGCTGGCCGGAGCCGGCGCCCTCGCGTACGTGCTCGGGGTCCGGCACGCCTTCGACGCCGACCACATCGCCGCCATCGACGACACCACCCGGCTGATGCTGCTGCGCGGCCGGCGGCCGGTGGGCGTCGGGTTCTTCTTCGCCCTCGGGCACAGCGCCGTGGTGCTGCTGCTCGCCCTGATCGTCGGGCTGGCCTCGGCCAACCTCACCGGCCCCGGGCTGGAGCAGGCCCGCGAACTGGGAGCCACCATCGCGATCGTCACCGCCACCCTCTTCCTGGCGCTGGTGGCCGCGCTCAACGCGGTGGTCCTCGGCGGGTTGGCCCGGCTGTGGCGACGGCTGCGCCACGGTGACCTCGACGAGCGGGAACTGGACCTGCAACTGCTCAACCGAGGGCTGATGCAGCGCGTGCTGGGTTCCCGGGCCCGCTCGCTGGTGCGTTCCTCCTGGCACATGGCGCCGGTCGGGTTCCTCTTCGGCCTCGGCCTGGAGACGGCCAGCGAGGTGACCCTGCTGGCGCTGTCGGCCAGCACCGCCGCCTCGGGCGGGCTGCCGGTGCTGGCCCTGCTGACGCTGCCACTGCTCTTCGCCGCCGGCATGTCCGCCATGGACACCGCGGACAGCCTGCTGATGAGCCGCGCCTACTCGTGGGCGTACCGGCAGCCGGCCCGGCGGCTCTACTACAACCTGGCCACCACGGCGATGACGGTGCTGGTCGGCGCGGTGGTGGCCAGCGTCTACCTGGCCGGCCTGCTGGTCGACCACCTGGGGATGACCGCGCTGGCCGGGTACGCGGCCGTCGCCGACCACTTCGAGCAACTCGGCTACGTGGTGGTGGGGCTCTTCGTCGCCTCCTGGGTGGGTGCGGTCGCGCTGTGGAAGGTGCGCGGCTACGACCGCCGCTACGGCACCGCCGCCGTGCCCACCGAAGTGGTGGGGGAGCGGCAGTGAGCCGGGTCGTGCACCCCATCGAGGCGGAGTCTTACCGAATCCTGCGCGACCGGGTCGACCTGTCCCACCTGCCGCCGCTGAGCCGCGCGGTGACTGAGCGGGTGGTGCACGCCAGCGCCGACCTGGCGTACGTCGACGAGCTGGTCTGCGACGAGGCGGCCCTGGAGTCCGGGCTGGCCGCGCTGCGCGCCGGCGCGCCGGTGGTCACCGACGTGGCCATGGTCGCCGCCGGCATCACCCGGGCCGGCCGGGAACTGGTCTGCCCGGTCGCCGAACCGGCCGCCGCCGAACTGGGCCGGACGGCCGGGATCACCCGGTCGGCGGCGGCGGTACGGATCGCACTGGACCGCGTCGGCCCGGGCGCCGTCTGGGTGGTCGGCTGCGCGCCGACGGCGCTGGTCGAACTGCTCACCCTGGACGCCGCGCCCGCGCTGGTCGTCGGCCTGCCGGTCGGCTTCGTGGGCGCGGCCGAGTCGAAGGCGGCGCTGCGGGCCAGCGGCCTGCCCGCAGTGTCCAACGTGGGGGAGAAGGGCGGCTCGGCGGTCGCCGCCGCCGCCCTCAACGCCCTGCTCTACGTCGAGGAGATGTCATGACCGGTCTGGTCATCGTCGGGCACGGTACGCGCAGCGCGGCCGGGGTCGACCAGTTCGCCGCGCTGGTCGAGCGGGTCCGCCGACGCGGTGTCGTCGGCGACGTGGAGGGCGGCTTCATCGAGCTGTCCCGGCCGCCGCTGACCGACGCGGTGACCGCGCTGGTCGAGCGGGGGCACCGGGCGCTGGTGGCGCTGCCGCTGGTGCTCACCGCGGCCGGCCACGGCAAGGGCGACATCCCCGCCGCCATGGGACGCGAGCAGGAGCGCCACCCGGGGCTGAGCTACCGCTACGGCCGTCCACTCGGGCCGCACCCACTGCTGCACGACGCCCTCGAACAGCGCATCGACGCGGCGCTGGCCGGCGCCGACCGGGCCGGCACCTGGGTCGCGCTGATCGGCCGGGGTTCCACCGACCCGGACGCCAACGCCGAGGTGGCCAAGGTGGCCCGGCTGCTCTGGGAGGGGCGCGGCTACGCCGGCGTCGAGCCGGGGTTCATCTCCCTGGCCGAGCCGTCGGTGCCGCAGGTGCTCGACCGGCTGCGTCGGCTCGGCGCGCGGCGGATCGTGGTCGCGCCGTACTTCCTGTTCGCCGGGGTGCTGCCGGACCGGATCGTCGCCCGGTCGGCGGAGTTCGCCGCCGCCCACCCCGAGCTGGACGTGCGGGTCGCCGGCCTGATCGGCGACTGCGACGCGTTGGCCGACCTGGTGCTGGAGCGCTACGCCGAGGCGCTGGGCGGGGACATCCGGATGAACTGCGACACCTGCGCGTACCGGGTGCTGATGCCCGGTTTCGCCGACAAGGTGGGGCGCCCGCAGCGCCCGCACGACCACCCCGACGACCCGGTCGGCGGCCACCACCATCACCACGGGCACGAGCACGGCCACGAGCACCACGGGCACGGCTCGGTGGCGGTGGTCGGCGGCGGGCCGGGGCCCGACGACCTGATCACGGTACGCGGCCGGGCGCTGCTCGACGCCGCCGACGTGGTGGTCGTCGACCGCCTGGCTCCACAGGGGCTGCTCGCCGGACTGCGCCCCGACGTGCTGGTGGTCGACGCCGCCAAGGTGCCCCGTGGCCCGTCCGTGGCCCAGGAGGCGATCAACGCGGCCCTGGTGTCGCACGCTCGCGCCGGCCGGCGGGTGGTCCGGCTCAAGGGCGGCGACCCGTACGTTTTCGGACGCGGGCACGAGGAGGTGCTGGCCTGCCGGGCGGCCGGCGTACCGGTGACCGTGGTCCCCGGAGTGAGCAGCGCGTTGGCCGCGCCGGCGCTGGCCGGCGTGCCGGTGACCCACCGGGGCGTGGCGCACGACGTCACCGTCGTCTCCGGGCACCTGCCGCCCGGCCACCCCGACTCGCTGGTCGACTGGGCGGCGCTGGCTCGGGCCCGGGGCACCGTCGTGCTGCTGATGGCCGTCGACACCATCGCCAAGATCGCGTCGGTGCTGATCGAGCACGGCCGTGCCCCGGAGACTCCGGTGCTCGCCGTGCAGGACGCCGGGCAGCCCGACCAGCGGTCGGTGCCCGCCCGGTTGGACGAGATCGGCGCGGTCGCCGCCCGGGAGGACATCCGTCCGCCCGCCGTCTTCGTTCTCGGCCCGGTGGTCGCTGTCGGGACCACCGGGCCCAGGGACTGACGACTACTCGCTGCGGGCGGTCTCCGGTCCGGTGATGCGTTCCAACAGCGGCAGCGTGGAGGCGATGACGCCGAGGCAGGTGGCCAACCCGACGACGACGATCACGTAGAAGCCCGGCTGCGGCGCGACGAGCGTGTAGTCCATCTGCGCCCGCAGGAACAGGTGGGCGGCGAGGAGGCCCATGCCGATGGCGACGGCGGCGACGGCGAGCATCGGTACGGCGCTCTCCAGCGCCACCACCCGGCGCAGGACCCGCACCGGCGCGCCGCTGAGGCGCAGCAGGCTGAACGGACGCCGGCGTTCGGTGAGGCCGCCGATCACGCTGACCGCGAGGCTGCACCCGCCGAGCGCCAGGCTGGCGATGATGATGACGTTGGCCAGTTGTTCCCAGCCGCGCAGCGTGTTGGCGAACGCCGACTCGAAGTCGCCGGGCACGTTCGGCGCCACCCGGAAGGCCGGAAAGGCGGTCTCGAGGACGGTGCGCGAGCGTTCGACGGCGGCGGCGGAACCATCCGTGCCGACGACGATCGACAGCACCGGCAGCCTCTGCAGGTCGCCGAGTGGGACCGAGGCGATCGGCCAGACCCTCGTGGACGACGCCGTTTCCCGGAAGGGGATGAAGCCCATCGCCACCTCGGCGACGCTCGCGCCGTCGGCGCACCGGCCGTAGGCGCTCGGGAACTCGGTGCAGGCGACCAGGCCGGGCTCGCTGGCGCTCATCATGTCTGGGTTCTCGCGGACCGCGGCCGCGAACCGTACGCCGGTGGTGGAGCGCAGTTCGGTGAACAGCGCGTCGGGCACCGAGGGTGACTTCTCGCCGAAGTCCATGGACAGGGTTCTCGCCTCGGTCGAGCCGATCGGCGCCGGGCCGCGGTTGGCGACGATCGTGGTGATCACGCCGACGGCAACGCTCGTGACGAAGAGCGCGAGCATGATGCCGCTGATCGCCCGGAAGCCGGCCTTCGGGTTGTCGGCGAGACGGCGCGCGGCGATGAGCGTGGCGGGGCGACTGGCGTACCGGGCCATCACCCGGGCGCCGACCATCGTCAACCAGGGGCCGGCGAAGACCAGGCCGGCCATGATGAGCAGCAGGGCGGGTAGGAACACCGCGGTCTGGCCGTCGGAGGTCTCGGGCCGGTAGCCGATGGCGTAGAACAACATGGCGACACCGAGCAGGATCGGGATCAGCCGGTACGCCCGCGGTGCGCGGGGGGTGACCCTCCGGGTGACACCCAGCGGAGAGATCCGCACGCGGCGTAGCGAGACCTGGGCCGCTACCGCCGCACCGGCCGGAACGCCGAGCGCCACGAGCAGGACGTCCAGCACGCCCAGTGACATGTCGCTGGGAAAGAACGGCATGCCGGTGAACGGGATGCCCGCCATCGGGCCGCGCAGGGCGTAGAAGAGGACGAAGCCGAGGGCGGTGCCGACGACGGCCGCGGCGGTCGCCTCCGCTGCCGCGACCACCGATATTTGCTTCGGTGTCGCGCCAACCAGGCGCATGGCGGCGAAGCGCTGCTCCCTGCGGGCGGCACTGAGCCGGGTCGCGGTGCCGATGAAGATCAGCACCGGAAACAGCAGCCCACCGGCGATCACGCCCAGGATGAGGTTCACTACCGTTTCGGGGATTGCGGGAGTGTCACCGACGCTGGTGACCTGCTGGGCGAGGGGCAGCCTGGCAACCTCGTCGGGGGTGCCACCCATGACGACGAGCAGGGTGTCCGGTGAGGTCAGTGCGGCCGGGCCGACGGTGCCGAGGTCACGCCCCGGGTAGCGCTCGGCCAGTTGGTCGGCGGGATGGGCTGCCAGCAGGTTCTGCAACGAGGGCGAGGCGTAGTACTCCCCGGGGCGCGGGATGGTCGGGATGCCGACCGGGGTGGGCGCGCTCGGGCCGGTCGCGGCGACGTCGATCCGGATGATCTGCTTGCCGTGGAAGTAGTCCTCCCGGGTCGACCACCACAGGGGATCGGCGTCGCCGCCCGTCGAGGCTTGGGGATACACCGACGCGGCCCGGGTGAGCTGGGCGTTGACGGCGTTGACCCCGGCGAGGGTGGTCAGCAGCAGCCCGCTGCCGATCGCGACGGCGGCGGCGATGACGACCAGGCGGGTGAGCGCCTCACGGCCACCGGCCACGGCGAGACGGAGCCCGAAGCCGATCATGAGGCGATCCGGTCCGGCGCGTTGACGCGCCCGTCGCGGACCATGACCTCGCGGTCGGCGTACGCGGCGATCCTGGCCTCGTGGGTGACCAGGATGACCGTGGTGCCCTGCTCGCGGGCGGCGCTGACCAGCAGGTCCATGACCTGTTCGCCGGTGAGCGAGTCGAGCGCGCCGGTCGGCTCGTCGGCGAAGAGGACCTGCGGCTCGGCGACCAGGCCCCGGGCGAGGGCGACGCGTTGCGCCTGCCCGCCGGACAGCTCACCGGAGCGGCGCTGCTCCATGCCGTCCAGGCCGAGGCGTTCGAACCAGGCGTACGCCCGGCGCAGCGCCTGCGTCCGGCGCACGCCGCTGAGCAACAGCGGCAGGGCGACGTTCTCCGCCGCGGTGAGCTCGGGGACGAGCTGACCGAACTGGAACACGAAGCCGAAGCGGTCGCGCCGCAGACTGCTGCGCTCGGGCTCGGACATGGTGTCGACGCGGACCCCGTCGAAAAGGATCTCGCCGGAGTCGGGCACGAGGATGCCGGCCAGGCAGTGCAGCAGGGTGGACTTGCCCGAGCCGCTGGGACCCATGATGGCGAGGATCTCGCCCGCGTCCACGGCGATGCTGGCGCCGCGCAGCGCCGGGGTCCGGCCGAACGCGAACTCCGCGTCGCGTGCTTCGATCACGACGCTCATGGCCGCACCGCCTTCCTCAGGGCGTCCAACCGGGCGCCGGTCATCTCGATCCATCGGAGGTCCGCCTCCAGGTGGTACAGGCCGTGGTCGGCGAGCAGTGCGTCGACCAGACTGCCGCCACGCTTGATCTCGGTGAGCTCGCGCATCCGGCGCAGGTGCGCGCTGCGCTGGGTGTCCAGGTATTCGTCGGCGGGGCGGTCCAGCATCAGCGCGAGCACGACCTTGGCGAAGAGCACCGTCTGCAGGTGCGGCTCCGGGTCGACCGGCTGGGTCAGCCACTGCTCGACCTCGGTCGCGCCCAGATCGGTGATGATGTAGCGCTTGCGGTCGGGGCCGGAGCCGGGTGCGACGTCGCTGATCACCACCTTGCCGTCCCGGGCCAGTCGACTGAGGGTGGAGTAGACCTGGCCGAACGGCAGCGGCTTGCCCCGCCCGAAGAAGGCGTCGTAGTCGCGTTTCAGGTCGTACCCGTGGCTGGGCTCCCGTTCGAGGAGGCCGAGAAGGGTCAGTGGCACGCTCATGCCAGGAGACTACTCTGAGGGTATACCCCGCGTATATACCGTCGGTATCTTCTCCGCAGGCGGCCGGGCAGACGTGGGCATTCGGCATGGGGGACCGACCGCCGCGCGGTCAGCCCAGCAGGGCGCGGGCCAGGGTGTAGCCGGCGGTGGCCGCGGCGAGCCCGGCGGCGACACTGCCCGCCACGTTGGCCAGCGCGAGGAGGCGGTGCCCGCCCTGCGCCAGTCGCAGCGTCTCGTAACCGAAGGTGGAGTAGGTGGTCAGCGCGCCGCAGAATCCGGTGCCGAGCAACGCGCCGACCACCGGGCCGGCCGGCATCCCGACGAGGGCGCCGAGCAGCAGCGACCCGATCACGTTGACGGTCAGCGTGCCCCAGGGAAACGCCGAGTCGTGCCGGGACTGCACGGCCCGGTCGGTGAGGTAGCGCAGGGGCGCGCCCACGGCCGCGCCCAGGGCGATGAGCAGCACGGTCATCGGGCTGCCCTCCGTCGCAGCAGTCCGGCGGTGACGGCATCGCCCAACCCGACCGCGACGAGTGCCCCGAGCACCGTCGCGGCCAGGTACGCCAGCGCGATGCCCGGAGCGCCCGCCACCAGCGCCTGCTGGACGTCCACCGCGTAGGTGGAGAAGGTGGTGAAACCGCCGAGCACCCCGACCCCGAGGAACGGGCGGACCAGCGGACGCCCGCCGCCGAGGTGCCCGAGCACCGCCATCAGGACGCCGATCAGCAGGCAGCCGGACAGGTTGATCCCGAACGTCGCCCACGGGAAGCCCGTCGGCGGGTGCGGGGCGGCGTGTTGCAGGCCGGCCCGGGACAGCGCGCCGAGCACCCCGCCAGCCGCGATGGTGAGGAGAGTCGTGGCAGGGCGCGCGGTCAGCTCGCCCCGGTCGGCGGGAACGCGGAGGTCGACGTCGGGGTCGGTGCGCGGCTCGAATGGCTCTGACACGTGTCCTCCCCACCAGCACGGGCGTCACTGGCAGGGACCGTTGGCGAGCGGCGTCGCGGTTCTCCCGGCGCGTACGCGGGACGGCGGGCCCCACCGCCGGGAAGCCGTCCGGCTCTTCAGGCCAGCATATCGCCGTCGAACCGTGCTCCCTCAGCGCGTCACGCGACGGCAGGTCAGCGCACGGCCGCGACGGCGGCGTCGGGACCGCCACGCCACAGGGTGCCGACCTCGCCGAAGCCGGCCGCGGTCAGGGTGGCCAGGTGCCAGGAGACCGGCGGGTTCCACTCCGGGCTGTGCCCGGTCGGGTAGATGGCGTGCCGCTGTGCGACCAGGGGGGCGAGCACCGGGTCGGCACCGGCCCGCTCCCACCAGTCCGACCAGGAGGGGACCGCTCCTGCCGCGTACCGGGCGGCGCGACGGTCCCGCGCCCGGTCGAGCAGCCGCTTGGTCAGCTCGGGAAGGGTGTCGTCGGGCATGTGGTCGGCGTTGACGAAGATCCCGCCGGGCCGCAGCACGTCGCGGATCTCGCCGTAGAGCAGTCCGAGGCGGTCCGCCGGCAGCCAGTGCAGCGCGGTGGCGGTGAGCACGGCGTCGTACTCGCGATGGGGCAGCGCGGACAGCCAGTCCGGGGTGCCGAGGTCGGCGGTGACGATGGTGGCCCGGTCGGTCAGCGAGGCGCCGGCGATGGCCAGCAGTGCCGGGTCGAGGTCCACGAGGGTCACCTCGGCGGTGGGGAAGCGCGCGAGGGTTCGCAGCGAGATGGTGCCGGTGCCGCCGGCCAGGTCGAGCAGGCGCGGCGGTCGGCCGTCGAGGATCGCGTCGACGGCGTCGAGCATCGTGGTGAACCGGTGTTCCCGATCCGGCAGGTACGCCTCCTGCTGGCGGTCCCAGCTCTCCTGCCACGCCGACGCATCCGTGATGTAAGGAGTCATGCCGATCAGGCTAGTTACCACTCGCGGAGCCTGTCCAGACCTTGTTGCACATAATTTGCAATTGCTGGATGATGGCAACGCGATGATCACGGTGGCGCCGGGTCGGGTCGTCCGCCCGACCCGGCGCCACCCGCGCCAGGGGCGCGGCAGGGGTCACGCCGCGCTGCCGACCAGGTCGGAGTCGGCCGTCGTCGGCCCACTCCGGCGGGCCAGTCGGATCGCCCCGAGCAGGACGACCAGGCCAGCCAGGGTGATCGCGGCGCCGGCCCAGATCGGCGCGGTGTAACCGAGCCCGGCGGCGATGGTCACCCCGCCGATCCAGGCGCCGAACGCGTTGCCGAGGTTGAACGCCGCGATGTTCGCCCCGGAGGCGAGGGTGGGCGCCTGGTGGGCGTACCGCATGATCCGCATCTGCAGTGGCGGCACGGTAGCGAAACCGAACGCTCCCATCAGCACCAGGGAGGCGATGGTCAGCGTCTGGCTCGTCGCGGTCAGGGCGAACCCGACGAGCACCACGGTGAGCGCCGCCAGGACGGTGACCAGGGTGCGCGACAGTGACACGTCCGCCGCCCGGCCGCCGAGCAGGTTGCCGGCGAACAGCCCCACTCCGAAGAGGACCAGCAGCCACGGCACCGTGCCGGTGGCGAAGCCGCTGACCTCGGTCAGCGTGTAGGCGATGTAGGTGAACGCGCCGAACATGCCGCCGAAGCCCAGGATCGTGACCACCAGGGAGAGCCAGACCTGCGGGTGGGCGAAGGCGCGCAGTTCGCCGCGCAGCCCACCGGTCGAGGTCTGGGCGTCGGCGGTGCCACGACCGGGAACCAGCAGCGCCAGTCCGATCAGTGCGACCACCCCGATGCCGGTGATCGCCCAGAACGTCGACCGCCAGCCGAAGTGCTGGCCGAGGAAGGTGCCGAAGGGCACGCCGAGCACGTTCGCGGTGGTGAGCCCCGCGAACATCATGGCGATCGCGCCCGCGCGGCGGGCCGGTGCGACGAGCCCGGCGGCCACCACGGCGCCGATCCCGAAGAACGCGCCGTGGCAGAGCGCGGCGACGATCCGGCCGGCCATCATCACGGCGTAGTCGCCGGCGACCGCGGAGAGCAGGTTGCCGATGATGAAGAGCACCATCAGGCCGAGGAGCACCGGCTTGCGCGGCAGTCGGGTGACCGCGGCGGTGAGGGCCACCCCGCCGACGGCCACGCTGAGCGCGTAGCCGGAGATCAGCCAGCCGGCCACCGGCTCGGTGACCGCGAAGTCGGCGGCCACGTCGGGCAGCAGCCCCATGATCACGAATTCGGTGAGCCCGATGCCGAAGGCGCCGAGGGCCAGGGCGATCAGGCCGGGCGGCATGGACTTTTGGCGTACGGACATGGTCGTCCCATCGGGGAGGGGTCAGATAGCTGGCGCGTGCAACTACCCGCGCCTACAACAAGATAGTTGCACGCGCTTTATATCGGCGCAAGCGTGGTAGCCTGGGCCTTCCAGGTCACACCCGAGGAGGCCGGCATGGGCATCGCCGACGACGCGGTCGAGATCCGCGCGCAGGGCTGGCGCACCCTCGCCGCCCTGCACGGGCTGATCGAGACGTCCCTGGAGCGGGCGTTGCAGGCCGGCCACGAACTGTCCGTCGTCGAGTACACCGTGCTCGACGCGCTCTCCCGGCAGGACGGCTGGCACATGCGCATGAGCCAGCTCGCCCGCGCGGCCGCGCTCTCCGGCAGCGCCACCACCCGCCTGGTCACCCGGCTGGAGCAACGCGGCCTGCTGACCCGGATCCTCTGCGCCGACGACCGGCGCGGCATCTACACCGAGCTGACCCCGGCCGGCTCCGACCTGCTCGCCCGGGCCCGACCCACCCACGACCGGGTGCTGGCCGACGCACTGGCCCAGGCGGAGGCCACCCCCGAGCTGGCACCACTGGTCGACGCGCTGCACCGCCTGCCGACCGCCCGCTGACAGCCCCCACCCCACCATCGGTGCGGCCGGGCGTACGGTACCGGCAGCCACGCCGGGACCGTCGCGCGAAGGAGACAGGGCGATGCAGGACCGCACCCCTCGTCCGGAGGAGCTGGAGCCGATCGAGCTGGCCGGCGTCGACGAGCTGCGCACCCTCCAGCACGAACGGCTGCGCTGGTCGTTGCGGCACGCGTACGACAACGTGCCGCACTACCGCCGGGCGTTCGACGCGGCCGGGGTGCACCCCGACGACTGCCGCGACCTCACCGACCTGGCCCGCTTCCCGTTCACCGGCAAGGCGGAGCTGCGGGAGAACTACCCGTTCGGCATGTTCGCCGTACCCCGGGAGCGGGTCGCCCGTCTGCACGCCTCCTCCGGCACCACCGGCCGGCCGACGGTCGTCGGCTACACCCGCGACGACCTGCGCACCTGGGCCCGGCTGATGGCCCGGTCGATCCGGGCCTCCGGCGGCCGTCCCGGCGACCGGGTGCACGTGGCGTACGGCTACGGGCTGTTCACCGGCGGGCTCGGCGCCCACTACGGCGCGGAGGAGCTGGGCTGCACCGTCATCCCCGTCTCCGGAGGCATGACCGAACGGCAGGTCATGCTGATCCGCGACTTCGAACCCGAGGTCATCATGGTCACGCCCAGCTACATGCTGGCGATCGTGGACGAGATGCAGCGCCAGGGCGTGGACCCGCGGGCCACCTCGCTGCGGGTCGGCATCTTCGGCGCGGAGCCGTGGACCGAGGACATGCGCCGCGAGATGGAGGACCGGCTGGACATCCACGCCGTCGACATCTACGGGCTCTCCGAGGTGATGGGCCCGGGCGTGGCCACCGAGTGCGTCGAGACCAAGGACGGGCTGCACCTCTGGGAGGACCACTTCTACCCGGAGATCATCGACCCGGTCACCGGGAAGGTCCTGCCCGACGGCGAGCAGGGTGAGCTGGTGCTCACCTCGCTCACCAAGGAGGCCATGCCGGTCGTCCGGTACCGCACCCGCGACCTGACCCGCCTGCTGCCCGGCACGGCCCGCCCGATGCGCCGCATCGAGAAGATCACCGGCCGGACGGACGACATGATGATCGTGCGCGGGGTGAACATCTTCCCGACCCAGATCGAGGAGCTGATCCTGCGGACCCCGCAGCTGTCGCCGCACTTCCAGTGCGTACTCGACCGGCAGGGCCGGCTGGACACCCTGACGGTGCGGGTGGAACGGCGGGCCGAGGTCGCCGTGGACGCCGCCGAGCGGGCCGGCGCGACCCTGGTCGAGCTGGTGAAGAACACCATCGGGGTGAGCGTGGCGGTCGACGTCCTGGCCCCGGACGGGGTGGAGCGCTCGGTGGGCAAGATGCGGCGCATCGTCGACCAGCGGCGGGCCGGCTGACGTGTCGGAACAGCGCAGTCCGGCGTACGCCATGTTCGACGCCGACGCGGCCTCGCGGGGCCTCGGCATCGAGTTGGTCGAGGCCGGCGACGGTACGGCGGTGGCCCGGATGCGGGTGACCGACCAGATGCTCAACGGCCACGCCATCGCCCACGGCGGCTTCGTCTTCCTGCTCGCCGACACCGCCTTCGCGCTGGCCTGCAACAGCCACGGCCCGGTCACCGTCGCCGCCGGCGGCGAGATCACGTTCGTCCGGCCCGCCCGCGCCGGCGACCTGCTCACCGCCCACGCCACCGAGCGCACCCGGTACGGCCGCAGCGGCATCTACGACGTCACCGTCACCCGCGACGACGGCGAGGTGGTCGCGGAGTTCCGGGGACGCAGCCGCACCCCGGCCGCACCACCGTCGAGCTAGGACCCCACCGCCCCGCGTGGCCGCACCGGATGGCTGCCCACCTGGGGCAGGATGACCGGATGCGACACGTCGTGCTGTTCCACTCCGTGTACGGGCTGCGGCCCGCCGTGCGCGCCGCCGCGGACCGGCTCCGCGCCGCCGGGCACCGGGTCGTCACCCCCGACCTGTACGGCGTCCCGGCCGCCGACACCGTCGAGGAGGGCTTCGCGCTGCTCGACAAGATCGGCCAGGAGGTGGTGCTCGACCGCGCCCGGACGGCCCTGCGGGAGCTGCCGGCCGAGACCGTGCTCGCCGGCTTCTCGATGGGCGCCGGCGTCGCCGGGGCGCTGCTGGCCGAGCGCCCCGACGCCGCCGGTCTGCTCCTGCTGCACGGCACCGGCGGCGCACCGGAGTCCGTCCGGCCCGGGTTGGCGGTGCAGGTGCACCTCGCCGACCCGGACCCGTACGACGCGCCGGACGAGGTCGACGAGTGGCAGCGGGCGATGACCGACGCCGGCGCCGACCTGACGGCGTTCCGCTATCCCGGAGTGGGGCACCTGTTCACCGACCCGGACCTGGCGGAGTACGCCCCGGACGCCGCCACGGCGGCCTGGCCCCGGGTGCTGGCCTTCCTCGACTGAGCGTCGACACCTGCCGGGCCGGCACCGGATTGTCCTGCTCCGGCGCTCAGCGGGTGCCGGCGCCGATGCGCGGGGGCGTGGCGGTGCCGTGGACGCGCTTGGCGTGCGCGGCATAGACCCGGGGTGCCATGACCGGCATGAGCAGCCGAGCCGGCAGCGGGGCGTGCGCGAGCACCGCCTTGATCACCTCGGGGTCTCCCTCGTACATCGCCATGCCGAAGCTCAGCGGCAGCCGCTTCTTCGGGGTGTCGCGCAACCCGTGCTCACCGAGCTTCGCCCACTCCGCCGCGGTGACGTGCCTCTTGGCCAGCGGGAGGATCTCGGCCTCCTCCATGGCCATGTGCTCGGTGGTCACGGCGCGGAGACGCTCCAGGGCGTCAGCCAGTTCGTTTCCCTCCCGCGCCGTCCGACGCCAGTCGGGAAGCATGGCGACCACCGCCGCGTAGGCCTCCTCGATGGCGTGGTGCTGTGCCCGCATGGTGGGGACGATGGCGGTCGCCTCCGCGCCACCGCGCTCGGCGAGCAGCGGCCACAGGAACATGTCCTCGCCCTCGTGGTGCAGGTGTAGCTGCTGGCACATGAGCGCGGCGTGGGCGCCGACGACCTCCGCGCGCTTCACGTCACCCGGCCGCACGTCGCGGACGAGCTGCGGAAGCAGGCCGAACTCGCGACGGAACATGATGTGCACCATGTACATGTCGCGGACGTCGGCCATGGCTTCCTGGTGTTTCTGGTTCACGGTGACCTTTCCAAGGGCTTCAGTGGGTCGAACACGTCGATCATGTGTGCTGTGACTTGTAGGCGGCTTGGAATCCCGCAACCGGGACGAGTCAGTCGGCCAGCGCCGCCGTCGCCTCGGCGAGCCAGTGCGGCGACTCCCACCGGCGGGCCACCGTGGCCGCCAGCGTGAAGTGCCGCGCGGCCTCCTCGGTGCGGCCCAGGAGTCGGAACAGCTCCCCGAGCGTCAGCGCGACCGGCCGCACCACGGCCGCGGTGGTGGAGAAACCGGCCAGTTGGTCACGCACCGGGAGCAGTGCGTCGATCACGGGCTGCGCCAGGTCCCGTCGACCCAGCGCCACGATCACCATCGCCCTCACGGAGAGCAGCGATGACTCGAAGTAGTCGGGGCGGTAGGTGTGCCGCCCGATCGGCATGGCCCGCGCCTCGTCCACCCGTCCGCTCTCGATCAGCGCCAGCGCCAGCAGGTCGTCCACGATCGGCCCCAACAACCCGCGCACCCGACGGGTCGGCTCCAGGTGCTCGCCGAAGCGCCGCTGGCTGATCAGCAGGGTCGCCGTGGAGAAATAGTGGAAGGCCTCGGCGTGCAGCGAGCCCTGTCGCCGCATCTGCTCGGCAACCTCGTCGTAGTGTCGCCGTGCGGCGACGAAGTCACCGGCGACGTGCGCGAGGGCGCCCAGTGCGCACAGGTGGATCACCTGCGCCTCGTTCAGCTGGTACGTCTCGGCCAGCCACCCCTGTCGGGCGACACTGACGCGCAGCTCGTCCGGCTCGTTGAGCGCGGCGGCGGCATGGCCGAGCACCTGCTCGGCGACCCAACGGTAGGTCACCAACCCGTGCTCGTCGGCGAGGTCGCGCAGCTCCAGGGCCAACTCCCGACGTTGCGACGCCTCCCGCTCGTAGCTCATGGTGCGGACCCGTGCGGCCAGCCCGAGGGCGCGCAGCTCGGGGTCGTCCAGCCGCCGCGAGATCGCCAGCGCCTCCCGTCCGGCCGCCACACCCCGAGGATCGGATTCGCCGTCCAGTTCCGTAGCCAGGGCGTCGAACAGCCGGCAGCGGTCGACCGGGTCCAGGCCGTCGGCGCGCAGCAGCCGGGTGAGCAGCTCGACGACCTTGTGGTCGACGACGCCGTACTCGTGCGTCAGCCACGGGGTGGGGACTGTCCACGCGGTGAACGCCGCGACCAGCAGGTCGTCCCGGCCCGACGCGGCGGCGACGTCGATGGCCCGGGCGCGGGTCCGCTGGGCGGCGGCCACCGCACCGGCCCGAGCCTGGGCGCGCAGCAGCCGGCCGAGCAGATCGACCCGCAGAGCATCGCGGTCCCCGGCGACCGTCTCGACGGCGTCGACGGCGTTGCTGAGCAGCTCGATCGCGGCGTCGTACGCGTACCGGCGCTCGGCCAGTTCGGCGGCCCGGACGGCGTAGTCGACGGCGAGTGGCGCGGTGTCGGCAGACGCGGCACGGGCGTAGTGGTGGGCCAGCGCCGGGTAGTCGTCGGGCGCCAGCCGGCGGGTGGCGGCGGCGATCCGCGCGTGCAGGCGGGTGCGGCGCAGCTGCGGCAGATCGGTGTAGATGGTGTCGCAGACCAGTCCGTGCACGAACCGCACCCGACCCGGCGCCGGTTCGGTGAGCAGACCGGCGGCCAGCCCAGCTTCCAACGCTTGCAGGACGGTGCCCTCGTCGCCGCCGGCGGCGTCGACGAGTGTGCGCACGTCAGCCTCCCGGCCGACGGCGGCGCAGAGGCGCAGCACCGATACCGCCGCCGACGGCAAGCGGGAGAGGCGCCGGCGCAGAACGTCGCGTACCCCCTCCGGCACGTCCGAGATGGCGACGAGCGTGCCCTCGGAGGCGAGCAGCCGGGCCGACTCCCGGACGTAGAACGGGTTCCCGCCGGTCCGCTCGGCCAGCGCGGCGACCGTGTCCCGGTCGACGGTGGTCCGGGCCAGCGCGCCGAGCAGCCGTTCGACCTCCGACGTCGTCAGACCGCCCAGCTGTATCCGGTGGGGTGACCGGCGGGCCAGGACGGCCATCGTGTCGGCGAGCCGCTCGGGGTTGTCGGCGGGTCGCAGCGCCGCGACGAACAGGACGGCGCCACGGGTCATCTCGGTGACGCTGTTCAACAGGAGCAGCGTCTCGGCGTCCGCGGCGTGCAGATCGTCGAGAACGACGGCGACCGGTCGGCCGACCGCGGCGGCGTCCAACCAGGCGGCGACGGCGCGGTGCAACCGGAACCGGCCGGCGGTGACGTCGCCGCCCGGCTCGCCGTCGCCCCCGCCGAGCAGCGGGGCGAGCGCCGGCGCGAGATCGCCCGGCGGTGCCTCCGTGGCGAGCTGCCGCAGCGCCTCTACCCACGCCCAGGCCGGCGGGGCGCCCTCGACCTCGGGGCAGCGGCCGACGGTGACCAGCCAGCCGCGGGCGGTGAGTTCCTCCTGGAGCCTGGCGAGCACACTCGTCTTGCCGGCCCCGGCCTCCCCGCTGACCAGCGCGACCCGCGGTCCGCTCACCACCGCCTCGGCGGCTGCCTGCCCAAGAGCCGCCAGCTCGGCCTCCCGCCCGACGAACACCTCCTCCGACACCGATCGCTCGGCGTGGACGCGCGCCGCCGTCGCGGCCACCGGTGGGAGCAGGTCGAGACGCTGGCCCAGGATCGCGGACTCCACCTCGACCAGCGCCGGACCCGGGTCCAGGCCGAGCTGATCGGCCAGGGTCGCCCGGGCCCGCCGTAGCGCCGCGAGCGCGTCGCCCTGCCGACCGGTACGCCACAACGCCAACGCCAGCAGTCGCCAGCTCTCCTCCCGCAACGGCGCCTGCCGGGTCAGCGCCTCCGCCTCCGGCACCGCCTCGGCCGCGTCGCCGCAGCGCACGGTCACGTCGAGCAGCAGCTCCCGGGCGGCGAGACGCAGCTCCTCCAGCCGCATCACCTCGGCCTGCGCCCACGGCTCGGCAGCGAATTCGGCGTACGCGGGACCGCGCCACAGGTCGAGCCCGGTGCGCAGCAGCAGGCGTGCGCGCCCTGGGTCGGCGGAGCTGACCGTGCGCGCCTCGGCCAGCAGCGTCTCGAACCGAGCGGCGTCCACGGCGTCGGCGGGCACCCTGATGGCGTAGCCGGGCGGCACGGTGACCAGGACCCGCGCCGGTGCGCGGCGCTCGCGGCCCGGCTCCAACACGCGGCGCAGATGCGAGACGTACGCCTGGAGGGAGACGATCGCCCGGGGTGGCGCGTCACCCCGCCACAGCTCGTCGATCATCCGACCGACGGAGACGACCTCGCCTCGGGCCGCCAGGAGGAGCGCGAGCACGGCGCGTTGGCGGGGGCCGCCGAGGTCGACCGGGCCGCGTGTGTCGACCTCGACCTCTAGCGGCCCGAGCACCCGTAGCAGCATGACTGCGCCAATCCTAGTCACGCGTGTGGGCGGCTTTCCGATCCCGGCGGAGACACCCTCGTCCGATGCGGTGGCAGTTCGGCGGGCGGTGGCGGACCCTCAGGCGGCGGCCAGGCCGTCCCGCCTACGGATCAACGGTGGGCGGGGTACGGCGCGCACCGTGCCCGGTCCAGCGCCGACGCCAGCAAGCGTCCGGTGTCCGGCTGGCCTCCCAGCCATCGGGCGGATCGGCGCCGAGGGTCGGTCTCCGACCGGGGGCTGGTGCTTCGTCCGGTCCGGTGACGCCGCTGCGGCCCGCGTCGGCGCCACGTCGCCCGCCGACGCGATGGCTCGGAGCCAGCGGGAGGCCGGGGGACGGTTGGTCGGTGGAGCCAGCGCGGCCGCTGTCGGGGTGCGGACGCGCCCGCGTGACGGCGCCGGACCAGCGGGGCCGGCCGGCCGTGCCGGAGTCAGTGCCGCGAAGGCGTCGTCGAGGCGGCCGGCTCGGGCCCGAACGGCGTCGAGGCGCACGACCTCGGCGGACGGCGCGACAGAGCCACCGACCTCGGTGCCGACGTGGACCGCGGCAGGTCGGCCCGCACCGGCGGGGGAGTCGGAGTGGACGGCGTCCGGGCGGACGGTGTGGGGGCGCGGGGCGTCGGTGGCCCGGTCGGCGAAGACGGCGCGCAGGGCACGGGGCAGCCGATCGGCGGCGACCCGGCGCAGCGCGGGCGCGGCGAACGCGTACCCGCCGGCACGGTGGGGGACCAGCAGCCCGGCGGCGACGAGCACACGCAGCGCCGGTTCGGCCCGCCCGGGCGTCCAGCCGAGGGCCCGGTCCAGCGCCGTGCCGGAGACCACGCCGCCGAGGGTGGCGGCGGCCATCAGCACCGCCCGGCGTTCGCCGTCGAACCGGTCCAGCTCCGCGCCGACCGCCCGGCGCACCGGCTCCGGCAGCGGGGGCGCCGCAGGGTCCGCGCCGTCCACGATCGATGCCACGTACGCCGCCGCGTGCCCCGGCCGACCGCCCACCAGCGGCAGCAGCCGGTCCACCAGGGCCACCGGTTGCCCGGCGCGGGCCAGCAGGTGGCGCAGCAGTCGCCCGGACTGCACCGTGGCCAGCGGCCGGATCGCCACCCGTCGGGCGGGACCCGGCCGGGTGTCGGCCCACTGCGGCTGGTGCAGGGTGACGAGGGCCAGCGGCAGCCGGCGCGCCGTGGCCGCGGTGAACAGCGCGTGCAGGAACCGGCTCACGGCGGGCGCGGCCCGGTCCACGTCGTCCACGGCGACGATGAGCGGCCGATGGGCGGCCAGGCGCAGCAGCGCGTCCCGGCAGATCGCCGCGCCGGACAGCGCCTCGGCCGAGGAGTCCGGGGCGGCCAGCAGCCGTTGCAGCGCCGGCACCGCCGCCGCGACGCGGGCTGGCGGGAGCAGCGGCGTGAGGGCTTCGGTCAGCCGGTCGCGGACCGTCTCCGGGCCGTCACCGTGACGGATCCCGGCGAGGTCGCGGAGCAGCTCGGCGACCGGCGCCAGAACCTGATCGGGGTACGGCTGACAGGTTGCCACGCACCAGCGCACCGCCACGCCGTCCACCGTGGTCAGTGACCGGGTCAGCTCGTGCAGCAGCCGGCTACGGCCGCTGCCGGTCGGGCCCACCAGGGACACCCAGCGGGGGCTGTGCTCGCGGACCGCCCGGTTCAGCTGGTCATGGACGGTGGCCAGCTCGCGGCGACGGCCGATCAACGGTCCGTCGTGCCGGTCGGCACTCGGGCGAACGGGGCCGACGGCGTGCCACACCGGCATCGGGGGCATCCGGCCGCCGACGGGTACCGGCACCAGCTGGCGCTGGGCGATCAGGCCGGCGGTGGCCCGGGCGGTGGCCGCGCAGAGCGCGACGGCGCCGGGTGGCGCGTACTCCTGCAGGCGGGCAGCGGTCGTGATCACGGCGCCGCTGGCCACGCCGTGGCCGCCGCTGACCGCGACGCCCAGGTCGACCACCACCTCGCCGGTGGCCACGCCGACGCGTACCCGCAGTTTGATGCCGCCGACCAACTGCCGGCGGTCCAGCGCGGCCTGGATCTCCAGTCCGGCGCGGACCGCGCGGTAGGCGTCGAACCCGTCGGAGTGTCGCGCGCCGAAGAGGGCCATCACCGCGTCACCGACGTACTTCTCGACCACGCCGTGCCAGCGGTGCAGCACGCCGGAGACGGTGTCGAAGTAGGCCCGTTGCAGCGCCCGGACGTCCTCCGGGTCCAGCCGCTCGACCAGCGCGGTGGAACCGACGATGTCGACGAAGAGAACGGTGACCGTGCGTCTCTCCTCCGGTACCGGCCAGTGTGGGCGAGTGGTCCGCTGCGTGTCGATGACGATGGTGGTCATGGGTATCGCACCGGCCTTTCCCCTCGCGGTGATGGTTGGCGACCTCCGGAGATTGGCATTGCTGGGCCGACAGGGGATCGGCAGAACGACGTATGTCGGCCACACGCAACCTTTAGTCGCAATGTCGACGCGAGGAGTACCACAAGCGGCAGATGGCCGTAGAACGTTACGGGGGCGTGTGATTAGGCTGCGTGCCATGGCCAGCGATGTGGACACCGCCCCGCTCGTGGGCCGAGCGGAGCTGGTGCAGACGGTTCGGTCCGCGCTGCTCGGTGACGGCGCGCACGGGCAGACCGCCGCCGTCTTCCTGACCGGTGAGAGCGGCGTGGGCAAGACCCGGCTGCTCGGCGAGATCGGCGCCCGGCTGCGCGACCAGGGCGCCCTGGTGCTCACCGGCAGCTGCCTGGACATCGGCGACGCCTCCCCACTGCACCCGCTGTTGCAGGCGTTGCGGCGCTTCGACGCCGATCTGTCCACCTCGCACGCCCGCACCTCGTCGGCGGTCCGCGGGCTGTTGCAGATGTTCGCCGACGAGACCGCCGGCCCGGACGGCGCGGGCGCCCTGCTGGAGCGGGTCTCCCGTGGGTTGCACCTGATCGCCGAGGGGCGGCCGCTGGTGCTGATCCTGGATGATCTCCAGTGGGTCGACCGGAGCACCCGGCAGTTGCTGCTGTACCTGCTGGCCGGGCTCGGTGACCTTCAGCTCTCGGTGCTGGCCGCGGTGCGTGCGGAGTCGTTGCAGGGCGCGCACCCACTGCGCCGGGTCCTCACCGAGCTGCGCCGACTGCGGACGGTGCGCGTGCTCGACCTGGCCCCGCTGGACCGGCCGGACACCGAACGGCTCGCCGCCGCCGTGGTGGGCAGGCCCCTGTCCGCCGACGCGGCCGAGCAGGTGTGGCAGCGCAGCGGCGGCAACCCGTTCGTCATCGAGGAGCTGGCCCGCGACCTGCGCGACGGTCGGGACGGGCTGTCCGAGACGCTGCGGGAGATCTTCCTCGACCGGGTCGACGCGCTGCCCCAGCACGCGCACGCGGTGGTGCACGCGGTGGCCGCCGGCGTCGAGCCGGTGCAGCACTGGCTGCTGGCCCAGGTGCTCCGGCTGCCCGAGGACGAGCTGATCGAGGCGGCCCGCGCCGCGGTGGCGCACCGGCTGCTGGTCGGCGACGACGACGGCTACCGGCTGCGGCACCGCCTCGTCGCCGAGGTGCTGGCGCACGAGCTGCTACCGGCCGAGCGCTCGGGGCTGCACCGCCGCTACGCCGAGGCGCTGACCTCGGCACCGGGCGAGCTGCACCAGGCCAGGCTGGCGCACCACTGGCGGCTGGCCGGCGAGCCGGCGCGGGCACTGCCGGCTGCCGTGGCCGCCGCGCAGGAGGCCGAGCGGCTGCACGGCTACGCCGAGGCGCACCGTCACTGGTCGGTGGCGTTGCAGCTGGCCGGCGACCCGGCCTCGGTGGCGGTGGACCGGGTCGAGTTGCTCGGGCACGCCGCCGAGGCGGCCCACCACTGCGGTGAGCACGCCCGGGCGTTGGCCCTGCTGGAGGAGTTGGCCTCGGTGCAGGGTGGTGAGCCGAGCTGCGCACTGCACATCCGTCGGGCCCGCTACCTGGCCGCCGCAGGGCGCTCGGCGTTGGCCGAGGAGGAGTACCAGCGGGCGCTGGAGGCGGCGGACTGCTCACCCCGCGACCGGGCCACCGCGGCCGCCCACCTGGCCGAGCTGCTGCTGCACCTGGGCCGGTACGCCGACGCCGGCCGGCGGGCCCGGGAGGCGCTGGAGTTGGCCGCCTCGGTGGAGGGCTCCGCCACCGAGGTGGTGCTGGCCAGTGCGGCGCTCGGTTTCAGCGACGCCTACCTGGAGGACCCGGACGCCGGGCTCGCCGTGATGCGCCAGGCCCTCGACACCGCCGAGCGGGCCGGCAAGCCGGAGGATGTGGCCTGCGCGTACCTGCACCTGGCGGAGCTGCTGACCGGGCCGCTGAACATCCTCGAAGAGGGCGTGGTGGTGGCCCGGCGGGGCGCCGAGCGGGTTGCCGAGTTGGGGCTGGGCCGCACCTGGGAGACCCGGCTGCTGGCCATCGCCACCAACGGCCTGTTCCGGGTGGGCCAGTGGGCCGAGGCGGAGAAGGTGGTCGCCGCCGCACTGCGGCACCGCCCGTCCGGCGCGGACGCCGTCGAGCTGCTGCTGGCCCGGTGCCGGCTCTCGGTGGGCTACGGCGACATCACCGCCGCCGACCGGGACCTCGACGCGGTTGCCACCGTGCTGGCCGGCGGCGGCGCACGGCACGTCATCCCGCTGCTCACCCTGCGCGCCGGGCTGGCCATGTGGGAGGGCCGGCACGATGTGGCGCGGCAGGCGGTGCAGCGCGGCCTGACCGAGAGCCGCTCCGACGACGTGACGATCCTGTCCGCGCTGGTCTGGCACGGCCTGCGGGCCGAGGCGGAGGCGCACGCCAGCCGCACCGTCGCGGTCGACCCGACGGCGGTACGCCGGCTGCGGGAGACCGCCGAGCGGGTGGCCCGCAAGAGCGCGTCCGCCGCCCGGCCGGTGCGCTCGGTGGTGGACGCCTTCCTGGCGCTGTGCGCCGCCGAGGTGAGCCGCCTGGACGGCAGCGACCCGGAGCTGTGGGCCAACTCGGTGACCGAGTGGGACCGCCGCAACCACCCCTATCCCGCGGCGTACTCGCGTCTGCGCCAGGCCGAGGCGCTCCTGGCCCGGCGCAGCCGGGTGGCCACCGCCGGCAAGCTGCTGCGCGAGGCGTACGCGGTGGCGCAGGGGTTGGGCGCGGTGCCGTTGACCTCGGAGATCCGGGAACTGGCCGGGCGTGCGCGGGTGCCGCTGGAGGAGCGCGAGGCCCCCAACGGTGCCCCGGGCGCGGCGGCGGCCGAGCCGGTCGACGACGAGCTGGCGGCGCTCACCGCGCGGGAGCGGGAGGTGCTCTCCCTGGTCGCCGAGGGCCTGACCAACAGGGAGATCGGGCAGCGGCTGTTCATCAGCGAGCGGACCATCGGCGTGCACGTGTCGCACATCTTCGACAAGCTCCAGGTCCGCACCCGCGTCCAGGCCAGCGCGATCCAACTGCGCAGCCGACGCGCCTGACCGACCGCTCGGTCAGCCTTCGCGTGTGCGCGCCGGGATACGTCGTTCTACTGATCCGACGTACGGGTGTCGGCTGAAAGGCTGAGCACCGTCGACGACGGCACGGGGGTGCCGCGGACCACCATGGAGGAGAGATGACCGAACCGGTCTGGGGGCCCGTGCACCGGGACATCGTCGACCTGCTCGCCGACCACCCCGCGGACGTCCCGGCGGTGGTCGACCACCTCACCAAGCTCCAGGACCTGCTGGTGCGGCTGCCTCCGTTGGAGGAGAGCTGCCCGTTGGCCGACTTCAACAAGCTGTACCTGACCATCACCAGCAGTGTCCTGGACGGGCTGTACGACGACCGTTTCGTCGACCCGGCGTTCCTCTCCCGGTTGGACGTCGAGTTCGCCGCGCGGTACTTCGACGCGATACGACTGTGGACCGACTCCAGCCCGGGCACCCCGAAGGCCTGGTCGTGTCTGTTCGAGCGGATGCGTGGGCCGGATGCCCGTCCACTGCCCTCGGCGGCCGCCGGCGTCAACGCGCACATCAACTTCGACCTGCCGTTCGCGCTGGTGACCACGTTCGATCACCTGGAGTCGGAGCCGGTCGACGGCAGCGACCAGCACCACGACTACCTCGAGATCAACAACATCTTCGCGGACAAGATCCCCGGCCTGCGCCGGGGCTACCTGGAGCGGTGGCAGCTGCTCATCGACATGCTCAACGGTGACATCGACGACTGGTACCAGGGGGAACTGGTCGAGTACACCCGCGATGTCGCCTGGCGTAACGCGCAGAAGATCTGGCGGTGCCGGCACGACCCGGACGCCCGCGAGTGTGAGCGCACGCGGTTGGACGACAACGCCGCGGCGCTCGGCCGGCTGCTGCTCTCGCCCCTGGGGGCGTTCCTGCAGTAGCCGGGACGGGGGGTTCCCGCGCTCCGCCCCGGGGGGTGGGCGGAGCGCGGGGACGCGTCCCGTCCGCCAGCCCGCGCATCCCGTACGGCCGCCCGGGGGTTTCGGGCGGCACCGGGGGAACGGTCGGTCGGCCCGGGGGGTGTCGACCGGCTGTCACCGCCGGCCGGCCCGCCCCGGGCCGGCCGGCGGTGGGGCCGGAAGATCCGGCGATCCGGGGGTGTCGCCCGGCCCGTTGCGGGTACGCCCGCGCCATGACCGTCCTGGCCCGGCGCCGGCCCGCCGCCCGCCCCCGGCCCGCGCGGCCCGGCCCTCTGCGGCCGGGTGGCCCGGTGTCGCGACCCGTGCTCCGACCGGGTGCCGGATGACCGGCGCCGTGACGCGGTTCCCGTTCCGCTTCGACCCGGTGTTCCGCCCGGCACTGGCGCTGCTGGGCGTGCGTCCGGGTACGGCGTGGGTCGCCGTCACCGACCGGGAGCTGCTGATCCGGTACGGGCCGTGGCGGTTGCGGACCGACCGGGACAACGTGACCGGCGTCGAGGTGAGCGGCCCGTACCGCTGGTGGCGGGCGATCGGTCCGCACGTGTCGCTGGCCGACCGTGGCGTGAGCTTCGGCAGCAGCACCGCCGCCGGGGTCTGCCTGCGCTTCCGGGTGCCGGTGCGGGCCATCGCGCCCGCGGGGTGGCCCCGGCATCCGGCAGCCACGGTGACGGTCGCCGATCCCCCCGCGCTGGCCCGGTTGTTCGCTCCTCCGGACCTGCCCTGAGCAGGCCATCCGCCTGCCCGGTTCCGCCGGTCGGGTCGCTGGGCACCGCCTACCGTCGGATCAGGACCTGCGAGGGTGGGACGGGCGATGGCTGAGGAGCACCGGGGGAAACCCCGACGCGGGGGCGGGCGTCGCCACCCGCCCACCGGTCTGGACCCGGCGCTGCGCGCCGCTCGCGACCCGGCCCGCCCGCACCGGGGCGGCCGGCAGGGCGTGGTGATGCCGGAACGGGTGGCCAGCCCGGTCCGGCCGGCGGCGCCGGCCAGCCCGCTGCGCCGGTGGCTCTTCCAGCACCGGGTGCAGCCACCCGGCCCGGAGGCCACCGAGGGGCAGAGCCGGGCGCACGCGTGGTGGCAGGTGATGTGCCTGACCGGCGTGGACTACTTCTCCACCCTGTCGTACCTGCCGGGCATCGCGGCGGTCGCGGCCGGGGCGCTCTCCCCGCTGGCGACCCTGCTCATCGTCGCGCTCACCCTGTTCGGGATGCTGCCGATGTACCGCCGGGTGGCCCAGGAGAGCCCGCACGGGCAGGGCTCGGTGGCGATGCTGGAGCGGCTGCTGCCGTTCTGGCGAGGCAAGGTCTTCGTGCTCGTGCTGCTCGGTTTCGTGGCCACCTCCTGGATCATCACGATCACCCTGTCCTCGGCCGACGCGACCGTGCACCTGTTGGAGAACCCGTACCTGCCGGACGCCCTGCACGGCCCGTGGGTCCCGGTCGTGGTGACCGTGGTGCTGCTGCTCATCCTCGGTGGGGTCTTCCTGCTCGGCTTCCGCGAGGCCGTGGTGGTCGCGATCCCGTTGGTCGCGGTTTTCCTGCTGCTCAACGCGGTGATCGTGGTGGTCGCGGTGATCCGGATCGCCACCGAGCCGGCCATCGTGTCGGACTGGACCGCCGCGCTGACGGCGGAGGGTGGCGGGCCGGGCCAGGTGCTGCTCACCGCCGTGCTGGCCTTTCCGCTGCTGGTGCTGGGCCTGTCCGGGTTCGAGACCGGGGTCAGCATGATGCCGCTGGTGGCGGCCGGGGGAGTGGACTCCCAGGCCCGGCTGGCGGCCCGGATCCGCAACACGCGGCGGCTGCTCACCACCGCCGCCTTGATCATGTCGGTCTACCTGATCTCGACCACCTTCGTGACCACGGCGCTCATCCCGGCGGAGGAGTTTCAGCCGGGTGGTGCCGCGAACGGCCGGGCGCTGGCCTTCCTGGCGCACGACTCACTGGGCGAGCTGTTCGGCACCGTCTACGACGTGAGCAGCGTGCTCATCCTCTGGTTCGCCGGCGCCTCGGCGATGGCCGGCCTGATCAACATCGTGCCCCGCTACCTGCCGTCGTACGGCATGGCCCCGGAGTGGGCACGGGCGGTCCGTCCGGTGGTGATCGTCTACACCGTGGTCAGCGTCGCCATCACGATCGCCTTCCGGGCCGACGTCAACGCCCAGGCCGGGGCGTACGCCACCGGGATCCTGGCGATGATGGTCTCCGGCGCGGTGGCGGTGACCATCTCCGCGGCCCGCCGCCACCGGCGCTCGGCCGCCATCGGCTTCACCGTGCTGACCCTGGTGCTGCTGTACGCGCTGCTGGAGAACGTCATCGAGCAGCCGGACGGCATCACCATCTCCGCGCTGTTCATTCTCGGCATCATCGTGGTCTCGCTGGTCTCGCGGGTCACCCGGACCACGGAGCTGCGCGCCGTACGGATCGAGTTCGACGAGCCGGCCCGCCGGTTCATCGCCGAGTCACTGGCCCACGACGGGCAGCTGCACCTGATCGCGAACAAGCGGCAGAGCGGCTCGGTGAAGGAGTACACGGTCAAGGAGCGGGCGCAGCGCGGGATGAACCCGGTGCCCGGGGCCGCCGACGTGCTGTTCCTGGAGATCGACGTGGTCGACCCGTCGGAGTTCAGCCAGGTGCTGCGCGTGCGCGGGGTGGAGGTGGGCGGTTTCCGGGTGCTGCGTGCCGACAGTCCCGCGGCGCCCAACGCGATCGCCGCGATCCTGCTGGCCCTGCGCGACGCCACCGGGGTTCGGCCACACGCGCACTTCGAGTGGTCGGAGGGGAGCCCCATCGCGCACCTGCTGCGCTACCTCATCCTCGGTCGGGGGGACACCCCGCCGGTGGTGCGGGAGATCATTCGCCGTACCGAGCCGGATCCGCTGCGGCGTCCCGGCATCCACGTCGGCGGCTGACGGGGGTACGCGCGGCGTACGCCTGGCGAATTTGAAGGTGAATGACAGCACTATTCACGTTCACACCTTCCTGTCCGGATTGCGGATTTATCGTGACGTCTGGTGGTCGGCGGCACGTCGAGCCCCCCGCGCCCGGATCGACGCGCGGTCACGTCACGCAGGCAGGAAGGTAGGCACCTCATGTCCACGTACCGAGGAGGAGACCGCCCGGCTCGACCAAGACGGCGGTCCCGATGGTTCTTAGCCGGTGGGTTCCTGGCCGGGAGCCTCGTGGTGGGAGCGGCCGGCGCGGCCGGGGTCGCCGCCGCCGCCGACCGGGACCTCTCCCTCCCGGGCCTGGGCAGGCTGACCGCCGCCGCACGGGATGACGACGACCGGCGGGCCGACGACCGGTCCGGACCGGAGCGCGACGGTGGCGAGCAAGGCCGACCGGGCACGCCGGGCACCGGCAAGCGGGGGGTCGTGTCGGTGCCCTGCGACGCGGCGAAGCTGGTGGCGGCGCTGGTGACTGCCAACGCCGAGGGCGGCGCGGAGCTGCGGCTGGCGCCCAAGTGCCGGTACACCCTCACCGAGGCGTTCCACGAGACCGACCGGTACGACGGCGGGATCCGGGACGCGCGGGAGGCGGCCGACGCCGCCGAGACCCCGGGCGACGCTGAGGCGCCACCGCGCAACCCGGCCGACGACACGGCCGGCCTGCCGGTGATCTACCAACCCATCACGATCGACGGCGCCGGAGCCACCATCGCCCGCGATGCCCATGCCGCGGCGTTCCGCTTCTTCACCGTCCGCGACGGTGGCGAGCTGACCCTGCGCGACGTGGAGCTGCACAACGGCCGGTCGGCCATCGAGGGCGGCAGCCTGCACGTGGTGCACGGTGCCACGGCCGTCGTGGAGCGGGTCACCGTCACCCAGAGCACCTCACTGTCCCCCGAGGGCGGCGGTGGCGGGATCTTCAACGACGGCAACATGGTGGTCACCGACTCCACCTTCATCGGCAACAGCGCCGCCGGCGCCGCGGGCAAGGGCGGGGGCCTGCTCAACGGTGGCGTGTTGACGCTGAAGCGCTCCGAGTTCCACCGCAACAGCGCGAACGCCTATGGCGGAGGGCTCGGCAACTACCGGGGCGCGGCCGAGGTGGAGAGCACCTCGTTCGCGCAGAACAGCGCCGTCCAGGGCGGCGGGCTGGCCAGCTTCTCGGCCCGGACCAAGGTGTACGACACCGAGCTGCTGAACAACACCGCGCAGGTCGGCGGCGGCGCCGCGAACTCCGACGCGGTGCTGGTGATGCGCAAGATGACCATCCGCGGCAACACCTCCACGGTCAACGGCGGCGGCATCTCCAGCGTGCAGGGCCTGCTGCCGCTCGACGACAGCGTGGTCGACGGCAACACCACCCACGGCATCGGCGCCGGCATCTACGCCGCCAGGTCGAACCTGCTGGTGCGTGGCAGTGACGTGACCGGTAACGAGGCGGTCGGCGCGGCGTCCAGGGGCGGTGGCATCTACGCCACCGCGGGCTCGGTGGCGATCTTCACGAGCAAGGTCACCCGGAACGCGGCCACGGTGAAGCCGGGCGGCATCTTCGGCGAGCACGCCCAGGTCAAGATCGACGACGAGAGCGTGGTCGTCGACAACGAGCCGACCAACTGCGAGGGCAGCGCGGTGCCGATCGCGCACTGCTTCCGCTGACCGGCGACCCGCGCACCATCCCGAGCGCGGCCGGCCGCCCCGACGATCGTCGGGGCGGCCGGTGTCGTCCCGGACGACGGCGTCAGCTCGACGCGCGCAGCCGCCCGGACAGTTCGCCGGCGGTCGAGGAAGCCGTCCGGGTCGGGGCCGGCGTTCTGCAGCACGATGTGGTCGAAGCCCGCCTCGACGTACGACCGGACCTTGGCCACGTGCGGCTCCGGGTCCGGTCCGACGGCGAAGAGTTGGCGGACGTGCTTCTCCTCCACGTACGAGCTGGCCGCGTCGAAGTTGACCGGGTTGGGAAGTTCGCTCATCACCTTCCAGCCGGTGACCATCCACCGGCTGGTCTGCAGCACCGCCTGGACCGCCTGCTGCTCGTCCGTGGCCCAGGCCAGTGGCACCTCGGCGTAGCGGGGGCCCGCCCCTCCGGCGCGCCGGTAGTGCTCGACGATCGACGCCTCCGGCTCGGTGGCGAACAGCCCGTCGCCGAGCTCGGCGGCGAGCCGGGCCGACGCCTCACCGCTGGCCGCGACGGCGATCACGGGCGGATTCTCCGGCAGGTCGAAGACCCGCGCGTCCTCCAGGTGCAGGTGCCGGCCCTCGTACGACTGGTAGCCGCCCTGCCACAGCAGCCGGATGATCTCCAGCGCCTCGCGCAGCCGTTCGTGCCGGCCTCGCACGCTGGGGAAGCCCTGCCCGACCACGTGCTCGTTGAGCCGCTCGCCGGCGCCGACGCCGAGGGTGAACCGTCCGTCGGAGATCAGTGCCATGGTGGCGGCGGCCTGCGCGATGATCGCCGGGTGGTAGCGGACGGTCGGGCAGGTGACGCCGGTGGCCAGGCGCAGGGTCGTGGTCTTCGCCGCGATGGCGCCCAGGACGCTCCAGGTGAACGACGAGTGGCCCTGGACGTCGAGCCAGGGGTGGAAGTGGTCGCTCATCTCCACGAAGTCGAAACCGACCTGCTCGGCCCGGACGGCCTGCCGGATGATCTCCTGTGGCCCGTAGCCCTCCGAGGCCAGCTTGTAGCCGATCTGCATGCCACACTCCCGTGTTCCGTCCCGCGGCTGACGCCGCGTCGTTCCCGGCCTCCAAGCCGACAAACGTGACCGAGGCCGGCGAGATAGCCTCCTAGGACGGCTTAGCCGCGGTGACGCTCGTCCCGGCGCTGGCAGGGGACCCCTGCTGTGGAGGCGCGGTTCTGGTCCGGGCAGCGAACGGCCCGCGCCCCGGAGGAGGGCGCGGGCCGGGCGTCTTCGTCCTACTTGGACGGCTCGGGCAGCTTGCAGTCGACCTTCGGATTGGCGCCGATGTAGTTCAGGGGCCCGGCCACGATGGTGACCAGGATGGTGCCGGCTTCGGCGCAGTTGGTGTCGTCGCCGCTGTAGTAGCCCCGCTGGCCGCCGGCGATCGCGCCGATAATCAGCCAGATCACGACGATGACTCCGAGTATCGAGGTGCCGCGCATCGCTGCCTCCTGAGGGAATGTGGTGGATCGAGGTGCAGGCGTTGTACCCAATCCCGTCTCGCGGCTAACGGTTGCCCGTGACGACCCCCCGGGGATCGTCCGTCCGGCCGGCGCTGTCCGCCGTCGGTACGGCCCGGGATCGGCCGCCCGCATCGCCCGCGGCCGGTCGGCTATCGGATCGACGACCAACCCGGCCGCGGTGCGGGCCGCCGGACGTAGAACTGCGTCAGGCCCCCGCCGAGGAGGACTCATGGACGCCCCGACACCGCCCCTGTACATCGACCGCCCCGAGGACGTCGCGGCCGCTGCCCGCGCGTTGGCCGGTGGCGCGGTTGTCGCGGCGGCGTTCGCCAACTTCTACGTCATCGTCACCCGACCGGACGCGGCCACCGTACGCCGGGTCAACGTGGCCAAGGGCCGGCCGGTCCATCAGGTCGGCAGCATCACCACCGCGGTCGACCGGATCCCCGCGATGTTCGACTGGTCCCGGATCTCGCCCCGGTTGCCGGTCGGGCGGGTGCGGGCGCTGATGGACGCCCTCTACGGTGCCGGGCCGTTCGGTTTCCGGGGCCCGGCGGCGGACCGGCTGCCCGAGCACCTCACCCAGCTCGACCGGGGGCTGCGCACCACTCAGGTGATCGCGCCCGGGTTGACCTGCCCGTCCAACGCCTTCTTCGAGCGGGCGCTCGTCGAGACCGGATCCGACCACCTCTACATCACCTCGGCGAACCGGTCGCGGCACCTCACCGGCGCGGCCGAGGAGCCGGCGCACTGGAAGGCCGACGGTCTCGCCGCCGACTTCGCCCACCTCGACGACCTCGTGGTGCTCGCCCACCCCGACGAGGCGGCCGCCCGCGCCGCCTACCCGGGCTACCTGACGACCTCCGTGACCCTGCTGTCCTTCCACGCCCCGGAGGGCGAGCTGGAGGAGCCGCCGGTGCTCACCGTGGACCGGCACGGCTCCCTGCACCTGGACGACGTGCGTCGCGCAGCCGCGCCGCTCGGCCTCCAGGTGCGCCTCGGCCGCACCGCCGGACAGCGCCTGCGGGTCCGGGGGTACGCCGGGGCGCTGGTGTGAGCGGCTACCGGATCGGCCTGGTGGTGCCCAGTTCGAACACCACCATGGAGACCGAGATCCCGGCGATGCTGCGCCGGCGTGAGACCGTCGACCCGACGGTCCACTTCACCACCCACGCCAGCCGGGTCCGGCTGCACCAGGTGACCCCCGACGAACTGGCCCGGATGAACCGCTCGGCCGTCCGGTGCGCCGCCGAGCTCGCCGACGCGCGCTGCGACGTGCTCGCCTACGCCTGCCTGGTGGCGGTGATGTGCGAGGGCGCCGGCGCGCACGAGAGAGCCGAGCGGCGGTTGGGCCGCGCTGCCGGGCGCGCCGGTCACGAGATGCCGGTGGTGACCAGTGCGGGCGCGCTGGTCGCCGGGCTGCGCGTCCTGCGTGCCCGCCGGGTGGCGCTCATCGCGCCGTACCTGCCGCCGCTGACCGCGACCGTCGCCGCCTACCTCGCCGAGTACGGCGTGCGGGTGACCGAGGCGGTGAGCCTCAGCGAACCGGACAACGTCGCGGTCGGCCGGATCCCCGCGCAGCGCCTCGTGGAGCTGGCCGACCGGCTGGACGTGACCGACGTGGACGCCGTGGTGCTCTCCGCCTGCGTACAGCTGCCGTCGCTGGCCGCGGTGCCGCAGGTGGAGGCCCGTGTCGCCCGTCCGGTGCTCACCGCGGCCACCGCCACCGTGCACCAACTGCTCACCGGTCTGGGCGTCGAGCCGTACGTGCCGGACGCCGGTCGGCTGCTGGCCGGCACGCGCTGAGCGCAGCGGTACGCCGTTCACGTCGTCGTGCCACAGCACACCGGTTTCAGTGTGGCGGTGCGGGCTCCTCCGGCGGCCTGCCGCGACTGCGCCGGTAATCGGCGTACGCGACACCGGTCAGCACCAGCAGGGCGCCCAGGGAGGCGAAGACCGGCGGGAGGTACAGCACAGCCGGGGCGATGGTCAGCAGCGCCAGCAGGCCGCCGGGGCGGGACAGCGACACCCGGCTGAACACCTCGTACTCGAAGGCGGCCCGGCCGGCCAGGAACAGTGCGGGGCCGCCGAGGATCACCGCGAGCCAGGCCGGCGGGGTTCGCCCGGTCGGCTCGTGCAGCACCAGGTGGAACCCGGCGGCTGTCGTCACCACCCCGGCGACCATCAGCAGGTGGGTGTACGGGGCGGTGAACAGGAACTTGCTCGGCTCCCTGGACGCCTGGATGGCCACCGGCAGCAGTTCTCCGGACTTGTGCACGTAGATCCGCCAGAGCACGAGGGTGGTCAGGAACGCGACCGCGAACGAGCCGATGTTCTCCGCCTCGGAGTGCGCCAGGCTGAACATGGTGCCGATGGTCAGGATGGCATCGCCGAGGGCGATGATGAAGAACTGCTGGTAACGCTCGGAGAGGTGCTCGGCCGTGACGTTGCGCTGCTTCTCCGGCACGACCCCGAGGCCGGGCACCGGGTACGCCAGCCGGAAACCGCCGTAGTCGATGGCGAGCGCGACGGCCCAGCAGATGATCCGGGCGTCGTCGCTGACATATCCACCGATGATCCAGGGAATCGCCGACACGGCGAACCAGACGAAGATCCGCGCCGCCCTGCGCTGGGTCTCCGGATGGCGGCGCACGATGGGCATCAGGAACAACCCACGGCCGAGGTGGATCGCCACGTAGGTGGCGGCGAAGACCAGCCCTCGGGCGCCGAACGCCTCGGGGATGGCGGTGGTCATCAGCAGCGCGCCGAACATCACCGCCGTGATCAGCAGCTTGATCTCGGTGCGTTCCGGGTCGTACATGTCGGTGACCAGGGTGGTGATGGCCCAGGTCCACCAGACGGCACCCAGCAGGATCAGCGCCTCGGCGGCCCGGTGCCAGTCGAGGCCGACGACCATGCCGCGGGAGATGAGCGCGAGCGCGACGACGTACACCAGGTCGAAGAAGAGTTCGAGCAGCGTCACCCGGCGCGGGGACTCCGGGTCGCGCACCGGGGGGCGGGACCCGGGCTCCGGCGCGGCGAAGTGCACGGGTTGCTCCTGCAGGGCCGGTCGAGGTTGGCGGGCCGTTCCGGCCACCTCGACCGACGGTAACGAGCGGCCGGCAGCCGTACCCCGGATTCGTCGCGTTTTCTCCCGACCGGGTCCGCCGCCGGTCCGCCGAACGGCCGAGCCCCCGGCCGGCCGTCGGGTGGACGGCCGCCGGGGGCTCGGAGTAGGACCTCAGCCCTGGCTGCCGTCGGGCAGTACGGCGACCATCTCGTCGCCGGCGCCGGCCAGGAGGCGGGCCTGCTGCGGCCAACTGGCCAGCCCGGGCGCGGCGCGCAGGCCGGCGGCCCGGATCAGGTCGCGCAGCGCGGGCTCGTCCAGCTCGCCGAGCTGGCCGTAGGTGCGCACGCCAGCGGCCTGCAACGCGGCGGCCATCTTCGGCCCGACGCCCTGGATCCGGCGGAAGTCGTCGGCCGGGCCCGTCGGGTCGGTGTCCGCGCCGGTCGGTGGGGTGGCGGCGGTCGGACGCACCGGCGGGGTGGCGGTGGCGGTCGGGCGGACCGGCGGCGTGGCCCGCACCGGCTCCGCGTCGACGTCAGCCGGCGTCGTGTCGGCCGAGGCGGTGTCGGCCGGCGTGGTGTGGGCGGGCGTGGTGTCGGCCGGCGTGGTGTCCACCGGCGTGGCCTCGACCGGCGCGACCTCCGTCGAGGTGGCCTCGATCGGCTCGGCATCGGCGTGCGGGGCGTCGCCCAGCGGCGCGTCCGTGGGCGTGCTGTCGTCCACCGGCTGGCGGGGGGCGACGACGACCGCCGGAGCTGGCTGCTCCTGCACCGCGACCGGCGCGGGTTCCGGGTCCGTGACCGGCACCGGCGGGAGGTCGTCCGCGTCGGACCGTTCGGCGGCGGGGCCGGCGGGCGGGGCGTCGGTCAGCGCCAGGTCGCCCGGGTCGACAGTGCTCGGCGCGGAACCGTCCGGCGTGGTGATCACCGCTGCCGGCGCGCTCACCGTGTCCACCGGGGTCGGCTCGTCGAGGACCGCGGTGGGCGCCGGGTCGACGGCTGCCTCCGGCCGGGCCTCGTCGGTGGTGGCCGCCGGCGCCGGGGTGGCGACCACGGCCAGGCCAGCGACGGGATCACCGTCCACGATCGACGGAGCGTGTCCGCTGGCCCGTACGCCCTGCCGGCCGCGCAGCAACCACCCGGCGGCCAGACCCAGCAGCAGTGCCAGTACCACTATCAGCGAGTGTCCGATAGACCACGCCACGGCGAACCTCCCTATCACCTCGTCGGAAAAGTCACGAGAAAAACTCGCCGCAGCTTTGCACACGCGCGTTGACGACGACAGGCAGGATGGGTCGGCTGTGGTACGGGTGGGACGGTCGCCGCACGCGGTGCGCGGCGGGTGACGCAGCGTCGCGCGGAACACGTCGAAACCCGGGCTCGGCGCGGCGCCGGGCCCGGGTTTCTCGAACCGCGATCAGTCCTGGTCGCCCTCGTAGGTGTGGAAGTCGTCGACGAACCGGCGCCGCAGTCGGGGCACCCGGCTGGTGACCCCGAAGTAGCCACGCGCGCCGAGCAGCGCGAGCCGACCCACCACCGGCCGGTACATCCGGTCGTCGCCGCTGGTGCCGCTGCGGTTGAGTGACTCGGTGACCCGGGCGAAGCCGTACGGGACCATCGCGGCCTCGTAGTCGGCGACCGCCTGCAGCAGTGTCTTGTCGCCGGCGACGGCGCGGGTGAGCTGCTGGCAGAGCAGGCGGGCGTCGCGCAGCGCGGTGTTCGCGCCCACCCCGCGACCCGGCGTCATGGTGTGGATGGCGTCGCCGAGCAGGGTGACCGTGCTGCTCTTCCACGGCGGCACCGGCTCGGACGTGGTCACCCTGATCGGTAGGGCGCTGTCCGGGTCGCTGAGGGTCAACAGCTCCCGCAGGTGCGGGTGCCAGTTCGGGGTGAGGTCCAGGGCGACCCGCACGAGATCCTCGCCCCGGCGCTGCATGACATCCGCCGGGAAGCGGCGGGACGCGCTCCAGACGATCAGGTTGATGTTGTCGGTGGTGGTGTCGTGGGCCAGGCCGGGCCAGTCACGCAACAGGGCTGCCTCGGCGTCGTCGACGCCGGGCTTGATCGCCCGCCCGGCGTCCCACCGGAACTCCATCACGTGCAGGACACCCATCATCCCGCCCGTGCCGAAGATCAGCGAGATGCCCTGACGGACCCGTTCGGGGACGAGGTCGCGGGTGTGCGAGGTCAGCGGGATGCGGGTGGCGATGTTGATGGTGCCGGCGTCCCGGGTGACCGCGTGCGGCAGATACTGGCGGCGCACCGCCGAGTGCGTGCCGTCCGCGGCCACCAGCAGGTCCCCGGTGGCGCTGGTGCCGTCGGCGAAGTACGCGGTGACCGTACCGTCGTCGCGCTGCTCGTAGCGGACGAAGGTCCGGTCGAAGTGCACCACGTCGTCCAGGCCGGTCAGCAGCACCTGGCGCAGCGCCATCCGGGCCACCGAGTGCTCGGTGTGCACCGGGTCGGCATCCGGTCGCAGCTCGAACGAGGCGGTCTGCCGCAGCCCCTGGGTGACCACGTTGAAGTAGCGCGGCGGCCGGGCGCAGGTGGCCAGGAACGTGGCGAACAGTTCCGGTGGCAGGCACTCCCGCAGGGCCCGGCTACCGGTCGGGCCGATGCCCACCCGGTAGCCGAGCAACCCCTCGGCGCGGTGGTGGTGTCGCTCGTAGACGGCGACGCTGATCCCGGCGCGACGCAGCCCGTGCGCCAGGCACAGCCCACCGGTGCCGGCGCCGATGATCAGGACGTGCGGTGGCGGGGCGGACACGTCGGCCGTCCGCTCAGCCGGCCGGGTGCGCCGCGGGCGCCTCGGCCGCGTCCCACCGGTAGAAGCAGCCGGCGATCGCGTCCCGGGGGGAGCGCCACGTCGGCAGGTACGGCGAGGTGTGCGCGGAGAGCCGCTCGTTGACCTGCCGGAAGAGCGGGTGGTTGCGGGCCGCGGCGAGCGCGTCCGGGTCGACGTCCGAGGTCTCCATGAGGTGCACGTACAGGTCGTGCAGGCAGTACAGGGACCGGTGGGTGACACCGGTGAGACCGGGCAGTTCGGTGGCGTCGGATTCGGCGAAGATCTGCGCGACCCGCCCCTCCGCGCCCGGGATGATCCGGCTGACGATCAGTAGACGACTCATGGGACCCCTTCCGCCGGTGGCTCCCCGACCCTCGCGTCGACGGCCACGTGCTCCTGGGTGCACACCGTGCCGCAGCGCCTGTCACGTCACCGTCACGTGCGCCGGCCGACCGGTGACGGCCGGCCGGCCGCCTCCCGGCTCGCCTCGCGGATCGGGGCGAGGGTGTCGTCGAGCAGGGCGCTCATCGCCGGGCTGGGTTCCAGGCGCAGCTCCCGGCGCAACAGGTCCCGGTAGACGTAGAAGGCGTGCACGGCCTCGAACGCGTTGCCCTCGGCGAGGTGGATGCGCACCACCAGACGGTGGGGCGTCTCGCGCAGCGGCTCGGCCGCCATCGCCTCCAGCGCGGCCTCCAGCGCCTGACCGTGCCGCCCCGCGACGAGGTGCTGCCCGGCCACCTGCTCCAGCATGTGCAGGCGCAGTTGGCGCAGTCGTTCCCGGTCCAGCAGGACCCAGTCGTCGTACCAGCCGGGCAGCAGGTCGTGCCGGCCGGCGGCGAGCGCTCCGGCGGCGGTACGGGGGTCGTCGCCGTCGCGGACGCGGGCCGCCGTGCCGACCAGGTCGTCGACGTCGAGCCGGACGGCCGGGCCGAGGCGCACGGTGTCACCGGCCACGGTCATCGGGCAGCACGGGTCCTGCCGCAGCCGCCACAGGGCGGTACGCAGCGACGACAGCGCCCGCTCCTCCGAGGCGTCGGGCCAGAGCAGCCCGGCCAGCTGGCTGCGGGTGGCGCCGGGGCGCAGCCCGATCAGGGCGATGACCCGTTGCAACCCGCGCGGCACCACGACCGGCGTCGCGCCGCGCAGTAGTCGGAAACCGCCGAGCAGGTGCAGTGAGACGCCAGCGTCGGGAGGACCTCCGGCGGTCGGCACGGACGGATCAGCGGCCACGGCGGCACCCCCTGCGGAACGCTCGTCCCGACTGTCTCCTGTGTCCCGGATGGCTGCCCGTGACGCCACTGTCGACCCCGACGTCGGGGCGCGACCACGGCTGTCGGGGCGGGGCCCCGCCCGCCGGAGCCGCCGGGCTGACCACGGTGAAGATTATCAATAGCGGTCACGGTGCGTCAACGGCGGCGTGGACCTTCTATCGGTGACGGTCAACCATGAGATCGCTTCTGAACTGGTCAAACTTACACGGGGATCCGTCGGTCGAGGGCAGCGCGGCACATAGCTGATACACAGGTTGCGTCAACGCAGCGTCACCAGCGAGCGTCGCAGAACGGCCCGTCACGGTGACGCCGCCGTGACGAGGACTGACGCATCGTGTCGGCAGTCGTCCAGCGCGTCCGGGGGTCACCCGCCGCCGGCCCGGACGCCGTGGGGGGAGGCCCAGCCATGGACCGATCGCTGATCGTCGCGAAGGTGGTCCCGACCGCCGAGGAGCGGGTCGCCGAGATCTTCGCCGAGTCCGACGCGACGGAACTGCCGCGCCTGGTCGGCGTCCGGCACCGTTCGCTGTACCGCCTGCACGACCTCTACGTGCACCTGCTCGAAACCGAGCAGCCGGCGCACGGCGCGGTGGAGGCCGCCCGCGGCCATCCCGAGTTCGTCCGGGTCAGCGACCGGTTGCGGCCGTACGTCTCGCCGTACCTGCCGACCTGGCGGGAGCCGCGCGACGCGATGGCGCGCTGCTTCTACCGGTTCGACGCCGCGGACGCCGGGCGGCGGTCGTGACGGCCACCGCGCCGCGCGAGGAGCAGCTCTGGTCCCGCTGCGCCGGCTGCGCGAGCCTGCTCTACCGCAAACGCCTGCGGCGCAACCTGGACGTCTGCCCCGAGTGCGGAGAACACGCCCGGCTCGGCGCCCCCGAACGCCTCCGCCAGCTCGTGGACCCGGGATCGTTGCGCCCGCTGTCCGGGCGACTGCCCGAGGCGGACCCGATCGACTTCGTCGACGTGCTGCCGTACCCGCACCGGCTCACCGCCGCCCGGGCCAGCACCGGGCTGGCCGAGGCGGTCGTCTGCGGCACCGCCACCATCGGCGGGCACCCGGCCGTACTGGCGGTCATGGACTTCCGGTTCCTCGGCGGGAGCCTGGGCTGCGCGGTGGGCGAGCTGATCACCCGGGCGGCCGAGCGGGCGCTGGACGACCGCACCGCGCTCATCCTGGTCACCGCCTCCGGTGGGGCGCGCATGCAGGAGGGCGCGCTGTCGCTGATGCAGATGGCCACGGTCAGCCAGGCCATCGCCGCCCTGCGCGAGGCGGGTCTGCTCACCGTCAGCGTCCTCACCGACCCGACCTACGGCGGCGTGGCGGCGTCGTTCGCCACCAACACCGACCTCGTACTGGCCGAGAGCGGCGCCCGGATGGGCTTCGCCGGCCCCCGCGTGATCCGCCAGGTCACCGGACGGGCGTTGCCGGAGGGCTTCCAGACCGCCGACTTCCTGCTGCGGCACGGTCAGGTCGACATGGTGGTGCAGCGCCGGTCGCTGCGCGGACGGTTGATGGCGCTGCTGGCCGCGACCCGCGCCGCCCGTCCGGTCCGTCCACCCGTACCCCGGCAGGAGCTGGCGCCGCGCCGCGAGCGCCTGGCCGGCGCCGAGTCGGCGCCTCCGCTGGCCGGCGACGGCCGGGACGCTTTCACCGGGCCGCCGGGCACCCCCGCGCCCGGCGGCGAGCCGGGGTCGACGGCGTGTGACGCGTGGGACACCGTGCGGGTGGCCCGCCACCCCGGACGGCCGACCACTCTGGACTACCTCGACTCCGTCTTCGACGGGTTCGTGGAGCTGCACGGCGACCGGCTCGGTGCGGACTGCCCGGCGGTCGTCGGCGGCGTGGCCCGGCTGGACGGCCGGCACGTGATGGTGATCGGTCACCAGAAGGGGCACACCACCGCCGAGCTGGTCGCCCGCAACTTCGGCATGGCCAGCCCCGCCGGGCACCGCAAGGCGCTGCGGCTGATGCGCCTCGCCGCCCGACTCGGTCTGCCCGTGGTGACCCTCGTCGACACCCCCGGCGCCGACCCGGGGGTGGACGCCGAGGAGCAGGGCCAGGCGGCCGCCATCGCGGAGAACATCCTCACCCTGACCGTGCTGCCCACCCCGGTGCTGGCCGTGATCACCGGCGAGGGCGGCAGCGGCGGCGCGCTGGCACTGGCGGTCGCCGACCGGGTGCTGATGCTCCAGCACGCCGTCTACTCGGTGATCAGCCCGGAAGGCTGCGCCGCCATCCTCTGGCCGGACCGGTCCGCCGCGCCGCAGGCGGCCCGGGCGTTGCGGTTGACCGCGCCCGACCTGCGGCGGCTCGGCGTGGTCGACGAGATCGTGCCGGAGCCGGCGCCTGCCGCGCACGACGACCCGGCGGAGACCGCCCGACGGCTGCGCGCCGCGTTGCTGGCCAACCTGCTGCCGCTGCTGGACGTACCGCCCGCGATGCTGGTCCGCCTCCGCCGGCAGCGGTTCCGGCGGTTCGGCGCGGCGCGCTTCGCTGCCCGGGCGGGTGCCCGGTGACCGCCGCCGAGCGAGTGTCGTCCGCTGTGGAGGACCCTGCCGACGACGCCGCGCCCGCCGCCGGGTCGCCGGGCGCCGACCGTCGGCCGGCCGGGCACGACGGCGCGTGCCTGCACGCCGATCCAGGCGACGGGGTCCGCCCCGGGGCGGGCCACCCGGCGGAGGGGAGTCGACCCGACGACGCCGGGGCGCGCGACGAGGAGGTGCTGGCCGGGCTGCGCCGGCAGGCGCGGCAGCTGGTCGCCGAGCTGACCGGGCCGGTGCGCCGGATCCGGCTGCGCAGCGGCCCGGCGGTGCTGGAGGTGGAGTGGCACCCCGGCGAGGCGGCGCGACCGGACGTACCCCCGGCTCCGCCGCCGGATGGGGAAGCGCCGGCGTCGCCGGCCGCGACGGTGCCCGGCCCCCCGGCGGCGCTCATCCGCCCGCCGGTGCCGGGACACGCCGCGGTGCGGGCGCCCATCGTCGGCACCTTCTACCGGGCGCCGGAGCCGGGAGCGGCGCCGTTCGTCGCGGTCGGCGACCTGGTCCGCCCGGGTCAACCGGTCGCCATCGTCGAGGCGATGAAGCTCATGAACGAGGTGGTCGCCGACCGCGCCGGTCGGGTGGTCGCGATCCTCGTCGACGACGGCCAGCCGGTGGAGTACGACCAGCCGCTGGTCGAGCTGGATCCGGCCTGATGGCGCGGGTGGGGTGACCGATGTTCGAGACCATGCTGATCGCCAACCGGGGTGAGATCGCGCTGCGTGTGCTGCGGGCGTGCCGGGAGCTCGGCATCCGGACGGCGGTGGTCTACTCCGCCGCGGACGCCGACTCGGCGGCGGTCCGCCTCGCCGACCAGGCCGTCCGGATCGGGCCGGCGTCGAGCCGCCGCAGTTACCTCAACGCCGCCGCGATCGTGGAGGCGGCGCGGCAGGTGGGCGCGCAGGCCGTGCACCCCGGCTACGGTTTCCTCTCCGAGGACGCCGACTTCGCCGAGATCTGCGCCGACAACGGTCTGGTCTTCATCGGCCCGCCGCCGGCGGTGATGGCGGCGCTGGCCGACAAGTCCTCGGCCCGGGCCCTGATGAGCCGGGCTGGCCTGCCCCTGCCGCCGGGCAGCGTCCAGCCGGTGCCGAGCGCCGCCGCGGCCGCCGAGGTGGCCGACGCCATCGGCTACCCGGTGATCGTGAAGGCCGCCGCGGGCGGCGGCGGCCGGGGAATGACCGTGGTACGCGCCCCGGGCGAGCTGGCCCGGGCGTACACCCGCACCCGGGCCGCCGCTCAGGCCGCCTTCGGCGACGACCGGGTGTACGTCGAGCGGTACCTCACCGAGGCCCGGCACGTGGAGGTGCAGGTGCTCTGCGACTCCCACGGCAACGGGGTGCACCTGGGCACCCGGGACTGCTCGGTGCAGCGCCGGCACCAGAAGCTGGTCGAGGAGGCGCCCGCGCCGGCGCTGCCCGCCAGCACCCTCGACGCCATCGCGGAGACCGCGTTGCGCGGCGCGCTGGAGGTCGGCTTCGTCGGCGCCGGGACGCTGGAGTTCCTCGTCGACGCGGAGGAGCGGTTCCACTTCCTGGAGATCAACTGCCGGATCCAGGTGGAGCACCCGGTCACCGAGATGGTCACCGGAATCGACCTGGTGCACGAGCAGCTGCACATCGCCGCCGGGGTGCCGCTGCGCTGGCGGCAGGAGGAGATCCGGCTGCACGGCGTCGCGGTGGAGTGCCGGGTCAACACCGAGGATCCCGAGCGCGGCTTCGCGCCGACCCCGGGCCGGCTGGAACGGTTCGTGCCGCCCGGCGGCCCGTTCACCCGCGTCGACACCCACGCCAGCACCGGCTACCTGGTCGGTCCCTGGTACGACTCACTGCTGGCCAAGGTGGTGGTCTGGGCGCCCGACCGGGAGCTGGCGCTCAACCGGCTGGAGCGCGCCCTGGAGGAGTTCGACATCGCCGGGCCGGGCGTGCGCACCACCATTCCGTTCGTCCGGCGGGTGCTCGACGACGCCGCATTCCGCAAGGGCCGCTACACCACCGGCCTGGTCGACCGCCTGCTCGCCGCGCCAGGTCCGGCGCCCGCGCAGCGGCCGGCGGCCATCCCCGCACCGAACCCCGCTCCCGTCGCGGAGCCCGACGTATCCCACAGGAGGACCCGATGACCGTCACCCATGGTCGCCCGTTGACCGCCGAGATCACCGACATCCTGGTGGCGCACTGCGGGTTGGACGCCGACGCCGCGGCCAGGGCGCCCGCCGCGTCGCTGGAGGAGCTGGGCATGGACTCGCTCGCCCTGCTGGAGCTGTCCGCCGTCGTCGCCGACCGGTGGCAGGTGAGCATCCCCGAGCAGGCCGGCGCGCTGAGCATCCCGGCGGTGGCCGACCTGGTCGCCCGCCGCGCCGACCCGCCCGGGCACACCGAGAACGGCGTGCTCATCGACGCGCCGCTGGCACTGGTCTGGGAGATCACCAACGACGTGGCGAACTGGACGGAGCTGTTCACCGAGTACGCCGTGGTGGAGATCCTGCACCGCGACGGGCACACGGTGCGGTTCCGGCTCACCATGCACCCGGACGAGAACGGGGTCTCCTGGAGCTGGGTCAGTGAACGCACCGCCGACCCGGTGAGCCGGCAGGTCCGGGCGCACCGGGTGGAGACCGGGCCGTTCGAGTACATGCGCATCCACTGGCGCTACACCGAGGAGGCCGGCGGCACCCGGATGACCTGGACGCAGGACTTCGCCATGAAGCCGACCGCGCCGGTCGACAACGCCGCGATGACCGAGCGGATCAACACCAACAGCGCCATCCAGCTCGCGGTGATCAAGGACCGGGTGGAGCGCATCGCCCGGCAGCACGCCGACCAGGGCCGCCCGGCGGCCGGCGACGAGGCGACGGAGGCCGACGATGAGTGACCTGAGCACCCGGCCGATCGCCGCCAAGGACGTACCCGCCGACCGGCGGCGCGGCGGTGAGCTGCGGGTGCTGCTCGGCCCCCGCACCGTCGGCAGCACCTCCGGCTTCCTCGGGGTGGCCGCGCTCGCACCGGGGGAGCGGATCGCCGAGCACTACCACCCGTACAGCGAGGAGTTCCTGTATGTGGCGCGCGGGTCGATCACCGTCGACCTGGACGACCAGCCGACGCTGCTGGCCGCCGGGGAGGCGCTGTTCGTGCCCGTCAACGTGCGACACCGCCTGCGCAACACCGGCGTCGAACCGGCCGAGGTGGTCTTCCACCTGGGTCCGCTGGCCCCCCGCCCGGAGCTGGGGCACGTCGACACCGAGCTCGTCGAACAGCGAGGCGGGTCGTGAGCGCGAGGAGTGAGCCGGGTTTGCGAGCCCCGCAGTCGCGAGCCAGAGCCGGCAGGGTGAGCGCGAGGAGTGAGCCGGGTTTGCGAGCCCCGCAGTCGCGAACAATAGGCGGCAGGGTGAGCGCGAGGAGTGAGCCGGGTTTGCGAGCCCCGCGGTCGCGAGCCGAGGTGGTGTCGTGACCGGGCGCCGCACGGTGGTGACCGGCATCGGGGTGGTCGCGCCCGGCGGTGCCAGCCGGGACCGCTTCTGGAAGACCATCACCGAGGGGCGGACCGCCACGCGGCGGATCAGCTTCTTCGACCCGTCGGCGTTCCGCTCGCAGATCGCCGCCGAGTGCGACTTCGACCCGGTCGCCGCCGGGCTCACCGAGGCGGAGCAGCTCCGGGCCGACCGGTACGTGCAGTTCGCGCTGGCGTGCTCCGCCGAGGCGGTCGCCGACGCCGGGCTGGTGCTCACCGATGCCGAGCGGGACCGGGCCGGGGTGGTCCTCGGCACCGCCGTGGGCGGCACGATGGCCCTGGAGCAGGAGTACGTGGCGGTCAGCGAGCACGGCCGGCGCTGGCTGGTCGACGCGGCGCGGGGCGGCCCGTACCTCTACCAGGCCCTGGTGCCCAGCAGCCTGGCCGCCGACGTGGCCTGCCGGCACGGGCTGCACGGCCCGGCGCAGGTGGTCTCCACCGGCTGCACCTCCGGCATCGACGCCATCGGCTACGCCCACCAGATGATCGTGGACGGTGAGGCCGACATCATGCTGGCCGGCGCCGCGGACTCGCCGATCTCGCCGGTCACGGTCGCCTCGTTCGACGCGATCAAGGCGACCAGCCCGGACAACGACGACCCGGCGCACGCCTCCCGCCCGTTCGACGCCGACCGGCACGGGTTCGTGCTGGCCGAGGGCGCGGCGGTCCTGGTGCTGGAGGAGGCCGGTCACGCCCGCCGGCGCGGCGCGCACGTCTACTGCGAGGTGGCCGGGTACGCCAGCCGCAGCAACGGCTACCACATGACCGGGCTGCGCCCGGACGGGCTGGAGATGGGATTGGCCGTCAGCGACGCGCTCAAGCAGGGGCGGATCGCGCCGGAGCACGTCTCCTACATCAGCGCGCACGGCTCGGGCACCCGGCAGAACGACCGGCACGAGACGGCCGCGTTCAAGCGGGCGCTGGGCCAGGCCGCGTACCGGGTGCCGATCAGCTCGATCAAGTCGATGGTCGGGCACTCGCTCGGCGCCATCGGGTCGATCGAGATGGCCGCGTGCGCCCTCGCCATCGAGTTCGGCGTGGTGCCGCCGACGGCCAACTGGACCACCCGGGACCCGGAGTGCGACCTGGACTACGTACCGAACGAGTCGCGGGAGGTGCCGGTGGACGTGGCGCTGTCGGTGGGTAGCGGCTTCGGCGGCTTCCAGTCGGCGATGGTGTTCCGCCGACTGTCCGGGACGGTGGTGGCCCGGTGACCGCCCGGGCGGTGGTGACCGGCATCGGTGTGGTCGCGCCCAGCGGCATCGGCGCGGACGCGCACTGGCGCACCGTGCTGGCCGGCACCCGACGGACCGGGCCGATCACCCTGTTCGACCCGACCGGCTACCCGACGCGCCTCGGCGGGGAGGTGCCCGACTTCACCGCCGACTCGTACGCCGACAGCCGGCAGTTGGTGCAGACCGACCGCTGGACGCACCTGGGTTTCGCCGCCACCCGGCTGGCGCTGGCCGACGCCGGCCTGCCCGAACGGGCACCGGATCCGTACGGCTACGCGGTGACCCTGGCCAGTTCGTCCGGCGGCAACCTGTTCGGGCAGCGCGAGTTGCAGCGGCTCTGGGGCGGCTCGTCGCGCACCGTCGGGGCGTACCAGTCGATCGCCTGGTTCTACGCGGCCAGCGTCGGGCAGCTCTCCATCCATCACCAGTTCAAGGGCCCGAGCGGGGTGCTGGTCGCGGAGGCCGCCGGTGGACTGGACAGCCTGGCGCACGCCGCCCGCGCGGTGCGCCGGGGCACCCCCGTGGTGATCGCCGGCGCGACCGAGTGCCCGCTGAGCCCGTACGCGCTGGCCTGCCAGCTGCGCTCCGGCCTGCTCAGCGACGTGGCCGACCCGCAGCGGGCGTACCAGCCGTTCGACACCGCCGCCAGCGGCTACCTGCCAGCCGAGGGTGGTGCGGTGTTCGTGGTGGAGGAGCTGGGGCACGCGCTGTCGCGGGGCGCCCGGATCTACGGCGAGGTCAGCGGTTGGGGCGCCACCCACGACGCCGCGCACACCACGGCGGAGAGCGCCGGCGACCCGGCCCAGTACGCCCGGGCGATGCGGCTGGCCCTGGACCGGGCCGGCGTCGCCGCGGCCGGGATCGACGTGGTGCTGCCCGACGCCCTCGGCGTCGCCCGCTACGACCGCAGCGAGGCCGAGGCGCTGCGGGCGGTCTTCGCCGACCGGACGCCCCCGGTGACGACTCAGAAGCCGCTGACCGGGCGGGCCCATCAGGGCGGGTCGGCGCTGGACGTGGCCACCGCGCTGCTGGCCTTCGCGCACGACACGTTGCCCGCCTCCGCCGGCCCGGACGAGGTGGCCGACGGGTGCGAGCTGGACTTCCTGCGCGAGCACCGCCGGCCGCGCAGCCGGCTCGCGCTGGTGTGCGCGCGGGGCTTCGACGGTTTCAACAGCGCGCTGGTCCTGCGCGGGGCCGCGCCGGTGAGGGGAGAGACGCCATGAGCGACCAGCGGGCACGGGTGGTGTTCCTTGTGCGGGTGCCGGAGCCGCGTACCGAGCAGTTCCTCGCCGCGTACGAGGCGGTCCGGCACCTGGTGGCCGGCGGGGTGCCGGGGCATCTCGTCGACCAGGTCTGTCGTTCGTCGACGGACCCGGAGCAGTGGCTGATCACCAGCGAGTGGGCGAGCCTGGCCGACTTCGAGAGCTGGGAGCGCAGCCCCGAGCACCGGGACCTGGTGCGCCCGATGCGGGAGTGCTTCACCGACGCCCGCTCGCTGCGCTTCCACATCCACGCCGAAACCCCCACTCCGGCGCTGGCTCCGGCGCCGCCGGGATGACCGGGTCGCTCCGCTGCGTCAACCGGCGGTGACGCGCTGTCGGCATACGCGGCCGATCCTGCCCGTCGAATGGCCTGCCGGCAACCGGCCAGCCGCCCCTTTGATCCACCCATTTGCACCTGGCGATGTGTTCGGTGGGCCTCGTAGGGTTCCGCGCAGAACCCCGACAGGTGTACGTGGCGGCCATCGATGATGGGTGGTGATCGGCAGTGGCGGCAGAGAGTCCAACAGCGACGGACGCCCGACGGGCCGGCGAGGGGGTGTTCACCGGCCATCCGCCGGTTGCCTGGCGCGCCGCGCCGCCGGGGATCCCGCGCCCGCCCGACCCGTCGCCCGGCACCACCACCGGCAGGGTGGTCCGCTCGGCTGACGCGCTGCCCTCGGCGGCCACGCCGTGACCGGCCCGCTGCACCGGGTGGACGTCGCCCCCGCGCCGACCGTCCGGCGGCCGTCCGGTCGCTCAGCCGGTCAGGCTGACCTCGGCCAGGTAGACGCAGGTCCGCTCCTCGTGGGAGGAGTAGTAGCTGACCCACAGCAGGTCGTCGTGCCAGACCAGGCCGGGGTAGCTGGTGTCGCCGCCGGAGGGCAGTGCGACCAGTTCGGTCAGCTCGCCCCGCTCCGGGTCCACGGCACAGACCGAGGTGCGCACCTCGCCGTCGAGCAGGCGCAACCCCGCTAGCAGTCGCCCGTCGGGCAGCCGGAGCAGCGCCGGCCCGCCGATCTGGACACCGAGGTCGGTCCAGCTCCAGTCCCGGTACGGCGGGCTGGCGCGGCCGAGCTGGGCGGTTGCGGCGTCACCGTCGCGGCGCAGCAGGCAGATGGCGGTGCCGTCCTGGTCGAAGACCAGCCCCGACTCGTTGGGGTAGCCGCCCTCGAAGAGCGTCGGCACCCACGGCTGGAGGTCGATGCCGTTCCCGCTGCGGTAGAGCCGGGCGAACCGTGGCTTCCGGGTGGCGTAGCCGACGCCGTACATCGCGCCGTCCTGCCAGGCTGCCCGCCACACCCAGACGTCCGGCTCGCCGACCGGGACAGGGTCGCCCCAGGCGTGCCCGTCGGCGGAGAGCCAGGCCAGTGTCTGGAACGCCTTGGTGGTCTCGCCGGTTGCCCCCGCTGCCAGCAGCTGTAGCCGCCCGTCGGGCCGCGGGACGAAGCGCGGGTCGCGCAGGTCGGTCCCGGCCTGGCGGACGACCGTCGCGGACGTCCACGACCGCCCGTCGGTGGAGGTCAGCACCCGGATCACGCCGTCCTCGGAGAGGTGGGTCCGGGCCTCCCGGAAGGCGCAGAACCAGCTCCCGGCGTACCGGACCAGGTCGGTGAACGCGCTGTGCGGCGCGCTGTCGCCGATCCGGTGGACGGCGGTGACCTCGGCCGTGGTGCGGCGGGTGGATGACGACGTCATGCGCGGCGGCCTCCTGGCGCTGGGGATCGGGGCGTCCCGGGCGCCGGCCAGTGCCCGGTGCCGAGCGTCGTCCGGCCGCCCGGGCCCGGGCGCGCGGTGACGACGGCCGACGCTAGTCGCCCCTGCCGACGCCCACCCGGCCAGGAGACGAACGCGCGACGAACTTCCCGGGCGGTGCGTGACCGGCGCTGTCGGATTGATGTCGCCCGCGTGGCGGCGTCGGCGCGCTGGGCCGGCCTGGTGGCGTCCGCCGGTCACGATGGCGACGGGCCGGGGACCGGCGTCCGGTCTGCGCGCCGGGCCGTCTGCGTGGGTGGGGAGGTGTCCGGCGTGCTCAGTTCGTTCCTTCAGTCCCTGGCGACGAAACTGGTCGAGGAGATCCTCAAGCGGCTCGTCGAGTGGCTCGCGCCGAAGGCACTGCGGTCCGTGCCGCACCGGGCTTCGCCGAACTGCCCGCGCTGCGGCGGGTACGGCGTGGCCCGCTGGGCGCCCGGTAAGGTGCGGGCGCTCTTCGTGCCGTCCCTACTGGTCTTCACGTGGGGCTTCGCGGGACTTCTGCTCGGCCTGCCGCTGGTGGTACTGACAGTGGTCGGCGGGGTGTTGTCCGACGGCATCGGCGCGGTGCTGCCCGCCCTCCTCGCGCTGCTGGGCCTGCCGTTCTCCGCCACCGTGATGATCGCGGGCGCGTTGGGGCTGGCCTACTACCACAGCTACCCGCCGAAACGGTGCAACCGCTGCCACGGCCGCTGGCCGCAGCGCGACCGCGACGAGTACCTGTGGGTGACCCGGCCGGTGTTCACCTGCGCGTGCGGTCAGCGGCTACGCGTACCACGGGCCGCCGGGGCCCGACTCCGCTGCCCGCGCTGCCGCACCGAACACGCCGCCCCGGCCGACCGCTGACGCCGTCGATGGTCGCCGGCACGCAGTGGGTGCCAACCACGGGGTCGGGTCACGACCCGGTGGTCCGGACCTGCCGGGCCCGGTGGGCGGCGGCGAGGCGTTTCGGGGCTCGGGCGTACCACCCCTCGGTGATCACCTCGGTCAGCTCGGGCAGGCTGATCCGGTCGAGCCGGACCAGCACGGCCGGGTAGCCGTCGAAGTGCGGGGTGGTGAGGTAGACCGACGGGTCGTCGGCGAGCAGGGCCTCCTTGACGCCCAGGTCGGGCACCCGCACGCCGAGGAGCGGCCCGTCGGGCGCGGCGGCGCCGAGGGCGGCGAGGTCGGCACGGCGCAGCGGTCGCTCCCAGACGAACGGCTTGTCCCGCACCCGCCAGGCGGGCAGCCCGTCGTACGAGGCCCGCTCGGTGGTCTCAGGCAGCGCGAGCGCGATCCGGCGGACGTCGTCCCAGCTGGCCATGTCCACACGGTACGGGGATTCAGCGGGACACGGTGCGCTCGGCGAGCAGTTGATCGAGCACGTGGTGAGCCTCGGCGGCCTTGGCCGGCTCGGGGTTGTCCAGGGTGATCAGCGCCTTCCACAGCGCCCAGCCGCGCCCCCGCGCCCAGGTGGCCACGTCGACGTCGAGCGCGTCACGGAACGCGGCCCGGCTGGGGCCGTGCAGCAGTGTCCAGGCGATCACGGTGTCGCAGGCGGGATCGCCGACACCGCAGCAACCGAAGTCGATGACGGCGGCGAGTCGGCCGTCGCGGACCAGCAGGTTGCCGTACGCGACGTCGCCGTGGAACCAGACCGGCGGCCCGGCCCAGGTGGCGTCGAGGGCGGCCTGCCAGATGCCGGTGACCGTGTCGACGGGGAGCCGGTCGCGGTGCGTCTCGATCGCCGCCCGGGTCTCCGCGTCGTAGGTGGACAGCGGCGCGCCCCGCCAGGCGCTGTGCGGGCCGGCCGCCGGCCCGCCGGTGGCGTCGACGCTCCGCAGGGCGCGCAGGAAGCCGGCGAGGTCGGTGGCGAACCGCGTCAGGTCGTGGATCCGCTCGGGCCGGGCCGTCTGGCCGTCGATCCACCGGTAGACCGACCAGGGGTACGGGTAGCCGGCACCGGCCCGGCCGTGGGCAAGCGGCGTGGGCACCTCCAGCGGCAGCCGTGGGCCGAGCACCGGCAGCCAGCGCTGTTCCTTGGCGACCTGCAGGGCGTACCCCTCGCCGCTGGGTAGCCGCACGGTCATCGTGTCGCCCAGGTGGAAGGTGCGGTTGTCCCAGCCGCCGACCTCCACCGCGCGTACCGGCAGGTCGGCCCAGTGCGGGAACTGCTCGGCGACCAGGCGGCGGACCAGCGCCACGTCGATCCGCGCGGCCACGGCGTCGTCGGTGTCGGGTACGTCGGGCAGATGTGGTGCGTCCATCCGCCTGAGCCTGCGGGGGCCGACCGGGGCCCGCAACCGGTTTTGCTCGCACGGCAGGGGTTGGTGACGGGCGGGTTGCGGGGCCCATCATCGACAGCGGCTAGGTTCTGCACCGTCGTCGGGCGGGCGCCGGCAGCGGACGGTGCGGGGCGGCCAGACGATGACGTTTCTGTCGACCCCGAGGAGATGGCATGTCACCGGTGTCGCTCGACGACTACGCCGAGCGGGCCCGCGCGGTGCTGCCGCCGGCCGTGTGGGACTACGTCGCCGGCGGCAGCGCGGCCGAGGTGACCCTGCGCGCCAACCGGTCCGCCCTGGACCGCGTCGCGGTGCTGCCCCGGGTACTGCGCGGGGTGAGCACGGCCAACCTGGGCACCCGGCTGCTCGGCCGCCCGTACGCGATGCCCGTCGGGGTGGCGCCGATGGCGTACCAACGGCTGGTGCACCCCAACGGGGAGCTGGCGCTCGCGGCGGCGGCCGGCGCGGCCGGGGTGCCGTACCTGGCCAGCACACTGGCCAGTACGCCGATCGAGCAGGTCGCCGCCACGGGCGCCGAGGTCTGGTTCCAGCTCTACTGGCTCCGTGAGCGCGCACTGGTCCGCGATCTGCTGGACCGGGTCGTCGCGGCGGGTTGCCGAGCGCTGGTCGTCACCGTGGACGTCCCGGTGCTCGGCCGGCGCCCCCGCGACCTGCGCAACGCGTTCCGGCTGCCGGTCGAGGTGATCGCCGCGAACCTGCCCGGCGGGCGGGACGCCCTGGCGCACGCCGGCGCCCCCGGGCTGTCCGCGACCGACGCGTCGTTCGCGCCGGCGCTGGGCTGGGCGGATCTGGCCTGGCTGCGCGAGCACGTCGACCTGCCGCTGGTGGTCAAGGGGGTGCTGGACCCCCGGGACGCGGTCGAGGCGGTACGGACCGGCGCGGACGCGGTTGTCGTCTCCAACCACGGCGGCCGGCAGTTGGACGGGGCGCCGGCCAGCGTCACCATGCTGCCGGAGGTGGTCGACGCGGTCGGCGACCGCTGCCAGGTGCTGCTGGACAGCGGCATCCGCGGTGGCACCGACGTGCTGCGGGCGCTCGCATTGGGTGCCGCCGGGGTGCTGGTCGGCCGTCCGCTGCTCTGGGCGCTGGCCGTCGGCGGTGAGCCCGCCGCACGGGACGCGCTGGCGCTGCTCGCCGTCGAACTGCGCGACGCGTTGACCCTCGCCGGCTGCCCCGACCCGGCGGCGGCCGGCGAGCTGCGCACGGTCGCGGTGAGCTGAGCGGTGGCCACGACCCCGCTCGGTGTGTTGACACACCGCGTTCATCGGATGGCAAAGCGCGACGACCCGCCTGCGGCCGTCCTGGTTGGACGGTCATAATGGGCCGCATGGTTGCCTGGGAGTACGCCTTGCTCGTCCGCCGCTATCAGGGACAGGGCCGCAATTTCCACGTCTCGTTCATCTGGTACGGCCCGGACGGGTCACGGAAGGACATCACTCCCTACGGTGACACCGCCATCGCGCACCTCAACCGGGCCGGCCGGGAAGGCTGGGAGTTGGTCTCCGCCGCGGAGGACGTGAACAACGTGCAGGGCAGCACCGAGGTCCACCGCTACCACCTCAAGCGCCCCCTGGCCTGAGGCGCGACCCCACCCGCGTCGATCATGGAGTTGTGGTGGTGGACGAAAGTCGTCCACCCGCCCGTACCGGGCACCACGACTCCATGATCGACGCGACTGGGTGAGTTGAGCGTCAGGCCAGGTCGATGGCGGGGTAGAGCGGGAACGGGGTCAGCAGGTCGGTGGCCTGGCGGGCGACCTTGTCGGCCAGCGCCGGGTCGACGGTGTACTTGGCCTTCGACGGGGTGCCGTCGGCGTTGGCGCCGGCGGTGGTCTGGGTGAGCACCGTGTGGATCAGCTCCGCCGTCTGGTCCATCTCGGCGGTGCCCAGCCCCCGGGTGGTCAGCGCCGGCGTGCCGATCCGGATGCCCGAGGTGTACCAGGCCCCGTTCGGGTCCTGCGGGACCGAGTTGCGGTTGGTGACGATGCCCGAGTCCAGCAGAGCCTGCTCGGCCTGCCGGCCGGTCAGCCCGTAGCCGGACACGTCGATCAGCACGAGGTGGTTGTCGGTGCCGCCGGTGACCAGCTTCGCGCCCCGGCTCAGCAGCCCCTCCGCGAGGGCCTGCGAGTTGTCCACGATCCGAGACGCGTAGTCGGCGAAATCGGGGCGGCGGGCCTCCGCGAGGGCGACCGCCTTGGCGGCCATCACGTGCGGCAGCGGACCACCGAGCACCATGGGGCAGCCCCGGTCCACCTGGTCGGCCAGCTCCGGCTGGCAGAGCACCATGCCGCCGCGCGGGCCGCGCAGCGACTTGTGCGTGGTGGTGGTGACGATGTGCGCGTGCGGCACCGGGTCGAAGTCGCCGGTGAAGACCTTGCCTGCCACCAGGCCGGCGAAGTGCGCCATGTCGACCATGAACGTGGCGCCGACGGAGTCGGCGATCTCCCGCAGGATCCGGAAGTTCACCTTCCGGGGGTACGCCGAGTAGCCACCGACCAGGATCAGCGGCTTGAACTCGCGGGCCGCCTCGGCCACCCGGTCGTAGTCGATCAGCCCGGTCTCCGGGTCGGTGCCGTAGCTGCGCTGGTCGAACATCTTGCCGGAGATGTTCGGCCGGAAGCCGTGGGTGAGGTGGCCGCCGGCGTCCAGCGACATGCCGAGCATCCGCTGGTTGCCCAGCTCGCGGCGCAGCGCGAACCAGTCGGCCTCGGTGAGGTCGTTGACCTGGCGGACCTGCGCCTTCTTCAGCGCGGGGGACTCCACCCGGTCGGCCAGCACCGCCCAGAACGCCACCAGGTTGGCGTCGATGCCCGAGTGCGGCTGGACGTAGGCGTGCGCGGCGCCGAACAGCTCGCGGGCGTGCTCGGCGGCGAGCGCCTCCACGGTGTCGACGTTCTGGCAGCCGGCGTAGAAGCGGCGCCCGACCGTGCCCTCGGCGTACTTGTCGCTGAACCAGTTGCCCATCGCCAGCAGCGTCGCCGGGGAGGCGTAGTTCTCGCTGGCGATGAGCTTCAGGGACTCCCGCTGATCGGTCAGCTCGGCGCCGATGGCGTCGGCCACCCGCGGCTCGACGGCCCGGATCACCTCAAGGGCACTCCGGAAAGCGGTGGACTCGGCGTTGCGCGACATGCGACCTCCTACAGACGTGCGGAAGGCCCAGGCGCTCGGCAAACGTCCTCGTGACGGGGCCGCTCCCCGATGGTTCTCCATCCCCACGCGCCAGTAACGGCCCGGGCCGATCCTACCGGGTCGGCCCGGAGCGACCCGGCCGACCTCCGCACGTCGTCGCCGGCCGCGTGGTTGAGCGCTCCGCGGCAGGGCACACCGTACGAAGGCGGGTCGCGCCGGTGCGGGTGCGGCCGCCGACAGAACGAGAGGAGTCAACCACCATGACCACACCGAGTACCGCCCGGCCGCTCGCCGTGGTGACCGGAGCCTCCAGCGGGATCGGGTACGAGCTGGCCGTGCAGTTCGCCGAGCACGGCTTCGACCTGGTCGTCGCCGCCGAGGACGACGGCATCACGGCGGCGGCGGAGAAGCTGCGCCGCGACGGTGGGCCGCAGGTCCAGCCGGTCCGTGTCGACCTGGCCCGTGAGCAGGGCGTGGAGGAGCTGGCGGCGGCGGTCGCCGCGACCGGCCGTCCGGTGGAGGCGCTGGCGCTCAACGCCGGTCGGGGTGCGGGCGGGGCCTTCGTGGGCGGCACCGACCTGCGCGACGAGCTGGAGGTCGTCGATCTCAACGTGCGCTCGACGGTGCACCTGGCCAAGCGGCTGCTGCCCGGGATGGTCGAGCGGGGCGCCGGCAGGGTGTTGTTCACCTCGTCGATCGCGTCCACCATGCCGGGGCCGTTCCAGGCGGTCTACAACGCGTCGAAGTCGTTCGTGCAGTCGTTCGCCGAGGCGCTGCGCAACGAGCTGAAGGACACCGGGGTCACGGTGACCTCGCTGATGCCCGGCCCGACCGACACGGAGTTCTTCGAGCGGGCCGACATGGAGGACACCCGGGTCGGCTCGGGAAAGAAGGACGACCCGGCGAAGGTCGCCGCGCAGGCCTTCACCGGCCTGATGAAGGGCGACCAGACGATCACCGCCGGTTCGCTGATGAACAAGGTGCAGACCGCCGCCGGCAAGATCGTGCCGGACAAGCTCAAGTCCGAGCAGCACCGCCGGATGGCCGAGCCGGGCTCGGGCGACTGACGGCGGTTGCGCCCCGACACGTGACGAGGGCCCGGCGAGGTGCCGGGCCCTTCGTCGTACGCGCACCGCTCAGGCGGTCACCGCGTCGATCGCCTTCTTGATCGCCTTCGGCTCGCTGGGGGTGCGCGGCGCGTCCGCGCGCATCTCGATCATCTTCTCGCCGATCTCCTGGAGCTGCTTACGGCCGAGCCCCTCGCGCACCTTGGGGAACCACTCCTGCTCCTCCTCCTCGACGTGGTGCGTGACGTTCTCGATCAGCACCGTCGTCTTGGCGTTGAAGTGCTCGTCGTCGGCGTCCATGCTGGCAAGCTCGAAGCAGAGCAGGTCGGCCACGTGGTGTTCCTCGTACGACTCGAGGATGTCGTCCTCCAGGTCGGGCAGGAGCCGCCGGACCTCCGGGTACATCACCTCGTTCTCCAGGTAGGTGTGCACGGTCAGGGCCTCCAGGATCTGGCCCACCAACTTCTGTCGCTGACTCGCCGGCCCCTCCTCGGCATCCTGGAAGGCCTTGAACAGGCGGCGCATCTCCTTGTGGTCCTCTTTGAGCAGAACGATGGCATCGGTGGACACCGGCACGACCTCCCTGGATCTCGTCTGGTGTCGATCCCGTACCCGGGCGATGAACTGCGGAAACAGGGTTCCCCCGAACGGGTGCGGCCCGGCGCCGAAGCGCCGGGCCGCAGTGTCGTACCGCTGGTCAGCGGACCACGTCGTACGCGCTCACCATGCCCGCGCCGTAGAACCCGTTCCGCGCCCCGCCGGAGCAGGTCGCGTCGTAGGCGGCACCCAGCAGCGGGACCGGGTTGTAGACACCCTCAGGGCAGCTCCGTGCCTGGGCGGTGCGCTCCAGGAACGACGCCAGCTGGCCCGGGGACATGTCCGGGTGGGCCGAGGCCGCCAGCGCCGCGACGCCGGCGACGTGCGGGCCGGACATCGAGGTGCCCTGCTTGTAGCCCCAGCCGTTGGTCCGCGTCGCCGTGTTGAAGGTGGTGGACAGGATGCCGTCGGTCAGGGTCGACCGGGCACCCTGGGTGCGGAACCGGGTGTCACCACCCGGAGCGGTGACGTCGACGACGCCCTGGCCGTACGAGGAGTAGTAGCTCTTCTCCCCGGTCGGGCCGACCGCGGAGACGGTCACCACGCCCGGCGCCTCGGCCGGCAGGTCGAGGCAGGCGCTGTTGATGTCGCGCACCTCGGGCGTGCCGTTGTTCGGGCTGCCCGCGTCGACCGTCTTGTGCGCCAGGTCGACGTTGGAGTTGCCCGCGGAGGCGACGTTGAGCACGCCCCTGCTGTTCGAGTAGCGGATGGCCCGCTGCACGGCCTGCCACACCGGGCGCTGGCGCGCGTCGTTGCGGCAGTTGAACTCCCACGGGTCGATGTAGTAGCTGTTGTTCGTGACCTTCATGCCGTGCTCGGCGGCCCAGATGAAGCCGCAGACCGCCGCCTCGGGGTAGATGAAGCCGTCGTTGTTGACCACCTTGACGGCGGCCACCTTGACGCCCGGGGCGACGCCGGTGACGCCGACGCCGTTGATGGCGGCGGCGATGGTGCCCGCCACGTGGGTGCCGTGGTCGGAGGTGGTCGGGTTCCAGGCCGCCTCGGTGGTGTCGACGACGCCGCCGAGACAGGACGTGCTCTTGTCCTTGGCGATCTGGCTGGCCAGGTCGGGGTGACTGGAGGAGATGCCGCTGTCGAGCACGCCCACCACCACGTCGGCGCTTCCGGTGGTGACGGCGTGGGCCTGCGGCACGCCGATCATCGGCATGTCCCACTGCTGGCCGAACAGCGGCTCGGCGGTCGGGTCGCCGGTGGCGCCGGCGACGGTGGCGGCGGAGACCTCCACGGTCTCGCCCTCGTCCAGTGCGGTGCCGAGCCCGGTGGTCGCGGCCACCGACTCGACCCCGGCACCGGCCACCTCGGTGGCGAAGTCGGGGTTGGTGGAGCGGGCGACGAGCACACCGATCTGGTCGTAGCTGGCCACCACGCTGCCCTTGGCGGCGGCCACCCGGGCGGCGGCCCTGTCGTTCGCCGCGCCCTGCGGGGCGAGGACCAGGAACGTGGTGTCCGGGCCGGCAGCCGTGGCCGGCGTCAGTGCGCCGGTGACGGCGAGACCGACCCCGAGGGTCACCGCGGACGCGGCGGCCAGTGTCTTGTTGCGGAGGTTCTTCACGCGGACTCCCAGGAGCGGGGGACCAACCGGTGCCTCCCGGGCGGGGAGGGACCGGCTGAGGGCGGGCGGGATGCCCATCTCTGGTAGTCGAGCGCGGACGATCGATGTGGCGTTACACACACCCCGGCGGTTCGGGCGAAAGGTGTCAGACCGTTGCCAGGGTGCGGGGGATCTCGTCGAGCAGTTCCCGGGCCAGGAAACCGATCCGGCCGTAGCGGGGGATCAGCCGCTGGCCGCTCACCGCGTGCGCGAACGCCGCCCAGCAGGCGGCCTGCGCGGGCTCGGCCCCCCGGGAGAGCAGCCCGGCGAGCAACCCGGCGAGCACGTCGCCGCTGCCCGAGGTGCCCAGCCCCGCGTCGCCGCTCTCCTCCCGCCAACGCTGCCCGTCCGGGGTGGCCACATGCCCGTAGAGCGAGACGACGGCCTCGTACCGGGCTGCCAGCTCGGCAGCCTCGGCGTCCAGGTCGTCGCCCGGGTCCCGACCCAGCAGGTGCCCCGCCTCGGTGACGTTGGGGGTCAGGACCACCGGCCGGCCCGAGCCGACCAGCAGCTTCGGCTCGTGGCTGAGCGCGCCGAGGGCGTACGCGTCGAGCACCAGCGGGGTGCGCGGCCCGGCCGCCTCCAGGACCAGCCGGAGCAGACGGCGGGTCTCGTCGATCCCCTTCAGCCCGGGGCCGAGGGTCACCACGTCGGCCCGTGCGACCAACTCGCCGAGCTGGCCGTTCTCGTCGGCGGCGACCGCGCCGTCCGGCGTCTCCGGCAGGCCCACCACCAGCGCCTCGGGCACCTGGATGCTCAGCGTGGCGGCGGTGGAGTCGGCGGCGGCGAGCTGGAGCACCCCGGCGCCGGCGCGCAGTGCGGCGACACCGGCGAGCAGGACCGCCCCGGGCGTGAAACGGGACCCGCCGATCACCACCACGGTGCCCCGGCTCTCCTTGCCGCCGGCCGGCACCGGCAGCGCCCAGTCCCGCAGCAGCCCAGGCGTGATCACCTTCACCTCAGACCGGCTCGGCATGGACCTCGTCCTCCCTGGTCGGCTCGGCGCCCTGCTGACGCAGGTGGCCGACCTCGTTGAAGCCGTCCAGCACCAGCCGGCCCTGCCCGTCGCCGGACCAGTACGTGATCGAACAGTTGGCGATGACATGTTGGCGGGTCAACTCCATCAGCTCCGCCTCGGTCATCCCCTCCACCAGATAACGCAGCAGAAAGACCAGAGCATCGTGACCGAACAGCAGCACCCGCTGGCCCTCGTGGTCCCGGCGCAGGTCGCCGAGGAGCGTCCGCAGCCGTAACGCCACGTCGGTCCAGGCCTCCCCGCCCGGCGGCCGGTAGTAGAACTTGCCCAGCCGGGCCCGGCGCTCGGCCTCGTCCGGAAACCGCCGCCGCACCCCGTGGCCGGTCAGGCCGTCGAGGACGCCCAGCTCCCGATCGCGTAGCCGCTCGTCCCGGCTCACCGGCACCCCGGTGCCGTGCAGGGCCAGCTCGGCGGTGGAGACCGCCCGCAGGTACGGCGACACCACCGCCACGTCCGGTCGCCGGTCCGGGGGCAGCCCGGCCAGCCAGCGGCCGGTGGCCCTGGCCTGCTCCTCGCCGGTGGGGGAGAGCGGCACGTCCGCGTCCCGGTGGGAGAGCCCGATCAGTTCCTCGCCCGACGCCTCGGCGTGGGTCGCCGCCACGTTCGCGGTGCTCTCCCCGTGCCGGATGATCCAGAGCGTCGCCAGTTCCGCCATGCGGCACCCCTACCCGGCCCGGCATGCCGGTAACCGCGCCCTGGCGCGCGGGGCGTGAACGCCGTCCGGCCGGGTAAGCGCGGGCTTCGTCGAGAGCCGACAGGGGAGGTGCGCCATGGCGACCATGGCCAAGGAGCAGACCAGTCCGGTGAAGGACAAGAACTACGACCTGATCCGCGCGCTGCAGATGTCGCTGGAGAACGTGTACCGGATGGACACGTACATCGCCGACGCCGAGCAGCGTGGCGACAGTGAGCTGGCCAACTGGTTCCGGATGATCCAGGACGGCAGTCGCAAGGCTGGTGATCAGGGCAAGCAGATGCTGATGTCGCGGATGCAGCAGGAGAAGCGCTGACCGCGGTGGACACCGCCCGGGCGGAGGCGGATGCCGGTCGATGACCGGCATCCGCCGGCGCGTACCGCAACCTCCACGGCCGGTCCGGTTCGGGACAGCGCCGCGACAGTTTGATGGTGAACAATGTCCGTCCGGGGCGGCCGGACCGCCCCGAGACGGAGGGGTGGGTCGACGATGACGGTCGTCCGGGGTCTGCGGGAAGCGCTGCTGCTGTTCCTGATCGCCGCTGTTCTGGTCGCCGTCGCCGCGGCGGTGTGGGTCGCGGTCGACGGGGGCGACTACATCGGCCGGCTGGGCATCGCGTTGATGGTGGTGGGTGCGCTGTTCGGGGTGACCGGCGACCTGACGCTGAGTCGCATCGGCATGCTGGGTCCGCGGGCCACGTTCGGGGTCGCACCGGAGCGCGAGGAGGCGGGCGGAGGCCGCGTGCTCACCGGGGTCGGCATCTTCCTCTTCGTCGGGCTGCCGCTGATCCTGGTCGGCGTCCTGCTGGTCACCTGACGCCGCAGCGGTGGTCGTCGAGCGCCCGTCCCGTGCACGCCGCGCCCGCTGGTCCGCGGTCGGTGCCCGCCAGACGGTCGCCGGCGTCGTACCCTCGGGGGCGTGGCCACCGCGGCGGAGGAGATCCAGGTGGGGGAGCGGCTGGTCCGCGTCTCCAGTCCCGACAAGCCCTACTTCCCGGAACGCGGGCTGACCAAGCTCGACGTGGTCCGCTACTTCCTGGCGGTCGGCGACGGCATCCTGCGTGCCCTGCGCGACCGGCCCACCATGCTGGAACGCTGGCCGCGCGGCGTCTTCGAGGGCGCGACCATCGCCACCCGGCAGACCAACCGGGGCGACGCGTTCTACCAGAAGCGGCTGCCGGCGGGCGCGCCAGACTGGGTGCGCACCGCCCACATCACCTTTCCCAGCGGCCGCACCGCCGACGAGGTCGCTCCGAGCGAGCTGGCCGTCGTGATCTGGGCGGCCAACCTGGGCACCCTGCGCTTTCACCCGTGGCCGGTCAGCGCCACCGACGTGGAGCGCCCCGACCAACTGCGCATCGACCTCGACCCCATGCCCGGCGTCGGTTTCGACCAGGTGGTGCCGGTGGCCCAGGAGGTACGGGCGTTCCTGGCCGAGCTGGGCATGACCGGCTACCCGAAGACCACCGGTGGGCGGGGTCTGCACGTCTACCTGTCGATCGAGCCGCGGTGGAGCTTCGGCGAGTGCCGCCGGGCGGTGCTCGCGCTGGGCCGCGAGATGCAGCGCCGGCTGCCGGAGCTGGTCACCACCACCTGGTGGCGCGAGCAGCGGGACCGGCCGGTCTTCGTCGACTACAACCAGATGTCGCGCGACCACACGATGGCCTCGGCGTACTCCATCCGGCCGACGCCCCAGGCGCTGGTGTCGGCGCCGCTGGACTGGGCGGAGCTGGACGACGCCCGGCCGGAGGACTTCGACGTGCTGTCCGTGCAGACCCGGTTCGCCGATCGGGGCGACCCCCACGCCGGCCTGGACGGCGACCGGCACTCGCTGGAGCCGCTGCTGGAGCTGGCCGACCGGGAGGGCCTGGAGGCGCCACCGGAGCGCTGACCCTGCGGTCGCCCGGACCTGGTGAACAGGTCAGAGCTTGGCGATCACGGGCTTGAGCGCGGCGCCCAGTTGGGGTGCGAGGGTCGTTGAGTACGTGGCGGTCAGGTGGTGGGCGTCGCGCCAGACGAGGACGCCACCGATGACGGGCGCGCAGCGGTCCGCGGGGCAGATCCAGTCGTTGAGGTTGATCAGGTGGGCGCCGGCGAGGTCCTTGACTGCCTCCTCCTGGGCGGGTCCGCCGCCGCGTCCGGTGGCCTCGGCCCGGGGTGTGGCGCACTTCGTCAGGCGGTTCGGGTTCTTGGAGACGCACTCGGCGACGTCCTTCAGGTGCAGCGGCGTGTCCCGCAGCACCACCACCGGAACGCCGCCGGTGATCATGGTGTTCCAGGTGTTGCGCAGCTCCCGGATCAACGCGGGCTGCCTGTTCGGCACCGACGCGCCCATGACGGGGTATTCGGCATGGGTGGTGATCACGATGTCGGGGCGGTCCTCGCCGAGCAGTGCCTCCCGAACCCTCGTGTTCCACTCGGTGCAGGACGAGTAGGGCCGGTCGTTCAGGGAGATCTCCGCCGCCAGGAACGGGCAGCCGGACTTGGTGTAGGAGACGAGGCGCCAGCCGTTCGCCTCCGCCGCCGCCTGGGCGGCTGGAAGCCAGTGGTGGGCGTGTGAGTCGCCGACGAGCGCGACCTTGGTCGTCGCATCCTGCTTCCCGTAGACACAGGTCCTCGGGGTCGAGGATTCCAGCTCCACATGACAGCTCTTCGACGTCTGGGACAGCGGCGTGTCCTTGGCCGCCGTCACCGGCTCTGGTGTGATCGAGGCGACCCGGTCGACGGGCACTCCGGCGCGACTGGTGCGGGGGGCGGAGCCGAGAGCCGCAGCGCCGGGCGCGGCGGGCGGTGCCGCCTGGGTGGTGGCTCCGGGCACCTGGCCCATGATGACCGTCGACGTCGGAGCCGGGCCTGTCGTCGACGGGACGACCAGGTGGAACGCCAGGCCGGCCAGGGCGGCGGCGCCGGTGCAGACGGCCCCGACCCGCAGCGCGGCGGGTGGCCGTGCGGCGAGAGTCGGCGACCGGCGGACCGGATTCTCGATGAAGTGGTAGGTGAGCGCGGCGGGGATCGCGGACACGGCCACGACCGCCAGACCGGCGCCGACGCTCAGGTCACCGAAGTGCGCCTGCGCGGCGATGAGCAACGGCCAGTGCCACAGGTACAGCGAGTACGAGATCCCACCGATGTAGAGCAGCGGCCGGCGGCCCAGCAGGAGGGCGGGCCCGGCGCGGCCGGCGGCCGGCCCGAAGGCGATCACCGCGGCCGTGCCGAGGGTGGGTCCGAGCGCGGCGTACCCCGGAAATCCGGCCTCCGTCCTGATGAGCGCGGCCGAGGCGCAGACGGCGATCAGTCCGCCCCAGGCAAGGGGGACGGCCACCAGGCGCGACGACCGGCTGAGCCAGGTCGCGGCGACGGCGACGGCACCGCCGAGGGCCAACTCCCACATCCGGGTGGTGGTGACGTAGTACGACGACGGGTCGGTCGGCGAGACGTGCAGCGCCCAGGCGAACGAGGGGATCGCGATCAACGCCAGCCCGGACAGATAGAGGCCACGGCCGCCTCGGCCCCTCCGGCGGGCGAACCAGCCGAGGGCGATCAGCAGCAGCGGCCAGACCAGGTAGAACTGCTCCTCGACGGCGAGGGACCAGAAGTGCTGGGCGATGCTCGGCGCGTCGTTGGCGGCGACGTAGTCGAGGGACTCCCCGGCCATGCGCCAGTTCATCGCGTAACACGCGCTGGCGATGACGTCCCAGGCGGTCGTGGACCAGCGGCCCCGCGGCAGGAGGAAGTAGGTCAGCAGCAGGGTCGCGACGAGGACCGTCGCGGCGGCGGGGAGGAGACGCTTCGCCCGTCGGGCATAGAAGTCCGTGAGCGAGAGCCGCCCGCGTTGGTCGAGTTCGTGGAGCAGCAGGCCGGTGATGAGGAAGCCGGAGATCACGAAGAACACGTCCACACCGACGAAGCCGCCGGGCAGGTGACGGACCCCGGCGTGGCCGAGGAGCACCAGCAGTACGGCCACCGCCCGCATGCCTTCGATGTCGCCACGGAAGGACCGCGAGTCGCCCGAGGTGGGCTTGGGGGGTCTCGGCGGTGCAGCGGCCCTGGCCTGTGTCCACAAATCGCTCGATATAGCCACGTGGCGCATAGTACGGATGTCTTGCACCGGAACGATCTATATCAGATATTTGTCAGCGTCTTCGTGTTATGACTGTTGCCAGGGGCTCTGCGTCCCGTCGAACTCCTCGAAGACCAGCCAGGATCGTGTCGACAGCACCCCGGCGATGTGCTGCACCCGGTCCAGCACCACGTCCCGCAGGGTGGCGTTGTCCGGCGCGCGGACCAGGGCCAGCACGTCGTGCTCGCCGCTGAGCAGCGCGACGTGCTCGACGTAGCGGACCTGGGCCAGCTCCGCCGACACCTCCCGCCAGGTGTTCTGCTCGATCGTCAACGCGATGTACGCCGAGGTGCCCAGCCCGGCGGCCTCCGGCGCCACCCGGGCGTGGAACCCGGTGATCACCCCGTCGCGCACCAGCCGCTCCACCCGGGCGTACGCGTTGGTGCGGGAGATGTGGATCCGCTCGGCCAGCGTGCGCACCGAGGTCCGCCCGTCGCGGACCAACTCGTCGAGGATCCGCCGGTCCACCTCATCCAGGTGCCGAGCCGATCGTCCCGAACGGGTCGTCCGACCCGACCCGTCTCCGGCCTCCTGGCTCACCGATGCGCCGTCCGCATGCCAACCGTCCCGCCTTCTGCCTGGATCTTGAGTCAATCATCCGACAGGCGGAAGCATAGGCCCACCACACGTCCCAGGAGGTTCCGCCGTGACGACCACTCCCCAGGCGGTCCGCAGGGCATCCCCGCGCACCCGTCGAGCGGCCACCCCGCCCGACCCGGCGCGCCCGCTGCTGCCGGACGCCGAGCCGGTCCGCCTGCTCGACCCGAGCGGTAAGCCACTGCCCGCCCGCACCGACTACCCGGAGCCGCCCGCCGAGGTGCTGCGCGAGCTGTACCGGCGGATGGTGCTCGGCCGCCGGTTCGACACCCAGGCGACCGCGCTGACCAAGCAGGGCCGGCTGGCGGTCTACCCGTCCTCCCGCGGCCAGGAGGCCTGCCAGGTCGGCGCCGTCCTCGCGGTCCGCGACACCGACTGGGTCTTCCCCACCTACCGCGAGTCGATGGCGCTGGTCGCCCGCGGCATCGACCCGGTCGAGGTGCTCACCCTGCTGCGCGGCGACTGGCACTGCGGGTACGACCCTGCCGCCGTGCGGACCGCACCACAGTGCACGCCCCTGGCCACCCAGTGCGTGCACGCCGCCGGGCTGGCGCACGGTGAGGCGTACCAGGGGCGCGACACCGTGGTGCTGGCGTTCATCGGCGACGGCGCGACCAGCGAGGGCGACTTCCACGAGGGGATCAACTTCGCCGCCGTGTTCAAGGCGCCGGTCGTCTACTTCGTGCAGAACAACCGGTACGCGATCAGCGTCCCGCTGTCCCGTCAGACCGCCGCGCCGTCACTGGCGTACAAGGGCGTCGGCTACGGCGTGCCCAGCGAGCAGGTCGACGGCAACGACCCGGTGGCGGTGCTCGCCGTCCTCACCCGCGCGGTGGAGCACGCCCGCGCCGGCAAGGGACCGTTCCTCGTCGAGGCGCACACCTACCGGATGGAACCGCACACCAACGCCGACGACGCCAGCCGCTACCGCGACGGCGCCGAGGTCGACGCCTGGCGCGACCGTGACCCGGTCACCCGCCTGGAGACCTACCTGCGGGCGCGCGGGGTGCTCGACGACGCGGCGGTCGCCGAGATCGCCGAGCAGGCCGAGGCGTACGCGGCGGACCTGCGGACCCGGATGAACGAGCAGCCGACCGTCGACCCGCTGAGCCTCTTCGACCACGTCTACGCCGAGCCCACCCCGCAACTGATCGAGCAGCGCGAACAGGTTCGCGCCGAAATGGCCGCCGCACGTGACGAGGAGGGTGTCGCCTGATGGCCACCACCATGGCGAAGGCGCTCAACACGGCGCTCGCCGACGCGCTGGCCGCCGACGACCGGGTGGTCGTCTTCGGGGAGGACGTCGGCCAGCTCGGCGGCGTCTTCCGGATCACCGACGGCCTGCAGGCGAGGTTCGGCGAGGACCGTTGCTTCGACACCCCGCTCGCCGAGGCCGGCATCGTCGGTTTCGCCGTCGGCCTGGCCATGTCCGGGCTGCGGCCGGTGGTCGAGATGCAGTTCGACGCGTTCGCGTATCCGGCGTTCGAGCAGATCGCCTCGCACGTGGCGAAGCTGCGCAACCGGACGCGGGGCGCGCTGAGCGTGCCGATCGTCATCCGGGTGCCGTACGCCGGCGGGATCGGCGGGGTGGAGCACCACTGCGACTCGTCCGAGGCGTACTACGCGCACACCCCGGGGCTGAAGGTGGTCACCCCGGCGACGGTGGCCGACGCGTACTCGTTGCTGCGCGAGGCGATCGACGACCCCGACCCGGTGGTCTTCATGGAGCCCAAGAAGCTCTACTTCGCCAGTGCGGAGGCGCAGTTGCCGGCGCGTACCGAGCCGTTCGGCCGGGCTGTCGTCCGTCGTCCCGGGCGCGACGCCACCCTGGTGGCGTACGGGCCGGCGGTGCCGGTGGCGCTGGAAGCCGCCGAGGCCGCCCGCGAGGAGGGCTGGGACCTGGAGGTGGTGGACGTCCGCACCATCGTGCCGTTCGACGACGCCACCATCACCGCCTCGGTCCGCCGCACCGGCCGGTGCGTGGTGATCCAGGAGGCGCCCGGCTTCGCCGGCGTGGGCGCGGAGATCGCCGCCCGGGTGCAGGAGCGGTGCTTCCACGCGCTGCACGCCCCGGTGCTGCGGGTGGCCGGGCTGGACATTCCGTACCCGGCGCCGATGCTGGAGCACACCCACCTGCCCGGGGTGGACCGGGTGCTCGACGCGGTGGCTCGGTTGCAGTGGGACGACCAGCCGGACCCGCGCTGGTCGGTGCAGGGCAGCGCGGCATGACCACGGTCGAGCGGACGCAGGTCTTCCTCCTGCCCGACCTGGGCGAGGGGCTGAGCGAGGCCGAGATCGTCGAGTGGCGGGTCGCCGTGGGCGACATCGTCACGGTCGACCAGAGCGTGGTCGAGGTGGAGACCGCCAAGGCTGTCGTCGACGTGCCCTGCCCGTACGCCGGCCGGGTCGTCACCCTGCACGGCGCGGCGGGTGAGGTCCGCCCGGTCGGCCAGCCGCTGATCACCATCGCGCCGCTGGACGGCGGCGACGAGCCGGCCGGGCACGCCACCTACCGCGAGGAGGAGCGGGCCGGCTCCGGCAACGTGCTGATCGGGTACGGCACCGGGCACGGCGGGGCGACCCGGCGCCGGCGTCGCCCTCGGCTGGTGCTGGCTCCCGAACCGACCGAGGTCACGCCGGCCGGTGTTCCCGTCGCGGCGGCCGACGGCGCGGCGGGTGACGCCGACCGGGCCGCCAGCGGTGCCGCGGCCGGCACTGCCGCACCGGCCGCCCTGGTCATCTCGCCGATCGTGCGGCGGCTGGCCCGGGAGCGCGGCGTCGACCTGAGCACGGTTCGCGGCACCGGACCCGGTGGGGTCATCCGCCGCGCCGACGTCGAGGCGACGCTGGCCGTGCCCGCCGCCCGGCTCGCCGCCGTGCCGGACGCGCACGTCGCGCTCGCCCCGAGCGGCGACGGCGACGTGGTCGTCCCGCTCACCGGCGTCCGCAAGGTGATCGCCGACAAGCTCTCCCGCAGCAGGCGGGAGATCCCCGAGGTGACCATCTGGGTCGACGTGGACGCCACCGGGCTGCTGGAGACCAGGGCGGCGATCAACGCGGCGACGCCGGACGCGCCGGTGAGCATCCTGGCCCTGCTGGCCCGGATCTGCCTCAGTGGGCTGCGCCGGTTCCCGCAGCTCAACTCCCGGGTCGACACCGAGGCCCAGCGGATCGTCCAGTCCGCCGGGGTGCACCTGGGCATCGCCGCGCAGACCGATCGGGGCCTGCTGGTGCCGGTGCTGCGCGACGCCCAGCGCCTCACCACCGCCGAGCTGGCCGCCGAACTGGCGGCCACCACCGCGGCGGCGCGGGCGGGCACCCTGGCGCCCGCCCGGCTGACCGGTGGCACCTTCACCCTGAACAACTACGGGGTGTTCGGTGTCGACGGTTCCACGCCGATCATCAACCACCCGGAGGCGGCGCTGCTCGGGGTGGGGCGGATCGTGGACAAGCCGTGGGTGGTCGACGGGCAGTTCGCCGTCCGCAAGGTGACGCAGTTGAGCCTCACCTTCGACCACCGGGTGTGCGACGGCGGGGTGGCCGGTGGCTTCCTGCGGCACGTGGCCGACTGCGTGGAGCGGCCCGCACTCCTGATCGCCGCCGTCTGACCCGCGTTCCCGGCCCCGGCCACCGCTCCGTGCGGTGCCGGGGCTGGCGCACGTTTCCGGGACCTGTCACCGGGAAGTCGGCCCCCGCGGAGCGCACCGTCGCGTCGGAGGGAGCCGGTTCGTGGCGTACCAGGTGCTACCCAGCGCCGTCCGGGAGCGGCGGCCCGCCTCGGCCGGTGCGCCGCTCTACTGCGACGCCCAGGAGTACGGGTTGCGCGGCGACGGTCAGACCAACGACCAGCCGGCGTTGGCCGCCCTCGTGGACCGGCTCGGCGACGGTTACGCGTCGGACGGGCGTGCCCGCGTCATCTACTGCCCGCCGGGCATCTACTCGATCCGGGACGCCGGCACGGTGTGGCGCAGCGGGGTCTCGCTGGTCGGTGCCGGGCCGGCGGCGACGCGGTTCCTGCTCAGCAACGAGGGCAACCGGGCCGACCCCACCCCGTTGGCCTTCTGGACCACCGTGCAGCACGGCGCCGACCGGGACCGGCACATCGCCGACTGCACCTTCGCCGACTTCGAGATCGACGGCTCCGGGGTGGCGATGGCGGAGTACAGCTATCTGGCCAAGGGCCTCGGCCTCCAGTACGTGGTGCGCGGCGTTTTCCGCAACCTCTACATCCACCACACGGCGGCCACCGGGCTGGGCTGCGACTTCCTCCAGGACAGCCTGATCGATGGCGTGGTCGTCGTCGGCTGTGGCCGGCTGGACAACGGCGAGCAGATGGGCGGCGCCGGCATCGGGGTGGGCATCGGTGGCTGGGGCGAGGTGGAGCGGCTCACCATCGCCCACTGCACCACCCTGGCCAACGGCACCAACGGGATCTTCCTGGAGCTGCAGAAGGACTACTGGCCTCAGCCCCGCGGCTACCGCATCATCGGTTGTCACAGCCAGGGGAACCGTTTCGGCATCTCCGACTGGGGTGCGGACGGGCTGATCGTGTCCGCCTGCACGATGACCGGCAACCTGGAGGCCGGCTTCGACGTGTCGGCCCAGGGCACCTCGTCGGTGGCCGGTCGGGGCGGGCTGCTCACCGACTGCGTCATCGACGGCAACCTCCGCGACGGGGTCAGCATCGGCAACAGCTCGGGCCCGTACACCATCCGGGGCAACCGGATCAGCGGTAACGGGCGGCACGGCTACCACGGGCAGGACCTGGGGCGCGGTTACCAGGGCCCGATCCGGGACGTGACGCTGGAGAGCAACGAGTTCTGGGACAACGGGCTGGACGCAGTCCGGATCGACCACCACATGTCCGACGCCATGCTGCTCAACAACCGGATCCGCAACAACGGCCGGCAGTTCGCGCGGGCGGCCGGAGGGGCCGGCGAGACGGTCCGCTACGGCGAACGCTCCGTGGTGGACCGGGGGGCCGACTGGCCGCCCGACGGGCACCGGGGCAAGGTGCTGCGGGTCGGGCGCTCCGTGGCGGTGGTCGCGTCGAACACCGGCGACGAGCTCACCCTCGCCCCGGTCCGTCCCGACGCGCTGAGCGCCTGGAGCGGCGACATCCCGCCACCGGGCTGCCGGTACGAGCTGTCGCCGGCCCCCGAACGCCGTGCCGGCATCACCATCGACGCGGCGTTCGACACGGCCACCATCCGGGGCAACCGGATCTGGGACAACCACGAGGACCGTACGCAGACCCACGGGTTGTGGATCACCGAGCGGGGCAGCTGTGTGGACTGCCGCGTCGAGGGCAACGACCTCGCCGGCAACGCCGAGAGCGCGCTGCGGCTGGACACCCCGCCGGTGGGCGGCCGCTGGCGCGACAACCACGACAACGCCGACTGAGGCTGAGCACCGACGGGCGGCGGCGGCCGGAGTGATCCGACCGCCGCCGCCGTCATCGTGAGCTCGTCAGCCGGCCAGGCCGGCCACCGGGTCGGGGTCCAGGACCACCGTCGCCGTGGCGGTCTGCGGCGGTACGCCCGGCTCGGTCGGCGCGTCGGTGTACTCCGCGACGAAGACCGCGGTGAGGTTGTCCGCCCCGCCGTGCCCGCCGTCGACGAAGGTGGGGATCGTCCCGGAGCAGCCGGTCGCCGTGGAGAGCGGGTGCCCGTGCTCGTCGTGGCCGAGCACGTAGGTGACCTTCACCCGGGAGCAGTCCACCGGCAGATCGTCGGTGACCTTCACCTCGTATGCGACCGTCTGCCCGAACTGGAAGGGCTGCCCGGCCACCGGGGTGACGAACTCGACGATCGGCGCGGTCGGCCCGACCACCAGCGGCAGGGTCGCCGAGGCGGACCGCCCGGTGCGGTCGGTCACCTTCAGCGTCGGGGTGTACGAGCCGTTCTCCTGGAACGTCCAGGTCGGGTTGGCGTCGGTGCTGTCGACCGAGCCGTCCGCGTTGAAGTCCCACGCGTAGCGCAGCGCGTCACCGTCCGGGTCGGTGGTGCCGGCGCTGGAGAACGCGACGGTCAGCGGGGCCTGCCCGACGGTCGGGGTGCCGCTGATCTTCGGGATCGGCGTCCGGTTGCCCCGGACGAAGTCGATCCGGGACAGCTGGGCGTCGGGGTTCTCGGCGAAGTAGCCGTCGCCGTACTCGAGCACGTAGAGCGCGCCGTCCGGGCCGAACTCCATGTCCATCGGGTTGTCCACCACCAGCGACGGGACCACCGGCCGGATGTCCGTTACGTCGCCGTCCTCGTCGAGGCGGAACTCCTTGATGTAGTCCCGGGTCCACTCGTAGAACAGCGGCACGCCGTCGTAGTAGGCCGGCCACCGGGTCCGCGAGGTGCTGGTCCCGTCGTAGTCGTACGCCGGGCCGCCCATCGGCCCGATACCGCCGGTGCCCAGCTGCGGGAACTCGCCGGAGGCCGCCGACGGGTACCAGACCTGCGGCTGCTCGACCGGCGGCAGTTGCCGCTTGCCGGTGTTGTGGGGCGAGTCGTTGACCGGGCGCTTGCAGTTGAACTTCGCGCCGGACTCACCCGTGGCGAAGTCGTAGTCGCGATAGGCCATAGTCGGCGTCACGCAGTACGGCCAGCCGTAGTTCGCCGGCTTGTCGATCAGCATCCAGCGGCCGTGCCCGGCCGGCCCCCGCTCCGGGTTCGAGTTGGAGGCGTCCGGGGAGTAGTCGCCCAGGTACACGTTGTCGGTCCGCCGGTCGACGGCGAACCGGAACGCGTTGCGCAGCCCCATCGCGTAGATCTCGGGGCGGGTCTTCGCGGTGCCCGGCTTGAACAGGTTGCCGGCCGGCACCGTGTAACCGCCACCGGGCTTCACCCGGATGCGCAGCAGCTTGCCGCGCAGGTCGTTGGTGTTGGCGGAGGTGCGCTGGGCGTCGAAGGCGGGGTTGCGGTCGGCCCGCTCGTCGATCGGGATGTAGCCGTCGGAGGCGAACGGGTTGGTGTCGTCACCGGTCGACAGGTACAGGTTGCCCTTGCTGTCGAAGTCGATCTGCCCGCCGACGTGGCAGCAGATGCCCCGGTCGGTCGGCACGTCGATGATCTGCTGCTCGCTGGCGAGGTTGAGCTTCATCCCGTCCAGCTTGAACCGGGACAGCCGCAGCGCGCCCTTGAACCGCTGCCAGTCCGCCTCGGTGCCGGTCTCCGGCGCGTCCCCCTCGTTGACGCCGGGAGTCGCCGGGTCGTCCACCGGGGTGTCCATCGGCGGCGAGTAGTAGAGGTACACCCACTTGTTCTGGGCGAAGTCCGGGTCGATGGCGACCCCCTGGAGCCCTTCCTCGTCGTGCTCGTAGACGGGAATGTCGGCGGCGAGGGTGTTCAGCCCGGTGCGCGGGTCGTGGATGCGGACCTCACCGGTGCGGGAGGTGTGCAGCACCCGCAGGTCGGGCAGGACGGCGAGGCTCATCGGCTCGCCCGGGAAGTCGTTCAGTGTCACTTTCTGGAAGCTGCTGTCCGGCGGCGCGGCCGGCGCTGCGGCCGCTGCCGACGGTGGTACGGCCAGACCGGCCGTCACCAGCAGCAGGGCGGACGCGAATGCGGTCCTGTTCATCAGGTGAGTCCCCCGGGGTGGTTTCAGTACCGAAGTGAAGCGAGATAGTCGAAGCCGACGCGAGCGGTGTCCAGGGCGTCGGCGGGGGAGCGCGGCGCGGTGCCCGCGTCGTCGCGTTCCACGATGTACTCCTCGATGCCAGCTTCCCGCTCGTGGGCGAAGATCCGACCGAAGTCGATGACGCCGTCCCCAAGGTCGGCGAAGCCGCCCTCGACGTCGAGGTCCTTGACGTGCACCTGGCGGATCCGGCCGCGGTTGGCCCGGATCACGTCGACCGGGTCGTGCGCGCCCCGCCAGGTCCAGTAGAGGTCGAGTTCGAAGTGGACCAGCCGCGGGTCGGTCTGCCCGGTGAGGATGTCGAAGCCGGTCGAGCCGTCGGTCAGCGGAACGAACTCCAGCTGGTGGTTGTGGTAACCGAAGTCCAGCCCGGCGCGCTCGGCGAGCCGGCCGGCCTGGTTGAGGTCGCGGGCCAGGGCACGGTAGACGGCCGGGTCGCGGATCGGCCGCCCGGCGGCGTCCCGACCGAAGTAGGGGTGGACGATCTTCTTACAGCCCACGACGTTCGCGTCGGCGAGGGCGCGTTCCCAGGCGCTGGCGTCGAACGGCTGTGGGATGCCGGTGTGCCCGGAGGTGGCCCGCAGCCCGGCCGCGTCCAGCGCGGCCCGGAACTCCGCGGCGGTACGCCCGACGAAGCCGGCGTGCTCCACCCGCCGGTAGCCGATCCGGCGCAGCGTGTCCAGGGTGCCGGGCAGGTCGGCGGCGAGCTGGTCGCGCAGCGTGTACAGCTGGATGCTGATCCGGTCCACCGGCACGCGGCGGCGCCCGTGGGAGTGCCCTGTTGGCGCGGCGGTGGCCGGGCCGGCGAGCAGGCCCGCGGTGCCGAGGGCGGCGGCGGAGACGGTCGCGGCGCGGAGAACCCCGCGCCGGCTGAGCGGCCCGGACCCCGGTAATGGTTCCGATGGGTTCGTCTGATGATCCATGGTGGTGGTCCCTTCCTGACGGCGGGGGACGCCGTCGGCAGCGGTCGACCGGCTGCCACCTCCGGGCGCGCCGAACCGGCCGGATGCGGGATCCGGCGGGACGATGTCGGACGACGCGCGGGTGCGGCCCGGACCTGTCGGGAGCGGAAAGCGGCCACCCGGCCGGGTGACGGCAGCTGATCGACGAATGGGCAACCTTCTATCTGAATCGCGACCTTACCTTTGCCTCCGGACGAAGGCAAAGGTTCGTCCCGATCGGCAGAAGTTTCGCTCCAGCCGACAAAAGTCCGCTCCCGTGCTGCGCCACGCGCCCCGACCTCCTGCTCCTCCGGCCGGGGGCGCTCCGACACGGTCCGACCAACGCCCGTCCCGCGGCCGAGCGATTCCGGCCCGGCTGTACCGGGGCGAAAGCCGCGCAACCACGTGGAAAGGTGCGAAGACCGACGTTGCGGGCCGGGCGGGGCGCGGCCGGTCGGAGTGGTGCGGGGTGCGCAGGACGGGCCAGTCGCGCCTTTCTCCGGTCAAGCGGAACAGCATCGGAAAATGCGCCGATAAATGCGCCGCTGATTATTTCCGAATGGGATGGGCACCCCGGTCGAGGCGGCGAGAATGTGGCAGAGGGACGTCGAAAATGGGGGGACTGAACATGACGTTGAGGCGGCGATTGACGCTGTTGGCGGTAACCATCGCGGCCGCACCGCTGGCTGTGGGCGGGTGCACCGCCGACCGGGACCCGGCGGCGAGCAAGGCACACGCCGCACCGCCGGAACTCACCGTGACACCGGGGGACAAGACACGGGAGGTGCCGATCAGCGCCGAGGTGGGCACTGCGGTCAAGGGCGGCCGGGTGACCGCCGTCCGGCTCACGGACGACAAGGGCAAGCAGGTCACGGCCGAGCCGCGTGAGGATGGCTCGGGCTGGGTGCCGAGCACGCCGCTGCAACCGAAGCGGACCTACACCGCCGAGGTGACAGCGACCGGTGACTCGGGCGCCACGACGACACGCACCACCACCTTCACCACCATGGCCAAATCCACCAAACCGCAGATCACCAGCACGCTCTATTTTGTCGGCAACCGGACGTACGGCACGGCCATGCCGGTAACCGTGGCGTTCGACCCGGGCATTCCGAAAGAGGCCAGGGCGGACGTTCAGCGCCGGTTGTTCGTAAAGACGAATCCACCCCAGCCGGGTGCGTGGTCGTGGCTGGAGGACGGAAGTCAGGTCTATTACCGGGCACCCGATTTCTGGCGGCCGGGGACCACGATCAGCGTCCGGGCCGGCCTGGAGGGCCTGCCGATTGGCAAGGACCGGGTCGGTGACGCCGAGCGGACCGCGACCTCCACGATCGGGAAGCAGGTCGCGCTGGAGATCGACAACGCCACCAAGCAGATGACGGTGCTGCGCGACGGCAAGCAGGTCCGCCGGATCCCGGTGAGCCTCGGCAAGCCGAGCACACCCACCTCCAGCGGCAAGATGGTGATCATGGAGAAGCACGAGCGGACCACGTTCGACACCCGGGGCGAACCCGACGGCGGCTACGTGGTGGACGTCGACGACGCCCAGCGACTCACCTGGGGTGGCGAGTTCATCCACTCGGCTCCGTGGTCGGAGGGCGACCAGGGCAGCACCAACGTCTCGCACGGGTGCACGAACGTCGCCGCCAACGCGGCGGACTGGTTGATGGGGGTGACCCAGGTCGGCGACCTGGTCACCGTCAAGGGCACCGAGGTGCAGTTGCAGGCGGGCAACGGCTGGACGGCGTGGAACGTGAGCTGGGACGAGTTCGTCCGCGGCAGCGCCCTGCCGGTGTCGCCCTCGCTGCGGCCCGCGCCGGTCGCCCCGGCACACCCGGGCGCGGTGGCCGGCGGGTCGCCCGCACCGGCGCCCTCGGTCAGCGGTCGCTGAGACACCGCCGACGCCTCGGGGCCGGCTCGCCATCCCGGCGGGCCGGCCCCGCCGGTCTCAGGTGCCGAGGGTCGGGGCGTCAGCCCAGCGACACCCGGGCCACTCCCGGCCCGATGAGGCTGCCCAGCCAGAGGTGGTCGCCGTGCTGGCGTACCCCGGTGATCATCCAGTAGTGCCCGGCCGGGCCGTGCAGCGTACGGCGGACCGCACCCGTGTCGTCGACCAGCGCGACCAGCCCGTAGCGCTTCGGTTGCGGCTGCATCGCGTCGGGCAGCAACGCGGCGACCTGACGCAGGCGAGGGTGCGGCAGCAGCCGCTCGGCGATCGGGACCCGGGGGCTGGGCAGCGCGATCCAGTACGTCCCGTCGCCCACCGCGGAGAGGTTGTCCGGATAGGCGGGCAGGTCGGCGAGGACCCGCACCGCGCCCCCCAGTTCGACGCGGAGCAGCCGGTGGGTGGAGGTCTCCACCAGCATCAGCGCCGACTCGTCCGGGGTCAGCGCGATCCCGTTGGGGAAGTACAGCCCGTCGGTCACCACCTCGGTGCGCCCGCTTCCCGGGTGGTACGCCAGCACCCGGCCGTTGGGGCGGTGCTCCAGCAGGTCCCGCTTCCAGTGCGAGACCGGAAAGCGGTCGGAGCTGTCGGTGAAGTAGATGGTGCCGTCGCGGGCCACCGTGGCGTTGTTGGCCAGGTGCACCGGCGGTGCCGTGCCGGTGAGCTCGCGGACGGCGCCGTCGGGTGTGACCCGCAGCAACCCGCGGTACGCGTCGCAGACCACCAGCGCCTCACCGGAGGGGTCCCACTCGATGCCGAGCGGCCGGCCGCCGGTCTCGGCCAGCAACCGTGGCTGGGTGCCGGGAGGCGCGTCGGCCGGCCACCACCAGAGCCGGCCCTCCTCGTCGCCGCTGATCACCCGTCCGGTCGGGTCGACCAGCACGTCCTCCGGACCGACGGCGCCCTCGGGGAGCGGCAGCAGGTCGACCTGGTCGAGCCGGCGGTCGGTGGCGGCCCACGCGCCGGTCAGCGGGGGAGGGACGGTGGCCGGCTCGCGGACGGGCCGGATGAGCCGGGGTGGCCGGGGCCGGGGGATCAGCATCGTCCCATTCTCCACCGCCGATGCCCGCCGGCCCGGAGCGCCGCCGTGCGCGGCGTGCCGGCCGTCGGCGTCCCGGCCGCGGGCTCGCGTCCGCCGGCGGCGTGGGGTGGCCGGTGAGCCGCATCTCGCGCCGGATCGACGGGCACCCCGGCCTCCCCCCTGAGGGGGATCCGGGTGGGCTCGGGGGATGACCCTGGGCGTACCCGGAATCACTCCCTGGAGGGGCGGAAATGTCGGGGGTGGGGGCTAGATTCAGCGGTATGGGAGAGCAGAGCGACCGGTTGGACGTGCAGGTCAGCGTGGGTGACCAGGTGGTCCAGGTGCGGGTGGCCGGCGAGGTCGACATCGCCACGGTGGCCGCGTTCCGGTCCGCGCTGTGGTCCGCGCCGGCCCGCCCGGTGCTCCGGCTGGAGTTGTCGCAGTTGCGGCTGCTCTCCGCCGCCGGGGTGCGCACCCTGCTCGCCGCGCACCTGCGCGTCCGGGCGCGGGGCGGGGAGCTGGTTCTGGTCGATCCCACCCCGGTGGTGGCCCGGGTCCTGCGTGCCACCGGCCTGCACCGGGTGATGCCGGTGCTGGAGCCGGCCCGGGTGGTCGAGGCAGAGCGACGCCGGGCACCCGCGCCCCCCGACCTGGCGCTGGCCGCCTGACCGTCGGGTGGGGTCGCCGGCGTCAACCGGCGACCCCCCGAGGATCGGTCAGCGCACGCCGAGCAGGTCGACGACGAAGACGAGCGTCTCGCCGGGCTTGATGACGCCGGCGGCGCCGCGGTCGCCGTACCCGAGGTGCGGCGGGATGGTGAGGCGGCGCCGGCCGCCGACACGCATGCCGACCACGCCCTGGTCCCAGCCGGCGATGACCTGGCCGCCGCCGAGCGGGAACTCGAACGCCTCGCCCCGGTTCCAGGACGAGTCGAACTCGGCACCGGTGGAGTGCGACACGCCCACGTAGTGCACGCTGGCCAGTTGGCCCGGCTCGGCCTGCGGGCCCTCGCCCACGGTGATGTCCTCGGTCACGAGGTCGGCCGGCGGCGCACCCTCGATCGGCCCCACCTCGGGCTTGCCGGATCGGGCGCCTGCTGCCTGGTTCATGCGGGGATCTCCTGCCGTCTTGGGTGATGTGTCCGGTCACCGTCGATCCTGCCGGATCGCACCCCACCGATGTGCGGCGGACCCGCCACCTGCCCCGGGCGATCCGGCGAAACCCGCTTCCCGGCCGCGGCGCCCCGCACGCGGCGCGGCAGCCGGGCGCAGGTCGGGCAGGCACGTTTCGGCGGGCGTCACCGGTGGTGACGCCCGCCGAAGGGGCAGCGGTGTGGGTCACCGCAGCCAGGGCACCCGCCGGACGATCGGCAGCCGCGCCCAGGCCCGGCCGAGGCCCCAGGTGTCGCCGGCGTCGACCAGCGCCAGCACCGCCAGTACCGCGGCGTAGACCAGGTGGTCGTCCATGACGGGGTTGTTCTCCGGAGGCAGGACGGCGGTCCACATCAGCACCAGCAGCAGCCCGCCCGCCACGGCGGCGACGCGCATGCCGACGCCGAGCAGCAGGGCGACACCGATTCCGGCCAGTCCGATCATGAACAGCCAGTCGGCCCAGGCGGCCCCGGCGATCCCGGCGTAGAGGTCCTTGAACGGCCCGGTCGCACCGAAGGTGAGGAAGCCCTTGGTGGGGCTGCCCCCGTTGATCCAGGCGTCCTTCGTCCCGGTGGCCCGCCCGAGGCCGAAGAGCTTGTCGACGAACGCCCAGAGGAAGATCCATCCGAGCGCCAGCCGGGTGCCGGCCAGGACGTACCGGACGGCCCTCTCCCGAGGGGTGCCCACCGCCGGAGCGGTGGTCCCGGTGTTCCGCTCGATCGTCGCGGTCATGGTCTCCACGTCCCTTCTGTGCCTCGCACCGCGCTTCCCGGTGGCATCTCCATTGGACGCCGGTGGCGTTGACGGCGGCAGGGCCGACGGACCGCAACGGCACGGGACCTTGGGCCCCCCACGGCGTGGTCCGGCGACCCTGACCACCGCCGTCATCGGCTCGTAGCGTCCGACGTGGACGTGCCAGAGGAGGCTGTGATGAGGACCTGGCAGGTGGGTGACGCTGCTGGATCGCGAGCAGGTCAAGCGGCTGCCCGTGCTGGACGACCTCGGCCGGCTGGTGGGCATCGTCAGCCGCGCCGACCTGCTGCGGGTGCACCTGCGCTCGGACGCCGAGATCCGCGAGGACGTGGTGCAGGAGGTGTTGCGTCGGGTCCTCGCCGTGCGGGACGGCCTGGTCACCGTCGAGGTCCGCCACGGCGAGGTCACCCTGGCCGGTCGGCTGGACCGCCGCTCCGTCGTCGATATCGCCGGCCGGCTCGCGGCCCCAGGTCAGTGGCGTCGTTCAGGTGACCAACGCGATCGGGTACGACGCCGACGACACCGTTCCCGATCCGGCGCAGGTGATGCCGGTCGCCTGAGCGCCGCCGCCGGCCGTCACGCCGCGGCACCGACTTCCCCGGAGCACCGACGCCGGATCGGCTGCTCGCCTAGGCTCGGGAGCGGCCGGCCGGCGCGGTGGCGGGGCGGTGCACGACGGTCGACGCGGGGGGCGCCGGGTGGGTGAGGCGACGGTCGCGGTGCCGCTGTGGGCCTGGGCGGCCGTCGGCGCGGTCATCGCCGTCATGCTCGCCATCGACGTGCTTCTGCACCGCGACAACCACGTCATCGAGCTGCGTGAGGCATTGGTCTGGAGCGGCGTCTGGATCGGCGCGGGCCTGCTGTTCGGGCTGGTCGTCTGGTTCGGCCTCGGCGGCGATCCCGCCATCGCCTACTACTCCGGCTATCTGCTGGAGAAGGCGCTCTCGGTGGACAACGTCTTCGTCTTCGCCCTCCTCTTCGGCTACTTCGGGGTCCCGCCCGGCCTCCAGCACAAGGTGCTGTTCTGGGGTGTGGTGGGCGCGCTCGTGTTCCGGCTGCTGTTCATCTTCGCCGGCGCCGAGCTGCTGGACCGGCTCGCCTGGGCAGCGTTCGTGCTGGGCGCCTTCCTCGTCTGGACCGGCTGGCGGCTGGCCGTACGCGGAGAGCCCGACGTGAACCCGGAGCGCAACGTGGTGGTGCGGTTGTTCCGGCGGGTGGTACCCACCGAGCCCCGGTACCACGGCGACCGGTTCACCGCCCGGGTCGACGGTCGGCGCCGGGCCACCCTGCTGCTGGTGACGCTGGTCGCCATCGAGGCCACCGACGTGGTCTTCGCCATCGACTCGGTGGCGGCGATCCTCGCCATCACCACCAACACCTTCCTGGTCTGGACGGCCACCGCCTTCGCCGTGCTCGGGCTGCGCAGTCTCTACTTCTGCCTCGCCGGTCTGCTGCGGCACTTCGGGTACCTGCGTTACGGGCTGGCCCTGCTGCTCGCCTTCGCGGGCGTGAAGCTGATGCTGGCCGAGACGCCGGTGGGCAAGCTGCCGATCTGGCTGACCCTCGCGGTGGTGGTGCTGACCCTGGCCGTGTCGGTCGGTGCCAGCGTCCTGGTTGCCCGGCGCGGCCGCGCCACCACCTGACCCGGCGCACTCAGACGGCCGTGACCGGCCGGGACAACTGGTCGGTCAGCAGGGCGGGCGCCTCGGCCAGGGACGGGCCGTACCAGGTGAGGTGTCGTCCGGAGAGCAGGGCGCACGGTACGCCCGCAAACGCCTCCGGCCCGTCGTCGGCCGTGAACCGGTACGGCTCGTCGGGCAGCACCACCAGCTCCGGCCTCTGCTCGCGCAGGTCGGCCAGGCTCGGGCGGGGATAGCGCTCGGGCTGCTGGTCGTACGCGTTGACGACCCCTAGCCGGCGCAGGACGTCGCCGGCGAAGGTGTCGCCGCCGAGCACGACCCAAGGCCGACGCCAGACCGGGACCACCGCCCGGCGGGGCGGCGCGAGCCGGGGCGGATCCGCCCACGCCCGCCGGGCCGCCCGCAGCCAGGCCGGCTCCGCCGGCGCACCCAGCTCGGCCAGCAGCTCGCCCAGCTCGGTCAGGGCCCCCGGGACGGTACGCGGATAGGTGACGCGTACCGGTACGCCGGCGGCGCGCAGCGCCTCCGCGTCGGCGCGACGGTTCTCCTCCACGTTCAGCAGCACCAGGTCGGGCCGCAGCGCCCGGACCCGGTCCAGGTCCGGGTACTTGCTGCCGCCGACCCGGGCGACGTCCAGCCCGGCCGGGTGGCTGCACCAGTCGGTGGCACCGACGAGCACTCCGGGCAGGGTCAGCGCCACCGCCTCGGTCAGCGACGGCACCAGCGACACCACCCGCACCCGCGTACCTCCCCGTCCGCCGTCTGTCCCGGTACCGATCATGCCGGCGTGGCGCGGATCAGGGTCGGGCGGGCTCGATCCGGGCGGTCACGTCGAGGTGCGCCGGTTGGCAGTCGGCGGTCGTCGCGAACCGGCGGACCGCGGCGTGGACGTGTTCGCGTACACCGGTGGCCCGGGCGTCGGAGGTCAGGTCCATCCGGATCCACACGTCCGGGCGTGGCGGGGGACCGGTGAGCACCACCCGCGCCCGGCGGACCCCGGGGTTGCCGGTCAGGTCGCGTTCCAGCGCGTGGGCGAGCACCTCGGTGGACAGCCGGGTCCGGCCGGGGTGGTGCCCGCGGCGGCTCAGCGTGCCCCGCAACTCCTCGCCGGGCCGGCGCAGCTCCCGGCTCAGCAGGCGCTGCCCGGCGAGGGCCACCAGCACTCCGGTGACCGCGGCGGCCAGGGTGCTCCACGGCGCCGCCAGCCGCCACGCGTCCCGCAGCCCTGCGCCCAGCAGCGCCGCGTCGGGGTCGCCGCCGGGCACCTGACCGAAGCTGACGACCAGCGCGGCCGCGCCGCCCAGCACCAGGAGCAGCGCGACGATGGTCCACAGCAGTCGGTGCGCGGCGTCGCTCATGCGGGCCGCCCCTGGGGCAGCAGCCGGATCTCGATCCGGCCGGCGTCGTGTGCGACGAGCCGACCCAGCTCGTGGCGCACCGCGAACTCGACTTCGGCGCGGGCGGTCGGGTCGCCGGTGGCGCGTACCCGGGGATGCCACTGGTCGCCGCGCCGGCGGACCCGCACCCGGGCCCGGCGTACGCCCGGCACGGCGCCCGCCGCGTCGGCCAGCCGGCGCTCCACACAGCGGCGCCGCAGGTACCAGCCGTCCCGCTCGTCGACACGCAGCCGCACCGGTGTCCAGCGGCGCAACTGGGCCGCCAGGACGACCAGGCCGAGAAGGACCGACCCGCCGGCCGCCGTGCGGATCTCCCGGTCGCTCCAGCGCAGGGTGGACAGCGCGTCGTACCAGCCGGTAGGGGTGAGCAGCGGCGCCGGGCGACCCACCGTGACCAGCAGCGCCTGCACGGCCAGCAGTGTGCCGCCGACGAGCAGGGCGGCGCCCAGCAGCAGCGATGCCAGCCGGTTGGCGGTCCGCATGTTCAGGCTCCGGCCGTCCGGTCGCTGGTCCGGTCCGTCACCTCGTCGTCGGTGACGTCGACGCCGGGGACGAGCAGGTCGTCCACCGTGACGGTCACCGTCTCCACCGTGAGCCGGGTGTCGGCGGCCACCCGGTCGGCGACCGCCGCCCGGACCGCGTCGGCGACGGCGGGCACGCTGTGGCCGTACCAGGTGATCAGTCGCAGGTCGAGGCTCACGGACCGGTCGTCCAGGCGGACCGTGGCCGGGTGGGCGCCGGAGACGCCGGGCACCGCGGCGGCCGCGTCGGCAGCGATGCGCGCGATGTCCGCCGCCCCGGCCGGGCCTCGTTCCCGCCGGTCCGGAGCGGTTGGCGCAGTCGGAGCCGGTCGGGCGGGGACGCCGACACCGGGGGCGGTGGTCGGTGTCGCCGGGCGGGCGGTGGTGGGCGCCGGGGCGAGGCGATGGTGCCGTCCCGCTCGACCGGCGCGCGGTCGCCGGAGGATGGTCGGGTCGCCCGCCAGCCGGGGTCGACCGGTACGTCGAGGAGGGTCACCCGGACGCCCGCTCGCGCCCGGGCCGCTTCCGGGAAGGACCCCGAACTGCTGTCGCGACATGCTGACCTCCCGGCCGGTCCACTACCGGCGACCCGGCTGGATACACCGGGCGGGGACCTCTGGAACACCGCCGAGCTGTGATACGGGTCACAGCGCCAGGTCGGTCGCTGGCGCGGTGGTGCGCGTCTTGGCACGCTTCTACAACGTTGTAAGGATCGCTCCGCCCCCGAGGAGGCCCCCCGATGCGCGCTACCCCGGCCGCGGCACCCGCCGCCCACCCGACACCCGACGGTGACGAGGTGCCCCTCGAGGCACTCGGCGATCTCTACCGCGACGGCATCACGGCCTGCCGTGGCGCCTTCGACCCGGCCTGGGTCGAGCAGGTGGGCGAGGACGTCGCCGCCGCCTTCGAGGAGGCGCGCTCCCGCCCCGACGGAGCCGTCGGTCGTGGCCCGCAGCGCTGGTACGTGGAGATCCATCCGGAGCAGCTGCGCGGCTTCGTCGACCTGGTCACCCATCCGTGGGTGGTGTCGGTCTGCCGGGCGGTGCTCGGCCCGGAGTACGAGATCGTCGAGCTGGGCTTCGACATCCCCTTCCCCGGGGCGGCGATGCAGCCCTGGCACCGGGACTTCCCGATGCCGGAGGAGACCCGGCGACAGCGGCGCCTCACCTCGCTGGCGTTCAACCTGACCACCGTCGACACGGTGGAGGAGATGGGGCCGTTCGAGATCGCCCCCGGCACCCAGTGGGACGACGGCGCCGACTTCGACCACGCGATGTTCCCGCCCCGGGAGCGCTACGCCCGCTACCAGCAGCGGGCGGTACGCAAGTACCCGCAACGCGGAGACATCTCGGCCCGGTCGGCGCTGACCATCCACCGCGGCACCCCGAACGTCTCCCAGTCGGCCCGCCCGGTCCTCGTGCTCGGCGTGGATGCGCCCGGCGCCGGCAACGCGGCCCACCACGACATGGCCGTCACCCACGGCTACTGGGAGCGCCTGCCCGAGCTGGTCCGGGAGCACCTGCCCTGCCCGGTGGTGGAGCGGTTGGAGCCGATCCGGCAGAAGCACACCATCGAGGGCCTGGTGATGGGCGCCGCCGAGTAACGGCCACCCGCCCCCGGGGCGGTGCCGGCCGCACCGCCGAGGCGCGGGCCATGATCGACCACCTAGACTCGGCGCGGCTCGACCGACCGGCGGATGGATCAGGCAGATGACGAGCACCGTCAGCGACGATCGCGGCTGGCTGCGGGCCGTGCCCGCCGACGGCGCGCTGTTCACCCGCGCCGGCCACCACGTCTACCCTGCGCGCCGGCTCAGCGAGCTGGTCCAGGGGCGTCCGCCGGGTGTCACCGGCAGCCAGTGGAGTACGGCCAGCCGGGCCGGCTTCGACTTCGTGATCTGCGCCGTAAACACCGGCCGCCCGATCGTCGCCGTGGAGATCGGCCCTGTCGCAGCGGCCGGCTCGGCGCAGCAGCGCGCCGAACGGCTCAAGGACGCGGTGAGCGCGGCGGTGGGCCTGCCGGTGCTGCGGATCGGGTCGCCGACGCTGCGGGCGGCCGAGCACGGCCGACGTCTGGTGGAGTACGTGCTCGACGCGCGCGCCTACGCGGCCGGGGCGAGCGGTGCCGGGGGCGAGGCCGCACCGGTGGGCTTCCGGGACATCCTCGGCCGGCTGCCGGACGGTCGCACGGGACCGGTCAACGACCTCGGCGCGCTGGCCCGCGCGGCGGCCGTCGAGGCGTACGTGGGACGGCAGTTGGCCGACCCGATCGTGCGCGGGTTGCACGTGCGGTGGGCGGACGGCCCGGCGCAGGGGTGGAGCTGGGTGCACGTCCGCCCCGACGCGTGCCTGGTGGAGCGGGTCTCGGTGACCGAACACCGGTTCTCCTGCGGCATCGACACGGCCCGGCTGGCCGAGGATCTCGCCACGGTCGCCGTCGGCGAGCGGCTGCGCGCCGCCGAGATCGGCGGTCCGGAACTGCTGCCGCGTGCCCAATTGACGGCTGAGATCGTCGCGCTGAGCCAGCGCCGGCACGAGCTGGCCGGTGGCTTCGCCTTCGACCACCTCTGTGCCGACTGACCGGCACCTTTTCACCTGCTGACGCTTCTTCCCACCGGCTGCCCCTGGGGCCGCGGCAATTTTCTGTGCGCCGGTTGAACCTTCCCGGGCGCCGTCCCGTACTCCTGCGCGAATGAACAGGATCTCCCATCCGCGTCGACCGGGCGCGGGAGACGGTGCGGAAAGGGCATCGTCGGCCATCGACACGTTACGGGGTAGGTCACGGTGGTCGCCGCCGTGCCGTGCCATCTCACATCCGTCGGTCCGCCGAGGGCAGGAATCCACTACCGGATCGAGAAGGAGAGCAATTCGATGCGCAGGTCCACTCGGGCGCGCCGGTCATCCGGCAACGCGCGGAGCAAGCGTCTGCTGGCCGTTGTCGGCACGCTCGTGGTCTTTGGCGGAGTCGTCGCCGTGACTCAGATCTCGTCGGCCCAGGACCGGCGGACGAACAAGCCGCGACCGGCTGCGGGGCAGTGCGTGGAACCGAGCCCGGGCGCCACCGCGCCGACCGGCGGCGGTTCGACCACCCGGACCTGGCAGAACGGTCGGTGGGTGCGCAACCACTGGGGTGACGGACAGCAGTCGGTCACTGAGTGTGAGGACGGCAAGGACGGTACGGCCGGCACCGGCTCGGCCGTCGCCTGCCCCGACGTGACGGCGAAGCTTCCGCAGGTGCCGGACCGGGCGCGGGCCGAGGTGGACCGCAACCTCGCGCAGTTGCAGTCCCAGATCGCCGAGGCCGACCGCCGGCTGGCCGCCGAGGGCAGCAAGGGTGAAGCCTTCATCCGCACCTCGATCCTCCAGCCGCTGGCCGCGAAGCGGCGTGCGGTGCTGGACCGGATCACGACGGCCATCGACCGGGTCGGGCCTCGCCCGCAGGGTCTGGCGCAACTCGCCGAGTGCCAGGTGCAGCCGACCGGCGGCAGCAACGGTGGAAACACCGGTGGCAACAATGGTGGGAGCACGGGTGGCGGCAACACCGGTGGCGGTAACACCGGTGGCGGTAACACCGGAGGCGGCAACACCGGAGGCGGCAACAACGGTGGCAACGCTCCCGGCGCCGGGCTCGGCGTGCTGGCCAACGACTGCGACGAGAGCCAGCTCCAGCCGCACGACGGCTTCCAGAACGGCAACCGCTGCGTGAGCACCGAATTCGGTGAGGTCGGCGCGGCTGCCAACAACCCGTCGCTGCTGATCACCCAGTTCCCCGGGCAGGTCGGCCGCAACCAGGCCTTCACCCTGCGGGTCAGCACCCGCAACCTGATCCGGGACCGCTTCCTCGCGGCGGGCCAGGGCGGCTACTACGTGGAGAGCTCGCTGCTCAACGAGCAGGGTCTGGTCCGCGGGCACTTCCACACCGCCTGCCGGATGCTGGACAGCCTGACCGCTCCGCCCGAGCCGCAGGAGGTGCCCGCGTTCTTCGTCGCCACCGAGGACGGGCGCGGAAGTGCCCAGCCGGACGAGGTGACCATCCAGATCCCGGGTCTGCCGGAGTCCGGCACCGCGCAGTGTGCGGTCTGGGCCGGCGACGGCTCGCACCGGTTGCCGATGATGGAACGCGCCAACCAGACCCCGGCGTTCGACGCGGTGCGTATCGAGGTCAACTGAATCTGAGTACCGGCGGCGACCGGTCGCCCGGGGCGGACAACCCGGGTGGCCGGCCGCCGCGCCGTGTGCCTACGGCGCGTAGCGGCGGGCAGTGACCCGGCCCGAAAGACGGCTGCGGACAATCCGACGGGGCCACGCCGTTTCCGGCGGGACCCCGTCTGTCGTTCGCGATCAGCGGTTCTTGTAGGCCTCGACCACCTCGACCGGGATGCGGCCCCGTTCGGAAATCTTGTAGCCGTTCTTGACGGCCCATTCCCGGATGGCCCGGTTCTGCTCCCGATCCATTCCGGCGCCGCTGGGTCGCCCCGGCCGCCGGACTGCCCGAGTGCTGTCCACCGGGCCGCCCCGCCCGATCCGCCGACCCGCATTGATGTACGGATCCAACGCCTTGCGCAGGACGCCGGCATTCTCGTCCGAGACATCGATCGTGTAGGCCACGCCGTCGAGGCTGAACTCGACCGTACGGTCTGCCTTCCCACCGTCGAGGTCGTCGGTCAGCACCGTGATTACTTTTCTCGCCATTGCCGATTACTCCCTGTGTGTGGCGGGATGTGTCCAAAGTCTGACCCACCACCCGGGGAAACCGCAACAATATGCGCCCTTTTCATTTCGGCGCGTCGCGATTCTGTCGTCGTATAACAGCGAACGGAGCCGAATCGGGAGCTGACCGGCCTTCATTCGCCGAGCAGGCCGGCGTGGCCGGCGACGGCGGCGGCCTCCGCCCGGGTGGATACCCGCAGCTTTCGCAGCAGCGTGGCGGTCATCCGTTTCACCGTCCGCTCCGAAACGTGCAGTTCCTCGGCGATGTCGACGGTGTTGCGGCCGGCGGCGATCGCCCGCAGCAGGCGGCGTTCCTCGTCGTCGAGGTCGACCGGCGCGGCCCGCGAGGGCCGCAGCACGGCCCGCAGCAGGTCCGCCGGCAGCACCGCCCAGCCGTCGAGGATGGCCAGCAGCGGGGGCAGCAGCTCCTCCGGCTCGCTGGTCTTCGGCAGGTACCCCTCGGCACCGGCCCGCAGAGCGTCCAGTGCGGGCGCCGGGTCCGTGGAACCGGACATCGCCACCACCCGTACCCGTGGTGTCGTCCGCCGGATGGCGGCCACCGCCCGGATGCCGCCCGGCGCGGGCATGTGCAGGTCGACCAGGGCGAGGTCGGGCATGCAACGGCTGACCATGGCGGCTGCGGCGGAGGCGTCGCCGGTCGAGCCGACCACCTCGGCCCGGTTGTCGGTGCTCAACGGGAGCAGCAGTTCCAGGCCGCGAACGAAGAGGGGGTGGTCGTCCACGACGGCGAGTCGGATAGTGGGGGTGCCCGGCATGTCTGGGCCGTTCCCCAGCGGGTACCGATCATGCGGCTACGCACCGAACGAGGGGAGTCGGTTGGATGCGCGCACGTCACGGTCTGCAGGGGCTGTTGCGAGGATTGCGACGGACGGAACCCGGACCGGGTGACAGACGGCTCTCGGACGCCGATTCCGACCTGCTGCTGCGCGTGCTGTGCCACGAGTTTCGTACCCCGGTGAGCACCCTGACCTCGCTGACCCGGGCCCTGGCCGACGAGCGCCGGGAGCTGACCGGCGCCGACCGGCGCGCGATCAGCGAGCTGGCCCGCGATCAGGCGGCCCACCTGCAGAACCTGCTGCGCGACGCGACCGCCGGCACCGGTGCACTGGCACTGGCCACCCAACCGGAGCCGACGGTGCCGTTGGCCGGGATCCTGCGGGAGGCGGCCGCCCTGGTGCCGGCACACCGTCGAACGGCCCGGGCCACCATGCGCGCCGGCTCCTGCCCGGTGCCGGCCGGCCGTACCCGGCAGGTGCTGGTGAACCTGGTGCAGAACGCGCTGCGGCACGGCCCGGCCGAGGGGCAGATCGGGCTCTACGCCGCGCTGCGCGGCGACGGCCTGAGCATCCTCGTCACCGACGAGGGGCGGGTGGACGACGCGCTGCTGACCGCGGTGCGCCGGCCGGCGCCCGGCGGCGGGATGTCCGGGCTGGGGCTGTGGATCGTGCGGCAGTTGGTCGCGGTGGACGCCGGAGCCGTCCGCGTGCACCGGGTGCGCCCACGAGGCGTGGCGCTCGAGGTGCTGCTGCCGAGCTGCCGTCCGGTGGTCTGACCCCGACGGGACACGACATGGCCCGGACGGGTCAGCGGCGTGGGAACCCCCTCGTTACCAGCTTCCCGGTGTCGAGGAGGACACATGTTCAGCCACGTCAAGGACCTGCAGTTCGAGGCCAAACCGGACGGCCCGGACGCTGCGTTCGCCCGACGCCTGCAGGAGATCCTGGGCGGCAAGTGGGGCGAGATGACCGTCGCCAACCAGTACCTCTACCAGGGGTGGAACTGCCGGCTGCCCGGCAAGTACAAGGACCTGCTGCTCGACGTCGGTACCGAGGAGATGGGCCACGTCGAGATGATCGCCACGATGATCACCCGACTGCTGGAGAACGCGCCGCTGTCACTCCAGGAGGCGGCGGACGACAACCCGATGGTCGGCGCCATCTACGCCGGATCGAATCCGGCGCACTTCATCCACGGCGGCGGCGGCGCGCTGCCGGCCGACTCCAACGGAGTGCCGTGGAGCGGCGCGTTCGTCACCGCCAGCGGCAACCTGATGGCCGACTTCCAGCTCAACGTCACCGCGGAGGCGCAGGGGCGGCTCCAGGTGTCGCGGCTGTTCAACATGACCGACGACCCGGGCGTGAAGCAGATGCTGCGTTTCCTGCTGGCCCGCGACACCATGCACCAGAACATGTGGCTGGCGGCCATCGAGCAGCTCAAGGAGGACGGCCTGGAGGAGATGCCGGTGCCGGACGCCTTCCCCGACTCGAAGGAGTTCACCAAGGAGTGGAGCTACACCTACCTGGACTTCTCACCGGGCACCGACGCGTCCGAGGGCCGCTGGGCCTCCGGGCCCAGCCCGGACGGCAAGGGCGAGTTCACCTACGACCACAGCCCGCGCGCCCACGCCCCCGAACCGGTCCTGGCCCCGGGTGATCCGCGTCTGTACGGCACCAACCCCGGCATCGCCGGTGGTGTCGTGACCAAGGTCAAGAGCAAGGTCACCTGACGCCGTCCCGCCGGGCCGCTCCCATGTGGTGGGCGGCCCGGCGCCTGCCGCTCTGTGGAGGTGTGCCGTGACCGATCTCGTGCTCCGTCCGCTCGCGGACGCGTTCATGCAGGTGGGCGTCTACGTGGCCGTGCTGGTCGCGCTCTTCGGCTGGCTGCGGTGGCGCTACGGCGACCGGGCGACCGACGGCCTGACCCGGCGCCCCCGACTCGGCCCGCTGGTCGGGGCGCTGCTCGGGGTGAGCCCCGGCTGTGGCGGGGCCATCGTCCTCATGCCGCTGTACGCCCGCGGAAAGGTCTCCTTCGGTACCGTGGTCGCCGCCCTGGCGGCCACCATGGGGGACTCGTCGTGGGTGGTGCTGGCCTGGAACCCCCTGTTCGCGCTGAAGATCCACCTGCTGCTCTTCGCGGTCGGCCTCGTCACCGGGTACGTCGTGGACGCGCTCGGCATCGATCCGGCCCGGACTCCGCGCCGGAGGTCCGCCACGGACGCCCCACGCGCCGAGGTTGTTCCCGTCGGCGCGGGCCCGGCCGTCCCGGCGTTTCCGGTCGGCGCGTCCGCCCCGGCCGGCCTCGTCGCCGCCGGCGGTCCGGACCTGGCCGGCGCGCGGCGGTTGCTCGCCGGGCTGCTGCCGCGGGTACCCGCGTCCACGGCGTTCTGGGGTCTGACCACCCCGGCGTTCCTGGTCTCCGTGCCGGTGGTCTTCCAGCTGGTCGACCCCGACGCGCTCACCCGCACCCTGGGTGGGCTCGACCCGTACCTGGCGCTCGGCGTGCTCGGCACGCTGACCGCCGTGCTGATCTTCGCGTCCGGCGGGGGCCGGTTGGCCGACGACAGCCTGGAGACCGCGCAACCCCGCTCGATCCGGGCCACGATGCGGCACAGCGCGCACGAGGCGTCCTTCGTCACCGTGTGGGTGGCGGTGGCCTACGTCAGCTGGCAGATCGTCACCACCACCACCGGCTTCGACGGCTCGCAGCTGGCCGTCACCGGGCTGGTCGGTGTGCTGATCGGCGCCACGATCGGCCTCATCCCGGGATGCGCGGTGCAGATCGTCTTCACCGGGCTGTACGTCAGCGGCGGGTTGCCGCTGCCCACCCTGGTCGCCAACGCGATCAGCCAGGACGGCGACGCGCTGATCCCGCTGGCCGCCATGCGGCGGCACTCCGCGGTGCTGGCCACCGTGATCACCACGATCCCGGCCGCGGCCGTCGGCGCCGCGCTGCTCGTCCTGCTCTGACCGACCCTCCGCACCAGAAGGAGAGAGATGTCTTCCGTCGTCGCACCCTCCCGGGAGACCGGTGTGGTCCCCCTGTCCCGTACGCGGGCGAAGCTGCTGGTCTTCGCCGCGCTGACCCTGGTCGCCGCCGCCGCCGGTCTGCCCGGCCGGATCGTGGTCGCCCTAGCCGCGATCAGCCTGGCTATCCCGCTGGCCGTGGCGGTGGCCGGCGGTGGCCGTCTGGTCCGTGAGCTGCTGCTTCCCGATCGCCACCTCACCCCGGACAGTGGTCTGGGTCACACCCCGGAACAAGGGGAACGCTTTGTTACTTGAGTGAGACACGCTCAAGTCAACGCGATAGCAGGTGTTCGATGGCAACTCTTCCGGTACTTCCCCTGACCGACGCCGTGCTGCTGCCCGGCATGGTCATCCCGGTGACCCTCGACCCGACCACTCAGGCCGCGGTCGACGCAGCCCGCGCGACCGGCGACCGCAAGCTGCTCGCCGTGCCCCGCATCGACGGTGAGTACGGCCCCGTCGGCACGGTCGCCACCATCGAGAAGGTGGGCCGGCTGCCCGATGGTGAGCCCGCCGCCGTCATCCGTGGCCTGTCCCGGGCCCGGATCGGCTCCGGCGTGCCCGGCCCCGGCGCCGCCCTCTGGGTCGAGGCGACCGAACTCGACGAACCCGCCCCCGCCGGACGGGCCCGGGAACTCGCCCGCGAGTACCGCGCCCTGACGACCTCCGTGCTCCAGCAGCGTGGGGCCTGGCAGGTCATCGACGCCATGGAGCGGATGACCGACCTCTCCGAGCTGGCCGACTCGGCCGGCTACGCGCCCTGGTTGAGTCTGGAGCAGAAGACCGAACTGCTCGTCGCGCCGGATGTCACCGCCCGGCTGGAGCTGCTGGTCGGCTGGGTCAAGGAGCACCTGGCCGAGCAGGAGGTCACTGAGCAGATCAACACCGACGTCCGGGAGGGGCTGGAGAAGTCCCAGCGGGAGTTCCTGCTCCGCCAGCAGCTCGCCGCGATCCGCAAGGAGCTGGGTGAGGACGAGCCGGACGGCTCGGCCGACTACCGCTCCCGGGTCGAGGGCGCCGACCTGCCGGAGAAGGTCCGCGAGGCGGCCATGCGCGAGGTCGGCAAGCTGGAGCGGGCCAGTGACGCCTCCCCGGAGGCGGGCTGGATCCGTACCTGGCTGGACACCGTCCTCGAGATGCCCTGGGGTACGCGTACCCAGGACAACACCGACCTCGGCGAGGCCCGGGCGGTGCTCGACGCCGACCACGCCGGCCTGGCCGACGTGAAGGACCGCATCCTGGAGTACCTCGCGGTGCGCAACCGCCGGGCCGAGCGCAACCTCGGCGTGGTCGGCGGTCGCGGCTCCGGCGCGGTGCTCGCCCTCGCCGGCCCGCCCGGGGTCGGCAAGACCAGCCTCGGTGAGTCCGTCGCCCGGGCGCTCGGGCGCAACTTCGTCCGGGTCTCGCTCGGCGGCGTGCGCGACGAGGCCGAGATCCGCGGCCACCGGCGCACCTACGTCGGCGCGCTGCCCGGTCGGATCGTGCGTGCCCTGCGAGAGGCCGGCTCGATGAACCCGGTCGTGCTCCTCGACGAGGTGGACAAGCTGGCCGCCGGCTACGCCGGCGACCCCGCCGCCGCCCTGCTGGAGGTGCTCGACCCGGCCCAGAACCACACCTTCCGGGACCACTACCTGGAGGTCGACCTCGACCTGTCCGACGTGCTCTTCCTGGCCACCGCCAACGTGGTGGAGTCCATCCCCGGTCCGCTGCTGGACCGGATGGAGCTGGTCACCCTGGACGGGTACACCGAGGACGAGAAGGTCGCCATCGCCCGGGACCACCTGCTGCCACGGCAGCGGGAGCGGGCGGGGCTGACCGTCGACGAGGTGAGCATCGCCGACGATGCCCTGGCGCTGATCGCGGGGGAGTACACGCGGGAGGCCGGGGTCCGGCAACTCGAGCGTGCTCTGGCCAAGATCCTGCGCAAGGTGGCGGTGGCGCTGGCGACCGACCCGACGCCGGTGCGCGTCGACACCGGGAACCTCGCCGGCTACCTGGGCCGGCCGAAGTTCACCCCGGAGTCGGCCGAGCGCACCGCGGTGCCCGGCGTGGCCACCGGCCTCGCCGTCACGGGCGCCGGCGGGGACGTCCTCTTCATCGAGGCGACCAGCATGGAGGGCGAGCCGGGGCTGACCCTGACCGGCCAGCTCGGTGACGTGATGAAGGAGTCGGCGCACATCGCCCTCTCCTACCTGCGCTCGAACGGGCGCCGGCTCGGCATCGACCCGAACGCCCTGGCCGGACGCAGGATCCACCTGCACGTCCCGGCGGGCGCGGTGCCCAAGGACGGTCCGAGCGCCGGCATCACCATGGTGACCGCGCTCGCCTCACTGGTCACCGGCCGTCCGGTCCGCCCGGAGTTCGGGATGACCGGCGAGGTGACGCTCTCCGGGCGGGTGCTGCCAATCGGCGGGGTGAAGCAGAAGCTGCTCGCCGCGCACCGGGCGGGCCTCACCGAGGTGATCATCCCGGCGCGCAACGAGCCGGACCTGGACGACCTGCCGACCGAGGTGCGCTCGGCGCTGACCGTGCACACCCTGGCCGACGTGGCCGACGTGCTCGCCCTGGCGCTGCGCCCGGCCGACGTCGAGTCGCTGGACGGCCCGGCGCTCGCCGCGGCCTGACGCTCGACAACGAAGCCCCCGCCGTCTCCGGACGGCGGGGGCTTCGTGCTGTACGAGTCGATCGAGGAACCGTACTGTCGCGCTTGAACCCTCAACTACCTCTCCGCCGTGAGGCGGTACCCCCGGAGGAAACCCCCGTGAACGTGCTGCTCTGGATCATCCAGATCCTGCTCGCCGCCGTGTTCGCCGGCGCTGGCGCGGCCAAACTGACCCAGCCCAAGGAGAAGCTCCGCGACCGGATGGGCTGGGTCGACCCGGTCCCGCCGTCCCAGGTCAAGGCACTCGGCGCCGTCGAACTGCTGGCCGCCCTCGGGCTCGTCCTGCCCGCCCTCACCGGCATCGCCACCGTGCTCACCCCGCTGGCCGCCGTCGGGCTGGTCATCGTCATGGTCGGCGGCATCCTGGTACACGTACGCCGGGCGAAGAGCCAGGACACGGCGGACAAGCGCCGCCTCGAGACGCAGGGCGCCGTGGTCTGCGCGGTGCTGCTCGTCCTCGCCGCCGTGGTGGCGTGGGGCCGGTTCGGCCCGTACCCCCTCTGATCCTCCCGCCGGCGACCGTCGGATCCGACGGCCGCCGGCGGCACGCTCAGCGGTCGCCGCCGCGATCCCGGCGCACCGTGGCCTTGCGGCCCTTGATGGTGCTGCCGCGCAGCCCCGCGATCACCTCGTCGGCCACGCCCTGCGGCACCTCCACCAGCGAGAACCGGTCGGCGATCTCGATCGAGCCGATGTCCCGACCGCTGATCCCGGTCTCACCGGTGATCGCCCCGACCAGGTCCTGCGGGCGGACGCCAGCGCGCCGGCCCAGCCCGATGAAGACCTGGGCGGTGTTACCGCCCCCACGCGGCCGGCCGCCACCGCGCCGGTCACCGCCCCGGCCGCCGGCCTCGGGCCGACCCTCGCGCGGGCCGCGCACGGGCACCTGCGGGATCTCCTCCTCGTCGTCCGAGCCCGGCGAGGTCACCTCGTGCGCCAACTTCACGGCGGCGAGCGCGACCTCCATCAGGTCGAACTCGTCGGTCAGCGTCTCCACGATCACCCGGAACGGGTCCAGGTCGTCCTCGAGCAGGCTCTCGCGCAGCGCCCCCTGGGTCAGCTCCAGCCGGCGGGTACGCATGTCCGCCACCGTCGGGATCTTGTCGATCGTGATCCGCTGCCCGGTCACCCGCTCGATGGTCTTCAGCATCCGGTGCTCGCGCGGCTCGGCGAGGGTGATCGCCACGCCCTCCCGCCCGGCCCGACCGACCCGGCCGATCCGGTGCACGTACGACTCCGGCGCCGACGGCACGTCGTAGTTGACCACGTGGGTGAGCTGCTCGACGTCCAGCCCGCGGGCCGCCACGTCGGTGGCCACCAGCAGGTCGGCGGTGCCCGCCCGCAGCCGTCCCATCACCCGGTCGCGCTGCTCCTGGCTCATCCCGCCGTGCAGCGCCTCGGACCGGTAGCCGCGGCCGTTCATCGTCTCGGTCAGCCGGTCGACCTCCTCCCGGCTGCGGCAGAACACGATCGCGGCGGTCGGTGACTCCACGTCCAGCACGCGGCCCAGCGCGGCCGGCTTGTGCGCCCGGGTCACGATGTACGCGCTCTGCCGCACCCGGGGCGCCTCGCCGGCCACCTGCTGCTCCCGGCCGATCTCGATCCGGACCGGCTCGCGCAGGTGCTGGCGGGCCATCCCGTCGATCCGGCCCGGCATGGTGGCCGAGAAGAGCACGGTCTGGCGCTGCGCGGGGGCGTGCTCCAGGATCGCCTCGATGTCCTCGGCGAAGCCCATGTCGAGCATCTCGTCGGCCTCGTCGAGCACCACCGTGGCCAGCCCGCCCAGCCGCAGGGTGCCCCGGGCGATGTGGTCCAGAGCCCGCCCCGGGGTGGCCACCACCACGTCGACCCCGCTGTCCAGCGCCCGCAGCTGCCTCCCGATCGGCTGCCCGCCGTAGATCGGCAGCACCCGCGCGCCCAGGTCCTTGCCGTAGCGGTGGAACGCCTCGGAGACCTGCACCGCCAGCTCTCGGGTCGGCACCAGCACCAGCGCCACCGGGTCCCCGCCCTGGCGGTGTGCCGGCATCCGGTTTAGCAGCGGCAGCGCGAACGCCGCCGTCTTGCCGGTGCCGGTGGCGGCCTGACCCAGCAGGTCCCGACCCTCCAGCAGCGGTGGGATCGCCTCCCGCTGGATGGGGGTGGGCTCCTCGTAACCGAGGGCGGCCAGCGCGCCCAGCAGTTCGGCGCGCAGCCCGAGCTCCGTGAAGGCGTGCGCCTCGTCGGAGCCGTCGGGGGTGGTGTCGGTAGGTGCGTCGTGCTGTGCAGGTGCGGAACTCATGCGCCAAGCCTTTCATCACGCCGTCGCACCCGCTGCGCCGACCGGCACAACACCGCCTGCCGATGGACGGCCGGGTCAGCCGCCGGTGGTCAGGATCGCCAGGATCACGGTACCGGCCACCGCCGCGTCCAGGACCCCGCACCACTCGGCGTAGCCGCGCGGCACCACCCGACCGCTGCGGTGGTGCACCAGGTCCCACATCCCGTGGGCCAGCCAGCCGAACGCCACCAGCCACGCGGCCGTTCGTCCGCCGGCCGCGACCGCCACCAGTGTCAGCGCGACCCAGGCGGCCAGGCCGAGCAGTTGGGTGGCGAGCACGCCCGTCCCGCGCAGCGTGCCGCGGACCACGCCGATCAGCAGGTAGCCGCCGGGAAGCACCAGCATCGTCCACGGGCTGACCACGCGCGGTTCGACCCACATGTCCGCGGTCATCAGCAGCGCCAACCCGGTCGGCCAGCGTCGGGCGAGCGCCACCACGGCCGGATGCCGACGCACCGACGCCGGTGCCTCGTGCCGGTGCCGCACCGCCACCAGCACCATCGCCGGCACCATCAGCAGGTGGCCGCCGAGCAGCAGCGCGTCGCCGTCCAGCAGGTCGGCCCAGAACGGCACGAGCAGCAGCAGGAACGGGACGTACATGGCGGCGGCCATCTCACCGACGGCCCCCCAGCGGTGCGCCCGGTAGCGCATCCACACCGTCATCCCGACGGTCATGTTCGTTGCCATCACCAGGGCGGCCACGTCCGGGCGGTCCAGTGGACCGGAGAACCCCAACGCGGCGCCGACGGCGTCCCACAGCGGGGCGAGCAGCAGCATGCCGGCGACCATGGCGAGCGCCATCTCGGCGAGGTGCCGCAGCAGGCGCCGCCCACCACCGGCCGACGGCGCGACCGGCGGTACGTCCCGGACATCATCGTTCGTCAGTGTCGTCATGGAATTCACCGTGCCGGTCGGGCGCCGCCATTGGCAGGTTCGTCCGTCACCGGAAAACCGTGCGGAACGCACGGTCGAACCGTGACATCGCGCAGGGGCGGGCCTGGTGCGGGCGGTCCTAGGATCGGTCCGTGGTCAGCGTGGTGGTGTCCCCGGCGGCGGACCGGCGGCTGCGTCGCGCCCGCCAGGCGACCCTGCTGTCGTTGGCCACCGGCATCTGGGCGAGCCTGCTCCTGCCCGCGGTCGGTCTGACCCGCGAGCCGGACCGGGTACGGGTGGCGCTCGGCGCCATCGGCATCCTGGCCTTCGCGGTGACGCAGACCGCCGTGCTGTACGCCGCCGTGACGCCGTGGCTCGACCAGCGCTGGCGGCGTCGCGCCCAGGTGGGCCTGGCCGGCGTCGCGGTGCTGACCGTTCCTCTGGTGGGTCCGGTGGCGGCCGGTGTCTGGCCCACCTGGGCGTGGCTGGGCGCATCGCTGATCGGCATCGCTCCGCTGCTGGTCCGGCCGCCGGCCGCGCTGGCGGTGGCCGCCGGCGTCCTGCTGGTGGCGGTGGGGGTGGCCGGCTGGACCGGCGGTTCCGTCGTGCACCACCTGGCCGTGACCGGCGGGGTCGGGGTGGCCGTCGCCGCCGTCAACGGGTTCCAGGTCTGGTTCTGGGACCTGCTCGTGCAGGCCCGGCAGGGTCAGGCCGCCCAGGCCCGGCTGGCCGCCGCCGAGGAGCGGCTGCGCTTCGCCCGCGACGTGCATGACGTGCTGGGACACAGCCTCACCGTGATCGCGGTGAAGGCCGAGCTCGCCGCCCGGCTGGCGCCGGTCGACCCGGAGCGGGCCGGCCGGGAGGCCACTGAGGTGCAGCGGCTCGCCGCCTCGGCGTTGACCGAGGTCCGCGAGACGGTGCACGGTTACCGCGCGGTCGACCTCGGCGAACAGTTGGCCGCCGTGGCGGAGGTGCTGCGCTCCTGCGGGGTGCGCTGCACCGTGCCGCCGCCGCCGGCCGACCTGCCGCAGCGCGTTGCCACCGAACTGGCGGCGGTGCTGCGCGAGGCGGGGACGAACGTGCTGCGGCACAGCCGGGCCGACTGGTGCCGGATCCGCATCGACCGGGAGAGGGACGTGGTCAGGATGACGGTGGCCAACGACGGCGCCGACGACCGGGGCCCGGACGCGCACAGCCACGGCCTGCGTGGGCTGGCCGACCGGCTGGCCGCCACCGGCGGGGAGCTGCGGGTCCACCGTGAGGACTCGGTGTTCACCCTGGAGGCCACCGTGCCGGTGATCGCGTGATCCGCGTCCTGCTCGCCGACGACGAGGAGCTGATGCGGGTCGCCGTGGCCGCGTTGCTGGGGCTGGAGCCGGACATCGAGGTGGTGGCCCAGGCCGCCGACGGCCGGGCGGCGGTCGACGCGACGCTGGCGCACCGCCCGGATGTGGCCGTGGTGGACCTGGAGATGCCGGGCCTGGACGGCATCGCCGTCGCCGCCGAGCTGACCCGGGCGCTGCCGACCTGTGCGGTGGTGGTGCTGACCGGGCACGGCCGCCCGGGTCACCTGCGGCAGGCGTTGACCGCCGGCGCACGGGGGTTCATCCCGAAGGGATCGCCCGGCGGCGCGCTCGCCGACGTGATCCGCAGGGTGCACGGCGGCGGCCGGTACGTCGACCCGTCGCTGGCCGCCGACGCGCTGACGCTGCCAACGTGCCCGTTGACCCCCCGCGAGTTGGAGACCCTGCGGCTGGCGGAGTTCGGCGCCCCGGTGGCGGTGATCGCACGCCGGGTGCACCTGTCGACCGGCACCGTGCGCAACCACCTCTCCGCCGCGGTGCAGAAGCTCGGCGCGGCCGACCGTGCCGAGGCGGTGCGCACCGCCCGCGACAACGGCTGGCTGTGACGCCACCCCGCCCGGCGAGGATCGCGGGCTCGGTGCGGCCTCGTAGGCTCTCGGCACGTCGTCGAAGGGATTGCCGTGGAAGACCCGACGGGCATCGCAGCGTTGGCCGCGATCATGCCTGCAGATCACGGAGCGGACGAGGAGATCGACTGGTCGACAGCAGAGGCTCGGTGGGGCACGTGGTTCCCGCGCGACTACATGGCCTTCATGTCCATCTACGGCGCCGGCTCGTTCGCCGGCGTCGGCATCCTCATGCCGTTGCCCAAGCCGTACATCCAGTGGGACCCCGGGACCTTCGAGGAGGAGACGGAGAACGCCCGGGACACCTGGGACATGCTGGGCGGTCAGGAAGGTCTCGACGTCGACCCGAAACACATCCTCGCGTGGGGCGTCACCTCGGGTGCCGACATTCTGTGCTGGCTGACCACCGACCCCGACCCCGACCGGTGGCCCGTCCTGGTCTGCGGCCGACATACCCGCGACGACTTCACGCTCTTTCCCACGGGGATGGTCCAGTTCCTCCGCAGGCTGCTCCTGGACGAGTTCGAGCCCTACCCCCTCAGCATCGACCTGCGCGACGCCTCCCCGCGCTACGTGCACTGGCTCGAACGGCAGAAGCGCTGGAAGGCGGGCCTGGACCCCGACTCCGGGGTACCACGGTCAACCGGCCACTAGGTCTGCCGCGACCTGTCGTGTCTCGTGGCCACTGCCCGGTGTCACGGTCGGCGTTCCCGCTAGCGTGGGCGGGTGCGTACGGTGGAACTGGTCTGCTCGGGCGGTTTGGACGGCGAGGTCCGGGCGGTCTGGGACCGGTTGGCCGAGGCTGGTCTGCCCAGCCTGGCCCGCAACACCCATCCGACCAACCGGCCGCACCTGACCCTCGCGGCGGTGGACGAGTTCCCGCCCGGGGCTGAGCACCGCCTGGCCGAGCTGTTCGACGCCGCGCTCCCGGTGCCGGTCACGCTCGACCGCGTCGTCGTCCTCGACGGCAGTGCGCCGTTGGTCTGGCTCGTGCGACCCACGCCGGTGCTGACCGCGCTGCACGCCGCGGCCTGGGACGTGCTCGCCGACGCCGCCGGGCATCGTCCGTGGCACGCGCCGGGGGCGTGGGTGCCGCACCTGAGCCTGGCGCTGCGGTTCCGCAACGCGGACCTGCGGCTGGCCCGGGCGGTCGCCGGCGGTCAGCGGCCGACGGGTGCGTTCGTCGCGGCTCGCAGCTACGACGGCACGGCCCGGTCGGTGACGCCGCTGACCGGTCAGCGGCCCTGACATCCCGCGGCCCGTCCCATTCCCCTCAGCGGCTCGCGGAGATCTCCGAAGAGCTGCCCGACTGAGCCTCTCCCATGTCGAGGCTCAGCCAGGAACAGCAGGGACGACGATGGTCAGTTGCTGCCCCCACCGCCATCGCCGCCTCCGCCGTCGCCCCCGCCACTCAACTCGCCGCCACCACCACCGCCTGCACCGCCGGCGTAGCCGTGGCGGCCGTCGTTGAAGGGGAGATCGCCGCGAATGCCGCGTGGCTTGGGCCGCTTGCCCCACCCTCCGAGGTGTTGCAGGCAGACCAGGCCGGTACCCGGGAAGCATTCGCCACGCCCTCCGCAGTCGGCCAGGTAGCGGTTGCCATCTCGGATGCGGAGCTCCTGGTCCACCCGGAACAGCAATGGGAGACCGGTTGGGCCGCAATCCTCGTCCCGGCGGCCACAGCTCAGAGTGGCCAGCAGCAGAGGGTTGCGATTGACGGTGCCGGCGCTCGTCGCAGACCTCGGCTGGTGGTGCAGAAGGCGCCCGAACGCGGCGTCGCAGAAGGTGGCGTAGTCCCGCGCGTGCAGGGTCAGCTCCTGCCATAGATCGTCCACGACCACCGACGGCATCGAGAGCTTCGCGCTGGAGTGGCGGACGACGAGCCTGAACCACTGGCGGGTCGCGGCTTCGACCAGACGGATGTCGTCGCCGCTGAGATGGGAATGCTGATTCAGGAGACGTTCACGCCCGCTGGCAGGAAACTGCAGGTCGTCAACAGCGTGAAGTCGGTGAGCGGCGCGATCGTTCCGGAGCCTCGTCCAGATCATACGGCTACTTCTATCCGCCCGGCGTGCGAGCGCTAGGGCCCCGACTCGCCACAGTGGCGTCGCGGCCCCTTCAGAGTACGGCCGCCGGCAAGCACGGCACTCGACGCCGACAGGTGCCGGCCCCGCCGGCCTGATCCCCGGGGCGACGTCGCCGGCCCGGGGCCTCCGTCCATGCGGCGGAGCCCCCGGGCTTCTGTTCGTCGACGGCCTCAGCGGTAGAAGCGCAGGTAGTCGAACCCGGCCGTCACCGGCGGCTCGGCGCCGCCGTGCGCGACCAGCCCGATCCGGGGAGTCGTGTCGGCCGGGAAGGTCCACACCGCACCCCAGGTCCAGCTGCGGCCGTCGCGGCTGGAGCCCGCCCGGAACTCGTGCTCCCCGGTGACCGGGTCGACGTGGTGCGCCAGGCGCAGCCACGTGGTGGTGGCCGGCGTGCCGACGATGCTGCCGCCGTAGACCGGCTGGCCGGCGAAGGGCACCTCGTAGCCGTACTCCACCTGCCGGGTGTTCCAGATCGCCACCTGGGCCAACCGGGCGAACCGGTCGTCGTCCACGTAGGCGACCAGCCCGGCCTGCTGGTAGTTGCGGACCGTCTCCTCGCCCAGATCCAGCGTCACCTTCGTTTCGACGATGTAGTCGCCGCGCGGCGCGTCGCGCAGCAACACCCCCGCGGTGTTTCCGGTGCCGGTCAGGTCGGCGGCCTGCACCGGCCACCGCAGCTCACCGCCGGCGACGCTGACCGCCGGATCCTCGCGCACCCACCGCCAGTCGCCGTCGATCCCGTCGCTGAACTCGTCGGAGTACGCCGGCAGCACCGCGCCGGCCCTGGGCTCGGGTACCGCCCGCCTCGCCGGCTGGTACAGCCGGGCGACGCTGACGTTGTCGAACTCGGCCGGGCCACCCGACGCGGTCAACCCGGGTCGGCCGGCGGCCGGGCGGTCCAGCCGCAGCGACACCACGGCGAGCTGGTCACCGAGCCGGGCCTGGCTCAACTCGGCGACCAGGTTCCGGCCGCGTACCTCGACGGCCAGGTTGTGCCGGTCGGCCGGCGCGAAGCCGGCCGGCAGCGGCGCGCTGGCACGCCGGTCGCCGTCGCGGGCGACCAGCCGGCCGGCGGCCGCGTCCACCCGCACCTCGACCCGGTCGCCGAGGGTGATTCCGGCGGCGGCCGCGCCGGTCAGCCGCAGGTCGGCCTCCGCGCGGACGTCGCCGCCCACGTTGGTACGGCTGGTCAGCGCGCCGGTGCCGGTGAGTCGGCCGTCGGCGACCCGCCAGTCGCCGGAGGCGCGTCGCCAACCGGCGAGCCCGGCGGTGTCGAACCGGTCGTCGATCCGGCCGGTGGTCACCGGTGCAGGCCGGGTGCCCTCGGACGGGCCGGCGCCGGCGTTCACCGTGGGCCAGCCGTCGATCCAGTCCAGTCGGTCCAGCAGCATCGGCCGCTCGTTGATGCCGAACGCCTCGTCCAGGTACGGGTCGGCCCGGTCGATGGCGTGGTAGACGATCCAGTCCTGCCCGGACAGGTCGGTGAGGAACCCGTTGTGCCCGGTGCCGATCCACCGGTTGCCGTTCTGGGTGAGCACCGGCGTGCCGCCGGCCCGGGACGCGGTCAGCGCCACGCCGTCGCGGTCGGTGAACGGGCCGCGCGGGCCGCGGGCGCGTCCGACCTGGACGGAGTAGCCGGTGGCCGGGCCGGCGCAGCAGTTCGCGGTGGAGGCGAACAGGTAGTACCAACCGTCGTGGCGCAGCACGTAGCTGCCCTCGAACTTGTTGTCGACGGCCACCAGGGTCGGCGTGCCGACCGCGGTCAATCCGTCGGGGCTCAGTTCGGTGACCGAGATGCCGCCGTAGTAGCTGCCGTAGTAGAGGTAGCCGCGACCGTCGACGTCGGTGAACTGGCTCGGGTCGATCGTCCACAGGTAACCGCCACCGCCGCCGGGGCGCGGGGCGACGACCGGCTGCTCGGTGAAGGTCCACGGCCCGGTCGGGCTGGGGGCGGTGGCCGCGCCGATGGCGTAGTCGCTGCCCTCGGTGGAGACGGTGGTGTCGGTGACCGTCATGTACATGACCCACCGGTCGCCGAGGCGGCGCACGTCCGGCGCCCAGTACGCGGCGCCGGGTGTCGCGTACGGCGGGCGCTGGTCGGGGCCGAACGCGTCACCGACGTAGGTCCAGTCGACCAGGTCGGCCGAGCGGGCCATGGGCACCCGGTGGAACTCGCGCTCGCCCTCGCGCAGCGGGTGGTGCCGTAGGCGTACCAGAGGCCGTCGTCACCGCGGACGATGACCGGGTCGGCGAAGGTGTCGCCGACGGCGGCGGAGATCGGGTTGCGGTAGCGGGACGGGCCGTCGGAACCTGCGGCGGGCGCGGACACGATCGCGGTCAAGACCAGACCGAGCGCGGCGGCGAGCGCGCCGCCACGGCGGAGATGTCGCATGTGGACCTGCCTCGGGGAGTGGGCGGTGTGTGTCCTCGTTCTTACAACGTTGGATACAACGTTGTAAAGAGCTGGACCTCCCACCCGGGACATTGGCCAACGCCGCAGGCGGGCCGGCCCGCCTGCCGGTGCGGCGCTGGTCGGGGCGATGATGGGGCGATGAGCGCTGTCACCGAGGGCCGGGGGATGGCCGAGCTGGCCGCCCTGTTGGCCGACGGCACCCGGGCCGGCATCTGCCTCGCGCTGCTCGACGGCCGGGCCTGGACGGCCGGCGAGCTGGCCCGGCGGGCCGGGGTCGCGCCGTCCACCGCCAGCGACCACCTCACCCGGCTCGTCCGGGGCGGGTTGCTGGTCGAGGAACGGCAGGGCCGGCACCGCTACCTGCGGCTGGCCGGGCCGTCGGTGGCGCAGTTGATCGAGGGCCTGGCCGGGCACGCCCCGGCCCCACCCGCGCCGACCGGGTCGCTGCGCGCCGCCACCGCCGGTGCCGCCCTGGCGTACGCCCGGACCTGCTACGACCACCTCGCCGGACGGTTGGGTGTGCTGATGTACGACGCGTTGCTGGCCCACGGGCGGCTGGACCGGGCCAGCGGTCTGACGGTGACCCCCGACGGGTGGGCGTGGGCGGCGGGGCTGGGCGTACCGGTGGACGTGCTGCGTGCCGCGCGACGACCGGTGGTCCGCGACTGCCTGGACTGGACCGAGCGCAGGTCGCACCTGGCCGGGGCACTGGGCGCGGCAGTCTGCCGTCGCTTCGCCGAGCTGGGCTGGACCGCCCCGGGGGCCGGCCGCGCGGTCCGCCTCACCCCGACCGGCAGATCCGCCCTCGCCACGAACCTGAACATCCCCGAACACGCCCTCACCCCCGCTTCACCCCCGGCGACCAGCGGCCGCGCCTGACTGCCACACCGCCCACCGTGCCGCTGGGGCTGAGGGCGCGACAGTTCGGTGGGGGGCGAAGGGTTCCGGTTCTACGGTCTGGCGGTGACCGATTCCTGGCCTCTTGTTCCGCCCGCAGCCGGAGTACCGGCCTGTGGTCCGCCCACGCTCGGACCTGACGGCGCCTGGTGGGTGACGCGGCATGCCGACGTTCGGGCTGCGCTGTGTCACCCGGACCTGCACGTACCGGCCGTCGGCACCGGGCCACCCGGCACCCTCGCGTGGCTGCGTGCCACGGTCAGCCGGTTCAGCCCACCCGGGCTGCACGCCGAGCGGCGGTCGATCGGCGTGACCGCGCTGGCCGCGCTGGACCCGGACGACCTGCGCGACGAGGCGTCCCGGATGACCGCCGCCGCCCTGGACCGGGCCGGTGGACGCCTCGACGTCATGCGCGGACTGGCCAGGCCGGTGCCGCTGCGGGTGCTGGCCGGCCGGCTCGGCCTCACCGACCCGGTCGCCGCCGGGACGGCGGTCGGCGCGGTGGCCGCCGCGTACCACCCGGGGGTCGACCCGTCGCTGGTGCGGCGGGCCGACCGGGCGGTGGAGACGCTGCTGGCGCTCTGCCCACCGGCCCGGCCGGAGGTACGGGCGAACCTGGCCGGCCTGCTGGTCCAGGCCTGTGACGCCACCGCCGGCCTGATCGGCGCCGCCGCACACCACCTGCTCCCGCTGGCCGGCGACCGCGAGGCCGACGCCCCGCCGGGCGGGAAGCGACCGGTGGACCCACCGGCCCGGGGGGAGACGGCCGACCTGCTGGCCGAGGTATTGCGACTCGACCCGCCGGTCTGGGCCACCCGTCGGGTCACCGCCGCCGGGGTACGGCTCAGCGGACAGGACCTGCCGCCCGGCAGCCCCGTGCTGCTGCGGTTCGACGCCGCGAACCGCGATCCGCGCGCGTTCGCCGATCCGGAGGCGTTCCGGCCCGACCGGCCCGGCGCAGGGCTGCTGACCTTCGGCGCGGGGGAGCGGGGCTGCCCCGGCGACCGGCACGCACTGGCCCTGGCCACCGGGGTGCTCGACGTGCTGCGCCGCCGCTGCCGGCGTACCCCCGGCGACCTGCGCCACGAACCGCACCCGACCCTGCGCGTCCCGACGACCCTGGAGGTGACCGTCCGATGATCGACCGTCGTGCGGCGTTCCGCGCCCTGCACCACGCCAGCCGTCCTCTGCTGCTGCCGAACGCCTGGGACCACGCGTCCGCGGCGGCGCTCGCCGCGCACGGCCATCCGGCGATCGGCACCACCAGCCTCGGCGTCGCCGCGTCCGCCGGCCAACCCGACGGCGTGGCGGCCACCGGCGCGGAGACCATGGCCCTGACCGGTCGACTCGCCCGGCTGCCGGTGCTGCTCACCGTCGACGTGGAGGCCGGGTTCAGCGATGATCCGGCGGAGGTCGCCGGCTACGTGGCGGAGCTGGCCGGGCTCGGCGCTGTCGGGATCAATCTGGAGGACGGGCGGGCCGACGGCAGCCTGGCCGACCCCGAGGGCATCGCCGACAAGATCGCGGCGGTGAAGGCGGCGGTGCCGGACCTGTTCGTCAACGCCCGCACCGACACCTGGTGGCTCGGGGTGGCCGAGCCGCTGCCGCAGACCCTGGCCCGGGCTCGGGCCTACCGGGCCGCCGGCGCCGACGGGATCTTCGTGCCCGGCACCGTCGACCTGGCGACGGTGCGGGTGCTCGCCGAGCGGGTCGACGCGCCGCTGAACGTGCTGTACCAGCCGGGCGGGCCGGGTCTGGACGAGCTGGGCCGGGCCGGGGCGGCCCGCGTCAGCACCGGTTCCCTGCTGTTCCGGGCCGCGTTGGCCGCCGCGGTCGCCACCGCCGACGCGGTCCGTGCCGACGGGTTCGCCGCGCCGGCGGAGCTGCCGTCGTACGCCGAGGTGCAGGCCCTGGTGGCGACGGACGGCGACTGATCGCCCTGCCCGCCGGTGGTTCGTCCCGGCGAGCCGTGCCTGCCGGGCCTCGGCCCGGCAGGTCCCTTCGGGGTAGATAGGAGGATTGTTCGGTCCCTTCCGGGTCCTGCTGATTACGGTGTGTTCAGGGCGATGTACCCAGTGCCGTGACCGGAGAAAGGGACCCCCGTCATGCGAGTGCCCAGCCGTAGCCCGGGACAGCAGCCCGGCACGCCCGTGTCGCCCACCGCCCCGGCCCGCCGCCGACCCTCCGGAACCACCCCCCGCCGCCCTGCCGCCACCGCTCCGGACCTGGCCGCCTACCGGGAGGCCGTCGCCGAGCTGCTGGTCGAGGTCGGTGCCCTGGCCGACGCGACCAGCACCCGCGCCCGGCAGGTGCTCATCGACGAGCGGCTGCGTGAACCGGCGCTCGCCGCCGTGCTCGACGCCACCCCGCAGGGTCTGATCGGCGCGCGCGAGACCCTGCTGCTGGAGATGGCCCGCTACCAGCCGAACGAACGCACCTCGGCGCGTGACCTCACCGCGCTGGTCCGGATCTACCTGCTCTCCCGCATCGACGTGCTGTGGTGGCAGGACGCACCCACGTTCGTCACCGACGACCAGGTCAACGGCAGCAGCGACCTCGTCGACCTGGAGTGGCTGCGCCGCCGCGACCTGCTGCGCTTCCGCTACCAGGAACAGCCCTCCACCGTGCTCGGCCGGGCCGCGCGCGGGCTACGCCGCCGGCTGCGGCCGGACGCCACCCCCCGCACCGCCGGGCTGCTGTTCCGGCGCGCCCGGCGGGAGGTGGTGGCGCTGCTCAACGACATCGGACGGGAGTTCGCCGCCGCCGCACCGCCCGCCACCCCGCCACTGTGGGTGACCAGCCTGGTCCGCAGCGCCGAGCACCAGTACCGCCTGCGCCGGCTGGGGTACGCCGCCATGCTGCCCAGCGGGCACTGCCTGGGCTACTCCATGGACGTCGAACTCGCCTGGTACGAGCGCTTCGGCGCGCGGGACACCCTGGCGGAGCTGCTGCTGGCCCGGCAGGAGGCCGGCGAGCTCAACGTGATCGACGAGGGTCAGGCATGGCATCTCTGTCTCGCACCCGCCGCCCGGCGTCGGCTGCGCCGCGCGTACGAGTCCGAGATGGGGGTGTGAGCCGGTGTGCGGCATCGCGTTGAGCATCGGCCCCGAGGCCGACCCGGCAACCTTCCGGCGGATGCTCGCCGTCCTCGCCTCCCGCGGTGAGGTCACCGAGACCCGGTCCGAGAACGGGCTGCTCGCCGGCACCCGGCGGCTGCGGGTGGTGGACCGCGACCGGGCCGTGCAGCCGTGGACGTCGACCGACGAACGCTGGCTGCTCTGCTTCAACGGCGAGATCTTCAACCACCGGGAACTGCGCGCGCAGCTGACCCGGCTCGGGCAGGTGTTCCGCACCGAGAGCGACACCGAGGTGCTGCTCGCCGCCTTCCAGCAGTGGGGCGAGGCGGCGGTGACCCGGCTGCGCGGCGAGTACGCCTTCGCGGTCGTCGAGCGACCCACCGGCCGGGTGTACCTGGCCCGCGACCCGGTCGGCGTGAAGCCGCTGTACTGGTCCCGCCGACCCGGCTGCCTGCATCTCGCCTCCGAGGTGAAGGCGCTGGTCGGGCACGGCGCACCGGTCGCCGAGGTGCCGCCCGGGCACCACGGCTGGGCGGACCCGGAGGGGCACGTCCGACTGCACCCGTACGTCGACCTGCTCACCCTCGGCGACGGACTGCCGGTCGTCGACGACCCGGACGAGGCCGCCCTGCTCGTCCGTGCCGCGCTGACCGACGCCATCCGGATGCGGGTGGAGACCGACCTCACCGTCGGGGTGGTGCTCTCCGGAGGCCTGGACAGCTCGCTGACCCTGCGGCAGGTGCGGGACATGCACCCGGACTGCGTCGCCGTGACCGTCGGCGACCCGGACAGCCCCGACGTGGCGTACGCCCGGCGGCTCACCGCCGACCTGGGTGTGCCCCACGAGGTGGTCGAGCTGCGTCCGCGCGACATCCGCCTCGCCGACGTGCGGGAGGCCATCCGGATCTCCGAGCTGACCGAGTACGGCGACATCATCAACGCGGTGGTGTCGGTGCCGATCTACCGGCGGCTGCGCGACCTGGGGATCAAGGTGGTGCTCACCGGCGACGGCTCCGACGAGCTGTTCGGCGGGTACCCGATGTACCGCCAGGCCGGCCCGACCGCGTCCCGTCGGCTCTTCCTGCACCGCATCCGCAACCTGTGCCGTACGGAGTTGCAGCGGGTCGACCGGGCCGCCATGGGGCACGGGGTGGAGGCCCGCCTGCCGTTCCTCGACCTCAGCGTGGTCGAGTTGGCGATGCGGTTGCCGCTGGAGCTGAAGCTGCGCGACGGGCAGGAGAAGTGGATCGTCCGGCGGGCGTTCAGCGACGTGCTTCCCGACTACGTCCTGCGCCGGCCGAAGAACCCGATGTCGTACTCCTCGGGCCTGCACGAGCGGGTCCGGCTGTACAAGCCGCTCTTCGCCCGGCTGCACCGCTCGTTCGGCTACGACCTGCTGGAGCCGGTCCGCCGCGACTTCGACACCGTGTTGACGCGGTGCGGCAACGACCTGGACCGGGCCATCGCCGACGGGCTGACCCGCCCGGACTACACGGTGCTGGAGCACGCCCGTGACCTGGTCGGCGCGGCGAAGTGGAACGCCGCGCCGGCGGTCCGCCGGCTGGTCGGCCCCCGCCCGGCCCGCCGCTGAGCGGCTCCCCGCGCACGGAAAGCCGCCCAGCGCCAGGTCCGATCGCCGCCAGCATCCGCGCCGACGCCGGACCAGGCTGGGCGGATGACGAACAGCATCACGTTCCGCGTGCACGCCCTGCCGGCCGCGGCGCTCGACACCGTCCGCCGCACCGGCCGCGACGCCGCCGACCAACCCGTCGAGGCGCTGGCGGCCGGCGGCGGGGAGCCGCTGCGCTGCTGCCTGCGCGACGCCGAGGCAGGGGAGGCGCTGCTGCTCTTCGGTTACCCGCCGCCGGTCGCCGCCGGGCCGTACCGGGAGATCGGGCCGATCTTCGCGCACGCCGCCGTCTGCCCTGGCCCGGAAGCGCCGGGCGGCCACCCGCCGGCCTGGCGGGGGCGGCCCCAGGTGCTGCGGGCGTACGACCGGCAGGGCCGGATCTGCGGTGGCCGGTTGCACAACGGCACCGACCCGGAGGCGGTGATCGCCGAGCTGTTCGCCGACCCGGCGGTGCACCAGCTGCACAGCCGCAACGTGGTGTACGGCTGCTTCATGTTCGCCGTGGAGCGGGCGGCCGGGTGACCCGGCGCCACTGCGACCGGTCGGCGCTCAGCTCACCAGGAGCAGCGCGCCGACCGCGGTGAGCGTGCCGGTGACCGCGAGCAGGGCGCGCCGCCCGCGCTGGCCACGTCGTGGTGACCAGTCCCACCAGCGCGGGGGCACCGCGCTCCGGCCCGCCGGAGCTGGCCCGATGCGGGAACCCGACAGACCGCACCGCGCCGGTGGACAACCGTCGATCGGTCCCATAGCGTCCAACGGATATGCGGAGGACCCTGCCGGCCGCCACGACGGCCCTGCTGCTCGCCCTGACCGCCTGCACCGCCACCGGGTCGGCCGATGCGCCCAGTCCCTCGCCGGCCGGCGTGCCGAACGCCTCCCGCCAGGACGCGTCCCAGGCCGAGCGGACCATGGCCAGCCTGCGCCGGGTGGACGACCTGCCGCTGTACGAGATGACCTACGTCGGGGCGTACGACCCGACGGTGGGCACCGACGCGGCCCCGCCCAGCCCGTTCGGCTGTTCGCTCTTCGTCGCCGCGGGCGATCCGGCCCGACCGTTGTTCGCCCGCAACTTCGACTGGGACGCCAACCCGGCGCTCGTGTTGCGGACCGACCCACCGGACGGCTACGCGGCCATCTCGCTGGTCGACATCTCCTACCTCGGGGTCGGTGCCGACCCGACCGGTGACCGTCGTCTGCTCGACGCGCCGCTGCTGCCCTTCGACGGGATGAACGAGCGGGGTCTCGCGGTGGGGCTGGCCGCCGACGACGCGGCGACGGCCCGCGCCGAGCCGGGCAAGCCCACCGTCGGGTCGGTGCGGATCCTGCGGCTGGTGCTGGACGGGGCGGCCACGGTCGACGAGGCGGTGGCCGTGTTCCGCCGGCACAACCTCGACTTCGACGGTGGGCCGGCGCTGCACTACCTGGTGGCCGACGCGACCGGTGCGTCGGCGGTGATCGAGTTCGTCGACGGCGAGCTGCGGGTGGAGCGGGGCACGGGCGGTTGGCAGGCGCTGACCAACGTGCCGGTCGCCGGGGTTCCCGAGCAGCGCCGCCGCGAGGACCGCCGGTACGGGCAGATCGCCGCCGCCCTGACCGAGGCCGACGGGGTGCTGGACGCCACCGCGGCGCACCGCGTGCTCGCCTCCGTCCGGCAGGGGCACACCCGTTGGTCGGTGACGTACGGCCTGCGCAGCGGCGAGGTCCGGCTGATCACCGCCACCGGCGGGGGCGAGCGGCGCTACCGGTTGTCGATGAGCTGACACCCTCGCTCGACAGCCGCCGGACGCGGCCGGGCCCGGCCCCCACATCGGGGACCGGGCCCGGTCTCGTGCTCGGTGCCTACTCAGTTCGGTGCGTGGCGCCTACCAACCCAGGTAGCTGGGCTGGGTCTGCACGTTGAGCTCCTTGTACCGGGTCAGGTTCGCCGTCCAGGTACGCCAGTCGTTGAGCTCCAGGACGTCCAGGCCCTTGACCATGTCGTTGGAGTAGATGTGTCCGTTGTAGTAGTACGCGGACCAGGTGCCACCGCCGACGAACGTGTCGGCCGAGAGCGGACCGCGCTCCCAGAAGGCGATTTCCTTCGGGTTGGCCGAGTCGGTGAAGTCCCAGACCGAGATGCCGCCCTGGTACCACGCCTGGACCATGATGTCCCGCCCGAGCACCGGGATCAGCGAGCCGTTGTGCGCCACGCAGTTCTCGGTGTCGGCGTTGTTGCGGGGGATCTTGTAGTAGCTGCGGAAGTGCATCGTCCGGGCGTCACCGCGACCGGTGATGTCGTAGATGGCGTCCGCGCCCCGGTTCGGGCCGATGGCCTCGTTGCAGGTTGCCGCGCCGCCGCCGCCCAGTTCGTCGGTGAAGATCACCTTGGTGCCGGCGTTGTTGAACGTGGCCGAGTGCCAGAACGCGAAGTTGGTCGTGTCCCGCACTCGGTTGATCACCCGGGGCGCCTCCCGGTCGCGGATGTCCATCAGGATGCCGTCACCCATGCACGCGCCAGCGGCCAGGTCCTTGGTCGGGTAGACGGTGATGTCGTGGCAGCCGCTGGTCGCCGTCTTCTCCCGCGGGATGCCCGGGTAGCCGCCGTCTGGGAAGAGGTTCGGCATGGCGACCACGGCCGCCTCGGTCGGCTTCTTCAGCGGCACCTTGATGATGGAGATGGAGTCGTGCGGCGGCGGGCACCCGACGTATGTGTCCGACGGCCCGTACGACGAGACGTACAGGTAGACCGACTTCTTGTCCTTTGCCGGCACCAGGGTGTGGGTGTGCGAGCCGCAGGCCGTCTGCACCGACTTGAGGTAGCGCGGGTTGGCCTTGTCCTTGATGTCGAAGACCTTGATGCCCTCCCACTTCGTCTCCGACGACGGCACCGAGGTGCTGGCGCAGGAGTCGTCGCTGCGCGGCGAGTCGGTGGAGAGGAAGAGCAGGTCACCGTGGACGGAGATGTCATTCTGCGAACCCGGGCAGAGCAGCCGGGACACGACCTTCGGCGCGCTGGGCCGCGAGATGTCGTAGATGACAAAGCCGTTGTAGTTGCCGGCGAACGCGTACTTGCCCTGGAAGGCGATGTCGCTGTTGGTCGCATCCAGGGGAGCGACCTTGGGCACGTTGGCGATCTGGCGCAGGTTGGGGCTGCTCACGATCTCGTCGACGCCGGGGATGGTGTTCCCGGCGGTCGCCGGCGCGGACAGCGGCGCGACCTGAGCGCTGCTTGGCGGGGCGACGAGGACACTGGCGACGAGGAGGCCGGTCGCGGCGAGGCCAACGATCCGCAGTTGTCGTAACCGTGGCATGTGGAGTCTGGTCATCGGCGAGGCCCTTCGCAAGGGGGAGACGATGGTCGACACCTTACCGCCGGATGAAGAGCATCGATGTGAGCTGGGTCACACCGGATGGTTCTCCTCAATGGATAACATCGCGATGACCTCGACCCACAGGGAGTGGCCCATGACCAGTCGGCGCGCACGGACCCTCTCGGTCGTCACACTGGCACTCGTGCTGACGCTGGTGGCGTTCGTTCTGGTCCGCGCAGGCGGCGACCACGGGACGGACGCCGCGCAGCCGGTCTCCGCACCCGCCACCTCGACACCGGCGGCCAGCCCCGTTCCCACCGACCTGACCGTCATCGTGCCCGGCCGTCCGGGCGAGTCGGCGGCGACCCGCCCGGCCCACGAGGTCCGCGACGTCGGTCCGGCCCCGCACAACGCGCTGGACGTCATGTACGTACGAATGATGATCCCGCACCACGCGCAGGCCCTGGAGATGGCGGAACTCGCCCCCGACCGGGCCGCCGACCCGGACATCCGCGCCCTCGCCGACCGGATCCGGGCCAGCCAGGGACCGGAGATGGGCATGATGCGCGGCTGGCTGCAGACCCGCGGTCTCCCGGCGGAGGCCCAGGGGCACGACCACGCCACTATGCGGGGCATGCAGTCGCCGGAGGCGATGCGGCAGTTGGCCGCCGCCCGTGGCGCCGACTTCGACCGGCTCTTCGTGCGGATGATGACCGAACACCACGAGGGTGCCATCGAGATGGCCACCAATCTGCTCAAGGTCGGCTCCGACCTGACGCTCAGCGAGTTCGCCAACTCGGTCGCCACCGAGCAGACCGTCGAGATCGACCGGATGCGCGAGGTCCTCGGCCACTGAGCCGGCAGTTCCGGCTCCGCACACTCGGCGCCCCGGAGACGGGGCAGCTCGACAGGGACGGCGGAGGGGATCCGACCTCCGGCACGTACGCTGGGTGACCGTGAGACGCACGATGTTCGGTCGCCCGCTGCGCGGCGTCGCCTTCGACGTGGCGGTCTCCGGCGTGGTGGTGCTCTTCGGCGTGGCCGGGGCGGCCGCCCAGCCGGGTGGCTGGGCGGCCACCCTGGTCGGCGCGGGGATGGCCGTGGCGCTGCTGTTCCGCCGCTCGCGCCCGGGCGCGGTGACCGTGGTGGTCGCGGCGCTCGCGCTGGTCCAGGTGGTCGCCCAGTGGGGCCCGCTGCCCTTCGACATCGCCGTCCTGATCGCGCTCTACAGCGTCGTGAAGTACGGCAGGCGGCTGCGCGACGGGGTGCTCGCCGGTGTGGTCGCCGCCGTGGGCGTCCTGCTCGCCGCCGCCCAGACCCAGGGCGCCATCACCTGGTGGGCGACCGCGCTGTGGTACGCGCTGGTCACCGGCGCGGTCTGGCTGGTCGCGCTGAACGTGCGGACCCGCCGCCTTTACGTGCTCACCCTGGAGGACCGGGCCACCACGCTGGAACGCGAGCGGGAGGCCGAGTCACGGGCGGCGGTCGCCGAGGAACGCACCAGGATCGCCCGCGAGCTGCACGACGTGGTGGCGCACAGCATGGCGGTGATGATCGTCCAGGCCGACGGGGCGCGGTTCATGCTCGACCGCGACCCCGAGCAGGCTCGGACGGCGGTGAAGGTGGTCGCCGACACCGGCCGGCAGGCCCTGGAGGAGATGCGCCGACTGGTCGGCGTCCTGCGGGACGCGGGCCCGGCCGGCGCGGACGGTCCGGTGGTGGCCGATCCGGAGCACCGCCGGCTGGCCCTGGCCGAGCTGCCCGACCTACTGGCCCGGTTCGGCGACGCCGGGCTGCGCATCCGGCACACGATCACCGGCGAACCACCGGCGCTTCCGCCCGGGCTGGAACTGACCATCTACCGCGTGGTGCAGGAGGCGCTGACCAACGCGCTCAAGCACGCCGGCGTCGGCGCCGGCGTCGAGGTGAGCCTGACGTACGCCGCCGACGCCGTCGTGGTCACGGTGGTCGACGACGGTCGCGGCCGGCCGGTGGTCAGCCCGGCGCCGTCCGGCGGCCACGGTCTTCTCGGCATGCGGGAGCGGGTGACGGTGTACGACGGCAGCCTCACCGCCGGCGCCCGACTGGCCGGGGGCTGGCAACTCGAGGTCCGGCTGCCGCTACCGTCGGAGCCCGCAACGGAGGTGATCGCGGCATGACGATCCGGGTGGTGATCGCGGACGACCAGGCGCTGGTGCGCGCCGGGTTCCGGATGGTGCTGGACTCCCAGCCCGACCTGGAGGTCGTCGGGGAGGCCATCGACGGCGCGGACGCGCTGCGCGTGCTCGCCCGCACCGAGGCCGACGTGGTGGTGATGGACATCCGGATGCCGACCATGGACGGGGTGGAGGCGACCCGGCGGCTCTGCGCCGACCGGCCGGCGGGCAAGCCCCGGGTGCTGGTGCTGACCACCTTCGACACCGAGGCGGACGCGTTCGCCGCGCTGCAGGCCGGGGCAAGCGGCTTCCTGCTCAAGAACGTCCCGCCGGAGGAGTTGCTGGCCGCGATCCGGGTGGTGGCCGAGGGTGACTCGGTGGTGGCGCCGTCGATCACCCGGCGACTGCTGGACCGGTTCGCCGGCCAGCTCGGCGCCGGCCCGAGCGCCGACCCCCGGCTGGCGCAGCTCACCGAACGGGAGCGGGAGGTGCTGCTGCTGGTCGCGCAGGGGCTGTCCAACGCGGAGATCGCCGCCCGGGTGCACGTGGCCGAGGCGACGGTGAAGACCCACGTCGGGCGGATCCTGGCGAAGCTCCAGCTGCGCGACCGGGTCCAGGCGGTGGTCCTGGCGTACGAGAGCGGGCTGGTCACGCCCGGGGGATGACCCGGCGTACGACCTGGGTCGTACGGGCCGGCGGGCGAACCGCGACCCGGGACGCACGCAGGTCGAGCGCGCAGGTGGAGATCGACTGACCCGTCCCGGCCATAGCGTCGGAGGGGTCCGATCCGCACCTGAACCGGGGAGTCCACGTGTCCCTCGCACCTCCCGCCCACGCCGGCACCGGCGTCGCGGTCACCGCCCGTGGCCTGGAAAAGCGGTACGGCCAGGGCCCTGCCGCGGTCGTCGCCCTCGACGGTGTCGACCTCGACGTGGCCGCCGGCCGGTTCACCGCCATCATGGGCCCGTCCGGCTCCGGCAAGTCGACGCTGATGCACTGCCTGGCCGGTCTGGACCGGCCGACCGCCGGCGAGGTCGGCATCGGTGCGGCAGACCTTGGTCGGCTCGACGACCGGCGGCTCACCCTGCTGCGGCGCGACCGGGTCGGCTTCGTCTTCCAGAAGTTCAACCTGCTGCCGGCGTTGACCGCCGAGGAGAACATCGTGCTGCCGCTGGCCATCGCCGGGCGGCGGCCCGACCCGGTCTGGCTGCGGCAGGTGGTGGCGGCGGTGGGGTTGGGCGACCGGTTGCGGCACCGACCCGCCGAGCTGTCCGGGGGTCAGCAGCAGCGGGTGGCGGTGGCCCGCGCTCTCATCACCCGGCCATGGGTGATCTTCGCGGACGAACCTACCGGCAACCTGGACTCCCGCTCCGGTGCGGAGGTGCTGCGGCTGCTCCGCGAGGCCGTGGACACCCTCGGCCAGACAGTGATCATGGTGACCCACGACCCGGTCGCCGCCGCGTGGGCCGACCGGGCGGTCTTCCTGGCCGACGGTCGGCTGGTGGGCGACCTCGCCGCGCCCACCGCCGAGCAGGTGCTGGACACCCTCGCGCACCTCGATGCGGCCCGTCCGCCCGCGTCGGGTGGGCGTCCTCCGGTCACCGCCGGCCGGGGCGTGCCTACCGCTTCCACGCCGGCGCGGGGGCGGTGACCGGGATGATCCGTCTGACCCTGCGCTCGCTGCGCGCCGAGGCGCTGCGCATGCTGCTGTCCGCGCTGGCCGTCGTCCTCGGTGTCGCGTTCATCGCCGGCACGCTCATCTTCGTCGACGGGATGCGTGCCGGCGCGTACGACCGGGCCGGCACCTTCGACCGGCACACCGACCTGGCCGTCTACGCGACCGGCGACCAGCCGCTGCCCGCGAGCCTCGTCGACCGGGTCCGGGCCGTCGACGGGGTGGCCGCAGCAGCCGGGGAGCTGACCAACACCGCTGGCATCGTCGGCTCCGACGGCCGGCCGGTGCTCGGCTTCACCGTCCTCGCCGCCATCCCCACCGAAGAGGCCCTGCGCTCGTACGACGTGGTCGCCGGGCGGCTGCCCGACCGCACCGGCGAGGTGGTGCTCGACGCGCCGACGGTGGCCGAGGAGGGCTTCTCCCTCGGCGCGCCGGTCCGCATCGGCGGCAGCGGCGGCGAGGCCCGCCCGTACACCCTGGTCGGCACCGTCGACGTGGCCGGCAGCGCACGCGACGTCGGTGGTCCGTTCATCGGCCTGGTCGGGCCGGACGCGCTCGCGGTCACCGGTGAACGCGGGTACGGCCGCATCATGGTGGCGGCCGAGCCGGGCACCTCCGCAACGGCGGTGGCCGACCGGGTACGCGGCGTCGCCGGCGTCGGCACCACCGTCAAGGGCCGACAGCAGATCCTCGACGAGGCCGTCGAGGACGCGGTCCGCGACCTGAACCAGTTCACCATGCTGCTGCTGATCTTCGTGGGCGTCGCGGTTGTCGTGGCCGGCTTCGTGATCGCCAACACCTTCGCGATCGTGCTGGCACAGCGCACCCGGCGGACCGCGCTGCTGCGGCTGGTGGGTGCCACCCGGGGGCAGGTCTTCCGGGCCACGCTCCTGGAGTCGGCGGTGATCGGGATGGTGGCCTCCGCGCTCGGTGTGCTGCTCGGAGTGGCCCTCGCCGGCGGACTGCGGCTGCTGATGTCCCGGCTGGACGTGCCCGTCTCCGGCGGGCTGACCGTGGGCGGGTCGACCGTCCTGACCAGCCTGCTGCTCGGCACCGTGCTCACCGTCGCCGCCGCCCTGCTGCCGGCCTGGCGGGGCACCCGGGTCGCCCCGGTGGCCGCGCTCACCGACGCCGCGGTGCAGCCCAGCCGGGGCGCCGGTCGGCTCCGGCTGGCCATCGGCGCGGTGGTGCTGGCCGCCGGCGTCACCGCGCTGCTCGGTGCCGGCAGCGCTGGTCAGGTGCTGTTGGTGGCCATCGGCGGGGTGCTGGCCTTCTTCGGGATCGTGCTGTTCGGCCCGGTGCTCGTTCCGGCGCTGGTCCGTGCCCTCGGCTGGCCGGCCGGCCGCCTAGTCGGGGCGACCGCCACGCTGGCGGTGGCCAACGCGGTCCGCAACCCACGCCGGATCGCGGCGACCGCCACCGCCCTGGTGATCGGAATCGGGCTGGTGTCGGCGTTCGTGGTCGGCGCCCGCAGCACCAAGGACGGCATCGAGCGCAGCGTGGACGCCGAGGTGGGGACCGACTTCGTGGTCACCGGAATCGGTCAGGACCTGCCCGCCCCGCTCGCCGGTGAACTGGCCGCCCGCCCCGAACTGGGGGTCGTGCACGAGCAGCGCAGCACCGTCACCGCCGACATCGAGATCCGGGCCGCCCACCCGGCGCTGGTCGGCCGGACGCTGACCGCTGTGCTGGCCGGTGACGTCGACCGGCTCGGGCCGGGGCAGGTGCTGGTGCACCGGGAGCTGGCGCAGGCACGCGGCTGGCAGGTCGGCTCGCCGGTCGCCGTCGCCGGGCGGCCGTTCCGGGTGGCGGCGGTGGTCGCCGACGACGCAGCCGCCATGGTCGCGAGCAGCGTGCCGGCCGGCCACGTCATCGACATGGCCGACGCGGACTTCGCCGCGCTCTTTCCCGCCCAGCGGGGTCACCTCGCCGAGGTCGATCCCGCCGTCGGGGTGAGCGCGGAGCGGGCCCGCACCGCGGTCGAGGAGGTGGTGGGCCGGTACCCGACGGTCAACCTGCTGGACCAGGGCGCGTACAAGAAGATGCTCACCAGCACGGTGGACATGCTGCTCGCCTTCGTCACCGCGCTGCTCGGCCTGGCCGTGGTGATCGCCCTGGTCGGGGTGGCGAACACGCTGAGTCTCTCGGTGGTGGAGCGCACCCGGGAGAACGCGGTGCTGCGGGCGGTCGGACTGACCCGGGGTCGGATGCGGGTCATGCTCGCCGTGGAGGCGGTGCTGATGGCACTGGTCGGCGCGGTGCTCGGGGTCGGGCTGGGCACCGGGGTGAGCGCCGCGGGGATGGCCGTACTGGCCCGCCTCGGCGGTGACTTCCACGTGGTGCTGCCGCTCGGTCAGCTCGGGCTGATCCTCGGTGTGGCGGCGCTGGCCGCCCTGGTCGCCTCGGTGCTGCCGGCCCGCCGCGCACTGTCCCGGCCGGTCGTCGAGGCTCTCGGCGACCAGTGACCGCAGCGGCGCGGACGGACATCCGCCGGCCGGCCCCGCCGTCTTCCCCGGCGGCGGGACCGGCCAGCGGTGCCGGGTCTACAGACGCTCGACCATCGGGCCGGAGCAGCGGTTGCGGGTGTCGAAGACATAGCCGGCGTGCCGGACGACGAGGTCGTAGTCGAAACTGTCGTGGTCGGTGACCACGACCACCGCGTCGGCGGCCCGCACCTCCCGCTCGGTCAGGTCGACGATGGTCACCCCGGCGGGGATGTGGTGCGCCTCGGCGTACGGCTCGACCGCGTGGACCTGGGCGCCGAGGGCCTGCAACCGGCGGGCCACGTCGACCGCGGGGGAGTCCCGCATGTCACCGGTGTTCTTCTTGTACGCCAACCCGAGCAGCAGCAGCCGGGCGCCGCTGACCGCGCGGCCGGTCCTGTTCAGCCCCGCCATGATCCGCTGTGCGACGTGCTCGGGCATCTCGTGGTTGACGTCGTTGGCCAGCTCGATGAACCGGAACTGCCGGCCCAGGCGGCGCTTCACCTGCCAGGACAGGTAGCACGGGTCGATGGGCAGGCAGTGCCCGCCGACGCCGGGGCCGGGCCGGAACGGCATGAAGCCGAACGGCTTGGTCTCGGCCGCGTCGATCGCCTGCCAGACGTCGATGTCCAGGTGGTGCGAGAGCATGGTCAACTCGTTGATCAGCGCGATGTTGACCTGACGGAAGGTGTTCTCGATCAGCTTGGTCAGCTCGGCGACCTGGGTGGAGTCGACCGGTACGGTGCGCTCCACGAGACGCCGGTAGAACCCGTCCACGCGGGCCAGCGACGCCGGATCCACGCCCGAGACCACCTTCGGGGTGTTCTCCAGCCGCCAGGTCGGGTTGCCCGGGTCGATCCGCTCCGGGCTGTAGCCGAGGTGGAAGTCGCCGGGGCTCTGCAGCCCGCTGGCCGACTCCAGCAGCGGGCGCAGCAGCTCCTGAGTGGTGCCCGGGTAGGTGGTGGACTCGAGGATCACCGTGCTGCCCGGCCGCACGTACGGGCCGATGCCGATGCCGGCCTGCTCGACGAAGCTCAGGTCCGGGGTCCCGTCGCGCAGCGGGGTGGGCACGGTGATGACGCAGATGTCGAAGCCTTCGGCGTCGGTGTACTCGGTGCTGGGGTGGTACCGCCCACTGCCCAGCGCCCGACCCAGCCGGTCGGTCGGGATGTCCTCGACGAACGACTCGCCGGACGCGAGCCGCTTCACCCGGTCGGCGTCGACATCGAGGCCGACCACGTCCAGGCCCGCCTCGACGGCACGCATGGCCAGCGGCAGTCCGACGTACCCCTGGCCGATCACGACCAGCTTCTCAGCACTCACCCGGGCTCCCGCGGCAGATGGTGGAAATGACCTGCTGAGGAGCCTAGAGGGGTCTTCGACGACGTAAGTCCGTTTTGGTGATATCGGTGCTGGTGGGGTTGCGGACGCACCCCCCGGGACGGGCTCAACTGCCCGGCGGCCCTCCCGGGTCGGCCGGCGGGCTGGTGGTGGTGGGCGGCGGGTCGGACGGCGGGTCCGACGGCGGGTCCGACGGGGTGTTGGTCGGCGGCGGCGGGGTCGTGGCGCTTGTCGTCGGCGACGGAGGGCTCGCGGTCTCGCTGGGCTGTGCGGTCGGCGACGCGCTGGTCGAGGCCGACGGGGTGTTCTGCAGGGCCGGCGGCCGGTTCGGTCGGGCCGGATCCACCGTGACCTGCTCGTTGGCCGCCGGCAGGTCGACCTGACCGGTCGGCGCCACGGTCGGTGAGCTGGTCGGCAGCTTGACGGCCGGGGAGTCGCCGGTGTTCCGTGCCGCACCCAGCGCCGCGGCCAGGCCGACCAGCGCGACCAGCACAACCGCTCCCGCGCCGACCAGTGGGCCGCGTCGTCGCTGACGGCCAGCTCCCGTGCCCGCCACCGCCGCGCCGACCGGCACGTCCGTGCGCGTGCCCGGCCCGCCGTCGCGCAGGGGGACCGACGACGCCAGAGCGGTCGGCGGTTCCCCGCCGGTCACCGCTGTCCGGGCGGCCTCGGCCATCGCCGCGCCGCTGGTGAACCGCTCGAGGGGGTCCTTGGCCAGCGAACGGGACACCAGTGCGCGCACGGCCTCCGGGATCTCGTGCGGCAGCTCCGGCGGCTCGTCGTCCAGGTGCCGCACGGCGACCTGGAGCGGGTTGTCGCCGGTGAACGGCGGACCGCCGGTCAGGCAGCAGTAGGCGACGGCGCCCAGGGCGTAGATGTCGGTGGCACCGCTGACCGGCCGGCCGGCGGCCTGCTCGGGCGCCATGTAGAGCGCGGTGCCCGGCACCGCGTTGGTGCTGGTGATGCTGGTCACGTTGGTGGAGCGGGCCACCCCGAAGTCGACCAGGACGACCGTGCCGTCCTCCTGCACCAGCAGGTTGCTGGGCTTGACGTCGCGGTGCACGATGCCGCCACGGTGGGCGGCGTTCAGCGCCTGGGCGGCCTGGGCCACGATCGACATCGTCTCGGCCACGTCGAGCCGACCGGACGCCTCGATCCGCTTCGACAAAGGCTCGCCCTCGACGAACTCCATGACCAGGTAGTCGGCTCGGCCGCCGTCGGGCAGGTCGTCCTCACCGCAGTCGTAGACCTGCACGATGCCCGGGTGCCGCAGGGCCGCCATGATCCGCGCCTCGGCCCGGAACCGGGCGATGAAGTCGGGGTCGGAGACCAGCGCCGGCAGCAGGACCTTGACCGCGACCTGCCGGCCGAGGATCAGGTCGGTGCCACGCCAGACGTCGCCCATGCCGCCGGTGGCGACACGTTCGTCCAGGCGGTATCGACCGCTGAGCACGACCTCCGATGACAACACAGCATTACCGTACCCAGAGCGGCGCGCGACGGCGCGCCGCGGCTGCTCGGCCGGACCGTCGTACCCGGCGGTCCATCCGGTCTGACCTGTGTGGACCCGGTCTCTGTGTGACGAGGTGACGACACGCAGTGACAAAAGCCGACACATGTCGATCCACGCCTGCCCGTCGATGATGGTCGACGGCCCTCCGGTGCGCGCAGCGCCCGGAGGGCCGTGAGCGTTACGGCGACGCGCCGCCCCTCCGGGTTGATAATTGTCACTCTTCCGTGACACCGTGCCGACTTGTCGCCCCGGTTGGTCCCTCCTAGCGTTAGCCCGGCTCAGGCCCGCCCGGGGCAGCACGTCGAGAATCGACCATCATGGCGCTGGTCCAGACGACCCGCCCCGGCCATCTCGGCGCGGGCACGGGAGAGATCGGAAACGGCGGAGGGCGGTGCGGTGCGGGAGCTGGTCGGGCCGACGGTCCGAGCCGCGCGGAATGCCCCGGCGCAGCGGATCGGGCCGGGACGTCCCGGACGATCCGTGGTCGGCAGATGACCGGCGAGCTGTCGGAGGCGGTCACCGCGGCGCAGGCCGGAGACGAGGACGCGTTTCGCTTCCTCTACCGCAGCCTCCAGCCGGGCCTGCTGCGCTACCTGACCGCGCTGGTCGGCGCGGACGCCGAGGACGTCGCATCGGAGACCTGGCTGCAGGTGTCGCGCGACCTGCCCAGCTTCACCGGCGGTGAGTTCCGCGCCTGGACCGTGACGATCGCCCGCAACCGGGCCATGGACCACCTGCGCCGGCTGCGTCGCCGGCCGGCACTGCCGGTTCCGGTGCAGGCCCTCACCGAGCTGGCCGGCGACACCGACACCGCCGAGCGGGCCGGCGAGACGATCGGCACCGAGATGGCCCTGGCACTGATAGCCACCCTTCCTCCCCGGGAGGCCGAGGCAGTTCTCCTGCGGGCCGTGATCGGCCTGGACGCCGAGTCCGCCGGGCGGGTTCTGGGCCGCCGTGCCGGTGCCGTCCGGACCGCCGCCCATCGGGGCCTGCGGCGGCTCGCCGCACTACTGGAAAGGCAGGGCCTGGTCGCGACGCCGGCCCCTGACGAGGAGGGCGTGGCACCGCCGGTCGGTGCCGAGGCGACGCCGCCGCCCCGTCCGCGCACCGGTCGGTCCCGGCCGACGTCGCACGCCGAGCCGGCGGACGGGGGCTGACGTGAGGGGATTCCGGATGAACCCGTACCGGCGGGACCGGCGGGCCGACCGTGCCGAGACCGAGCGACTGCTCGACGCGAGCCGCGCCCAGTCGGACGCCACCTCGACCCAGGACCACGCCAGCACCCCCGCCGACCCGGTGGCCCGGCTGCTCGCCCAGGCCGCTGGCCCGACCCGTCCCGGTGAACTGGCCGGCGAGGAGGCCGCGCTGGCCGCGTTCCGGGCCGCCCGGGCCGACCCGGCGCCCACCACGGCACGCCGGCCGCACCGCCGCCGGGTGACCACCGGCGCGGTCGCCTGGATCGGCGCACTCGCGGCGACCGCCACCGCCGGCGCCGCCTTCGCCGCGGTCAACCTCGACCGGGCGCCGGAGCCGACGCCGTCGGCGCCGAGCAGTCCGTCGTCCACGCCCAGCGACGTCGGGGCGACCCCGTCCGACGACCGCACCACGCCGCCCGACCGGTCGACGCCGCCCGCTCCCCGCACCCCGTCGACCACCCCGTCGGTCACCGCCGCGCCGCCCGCCGAGGTGCCGCCCGCCGGGCAGTTGCGTGGGCTGTGCCACGCCTGGCTGGCCAAGAACCCCGAACAGCGGGAGAAGGCGTTGGACACCCCGGCCTTCGAGGAGCTGGTGACCGCCGCCGGCGGCGCCGCCGAGGTCGAGGCGTACTGCCAGCGGCTGGTGCCCGAGGCGACGCCGACCAGATCGGCGAAGGTCAAGCCGTCCCCGACCGGCCGGCCCGCCCACAACTGAGCACCCGGCCGCCGGCGCCGTTCGTTCCGCCCGCACCGGGAAATTCGTCTGTTAGACAGAGATTGGTGGCGCCGTCGACGCCCCCGACGGTGTCGGTGGGTGGGTTTACGGTGGCACAGTGTTCCGGAGCCGGCGCACGGAGAGGGGGCCCCGACCGGTGGTGACGTCACCCGAGTTGGACCGCAGCGCCATTCTGCGAGAGTCCGCCGCCGCAGGCAGGCACCTCGCCCGGATCTGCTTCAAGACCGGCCCACCCACCCGCACGGGCGTCGAACTGGAATGGACCGTGCACGACGTCGCCGATCCCGCCCGCCCGGTCGACCCGGCGAGGCTGCGGGCGGCGCTGGGGCGACACAGCCCCGTCACGCTGGACGCCACGAGCCCGGCCGAGCCGCTGCGACACGGCGGCACGGTGACGGTGGAGCCGGGCGGCCAGTTGGAGATCTCCACCCCGCCAGGCCCCTCGGTCGCCGCGTTGATCCAGGCCACCGAGGCCGACATCGCCCAGGTCACCGACCTGCTGGCCGCCGGCGGGCTGATCCTCGGTCGCAGCGGCATCGACCCGCACCGCCGGCCCCGTCCCGTGGTGGACACCCCCCGCTACCGCGCGATGCGCGGCGCCTTCGACCGGCGTGGTCCGGCCGGCCGGACGATGATGTACAGCACCGCCGGCCTGCAGGTGTGCCTCGACGCCGGCGAGCCGGACCAGGTGGCGGCGCGGTGGGCCGCAGCCCACGCGGTCGGCCCGCCACTGCTGGCCACGTTCGCCTCCGCCACCCGGCACGCCGGGCGGCGCACCGGCTGGGCCTCCGCCCGGATGGCCGCCTGGCTGGCCATCGACCCGGCCCGGACCCGACCGGTCTGGACGGCCGGCCGCGCCGACGAGGACCCGACCGCCGCGTGGATCCGGTACGTGCTCGGCGCGCCGCTGCTCTGCCTGCGTCGACACGGCCCGGACTGGACCGCGCCGCCCGGTGTCACGTTCGCCGACTGGCTTGACGGCGCGCTGCCCCGCCCACCCACCACCGACGACCTCGACTACCACGTCAGCACCCTCTTCCCGCCGGTGCGGCCACGCGGTTACCTGGAGCTGCGCTACCTGGACGCCCAGCCCGGCCGCGCCTGGCGCCTTCCGCTGGCGGTGCTGACCGCCCTGTTCGCCGACCCGGGCACCGTGCGCACGGCGTACGCCATCGGCGCGCCGGTGGCACACCGCTGGTCGAGCGCCGCCCGGCACGGCCTGGCCGACCCGGCGCTGGCCGCCGCCGCGGCGGCACTGCTCGACCTGGCCCTGACCACCCTGCCCCGGCTGGAGCTGCCGGCCGGCATCCACGACGAGATCCAGCGAGGCGTACGGCGGCGGCTGACCGCCGCGGAGAGGGGCGACCGATGACCGCGAGCACGACGGAGCACGTCGACGGGGAGCAGTTGCGCGGCAGGATCGCGGCGGAGCTGGCGCGGGCCCGGTCCCGCACGGCGCTGCTGACCGAGGTGGTCGACGACGCCGACCTGATGCGCCAGCACTCGCCGCTGATGTCGCCGCTGGTGTGGGACCTGGCGCACGTCGGCAACCAGGAGGAGCTCTGGCTGGTCCGCGACGTCGGGGGCCGCGAGCCGGTCCGGTGCGACATCGACGAGCTGTACGACGCGTTCAAGCAGCCGCGACGGGACCGCCCCGCGTTGCCCCTGCTGGCACCCGCCGAGGCGCGCGCCTACCTGGGCACCGTGCGGGACAAGGTGCACGACCTGCTCGACGCGATGACCTTCACCGAGCGGCCGCTGGTCGCCGACGGGTTCGCCTTCGGCATGATCGTCCAGCACGAACAGCAGCACGACGAGACGATGCTCGCCACCCACCAGCTGCGCTCGGGGCCGGCGGTGCTGCACGCCCCGCCTCCGCCGGAGCCGTCCGCCCCGGTCGGTGGGGAGGTTCTCGTGCCCGCCGGCCCGTTCACGATGGGCACCGACACCGACCCGTGGGCGCTGGACAACGAGCGCCCCGCGCACCGCGTCGACCTGCCCGCGTACGTCATCGACGCCGCCCCGGTCACCAACGGGCAGTACGAGACCTTTATCGCCGACGGCGGTTACTCCGAGCCCCGCTGGTGGAGCGCCGCGGGTTGGGCGCACCGGGTCCAGGAGCAGCTCAGCGCGCCGATGCACTGGCGCCGTGACGGCGACGGCTGGGTTTACCGGCGCTTCGGCCGGTGGGATCGGGTGCGCGCCGACGAGCCGGTGGTGCACGTGTGCTGGTACGAGGCGCAGGCGTACGCGGCGTGGGCGGGCAGGCGGCTGCCGACCGAGGCGGAGTGGGAGAAGGCCGCCCGCTGGGACCCGGCTACGGGGCGGTCCCGCCGCTACCCGTGGGGCGACGACGACCCGACCGACGCGCACGCCAACCTCGACCAACGTCACCTGCGGCCCGCCCCGGTGGGGGCGTACCCGGGCGGTGCCTCACCGCTGGGCGTGCACCAGCTCATCGGCGACGTCTGGGAATGGACCTCGACCACCTTCGGCGGGCATCCGGGCTTCGCGGCGTTCCCCTACCGGGAATACTCGGAGGTCTTCTTCGGCGGCGACTACCGGGTGCTGCGCGGTGGATCGTTCGGCACGGACCGGTCGGCCTGCCGGGGCACGTTCCGCAACTGGGACTATCCGATCCGACGGCAGATCTTCAGCGGTTTCCGCTGCGCCCGCGACGCCAGCCCGGACGAGTCGCACCGGTGAGCCCCGGTGGGTCGGCTGGCGGGGTCCGCTGATGTGTCGTCACCTGGCCTACCTGGGGCCGCCGGTCACGCTGGCCGAGCTGCTGTTCGAGCCCCCGCACTCGCTGGTGCGGCAGTCCTGGGCGCCTCGCGACATGCGCGGCGGCGGCACGATCAATGCCGACGGGTTCGGCGTCGGCTGGTATCCGGGTGACGGGGAGCCGGTGCGCTACCGGCGGGCGCAGCCGATCTGGAGCGACCCGACCATCGCCCAGCTCGCGGCGGTGACCCGCGCCGGCGCGGTGCTCGCCGCGGTCCGCTCGGCCACCGTCGGGATGGCGGTGCTCGACGGCGCCGCCGCGCCGTTCGCCGAGGGACGGTGGCTGTTCAGCCACAACGGGGTGGTGCGCGGCTGGCCGGACAGCGTGGTGCCGCTCGCGGCCGGGCTGCCGGTGCGCGACCTGCTCACGCTGGACGCGGCCACCGACTCGGCGCTGCTCTGGGCGCTGGTCCGGCAGCGGCTGCGCGCGGGCGCCGATCCGGCCGAGGCGGTCGCCCAGACGGTGGCGGACGTCGCCGCGGCGGCCCCCGGGTCGCGGCTCAACCTGCTGCTCACCGACGGGCACCGAATGGTCGCCAGTGTGGCGGGGCACGCGCTGTCGGTGCGCGCGGCGGCGGGCAGCGTGCTGCTCGTCTCGGAGCCGCACGACGACGACCCCGGGTGGCGGCCGGTGCCGGAGGGGCACGTGGTCACCGCCACCGCGGGCGAGGTGCGGGTGAGCCCGCTGCCGACGCGGTGAGCCGCACCGGTCGGGCACGCAACGGTTGATCGAGCAGAGAGGAACACCGATGACGGCGGAGCCGCTGGAGATCTACCTCGAGGAGCGCGACCTGGAGCGGGGTCTGCGCCAGGACGTTCGGGCCGGGCTGAGCGCGGAGCAGAAATGGCTCCCACCGAAGTGGTTCTACGACGCCCGGGGCAGCGAGCTGTTCGAGGCGATCACCCGGTTGCCCGAGTACTACCCGACCCGGGCGGAGCGGGCCGTGCTGGCCGAGCACGCGCCCGACGTCGCGGCGCTGACCGGGGCCAAGACCCTGATCGAGCTGGGCTCCGGCTCGTCGGAGAAGACGCGTCTGCTGCTGGACGCCTTCACCCGTCAGGGCGGGTTGGGCACCTTCGTTCCGCTGGACGTGTCGGTCAGCGCGCTGCTGGGCTCCACGGCGGAGATCGCCGCCGACTATCCGGGGCTGCGCGTCCGCGGCATCGTCGGGGACTTCACCCGCCAGTTGGACCGGCTGCCGACCGGCGGCCGCCGGCTGGTGGTGTTCCTCGGCGGCACCATCGGCAATCTCCTGCCCGCCGAGCGGGCCGGGTTCCTGGCCGAGATGCGCGCCGCGCTGGAGGTCAACGACTGGCTGCTGCTCGGCACCGACCTGGTGAAGGACCCGTCGGTGATCGTGCCGGCGTACGACGACGCGGCCGGGGTGACGGCGGAGTTCAACCGCAACGTGCTGCACGTGATCAACCGGGAGTTGGGCGCCGACTTCGACCCGGAGGCGTTCGACCATGTCGCCGTGTGGGACCCGGCCCACGAGTGGATCGAGATGCGGCTGCGGGCGACCCGGCCGATGCGGGTCCGGGTGCTGGACCTGACCGTCGAGTTCGCCGCGGGGGAGGACCTGCGCACCGAGGTGTCGGCGAAGTTCCGCCCGGCGGGGATCGCCGCCGAGTTGGCGACGGCGGGCTTCACCGCGACGGAGTTCTGGACCGACCCGGACGGGCTGTTCGGCGTCACGCTGGCCCAGGCCCGGTGAGCCTGTTCACCCGTCCCGGCCGGCCCGCCCGATGATCGGTTAGGCTGGTCGCGCGAAGGGGAGTAGCCCCCAATGTCGTGGTCGACATACTGGTGCGTTCCGCACCCGGCCACGCGGCCCCGGTCTCCGGGGCGGGCGAGACCTTCGACTCAGGCTGTGTAGCCGGGTCGAGGGCGCCTCTTTCCCTCCTCCCGGCGTGAAAACGGGAAGGACGTCATGGAGGGATTCTTCGCCGCGCTGGTCGTCAGCTTCGGCGTCATCTTCGTCGCGGAGCTGGGGGACAAGAGTCAGCTGATGGCGCTGACCTTCGCCACCCGGTTCCGGACGATGCCGGTGCTGATCGGCATCACCGTCGCCACGGCGGTGGTGCATCTGGCGTCGGTCGCCATCGGCACGGGTCTCGGCGCGGTGCTGCCCACCGACTGGATCTCCCTGGTGGCCGGCCTGGCGTTCCTGGGTTTCGGCGCGTGGACCCTGCGCGGTGACACGCTCACCGAGGAGGAGAAGCGCAAGGCCGAGAAGACCAGCAAGACCGCGATCGTCGCGGTGTCGGTGGCGTTCTTCCTGGCGGAGCTGGGCGACAAGACGATGCTCGCCACGATCACCCTGGCCACCAAGTACGGCTGGTTCGGCACCTGGCTCGGCTCCACGGTCGGCATGGTGGCCGCGGACGCGTTGGCCATCCTGGTCGGCCGGCTGCTCGGCCGCCGGCTGCCGGAGAAGACGATCAGGTACGGCGCGGCGGTGCTCTTCGCCATCTCCGGGCTCTGGTTGATCCTGGAGGCGGTGAGCGAGCTGACCTGATCGCCGACTACCCGCGTCGGTGACGGGTAACGGCTCCGGGTGGAGGCGGCCGAACTGCTGCGCCAGGGTGACGAGGTGCTGGTCGCCGTGGTGGAGGTCGCCGGTGCTCTGGTCATCTTCGTCGGCGCGGTCTGGGCGGCGGTGCGGTTCGTGGTCGAGGGGCTGCGACACCGCACCGCCGCGGTCTTCACCCCGATCCGGCTCTCCCTCGGCCGGTTCCTGACCCTCGGCCTGGAGTTCCAGCTGGCGGCCGACGTCCTGCGAACCGCGGTGTCCCCGTCGTTCGACCAGATCGGCCAGCTGGCCGCGATCGCCACCATCCGGACGGCGCTGAACTACTTCCTGGGCCGGGAGATCCGTCAGGAGCAGCGGCAGGTCGTCGAGGGGGAGCACCGGACGTGATCGGCGCGCTGGTGACCGCGGTGACCGCGCTGGCCCTCGTCGTCGGTGTGGTCACCGTGCTGAGCACCGGGGGAGGCCGTACCGCCATCCGGGTGCTGTTGGACCTGCTGATCGCTGCCGGTCTGCTCCGGCTCGTCGGCGATCCGGGCTGGAACGGGCTGGCCGGCGCGGCGGCGATCATCGCGCTGCGGCAGCTTCTCTGGGCGGCGCTGGGCGCCGCGCCGTCGTGGTCACGCCGACAATCCCCGCCGCCCTGCGCCGGGGACGATCACCACCTACCGTTGTCGGTACGAGGCGAAACCGGCGCGAGCGGGAGGACGACCAGATGAGCAGGCACGACGAACCGAACGAGTACGGCTTCGCCGGCGGTGCCACCGCTCCTGAGCCGCAGCCCGGCGGGAAGCCCGACGAGCAGGACCTGGCCGAGGAGGTGGCGGTGCCCGGTGACGACCTCACCGAGCCGGCGGCCGAGGCGCTGTCCGAGGAGACCGAGGAGCGCCGGCCCGCCAAACGAGGCCGCTGACCGGCCGGCGGAGGTCAGCCGTCGGCCTTCCGCTGGTAGACGTCGGGCACGCCGTCGCCGTCGGCGTCCAGCCGCTCCCGCTCCGTCACCCGGCGGTACACGGCGTTGCGGCGGGCGAGCACGGTGGCGGCCAGCCCGGCGGAGATCACCGAGCCGGCGAGCACGGCGGCCTTGACCCGGTCGTCGGCCGTGCTTCCGGCGCCGAACGCCAGGTCACCGATGAGTAGTGACACGGTGAAACCGACGCCGGCCAGCAGTGCGATTCCGAGCAGATCGGCCCAGCTGATGTCCTCGTCCAGTTGGGCGCGGGTGAACCGGGCCAGCAGGTAGGTCGATCCGAAGATGCCGATGCTCTTGCCGAACACCAGGCCGGCAACGATGGCGATCACCACGGGCTCGGTCACCAGGGCGCCCAGGTCGGTGCCACGAAGCGTGACCCCGGCCGCGAACAGCGCGAAGACCGGCACCGCGAACCCGGCCGACACCGGCCTCCAACGGTGCTCCAGGTGCTCGGCGAGCCCGCCGCCGTCGCCGTTGGCCGGCGGCCGGTCGTCGGTCGCCGGGGCGCCTGCCGGGCGGCGGCCGGCCAGGACCGGCACGGTGAAGCCGAGCAGGACACCCGCCACCGTCGCGTGCACGCCGGAGGCGTGCACGAGGGCCCAGGCGGCGACCGCGAGCGGGATCAGGGCCCACCACCAGGTACGCCCGCGCTGGACGAGCAGGGCGAAGAGCCCGATCGGCGCCAGCGCGGCGAGCAGCGGCACGGGGTGGAAGTCGGCGGTGTAGAAGACCGCGATGATGGTGATCGCGAACAGGTCGTCGACCACGGCGAGGGTGAGCAGGAAGGCGCGCAGGCCCTGGGGCAGGTGCGAGCTGACCACCGCGAGCACCGCGAGGGCGAAGGCGATGTCGGTGGCGGTGGGGATCGCCCAGCCGCGCAGCCCTTCCCCGCCCGCCGTCACCACGACCGCCACGTAGATCAGCGCGGGCATCAGCATGCCGCCGAGGGCGGCGACGACCGGCAGCGCGGCGCGCCGCGGGTCACGTAGTTCCCCGGCGACGAACTCCCGCTTGAGTTCCAGCCCCACCACGAAGAAGAAGACGGCCAGCAGGCCGTCGGCGGCCCAGGTGGCGACATCCAGGTCGAGGTGCCAGCGCGCGCCGCCGGGCCAGGGCACCCACTCGCCGAGCCGGGTGTACGAGTCGACCCACGGGGAGTTCGCCCAGATCAGCGCCAGCACGGCGCCGAGCAGCAGCAGGGCGCCACCGACTGTCTCGGTACGCAGCACGTCGGCCAGGTGGCGGGCCTCGGGCCAGGACGATCGAGTGAAGAGCCGGACCGTCGGCCGGGACCGGTCGGGGGGCGGGGTGCGGTCGGTCATCGGTGGCGCTCACCTCGGCTGTCGGGACGGCAGGAACCCACTCGCCGACCAGACTTCCCGGCACACCGTTGCCGACCCTATCCGGGCTCGGCTGTCGCGGCGACCGCAGGGGCGGTCGAACGCCGCCCGATCAGCCGTCGACTTTTCCCCGGATGTCACCGCTGCCGAATGGACGTTTGTCGGGTTGGTCATTGGGGCGCACTTGTCGCCGCTGAAAACACATAACTCCGGACATAAGCCGTATGAGCCGGTTTAATGGTTTCACGAGTTTACAGACGACCTTGGGGGTTTTCGTGAAGTTCTTTGGCGTAACCGGACCGGCACGGAGGCGCTCCTGATGGACCTGCTCCGCCACATGCGCCACGTGCGTCGGCACTGGTGGGTCGCACTGGTCACCGTCATGGTGGCCCTGGGCGTCTCGGCGTTCCTGACCGTACGGGCCCAACCCCGGTACGTCGCCTCGGTGACGTTCTTCGTCACCACCCCCAACCAGGGCGTCACCGACGCCTATCAGGGTGGGCTCTTCCTTCAGCAGCGCGTCAAGTCGTACGCCGATCTGCTCAACAGCGACCGCCTCGCGCAGAGCGTGGTGGCGGAGAACCCGGTCGGGCTCACCGCCGACGAGGTGCAGCGGCGGGTGAGTACCTCCACCGAGGCGGGCACCGTCCTGCTGCGCGCGTCGGTCACCGACACCGACCAGACCCGCGCGTTGCGGGTGACGGAGACCCTCGCCGCGAAGTTCGTCGAGCTCGTGCAGAGGGTCGAGACACCGCCCGAGGGCAAGGCGCCGATCAAGATCGAGGTGGTCAGCGGCCCCCGGGTCAGCGCCAGCCCCGTCTCACCACGGCCGGTGCAGAACCTCACTCTCGGCGGCCTGATCGGCCTGGTGCTCGGCGTCGGCCTGGCGATCCTGCGTGGCGTGGCCGACGTCCGGCTGCGCGACGCCGCTGGCCTGCAGAGGGCCACCGGCAGCCCGTTGCTCGGTGAGATCCCGTTCGAGAGCAACGCCCGCTCCGCGCCGCTGATCATCGGCGACGCCGCGACCTCGGCGCGCGCCGAGGCCGTCCGCAAGCTGCGTACCAACCTGCGCTTCGTGGACGTGCATGAGCCGGCCCGCGTCATCGCCGTGACCAGCGCACTGCAGGGCGAGGGCAAGACCACGCTCTCCTGCAACCTGGCCATCGCGCTGGCCGAGGCGGGTTGGCGCGTCCTGCTGGTCGACGCGGACCTGCGTCGTCCCAAGGTCGACGAGTACCTGGGCATGGACGCCGGGGTCGGCCTCACCGACGTGCTCGTCGGCGACGTCCAGGTCGGTGACGTGGTGCAGCGCTGGGGGGACAAGTCCCTCCTGGTGCTGCCGAGCGGCTCCGCCCCGCCGAACCCGAGCGAGCTGCTCGGCTCCAAGGCGATGGCGGACCTGCTGCTGGCCCTGCGCGAGTCGGCGGACATCGTGATCATCGACACCGCGCCGCTGCTCGCGGTGACCGACGGCGTGGTGGTGGCCGTGCAGGCCGACGGTGCGCTGCTGGTGACCCAGCAGGGCCGCACCTCGCGGACCCAGGTGGCCGCGGCGGCCCGTTCGCTGCACTCGGTCTCGGTCCGGCTGCTCGGCTGCGTGCTGAACATGGCCAAGGTCGCCAAGGCCGAGGCGTACCAGTACGAGGCCTACCGGGTGGTCGCCAACACGGCCACGCCGTCGGTGCCGACCGACCGGGCCACGTCCGCCCGGCACGGCGAGGGCACCGGGGTCAACGGCGTCAGCGACCGCACCCAGGAACTCACCCGGTTGCCCCGATGAGCGCGGCGAGGGGTCGCAGCGAACGTTCGATCTCCTCGGCGCAGCGTCGGAAGTCGGCGGCGGTCCCGCCGATCGGGTCCCGTAGGTCGTCCGCGTCCGGGGCGGCGGGTTGCAGCCGCCCCCGGGCGCGGGCGGCGGCGGCGATCGCCGCCCGCAGCGGGTCGTCGGCCATCTCGGCGGGCGGTTCGGCCGCGGCGGCCAGCCGGCCGAACTGGCGCAGGGTGAACGTCCGGTGCAGGGCGGCCGGCGCCAGAGCGGTGCAGACCGAGCGCTGGCGCCGGGTCGCGGTCAGCACCAGCGTCGCGTCGGCCAGGTACTCGGGCCGCAGCCCCCGGCTGCGGAACTCCGCCGCGTCCGCGCCGCTCTCGGCCGCGATCTCCATGGCGTACGGGTGCATGCCCAGCCCGTCCACGGCGTCGGTGCCGGCACTGGCCACGATGACCGGCCGATCGGCCAGCATCCGGCGCGCCAGGTACTCGGCCATCGGCGATCGGCACAGGTTGGCGTGGCAGACGAACAGCACGCGGTCGGCCATCGGGACCCCTCTCGTCGGTGCGGACGCGGGTGGCCGCACCGCGAGGGCGGTGCGTCGACGCCGGTGGCCGCGCAGGGAGGGGTTGTCGGAATCGTACGCGGGCCGGGTGCCCGCCCGCCGTGGTGCCGCGCCGACGGACGCCGATCCGCGGTGGACGGCGGTGGCCCCGTGAAGATCGGCATCCTGTCGTACCACTTTCCGCCCGAACCGGCGTTCATCCCCGGCAGTCTCGCCGAGGAGCTGGCCGCGCGCGGGCACGAGGTCCGGGTGCTCACCGGGTTCCCCGACTACCCCGGCGGCCACGTCTACCCAGGTTGGCGGCAGCGCTGGCACCACGAGACAAACAGCCGGCGGCTGACCGTGCGGCGGGTCCCGCGGTACTCCGGTCGCCCCGGGTCCACCGGCGTCCGGGTGGCCAGCTATCTCTCCTTCGCCGGCAGCGCGACGCTGGCCGCGCGTCGGTACCTGGGCGACGTGGACGCGCTCTACGTCTTCCAACTGCCCGCCACCACGTTCGCCACCGCCGGGGTGCTCCGGCTGCTGCCGCGGGTGCCGGCGGTGCTGCACGTCCAGGACGTCTGGGCGCGCGACGGCGCCGACGAGACGGGCGACGGGCGCTGGGCGGCGCGGATGAGCACCGCGATGGCCCGGATATTCCGGTCGGCCGCGCGGATCGCCGTTGCCGCACCGTCCATGCGGGACCTGGTGGTCGCCGCTGGCGCTGACCCGGCCCGGGTCCGGCTGGTTCTCAACTGGACCGACGAGCGGATCTTCCACCCGGCGACGCCGGGCGCGGCGGCCCGCCAGCTGGTTCGCCGGGACGCGCGGTGCGTGGTGATGCACGCCGGCACCATCGGCCCCCGGCAGGGTTTGGAGACGGCGGTACGGGCCGCCGCGGCGCTGGACCGGACGATGGAACTGGTCCTGGTCGGCTCGGGCGCGGACGAGCGGCGCGTGCGGGGGCTCGCCGCCGAGCTGGGCGCCGAGAACGTCCGCTTCCTGGAGCGGCGGTCCCCGGTCGACATGCCCGAGCTGTACGCCGCTGCCGACTACCAGCTGATCATGCTGCGCGACCTGCCGGAGTTGCGCGGCATGGTGCCCGGCAAGTTGCAGGCCGCGCTCTCCTGCGCCGCACCGGTCGTGGCCTCTGCCGGCGGGGACACCGCCGAGCTGGTCGAACGCGCTCGGGCCGGGCTCTCCTGCCCTCCGGAGGACTGGGCCGCGCTGGCCGACAGGTTCTGGTTGGCCGCGACGATCCCCCCGCCGGCACGGGCGGAGATGGGTCGCCGGGGCCGGGAGGCGTACCTGCGGGAGATGTCGTTGCCGGCCGGCGTGGACCGGGTGGAGCGGCTGCTGCACGAGGCGGCAGGTCGGGTCCCGGAGGCCGCCGCCGAACCGCGAGGCAACCTCGCGTAACGGACAACAATCGCCATAACGGTACGAGCTTCGCCGATGCGTGCTAAGAACATCAGGGATATCGGACCTTCTGTCCGATTCCGGGGAACGGGAGTGTGGTGTGACGGAGGAGAGCGAACGTCCGCGCCGACGGCGGAGCCGGTCCCGGCGCCGTCGGCGGGCCCGACTGCGCCGCGCGCTCCTGGGTGCCCTGGTGGTCGGCTCGCTGCTGCTGGCGACGGGCGGGTGGATCGGCTTCCGCGGCTGGCAGGCGCGGGCTCACCTGCTCAACGCCGCCGGACTGGCACGGGAGCTGAGCGCGCAGGTGGTCGGCGGGGACAGCGATCGTGCACTGCGGACACTCGCGGCCCTCCAGGAGCAGTCCGGCGCGGCGCGGGCCGCGACCGCCGACCCGGGTTGGCGGCTCGCTGGGCGTACCCCGATCGCCGGCGACGACGTCGACGCGGTCGGGCGGATCGCCGTGGCCATCGACGAGCTGGCCCGACAGGCGTTTCCGACGCTGCTGCGCACGGACCTGACCAGCCTGGTGCCCACCGGGGGTCGGTTGGACCTGGGCCGGCTCACCGCCGTCTCCGGCGAGCTGTCCCGGGTGGACGACTCGGTGCAGCGCACCCGCAGCGCCCTGGCCGCAGTGCCCGCCGACCGGCTGGTCAGCCAGATCCGGCAGGCACTGACCGACCTGCGGGGCGAGATCGACCGACTCGCCAGCCTCACCTCGGCCGCCGACCAGGGCGCCCGGCTGCTGCCGCCGCTGCTCGGCGCCAACGGGCCACGGCGGTACCTGCTCGTCTCGCAGAACCCCGCCGAGCTGCGCGCCACCGGTGGCATGTTCGGCGCGTACGCGATGATCGAGGCCGACAAGGGTTCGGTCCGGATGGGCAAGCAGGGCAGCAGCGCCTCCCTCGGCCAGTTCAACCCGCCGTTGAAGCTTCCCGCCGAGACCAGGGCGCTCTGGACCGACCTGCCCGGCATGTATCCCGCCGACGTCAATCTGACCCCGCACTACCCGACGGCCGCCGCGCTGTACCGGGAGATGTTCCGCCGCAAGACCGGCACCACCGTGGACGGTGTGCTCGCCGTCGACCCGGTCGTGCTGTCCTACCTGCTCAAGGCGACCGGCCCGGTGCTGGTGCCCGGCGGCGTCCCGCTGTCCAGCGAGAAGGTCGTGCAGACCCTGCTCAACGAGACCTACCAGCGGTTGGACGTCAAGCAGCAGGACACGTTCTTCGCGGCGTCCGCAGCCGCGGTGTTTGACGCCTTCTTCAAGAAGAATGTCAACCCGAAGGTGTTGTTGTCCGCATTTGACCGTGCTATCACGGAACGCCGGATATTGTTCTGGAGTGCCCGACCGGAGGAACAGCGGACAATCGGCGACAGCCGGTTGGCCGGGACGCTTCCGGAACAGGACACCGTGCCGACGGTCGGCGTGTTCCTCAACGACGGCAGCGGCGCGAAGCTCGGCTACTACCTGCGGCCGACGGCGAATCTCACGGTCGGCGAATGCCAACCCGACGGTCGCCGCGAGCTTCGGCTGCGGGTGACTCTGCGCTCGACGGCGCCGAAGTCCGGACTCAGCGAGTCGGTCCTCGGCCTCGGCATGGCCGGAGACCCGTACACCATGCGCACGTTGGTGTCGATCTTCAGCCCGGCGGGCGGGAGCGTGCTCGACGCTCGTCTCGACGGCACGGAGATCGCAATGGGCACCGGCACCGAACGCCGTCGCCAGGTCGCCACGGCCAACGTCGAGGCGAGCCCCGGAGCCGAACGGGCTCTGGAGGTCACCCTGTTGACCGCCAAGACCGGCGCCGGGCAGGCCGAGCTGTGGCTGACCCCCACCGCCAGCCCTTGGACCACCCAAGTTCATTCCGCACCAAGCTGTGACCAGTAGGAGGGAACCAATCATGCGGCTATCCCGCATCATCATGGCGCTCACGGTCGGCCTGGCCGTGGTGGCCGTGCCGACCGCGGCGGGGGCGGCACAGCCGCAGCCGCAGCCGTCGCCGACGATCACGGACACGCCTCAGCCACCGCCGTACGTGCCCGCACCCCCGTCGCTGACCGTCAACCGGCCGACGATCTTCCTCGGCGAGACGGTCGTGCTGACCGGCACCAACTTCGGTCCGAACGAGACCGTCGACATCACCGTGTCGGTCACGCCGCTGGCCGCCCCGGCTGCCGGCCAGGTGCCGGCCCGCCGCAGCGACGGCAGCACCGTGGCCATGGCTCCGGTGGCGTACCAGGCGAGTGCGCCGCTCAGCTTCACGGCGCGCACCAACTCCCAGGGCCGGTTCACCAAGAGCTACCGGCCGTCGGTGACGGGTCTGCTGACCTTCACCGCCACGGGCCGGGAGTCCGGCCGGACCGCCAGCGCCGAGCTGCGGGTGCTGCACAAGAAGCAGCCGCTGCCCGTCACCGGTGACAGCCTGGGTACGCCCATGAAGCTCGGCGGTGGCCTGGTCGGCGCCGGCGCGATCATGCTGCTGCTGACCCTGGCCTGGCGTCGCCGCCAGCGCTTCGGTGGGGCCGCGCACTGATCCGCACCACCACCGGGCAGGGCCCGGTCGCACTTCAAGCTGGCGCCCGTCGGAGCACTCCGACGGGCGCCAGCCTGTGTGCGGCTTGTTCCTGTCGTGTGCCGGGCGCTGGCCTTTGCGGGCCGGCCTCCCGGTTGTGCCGGGTGAGCGGCGGGGTGGCGGTTTGTGTGCCGGGTGCGTGGGGGGTGGGGTGGTCGCTGTCCGTCCCGGCGCGGCAAGCTCACCCCGCTCGGTGATCACCTTCCGTGCCGATATCGGCCGGGCATTTCGGTGCCCGATCCGCCGACAGTCTCGGACGCCGGATCCTGGAGGGCCTGGCCACGGTGCCTGGGCCGACGATCGGCAGGACCCGGACGACCGCGTCCTGATACCTGCCCCGGCACGGCATCTCCTGGCCTGGTGGCCGTCGTTGCGGTGGTGGCGATACCTGTGAGGCATAGATATGCCTCTGAGGTATCAGGCGTCTTGTCGAGACCGGCCGGATGTCGCCTCGTGGTGGGTGATCGACTCGGTGTCGGTGATGTCGTGGTGTCCTGGGGTGGCGATGCCCCGATGTCAGGGATACCGAGTGGATCACCACCGCAGGGGGCCGGGGGAGTGGCCTGTTGTCCGGTTCATGCCGGGTTGACCTGTGACCCGGTGCACCCGTGCGCCGGAATGGGGGCCGGCCGGGGGTGGTTACATACCCTGACGATCGCAGCACCACGGCCCGCCGCCCCGACCCCCCCGGGTTGGAATGCCAGGCCACCCCCGGTCGTTGCAGACCCCCTGAACGACGACCGCACCAGCACCCGCACGACGGGGTGCCGATGGACGGGCCACCCCCGGAATGACCCCGGCCCGGCGGTCGTTACACATCCCCGAACGACCGCACCAGCACCGCACGACAGGGTGCCAGCGGATGGGCCACCCCCGGAATGAGCCTGGCCCGGCGGTCGTTACACACAGACCCGGCGCCACGAGCCCTGCGCCCGTGAGCCGCCGAACTGACTTTCCCCGTGTTTGAGAGCGCCGGACGAGGTGCTTGCACCCCTATGCCGTTCCCCCGAGCGGCTCGATCGGGTGTCTACCCCCGTGAAGGAGCTACCCCCATGAACACGATCATCCGTAAGAGCATGCTGTCCGTTGCTGGTCTCGCGTTCGCCGGTGGTGTGTTCGCCGGTCCCATCGCCGCCCACGCCGCTGCTCCGGTCGATGCGAAGCCGGTTGCGGTTGCGGTGCAGACCGTCAAGCCGCAGGGCGAGCAGTCGCACATCGATCTGAACGATGAGCAGGTGGCGAACGTGAAGGCGATCATCGCCGCGACGAAGAAGGCGGGCCTGCCGGAGCGGGCCGCGGTCATCTCGATCGCGACGAGCCTGCAGGAGTCGAAGCTGGAGAACCTGGGCCACCTCGGCGATATGAACGATCACGACTCGCTGGGCCTGTTCCAGCAGCGGCCGAGTTCGGGTTGGGGTACTCCGGAGCAGATCACCGACCCCGACTACTCGACCACCGCGTTCCTGAAGGGTTTGAAGCAGGTTGACGGGTGGCAGGACATGCCACTGACCGACGCCGCGCAGACCGTGCAGGTATCGGCCTACCCGGACGCCTACGCCCAGTGGGAGCAGCAGGCCACCGACCTCGTCACCCAGCACTGGAACAGCTGACCCGCATAGAGCAACCCGACCGCTGGCCGGCACCCGACACGGGTGCCGGCCAGCGGCATGTCTGCACGCGGCCCGCGTACCCCTGGGGTTGTCAGTCTTGCGCGTGACCGCGAGTACGCAGGATGTCGATCAGCGCGGCGATCAGGGCGAGCGCGATGATCCCGGCGGCCAGCGTGAGTGACTGTTCGAAGGCTTTGGTCCAGTTGCCCCGGCTGTCGGCCAGCGAGGAGAAGAACATCGAACCGACGGCGGCGATGCCGGCCGCGGAACCGATCCGCTGACCGGTCTGGAGCATGCCGGCGCCGCTGCCGGCCTGGGGGACCGGCACCTGGGCGAGGGTGAGCGTCTGGTTGGGAGCGATCACCAGGCCGCTGCCGAGGCCGGCGACGAGCAGCGGGCCGGCGGTGACCCAGGGCGCCGGGGCGTCCGGAGCGAGGCGCAGCACGACCACCGTTCCGGCCAGCCCGATCACCACGGCCAGCAGGCCGATGGCCACCAGTGGCCGGCCGAAGCGGTTGACGATCCTCCCGCCCAGCACGGCGGCCGCGGCTGAGCCCAGGGCGAACGGGGTGATGGCCAGACCGGCGACGAGCGCGCTGTAGCCGAGGCCGTTCTGCAGGAACAGCGTGAAGATGAAGAAGATCGCGGTGAAGCCGCCGAAGTAGACAAGGGCGATCAGCGACCCCAGGGTGTACGACTGGAAGCTGAACAGGCGCAGGTCGAACAGCGGTTCCTGGTGCCGGGCGTACCACCGCTCCCAGAGCCCGAAGGCGACCAGCACGGCGAGACCGGCCGGTATGAGCGCCCACTTCCACGGGGTGCGCCACTGCTGCTCCTGCACCAGTGGCAGCAGGATCAGCACCACGCCGACGCCGAGCAGCAGCACGCCGACGGGGTCGAGTCTGCGCCGGGTCGGCTGGCCTTCGGGGCGGCCGGGCAGCAGCCGCCAGCCGAGGATCGCCGCGAGGATGCCGACCGGGACGTTGACGAAGAAGACCCACCGCCATCCGTGTTCCTCGCCGCCGATGGCGATGAGCAGGCCACCGAGCAGTGGCCCGACGGCGGTAGAGATGCCGATGGTGGCGCCGAGGATCCCGAAGGGGCGGGCCCGTTCCGGCCCTCGGAACAACTCCTGGATCAGCCCGATCACCTGGGGGTTCACGATTCCCGCGGCGGCGCCCTGCAACAGTCGGGCGGCGACCAGCCACGTCGGGGAGGTGGCCAGGCCGGCGAGTGCGCTGGTCGCGGTGAACAGCGCGATGCCGAAGACGAACGCGTTGCGTCGCCCGCGGGCGTCACCGAAGCGGCCGGCCGGCACGAGCACCAGGCCGAAGGTGAGCGCGTACCCCGAGAGGACCCACTGCAGGTCACTCGGGGAGGCGTGCAGCGCGCGGTCGATGGACGGCACCGCGACGTTGACGATGCTCACGTCGAGCAGCGTCATGAACGCGGCGACGAGTCCGACTCCGACGGCCTGCCAGCGTCGCCGATTCCCCGCCGCGTCGATGGGCTGCGGCGTCTGGGCCGCGCTCACCGGGACCCCCGTCGACCGTCGATCATGCATTGCTCACCGCTACCCCGGTCGGCGGGGCGGGAACCGTCGCGGGTGGTGCCCAGCGTCACGCCATCTGGCGGGCGCAGAACCGTGGACCGAAGTCGAGCCCGGCCATCGGCGAATCCTCGCGGTGCAGCAGGCCCTTCTCGGTGAGCAGATGCAGCGGGTTGTCCATCTGCTCCGGGGTCAGCCCGGACTCCTCGGCGATCAGGTCCGGGTAGGGCACCTGGCCGCGCGCCTCAAGGGCGGTCACCGCCTGGTAAACCCGTTGCTCGACCTCCGACAGTTGCACCTGCTGCATGATGTCCTCCTTCACTCGTCCGCCTCTGTGCAGACGGTTGCGCCGCGTCGGTTACCCCCTGATTGACCGAAGATGCCCACTCGATCGGGGGTCGGTGCGGTGCGCGGGAGGTGCCGTGGCGGGGTCGGCGAGCGGGGGTGCCATAGGCTGCACCGGTGATCGTCTGGGATCTCGTCGTCGTCGGCGCCGGCCCCGCCGGGCTCTCCGCGGCGCACGTCGCCGCCCGCGCCGGCCTCCGCACCCTCGTCGTCGAGCGCGCCGCGCATCCGCGGTACAAGACCTGCGGCGGTGGCCTGATCGGCACCTCGTTGGCGGCCGTGCGGGACCGGATCGAGGTGCCCGCCAACGACCGGGTGGACCGGGTGACGTTCACCCGCGACGGCCGCCGGGAGTTCACCCGCCGGCACGACAGTCCGGTGCTGACCATGGTGCGCCGCGAGGAGTTCGACGACCGGCTCCGCGCGGCGGCGGTCGCCGCGGGCGCGCAGCTGCGGGAGCGGGTCGCGGTCCGCGCGATCGAGCAGGACCCCGAGGTGGTACGTCTGCGGCTGGCCGACGGTACGACGATCGCGGCTCGCACGGTGGTCGGTGCGGACGGCTCGTCCGGGGTGACCGCACGGCACGTGGGGGTCCGGTACCGGCAGGTGGACCTGGGGTTGGAGCTGGAGGTGCCGGTGCCGCCCGACGAGCAGGAACGCTGGCGGGGGCGGCTGCTGCTGGACTGGGGTGCGATGCCGGGCTCGTACGGGTGGGTCTTTCCCAAGGGCGACAGGCTGACGGTCGGTGTGATCGCGGGCCGGGGCGCGGGGGAGGGGACCAGGGACTACCTGCGGCGGTTCGTCGACCGGTTGGGTCTGACCGGGCTGCCCGCGGAGCACGACTCGGGTCACCTGACGCGCTGCCGTGACGAGGATTCGCCGTTACGGAATGGCCGGGTGCTGGTCGTGGGGGACGCGGCCGGGCTGCTGGAGCCGTGGAGCCGGGAGGGTATCAGCTACGCGCTGCGCTCCGGCGAGCTGGCCGGAGCGGCGGTCGCCGACGGTGACCTAGCCTGGTACGAGAGGGCGGTGGCCGAGCGGCTGGTGCCGTCGATGCGGGCGGGGTTCCGGCTGCTCGACCTGTTCGTTCGCCGCCCGGAGGTGTTCCACGCCCTGCTGGCGACCCCGCAGGGCTGGCGGATGTTCGTCCAGTTCTGCCAGGGCCGGGCGAGCTTCGACGAGATGATGCGACGCCGGCCGATCCGCGCGGCGCTCGCGGTGCTGGAGCGACTGCCGAGCCCTCGTCGCCAGGCCGCCCCGACCCTGCCGTGACCTGCCGGTCCTCGCCATTCACCCAGGATCCTAGGATGCCTTACGGGTTGTGACCCCGCCGCCCGAACGTCGGACCGAATCGCGCCGACCGGACCGGTGGCGCCAGGCGCCCAGATCGCCGGACAATGACGGGGGAGCAGGGGGGTGCACATGGCCGAGCAGCCGTTCACCGATGACGAGTACGAGTTCCTGCGCCACATCCGGTTCGGGGAGTTGCCGCCCGCCGTCCGCCCCGACGAGCGGGTCGAGCTGACCGAGAGCGAAGCACGGCGTGACCAGCCCGACCCGTTGGACGACCCGGTTCACTGGAACCTGCGCCACGCCGGCTGAGAACGCGAAACGGGCCGCGGGTGTCGCCACCCGCGGCCCGCCGCGACACGAACCCGCCGGTCAGAAGACCGGCACGCCCTCGCGTACCAGCCGCCAGTTGGGCTGGAAGAAGTCGGCCGGGTCGATCGTGCCCCTGGCCTGCGCCCAGTCGATGAGCAGTTGGCGGATCTCCTGCTGCGCGTTGTAGACCTGGGTCTTCACGATGCCGGGGAAGTTGCCGCCACCGCTGCGCCGGTAGTTGTTCACCGCCATGACGAACTGCGCCTCGTCCGGCACCGGCGTGTCCGTGCCGGGCAGCACCAGCCGGGTGATCCGCTGGCCCACCGGCTTGGAGATGTCGATGTCGTAGTCCAGGCCGGAGATTACGTCGTAGTTGTAGTCCGGCACCGTCGGCGAGTCGCTGATCTGCTCGGGGTCGACGGGGGCGCCCGGCGCGAACGTCCGGAAGTACTTCGCCGAGTACTCCAGGTACGCGCGCACCTCGGCGCCGCTGAGCACGACCGCCTCGAGGGTGTTGTCGAAGACGTACAGCCCGGCGACGTCGCGGATCTTCACGTCACCGGCCGGGAAGACCGCCGTGCGGCTGAACGGCGACGCCTGCGACAGCACCGGCAGGTTGGCGTACGGCGTGCCGGCCAGCGCCGTGCTGACCGCCTCGGCCTGCACGTGGTTGATGAAGTCCAGGATCGGGGTGTCCTTGTACCGCGACTCGACGGTGGACATCTCGACCGTGGCCTGTGCCACGACCTGGTTGACGTACGCCACGGTCTTCTGGTGCTGGGCCCGCACCGCGGCGAGCACCTTCGGGTCCTCCACCACCGTGTTGGTGTTCAGCATGGTGGCGGCCTTCTTGGTGATCGTCCACCGGCCGTGCTCGCGGGCGAGGGTGAAGTCCATCCGGGTGAGCCGTTGACCCCACTTCGATGGCTCGGAGAGCAGCACCTGCGCGCCGGTCTGCTCGTTGGTGACGAACTTCTCGACCACCTCGTTGTGCGCGTGACCGAAGAGGATCGCGTCGATCCCCGGCACCTGCTGGGCGATCAGCGCCGTGGGGTTCTCGTTGGGCAGCTCCGGGCCGTAGCTGGAGGTGCCGCTGTCGCCGCCGTGCGCGGAGATCAGCACGATGTCCGCGCCCCGGGCCCGCATGATCGGCACGTACTTCGCCGCCGTGGCGATCATGTCGTCGAACCGCAGCTTGCCCTCGACGTTGCCCTTGTCCCAGATCGCCACGCCGGGGTTGGTCAGGCCGAGGATGCCGACCCGCAGGGTCGGTGCGGCGAAACCGAGGGAGACCTTCTTGATGACGTACGGCAGGAAGGCCGGCTTGCCGGTCTTCGCGTTGACGGCGTTCGCGGCGAGGGCCGGGAAGCCGAGCTGGCGGATCCACAGGTCCAGCAGCGGCAGGCCGTAGTTGAATTCGTGGTTGCCCAGCGTCACCGCGTCGTAGTCGATGACGTTCATGGCCCGGGCCATCGGGTGCTTCTCCCCGGTGGCCGTGATCGGCTCCTGCTTGGCGTAGTACGTGGCGAGCGGCGTGCCCTGGATGGTGTCGCCGGCGTCCAGCACCAGCGTCGCCTTGCCGCGCCGCTCCCGCCGGATCTGGTTGATGAGGGTGGCCAGCTTCGCCACGCCGATGTCGTTGTGCTTGCTGTCGTCGTACTCGGCGTCGCGGTAGTAGTCCCAGTTGTAGACGTTGCCGTGGGTGTCCGACGTGCCCAGGAGGGTGAGGTCCCAGGTGCGTGACCGGGCCGCGTCGGCCGCCTGCGCGGGCGCGGCGGCGATCAGCGGGGCGGTCGCCGCCGCGGCCGCGGCGGCGAGCACCTGGCGACGCGACGGGCCGGAGGGAGAGGTCATGACGTGCCTTTCCATGGGGGTGGACGCGCCTCGTGGGCGACTCGCGCACCATAACCAGCAGCAGTCACCGCCGCCACGCCAGCCCCGCCGTTCCCTGCGGTTTCCTCCCGGCGGCGTGGGGTAGGGCCGACAGGGACGATGTTCGCGGGACGACACCCGCGCTGCGCGAGGAGATGTCGGTGAGTGAGGACCAGCACACCCAGCAGGACCCGACCAGCCAGTACGGCCAGCAGTCCGGCCAGCCCGGCCAGCAGCAGTCCCCACCCGGGTCGACCGGTGACATGACGCCGAAGCCGGACCACGGCGAGGAGTCGTACCGGGGCAGCGGAAAGCTCGACGGCAGGCGGGCGCTCATCACCGGCGGTGACTCGGGGATCGGTCGGGCCGTCGCGATCGCGTTCGCTCGCGAGGGCGCCGACGTGCTCATCTCGTACCTGGGCGAGGAGGAGGACGCCGACGCCCGCGAGACCATCCGCCTGGTGGAGGACGCCGGCCGGCGGGGCATCGCGGTACGCGGTGACATCACCGACGAGGCGCACTGCCAGGAACTGGTCGACCGGGCGGTGCGCGACCTGGGCGGCATCGACATCCTGGTCAACAACGCGGCGTACCAGATGTCGCAGGACAAGGGCATCCTGGGGATCAGCACCGAGCAGTTCGACCGCGTGCTCAAGACCAACCTCTACGCGATGTTCTGGCTCTGCAAGGCCGCCATCCCACACCTGGGCGAAGGCGCGGCGATCATCAACACGGCGTCGATCCAGGCGTTCGACCCGTCGCCGCAGTTGCTGGACTACGCCACCACCAAGGCGGGGATCGCCAACTTCACCAAGGCCCTCGCCGCCGACCTGGCCGAGAAGGGCATCCGCGTCAACGCGGTGGCGCCGGGCCCGGTCTGGACGCCGCTGATCCCGGCCACGATGCCGAGGGAGAAGGTGGAGCAGTTCGGCACCGACACCCCGGAGGGTCGCCCCGGCCAGCCGGCGGAGCTGGCCCCGGCGTACGTCTTCTTCGCCTCTCAGGAGTCCAGCTACGTCACGGGCGAGATCCTGGGCGTCACCGGCGGTACGGCTCGTTTCTCCCGCGGGCTCGTTGCCGTGTCCGCGTCAGCGCGGCCAGGCGGCGAAGCGTTGCCGGACGCGCCTGACGTCGCCGGGATTCAGGCCGTAGCGCCCGAAACGCTGGTCGGACAGCCGGTCCAGGTAACGCCCGGCGGCCCGCACGTCCGCCGGATCCAACGCCGGGTCGACCTGCCGGGCCAGCACCAGCAGCTCGGTCACGTCGTAGTGCTCCAGGGCCGCCGCAACGTCGATGAAGTCACGGACCTCCCGTCGGTTGACCAACGCCGCGATCTTGTTGGCGACCAGGTCGCGGACGTCCATCACCGGGCCGAGGTCCATCACCACCGGGCTCTGCTGACGGTCGAGCCGGGCCAGACTGAGCCGGATCTGCCGCCCGTCGCGGCTCACCACGAAGTCCTTCATGTCCCGGCCGTACCCGTCGAACAGGTCGGCGAGATCACTGTCCGGGTCGGCGTCGGTGACCACGTACCCGGCCCGCTCCAACGCCGCGCGCACCCCGGCCGAGGCCGCCGCAGCGGCGCCCTCCACGTCGGCGAAGAGGTCCACGTCCTCCGTGGGACGGGCCACCAGGCCGTGCGCCGCCCAGGCCACACCCCCGCCCAGCACGAACCGGTACGGCCCGGCCGCGGCCAACGCCACCCGGGCCACCTCGCGGTAGAAGTCGTGCAGGTGTGAGGACGTCACGCCGCGCGCAGGCCGCGGTGCCGGCTCTCCCACGCCTGGCGTACGCCCCGGGGCAGGTTGAGCAGCCGCCACACCCGCCGCAGTGTCCGGCCGTGGATCAGCACGCGCAGGTCCTCGGCGCGGGTGGTCTCACGCAGAACGTTCTCGTACATCCAGAGGAGCTGGTCCGGGTCGCCGAGGTCGAAGGTGCGCTCGGCGTTCCACATCAGGCGTACCGGCAGTTCCACCACACCCCGGGTCGGGCCGCGCAGCTCGACGAGCGTGCGCGCCACCACGGCGGGGCGACCCGGGCGGGCCAGGAAGGCCACGCCGGTCGTGGTGGGGGAGACGGCCTGCATGGTGTCAGGGTAACGCCCGCTGGTGCTCGTGTCGCTCACGCCTTTCCAGTCTGGGCCGAACGCGCACCCTCAGGTGGCGCTGCTGAGTGGGTGCGGTGGCGGTTTGTGTGCCGGGTGCGTGGGGGGTGGGGTGGGGCCGCCGTGCCCGGCTCCGGGCGGTCAGGCTTGATCCCTGCGCCGGGCACGGCGGGCCCCACCCGTCGGTGGTCGCCGTCCGTCCCGGCGCGGCAGGTTCACCCCGCACTATCCGTCCTGGTGTACGCGCCGAAAGGCGGCGCCTCCGTGCTTCGTCGGTGGTCCCCGTCAGTCCTGACACCTCCGCTGGGATGGTCAGGCCGGACCGGCAGGCGGTCGCTGTCATAGGGGTGATACCTGTGAGGCATAAATATGCCTCTGAGGTATCTGGCGTCTTGTCGAGACCGGCCGGGTGTCGCCTCGTGGTGGGTGATCGACTCGTTGTCGGTGATGTCGTGGTGTCCTGGGGGGTGGGGATGCCCCGATGTCACGGATGCAGAGTGGATCACCACCGCTGGGGCCGGTGTGACGCCGGAACGGTGGGGCGACCTGACCCGGGAGTGGCCTGTTGTCCGGTTCATGCCGCGTTGACGTGTGACCCGGTGCATCCGGGCGGCGGAATGGGGGCCGGTCGGGGGTCGTTACATACCCTGACGATCGCAGCACCACGGCCCGCCGCCCCGACCCCCAGGGTTGGAATGCCAGGCCACCCCCGGTCGTTGCAGACCCCCTGAACGACGACCGCACCAGCACCCGCAGGACGGGGTGCCAGCGGATGGGCCACCCCCGGAATGACCCCGGCCCGGCGGTCGTTACACACAGACCCGGCGCCACGAGCCCTCCGCCCGTGACCCGCCGTGAGACTTTCCCCCGTGTTTGAGAAGCGCCGGACGAGGTGCTTGCACCCCTATGCCGTTCCCCCGAGCGGTGATGAGGGTGTCTACCCCCGTGAAGGAGCTACCCCCATGAACACGATCATCCGTAAGAGCATGCTGTCCGTTGCTGGTCTCGCGTTCGCCGGTGGTGTGTTCGCCGGCCCGATCGCCGCCCACGCCGCCACCCCGGTCGATGCGAAGCCGGTCGCGGTTGCCGTGCAGACCGCCAAGCCGAGCCCGCAGGGCGAGCAGTCCCGGATCACCCTGAACGACGAGCAGACCGCCAACGTGAAGGCGATCATCGCCGCGACGAAGAAGGCGGGCCTGCCCGAGCGGGCCGCGGTCATCTCGATCGCGACGAGCCTGCAGGAGTCGAAGCTGGAGAACCTGGGCCACCTCGGCGACCGCAACGACCACGACTCGCTGGGTTTGTTCCAGCAGCGACCGAGCTCGGGTTGGGGTACCCCGGAGCAGATCACCGACCCCGACTACTCGACCACCGCGTTCCTGAAGGGTTTGAAGCAGGTCGACGGGTGGCAGGACATGCCACTGACCGACGCCGCGCAGACCGTGCAGGTATCGGCGTACCCGGATGCCTACGCCCAGTGGGAGCAGCAGGCCACCGACCTCGTCGCCCAGCACTGGAACAGCTGACCCGCATAGAGCAATCTGATCGCTGGCCGGCACCCGAGAGGGGTGTCGGCCAGCGGTGTGGGTCGTAGGCTGGATGTCGCGACCGCCGGTGGCCGGGGAATGATGCCGGGCCTGGGCTGGTTGTGGACAGTGTCGGTGTGACTCAGTGTCCCCGGGCCTCACCTAATATCGCCTTCGCGGAATACCGTTCGGCTGGAGCCGCGTCGCGCCACTCGCCGAGAGGCGACCTGCACACCGACACCAGCGCCGCCCCCGGCCCACCGGCCGGGGGCGGCGCTGTCTGTGCCGGACGGTTCGGTGATCCCTCGGTTCGCGAAGCTGACTCGGTTGACCTATGTTCAGAGGGTCGCTCGCGTGGGAGGGGGTGTCGGGGGATGGGTCTGCGGACCTTCATCGAGGGTTGGCCGGTCTACCGGCAGCTGACCGGCACCGATCCGCTGGGCCGGGGCGCGGCCGCGCAGTCCGCCCGCTCGGCGGGGCTGACCGCCCGTACCGAGGATGCCGACAGTGTCGCCCGCTCGGTCTGCCCGTACTGCGCCGTGGGTTGCGGTCAGCGGGTGTTCGTCAAGGACGGCCAGGTCACCCAGATCGAGGGCGACCCGGACAGCCCGATCTCGCGGGGGCGGCTCTGCCCGAAGGGCGCGGCCAGCAAGAGCCTGGTGAACAGCCCGCTGCGGCAGACGACGGTGCGCTACCGCCGGCCGTACTCGACGCAGTGGGAGGATCTGGAGCTCGACACCGCGGTCGACATGATCGCCGACCGGATCCTCGCCGCCCGCGAGCAGACCTGGGAGGACGTCGACGCGCAGGGCCGGCCGCTGAACCGGACGCTGGGTATCTCCAGCCTGGGTGGGGCGACGCTGGACAACGAGGAGAACTACCTCATCAAGAAGTTGTTCACCGCGATGGGGGCACTCCAGATCGAGAACCAGGCCCGTATTTGACACTCCGCCACCGTCCCCGGTCTGGGGGCCAGCTTCGGTCGTGGCGGTGCGACGGACTTCCAGCAGGACATCGCCAACGCTGACGTGATCGTCATTCAGGGCTCGAACATGGCTGAGGCGCACCCGGTGGGTTTCCAGTGGGTGATGGAGGCCAAGCGGCGCGGCGCCAAGGTCTTCCACGTCGACCCGAGGTTCACCCGGACCAGCGCGCTGGCCGACTCGTACCTGCCGATCCGTGCGGGCAGTGACATCGCGCTGCTGGGCGGGGTGGTGCGGTACATCCTGGACAACGAGCTGGACTTCCGGGAGTACGTGCTCTCGTACACCAACGCGGCGACGATCGTCAGCGAGCAGTTCAGCGACACCGAGGACGGTGACGGCTTCTTCTCGGGCTTCGACCCGGAGACCGGCAGCTACGTGCAGGACAGCTGGCAGTACGAGGGGCACGAGAACTCCTCCGGCAGTGGACACACCGCCAAGGAGCGGGACTCCGCCGCCGGCCTGCGGCACGAGTCGCACGGCGCGCAGGTGGGCGGTCAGACCAGGCGGGATGAGACGTTGCAGCACCCCCGCTGCGTCTACCAGATCCTTAAGCGGCACTTCGCGCGCTACACGCCGGAGATGGTGGAGCGGGTCTGCGGTATCCCGCAGGAGAAGTTCCTCGAACTCTGTGAGGCGTGGACGGCGAACTCCGGTCGGGACCGCACCGGCATGCTGATCTACTCGGTCGGTTGGACGCAGCACAGCGTGGGCGTGCAGTACATCCGCACCGGCGCGATCATCCAACTGCTGCTCGGCAACATGGGTCGCCCCGGCGGCGGGGTGATGGCGCTGCGCGGGCACGCGAGCATCCAGGGTTCCACCGACATCCCGACGCTGTTCAACCTGCTGCCCGGCTACCTGCCGATGCCGCACCACGCCGACCACCCCACTTTCGACGAGTGGGTCGACAGCATCCGGCACCCGGGGCAGAAGGGCTTCTGGGGCAATGCCCGATCGTTCGCCGCCAGCCTGTTGAAGGCGTACTGGGGTGACGCGGCGACCGAGGAGAACGACTACTGCTATGGCTACATGCCGCGGATGACCGGCGATCACGGCACGTACCAGCAGGTGTTGAACATGATCGACGGGAAGGTCAAGGGATACTTCCTGCTCGGGCAGAACCCGGCGGTCGGGTCGGCGCACGGCCGGGCGCAGCGCCTGGGGATGGCGAACCTGGACTGGTTGGTCGTCCGGGACCTGTTCATGATCGAGAGTGCGACGTTCTGGCAGAACGGCCCCGAGGTGGCCACCGGTGAGATCGTGCCCGAGGAGTGCCGTACGGAGGTGTTCTTCCTTCCCGCCGCGTCGCACGTGGAGAAGGAGGGCAGTTTCACCCAGACCCAGCGGTTGTTGCAGTGGCGGGAGAAGGCCGTCGAGCCGCCGGGCGACGCCCGCTCGGAACTGTGGTTCTTCTACCACCTCGGTCGGAGGCTGCGCGAGAAGCTGGCCGACTCGCCGTTGCCACGCGACCGGGCGCTGCTCGACCTCACCTGGGACTACCCGACACACGGCCCGCACGCGGAGCCGAGCGCCGAGGCGGTGCTGCGCGAGATCAACGGGTACGACGTGGCGACCGGCCGACCGCTGTCGAGCTTCGGCGAGGCCCGCGCGGACGGCTCCACCGCGATCGGCTGCTGGATCTACACCGGCGTGTACGCCGACGGCGTGAACCAGGCCGCCCGGCGCAAGTCCCGCCACGAGCAGGACTGGGTGGCGGCGGAGTGGGGTTGGGCGTGGCCGGCCAACCGCCGGATCCTCTACAACCGCGCCTCCGCCGACCCCGAGGGCAGGCCGTGGAGTGAGCGCAAGAAGTACGTCTGGTGGGACCCGGAGAAGGCCGAGTGGACCGGATACGACGTGCCGGACTTCGAGAAGACCAAACCGCCGTCGTACCGGCCGCCGCCCGGGGCGTCCGGAACGGAGGGCATCGCCGGCGACGACCCGTTCATCATGCAGGGCGACGGCAAGGGCTGGCTGTACGCGCCCAGCGGAGTCCTGGACGGGCCGATGCCCACCCACTACGAGCCGGTCGAGTCGCCGGTACGCAACCCGCTCTACCGGCAGCAGGCCAACCCGACCCGCAAGATGTACGCGCATCCGGTGAACTCGGTGAACCCGAGCCCGCCGGAGGAACACAGCCAGGTCTTCCCGTACGTGTTCACGGTCAGCCGGCTCACCGAGCACCACACCGCCGGCGGAATGAGCCGGACCGTGCGCCCGCTGGCCGAGCTGCAGCCGGAGATGTTCGTCGAGGTCTCCCCGGAGCTGGCCGGCGAGGCTGGTCTGGAGCATCTCGGCTGGGCTCATCTGGTCAGTGGCCGCGCCGTCATCGAGGCGAAGGTGCTGGTGACCGACCGCCTCACCCCGCTGCGGGTGGACGGCCGGATCATCCACCAGGTCTGGCTGCCGTACCACTTCGGGTTCGAGGGACTGGTCACCGGCGACTCGGCCAACGACCTGTTCGGGATCAGCCTCGACCCGAACGTCCTGATCCAGGAGAGCAAAATCGGTACCTGCGACGTACGGCCGGGCCGTCGGCCCACCGGGCCAGCGCTGCTCGACCTGGTGGCCGAGTACCAGCGGCGCGCCGGCATCATCCCGGGTCGGAACGCCCCGGCGGTCACCACCGACAGCGATGGGGAGGGAAGCGGTGATTCCTGACCCGAACAGTCTGTACGGTCCGTTGGACCCGGCCCCGGATGCCGGTTGGTCGTCGGCGCCGCCCCGGATGGGGTTCTTCACCGACACCAGCGTCTGCATAGGCTGCAAGGCGTGCGAGGTGGCCTGCAAGGAGTGGAACGGGGTGCCCGGCTCCGGCCTTGACCTGCTGGGCATGTCGTACGACAACACGGGCGCGTTGACCGCGAACTCGTGGCGGCACGTCGCGTTCATCGAGCAGCCCCGCCCGGCAGGGCACCGCACCCCACCGTTCGCCGGGACGCCGACCGGCGCCCCGGTCAGCGCGACGTCGGCCGCCGTCGCGGCCGGCACAGGCAACCGGACCGGCACGGACCCGGGATTGCCGACGGGTGCACCGTCGGCCGCTGCCCGGATGGCCGGCGGGCCGGCCGACGTGCTCGGCGACCCGGTCGCCCCCGGTCCTGAACCGCTCCATCCTGGACAGGGACCGGGCGACACCGGCTCGGGTCCGCAGTTCCTGGGGATGCCGGGTGCGCAGCCGCCGGGGCGAGGCACCGGCGCGGAGGGACGCGCTGATTTCCGGTGGCTGATGATGTCCGACGTGTGCAAGCACTGCACCCACGCGGCGTGCCTGGACGTGTGCCCGACGGGTTCGCTGTTTCGGACCGAGTTCGGCACGGTCGTGGTGCAGGAGGACATCTGCAACGGCTGCGGCTACTGCATCTCCGCCTGCCCTTACGGCGTCATCGACCAGCGCAAGGACGACGGCCGGGCGTGGAAGTGCACACTCTGCTACGACCGGCTCGGCGCGGGGATGACGCCGGCCTGCGCGCAGGCGTGCCCGACCGAGTCGATCCAGTACGGGCCGTTGGAGGAGTTGCGGGAGCGGGCGGCCGCGCGGGTGACGACGTTGCACGAGCGGGGAGTCCCCGAGGCTCGGCTGTACGGGCACGACCCGAACGACGGCGTCGGTGGTGACGGGGCGTTCTTCCTGCTCCTCGACGAGCCCGAGGTCTACGGCCTGCCACCGGACCCGATCGTGACCACCCGCGACCTGCCCAAGATGTGGAAACGCGCCGGCCTCGCCGCGCTCGCCATGGCGGCGGCGACCGTCGCCGCGTTCGTCGGAGGTACCTCGTGAGTCCACAGCGCCCTCCGGTAGGTGACCGGTTCCGTCGCTTCCGCGACCGGCTGGCCGCCGACGGCACCGACCGCCTGGTCGCCGACGGCACCGACCGGCTGGAGACGAGCGGCGACCACTCCGGTCGGCGGGCGGGCCGGCGCGGCGGTCGTCGCGGGGGCGGCGAGGAGGTGCGGGTGCCGGAGGCCGAGTTCACGTCGTACTACGGCCGACCCGTCCTGAAGGCGCCCGTCTGGAAGTGGGACATCGCCGCGTACCTGTTCACCGGCGGGCTGGCCGCGGGTTCGTCGCTGCTCGCCGCGGGCGGGCAGCTCACCGGGCGGCCGGCACTGCGCCGGGCCGGTCGGGTCACCGCGCTGGCCGCCGTCAGCGCCAGCGCCGTCTTCCTGGTCAAGGACCTCGGCCGGCCGGCGCGCTTCCACCACATGCTGCGGGTGGCGAAGCCGACCTCGCCGATGTCGATGGGCACCTGGATCCTCACCGCCTTCGGGCCGGCCGCCGGGATCGCCGCGATCGCCGAGGCCGCCGACTGGCTGCCCCGGCACGGGCTGCTCGGGATGGCCCGCCGAGCACTGCCGCCGGTCGGTCACGCCGCCGGGTTGCTCGCCGCCGGCACCGCACCCGCGCTGGCCACGTACACCGGGGTGCTGCTCGCCGACACCGCGGTGCCGTCCTGGCACGAGGCGTACCCCGAACTGCCGGTGATCTTCGCGGGCAGCGCGCTGGCCAGCGGCGCCGGTGTGGGTCTGCTCGCCGCGCCGCCGGCGCAGGCCGGGCCGGCCCGCCGGATGGCGGTGGCCGGGGCGGCCCTGGAGCTGTTCGGCGCGCACCGCGTGGAGACCCGCCTCGGCCTGCTCAGCGAGCCCTACCGGCTGGGCCGGCCCGGTCGGCTGCTGCGCGCCGGTCGACTGTTGACCTCGGTCGGGGTGGCCGGCGCGCTGCTCGGCCGGCGCAGTCGGGTGATCGGCGGGGTCTCCGGCGCCGCGTTGCTGGCCGCGTCGGTCGCGACCCGGTTCGGGATCTTCTACGGCGGCGTCGCCTCCGCCCGCGACCCCCGGTACACGGTGGTTCCGCAACGCGAGCGGGTCGACGCCCGACGGGCGGATCTGTCACCTGACCGGGCGGCCCCGCCTGCGTTGTGATCGAATGTCCGGTGGAGGCGTTCAGGCGGCTGGTGCCCCTCCCGGTCTTCAAAACCGGAGTGGTCCGGGACCCGGGCCAGGCGGGTTCGATTCCCGTCCGTCTCCGCCAACGCGCGGCAGGAGATGACGTGATGGGCGAGGGGCCGGTGGACCCGCGACGCCGGGTGCCCCGCACCGACACCCTCCTCGCCGACCCGCGGCTCGCCGCGGCCATCGCGACACTCGGCCGCGACCGCGTCAAGGCGGTCGTCGCCGGCGCCCAGGAGCGGGCCCGGCGCGGCGAGATCAGCCCCGACGAGGTCCGTGACGCCGCCGTCGCCGCGCTGCCCGCGCCCGGCCCGCGCGCGGTGCTCAACGCCACCGGTGTCGTGCTGCACACCAACCTGGGCCGGGCGCCGCTGTCACCCACCGCGGTCGCCGCCGTCGTGGCCGCCGCCGGGCACACCGATGTGGAGCTGGACCTGACCACCGGGCGGCGTGCCCGACGGGGCCGCGACGCGCTCGACGCGCTGGCCGCCGCCGTGCCCGACGCGGGCGCCGTGCACGTGGTCAACAACGGCGCCGCCGCGCTGGTGCTGGCCGCCACCGCCCTGGCCGCCGGTCGGGAGATCGTGGTCAGCCGGGGCGAGCTGGTCGAGATCGGCGACGGCTTCCGCCTGCCCGACCTGCTGGAGAGCACCGGCGCCCGGCTGCGGGAGGTGGGCACCACCAACCGCACCAGGCTCGCCGACTACGCCGCCGCGGTCGGCCCGCACACCGGTTTCGTGCTCAAGGTCCACCCGTCGAACTTCCAGGTCACCGGCTTCACCTCGGCCACTCCGGTGCGGCAGCTGGCGACCCTCGGCGTGCCGGTGGTCGCCGACATCGGCTCGGGGCTGCTCACCGGGGATCCGCTGCTGCCCGACGAACCGGACGCGGCCAGCACCCTGCGTGCCGGCGCCGCGCTGGTTACCGCCAGCGGCGACAAACTGCTCGGCGGCCCGCAGGCCGGGCTGCTGCTCGGCGACGCCGAGTTGGTCGAGCGGCTGCGCCGCCATCCGCTGGCCCGGGCGCTGCGGGTGGACAAACTCACCCTGGCCGCGCTGGCCGCCACCCTGCACCGCCCGGACACACCGACCCGGACGGCTCTGCACGCCGACCCGGGCGTCCTGCGGCAGCGGGTGGAGCGGCTGCGCGACCTGCTCGGCGCGGACGGTCGCAAGGCGGAGGTGGTGCCGGCGATCGCCGTCGTCGGTGGCGGGGGCGCCCCCGGCGTGGAACTGGATTCCTGGGCGCTGAGCCTGCCCGAGCGGTACGCCCAGCCCCTGCGCACCGGTGACCAGCCGGTGCTCGGTCGGGTCGTGCGGGGCCGGCTGCTGCTCGACCTGCGCTGCGTGCCCGCCGACGCCGACGACGCGGTCCGGGCGGCCGTGCTGCGCGTACCCGGGGACGACTGACCGTGTTCGTCGTAGCGACCGCCGGGCACGTCGACCACGGTAAGTCGACCCTGGTCCGGGCGTTGACGGGGATGGAGCCCGACCGGTGGGCCGAGGAACGCCGCCGGGGGATGACGATCGACCTGGGCTTCGCCTGGGCGACGCTGCCGTCGGGCGGCACGGTCGCCTTCGTCGACGTACCCGGGCACGAGCGTTTCGTACCGAACATGCTGGCCGGGGTCGGACCGGTGCCGGCGGCGCTGATCGTGGTCGCCGCCGACGAGGGGTGGATGCCGCAGTCCGCCGAGCACCTGGCCGCGCTGGACGCGCTCGGCGTCGCGTACGGCCTGCTCGCGGTGACGCGCGCGGACCTGGCCGATCCCGGGCCGGCCACGGCCCGGGCGCGGGCGGAGATCGCGGCGACCAGCCTCGGCGCGGTGGAGACGGTGGCGGTCAGCGGACTGACCGGCGCCGGCCTGCCGGAGCTGCGGGCCGCCCTGGACCGGCTCGCCGCCCGACTGCCCGCCCCCACCCTGGACGATCCGGTCCGGCTCTGGGTGGACCGCAGCTTCACCGTGCGGGGCAGCGGCACGGTGGTCACCGGCACGCTCGGCGCCGGCCGTCTGCGGGTCGGCGACGAGTTGGAGCTGGCCGGAGCCGACGAACCGGTCCGGGTCCGCGGCCTGCACTCCCTCGGTCAGGCCCGGCCGGAGGCGGCGGCGGTGGCCCGGGTGGCGGTCAACCTGCGCGGCACACCCCGCGACCGGCTCGGCCGCGGCGACGCGCTGCTCACCCCGGGCCGGTTCCACCACAGTGACCTCGTCGACGTCCGGCTCACCGGCGACCCGGCGGCTGACCTGCCGGCCACCCTCACCCTGCACATCGGGTCGGCGGCGGTGCCGGCGCGGGTCCGCCCGCTCGGCCCGGACACCGTCCGGCTCCGGTTGGCCCGTCCGCTGCCGCTGCTGGTCGGCGACCGGGCGCTGCTGCGCGACCCGGGCCGGCACCACGTGGCCGGTGGGGTGCGGGTGCTGGACGTGGCGCCGCCGCCGCTGACCCGTCGGGGCGCGGCGGCCTCCCGCGCGCAGGTCCTGGCCGGCCTGGACGGTCGGCCCGACGTGGCCGGGGAGCTGCGCCGCCGCCGGCTGATCCGGGCCGGCGCGCTGCTCCGGATGGGTGTGCCGGTGCAGGCGGCCCCGGTGGCCGGTGACTGGCTGGCCGACCCCGGGCACTGGCGGCGACTCGGCGAACAGTTGATCGAGGAGGTCGCGCGCCACTCCCGGGAGCACCCGCTGGAGCCCGGCATGCCGGTGGACGCGTTGCGCCAGCGTCTCGCGCTGCCCGACCGGGTGCTGGTCGAGGCGCTGGTCCGGCCGCCGCTGCGGATCCACGCCGGCCGGGTCGGCACGGCGAGTGCCAACGCCCTGCCCGAGCCGGTGGCCCGGGCCGTGCAGCGGGTCCGCGACGAGTACGGCGACCGTCCGTTCCGCGCCCCCGAAGCGGACCGCCTCGTCGACCTCGGCCTGGGCCCCCGGGAGATCGGGGCCGCCGTGCGCGCCGGGGCGTTGCTGCGGCTGGCCGACACCGTGGTGCTGCTGCCCGACGCGCTCGACGACGCGGTGCGGGTGCTGGCCGGGCTGCCCCAACCGTTCACCCTCTCCGCGGCCCGTCAGGCGCTGGACACCACCCGCCGGGTGGCGGTGCCGCTGCTGGAACTGCTGGACCGCCGGGGCGCGACCCGTCGACTGCCGGACGACGCCCGGATCGTCGTCGGCTGAGCACGCCGTGCCGGGCTGACCCGGCCAACCGGCCACCGCACCTGCGGTGGTCACCTACGGTGACGCCATGGACCCTTCGGCGGTCTGGCGGGACCGGCAGCACCGGTGGCGGATCGAGGCGTACCGCGCCCCGGACCTGCGCTTCGCCATCTACGCGACCAACGGTCCCACCGAGTCCGCCCCGCTGTGGCTGTTCGGCATGTCGGCGCTGGCACGGTGGCTGATGACCCACGCCATCTCGCTGGACGACCTGGAGACCGACTGAGGACGGCCCGGGCGGGCGGAAACCGGACCCAGAGCCGCCCCCGCTGCGGTTGAGTGACCTGAGGCGGCGGCGGACGGGGGTACGCGATGGGCGTTCAGCTCGGGCAGTTGGCGCTGGTGGCCGTGCTGGTGCTGGTCAACGCCGCGCTGTCCGGCAGTGAGATGGCGCTGGTGACGCTGCGCGAGGGGCAGCTGCGGCGGCTGGGTCGACGGACCAGCGCCGGCAACCGCCTGGTCCAGCTCACCCATGACCCGAACCGCTACCTGGCCACCATCCAGCTCGGCATCACCCTGGCCGGGTTCCTCGCCTCGGCGGCGGCCGCGGTGTCGCTGGCCGAGCCGCTGGTCGCGCCGCTGAGCTTCCTCGGCGCGGCGGCCCGCCCCACCGCGGTGGTGCTGGTGACGGTGGTGCTGACCTTCGTCACGCTCGTGCTCGGCGAGCTGGCCCCGAAGCGGCTGGCCATGCAGCGCGCGGAGCGCTGGGCGCTGCTCAGCGCCGGCCCGCTGGACCTGCTCGCACGACTGTCCCGCCCGGCGGTCTGGCTGTTGAGCCGCACCACCGACGCGGTGGTCCGGCTGGCCGGCGGCGACCCGCGCGCCAGTCGGGAGGAGATGACCGAGGAGGAACTGCGGGAGATGCTGGTCAGCCAGCGCGGCCTGTCGTCCCAGCAGCGGGAGATCCTGACCGGCGCGTTCGACATCGCCGGGCGGACGCTGCGGGAGATCCTCGTGGCGCGGCGGGAGGTGACCACCCTTCCGGCCAGCCTCCCAGCCGACGAGGGGGTACGCGCCCTCGCGACTGCCGGCCGCTCCCGGGCGCCGGTCACCGGCCCGGGTGGGCTGGACGAGGTGATCGGCGTGGTGCACATCCGCGACCTGGTGCGGGCCGGTGCCGGGACGGTGGGGGAGCGGGTGCGGCCGCCGCTGCTGCTGCCGGTCACCCTGCCGGTCTCCGACGCGTTGCGTCAGCTGCGTCAGGAGCACCAGCAGTTGGCCCTGGTGGTCGACGAACACGGCGGCATCGACGGCATGGTCACGCTGGAGGACCTGCTGGCCGAGGTGGTCGGCGAGTTGTACGACGAGACCGACCGCGACGTGCGCGGGGTGACCCGGGAGCGGGACGGTTCACTGCTCGTGCCCGGGGACTTCCCGCTGCACGACCTGCCCGACCTGGGGGTGCGGCTGAGTTTCCCGCTGTCAAGGGAGTACACCACCGTGGCCGGGCTGGTGCTGGCGCGGCTGGGTCACCTGCCGGACAGGCCGGGGGAGACGGCGCGGGTGCCGGGCCTGACGCTGGAGGTGGTGGAGGTCGCCGACCGGGCGGTCCGCCTGGTGCGGTTGAGCGGGTTCGTCACCGACCGCTGATCCGAGTTCGCCGTCCCCGCCACCCGAACGGGGGACAATTACGCCGAATTCGCACCGCAACGGATGGGCGCCGCATACGGTGCGAGACGTGAAGGACCGAGGTTTGCGTACGTTCGTCACCGTGCTGGCCGGCCTCGCGGTGATCTACTTCGGCAGCGCCGGCCGCAGCCCCGACGAGGGTGGCGGCATCTCCGGCGGAGTGGTGGTCCTGGCGCTGCTCGCCGCGCTGCTGGTGTGGCACCTGACCCGGCCGGGCGACAAGACCGTGAAGTGAGCGCCTCAGCGCGCGGCGCGGGTGACCTCGCCGGCGGACTCCTCGCCGAGCGCCACCCTGACCAGCGCGGAGGCGAGCCGGCCGAAGTCCGGCTCGTCGACCAGCCCGGCCAGCCTGTCCGGTGAGCCCGGCAGGCCCAGCCGCTTCGCCCCGGCGAGCGCCCGACGGTCGGCGTACGGGCGCAGGTCGGACCAGACCGTCTGCGCCTCGCGCAGGTAGATGTCCGCGCCGGTGGGCCCGATGCCGGGAAACTCGGTGAGACGCCGGCGCAGCCCCGCCGGATCACCCTCGGCCTCCCGGTGCAGCCTGCGCAGGTCCCCGTGCCAGCGGTCCAGGCACAGCCGGGCGCCGGTGCCGAGCATGGTGGCCGTCCGCTCGTCGTAGCGGCGGTAGTGGCCCCGGCCCAGCGCGTCCACCCGCTGCTGCCAGCTGGCCGCCTCCATCGCCTGCGGTGTGCGGTAGCCGGCGGCGAACAGCTCGCGGGCGGCGTCCACGGCCACGCACGCCCGGATCCGGGTGCTCAGCAGGGTGGCCAGAACCAGCAGCTGGTACAGCGGCCCGGGTCGGTCCGACAGCCGGATGCCGGCCTGCTCCGCGTACGTGTCGTGGTGTCGGTCCAGCAGGACCCGCGCCACGGTTCGGTCGTCGCCCACGTCCGGTGGGTACCCGCCCGGCCGGCGGCTAGCCCTTCCGTCGGCGGCGGGTCCGGAATGCCGCCCGGTCGGGCGGGTATGCCTGTGGTGGAGGCGGTCGATGGCCGCCTGCCGTACCCGGAGGGAGACACCCGTGGTCAACCCGCAGCAGGAGGAGTTCCGGCGTAACGCCAAGGGCGCCACCAGTCAGGACAGCAAGGGGCCGAAGCCGACGGGGCACCCGCTCAACCGCGGCTCGTCCCGCGGGGACGAGGGTCGGCCGGTGCCGAAGGGCCAGGTGTCGCCGTACGGCCCGGCCGGTGAGCCGATCGCCGAGGACGACAGCGACACCCGGGCCTAACGGCCTCGACCTGACGGCCGCCGCAACCTGTTCCAGGTGGCGGCGGCCGTCAGTCCGTACGCCAGGTGCGGGATGATGTCGGAGATCCAGTCGGAACGGCGCCACGTGCGCGGATCGCTGATGCCCAGCGCGGTGATGGACCCGTCGGTCATGGTCATCACACCGGCGCCGAGCACGCCGGTGGCCATCGGCAGCGGTTGCCGCCGGCCACCGGCGTAGAGCGCGAACGCGACGCCCGCGGCGATGCCCAGCCCGTAGCCGATCAGCGGGCCGAGGCCCGAGCGGCGGTTGGCCGCCCGGTCCCCGGACCCCAGGTCCACGTGCGCGATCCCGGCCAACCGGTCCACTGTGGCCTCCGGGGTGCTGCTCGCCGGCCGCGCCCGCAGGGCCATGTCCAGGTAGCTGACCACGTTCAGCGCGGTGCTGCCGACGGCGCCCGCGATGGCGCCGTCGGCCAGGTCGACCCTCCTCATTTCGGGTCGCCCGGTTCACGCTCTCCCTTGGGGCCGTACGTGCGCTCGCCGCGCACCACGCCCCGCTGGCCGCGGTCCTCCTGCAGGATCCTGTTCGCGACCTGGTTGGCCTTGCCGTCGGGCACCCGCCGTCCGGAATCGTCGATGGCGTTACGTATCCGCGCCCGCTGCTTGTCGTACGCGTTGCTGCCCGGCCGTGGTCCTGGCATCTGCTGCCTCCTTCGTCGCCGTTGGCGTACGCGCCCGTCTACCCGTCCGGCGGCGGCCCATTCCCGGTCTCAGCGCGAGGCGCGCACGACGACGACGGGGCATTGCGCGTGGTGCAGCACCGACTGGCTCACCGACCCCAGCAGCAACCCGCTCACCTCGCCGCGCCCCTGCCCACCCACGACCACCAGTTGGGCGGAGCCGGACGCCTCGGCGAGCACGGCGCCAGCCCGGCCGTGCACCGCCCGCCGGATCAGCCGCAGCTCCGGGTGACGCTCGGTCAGTCCGGTCAGCGAACCGGCGAGCACCTCGTCCTCCGTGTCGTGCAGCCGCGCCTCGTCGTACACCAGGGGTTGCATGTCGCCGGGCCCGGTGCTGGCCGGGTGCCGGTAGGCGTGCACCGCCACCAGCGGGACGCCACGCGCCACGGCGGTCTCGGCGGCGAACTCGGCGGCGAGCGTCGACGCCGCCGAGCCGTCCATTCCGACCAGCACCGGCTCGTCGGGGCGTTCGGCGCCGCGGGCCACCAGCACCGGGCAGTCGGCGTACGCGGCGACCTGCACCGCCACCGAGCCGACCACCAGGGAGGCGAAGCCGCCCAGCCCTCGGTCGCCGAGCACGATGAGCGCGGCGGCGGGGGATTCGCCCACCAGCACCGCGGCGGCCTCACCGTCGATGATCTCGCCGGAGACCGCCAGCCCGGGTGCGGTCGCCTCGGCCTCTCGCACCGCGGCGGCGACCAGTTCCTCGGCCTGGTGGCGCAGCCCGCCACCCGGTGGCGCGTCCGGGGCGGGGGAGACGGGCACGTGCAGCAGCGGCCAGATGAACCCGTGCACCACGCGCAGCGGCCGGCGTCGGCGGGTGGCCTCCGCGGCGGCGAGGCGCACCGCGCGCAGGGACGGCTCCGAGCCGTCCACGCCGACCACCACCGCCGCGCTGTTCGCCGAGTTCACCGGCCACCTCCCGCCGCGCTCAGTATCGCGGGCGGGAACGGCTCGGCGGAGCGATACCGCCCAGGACGTCCGGGTCGGTACGCTGACGACGATCAGCCGGGGAGGGAGCGTCGTCGATGGGGGAACCGGAGCAGCCGAGCACCGCTCGCATGATCGACTACTGGCTCGGCGGGGAGCACCACTTCCCGGTCGACGTGGGTGCCGCGACCGCCTTCGAGCAGGCGTACGGGCCGTGTGCTCCGGTGTTCCGGGAACTGCGGGCCTTCCTCGGCCGGACGGTGCGGGCCATCGCCGCGCAGGGCGTGGACGGGTTCCTGGTCTTCGGCGCGGGGGTGCCGACGATGGGCAACGTGCACGAGGTCGCCTCCGAGGCCACGGTCCTCTACACCGACGTCGACCCGGTCACCATCCGGCTGGGGCAGCGCATTCTCGCGGGCAGCGACCGGGCCGGCTACGGCTACGGCGACGCCACCGACATCGGCACCGTCGACCCGGCGCAGCTGCACCGTTTCGTCCCGGGTTGGGGCCGGCGGCCGGTCGGTGTCGTGTTTTTAGGGCTCGCCGCGTTCCTCGACGACGACACGCTGACCCGCACCCTCGACGAGCTGTACGCCGCGGCGGCGCCGGGCAGCCTGCTGGCGGTGGACTTCGACACCGAGGAGCTGGCGGCTCATCCGGAGGCCCTGGCGATGATGGGGCCGGCGTTCCGGATGCGGCCGCCGTCGTCGTTCGCGCCGCTTCTGGGCCGGTGGGCGCCGACGGAGGACGGGATCGTGCCGGTCGCCCGGTGGCGGCCCGACGGTCCGCCGGCCGAGGTGCCCGACGCGTTCCACGGCGTGCTGGCGACCCGCGGCGCCGACTGACCTGCCTCGACCGCGCCGACGGGGCTGTCCGGGGGCGTCCGTATGATGCTTGCCCTGTAGCAAGTTTCTGGAGAGGACGACCATGGTGGACGCGCCGGACGTGGTGTCGCGTGCGCTGCGCGAGGCCCCGCCCGACCAGTTGGCCGAGGCCGCTGACCGGGCGATCCGCTCGGCGATGGGCGCGGTACGCACCGACGTGTTCGTCGCCGACTACCGGATCAGCGGGCTGTGGCCGGTGCTGGACCCGGACCTGCCGGCGGCGGGTTTCCTGGCCTGTCACACCATGGCGCAGCGCTGCTTCAGCAGCCAGCAGCCGGTGCGCGACTCCGCCGAGGACGGCCCGTGCCGGCTGTACCTGCCGCTGACGGTGTGGGGGGAGCGGCTCGGCGTGCTCATGATCGAGTTGCCGACGGTGCCGGGTCCGGCCGTCACGGGCGTCGCCACGGACATCGCCGGCGCCCTGGCGGTGGCGATGCGGGCCGCCGACCGGGAGACCGACCGGTACCGCAGGGCCCGCCGTCGGGAGCGGCTCAGCATGGCCGCCGAGATGCAGTGGGACCTGCTGCCCGGGCGCAGCGTGGCGCACCACGCGTTCCACCTGGCCGGTCAACTCGAACCGGCGTACACCGTGGGTGGGGACCACTTCGACTGGTCGCTGGACGGCGACCGGCTCACGCTGACGGTGCTCAACGGCGAGGGCAGCGGCCTGTCCGCGTCGCTGCTGACCGCCTTGACCGTGAACGCGATGCGCAACGCGCGGCGCTCCGGCGGTGGTCTGGTGGAGCAGGCGGAGCTGGCCTCGGACACGGTCTTCTACCAGCATCGCGGTGGCCGGCACGTGGCCACCCTGCTGCTGGAGGTGGACATCCGCACCGGGCTGGTGCGCGCCGTCGACGCCGGTTCGCCGCACATGCTGCGGCTGCGCGGCGCGGTGGTCGAGCCGGTGAAGCTGGACCAGCAGTTGCCGCTGGGCATGTTCGCCGAGACCCGGTACGAGGTGCAGGAGTTCGAGCTCGCGCCGGGTGACCGGCTCTTCGTGGTCAGCGACGGGGTGTGGGCGGCCGAGCCGGCGGGCCTGGAGCCGTACGGGCAGCGGGTGATGACCCGTTCCCTGCGCGCGACGCGGTTGCAGCCGGCGACCGAGGCGGTTGGTACGGTGATGCGCGAACTGCACGCCTACCACGAGGACTCCGATCTGCGCGACGACGCGGTCGTGGTGTGCCTTGACTGGCACGGTCCGCGTGATCGGGACGGCGGGTGAGAGTCGCCGCCGTTCCTGTGGGCGGGCACGAGCGCGACAACGGCAGGGGACATCGGGTGGAGCGACCTGCGGATCTCGCAGCGGCGATCGACGCGGCCGCCGAGGCGCTGATCGCCGTGCTCGATTCGGCCGCGTCGCGGCACCAGGTGCCGCCGACCCAGCTGCGGGTGCTGGCGTTGATCAGCAGCCGGGCGGAGACCAACGTCAACCGGCTGGCCGAGCTGCTCGACGTGGTGCCCTCCTCGGCCAGTCGACTGTGTGACCGGTTGGAGGCGACCGGTCTGCTGCGCCGGGTGGCCGACCCGAGGGACCGGCGCGAGGTGCGGTTGGTGCCGACGCCCGCCGCGGAGACCCTGTTGCGGGAGCTGGCCGAGCGGCGGCAGCGCGCGGTGCAGGTGGTGTTGGACCGGATGCCGCAGCGGGTCCAGCACGATCTGCTGGTGGCGTTGCTCGCGTTCGGCCGGGCCGCGACCCAGGTGGTCCCGGAGCAGAAGACCGACCCCGCAGCGCGTACGGCGTGAACCCTCTTCCACTAGTATCCTAGGACGCTCTACGCGTGGTGATCCACGCCACAGTGCGGCACAGCCGCACCGAAGAGCACGCGGCGGCACCCGAGCCACGGGGGAGAGCCCGATATAGTGGCACCGCACTTACCCGGCCCGTGATCATCGAGATCGCGGGCCGCATCAGGGAAGAGGCCCCGTCCCGGGGCCGCAGGGGAGCCGGCGCTGGCCGGCCCGACAGCGCGTACGACCTCCGCCGCGCCCGACGTCGGCCGGGCGTCGGAGCGTGCCGCGGAGGAGGTTCGGTGTCGCGTCGGCCGGCTCGGGAAGAGCACCCGCGGGACACCGGCGAGCAGGCTCCCGGCGACCAGGTGCTCAACGTGCCCAACCTGATCAGCTTCGGGCGGCTGCTGGGTGTGCCGCTCTTCCTCTACCTGTTCCTGGTGGCCCGCGCCGACGTGGCGGCGGTCGTGGTGCTGGCCATCGGTGGCACCACGGACTGGGTCGACGGCTGGATCGCCCGCCGCCTGCGCCAGGTGAGCCGGCTCGGGGAGCTGCTCGACCCGCTGGCCGACCGGCTCTACATCCTCGCCACGCTGCTCGCCTTCACCGCCCGGGAGGTGGTGCCGTGGCAGTTCACCGCGGCGCTGCTGGCCCGGGAGCTGTTGCTGCTCGGTTCGCTGGCGGTGCTGCGACGCTACGGGTACGGGCCGCCGCCGGTGCACTACGTGGGCAAGACCGCCACGTTCCTGCTGCTCGCGGCGTTCCCGGTGCTGTTGCTGGCCACCGAGTGGACCGGGGCGGCGACGGCGACGGCCGCGATCGGCTGGGGCCTGGCCTGGTGGGGGCTGGTGCTCTACTGGGTGGCCGGCGGGATGTACGTGGTGCAGGCCGCCCGGTTGGTGCGCGCGGCGCGCGGCCCGGGAGCGGCGGCGTGAGCGCGCCGCAGCCCGGGGACCGCCGCCCCGAGCGGGTGTACGCGCCGGACTTCCTCACCGAGCTGTTCCGTAACCCGCTGGACCCGGGGTACGCCGACGCGGCGGCGGCCCGTCGGCGGGAGGCGCCGGCGGAGCCGGCACGGGGGTGGCGGGCGTGGCGGGCGTGGTCGGCGCGCTCGGTCAGCCTGGTCGTGGTGGTGGTGCTGGGTTTCCTGTTCGCGGTCGCGTACCGGCAGACGTTGGAGGACGAGCCGGGGCGCAGCCAGGCCCGTTCGGGGTTGGTGGCGCAGATCAAGGAGCGGGAGAGCGAGACCGACCAGCTGTCCACGCGGGCGGACCAGTTGCGCGAGGAGGTCGGTCGGCAACGTGACGCGGCGTTGAGCGGGTCGGCGGCCGCCCGGCTGCGGGACCTGGAGGCGAGCACCGGCCTGGGCCGGGTGCGCGGCGACGGTGTGGTGGTGCGGCTGGCGGACGCGCCGGGTAACGCGGACGCGGTGACCGGCATGGGCGCGGGGCCGCCGCGGGTGCTCTACAGCGACCTGCAGGGGGTGGCGAACGCGTTGTGGAGTGTCGGGGCGGAGGCGATCGCCATCAACGGGCAGCGGTTGACCTCGACGTCGACGATCCGGTCGGCGGGTGAGGCGATCCTGGTGGATTTCCGGCCGGTGACCGGGCCGTACGAGGTGTCGGCGATCGGTCCGGGTTCGATGCGGCGCAAGTTCGAGGACAGCCGGAGCGCGGCGCTGATGCGGGAGGTCGCGCAGAAGACGGGCCTGTCGTTCGCTGTGCGGGAGTCCGATGACCTCACCCTGCCGGCGGCTCCGGAGCCGCAGCTACGCTACGCCAAGCCGTCGGTCAGTCCGAGCCCTTCCGCGTCGGGTGTCCGGTCCGGCAGTCCCGGGTCGTCCGGTTCTCCGGCGACCGCCAGTCCCTCCGGAGGTGGCCGATGATCGCGGTGCTGGCGTTGCTCGCCGGTGTGGTGCTCGGTGTGTGGCTCGATCCCACAGTGCCGGCGGCATTGCAGCCGTATCTGCCGATCGCGGTGGTGGCCGCGCTGGACGCGGTGTTCGGTGGGGTGCGTGCCCGGCTGGACCGGATCTTCGACGACAAGCAGTTCGTGGTGTCGTTCATCTCGAACGTGCTGGTGGCTGGTCTGATCGTGTATCTGGGTGACCAGTTGGGTGTGGGCGGGCAGTTGTCCACCGGTGTGGTGGTCGTGCTCGGGGTTCGGATCTTCGGGAACGTGGCGGCGATCCGCCGGCACCTGTTCCGGGCGTAGGTTTGACAGCGATGAGCGACGAGCAGACCGAGACGGGGACGGGGTGGCCGGAACCGGCTGGTCCGGTGCGCCCTGGTGGGCCGGCGGGTGATCCGGATCCGCGGCCGGACGCGCCGGATCCGGACGAGTTGAGCCCGTTGGCGCCGCAGGGGCCGGCGGAGCGGGAGCCGGAGGTGCCGGCCGAGGAGGCCGGGGTCGCGCCGGTCGACGACGGCTCGACGGTGGATCTGAGCGCGATGCCGCGGTCGGAGGCCCCGTCGGAGCCGGTCGAGGAGCCGGTGGCGTCGGCGAGGCTGGGTCGGGTGCGGTGGAGCACCGCCGGCGTGATGATCGTCGCGTTGTTGGCGTTGCTGGGTTTCACCCTGGTCGTGCAGTTGAAGACGACGTCGACGGATCCGACGCTGGGGGCGACGCGTCAGGAGGACCTGGTGCGGATCCTGTCGGATCTGGATGCGCGGGAGAACCGGCTGCAGCAGGACATCCGGGCGTTGGAGGACAGCCAGCGGCAGTTGCGCTCGGGTGAGCAGGGTCGCCAGGCGGCGCTGGACGAGGCGACCCGGCGGGCGGACGAGTTGGGCATCCTGGCGGGCACGTTGCCGGCGGTCGGGCCCGGGTTGACCGTGCAGTTCGAGAGCAGCGGTAAGCCGATCTCGGCGAATCGGGTGCTGGACGCGGTGCAGGAACTGCGGGGCGCGGGCGCGGAGGCGATGCAGATCTCCGGCGGTGATCGGGCGACGGTGCGGATCATCGCATCGACGTACTTCCTGGATGGGGAGAACGGTTCGTTGGTGGTGGAGGGGCGCCGGCTGGTGGGGCCGTTCACGATCACGGTGATCGGTGACCCGGCGACGATGCGTACGGCGTTGAACATTCCTGGTGGGGTGGTCGCGTCGGTCCGTGGTGACGGCGGTAACGTGACCTTTGGGGAGCGTGAGGTTGCCGAGGTTTCGGCGCTGCACGTGCCGATCAAGTTGGAACACGCCCGTCCGGTCTCCTGACCGGCGCGGCCGCGCCGGACCCGGGTGGTCCGGGGCACGATGGATGAAGGACGCGTCTGGTGATTCCTGAGGATCTGCGATACACCGCCGAGCACGAGTGGGTGTTGGGTAACGGCACCGGTTCGGTCCGGGTCGGCATCACGCACTTCGCGCAGGACGCGCTGGGTGACATCGTGTACGTGCAGTTGCCCGAGGCGGGTGCGGCGGTCGCGGCCGGCGACTCGTTGGGTGAGATCGAGTCGACCAAGAGCGTGTCGGAGATCTACGCGCCGGTGGCCGGTACGGTGGCGGCGCGCAACGAGGCGTTGGGTGACACCCCTGAGCTGATCAACACTGATCCGTATGGTGCGGGTTGGTTGGTGGAGATCACTCCGGCTGATCCGACGGCGGTGGACGGTCTGTTGACGGCCGGCGCGTACCGCGAGATCACCGAAGGCTGAGTGTGCTTGATCCGGTGCGTGGGATGTCTGCGCGCGTCCGGTTGCCCTGCATTTCGGCGCTGGCTAGGCTCGCCCAGTCGACCGAGAACCCAATAGTTGAGCGTTGTGGAATTGCCTTCCCGGGCACGGGGAGCCAGCCGCCGGGTGTTCACGTGCCCGGCGGCCAGACCCGCCATTACCCGACGCCGACCGAACAGATCCGTGAGGTGGTCCCATGACGCGCCCAGACGACGAGTTCCCCCCGCTCGACGTCACTTCGACGCTCAATCTCGGTTCGCTCGACGAAGTGCTGGAGGGGCCGGAGACCGATGTGGTGCCGAGCCGGATGTCCGGTTCGTTGCCACCCGGTATGGCGCTGCTGGTGGTTCGTCGCGGCCCGAATGCGGGTGCCCGGTTCTTGTTGGACCACGATGTGACGACCAGTGGCCGGCACCCCGACAGTGACATCTTCCTCGACGACGTGACGGTGTCGCGGCGGCACGCGGAGTTCCATCGTGACGGTGGCACGTTCACGGTGCGGGACGTGGGCAGCTTGAACGGCACGTATGTGAACCGTGAGCGGGTCGAGGCTGCGACGTTGAGCAATGGTGACGAGGTTCAGATCGGTAAGTTCCGGGTGGTGTTCATCGCCGGTCCGCGCCCGGAGGAGGAGGCCAGCCGGGGGTGAACGAGCCTGCGGCCTCCACGCCACCCGGGGCGGCCCGGTCCCAGCCGCTGATGAGCATCGGTGAGGTGCTGGGTCAGTTGCGGGTGGATTTTCCGGACACGACGATCTCGAAGCTGCGGTTCCTTGAGGCCGAGGGCCTGGTGGAGCCGCAGCGGACGGCGGCGGGCTACCGGAAGTACAGCTGGGACGATGTGGCGCGGTTGCGGTTCGTGTTGACCGCCCAGCGGGACAGGTACCTGCCGTTGCGGGTGATCCGTGAGCAGTTGGCGGAGTGGGACTCGTCCGGTGAGCAGCCGGGTCGGTCGCGGCCGGCGTTGGTCGCGGTGGGGCCTGATGGTGCGGTTCCCGGTCGTGAGTCGGCGGAGCCGGCCGAGTCGTCGCAGGTGCGGCTCGGCCGGGCGGATCTGGTGGCGCGCAGTGGGGTCGACGAGTCGACCTTGGCTGAGTTGGAGCGGCTGGGTGTGCTGGTGTCGGATCCGCCGGGGTGGTATGACGCGGATGCGTTGATCATCGCGTCCGCGGTGGCGGGGTTGGCGGCGTACGGGTTGGAGCCGCGGCACCTGCGGGGTTACCGGACGGCGGCTGATCGTGAGGTCGGGTTGTTCGCGCAGTTGGTGGCGCCGTTGGCGCGGCAGAGTGATCCGGCGGCGCGGGCGCGGGCTGCGGAGACGGCGCGGGAGTTGGTGGCGTTGTCGGAGCAGTTGCACGCGGCGTTGGTGCGGGTGGGTCTGCGTTCGACGTTGGGTCGGTGAGGTGCCCGGCGGGCGGTGGCCGAGCGGAAAGATCTCTTCCGGGAAGCGTGCCGTAGGCTTGCCGGGGTAACCCCTTCCTGGCGCGGACGTGGTGCTGTAGCGCATGGGACGGCCGTGTCGCGGTCCGTGTACCGTGCAGGGAAGGGCGCGGTGCGGCGTAGGTGACAACGACACGGAGGCGGCGGTGCGCGAGCTGAGCGTGGTCGGAGTTCGGGTGGAGCTGCCCAGCAACCAGCCGATCGTCCTGCTCAGGGAGGTCGAGGGGGACCGCTATCTGCCGATCTGGATCGGCGCGGTCGAGGCCACGGCTATCGCTTATGAGCAGCAGGGGGTCAAGCCGGCTCGGCCGTTGACTCATGATCTTCTGCGGGACGTGTTGGCGGCTTTGCAGGCGCCGTTGCAGGCGGTGGAGATCACCGAGCTCAAGGAGAACGTCTTCTACGCGGATCTGTTGATCGGCGACGGGGTGCGGGTGTCGGCGCGGCCGAGCGATTCGATCGCTCTGGCGTTGCGGGTCGGTGCGCCGATTCGTTGTGCTGAGCAGGTCCTCAGTGAAGCGGGGATCGTCATTCCTGATGAGCAGGAGGACGAGGTGGAGAAGTTCCGCGAGTTCCTGGAGCAGGTGCGTCCGGAGGACTTCGCGGGCTGAGCCCGGGCGTTCCGCGGCACCGGGTGTCACTGTGGGTGATGCCGAGGTGCGGTTGGTGATCTTTCTCGGTGGCTGCGCGGCGTGTCGCGTCGGTACCTCCGTGGTAACCCCTGAAGGTGGCTATAGGGTTGCCGTGTCGAGGGGTGCGCGTCCCGGAAACGACGCGTCGCCACACTGACGGGGAGGTTGTCCGGATGCACGAGCCGCGGGATCCCGATCCAGGTACGGAGTTGGCGTCGCCGGGTGTGGCGACTGAGGGTGACGGTTCGGTGGGCTACCGGGGTGTGACGGCGTGCACCGCGGTGGGCATCAGTTACCGGCAGCTGGACTACTGGGCGCGGACGGCGCTGGTGGTGCCGAGTGTGCGTGACGCCTCGGGTTCGGGGACGCAGCGGTTGTACTCGTTCCGGGACCTGGTGGTGTTGAAGGTCGTGAAGCGGTTGTTGGACGCGGGGGTGTCCCTGCAGAACATCCGCAAGGCGATCGAGGCGTTGCGGTCGCGTGGCGTGGAGGATCTGGCCGGGATCACGTTGATCTCCGATGGGACGACGGTGTACGAGTGCCGGTCCCCGGAGGAGGTGGTCGACCTGTTGCAGGGTGGCCAGGGCGTGTTCGGCATCGCGATCGGTGGGGCCTTCAAGGAGATCCAGGGGTCGTTGTCGCATCTGCCGGCGGAGCCGGCGGCGAGCGGCCCGGCGGAGCCGGTGGCGGCGTCCGAGTCGGATCCGGTGGGTGACGAGTTGGCGGCGCGGCGGGCGCGGCGGCGGGCTGGCTGAGCGCGCTCGTGTTGCCCCGGGTTGTCGACGCGCCCGGCTTTCGCGTTGGTTTTTCGCGGCCGCTGTGATCACTGAGGGTCAGGTTGGCGGAGCCGTGCCTGCGTTGTGAGGGCTCCCATGTCGACAGTGGTTGACGGTGGGTGTCGTCACGGTGGCGGGTTGTGGAGAGTCGGGTCGAGGGCGGTGACGCTGCGTGCCGGGTGGTTGTCGGGAATCCGATAGGGGGGCCCTGACCGGAAACCGACGACACGCTATGGTCCGTCACGGTCCTCGGTGTGTCGCCGTGGAAAGACGATGTCGCTCCGGTGGGCCAAATGCCCCTCCCGCGCCGACCCCGCGCGGCCTCCACCCTGGAAGGAACATCCGTGACGGTTACCGAAGAAACCGCCCCCGTCTCGCACTACGACCGCATCGGCGGTGGCAGCTCCGTCAAGGCGGCCGTGGAGCTGTTCTACGACAAGGTGCTCGCCGATCCGGAACTGGCGGGCTACTTCACCGATGTGGACATGCCGTCGCAGCGGCGGCACATGACGTTGATGTTGACGGTGGTGCTGGGCGGTCCGAACGAGTACGCCGGTCGTGGTCTGGCCGAGGCGCACCAGCCGTTGAACATCCCGCTGGAGCACTACGTCAAGGTCGGTGAGCACCTGACGGCGACGCTGACCGAGTTGGGCGTACCGGCGGACATCCTGGCCGACGTGCAGAAGGTGCTGGGGCAGGTGCAGGACCAGGTGGTGGCCACCGGGAACCGTCCGGGCGCCTGAGCGTGGACGCGGCCCGACTCAAGCAGAGCTGGTCTCTGGTCGCCGCGCACGGCGACCAGGTGCCGCTCTATTTCTATTCGACGTTGTTCCTGTCCCATCCCGAGACGCGGCAGATGTTCCCGACGAACATGGCCGGGCAGCGGGACCGTCTGGTGACCGCACTGGGGCACATCGTGTCCAACGTGGACCAGGTCGATGGGCTCGTGGGTTTCCTGCAGGGCCTCGGCGCTGACCACCGCAAGTTCGCGGTACGCGCCGAGCACTACCCGGCGGTGGGTGAGGCGCTGCTGGCGACGTTGCAGCACTTCCTGGCCGAGCAGTGGACCGAGGAGCTGGCCCAGGACTGGGCGGCCGCGTACGGGCTGATCGCGCAGGTGATGATGGAGGCCGCGCAGGCCGCGGAGTCGGTGAATCCGCCGTGGTGGGTCTCGGAGATCGTGTCCCATGAGCGGCGGGCGTTCGACGTGGCGGTGCTGACGGTGCGTCCGCAGTACCTGTTGCCGTTCACGCCGGGTCAGTCGATCGGGGTGTCCCATCCGTCGGTGCGGTCGTGGCGGTACTACTCGCCGGCGAACGCGCCGCGCGCGGACGGCACGTTGGAGTTGCACGTGCGGGCCGCGCCGGGTGGCGCGGTGTCCTCGCGGCTGGTGTACGGCTCGACGGTGGGTGACCGTATCCACCTGGCGGCGCCGGTGGGGGAGCGGTTGGCGTTGTGGTCGGCGGGTTCCAGTGACCTGTTGCTGCTGGCGGCGGGCACCGGCTGGGCGCCGGTGAAGGCGTTGGTGGAGCAGGTCGCCGCGGAGGGTTCCCGCCGGCGGGTGGACCTGTATGTGGGTGCCCGTTCGCGCAGCGAGTTCTACGACAGCGACGCGATCGACAAGTTGGCGTCGTCGTACCCGTGGTTGACGGTCACCTACGTGGTGGGTGCCGACGTGAACCGGCCGGGGGAGTTCCTGCAGCCGGTGGACCGGGCGTTGGCCGACGGCGACTGGCGTGCCCGGCACGTGTACGTGTGCGGGTCGGACGAGATGGTTTCGCACTCGGTGCAGGCGTTGACCCGGGCGGGTTACCACGCGGGTCAGGTGCACCATGAGGGTCTGGGTAAGCACTGGTACGGCCCGGCCTGGCGTACGGCGGTGGAGCAGTCGACCGCTGGTGACACTTCCGGAGGTGTTCGGTGAGCGCGAGGAGTGAGCTCGCGAGCCCCGCAGTCGCGAACGGAGGCGGGCAGAGGTGAGCGCGACCCCGATCAGCCGGTACGACGGGATTCAGGTCTCCGGTGGTGTGCAGGTGCGGTTGACCGCCGACCGGGTGCGGCGGTGGGAGTTCGGCACGGCGCCGTTCGCCCGGCGCGGCTACGACAACGCCGACGTGGACCGCTTCCGCGTGCAGGTCGCCGATGAGTTGGATCTGCTGGCGACGCAGTTGGCGCATCTGCGGGCGGAGAACGAGCGGCTCACCGACCGGGTGGAGCTGCACCGGCACGGGGTGATCCCGAGCACGGACGCGGCGGCGAAGGTGCCGGCGGCCAAGGAGGTGAATCTGCTCTCCGCGGCGCAGCGGGAGGCGGAGCAGATCATCGCGCAGGCGCACGACTACGCGCGGCGGGTCGCCGAGTACGCCCGGATGCAGTACGAGAGTTACATGCGGGCGGCGGCGGAGGAGGCGAAGCAGGAGGCCGAGCGGGCGGTGACGGAGTACCGCAACACGGCCGGGCCGAGCTTCGACGACACGGTGGCCACCCGTGAGGCGCTGCGGATCTTCGGCGAGATGATGGTGTCGCACATGCAGGCGGCGGCGCGGCATCTCGACGACGGTAGTGAGCAGTTGGCCCGCACGATGGACCGGATCGCGAAGGAGACGCCGGGGGCGCCGTTCGTGGGCGGTGCGGCGGGGCAGGCGGCGCTGCCGCGTCACCACCAGCGGTGAACGCCGGGTGGGGTCCGCCCGGCGGACCCCACCCGGGTGGTGTGGCGGTCGGTGGCGTCGCCGACCGGTTCGGTCGCAGCAGACTGGACGGGGTTGCGCCCCGCCGGGCCGCGCGTGGAAAGGTGTCCCATGTCTGTGTCTGCGTCTTCCTCCGGCGCCTCGCCGCATCCACACGACGGGTCGGTGGACCCGGTGGCCGCGATGGAGGCCTCGGTGTGGGCTCTGGCCGCCGTGGTCGGCACGATGCGCGACGCCCTGTCGGCGCCGCTGGCCGAGGTCCTGGCGGCGTCGCCGCAGCGCACCGCTGTGCTGGAGGCCGCCGGGCTGCTGTCGTGGGACGGCGAGGTGCCGGTTGCGCACCCGTCGCTGGTCCCCGCTGACGGGCCGACCGGGCGGAGCATGGTGCAGGCGCGGTTGAGCTCGTTGCGGCAGGCGGTCACCGCCGCGGCGCAGGACGCTTCCGCTCCGGCCGGGGGCGGCTGGTCGGAGCTGGGTGACGAGGTGTTGCTGAATCAGGGCCGGGCGTCCGCCGCGACGGGCCGCGCTCTGGCCACCCGGGTGGTCCCCGGGCTGCCGGGGCTCGCGGAGCGTCTGGACTCCGGCGGGCGTGTCCTGGACATCGGCACGGGTGTGGCGGCGCTGGCCGTTGCCCTGGCCCGGGAGCTGCCCCGGGTGTCGGTGGTGGGCATCGACATCCTCCAGCGCGCGTTGGATCTGGCCCGCGAGGAACTGGCCCAGGCGTCCGACGTCGCCGACCGGATCACCCTGCGCCACCAGGACGTGGCCGAGGTGACCGAGGTGGGCGCGTACGACCTCGTCTGGTTTCCCGCGCCGTTCGTGGCCCAGGACACCCTGGTGGCGGCTCTGCCCCGACTGGTCGAGGCGCTGCGGGCCGGCGGTTGGATCGTGGTGGGCACGAACCCGCCCGCCGGGGATCCCCTGCGGGCGGCTGTCGACCGGTGGAACGCCGTCCGCAACGGCGGCAACGCCTACGACACGGACCGAATGGCGCAGGTGCTGGCCGACGCCGGGTTGGACGACGTCCGCCGCTACCCGACCGTTCCCGGCGGACCCGTGTTGGTCGCCGCGCACCGTCCGGACTGACCCCGCGCAAAACGGCGCGGCTGGTCAGCTGAGCCGTTGGTCGAGGTGGAAGCTGACCTCGGTGCCGGCTTCGCTCTTGCCGATGAGCTTGCACAGGGCGGCTCTGATGGGCAGCCAGTGCGGGCCGGTGCCCGACGGCATGAGGGTGGCGCTGAACGGGTGGCCGTCGATCGTGCCGGTGACCTTGACGGCGCGGCGGGTGCCGAGCAGGTCGGCGGAGTCGGGCACGGTCACGTAGGTGGCGAAGGCGCCGTCCTTCTCGATGGGGGCGGTGAAGCGGTGGTCGAGTGGTTGCGGGGCCATGGCTCTCCTCGAAAGTCGGTGTGGCCGGCCGTCAGGTGGTCGTGGCCGCGACGGCGTCGGCGATCGGCGTCGGCCCGTTGACCAGTTCCAGGGTCGCGCCGGCGGTGCCGGGTTCGTCGAGCAGCGCCACGAGGACCCGGGCGACGTCGGCGCGGGTGACCGCGCCCCGCCCGGCGTGCCGGGTGAGGGTGACCTGTCCGGTGGGTGCGTCGTCGGTGAGCCGGCCGGGTCGCAGGATCGTCCAGTCCAGGTCCCGGCCGCGTAGGTCGTCCTCGGCGGCCCGTTTGGCCCGCAGGTACGCCGCCCACACCTCGTCGGTGCCGGCCGACGGTGGGGCGTCCACGCCCATGGAGGAGATCAGCAGGTAGCGGCGGACGCCCGCGCGGGTGGCGGCGTCGGCGAGCAGCGCGGCGGCGGCCCGGTCGACGGTGTCCTTGCGGGCGGCGCCGCTGCCGGGGCCGGCGCCGGCGGCGAAGACCACCGCGTCGGCGCCGTCGAGGTGCGCGGTGACGTCGGTGACGTCGGCGTGTTCCAGGTCGCAGACGACCGGTTCGGCGCCGGCGTCGCGCAGCGCGCCGGCCTGGCCGGGGTGACGGATCAGGCCGACGGCGGTGTCGCCCCGCTCGGCGAGGTCGCGTTCCAGCAGTTGGGCGATCTTGCCGTGGCCTCCGGCGATGACGACGCGCATGTGCCCAACCTACCGGCGCGGGTCGGCCGCTGAGGCCGGCGTCGGGCGGGGGTTCGGCGTCGGGCGCTGCGCTGAGGCAGCATGGAGGGGTGACGGAGAGCCTCGACGCGTTGACCTCGCTGGTGGCCGGCGGTGGGGTGGTGGTGCTCAGTGGGGCGGGCCTGTCCACCGAGTCGGGCATCCCGGACTATCGGGGGCCCAGTGGGGTGGCCCGCCGGCACACCCCGATGACGTTCCAGGCGTTCACCCGCGACCCGCTGGCGCGGCGGCGGTACTGGGCGCGCAGCCACCTGGGATGGCGGCTGATCGCCCGGGCCGCGCCGAACGCCGGGCACCATGCGGTGACCCGGCTGCAACGCGCCGGCCTGGTCGACGCGGTCATCACGCAGAACGTCGACGGGTTGCACTCGCTGGCCGGCAGCGCGCCGGTGGTCGAGCTGCACGGCCGGCTGGACGAGGTGACGTGCCTGGACTGCGGCAACCTGACCTCCCGGGAGGAGTTGGACCGTCGGCTGCGTGAGGCCAACCCGGGGTTCGTGGCCCAGGTCGCCGCCGTGAACCCCGACGGTGATGTGGATCTCCCCGACGAGCAGGTGGCCGCGTTCCGCACGGTCGATTGCGGGATCTGCGGCACGGGGATGCTGAAACCGGACGTGGTGTTCTTCGGCGAGACGGTGCCGCCGCAGCGGGTGGCGCGGTGCTTCTCGCTGGTGGAGCAGGCCCGGGCGCTGCTGGTGCTGGGCTCGTCGTTGACGGTGATGTCGGGTCGCCGGTTCGTGATCCGGGCGGCGAAACGGGGCATTCCGGTGGCGATCGTCAACCAGGGTCCGACGCGCGGTGACAGCCATGCCACCGTGTGCGTCGACGCCCCGCTGGGTGTGCTGCTGCCGGCGCTGGCCGACCGGGTGACCGGCGCGGACGCCGCGACGCTGGCGGCCCCGGCCGGGGTGTGAGCCCCCGGGGGTAGGACATCTTCCGGAAACACCGGCGCTGGTAGCGTTGACCATGCCGGTACCACCCACGTGGGAGAGACCGCCCGACAGCATCAGGGGCGGCGCCGAAGGGGCAAATCCTCCCCGGAACCTCTCAGGCAAAAGGACCTCGTGGGCAGGCACTGTGGAGTGCCCTGCGGGCGCGACAGAGGGGGAGGCCGATCCGTCGACCTCGCCCGGGAGTTCCCATGACCGCAGAGCAGTTCGCCACCCGTCACATCGGTCCCGGCCCGGACGATGAGCGCCGCATGCTGGAGGTCGTCGGGCACGGCTCGATCGACGAGCTGATGGACGCCGCGATCCCCGAGGTGATCCGCTGGCACGGCACCCTGGACCTGCCCGACCCGGCCACCGAGGCCGAGACGATCGCCGAGCTGCGCGCCCTGGCGGCCCGCAACACCGTCGCCGTGTCGATGATCGGCCTGGGCTACCACGGCACGCACACCCCGGCGGTGATCCGCCGTAACGTGCTGGAGGACCCGGCCTGGTACACGGCGTACACGCCGTACCAGCCGGAGATCAGCCAGGGCCGCCTCGAGGCGCTGCTGAACTTCCAGACCATGGTCACGGACCTGACCGGCCTGGCCACCGCGAACGCCTCCATGCTCGACGAGGGCACCGCCGCGGCGGAGGCCATGACCCTGGCCCGCCGCGCGTCCAGGAGCAAGAGCGCCGTGTACGTCGTCGACGCCGACGCCCTGCCGCAGACCATCGCGGTGATCACCAGCCGGGCGGAGCCGCTCGGCATCGACGTGCGGGTCCTCGACGTCGAGCGCGACGAGTTGCCGGCGGAGTTCTTCGGCCTGCACCTGCAGTACCCGGGGGCGTCCGGCGCGGTGCGCGACCACGCCCCGCTGGTGGCGGCGGCACACGAGCGCGGCGCCCTGGTGACCGTGGCGGCGGACCTGCTGGCGTTGGCGCTGCTGCGCGCGCCGGGGGAGATCGGCGCGGACATCGCCGCCGGCACCACCCAGCGTTTCGGCGTACCCATGGGCTTCGGTGGGCCGCACGCCGGCTACCTGGCGGTGCGGGCGGGCCTGGAGCGGATGCTGCCGGGCCGGCTGGTCGGGGTGTCCCGCGACACCGACGGCAACCCCGCCTACCGGCTGGCGTTGCAGACCCGCGAGCAGCACATCCGGCGGGAGAAGGCCACCAGCAACATCTGCACCGCGCAGGTGCTGCTCGCGGTGATGGCCGGCATGTACGCGGTGTACCACGGCCCGGACGGGCTGCGGGACATCTCGGCGCGTACCCATGAGATGGCGGCGCGGCTCGCGGCCGGGTTGCGTGCCGGCGGCGTGCGGGTCGCGGACGTCGCGTTCTTCGACACCGTCACCGCCACGGTGCCCGGGCGGGCCGGCGAGGTCGTCGCGGCGGCCGCCGAGCGGGGGGTGAACCTGCGGCTGGTCGACGCCGACCGGGTGGGTGTGTCCTGCGACGAGACGACCACCGTCGCGCACCTTCAGGCCGTGTGGGCGGCGTTCGGCGTGCCGACGTTCGGCGGCGACGGCGAGCCGGCGCTGCCGGTCGAGCTGCGCCGCACCAGTGACTTCCTCACCCACCCGGTGTTCCGCAGTCACCACTCCGAGACGGCGATGCTGCGCTACCTGCGGCGGCTGTCGGACTTCGACTACGCCCTGGACCGGGGCATGATCCCGCTGGGGTCGTGCACGATGAAGCTGAACGCGACCACGGAGATGGAGCCGGTCAGCTGGGCGGAGTTCGCGCACATCCACCCGTTCGCGCCGGACTCGCAGACCGCCGGGTACCGGGAGCTGATCGGTCAGCTGGAGTCGTGGCTGGCCGAGGTGACCGGCTACGACGCGGTCAGCGTGCAGCCCAACGCCGGATCGCAGGGTGAGCTGGCCGGGCTGCTGGCGATCCGGGCGTGGCACCGCAGCCGTGGTGAGGCGCACCGCGACGTGTGCCTGATCCCGTCCTCGGCGCACGGCACCAACGCGGCGTCGGCGGTGATGGCCGGCATGCGGGTCGTCGTGGTGGCCTGCGACGACGACGGCAACGTCGACCTCGTCGACCTGGACACGAAGATCGACAAGCACCGCGACGCCCTTGCGGCGATCATGGTGACGTACCCGTCGACGCACGGCGTGTACGAGACGGGCATCGCGTCGCTGTGCGCGAAGGTCCACGACGCCGGCGGTCAGGTCTATGTCGACGGCGCGAACCTCAACGCCCTCGTGGGGTTCGCCAAGCCGGGCAAGTTCGGCGCGGACGTGTCACACCTGAACCTGCACAAGACGTTCTGCATCCCGCACGGCGGCGGCGGGCCGGGCGTGGGTCCGGTGGCGGTGCGGGCGCACCTGGCGCCGTTCCTGCCCGGTGACCCGCTGGGCGCGCACGTCGACGCCACGCCGGCGATCTCGGCGGCGAAGTACGGGTCGGCGGGGATCCTGCCGATCCCGTGGGCGTACCTGCGGATGATGGGCGCGGCCGGCCTGACCCGGGCGACCGGGGTGGCGGTCCTCGCCGCGAACTACGTGGCGGCGCGGCTGCGCGGGCACTTCCCGGTGCTGTACGCCGGCAACAAGGGCCTGGTGGCGCACGAGTGCATCCTCGACCTGCGGCCGCTGACGAAGGCGACCGGGGTGAGCGTGGACGACGTGGCGAAGCGGCTGATCGACTACGGCTTCCACGCGCCGACGATGTCGTTCCCCGTGGCCGGGACGCTGATGGTCGAGCCGACCGAGAGCGAGGACCTGGCCGAGCTGGACCGGTTCTGCGACGCCATGATCGCCATCCGGGCGGAGATCGAGCAGGTGGGCTCGGGGCAGTGGCCGGCCGGGGACAACCCCCTGGCCAACGCGCCGCACACCGCGGCGATGGTCAGCGGTGACGAGTGGACGCACGCGTACCCGCGGTCGGTGGGCGCGTACCCGGCCGGGGTAGACCGGGCCGGGAAGTACTGGCCGCCGGTGCGGCGCATCGACGGCGCGTACGGCGACCGGAACCTGGTCTGCTCGTGCCCGTCGCCGGAGGCCTTCGAGGACTGACGACGGGCGGGCCGGGGCGGGCGGTTGGCCGCCCCGGCAACCGCGCCGACCTGGGCGGGGACGTCCCGGACCGGGGGACTAGCCTGGGTCGACGGCGGCGGTTCGGTGACGCTGAGTGGTCGATCAGGCCACGAGGGCGTGACGGGCGGGGCCGCGGTGCGGGGCGATGCTGCTGCCGTCAGGGAGCAGCTCGCCGGTGTCCTCGAAGACGATGACACCGTTGCAGAGCAGGCTCCAGCCCTGCTCAGGGAAGCAGGCGAGGACCCGGGCGGCTTCCCGGTCGGTAGCTTCAGCGGAGGGGCAGGTCGGTTGGTGCTGGCACATCGGGTTCTCCGGACTGTGGGGGCACTGTGTCATGGTTCACATGACCAGTGACGCACAGTACCAAGCGAAAGTGTCCAGCATCGAGCAGGTAGCCGCCTGGTGTACCCGAAATCCACTGAACGGATGAGGAAGGTCGGACCGTACGGCGTGGAAACGCTCCCACAGGTGCTGGTCAATGCGCCAGCGGCACCAGCCGCCTGCCGGCGCGGTCTCGTCGAACGCGCCCGCCTGCAGTGGCGCCGCACCGACGGCGGCGACCCCGCCGCGCTGGCCGAGGAGTTCCTCGCCGCACACGGCCTGCCACTGCACGACCTGGCGCAGCCCGCCGCCCAGCCACACCGCAGCACCGGCGCCTGCGGAGCGGCCCTCTACCTGTCCGCCGCCGCCGGGGCGCTGCTGGCCGGCGCACCGGACGGCGCACCCGAGCCCACCCCCGCCCTGCCCGACCTCGCCGTCGTCGTCTACGACCACGGCCCCACCCGGCCCGCACCACCCGGTCCGCCGCCGACCTGGTGGCTCGGCGAGTGGACCGAAAGCTGGACCCCCCGCCAGCACGCCGACGCCGTCGACGCCGTCCGCGCCGCCATCGGCCGCGGCGACGTCTACCAGACCAACCTCGTCGGCCACGCAGCCGCCCGCTACACCGGCGACCCGCTGCCCGCCCTGAGCCGCCTCGGCGCCCTGCCCGGCGCCCGCTACGGCGGCGTCCTCACCGGCGACGGCTGGGCCATCGGCTGCGCCTCCCCGGAGACCCTCGTCGAGGTCACCGACGGGCAGCTCACCACCAGACCCATCAAAGGCACCCGCCCGGCCACCGCCGCCGGCCGCGCCGAACTGCTCACCAGCGCCAAGGAACGCGCCGAACACATCATGATCGTCGACCTGGAACGCAACGACCTCGCCCGCATCGCCCGCACCGGCACCGTCGACGTCGACGACCTGTTCGCCGTACGCCGCTGGTGCGACCTGTGGCAGGCCGAATCCACCGTCCGCGCCACCGTCGCCGACGGCCTCGGCCTGGCCGACCTGCTACGCGCCACCTGCCCCGGCGGCTCGGTGACCGGCGCACCGAAACTCGCCGCCCTGAACCAGATCAGCGCCCTCGAACCCGTCGGCCGAGGCGCCAGCATGGGCGCGCTGGGCTGGGTCGCACCCGGCCGCGTCGACCTCGGCCTGACCATCCGCACCGCCGCCGCCGACGCCGAAAGGCTGCACACCTGGGCCGGCGGCGGCATCACCTGGGACAGCGACCCCACCGCCGAGGTCGCCGAAGCCGCCGCGAAGACCGCCCCCATCCGCGCCACCCTGGCCGGGCGCTGAACCCGCCCGGCGATACGCTGACCCGCATGACCATGCGGCCCATCCGGATCATCGGCGACCCCGTGCTGCGCACCCCGTGCGAGCCCGTCACCACCTTCGACGCCGAACTGCGCGCCCTGGTCACCGACCTCATGGACACCCTGCTCGGCGCGCCCGGCCGCGCCGGCGTCGCCGCCCCGCAGATCGGCGTCAGCGCCCAGGTGTTCGTCTACGACGCCGACGGGCACCGCGGCCACCTCATCAACCCCACCCTCGAACTGTCCGAGGAACGCCAGGACGACGAGGAGGGCTGCCTGTCCATCCCCGGCCTGTACTTCCCGACCCAGCGGGCCCTGCACGCCACCGCCCGCGGCGTCGACCAGCACGGCGAGCCGCTGACCATCGCCGGCAGCGGCTTCCTCGCCCGCGCCCTGCAACACGAGACCGACCACCTGCTCGGCAAGCTGTACGTCGACACCCTCCACGGCGACATCCGCCGCCGCGCCCTGCGCGAGATCCGCGCCGGCCGCTTCGACTCACCCAGCCGCCGCCGCTGACACCCCTACCGCCCGCTAACGGGCGGTCAGCGTGTACTCGTCATAGTCGGCGACCCGGCTGAAGCCCACCCGCTCGTACAACCGCACCGCGGCCACGTTGTCCGCCTTCACGTTCAGCGTGACGTGCTCGACGCTCTGGCGCAGCCGCGCACACAACGCCGCCACCACCGCCGCGGCCAGGCCCCGCCCGCGCCACCGCGGATCGGTCGTGACGTTGCCCAACGCCGCCACCCGGTACACCGGCGACCACACGTGCACCCCGGCCACCGCCGCCAACTCACCGCCCTCACGCACGCCCACATACTGCCCGGTGTCCACCATCCGAGGATCGAACCAGTTCTCCGGGTACGCCCGCGCGTACAGGCGGCGCAGCTGCGGCAGGTCCTCCGCGCCCAGCACCACACCCGCCGGGCGCACCGCCGCCAACCGGGCCGCATCGGTCAACGCCATCCGGTGGTGCCCCCCACCGGAATCCAACCGGAACGACCCGGCCAGGGCATCGGACAGCCCGGGGGACAGGTGCGCGTACAACCGGGCGGGCAGCACCGGCGCTACCTCGGCCAGCAACACCGCCAACGCCGCCGTGTCCGCCGGCGCCGCGAACGCCAACAGCGTCGGCGGATCCACCCCGTGATACAGCAACGCCACCTGCTCACCCCGACGGAACCACGAGGTGTACGGCCAGAAGAAGTCGTCCAGGTCACCCAACTGGTAGGCGTGCAGCACCGGATCACGCCCCAGCAGGTCCGCCAGGACGGCCCGGTCGTGCTCGGCGCGTACCGCCATCAGCGCGGACTCACCGGGCCAGCCACTGGTCATGCCCCAGCTTCGCGACCAACGCCACCACCACCACGAGCAGCACCACCCGCACGAACCCCGACCCGCGGCGCAACGCCATCCGCGCACCCACCACCGCGCCGGCGATGTTGCACACCGCCATGCCCGCACCCAACAGCCACCACACGTGCCCGGTCACCCCGAACACCACCAGCGCACCCAGGTTGGTACCCGCGTTGACGACCTTCGCCATCGCCGACCCGTGCACGAAGTCCGCGCCCACCAGCGCCGTGAACGCCAACACCAGGAACGTGCCCGTACCCGGACCGATCAACCCGTCGTACAGGGCGATACCGACACCCGCCAACACGACCGCCGCCGCCACCCGCAGCGGAGTCCGCCGCTGCGGCATCGCCACCACCCCCAACCGGGGACGCAGCAGCACGAACACCGCCACCGACAACAGCACCACCAGCACCACCGGCCGGTACGCCGACGCCGGCACCGCACCGGCCAGCGCGGCACCCACCCCCGCGCTGAGCACCGCCAGACCCGCCGCCGGCCCCGTCACCCGCCAGTCGATCTTCGTCCGTCGGGCGTACGTCGCCGCCGCCGTGGCGGTCCCGAAGATCGCCGCGAGCTTGTTGGTGCCCAACGCGGTGGCCACCGGAAGGCCCGGCGCGGCCACCAGCAACGCCGGCAGCAACAGCAACCCACCGCCACCGACCACAGCGTCGACCCAACCGGCCATCGCGGCGGCGGCGAGCAGGGTGGTCAGCGATACGGGGTCCACGGCCGGCCATTCTCCCCACCCCGACCCGCCCACCCACCACCGGAGTGGCCAGCCTCACCCGACCCCAGCCACGTCAACGACCCCGCGCCCGCCTCAACCACACCCCCAACGCACCCATCGCCACGAACACCAGCACGGAACACAGCAGCACCTTGACCACCCGGCAACCCTGCCACGGGGACGTAGGGTGCAGGAGTGCGCCTGGCCACCTTCAACCTGCTGCACGGACGATCCCTCACCGACGGGCTCGTCGACCCCGACCGACTCACCGCAGCCGTCGCCGCCCTCGACGCCGACGTCCTGGCGCTGCAGGAGGTCGACCGCGACCAGAGCCGCAGCGGCAACCTCGACCTCACCGCCATCGCCGCCCGCGCCCTGGACGCACCCCACCACCGCTTCGCCGCCGCCGTCGTCGGCACCCCCGGCGAACGATTCCGGCCCCTGACCCACGACGACGACGGCCACGGCGAACCCTGCTACGGCATCGGGCTCATCAGCCGCCTGCCGGTGCGCAGCTGGCAGGTCACCCGCCTCAAACCCGCACCCGTACGCTCCCCGGTCTACGTCCCCGGCCCCGGCGGCGGCCTCATCCTGCTGCACGACGAACCCCGCGTCGTGCTCGCCGCCGTCCTGGACACCCCGCACGGCCCACTCACCGTCGCCGCGACCCACCTGTCCTTCGTCCCCGGCTGGAACGCCCGCCAGCTACGCCAGACCATCCGCGCCCTACGCGCGCTACCCGGACCCCGCGTCCTGCTCGGCGACCTCAACCTGCCCGCCGGCGCGGCCCGCCTCATCTCCGGCTGGCGCCCCCTGGGCCGCCGCCCGACCTACCCCGCCGGGCAACCCCGCGTGCAACTCGACCACATCCTCGCCGACCGGCAGGCCCTCAACCAGCTCCCACCGGTACGGGCCGTCACCGCGCCGCTGTCCACCATCTCCGACCACCGACCCCTGCTGGTCGACCTCGGCTGAACCTGCCAGCCCGGATCGCCCCACCCGGGTGGTCCCGGTGTCTAGGGTGAGCACACCGCACCGCCGCCGTTCCGCCATCTCCGCCTTCGACACCACGGAGCTGACCATGAGCGACACACCGGACACCATCGTCCTCATCCACGGGTTCTGGGTCACCCCCCGCAGCTGGGAGAACTGGGTCACGCACTACCAGGACAAGGGCTTCCGCGTCCTCACCCCGGCCTACCCCGGGCTGGAGGTCGAGGTCGAGGCCCTCAACGCCGACCCCAGCCCCCTGGAGACGCTCACCGCGCCGCAGATCATCGAACACCTCTCCACCGTGGTCGGAGCGCTGCCCACACCACCCATCCTCATGGGCCACTCCGCCGGCGGGGCCTTCACCCAGGTGCTGCTCGACCGGGGCTACGGCACGTCCGCGGTCGTCCTCAACTCAGCGCCCACCGAAGGCGTCAAGGTGATCCCGTTCTCGCAGCTGCGATCGACCTTCCCGGTGCTGCGAAACCCGGCGAACCGGCACCGCGCCGTCGGCCTGACCTTCGAGCAGTGGCACTACGCCTTCACCAACACCTTCGACGAGCACGAGTCCCGCGCCCTGTACGAGCGCTACGCCATCCCCGCCGCGGGCGGCATCCTCTGGGACAGCGTGCTGGCCAACCTGCTGCCCGGCCCACAGGACATCGCGGTCAACTACCACAACGACCAGCGCGCGCCACTGCTGTTCATCTCCGGCTCCGAGGACCACATCATGCCGCCGAGCGTGCAGCAGTCCAACGCCCGGCACTACAAGGGCGACACCGTCACCGAGGTCGAACTCCACGACGGGTACGCGCACCTGCTGCCCGCCCAGCAGGGCTGGCAGGACATCGCCGACCACGCCCTGGACTGGGCCCTACGGCACGCCCGGTGAGCACCGTGGAGCCGCTGCGGATCACCCACATCGGCGGCCCCACCACGCTGATCGAAATCGGCGGTTGGCGGCTGCTCACCGACCCCACCTTCGACCCACCCGGCCGGCGCTACACCTTCGGGTGGGGCACCTCCTCCCGCAAGCTCACCGGCCCGGCGGTCCGAGCCGCCGACCTCGGCCCGATCGACGCGGTACTACTCACCCACGACCACCACGGCGACAACCTCGACGACGCCGGCCGCGCGTTGCTCGCCGACGTCGACACCGTGCTCACCACCGTCGCCGGGGCGCGCCGGCTCGGCCGCGGCGCGCAGGGACTGCGCGCCTGGCAGACCACCCAGCTCACACGCTCCGGACGCCCGACGATCCAGGTGACCGCGACACCCTGCCGACACGGCCCACCCCTGAGCACACCGATCGTCGGCGACGTCGTCGGCTTCGCCCTGCGCTGGCCCGACCAGCGACACGGCGCACTGTGGATCACCGGCGACACCGTCCTGCACCACGGCGTACGCCAGGTGGCCACCCGCATCCCGGTCGGCACCGTGCTGCTGCATCTCGGCGGCGTACGGTTCCCGATCACCGGGCCGCTGCGCTACTCGATGACCGCCCGACGAGCCGTCCAGCTCTGCGCCGCGCTACGACCACACACCACCCTCCCGGTGCACTACGAGGGCTGGCAGCACTTCCAGGAACCCCGCGACGTGATCGAGCAGGCGTTCGCCACCGCACCGGCCGCCGTCCGCGACACCCTCCGCTGGTTGCCGCTCGGCAAACCCATCACGATCACCGCATAACAGCAGGCACCGGGGGAGAGCGGCACCCCCAGCCGCAAGATTCCCTCAAGATCATTGCATCGACGAACTCCGACGATCATGCTGATCGAAACCCGCGCCACGGTCCACCAGTCGGAGGCCACATGAGACGCCAGCGATCCATCCTCATAGCCGTGTCCACACTCCTCGCGGTCACCCTCACCACCGCCCCCGCCCCCGCCAGCGCCCAGAGCGCCGCGCTACCCAACCAGGTCGCCAACCTCACCGTCCGCCAGGCCGACGGGTACGCCACCCTCGCCTGGCAACCCGTCGACGGCGCCACCGACTACCAGATCGAACGCACCGCCGTCGACGCCAACGGCACCCCCACCGGCGCACCGACCATCGTCGGCATCTGGCGCCCCAACCGCCAGATCAACCAGGAGTCACCCACCTTCGCCGACTCCGGATTCAACCCCGGCGACACGTTCCAGTGGCGGGTACGCGCCCGCGCCGGCACCACCGAACAGCCCTACTCCGACCCGGTCGTCGCCACCACCACCGCACCGTGGGGCAACCCCGGAAACCCCGGCGAGCAGCTGCGCACCCAGTGGGAGACCACCCACGCCGCGCAGTACACCAGCGACACCGACGAGTACGCCTACACCGCCGCCATCGACGCCCTCAGCGACCGCGTCCGCGTCGTCGAGCTCGGCCGCACCCTGCAGAACCGACCCATCAACATGATGGTCATCGGCAGCCCCACCCCGCCGGCCACCCCGGCCGCCGTCGCCGCCACCGCACCCGTTGCCATCAACTGCAACGTGCACGGCAACGAACCCGGCGACCGCGAAGCCTGCCTCATCATGGCCCGGCAACTCGCCTTCAGCACCGACCCCCGCATCACCGACCTGCTCAGCCACACCACCGTCCTGATCGTCCCCACCATCAACGGCGACGGCCGGGCCAACAACACCCGCGGCAACTCCACCGGCCAGGACCTCAACCGCGACTACTCGCTCATCCGCCAACCCGAGACCGCCGCGTACATCAAGATGGTCCGCGACTACCGACCCGTCGCCGGCTACGACGGCCACGAGTTCGGCAACTCCCGCGCCGGTGACCTGCCGATGCTCCCGCCCCGACACCAGAACGTCGCCCAGCCCATCTTCGACCAGTCCCAGGACATGATCGAAGGCCACATGTACGCCAAGGGCGCCGAAGCCGGCTGGTGGGCCTGCCCCTACGGCTGCGAAGGCGGCGGCAACGTCGGCCTCAGCGAGGAAACCATCCTGCGCAACACCCTCGGCCTCAAGAACGTCGCCAACTCCCTGCTGGAACTGCGCAGCTCCGGCGGACAGACCCGACCCGACGAGGGCAACACCGCCAACAACCGGCGCCGCAAGACCTACTCCGCGCTGTGGACCTTCCACCAGTTCCTCGACTACCACCGCGCCGACCGCGGCGACATCCTCACCGCCCGCGCCGAGGCCATCGAGATCCAGGCCGCCAACACCGGCCGCCTCGTCTTCCGCGGCTCCCGACCCATCCCCGCCCACCCGGCGCCGCACCCCGGCGACAGCCCCCCGCCGCTCGACGCACCCCGCGCCGACCTCATCCTCGACAACGCACCCTGCGCCTACAAGCTCACCGAGGAGCAGTACAACGGCCCCCGCACCGACGGACCGGGTGGCGTCGGCACCACCGTCGCGCAGCGCATCGCCGCCCACGGCTGGAAGGTCATCAAGACCAGCGACGGCTACTACGTCCCCCTCAACCAGCCCGAACGCGGCCTCATCCCGCTGCTCCTCGACACCAAGGGCGTGGAGAAGCTGACCGACGGCGAACGCATCTACCCGACCCTCACCGGCCGGCGCAACGGACCACTGGTCGTCTCCGGCTTCACCTGCGCCGCCGACGCCACCATCAACGGCCCGGTCACCGTCCGCGCGGGCGCGGCACTCGTCGCGACCGGAACGACCATCAGCGGACCGGTCAACGCCACCGGCGCCGCCGGCGTCGTCCTCGCCGACGCCACCGTCAACGGACCGGTCCGGATCGCGAACACCACCGACGCGATCTCCATCATCGACGTCACCATCGCCGGCCCGGTCGACCTGTCCGGCAACACCACCGGCACCGACGCACCCCTGCTGGTCGGCAACACCATCCGAGGGCCGCTCAGCTGCACCGGCAACAACCCCGCACCGATCAACCTCGGCGTCGCCAACACCGTGCACGGACCGCGCAGCACCCAGTGCGCGGCACTGTGACCGTCGACTGACCACCGTGC
>NZ_JAMHIW010000020.1 GCF_023896955.1 Micromonospora sp. RHAY321
GCACGTCCACTGGGTGGCTAGGCTTCTGGCGACGCTATGGCCGGGGGGTTGCCCGGCCGTGTCTCCTGTGTTTCTGCCGTGTTACGTCCCTCGCGGAGCGTCAGCGACGCACTCCCGCCGCCCTCGGCCTGCCGCGAACGCCGTACCGACTGCGCCAGTGTAAAGACATCTGGTGCGATTGGCCCGATTCAGCACGGAGCGGTGGGCGGCACCCGGAAGCCGAAATCCCGACGCGGATACCCTTGGCTGTTGTGACCAATCCGCACGCCCCGGCAGCGCCCGCCACCGACGCCACCTTCACCCCGCCGAGCCTCGGTCGGCGGTTCGGGGCGCTGATCATCGACTGGGTGCTCTGCCTGCTGGCGGCCAACATCTTCGCCGACCCCGTGCGTGACGGCTGGGCGCCGGTGCTGGTGCTGGTCCTCGTGTACGCCATCTTCCTCGGCCTGTTCGCGCAGACGCCGGGCATGTACATCACGAAGATCCGCTGCGTGGGCTGGGCCGACGGCGGCCGGATCGGGCTGCTCCGAGGGCTCATCCGAGGCCTGCTGCTGGCCCTCGTCGTTCCCGCGCTGATCATGGACGAACACCGCCGGGGCCTGCACGACCGCCTCACCGACTCGGTCATCGTCGACGCGCCCCGCCGCTGATACGCCGGGCGACCGCCGGCAGGGTCGGGGACGCGGTGGAGCCGACAGCAAAGAGCCGGACCCGTGGGGTCCGGCTCTCTGGGGCGTACCGCAGGGTCAGCGGCCCCGCGACTGGCGGAAGGTGCCCGGCGGCCGCATGTTCTTCGGGATCGCGCCCTTGGGCATCTGCGGCCGGGCGGTGAGCGCCTTGAGCCGCTTGTCCAGCGAGTTGACGTCCTTGCCGGAGAGCGCGCGGGGCAGGCGCAGCAGCGTCGTGCGCAGCTTGCGGATCGGCAGCTCGCCCTCGTCCTGCCCGATCACGTAGTCGTGCAGCGGGGCGGAGCCGATCACCTTGGACAGCCGCCGCTTCTCCTGCCCGAGCAGGCCACGCACCCGCTGCGGGTTGCCCTCGGCCAGCAGGATCACGCCGGGCCGGCCGATCACCAGGTGGACCATGTCCATCTGCGTGGTCGAGCTGACGGCCGGGGTCACCCGCCAGTCGCCGCGCATGTTCTCCATGATCTGCGCCGCCGCGCCGGGCTGCCCCTCGGCGGCGTTCATCATCGCCTTGTTGGACCGCAGGTTCAGCACGATCAGCACCGCGAGCAGGACGAACAGGATGCCGATCGGGAGCCAGATCCAGCTCCAGAGGATGACCGCGACCACGGTGAGGGCGAGCGGGATGAGCACCGCGGCGGCGACCAGCGGCGCGAACCACCGGTCCTGCTTGGCGGTGAACTGGAACACCATCCCGATCTGCTTCAGCCGCTGGCCGAACGAGACCTTCTCCTGGGGCTTTGCCATGCCGCAGAGTCTAGTGGGCGCCGCCGGCTTCGTTGATCCGCGTCCGGGTGCCGGCCGGCTGAGTACCTTACGTCGACTCAGACGTTTCCGGCCGGCGCGTAAGGAGGGTGGCGCCGGGGAAGATCAGGCGGTGTGCTCATGCCCGGTCGGGGCCTTCAGGCGAAGAGTCATGGTCAGCAGATGACGACGACCTGAAGGAGCCCGACATGTTCGGCAACGACGCGGAATTCCTGCTCTCCCTGCACCACACGCACGCCGCCGAGCTGCGCGCCGAGGCGGCGGCGGACCGGCTCGCCAGGTCGCTGGCGCGTCGCGTCGGCCACGGTTGGCTGGGCCGGCACCAGCAGGTGTCCCGCAGCAGCGATGCCCGCCGGTGATCGTGACCGTGCCGCCGGCACCACCGGCCGGTGGTGCCGCGCCTGCCGAGACGGCCCCGCCGCCCGGTCACCGCCCGATCGGCGGGGCCGGTGGCGGCGGCCGTCATGGCATGCTCGTTCCCGTGACCGTACGTGCCGCCAGCTCCGTCCTCGTCGGCCGCGACCGGGAGAGCGCGGCGCTGCGCGACGCCCTCTCCCGCGCCCGGGCGGGGGAACCGACCACCGTGCTGGTCGGTGGCGAGGCGGGCGTGGGTAAGACCCGGCTGCTGGAGGAGTTCGCCGGCTGGGCGACCGACACGGGTGCGCGCGTGCTGGTGGGCCAGTGCCTGGAGCTGGGCGAGGCGGGCCTGCCCTTCGCCCCGTTCGCCGCCGCCCTGCGCGCGGTGCTGCGCGCCGACGGTGCCGAGGTCTTCGCCGGCTACGAGGCGGAGTTCGCCCGACTGCTGCCCGAGCTGGGCCGGGCACCGGCGGCGCAGGCGGCACCGGTCGCCGCGCCGCTCACCGACGCCCCGCGCGGCTACCTGTTCGACCTCGTCGCCGAGCTGTTCCAGCGGCTCGCGGACGACCGGCCGCTGGTGCTGACGATCGAGGACCTGCACTGGGCGGACCGCTCCACCCGGGATCTGATCGGCTTCCTGGTTCGGGCCGCCCGGCCGGGTCGGCTGCTGCTGGTCTGCACCTACCGCACCGACGAACTGCAGCGTGGGCATCCCCTGCGCCCCTTCCTGGCCGAGCTGGACCGGGCCCGGGGCGTCGAGCGGGTGGAGGTGGGCCGCCTGGACCGGGACGGCACCGGCGCGATCCTCGCCGACCTGCTCGGCTTCGAACCGGCCGCCCGGGCCGTCGACGACGTCCACGACCGCACCCAGGGCAATCCCTTCTTCATCGAGGAGCTGGCCGTCGCCGGCGACCCGCTCGGCTGCGCGGCACTTCCCGAGACGCTGCGTGACCTGCTGCTGGCCCGCGTGGACCGGCTGCCGGAGCCGGCCCAGCGGGTGCTGCGGATCGCCGCGGCCGGTGGCAGCCGCTTCGCCCACGACCTGCTCGCCGAGGTCGCCGGGCTGCCGGACGCGGAACTGGAGGACGCGCTGCGCGCCGCCGTGGCCGCCCAACTCGTGGTGGCCGACCCGGACGGCGACTACGAGTTCCGGCACGCGCTGGTCCGCGAGGCCGTGCACGACGAGCTGCTGCCCGGCGAGCACGCCCGGCTGCACGCCCGGTTCGCCGCCGCCATCGAGGCCCAGCCCCACCTCGTCGCCGCCGGCCGGGCCCCGGCCGAGATCGCTCACCACTGGTACGCCGCGCACGATCACCCCCGGGCGCTCACCGCCGCGCACGTCGCCGCCGCCGCGGCCGCCGACCGGTACGCGTACGCGGAGCAGCGCCGACTGCTGGAGCGGGTGCTCGAGCTGTGGGAGCTGGTGCCCGACGCCGCCGACCGGCTCGGCATGGACCACCTGGCGTTGCTGGAGCAGACCCTCGACGCGGCCGTCACGGCCGGTGACTTCAGCCGGGCGATCACCCTGACCCGGGCCGCACTGGCCGAAGTGGACGCCGACTCCGCGCCACTGCGCGCGGCCCGCCTGCTGGTTCAGCGGGGGCGGCTGCTGGCCCTGCTCGGAAAGAGCGACGGCAGCAGGGAGCTGGGTGAGGCGTACCGGCTGGCGGTGGGCGGCCCGGCCGGCGTGGAGCGGGTACGGCTGCTCGGTGACATCGCCGCGCACCTGGTGCGGATCGACCCCCCGCAGGCGGCGCAGGTCGCTGCCGAGGCGAGCGCCGACGCCGAGGCGATCGGCGCGGACCTGGCGTTGATGCCCACCCGGATCGCCCTGCTCTGCCACGGCGAGCGGGACCTCGAAAGAGGGCTGGCAGAGCTGCGCCGCGCCGAGTCGGTGGCCCGCGCGGCCGGGGACGCGCCGACCCTGGTGCTCGCCAAGGTGTACCAGTCGGACGTGCTCTGCGAACTGGGCCACTACGCCGAATCCGCGGAGGCGGCCGCCGGCGGCGTGGCCGAGGCGCGTCGGGTGGGCATCAGCCGATCCACCGGGGCGTACCTGCTGTCGAACCGGGCCGAAGCACTGATCGCGCTGGGCCGGTGGGACGAGGCCGCGGCGGTGTGCGCGGAGGCCGCCCGCATCGATCTGTCCGGCGTCACCGAGCTGCACTGGCTCCAGTTGGCCGCCGGGCTGCGGCTGGCCCGTGCCCACCCGGGCGCCGACGAGACGGTCGGTCGGGCGCTGGCCTTCCTCGGTCGGCCCTACCTGTGGCCGAACCATCGGCTACCGCTGCACGAGTTGGGCATCGAGTCGGCGCTGGCAGCCGACGACAAGGTCGAGGCCGTCCGGGTGGCCCACGTCGCGCTGGCGGACGAGAGTCTGCCGCGGATGCCCCGCGAGGGTTGGCCGGTGCTCAGTGCCGCCGCCCGCACCGCCGCCCGCGTGGGCGACCGGGAGCTGGCCGCCGCCGTCGCGGCGCTCGCCGCCGACCTGCCCGCCCGGCATCCGGCCGCGCGGGCGCACGCCGCCCAGGTCACGGCGCTGCTCGCGGCCGGCGATCAGGCGCTGCCGGCATGGCGGGCGGCGGTGGACGCGTGGCGCGTCGACGGGCAGCCGTATCCGCTGGGTCGGGCGTTGCTGGCGCTGGCCGAGGCGGCGGCCGCCGCCGGCGAGCGGGACGAGGTGGCGGCGGCCGTCACCGAGGCCGCCGAGATCGCCCGGCGGCTGGGTGCGACGCCGCTGGCCGAGTCGGCCGCCGTCCTGGCCCGCCGGGTCGGCCTGCGCGGGTCGGGTCAGGTCGGCCCCGGTGCCGAGCTGCTGACCGCTCGGGAGCGGGAGGTGCTGCGCCTGGTCGCCGAGGGACACAGCAACAGCCGCATCGCCGAGCGGCTGTTCATCTCGCCGAAGACGGCCAGCGTGCACGTGTCCCGGATCATCGCGAAGCTGGGTGTGACCAACCGGGTGGAGGCCGCCGCGCTGGCCCACCGCCTCGGCCTGCTCACCGAGCCGGCCGTACCTCGCTGACCGGCGCGCGGGCCGTCAGGCGCGGGGCAGGTAGATCCGCCAGCCGTCGACGGTGACCAGGTCCAGGCTGCCCGGGGCGGCGCGCAGCCGGTCGTCGAGCCGGGCCGCCAGCGCTGAGTCGACCGGCGCGACCCAGGCCGGTGCCGCCGCCCGCTCCACCTCCCGCCGGTACGCGGGGTAACGGTCGAAGCCGGGACGGAGTGTGTCGTCGACGACCGCGCAGACCACGTCCTCCGCGCTGGCGAAGGTGAGCCGGTTGCAGGTCCAGTAGCCGGCGAGCACGTGCCGTACGCCGAGCTGCCGCAGGGTGGTCACCAGCTCGGCGTGCCGGGCCTCGGCGGCACTGCTCGCCGGTGCGGTCTGCGTGGCGCCCCAGGTGGCGTGGGCGGCGGTGCCCACCGTGGCGGCGAGCACGACCAGCGCGACCGTACGGAGTGGCGTCAAACCGGTCGTGCGTCGGGCAGCCGCCCACAGTGGCCAGAGCAGCGCGGGCAGGGAGATGAGCAGGCAGGACAGGTAGCGGGAACTCTCCACCGGGGTGAGCCCGGCGGCACTGCTCACGGTGTACGCGACGAGGGTGACCACCGCGGCCAGCACGAGAGCCAGCCGCATCGCCGGCGCTACCCGGGACGACGGGTCGACCGTGGCGGTGGTCGGCCGGCGCATGGTCCGCCAGGCGGTGCCGGCGGCGACGGCCAGCAGCACCGGCAGTGCCAGCGCCCACCACAGCTGCCAGTCGGCGCACCGCCCCGGCCCGCAGAACCCCATGCCCAACGGCGGGCCGAGCAGCAGCCCGCCGTGCAGCCGGTCCGCCCAGCCCGCGCTGGCGTTCGCCCCGCCGGCGGCGAGCACCGCGTGCAGCGGGTTCCGGCCGGTCAGCAGGCTGTGTACGAGCAGCGGGGCCGCCCCCAGCACGGCGGCGGCTCCGAGCAGCACCCAGGCCGCCCCGCGCACCTCGTGGCGACGGAACGCGACCAGCACCGCCCCGGTGGCCACGACGTACGGCAGCACCAGTGGGTCGACCCAGAGCATCAGCCCGGCCAGGAAGCCCCACGCCCCCCAGCGGAGGAGCCGCCACCCCGGCCGGCCGGCGGCCAGGTCCAGGGCGAGCAGGGCGAGCGCCACCCCGACGGCGTTCATCTCGGGATAGCCGCCGCCGGCGATGAGCTGGTTCTTGACCACCCGGTCGGAGCCGAGGGCGAGCAGCGCCACCACGAACAGCCCGAACCAGCGGTCCCCGGTCAGCCGCAGCGTCAACCGCCAGGCCAGCAGCAGGAAGACGGCGTACAGCAGCAGTGTGGGCAGCCGCAGGCCGAGCAGCGACGGCCCGCCGGCCAGGGCGAACACCGGCGCGGCGAGGTAGGCCTCCAGCGTGCCCATGTACTGCTGGCCGTAGAACCAGACCGGGAAGTTCTCTCCCCGGGCGATGTGCAGCGCGGCCAGGCCCATGGTGGCCTCGTCGCTGTTCGTCGGGGGCGCGGCGTGGCCCAGCAGCCAGAGTCGGTAACCCACCCCGGCGAGCAGGGCCAGCCCGGTGAGCCAGCCGACCAGGCCGAGGCGCGCACCGGGCCGGGGACGCGGTTGACCCGCGCCGCGTGGCTGCTCGCGTACCCCGACGGTCATCGCACGATCATGGCACCCGCCCGCCGGGCGACGGGGCCGCCCGGCCGACAGGCCGGTCGGGGTCAGCCCGCGGTGGCGACCGGGGCGCCGGCGCGGGCGTCGAGCGCCTGCCGGTAGAGCCGGCCGGCCCGGTACGACGAGCGCACCAGCGGCCCGCTCATCACCCCGGCGAAGCCGATCTCCTCGGCCTCCTCGCGCAGCTCCACGAACTCCTCCGGCTTGACCCAGCGGGTCACCGGGTGGTGCCGGGGCGAGGGGCGCAGGTACTGCGTGATGGTGATCAGCTCACAGCCGGCCTCGTGCAGGTCGCGGAGCGCCTGGGAGACCTCGGCCCGCTCCTCGCCCATGCCCAGGATGAGGTTGCTCTTGGTGACCAGACCGTCGGCGCGGGCCTGCCGGATCACGTCCAGCGAGCGGTCGTAGCGGAACGCCGGCCGGATCCGCTTGAAGATGCGCGGCACCGTCTCGACGTTGTGTGCCAGCACCTCGGGGCGGGAGCCGAAGACCTCGGCCAGTTGCTCGGGAACGGCGTTGAAGTCCGGGATCAGCAGCTCGACGCCGCAGCCGGGCTGGAGGGCGTGGATCTGCCGGACGGTCTCGGCGTAGAGCCAGGCGCCGCCGTCGGGCAGGTCGTCACGGGCGACGCCGGTGATGGTGGCGTAGCGCAGCCCCATCGAGACCACCGACTCGGCGACCCGGCGGGGCTCGTCGGCGTCGAACTCGGCCGGCTTGCCCGTGTCGATCTGGCAGAAGTCACAGCGCCGGGTGCACTGGTCGCCGCCGATGAGGAAGGTCGCCTCGCGGTCTTCCCAGCACTCGTAGATGTTGGGGCAGCCGGCCTCCTGGCAGACGGTGTGCAGCCCCTCGCGCGAGACGAGCCCGCGCAGCTGGGTGTACTCCGGCCCCATCTTGGCCTTGACCTTGATCCATGGCGGCTTGCGCTCGATCGGCGTCTCGGCGTTGCGCGCCTCGATCCGCAGCAGCCGACGCCCCTCGGGGGCGGCCGTTGCGGTGCGCGCTGCCTGGCCGGTCGTCGGCGCGGAGTGCTCGATCGTCACGAAAACGAGCCTACGCCGGACGGCCACCGTCTATGTGCGTCAGGCGACCGGCATCACGCCGCGGATGTTGTGACGCCCGACACCGACGGGTCGAAAATACGCGTCACACTCACGTCGGTCGGCTGCTACCGTCACCGGCAACAGCGACGACGGAGCCGAGTAGCGCACCGACCCGCCAGTCCAGAGAGCCGCCGGTGCTGAGAGGCGGTCTGGCGCCGGTGCGCGAAGACCCTCCCGAGCTGCGGGAAGAACGGTTGCGGGGCCTCATCTCCGTGCCCAGTAGAGCCCGCCCGGCTGGCCCCGGTCATCAGGCGACGAACGAGGCTCCCGCTCCGGCGGGGGCGAAGGTGTGGTGGCACCGCGAGGTTCCCGCTCGCCCACACCTCCCTGGGGCTGATGCGACGCTTCGCCTCCCCGGGGCGGCGAAGGCGTCGCGATTGACCGAGGAGCAGCCCACCATGCAACGCGTCCTTTCCCACCACCTGCACCTCCACGTCGGCACGACCGTGCGGATCGCCGGCTGGGTGCACCGCCGCCGGCTGCTGAAGTCGGTGGCGTTCCTGATCGTGCGGGACGCCGCCGGCCTGGCCCAGGTCGTCGTCACCGACCCGGCCGCCCGCGCCGACCTGGAGAAACTCACCGAGGAAACCGTGGTCGAGGTGGTCGGCACGGCCACCGCGAACGGCACCGCGCCCGCCGGGGTCGAACTCACCGACGCGACGGTACGCCCACTCGGCCCGCCCGCCGTGCCGCCACCGTTCGACCTGTACCGGCCGGCGCTCACCGCGAGCCTGCCCACCCAGCTCGACCACGCGCCGACGGCGTTGCGGCACCCCACCCGGTCGGCCGCGCTGCGCGTCTCGGCGGCCGCCGTGGCCGGGTTCCGGGCCACGCTCGACGCCCGGGACTTCGTGGAGATCCACACTCCGAAGGTGGTCAGCTCGTCGACCGAGAGCGGCGCCAACGTGTTCGCCCTGGACTGGTTCGGCCGGCCCGCGTACCTGGCCCAGTCACCGCAGTTCTACAAGCAACTGATGGTCGGCGTCTTCGAACGGGTCTACGAGGTGGGGCCGGTGTTCCGGGCCGAGCCGCACGACACCGTCCGGCACCTCGCGCAGTACACCTCGCTCGACGCGGAGCTGGGGTTCGTCGCCGACCACCGGGACGTGATGCGCGTGTTGCGCGACGTCGTGGCCGGGATGCTGGGCGCGGTGGGCGAGCGGGCCGCGGGTGCACTGGCGACGCTCGGCGTCGAGGCGCCGGCCGTGCCGGCGGAGATCCCGGCGGTGCACTTCACCGAGGCGCTGCGCATCGCCGGCGCACCCGAGGACGAGCCGGACCTCGCGCCCGCCCACGAGCGGGCACTGGGGGAGTGGGCCCGCCGGGAGCACGGGTCGGAGTTCCTCTTCGTCACCGGCTACCCGATGGCGAAGCGACCCTTCTACACCCACCCGGACCCGGCCCGGCCGGCGTACTCGAACGGTTTCGACCTGCTCTTCCGTGGCCTGGAGCTGGTCACCGGCGGGCAGCGGCTGCACCGGCACGCCGACTACCTGGCGGCGCTGGCGGCCCGCGGCGAGCCGGTCGAGCCGTACGCCGGGTATCTGGACGCGTTCCGGCACGGCATGCCACCGCACGGCGGCTTCGCCATCGGCCTGGAGCGCTTCGTGGCCCGCCTGGTCGGCGCGGCCAACATCCGGGAGGTCACCGCGTTCCCGCGCGACCTGCACCGCCTCACGCCGTGAGGAAGGCGCACGGGCCGGGGCGCGATGCCCCGGCCCGTGCGCCGGCCCTGTTTGCTCAGACCTCGACGTGCTCAGACCTCGACGAGGGTGGACAGTCGACGCTCGACCACCGGCAGCACGTCGGCGACGGTGATCGTGCGGCCCAGCTCGGCGGTGAGCGAGGTGACGCCGGCGTCCCGGATGCCGCACGGCACGATCCGGTCGAAGTACGTCAGGTCGCAGTCGCAGTTGATGGAGAAGCCGTGCAGGGTGACGCCCCGGGCCACCCGGATGCCGATGGCGGCCACCTTGCGGGCCGGCCCCCGGTCGTCCTCGGGCACCCAGACCCCGCTGCGCCCCTCGACCCTGCCGGCGGCCAGGCCGAACTCGGCGCACACGTCGATCAGCAGTTCCTCGGTGCGGCGCACGTAGGCGACCACGTCCACCGGGTCGGGCAGCCGGAGGATCGGGTAGCCGACGAGCTGCCCCGGCCCGTGCCAGGTGATCTTGCCGCCGCGGTCCACGTCGACGACCGGGGTGCCGTCCGCCGGCCGGTCCCACGGCTCGGTGCGCTTGCCGGCGGTGTACACGCTCGGATGCTCCAGCAGCAGCACGGTGTCGCCGCGCTCGCCGGCCACCACCGACTCGTGCAGGCGGCGCTGCTCGTCCCAGGCGGCCTGGTATTCGAGCAGGCCGGCACGAACGGCCGTCAGGCCGGAGGTCGTCGTCGTCACGCCCCTCAGCGTAGTCCCGCCAGCGGCTCGGATCCCTGGTGAGCCGCCTCACCGCGGCGGGTCAGGACGACGGAACGCGCCAGAGCCAGACGTCGTCCACCCGTTGCGGTTCCCCGAACAGGGCGGTGGCGGTACGCCGGACCGCCTCCTCGTCGACGTCGAACTTCGCGCCGTGCACCTCGTCGGCGAGGACCACCGTCTCGATCCGCCAGTGCCGCAGGTCGGAGCGCACCTCCCGGATGGTGCCGTCGGTGACGATCGGCACCAGCCCGGTCCGGCCGGCCTGGTCCATCAGCGCGCTCAGGGTGCGTGGCACCGGCCCGATCCGGCCGCGCCCGTCCGGGCCGCCGGGGCCGAGGAAGAACCCACCCGGTATGGCGAACTCACCGTGCCCGTGCGACAGCGCGTACGCCTGCCAGCGCTGACCGTCGGGGTAGATGTCCACGGTCAGCGGCAGCGGGGTGAGCACCCCGCCGGGGGAGACGTACTCCCGCCAGGTGCCGGCCGTGATGAACTGCGGGATGGGCTCCCGCTCGCGGGTCAGCAGCGGGGTGGGCAGCAGCGGCAGCAGGGCCACCGCGAACCCGAGCGCCCAGGCCAGCTCCGTGGAACGGTGCCGGGGTGGCGCGGCGCGTAGTTGATCGACGGTGTACGCCAGCAGCACGCCGATCACCGGCGCGACGACCAGGGCCAGCCGGGCGGGCAGCGCGGCGTTCACCACCGGCAACTGCCCGAGCAGGTCGAACGGCATCGGCAGGTCGGTGCGTCGCCCGTCGACCTTCGCCACCGGGCCGAAGGAGAGCACCGTGAAGATCAGCGCGGTGGCGCCCAGAGCCCAGAGGACGGCCCGGCGGCCGGCGTCGGCGCGCCGCCAGAGCGCGACGAAGCAAACCACGGCGAGCACGAGCAGCGGGATCCCGAAGAACGAGTTCTCCTCGGTCGGGTTCGGCGCCAGCGCGGTGCCCAGCCCGGCCTCGCCGGCCAGCGAGCGGCGCGGGAAGGCGGCGAACGCCGCGATGTCCTCGGAGTGGATCACGGGGTCGAAGCCGGTGCCGTGGAACCGCTGCGGCCCGGCGAAGTGCAGCCACAGCGGGTACGACAGCAGCACGCCGGCCACCACCGCGGTCACCCCGAGCCCGCGCAGGAAGGTGGGCAGCGCGGCCCGCGCCTCGTCCCGGTGCGTCGGGTGCACCGCCCAGACGGCGACGAACACGCCGAGCGCGAGCGCGGTGAAGAACAGGCCCTCGGCGGCGATCGAGAACGCCACCGCGACCGCGACGCCGAGGATCACCCCGTCCCGCAGCCAGTGCCCGGGGCGGCGCAGCGCGAACAGTCGCCAGATCAGCAGCGGCACCAGCCAGCCGGCCGTCCAGTTCAGGTGGGCGTTGGCGTGCGAGACCATGCCGGGGGAGTAGGCGATGAACAACGCGCCGATCCCGGCGGCCAGCCCGCTGCGGACAAGGTGCCGGGAGAGCAGCCAGTACCAGGCCAGCGCGGTGGCGAACAGGTTCAGGGTGAGGATCACCAGGAAGGTCGCCGGCGGCCCGATCAGGTACGTGAGGGGGGCGAAGACCACCGCGTACACCGTGATCGAGGTGTTGACCGCGAGGTTGACCCCGTCCGGGACGTTGATCAGGTACGTGAAGAGCGGGTTGTCCCCGTGGGTGACCGCGTGCCCGCCGAAGGCCAGCAGCCACTCGAAGAGCGCCTGGTCGCTGGAGTTGACGGTGATGGTGCGCAGGTTCGGGTCCCGCCACAGCCCGCTGGTCACCCAGACGGCGAGGGCGAGCGCCACCAGCACGACGATCAGGTCGGCCCGGCGGTCCCGGGCGGCGCGCGGCGGTGACGCGGGTGCGGGCCCGGTGGCCAGCGACGGGGAGGACGGCACGCAGCGGACGTTACCAACCGGACCTGGACCGGCCGGTCAGACACGGAACCTTCGGGCGCACAACCCTCCACGAGTGGGCCGGATCGACAGCACATCTTCATAGAGATGAATGTGTGAGTGTGCCCCATGTCATAGCAACGACACATCGACGTAACGTCTCGGCAACTCGACCGTGACCCAGTTCACAATCCGCCCCGGGAGGCCGCCGTGCGCCGCTCCTCATCCCTGCTCACCCGGCTGACCGGCGTGGTCGCCGGGCTCGTGCTCGCCGCCGCCGGCGTCGTCACCCTCGCCGTGCCCGCCCAGGCCGCCAGCCTCACGGCGGTCGCCAGCTTCGGATCCAACCCCGGCAACCTCGCCATGTACGCCTACCGGCCGGACAACATGCCGGCCAACGCACCCGCCGTGGTGCTGCTGCACGGCTGCACGCAGAACGCGTCCGGCTACTTCACCAACTCCGGCTGGCGCAAGTACGCCGACCAGTGGGGGTTCGCGCTGATCGTGGCGGAGCAGAAGTCCGGCAACAACGCCAACGCCTGCTTCAACTGGTTCGAGACCGGCGACACCGCCCGGGGGCAGGGTGAGGCGTTGTCGATCAAGCAGATGGTCGACCACGCCAAGGCGAACTTCGGGGTGGACGGCAACCGGGTCTTCGTCAGCGGCCTCTCCGCGGGTGCGGCCATGAGTTCCGTCATGCTCGCCACCTACCCGGACGTCTTCGCCGCCGGGTCGATCATCGCGGGCATCCCGTACCGGTGCGCCACCAGCATGGTCAACGCGTTCAGCTGCATGAACCCGGGCACGGACAAGAGCCCGGCCGCCTGGGGCGACCTGGTCCGTGGCGCGTACTCCGGCTACACCGGCCGGCGGCCCCGGGTGGCCATCTGGCACGGCACCTCGGACACCACGGTCGCCCCGCTCAACGGCACCGAGTCGCGGGACCAGTGGACCAACGTGCGCGGGGTCTCGCAGACCCCGAGCAGCACCTCGTCGCTGCCCGGCGGCACCAGCCTGGAGGTGTACGGCAACGACGACGTACGGCTCTACCGGGTCTCCGGCATGGGCCACGGCACCCCGGTCGACCCGGGCTCCGGCGCCGACCAGTGCGGCACCGCCGGCGCGTACTTCCTCGACACCATCTGCTCGACGTACCGGGACGCGCTCTTCTTCGGGCTCAACGGCGGCGGGACCAACCCGACTCCCACGCCAACGGCCACCCCCACCCCGACGCCCACGCCGACCACGCCGGCGACCTGCGTGACCGCCACCAACTACGCGCACGTCACCGCCGGTCGGGCCTACCAGTCCGCGGGCTACGCGTACGCGAACGGCTCCAACCAGCGGATGGGCCTCTACAACACCTTCTACACCAGCGCCCTCAAGCAGACCGGCCCCAACTACTGGGTCGTCGGCTGCTGACCCACCACCGCGCGAGGGCCCTTCCCGACCCGACGGGAGGGGCCCTCGCGTCACGCGGTCAGCGCGGCGTGCAGGGCGGAGGAGAGGTCGGGGTGGTGGTAGGGGTAGCCGGCCCGGGTGAGGACGCCGGGGTGGACGCGGGTGCTGGTGAGTGCCTCGTGGGCGAAACCACCGAGGGCCGCCTTGAGGGCCAGCGCCGGGATCGGGATGATCGCCGGCCGGTGCAACTGCCGGGCCAGTTCCCGCGTGAACTCGGCGTTCGTCACCGGGTTCGGCCCCACCACGTTCACCGGGCCGGCGATGTCGTCGCGGTCCAGCAGGAAGCCGACCGCGTCCAGCCAGTCGGCCATCGAGATCCACGGCAGCCACTGACGACCACTGCCGAGCCGGCCGGCGATGCCCAGCCTGAACGGCAGCAGCTGCGGCTTGAGGAGCCCACCGTCGCGGTGCAGCGGCAGGCCGGTGCGCAGCCGCACCACGCGTACCCCGGCGTCCTCCGCCGGCCGGGTCGCGGCCTCCCAGACCCGGCAGACGTCGGCCAGGAAGCCCTCACCGGCCGGGGCGTCCTCCTCGACGACCCGGTCGCCGGTGTTGCCGTACCAGCCCACCGCCGACGAGTTCAGCAGCACCCGCGGACGGTCGGCGGCCGGTAGCCCGGCGATGGTGATCGCCAGGGTGCTGCTCGTGTCCACCCGGCTGGTACGGATCAACCGCCGGTAGTCGTCGTTCCACCGCTTGTCGCCGACCCCCGCGCCGGCCAGGTTGACCACCACGTCCGACTCGGCGAGGGTCGCCGGGTCGAGCTGCCCGGCGGACGGATCCCACCGCCGCTCCCGCGCGTCGCGCGCCGGCCGGCGGACCAGCCGGGTGACCTGGTGCCCGTCGGCCGAGAGCCGGTCGACCAGTCGGGTGCCGAGGAAGCCGGACGCGCCGGCCAGAAGGATCCGCATGCCCCCATCTTCGCCCAGAACTCCGCCGGCGGATGCGCGAGGACTCCAGAGGGGAAACCAAGCCGATTCTGGTGGCCGGAGCGACCGGGACGGCCCCCGGTGGTCAGGCCACGTGGGCCGGGCGCAGGTCGGCCAGCAGTCGCTCCACCTCGGTGTACGCCTCGGCGCTCAGCGGGCCGAGCGTCAGGGTGGCCAGGTTCTCCTCGGCCTGCGCGACCGTACGCAGACCGGGGATCGGTACGGTGCGCGGGCTGCGTGCCAACAGCCAACCGAGCGCGCCCTGGGCCAGGGTGCGCCCGTCGGCGGTCAGCGCCGCACGGACCTGTTCGACCCGGGCCGCCCAGCGTGGCGTCGGCCGGCCGTCGGTGAACCACTCCAGCCACTCGGGTGCGCGCCCACGTACGTCGTCGGTGCCGACCGCCCGGGTCGACCCGGTGAGCAGCCCCATCGCCAGCGGCCCACGGTTGAGGCTGGCCAGGTCGTGGCTGTCGCAGACCGCCAGCACCGCCGCGTTGTCCCGCAGCACCGACTCGTCGTGCTGGATGGCGGCGCAGTGTGTGCCGGCCGCAGCGAAAGCCTCCGCCGAGGCCGGGTCGTCGGTGCTCCATCCGTACGCCCGGATCTTGCCCTGGTCGACCAGGGCCTCCAGCGTGCCGACCAGGTCGAGCGCGGCGGGCACCGGCAGTGCGTTGATGTGCAGTTGGTAGAGGTCGACGTGGTCGGTGCCGAGCCGGCGCAGCGAGTCCTCCAGGCTGCGCACCGCGAAGGCCGGGCTGGCGTCGGTGCCGAGCGCCCGCCGGGTGGCCTCCTCGCTGACGTTGCCGAACTTGGTGGCGATCACCGCGCTGTCCCGCCGGCCGGCCAGGGCTCGGCCGAGGATCCGCTCGCTGTGCCCGGCGCCGTAGTTGCTGGCGGTGTCGAACAGCGTCACCCCGAGGTCGAGCGCGCGGTGGATGGTGCGGATCGACTCGTCGTCGTCCACCTCGCCCCAGCCGAACGGCTGCCCACCGTCGCCCCAGAGCGGACCGCCGGTCGCCCAGCACCCCATCCCGATCGCGCTCACCTCGATGCCGCTGCGTCCCAGCGTCCGTGTCGTCGTCATGCCGGCCAGCTTCCAACCTGGAGTGCGCTCCAGGTCAAGCACTAGCATCGCGGGACATGAGCGGTTACGCCCCTTCCGAAGCCGCCCGGCGCAGCGGCTTCAGCCTGGACACCCTCCGCTACTACGAGAAGATCGGCCTGCTCGCCGACGTGGGCCGCACGGCGGGCGGCCAGCGGGTCTTCACCGACGACGACCTGAGCTGGTTGGTGCTGTTCCGCTGCCTGCGCGACACGGGGATGCCGATCGCCCAGATGTGCCGCTACGCGCAGCTGGCCCGGGAGGGCGAGCACACCGCCGACCAACGGCGTGAGCTGCTGAAGCGACACGCGGTGCGGGTGGAGGAACAGATGCGCCTGCTCCAGCGTCAGTACGACCACCTCCGGGAGAAGATCCGTTTCTACGAGCGGCTGCCCGGCCCGGCCCCGGAGGCCGGGCAGCCGGCGGAGGCCGCCCGGCCCGTGCCGTAGGTCGGTTCGGGCGGCCGGGCGGCCGTCAGCCGGCGGGTCGCGGCGGCGCGGTCAGGCCGAGGAGGTCCTCGGCGGTTCCGGGCCGGCCGGTGAGCGCGTTCAACGCGGCGACGAGCCGCTTCTCCTCGTACCGGAAATGCGACTCCAGCAGCGCGGCCAGCCCGTCCAGCTCGGCGCGCAGCTGGGCGGCCGGCACTTCCGTCGCGTCGTCCAGCAGCTCCTCGACCCGCGCCAGGATTCCCGCCACCACCTCGTGGTCGACGATCAGGTTGTCGATCACCGGGCGCAGTTCGGGGACCTGGTCGGCCAGGAGCCGGAAGGCGCCGCCGTCCTCGCCGGTGTGGTGGCGGCCGAGGGCGGCGCAGAAGGTGAGGCAGTGGGCCCGCAGATCCCGCGACGGGCGGGCATCGGGGGTGGTGTCGCCGAGGCTCGCCCGGAGGCGGGCGAGTTCCGCGCTGAGCCAGAGGTGGAGCTCGATCATCTGATTGCCGACGGCGGCGAGCCGGCCGGCCGGTGAACCGATTGGGTGCACGTTGATCCCATGCTGTCCCCGCGCCTCCATGCCCACGGCGGCCTTCGTGCCGGGTGCACCGCGACGCTGGGCCGTAGCCTATCCCGGGACGGTCACGGGGTGGTGGGCTCGTCGGGTTCCCTGAGGTCGTGCCAGCGTGCCCGGAAGTCGGCCTCGTGGGCCTCGTGGGTGGTGCGCTCCTCGAAGACGGCGCGGCGCAGCGCGTGCCGGGACCCCGACATCACCAGCACCTCGACGGCCACCAGCGCCACGCAGATGGCGGTGAGGAGGCCGAGTGCGCCCAGCGCCGGCAGGTGCTGCCCGATCGGCAGGGCCGCCACCAGAACCACCAGCACGCCGATCCGGGTCCAGGTGACGGTGTGCAGGGTGCGCAGCTGGAACAGCAGGTTGGCCGCGAGGTAACAGATCACTCCGCCGAACAGCATCGGCACGGCGGGCCCCTCGATCCGTTCGGCGGCTCCGCCGGCCGGGTCGGTGATCTGGTGCAGGATCTCCTCGCTGCCGATCGAGAAGAGGATCACCGCGGCGATCATCGGAAGGTAGAGGTACGCGTACGCGTCGCGGGCCATCGCCACCCGAGGGCTGCCCTCCGCCGCATGCAGGGCGATCCGGGCGGCCGGGCCGACGAAGTCGAAGTGCGCCCACCACAGGGCGGCGGTGAAGAAGATCCCGAGCGTCGCGGCGGCCACCGCCGGCCAGGTGACCGGCTTGCCGACGAGCAGGTTGCCACCCACGCCCACGGAGATCACCGACTCGCCCAGCGCGATGATCAGAATGAGGTCGTAGCGCTCCGTCCAGTGCTCGGCGCTGGTCACCCCCCAGCCCCAGGTGCCGACGATGAAGCCGGTGGCGTACTGGACCAGCACCACGGTGATCCACAGGGCGTCGCGGACCATCGCGGCCCGGTCGGGGTCGGCGATCTGTGGCGGGATCAGGGCGGCGGCCAGCAGCAGCACGATGCTCAGCGCCAGCTCCGGGGCGAAGCGGCGCAGTTGCCGGCGTTCCTGCGGGCTGTCCCGCACCACATGCTGATAGAGGATCATGTGGACGGCCCGGACCACGACGTAGCTGATGGCCACCAGCATCGGGCCGGCGGCGCCGCCCCTCGGGTCGTTGAACGCCTGCGGCAGCGCCAGCGCGAACGCGAACAGGGCGGCCATCGCGATGACCATGAGCACCGGCACGTAACCCTCGCCGAGCCGCACCCGGGTGGCGACCAGGCTGTGCACCACCCAGATCCACCAGAGCACGGCGAGCACCAGGCCGGCGTGCAGCAGTTGCCGGCCGGAGATGTTCGCGGCGGTCGCCCGGGTGATGATGAAGAACGAGAAGACGAAGACGAGGTCGAAGAACACCTCGAACTTGTCCACCCGGGCGCCGGGAGCGATCGGGACGGCCGGACCCAGCCGTCCACGCCGCCGGTAGCCGCCCACGGTCCCACTCTGGCAGCGTCCGGTCCCGCCGGAGGTCGGAACGGGTCAGCTCGTCGGCCGGTGCCGCAGACCGTCCATCAGCAGGTCGAGCAGTCGGTCGGCCTGTGCGCGCTCGCCGGAGGCCAGGGAGATGCCGCTCAGGCCGGCCAGCACGTCGCCGGTTTCGACGTCGGCCCGGAGGGTGCCCGCGGCGATGCCCGCGTCCAGCAGCCGGCCCAGCGCCTCCAGCAGGCGGTCGCGGCTCTGCGCGTACGGGTTGGTGCCCGCGGCGATCACCAGGCGCAGGGCGTCGGACATTCCACGCTTGGTGGTGAGGTAGTCGATGAACCGGGACATCCAGCCTCGGAGCGCCCGATCCGGCGGCAACCGGTCGAGCAGCTCGCGGGAGGCGTCGCAGAGCTTGCCCAGCTCGTTGCGGTACGCCGCCTCGACCAGCGCCTCCCGGGTGGGGAAGTGGCGGTAGAGCGTGCCGATGCCCACGCCCGCCTCCCTGGCGATGGCGTCGAGCGTTACCTCCGGCCCGGGGCGGGAAAACGCCTGGACCGCGGCCTTCAGCAGTCGCTCGCGGTTGCGCGCGGCGTCCGCCCGTAGTGGGCGGGGGCCGGTGTCCGGCACGTCTCCTCCTTGGCTGGTACGGACCGACGGGCGCACCCCGCAGTGGTATCCGGAGGACACTCCGGTTAGTCTCGACCGTAGCGGAGGATCCTCCGCTTCCATCGTAGTGGCGGGCCTGTCGGTCCGCCCCACCCCGACAAGGATGGATCATGACGACGAGCACCCCGATCACCACACCGTTCACCCATGACTCCACCGCCATGGACGTGATCCAGGGCGTGGACCTCGGCGGGCGGCGGGCGATCGTCACCGGCGGGTCGTCCGGCATCGGTGTCGAGACCGCCCGCGCCCTGGCCAGCGCCGGCGCGCAGGTCACCCTGGCCGTCCGCAACACCGACGCCGGGCACCGTGCCGCCGACGACATCACGGCGAGCACCGGCAACGACCGCATCCTGGTCGCCCCACTGGACCTCGCCGACCAGGGCTCGGTGGCGGACTTCGTGGCCAACTGGGACGGCCCGCTGCACATGCTGGTCAACAACGCCGGCATCATGGCCGCACCCGAGATGCGGACCCCGCAGGGCTGGGAGATGCAGTTCGCCACCAACCACCTGGGGCACTTCGCGCTCGCCACCGGCCTGCGCCCGGCGCTGGCCGCCGCCGACGGGGCACGCATCGCCTCGGTCAGCTCCGCCGCCCACCTGCGCTCACCGGTGGTCTTCGAGGACATCCAGTACGAGCGCCGGCCGTACGAGCCGTGGGAGGCGTACGGGCAGTCCAAGACGGCCAACGTGCTCTTCGCCGTGGAGGCGACCCGGCTCTGGGCCGACGACGGCATCGTGGCCAACTCGCTGATGCCCGGGGCGATCCAGACCAACCTCCAGCGCTACGTCACCGAGGAGGAGCTCAACCGGCTGCGCGCGGGCAACGCGGCGGCCTGGAAGACCGTCGAGCAGGGCGCCGCCACCTCGGTGCTGGTCGCCGCGTCGCCACTGATCGACGGAGCCGGCGGGCGGTACTTCGAGGACTGCCAGGAGGCCGGCCTGGCCCAGCCCGGCGAACGGCGCGGCGTCGCCGCGTACGCACTGGACCCGGAGGCCGCCGAGCGGCTCTGGCAGGTCTCGACCCAGCTGCTCAAGGGCTGAGGTCCCGCCCGCTCCACCACCAACGACGAGAAGGGCGCCCCGGTCGACGACCGGGGCGCCCTTCTTCGGTTGGCTCGGGATCAGGCCAGGCCCAGCTCCGACTCGAAGTTGCCGGCCTCCAGCCGCTCCTTGACCGAGGTCAGGAAGCGGGCCGCGTCGGCGCCGTCGATCAGCCGGTGGTCGTAGGACATGGCCAGGTAGACCATCGACCGGACCGCGATGACCTCACCCAGCTCCGGGTCGTTGACCACGACCGGCCGCTTCACCACGGCACCCGTACCGAGCATCGCCGACTGCGGCGACGGCACGATCGGAGTGTCGAAGAGAGCACCCCGGCTGCCCGTGTTGGTCAGCGTGAAGGTCGCCCCGGCCATCTCGTCCGGGGTGATCTTGTTGGCCCGGGTGCGCTCGGCCAGGTCGGCGATCCGCTTGGCGATGCCGCCCATGTTGAGGTCACCGGCGTTGTGGATGACCGGCACGAGCAGCCCGCGCTCGGTGTCCACGGCGATGCCGAGGTGCTCGGCGGCCGGGTAGGTGATCGTGCCGCCGTCCAGGTCCATGCTGGCCTGGATGATCGGGTGGGTCTGGAGCGCCTCGATGGCGGCGAGGGCGAAGAACGGCAGGAAGGACAGCTTCACGCCGTGCTTGGCCTGGAACGAGTCCTTGGCCTGGGCCCGCAGCTTGGCAACCTTGGTGACGTCGACCTCGACGACCGTGGTCAGCTGCGCCGTCTCGTGCAGCGACTGCTGCATCCGCTTGGCGATGGTCGCCCGGATCCTCGGCAGCTTCTCCGTGGTGCCCCGCTTGGCGCTCGGCTGCGGCTTCGCGGCCGGCTTGGCCGGAGCCGCCGACGGTGCCGCGGCGGCCGGCTGCGGCGCGGCGGGAGCGGCCTTGGCCGCCTTCGCCTTCTCCGCCGCCTCCAGCACGTCCTGCTTGCGGATCCGGCCACCCACACCGGTGCCGTTCAGCGAGGACAGGTCGACGCCGTGCTCACTGGCCAGCTTGCGGACCAGCGGCGTGACGTAGCCGGCGGCCTCCTCGCCGCCACCCTGGGCGGGCGCGGTGGGGCGCTGCGGCGCCGGGGTCGGCGCGGACGGCTGGGCGGCCTGCTCGGCCTTCGCCGGCTGCGCGGCCTGCTCGGTCTCCGCGGCCGGCTCGTTGTACGACATGCCGGGGGTCGGCTCCTCGACCTTCGGCTCCGGCTTCGGCTCGGCCTTCGGCGCTGCCGCCGCAGGCTCGGGCTTCGGCTCGGGCTTCGCGGGTGCGGGGGCCGCGCCGGAGACGCCGATGATCGCCAGATCGGCGCCGACGGCGGCCGTCTCGTCCTCGGCGACCTTGATCTCCAGGACCGTGCCGGCGACCGGAGACGGGATCTCCGTGTCGACCTTGTCGGTGGAGACCTCCAGCAGCGGCTCGTCGACCTCGATGGTCTCGCCGACCTGCTTCAGCCAGCGGGTGACCGTACCCTCGGTGACGCTCTCGCCCAGGGCCGGCATCTTCACCGCGGTGCCCTCGCCCGACGAGGCGGCGGCCGGAGCCGGCGTCTCGGTCGGCGCCTCGTCCTGGGCCACCTCGTCGGCGGTGCCCTCGGCGGCGGCCGTCGGCTCGGCGGCCGGCTCGACCGACTCGGCCGGGGCCTGCTGCTGCTCCTGCGGGGCGGCCTCGCCGCCACCGGCCGACTCGCCCTCACCGGCGATGACGGCCAGCTCGCTGCCGACCTCGGCGGTCTCGTCCTCACCGACCACGATCCGGCTCAGCACGCCCGCAGCGGGCGACGGGATCTCGGTGTCGACCTTGTCGGTGGAGACCTCGAGCAGAGGCTCGTCGACCTCGACCGTGTCGCCCTCCTGCTTGAGCCAGCGAGTGACGGTGCCCTCGGTGACGCTCTCGCCGAGCCGGGGCATGGTGACCGATACCGGCATTTTCTCCAGACTCCTTCATTCCCCTAGGGGATCTTCGCCCGTCGCCGGACGCCGCGGTTTGAATGATCAGGCGTGCGCGTGCAGCGGCTTGCCGGCGAGGGCCAGGTGCGCCTCGCCCAGGGCCTCGTTCTGGGTCGGGTGAGCGTGCACGAGCTGGGCGACCTCGGCCGGGTAGGCCTCCCAGTTGTAGATGAGCTGCGCCTCACCGATCAGCTCACCCACCCGGGCTCCGACCATGTGCACGCCGACCACCGGGCCGTCCTCGACCCGGACCAGCTTCACGAAGCCGGTGGTCTTGAGGATCTGGCTCTTGCCGTTGCCGCCCAGGTTGTAGTTGTACGTCTTGACCTTGTCGGCGCCGTACTGCTCCTTGGCCTTCGCCTCGGTGAGACCCACCGACGCCAGCTCCGGGTCGCTGTAGGTGACGCGCGGGATGCCGACCTCGTCGATCACGGCGGGGGTCTGCCCGGCGATCTCCTCGGCGACGAAGATGCCCTGCTGGAAGCCCCGGTGTGCGAGCTGGAGGCCGGGCACGATGTCGCCGACCGCGTAGACGTTCGGCACGCTGGTGCGCAGTCGCTCGTCGGTCAGCACGTAGCCGCGGTCCATCTTGACGCCCTGCTCCTCGTACCCGAGGTTGGCCGTGTTCGGGCCGCGACCGACGGCGACGAGCAGCAGCTCGGCCTCGACGGTCTCACCGCCCTGGATGGTCAGCTTGACGCCGCTCTCGGTCTTCTCGACCTTCTCGAACGGCTTGCCGACCTTAAAGTTGATCTTCCGCTTGCGGAACGCCCGCTCCAGCGCCTTCGACGACTCCTCGTCCTCGGCGGCGACCAGCCGGGGCAGCGCCTCGACGATCGTCACGTCCACACCGAAGGACTTCCACACGCTGGCGAACTCGACGCCGATGACGCCGCCACCGAGGACGATCACCGACGACGGCACCCGGTCCATGGTGAGGGCGTGGTCGCTGGTGATGATCCGCTCGCCGTCGACCTCCAGGCCGGGCAGGCTCTTGGCGTACGAACCGGAGGCCAGGACCACGTTGCGGCCGGTGTAGCGCTTGCCGTCCACCTCGACCACGTTCTTGCCGACCAGCTTGCCGGCACCCGCCACGAAGGTGATGTTCTTCGAGCCACCGACCAGGCCCTGCAGGCCCTTGTAGAGGCGGGAGACCACGCCGTCCTTGTACGAGTTGACCCCGGCCATGTCGATGCCGATCAGCTCGGCCTTCACACCGAACTGCTCCGACTCGCGGGCCTGGTCGGCGATCTCCGCCGCGTGCAGCAGGGCCTTCGTCGGGATGCAGCCGTTGTGCAGGCAGGTGCCCCCGAGCTTGCCCTTCTCGATCAGCGCGACGGAGAGGTCCAGCTGGGCGGCGCGCAGCGCCGCCGCGTAGCCGCCGCTGCCACCTCCGAGGATGACAATGTCGAAGGTTGCGTCGTTCGGCTCGCTCACGCTCAACTCCCAGGTCGCGTCACTGCATCGGGGGTCACGGAGGGGTAACACGGACACACCCCACCTCGGTCATCTTGTCACCACTGGGCACAGGGTGCGTACCGAGGTGCCCAACGACACGTCGGCGACACGTACCCTTGGCACCGATGTCGATGACAGAACATGGGGGAGAGGTCCGGTGGGGTTGTTCCGCCGCCGCAAGCAGGCGCGTGTGCCGAGCCATGACCGCGCCGCCGATCGTGGCGACCTGGACCATCTGGAGAACTTCGTCCGGAGCCGGCGCGGCGTCGAGGCGTTCATCGAGCCGAGGACGACGGTGACCGAGACCACGGTCATCCTGATCGCCGACGACGGGGAGTGGACCCGCCGGCGCATCGACGGCCCGGACGGCGCGCGCCGCTTCGCGTACCGGATGGGCATCCCCGTGTACGACGTGCGGCTGATGGGCTACCCGCAGCGGATGCGCGACTTCAACGAGCGCCGCAAACGCCGCCCCGAGCTGTACTGAGACGACGACCGGGGCGCCTCCCAGCAGGGGGCGCCCCGGTCGTCGTCGAGGTCAGGTGGCGGTCAGCCGTTGACGGCGACGTCCTCCACCAGCTGCACGAGGGTACGGACCGGGACGCCGGTGCCACCCTTGGTCCAGTAGCCGATCGGCTCACCCGAGTGGTAGCCCGGCCCGGCGATGTCGATGTGCGCCCAGGCCACGTCGTCGGTCACGAACTCGCGCAGGAACACGCCGCCCTGCAGCATGTGACCGGCCCGGTCCATCCCGGCGTTGACCTGCGAGATGTCCGCCACCTCGGAGTCCATGCCCTTGCGCACGTCGTCCGGCAGCGGCATCGGCCAGGCCGGCTCGCCGACGGCGTCGCCGACCGTCCGGACCCGCTCGCACAGCTCCGGGGTGCCCATCACGCCGGCCATCCGCTTGCCCAGCGCGATCACCTGGCCGCCGGTCAGGGTGGAGGTCTCGAACAGGTAGTCGGTGCCGTCCTCGCAGGCGCGGGCGATGGCGTCGGCCAGGATCATCCGGCCCTCGGCGTCGGTGTTGAGCACCTCGACCTTCTTGCCGCTGTACATGCTGATCACGTCGCCCGGCCGGTAGCTGGTGCCCGACGGCATGTTCTCCGCCATCGGCAGGTAGGCGTTGACCGCCACCGCCGGCTTGAGCGCGGCGATCGCCAGCATGGCCGCACCCACCGCGGCGGCGCCCGCCATGTCGGACTTCATCTCCCACATGCCCTGCGCCGGCTTGATCGAGATGCCGCCGGTGTCGAAGGTGATGCCCTTGCCGACCAGCGCGACCCGCTTGCCGTTGCCGCCGCCCTCCGGCGTGTAGGTCAGCTTCACCAGCCGCGGCGGGGCCTCCGAGCCCTGCCCGACGGCGATGATGCCGCCGTAGCCGCCGGCGGCCAGCGCCGCCTCGTCCAGCACCTCCACCCCGAGGCCCGCGGCACGGGCGGCGTCGGCCACCGCGTCGGCGAACGACGGCGGACGCAGCTCGTTCGGCGCGGTGTTCACCCAGTCCCGGCTGAGCCGGACCGCGCCGGCCACCGCCTGCGCCCGGCTGATCTCCGCCTGGGCGCCCGCGTCACCGGCGTCCGGCACCGCGACCAGCACCTCGGCGACCGGCTCCCGCCGGGCCGGCTGCGGGCGGGTCTTGTAGCCGGCGAACCGGTACCCGCCGAGCAGCGCGCCCTCGGCGACCGCGCGCAACGCGGCCGGCGCGTCGGCGTCGTCCGGCAGCGGCATGGCCAGCGCCACCTTCGCCGCGCCCGCCAGTGCGCGGATCGCCGCGCCGGCCGCCCGGCGCAGCGTCTCCGGGGCCGGAGCGGCACCCGACGGCTCCGGGCCGAGCCCGACCGCCGCGACCACCGGGGCGGTGACCGTGCCCAGGGTGGCCAGCTTGATCACCTCGCCGGGGCCACCGGTCGCGCCGAGCAGCGCCAGCGTCTCGGTCAGCTTGCCGTCGAACGCGGCGGCGATGCTCTCCGCGCCGCTGGCCAGCAGCAGGGTGCCGGCGAGGCCGCTGGTGGCGCCCTGCTCTCCGGTCTGGCTGTGCACGCCGATCACGATCGCGTCGACGGCGAGCTCCGCCGGGTCGGTGTCGACCAGGCTCAGGATGGTGGTGCGGGGTGATGTCACTGAAGCTACTCCGGGCGGGCCGGGCCGGTCGCGGCGTCGCGTACCGGCGGTGAAGGTCTCCGGCGGAACCTACCCGCCGGACGTCAGGGCTGTCCCGTCGATGGCGCTGACAGGGTCCCGCCGATGCTAACCAGCGGCGTTGCCCCCGGTAAGTTGCCACCCATGACCGACGTGACCTCCGCCGCCGCCGAGACCCGGCTGCGCCGTTCCCCGCTGCACGAGCGGCACACCGCCGCCGGCGCCAAGTTCGCCCCCTTCGGGGGCTGGGAGATGCCGCTGGAGTACGCCGGCGGCGGGGTGCTCAAGGAGCACACCGCCGTGCGTACCGCGGTGGGGGTCTTCGACGTGTCGCACCTGGGCAAGGCCCGGGTGAGCGGCCCCGGCGCGGCCGAGTTCGTCAACGCCTGCCTCAGCAACGACCTGGGCCGGATCGGCCCCGGTCGGGCGCAGTACACGCTCTGCTGCGACGACGCCACCGGCGGCGTGGTGGACGACATCATCGCCTACCTGTACGCCGACGACCACGTCTTCCTCATCCCGAACGCGGCGAACACCGCCGAGGTGGTGCGCCGGTTGCGTGCCGCCGCCCCCGAGCAGGTGACCGTCACCGACGAGCACGAGGCGTACGCGGTGCTGGCCGTGCAGGGCCCGCGCTCGGCGGAGTTGCTGACCACCCTCGGTCTGCCCACCGAGCACGGCTACATGAGCTTCTCCGCCGCCAGCCTGGCCGGGGTGGAGCTGACGGTGTGCCGTACCGGCTACACCGGCGAGCTGGGCTACGAGCTGGTGGTACCGGCCGAGCACGCCGTCACGGTCTGGGACGCGCTCTTCGCCGCCGGCGAGGGCGTCGAGCTGCGTGCCTGCGGCCTGGCCGCCCGGGACACGCTGCGCACCGAGATGGGCTACCCGCTGCACGGGCAGGACCTCTCCCTGGAGATCAGCCCCGTGCAGGCCCGCTCCGGCTGGGCGGTGGGCTGGGACAAGCCGGCCTTCTGGGGCCGCGACGCCCTGCTCGCCGAGAAGACCGCCGGCCCTCGGCGCACGCTGCGCGGCCTGGTGGCCGTCGACCGGGCCATTCCCCGGCCCGGGATGACCCTGCACGTCGGTGACGCGCAGGTCGGCACGGTGACCAGCGGCACCTTCTCGCCGACCCGCAAGCAGGGCGTCGCCCTGGCCCTGCTGGACACCGACGCCAAGCTCGCCGACGGCGACGTCGTGGACATCGAGATCCGCGGCCGCCGAGCCCCCATGCAGATCACCAAGCCCCCCTTCGTCACCCCCTCGGTGAAGTAACCGGGGGTGGGGCCGGGGGTCAGGGGGTGGGGGGTTCGCCGGAGTCCAGGACGGCCTGGGTCCAGCCGCCCTCGATGACGCCGGTGCCGTCCAGCACCGCCCAGTCGACCACGTCGGCCGCCTCCACCACGACCGGGGCGCCGATGCGGACCGAGGGGTCGCTGGCCGCGTCGCTGGCGCTGACACCGACGATCCGCTCCGGGGCGTCCCACGACGTGACACCCGCCCACACGTACTCCGGGCCGTCGTCGCCGGGCAGGCCGTACTTGACCACCAGTTGCGACTCCGCCGGCAGTTGGCCGGCCACGAACCGGGCCCGGGCGTCACCCAGCGCGGCGCGGGCGGTGGCGACCGCCCGACTCATCGCGTCACCGGAGCGGGCGTAGCGCACGTCCGGCTGGATTCCCGCGAACAGCGTCGCGCAGGCGGCCGCGTAGTAGCGCCCGTCGGGACCGGGATGCCCCAGCGGCGGGCGCAGGCTGAGGAACGAGTCGGCCTCCGGGTCGGTCGCCGGGTCCAGCTCCAGGCGCAGCAGCACCGGAGCGGTCGCGCCGTGCTGGTCCGGGTTGCCGTACGCCACCGCGATGTCGTGCCCGGTCACCGTGGCCAGCACCGGCAACTGCACGAACGCCGGCACCTCCTCGCCGTTGAGCCCGTCGGTCCAGTCCCGCAGCAGCCGCCGAGCCGCCCCGGTCATCACCGCACCCCAGGCCCGGGTGAGGTGGTCGGGCACCCCCTGGGTCTGCAACTCCAGCAGTCCGAAGCGGCGCAGGCCCTTGGTGGTGAACCACAGACCCTCCACATCCGAGGAGTACGGCACCAGCACCCAGTCCACCAACCGGATCCGGCCCTGCTCGTCGGGCAGCGAGCGCAGCGCGGTCGCCGGGTCGAGGAACTGGAGGCCGAAGACGTCCACCACGTCGCTGTCGACGGACTCCGCCACCGCCGCCGCGACCGCGCGGGCCGACCACTCGTGCGCCGGCGGCCAGCCCGGCCGGTACTCGGCCTGCACCACCACCAGGTGGCTCGCCGCGGCCAGCCGCGCCAACTGCGCCTCGGTGGCGCCGAACGCGGTGAGCAGATCCGGCGGCAGCTCGGGGAACTCCGTGATCGGCCGGGTGTCCACGCTCATCAGCGGGCTGTCGAGCATCTGTCGGGCCAGGCCGTGCACCGGTTCGGCCAGCCGGCCGGTCAGGGCCGCCACAGCGGTCTTGGGGCTGACCTTCGGCAGCCCGGCCATCGGCACCAGGTAGGTCGCGCTGAGCGACTCCGGAACCGGTACGGGCAGGAAGTCGTCCGTGATGAGCATTCTTGTCCCCCGGTGGCGGCGCCGGTGCTGTCGAGGCGAACGCTACCCGGCCCGCCTCGCCCGGTTCAGCCGGACAGCACCAGACCCAGGTAGACCAGCGTGGTGACCACCTCGACGGTCGCGCCGAGCACGTCGCCGGTGATCCCGCCGAGCCGGCGTACCACGTGGGTGAGCAGCGGCACCGCGACGGCGAGCGCTCCGGCGACGGCCAGTGGCCCCTGCCACGGCCGGCCCGGCACCGCGGGCACCGCCAGCAGCACGACGGCGACCGCGCCGGCGGCCAGCGCCAGCGGGCCGACCGTTCCGGCCACCATGGCTCCCAGGCCGTCCGGCCGGGCCGCCGGTACGCCCCGCCGGCAGGCCACCGTCACGCCCAGCCGCCCGGCGGCGGTCGCCGTGACCACCGCCGCGACGCAGGCGGGCCAGGACCGCCCGGCGAGCTCGGCGAGTGCCGCCGCCTGCACCAGCAGGACCACCACCAGGGCGACCACCCCGAACGGGCCGACGTCCGGCTTCTTCATGATCTCCAGCGCGGCGGCGCCCCGCCGGTACGAGCCGAGCGCGTCCACGGTGTCGGCCAGCCCGTCCAGGTGCAGACCTCGGGTCAGCAGGGCGGCGGCGCCCACCGTCACGCCGGCGGCCACCAGCGGGGGAGCGAGCGCACCGGCCAACAGCAGGACACCGGCCAGCAGCGCGCCGAGCAGCACCCCGACCGCCGGGGCGAGCGCCATCGCGGTGCCCGCCACCGGGCGGTCGATCCGCCCGGCCCGCACCGGCAGGATGCTGAACGTGGTGACCGCCAGCCGGGCCCCCGCGGCGAGCCGCGACTCAGCCGGCACGCCAGCCCGACGCGGCCTGCTCGTCCGCCCCGGTGGTGGCCGGGCCCGGTCCGTCCGGTTCGGGCTCGACGAACTCCGGGTCGGTGTACTCCGGCTCGGTGGGCTCCGGGGCGCCGGACTCCGGCTGCTCGTGGTCCGGCTCTCCGGTGGCCAGCGACGGGTGGACCGGCAGCGCGGCGGCCAGCGCCAGCACCGAGCGCAGCAGCGGGAGCGCGACCAGCGCGTTCGCCCCCTCGCCGAGGTCCAGCCGCAGGTCGAGCAGCGGGGTGATGCCGAGCACGTCGGCGGCCAGCCGCACCGCCGGGTGCCCGCCGTGGTCGGCGAGCAGGCACCAGTGCCGCGCCTGCCCGGCCAGATCGCGGCTGACCATGCCGGCGGCCAGGCCGACCGGCCCGTCCAGCAGCACCGGTACCCGGCGGGCGGTGGCCCCGAGCAGCACGCCGGTGGCGACCGCCACGTCGCCGCCGCCCAGTTCGGCCAGCACGTCCTTGGCGCTGCGCGGGGAGCGACGGGTGCGGTGCAGCGCGTCGCGTACCGTCGCGCAGCGGATCATCCAGGCCGCGTCGTCGATCTCGCCGGAGTCGGTGATCACCCGGCTGAGCACGGCCTGCGGCTCGGCGCCCGCCGTGGCCGCCAGCACCGCCGCGGCGGCCGCCTCGGTGCCGGCGCCGCACGCGCCCAGCACGAGCAGCTCCACGCCGGCGTCGGCGGCCTGCTCGGCCAACCGCCAGCCGTAGCGCAGTGCGGACTCCACCTGCTCCGGGGCGAGCGCCGGCTGGTCCTCGATCGGGGCGGCGGCCGGAGTGTCCACCACCTGCAGGCTGGCACCACTCTCGGCGGCCAGCCGGGCCAGCGCACCCTGGCCGGCGCGGGCCTGCGCGGCCCGGCGCGCCGAATCCCCGGCCACGGCGCCGGCGGACGCCCCGCCGGCGTGGTCGCCGTGCAGCAGCAGCACCCGTACCGAACTCCAGGCGACCGGGGTCGGGGTGCCCTGGGTGGCCGCGGCGAAGCCGACCACCCGGTCGAGCACGCCCAGCCCGGCACCGGGAACGTCGAGGGTGGCCAGCCGGTCCACCGCCTGCGGCCCGGTGTGCTCGTCGGGCATCGGCAGCTCCATGCCGGGCTGGATGACCAGCCCGGTGGCCACCATCGGCAGCGCCATGGTCGGTGCGGCCCAGGGGTTGCCGGGCTCCTGGTTGGGGGCGACCGGCGGCGTGTGGGTCAGCACGTCCGGCAGCTGCACCTCGGGGGTGGGCTCGCTGTCGGCCAGGCTGACGCCGACGGGCGCGGAGACGACCGCCCCGGAGCCGACCGACGCCGTCGCGGTCGCGGTCTCCGACGTGCTCGCGGGTGCGACGGCCGGCTTCAGCCAGACCGGCTGACCGGCGACCACCAGCACCACCGCGTCGCAGGCGTCCGCCACCGCGCGGTTGGCCGCGCCGAGCGCGTCGGTGAACGCCCGGCCCAGCGGCGTGGTCGGCACCAGTGACAGCCCCACCTCGGGGCTGACCAGCACCACCCGTGCCGAGCACCCGCGCAGCGCCTCGGCCAGCTCGGCGATCGTCGCGAGGTCGTCGGCGGGCTGGTGATCCGGGTCGAGCAGCACCGTCACCCAGCCGCCCAGGTCGTCCACGAGCAGCGTCTCGTTGGGCTGGGCGGACTCGAGCACGTCGGCCAGACGCCGCGGGTCGGCGGCGGTCTCCTCGGTGGTCCAGCTGCCCGGCCGTCGGGCGCGGTGCGCCGCGAGCCGGGTCGCCCACTCGGTGTCCTCCGGGTCCCCCTCGGGCGCGGTGGCGAGGTAGCGGACCACCGGCGCGTCGGTGACCAGGGACTCGGCGAACTCGGACTTGCCGGACCGGATACCGCCGAGCACCAGGACCGTGTTCCACCCGTCAACGGACATGCCCGTACCTTAAGGCCGCCCGGTGTCCCGCTGCCTGCCGGCCCGGCGCTCGCGATGTGGTCAGCCGCAGTGTTCGAACCCGCTGCCGTAGCTGACCCCGCCGGTGGCGCCGCCCCACTTCACACACTTTCCGGCAGCGCTGGCCCGTACCGGCCCGGCGTAGTAGTCGAAGGACCCGCTGTCGGTGCTGCGGGTACCCCCCTGCACCTCCAGGTACGCCGAGACCGCCGACCGTGTGCCGACCGCGGTGTCCTTGAGGGTGACCACGCAGTTGGCGCCGCTGCCGGAGTGGTAGAGCAGGTAGACCCGGCCCTTGCGGCGGCCGTCACCGCCGGTCAACGTCGCCGAGTCGATCACCTGGTAGCCGCTGCCGCACGCCTGCGCCGCCGTGTACGGGTTGGGCCGCTCCACCGGGCTGCCACCGGACGTCGGCCTGCTGCTGGCGGACCCGGTGGGTGTGCTCCCCGGTGCCGTGGTGCGGGGGGCCGGGTCACCGCTGGCCGGCGCGCCGGGTTCGCCGCCGGTGCCGGTCGGGTCGGCGGTCGCGCTGCGGCTGGCGCCCGGCGTGCCGCTCGGCCGGAGCCCCGGGGTGGTCGCGTCGCCGCTCGGCGCCGGGACGTCCGAGGCCGACGCGGACTCGCCGGCCAGCGCCGGCGGAAGCTCCCTGCCGCCGGGCTCCCCGTCGGGTCGCAGTACCGCCACGGCCACGGCGACCAGCGCGACGAGGGCGACCACACCGGCGCCGACCAGCAGTGGCAGACGCCGTCCCGCCGAGCCCGGCCGGAGCGCGTCCTCCCGCGTCGGCCGGGTCCCCGTCGGTTCGCTCGCCAGGGCGACGAGGGGACGGGGGTCCGTCGGCGGGGCCGGCGTCGGCGCGGACGGCGGCGCGGGGGTCGGCGACGCGGGGGTCGGGACGGGCGGCGGGGTCGGGATCGGGGCGCCCGGGGTGGGGGCGGCCACCGCCCACGGTGGGCGGGCGGCGAGCGGGATGCTGGCCAGGGTCGCGTCGCGCGCGTCGGCGGCGGCGCCAGCCAGCTCGGCGGCGCTGCCGAAGCGGTCCTCGGGGCGCTTGGCCAGCGCGCGGGCGACCACCGCCGCCACGGCCGGCGGGGTGTCCGCCGGCAGCGGCGCCGGTTCCTCCTGCGCGTGCCGCAGCGCCACGGCGAGAGGGTTGTCCCCGTCGAACGGCGGCTGTCCGGCCAGGCAGAAGTACGCCACCGCGCCGAGCGCGTAGACGTCGGTGGCGGGGGAGACCTGCTGGCCGGTGGCCTGCTCGGGCGACATGTACGAGGCGGTGCCGAGCACCATGTTCGCGGCGGTGAGCCCCGCCATGGTGTTGGAGCGGGCGATGCCGAAGTCGACCAGCACCACCCGACCGTCGGCCTTGATCAGCAGGTTGCCCGGCTTCACGTCCCGGTGCACGATGCCGGCGAGGTGGGCGGTGTGCAGCGCGTCCGCCGCCTGCGCCAGCACCGACATGGTGGTCGCCGGGTCCAGTCGGCCCGTCCCGCGCACCCGGGCGGACAACGGCTCGCCCTCGACGTACTCCATCACCAGGTAGTCGACCCGGCTGCCGTCGGCCAGCACGGCCTGCCCGACGTCGTGCACGGCCACCACGCCGGCGTGCCGCAGCGCCGCCAACATCCGCGCCTCGGCCCGGAACCGGGCGGTGAACTCCGGGTCGGCGACCAGCGACGGCAGCAGCACCTTCACCGCCACCTCGCGTTCCAGCAGCACGTCGGTGCCGCGCCAGACCGCGCCCATCCCGCCCGTCGCCACCCGTTCGCCCAGCCGGTACCGGTCCCCGAGCAGCACTCCCCGTGTCAGCACCGAGCCACCGTACCGGCCCGCGTCGACGGGGATTGATCAACCCGTGGGTCGCGGCCGAGGGCGAGCGAGCGGTCGTTGCGCGCCGGGCCGACTACGCTGGCGAGGGTTCGTCCCACGGGGACATCAGCGGCGAGGGGAGACGCGGCATGGCGTGGAGCTGGCGGTACGAGGGCACGGACGGCCAGGCGGTCGAGGGACCGGCGGAGTCGTTCGGCAGCCAGGCCGACGCCGAATCCTGGATCGGTCAGACCTGGCGGGAGCTCGCGGCGTCCGGCGTCACCTCGGTCGCGCTCGTCGAAGACGACCGGGTGGACTACCGGATGAGCCTGCTGCCCACGGCCGAGTGATGGGCTACGACCGGCCGGGCGGGGAACGGCTGGTGCTCGGGGTGCCACGGGCGGCGTTCCGGCCCAGCCCGGTCTTCCTCGGCCTGGTCGCCCTCTTCGTGGTCAGCGGCGTGCTGACCTGGAAGGGGTACGGCAGCGTCCGGTTCGACGTGTTCCTCTTCGTGGTCTCCGGCTGGCTGGTGTCACTCTGCCTGCACGAGTACGCCCACGCGGTGGTGGCCTTCCGCGCCGGCGACCGGGACATCGCCCACCGCGGCTACCTGACGCTCAACCCGTTGAAGTACACCCACCCGCTGCTGTCGATCGTGCTGCCGGTCGTGGTGGTGCTGCTCGGCGGCATCGGCCTGCCCGGCGGCGCGGTGTGGGTGGACCGGCACGCCATCCCGGGCCGGCTGCGGCACACCCTGGTCAGCCTCGCCGGCCCGGCGACCAACGTGTTGTTCACGCTGGTGCTGGTCGCGGCGATACGGATCGGCGCACCGGCGGGCGGCCCGGTGGAGTTCTGGGCCGGAGTGGCGCTGCTGGCCTTCCTCCAGCTCACCGCGAGCGTGCTGAACCTTCTGCCGGTCCCCGGCCTGGACGGCGGCAACATGATCCAGCCGTGGCTCAACCCGCAGTGGCGCCGGATGTACGACCTGTTCGCCCCGTACGGCTTCCTGCTGCTCTTCGCGCTGCTGTGGAACCCGCGCATCGGCGGCTGGTTCTTCGACGGGGTCTTCGCCGTGGGAGACGCCCTGGGCCTGCCCTCCTGGCTGTACGCGACCGGCCTTCAGCTGATCCGCTTCTGGCAGGGCTGACCCCGCCACACCGATCCAGGGTCTGTCGCCAGACCCTGGATCGGTGCGGTCGAGAGCCGAGCGTTACGGGCGCTGGGCGGGGGACTCGGTCTTCTCCGGGTTCCGCTCCGTCACCGGCTCGACGATCTCGTCGATCGCCTTGAGCAGCTCGGCGTCGAGCTTCACCCCGGCGGCCTTCACGTTGTCGTGCACCTGCTCGGGGCGGGACGCGCCGATGATGGCCGAGGAGACGTTCGGGTTCTGCAACACCCAGGCCACGGCGAGCTGGGCCATGCTCAGCCCGGCCTGCTCGGCCAGCGGCTTGAGCTGCTGGACCCGGGTCAGCACCTCGTCGGTCATGAACCGGGAGATGAAGCCCGCGCCGGACTTCTCGTCGGTGGCCCGGGAACCGGCCGGCGGCGGCTGCCCCGGCAGGTACTTGCCGGACAGCACGCCCTGCGCCATCGGCGACCAGACGATCTGGCCGATGCCCAGCTCCTCGCTCGCCGGCACCACCTCGGCCTCGATGACCCGCCAGAGCATCGAGTACTGCGGCTGGTTGGAGACCAGCGGGATGTGCAGCTCCCGGGCGAGCGGGTGAGCGGCGCGCAGCTGCGCGGCAGTCCACTCGGAGACACCGATGTAGTGCGCCTTGCCGGAGTGCACGACGTCGGCGAACGCCTCCATCGTCTCTTCCAGCGGCGTGCTGTGGTCGTACCGGTGGGCCTGGTAGAGGTCCACGTAGTCGGTGCGCAGCCGGCGCAGCGAGCCGTTGATCGACTCCATGATGTGCTTGCGGGACAGGCCACGGTCGTTGCGACCCGGCCCGGTCGGCCAGTAGACCTTGGTGAAGATCTCCAGGCCCTCGCGGCGCTCGTTCTGCAGCGCCCGGCCGAGCACGTCCTCGGCACGGGTGCCGGCGTACACGTCGGCGGTGTCGAAGGTGGTGATGCCCGCGTCGAGGGCGGCCCGGACGCAGGCGAACGCGGCGTCCTCCTCGACCTGCGAACCGTGGGTGATCCAGTTGCCGTACGAGATCTCGCTGACCATCAGGCCGGAACGGCCCAGGTGTCGGAATTCCATGACCCGACCCTAGCCCCGCTGGTTTACGACCGCCGAACCGGTTCAGAGCACCGGGTTGGCATCGGTGAGCAGCCGGTCGATCTCCGCCAGCACCGCGGCCCGGTCCGGGTGCACCGGGTCGATCAGCGGCTCGCCGCGGCGGTCCAGCGCGCCCCAACGACCGGCGCCGCTGCCCACCAGGAACGCCACCGGGTGGATGACCAGCATCGCGTGTGCCGGCGCGACCAGCACCGAGCCGCCGCGGTCCACCACACCGCGCCGGCCGGCCACGTCGATCACCGCGAGGCCCTCGTCGGTGAAGCCGTCGACCTGCTGGCCGTCGGCCAGCTCGGTCACGAAGCCGTTGTGGCGGGTCGGAACCACGATCCGGCCGGTCCGGTCGACCGCGCCCCACCCCTCGCGCCGTACCGCGGCCACCCCACGACGGAACGGTCGCACCTCGGCGAAACCGGGCGGGACGTGGACCGCGTTGGTGGCGTCGATCGCCTGCCAGCCGTTCGCGCTGTCCGCCACCCAGGCCAGGCCGTCGCTGAACGGACGCGCCGCGCGGTACGTCGGCGGGATCACCGTCGTACCGAGCAGGTTGATCAGCGACCACCGGTCGGTCTCCGGCCGGCGGACCCAGGCCAGCCCGTCGTGGAACGGCTGCACCTCCGCGTACCGGGCGGGGATGATCAGGTCGCCGTCCGCGTCGGTGTAGCCCCACAGCGGTCCGTCCCGCACCGGCAGCGGGGGGCGGTCACGGTCGAGCACCTCGTCCCGACCCCGGGGGTACGGCCCGAAGCCCTGCGCCGTGGCCCGGGCGGTGACCGCGTCGAGGGCCACCCGGATCCGGTCCAGCAGGTCGGGGTCGCCGGCCCCGCGCAGGTCGAGCGCCCACTCGAAGTGCTGGCAGGCCTCCATGAGCCGGCCCTGGTCGTAGCAGGACCGACCGGCGTGTTCGTGCAGCGCGGCCCGCAGCCGGTCGGGCAGCTCGACGGAGTTCGCCTGGGCGAAGAGCTGGTCGGCCTCGGCGAAGTCCCCGCGCCAACGCAGCACGTGGGCCAGCCGGGCCTGGGCCAGCGCCGTCCGGCGCAGCTCTCCGGTGGCCTCGGCGTAGGTGAGGGCGAGCCGGCCGTCGGCCAGCGCGTCGTCGAGGTCGCCGAGGATCCGGGACGCCACCGCCCGCAGGCTGAGCAGCCGAGCCCTGGCCCGGTTGTCGACGGCCGAACCCAACTTCTCGGTCAGCCGCCGCCGGATCGCCCGCAGCTCGTCGGGCTCCGTCAGATCCTCCCGCAGGGTGACCGGGTCGAGCCGCCAGCGGTACGCCCCGAGGACCTGCTCCGGGTCACCCTGGTCGGCCAACGTCCGGCGAGGTGCCGCCGGGGGCGGAGTGTCGGGCGGCGCCGACACCGGCACGTTCTCCTCGGACGACCCGCCCCGCGGCCCGGGAACGGCTCCGGCAGGCGGCGCGGACACCGGCCGTTCGTACGCCGGTGGCCCGGAGACTGGCCGCTCGTACGCCGGCGGCCCGGAGACCGGTGTGGCGACGTCCGGCGGTGCGGAGACGGGCGGTGCGGAGATGGGTTCCGCGGCGACCGGCGGTGCGGCCACCGGCCGTTCGTACGACGGCGGCCCAGAGATTGGCCGCTCGTACGCCGGCGGCCCGGAGATCGGCCGCTCGTACGCCGGCGGCCCGGAGACCGGTGTGGCGACGTCCGGCGGTGCGGAGACGGGCGGTGCGGAGATGGGTACCGCGGCGACGGGCGCTGCGGGCGGCGCGGAGACGGGCGCTGCTGCCGCAGGTGGTGCGGGTGGGGCCGAGACCGGAGGTGCCGAGACGGGGTGTACCGCGTCGTGGTCGGTCGGCGCGGGTCGGTCCGGCGGCCCACCCGCTGCGGGCCGGTCGTCCGGGTGCGTGCCGGCCGCCGGTCCGGCGGTGCTCCAACCGGAGGCCGTGTCCGCCGACGGGTCGTGCGACGAGGCCGACGCCTGGCCGGCCGGGTCGCGCTCGACCGGGTCCGTGGTTCCGTCCGGGGGTGCGGAGACCGGCCGGTCCACCTGGGCGGGGATCGGCGCTTGCGCACCGAACGCGGGCGGCGCCGACGTCGGCTGGTCCACTGGTTCCGGGTCGGCGCGGCGATCGGCCACCCAGGCGGGGGGCGCGCCGGAGGTCGGCGTGTTCGGCGGGCTGGAGACCTGGTGGTCGGCCTCGGTGGAGAGTTCGGTCTGGTGGTGCCCTGTCTCGGTGCTCGGCGTACCGGAGATTGGCTGGTCGGCTTCGGTCGGTGTCGATTCAACGGCGGCCGGCGTGTCGTCGAGCAGGTCGTCCACCGAGCTCCGGGGTGCACCGGAGACCGGGTGGACCGGCGGCGCGGAGACCGGCTGGACTGCCGGTGTGGACACCGGTGGGCCGGGCGGCGCGGAGACCGGTCGGGCGATCGCTCCGTCTGGATCCGGGTCGCTCGCCGCCGCAGGGCGCTGGTCGGCCGCCTCGCCGGGGTGCCGGTCGGTCGTCTCGTCAGCGACGGCTGGTTCGGCGACCGGGGTTGACGGGTCGCGCTCCGTTCCGGTCGGTGCCGGGGACCCGGCTTCGGCGTCGGTCGCCAGTCGATCGTCCGCGGCGTCGGTGGGTGGGCGGTCTGTCGCCGACTCGTCCTGGTCGGAGTCGGTCTGGGCGGGGCTGAACCAGGCGGCCGGTCCACCGGTGACGGGCGTCTCCGCCGGCTCCGGAGCGGGTGCCACGGGCGGTTCCGACGGCGGCGGCGGTACGTACCGGCGTGGCCTGCCGGGGGCGATCGGAAGCGCCGACCCGGCGTCCGTCGCCGTGGGCGTCGGGACCGGGTGTGTCGGTGTTGCCGGCGCCGCGGGTGCCGGGGCCGGAGGTGTCGGTGCGGAAGGCGTCGGTGCGGGAGGCGTCGGTGCCGGCCGAGTGGCCGGGGGATCCGCAACCTGCCAGGTGGGTGGCGGCGCGACCGGTGGACGCGTGTTACCGGTCGAGGCAGGCCGCTCCGGCGCTGTCGGGCGACGGTCGGCCGTCGGGGTGGCGCCCAGTGGCCCGTTGACCGGGCGGCGGTCCGTGGTGGGCTCGCCGCCGTGCCGCTGGTGGTCCGGGCGCTCGTCGGGCAGCGGTGGGTCCACCGGCGCGGGCAGGTACTCCAGCCGGAGTCGGGCGGCCGGCGGACCGGAGACGGGTACGTCCGTCGCCGGGGAGACCGGTGCCGCCGACACCGGCCGGTCCCGATCCGGGCGAGCGGGCGGGATGTGGGCCGCCGGGCGACGCTCGTGATCCGCCGGAGCGGGGGAGACGGGAGCGGGAGAGACCGGTCGGTCCCGGCCGGGTGCCGGCGACACCGGTCGCTCCGGAGAGACCGGCGGAACCGGGGCGGCCCTGCCTGAGGTGGCCTGGGCGGGCGGAGCCGTCGCGGCGGGGCGTGCCGGTCGGTCGTCGTACCGGGACGGCGCGGTCGGCTGCTGTGCGGGCGGCCGCGACGCGACGCCCGGCTCGGCCGTGCGGTGCGGGTCGGCGGTCTGGTGCGGCTCGGCACGGTAGCCCGGCTCGCGGGTGCGGTCGGGGCGTACGGGACCCGGCGGCGGCCAGGGCAGGCCGCCGTCCGGTCGGTGGCCCGGCTGCGGCCGGGGCTCGCGGTAGGCCTCCTCGCGGTAGACCTCCGGCCGGATCTCCTCGCGGGGACGCCGGTCCGGGTACGCCTCGGCTCGGGCCGCCGCGTCGCGGGGTGGCTGCCGGTGCGGGTCGGCGTCGGGTCGACGCCGCTCGTCGTCCCGGCGCGGCTGACCGGGTGTCTCCGGTTCCGGCCGACGGCGGCGTCCATCGTCGGGTGTCTGTGGCGGGCCGACCCGCTCGTCCGGGTGGTACCGCCGCTCGCCGGGTGGACCGGAGTCCGTGCGGGCCCGTGCCGCCGGTCGCGTGTCGTCCGCGGCGCGGTCGGGGTGGCGGGCGTCCCGGTCGGGGCGGCCGTTCTCCTCGGTGACGCGGTCCGGGCGGCGTGCGCTGTCGGCACCGCGATCAGGGCGGCGCGTGTCCTCGGCGGCCCGGTCGGGGTACCTGTCGTCGCGGTACCGCGACCGACCGTCCACGGTGGCCCACTGACCAGCGCCGTCGGCGGCCCAGCCATCGGCCGTCCGGCCGTCGGTGCCGCGGGCGGGCCGGGTGCCGTAGCCGTCGGGGTGCCGGGTGCCGTAGCCGTCGTCGGGGCGCCGGTCGTATCCGGCTGCCGGTCGCTCCGGTGTGCCGCGCCGGCGTGGCGCCTCCTCCGGCTCCGGCACCCAGCCGGGCTGGGCGCGCGGTGCGGGGGACACCGGTGGCGCGGGCCGGTACCCCCGCTCCGGGTCGGCCGGCTCCTGCCGGGGTGGGCGGCTGTCGTACCGCTCGGCGGGCTGGTCCCGGTGCCAGGCGGCCTCCCGGGCCGGTGCCCGCTCCTCGCCGGGGCGCCGGTCGGACCAGGCGGTTCGCCGGTCGGACTCGGGGGAACGACGGTCGTCGCGCCGGGTCGGCTCGGGGAGCGGCCGTCGGTACGGCTCGTGGTCGTAGCGCGCGGCGTCGGCACCGTCGGGCCGGCCGTAGGCGGACGCCTCCACCGGGCGCTCGTCGCTCCGGGACCGCCCGTGGGCGGGCTCCTCGTCGGGCCAGGACCGGCCGTAGGGTGCCGTCTCGGCCGGCTCCTCATCGGACCAGGAGCGGCCGAGGTAGGTGCCGTCGGGGCGGGTGGGCGCGAGCGGAGGCACCTCGGTGCGGCCGACCACGGTCGCCCGGCCGCGCGGCGGCGGGGGCGGCTGGTGGGACAGGCCGATGTCGCCGGGGTAGCGCTGGCCGGGGAACTGGGGATGCCACTCGGTGGTCGGTTCGACCACCCAGGATGGTTCGTTCGGGTCCGGCCACCGGTCGGTGTAGCGGCCGTTCATCCGCCGAGCCCGTCGCCACACCCGGCCGGTCGGCCGCTCCCCGTCGGAGGCGGGCCGTCCGCGAGCGCGACCGGGTGACCGCCGGGCGTCCGGTCGCCGCCTGCCACGCTCCGGTGGCCGGCTCGCGTCCGCTCGCTCACGGCGTTGTCACCTCGTTGCAAATTGTCGCGCTGGGGCCTCGCGTGCCGGTCAAGTCGCCCATTCCGGCAGGGCGTGGCTGCGGATGGAGGGTAACGGCGTGGGCTCTCCCACCGCCACTGTGGCGCCGCCCACGGGCCCAAACGTTATCCCATGGTTTCGGACATTTGGGCCAATAAGCGAAACTGGATTCCGACGCAGGCCCATCTGCCGGTTCGTCGGCGCCGGCGGGACCGCCGGCCTCTAGGGATGTTCCATGATGAGTACGGCGAAGGTGCCGGGCACCAGGGCCTCGTAGCGGTGCGGGGTGTCACCGGGGAACGTGGCGTAGTCGCCGGGGCCCAGCTCGACCATGCCTCCTTCGGGTCCCACCCGCAGCCGGCCGGCTGCGACCACCACGTGCTCGATGCTGCGAGGGGTGTGCCCCTCCGCTGCCCGGACGGCGCCCGGCTCCAGGTCGATCAGGTAGATGTCCCGACGCAGGTGCGCCGCCCCGGCGCTGAGCAGCGTGCCCGTGAAGTCGGCCTGCTCCGAGCGGACGCGTGGCCCTTCGCCGGCCCGAATCACCCGGATGGTGTCGTCGGCCGGCTCCACGAGCCGGCTGAACGGCACACCGAGCGCCACGCCGAGCGCCCAGAGGGTCTCCACGCTCGGGTTGCCGGTGCCCGACTCCAGTTGGGAGAGAGTGGACTTGGCAACGCCCGCCCGGCGGGCGAGCTCGGTCAGCGAGATGCCGACCCGTTCCCGCTCCCGGCGCAGGGCGGCGGCGATGGTGGCCAGGGGTGCGGCCGGCTCGGGAGGCATGCGTTCGCTCCATTGGATCAATGTTCGGTTTGACGAACACCGGCGAGATGTTCAGCATGGTGAACCATGCGTACGGTACAACGAACAGCGATCGGCCGGATGCTTCGTGACGTACTGGCCCTCGGTGCGGCCATGATCGCGGTGGGTGCGTCGTTCGGAGCGGTGGCGGTCGCCGCCGGGTTGCCCGTGTGGGCCACCCTGACCATGTCCGCCGTCCTCTACGCCGGCGGCGCGCAGTTCATGGCCGTGGGCCTGGTGGCCGCCGGCAGCCCGCTGGCCGCCGTACTGGCCGGGCTGCTGCTCAACGCCCGTCACCTGCCGTTCGGCCTCGCCCTGGGCGACAGCCTCGGCCCCCGACTGCGGCACCGGCTGCTCGGCAGTCACCTGCTGACCGACGAGACGACCGCGTTCACCCTGGCCCAACCGGCCGGCGAGGCTCGGCGTCGGGCGTTCTGGCTGGCCGGCACGCTGCTCTTCGTGGCCTGGAACGTCGGCACCCTGCTCGGCGTGCTCGCCGGTGGCGCGGTCGGCGACCCGGCCGCGCTCGGTCTCGACGCCGCGTTCCCGGCGGGACTGATCGCACTGCTGCTGCCGTCCCTGCGCGACCGGGACACCCGGCACGCGGCGCTGGCCGGAGCCGCGCTGGCGGTCGTCGCCACGCCGGTGCTGCCGGCCGGGCTGCCGGTGCTGCTCGCGCTCGCCGGCCCGGCCGCTGTCGCCTTCCGCCGCCGGTCCACTCCGACCGACGCAGCCGGCCCACCGGCGCCTGCCGTCGTCGAGCGCACCGGGGAGATGTCGTGCTGATCGCGGTGATCCTGGCGTTGGCCGCCGGAACCTATGGCTTCCGGTTGGCCGGTGTCCTGCTGCGTGACCGGCTGGACCTGCCCGACTGGTCCCGGCGGCTGTTGCCGGTCGGCGCCGCCGCGTTGCTCGCCGCGCTGGCCGCCACCGCGGCGGTGACCGAGGCCGGGCGGTTCGCCGGCTGGGCACGACCGGCCGGGGTGCTGGTCGGCGTGCTGCTCGCCTGGCGGCGGGTGCCGTTCGTCCTGGTGGTGGTCGGCGCTGCCGCCACCACGGCGGTGCTGCGCCTGCTCGGCGTGGCCTGAGCCGGGATCAGACCTTGTCGCCGATCTTGACCTGGGGGGCCGGGGCGCGCATCCGCCGGAAGGTGATCGACCGCATGACCGCGTAGAGGTAGAGCGAACCCATCCGCTGGCCGGTCTTCGGGAAGCGCTCCCGGACCAGCTTGCCGATCTTGCGGCAGATCAGGATCGAGTCGACGACCACGCCCAGCGCCAGCGCGCCCCAGAGCAAATTGGAGATCAACCGGACCGGCGCCGGCATGGCCGCGTTCGACCCGATCAGCACGATCAGCGCGCCGCCGAAGAACCAGGTGCCGACGGTACGCCGGGAGTCGACCACGTTGCGGGCCAGCAGACGCTCCGGGCCACGGTCGCGGGGGCCGCCCTCGCGGCGGAACTCCGACGCGGCCTCGGCACGCAACTGCCGGCGACGCTCCCGCTCCTCCTCCTTCGTCAGGGGGCGGCTGGGGCCGGCCGGGCGGCGACCGACGGTCGGCCGCTTCGGCGTCTCCCGACCCTTGGCCGGGGTGTAGCCCCGGGACCGCTCGGCGGTCTCCTCGGGGGTCACCGGGGGGACGGCCTCGTCGACGAGGTCGGTGGACTTGCGGCGAAAGAGCGACGGCACGCGGCAAGGGTAGCCAACGGTCCGCGCCCGGTGCACATCGCGGTGCACCGGGCCGACGGCTCCAGGTCGCCGCGCGGCGTCAGACCGGCCTTCATTCGGTCCGGAGCGCCGCCTGGCGGCGCGGAGGCCGAGTTATGGCCGCCAGCCGAGCTGGAGTTGTCGTAGCGAACGGAAGGTGTTCGAGGTTACGGACGCTCGGCGTGCGCGCCGAGGTCGGCGAGCTTCGCCTCGAAGTCCTCGTAGCCGCGGTTGATCAGGTCGACGCCGTACACCCGGGAGGTGCCCTCGGCCGCGAGCGCCGCGATCAGGTGGCTGAAGCCGGCCCGCAGGTCCGGGATGACCAGGTCGGCGGCGTGCAGCTTGCTCGGCCCGGCGATGACCGCCGAGTGCTTGAAGTTGCGCCGGCCGAAGCGGCACGGGGTGCCGCCGAGGCAGTCCCGGTAGACCTGGATGTTGGCGCCCATCGAGTTCAGCGCCTCGGTGTAGCCCAACCGCTGCTCGTAGACCGTCTCGTGGACGATCGACAGCCCACGGGCCTGGGTCAGGGCCACGACCAGCGGCTGCTGCCAGTCGGTCATGAAGCCCGGGTGCACGTCGGTCTCCAGCGCCACGGCGTTCAGTTCGCCGCCCGGGTGCCAGAAGCGGATGCCACCCTCCTGGCCCAGGTCGCCCAGCTTCGGCGGCCGGGCGTCGGTGACCTCGTACTCGCCGCCGACCGACCGGAAGATGTTCAGGAAGGTCATCATGTCGGCCTGCTGCGCGCCGAGCACCTCGACGTGACCGCGGGTGGCCAGAGCGGCCGCCGCCCAGCTCGCCGCCTCGATCCGGTCCGGGATCGGCCGGTGGGTGTAGCCGTGCAGCTTCGGCACGCCCTGGATCTCGATCACCCGGTCGGTGTGGACCTTGATGATCGCGCCCATCTTCTGCAGGATGCAGATCAGGTCGATGATCTCCGGCTCCACCGCCGCGTTGCGCAGCTCGGTGACACCCTCGGCCATCACCGCGGTCAGCAGCACCTGCTCGGTGGCGCCGACACTCGGGTACGGCAGGGCGAACTTCGTGCCGTGCAGCCCGTTCGGCGCCGACAGGTGCAGCCCCTCGGGCCGCTTGTCGACCGTGGCGCCGAACTCGCGCAGTGCCTGCAGGTGGAAGTCGATCGGCCGCGGGCCGATGTGGCAGCCGCCCAGGTCGGGGATGAACGCGTGCCCGAGCCGGTGCAGCAGTGGGCCGCAGAACAGGATCGGGATCCGGCTGGAGCCGGCGTGCACGTTGATCTGGTCGGTGCTGGCGCTCTCCACGTTCGCGGGGTCGAAGACGAGCTCGCCGTCCTCGGTGCCGTCGGTCACCTTGACGCCGTGCAGACCGAGCAGGCCCCGGACCACCTCGACGTCGCGGATCTTCGGCACGTCGAACAGCCGGCTCGGGGTGTCGCCGAGCAACGCGGCGACCATCGCCTTCGAAACCAGGTTCTTCGCGCCGCGCACGCGGATCCGCCCTTCGAGCGGAGTGCCTCCGTGCACGACCAGGACGTCGTCGGTCAACGCAACCTCCAGCGTGTCGGTGCTGTCGTGTTGATGGTGGGGAGCGTGAACCCTGTCGCTACCCAGGATGCGGCCATACTGAAACGGCCCGCTCGCGTCGTCGCTCCGGCAGCATAGCCCTCGGTGACGAAAAAGGACTCGGTCACATCGCCGTGTGTGGCATTAATCGGTGATCCGGCACTTTTGCGTACCAAGGGCGCTACCCAGCGTGATCAGCCGCCGACTGGCGGCGGTGTGACCGCGCCGGGCAGGGCGAGCATCTGGTCGAGGGCCACCCGGGCGTGGTGCGCGGTGTCGGCGTCCACCGTGATCTGGTTGACCACCCGGCCGGCGACCAGTTCCTCCAGCGCCCACACCAGGTGCGGCAGGTCGATGCGATTCATCGTCGAGCAGTAGCAGACCGCCTTGTCCAGGAACATGATCTGCTTGTCCGGGTGCGCCAGCGCCAGCCGGCGGACCAGGTTCAACTCGGTGCCGAGCGCCCAGGCCGAGCCGGCCGGGGCGGCCTCGATGGTCTTGATGATGTACTCGGTCGAGCCGACGTGATCGGCGGCCGTGACCACCTCGTGGCGGCACTCCGGGTGGACCAGCACGTTGACGCCCGGCACCCGCTCCCGCACGTCGTTGACGCTCTCCAGCGTGAACCGGCCGTGCACCGAGCAGTGCCCACGCCAGAGGATCATCTTGGCGTCGCGCAACTGCTCCGGGGTGAGCCCTCCGCCCGGCTTGTGCGGGTCGTAGAGCACGCAGTCGTCCAGCGACAGGCCCATCTCCAGCACCGCCGTGTTGCGGCCGAGGTGCTGGTCGGGCAGGAAGAGCACCTTCGACCCCTGCTCGAACGCCCAGTCCAGGGCGCGCTTGGCGTTCGAGGAGGTGCAGACCACGCCGCCGTGTCGGCCGACGAAGCCCTTGATGTCGGCCGAGGAGTTCATGTACGTCACCGGCACCGTCTCGCCGGCGATGCCCAGCTCGCTCAGCGTGTCCCAGGCGGCCTCGACCTGGCCCAGCACGGCCATGTCCGCCATCGAGCAGCCCGCCGCCAGGTCGGGCAGGATCACCCGCTGGGCGTCGGTGGTCAGGATGTCGGCGCTCTCGGCCATGAAGTGCACGCCGCAGAAGACGATGTACTCCGCGTCCGGACGGGCCGCGGCCTCCCGGGCGAGCTTGAACGAGTCGCCGGTCACATCCGCGAACTGGATCACCTCGTCGCGCTGGTAGTGGTGCCCCAGCACGAAGACCTTGCTGCCCAGCTTCGCCTTCGCCGCCGTGGCGCGGGCCACCAGGTCGGGGTCGCTGGGCGCCGGCAGGTCGCCCGGACACTCGACGCCGCGCTCGGTGTCGGGGTCGCTGCCCCGGCCGAGCAGCAGCAGAGCCGTCGCCGTGTTGGAGGGTTCCACCCAGGTCGAAGTCACGTAGCCCATGGTCCCACAGCGCGAGCGCGCCGCAGCTTCCGTCGGTGTGGGCTGCCACACTGCTCGGCATGCGTGTGCTGCTCTGCCCCGACAAGTTCGCCGGCACCCTGCCCGCACCGGAGGTGGCCGCCGCGGTGGCCGCCGGGTGGCGCACCGTCGCCGACGGTGACGAGCTGCTGATCCGGCCACTCGCTGACGGTGGGCCGGGCTTCGTGGAGGTGCTCGCCGAGGCCCTCGGCGGCCGGCGGGTGCCGGTGCGGACGGTCGACCCGCTGGGCCGACCGGCGGCCGGTGAGATCCTGATCACCGCCGACGGCGCGACCGCCTACCTGGAGAGCGCCCAGGCGTGCGGGCTGCACCTGCTCGCCACCGCCGAGCGCGACCCGAAGGCCACCACGTCGTACGGGCTGGGGCTGCTGGTGGCCGCCGCGGTGGAGAGCGGGGCCCGCACGGTGGTGATCGGGCTGGGCGGCTCCGGCACCAACGACGCCGGCGCCGGCATGCTGGCCGCGCTCGGCGTGACCCCGCTCGACGCCGCCGGGGCGGCACTGCCGTACGGCGGGGCCGCGCTGACCGCGGTCGCGGCGCTGGACGGCGCCGCCCGGCTGCGCGGCGCCCGGCTGGTCGCCGCCACCGACGTGGACAACCCACTGCTCGGCCTGCACGGCGCGAGCAACGTGTTCGGCCCGCAGAAGGGCGCCGACCGGGCCGACGTGCTGCTGCTCGACGCCGCGCTGGAGCGCTTCGCGGCGGTGCTGGAGCGGGACCTGCCCGGCTGCCCGGCGGGCCTCGGCGCGCTGCCCGGCGGCGGTGCGGCCGGGGGCATCGGTGCGACCATCCTCGCCCTGGGCGGTGGCTGCGAGTCGGGCATCGGCCTGGTCACCAGGGCCACTAGGCTGGACGCCGCGCTCGACACCGCCGACCTGGTGATCACCGGCGAGGGGTCCTTCGACCACCAGTCGCTGCGCGGCAAGGTGGTCGCCGGGGTGGCCGGGGCCGCCCGGGACCGGGGGGTCCCCTGCGTGGTGGTGGCGGGGCAGGTGAGCACCGGCCGGCGGGAGGCCGCCGCGGCGGGGGTGACCGACGCGTACAGCCTGGTCGAGCACTTCGGTGGGGAGGAGGGCGGCGGGCTCACCGCCGCGATGAGCCGACCGGCCGACGGGCTGCGCGAGCTGGGCGCCCGGCTGGCCCGGCAGTGGAGCCGCTGAGCGCTCCGGCCGCGCGGGGAGCGTGGCCGCGACCGGGCCGACCTGCGGCGGGGGTCACGCCACGCGGGTGCGTCCGGCCCGGGCGGCGTACGATCGGACATGGACCACAACCGGGAATCACTGGACGGCGCGCGGCGTTGGCCAGTGCGTCCGGACCCATACCGCGCAGGGAGACTTCCACGTGACCACGCCAGCGCAGACCGAGTCGACCGAGGCCAAGGCCCCTACTTCCGTCGTCCTCACCGACGTCGCGGCGCAGAAGGTCAAGGCCCTGATCGAGCAGGAGGGCCGCGACGACCTGCGGCTCCGCGTCGCGGTGCAGCCGGGTGGCTGCTCCGGCCTGCGGTACCAGCTCTTCTTCGACGAGCGTTCGCTCGACGGTGACGTCGTCACCGATTTCGGTGGCGTCGAGGTCGTCGTCGACCGGATGAGCGCCCCGTACCTGTCCGGCGCGACGATCGACTTCGCCGACCGGATCGACGCTCAGGGCTTCACCATCGACAACCCCAACGCGGGCAACTCCTGCGCCTGCGGTGACTCGTTCAACTGAGTCACGCCACGCACCAACGACGACGGGGCCGTCCTTCGGGACGGCCCCGTCGTCGTTGTGCAAGCGGTGACCAGCGCGGATGGGAGCGGTCCCGGGACGGCGCTGCGTGCGCGGTTACTCGCAGGTTGCCGTAGTCCGACCGAGCGGACACTGCCGGGTGGCCGGGCCGGTAGGCTGACCGCGCCCTGCTCCCGACCCCGAGGGTTGACATGAAGATCGCCGTGACCGGCTCGATCGCCACCGATCACCTGATGAGCTTCCCCGGTCGCTTCGCCGACCAGCTCATCGCCGATCAGCTGCACAAGGTGTCCCTCTCGTTCCTGGTGGACGACCTGGTGCTCCGCCGCGGCGGCGTGGCGGCGAACATCGCCTTCGGCATGGGACAGCTCGGGCTGCGTCCGGTGCTGCTCGGCGCGGTGGGTGCCGACTTCGCCGACTACCGCTCGTGGCTGGAGCGGCACGGCGTGGACTGCGACTCGGTGCACATCAGCGAGGTCGCCCACACCGCTCGGTTCGTCTGCACCACCGACACCGACATGTGCCAGATCGCGTCGTTCTACGCCGGCGCGATGAGTGAGGCCCGCAACATCGAGCTGGCCCCGGTCGCCGACCGGCTCGGCGGCCTGGACCTGGTGCTGGTCAGCGCCAACGACCCGGAGGCGATGCTGCGCCACTCGGCCGAGTGCCGTGACCGTGGGTACGCGTTCGCCGCCGACCCCTCGCAGCAGCTCGCCCGGATGCCGGGGGAGGACGTGGTGGCGCTGATCGAGGGCGCCGAGTACCTGATGACCAACGACTACGAGAAGTCGCTGCTGCAGAGCAAGGCCGGGCTGAGCGACGACCAGCTGCTCGACCTGGTCAAGGTGCGGGTCACCACGCTGGGCAAGCACGGTGTGGAGATCGCGGGGCGCGGCATCGACCCGATCCACGTGCCGATCGCGCGGGAGATCCGCGCGGTCGACCCGACCGGTGTGGGCGACGGCTTCCGGGCCGGCTTCTTCACCGCGCTCTCCTGGGGGCTCGGCCTGGAGCGGGCCGCCCAGGTCGGCTCCCTGCTGGCCACGCTGGTCCTGGAGACCGTCGGCACCCAGGAGTACGACGTCCGCCGCGACCTGTTCGTGAAGCGCCTCGCCGAGTCCTACGGCGACACCGCCGCCGACGAGATCCGCCCGCACCTCCTGCCGTGACCTGACACACCCCCGCGCGGGGGTGTGTCAGTGGGCGCGCCGGATGTCGTAGGCGGGGCCGTCGGGGCCGGTGATGGCGGCGACGAACTCCTGGCCGCGCATCCGGCACCAGGCGGGGATGTCCACCGCCGCGGCGGGGTCGTCGGCGAGCACCCGGACCACCGTGCCGACCGGCACCTCGGGCATCCGTCGGGCCGCCGCGATCACCGGCAGCGGGCAGCGCTGGCCACGGCAGTCGAGCACCTCGTCCGGCATCGTCACAGCCCCACCACCCCCGCCTCGGCGCGCAGCCCGGCGACGATGCCGGGCAGTTCGGCGAGGAACCGCTCCACGTCCGCCTCGGTGGTCTCCCGGTGCAGGCTGACCCGGACGTTGCCGTGCGAGAGCACCCCCATGGCCTCCAGCACGTGCGACGGGCGCAGCGTCGACGAGGTGCAGGACGAGCCGGACGACACGGCGAAGCCGCGCCGGTCCAGCGCGTGCAGCAGCGCCTCGCCGTCGACGTACAGGCAGGAGAAGGTCACCAGGTGGGGGAGCCGGTGCACCGGGTCGCCGACCACCTCCACGTCGGGCACCTCCACGGCGACACGCGCCCGGATCCGGTCCACCAGCGGCGCCAGCCGGCTCTCCTGCGCCGCGGCGTCGGCCGCCGCCGCGCGTAGGCTCGCCGCCGCAGCCACCACCGCGGGCAGGTTCACGGCGCCAGGGGTACGTCCGCCCTCCCGCTCGTCGGCCGGCCAGGGTGACTCCCAGCGGGTGCCCTTGCGGACCGCGAGCACCCCCACCCCGGGAGGGCCACCCCACTTGTGCGCGCTGGCGCTGAGCACCGACCAGCCGGCCGGCAGGGGCACGCGCCCGACCGACTGCGCGGCGTCGACGTACAGCGGCACCCCGGCGTCGGCGCACGCGGCGGCCGCCTCGGCGACCGGTTGCACGGTGCCCACCTCGTGACTGGCGGTGATCAGCGCGGCCAGCGCGACGCCGGGGGCCCGGACCGCGTCCGACCAGGCGGTCAGGTCCAGCCGGCCCAGCCGGTCGACGGGTACCGCGTTGGCGGTGCCGCCGGCCGCGACGTGCCGCTCCGCGGCGTGCAGCACCGCCGAGTGCTCGATCGCCGAGTGCACCAGCCTCGACCCGACCCGGTGCCGCGCGGCCAGGCCACCGAGCACCGCGCCGTGCGCTGCCGCCGTACCGCTGGGGGTGAAGGACAGCTCGTCGGCGCGCACGCCGAGCGTCTGCGCGGTGGCCTCGCGGGCGGCGTCGAGCAGTTGCCGGGCACGTCGGGCCTGGGTGTAGAGCTTGCCGGGGTCGGCCCAGCCGTCGTCGAGGGCGGCCAGCAGCGCCTGCCGGGCCACTGGGTGCAGCGGCGCGGCGGTCGCCGCGTCCAGGTAGACCGGGGATGCGCTCACGGTGCCGCCTTCTGTTCGCGACTGCGGGGCTCGCGACCCCGGCTCGCTCCTCGCGCTCACGGTGCCGCCTTCTGTTCGCGACTGCGGGGCTCGCTCACGGATCCCAACGCTATCGCGGCGGTATGCCCCGGATCCCCCCGATGGGGGCGGACAGTGACCCCACCACGGCCGAGGCCGTCATGGTCGAGTAATCTGCGACCGTCGGTGACGCCTTTGCCGCCGGTGCTGAGGAAAGACGCACCGCGGCGCGCTAGGGAGGCAGGACCAGGTGGTCGCAAGGAGTTCGGAGGTACGGTCGTCGGCCGTACGGCACAGCGCTTCCCCGGGGGTCGGTGGACGCCGGCGGCGCGGTGCTGGCCGGGTGGCCGGTCTCGGTCTCGGTGGTGTGGCGCTGCTGGTGCTGCTCACGGGCTGTGACGTCGGTGCGGCTTTCGACGGCTTCGGCTGGCCGCAGGGCGGCATCTCGGCCGAGTCCCGGCGGATGTACGACCTGTGGATCGCCTCCTGCATCGCCGCCCTCGCGGTCGGCGTCTTCGTGTGGGGCCTGATCTTCTGGTGTGTCGTGCGCTACCGCAAGCGTGGCAACGCGCTGCCGGTGCAGACCCGCTACAACATGCCGATGGAGTTCCTCTACACCATCGCGCCGATCCTGATCGTCTCGGTGCTCTTCTACTACACGGCGATCGTGCAGACCGACGTGAACAAGGTGTCGAAGAACCCGGACGTCATCGTCGAGGTCGTCGCGTTCAAGTGGAACTGGCAGTTCAACTACCGCGACGGCCAGGGCGCGGACGCCCGCACCACCGCCTCCACGCTCGGCACGAGCGAGGTCATCCCGGTGCTGGTGCTCCCGACCAACCGGTCCATCCGGTTCGAGGAGACCAGCCGCGACGTCATCCACTCGTTCTGGGTGCCGGAGCTGCTGTTCAAGCGGGACGTCATGCCGGGCAAGATCCGCAATGTGTTCGAGGTCTCCAGTCTGGAGACCGAGGGTGCGTACGTCGGCCGCTGCGCCGAGCTGTGCGGCAGCTACCACGCGTTCATGAACTTCGAGCTGCGGGTGGTCTCGCCGGAGCAGTACGACCAGTTCCTGGCGGCCAAGCAGAGCGGCAAGTCCACGCAGGACGCGCTGACCGAGATCGGTGAGAAGCCGTACGCGGAGACCACGCAGCCGTTCGAGACCCGGCGGACGCAGAGCAACTTCAACCCGGACAACATTCCGGCCGGTACGGGAAGCTGAGGCAGCGGCATGAAGACCGAATGGCGTATCTTCCTGATCATCGCCGCGTTCCTGGCCGGCGCGACGATCCTCTACGGCGCCTGGACCGCCGGTGAGTCCGGCGCCGTCGAGTGGGTGGGCACGGTCGCGCTGCTGCTGTCCTTCCTGCTCTGCACGATGTGTGGCGGCTTCTTCTGGTTCGTGTCCCGCCGGATCGACCTGCGGCCGGAGGACCGGCCGGACGCCGAGATCGCTGACGGCGCCGGCGAGGTCGGCTTCTTCAGCCCGGGCAGCTACTGGCCGTTCGGTCTGGCGCTGGCCGCCGCGATCGCCGGCATGGGCCTGGTGTTCTGGCAGTTGTGGCTGGTCGGCGCCGGTATGGTGGCGGTCGTCTTCGCCGCCTGCGGCCTGCTGTTCGAGTACTACACCGGCACCCGGCGCACCGCCGAGCACTGATCCGACCGGTCGCCGTGGCGGCCGACCCGTATCACCACGAAGGCCCGTTCCCCCGTGGGGGAGCGGGCCTTCGTGGTCGTCGGGGAGCCCTGGCTCTCCGGCCGCTGTCGTGGCTCAGGCGGCGCGGCGGCGGGTGGGCTGGCGGCGTCTGCGGTCGGCCAGTCGGGTGACGCCGAAGGTGAACGTGGCGATCACCACGGCGGCGCCGCAGCCGGTGCAGACCAGCTCGGGACAGTCGGCGCCGTGGCCGTCGACGCAGGGCGGCGCCTCGAACGGTGCCACGCCCTCGCAGACGTCGCAGTAGAGCTCGCGGTCCGACACGGGCGTCTCCTCTCATTACGGGCGGCCCGCCCCCGGAGGCCACAACGGCGCGTAACGGAAGCGGAGAACTACTCGACTGTAGTTTCGCACCCGGGTCCGACATTTCCGCGCGCTCCGCCCAGCGGTAGCCGGCAGGCAGGCACCCGGGTCGGGTCAGGCGGTGGTGGCGGTCTCGATCCAGCGGTCGAGGGTGGCGGCCGCCGCGCCGGAGTCGATCGCCTCGGCCGCGCGGTCCAGGCCCGCGCGCAGCGCCTCGGTCAGGTCGCCGTCGAGCGGGCCCTGGGTGGCCAGCGCCGCCGCGGCGTTGACCAGCACCGCGTCCCGCACCGGGCCGGTCTCGCCGGCCAGCAGGCGGCGGGCCACGCCGGCGTTGTACGCCGCGTCACCGCCGCGCAGGTCGCTGAGGGTGGACCGGGGCACCCCCAGGTCCGTCGCGTCCAGCACGGCCTCGCGTACGGTGCCGCCCTGTGCCGCCCAGACCCGGGTCGGTGCGGCCGTGGTGAACTCGTCCAGCCCGTCCTCGCCGCGCATCACGATCGCCGAGTCGCCGCGGCCGGCGAAGACGCTGGCCATCACCGGGGCCATCCGGGCGTCGAAGCAGCCGACCGCGCCGGCGCGGGGGCGGGCCGGGTTGGTCAGCGGGCCGAGGAAGTTGAAGAAGGTGGGCACGCCCACCTCGCGACGGACCGGGCCGGCGTGCCGCATTCCGGGGTGGAACCGGGCCGCGAAGCAGAACCCGATGCCCGCCTCCTCGACACAGCGGGCGACCTGCTCGGGGCCCAGGTCCAGCGGGATGCCGAGGAACTCCAGCAGGTCGGCGGTGCCGCACAGCGAGGAGGCGGCCCGGTTGCCGTGCTTCACGACGCGGACGCCCGCGCCGGCGACCACCAGCGCCGTCATCGTGGAGATGTTGACCGTGTGGGCGAGGTCACCGCCGGTGCCGACCACGTCGAGCGCGGTGCGGCGCAGCTCCTCGGGGAGCACCACCGGGACCGAGCGAGCCAGCATCGCCTCCACCAGGCCGGCCAACTCGGCCGGGGTCTCACCCTTGGCCCGCAGCGCCACGGCGAAGCCGGCGATCTGCGCCGCGCTGGCCGAGCCGGCCATGATCTCGCCCATCGCCCAGGCGGTGTCGGCGGTGGACAGCTCGTCGCCGCGCAGCAGCGCGTTGAGCAGGTGCGGCCAGGTCCGATCGCCCATGGCGGGCCTCCCGAGCGTACGAAGTGCGGGTGGGCTGGAACCGGCGCCGACTTCTCCGGCGCCGTGGCGGTGCCGGGATGCGGGGGACGTCAGGCGGGTGCGTGCGTCCGCAGCAGCTCGGCCACCGTGCTGCCGGTGGTCACCGGGTCGAGCGGGTGCACCAGCGTCGCGTCGACCTCGGCGTACGCGGCGAGCCATCGGTCGGCGGCGCGGGCGATCACCACGCAGGTCGGGGGAGCGTCGTCCCGGTCGTCCTTGATCTGCCGGGCGATGCCGATGCCGCCGCCCGGGCTGGCCTCGCCGTCGAGCAGCAGCAGGTCGATCTCGTAGTCGTCGACGAGCCGGATGGTCTCGGCGTAGGTCGACGCGTCGACGAACTCGATCTGCAGCCCGGGCGCGGGCCGGGTGCCGACGGCCAGCCGCATCCGGTCACGGACCTGCGGGTCGTCGCTGTAGAGCAGGACGGTGCACTGACGATCGCTCATGGCTGGACTGGCTCCCACCTCGTAGCTGCCCGCCGATCGTACCGGTCGACGTGACGCAGTCGACATCCCGCCCGTCGCCGGGTGCCCGGCGTACCGTCGGCGCAGCTCAGGCGGCCGCGGCGTCGGCGGCGCGCTCGCGCGCCTCCTGGCGGTCCAGCTCGCGGTCGACCCGGCGGGCCTCCCGCTCGGACTGCTTGACCCACTGCACGACCAGCACCGCGAGCATGGTCACACTGACGAACTCGCCTCCGGCCCAGAGGATGCCGCCGGCGAGCACCTGGTCGGCCCAGGGGTCGGCCCAGCCCAGGTTGAGCGAGGGGTACCAGTCGCCGCCGAAGAGCGTGCTGCTCTGCATGATGGTGAGCCCGAGCACGGTGTGGAACGGCACGGAGAGCAGCATCAGCAGCGCCCGCGCCGGGTACGGCCAGCGGCCGGGCAGCGGGTCGAGGCCGAGCAGCGGCCAGAAGAACACGCAGCCGGTCATGATGAAGTGCGCGTGCACCAGCTCGTGCGCCCAGGCGTGTTCCAGGGTGAAGCGGTACAGGTCGCTGAAGTACAGCGCGAACGGATTGACCACGAAGATGGCGAACGCCACCAGCGGGAAGCTGTAGACCCGGGCGACGCGGCTGTGCACGATCGCCAGCAGGCGCTTGCGCGGCCGGAGCGGGAGGGTCCGCAGCGCCAGCGTCATGGGCGCACCCAGCGCGAGGAAGATCGGCGCCACCATGGAGAGCACCATGTGCTGGATCATGTGCACCGACAGCAGCGCGGTGTCGTACGCGTGCAGCCCGCTCACCGTGACCAGCGCGATGCCGCCGAGGCCGGGGCCGAGGAAGAACACCGTCCGGGAGATGGGCCAGCGGTCGCCGCGCAGGCGCAGCCGGTACACCCCGTAGAGGTAGAGGCCGGCGGCGAGCACCAGGCCGAGGGCCAGCCAGCTGTCCAGCCGGGTCTCGGTCAGCACCGTGCCGACGGTGAACGGGGGCGGGGTCGCCTCACCCCCGGCGGCCAGCGCCGGGGTGCCCGCGAGCACCGCGGCCGGGGCGGCCGAGGTCGCGGCGAGGATCGGATCGACGTGCAGCACGCTTTTCAGGCTAGGCCAGGCGAACCGGACCCTGACGCCCGGGCCACGGAAGGCGCAGGTTTGCCACCCCGCTGATCGCCGGCCCCGGTCAGGGGCAATAATGACGGCGTGACTGCGGCCCCAGCCATTGACAAGAGCCGGATCCACTCCCTGACCCGACCCAACATGGTCAGCGTCGGGACGATCGTGTGGCTCTCCAGCGAACTTATGTTCTTCGCGGCGCTGTTCGCGATGTACTTCTCCATCCGCGCGGCTGCGCCGGAGCAGTGGGAGAAGCACACCGAGCACCTGAACATCCCGTACGCGACCACCTTCACCGTGATCCTGGTGCTCTCGTCGGTGACGTGCCAGCTCGGCGTCTTCGCCGCGGAGAAGGGCGACGTGCACGCGCTGCGGCGTTGGTTCACCATCACCTTCGTGATGGGTCTGATCTTCGTGCTCGGCCAGCTCAACGAGTACCGCACGCTGGTGCACGAGGGCGTCAAGATCAACGAAGACGGCTACGGCTCGATGTTCTACCTGACCACCGGCTTCCACGGCCTGCACGTGACCGGCGGTCTGGTCGCCTTCATCATCTTCATGATCCGTACGACCATGGGCCGGTTCACGCCGGCGCAGGCGACCTCAGCGATCGTCGTGTCGTACTACTGGCACTTCGTCGACGTCGTGTGGATCGGGCTGTACGCCATGATCTACTGGCTTCAGTGATCTTGGCGCGTCACGAACCGCGCCGCTGCTCCGTCCCCTGAGACAAGGTCCAACCGGTTAAGGACACAGCTCATGACTTCTGACAACGACCGCCGACGCGGTCTGCTCGCGCGGTTGCGCGGGCGGCCCGCCGCGCGCAGCAGGGGCCGCCGCCGGCTGGGTGCCGCGGTCCGGCTGTTCGCCGCGCTGATGCTCGCCGGCGGCGCCTACACCGTCTTCGCCCCCGGCGCGCAGGCGCAGGACAACCCGCCGCTGACCGGTGCCGCCGCCGAGGGCAAGGCGCTGTTCGACGTGAGCTGTGTGACCTGCCACGGACGCAACGCCCAGGGCGTCGAGGGTCGCGGGCCGAGCCTGGTCGGCGTCGGCGCGGCCTCGGTCGAGTTCCAGGTCAGCTCCGGCCGGATGCCGATGGCCCGGCAGGAGGCCCAGGCGCACCGCAAGCCCCCGCTCTTCACCGACGAGCAGACCCGCCAGCTGGCCCAGTACATCCAGGAGCTCGGCGGCGGCCCGATCGTGCCGGAGGGTGACAACCTCCACGAGGACGCCAACATCGCCGCCGGCGGTGAGCTGTTCCGGATCAACTGCTCGCAGTGCCACGCCTTCGGCGGTGGCGGCGGCGCGCTCTCCTCGGGCAAGTTCGCCCCGAGCCTGCGTCCGGCCAGCGACCGGCAGATCTACGCGGCGATGCTGAGCGGCCCGCAGAACATGCCGGTGTTCGGCGACAACCAGCTTCGGCCGGAGCAGAAGGCCGACATCATCGCCTACATCCAGGAGACGCTGAAGCACGACCAGGACCCGGGTGGGTTCAACCTCGGCCGGTACGGGCCGTCCACCGAGGGTCTGGCGATCTTCCTGATTGGCATCGTGGCGCTCGTCTTCGCTAGCCTGTGGATTGCGGGCAAGTCGTGACCGAGCGGATCATCCGATTCAGTGCTGTGGTGCCGCTCGGCGCCACCCGTAGCGAGGTGACGGCATGAGCACGGAGCACCAGGCCCAGCAGGCCCGGGAGCCGCTCGACATCAACGCGCCCGGGGTGACCCGGTTCGACATCGTCCGCGAGGGTGCGCGCCGGGACGACATCGAGATCGTCCACTACGAACCGCAGGTGCAGCCCGGCACCAAGGCCGAGCGTCGCCTGACCCGGGTCGTGGCCGGGATGTTCCTGATCACCGGCCTGGCGGCGACCGCCTTCCTGGCGATCTACATCTGGTGGCCGTGGCAGTACGAGCCGGGCCGTGGCGGCGACAAGTTCTACACCCCGCTGCTCGGCCTCACCCTCGGCGTCGCGCTGCTCGCCGTCGGCTTCGGCATCCTGACCTGGGGCAAGAAGTTGCTGCCCAAGGAGGTCTCGATCCAGGACCGGCACGAGGGCGCGGTGGACGAGGACAGCCGCACCGTCACCGGCCAGACCATGCTCTACATGGCCGACGAGCTGGGTGTGAAGCGTCGCCCCCTGCTCGGCATCTCGCTGCTGGCCGGTCTCGCGCCGGTCGGCGCGGTGGTCGCGGCGCCGCTGGTCGGCGGTCTGATCTCCCAGCCGCACAAGAACAACCAGATGTTCACCACCGGCTTCGCGGCGGCCGAGGGCGGCGAGCGGGTCCGCCTGGTCCGCGAGGACGGCCGGCCGGTCCGCCCCGCGGACATCAGCAGCGGTGGCCAGCTGACGGTCTTCCCGGGCATCGAGCACGGCGTGAGCAACCAGCACGCCGACTCGCCGACGCTGCTGATCCACCTGCGGGACTCCGACGCACAGGAGTCGCGCCGGGCGAACGAGCGGATCGGCCACGGCGACTACATGTGGGGCAACTACGCCGCGTACTCCAAGATCTGCACCCACGCTGGCTGCCCCGCGAGCCTGTTCGAGCAGCAGACCAACCGGCTGCTCTGCCCGTGCCACCAGTCCCAGTTCCTGATCACCGACAACGCCCGGCCCGTCTTCGGCCCCGCCAGCCGGCGGCTGCCGCAGTTGCCGATCGAGGTGGACTCCGAGGGCTTCTTCGTGGCGAAGTCCGACTACACCGAGACCGTCGGGCCTGATTTCTGGGAGCGGCCATGAAGCGTCGAAAGTTTGACCTTGCGGCGACGCCGGGCAAGGCCGCGGTGGGAGTGGACGACCGCTTCCAGGTGGCCACCCCGCTGCGCCGGTTGCTGAACAAGGTCTTCCCGGACCACTGGTCCTTCCTCCTCGGCGAGATCGCGCTGTTCTCGTTCGTGGTGCTGCTGCTGACCGGTGTGTTCCTGACCTTCTTCTTCGAGCCCGCCATGACCGAGGTGGTCTACGACGGCAGCTACGCGCCGTTGCAGGGCACGCCGATGTCCGCCGCGTACGCCTCCAGCCTGGACCTGTCGTTCGACGTCCGGGGCGGTCTGGTGATGCGGCAGATGCACCACTGGGCGGCGCTGCTGTTCATGGCCGCGATCGTCGTGCACATGCTGCGGGTCTTCTTCACCGGCGCCTTCCGCAAGCCGCGGGAGACCAACTGGATCATCGGCTCGCTGCTGTTCTGGGTCGGCTTCCTGGCCGGCTTCACCGGTTACTCCCTGCCGGACGACGGCCTGTCCGGCACCGGCCTGCGGATCGCCTCGGCGATCATGCTGTCCATCCCGGTGATCGGCTCGTGGCTCACCTCGTCGATCTTCGGTGGTGAGTTCCCCGGCACGATCATCATCAGCCGGTTCTTCATCGCCCACGTGCTGCTCATCCCGGGCCTGCTGGTCGCGCTGATCAGCGTCCACCTGGGTCTGGTCTTCAAGCAGAAGCACACCCAGTGGCCCGGCCCCGGCCGGACCAACGGCAACGTGGTCGGCGAGCGGATGTTCCCGCGGTACGCGCTGAAGCAGGGCGGCTTCTTCATGGTCGTCTTCGGCGTCATCGCGCTGATGGGCGGTCTGTTCCAGATCAACCCGATCTGGCTGTTCGGTCCGTACGAGGCGTGGGTGGTCTCCGCCGCCAGCCAGCCCGACTGGTACGTCATGTTCCTCGACGGCTCGACGCGGCTCATGCCGGCGTGGGAGATCAACATCCCGATCGGCGACGGGTACGTCATCCCGCCGCTGTTCTGGCCGACGGTGGTGCTGCCCGGCATCCTGGTGGGCCTGTCGACGATGTACCCGTTCCTGGAGGCCCGGCACCTCAAGGACCGCAAGAGCCACAACCTGCTCCAGCGGCCCCGCGACGTTCCGGCCCGCACCGCGGTCGGCGCCATGGCCGTCGCCTTCTACGTCGTGCTGACGCTCTCCGGCGCCAACGACGTGATCGCCGACAAGTTCCAGATCAGCCTCAACGCGATGACCTGGGCCGGCCGGATCGGCCTGCTGGTGGCCCCGCCGCTGGCGTACTACGTCACCTACCGGCTCTGCCTGGGTCTGCAGCAGCACGACCGGGAGGTGCTCGCGCACGGCGTGGAGACCGGCATCATCCGGCGCCTGCCGGACGGCCGGTTCGTCGAGGTGCACCAGCCGCTCAGCGCGGCCGACGGGCACGCGGACGGCCACGGCGAGCTGGAGTACGCCGGCTGGGTGGTGCCCAAGAAGATGAACCGGCTCGGGGCTCTCGGCCCGGCGGTCCGGGGCTTCTTCTACCCGATCGAGAAGCCGGTCGAGGCACCGGTTTCGCCGGGCCACCCGCCCGTCGAGGCCCGGCCCGAGCGCGAGGAGATCGGCAGCGGCGAGAGCCGCCGCTGACCCACCGAACGCACCGTTACGTGGCGCCCGCCGGATTTCCGGCGGGCGCCACGTCGTTTCGGCGTCCCCGCCCATCCGGCCAGGAGTCGGACGGGCACGGCGCGACCGGTCGACCCCGCGCGACGGGCGATCGCAGGAATAACCCCGGTGAGCCGGGTATCCGTGCGGTCCAACGTCTCAAGGGGGGGAAGCATGTTGGGTATCAAACGCCTCGGCCTGTTGGCCGCGCTGGTACTGGTCGGCATTGCGCCGGCCACGGCCGCGCAGGCCGCGGCACAGCCGTCGACGCAGGACACCCAGTATCTGCAGGCGGTGCACCAGGTCAACCTGTTCGAGATCACCGCCGGTGACCTGGCCCAGCAGAAGGGCCAGAACCAGGGGGTCAAGGACCTGGGCGCGATGTTGAAGACCGACCACACCCAGCTGGACCAGACGGTGCAGCAGACCGCGTCCCAGCTCGGGGTGGAACTGCCGAACGAGCCCAGCGCCGATCAGCAGGCCGTCATCGACCAGCTGAACAACGCCAGCGGCGCGGAGTTCGACCGGCTCTGGGTGACCAGCGAGCTGGCCGGTCACGTCCAGGCCATCCAGGCCACCCAGACGGAGATCTCGCAGGGCTCCGAGCAGTCGGTGGTCCAGTTGGCCCAGACCGCCCTGCCGATCCTGCAGGCGCACTATGACGAGCTGGTCCAGCTCGCCAACCAGCTGGGCATCCCGGTCCCGCAGGCCAGCGCCAGCGGCACGCCCAGCCCGGGCGGCACGGGCACCGAGTCGCCGGCTCCGGGCGGCACCGGCACCGAGTCCCCGGCTCCGGGCGGCACGACCGAATCGCCGGCTCCGGGCGGCGGCACCACCGAGACGCCGGCTCCGACCGAGAGCTGACGTAGCGGCAGCAGACGGCCGGTCCACCCACGCGGTGGACCGGCCGCCGTGCGTCCGGCACCGGCCTGCGGGTCAGTCGGCGCTGGCCAGGCCGATCGCGAACGCCTCCTCCAGGTCGTGCTGGGAGTACGCGCGGAACGCGATGTGCGACTCGGTGTTGAGCACGCCCGGCACCTTGGAGATGCTGCCCGCGATGACCTGGGCGATCTGGTCGAACTCGCGGACCCGGACGATGGCGATGAGGTCGACGTGCCCGGCCACCGAGTAGACCTCGCTCACGCCGGGAAGGTTGGCCAGGTTCTCCGCAACCTCGGGGATCGCGTCGGTGGCGCAGTCGATCAGCACGATCGCGGTGATCACGGCACATTTCTCCGTTCGTCGGCGTCGTCGCCCATGCTAGATGTTTCCGCCCGGGCCTGGAGGCGGGAGCCGTCGGGGCTCAGTCGTGCGCGGCTGCCGGCACGGTGCAGCCGTCCCCGGCCCGGATCACGTCGCACAGCCGCTCGTCCTCGCGTACCGTCGCGCCCGGCCAGACCACCGTGCGCCGCACGTCGCCGTGCACCCGCGCGCCCGCGCCGACCACCGACTCCACGCAGCGGCCGGTCACCGACGCGGACGGGTCGACCAGGGCGCCGCCCGCCGCCGCGTGCAGGTTGGCCGCCAGGTAGTCGGCCGGGGTTCCGGTGTCGTAGAAGGTGCCCCGGTAGGCGACGACCTCCAGCGCGCCGGCCGCCTCGGCGGGCCGCCAGACCGCGCGTACCAGGTCGGAGAAGACCACCGGCAGGTCACGGACCAGCCGCCAGGGCAGCAGCGAGAAGCCGGCGAAGCTGTGCCCGGCGAAGGTGCCCGGAGCCGTCGGGTCCGCGGCGGGCTGACCCAGCAGGCGTACCCGGTGCCCGTCCCAGCCGTCGAGCAGGGCTGCCACGTCCGGGCCCGGGAGAGCGGCAGGATCGGCGAGGTACGCGTCGGCGTTGCCGACCAGCACCGGCCGACCGTCGATCCAGTCCCGCAGGTTCGCCACCCCGCCGGCGGTGCCCAGCGGGTCGCCGGGCTCGACCGACAGGTGCGCGCGGTCGCCGACGTGTGCGACCACCTGGTCGGCGAGGTAGCAGGCGTTCACCGCGACCCGTCCGGGACCGGCCAGGCCGAGCCCGGCCAGCCGGGCCAGCGCCCGGTCCAGCAGCCGCACGTTGCCCACCGGGCAGAGCGCCTTGGGCACCCGTTCGGTCAGCGGGCGCAGCCGGGTGCCCTCGCCAGCGGCGAGCACCACCGCGCACACCTCCGCCCGCCCGTCGCCCGGCAGGCCGTCAGCCGGCGTGCCGGCTGCCCCGCTCATGGCGTGGTGTCGGGTACCGGTGGCGGAAACTGCCCGGCCAGCGGCCCGATGTCGTAGTAGGCGAGCAGCCGGGCCGTCGGCCAGGTCAGCTTGGGCAGATCGTCGAGCGGGTGCCAGGCGGCCTCGAAGACCTCGGCGCCGTCGACCACCAGCTCGGTGTCGGAGGCGGGCACCTCCGTCTCGAAGACCATGTCCACCCAGCCCTTGGCGTGCACGACCGCGTTCGGCACCGCCGGGCGCAGCCGGGACGGGGGCAGCCGGATGCCGGACTCCTCGTACAACTCGCGGGCCGCGCCGACCACCGGGGCCTCGCCCCGGTCCAGCAGGCCGGCGGGCAGCGACCAGCCCTTGCCCGGCGGCTGGCGCAGCAGCAGCAGACGGCCCGCACCCGCCGCCTCGGCGTCACGGACCAGGGTGACCGCGCCGACGATGTACTTCGGCACGGCCAACCGCACCAGGCGGCGGCGCACCGGTAGGGGCAGCCGGTAGAAAGCCTGGTAGAAGATGGCCCGACCGGTGGCGCGGGAGCGGGGGATCATGACTCCAGGCTAGTGGTCACGAATGTCCCTCGGACGCGCTGGGGCACCGCCGGTCACTGCCGATGGTCGACCAGGTCGATGAGCTGGCGTACCACGGTGTCCGGTTCGATCACCCGGTCGAAGACCGCGACGAGCAGGGTCTCCAGGTCGGGGTAGCCCAGCTCCTCGGAGAGGCGCAGCAGCGGCAGGTCACTGGCGAGACCGCGGTTGTGCTGGCGCAGGGCGAGCCCGATGGTGGCACGGCCGAGGCGAACCTTGTCGCTGATGGTGATGCCGGGCTCGGTGTGCTCGGCGAACCACCGGTTGATCTGCATCTGCGCGTGCGGCGACTTGACGAAGCCGAGCCATTCCCGGCGCGGGCCGCGCGGCGCCACGCCCGCCTCGAAGCCGTTGTCCCCGTCGTTCTCGGTGAAGATCTCGACCACGTCGCCCTCGTCCAGCTCCGAGCTCAGCGGCGCGAGCCGGCCGTTGATCCGGGCGGCGAGGCAGTGGTCGCCGCGCTCGCTGCCCAGCTCGTAGGCGAGGTCGACCGGTGTGGCGCCGGCCGGCAGCACCACCTGCCGCCCGTCGGAGAAGACCTGGATCTGCCCCTCGGCGAGGTCGCAGCGCAGCGACTCGAGGAACTGCGCCGGGTCGGCGGCGTCCGGCTCCCAGTCGAGCACCCGGCGCAGCCAGTCGAGCTGCTCGGCGCGGGCCGCCGCGCTGCTGCTGCCGCTGCGGGGGAAGCGGAAGTCGGCGGCGATGCCGTACTCGGCGGAGCGGTGCATCTCCTCCGTGCGGATCAGCACCTCCACCGTGCGGTCCTGCGGGCCGCAGACGCTGGTGTGCAGGGAGCGGTAGAGGTTGTTCTTCGGCGAGGCGATGAAGTCCTTGAAACGGCCCGGGACCGGTCGCCAGGTGCCGTGGATCGCGCCCAGCGCGGCGTAACAGTCGGTGGCCGGGCCGTCGACCACCACGGCGATGCGCGGCAGGTCGAACGGCGCGGTGTGGCCGCCGGCGACCGTGTCCTTCCAGATCGAGTAGAGGTGCCGGGGTCGGGGGCTCACCTCGGCGTCGACCCGGCTGCGCCGCAGCGCGACCCGTGCCCGCGTGACCACCGACTCGAGGTACGCGTCCCACCCCGGCCGGTCGTGCACGTGCCGGGCCAGCCGGGCGTGCTCGTCGGGCTCCAGGTGCAGCAGCACCACGTCGTCCAGCTCGCGCTTGAGGGTCTGGATGCCCAGCCGGTCGCAGAGCGGGACGAGCACCTCCTGGGTCTTGCGGGCGATCCGTTCCCGCGACGACGCCGAGCGCACGCCGAGGGTGCGCATGTTGTGCAGCCGGTCGGCCAGCTTGATGATCAGCACCCGGACGTCCTTGGCGGCCGCCACGATCATCTTGCGGATCGTCTCCGCCTCGGCGGCCTTGCCGTAGAACGCCTTGTCGAACTTGGTCACCCCGTCGACCAGGTGGGCCACCTCGCCGCCGAAGTCCTCCGAGAGGGCCTGGAGCGTGTAGCGGGTGTCCTCCACCGTGTCGTGCAGCAGCGCCGCCACCAGGGTGGTGGTGTCCATGCCCAGCTCGGCGCAGATCTGCGCCACCGCGAGTGGGTGGGTGATGTACGGCTCGCCGCTCTTGCGGAACTGCCCGCGGTGCATGTTTTCCGCGATGGTGTAGGCCCGGCGCAGCACGGCCGGATCGGTGCCGGCGTGGATGCCCCGATGGGTCCGGACCAGCTGCGTGACCGGATCGGAGTCGGTGGTCGGCCAGGTGAGCAACGACCGCAGCCGGCGGGTCAGCGGTAGCTCACCGGACTGGGTCGGCAGGGCGCCCCCCAGGGCGGCGCCCTGTCCGGCGTCGACGTCCACGAGGGACACCTCCTCACCCCGGCCCCTCGGCCACCGAAACCCGGCGGTCGGGAGCAGGCCCACGAATCGGGCAGGACTGCACTTCTCTAACAGCCTAAGCGAGTCGACGTAGTCCGATCGGTCACTTGGTCATGAGCGTTCGGTCGAGAGTTGGTGGGACCCGCCGTTCTCGGCCTTCGCCAGCAGGTCACGGAACCGCCCCGCACCACCGACCGGCGACGACCAACCGGACGACATCTCCACCAGCCGGGTCTCCGGCCGCTCCAACCAGGACAGGATGCGCTCGGACTCCTCGGCGGTGGCCGCCGGCACCGGACCGTGGCCGCCCGGGACCGTCTCGGCTGTGGCCCGGATGGCGTTGAGCGTGGGTCGCGGGTGGACGTTCGGCGGGGACACCCCCGCCCCGGCGAGCCGGCCGTGCCGCACCAGGGCCAGCTCCCAGCCGCCACGCGCGGCCGGCCGGGCCGCGGCCAGCTCGACGATGCCGGTCAGCGCGGCCAACCGCTGCATCCGGACGGTGGCGCGCAGCACGGCCGCCAGCCGGGACCGCACCACCGCCGCCTCCTCGTAGCGCTGGCCGTCGGAGAGCACGTCGATCCGGGCCAGCAGCGCGTCCACCACCTGCTGCGGGTCGCTGGCGGTCGCGGTGCGGAACGGGGCCGCGGCGCGGTGGTCGTACTCCTCGGGGGTGATCTTGTGCTCGCAGGGCGCCGGGCAGCGACCCAGCTCGGCCAGCGCGCAGGCCGGCGTGACGGTCCGCAGCGAGAGCCGGTGCGTGCACTGGCGCAGCGGCACGGCGTCGTGGAAGCCCGCGGCGGCCAGCTCCGCGGCCCGCCGGGAGGTGAACGGCCCCAGGTAGGCGGTGTCGGTGGGGGAGAGGTCGCGGACGATCGACAGCCGGGGGTACGGCCCGTCGGTCAGCTTGAGCCAGACCATCCGCTCCGGGTACTTCGACCGCCGGTTGTACGGCGGGGCGTGCGCGGCGATCAGCCGCAGCTCGCGGACCTCCGCCTCCAGGGAGTGCGCGCACTCCACGGCCTCGACCCGCTCGGCCGCGGCCAGCATCTCGGAGATCCGGGCGCGCTTCTCGCCGGCGGTGAAGTAGCTGCGCACCCGGGTGGCGATGTCGCCGGAGGTGCCGACGTAGAGCGGCCGCTCGTCGGCGGCCCGGAAGATGTAGACCCCCGGAACCTTCGGCAGCCCCTCGGCGAGGTGCCGCTTGCGGCGCTGCGTCGGAGTGACCGCCCGGGCGAACTCGATGGCGTCGCCGACCGTGTCCACCCGGTGCCCGCCGAGCCGGCCGATCAGGCCGTGCAGCACGTCGACGGTGGCCTTCGCGTCGTCCAGCGCGCGGTGGGTGGGCTGGGTGGCGGTGCGGAAGTAGGCGGCCAGGGTGCCCAGCTTGCGGTTGGGCACCTCGTCGCGGGTCAGCACCCGGCGGGCCAGTGCCGCCGTGTCCAGCACGCGGGGGTTGGGCCACCGGTAGCCGTGCTTGGCGCAGGCGGCCTTGAGGAAGCCCACGTCGTAGGGAGCGTTGTGGGCCACCAGCACCGCGTCGGCGATGAACTCCAGGAAGCTCGGCAGCACCTGCTCGATCGGCGGCGCGGGCACCAGCATGGCCTGGGTGATGCCGGTCAGCACGGTGATGAACGGCGGAATCGGCTGCCCCGGGTTGACCAGGGTTGCCAGCACGCCGAGCTGCTCGCCGCCGCGCACCTTGACGGCGCCGATCTCGGTGATGCCGCCGCCGTCGGGCGCGCCCCCGGTGGTCTCCAGGTCGACCACCACGAAGGTGGTCGCGTACAGCGGCAGCGCCGGGTCCACCCCACCCACCGCCGGGTCGAGACCGGCCAGTGACTCCTGGACGTACTCCGCCTGTGCCATCGGCGGCACGCTAGCGCCACGGTCCGACACTCCCGTCGCAGCGGTCCCACGAGTCACCATGGGGGCTAGGATGAGAGATCGGCTCACTCACCGGGCGGTGGGCCCGGTCGCGGTGGGAGACTTGCCACATGCCCCTCACCGAGCCGTCCGACGACCACCTCCCGCAGGAGGATCCGGTCGCGTTCGACGGTGCCGCGGGCGACCCGGACGACAACGTAGTCACGGGGACATCGGGCACATCCGACCCGGCGACACCGGGCGACGGGCACGCGGTCGAGCCCGAGCCGACCCTGCCCGAGCCGGTCCGTCAGCGGATCGTGGCACTGACCGCCGCGGTGCTGCCCGGGCTGCCCGCCGACGAGGTGCCGGTACCGCTGCGCCGGGTGGCCAAGTTCGCCCCGAACCGGCGGGCCCGGCTCGGCGCGCCCGCCATCGCCGCCCAGCTCACCGCCGATCCGCTGTTCCGGCAGCGGGTCACCGCGCGGGTGCTGGCCGACGCCGGTGACCTCGGCGGGGCCGTGGTCGAGGGCACCGCGCCGGCCGCCGCCGACCCGGTCGAGGTGGCCGCACTGGCCTACCTGGCCCGACCGCGCGGCTGGCGGGAGCTGATCGACGCCAGCGGTGCGGCGGTCCGCGCCGAGGCCGACAGCGCGGTCGTCGCCGAGCTGGTCCGCGAGGCCGAGCAGCGGGCCACCCGCGCCGAGCACGACCGGGCGGTCGCCCGGGTCGAGGCGGAGAAGCTCCGCGACGAGCTCGCCCGCGTCCGGGAGGAGCTGGGCCAGCTCCGCGAGGAGTCCCGGCAGTTGGCCCGCACCCTGCGGGAGACCCAGGCCCGCGAACGCAGGGCCACCGAGCTGCTGGCCACCGAACGCGGCCGGGCCGCCCGCGCCAGCGCCGACGTGGACGCCGAGCTCCGCCGGGCCCGCGCCCGGCTGGCCGAGGCCGAGGCGGCCGCCGGGGTGGCCCGGGCCAGCGCCAAGGAGGCCCGCTCGGTCGACGACGCCCGGCTCTGGCTGCTGCTGGAGACCATCGGCCAGGCCGCCGTCGGGCTGCGCCGGGAGCTGGCACTGGACCCGGTCGACAAGCTCCCCGCCGACTTCGTCGCCGACGCGTTCGCCGAGCAGCCCGGCACCGCGCCGGCCGGCCCGTCCGCGCGTGCCCGGGACACCGACGACCCGGCCCGCCTCGACCAGCTGCTCGCCCTGCCCCGGGCGCACCTGGTGGTGGACGGCTACAACGTCACCAAGCGCGGCTTCGGCGAGATGTCGCTGGAGCAGCAGCGCAAACGCCTGATCACCGGGCTCGGCGGGATCGCCGCGCAGACCGGCGACGAGGTCACCGTGGTCTTCGACGGCGCCGAGCGGATGCACGGGCTGCCGCCGGCGCCGCGCGGCGTACGGGTGCTCTTCTCCCGCAAGGGGGAGACCGCCGACGAGCTGATCCGGCGGCTGGTCCGGGCCGAGCCGGCGGGCCGTCCGGTCGTCGTGGTCTCCTCCGACCGCGAGGTCGCCGACGGGGTACGCCGGCACGGGGCGTACCCGCTGGGAGCCGACTCGCTGCTGCGGCGCCTCGCCCGTTCCTGACGCCCGCTCGTGTCGGCCGTGATACCCCGATATCGCTGATCTGGAGTCGATCTCGCCCTCAAACGGCCGCTCGGGGCGGTTGTCCGGGTTTCTGTCATACCCGGTGGCTAGCGTCGATGTGACCGACGGTGCTCGGCCGGCGACGACACTGTGCCGGCCGTTCATCGCGAACGGATCAGGAGGCGTGATGCTCATCGACTGCGACGGGTGCGCGAGGCGGGCGGACGGATGTTCCGACTGCCTGGTGGCCGCCCTGTTCGACGAGGATTCCCCGACGGCCGGGCTGGCCGCCGCCGAGATCCAGGCGATCGAGGTGTTCGCCCGGGCCGGCTTCGACGTGGACGTGCTGGCCGCGCCCGCACGCCCGGGGGCCGCCCGCCGGCCCGCCCCGCGCCGCGTGGCCTGACCTCAACACCGCGCCCGGAGCGGGCTTTTCGCGGGCCATAGGATGGGCGGTCACGGCGGGAGGAGCGGCCAGATGAGCGGGGTACGACGCGACGACGGCGCGCCTGCCGGCAACGGTGAGGAAGCCCGCGCAGCGGCGGGTACGGCGGTGTGCCGGTGACCCCGCGCGGCTGGGCGCTGCTGACCCTGGCGGGGTTGGCGCTCGCCCTGCTGGTGACGGCCGCGCTGCTCGTCCCGTGGCACCGGCCGCCGGCGCCGCGGGCCGACCAGCTCGCCGCGCTGCGTGACCTGCCCGCCGACCAGGTGGCCCGGGGGCGGGAGTTCCGCGCCGCGTTGCGCCCCGGCGGTTACACGGCGCTCGCCGTGGGGCTGTTGGTCGCCCTCGCGCTCGGGCTGACCCCGCTGGGCAGCCGCCTGGTCGAGCTGATGGGCCGGCCGTTCGGCGGGCACTGGGCCGCGCAGGCGGTGCTCGGCGGGCTGGCCGTGGTGCTCGTCGCCGACCTGGTCACCCTCCCGTTCGCCGCCTGGCGGCAGAGCGTCCTCACCCGCTACGGGCTGAGCACCAACGGTTGGGGCGGCTGGGCGGTGGACCTGCTCAAGTCGTACGCGGTCAGCGCCGTGATCGGTGCGGTGGCGCTGTTCGGCTTCTACGCGGTCATCCGGCTCGCCCCGCGCTGGTGGTGGGCGTTCGGCGCGGCCGGCGCGGCCCTGCTGGTGGTGCTCCTGTCGTTCGTGCTGCCGGTGCTCGTGGAGCCGGTGTTCAACCGGTTCACCCCGCTGGAGCAGGGGCCGCTGCGCACCGAGCTGATCAGCATGGCCGCCCGCGACGGGGTTCCGGTGCGTGACGTGCTGGTCGCCGACGCCTCCCGCCGGACCAGGGCCGTCAACGCGTATGTCTCCGGTCTCGGCCCGACCCGGCGGGTGGTGGTCTACGACACGCTGCTGCGCGAGGCCACCCCCGCCGAGGTGACCGCCGTGGTGGCACACGAGCTGGGGCACGCGAAGGACCGGGACGTCACGGTCGGCACGTTGACCGGGGCGCTGGGCGCCGCCGCCGCGGTGGTGGCGCTCTACCTGCTCGGCTCGTGGGGGCCGCTGCTGCGGCTGGCCGGTGTCGACTCGGTCGCCCAACCGCGCGCGTTCCCGCTGCTGGTCGCCCTGGTCACGGTGGCCGGGCTGCTCGCCGCGCCGGTGCAGGCGCTGATGTCCCGACGGGTCGAGGCGCGGGCCGACGCGCACGCGCTGGCGCTGACCGGCGACCCGGCGGCCTTCGAGTCGATGCAGCGCCGGCTCGGCTCGATCAACCTCGGCGATCCCGATCCGCCTCGCTGGGAGTACCTCTACTCGGCCACGCATCCGTCCACCGTGGAGCGGATGGCCGCTGCCCGCGCGTACGCCCGGGAGGCCGGCCGATGAGCCGCACACTGCTGATCACCAACGACTTCCCGCCCCGCCCGGGCGGGATCCAGTCCTTCGTGCACAACCTGGCGGTGCGCCAGCCGGCCGGCTCGGTGGTCGTCTATGCGTCGAGCTGGCGGGGGGCGGCGAAGTTCGACGCCGACCAGCCGTTCGAGGTGATCCGGGAACGCACCCGGGTGCTGCTGCCCACCCCGCTGATCGCCCGCCGGGCGGCCCGGTTGGCCCGCGAGTACGACTGCGACACGGTGTGGTTCGGGGCGGCCGCCCCGCTCGGCCTGCTCGCCGCCGGTCTGCGCCGGCGGGCCGGGGTGCGCCGGGTGGTTGCGCAGACCCACGGCCACGAGATCGGTTGGGCGGCGCTGCCGGCCGCCCGGCCGGCGCTGCGGCGCATCGGTCGAGGTGTCGACGTCACGACCTACCTGGGCGAGTACACCCGCACCCGGCTGGCCCGGGTGCTCGACGGGCTGACCGAGCTGCGCCGGCTGGCGCCCGGGGTGGACGTGGACACCTATCACCCGACCGTCGACGGCGAGCAGGTCCGGTCCCGGCTGGGGCTGGCCGACCGGCCGGTGGTGGTCTGCGTGTCCCGGCTGGTGCCGCGCAAGGGACAGGACATGCTGATCCGGGCACTGCCGGAGATCCGCCGCCGGGTGCCCGACGCGGCGCTGCTGATCGTGGGCGGCGGCCCGTACCGGGCGACCCTGGAGAAGCTGGCGCGGCAGGCCGGGGTGGAGCGGGACGTGGTCTTCACCGGTTCGGTGCCGGCGGCCGAGTTGCCGGCGCACTACGCGGCCGGCGACGTCTACGCGATGCCCTGCCGCACCCGCAACCGTGGTCTGGACGTGGAAGGGCTGGGCATCGTCTACCTGGAGGCGTCCGCGACCGGTCTGCCGGTGGTGGCCGGCGACTCCGGCGGCGCACCGGACGCGGTCCGCGAGGGGGAGACCGGCTACGTGGTAGGCGGCCGGGACGTCGCCCAGCTCGCCGACCGGGTGGCCCGGCTGCTCGCCGACCGGGATCTGGCCCGCCAGTTGGGCGCGGCCGGTCGGGCGTGGGTGGAGCGGGAGTGGCGCTGGGAGGCGCAGGCGCAGCGGATGGCGGCTCTGCTCGCGGGTTGACCGCCGGCCCGTTCAGCCGGTGGGCTCCGCGCGTCTGGGGGCGTAGCGGGGGACGTACTCCTGGCCGGTGAGCCGTTGGATGGCCGCCATCACCTCGTCGGTGAACGTCCGGATGTCGCGTGGACCGTTGATCCGGCCGGCGACCGGGATCGGCGGGCCGAACCGCAGGGTGACCGGGTGCCGGCGGGGCCACCGCGCGTCGACCGGCAGCACCTCGGCGGTGCCGAGCGCACCGACCGGGACGATCGGCACCCCGGCGTCGCGGGCCAGCCGGGTCATGCCGGTCCGGCCCCGGTTGAGCCAGCCGCCCGGGCCGCGGCCGTTGAAGTACTCGACCTTCGCCCAGAACGTGACGTGCCGTGGCGCCGCGCAGACGAGGAACAGCTCGTCGGCGACGGAGAGGTGGTTGCCGGCGAGGATCGCGCCGCCGTGCCGGGGCAGGTGCTCCAGCCCTTCCACGCGGGGCCGCCAGCCCAGCCGCAGCGTCGCGCCGACGGTCAGCTTGGTGAGGTCGTACAGCAGGGGCACGGGCCCTCCGTTTGAGGCGGGTGGACGGTTCGTTCGGGAGCGGGGCCGAGGTGGGCGTCCAGGGCGGCGCGCAGCAGGTCCCCGTCGTCGGTGGCGCCGGTGGCCAGCGGCAGGCTGCCCCAGGCCCAGAGCTGGGCGATGCCGTGCAGGTTGGCCCAGAGCGCGCCGGCCAGCACCGGGGTCGGCGCGTCGGTCGGCCGGCGCAGTTGGGCCACCAGGTCGGTCAGGACGGCGAACAGGGGCAGGCTCGTCTCGCGCAGCCGGAGCCGACCGGTGGCGAGCAGGTCGTGCCGGAACATCAGCTCGAACATGCCGCGGTGGGCGGCGGCGAAGTCCAGGTACGTCCGGCCGAGCGCGGTCAGCCGGGCGCGCGGGTCGCTGCCGGCGTCGCGCATCGTCTCCTCGACCCGGGCGGTGAGGTCGGCGAAGCCTTCCCGGGCGATGGCCGAGAGCAGGTCGACGTGGGTGGGGAAGTAGCGGCGTGGTGCGCCGTGTGAGACGCCGGCCCGGCGGGCGATCTCCCGCAGCGACACCGCCGACTGGCCCTCGCGCAGCACCAGGTCCACCCCGGCGGCCACCAGCCGCGCCCGCAGCCCCGTCTCGTCCGCGTCCATAGACACTGTCTACCAGGCAGCGTAGACGGTGTCTACCGGCGGTGCGTGATCTGCGGGATCAAGCTGCCCGTGCTGCCGGTGCCGCCCGGGTCTCGGTGGCGGTATACCTCTGAGTCATCTAAATACCTCTGAGGAATACCGCCTTCAATCGACCTGGCCGCCTGCCGCCTGCACCCGGCGTGGCGAGTGAGGCGCGGTGTCAGCGGATGAGGGCCAGGATCCGGTCGGCGGGGGCCGGCCGACCGAAGTGCCAGCCCTGGGCGGCGTCACAGCCGATCGCCCGCAGCCGCTCGGCCTGCCCGGCCGTCTCCACACCCTCGGCGGTGACCGTCAGGTCCAGGGCGTGCGCCAGCGACACCAGCGAGGCGAGGATCCGCTCGTCGGTGCGCCCGACCGCCGGCGACTGCAGGCCCGCCACGAACTCCCCGGCCACCTTCAGTTCGGTCACCGGCAGGTCCCGCAGGTACGCCAGGTTGCTGTAACCGGTGCCGAAATCGTCGATGGCGATCCGCACCCCGAGGTCGGCCAGCACCCGCAGGGCACGCACCGGCTCCTCGGCGGTGCTCATCATCGTGCTCTCGGTGATCTCCAACTGGAGCCGCTCCGGCGGCAGGCCCGTCTGCGCCAGCAGGGCGCAGACCTCCTGCACCAGCCCCGGCCGGTGCACCTGCCGGACCGCCAGGTTGACGCTCACGAACGGCGCCGCCGTACCGCCGGCCGACCAGGCCTTCGCCTCGCGGCACGCCTCGGCCAGCACCCACCCGCCCAGTTGCACGATGAGACCGGTCTCCTCGGCCAGCCCGATGAAGCTGTCCGGCCGCAGCACCCCCAGCTCCGGGTGGCGCCAGCGGACCAGAGCCTCCACGCCGATCAGCCGCCCGTCGCGCAGTGACGTCAGCGGCTGGTAGTCGAGGTAGAACTCGCCCCGCTCCAACGCCGCCGGGATGGCCGCGGAGAGCGCGTACCGGGCCAGCTCGCGCCGGTTGCGCTCGGCGTCGTAGAGCGCCCAACGCGCCCCGCCGGCCGACTTCGCCCAGTGCAGGGTGCTGTCGGCGGCCCGCATCAGGTCACCGGGGTTGGCGCCGGCCACCTGCCGCTCGACGATGCCCAGGCTCGCCGAGACCTGAAGCTCGTGCCCGTCGACCAGCGCCGGTGTCCGCACCGCCTCCAGCGCGGCCTCGGCCACCTTCACCATGTCGTCGGTGCCACCGGTGCTCTCCACCAGGATGACGAACTCGTCCCCGCCCAGCCGGGCGACCAGGTGCTCACCGAGGGCCTCGCACAGCCGCTCGGCCACCGTGGTCAGCAGCCGGTCACCGATCTGGTGCCCCAGGGTGTCGTTGACGACCTTGAACCGGTCCAGGTCGAGGAAGCACACCCCGATCCGCCGCGCGCCCCGGCCCGGCTCGTTCAGCGCGGCGGTGAGCCGCTCGGTGAACAGCGTCCGGTTGGGCAGGCCGGTGAGCGGGTCGTGGGTGGCCTGGTGGCGGAACCGGGCCTCGCTGGCCCGCAGCGCACGCTCGGCGTGCGTCCGGGCCATCATGGCGGCCCGGCGGATCGACTCCTGCTCGTCGAGCGTCCGGTCGCGCAACGCGCGGGCGTAGCCGGTCGCCACGGCGGCCAGCAACCGCGCCATCCGGTCCTCGACGTCCTCGGCCACCAGGCCCAGGTCGCGCACCAGCCGGAGCTGGATGACCTCGACGGTACGGCCCAGCCCCTCCGCGGACGCGATGTGCGCCGCGACCATCTCGGCGCCGACGCGGTGCCCGGCGCGCAGGTCGAACGGCTCGGCGAGCAGCGCACCGGCCAGTTGCCCGGTGAGCCGGTGTAGCAGGCTTTCGAGCTGTGCCTGGGTCATCGGCAGGTAGCTGGTCCCGGAGACCGCCTTGGCCCACGCCCGGGCGAACGTGCCCGGGCAGGAGGTCGCACCGGGCGACTCAGCCACCGAGCCGCCCGACGCCGCCCATGAAGACCGCGCGCTCGGCGTCCTCCGCGCTCTCCGGGGTGTCGGGTCGCCACTCCGGAACCCAGACCACACCTGGGTCGACCAGCTCGAACCCGTCGAAGAGCGCGGTCAGTTCGGCCCGGCTGCGGACCCACAGCGGGTTGTCGGTACGCCGGTAGACCCGTTCCGCCTCGGCCCGCTCGTCCCGGCTGCGCCCGTCGTCACTGGCCTGCGACAGCACCAGGTAGCTGCCGGGGGCCAGCGCGTCGCGCAGGGTCCGGAGCAGCTCCGCCGGTCGGTCCTCGTCGGAGACGAAGTGCAGCACGGCCACGACCATCACGGCCACCGGCTGGTCGAAATCGAGCAGGCCGCGCACGCTCGGGTCGGCCAGGATCTTCTCCGGGTGCCGCAGGTCCTCCTGCACCACCACGGCGCGCTCGTTGCCAGCCAGGATCTCGCGGCTGTGCGCGACCGCCACCGGGTCGACGTCCACATAGACCACCCGCGACTCCGGGTCGATCCGCTGGGCGATCTCGTGCACGTTGCCGACGGTCGGGATCCCCGAGCCGATGTCCAGGAACTGCCGGATCCCGGCCTCGGCGAGGTGGTGCACCGCCCGACGCAGGAACGCCCGGTTGGCCTGGGCCATCAGTGGCGCCTCCGGCACCGCGGCCACCATCGCCTGGGCCGCGGCCCGGTCGGCGGCGAAGTTGTGCGACCCGCCGAGGTAGTAGTCGTACATCCGGGCGACGCTCGGGCGCTCGATGTCGATCGTCTCGGGTGCCCAGTCCGGCCGCTGCATGCGCTCACCCCTAGTCCGCGACGCGGGCACCGTCGCCCGCGCGGGTATTGTGCCCCCGCCGTGCCCGCCAGACCATAGCCTGCCGCCCACCTCGCCGCCGACCTCGGTCGATACGCGACGGTCCGCGCCCGCCCGGAGGCTGGCGCGGACCGTCGGTCGCGCTGTCCCGCTCGGCGAGCGGGCGCAGGTCAGAACTTCGGGGCGTCCGGCGCCTCGAGCAGACCGAGCCGCAGCGCGGTCATCAGCGCCTGCGCCCGGTTGGCCGCACCGAGCTTCTCGTAGAGCTTGGAGATGTGCGTCTTGGCCGTGGACTCGCTGACGAACAGCTGCTTGGCGATGCCCGCCACGCTCATCCCGTCGGCGAGCAGTCGCAGCACCTGACCCTCGCGGGGGGAGAGCTGCGGACCGGACGGGGCGAGACGGCGCTTCATCGCCTCGGCCAGGTCGGCCGCCGTGAACGCGCTGGGGGAGGAGGCGGCGTGCCGGGCGGCGGCCACCACCTCGTCGGCCGGGGCGGTCTTCGGCACGAACGCGCTCGCGCCGGCCTCCAGAGCGCCGAAGAGCTGGTCGTCGCCCGCGTACATGGTCAGCACCACGATGCCCATCGACGCGCTGGACTTGCGCAGCGCGCGGGTGGCCTCCAGGCCGCTGCCGTCGGGCAGTCGCAGATCCATGATCACCACGTCCGGCTGGAGAGCGCCCGCCTGACGGACCCCCTCCGCCGCCGTGGCGGCCTCACCGACGACCTCGAACTGGCGATCCCGCTCGAAGGCGTGTCGCAGGCCCTTGCGAATCAGGTCATGATCGTCGACAAGGAGGACCTTGGTGCGAGTGGCCGGTGTCGGACTTGTGGTCATCCTCGGGTTACTCCCCTTCTGGTGCTGCGCTACCGCGCACGTTATCGCGCCGGGACGAGGAGCCGAGGACGACCGCCACGGTCGTGCCGCTCGGTTGCCGCGGCCTGATCTCCAACCGGCCCCGGATACGTTCCGCCCTCTCGGCCATGATCGCAAGACCGTACCGCCCGTCGGGGCGCTGGTCAGCCATGCCCTGACCGTCATCCGACACTTCAATTTGCGCGTACGGGGGGTCCACCTCGCACGTGACCCACAGATTCGACGCTCCGGCGTGCTTGCGCGCGTTGGTCACCGCCTCCTGCGCGATGCGCAGCAACTCGGCCTCCGTGGCCGCCGGAAGCCGCGCGGTGGACTCGTCCAGCGACAGGTGCACCCGCAGCCCGCCGGACGCGCCCACGGTGCGCGCGTACTCGGCGATCGCCGCGGCCAGCCCGCCCTGCCGGTCGACCTCGCTGCGCAGCTCGAACAGGCTCAGCCGCAGCTCGGTGATCACCCGGGTCACCTCGCCGCGCAGCGTACGCAGTGCCTCGGCGGTCTCGTCGGCGTCGTCGAAGACCGTGGCCAGGGCGTTGTCGATGCCGTAGCCGACCATCACCAGCTCCTGTGCCACCCCGTCGTGGATCTCCCGGGCCAGCCGCTGCCGCTCCTCGTTCGTGGCCAGCGAGCGGACCTCGTCGAAGAGCAGCGCCGCCTCCAGCCGCAGCGCGGCCGGACGGGTCAGCGCGGTCACCCGGGACACCACCGGCGGCGGGTACGCCTGCGCGACGTCCGCCTCCAGCACCACCAGCCCCACCGTGCGCACGCCGGCGGCCAGCGGGACGATCAGCGCGGAGACGTCGCCACCCCGGTGCGAGCGGGACTGCGAGCGGGTGGCGGTCTGTGCCTGTTGGCTGGCCCACGCGTCGGCGATGGCCGAGTCGGCGTCGAGCGTCGTCTCCCAGTCCACCCGGTCCACGCCGGCCTGGGCGAGCACCACGAGCCGGCCGCCGCCGCTGGCCGACAGCACCGCGCCCCGGTCCGCCCGGGCCACGGTGCGCAGCTCCTCCAGCAGGTGCTCGGAGATGCCACCCGGGTCCAGGGTCGCCCCGGGAAGTTGGCGGGCCACCGTGCGCAGCTGGGTCAGCAGACGGGTCGCCTCCGCGTACGGCTGGGGCTTGCCCTCACCGCGTACCGCCATCACCCGGTGCAGCGTGCCGGCGGCGTAGAGCCCCAACGCGGCCAGGATCAGCCACTGCGCGCAGACCGCCAGGTAGCCCGGCTGGCCGAGCTGACGCCCGTCGCCGACCTCGGTCAACGCGCCGCTGACCAGCAGGGTGCCGGCGGTGACCGCGAGCAGGGCGGCGCCCTCCCGGAACCGGCGGCGCAGGGCGGTGACGGTCACCGGCACGGCCAGGTACGGCAGCACCGCCGAGGCGCCGAGCCCGTCGACCGTGCCGCCGATCGACGCCACGGCGGCCACCTGGCTCGCGGCCAGCCCCAGCACGAGCACCTCGGCGACCCGGCTCAGCGGGCCGATCAACCGGTGCTGGGGGGCGAGCAGCGCGGGCAGCCCGGCGACCGCCAGGAGCGCGATCCACCAGAGCTGGCTGACGTCGTGGGTGGCTAACAGGGTCAGGACGGCCACCAGCGCCAGCATCACCAGGCGGGCTGCCGCGGCGAGGGGATGCGGGTGCGGTGCGGCGGATGTGGATGCGGGCACGTGACGGATGGTAGTCAGCCCCGGTAGATATCGGCGATCTCCGCCGCGTACGTCTTGTGGACGACCTGGCGCTTGACCTTGAGCGACGGGGTCAGCTCGCCGGTGTCCTCGGTGAAGTCGCGGGGCAGGACCTTGAACACCTTGATCGCCTCGGCCTTGGAGACGGCCTGGTTGGCGGTGTCGATCGCGGACTGGATCTCCTTGCGCAGACCCTCGTGCTCGCGCAGCTCCTCGACCCGGGTGTCCGGGGGCAGGTCGGCGCTCTCCAGCCACCGGGGCAGCGCCTCCTCGTCGACGGTGACCAGCGCCGCGATGAACGGCTGCCGGTCGCCGACGACGACGCACTGGCTGATCAGCGGATGCGCCCGGACCAGGTCCTCCAGCACGGCCGGGGCGACGTTCTTGCCGCCGGCGGTGACGATCAGCTCCTTCTTGCGGCCGGTGATGCTGAGATAGCCGTCGTTGTCGAGCTGGCCCAGGTCGCCGGTGCAGAGCCAGCCGTCCGGCCTGATCGTCTCGGCGGTCGCCGCCTCGTTGTGCCAGTAGCCCTGGAAGACGAGGTCGCCGGCGATCAGGATCTCGCCGTCGTCGTCGATCCGCACGGTCACACCGGGCAGCGGGCGGCCGACGGTGCCGATCCGGGTGGCGGTGGGCAGGTTCGCCGCGGCGGCGGGGGAGGTCTCGGTCAGGCCGTAGCCCTCCAGGATCGTCACCCCGATACCGCGGAAGAAGTGACCCAGCCGGGCGCCGAGCGGCGCGCCGCCGGAGATGGCGTCCCGGCACCGGCCGCCCAGCGCGGCGCGCAGCTTGCGGTAGACCAGCCGGTCGAAGACCGCGTGCTGCGCGCGCAGCGCCAGGCCGGGCCCTCGCGAGGTCTCCAGCGCCTCGCTGTACGCGATGGCGACGTGCTCGGCCCGGGCGAAGATGCCGCCCTTGCCGTCGGCCTCGGCCTTCTGCTTCGCCGCGTTGTAGACCTTTTCGAACACCCGGGGCACGGAGAGCACGAAGGTCGGCTTGAACTCCTGTAGCTCGGCGACCAGGTTCTTGGTGTCGGCGCAGTGCGCCATGGTGGCCCGCGCCTGCACCACCCCGATCTGGATGAGCCGGGCGAAGGCGTGCGCCAGCGGCAGGAAGAGCAGGGTGGCCGCGCCGGCGTTGAACAGGTTCGGCAGCACCGGCACCGCGTTGGCGATGTCGGCGTACATGTTGCGGTGCGTCAGCATGCAGCCCTTGGGCCGGCCGGTGGTGCCGCTGGTGTAGATGATGGTGGCCAGGTCGGCGGAGCGGATCGCGCCGCGTCGCTGCTCGACCTCGGTCAGCTCGACGGCGGCACCGGCGGTCACCAGCTCGTCGACCCCGCCGAGGTCGATCTGCCAGACCTGGTTGAGCTCGGGCAGCCGGTCCCGGACGCCGGCCACGAGAGCGGCGTGGTCGGCGGTCTCCACCACGACGGCGACCGCGCCGGAGTCGGAGAGGATCCAGGCGGCCTGCTCGGCGCTGGAGGTCTCGTAGATCGGCACGGTGACCGCGCCGGCCGCCCAGATCGCGTAGTCCAGCAGCGTCCACTCGTAGCGGGTCCGGCTCATCAGCGCGACCCGCTCGCCCGGCTGGATGCCGGCGGCGATCAGGCCGCGGGCCACTGCCGCCACCTCGTCGCGGAACTGCAGGCAGGTCACGTCGACCCAGACGGCGCCGGTGCCGTCGGCGGTGGGGGTGGAGCGGGCGAACTGCACGGCGTCCGGCGCGACCTCGGCGTTCTTCCATACCGGGTCGGTGAGGTTGGCGGCGTCGCCGACGGTGACGATCGGCGGAACGGAGAACTCGCGCACCTGCACTCCCTCGTGCTCGCACTGGCCGGACGGGCCGCCACCGTGGGTGTCGGCTGTGTCGAAACTTACCCGGCCACCAGGTCGGGTGTAGTAGGCAGGCTGCCCGGTGGGGCGTTGCGGCGCGTGGCGGGGGCGGCGCGGCCCGTGGCCGGTGCCCGCCGGGTAGCCTCCCCCCATGGCGGACACCTCCACCCAGTCGATCATCATCGGCGCCGCACCGGACCGGGTGACGGCGGTCATCTGCGACTTCGCCCGCTACCCCGAGTGGACCGAGGCGGTGCGCCACGCGGAGGTCATCGAGGAGTACGAGGACGGCTACGCCAGCCAGGTGCGCTTCACCATCGACGCCGGGGTGATGGCCGACGAGTACGTGCTCGCCTACGAGTACGCCGAGGACCTGTCCCGGATCGAGTGGCGCCTGGTCGCGCCCTCGAAGATGCAGAAGAGCCAGCGCGGTTCGTACGACCTGGTGGGTAACGCGGACGGTGGCACCACGGTGACGTACACCCTGGAGGTCGAGCTGTCCGTGGGAATGCTCGGCATGTTTCGGCGCAAAGCCGAGAAGATGATCATGGACACCGCGTTGAAGCAGCTCAAGCGCCGGGTAGAAGCAGCCGGTGCGGCGCAGTGACGCGTCCCGCGGCACGGTAGAGGAGCCGACCATGGGCGGAACGGATCCGGGTTCGGCCCGGGAAGAGGCGGAGCGGCTGGTCGCCACCCTGCTCGCGGGAGCCCGCATGGCCTCCGCCGGGTCGGCGGGCGGCGCGTGGGGCCCGCTGGGCGGGATGGTGGCCGGTGTCCTCGGTCACAGTGTCACCCCGGGCGGTCGGCCCGGCCCCGGTGGTGGTTTCGCCACCGGTACTCCCGAATGCTGCATCTGCCCGGTCTGCCGTGGCATCGCCGCGTTGCGTGACCCCAGTCCCGAATTCGCCGAACGGCTCGCCACCGGCGCCGGGGACCTCGCGGCGGGCGTCGCCAGCCTGCTCCGCGCGTTCGCCCCGGCCGAGCCGCCCGCCGCCGACCCCGACGCGCCCGCCGACCCGACCCGGCCCGCGCCCGCGCCGGCTGCCGGCACACCGGTCCCGGATCCCACCCCGGCCGGCACTTCCACCGAAGCCGGCGACGATCACGTGTGGCGCGATGCCACCCGCACCGGGCATGATTCTCAGCCGGCGCCGGAGCGGGACGTCTGGTCGGTCGCCACTCGGACGGCAGACCCACCCGCCCCGGCCGCCGCACCACCCGTCGACGAGGCCGGGCCGGTGTCCGCACCGGCAGCGACCAACCACAGCGCGGTGCCCGCCTCGCGGGTGCCCGACGACACCGGCGCGTACGCGCCGGGCGACGGCGCCTGAGCGCGGAAGCATCCACGACCCGGACCGGCGTGCCGCCGGCGCGCGGGCCGGACAGCACAGCAGAGGGGAGCGGCAGCGGTGACGCTGACCATCGGAGTCGACGTCGGTGGCACGAAGGTGGCCGGCGGTGTCGTGGACGACACCGGCACGGTCCTCGTGCAGACCCGACGGGACACCCCCGCCGATGACGTCGGCAAGACCCGTGACGTCATCATCGAGGTGGTCGGCGAGCTGGCTGCCGGGCGGACGATCGAGGCGGTCGGTATCGGCGCGGCCGGCTGGATCGACGCCACCCGCTCGACGGTGCTCTTCGCCCCCAACCTCGCCTGGCGCGACGAGCCGCTGCGCGAGTACGTCGGCACGGCCGTCGGCCTGCCGGTGATCGTGGAGAACGACGCCAACGTGGCCGCCTGGGCCGAGTTCCGCTACGGCGCCGCCCGGGCCGCCGACGACTCGATGATCATGTTCACCATCGGCACCGGCGTCGGTGGCGGCATCGTCCTCGGCGGCGAGCTGATGCGCGGCGCGCACGGCGTCGCCGCGGAGCTGGGCCACATGCTGGCCGTGCCGGACGGGCACCAGTGCGGCTGCGGGCGGCTGGGCTGCATCGAGCAGTACGCCAGCGGCAGCGCCCTGGTCCGCTTCGCCCGGGCCGGTGCCCGGCAGGAGCCGCACCGGGCCACCGCGCTGCTGGAGCTGGCCGGCGGGGAGGCCGAGGCGATCACCGGCCCGATGGTGACCACCGCCGCCCAGGGCGGCGACCCCGTCTCCGCCGAGGCGTTCGCGCAGATCGGCCGCTGGCTGGGCACGAGCCTCGCCGACATGGCGCAGATCCTCGACCCGCAGACCCTCGTGGTCGGCGGCGGTGTGATCGACGCCGGTGACCTGCTGCTCGGCCCGACCCGCCGCTCGTACCTCGACGCGCTCTCCCAGCGGGGACGGCTGCCGGTGGCCGAGGTGCTCCCGGCGGAGCTGGGCAACAGCGCCGGCGTGATCGGCGCCGCCGACCTGGCCCGACGGATCTGAGGCCGGCCGGGATGGACCAGGCTGCCGGCGTACCGCTGCGCGTCGTCTCGTACAACATCCACAGCCAGCGCGACGACACCGCCGCGCTGGCGGCGGTGGTCCGGGCCGCGTCGCCGGACGTGGTGATCGTGCAGGAGGGGCCCCGCCGGTTCCGGTGGCGGCAGAAGTCCGCCTCGCTGGCCGAGTCGTTCGGCCTGGTGGTGGCCGCCGGTGGGCTGCCCGCGCTGGGCAACCTGCTGCTGACCAGCCTGCGGGTGCAGGTGCTCGGCAGCCGCTGCCAGCGCTTCCCGCTCACCCCCGGCCGGCACCTGCGCGGCGCCGCGTACGCCGACTGCCGCGTCGGCGGCGCCCGGTTCACCCTCGCCGGCTCGCACCTGTCCACCGACCCGGCCGAGCGTCCCGCGCAGGCCGCCGAGTTTCGGCGCGGGCTGGACGCGGCGAGCAGCCCGGTGGTGGCGGGAGCCGACCTGAACGAGGGCCCGGACGGGCCGGCCTGGGCCAGCGTGGCGCACGGGCTGACCGACGCCGCGGTGGCGGCCGACCGGGCGGACCGGCTCACCTATTCCTGCGCCGACCCGCGCCGGCGCATCGACGCGCTCTTCGTCGACCCGCGGATCACCGTCGTCGACTACGACGTGGTGGACACCCCGCAGACCCGGCGGGCCAGCGACCACTTCCCGGTCCTGGTCGACCTGCTGCTGCCCGCCACCGACTGACCCCCACCGGCCCGACCCGTCGATCCGGCCCGCGCCGGGGCTGGACATCCGGCTCCGTTGTGGAGAGGATTTCGCGGCGACCGGCACGTGTGCCGCACAAAAGGAGATGTCCCGGTGTCCACCTCCACCGACCATGGCCGGCCCGACCCGGAGGCGACCCCGTCCGCGCTGGGCCGCGACGACCGCCCGGTCTCCGACCGGGGCGACACGGTCTGCGTCATCGGGGCCGGGGCCAGCGGCCTCACCGCCATCAAGAACCTGCGCGAGCACGGCTTCGGCGTGGACTGCTACGAGCGGGAGACCGGCATCGGCGGTGCCTGGAACTGGCGGCACGACCGCAGCCCGGTGTACGCCAGCACCCACCTGCTGTCGTCGAAGCCGTTCACCCAGTTCCCCGACTTCCCGATGCCGGACTCCTGGCCGGACTACCCGCACCACAGCCAGCTGCTGTCGTACTTCGAGCGGTACGCCGACCACTTCGACCTGCGTTCGCACATCTGGTTCGGCACCGAGGTGATCCGGGTCGAGCCGGCCGCGGGCGACCGCTGGGACGTGACGACCCGCTCCACCGGCGGGTACGGGCCGGAACGCACCTCGCAGTACGCCGCCGTCGTGGTCGCCAACGGTCACAACTGGTCGCCGAAGCTGCCCCGGTACGAAGGGTTGGAGCAGTTCCGCGGCGAGATCATGCACGCCTCGTCCTACAAGGACCCCGCGCAACTGCGCGGCAAGCGGGTGCTGGTGGTCGGCGCCGGCAACACCGGCTGCGACATCGCCGTGGAGGCCGCCCAGCAGGCGTCGCGCTGCTGGCACTCCACCCGGCGTGGCTACTGGTACGCGCCGAAGTACGTGCTCGGCCGTCCCGCCGACCAGGTCAACGACGCCCTGCTGGCGATGCGGGTGCCGCTGCGGGTGCGTCAGTGGCTCTACCACTGGACGCTGCGGCTGACCGTCGGCGACCTGACCCGTTTCGGCCTGCCCAAGCCCGACCACCGGGTGTACGAGACGCACCCGATCGCGAACAGCCAGCTCGTCTACTACGTGGGCCACGGCGCGATCGGCCCGGTGCCGGACGTGGCCCGGTTCCACCCGTACGCCGTGGAGCTGGCCGACGGCCGTGAGATCGATCCCGAGCTGGTCATCTTTGCCACCGGCTATCTGCCGCGCTTCGAGTTCCTCGACGCGTCGGTGTTCGGTGACAGTGCCGGCGTGGGCCGGCCCACGTTGTGGCTCAACGCGTTCACTCCGGGGCATCCGACGCTGGCGGTGGCCGGGCTGGTCCAACCGGACTCCGGGCTGTTCACCCTGTCGCACTGGCAGACGGTGCTCTTCGCCCGGCTGCTGCTGGCCCGCCGGGACCGGCCGGAGCGTGCCGCGGCGTTCGCGCAGAAGGTGCGGGACCGGGCTGGGGAACGCTACTCGGCGCACGTCAAGGACAGCAGCCGGCACTGGTTCGAGGTCGGTCACGCCGACTACCTGCGCGCCGTCGAGCGTGCCCTGCACGACCTGGAGGGCAAGTGAGCGCGAGGAGTGAGCTTGCGAGCCCCGCAGTCGCGAACGAAAGGTCGGCCCGGTGAGCGCGAGGAGTGAGCTTGCGAGCCCCGCAGTCGCGAACGAAAGGTCGACCCGATGAGTGAGCTGCGGATCATGCGGGGTCGGGAGTGGTCCCGGCCGGTCCGGCCGGCCCGGCGTGAGGTGCTCAGCGCCACTCCGGAGCTGGAGGAGGGGCGGCCGCCGCTGCTCTTCGTCCCCGGGTTCGGCCACGGCGCGTGGGCGTTCGCCGAGCACTGGCTGGGGCACGCGGCGTCGCGGGGGTTCCCGGCGTACGCGATGAGCCTGCGCGGGCACGGCGCGAGCGAGGCCGCGCCGGAGGCGACGCTGCGCGCGTACGCCCACGATGTGGTCCAGGTGGCCGCGGGCCTGCCGCGTCAGGCGGTGCTGGTGGGGCACGGCGCCGGGGCGCTGGTGGTGGCGCACGCGCTGGCCCGCTACCCGGCGCGGGGCGCGGTGCTGGTGGCGCCGGTGTTCGGCGGTTGGGGAGTGCTGGGTGCGGCGCTGCGCCGCAACCCGTCCGGCACGCTGCCGGCGGTGTTCGGCGGCCCGCTACGGCTCAGTCGTGGCCAGCTCTTCAGCCGCGAGCTGCCCGACGAGGAGGCCCGGCGGCACGTCGCCCGGCTCGGTCGGGCCGGCCGGCGGGCGCAGTGGGCGCTGCTGGGCGCGCCGGACGCCGAGCCCGCCGTGGGTGCGCCGCCGGTGCTGGTGTTGGGCAGCCCGGATGACCGGGTGGTGCCGACGTCGGCGTTGAACGGGGTGGCCCGGCGGTACGGGTCAGCGCCGTTGCTCTTCCCCGGGATGGGGCATGACCTGATGCTGGACGCGCGCTGGGCGGAGCCGATCGACGCGATTCTGGACTGGTTGGAGAAGGAGCCCGCGACGCGCTGAGCTGCCGGCGCCCGCCGGTCAGCCGCCGGCGTGGTGGGTGGCGGGGGTGGCCCGGCTCGCCGGGTGTGGCACCCGGGCGGTGCCGTCGGTGCTGGTCAGGCGGCCGACCAGCGCGCCCGTCTCGTCGAGCGCGCTGAGGTAGGAGCCGGCCCAGGCTCGGATGTCGTGCTGGTGCAGGTAGGCGCGCATGGCGCGCATCCGCTCGGTGACGTCGGCCGGGCTGGCCCGCAGCGCCGTGCGCAACCCCTGCTTGAGCCCTTCCAGGTCGTGCGGGTTGACCAGGTACGCCTGGGACAGCTCGGCGGCGGTGCCGGCGAACTCGCTGAGCAGCAGTGCGCCGGAGTCGTCGACCCGGGCGGCGACGTACTCCTTGGCGACGAGGTTCATCCCGTCGCGCAGCGGGGTCACCGCCATCACGTCGGCGACCCGGTAGAGGGCGGCCAGTTCGGCCCGGTCGAAGGGCTGGGTGAGGTAGTGGATGGCCGGTTCCCCGACCCGACCGAACTCGCCGTTGATCCGGCCGACCTCGCGCTCGATCCGTTCCCGCAGGATCTGGTACTGGCCGACGCGCTCCCGGCTCGGCATGGCCACCTGCACCAGCACCGTGTCGCGGACCTTGACGTCGCCGTTGGCGAGCAGCTCGCTGTATGCCTTGAGCCGCTGCTCGATGCCCTTGGTGTAGTCCATCCGGTCGACGCTGAGGATGACCTGCCGGGGGTCGCCGAGGTCCTGGCGCAGCCGGCGGGCACGGGCCGCCACGTCGGGGCGGGCGGCGAGCGCGGCCATCTCGGCGGTGTCGATGGAGACGGGGAACGCGCCGATGCGCACCACCCGGTCGTCGATCCCGATCCGCCGGTCGGTGGCCGGCAGCTCCAGCACCCTGGTCACCAGTTGGGCGAAGTTGTGCGCCGCCTGGGCGCGCTGGAAGCCCACCAGGTCGGCGCCGAGCATGCCGCGCAGCAGTTCGGCCCGACGGGGCAACTGCATGAACAGCTCCGGTGGTGGGAACGGCACGTGCAGGAAGAACCCGATGCGCAGGTCCGGTCGGAGGTCACGGAGCAGGCCGGGGACGAGTTGCAGGTGGTAGTCCTGCACCCAGACCACACCGCCCGGTTCGGCCGCCTCGGCGGTGGCCTCGGCGAAGCGCTGGTTGACCCGCTGGTACGCCTCCCACCAGCGACGGTGGTGCTGCGGCTGCTCGACGGCGTCGTGGTAGAGCGGCCAGAGGGTGGCGTTGGCGAACCCCTCGTAGTGGTCACGCAGGTCCTCGCGGCTGAGCGCGACGCTGTGCATCCGGACGCCGTCCACGTCGGGCAGGGCGGGGGCCGGCCCGGTGCCGCCGGCCCAGCCGACCCACGTCGCCGGTGTGTGCCGCAGCAGGGGGTGCAGCGCGCTGACCAGCCCTCCTGGGCTGCGCCGCCATTCGCAGGCCCCGTCGGGCGCCACGCTGTCGTCGATGGGAAGGCGGTTGGCCACCACCACGAGGGAACTCTGTCGCATCTCGGGCATTCCGATCAGCAGAGGACTGACCGCCACGAAGATGGGAAAGCCGGTCAGTCAGCGAGGGAAGTGACGTACGGCGGTATTCCTACTGACAGTAAGTTACACCACTGTTACGCCCCGGGCGGGGCGTCGTCGTCCCGGGATGCGGTCGGCGGAACGCCCCGACGTCAGACGACCGCGCCGTTGTCCGGGTCGTCGTCGTCCTCGTCGCCGGGGCGCAGCCGCCAGATCAGCGTGACGAAACCGGCCAGGATGCCGGTGAACCCGAACAGGGTGACCGCCGAGCGGTCCACCGGGAGCAGCGACGGGAACAGGAACAGCACGAACCCGAGGACCACCGCGAGCGTGCCGACCACCGCGTACTTGGAGACCCGGGGCAGCGGCGGCGGTGGCGGCGGGTGGTAACCCTCGTCCTCGTCCTCGTCGTCGGGCAGGTCGGCGCCGAACGTGTCCAGCCCGTCCAGCAGTGACGGCTCGTCCGGCCGGGTGCCACGCCCGACGGAGATGCCGGAGATGTCGGTGGCGGACGGTAGCCGGCGGACGTCGGTGGCGGTCGGGCCGGCCTCGTCGGCGCCGGTGCGGCCCAGCGGACCGGTGGCCGGCTCGTCCCGGTCGTCCACGTCCTCCGCGGCCGGCCACGGGTGCTCACCGACGGTCGAGGTGCTGTGGAAACCGGCCACGATCCGCGCCCACTCGGCGTCGATGTCCGGCTCGTCGCGGGCCGGCGGTTGCTCGGGGGCCGTCTCGTCGGCGAGCTGGGTCAGGTAGTCCCGCGCGGTGGTCAGGTGCGAGCGGTCGACGTAGAGCCGGTCGACCGGCCGGGCCGGGACGGTGGTGGTGCGGGTGACCGGGTTGAGGTCGGCCGAGGGTTGGAGGTAGGCGGCGATCCCGCCGGCGGCCAGCACGTCCAGCAGGTGCTCGCCGACGCGCGGATCGACGTCGCCGACGACGGCGTACTCGCTCGCGTCGAGCCCGTTGTCCCGCCGTCCCCGGCGGGCCCCACCCGCTGACACCCGGACATCCTCCTCAACGCGCCTTCGGCGCGGCCGCCCCTGCCCCTCGGCGTCCGTCCGCACGCCGTGCTCTGAATCGTGACACGTCGGGGGCCGGTTCCGGGAGTGCGTTGTGTCGCGTCTTCCAAAGTCAGAGCCCTGCCGCTGGTCGCGGCGGAGGCTCTTTGTCGGTTTTTGCTAATCCCTTGCTAACAGAAGGTCTCAGCAGGCGGCGCTGCTCACCTTCTCGCCGACCGCCCGCATGACCTCGCCGTGCTTCTCCTGGGACAGGCGGGCGTACCGCTTGCCGGTGAACGCCGGGTTGGTGTGCCCATCACCTTCGACAAGACCGGCATCGACACGTCAGCGTTGAGCGCGATCGACGCGAACGTGTGTCGCAGGTCATGGAACCGCAGCCGGGGGAGCCCCGCCTGCTCGGTGCGCTTTCGGAACGCCCGCCCGACCGGGTACGTCCCCTCACCTCGTGAACAAGAGGCGATGGTCCGGCGGTACATCGCCGAGCAGCAGCAGCAGACCGAGCGGCTTCTACCCTCGCCCGCTGAGATGCTGCGGCGGGACCTGGAGATTAACGAGCGCGGAATGCGGCAGGTGCTCGGCAGCAGCGAAGACGGCCGGAGTGGGCGCGGGAGGCAGCCGAGAAGGAGCCGGCCGGCAGTTACGCGCCGGAGGTCCCGCGCGCCCCGTGGCTGACAAGGGCGGGCGGCCGTGTGGGGCGGAATCTCGACCGGGAGCCGGTGCCGCCTCCCGAGGGTGGGGCGGCGCGGGCTGCCCGGGTTCAAGACGACCAGGACGAGGAGTGATGACCATGGGCAAGGTAGTTCGGGGCGTCAGTGTTCGACGAGGGCGACCCCGCTGGGCAAGGTCCAGCCGACGGAGGACGTTGCGGCGGCCGGTCGGGCGCTGGAGCGGGACCGCTCGGCCAAGGACTCGGCGAATGCCCGTGGCCTTGAGGCGCACACGCGGACGGTCGAGGGCAGCAGACGACCGCCTGACCGGCATAGACTCCGGCCCCCGCCCCTGTTGCTTCTTCCAGCAGGGCGGGGACCGGTCTGTGTCGCCGAAGGGCGGTCCACCTGTCCCCGTCCCGCATGGGTTGGACGATCTGCGACTGCCCGCCGGGGAGATCTCCTGAGATCAGTCCGACAGATCCGGGTCAGCCATCGCGGCACGGAGGCAAGACTGCAACTCGGACAGGTCTCGATGTATGCCGATAATGAATTGGCTGTCAGCATCCAAGTAGGGCTGGCCCTGGGGAGTGTGGTTCGGACTGCCTTCGTACAGCTCCCAGTACAGGCTCTCCTCCGACTGGCGCAGCCGGTACCACGCATCCCGTACGGATTTCGGGGCTAAAAGCTTGACCTGTGCGGTGAGCTTTTCGTGGTGGATTAGGCCGTCTGCTCCTCTGGCTTTGGTGATGCCAAGTTCGTCGGTGACCGCACCCAACGTCTCCTCGAAGTTCTGCGAGTACTCGGCCAGATCTACATAGAGCTTGATCCGCAGCTCGCGAAGCCGATCGGCCCTCTCGCGCTGCCAGCGGATCTCGTCAATCTCTCGTTCCCTTCGCCACCGCTCGTCCTCCCGCTTCTTGCTCGCCCGTTGGGTGAGCCAAGCTGCGGTCACGGTGCCACCGACGCCAGCCGCAGCCACGACGATCGGCACCCACAAGGGAGTGCTTGCTTCCATCTCTTCAGTTTGGCGCTTGCCGACGACCCCCTGCGCTTCCGGTGGGGTCGTCGTGGGGTCTCCCGTGGCTCCCGGCGGCCTTCCGCCGCCCAGGGCGGGGTCGGCCTGCCGGGGGCGGGGGGCTTCCGAGGCGGGTCGGCTGTTACTCGGCTTCGTCGCCGTCGGTGACTCGGGGTGGCCGGTGTTCGGTGATCCACGCTTCAACGTCGACACGCAGCCAGACGGTCATGCCATGCAGGCGCTGGAATGGCTCGGGGAAGGTCGGGTAGCGCACGAGCTGGCGCATCCGGGTGCGGCTCACGCCGAGCAGCTCTTGCAGCTCGTGTGGACCGACCAGCGGCCCCGGGACCTCACCCACAGGTGGACCGTATTGGCGACGCTACTGCCGGATTGGGTCTACCTACTTGCGCAGACCCATTTGGGTGGCCAAAGTAATCCCGTGGTGACCGTCCGGTGGAGAACCCGAGACCCGGCGCGTGGTCGCCCACCTCACCACCAACTGGAGGGAGTGGCACGTGGACCAGGGCACCGAACTGGAGTGGTTGCGCGAGCGGGTCAAGGGTTTGGAGACCGCATTGCAGTGCTCGCGGCGGGAGTTGATCGACATGCGGTGTCGGTTGGCGTTGATCGCCCGGGTGGCCGAAGACCTTGAACGGGCGAAGCGGGCTCCCGGGGTGGCGTTCGGTGCGATCAACGCGGCGTTGTACTCGGAGCCGTCGACCATGCGCCAGGTGCACCGGCATCTGTCGCGGCGGCGGCCGATGTAGGGCGAGCTGTCCTGCCCCGGCTGATGCGGACGGCGAATTTTGTCGCACCCTGCAGGTAGCGTGGTCGGTCGATGTGGCCAACGCCGAGGGGGCAAGGTGGGCAATAGCTTCAAGCCCAACCGGAAGGGGTTTCGGGACTTGCAGCGCGATCTGCAGAAGCAACTCGACAAGTACCCGGTCCGGATACCGGTCCAGGGGGAGATCGCCGGGGGCGGGGGCATCGCCAGCGGCGGCGGCAACGGTGCTGGCGGGGGGTCGGTCACCGGGTCGGAGTTGGAACTCGTCGCAGGTTGGATCGTTGACTGGATCTACGAGGGTTCGAAGAACGGGCCTGGCTATCCGTCGGCCATCGGCTCGTTGATCGACAAGCTCGGCTTAGGCGACTTCCGTCCTCGGGCCGAACCGCAGATCGACGTGGCAATCGACTTCCTCAAGGGCAGGGGGTGCGTCGATGAGATGAGGCTGATGGGTGGCGGCGGCCTTGACCGGATGATCAAGCTCACCGAGATCGGCCGTACCGAGGCGGTGGCCCGGCTGGAGCGTCGCAAGGACAGTCGTGCTCGCCGTATGGCCTGCCGGGACGCGGTCCTGCGGTGGGTGTACGAGCGGGACGCCAACGGTGAGTCGACTGAGATCGCCGAGATCGCGACCAGCCCGTACGGCTGGTTCAACGGGGAACTGTTCGGCGCGGCGGACCTGGTGGGTGCGGTCCAGTTCCTGCGGGAGCGGCGGCTGTTGGGCGGGACCGACGAGACCCCGACTATCGAGCCGGCCGGGACTGAGTGCATCGAGCAGTACGGAGGGGTTGTGAGCTACCTGAACCGGGGCGACGGCGCGGGCGTGAACGTCACCGTGATGGGCGACAACAAGGGCCAACTCGCGGTGGCGAACCGGGACGTCGCCCAGAACCAGACCAACACGAACGACGCCCAGGTGTTGACCGTGTTCGCGGAGGCGCTGCGGGAGTTCGCCCGACTGCTGCCTGAGGACCAGCAGCCGCAGTACGAGACGGTCGCCGCTGAACTGGAGCGGGAGGCGGCCAAGGACGAGCCCGACAAGGGTTGGGTCCGGTCGCTGCTTGCTCGGGGGAAGGGCCTGCTGGAGGGTGCGCCGGAAGACCTGCAGCACCTCGCTCAGGTCGCGAAGATCGGGTTTGACCTCTTCGGCCAGGGCCTCGGCTGAGGTTGAGCACCAGCCCACGGTGCTAAGCCTGGTGCTAACAGACCGCGAGGGACGGGTTGGTACGGAGCGGTACCGGCCGGGATCGGCAGGGGACGGAGACGCACGTCCGGGCGTTGCGAGGCACGGAGGGGGACGGGCCGGGACCGCAGACGCCCCCTGAATCGTGACACGTCGGGGGCCGGTTCCGGGAGTGCGTTGTGTCGCGTCTTCCAAAGTCAGAGCCCTGCCGCTGGTCGCGGCGGAGGCTCTTTGTCCGTTCTTGCGAGGGGCGCGGCAGGGGACCGGCCGGCCGCCGCCCCGGAGGTACGTGGGTATCTCGGGCCGAGCGCCTCCGAAAGCCGGCCCGAGGATGTCCGAAGCCGGCCCGAGCGTCCGTTGTGGTGGGGCTCCGCGCTTCGTAGGCTCGTCGCGACGGCGGCCCCGCCCGGCGGAGCACGGGCGCGGGCGCCGTCGTCACCACGCCACGGGAAGGACGCCGGTGCTGTACTGGCTGTTGAAGTACGTCATCCTCGGTCCGCTGCTCAAGCTGATCTTCCGGCCACAGGTGGAGGGCCTGCACCACATACCGGCGACCGGGCCGGTGATCCTGGCCAGCAACCACCTCTCCTTCTCCGACTCGATCTTCACGCCGCTGATCACCCCTCGGAGGGTCACCTTCGTGGCCAAGGCCGAGTACTTCACCGGCAAGGGGATCAAGGGCTGGCTGACCAGGATGTTCTTCGTCGGCACGGGCACCATCCCGGTGGACCGCTCCGGCGGCCGGGCGGCCCGCGCCGCACTGGACACCCAGCTGCAGGTGCTGCGTACCGGGGGAGTGGCCGGCATCTACCCGGAGGGGACCCGGTCCCCGGACGGGCGGCTCTACCGGGGCAAGACCGGTGTGGCCCGGCTCGCCCTGGAGAGCGGCGCGCGGGTGGTGCCCGTGGTGATGCTCAACGCCGACGAGATCCAGCCGCCGGGCAAGCTGATCCCCAAGGTCGCCCGCGTGAAGATCCGCTTCGGCGCTCCGCTGGACTTCTCCCGCTACGCCGGGCTGGCCGGCGACCGGTTCGTCGAACGCGCCGTCACCGACGAGATCATGTACGAGCTGATGGAACTTTCCGGCCGCGAGTACGTCGACATCTACGCGCAGAAGCTCAAGGAGCGTGTCCCCGCGCCGGTGGCCGCCTGACCCGGGGTGACCGGAGGCGTCGCGGCTAGGTCGCGACGACGTCGGCGACGACGCAGGCGATGTTGTCCGGTGCCCCCTCGGCGTACGCGAGTGAGATCAGCCGCTGCACGGTCTGCTCGGGATCACCCGCCCCGGTCAGGGCCGTGCGCAGCGCCGCGCGGTCCACCACGGCGGACAGACCGTCGGAGCACAACAGGTAGCGGTCGCCGGCCAGGGCGGTGCGCAGTGCCAGGTCCGCCTCGACATGGTCCCCGCCGGCTCCCAGTGCCCGCACCAGCAGGGCCCGCTGGGGATGCGCCGCGGCCTCGTCGCGGCTGAGCTTGCCCTGGTCGACCTGTGACTGCACCCAGGTGTGGTCCTGGGTGAGCTGGAACAGCTCACCGCCGCGCAGCAGATATGCCCGGGTGTCGCCGATGTGCACCAGGGCCAGTTGGGAGCCGCGGCGCAGCATCGCGGTCAGGGTGGTGAACGGCTGGTGATCGTCGGTCGCCGCCCTGAACACGGTCCGATCGGCCTCGCTGACCGCATCGGCCAACCTGGTGAGCAGTTCGGCAGCCGGCACGTCGACCAGCTCCAGCGGCTTGAGGGCGTCGATGGCCGCGCTGCTGGCGGCGGCACCCCCGGGCCCGCGTGCGCCGTCGGCGACCGCCAGCAGGACATCGCTGGCGTAGGTGGCGTCCTCGTTGCTGTCGCGCCCGGTCCCGGTGCTACAGCCGGCGGCGTGGCGGATGCCGAGGGTGGGGTTGGCGTCGGACATGGTGGTTCCCCTTCCCGACAGGTGCTCGACGAGGAAGGTGGTGAGGCGTCCGCGGGCCGCCGTGTCGGTCACGATCCGCTGCCAGTACGCGTGGATCGCCTCGGCCGCCGCGGCGGGTTCCAGGCCGCAGACGACGCGGATCTCCGCCAGCGGCATGCCGATGCGGCGAAGCTGGGCGATCAGCCGGGCCCGGTCCAGCTGGTCCGGCTCGTAGAGCCGGTAACCGGAATCAGGGTCGACCGCGGCCGGCGGCAGCAGTCCGAGCTCGTCGTACAGGCGCAACGCCTTCGGCGTCAGCCGCGCCGCGCGGGCGAACGCACCGATGGTCAGCAGCCCCACGTCGACATCCTCCTCGTACCGGTCACGGCGACCGGTACGAACCAGGCTGGAGCTTGCCCAAAGGGAAAGGTCAAGGGGCGTGGACGAACCCGTCCCGGTGCCCGGCCCGCAACGGTCAGGAGGCGAGAGTGGGGGAGGCCGCGGCGGTCGGGAAACCGGCGAGGGTGAGCAGGCCCGGAGCCCCGTTGCGCGCGGCGAACACCCGGACGTCGGCCAGCGCGCCCTGGAGGCCGATGCGGTCGCCGGCGCGTTTCAGTTCCGCCGCGGCGAACGCCAGCGCCAGGATCTGGTCGGAGACGTCCGGTATCCGGCCGTAGATCTCGGCTCCGGCCAGGTGCAGCTCGGCGGCCCGCTCGTGGTCGCCGTCGGCGGCGGCCACCGCGGCGGTCACCGTCCGCAGCGCCGCCTCCGACCAGGGCGTACGGTGCCCGACACGGTCGAGCATCGTGCGCACCCGCACCGCCGCCTCCCGGCCCGCGAGGCTCGCCGCGTACGCCGCCGCCGCGATCCACTCCCCGCTCGCCAGGGCCGGCACCGCCGACCAGGAGGCGTCCAGCTCGTCGATCAGCTCTGCCGCTTCCGCCTCGTGGCCCTGCAACGCCCGGCACAGCGCGGCCATGCCGAGCATCGTCCAGTGCAACCGGTGGAACCCGCTGCTGCGCGCCGTGTGCAGCGCGGCGGCGACGTCGTCGTGGTGCCCGGGACCGGCCGGTCGCCCGGCGGCGGCGTTCCCGGCCGGCGGGACCGGGTGGCCGCGCAACACCAGCAGGCAGGAGCGAAGGCCCCGCACCTGCATGTCCCAACTGCCGGTCGGGGTGTCCACGAACGCCTCCGCCGCGGTGAGCAGCCGGCCGAAGTCGCCCTCGAACCAGGCCCGCATCGCCTCGGCGGAGTAGCTGGTGGTCAGGGTCTGCCCGCTGGCGGTGCGGGCCGGCGCGGCCGAGAGCAGGGCGTCGGAGCGCAGCCAGTCGCCCTCCTCCCGGATCGCCCACGCGAGGTTCTGCGTCGCCCGGGGCAGCGCCAGCAGTTGACCGGTGCGGCTGAACTCGACGATCGCGTGCAGCTCGTCCAGGCCCACCCGGTCGCCCGACTGGTAGCGGGCGGTGGCCGCGGTGATCCGGGCGTTGGTGCGGGTCTCGGTCAGACCCAGCCGCTCGGCGATCTCCGCCGCGGTGTCCGCCGCCGCCACGGCCGGGTCCCCCTCGTAGTTGAGCATGTGCAGGCGGCCCAGCTCGGCGTACGCGTCCGCCTTCTGGGGGGTGTCCGGCAGCGGCTCGAACAACTGCACCGCGCGGTCCAGGCAGGCCAACGCGTCGCGCCGGTCGGCGCGCAGCCAGGCGGCCTGGCCCAGCAGCGTCCACGCGCGGGCGGCGCAGGCGTCGTCGCCGTGCGCCAGCAGCCGGTCGGCGAGCGCGTGCACCTGCTCCGGGCCACCGCCGGAGAGGAACTCGTTGCCGTCCCGGTAGAACGAGATCTCGGTGCTCAGCAGCTCCAGCTGGAGCCGGCCCACCGGGTCACTGTCGTCGGCCAGGCCGAGCGCCCGGCCGGCGTGGCTGGCCGCGGCCTCCAGCCCGTGCAGGGCGTACGCCCGGCGGGCCGCCCGGTGCAGCGCCCGCCGCGCCGGCCCGGCGTACCGGCGGACCTGCATGCCGAGCGACCGGGCGATCTCGTGGGCAGCCCAGCGGTGGTGGGCGAGCACCTCGGCCAGGTCGGTGTCGCGGCTGTGGGACAACGCGTCGAGCCAGTCGGCGGCCCGCTCGTGCCGGGCCACCCGCTCGGTGCGCGGCAACCGCTGGTAGCAGACGTCGCGCACCAGCACGTGCCGGAACCGGAACTCCGCCTGCCCGGCCATGGTCGACGCCGCCTGCTCGTGCACGAAGTCGCGCTGCTCCAACCGGCGCAGTGAACGCTCGACCGACTCGACCGGCTGCCCGAGAGCGGCGGCCACCGCGCCCGGCCAGAACTGCACCCCGACCACCGAGGCGGCCAGCAGCACGGCGCGGTCCTTGGCGTCCAGCAGGTCCACCCGGTTGGCGATCACCGCGTGCACGCTCTCCGGCATGCTCAGCTCAAGCTGCTTGTCCAGCGACCAGCCCCGTCCGGACTGGCGCAGCGCGCCCTGCTCGATCAGCATCCGGACGTACTCGTGGGCGTAGAGCGGGTTGCCGCCGGCCACCTCGATCAGCGGGCTCAGCATGTCGGCGGAGAACGCGGCCTGGCCGAACATGTGCGCGTACAGCGCGGCGATGCCGGTGTCGCGCAGCGGCGGCAGGGTGATGGTCACCGAGCCGGTGATGGTGCCGGCCCAGCTCGGGTCGCGGTCGACCAGCTCGGGACGGGCGGTGCAGAGCAGCAGCAGCGGCACCTCGCGGGCCGCCGCGCCGAGCAGCTCCACGAAGCGCAGCATGGCGTCGTCGGCCCAGTGCAGGTCCTCGAAGACCAGCACGGTGGGGCGGCGGGCGGCCAGCGCCAGCAGAAAGCGCCGCCACGCCGACTCCGCCTCCTCGGCGGGCAGCGGTGTGCCGGGCAGCCCGACCAGGGGCCGGAGCGCGTCCACCACCCGGGCCCGCTCACCCGGGCCGATCAGCTCGCCGACGGCCGCGGCCAACCGTTGCGCCGCGCTGCTGGCCGGGTCGGTGTCCAGGATTCCGGCCTCGGACTTGACGATGTCGGCCAGCGCGGCGAACGTGACGTTCTCCCCGAACGGCGGGCAGCGCCCCGTCCGCCAGGTCAGCGGCTCGTCGACCAGCCGACCGGTGTGCCGGTGGAGTTCCCGCAGCAGCCGGCTCTTGCCGATGCCGGCCCGGCCGAAGATGGTCACCACCTGCGGCAGCCGGTCGCGCAGCGACCGGTGCAGGGCGTTGACCAGCATGCCCAGCTCGTGTTCCCGGTCGACCAGGGGCGTGGTGTCCGGCTCCTGGTCGGTGGGCTGGCGGCGCAGCGGGGACAGGGCGAGCCACACCTCGGTCGGCGACGACCGGCCGCGCAGGGTGACCGGCGGCTGCTCCTCGTAGCGGATCGCGTCCTTGGTCAGCGCGTGCGTGGTGCCGCACACCAGCACCCCACCCGGCGGCGCGACCGACTGCATCCGGGAGGCCGTGTTCACCACGTCGCCGGCGACGATCGCCTGCCCGCCGTCGCGGGCGGCGGCCACGTCGACCAGCGCCTCACCGGTGGCGACCCCCACGCGGAACCGCAGCTCGGTGCTGCCGGTCGGTGCGAACCGGGTGAGCACCCGTTGCAGCTCCAGCCCGGCCCGTACGCAGCGCAACGCGTCGGTCTCGGTGGCGATCGGCGCGCCGAACAGCGCCATCACCGCGTCGCCGATGTACTTCTCCACCACGCCGCCGTACTGCCCGACGACCCGTCGGGCGGCGGAGAAGAAACCGGTCTGCATGCCGCGGACCTGCTCGGGATCGGCCCGCTCGACGTACGGGGTGAAGTCGATCAGGTCGACGAAGAGCACGCTCACCCGGCGGCGGTCCTCCTGCGGGCTGACGGCGGCCGGTCGGTCGGCGCCCGGGCGGGGCGACCCGCACGACGTGCAGAAGGTGACGTCGGAGGCGAGCGGCCGCAGGCAGTGCGGGCAGACCGCACCCAACTCGGCGCCGCAGCCACCGCAGAAGCGGTCGCCGTCGGCGGCCGTACGTCCACAGCGCCCACACTGCGCGGCGATGACACCCTCCACTGGCGAACCGGCTGACGCCCACGGCGTCCCGTCAGTGGAAGTATCACCGCCGGCGCGGCTGTCAGGTACCGGGCTGTTGGTTTGTGGACAGTCCACCGAGGGGTGGACGCATTAGATTCAGGCGGCCACATCTCGATCAGCGACCACAGGGGGACAGGCCAATGGTGTACGTCAAGTTGGAGAGCGACTGGACCGACGGCAACGGGGTCAGCCACTCCGCGGGTGAGTCGGTGGACGTCGACGCCGCCACCCTCGCCAGCCTGCAGGCCGAGGGCATCGTCATCGAGCAGTCCCACGGGACGGGCGGCGACGGCAAGAGCCCGGACAAGTGGGCCGGTCCCGGCAGCTCCGGGGTCTGACTCAGCGCCTGACGCGACGACGAGGCCGGGTCACCCACGGGTGACCCGGCCCTGTCGTGTCCGTTGCGGGGTGTCGAGCTGAGGGTCAGCGGTCGTTCATGCCGGCGCGCCGGCGCAGCGCGGCCACGTCGGTCACCACGATCCGGCGCCCCTCGGTGCGCAGCCAACCACGACTGGCGAACGAACCGATCGCCTGGTTGACGCTCTGCCGGGAGCCGCCGGCCATCTCGGCGAGCTGGCTCTGGTTGAGCTCGATCGTGATCATCGGTGCCTGGCTCTCGCCGGCCAGCCGGACCAGCGTCTTGGCCACGCGACCGGGCAGGTCGAGGAAGACGTGGTCGGCGTTCTGCTCGGTGAGCCGGCGGATCAGCCCGCCCAGCGAGCGCATCACCGCGTCCAGGATGCGGGGGTTGGAGTGCACCAGCTCCATGAACGCCCCCCGGGACAGCGCGAGCGCCGCGCAGTCCTCGATGGCCTCCGCCGAGGCGGACCGGGTGGACGCGTCGAGCAGGGAGACCTCGCCGAGCACGTCCGGCGGACGGATCACCGACAGCACGGCCCGCTCACCGGTCGGTGCGGTGCGGAACACGGCCACCGCGCCGCGACGCAGCACGATCAGCGACTCGCCGGGGTCGTTCTCCACGAAGAGCAGCTGCCCCTTGCGGTAGGTGCGCGGGACGGCGGCGGCGATGACCCGTTGCCGCACCTCGGGCTCCAGCCCCGCGAACATCTCGACACCCGTGAGCGCGTCACCCGGCTCCGGCAGGCGAACCTCCACGGCCCAACCCCTCCCCGGTCAAGGACCACAACTCGCTCACCGGGCGAACCTGCTGGCCCTGACAAGGTGAACTGACACCGGTTCGGCGTCCGGTAGCGGTACACATCAGATCATGACGGTCCGGTCGCTTGCTGTACACCCCTCGAAGCACTTCCGTGACCGTCGCGAGCTGCGGCGTACCGCTTTGCAGGGGTGCGGATCCGGGTCGGCGGCACGGGTCCCCGCTGGCCCGGGCCGCGCCGACCGCCGGCCCCGCCGAGCGCCGCCGCGGGGTGGTGGGCGAGGATGGCTGGAATGGTCTACCGCTACTTCTACGACTGCGAGTTCATCGAGGACGGCCAGGTCGTCGACCTCGTCTCGATCGGTGTCGTCGACGAGTACGGCCGCGAGTTCTACGCGGTCTCCACCGAGTTCGACGACTCCCGCGCCGTGCCCTGGGTCCGGCGCAACGTGCTGGACAAGCTGCCGTCGCCGGCCGACCGGGCGTGGCGTTCGCGGGAACGCATCCGCGACGACCTGTACGACTTCCTCGTCGAACCGGTCCGGGACCGACCGGGGGAGCAACTGGAGCTGTGGGCCTGGTACGCCGCGTACGACCACGTGGTGCTCGCTCAGCTCTGGGGTGCGATGCCGGCGCTGCCCCGGGAGATCCCGCGGTTCACCAAGGAGTTGCGGCAGCTCTGGGACGACCGTGGCCGGCCGACGCTGCCGGACGCGGACGCGGCCCGGCACGACGCACTGGTCGACGCCCGGCACAACCTGGCCCGCTGGCGGGCGATGACGGCCCGCTGAGCGGCTTCATCCGTGTTGGCCGTGCCGCTGGAGGTTTGACCGGTTCTGTCCCGGGCAACGGTTCGACGAGTCGAGCCGAGGGAGACTGCCATGAGCAACGAGCCGACCACCGCGGCCGAGGCCCGTGCCCGGGTCACCGAGCTGGCCCGCGCCGCGCGGATCTGCATGCTCACCACGATCGCCCTGGACGGGCGGCAGGTGAGCCGGCCGATGGGGCTCCAGGAGGCCGAGTTCGACGGCGACCTGTGGTTCTTCGCCTACGACGACTCGGCAAAGGTCCGCCAGATCCGGGTGAACCCGGAGGTCAACGTCGCCTTCTCCGACCAGAAGCACAACTCCTGGGTGTCGATCTCGGGCACGGCCAACGAGGGGTTCGACCGGTCCCGAGCCGAGCAGTTGTGGAGCCCGGTGCTCAAGGTGTGGTTCCCGGACGGGCTGGACACCTCCGGCCTCACGATGATCAAGGTGCACGCCAGCTCCGCCGAGTACTGGGACTCGCCCAGCAGCACCGTGGTCAACCTGCTCGGCTTCGCCCGGGCGGCCGTCACCGGCCAGCCACCGAACCCCGGCGAGAACCACGAGGTGACCTACTGACCGCGACCGGTGGCGGGTCGCTCCGGGGCGCGCTGTCGCCGCACAGGCAGGCCGACTACAGTGCGCAGTGACGGCCCGCCCCGGGCCGGCAACGGCGCCGAGGTCTGACCTGACACATATCCTGGGGCATATCGGGCTTTACCTGATGCTCCAGGAGGATGAGCGGATCATGCGTATCGGCGTGCTCACCGGCGGCGGCGACTGCCCCGGTCTCAACGCGGTCATCCGGGCGGTGGTCCGCAAGGGCGTCGCCACCTACGGTCACGAGTTCGTGGGCTTCCAGGACGGTTGGAAGGGCCCGCTGGAGGGTCTGTCCCGGCCCCTGGGTATCGCCGACGTGCGCGGCATCCTGCCCCGCGGTGGCACCATCCTCGGCTCGTCCCGGACCAACCCGTTCAAGATCGAGAACGGCGTCGAGCGGATCAAGGACAACCTCGCCTCGCAGGGCGTGGACGCGCTCATCGCGATCGGCGGCGAGGACACCCTCGGCGTGGCCACCAAGCTCTACGAGCTGGGCGTGCACGTGGTCGGCGTCCCGAAGACGATCGACAACGACCTGGGCGCCACCGACTACACCTTCGGCTTCGACACCGCGGTCAACATCGCGATGGAGGCCATCGACCGGCTGCACACGACTGCGGAGAGCCACCACCGCACCCTGGTCGTCGAGGTGATGGGCCGGCACGCCGGCTGGATCGCCCTGCACGCCGGCCTGGCCGGTGGCGCCAACGTGATCCTGCTGCCCGAGCGTCAGTTCGACGTCGACCAGGTGGCCGGCTACGTCGAGAAGCGCTTCCAGCACCAGTACGCCCCGATCGTGGTGGTCGCCGAGGGCGCCCAGCCGCTGGACGGCCAGATGGTGCTCGCCAACCAGGAGCTGGACTCGTTCGGTCACGTCCGCCTCGGCGGCATCGGCCAGTGGCTGGCCGAGCAGCTGGAGGCCAAGACCGGCAAGGAGGCCCGCACCGTGGTGCTGGGCCACATCCAGCGCGGTGGCACCCCGACGGCCTTCGACCGGGTGCTCGCCACCCGGCTCGGCCTGCAGGCCATCGACGCCGTCAACGAGGGCGACTGGGGCAAGATGGTCGCGATGCAGAGCACCGACATCGTCCGGGTGCCGCTGGCCGAGGCCACCCGCGAGCTGAAGACCGTCCCGCTGGAGCGGTACGCCGAGGCCGAGGTCTTCTTCGGCAGCTGATCGACGGTCGGCGGCGCGGCGGGCCTGCGGGTCCGCCGCGCCGCGACCCGATGCGAGGGGGTACGGCCGAGATGTCAGCCGGGGTGCACACGGTCGCGGTGATCGGCGCGGGCAAGATCGGTGAGCTGATGCTCTCCGGGCTGCTGCGCTCGGGATGGCCGGTGGACCGGCTGCTGGCCACCGCCCGCCGACCGGCCCGCGCCGAGGAGCTGACCGCCCGCTACGGCATCCGTGTTGTCGACAACGCGGCCGCCGTGGACGAGGCGGCGGTGCTCGCCATCTCGGTGAAGCCGCAGGACGCGGCGACGCTGCTCGACGAGATCGGCCCCAAGGTGCCCGCCGACAAGCTGGTCATCTCGCTCTGCGCGGGGCTTCCCACCAGCTTCTTCAGCCGCCGGCTGCCCGAGGGCACCCCGGTGGTGCGGGTGATGACCAACACCCCGGCGCTGGTCGACGAGGCGATGACGGCGATCTCGGCGGGCGCGTACGCCACCGGGGCGCACCTGGCGCTGGCCGAGGAGATGTTCAAGCCCCTCGGCCAGACGATCCGGGTGCCCGAGTCGCAGCAGGACGCGGTCACCGCGCTCTCCGGCTCCGGCCCGGCCTACTTCTACCTGCTGGTCGAGGCCATGATCGACGCCGGGATCCTGCTGGGGCTGCCCCGGCAGGTCGCGCACGAGCTGATCGTGCAGACCGCGATCGGCTCCGCGGTGATGCTGCGTGACTCCGGCGAGCACCCCGTCAAGCTGCGCGAGGCGGTCACCTCGCCGGCCGGCACCACCATCTCCGCCATCCGTGAGCTGGAGAAGCACGGCGTACGGGCGGCCCTGCTCGCGGCGCTGGAGGCCGCCCGGGACCGCGCCCGGGAGTTGGCCGCCCAGGCCGACTGAGGCGGTCGCGGGCCGCGGGGTCCTGTACCGCCCGGCGGGTGCCGCATACTGGCCGGGTGTTCACACTCGCCCAGGCCCGGCACCTGGTGGCCACCCTGCAGCCGCGTGTCGACGAGTTGATCCGGCTCCGGGCCGACCTCGCCGAGCTGCGCGTCGACCTGGCCGACCACGGCGTCAGCGCGCTCGGTGGGCTGGCCGAGGTGAAGGGTCTGGAGGCCCGGCTGCACGCCGTCGTCGACGAGCTGCACCAGCACGACATCCAGGTCAAGGGCATCGCGCCGGTGCTGCTCGACTTTCCCGGCGAGCGGGCCGGCCGCGCCGTGCTCTGGTGCTGGCTGGAGGGGGACTCCGACGTGCGCTGGTACCACCGGGCCGAGTGCGGCTTCGCCGGCCGCCGCCCGGTCTGACGCCGCTGCCGGCGCGGACCGCCGGGCAGGAGTCCACGATCCACTCGGGATGCCGGAAACCGGGGCATCCCGGCGAGCCGAACACCCCGACATCCTTGAACCCGAGGTGATCAGGTCGCTTCGGCCACCGCGAACACCACCACGTTGTCCCGGTAGTGCCCGCTCCGTCGGTCGAAGTCACCCCCGCAGGTGACCAGGCGCAGCTCCGCACCGGGCGTCGGCCCGTAGACCGCCGCCGTGGGGAAGCGGTCCTTGCGGACCCGCAGCGACCCGGTCACCCGGAACGACAGCCGCTGCGCGCCGCGCCACACCTCCACCCGGTCACCGGGTCGCAGCTCACCGAGCCGGGCGAACACCGCCGGGCCGCGCCGCGAGTCCAGGTGCCCGGCAAGCACCGCCGGACCGGTGTCGCCGGGGGCCGGGCCACCGCCGTACCAGCCGGCAACGCCGAAGTCGTCCGGCGGGACCAGCGCACCCGCGCCGTCCAGGCCCAGCACCGTGAGCGATGAGTCGACGCCGATGCGCGGCACGCGTACCCGGGTGGGTGGACCCTGCGGCGCGGGCGCGACGGCCACCGACGGGCAGCCGTCGGTGCAGCCGGGGTGCCAGCTCGCCACCGGCGGCGGGCTGCCGGTGCCGGCCAGCCCGACCCCGGTGCCGGCGGCCAGGCAGACCGCCGCACCGGCCGCGACGAGCGCGGCCAGCGGCACCCGGCGGTCGCGGTGCCGCCGAATCGACAGGTCCGGCCCGGCGCTCACCAGGTCGTGCGCCGCCGCCGACGCCAGAGCAGCAGGGCCACCGCGCCGGCCGCCGCGGCCAACCCGCCGGCCACCAGGGGGTACGCGTCCAGCCCGGTCCCGGCGGTGCCGCCGGCGCCGGTGTCCACCCCGCCGGCCGGGACGACAGTGCCGCCCTCGGCGTCGCGTCGCAGCTCGGCCGTGAGCCCGCCCTGCTTGGAGTCGAGCACCAGCAGCGAGTAGACCGCGCCGCCGGTCAGCCGCACCTCGGCGTCGGTGCTCGTGCCACCCGCGCCCGTCAGCCGCAGACGCCAACTGCCCGGCTCGACCTGCTGGTATTCGGTCGTGGTGGCGAACTGCACTCCGTTGGCGATCGTCGGGCCGTCGGCGGCCGCCACGTCGAGCACCGGGGTCCGCACCGACGCCTGCACCACCCGCACCTTGGCGCGGCCGTCGCTGGGGGCGCTGAGGTCGTCGTTGAGCACCCGCAGGCCGAGGTCGGCGTGCCGGCCGACGCCGGCCACCGTGTAGGCGTCGCCGCTGGTCACGGCCACCTCGGTGGTGAGCACCGGCGGGTCGGTGGCCGGGGCGCCGGCCTCGCGCATCGCCACCGCGTACCGGCCGGGAGGCAACGACAGGTAGTCGGAGACCACGCCGTAATCCACCCCGGGGAAGACCTGCGGCTTCGCGGCGTCCGGCGCGGCCAGGTAGACGTCCACCGCCGGGGTGTCGGGGGAGAGGTGGGCGAGTCGGACGTATCCGACGGTGTCCACGCCGGTCGCGGCACCGGCCGGCATCGGCGTGCCGGCGGCGGCGAGAGTGGTGCCGAGCAGGAGAGCGCCGGTGCCAGCCAGCAGCCGGCGGGGTGCGGTGCGGAGCGTGTGCATGTCGCCTCCGGGGGGCACGTTCGGTGAGCGGGCGGCAACCCAGGGGAACAGAGTCCCGTGTACAGGACTGCGGCGCAAGTTGCCGAACCGATGTTTTTGTCGCCGTCCCGGGAGGCAGACGCGGCGCCGGCTGTGCCGGGGCCACCGCAGGCCGTCGTACTCCCTTATTCTCGGTCGATGCGGGATCGCCGGGTGGCGCTGGCGTGGACGGCGTTCGTCGTCGTCGCGGTGGTGTCCTGTGTGCTCGTGCTGCGGCGCGAGGACCGGCTCTCCGACCTGCACATCTACTACGGCGCACTGTCCGATCTGCACGCCGGCAAGCCGCTGTACGGGTACGTGGCGGAAAACGGCGGGCCGTTCACCTACCCGCCGTTCGCCGCCCTCGTGCTGGGGCCGATCACCGCCGTCAGCGAGGGCGTCCTGCAAGGCTTCTGGCTGGTGGCGACGTGCGCGGCGGTCGTCGCCATCGCCGCGTCGGTCGGTGTCGCGCTGACCACCCGGCGCTCCCGCCGGCCGCTCGTCGTGGCGGTCGCGGCCACGGTGCTGATGCTCTCCGCGCCGGTGCAGAGCAACCTGCGCTTCGGCCAGGTCAGCATCTTCATCGTGCTGATGGCGCTGCTGGACGGCATGGGCGTCCTCCCACCCCGACTGCGCGGGATGCTGGTCGGTGTCGCCGCGGCGATCAAGCTGACCCCGCTGCTGTTCGTGGTCTACTTCCTCGCCGTCGGGCGCTACCGCGACGCCGGCCGCGCGGCGGCGACGTTCGTGGCCTGCGCGGGGCTCGCCGCGATCGTGCTGCCTGGCGAGAGCTGGACCTACTGGACCGAAGCCGTCCGGCAGACGTCCCGGATCGGCAACCTCGCCTCCCTGGGCAACCAGTCCCTGCACGGGGTGCTGCTGCGCGTCGGCGTCGACGAGTCGACGCTCCCCCCGCTCTGGGCCGGCCTGGTCGCGCTGATCTGCGCGGCGGCGCTGCTGCGGGCCCGGCAGTTGACACGGCAGGGCCGTCCCGGGCACGCCGCGGTGCTCGTCGGCTGCGCCACCGTGGCCGCGTCCCCGGTGTCCTGGACCCACCACCAGGTGTGGCCGGTGCTCGCCGCGATGCTGCTGATCGGCGCGTCTGGCGTCACCCGGCGGGCGGCCGGGGCGGCACTGCTCGCCGCCATGGTCGTCTCGTTGGGTGCGGTGCTCAGCCCGATCTCGACACGGCCGGGCGTGCAGTTCCTCTTCGAGAACGCCCGCGCCGTCGGCGTGTGTCTGCTGTGCCTCGTCGGCTTCGGCGGCGTCGCCGTCGCCGCCCAGCGCACGAGCAGACGACCGGCCGCCGGGCGGGCCTGGCTGCGGGTGGGCGTCACGGCCACGGTGGCGGTCGCCTTCTTCGCCGTGCAGCCGCTACCGGCCGGGGCCGACCCCACCTTCAAGGCGTACACCCTCGACGACGTGGTCAACCCGCGATACTTCTTCGTCTGCCGGGGCCCGGCCGAGTGCGCCGCCTACGCCACCGACGCGCCGGTCACCTTCGGCACCCGCGCCGAGAAGACGAAGGTCCGGGTCAACGGTGTGGTCTCCCCGCGGGTGACCCGCCTGGAGTACTACTCGGCCCCGGGCGGCGCGCCCCGGGCCATTCCGCTGCTCGCCGCCTACCCGGGTACGCGGACGTTCTCGTTCCGGTCGGCGACCATGGCCGAGGGACGGCTCGTCGCGTACGCCTCGGACGGCCAGCCGATCGCCAGCTACGACGACGAACTCGCCGCCGCCCTCCGTACGACCACCCGCTAGGCGGTCACTGGAGGGCGGCGGCGGTGTTCAGCGGGTGGCGGCGGCCAGGGCGGCGCGCAGCCTCTCGGCGTCGCCCGGTGCCGGGTGCTCCCAGTCGGTCGGGGAGGCGGAGTAGAGCGTCCCGTACGCCGGGGTGTCCGGCTGGTAGCGCCACCCCTCGGCGAGCGAACCGGCGTCCACCGCGTCGTAGCCGATCCGATCAAGGAAGGCCGTCACCTCGGCCTTCGCGGCGGGGTCGTCGCCGGCGATCGCGAGAGCGCTGCGGTCGGGGGCGCCGGACGGCCGGGGGAGGGCGGCCAGGCCCTTGAAGTAGATGTTGTTGAAGACCTTGACGATCCGGGCCTCCGGCAGGTGCTGCTGGAGCAGTTCGCTGCTGGTGATCTCGCCGGCGTCCAGCTCCGGGAAGTTCCCGTCGCGCTGCGGGTAGTAGTTGTTGGTGTCCATGACGACCTTGCCGACCAGCGGCTCCACGGGCACCGCCCGGTACGCCTTCAGCGGAACGCTGACCACCACGAGGTCACCGACCTGCGCCGCGTCCTGTGCCGTGCCGGCGCTGGCGTGCGCGCCCAACTCGTTGACCAGGTCGGTGAGCGTCTCCGGGCCCCGCGAGTTGCTCAGCACCACGTCGTAGCCGGCGGCCACCGCCAGTCGGGCCACGGTGCCGCCGATGTTGCCACTGCCGATCAGTCCCACAGTTGTCATGCTCGTTCCCAACTCCGTCCACCCTCGACGCATTCCCGACCGGCACGGTGGGTTATTCCGGTTGCCCGCCGTCGGTCGACTGCGCAGACTGCCGGGCATGCGCTGTCTCGTCGAGGATCTCGCGACCTTCGCCGTCACGGCGGGCGCCTGGCTGCGCCGCGAGCCCGTCCTGCACAACGTACTGCTCACGCTGGTCGCCGACCGGCTCTCCGGGGACGTGCCACTCTCCGGTGACGAACGGTTCGTGCGGGTTGCCGACGGCGGCGCCACGGTGGGTGCGGTGGTGTGGACACCGCCGCGGGGGCCCCTGCTCGGTGCGGCGCCGCCGCCCGCGGCGCGGGCGCTGGCCGAGCACTTCGTCCGGGCGGCGCCGCCGCTTGTCGAGGTGCACGGCCCGGTTCCGGCAGTGGCGGAGTTCGCGCAGCGGTACGCCGAACGCGCCGGCCTGATGGCCGTACCCGGAACCGCGCAGCGGATCTTCCAACTGGACGCGGTCCGGCCGCCGACCGGCGTGCCCGGACGCGCCCGCCCGGCAACCCTCGCGGACCGGGACCTGCTGGTCGAGTGGGCCGCCGCGTTCCTCGTCGAGACGGCGCCCGGCGGCCCGCCCGTCGACCTGTCCGGGCAGGTGGACGCCCGCCTGCCGCACGGGGACCTGCTCTGGCTCTGGGAGTGTGCCGGCGCTCCGGTCTCGACGGCCTGGCTGAGCCGGCCGGTGGCGGGCGTGGTCCGGGTCAGCGGCGTCTACACACCACCCGAGCAGCGCGGACACGGCTTTGCCAGCGGCTGCGTCGCGCACGTCAGCCAGTACGCACTGACCGCCGGCGCGACCAGGTGCACCCTCTACACCGACCGAGCGAATCCCACCAGCACCCGCATCTACCAGACCCTCGGCTACCACCCGCTGGCGGAAGCGACCCAGTGGCGCTTCCCCGCGCCCTCCGATGTGTGATCACCGCGGTTGAGGGCGGTGTGCGTCAGGTTGGGGGCAGCACCTTTTCGACGGCGGCGCGCAGGTCGTCGGCGGTGGGTTCGACCGTCGGGGCGAACCGGGCGGCGACTGTGCCGTCCGGGGCGACCAGGAACTTCTCGAAGTTCCACCGGACGTCCCCGGTGTGCCCGTCGGCGTCCGGGGTGTCCACGAGCGCCGCGTAGAGCGGGTGCCGGTCGGGGCCGTTGACGTCGACCTTCTCGGTCAACGGGAAGGTGACCCCGTAGTTGACCTGGCAGAAGTCGCTGATCTCGGCGGCGCTGCCCGGCTCCTGCCCGGCGAACTGGTTGCAGGGCACGCCGAGCACCACCAGGCCCCGGTCGGCGTAGGAGTCCGCGAGAGCCTGCAGGCCGGCGTACTGCGGGGTGAGGCCGCAGCGGGACGCGACGTTGACCACCAGCAGCGCCTTGCCCCGGTAGCGGGCCAGGTCGGCGGGGCCGCCGTTGAGGGCGTCGATCGGGATGTCGAAGACGGTCATGGCCCGAGGCTACGCGTCGCACCCGAGGGGCCGCTGCCGGGCGGGAGCCGTCGCACTCCACGCACCAGGAGAAATCGAAACATGCACATCTTGACGAAGTGATGACGCCGTGAGTACCGTCTCACCATCTCTTTTGGAAAGTTTCCTAACAGTTCGGGAGACGCCTCATGAAAAGATCGCTCCGCCGGGCCCTCTGGGCCGGTGCCGTGGTCGCCGTGGCCGTCACAGCGGTGCCGATGACCACCGCGTTCGGCGCCGGCACGGTCACCACCACGTTCACCAAGGCACAGGACTGGGGGACCGGTCACGAGACGAGGGTGACCGTCACCAACGGGTCGAGTGCCACGGTCAGCACCTGGCGCATCGAGTTCGACCTGCCGTCGGGCACCACCATCAGCAGTTCCTGGGACGCCGACGTGACCAGCAGCGGCAACCACTACGTCGCGGTCAAGAAGAGCTGGGCCGGCGGGATCGCCCCCGGTGCCTCGTTCAGCTGGGGCTACAACGGCACCGGCGCCTACAAGGCGCCGCTGAACTGCACCATCAACGGCGCGGCATGCGGCGGTGGCACCCCTCCGCCCACCACGCCGCCGCCGACCACGCCGCCGCCCACCACCCCGCCGCCGACCACGCCACCGCCGACCACCCCGCCGCCGACCAATCCCGGTGACAAGAAGGTCGTCGGCTACTTCGCCGAGTGGGGCGTCTACGGCCGCAACTACCACGTCAAGAACATCCAGACCAGCGGCTCGGCCGCCAAGCTGACCCACATCCTGTACGCCTTCGGCAACACCACCGGCGGCCGCTGCGCCATCGGTGACAGCTACGCCGACTACGAGAAGGCGTACACCGCGGCGGACAGCGTCGACGGCGTCGCCGACACGTGGGACCAGCCGCTGCGCGGCAGCTTCAACCAGCTGCGCAAGCTCAAGCAGATGAACCCGCACCTCAAGGTGATCTGGTCCTTCGGCGGTTGGACCTGGTCCGGCGGCTTCACCCAGGCCGCGCAGAACCCGGCCGCCTTCGCCGAGAGCTGCTACAACCTCGTCGAGGACCCGCGCTGGGCGGACGTCTTCGACGGCATCGACGTCGACTGGGAGTACCCCAACGCCTGCGGCCTGACCTGTGACACCAGCGGTCCGAACGCGTTCAAGAACGTGATCAGCGCGCTGCGGTCGAAGTTCGGGTCCAACGCCCTGGTCACCGCCGCGATCACCGCGGACGGCAGCAACGGCGGCAAGATCGACGCCACCGACTACGCCGGTGCCATCGGCAACCTCAACTGGCTGATGCCGATGACCTACGACTACTTCGGCGCGTTCAACGCCCAGGGCCCCACCGCCCCGCACTCGCCGCTCACGTCGTACACCGGCATCCCGCAGCAGGGCTTCAACTCCGACGCGGCGATCCAGAAGCTCAAGAGCAAGGGCGTACCGGCCAACAAGCTGCTGCTCGGCATCGGCTTCTACGGCCGGGGCTGGACCGGCGTCACCCAGGCCGCCCCGGGCGGCAGTGCCACCGGTGCGGCGCCGGGCACCTACGAGGCTGGCATCGAGGACTACAAGGTCCTCAAGAACACCTGCCCGGCCACCGGCACGATCGCCGGCACCGCGTACGCCAAGTGCGGCAGCAACTGGTGGAGCTACGACACCCCGTCGACCATCAACGGCAAGATGACGTACGCGAAGAATCAGGGCCTCGGTGGCGCGTTCTTCTGGGAGCTCTCCGGTGACACCAGCAACGGCGAGCTCATCGGCGCCATCAAGGGCGGTCTCGGCTGAGCCGAGGGCCGACGCACCACCCACACGGCGGGGAGGGGCCCGCACCGTCCCTCCCCGCCCGTGACGTAGCGGCCCGGTCGACGCCCAGCGTCGGCCGGGCCGCCGGCGTTGGGCGGGTCGACCCGGATGTGGCAGACTCGCGGCTCGGCAGTTCGATGTCCCCGTCGACGGAGGTGGCCATGCGCTCGACCCACCGCAGGCTGGCCGTGACCGCCGCCGCGCTGGTGCTCCTGCCGCTCGCCCTGGCCGGTTGCGGGCTCGGCGGTGGCGGCGAGGAGCCGGCCGCCAGGCCCGATCGTGCCCCCGCCGAGGAGGCCGCCACCCGTTCCCGCGAGCGCGTGCAGGCGTACCTCGACGCGATGACCGCCAAGGACGTCGCCGCCGGCCGCAGCCAGCTCTGCGCGCTGCTGCACGACGGGTTCGACCTGAGCGCCACCGGCCCCAACGGCGACTTCGCCGACCACTTCCAGGTGCCCGAGGCGGCCATCACCGACATCCGGTCCGGCCCACGCGGCCAGGAGGTCAGCGTCTCGGTCTCGGTCACCGCCGGCAAGCGCACCGTCACCCGACCGCTGGTGTTCACCGTCACCCGCGACGGCGGCGACTGGTGCATCGCGGGGGAGGCGCCGGGTGGTGCCCCGGCCGCCGGCGCGACGCCGACCGGCGTCGTCCCCTCGCCCGCGTCCTGACCCCGCGCCGGATCTCCCACCGTGCGGAACCGTCCCCCTCGCCGCCCGGGCGTGCCCATGGTCGCCGTACGCTTTCTGTCATGCGCCATGAGTGGCATCAGCTGAGCCATCCCGCCGTGAGCAGCCCGGGCCTGCAGACCAGCCGGCCGACCATCGACTCCGCCGAGGACGCGGCCCTCGGTCTGGACCGCTGGCGGGAGCTGCCCCGCGAGCAGACCCCGCCGTGGTCCGACCCGGCCACCGTCGCCGAGGTCTGCAAGGTGCTCGACACCGTGCCGTCGGTCGTCGCGCCCTACGAGGTGGACCAGCTCCGGCAGAAGCTGGCCCTGGTCTGCGAGGGCAAGGCGTTCCTGCTCCAGGGCGGTGACTGCGCCGAGACCTTCGCCGACAACACCGAGAGTCACCTGCTGGCCAACGCCCGCACGCTGCTCCAGATGGCGATCGTGCTCACCTACGGCGCGTCGCTGCCGGTCGTCAAGGTCGCCCGGGTCGCCGGGCAGTACACGAAGCCCCGCTCACTGCCCACCGACGCGCGCGGCCTGCCCGCCTACCGCGGCGACATGATCAATTCGCTGGAGGCCGATCCGGCCGCCCGGGTCGCCGACCCGCAGCGCATGATCCGGGCGTACGCCAACTCGGCGGCGGCCATGAACATGCTCCGGGCGTACCTCGCCGGAGGACTCGCCGACCTGCACGCGGTGCACGACTGGAACAAGGGCTTCGTGAAGAACTCCCCGGCCGGGGAGCGCTACGAGGCGATCGCCCGGGAGATCGACCGGGCGCTGGCCTTCATCCGGGCCTGCGGCATGACCGACGACGAGGCCCTGCGCACCGTCACCCTCTACTGCTCCCACGAGGCGCTCGCCCTGGAGTACGACCGGGCGCTCACCCGGGTCTCCGACCGCCGGGCGTACGGCCTCTCCGGGCACTTCCTGTGGGTCGGCGAGCGCACCCGGCAGATCACCGGCGCGCACATCGACTTCATCTCCCGGATCGCCAACCCGATCGGCGTCAAGCTCGGCCCGACCACCTCGCCGGACGAGGCGATCGAGCTGTGCGAGAAGCTCAACCCCGACAACGTCCCCGGCCGGCTCACCCTGATCAGCCGGATGGGCAACCACCGGGTGCGCGACGCCCTGCCGCCGATCGTGGCCAAGGTCACCGCGGCCGGCGCCAAGGTGGTCTGGCAGTGCGACCCGATGCACGGCAACACGCACGAGTCGTCCAACGGCTACAAGACCCGGCACTTCGACCGCATCGTCGACGAGGTGCTCGGCTACTTCGAGGTGCACCGGGGGCTGGACACCCACCCCGGTGGCCTGCACGTCGAACTGACCGGCGAGGACGTCACCGAGTGCCTCGGTGGTGCCCAGGGCATCGAGGACCTCGACCTGCCCGACCGGTACGAAACCGCCTGCGACCCGCGACTCAACACCCAGCAGTCGTTGGAGCTGGCCTTCCTGGTGGCGGAGATGCTCCGTGGCTGACGCGAGGAGTGAGCTTGCGAGCCCCGCAGTCGGCAGCCGTAGGGATAATCGTGGCTGACGCGAGGAGTGAGCTTGCGAGCCCCGCAGTCGGCAGCCGAAAGGACAATCGTGGCTGACAATTTCGTGGACCTGCGGTCCGACACGGTGACCCGGCCGACCCCGGGCATGCGGGAGGCGATGGCCGCCGCCGAGGTCGGTGACGACGTCTACGGCGAGGACCCGACCGTCAACGCGCTGGAGACCGAGGTCGCCGCGCTGTTCGGGCACGAGGCGGCGCTGTTCGCCCCGAGCGGGTCGATGGCCAACCAGATCGCCCTGCAACTGCTGGTCCCGCCCGGCGACGAATTGCTCTGCGACGCCGACGCGCACGTCGTCACGTACGAGATCGGCGCCGCGGCCGCGTACGGCGGGATCTCCTCGCGGACCTGGCCTGCCGTCGGCGCGGACATCGACCCGGAGACGGTCGCCGGGATGATCCGGCCGGACGGCTATTTCGCCGTCCCCACCCGGGCGATCGCCGTCGAGCAGACCCACAACCGGGGCGGTGGCGGGGTGATCCCGCTGTCCACGCTGCGGGAGCTGCGCCGGGTCTCCGACGACGCGGGGGTCGCGCTGCACTGCGACGGCGCCCGGATCTGGCACGCGCACGTCGCCGACGGGGTGCCCCTGATCGAGTACGGCCGGCTCTTCGACACGTTGTCGGTCTGCCTCTCCAAGGGCCTCGGTGCACCGGTCGGCTCGCTGGTGGTGGGCAGCAGGGACAAGATCGAACGCGCCCGGCTGATCCGCAAGCGGATGGGCGGCGGCATGCGTCAGGCCGGCATCCTCGCCGCCGCCGGCCGGTACGCGCTCGCGCACCACGTCGACCGGCTGGCCGAGGACCACGCCAAGGCCGCCCGGCTCGCCGAGGCGGTCGCGCCGTTCGGCGTGCTCGCCACCACGGTCCGCACCAACCTGGTCCCGCTGGACCTCACCAAGCACGCGCTGGACGCGCGCTCCCTGGCCGCCGCCGCGCGCGCCGAGGGCGTCCTGATCTCGGTGCTCGGCCCGCGTACCGCCCGCCTGGTCACCCACCTGGACCTCGACGACGCCGGCATCGACCGCGCCACCAAGGTCCTGACCAAGGTCCTCTCCGCCTGATCCCCCCGCCCCCCGCACTGCCTGGATTGATCAAGAGGTTTGCGTCAGGTTCCGGTCTCCGGATGACGCAAACCTCTTGATCAACAGGGTGGATTTAGGGGCGGAGGCGGGTGAGGGTGGCGATGTCGGCGGCGTGGCCGAGCTGCTTCTCGCTGGGGGTCTCCACGACGATCGGGACGCCGGCGGTGGCCGGGTGGGCCATCAGCTCGGCGAAGGCGGGCTCGCCGATGGTGCCCTTGCCGATGTTCTCGTGCCGGTCCCGGGTGGAGCCGCACAGGTCCTTCGAGTCGTTGGCGTGCACCAGCCGCAGCCGGTCCGCTCCCACCGTGGCCACCAGCGTGTCCAGGGTCGCCGTCATCCCGCCCTCGGCGGCCAGGTCGTGCCCGGCGGCCCAGGCGTGGCAGGTGTCGAAGCACACCCCCAGCATGGGGTGCCGGTCCACCGCGTCCAGGTACGGCCCGAGCTGCTCCACCCGGGAGGCGAGCGACCGCCCGCCGCCCGCGCTCGGTTCGACCAGCAGCATCGGCCCGCCGACCTCGGCGGCCCAGTCCAGCAGCGGCAGCAGCTCCTGGCGGACCTGCCGCATCGCCGCCTCGGCGTACCCCTCGTCGACGGAACTGCCCGCGTGGAACACCACCGCCCGGGCGCCGATCGCGACGCCCCGACGCAGCGCGTGCGCCAGCGTCTGCGTCGACCGCTCGACGGTGGCCGGTGTGGGCGAGCCCAGGTTGACCAGCAGCGAGGCGTGGATGAAGGCGGGGATGCCCCGCTCGGCGCAACCGTCGCGGAACAGCGCGTCCTGCGCCGGGTCGCCGGCGGGCAGCGCCCAGCCCCGCGAGTTGGAGACGTAGACCTGCACCACCTCGGCGCTGGTCGCGTCGGCGTACGGCAGGGCGGCCTTGGCCAGCCCTCCGGAGGTGGAGGTGTGCGTGCCGACAGGTCGGGAGTGGGTCACCGGCATCTCAGAGACACCCGATGGTGACCTGGGTGCCCGGCGGCACCTGCGAGTTCTCGCCCGGGTTCTGGAACCGGACCACGGCGTTCGGGTTGAACTGGATCGCCACCGGGAAGCCCTGACTCTCCAGCACCTGCTTGGCCTGCGGGCAGGGCAGGTCGACCACCCGGGGCACCACCACCAGCGGCGGACCCTTGCTGATCTCCAGCTTGACCTCGGTGCCCTTCTCCACGCCGGAGCCGTCGGCTGGGCTCTGACCCAGGATCTCGTCCTTGGGCTTGTCGGAGTCCTTGTACGTCTCCACCGGCACCAGGTTGAGCTGGGCCAGGGTCGCCCGGGCATCGGTCAGGCTCTTGCCGACGAGGTTCGGCACCGACACCGGCGCCCGACCCCGGCTCAGGATGAGGGTGATCTTCGCGCCCGGTTTGACCTCGGTGCCCACCTTGGGGGAGCTGTCCACCACGACACCGGCCGGCAGGCTGTCGTCGTAGCGTGCGGTGCCCTTGGCCACCACCAGCTTCGCGTTGACCAGGTCCGCCTCGGCCAGCTCGAACTCCTTGCCGATCACGTCCGGCACCGGGAAGCGCTCCGGGCCGAGGGAGAGGGTCAGCGTGATCGTGCCGCCCTTGACGATCTTGGTGGTCGACGTCGGGTCCTGCCCCAGCACGCTGTCCTTCGGGGCCTTCTCGTCGTAGCGCGGCTCGTCAAAGGCCAGGGTGAGCCCGGCGCGGTCGGCCTGCGCCTGCGCCTCGGCCTTGCTCAGACTGACCAACTGCGGGGCGGCCGTGTAGCGGCCGACGCCGAACCACCAGCCGCCGACCGCGGCCATCAGACCCAGCACGACCACCACGGCCGCGACCGCCAGCCGGCCCTGCGGGTTGCCCATCACCGTGCTGCGCAGCTCGGCGAGCCGGGACCACGGGCTCTCCGCCGGCTCCGGGGCAGCCCGCCGCCGACCCGGCCCCTGGCCGCCCTCGGGCAGCCGGGCCCAGGACGGGCGTTCGGCCGGACGGACCGTGGCGACCATCATCGTCGGCTGGGAGACCGGCGGCTCGTCGGTCACCCGGCGCAGCACGGCGGTACGGCTGTTGGCGTCGCCCAGGTTCTCCCGGGCCGCCTGCACCTGGGCCAGCAGCGCACCGGCGTCGGCGGGCCGGGCGTCGGGATCGCGTCGGGTGGCGCGCTGCACCAGGTCGTCGAGGACCGACGGCAGGCCGGGGACCAGCGTCGAGGGCGCCGGTACGTCCCGGTCGACGTGCTGCCAGGCGACGTCCACCGGGCGGTCCCCGTCGTAGGGCACCCGGCCCGTGAGCATCTCGAACAGCACGATGCCCGCCGAGTAGACGTCCGTGCGCGGATCGGCCCGGCCCTCGGTGACCAGCTCCGGGGCGACGTACGCCACGGTGGCCATCAGCTGGTTGCCCTGCTCCTCGTCGGCGCTGGCCTCGACAGCCCGGGCCAACCCGAAGTCGGCCACCTTGACGACGCTGTCCACCAGGTTGGCGACGCCACCGGTGGGCGCCTCGGCGACCAGCACGTTCTCCGGCTTGACGTCGCGGTGCACCAGGCCGGCCCGGTGCGCGGCGGCGATCGCGGCGAGCATCTGCTCGGCGATGGCCAGCACCTCGTCGGGGTTGAGCCGGCGTCGCTCGGCCAGCACGTCGCGCAGCGTACGGCCGCGCACGTACTCCATCACCAGGTACGGCAGGCCGGCGTGGGTGCCCTGGTCGTAGACCGCCACCACGTTCGGATGGGTCAGCCGGGCGATGGTCTTCGCCTCGTCGGTGAACCGGGTCACGAAGTTGGCGATCCGCGCCCGGGCCTCGGGGGCCTGGGTCGGGTGGATGATCTTTACGGCGACGGTGCGCTCGAGGCGTTCGTCGGTGGCGGTGTACACGGTCGCCATGCCGCCACGGGCCACGCGACCGCGAATGCGGTAGCGCCCGTCGATCAGCGAGCCCAGCAACGTGTCGGCGACCTGTGTGTCCATCGGCAGGGAGTCTATGTGTCCAGGGGGCGAAGGTTGAACAGGATGCTACAGCCCGGGTAAGGAACTGGTCCGTCCCGCCGCGTTCGCCGCTCCCGTCCCGCCGGGTCGGGGCCGGTCATCCGGGGTGCCGGTGGCCCGTCCGGCCGGTGGCGTGGCAGGGTGATCGGGTGACCGAACCCGTACCCGACGAGGCCGTGCCCGGCCTCGAACTCGCCGGACCCGCCGACCCGGCCGCCTGGCTCACCCTGCCCGACGTCGCCGAGCGCCTCGACGTGTCGATCAGCAAGGTGCACCAGATGATCCGCGACCGGGAGCTGCTGGCGGTCCGCCGCGACGGCGTCCGCCGGGTGCCGGCGGACCTGGTGGCCAACCAGACCGTGCTCAAGCACCTGCCCGGTGTGCTCAACCTGCTCGCCGACAACGGCTACGACGACGAGGCCGCGCTGCGCTGGCTCTACGAGCCGGACGACACCCTCCCCGGTGCCACCCCGGCGGCCGCCCTCTCCGGCGACCAGGCCCGCGAAGTCAAACGCCGAGCCCAAGCCCTGGGCTTCTAACGCCCTCAACCCCGCTTCCCCCCGCGTCGATCATGAAGTTGGCGACGTCCG
>NZ_JAMHIW010000021.1 GCF_023896955.1 Micromonospora sp. RHAY321
CCCTGGAGCACCGGGGCGGTCGGCTTGCCGTTCAGCCAGTCGACCATGCCCTTCCAGAACGTCCCCGCCCCGACGCCGGCCGGCATCAGGTCGGATCCGTCGAAGCGGAAGACGCCGCTCTTGTCCTGCAGGATCTGGACGGAGAGCTTGTCGATCGGGCTGGCGACGTTGGCGATGTCCAGCTTGTTGTTCGCCGTGACCCAGTTGCCGAGCTTGGCGCGGCTGTTCACGTACTCGGCCGAGGCCAGGTAGGTCTGCACCGCCTGAACCTCGGGACGGTCGGCGTACGCGACGACGAACTCGCCGGCACCCAGCACCGGCTTGCCCTTGGCCGGGTCGATGGCCGGGAAGTAGAAGGCGAACGCGTCGCCGTCCTCGGCCACCTTGGTGCCCTCGGGGAACTGGTTGGCGTAGAACGACGCCTGCCGGTGCATGGCGCACTTGCCGTTGGTGACCGGCACGCCCGCCTCCTGGAAGGAGGTGGTGGTGATGCTCTTGACGCCGCCGAACCCGCCGTTCATGTACTTCTCGTTCTTGAGGATCGTGCCGGCGCGGTCGACCGCCTCGGCGACCCGCGGGTCGTTGAACGGGATGGCGTGGGTCGTCCACTGGTCGTAGACCTCGGGCGTCTGCGTGCGCAGCATGAGGTCTTCGATCCAGTCGGTCGCCGGCCAGCCGGTGGCGTCACCGGACTCGACGCCCGCGCACCACGGCTTCATGCCGCTGGCGGCGATCTTGTCGCTCAGGGCGATGAGCTGGTCCCAGCTGGTCGGAACCTCCCAGCCCTTCTCCTTGAACGTCTTCGGCGAGTACCACACGAAGGACTTCACGTTCGCGCCGAGCGGCACGCCGTAGAGCGTCCCGTTCACGGTGCCGTACTTCAGCCAGTCGGCCGGCATGTTCTGCTCGGCCAGGGCCTTGGTGTCGGCCCCGAGGGACTTCAGCTTGCCGGCGTCGGCGAACCGCTTCACCAGGCCCGGCTGGGGCACGAAGGCGATGTCGGGGGCGTTGCCGCCGTCGACCCGGACGGGGAGCTGCGCCTCGAACTCGCCGCTGCCCTCGTAGTCGATCTCGATGCCGGTGCACTCGGTGAACTGCGACCACGACCGCTCCAGCAGGTCGGCCTCCGCGTCACGGATGGACGCGTAGATGGAGACCTTTTTGCCGTCGTGGCCCTCGTACTTGTCGTATGCGGCACACTCCGCGGAGCCCGCGTTGTCGCTCTTCTTGTCGTCGCCGGTACCGCAAGCGGTGGCGCTGAGCGCCAGCCCGAGTACACCGGCGATCACGAAGGCCTGGCGTGGTCTGGCAAAGACCGCCATGCCGTCCTCCTTCCTAGCCGGCGCGGTCGTGCTCGATGACCCGTCGCCGGTCCGATTGGGCGTGCACACATGTAAGCGCTTGCATCGGATCCGGTCCACCCCCTGTCAGACACGAGCGAGTAACAATCCAGAAACCTCCGGGCTGCCTCGTGGGCGCGCTCCCGGGCCAGATCTTCGACTCTTTCGAAGAATGACGATATCTGTCAGGCTGAGCGCACCACATCGAAGGTTTTCGACATAGGAGGAGCTGCATGCGTAAGCGGTGGATCAGCCTGCTGGTGACGGGTCTGCTCGTCGGGGGAGTCCTGGCACCGGCGAGCCCGGCGCTGGCCGCGCCGACCTTCAAGGTGCCATTCCCGTGCGGTCAGTCCTGGTCGGGGCAGACCCGGTCGGATCACAGCCCGGCGTACGCCGTCGACTTCAACCGCACCGACGACCTCGGCGATCCGGTGGTGGCCAGCGCGCCCGGCACCGTCGACCGGGTGACCGACCTCGGCGGCACCAGCTACGGCAAGTACGTCCGGATCAACCACGGTGGCGGCTACAGCACCTACTACGCCCACCTCAACGGTTTCAACGTCTCGGTCGGGCAGACGGTCGCCTACGGCAAGGTGCTCGGCTGGGTCGGCAGCACCGGCGGCTCCACCGGCCCGCACCTGCACTACGAGCAGCGCCTCAACGGCGCCGACATCCAGGTCCGGTTCAACGGCACCCTCGCCCTGTACTGGGGCACCAGGTCCTACACCAGCGACAACGGTTGCGGCTCGGGCTCCGGCAACGGCACGGTCGACACCAGCGGCACGGCGTTGACCGTCCGCTCCGGCCCCGGCACGGGGTACGCCGCGGTGGGCACCGTCGCCGACGGCACCCGGGTGACCATCTCCTGCCAGACCAGCGGCACCACGGTCACCGGCACCTACGGCACCAGCTCGATCTGGGACCGGATCGGCAGCGGCCGCTACATCGCCGACGCGTACGTGTACACGGGTCACGACGGCTACATCCCGAACGTGCCCCGCTGCTGACGGGACAGCGACCACGGTTCCCGGCGGGCGGCGCCGCCGGGGGCCGGTCGGTCAGGCGTTCAACCGCCAGATCGACGAGGGTGGCGCCGCCAGGCCCGGGCAGGGCTCGCCCGGTGGGGCGCGGCGTCTCCGCCGGATGATCAACTCCCGGACAGCAAGGCGCCGGGGTCGCTGCGGCCGATGCCCCTGTCGGGAGGACGGAGCTTCGGTCGCGGCGACCCCGGCGGGTCCCGGTGTTACGAGATGCGAACGTCAATTGAAGATGCTGACACCACCCGGGCCGACCAACAGCCCGACGACGATGAGGACGATGCCCCACAGGATCTGCCGGCGGAACAGCGCGAGAATGCCGGCGACCACGAGTACGACTGCGAGAATCCAGAGAATCAGCTCCATGACCTCTGACTACCCGAGCTGCCGATCGGGGAAACCTGGTCGGTGTCCAGTTGATCGCCGACGTGGAACACGCTGTACGCCTGCTTGATCACCGGGTGCGCGACGTTGCGGACCCGTACGCCGCCGGGGGTGGTGCCACGCTCGGTGCCGGCGTGCGCGTGGCCGTGCAGGGCCAGCGCGGTGGGGGCGGAGTCGATGGCCTGCCCCAGCTGGTACGAGCCGAGGAACGGGTAGATCTCCAGGGGCTCGCCGGCCAGCGTGTCCGGCACCGGTGAGTAGTGGGTGAGCGCGACCAGCATGTCGCAGTCGAGCGAGCGCAGCGCCGTGCCGAGCCGCTCCGCGCTGTCGTTGGTGGTCCGGACGAACGCCTTCATCTCCGGCTCGCCGAAGTCGCTGGCGCACCGCCCGGCGAACCCGCCGCCGAAGCCCTTGACGCCGGCGATGCCGAGCCGGCCGCCGGCGCAGTCCAACACCACGCCGTCGCCCTCCAGCACCGTGATGCCCGCGTCCTCGAGCACCTTGACCACCTGCGGCACCTGGTCGCACTGGTGGTCGTGGTTGCCCAGCACGGTCACCACCGGCACGGCCAACCCGCCGAACTCCTGCGCCACGCAGCGCGCCTCGGCCTCGGTGCCGTGCCGGGTGAGGTCCCCGGCCAGCAGCAGCACGTCGGCGCAGTCCGGCAGTTCCTCCAACGCGGGGCGGAACCGGCCGACCACGTCCTCGTCCAGATGTACGTCGCCCACGGCGGCGATCCGGATCACCATGAAACCTCCCTCAGGGCAGTTGCTCGATCTCCGTGGGCGCCTGGGCGCGGATCACCCCGATGTCGCTGGTGATCGGCACGTCCGGGAAGCGCTCCGACACCCGGCGCAGGATCTCCTCGCGCCGGTGCGGGCTCTCCACCTCGCCGTAGAGCACGAGGGCGCGTTCCCGCCGGACCACGGTGATTCCCTGTTCGGCGACGGCGGGATCCTCGGCGAGCAGCCGGTGGATCTCCGCCTCGACGTACTCGTCCGGTGGCCCGGCGCCACTGTCGCGATGGTGGGTCACGGTGTCCCCTCTCCTGCCTGGGTGCCGGTTTCCGGCACCACCTCCAGCCGGTCCAGCAGCACCAGGAACGCCTCGGCGTACGGCGAGTGCTGCGTCTCCTTGCGTACCCGTTCCCAGTCGATCTGCTCCCGCAGCGACCGGGCCAGCGGCAGGCCGCGGGCGAAGTCGCAGTAGTGCTGGGAGAAGCTGAGCAGCTTGTGCACCATCAGCTGGGTGGCGGACAGGACCGGCATGTGGATCGCGTCCACCGGCCGGACGACCGTGTCGGCGAACGTCTCCTCGGTCACCGGCGTCTCGATCGGCCGGTGGATCAGGTCGACCATCCGCCCGTCGTCGAAGACCTTCACCAGCCAGTCCTCCGGCGGACGCTCGGCGACGAAGCCCGCGGCCACCAGGGCCTCCAGCGCCCGCTCGACGTCGGCCTCCCGGATCAGGAAGTCGACGTCGTGGTCGCTGGAGTGGCCGCCGTGGGCGTAGACGGCGAAGCTGCCGCCGAGCGCGAACGGAATCTCGGACTGCTTGAGCACGGCGGCGACCTTCTTGAGGGTGTGCACCAGACTCTCGTCCCCGCGCTCAGCCATCTGGGTCTCCCGTCGTCGTGTCGGTGGACAGGCGTTGGTTGGATTCGAACTCCCGTACCCGGCATTCCGGTCGCCCACACCTGGTCGGGTCTCGCTCGGGTGCCAACCGGGATCAAGCACCACAAACCACGCGGAGCCGAAGCGCGCGTCGGATAACCTGTCGAGGGTGGCCAGATCATCGGGGATGCGACGCGGCAGGGCCGGGCTGCGCACCGTCGCCCTGATCGGCATCGACGGTTCCGGCAAGACCACCCAGGCGCACCGTTTGGCCGACGCGCTGACCGCCGCCGGCCGCCCGGCCCGGTACCGTCGCAACGCGAGCGGGCGTCGCTGGCTCGGCCGGCTCGCCCACCGGTTCGGCCGCCCCGACGCGCAGCGACTCGTCGGGCGCGACGGCATGCTGGCGGTGGAATCCGTGCTGCGCTGGCTCGCCATCGCCGCCGCCCTGCTCAGCTGTCTGCTCACCGGCCGGACGGCGGTGATGGACCGCTACTCGGCCTGCCAGTACGCCAGCATCCGCGCCCATGGCGGGCACCGTTGGGAGCGACTGGCCCGGGTCGGCTACCGCTGCTTCCCGACGCCGCAGGTGACCTTCCTGCTCGCCGTCGACCCGGCCGAGGCGTACCGGCGGATCGAGGAGCGGGGCACCGACCACGAGACGATGGGCTGGCTGACCGCGGCCGACACCGCCTACCGCGCCCTGCCCGAGTACCCGACCTTCGTGCTGGTGGACGCGGGCCGCCCGGCCGAGGAGGTGACCGAGCAGATCCAGGCGCACCTGGCGACCTGGCTGCCGCAGGCCACCCGGCCCGACCCGGCTCCTCGGTCGGCCGCCCCGGCGTCCTCGCCCGAGGGGCCATCCGAGCCGTCCGCGCCCGAAGCGTCCGCGCCCGAGCAGTCCCTGCCCGGGCGGGCCGTGCCGGCGGTGGGGGAGCGGACCGGCCAAGACTCCGCCGGGCCGCTGGTGGCTCAGGCCCGCCCGTAGACCGGGACGGTGGCGCCGCTGGTCGGCGCGGACTCCGCCGACGCGAGGAAGTGGATCACCGGCGCGATCTCGGCCGGGGTCACCCAGCGGGAGTGGTCGGCGTCGGGTTGCGCCGCCCGGTTCGCCGGGGTGTCGATGATGCTCGGCAGCACGGTGTTGCAGCGCACACTGCGGGACCGGTACTCCACGGCGACCGCGTTGGCGAAGGCGAGCACCGCCGCCTTGGCGGTGACGTAACCGGCCGCGCCGGGGAACGGGGCGACCGCCGCGCGGGCCGAGACGCAGACCACCGCGCCGCCTCCGGCCGCCACCAGATGCGGCAGCGCGGCCTGGGTGACCAGGTAGGTCGGCCGCAGGTTGGTGGTGAGCATCCGCTCGAACTCCTCGACCGGCGTCTCGTGCACCAGCCCGCCGCTGGCGTACCCGCCCACCAGGTTGACCACCGCCCGCAGCGGCGCCGTCGGCTCGCCGGCCGCGGCCTCGACCGCGCGTGCCGCGCCGGCCGGATCGCCCAGGTCCGCGACCAGCCGGACCGGCCCGTCCGCAGTCGGCTCCGATCCGGGTCGGGCTTCCCGCTCCGGTACGACCACCCGCCATCCGGCCGCCAGGAAGGTGGCGACGACCGCCCCGCCGAGCCCGCCCGTACCTCCGGTCACCAGCACACTGCGATCCGCCATGCGCCTCACGCTAGCGGCCGCTTCGGCCACCGTCAGCCGCCGGCCCGCCGGAGGACGGGCGCATGGCACCGGGTGCTCTGCCGACAGCAGAGCGGGTTGGTGAACCGCCCGCCGACAGCGCAGCATCGGCGCATGCGGATCCTCATTCTCGGTGGCACCCGGTTCCTCGGCCGCACACTGGCGCGGCTCGCCGTCGCGCAGGGCCACGACGTGACCTGCGCCGCCCGTGGCGTCTCCGGCACCGCACCGGCGGAAGCCCGGTTCGTGCCGGTCGACCGGGACGACCCGGCCGGCCTGGCGCCGCTGGCCGGCGAGAGCTTCGACGCGGTGGTGGACGTCACCAGCCGGATCAGTCACGCCCGCCACGCGTTGGCCGCACTGGCCGGCCAGGTCCGCCACTGGTCGTTCGTGTCGACGATCTCGGTGTACGCCGACAACACCACCCCCGGCCAGACCGCGGCGGACGCGCCGGTGCTGGCACCCGCCCCGCCGGACGTGGACGGTCCGGTCGGCGCGGACCATCGCTGGTACGGCGAGTGCAAGGTGAGCATCGAGCAGGCGGTGCGGGAGCGGATGGGCGAGGATCACTCGTTCATCTGCCGGGCGGGGCTGATCGTGGGGGCGGAGGACCCGAGCGACCGTTTTCCGTACTGGGTGCGGCGGCTGTCGGCCGGTGGGGAGATCCTCGCGCCCGGACGCCCGACCGACCGGGTGCAGTTCGTGGACGTCGCCGACCTGGCGGCCTGGTTGCTGCACGCCGCCGAAACCGGCCTCAGCGGCACGTACGACGGCACCGGCCCGGCGATGTCCCGGGCCGACCTGCTGGCCGGGGTGGCCGCCGGGCTGGGCGTCACCGATCCCGTCCTCACGTGGGTCGACCAGGATTTTCTGGTGGCCCGGGACGTACGCGAGTGGTCGGGGGAGCGGGCCCTGCCGCTCTGGGCGCGGCTGCCGGAGTGGGGCGGCCTGATGGACCGGGATGTCCGACCGGCGCGCGACGCCGGGCTGACGATCCGTCCGTTGGCCGACACCGTTCGGGCGACCGCGGCGTGGATGGCAGCAGAACCCGACGCCGTCCGGCAGGGCGGACTCGCCCCGGCGGATGAGGCGGCGGTTCTGGGGGAGTGGCAGGCTGTGCGGGACGGGTGATCCCGGTAGGCGGTACTTTTTCCCACCCCGGCCAGTCATGGTTGACGCTCACGCCTCATGAAAGTAAGTTTCATCCGTGGCGAAGAGTCCGAAGATTTCCGCGAGTCACGAGCCCGGTGGGCTGATCGTCCACATCAGTGGCCTGCTCCCCTCGCTGTCGCCGGCTGAGCAGCGGGTGGCGCGCCTGGTCGTGTCCGACCCGGCCGCCGCCGCCCGGCGGACCATTACCGACCTCGCCACCGCAGCCGAGACATCTGAGGCGACCGTCATCCGGTTCTGCCGGTCGGTCGGCATGGACGGCTACCCGCAACTGCGCATCCGGCTGGCCGCCGAGGCCGCCCGCCGGATCGAGCCACCGGACGCCCGGGTGGTCGGCGGTGACATCCCGCCCGGCGCCGACCTCGCCCAGATCATCGCCACCATCGCGTTCAACGACGCACGCGCGGTGGAGGAGACTGCCGAACAGCTCGACCCGGCCGTCTGTGAGCAGGTGGTCGAGGCCATCGCCAACGCCGGCCGGATCGACATCTACGGCGCCGGCGCCAGCGGGTTCGTCGCCTCCGACTTCCAGCAGAAGCTGCACCGCATCGGCCGGATCGCCTTCTACTTCCCCGACGTGCACACCGCGCTGACATCCGCCGCCCTGCTCGGCCGCGGCGACGTGGCGATCGGCATCTCGCACACCGGCACCACCTCCGACGTGATCGAGGTGCTGGAGCAGGCCCGGACGAGGGGCGCCGCCACCGTGGCGCTCACCAACTTCCCGCGCTCACCGATCACCGACGTGGCCGACTTCGTGCTGACCACCGCCGCCCGGGAGACCACCTACCGGTCCGGCGCGACGGCCAGCCGATTGGCCCAGCTGACCGTGGTCGACTGCCTCTTCGTCGGCGTGGCCGCGCGCAACCGGTCCCGGGCGCGCAAGGCTCTCGAGGCGACCGCGGAGGCGGTCCAGTCGCACCGGGTGGGTGCCAACCGGAGGCGAGGATGACGGCCGGCGCGGTGGAGCCGGACGAGGACATGCCAGCACCTCCCGCCCGCCCGGTTGTCCGGGTGGGCGCCCCCACCGAACGGCGCAACCCGCTCAGCGTCGACCTCGACCTGATGTCGACCCGGGACGTGCTCACCGTGATCAACGAGGCCGACCGGCGCGTACCGGCCGCGGTCGCCGCGGTGCTCGACGAGATCGCCGCCACGGTCGACCTGGCGGTCGCGGCACTGCGCGGCGGCCACCGGGTGCACTACTTCGGGGCCGGCACCTCCGGGCGGCTGGGTGTGCTGGACGCCGCCGAGCTGGCCCCCACCTTCAACTCGCCCCGGCACTGGTTCTGCTCCCACCTCGCCGGAGGCCCGGACGCTATGTGGCGTGCCGTGGAGGACGCCGAGGACGACGAGCCGGGTGGCGCGGTCGAGGCGGCCGGATGTGTGCGCGCCGGGGACCTCGTGGTCGGTCTGGCCGCCAGCGGGCGCACCCCGTACGTCCTCGGGGCGCTCGCCGCGTCCCGCGCCAAGGGCGCCTCGACGGTGCTGCTCTGCGCCAATCCGGAGGCCGAGGCGGCCAGGTCGGTCGACGTGTTCATCGGGGTGGACACCGGACCCGAGGTGGTCACCGGGTCGACCCGGATGAAGGCGGGCACCGCGCAGAAGTTGGTGCTCAACACGTTCTCCACCGCCGTCATGGTGCGCCTGGGCCGGGTCTACTCGAACCTCATGATCGACATGGTGGCCACCAACGCGAAACTCCGCGGGCGAATGATCTCGATACTGGTCGAGGCCACCGGCTGCTCCGAGGAGATCTCCCAGCGGGCCCTCACCGAGGCCGACGGCGACCTGAAGACCGCGCTGGTCTCGCTGGTCTCCGGCGCCGAGGTCGCCGCCGCCCGGGCCGCGCTGGCCCGCTCCGCCGACCAGGTACGCGGCGCCCTGGCCCTGCTCTCCTCCTAGCGCCCACGCCCCTACCGGAGGATGGGAAGCGAACGGGGCTCCGGATTGTTCATCTGGGCGGGGGGTAATACCACCCCCGTGGATGAACCGACCGGTCCCCCGGTGCGTATCTGGCAGTGACCAGGATCGCAGCGTGGTGGTGACCCGGGTCGCTGTGCCCCCGCGGCGGGCGGTGTTGCCATAGTTGCGGGCGTTCGGCGATCCGTCGACCCGCCAACCCGTACGAGGTGCCCAGCGGCGAGCCACCCGACGGGGTGCTGACAGCAAACGTGGACCGTGCTCTCAGCTACTACTCAGGCATTCGTGACACTTTCGACTCAGTACATGGAATCCCCGACACGTCTCATCTGTTGTGTAGGTGTCAGCACTGGTGGGCACAGCGGAAGTTACCGGGGAAGGGCTGACGGACGTGGGGACGGCAAGGAACCGGGCAACCGGCGCGAGCGAGGGGACCGTGGGCAACGTGGACAAGAACATCGGCATGCGGACCGATCAGGTCGCCGAGGAGCGCGACCTCGTCGGTGTCTACCTGCACGAGATCTCCCGGACGCCACTGCTGGACGCCGCTCGGGAGGTCGATCTCTCCAAGGCGATCGAGGCCGGCCTCTACGCTGAGCACCTGCTCGGTGAGGACAGCGTTCCAGCAGGTGTCGACCGGGATGACCTGGAGCGGCTGGTCGTCGAGGGCGAGCGCGCGAAGGACCTCTTCATCCGCGCCAACCTGCGACTGGTCGTGTCGATCGCCCGCCGTTACGTGCGCTCGGGCATGCCCATGCTGGACCTGATCCAGGAGGGCAACACCGGCCTCGTCCGGGCGGTCGAGAAGTTCGACTACGAGCGTGGCTACAAGTTCTCCACCTACGCCACCTGGTGGATCCGCCAGGCGATCAGCCGGGCGATCGCCCAGCAGGAGCGCACCGTGCGGCTGCCGGTGCACCTGGTGGAGGATGTCAACCGGATGCGCAACGTGGCCCGCCAGCTCACGCGTGAGCTGGGCAGCGACCCGGAGCCGGAGCAGATCGCGGCAGCCCTCGGCGTCACCGTCGAGCGGGTGAACGAGCTGCGCCGCTGGTCGCAGGACACCGTCTCGCTGGACACTCCGGTCGGTGACGACGGCGACACCAGCCTCGGCGACCTGGTCGCCGACAGTGACGCCCCGTCGCCGGAGGACATCGTCCTCTCCGGGTTGGAGCGGCAGCGCATCGAGGGGCTGCTGAACCACCTCGACGACCGGTCGGCGGGCATCATGCGGGCCCGCTACGGGCTGGAGGACGGTCGCGAGCACTCGCTCACCGAGGTCGCGTCACGGTTCTCACTGTCCCGGGAGCGGATCCGGCAGCTGGAGATCCAGGCCCTCGGCCGGCTCCGTGAGCTGGCCCGCGCGGAGGGGCTGCAGGCAGCCTGACCTGGTAGTAATGACGGCGAGAGGCCGGCGTCCGATAGGGGGACGCCGGCCTCTCGCCGTGTCAGGTGGTGGCTAGCGGACCCGGCCGTAGCCCTGGATGGGCATCATGTTCATGCCCCGCTTGAGCACGTTGCGGCCGGCGCTGGGGGCGTCGATCACCTGCCCGCCGCCGATGTAGAGGGCGACGTGCCCGAGTCCGTTGTAGAAGATGAGGTCTCCGGGGCGTAGGTCGCCGCGGCTGATGTGGGCGACCACGCCCCACTGCATCCGGGTGTTGTGTGGCAGCGACTTCCCGGCCGCCCGCCAGGCCGCCGACGTCAGCCCGGAGCAGTCGTAGCCGTTCGGTCCGTCGGCCGCCCAGACGTACGGCTTGCCCAGGGCACCGAAGGCGTAGCGCACCGCGGCGCCGGCGTCACCGGCGACGGCGGGTACGTTCGCGGCCTCGGCCGCAGCCGCCCTGGGCTCGGGTCGCTCGGTGGCCGCCCCGTACGCCTGCCGGCGCAGCTCGTACAGCTTGGACAGGTCCTTCTCGATCTGCTTCTTGGCCGCCGTGAGCTGGCGGGCCTGCGCGGCCTGCCGGGTCAGCGTGGCGTCCAGGCGGCTCTTCTCGTCGAGCAGCCGTTGCTGGTTGGCGGTGAAGCCGGAGATGCGTTCCTGCCGCTGGCGGGTGAGTTGGTCGAGCGTGCCGAGCCGGTCCAGCAGCGCGGCCGAGCCGCCGGGGCGCAGCAGCGCGTCCGCGGTCCGTAGGCCACCACTCTTGTACGCGGTCGTCGCCAGCTCGGCGACGTCGGCCCGGCTCTGCTCGACCTGCTGTTCGAGCGGGCCGATGCGGGCCTGTAATCGGGCTGCGGAGGTCTTGTTGGTCTTGATCTCCTCGGTGAGCTTGTTGTACGACTCGACGACCCGCTCCAGCTCGGCCGAGGACGTCTCGATCCGGCGGGTCAGGTCGGCGGGTGACGGCTCCGCGTAGGCCACCGCCGTCGGGGCGATGAGCGCGGCCGACATGCCGGCCAGAGCCATGGTGCGCAGCAGGTTTCTCAGGGATGACAAGAGCGGAAGGCCCCTCTCCCACGGCCGCCGTCGGGCTGCTGACGCCCTCGGCGACACCGGCCGGGGCCATCCGGGCGGACGGCGCTGGGCCGGACCGGCCTGCCCAACCTAACCCGGGACGGTTGTCGCCCGCAGTTGAAGCAGGGTCGAATGTTGGCGAAGTGACGGGAAGTGGTCCCTGCGGCTGGCGTCTCCACGGTGGCTGCCGACACCCACTGAGACCTCTCGGCTTGACGCCCTTCCCCCGGTTTGCGTGTTATGCGAGCTTCGTCGTTGTCGGCGTATGCCGCCGGATACCAGTGCGCCATAACCGATAAAACCTGAAATGGATGCTGTTTCTTGGCGACGTCTCCCGCAGGAGTGAACTGTCGGGAGCTTGTAAATGACCCGGCGAACTGGCGGCGCCCCAACACAATGAAGGCCGGAGCCGGGAATCCCGTCGATCGGCAGCGATGCCTCTGACCAGCGATTCCGCCCGGCCAACCGCCCCACGGGAGGAACCGTGAATCGTGAAGGCGCAACGACGCGACCGCAGCGAACGGTGCCCGGCGCCCGATCGACCCTGCTGTACGCGCGTCCCGGCATCATCGTGACCGTCGACCGGTTCACCGTCGGCCGGACCAGTTACCTGGTCGCCGACCTGACCCATCTACGCACCACCCGCGGCCCCCACGACCGCATCGCCGTCCGGGCCGTCGCCATCACGGGCAGCATGATCGGCGGCGTCGGGCTCCTGCTCGGCTTCACCGGCGGCCTGCAACGGCTGACGGCCGGGGCGTACCTCATCCTCGGGGCGGTGTTCCTGCTGCCGGCGGCGCTGGCCCTGGTCGGTGACCGCTGGCGGCCACCACCCTACGAGCTGTGGGGATGGCACCGGGGGGCCGAGATGCTGCTGTTCAGCGCCGACGACGAGCGGCAGTTCGGCCAGGTCACCCGGGCACTGCTGCGGGCTCGGGAAGTGAACCGGTACGGCGGCTGGGTGGACCCGCTCGCCTCAGCCGACCCGTGGCGGCCCAGCCGCTGACCCGGAGCCGGGTCGGCCCTGCGGGACGTCGGTCGGTCGCTCAGCCGGCGACCGGCTCCGGCGTACGCTCCGCCGGGCGGGCCAGCCACCCGGTGACCCGGCGCTCGGCGTAGAACGAGACGAACGGCACGGTGCCGGCCAGCATCACCAGGAGCATCCGCTTCAGCGGCCAGTCGGCCCGGCGGCTCAGGTCGAACGCGGCCACCAGATAGATCATGTAGAGGAAGCCGTGCGCCGGCCCCACCGTCTCCACGACGACCGGGTTGTCGAACGCGTACTTCAGCGGCATGCCGATCACGACCAGCAGGATCAGCACCACGCCCACGATCCAGGCGATCACGCGGTACCGGGTAAGGGCTGCGCCCACCTTCGTCCGTCCTTCCGAGCCCCGGCTCAGCCGGGATAGTCACCGGGCCGAGCGCCCGGATTGGCGTTCAACCATGACAGGTAGTGGTTGTAGGCGGCCAGGTCCGTGTCCTCGACGGCCTCGCCGGCGGCCGGGACCCGGGCAACCCGCACCGGTCGGCGCACCGCCGGTCGGGCTCCGGCGGTCACGGCCTGCGTCGGCGCGTCGGCCGACGCGTCCGTCAGGTCGGTCGGCGGCTCGGCGGCCGCCTCGGCGTTCCGGCGGGCCAGCCGCACCTCCCGCCACCAGACGTAGACCACGAAGCCGGCGAAGACCGGCCACTCGACCGCGTACCCCCAGCTCAGGCTGTTGCCGGCGGTGGCCCGGCTGATCTGCCACCAGCCCAGCCCGAGGAAGCTCACGACCAGCACGACCATGGCCACGTGACGCGCGATCCACGCCGGGGTCCAGAGCCACCTCATGGCATCGAGGGTACCGGGAAGGGCGCCGCTCTCCGACACCGTGTCGTAGTTGTCGCGTGGCCGGGATGGTTTGGCGTCACCCGGTGTGGGCATCCGTCTAGACGCCAGCCCAAACGAGACCAGGGGGGCGATGATGACCGGATCGGTACGCGAGGACGGCTTTCCGTCCAACGGCAGCACTGACATGAGCCCGGAGCAGCGGGTGCCCGAGTGGGGCGGTGACCACCTCGCCGACCCGGCGGGCGTCGGCCCGGACCTCGACGACGGCGACCTGCTCGGCGTCGACCCGACGGAGCTGACCGACGAGGATCTGATCCGCGAGATGCACAGCCTGCACCGCACCCGGTTGGACACGCTCCGGCACGCGGCGGACTCCGCGCTCGCCAACCATCTGCGGCGCACGGCGGAACTCGAAACCGAGTACCTGGCCCGCCACCCGGGCCGGGAGGTCGACCCGAGCCGCCTGCGGGACGCGTGATGCCGGCGCGCGCGGTGCGCGGCATGTCCGCGCCGCCCGAGGTGGTCTTCAACACGGCCACCGATCCCGCCCGCGCGTCGGCGTGGCTGCCGGAGCCGCTGCGCGGCGACGGCAGCCCCGCCGCCGAGATCAGCGGTGAGGAACTGCGGGCCCGCTGGGGCGACGGCCACGACGCCGACTGGTCCGCCGAGATCCGGGTGGAGCCGGCGGACTCCGGCGGCGCCCGCATCCAGCTCGACCTGGCTGGCGGGTCCGACGAAGATCCGGACCAGCTGGCCGACGAGGCGCTGAGCAACCTGGCCCGCGAGGTCGCCGACAACCTCCAGGCCGGCTGACACCGCCGGACGGCCGCTTTCGCACCACGACACATGAGGAGACCGGGTGACCGACACTGGCCTACGACAGAAGGCGGCGCGGCTGCGCAGGGCGTACGCGCCGCACGAGCACCGCCCGCTCGGCGGCTACCTGGCGGCGATGGGCACCTACGCCGGGGTTGCCGGGGCGCTGGCCGGCCTGGTCAAGGTGACCGGACGGCCCGTGCCCGAGCGTCCCGCCACCGCCGACGTGGTGCTGCTCTCCATCGCCACGCACAAGCTCAGCCGGCTGCTGTCCAAGGACGCGGTGACCAGCCCGCTGCGGGCGCCGTTCACCCGGTACGACCGCCCGATCGGCAGCGGTGAGGTGATGGAGCAGGTCCGCGACTCGGGCAGCTCCACCCGGCACGCCATCGGCGAGCTGTTGAGCTGCCCGTTCTGCCTGGCGGTCTGGGTGGCGACCGGGCTGACCGGGGGCCTGGTGCTCGCGCCCCGGCTGACCCGGCTGGTGGCCACCGCGCTGACGGCGGTCGCCGCGTCCGACTTCCTCCAGATGGCGTACGCGACGGCCCAGCAGGCCGCCGAGGGTGGGCACGACGACGACTGACGAGTGGACGCGCAAAAGGGGGCCGGCAGACACCGGCCCCCTTTGTCGTACGCCTCAGCGCTGCATGCCCGACCAGCCGTGCGGCGACTCCGGCTCCCGTTCGTCCTCGTCCGCCCCGGTGATGATCTCCCGATCCACGGCGGTGCGGTCGTGCTCGTTGGCGAAGTCCGGCTCGGGGGTGGTGTCCCTGCCCTTCGGGGGCTGACCCAGCGCCGGCACCTTCTCGTCGTGGTCCTCGTGGTGCGTCATGTCGGTGTCCCTTCTGCGGTCGCTCACGCGACGGAGCCGCCCAGCAGGTCGCTGGCCTCGTCCACCGCGTACTCGCCCTCGGGTAGCGCGTCGATCCGGGCGAGCAGGTCCGCCGGGAGGTCCGCGGCCACGGCCCGTCGGTAGATCTCCGCCTGCGTGACCCGCTCCTGACCTCGGTAGATGTCGTTGAGCAGGTCGTCGAGGGCCTGGGTGTCCGGCTCGCCGGCCACGGGTGCGTCGTCGGTCACGCTGATCAGCTACCCGGGTCGGAATCGGTCAAACTTCGTGTTCACCAGGGCAGTTCCCCTGCTTCGTCCTGGAAGGTTCCCGTCGGTCCGCCCGGGTCGAGGGTCGCCAGGCGCACGACATGTCGGGCGCTCTCCTCTGCCGGTCGTCCGATTCCGAAGGCGGCGGTCATGTCGGTGGCGGTGGTGCCCGGCTCGAGTGCGTTGAACTTGATGCCCGGCTGGGACTTGGCGTACTGCACCGTCAGCATGGTGGCCGCGGACTTGGACGCCGAGTACAGCGCAAGCGACAATCCGAACTCCGGCCGCTCGGGATTGTTCACCGCCCAGAACGATCCGGCGCTGCTCGAGATGGTGACGACGTTGGGATTCGACGACCTGCGAAGCAGGGGCAGAGCCGCCTCCGTGACACGCACGATTCCCACCGCGTTCGTGTCGAAGGAGTGCAGAGCGGCGGGGCCGTCGAGCCCGGTCTCCAGAACGCCCGCGTTGTGCACCAGGACGTCGAGTCGGCCCGCGGCCGAGTCGATCGTCGCCAGTGCCCTGCGCACAGATGCGTCGTCGGTCACGTCGAGCTGGACGAATCGCGCTCCGAGCGCTGCTGCGGCTTTTTCACCTCGCTCGACATCACGCGCGCCGATGTAGACGTCGTGCCCCAGCTCCAGAAGCTGTTTGGCGGTCTCGAAGCCGATGCCCTTGTTGGCGCCGGTGATCAGTGTGACAGTCATGTCCGTCCTCCCCGAATGCATGACCAGAACAGGCCGTTGTGGACGCTATCCACGGCTGAGGGAGGCACCCAGAGCCCTCTCGAGCCTGGGGTCTGACAGGGCCCCTCTGACCACGCGACGCCTTTGCGCCGTGCTGTCGCGCTCGGCGCCGTCGCTGGGCGCGTTCGTCTCAGCTACCGGCCTGTCGGACCGTCTGTCGCTCGCGGGCGGCGTCCAGGCCCGCGGAGGCCAGGAGAGTCAGCTTCTCGGCGTTGGCGGACCCGGCGTCGGGGTGATACACGACGAGCATCATGCCTTCCGCTCCGCCGATGCTCAGCCGTTCACGGTTGAGGATGAGTTCCCCGACCTGCGGGTGATTGAGCCGGATCGGCGTTCCGCGCTGTCCGCGTACTTCATGACGTGCCCAGAGCTGACGAAATCGGGCGCTCGCCAACGAGAGTTCTCCGGTCAGTTCGATGAACCGCGGATTGTCGATGTCGGTGCCCACGGCCTGTCGCAGGTTCGCGACGAAGCACTCCGTGATGTCCTCCCAATCCGGATGCAGCGCTTGCTCGGCGGGGTTCAGGAACAGATCCCTGAGCTGGTTCCCCCCTTTGGCGAGACCTGGAGAAAGAGCCCTGGCGAGGCTGTTCGAGGCCAGGATGTCGAAGTACCGTCCCTCGATGAAGGCGGGCTGCACGAGGGAGTCCAGGAGCTTGAGCGCACCGGGCGGAACCGTCTCATTGCGCGGTCGCCGTCTGCGCTTTGGGGAAGCGTCCCGCACCAGCGTCAGCAGGTAGGCCAGGTGCTCGTCGTCGAGCTGTAGGACGCGTGCGATGGACTCCAGCACCTGCACGGACGGGTTGCGATCGCGGCCCCGCTCCAGGCGCAGGTAATAGTCCGCGCTGACGCCGGCGAGCATGGCGACCTCCTCGCGCCGCAGGCCCGGCACGCGCCGCACGCCCACATCGGGGATGCCGGCCTGCTGCGGTGTCACCAGCGCCCGGCGAGCGCTCAGAAAAGCGCCAAGGTCGTTCGACATCTCGCTCACAAATCAATCGTATTGGCAGGTCATGCGGTCAGAGGGGGTCCTGTCGCACCCCCGGCTCCCCGTACAGACAGCGCCGCCCCCGGCCTTGTGGGCCGGGGGCGGCGCTGGTGTCGGTGTGCAGGTCGCCTCTCGGCGAGTGGCGCTACGCGGCTCCAGCCGGACGGTATTCCGCGAAGGCTATTTAGGTGAGGCCCGGGGACACTGGACACACCGACACCTCTGTCAACGGACCGACCCCCGCCGCTGTTCCGCCGACATCCGTGTCCGTCGTCACAACCGGTGGCCGGTCAGGCCGGGGTCGGCAGGGTGGCCCGACGGGCCCGCACGGCGGTGGCCAAGTGGTCGAGCACCTCGGCGGTGTCGTCCCAGCCGAGGCAGGCGTCGGTGACCGAGCGGCCGTACTCCAGCTCCCGGGTCGGGTCGAGGTCCTGCCGGCCCGGCAGCAGGAACGACTCCAACATCACGCCGGTGATCCCGCGCTGGCCGGCGGCCAGTTGGGCGGCCACGTCGGCGGCGACCAGCGGCTGGTTGCGGTGGTCCTTGCCGCTGTTGGCGTGGCTGGCGTCGATCACCAGACGCTCCGGCAGGCCAGCGGCGCGGAGCAGGTCGAGCGCACCGGCCACCGACTCGGCGTCGTAGTTGGGCCGGCCACCGCCGCCGCGCAGCACCAGGTGCCCGTCGGTGTTACCCCGCGTGTGCATGATCGCCGGCGTGCCGGAGAAGTCGATGCCGGGGAAGACGTGGGGCACCCCGGCGGCGCGAATCGCGTCCACGGCGGTGCTGATGCTGCCGTCCGGGCGGTTCTTCATGCCGATCGGCATGGACAGGCCGGAGGCCAACTGCCGGTGCACCTGGCTCTCCACGGTCCGGGCTCCGATCGCGCCCCAGGCCACCGTGTCCGCGATGTACTGCGGAGTGATCGGGTCGAGGAACTCGCAACCCACCGGCAGGCCGAGGCGCAGTACGTCGCGCAGCAGTGCCCGCGCGCGCCGCAGGCCGGTGTTGACGTCCCCGCTGCCGTCCAGCCCCGGGTCGTTGATCAGGCCCTTCCAGCCCACCGTTGATCGCGGTTTCTCGAAGTAGACCCGCATGACGATCAGCAGGTCGTCGGCGAGCCGGTCGGCGGCCACGCGCAGCCGCTGGGCGTAGTCGAGGGCGGCAACCGGGTCGTGCACCGAGCAGGGGCCGACCACCACCAGCAGGCGGTCGTCCTCGCGGTCCAGCACGCGACCCACCGCCCGCCGGCCGGTCAACACGTCCGAGGCGAGCGAGGCGTCCAGGGGCAGCTCGTGGTGCAGTAGCGCGGGCGTGGTCAGCGGCACGACACGGTCGATCCGCTGATCGCTGACCCGATCGGTCTCCGGGGTCGTCACGGTGGGAATCCTTCCGCCGACCGTGCCCGGGGCCGGTGCCCGGGAAGAGCCGGCTGCTCGTACGCAAAAGGGCAGGAACGATAGCTCCTGCCCAGCCGGCTCGGTCCGTGGTGACGTCAGATCATGGTGAAGTCACCGGCTTGCGAGCCGGCTGCCTAAACCATCGATACGAACGCGTCACGGGCCCAGCGTACCCGACGCCGCCGGAACTCAGCGGGTCGTCCCAAGAGGCTGGACGATCACCGCGTGGCAGGGCCGGGGCCGGGGTAACAGGGGTGCCATGACGGACGAGCAGAACGATCAGGACCGCGTGGAGTCCCGCGCGCACCTCCTGCCCGAGGAGGCGGCGGTGGGCAGCGACGACCCGGAGGCGCAGGCCGAGGCCATCCTCACCGACTCGGACATCCGTGAGGAGGACCAGAACGCCGCCCCGGACACGGTGCTGGAGCACCGCACCTCGGATCAGACGGTGGTCGCCTCCGAGCCTCCGGACTGACCGGCCGCCCCACGGGCCCGGCGCGACCCTCGGTAGGTCTGGTCCCGCAGCCAGGCCAGCGGGCCGGCCGCCCGCAGCTCCGGCGGCAGGTTGCCCACCGGGTCGAAGGCGAGCGCGGCGTCCTGACGTGCGTCGAGCTGGGCGCCGATGGTCACCTGCCCGATCGGCCGCCACGGCCCCACGGCGGACGCGACCGCGAGAACCAGGCGCGGCGCGTCCGCCCGGGCGGCCTCGGTCACCGTGGCCAGGCTGTCGCCGAGGTCGATCGACTCCGGGTCGGCCAGCGCCGCCAGCCAGAGCCGGCGCCTGCCCCGGCGGTAGCAGGTGATCGTGCTGTACGTCCCGGCGAAGCGGCGTCGGGGCAGCGGCAGGTTCCGCAGAAACGGGGCCGCGCCGCTGGAGCTGACCAGCAGGTCGAACGGGCGGCCGGCGTCGGAGTGCACGCGCACCGCCAGCCCCAGCACGTCCGGCCAGCTGCCCGGCGTGGGCACCCCCTTGGAGAGCCGGACGGTCGCCCGGTACCGGCCGGGGTCGTCGAGCAGGCTGACCCCGGTGGGTGGTCCGGGCGTACCCCAGATCATCACCTCGGCGGCGAACGAGCGGCCGGCGGGATGCAGGAGCCGACCGCGGCGCAGGCGGGTCAGGGCGGCGGCGGCGCCTTCGACGACGGTGGCGGCCCGCCCGGTGACACGCGGGGCGGGCGGGGTGGCGGTGGGTGCGGGCATGGCCCTCCGGTACCCCGACTGGCCGGCTCGATGCCGGTGGCCGGCTCGCCGACGGCCGGCACGTCACCTTTCCGCCCGGGAGATCGGATAGCGTCGTGGCATGCCCGACAGCGGTTACCCCTGGCCCATCGAGACGTCCCGACTGGACAACGGCCTGCGCGTGGTGGTGAGCGAGGACCGCACCGCGCCGGCCGTGGCCGTCAACCTCTGGTACGACGTCGGTTCCCGGCACGAGCCGGACGGGCAGACCGGCTTCGCCCACCTCTTCGAGCACCTGATGTTCGAGGGCTCGGTGAACGTGGCCAAGACCGAGCACATGAAGCTGATCCAGGGCTCGGGTGGCTCGCTCAACGCCACCACCAACCCCGACCGGACCAACTACTTCGAGACGGTGCCGGCCGAGCACCTGGAGCTGGCGCTCTGGTTGGAGGCCGACCGGATGGGCGGCCTGGTCCCCGCACTCACCCAGGAGACGCTGGACAACCAGCGGGACGTGGTGAAGAACGAGCGCCGGCAGCGCTACGAGAACGTCCCGTACGGAGACGCCTGGCTGCGGCTGCTGCCGCTGCTCTACCCACCGGGGCACCCGTACCACCACTCGACGATCGGCTCGATGGCCGACCTGAACGCCGCCGACCTCGCCACCTTCCAGGCGTTCCACGAGACGTACTACGCGCCCAACAACGCGGTGCTCACCGTGGTCGGCGACGCCGCGGCCGCCGAGGTGTTCGCGCTGGCCGACAAGTACTTCGGCGCGCTGCCCGCCCGCGAGGACATCCCGCCGGCCCCGGACGGCCGGACCGTCCCGGCCACCGCGCGACCCGCCGTGGAGACCGTGACCGCCGACGTGCCGGCCCCCCGGGTGTACGTGGCGCACCGCGGCTACCCGTTCGGCAGCCCCGGCTACGACGTGCTCACCGTGCTCGCCACCGTGCTCGGCAGCGGTCGGGGCAGCCGGCTCTACCAGCGGCTCGCCGACGGCGAACGGATCGCCCAGCCGGACCTGGTCGGGGCGTACGGGGTGGACCTCGCGCACGCCCCGGCGCCGCTGATCGCCACCGCCACCGCGCGCCCCGGGGTGAGCGCCGAGCGGCTGGCCGAGGGGCTGGCCGAGGTGGTCGACGAGCTGGCCACCGTCCCGGTCACCGCCGCCGAGCTGGACCGGGCCAAGGCGTTGCTGAGCACCGCGTGGTGGCGGCAGATGTCGACCGTGGACGGCCGTGCCGACACCCTCGGCCGGTACACCACCCAGTTCGGTGACCCGGCCCGGGCCGCCGACCGGTTGCCCGCCTGGCTCGCGGTGACCGCCGAGCAGATCGCCGAGGCCGCAGCCGAGGTGCTCGACGCGCCCAACCGGGCGACCCTGACCTACGTGCCCGAGGAGACCGCATGACGCTGATCGCCGACCGTCCCGGCCCGGGTGCCGCCCGCCCGTACCGGTTCCCGCCGGTGGTCCGCCGTGCCGTGGCCGGCGGCCAGGTGGTCGCCGCGCACCTCCCCGGGCAGAACCTCGCCGTCGCGCTGCTGCTGCTCGACGCGGGTGCCGCCCGGGAGCTGGCCGGCAAGGAGGGGCTGGGCGGGGTGCTGGCCAAGGCGCTGGAGGAGGGCACCGCGCAGCGGGACGCCACCGCGTACGCGCTGGCCATCGAGGCGCTCGGCACCGAGCTGGTGACCGGGCTGGACTGGGACTCGTTCCAGGTCAGCGTCCAGGTGCCGGTGGACCGGCTGACCGCAGCGGTGCAGCTGCTCGCCGAGGCCGTCCGGACGCCGAAGCTCGACCCGGCCGATGTCCGGCGGGTCCGTGACGACGAGGCGACCGCGCTGCGGATGGACTGGGCCAACCCGGGCCCCCGTGCCGACGCCGCCCTGCGCGCGGACCTGTTCGGCGCCGAGAACCGGTGGGGGCGCCCGATGTACGGCGACCCGGATTCGGTGGCGGGGCTGGACGTGGAGGACGTGACGGTCTTCCACTCCGAGTGGTTCCTGCGGCCCGGCACCCTGATCGTCGCCGGTGACCTGGACCGGATCGACCTGGACGCGCTGGCGGCGGCGGCGTTCAGCGGCACCGGGGGCGGCCCCGCCGACCGGGGCGGCCCGATCGACGTGCCGCTGCGCGGCGGTCGGCGGATCATCCTGGTGGACCGTCCCGGCTCGGTGCAGTCCACGCTGCGGCTCGGCCACCCGTCGCCGCACCGGGCGCACCCGGACCACGTACCGATGACGCTCGCCGGCACCGTGCTCGGCGGGGCCTTCACCTCCCGGCTCAACCACCTGATCCGCGAGGTGCGCGGCTACACGTACGGCATCCGCGCCGACTTCGCCTCGTCCCGGCGGTTCGGCCGGTTCGCGGTCAGCTCCGGCGTGCAGACCGCGGTGACGACGCCGGCCCTGGTCGAGGCGGTCGGCGAGATCACGCGTACCCAGGTCGGCGGGGTGACCGAGGACGAGCTGGCGGTGGCGCGTTCCTGGCGGGCCGGGCAGCTCTCGGTCGAGTTGCAGAGCCCACGGGCGATCGCCTCCGCGTTGACCACGCTGGTGGTGCACGACCTGCCGGACGACTATCACGCCCGGCTGCGCGAGGAGTTGCTCGCCGCCGACGTGGACCAGGTGTCCGCAGCCGCAGCCACCCACCTGCACCCGGACGCGCTGACCCTGGTGGTCGAGGGCGATGCGGCCATCATCCGTGACGACCTGACGGCCGCCGGCCTGGGCGACCTGGTCACGCGCCCCTGACGCCCTTCCTGCGGTGATCATGGAATGCGCGGCGATTTCGATCACGTAATCCCCGTCAACCCCGTGATCACCGATGCGCCGGGTGTGATGCACGACCCGGGCGGTGGGAAAGGGGTCCCGGTTGTGGGGGTGGGCTGGGTAGCCTCGCGGGCATGAGGATCGGCATTGTGGGGGCCACCGGCCAGGTCGGTGGCGTGATGCGGCAGGTGCTGGCGGAGCGGGAGTTCCCGGCGGAGCAGGTGCGGTTGTTCGCCTCGGCGCGGTCCGCCGGTCGGGCGCTGCCCTGGCGCGACGGCGAGGTGACCGTCGAGGACGCCGCGACAGCGGACTACTCCGGCCTGGACATCGTGCTCTTCTCGGCCGGTAAGGGCACCGCCCGTGAGCTGGCCCCCCGGGTCGCCGAAGCCGGCGCCGTGGTGATCGACAACTCGTCGGCGTTCCGGATGGACCCGCTGGTGCCGCTGGTGGTCGCCGAGGTCAACCCGCACGCCGCCGCCGACCGCCCCAAGGGCATCATCGCCAACCCCAACTGCACCACGATGGCCGCGATGCCGGTGCTGCGCCCGCTGCACGCCGAGGCCGGCCTGGTCGGCCTGGTCGTCTCGACCTACCAGGCGGTCTCCGGTGCCGGGCTGGCCGGCGTCGCCGAGCTGGACGAGCAGGTCCGCAAGGTCGCCGAGCACGCCACCGCGCTCGCCTTCGACGGGTCGGCCGTGGAGTTCCCCGCACCGCGCTCGTTCGCCGAGCCGATCGCCTTCAACGTGCTCCCGCTGGCCGGCTCGATCGTCGACGACGGCTCCTTCGAGACCGACGAGGAGCAGAAGCTGCGCAACGAGAGCCGCAAGATCCTGGAGATCCCCGACCTGAAGGTCTCCGGCACCTGCGTCCGGGTGCCCGTCTTCACCGGCCACTCGCTCCAGATCAACGCCCGCTTCGCCCGGCCGCTCACGCCCCAGCGGGCCCACGAACTGCTCGCCGACGCGCCCGGGGTGGCGCTGACCGACGTCCCGACTCCGTTGCAGGCTGCCGGGCAGGACCCGACCTACGTGGGACGGATCCGCGCCGACGAGACCGCCGAGTACGGGTTGGCGCTGTTCTGCTCCAACGACAACCTCCGCAAGGGCGCCGCGCTCAACGCGGTGCAGCTCGCCGAGCTGGTCGCCGCCGAGCGTCGCTGACCGTCACGACACCCGAGGCCCCCGTCGGTGACCCGGCGGGGGCCTCGGCCTGCCGAGGGACGCCGCCACAGGGTTCGACGGGCGCGCCAACCGTCCGTCGTGCTTGGATGGACGAAGCCGAACGTGCCATCTGGAGGAGACCGTGGCGGACGACCGCACCCAGCAGGCGTTGACCGACCTGATCGCCGGCCGTTCGATGGGTGTGCTGGCGACGATCAAGCGGGACGGGCGGCCGCAGCTGTCCACCGTGGTCCACGCGTTCGACCGGGAGGCGGGGTTGATCCGCGTCTCGGTCACCGACGGCCGCGCCAAGACCGCCAACCTGCGGCGGGACCCCCGGGCCAGCTTCCACGTCAGCAGCGAGGACGGCTGGGCGTACGCGGTGGTCGAGGGGCGCGCCGAGCTGACGTCGCCGGCAGCCGAGCCCGGCGACGAGACCGTCGAGGAGTTGGTGGGGCTCTACCGGTCGCTGCGCGGCGAACACCCGGACTGGGACGAGTACCGCCAGGCCATGGTCGACGAGCGGCGGCTGGTGCTGCGCCTGCACGTCGAGCGGATCTACGGCATCCCGCCCCAGGGCTGACGCACGCCGACCCTGCCGGTCAGCCGGGCTCGACCACGGTCACACCCGGCCAGCGCTCCGCCGGCCGATGCCGGGCCAGCCGCTGCCGGGACCCGGCGACATCCACCCGGGCCGGGTTGTGCCGCCATATTCCGCCCAGCAGGTCCGCCAGGCCGTACGGGGCGCAGACCACCAGCCGGTCGGCCGCATCCAGCCGGACGGCCACGGCGGTGGCGTACTCCGGCCAGGTGGCGACGGCCTCGGCCACGCTGCGGTACGGGGCGATCGGGTCGCCGCCGAACTTCGCCGCGTACCAGGTGTGCACCGCCGCCTGGTTGCGCGCCTGCCACGGCGGCTCCGCCCAGGCCGTTGCAAGCCGGGCGGTGGCCCGGTCGTCGTCCGTCCGGCTCAGCGCCGTCGGGTGGAAGTAGACGACGTCCACGTCCCGGACCGTCGCCGGGTCGAACCCGTCGCCGTACCGCTCACCCCAGACCAGGTCGCGCAGGACGCCCGCGCCGATCCAGGCGTCCGGCAGGCCGGAGTCGCGCACCACGGTCAGCGCCCGGCTCAGCCATCCGCTGCCGGCGACCAACTCCCGCAGCTCGCGTTCGCCCGTCCTCATCCGCCCACCGTAGTCAGCGCAGCGCCACCCCCGCTGTGGCGTTCCACCCGGCCGCCGACGCAACGTGCGGTCGGCCGGGCCGCCCGCGTTACCCCGCCCCGGGCGGCGGGTAGACGGGCCGTGCCGACACCGAGAGGGGAGCACCATGACAACGGTCGGAGAGTTCATGACGACCCGGTTGGTGACGATGGACGGCAACGACACGCTCACCGCGGCCGCGCAGGAGATGCGCGACAGTGCGATCGGTGACGTGGTGGTGACTGATGGCGACAATGTGGTCGGCATCGTTACGGACCGGGACATCACGGTCCGTGGTGTCGCGGAGAGCATGGACCCGGGCTCGACCCGGCTGAACCAGATCACCACTCGCGATGTGGTGACGGTGAGCCAGTACGACGACGCGGTGGCCGCCGCGGACCTGATGCGTACCTACGCCGTACGCCGGCTGCCGGTGATCGACGACGGCCGTCTGGTCGGCCTGGTCTCGATGGGCGACCTCGCGGTCGAGCGCGAGCCGCAGTCGGTGCTGGCCGACATCAGCGCCGACGATCCGAACAACTGACCGTCCGCCGCGGGCGCGCCGGCTCTCCCCCGTGGGGAGGGCCGGCGCTGCGTCGTCAGGCCGGCTCGACCTGGACGCGTACGTCGGTGGCGGCGCGCGTGGCGGCCACCGTCGCGGCCTCGGCGTCGACCTCGCGCCGCAGCCGGCCCGACAGCGGCGACCACGGGCTGACCGTCAGCTCCAGCCGCCCCTTTCCGGCCTGCCGTGCCCGCCAGGTGCCCACCACCTCGCCGTCCGCCAGCAGCGCGCCGGGATTGCCGATCGCCCGCCACAGCTGCCGCTGGTGCTCGCGCTCCGGCACCAGCAGGTCACGGTCGCGGCCGGCGAGGAACGGGTCGCCCGGCGGCAGCAGCCGCACCAGCCGTGGCGCGGGCGCGCCGGTCAACGCGTCGAGCGCGTCGGCCGGCAGCCAGGCGGCCCGGCCGTCGACGCGTACCTCGGCCAGGCCCGCCGGCCAGACGCGGCGCAGCTCCGTCACGGCGCAGCCGAGGAAACCGGCCGCGTCGGCCGGGGTGGCGGGGCCGAGCAGCCGCAGGTAGGTCGTCACCACCTCGGCGGTGTGGGCCGCCGAGGCGGGCGGACCGGGCCAGTCAGCCAACGGTGCGAGCCGGGCGGCGCGGCCGGTCACCACCAGGCGCACCCCGCCGGCGAGCCCGGCCTGCTGGAACACCGATCCGGAGATGTGCCGCGCCCCGCAGGGCCGGCAGTCGTAGGTCAACTCGGCGGGAACCCGGTCGGAGGCCGCCCGGCTGACCACACCGCGCTCCAACTCGGTGGTGACCACCGCCTGGAACGCCTCGGCCGTGGCCCGGAACGCCGCCAGCCCGAGTCGGGCACCCGCACCGATCTGCCCGGGGATCCGGCGGGTGGCGTCGGCGTCACTGAGCGGCCAGATGGCCGCGGCCAGGGTCGGCAGCTCGGCGCGCCGGTGCAGGTGCGGTGCACCACGCATCGACCAGACCAGCTCCAGCCGATCGTCCGGCCCGGTCGCACCGCGCGCCGCCAGCGCCTGCCGAGCCGCGCCGTAGGGCGTGTCCTGCACGCCGAGGGCCAGCACCGCCAGGTCGCCCGGCCGCCGGCCGCCGGAGCGGTCGAGCTGCTGGGCCGCCACCCGGTAGGCCAGCACCTGCCGCCGGTCGACCTCGGGTGTCCGCACCGTCATGCGCCCCTCCCGTCCCGGATGTCCCGTCGCTCCCGTTCCGATGCCCGGCACGCTACCCGGCCTCCCCGACACCGCCCGGCGGCTCACCCGATCCGGGCGAGGTTGGCCGGGGAGCAGGCGGGGACCCGTGCGGGGACGTGCGAAGCCGGCCGTCCGTGCGACGCGAGCGCGCCGGGTGGGATCCCGGACCGGCCAACTGGGGAGGAGTGGACCCGATGGTGGACGCGACCACGAGGTTCTTCGAGGACCTGGACCGGCGGGGGTACGAACCCCTGCTGGCGAAGGCCTCCGGGACGCTGCGCATCGACCTGAGCGAGGGGGCGCAGACCCGGCACTGGCTGCTGACGATCGACCACGGCCGGCTGAACGTGAGCCAGGAGGACCGGGAGGCCGACACGGTCATCGGGACCAGCCCGCAGCTCTTCGAGGACCTCGCCGCGGGCCGCGAACACGGCCTGGCGGCCCTGTTGCGGGGGGACATGACGGTGCTGGGCGACGCCCGGCTGGTGGTGCAGGTGGAGAGGATCTTCCCGGGCTCCCCGGACTCCCTCGGGCCGCGCCGGCGCTTCACCGGGGAGGTGCGCTGATGGGTCAGAGCAACACGATCCGGATCCTGGACGGCAACACGTTCGTCGTCTGCGAGGACACCGGCGACATCGAGGCGACGCCGAGCGAGCCGACCGGGCTGTTCTCCATCGACACGCGGTTTCTGTCCACCTGGGTGCTGACCGTTAACGGCGAGCGGCTCAACTCCCTGTCCTTCGACGACCTCCAGTACTTCGAGTCGCGGTTCTTCCTCGTGCCGGGGGTGGCGACCCACTACATCGACGCGAAACTGTCGATCATTCGGGAGCGGTCGGTCGGCGGGAGCTTCCGGGAGCAGATCACCATCCTGAACCACGACGAGAAGCCGGTCGACCTGGAGATCCGGATGGACGCGGCGTCGGACTTCGCCGACCTGTTCCAGGTCAAGGACGAGATCGTGAACAAGAAGGGCGAGATCTACTCCGAGGTCGAGGCGGACCAGCTGCGGCTGGGCTACCGCCGGGGCAACTTCGTACGGGAGACGTCGATCTCCTCGTCGATGGCGGCCCGCTACGACAGCAAGGGGTTCGCGTACACCGTCCACCTGGAGCCCAACGAGCAGTGGGAGACGGCGATCCAGGTCGAGACCCACGCGGTGGGACCCGGCGGCCGGGACCTGCGCTTCGGCCTGCGGGTGCACGGCGACGAACGGCTCGCCCTCCAGCACGACCTGGAGAGGTGGATCGCGGAGGCACCCAAGGTCAACAGTGAGCACGGCCGCGTGGCCAGCACGTACCGGCGTAGCCTGATCGACCTGGCGGCGCTGCGCTTCTCGCCGCTGTCGCTCGGTGGCGCCACCCTGCCGGCCGCCGGCCTGCCCTGGTTCATGACGATGTTCGGCCGGGACAGCATCCTCACCTGCCTGCAGACGCTGCCGTTCACCCCGCAACTGTCCAAGACCACGCTGCGCATCCTGGCGTCCCTGCAGGGCAGCCGGTTCGACGACTTCCGCGACGAGGACCCCGGGCGGATCCTGCACGAGATGCGCTACGGCGAGACCGCCTCGTTCGAGGAGCAGCCGCACTCGCCGTACTACGGCTCGGTGGACGCGACGCCGCTGTTCGTCGTGCTGCTCGACGAGTACGAGCGCTGGAGCGGTGACGTCGCGCTGGTGAAGGAGCTGGAGCGGGAGTCCCGGGCGGCCCTGAGGTGGATCGACGACTACGCCGACCTGGTGGGCAGCGGCTACATCTGGTACGAGCGGCGCAACACCGACACCGGCCTGGAGAACCAGTGCTGGAAGGACTCCTGGGACTCGATCTCCTACCGGGACGGCACGCTGCCGCCGTTCCCGCGCGCCACCTGCGAGGTGCAGGGGTACGCGTACGACGCGAAAGTCCGTGGCGCTCGCCTCGCCAGGGAGTTCTGGGACGACCCGGAGTTCGCCGACCAGCTGGAGCGGGAGGCGATGGAGCTGAAGCAGCGGTTCAACCGGGACTGGTGGGTGGAGGACGGTGAGTACTACGCCCTGGCCCTGGACCCGGACGGCCGCCAGTGCGACGTCCTCAGCTCGAACATCGGCCACCTGCTGTGGAGTGGGATCGTCGAACCGGAGCGGGCGGAGAAGCTCGCGCAGCACCTGGTGGGGCCACGGCTCTTCACCGGGTGGGGGGTGCGAACGCTGGCCGAGGGGGAGGCCCGGTACAACCCGATCGGCTACCACAACGGCACGATCTGGCCGTTCGACAACTCCTTCATCGCCTGGGGTCTGCGCCGGTACGGCTTCGCGGAGGAGGCCGCCACCATCGCCAACGGCATCCTGGACGCGGCGACCTACTTCGACGGGCGGCTGCCGGAGGCGTTCGGCGGCTATCCGCGGGAGCTGACGAAGTTCCCGGTGGAGTATCCGACGGCGTGCAGCCCGCAGGCCTGGTCGACCGGTACGCCGTTGCTGCTGCTGCGCACCATGCTCGGCTTGGAGCCGCACGAGGGGCACCTGGCGGTCGAACCACGGCTGCCGATAGGGATGGGCCGGATCGAGGTGCTGGACATCCCGGGCCGCTGGGGGCGGGTGGACGCGTTCGCCCGGGGGCGGCTGGACCTGCACAAGCTCACCGACTGACCCGCGCCGGCCAACCGGTCCGGACGCACCGGCGGCGACGCGCGGTTCGGCGTCGCCGCCGGTCGCCGCCCAGGCGATCCCCAGGCGGGCAGGGTAGATTCTGCGGATGCCGGAGCTCGTGTACCCGCCCGTTATCGCCGCCGCCAAGACGATGTTCCGGGTCCTCGACCTGAAGATCACCATCGAGGGCGCCCACCACGTACCCCGCACCGGCGGGGCCGTGCTGGCCAGCAACCACGTCAGCTACCTCGACTTCATCTTCGCCGGCCTGGGCGCGAACGCGTCGGGTCGGCTGGTCCGGTTCATGGCCAAGGAGTCGGTCTTCGCGCACCGCATCGGCGGTCCGTTGATGCGCGGCATGAAGCACATCCCGGTGGACCGGCAGGCCGGGGCGGCCTCGTTCCGCGCGGCCGTGGGCGCGCTCAAGCGCGGCGAGGTGGTCGGCGTCTTCCCCGAGGCGACGATCAGTCGGTCGTTCACCGTCAAGGAGCTCAAGAGCGGCACCGTGCGGATGGCCCGTTCGGCGAAGGTGCCGGTGCTGCCGGTGGCGCTGTGGGGCACCCAGCGGCTCTGGACGAAGGGCCGTCCACGCACCCTCACCCGCCGGCACACCCCGATCACCATCCTGATCGGCGAGCCGATCGAGCCGGCGGACTTCCCGGACCCGAACGTGCTGGCCGCCGAGCTGACCACCCGGCTCAGCGCGCTCGTCGACCGGGCCCAGCGGGAGTACCCGGACTCGCCGGCCGGCCCGGACGACACCTGGTGGCAGCCGGCGCACCTGGGCGGCAGCGCACCGACACCGGAGGAGGCCGCCGCCCTGGACGCCGCCGGTGAGCACCACGCCCCCAGCGCCTGACCGGGCGGTGACCGGATCGTTCCGCATCCGGGCATGATGGTGTCTGCCGTCGCGGCGGCCACCCCGCCAGGATCGGAACCATGAGCAGAGCAGCACTCGTCGTGATCGACGTCCAGGAGTCCTTCCGCCAGCGCCCGATCTGGGCGTACGGCTCCAACCCCGACCTGGTCCGGCAGGTCGACCGGCTGGTCGCCGCGGCGCGGGAACGCGGCGACCTGGTGGTCTGGGTCCTGCACGCCGAGCCGGGCACGGGCGGGGTGTTCGACCCGGCCAGCGGGCACGTACGGCTGATCGAGGGCCTGGCCCCGGTCGACGGCGAGCCGACACTGGTGAAGACCGCGCACAACGCGTTCACCACCACCAATCTCCAGCAACTGCTCACCCAGGCCGGGGTGCACGACCTCACCGTCTGTGGCATCCGCACCGAGCAGTGCGTCGAGACCACCACCAGGGTCGGCTCGGACCTCGGCTACCGGATGACGTTCGTCACCGACGCCACGCTGACCTTCCCCATCCCGCACCGGGACGTGCCGGAGACCGCCACGGTCGAGGAGATCCTCGCCGACCCGCGCACCCTCGGCGTCGAGCAGATCGTCTCCCGCACCGAGTACGCGCTGGCCGGCCGCTTCGCGACCATCCGGACGGTGGACGAGTTGACGGCTTCGACCCTGACCGGCGCCCGAGGCTGACGAGATGACCCGGGTCGTCTTCCTGCTGGTCCCGCAGCTGCACCTGCTGGACCTCGCCGGGCCGGCCCAGGTCTTCTCCAGCGCCGCCGACCTCGGGTACGACTACCGGCTGCACTACGTCGCCGAGCGGGAGCAGGTGCCCACGGTGCAGGGCGTACCGCTGGTCGCCGAGACCCGATGGCCCGAGCTGACCCCGGACGACCTGGTGCTGGTGCCCGGTTGGCGACCCTCGGCGCACGGCCCGCAGGGGCCGGTGTCGCCGGCCGACCTGCGGAGGCTCGCCGACCACCACGCGGGCGGCGGCACCGTGGCCAGCGTCTGCGCGGGCGCGTACGCCCTCGGTCGGGCCGGGTTGCTCGACGGCCGGCGCTGCACCACCCACCACGAGGTGCAGGACGACCTGGCCCGCCGGCACCCGGCGGCCCTGGTGGCCCGTGACGTGCTCTACGTGGTCGACGACCGGGTCGTCACCTCGGCGGGCATCGCCAGCGGCATCGACGTGGCGCTGCACCTGGTGGCCACGCGGCACGGCCCGGCGACCGCCGCCCGGATCGCCCGCACGCTGGTCGTCTACGCCCGCCGCAACGGGCACGAGCAGCAGGCCAGCGCGATGATGCGGCACCGCTCGCACCTGTCCGACGCGGTGCACCGGGTGCAGGATCTGATCGACAGCCGGTACGCCGAGCCGCTGCCACTGGCCGACCTGGCCGCGGCCGGCGGCGTGGCGGAACGGACGCTGACCCGGCTGTTCCGCGCGACCACCGGGCTGACCCCGCTCGGCTACCAGCAGTTGCTGCGGGTGGAACGCGCCGAGCACCTGATCGGGCACGGCACGACCATGGAGTCCGCCGCGCGGACGGTCGGCTTCACCGACGCCCGGATGCTGCGCCGCCTGCGAGCCCGGTCCACGAGGTCGGCTCCGGCCCCGAACGGTAGTAGTCGTCCCGGGACCGGAACTCCACCGGCAGCGAGCCCGGCAGGGTGACCCGGCTGTCCCCGGCGAGCCACCCGGTGCCGGCCCGCAGCAGCAGCACGTCGCGCTCCTGAGCGGAGAGGTCGACCATCTGCGGATGGGTGAGCCGGAACATGGCCACCGCCCGGCGGACCTGCCGGGCCAGCGCGACGATCTCCGCGGTCGACCCGCCGAGGGCCAACGCCGGCTGCTGGATGGTGCGCAGCGCGTCGCAGACGATCAGCAGCTGCGTGGTGCCGTCCGACCCGGCCCGGGGCAGCTCCAACCGGGACGGCCACTGCCAGCGGATCTGGCCGCTCATCAGGCCGGCCAGCCGACCCACCGTTCGGATCGACCCGTCGGTGACCAGGGACATCTGCGACCCGGTGCCCACCCAGCAGATCCGCTGGTCGGTCACCGTCACCGTCACGGGCGCGGGCAGCCGCCAGCCACGCCACGACTCGGTGGGCCCGAGCAGGTAACCCGCCACGAGCAACCGGTACCGGCCGAGCACCCGCTCGCCGGGCACCGGGCGCAGGTCGTGACGACGGTCCAGGGCCGGCCCCACATCGTCGTCCGGCGCGTCGAACCGGTGGGGGCCGATGAAGAAGGGGGACGCGTCGGCGTGCATCGTCACGACCTCCCGGTCAGCTGGCTGTGGTGTGAAGCCTCGCGGATCCGGGAGCGGCTGTCATGACGCCCGTTAGGGGGTCGGCCGGTCGTACGTCGCGTGTGACCGGTAGATGCCGATCTCCTCCGGGCGGACGAGGCCGTCCTCGATCGCCCGGGCGAGCAGCGCCGCCTTTGTGGCAGCCGGCCGCCCCGCCCGGGTGTACTTGATCCGCGCGCGGTCGACGTACTGCTTGACGGTGTGTTCGCTGATCTGCATCCGGCGGGCCACCGACGCCTTGGACATCGACTGGAACCAGAGCAGCAGCGCCTCGCGTTCCTTGTCGGACAGCATCGGCCGGTCCGGTCGCGGGTCGCCGACCATCGCGCCGGCCAGCGCCGGCGGCACGTACGGGCGGTCACTCGCCGCCGCCAGCACGGTCGCCACGCAGTGCTCCCGCCCCTCGTGCTTGGCCAGGAACGCGACCGCCCCGGCGTCCAGCGCGGCGAGCATCGTCTCCGGGTCGGTGTGCTCGGAGTAGACCACCACCCGCCGCCCGGCGGCACTCAGCTCGGCCAGCTTGCCCAGCGCCATCCGGCCGTGCAGCCGCAGGTCGAGCAGGACCACGTCGGCGTCCGGCGCCGCCCGCAGCACCTCGTCCGGGTCGTCACCGGTGGCCAGCACGGTCAGCCTCGGCTCGGTCGCGAGCCAGGCGCGCACCCCGTCGACCACCACCGGGTGGTCGTCGACGATGGCCACCCCGATCGGCCGTTCGCCGGTCACTTCCGCCACCGGGTCTGCGCCCATCTGATGTCCCCGTCCCGCTCGTAGAGGTGCTGTACCGGCCCGTCGTCGTGCTCCCCGGGCGGTGGGCCGGTCGACTCCGGCCCGGCCCGGTCCGGCGTGACCAGGCTGACGACCACCTCGTCGGGGCCGGAGACCACGGTCAGCCGGGCCCACTCCTGGGCGTCGGCGAGGAGGCCGGTGAGCGGGTCGGCCAGCCCGCGGCGGATCTCCACCGGCAGCGGTGGCGGACTGCCGATGGTGACCAGGTCGATGGGCAGTCCGTTGCGTTCGGCCAGGTCGGCCGCAGCGCGCAGTTCGTGCAGCAGGGGGTCGGGCACGTCGTCGGACTCGGCGATCAGGCGGCGCAGTCGAGCCGCCGCCAGCACGCACCGGCGCTGCACCTCCGGGTCGTCCGGGTCGGCCTGCCCGGCGGCCAGTTCCCCGAGCACCCGCCCGGCCGCCGCGGCGGCCAGCGTGAGGCGGTCCCGGCGTTCCCGGAGGCCCCGCTCGGCGGCGGCCCGCTCCGCCGCTATCGCGTGACCGGCGGCCGCGGTGGCAGCCCGTTGCCGGGCCAGGCCGACGATCGCCGCGCTGCCCGCGAAGACCGCCACCGGCAGCGAGGAGGTGCCGTACGCGTACATCACGTAGCGGGCCAGGTCGGCCGTGTCGGGGCCGTGCCAGAGCACGGCGACCAGGGCGATCAGCGCGTGTGCGGCCAGCAGCGCGACGAGGCCGGCCACCTGCCGGCCCCACAGCGCCAGCACGAAGAACCACGCGAGCGTCCCCCACACCCAGTTGGCGGCGGCGAACAGCTGCCGTTCGCCGACGGCGGCGAAGACGGCCGCGTCGACGGCGAGCAGCAGCCCGGCGAGCGGCCACGGTGCCAACGCCGCGCCGAGCAGCAGCCGTACCCCGGCGACCGCGCCGGCGACCGCGACCAGGACCCAGCCGCCGAGCACCACCCCCGGCGCGGCGTAGTCCGCGCGGGCCGCCAGCACCGCCGGCAGGCCGATGGCGACGTGCCAGGCCAGCGCGATGGCGACGGCGGCGATCCGGGCACCACGGTCGGAGGCGTGCGCCACCGCCGCCGCCGGCGCGGCGGCGAGCGCCACCGACGGTGTCGGGGTTCGAGGCCCTGGCACGCTGGTCGGGCCCGGCTGGAGCAGCGGCACCGGAGACCACAGTGGTGCCTCCGGTGCTCCGGTGCGCTCCGCCGGAGCCCCGAGGTCAGCCGACACCGGGCCACTCCAACCGGATCAGGGTGCCCGCGCCGGGTGCCGAGCGCACCTCGGCCCGCCCACCGATCGCCGCCATCCGGCCGCGGACGGACTCGCGCAGCCCGTACCGGTGCGGTGGGACGCTGGCCGGGTCGAAGCCGGGGCCGTCGTCGGTCACCTCGACCACGACGGCGACCGCGTTCCGGGTCAGCCGCAGCGTGGCCTGCGCGCCCGGCGCGTGCCGGACCACGTTGGACAGCGCCGCGTAGGTGCTGTCGGTGATCGCGTCGGCCACCCCGGCGGGCACCGCGCACGATGCCAGCTCCAGGCGCACCCGTAGCTCGGGCAGCCGCTCGGGCACCGTCCGCAACCGCCCGTCAAGCGGCACCGGGCCGTCGCCGGGCACCGGCCCGACGTCGGTCAGTGCGACGAGGGTACGCAGGTCGGCGGCGCACCGTTCGCGGAACGCGACCGACGGCCCGGGTACGGCGCCGAGCCCCACCATGGTCAGCGTGCCGAGCACCGTGTCGTGCAGGTCGCGGTTCTGCCGGCGTTCGGCCTCCCGGGCGGCCCGGGCGACCAACGATTCCCGGGTCAGCCGCTGGTGCTCGGCGAAAGCCCGGTCCGCCCGACCGATCCGGCGGCGCATCACCGTCGCCATCATCGCCGTGCAGGCGGTCTGCACCAGCAGGGTGGCCGCGTGCGCGCGTGCCTCGGCGGGATTGCCGGCCGCCTGCGTCCCGGCCACGTACGAGGCGGTGACCAGCAGCCCGGCCGGGATCGACCAGCGTGCCAGGGCGGTGGCCTGCGTGTTGATCACGGTGGTGCTGGCCAGCACCGCGATCCAGCTGCCCTCGCCGGGTAGCACCTCGGGCGCCACCAGGCGGGGGATGAGCAGGCAGGCCAGCACGGTGACCACGACGTCACCGGCGACCAGGGTCGGGGTGATCCCGTGGCGCAGCGCGCGGGCGGCGTACCAGACAGACCAGCCGGTCAACGCGGCCACGCCGGGCAGCAGGAGGGCCGGCTCGACCGGCGGGGTACGCACCGACAGCGCGACCACCGCCCCGACCAACCCGCAGGTCAGGCGCAGTAGTGCCGGCAACGTGGTGAAGATGAAGCCGAGTGCGCCGCCGGCCGGGTTGTCCAGCGCGGGCGGCGGCACAGGCGGAGTGGCAACGGCCGGCATCGGGAGGTGTCCTTCCGACAACGACCCGGACCGGGTCCGCGCGGCGGATCGACATCGGAGAATAGCATGGCCGGCGGCAAGTAACGACGCATTATGTGCGGACAGTCGCCCGTGAGTCACGCTTTGTCGACTAGCTCGAGCGGGGTTGGACGGTTGCCGTCCGGTCGGCGGGAATCGCGGCGAGGCGTGGACCTCGCCGGCGCCCTGCCCTGTGGCACGATTTACCAGGTGAGCAGCAGATCCGACGCGACGCAGCGCCTGCGTGACCTCGCGCGGCTGCGCCGGGTCCGCGACCGGATCGACCGGGAGTACGCGCAACCGCTGGACGTGGAGGCGCTCGCTCGCGGCGCGCACATGTCGGCCGGGCACCTCAGCCGCGAATTCCGGCTCGCCTACGGTGAGTCACCGTACAGCTACCTCATGACGCGGCGTATCGAGCGGGCGATGGCACTGCTGCGCCGTGGTGAGCTGAGCGTCACCGAGGTCTGTTTCGCGGTGGGCTGCTCGTCGCTGGGCACCTTCAGCACGCGCTTCACCGAGCTGATCGGCGTGCCGCCCAGCACCTACCGGCGTCAGGTCCAGGACGCGGCGGCGGGCATGCCGTCCTGCGTGGCGAAACAGGTGACCAGACCGGTCAGGAATCGAGAAGCGCCGGCCGCCGGGCCGCGCCTAGCCTGACTGTCATGCACACGACCAGCGAGGCCACGCAGTCGCCTGAGCTGCACGCCGCCGACCGCCACGATCTGATCCGCGTGCAGGGCGCGCGCGTGAACAACCTCAAGGACGTCAGCGTCGAGCTGCCGAAGCGCCGGCTGACGGTGTTCACCGGCGTCTCGGGCTCCGGCAAGAGCTCGCTGGTGTTCGGCACGATCGCCGCGGAGTCACAGCGGATGATCAACGAGACGTACAGCGCCTTCGTGCAGGGCTTCATGCCGACGCTCGCGCGGCCCGAGGTCGACGTGCTCGACGGGCTGACGACCGCGATCATCGTGGACCAGCAGCGGATGGGTGGCGACGCCCGCTCCACCGTCGGCACCGCCACCGACGCCAACGCCATGCTGCGCATCCTGTTCAGCCGGCTCGGGCAGCCGCACATCGGCTCGCCCCAGGCGTTCTCCTTCAACGTCGCCTCGATCAGCGGTGCCGGTGCGGTGACGCTGGAGCGCGCCGGACGGACCGTGAAGGAACGTCGCGAGTTCAGCATCACCGGCGGCATGTGCCCGCGCTGCGAGGGCCGGGGCAGCGTCTCCGACATCGACCTCACCCAGCTCTACGACGACTCCAAGTCGATCGCCGAGGGCGCGTTCACCATCCCCGGCTGGAAGTCCGACAGCTTCTGGACGGTGCGGACGTACGCCGAGTCGGGCCTCCTCGACCCGACCAAGCCGATCCGTACGTTCACCAAGAAGGAGATGCACGACTTCCTGTACCGGGAGCCGACCAAGGTGAAGGTGGAGGGCGTGAACCTCACCTACGAGGGCCTGATCCCGAAGATCCAGAAGTCGTTCCTGTCCAAGGACGTCGACACGCTCCAGCCGCACATCCGCGCCTTCGTGGAGCGGGCGGTGACGTTCACGTCCTGCCCGGAGTGCGGCGGCTCCCGGCTCAGTGAGGCGGCCCGGTCGTCGAAGATCGACGGGGTCAGCATCGCCGACGCGTGCGCCATGCAGATCAGCGACCTCGCCAAGTGGGTACGCGGTCTGGACAAGCCGTCCGTCGCGCCGCTGCTGGCCAAGCTGCAACACACGCTCGACTCGTTCGTCGAGATCGGGTTGGGCTATCTCAGCCTCGACCGGTCGTCGGGGACCCTGTCCGGCGGCGAGGCCCAGCGGACCAAGATGATCCGCCACCTCGGGTCGTCGCTCACCGACGTCACCTACGTGTTCGACGAGCCGACGATCGGGCTGCACCCCCACGACATCCAGCGGATGAACGACCTGCTGCTGCGGCTGCGGGACAAGGGCAACACCGTGCTCGTCGTGGAGCACAAGCCCGAGGCGATCGCGATCGCCGACCACGTCGTCGACCTCGGCCCGGGGGCCGGCACCGAGGGCGGTGAGGTGGTGTTCGAGGGGACCGTCGAGGGGCTGCGGGCCAGCGGCACCCTCACCGGTCAGCACCTGGACGACCGCGCCTCGCTGAAGCCGTCGGTGCGGACGCCGTCCGGGGCGCTGGAGGTGCGTGGCGCCAACGCCCACAACCTGCAGGACATCGACGTCGACATCCCGCTCGGCGTGCTGGTCGTCCTCACCGGGGTGGCGGGCTCGGGCAAGAGTTCGCTGATCCGTGGCTCAGTGTCGGGCCGGGACGGGGTGGTGTCGGTCGACCAGGCGCCGATCAAGGGTTCGCGGCGCAGCAACCCGGCGACGTACACCGGTCTGCTCGACCCGATCCGCAAGGCGTTCGCGAAGGCCAACGGTGTGAAGCCCGCGCTGTTCAGCGCCAACTCCGAGGGAGCCTGCCCCGCCTGCAACGGCGCCGGCGTCATCTACACGGACCTGGCGATGATGGCCGGCGTCGCCACCCTCTGCGAGGAGTGCGAGGGGAAGCGGTTCCAGGCGTCGGTGCTCGAATACCACCTCGGCGGTCGCGACATCAGCGAGGTGCTCGCGATGTCCGTGACCGAGGCCGAGAAGTTCTTCGGCTCCGGCGAGGCGCACACGCCGGCCGCACACGCCATCCTCGGCCGGCTCGCCGACGTCGGGCTCGGCTACCTGAGCCTCGGCCAGCCGCTCACCACGCTGTCCGGCGGCGAGCGGCAGCGGCTCAAGCTGGCCACGCACATGGCCGAGAAGGGCGGCGTCTACATCCTCGACGAGCCGACCACCGGTCTGCACCTCGCCGACGTCGAGCAGTTGCTCGGCCTGCTCGACCGGCTCGTCGACTCCGGCAAGTCGGTCATCGTCGTCGAGCACCACCAGGCGGTCATGGCGCACGCCGACTGGATCATCGACCTTGGCCCCGGCGCCGGCCACGACGGCGGCCGGGTCGTCTTCGAGGGCACACCGGCCGACCTCGTCGCCGCCCGCTCCACCCTCACCGGCGAGCACCTCGCGGCGTACGTCGGCGCCTGAGGGAACCGGGCGCGCCGACCGTCCGTCCCATCGCCTGGAGGAGAGGCGGTGGGACGGGTGCGTTCGGTGCGGACGGTACTGGTGACGGCACTGGTCGGCGCGGCGCTGGGCGGCTGCGCGGGCCGCGACGGCGGGCCAGCGGTGACGGACGATCCCGGCCCGGCGCGGATCGTCGAGAAGTGGACGTCCTGCGCCGAGGCGGCACCGCGCTCCGCTGAGCTGCCGGCGCCGGAAGGCGACGACCCGGCGGTCGGGCGGATCGACCCGGCGTTCACCCCGGTCGCCGCCGTGGTCTGCGGACGGGAGATCCAGCCGCGCCCCGGCGGCGGTCGCGACCAGGTGGCCACCGAGCGGCGTGCCGAGGAGATCGCTCCGCTGGTCGCCGCGCTGCGCCTGCCCGACAAGCGGGCGGACGGAGAGATCGCCTGCACCCTCGACATGGTCGTCCCGCCCTGGCTGGCCCTGCTGGACGAGCGGGGCCGCTGGCTGCGGCCGTACCTGCCGACGGACGAATGCCGCAAGCCGCGCACCGAGGTGCTGGAGGCGCTGGGCGCGCTGCCGCTGACCACGGTGGAGACTCGTACCGTCGGGCAGGTCGAATCCGCGGCGGCGGAGGCCGCCGGCTGCGAGCAGCGGTGGGCGGACATGGTGTGGGTGGAGAGCACCATGGGACGGCCCGGACCGCCCGCACCGGCGTCGGGCCCGGACGCGGGGCCGCTGCGCCTCTGCGTCTACCAGGTGCCACCGTCGGAGCAGGGCGGCGGCAAACCGGGCGGCGACTTCGCGTACGGCGGGCCGCTGCCACCCGACCGGCAGGCGGCCGTGCTCCGCACCCTGGCCAAGGCCCGGCCGGCGGCCGAGTGCGCCACCCCGGCGTCCCGCTTCGCGGTGCTGCGCCCACTGCACGGCACCGGAGGACCCGACCGGTACGTGGAACTCGACGGCTGCCGCCGATTCCTGGTGCTGCCGACGGCCGGTGGGTCGCAGCTCGGGCAGGGCGACGCCACGCTCGCCGAGCTGCTGAGGCGCGGCTGAGCGGCTCTTTCGCCGATCCCGCCGTGGGCGGAGCTGACCCGGGTCAGCCGACCGGCAGCACCGCAGGGCCGCCGCCAGCGATGGAGCGGGTGAACGTGCGGCCACCGGACCAGAAGTAGCAGCGCACCCCCCGATCGCCACGCGCCCACAGCTCCGGGGAGGGGAAGCGGTACGCGGTGCCGGTGCGGTAGCGCAACTTGGCGTCGATGGGCACCTTGGCGTAACGGCCGACCACCGTACGGCAGGCGGAATGGATCGGATCCTCGTCCCGGACGGCATCCTCGTAGGAGCGGTCCGGCGCGGTCCAGATGCCCGCGAACTCGAACTGGTGCGCGGCGGTGCAGCTGGCCGAGCGCAGCCGGTCCCACTCGTCCTCGTTCATGCAGCCGTAGGTCAGCGGCGAACGGCTGCCCACCGCGTCGCGCAGCGTCCCGGCCCGTTGGATCGCCCGGTCGCCGTCGCCGTTGGCGCCGTCGACCTCGTCCAGCTCGAAGATGTCGCACCGGTACCAGCGGCTGCCGCCCGTCCAACCGGCCGGTGAGGTCGGCGCGACCTGCACCGACAGGCGGGCGGTGCGCCAGTCGCCACCGACGAACTGCCTGGCTCGGGTGTCGCAGTCGGCGAAGACGGCGCGCATCGCCGCCGACTCCACCTTGGGCGGGGCGGTCCGCGCGGCCAGGGCGCCGGTGAAGGTGCCGACGTGGAAGGTCTCCACCAGGTGCGTCTTCGCGCAGTCAACCGGGGCGTAGCTGGCGAGGTACGCGCTCGGCTCGGGAATCAGGTGGCACTCGCCGGCCTTCGGGCTGAACTGCTGCGCCTCGGCCATCGGCTTCCAGTCGTCGGACAGGTCACCGTCCGTGCCGGTCGGCGTGCCGCAGCCGGCAAGCGCCACCGCGATGATGGCGGCAGCGACCGCTGCCCTGGCGTGGCGTCGCATGTGTTTCTCCCCGTGGCCCCGTGCCGACGCGCGCAGCATATGGCACCGGCGGAACTGTCGGGCACCTGCTTTCGGCCGGACCGGCGCCACCTCTGGAGACGAGTCCGGTGACGGCGATCAGCTCGAGGCGCGCCCGGCGACAGTCAGAGGTGCGTCGTATCGTCCGGGCATGGCTGCCCGCATTGATCTGACCCTCGACTCGACGGACGCACCGGTGCTCGCCGCGTTCTGGAAGACGGCCCTCGGTTACATCGACGAGCCGCCGCCCGCTCCGTTCGCGACGCGTGAAGAGTGGCTCGCGCAGCTCGACCCGCCGGAGGACGACGTCGCCGACGACGGCGCGTGGCTGTGTGATCCCGCCGGTGTCGGCCCCAATCTCTCCATCCTCAACGTTCCCGAGCCCAAGACGGCGAAGAACCGGCTGCACATCGACATCCGCGTCCCGGGTCACGGCAGTCCCGAGGAGCGGTGGGCACGGATCACGGCGGAGGTTCAGCGTCTGGTGCAGGCGGGCGGGAGCGTCCTGGAGGACGTCGACGGACACCACGTGGTGATGGCCGACCCGGAGGGCAACGAGTTCTGCGTCGCCGCGACCTCACCGTGACCGACGGCGCCGAAGAAACGCCGTCGTGGTCAGCGGGTACGGCGGGCGACCAGCCAACCGGCGACCGCCAGCCCGGCGCCGACCGCCACCACGAGGAGTGAGTTCCACACCGCCACGCCGAGCAGCACCAGCACCCCGCCGGCCACCGAGAGGGCGTACGCCCGCGGGTTGCGGCTCCTGGTGTTCCGCACCGTCTTCGTCATGCTGGTCCCCTCGGTTGTCGGCCTCGCCGGGCCGCGCCCGCCGGGGTTGTCGCTATTTCCACTTGTCGTCCTTGTACAGGTAGGAGAGTTCGATGCGGTCGATACCGCTGCCCCGGCCGCCACCCCCGGCCCGGTCGGAGACATAGGCGGTGACCGGCACGCCGTCGGCTCGCAACCGGTCCGCCTCAGACGACACGTGCCAGCGGTACGCCACTGCACCACCGGCCAGGCCCAGGCCGGCCACCAGTGCGACCAGCCCGGTCACCAGCACCTTCATCCGTGGACGCATACCGCTGGGCGGTGGTGCGGGCGCAACGCGCCGTCGCTTCTTCACCGGTCCACTCTCCATCAGGGACGCAAACCCGTTGCCCGGCAAGGGATCGGACCATCCACGAACCGGTCAGACCGGCGGGGCGGCTAAGATCCATCGCCGTGACTTCTCCAGATCAGCCCTCGGCCTCGACGTCCGGCCGCCCCCGTCGACGGATCGTCATCGTCGTCGCGGCGGTACTGGTCCCCGTTCTGCTGGTCGCCGCAGGTGTGGTCACCTATTTCCTCGGCGGATTGAACGACGACGGTCAGTTCCGCGCGGAACCACCGGCCTGCGAGACGGTGCAACCGAGCCTGCACCTGCTCGCGACCGCCTACACCGTGCGACCGGAGGGGTCGAACAGCTGCTCGGTGTTCCTGCCCAAGGATCACCCGGTCTACATCCCGACTCCCGTGATGACCATCGACTACTACGTCGCGACCCCTCAGCGGGAGGACGCGCCAGACGCCGCCAGTGGCGTCCTGCGCAAACTGGGGTCGGAGGTCAAGCCGCTGTCCGGCGTCGGTGACGAGGCGTACTCCCGGAACCGGAGTGTCTACGTGCGCGTCAGCAACCTCGTCGTGGGGGTCACGGTGTTCCCTCTTGCCGCGAGCGCGGAGTCCCAGATCCACGACTTCGCCGCCGACCTGGCCGATCGTCTGCGGCGGAGCTGATTCGAGGCGTCGTCAGCCCACCGCGCGCTTGCGGCGACGCCCCGGTTGCGATTGTGTGCAGACATGCCGGATCACTCCGACCGTGTCGACTCGTACCTGATCTGCGGGACTCCTCGCACCGGCAGTTCACTACTGCTCGGATTGTTGGAATCCACCGGTGTCGCCGGTCATCCGCAGGCGTACTTCCGTTCACCGGACGAGCCGCTGTGGGTCGAACGCTGGCAGATCCGCCGCACCGCCGGGGGCGGCTTCGACTACGCGCACTATGTGCGGGCCGCGCTGGCTGCCGGCCGGACGGACAACGGCGTGTTCGGCGCGAAGCTCATGTGGGGAACGCTGGACGAGGTGGTCGACAAGCTCGCGAGGGTCCACCCGGATCTGGCTGGCAACGACGTCGCACTACTGGACCGGGCATTCGGCCGTACCCGGTTCGTCTTCCTGCGCCGCGACGACGTCCTGGCGCAGGCGGTGTCCTGGCTGCGCGCGGAGCAGACAGCCAGGTGGTTCATCGGCGGCAACGGTGAGATCGGCGGCGACGCCGGCAACGGGCAGGCACCCCGCTTCGACGCGGACGGCATCACGCACCTGATCGAGACGATCAGAGAACACAACGCGGCCTGGGAGTCGTGGTTCGCCACGCGGGGGATCCAACCGCTCGTCCTGCGCTACGAGGAACTCGACACGGACATGGTCGCCGCCACGCACCGCGTCCTCGACTTTCTCGGCCTCCACCTGCCCGAGGGGAGCACTATCGCCGCCCGGCACCAGCGCCAGGCCGACGAACTCAACCGTCAGTGGGTCGAGCGGTACCGCGAAGAGGTGACCGATGGCCGGGAGGACAAGCCGCTGAGCTGAGGTGGTGGTGGCGCGCCCGGCAGGATTCGAACCTGCGGCCTTGGGATTAGAAGTCCCCTGCTCTATCCGCTGAGCTACGGGCGCATGGCGTGGATGTCGCGCCAAGAGGGTACCGCCGCCCGCCCGGCCGGCGGGGAAAAGGGTGCCCGCGTCCACGTTGCCGAGCAGGGTCTCACGGGGGTCGGCTGGCCGGCATCCGGGTTCCCGGGGACCGACCCGGCGCTGGACAGTACCCTCGGCTGGTGCTGCTGGACTCCGACGCCGAGAACGACGTCGCCTACGAGCTGTGCCAGATCGTCGGGCGCGCCATCCTGCCGTACCGGTCGTCGGGCGCCCTCGACCAGGGATTCGGCACCGCGTTCTTCTTCCAGGGCGCCGACGACCCGGTGGGGGAGTCGCTGCTGACGGCGGCCGACCTCGTCGGTGGCCAGGGCGGGGAGTTGAGCCTTCGGGGGAGCGTCACCGAGCCGGCCGGGGTCGCCCCGGCCGTCATCGCGGAGGGCGACATCAGGCCCGGCTGGGCCCGCTTCCCGGGCGACGGCGTGGCCGTGCTCCCCGCCGCCGGGCTGCACCGGTACGCGGGCGACGGCGGCTGGCGGTGGCGGGTGCAGCCGGTGCCCGCCGGGATCGCCGCCGGGCCCGAGGTGGTCGCCCGCCTCGGCGCCGACGCCGGTTCCGCCTTCGTGCTGGCCCACGGGGTACGCGAGGACGGGTCCCGGCCGCTGGAGGTGGCGATCGAGCGGGTGGTCCGTGACGGGGACACCGTGCGGATCACCACCGAGCTGCCGCCGGGGTACGTCGGGGCGCCGGTCTTCGTCGTGCAGGCCGACGCCGCCGGGGAGGTGTCGCTGTACTGCCTCGGCCTCGTGCTGCCCGGCGTCGGCGGTCACCCGGTGGCGACCTTCGACCGGATTCGCGCCGTCCTCCCGTCCACGGCCGGCGACGCCTGAGACGACCGCGTCGACCTGCGGCCTCCCTGGCTGCCGTGGGCGAGCCGTGGTCCGGTCGGCTTCAGTCGCCGGCCGTCGTCGCATCGGCCGGATCGGCCGCCGGACGGCGAGTCTCCGGCAGTCGGGCCGCACCGCCGGCCTCCGCCGAGGCGGCACCGGACGAAGCGACGTTGACCGGCGTGGGACCGGCCGGGGCGGTGGGGCCGGCGGCGAGGAACGCCTCAGCCCACCGGCCGACCTCGTCGAAGACCTTCCGGCGTACGGCGGGGCCGGAGAGCGTGAGGTCGTGCAGCCCGCCGTCGAAGCGGGCCAGGGTGACGTGGCGGCCGAGCCGGGGCGCGTACCGGACCATGTGCTCGACGTCCAGCACGGCGTCGGCCAGGGTCGCGTTGTCGTGCCACCGGGTGCCCCGGAAGGAGCGGGTCGAGCAGGCCAGCAGCACCGGCACCTGGATGTCCAGCCCGGCGCGCAGCCGGCGCTGGCCGGTGCGGATCGCGTTCAGCCAGCCGGCCCGGACCGGGAACCCGGCCAGCGGCTTCCACGCCAGGTCGTAGGTCCACTCGCCGCGGTGGTCGGCGTGGATGCTCTCGCCGTACACCGTGCCCAGCCCGAACGGCAGGATGCGGTGCGGCGCCCTGCGGCCCAGCCGGGAGGCGGCGGCCGCGAGGGGTCGACGCACGGCCCAGGGGGCGTTGAGGTCGAAGAAGGGGCTGTTGAGCACCAGGCCGTCGATGGTGCCGGTGTCGCGGCGGGCGTCCGCCCAGAGCGAGATGATCAGGCCGCCGGTGGAGTGGCCCATCGCCAGCAGGGTGTCGTGCCCGTCGTCCCTGCGGATGATCTCGGCGGCGGCGTCCAGCTCGGGGAAGTAGTCGCTGATGTCCTGGCAGAAGTTCGGGGTCTGGTGCGGGAGCAGGCTGCGGCCGTACTTACGCAGGTCGAGGGCGTAGAAGTCCCAGCCCCGCTCGGCGAAGAAGTCGGCCAGGTGGGTCTGGAAGAAGTAGTCGACGAAGCCGTGCACGTAGAGCACTGCCCGCCCGGTGGGGCGCTCGGCCCGCCGCCGGACCAGGGTCGCGACGACCGGTCCCTCGTCGTCGGTGCCCAGGTCGATCGTCTGCCGCTCGTACGGCGGCCCCAACACGTCCGGTTCCACGCTCGCGACGCTACGCCGGGACGCTACCCAGCGGTAGCCCCGCGCCTCCCCGCCCCGCGCACCTCTCCGCGCCGCGATCTTGCACTTGTTGCCTCCTCATAGCGCGTAAAAGGCGCGAAACGAGGTTCGAAAGTGCAAGATCGCGGGACGCGGCGAGGTTAGGCCGTTTCCGCGTCGGCTCGGATCGGGTCGGCGGCCGGGAGGGCCTCGGCCTCCTCGGCCGGGTCCGGCTGGCTGACGTCGCGCAGGTGCTTGTTGTGCCGGGGCTCCTGGCGGGTCTTCGCGTCGTTGAGCCGCCGGCGCAGGTCGTCGCGGACGTCGTTGAGCGCGGCGTGCAGGTCCTCCTCCGCCGAGGTGGTGACGATCTTCTGCCGGCCGGCGATCCAGCACTCCAGGGTCACCTTCTGCCCCCGAGCCTCCCGGTCCTTCACCGACACCTCCAGCTCGGTGGCGTCGGCGTGGAAGCCGGCGAGCCGGGAGTCGAGGGTGGCGAACTGTTCGGCGATCCAGTTGCGGTCGCCCTGCGAGAACCCGGTGCCCACCCGCAGGCACTCGGCCACGGTGGCCGGGTTCGCCACGGCGCTCATCGCTGCGCCTCGGAAGCGGTTGCGGAGCCGATGGTGGTGATCATCATGGCGCTGACCTCTCGTCGACGTGGAGCTGTCGGTTGTGCCTTGATCAAGTCCATACCCAGTTCGGTCGGATCCGGAACCGCCGGGTTGGCCGTACCACAGTCGGGGCGTGATCAGGGCGTTGTCCACAGGCGGCTTCGTCGTCCACAGATCGGGGTGGGGGTGCTGGTGGCGGCGGCCCGTACCGCCCAGGCTCGGTGTCGAGTCGACTCGCGCTGGCAGGCCCCCGATCCCCTGGAGGGACGATGTTCGACACCTACGTAACGATTGTCGGCAATGTGCTGACCACGCCCGAGTGGCGGCGTACCACCCAGAGCAACACCCTGGTGGCCAACTTCAAGGTCGCCTCCACCGCCCGCCGGCTCGACCGGGACTCCGGCCGCTGGGTCGACGGCAATTCGCTCCGCGTCCGCGTCAACTGCTGGCGCAAGCTCGCCGAAGGCGTGGCGGCCTCGGTGATGGTGGGGGACCCGGTGGTGGTCTGCGGCCGGCTCTACACCCGGGACTGGACCGACGACGCCGGCAACCACCGCACCCTCTACGAGCTGGAGGCCGTCGCCGTCGGTCACGACCTGTCCCGGGGGCGTGCCCGGTTCCTGCGCAACCGGCCCAGCATGACCACCAGCACGGTGGAGGACGCGGACGCGGAGAGCCGGGTGCACGGCGAGCCCACGGAGCCCGTGCCGGCCGGGCAGGCGCCCGTCCTGCCCGACGACCGCCCGCTGGACGACGACTTCGAGCTGCCCGACTTCGGAGCGCGGCACACCGGCCCGTTCACCGCCGGCCCGCTCGACGACGACCCTGTCGGCGCCGACGGTGCGCAGGGCGGTGACGCTGACGACGAGCTGGCCATGTCGCCCGGGGCGGACGACGACGACCCCGACGGCGACCCGGACGACGAGTTGGCCCCGGTGCCGGACGAGGCGGGCCCCACGCCGTCCGCCCGTGGGCGGCGCGGCCGGGGGAGGGTGCCGCAGCCGGCGTGACCCTCGGCCCGCCCAGTTCCGACGGCACGTCACGACGGGGGCGGGGTGGCGACGCGACCGGCGTCGTCACCCCGCGTGACAGCAGGGGGCCGAGCCTCGGCTCGCGCCGGCGGGGCGGTTCACCGATGTGCCGGGCCGGGTCGCCGGTGCGGCGGCTCGCCGTGCGGGCGACGGTCCGTGGGATCACGGAACGCGACTGGCCCGGTCGGTTCCCGGGGTGCTCGTCTAGGCTGGCCGGCCGGAGGTGGTGCGCGTGCGACGGACAGCACCGGTGGCGAACGCGGTGGGGCTGCTGGCCGGGTACGCGCTGGACAGGCTGCTCGGCGACCCTCGCCGGTGGCACCCGGTGGCCGGCTTCGGGCAGGCCGCCGGCGCGCTGGAGCGTCGGCTCTACCGGCCGGACTCGACGGCCGGTGCGGCGTTCACCGCGCTGGCCGTGGGCGGGCCGGTCCTGCTCGGAGCGGTCGCCGCGGCGGCCACCCGGCACCGGCCGGTGACGCGGGCGGTGCTCGTGGCCGCCGGCACCTGGACCGTGCTCGGCGGTCGCACGCTGCGACACGAGGCCACGGTGATGGGGCGGACGCTGCGCGACGGTGACCTGCCCGCCGCCCGCCAGCGGCTCGGGCACCTCTGCGGCCGGGACCCGTCGACCCTCGACGAGTCGGAGCTGGCCCGGGCCACCGTCGAGTCGGTGGCGGAGAACACCTCCGACGCGGTGGTCGCCCCGCTGGTCTGGGGTGCGGTCGCCGGCCTGCCCGGCCTGCTCGGCTACCGCGCAGCCAACACCCTCGACGCGATGGTCGGCCACCGGTCGGCCCGCTACGCCCGGTTCGGCACCCCCGCGGCCCGCCTCGACGACCTTCTCAACCTGGTGCCGTCCCGGCTGACCGGGCTGCTCACCGTCGCCGTCGCGCCGGTCGCGAACGGCGACCGGGACCGGGCCTGGCAGGTGTGGCGGCGCGACCGCAACGACCACCCGAGCCCCAACGCCGGGCAGTGCGAGGCGGCGATGGCCGGTGCCCTCGGCGTCCGCCTCGGTGGCCGCAACGTCTACTTCGGGCGCTCCGAGGTCCGCCCGTTCCTGGGTGACGGCCCGCGCCCCGAGGCGCGGCACCTGAAGCGGGCCGCCCGGATCTCCGGCGCCGTCGGCCTGGCCGCCCTGGGGCTGGCCGCCGCCTACCCGTTGACCGTCGGACGTCTGGCCGGCGCCATCGGCCGGCGCGCGCTGATCGCCACCGTCGGTGGGCGCGGATCGGGCGGTGTCGTGGACCGGCGCGTGCCGGGCGGTTCAGGCGGGCGACCCCGCGGACGGGGAGTCGTCGCGGCGCGGCAGGGGAGCGGGTGGTGAGCGGCGGGCTGCTGGTCGCCGGCACCACCTCCGACGCCGGTAAGAGCGTGCTCACCGCCGGCATCTGCCGGTGGCTGCACCGGCAGGGCGTGAAGGTGGCGCCGTTCAAGGCGCAGAACATGTCGAACAATTCGGCGGTCGTGGTCGGGCCGGACGGGCGCGGCGGCGAGATCGGCCGGGCCCAGGCCATGCAGGCCGCCGCGTGCGGGCTCGCCCCGGACCTGCGCTTCAACCCGGTGCTGCTCAAGCCGGGCAGCGATCTGGCCAGCCAGGTGGTGCTGCTCGGCGAGGCGGTCGACACGATCACCGCCGGCACCTTCCGGCAGCTGCGTCCCCGGCTCGCCGAGACCGCGTACGCGGCGCTGGCCGAGCTGCGGGAGGCGTACGACGTGGTGATCTGCGAGGGCGCCGGCAGCCCGGCGGAGATCAATCTGCGTGCCGGTGACTACGTCAACATGGGGCTGGCCCGGCACGCCAACCTGCCCACCATCGTGGTCGGCGACATCGACCGGGGCGGTGTGTTCGCCTCGATGTTCGGCACCGTGGCCCTGCTCGACCCGGCCGACCAGGCGCTGGTCGCCGGCTTCGTCATCAACAAGTTCCGGGGTGACCTCGGCCTGCTCCAGCCGGGGCTGGACATGCTGCGACACGTCACCGGCCGCCCCACGTACGGGGTGCTGCCCTGGTCGCTCGACCTGTGGCTCGACGCCGAGGACTCCCTCGCCTACGGCCGGGTGCTCGGTCGGCCGGCGGCCCCGCACGGCACCGAATGGCTGGACGTCGCCGTCGTCCGGCTGCCCCGGATCAGCAACGCCACCGACGTGGAGGCGCTGGCCACCGAGCCGGGCGTCCGGGTCCGCCTCACCGTCGAACCGGCCGAGCTGGCCGCCGCCGACCTGGTCGTCCTGCCCGGTTCCAAGTCGACCGTGGCGGACCTCGCGTGGCTCCGGGAAACCGGTCTGGCCGACGCGGTCGTCGCGCACGCGGCGGCCGGCAAGCCACTGCTCGGCATCTGCGGCGGCTTCCAGATGCTCGGCCGGGCCATCCACGACCCGGTGGAGAGCCGCCAGGGCAGCGTCGCGGGCCTCGACCTGCTACCCATCGAGATCACCTTCGATCCGCGCAAGACCGTCCGGCAGTCGGTGGGCACCGCTGGCGACGGCCTGCCGGTGCGCGGCTACGAGATCCACCACGGGTACGTCTCCCACGCCGATCCCGCCCTGACCCCGCTGTTGACCCAGGCCGGTGGCGCCGGCGAGGGTGCGGTGCTCGGCGCCGTACACGGCACGCACTGGCACGGCACGTTCGAATCCGACGGGTTCCGTCGCCGATTCCTCACCGAGGCGGCCCGGCTGGCCGGGCGCACCGGGTTCCGGGTCGCACCGGACACCAGCTTCGCCGCCGCCCGGGAACGCTCGCTCGACCTGCTCGGTGACCTGGTCGAGGAACACCTCGACACCGACGCACTCTGGCGCCTCGTCGAGACCGGCCCACCCCCCGGCCTGCCCTTCATCCCGCCCGGTCCGCCGCCGGCCTGACCGGCTCGGGGGTCAGAGGCGGATGTCGGCGGGGCGGTCGGTGGTGGGAAGACCGGCGGCGAGCCACGCGTCGACGCCGCCGATCATGTCGGTGGCGCGGCGCAGCCCGAGGGTCTGCAAACTGGCGGCGGCCAGGCTGGAGCTGTAACCCTGCCGGCACACCAGCACGATCTCCCGGTCGTAGGCGGTGGCCTCGGGAATGCGCCAGGCGCTGGCCGGATCGAGCCGCCACTCCAGCACCGTCCGGTCGATGACGACCGCCCCGGGCAGGTCGCCCTGTTCGCGGCGCTGCATCTCGGTACGGGTGTCGACCAGCAGCGCGCCGCCGCGGACCGCCTCGACGGTCTGCTGCGGAGTCAGTCGGTGCAGCCCGGCGCGGGCCTGTTCGAGCAGGGCGTCGATACCGGGGCTCATCACGTCTCGGAGCACCACCCGATCATGCCGATTCGGGTGCACGTCCGGCGGCGAACGGGGCGGGCATCACCCGTCGTCGCACCAAATCCCCCGGACGTGACGGTGCCCCGGCGGTGGCGGTTGGCCGGACGGGCGAGCGGCCAGCGCGGACCGCGACCGCCACGTCGGCGAGGGTCATACTTCGGTCGTGCACCACGTCGCCAACGGAGGGGGCCGCGAGCCCGTGGACGTCGGCGGGGCGGCTGCGAGGGCCTCGGTCGACGTACCGACGGTGGTGGTCGTCGAGGCGTACGCCGAGCTGGCCCGTCGGGTGCTCGCGGGCCCGGCGCGGTTGGGGCGGACCCGGCTGGTGGCGGTCGACGGGCCGAGTGGCGCGGGCAAGAGCAGCTTCGCCGCGCACCTCGCGGATGCCCTGGCGGTGCTGGCCGGCGGCGATCGGCCGCCGGTGGTGCACACCGACGACCTGCTCGACGGTTGGGATGACCAGCTCACCTTCTGGCCCCGCCTGGACGAGCAGGTGCTGACCCCGCTGCGCGTCGGGCGGCCCGGCGCCTACCGGCGCTACAGCTGGGTCCGGCGCTGCTTCCTGCCCCGCCCGGTCCCGGTGCCGGCCGCGCCGGTGCTGATCCTGGAGGGCGTCAGCGCCGCGCGCGCCCTCGTCCGGCCGGAGCTGAGCCTGGCCGTCTTCGTGACCGCGCCCGCGCCGCTGCGGCTGGCCCGCGCGGTCACCCGGGACGGGCAGGAGATCCTGCCCGAGCTGCGCCGCTGGCACGCGGGGGAGCGGGTGCACTTCGCCGCCGACGACACGGCAAACCGCGCCGACCTGGTGGTCGACGGCGCGCCGGTCCTGCCACACGACGCGAACCGGTACTACGTGCGGATCCGCTGAGCGGGGCATGGACGTCCGCCACCGGCTGCGGCACGATGCGTGAAGGCCCAGGGGCGCGGCGAACGGGGGACTCATCATGTCGGCAACGGACACGCCCGCGCGGCGCCGGATCACCCTCACCGGCATCAGCTCGCGGGCCTGGGAGCATCCGGCCGACCGCGGCGCCCTGGTGGCGCTGCGCGAGCTGCGCGGGTTCGACGACGTGGTGCGGGCGTTCTTCGGCATGTGGAACGAGCGGGGCTTCCGGCTCTCCGTCCTGGCCTCCGGCATCCGCGTCGACCACCGGCAGTATCCGGCGGTGTGGCAGCGCTACACCGAGGCCGCCGCGGCGCTCGACGTGGCCGAGCTGCCCGAGCTGTACGTGACCCAGTCGCCCTGGCTGGGCGCCGAGGCGGTCGGCCTGGAGCGGCCGTTCGTCGTGCTGAACTCCGCCTGCGTCCAGCAGCTCGACGAGGACGAGCTGCGCTGCCTGCTCGGCCACGAGTTGGGGCACGTCGGCAGTGGGCACGCGGTCTACAAGACGATGCTGATGATCCTCACCAGGTGGGCGGCCAACCTGAGCTGGTTGCCGGTCGGCGCGATCGCGCTGCGGGCGATCATCGCGGCGATGCTGGAGTGGTGGCGCAAGGCGGAACTCTCCGCCGACCGGGCCGGCCTGCTCGCCGGGCAGGACCCGGCGGCCGCGCTGCGCCTGCTGATGAAGCTCGCCGGTGGTGGCGACCTGTCGCAGATCGACACCACCGCCTTCCTGGAGCAGGCCGCCGAGTACGCCGGTGGCGGCGACCTGCGGGACAGCCTGCACAAGATCCGGATGACGGCGTGGAGCACCCATCCGGCGCCGGTGGCGCGGGCTGCCCAGTTGCGGCAGTGGATCGACGCCGGCGCGTACGGGCGGGTGCTGGCCGGCGACTACCCGCGCCGCGACGACGACGGCTCGACCAGCGTCTCGGAGGAGATCAAGGCGGCCGCCGACTCGTACCGCGAGGAGTTCAGCCGGTCCACCGACCCGCTGGTCGGGTTGCTGCGTCGGCTCGGCGACGGCGCCAGCGACGTCGGCGAGTGGGTGGGCGGCACCGCCGGTCGGGCCCGCTCCTGGATGGATGCCGCCACCGAGGCGGCCGCCCGCGCACACCGCGCCGGCCGGGCAGCGCCCGGTGCCCCGGCGGGTGCCGCCTCCCCGGGCGCCGGTGACGGTACGGGCTCGGCCGGCACGCCGGGGTAAGGCCGGCATACGATGCCGGTCATGACCACACCGATCATGTCCGAGTCCGAGGTGCGGGCCGCCGTCGAGCGGGAGATGCCCGGCGTACGGGCCGACCTGGAACGCCTCGTCCGCATCCCCGGCATCGCCTTCGAGGGCTTCGACCACTCGCACGTGGAGCGCTCCGCCGAGGCGGTCGCCGAGCTGCTGCGCGGCTGTGGCCTGGACGTCGACATCATGCGTTCCGGCGGGCAGCCCGCGGTGATCGGCCGTCGGGCTGCCCCGCCCGGCGCGCCCACCGTGCTGCTCTACGCCCACCACGACGTGCAGCCGATCGGCGACCGGTCGCTGTGGGAGTCCGACCCGTTCGAGCCGGTGGAGCGGGACGGCCGGCTCTACGGCCGGGGCGCGGCCGACGACAAGGCCGGCATCATGGCGCACGTCGCGGCGCTGCGCGCGTACGGTGACGCGCTGCCGGTCGGCGTGGTGCTCTTCATCGAGGGCGAGGAGGAGTACGGCTCCGACTCGCTGGAGCGGCTGCTGGCCGAGCACCGCGACGAGATCGCCTCGGACGTCATCGTGATCGCCGACTCCGGCAACTGGGACATCGGCGTACCGGCGTTGACCACCTCGCTGCGCGGCATCGTCAACTGCTTCGTCGAGGTGCGCACGCTGGACCACGCGGTGCACAGCGGCATGTTCGGCGGCGCCGTCCCGGACGCGCTCACCGCGCTGGTCCGGCTGCTGGCCACGCTGCACGACGACGCCGGTGACGTGGCGGTGGACGGACTGGTGGGCCGCGAGGGCGCCGTCGTCGACTACCCCGAGGACCGGGTCCGTGCCGAGGCCGGGCTGGCCGAGGGTGTGCGGTTCATCGGCACCGGCCGGATCACCGACCGGCTCTGGACCAAGCCCGCGCTGGCCGTGCTCGGCGTCGACGCGCCGTCCACCGGTGAGGCGCCGAACGCTCTGGTCCCGTCGGCGAAGGCGAAGCTGAGCATCCGGCTCGCTCCGGGCGACGACCCGAAGCGGGCGTACGCGGCGGTCCGCACGCACCTGGAGGAGCACGCGCCGTGGGGCGCGCAGGTGACGGTCAGCTTCGAGCACGACGGTGACCCGTGCGTGATCGACGCGTCCGGGCCGATGTTCGACGCCGCCCGCTCGGCGTTCCGCACGGCCTGGGACGGCACCGACCCGGTGGACATCGGCGTCGGCGGCTCGATCCCGTTCATCGCCACCTTCCAGGAGATGTTCCCGAAGGCGGCGATCCTGGTGACCGGTGTGGAGGATCCGCACGCCCGGGCGCACGGCCCGAACGAGAGCCTGCACCTCGGGGAGTTCGCCCGGGTCTGCCTCGCCGAGGCGCTGCTGCTGGCCAAGGTGGCCGCGGCGGGCACGAACGGGAGCTAGGTGTCGGAACCGTAACTTCCGGTCTGATCTGGGAGTTTGCGGTGTGTCGAGCGCGGGGCTGTTATAGCCTTTCGAACATGAGTACGAACGAGGTGATGGCCCGGTTGGGGGCCGCCGTCAGCGCGCTGGGGGACGTCGACGTCTCCGCGTGGTCCGAGGACACGCTCAACGAACAGCTCGGTGAACTCTCCGCCGCCCTGGTCGCCCTCGACTCGGCGCTCTCCCGGGTCGCCGGCGAGGTCCGCGCCCGGGGGCTGCGCATCGAGGAACCGGTTCCGGCCTGACCCGCCGCCCGTCTGGGTGGCGGCGCTCCGCCGACACCGCCCGGGCACGGCAATGCCCGGGCGGTGTCGGGGGCGGCTGGCAGGATGGGCTCCGTGCGGTTCATCGACCTGGCAGCCACCTCCGCCGCCGTCGGCGCCACCAGCGGCCGGCGGGCCAAGGTGGAGCTGCTCGCCGACGCGCTGCGCCGGCTCGACCCGGCCGAGGTGGAGCCCGGCGCGGGCTATCTGGCCGGTGAGCTGCGCCAGCGGCAGACCGGGGTGGGATATGCGAGCCTGCGGGACCTGCCACCACCGGCCACCGAGCCGACGCTGACCGTGGCCGCCGTCGACGGGGCCATCGAGCAGATCGCCGCCGTGCAGGGCGCGGGCTCGCAGGCCCGGCGCCGGGCGCTGCTCGGTGCCCTCTTCGCGGCGGCGACCGCCGACGAGCAGCGGCTGCTCACCAACCTGTTCAGCGGCGAGCTGCGCCAGGGTGCCCAGGCCGGGTTGCTCGCCGACGCGGTGGCCCGCGCCGCCGACGTGCCGGTCGCGGCGGTCCGGCGGGCTCTGCTGCTCGCCGGTGACCTGCGTGCGGTGGCGGTCGCCGCGCTGGCCGGAGGTGCCGCCGAGCTGGCCGGGTTCGGCCTGCGGGTCGGCCGGCCGCTGGCGCCGATGCTCGCGCAGAGCGCACCCTCGGTGGACGAGGCGCTGGCCGCGACGGGCACGCCGGCCGTGGTCGACGTGAAGCTCGACGGCATCCGCATCCAGGTGCACCGCTCCGGCAGCGACATCGCCGTCTTCACCCGCAGCCTCGACGAGATCACCTCACGGGTGCCCGAGGTGGTGGCGGCGGTCCGCGCGTTGCCCGGCCGGGAGTTGGTGCTCGACGGCGAGGCGATCGGCCTGGACGAGACCGGCCGCCCCCTGCCGTTCCAGCAGACCTCCAGCCGGGCCGCCCGGCGCACCACACCCAGCACCACGGGTCGCACCCCGGTCGCCCCCGCGGTGCTCGCGGCCGCCGCCACCACCGGCCAGACCGTGCTGACGCCGTACTTCTTCGACCTGCTGCACCTCGACGGCACGGATCTGATCGACCTGCCCGGCCGGGAGCGGTGGGCGGCGCTGGCCGGGGCGGTCGACGAGTCGCTGCTGGTCGGTCGGCTGGAGGTCGACGGCCCGGAGCAGGCCGGGGCCGCGTTCGCCGCGGCCATCGACGCCGGCCAGGAGGGCGTCGTGGTCAAGGCGCCGGACGCCCCCTACGACGCCGGCCGGCGCGGCGCGGCCTGGGTCAAGGTCAAGCCCCGGCACACGCTCGACCTGGTGGTGCTCGCCGTCGAGTGGGGCAGCGGGCGGCGGCAGGGCTGGCTGTCCAACCTGCACCTCGGCGCCCGCGACCCGCGCACCGGCGACTTCGTGATGCTCGGCAAGACGTTCAAGGGTCTCACCGACGAGCTGCTGCGCTGGCAGACCGAACGCTTCCTCGACCTCGCCGTCGAGCGCGGCGACTGGGTGGTCCGCGTCCGCCCCGAGCAGGTGGTCGAGATCGCCTTCGACGGGGTGCAGACGAGTTCGCGCTATCCGGGAGGGATGGCGCTGCGGTTCGCCCGGGTGGTGCGGTACCGCGACGACAAGTCCGCCGCCGAGGCGGACACCATCGACGCCGTCCGCGCCATCCACGCCGGGCGCGCCACCGGCTGACCGGGCGTCAGGCGGACGGGCTCGGCGTTGGCTCCGCGGCCCGGTCCAGCGGTTTCGGGGTGGCGCCGATGCCGGCGGCGCGCCGCGCCTCCCGCCGGGCCACCCAGCCGTAGCCGAACAGGGCCATCACGGCGAAGAGCCACCACTGCACGACGTAGCCGAAGTTCTGCCAGTTGTTGGCGTGCCCGACCGGCACCGCCTTGAACACCGGGTCGGCGGCCGGGGTCTGCTCGTCCAGCAGCAGGTAACCGCCGTACACCGGGTAGGGCAGTTCGCGGGCCAGCCGCGGCACGCCGATCCGTCGGGTCTCCAGCCGACCGTCGCGCCGGTCCACCGCGCCGGCGCCGCTCTCGGTCTCGTGCACCCGACCGACGACCGTCACGTCGCCGCTGGGCACGGCGGGCACCGGTGGCTGCGCCGTCGCCCCGCCCGGTGCCGGCGGGATCCAACCCCGGTCCACCAGCAGCGCCGTGCCGTCGGCGAGCACCAGCGGGGTCAGCACCTCGAAGCCGACCCGGCTGTCCACCGTCCGGCCACGGACCAGGACGGTGTTCGTCGGGTCGTACCGGCCGGTCGCGGTGATCCGGGTCCAGACCTTGTCCTCGGCGGGGGCCGGGCCAGTCGTTCCCGCGCCGCCGGTGGGGGCGCGCAGCGCGTCGCTCAGCGGCGCCGGGGCCATCCGCTGGCCGGCGTCGATCCGCTCGTTGACCTCGGTGCGCCCCCGGTAGCGGTCCAGCTGCCAGTTGCCGAGCAGCACCATGACCGCCGCGCCGACCAGGGTCAGCGCGAGAGCACCCAGCCAGCGTGGGCTCAGCAGGAACCGGTACACGGCACCGAGGCTACCCGTATGACGGGGGCCACTGACCTCGGCCGGGCCGGGACGGGACAACCGGCCCGGGTTGGCGGTGCTCGCGCGTCGGACCGGGCGGGTATCGTCACGCGGACGGACCGGCCCCCCGGTCGGCCGTCGGTACCCCGCCGCCCCCGCGAGGAGTCGATGATGACCGTCGTGCCGCGCCTGGTGCTCAGCGCGCCGTCCTCCGGGCATGGCAAGAACGCGTTGGCGATCGGGCTGCTCGCCGCCCTGGCCGACCGGGATGTCGACGTCGCCGGGTTCAAGCTCGGGCCGGACCACGTCGACGCCGCCTACCTCGGCCTCGCCGCCGGTCGGCCCGGCCGGGTGATCGATCCCCGGCTGGTCGGCCTCGACCGGCTCGCCCCGCTGGTCGCGCACGGCGCCGCGGGCGCCGGGCTGGCCGTGGTGCAGGGCAGCATGGGTCTCTACGACTCGGTCGGTGGTCGCCCGGAGCAGGAGTCCACGGCCGCCGCCGCGGCCGCGCTGCGCAGCCCGGTGGTGCTGGTGGTCGACGTGGCCGCGATGGGTCAGTCGGTTGCCGCCCTGGTGCACGGTTTCCGCTCGTACGACGAGCAGCTCTGGCTCGGCGGGGTGATCCTCAACCGGGTGGCGTCCTCCCGGCACGAGGCCATGCTGCGTGAGGCGCTGGACGACGTGGGCGTGCCGGTCTACGGCGCGCTGCGCCGGCAGGACCTGCCGGCGGTGCTGCCGTCGCGCCGGCACGGTGTGGCGCCGGTCGTCGACGGATCCGCCGACGCGATCCGCGCGGTCCGCCGGCTGGGCGAGGCGGTCGCCGCCACGGTCGACCTGGAGCGGCTGCTCGGGTTGGCCCGCTCCGCCCCGCCGCTGCCCGCCGCCGCGTGGTCTCCGGAGGAGGCGCTCGGCCCGGTGCCGGCCCCGGCCGACCGTCCGCTGGTGGCGCTGGCCGGTGGGCCGGGCGGCAGCTTCAGCCACCCGGAGACCGCCGAGCTGCTGCGGGCCGCCGGCGCCGAGGTGGTCATGGTCGATCCGCTGCGCGACGAGGCGCTGCCGGTCGGCACGCGTGCGCTGGTCGTCGGCGGCGCGCTGCCCGAGGCGTACGCCGAGCAGCTGTCGGCCAACCGCCGGCTCTGCATCGCCGTGGCCGAGTTGGCCCGCACCGGGCGTCCGGTGGTCGCCGAGGGCGCCGGCCTGCTCTGGCTGGCCCGGGAGCTGGACGGGCTGCCGATGTGCGGGGTGCTGGACGCGGTCGGCGTCAGCCGGGACGGCCTGGTGGTGGGATACCGGCAGGCGACCGCACAGACCGACAGTGTGGTCGCCGCCAGCGGCACGGTCCTGGTGGGGCACAAGGAACACCGCGCGGTGCTGACTCCCCGGGCCGGTCAGCGCCCGGCCTGGAGCTGGGACGGCGGCGCGCCGGAGGGCTTCGTCTGGCGCAACGTGCACGCCTCCCAGCTCACCCTGCACTGGGCCGCGCACCCGGCCACCGCTGCCCGGCTGGTCGCGGCGGCGGCGGAACCGGCAGCGCCGGCGGAGCCGCCGGCCGAGGCCGTGCCCTCGCAGCCCGGTGTGGTGCCGGCGTGATCGGTCAGGTGGCGGTTCGCCGCTTCCCGTCGTTGACCGTCTCCACCCCGCGCACCGAGGTGCGACGGCTCACCGCCGCGGACGCGGCGGCGGTCGGGGAGATCTTCGCTGACAAGCTGACCCGACGCTGGCTGCCGCTGGCCGACGACTCCGGTCCGATCGACGGGCACGCCTGGTGCACGGACCTGGCCCGGCAGCGACGCGACAGCGGCGAGGGGGACCACTACGCGGTGCTCCGCCGGGAGGACAACCAGGTGGTGGGCTCGCTGTGGACCCGGCGCACCGACTGGGGCGCCCGGCTCACCGAGGTGTCCTACGCGATGGCCCCGCACGCGCGTGGCTTCGGGCTGGCCGCCGAGGCGGTGGACGCGGTGGCCATCGCGCTGATCCTGGAGCACGACTTCCAGCGGGTCGAGCTGCGGGTGGCACCCGGCAACCTGGCCTCCCGCCGCGTCGCGGAGAAGGCCGGGTTCAGCTACGAAGGGCTGCTGCGCAACGCGGGTTTCGTCCGCGGCGGCCGGGTCGATCTGGAGCTGTGGTCGTTCGTGGCGGCCGATCTGCGGTGACCCTTCCCGGTCACCCCACGATGGCGTCCGACGGTGGGGTGAACTGGCGGGTGGGTTGGCCCTTCAGGCCGTCGCGCAGGGTCTCCGCGACCGCCGCGATCGGGATCTGGGACTGCCCGTCTCCCACGGCGTTGAACGGGTTGTCGGGGTCGGAGATGAAGCTGGCCGCTGCCAACTCCGGGGTGTAACCGACGAACCAGGCCGACCGGGTGCTGTCGGTGGTACCGGTCTTGCCGGCCACCGGGCGGCCGACCGTACCCCGGACGCTGTCGGCGGTGGACCAGCCGCCGCACCCTCCGCGCGCCGGGGTGTCCCCGGTCGGGCAGCGGGCGGCGTCGGTGGCCGCCCGGGCGGCGTCCGCGCTGACGACCTGCCGGCAGCGCGGCTTGGCAACCTCACGGTGGATGCCGCCGGGCGTGACGTACGTGGCCGGTGTGCCGTCCCGGGTCATGATCGCCGACACGGGGATCGCCTCGCAGTAGCGGCCGTCGGCCGCGATGGCGGCGTAGGCGTTCGCCATCTCCAGCGGGGTGGCGTCGGAGACGCCCAGGGTGAACGAGCCCCACTTCTTCGCCTTGGCCGGGGACGCCTGTTCCCGGTCGACGTCGGTGCGCCAGCGCAGCCCGAGCTGCTCGGCGAGCCGCACGGCCCGGTCGGCGCCGACCTTCTCCTCCAGCCACACGAAGTACGTGTTGACCGACTTGCCGAAGCCGGACCACATGGTCTGCTGCCCGGTCATGGCGCCGCTGGCGTTGGACGGCGCCCACCCGTCGTAGACGGCCGACTTGTACCGGTACGGCGCGTTGAACGAGGTGGAGAGGGTCATCCCGGAGTCCAGGGCGGCGAGCATCGGGAACATCTTGAACGTCGACCCGGCCTGGTAGCCCGGCAGGTCACCGCCGCCGAGCAGGGGCGCCACGGTGTTCGGGTAGTTGGCCTTCACCTTCGGCCCGGCCTCGGGGTTGGAACTCTGCGGGTTCTCGCTCAGGTCCAGTGAGTACGTCCGGTTCACCGCCATGGCCTTGACCCGCCCGGTGCCGGGCTCGGAGACCACGATGCCGTTGGCGAACGGGCTGCCGGTGCCCTCCTTGGCGCCGACGTTCTTCTCCGCCGCCTCCTGGATCTTCGGGTCGATGCTGAGCACGATCCGGTAGCCGCCCCGGCGCAGCTTGTCCATCCGTTCCAGCCGGTTCGCGCCGAACGCGGGCTGCGCGCTCCACCAGTTCTTCAGGTAGTCGCAGGCGAAGCCCCAGCTGTTGTACTTCTCCGGCACGGCCGCGCAGTCGTTCGGCGGGTTGGTCAGCTTCAGCCGGATCGGCTCGGCCTTGGCGGCGGCGGCCGAGTCGGGGGAGAGGTACCCGAGCTGGCTCATCCGGTCCAGCACGTAGTTGCGCCGTCCGGTGGCCTCCTTCTGGTCGGAGTCGGCCGGGTCGTACTCCGACGGTGACTTGACCAGCCCGGCCAGGGTGGCCGCCTCGACCTGGGTGAGGTCCTTGGGGGTCTTGGAGAAGAAGATCTCGCTGGCCGCGTAGATGCCGTACGCGCGGTGCCCGAAGTACGCCGAGTTCAGGTAGCGCTCCATGATCTGTTCCTTGCTCAGCTCCTTCTCCAGGTCCAGCGCCATCCGCATTTCCTTGACCTTGCGCAGGCTGGTCTGCTGGGTGGCTTCCTGGACCTCCCTGGGCGTGGTCGCGCTGTCCCGCAGGGCCATCCGGACGTACTGCATGGTCAGCGTCGACGCGCCCTGGGAGACCCCGCTGGAGCGGGCGTTGGAGACGAAGGCCCGGGCCACGCCCTTCGGGTCGACGCCGTGGTGCTGGTAGAAGCGGGAGTCCTCGGCAGCCACGATCGCCTGCTGGATGTTCGGCGACATGTCCGACAGCTTGGTGTACTGCCGGTACTCCTCGTAGAACATGGTCAGCACGGTCTTGCCGTCCGGGGCGTAGAGGTAGGAGGTCTCGGCGGGCAGGGCGGTGGTCAGCAGCTTGGTCTTGTGTTCCATGGCGTGCGCGGTGGCCTTCGCGCCGAGCCCGGTGAGGGCGACCAGCGGGTACGCGGCGGCGGCGATCACGATGCCGGCGATCAGTCCGGCGCGGAGAAGAGGAACGAGTCGACCAGCGGCAGCAAGGGGTCGGTTGCTCACGTGGTCAAGTTATGACAATTCCGATTCGAATATGAGAAGAACTCATAAACCGGCCGGTGGTGATGCGTCTTACGTCGCGATCGACTGTCCCACCGGCCGCCTTCCCGGCAGGATCGCGGACATGTCTGATCAGCCGAGCTCGCCGGCGCCGGCCGCCGGGTCCGCTCCCGAGCCGGACCTGGCGCACCACGGCGACGTGGAGGCGAGCGCCGGCCTGATCGACCTCGCCGTCAACGTCCGCCGGGCACCACTGCCGGGCTGGCTGGCCGGCCCGATCGCCGCCACCCTCACCGATCTGGCCCGCTACCCGGACCCGGCGCCCGCCCGCGTCGCCGTCGCCGCCCGGCACCGGCGTCACCCGGACGAGGTACTGCTCACCGCCGGCGCCGCCGAGGGCTTCGTGCTGATCGCGCAGGCGCTGCGGGGCGTCCGCCGCCCGGTGGTGGTGCACCCCCAGTTCACCGAGCCGGAGGCGGCGCTGCGGGCCGCCGGGCACCCGGTCGAGCGGGTGCTGCTGGACCCCGCCGAGGACTTCCGGCTCGACCCGGACCGGGTGCCGGCCGACGCCGACCTGGTGATGATCGGCAACCCGACCAATCCCACCTCGGTTCTGCACCCGGCGCGGACCCTGGCCGCGCTGGCCCGCCCGGGCCGGGTTCTGGTGGTCGACGAGGCGTTCGCCGACACCACCGCCGCCGCCGGACACCCCGGCGAGCCGGAGTCGCTGGCGCAGCGGCCCGACCTGCCCGGGCTGCTCGTGCTGCGCAGCCTCACCAAGACGTGGGGGCTGGCCGGGCTGCGGATCGGCTACCTGCTCGGCGCGCCGGAGCTGCTGTCCCGGCTGGCCGCCGTCCAGCCGCTCTGGGCCGTCTCCACACCCGCGCTGGCCGCCGCGTCGGCCTGCGCCACCCCCGTCGCGGTCCAGGCCGAACGCGCGATCGCCGCCGAACTCTCCGCCGATCGCGACCACCTGGTCGCGCGCCTGGCCGACCTGCCCGGGGTACGCGTCGCCGGCCGCCCGGCAAGCGCGTTCGTGCTGCTGCACCTGCCGGGCGCGAGCCGTATCCGGGCGGCCCTGCGCGAGCGCGGCTGGGCGGTGCGCCGGGGCGACACCTTCCCCGGCCTCGGCCCGGACTGGCTGCGGGTGGCCGTACGCGACCGAAACACCACCGACGCGTTCGTCGAGGTGCTGCGCGAGACCATGGAGGCATGATGCTGGAGACCACGATCGCGGCGATCCGGCCGCTGGACGAGTCGGCCATGGCCGACGCCCGCGAGCTGCACGGCCGGCTGACCAAGCCGGCGGGGTCGCTGGGGGCGCTGGAGGAGCTGTCGGTACGCCTCGCCGGCCTGGCCGCGGCCTGCCCGCCGCCGGTGCCCGAGCCGGCCGCGGTGGCGATCTTCGCCGGTGACCACGGGGTGCACGCCCAGGGGGTGACCCCGTGGCCGCAGGAGGTCACCGGGCAGATGATCGGCAACTTCCTGGCCGGCGGGGCGGTGGTCAACGCGTTCGCCCGGCAGGCCGGCGCGTCGGTCACCGTGGTCGACGTCGGCGTGGCCACCCCGCTGCCGATCGTGCCCGCCCAGCCCGCCGCCGAGGCGGCCATCCTCGACCCGTCCGTGCCCCGGTTCGTCGCGGCGACCGTGCGCCAGGGCACCCGGGATCTCGCGGTGACCGCCGCGCTGACCCGGGACGAGGCGTTGGCGGCGGTACAGACCGGCATCCGGATCGCCGACGAGCTGATCGACGCCGGAGCCGGCATCCTGCTCACCGGGGACATGGGCATCGGCAACACCACGCCGGCCGCCGCGCTGATCGCCGCGTTCACCGGTGCCGACCCGCTCGACGCCACCGGGCGGGGCACCGGGGTCGACGACCCGACGTACGCCCGCAAGGTGGCGGTGGTGCGGGCCGCGCTGGCCCGGCACACGCCCGACCCGGCCGACCCGCTGGGCGTGCTGGCGGCCGTCGGCGGGCTGGAGCACGCCGCGCTGGCCGGGCTGATCCTGGGTGCCGCGGCCCGCCGCACGCCGGTGCTGCTGGACGGCGTGATCGCGGTCTCCGCCGCGCTGGCCGCCGCGGCGTTCGCCCCGGACGCGGTCGGTGCCATGGTCGCCGGTCACCGCTCGGCCGAGCCGGGCGCGACGGTCGCGTTGCGCCACCTCGGCCTCGACCCGCTGATCGACCTGGGGCTGCGCCTCGGTGAGGGCACCGGCGCGCTGCTGGCGCTACCCGTGGTCACCGGCGCCGTCCGGGTGCTGCACGAGGTGGCGACCTTCGACTCCGCCGGTGTGGCCGAGAAGTGACCAGCAGTCCGTACCCTCTCGGCCTGCGGCTGGACGGGCGGCGGGTGGTCGTGGTGGGCGGCGGCGCGGTCGCCACCCGACGGGTGCCGGCGTTGCTGGACGCCGGCGCGGACGTCCTGCTGGTGGCACCGGAGCTGACCCCGGCGCTGCGCGCCCGGGCGGACGCGGGCCGGCTGCGCTGGCTGCCGCGCCGGTTCGCACCCGAGGACCTGGACGGGGCGTGGCTGGTGCAGGTGGCGATCGACGACCCGATCGCGGCGGCGTCGGTGAGCGCCCTTGCCGCCGAGCGACGCATCTTCTGCGTCCGCGCCGACGACCGGATGGCGGCCACCGCCTGGACGCCGGCGGTGACCCGGCACGGGCCGGTCACCGTGGCGGTGCTCGGCGGCGGCGACCCGCGCCGCGCGATGACCGTCCGCGACGCCATCCGCGACCTCCTCGACGCCCGGAAGGCGCCTGCGGTGGAGGACGGGTCCCTTCCGGACGTCGCGGGCGGACGGGTGGCGTTGGTCGGGGCGGGACCGGGCGACCCGGAGCTGATCACCGTGAAGGGCTGGCGGCTGCTCACCGAGGCGAACGTGGTGGTCGCCGACCGGCTGGTGCCCGGGCTGCTCCTGGACGAGTTGCGCCCCGACGTGGAGCTGGTGGACGCGTCGAAGATCCCCTACGGCCCGTCCCGCGCCCAGGACGAGATCAACCAGATCCTGGTCGATCGCGCCCGTGCCGGTGCGCGGGTGGTCCGGCTCAAGGGCGGCGATCCGTACGTCTTCGGCCGGGGCGGTGAGGAGTTGCTGGCCTGCGCCGCCGCCGGTGTGCCGGTGACCGTGGTCCCCGGGGTGACCAGCTCGATCGCCGCCCCGGCCGCGGCCGGCATCCCGGTCACCCACCGGGGGGTGGCGCACGAGTTCACCGTGGTCTCCGGGCACGTCGCGCCCGACTCGCCAGCCTCGCTGGTGCGCTGGGAGGCGCTCGCGGGCCTGCGCGGCACCCTGGTGATCCTCATGGGGCTGAAGAACCTCGCGGCCATCACGGCCGCCCTGATGGCGCACGGCCGGTCGCCGCAGACGCCGGCCGCCGTCGTCCAGGAGGGCACGACGGGCGCCCAGCGGGCACTGCGGTCGACCCTCGGCACGGTGGCCGCCGACGTGCTCGCCGCCGACCTGCGCCCGCCCGCGGTCGTCGTGGTGGGCGACGTGGTGGACGCGCTCGACGCCTGAGGAGCGGGCGTGCGGGCTCGGGCGCTGCTTTCCCCGAGGATCGGGAGGGCGAGATGGCGGCTGCCGCTCGGGCGACCGCCCGATCGACAACGGGGCCGAAGCACACGCGCTCCGGCCCCGTCGTCGTACGTGCGTCGACTACTGCTTGAGCATGTTGTCCAGCAGCAGGGCACAGCGGATCAGACCGAGGTGGCTGTACGCCTGCGGGTGGTTGCCCAGCCCGCGCTCCGCGAGCGGGTCGTACTGCTCGGGAAGCAGCCCGGTCGGGCCGGCGGTGAGCACCATCTGCGCGAACAGCTCCTCGGCGTCGGTGCGGCGGCCGGTGCGCAGGTACGCCTCGATCAGCCACGCCGTGCAGATGTGGAAGCCGCCCTCGCGGCCGGGCAGGCCGTCGTCCCAGTGGTAGCGGTAGACCACCGGGCCGCTGCGCAGGTCCGCCTCGATCTTCAGCACGGTGGACAGGAAGCGCGGGTCGTCGCCCGGAAGCAGGCCCGAGAGCCCGATCCAGAGCGACGAGGCGTCCATGTCCTCGTCGCCGTACGCGACGCTGTACGCCTCGACCTCCTCGTGCCAGCCGTGCTCCAGCACGTTGGCGCCGATCCGGTCGCGCAGCTCCACCCACTCGGGGCGGTCCTCGCCACCGTGCTGGCGCATCACGTGCAGCGCCCGGTCGACGGTCATCCAGCACATCACCTTCGAGAAGATGTGGTGCCGGGGTGGCAGCCGAGCCTCCCAGATGCCGTGGTCGGGCTCGTGCCAGCGGCGGCGGACCGCCTCGACCATGTTGTCCAGGACACGCCACTCGTCCTCGCGGACCGAGCCGCGGGCGTCGGCGACGGCCGCGATCAGGTCGGCGATCGGGCCGAAGACGTCCAGTTGGAGCTGGTGGTTGGCGAGGTTGCCGACCCGGACCGGCCGGGAGCCGGCGTACCCGGGCAGGGTGTCGATGACGGCCTCGGCGCCCAACTCGTACCCGTCGATCGTGTAGAGCGGGTGGAGCCGCTCGGGGTGCCCGCCGGTGCGCTCGATGCAACCGTCCACCCAGAGCAGCAGCGCCTCGGCCTCGCTGAGGGAGCCCAGGTCGACCAGCGCGCGGGCGGTCAGTGCGGCGTCGCGGAGCCAGCAGTAGCGGTAGTCCCAGTTGCGGACGCCGCCCAGTTCCTCGGGGAGCGAGGTGGTCGCCGCGGCCAGGATCGAGCCGGTCGCCTCGTGGCAGAGCCCGCGCAGGGTGAGCGCGCTCCGGGCGACCAGGTCACGGGCGGTGGACGGCAGCCGCAGCGAGGCGACCCAGTCCTTCCACGGCTGCTCGGCCGCGGCCTGCCGCTCGTGGATCGGCACCCGGTGGTGGTCCAGGCTGTGCGTGCCGAAGCGCAGCTCCAGCACGACCTGCCCGCCGGCGGCGGAGAGGTCGACGACCGCCTTGGCGGTCTGGTAGCCGGCGTCGTTGCTGACCTGCCACTGCACGCCGGGGGAGTAGAGCGCGACCGGCTCGTTGGAGCCGAGCACCAGCAGGCCGTCGCCGAGCGGCTGCAACTGCACGGCGACCTGACCGAACTCGGGTCGTGGCGCGAACTCCACCCGTGCCCGGCCGCTGCCGGTGAGCACCCGGATCAGGGTCGAGTCGCCGGTGACCGCCACCGGGTCGTCCGGTGCGGTCTCCCGGGCCGGCTTGTCCAGCCAGTCGGTGACGGTGAGCCCGGACCAGCGGGTCTCCACGGTCATCGTGCCGGAGCGGTAGCGCTGGCCCAGCGGGATGCCCCCGCGTTCCGGCGCGATGCTGAAGTGGCCGGCCGGGCTGCCGCCGACGAGGTCGGCGAAGATCGCCGCCGAGTCCGGTTTGGGGTGGCAGAGCCAGCTGACCTTCGCCTCGGGGGTGAGCAGCGCGACGGTGCGGCCGTTGGCCAGCATGGAGTGCCGCTCGATCGGCACCGCCCGCTCGCCGAAGAGCCAGTGTCGCCGGGTCTCCAGCAGCAGCGCGAGCGCGCGGGCCGCCTCGAGGGGATCGGCCACCCGGTAGTCGGCCCGGGTGTCCCCGGGCCCGATCTTGATGCCGAGGTCCGGCCCGTGCAGGTTGCCGAAGGCGTTCTCGTCGGTCACGTCGTCGCCGATGAAGAGCACGGCGCTGGCCGAGAGCTGGGTCCGCAGCTGGTCGACCGCGGTGCCCTTGTGGGTGGCCACCACGGAGAGTTCGAAGACCTCCTTGCCCTGGGTGACGGTGACGCCGTCCCAGATGGCGGGGCCGTTGCGGACGGCCTCGATGGCCGCGGCCGCGATCTGCGGGTCGACCCCGCGGGTGTGCATGGCGACGCTGGCCGGCTTGCGTTCCAGCCGGATGCCGGGGTGCTCGGCGGCGATCTCGCGCAGCGCGTTGCGGACCCGGGTGCGCACCGCGACCAGCTCGGGGGAGAGCCGCTCGACGAAGCCGATGTCGAACTCGGAGCCGTGGCTGCCGACGAGGTGCACCTCGCTGGGCAGCCGGGAGAGCGCGGCAAGGTCGCGCAACGCCCGGCCGGACACCACCGCCACGGTGGTCTGCGGCAGTGCGGCGAGCGCGCGGACCGCGGCCACCGACTCGGGCAGCGGTACGGCCTTGCTCGGGTCCTCCACGATCGGCGCCAGTGTGCCGTCGTAGTCGCAGGCGATCAGGAGCTGGGGGACCCGGGCGATCCGGCCGATGGCGGAACGCAGCTCGGGGTCCATCACCCCGGTGGCCGTCGCCGCTCCGTCGTTGACGGACGTGTTCACGCGGCCTCCGCCTCGGGAACTCCGAGTTCGGAGAGGAAAGACTTGGCCCAGTGCCCCACGTCGTGGGTACGCAGGTGACGTTGCATTGTCCGCATCCGGCGGCGTGCCTCGGTTTTCTCCACGTGCACGGCCCGGAGGAGGGCGTCCTTGACCGCGTCCGGGTCGTGCGGGTTACACAAAAATGCCTGACGCAGCTCGGTGGCGGCGCCGGCGAATTCACTGAGCACAAGCGCGCCACCCTGGTCGGCGCGCGATGCGACGTACTCCTTGGCTACCAGATTCATTCCGTCTCGCAGCGGGGTCACCATCATCACGTCGGCAGCGACGTACATCGCGGCCAGTTCACTGCGACTGTACGACTGATGCAGATAGTGGACCGCAGGCACGCCGACCCTGCCGAATTCGCCATTAATCCGACCAACCTCGCGCTCCACCTTGACGCGAAGTGCCTGGTAATGCTCGACGCGCTCCCGACTCGGTGTGGCCACCTGCACCATGACGGCGTCCGGAACTGTCAACTTTCCGTCAGCCAGCAGCTCCCGGAAGGCCTTGAGCCGCAACTCGATGCCCTTGGTGTAATCCAGCCGGTCCACGCCCAGGATTATCGTCTTCGGATCGCCCAGCTCGGCACGGATCTGCTTGGCCCGCGCCTGGATCGCCGGGTCGGCGGCCATCCGCTCCATCTCCTGCGTGTCGATCGAGATGGGGAAGGCACCCGCCTTCACCTGCCGCCCGTCGACCTGGATCATCTGCCCCTCGTAGCGCAGACCGAGCAGGTGCCGGGCCAGCCGGACGAAGTTCTGCGCGGCCAGCCGCTGCTGGAAACCGACCAGGTCGGCGCCGAGCAGACCGCGCAGGATCTCGGTCCGGAACGGCATCTGCATGAACAGCTCGATCGGCGGGAACGGGATGTGCAGGAAGAAGCCGATCCGCAGGTCCGGCCGCAGCTCCCGCAGCATCGCCGGCACCAGTTGGAGCTGGTAGTCCTGCACCCAGACCGTCGCGCCCTCGGCCGCCACGTCCGCCGCGGCCTCCGCGAACCGCGCGTTGACCAGGCGGTACGCCTCCCGCCAGCGACGCTTGTAGGCCGGCGTCTCCACCGCGTCGTGGTAGAGCGGCCAGATCGTCGCGTTGGACTGGCCCTCGTAGTACCGCTCCAGCTCCTCGGCGCTCAGCGGCACCGGGTGCAGCCGGATCCCCTCCAGGTCGAACGGCTCGGGGGCGGCGCCGGTGCCGCCGGCCCAGCCGACCCAGGTGCCCTGGTGTTCGGCGAGCACGGGATGCAGCGCGGTGACCAGCCCGCCGGGGCTGCGCCGCCACTGCCGTCCCTCGGGTGTGCTCACCTCGTCGACCGGCAGGCGGTTCGCCACTACGACAAAGGAGCTACGGACGGTCACGATCGGCCACCTCCGGGTACTGACGGGTCCACCGCGATGAGCGTACTGAGCGTAGCTGCGGCGTCTGGTGCCCCGTGCCGGAGTTCCCTACCCGCCCGACGCGTGCTCAATCCGGGTCGTGATCTTGTCAACAAGCTGGCTCCTCGGGCGGCACGGCGTACTCCTGGGGCGGGGTGATGTGGGCGAAGCGGGCCGAACCTGTCAGGATTGACGATGGCGTGCGCGCGGCCGGCCCTCCGGCCGGTGGCGGCGGGCGGTCCTCGCAGCCCGCGTCGCGCCGCCCATCATGCGACAGCAACCGACGGAGGTAGCCCGCACCGTGGCCCAGTTCATCTACGTCCTGGAAAAGGCGCGCAAGGCGCACGGCGACAAGGTCGTGCTCGACAACGTGACGCTGAACTTCCTGCCGGGGGCCAAGATCGGTGTGGTCGGCCCGAACGGCGCCGGTAAGTCCAGCCTCCTCAAGATCATGGCAGGGCTGGACAAGCCGAGCAACGGCGAGGCCCGGCTGATGCCCGGCTACACCGTCGGCATGCTCGCGCAGGAGCCCCCGCTCAACGACGCCAAGACCGTTCTCGGCAACGTCGAGGAGGCCGTCGCGGAGACCAAGGCCAAGCTGGAGCGGTTCAACAAGATCGCCGAGCAGATGGCCACGGACTACTCCGACGAGCTGATGGAGGAGATGGGCAAGCTCCAGGAGGAGCTCGACCACCTCGACGCGTGGGACGTCGACTCCAAGCTCGAACTGGCCATGGACGCCCTGCGCTGCCCGCCGCCGGACGCCGACGTGACCCAGCTCTCCGGTGGTGAGCGCCGCCGCGTCGCGCTCTGCAAGCTGCTGCTGGAGGCGCCCGACCTGCTCCTGCTCGACGAGCCCACCAACCACCTGGACGCCGAGAGCGTCTCCTGGCTGGAGCAGCACCTGGCCAAGTACGCCGGCACCGTCATGGCGATCACCCACGACCGGTACTTCCTGGACAACGTGGCCAACTGGATCCTGGAGCTGGACCGCGGCCGGACGTACCCGTACGAGGGCAACTACTCCACCTACCTGGAGAAGAAGGCCGCCCGGCTGGCCGTCGAGGGTCGTCGCGACGCCAAGATGAAGAAGCGCCTCACCGAGGAGCTGGAGTGGGTCCGCTCCAACGCCAAGGCCCGGCAGACCAAGTCCAAGGCCCGCCTGGACCGGTACGACGAGATGGCCACCGAGGCGGAGAAGACCCGCAAGCTGGACTTCGAGGAGATCCAGATCCCGCCGGGCCCGCGCCTGGGCAGCACGGTCATCGAGGCGTCCCACCTCACCAAGGGCTTCGGCGACCGGATCCTGATCGACGACCTGTCGTTCTCGCTGCCCCGAAACGGCATCGTCGGCATCATCGGCCCCAACGGCGTCGGCAAGACCACGCTCTTCAAGACCATCGTCGGGCTGGAGGAGGCGACCAGCGGCGAGGTCCGGGTCGGCCCCACCGTCTCCCTGTCGTACGTCGACCAGAACCGCCAGGGCCTCAACGGCGACAAGACCGTCTGGGAGGTCGTCTCCGACGGTCTGGACTATCTGATGGTCGGCAAGGTCGAGATGCCGTCGCGGGCGTACATCGCCGCGTTCGGCTTCAAGGGGCCGGACCAGCAGAAGCCGACGAAGGTGCTCTCCGGCGGCGAGCGCAACCGGCTCAACCTGGCGCTGACGCTGAAGATCGGCGGCAACGTCATCCTGCTCGACGAGCCGACCAACGACCTGGACGTGGAGACCCTCTCCAGCCTGGAGAACGCGCTGCTGGAGTTCCCCGGCTGCGCCGTGGTCATCTCGCACGACCGGATGTTCCTGGACCGGGTGTCCACGCACATCCTGGCGTGGGAGGGCGACGACCAGAACCCGGCCAAGTGGTTCTGGTTCGAGGGCAACTTCGACGCGTACGAGAAGAACAAGATCGACCGCCTCGGCGCGGAGGCCGCCCGGCCGCACCGGGTGACCTACCGCAAGCTGACCCGCGACTGACCGGCCGAGAAGGTGTCTGACCGGTTCGTCTACCACTGCACGCTGCGGTGGTCCGACCTTGACGCGTACGGCCACGTCAACAACTCGCGCTTCCTCACACTGTACGAGGAGGCGCGGGTGGCGTTGATGTTCGCCGGCGGCCGGGCCTGGGGGGTCGGCTCGTTCGCCGACGGGGTGGTGATCCGCCGGCACGAGGTGGACTACCTGCGCCCGGTCGACTACGCGCTGGGCCGGGCCACCGCTGAGGCCGCGCCCACCGTCCGGATCGAGCTGTGGGTGGAGGAGATCCGGGCCTCCCGGTTCACCGTCGCCTACGAGCTGTACGACGGCGAGGTGCTGGCCAGCCGAGCCCGTTCGGTGCTGGTGCCGTTCGACCTGACCCGCCAGGTGCCCCGGCGGATCACCACGGAGGAGCGGGACTTCCTGCTCACGTACGCGCCGCAGGGCGGCGGGGCGTGACCCGGCCGGGCGCGGCCGGACCGGACCGGGTGGCGGCGTCGGTGCCCGCGCACGGCATCACGGGCGTGGCCGACGCGGGCGCCTTCCTGGCCCGGCTGGTCCGGCTGGATCCGGTCGCGCCGGTCCGGCTGCGGCCGGCCGGCGCCGCCGGGCGGGTCGCCCTCTGGGCCCGGCTGCCGTGGCAGGTGCTGGTGGTGCGGACGGTGGATGGCGGTCCGGCCGACGGCGCCGCCGAGGACGTCACCGTGGCCGCCACCGAGCTGCTGGCGGAGCTGGAGCGGGGCGGTCCGGCTCTGCCGGCGCGTCGGGACGCGCAGTGGCGGTGGCCGCTGCCGCCGGCCCGCAGCAGGCCGGTCGAGGCGCTGCCCGCCGCCGAGCTGTGGCGGATCGCGGACGCGGCGGCGGGCACCCTGCGTACGGCGAGCGAGCACGGGGTCGCCGGCCGCGCGGTGGGCCAGCGGGTGCTGCGCGACGCGCTGCTCGACCACGTGGCCGTGCTGGTCACTCCGGACGGCCCGCCCGGCCCGCCGGTGGAGGTGCCGCAGCGGCTGGTGCAGGGGCTGGTCCGGATGGGCTTCCTCGGGCCGGCTGACGGCACGCCCGGCTCCCCGGGCGACGCCGCCGTCCAGGTGCGTGTGGCCGGCCGTTGGGTCGGCCTGGTGGGACCATACGGAGCGGCCTGGTTGCAGAAGGCCACCGATCTCGCCGTGACGCCCCTGGCTACTCGTCCGAACGGATGACCCCTGCTCATTCTTCTGGGCTGGGGCGGTCGTTGGGGGGATGCTTCAACCCGGCTGTCCGGGTACCGTCCATCCTCGGATCCAACGCACCGTAGGCGGCTGGATCCGCTGGGGAGTGAGGTGCGCGAGCGATGCCGTGGTGGTCATGGCGCCCCGGTCCCGCCGACGGCGGCGATCCGGAAACCCGAAGCGGGATCACAGTGGAGAGCGCGGTCCGGGTCGGACCGCCCAACCCTCGCCAGCCGGGGGACGACTGCCCGTCCAACGAGCGGCCCGTGCTGACCGAGATGCCGGCCACCATCGAGCCGGTGAGCCTGCGCCGGGTCTGTGACGCACTCGACCTGCTCGACGTGCGATACCTGGCCGACGGCGACGGCAACCTGCTGGCCATGTGGGAGCGGCACGCCGTGCTGGTGACCCTGGAGGGCCCGGAGGACGAGATCCTGGTGATGCGGGCCCGTCCGCACGCCACGGTGCCGCCCGACTGGGCCGACCGGGCCTACCGGGTGGTCAACGAGTGGAACCACACCCGACGGTTCTGCAAGGCGTACATCGGCGACCCGACCGAACGCGGCCAACTGCCGATCTACGCCGAGCTTCAGGTGCCGCTCGGTGCCGGCACCCACGACGCGCTGCTGGTCGAGATGCTCGACTGCGGCGCCGCGGTGGCCACCAGCTTCGTGGACTGGCTGCACGACGAGGGCGCGCTGCTCTGAGGCTGCCGCGGGCCGGGTGCCCGGGCCGGGCCGTCAGGCGTCGGCCTGGTCCTCCATGGCGTTGACCATGAAGTACGCGGCCCGCTCCAGGTAGTCCCAGAGCGCGCCGGCGACCTGCGGCTCCAGGTCGAGCCGGTCCACGGCGTTGCGCATGTGCCGCAGCCAGGCGTCCCGCTCGGCCGCGCCGATCCGGAACGGGGCGTGCCGCATCCGCAGCCGCGGGTGACCACGCTGGGCGGAGTACGTGTTCGGCCCACCCCAGTACTGCATGAGGAACAGCGTCATCCGGTCCGCCGCCGGGGCCAGGTCGTCCGGGTACATCGGCCGCAGCAGGGGGTCGGTGGCGACGCCGGCGTAGAACTCATCCACCAGCTTGCGGAAGGTGGGCTCGCCGCCGACCGCTTCGAAGAGGGTCGTCGACGCACCGGGACGGTCGGAGTCACCTGCGGGAGTCACCGTTCCATCCTGCCAGGCGTGCCCGGTGGCGGCCCGACCCGGACGCCGTGCGCCCGGTCACGCCGGGCTGGCGTTCGCGCCCCGTCGAGCGAGGGGTTGGCTGACCGGGTCAGCTGACCGCGTGCCGCCGGCGGCCGTCACCGGTACGCGGCTCCGGCGGGCCGGCCTGCGTGCCGCCGGGCGCAGGGCCGGCCTGGCCGGCCGGGGATGCGGCGTTCGCCGCGGAGGCCGCCGCGATCGTGCTGGCCACGGTCTGGTGGTCCGGCCAGCGCAGCGAGGCCACCACCATCAGCAGCACACCGGCCGCGCTCCACACGCCGACCACCAGCGGAATGGAGAACCGCTCGGCGAGCACCCCGGTGATGAGCACCGCCAGGCCCTGGGTGACCTGCACGCCGGTGGCCATCACACCGAAGGCGCGGGCGCGGAACTCGCCGGGCAGCGCCTGGACGAACAGCCCGTTGGCCATCGGTAGCATGCCGGCGACCGCGAACCCGCAGAGGGCGGCGAGCAGCGCCACCACGAGTGGCGGCGGGTCGAACAGTGCCGGCACCAGCGCCAGCGGGGCGAAGATCGCCAGCGGTCGCATCAGGGCCAACCGGCGGCTGGGGCCGAACAGCCGGCTCACCAGCAGCCCGCCGAGGATGAACCCGAGCGGGTTGGCCATCATGATCACCGCCTGCGCCAGGCCCGCGCCCAGGTCACCGCCGCCCTTGCGGTTGGCCCAGCCGGCGGCCAACCCCTCGGGGACGATCGAGAAGAGCATCGCGCTGAACACCAGCACCGCGATGGCCCGCAGCACCGGTGTGCCGAACACGATCTGGAACCCCTGGCCGGTCTCCCGGAACAGGTGACTGCGGTGCGCGGTGGTCATCACCGGTGCCCGGTCGCGGACGCCGAGGCGGACCAGCAGCGCCGAGAGGGCGAAGGTCACCGCGTTGATCAGCAGCGCGAGGGCCGGGTCGATCGCGGCGACGGCGGCGCCGAGCAGGTAGCCGACGACCTGGGCGGCCTGCCCCACGCTGCTGTTGAGCGACAACCCGACCACCAGCCGGTCCCCGGCCAGGATCTGCGGCATCAGCGCGGACTTCGCCGCCTGACTCGGCGGGTTGGCCAGCGTGGCCGCGAAGATGAGCACCATGACGGCCTGGACCGGCAGGTCCGGAAGGGCGATGAGCAGCATCAGCGCCATCCGGATCACGTCACAGGCCACCATCACCCGCCGGTACGGGTACCGCTCCGCCAGCGCGGCGAGCAGGGGGCCGCCGAGCAGCCACGGCAGGTAGCTGACCGCGAAGGCGGCGGCGGAGAGCGCGACGGACTCGGTCTGCTGGTAGACGAGCAGGGTGACGGCGGCCTTCGCGACATAGTCGCCGACCCAGGAGAGCGCGCCAGCCGCGAAGACAGCCCGGAACTCGTGCTGGGCGAACACCTCGCGAAAAGTGGCCGGGCCTTCCGCAGAAGGTCGCTCGTCGGGCACCGTCGCCTCCATCGGCCCCCGGGGCGGCCGCTCGTGGCAGCCGGGCCGGGAACGCTCGTCAGATCTACGGATCAGCGAGGATGTGACCACGCTCCAGCAGGAACGCGTGCTCCGGATTCTGCCCGATCGTCTGACAACTAGCTAGGGCGAACGGGTCGTTCGTCGCATCCCCGACTGAACGAACGGACGATACCTGAGGGGCCGGGTGGCTCGCGACCCCTGGATCGCCGGACACCGTCGCCCCGGTCAGGTAGCGCCGCCCTGGCCGGTCTCGCCGTCGGCCAGCGGCCGGGCTGCGACGCCGGGATAGATGCGGGTGGCGGCTATCTGGGCGGTGATCCCGGAGTTCTCCAGCGCCTCCGCCAGCCGACGGCGCAGCTCCCGACCGACCGCGAACTGCCCGTCGGCGGTCGTCTTCACCACCGTCCGGATCACCGCCCCGTCCACCGTCATCTGCTCGACACCCAGGACCTCCGGCGCCTCCACGATCTCCGGCGACAGTTCCGGGTCCACGGCCAGCGAGGCGGCCGCGGTCCGCAGCACCGCCGTGGCCTCCTCGGTGCCGCTGAAGCCGATCGGCAGGTCCACCACCACCAGGGCCCAGCCCTGACTCTTGTTACCCACCCGGACGATCTCGCCGTTGCGGATGTACCAGAGCACGCCCCGCCCGTCACGCACCGTTGTGACCCGCAGCCCGACCGACTCGACCACACCGGTCGCCTCGCCCAGGTCGACGGTGTCGCCCACGCCGTACTGGTCCTCGATCAGCATGAACAGCCCGGCGATCAGGTCCTTGACCAGGCTCTGCGCGCCGAAGCCCAGCGCGACGCCGGCGATACCGGCGCTGGCCAGCAGCGGAGCCAGGTCGAAACTGAACTCACGCAGGATCATCAGCAGCGCGATGCCGAAGACGAACGCGGTGGTCAGGCTGCGCAGCACCGAACCGATCGCCTCGGCCCGCTGGCGACGCCGCTCCGGTACGAACTCGGTCGGGTCGACCGCCGCCGTGGGCACCCGCTCGCGCAGGGGCCGCAGCATCGTCGGCACCGCACCGTCGGTGGTGGTCCGGACCAGCCGGTTGATCGTCCGGTGCAACGCCCACCGGGCGATCATCGCCAGCGCCACGATCAGCAGCACCCGCAGCGGCTTGAGCAGGATCCAGTAGCTCCCCTCGGCGAACCAGGCCGAGTGGGTCATGTCGTACAGCCATTCGCAGGAGGTACTGCCCTGACAGTCCGGCGGGGCGGCGGTGGACAGGGCGGGGGGCATCAGGCTGGCGGCGCTCACCCTGTCTTCGTACCGCAACGAGCAGGAGGAGCCGTCGCCGACCCACCGGCCGGGTGACCTGCCGCCGAGGGCGGGGCCGGACCGGGGCGAACCGGCCATCGTGACAGGTGCGGGAAAGAGCTTCATGTCGGACCCCGGATTAGTACGTGCAATCCGGGGTCCGATCAGGGACTATTGGCGCAACGGACGTCGGTGATCGGCCGGCGTCGACCGTGTGGGCCGTCGTGCCCGGCCCCGGTCGGCGGCGGTACGCAGCAGCCGCTGAACCGGGAGGGTGAGCGCGATGCCTGACATACGACCCACGGTGGGCTCCGGCGCGTTGGTCCTCAACGCCACCTACGAGCCGCTGTGTGTCGTGTCGGTGCGTCGAGCCGCGATCCTCGTCCTGTCCGCCAAGGCGGTCTGCGTCGCCGACGGTGACGGCATCCTGCACAGCGCCCGGGACGCCCTCCCGGTGCCGTCGGTCGTCCGGTTGACCCGCTTCGTCCGGGTGCCCTACCGCACCCACGTCGGCCTGTCCCGGCGGGCGATCTTCGCCCGGGACGGGTGGCGGTGCGCCTACTGCCGAGGCCCCGCCGAGACCATCGACCACGTCTTCCCGCGCAGCCGGGGTGGCCGGCACGCCTGGGAGAACGTGGTCGCCGCGTGCGCCCGCTGCAACCACACCAAGGGCGACAAGACCCCCGCCGAGCTGGGCTGGCGGCTGCACGCGCTGCCGGCCGCGCCGAAGGGCACCGCCTGGCGGGTGCTCGGGCACCGCGCGCCGGACCCGCGCTGGGCCGACTGGCTCGACCTGCGCGAACCCGAAGCGGCCGCCTGACCCCGGCTCCGGCAGACCCGACCTCAACCGGACCGAGCCTTGGTCAGCGAGGCGAAGACCACCACGTTGTCCGAGTAGCCGGTCTCGCCGCCGACCCACCGGCCGCCGCAGGTGATCAGCCGCAGGCTCGGTCGGCTGAAGTCGCCGTACACCTCGTCCACCGGCAGTTTCTCCTTGTCGAAGCGTTCCACCGAGTCCACCTCGAAGACCGCCACGCTCCCGTCGGAGCGGGTGACCTCGATCCGGTCGCCGGACCGCAGGTCCCGCAGCCCGTGGAAGACGGCCGGCCCGCTGGTCGTGTCCACGTGTCCGACGATCACCGCCGGGCCGTACTGTCCGGGCGTGGGGCCCTGGTCGTACCAGCCGGCCTCCTGGGCCCGGGCCGCGTCCGGCACCGCGATGGTGCCGTCCGGGGCGATGCCCACGTCGTGCACCGGGGCCTGGAGGTCCAGCGTGTCGATGGCGAGATTCACCGGTCGGCTGGCCGGCAGCACCGGGAACTTCTTCGGCGGTGGCCGCAGGCCGGCGGTGATCCGGTCCGGCAGCAGGCTGACCCCGGTCACCTGCTCGATACCGAGCATCGCCACGATCAGCACCATCAGCGCGGCGACGGCCAGCACGGGCACTCTCGGTCCGGTGCCGAACCGGCGTCGTAGCAGTGGCTGGCCGGCGGGGCGACGCGGCGGCAACGGGCGGGCGGCCGGGTCGGTGGTGGCGACGCTGGCCGACACGGCCTGCCAGGCGACCCTGCGCAGCCGGCCGGAGGCCCGGGCGACGAGCCGGCCGGAGGCCCGCAGCGCCGCCACGGACCGGGAACGGGCGTCGCGGTCCGGCCCCGCACGCGCGGAGGATCGGTTCATGACGTTTCGGGCTCAGGAGCCCGCCCCGGTACGCCGCCGGCCACCGGCCATGCCGAGCGCGACGGCGGCTGCCACCAGTGCCACGCCGCCGAGCACCAGCAGTGATCCGGTGCCCCGGCCGCCGGCGGTGCCGCCGCCCCCGGTCGCCGGTCCCTTGCTGGGCGAGGCCATGTTCAGCACGGTCAGAGTGGTCGAGGCCGTCTGGCCGTTGTCGCAGCGCAGGTCGACCGGGTATTCGCCGGGCTGCTTGTTGCCCGGAATCGTGACCGACCCGGTCAGGAAGCCCTTGTCCGGTCTGAGCATCACGTGCCCGAACGCGTCGGAGTGCACGTTGGCCTGGCGGTTGTTGTCGTTGTCGCAGCTCGCCCGGATCTGGACCCGGCTTCCGGCCTGGGCGCTGTTCGGTGTCACCTCGATGAAGGTGTTCTCACCGGCGCGTGCCGGCGAGACCGACAACAGGACGAATGCCCCGACCAGCCCCACCAGTGTCAGGACGGCCGAGAGCGCGCGGTTGATCGTGCGAAGACCCTGCATGATTTCCCCCTACCGGCGACGACCGCCGGAACCCTCCCCTGGGCACGGGCGCTGATTTCCCGCTGGCCGGGGGGCAAACCCGCAGCGCGGGCAGGGTGGGGTCGGTCAGCGACGGCGGGGGACGGTGCCGGCGGACGGGAGCGGCGTGATCGGCTGCCAGTCCAGCGGGGAGGACAGGACCATCGTGCTCGACGGCTGGCCGTACGGGGCGAGCCGGTCGATGACCGCCTCGAACTCGCCGATGGAGCCGGCCGCCACCTTGAGCATGCTGCAGGCGTCTCCGGTGATCCGGTGGATTTCCAGGATCTCCGGCCAGCCGGCCACGGCGGGGTCGTGCAGGATGCACCGCGCGCCGTAACAGGACATCCGGATGAGCGCGACCACGGTGCGGCCGGCCCGGGTCAGGTCGACCTGGGCGTGGTAGCCGGTGATCACCCCGGTCTCCTCGAGCCGGCGGACCCGCTCGGCCACGGCCGGTGGCGACAGGTGCACCCGCCGGGACAACTCGCTGAAGGAGAGGCGGGCGTCGGCCTGCAACTCGCGCAGCAACGCCCAGTCCATGTCGTCCACGCTCAGACCTTACTTTCGTGAACCCGATTCGCCCAGCTGCCTTTGGTCTGCCGGCTGAGGCGGCCAAGTGCCGTTGATCCGGCATTCCGTAGGCCGTTCCGACCGCGGGATCATGACGTCGGCAGTCCGGGAGAGGGAGAACGATGGTGGACAAGACGGAGCGGCGGGCGCCGAGCCGCGCGGCCACGGTGCGACCGGTGACCCCGCGACAGCGGGCCGCGCGCGCCGCGCGCAACGGCGGAGAGCCCACGTTGGAGTTCGCCGAGCGGGTGCCCTACGACGCGTACGTGCAGGCCAGCACCCTGCACCAGTTGCAGCAGCCGCTCAGCGACGACCCGGGCGAGATGTCCTTCCTGATGGTCAGCCAGATCATGGAGCTGTACTTCGGGTTGACCTGCCACGAGCTGCGGGAGACCCAGCGACTGTTGCGCGCCGACCGGGTCTGGGACGCGCTGGCCCCGCTGCGCCGCGCCGCGTTGCACCTGGAGGGGCTCAACGCCGCCTGGCAGGGCCTGCGGTGGATGACCCCGGCCGACTTCAACCGGTTCCGCAACCTGCTCGGCGAGGGCTCCGGCTTCCAGTCGGCGATGTACCGGCACCTGGAGTTCCTGCTCGGGCTGCGCGACCCGACCCTGATCCGGCCGTTCCGCCGGCAGACCGAGGTGTACGCCGCGCTGACCGCGACGCTGGCCGCTCCGAGCCTCTGGGACGACGTGATCGCGCTGCTCGCCCGGCACGGCTTCGACCTTCCCGCCGACCTGCTCGACCGGGACGTGGCCGCCGAGCACGACCCGCAGCCGGCGGTCGAGGCGGCCTGGGTTCGGATCTACGCCGACACCGGCCCCGACAACCACCTCCGGCTGCTCGGCGAGGCGCTGAGCGGAGTCGCCGAGGAGTTCGGCGACTGGCGGTGGAACCACGTCAAGGCGGTGCAGCGGACAATGGGCGCCAAGGTCGGCAGCGGCGGTTCCGCCGGACTGGCGTGGTTGCAGCGCAGCATGGCCCGGGTGGTCTTCCCGGAGCTGTGGTCGGCCCGCACCGCGATGTGACCGGAGAGCGAGACACCCCTGTGCACACCACCGAAACCGAGCCGCTGGGCTTCGCCGCGGGCGAAGCGCAGGCCCGTCGCCTCGACGAGGCCGACCCGGGCCACCGTCACCTGTTCCACGTGCCGCCGGCGGACGGCGGCAGCCACCCCGAGTCGGCGTACCTCGCCGGCAACTCCCTGGGCCTGCAGCCCCGGGCCACCCGCGACGAACTCCTCGCCGACCTGGACGCGTGGCAGCGGCTGGGCGTCGAGGGGCACCTGGAGGCGGAGCGGGCCTGGCTGCCGTACCACGAGTTGTTGACGGCGCCGGCCGCCCGACTGGTCGGCGCCCGGCCCGCGGAGACCGTGGTGATGAACTCGCTCACGGTCAACCTGCACCTGCTGATGGTCAGCTTCTACCGCCCGGCCGGCGCCCGCACCCGCATCGTCATCGAGGACTCGGCGTTCCCCTCGGACAGCTACGCGGTGCGCAGCCAGGCCCGGTTCCACGGCCTGGACCCGGACGACACGGTGGTCCGGCTGCGCCCGCGCCCCGGCGAGGACACCCTGCGCACCGAGGACGTGACCGGCTACCTGGCGGCCGAGGGCGACCGGGTGGCGCTGGTGCTGCTCGGCGGGGTCAACTACCTCACCGGCGAGCTGCTCGACATTCCGGCGATCACCGCCGCCGGACGGGCGGCCGGTGCCGTGGTGGGCTGGGACCTGGCACACGCGGTCGGCAACGTGCCGCTGGCGTTGCACGACTGGGACGTCGACTTCGCCGCCTGGTGCTCCTACAAGTACCTGAACTCCGGGCCGGGCGCGCTGGCCGGCGTCTTCGTGCACGAGCGGCACCTCGGCGACCCCGACCTGCCCCGCTTCGAGGGCTGGTGGAGCAGCGCGGCGGCCACCCGGTTCGAGATGACCCCGGTGTCGCGGCCACCGGCCACCGTGGAGGCCTGGCAGATCTCCAACCCACCGATCTTCGCGATGGGTCCGGTGCGCACCTCGCTGGAGTTGTTCGACGCGGTCGGCATGCCGGCGTTGCGGGCGCGCAGCCTGCGGCTCACCGGCTGGCTGGAGCGGCTGTTCGACGAGGTCACCGCCGACCGGCCACTGCGCGTGGTCACCCCCCGTGACCCGGCCCGGCGGGGCTGCCAGCTCTCGGTGCGGATCGGCGCCGGCAACGCCGCCGAGCTGACCAAGCGGCTGCGGCACGAGCACGGCGTGATCGCCGACGCCCGCGAACCGGACATCGTCCGGTTCGCCCCGGTGCCGCTCTACTCCACGTACCACGACTGCTGGCGGGCTGCGGCGGCGCTCGCGGCGACCGTGGGGCAGGTGACCTCATGACGAAGCGGCGCGACGAGATCGCGATCATCGGTGCCGGCCTGGCCGGTTGCCTGGCGGCCTGTTTCCTGGCCCGCCGCGGTTACCCGGTGGCTCTCTACGAGCGCCGGCCCGACCCGCGCACCGGCACGGCGGAGCGGGGCCGCTCCATCAACCTGGCGCTCTCCGAGCGCGGTCTGGACGCGCTGCGCCGGATCGGCCTGGCCGAGCAGGTGATGACCGACGCGCTGCCGATGCGCGGCCGGATGATCCACCCGGTCGAGGGGGAGCCGCAGTTCCAGTCGTACAGCGCGGCCGGCGACCGGGCGATCAACTCGATCAGCCGGGGCGCGCTGAACAACGCGCTGCTGGACGCGGCGGCCGCGCTGCCCGGGGTACGGATCGTCTTCGACCACCGGCTGGTCGGGCTCGACCCGACCGACGGCGGCCTGAGCTTCGACACCCCGCAGGGTGCGGTCAGCGCCAAGGCGTCGGTGGTGCTGGGCGCCGACGGCGCGGGTTCCGCCGTGCGTGGCCAACTGCTGGAGCACGGTCTGCTGCGCGAGAGCGTGGACTTCCTCGACTACGGCTACAAGGAGCTGACGATCCCGCCGTTGGGCGGGGACTTCGCTCTGGACCCGGACGCCCTGCACATCTGGCCGCGCGGCACCTCGATGATGATCGCGTTGCCGAACCCGGACCGCTCCTTCACCTGCACGCTGTTCTGGCCCAACCAGGGCACCGGCAGCTTCGCCGCACTGGACAGCCCGGCCGCCGTCGAGCGGCACTTCGCCCAGCACTACCCGGACGTGGTCCCGCTGGCGGCGAACCTGGTGGACGACTACCAGCACAACCCGGTGGGCGTGCTCGGCACGGTCCGCTGCACCCCCTGGCAGGTCAACGGCACCGTCGGTCTGCTCGGCGACGCGGCGCACGCCATCGTGCCGTTCTACGGCCAGGGCGCCAACTGCGCCTTCGAGGACGTGGTGGAGCTGGACCGCTGCCTGGACGAGTGCGCCGACGACTGGTTGGCGGCCCTGCCGCTGTTCCAGCGGCGGCGGCAGGAGAACGCCGAGGCCATCGCTCAGATGGCGTTGACCAACTTCGTGGAGATGCGCGACAAGGTCACCTCTCCGGTCTTCCAGCTCGGCCGGCGGGTGGAGCACGCACTGGAACGGGCGCTGCCCGGCCGGTACGTTTCCCAGTACGAGCTGGTGTCCTTCTCCACCACGCCGTACGCCGAGGTTCGTCGCCGGGTCCGCCGGCAGCACCGGGTGCTCGGCGCGCTCGCCGGCGGTGCCGCGCTGCTGCTGGTCGGCGCGATCGGCGCGGCGCTCAGCCGAGGGAGGCGCGCATGACCAGCAGCTGGGATCCGCGGTTGATGGGCGGTCGGGCGCCGGCCGGGCCGGGGCGGTTGCGCAACTTCGTCGGCGGCGAGTTCGTCGACGGCGGGCCGACGTTCACCAAGGCCAGCCCGGTGACCGGCGAGCCGGTCTTCGAGGTGGTCGAGGCATCGCAGTCCACGGTGGACGACGCGGTGGCCGCCGCCCGGGCGGCGCTGCGCGGGCCGTGGGGTCGGATGGGGGAGCGGGAGCGCGCCGAGGTGCTGCGCCGCGTCGCCGACGAGTTGGAACGCCGCTTCGACGATCTGGTCACCGCCGAGGTCACCGACACCGGCAAGTCCATCGCCCAGGCCCGCACCCTGGACATCCCTCGCGGCGCCGCGAACTTCCGGGCCTTCGCGGAGATCGTGGCGACCGCGCCCACCGAGTCGTTCACCACGGTCACCCCGACCGGCGGTCGGGCGCTCAACTACGCGCTGCGCAAGCCGGTCGGCGTGGTCGCGGTCATCGTGCCGTGGAACCTGCCGCTGCTGCTGCTCACCTGGAAGGTGGCCCCGGCGTTGGCCTGCGGCAACGCCGTCGTCGTCAAGCCCAGCGAGGAGACGCCCGCCTCGGCGACGCTGCTCGCCGAGGTGATGGCCGCCGCCGGCGTACCGGCCGGGGTGTTCAACCTGGTGCACGGCTTCGGGCCGGACTCGGCGGGTGAGTTCCTCACCCGCCACCCGGGCGTCGACGCCATCACCTTCACCGGCGAGTCGGCCACCGGCGGCGCGATCATGCGGGCCGCCGCCGACGGGGTGAAGGCGGTGAGCTTCGAGCTGGGCGGCAAGAACGCCGGCCTGGTCTTCGCCGACGCCGACCTGGACGCCGCGGTGGCCGGCTCGGTGCGGTCCAGCTTCACCAACGGCGGGCAGGTCTGCCTCTGCACCGAGCGCATCTACGTGCAGCGCCCGGTCTTCGAGGAGTTCACCGCGCGGCTGGCGAAGAGGGCCGGCGAGCTGGCGTACGGGTGGCCGACCGACGAGGCCACCGCCACCATGCCGCTGATCTCCCACCAGCACCGGGCGAAGGTGCTCGGCGCGTACGAGCTGGCCCGCGCCGAGGGCGCCGAGGTGCTCACCGGCGGCGGCACGCCCACCTTCTCCGACGCCCGCGACGGCGGGTCGTACGTGCAGCCCACGGTGCTCACCGGGTTGGGCCCGGACGCCCGCACCAACCGCGAGGAGATCTTCGGCCCGGTGGTGCACGTGGCACCGTTCGACACCGAGGACGAGGCGTACGCCCTGGCGAACGGCACCGAGTACGGCCTCGCGGCGACGGTGTGGACCCGGGACGTGGGCCGCGCGCACCGGGCCGGGGCACGGCTGGACGCCGGCATCGTCTGGGTCAACACGTGGTTCCTGCGCGACCTGCGCACCCCCTTCGGCGGGGTGAAGGCGTCCGGGATCGGTCGCGAGGGCGGCGTGCACTCGCTGAACTTCTACTCCGAACTCACCAACGTCTGCGTGGACCTGTCGTGAGCCGTAGCGAGGGAGCCGGTATGGAAGCTGACATCGAGGCCGCCAACCGGGAACTGGCCGACGCGCGCAGCACCGGCAAGCCGTGCCCGCCGCTGCGCGGCCGGTTGCTGCCGGAGTCCGACGTCGAGTCCGCGTACCGCGTGCAGCAGCTCCAGACGCGGGCCTGGCAGGGCCGCGGCGAGCGCCGGGTCGGCGCGAAGATCGGGCTGACCTCCCGGGCGGTGCAGGAGACCTTCGGGGTGTTCCAGCCGGACTTCGGCATGCTGACCGACGCGATGGCCGTCGGCGACGGGGTCGAGGTGGAGATCGACCGGCTGCTCCAGCCGCGGGTCGAGGCGGAGATCGCGTTCGTGCTCGCCAAGGACCTGCCGGACCCGCAGATCACCACGGTCGACCTGATCCGCGCCGTGGACCACCTGCTGCCCGCCATCGAGATCGTCGATTCGAGGATCGCGGCCTGGGACATCTCCATCGTGGACACCGTCGCCGACAACGCCTCCAGCGGGCTCTTCGTGCTCGGCACGTCACCGCGCCGGCTCGCCGACGTCGACCTGCGGCTCTGCGGGATGGTGCTGGAGCACGCCGGTGAGCCGGTGTCGGTGGGGGCCGGCGCGGCCTGCCTGGGCAACCCGCTGCACGCCCTGCAGTGGCTGGCCGGCACCCTCGCTCGCGCCGGTGACCCGCTGCGCGCCGGCGACGTGGTGCTCTCCGGGGCGCTCGGCCCGATGGTGCCGGTCACCCCCGGCGGCGCGTACGAGGCGCGGATCTCCGGGCTCGGCTCGGTGCGGACCTGCTTCGGAAAGGACGGCGGCCAGTGACGACCGGTGTGGCGGTGCTCGGTTCCGGCAACATCGGCACCGACCTGATGATCAAGGTCCTGCGGCTCAGCGACAGCCTGCGGATGGTCGCGATGGCCGGCATCGACCCGGCCTCCGACGGCCTGGCGCGGGCCCGCAGGCTCGGCGTGGCCACCACCGCGGACGGCGTGGACGGGCTGGTCGCGATGCCCGAGTTCGCCGACGTCGAGCTGGTCTTCGACGCCACCTCGGCCGGCGCGCACCGCCGCCACGACGAGGTGCTGCGCGCGCACGGCCGAACCGTCGTCGACCTGACCCCGGCCGCGCTCGGCCCGTACGTGGTGCCGCCGGTCAACCTGGACGAGCACCTGCACGAGCCGAACGTGAACATGGTGACCTGCGGCGGCCAGGCCACGGTGCCGATCGTCGCCGCGGTGCGCCGGGTCACCCCGGTGGCGTACGGGGAGATCGTCGCGTCGATCGCGTCCCGCTCGGCCGGCCCGGGCACCCGCGCCAACATCGACGAGTTCACCGAGACCACGGCCCGGGCCATCGAGGTGGTCGGCGGTGCCGAACGGGGCAAGGCGATCATCGTGCTGAACCCGGCGGACCCACCGCTGCTGATGCGCGACACCGTCTACTGCCTCTGCCCGGACGCCGACGCCGACACCGCCGCCATCGCCGCCTCGGTGGCGGACATGGTGGCGACGGTGCAGGAGTACGTCCCCGGCTACCGGCTCAAGCAGGACGTGCAGTTCGACCGGGTGCAGGCGTACGTGCCGACGCTGGGGCGGCAGCTCACCGCGCTGCAGGTGTCGGTCTTCCTGGAGGTCTCCGGTGCCGGGCACTACCTGCCGGCGTACGCCGGGAACCTGGACATCATGACGTCGGCCGCGCTGCGCACCGCGGAGCGGCTGGTCGCGCTGCGCGAGGTGATCGCCCGATGACTGACCTGTACATCCAGGACGTGACGTTGCGCGACGGCATGCACGCCATCGCCCACCGCTACACCGTCGAGCAGGTGCGCACGATTGCCGCCGCGCTGGACGCCGCCGGGGTGGCCGCGATCGAGGTGGCGCACGGCGACGGGCTTGCCGGTTCCAGCGTCAACTACGGCCACGGTGCCGCGAGCGACGCCGAGTGGATCTCCGCAGCGGCCGAGGTGCTGACCTCGGCGAAGCTGACCACCCTGCTGCTGCCGGGCATCGGCACCATCGCCGACCTGAGGGCGGCGAAGGCGCTCGGGGTGACCAGCGTCCGGATCGCCACCCACTGCACGGAGGCGGACATCTCCGCCCAGCACATCACCTGGGCGCGCGAGAACGGCATGGACGTCGCCGGGTTCCTGATGATGTCGCACATGAACGATCCCGCCGGGCTCGCCGGGCAGGCCAAGCTCATGGAGTCGTACGGGGCGCACTGCGTCTACGTCACCGACTCCGGTGGCCGGCTGCTGATGTCCGACGTGGCGCAGCGGGTCGACGCGTACCGGCAGGTGCTGGCGCCGGAGACGCAGATCGGCATCCACGCCCACCACAACCTGTCGCTCGGCGTGGCCAACAGCGTGTTGGCTGTCGAGCACGGCCGGGTCACCGGGTCCGCCCCGGCGGGCCCGGACGCGCCCCACGGCCGGACGGTGCGGGTGGACGCCTCACTGGCCGGCATGGGCGCCGGGGCCGGCAACGCGCCGTTGGAGGTCTTCGTCGCGGTGGCCGAGCTGCACGGCTGGAAACACGGCTGCGACGTGTTCGCGCTGATGGACGCCGCCGACGACCTGGTCCGCCCACTGCAGGACCGGCCCGTCCAGGTCGACCGGGAGACGCTCTCGCTGGGGTACGCGGGGGTCTACTCCAGCTTCCTGCGACACGCCGAACGGGCCTCGGCCCGCTACGGGGTGGACGTGCGCTCGATCCTGGTCGAGCTGGGCCGTCGCCGGATGGTCGGCGGCCAGGAGGACATGATCGTCGACGTGGCGTTGGACCTGGCCGGTCAGCGCGAGGAGGAGATCGCTCAATGATCGGCGTGGACACCGTGGGCGTCGCCGCGAAGCTCGGTGCGGCGGCGGACAACGCCACCGCCATCGCGCAGCTCGCCGACGAGGTGGGGCTGGACGTGCCGACCGCGTACGGCGTGCAGGCCGCGCTGGTGCAGCGCCGGCTGGACCGTGGCGAACGGTTGGTCGGGCTGAAGATGGGCCTGACCAGCAGGGCGAAGATGGCCCAGGTCGGCGTGGACGAGGTGATCTGGGGGCGGCTCACCGACGTGATGCGGGTTCCCGACGGCGGCACCGTCGACCCGGCCGCGTACATCCACCCCCGGGTCGAGCCGGAGGTGGCATTCCTGCTGGACCGGCTGCCCGAACCGGGTGAGCCGGTCGGCGACTTCGCCACGGCGGTTCGAGCTGTCGCCCCGGCCATCGAGTTGATCGACTCCCGGTACGCCGACTTCCGTTTCTCGCTGCCGGACGTGATCGCCGACAACACGTCGGCCGCCGCGTTCGTGATCGGGCCGTGGTCGCCGGTGCCGGCAGGTCTGGACAACCTGGGCGTGCTGCTGGAGGTGGACGGGCGGGTGGTCCAGGTCGGCTCGACGGCGGCGATCCTCGGCGATCCGCGTCGAGCCCTGGACGAGGGCATCCGGCTGGCCGGCCGGCACGGGGTGCGGCTGGAGTCCGGCTGGGTCTTCCTCGCCGGCGCCGCCACCGCCGCGGTGCCGCTGCGTCCGGGCGCGCACGTGCGGGCCGTGGTGGAGAAGCTCGGCACCGCGTCGCTGAAGGCGTCGGCATGAGCGGCGGCGCGCGGGTGGTGGCCGGCAAGGCCGTCCCGCGCGGGGCGTTCCCGCACGTCAAGGTGGCCGGCGGGTTCGTCTTCGTGTCGGGTACGTCGTCGCGCCGGCCGGACAACAGCTTCGCCGGCGTCTCGGTCGACGAGTTCGGCACGACCGACCTGGACATCCGGGTGCAGACACGGGCCGTCATCGAGAACATCCGGGACCTGCTGCGCTCGGTCGGCGCCGACCTGACCGACCTCGTCCAGGTGACGTCGTACCTGGTCAACATGAATGACTTCGGTGGTTACAACGAGGTGTGGGCGGAGTTCTTCGACGCGTCCGGGCCGACCCGCACGACGGTGGCCGTGCACCAGTTGCCGCACCCGCACCTGCTCATCGAGATCCAGGCAGTGGCCCTTCTTCCCTCGGGAGGTCAGTCGTGAGTGAGATTGCCGAGCCGTTCAGTTTTCCGGGATGGATCGCGGACAACCAGCACCTGCTGAAGCCGCCCGTCGGCAACAAGGAGATGTTCCCCGGCGGGGACGACTTCATCGTGATGGTGGTGGGCGGTCCCAACCAGCGCACCGACTTCCACGTCGACCCGTACGAGGAGTTCTTCTACCAGGTCAAGGGCAACATGCACATCAACCTGATGACCCCGGATGGGCCGCGTACGGTGCACGTGCGCGAGGGTCAGATGTGGATGCTGCCGCGTAACACCCCGCACTCGCCGCAGCGGCCGGAGGCCGGCTCGATCGGTGTGGTGGTGGAGCGGGTCCGCGAGGAGGGCACCCTGGAGACGTTCCAGTGGTACTGCCCGGAGTGTGGGCACAAGGTGCACGAGGTGGAGTTGCAGGTCCGGGACATCGCCGCCGACCTGCCGCCGGTGTTCCAGGCGTTCTACGCCGACGAGGCGGCGCGTACCTGCGCCAACTGCGGCACCCTGCACCCGGGTAAGGGCTGATGCCTCCAGGTGTGGTCGACGTGCACACGCATGTCGTACCGAAGGGATGGCCGGATCTCGGCGCCGCGTGCGGCGGGTCCGACTGGCCGTGGCTGCGGGTCGACTCCGAGAGAGCCGCAATGATCATGGTGGGGGAGACCGAGTTCCGCCCGGTCGGCGCCGAGTGCTGGGACGCCCCGACGCGCCTGGCCGACATGGACGCCGACGGCGTGGCCGTGCAGGTGGTCTCCCCGACCCCGGTCTTCTTCAGCTACGACCGCCCCGCCGACCAGGCGGTGAAGGTCGCCCGTATCTTCAACGACCTGACCCTGGAGGTCACCGCTGCCGGTGGTGACCGGCTGGTGCCGTTCTGCCAGGTGCCGTTGCAGGACCCGGACGCCGCCTGCGCCGAGCTGGACCGCTGCCTGGCCGCCGGGCACGTCGGCGTGGAGATCGGCAACCACGTCGGCGACCGGGACCTCGACGACGCCGGCGTGGTCACCTTCCTCCAGCACTGCGCCCAGGTGGGTGCGCCGGTGTTCGTCCACCCGTGGGACATGCCGGGCGGCCCCCGGCTGGCCCGCTGGATGGCCCGCTGGCTCACCGGGATGCCCGCCGAGACGCACCTCTCGGTGCTGGCCATGATCCTCGGAGGGGTCTTCGACCGGGTGCCCGAGACACTGCGGATCTGCTTCGCGCACGGCGGCGGCAGCTTCCCGTTCTGGCTCGGCCGCGCCGACAACGCCTGGCACCGCCGTGGCGACCTGGTGCGTGGCGCGTCAGTCGGCCCGCCCAGCAGCTACGTCGACCGGTTCAGCGTCGACTCGGTGGTCTTCGCGCCGCCCGCGCTGCGGCTGCTGGTCGACACCATGGGGGCCGACCGGGTGCTGGTCGGAAGCGACTACCCGTACCCCCTCGGTGAGCGGCCCGCCGGCGCGGTCGTCCACGCGGCCGACTTCCTCACCGCCGACCAGCGCGACAAGCTCCTCTCCGCCAACGCCCTGCGCTTCCTGCACGGCTGACCGCAGCCGGCCCGCTGGTCCGTCGGCGTTCCGCCCACCGCCGGTGACGGCCTGTCCGCGGTCCGACCGGGGTGGGGCAACAGGAGGCGGGACCGTTACCGATCGTCGGCGCGTGACGAGTGCACCGCGGGCCGACGGCCGGCAGGATGACGGGATGGCCGACATGCACGACCTGACCGCGTTGGAGCAGGCCGCCGCGGTAGCCCGTGGCGAGCTGTCCAGCGCGGACCTGGTCGAGCACCACCTGCGCCGGGTGGCGGCGATCGGCGACACGGTCGGCGCGTTCGTCACGGTCACTCCGGAGCTGGCCCGGGAAGCCGCCCGCGCGGCCGACGCCGTGCCCGCCGAACGTCGCGGCCCGCTGCACGGCGTACCGACCGCGATCAAGGACCTCACCCTCACCGCCGGGGTGCGCACCACCTTCGGCTCGGCCGCCTTCGTCGACTTCGTCCCGCCGGTCGACGCCGACGTGGTCCGGTTCATCAAGGCCGCAGGGCTCGTCAGCCTCGGCAAGACAACCACCTCCGAGCTGGGCTGCTCGCTCTACTCCGAGGGCCGGGTCGCGCCACCGGCCCGCAACCCGTGGCAGCTCGCGTACACCGCCGGCGGATCCAGCGGCGGCGCGGCGGCGGCGGTGGCGGCCGGGCTGGTCCCGGTCGCCCAGGGCTCCGACGGTGGCGGCTCGCTGCGCATCCCGGCGTCGCTCTGCGGCCTGGTCGGCTACAAACCCAGCCGTGGCCTGGTCTCCGGCGGGCCGCTCGGCTCCGGCGCGTTCGGCCTGCCCACCAGCGGGCCGCTCGGGCGGACCGTCACCGACGTCGCTGCGCTGCTCGACGTCATGGCCGTTCCGGTGCCCGGCGAGCCCTACCTGCCGCCCGTCGCCCCGGCCGGCGGTTACCTGGCGGCCGCCCGCCGGGCCGAGCCCGGCCGGCTGCGGATCGGTCGTTTCACCACCCCGATGCTCGCCGACGAGCCGGTGCACCCCGACTGCGTGGGCGCCGTGGACCGGGCCGCCGCGCTGCTCACCGCCGCCGGCCACGAGGTGGTCGAGGTGCCGCCGCCGCTCGGGCCGGAGGCGTGGCCGCTGTTCGAGATCATCTGGTACGTGCTGGCGCTCGCCCCGGTGCCTCCGCAGAGGGAGGCAGAGCTGTTGCCGCTGACCCAGCTGCTGCGGGCCCGCGGCGCCGAGGTGTCCGCCGGCACGCTCGCCGCCACCCTGGGCGAGCTGCAGGCACAGGTCCGCCTCGGCGTTCACCGCACGGCCGGCTTCGACCTGCTGCTCTGCCCCACCCTCGCCGCGCCGCAGGCGCCCGTCGGCTGGTTCACCGCCGACGGTGACCCCGCGGCCGATTTCGACCGGCAACGCCGCTTCTCGCCCTACTGCGCCGTCTTCAACGTCACCGGCGACCCCTCCGTCTCGCTGCCGGTGGGCACCACGGCCGAGGGGCTGCCCGTCGGGGTGCTGCTCACCGGCCGGTACGGCGACGACGAGCGGCTCATCGCGACCGCTGCGCAACTGGAGAACTCCAGTGGCGGATGGGATCGGCACCCCGCAATCTGGCGGGCCGTCGACTCCGCTAACGTGAATGGCGACGGAGTCGGGCGGTCGGCGTCATGATCGTCCATCCGGCCCGGTTTTTCGAGGTCCTTCTTCCGCCTGGGGGCGTTGGGATTGTCTGTTACCGAGACGTTGCTGGTCTTCGTCGGCATCCCGGCGGCCGCCGTGCTGCTGATCGCCGGTCTGGCCTACGCCGGTAGCCGCGGCGATGGCACCGGTGGTGGCGGTGGCGGTGGCGCCAAGCGCTACCGGCCGGGCCGGCCCTTCGACTTCACTCCGGTCTGGTTCCTGGCCCGTCCGGAGCAGCTGGCCGACTCGGCCGGCACGGCGCTGACCGCGGGCGCGCAGGCGCCGGCGTTGACCAGCCACAAGCTTGAGAAGGCCAGCGTCGAGGCGCCGGCCGGCGGAACCGGAGGCGCAAGTGACCGTTGGTGAGGAGCAGACGAGGACGGAGAATCCGCCCGAGGTGCTGGACGGGCCGTTCTCGACCCGTCAGCTGCTGCGCATCGACGAGGCGCTGCGCCTGGCCGACCAGGGCACCGGCCTGGTCTTCTCGGTCTTCGTCGGTGGTCTCGACGAGCCGATCCGGGAGCACGCCCAGCGGCTGCACCGCCAGCTCGCCGACCCCGACAAGTCGGTGCTGATCGCGGTGTCGCCCAACCAGCGCCAGCTGGAAATCGTGACCGGACGGCACGCCCGCAAGCGCATCCCCGACACGTACGCCAAGCTGGCCGCGCTCTCCATGGTCGGCGCGTTCAGCGGGGGCGACCTGGCCGGCGGCATCATCAACGGTCTTGACCAGCTCGCGAGCCACGCCGGCAAGGGCTGAGCACCACTCGTACGACGAACCCCGGTCCGCATCGCGGGCCGGGGTTCGGTCTGCCCGGGGCTGTCCGGGGGATCGGCACGGGCTCCCGCCCACGCCGACCCCCCGGTCGCGTACCGCCGATCAGGCGCCCTGGGCGTCCTTCGCGCGGGCCTTGAGCGCCCGCACCACGCCGTCGCGGCCCTCGGCGACCAGCCGGCGCAGCGGGCCCGGGTGTCCGTCGCCGGCCAGCCACGCGTCGGTGGCCGCCACCGTGTCGTCCTCCACCAGGTAGGTCGGGTACGCCAGCTGAGCGAACTCCTGCGCCGGCTCGCTGTCCCGGGTGGCCCACACCTGGCCGACCGCCGTGAAGTACCGCTCCCGGTACGGCGCGACCAGCTCCACCTGCGCCGGGTGGGCGAAGCCCTGCAGCAGCGCCCGGTGCCGCCAGTTGGGCAGCGCGTCCGGGCCGGTCAGCAGCGCCCACACGGCGGCCTTGTTCTCCGCCGTCGGCACCAGCGCGTGCACGTACGCGGCCTCCCGCTCGCCGCTGGCGGTGCGGTCGCTGGCCAGCTCCGCCTCGATCTCGGCGGCACCGGCCGCGCCGTTGGCCACGAGCGCGCCGAGCACCGTCCACCGCAGTTCGGTGTCCACCGTCAGCCCGGCCGGCACCGAGCCGTCCAGCCAGCCGCGCAGGGCCGCCAGGTCCTCGTCGGAGCGGGCAGCCGAGGCGTACGCCCGGGCCCAGGCCAGTTGGAACCCGCTGCCGGGCTCCGCCGCGGCGAGGGCGTCCTTCGCGGTGCGGGCCAGGTCGGCCCAGCCGGTCGGCGCCCAGGCCGGGTCGGCGTAGAGGGTCAGCGTCGTGGTCGCCTGTCGCAGGGTGGCGGTGACCAGGTTGATGTCGGTCTCGCCCGGCAGGCCGGCCAGCACGAGCGCCACGTAGTCGCGGGCGGGCAGCTCGGCGTCGCGGATCATGTCCCACGCCGCCGTCCAGCACAGCGCACGGGCCAGCGACGACTCGAAGCCACCGATGTGCTGCACCACCGCGGCCATCGAGCGGTCGTCGAGGCGCAGCTTGGTGTAGCTCAGGTCGTCGTCGTTGAGCAGCAGCACGTCGGCCGCCCGGACACCGCGCAGCTCGGCGAGGTCGCTGCGCTCACCGGTCACGTCCACCTCGTACCGCTCGCGGCGCACCATCCGGCCGTCGGTCAGGTCGTACAGGCCCACGCCGATCCGGTGCGTCCGCAGCGTCGGGAACGCGGCCGGCGCCTCCTGCAGGACCACCACCTGCTCGTACGTGCCGTCCGCGCCGATGGTCACCTCCGGCCGCAGCGTGTTGACCTGCGCGGTCTCCAACCACTGCGCGGCGAACTTGCGCAGCTCCCGACCGGAGGCCGCCTCCAGCTCGGTGAGCAGGTCGTCGAAGGTGGCGTTGCCCCAGGCGTGCTTGCCGAAGTACGCCCGCAGCCCGGCCACGAACGGCTCCTCACCCACGTAGGCGACGAGCTGCTTGAGCACGCTCGCACCCTTGGCGTAGGTGATGCCGTCGAAGTTGACCTCGACGGCCTCCATGTCCGGCATCTCGGTGTAGACCGGGTGGGTGGAGGAGAGCTGGTCCTGCCGGTAGCCCCAGTTCTTCCGGATCGACAGGAACGTCGTCCACGCCTCGGTGAACCGGGTGGCGTTGGTGTTGCACCAGTGGCTGGCCCACTCGGCGAACGACTCGTTGAGCCACAGGTCGTTCCACCAGCGCATGGTGACCAGGTCGCCGAACCACATGTGGGCCAGCTCGTGCAGGATCGTGTTGGCGCGCTGCTCGTACTCGAAGTCGGTGACCTGCGAGCGGAACAGGTAGTGCGACTCGGCGTGCGTCACGCAGCCGAAGTTCTCCATGGCGCCGGCGTTGAAGTCGGGAACCCAGAGCTGGTCGTACTTCGGCAGCGGGTAGCGCACCCCGAACTTCTCGTGAAAGAAGTCGAAGCCCTGCTTGGTGATGAGGAACAGGTCGTCCGAGTCGAGGTAGGCCGCCATCGACGCCCGGGAGAACACACCCAGGTCGATGCCGTCGTGGGTGTCACGCACCTCGTGGTACGGCCCGGCGCACATCGCCGTGATGTAGGTGCTCATCCGGGGGGACTCGGTGAAGTGCAGGGTCTTGAGCCCCTCACCCGCCGGCTCCTCACGCTCCACCGGCATGTTGGACACCGCCCGCCAGTGCGCGGGCACGGTGGCGTGCCAGGTGTAGACGCTCTTCAGGTCAGGCTGGTCGAAGCAGGCGAACACCCGCTGCGCGTCGGCCGTCTCGAACTGGCTGTAGAGGTAGGTCTCGCCGTCCACCGGGTCGACCGTGCGGTGCAGCCCCTGCCCGCTGCTGGAGTAGCCGAAGTCGGCGTCGACCACGAGGACGTTCTCGCTGTCGAGCCCGGACAGCGTCAGGCCCTTCTCGGCCGACCAGTCCGACAGGTCGACCGGAGCGCCGTTCAGCGTGGCGGAGCGCACCGAGTCGGCGGCCAACTCGATGAAGGTGCTCGCACCCGGCTCGGCGCAGCGGAACCGGACCTCGGTCGTCGACCGGAACGTGCGGCCGTCGGCCGCCAGCACGGCGCTCGACAGGTCCAGACTGATGTCGTACCCGGTCACGTCGAGCAGGCGTGCCCGCTCGGTCGCCTCGACCTGCGTCAGGTTGCGCACTCCCGGCACTGTTCGTCTCCATCCCACATCTCGCCGTACGCCCGGCGGCGCCCGTCCGTCGACCGCTCGTGGCAGCCGGCCCGGACCCGAGTCTTCCATGTACCGCCAGTCGGCGGTGGCCGAGGTCACGCTCTGATTCGGGTGCCGTCCGGTGCGAGCGGGGGTGAAGATTCGGGGAGACGCCGGATTGCCGGCGCCACCCTGTCGCGAAGGGACCTCACCGTGACCGAACGTGTCACCGCCGACATGTGGTTCGACCCGGCCTGCCCGTGGGCGTGGATCACCTCCCGCTGGCTGCTGGAGGTCGAGCAGGTCCGTGACGTGGACATCCGCTTCCACGTGATGAGCCTGGCCGTGCTCAACGAGGGTCGGGACGAGCTGCCCGAGGAGTACAAGTCGTTCCTCAGCACCGCCTGGGGCCCGGTGCGGATCTGCATCGCGGCCGAGCAGCGGTACGGAAACGACGTCCTGCGCAAGCTCTACACCGCGCTCGGCACCCGGATCCACCTCGGCAAGGAGGAGCGGGGTCCGGAGCTCTACGTCGCCGCGCTGACCGACGCCGGCCTGGACCCGGCGCTGGCCGCCGCCGCCGACAGCACCGACTACGACGAGGCACTGCGGGCCAGCCACGAAGCCGGCATGCGCCCGGTCGGGCAGGACGTCGGCACCCCGGTCGTCCACGCGCCCGGCCCGGACGGCAGCCCGGTCGCCTTCTTCGGTCCGGTGATCACGCCGGCGCCGAAGGGCGAGGCGGCCGGTCGGCTCTGGGACGGCGTGCTGCTGGTCGCCGGCACCCCGGGCTTCTACGAGCTGAAGCGCACCCGCGAGCAGGGCCCGATCTTCGACTGATCCACGACCACCACGCGCCCCCGTTCCAGGCATCGTCGGCTGCCCGGGCCGGGGGCGCGTCGCGTTCGCCGCCGGGTGCGCTCTGGGTCGACGGCCGTCGCTGCGTCACCGGGGGGCGGGCGGCGTCGTTTCCCTCGGTGTCCGCCGCAGCGACCCGCAGGGCCGCACCCCGCAGCTCGTGGAGGCAATCCCGATGGCCAAGCACCGTGCGTCCGGTGACGATCAACTGACCCGGCAGGGGGTGATCGAGACTCCCGGCGCGGCCTACTGGTCGGTCGACGACTCCCGCTGGCCGTCGGTCCGTCCCGACCTGCCCGCCCACCTGGTGGACCTGCTCGCGCCTCCCATCGTGGTCGGCGTGGCCCGGGTTCCGGTCACGTCACGCCTGACCCCGCCGGGGCCGCCCGCCGAGTCCGGGCCGGTCGGGCCGCCGACGTCGGCCGCGCGCCCCGTGCCGGCCGAACTCGCGACACCACCCGCCGATCTCGCTCCGGGCAGCACGCCGACCGATCTTCCGGCATCGCTCGGGGCCTCCGTGCCGGCCGTACCGCCGGCGCCGCCGTTGGCCGTGCCGTCGGCGGCCGCACCGGCCGAGCCCGCGCCGCCACCGCCGGCGCCCACCACGCCACGGCCGGTGCCGACGCCGCCGCTGAGCCCCCGGCCCGTCCCGGCACCGCCGCTCGAACCGCGTCCCGTGCCCGGCCCCCCCGCGGCGCCCCGCCGCAACGCGACCACCGGGCCCGCCGCGACCGGCCGCCGGGGCAACGGCGGCCCCGCCGCCGGTCGGCACCGCCGGCACAACGGCACCTCGGGCCGCGCCGGCTGACAGGCGTCGGCACTTTCATCTGGTGGACGCCGTGCGGGTCCCCGTCGGTGGCGACCCCGTCGCCGGTAGCGTCAACGGGCATGACGGTCGTGCATCCGATCGCCCGGGCCTGGATCACCACTGGCGGCACCGGCGCGCAGAACTACGACGAGTTCGCCGACGACGCGGAGATCACCGCGATCATCGAGGCGAACCCGCACAGTGCCCTCGGCATCGAGATGCCGCACCGGGCGCCGGAGAGCCAGGGGAAGTCCTTCCTCGACGCGCTGCCCGACGCGGTGGCCCGCTTCGCCGAGGCCCGGGCGGACGGCAGCTACACCCCGGCCGAGCAGGTGACGGTGCTCTACCGGATCAGCGCGCCGGGCGAGGAGCCCGCGTACGGGCTGTTCGCGATGGTGGACACCGACCAGATCTCCACCCGGGCCGACGAGCCGGGCCTGGTCATCCGCAACGAGGACGTGTTCATCGCCAAGGTGCGGGAGCGGGTGGCGCTGGCCGAGGCGCTGGGTCACCTGCTCTCACCCGTACTCCTGCTGCAGACCGGGTGCGGCGACGAGCTGCACGCCGCGCTCGCGGCGGCGACCGACGCGGCCGGCGCTCCCGCCGCCACCGACACCGACCAGGCGGGGCGCACGCACGCCATCTGGCTGCTCGGCCCGGGCCCGGAGCAGGACGCGCTGACCGCACTCGCCGGCGGGGGTGACCTGGTCGTCGCCGACGGCAACCACCGCAGTCTGGCCGCCCAGACCGGCGGGCTGCGACAGTTCCTGGCCGTGATCACCACCCCGGCGTCGGTGGCGATCCAGCCCTACAATCGGCTGGTCAGCGAGCTGACCACCACGCCGGAGGACCTGCTGGACCGGCTGCGCGCGGCGGGTGCCGACATCGAGCCCATCGACGGCCCGGTCGAGGTCCCGGAGGCCGGCGGCACCGTCCACCTCCGGCTCGCCGGCCAGGGGTACGCGGTACGCCTGCCCGCCACCGCCGAAGGCCCCCTGGAGAACCTGGACCACGCCCTGGTCGAGCGGCTGCTGCTGCGCGACGCGCTGGGGCTGGACCCGGGCGACAAGCGGATCACGTACGTCGGCGGGGACTACCCGGCGAGCTGGCTCACCGGCGAGGTCGACGCCGGCCGGGCCGAGCTGGCGATCCTGATCGCGCCGGTGACCGTGGCGGACTTCGTGGCGGTCAACCTGGCCCGCGAGAAGATGCCGCGCAAGAGCACCTGGTTCACCCCGAAGGCACGTGGCGGCCTGGTGGTCGCCGAACTGCCCCGCTGACCGTCCGCACGACCGTGTGACGAACCCGGCTCGGGGACGCCGCCCCTGCGGCGTCCCCAATCACGGCCTGACAGACTGCCCGGTATGCGCGTCTACCTGGGATCCGATCACGCCGGTTTCGAGTTGAAGGTGCACCTGGCCAACCATCTGGCCAAGCAGGGATACGACGTGGTCGACGTCGGCCCGCACAGCTATGACCCGGACGACGACTACCCGACGTTCTGCCTGCACGCCGGCGACCGCGTGGTGGCCGACGAGACCGCCCTCGGGGTGGTCATCGGCGGGTCCGGCAACGGTGAGCAGATCGCCGCGAACAAGGTCGCCGGGGTTCGCGCCGCGCTGGCCTGGAGCGTCGAGACCGCACAGTTGGCCCGCCAGCACAACGACGCGAACGTGGTCGCGGTCGGCGCCCGCCAGCACACCCTGGACGAGGCCACGGCCATCGTCGAGGCGTTCCTGAGCACCCCGTTCTCCGGCAACGAGCGGCACGCCCGCCGGATCGCGCAGGTGGCGGCCTACGAGCTGACCCGGGAGCTGCCCGACCTGCCCTGACCGGCTCGGCGGGCGGTCAGCGTGGGGGGCGGGGGAGTTCCTCGCGGGGCACCCAGTTGCGGCGGACGACCACCACCCGGGCCTCGGCCTCGGCCAGGTCGTCGTCGGTGGGCCGGGCCGCGTCCCGGGCTCGCAGTGCGGCGCTCAGGCCCACCTGTGACGAGCCGGAGCCGACCAGCCCGCGCAGCCCCCGCTCGCCGTCGCGTTCGTCGCCCGCCGGGCCGCGTTGACCGCCGGAGCCGGCCGAGCCCCGGCGGCGGGGCGGCGGCTCGGCGGCGTCGTGCACGTCCGCCGTGCTGGCCGTGGGGCTGTCGGCGCCCCGTCCGGCCGCTTCGGAGTCGGGGTGGTGGCGCAGCCGCCGCCGTCGTCGGTCCGGGTCACCCATCCGCCGACCGTACCCCGCCCGGTGTGGGATCCGGCACCGTCGTGTCCGGCCCGCGCCGGACGGGCTCGGCGCCCCGTTTGTCGGCTGGCTACCCTCGGATCCAGGCGGCGGTGTGCCGTCGGTCAGGGGGAGGACGAGATGGCAGACCAGACGCAGCCGTGGGCGGAGCGGACCGTGGAGGTGCCACCGCAGGCCGGCGTCGAGGTGCCGCCGCAGCGGGACGGGTTCCGCCGGGGCGTGGCGCCGGTGGGTCAGCGGCGTAGCCCGCGGACCGAGCCCTTCCCGGTGGTCGAGCAGGACCCCACCGGCACCGGCTGGCCGGGCGGCCCGGTGCCACGCAGGCCGCTGAGCTGGCATCTGGCGCGGTTGCGTCGCGGCGGCGAATGGAGCGCGGCGGCTGGGCTCTTCGCGTTCGTGTGCTGGGGGATCTGGGCGCTCTCCGGCCAGGGTGACCTGAGCGGTCCGCTGCTGGTGCTGGTGCTGAGCCTGCTGGTGGCGGTCGGCCTGTTCGCGTTGTCGCGGCTGATCGGCCGTGTCGTGCTGGAGCGGCAGCTGGGACGGGTCCGGCGCAGCGCGCGGGGCGCGCACCTGGCGACCGCGGTCTTCCTCGCCGGTCTGGGTGTGGCCTGGCTCCAGCAGACCGAGTGGGTCGTCTCGGCCTGGAACTGGATCTCCTCGAACTGATCCGGGGCACGCCCGGGCGGGCCGGCCAGCGCCGCCCGCCCGTGCGCCCGTTCGCGGCCACGCCGCGACACCGGTCGTCTCCCCACCAGGCAGGGCCGCTGCTTACCCGGCCGGCCACGGTTCATCCGTGGCCGGCCGGTCCGATTGTCCGCGCCCGGGAGTGTGGTCCCGTCGGTGCGGCGGTCAGTGGGTGCCGCCGTGCCCCTCGGCGTCGGCGCGTGGGGAGGCGACCCGAGCCGCCGGGTACTCGACGCCGGGCTCGCCGCCGTCCGGGGCGACCATTCCGTCGTAGTTGTAGAGCGGCCCGCCGTCGTCGTGCTGCTTCGTGGTCCTGATGTAGCGGTGCATCATGCCGTCGATCTCCACCTCGACGAGGGCGCTGCCGCCCGTGTCGTGGGTGCTTCCGTCGCGGGGGCCGCCAACCAGGTGTGCCGTCGTGTTCGTGTCCATACCGACGCCGTACCCGGCGGCCGTCGTCCGGAAACGGCGGAAATGCCGCTCCGGCCCGCGGTCGGCTCCACCGGCGGTACCGCGCCCGGGCACCCGGACGCGGCACCGCCGGAAGATCAGCCGGTGGCGGCCTGGGCGGCGGCGTGGTCCCGGGCAACCCGGACCATCTCCACCAGCCCGCCCGCGTACTCCTGTGCCTCACCGTGGGCCTCGTCGAACGGCGGCTGGAAGCCGACGCCCTCCCACTCGCCGGTGGTCGGGTTCCACCGGTCGTTGCCGACCTCGAAGTCCCAGGCGAAGATGCCCAGCTCGTAGTAGAGCTGATCGGCGGAGTTGCCGGCGGCCGAGTAGAGCACGTCCGCGACCGGGCCGGTCTGCGACGGCCAGGTGACCGTGCCCCGCTCCTGGGCGATGGCGCCCACGATGCGCCGGGCGCTGTCCAGGAACATCTTCGACTCGTCGATCGACGGCCGGGGCAGGGTGATCCGCCCGTCCGCCCGGTACGCGCCGGGCGGCCACATGAAGTACCCGCCGTACGAGTGCACGTTCATCGCGAACTTGATGTTCGAGTGGGCCTGTGCCAGCGCGATGACGTTGCGGCTCTCCGCCTCGGACAGCTCGCCGGTGCCCGCGTAGGTGCCGGAGAGGCAGTTGGCGCTGGCGCCCACGTAACCGTCGAAGTAGGACCCGACGGTGTAGTTGCGGTTGATGTCGACACCCCACGAGGTGCGGTAGCGCGGGTCCCGCGACGGCCCGGTGCAGTGGTTGACCAGGTTCTTGCGCTGGAAGTTGTAGTCGTTGAACGAGTAGTTCGCGCCGTCGGGGTTGACCATCGGGATGACGAAGATGTCGACCTGCTCCAACAGCTCACGGGTGGCCGGGTCGGTGCGGGCGTTGGCCAGCATCCGTTCGGCGAACTCCAGCGTCACCAGCGGCGTGGCCCACTCCCGGGCGTGTTCCTGGGAGTACGCCAGTACCCCGATTCGGGAGCCGTCCCGGTGCACGCCGAGGCGCAGCGCCTGCACCGTCCACGGCCGCGCCGGCACCTCGGTGCCCTGGAGGCCGTCGTCGAGTCGGGCCGGGCCGGCGACCGGCATCGGCAGCCCGGCCGAGCCGTCCTCGACGGTGGCCCGGAACCGGTTCGACTGGCGGGCGTTGATCGCCGCCGCGACCTCGTCGGTGGTGCTGACCGTCTTGCCACCGCTGTCGGTGGCCAGCGAGACGGTGAGGACGCGGTCGCGGTAGCCGACGGTCAGCGGCCGGTTGGACCGGCCCGGGTCGACCGTCCGCACCTGCACGCCGTTCATGCCCTGGTCGCCGAAGCGGACCGACTCGACCACCACGGCGGCCACCGCCGGATCGCCCAGGTACGCGGCGGCGGTGCGCCGGTAACCCTGGGTCTTGTTCGGCAGGTCGATGACGTCCACCAGGTCCCGGTACTGGCGGGCCAGCCGCTTGATCCGGGCCTGGATGTCCACGGGCGTCAGGTACGCGTCGATGAAGTCCTTCTGGTAGCCCGTCGGCAGCGGCGGCGGGGACGCGTTCGGCCACAGCGCCGGGGTGACCGCCCGGCTGACCCCGCCGAGGCTGGAGGTTGCGGTCAACTGTGTCGGTCGGCTCGGCACCGGCTGGGGCAGCGCGTAGTGGTACTGGTACTCGCCGGAGTCCTCGAACCGGAACAGCGGGAACGAGCCGGTGGCGCCGTCCGCCGTCCGCCAGCTGACGGTGATCTCCACGTCGGGATCGTCGGTGGCGGTGGTGGTCACCTGGGCCTGCAGGAACGTCTGCCCACCGGTGGTCCACCAGTACGCCTGCTGGACCTGGAGGGTGTCCACGGCCGCCGCGGCGGCCGTGGTCCGCTGGTTGGGGGCCGCAGCGCGCAGCCCGGCGGCCGTGCGGGCCTGTGCCGCGCGGACGCTCTCGGCGTGGTGCCGGCTGCCGTCCTCGGGGCGCTGCACGATCTGCACGGCGGTCGCGCCCTGCGCGGTCAGGTCGGCGAGCTGGGCGCCGGTGAGCACCAGGTCGGCGAGGATCCGCCCGTCCCGGGCCCGTGGGCGGTTGGCCAGGTCGGCGCCGGCGGCGACCAACCGGTCGAGCTGCGCCTGATCACGCAGCTGCACCCGGACCAGGGCGGTCTCGGTGCTGGTCAGGGTGATCGGTGCGGCCGGGGCGGCGGGTGCCGCGGTGCTCGGACCGGGATGGGACAGCACCGCGCTGATCAGGATCGCTGTGGTTGCGGCGGCTGTCCACCGTCGTCGGACGATCATGTGCCCTCCTGACGGACGTCGATGTCACTGGCTCCCACACCAGTGCACAGATCGACAACTGTCAACAGCTTCCGGCGGAAAGACGGCGGTTTCCGCAACGACACTCGTCGTCGGGTGGCGGATACTGCGCCGTATGACTCTGTCGACGCCGAAGCCGGACGTCGCCGGTCCACCCCGGCCCGACCCGAGGGCTCCGTTCCTGGTGATGGTCGGCTGGTACGGCGTGCTCGTCGCGTCGTACGGCGCGTACCTGGGCTCGCTGTCCGGGGACGTCCCGGCAGGGTGTGGCGGAGGCTGCGACTCCGACCGGTCGAGGATGCTGCTGTTCGGGCTCTACACGGCCACGCCGGCGCTGTTCCTCGCCCTGCTGATCAGTCTGGTGGCGCTCTGGCTGCTGACCACCCGCGGCCGGACGCGCTCCGCGCTGCTGGTGGGCACCCTGTCCGCCGCCCCCGCACTGGTGGTGGCCGGCATCGTCGCTGCCGTCGCCCCACCGTCCTGACACACCTGGCCCGCTAGTGGGTACGCCAGTCCATGGCGTCGAGCAGGGTGGCTGCCAGGGCCGACCGGTTCGTCGCGCCGATCCCGTCCAGCGCCCTGCGCAGCACCTCGTCGGCGTCCTCGGACAGTTCCTGCGGACCCAGCATCGGCAGCATCAGGATGAGCCGCTGCGCCCAGGTCAGCCGCTCGTCCGGCAGCGCCGCCGCGGCGAGCAGCTCCGCCCAGGTCATCGCCGAACTGAAGCCGTGGCCCTCGACCGAGGTGACCACCTCTGCCGGCCGGCCCGGCCGCTGCTCCACGAAGTCGAGTCCCGCCTCATCCTCGACGTTGCGGTACACGATCCGTAGCCACGCTTCTCCGTCGAGCCGCACCGAGACGACCGGCCAGTGCTCCGGGTCGTCGAGGACGGCACGCATCGCGTCGTCGTCGGCGCTCGGCACCTCGAAGGCGGTCTCCGACTCCGGGTAGGCACCCAGTGGTCCCGACAGGTAGTGCCACCAGAAGGCGGGGTATCCCACCACGCCATCTGCCGCATACACGGTTGCGTCGCACTCGGTCGTGTAGTCAGGCGGGGCCATGGCTTTGTAGCCGGGGATCGTGAACGCGGGTCCGATGGTGAGGGACATGGCCCGCATTCAACACGGGCCAGGTCGAGACCACCGCGCACGGCCTATGCGGTCGTCTGGCGCTCGGCGTCGCTGCGGAGTACGCAGAACTCGTTGCCCTGCGGGTCGGCCATCACGACCCAGCCGCTGCCGTCCGGATCACGCTGATCGTCGACGACGGTGGCACCGAGCGCGCCGATACGCTGGACCTCCTGATCGCGTGGCACCTCGGGCTGTAGGCAGATGTGCGCACGGTTCTTGACGGTCTTCGGCTCCGGTACCCGCTGGAAGTAGAGCCTGGTGCCCCCGGGCGGCTCGATGACCACCTCGTCGTCGTCGGGCGTGAACTCGGCATCGACCGGGCAGTCGAAGACCCTGGCCCAGAAGTGCGCCAGCTCGTACGGGTCGGCGCAGTCGAACGCGAAGTTTCGGATGACGGTCCCCATCCGGTGAGCCTCATGCCTGCCCGCCGTACAGGTCAACTCGTGTCGACAGGCGAAGGCGTTCTGTCCGATCATCAGTGGCCGGCACCGTGAAGAGGGGTAGACGACGTGACTGCTGCTCAGCTGGATGAGCTTGTCCGGATCATGCCGCCGACCCACGGCGCCGACGAGGAGGTGGACTGGGATGCCGCCGAGGCGCAGTTGAACGTCCGCCTGCCGGCCGACTATCGGGCCTTCATGGCGGTCTACGGTGGCGGCAGCATTGGCGGCGAACTGAGCATCCTGCTACCGCTGCCCGTCGACTCGGTGTGGAGCGGTGGGACGATCGCTGGCGAGACTCCCAACCTGCGCTACCAGTGGGAAGCCGAGGGCGGGGTGGCAGGGATCGAACGTGGCGCGGATGCCGTGCTGGCCTGGGGCGTCGGCTGCAGCAACGGCGACCTCCTGGGCTGGTTGATGACCGGCTCGGATCCCGACCGGTGGCCGGTGGTGGTGTACCGGCGTCACCACGCGTGGGGCGAGTCGAGCTTGGCGTTGGTGGAATGCGGGATGGTGGAGTTCGTCCGGCGGCTGTTGCTCGCGGAGTTCGCTGGGTGTCCGCTCAGCGACGTTTCCCTGTGGGGCCGCATCCAGCCTTTCGTGCACTGGCGTGAACAGGACCGACGCTTCCTGGCCGGCCTTGATCCCAACACGGGCGAGCCCGACCCGTACGCAGGCATGTTCCAAGGCTGGGACCGGCCGTAACCGCGCCCCACGACCTGCGCCCGACAACCCCAGGGTTAGCAAGAGGCCCAGGGGCCGCGATCGTACGGCCTGCCTGGGCCTTCGTGGATGGAGCGGGCGACGGGAATCGAACCCGCACCGTCAGTTTGGAAGACTGAAGCTCTGCCATTGAGCTACGCCCGCGTGCACCCCGCGGGAACGGGACGCGCCGACAGCGTACCCAATGCCCGTGGCGGATGCGCAGCCGCGCCACCGCCGCGCCCGCGTCGCGCCCGCGCCGCGCCCCTCGTCAAGATCCGCACAACATCAGGGATGTAGTGGCCTCCGCGCGGCGGGAGGCCACTCTTTCCCCGATGTTGCGCGGATCTTGCCCACCGCGCGGCGTGCAGCCGGCGGCTGGCGGCGGCGGAAAGGGAGGTTTCGGGGATTGTGTCCGGGTGAGAGGTGGCCCCGGCACCGTCCTGGGCGCGCCGACGGCATAGACTGCACGTCGCCACGGGGTGTGGCGCAGCTTGGTAGCGCACTCGCTTTGGGAGCGAGGGGCCGTGGGTTCAAATCCCGCCACCCCGACTGTCGTCCGCGGCCGGGCAGCCCGGGTGCCGCCGAGTTTTCCGTGCGGTCCCCGGGCGATGCCGGAGCGTCAGGCCGGCTCACCTACACTCGATGGGCTGAATCACGCCCAGACTTAACTGAGATCCGTCAAGGAGTACGCCTGTGAAGAGCACCGTCGAGACTCTGAGCCCGACGCGCGTGCGGCTCGCCATCGAGGTGCCGTTCGTCGAGCTCGAGCCGAGCCTCAAGAAGGCGTACCGCGAGATCGGTTCGCAGGTCCAGGTCCCGGGCTTCCGCCGGGGCAAGGTGCCGACCGCGGTGATCGACCAGCGGGTGGGCCGGGGCACCGTCCTCAACGAGGCGGTCCAGGACGCCATCCCGGAGAACATCCTCGCCGCGGTACGCGAGCACGACCTCAAGACGCTGGGGCGTCCCGAGGTCGAGATCACCGAGTTCAACGACGGTGACTCCCTGAACTTCACCGCCGAGGTCGACGTCCGGCCGGAGATCACCCTCCCCGACGCCGCGACCATCGAGGTGACCGTCGACGAGCTGCAGATCGACGAGAGCGAGATCGACGAGCAGGTGAAGAACCTGCGCGAGCGGTTCGCCACGCTCAAGACCGTCGAGCGCGCCGCCGCCGAGGGCGACTACGTCCAGATCGACCTGAACGCCACCGTCGACGGCGAGGACGTGCCGGGCGGCCAGGCGAGCAACATCTCCCACGAGGTGGGCAGCAAGCAGCTCCTGCCGGGCCTCGACGAGGCCGTGGTCGGCCTCGCCGCCGGCGACAGCACCACCTTCACCACCCAGCTGGTCGGCGGCGACTTCGCCGGCCGGGACGCCGAGGTGGCGGTGACCGTGCGCACGGTCAAGGAGAAGGAGCTGCCGGAGCTGAACGACGAGTTCGCCCAGATGGCGAGCGAGTTCGACACGATCGAGGAGCTGCGCGGCGACCTGCGGGCGCGGGTCACCCAGGGCAAGCAGGTCGAGCAGATCTACGCGGCTCGGGACAAGGCCCTGGCGGAGCTGGTCGAGGCCGCCGAGGTGCCGGCCCCGGAGGGTGTCGTCCGCGAGGAGGTGGCCAGCCGCAAGCAGGCCATGATCGACCAGCTGGAGCGGATCGGCGCCTCCCTGGACGAGTACCTCGCGGCCGAGGAGAAGACCGAGGAGCAGATCGACGCCGAGCTGACCGAGGCGGCGACCGAGGGCGTCAAGGTGCAGCTGCTCCTGGACACTCTGGCCGACGCCGAGGACGTGCAGGTCTCCGACGACGAGTTCGGCCACGAGATCGTCCACCGGGCGCAGCGCGCCGGGATGGCCCCGCAGCAGTACTACGACCAGCTCATGCGCTCCGGCGCGGCCGCCGCGGTCTTCGGTGACGTGCGCCGGGGCAAGGCGCTCGCCGCCGTCATGGAGCGGATCAAGATCAAGGACTCGGCCGGCAACGAGGTCACCCTTGACGCGCTGCGCGCCGCCAACGAGGCGGAGCACAACCACGAGCACTGATCCTCGGGTGCGGCCGCCGTCCGTCGCTGCGCGGTGGACGGCGGCCGAATCCTTTTCCGGGTACGCCCGGAAGCCCGCGCCGCGGGTACGCCCGACAGGCTGCGCTGAGAGCGAACAGTGCCCCGACCGGGACTCTGCCGCCCCGCACAGCGGTTAGTGTCGGGAAAGACGGTACGGAGAGCGAAGGGCTGCCATGACCGACATGCACATCCCCAAGAAGTCGCTCCGGGCGATTGACGCGCGCGGTGGCGACTCCATTGGCAACCTCGACGACTCGGTCTACAACCGGTTGCTCAAGGAACGCATCATCTTCCTGGGCAGTGAGGTGACCGACCAGGTCGCCAACCGCATCTGCGCGCAGCTGCTGCTGCTCGCCGCGGAGGACCCGGACCGCGACATCAACCTGTGGATCAACTCGCCGGGTGGCTCCGTCTACTCCGGCATGGCGATCTACGACACCATGCAGTTCATCGACAACGACGTGTCGACCGTGGCGATGGGCATGGCGGCCTCGATGGGCCAGCTGCTGCTCTGCGCGGGCACCAAGGGCAAGCGGTACGCCCTGCCCCACGCCCGGATCATGATGCACCAGCCGTCCGGTGGCCTGGGCGGCACGGCGTCCGACATCGCCATCCAGGCGGAGCAGATGCTCTACACGAAGCGGATGTTCCAGGAGCGGGTCGCGCACCACACCGGCCAAGCCCAGTCGCAGATTGAGGCGGACTCGGACCGGGACCGTTGGTTCACCGCCCAGGAGGCCATGGACTACGGCTTCATCGACAAGGTGATCATCGGGGCCGCTCAGGTTCCGGATGGCGCCGGGACCCTGAGCTGAGGAGCTGACGATGACCGATCTGAGCTTGCCGCCCCAGTTCGCGGCCGTGCACAACCGGTACGTGCTGCCGTCGTTCGTCGAGCGCACGTCGTACGGGGTCAAGGAGTCGAACCCGTACAACAAGCTCTTCGAGGACCGGATCATCTTCCTCGGCGTCCAGGTGGACGACGCGTCGGCCAACGACGTGATGGCCCAGCTGCTGACGCTCGAGGGCACCGACCCGGACCGCGACATCATCATGTACATCAACTCGCCGGGTGGTTCGTTCACCGCGATGACGGCGATCTACGACACCATGCAGTACGTCCGCCCCGACATCCAGACGGTCTGCCTCGGGCAGGCCGCCAGCGCGGCGGCGGTGCTGCTGTCGGCCGGGACGCCGGGTAAGCGGATGGCCCTGCCGAACTCGCGGATCATCATCCACCAGCCGGCCACCGAGGGCGGCTACGGGCAGGGCTCGGACATCGAGATCCAGGCCCGGGAGATCCTGCGGATGCGTACGCAGCTGGAGGACATGCTGTCCCGCCACTGCAACCGCCCGATCGAGCAGGTTCGCAAGGACATCGACCGTGACAAGATCATGACGGCCGAGGAGTCCAAGGAGTACGGGCTGGTCGACACGATCCTGACCAGCCGCAAGAAGGGTCTGCTGGCCGCCCAGGCCGCCAGCTGAGCAGTACCGGGTCAGAGGTTGGCCGGGGCTCCGTTCCCGGCCGACCTCTGACACACCCGTTTTGGGGGTCGGAGAATGCCCCGGCAGCGGGTAACGTCGGGTCCGTACCGCTTCGCCGGTTGGTCCGGCGGGGTGAACGGAGCCGGACGGCGCGCAGCGTCCGCAGGTCAGGGCCGGGTCTCCGGCCGATGAGTGCAGGGAGAACGTAGGTGGCACGGATCGGTGACGGCGGCGACCTACTGAAATGCTCCTTCTGCGGCAAGTCGCAGAAGCAGGTGAAGAAGCTCATCGCGGGCCCAGGGGTCTACATCTGCGACGAGTGCATCGATCTCTGCAACGAGATCATCGAAGAGGAGCTGGCCGAGTCCGGCGAGGTGAAGTGGGAAGAGCTTCCCAAGCCGATGGAGATCTGCCAGTTCCTCGACAACTACGTCGTGGGGCAGGACCAGGCCAAGAAGGCCCTTGCCGTCGCGGTCTACAACCACTACAAGCGGATCCAGGCCGAGGCGGCCAACGCGCCCGGCTCCGGCACTGATGCCGTCGAGCTGGCCAAGTCCAACATTCTGCTGCTCGGCCCGACGGGGTGCGGCAAGACGCACCTGGCGCAGACGCTGGCCCGGATGTTGAACGTCCCGTTCGCCATCGCCGACGCCACGGCGCTGACCGAGGCGGGCTACGTCGGCGAGGACGTGGAGAACATCCTCCTCAAGCTGATCCAGGCCGCCGACTACGACATCAAGCGCGCCGAGACCGGCATCATCTACATCGACGAGGTCGACAAGATCGCCCGTAAGTCGGAGAATCCGTCGATCACGCGGGACGTCTCCGGCGAGGGCGTGCAGCAGGCCCTGCTCAAGATGCTCGAAGGCACGGTGGCCAACGTGCCGCCGCAGGGTGGCCGCAAGCACCCGCACCAGGAGTTCATCCAGATCGACACCACCAACGTGCTGTTCATCTGCGGTGGGGCGTTCGCGGGGCTGGATCAGATCATCGAGTCCCGCACGGGGCAGGGCGGCACCGGCTTCGGTGCGCGGCTCCGGTCGGTGTCGGAGCGGTCGACCGATGACATCTTCAGCCAGGTCATGCCGGAGGACATGCTCAAGTTCGGGCTGATCCCCGAGTTCGTCGGCCGGCTGCCGGTGATCACCAACGTGCGCAGCCTGGACCGCAGCGCCCTCGTGCGGATCCTCACCGAGCCGCGCAACGCCCTGGTCCGGCAGTACCAGCGCCTCTTCGAGCTGGACGGGGTCGAGCTGGAGTTCGACGAGCCGGCGCTGGAGGCGATCGCCGACCAGGCGATGCTGCGCGGCACCGGTGCCCGTGGCCTGCGGGCCATCATCGAGGAGGTCCTGCTCTCCGCGATGTTCGAGGTGCCGAGCAACCCCGACGCCGCCCGCGTGCTGATCACCCGTGAGGTGGTCCTGGAAAACGTCAACCCGACCATCGTGCCGCGCGAGTTCACGGGCCGCCGCGCCCGGCGGGACCGCGAGGAGAAGTCGGCCTGATCGTCCTCGCGTCGCGCCGGCCGCTCAGTTCCGACGCGGCCGGCGCGAGCGGGTCCGCCGGTCCGATTCGCCCGACGCCGTGACCGTCACCGTCATCAGCCGGGCTGGTGCTCGCTGACTGACGCTGTCGGCACCGACCCTTCGGGCCGTACCCTGGGCTCATGCGTGTCGCCGTCTGCCAGCTGAACGCCCGGGACGACCGCAAGGCCAACCTGGCCGCCGCGGAGGCCCTGCTGGAACGCGCCGCCGCCGGCGGCGCGGACCTCGCCGTCCTTCCGGAGTACGTCGACTACCTCGGTCCCGCCGCGGGGTTACCCGAGCCGGAGCCGGTGGACGGCGAGGTCGGCACCTTCTTCGCCGACGTCGCCCGACGGCTCGGCATCTGGTTGGTGGCCGGGTCGTTCCACGAGGCCGGCCCCGACCCGGAGCACACCTGGAACACCTCGCTGGTCTTCGACCGGTCCGGCAGCCTCGCCGCCAGCTACCGCAAGATCCATCTGTACGACGTGGAGATCCCCGGCAGAGTCTCCTACCTGGAGTCGGCGACCGTCGCCGCCGGTGTGCAGCCAGTGGTGGTGGACGTCGAGGGCCTCCGCGTCGGCCTGTCGATCTGTTACGACCTGCGCTTCCCCGAGTTGTACCGGCGCCTGGCCACCGAGGGAGGCGCCCAACTGCTGGTGGTTCCGGCGGCGTTCATGCTCCACACCGGGCGGGACCACTGGGAGGTCCTGCTCCGGGCCCGGGCGATCGAGAACCAGTGCTTCGTGGCGGCCGCCGGCCAGACCGGCGACCACGAGCCCGGCCGCACCTGTTTCGGGCGCAGCATGGTGGTCGACCCGTGGGGGACGGTCCTCAGCCAGTTGCCGGACGGCCCAGGGGTGTCGGTCGTCGACCTGGACCTGGACCGGCTCGCCATGATCCGCGCAGAGCTGCCGAGCCTGGCCAACCGCCGGCTCTGAGCCGTCAGCCCTCGAGCAGGACACCGATCGTCGCGAGGCCGGCGATGGCGGCGGCGGTGACCAGCAGGGCGGTGGTCATCCGGGATCGGCCCCGCCGCGCCAGCCGCCCCACCGAGAGCACCAGCACGACCAGCACGACCGCGCCAATGACCAGTTGCCAGAACGGCAGGAGAAGGCCGAGCAGCGCCTCCTCGGCGAACACCGTGGCGCCGAGCCCGGACTCATCCATGCCTGACACTCTGGCACGTCCGTGGGCTCGGCGTCGCCAGCTGGGCGGGGACGAGGGGTTGTAGCTCTCGGTCTACGTGGAACCAGGGGAATCGGGGTCGGGCCGAGGTCGTTGCACAGGGCATGCCGGCGTAGCCCCGTCGAGTGGGGCAGCCGCCCGGGAACACCTGGTGGTCCGCCACGGTTTTGCCCTGTCGGACAGCCGCGAGGCTCGGGCTCAACTCTGGTCGACCCGATCAAGTGATGAACCCTGATTTGCCTTCTCCGGGCCGTCCGCGTAACTTTCTCTCTGCACGGGGGAGGCCGGACAAACCGGCCGAGAACGGGCGCCAGGCTCGTGGCGGGAACGCCGAGCGGGACTGGATCGGGCGGTGCGGATCACCCCGGAAACGGGGGTTGCGGACGCGAAGCCGACCGGGTAAGGTTTTGAAGCCGGCAGGAGCCGGGCGGAGAGCCGCGAAGCGGCGATCGGCCGGTCTGCGGCTTCCCACGACAGTAACGACCGCCGGGTACGGCGTGCGTCATCGTGGGCCCCGGACGAATCATTGATCACCTCGGACACGAGGTTGACAATGAACGTCCAACCAAGTAAGTTTGAGCGGTTGCCCCGAAACGGGGTCCCACTGAGTGGGGT
>NZ_JAMHIW010000022.1 GCF_023896955.1 Micromonospora sp. RHAY321
ATGAACCTCGCGATCACCGGCGCCGGCGGTTTCCTCGGCTGGCACACACGGGTCCTGGCCCGGGCGCTCGGCTGGCCGGAGCCGACCGTTCTGACCCGGGCCGACCTGGCTGATCCCGAGGCGGTCGCCGCGAAGGCGGCCGGCGTCGACCGGGTGTTGCACCTCGCCGGCGTCAACCGCGGCGACCCGGTCGAGGTGGCGACCGGCAACGTCGAGATCGCCGCCGCCCTCGCCCGCGGCCTGAAGCGGTGCGCCGCGCCGCCCCGGACAGTCGTCTTCGCCAACTCGGTCCAGGCCGGCAACGGCACCCCGTACGGCGATGCCAAGGCGGTCGCGGCGCAGACCCTCGCCAGCACCGGGCTGAATGTCGTCGATGTCAAACTGCCGAACCTCTACGGCGAGCACGGGCGGCCCTTCTACAACTCGGTGGTGGCGACGTTCTGCCGGTTGCTCGCCGACGGCGGTCGGCCGGAGGTGCACGAGGACCGGGAGCTGCGTCTGGTGCACGTCACCGATGCCGCTGCCCACCTGCTGGGGGTGTCCACGACGGGCAGTTGGGACGCCACCATGCCGGAGCTGCGGACCGGGGTACGCGAGGTGGCCGACCGGCTCACCGCGTACGCCGCGCTCTACCGGGCCGGCGAGATCCCGGCGCTGCCCGACCGGCACGCGGTACGCCTGTTCAACTCCTACCGTTCACACTGCTTCCCCGCGCACTACCCGCTGCCGCTGCCGCGGCACGCCGACGCCCGCGGCGAGCTGACCGAGGTGGTCAAGTCGTACGGCGGGCAGGGACAGACCTTCTGTTCCACGTCCCACCCCGGCATCACCCGGGGCGAGCACTTCCACCTGGCCAAGGTGGAACGCTTCGCGGTCGTCCGGGGCAGCGCCGAGATCAGCCTTCGCCGGGTCGGCCACGACGAGGTGGTCCGCTTCCCGGTCGACGGCGACTCGCCCGTGGTGGTGGACATGCCGACCATGTGGGCCCACAAGATCGTGAACACCGGCCCCGGCGAGCTGCTGACCCTCTTCTGGACCAACGAACTCTTCGATCCGCAGCGGCCTGACACGTACGCCGAGCCGGTCGAGAGCGCGCTGCGCGAGCCGGTGGAGTCGGCGGCATGACCGTCGCCAACCGGATCGAGGACATGATGCCCACGCTGACTGCGGGACGGAGTTGACGATGACCCGGATCATGACGGTGGTCGGTACCCGGCCGGAGATCATTCGGTTGTCCCGGGTGCTGGCCAGGCTCGACGAGACGGTCGACCACGTGCTGGTGCACACCGGGCAGAACTGGGACCCGACCCTGTCCGACGTCTTCTTCACCGAGCTGCGGCTGCGCCAGCCGGACCGGTTCCTGGAGGTCGACACCTCCTCGCTCGGTCGGGTCCTCGGCGGCGTGCTGGTCGGCATGGAGCAGGCGATCGCCGAGCTGCGGCCGGACGCGCTGCTCGTGCTGGGCGACACCAACAGCTGTATCGCCGCGCTGATGGCGCGGCGGATGCGGGTGCCGGTCTACCACATGGAGGCCGGGAACCGCTGCTTCGACCTGAACGTGCCGGAGGAGACCAACCGGCGGCTCGTCGACCACGTGGCGGACTTCAACCTGGTCTACACCGAACACGCCCGGCGCAACCTGCTCGCCGAGGGCCTGCACCCGCGCCGGATCCTGCACACCGGCTCGCCGATGCGGGAGGTGCTGGAGCACTACCGGGCGCCGATCGCCAGCTCGACCATCCTGCGCCGGTTGGAGCTGGATCGGGGCGGGTACTTCCTGGTCAGCGCGCACCGGGAGGAGAACGTGGACCGGCCCGACCGGCTCCGTCGACTGCTGGACTGCCTGGTCGCGGTGCGCGACCGGTGGGGCCTGCCCGTGCTGGTCTCCACCCACCCGCGGACCCGTAAACGGCTGGAGACGCTCGCCCCGGACGCCACCGCGTTGGACGGCATCGCCTTCCACGAGCCGTTCGGCCTGCTCGACTACGTGCACCTGCAGACGAAGGCGTACTGCACGCTGTCGGACAGCGGGACGATCAGCGAGGAGTCCGCCATCCTCGGCTTCCCCGCGGTGACCCTGCGCGAGTCGATCGAGCGTCCGGAGGCGCTCGACGCCGGCGGCATCATCATGACCGGCCTCGACCCGCAGGGTGTGGTCGAGGCGGTCGAGGTGACCGTGGCCCAGGTCGCCGCGCAGGGGGTGCCCTGCCCAATCGACTACCAGGTGCCGGACACCTCCCGGAGGGTGGTCGACTTCATCCTCTCCACCGTCCGCCGGCATCACGACTGGGCCGGCATTCGCCGCTGAACCAGCGAGCCAACAGGGCCGGGACCGCGAAGCGCGGTCCCGGCCCTGTTCCGTTCGTCCGACCCGCCTGGTGGTCGGTCAGCGGGACTGCAGCGGTACGCCCAGCGGGCCGCCCACCGGGTCGGTCGGCTGGGTGCAGAGCAGCGCGAGGTGTTCGACGACCTTCGCCGCGTCGTCGTACGGGTCGAGCCCGCTCACCTCCATGGGGTCGAGCGCCGGCACGGCCACGTGGGACACCAGAGGGTGGAACGGCCGGGTGTCGACCTCGCCGGTCCCGAGCAGGTCCTCGTGGAGCTTCTCGCCGGGCCGCAGGCCGGTGTAGACGATCGGCACGGAACTGGACGCCTGGTCGGCCATCTGACGAGCGAGGTCGACGATCCGGACCGGCTCGCCCATGTCGAGCACCAGCGCCTCCCCGTCCCGGCCGATCTCGGCGGCCTGGAGCACCAGGTGGACGGCCTCCTGCAGGGTCATCAGGTAGCGGCTGACGTCCGGGTGGGTGACGGTCAACGGCCTCCCGGTCTCGATCTGCCTCTGGAACGCCGTCACCACCGAGCCGCGGCTGCTCAGCACGTTGCCGAACCGGACGCTGAGGAACGTCCCCGGGAACCGGGATGCGGCGTGCGCGGTCAACCGTTCGGTGATCCGCTTCGAGTAGCCGAGGACGCTGATCGGGTCCGCTGCCTTGTCGGTGGAGATGTTGACGAACTTCGCCACGTCCTGGCAGGCGTCCAGCACCGAGAGTGTGCCCCAGACGTTGGTCTTGATCGCCTCGCCCGGGTGCCGTTGCAGCAGCGTCAGGTGCTTGAGCGCCGCCGCGTGGAAGATGATCTCCGGGCGGCGTTCCCGGATGATCCGTCGGATCCCCTCGTCGTCCCGGAGGTCGGCGAGGATCAGCTCGGGGCCGTCCAGCATGGCCCGCCCGGCGAGCGACATCTGGAGGCTGTGCAGGGCCGACTCGTCGCGGTCCAGCATCATCAGCTCACCGGGGTTGACTTTCATCACCTGCCGGCAGAGTTCGGAGCCGATGGACCCTCCGGCACCGGTGACCAGGATCCGCCGCCCGGTCAGGCTGTTGCTGCTCAGCGGCAGGTCACCGATCACCTGGCGTCGGCCGAGCAGGTCGCTGACCTGTACGTCCCGGACGTCGGTGACGGTGATCCGGTGGTCGACCAGGTCCCGCACCGGGGGCAGCACCTTGAAGACCGCGCCGGCGTCGAGGGTCGCCTCGCGGATCTGGCGGATGAGCGCGGCGTCGGCGTTGGCCACCGAGAAGATGACGGTGGTGGCGCCGGTACGCCGGACGGAGGCGGCCACGTCGTGCCGTCCGCCCAGCACGCGCACCCGGCCGATGCGCAGGTCGCGCTTGTCCGGGTCGTCGTCCAGCGCGCCGACCGGCAGGTACCGCCCGCGCGGGTCGCCGAGCATGGCGCGGAGCAGCCCCTGCCCGGCGTCACCCATCCCGAACAGCAGCACCGGCGTCGACGACCGGACGTCCGGACGCATGGCGAGGTCGCGCCGGTGCCGGTACGCGAACCGGGCGCCCAGCATGAACAGCAGGGCGAGCGCGCCGCCGACCAGCGGGGTGCTCGCCGGGACCGGCCGGTCGTCGGACGGCAGCAGGCCGAGCAGCACGATGGCGGCCGTCGTGATGGTGGTGCCGGCGACGCCCTGGACCTCCTGGAGGCTGCCCAGCGGGTGCCGTCCGGAGTAGAGCCGGCGCAACGCCGCCACCGCCACGTGCACGACCGCCGCGACGATGCCGACGGCCGCCGCCCGGCCCAGTTGGCCCTGGGGAAGCTCGAGCTCGAACCGGGTCCACGCGGCCGCGACGAACCCGCCGATCCAGGCGGTGGTGTCGGTGGCGAGGAATCCGACGGTGCGTCGGCGGGCCCTCGCCCGTCGCGTCCGCCGGTCCGCGTCCTGCCTGTTCTCGGTGTCCTGCGGCATCTGCTGGCTCCCCTGTCCCGTCCCGACTGCTTCCGCCGACGCGGCAGGAAGGAGTACTAGGCTCTTTGTCCTTGTTACATGGCAAAGCAGCACCGTTGGGCGTTTTTGGGCTTAAGCGGTGATTAAGCTGTCTGTCCCGGCTGCTCTCAGCGGGCCGGAACACCCTTGACGGTCATCTGATCGGGCACATCCCGGACGACGCAGGCCCCGGCACCGACCGTGCTGTCCCGCCCGACCCGCAGGCCCTGCAGCACCGCCGCGGTGGTCCCGATCAGCACGCCCTCGGCCAGGTGACAGTCACCGGACACCGCGGCCAGCGGGTTGACGGAGACGAAGTCGGCGAGGCTGCTGTCATGCCCGACGGTGGCGTTCTGGTTGAGGTGCACGTGCCGGCCGATGGTGACGTTCGTGGTGACGCGGGCGCCCGGAAAGGCGACGAACCCCGGCCCGTGCTCGGTGTCCGGTCCGATGGTGGCGTCCGGGTGGACGAGGCTCGCGGCGGGGATGCCGTACCCGTCGATCCGCCTTTCGACGGCTCGGCGGACCCGGGGGTCTCCGATACCGATGACGTACCGGGTGCCGGGGGGCGCGTCGCGCAACCAGGCCACGTCCCCGAGGTACGGCACGTCGAGCCGCTGCAGCCGCTTCAGGTTCTCCTCGGAGGCGCGGTCGTCGACGACGCCCAGCAGCTCCCAGACCGGCCCACCGGCGGCCTCGCTCACCGCCCGGGCGATCGTGAGCACCTCCCGGCCGTGCCCGCCGCAGCCGGCCACCACCAGTCCCGTGGTCACGCCGCGGACCCTCCCGTCCGGACGGTCAGGAACTCGTCGATCGCGGCGAACACCCGGGCGATCTGCGGCTCGGTCAGGGCACTCCCGCTGGGCAGGGTGAGCCCGTCGGCGAAGAGCCGCTCCGCCGCGCCGGTGAGCAGGCTCTCCGCGCCGACGTGCATGGGTTGCAGGTGCATCGGCTTCCACACCGGTCGGGTCTCGATGTCGCGCTCGGCCAGGTGGGCCGCCAGGTCGTCCGCACGCCAACCGCACCGCTCCCGGTCCACGGTGATGACGGTGAGCCAGCAGTTCGACTCGGTGTCCTCCGCGCCGAGCAACTCGACGCCCGGCACCGGGGCGAAGAGCTTGGCGTAGTGGTCGCGCAGTTGACGGCGTCGCGTGATCATCCCGTCCAGCCGGAGCAACTGGGCCCGGCCGAGCGCCGCCAGGAGGTTGCTGAGCCGGTAGTTGTAACCGGTCTCGCGGTGCTCGTAGTGCCGCGCCGGTTCGCGGGCCTGCGTGGAGAGGTGGCGAGCGCGGTCGAGGAGCGCGGTGTCGTCGGACACCAGCATTCCGCCACCGGACGTTGTCATGATCTTGTTGCCGTTGAAGGAGAGGACACCGACCTGCCCGAAGGAGCCGGCCGCCTGCCCCCGGTGGCTGGCGCCGAGGGCCTCCGCGGCGTCCTCCACCAGCGGGACGCCGGCCTCGGCGCAGACCGGGACCAGGGCCTCGTAGTCGGCGCAGCTGCCGAACATGTCCACCGGCACGACCGCGCCGACCCGCTCCCCGCGCGATCGCAGCCGGCCCAGCAGGTCGGCGACGAGGTCGACGTCGACGTTGCCGGTCCGGGGGTCGCAGTCGACGAAGACCGCTCGTGCGCCGATGTACCGGACCGCGTTCGCGGTCGCCACGAACGTGAGCGTGGGCACGACGACCACGTCGCCGGGCCGCACCCCGACGCCGAGCAGAGCCAGGTGCAGGGCGGCGGTGCCGGAACTGACCGCGACGGCTCCGCCGGTGCCGACCCGCTCGGCGATGTCGCGTTCGAACCCCCGCAGATCCGGGCCGGCCGGCGCCACCCAACCCGAGCGCAGGGCCGCGATCAGGTACGACTCCTCGAGCGGCCCGACGTCGGGCGGGGACAGGTGGATGGTCTGGCTCATCGGCCGGCTCCCTGGTGGATCGTCATGCCGGTGTCCGGTCCCGCTGCGGCGGGGCCGGGCGTCGCTGCGTACCGAGGAATTCCGGGGCGGTGGCGGACCCGGCCGCGTTGATGCCCTCGCGGCGCAGCACGGTGCGCGCGGTCGTGACCAGGATCGACAGGTCGAGCCGGAGGTTCCGGCTGTCCACGTACCGGACGTCGAGGTCGAGCTTCTCCTCCCAGCTCAGGCTGTTGCGCCCGCGTACCTGTGCCAGGCCGGTGATGCCGGGCCGCACCTCGTGCCGGCGTGCCTGGTCGGGGGAGTAGCGATCGAGGTATTCCGGCAGCAGCGGGCGCGGGCCCACGAGGCTCATGTCGCCGCGCAGCACGTTCCAGAGCGTGGGCAGTTCGTCCAGGCTGGTGGCGCGCAGCCAGCGCCCCAGCGGGGTGAGTCGGTCGCCGTCGCCGACCAGGCCGCGGCCGTGGTTGGGCGGTCGCATGGTGCGGAACTTGACCACCTCGAAGGGGCGGCCGTGCAGGCCGGCGCGGCACTGGCGGAACAGCACGGGACGGCCGAGGCCCACCATGACCAGGACCGCCACCACCACCAGCACCGGCGCGACCAGCACCAGCAGCACCGCCGCGAGGACCGCGTCGAAGATGCGCTTGCCGGGTGCGGGTCGGGGCAGCAGCAGGGGGTGTTCGGGGGCGTTCGCGAGACCACCAGGCACCGGCACCGTTCCGACCTCCGAGAAGAAGCGACGCAATAACTACTTAAAGGGTTTTACCAGCTCAAGACGGGCGGCAGCTCCGAATGCCGACAGTCAGGCTGCTTCGCCCCGATCAACCCCGAAAAGCCGCGGAGGGACACGGCCTCACCGTGCGCCCTCCTGCCGTGGGTGCCCGCTCCGGTCGAGCGGTAGAGTCGCGACCGGCCGGTCGGGCGAGGGGAGAACTGGCCGGTCGGGCGAGGGGGAGACCGTGCTGCACCTGAGGGTGATCGCTCCGCCGGACCAGTCGGCGGCGGTGGTCGACCTGCTGGCCGCCGAGCCGGGGGTGACCCACCTGGTGGTGCTGCCCGGCGTCGCCCGGCAGCCCCGCGGCGACCTCATCCAGTGCGACGTGGTCCGGGAGAGCGCCGACAGCGTTCTGCAGGGACTGCAACAGCTCGGTGTGGAGGCGCACGGCGGAATCGCCGCCGACGACGTCGAGTTGACCATCTCCGCCGCGGCCGACCGCGCGGCGGAGGTGGCGCCCGGCAGCGGCGCCGACGCGGTGGTCTGGGACGAGATCGCGGCGAAGACCGGCGAGCAGACCGAACTCTCCGGCACCTACCTGGTGCTGATCATCGTCGCCACCATGATCGCCGGCATCGGCGTCCTACTGGACCAGCCGATCCTCATCGTCGGGGCGATGGTGGTCGGTCCGGAGTTCGGCCCCCTCGCCGCGCTCTGCGTGGCGCTGCTGCGCCGGCGGCTCGGCGTGATCGGGCGGTCCGTGCAGGCCCTCGCGGTCGGCTTCCTGGCCGCGATGATGGCAACCGTGCTGAGCACCTGGGCGCTGACCGCCGTAGGGCTGGTCAGTAAGGAGATGCTGCTCGCCGAGCGCCCGCTCACCGACTTCATCTGGCGGCCCGACGCGCTGTCCTGGGTGGTCGGCCTGCTCGCCGGGGTGGCCGGCATGCTGTCGCTGACCTCGAAGAAGTCGGGCAGCCTGGTCGGGGTGCTGATCTCGGTGACCACGGTGCCGGCCGCCGCCAACGTGGCGGTGGCCGCCTCCTACGGGGTGTGGCACGAGGCGGCCGGGTCGGCCCTCCAGTTGGTGATCAACCTGTGCGCGATCGTCGTGGCCGGGCTGCTCACCCTCGTGGTGCAGCAGGTCGGGTGGTGGAATCTCGCCCGCCGGTCCCGTCCTCCAAGAGCCGGGTGAGCAGGGTCCGCAACGGGATCGACTCGCCGTCGCGGCCGCCCGCCCCGACGACCAGCGGCGCCGGGCTGGGCTGCGGGTCCGCTCCGAACAGCCGGGCACGGAGGCCGCCCCGCACGGTCAGCAGGTGGAACCGGCCCGCAACGTCCACGGCCCGTTCTCCGGCCCGGTCGACGTACCAGCCGGTCAGCCCGGTCCGGTAACGTCCGCGCCCGTCGTAGCCCCGGGCGGTCAGCCGGGTGGTGGGCAGCCCTCGTCGGGTCGCCTCGGCCACGAACCAGGCCACCAGCTCCGCCGCCTCGGCCTGCTCGGCGGCCCGCCGCCGCGCGTCCGCGTCGGCGTGCGCCCGCACCGCCTGCCGCTGCCGCTCCCGCCACTCCTGGCCGTCCCGCTCACTCACGACGCCGACGGTACGCCCGCGCGTGCGACCGGGCTCAGTCGAGTACGCCAGCAGGGTCCGCCGGGCGATGGCTGGACCGCCACCTGGCTCCGCCGACCGGACCGGCGGCCACAGAGGCGAGAAGCGCCCCGGCGCTCGGGATGCGCCCGTGCGGAGCGGCATCCCGAGCGAAGTCCCGCAAGGGCGGGCGGTCAGGCCAGACCGGCGCGGCGCAGGGCGTCCGCCATCGCGTCGTTGGCCGGTGCCGGCGCGCCGTTACCCCGGCCCTGTCGCTGCTGCCCGCCGCCCGCACCCTGGCCGCCACGACCGCCCTGCCCGCCCTGCCCGCCCTGTCCGCCACGACCGCCACGACCGCCCTGACCGCCCTGACCGCCGCGCTGGTCCTGTGCGCCGCGTCCGCTCTGGGATCCGCGCTGAGCCGGGCCGCCGCGCGCGTCCTGGCCGGTCCGGTCGCCGCGGGCGCCCTGTCCGTCCCGCCCAGCGGCCGGGGCCGCCGCCGGCTCGTCCTCCAGGCGCAGGGTCAGCGAGATCCGCTTGCGGGGCACGTCGACGTCCAGCACCCGGACCCGGACCACGTCGCCGGACTTCACCACCTCGCGGGGATCCTTCACGAACGTCCGGGACATCGCCGAGACGTGCACCAGGCCGTCCTGGTGCACGCCGACGTCGACGAACGCGCCGAACGCGGCCACGTTGGTGACGACGCCCTCCAGCACCATGCCGGGCCTCAGGTCACCGATCTTCTCCACCCCCTCGACGAAGGTGGCGGTGCGGAACTCGGGCCGAGGGTCACGGCCCGGCTTCTCCAACTCGGCGAGGATGTCGGTGACGGTGGGCAGGCCGAACCGGTCGTCGACGAAGTCGGTCGCCCGCAGCCCACGCAGGATGCTGCTCTGACCGATCACGGAGCGCAGGTCCTGGCCGGTGCTGGCGAGGATCCGGCGCACCACCGGGTACGCCTCGGGGTGCACGCTGGAGGAGTCCAGCGGGTCGTCGCCGCCGGGGATGCGCAGGAAGCCCGCGCACTGCTCGAACGCCTTGGGGCCGAGCCGCGCCACCTTCTTCAGCTCCGTACGCGACCGGAACGGCCCGTTGGCGTCCCGGTGCAGCACGATGTTCTCGGCCAGCCCGGCGCCGATCCCGGAGACCCGGGTCAGCAGCGGCGCGGAGGCGGTGTTGACGTCCACCCCGACGGCGTTGACGCAGTCCTCCACCACCGCGTCCAGCGACCGGGACAGCTTCACCTCGGACAGGTCGTGCTGGTACTGGCCGACCCCGATCGACCGCGGATCGATCTTGACCAGCTCGGCGAGGGGGTCCTGGAGACGGCGGGCGATGGAGACGGCGCCGCGCAGCGACACGTCCATCCCCGGCAGCTCCTGCGAGGCGTACGCGGAGGCGGAGTAGACCGACGCGCCGGCCTCGGAGACCACCACCTTGGTCAGGTTGAGCTGCGGGTACCGCTTGATCAGGTCGCCGGCCAGCTTGTCGGTCTCGCGGGAGGCCGTGCCGTTGCCGATCGCCACCAGCTCGACGCCGTGCGTCCCGGCCAGCCGGGCGAGGGTCTCGATCGAGGCGTCCCACTGCCGGCGCGGCTCGTGTGGATAGATCGTGTCGGTGGCCAGCACCTTGCCGGTGGCGTCCACCACGGCCACCTTGACGCCGGTACGCAGGCCCGGGTCCAGCCCCATGGTGGGCCGGGTGCCGGCGGGCGCGGCCAGCAGCAGGTCGCGCAGGTTCATGGCGAAGACGCGCACCGCCTCCTCCTCGGCCGCCTGCCACAGTCGCAGCCGCAGGTCCGCGCCGAGGTGGATGAGGATCCGCGTGCGCCAGGCCCAGCGGACCGTGTCGGCCAGCCAGCGGTCGGCCGGTCGGCCGGCGTCGGACACCCCGAACCGGCCGGCGATGGCTGCCTCGTACCGGGTCGGGCCGGTCGGCGCGGCGTCCGCCTCGCCGGCCTCCTCCGACTCCATCGTCAGGTCGAGCACGCCCTCCTTCTCGCCCCGGAACATGGCCAGGATCCGGTGCGAGGGCAGCTTCGGGTACGGCTCGGAGAAGTCGAAGTAGTCGGCGAACTTCGCGCCGGCCGTCTCCTGGCCGTCGCGTACCCGGGAGACCAGCCGGCCCCGCGACCACATCTGCTCGCGCAGCGTGCCGATCAGGTCGGCGTCCTCGGCGAAGGTCTCGATGAGGATGGCCCGGGCGCCCTCCAGCGCGGCGGCGGCGTCGGCGACGCCCTTCTCCGGGTCGACGAACCCGGCGGCGGTGCCTCGCGGGTCCTGGGTGGGGTCGGCCAGCAGCGTCTCGGCCAGCGGCGCGAGGCCGGCCTCGCGGGCGATCTGCGCCCGGGTCCGCCGCTTCGGCTTGTACGGGAGGTAGATGTCCTCCAGCCGGGACTTCGAGTCGGCGGCCATGATCTGCGCTTCGAGGGCCTCGTCCAGCTTGCCCTGGCCGCGGATCGACTCCAGCACGGCGGCCCGCCGCTCGTCCAGTTCCCGCAGGTAGCGCAGCCGCTCCTCCAGGGTGCGCAGCTGGGTGTCGTCGAGCAGGCCGGTGGCCTCCTTGCGGTAACGGGCGATGAACGGCACGGTGGCGCCGCCGTCGAGCAGCTCCACGGCCGCCCGCACCTGACGCTCGGCCACGCCGAGCTCGTCGGCGATCCGCTGATGAACAGACTGGGTCACGATCTCGATCCGCCTTCGGAAGTGGGTACCGCCCTGCATTGTGCCGGGCGGCCCGGGGCGCTGTCGCCGCGCCCGGCCGGGCGACCCGGCGGCGCGCCCGCCGAGCCTGCGCTAGCGTGGCGATCATGGAAACAGCTGCGGAGCCGCGCGCCCGGCGGCTCTTCGGCGGCAGCGCCCGGGCCCTCGGTGACCTCACCGGCAACCCGTTCCGCGCCGACCGGGACCGCATCGTCGGCTCGCCGTTCTTCGCCCGCCTCGGTGGTGTCACCCAGGTGATCAGCCCGGTGGGCTCCGGCCTGCTGGTGCACAACCGGCTCACCCACAGCCTGAAGGTCGCGCAGGTGGCACGTGCGGTCGCCGAGCGGCTGACGGCCGACGAGCGGTGGCGCGAGCTGCTGGACAAGCTCGGCGGTTGCGACCCGGACGTCGTGGAGGCCGCGGCGCTCGCCCACGACCTCGGCCACCCGCCGTTCGGGCATCTGGGGGAGCGGGTGCTGGACCGGCTGGCCCGGCAGCGACTCGGCCTCACCGACGGCTTCGAGGGCAACGCCCAGTCGTACCGGATCGTCACCAGCACCGAGATCCGGGGCGCGGCCACCACCGGGCTGGACCTGACCGCCGCGGTCCGCGCGGCGATGCTGAAGTACCCGTGGACCCGGCTGGACCACCCCGACCCGCACCCGCGCACGATGGACCCGCCACCGCGTGGGGCCACCCCGCCGCCGGACGATCCGGAGAGCGGCTCGTCGAAGTTCGGCGCGTACCGGACCGAACTCGACGACCTGCGCCAGGCCCGGGAGCCGTTCGCCGGCCGCATCCCGGACTGGCAGCAGACCGTGGAGGCGTCCGTGATGGACACCGCCGACGACATCGCGTACGCCATCCACGACGTGGAGGACTTCTACCGGGTCGGTGTGCTCCAGCAGGGCGCGGTCTCCGCCGAGCTGATGGCCTGGCAGCGGGAGAGTGGGCACTTCCGGGCGATCACCGACGCGGCGCTGGTCACGGCGGCCCGGCGGCCCGGCGCGGCCATCGAGCGGCTGCGCCGGCAACTGCACCGCAAGGACGCCTGGATCGCCGACGACGACGCGTTCGCCGCCGCCGTCGAGCACGTCCGGGAGGAGCTGGTCGACGGGCTGCTGGCGATGCCGTTCGACGGCTCGATCGAGGCCGAGCAGTACGTGGCGAGGTTCTCCGCCCGCTGGTCCACCCGCTTCGTCGAGGCGATCACGGTCACCGACGAGCCGTCGGTGCGCTCGGGCCACGTGCTGCTGGGCTGTGCCCAGTGGCACGAGGTGCAGGTGCTCAAGTTCGTCCACCACCGGTTCGTGCTGGCCCGCCCGGATCTCGCCCTGCACCAGCGGGGCCAGGCCCGGCTGCTGGGCACGTTGGTGGAGGCGCTGTGGGAGTGGCTGCTCGACCCGGAGGAGGAGTCCCGGCTGCCCCGGCGGCTGCACGACCTGGTCGAGTTGGCCGAGGCGGAGCTGCACCCGCGTACCCCGGATCGGATCGGCCGGGCCCGGGGGCGGGCCATCGTGGACTTCGTGGCCCAGCTCACCGACGGTCAGGCGGTGGCCATGCTGGACGCGCTCTCCGGCCGCTCCGGCGCGCTCTGGACGGACGCCTTCGTGCTCTGAGCGGGCGAGTCCCGGTCAGGCGACGGCCTGCCACCAGCCGTCCACGGCCGGCGGGTCGTCGACCACGACCCGTTCACCCGGGCGGGGCACCGCCAGCCGGACGTCGCGGGCCTTCGCCTCGGCCCACAGGCGGTTCACCGGCTCGGCCCAGTCGTGCAGGGCCAGGTTGAACGTGGCCCAGTGCACCGGGATGAACAGCCCGCCACGCAGGTCGAGGTGGGCGTTGACCGCCTCCTCGGGGAACATGTGGATGCTCGGCCACGCCCGGTCGTACGCGCCGATCTGCATCAGCGTGACGTCGAAAGGCCCGTGCTCGGCCCCGATGGCGGCGTAACCGTCGAAGTAGCCGGAGTCGCCGGTGTAGAAGACCTTGCGTCGGGCACCGGCGACCACCCAGGAACTCCAGAGCGTGCCGTCGCGGCGCAGCCCCCGGCCGGAGAAGTGCTGTGCGGCGGTGGCGGTGATCTCCAGCCCGGCGACCCGGTGTGACTCGGCCCAGTCCAGCTCGATGATCCGGTCGGCGGGTACGCCCCACCGGTCCAGGTGCGCGCCCACCCCGAGCGGCACCAGGAACGGTGCGGACTGCCCGACCAGCAGCTCTCGGACGGTCGCCATGTCCAGGTGGTCGTAGTGGTCGTGGGAGATCAGGATGGCGTCCAACGGCGGCAGCTCGTCCAGGCGCACCGGCGGCTCGTGCAGCCGGCGGGGACCGACCAGGCCCGACGGCGAGCAGCGCTCGCTCCAGACCGGGTCGAGCAGCACCCGCCGACCCTCGATCTCGATCAGCGCCGAGGCGTGGCCGTACCAGACGATGGTGAGCTCGTCCGTGGCGTCGGCGGCCTGCGGTGCGCTGGGGCGCAGCAGCGGCACCGCGGTGCTGGGACGCCGCTTCTGCTTGCCGAAGATCAGCTCCCGCAGCAGGTTGCGACCCGGGTCGGCGACCATCGTGCGGGTGCCGGCCTGGTTGTGGAAGGTGCCGTCGCGGAACTGGGGCGAGCGGGCGGCCCGTTCGGCGCGGGCTCCGGTGAGCCGGCCGCCGAGTGCCGCCGGCACGTCCCGGGCCACCCAGGCCAGGCCGGCGAGTGCGGCCAACCCCGCCGCGCCGCGCATGCGTCGCCCGAGCGACCGTTCGACGTCCGTGCGTTCCGCTGGTGCCATCGCCGTCCCTCCGCCGTGTCCCGCACTACACGGTAGTCACCCGCGACGGCTCGCGCCCCGGCGGTCGCCCCACCGGATCGGTCGCCATCTCGACGACCGATCCGGGATCGGGCTCAGCCGCCGTTGCTGGGCTGCCGTGGTGCCACCCGGTACGCCGTTCCAGCGCCGGTGAGCTGGTCCACGGCCTTCAGGAACCGGGGGCCCATGGCGGCCCGGGCCTGCACCGCCGGGTGGGTGGCGCCGAAGTCGTCGGCGTCGGCCTGCCCGTCGGCGAAGAGCGCGTAGGTGAGCACCGCGGCGCCGGACCGGTCGAAGATGATCCCTGCCTCGTGCCGGGCGTCGGCGAACCAGCCGGCCTTCGTGGCGATCCGGGCCCGCTCCTCGGAGGACATGGTGCGCCGGATGCCGTCGGTGAACGCCACCGGGGCGCGCAGCAGCCCGAGGAGGAACGCCGTCGAGGTGGGGGAGAGCAGGGTGCCGGCGACCAGGGCGCGCAGCAGGTCGTGCGTCTCCCGGGGCGTGCTGGTGCCGAGGAAGAACCGGTTCGGGTTGGCGACCGGCTCGACCTGGGTGTTCGGGAAGCCCTTGGCTACCAGGATGGAGTTGATCTCGGCGGCCGGGGCGACCAGCCCGCACAGCCGCACGGCCGTGTCGTCGGAGACGGTCAGCAGATTGGCCAGCACGTGCCCGAGGGTCACGCTGCTGGGGTACGCGCCGTCGAGGCTGAAGATGCCGTCGCCGCCCGGCACCACGATCGCCGCCGTCACCTCGACCCGCTGGTCCAGGGTGAGCAGCCCTCGGTCGACCTTGTCCAGCACGGCCGTGGCGACCGCGATCTTGTTGACGCTGTACGCCTCGATCCGCCGGTCCGCCTCGTCCGTCACCGCCACCACCGGCGGGCCGGCCGGGTCAGCCACGCTGATGTACGCCTGCCAGTTGCCGCCGGCCCCCGTGCTGTACCGGGTGTAGCTGGCGGCGACCAGGTCGGCGGGCTGGGCCGGAGTGCTGGGGTAGACGCCAGGGGCCGGTCGGGAGCCCGGGCGTTCGGCGGCGCTCGCCGGGGTGGCGGCGCCGAGCACCGTGCCGGCCGTGGCCACCGTGCCCAGCCCGAGTGCCGTCCTGCGGTTCAGTCGGATGGTCAATCGTCTCCCCCATCGTGGTGCGCCGGAGCGCTTGCCGGACCACCACCCTAGGCGAGTTGATCGATGCAAGATGCCCCCCGACCGCTCACCCGAGCCGCCGGCGCAGCACGGCGCCGGCGGGCCCGGGCAGGCTGCGGGCGAGTTGCCGCAGGTCGGGGAGGTATCCCCCGCGCACCGCCTCGCCGGCCGGGTTCGGGGCGAAGACCGTGCCGTCGTGCGCGGCGACCGACTGTCCGCTCAGGCCGGCCAGCCGCATCAGCGGCCCGACGAGGACGTCGTAGAGGCCCGGCACCACGGTGAAGCCGACGCGCATCACCGCGTTCAGTCGACCCACGGAGATCTCGCGGCGCGGCCGGTCCACGCAGTCCACGATGGCCCGGGCCACCCGCTGCGGCCCACTGATCGGCGGTGGGGGCCGGCCGATCCGGCCCAGATAGTTGGCCGCCTGCCGGTACACGGGGGTGTCGACGCTGCCGGGGTTGACCAGGCACAGCCGGATTCCGGGGCTGTCGCGCAGCTCCTGCTGGACCGCCCGGGCCAACCCCCGCAAACCCCACTTGCTGGCCACGTAGGCGCTCATGTACGGCGCGGTGATGTACCCGAGCACCGAGTTGGTGAGGATCAGGGTGCCGGCACCGGTGGCCCGGAAGTGTCGCAACGCCACCCGTGCCGCGCCGGCGGCAGCCAGCAGATCGGTCCGCACCACCTGGTCGAAGACCCGCTCGGGCAACTCGTCGAAACGACCGTAGGCCATCACCGCGGCGGTGTGCACCCAGACGTCGATGCGGCCGAACCGGTCGACGGCCGCGTCCGCGAGTGCGTCCAGCGCCCCCGGCCCGGTGACGTCGGTCGGCACGGTCAGCACGTCGACGTCGGGGCACTCCGCGCGTACCTCGGCCAGGGTTTCCGCGGCGCGGGCGGCGAGGACGAGGCGGTCGCCGCGCTCGGCGAACGCCCGGGCCGTCGCCCGACCGATCCCGCTGGTCGCGCCGACGATCACCACCACCCGGCTCACGGTTCGAGCACGACCTTGATGCAGCCGTCCTCCTTCTTCTGGAACATCTCGTACGCCTGCGGCGCCCGAGCCAGCGGCACCCGGTGGGTCCGCAGGTCCTCCACGCCCAGCGGGTCGTCGTCGCCGGACAGCAGCGGCAGGATCTCGTCGGTCCACCGGCGCACGTGGCACTGCCCCATCCGTAGTTGGATGCCCCGGTCGAACATCTCCATCAGCGGCATCGGGTCCGCCTCACCGCCGTAGACACCGGACAGCGAGACGGTCCCGCCACGGCGGACCGCCTTGATCGCGGCGTGCAGGACAGAGAGCCGGTCCATGCCGACCCGGTCGGTCATCGTCTGGGCCAGCTTGTCCGGCAGCAGTCCGACGGCGGCGTGCGCCAGTTTGCCGACCGGCGAGCCGTGCGCCTCCATGCCGACGGCGTCGATCACCGCGTCCGGACCGCGCCCGTCGACCAGGTCGATGAGGGCGCCCGGTACGTCGTCCAGCTCGCGGACGTCGAGCACCTCGATGCCGTGCCGGCGGGCCATCTCCAGCCGCTCGGGCACCAGGTCCAGACCGATCACCCGGCCGGCGCCGAGGTGCCGGCCGATCCGGGCGCAGAACTGGCCCACCGGGCCCAGCCCGAACACGGCCAGGGTGCCGCCGGGCGGGGTGTCGGCGTACTTCACCGCCTGCCAGGCGGTGGGCAGGATGTCGGAGAGGTAGAGGTAGCGCTCGTCGGCGCCGGTCTGCGGGATGGTGATCGGCCCGAACTGGGCCTGCGGGACACGCAGGTACTCGGCCTGCCCGCCGGGGACCGAGCCGTAGAGGGAGGTGTAGCCGAACAGGGCCGCGCCCTTGCCCTCGCTGCTGACCTGGGTGGTCTCGCACTGGGCGTAGAGCTGGCGCTGGCACATCCAGCAGCTGCCGCAGGAGATGTTGAACGGCACCACCACCCGGTCGCCGGGCTTGAGCCGGGTCACGCCCGATCCGACCTCCTGGACGATGCCCATCGGCTCGTGACCGAGGATGTCGCCGGGCTTCAGGTACGGCCCCAGCACCTCGTACAGGTGCAGGTCGGAGCCGCAGATCGCGGTCGACGTGATCTTCACGATCGCGTCGGTCGGCTCCTCGATGCGAGGGTCCGGCACCTCCTCGACCCGTACGTCCCGCTTGCCCTGCCAGGTCAACGCCTTCATGTCTGATTTCCTCCCTCTCTCCCTGCCTGACTGCTACCCGGGGAAGGGGAGTTGAACCGGCGGCGAGTGTCCTTCCCGACGTGCTGGCCGGAGTCGGAGGTGCTCGTGCCGGCTCGGCATTTGTGAGACCAGATGCCGACCGCCGCACCCCCGGCAGGAGGTACGGCGGTCGGTGCGGGCCGTGGCGGGCGGACCCGCCGGCCGGCTCAGGAGCCGGGGGTGTCGCCGCGGGTGGCGGTCGCCCGAAGGTAGTCGCGGTTGAGCCGGCCGATGGTGTTCAGCGGGATGCCCTTCGGGCAGGCCGGGGTGCACTCGCCGGCGTTGGTGCAGCCGCCGAAACCGGCCTCGTCGTGCGCGTCGACCATGCCGATCACCCGGGTGTACCGCTCCGGCTGGCCCTGCGGCAGCAGCGAGAGCTGGGTGAGCTTGGCGGCGGTGAAGAGCATGCCGGACCCGTTCGGGCAGGCCGCCACGCACGCGCCGCAGCCGATGCAGGCCGCCGACTCGAAGGCGGCGTCCGCGTTGGCCTTGGCCACCGGGGTGGAGTGCGCCTCGGGCGCGCTGCCGGTCGGCGCGGTGATGTAGCCACCGGCGGCGATGATCTTGTCGAAGGCGCCCCGGTTGACCACCAGGTCCTTGATGACCGGGAAGGCGCTGGCCCGCCACGGCTCGATGTCGATCGTCTCGCCGTCGGTGAACTGCCGCATGTGCAGCTGGCAGGCGGTGGTGCCGCGTTGCGGCCCGTGCGCGTCACCGTTGATCATCAGACCGCACATGCCGCAGATGCCCTCGCGGCAGTCGTGGTCGAACGCCACCGGGTCCTCGCCGGCGAGGATCAGCCGTTCGTTGAGCACGTCGAGCATCTCCAGGAACGACATGTCCGGAGACACGTCGTCGACCGGGTAGGTCACCATCCGACCCTTGTCCTCAGGGCCCTTCTGGCGCCAGATGCGCAGGGTCAGGTTCACTTGTAGCTCCGCTGCGTGGGGTGGACGTATTCGAATTTCAGGTCTTCCTTGTGCAGCACCGACGGCTCACCGGTGGCGGTGAACTCCCAGGCCGCCACGTACGCGAACCGGTCGTCGTCGCGCTGCGCCTCACCGTCGGGCGTCTGGTGCTCGGCCCGGAAGTGCCCGCCGCACGACTCCTCGCGGTGCAGGGCGTCGATGCACATCAGCTCCGCCAGCTCGAAGAAGTCGGCCACCCGGCCGGCCTTCTCCAGCGACTGGTTGAGCCCTTCGCCCTCGCCGGCGACCTTGACCCGCTGCCAGAACTGGTCACGCAGGGCACGGATCTCGTCGATCGCCTTGCGCAGCCCGGCGTCGCTGCGCTCCATGCCGCAGTGCTCCCACATGATCTGGCCCAGCTCCCGGTGGAACGAGTCCACGGTCCGGTCGCCGTTGACCGCCAGCAGCCGCCGGATCCGGTCCTCGACGTCGGCGCGAGCCTCGATCGCCGCCGGGTGGGTGGCGTCGACCTTGTCCAGCGGACCCGAGGCCAGGTAGTTGGCGATGGTGGTGGGCAGCACGAAGTAGCCGTCGGCCAGGCCCTGCATCAGCGCCGAGGCGCCGAGCCGGTTCGCGCCGTGGTCGGAGAAGTTCGCCTCGCCGATCACGAACAGGCCCGGGATGGTCGACTGGAGGTCGTAGTCGACCCACAGGCCGCCCATCGTGTAGTGCACGGCGGGGTAGATCCGCATCGGCACCTCGTACGGGTCCTCGCCGGTGATCCGCTCGTACATCTCGAAGAGGTTGCCGTACTTGGCCTCGATGGCCTTGCGGCCCAGCCGCTCGATCGCGTCGGCGAAGTCGAGGTAGACGCCGAGCTTGGTCGGCCCGACGCCCCGGCCCTCGTCGCAGACGTTCTTCGCGGCGCGGGACGCGATGTCCCGGGGGACCAGGTTGCCGAAGGAGGGGTAGATGCGCTCCAGGTAGTAGTCCCGCTCGTCGTCGGGGATGTCGCGGGGGTTGCGGTCGTCGCCCTTGGTCTTCGGCACCCACACCCGGCCGTCGTTGCGCAGCGACTCGCTCATCAGGGTCAGCTTCGACTGGTGGTCGCCGGAGACCGGGATGCAGGTCGGGTGGATCTGCGTGTAGCACGGGTTGGCGAAGTACGCGCCCTTGCGGTGCGCCCGCCAGGTGGCGGTGACGTTGCAGCCCTTGGCGTTGGTGGAGAGGTAGAAGACGTTGCCGTAGCCGCCGGAGGCGAGCACCACGGCGTCGGCCATCTCGGTGCTGATCTCGCCGGTGACCAGGTCCCGGACGACGATGCCGCGGGCCTTGCCGTCGACGACGACCAGCTCCAGCATCTCGTGCCGGGCGTTCATCTCGACGTTGCCGAGGCCGATCTGCCGCTCCAGGGCCTGGTACGCGCCGAGCAGCAGCTGCTGGCCCGTCTGGCCCCGGGCGTAGAAGGTGCGCTGCACCTGGGCGCCACCGAAGGAGCGGGTGTCCAGCAGGCCGCCGTACTCGCGGGCGAAGGGCACGCCCTGGGCGACGCACTGGTCGATGATGTTGACCGAGACCTCGGCCAGCCGGTGCACGTTCGACTCGCGGGAGCGGAAGTCGCCGCCCTTGACGGTGTCGTAGAAGAGCCGGTGCACCGAGTCGCCGTCGTTGCGGTAGTTCTTCGCGGCGTTGATGCCGCCCTGCGCCGCGATCGAGTGCGCCCGGCGCGGGCTGTCCTGGTAGCAGTAGGACTTGACGTGGTAGCCCTGCTCGGCCAGGGTCGCCGCGGCCGAGCCGCCGGCGAGGCCGGTACCGACCACGATCACGGTCATCTTCCGCCGGTTGGCGGGGTTGACCAGCTTGGCTTCGAAGCGCCGCGTGTCCCAGCGCTTCTCGATGGGGCCGTCGGGAGCCCTGGTGTCGGCGATCGGGTCGCCCTCGGTGAAGAGTTCCATGTCAGGACACCAATCCGGTGAGTACGGCGAACGGGACCACCAGGTATCCGGCGCAGAGCGCCACGGCGAAGACCAGCGCGGCGGCGCGCGCCCGGCGCTCACCGCGCGGGGTCTGCTGACCGAGGCTGCGGAACGCGCTGAAGGCACCGTGCCGCAGGTGGAAGCCCACCGTGACGATGGCGAGGGTGTAGAAGAGCGTGACGTACCAGCGCTCCGGCGCGAAGTCGGCGACGACGTTGCCGTACGGCTTGCTGGCGTCACCGACCGGGTTCAGCGTGCCGGTGGTCAGGTCCAGGATGTGGTAGATCACGAACAGCAGGATGATCACCCCGCCCCAGCGCATCGTGCGGGCCGCGTAGCTGCCGTTGATCTTCTTGCGGTGGGCGTACTTCACCGGGCGGGCCGCGCGGGCGCGCCGGGCCAGGACGGTCGCGGCCACGATGTGCGCGACGACGGCCACCACCAGCACGGTGCGCAGGATCCACAGGAACCAGACGCCGGGCAGCAGCGGCTTGCCGATGTCGCGCAGCCAGTGCGCGTAGTGGTCGAACGACGTCGCGCCCGTGAACACCTTCAGGTTTCCGAGCATGTGCGCGATCAGGAACAGGGCCAGCAGGATGCCCGTCACCGCCATGACGGCCTTGAGGCCGACGTTCGAGCGGATGGGCGACCGAGTTTTCGTGATTACCACACGACCGACGCTAGGAGCACTTGATTCAGTCGTCCAATGCATCGAAGTCGTAGTCTTGATAGCCATAAGCTATGTAGATGCAGCTCCATCAGCTCCGGTACTTCGTCGCGGTGGCCGAAGTACGACATTTCACCCAAGCCGCCGACATCGTGGGGATAACCCAGCCCTCACTCAGTAAGCAAATTCACGCTCTGGAGACCGACCTCGGGGCGCCCCTGTTCGAACGGGTACGGGGCAACATCGCCCTCACCGCGGCCGGGGAGGTGCTGCTGCCGCTGGCCACCCGGATCCTCGCCGACGTGGACACCGCGACCCGGGAGGTCCAGGAACTGGTCGGGCTGCGCCGCGGTCGGGTCCGGCTCGGCGCCACCCCGAGCCTGGCCACCTCGCTCGCCCCACCCGTGCTGCGCCGGTTCCGCGACGCGCACCCCACCGTCGACCTCAAGGTCGAGGAGGGCGGATCCCAGGACCTGGTGCGCGACCTGCTGCGCGGCGACCTCGACCTGGCTCTGATCATCATGCCGGCCCAGGGCGCCGACCCCGGGCTGCGCGTCGACCCGATCCTGCGGGAGAGCCTCGTGGTGGCCTCGGTGGCGGAGGTGCCGACCGCCTCGGCAACCGGCGAACTGCGCATCACCGACCTGCGTGACCAGCCGATGGTGATGTTCCGCGAGGGCTACGACCTGCGCGACGCCACCATCCAGGCGTGCCGGGAGGCCGGCTTCGAACCGGCCTTCGCGGTGGACGGCGGCGAGATGGACGCGGTGCTCAGCTTCGTCGAGGCGGGGCTCGGCATCGCACTGGTGCCCGGCATCGTCCTGGCCCGCCGACCCGGCGTACGGATCACCCCGCTGGCGCCACCCGGGGTGCGGCGGACCATCGCGGTTGCCCGCCGGCGCGACGTCGTGCCGACCCACGCCGGCCGGGAGCTTCGCCGGATCCTGCTCGACTACATCCAGACGGCGATCGACCGCGACGACCTCCCGCCGGGCGTGGACCCGCTCTGAGCGCCGTCAGCGGCCCTCGGCGTCGTCCATCGCCCGGTAGATCCGCTGCTCCGAGACCGGGTACGGGGTGCCCAGCGCCTGGGCGAAGACGTTCACCCGCAACTCCTCGATCATCCAGCGGATCTGCCGGACGGCCGTCTCCTGCCGCCGGGCCGGCGGCAGCGCGGCGAGCAGGTCGGCGTACTCCTTCTGCACCGCCGCGATCCGGTCCTGCTGCTGGCGGTCCCGCTGCGGGTTGCCCCCGAGCCGGTCCATCCGGCGCTCGATGGCGGTGAGGTAGCGCAGCAGGTCTGGCAGCCGCGCGTACCCGGCCTCGGTGATGAAGCCGGCGTGCACCAGCCCGGCGAGCTGGTTACGGATGTCGGCCAGCGCGGCCACCACGGCGAGGTTCCGGGTGGCACCGAGCCGCTGCTCGACGGCGTACGCGGCGGCGAGCACCTTGCGCGCCCGGTCCATCACCTCGACCACGGTGTCGACCAGGTCGGCGCGAACCTTCTCGCGCAGCGCCGCGAACCCCTCGGCGTCCCAGGCCGGCCCGCCGGCCTCGCCGATCAGCCGGTCGATGGCCGCCCCGGCCGCGTCCTCGATCAGCTGCTGTACGCCGCCGTGCGGGTTGCGGCTCAGCGCCAGCTTCGCCTCGTTGCTCAACCGGCCCTGCAGGAACCGCGCGGGGGACGGCACGGTGAGCCGCAGCAGCCGTCGGGTGCCGGCCCAGTGCGCCGCCTCCGCCTCGGCCGGGGTGTCGAAGACCCTCACGCCGACCGTGGTGCCCTCGTCGACCAGCGCCGGGTACGCGGTCACCGCGTAACCGGCGCGGACCTGCTCGATGGTGCGAGGAAGATCCCCGATGCTCCACTCACGGAGGCCCGTCCGGGCGACCTCCGGTGCGGCGGCCGCCACCACCTGGCGTACCTCCTGGCGGAGCTGGCGTTGCAGGGCCGTCAGATCCTTGCCCTCGGCGACCGGCTTCTCGTCGTCGCCGAGGACCCGGAAAGTCACCCGCAGGTGCGCCGGGAGCTTGCCGGGTTCCCAGGCGTCGCGGGGCACGGTGACCCCGGTCATCCGGCGCAGCTGCCCGGTGAGCGCGTCCAGCAGCGGTTCCTCGCCCGGCGTGATCGCCGCGAGGGCGGCGCGGGCGTAGTCGGGCACCGGGACGAAGTTGCGGCGGATCGCCTTGGGCAGCGTTCGGATCAGCGCGATCACCGTCTCCTCGCGCAGCCCCGGCACCTGCCAGTCGAAGGTCTCCGCCGGCACCTGGTTGAGCAGCGGCAGCGGAATGTCCACGGTGACGCCGTCGGTCGGCGTGCCGGGCTCGAACCTGTAGGTCAGCGGCAGGGTCACCCCGTCGGCCCGCCACTCGTCCGGGTAGTCGGCCTCGTCCACCCCCGCCCGCCCGTCGTTGACCAGCAGGTCGCGGGTGAAGGTCAGCAGGTCGGGCTGGTCCCGGCGGGTCTTCTTCCACCAGGAGTCGAAGTGCCGGCCGGAGACCACGTCGGCCGGGATCCGCTGGTCGTAGAAGCCGAAGATGGTCTCGTCGTCGACCAGGATGTCCCGGCGCCGGGCCCGGCTCTCCAGCTCCTCGATCTCGGCCAGCAGCCGCTTGTTGTCGGCCCAGAACTGGTGGTGGGTCTGCCAGTCGCCCTCCACGAGAGCGTGCCGGATGAACAGCTCCCGGCTCAACGCCGGATCGATCCGCCCGAAGTTGACCTTGCGAGAGGTGACCAGCGGCACGCCGTACAGGGTGACCTTCTCGTAGGCCATCACCGCGGCCTGCTTCTTCTCCCAGTGCGGCTCGCTGTAGCTGCGCTTGACCAGGTGCTGCGCGAGCGGTTCGACCCACTCCGGCTCGACCCGGCCGGCGATCCGGCCCCACAGCCGGGAGGTCTCCACCAGCTCGGCGGCCATCACCCAGCGCGGCGGCTTCTTGAACAGCGCCGAGCCGGGGAAGAGCGCGAACTTAGCGCCCCGGGCACCCAGGTACTCGTGCTTCTGCGCGTCCTTCAGGCCGATGTGCGACAGCAGGCCGGGCAGCAGCGACTGGTGCACCTTCGGGGTGTCGATCTCCTCCGGCAGGTCCGCGCCGCCACGGCGGCCCCGGCCGGCGTCCGCGTCGTCCGAGGTGTCGCGCGCCGGCCGCCCACCCCGCCGGTCGCCCTCCTGCGGGGTACGCAGCACCTGCCGCAGTTGGCTGACGATGTCCTGCCACTCGCGGATCCGCAGGTAGTTCAGGTACTCCGCCTTGCACATCCGGCGGAACGCGCTGGAGGAGAGCTCCCGCTGCTGCTCCCGCAGGTAGCGCCACAGGTTGAGGTAGGCGACGAAGTCGGACTCCTTGTCGGCGAACCGGGCATGCGCCTGGTCGGCCTGGGCCTGCTTCTCCGCCGGCCGCTCGCGCGGGTCCTGGATGGAGAGCGCGGCGGCGATCACCAGCACCTCGGTGGCGCAACCGTTGCGTTCGCCCTCGACCACCATCCGGGCCAGGCGCGGGTCGACCGGCAACTGGGCCAGGCGCCGGCCCAGCGCGGTGAGCCGCTTCGCCGGGTCCGCCTCGGTCGGGTCCAACGCGCCCAGCTCGTGCAGCAGGTTGACGCCGTCGGTGATGTTGCGCTTGTCCGGTGGGTCGATGAACGGGAACGCGGCGAGGTCGCCGAGCCCGATCGCCGTCATCTGGAGGATGACCGACGCCAGGTTGGTGCGCAGGATCTCCGGGTCGGTGAACTCCGGCCGGGACAGGAAGTCCTGCTCGTCGTAGAGGCGGATGCAGATGCCGTCCGAGGTGCGGCCGCAGCGGCCCTTGCGCTGGTTTGCCGACGCCTGGGAGACCGGCTCGATCGGCAGCCGCTGCACCTTCAGGCGACTGGAGTAGCGGGAGATGCGGGCGGTGCCCGGGTCCACCACGTACTTGATGCCGGGCACGGTCAGTGAGGTCTCCGCGACGTTGGTGGCGAGCACCACCCGGCGCGAGGAGTGCGCGGCGAAGACCCGGTGCTGCTCGGCGGAGGACAGCCGGGCGTACAGCGGCAGGATCTCGGTGCCGAGCAGCGACCGCTTCTTCTGCACCAGCTTGCCCAGGGCGTCGGCGGTGTCTCGGATCTCCCGTTCCCCGCTGAGGAAGACGAGGATGTCGCCGGGGCCCTCGGCGGCCAGCTCCTCGACGGCGTCGCCGATCGCCTGGATCTGGTCGCGGACGTTCTCCTCGTCGCCGTCGCCGTCCTCCTCGCCCTCGGCGAGCTCGACCAACGGCCGGTAGCGCACCTCCACCGGATAGGTCCGCCCCGAGACCTCCACCACCGGCGCCGGTACGCCCTGCGGCTCGTCGCCGGTGGGCGGCCCGGCGAAGTGCCGCGCGAAGCGGTCGGTCTCGATGGTCGCCGACGTGATGATCACCTTGAGGTCGGGTCGGCGGGGCAGCAGCTCCCGCAGGTACCCGAGGATGAAGTCGATGTTGAGGCTGCGCTCGTGCGCCTCGTCGATGATCAACGTGTCGTACTGGCGCAGCATCCGGTCGGTCTGCAACTCGGCCAGCAGGATGCCGTCGGTCATCAGCTTGACGAGGCTGCGCTCGCTGACCTGGTCGGTGAAGCGGACCTTGTAGCCGACCACGTCACCCAGTTCGGTGCCCAGCTCCTCGGCGATCCGGTCGGCCACCGTCCGGGCGGCCAGCCGCCGGGGCTGGGTGTGCCCGATCAGCCCGTGCACCCCGCGGCCCAGCTCGAGACAGATCTTGGGGATCTGGGTGGTCTTGCCGGAGCCGGTCTCGCCGGCGACGATCACCACCTGGTGATCACGGATGGCGGCGGCGATGTCGTCCTTGCGCTCACTGACCGGCAACCCCACCGGGTACGTGATGACGGGTACGGCTGCCCGCCGGGCGGCGATGTGCTGCTCGGCCCGGGCCAGGTCGGCGGTGATCTCGGCCAGCGCCGCCTCCCGGCGCTGCGGATCGCGCAGCTTGCGGGCACCGTCCAGTCGCCGTTGGAGGCGGCGCTGGTCGCGGAACATCAGAGGGGAGAGGCGGCGGTGCAGCTCGCGAACCGGGTCGGTCGCGGCGGAGGCGGCTGGATTCTGCATGTCGTGCCCAAGGATAGGCAGCCCGGCGGCGCACCGCCGCTGGGTTACCGCGCGGGCGGTCCTTCGACGGCTGCACGGCGGTCTAGAGTTGGCGGCCGACGTCGAGCGCTGGGGGGCCGGATGGAGCTGCGGGACACCGACCGGGCGCTGGTGCAGGCCGCCACGGCCGTGGCCAAGCTGCGCTGCCGCAGCGCGAACCACAGCGTGGCGGCGGCCGCCCGGACGGCCGACGGGCGGGTCTTCACCGGCGTCGACGTCCGCCACGTCACCGGCGACGCGTGCGCGGAGATCGTCACGGTCGGCACCGCCGCCACCCAGGGCGTGACCGAGCTGGAAACCATCGTCGTCGTGGGGGACCGGGGGCGCGAGGTCGTATCGCCCTGCGGGCGGTGCCGGCAGGTGCTGCGCGACTATTTCCCGGCCCTGCGCGTGATCGTCGGTCCGGTGGACGCCCTGCGCGTCGTCGCGATCGGTGAGCTGCCGCCGGAGACGGACGCCCGAGCCGACCAGCGGGTCGACCCGGGCGCATCCCTGGCCTCGGATGTGGTGCCGGTGGCGACGGCGCCGCCGGCTGACCGGGCCGGCTGACCCCGCCGGAACCGGCTCAGTCGCCGGCCGCCGCCTCCAGCATCGACCGGGGCACCGGCACACCCTCGAACCGCAGGATGCCCTCCGGGAGCATCCAGCTCATCACCTGCACGGCCAGCCGGCCGGCCCGCACCGCCGGATCGTTGTGGTACAGCTCGCGGGCCGCCTCCGGGTCCACCGAGAGCACGACGAAGCCGCGCAGCCGCTCGTCGTCGGGGTTCAGGAACGGGCCGGCCGCGAGCACGTGGCCCTGCTCCACCAGACCCGCCTGGTGGGCCAGGTGGGCGTCCTGCAACCGGTCGACCGCGTCCTGCGGCAGCTCCGGGGCGTCCGCCGGCCGGATCAGGAGTACGACCGTGTGCTGGTCGAATCGCATGCCCCCACCCTAGGCGCGCGTGCCCCTCGGCGCGGGCGTCCGCCCTGGTCAGCCGCCCCCGGATCGATGAGCGCCAGTTAGGCGACCCTCAGCACGTCGGCTAAGGTAAGGCGAACCTAAGCGCGAACGTGCAGGAGACTCGTGACCACCCTCGTCGCCCGGCCGACCCCGGCCCGCAACCGGACCGGCACCCGCACCGGCCGCCGGGTGGCAGTCACCGTCGCATCCGCGCTCGTGCTGCTGCTCACCGTGCTGGCCAGCTTCGCGCTGGGCAGCCGGCAACTCGGCATCGACCAGGTCTGGCACGCCCTCGTCGCTCCGGACGGCGGCGACGCCACCACCATCGTCCGCGAGTTGCGCATGCCGCGCACCGCGCTCGGCCTCGCTGTCGGCCTCGCGCTCGCCGTGGCCGGTGTGCTGTTCCAGGCGCTCACCCGCAACCCCCTGGCCGAACCGCGCATCCTCGGCATCAGCGCCGGCGCGTCGTTCGGCGTGGTTCTGGCCATCTCCGTCTTCGGCGTCGGCACGCTCGCCGGGTACGTCTGGTTCGGCATCGCCGGAGCGCTGCTCGCCGGGCTGCTGGTCTTCGCCATCGCCGCCCGGACCCGGGAGGGCGCCAGCCCGGTCACCCTCGCGCTGGTCGGCGCGGCGCTCGACGCCAGCCTCGCCTCCGGGGTGTACGCGCTGCTCAGCATCGACGCCCGGACCTTCGAGGAGTACCGGTTCTGGGTGGTCGGCGGGCTGGCCGGCCGGGACCTGTCGGTCGCCGCGCAGGTGCTGCCCTTCGTCCTCGCCGGGCTGGTGCTGGCCGCCCTGGTGGCCCGAGGCCTGGACGCGCTGGCCCTCGGCGACGACGTGGCCCGCGGCCTCGGCAACCGGGTCGGCCTGGTCCGCCTCGGTGGTGGCCTCGCCGCCGTGCTGCTCACCGGTGCCGCGGTGGCGGCCGCCGGGCCGGTCGCCTTCGTCGGGCTGGCCGTGCCACACCTGGCCCGCGCCCTGGTCGGCGTCGACCACCGCTGGACCCTCACCGTCTCCGCCCTGCTCGGGCCGGCGCTGCTGCTCGGCGCCGACGTCGTCGGCCGGCTCGTCGCCCCGCCCGGCGAGATACCGGCCGGGATCATCACCGCCCTGATCGGCGCACCGCTGCTGGCCGTCCTGGTCCGCCGCGCCCGGGTGGTGACCGCGTGAGCATCATCGACCCCTCGACCATCCACGCCGACGTGTCGACCCGTACCGCCGGTGCACGGCTGCCCGGGCGGTCGCTGCTGCGGATCGGCCCGGTCAGCCTCCAGGTCCGCCGCCGCGCGGTGCTGGTGGCCGTCGCGCTGACCGTGCTGCTCCTGCTGGCCGTGGTGCTCAGCCTCTCCCTGGGCACGCCCTACGTCGCCCCGGCCGACGTGCTGCGCGCGCTCTCCGGCGCCGGCACCCCGTACGACCTTGTCGTCTTCGACCTGCGGTTGCCCCGGATCGTGCTCGCCGCGGTGGCCGGAGCGGCGTTCGGGGTGGCCGGCACGCTCATCCAGAGCGTCGCGCGCAACCCCCTGGCCAGTCCCGACGTCATCGGCATCACCCAGGGCGCCGGGCTCGCCGCGACGGTGGCGTTGACCACCGGGATGGGCGCCGTGCTCGTGGCCCCCACCGCGCTGGTGGGCGGCCTGCTCGCCGCCGTGCTGCTGTTCGCCCTCGGCGCCCGGCACGGGCTGGCCGCGCAGCGGTTCGTGCTCGCCGGGGTGGCGGTCGCCTTCGCCTTCCGGGCGCTGACCGAGGTGGTCATGCTCAGCGCCGACCCGATCGACGGGCTGCGCGCGCAGATCTGGCTGATCGGCACCCTGGCCGGCAAGGGCTGGACCGAGGCCGCCTGGATCGCCGGCACCCTCCTGGTGCTGCTGCCGGTGCTGGCCTGGGCCGGCTGGGCTCTGAACAGCACCGCCGTGGACGACGACACCGCCCGCGGCGTCGGGCTGCGCCCGGTGGCCCGCCGGATCGGCCTCGCCGGCACCGGCGTACTCGTCGCCGCCATGGTCACCGCCCAGGTCGGTGCCGTCGACTTCGTGGCGCTGGTCGCCCCCCAGGTGGCCCGGCGGCTGGTCCGGGCCGAACGACCGCCGCTGGTCTGCGCCGCGCTGCTCGGCGCGCTGCTGCTGGTGCTCGCCGACCTGGCCGGCCGGCGGCTGATCGCGCCCACCCAACTCCCGGCCGGCGTGCTGACCGCCGCGATCGGCGGGCCGTACCTGATCTTCCTGCTGCTGCGCGGACGGCGGCGGTCCTCGTGACCGGCACCCGCCCCGGCCCTGTGAAGGAGTCGTGATGCTCTCCACCCGCGACCTGGTCGCCGGCTACGACGAGCGGACCGTGCTCGACGGGCTCGACCTGGACCTGCCCGCCGACGCGTTCACCGTGATCGTCGGGCCGAACGCGTGCGGCAAGTCCACCCTGCTGCGGACCATGGCCCGGCTGCTCACCCCCCGCCGCGGCACCGTGCTGCTCGACGGCAGCGCCATCCGCGACCTGCCGACCCGCGAGGTCGCCCGCCGGCTCGGCGTACTGCCGCAGAGCCCGCTGGTGCCCGAGGGCGTCACCGTGGCCGACCTGGTCGGGCGCGGACGGCAGCCGTACCAGCGGTGGTGGCGGCAGTGGTCGGCCGAGGACGGCGCGGCGGTCGACCAGGCGATGGCCCTGGCCGACGTGGCCGGCCTGGCCGACCGGCCGGTGGACAGCCTCTCCGGCGGTCAGCGGCAGCGGGTGTGGATCGCCATGACGCTGGCCCAGGACACCGAGGCCCTCCTGCTGGACGAGCCGACCACCTTCCTCGACCTCGCCCACCAGGTGGAGGTGCTGGACCTGCTGCACCGGCTGCGCGTCGAGCGGGGCCGCACCGTGGTGGCCGTGCTGCACGACCTGAACCAGGCCGCCCGCTACGCCGATCACCTGGTCGCGATGCGCGACGGTGCCGTGGTGGCCGCCGGGCCACCCCGGGAGATCCTCACCGCGGACCTGGTCCGCGACGTCTTCGGGCTGGCCTGCGTGGTCGTGCCCTGCCCGGTGACCGGAGCACCGCTGGTGGTGCCCGCCCACACCGGCGGCACCGCCCTCCGCGGCTCCGCCACCCCGTCCGCCGCCGCGGACGACTCCGATCCGTCGGGTGCCTCCGTGCCCGACGCCCGACCCGCCAGCGGCGATGCGGCCACCCCGCTCGCCGGCTCGTACCCCTCGAAAGGACTCTGATGCGTCGTCTCGTCGCCGCCCTCACCGCGGCCGTCGCCCTCGGCGTCGGACTCACCGCCTGCGGTGAGAGCGACCCGGTCGCCGGCTCCACCACCGGGGAGACCCGGGAGATCACCCACGCCATGGGCACCACCAAGGTCCCCGCCGAACCCAAGCGCGTCGTCGTCCTCGACACCGACAAGATCGACACGGCGCTCTCGCTGGGCGTCACGCCGGTCGGCGCGGCCACCGCCGGTGAGGCCAGGAGCTGGCCGACGTACTTCGGTGCCGAGAAGCTCACCGGCATCAAGGAGGTCGGGGTGCTCACCGAGCCCGACCTGGAGGCGATCAACGCGCTGAAGCCGGACCTCATCCTCGGCAGCAAGTTCCGCCAGGAGAAGTTCTACGACGAGTTGGCCGCCATCGCGCCCACCGTGTTCACCGACAAGGTCGGCATCACGTGGAAGGAGAACTTCCTCCTCGACGGCAAGGCGCTCGGCCACGAGCAGCAGGCCAAGGACCTGCTCGCCGCGTACGAGAAGCGGGCCAAGGACTTCGGCGCGACGCTCGGCGACGCCGCCGCCCGCAAGGTGTCGATCGTCCGGTTCATGCCCGGCGCCATCCGCGTCTACGGCCCGGACTCGTTCTCCGGCATCGTCATCGGCGACACCGGCCTGGGCCGCCCCGAGCGGCAGATGCTCGCCGCCAAGGAGGACAAGCGCTTCGACCAGGTCAGCCCCGAGCGGATCAACGAGGTCGACGGCGACGTCATCTTCGTGACCGCGTACGGCGACAAGGCCGCCGCCGAGCAGGCCAAGATGACCGGCGGCACCCTGTGGAAGGGCCTCGGCGCGGTCAAGGCCGGCAAGGCGTACCCCGTTGCCGACGAGGTCTGGATGACCGGCATCGGCGTCGGCGCCGCCAACAAGATCCTCGACGACCTCCAGAAGTACGTCCCCGCCGCCTGACCGACCCGGCGCGCTCTCCGGGCGCCCGCGCCAGCGCGTCATGGCCCCAAGATCGCGCACGATCCATGAAGTAGTGGCCTTCCCCGGTAGGGGAGGCCACTACTTCTGTGTTTGAGCACGATCATCGTGTCCAGGGGGAGCGGGACCGTGCGCGCAGGGCGGCCCTGACCTCGGCGAGGAAGCCGTCGAAGTCCTCCCGGAGCCGCTTGGCAGTTGCGTGCAGGACGATCCACTCGCCGCCGAGCAGTCGGTTGAGCCGCCGGCGGTCCCGGTGGAACTGCTCCGGATCGTCGTGCCAGAGCCCGTCATACTCCACCGCCACCTTGAACTGCGGCCAGGCCAGGTCCAGCCGGGCCACGAACCGGCCCTGGTCGGTGACGATCCACTGCGTCTGTGGTCGGGGCAGTCCGGCGAGCACCAGCCGCACGCGGGTGCGGGACTCCTGTGGTGACTCCGCGCCCGCGTCGGCCAGGTCGATCGCGCGCAGCAGGGACCGCCAGCCCCGCCGACCCGCCCGGCTCAGCGCGTATTCCCGCAACGCCGGCACGTCGGTGAGCCGGCTGGACAGCAGGGCGTCGATGACGACCACCGCCTCGACCACCTGGAGCCACCGAGCGAGGTCCCAGCAGGTCCGCGCAGGGCTCGTCACCGTGACCCCCGCCCGGTTCACCGTGTCACCGGGGTCGATCTCGCCGTGGTGGACCCGAAGGCCTGCGGTCGGCCCGATCCGGGTTTCCCGGGGCACCAGCACGTCGAGCGGCTCGCTCTGGCCTGGGGTCGCGCAGCCGTACAGGGCCGCCGCGGCACGCCCGGCGATGGCCGCGCCAGGCGGGATCAGCCAGCGTCCGACGGCGGCGCACCTGGTCCGGTGGGTGACTCTGACCCGAGCGTCGGCGTAGACGTCCCGGAAGAGCGGCCGCCACGCGGAGCTGCGGAGGTCGTTGCGGGTCAGCAGGCCTCGTGAGACGGCGACCGAGCCGCGGAAGATCCGACCGCGCAACTGCGGCGGCCGGCGAGGAGCTTTCGGCATGGCCTCCAGGCTGACCGATCGCGCTGCCCCACGGCGCCCCTGTGGATAACCGCGAACTCGGCGTCGGCGTCTGACCCCCCGGCACCCGGTGGTCTCGTCCGAACATGGATGTAGTGGCCTCCCCGGGAACGGAAGACCACTACATCCAGGATTGAGCGTGATCTTGTCGGACGGGCCGCAGCGAACGGCCTTGCGGGCGGAGGGGTTGGTCCGTCAGGCGGCGGGGGACCAGATGGCGCGGAAGGCGGCGGCTTCGCCGGCCAGCCAGCGTTCGATCTGCTCGGGCTTGGCGTCGGTGGGCATGCGGTGGGTCTGGCCGCGCCGGACGTCGACCAGGACCGGCTCGGCGTGCGGCAGCACCGCGTCCATGTGTCGGGCCATCAGGTGCAGGGTGGCGAGCACCGACTCCTCACTCGGCGGGGTCTCGTCGAAGTGCAACCGGATCGCCTCGGCGTGGCCGTCGGCGTGCCGTACGCCGAAATGGGGGTTGATCTTGACCGGTAGGTCGCCCAGCATGGCCAGGGCGTCGCGGGTCTGGGCCAGGTCGAGGGCGGCCGGGTCGCCGAGGGAGTGCAGCCAGGCCGTGGCGCCGGGCACCAGCGCCTGGTAGAGGGGGCGCCAGCGTGGCTTGACCACGTCGACCACGCCGGCGAGGTGGGTGCCGCCGGTGTGGAAGGCGATGTCGGCCTTGAGCGCCTTGACGAACTGGCCGTGCGGGTTGAAGCCGGAGCGGCTGGCGCGCTGCTTGCGCAGCCCGCCCACGAAGGTCGCCTTGGTGGGGCCGTTGCGGTCGACGTAGCGGGTGAAGCCGAGCAGCGTGGCGTAGGGGGTGAGGGGCGTGGAGGCGGGCGCGGTCACGGGCGTCCTCCCGGGTCGTAATCCTGCAGGTCAGGAACTCGATTAGTACATACATTCTAATCGACGGGTCTGACATCGCCCAGTGAAACCGGGGCTGCGGAAGACGCGACAAAGGGGGCCACCCGCGACGGGCGACCCCCTTCGGTGAGAACGCGTCAGAGCTGGCCGACGTCGGTGATCCGGACGACGGCCGCGCCCACCTCGTCCGAGGCGGCCAGGTCGACCTCGGCGCTGATGCCCCAGTCGTGGTCCCCGTCGGGGTCGTCGAAGATCTGCCGGACGGTCCACCGCTCCCGACCCTGCTCGATCATGAGCAGCGCCGGCCCGCGGGCGTCCGGTCCGACGCCGATCGAGTCGTACGCCTCGAAGTACGGCTTGAGCGCGTCGGACCACGCGTCGTAGTCCCAGCCGTCCGCGGCGTCCAACTCGGCGAGCAGATCCCAGCGGCGCAGGGCGGCCAGCTCGACCCGGCGGAACAGCGCGTTGCGCACCAGCACCCGGAACGCACGGGCGTTGCGGGTAACCGCCGGTGGCCGGTCGGTCAGGTTGGCGTGCGCCTGGGCCACCTCGGCCACGTCGGACGGGTTGCGCAGCCGCTCCCACTCGTCGATGAGGCTGGAGTCGACCTGGCGGACCAGCTCGCCCAGCCACTCGATGAGGTCGATCAGCTCCTCGGTCTTGGCGTCCTCGGGCACGGTCTGCCGCAGCGTCTTGTACGCGTCGGCCAGGTAGCGCAGGACGAGGCCCTCCGAGCGGGTCAGCCCGTAGAACTGCACGTACTCGGTGAAGGTCATGGCCCGCTCGTACATGTCGCGGACGACGGCCTTGGGGGAGAGCTGGTGGTCGGCGACCCAGGGGTGCCCCTGCCGGTACATCTCGTACGCGGCCTCCAGCAGCTCCGCGAGGGGCTTCGGGTGGGTCACCTCGTCGAGCAGTTCGAGGCGGGCCTCGTACTCGATGCCCTCGGCCTTCATCGCGGCGACCGCCTCGCCGCGTGCCTTGAACTGCTGCGCGGAGAGGATCTGCCGGGGGTCGTCGAGGATCGACTCGATCACCGAGAGGACGTCCAGGGCGTACGACGGGGACTCGGCGTCGAGCAGCTCGATGGTGGCCAGGGCCAGAGGGGAGAGCGGCTGGTTGAGCGCGAAGTCGAGCTGGAGGTCGACGGTGAGTCGGATCCGCCGGCCGGTCTCGTCCGGCTCGGGCAGTTCCTCGACCACGCCACCGGCCCGCAGTGCGCGGTAGATGGCGATCGCCCGGCGGATGTGCCGGCGCTGGGCGGCGGGCTCCTCGTGGTTGTCGGTGAGCAGGTGCCGCATCGCGGTGAAGGCGTCCCCGGGCCGGCCGATGACGTTGAGCAGCATCGAGTGGCTGACCTGGAAGCTGGAGGTCAGGGGCTCCGGCTCGGCGTCGACCAGCCGGTCGAAGGTGGGCTGACCCCAGCCGATCGAACCCTCCGGCGGCTTCTTGCGGACCACCTTGCGCCGCTTCTTCGGGTCGTCGCCGGCCTTCGCGAGGGCCTTCTCGTTGTCGATGACATGCTCGGGAGCCTGCACCACGACCCGGCCGATGGTGTCGTAACCGGCCCGGCCGGCCCGCCCGGCGATCTGGTGGAACTCCCGGTTCTTCAGCAGACGGGTGCGGACCCCGTCGTACTTGGACAGGCCGGTGAACAGCACGGTGCGGATGGGCACGTTGATGCCCACGCCGAGGGTGTCGGTGCCGCAGATGACCTTGAGCAGGCCGGCCTGCGCGAGAGTCTCCACCAGCCGGCGGTACTTGGGCAGCATGCCGGCGTGGTGAACGCCGATACCGTGCCGGACCAGCCGGGACAGGGTCTTGCCGAAGCCCGAGGTGAAGCGGAAGCCGCCGATCGCCTCGGCGATCATGTCCTTCTCGGCGCGGGTGCAGACGTTGACGCTCATCAGCGCCTGGGCGCGTTCCAGTGCGGCGGCCTGGGTGAAGTGCACGACGTACACCGGGGCCTGCTTGGTCTCCAGCAGCTCTTCGAGCGTCTCGTGCAGCGGCGTCATCGCGTACGAGAAGATCAGCGGGACCGGCCGCTCGGCCGAGCGGACGACGGCGGTCGGCCGCCCGGTGCGCCGGGTCAGGTCGTCGACGAACCGGGTGGTGTCTCCCAGGGTGGCGGACATCAGGATGAACTGGGCCTGCGGCAGCTCGATGATCGGCACCTGCCAGGCCCAGCCCCGGTCGGGCTCGGCGTAGAAGTGGAACTCGTCCATGATCACCTGGCCGACGTCGGCCCGGGCGCCCTCGCGCAGCGCCAGGTTGGCCAGGATCTCCGCGGTGCAGCAGATGATCGGGGCGTCGGCGTTGACGCTGGCGTCGCCGGTCAACATGCCGACGTTCTCGGCGCCGAAGACCTCGCAGAGGGCGAAGAACTTCTCCGACACCAAGGCCTTGATGGGCGCGGTGTAGAAGGTCGTCCGGCTGTCGGCCAGTGCCGCGAAGTGCGCGGCGACCGCCACCAGGCTCTTGCCCGAGCCGGTGGGCGTGTTCATGATCAGGTTGGCGCCGGAGACGATCTCGATGACCGCCTCCTCCTGATGGGGATAGAGGTCGAGGCCGCGCTCCTTCGCCCAGCCGGCGAACGCGTCGAAGAGGGTGTCGGGGTCGGCGCTTGTCGGCAGCGCGGCGGTGAGCGTCATATCCCGTCCATGGTGCCTGGATCATGACCCTTCGCGCCAACCGGTGGGCGGCCGGGGTGCCCACCGCGCCCGGAAGGGCCCTACCGGCGGCGGTAGATCAGGTCGGCCACCGGGCGGCCGGCCGTGAGCGCCCGCCGTTCGAACTTGGTCACCGGGCGGTGCGCCGGACGTGGTGCGAACCCGCCGTACGCGTCCACCAGCCCCGGGTCCGCGTCCAGGGTCTCCCGCATCGCCTCGGCGTACTCGGCCCAGTCGGTCGCGCAGTGCAACGTGCCGCCCGGGGCCAGCCGGGAGCGCAGCAGCGCCACGTGCGCCGGCTGGATGATCCGCCGCTTGTGGTGGCGGGCCTTCGGCCACGGGTCTGGAAAGAAGACGTGCACGGCGTCGAGCGAAGCCTCCGGCAGGCCGTTGACCAGGTCCAACGCGTCGCCGAGGGCCACCCGGACGTTGCCCAGGCCACCGCGGTCCACCAGGTCGAGCAGGTTCGCGATTCCCGGCGTGTGCACCTCGACCGCCAGATAATCTCGATCCGGGTCGGCGGCGGCCATCGCGGCGGTGCTGTCGCCCATGCCCGAGCCGATCTCCAGCACCACCGGAGCCCGGCGGCCGAACAGGTCGGCCAGGTCGATCGGAGGGACCGGCCGACCGGGCACGTCCAGGCCGTACGTGGACCAGAGCCGGTCCAGCGCGTCGGTCTGCCGGCCGCTCATCCGGCCCCTGCGGGGGTGGAAGGTGCGGATCGTCCGGCTCGCGGGCGGGACGGCGGGGTCATGGTCGGTGGCGGTCACAGCGACCCGAGCGTACGCGACGCCGTCGGCGGATCGGATGTGATGTGCGACCGGGAATGAGAGGATCGATCTGGTACGGCAGGTCGGGTGGTCCGCCGCCCGGTTCGGCCGCACGGCGTCGAGAGGGGGCATCGTGACAGTGACCCGCGGCGGCGTGACCCTGTCGGTGGTGACCGTGCTCGCCGGCCCCCTGCTGGCCGCCGCCCCCGCGCACGCCGCTCTCGTGCCCACCGGTCCGGTGGCCGCCCCTTCCGTGCTCGCCGCGCCGACGCCCGGGTCCCAGCCGGGAGGCCCGCCGGGCGGTGCACCGCAGCCCGCCCCGGTGGACGTCTTCGTCGAGGTGAGCCCCAGCACGGTGCAGCCCGGCTACCTGGTCGGCATCCGCGCCAGCTGCCGCGACAACTCGATCGGCGCCACCGTGGTCTCCGACGCCTTCGGCGCGGTCGGGGTGCAGCCGCAGCGTGGAGTGCTCACGGCCGCCCCGATGGTCCGAGACCGCACCCGCCCCGGCAACTACCGGGTCAAGCTGGAGTGCCGCGACGGCGAGACCGCCTCGACCATGCTGCAGGTGGTCAAGAAGGTCCCGGTCCAACCCAGTCGCGGGCCGGCCACCGGTTTCGGCGGCGGTGCCGGCGGGATCACCGGCAAGCTGCTGCTGCCCGGTGGCGCGGCGCTGACCATCACCGGGCTGATCCTCGCCGTGGTGGCCCTGCGCCGGCCGCGTACCGTCCGTGGCGTCGCCCGCCACTGAGGCCGCCATGGAGATCTTCCGTCCCTCACCGCCGCCGGCCGGGCACCCGTCCGCCGAGCACCCGCCGGTGGCGTCCCGGCCGCCGACCGCTGTCGCGCCCCGGCGCAGCCGCCCGACGGGCCGGAGCCCGTGGTCGGTGCCCGTGGCCGTGCTGCTCGTGCTGGCCGGGGTCTTCGCGACCGGGGCGGGGCTGGGTCGCTCGGTGGGCCCGCTCGACTGGGTCGGGACGGGCGCTGACCGCGCGCCCCGCAGCGAGTCGGTCGGGCTGTCGGCCAGCCGTCCGGTGCGTCTCTCGGTGCCGGCGATCAAGGTCGCCGCACCCGTGGCGCCGGTCGGGCAGGCCCGGGACGGTTCGATCGCCGTACCGCCGCTGGAGCGGCACAACGAGACGGGCTGGTACGACCGGGGTCCCACGCCCGGCGAGCCCGGCCCGGCGGTGATCGTCGGGCACGTCGACACCAAGAGCGGCCCTTCGGTCTTCTACGAGCTGGGCAAGCTGCACCCCGGCGACCTGATCGAGGTGGCCCGGGCGGACAAATCGGTGGTGGTGTTCCGGGTCGACACAGTCGAGCACTTCCCGAAGGACCAGTTGCCCGCCGATCGGATCTACGGCCACGACGGGCCGCCGGGTCTGCGACTGATCACCTGCGGTGGCCAGTTCATCGGCGGCCGCACCGGCTACGCCGACAACGTGATCGCCTTCGCCACCTACCAGAGCTCCCGCCCCGCCTGACCATCCGGCCGGCCCGCCGCCCCTCGACACCGCCGATCCGGCGCGGCGCTAGGGCTGTGGGGTGGGGACGTGCAGAGCGACCTCGAACTCCAGCAGGCTGGCGCCGCTGGCTACCGGCGGCCGCTGCTGCTCGCCCGGCGCGGTGGCGTGTGCGGCGCGGGACGGACCGGCGGCCCACGCCTGGTACGCCTCCTCGGTCTCCCACCGCGTGTAGACGAAGTAGCGGGTCTCGCCGGCCACCGGCCGGAGCAGCTCGAAGCCGAGGAAGCCGGGGGAGTTCTCCACCGTCCCGGCTCGGGCGGCGAACCGCTTCTCCAGCTCCGCACCGGCGCCCGGCGGGACCTCGATCGCGTTGATCTTCACGACTGCCATCTGCCCACCCTAGCCACGCCGCCGGGCTCAGAACGCCTCGACCACCGGTACCAGGTCGGCGTCGACCACGATCGGGGCGTGGTCGGACGGGCCTTTGCCCTTGCGGGCCTCCCGGTCGACGTACGCGGAGCGGACCGCGCGGGTGAACGGCGCCGAGGCGTACACCAGGTCGATCCGCATGCCCTTGTTCTGGTGGAACATCCCCGCCCGGTAGTCCCAGTAGGTGAAGGGGTGCGGCCCCTTCATCGGGGTCGGCACCACGTCGCTGAGCCCCAGGTCGCGCAGCGCCGCGAGGGCCGCCCGCTCGGCCGGGGTGACGTGCGTCGAGTGGGTGAAGACCGCCGGGTCCCACACGTCGGCGTCGGTCGGGGCGACGTTGAAGTCCCCGCAGACGGCCAGCGGGAGCCCACCGGCCAGCTCCGCGTCCAACGCGTCGCGCAGCGCGGCGAACCAGGCCAACTTGTACGCGTAGTGCGGGTCGTCCGGTGTGCGGCCGTTGGGCACGTACACCGACCAGACCCGCACCCCGTCGCAGGTGGCGGAGATGGCCCGGGCCTCCGGCTCGGGAAAGCCGGGCTCACCGGCGAACCCGACCCGGACGTCGGCCAGACCGACCCGGGACAGGATGGCCACCCCGTTCCACCGGCCGTCGCTGTGGCTCGCCACGGTGTAGCCCAGCTCGCCCACCTCGGCCACCGGGAAGGCGCCGTCCGGGCACTTGGTCTCCTGCAGGCAGACCACGTCCGGCCCGGTGCTGGCCAGCCACTCCAGCAGCCGGGGCAGCCGGGCCTTCACCGAGTTCACGTTCCAGGTCGCCAGGCGCATGTCCCCAGCCTGCCGCATCCGCCGCCGTGACGCCCGGTCAGCTGCCCGGGGTGTCGCCGGGACGGGTCTGTTCGGCCAGGAACCGTTCCAGCTCGGCGCCGAGTTCGTCGGCGGTGGGCAGCGGGCCGGCGTCCGGGGCGAGCAGGTTCTTCTCGCCGCGACCCCGGGCGAACGCGTCGTACTGCTCCTCCAGGGCCTGGACGAGGGCGGCCGCGTCCTCGGTCTGGGCGACCTGCCGGTCGATCTCCACCCGGACCACCTCGGCCGACGAGCGCAGCCCGTCGCCGGGCAGCAGCAGCCCCGTGCTCCGGGACACCGAGGTGAGCAGCACCTCGGCGGCGGCCGGGTACTCGGTCTGTGCCACGTAGTGGGGCACGTGGGCGGCGAAGCCGAGCGCGTCGCGGCCCTGCTCGCCGAGGCGGAACTCGAGCAGGTGGCCGACGCTGCCGGGCACCTGGACCCGCTGCAGCCAGGGCTCGTACCCGGCGATCAGCTCCGGTCGCGTGGCGTGCGCGGTCACCCCGGTCGGCCGGGTGTGCGGCACCGCCATCGGGATCGAGTTGAGGCCCACGGTGAGGCGGACGTCCAGCCGGGCGGCGAGCCCGGCGACGGCGGCCACGAACCGCTCCCACTGCAGATCCGGCTCGGGGCCGGTGAGCAGCAGGAACGGGGTCTCGTCGTCGTCGTGCAGCAGGTGCAGCTCCAACTGGGGGGCGTCGACGCTCTCCCAGTGGTCCTCGACGAACGTCATGACGGGCCGTCGCGAGCGGTAGTCGAACAGCTGGTCCACGTCGAAGGTGGCGATCGGCCGACTCTCCAGCGAGGTGAGCAACTGCTCGCGGGCCAGCCGGCTGGCGTTGCCGGCGTCCACGAACCCGGTGAGGGCCTGGATCATGACCGGTTGCCCGAGGTCGGGCAGATCATCGGTGAGCTGGTAGAGCTCGTGTGGGTCGAGCACCGGTGCGGACCTCCCTGAAATGTGCCTACGGGATGCCGACGCGACGGACGGCACCCGGTTCGGGCAACGTACCCGCCATCCTGGTGCATTCCTGCGGCGGGCGATTCGTCGCCCGGCCGATGGGCACGACAGGACCAATCACCCGATTACCCCGCCCGGGTCGGCATCGTGGGCCGATCGGGGGAGGGCGGTTCGGCCCAAAGGCCGAGTTTGTCGATCATGTCGGTTCGCGGGGCCGGATGTCCGCCGGTGTCGCCGCCCGTGCCGACCTGCGTTCCGCGCCGGCTTCATCCGGTACGCGAGGTCCGTTCCCCGGGCGGGTCGACCCGCCCCGGTCGTCCACCGGAACACCCCGATTCTGTGGCGATCGCCACGTGATCACCGTGCGTGATCGGGCTTTCCATCTGCCTAGCCTCGGCTGATGCGTGACGACGGCACCCTCGACGACCCGAACGCCCCGAGCAGCCCCACTACCGATATGGAGGATGGCACCTCAGCCGAACGGACAACCGCCGCGAGCCGGCTCCGGGCGTACGCCAGGGACCTGACCGGTCGACGCCGGGCCCAGGTGGCTCTGGCCACCGGCGTGGTCTGCTGCCTCGGCCTGGCCGCCGTCGCACAGGTTCGTGACGACTCCGCCGGCGCGGCTGGCCGGGTCGATCCGCTCGCCAGCAGCTCCGAGCTGCTCCAGCGAGCCGAGCAGCAGCGGGCCTCCCGTGGCCTCGACCGTGTCGCCGCCCCCAGCACCCCCTCCGCCGCCGCGACCTCCAGCGACCCGGACACCAGCTCGCGCACCCGCAAGGCCGCGCCCGCGCGCCCGACCGACCCGGCGCCGGTCGCCGGGCTGGACAATGACCAGATGGAGAACGCCGAGGCGATCGTCCGCACCGGCCGCGAGATGGGCGTGCCCCGCCGTGGCCTGGTGATCGCGGTGGCCACCGCCATGCAGGAGAGCAACCTGTACAACGTCGCCAGCGGCGTGCTGCCCGAGTCGCAGGACCACCCGCACCAGGGTGTCGGCTGGGACCACGACTCCGTCGGGCTGTTCCAGCAGCGCTCCAGCAGCGGCTGGGGCCCGGTCGGGCGGCTGATGGACCCCGAGTTCGCCACCCGGCAGTTCCTCACCGCTCTTGAGCAGGTGCCCGGCTGGCAGCACATGCGGCTCACCGACGCCGCCCAGGCGGTGCAGGTCTCCGCGTACCCCGAGCACTACCAGCAGCACGAGTGGCGCGCCACCAGGGTCGTCGAAGCCATCGTGCCGAGCGGGCGGTAACCTACCGCCCACTGTGGACTGTCGGGGTTGAGCCTGTCGCGTCCCGGGTACATCCGTTGCGGGTTCGGGGTACACATGACAGCAGGACCACCGACAGGAGGACGTTATGTCACTGATGCAGCGGATCAGCGCGTTTCTGAAATCACCGAAGGGGCAGCAACTGGTCGACCGGGGCCGGCGCGAGATGGCCAAGCCCGGCAACCAGCAGAAGCTCAAGGGGTTGGCGGCCCGGTTCTCCAACCGACGCCGCTGAGCGCTGCGCCGGCCGTCCTGCCCGCCGTACCGACCCCTGGGGAGACCCGGTGACCGACACCCCACCCGTCGGCGGCTCGCCCGCCGTGCCCACCCCCCAGCCGTCCGCCGGCCTGCCGGCCGGGCCGGTGGACGCGCCCGAGGGCCCGCCGGCCCGGCTCTGGGACCGGATGCGCGACGACCCGCAGTACGCCCCGGAGCACCTCGCCCTGGAGGCGGTGCGCCGGCTCGGGCCGGAGGCCGCACAGTGGGCCGCCCGCGCCCGGGCCGATCAGCCCGGTGTCTCGGCCGACGCCCTCGCCGACCAGGCCACCCGTAAGTTCGTCAACCTGGCCCGCCTCTCCGGTGCGGTGTCGGGCGCGGCAGGGCTGCCCGGCGCGGTGCTCGACGTGGGCGTGCTGGCCTGGACCCAGGCGCGGATGGTGCTGCACATCGCCGCCGCGTACGACGTCGACCCGCTGCACAACGACCGTGCCACCGACCTGCTGGTGCTCCAGCGGGTGCACAAGGTCGCCGAGAGCGCCCGGCTGGCGCTCGGGGTGGCCGCCGGCCGGGAGCGCGCCGACGCGCTCTTCGGCCTGGGTGGGCGCCAGCGCCCGCTCGGCCAGGTCATGCTGAAGCTCGGTGTCCGGCTGGCGCAGATGGCCGGTGTCCGGGCGGCCAAGCGGATGGTCGCCAAGATCGTGCCCGGTGCCGCGATCGTGCTCGGCACCTGGGCGAACTCGTCGGCCACCAAGGATCTGGCGGGGCGCTCCCGGGCGCTCTACCGCCCCCGCGGCACGACCGTGCCGGAGCCCCGCCGCTCCTGATCCCGGGCGCGCGCGGGGCGCTCAGTCGGCGAGGCCGGAGGAGCGCCAGGTCACCTCGGCGAGCCGACCCTGCCCGCTGACGTTGGGGTGGAACCAGTCCAGCGGGTTGAGCATGTCGAGGCTGAACCGGACCTTGTGCACCGCTCCGCCGTCGTGCCGGCAACGCGAGCCGTACGCCCGGCACGCGGCCACCAACTGCGTGTTGTACGCGTCGATCCGGTCCCGAACGGCGGCCCGACGGGCCCGGTCGGCCGGCGCGGTGGAGGTCGCCTCGGCCAGCAGGGCCGGGCAGACGCCCCGCTTCCAGGCGCGCACCGCCCGCGAGTCGCCGTGCCCGACCTCCCAGAGCCGGTACAGGTCCGGAATGCTCACCACCAGCACCCGGGCCTTCGGTCGGCCGGTCCGCAGCACGCGCAGGCCCCGGTCGACGTCGGCCCGGAACTGCGCCACCGGCGTCATCGCGTCCACCCCGCCCCGGCAGGCGTCGTTGGCGCCGATCAGCACGGTGACGTAGTCGGCGCGGTCGCGTACCGCTGCCTTGGCCTGGCCTTCCAGCGCGTCGGCGCGCGCCCCCGGCCGGGCGTGGTTGTACCGCCGGTCGCGGATCGCGGAGTCCTGGTCGAGCAGCCGCCGGTAGTGGCTCCGCACCCGCAGGCCGTCGCCGGTCGACCAGGAGTTGCGTTCGCAGGAGGTCAGCACCAGGCAGGAGGCGAAGCCGGTGCTGATCGAGTCGCCGAGCGCGGCGATGCCGCCCGGCCCGCCGGGCTGTCCGCCGCTCGTGGTGGGGCGGGGTGTCGCCGAGGTGCCGCCCTCGCAGGCCAGCGCGACCAGCGCGGCGAGGCAGGCCAGGGCGGCGACCCAGCGTCGAGGCATGACATCCCCCGTCTCGCAGCACAGAGCGACAGCGCGGTAACTCTATGCGTAGGACGTGGTTTTGCCCAGGCTCGACGGACCGCTCATTCGTGCATGCCGCCCGGACGCCCGGCGGGACGGTTGGACGATCGCCGCCTCGGCGTGGGCCGTGGCTCGCCGTGCAGCCACCAGTGCAGCGCCCGGGTGATCCGGGGCAGCACCAGGTAGGTCATCAGCGGGGTCAGGCAGAGCGTCATCAGCAGCACCCGGGCCGCCAGCGGCACGTCGGCGAGAAATCGGCTGGTCAGCAGGGTGGCGGTGAGGCTCAGCGGAAAGAACGCCAGCCAGATGGTCACCGCCTGCTTCCATCTCGGCGGCGACGCCGGTGGGATCGGCTCGACCGGGTCCACCCAGTGCTCCATCGGCGGGTCGAACCAGCCCTCGATCCCGGTGCGCCGCTCGACCCGGGTGTGCTCGACGATGCCCTGCGCCGAGCTGAGCCACCAGTGTCGCTGCGGCGACTCCTCCCACCGGTGCAGCGTCTCGGCGTCGGCGAAGCGGTAGAGCATGTGCCACTCGGGCGAGCCCGGGCCGCTCTGCACCCAGCCCGCGCCGAGGAAGCCCGGGAACGCCTCGGCCAGCGCGGTGCCCGCCCGCATCCAGGCCACCATCTCGCTGGCCCGGGCCGGATCGGCGCGGCGGGCGATGGCGACGGTCACCGGCACGGCCTCGGTCATGCTCGTGGACATGGACATGCGCCCATCCTGCGGGCGGCGGGGCTTCCGTGGCGAACGGATGTAAGCGAGCCCACCGTCGACGCTCGGCGCGACCGACCGCAGTGCCCCGGGCCGGTTAAGGCCGGCGATCGGGGGTAGGTCGGGGGGTATGACGAGATCGCAGCCCCGGCGTGCCCGCGGCACGGTCGGCCACGCGAACAGCGCGCTGAACCTCCGGCTCACCCTCGCCGGCTTCGGGTTGGTGATCATGGTGCTCTTCGCGGTGCTGGCGTTCTGGGCCGGCATCGCCTGGCTCGGCGTGCTCTGCGCGATCTTCGCCGTGGTCGCCGTCGTCGACCTGGTCGTCATCCAGCGCCGCCGTGCCGCCCGCCGCCGCGAGGAGCCGGGCGTCAAGCACTCGCTGTTCGAGTGACAGGAGGACGAGATGCCCATCGCCACCACCAACCCCGCCACCGGCCAGGTGCTCAAGACCTACGAGGCGATGTCCACCGAGCAGCTCGACGACGCCATCGAGCGCACCGACCTCGCGTACCAGCAGCTCCTCGGGACCACCGTCGAGCAGCGCGCCGGGTGGATGAACGCCGCCGCCGACCTGCTGGAGGGCGACCGGGACGAGATCGCCCGGATCATGACCACGGAGATGGGCAAGACGTACGTCGCGGCGCAGGCCGAGGTGACCAAGTGCGCCTCCGCCTGCCGGTTCTACGCCGACCGGGCGCCGTCGTTCCTCGCCGACGAGCCGGCCGACGCCACCGCCGTCAAGGCGACCCGGGCGTTCGTCCGCTACCAGCCGATCGGCGTGGTGCTCGCGGTGATGCCGTGGAACTTCCCGCTCTGGCAGGTGATCCGCTTCGCCGCGCCGGCGCTGATGGCCGGCAACACCGGCCTGCTCAAGCACGCCTCGAACGTGCCGCAGACCGCGCTGCTGCTGGAGGACGTGTTCCGTCGGGCCGGCTTCCCCGAGGGGGCGTTCACCGCCCTGCTGGTCGGCTCGGACGCCGTCGACCGGATCCTCAGCGACCCCCGGGTACGCGCCGCCACGCTCACCGGCAGCGAGCGCGCCGGCCGCTCCATCGCCCAGTCCGCCGGCCGGGAGCTGAAGAAAACCGTGCTGGAGCTCGGCGGCAGCGACCCGTTCGTGGTGATGCCCTCGGCCGACCTGGACCGGGCCGCCGAGGTGGCCACCACCGCCCGCTGCCAGAACAACGGCCAGTCCTGCATCGCCGCCAAGCGGTTCATCGTGCACACCGACGTGTTCGACGCCTTCGCCGAGAAGTTCGCCGCCAACATGGCGGCGCTGCGGGTCGGCGACCCGATGGACACCGACACCGACGTGGGTCCACTGGCCAGCGAGGGTGGTCGCGACGAGGTGCACGCCCAGGTGCGCGACGCGGTGGACAACGGCGCGACGGTGCTCTGCGGCGGTGAGCCGCCGGCGGGTGAGGGCTGGTTCTACCCGCCGACGGTGGTCACCGACCTCACCCCGCAGATGCGGATGTGGCGCGAGGAGGTCTTCGGGCCGGTCGCCGGCCTGTACCGGGTGTCGTCGTACTCCGAGGCGATCGAGGTGGCCAACGGCACGGCGTTCGGGCTCGGTTCGAACGCCTGGACCCGGGACCCGGCCGAGCAGGAGCGCTTCGCCACCGACCTGGACGCCGGAAACGTCTTCATCAACGGCATGACGACCTCCTTCCCGGAGCTGCCGTTCGGCGGTGTGAAGAACTCCGGCTACGGCCGGGAGCTGTCCGCGCTGGGCATGCGGGAGTTCTGCAACACCAAGACGGTCTGGGTGGGCGACGGCGCGGCCGCCTCGGCCGGTGCCGGCGCGCACGCCGAGTAGCGACGAGAGGGCGGTTCAGCCGGGCGCCGTCGTGGGTAGGAAGTGCACCCATGACGGCGTTCGGCTTTCACGCGTCCCACGAGCAGATCCACCCTCGCGCCCTGCTGGAGGCGGTGATCCACGCCGAGCGGGCCGGCTTCGACGCGGCCATGTGCTCCGACCACTTCTCCCCGTGGAGCACCCGGCAGGGCGAGTCGGGCTTCGCCTGGTCGTGGCTCGGCGCCGCCCTGCAGGCCACCGGCATGTCGTTCGGCGTGGTCAACGCACCCGGCCAGCGCTACCACCCGGCGATCATCGCGCAGGCGATCGGCACGCTCGGCGCGATGTACCCGGGCCGGTTCTGGGCCGCGCTGGGCACCGGCGAGGCCAGCAACGAGCACATCACCGGCGACCCGTGGCCGCGCAAGGACGTGCGCGCGGCCCGGCTGCGCGAGTGCGTGGACGTGATCCGGGCGCTGCTGGCCGGCGAGGAGGTCAGCCACGACGGCCTGGTCCGGGTGGACCGGGCCCGGCTGTGGACGCGCCCCGAGGAACCACCGGCCCTGGTCGGCGCCGCGGTCAGCGTGGCCACCGCCCGGTGGTGCGCCGAGTGGGCGGACGGGCTGATCACCGTGAACGCCCCGGTGGCGCACCTGCGCGAGATGATCGACGCGTACCGGGACGCCGGCGGGCGCGGGCCGCTGCACCTGCAGGTGCACGTCAGCTGGGCGCCGGAGCAGGCGCAGGCCGAGGCGATCGCGTACGACCAGTGGCGCAGCAACGTCTTCGCCCCGCCGGTCTGCTGGGACCTGGAGACCGTCGAGCACTTCGACGAGGTCTCGGCAGACGTACCGGCGCAGCGGGTCGCCGAGGTGGTGAACATCTCGGCCGACCTCGGCCGGCACGTCGGCTGGCTGGAGGAGTACCTGGAGCTGGGCTTCGACCAGATCGCCCTGCACCACGTCGGGCAGGAGCAGCGCGGGTTCCTCGACGCGTTCGGCTCGGAGGTGCTGCCGAAGCTGCGGACGGCCGGGTGATCGGGAACGCTTCCCCGGCCCCCTAGGCTCCTACCCCATGGAAAGCCTGTTTCCGGTCGTCGTCTTCCTGGCGGTCGCCACCCTGGGCGCTGCGCTGGCGCGCCGGCTCGGCCTGCTCGCGCCGATCCTGCTCGTCGTACTCGGCCTGGCGTTCTCCTTCGTGCCGGGCTTCCCGCACGTCCGGCTCGACCCGGAGCTGGTGCTGGTCGGCATCCTGCCGCCGCTGCTCTACGTCGCGGCTCTGGAGACGTCGGTGCCGGCGTTCAAGAACAACATCCGGCCGATCCTGCTGCTCGCCGTGGGTCTGGTGCTGTTCACCGCGTTCGTGGTCGGCTTCGTCCTGCACCTGCTGCTGCCGCAGGTGCCGTTCGCGATCTGCCTGGCCCTCGGCGCGGTCGTCGCGCCACCCGACGCGGTGGCCGCCACGGCGGTCGCCCGGCGCGTCGGCCTGCCCCGCCGGGTGGTCACCATCCTGGAGGGGGAGAGCCTGATCAACGACGCGACCGCTCTGGTACTGCTCCGGGTCGCGACGCTGGCCACCATCGGCTCTGCGGTCGGCACCGCCGAGGTCGCCGTCGAGGTGCTGCGGGCCACCGGCGGCGGCATCCTGATCGGCGCGCTCGGCGCGCTGGTCTTCGGCTTCCTGCACCGGCGGATCAACGATCCGCTGCTGGACAACGCGCTGTCGTTGATCATCCCGTTCGCGGTGGTGTTCGCCGCCGAGGAGGTGCACTCCTCCGGTGTGGTCGCGGTGGTGGTCACCGGGCTGGCGCTCGGCCACAAGCTGCCCCAGCTGCTGTCGGCGGCCTCCCGGTTGCAGATCGGCGCGTTCTGGAGGCTGGCCCGGTTCCTGCTGGAGGGGTTGGTCTTCCTGCTGGTCGGCCTCCAACTGCGGGAGGTCGTGCGGGACCTCGACGAGCCGATCGGCTCGCTCACGCTGATCACCCTCGCGGTGCTCGCCACGGTCTTCCTCACCCGGTTCGTATGGCTCTTCCCGGCCACCTACCTGGCCCGGCTGGTGCCCCAGGTCCGCCGCCGGGACCCGGCCCCGTCGCTGAAGTTCCCGATCGTCATCGGCTGGGCCGGGATGCGTGGCGTCGTGACGCTGGCCGCCGCGCTGGCCCTCCCGCTGACCCTGGCCGACGACGCGCCGTACCCCCGGGCGCTGTTCATCTGGCTGGCCTTCGCGGTGATCGTGGTCACCCTGGTCGGCCAGGGAGCAACGCTTCCGCTGGTCGCCCGCAAGCTGAAGCTGCCGCAGGACGACCCGGTGCAGGACGCGCTGTCGGCCGCCGGGGTGCAGCAGCAGGCCAGCAGGGCCGCCCGGGAGCGCCTGGACGAGCTGGCCGACAGCGCACCCGACGCGGTGGTGGACCGGCTGCGCCGGGCGCTGGACGACCGCACCAACCTGGCCTGGGAACGGCTCGGTGGCGCCGAACGCGAGACCCCGTCCCAGGCGTACGGTCGGCTCCGACAAGAGATGATCGACGCCGAGCGGGACGTGTTCCGGGCTGCCCGGGACGCCGGTCGGATTCCCGAGGAGGTGCTGGTGCGGGCCTATCGTGACCTGGACCTGGAAGAGTCGTTGCTGCGGGAGGTCGAGAAGTGAGCTGTCAGCACCTTGCCGAGGCCGGTGCCGTGGAGCCGGGCACCACCGAGGAGTGCCCGGACTGCGTCGCCATCGGCAACGACGACTGGGTGCACCTGCGGGCCTGCCTGACCTGCGGGCACGTCGGCTGCTGCGACTCGTCGCCCTACCAGCACGCGACGAAGCACTTCGAGTCCACCGGCCACCCCGTCATCCGTTCGGTGCAGCCCGGCGAGGCCTGGCGCTGGTGCTACGTCGACGAGGAGATCGGCTGACGGGCCCGACGACTGGAGACGGCCCGGCGTCAGCGTCGGGGCGAGCGGTCAACCGAGCCGACGGATGAGCAACTGCCCGGGCCACGGGTCGCGTCCCGGTCGCGTGACCGTGAACGAGTCGGTGGCGGTGAAGCCGCAGCCCTCGTAGAAGCGGACCAGCGCCCGGTCATCGCCGCCGTAGCAGTCCACCCGCAGCAGGCCCAGCCCGCGCGCCCGGGCCAGGTCCGCGGCGTGCTCCAGCAGCCGCGCCCCGAGCCCCCGGCCGGTGTGCGCCCGGTCGGTGACCAGCAGCCGCACGTACAACTCCGGCTCGGTCGGCGGGGGTACGTCGTCGGTGGCGGCCCCAACCACCAGCGCGCCGACCGGCCTGTCGCCGAGCATCGCCAGGTGCAGGCCGCCGCCGGACGCCCAGTCGTCGGCCTGGGCGATCCGGCGCGGATCGGTCGACGCCGGCTCGGTGCCCCACTGGCCGGTCCGGCCGCGCGCCGCCAGCCACGCGGTCGCGCCGTCGAGCAGCCGCAGGACGGCCGCGGCATCGGCGGGACCACCGGGACGAATGGTGACGCTCTGCTGGTCGGTCATGCCCACCATGCTGCTACACCTCCGGGCGGTTGACCAACGCCCACCGGGTCAGCGCAGGGCTGGCCAGGCCAGCCATGATGCCGACGGTAGGCAGACCGGGCGACACGGGCGGTCCCGAACGACGCGAGGCCCGTCACACCCACCCCTGGCCCGGGTCCACGTGATCCGGAGGGCTGGTGGCCGCCCCCGAGGGGGAGCGGCCACCAGCCGTACCGGTCAGGTCAGGCCAGTGAGCAGGCCCCGCCGTTGACGGTGACCAGGCCCGGGTTGGGGTTCGCGCCGCCCCCGGTTGTCGCGTTGAAGCCGAACGTCACCGTCCCGCCAGGAGCGATCTTGGCGTTGTACGACTCGTTGCGCGCGGTCACCGTCGCGCCGGACTGGGTGACCTTCGCCAGCCACGCCTCGCGTACCCGCTGGTCCCCGGTGAACGCGAACCGCACGCTCCAGCCGTTGATGGCCGTGGCGCCGGTGTTGCGCACGGTCACCTGCGCGGTGAACCCGGTTCCGCCCTGCCAGGCGCCGTAGTTGGTGTAGCTCACCGCGCAGGTGCTGGCCGGCACCGCGCCGGCGTCACCCTGGTCGGCCAGGAACGAGGAGATCCAGGCCAGCGCGGAGTTCCAGTTGATGGCGACCTCGTTGGTCGCGTACGAGTTGATGTCGTCGACGTAGCAGAACATCGGCTTGCAGCCGGCGAGCAGTTGGGCGGCGAACGGGTCCTGGAGGGCTGCGTTCGGGCCACCGGCGAGGGAGCCGGCCGGAGGGCGCGGCAGGTTCGGGTCGAGCTGGTGGCCGAAGATGCGGCTGTGCTGGTTCTGCGCCGCGTGCTCGCCCCACCCGGTGACGTAGGAGATGTTCAGCGCGTTGCGGCCGAGCACGTAGTCCATCGCCTGCACGGCACCATCGCGGTAGACGGGATTGCGGGTCAGGTCGAAGGCGGTGGCCAGCACGACCGCGTTGTTGATGACGTTGCTGTTGCCGCCCCAGAAGTAGCTGTTGGCGTCCCCGGGCATCGGCAGTCCGTACGCCTGCCGGCGCAGCTCGGTGAGGTACGCGTCGGCGGCGGCGGTGACCGAGGCGCGGACCCGGGCCAGATCGGCGGCGGGCAGCCCGTTCGGCACGGTGGCCAGGTCGAGGCGGCCGAGCGCGGCGACGCTCTGCCAGCCGAAGCCGCGCGGGTCGAACACGTCGCCGGTGTGGTGCGGCGAGGCGGTCAGGTCGGTCAGGTAGGTCTGCGCGCCGGTGGTCAGGTACAGCTCGGCCGCCGCCCAGTAGAACTCGTCGGTGACTCCGGTGTCGTCGTACGCGCCGCCGCCGGTGCTGTCGGCCGGGCTGGCGTACACCGCGGGGTGGGCCTTGGCCGCGGCGTAGGCCGTCTTCGCGGCGGTGGCGCAACGGCCGGCGAACGCCGCGTCGTAGGGGGCGAAGAGCCGCGCGCACTGGGCGGCGGTGGCGGCCAGGTTGAGCGTGGCCGCGGTCGACGGCGGGTGCAGCTCGCGCGGCTGCGGGTCGTCGTGCGGGGCGAGCGGCAGCCCGGTCCAGTTCCGATCGTGGATCTTGTGGTGGACCATTCCGGCGAGCGGCTTGCCGGCCGGCACCTGCATGCGCAGCAGGAACTCCAGCTCCCAGCGGGCCTCGTCGAGGATGTCCGGTACGCCGTTGCCGCGTTCCGGGACCCGCAGTGTGCTGTCACCCAGCGCGGCACCGCCGTCGGCGGTGGCCGCCGTTCTGGTCCGCTCGAAGGTGTTGAGCAGTTGGTAGGTGGCGATGCCGCCGTTGACGACGTACTTGCCGTGGTCGCCGGCGTCGTACCAGCCGCCGCGTACGTCCAGCGAGTAGTCGCAGACGCCCGGCTGGCACGGCACGTTGGTGTCGCCCTGGTTGGGTGCGACGCCGAGGTGGCCGGCGGGCCGGGCGTACTCGTCACCGATCAGGTCCCCGTCGATGGCGATGCCGCTGCGCTGGGCGTAGAAGAACTGCAGAGAGTCGGAGCGCAGCTGGTCGTAGAGGGTGCCGGAGACGTCGAACGGGTGGCTGTTCTCGCCGTCCACGGTCAGGGTCAGCCCGCTGCCCGGGGTGCGGTGGCTGGAGAAGTCGACCGTGTGCACGTTCTGTCCGGAGGCGGCGTCCACGCCGCGCGCCGTGGTGGTGCCGCTGGCGAGGACCGCGCCGCCGGCCGAGCGCAGCTGCCAGGGCAGCGGCTCGGTGGCCGTGGTGACCACGGTGGCGTTCTTCGGCCCGCCGGGCAGGTAGCCGACCTGGTTGACCCGTACCCGTGGCCCGGTGTCCGGCTCGTACGGCTCGGGTGGCTCGCCGCCGCGCAGCGAGACGTCGTCCAGGCAGACGGTCTGCGACTCGGCGGCGCCACCGACCTGGAAGATCAGTTGGGCGGCGGGATTGTCGTCGGGGACGGTGAAGGTCTGCTCGACCCGCTGGGCGGTGCCGGTGGCGGCGGCGTCCACGGCGGCGTAGGTCGTGTAGGGGGCGCTGCCGAGTTGCAGGACGGCCTTGACGGCGGCACCCGGGGTGGCGGAGACGGTGAAGCCGAGGGTGTATTCGGCGCCGGCGATCAGGGGGACGCCGTCCTGGCCGATGCCGGCGTCCCACGGGTTGGCCAGCCCGCCGGGGACGGTGGTGCAGAGCCGGCCGTCGGTCACCGCGAGGGCGCCGGTGCCGAAGGAGAACCAGGGGCTCACACCGGCGCTGAAGTCGCCGTTGTCGATCTGCTCGGGGGCGTCCGGTGGCGGGTCGGCCTGGGCCGAGCCGGCGCCCGCGCCGGTGAGGGCCAGTGCGGTCGCCGCGGCCAGCAGGAGGCGGCGTCGGGATGGCGTCACGGGGAGTCCTTCCGGGACGAGAAAAGTGGGGACGGGTGGTGGTGGAAGCTGGGAGCGCTCCCAGGTGTCGGCTCGATGTTTCCAGCGACGATGCCACCTGTCAATCGATCCGCCTGGATGGCTTTCGGGGCGCTACGAGGGCCGCGGGTCGCAACGAGGACGGAACCGACGCCCGCGACGCGCCGATGCGGCACGTGAGATTGACCGCGCCACGCCCCGTCGTCCTGATCTCCTAGAGACAACTGCGCCCTTCGCCTGGCAGGCTGCCTCCCATGACCCTGAAGCTGCGTTCCGTGGGAACGAGCGACCGTGGGCTGATCCGCAGTGGAAACCAGGACGCCCTGCACGCCGGGACCTGGCTCGTCGCCGTCGCCGACGGCATGGGCGGGATGGCGGCCGGTGACCTGGCCAGCGCGCTCACCATCGACGCGGTCGCACCGCTGGACGTGGAGACCCCAGAGGACGCCCTGGTGGCCGCGCTCCAGGGCGGCATCGCCCTGGCCACCGCACGGATCCGGCAGGCCGTCGCCGAGGATCCCGAGCGCCAGGGCATGGGCACCACGTTGACCGCCCTGCTCTTCTCCCGTACAGGCAGTTGCCTGGCGCTGGCACACGTCGGCGACTCCCGGGCCTACCTGTTCCGCGAGGGCGTGCTCAAACAGGTCACCCGGGACGACACCTTCGTCCAGATGCTGGTGGACCAGGGTGTGATCACCGCCGACCAGGCGAGCAGCCACCCGCGGCGTGCGGTGGTCACCCAGGCGCTCCAGGGCGACGACGTCTCCCCGTCGTACGCGACGATGGTGCCCCGGGTCGGTGACCGGTGGCTGCTGTGCAGCGACGGGCTCTCCAACGTGGTCCGCCCGGACACCCTCGCCGAGGTGCTCACCGGCTACCCGGACCGCGCCGCCTGCGCCGGCAAGCTGATCGACCTGGCGCTGCACGCCGGTGGTCCGGACAACGTCACCGTGGTGGTGGCCGACGTGGTGGAGGAGTAACCGGCCTCAGCGCCGGCGAGGCGTGGCGCGTCGGGTGGGTGTCGCCGTGGACGGGTCCTCCGGCCACGGGTGCCGGGGATAGCGGCCGCGCAGCTCGCCGCGGACCTGCGGGTAGCCGGTGCGCCAGAACGACGCCAGGTCGGCGGTGACGGCCACCGGTCGCCCGGCGGGGGAGAGCAGGTGCAGCAGCACCGGCACCCGACCGGCGCCGATGCGTGGGGCCGCCGGCCAGCCGAACGTCTCCTGGAGCTTCACCGCCAGCACCGGCGCCGCCGGGTCGCTGTAATCCACGCGGATCCGTGAACCGCTGGGCACCTCGATCCGCTCCGGCGCCAACTCGTCGAGCTGGGCGGCCTGCTTCCAGGGCAGCAGCCGGCGCAGCGCCGAGGCGACGTCCACCCGGGCCAGGTCGGCGCGGCGCCGGGCGCCGGCCAGCTCCGGCCCGAGCCACGTCGGCGCGGTCGCGAGCAGCGCCTCGTCGCTGACGTCCGGCCAGTCGGCACCGAGATGGTGCCGGCCGAACGCCAGCCGCTCCCGCAGGGCCCGGGCCGCCGGCGTCCAGGACAGCAGGCCCAGCCCTTCCTGGCGCAGACCGGTCAGCAGCGCCTCGGCCACCTCCGCCCGCTCCGGGCGGTCCAGCCGGCGCTCCTGCAGCTCGATGGCCCCCAGCCGGGTCACCTCCCGCGCCACCACGTCCCCGCCGGACCAGCCGACCTCCCGGCGCGTGGACACCAGCGGCCCGGCAGCCTCCCGGGCCGTCGCCTCGTCCACCGGCGTCGCCCGGCGGATCCGGGCCGACGGCGCGCCGGGCGTGCGGTCCGCGACGGCCACCGCCAGCCAGTCCGCCCCGACCAGCCCCGACCCCGCCGCCAGCTCCGCGGCGGTCCCACCGGTCATCAGGTACGCGGACCCGCCCGGCCGCCGGACCCGCGCCAGCCGTTCCGGATACGCCAGTCCCACCAGCAGCCCGGCGGCCAGGTCGTCGGTGAGCCCTCCGGAGCCGGTACGCCCGCCACCTCCCGGACCGCCGGATCGGCCAATCCGGTCGTCGTCGGCGCGGCCCCCGGGCGTGGAGCCGGCGGGCAGCGCGGCGCGCAGCCGGCGCACCTCGGCACGCCAGCGGGCCGTCGCTCCCGGGTCGACACCGGTGCGCAACCGGCGCCAGCCGGCGACCAGGTCGTCGCCCGGGCCGGCCGCGCTCTCCTCGGCGAGCAGGGCGACCACCTCGGCCGCGCGGTCGGCGCCGACCCGACCGGCGCCGTCGAGCAGCGCCCGCGCCAGCCGGGGATGCGCGCCGGCGGCGGCGATGGCCCGTCCCCGCCCGGTGATCCGGCCGTCGGCGTTGACCGCGCCCAGGGTGGTCAGCGTCTCCCGGGCCACCGCCATCGCCGCCGCCGGTGGCGGGTCGGGCAGCGCGAGCCCGACGCCGTCCGGCTGCCCCCAGGCGGCCAGCTCCAGAGCGAAGCCGGTCAGGTCGGCGGTGGCGATCTCCGGCTCCGGCCGGGCGGGCAGGCGCTCGTGGGTCGCCGCGGACCAGCAGCGGTAGACGGAACCGGGGGCCTCCCGGCCGGCCCGGCCGGCCCGCTGGGTGGCGGCGGCTCGGGAGACCGGCACGGTGATCAGCGCACCCAGACCGCGGGCCAGGTCGACGCGGGGCACCCGGGACAGTCCGGCGTCCACCACCACCCGTACGCCGGGGACGGTCAGGCTGGTCTCGGCCAGCGCGGTGGCCAGCACCACCCGGCGACGGTCGGCCGGGCGCAGGGCGGCGTCCTGCTCGGCGCCGCGCTGCCGGCCGTGCAGCGGGAGCAGTGCGACGCTGTCCCGCAGGTCGGCCAGCCGGCCGGTGACCGCCGCGATCTCGCCGGCCCCGGGCAGGAAGACCAGCACGTCCCCGTCGTGCTCCCGCAACGCCCGCCGGACGGTGGCCGCCACGTGGTCGAGCAGGGCCCGGTCCACCGGCCCGGCCCCGGGCGGGGCGACCGGCCGGGGTGGCGGCGCCCAGATTCGCCGCACCGGGTGCAGCGCGGACTCGGCCCGTACGACCGGAGCCGGGGCGGGCCCGCCGAGCAGCGCGGCGAAGCGGTCGGTGTCCGGAGTGGCGGACATCGCCAGCAGCCACAGGTCCGGCCGGAGGGTGGCCCGCGCCTCCACCGTGAAGGCCAGTGCGAGGTCGGCGTCGAGTTGCCGCTCGTGGCACTCGTCCAGCAGCACGGCGCCGGTGCCGGGCAGCTCCGGATCGTGGTGCAGCCGGCGGACCAGCAGGCCGGTGGTGACCACCTCCACCCGCGTGGCCGCGCTGACCCGGCGTTCACCGCGTACCGCGTAGCCGACGCGCTCGCCGACCCGCTCGCCGAGCAGCTCGGCCATCCGCCGCGCGGCGGCACGCGCGGCCACCCGCCGGGGCTGCGCGATCACGACCCGGCCGGTGACCCGGTCGGCCACGGCCAGCGGCGCGAGGGTGGTCTTGCCGGTGCCCGGCGGAGCCACCAGGACCCCGGCGCCGGCCGCGTCGAGCGCCGCGACCAGCGCGGGCAGCACCGGGCGTACCGGCAGGTCCAGGGTCACGTCGGAGAGCACGGCCCAGTCTCGCACCGGCCCCGGCGACTCAGCGCGGGTGCACCTCGCCGACGCCGCGCAGGAAGGTACGCCAGGCCGACGGGCCGAAGGCGAGCACCGGGCCGGAGCGGTCCTTGCTGTCCCGGACGGCGACCTGACCGTCGGCTGTCGCGACCTCCACGCAGTTGCCGTTGCCACTGCTGCGCGTGCTGGTGCGCCAGTCCGCCCGGGTCAGGTCGAGCGCCGTCATCCGCCGTACCTCTCGTCTGCGTCAACGTGCCGCAGACGCGGTCACGCAAAGTTACGAGAAGCCTGCTCGAGGCGGGTCAGCGACGCCGCCGGATCGAGCGCCATGCGGCACAGCTCCTCGTGCAGAAGGCTATACCCGAGCACCTGGTCGGCATCCTCCAGTGCCAGGCCCATCGTGAGGTTATCCAGGTAAACCACGGACGCGTCGGCCGCGTCGGCGAAGTTGAGGATCACGTACGGCGTGCTCATCGCCGGGTGTCCACCGGCCGCGAACGGCAGTACCTGGATTGTGACGTTGGGTAACTGCGCGATGCGGCTCATGTGGACCAACTGTTCGGCCATCACGGCGGCGCCGCCGACCGGGCGCAACAGCACCGCCTCGTTGAGCACCACCGACAACTGGACCGGGTCGTCGCGGCGCAGCACCTCCTGCCGGTGCAGTCGGGCGGCCACCTTGCGCTCCAGTCCGTCCTCCCCGGCGGTGCGGCGGTAGATCTCCCGGGCGTACGCCTCGGTCTGCAACAGCCCGGGCACCGACTCGGCCTCGTACGTGCGCAGCGCCGCGGCCTCGGCCTCCAGCCCGACGTAGAACTCGAACCACTCGGGCAGCACGTCGCTGTAGTTCTGCCACCAGCCGCGCTGCTGGGCGCCCCGGGCGATCTCGATGAGGGCCTCGGCGTCGGCTCCGGTCACCTCGTAGAGGGCCAGGGCCGCCCGGACGTCGCGCGGCTTGATGCCGATCTGCGCGGTCTCGATGCGGGACAGGTTGCTCTTGGACATGTCGAGCTGACGGGCGGCCACATCGAGGGTCATGCCCGCGCGTTCCCGGAGCTGGCGGAGCTCCCGGGCGATGCGCCGACGGCGCACGGTGGGGCTGGCGGCGGGTCGATTGGCGGGCGTGGTGATCACCGTCCGAGTCTGTCACGACAAGATCCGCAGGTCGCGCCTGCACGGAGTGCAACTTTCAAATCTGGGAGTTGCATTGCAGTAGCTGTCGGTGCATCCTTTCCCGGTCGCGATCACTGTGGACACACCCGTGCGGGAGGACCGTTGCTCATCGCCGACGAGTTCTTCCTGATCGCTCACAACGACAGCCGTGGCAAGGCGAAGCTGCACCCGGCGGCGACCGGGCTCGGGCTGGCCGGCGGACTGCTCGGCGAACTGATCCTGTACGGACACGTCACCGTCTCGAACGGGCACGTCTCCGTCGTCGACCGGCGCCCGCCGGCCGACGCTCTGGCGCACACCGTGCTCGACCAGCTGATCGGCGAGTCCCAGCACCGGGCAATCGGCACCTGGCTCAGCTTCCTGGCGCAGAGCGCGACGACGTCGGTGGGGGAGCGGCTGGCCCGGTCCGGCGTGCTGCGCCGCCAGGAGAGCCGCCGGCTGCTGCGCACCTCGGTCAGCTACCTGCCGATCGACCTCAACGCGGTGGCCTGGCCGGCCACCCGGCTGCGGGCACTGCTGGACCGGCCGGACCCGCCGAGCGTGCCGGACGCCCTGCTGCTCGGCCTGGTCGTGGCCGCCGGGCTGACCCGGGAGGTGCTCTGGAGCGCCGGTCCCCGCGCCCACCACCGGTTGAACGTTCTCATCCCCGCGCTGCCGGCACCCCTGAAGGAACTCGTCGGGCACACCGAGGCCGCCGTCGGCGCCGCCGTGCTGCGCGGCGTCCCCTGATCCCCCCGGTAACCCCACCCCTCCCCTCGACAACCGGAGTAGTCGTATGCCCACGACATCGACAGTCGACCGACCCAGCAACGTCTCCGAATCCCTTGCCCGCGGCCGCCTCGGCGTCCCCTCGGTGATCTTCTTCGTCCTCTCCGCCGCCGCACCGCTGACCGTGGTGGCCGGTGTCGTCACCACCGGCTACGGCGTGATCGGCGTGACCGGCATCCCGCTGGCCTTCCTGGTGGTCGCCGCGGTGCTCGCCCTCTTCTCGGTGGGCTACGTGGCGATGTCCCGGCGGGTGGAGAACGCCGGTGCCTTCTACGCCTACATCTCCCGTGGCCTGGGCCGACCGGCCGGCGTGGGCGCCGCCTGGGTGGCGCTGATCGCGTACAACGCGCTGCAGGTCGGGCTCTACGGCACCATCGGCGTCGCCGCCGAGCCGGTGCTCGACCGGATCTTCGGCGGGCACCCGCACTGGGCGATCGTCGCCCTGGTGGCCTGGGCGCTGGTCGCCCTGCTCGGCCTGCTCCGGGTGGACATCAACGGCCTGGTGCTGGCAGCCCTGCTGGTCGCCGAGATCGTGGTGATCCTGATCTTCGACCTGGGACAGATCGGCAACCCGGCCGGCGGCGAGGTCAGCTTCGCGTCGTTCTCGCCGGACAACCTCTTCGTGCCCGGAGTGGGCGCGGTGCTGGTGCTGGCCATCCTCGGGTTCGTCGGCTTCGAGTCCGCGGTGGTCTTCAGCGAGGAGAGCAAGGATCCGAAGCGGACGGTGCCGCTGGCCACGTACCTCTCGGTGGCGATCATCGCGGCCCTGTACGCGCTCTCCTCCTGGACCATGGCGGTCGCCGTCGGGCCGGACCAGATCGTCGCCGCGGCCGGCGAGCAGAGCGTCGGGCTGATCTTCAACCTGGCCGCCGAGCACCTCGGCGACACCGCCGTCACCATCGGTCAGGCGCTCTTCCTGACCTCGGTGCTGGCCGCGATGATCTCCTTCCACAACACCACGGCCCGCTACACGTTCGCGCTGGGTCGGGAGCGGGTGCTGCCGGCGGTGTTCGGGCAGACCTCGGCGCGCAGCGGCGCACCGCGGGCCGCCTCCCTGGCGCAGAGCGTCTTCGGCCTGCTGGTGATCCTGCTGTACGCGGTCAACGGCTGGGACCCGGTGGTCAAGCTGTTCTTCTGGGGCGGCACCACCGGCGGGTTCGGGGTCCTGCTGCTGATCGCCACGACCTCGGTGGCGGTGATCGCCTACTTCGTCCGCTCCGGTGCCGGCGAGACGCTCTGGCGGCGGGCCGTCGCGCCCGGCCTGGCCACCGTCGCGCTCTTCGTGATCATCTGGTTGGCCGTGTCGAACTTCGCCAACCTGCTCGGCGTCGCGCCGGACTCGACCCTGCGCTGGGCTCTGCCCGCCGTGTACCCGGTGGCGGCCGCGCTGGGCGTCGCCTGGGCGCTGGTGCTGCGCAACAGTCGACCGGACACGTACGCCCGGATCGGCCTCGGCGCGGCGAGCGCCGTAGCCGCCGTGCGGCCGGCGGAGCAGCCGCCGGCACCCGCCGCGACGGAGGTGCCCCGATGAGTGTGGCCATCGAACGGCTGGGACCCGACGACACCGCGCTGGTGGCCGGCCGGATCGCCGAGGCGTTCACCGCGCTGGAGGTGACGCGCTGGTTGGTGCCCGACGCGAGCAAGCGGGAGGCCGTGCTGGCCGGGGACTTCGAGATCCTGGTCGGGCACGCGATGCGACACGGCCTCGTCCACGCCACCGCGGACCGGGCCGCGGTCGCGGTCTGGTTCCCGTCGGTCGGCGAGCCGCCCGCGCCGCCGGTCGACTACGACGCCCGGCTCGCCGCCGCCTGCGGTGAGTGGACCGACCGGTTCCAGCATCTCGACGAGCTGTTCGAGGCCAACCACCCGCATGCGGACCACCACCACCTGGCCTTCCTGGCGACCCGGCCGGGCCGCCAGGGGCAGGGGCTGGGCACCGCGCTGCTGGAGCACCACCACGCCTGGCTGGACGAGACCGGGATGCCGGCCTACCTGGAGGCGAGCAGCCCTCGGAGCCGGGATCTGTACGCGCGGCACGGCTACCGGGCCGGTGAGCCCTTCCGGGTGCCCGACGGCACCCCGTTCTGGCCGATGTGGCGGGAGCCGGTCGGCCGCTGACCGGACCGGCCGGGCCGCTGCCCCGCAAGGGAAGCGACCCGGCCGGTCGGACCGACTGTCACGTTCGCGTGACAGTCGGTGGTGCGGTTGAGGGCCGGGTCCGCCGACCCGGCCCTCAACCGTGAACCGCCTAGTACGTGCCGTCGAGCTGGCCGCGCAGCTTGGTCAGCGCCCGCGCCAGCAGCCGGGAGACGTGCATCTGCGAGACGCCGATCTGGTCGGCGATCTGCGACTGGGTCAGGTTGCCGTAGAACCGCAGGGTCAGGATCTTCTGCTCCCGCTCGTCGAGCGTGGCCAGCGCCGGGCCGAGGGCGACCCGCAGCTCGGCCAGCTCGAACTCGCTGTCCTCGCCGCCGAGCATGTCGCCCAGCTCGGTGGCCCGCTCGCCGTCGCCCGTCGGGGTGGACAGCGACACCGCGTTGTACGCGCGGGCGCCTTCCAGGCCCTCCAGGACCTCTTCCTCGGTGAGCTTGAGGTGGGCGGCGATGTCGGCGACCGTCGGCGACCGGCCGAGGGTCTGCAGCAGCGAGCTGTTGGCGTCGGAGATGGCGAGCCGCAGCTCCTGGAGCCGGCGGGGGACCCGGATGTCCCAGGTGCGGTCGCGGAAGTGCCGCTTGAGCTCACCGATGATGGTGGGGATCGCGTAGCCGGCGAAGTCGACGCCGCGGGACGGGTCGAACTTGTCGATCGCCTTGATCAGGCCGATCGCGGCGGTCTGCGAGAGGTCGTCGGTCGGCTCGCCCCGCCCGCTGTAGCGGTGGGCGAGGTGGTTGGCCAGCGGCAGCCAGGCCTCGATGGCCCGGTCCCGCAGCGCGGCACGCGACGGGTGGTTGGCGGGCAGCGCCGCCATGGCGTTGAGCAGGTCGGCGGCGCTGTCGGTGAGCGCCCGCGGGTCCAGCTTCGGGGTGCTCTCGGCTGTGGCGGTCGACTGCTCGCTGATCGTTGGCGCGGTCATGGGTGGTCCTCCCTGCACCTCGTCCGCGGACAAAAAGACGTGACGCTTTGGTTTAGCTTCGTATGGGCCGTTCGGGACTCACCTTAACCTGATCGTCTCGCCGAAATCTAGCCGAAAGGCTGATGTACTTAGGTGTGTCGCGCAACAAAGGGCGCAAACTGGGCGGAAGTCGCACCACCTGTGAGGGCTGTTACCCGTTTCCTCGGCGAGGCCGTGCCATCCGGTCACCCCACCCGGCCCCGGCCGGTCGGTCAGCCCGGCGAGCCAAGCGGTCAACATGAAAACCGACATCAGGGCCGATGTGTCCACTATCCGTCCTTGTCCCGCCGGTGGGACCCGCCGTAGCGTTCGGGTACACACCCGCTTCGGAGGCACCGTGCTCGATCCAGCCGCTCCCCAGCTCGTCGTGAACAGTCGCACGCTCTACTTCAGCTGGCTGCCGGCGGATCCCGACGCGGTCGCCGCCCTGGTCCCGGCAGGTCTGCGCCCCCGCCCCGACCGGCAGGTCTTCCTCAACCAGTACATCGTCGACGACGAGACGCAGACCTCGGGCTTCGGCGCCTACTCGCTGACCTACCTCGGCGTCTCGCTGGTCGGTGTGGACGCGCCTGGCGGGCTCAACCCGGGCGGCTGGTGGACCCACTACGTGGCCTCCAGCCGGCGGGTGCGGGAGTACGCCGCCGCCCGCGGTGCCCCGACGCTCGCCGGCCGGACGCGGATCGAGGTGAGTGGCGAGGACCTGCTCTCCGAGACCGAGGTCGACGGGGCACCGTTGATCCGGGCCCGGTCTCGGGTGGGGGAGACCGGCCACGTCATCAGCAGCGGCCACCACCGCTACTTCACCCGCCGCGACGGTCAACTGCTCAGCGCGGTCTACCCGTTCGTGGCGGAGCCGGTCGCGCCGTTCGAGATCGAGTCGGTGGAGTTCCTCCAGCCCACGCACCCGATGTACGCGCTACGCCCGGCCAACCCGCTGACCATCGGCTTCGGCTACTACTCGCCGCGATCCTCGTTCGCCTACCCGGGCGGGCTGAGCGTGCACCCGGGCGCGGCCGGCCCGCCGGAGCCGACCGGGTCGGCTCACCAGGTGCCGGCCAGCCTGGCCCGCAGCGGCCGGCCGTCCGGGTCGTAGACCAGCCGGTACACCGGCAACGCCCAGGTGCGGGTGAACCACGGCAGCCGCTCGGGGCGGTGCGGGCGCAGCCGGCCGGGCGGACGGTCGCCCACCTGGCCGTCGTCGTACCACCGTTGCAGCCTGTCGGCGGCGGCCGTGACCGCCGCGACGGCGTCCGCCGGGTCGAGCAGGTCGGCATCGTCCGCGCCGTCCGGGTCGCGGTCCAGGTGTTCGCGCCAGAGCCGCAGCCGCAACTCCCGGGCGAAGACCCGTGCCCCGTCACCCTGACCGGAGGGGTCGGTGGGTCCCCGCTGGTCGCGGGTGCCGTCGAGCACCGCGCAGGACAACTCGCTGTCGTGCGTCCAGGAGCGCCGGTTGAAGTTGTCGCTGCCCACACTGGCCCATACGTCGTCGACCACGCACACCTTCGCGTGCACGTAGACCGGGTTGCCGGCGTGGTTCTCCACGTCGAACACGTGCACCCGCTCCGGCGCGGCCCGCTCGCACAGTGACAGCGCCTGTTCGCGGCCGACCATGTTCGGCGGCAGCGCGAGCCGGCCGTCCACGTCCGGGTGCCGGGGCACCACGGCGATCAGGTGCAGCTCCGGGTTGTCCCGCAGGGCGCGCGCGAACAGGTCGGCCACCTCGGTCGACCAGAGGTACTGGTCCTCCAAATAGATGAGCCGGCGCGCGCGGCGGACCGCCTTGGTGTAGCCCCGGGCGACGGTCCGCTCGCCGTCCGGCGCGAAGGAGTAGCGCGGCCGGACCGCGGGGTAGGTGCGCAGCACCTGGATCTGGTGCGGCCCGCAGGGCGGCGGTGCGGCCGGTTGCTCGGGCAGCGGGTCGGGGCGTAGGTCCGCGCCGCGCAGCCGGTCCCGCAGATAGGCCATCGGGTTCTCCGAGTCCAGCGGCATGGGGTCGGTCCAACGCTCCCGGAAGACCGTGTCCAGCGCGCCGACCACCGGGCCGCGCACCGCGAGCTGCACGTCGTGCCAGGGCGGGTTGGGGCCGTACCGGGGAGACATCGTCACCGGCTGCGGGTCGCCCGCGTGCGCGGCGTCGTCCCGGCGACTGTGGCACAGGTCGATCCCGCCGGCGAAGGCGATGTCCCGTTCCGGGGCGCCGGGATGCCGCAGCACCACCAGCTTCTGGTGGTGCGAGCCGCCACGGCGCACCCGCTGGTCGAGCAGCACCTCCCCGCCGGCCGCGGAGATCACCTCGCTGAGGTTGCGGTTCTCGTCCTCGCTGTAGGCCAGCGTGTCGAGGTGTGAACGCCAGATCAGCCCCTTCACCACCACCCCGCGCTGGGCGGCCTGGGCGAAGAGCTGGGCGACGGTGGGGCCGTCCGGGCGCATCCGCTGGTCGGGATCACCCCGCCAGTCGGTGAAAAACAGATGGTCGCCCTCGGTGAGCGCCTCCACCTCGTCGACCAGCCGATCGAAGTACGCCGCGCCGTGAATCAACGGCTCGGCGAGGTTTCCCGTGGTCCAGGTGGGTAACCCAGAGACCGGGTTGGCGCGTTCCTGCGCGGTGAGGAACCAGTCCTGCAATGGCAACGTCCAGCCCTCCCCGAGGTCGACAACGTCCTCACGGTAGGACCCCGGCCGTGGGTCCGCACGCCAGGTCGACGTAGCGGTGACCTGGCCGCCGCCATCCGTTCGACGCGAAACCGAGGAGGCCACACCATGCCCCGCGAGACGACGAACCCCGTGACCGAGTACCGCGAGCCGGCGGTGGAGAGCGAACGGGGTGCGCTGGTAGCGGTGTTGGTGATGGTGATTCTGGGGGTCGCGGGGATTTTCGCGGTCTCCTGAGGCGGCGCCCGCGCCCCCGTTGAGGAACGGGGGCGCCGACGCCGATCTCAGCGGTTGACCGTGGTCAGGGGCGGGCGCCCTGGCCGCCGGTGTGCGGCAGGCGCCCGGTGGGAATCACGCCGAGCCGGCCGGCCTGGAAGTCCTCGAACGCCTGGATCAGCTCGTCGCGGGTGTTCATCACGAACGGGCCGTACTGCGCCACGGGCTCCCGGATCGGCTGGCCACCCATGATGTAGAGATCCAACGCCGGGGTGTTGCTGTCCTGCGTGGTGTCCGCGCCGAAGCGCAGCGCGTCACCGGCGCCGTGCACCGCGAGCTGGCCGGTACGTACCGGCCGCCGGTCGGTGCCGACGGTGCCGCGCCCGCCGAGGACGTACACCAGGGCGTTGAACTCCGGCTGCCAGGGCAGGTCGACCTGCGCGCCCGGCTGCACGGTCACGTGGGTGATCGTGATCGGGGTGAACGTCGAACCCGGGCCGCGGTGGCCGGCGACCTCACCGGCGATGACGCGGATCAGCGCGCCGCCGTCCGGCGTGGTGAGCAGCGCCGACTCCCGACCCCGGATGTCCTGGTAGCGGGGCGGGTTCATCTTGGCCGAGCGGGGCAGGTTGACCCAGAGCTGGGTGCCGTGGAAGAGCCCACCGCTGGTCACCAGGTGCTCCGGCGGGGCCTCGATGTGCAGCAGACCGCTGCCGGCCGTCATCCACTGGGTGTCGCCGTCGGTGATGGTGCCGCCGCCACCGTTGGAGTCCTGGTGGTCGAAGACGCCGTCGATGATGTACGTGACGGTCTCGAACCCCCGGTGCGGGTGCCACGGCGTGCCCTTCGGCTCGCCCGGCGCGTAGTCCACCTCACCCATCTGGTCGAGGTGGATGAACGGGTCCAGGTCGGTCGTCGGCACCCCGGCGAAGGCCCGACGGACCGGGAAACCCTCACCCTCGAAGCCGCTGGGTGCGGTGGTCACCGTACGGACCGGACGGATCTTGGCCGACTCGTCGAGCTTGGGCAGGCGGGGGAGGACGAGAACGTTGTCAACGGTGATCGCGGGCATCGGAGGCTCCTAGTTCTGGGCGTGGGTGGTCGAGGTGGCCCGGGCCGCCCGCAGGCGGTCACCGAGCCGGTCGAAGACCCGGGTGAGGCAGGCGACCTCGTCGTCGTCGAGGTCGTCCATCAGGTGGGTACGCACCGACGCCAGATGGTGGGGTGCGGCTTCGGACAGAGCGAGCAGCCCTGCGGCGGTGAGCACGGCCTCGCTGCCCCGTCGGTCGTCCGGGCAGGACTCCTTGCTGACCAGGCCGCGGCGCTGCATCGAGGAGATCTGGTACGTCAGCCGGCTGGGCGAGAAGACCAGTCGACCGGCCAGCTCGCCCATCCGCAGCCGCTGCCCCGGCGCCTCGGAGAGCAGGACCAGCACGTGGTAGTCGGCGAAGCTGAGGTCGCTGTCGGCGCGTAGGTCCTCTTCCAGCTGGGTGTAGAGCCGCTGGCTGGCCTCGATGTAGGCGCGCCAGGCGGCCTCTCGGGTGCTGTCCAGGCTCTCGGTCATGCCACGACGGTAGCACTCTTTCAAAATTTAACTAGTGCCGGGAGCAGTCGCCTGAGTCACGTCTTACCGGTCGACGACGAGATTCGTGCAGATTTGAAAGACGTTGGCGGGAATCGTGCGGCCCCACCCGGAGGGCGATGTGCCAGACTCCGGCGTCGTGGAACACGTGGAACTCTCCGCCGCGGACCTGTTGCTGCGTCCCTGGCGGGAGACCGACGCCCCCGCGGTGCGCGACGCCCTGCGCGACCCGGCCATCGCCCTGTGGAACCCCCAGGGCGGCGGACCCGTCGACGACGAGAGTGCCCTGCTGTGGGTACGCCGGCGGGCCGACTGGTCCGCCGGCGACCACGCCTCGATGGCGGTGACCGCCGCGGCCGGCGGCGAGCTGCTGGGCTCGGTGTCGCTGCACCACATCCACCACGGCGACGCCTCCATCGGGTACTGGACGCTGCCGGCGGCGCGGGGGCGCGGGGTGGCGGTACGCGCCGTCGTCCGGCTCACCGACTGGGCGTTCACCGAGCTGCGGCTGCACCGGGTGGAGCTGTGTCACGCGGTGGCCAACGAGCCGTCCTGCCGGGTCGCCGACCGGGCCGGCTATCCCGCCGAGGGGACGCTGCGCGAGTCGTACCAGTACGGCGACGGCCGCCGCCACGACGAACACCTGCACGCGCGGCTGGCCACCGACCGCTAGCGCCCGCTCCGGCGAGCTCGTCGCCCTCGCGTCGATCCGGAGTCGATCACTCGGTCACCCTGCGGAGGAAGGCGGCGAGGGTGCTCCTGGTTCGCTCGACCTTCTCCTCCAGGGTGATGGTCTCGTCGAGGCGGCGTCCGGCCTCCTTCCTGCCCCGCAGGTAGAGCGAGCAGGCCAGGTCGGAGCAGACGTACGCGCCCACCGAGTTGCCCTGGCGCCCGTCGCGTCCGGCCTTGCGGGCGGTCATCAGCGAGACGCCGTCGCCGGTGTGCGTGGTCAGGCACAGCGAGCACATGCTGCGCCGGACGCGCCCGGTCTGCTGCGGCGCGACCCGCAGCGCCACCCCGACCAGCCCGGTGTCGGACTCGGCGACCAGGTAGGCCCGCTGGGTCGCGGCCGGGTCCCGCCAGCCGAGAAAGTCCAGGTCGGTCCACGGGCGCAGGTCGAGATCGTTCGGTACGGCCAGCCGCTTCGCCTCGCCCTGCGTGCAGTTGACGAAGGAGGCGCGGATGGCGGGCTCGGAAATCGGAAGCATAGGTAGTAGCCTAGCTCTCCTAGGCAAACGATTAACACGACTAGGTTTGGGGTGTGCTGCATGGCACGTGCGGGAGTGACCGCCGAGCGTCTGACCCTGGTCGCGGCGGAGCTGGCCGACGAGGTGGGCCTGGCGAACGTGACCGTCGCGGCCCTCGCCCGCCACTTCGGCGTCAAGGACGCGAGCCTGTACTTCCACATCAAAAACGCCCACGACCTGCGGGTCCGGGTGGCACTGCTGGCGCTGACGGAACTCGCCGACCGGGCCGCCGCCGCGCTCGCCGGTCGCGCCGGCAAGGACGCGCTGGTGGCCTTCGCCAACGCCTACCGGGACTACGCGAAACGGCATCCGGGCCGGTACGCCGCCATGCAGATCGACCTCGACCCGGAGACGGCGGCCGCGAGCGCCGGAGTCCGGCACGCGGAGATGACCCGGGCGATCCTGCGCGGCTATCGGCTGTCCGAGCCCGACCAGACCGACGCGGTCCGGATGCTGCACGGCACGTTGCACGGCTTCGTGAGCCTGGAGAAGACCGGCGGCTTCCGCCACACCCCGCGCGCCACCGACGACTCGTGGTCCCGCACCCTGGACGCCCTCGACGCCGTCCTCACCAACTGGCCGCCCGCCCAGGTCGCCGAGACGGAGACCGCTCGGTGACCGAGCGCAACCGCCTAGGCTCGACCCGTGGATGATCTGGAGCTGGCCGACTGGCGGGAGCGGGTTGCCCGGCTGTACCTGTCCGACGTCGACCTGGCCGGGTTCCGCGCCGGCCGCGACCAGCTCTTCGCCACCCACCCGCAGAGCCCGATCCCGCCGGCCCAGCGGTCCGGGTTCACCGGGGTGCGCTACTTCCCGCCCAACCCGGACGCCGTCGTGGAGGCCCCACTGCGGCCCGCCAGCGGTGAGCTACGGGTGGACACCGGCGGGCCGGACGGCGTGATCGCGTACCGGCGGGTCGCCGTGGCCGAGGCACCGTGGGGGCCGCTGACCCTGTGGTGGATCGAGGCGTACGGAGGTGGGCTGTTCGTGCCGCTGCGTGACAGCACCTGCGGGCAGGAGACCTACGGCGGTGGCCGGTACCTCACCGACACGGTGAAGGGCACCTTCGGCCGGGGCGTCGAGCTGCTGCCCGGCGACCGGGTGCGGCTCGACGCCAACTACCTCTACAACCCGTCGTGCGCGTACGACGACCGCTGGGCGTGCCCGCTGGCACCGCCGGAGAACCGGGTCGACGTGCCACTGCGGGCCGGCGAGCTGTCGTACCACGGCTGACGGCCGCCCCGGCGTGCTGCCGGGACGGCCGGTCGATCCGGTGACTCAGCCGGCGTTCGTGGTCGAGCCGGACATCTGCATCCGACCCAGCAACTGCCGCGCCTGGTCGGAGAGTTCCGCGTCGACGATCACGGCGTACTGACCGGCGCGCAGTGAGCTGGCCGAGGTGAAGTCGCGCTGCCCGCCGGTCATCGCGTGCGCGACCGCGCCGAACACGGCACCCCAGATCGCGCCGATGACCAGGCCCACCAGGATCACCGCCAGCCAGTTGCCGACGGTGAAGATGCCGAACAACAGGCCGATGAAGAGGCCGAACCAGGCGCCGGTGCCGGCGCCGAGCAGGGCGGCGCGGCCGGTGGTCATCCGCCCGAGCACCGTCTCCACCAGTGTGAGGTTGGTGCCGACGATGGCGCTGTGCTCCACCGGGAAGCGATTGTCGGCCAGATAGTCGACCACCCGCTGGGCGGACGGATAGTCCGGATATGAGCCGATCGTCACGGTGGGCGGCCCGGTCTCCGGGCCGTGCCCGTTACCGGACGGTGTCGACGGGCGGCCTGCCGGCCCGGACGGCAGCAGGTCGCCGCCCTGTGCGCCGGGCCGCCACGCGGCGGCCGGCCCCGAAGCTGACGTCATGAGCATCCTCCCTCGTCAGCCACCCGGGTTCCCGCCCGCGCGCAGCGGTAACGCCGACGCCGTCCCGGGGGCCACCCGGACCCGCAGGCATGCGCCCGGACGCCCCGGGTAGGCAGCCGGGTGCAGAGCGGACAGATCAGCGACCACGGTTTCCTCGCGGACGGCCGCAGCGCGGCGCTGGTGGACCGCTCCGGATCGGTGAACTGGTGGTGCCCGGGCCGGTTCGACGCGCCGTCGGTGTTCGGGCGGCTGCTCGACGAGGGCGCCGGGCACTGGTCTATCCAACCGGAGGTCGACCACAGCGTCGACCGCTGCTATCTCGACGACACCCTGGTGCTGCGGACCGTCTTCCGCACCGCGCAGGGGGAGGTGGCCCTGACCGACGCGCTCGCCTTCGAGCCCGGAGCCCGCGGCCACGACATCGGGTTGCGCTCGCCGCAGGTGCTGGCCCGCAGCGTGCAGAGCCTCTCCGGCGAGGTCCCGATGCGGATGCACTACCGACCCCGCTTCGAGTACGGGCGGACCACCGCGTTCCTGGTCGAGCGGGACGGCACGCTGGAGGCCACGGCCGGCGCCGCCCGGCTCACCCTGCGCGGCAGCGTGCGGCTCTGCTGTGGCGAGGGCGGGGCCACCGCCACGTTCACCGCCCGCGCCGGCTCCGTGCACAACTTCACCCTCGGGTACGCCCCGACCTACGACGCGCCGCCACCGGAGGTGCCCGACGCCGACCAGACGATCGCCGACACGGTCGCCGGGTGGCGGTCCTGGACCGAGCAGCACGAATACCACGGGTGCTACCCGGAGCAGGTACGGCGCAGCGCGCTGGTGGTGCAGGGCATGACGTACCGGCCCAGCGGTGCGGTGGTGGCCGCGGCGACCACCTCCCTGCCGGAGAAGCTCGGCGGGAACCGGAACTACGACTACCGGTACGTCTGGGTGCGCGACTTCAGCCTCACCCTGCGGGCGCTGTGGCGGTCGGCGTGCTTCGACGAGGTGCAGCGGCAGTTCTCCTGGGTGAGCCGGGCGATGGGACGCATCGGCGACGAGCCGGTGCCGATCATGTACGGCGTGCAGGGGGAGCGGGACCTCACCGAACACCGCCTCGACCAGCTCGGCGGGTACCGCGACAGCCCGCCGGTGCTGATCGGCAACGACGCGTGGCGGCAGCGGCAGACCGACATCTTCGGCGAGGCGTTGGACGCGGCCTGGCTGATGCGCGACAAGTTGGAGCCGATGGCGCCGGAGGTGCGCCAGGTGCTGCGGGTGCTCGCCGACCAGGCCGTGGTGGACTGGCAGCGGCCGGACGCGGGCATGTGGGAGGAGCGCGGGATCGAACACCACCACGTGTCCTCGAAGGTGCAGTGCTGGGTCGCGCTGGACAGGGCGGTCCGCTTCGGCGACCAGCTCGGCGGGCCGGAGGACGTGGCCCGGTGGGCCGCGGCTCGCGACGAGGTGCGCGCGACGGTGCTGGAGCGGGGATGGAGCGACCGGCTCGGGGCGTACACGGGGAGTTTCGACTCCGACGACCTGGACGCCTCGGTGCTGGTGATGCCGCTGGTGGGTTTCCTTCCGGCCGACGACCCGCGGATGCGCTCGACGGTCCGCGCGGTGGAGCAGCGGCTGTCCCACGACGGCCTGCTGCGGCGCTGGGACGGCGACCCGGCGGGCTTCGTCATCTGCTCGTTCTGGCTGGTGGGTTGCCTGGCCATGGCCGGTGAGCGGGAGCGGGCGCACGAACTGTTCCTGGCGCTGGCCGCCCGGGTCAACGACCTCGGCCTGTTCGCGGAGCAGATCGACCCGGTGACCGGCGAGCAACTGGGCAACTTCCCCCAGGCGTTCTCGCACATCGGCCTGATCAACGCCGCCGGTCAGCTCACCGACGTGGAGCGGGACCCGGCGTTGCGGGAGCGCGGCATGCCTCCACCGCACTTCACCCCGAGACGCTCCTGAACCCGGCCGGTACGCGCTGACCGCCGGCGGCGCCGTCCGCGCGCGTGGCGGGGGTGGGTTCGGGGGACAATGACCGGATGCGGCTGGTGCTCACGGCGGACACCCACCTCCCGAAGCGCGCCCGGGATCTGCCCGAGCCGCTCTGGGCGGCGATCGAGGCGGCCGACGTGGTGGTGCACGCCGGCGACTGGGTGGACGAGTCGCTGCTCGACGAGATGCTCACCCGTGCGCGCCGGCTGATCGGCGTGTACGGCAACAACGACGGCCCGGCGCTGCGCGCCCGGCTGCCGGAGGTGGCGCGGGCCGACCTCGACGGCCTGCGGGTGGCCGTGGTGCACGAGACCGGGCCTCGGACCGGTCGCGAGAAGCGGTGCGCGGCCCGCTTCCCCGACGTCGACCTGCTGGTCTTCGGGCACTCGCACATCCCCTGGGACACCGAGGCCCCCGGCGGGCTGCGCCTGCTCAACCCCGGCTCGCCCACTGACCGCCGCTCCCAACCACACGCCACCTACCAGACCGCCGAGATAAGCGCCGGCCGCCTGACGGCCGTCGAGCTGCACCGCCTCCCTCGCCGCCGGTGACTACTGGCCGCGACCGGTCTCGGCCTGGAGTTCGTCGATTCGCTTGGACGCCTCGGCCTTGGTCAGGTCATCGGGGAGTTCCGCGTCCGCCTCGCGGGCGAGGGTCGCGAGGTAGGACTCCTGGGCCGCGGTGGGCGGCTCGTCGCCGGTCACCCACTCGTCCGGGTCCTTGATCGCGCCGCGTGGGTCGGGCTGCTCGTTGCTGTGGTCCGTCATTGTCATCACCCTTTCTTCGAACAGGTGTGCCATTACCCCGGTCACCGCCGGTTCATGCCCGCCGATCGCGACTGCCGGCACCTACGATCACCCGATGAGCGTGGACCGGTCGGGCGTGGTGGTGGTCGGGGCGGGTATCGCCGGGGTGGCCTGCGCGGTGGAACTGGCCGCTGCCGGGGTGCCGGTGCGGATCCGGGAGCGGGGGCACGTCTGCGGCGGCCGGATGGCCAGCAGACGCTTCGACGGCCGGCCCGCCGACATCGGCGCTGCGTACTTCACGGCCAGCGATCCGGACTTCGCCGCCGTGGTCGAGCGCTGGCGCGCCGCCGGCCTGGTGCGCGAATGGACCGACACCTTCCAGGCGTACGACCGGGACGGGCGCCACGACGTGCCGGGGCCGATGCGCTTCGCCGCGCCGCGCGGACTGCGCTCGCTCGTCGAACACCTGGCCACCGCGGTGCCGGTGACCGTCGACCGGCTGGTGCTCACCGTGGAGCCCGGACCGGCCGTGGACGGTCAGCCGTGCGCGGCGGTCGCCCTGGCCATGCCGGGACCGCAGGCCGCCCTGCTGCTCGACCCGGCACTGGCCGACGCCACCCGGGCCGTGCAGGCGCAGCGGTTCCTGCCGTCGCTGTCCGCGGTGCTGCGCTTCCCGACCCGGCGCTGGCCGGATTTCCGCGGCGCGTTCGTCAACGACCACCCGGTGCTCAACCTCGTCTGCGACGACGGTGACCGGCGCGGTGACGGTGCGCCGGTGCTGGTCGCGCACACCGTGCCGGAGTTCGCCGCCGGACACCTGGCCCAGCCCACCGGGGCCGGTTCGGCGATCGAGCAGGCGGTCCGGGACGTGCTGGGCCTGCCGGAGGCGGCCGCCCACGTGCACGTGCACCGCTGGACGTACGCGAAGCCGGCCGCCGGTGCCGGCGACGACACCCACCACCTCGACGCCGACGGGATCGGCCTGGCCGGCGACGCGTTCGGCAAACCGCGGGTGCAGAGCGCCTGGCGTTCCGGCCGGGACCTCGGCCGCGCCCTGGCGGCCCGCCTCGCCTGACCGCCGGTTCGCGGTCGGTCCCCGGCCGCCCGAGGCTGTGCTCAGGAGTGCCCGGCGGCGGCCACCGGCTGGGCGGCGTCCCGTTCGCTCGGGTCGGAGGTCCGCTCGCCCTCCCGGTCCAGCAGCTGCATGACCGGGGTCGCCGCGATGCCGTGCACCACCACGGAGACCAGCACCACCAGCCCGACGGTGGCCCAGAGCAGCTCCGCCTGCGGAAAGTCGGCCTTCGTGGTCGCGTACGCGAGGTAGTAGAACGAGCCCACCCCGCGAATGCCGAACAACGAGATCACCCAGTGCTCGGCCGGCCGGCCCGGCGCGCCCCGCAGCGACAACCAGCCGACCAGCGGCCGGACCAGGAACACCAGCGCCAACCCGACGGCCGCCGCCGGCCAGGTCAGCGGACCCAGCAGGCCGCCCACGATCGCGCCGCCGAGCAGCAGCAGGAGCACCAGGGTGAGCAGCCGCTCGATCTGCTCGGCGAAGTCGTGCAGCACCGAGTGGAACTCGTGGGTCCGCTCGGCGGCCCGGATCGCGCGGGCGGCCATGAACACGGCCAGGAAGCCGTACCCGCCGACCACCTCCACCAGCCCGTACGCCAGGAACGTGGCGGCCAGCGCGAGGAAGCCCTCGGCGTGCCGGGCCAGCCGGAGCTGACTGGGCGCACGGAAGAACAGCTTGCCGAGCAGCCAGCCGATGAGCAGCCCGCCGCCGACTCCGACGCTCACCTTCCAGAGCACGTCGACGGTGAGCCAGTCGGCCAGCCACTCGCTCGGGGCGAGGCTGGTCGAGGCGATGGCGATGGCCGCGTAGACGAACGGGAACGCCAGCCCGTCGTTGAGGCCGGCCTCGGAGGTCAACGCGAAACGGACCTCGTCCTCGGAGTCCTCCACATCGGTCGGCTCGCCGACCTGCACGTCGGCGGCGAGCACCGGGTCGGTCGGTGCCAGCGCGGCGCCCAGCAGCAGCGCGGCGGCCGGCACCAGCCCCGCCCACCACCAGCCGAGCAGCGCCACCGCCGCGATGCACACCGGCATCGCGATGACCAGCAGCCGCCAGGTGGACGACCACCTGGCCCAGCTCAACGGACGGTCGATCTTGAGGCCGGCACCCATCAGGGCGACGATCACGCCGATCTCGGTCAGGTGGGTGGTCAGCTGCGGGTGGGCCAGCGGGTCCGGTGTCGGCAGCCCCACCGGCAGCAGAAAGACCAGCATGCCGAGGGCGAGGAAGGCGATGGGCATCGACAGCGGGCGTCGTTCCAGCACCCGGGGGAGGATGCCTGCGAGCAGGGCGCCCACGCCCACCAGCGCGAACGCCACGTCTACCGGCTCCACCGTGCCACCCTCCGACCATGCCCACGCGGTGTGGGCGGTGGTGACAATCCATGCCCCGCAGGCCGTACGCGTAAGCCTCTCGGGACCGGGGAACCGGTGTGAGCCTCAGCGCGGTCGGGTGATCGGCGAATCGTCCAGAGTGGCCAGCAGCGCGGCCGGATCGTCGTACACCGCCACCGCCCCGGCGCCGGCCAGCTCACCCCGGCTGGTGCCCCCGCAGGTCAGCCCGACGCACGGGATGTCCAGCTTGCCGGCCGCCGCGACGTCCCAGACCGAGTCACCGACGAAGACCACGCGCTCGGCGGTCAACCCGGACTGCTCCAGGGCGGCGACCAGGATGTCCGGGGCCGGCTTGCTCTGCTGGGCGTCCGCCGACGAGGTGACCGTGTCGACGACGTCGTCGGCGGCCAGCGCCCGGCGCAGCGCGCCGACCTCCTGCTCCGCGGCGGAGGTGGCGAGCACCACCCGCAGCCCCCGCTCGGCGCAGGCACGCAGCAGGTCCGCCGCACCGGGCAGCGGCGTGAGCCGCTCCCAGTACTCGCCGTACAGGGTGTCGTGCGCGTCGCGCAGCTTTCCGTCGGCGTCACGGTCCCGCTCCGGGCCGAGCAGGTGGTCCAGGAGCTTGTCCGAGCCCATCCCGATCGACCGGTGCACGGTCGCCATCGGCACCGGCTGGTCGGTTTGGCGGAGCGCCTCCCACCAGCTCACGGTGTGCAGGTAGGTGGTGTCGACGAGGGTGCCGTCGACGTCGAAGAGGACCCCGGCGGGTCGGTCGGTGCGCATGGGCGTCCTCCTACCCACTCAGGGCCCGGCTGATCCGGCGGACAAGGGCCTCAGCTGCCCTCGGCCGGCGGGACGAGGATCTCGAACCAGACCGTGGAGCCGCGGACCGTCGGGTCGGTGCCCCAGGCGTCGCTGAGTTCCTCGATCAGGCCGAGACCGCGCCCGCGACTGCTCAACGTGTCGGTCCGGGCCCGGGTCACGGTGCCCCGGGTGCCGGAATCGGCGACCGAGACCAGCAGCCGCTCAGGGCTGAGGTCGATCTCCACCCGGGCGGCGGTGCCGGCGTGCAGCAGCGCGTTCGTCGTCAACTCGCTGGTGCACAGCACCGCAGCGCCGACCACCGACTCGGGCACCTGCCAGTCGGTGAGCTGGCCGGTCATCCAGTGCCGGACCCGGCTGGGCGCGGTCGGCTCCGCCGGCACCTCCATGCTCGCCGACCGGCTCGGCTTGAGCGCGTGCTCGACCGCCAGCACCGCCACGTCGTCCTCGGTGCCCCCGGGCACCGCGGCGGTGGCCACCGCGCAGAGCGCGCGAGGGTCACCGCTGCCGGCCTTGGCGACCGCGTCGCCGAGAGCGTCCAACCCGGCCGTGAGGCTCTGCCGGCGGCGCTCCACCACCCCGTCGCTGAACAACAGCAGGGTGTCGCCGGGGCGGAACGCGACCGTGGTGGTGCCCGGCCGGCCGCCCAACCCCAGAGGGGGACCCGCCGGTACGTCCAGGTACTCGGCGTGGGAGCGGCCGTCCGGGCCGCAGCGGCGGACCAGCGGCGCCGGGTGACCGGCGCTGGCGAGGGTCAGCTCGCGCCGCTCCGCGTCGACCACGCCGAAGACCACGGTGACGAACAGTTCGTGCGTGCCGGCTTCCGCGCCGAGGCTGGTCACCAGCCGGTCCAGTCCGGCCAGCACCGCGTCCGGTGCCGGGTCGGCCAGGGCCAGCGCGCGCAGCGCCGCCCGGACCTGTCCCATCCGCGCCGCCGCCTGTACGTCGTGTCCGGCGACGTCGCCCAGAACGACGCCGAGCCCGCCCGTGGGCAGCAGGAACGCGTCGTAGAAGTCGCCGCCGGCCGCGTTGCCGTCGACTCCGGGGTCGTAACGGGCCGCGATCCGCAGTCGGGGCAGGGTCGGCAGGTGTTCTGGCAGCATGCTGCGTTGCAGCAGCTGGGCTGTGCCGTGCTGGGTCTCGAACCGGCGTGCCCGCTCCGCCGCCTGGCCGATCAGCTCGGCCGAGGCGGCCAGCAGTGCCTGCTCGGCGGCCGACCAGGTGTGTGGCACCCCGTAGCCGACCGCAAGCCCGCCCCGGACCACCGAGGTGCCCAGTGGCAGCGCGGCCATCGCCCGGATCTTCTGGTCGTGGCGGTCCACGGCCGTCTCGCGCAGCGGCTGCCCGTCGCGTGTCAGCGACGGCACGCCCGAGCGGGCCGCCTGCACCACCGGAGCCGACCAGTCCGCCGGGGCGCGCCGCCACAGCGGCGGTAGCCGCTCGTCGGCCTCGTCCATCAGCTCGCCGCGTACCCGGCGCACCATCCGCCAGCCGCCGCCGCCCTCGTCGACGGCGAACGCGACCGAGTCGGCGTCGAACGTGGTGATCGCGTACCGCAGCGCCACCCGGGCCACGTCGTCGAGCGTGAGGGTGCCGGCGAGCGCGGCGGCGACCTCGCTGAGGCTCTGCAACTGTTCGGCGACGCGGGTGGTCTCGGCGGCGACCGTCAGCATCCCCACGATCTGCCCGGCGCTGTCGTGCACCGGCGAGTAGCTCCGGGTGAACACCGCCTGCGCCGCCACGCCCGAGTGGTCCCGGGTCATGGGCAGCGTCGACTCCTTCTCCAGGAACGGCACGCCCTGCCGGTAGGCGCGGTCGATCGCCTCACCGACACCGGGCAGGTCCCAGATCTCGGCGTACACCTCGGCGGAGGGACGGCCGAGGGCACCCGGGTGCTTGCTGCCCAGCAGCTCGGCGAAGCCGTCGTTGTAGAGCAGGACGAGGTCGTCGCCGTAGGCCAGCGCCATCGGCATCGGCGCGGCGAGGATCAGGTCGACCACGGCCCGGATCGCCGGGTCCCACCGCTCGGGCGGGCCGAGCGAGGTGCCGGCCCAGTCGTGGGCGAGCACGGCGGCGGCAGCGCCGGGACCGGTGGATGCGCCCGGGACCGGAGTTGCTGGCGTGGGCACCCGCCCGACCGTTCCTGGCATGTCCGCAGCCTAGCTGGCCGTCCGGCGGTCGTATCCGATCATGGTCGTGGGGCGTGGCGAGGCCCGTCGCGGTGGCTGTTCGGGCAGTTCAGGACCCCTGTTCGGCGACTTGTCGGAAAAAACGCGGCGAGCTGCGCGGACTGCCGCACCGGAGGCCGGGTATGCGCTCGGCGCAGTCCATGCGACAGGAGGGACATCATGCTGAAAACCCTCGCGGTCCGGCAGGCCGACATCGGCGACGCCATCGCCGACACCTGGAGGTCGGTGCTGCTCTTCATCCCGAAGGCCGTGGCCTTCATCGTGATCCTCGTGGTCGGCTGGCTCATCGCCAGAGCGGTCCTCAAGATCGTGGACACGGTTCTGGAACGGGTGAACTTCGACCGGGCGGTCGAACGCGGCGGCATCAAACGAGCGCTGGAGAGAACGAAGTACGACGCCAGTGACATCCTGGCCAGACTGGCGTACTACGCGGTGCTGCTGTTCACGCTGCAGTTCGCGTTCGGGGTCTGGGGACCCAACGCCATCAGTGACCTGATCAGCGGCGTGGTGGCCTGGCTGCCGCGTGCGTTCGTGGCGATCATCGTGGTGGTGGTGGCGGCTGCGATCGCGAGCGCCGTCCGTGATCTGGTCACCGGGGCGCTGGGCGGTCTCTCGTACGGCAAGGTCCTGGCCGACCTGACGGCGATCTTCATCATCGCGCTCGGCGTGATCGCCGCGCTGAACCAGGTGGGTATCGCCACCACGGTGACGACGCCGGTGCTGATCGCGGTGCTCGCCACGGTGGCCGGCATCCTGATCGTCGGTGTCGGTGGTGGTCTGGTGAAGCCGATGCAGCGGCGCTGGGACGGCTGGCTGGACCGTGCCGCCGAGGAGGCCCGGGCGGTGCAGCAGCAGCGTCAGGCCAGTGCGGCCGGGCGTGGCGACGTGGAGCGGCAGATGGCCGACCGTGGGGGCGACCGCACCCAGGCCATGCCGCGGGTCGACGAGCAGTCGACGATGGCCGGCGAGACCCAGCAGTACCGCCAGTAACGGGGGCGGAACGGCCGGTGGGGAGGGTGTCCGCGTTCTCGCGCGGGCGCCCTTCCCGCGCGTCAGGCCCGGTCGAGCGAGCGGGCCAGCGCGCACACCGCGAGCAGCCGCGTGAGCAGCCAGTCCGGCTCGCTCCAGTCCACCGGCCCGCTGGGTGGTGCCCAGCCGTGTTCCAGGGCGGCGGCGCGGACGCCCTCGGCGTAGCCGGCGAGAGTCGCGGCGGTCAGCGGGCGGCGGTCCCCGTCGAGGCTGTCCCGCACGGCGGCCGCGTGCTGGTCGACGAGGGCCAGCAGCCCGGGCCGCGCGGCGGCGGCGGCGAGCCCGACGGTGCCCACCGACACGGTGAGGGCTGCCAGGGTGGACTGCGCCGACTCGACGGCGGTACGGGTCGCGACCCGGTTGAACGCACGCATGGTGACCGAGGCTAACCGACCGTTCGCCGGGTCGGCCTCGGCCGCTCGGCGGGTGTCGGCCACGCCACCGGCCGGTTCGTGCTGGCCGCAGGGGTTGATCCGGCACAGACGGGGCAGCAGGAGAACCACCCGCACACGGCGGCACAGAGCACGGAGGCACGGATGGGACACCAGGCGGACGGGCCGGACGACGAGCACCGCCGGCCGGCCGGGGTGAGCGACGCGACCGTCGCGGCACTCGGCAAACTCAGCGAGGCGCTGGAGTGCGTGGAACGGGCGCGTGGGCACCTGTACTCGCTGCACCAGCTCATCGGGCACGCCGACCTGATGCTCGACGACGCCGTGGAGCAGCTTCGCGCGGCCGGGCACCCGCAGATCGCCGACCGGGTCGACACCGAGTTGCTGGGCCGCAACGTCATCGCCGGCCGGTGGACGTTCCAGATCGTCGAGGACTTCGACGACGGGTACTACGCGCTGTTCCGGGAGCTGGACCGGCAGGCCCGCGACGAACTGGTGGGCGGGCGGCGGCACCTGTACGAGGCGGAGATGAAAGAGCGCCGCCGCAGCCGGGGCCGGCCGGGTCACGAGGCCCGACCGGGCACCGACGGTTAGTGCTCCGGACTAGTCGCTTGTCGCGTCGGCCGGCCGACGCCGCGCCGCGTCGTCGGCGATGATCACGGTGGCGACCATCAGCGCGACGCAGAGGCTGAACAGCCACGACTCGTCGGCGACGAGCCAGGCGGAGACGGGAGCCTGCAGCGCGGCGAGCAGGAAGCCGAGCCAGGCGAGCCGGCGCTGACGCGGGGAGAGGATTCCGGAGCCCTGATGCATCCCGAAATTCTTACGCGCATCGGTCGGGTTGCCGTCCTCCGATCGGCCGATTCTGGATGAGCTGTCCGTTTTCTCGACCGTCCGGACATCACTTCTTGTCGCCGAGAGCGATCGGCCGGAGGTGGCGCTAGGGTGCGGCTGCGGCAGGATGGGTTCCCGTGTCCACCACCCCCGCCCGGCCCCGTGCCTCCCTGCTCCTGCTGGCCTACCTGGCCTTCGTCAGTCTCGGCCTGCCCGACGGACTGCTCGGCGTCGGTTGGCCGTCGATCCGAACCGACTTCGGCGTACCGACCGAGGCCGTCGGGCTGCTGCTCACCGCGGGCACCGTGGGTTACCTCACGTCCAGCGTGCTGGCCGGGTTCACGCTGGCCCGCGTCGGCGTGGGCGCGCTGCTCGCCGGCAGCACCCTGCTGGCCGGCCTGGCGCTGACCGGTCACGCCCTGAGCCCCGGGTTGGCCGTGCTGGTGGGCTGTGCGCTGCTGCTCGGGCTGGGCTCCGGCGCGATCGACTCGGGGCTCAACGCGTACGCCGCCGGGGCCTTCGGCCCGCGACACATGAACTGGATGCACGCGTTCTTCGGCCTGGGTGTGGCGATCGGCCCACTGATCATGACCGGGGCGCTGAGCGCCGGCCTGTCCTGGCGGTGGGGGTACGGCATCATGGCCGCCGCCCAGTTCGCCGTCGCCACCGCGTTCGCGCTCACCGTGCGGGCCTGGCAGCGCGGCGTACCGGCCTCCTCCGATCCGGGTGCCGTCGTCGGGGCGTCAGCGTCGCCGGCGGTCCGGGTCCCGATCCGCGCGACGCTGCGGCTGCCGGCGGTCTGGTCGGGAGCGCTCGCCTTCGCGCTGTACGTCGCCATCGAGGTGTCCGCCGGGCTGTGGGCGTTCCTGCTGCTCACCGAGGGGCGTGGGCTGAGCGCCGCGGTGGCCGGGGGCTGCGTCTCCGCCTACTGGGGCAGCCTCTTCGTCGGCCGGGTGGTGCAGGGCGTGGTGGCCGAGCGGCTGGGAGGCGCTCTGGTGCTGCGCGTCAGCCTGGCCGGGATGGCCGTCGGCGCGGCGCTGATCGCCGTACCCGGGCCGGCCGTGCTGGCCGTGCTCGGCCTGCTCGTGGTCGGCTTCGCCGCCGCGCCGGTGTTCCCGCTGCTCACCCTCACCACCGTCGACCGGGTCGGCGCGGCGCACGCGGACCGGGCCATCGGGCTCCAGATCGGCGCCGCCGGCGTCGGTGCCGCGCTGGTGCCGGCCGGGCTCGGCATCCTGATCGGCAACACCACGGTGCAGGTGCTCGGCTCGGCCCTGGTGGTGCTGGCACTGGCGTTGATCGGACTGTACGAGCTGGGCTCCCGCCGCCCCGGCCCGGAGCGGGCCGGACCCGGTGGGTCAGAGCCCGCCCGGCCGGATCAGGCGGCTCAGGTCGGCGGGGAGGGTCACATGGTGTCCGGTCCGGTGCGGCCGGTGGTCGACGGACGGTAGGCGCGATCCGGGTCGGTGGGCTCACGGCCGCTGCCTCTGGCCTGCCCGCCCCGGTCCACCGCCGCCGGTCCGTGCCCGAACGCGGCCTCCTCGCCGGCGTCGTTGCCCGTCACGTCGTCGGCCTGCCCGTCGATGCTGGAGCCCGCCACGGCGCGCTCCAACTCCTCCAGCGGCAGTCGTTCCTCGTCCCGCCACACCCTGTTGTCGTCGGTCATGCCATCAGCGGTACCCGGGCGCGATGATCGCAAACGGATGCCGCCCTGCCGGTGGTCGGCCCGGGACACGGCGATGGCCGCCGGGAACTCCGGCGGCCATCGCGCGACGATGCTCAGGATCAGGGCTGCGGCCGGTCCACCGTGCCGCGCCAGGCGCCGGTCTCCTGACCGCGCCGCTCGATGAAGGTCTTGAACCGCTCCAGGTCGCCCTTGGCCCGCCGGTCCACGATGCCGAGCTTGTCACCGGCCTGCTCCGCCACCCCGTGCGGCTCGAACTCGAGCTGGAGCGTGACGCGGGTCTTGTCCTCGTCCAACCGGTGGAAGGTCACCACACCGGCCTGCTGCGTGCCGCTGGTGGAGCGCCAGGCGACCCGCTCGTCGGGGAGCTGTTCGGTGATCTCGGCGTCGAACTCGCGCTTCACGCCGGCGATGTCCACCGTCCAGTGGGTCATCGTGTCGGAGATCTGCCGGACCTCCCGTACGCCCTCCATGAACTCGGGGAACTCCTCGAACTGGGTCCACTGGTCATAGGCGGTGCGGACGGGTACGGAAACATCGACGTGTTCGGTAACGCCACTCATCAGAGAACCTCCTTCGGCCGCGGATGATCGTCCGGATCGGGGGACGATCCGGTCACCAGCGGGTTGTCTCGTTCTTGTTGCCGAGTGCGGCCCAGACCTCGGAGATCGTCTGGTACCGGGTGCCCTCGGGCAGCCGCTCCAGCGCCGCCACGATGTCGTCGGGCGCCTCGTTGTCGCGCGCGTTGGCGATCAACGTCGCGCGGTCGCCGGGCAGGGCGCTCATCGTGATGAACCGGCCGAGCCGACTGCGCTGCTCGACGTCCTCCGAGCTCATGCCCTTGGGCGCGCCGGTGCGGAGCTCACCGGCCGGAGCGGTCGTCGCCTCCGGCTGGTCCTCACCGGCCGGCTCCGGCACCCGCGACTCCTCGACGCGCGAGCCACCGGTCCCCGGCCCCTGCACGAGGCCGCTGACCTCCTGACTCATCTGCTCGTCGATCCTCGGTCCGTGCTTGCTGTTGCCACGCTCCATGCCCTCTGCGCTACCCGGCACCCCGGCGGGTAAACCGGCACCGGGTCACGAACCGGCCCTCGGCCCGGCCCGGAACCGGACGTCCGAACCCGAACCGGCGGTCAGGAGTCGGCCGCCTTTCGGGGTGGCAGGACCGGCTCGTCAGGGTCGGGATCACCGGCCTGCAACTGCCGGCCACGCTGCACCTCGGCGTTGATCTGCACCCCGAGCATCAGCGCCGAGTTGGACAGGTAGAGCCAGACGAGGAACGCGATGACCGCGCCGAGACTGCCGTAGGTGGCGTCGTACGAGCCGAAGTTGGCCACGTAGAGGCCGAACCCGAAGGAGGCGACCGCCCAGGCGACCAGAGCCACGCCGCCGCCGGGGGTGAGCCAGCGGAACCGGGGCTGCCGCACGTTCGGCGCGATCCAGAACAGCAGCGACAGCAACACCATCATGATCAGGGCGAGCACCGGCCACTTCGCGACGCTCCACACCGTGCGGGCCAGCCCGCCCGCGTTGATCAGGTCGCCGACGGCGTCGGTCACCGGGCCGCTGACGATCAGCCCGAGGGCGACGATCGCCAGCAGCACCAGCGAGACGGCGGCGAGTCCGATCTGCAACGGGCGCAGCTTCCACACCGGCCGCCCCTCCTGCACCCCGTAGACGGCGTTGGAGGCCCGGGTGAACGCCCCGATGAAGCCCGACGCCGACCAGAGCGCTCCGAGCAGACCGAAGCTGAGCAACGCCTTGGCCGAACTCTCCTGGACCACCACCGCCCGGATGACGTCGACCACGCCGTCGTCGGCCACCACCGACCCGGCGCCCATCTGGTTGGCCAGGTCGACCACCGTGTCGACCGTCTGCTCGCCGTTGGAAACCAGGCCGACCAGCGCGACCACCATGATCGTGGACGGAAAGAGCGCGAGCACCCCGTAGTAGGTCAGGGCGGCGGCCCAGTCCGAGCAGTTGTCGGTGACGAAGTTGCGCACGCTGCGGACCAGCACCCCGCGCCAGGTACGCCAGTTCAACTGCCGGATCCGCCGGGGCAGGGGTGCGCCCTGTGCGCCGTCGAGCGTCGTACCGGGCTCCGTGGTCGTCATGCCCGCTCCCTGTGCCCCGGCCGCCGGATGACCGGTCGTCCGGTCGGGCCTGGCCCGGCCGGTACCCCGGGCGGGAAATCGACAAACCCTCCGCCCGCCGGGCGGGCGCCGCCCCGGGGTTTGCCGCCCGGTCACCGGGGAACGGTCACGGTGACCCTGTCCACACGGAGGAGGACGAGATGCCCGGGCGCGAAGACCTGCCCAGCACGCTGCGACGCTCCCCGGATAAGGCGCAGCGCACCTGGGAGAAGACGCACGACTCGGCGGTGGAGACCTACGGCGAGGGGGAGCGGTCGCACCGCACCGCCTTCGCCGCGGTGAAGCACCAGTTCGAGAAGGTGGGCGATCACTGGGAGCCGAAGGGCCGCAAGGGCCCGAGCGACCGACAGGCCGCCGGCGGCGGACCGGAACGGCGAGCCCCCACCGCGGGTGGGGTGGACGCCAACGCCACCAAGGACCACCTGATGTCGGTGGCCCGCGAGCTGGACGTACCCGGCCGCTCCGGCATGACCAAGCCGGAGTTGGTCAAGGCGATCGAGAAGGCCAACGACCGGGCCACCCGCAAGGCCCGCGGCGACTGATCGCCGCGACGCGGGCGGCACAGCGAGACGGTACGGGCGGACGCGGCTATCCCGCGCCCGCCCGTACCGTTCACCAGTGCCCGCCGCCGGGCGCCTCGATGTGCACGGCCTTGGTGGCGGTGAACTCGTCCAGCAGCTCCGGGCCGTACCCGAAGCCCTGCCCGCTGCCCCGGCGCGGGTGGGCGGCGCCGCCCGGCGCGCCACCGAACACCGAGTTGACTTTCACGGTGCCCACCGGCAGCTCCCGCCAGGCCCGCTGCGCATGGCTCATCGACGCGGTCAGGACCGTGGCCGCCAGCCCGTACGGGGAGTCCGCCGCGCAGCGCAGGGCCTCGTCGAACGAGTCGACCACCACCACCGGGGCGACCGGGCCGAACGTCTCCTCCCGCACCAGTGGCATGTCGTGCCGGCAGTCGGTGACCACGGTGGGCGGGTAGAACGCCCCCGGCCCGTCCGGCAGCTCCCCACCGGTACGTATCCGGGCGCCGTCGGCCACCGCCGCCGTCACCTGCCCGTGCACGTGGTCGCGGTGTCGCCGGTCGACCAGCGGGCCCAGCTCGGTGCCCGGGTCGCGACCCGGGCCCAGCCGCAGCGCGCCGGCCCGCCGGACCAGCGCCGCCACGAAGTCCTCGGCCACCGTGCGGTGCACGTAGATCCGCTCCACCGCCACGCAGATCTGCCCGGCGTTGGCGAACGCGCCCAGCGCGGCCTGCCCGGCGGCCCAGTCCGCGTCGACCCCTGCGTCGATGATCAGCGGATCACTGCCGCCGTTCTCCAGCAGCACCTTCGCCCCGGTGCGGGCCGCCGCGGCGGCGATCGTCCGCCCGGTCGCGGTCGACCCCACGTGCGCCACCACGTCCACGTCCTGGCCGGCCAGCGCCGCGCCGACCTCCGGGCCGCCGGTGAGCAGCGACAACACGCCGGCCGGCAGTGCCCGGTCCAGTGCCCGGGCCAGCAGCCAACCCGTCGCCGGCGTGCGTTCGCTGGGCTTGTAGAGCACCACGTTGCCGGTGACCAGGGCCGCGCCGAGCAGCCCGCAGGAGACGGCCACCGGGTCGTTCCACGGGGTGATCGCCGCAACCACGCCCCGCGGCTGCGGCGTCATGAAGTCCAGGGCGTCGGTCTCGCCGTGCAGCGTCCGCCCGCCGCGCAGCGGGGCCAGCTCCGCGTACTGTCGCAGGGTGCCGATGCCCGCCTCGACGCCGCCGCGGGCATCCGCCAGCGGCTTGCCCATCTCCGCCGTGACCGCCGCGGCCAACTCCTCCGTCACCGCCGCCACGGCGTCCGCGGCCCGGTGCAGCGCCGCCGCCCGCGCGGCCGGTGCGGTCGCCGCCCACTCCGCCGCCGTCTCGCGTGCCGCCTCGACCGCCTTGCCGACCTCGTCGGCGGTGGCCACCGGCACCGAGCTGACCGGCGAATCGTCCGCCGGATCGCGGACGACCAGCTCGCCGCCACCGCCGCCAGCTCCCCACACCCCGCCCACCAGTTGCGCAACCGTGTACATGCGGCGTTGGATGCCCCGGGCTCGGCGAGGCAAACGCGTTTCGCCCCGTTGCGCGCCGGGTAGGCGGATCGGATGACTCCCACCGGCGCGCAGAGCGCGGACGCCGTCGTCGTCGGGGCCGGTCACAACGGTCTGGTAGCGGCCAACCTGCTGGCGGACGCCGGCTGGGACGTGGTGGTGCTGGAGGCGACCGCGGCGCCCGGCGGCGCCGTCCGCTCCGCCGAGGTGACCGCGCCCGGCTACCTCAGCGACCTCTACAGCTCCTTCTACCCCCTCGGGTACGCCTCACCGGTGCTGCGCGGGCTCGACCTGGGCCGTTACGGGCTGTCCTGGCGGCACTCGCCGGACGTGCTGGCGCACCTGCTGCCGGACGGCCGGGCCGCCGTGCTCAACCGGGACGCCGACGTCACCGCCGCCTCGCTGGAGCAGTTCGCCCCCGGCGACGGCAAGCGCTGGCTCAACGCGTACACCGACTGGCTCGAGGTGGCCGAGCCGATGCTGGACACCATCACCACGCCGTTCCCGCCCGTACGCGGTGGGCTGGGCCTCCTGCGCCGGCTGCGGGTCGCCGGCGCGCTGCGGCTGGCCCGGCGGCTGGTGGTGCCCGTCCGCAAGCTCGGCGACGAACTCTTCGACGGCGCCGGCGGGCCGGCGCTGCTGGCCGGCTGCGCCCTGCACACCGACCTGTCCCCGGAGGAGGCCGGCTCGGGCGTGTACGGCTGGCTGCTGGCCATGCTCGGCCAGCAGGTCGGCTGGCCGGTGCCCGACGGCGGCGCACAGCAGATCACCAACGCGCTGGTGGCCCGGCTGGAGGAACGCGGCGGCCGCATCCTCTACGGCGCCCGGGTCGACCGGGTGCTCACCGCCCGAGGCCGGGCGATGGGGGTACGCACCGTCGGCGGCGCACTGTGGCGGGCCCGCAAGGCCGTGCTCGCGGACGTGCCGGCGCCAGCGCTCTACCTCGACCTGGTCGGCGCGGCGGCGCTGCCGTCGCGGCTCGTGGAGGACCTGGCGCACTTCCGGTGGGACGGCTCGACGCTGAAGGTGGACTGGGCGCTCTCCGCGCCGGTGCCGTGGACGAACCGGGCGGTGGCCGGCGCCGGCACCGTGCACCTCGGCGCGGACCTCGACGGGTTGACCCGCTACTCCGGTGAACTGGCCCGCGGCGAGCTGCCGCGCGACCCGTTCCTGCTGCTCGGGCAGATGTCGGTCGCCGACCCGAGCCACTCCCCGCCGGGCACCGAATCGCTCTGGTCGTACACCCACCTGCCGTTCCGCCGGACCTGGCGTGCCGAGGACATCGCCGGGCACGTGCAGCGGATGGAGGACGTGCTGGAGGCGGCGGCGCCCGGCTTCCGGCAGCTCATCGTCGGCCGCCACGTGGCAGGGCCCGCCGACCTGGAGAAGGGCAACCCGAGTCTGGTCGGCGGCACGCTCGGTGGGGGCACCGCCGCCGCGTACCAGCAGCTGTTCCTGCGCCCGATTCCCGGCCTGGGCCGGGCGGACACGCCGGTGGACCGGCTCTTCCTGGCCAGCGCGTCGGCGCATCCCGGAGGCGGGGTGCACGGCGCGCCCGGGTCGAACGCCGCCCGCGCGGCGCTGGCCCGCGACCGCGCGCTCACCGGTCGTGCCTACGCCGCCGCGATCGGCGCCGCGCACCGCGCCGTCTACCCGGACTGAACGAAACGCCCGCCCGCCTTGGTGGCGGGCGGGCGGGACGCGCGGGTCAGCGGGTGATGTTGCGGTGCTTGCTGCGCAGGCGGAACGGCATCAGCGCGCTCTCCACCTTGGTCGCGGTCGTCATCTTGGACTCGCCGTCGCGCCGCTCCTCGAAGCGGATCGGCACCTCCAGGATGGTGTGCCCCAGCTTGGTGGCCAGGTAGTGCATCTCCACCTGGAAGCTGTAGCCGTTCGACTGCACCCGCTCGAGGCCGATGTCCCGCAGCGCGTCGGCCCGCCAGATCTTGAAGCCGGCGGTGAGGTCCCGGATCCGCACCCGCAGCAGGGTGTGCACGTAGAGGTTCGCCCAGCCGCTGAGCGCCCGACGGTACAGCGGCCAGTTCTCGTCCAGCTCGCCGCCGGGCACGTAGCGGGAGCCGATCACCACACCGGCCTGGGTGGAGAGCAGCGCGCCCAGCATCCCCGGCAGGGCCTCCGGCGGATGGGACAGGTCGGCGTCCATCTGCGCCACGTACTCGGCGCCGCCGTCGAGGGCACGCCCGATGCCGTCCACGTACGCCCGGCCCAGGCCCTCCTTGCCGGCCCGGTGCACCACCTCGACGCGGTCGGGGTGCTCGATGGCCAACTTGTCGGCCACCTCACCGGTGCCGTCGGGGGAGTTGTCGTCGGCGACGAGGATGCGCAGCCCCGGCAACGGCAGCGCGAGCAGCCGCTCGACCAACGCGGGGAGGTTGCCCGCCTCGTTGTAGGTGGGCACCACGACGGTCAGGCGCGCGTCCCGCCACGGCGACGGCAGCTGCACGGGCTCGATCATGTCGGACATCCTCGGTTTGCGGACAGGGCTACCCGAGAAGGGTAGCCAGTTGTCCGCTCCAGGTTGAAAAGGCTCCCCTTCCGGGCTTTGCGGACGGCGTTGCTTCGCTGCGTACGGGCATTGTTTCGGACGGTGCGGGGCGTCGCCCGTGCAGCGGGTGTCACACGTTCAGCGCCGGCCGCGCGCCAGGGCCGTGAGGGCCAGGGCCAGGCCGGCGAGCGCGACGCCGGACAACGCCGGCTTGTGGGTGCCGACCCACAGCGCCGCCGAGCGGTTGCGTGCCTGGTCGCTGAACACCCCGGCCGGGCCCCGGTCCCGGTCCGCGTCGCCGGGGTGGTCGAGGTTGTCCCGCCAGGTGGCCGGGTCGATCTCGTCACCGGTCTGCTGGCTGTCGTACCCGTCCCGGGCCAGCTTGCGGTCGAGCAGACCGGGGATCAGGATGTCGCCCAGTCGGGCCCTCCAGGTCGGGCCGCCCACGTTCAGCTCCCGGGTGCCGTGGTCGGCGGCCCAGACGATCGCCCGGGCGGCCAGCTCCGGTGCGAAGATCGGCGGCACCGGCTGCGGATACCGGGGCAGCCGGGTGCGGACCCAGGAGAACTGCGGCGTGTTCACGGCGGGCAACTGCACCATCGACAGCTTCACCCCCGGGCAGTCGTGCAGCAGCTCGGCCCGGAGTGAGTCGTTGAACCCCTGCACGGCGTGTTTGCTCGCGCAGTACGCCGACTGCAGGGGGATCCCGCGGTAGGCCAGCGCCGAGCCCACCTGCACGATGGCACCCCGCCCGTGCGCCCGCATGTGCCGCAGCGCCGCCAGGGTGCCGTGCACCGTACCCAGGTAGGTGACCTCGGTGACCCGGCGGAACTCCCGCGCCGGGATGTCCCAGGCCTGCGCGAACACCGACACCATGGCGTTGTTGACCCACACGTCGATGCCGCCCCACCGGTGCACCACGTCGTCGGCGGCCTGCTGCACGGCGCCCGCGTCCGCCACGTCGACCTGGTACACCCGTACGTCGGCGGCGCCGCGCAGTCGGCAGTCCCGCTCGGCGGCGGCCAGCCCCGCCTCGCCCCGGGCCAGCAGCGCCAGCCGGGCGCCCCGGGCCGCGTACGCGTGGGCCACCGCCCGCCCGACGCCCGCGCTCGCGCCGGTCACCACCACGGTCTGCGTCACGGCGTCCCCTTCTGCCGAGCCGCGATGTCGGCCAGCCGCCGGAGCGTCTCCCGGTTGCGCAGGTGCAGCACCACGTCGTTGAGCTTGTTACGAACCCAGCGCAGGGGACCGGCGGCGAAGTCCTCGCCGATGCGGACGCGGGTGGCGTCCCCGCCGACGGGTTCGAGGGTGAAGGTCACAATCGCCTCGCCGGCCGGCCAGAGACCGGCCCGCAGCACGAGCCGGTGCGGTGGCTCGCACAGCAGCACGGTCGACGAGTCCTGCAACGAGAACGGCCACGGCCCGGCCTTGTGGTGCAGTTGGCTGCCCACCCGCGGCCACGCGTCGTCCACGTCGCGCACGTGCACCGTGCCGACAACCCAGTCGCTGTACGTCCAACCGTCCGCCAGCACGTCGAACACCTGCTGCGGGGGAGCCTGGATCACTTTCTCCACAATCGCCACCGTGATCCCATACCCGCACCGTGCCGGAGGCTAACGACCCGTCGGGTTAGCTTCTCCGGGGCGGCGGGTATGGCCCGGTCGGGGCGGCCGTCGGGCGGCGCTGGCCCCACCCTGCCGACCCCTCGGCGGCGACGTTTACTCCTCGGGGCGCAGGGAACCCGCCGGCTGTGCGACAGGACCAGGAGGATCCGGATCAGCGCAGGTCAGCCCCGGTGAACGCCGGCGCTGGCCGGGCCGGTTCCGGGCCGTTCGGGGACCCTCGCCCCGT
>NZ_JAMHIW010000023.1 GCF_023896955.1 Micromonospora sp. RHAY321
GAGCCGGCCCGCCGATCAGCCCGTCAGGGTGCCCCTCAGCAGGCTGTCGCCGGAGTGGGCAGGCTTGTTGTCGTACTGCTCGGCGGACACGTCGACCACCGAGTAGCTGCCCAGGTCGACGTTGGGGGGCAGGGGGAGCAGAGCGTCCGGACCGTCACCGAGGGTGCCGACCGAGAACATCTTCATCGTCGTCGGGTTGATGAGCCATACCTCGTAGTACCCCGCCACGCGCGGGAGATTCACCACATGCAGATGTAGTTGGCCGCCCTGGAACACCCGGGCGTCACCCGAGGCGTCCGGAGGCGTCGATCCGTACGCCGCCAGTGGCGCGCTGGCCACCACCGCCCGCGTCGGTGCGGGCGCCGGGTCGTCCGGCCGCAGCACGGCGACGGTGCCCACCACGCCGATCGCCGCGGCGGCGGCAGCGGTCGCCGCGGTGGCCGCCCAGCGGGACCAGCCACCGCGCCGGCGACCCCGGGACCGGCCCGTCGACCCCGGCCCGGTCGCCCCCGGGGCGGGCCGGACCGCGTCGTCGGTCGGCTCGGACGCCCGCTGCCGGACGGCCCCGGTCAGCGACGGCAGCTCCTCTGCCGCTCTGATCTGCGCCGTGATGCCCTGCCAGACGTGGTCCGGCGGGTCGGGCAGGTCACCCAGGCCCTGTGTCTCCACGCCGAGCCCGGCCACCTGCTGGAGGGTCTCCATCTCCAGCTGGCAGTGCGCGCAGGTGTCGAGGTGGGTGCTCTCCCCGTTGTCCGCCTCGCTCTCACCGAGCGCCAGAAAGACCAGCCTGTCGTGGTCCAGGTGCTGCACCGTCCACCTCCCATCTGCGTTTCAAGCTCGCCATGCCGCGCCGGATGTGACTCTTCACGGTGCCCAACGGCACGCCGGTCACCGTGGCTATCTGCTGGTGTGTCAGGTCGTCGTAGAAGGCCAGCTCCAGCATCCGTCGCTGGTCGTCGGGGAGGCGAGCCAGCTCGTCGGCGATCACCAGCCGGTCCACCACCCGGTCCGGGTCCGGACCGGTCTGCGCCGGCTCGGGCAGCTGCCGGACGGTCTCGACCGCCCGGGTCTCGCGGGCCGAGGCCCGCATCCGGTCGATCACCTTGCGTCGGCCGATGCCCAGCAGCCAGCCGACCAGCGACCCCTTGGCCGGGTCGAACGTGTCGCGCCCCAGCCAGGCGGCGACGAACGTCGCCTGGGTGACGTCCTCGGCGTCGCTGCGGTTGGCCAGCATGGAGGTCGCCAGGTGGAGCACGGCCCGACCGTACCGGTCGTACGCCTCGCGGAGCGCCACCTCGTCGCCGGCGCGGAACCGGGATGCGAGGTCGTCCACCGGTGGGTCCGGTTCCTGCGGTCTGGCCGTCATCGGGCGGATCGCCTTCGATGGGGCATGCCCGACTGTAGCTCCCACAGTCTCCGCCCCACTCTCCCCGGTCGATGTCATCTCACCAGCTCTTCGTTCCCCGGGCCCGTTCCGGATGCGGACCGCGGCGAAAAAGAAAGGTGGCGTCGGGGCGCATCCACCCGTCGCGGAGCCGGCGTAACCCGTTCTGCAAGCCAGCCTGACGAATCAGCACCAACCACCAGGAGGCAGACATGCAGCTCTCGTACTTCCGTCGGGTCGCGGCGGGCGGTGCCGTCGCCGCGCTGGCCTTCGCGGGCGTCGGCGCGCTCACCGCCACCCCGGCCTACGCCGCCACGTCGAAGGTCTCCGTCGTGCACGGGATCCCGGACACCCCGGTCGACGTCTACGTCAACGGCGAGAAGACGCTGGACAACTTCAAGCCCGGTGACGTGGCCGGTCCGCTGAACCTGGAGGAGGGCGAGTACGACATCGCGCTCACCAAGCCGGGCGAGCCGGTCGGCAGCGCGATCCTGAAGGTCGACAACGCCGCGGTGCCGGGCGGGGCGAACATCAGCATCGCCGCCCATCTCGACGCGGCCGGCCAGCCCAAGATCACTCCGTTCGTGAACGACGTGTCGAAGGTCGACGCCGGCAAGGCCCGGCTGATCGTCCGGCACACCGCCGCCGCCCCGGCGGTGGACGTGCGCGCCGGCGGCACCCCCGTGTTCGAGGAGCTGACCAACCCGAACGAGGCCAAGGGCGACGTCGACGCGGGCAGCGTGAAGGCCGACGTCGTGCTCGCCGGCACCGACACGGTGGCGATCGGCCCGGCCGACCTCGACCTCAGGGAGGGCACGGCGACGATCGTCTACGCCATCGGCTCCGCCGAGGGCAAGACCCTCGACGTGGTGGCCCAGACCATCACCGGCCTGCACTCCGCCCCGGGCGGCGTGCCGAGCGGTGACGGTGGTCAGGCCGGCACCGGCGTGGGCACCTGGTGGTACGTGCTCGCCGGCGCCGGCGTCCTGCTGCTGCTCGGCGGCGGGGCGCGGGTGGCCACCGCCCGGACTCCTCGCCGGTGACGGTGCGCAACCGCGGCGCGCTGGCGGCCATGGCCGCCGGCGCTGCCGCGCTCACCGTCGCCGCCCTGGTGGCGTGCGGCTCCCAGCCGGCCGGGAACGTCGGCGCGGAGGAGGCGAGCACACTGGCCAGCCCCACCTCGGCCCCACCGGCCGCCGCCCCGTCGGTCCCGGTGACCGCCGGGGAGCTGCCGGCCGGTGCCGAGATCGTCCCGCCGGTCCGGCTGGTGATCCCGGAGATCGACGTCACCGCCACGGTCAACGCCGTCGGCATCAACGAGCGGACCAACGAGTTCGAGGTGCCGCCGAGCGTCGACCAGATCGGCTGGTACCGGTACGGCCCCGGCCTGGAGGCGGGCGCCGGCTCGGTGGTGATCGCCGGCCACGTGGACAGCGCCACGCAGGGCAGGGGAGCGTTCTTCCGGCTGCGGGAGCTGGACCAGGGCGACACCCTGACCGCGACCGGCAGCGACGGCACGGCCAGGCGGTACCGGGTCGTCGCCCGGGAGGAGTACGCCAAGACCAGGATCCCGCTGGACCGGTACTTCGCCCGGGACGGCAAGCCGCGGCTGACCCTGATCACCTGCGGTGGGCCGTTCGATGCCAAGGCCCGCAGGTACCGCGACAACATCGTCGTCACGGCGGTGCCCGCCTGAGCCGCCGGGCTGGGCTCACCCAGGAGCGGGCGTCGGGCCGGGGTGGGAAGGGAGGCCTTCCCGCCCCGGCCGTTCACCGGGGTCCCCTCCGCCATCCGGCCCCCGATCAGTCGGCCGTACGCTGAACGGTGATGGCTTACCTGGATCACGCGGCGACCACTCCGATGCTCGACGAGGCACTGGAGGCGTACGTCGCCACCGCCCGCGAGGTTGGCAACGCGTCCTCTCTGCACGCGGCGGGTCGTCGTGCCCGCCGCCGGGTCGAGGAGTCCCGCGAGCGGGTGGCGGCCGTCCTGGGCGCCCGGCCGTCCGAGGTCATCTTCACCGGTGGTGGCACCGAGAGTGACAACCTCGCGGTCAAGGGCATCTTCTGGGCCCGCCGGGGAGCCGACGCCGACCGCCGGCGGGTGGTCTCCAGTGCCGTCGAGCACCACGCCGTGCTGGACGCGGTGGACTGGCTGGCCGAACACGAGGGCGCCGAGGTCGGGTGGCTGCCGGTGGACGCCGCCGGCCGGCTCGACCCGGAGGCCCTGCGCGCCGAACTGGCCGCGCACGCCGACCGGGTCGCCGTGGTCACCGCGATGTGGGCCAACAACGAGGTGGGCACCGTCCAACCGGTGGCCGAGCTGGCCGCCGTCGCCGCCGAGCACGGCGTGCCGTTCCACACCGACGCCATCCAGGCCGTCGGTCAGGTGCCGGTCGACTTCGGCGCCAGCGGGGTCGCCGCGCTGACCGTCACCGGGCACAAACTGGGCGGCCCGACCGGGGTGGGCGCGCTGCTGCTGGCCCGGGACGTGGCCGCGACGCCGCTGCTGCACGGCGGCGGCCAGGAACGCGACGTACGCTCCGGCACCCTGGACACCGCCGGCATCGTCGCCTTCGCGGTCGCCGTCGAGTCGGCGGTCAAGGGCCAGCAGGAGTACGCGGCCCGGGTGGCCGCGCTGCGCGACGACCTGATCGAGCGGGTCCGTCAGGCGGTGCCCGAGGTGATCTACAACGGTGACCCGGTCGACCGGTTGCCCGGCAACGCCCACTTCTCCTTCCCCGGATGTGAGGGCGACGCCCTGCTGCTCCTGCTGGACGCCCAGGGCATCGCCTGCTCGACGGGCTCGGCCTGCTCGGCAGGGGTGGCCCAACCCTCGCACGTGCTGCTGGCGATGGGCGCCGACGACGACCGCGCCCGCTCCTCGCTGCGTTTCACCCTCGGTCACAGCAGCACGCAGGCCGAGATCGACGCGCTCGTCGCCGCCCTCCCGGCGGCTGTCGACCGCGCCCGCCGAGCCGCCGCCCCCCGCACCCCCCGCTGAAACCCCGAGTCCCCACGCCCACCCCGCACCCGCGTAGACCGCAAGCCCTCACCCTCCTCGCGATCTTGCACTTTCGGTCTGCCATTCGCGGCTTTTGCGGCATACGTCGAGGCGGAAACTGCAAGATCGCGGCGGGCAGGGGCGGGCGGGGTGCGGGCGCGGGGGTTTGCGGGGTCGGGTGGATAGGGTGGTGTGGGGAAGGGAGTGGCTGGTGAGGGTGTTGGCGGCGATGTCGGGCGGGGTTGACTCGGCCGTGGCGGCGGCGCGGGCGGTGGCGGCCGGGCACGACGTGACCGGCGTGCACCTCGCGCTGGCCCGCAATCCACAGACCTACCGGACCGGGGCGCGCGGCTGCTGCACCCTGGAGGACTCCCGCGACGCCCGGCGGGCGGCCGACGTGATCGGCATCCCGTTCTACGTGTGGGACATGGCCGACCGGTTCCACGCCGACGTGGTGGACGACTTCGTCGCCGAGTACGCCGCCGGCCGTACGCCGAATCCGTGCCTGCGCTGCAACGAGAAGATCAAGTTCACCGCGGTGCTGGACCGGGCGGTGGCTCTGGGCTTCGACGCGGTCGTGACCGGCCACCACGCCCGGCTCGGCACCGACGGGCTGCTGCGGCGCAGCGTCGACGTGGCCAAGGACCAGTCGTACGTGCTGGCCGTGCTCACCCGTGAGCAGCTCGACCGGTCCATGTTCCCGCTCGGCGACTCCACCAAGGCGCAGGTCCGCGCGGAGGCCGCCGAGCGTGGCCTGGCGGTCGCCGACAAGCCCGACTCGCACGACATCTGCTTCATCGCCGACGGCGACACCCGTGGTTTCCTGGCCGGTCGGCTCGGTGCGGCACCGGGCGACGTGGTCGACGCGAGCACCGGCGCCGTCGTCGGCAGCCACACCGGCGCGTACGCGTACACGGTGGGCCAGCGTCGCGGGCTGCACCTGGACCGGCCCGCACCGGACGGACGGCCGCGCTACGTGCTCTCCATCACGCCGAAGACCAACACGGTGACGGTCGGCCCGGCCGAGGCGCTGGAGGTGTCCCAGGTGCACGCCGAGCGGCCGGTCTGGACCGGTGGCCCGCGCCCGGACGCGCCGGTCGAGTGCGACGTGCAGTTGCGGGCGCACGGCGAGGTCGTGCCGGCCACCGTGGCCCTCGACGGTGACCGGCTGCACGCCGAGCTGCGTCGGCCGGTGCGCGGCGTCGCCGCTGGTCAGGCCGTCGTGGCGTACCGGCCGGACCCGGCCGGTGACGTCGTCCTCGGCTCCGCCACCATCTCCGGCTGACCGGGCGGACGACCGGCTCGGCCGTCGCCGCCCGGGCGGTCGACGTACCGGATACCCTTCCGCCGTGACAGATCAGGCGTGGCCCTGGCCGGCCGGCGCGGCGACCGGCATCGGTTCGCTTCCCGGCACCGACATTGCCGAGGCGCAACGGGTGGTCCTCGGCGAGCTTCCCGCGCTGCCCCACCTACCCGAGCTGCCGGCCCGCGGCCCAGGGGCCGACCTCATCGGTCGCACCGCCGGGCTGCTGGTCGAGCTGCCCGTCGAGCTGTACACGGGTCGTTGGCGGGTCGCCCCACGGCCGGGCCGCGACCTGCGCCGCACCCGCGACCTGCTGGAACGCGACCTGGACCAACTCGCCGAGCAGGCCGAGGAGTACGCCGGCCCGATCAAGGTGCAGGCCGGCGGCCCGCTCACCCTGGCCGCCGCCCTGGAGCTGCCGATCGGCGGCCGGCTGCTGCGCGACCCCGGCGCGGTCCGTGACCTCACCGGCTCCCTCGCCGAAGGGCTGCGCGCGCACGTCGCGGCGGTCACCCGGCGACTGCCCCGCGCCTCGGTGCTGCTCCAACTGGACGAGCCGTCGCTGCCGACCGTGCTGGCCGGGCACGTGCCCACCGAGAGCGGGCTGGGCGCGTACCGGGCCATGGACTCGGTGGACGCCGCGGCGCTGCTGCGCACGGTGGTGGAGGCGGTCGGCGTACCGACCGTGGTGCACTGCTGCGCCCCCGACGTGCCGCTGGAGCTGATCCGCTCGACCGGCGCCGTCGCGGTCGCCCTCGACCTGGATCTGCTCACCGAACTGGACCCGCTGGGCGAGACGATCGACGCCGGCCTCGGGTTGCTGATCGGCGCCGCGCCGACCCGGCCGCCGTCGACCGGTCAGGCGCCGACCTCCGCACAGATCGCCGACCGGGTACGCCAGCTCTGGGACCGGCTCGGCTTCCCCCGTCGGCAGCTCGCCGAGCAGGTGGTCGTCACCCCGGCATGCGGCCTGGCCGGCGCCACCCCGGAGTACGCCCGGACGGTGCTGGCCGCCTGCCGCGACGCCGGCCGGCGCCTCGTCGAGGACTGACGTTTCCTGTCGTACCCGCTGGGCAGGATGACGGTCATGATTGGACAGCTACGTTCAGTGGTGATCGACTGCCCGGATCCGCGCGCGCTGGCGGCGTTCTACTCGGAGTTGCTCGGCGTGCCTCTGGTCGAGGGTGCCTCCGACGACGAGTGGGTGGTGCTCGGTGGCCCTCCCGGGCACCAGCCGCGGCTGGCGTTCCAGCGGGCACTCAACCTGCGTCCGCCGGCCTGGCCCGATCCGGAGCGCCCGCAGCAGTTCCACCTCGACGTGACGGTGGACGACATCGAGGCCGCCGAGAAGGCGGCACTCGCGCTCGGCGCCCGCCGGCTGCCGGGCGAGGGCGAGGGCTTCCGGGTCTACGCCGACCCCGTCGGCCACCCGTTCTGCCTCTGCTGGGACTGAGCTGGCGTGGATCACGGTGGCCGGGCACGATGGCCGCCGTGATCCACCACCCTCCACTGCGCGCGTCCGGCTCGCTCTTCGGTCTCGCCTACGGCGACGCGTTGGGCAAGCCGACCGAGTTCCTGTCCGTCTCGGAGATCGTGCGCCGGTACGGCCCGACCGGTCCGCGTGAGCTGTCCGGTCAGCCGGCGATGGTCACCGACGACACCCAGATGGCGTTGGCGGTGGGCTGGGCGCTGCACGAGGCGCCGTCGTTCACCCCGGAGGCTGTGGAGCCGCTGCTGCGGCGGCGCTTCCTGGCCTGGGCGGTCAGTCCGGACAACAACCGTGCCCCGGGCATGACCTGCCTGCGCGCCTGCGGGGAGCTGGGTCGCGGGCTCCGCTGGCAGGAGGCGACGGTGAGCGGGTCGAAGGGGTGCGGGGCCAACATGCGGGTGACGCCGGTCGGGTTGCTCGACGTGGACCTGGACACGCTGGCAGGGCTGGCCCAGTTGCAGGCCGGGTTGACCCACGGGCACCCGACCGGGCTGGCTGCCAGCGAGCTCACCGCGTACGCGGTCTTCGCACTGCGCGGGGGCGCGACGCTGGCCGAGCTTCCGGAGATTCTCACCGAGCGGGCGCAGGCCCAGCGCCGGGTGTACCGGGAGCAGTGGCTGGGTGACCTCTGGCAGCGCCCCGGGGCCCGCACCCCGGAGGACTTCATCGCCCAGGGATGGGACGAGTGCCTGACGGTGCTGGGCCGCCTGACGAACGCCCTGGGCCAGCCCGATGATGGCGGTGACCCGTGCCGGGTCACCGGCGAGGGCTGGGTGGCCGAGGAGGCGTTGGCCACAGCACTGCTCTGCGCGGTACGGCACGCCGACGACCCGGTCGCCGCGCTGGCGCGCGGTGCGACCACCGCGGGGGACTCCGACTCGATCGCCGCCCTGGCCGGCGCCTTCGTGGGTGCGGCCCTCGGCATGACCGCCTGGCCGTCGGGCTGGGTCGACCAGATCGAGTACGCCGACCAGCTCGCCGTGCTCGGCGTGGCCTGGGACTGATCGCACTGCCGGACCGGCAGGAGTGCGGACGGGCGCGGGCCGGTCAGGCGGTGGGCAGGTGGCGCAGGCTGCGGACCCGCCGCCACAGGTCGGCGTCGCACCTGCCGGCCCGGTCGGCGAAGGCCGCCGAGCTGATCCGGGTCGGTTCGGTGAGGCTCAGGTAGCTGTCGTGCTCGGCGTCGGGGTCCCATTCCCGGGTGGGGATGCGCACGTGGTCGTCCCGGTCGCTCTTGTCCTGGCTGGTGATCTTCAGGACGTCGGCGCCCCGGGAGTCGGCGCGCAGCACCAGACACGGCCGGACCTTGGACCCGCTGCCGTCGGCGTACGGCACGTCGGCCCACCAGATCTCGCCCGGTGCCGGCGTGCCCGTCGCACGGTCGGCGTCGCGCGGCCGCGGCTTGGCGGCCGGCCGGTCGCCGCCGCGCGGCCGGGGCGGTGCGGGCCTGCGGCCACCGGGGCGCGCCGTGGTGGCCCGACCCGGCCGACGGTTCGCCACCCGGTGCCGCCAGCTGTTCCACGCCCAGCCGGCGACCACCGCCAGCAGGATCGCCCCCGCCCAGAGCAGCACCTCGGGCATCGCGGACCTCCACCTCAGCGCGGCGCGCCGGCCGCACCGTCCGGCGATCCTCGCACGCCCGTCGCCGCGCCGCCCGCCGACCACACCGCAGCCCGGCCGGTCCTCGGCGAGGAGTCCCCTGATCACAGGGACGCGCGGGAGGCCGGCGCGGGTGGGCAGCGGATTGTCCGACCGGCCCGATACGGTGCCGGAGTAGCGTGATCAGGGGAGGTCGCAGGCGTGTCCGAAGGTGGCGGGGTGTCCGAGGAGCAGATCGGTCAGCAGGTCAGCCCGGCGCAGGAGGCGGCGGCCGGCGCCGAGCCGACGCCGCAGGCGCGTGAGCAGCACGCGACGCTGAGTCGCGAGTTGACCGAGCACCAGTACCGCTACTACGTGCTGGACGCGCCGATCATCGCCGACGCCGAGTTCGACCGGCAGTTGCGCGAGCTGGAGGCGCTGGAGGAGGAGTTCCCGGCGCTGCGTACGCCGGATTCGCCGACCCAACGGGTGGGTGGCACGTTCTCCACCGACTTCACCCCGGTCACGCACGCCGAGCGCATGCTCTCGCTGGACAATGCCTTCGCCGACGAGGAGCTGGCGGCCTGGGCCGAGCGGGTCGAGCGGGACGCCGGCGGCCCCGTGCCCTACCTCTGCGAGCTCAAGGTCGACGGGTTGGCGATCAACCTGACCTACGAGGCCGGTCGGCTGGTCCGGGCGGCCACCCGGGGTGACGGCCGCACCGGCGAGGACGTCATGGCCAACGTGCGCAGCATCCGCGACGTGCCCAGCCAGCTCACGCCGTCCGCCGAGTTCCCGGACATTCCCGAGCTGCTGGAGGTCCGGGGCGAGATCTACTTCCCGATCGCCGCGTTCGCCGACCTCAACGCCGGGCTAGTGGAGCAGGGCCGGGCTCCGTTCGCCAACCCGCGCAACGCCGCGGCCGGCAGTCTGCGGCAGAAGGACCCGAGGGTCACCGCCTCGCGGCCGCTGCGCCTGGTCGTGCACGGCATCGGTGCCCGCCGGGGGTTCCAGCCGGCGGCGCAGTCCGAGTCGTACACCGCGCTGAAGGCGTGGGGGCTGCCGACCAGCGACCGGTGGCGGGTGGTGCCGGATCTGGGCGGTGTGGCCGAGTACATCGCCTACTACGCCGAGCACCGGCACGACGTCGAGCACGAGATCGACGGCGTGGTGGTCAAGGTCGACCCGGTCTCGATCCAGGGCCGGCTCGGCTCGACCAGCCGCGCCCCGCGCTGGGCAATCGCCTTCAAGTACCCGCCGGAGGAGGTCACCACCAAGCTGCTCGACGTCGACGTCAACGTGGGCCGCACCGGCCGGGTCACCCCGTTCGCCGTTCTCGAACCGGTGCGGGTTGCCGGCTCCACCGTCGCGCTCGCCACCCTGCACAACGCCCGGGAGGTGGAGCGCAAGGGTGTGCTGATCGGCGACACGGTGGTGCTGCGCAAGGCCGGTGACGTGATTCCCGAGGTGCTCGGCCCGGTGGTCGAGCTGCGCCCGCCCGACGCCCGGCCGTTCGTCATGCCCACCACCTGCCCGGCGTGCGGCACCCCCCTCGCGCCGTCCAAGGAGGGCGACGTCGACATCCGTTGCCCCAACACCCGCAGCTGCCCGGCGCAGCTACGCGAGCGGGTGTTCCACCTCGCGGGTCGCGGCGCGTTCGACATCGAGGTGCTCGGCTACAAGGGTGCCGCGGCGTTGCTGGACGCGCAGATCATCACCGACGAGGGTGACCTGTTCCAGCTCGACGCCGAGCAGCTGTCCCGGTCCCCGTTCTTCGTCAACAAGGACGGCAGCCTCGGCTCCAACGCCACCAAGTTGCTGGACAATCTGGCGGTCGCCCGTGAGCGCGACCTGTGGCGGGTGCTGGTGGCGCTCTCCATCCGGCACGTCGGCCCCACGGCGGCCCAGGCGCTCGCCCGGCACTTCCGCTCCATGGAGGCCATCGACGCGGCCAGCGAGGAGGAACTCTCCTCGGTCGACGGGGTCGGGCCGACCATCGCGGCCAGCATCCGGGAGTGGTTCGCCGTGGACTGGCACCGCGAGGTGGTCCGCAAGTGGGCCGAGGCGGGCGTACGGATGGCGGAGGAGGCGGTCGACGAGGGGCCGCGCCCGTTGGAGGGGCTGACCGTGGTGGTGACCGGCACGCTCGCCGGTTTCTCCCGGGACCAGGCCGCCGAGGCGGTGCAGAGCCGGGGCGGCAAGGTGAGCGGGTCGGTGTCCAAGAAGACGAGTTTCGTCGTGGTGGGCGACAACCCGGGTTCCAAGGCCGACAAGGCGGCCGGCCTCAAGGTGCCGGTGCTCGACGAGGACGGGTTCCGGCTGCTGCTGGACGAGGGTCCGGACGCCGCGCGGGGGGCCGCCCGGGTGGAGGGCTGACCGCCACCGGTGGCCGGCGCGCCGGCTGCCCGCGTATACCAACTTAATTACGACTACGACCGATTCGTGACTGTCATACCGGGAAACCGGGGGCCGAGGGCGTTTCATAGGGTCACGGCGTGCGCACCGCACGCCGACCGTCGGTCGGGAGGTGTGATGGAGGTCGCCGACCCGCGCAACTTCGTCCCTCCCGGACGGGCGGCGCCGTTCGCCGGCTTCGTCATCGGCATCCTGGCGGTCGCCGCCCTGACCGCCGCCGGTCCACTCGCGACACTGCCCGGCGAGCTGTCCCGGCTGCCGGTGGCGTTCTGGACGATGGCCGCGCTCGCCGTGGTCTGCGACGCCCGTCCGTTCGTCCCGCCGGGGCGCCGACAGTCCTCCGCCGTCTTCCCGTCCACCTGCTTCACCTTCGCGATCCTGCTCGGGTGGGGGCTCGGTCCGGCCGTCGCCGTGCAGGCGGTGGGGGTGGTCGTGTCGGGCTGGCGGATGCGGCACGCCGCGTGGCGGACCGCGTTCAACGTCGGCCAGTACGCCTGCGCCCTCGCCGCCGCGTACGCGGTCATCCAGCTCGGGCCGGGCACCATCTTCTCGGGCGGCCGGTTGCACTGGACCGACGTGGCCGCCGTCGGCGGCGCCACGATGGCCTGGTTCGTGGTCAACTACGGGCTGGTGAGCTGGGCGGTGCGGCTGCGCTTCGGCGGTCGGTGGTGGCCCACCGTCCGGCAGGGCCTCGGCTTCGAACTGCTCTCCACCGGCTCGCTGCTGCTGCTCGCACCGGTGCTGGTCGCTGCCGCGCGTGTCAGCGCGGCCCTCATCCCGCTGGTGCTGGTGCCGCTCTTCGCCGTCTACCGGATGGCCCGGCTCACCGTGGAGCAGCAGCACCTCGCCGCCGCCGACCCGCTCACCGGGCTGCCCAACCGCAAGGCGCTGCTGACCGAGGTGGCGGAGCAGGTGCACCTGCACGCCGAGCGGACCGCGCGCGGCGAACCCGACGGGCACCTGGCGTTGCTGCTGATCGACCTGGACCGCTTCAAGAACGTCAACGACGCGCTCGGGCACGCCGTGGGCGACCGGCTGCTGGTCGAGGTCAGCGCCCGGCTCACCGACGTGGAACCCCGACCGCAGATGGTCGCCCGGCTCGGCGGGGACGAGTTCGCCATCGTGATGACCGGGCTGACCGACGCGAGTCAGGCGCGGGACCTGGCCGACCGCGTGGTCGCGGCGCTGGCCGAGCCGGTCCCGCTGGACGGGTTGCCCTTGGACGTGGGCGGTTCGATCGGGATCGCCCTCTTCCCCGAGCACGGCGAGGACTTCGCCACCCTGATGCGCCACGCCGACGTGGCGATGTACGACGCCAAGCACCGCAACGACACGGTGGCGCTGTACGCCCCGGAGTCCGACCACAACTCCGCCGAGCGGCTCGGCCTCCTCGCCGACCTGCGCCGCGTGCTGGAGTCCGGCCCGTCGGCCGACGAGCGACTCGACTCCGGGCCTGCGGGGCAGGCTCACCCGGCGGGGCAGGCCGACGGGAACGGGCCGGCTGAGCCGGAGCCGGCCGTCGACGTACCCCTTCCGGTGTTGGCGGAGGTGCGCGGCGGGGACGGTGCGGCCCTGCCCGACGGTGACCTGGCCGCCGAGGCCGCGCCGCACGCGGGTGCGGCCCCGGTGATCGCCGCCGCGCCGCGCGTCGGCGGCCGGTGGTGGGGTCGCCGGCCGCGGCCCGACGCCGGGTTGGTGCACGCTGACGAGCTGATCAACCGGATCGCCACCGGAGCGGACCCGATCCGTGGCCGCAACACCCGCGCCACGGTGGCCGGCGCCCGCACCGGTCCGGCCCGGGACCGGCACTCCGGGGGTGGGCGGGGGCGTCGTTCGCCGAACGGAAGCACGTTGCCGGCCCTCGTGCCGAGCGACGGAGGCCCCGGCCCCCGGCGTGACGTCGGGCCGGGCCTCGGGGGGCAACCGGTCGAGTCGACCGGGTGGGCGCACCACGGCGGCGAGCCGGCCGACGATGCCGGCGAGATCACCATGTACTACCAGCCGCAGATCGCCATCGCGACCGGCGAGGTGGTCGGCGTCGAGGCCCTGCTGCGGTGGCGGCACCCGCGCCGGGGCATGGTCGACCCGGAGGAGCTGATCCGGGTCGCCGAGCAGAGCGCGGTGATGCGGCTGCTCACCCGGCGGGTGGTCGACGACGTGGTGGAGCAGCTCGCCAAGTGGTCGGCGGCCGGCATCGGGCTGCGCGCGGCGTTGAACGTGAGCGTGCGCGACCTGCACACCGGTGAGATCGCCGACCAGATCGCCGACCGGCTGGCCCGCTACGGGGTGCCGGCCGAGCGACTGCAACTGGAGATCACCGAGGGTGCCCTGATGGCCGACCCGCGTCGGGTGCTGGCGACGATCTCCCGGCTGCACGGCATCGGGGTGGCCATCGCCCTGGACGACTTCGGCACCGGGTATTCCTCCCTGCAACACCTGCGTCGGCTACCGCTGTCGGAGGTGAAGGTGGACCGGTCGTTCGTACTCGGCATGGCCGACGACGCCGACGACGCGGCGATCGTCCGATCGATGATCGAGCTGGCCGGCGCGCTGGGCCTGCGGGTGGTCGCCGAGGGCGTCGAGGACGAGCGAACCTGGCGGATGCTGCACGCCGCGGGCTGCGACGCCGCGCAGGGCTGGTTCTACGCCCGACCGATGCCCGCCGAGGAACTGGTCACGTGGCTGGCCCGGTACCGGCCGGTCCGCCCTACCGGTGGCCCGGAACCGGACGGCGGCCGTCGTCCCACCCGTTGACCCGGCGGAGGGGGAGTCGGGGACGCGGCACGGGAGCGGAACAATAGACTCGCTCCGGTCACCGCGCGTCACGCTCCACCCGTCGCGCGGCCGGCACACCGCCCGACCAGCAGGACATCAGAAGGGGGCACGGATGGCCGCCATCTCCCGCGAGGAGGTCGCGCACCTGGCGCGCCTGTCGCGGCTCGCCGTCACCGAGGAGGAGCTGGACACCTTCGCCGGCCAGCTCGACGTGATCCTCCAGGCGGTCGCCCAGGTCGGCGAGGTCGCCGCGGCGGACATCCCGCCGACCTCGCACTCGGTGCCGCTGACCAACATCTTCCGCGAGGACGTGGTCACGCCGTGCCTGACCCCGGAGGAAGTGCTGTCGGGCGCGCCGGACGCCGAGGACCAGCGGTTCCGCGTACCGCGGATCCTGACCGAGGATGTGGCCTCATGAGCGAGCGCCAGCGAGCGAATCAGCGTTGCAGCGCGGTGGTGCCTCATGGCGTCACGGAGCGAAGCGGAGTGACGGCATGAGCGACTTGACCAGAATGACCGCGACGGAGATCGCCGCGCTGGTCGCCGGCGGTGAGACCTCCGCCGTCGAGGTGACCCGGGCACACCTGGACCGGATCGCCGCCGTGGACGACCGGGTGCACGCCTTCCTGCACGTCGACACCGACGGCGCGCTCGCCGCGGCCCGCTCGGTCGACGAGCGCCGGGCCGCCGGCGAGGAGCTGGGCCCGCTGGCCGGGGTGCCGGTCGCGGTGAAGGACGTGCTCGCCACCCGTGGCGTGCCGACCACCGTGGGGTCGAAGATCCTGGAGGGCTGGCGCCCGCCGTACGACGCGACGATCGTGCAGCGGTTGCGCGACGCCGGCACGGTGATGCTCGGCAAGACGAACATGGACGAGTTCGCCATGGGCTCCTCCACCGAGTACTCGGCCTACGGCCCCACGCACAACCCGTGGGACCTGAGCCGGATCCCGGGCGGCTCCGGTGGCGGCAGCGCCGCCGCGCTGGCCGCGTACGAGGCGCCGCTGGCCATCGGCTCGGACACCGGCGGCTCGATCCGCCAGCCCGGCGCGGTCACCGGCACCGTCGGCGTGAAGCCCACCTACGGCGGCACCTCCCGCTACGGGCTGGTCGCCTTCTCCTCGTCGCTGGACACTCCCGGCCCGTGCGCCCGTACGGTGCTCGACGCGGCCCTGCTGCACCAGGTGATCGGCGGGCACGACCCGCGCGACTCCACCTCGATCCCCCAGCCGGTGCCGGACGTGGTGGCGGCGGCGAAGCTCGGCGCGACCGGCGACCTGACCGGCGTACGGCTCGGCATCGTCAGCGAGTTCGTCGGCGAGGGTGCCGAGCCGGGCGTGATGGCGGCGTTCCGGGAGTCGGTGGACGCCCTCGCGAAGCTGGGTGCGGAGATCGTCGAGGTGTCCTGCCCGACGTTCGCCTACGCGCTGCCGGCGTACTACCTGATCGCGCCGAGCGAGTGCTCCTCCAACCTGGCCCGGTTCGACGGCGTCCGGTTCGGCCTGCGGGTCGGGGACGACGGAAACCGGTCGCTGGAGGAGGTCATGTCGCTGACCCGGGAGGCCGGTTTCGGCCCGGAGGTCAAGCGGCGCATCATGATCGGCACGTACGCGCTGTCCTCGGGTTACTACGACGCGTACTACGGGCAGGCGCAGAAGGTCCGGACGCTCATCACCCGGGACTTCACCACCGCCTTCGAGCGGGTCGACGCGCTGATCTCGCCGACCACCCCGTCGGTGGCGTTCCCGATGGGCGCGCGCACCGCCGACCCGTACCAGATGTACCTGGCCGACCTGTTCACCATCCCGACCAACCTGTACGGCGGGCCGGGCATCTCGGTGCCCTGCGGCCTCTCCGAGGGGCTGCCCGTCGGCCTGCAGGTGATGGCCCCGACGATGGCCGACGACCGGATGTACCGGGTCGCCGCCGCGCTGGAGTCCGCGGTCGGCACGTTCACCCCACCGGCACTGTGAGGCAGGAGCCCAGATGACGACGACGCTGCCCGCGTACGACGAGGTCGTCGCGCGCTACGAACCGGTGATCGGCTTGGAGACTCACGTCGAGCTGGGCACGAACACCAAGATGTTCTGCGGCTGCCCGACCGACTTCGGTGGCGAGCCCAACACCCGGGTCTGCCCGGTGTGCCTGGGCCTGCCCGGTTCGCTGCCGGTGGCCAACAAGGCGGCCATCGAGGCGATCATCCGGATCGGCCTGGCGCTGAACTGCTCGATCGCCGAGTGGTGCCGGTTCGCCCGGAAGAACTACTTCTACCCGGACATGCCGAAGAACTTCCAGATCAGCCAGTACGACGAGCCGATCTGCGTCGACGGCTACCTGGACGTCGAGGTCGGCGGCGAGACGGTGCGGATCGAGATCGAGCGGGTGCACCTGGAGGAGGACACCGGCAAGACGCTGCACGTCGGCGGCGCCACCGGGCGCATCCACGGTGCCACCGAGTCGCTGGTCGACTACAACCGGGCGGGCATCCCGCTGGTCGAGATCGTGACCAAGCCCATCGCGGGCACCGGCTCGCTCGCCCCCGACGTGGCCCGGGCGTACGTCGCCGAGCTGCGGGACGTGATCCGCACCCTCGGCGTCTCGGACGTGCGGATGGAGGAGGGTTCGCTGCGCTGCGACGTGAACACCTCGCTCAACCTGCCGGGGCAGGAGTGGGGCACCCGCACCGAGACCAAGAACGTCAACTCGCTGCGTTCGGTGGAGCGGGCGGTCCGCTCGGAGATGCTGCGCCAGGCCTCGGTGCTGGACGCCGGCGGCCGGATCACCCAGGAGACCCGGCACTTCCACGAGGACACCGGCGACACCACCCCGGGTCGCTCGAAGGAGACCGCCACCGACTACCGGTACTTCCCGGAGCCGGATCTGGTGCCGATCGCGCCGGACCCCGCCTGGGTGGCCGAGTTGAAGGCCGCCCTGCCGGAGCTGCCCCGGGTGCACCGGCGTCGGCTCCAGCAGCAGTGGGGGCTCTCCGACCTGGACATGCAGTCGGTGCTGAACGCCGGTGCCGTCGAGCTGATCGAGGCCACCGTCGCCGCCGGCACCACCCCGGCCGCCGCGCGCAAGTGGTGGCTGGGTGAGCTGTCCCGCCGGGCCAACGAGAGCGGCGTGGAGCTGGCCGACATCGGCGCCACCCCGAAGCAGGTCGCCGAGCTGCAGGGCCTGGTCGACGCCGGCAAGCTCAACGACAAGCTGGCCCGTGCGGTCCTGGAGGGCGTGGTCGACGGCGAGGGCTCGCCCACCGAGATCATGACCAACCGGGGCCTGGAGGTCGTGTCGGACACCGGCGCGCTCACCGCCGCAGTGGACGAGGCGATCGCCGCCAACCCCGGCATCGCCGACAAGATCCGCAGCGGCAAGGTCGCCGCCGCCGGCGCGCTGGTCGGCGCGGTCATGAAGACCACGCGCGGCCAGGCCGACGCGAAGACCGTCCGCGAACTGGTCCTGGAGCGCCTCGGCGTCCAGGGCTGAGACCCACCCGGAGCAGGCCGTCGCCGTGACCCGGCGGCGGCCTGCCACCCCTGTCGCGTACGCGGCCACCCCGCGTCCCCCTCGCGAGGGCGTCAACGGCGACGCCCGGATGGAGTCACCGTGAACCACCACGACCTCGACGTGCTCGACGAGATCCAGCGGCGGGTGCTCTGGCTCGCCACCCGGATCGTGGACGCCGCCAACCACGACCGGGCCACCGGTGACGGGGTGAAGGTCGGCGGTCACCAGGCGTCCAGCGCCTCGCTGGTCACGGCGATGACCGCGCTCTGGTTCGCGCACCTGGACGCCGAGGACCGGGTGGCCGTCAAGCCGCACGCCTCCCCGGTCTTCCACGCCATCCAGTACCTGCTGGGCAACCTGGACCGCTCGTACCTGCCCCGGTTGCGGGCCCGCGGTGGCCTCCAGTCGTACCCGTCACGCACCAAGGACCCCGACGAGGTGGACTTCTCCACCGGCTCGGTGGGTCTCGGCGCGGCGGCACCGCTCTTCGCCGCCGCCACCCGCCGCTACGTCGACGCGCACTTCGGCGCCCGGCCGCACTCCCGGTTCGTCGCGCTGATCGGCGACGCCGAGCTGGACGAGGGCAACATCTGGGAGGCGGTCGCCGACCCCGCCACCACCGGCCTGGGCAACGTCATGTGGCTGGTGGACTTCAACCGGCAGTCGCTGGACCGGGTGGTGCCGGGCATCCGGATCAACCAGTGGCGCGGCCAGTTCGAGGCGGCCGGCTGGCACGTCGTGGAGGTCAAGTACGGCCGCCGGCTCGCCGAGGCGTACGCCCGGCCGGGTGGCGCGGTGCTGCGCGACTGGATCGACGCGATGCCCAACGAGCAGTACCAGTCGCTGTTCGGGCTGGCCGGCCCGGCGCTGCGCAAGCAGTTCCTGGACGGCGCGCCGGCCGAGGTGGGCGCCTTCGTGGAGGGCGTCGACGACGAGGAGCTGGGGCCGCTCGTCACCGACCTCGGCGGGCACGACCTGCAGGCGATGCTCGACGCGTACGCCCAGTGCGACGCGGTCACCGACCGGCCCAGCGTCGTCTTCGCGTACACGGTCAAGGGGTGGGGGTTGCCCATCGCCGGCAACCCGCGCAACCACTCGGCGCTGCTCAGCACTGAGCAGGTCGACGCGTTGCGTGCCGCGCAGGGGTTGACCGCCGAGACCGAGTGGGACCGCCTCGACCCGGCGTCACCGGCCGGCATCCGGGCCGGCGCCCGCCGGGAGGCGCTGTCCCGCGCGCCCCGCGAGCGGGCGCTGGGGGTCACCGTCCCGGAGAGCACGGGAGTACGCGCCAACAAGCCGATCTCCACGCAGGAGGTCTTCGGCCGGGTGCTGGTGGACCTGGCCCGGGACCGGGAGGTCGGCCGCTACCTGGTCACCACCGCGCCGGACGTGGCCACCTCCACCAACCTGGCCGGGTTCATCAACAAGACCGGGGTTTTCGCCCCCACCGAGCAGCGTTCCTGGACCGAGGACCGGATGCTGCGCTGGACCGAGAGCCCCGCCGGGCAGCACATCGAGCTGGGCATCTCCGAGATGAACCTGTTCCTGCTGCTCGGCCAGCTCGGCCTGTCGTGGGACCTGTCGGGGCAGCCGCTGCTGCCGGTGGGCACCGTCTACGACCCGTTCGTGCTGCGGGGCCTGGACGCGTTCCTGTACGGCACCTACTCCGGCTCCCGGTTCGTGGTCGCGGGCACCCCGTCGGGCATCACCCTGGCCCCGGAGGGCGGCGCGCACCAGTCCACCATCACCGCCTCCGTCGGCCTGGAGCTGCCCGGGGTGACCTTCCTCGAACCGGCGTACGCGGCCAGCCTGGACTGGCTGCTCTGTGACGCGCTCGGGCAGATCGCCGGCGGTTCCGCCCCGGCCGCGACCGCCGCACCCACCGAGGACGGGGCGTACTACTTCCGGTTGAGCACCCGGCCGCTGGACCAGGCGCCGTTCGAGGCCGCCCGGGCCCGGCTCGGTGACGCGGTGCTGCGCCGGCAGGTGGTCGCCGGGGCGTACCGGTTGGTCGACGCGCATCAGGCGTACCCGCACCTGGCCGACGCCCCGGTGGTGCAGCTGGCCGCCTCCGGCGCGGTGCTGCCCGAGGTGCTGGCTGCCGCGGCCGAGTTGGCCGAGGAGGGCGTCGCCGCGCACGTGGTGGACGTGACCTCGCTGGACCGGCTCTACCGGGCGTGGCAGCGCACCCTGCGTCAGGGCGTGCGGACGGCCACGGTCCCCAGCGTGCCGGGCGCGCTGCGGTCCGCGTTCGCCGACCGGGTGCCGGTGGTGACCGTGCACGACGCCGCGTCGCACGCGATGGCCTGGCTCGGTTCGGCGCTGGGCGCGCCGGCGGTGCCGCTGGGGGTGGACGAGTTCGGCCAGTCCGGCAGCGTGGCCGAGCTGTACGAGCTGCACGACCTGCTGCCCGGCAGCATCGTCAACGCCGCTCTGGCCGCCCTCGCCCTGCGCTGACGTGCACGCTCCCGACGCCGCGACGTCAACCCTCGGGGCTCAGCGGGTCGGGGTGGGGGTGACCGAGGGGGACGGCCCGGCGGTCGGCCCCTCCACCACGTGCCGTTCCAGGTTCACCTGGGCCTGCCCGGTGCCGCCGACGGTGATGTCGTCGTACGCCTGGAGCATCTTCTGCTGGTCGAAGTAGAGCACGCTCATCGACAGCGGGGTCGGCTTCTCACCCTCCAGGCCGCGCAGCCCGGCACCGCCGGTGGAGCCCTCCACCATGAGCGTGGTGGGCTGCTGACCGGGTTCCTGGGGCAGCTTGGAGACCTGCCGGGAATGGGTGTGCCCGGCCAGCACCAGCGGGCACGTGCCGGCGAGCGGCCCCGCCGACGCCGGATCGTGCACTAGCGCGATGTTCACCGGCTGCGGCGAGCGGCGCACCGTGGTGGCGAGCTGCTCGCCGGCCCCGATCACCTGGTCGGCCACCTGCTGGGTCAGGCCGCTGCCCGCCGGAGAGGTGTTCTTGTCCGGGGTGAAGCGGGGGTCGCCGATGCCGGCGATGGTCAGTCCGGCCACCGTGGTCGTCGTGTTGTTCAGCACGATCGCGTTCGGCTGCCGGGCCACCGCAGCACCGGTGCGGCCCGAGTCGTGGTTGCCCCGGATGAAGACGTACGGCTTCTTCAGCAGGCCGATCGACCCGACGAAGGAGGCTTCCGGCTCGCTGCCCCAGTCGGTGATGTCCCCGGTGTCGATCACCACGTCGATGCCGAACTGCTCCACCACCGTCCGGATCAGCTGCCAGCCGGTCGGGTTGAGGTGCATGTCGGAGACGTGCAGCACCCGGGTCGTGCCCGGCGCCGGCTCGTACACCGGCAGCGCCGACACGGTCGTGTAGAGCTGGCTGACGTTGCCGACGATGCGTTGCAGCTGCTCGGCGTACTTGGTGTAGTCGTTGGCGATGCGCCGGGCGTCGCCCACGATCGCCGGGGCGTTGACCAGCAGCCCCTCGTAGCGCGGCTCCTCGATCGCCTGCGGTCGCAGGGTGGCCGCCGCCGTGCCGAGGCTGCCGGCGGTGACCAGCAGGGCGAGCCCACCCGCCCAGGCCGTCCGCCGGGTGTCGCGGAAGATCAGCCCGGCCAGGATCAGGGTGACCAGCACCGCCGAGGCCAGAGTCCGCAGGCCGAGTCGCATCACCCCGGACCGGACGTCCTCGACGGCGCTCTGGCTGGCCCGGCTGATGCTGGCCGGGTCGTCGAGCAGCGCCTCCGTGCGCCCCTGGTCCAGCGCGCCCAGCCGCACCGTGAGGTGCGTCGGCCCGTCGTGGCTGTCCAGCAGCAGGGCGCCGAGCGGAGGCACGTCGACGGTGGTGCCGCCGTCGCTGGCGGGGGAGAGGCTGAGGTTGGCCCGGAACGGCCCGATGTCGGTGGCCACCCGGCCGCCGGCCAGCACCCCGAGCACCGCCCCGGCCAGCGCCACGGCGACTACGGCGAGGATCACGCCGGTGCGGCGCACCGGACCCGGCCGGCCGCCACGAGCCGAGCGACGCGTCTCGCCACCGGTCACCGGGTCGTCCCGGTCACCGGCGTCGTCGTGCTGCTCGTCGTGCTGCCCGTCCATGCTGAGATTCTGACCTGCCCGTCGGAGGATCTTGGCAAACCTGAACGGATGGTGACGAAGGTCAGCTCCGGCCGCCGTCGCCGCCGGCGAATACCACCCGTAGGAGGCGGTCGTCGTCGGCCGCGGGGTTGCCGCGCCCGTCGTGGTTGGAGGTGCTCACCCAGAGCGATCCGTCCGGCGCGGCGGCCACCGCGCGCAGCCGGCCGTACCGGTTGGTGAGCAGCTCGCTGGGCTGACCGAGCAGCGTGCCCGTGTCGGTCAACTCCATCACCCACAGTCGCTTGCCACGCAGGCAGCCGGTGACCAGCAGCCGGTCCGTGGCGGCCAGCCCGGAGCAGGAGGCGTCCGAGGTCCCCCACTGGGTGATCGGGTCGCTGTACTTCCGGTCGCCGGCCCGCCCCTCGACCTGCGGCCAACCGTAGTTGCCGCCCTTGGTGATCTGGTTGATCTCGTCCCAGGTGTTCTGGCCGAACTCCACGGCGTACATCCGCTTGGCGGCGTCCCAGGTGAAGCCCTGCACGTTGCGGTGCCCCAGCGACCAGACCGGGGACCCGGGGTACGGGTTGCCGGCGGAGGGCTTGCCGTCCGGCGTGATCCGCAGGATCTTGCCGCCGAGGCTCTTCGCGTCCTGGGCGAGGGGGCGCTCGCCGGCGTCGCCCGTGCTCACGTAGAGCTGCCCGTCCGGCCCGAAGCCCAGCCCTCCGCCGTTGTGGACGTTCGCCTTGGGGATGCCGGTGAGGATCGGGGTGGGCTGCCCGCCGAGTTGCAGCCGGACGACCCGGTTGTCCTGCTCGGACGTGTAGTAGACGAAGAGCGTGCGGTCCTTGGCGTAGCCGGGGGAGACGGCGATGCCGAGCAGGCCGCCCTCGCCCGCCGCCGCCACGTCGGTGATCGTCTGCACCACCCGGACCCGTAGCCCGTCCGGCCCGGACTCCGGGCCGACCTGGAGGATCCGGCCGCTGTCCCGCTCGGTGACCAGCGCGCCGCCGTCGGGCAGGAAGCCGATCGCCCAGGGCACGCGCAGGCCCTTGGCGAGCACGGTCGCCACCGCCTGCTGGCCGGCGCCGCCAGCGCTTGCCGACGCCGACGGGGTGGGCAGGTTGGGCGGCTCACCGGCCGGGTCCGGCTCCGGCTCGCCGAAGCTGCAACCGGCGGCGAACAGCAGCGCCGCGCAGGACGCCGCGAGGGCCGCGCGGAGACGGCGGCTGCGGGAGTACGGGGGACGGGCGCTCACCCGGCCCAGGGTAGCCCGCCGGAGCACCCGGCCGTGCCCGACGCGATCCGACAGTCGCCGGTCGCAGCCACCGGGCGGCCCCGCTGGAGGACTCAGTGGGCCCGTACGGCCAGCAGCGCGGTGTCGTCCTCACGGTGTTGGATCGAGGCGAGCAGCAGGTCGCACAACTCGTCGAGGGGCAGCGTGTCGCTGCCGGCCAGCCGGCTCCGCAGCTCGGACAGGCCGTCGTCGATGGATTGGTCCCGCCGCTCGACCAGCCCGTCGGTGTAGAGCAGCAGGGTGTCGCCGACGGCCAGACCGGTCGAGTGGCTGGTCCGCCGTACCGGCCGGGCCAGGCCGAGCAACGCCTCCGGCGGCGCCTCGAGGCTCTCCACCGTGCCGCCGGCGCGGATCACCAGCGCCGGCGGGTGGCCGGCGTTGCACCAGGTCACCTCCCGGACGCCGGAGGACCGGGGACGGATGCGGACGAGCGTCGCGGTGGCCGCGATCGGGAGCCGCAGGCCGCGGATGGCGCCGTCCAGGTGCGTCATCAGCTCGCCGACCGCGTCCTGCCGGCCGAACGCGTTGCCGCGCACCAGGTTGCGCAGCTGGCCCATGGTCGCCGCCGCCTCGATGTCGTGCCCGGCCACGTCCCCGATCGCCGCGATCAGGTCACCGTCGGGCTGGACGAAGGCGTCGTACCAGTCGCCGCCCACCTCCACCCGGTCGGCCGCGGGCTGGTAGCGGGCCGCCAGCTCCAGCTCGGGTACGAGGGGCAGCCGCGGCAGCATGCTGTGTTGCAGGACCTCGGCGACGTGTCGTTGCTCGCCGTACATCGAGCTGTTGCCGATCGCCTGCCCGGCCCGGCGGCCGATGTCCACCGCCGTGAGCAGGTCGCGGTCGTCGAACTGCTGGCGCTGCGGGCCGTTGACCAGGGTGATCGCCCCCAACACGGTGCCACCGGCGGCCGACACCGGCACGCTGAGGTAGGAGGCGATGCCGAGGCGTCGGGCGATCGCTGCCATCTCCGGATCCGTGGTGCCCCGTGCCACGTCGGCCACCGACGCCACGCCACCGAGCCGGGGCTGGCCGGTCCGCAGCACCGCCCGGATGACCGAGTCGCTGCTCAGCCCGGTACGCAGCAGCTCGGCGAAGCGGTCCACGTCCGCCGTCCGGGCCGGGTCGCAGTGCACCGCGACCACCTCGCGGGGCAGGCCGGTCGGCCCGACCAGGGTGAGCAGGCACCAGTCGGCGAGCAGCGGCACCATCGTGGCGGCGAGCCGGCGCAGAGCGATGCCCACGTCCAGCGTGCCGCCCAGCGTCTCGCTCACCCCGGCGAGCAGTTCCAGTCGCTCGTGCGCCTGCACGGCACGTCGGCCCGCCTCCTGCGCCCCGTCCAGCGCGATCCGTAGCCGCAGCTCCGACGAGCAGGCGGCGGCGAGGTCGGCCAGCGTCCGCAGCTGCCCCGCACTCCAGGCCCGGGGCTTGCTGTCGATGGCGCAGAGCGCGCCGAGCACCCGGCCGGACAGGTCGGTCAGCGGCATCCCGGCGTACGCGACCACACCGAGGTCGGCGATGGCCAGGTTGTCGCGCACCCGGGGGTAGAGCCGGGCGTCCGGCAGCACCATCGGCACCTCGATGTCGACCACGTGCTGGCAGAACGAGTGGCTCAGCGGGGTCTGCCGGCGTTCCGCCCAGGGTTCGGGCAACCCGACCGCTCCGGGAAAGAACTGCCGGTCGGCGGAGACCAGGGAGACCAGCGCGACCGGCACGTCCAGCAGGTCGCTGACCAGGCGGGCGAACCGGTCGAACGCCTCGTCCGGGGCGGCGTCCAGCCCGGTGTCGGCGAGCGCCCGCAGCCGTGCGGGGTCGCCGAGCGCCGGGGGTGGGGCGGTCGCGCGTCGGGGGCGCGCGGTTGAGCCGTCGGTCATCAAGCACCTGTCTGCGGGAGCGGAGGCCGAGCGGCCGCCGACCCTTCGTTATACCTTCTCCGTGCCCGAGCCGAACCTCGGTGTGCCGAGTCTCGCCTGCCCCGACGCCGCGCGCCACCCGGCGGTTGCCGCCGTGCCCGCACCGGCCGTCACGTTGGGGGCTATCGTCGGCGGACGTGAAGGTATGGATCCCGCACCAGGCCGGCCTGGACCTCATCGGCGAACTGCCCCAGGACGTGACGGTGGAGGTCGTCGAGCACGCCGACCGGCTGCCCTCGCCGGTGGCCGGCGTGCGGTTCTGGGTACCGCCGTTCCTGGCCGGTTCGGACGCGACCGCACTGCTGCACGAGCTGCCCGACCTGGCGGCGGTGCAGCTGCTCTCCGCCGGCGCGGACGCCTGGGCGGGCCGGACACCGCCCGGTGTCACGTTGTGCGACGCCCGTGGCGTGCACGACCCGTCCACCGCCGAGTGGGTCGTCACCGCGATCCTCACCCAGCTGCGGGCGTTCCCGGCGTTCGTACGGGCTCAGGCCGACCGTCGGTGGGCGTTCGGCGAGTTCGCCCCGACCGACGAGTTGACCGGCAAGCGGGTGCTCATCGTCGGTGCCGGCTCGATCGGCACCGCGGTGCGGGACCGGCTCGCCCCGTTCGAGGTGAGCTTCACCCTGGTCGCCCGCACGGCCCGGCCGGAGCAGGGGGTGCACGGCGTCGAGGACCTGCCCCGGTTGCTGCCCGAGGCCGACGTGGTGGTGGTGCTGGTCCCGCTCACCGACGCGACGCGCGGCCTGATCGACAAGGAGTTCCTGGCCGCGATGCCGGACGGTGCGCTGCTGGTCAACGCGGCCCGGGGGCCGGTGGCCCGTACCGAGGCGCTCGTGGCCGAGCTGAGCACCGGGCGGATCTCGGCGGCGCTCGACGTCACCGACCCGGAGCCGCTGCCCGCGGACTCCCCGCTGTGGACGATGCCGAACGTGCTGCTCACTCCGCACGTGGCCGGGTCGGTGCGGGGTCTGCTGCCGCGCGCCTACCGGTTGGTCGGCGATCAGGTGCGGCGGTTCGCCGCCGGCCAGCCGTTGATCAACACGGTGGTCGACGGCTACTGATCGGGTGGCTCAGCCGGTCGCGCCGGGCAGCGTCTGGCCGGTGGCCGCGACGAGCCGGGGCAGGTCGGTCCCGCGTACCGCCGGCAGGACGACCTGCTGGCCGTCGTCGAGCCGGGCGACCGCCCGCCCGCGCGGGTCGGTGGCCAGCTCGACGACCTGGTCCCAGGCGATGCGGCGCTGCCCGGCCAGGGCCCGCAGGCGCAGCTCCCGGGCGTCGGCGTCGGTGCCGGCCCGCCAGGCCCACAGGCCGACGGCGAGCGGGATGAGCAGCACCGGCAGCAGGTACCCCCGGGCGTTGGCCAGCGGGAGGGCACCGATGAAGGCGATGACCGCCGCGGCCAGGATGGCTTGGTTGTACCGGAAGCGGACGGTGTCGGGCGTACTCACCCTCCGATGATCCCACCCCCGGCCTGTCCGGGTCGCGGCGGGCGGTGCCCGGTCGGCCCGGCACACCGTACAGTGACACGGGTCACTGCCTCCTCCGGGTGACCGGCGCGTAACCGATTTGGCCGCCGATCGTTCTCGACTGTTGGGCAGCGGACCCGCAACGTCCGATGCCCGCACCGCCGCACCGCCCCGTGCCCCCTCACGAAGGCGACCGCCGTGCTCCTCGCGTACCCGTTCCGCGTCCTCGTCCCCCGCCGAGCGGCGCCGGAGGCCGCCGTGTCCACGGCGGTGGCGCTGCTTGTCATCGCTGGCGCCGCCGATCTGGTCCCGACCTCGGTGGTGATCGCGCTGGCCGGTGGCGCGGGCGCCACCCTCGCCGGGTTACGGCTCTCCCGCCTGGCAACGCGGCGATCCACCGATCCGCCGCCCACCGATCCGCCGCCCACCGAGCCATCATCCGCCGATCCCTCGCCGCGTGCGGCGGGGGTGCTGCTCGACGCGGCGGTGGTGGCGGCCGGTCTCAGCGCCGCCGTGCTCCCGCTGGTCGACACCGGGCACCGGGTCGCCGCGCTGGTCGGGTCGCTCGTCGTGGCGGCACTGTCCGCGGCCGGGCTGCTCCAGCTCCCGGGCCGGACGGCACCACCGGCCCGAGCCACGGCGCGCTCGTTGGTCGAGGCGGCCGTCCCGGCGATCGGGCTGGCCCTCGCCGGCTGGCTGCTGCTGCCCCGCGACACGCTGCCGGTACCCGGCCGGCTGGTCGCCGCGCTGGTGCTGGGCGTGCTGGGCATGGCCGCGCTCAGCGCGTTCACCGGCCCGTACCGGCGTGCGCCCGGCGCAATCTGCCGGGGTGGCGTCCTGCTCACCCTGGTCGGGTTGGCGCTGCTGGCCACCCTGCCGCCCGCGCCGACCGGCCGGGCGGCCCTGCTGGCCGTGCCGCCGCTGGTGCTCGGCATGCTGCTCACCGCGCTCGGCGCGGGCGACGCGGTGGCCGGAGCCGGCGAGGAGCCGGGGCCGGTCGCCGCGGCCTGGCCCCGGGCGGTGCTCCCGGCAGCGGTGCTGCTGCTGGCGGCCGGCCTGCACCTGGGCGCCGGCCGGGCGCCGGACCGGACGAGCGTGCTGCTGGCTCTGGCGGCGGTGCCGCCACTGGCGCTGCGTGAGCTGCTGCGCGCCGGTGACGCGGCCGTCCCCGAACGGCGTGCCGCCCACCGGCGGTCCAGCGGCCGGGCGGTCCGGCACCGCCGAGCGGGCCAGCCACGCCGGCTCGGGGCGCCGACCGGCAGGACCGCCGACGCGCCGGCCAGCTCCGACGGCGTCGGCTCGAGCTGGCCGCCCGACAGCGGTGCGACCTGGTCGGGGCTCGGCGGCCGGCCCGCTCCGGTCGGTGGCGGCGTTCCCGGAGACCGGGCGGCCCTGCTGGACGCCCTCGCCGCGATCGGTGACGTGCCGGCGCCGACCGGCGCGCTGCTGCTCGTGGACCTGCACGGGGCCGACGGGGTCGGGCCGACGGGCCGCGAGGACGTGCTGGCCGAGGCGGTCCGCCGGACTCGCGCGGTCATCGCACCCGATGACCTGGTCACCGGGTGCACGAGTGCCGGCTTCGCCGTGGTCACGGCGGCGGGCCCGGTGGTGGCGTACGCGCTGGGCACCCGGCTGCTGACCGCGCTCGCCCCGCCGTACGACCTGGCCGGGGCTGTGCTGCGGGTGCAGTCGAGCATCGGGCTGGCCGAGGTCAGCGGCGCCGGGCCGGCCGACGTGCTCCGCCAGGCCGAGTTGGCCCGGCGGCGGGCCGTGCAACTGGGCCGGGACCGGGTCGAGTGGTACGACGCGTTCCTGGAGGAGCAGCTCGTCCGCCGGCTCGACCTGGAACGGGAACTGCCCGGAGCGGTGGCCCGCGGTGAGCTGGACCTCGTCTACCAGCCGGTGCTCGACCTGGCCGACCGGCAGCCGGTGGGCGCCGAGGCGCTGCTGCGCTGGCGCAGCCCGGTGCTCGGCACGGTGCTCCCGGCCGAGCTGCTGCCGGTCGCCGAGGACCTGGACCTGGTCGGCGAACTGGAGTGGTGGGTGCTGGACCGGTCCTGCCGCCAGTTGGCCGACTGGTCGGCGGGCAACCGGGAGTTGTGGATGGCGGTCAACGTCACCACCCGGGAGTTGACGACCCCCGACTTCGTGCAGCGTGCCGCGGCCGTGCTGGCCGCGTACGGGGTGTCGCCGGAGCGGCTGGTGGTGGAGGTGGCCGAGCCGAGGGTCGCCGCCGACCTGTCGACGGTGGTGGCCCGGTTGGCCGGCCTGCGGTCGCTGGGCGTCCGCACCGCCCTGGACGACTTCCGGGCCGAGCACGCCTCGCTGGCCCAGCTCCGACGGCTCCCGATCGACCTGCTCAAGGTCGGCCCGGAGCTGGTGGGCGCCCGGCCGGACGGGCAGCCGCCGCTGATCGACGTGGTGGTCAACGTCGGCGAGCGGCTGGGCGTGGAGATCGTCGCCGAGGAGTTGGAGTCAGCGGCTCAGGTCGAGGGGGCGCACCGGGCCGGCTGCCGGTACGGGCAGGGCTTCGCGCTGGCCCGGCCGGCGACGGCCGAGCGGGTCGAGGCGTACTTCGAGGAGTTTCCCTCGGCGTCCCGCTGACCCGCCCTCGGGGTGAACCGGTTCACCTGTTTCGGGGCGGCGCGGTGCTGCCGCGCGGGGTGAGGTGCGGCGTCTCGTCCTGCACGCGGGTCGCGGGCTGCCCGGCGATGACGGCGAGCAGTTGCCGGGCGGCGCGTGCGCCGTACGCCGGGATGTCACGGCCCAGCGCGGTCAGCGGTGGGTGCACCAGCCGGCAGAGCGGCGAGTCGTCCCAGGCCACGATGGACAGGTCCCCCGGCACGGTGAGCCCCATCTCCTGGGCGACGGAGAGCCCGGCGATGGCCATCACGTCGTTGTCGTAGATGACCGCGGTGGGCCGCTGCGCGGAGCTGAGCAGTCGCCGGGTGGCTCGGCCGCCCTCCTCGCCGGTGTAGTCCGACCAGACCGTGACCGCGTCGACCAGGCCGAGCCGCTGGCACACCGCCGCGAAGGCCTCGGTGCGGATCTCGGTGTGCCGCAGGTCGGGCAGGCCACCGACCCGGGCGATCCGCCGGTGCCCGAGCGCGACGAGGTACTCCACCGCCTCGGTGAGCGCGGCCGCGTCGTCGGACCAGAGGCTGGCCAGGTCGCCGGTGCCACCCGGCCCGCCGATCACCACCGCCGGCAGTTGAAGCTGTTCCAGCGCGGGGATGCGGCGATCGTCGGTGCGGAGGTCGCAGACGAGCACCCCGTCGACCCGGCGCTCGCCCCACCAGCGTCGGTAGACCGCGATCTCGGCGTCGTGGTCGGCCACCACCTGGAGGGTGAGCGCGTACGAGCGGGCGGAGAGTTCGGCCTCGACGCCGCTGATCAGCTCCATGAAGAACGGCTCGATGCCCAGTATCCGGGCGGGCCGGCAGAGGGCCAGGCCGACCGCCTCGGCGGTGGCGGCGGAGAGGGCGCGGGCGGCGCTGCTCGGGCTGAACCCGATCTCCTGGGCGATGGCCAGGATGCGCTGGCGGGTGGCCTCGGAGACGCCGGGTTGCCCGTTCAGCGCGTACGACACGGCGCCCTTGGACACCCCGGCGCGTCGGGCGACGTCGGCGATGGTCGGCCGCTTCACCGGCGTGCTCCTCCACTCTCCGCCCACGGGGGTCGGGTCGCTTCCCTGCCGCGGTCACGCGTGGTGCTTCGGCGGCCTCAACCTAGCGCAACCGACGCCGACGGCCACCGGCCGACCGTCCAGGGTCGACCTCGACCGGCGTACTTGCCCGGTTCAGCGTACCGGTGCGGGGTCGGTACCTGAGCGCCGCCAGGTGCGCGGAGCAGCGAGAGAAAGCGCTCCACCACGCCTGTTTGCGCTCCCACGGGCACCACCTTGGCGGTGGTCGTGCGCCTTCTTAACAGGCCGTTGACACTCCCGGAACCGGGCCGTACGGTGACGGCACTTATCCGGTTCAGTCAACGTCTCTCGATGTCGGGAGCGTTCCCACTTGCTCGGAGGATGCCATGAAACGCTCCTGGACCCGGTGGGCCCGCGCGGTCACCGTGGGCACGGTCGGTCTCGCCCTGGTCGCCGCGTGCAGCGGCAAGAGCGGGCAGGATTCCGGTGCGGCGGACGGACAGGTCACCCTGAAAATCAACTTCTGGGGCGACTTCGGCCTGCAGGACCTCAAGACGACGTACGAGGCGGCCAACCCCAACGTCAAGATCCAGCTGAACTCCGGGGAGTACAACGCCCAGCACGAGGACCTGCAGAAGAAGCTGGTCGCCGGCTCCGGCGCGCCGGACATCGCCGCCATCGACGAGGGCTTCATGGTGCAGTTCCGCAGTCAGTCGGACAAGTTCGTCAACCTGCTCGACAAGGGCGCCGGGGGCTACGAGAGCAAGTACCTGCCGTGGAAGTGGAAGCAGTCGCTGTCGGCCGATGGCAAGACCCAGATCGGCCTCGGCACCGATGTCGGCGGCCTGGCCATGTGCTACCGCACCGACCTGTTCAAGGCCGCCGGGCTGCCCACCGAGCCTGACCAGGTCTCCGCCCTCTGGCCCACCTGGGACCGGTTCATCGAGGTCGGCCAGGAGTACACCGGTAGGAGCAACAAGAAGTTCATCGACGCAGGCAGCAACCTGTTCAACCCGATCCTCGGCCAGCAGCCGGTCGGCTTCTACGACCAGCAGGACCAGCTCCGGATGGAGCAGGGCCCGAAGATCGCCTTCGACTACACGATCAAGGCGATCGAGGCCGGCCTCTCCGCCAACCTGGCCACCTTCCAGGCCGACTGGGACAAGGGCTTCACCAGCGGCTCCTTCGCGGTACTCGCCTGCCCGGCCTGGATGCTCGGGCACATCAAGGACACCGCTCCCGGCACCCAGGGCAAGTGGGACATCGCCGCGGTGCCCGGTGGGGGTGGCAACTGGGGTGGCTCCTTCCTGACGATTCCCAAGCAGAGCCGGCACGCCGACGAGGCGTACAAGCTGCTGGAGTGGCTGGTCCAGCCGGAGCAGCAGATCGAGATCTTCAAGAAGGTCGGCAACCTGCCGTCGCAGCCGGCCCTCTACAGCGACCCGGCCATCGCCGACTTCAAGAACCCGTTCTTCAGTGACGCGCCGGTCGGCCAGATCTTCCCGAAGATGGCGCAGGGGCTGACCCCGCAGTACCTGGGCAAGAAGAACGGCCCGACCCGGGTGGCCGTGGAGAACGTGCTGATCCGGGTGCAGAACAAGACGCTGAAGCCCGAGGCCGCCTGGGCCGAGGCGGTCAAGGAAGCCGAGAAGGCCAGCACCTCCTGAGCCCACCGACGCGGGGGCGGGCCGAACAGCGGGCCGCCCCCGCGCCGCCCGCGCGTACCCCCGTCTCTTCGGCCCTGGAGTGTCCCGATGTCCACCACCCGCGCCGCGCCCGCGTCGTCGGGCCGCCGTGCCGCCGCCGGGCGGCACGGCCCCGGCACCGACCCGGACGACCGCCGGCTCAGCTGGCGCGACCGGCTGTACCGGTTCGACATGCGCTACATGCCGTACGTGCTGATCGCGCCGTTCTTCCTGATCTTCCTGGTCTTCGGCCTGTTCCCGCTGGTCTTCAACGGCGTCGTCGCCCTGCGGAACTACCGGCTGGACGATCCGACGCTGACCGGCTGGGCCGGCCTGGCCAACTTCCGCCAGCTCTTCGGCGACGAGGACTTCTGGAACGCGCTCTACAACACCTTCGGCATCTTCCTGCTCTCCTCGGTGCCGCAGCTGCTGCTCGCGCTGATCGTGGCGTCGCTGCTCAACCGCCGGTTGCGGGCGCAGACCTGGTGGCGGGTGGGCGTCCTGCTGCCGTACGTCACCCCGATCGTCGCCTCGACCATGGTGTTCAGCGTCTTCTTCTCCCGCGACTTCGGGATGGCCAACTGGGTGCTCGGCCTGTTCGGCATCGGCGACGGCGAGCCGATCAACTGGCGGGCCGACAAGCTGCACGCCTGGATCGCGATCGCCACGATGGTCAACTGGAAGTGGATCGGCTACAACGCCCTGCTCTACCTCGCGGCCATGCAGTCGATCCCGCGCGACGTCTACGAGGCCGCCGCGGTCGACGGGGCCGGCCCGTGGCGTCAGCTCTGGCGGATCACCGTGCCGATGATCCAGCCGGTGATCGTGTTCACCGTCATCCTCTCCACCATCGGCGGGTTCCAGCTCTTCATCGAGCCGATGCTCTTCGACCTCAACGCCCAGGCCGCCACCGGGGGACCCGACGGCGAGTGGCAGACCATCGCCCAACTGATCTACAAGGTCGGCTGGAAGGACCTCAACCTCGGCTACGCGGCCGCGATGAGCTGGGCACTCTTCCTCATCATCCTGGTCGTGGCCGGGATCAACACGCTGCTGACCAACCGACTCTCCGGAGGGCGATCCAGGTGAGCGCCGTCGACACCGCACCGCCCCGGCCGGCGGCAACCAGGACCCGCCGCCGTCGGGCCGCCCTGATGGGCCGCGCCCCGCAGGACACCCCGGCCGGCATCGGGACGTACCTGCTGCTGGCCACCACCATGCTGTTCGCGGCGTTCCCGCTGTACTGGATGTTCGTCATCGCTACCAGCAACGACGAGGCACTGGCCCAGATCCCGCCGGCCGTCACCCCCGGCAACCGCTTCCTGGTCAACCTGGACGAGGTCTTCTCCCTCCAGGACGTCTACTTCGCCGCCTCGCTGATCAACAGCGTCATCGTGTCGACCGTGGTGACCGTCTCGATGCTGTTCTTCTGCTCGCTGGCCGGGTTCGCCTTCGCCAAGCTGCGCTTCGCCGGCAGCCGGTGGCTGATGCTGTTCGTGGTGCTCACCCTCACCGTGCCCAACCAGCTCGGCGTCGTCGCGCTGTACATCGTGATGGGCAAGCTGGGCTGGAACGGCACCCTGCTGGCGGTCATCGTGCCCGGCCTGGTCACCGCGTTCGGCGTCTTCTACATGCGGCAGTTCATCCTCAACACCGTCCCCGACGAGCTGATCGAGTCCGCCCGGATGGACGGCGCGACCACCATGCGGGTCTACCGGTCCATCGTCCTGCCGGCGATCCGGCCGGCCCTCGCGGTGCTCGGCCTGCTCACGTTCGTGGCGACCTGGAACGACTTCCAGTGGCCGCTGATCACGCTGGGCGGCACCGACTACCCGACCTCGATGGTGGCCATCTCCGACCTGGCCAGCGGCAACTACGTCATCTACCGTCGGGTGCTCGCCGGCGCGTTCGTGGCTACCATCCCCCTGCTGATCATGCTGTTCATCGGTGGACGCCAGATCGTCCGCGGAATCATGGAAGGTGCGGTGAAGTCTTGAGCCGACAGGCAATTCACGACGGCTGGACCCTGCGGGCGACGCCCGGGGCGCAGGTGCCGGCCGGGATCGCCGGGTTGGACGTGCCCGCCACCGTGCCCGGTTGCGTGCACACCGACCTGCTCGACGCCGGGCTGATCGGAGACCCCTACCTCGACGACAACGAGCTGGCACTGGCCTGGATCGGGCGCACCGACTGGAGCTACCGGACGAGCTTCCGGCGCCCGGCGGGCGATCACGACCGGGTCGACCTGGTCTGCGCCGGCCTGGACACCGTCGCCACGGTCACCGTCAACGGCGTCGAGGTCGGCCGCACCGAGAACATGCACCGTGGCTACCGGTTCGACGTCCGGTCGCTGCTGCGCGACGGCGACAACGACCTGGTTGTCACCTTCGACTCGGCCTACCGCTACGCCGAGGCGCAGCAGCAGCGGCTCGGTGACCGGCCCAACGCCTACCCGGAGCCGTTCCACTTCATCCGCAAGATGGCCTGCAACTTCGGCTGGGACTGGGGGCCCACGCTGGTCACCGCGGGCATCTGGCAGGAGATCGGCCTGCACGCCTGGTCCACGGCCCGGCTGGCCACCGTCCGCCCGCTGGTCACCCTGGCCGGCCGGGACGGGCAGGTGGAGCTGCACGTCGAGGTCGAGCGGGTCGCGGACGTCCCGATGACCGTCCGGGCCGCCGTCGCGGGCGCCGACGCCGAGGTGGTCGTCCCGGCCGGGCAGCGCACGGCCGTGCTGACCCTCACCGCCCGCGAGCCCGCACTGTGGTGGCCCCGGGGGTACGGCGAGCAGGCGCGCCACCTGATGGAGGTGACGCTGCACGCGCCGGACGGCGAAACCCTGGACAGCTGGTCCCGGCTCATCGGCTTCCGCTCGGTACGCCTGGACACCACCCCCGACGAGCACGGCACCCCCTTCGCGTTGTCGGTCAACGACGTCCCGGTCTTCGTGCGCGGGGTCAACTGGATCCCCGACGACGTGTTTCCCAACCGGGTCACCCGGGAGCGGCTGGCCGGGCGGTTCGACCAGGCCGCCGAGGCCAACATCAACCTGCTGCGGGTCTGGGGCGGTGGCCGGTACGAGTCGACCGACTTCTACGACCTCGCCGACGAGCGCGGGCTGCTGGTCCAGCAGGACTTCCTGTTCGCCTGCGCCGCGTACCCCGAGGAGGAGCCGTTCGGCAGCGAGGTGGCCGCCGAGGCCACCGAGCAGGTGACCCGGCTGGCGCCGCACCCGTCGCTGGTGCTCTGGACCGGCAACAACGAGAACATCTGGGGCTGGCACGACTGGGACTGGCAGGAGCCGCTGGCCGGGCGCACCTGGGGTCGCGGCTACTACCTGGACGTGCTGCCCCGCATCGTCGGCGAGCTGGACCCGACCCGCCCGTACTGGCCGGGCAGCCCCTGGTCGGGCACCGAGGACATCCACCCGAACGATCCGGCGCACGGCACCACGCACATCTGGGACGTCTGGAACACCGACGACTACACGAAGTACCGGGAGTACGTGCCCCGCTTCGTCGCCGAGTTCGGCTACCAGGGGCCGCCCGCGTACGCCACGCTGCGGCGGGCGCTGAGCGACGAACCCCTCGCCCACGACTCACCCGGCATGGCGCACCACCAGAAGGCGACCGGCGGCGACGCCAAGCTCCAGCGTGGACTGGACGCCCACCTGCCCGCCCCGGCGGACTTCGACGACTGGCACTACCTGACGCAACTCAACCAGGCCCGGGCCATCCAGCTCGGCGTGGAGCACTTCCGCTCGCACCGGAGCGTGTGCGCGGGCACCATCGTCTGGCAGCTCAACGACTGCTGGCCGGTCACCTCCTGGTCCGCCGTCGACGGCGACGGCCGGCGCAAGCCACTGTGGTACGCGCTGCGCCACGCGTACGCCGACCGGCTGCTCACCGTGCAGCCCCGCGACGGCGGCCTCGCCCTGGTCGCGGTGAACGACGGTGGCACGCCGTGGCGGGCGTCGGCGTCCGTGACGCGGCTGACCCTCGCCGGTGAACCTCGGGCGAAGACCACGATGGAGCTGGAGGTCCCCGCGTACTCGGCGGTGACGCTGGCGCTGCCGGCGGAGCTGGCGCGGCCGGACGAGGCCCGGCGGGAGCTGCTGGTCGCCGAGGCGGGGGAGAGCGCCGAGCGGGCACTGTGGTTCTTCGCCGAGGACCGCGACGTCGACTGGCCGGCGGCGGCCTGGGACGCGACGGTCGAGCCGGTCGACGGTGGGCAGCGGGTCCGGGTCACCGCCCGCACGGTGCTGCGTGACCTGACCCTCTACCCGGACCGGCTGGACCCGTCCGCCGAGGTGGACGAGGCACTGGTCACCCTGCTGCCCGGCGAGTCGGTGACCCTCACGGTGCGCGCCGACGCGGCGTTGGACCCGGCCCTGCTGACCGTCCGACCGGTGCTGCGCTGCGTGAACGACCTGGCGAAGAGTTAGCCCTCCGGGAACTCGCGGCCGCCGGCCGCCTCTGCCGGAGCACGCAGTCGGACGAGCGTGATACCTCAGCGGCATTTTTATACCTCTGAGGTATCACGCTCGAGCGGTCCGTCGATCACGTGCCACGACCGGGGCTCCGCAGGCCGCCGTTGTCGCATAGCGGATAGCAGAGGCCCTGCCGGCCGGGCACGAGCGGTTCAATGACAGGTATGCGGGGGATCAGCGGCACGGCGACGGCGAAGGCACTCATCCTGGCGGCCATCCCGGCGGGCGCCGGTGGCTTCCTCGTCAGCGGCCGGTGGGCGATCGTCGCGATCGCCGCCAACCTCGTGCTGCTCGCCGCCGGCGGTGGCCTGTGGTGGTTCGAGGTCCGCTGGGCACGGCGCTGGCCCCGCCTGAACCGGGTCGGCGTACCCGACGACGTCCCGGAGCCCGAGGGCGACGGTGCCTACCGCGGCGCCGTCGACCACGGGGATCCCGAGTCGGTGGTGTTGGCCTCGCGGCGGGTCCGCAGGCATCAGCTGACGGTGTCGCCGACCAGCCGGGTCCGCCGGGCGGGCCTGCGGCGGTCGGTCACGGAAGAGTCGGCCGGTGGCGCCGGGGACCTGACGATGGTGGCGAGCACGTTGAGCCAGGTTCAGAGCGTGATCCAGTCGGCGCAGCGGACCGCCCGGTGGGAGCAGCTGTGGTGGTTGGTCGCGGGGCTCGCGGCGTCCATTCCGATCGGTGTGGCCATCAACCTCGCCACCGGGTAGGTGGATCGGGCGCGCACCGGACCGGCCCGGCGACGGCGCGAGCGAGCGGTGGACCTGAAGGGACATTCCTCCAGGTCCACCGCTGGTCAGAAGCGCGGGATGTTCAGGCCCGGGCGGCGGCGAGCACCTGCCCGACCAGCGCCCCGGACGTGCCGGACCGCTCGTACTCGGGCCGGTGCAGGGTGCCGCCCATCAGCGGTGCCGGGTTGCGGTGCACCGCCGGGCTGTCCGAGCTGACGAGCGCCGCGAAGTGGTACTCGTCGGCGCCGGTCGCCTCAACGATCCGGGCGATGTTGCGGGGGGTGATGCCGCCGCCCGGCATGATGATGATCCGCCCGGCGGCCCGGCGGACCAGGTCGGCGATGAGCGGGGCACCCTCCAGCACGCTGACCTCCTGGCCCGAGGTGAGCACGCGGTGCACACCCAGCTCGACCAGTTGCTCCAGCGCCGCGTACGGGTCGCGCACCATGTCGAACGCGCGGTGGAAGGTGATGCTGGCGTCGCCGGCGGCGGCGATCAGCCGGCGGGTGGTCGGCACGTCGACGTCACCCTCGGCGGTCAGCGCGCCGATCACGATGCCGTGCGCGCCGGCGGCCACCGCGGCCCGTACGTCCCGCTCCATCGCCTCGATCTCCAGCGGCGAGTAGATGAAGTCGCCGGCACGCGGCCGGACGATCACGTGCACCCGGATCCGGGTGACGGTGCGCAGGGTCGTCTCGATGGTGCCCAGGCTGGGGGTCAACCCTCCGTCGAAGAGCGCGGAGCACAGCTCCACCCGGTCGGCGCCGGCCTCCTCGGCGGCGACGGCTCCCTCGACGCTGTCGATGCAGATCTCGAATGTGCTCATGATTCTTCCTTTTCGGTGCGAGACGGTGCCCTGGTCCAATCGATGGCGGCGGTGACGGCGCCGACCGGTTCGCCGCCACCGAGCACCGGCACCCGGCGCAGCGCGTCGGCCCCACCGACCGGTACGCCCACGGCATCCAGGGCGGCGAGCACGACGGCGGTGGTGGCTCGGGGCGAGCCGTCGACCACCTTCACGGCCACCGCGTGACCGTCCGGCGTGGCCACGGCGAGGACGCCCTCGGCCCCGCCCTTGGCGAGCACACCGGGCAGCGCCCGCATCAGGTCGGTGTTCGGGTGCCCGTGCCAGCCGCCCACGTACTCGGGGTGCTGGCGCATGGCCTGCGCGACCCGCTCCTCGTGGCTGCCGGCGGGCGCCGTGACCAGCGCCTGGAACGTGCGGGCCAGGCCGGTCAGCGGCAGACCGAACAGCGGTGCGCCGCAGCCGTCGACCGCCACGTGTGCGATGGGCGTGCCCGCCAGCCGGGCGACCGTGGCGGCGGTCTCCCGCTGGAGGGGGTGATCGGGGTCGAGGTAGTCGTGCGTGCTCCAGGACCGGGCCACGCAGGCGACGAGCATCGCGGCGTGCTTGCCGGAGCAGTTCATCCGGATCCGCTCGCGCTGCCCGCCGGCCCGGATCAGCCGGTCCCGGGTCGGCTCGTCCTCCGGCCAGTCCTCCGGGCAGCCGAGTGCGTCCTCGGTCAGGCCCGCGTCGGCGAGCATCGCCCGGACCACCTCGACGTGCCGGTCGTCACCGGTGTGGCTGCCGGCGGCGAGGGCCAGCGCCGGACCGGTCAGCCGGTCGCCGCCGCCGAGCCCTCCGGCCGCCGCGACGCTGCAGGCCAGCGCCTGCACCGGCTTGAGGGTGGAGCGGGGAAGCACCGGCTCGTCGGGCACACCGGCGGCGCGGGCGACCGTGCCGTCCGGGGCGAGCACCACGACGCTGCCGTAGTGCCGGCTCTCGACGAAGCCGTTGCGGACGACCCGGGCCAGTTCGGCGTAACGGGGAATGGTCACCGGATGGTGTTCCCTTCGATGAGCGGCGGCGGCAGATCCCTGGTTCGTCGTCCGCGCCGCCCGGTGAGCCGGCCGTTGCGGGCCTGGAGTACGCGGGCGAACTTCGACAGCGACGCGTTGACCACCAGGTAGATGAGCGCCACCACCAGGAATGTCTGGATCAGCAGATGGGTGTACGAGGAGAGCACCTGCCCGCTGTAGAGCAGCTCGGTGTAGCTGACCACGAAGCCGAGCGAGGTGTCCTTGAGCAGCCCGACCAGTTGGCTGACCAGGGACGGGGCGAGCTGGAGCAGCGCCTGCGGCAGAACCACCAGCGCCATGACCTGTCCCCGGCGCAGCCCGACCGCGAGGCCGGCCTCGGTCTGCCCCCGGTCCAGGGCCAGGATGCCGGCCCGGAAGATCTCCGCGAACGCCGCCGAGTTGGAGACCACCAGCGGCACCACGAGCTTCCAGAACAGCGGGAAGTTCAGTCCGTACTGCGGCAGCGCGAACAGCGTCACGTAGATGAGCAGAAGCGCGGGCACGGTGCGGAAGATCTCCACGTACGCGCCGGCCGCCCAGCGGAGCGGTCGGTGTACCGACAGCCGGCCGAGTGCCAGCAGCAACCCGAGGGCGGAGCTGAGTACGGCGGTCGCTGCGGCGGCGCGGACGGTGGCCCAGAGCCCGGTGAGCAGGTACCGCCAGATCGGCCAGGTGGTGAACGGCTGCCAGCGCTCGGCGGCGAGTTCACCGTGGCTGGCGAACTGGTGCACCGCCGCCACGATGGCGCCGACCAGGACGAGCGCGCCCAGCACGGTGGCGATCCGGATGCGCCGCCGAGCGCGGGGGCCCGGCTCGTCGAAGAGGATCTGTCGGGTCTGGTTCATCGGACGATCGCCAGCCTTCGCTCGAGCAGGCCGGTGACCTGACCGATGATCAACGCCAGCAGCATGTAGGCGAGGCCCGCGCCGGTGAAGACGGCGATCGGCTGGGCCTCGAGGAGGTTCACGTTGTTGGCGGCCTGGGTCAACTCGACCACCCCGACGGCGGCGGCCAGCGAGGTGTTCATCAGCAGCGCGATGCAGATGTTGCCGATCGGCTGGATCACCGCCCGCAGTCCCTGCGGCAGGATCACGTGCCGCAGGGACTGGCCGAAGGTGAGCCCGATGGCGCGTGCCGCCTCGGCCTGGCCCACGCCGACCGTGTTGATCCCGGCCCGGATCGCCTCGGCCAGGTACGCCCCCTCGTAGGCGGCGATGACGATGGCGGCGGAGGTGAACAGCGGGAACGAGATGCCGATGGTCGGCAGCGCGAAGACGAAGAGCACCAGCAGCGCCAGCAGTGGCAGGTTCTGGAGCACCTCCACGTACGCCGTGCCGATGGCGCGCAGCAGCGGTACGGGGGCGATCCGCAGGGTGGCCACGATGATGCCGAGCAGCATCGCCCCGACGGTGGTCACGACGGTCAGTTCGACCGTCGTGACCAGGCCGTGGCCGAGTTCGCTCAGGTGGGCGGTGAGGGCGTCCATCGGCGTGGGAGGCTGCTCAGGATCCGTCGGCGGAACCGAGGGCCGGCGGGGTGGGCGCCCCGCCCTCGACCACCGAGCCGAGGGTGCCCTCCCAGACCTTCGCCCAGGTGCCGTCGGCCTGGATCTTCTTCAGCCAGTTGTTGATGAACTCCTTGAACTGCGCGTCATCCCGGTTCAGGCCGATGCCGTACGACTCGGTGGTGAAGGGCTCCCCGACCACCTTCATGCCCGGGTTGGCCTTGGCGTTGGAGGCGAGCAGGGTGAAGTCCTGCACGTACGCCTCGCCGCGGTTCTGCAGCAGCGCCTGCACCGCCTGCGGGTCGGTGCCGAACGCGACCTGCTTGGAGCCGGGGGCGGCGCTGGGCAGCGCGGTGACGGCGGGGGTGTTCGCCCCGACGATGACCGTCTTGCCGGCGAGGTCCTTGACGCTCTTGATAGTGGTGTCGTCCTTGCGGACCGCGACCGCCAGACCGGAGGTCAGGTAGGGCCCGGCGAACGCGATCTGGGTGGCCCGCTGCGGGGTGATGGTGTACGTCTGGAAGACGACGTCCACCGACTTGGCCTGGAGCATCGCCTCCCGGGTCTGGGTGCCGATGGTCGTGGTCTTCACCTCGGGCTTGCCGGTGATGTACTTCGCCAGCAGCTTGGCCATGTCGGCGTCGAAGCCTTCGATGGTGCCGGTGACCGGGTTCTGCTGGGACAGCAGCGGGGCGTCCAGGGAGCCGCCGACGGTCAGGTAGCCGCGCTTGCGGATCGCGTCCATGGTGGAGCCGGCGGGGATGTCCGCGTCGGTTGCCACCGGAGCGGCGTCGTACACCGACTGGGCGACGACGCCGTCGCCTCCCAGGCCGGGGTTGCCGGGCAGGGCCGGTGCGCTGCCGCCGTCGCCGCCGCAACCGGCGGCGGCGAGGGCCACCGCCACCGCGGTGGCGCCCAGCGCGAGCGAGCGACGCCTGGTGAAGCTCGTCTTGAGGATTGACATGCCACCCTCCCGTTGGGGGCTAGTGCTGGAGGATCTTGGACAGGAAGTCGCGGGCCCGCTCGGTGCGGGGGGCTGCGAAGAAGTCGTCGGGTGCGCCGGATTCGACGATCCGGCCGTCGTCCATGAAGACGACCCGGTCGGCGGCGCGGCGGGCGAAGCCCATCTCGTGGGTGACCACGATCATGGTCATGCCCTCGGCGGCGAGGGAGACCATCACGTCGAGTACCTCGTTGACCATTTCCGGGTCGAGTGCCGAGGTCGGCTCGTCGAAGAGCAGCACCTTCGGTCGCATGGCCAGCGCCCGGGCGATGGCGGCGCGCTGCTGCTGCCCGCCGGAGAGCTGGGCCGGGTAGTGGTCCGCCTTGTCGGCGATGCCGACCCGCTCCAGCAACGTCATGGCCTGCTGGCGCGCCTCGGCGCGGGAGATCCGGCGGACCCGCGTGGGGCCGAGGGTGATGTTGTCCAGCACCGTCTTGTGACCGAAGAGGTTGAAGGACTGGAAGACCATGCCGACGTCGGCGCGCAGCCGGGCCAGCGCGCGGCCCTCGGCCGGTAGCGGCTGACCGTCGATCTCGACGCTGCCCTGGCCGATGGCCTCCAGCCGGTTGAGGCATCGGCACAGGGTCGACTTGCCGGAGCCGGACGGCCCGACCACGACGACCACCTCGCCGGCTGCCACCGTGAGGTCGATGTCCTTGAGCACGTGCAGCGGCCCGAACCATTTGTGCAGGCCACGGACCGACACCATCGGTCGGTCCGGTCCTGTCGACCCGGCTCGGCCGGCGAGGTCGGACGCCGTCGTCGCTGCCACCACACGCCTACTTTCTTCGACTACAAAAGTAAGTTTGCTTCGGATCGAAGCAACAGCGTCATCTAAAGGTAGACAGCAAACGAAGTCAACAGGTTGCCGGAACAAACTCCGGATGCTAAGAACCTGACGTGACGATTGACGACGCGCCGCGCGACGCCCTCCGGGGCGGCCCCCGGGAGCTGCTGCGGTGGGTGGCCAGCGGAGCGGCCGTCAGTCGTGCCGACCTGGCCCGGCTCTCCGGGCTGTCCCCCTCGACGGTCTCCCAGCGCGTGGAGGCCCTGATCAGCCAGGGTCTGCTGGAGGAGGCCGGCGCCGGCCGGTCCCGGGGCGGCCGACGACCGCGCCAGCTCGCGGTGCCGACCGGCGGTGCCGTGGTCGGCGCCATCGACCTGGGCGCCCATCACGCGCGGGTCGGCACGCTGGATCTCTCCGGCCGGGTGGTCCGGGCCCGCACCCTGCCGGTGCGCATCGAGGACGGTCCGGAGGAGGTGCTCGGCGCGCTGCTCGCCGAGGTCTCCGCGCTGGTGGCCGCGCACACGGGACCGGACCGCGAGGCGGTCGACGGCGCGCCGGCGGTGGCCGCCCTGCGCGGCATCGGCATCGGCATCCCCGGCCCGGTGCAGCACGCCACCGGCCGCATCGTCAGCCCGTCCCGGATGCCCGGCTGGAACGGCTTCGACGTCACCGCCTTCTGCGGCCAGCGGGTCGAGGTACCGGTCATCGTCGACAACGACGCCAACCTCATGGCACTCGGCGCGCACCGCACGGCACACCCCGACCTGGACCACGCCGTCTACATCAAGGCCGGCACCGGCATCGGCTCCGGCGTGATCTCCGACGGGCGGCTGCACCGAGGGGCGCAGGGATCGGCCGGGGACATCAGCCACTGCCGCGTGGTGGCTGATCCCGCACCGCCGTGCAGTTGCGGCAACGCCGGCTGCCTGGAGGCGGTGGCCAGCGGCGCGGCCCTGGTCACGGCGCTACGCGACCAGGGCGTACCGGTCGCCGACCTGACCGGCGTGATCCGCCTGATCGACGACGGCGACCGGCACGCCACCGCGCTCGCCCGGCAGGCCGGCCGCGCCATCGGCGAGATCCTGGCCGTGGTGGTCAACTTCTTCAACCCGCAGGTGGTGGCCATCGGCGGTCGGCTCGCCGACTGCGAACCGCTGCTGGCCAGCATGCGGGCCACCCTCTACGAGCGGTGCCTGCCGCTGGCCACGCAGACCCTGCTGATCGAACGGGTCACCGCTGGCCAGGACGTCGGCATCACGGGTGCCGCCCACCTGGTGATCGACCACGTCGTGGCAACCAGCTGACCCACCTGTCCGGCTTCTGGAATGGCACTGCCCGGCCGGTGATCACCTCGCCGACCGGGCAGCATCGCGGCTCTGGTCAGCTGCCGGCCGCCAGGCCCTTCAGCATCTCGGCGAAGTCGGCGGTCTCCGCCGGCGGCGGCGTCTCGATGGTCGCCGCCTTGCCGTAGTCGGTGTAGTCGACCACCATGTCGCCCATCTTGCCCATGACAATGCCCGCCCGGCGTGGCCGGTACTGCTCGTCGACCCACAGGTCGATCTTCAGCTCCTTGACGCCCTGCTTGGCCATCTCCTTCTCGACGCCCGCCCGCAGCTTGGCGTCGACCTGTCCGAGGTAGGTCGCCACGGGGGTGGTGACGGTGTAGTGGACGGTAGGCGCCCCGTTCACCGTCTCCTGCCCGACGACCGTCACACCCTCGGTGGCGAGCAGCGTCTTGACCTGCTTGATCGGGTCGACGTCCTCGAACTGCTTGGTGAAGTCCATGCCCGCCTGCTCGCCCAGGGCGGTCAGGTCCATCTTCATCCAGCGCTTCCCGCCCACGCTCCCGCGGTCCTCGGCCGGAACCTCGACGTAGACCACGGCGCCGATCATCCGGACGGTGGTCGTGGTGCCGTCCGGGTCCGCCGTCGTCATCTCGGCCTTGAGTGGGCTTCCCAGGTCGACGACACCCTGCATCGAGACCTTCTCGCCGCCCGCCGTGCCCTTCATCGTCACGGTCACCGATTCGGTCTTGTCGGTGGCCTCGACCGTCTTCTGCAGCGACCCCTTGAGATCACTGGCGAGCAGCTCCAGGACGCTGGGCTGCTTGGGCGCCTCGGACGAGCCGGACTTCGCACCGCAGGCGGAGACAGCGAGCGCGGTGAGCGCCGAGACCGCCACAACCGCGGTCTTCTTCCAAAGTGACACGTGAGCTTCTTTCCCGTGAGGATTCTGGGATCTCCCCAGATAGACCGACGACACGCTAGCGGACGCTGCCAGCCTGGGGGCACCCGTTTCCGCCGGCCTACCCTCTCCCCAGCCCGCGACGGCGCCACGGTCCACAAGGGATCGCTGATCTCGTGTTGATCACGCGAGCGCAGCCGCGGGACCGCTCAGGCAGGCCGGGCGGGACTCCGACGCTCACTCCGGGACGCGGCGGTAGGCGCCGTCGCTGGCCGAGGTGGCCATCGAGGCGTACGCGCGCAGCGCCGCCGACACCGGTCGCTGCCGATCGGTCGGGCTGTACGGCTTGTCGCGCTTCTCCTCGGCCACCCGGCGCGCCTCCAGCTCGTCGGAGGGCACGTTCAACTCGATCGAGCGGCTCGGGATGTCGATGACGATCTCGTCGCCGTCACGAACCAGGGCGATCAGGCCGCCGGAGGCCGCCTCGGGGGAGACGTGCCCGATGGAGAGTCCCGAGGTGCCGCCGGAGAAGCGACCATCGGTGAGCAGCGCACAGGAGCGGCCCAGCCCGCGACCCTTGAGGAACGAGGTGGGGTAGAGCATCTCCTGCATGCCGGGGCCGCCCTTGGGCCCCTCGTACCGGATCACCACGACGTCCCCGGCGACCACCTGCTTGGCGAGGATCGCGGTCACCGCGTCGTCCTGCGACTCGTAGACCTTCGCCGGGCCGCGGAAGGTCAGGCAGTCGTCCGGCACACCGGCGGTCTTCACCACACTGCCGTCCGGTGCCAGGTTTCCGTGCAGGATGGCCAGCCCGCCGTCGGCGGAGTACGCGTGCTCGCGGTCGCGGATGCAGCCGCCGGCCGCGTCGGTGTCCAGCGAGGACCAGCGGTTGGTGGTGGAGAACGGCTCGGTGGTGCGCACCCCGCCCGGCGCGGCGTGGAACAGCTCGACCGCCGTCGGTGTCGGCGAACCCCCGCGCACGTCCCAGTCGGTCAGCCACTGCGCCAGCGAGGGGGAGTGCACGGCGTGCACGTCCCGGTTGAGCTGCCCGGCCCGGTCCAGCTCGCCGAGGATCGCGGGGATGCCACCGGCCCGGTGCACGTCCTCCATGTGGTAGTTCGGCGAGTTCGGTGCGACCTTGGCCAGGCACGGCACCCGCCGGGAGATCGCGTCGATGTCGGCGACGCCGAAGTCCAGCTCCGCCTCGCGGGCGGCGGCGAGCAGGTGCAGCACCGTGTTGGTGGATCCGCCCATCGCCACGTCCAGGGCCACCGCGTTCTCGAACGCGGCCTTGGAGGCGACCGTGCGGGGCAGCACCGAGTCGTCGTCGCCGTCGTACCAGCGCTTGGAGATCTCCACGATGGTGCGGCCGGCCTCGACGAAGAGCGACCGGCGCGCGGCGTGGGTGGCCAGCGTCGAGCCGTTGCCGGGCAGTGCCAGCCCGATGGCCTCGGTGAGGCAGTTCATCGAGTTGGCGGTGAACATCCCGGAGCAGGAGCCGCAGGTGGGGCAGGCGGAGCGCTCGATCTCGCCGAGCTGCTCGTCGGTGACCGCCTCGTTCGAGGAGGCGATCATCGCGTCGATCAGGTCGATCTTGCTGTGCACGACGCCCTCGATCGCCATCGTCTTGCCGGCCTCCATCGGGCCGCCGGAGACGAAGACGGTCGGGATGTTGAGCCGCAGCGCGGCCAGCAGCATCCCCGGGGTGATCTTGTCGCAGTTGGAGATGCAGACCAGGGCGTCCGCGCAGTGCGCGTTGACCATGTACTCCACCGCGTCGGCGATCAGCTCGCGGCTGGGCAGCGAGTAGAGCATGCCGCCGTGGCCCATCGCGATGCCGTCGTCGACGGCGATGGTGTTGAACTCCCGACCCACCCCGCCGGCCTCGGCCACCGCGTCGGCCACCAGGCCGCCCATGTCCTTGAGGTGTACGTGACCCGGCACGAACTGGGTGAAACTGTTGGCGATGGCGACGATCGGCTTACCGAAATCGTCGTCGGTCATCCCGGTGGCCCGCCAGAGGGCCCGGGCGCCGGCCATCGTCCGACCGTGCGTGGAGGTCTTCGACCGCAGCTCAGGCATGCATACCAGCATGACACCGCCGGCGCGCCGGCCGTACGGAGTGTGCGCGTGTCCCAACAGATGCACATCCGGTCCCCCACGACGAGCGCTCATCCGGCACTCTTGAGGGCGTGCACTTCCCCCCGGGCATGGTGGCCGTCTCGGCGCTGAGCGGGCTCGTCGCCGCTGCGGCTGCCGTGCTGCTGGCCGTGGTCGCCCGCCGGCGCACCGGGGCGCACCGGCCGGCGCACGTGCTGCTCGCCGTGGCCGCCGGGGCCGCCCTGCTCAGCCTGTTGGGCGGGGTGGGGGCCGCACTCGCCGCGAACGAGCACTGGGCACACGAGCAGGGGCAACGCACCGGCTGGGCCACGCTGGTCGCGATCGGCACGGCGGTGAGCGGGCTGGCCTTCGCCGCCGGCCTGCTCCGGTTGCCCGGGGTGGCCGCCACGGCGGCGGGGACCACCCGGCTGGCCCTGGACGGCTCGATCATGGCCGCCGCGCTGTGGTTCGTCGGCTGGGTGCTCTTCTCCGAGCCGACCCGGTTGCTCGGCGCCGCCACCCCGATGGCCTGCCCGGCGATCCTGTTGGCCACGGTGGCCGCCGCGCTCGGTGCAGGGCTCGCCGTGATCGTCGTCTTCCGGGCCGTCGCCCCGCGCGGGCGGCTGGCCGCGCTCGGCGCCGGCATCAGCGCGGTGACCTTCGGTGGGCTGGGTCTGGCCGCCGGGCTCTGCCAGGCCGGGCCGACCATGGCGCTGACCGGCGCGGCGGTGCTCGCCGCCGGCCTGCTCACCGTCGCGCTCGCGATGTACCGGGCCGACCGGCCGGGGCAGGTCGAGCTGGACCTGATCGGTCGCGACGGCGAGTACGCCATCGCCCCGATGCTGGCCATGGCCGCCTCGGCGATGTACCACCTCCTCCAGGACGGCCGGTTCACCGCGGCCGGCATCGTGGCCGGCAGTGTGGAGGGCTTCGCCCTGGTGGCCCGGCAGTACCTCACCCTCAAGGACGTGCGCGACTACGCCGGTCGGCTGGCCGAGCGGGAGGCGCACTTCCGCGAGCTGGCACACACCGATCCGCTGACCACGCTGGCCAACCGGCGGGGCCTGCTGCGCGCGCTGCACGACGGCGCGGCGGCGGGCACCCCGTGTGTGCTGCTCGGTCTCGACCTGGACGGCTTCAAGAACGTCAACGACATGCGCGGCCACGACGTGGGCGACGCGGTGCTGGCCGAGGTGGGCCGTCGGCTGCGCGGCAACCTGCGCCCCGGCGATGTGGCGGCCCGGCTCGGCGGCGACGAGTTCGCCGTGCTCATGCCGGGCCGACCCGCCGACGCGGACCGGGTCGCCGAACGGCTGCTCGGCGTGCTCAACCGCCCGTACGACCAGCCCGAAGGGCCGGTCTTCCTGTCGGTGAGCATCGGGGTGGCCGGGTGGGCCGGCGAGCCGGACGTGGAGCTGCTGCTGCGCCACGCCGACCTGGCCCTGCGCTACGCCAAGCAGCGCGGCAAGAACCGGATCGAGCGCTACGACGCCACGTACGACCAGCTGCTGCGCCGGCGCACCACGCTGGAGCACGAGCTGCGCGGCGCCATCGAGCGCGACGAGCTGCGGTTGGCCTTCCAGCCGGTGGCGTCGCTGCCGTCGGTGCGGCCGGTCGGCGCCGAGGCGCTGCTCCGCTGGCACCACCCCGAGCTGGGCAACGTCCGTCCGGACGAGTTCATCCCGCTGGCCGAGGAGTGCGGCATGATCGCCACGCTCGGCGCCTGGGTGCTGCACCAGGCCTGCTACCAGCTCTCCCGCTGGCTGGCGGACGGGCACGACGTCTGGGTCTCGGTGAACGTGTCCCCGCGCGAGCTGCACGCCCCGGAGTACGTGGTCCAGGTCGCCGAGGCACTGCGCGCCCACCACGTGCCGCCGCAGCGGCTGGTGCTGGAGGTCACCGAGCACGCGGTCGCCACCGACCTCGACGAGCTGATCCGACGGCTGACCGCGCTGCGGCTGACCGGCGTACGGATCGCGCTGGACGACTTCGGCGCCGGCTACTCCTCGCTGGGGCAGCTGCGCCGGCTGCCGATCGACATCCTGAAGATCGACCACAGCCTGGTCGCCGAGCACGAGCCGGTCCGCCCGGTCGGCAAGGACGGCCCGGCGTTCGCGCCGATGGTCGACATCGTCATGCGCCTGGGCCACCAGCTCGGGCTGGAGGTGATCGCCGAGGGGGTGACCACGCCGACCGAGTTGGCCGCCGTGGTGGCGGCCGGCTGCCGCTTCGGTCAGGGCGCGCTCTTCGGCTGGGGTGTGCCGGCCGAGCACCTGGAGGCGATGTTGGAGGCAGCCACCTCACCGGGTGCGCGGCCCGCGCCACTGCCCGCGCCGCGCCGGGTTTCGGGTGGGTCCGGGCAGGTCATCCCGGTTGCCGAGGGCGCGTCGCAGGGCGACGCGCCGCAGTCCGTTAACCAACATGTGGGATCAGTTGACTCATCGCGTGAGATGCGTCAGGCTTAGCCCCATGTCGTCCCGGTCGCTGCGAGTACTTACCTGAGCGCACTCTCCCTCATCGAGAGTGCGCTGGCCCCGTGCATCTGCACGAGGGCCGTTTTTATTGCCATCGGAACCTGTCGGGGCGGGCCCCGCCCGCGTCGCAACGCTTGACAAGCCCCAGCCACTCCAGCCGAAGGCCAGAACCGCCATGACGAGACCCACGCCCGAGACCCTCGCCCACACCGCCCGGCGGGCCCGCGCGGCCACCGAGCCGGCCGCCGACGCCGCGCGTACCCCGGCCACCCCGGCCGTTCCGGCGGTACGGACACCCGCTCCGGCCCAGGTCTCCGGTGCTGGTTCGCTCGTGCGGTCCCTTGAGGCGCTCGGCGTCGACGTCGTCTTCGGCATCCCGGGCGGCGCCATCCTGCCGGCGTACGACCCGCTCTACGACTCCAGCGTCCGGCACATCCTGGTCCGGCACGAGCAGGGCGCCGGGCACGCGGCGACCGGGTACGCGCAGGCCACCGGCAAGGTCGGTGTCTGCATGGCCACCTCCGGCCCGGGTGCCACGAACCTGGTGACCCCGATCGCCGACGCGTACATGGACTCGGTGGCGATGGTGGCGATCACCGGTCAGGTGGCGCGCCCGTCGATCGGCACCGACGCCTTCCAGGAGGCGGACATCCAGGGCATCACCCTGCCGATCACCAAGCACAACTTCCTCGTGCAGTCTCCCGAGGAGATCCCGCAGGTGCTGGCCGAGGCGTTCCACCTGGCCAGCAGCGGCCGGCCCGGCCCGGTGCTGGTCGACATCCCCAAGGACGTGCTCCAGGCGTCGACCACCTTCACCTGGCCGCCGACCCTGGACCTGCCCGGCTACCGGCCGACCCTGCACCCGCACGGCAAGCAGATCCGGGAGGCGGCCCGGCTGATGGCCGCCGCCCGCCGGCCCGTGCTCTACGTGGGCGGCGGGGTGCTCAAGGCCGGTGCGACCGACGGGCTGCGCCGGTTGGCCGAGGAGACCGGCATCCCGGTGGTCACCACGCTGATGGCGCTCGGCGCGTTCCCCGACTCGCATCCGCAGCACCTGGGGATGCCGGGAATGCACGGCACCGTCGCCGCGGTCTACGGGTTGCAGAAGGCGGATCTGATCGTCGCCCTGGGCGCCCGGTTCGACGACCGGGTGACCGGCAAGCTGGACTCGTTCGCCCCGGACGCCACCGTGGTGCACGCCGACATCGACCCGGCCGAGATCGGCAAGAACCGGCACGCGGACGTGCCGATCGTGGGCGACGCCCGGCACGTCATCGACGAGCTGATCGCCGCGGTGACCGCCGAGCGGTCGGCCGGGCACAGCACCGACCTGGGCGACTGGTGGACCCAGCTGGACGACCTGCGCAACCGCTACCCGCTGGGCTACGACGAGCCGGCCGACGGCACGCTCTCACCGCAGTACGTGATCAAGCGGCTGGGTGAGATCGTCGGCCCGGACGGGATCTTCGTGGCCGGCGTGGGCCAGCACCAGATGTGGGCGTCCCAGTTCATCTCGTACGAGAAGCCGCACACCTGGCTGAACTCCGGTGGCCTCGGCACGATGGGCTACGCGGTGCCGGCGGCGATGGGCGCCAAGGTCGGCAGGCCGGACACGGTGGTCTGGGCGGTGGACGGCGACGGCTGCTTCCAGATGACCAACCAGGAGTTGGCCACCTGCGCGTTGGAGGGCATCCCGGTCAAGATCGCCGTGATCAACAACGGCAACCTCGGGATGGTCCGGCAGTGGCAGACGCTGTTCTACAACGAGCGGTACTCCAACACCGACCTCGGCACCCACAAGCACCGCATCCCCGACTTCGTCAAGCTCGCCGAGGCGCTGGGCTGCGTCGGGCTGCGCTGCGAGAACGCGGACGACGTCGACAAGACCATCGCCGCGGCCATGGAGATCAACGACGCCCCGGTGGTGATCGACTTCGTGGTCGGCAAGGACGCCATGGTCTGGCCGATGGTCGCCGCCGGCACCAGCAACGACGAGATCATGTTCGCCCGGGGCGTCCGCCCGGCCTTCGACGAGGATGACATCTGACATGACTATGCACACGCTTTCGGTGCTGGTGGAGAACAAGCCCGGCGTGCTCGCCCGGGTCTCCGGCCTCTTCTCGCGGCGCGGCTTCAACATCGACAGCCTCGCCGTGGGCGAGACCGAGAACCCGGACGTCTCCCGGATCACCATCGTGGTCAACGCGGAGTCGTCCCCGCTGGAACAGGTCACCAAGCAGCTCAACAAGCTGGTGAACGTGCTCAAGATCGTGGAACTGGACCCGCAGGTCTCGGTCGCCCGGGAGTTGCTGCTGGTGAAGGTGCGCGCCGACCGGTCCGCGCGGACCCAGGTGCTGGAGACGGTCAACCTGTTCCGCGCCCGGGTGGTCGACGTCGCGCCGGACACGCTGACCATCGAGGCCACCGGCACCCCGGACAAGCTCGACGCGCTGCTGCGCGACCTCGAGCCCTTCGGCATCAAGGAAATGGTCCAGTCCGGGCTGGTGGCGATCGGGCGCGGCTCGCGTTCGATCACCGCCGGTCCCTCGCTGCGGGCCGCCTGACCCATCCACAAAGACCACGACGGGCCGCCCCGGCCGTCGTACGAAAGGGAAGCTCCAATGAGTGTTGAGGTGTACTACGACGACGACGCCGACCTCGGCCTGATCCAGGCCAAGAAGGTCGCGGTGATCGGCTACGGCAGCCAGGGCCACGCGCACGCGCTGTCGCTGCGCGACTCCGGCGTCGACGTGGTGATCGGTCTGCCGGAGGGCTCGAAGAGCCGCCCCAAGGCCGAGGAGCAGGGCCTGCGGGTGGTCACGCCGGCACAGGCCGCGGCCGAGGCCGACGTGATCATGGTGCTCGCGCCGGACACCGCCCAGCGTGCTCTCTACACCGAGTCGATCGCGCCGCACCTCGCCCCGGGCAAGGCGATCTTCTTCGGTCACGGCTTCAACATCCGGTACGGGCTGATCAAGCCGCCGGCCGAGGTGGACGTGGCGATGGTCGCGCCGAAGGGCCCCGGCCACCTGGTGCGCCGCCAGTACGCCGACGGCAAGGGCGTGCCCTGCCTGGTCGCCGTCGAGCAGGACGCCAGCGGCAAAGCCCTCGCGCTCGCCCTCGCGTACGCCAAGGGGATCGGCGGCACCCGCGCCGGCGCGATCCGGACCACCTTCACCGAGGAGACCGAGACCGACCTCTTCGGCGAGCAGGCGGTGCTCTGCGGCGGCGCGGCGGCGCTGGTGCAGACCGGTTTCGAGGTGCTCACCGAGGCCGGCTACGCCCCGGAGGTCGCCTACTTCGAGTGCCTGCACGAGCTGAAGCTGATCGTCGACCTGATGTACGAGGGTGGCATCGCGAAGATGCGGTACAGCATCTCCGACACCGCCGAGTACGGCGACCTCTCCCGCGGCCCGCGAGTCATCGACTCCCGCGTCAAGGACGAGATGCGCAAGATCCTCTCCGAGATCCAGTCCGGCGAGTTCGCCCGCGAGTGGGTGGCCGAGGACGAGGCGGGCCGGCCCAACTTCACCAAGTGGCAGGCCGAGGGTGCGGCGCACCCGATCGAGGAGACCGGCCGGAAGCTGCGCGGCATGATGAGCTGGGTGGACCGTCCGATCACCGAGACCGCCTGACCGTACGACAGTCACCGACGGCCCTGGGCCGGCGCCCGCACCGGTGCCGGTCCCGGGCCGATCGGTGCATCCGTGGCCGGTGCCGGCCCGGCTGCGCGTTCCGGTCTGCGGCGCAGGGCCACCGCCGTACGCCCAGTCCCTGGGACCGGGTGACCAACGCCTCGGCCAGCGTTCACCGTGGTGTCGAACATCGAGCCCGGTCAGCCGGCGCAGCGGTGCGACGCGCGCGGCGAGCGGCACGTGAGGGTCCTCCCGCAGGGCTGCTGCCTCCGGTCACGGGTGACCGGAGCAACCATGTCGGGCAGGTGAACGGGCCATGTCCGTCGTCCGACCCGGCGTGTGAGGGCCCTCACCCCGAAGACCGGAACATGCCGGCCAACGAGGCCCCTACGATCGCGGGTAGGTGCGCAGCCGGCACCTGACGGCCACGGCACGGATCAGCGCAGGGCGCAGTGCGGCGCCTTGCCGCCCCCGGCCGATCGCAAACACGACCTCTACGAGGACCGATGAATCCTGTCGTACTGATCGCCGAAGAACTCGCCCCCGCCGCCATCGAGGTGCTCGCCCACGACTTCGACGTCCGTCACGTCGACGGCACCGACCGTCCGGCCCTGCTCTCGGCGCTCTCCGAGGCCGACGCCGTCATCGTGCGCAGCGCGACCCAGATCGACGCCGAGGCGGTCGCCGCCGCGCCGCGACTCAAGGTCGTCGCCCGGGCGGGCGTCGGGCTGGACAACGTCGAGGTGCCGGCCGCCACCGCGCGGGGCGTCATGGTCGTCAACGCCCCCACCTCGAACATCGTCTCCGCCGCCGAGCAGGCCGTCGCGCTGCTCCTCGCCGTGGCCCGCAACACCGCCAGCGCCAGCGCCGCGCTGAAGGCGGGGGAGTGGAAGCGGTCGAAGTACACCGGCGTCGAGGTACAGGGCAAGACCGTCGGCGTGGTCGGGCTCGGCCGCATCGGGGTGCTCTTCGCGTCCCGCATCGCGGCGTTCGGCACCCGGCTGATCGCGTACGACCCGTACATCCAGCCGGCCCGCGCGGCGCAGCTCGGCGTACGCCTGGTCGGGCTGGAGGAGCTGCTGCGGGAGAGCGACTTCATCTCCATCCACCTGCCGAAGACCCCGGAGACCGTGGGCCTGATCGGTGAGAAGGAGCTGGCGATCGTCAAGCCCGGCGTGCGGATCATCAACGCCGCCCGTGGTGGTCTCGTCGACGAGCAGGCCCTCGCGAACGCCATCGCCGAGGGTCGGGTCGCCGGTGCCGGCGTCGACGTGTACAGCAAGGAGCCCTGCACCTCCTCGCCGCTGTTCGCCTTCGACAACGTGGTGGCCACCCCGCACCTGGGTGCCTCCACGCACGAGGCGCAGGACAAGGCCGGCCTGGCGGTGGCCCGGAGCGTGAAGCTGGCGTTGCAGGGCGAGTTCGTCCCGGACGCGGTCAACGTGCAGGCCGGTGGCGTGGTCGCCGAGGACGTCCGGCCGCTGCTTCCGCTGGCCGAGAAGCTCGGCCGGGCCTTCACCGCGGTGGCCGGCGGGGTTGCCGCCAGCGTCACCGTCGAGGTCCGCGGCGAGATCGTCAGCCACGACGTGTCGGTGCTCAAGCTCGCCGCCACCAAGGGTCTGTTCAGCTCCGTGGTCGAGGAGCAGGTCACCTACGTCAACGCCCCGCACCTGGCCGCCGAGCGCGGCGTCGAGGTCACCCTGGCCAGCCTGGCCGAGACGGCTGAGCAGCCCACCCTGGTCACGGTGCGCGGTGCGCTGCCGGACGGCCGGACGGTCAGCGTCTCCGGCACGGTCACGCAGTCCGGTGCCCGCGACGTCCTGAAGCTCACCGAGGTGGACGGCTTCGACGTGGAGATCGGCGCGGAGGGCATTCTGCTCTTCCTGCGCTACGCCGACCGGCCCGGCGTCGTCGGCACCGTCGGCACCCTGCTCGGCGAGGCGGGCATCAACATCGCGGCCATGCAGGTGGCCCGGCGCGAGGCGGGCGGCGAGACGCTGATGACGCTCACCGTCGACCAGGCGCTCGGCGCCGACCTGCTCACGTCGGCGGCCGACTCGATCGGCGCGACGGCGGCCAGCGCGGCGGATCTGCGCGACGAGTAGTCGACGGCAGCATCACGGGGGGCCCGGCGACGCGCCGGGCCCCTCGTCGTTCCCGCCGTGGGTTGTCCTGCCGCCCGGTCAGCCGGGCAGCCGGGCCGGCGGCGGATAGACCGAGCCGTCCTGGGGGTCGAAGAGCATCAACCCGTGCTCGCCGGCCAGCCGCTCGATGTCCAGCAGCACCTGGTCCGCGCAGGTCGGGTGCAGGTTCAGCTCGACATGGTCGTGGGCGGCGTGCAGCGGCGCCACCGCCCACGGGCTGTCCGGGCCGGGGTGACGGTCCGGGTACGAGGCGGTGATCGCCCGGTAGAAGGCGACCACTCGCGGGTCCGGGTAACGGTCCACGTGCCGCCCCTGCCGGCAACCCTCGACCGCGCCCCGCACGTCCTCGGGCGTCGCCCCGTCCTCCAGGGCCCACACGCTCAGATCGAAACTCACGGCGGACAGCGTGCCATCCGTCGTTCACCATGTCGAAACTGCCTCGCCGCAGGCCAACCACTGATGTGCCAGAGTCCGCTCGCGACGGTCCGCTGTGGAGACTCTTGCGTCGAGTTGCGTCGATTCGCTAGCGTACCGACTGCGGTCACTGGCCGAGTTCGCGGCGCCGGCCCGTCTTCGGGTGGCGCGGTCGACGTCCGGCCCGACCGGTCCGCACCCCTCGATTGTGCGAGCCACGCGCACTCGTCGCTGACCGGCCCCCACGGCCGTTGCCGAGACCGTGGGGGCCGATCGCAGCCCGACCGGCCGGCCCGAGGGGCGGCCGAGGTGCGAATCGGGCTCCAGGAGACGCGCCGCAGCACCGCGGGGAGGCGGGCTCGGTGCGGCGACGTCCCGCTCAGCGACGGTGGGCGAAGAGCGCGCGGTAGTCGGAGCCGGCGCGGAACCAGGCCAGGCCGGTGGGGCCGGCGGCGTAGAGCGCGGTGGCGTAGGCGTCGGCGATCGCCAGGTCGGGGCCGACGACGGTGGCGGCGACAAGGTGGTTGGCCGGCTCACCGGTGTGCGGGTCCACCACGTGCCCCTGGCGCCCGGTCACCCCGGAGGTGCCGACCGCGCCGGCCGTCATCTCCAGCACCAGCGGTGCGCGTTCCGGTGCGGTGGGGTGGTGCACGGCCACCCGCCACGGCCCGCCGTGCGGCGCGCGGCCACGGACCACCAGGTCGGCGCCGGTGAGTACGGCGTAGTCATGGATGCCCGCCGCCCGCAACCGGGCGGCGGCCCGCTCGACCGCCCAACCGCCGAGCAGGCCGCCCGGATCGAAGCCGCCGGGCACCGCCCACGCGTCGAACCACCCGTCGGTGGCGGCCCGCATCGCCGTGCAGCGGTCGACCAGGTCGGCCAGCGGGGGGTACGAGTCGGGGCTGATCTCGCCTCGGCGCAGCCGGGAGACCAGGCTGTCCGGCCGGTTCGGGCCGTAGGTGAGGTCGATGGCCCGCAGCTCGGCGACGCTGTCCCGCAGTGCCTCGCCGACGCCCCGGCGGCCGAGCCACTCGGGCGCGTTGAGCAGCAGGGTGTATTCGGCGGTCGGGGTGCGCACCGTGTGCTGCACCGCGATCCGGCCCTCGGTGGCGCCGGCGGGGTCGATCCGCTGCCGCCGGCTGCCGAGCCGGAGGTCCGGCCGACGGTTCCGGAAGGCCGACGGGTCCGGCCAGCGGGTCCGCGGCTGCTCGTCGATGCGCATGGCACCTGCCCCCTCGCAGTTTGCGTCGCGTCGTCGGCGACCCCCGGTCGCGGGCCCCCGTTGACCCGCTGACCCCACGGTAGGCAGCGGAGATGACTGACTCATGGGTCCCACCTGAGAGGTGGCTGTGTATCGGCGTTTCCCATATTTTGGACGATCCGTACCGGGAGGCGGGACGGGGACGTACCGTTGCCCGGTACGGGGCAGTCGAAGACGAGGAGTGCGGGCGTGACGCGGATCGCGGTGGTGGCCGGGGATGGCATCGGGCCCGAGGTGGTCGCGCAGGCCCGCAAGGTCCTCGACGCCGTGCTGCCCGGCGTGCAGGCCACCGAGTACGACCTCGGAGCGGCCCGCTGGCACCGTACCGGAGAGGTGCTGCCCGACTCGGTGCTGGCCGAGCTGGCCGGGCACGACGCCATCCTGCTCGGCGCCGTCGGTGACCCGACGGTCCCCCCGGGCGTGCTGGAGCGGGGCCTGCTGCTCAAGCTCCGTTTCGCCTTCGACCAGTACGTCAACCTCCGTCCGTCCCGGCTCTGGCCCGGTGTCGCCGGCCCGTTGGGCAACGTGAAGCCCGGCGAGGTCGACCTGGTCGTGGTGCGCGAGGGCACCGAGGGCCTCTACGCCGGGGCCGGTGGCTCGCTGCACCGCGACACCCCCGCCGAGGTCGCCACCGAGGAGAGCCTGAACACCCGCCACGGCGTGGAGCGGGTCATCCGCGACGCGTTCGCCCGGGCCGGCCGCCGGGAGCGCCGCAAGGTCACCCTGGTGCACAAGACCAACGTGCTCACCCACGCCGGGTCGCTCTGGGCGCGTGCCTTCGACGCGGTCGCCGCCGAGCACCCGGACATCGCCACCGAGTACCAGCACGTCGACGCCGCCGCGATGTTCCTGGTCACCCAGCCGCAGCGCTACGACGTGGTGGTCACCGACAACCTGTTCGGCGACATCCTCACCGACATCGCCGCGGCGGTCACCGGCGGGATCGGGCTGGCCGCCAGCGGTTGCATCAACCCCGAGGGGGCGTACCCCTCGATGTTCGAGCCGGTACACGGCTCGGCGCCGGACATCGCCGGGCAGGGCGTCGCCGACCCGGTCGCCGCGGTGCTCTCCGCCGCGCTGCTGCTGGAGCAGCTCGGGCACGCCGAGGCCGCGACCCGGGTCAACGCGGCGGTCGCCGCCGAGCTCGCCGGCCGGACCTCGGGCGTGACGCTGCGTACCGACGAGGTCGGCGACCGGCTCGCCGCGCACGCCGTAGCCTGACCCGCCCCGGGCCACCGGCGGCGCGCCGGTCCGGTCCGACGCGGGCCCATTCGGGGTCCTCGATGACCCCGATCGGCGCTACCCGCTGAACGACCGTTCGGGGTAAGTTTCTGGCACAGCCATGTCGGTGTGCGATCCCGCATGCCGTTGTCCCGCAGGGAGGTCAGCGCGATGAGCGGTGGTGACAAGCTCGACTTCGAGATCCGTCCGAATCCCGCGCCGGTATCCGCCGCCGACCGGGCCGCCCTGCTGGCCAACCCGGGGTTCGGCCGGGTCTTCACCGACCACATGGTCACCGTCCGCTACGCCGACGGCAAGGGCTGGTACGACGCCCGGGTGGAGGCCCGCGGGCCGATCCCGATGGACCCGGCCAGCGCTGTCCTGCACTACGCGCAGGAGATCTTCGAGGGGCTGAAGGCGTACCGGACCGCCGACGGCGGCGTGACGATGTTCCGGCCGGACGCCAACGCCGCCCGGTTCGCCGCCTCGGCACAGCGGATGGCGATGCCGACGCTGCCGCCCGACGTCTTCGTCGACTCGCTGCACAAGCTCATCGAGATCGACCGGGAGTGGATCCCGACCGGCGAGGACGGCAGCCTCTACCTGCGGCCGTTCATGTTCGCCAGCGAGGTCTTCCTCGGTGTCCGGCCCGCCAACGAGTACCTCTACATGGTGATCGCGTCGCCGGTCGGGGCGTACTTCACCGGCGGGGTCAAGCCGGTCACCGTCTGGGTCTCGCCGGACTACACCCGGGCCGCACCTGGTGGCACCGGCGCGGCCAAGTGCGGCGGCAACTACGCGGCCTCACTGGCGGCGCAGGCCGAGGCCATCGAGGCCGGCTGCGACCAGGTGGTCTTCCTGGACGCCGTGGAGCGCCGGTTCGTCGACGAGCTGGGCGGCATGAACGTGTTCTTCGTCTACGACGACGACACCGTGGTGACCCCGCCGCTGACCGGCACCATCCTGCCGGGCATCACCCGCGACGCGGTCCTCACGCTGGCCGGGGCGGCCGGGCACCGGGTCGAGGAGCGGCCGGTCACGTTCGCCGACTGGCAGGCCGACGCGGCCAGCGGGCGGCTCCGCGAGGTCTTCGCCTGCGGCACGGCCGCCGTGATCACCCCGATCGGCGGGGTCCGCTTCCCGGACGGCGAGTTCCTGATCGGCGGCGGCGAGCCCGGCCGCGTGACGATGGCGCTCCGTCAGCAACTGGTCGACATCCAGCGTGGCAAGGCCACCGACCCGCGCGGCTGGGTCCACAGGGTCCTCTGACGCCCCCAGCCCGCTGATCCAGGTCATGCGCCCGGATCAGCGGCTGGGAGCGGGCGCAGCTCAGCCGAGCAGGTGGTCGCGCAGGGCGGCCAGTTGTTCGTCGGTCACGCCGGCGTGGCGCAGGTAGCCCTCGACCGAGCCGTGCCCCGCGCGGAGTTCGTCCAGGAAGATCTGCATCGCCTCGGCGGGTGAGGCGAGGAACGGTGCCGGCACGTTCACCTCGCCCACGGTGGCGGCCAGCCAGGCACTGTACCGGGCGGACGCCTCCGCGGTCAGCGCGTAGTCCGCGGCAATGTCGGCGTCGTCGACACCCAGCACGGCGAGGGTCAGCGCGCAGACGATGCCGGTGCGGTCCTTGCCCGCGACGCAGTGCACCACCACGGGGGCGGTGGAGGAGTCCGCGATCAGCCCGACCGCCTCGGCCAGGCCGGCGGTGCCGGTCTGCGCGAGGTCGGCGTACCGGTCCGCGAGATAGCGGGCCAGGCTGACGCCCTCCTCGTGCGGCTGCTCGGCCCAGTCCGCGTGCTCCGGGTGGATGTGCCGGTAGGTCAGCCCCTGGTACGCCGGCACCCGACCGTCGCGGTCCACCTCGGCCGGACGGCGCAGGTCGATGACGGTGCGGATGCCGAGCGCGGCGAACGCGTCGCGGTCCTGCTCGTCGAGGCGGTGCAGCGAGTCGGAGCGGTAGAGCCGACCCCGGCGGACGGTGCGGCCGTCGTGGCCGGTGTAGCCACCGACGTCGCGGAAGTTGAAGGTCGCGGGCAGCGGGATGTGTCGGTTGTCGTCGATGGCGTCCACGTTCACACGGTAACGGCCGATGGGGGCGAGCCCCACCGGCCGTCGGGTCCGTTCGGTCAGCGCGCGGTGCCGGGCGGGAGCGCGCCGTACGTCTCGTCGTAGTAGCCGCCCAGCCGATCACGGTAGGTCGGGTCGCTGTGGCTGGTCTCGTCGTACTCCGGGGCGGCCTTGATCTGGTCGCGGGTCCGGTCGACGGAGACGGTGCGCTGGTCGTGGTCGACCTGGTTGACCGTGCCGGCCGGCAGCATCACCTTCTTGCCGAAGATCCACGGGCCGGTGTCCACGACGAGGTAGCTGCCGTCCACCTCGTGGCTGGCGCTGTCGATCTTGCCGATGCCGCCGTCGGTGGCCTCGACCTTGTAGCCGACCAGGTCGGCGTCGGCCACCCCGGCCTGGTCCCGGTAGCGCCAGGGGTCGAAGGCGCCGGCCGGCGCGCCGCCGGGCACGGTGCCCTGGTCGCCGCCGCGCAGCGGGTCCGGCCCGGCGTGAGTGGCGTGCGGATCGATCCTGTCCATGCCGTTCACTCCTGACTGTCGCCGATCGTCTCGGCGTCGGTGGGGTGCGTCCCCCGAGGAGCTACCCGGCGGCCGGGGGCGGGAAACGGCGACGGGACGACACCGCGGGTGCGGCGTCGGCCCGTCGGGGCGTACCGGCTCAGGCCAGCGCGGCCTCTGCGTCCAGGGTGACGGCCGCGGCGTGCACGACGGCGGAGATCCGCAGCGCCTCGTGCACCTGCTCCCGGGTGAAGCCGCTGGCGCGCAGCCTCTTCTCGTGCGACTCCAGGCACACCCCGCAGCCGGTGATCGCCGACACGGCGAGGCACCACAGCTCGAAGTCGCCCTTGTCCACCCCGGGCCGGGCGATGATCTGCATCCGCAGCCGGGCGGGCATCGAGGCGTACTGCTCGTCGCCGATGAGGTGCTTGGCCCGGTAGTAGACGTTGGTCATCGCCATGATGGCCGCGGCGCCCTTGGCCGCCTCGACGCCCTCCGGCTTGAGGTGCCCGAGCGCCTCGGCGGCGATCTCGCGCAGCACCACCGGGTTGCGGGCGGCCACCGCGCAGGCCAGCGCGGTGCCCCAGGACTGCACCGGGGTCAGCGTCGAGGCGCCGACGGTGGAGCCGAGGTTGAGCCTGATGTCCCTGGCGTACTCGGGCAGGGCAGCCTTGATCGCGTCCAGACCACCGACAGTGAGCAATGCTCCTCCTTGGGAGTGGCACAGGTGCCCCGTAACTTGATCAGTTCCAGATACTTCCTCAAGGCTGTTGTCGCCGGTGGGCGGTCAGGTGCCTTGTGAAGCCGATCACGAGCGGCGGGCTCCCGTCCCGACCCGGCGGCGGCCAGGCGATGGCAACCCTGCGTCACCGTCCCGCCATGTGGATTGTTCCTCCCAAAAACAGGGGAGGGGTGGCACAGTAGCGATCGTGACCAGCACCGCCCTGATTATTGCGACCTAGCGCGCCGGCCCTCCCCTCCGCCGAGCGCGCAGACCTCCCGCATCCGCGGGAGGTCTTTTTGTTGCTCCGAGAAAGGATCCTGATGACGTTCCAGGTCTTCGACACGACGTTGCGCGACGGCGCCCAGCGCGAAGGGCTCACCTACTCGGTCGTCGACAAGCTGGCCGTGGCCCGGCTGCTCGACGAGTTCGGCGTCGGCTTCATTGAGGGCGGCTGGCCGGGCGCGGTGCCCAAGGACACCGAGTTCTTCCGCCGGGCGCGCACCGAACTCGACCTGCGGCACGCCGTGCTCGTCGCGTTCGGCGCCACCCGCAAGGCCGGCGTCAAGGTCGCCGACGACCCCCAGGTGCGCGGTCTGCTGGACGCGGAGACGCCGGCGGTGGCGCTGGTCGCCAAGGCCGACATCCGGCACGTCGAGCGGGCGCTGCGCACCACTGGCGCGGAGAACCTGGCGATGGTCCACGACACCGTCGCGCACCTCGTCGGTGAGGGCCGCCGGGTCTTCGTCGACGGCGAACACTTCTTCGACGGCTACCGCCACGACCCGGCGTACGCCGCGGCCGTGGTGCAGGCCGCGCTGGCCGCCGGTGCCGAGCGGATGGTGCTCTGCGACACCAACGGCGGCATGCTGCCCTCCCAGGTGACCGCCGCGATCGTCGACCTGACCCAACGGCTCGGGGTCGACGCCGCGCTGTTCGGCATGCACGCGCAGAACGACACCGCCTGCGCCGTGGCCAACACGATCGCCGCCGTGGAGGCGGGCGTCCGTCACGTCCAGGGCACCGCCAACGGGTACGGCGAGCGGCCCGGTAACGCGGACCTCTTCGCGGTGGTCGCCAACCTCCAACTCAAGCTGGGCATGCCGGTCCTACCGGGGGGCTGCCTGGAACAGATGGTGCGGGTCTCGCACGCCATCGCCGAGATCGCCAACATCGCCCCCGACACCCACCAGGCGTACGCCGGGGCTGCCGCCTTCGCCCACAAGGCGGGGCTGCACGCGAGTGCGATCAAGGTCGACCCGTTGCTCTACAACCACGTGGACCCGTCGGTGGTGGGCAACGACATGCGGATCCTGGTGACCGAGATGGCCGGCCGGGCCAGCGTCGAGCTCAAGAGCCGCGAGCTCGGGCTGGACCTGGCCGGCCGTCCGGAGGCCCTGACCCGCGTCACCAACCGGGTCAAGGAGTTGGAGGCGGGCGGCTGGTCGTTCGAGGCCGCGGACGCCTCCTTCGAGCTGCTGGTCCGCTCCGAGCTGCCAGAGGGCCGGCCGGTCCGGCCCTTCACCCTGGAGTCGTACCGGGTGCTGGTCGAGCACCGCGAGGACGGCGCGGTCGTCTCCGAGGCGACCGTCAAGATCCGGGTACGGGGCGAGCGGGTGATCGCGACCGCCGAGGGCAACGGCCCGGTCAACGCCCTGGACGAGGCACTGCGGGTGGGGCTGGCGCGGCACTACCCGCAGCTGCGCGACTTCGAGCTGGCCGACTACAAGGTCCGCATCCTGGAGGGCAGCCACGGCACCGGCGCGGTCACCCGGGTGCTGCTGGAGACGGCCGACGGCAGGGGCCGGGACTGGACCACCGTGGGTGTGCACCCGAACGTGGTCGAGGCCAGCTGGCACGCCCTCGTCGACGCTCTCACCTACGGGCTGGCCGAGGGCGGGGAAGGGTCGCCCACCACTCCGGCCGGCGCTCCCGGGGCGCCGGGCGGGCGCTGAGGGCGCTCGGGTCAGCCGGCCGGCAGGCCGACCGTGGCCAGGACGGGGCGGTGGTCGGTGTCGGGCAGGGCGAGCACCGTGACGGAGCGGACGGCGATGCGCCGGTCGACCAGCACGTGGTCGATGGTGACCGGGGGGATGAGATCGCCGTCGTAGGGGCCCCACGTGCCGGTCAGCCCCTCCCCGGCGGCGTCGGCGGCGTCGACGTAGCCGGTGCGCAGCAGGGCCCGTAGCGGGCCGTGGTCGAGGGTGGCGTTGAAGTCCCCGGCGAGGATCCGCAGGCCACCGTCCGGGGTGGCCGGTGGCTGTGCGACCAGGTCGGCGCGCCAGGCGTCGACCTGGTCCAGCGCGTACGGCGCCGAGGGGTGGACGGACTCGACGCGTACCGGTGGAGCCCCGGGGACGGCCAGCGTTCCGTACGCCTGGCTGAAGCCCCACCCGCCGCGGTTGTGCCGGACGCCGGGGTCGGTGATGGGCCACCGCGAGTAGAGCCCGGACCCGGGCGTGCCGGTCGCCGGGTTGAGCTGTCGGTGGGGCAGCAGCTGGTCGAGGCCCAGTCGATCCAGGGCGGCCTGCGCGTCCGGGGTGAACTCCTGCACGGTGAGCACGTCCACCCGGTGCCGCCGGACCAGCTCGACCAACGACCGCGCGTCGGCCGAGCCGGCGAGCAGGTTGGCGGTGAGCAGACGCACGGTGGGCCCGGCCACCGTCGGCTGCGGGGCGGCCAGCGCCCGGGGTGTCACCACGCCGAGCAGCGCCACCGTGGCCAACGCCGCGACCGCCGCCGGCCACCAGCGCCGGAGGGCGAGGGTGAGGGCCAGTGCCAGCACGCTCCAGCCCGCGACGTACGGCGTGAAGGCGAGCGCCTGGACCAGCGGCCCCCGGTCCAGGCCGGCCAGTCGGGCGACGGCCCAGGCGGCGGTCGGGACGACCGCCGCCCAGGAGAGCACCGTACGGAGCCGGTCGGGGCGCCGGATCGGCGCGGGCGGAGCGTCGATGATCACGGCAATAGCCTAGCGGAACAACTCTCGCCATTTCGTGAATGGTGATGGGCTCACATTTCACTATTATCTGACGGCTGACCGACAGCCCGACAAAGTGAGATCAACTATTGACGCTCGGCTTTTTCCAATGCTACGTTCCACCTGGCCCAAACGACGCAACTCTGAGTAGTAATCCCAGCTCAGGGCCGGAGCTAGATCGTCGAGAATCGACCTCACCAGGTGCGCGTGAGAGTGCTTCTTCCGGTTTGATTGCGGTCGTCCACCCATTTATAGGCAGTCATCCGTCCCGCCCTGCGGGTCGGCCGAATCCGCACGGTCACACAAGGGGGACCTGTCATGAAAACATCCTTCCGACGCAAGGCGGCAGCCGTCGCATTCGCCGTCCTGGCGCTCAGCCTGGCCGGTGGGGGTATCGCCGTCGCCCAGCCGTCGGCGAAGGCGCCGGACGCTGCCCAGCCGGCTGCGCGCGGCACGAACGCCCAGCCGCCGGTGACGGCGGAGTCCGCCCGCAAGGCGAAGGCCGCGCTGCAGGCCAACTCGACGCTCCTCGCCAGCACCAACATCATCGTCGTCAACGCCAACGGCACCAGGGCGCGCGGCGTCGGCACAGTGATCAAGTACGGCCCGGGCCAGTACGAGGTCCAGGTCGGCTACACCGTCACCTCCGGTGTCTTCGTGGCCACCATCGGTCGCGGGGACGCGTGCTGCGTTCCGTCGGGAGGCGAGATCTCCGTCGCGCCGCGCCTGAGCACGCCGAACGCGGTCTTCGTCCAGACCCGCAACTCGGCCGGTACACCGACCGACCTGGGCTTCCACCTGGTCATCCACACCCCCTGACAGCACGGGTGCCGGCCCCTGGTGGGCCGGCACCCGATCGTCGAGCGAAGCCGCCGGCCCGGCCGGCGGCTTCGTCGTGCACCCGGTCTGCCGCTCATCGCGTAGCTCGTGCCGTCTCGGGACGTTGTCCCCTGATCGGGCACTTCATCCCGAGCGAGGCCACCTCGGCGACTTCGGCGCCGATAATCCGACGTTTGCCGGCTGCCGCCCCGGGAAGCAAGCACCGTGACGGACATCTCGGACACCCTGGCCAGCATGCCCAGCTCGGTCGATCCCGAGCAGAGCGGCGTCGAGCTGGAACAGACCCTCTTCGAGGTCAAACGCGTGATCGTGGGGCAGGATCGGCTCGTCGAGCGCCTGCTCACCGCCCTGGTCGCCAACGGGCACTGCCTCCTGGAGGGGGTCCCCGGCGTGGCCAAGACACTGGCCGCGCAGACCCTCGCCACCGTGGTCGGCGGCACCTTCTCCCGGATCCAGTTCACCCCGGACCTGGTCCCCTCCGACATCGTCGGCACCAGGATCTACCGGGCCTCCCAGGAGACCTTCGACGTCGAGCTCGGCCCGATCATGGCCAACCTGGTGCTGGCCGACGAGATCAACCGCGCGCCGGCCAAGGTCCAGTCGGCCTTGCTGGAGGCGATGGCGGAGCGGCAGGTCTCCATCGGCGGGCGCAGCTGGCCCGTCCCGGCGCCGTTCCTGGTGCTGGCCACCCAGAACCCCATCGAGTCCGAGGGGGTCTACCAGCTCCCGGAGGCGCAGCGCGACCGGTTCCTGATGAAGGTGGTCGTGGACTACCCGAGCGACGCCGACGAGCTGGCCATCCTCTACCGGATGAGCACCGACCGGCCCAGCCCGCGCCGGGTGCTCGACGCGCAACGGCTGCTGGACCTCCAGGCCCGGGCGGAGCGGGTCTTCGTCCACCACGCGCTCGCCGAGTACGTGGTCCGGCTCATCCTCGCCACCCGTGATCCGGGCCGGTTCGGACTGCCGGAGATCGCGCCGCTGCTGGCGTACGGGGCCAGCCCCCGGGCCACCCTCGGCCTGGTCGCGGCCGCCCGGGCACAGGCCCTGCTGCGCGGGCGGGAGTACGTGCTGCCCGAGGACGTCCGGGAACTGGCGGTGGACGTCCTCGCCCACCGGCTGGTGCTCTCCTTCGACGCCGTGGCCGACGGCGTGTCGGCCGAGAGCGTGGTCCGCCGGCTGGTGGAGGCGGTGCCGCCGCCCCGGCTGGCCACCGGGCACCCGCAGCAGACCCAGGACCTGGCCGCGGCATGAGGCGCACGAGCACCGGGCCGGCGGACCCCGGCCTGGCCGAGCTGGCTCCGGACCAGCGGCTGCGCCGCCTGGAGCTGACCGTCACCCGCAGGCTCAACGGCCTGCTGCACGGCCAGTACCGCGGCCTGCTGCCCGGGCCGGGCAGCGAGCCAGCCGGCAGTCGGGAGTACCGGCCGGGTGAGGACGAGGTCCGCCGGATGGACTGGGCCGTGACGGCCCGCACCGCCGTGCCGCACGTCCGGCAGGTGGACGCCGACCGTGAACTGACCACCTGGATGCTGGTCGACTCCAGCGCCAGCATGGAGTTCGGCACCGCCGAGCTGGACAAGCGGGAGCTGGCAGTCGCGGCCGTCGCCGCGGTGGGCTTCCTCACCGCCGGTGTCGGCAACCGGCTCGGCGCTCAGGTGCTGCGCGCCGACGGGGTGCGCCGCTTCCCGGCCCGCAGCGGGCGTACCCACCTGCTCGGCCTGCTCCGCGCGCTGCTGGCCGCTCCGCGCGCCACCGGGCCGGGCGACGGGCCGGGGCGAGCGCCGTCGGTCGGGGCACCGGAGCTGACCGACGGGCTGGCCGCCCTGCACCGGGTCGCCAACCGGCGCGGCCTGGTCGTGGTGGTCTCCGACTTCCTCGACGGCCTGCCCGACGACCCCGACCAGCCGCCGCCCTGGGAACGGACCCTGCGCCGGCTGTCCGTCCGGCACCAGGTGCTGGCGATCGAGGTGACCGACCCGCGCGAGCTGGAGCTGCCGGACGTCGGCCTGATCACCCTGGTCGACCCGGAGACCGGCCGCCGCCGGGAGGTGTGCACATCGGACCGTCGGCTGCGGGAGCGGTACGCCGCGGCCGCCGCCGCCCAGCGGGAGCAGGTCCGCCAGGCACTGCGCCGCAGCGCGGCCACCCACCTGGCGCTGCGCACCGACCGGGACTGGAGCGCCGACATCGTGCGGCACGTGCACGCCCAGCGCCGGCTGGCCGCCGCGCCGGTCGGCGCCGTCCGGGGAGGTGCCGCGTGACCTGGCAGTCGCCGCTGCGACTCTGGCTGCTGCTCGGCGTGCTCGCACTGGTCGTCGCGTACCTGGTGATGCAGCGGAGCCGCAGCCGGTACGCGGTCCGCTTCACCAACCTGCGGCTGCTGGACCGGGTGGCGCCGGAGCGGCCGGCCTGGCGTCGGCACGTACCGGCCGGGCTGTTCCTGGCCATGCTGGCGCTGCTCGTGGTCGGCTTCGCCCGGCCCACCGCCGAGGTCCAGGTGCCCCGGGAACGCGCCACGGTGATGGTGGCGGTGGACGTGTCCACCTCCATGCTCGCCACCGACGTGGACCCGGACCGGCTGGCGGCGGCCAAGCAGGCGGCCCGGCGCTTCGTCGAGAGCCTGCCCGACGAGTTCAACGTGGGTCTGGTCGCGTTTGCCGGCAGCGCCGCCGTGCTGGTGCCGCCCGGCACCGACCGCGACGCCCTGGACGAGGGGATCGACCGGCTCGTCGAGGGGGCGACGGGGGTGCAGGGCACCGCCATCGGCGAGGCCATCAACACCTCACTCGGTGCCGTCAAGGCCCTGGACAGCCAGGCCGCGAAGGAGCCGCCGCCGGCCCGGATCATCCTGCTCTCCGACGGGGCGAACACGTCCGGAATGGACCCGATGGAGGCGGCGGCGGACGCGGTGGCCGCGAAGGTGCCGGTGCACGCCATCTCCTTCGGCACCCCGTCCGGCTTCGTGGACCGGGGCGGACGGCCGATCCAGGTGCCGGTCGACGGGCAGACCCTCAAGGCGGTCGCCGACGAGACCGGCGGGATGTTCCACGAGGCCGGCAGCAGCGAGGAACTGCGGGCCGTCTACGACGACATCGGCAGTTCCGTCGGCTACCGCACCGAGCGGCAGGACATCTCGGCCCGGTTCATCGGCCTCGGACTGGTCTTCGCGATGGGCGCCGCCGCCGGCTCGATGCGCTGGTTCTCCCGGCTGCCCTGACCCGCCGCGCAACGACCTCGACCGGAAGGAGTACGCATGGCAGTGCAGACCGGACTGGGCGAACCGCGCGGTCCCTGGTTCATCTCGCCGGAACTCGACCCGGACGGGCGCGGGTGGTGGGACGCGCCCGGTTCGGGCCGGGAACCCGGTGGGCGGCGGCCGGGCCGACTGCTCGCCGCGCTCGCCGTGGTGGCGCTCTCCGCCGTCTCGGGGGCCGTGGCCGGTGGCGTGGTGGCCAGCCGGGACGGCGTCCCGGGGGAGGCCGCCGCGTCGGCCGCCCCGGTGCCAGCCGAACTGGTGACCGCCGCCCAGCGGACCGTGCCCGGGGTGGTGTCGGTGCTGGCCGGCGGCACCAACGGCGGCTCCGCGACCGGCTCCGGGTTCGCCGTGGACGACGAGCAGCACCTGATCACCAACGACCACATCCTGGCCAAGGGTGGCGGCGGACCGGTGACGGTGGAACTGCCCGACGGCCGCCGGTTCGCCGCCGAGGTGGTCGGCCGGGAACCGCGCAGCGACCTGGCGGTGCTGAAGGTGCCTCCGTCGGCCGGGCTGGCCCCGTTGCCGCTGGCGAAGCCGGGCGCGACGCGGGTCGGTGAGCCGGTGCTCGCGGTGGGCTCGCCGCTCGGTCTGTCGGGAACGGTCACCGCGGGCATCGTCAGCGCCCTGGACCGGCAGGTGCGGTTGGGCAACAACCGGCACAGCGCCGTGCAGACCGACGCCTCCATCAACCCCGGCAACTCGGGCGGACCGCTGGTCAACGCTCGCGGAGAGGTGGTCGGGGTGAACACCGCGATCGCCACCATCGACGGCAACGGATCGATCGGCATCGGCTTCGCCATTCCGATCGACCAGGTGCAGCAGACCGCCGACACGATCATCGGCAAGGGTGGCTGAGCTGCCCGGACGGCCGGAAGGAGGGCCCTGGGATCACCAGCGGTGTCGGATATCCGGCCCGAGAGCATCGGGCCATGGAAATATCACTCTGTATATGGATACTGGCGGAGGTGGAGCGTCCTCTTCTCACGGTCCTCCTGCTGGTGGGCCTGGTCATCGGATGTGCAGTGGGGTCGGCGTACGCCCGCGCGCGGCGTGGGTGGAGTGACTACCAGACCGTCAAGAAATCGGTGCCGGGTGCCCGCCGTGGCGCCTGGCTCCTGATCCGGGGGGTCGCGACCAAGGCCGGCGTGATCGCGCTGCTGCTGGTCGGCGCGGTGGCGTACGCCGCGGTCGGCTCCGACGACGAGACCGCCGGCCCGGCACCCAGTCCGTCGGTGACGCAGAGTGAACCGCCGCACCGCTGACCCCCGGAGCGCCGGTGCGGGTTAGCCTCGGGGCGTGGACGACGGACTGCGGGTGACCGACCGGTGGGTCGTCCCTGCCGGAGAGCTGCGGGAGCGTTTCTCCCGCTCGTCCGGGCCGGGTGGGCAGGGCGTCAACACCGCCGACTCGCGGGTGGAACTGAGCTACGACCTCGCCAACTCGCCGGCCGTGCCCGAGTCGGTCCGGTCGCGGGCGCTGGCCCGGCTGGCCAACCGCCTGGTGGACGGGGTGCTGACGATCGCGGCCAGCGAGCACCGGGCGCAGCTGGCCAACCGCGAGGCCGCGCGCGAGCGGATGCTCGCCCTGCTGCGGGAGGCCGCGTCGCCCCCGCCGCCGCCGCGGCGGCCGACCCGCCCCTCGCGGGGCGCCAAGGAGCGCCGGCTGGCCGAGAAGAAGCGTCAGTCGCAGCGCAAGCGCGACCGTCGGGCCGACGGCGAGTAAAAGAGCGGCACCCACCCCTCTTTCGGCGGACCCTTCGACTATCGAGTGACAGAATCTGGCATCTGTCAGCCCAAGGATGTACGCTCAACGGGTCACCCCAGGAGAGGAAGACCCATGGACACCCGCAACCTCGGCACCACCGGCCCCACCGTCTCCGCGCTCGGGCTCGGCCTGATGGGCATGTCCGACCTCTACGGCGCCGCCGACGAGGCCGAGAGCATCGCCACCATCCACGCCGCGCTCGACGCCGGCATCACCCTGCTGGACACCGGCGACTTCTACGGGATGGGCCACAACGAGATGCTGCTGCGCGACGCGCTGCGCGGCCGCAACCGGGACGACGCCGTCATCAGCGTCAAGTTCGGCGCGCTGCGCGACGTCGAGGGCGGCTGGAACGGCATCGACCTCCGACCCGCCGCCATCAAGAACTTCCTGGCGTACACCCTGCGCCGGCTCGGCACCGACCACGTGGACATCTACCGCCCCGCCCGGCTCTCGCCGGACGTGCCGGTGGAGGACGTGGTGGGCACCATCGCCGAGCTGGTCAAGGCCGGCCACGTCCGGCACATCGGCCTGTCCGAGGTGAGCGCCGAGACGCTGCGCCGGGCGCACGCCGTGCACCCGATCACCGACCTCCAGATCGAGTACTCGCTGATCTCCCGCGACCCCGAGGCCGAGATCCTGCCCACGGCCCGTGAGCTGGGCGTCGGGGTCACCGCCTACGGCGTCCTGTCCCGTGGCCTGATCAGCGGCCACTGGACGGCGCAGCGGGAGACCGCCGGCACCGACTTCCGCAGCCACCTGCCCCGGTTCGCCGGCGCCAACCTGGACCGCAACCTGGCCCTGGTGGACGCCCTGCGCGCCATCGCCGAGACGCGGGGCGTCACCGTGGCCCAGATCGCCATCGCCTGGGTGCTCACCCGGGGCGACAACATCGTGCCCCTGATCGGCGCCCGTCGCCGGGAGCGGCTCACCGAGGCGCTGGGCGCCGCGGCGGTCACGCTGACCGAGGCGGACCTGGCCGCGATCGAGGCCGCGGTCCCGGCGGGTGCGGCCGCTGGCGCCCGCTACGACGAGGCGCAGATGGCACACCTGGACAGCGAGCGGGCATGACCGCCCGGCCGTGGCGCGACCGCCGGCCGGGGGCCGCGCCACGGCCGTCCGCGCCGTCAGGGAGGCTGGAGGAATGAGCGACGCCACCGCCCTGACGGCCGACCGCATCCTCGACACCGCCGAGGAGGTGCTGCGCCGGTACGGGCCGGCCAAGGCCACCGTGCTGGACGTCGCCCGCGCGCTGGGTGTCAGCCACGGCAGCGTCTACCGGCACTTCGCCAGCAAGGCGGCGCTGCGCGAGGCGGTCGCCGAACGCTGGCTGGCCCGGGTCTCCACCCCGCTGATCGAGGTGGCCACCGGCCCCGGCCCGGCACCGCAGCGGCTGCGCCGGTGGCTGGCCGAGCTGAGCGGCACCAAGCGCCGGATGGCCCGGGAGGACCCGGAGCTGTTCGACAACTTCCACCAGCTCGCCACGCTCTCCGAGGGCGCGGTCGCCAACCACCTGGAGGTCCTCGCCGGTCAGCTCAGCCTGATCGTCGCCGACGGGGTGGCGGCCGGCGAGTTCACCGTGCCCGACCCGGCGGTGGCCGGCCGGGCGCTGTTGCAGGCAACCGCCCGGTTCCACCACCCGGCGCACCGCGCCGAGTGGAGCGAGCCGGGCCTCGACGACGACATGGCGGCGGTCGTCGCGCTGCTCATCGACGGCCTGCGTACCCGCCCCGGGAGCTGACCCGGGCGCTGCCGGTCAGGCCGGGACGGCCGCGAGCAGCCGGTCGCGCAGCACCGCGGCCCGGTCGGCGAACCCGCGCTGCGCGGCGGCGTACTCCGCCCGACCCTCCGGCGTCTCCACCCGCACCGGCGGATGACCGAGCGCCGCCAGGTCGTACGGGCTGGCCCGCATGTCCAGCGTGCGGATCTCCCGGGCCAGCGCGAAGGCGTCGGCCACCAGCTCCGAGCTGACCAGCGGGGAGAGCTTGTACGCCCACTTGTACAGATCCATGTTGGCGTGCAGGCAGCCCGGCTGCTCGTTCGCGTGCTGGGTCTCCCGCGTCGGGGTGAGCAGGTTCAACGGCCGGGCCGGTGCCGTGAAGAACCGGAACGCGTCGAAGTGGCTGCACCGTACGCCCCGCTCCTCGACGACGGCCGCGGTCCGCTCCGGGTCCAGCCGCAGCGGCCAGGCGTTGTGCCGCAGCTCCTCGCGGGTCTGCCGGTAGACCATCGCCCACTCGTGCATCCCGAAGCAGCCGAAGTGCGGCGCCCGCCCGGCGGTGGCCGCCAGCAGCGAACGGATCCAGCCGATCGACTCGCCGCGGCGCGCGCGTACCGCCTCGGTGTCGAGGGTGACCCCGGCGTCGGTGGCGTGGTAGTCCCGCCCGAACTCGGCGGGATCCGCACCGCGCAGCTCGACTCCGGCGCCCGGGTGCCAGCGACGCAGCTGGGCCGGACGGTGCGAGTAGTAGGTGAACAGGAAATCGGCCACCGGGTGCCGCTCGCCGCGGTGCCGGCGGGCCAGGTGCGGGGCCAGCCAGACGTCCACCCGCTCCTCGTGGGCCCGGCGGCGGGCCTGCCAGTCCGCCACGTCGAGCACGGCGGGGGCGAGGGCGGCGGTCACGCACCCCAGGGTACGACCGCCGCCCGCCCCTCGGTCAGGGCATGTCCACCCGGACGCCGGCGGAGAACACCCCGCTGCGCAACTCCAACTGCCGGGGCGGATCCCGCCCGTCGACGGTGAAGACCAGCGGGAGCACCACCCGACTGCCAGCGGCCACCGGATCGGCGAAGACGTCCCGACCCAGGTTCGCCGCCCTCGTGGCCGACTCGTCGGCGCTGACCCAGCGCCCCCCGGGCAGGTAGGCCCGCTGCAGCTGGCCGTGCCACGGCTGGTGGTCGCCCGTGAGATTGCGCACGCCCACCGTGGCCTGGCAGCGTCGGCCTGCGGCGGGAGCCGCACCACCGTCGGCCGGTCGGGCGGCGCCGGCCGCACCGCACGACATCCCGTACACGGTGAACTCGAACGCCGACTCCCGCAGCGGCACACCCAGCGGACCGGAGACCCCGGTGCCCATCCACGCGCCGCTGGTCGGCTGCTTCTGGGTGTCGATCGCCGCGACCCGCCGGGTCGCCGTCCAGCCCGCCGCGCCGAGCACCCCGGCCAGCACGACCACGGCCGCTCCCACCAGCAACCAGACCGGCGGGGTACGCCGCCGCCCAGCCGGGCTCGGCGCGGCCGGGCGCGGGTAGATCGTCCCGCGTCCACCGTCGGGTCCACCGTCGGCGGCCAGGGCGGCGGCCGTCACCCGACGCCCGCGCCGCCGTCGCCACACCAGGGCCAGACCGGCGACGATCAGCAGCAGGACGGCCCCGCCGGCCAGCAGCACCGGGATCCGCCGCCAGGGCGGCGCCTCGGTGACCTCGGCGGCGGGTGTCGCGGCCCCCTGCCAGGTGGCCGTGGCGCAGTCGTACGGCCGGCTGCCGTCACTGGTGAAGGCGCAGGCCGGCGCGGTCAGCGCCTGACCGGGCGCGGTCGCGGTGAGCGCGGTGCCCAGCGTGGTGGTGCTGTGCGCGGGCAGCCTCAACCGCCAGGTCACCTCGGCGGTGGATCCGCCGGCACGGGTGGAACGGCCGCCCGCGGTGATCGAGGTGGCCGACGAGCCGGGTGGCAGCTCCTGGCGCACGGTGGTGTCGACCGGCGAGTTGCCCACGTTGCGCACGTGGATCCGGTACCGCGGCGCGGGGCTGCTCTCCGGGGCGACCGCCACCGTGACCGGCGGCGCGGGCGTCGACGCCGGTGTCCTGGGGGGCGGTGCCACCGCCGGCGGCGCCGAGGGTGGGGTGGGCGGCGTGGTCGCCGAGGGCGCCCGTGCTGCCACCGCCACCGGTGGCGGCGTGGCCGCTGCCGGTCGGGCCGTGGCCGCTGATGGTTGTGGCGTTACGGCCGGTGGTCGTGGCGCGGCCGCCGCCTCCGGGGCCGCCGCCGGCAGGGCCGGTACGGCGGCGAGGATGCCGAGGCAGTGCACGAACACTGCGAGGGCTCTGTGGTGTCGTGTCGATGCAGGCATACGAACGAACCTCCGGAGCCGACGCTAGGGGTGCCCTCCCTCCGTGCGGGTACGAAGTCGGGAAGCCGGCCCCGGCCGTCGTCGCCTCGGGTAGGGTGGCCCGCCCTGACGGGTTGAGCACACCTGGCAGCCCGTCCTGGCCGGCAGGCCCGTCGACGGGGCTAGATTGACCAGGTGCGTATCGCTCGTTTCGCTCATGCCAAGGGAATGTCGTTCGGGGTCGTCGAGGGCGAGCCGGAGGCCGGGCCGCAGGGCCTGACCATCGCCGAGATCGAGGGCCACCCGTTCGGCCAACTGTCCTTCAGTGGGGCCCGCTGGGCCCTCTCCGACGTCCGACTGCTCTCGCCGATCCTGCCCAGCAAGGTGGTCTGCGTCGGTCGCAACTACGCCGACCACGCCGCCGAGCACGGCAACGAGGTGCCCAAGGAGCCGTTGCTCTTCCTCAAGCCGTCCACCTCGGTGATCGGCCCCCGGGACGCCATCCGGCTGCCGATCTTCTCCAAGCAGGTCGAGCACGAGGCGGAACTCGCGGTGGTGATCGGGGCGCCGGGAGCGCGCCGGGCCGACCGGGCCGCCGCCGAGCGGGCCATCTTCGGCTACACCTGCGCCAACGACGTCACCGCGCGGGACCTCCAGCGCTCGGACGGACAGTGGACCCGGGCCAAGGGCTTCGACTCGTTCTGCCCGATCGGTCCGTGGATCACCACCGGGCTGGACGTCTCCGACCTGGAGATCCGGTGTGAGGTGGGCCGCAACCCGGAGGAGATGGAGGTCCGCCAGCTCGGCCGGACGAAGGACATGGTCTTCGACGTCCCGGGCCTGGTGTCGTACATCTCGCACGTGATGACTCTGCTGCCCGGTGACGTGGTGCTGACCGGCACGCCGGCGGGGGTTAGCCCGCTCGTCGAGGGGGATACCGTCACCGTGCGGATCGAGGGGATCGGCGAGCTCAGCAACACGGTGGTCCCCGTCGCCTGATCCGTTCGATGCCCCTGTTTCCGCAGCTCGCAGGCGGTTCGGGGGGATCGGATTTGGCCTGCCGGCACCGGGAGGGTAAAGTTCACTCCCGGCGCCGCAAGGGGCCAATGGGGTATGGGGTAATTGGCAGCCCGACTGATTCTGGTTCAGTTAGTCTAGGTTCGAGTCCTGGTACCCCAGCGCAGCTGGGATTCGCGAGAATCCCGGACGCTGGATTCTGACGGAGTTCGACTCCGCCCCTCCGGGGGCGGAGAGTGGTCTTCGGTAGAGTGCAGCTCCTCCGCCCGCGAGGGTGGGGGAGCAGAACTAGTTCTGGCCCCGTCGTCTAGTGGCCCAGGACGCCGCCCTCTCAAGGCGGTAGCGCCGGTTCGAATCCGGTCGGGGCTACATCTGTGCACAGCCCGTCTCACCTGGTGAGGCGGGCTGTTTCGTGTCCCGCCCCCGGCCCCGCACCCCGTGCCGACCGCTCAGGACGGTGCCGCTAGACTACAAGCCGCACCGCTCGCGAGAGCGGTGAAGCAGGAAAGTTCTGGCCCCGTCGTCTA
>NZ_JAMHIW010000024.1 GCF_023896955.1 Micromonospora sp. RHAY321
CGCGGCCCGTCGGTTACCATCCGGTACCTGCCCGCGCGCCTCGGCTGCGCCACCAGCCGCGTACCCAGTGGGCGGCCGCCAGCGGCGGGATCAGCGCGCTGGTGGCCAGCATGGTGGCGACCTCGTCGACGGATCGGGGGCCGGGGGCGATCCTCGCCCGGGCGAACTCGACGGTGCCGACGGCCCAACCGAGCGCGGCCAGAACGGTGGCGACGTCGAGCGCCCGCCGGGTCGGGCCGCCACGTGGCCGTGACCGGGCGGTGATCGCGCCGGCGACGGCCAGCACGGCGGCGCCGGTGACCGCGACGTGCCGGTGCCGGCGCCCCGGCGGCACGCCCAGTTCGGTGCGCCAGCGCGGGCCGTACAGCCGGCGCAGCAACGCGTCGTCGGCGTTGCCGCGCTGCGTGCGCAGGCTGATCCACCGGCTCTCCGGGCGTACCGGATGGGTCACCGTCCGCTCCCCGACGAGCAGCTCCCAGCCGGCGCGGCGGATCCGGTGGGCCAGCTCGGCGTCCTCGCGGTAGGCGCGGGGGAAACGTTCGTCGAAGCCGCCCACCGCCGCCAGGGCGGCCCGCCGGTACGCCATGTCGGCGGTGATCCACTCGCCGTCGGCCAGGCCGGCGGTGACGCGTTCCCAGTCGGTTGGCCGCCGGTGCGTCGGCAGCGGGACCCGCACCCGCCCCTGCACGCCGCCGACCCGGTCGCCGACGGCCAGGTCGGCGCGCAGCCGCCGGGCCCAGTCGTCGGCCGGCACCACGTCGTCGTCGAGGAAGACCACCCAGGGCGCCCGGGCCGCCCGCCAGCCGACGTTGCGGGCCGCCGCCGGGCCGGCGCTCCGACCGGTCAGCACCTTGGTGTACGCCGCCAGCGCCCCCGGCACCGCCAGCTCGCCGGTCTCGTCGCGCCGGTCGTCGACCAGCAGCAGCTCCGCCTCCGGCAGCTCACCGATCTGGTCGGCGAGCGCGGCGAGCAGCACGGCCAGGCTCGGCCGGCCGAGGGTCGGCACCACGAGACTGATCACCGGGCACCGCCCAGCGCCGACCGGCGGACCGCGAACGGGCCGAGGGCGAGCAGCTCCACCGGCGCGGAGCCGAACAGCTCCATGGCCTCGCGCGGAGTGTCCACCATCGGCCGGCCGGCGGTGTTCAGCGAGGTGTTGACCACCACCGGCAGCCCGGTCAGCCGCTCGAACTCGGCCAGCAGCTCGGCCACGACCGGCTCGGTGTCGGCGGCGACGGTCTGCACGCGGGCGGTGCCGTCGACGTGGGTGACGGCCGGGATGCGGTCCCGCCACCACGGTTTCACCCGGTGCACGAAGAGCATGTACGGGCTGGGCAGCACACCGTCGAAGATCTCGGCGGCCCGCTCGGCGCGGACCATCGGCGCGATCGGCCGGAACTGCTCCCGACCCTTCACATCGTTCATCCGGGCGGTGGTGGCCGGGTCACCGGGGTGGGCCAGCAGCGACCGGTGCCCGAGGGCGCGTGGGCCGTACTCGCTGCGGCCCTGGTACCACGCCACGATGCCGTTGTCGGCCAGCACCCGGGCCGCCTCGGCGGCGATCGACCGCGGCCGGGTGTACGGCAGGGCGGCCCGGCGCAGCTCCGCCTCCAGTTCCTCGTCGGACCAGCCACGGCCCAGGTCCACCCCGCTCATCGGCGCCGTCCGGTCACCGAGCGTGCCGGCGACGTGCAGGGCCGCACCCAGCGCGGTGCCCGCGTCGCCGGCGGCCGGCTGCACCCAGACCCGCCGGTACGGGCCCTCGGCCGCGAGCCGGGCGTTGGCCACGCAGTTGAGCGCGACGCCGCCGGCCAGGGCCAGGGTGGACGCCCCGCCCGAGGCGTCGTGGAGCCAGCGGGACAGTTCGAGGATCACCTCCTCCAGGCGGGCCTGCACGCTCGCCGCCAGGTCCGCGTGGTCGTCGGTCATCTCGCCGTCGGGATCGCGCGGCTTGGCGAGGCTGGCCCAGTCGACCCGGTCCACGGTGAACCCACCGTCGTCGGTGACCCGGACCAGCTCGCGCAGCAGCCCCAGGTGGCGGGGGCGGCCGTAGGAGGCCAGCGCCATCACCTTGTACTCGTCGCTGGAGTGCAGGAAGCCGAGGTGTCGGGTCAGGTCCTCGTAGAGCAGGCCGAGCGAGTGCGGCAGTTCCTGCGTGCGCAGTGACCGCAGCTCGCCGCCGTCGTACACCCCGGCGAGGTGACTGGCCACCTCGCCGCGCCCGTCGAGGACCAGCACGGCGGTGTCGTCGCCGGCGGTGGGCGCGGCCAGCCCGGCGGACGCGGCGTGCGCCACGTGGTGGGGGACGAAGCGCACCCGGGCCGGGTCGAGGCCCGGCAACGCGGCGGCCAGGAACTGCGGTGCGCGGGTGGCGTACTCGACCCGCAGCCAGTCCCACGGGTCGCTCAGGCCGAGGGCCGCGGCGTCACCGCAGAGCGTCGGGTCGAAGGAGTAGGCCACCGCGTCGAGGTCGTCGACGCCCAGGCCGGCGCTGCTCAGACACCAGGCGGCGGCGAGTTCGGGCAGCTCCCAGGCGGAGAAGGGCACCGGTCGCTTGCCGTGCTTGCGACGGCTGAACCGCTCCTCCTCCGCGGCGGCCACCGCTCGCCCGTCGACCACCAGGGCAGCGGCCGGATCGTGGAAGATCGCATTGATACCGAGGACCCGCATGAAGGGTCGGTACCCCTGCTTCGCCCGACTAACCTGTAGATCATCGACTTCTCCGCGGGCGCGGATCGACTGGTCCGGCGCGTGATCGGGCGATCACCATCCGTGTCCGATGTGGCCGGAGACGGCGGAGGCCCCGCCGGGTGGCGGGGCCTCCGGTGACGGTTGCGGTCAGGAGACGGAGATGCTCCCGTTGCCCGCGCGGACGCAGGCCACCGACCGTGCGCTGGTGGCGGCGGCGCCGCTCAGGCACTGGCCGAGCACCTGGTGCCCGGTGGCGTTCGGGTGCCACGACTCCTGGCAGGTCTGGAAGTAGCTGACGCAGGTGTTGGCGATCCGCTGGATCGCGATCTTGTCCTTGCCGGAGAGGCTGGTGACGAAGGTGCCGTTCGGAGGGTTGTCCTGCAGCCGGATCGGGGTCGCCAGCGCGCCGGTCGGGCTGGCCGCCGACTCGCAGAGCCGGGCGCCGTCGAAGGCCCGCTGCACGTTGAGGTAGACCAGGTCGGCGCCGGGGAACTCGGCGGCCAGGGTGTCCCGGGTGGACTTCACCAGGGTGCCCAGGCCCTGCGAGAAACGGTGTCCGGGCGCGAGGCTCGCCCGGTGGATCGGGCAGCCGGCCGCGTAGCGCTCGGCGCCGAGGTCGCGGAACTTGTCCCGGGTGTCGTCCCGGCCGTCCTGGGTGTGGAACGTCGGCTCCAGGTCCAGCGGCAGCGGGTTGGTGTAGTCCTGGAACACGACCCGGTGCTGCCCGTCCGCGTCCACCTGGTCCAGGGTGGTCAGCAGCTGGCGTACCGCCGCGGTGGTCTCCGCGGTGGCGGCGCTGAGCTGCGCGGCGGTGGCCAGGTCGGCGTCGCTGCACGGCTTCTGCTCCACCGGGCCACCGAGGTACGCCCAGAACTCCCACCAGCCCGTCCAGGCGTCGGCGATGAACCGGTTGGCGCACTTCTCCGCGACGCTGCCGAAGGTGAACGAGCTGTTGTTCGACCCCAGGCCGATCAGCACCAGGTCGATGTCCTGGGTCTGCGCGACGGCACGCACCTGGTCGATCTGCGAGGCCACCGTGCGGCCCTTCTCGCGCGCCGCCGACGCGGTGGCGATGTCGTGCGGCTGACCGCCGGAGCAGGCCAGGTTGAACCGGTTCTGGATGCCCGGGAGGTTGGCCTGGTTCAGCGAGGCGTTCGCGGAGCGGTGGCAGAAGTAGGCGTTGTTGTTCGGTGCCGTCCAGCCGGGGAAGCCCTGCGCGACCCCGTTGACGTCGACCACCGAGGTGTACGCCCCGGCGCCCTCGCCACTGATGAAGCTGTCACCGATCGCCACCGCGGCGGTGGGCAGCGCGGCGGACGCGGGGGCTGGCAACGCGACGGCGGTCGAGAGCGCCGCCGTGACGATCGTGATTGCCGCGGCGAGCGCGGTACGCCGGAACCTGGGCATGGGGCTCCCATCCATCGAAAGATGAAAGATTCTCTGAGAGCGCGATCAGATCACCCCTGTGCGACGGGCGTCAATGGCCCGTAACAGAATCGTTCGATGAAAGACACGCCGGACCGGTACACCGAGACGGGGTGCACGACCGTCACCGCCCCGCAGCGCGAGGGTCGGGCGGCCTACCGGTAAGACCGGCGGCGCCGCCAGAGCAGGGCCGCACCGGCGGCGTTCAGGCCGACACCCCAGACGAGCAGGACCGTCAGCCACTGCACCCACCGCAGGGCGCTCATCTCGCCGGAGAGCAGGTTGCGCACACTTCCGTACGGGGTCAGCCACGCCTGGGCGGGACGCAGAGCGTCCACGCCGCCCAGCAGCCCGTACAGGCCCAGCGGCAGCACGATGGTGGCGAGGAACGCGACGACCGGCGAGCGCAGCAGCAGGCCCAGCCCGGTGCCCACCAGCCCGGCAACGACCTGCACCAGCACACCGCCGACCGCGACGGTGCCGGCGTGCCGCCACGGTTGGTCGGCGATGTCCGCCGGAGCGAGGGCGAGCGTCACGGCGCAGACCACCACCCCGAAGACGCCGATGACGACTGCCGGCAACCCCACCGCCACCAGGGTCGGGCCGACGCGCACGGCATCGGGTGCCCGCCGCAGGTCACGCACCAGCAGGATGCCGAACAGCGGTGTCAGGACCGACATCAGGCTCTGCACCGTGTCCGACAGTGCGGCGAACGTCCGGTCGGCCGGGTCGGCCGCCGCGGTCAGCGCCACGGCGGCGAGCACGCCCGCCAGCAGGGTGATGGCGAGCAGCCACCGGCGGGCCCGCGTACCCAGGGCGCGCCGGAGGGCGTCACGCGTCGACTCGTGCGCCACGGCGGCCCCCTGACGGTCGGACGTACCCCGGTCGTCGGGGCTCCTCGTCGCGGTCACCCGATCGGCCCTCGCCGAAGTTCGGCGCGCCAGCGGCGTACCCCGCTCTGGTCCCGGATGTCCTCCACCCCGACCGGCGCGAGCCCGGCGCCGGCGAACGCGTCGACCTCGGCGCGGGTCAACGGCCACGGCGGCCCGACCGGCGCGGGGTCCCTGTCGGCGCGCCCGGCGGCGATGACCAGCAGGGTGCCGCCCGGCGCGACCAGCTCACCCACCGCGTCGATCGCCGCGGCACGGATCTCCGCAGGCAGAGCCTGCACCGTCATGCTCTCCACCACCAGGTCGAACGACCGTCGCCAGGCCGGTGGCGGGTCCAGCAGGTCCGCGGTGCGGTAGTCGACCGGTGAGCCGGGGTGCCGGTCGCGGGCGGCGGCCACCGCCGTGGGGGAGATGTCGAAGGCCACGGTGGCGAAGCCCAGCCCCGCGACGTGCTCGGCGTCGCGGCCGTACCCACAGCCCACCACGACCGCCCGGCGGCCAGCCCCGGTCGGACGCCGCTCGGCGGTCCACTCGACGAGCAGGCTGTGCGGGGCCTCCCGGTCCCAGGGGACGATCGCCCCGCCGTGCCGCGCCTCGGTGTAGAGCTGCTCGAACCAGCCCGTCGGGTCACCGGCGGCCAGCGACGCCGCGGCCAGCCGCCCGGTCGCCTCGTCGTCGTCCATGCCCGCTCCCGCCCCGCGCCGGCACCTGCCGGACGCGATCGCCGGTCAGACTATCGGCCGGACGGCCCCTCCGTTGTCCCGCGAACGCCACGGCGAGGCCGGTCAAGGCCGCCGGGGGCTGTTCCGTGGCTCACGTCTCAGGGGTCGACACCCGGCGGGTCGCGCGGGGCCTCCGAATCTTGTCCCAGCCTCGGGCTAGGCTCGCTGCGGCGCGCCACGCCGGCTGATGTCGCCGGTGAGAGGCAGCACACCGCCGAGACCCGGGAGTTCGACCAGTTGACCGCAGAGCCTGACACCCTGTACGGGGCCGATGACCTCACCCACCTCGAGGGGCTGGACGCTGTCCGCAAGCGGCCCGGCATGTACATCGGCTCCACCGACAGCCGTGGCGTGGGTCACCTCGTCAACGAGATCCTCGACAACTCCACCGACGAGGGTGTCGCCGGTCACGCCAGCCACGTCGAGGTGATCCTGCACGCCGACGGCTCGGTGCAGGTCGACGACGACGGCCGGGGCATCCCCACCGACGTGCACGCCAAGTCCGGCATCTCCGGCGTCGAGCTGGTGCTCACCCGGCTGCACGCGGGCGGCAAGTTCGGCGGCTCCGGCTACAAGACCTCCGGTGGCCTGCACGGCGTCGGCGCGTCCGCGGTCAACGCGCTGTCCCGCCGGTTCGACGTGACCGTCCGCCGCGCCGGCAAGATCCACGCGATGTCGTTCCGGCACGGCGTGCCGGGGATCTTCGACGGTGACGGCCCGGACGCGCCGTTCACCGCCGGCCCCGGGCTCCAGGTGGTCGGCGCGATGAAGCGCCGGCAGGCCACCGGCACCTCGATCCGCTGGTGGCACGACACGCGCTACTTCGAAACCGGCGCGGCGCTCGACGTCGACGCGGTCCGGATGAAGCTGCGCAACACGGCCTTCCTGGTCCCCGGCGTGACGTATCTGCTGCGCGACCTGACCGGCGAGGCGCCCACCGAGGAGCGGTTCCACTACCCCAACGGGCTCAGCGACATGGTCGAGTTCCTCGCCCCCGCCGGCGACCGGCCCGTCTCCGGCACCCTGCTGGTCACCGGCGAGGGGACGTACCGGGAGAACGCCGCCGACGCCAACGGCGTCATGCAGTCCAACGTGCAGCGCCGCGCCGAGGTCGAGGTGGCGTTCCGCTGGGGCACCGGCTACGACCGCACCGTCGAGTGCTTCACCAACACCATCCGCAACGCGCACGGCGGCACCCACCGCAAGGGCTTCGAGCGGGCACTGGTCCGCACCCTCGCCGACGCCGTCCGCAACACCCGCGGGCTGCTCAAGGCCAAGGAGGAGCCGCCCACCCTGGACGACGTCCTGGAGGGGATGACCGCCGTGGTGCACGTGCGGCTGCCCGAGCCGCAGTTCACCTCGCAGACCAAGGACGAGCTCTCCACCACCGGCATCACCAAGGTCATCCACACGCTGGTCGAGGCGCACATCAAGGCGTGGATGGAGGACCGGCGCACCAAGGCCGAGGCGCGCACGGTGCTCCAGAAGATCGTTGACGCGGCCCGGGTGCGGCTCACCCAGAAGCAGCAGAAGGACGCCGCCCGGCGCAAGACCGCCCTGGAGGGCGCGTCGATGCCGCCGAAGCTGGTCGACTGCCGGGCCACCGGCATCGACCGCAGCGAGCTGTTCATCGTGGAGGGTGACAGCGCCCTCGGCACGAGCCGGATGGCTCGTTCGTCGGAATACCAGGCGCTGCTGCCGATCCGCGGCAAGATCCTCAACGTGCAGAAGGCCAACCTCCAGCAGGTGCTGGACAACGCCGAGTGCGCGGCGATCGTCCAGGTGCTCGGCGCGGGCTCGGGGCGTACGTTCGACCTGTCCGCGCTGCGCTACGGCCGGGTGCTGATCATGGCCGACGCCGACGTGGACGGCGCGCACATCCGCACGCTGCTGATCACCCTGTTCGCCCGGTACATGCGCCCGCTGATCGAGGCCGGCCGGCTCTACGCCGCCATGCCACCCCTGCACAAGATCACCACCAAGGGGCGCAACCCGCAGGTCGTCTACACCTACACCCAGGCCGAGATGGAGACGACGGTCCGCAAGCTGGAAAAGGCCGGCAAGCAGATCGTCACGCCGATCCCGCGGTTCAAGGGTCTCGGTGAGATGGACGCCGACGAGCTGTGGGACACCACGATGAACCCGGCCACCCGGGCGGTCCGCCGGATCACCATGGACGACGTGGACGCCGCCGAGCGGATCCTCGAGTTGCTGATGGGCGAGAAGGTCGAGCCGCGCCGCAACTGGCTCATCGACTCCGCCGACCGGGTCGACCGCGAGGCGATCGACGCATGAGCACGGGTTCCGTCCGAGGGGAAAGCTGAGTCATGGCACGCCGCAAGGAAAACAAGGTCGACCTCTCCTCGTTCGACCAGGCCGGCGCGCGGGTCTTCGACAACCCGCTGGTCACCGAGGTGTCCGACTCCTACCTGGAGTACGCCTTCTCGGTCATCCACTCCCGCGCCCTGCCCGACGCCCGCGACGGCCTCAAGCCCGTGCACCGGCGCATCCTCTGGTCCATGTACGAGCAGGGCTACCGTCCGGATCGCGGGCACGTGAAGTCCGCCCGCATCGTCGGCGACACGATGGGTAAGTACCATCCCCACGGCGACACGGCGATCTACGACGCCATGGTCCGCCTCGCGCAGGACTTCTCGCTCAACGTCCCGCTGATCGACGGGCACGGCAACTTCGGCTCCCCGGACGACGGGCCGGCCGCCTCCCGCTACACCGAGGCGCGGATGTCCCGCGAGGCCATGCTGCTCGTCGGTGAGCTGGGCGAGGACACCGTCGACGTCGAGCCCAACTACGACGGTTCGCTCACCCAGCCGACCGTGCTGCCGGCCGCGTTCCCCAACCTGCTGGTCAACGGCGCGTCCGGGATCGCGGTCGGCATGGCCACCAACATGATCCCGCACAACCTCGCCGAGGTGGTCTCCGCCGCCCGCTGGCTGATCAACCACCCGGACGCCACGCTCGACAAGCTCATGGAGTACGTGCCCGGCCCCGACCTGCCCACCGGCGGGGTGCTGCTCGGCCTCGACGAGGTGCGCCGGGCGTACGAGACCGGGCGCGGCGTGGTGCGGATGCGTGGCAAGGTCGAGATCGGCCCGATCGAGGGCAGCCGGGGCCGCCAGGCCATCACGGTGGTCGAGCTGCCCTACGGCGTCGGCGCGGAGAAGGTCATCGCGGCGATCACCAACGAGGTCACCAAGACGAAGCGGTTGACCGGCATCGCCGACGTCAAGGACCTCACCGACCGCGAAAGCGGCACCCGGCTGGTCATCGAGTGCAAGGTCGGGGTCAACCCGCAGGCCCTGCTCGCCGACCTCTACCGGTTGACCCCGCTGGAGCAGTCCTTCGGCGTCAACAACCTCGTGCTGGTCGACGGGCAGCCGCGCACCCTCGGGCTGAAGGCGTTGCTGGAGGTCTTCCTGGCCCACCGGTACGAGGTGGTCACCCGGCGCAGCTCGTTCCGCCGCCGCAAGCGCCAGGAGCGGCTGCACCTGGTCGACGGTCTGCTGATCGCGTTGCTGGACATCGACCGGGTGGTGCGGCTGATCCGGGGCAGCGACGACGCACAGGCCGCCAAGGACGGGCTCATGAGCCAGTTCGGCCTCTCCGACATCCAGGCCACCTACATCCTGGACACTCCGCTGCGCCGCCTGACCAAGTTCGACCGGATCGAGCTGGAGGCCGAGCAGGAGCGGCTGCGCACCGAGATCGCCGAGCTGTCCACGATCCTCGACGACGACAAGGTGCTCAAGAAGCTGGTCTCCGACGAGTTGGCCGCCGTGGTCAAGCAGTTCGGCACGGAGCGGCGCACCACCCTGGTCGACGGTGACCTCAAGGAGGTGCTGGCCGCGTCCGCGCCGGCCGGTCCGCTGGAGGTCGCCGACGACCCGTGCCAGGTGATCCTCTCCGCGACCGGGCTGGTCGCCCGGACCGCGGCCGAGTCGGAGGAGAGCTCCGAGGGGCGCCGACGCAACGGCCGGGTCAAGCACGACACGGTCCGCGCGATCGTGCACTCCACCGCCCGGGGTCGGGTGCTGCTGGTGACCAGCGCCGGTCGGGCCTTCAAGGTCGACGTGCTGCCGCTGCCGGTGCTGCCGGAGCAGGCCGGCACCGTGTCACTGCGGGGCGGCATGTCCGCCGCCGAGCTGGTGCCGTTGGAGCCGGGGGAGACGGTGGTCGGCCTCGCCCCGCTGGGCGGTTCGGCCGAGGGTTCACCGGGGCTGGCGCTGGGCACGCGGCAGGGCATGGTGAAGATCTGCGCGCCGGAGTGGCCGGTGCGCTCCGACGAGTTCGAGGTGATCGGCCTGCGCGACGGCGACGAGGTGGTCGGGGCGACCTGGCTGACCGACGGCGCCGAGACGCTGACGTTCGTCACCTCGGAGGCGTCGCTGCTGCGTTTCGCGGCGGGGCTGGTCCGCCCGCAGGGTCTCAAGGGTGGCGGCATGGCCGGCATCAACCTGCCCGCCGGGGCGCGGGTGGCCTTCTTCGGCGCCGTACGTACCGACGATCCGGGGCACGGGGAGCCGATGGTGGTCACCTCCACGGGGGCGACGGTCAAGGTGACGCCGTTCAAGGCGTACCCGGCGAAGGGGCGGGCGACCGGCGGGGTGCGTGCGCACCGTTTCCTCAAGGGTGAGACGGACGTGGCCGTCGCCTGGGTGGGGCCACGTCCGGTCGGCGCGACCGGCACCGGCGAGCCGGTCGAGCTGCCCGCGGCGGACCCGCGCCGCGACGGCTCCGGCTTCGCCGTGATGCTCGGCCCAACCGTGGTGGGCCACCTCATCGAACGCGACTAACCCAACCCAACCCAACCCCAACCCCAACCCGGCCTCGTTGACCATGAAGTTATTGCGGTGACACGCCGATTCTGCGGGCGACAACTTCATGATCAACCTAGTTCGGGTGGGGTGGGGGAGTGGTGCGGCACGGTATGGTGGGCGCTCTGTTGTCGGTGAGGGTTCGGGTGCGCCGCTAAGCACTCTTCGCATGATCTTTCTTCTGTCCGGCGGAGTCGCCGGCGCGGCGTGAGCGCCGCCATCCGGGTCCGGCCGCCGCGCGAGCTGCGGGCCGCTCGCCGGCCCCGGCCACATCGCTGCTGGGGTCACCTGATCGCGGCTCCACTCTGGCCGCTGCACGGCGCGAACCTGGGCACCCTGCTGCGCACCTGCGACGCGGTCGGCGCCTGCCTCGCCGTGCCGCCGTTCCGTTGGGTGGACGAGGCCGTGGCCCGAGGCAACACGCTGCGCCGGCCGGGCTGCGTCCACCGGGTTGGCAGTCCGCTGCGCTGGCTGGCCGCCGAACGGGCCGCCGGCACCCGGATCCTCGGGGTGGAACTGGCCGACGAGGCCGTCCGGCTGGGTGATCTGCCCGCTGCTCGGGGTCGCACCGTGGTGCTGCTCGGGCACGAGTCGACCGGCATCCCGCCCGAGGCGCTCGACCACCTGGACGCGGCAGTGGAGATTCCCATGGTCGGGCACGGCCACAGCCTGAACGTCGCCGTCGCCGGCTCGCTGGTCCTCTACAAGCTCGCCGGCCTTCTCTAGCCCCTCACCCCACCCGTCGATCTTGCACTTACTGCCCCTGCAAAGGTGCACGAAAGGGGTACTTCGGAGTCCGAAAGTGCAAGATCGGCGGGGGTGGACCGCGCGGGGTGGGGTGGGGTGGGTGGGGGTTAGGCGACGTTGACGGGGCGGAACTGGACGCTGACCCGGGGGCCGACGGGGCGGGCGGTCTTCGGGATGGCGTGTTCCCAGGTGCGTTGGCAGGAGCCACCCATCACGATCAGGTCGCCGTGGCCCACGGGGAAGCGCAGGCTGTCGCCGCCGCCGCGAGGGCGCAGCAGCAGTGGCCGGGGCGACCCGAACGAGACGATCGCGACGACGGTGTCGGTGTGCGCCGAGCGGCCGATGGTGTCGCCGTGCCAGGCCACGCTGTCCCGCCCGGAGCGGTAGAGGCACATGCCGGCCGTGACGAACGGCTCGCCCAGCTCGGGAGCGTAGTGCCGGGTCAGCTCCGTCCGTGCCGTGGTGAGCACCGGGTGCGGCAGCTGCCGCTCGCCGTCGTACCAGCAGAGCAGGCGGGGCACGTCGACCTCGCGGTCGTACATCGGGCGCCGCTCGGCCCGCCAGGGGACCTCGGTGAGCAGGGTGTCGAGGACCGCGTCGGAGCCGCGCACCCAGCCGGGGAGGTGGTCGACCCAGGCGCCCCGGGTGAGGTGGTGCCGGCGGATCTGGCCGGGCAGCGGCCCCAGGGTCGGCCCGGCGTCGGCCAGGTCGAGCATCGACGGCTGGTAGGCGGCCTGCGTCATGGGGCCACCCTAGCAGCACTTTCGTACACCCGTGCCAATTGGTGTTCGTGGCCCGGATGGGCCAAGATCAAGCGGTGAGCATTCGTGATCTCCTGCGCGGCCTGCCCGTCTTTGCCCGGCCGCTGCCCCGGTTCGCACCCGACGACGCCCCGGATCGTCCCGACGACCTGTTCGTGTCGTGGCTCGACGAGGCCATCGCGGCGGGTGTCGTGGAGCCGCACGCGATGACCCTGAGCACGGTCGATGCCGACGGGCGACCCGACACCCGGGTTCTCCTCCTCAAGGACCTCGACGACCGGGGCTGGCAGTTCGCCACCGACGCCGACAGCGCGAAGGGCCGCCAGGTCGCGGGGCAACCCGCTGCGGCCCTGGGCTTCTACTGGCGCGAACAGGCGCGGCAGGTCCGCGTCCGGGGGAGCGTCACGCCACTGGATTCGCAGACCTCGGCCGGCGACTTCCTCGACCGGCCCGTCGGCTCCCGGGTGGCGAGCCTCGCCAGCAGGCAGAGCGAGGTGTTGGATGATCCGGCCGACCTCGGTCACGCCCTCGCCGCCGCCGAGGAGGCCGTCCGGGACGACCCGCAGGTGCTCTGCGCGAGCCACACGGTCTACGCGGTGACACCGGTGACCGTCGAGTTCTGGCAGGGCGATGCCGAGCGACGGCACGTGCGCCTGCGGTACCGCCGAGTCGACGACGCCTGGGTCAAGGAGATGCTCTGGCCCTAGCTGCTCCGGCCCTGGCCAGGTCGCGGTCAGCCCCCGACGGCGGCCGGGCGTACGGCGTCGAACACCGCGTCCACGACCCGTGCCCGGCCCCGCCCGTCGACGGTGGACCAGGCCCGTGCGGCGAGCGCCGTGCGCCGCTGCGGTGAGCTGAGCAACCCGTGCAGGGTCCGCGCCGCCGTTGCGCGGGCGGCCCGGCCGGCGACCCCACCGCCGGTCAGCTCCGGCAGTTCGCCCAGTCCGGCGGCCAGGCCGTGCCGCACCACCCGGGCGTACGAGTCACGCTGGTTGTCCACCACGCAGACCAGCGCTGAGGGCGCGCCCAGGCAGCAGAGTTCCCAGGTGGACGTGCCGGCGGCGCTGACCACCAGGTCGGCGTCGGTGATCAGCGCCGGCAGCGATCCGGTGGGCGGGACCGGCCGTACGACCTGCCCGCGCCCCGGGGTGATCTCCTCCAGCTCCGCCTCGATCTCCGGTCGGCCGACGACGACCGTGAGGTCCATCGGATGGCCGGTGGCCACCAGCACCCGGGTCAGCACCGGGGCCGCGCCGACGGCGTCCGTGCCGCCGAAGAAGGCCAGCACGCGGGGCCGGCTGACCGCCGTGGCGGGTCGGGGGGCCGGCGGTCGGGCGGTCACCACCGAGTCGCGCAGCAGGGCGTACCCGCTGCCGGCGAGCAGCCGTCCGGGCAGCACGGCGGACTGCGCCCCGAAGTTCTGATCGAGGTAGAGGTCCGCGTCCTGGCCCCGGCTGTCCCCGTCGATCAGGGCGAGGGTGAACACACCGGCGGCGCGCAGCGCGCCCGCCCCGGCCGGGTCCAGCTCGTAGGAGTCGAGGACCAGGACGTCCAGCTCGTGGCGGCGGGCCGCCTCGACCAGTTCGGCCGGCGACTCGGGTCCCGGATGCAGGGGGATGCCCCGCGCGGCCAGTTCCGCGGTGGCCCAGTCGAGCCGCTCGACCGCGCCGAACACCGCGACCTGGGCGCCCCGGGCCAGGAACTCCTCGGCGAGCGCCAGACAGCGGACGAGGTGGCCGACGCCGCGTCGCGGCCCGGCGTCGCAGCGCAGTCCGACCCGTAGCGTGCTCAGGACTCCTCCAGCCGCTTCTGCCGTACGTCGGCGTTGAGGGCGCGCAGCCGGGGCTGACCGTCGAGCCAGTCGGCGAGCTTGGCCAGCGGCACGCTGACGTCGCCGAAGTGGTCGGCCACCGCGCTCACCAGCGCCCAGTCCTGCTCGGTGTCGAGGGTCAGCCGCAGCGCCGAGCGGTCCGGGGTGAGCGTCACCCCGAGCACCCGGAACAGGTCCGGATGGGTGTACGCGTACGAGGTGACGTGCACGCGGTGGTGACCGGTGGCGAGCCGGTCGAGCGTACGCAGCGTCTCCGCGCGGACGATCTCCACGTCCATCCCGCGGGGCAGGGTGCGGGCGATCGACGTGCTCGCGTAGTCCAGCCCGGGCACCGCGCGGTAGACCGACGCGACCAGTGTGATGATCTCCGGGTCGAGCAGCGGGCAGTCGGCGGTGAACCGCATGACCGCGTCGGCGGGGTGTGCCGCCAGAGCGCCCACGAAGCGGCCCAGCACGTCGTCGACCGGCCCGCGGTGGCAGGGCACTCCCAGTCGCGCGCACTCGGCCACCACGGCGTCGTCGACCGCGTCGGTGCTGGTGGCGACCACCAGGTCGGCCAGGACGCCGCTGTCCCGCGCGGCGCGGACCACCCGGCCCAGCACTGAACGCCCGGCCAGCGGGCGCAGCACCTTGCCGGGTAGTCGGGACGATCCCATGCGGGCCTGCACGATGCCGACGATGCGCGGTCCTCCGGCCGCGACCGTGGCCTCCGTCGTCGGGAGCACAGCCCGCGCCGCGTCGGGCGCGCCGTCGTGGCCGTTCACTGCTGCTCCTCCTGCTTCGGGGCGAGCGCCCAGCGGGCGCGGCGCTTGGCGGCACGGGCGCCCCGCTTGGCCAGCCGCGCCGGGGTGATGGCGAGCCGGCCGACCCGGTAGCTGAGCGAACCGCTGAGCAGACTGATCGTCGTCTCGGCCCGGCGCAGCGCCCGCTCCCGCGAGGTGAGCAGTTCGTCGGTCCACCTGGCCAGGGAGGCGAGCCGGCTGATCTCCTCACGCTGGCGCAGCCACGCCTCCCGCAGTTGCTGGTAGCTGTGCGCACCGACCGGCGGATCGGTCGGCTCGATGGCGTGCAGCCGGGTGGCCAGGCTGCCCCGGCCGTCGGTGTCCAGCCCGTGCAGCGCCGCGGTGATCGCCGCCTCGGCCTCCACCGCCTGCGCCACGGTGTCCCGGGACAGGTCGTGGCCGGCGAGCCCGCCGAGCACCACGGTCAGTCCCGCCACGTCGAGGGTGGACGACCACGGGTTGGCGTATCCGCCGGTGAGCAGCTCCGTCGCGAAGCGCCACAGCCCGCGTGCCAGCACCACGTCGCCGGGCAACGCGGCGGTGGCCCGCCAGCTCGGGTCGAGCACCGCGTAGCGGTCCCCGTCGACCACGACGTTGTCGGTGCTGGCCAGCGCGCCCGCTCCGGCGATCCGGCCGTCGTCGTCGGTCTGGCCGGCGAGCCAGCCCGCGTACCCCTGGAGCAGCGTGCGCAGCGTCGCCAGGTCGCGGCGCAGCGCCGCGTCGAGCAGCAGGGTACGCAGCAGCCGCCCGGACGGCACCGGCCCGGTCAGCGCGTCGGGATCCCGGTACGCGGCCTCGCGGCTGGCGAACGGCGCGGCGGCCGGCACCCTCGCGTCGGTCGGCGCGGCGAGCCCCCACCGCCATCCGGACGGGCCGTGCAGCACCTCCAGCACGCCGATCCCGGTCGGCCCGGTCTGCGCCAGCACCGTCGGCAGGTCTCCGCTGCCGGCCGGTGTGGCCGGGTCCTCCGGCCCACCGGGTCGCCGGGCCAGCATCAGCCAGCCCGGCGCGAGGTCGGCGGCGCGCCCGGCGTGCAGCGCGTCCACGGCCAGCCGGGCCGGGTCCTGGAGCACCGGCGCGGTGGTCGAACCGCCCGCGCAGGCGCCGTGCAGCACCGCGTCGAAGAGCCCGGACCCGGTGTCCCGGTCGAGCTGGTCGGCGTCGAGCAGCGCCGTCGCGCTGCCGGCGGCGGGGTACGCGGCCCAGCAGGCGGTCGGCAGCAGCCCGGAGCCGGTGAGCCGCTGGCGCAGCTGCTCCCGGTTGGCCGGGTGGGTCCGGTCCAGCACGCCGCCGATCACCCAGGCGGAGTCGTCCCGGTCGGCGTACCAGGGGGTGGCGGCGACCATTCGTTGCAGGCCGAGCGGGTTGTCCAGGCGCAGCAGCAGAGCGCCACCGGGCCGTACGGCGGCGGCCAGGCGCGCCAGCACCCCGTCCCAGCCGAACCGGGCGCCCTCCACCGACTCCACCGGGTCCAGCCCGGCACCGGCGATCACCACGTCGTACGTGTCGTCGTCGGGCAGCCCACCCGGGCCACCCACCACCACCCGGGCGGCCCGCTGGGCCAGCGCCACCGCGTCCGGGTGGCTGCGCAGCAGGCAGGTCACCTCGGCGTGGGCGAGCCGGTCCAGCAGCGCCGGGTCGTGCGGCCCGGCCAGCAGGACCCGCGCACCGGCCGGCACGATCCGGGCGACCAGAGCGGCCAGCGGCCCGCCGTCGGCCAACCGCTCCTTCGGCAGGTCGGACCAGGCCAGCATCTCGCCGCCCGGCAGGGTCATCCGGCCGGCGGGTGCCGTCTCAGTCGTCACGGTCTTCCTCTTCCTCCTGGAGGTGCGCCCAACCGAGCAGCTCGCGCAGCTCGGCCGGCGTGCAGCGGTGGTCCGTGCCCAGCTCGGCGCGGGCGATCTCGACCGCGGTGGGCAGGTCGACCGCGGCGCCGTGCAGCTCCGGCCACTGCCGCCGGATGCGGGCGGTCCCGCCGAAGGTCGGATCCTCGTTGGACAGGACCATCGGGTCGCCGTAGACCGCCGGTTCGCAGCCCGCCGCGATGCCGTAGAAGATGGCGCTGGTCAACCGGTTGGACGCTACCCGGCGATGCCGGCGCAGCTCGGTCAGCTGGTTGTCGAGGAACTCGGGGTCGGTGTCCTTCCACCAGTGCCCCCGGTAACCGTGGCAGATCACGCGGAAGCCGGCGCGTTCGTAGAGGCGGCGGACGTTGCGCATGCCGTACTCGTGCCAGTAGAGGCAGACCGTCACGGGGCCGGGCTCGGTGTCCCGGATACGGGCGATCAGCGCGCGGTGGTCACCCTTGACGTGCTGGCCCTCCCAGCCGTGGAACGGGTACCAGATGGTGCCCTCCCGTTCCTCGGCGGGCGGATCCTCGGGCCGCATGGCCAGCAGGTAGACGAACGGGGCGCCGATCACGACCACGTTGCGCCGCCCCACCGACCAGGCCCGGCGGCGGGTCTGCTCCGACCAGAGCAGGCTCGGGGTGCGGTCGGCGTACGGGTGGCCGGGGGCCAGGCCGTCGCCGATGTTCCAGCCGTGCTGCACGTACCCGTTGATCCGCGGTGGGTGCCGGTCGCCGAGGCCGGCGTACCGGGCCAGCACGTGGGCGTGGCCGTAGAAGTGGTTGGCGTGGTGCATCAGGTTCCCATCAGGCGGCGGAACGCACCGAGCCGGCCCGCAGGGCCGCGGTCAGCGCGTCGATGACGCGGTCCTGGTCGGCGTCGCTGAGTCCCGGGTAGAGCGGCAGCGACAGCTGCTGGGAGTAGAACGACTCGGCCACCGGGCAGGATCCGCGCCGGTAGCCCAGGTCCGCGAAGGCCGGGTGCCAGTGCACGGGGATGTAGTTGACCTGCACGCCGATGCCGGCGGCGCGCATCCGGTCGTACACCTCGCGGCGACGGCCGTCGAGCACCCGGATCGGGTAGAGGTGCCAGGCGGGTCGCGCCCACGACCGGCGGCCCGGCAGCCGGACGCCCGGCAGGTCGGCGAGGGCCTCGTCGTAGCGGGCCACCAGCCGGTCCCGGCGGTCCAGGAACTGACCGAGCCGGCGCAGCTGGCTGCGGCCCAGCGCGCAGAGCACGTCCGGCAGGCGGTAGTTCAGCCCGAACTCGTGCACCTCCTGGTGCCAGCCGCCCTCGTCCGGCCACCGCTGCTCGTCGCGCTCGCGGACCAGGCCGATGTTGCGGAACCGGCGGGCCCGCTTCAGCAGCTCCGGGTGCGGGGTGGCCACGGCGCCGCCCTCGGCGGTGGTGAGGTTCTTGGTGGGGAAGAACGACAGGGTGGTCAGGTCGGCCAGCGTCCCGACCGGGCGACCCTTGTAGCTGGCGCCGATGGAGTGCGCGGCGTCGGCGAGCAGCAGGGCGTCGTGCCCGCCCATCGCGGTGCGCAGCGCGTCGTAGTCGGCCGGGTGGCCGGCGTAGTCGACGGCGGACACCACCCGGGTGCGGGCGGTGGTCGCGGCGGCCACCGCCGCCGGGTCGAGCGTGAAGGTCTCCTCCTCGACATCGGCAAAGACGATCTTGGCACCGAGCGCGACGGCGCTGCTGGCGGTCGCCACGAACGTCATCGGCGGCACGATCACCTCGTCGCCGGGGCCGACGCCGGCCGCCGCGTACGCCACGTGCAGCGCCGCGGTGCCGTTGGAGACGGTGGCGCAGCCCGCGCCGCCGGTCCACGCCGAGAGGTCGGCCTCGAACGCGTCGACCTGCGGCCCGGTGGTGAGCCAGTCGCCGCGCAGCACACCGGCCACGGCGGCCACGTCGTCCTCGGTGACGGAGTGCCGGCCGTACGGGAGCATCCCCGTCATGCGGTGAGACCGAGCATGTCGCGCAGCTGGTCGACGCTGAGCCACTCGTCGTTGGTGTCCGACTGGTAGGCGAAGCCGTCCGGCACCGGCTCGCAGTCGACCGGCGGCTGGTAGCCCCAGCCGGCGATGGTCGGCTGGACGATGTACCGGTCCTTGGCGCGCAGCGTCCGCCGGCTGTCGTCCGGCGCGATCATCTCCTCGTGCAGCTTCTCGCCGGGCCGGATGCCGATCTCGTGCGTGGTGGCCTCCGGTGCGACCGCCTCGACCAGGTCGAGAATCCGCATGCTGGGGATCCGCGGCACGAACAGCTCGCCGCCCTGCATCTGGTCGAACGAGTCCATGACGAACTGGACGGCCTGCTCCAGCGTGATCCAGAAACGGGTCATCCGCTTGTCGGTGATCGGCAGGCTCTTGCCCTCGGCCGCCAGCCGGCTGAACAGCGGGACCACCGAACCCCGGCTGCCGACCACGTTGCCGTAGCGGACCACCGCGAACCGGGTCGGGTGGTGGGCGGCGTAGTGGTTGGCCGAGACGAACAGCTTGTCGCCGACGAGCTTCGTCGCGCCGTACAGGTTGATCGGGCTGGACGCCTTGTCGGTGGAGAGCGCGATGACCTTCCGCACCCCGGCCTCGATGGCGGCGTCGACCACGTGCTGCGAGCCGGTGATGTTGGTGGCGATGTACTCGGAGGGGTTGTACTCCGCGGTGTCCACCTGCTTCAGGGCGGCGGCGTGCACCACGTGCTGCACGCCGTGCATGGCCCGGGTGAGGCGGTGGCGGTCCCGGATGTCGCCGATGAACCAGCGCAGCCGAGGGTCGTCACCGAGCTGCTGGCGCAGCTCGTACTGCTTGAGCTCGTCGCGGGAGAACACCACCACCCGGGCGGGGTCGGCTTCGGTGAGGATGTGCCGGAGGAACGTCCTGCCGAAGGAACCCGTTCCTCCGGTGATCAGAATGGACGATCCATTCAACTCACTCAATTTGGTGCTCCCGTGATCGTGGATGAACGGGCGGCCCTCGGCCGGCCGACCGGGGTGAGACGTTAACCGCGGCGGGTTAACGGGCCGGCGCTCGCGGGTTAACCGCTTCCCCTGCCCCCGTGAATGCCGGGCACCGGGTAGGCGAACACTTCCGGCCACCCGCGAAGCGGCCTGACCAGGCTCGATCCGGCCGTTACAGTGGCCGCGCGAGCGACCCGTCCGCCCCTGCGTGCCGTCGGTTCCCGCGTTCACCCGACCGTCGCGCCACCCCGGCGCGAGCGGTTCACCCCGAGCGTCACCGGCGTGCACCGGCCCGGTCCGCCGGCAGTTCAGGAGGCGTTGATGGCATCCGGCAGCGACGTGATGGAACGGCCGGCGGTCCCGGCCGGGACGCAGCCGGCCACGGTCGGGCGGCGCTGGCTGGTCCCGCTGCTGTTGCTCGTCGGCTGGGTGCTCAGCGTCGCCTGGCGGATGTGGCTGTCCCGGCACATCGTGCTGCCGATCGCGCACACCGACGAGGACAGCTACCTCAACACCGCCCGGGCGCTGGCCGGCGGGCCGGGCGGGTTCAGCAGCGAGAACGACCTTCTGCGCCGGGTGGGCTACCCGATGCTGATCTCGCCCGCGTTCCTCGGCGACCGGGACTTCAGCGACAGCTACCGGCTGGTCCACCTGATCAACGCGATGGTCAACTCGACGCTGCTGCCGCTGGCGTACCTGCTCGGCCGGCGACTGCTCCAACTGCGCCGGTCGTACGCCCTGCTCGGGGCCGTGGTGGCCGCGACCCTGCCGGCCACCGCCTTCTACTCCGGCGTCGCCATGATCGACACGGTGATGGCGCCGCTGGTGGTCGCCTGGCTGCTCGCCGTGCACCGCTGGATCGAGCGGCCCGGGCCGGTCGCCGCGGCCACCGTCGGCCTGCTGGTCGGCGCGTTCCACCTCCTGCACTCCCGCGGCCTGGTGATCGTGGCGGTGCACGCCGGGCTGGTCCTGCTGCTGCTGGTCCGCCGCCGGATCACGCCGGCCGCGGTGCTCGCGGCGCTGCTGCCGGTGCTCGCCCTGGCGCTGGTCAACGAGGCCGGCATCCGGCTGCTCGGGGACAAGGTCTACCTGCTCGGCAGCACCCCGGGCGGCAGCGTGGTCGACGCGGTCGCCTCCGGCGCGGGCGTGGTCCGGGTCGGCGCGGCGGTCACCACCCAGCTCTGGTACCTCGTGGTGATCACGTTCGGCATGGCCGGGGTCGCCTGGGCCGCCGCCGTCCGTGAGCTGTGGCGCCCCCGGCGCGGCGACGCCACCCGCTGGACGATGGGCGTGGCGCTGGTGGTGAGCGTCGGAGTGGCCAGCGGTGCGTCGGTGATCCTGGCGGGCATCACCGGGAAACCGCTGGACGCCATCTACGGCCGCTACGTGCAGATGCTGGCCCCGTTCTGGTTGCTGGTCGGGCTGGGAGTGCTGCTCACCGCCGGCCGCCGGGTCGTGCTGCGCCGGGCCGCCGTCGCGGTGGCCCTGCTGGTCGCCGGCGGCGCGCTGATCGCCGTCCGCCTCGCGTACGTCGCCAGCCGGGGGCACTCGCTGCGTTACGGCGGCTTCGGCGCACCGGACCTGATGGCGCTGACCGGCGGCTGGCGGGAGTTCCGACCGGTCGTCGGGTCGCTGATCGGCATCGCCGGTTGCGTGCTGCTCGTCGCGGCGGTCCGGGTGCCCCGGCTGCGGCTGCCGGTGCTCGGCGCCCTGGTCGTGGTCAACCTCGTCACCATGCAGGTGATCGACCAGCGGTTGGTCCGGCCGATGGTGGCGAGCACCGCGCCGACCCCGTGGGTGGCCGATGTCGGGGTCCGTCCCGGCGAGCGGGTCTGGGCCTCCACGGGCGTGCACTACATCCAGCGGTTCAACCTCAGCCACCAGGTGACGTGGACCGACGTGCGGTGGTTCCGGGAGCAGCCGCCGGCCGCGGCGCAGGTGGTGTTCGCCCGCTGGGCGCCCGGTCAACCCGACGACTGGGACGGCGCGGCGTACGGCTTCGTCCGGCTCGGTGGCAATGTGCGCCAGAACTGGGCGGCGTGGCGGCGGGCCTGACCGCCCGCGCTCCGGTGGGCATCGCTTTTCGTGAACAGTCGATGTCCACCGGACACACGGCCGGTTAATGGTATCGGACGATTGCGGAAATGCGTACCGGAATCAGCGCTGCCGACGATCGGCCCGGGCCAGCGAAATCGGTATGACGGTGATTTCCCGCCCGTCGGACAGCTCCTGTCGCGGGGTGCCCTCGACGAATCGGAAACGTCGGTTCATCTGTCGTACGACCGTGTTGTGCGCCAGCACCTCCCCGTCGAGCCGGTCCAGGTGCAACCCGTCGAAGGCGTACTCCACGGCCTCCCGCATCACCGCCAGCCACGCGGGCAGCGTCTCGCCCCGTTCGGCCAGCCCGTCGGCGTCGAGATAAAAGCCCCACGCGCCGGTCCGGGTGCCGTCCAACCGCAGGTCGAAGAAGGTGACCACGCCGCAGGGCAGGTCGTCGCGGACGTACACGAGCACCCGCCGGGACGGGTCCCCGCGGACCGCCGACCACCACCGGGCGTGCTCGTCGGCGGTGATTTCGTGGCTGGTCTTGCTGACCTGACGGTTGGTTTCCTGATTACGCCAGGACAACATCAGGTGAACGTCTTCCGCCGTCGCTTCGCGCAGCACGTACCTCTCGCTTTCCGATCTGTTCACGTCCGGTTCCGGCACCCTACCCGGGCGCACCGGGAAATCGAATGACCATTCGTCAGGAGGTAGACTCCGGCGCATGAACGAATTGAGTCGCGCGCAGATCCGCGACCTCATGGCTCAGGTGCTGAAGAACCAGGACAAGGAGCTGCCCGCCGACGACGGCGCGCAGTTGCGGGAGATCGGTTTCCGCTCGCTGGACTTCTCCGAGCTGGCCCTGCGGGTGGAGGACGAGACGGGGGAGGAGCTCAACTTCGACGCACCCGGCCTGCGCCGCATCGCCACCGTCTCCGACGTCCTCGACTTCCTCGTCGAGCTCCAGCAGCAGTGACCGTCGCGACACCCCACCCCCCGGCCGGCGCGCGCCCGGCCGGCGCCGACAACCGGCTCGTCGTCGGCGGCACCACAATGACCTGGGGGACGTTGCCGACGCCGGTGCTGCCCGACCCGGCCGCGGTGCTCGCGCACTCCGCCGGTCACGCGCTCGCCGCCGCGCGGCAGCACGCCCTGCACGGCACCGAGCTGCTGCTCAGCACCGTGGGCCGGGTCGACGCGGCCATGCGCGCGGAGCTGCTCGACGCCGGGTTCACGGTGACCGTCCTCGACGACGACGGCGCGCACCCCAGCGCGCCGCCCCGCCCACGCGCCGCCGAACCCGGCCGGCTCTGGCTGCTGACCTCCGGCTCGACCGGCCGTCCCAAGCGGGTCGGGCACACCCTCGACACGCTGACCACCGTGCGGGCGGGCCAGCCGGACCGGACCTGGCTCTGCCCCTACGCCCCCGGCACGTACGCCTGGTGGCAGGTGGTGACCCTGTCGCTGACCCAGGCCGGTCAGCACCTGGTGGTCGTCGAGCCGGACGAGTTGGACGACTGGCCGGCGGTCGCCGCCGCGCACGGGGTCGACGCCGCTTCCGGCACGCCGACCTTCTGGCGGCGCACCCTCTACCGGGACGCCGCCGCGCTGGCCCGGGTGCCGTTGCGCCAGATCACCCTCGGCGGGGAGCCGGTGGACCAGGCGATCCTGGACCAGCTGCGGGAGGTCTTCCCCGCCGCCCGGATCTCCTGGATCTACGCGTCCTCCGAGGTGGGGGCGTCCATCGTGGTGCACGACGGGCGAGCCGGGTTCCCGGCCGCCTGGCTGGGCAGGGAGGCCCCCGGCCGGCCGACCCTCTCCGTTCACAACGACGAGCTGGTGGTCACCTCGCCGTACCACGGGGTCGGGCTGGCCGGCCCGGTCCGCACCGGGGACCGCGTGCAGGTGGTCGACGACCGGGTGCTGATCACCGGCCGGCTGGATTCCGACGAGATCAACGTCGGCGGCAGCAAGGTCTCCGCCGGTGTGGTCCGCGGCGTGCTGACCGGGCATCCCGCGGTGGCGTGGGCCCGGGTCACCGGCCGCAGGGCCCCGGTGCTCGGCCGGATGGTGGTCGCCGAGGTGGTCCTCACCCCCGCCGCCGACGTCACCGACGAGGCCGCACTGGTCCGCTGGTGCGCCGAGCGGCTGCCCGAGCACGCGGTGCCACGCCGGATCCGCGTGCTGACCGAGATCCCCGTCAAGGAGACCCTGAAGAGCGATGTCTGACCTCGCCGACACCCAGCTCGTCCCGCCCAGCTCCGTGGTTCTCGTCTCCGGCGGCTCCCGGGGGCTGGGCCTGGCCATCGTCACCGACCTGCTCGACCACGGCGTACGGGTGGCCGCGTTCGCCCGCACGGTCACCCCGGAGCTGGAGAAGCTCGCCGCCGAGCACCCCGACCGGGTGCACGTCGGCTCCGTGGACGTCACCGACCTGCGCGCCGCCCAGGGCTTCGTCCGCGAGGTGGAGCAGCGCCTCGGCCCGATCGACGGCATCGTCAACAACGCCGCCGTCGGGCAGGACTCCCTGCACGTGCACACGTCGACCGACGACATCGCCCGGATCATCGAGACCAACCTGACCGCGCCGCTGCAGCTGACCCGGCTGGTGATCCGGCGGATGCTCGGCAAGGGGCTGCGCGGGCGGATCGTCAACATCACGTCGATCTGCGCGCAGCGCGGCTTCCCGGGCCTGGTCGCGTACTCGGCCACCAAGGGCGGCATGGACGCCGCCACCCGCTCGCTCGCCCGGGAGCTGGGTGGTCGGATGCTGGTCAACGCGGTCGCTCCCGGTTTCTTCGCCTCGGAGATGTCCGCGGTGCTCGGCCCGACCCAGCTCGACCAGATCGTGCGCCGCACCCCGACCGGCCACCTGACCGAGCCGGTGGAGGTCGTACCGGTGGTCCGGATGCTGCTGCGGGAGCACACCAACATCAACGGCCAGGTCATCGTGGTGGACGGTGCCGCCTCCATCTGACCTGCGACCGGTGCCGCCGGAAGCGGCGACCGGGCCGGTCACCATCGCCGGCCCGGTCGCGCCGTCGCGGCCGGGTGGCGCCGGCGGGCCGCGCCCGGTGCCGGGGCTGCTGGCCGCCGCCGAGCGGCACCTGCGCGTCGGGACCCCGGCCGCGCTGGCCGACGCGGTGACCCGCAGTCACCTCGACGACGGACGCTGCGTGGGCTGGTACGGGCCGCCCGCGCCCGGGTGGCGGGTGGCGATCGACGCGGAGCGCGCGGACGCCCCGGTGCCGCCGGCGCTGGCCCGCCGGTTCGGCGCCGGCGACTTCTGGGCGCGCTGGACCCGGGCCGAGTGCTGCTGCAAGCTGGCCGACATGCCGGTGGTCGCCTGGTGGCGCCGCTACGGTCTGGGTACGCCGGCCGACGGCGCAGCGGTCTGGCGGACCCTGCGGTTGGCCGACCTGGTGATCACCGTCGGCTTCGCCCCAGCGCCCGGCTTCCATCGGGGATGAGGCCGGCGGCACCGCCGCTCGCGTGCCGGGTCTCCTGTCGAGCGTGCACCCGTCAGATCAGGTCCCAGCTCAGGGGAGTGCCGCGCGGCACGTCGGTGGCGAAGGTCCGACCGAGGACCCGGTCGATCTCGACCGGTGCCAGCCCGCCGGCCGGCCGGATGGACCGGACGTTGTGGGCCGTGACCGGGTCGCCGGCCCGTACGTCCTCGACCACGAAGAGCGAACGGCGGAACCGCAGGCCCTCCCGCTCGGCGGGGGTCGGGCCGATCGCGGTGCCGCCCAGCGCCGCGTACGCCCGGCCCGACTCGGCGACCAGGGCCGTCAGCTCCGACGGGTTCAGTGAGAAGTCGGAGTCCACGCCGCCGTCGGCCCGGTCCAGCGTCACGTGCTTCTCGATGAAGCAGGCGCCCAGCGCCACCGACGCGACCGCCACCCCGATGCCGGGCGTGTGGTCGGAGAGCCCCACCGGCACGTCGAACGCGCCGGCCAGCACCGGCAAACGGCGAAGGTTGCTGTCAGCCGGCGGCGCCGGGTAGGACGCCGTGCACGCCAGCAGCACGATGCCCGCCGCACCGCCGTCGCGGGCGGTCCGCACGGCGGCGTCGATCTCGGCCACCGTCGCCATCCCGGTCGAGATCACCATCGGCTTGCCGGTGGAGGCCACCAACCGGATCAGTGGCAGGTCCACCAGCTCCGAGGAAGCAATCTTGTACGCCGGCGCGTCCAGCGACTCCAGCAGCTCCACGGCGGTCGCGTCGAACGGCGACGAGAAGACGGTCAGGCCCCGTGCGCGGGCCCGCGCGAAGATCGGGGCGTGCCACTCGTACGGGGTGTGCGCCCGCTCGTAGAGGCGGTACAGGTTCTCCCCGCCCCACAGCTCGTGCCCGCTGGAGATGCGGAACGCCGGTGTGTCGACGTCGATCGTGATCGTGTCCGGCCGGTACGTCTGGAGCTTGAGGGCGTGTGCCCCGCTGTCGGCCACCGCGTCGACGATGGCCAGCGCCCGGTCCAGGTCGCCGTTGTGGTTACCGGACATCTCGGCGACCACGAAGGGTCGCTCCCCGGCACCGACCGCGTGCGGTCCGATCTTGATTGTCGCCGTCATTCCGACCTCTGCTCAGGTACGCCCGCACCGAGGTGCGGTGGTGCTGTCGTCGTCCGCCCGGCGGGCGGAGGACCTGGAAAACCAGGGCGCCGGGAGCCGACCCGGCTCCCGGCCTGGTGTGCGGTGGAGGGGGTCACGGCAGGCGGCGCCCGGCCAGCGCGTCGACCCGATCCGTGTTCTCGACGGCGCGCTCGCCCGGTGCGGCCGCGGACCGGGCTGGTCGGCCCGGGTCCTCGTCTCCGAGGTCCGGCCCGGCACCGTTGTCGGCATCCCCCGTGGCGCCGCCCCGGCGCAGCCGGCCCGCGACCCGGTGCGCCTGACGCAGCGCCGAGTACGACAGGTAGTCACCGCGGCCGACCAGACGGTGCTTGAGCCCGGCCACGCCCGGTGGCACCGGGTAGCCACCGGCGGGCAGGTAGCGGCGGTAGTGCTCGGCCACCCGATGGAAGAAGGCCCGCCGCAGGTGCGGGTGCAGCCGGTCGTCGTTGCCGACCACCACCAGGAGGTGGCTGATCATCAACTCGAACAGTTCGGCCTGCAACTGCTCGTCCGGATGCCGCCGCCGGGCCCAGTCCATCAGCCGTTCGTACTGCGCGAAGGCGTCGAAGTGCCGGCCGCTGCGGGTGGAGGTGATCGCACCCTGCCGGCCCTGCCGGTACAGGTAGCAGACCTGGTCGAGGACGGAGATCTTCTCCGCGCCGATGAGCAGCGGGTGGCTGAACGGGATGTCCTCGTACCAGCCGGGGAAGAACCGCAGCTCCAGCTCGTCGAGGAAGGCCCGGCGGACCACCTTGTTCCACGCGGTGTGCTGCACACGAAGCAGCTGCGGCTGGTCGGCCAGACGGGCCACGCCGGGCATCCCGCGCAGCAGGTGACTGCTCGCGTCGACCTCACGCCGGCCGTCCTCGTGCACCCGCAGGTGGTCCAGCATCAGCACGTCGGGCTGGTGCTGGCGCAGCCGGTCCAGCACCGCTGCGATGGTGCCCGGCGGCAGCCAGTCGTCGCTGTCGACGAACCAGACGTACCGGCCGGTGGCCACGTCGAGACCGGCGTTGCGGGCCAGGCCCAGGCCCACGTTGCTGCTCAGGTGGACGACGCGGACCCCGTCGCGGCCGGCGGCGTACGACCGCAGCATCGCGCCGCAGCCGTCCGGGGAGGCGTCGTCGACGGCGATCAGTTCGACCGCCCCCGCCTCGCCCGCCGGTACGTCGGCCCGGATCGACTCAAGGCACTGGTAGAGGTACGCCTCGACGCCGTACACGGGCACGACGATGCTCAGCAGCGGTGCGTGCGTCGGCTCATTGACCACGCCGCCACCTTCGACGACCCGGATGGCCGGGCTCGGAACCTGACGTGGCCGACGAAGGTGGAATCCCTGAACTTGCGCGGAGCGGAAGGTTAACGCGGCCCTCCGGCGCCGGTGGGACACGTCCGGTTCACCCTGGAGTGACCCGGTAGGGTGCCCCGGGTGCGGCCCTGCCCCGGCCGCCGTGGGCGTCGCCGTCGCGCCGTCCGACGCCGCGCCGAGGAGGAGACGCACGTGCTGGTGATCCTGCGGAGCGCCGGGACCTCGGCATGACGAGCACCGTCGCCGAGTCGGCGGCCCGGCCCGCGCCCACCGCCACCCGGCTGCCCTCGCTGACCGGGCTGCGGTGGATCGCCGCGTTGCTGGTCTTCGGCTTCCACGCCGGGACCATGCGGATCATCACCGAGCCGGACTACAGGGCCGTGGTCGACACGCTGTTCACCCTCGGCCTGTCCGGGGTGCAGTTCTTCTTCATCCTCAGCGGCTTCGTGCTGGTCTGGTCGGCCCGCCAGGGCGACTCCCGGCGGAGCTTCTGGCGGCGCCGGGTCGCCAAGATCTATCCGAACCATCTGGTGCTGTGGGCCGCGGCGCTGCTGGTCGCCTGGTGGTTCGCCGATCCGGTGCTGCCGGCCGCCGCGCTGGAGAACCTGCTGCTGCTGCAGGCCTGGGACCCCCGGCCGGGCTGGTTCTACAGCATCAACACGGTGAGCTGGTCGCTGTCCTGCGAGTTCTTCTTCTACCTCTGCCTGCCGTTGGCCCTGCCGTTGCTGCGCCGCTCCCGGCCGGCGTTGCTCTGGACGCTGGTCGTCGCGTTGCCGCTGCTGATCCTCGCGCTCTGGCCGGCGCAGCACCTGGTGCCGGAGGCCAGCCGCTGGTGGTTCACCCAGGTCTTCCCGCCGGTGCGGTCGCTGGAGTTCTGGTTGGGCGCGGTGGCGGCCGAGCTGATGCGCCGCGGGCTCTGGCGGGGCCCCGGGTTGACCGCGGCCAGCCTGATCTTCGTGGTCACCTGGCTGGCCGCCGCCCAGTGGATCCGCGCCGAGCTGTGGACCACCCTGCTCGCGGTGGCGTACCTGCTGGTGATCACCGCCGCCGCGGACGCCGACGTGCGGGGGCTGCGCTCGCCGTGGCGGTCGCGGCCGCTGGTGTGGCTCGGCGAGGTCTCGTTCGCCTTCTACCTGGTGCACGTGCTGGTGATGACGAGCGTGCTGCGGTGGACCGGGGACTGGGGGACCGGCTTCGGCGGCTGGCGCGGCCCGGCGGCGGTGCTCGGCTTCCTGCTGGTGAACCTGGTCCTCGCCGGGCTCCTGCATCGCTTCGTGGAGACCCCGATGATGCGGCGGCTCGCGCCGCGCCGCCCGGCCCGCCCGGCGGTCGTCCCGCGACAGCGGACCGGCGGCGCCCAAGCCGGCCGCACCGAACCCGGCGGCACCGCGCAGGCTCGTGGTGCGGAGGCCGAGGCCGAGGCCACCGGATCGCACGACGTCGAAGTGGACCGACCCGGCGAGCGAGCGACCTACGCCGAGTCGCGCTGACACCGTCCATCCTGGTCGGCGCGGCGTGCGCCGACACGCCCGGCACCCATGCACCCGGGCGGCCACGACGGTAGCGTGGGTACGTGCTTCCGGTCGCGCTCACCTGTCCGCTGTGGTGGGTGGCGCGCTGGGCGACACGTGTGCTGACCAGCCTCGCCGTCGTCGCCGCCCTCGCGCTCGGCGCGGGCACGGCCCCCGCCACCGCCTCCGGGTCGATGGCGCCGGCCTCCGGGCCGACGGCGTTCACCCCCGGGCTGCTCGCGCCCACGCCCCGCCCCGCCCCGGCCGGCGGTGCCGCACACACGACGCCGATCGGCGCCGAGGGAGCCGTCGAGCAGGCCGGCCCGACGTGGTCGACCGACGGGCAGGCAACGCCCCTCGCTGAACAGGCCGCCGCCGTCGACGCGGCGCCGGTTCGCGCGGCCGGCGCCAGCCGGCTGCCCCGCTCTGCCGGCCCGGCCAGCCGGGCGCCCCGGGCCCCACCCGCACGCTGAGCCACCGGGACGCGTCCCGCCGCCGCACTTGTCGACTCATCCGCTCCGCACCCCGCCGACCCGTGGCCCGCCGCCGGTGGCCCGTGCGGATCCTCATCGCATCACTCTCTCCCCGAGGTGCCGACCATGGAGACCGTCGTCTTCCACCATTTCCTGACCGAGGTGCCGCAGGCCGCCGCCATCTGGTCAGCCCTGTTCCTGCTCGCTCTCACCGTGCTCGCCGTGCTCGTCGCCCGCCCGGAGCGGGACCAGCCGGCGGTCGACCCGGCGCCGGCGCCGAGCGCCCGGGAGGTGGCCGAGGCCGAGGCCGCCGACCTGCGCCGGTACGCCGAGGAGGTCGCCGTCGCCGCTGCCGGCGCTGCGCAGACCGCCCGCCGGCGGCGCGCCGACTGGCTGACCGCTCAGGAACAGGTGGAGCAGGCCTGGGCCAGGTACGACGAGGCGGACACCGCCGCCCGTCGGTTCGACGGGGCCGGCGCGCTGCCCACCCCGCGTACCCCTCGGACCCCCGCCGAGTACGCCGCCCGGGAGCGCTATCTGCATCGTGCGGCGATGGAGGCGCACTGGCGCGGTGACCTGTCCATGCGGCAGCTCGGTGACGTCTTCGCGCACCGCAACGGCTGGGATCCCCGCCGGCACCCCGTCGAGCAGGAGGCGCTGCTGAGCCGGGCGGTCCGGGACGCGCGGCTGGCCGACTACCGGGCCGCGGCCGGGCGGGAACGGTCGGCGTGGCGGGACGCGGAACTGGCCGCCTCCTCGGCCCGGGCGCTCGCCGAGGAGGCGTACGCGGCGGCGGCCCGGCTGCGCCCGAACACGCTACCGGCACGTCGCACGATGACCGCGGCGCTGCGTCCGGCGGCCGTGACGCGGTGGCGTCCGGCCCGGGTCGGCTGAGTCGCCGATTAGGGACGTGAGCCCGGTCACACCCGCTCGAAACCGGGCGCACGGCACGATCGGCGCGATTGTTCCCGCGAATCCGGTGCCGTTGTCACCGGCCTGTCCGGTTCCCGCCCGCAGGCGCCTCCGTAACCGGTTGTCCCATCGAGTCGCGTCAGTGGCAATACGCGCAGAAATTGCTGCGCCATTTCAGGTTTACGCAGGTGAACCTGGCTTGGCAGGGTGGGAACACGACCAGTAGTGTCGTCCCGTCCGGTGCGGTAACCGTTCGCAAGAGGCGACGCCGCGCCGACCCGCTTAATCGTGATCAACGAACCGGGGACCCACCAGTAAGTCCGGGGTGAATCCGCGAGCCACGGCTGCGGTAGGGCGATCTTCCCGCCCGAATCCGTCAGCTAACCCGGTAGGCGGTGTCGGAAGGAGTTCCATCCTCGTGCAGCAACTCTCCACCCCTCGGTTGTTCCCTCGCCTCCACGGCGCCGCGGTGCCCCCGCCCATCCGTCTTGTGACGGTGAGCTGACCCCCGGGTCACCGCCTCTTCCGCCCGGCCACGCCGGGCCATCCCCTGAGCGGTTCATCATCCGCGGACCACGGTCCGCGCGTTGGCGCCTGCCCGGATACCGGTCCGGCCCCGGTGTGCCGCTCTCCCCCTGATCCGTGGAGGACCCCGTGAAGCACACCCTGCAGCGTCAGCTCCGCCGCCTCACCAGCGAGCGCCCGTACCAGATCGTCGCCGCCTCCGCCGCGGCCCTCGCGATCGCCACCACCGGCGGCGCCCTGCTCGCCGGCACCGACGGCGCCCCGGCCACCCAGCACACCGCGACCACGGTCGCCGAGATGCGCAGCGACACCGCTGCCTCCCGTGGCGACGCGCGCGACGCGTCCCCCTCGGCCAGTTCCGCGCCGACCACCACCGCTCCCGCGCCGGCCACCAGCGCCGCGTCGCCCGCCGCCAAGGCCAGCAGCAACCCGGACCTGACCCGTAAGCCGCAGCCGCCGAAGCCGCCCGCGACCAAGGTGCTCGACTACGACTACCAGGCGCAGAACACGTACTACAACTGTGGCCCGGCGGCCACCCGCAACGCCCTCAGCGCCACCGGCATCGACCGCACCCAGGACGAGCTGGGCGCCGAGCTGGGCACCACCGAGATGGGCACCAACTCCGCCCTGGACACCACCCGGGTGCTCAACGCCGAGGTGAAGGGCTCCCCGTACCGGACCCGCATGTTCGCCGGCACGCCCAGCCCCGCGCAGATGGACCAGCTCCAGGCCGACGTGGTCGCGGCCATCAGCGCCGGTCGCGGCGTGGTGGCCAACGTCGTCGGCGACGCCACCGACACCAACGGCGGCTGGCACTCCTACGGCGGTGGCCACTACATCGCCGTCGTGGGTTACAAGGACAACGGCCGGACCGTGCGGATCGCCGACTCGGCGAACGCCGCCGACCCGGCGTACTGGATCACCACGATCGACCTGGCGAACTGGATCGCCACTCGGGGTTACTCCGCCTGACCCGGGCGCAGCCGCCGCGGGCGCCGTCCCCCACGAGGGGCCGGCGCCCGCGGCGTCCGCGTCGGTGCGATCAGTAGCTGACGAAGCCGTACAGCGCGAGGTGGTTGGACTTCGTCCCGCTGACCGTGTGGTCGATTACGGACGGCTGGACGCTGCCCTTCACGAAGAGATAATCGATCTTGCTGGAGCCGCTGGTGGCCTTCGACCCGTAGCCGGTCATGCCGTACCCGCTCAGCGTGCCCGACGCGATGCCCGTACGGTTCGCGTCGATGCCCACGATGCGGATCGTCGAGGCGTTCAGCAGGCTGGTCGCGTCCGCACCGAGGTGGATGCCGCTGTTGGCGATGCCCGGGTCGCCGTCGCCGGCGCACGCGTTCTGCCGGTTCTCCTGGGGTAGGTGCATCGTCGCGGCGAACACGCTGGTGCCGGTGGCCTTGATGGTGAACCGGGCCGCGATGGCGCTGGTCCGCTTCCACTTGTAGTAGTCGGTGCTGTCCGGGTCGCTGTTCGGCGGCTTGTAGAGCGTGCATCCGGCGCCGTTGTCGTAGGCCGTGCCGGGCTTGAGCCAGCCCGCGCTCCAGTACTTCGAGATGTCACCGGCGGCGAGGCTGAGCGTCCTGGTGTTCCAGATGATCCCGTTGGTCTGCTTCTTCTTGAGGTCACCGAGCGCCTGGGAGCTGCACCTGTGCGTGCTGCCCCACGGCTCCGGGTCACTCCAGGCGACGACCGCACCGTACGTGCCGGGCGGGTAGCCGAACTTGGCCGACAGTTGATCGGCGTACGCCTCGGCCTGGCCGGTGCCGCGTACCTGCTGCACGATGAGGATGTCGGGCGCCACCACACCGGTGGTGCCGGTGCGGCCGGCGTCGTCGACCAGGATCGAGGTCAGGTGGTCCGGCCCGGAGATCCGGGTGCACGTCCCATCGGAGTTGTTGACCACCAGGTTCTCGATGTTGTTGTTGTAGACCCGCAGGACCCGGTCGGCGGCCACCGCCGTGTCGGCGCCTCGGGCAGGGCTGGCTGGTGTGGTGCCGAGAGCGGGGGTGCCGGGCACGGTGGCGAGCGCGACGGCCGCCAGGGCCGCCGCCAGTGCTGATCGACGCTTCGTACGCACGGTCGGCTCTCCTCTCGCGATGGCTCGACGGTGGCCGAGCCCGTCCAGGCGCCGGACTCTACAGTGGATCTTCCCGGCACGGTGTCCCCGCGCGCGTCGCCGGCGACGGCTCTCGTACCAGCGGTCGAACCGTGCAAGACTGCGGCCGTGGTGGATGAACCAGGTGGCCGGGCAGGCCGCGGACCGGTCCTGTTGCTTCTGCACGGGATGGGGGCGACCGGCGACGTCTGGCTGCCCTGGGCGCCGCTGCTGGAGCAGCACTGGCCCGGGCGGTGGCTGGCACCGGACCTCGCCGGTCACGGTTGGTCGGCGCCGCTGCCGTCGTACTCCTTCGACGGGTTCGCCGAGCGGATCGCCCACGGCCTGGCCGCCGACGACCGGGTCGTCGTGCTCGGGCACTCGCTGGGCGGGGTGGTCGGCCTGGCGCTGGCCGCCCGCGCCGCCGGCACGCGGGTGGACGCCATGGTCGGGCTGGGCATCAAGGCCGTCTGGTCACCCGAGGAACTGACCCGCGCCGCCGAACTCGCCGCCCGCCCGGTCGCCTGGTTCCCCAGCCGCACCGAGGCGGCCCGCCGCTACCTGCGGGTCTCCGGGCTCTCCGGCCTGCTTCCGCCCGACCATCCGGTGGTCGACGCCGGGCTGCGCCAGGTCGACGGCCGGTGGCGGCTGGCGATGGACCCGGGCGCGTTCGCCGTTGGCGAGCCGGACCTCGCCGCTCTGGTGGCCGCGACGGACGTGCCGGTGGTGCTGGCCCGAGGCGAGCACGACCCGATGGTCACCGACGCCCAGCTGAAGGAGTTCGGCGTACCGGTCGCCACGCTGCCGGGGCTGGGGCACAACGCGCACGTGGAGGACCCGGCGGCGGTGCTGGCGCTGCTGGACGCGTACCGCTGAGCCGCTACACCGGGGTCGACGTGGCCAGGGGCCTCGCCGGCGCCAACTCCTGCCGGGCGGCGGTCAGGAACGCGTCGGCGTACGACTCGGCCGGGAAGTCACCCAGGTAGCGGCGGCGGGTCGCCCAGCGCGCCTCGGCCAGCGGGTCGGTGTCCAGCAGTGCGGTCAGCACGTCGTCCACATTCGACATGTCGCGGCGCAGCACGTAGCCCGACCCGGCCAGCGGGAAGCGGTCCACGAACCGGTCGCCCCCGTCGCCCATGTCGGTGACCGCGTAGGGCTTGCCGGAGTAGAGGTAGTCGGAGATCACCCCGGACACGTCGGAGACGAGCGCGTCCGAGGCGTTGACGCACTCGGTCAGGCTCAGCTCCCGGGCCGCCGCGCCCATCACGTGCTGCCGCCCCGTGCGGGCCCGGTCGGCGGCCAGCAGCTCGGTCAGCCGGCCCAGTTGCCGGGCCGAGGCCGGGTTCTGCGCGGTGTACGGGTGGGCGCGCAGGATCACCGTGGCGCCGCGCTCCAGCAGCCGCCGCAGCAGGCTCTCCGCCACGGGCAGCGAGCAGTAGTCGGCGTCGGCGTGGTGCCCGGTCCACGTCGGGGTGTAGAGCACGGTCGGGTGTGCCAGCCCGCGCACCGGCTCCGGGCGTACCTCGATCGACTCGACCTGCGGGCGGCCCACCACCACGAACTTCTCCGCCGGGATCCGCACCCCGGCACGGGCGTACCGGTCGATCGCGGCCGGACCGGCCACGAAGATCCGGTCGAAGATCCCGGACACCGGGTTGGCGCTCGGCGCCTTGTCGCTGTCGCCGTGGTGCAACTGGACGTGGGTGAGCTGGGTGAACCGGATGCAGTGGCTGTTCTTCGCCCCGTGGTTGACGTAGAACGCCGCCCGCAGGCTCGGCACCAGAGCCTCGTCGAGCGTCCGCAGGGTGGGGCAGTAGACCACCGGGGCGTTGGTGGCGGCCCCGATCGGCGCCAGGAACTCCGGCTCGCGCAGCACGACCATGAACGGCCGGCCGATCCGCTCCAGGTACGGCAGCCACATGGTCACCTGGTACTCGGAGCCGGGCGGGGCGGAGAAGTAGAGCAGGAACTCCGGCTGGTGCCGGCGCAGCGCGCGGGCCACCGCCCCGCCACCGGCGGTCGGCCGGAACCGTCGCCGGGCCAGGTCCAGTGCGACCGCCCCGGCTCCGGCGCCCACCACCAGGCTGGCGACCAGCGCCACCGCTGCGGGCAGGGCCAGCGCGGCGGCCAGGGACACCGCGGCGAGCAACCCGAGCAGGGCGGTGCCGAGCTGGTCGGCGATCACCGGGGTCCAGGCGCGCACCGGCAGGTTGACCGCCCGGATCTCCAGGTTGCCGGCGGTGCGCAGCGGCCCCACCAGCAGCACCAGCCCCAGCAGGACCAGCGCCGTGGCGACGAGTGCCGGGTCGAGCCCGTCGTCCAGCCGTCGGGAGTATCCGACCAGGACCGCGGCGGCGATCAGCGCCGTCTCGGCGACGAGGTCCGCACCGGGCCGGATCCGCCGTTCAGCGGCCGCCGCGGCCAGCGCGCCGACGGCCAGCGCCAGCCCCCAGCCGGTGGCGCCGGTCAGCGCCACCACGACGAAGGCCAGCACGGCCAGGCCGGTGCTCAGGCACCGGGCGGCCAGCTTTCGGACCAGGTCACCGCGCATGTCGCTCCGTTCGCCGCCGTCGGTGTTCCGCCGCCGTCAGCGTCAGCTCGCGGACGCCGCGCCGGCCGGCGCCTCGACCCGACCCGGCGCGGACTGGGCCGGCACGGCCGGCGCGGCGGTGTCACCGGGCGCCCGACGTACGTCGATCACCTGGCCGGTCAGCTCGGAGATCAGCACGTCCAGCGACGACTGGGCGACGGCCTCGGCGGCGAGCAGGGTGTGCTCGGGCTCCTCGCCGAAGGCGCGGGTCCGCATCGGGGTCGCCGTCCGCTCCGGGTTGATGCAGTTGACGCGTACGCCGAACTCGGCCCACTCGTCGGCGAGTGCCTGGGTGAGGTTGACCAGGGCGGCCTTGGTGGCCGAGTAGAGCGCGTAGCGGGCCCGGCCCCGGGTGTAGGAGCTGGACGTGTAGAGCAATAGCTGACCCTTGGTCTGCTGGAGGTACGGCAGCGACTGCCGGGCGATGGTGACCGGGCCGACGAAGTTGACCTGGAGCACGCGGTCCATGGTCGCCTCGTCCATCTCGGCCAGGGCGCCCTTCTCCAGGACCCCGGCGGTGACCACCACGTGGTCGATCCGGCCGGTGGCCTCGAAGGCGGTCTTCAGTGCGGCCTCGACGTCCTCGGCCCGCTCGACGTGCGTGCCGGTGGTGGAGCGGCTGAAGGGGAAGACCTGGGCGCCGTAGCGCTGGGCCAGCTCGCTCAGCTCGTGGCCGATGCCGTAGCTGCCGCCGAACACCACGATGGTGCGGCCGGTCAGCTCCTCGGTGTAGCTGCGGTGGTCGGTCAGCCGGGGCGCCTGCGCCGCGGCGAGCTGGAAGAGCTTGTCCGCCAGGTGCACGTCGACCGGGTGGGTGACCTTGATGTTCTCGTCCGAGCCGTCGATCACCTTGATGGGCGTGCCGGGCAGGTAGCGCAGCACCACGCCGCAGTCGTCGGTGGCGGCGAAGTTCGGGTCACCCTCGGCGATCCGGTACGCCTCGCGGATGGTGGGGGAGCGGAACGCCTGCGGGGTCTGCCCGCGACGCAGCCGGGAGCGCACCGGGATGTCGGTGATGCAGTCGTTGTCGTCCACCTGGATGATCGTGTCCGCGGACGGGATGGCCACGTCCACGGCGTCGTAGGTCCAGAGGGCGTTCACGCACTCGCGGACGATCCGGCCGCTGAGCAGCGGACGCACCGCGTCGTGGAAGAGGATGTTGCAGTCCGCCGGGCCGACCGCGTCCAGCGCGATCCGGGTGGTGGCGTTGCGGGTGTCGCCGCCCTCGATCACCTTGGTGACCTTGCGCAGGCCGGCCTTCTCGACGATCTGCCGGGCGTCCTCGACGTGCCCGGTCGCCATCAGCACGATGATCTCGTCGATCTCCGGCGCGGCCTCGAACACCGCCAGGGTGTGCTCGATGATCGGCTTACCGGCGATCTTCAGGAGCTGCTTCGGGATGCCGAGGCCCAGCCGGGTCCCGGTGCCGCCGGCCAGCACCACGGCCACCGTCCGCGAGGGCCGCCACGGTGCCGGGGTCTCCGGGGCGGCGTCCGGGCCAGTGGTCTGGTCCTGCGTCATTGCCGGATCCTCACTCTCAGGAATGCGTTAACGGAAGGTTCCGCCCGAGCGGCGACGGAATGAACCTTAACGCGCGAACCGCGTCGCCCCAACGGGGGCGACGCGGTCGACAGCGCCGTGTCGATGCCGGAGGTTCGCCGGCGCCCTACTTGCTGTTCGCGTAGGCCTCGTACGCCCGGATCACCTCGTCGGTGGGGCCGTCCATGCGCAGGACGCCAGATTCCAGCCAGATTGTCCGTTCACAGGTGTCCCGCACCGAGGAGAGCTGGTGGCTGACCAGGAACACCGTGCCGGCGCCCTCCCGCAGCTCCCGCACCCGCTGCTCGCTGCGCTTGCGGAAGCCCTTGTCGCCGGTGGCGAGCGCCTCGTCGATGAGCAGCACGTCGTGCCTCTTCGCCGCGGCGATGGAGAAGCGCAGTCGGGCCGCCATGCCCGAGGAGTACGTCCGCATGGGCAGGCTGGCGAAGTCACCCCGCTCGTTGATCCCGGAGAAGTCGATGATCCCCGCGGCCTGCTGGGCGACCTCGTCGGGATGCATCCCCATGGCCAGGCACCCGAGGACGACGTTGCGCTCGCCCGAGAGGTCGTTGAGCAGTGCCGCGTTCACACCGAGCAGCGACGGCTGCCCCTGGGTGTAGATCGCGCCCCGGTTGACCGGCAGCAGGCCGGCGATGGCACGCAGGATGGTGGACTTGCCGGAGCCGTTGCTGCCGATCAGCCCGATCGCCTCGCCCCGGTACGCGGTGAAGGAGATCCCCTTGACCGCGTGCACCTCCCGCACGTTCGGCGCGTTGGTGCGCTTCACCAGCCGGCGCAGCGCGGCAACGGGCGTGGTGCCACCGGCGGCGCCCTGGTGCACCCGGTAGATGATGTGCGCGTCGTCCACGACCACGGTGGGGATGCGCTCGCCAGCCGGATCCAGCGTCGCGGTCGCCTGGGGGGAGTCCTCGAAGTGCTCAACCACGGCCGTACTCCTGTTCGCCGCGCCAGAAGTAGATGAAGCCACCGATTCCGGCCACCAGCGCCCACCCGGCGCCGACCAGCCAGAGCTGGGTCAGCGACTCGTTGAGCAGTGGCGCCTGCTCCAGCAGCACGTACCGGGCCAGCTCGATGTAGACCAGCATGGGGTTGAACTGCACCAGCGTCGTCGCCCAACCGGGCAGCCGGTCGAAGAGGCTGACGCTGTAGAGGACGCCGGAGCCGTACATCCAGGTGCGCAGGATGAACGGCATGACCTGCTTCAGGTCGCTCGCCTTGGCGCCCATCCGGGCCACCAGCAGCACCACACCGGCGTTGAACACCGCCTGCAGCAGCAGCGCCGGCACGAGCAGCAGCCACTCCAGGGTGATGGGCTCGCCGGTGGCCAGCACGATGCCGATCAGCACCACCATCGAGGCCAGCAGCTGCTGGAACTGGGTCATCGTCGTGGACAGCGGCAGGGTGGCCCGGGGGAAGTGCAGCGCCCTGATCATTCCCAGGTTGCTGCTGATCGACTGGGTGCCGGCCAGGACGGCGCTCTGGGTGAAGTTGAAGATGAACAGCCCGGTGGTCAGGTAGGCGATGAAGTTCGGGATGCTGTTCTGTGCCAGCACCACCCCGAAGATCAGGTAGTAGACCGCGGCGTTGGTCAGCGGGGTGAGCACCTGCCAGAGCTGGCCCAGCTTCGCGTTGCTGTACGAGGCGACCAGTTTGGCGTTGGCGTACGCGGCGATGAAGTGCCGGTAGGCCCACAGTCGGCGGCTGTACTCGGCGAGGCTGGGTCGCTCACCGGCGACCCGTAGTCCGTGCCGAGCGGCCAGCTGCGCCTGGGTCAGGCCCGTTTCGGGGTCGACCAGCGCGGTGGTGGCCATGGAAAGGGCGCTCCGATCTTTCGGGACGACGGGGTTGCTCGCGACGATGGAATCCTAGTGGGAGCTGTGCGCGGAGCGCCGCCTCGTCGCTGCGAGGACAGTAGTCCGAAACACGTCGGGACGCAACCGTACCGTCGTTGCGCTACCCTGGCCTTCGTGACCTGCGAGAAGAGTCCCTGGTGACGACCGAGAAGAGGCGCGCCCCGGCCGGCGCGGCGGTGCTCCGTGGCGAGATCACCACGGCCATCCGGCGCGCGTTGATGCAGGAGCTCGCCGCGGTCGGCTACGGCCGGCTCTCCATCGAGGCGGTGGCCCGACGGGCCGGCGTCAGCAAGACGGCGATCTACCGGCGATGGAGCTCCAAGCTCGACCTGGTGCTGGAGCTCGTCGCCGCCGCGGCGCACGGCAAACTGCCGGCGCTGGACACCGGCGACCTGCGCGGGGACCTCGCGCTGCTGTTCCAGGTGGTGGCGCACGCGCTGCGGCACCCGCTGGCCGCGCAGATCATTCCCGACCTGCTGGCCGAGGCCGCCCGCAACCCCAGCATCGACCAGAGCCTGCGTCAGGTGCTGTACGCCCGACAGCAGGAGATCGGCGGCCGCCTGGTCACCCGTGCCGTCGAGCGTGGCGAACTGCCCGCCGACACCGACCCGGACGCCGCCGTCGACCTCATCGTCGGCCCGCTCTACTGGCGGCTCGCCATCGCCCGCCTCCCGCTCACCGACAGCTACCTGGACCGCCTGGTCGAGTCGGTCGCCGCCGGGCTCGGAGCGGAGAGCGCGGTGCCCCACCAGCGCGACGTGGCGGTCGGAAAATGACCCTCGCCGCCGGCGGGCACCCCCGCGTGTCCGGTGCCAGCCCGGTAGGCTGCACCCGCCAATTCGGAGACCCTCCCGTGCCGATGCCAGGGCGGTCCGGCCCCCTGCGTGCACGAATAGACGACAAGGACGGCTCGTGACGGAAGTCCAAGACGTTGTTGAGGCGCCCGCGCCCGCCGACCGGGCGAAGCCCACGGCACCGGGTGACCGCCGATCGGGCCGGGGTCGTGGCCCGATCCGCCGGATCAACGCCGGAGTAGCCGCGTTGCCGGTCGTCCTCACTGATGCGGGAGTCGTCTCCTTCGCACTGTGGACACTGCTGTACCACCTCAACCTGGCCCTCGACCTCCGTCCCTCCATCGTCTTCGCCGCCTGGGTGGTCACCATGGTGGTGACGGTGGTCGTCGGGTGGCGGCTCCGTTCACGCGGTGCGGCCGGCCGTCAGATGTCGACCGCCGCGGCGATCGCCGAGTCGGCCGAGACGTCGTCGACCGGCAACGGCTGGCCGGGGTTGCTGCGGCGTTACTCCCTCCCGGTGGGCGCGGCCGCCGCCGCGGCCCTGCTCGCCGCCCTCGGCGACGGTCGACTCACCTGGTGGTTGGCGGTGGCCCTCGGGGTGGTCGCGATCGCCTCCGCGTGGACGTCCCTGCGGGTGCGCTTCGCGACGGCCAGCTCCAGCTCCGACGATCCGGCCGACGAGGGTTCCGCGGTCGGCGGTCCGGTGACCACGCCGGTGCAGGCGTATGTGGTGACCGTCGTCGCGTTGGCCGGCGCCTGGTTCGGGACGCTGCTCGCCCGGGTGTCCCTCGACGACGTCTTCTACGTCGGCAAGTCGGTCTGGGTGGCCGAGCGCGACGAGATCCCCTTCCGGGACTTCCTGTTCACCGAGGGTGTCCTCCCCGGTGGGACGGCGAACCCCCCGATCCCCTCCTTCGAGGTGTTCATCGGAGCGTTGGCGCGTGTCCTGCACGTCCACGCCGCCTCGGTGACCTGGTACCTCATGCTGCCGGTGCTGGCAGTGTTCACCATCTTCGCGCTGTGGCGCCTGGTCCTGCGGTGGGCGCCGAGGCGCCCGCTGCTGGTCTTCGGCGTGGCGCTGGCCTACATCGTCCTGGTGGCTGGCGCACCGGACGCGCTGAACACCTACCACCTGCCCCGGCTCACGCAGGGCAAGAGCGTCTTCGTCCACGCGCTCATCCCGCTTGCCTGGGTGTATCTCACGGACTTCCTGGAGACCCGGTCCCGGCGTGCGCTCGGCCTGCTCGCGCTGCTCTCCGTCGCCGCCGTCGGCCTGACCACCACCGCGGTCATCCTGCTGCCACTCCTGGCGGCCACGGCCGCGGCCGCGCTCCTGGTCATGCGGCGACCGCGTGAGGCGGCCCTCTGCTTCGCCGCCGCCGCGGCCTACCCGCTCCTGTCCGGCCTGCTCACCCGCCTCACCACGAACGGCCTCGACAACGTGATCGCCACGTACACCGAGGTGCAGGAACCGCGGGCCGTCTATGAGTTCACCCTGTGGCTCGGCGTGCTCGGTGTGATCGGTGGCCTGGCCATGTGGGCGTCCCCGCTGTTGCTCCGGCGCGGCGTGCCGCGACTGCTCAGCGCCGCTGCCGCGCTGAGCGTGACGATCCTGCTCATTCCCGGCGTGCTGGTCGTGGGTGCCGAGCTGACCGGCCTGGCGGCGGTGCTGTGGCGGGTGCCGTGGATCATCCCGCTGCCCCTGCTCGTCGGCCTCCTGGCGGCGATCCGGCTGCCCCGGCTCACCTGGGTGAACCGAGCCCTCGCCGTCGGGCTTCCCGTCGCCCTGGTGCTCACCTTCGCCAACCTTGGCGAGCCTATGTGGACGGCGAATGTCCTCCAGGACAAGCCGAGTTGGCGGATGCCGGAAACGCGGAAGAACGTGACCTTCTGGATCACCAGGCAGGACCTGCCGAAGGGCCTGGTGCTCGCCCCCACGTCGGTCATGCGGGCCATGCCCCAGGTCACCACGCGCACGCGCGTGGTGATGGCCCGGGACCTCTACCTCACCGACTACGGCATCGACACCCCGTTCGCCAAGGACCGGCTGCTGCTGGGCGCCTTCGCCGACGGCACCGAGCAGGTCCCCGTCGCCGAGGTCGACGCCGCCCTGCGCCGGGTCGACGTGAGCGCGGTGTGCCTGTGGAGGACGAACAAGGCCGCCAACGACGCGGCACCGGCCCTGGGCCTGGTGAAGGTCGCCTCCCGGAAGTCGCCCGGCGGGATGATCTGCTATCGCACCACGACGACCGCCTCGGCAACCAGCGGCGGCTGACCTGCGGAAATGTCGGTGCGCGGGTGCTTCGGGTGCGGCCAGGTGGCCATCCCGGACCGGTCCCGCGCACCGACCGGGTCCAGGCCCGCGCCGTGACGCCGGGGGAGCGCCGCTGCGTTTGACCGGAATGTCAGCCGATACCCGGCCGATGCCGCTGTGCCCACTCGCGTTAAGGTCGCAGTCACGCGCTGGAGGCCGGCCCTTTGGGCAACGGGTCGGCCGCGCGGCACACTGCACTCCAGGAGCTCGGACATGGGACACGGCCTGCGCGACGAGCGGAGGAACGGTCGAACGGCGACCCGGTGCTCGCGTCGGGTCGCGGCCGTCGACCGGCCCAGCGCCTCCGGCCTCGGAGATCTACCTGCTCAAGCCGGTCATCAATCTCGTAGGGAGCGTACTCGTTGTTCGGCACGTTGACAGGACGTATCGGAGTGGCGGCCCAGGCCGCGCTGCTGGTGCTGTCCTACCTGGTCATGCTCGTCGCCGGCGCCCTCGGTTGGATCGGGCTGTTCGCCGTCGCCGGGCTGATCGCCGTGATCGGCGAGTTCGCCGTCGCCCGCTGGTCGCCGCAGTCGCAGCTGCTGCTGGAGAAGGTGGGCCTGCACTGGTCGTACCGGCAGCTGACCCGGGACCTCGCGGCCGTGCTGCTGGTCGCCGCCGAGGTGCCGCTCACCGGCACCGAGCTGACCGTGCTGCTGGTCCTGCCGGCCGTCGTCTGGGTCGTCTCGGTCTTCGCCGGCGCGCTCTCCACGATGATCGACCGCCGGAACCCGCTCTCGGCCATGGTGCGCAACATCGAGCTGGGTCCGATGCGCTCCGCCCCTCGGCCGCCGGCGTGGGCGGCCGCGGTCGCCGGTGACCGGATGCCCCTGCTCAACCTGCTGCTCGTTCCGGCCGCCGTCGCCGCCGCCGTGCAGCACGACCCGACGCCGTTCTTCATCGCCGGCGCCGTGGCGGTGGTGGCGACCGGCCTGGTGGGCGCGATCATCGCGCTGACCTGGCTGCGTGGCCGGGGCGCCGGGCAGGGCCCTCTGCTGCCCGCCGTCCAGCGCTGGCTGGACACCTACCGACCCGAGGTCGCGCTCTACTTCGCCGGCCCGGCCAAGGACGTCTACCAGGCGAACATGTGGCTCGCTCCGACCGAGGCGCTGCAGCAGCGCGCCGTGGTGCTGATGCGCAGCCGGGACGCGTTCCTGGAGCTGGCCGACACGCGGCTGCCGGTGATCTGCGTACCGGCCGGGGTGGACTTCATGAACCTCGAGTTCGGCAGCGTCCGCACGGCGCTCTACTCCGCGAACGTCGGCGCGAACATCCACCTGCTCCGCGAACCCGGCATGAAGCACGTCTTCGTCGGGCACGGCGACAGCGACAAACAGGCCAGCGTCAACCCCTACAGCAAGGTGTACGACGAGGTCTGGGTCGCCGGCCTGGCCGGCCGGGAGCGGTACGCCCGCGCCGGCGTGGGGGTGCTCGACTCGGACATCGTCGAGATCGGCCGGCCGCAGCTGGCCGGGGTGCACACCTTCGGCGCCGAATCGGTGGACCGGCCGTTCACCGTGCTGTACGCGCCCACCTGGGAGGGCTGGCTCGACGACGACCCGTACCACACCTCGCTGGTGCTGATGGGCGAGCGGATCGTCAAGGGCGTGCTGGCCACCAGCCCCCGGGTACGCCTGATCTACAAGCCGCACCCGCTCACCGGGTCGCGGTCCAAGGCGGCCAGGGTCGTGCACGAGCGGGTGGTCGACGCCATCCGGGCGGCCGGCGGCAACACGAACGCCTCCTCCCTCGACGGGACCGCGCACCTGGTGGTCACCGGACGCACCCCGGGGCTGTTCGACTGCTTCAACCAGACCGACCTGCTGATCAGCGACGTGTCCAGTGTGGTCTCCGACTTCGTGCAGAGCCAGCGGCCGTACGTGGTGGCCAACCCGGCCGGCCTGCCGGAGGACGAGTTCCGCCGCGAGTACCCGACCGCGCGGGCCGCGTACCTGCTCTCCAAGGACTGCGGCGAGCTGGAGAAGATCGTGGCGGTCACCCGGGCCGGCGACGACCCGATGACCGAGGCACGCCGGGAGCTGAAGACCTACCTGCTCGGCCCCGCCGAGGCCAACCCGATGGACCGGTTCCAGGAGGAGATCGCCCGCCTCTGCCGCTGAACCTCGCGTACGACGATCCGCGCCCGGCCCCGACACCCGTCGGGCCGGGCGCGGTCGTGTCAGGCCAGCAGGGCGGCCACCGCGTCGGCGACCGGGACGTCCGCCGGCAACGGCCGCGCCGCCACCACCGCGGTCACCGGCAGCGGACCGTACAGGTGCGGGAAGAGCTGCCCGCCCTGCGACGACTCCCACCGCAGCGCCTCGCCCAGCCGGTCGTCCTCGACGCTCAGCAGGGTCAACCCGATGGCGCCGGTGAAGAACCGGCGGGCGGTCTGCACCACCTGGTCCGGACCGGACAGGTGGATGAACCCGGACTCGTGGTCCAGCGCCGTGCCGGTGAAGGTGCCGGCGGCGAGGGCGTCCGCCCACTCCGTGGCCGGCAGCAGTTTGTAGATCACAGCCGCAGCCTACGTGCGCGGCGCCGGGGCCCCCGCCCGGTTTTCACCGGTACCGCCGCGGTCGTCGCCCTCCACCGGGCATGCTCAGGTGGAGCGGCCGCGGAGGGATGGGCGATGGCGAGCTACGACGACGACTGGACCGACAGCCAGCGCGGGCTGTACGACGAGTGCTACCGGGCTGGCGGCGAGTGGGCGCAGGACCCGGACACCCCGTCCGATGACGTGCAGCACGTGATCAACCTGGCCGAGGCGGACGACGACGCCTTCGACGACGCCGAGATCGACTACCCGCCTCTGGTCGACGCCGTCACCCAGGCCAGCGGGGTCAACGTCACCAGCGTGCCGGCCCGGCACGACGACCCGGGTTTCCGGGGCTTCGTCGACGGCGTCCGGGACGCCGTCGCCGACGACGTGTTCGGCCTGTAGCCGACCGACCGGGGAGGTGGCCCTCCCGCTCGCGGCGCGGTTCTGCCACCATGCGCAGGACGGCGTTGCGAACGGACGGGGGCACGGGTGCGGATCCTGCTGGTGGAGGACGACCGCCGGGTCGCCGCTGCGCTCTCCTCCGCCCTCACCCGCCGCGGATACCAGGTCGAGCACGCGTCCACCGTCGCGGCGGCGCTCTCCGCCGCCCCGTCCGACCTGGTGCTGCTCGACCTGACCCTGCCCGACGGTGACGGCACCGACCTGTGCCGGGAGCTGCGCCGGCGCAGCAGCCAGCTGGGCATCATCGCGGTGACCGCGCGGGGCGAGGAACGCGACCGGGTGCTCGGCCTGCGCCTGGGCGCGGACGACTACGTGGTCAAGCCGTTCTCGATGGTGGAGTTGCAGGCCCGGATCGAGGCGGTGCTGCGCCGGGCCGCGAACGCCGCACCGGAGCGGCACCTGATCGAGGCCGGGGCGGTGCGCATCGACGTGGCCGCCCGGACGGTGACGGTGGACGGCCGCGTGGTCACGTTGACCCGCAAGGAGTTCGACGTCCTGCTCTCGCTGGCCCGCCAGCCCGGGGTGGCGGTGCCGCGCGACCGCATCCTGCTCGACGCCTGGGGCACCACCTGGGCCGACGGGCACACCGTCGAGGTGCACGTCGGGTCGCTGCGGAGCAAGCTGGGCGACGCCCGCCTGGTAGAGACCGTACGCGGCGTCGGCTACCGGCTGCGCGATGCGTGAGGAGCCGCCGTGCGCCGTCGACTGGTGATCAGCTACCTGCTGCTGATGGTGCTCGTCCTCATCGCGTTGGAGACTCCGCTGGCCGTCACGCTGGCCAGCCGCGAGACCGAACGGGTCCGCGCCGACCGGCTCGCCGACGCCACCCGGTTCGCCTCGCTGGCCGGGCCGGCGCTGCGCGGAGGCGGGCCGGACCCCCTCGAGGCGGAGCTGCGCAGCTACGACGAGCTGTACGCGATCGGCGCGGCGGTCGTCGACCGGGACCGGCGCACCGTGGTCGCCTCGCCCGGGTGGCAGCCCGCCGCCGGGACCGCCGCGGCCCTGGACGTCGCGCTGTCCGGCCAGCAGACCAGTGCCCCCGGGTCGGTGTGGCCGTGGACGGCCGGCCCGGTGGTGGTGGCGGTGCCGATCAACGACGGTGGTGAGGTGCTGGGCGCGGTGGTGATCGTGACCCCGGCCGGCCCGATCCGTCAGGCCGTCGCCAGTTGGTGGCTGCTGCTCACGCTGGCCGGTCTGCTGGCCGTGCTGGCCTGCGTGCTCACCGCGTTCGGGCTGGCCGGTTGGGTGCTGCGCCCGGTCACCGAGCTGGACGCCGTCACCCACGAGATCGCCGAGGGTGACCGGGGCGCGCGGGTGCAGCACCGGCTCGGCCCGCCGGAGCTGCGCCGGCTCGCGACGAGCTTCAACCACATGGCCGACGTGGTCTCCGACGTGATGGACCGGCAGCGTGCCTTCGTGGCGCACGCCAGCCACCAACTGCGCAACCCGCTCACCGCGCTGCGGCTGCGGGTGGAGGAGCTGGGCCCCAGCCTGACGGACCCGGAGGGGCGCTCCGAGCACCGGCTGGCACTGGAGGAGACCGACCGGCTGGCTCTGGTGCTCGACGCGCTGCTCACCCTGGCCCGGGCCGAACGGGAGGAGAACGAGCGGGTCACCGTCGACGCCGCCGCGGTGGCCGCGTCCCGGGTGGCGGCGTGGGCGCCGCTGGCCCGGCACCGGTCGGTCGCGCTGCGGCTCGCCACGACCGACGCCCCGGCGTACGCGCGGACCGTGCCGACCGCCGTCGACCAGGCACTGGACGCGCTGATCGACAACGCGGTGAAGTTCAGCGGTGTCGGAGGGGCGGTGACGGTGACCGTGGCCCGCCGCGACCACGGGGTGGCCCTGGAGGTGCGCGACACCGGCCCGGGCATGACCGAGAGCCAGCTCGGTCAGGCCACCGAGCGGTTCTGGCGGGCACCGGACGCGCAGAACGTCGACGGCGCGGGTCTCGGCCTGACGATCGCCGCCGTCCTGGTGGACGCGTCCGACGGGCGGCTCACCATGCGCCGGGGGGAGCCGCGTGGCCTGGTCGCCGGCCTGTGGTTCCCGGCGCCCCCACCCGACCCCGTCGAGGCGGCCGACGAGGATCCCGCCGCCGACCTACGGCCCGCCCCCGCCCGTTAGCGGGACGGCCGTCAGGGTTTGGCCGCCCGGTACCAGGCGGCGGCGCCGGGGTGCAGCGACAGCGGCGCGGTGACGATCGCCGAGCGCGGGCTCATCCGTCCAGCCGCCGGATGTGCGGCGCCCAGCTCGGCCCGGCGCTCCATCAGCAGCCGGGTCACCTCCCGGACCAACCGCTCCGGCAGGTCGGCCCGGACGATCAGGTAGTTCGGGTCGGCGACCGTGGTCACCGGGTCCACGCCGTACACCGAGCGGGGGATGTCGCGGGAGACGTAGACCTGGCCGTAGCGGGAGCGCAGCGGCTCCGTCCACTCCCTGAGGTCCACGAGCCGGGTGGCACTGCGCCAGGCCAGCTCCGTGATGCCCTGCACGGGCAGCCCACCGGAGAAGAAGAACGCGTCGATCTGCCCGGAGCGGAGCGCGGCCACCGAGTGGTCCAGCCCGAGCCGCTCCAGCTGCACCTCGTCGTCGCCGAGCCGGGCCACCTCCAGCAGGCGGGTCGCGGTGATCTCGGTGCCCGAGCCGGGCGCGCCGACGGACACCCGCCGGCCGCGCAGGTCGGCGACCGTGCGGACCGGTCCGCCGCCCGTGGTGACCAGGTGCAGCTGGTCGTCGTACACCCGGGCGACCGCGTCGACCGCCGGGCTTCCCGCCGTGGTCGTGGGCAGCACGTCGGCCTGCGTGAAGCCCAGCTCGGCCGCGCCGGAGCCGACCAGCCGGACGTTCTCCGCCGAGGCGGCGGTGATCACCACGCTGGCCCGCACGTCGGGCAGCTCCCGGTTGAGGATGGTCGCCAGGGACTGCCCGAAGGCGTAGTAGACGGCGGTCGGGCTGCCGGTGGCGATCCTGATCGTCAGGGGCTCGGCCGGCGCGTCCTGGCAGCCGGCGGCGCCGGTCAGGGTCGTGGCCAGCAGCAGCGCCAGCAGGGCCGCCGTCCCCGGACGGCGGTGGCCGGGCCGGGAGGACGCGGTACGACTCACGCGGTGCACTGTGCGCCGTCGGACGGGGGCGCGCAAGCCCCGTTCGGGTCGTCGAGGTGGCCCGCTCCGTCAGCAGGCCGGGTGGCGGGCCCGCTCCGGTGCCGCGCCGCGTGCCGCCTCCATCGCGGCGCTGCGCAGAATCCGCTGCCGGTCCGGCCCGTCGGCGACGCTCACCAGGAAACAGCCGGTGCCCGGGCGGAGCACGGCCGGCACGTCGAGCACGGCCGCGCCGCGGATCAGCACCGCCGCCAGCTCGCGGTCGGTGAGGCGCACGCCGAGGATGTGCCGGCGGACATGCCGCCCGCCGGCCAGCAGCGCCGCGCGCCAGGCCGCCGCCGCGAGCTGGGACACCCACCGCCGGCGGGCCGGTGACGCCCCGGGCAGCGGCCCGCCGAGCAGCTCCCGACGCCCCTGCCACCAGCCGGCGTCCAACATCCGGGCGTACGCGCCGTGGTGCTCCCGGGGCACGTAGAGCCGGTGCAGCTCGTAGCGGCGGCGCAGGCCGCCGACGGCGGCCTCGTGGCGGACCGGGATGTCCAGTCGGGCGAGCAGCTGCCGCATCCGCTGCGCGGCGTCCTCCCGGTTGAACTCGACACCCGGCGAGTGCGACGGAGGCGCCGCGGTCGGCCGGGCGGCCGTCGGCGGGGGTGTGCACCGCAGCAGGCACGCGGCCTCGAACGCGTCGCCCAGGGTCAGCCAGTCCAGCGGTGGTGGCGTCGCCGGTGAGCGGGGCCGGTCGAGCAGGGCGGGTTCACGGGCCAACGAGGTGCTCCCTTGTCGGAGTCTGGGTTCCCCTACCGTGGCCCCTGCGCCGCCGTTGCGGAACCGATCCCGCCCAGCCTTGAGGAAATCTTGCGGCTTGGCGGCCGCGCCTACAGGTCGGTGACCACCAGATCGACCTGCCGCGGCCGGCCGGCCGCGGCCTCCTGCTCCACGACGGTGTGCTTCAGCTCGCGCAGCGTGCCGATCAGCTCCGCGGCGGTACGCGGCCGGGCGCCGGCGACCAGCAGGTCACGGACCACACGCCCCTTGGTCGCCTTGTTGAAGTGGCTCACCACCGAGCGGACCGGCACACCGTCGACCTCCCGCTCGTGCAGCACCCGCACGGTCACCGTGCGCTCGGCCAACTCCCCGCGCGGCGTCCAGGTGGCCGCGTACGAGCCGGAGCGCAGGTCGAGCACCGGCCCGGAACCGGCCGCGGCCACCAGCGCCGGCGCCAGCACCGGCCGCCAGTACGCCGACAGCGCCCCCACGCCGGGCAGCCGGGCACCGATCGGGCAGCGGTACGGCGGAATCCGGTCGGCGAGCCGGACCGCGCCCCACAGGCCGGAGCTGATCAGGATCGACCGTCGGGCAGCCCGCTGCGCCGTCGCCGGCAGCGAGGCCAGATCCAGCGCCTCGTAGAGCACCCCGGTGTAGATCTGCGCGGCCGGCGCGGTGGCGGCCACCCGCAGCCGGGCGTTGCGGCGCAGCTCGCCGCGCTGGCCCTCGCTGAGCCCGAGTGCCGCCCGCGCCTGCGCCTCGTCGGGCCCGGAGCACAGCGCCACCAGCGCGTCCAGCACCCGCTCCCGGGCCGGGTTCAACTCGGGCAGCGACAGCCGGTCCGGGTTCCACCGTCGCCCGGTGCCGGCGTCGGCCTTCCCCTCCGAGGGCGGCAGCAGGATGAGCATCGGGTCTCCTCGACGGGCGGTACGGGCGGCGCCCCGCGCGCCGGCCCGGCCAGCGTACGACCAGCCGTTACCGCCACGGCCGCACCGGGGTGTCGGGGTGGTACACGCGATAGCCGTCGACCTCCCGTACCGGCGCGGCGTCGGGCCGGTCGCCGAGCAGCCGCCGCAGCCGCCGCTCCATCGGCGAGTCGACCTCCACGACGTAGCCGGGTCGCTCGGTCCGCCCGACCTGCCGCCAGTAGGGCAGGTAGCGGTTCTGCCCGGGGGACAGGTCGGCGTCGAGCACCCCGCAGACCACCGTCTCGTCGGTGTTGAAGATCAACCGGTTGCAGGTCCAGTAGTCCCCGTACACCTCGTGGGGGCCGTTGGCGCGCAGCGCGGAGGCCAGCTGCCGGGCCTGGCGCTCCTCGGTCCGGGACGCCTGCACGCCGCTGGTCGCGAAGAGCACGGTGATCACCAGCATGGTCGCGGTCAGGGCGGCCAGCACGGCGGTTGCCAGCGCGCCGGTGAGTCGACCGAGCGCTCCGGCCGTCCCTCGCCAGCAGGCGACGGCGGCCACCCAGAGTGGCCAGAGCACCGCCGGCAGCGACAGTTGCAGCACGGACAGGTAGCGGGCGTTGTCCAGCGGGCTGGTCGCGGCGAGCGGGCTGCGCACGTACGACAGCAGGGTCAACGCGGCGCCGGCGACGAGGGCGAGCTGCACCACCGGCCGGACCCGCTCCCCGCGCGGCGCGCCCGCGGCCCGGCGGTACGCGAGGACCGCGAGCACCGCGGCGATCACCAGCAGCACCGGGTAGAGCAGCCCGAACCACTGCTGCCAGCGGCCGCAGCCGTCCACCGGGCAGAGCCCGTGCGCCAGCGGCACACCCTCCAGCAGGCCGCCCCGGATCCGGTCCGACCACGGCGGCATCGGGCCCGCCTTCGTGCTGACCTCCCGGAACACCGACAGGGAATCCTCACCGGGCGCCGCCCGCAGGTTGTCCCACAGCATCGGCGCCACCCCGACCACGACTCCCGCCACCAGCAGCAGGCCGGACCAGCCGAGGAGTTCCCGCCGCACCGCCCACACCAGCGCCAGCCCGGCCACCGCCAGGTAGGGCAGGATCAGCCAGTCCGACCAGGCGGCCAACCCGACGAGCAGGCCGAACAGCGCGACGGCGAGCCGACGGCGGCGGACCGTGCCGGCGGCCAGCCCCATGGTGATCAGCAGCATCAGCAGCACCGCCGGCTTCACCTCGGGCCGTCCGCCGACCACGGTGAGCTGGTCGCGCACCACCCGCTCCGGCCCGAGCGCCAGCAGACCGACGACGAACGCGGCGAACCACGGCGTGCAGAGCCGCCGGGTCAGCCGGTAGATCAGGTAGAGGAAGACCGCGTACAGCGCGAGCATCGGCAGCCGCAGCACCGGCCAGCTCGGCCCGGCCACCGCGACCAGCGGCGCGGCCAGGTACGACTCCAGCATCCCCATGTAGTGCTGGCCGTAGAGGAAGACCGGGCGTTCCCGGCCCTGCCCGATGTGCAGCGCGGCGAGACCGAAGGTGGCCTCGTCGCTGTTCGACACCGGCACGGTGTACAGCGTCAGGACCAGCCGGTAGACGACCCCGGCCAGCCCGAACAGCAGCGCCACGAGCGCCGGTCGGTCGAGTCGCGGGCGCCACCGCCCACGGTCCTGCTCTGGTGTCGACACGACCACGCCCCCGTCGTCGTCCCGACCGGAGTGTTTCACGGACGGCGGGGTGGTCGGGGTGGTTCGCGGCAGACGGGGTCGGCTCGCGTGGCCGTGGTCGTCGACGTGTGGCAGGGTTGGCGCGTGCCACCCACTCCCGCCGGCCAACTGGCCGTTCCGAACCTGCACCGGGCCGCGCGGATCGAGGACGCCGTGCACCAGCTCGTGGAGCGTCGGTTGCGGCGCACCGGCTGGCGGATGAACATCATCGCGTACACCGGCTACGGCTCCCCGGGTTGGGTTCGGGTGATGTGCCGGGTGCTGCTCGGCCGGCCGGACACCCGTCAGCGGGGCCGGCTGGACAAGGTCCGTGGCTGGCGCAGCTTCACCACGCTGCCGGCCAAACACGTCACCGTGACCATCGAGGCCGGCGGCGTGCGGCACGAGACCCGTGCCGATCGCAGCGGCTTCGTCGACACGCTGGTCGAGGCCGACCTGCCGCCGGGCTGGGGTACGGTCCGGCTCAGCGTTCCGGACGCCGAACCGGTCGACGCGCCGGTGCGCATCCTCGACCCGGACGTCAGGTTCGGCATCCTCTCCGACATCGACGACACGGTGATGGTGACGGCGCTGCCCCGGCCGCTGCTCGCCGCGTGGAACACGTTCGTGCTCGACGAGCACGCCCGGGCCGCGGTGCCCGGCATGGCGGTGCTCTACGAGCGGCTGGTCACCGCGCACCCCGGCGCGCCGGTCTTCTACCTCTCCACCGGTGCGTGGAACGTGGCGCCGACGCTGACCCGGTTCCTGTCCCGGCACCTCTACCCGGCCGGGCCGTTGCTGCTCACCGACTGGGGGCCGACGGCCGACCGCTGGTTCCGCAGCGGCATGGAGCACAAGCGGGTCACCCTGGCCCGACTGGCTCGGGAGTTCCCGGAGGTGCGCTGGCTGCTGGTCGGCGACGACGGGCAGCACGACCAGGAGATCTACCGGGAGTTCGCCGCCGCGCACCCGGAGAACGTCGCCGGGGTGGCGATCCGCCGGCTCTCCCCGACCCAGTCGGTGCTGGCCGGCAGCCTGCCCGCCCCGGCCGGCCGCCCGTCGGCGGGGCCGGTGGGGCAGAAGTGGCTCTCCGCACCGGACGGCGCCGGCCTGTGGCAACTGCTGCGCGACGCCGGCCTGGTCTGACCCGCGCAGCGGGCGGCGTCAGCCCTGGCGGAGCCAGATGACCCCGAGCGGGGGGACCTGGAGGGCGGCGGAGGCGACCATTCCGTGCCACGGCACGTCCTCGGCACGAACCTCGCCCAGGTTGCCGACCCCGGACCCGCCGTAGTGCTGCGCGTCGGTGTTGAGCACCTCCGCCCAGGTGCCACCGGCCGGCAGCCCGATCCGGTAGTCGTGCAGCGGCTGGGCGGAGAAGTTCGCCACGCAGACCAGCGTCGAGCCGTCCGGGGCGATCCGGATGAACGACACGGTGTTGTTGGCGACGTCGTCACCGGCGATCCACCGGAACCCGGCCGGCTCGGTGTCCTGCGCCCAGAGCGCCGGGGTGTCCCGGTAGACCCGGTTCAGGTCGCCGACGAGGCGCTGCACCCCGGCCCGGGCCGGGTCGTGCAGCAGGTACCAGTCGAGGCCGCGCTCCTCGCTCCACTCCCGGTCGTCGGCCAGCTCGGAGCCCATGAAGAGCAGCTGCTTGCCGGGGTGCGCCCACATGTACGCCAGCAGCGCCCGCACGTTGGCCAGCCGCTGCCAGGTGTCGCCGGGCATCTTGCCGGCCAGTGAGCCCTTGCCGTGCACCACCTCGTCGTGGCTGATCGGCAGCACGTAGTTCTCGCTCCAGGCGTACGCCAGGGAGAAGGTGAGCTGGTGGTGGTGGTGCTGGCGGTAGATCGGGTCCTTCGAGGTGTAGAGCAGGGTGTCGTGCATCCAGCCCATGTTCCACTTGAACCCGAAGCCCAGCCCGCCGTCGGCGGTCGGTCGGGTCACTCCCGGCCAGGCGGTGGACTCCTCGGCGATCATCACCACGCCGGCGTGGTGCTTGTAGACGGTCGCGTTCACCTCCTGCATGAGCGCGATGGCCTCCAGGTTCTCCCGGCCGCCGTACTGGTTGGGCGCCCACTCGCCGTCCTTGCGGGAGTAGTCCAGGTAGAGCATCGAGGCGACGGCGTCCACCCGCAGCCCGTCGACGTGGAACTGGTCGCACCAGTAGAGCGCGTTGGCGACGAGGAAGTTGCGGACCTCGCGGCGGCCGAAGTCGAAGACGTACGTGCCCCAGTCGGGGTGCTCGCCGCGCCGCGGGTCGGCGTGCTCGTAGAGCGGGGTGCCGTCGAAGCGCGCGAGGGCCCACTCGTCCTTGGGGAAGTGCGCCGGCACCCAGTCGAGGATCACGCCGACGCCGGCGGCGTGCAGCTGGTCGACCAGGTGCCGGAACTCGTCCGGGTCGCCGAAACGGGAGGTCGGCGCGTAGTAGCCGGTCACCTGGTAGCCCCAGGAACCGCCGAACGGGTGCTCCATGACCGGCAGGAACTCCACGTGGGTGAAGCCCAGCTCGGTGACGTACGCGGTGAGCTGCTCGGCCAGCTCGCGGTAGCCCAGCCCGGGCCGCCACGAACCGAGGTGCACCTCGTAGACGCTCATCGGCTCCTGGTGCGGCTGCCGCTCGGCCCGGCGGGCCAGCCAGTCCGCGTCGGACCACCGGTAGGTCGAGTGGTGCACGACCGACGCGGTGGCCGGCGGCACCTCGGCGTACGCCGCGAGGGGGTCGGCCTTGTCCCGCCACTGCCCGTCGGCGCCCAGCACGCGGTACTTGTAGCGGGAACCGACGCGGGCGTTGGGGACGAACAGCTCCCACACGCCGCTGGAGCCGAGTGAGCGCATCGGCCAGCCGTCGTCGGGGCCCCAGCCGGTGAAGTCGCCGACCACCCGCACCCCGCGGGCGCTGGGCGCCCAGACGGCGAAGGCGACACCCTCGTCGAAGACCCGGGCGCCGAGCGCCTCCCACAGCCGCTCGTGCCGGCCCTCGCCGATCAGGTGCAGGTCCAGCTCACCGAGGGTCGGCGGGTAGCGGTACGGGTCGTCGTGCACCGCGCCGTCCACCTCGACCCGGTAGTCGAGCACCGTGCCCTCGACGTGGCTCTCGAAGACGCCGGTGTCGTGCACCCGCTTCATGGGGTGCCGCTCGTCGCCGAGAAGCAGCACGACGTCCTGGGCGCCGCGTCGCATCGTGCGGATCGTCGTCCATCCGTCGGCGGGGTGCGCGCCGAGCAGCGCGTGCGGGTCGTGCGTCACGCCGGTGATCAGCTGGTCCATCGGGCGTCCTTCGGAGCGGGAGCGGTCGGCGCGGTACCACCGGACAGGTCGGAGGGGACGTCCGCGACGGTGAGCGTGGCCGGGACGGTCGCGGCGGGCACCGGTGTGCTGGGCGCGGTCGGCCGGCGCACGGTGAGCACGTGCGCCGGTTGCAGGTACGGGTCGAGCCGCACCGCGTTGCGCTGACCCCAGTCGTAGCTGGTGCCGGTGAGCTCGTCGTGCACGGTGAACCGCTCGTGCCAGTCGAAGCCGAGGGCGGGCATGTCGAGCGTGGTGTTGCCCCACTGCACGACACGCGGGTCGAACGAGCAGATCACGATGACGGTGTTGCCCGTCTCCGGGTCGTGTTTGGACCAGCACAGCAGCGCCGGGTTGTCGATCTCGTGGAAGCGCAGGTTGCGCAGCTGGTGCAGGGCGGGGTTGTCGTGGCGTACCCGGTTGAGGGTGGCGAGGAAGGGTGCCAGCGAGCGGCCCTGCGCCTCGGCACCGGCCCAGTCGCGGGGGCGCAGCTCGTACTTCTCGTTGTCCAGGTACTCCTCCGCGCCGGGGCGGGCCACGTGCTCGAACAGCTCGTAGCCGGCGTACAGGCCCCAGGAGGGGGAGAGCAGCGCCGCCAGCACGGCCCGGATCTTGAACATGGCCGGGCCACCGTGCTGCAACGACTCGTGCAGGATGTCCGGGGTGTTCGGCCAGAAGTTCGGCCGCATGTAGTCGGCCGCCGCGAGCAGCTCCTCGCAGTACTCCCGCATCTCGGCCGCCGTCGTGCGCCAGGTGAAATAGGTGTACGACTGCGTGAAGCCGATCTTGCCGAGGCCGTGCATGATCGCCGGCCGGGTGAACGCCTCGGCCAGGAACAGCACGTCCGGATCGACCTTCTTCACCTCGGCGATCAGCCAGTGCCAGAAGTCGAACGGCTTGGTGTGCGGGTTGTCCACCCGGAAGATCCGGATGCCCTCGCCGACCCAGTGCAGCACCACCCGCAGCACCTCGGCCCGGATGCCCTCCGGGTCGTTGTCGAAGTTCACCGGGTAGATGTCCTGGTACTTCTTCGGCGGGTTCTCCGCGTACGCGATGCTGCCGTCGGCGCGGGTGGTGAACCACTCCGGGTGCTCGGTGACCCACGGGTGGTCCGGTGCGCACTGCAACGCCAGGTCCATCGCCACCTCCAGGCCCTGCGCCGCCGCCGCTTCGACGAAGGCCCGGAAGTCCGCCGGCGTACCCAGGTCGGGGTGGATGGTGTCGTGGCCGCCCTCGGCGGCGCCGATCGCCCACGGCGAGCCCACGTCGTCCGGCCCGGCGGTGAGCGCGTTGTTGCGGCCCTTGCGGTTGACCCGGCCGATCGGGTGGATCGGCGGCAGGTACAGCACGTCGAAGCCCATCGCGGCGACCCCGGGCAGCCGCTCGGTGGCCGTGGCGAAGGTGCCGGAGCGGGCCGGAGCGTCGGCGTTCGCCAGCACCGCCCCCTCGGACCGGGGGAAGAACTCGTACCAGGAGGAGAAGAGCGCCCGCCGCCGGTCCACCCAGAGGGAGTACGTCTCACCGGCCGTCACCAGCTCCCGCACCGGGTGGTCCCAGAGCAGGTCGGCCAGGGCCAACGCCGGGTCGACCCGCTGCGGCAGCGGCAGGTCGGTGTCGACCAGCGCGGTGAGGGCATCGGCGACCCGGGGCCGGTCGGCGGTCGGCACCAGGCCCCGGGCGGCGGCGAGTACCCGCGCACCCTCGGCCAGGTCGTTGGCCAGATCCTCCGGCCCCTGCCCGGCGGCGACCTTCTTGGTCACCGCGTTCTGCCAGGTCAGGTACGGGTCCGCGAACGCCTCGACGGAGAACGTCCAGGTGCCGACGGCGTCCGGCCGGATCACGGCGTGCCAGCGGTCCTGCCCGGGTTCACCCGGACGCATCCGGGTGAACGGCCGCTGCTCGCCGTCCGGGCCGGTCCAGACCACGTTGCAGCCGAGTGCGTCGTGCCCCTCCCGGTAGGCGCGGGCCGACACCGGAACTGGTTCGTCGACCACCGCCTTGGCCGGGTACCGCCCGCACGAGACGACGGGGGAGACGTCTTCGATCGGGAACCGTCCAGTCACCCCGCCAACCTACTGCGCGAGATCCGTTCGCGCGCGGCCAAGCACGTCACGTGCCCTTCCCACACCTGGGAGCGCGCGGGCAAGATCCGCACACTTTCGGGGAAGGTGCTGCCTCAAGGCTCGTCGACGCAGCAACTTCCTCGAAGTTGTGCGGATCTTCGCGCCACAGTCACCTCGTTGCTCACCTCTCCGCCGGGAACGGCGGTCTGAGGCCGGCGGTGAGCAGGCGTCTGATTCGCGCGTACTCGGCGGCCATCTCCGGGGTGGCGAGGACGTCGTCGAGGTCGGCCGAGACCTGGAAGTCGACCTCCTCGACCGAGCGGATGGCGAGCTCGTAGAGCTCGCCGCGCCGGTTCTCCTCCAGATAGGTGGTCCAGTGTTCGAGCGCGGAGATGACGATCAGGAGCCCCTGATCCAGGTCGTCGTCCGCGCGGATGCCCGCGTCGATCCGTACCAGCTGTGCGCGTAGCTCCGTCGCGCCGGCCGTCCGGACGGTCTCGCGGGCGCTGGTCAGGGCCGCCCACCCGTCCTCGTCCAGTTCGTCGGCCGAGACGGTGTGGAGCAGTTCTTCCCGGACCAGTCGGGTCACTGTCTCGAGGCCGAAGACGCGCAGGTCGTCCTCGTCGGCCGCGACGACCAACCGGAGGATCGCCGCTTCGAGTTCGTCGTACCGCACGTCGTGCTCAGCCCGCGCCGACCGACCGGTACACGTCGAGCGTCTGCCGGGCCACGGCGTCCCAGGAGAAGTGCTCCACGGCGCGCTGCCGGCCGGCCTGGCCGAACCGGGCGGTGCGCGCCGGATCGGCGAGCAGCGTGTTGATCGCCGCTGCCAGGTCGGCGACGAACTTCTCCGGCTCCAACGGGGTCCCGGACCCGTCGGTGGCCTGCTCGATCGGCACCAGCAGGCCCGTCTCGCCGTCGGCCACCACCTCGGGAATGCCTCCGGTGGCGGTCGCGACCACCGCCGTCTCGCAGGCCATCGCCTCCAGGTTGACGATGCCCATCGGTTCGTAGACCGACGGGCAGACGAAGACGGTGGCGTGGGTGAGCACCTGGATCACCTCGGGCTTGGGCAGCATCTCGGCCACCCAGACCACCCCGGAGCGGTTGGCCCGCAGTTCGGCGACCAGCCCCTCCACCTCGGCGGCGATCTCCGCGGTGTCCGGTGCGCCGGCGAGCAGTACGAGCTGGGTGTCCGCCGGCAGCTCCCGGGCGGCCCGCAGCAGGTAGGGCAGCCCCTTCTGCCGGGTGATCCTTCCCACGTACGCGACGCTGGGTCGGGCCGGGTCGATGCCGAGCCGGTCCAGCACGTCGGTGCCCTGGTCCGGGGCGTACTGGATGGTGTCGATGCCGTTGTAGACCACCCGGACCCGGTCCGGGTCGACCTGGGGGTAGGAGGCCAGGACGTCGTTGCGCATCCCACCGCTGACCGCGATCACGGCGTCGGCGGCCTCCACCGCCGTGCGTTCGCACCAGGAGGAGAGCGCGTAGCCGCCGCCGAGCTGCTCGGCCTTCCACGGTCGCAGAGGCTCCAGGCTGTGCGCGGTCATCACGTGCGGCACCCCGTGCAGCAGCTTCGCGGTGTGCCCGGCGAGGTTGGCGTACCAGGTGTGGCTGTGCACCACGTCGGTGCCGGCCGTGCCGGCGGCCATCTCCAGGTCGACGCCCATCGTGCGCAGCGCGGCGTTCGCGCCGGTCAGGCCGGGCGGTTCGGCGTACGCGGTGACGCCCGGCTCGGTGCGCGGCAGACCGAAGCAGTGCACCCGCACGTCGGTGAGGCGGCGCAGCTCCCGGGCCAGGTACTCGACGTGCACACCGGCGCCGCCGTAGACCTCCGGCGGGTACTCGCGGGTGAGCAGATCGACGCGCAGGGATCCGGTGGCCGGGGAGGAGTCGGTCATGTGCGCACCCTAGTGCAGAAGTGTCCCCGTACGAGTGGTGAAGTCGGACGAGGGTGGATAGCGTCGGGGCATGGCTGCCAAGGTGCTCGCGATCGTCCTGGCGGGTGGGGAGGGCAAGCGCCTGATGCCACTCACCACGGACCGGGCCAAGCCGGCCGTCCCGTTCGGCGGGATGTACCGCATGGTCGACTTCGTCCTCTCCAACCTGGCCAACGCCGGCTATCTCAAGATCGTCGTGCTGACCCAGTACAAGTCCCACTCCCTCGACCGGCACATCACCAAGACCTGGCGGATGTCCACGCTGCTCGGCAACTACGTCACCCCGGTGCCCGCGCAGCAGCGTCGTGGCCCTTGGTGGTTCGCCGGCTCGGCCGACGCCATCTACCAGAGCTTCAACCTCATCAACGACGAGCAGCCGGACTACGTGATCGTCTTCGGTGCCGACCACATCTACCGGATGGATCCGCGGCAGATGGTGGAGGACCACATCGCCTCCGGCGCCGCCGTGACCGTCGCCGGCATCCGCCAGCCGCTGTCGATGGCCGACCAGTTCGGCGTCATCGAGGTCGGCGAGGACGGCCGGCGCATCCGGGCGTTCCGCGAGAAGCCCACCGACGCGGTCGGCCTGCCGGACGCGCCGGACGAGATCTACGCCTCGATGGGCAACTACGTCTTCACCACCCGGGCGCTCTGCGAGGCGGTCGAACGCGACGCGGAGGACAAGACCAGCAAGCACGACATGGGCGGCAGCATCATCCCGATGCTCGTCGAGCGGGGCGAGGCCAACGTCTACGACTTCCGCGACAACGAGGTGCCGGGCAGCACCGACCGGGACCGCGGCTACTGGCGGGACGTCGGGACGCTCGACTCGTTCTACGACGCGCACATGGATCTGATCAACGTGCACCCGGTGTTCAACATGTACAACTTCGACTGGCCGATCTACACCGAGCAGCCGCCGTGGCCGCCGGCGAAGTTCGTACACCAGTGGGGTGAGCGGGTCGGTCGGGCGGTCGGCTCGATGGTCTCCCCGGGGGTGGTGATCTCCGGCTCGCTCGTGGAGAACTCGATCGTCTCGCCGAAGGTGCGCGTGCATTCCTGGGCGCACGTCGAGGGCTCGGTGCTGATGGAGGGCGTCGAGATCGGCCGGCACGCGGTGGTCCGGCGGGCCATCCTGGACAAGAACGTGTTCGTCCCGGAGGGCGTCGAGATCGGCGTCGACCTGGAGAAGGACCGGCAGCGTTACACCGTCTCCGACAACGGCATCGTGGTGATCGGCAAGGGCCAGAAGGTCGAGCCGTGACCGCCCGTACTTTCCCCAGGAGGATCCCGCAGTGACCCATCCCCGTGCCGGCCAGCCCGCCGAGCCCGCCGACCTGGTGGACGTGCCGCGCCTGGTGACCGCCTACTACGCCGAGCATCCGGACCCAGCGGACCCGGCGCAGCAGGTCTCCTTCGGCACCTCCGGCCACCGGGGCTCCAGCCTGCGCAACGCGTTCAACTCCGACCACATCCTGGCGGTCACCCAGGCGCTGTGCGACTACCGCCGCGAGCAGGGCCTGGACGGCCCGCTCTTCCTCGCCCGGGACACTCACGCGCTCTCCGCGCCGGCCGCGGTGGACGCCCTCGAGGTGCTCGCCGCCAACGGGGTCACCGTGCTGGTGGACAGCCGCGACGGCTACACCCCCACCCCGGCCCTGTCGCACGCGATCCTCACCCACAACCGGGGGCGCACCAGCGGGCTCGCCGACGGCATCGTCATCACCCCGTCGCACAACCCGCCGGACGACGGCGGCTTCAAGTACAACCCCACCAACGGCGGGCCGGCCGACACCGACGTCACGCGGTGGATCCAGGACCGGGCCAACGCGATCCTCGCCGCCGGGCTCAAGGAGGTCCGCCGGATCACCCACGCCCGGGCCCGGGCCGCGGACACCACCGGGGAGTACGACTTCCTCGGCAACTACGTCGACGATCTGCCGGCGGCCATCGACATCGACGCCATCCGCGACGCCGGTGTCCGGATCGGCGCGGACCCGCTGGGCGGGGCCAGCGTGGCGTACTGGGGCGAGATCGCCGAGCGGCACCGGCTGGACCTGACGGTGGTCAACCCGACGGTCGACCCGACCTGGCGGTTCATGACCCTGGACGGCGACGGCAAGATCCGGATGGACTGCTCCTCGCCGAACGCCATGGCGTCGCTGATCGCCGCCCGCGCCGACTACCAGATCTCCACCGGCAACGACGCGGACGCCGACCGGCACGGCATCGTCACCCCCGACGCCGGTCTGATGAACCCCAACCACTTTCTGGCCGTGGCGATCAACCACCTGTTCCGCACCCGCACCAACTGGGGTCCGGCCGCCGCCGTGGGCAAGACGCTGGTCTCCTCGTCGATGATCGACCGGGTCGCCGCCGACCTCGGCCGGCCGCTGCTGGAGGTGCCGGTCGGCTTCAAGTGGTTCGTGCCCGGTCTGCTCGACGGTGCGGTCGGCTTCGGCGGCGAGGAGAGCGCCGGCGCGTCGTTCCTGCGCCGCGACGGCTCCACCTGGACCACCGACAAGGACGGCATCCTGCTCTGCCTGCTCGCCGCCGAGATCCTCGGCAGCACCGGGCGCAGCCCCAGCGAGCACTGGGCGGAGCTGGCCGAGCGGTTCGGCGCGCCGGCGTACGCCCGGATCGATGCCCCGGCCACCCGGGAGCAGAAGGCGGTGCTGGGCAAGCTCTCACCGGAGCAGGTCGGCGCCACCGAGCTGGCCGGTGAGCCGATCACCGCGACGCTGACCACCGCACCCGGCAACGGCGCGCCGATCGGCGGGCTCAAGGTCAGCACGCAGTCCGGCTGGTTCGCCGCCCGCCCGTCGGGCACCGAGGACGTCTACAAGATCTACGCCGAGTCGTTCCAGGGCCCGGAACACCTGTCGCGCATCCAGCAGGAGGCCAAGGACCTGGTCGACGGCGTACTCGCCAAAACCTGACCCGTCCAGGCCCCACCCCCACCCCCAACCCCCGCTCCCACCGCGTTGATCATGAAGTT
>NZ_JAMHIW010000025.1 GCF_023896955.1 Micromonospora sp. RHAY321
ACCACCCCCGAAGCCCGATTGTCAGCAACTTCACCACCCCCCACCAGCAAACTCCCACCCAGACCCCACCCCCGACCCACCCCGACCCCCCCCGGTGATCATGAAGTTATTGCCATGACACGCCGGCGAGAGCGGCAACAACTTCATGATCACCGGGGAAGGCGGGCCGGCGGGCCGGCGCGCGGGGGCGTCAGGGGGTGCGGACGGCGTCGAGGGCCAGTAGGGCCACGTGGAGGGAGAGGGAGGCTTCGACGGAGTCGAGGTCGACGTCGAGGATGCGGGCGATGCGGGCCAGGCGCTCGTAGAAGGCCGGCCGGGACAGGTGGGCGGCGGCGGCGCCGGCGGACTTGTTGCGACCCTGCTCCAGGTACGCGCGCAGGGTGTCGAGCAGCCGCTCCCGGGGGTGCCGGGCGTCGTACTCCAGCAGCGCCCCGAGTTCGCGCTCCACGAAGGTCTGCAGGCGGGGCTCGTCGCGCAGCAGATGCAGCAGGCCGGCGAGACCCACGTGCGGCAGCCGGAAGATCGGCAGGTCACGGCGGTCACGGCGAGCCGCCTCGGCGATCTGCCGGGCCTCGACCAGCGACCGCCGGGCCTCCCGCAGGCCGCCCACCCCGGAACCGGCGGCCACGATCACCCCGCCCGTCGACCGGCCACCACCGTCGGCCAGCACCCGGGACGTGTCAGCGCCGGACGTGGCCCGGGACGCGCCGGCGTCGAGGCGTACCCGACGCAGCGCGGCGGCGAACGCGGACAAGGCGCGGTCCTCGGCGGCCGCCTCCGGCAGGGCCAGCAGCACGCCCACCGAGTGGTCGTCGACGGCGCTGGTCAGCCCGGTCAGCTTCGCCTCCCGCAGCGCCTGGCCGACCGCCTCGGACAGGTCCCGCAGCCGGGCCGGGCCGGCCTCCGGGCCGCCCTCCCCGGCCGGGTCGTCGGCTCGGTGCCGGACCATCACGCCGACCAGGTGCCGCCGGTCGAGCACCACGCCGAGTGCCTTGGCCCGCAGCGCCACCTCGTCCACCGGACGGGAGTGGTCGAGCAGCGCCGTGAGCAGGGTGCGGTGGATCTGCCGTTCCAGCCCTTCGGCGTCGCGGCGGATCAGCCGGCCCAGCGCGAGGGTGGACGCGGCGCGCTCGATCAGGATGGTGAGGCGGGTCGGCGGCCCGTCGCCGGGGCGCGGACCGGGTCCCGCCGGATCGGTGCCGCGCCGGGTCGGCAGTTCCCCGCCGGCGGGCCAGCGCAGCAGCAGCCGCCCCCAGTCCTGCCCCCGGGCGCCGACGACCGTCACCAGCCATCCGCTGTCCGGGTCGTACGCGGTCCGCCCGGCCGGCCGGATCCGCCGGGAGTGCTGCTCCCAGCCGTCCAGCAGCAGCTCGGCACTCTCCCCCGCCGGGTCGTACCCGAGCACCTGGCGGGACAGGTTCTCCAGCACCACCGGGCAACCGGACAGCTCGGCGGCCTGCCGGATCACCTCGGTGGCGTCGGCGCCCTCGACGGAGAGGTCGGTGAACCGCTGGTGGATCTCCTCGGTGGCACGCAGTTCGGTGAGCTGCGCGTCGACGATCAACGCGTGCACCGCCTCGGTGATCCGTACGAACGGGGTGGCCCGGCGCAGCTCCACCAGGGGCAGGCCGCGCCGTTCCGCGGCGGCGGCCATCACGCGGGGCACCCCGCTGACGTACCGGCGGCCCAACTCGACGACGAGACCGGAGACGCCGACGTCGGCGAGGTCCCCGATGAACGCGCGCAGCCCCGCGTCGTCGCCGGGGAGCCCGATGCCGGTGGTGAGCACCAGCTCGCCGCCGCCGAGCAGGGTCGCGATGTCCGGCACCTCGGCGACGTGCACCCAGCGGACCGGACGGTCCAGCCCGGCGTCCCCGGCGACCACGCGCGGCGCGCCGTGGCGGACCGGGTCCAGGGCGAGGACCTCACGGACGGTAGGGAACACGGCCGTCACGCTACCGTCCGTGACGCCGGATCTCGACATCCCGCCGTCGGTGCCGGCGATCACCGGCGACCGGACGCGGTGTCCGCCCTCACATCGGGTCGTCGCGGCTCAGTTCCCAGCAGGCCACGGCGGTGGCGGCGGCCACGTTGAGCGAGTCGACGCCGCGGCGCATCGGGATCACCACCCGCACGTCGCTGGCGTCCATCGCCGCTCGGGTCAGCCCGGCGCCCTCGGCGCCGAGCAGCAGCGCCGAACGGGCCCGCTGGGCGGCGTCGAGGCGTTGGATCGGCACCGCGTCCGGTGCCGGGGTCATCGCCAGCACGGTGAACCCGGCCGCCCGGACCTCGGCGAGCGCGTCCGGCCAGGGGTCCAGCTTCGCGTACGGCACGGCGAAGACCTCCCCCATGCTGACCCGGACGCTGCGCCGGTAGAGCGGGTCGGCGCAGCTCGGCGAGAGCAGCACCGCATCCACCCCGAGCGCCGCCACCGCCCGGAAGATCGCGCCGAGGTTGGTGTGGTTGTTGACGTCCTCCAGGATCACCACCCGGCGCGCGGTGGCGAGCACCTCCGCCGCCGTCGGCAGCGGCCGGCGGTGGAACGACGCCAGCACCCCCCGGTGTACGTGGAAGCCGGTGGCCCGCTGCAGCACGTCCTGCGTCGCCGCGTAGACCGGCGCGTCGCCGGTGTCCAGGTCGGCGAGCTGGTCGATGCGCTTGGCGTCCACCAGGTACGACCGGGCCGGGTAGCCGGCACGCAGCGCCCGGCGCAGCACCAGCTCCCCCTCGGCGATGAACAGGCCGTGCGGCGGTTCCCAGCGGGTGCGCAGCTCGACGTCGGTGAGCGCGCGGTAGTCGGCGATCCGGTCGTCGTCGGGGTCGGTGATCTGGTGGACGGGCACCCGACGATTCTGCCGGACGCCGGGCTGGGCGTTCCGGGGCCGGTCGATCCCACACCGCGCGGGGCGTTTTGTCCGGAAAGTAAGGGGAATGGCGGGCGGCGTAACGGACCCGACGGGAAGGACCAGCCAGGTGAGCCCAGACCACAACGTGCCGGGCGAACCGCTCGCCCTGCCCAAACACCCGACCGTCGCGGACCACATCGTCGCCCGCCTGTTCAGCTGGGGCGTGCACCGGTACTTCGGCTACCCGGGCGACGGCATCAACGGCCTCACCTCCGCACTGCAACGCACCAACGAGCGCGCCCAGTTCATCCAGGTGCGACACGAGGAGACCGCCGGCTTCGCCGCCTCCGCGCACGTCAAGTACGGCGGTGGTCCGCTGGGGTGCGCGTTGGTGACCAGCGGGCCGGGCGCCATCCACCTGCTCAACGGCCTGTACGACGCCAAGCTCGACCACCAGCCGGTGATCGCCCTGGTCGGCAACACCGCGGTCACCGCCGAGGGCGGCGGCTACTACCAGGAGGTCGACCTGCTGGCCCTCTACAAGGACGTCGCCGCGGCGTTCCTGGCCCAGCTCGACCACCCGGCGCAGGTCCGCCACCTGGTCGACCGGGCCTGCCGCACGGCGCTGGCCCGGCGCACGGTCACCGCACTGATCCTCCCGCTCGACATCCAGGACGAGCCGGCCGTCCCCGACCCGCCGCATGCGCACGGCTACTACCACACCAGCAACGTGCCGAGCAGCTCCACGACCGTGCCGCCGGAGGCGGACCTGCGCCGTGCCGCCGAGGTGCTGCGCAGCGGGCAGCGGGTGGCGATGCTGGTGGGGCAGGGCGCGCTCGGGGCCCAGGACGAGGTCCGCGAGATCGCCCAGCGGCTCGGCGCGGGGGTGGCCACCGCGCTGCTCGGCTTCGCCGCCGTGGACCACCGGGAGCCGTGGGTGACCGGCGCGATCGGGCTGCTCGGCACCCGACCGAGCTGGCAGCTGATGAGCGGCTGCGATCGGCTGCTGATCGTGGGCAGCAACATGCCGTACTCGGAGTTCTACCCGCCGCAGGGGCAGGCCCGCGCGGTGCAGATCGACGTGGACGGCACCCAGCTCGGGCTGCGCTACCCGACCGAGGTGAACCTGACCGGCGACGCCGGCCCGACGCTGCGGGCGTTGCTGCGCGAGCTGGGCCCCGGTCCCGGTCCGACCGAATGGCGGGCGGAGATCGCCGAGGCCACCTCGGAGTGGCGCCGGGTGCAGCGCGACCTGGCCGACCAGACCGCCGACCCGGTCAACCCGCAGCTGCTGTTCACCACGCTCAACGAGCGGCTCCCCGACGACGCGATGATCGCCGTGGACTGCGGCACCGCGACCGCCTGGTACGCCCGGCACGTGCAGGTCCGCCCCGGGATGCTGGCCAGCCTCTCCGGCACCCTGCTGTCGATGGGCGGCGCCATGCCGTACTCGCTCAGCGCCAAGTTCGCCCACCCGGACCGGCCCCTCGTCGCGCTGATCGGCGACGGCGCCATGCAGATGAACGGCGTGAACGAGCTGATCACGGTGGCCAAGTACTGGCGGAGCTGGACCGACCCACGGTTCGTGGTGCTGGTGCTCAACAACCGGGACCTGGCGTTCGTCAGCTGGGAGCAGCGTTCCAGCGAGGGGACGCCGATGTTCCCGGACAGCCAGCAGCTGCCGGACATCGGCTACCACCAGTGGGCGCAGGTGCTCGGGCTGCACGGTGAGCTGGTCGACTCACCGGAGCAGGTGCCGGGCGTCTGGGACCGGGCGCTCGCCGCCGACCGGCCGGTCGTCATCAACGCGCTGGTCGACCCGGCCGAGCTGATGCTGCCGCCGCACTTCACCGCCGAGCAGGCACGCAAGACCGCTGCGGCGGTGCTGCGCGGCGACACCGACTGGGCGGGCATCATCCGCCGCGGCCTACCTGCCACCGTCGCCAGCTACCGCCCCCGCCGCCGCAAGCCCTAACCCGAGCCACGCGCCGCCCGCCGCACTCCGCGATCTTGCACTTTCTGACTCGACAGAAGGAGCAAATGGTGCGAGTCGGCGACCGAAAGTGCAAGATCGCGGGGTACGAGGGGTCAGCCTCGGCGGTTGAGCCAGCGTTCGAAGGCCGAGCGGGGGTCGTCCTGGGTGGTGGGCCGGCGGTCCGGGACGACCGGGGCGCGCTCGACCGGGCGGCGGGGTTCGCCGGCCAGTTCGCGGCTGGGCGCCTCGAACGCCTTCTCCGGCTGGCCCTTGACGGCGGTGGCGATGACCCGGGCGACCGCGTCGATCACCTTGGCCTGCACCGCGGAGCCCACCGAGTCGGTCGGGTCGTCGGGGTTGGCGGCGATGCCGGCGACCGCGACCTGCGGGGTGAAGCCGACGAAGGTCTCCGTGGAGTTCTGCTCCGAGCTGCCCGTCTTGCCGGCCACCGGGCGGCCGTCGAGGATGTCGTTCACCCCGGTGGCGGTGCCGCCGTTGCACTGCCCGTACGGCGACTGCTGGCCGACCGGGCAGCGGGCGGCGTCGGTCGCGGCACGGGCCACGTCGGCGTCCAGCACCCGCTTGCAGGACGGCTGCCCGACCGGCACCCGCTGACCCTTCGCGTCGGTCACCGACACCACCGGCACCGGCGCGCAGTAGGTGCCCTCGGCGGCCACCGTGGCGTACGCGTTGGCCAGGTCCAGCGGGGTGGTGGCGGCCACGCCGAGAGTGAACGAACCCCAGTTGGCGGCGTCGTTCCTGGCGAAGGCCGCGTCGGCGTCGGCGCGGAAGGTGATGCCGAGCCGCTGCGCCATCTCCACCACCTTGTCCTGGCCGACCTGCTCGGCCAGCCAGACGAAGTAGGTGTTCACCGAACGGCCGAAGCCGTCCCACATCATCCGGTACCCGTCCATCCAGTCCGGGTTGGCGTTCGCCGGGCACCAGCGGCCGTCACAGCTGCCAGGGCCCTCGGCGGCGTACCGGGTGGGCAGCTTGGCGGGTGCGTCGAAGCCGGTGGAGAGGGTACGGCCCGACTCCAGCGCCGCGAGCATCGTGAACAGCTTGAACGTCGAGCCGGCCTGGTAGCCGTCGACGCTGGCCCCGCCGGAGATCAGCGGGTTGACGGTGTTCGGGTAGTTGGCCTGCCCGTTGGGGTTGTCGGCGAGGCTGTAGTGCCGGTTGACCGCCATCGCCAGCACCTGCCCGGTGCCCGGCTGCACGGCCGCGATCGGCAGGGCGCGCTTGTTGTCGTACCCGTAGACCTTGGTGGCCTGCTGCTGCGCGGTGGCCTGGACCTGCGGGTCCAGCGAGGTGATCACGGTGTAGCCGCCCGAGCGCAGGGCCTGCTCGCGCTCCGGCACGGTGGCCCCGAACGCCGGCTGGGCCACCCACCAGCGGCGCAGGTAGTCGCAGAAGTAACCCCAGTCGTCGTGGCCCTGGGCCACGGCGGTGCAGCCGTTGGGCTGCGCGGTGGGGTGCAGGGTCAGCGGCTCCGCCTTCGCCTGGGCGGCCTGCGCGGCGGTGATCGCCCCGGTGTCGGCCATCGAGTCCAGCACGTACGACCGGCGGGCCAGCGCGTCGTCCTTGTTGCCGTCGATCGGGCTGTACGCGTCCGGGGACTGCACCAGGCCGGCGAGCAGGGCCGACTCGGCGAGCGTGAGCTGTGCCGGTGGCTTGCCGAAGTAGCGCTGGCTGGCCGCCGCGATCCCGTACGCGCCGGAACCGAAGTAGGCGATGTTCAGGTACCGGTTGAGGATCTCGTCCTTGCCGAGGCTCTGCTCCAGCGCGCCCGCGTACCGGATCTCCTGGATCTTGCGGCCCATGGTGGGGTCGGTGGCGGCGGCGCGTTCCTCGGCGGTGCGGGTGGGGTCGGTCTTGAGCACGTTACGGACGTACTGCATGGTCAGCGTCGAGCCGCCCTGCTCGGTGCCGCCGCCCTTGACGTTGGCCACCAGCGCACGGGCCAGCCCGCGCAGGTCGGCGCCGCCGTGCGAGTAGAACCGCCGGTCCTCGGCCGCCACGATCGCCTGCCGCATCACCGGTGCGATGTCCGCGAGCGGCACGTCGGTGCGGTTCACGTCGTAGAACGTCGTGATCAGCGTCTTGCCGTCATTCGCGTACAGGTAGGAGCGCTGCGGGGTGGCGGGGGTGCGCAGCGCGTCGGGCAACGCGGCGTACGAGCCGATCGCGGAACGGGCGGCGAACCCGAGCAGCAGGTTGCCCGGCAGCGCGGCGACTGCCAGGGCGAGCCCGGCCAGCAAGCCGGCGAGCAGCACGGTGAACAGCCGCGACAGCGGCGAGCGGGGGGCGGCCATGTTCCCCAGGATTGCCACGAAAGCCGCCAACCGACCACCCCCGAAGCCCGATTGTCAGCAACTTCACCACCCCCCACCAGCAAACTCCCACCCAGACCCCACCCCGACCCACCCCGACCCACCCCGGTGATCATGAAGTTATTGCCACGACGCGCCGTCGCGGAGGGCAACAACTTCATGATCGACCGGGGTGGGGTGGGTGGGTGGGGTGGGTGGGTGGGGTGCGCCGGTGGTGGGTTAGGGGGTTGGGGTGGAGAGGCTGGCGCTGGCGGCGTCGCGGGCCGTTTCGCGGGGCATCAGGCGGCCGGAGCGGTAGCCGATGCCGATGCCGGCGATCAGGACGAAGATCGCGCCGAACGTCTGCAGCGAACCGATCAGGGCGCCGCCCAGACCGAGCAGCGGAGCGGCGATGATCAGCATGACCCCGTCGCCGAGGCTGAACGTGCCCGAGCGGGCCACCGCCCACCCGGTGAGGAACCAACCCACGCTGTAGAAGGTCGCACCGACCAGGACCAGCGAACGCGCGGTGGTGCCGAACACCGGTGTCTGCTCGGCGAGCCCCGCGAACGGCAGCATCAGCACGGTGCCGGCGATGCTGACCAGCAGCCCGGCGGCGGCCACCCGGCGGCTGCGGGTCGCGGCGAGCAGCCCGGTGAGGGCCAGCAGCGCGAGCAGCCCGAGCCACACCGCGGCGACCCAACCGATCAGGTACGCGGCCCGACCGTCAGCCGGGTACGGGTCGTTGCCCACCCCGCCGTCACTGGCCATCGCCACCGCGCCGTAGAGGACGGCGTACGCGGGCAGAAGCCACACCGCCGCCCGTGCGAACCGGCGTATCGACCAGGCCCAACTGGCGTTCGTCGCCGGCCCCGCCGGGGTCGGTTCGCCCACGAACGGCAGTACGCCGAAGCCGCCGCCGCTGCGCCGGGAGCCCAGTGGGCCGGCCGGGTCGTGCGCGCCGGGCACCGGGGCCGAGGACCACATCCGATTCGCCGGATCCTTCATGCGTCACCTCGCTCGTCCACGAGCGGTGCGGGACGCGCCGGGGCGCCCCGATTGCCTGGTCACCACCCGTCCTAGGACCGATCGTGGCAGGCGTCGGAGCGCCCCATGAGTCTTTCTCGTATTTACCCGGCCGGACGGCCGGTGTACTGGATCAGCCGCGCTCGCGCTGGTCGCTCGGGTCGTTGACCAGGCTGGCCGGCGAGACCGGCTCCGGCGCGGGCAGGCCCTGCGGCCCCTTACCGCCGGAAACCTGCGCCTCGGCGACGCGTACCTCGTCGTGGATCTGCTGGGCGGCGTCCGCCGCGGCCTGTGCGGCCTCCGCGGCCTCGCGCTCGACCTGGCTCGCGTGGTCGGCCGCCTCCGGCGCGGGAAGATCCCCCACCATCTGGCTCAGACCACCCAGCGCGCCACCCATTCCCTCCAGCGCCTTGGTCAGCTCGGCCGGGATGATCCAGACCTTGTTGGCGCTGCCCTGAGCGATCTGCGGCAGGGCCTGCAGGTACTGGTAGGCGAGCACCTTCTGGCTCGGGTTCGCCTGGTGGATCGCGTCGAACACCGTGCGGATGGCCTTGGCCTGACCCTCAGCCTGCAGGATCCGGGCCTGCCGGTCACCGTCGGCCCGCAGCACCGCCGACTGCTTGTCACCCTCGGCGGTGAGGATCACCGACTGCTTGTGCCCCTCGGCGGTCAGGATCGCCGCACGGCGGTCCCGCTCGGCGCGCATCTGCTTCTCCATCGAGTCGCGGATGCTGGCCGGCGGCTCGATCGCCTTGATCTCCACCCGGGTCACCTTGATGCCCCAACGGCCGGTGGTCTCGTCCAGCACGCCGGAGAGGTGCCGGTTGATCTCGTCCCGGCTGGTCAGCGCCCGCTCCAGGTCCAGCGAACCGATCACGTTCCGCAGGGTGGTGACGGTGAGCTGCTCGATGGCCTGGAGGAAGCTGGAGATCTCGTACGTCGCCCGGACGGAGTCGACCACCTTGAAGTAGAGGACCGTGTCGATCGAGACAACCAGGTTGTCCGAGGTGATCACCGGCTGCGGCGGGAAGCTGACGACCTGCTCCCGCATGTCGACCTTGGTACGGACCGCGTCGATGAAGGGCACCAGCAGGTTGAGGCCGGGGCTGAGGGTCCGCTTGTACTTTCCGAGCCGTTCCACCACGTCCTGGCGTTGCTGCGGCACGATCCGCACCGCCTTGGCCAGTGTCACCACGGCGATCAACGCCACCGCGATCACCAGCACGCCTATGACAGTCATCCCGTTCACCCTCTCGGTTCCGGCAGTTCGCCGGCGGAAGAAACCTCGTCCTGCCAGACCAGGGCGGTCGCGCCCCGGACCTTTATCACCCGAACCCGCTGACCGGGCTCGAAGGTCTGCGTCGTGTCATACGGCCGGGCACTCCACAGCTCCCCGTCGATCTTGACGAGGCCGTGGTCGGCGTCCACCCGCTCCAGCACCAGCGCCGTGGACCCCTCGATGGCCTCCACGCCGAACGGCTGCTCACCGCTGTCCAGTGCCGTCCGCTGATGCCGCCGGATGACCGGCCGGACCACCACCAGGCTCAACGCCGACACCACCGCGAACACCAGCGCCTGCACCGCGACCGGCGCGCCCAGGGCGGCCGCACCCGCGGCGGCGAACGCGCCGACACCGAACATGATCAGGAAAAGCGTCGTCGTGAAGATCTCGGCGACAACCAGGAGCACACCCAACACGATCCACACCACGGCGTCCACACGACAATCGTGACACGCGAATGCACGAGCAGCCGACCCGTGATGATCAGTACGCTCGGCGACACCGACCCGGCCCACCGAGACACCGCGCGCCGGCGGCCCCGCCGAGCCGACAAGCGAGGAGATCCCGTTGACCCTGCTGCCCGAGACCGCCCGACAGGTCGACAACCAGGTCGCCCGGGCACAGATCGACGGCCGTACCCCGTCGCTGGTGCTGGGCGTGGTCCGTGACGGCGCGCTGGTGCACCTGGCCGCCGCCGGCGAGCACCCCCGCCCAGGCGTCGACCTGCAGTACCGGGTCGGCTCGATCAGCAAGACGATGACCGCCACGCTGATCATGCAGTTGCGCGACGCCGGCCGCCTGGCCCTGGACGACCCGTTGGAGCGGCACCTGCCGGGCACCGGCGTCGGCGGGCTCACCCTGCGCCAGATGCTCGGGCACGCCAGCGGCATCCAACGCGAACCCGAGGGCGACTGGTGGGAGCGGGCCGCGGGCGCCGACCTCAGCACCCTGCTCGCCGGGCTGACCGCCGACAAGATCGCCTACCCGCCGCACGCCACCTACCACTACTCCAACCTGGCGTACGGGCTGCTCGGCGGAGTCCTCGAACGGCTCACCGGGACGCCCTGGGCCGACCTGCTCGCCGAGCGGATCCTCACCCCGCTCGGGATGCACCGCACCACGTACGCGGCCACCGAGCCCTTCGCCCGGGGCTACGTCGTCCACCCGTGGCACCACACGGTGCGCGAGGAGCCCCGTACCGACACCGGGGCGATGGCCCCGGCCGGGCAGCTCTGGTCGACGATCGAGGACCTGGGCCGGTGGGCCGCCTTCCTCGCCGACCCCGACCCGTCGTTGCTGGCCGCCGGGACGCTCACCGAGATGTGCGCGCCCGTGGTGATCAGTGATCCCGACTCGTGGACCGGCGGGCACGGTCTGGGGCTGGAGCTCTACCGGGACGGCGAGCGCGTGTACGTCGGGCACGGCGGCTCGATGCCCGGGTACGTGGCCGCCCTCGTGGTGCACCGGCCCACCCGTACCGCCGTGGTCGGCTTCGCCAACTCGTACGGCTTCCCGATCACCGGGCTCGCTCGCCGGCTGTTGACCGCCGTGCTGGACGCCGAACCGGCGTTCCCGCAGCCGTGGCGGCCGGCCACCGCCGCGCCTGCGGCCGAACTGGCCGAGCTGACCGGCCGCTGGTGGTGGATGGGCACTCCGCTGGACCTGAGCTGGGACGCCGGTGACCTGGTGGCCCACGTCCGCGGTGAGCGGGTGAGCCGGTTCGCCGCCGAGGGGACGGACCGCTGGCGGGGTCGCTCCGGCCCGGAGAACGGTGAGATCCTGTCGGTGCTGCGCGACGACAGCGGACGGGCGGTGGCGGTCGACATCGCCACGTTCGTCTTCACGCGCAGCCCCGACGAGGTCCCCTGACCCGCCGCCGGGCGCACGAGGAGGGTCAGCCGGTCACGGGGCTTCGGTGACGAAGTCGATGAGGCGCTCCATGGCGTTGATCAGTGGGGTCTCGACGTCGGCGAAGCTGTTGACCCGGGACAGGATGTGCCGCCACATGTCGGCCGGCTCGGCGACACCGAGGGCCGCGCAGACCCCCTCCTTCCACGGCCGTCCCGGCGGCACCACCGGCCACGCCGCGATGCCCAGCGCCGCCGGCTTGACCGCCTGCCAGACGTCCACGTACGGATGCCCGGTCACCAGCACGTACGGCGAGTTCACCCGGGCCACGATCCGGCTCTCCTTGCTGCCGGGCACCAGGTGGTCGACGAGCACGCCGAGTCGCCGGGTCGGGCCGGGGCCGAAGTCGCGTACCTCGGCGTCGAGGGCGTCGATGCCGTCCAACGGCTCGACGACCACACCCTCGATGCGCAGGTCGTCGCCCCAGATCCGTTCGACCAGCGCGGCGTCGTGGATGCCCTCCACCCAGATCCGGCTGGCCTTGGCCACCTGGGCGCGGACGTTGTCCACCGCCACCGAACCGGACGCGGTACGCCGGCGGGCGGCCGGCACCGGCGCGCGGGTCGGGCGGCGCAGCGTCACGGGTCGGCCGTCGAGCAGGAACGCCGCCGGCAGCAGTGGAAAGTTGCGCCGCTTGCCGTGCCGGTCCTCCAGCACCACGGCGCCGGCCTCGAAGCCCACGACCGCTCCGCAGAACCCGGAGTCGGCGTCCTCCACCACGAGATCCGGTTCGGCGTCCACCTCGGGCGTGACCTTCCGCCGCCGCCAGTCCCCCGCCAACACGTCCTCGCCGTATCGCCCCGCCATGTCGATCACGCTAACCCCGGTGTCCCCACGCATCACCCCGACACACCGCCCACCCGCTCCCAACCGGGGGTCGGGGGCGGGTGGGGTGGGGCGAAGGGGGCAGTTCGGGGCACGCAGGGCGGCCGGAGCGGCAGTCGAGACAGGGCCGCCGGTCACCACGTACCCTTTCGGCATGTCCACCCCCGCAACGGGCGCGGCCACACTCACGCCGCGCCGGTCGAGCCGGTTCGTCGCCTGGGTGCGCGCGTGGCGTGCCGGGTTGGTGCCGTACGACGAGGTCGCCGACGCCATCGCCGGCGACGAGGAGCACCTCGTGGCGGACGCCCCCGGCACCTGGACCGACGTCCCGCTCTCGGCCGCGCTGCCCACCCTGGCCAAGCTCTCCCCGGACGAGATCCGCCTGGTGCTGCCCGCGCCGGGTGACCCGCGGGGGCTGCCCGGCCCCGGCGACTTCGCCGGCGCGGCGCTGGTCACTGGCGAGGCGGTGGTGGCGGGCGGGCTCGGGTTGATCCCGCAGGTGCGGTCGCACACCTCCGGCTCCGGGGACTGCTTCGAGACGGTGCTCTGGCGGGTGTACCCGCTGCCGGCCAACGCGCCCGCCGCCTCACTATCGCTGCCCGGTGCCGCCGAGGCGGAGGCCGAACTGGCCGCCGCGTTGGCCGAGACCACCGCCGCGTTGACCCGCCTCGACGTCGCCCAGTGGCGGCCCGAGCTGGCCGGCGCCCTGGCCGCGCTGCGCCGCCCGGACGGCGCCACCGACCTGCCACCCGGCTTCGACCCACGGGCCCGTCGGCTCTTCGCCCGCGCCGCGGTGCTCGACCGGGTGCTCGCACTGGCGGGGCACGCCGCGCCCGGCGGCGCCATCAACAACTACGAGGCGCAGCAGCGCGACGCCGCGCTCCGCCCGCTGACAACGGCCTGCCGGCAGGCACTGGTGGCCGCCTGCAACGCCCCGTTACGACCCTGACGGGAGGCCGCCGTGCTCGAGGCCGCGGCCGGGCGTGGCCGGGCGGTCAGATCTCGTCGAGCAGGTCAGCGACCGAGTTGACGATCCGGGACGGGCGGTACGGGTAGCGCTCCGCCTCGGTGCGGCTGCTGATCCCGGTGAGCACCAGGATGGTCTCCAGCCCGGCCTCCAGGCCGCACAGGATGTCGGTGTCCATACGGTCGCCGATCATCGCGGTGCTCTCCGAGTGCGCGTTGATGGTGTTCAGCGCCGAGCGCATCATCATCGGGTTGGGCTTGCCCACGAAGTACGGCTCCACCCCGGTCGCCTTGGAGATCATGGCGGCGACCGAGCCGGCGGCGGGCAGCGCGCCCTCCACGGAGGGACCGGTCACGTCGGGGTTGGTGCAGATGAACCGGGCCCCGTCGTTGATCAGTCGGACTGCCTTGGTGATCGCCTCGAAGCTGTAGGTGCGGGTCTCCCCGAGCACCACGTAGTCCGGCGCGAAGTCGGTGAGCACGTAGCCCACGGCGTGCAGCGCCGTGGTCAGCCCGGCCTCCCCGATCACGTACGCGGTGCCGCCCGGCCGCTGGTCGGCGAGGAACTGGCCGGTGGCCAGGGCGGAGGACCAGATCGACTCCTCCGGCACGTCCAGCCCCATCCGGCTCAGCCGGGCCGTCAGGTCGCGCGGCGTGTAGATCGAGTTGTTGGTCAGCACCAGGAACGGCTTGCCGGAGGCGCGCATCCGGTTGATGAACTCCGGCGCGCCGGGCACCGGCTGGCCCTCGTGCACCAGCACGCCGTCCATGTCGGTCAGCCAGCTCTGCACGGGCTTACGGTCCTGCATCGGTGATCCCCGGGGGTTCGGTGGGCGGGTGGGCGGTCAGGGGCGGCGGGTCGGCACGCAGCAGGCGGTGGGGCAGGTGTCCCACATCGGCAGCTCGCCCAGCCGGCGGCGCAGCTGCGCGCCGTCCGGGTCGGTCCGCTCGGTGACCAGCTCACGGACCATGGTCACGAAACGCGGGTCGGTGCCCGGGGTGCCGGCCCGGACGAAGTCCAGGCCGAGCTGCTTGGCCGTCTCCAGCGCCTCGGTGTCCAGGTCCCACACCACCTCCAGGTGATCGGAGACGAACCCGATCGGGCTGACCACCACGCTCGTGGTGCCGCTCCGCGCGAGGGTGGCCAGGTGGTCGTTGATGTCCGGCTCCAGCCACGGCACCTGCGGCGGGCCCGAACGGCTCTGCCACACCAGGTCGTACGGCAGGTCGGGTGCCGCGGCCGCGGCCACCAGCCGGGCGACCTCGTGCAGCTGCGCCTCGTACCGGCCGCCGTGCGGGCCGGCGTTGGCCGCCATGGAGGTGGGGACGGAGTGGGCCGTGAAGACCAGCCTCGTGGTGTCCCGCCTGGCCGGGTCGAGCTGGCCCAACGCGGCACGGACCGCGTCCGCGTGCGGCTCGACGAACCCGGGGTGGTCCCAGAACTGGCGCAGCTTCTCGATCACCGGGGCGTCCGGGCCGACCGCGGCCCGGGCGGCGGCGATGTCCTCCTGGTACTGCCGGCAGGACGAGTAGCCGCCGTACGCGCTGGTGACGAAGGCCAGCGCACGGGTGACCCCGTCGTCGCGCATCCGGGTCACGGTGTCGGCGAGCAGCGGGTCCCAGTTGCGGTTGCCCCAGTAGACGGGCAGGTCGAGGCCGTTGGCGGCGAAGTCGGCGCGGATGGCGGCCAGCAGGTCACGGCACTGCTGGTTGATCGGGGACACCCCACCGAAGTGCTGGTAGTGCTCGGCGACCTCGGCCAGCCTCTCGGGCGGCACGCCGCGACCCCGGGTCACGTTCTGCAGGAACGGCATCACGTCCTCGGGCCGCTCCGGCCCACCGAAGGACACCAGCACCACCGCGTCGTACGCCATGGGTCCATTCTTGCCGGTCGGCCGGAACGACCCGGCGACGCCCCCTGCTCCGGCCGGCGTGGATCACACGGGCCGACGGTCGGGGGGCGCCGCCGGGAACGTCAGGCGCCGATGGCGTGGTAGCCGCCGTCGACGTGCACGATCTCGCCGGTGGTGGCCGGGAACCAGTCGGACAGCAGCGCCAGGCAGGCGCGGGCGGCCGGCTCCTGGTCGGTGAGGCTCCAGCCCAGCGGGGCCCGCTCGGTCCAGGCGTCCTCGAACTGGTCGAAGCCGGGGATCGACTTCGCGGCGATGGTGCGCAGCGGCCCGGCGGCGACCAGGTTGCTGCGGATGCCCTGCTTGCCCAGGTGCAGCGCCAGGTAGCGGGACGCGGACTCCAGGCCGGCCTTGGCCACGCCCATCCAGTCGTAGACCGGCCACGCCTTGGTCGCGTCGAAGGTCAGCCCGACCACCGCGCCGCCGGAGGACATCAGCGGCAGCGCCGCCATGGCCAGGGACTTGTACGAGTACGTGGAGACGTGCAGCGCGGTCGCCACGTCCTCCCAGGGGGCGTCGAGGAAGCCGCCGCCGAGGCAGCTCTGCGGCGCGAACCCGATCGAGTGGACGACACCGTCGAGGCCGTCGACGTGCTCGCGGACCCGGTCGGCGAGGCTGGCCAGGTGCTCCGTGTTGGTCACGTCCACCTCGATCACCGGCGCCGGCTCGGGCAGCCGCTTGGCGATCCGCTCGACCAGGGAGAGCCGTCCGAAGCCGGTCAGCACGACCTGCGCGCCGTTCTCCTGGGCGAGCTTCGCCACCGAGAAGGCGATGGAGGCGTCGGTGATGACGCCGGTGACCAGCAGCCGCTTACCGGCGAGCAGTCCGGACATGCAGGGGTTCCTCCGTACGTAGTGAGAAAGCGCTGGTCAGTGGCCCATGCCGAGGCCGCCGTCGACGGGGATCACGGCGCCGGAGACGTACCCGGCGCTGTCGGAGGCCAGCCAGGTGACCACCCCGGCGACCTCGTCCGGGCTGGCCATCCGGCCGGCCGGGATGGACTTGCGGATCTCCGCCTTGCGGTCCTCGGTCAGGCCGGCGGTCATGTCCGTGTCGATGAAGCCGGGCGCCACCACGTTCGCGGTGATGTTGCGGCTGCCCAGCTCCCGGGTGATCGAGCGGGCCACGCCGACCAGGCCGGCCTTGCTGGCGGCGTAGTTGACCTGACCGGCGCCGCCGGCGAGGCCGACCACCGACGAGATGAAGATCATGCGGCCCCACTTGGCGCGGAGCATCTTGCCGGAGGCCCGCTTGGCGACCCGGAACGCGCCGGTGAGGTTGGTGTCCAGCACGTCGGTGAACTGCTCCTCGGTCATCCGCAGCAGCAGCGTGTCGGCGGTCATGCCGGCGTTGGCGACCAGCACCTCGACGGGCCCCAGTTCGGCTTCCACGGCGGTGAACGCGGCGTCGATCGAGGCGGCGTCGGTGACGTCGGCCCGCACCCCGAACAGCCCCTCGGGTGCGTCGCCGCTGCGGTGCGTCACCGCCACCCGGTCGCCCTGCTTGGCGAAGGCCTGCGCGATGGCCAGGCCGATTCCCCGGTTGCCCCCGGTCACCAGCACGGTACGGGCCACGGTTCCCCCTTGCGAATGGTCAGCACGGACGCGTCGGAGCCTAGGCGTTACCGGCAGGTAAGCGCTAACGGGAGCCGCGTCACACCGGGGTATGACACCGGGATCAACCCCTGGTGGCACGCCCGACGGGGGTGCCGGCCCGTAGCCTCCCGGTGGTGAACCGGCAACCGATCGCCGCGGCCCTGCACGCCTTACGGCAGACCCTGTTAGGCCCGGACGCGCGGGTCGACCGACCGCTGCTGGCCCGCTGGCCCAGGCTGGCCCGGTACGCCGCCCCGGCCGGGCTGCTCGCCGCGCTCGGCCTCTTCTGGATCACGCTGGCCGTGGAGAGCGACTGGGGCCTGCCGACGCCGGTCGCGGTGCTGTTCGCGGCGATGACCGTGGCGCCGCTGCTGGCGCTGCCCCGGCGTCCGCTGCTGGCCTGGCGGCTGACGGTGCTGGCCCTGCTGGTGTGCACGTTCAACGCGCCGACCGACCAGCCCGGGCCGTGGACCCCGCCGCTGGCACTCGGGTCGATCGCGGTGGTCGCGGTGGTCGTCGCGCGGGTCGACCGGCCGGTGCTGGCCTGGGTGGTGGCGATCACCACGGTGCCGGTGCTCACCCTGGTCCACCCCGAGAACCGGGCCGCCGTTCTGGCGCTGCTCGGCGCGCTGGCGATCGTCGGCGACCAGATCCGGGGCAACCGGCAGTCCCGGCGGGCCCTCGCCGCGCAGACCGAGCTGAGTGAGCGGGAGCAGGAGCGCCGCGCGGTGCTGGAGGAACGCACCCGGATCGCGCGCGAGTTGCACGACGTGGTGGCCCACCACATGTCGCTGATCGCGGTGCAGGCGGAGACCGCCCCGTACCGGCTGACCGACGTGCCGGCGCCGGCGGCCGCGGAGTTCGTAGCCATCGCCTCCTCGGCCCGGGACGCGCTGACCGACATGCGGCGGCTGTTGGGGGTGCTGCGCAGCGAGTCGAGCGGCCCGCAGACGGCGCCACAGCCCGACCTGGCCGATCTGGGCGCGATGGTGGACGCGGCCCGACGGGCCGGACTGCCGGTGACCCTGGACGCGGAGTTGGCCGACGACGAGCGGGTGCCGGCGCCGGTCGGGCTGGCCGCCTACCGGATCGTGCAGGAAGGACTGGCCAACGCGGCACGGCACGCGGCCGGTGCCGCGGTGCGCGTCACCGTCCGCACCGACCGGTCCACCCTGGCGGTACGCGTGCGCAACGCGCCGCCCGACGACGTGGACGCGCGGCCGGGCACCGAGGCCGGCGCCGGGCACGGGCTGACCGGGATGCGGGAGCGGGCCACCTCGCTCGGCGGTACGTTCACCGCCGGGCCGCTGCCCGGCGGGGGTTACGAGGTGGCGGCCGAGCTGCCGTACGAGGCGGAGGGCGGAAACCGATGATCAAGGTCCTGATCGCCGACGACCAGGCGATGGTCCGGCAGGGCTTCGGCGCGCTGCTCGCCGCCCAGCCGGACCTGCTGGTGGTGGGCGACGCCGCCGACGGCGCCCAGGCCGTCGCCGCCGCCCGCCGGCTCGACCCGGACGTGGTGCTGATGGACGTTCGCATGCCGGTCATGGACGGGCTGGCGGCCACCCGCAAGCTGCTCGGCGACCGGTCGGCGCAGCGCCCCCGGGTGCTCATCCTCACCACCTTCGACCTTGACGACTACGTGTACGAGGCGCTGCGCGCCGGGGCCAGCGGCTTCCTGCTCAAGGACGCCCCGGCGGCCGACCTGGTGCAGGCCGTGCGGGTGGTGGCGGCCGGGGACGCCCTGCTCGCCCCGGCGGTCACCCGTCGGCTGATCGCCGAGTTCGCCGCCCGCCCGGACCGCCGCCGGCCCCGCCCCACCGACCTGGCCGGCCTCACTCCACGGGAGACCGAGGTGCTGCGGTTGATCGCCCGAGGTCGCAACAACGCGGAGATCGCCGCCGACCTGGTGGTGGCTGAGCAGACCGTGAAGACGCACGTCGGGCGGATCCTGGCCAAGCTGGGGCTGCGGGACCGGGCCCAGGCCGTCGTGCTGGCGTACGAGACGGGTCTGGTCGCCGCCGGCGAGTAGCTCCGCGGAGCCAGCCCGGGAACGGCTCCCCGGGACGACGCCCGAGCGCCACCCACCGGCGCAGTCTCCCTCCGGACCACATTCCGGAGGGAGAACGCGATGCGACGACGAGGTGCCGGCCGGCTGGCGCTGGCCGTACTGCTCGGGGTGAACCTGGTTCTGCCCGGCCGGGCCGAGCCGGCCGCGGCGGCCGGGTTCGTCGAGGCGTACCCGGTCACGGCGGCGGCGATGCGCGCGGCCGGCCCCCCGTACGCGGACTGGGTGGCGGTCGGACGCCGGTTCCTGAGGTTCGACCCGCGCGGCGACGGCCGTGCGGTGGAGGTACTCGGCGACCTGGCCGAGGCGGACCGGATCGCGGTGCTGGTGCCCGGTGTGGGCAGCACGCTGGCCGACTTCGACCGAGGGCTGGGCGGGGTGGCCCACCGGGCGCCGGCGGTGCAGGCCGAACAGTTGTACGAGGTTTCGCGGAGGGCCGACCCGACCGCTCGGGTCGCGGTGCTGGCCTGGCTCGGCTACGGCCCACCCGACGGGGTGCTGACCGCCGCCGGCGGCGCCGGTGCCCGGCGCGGCGCGGTCGCGATGGCCGCGCTGCTGCGGGAGCTGGCGGAGCGGCGTCCCGCCGCCACGATCACCCTGATCGGGCACAGTTACGGCTCGCTGGTCGTGTCGCTGGCCGCGGCGGACGCCCCACCGCAGGTCACCGACGTGGTCAGCCTCGGCGGGATCGGCGCCGGGGTGCAGCACGCCGACGAACTGCCCGGCGGCGCACGGTTCTGGGCGGCCGAGGCGCCCACCGACTGGATCCGCCGGGTGCCGCCGGTGCGGTTGCTCGGCCTCGGGTACGGCCGGCGTCCCGGCGACCCGGCGTTCGGCGCCCGACCGCTCCCGGTGGCCGGCGTGGCGGGGCACGACGGCTACCTGGTTCCGGGCAGCGCCACGCTGGTCGCGGTGGCGGCGGTCGTGCGGGACGGGGCCGACGCCGAGCGGGCGGGGAACGCCCGGTGAGCCGTGACCGCGCGGTCGACGCGCTGCGGGCGTACGCCATCGGCGGGGTGGTGTTGGGGCACTGGCTGGTCACCGGCCTGGTGCTGAACGACGGCGGCGGGCTGCACCAGGCCAGTCCGCTGAGCGCGGTGCCGGCGCTGGCGCCGGTGACCTGGGTGTTGCAGACGCTCGGGTTGTTCTTCTTCGCCGCCGGGTTCGGCTCGGCCCGGTCGCTGGCCCGCAACCGGGGTGGGTCGGGCGGTTGGCTGGCCGGCCGCCTGCGCCGGCTGCTCCTGCCCGCGGTGGCGCTGCTGGGCGTGGGTGCGGCCGTGTTGCTCGCCGCCACCGTGGCCGGCACCCCGGACGACACGCTCAACGTGGCGCTGCGGCTCGCGGTCAGTCCACTGTGGTTCCTGCTGCCGCTGCTGCTCCTGGTCGCGTCGACCGGTCCGTTGGTCACCGCCGTCCGGCGGTGGGGGGTGGCGCGCTGTGTGGCGCCGGCGGTGGCCGTGGTGGCGGCGGCCGACCTGGTGACGCGCCTGCTGCCGGCTGGGGTCGACATGCCGCCGGTGACGGTGGTGGTGGCCTGGGCGGTGCCGTACCTGCTGGGGGTGGCGCACGCCGACGGGCGGCTGGCCGGCCGCCGGGCGGCGGGTGCGCTGGCCGGTGGCGGCGCCGCCGCGCTGGTGGCGCTGCTGGCGCTGGGCTACCCGGTCAGCGCGGTCGGGGTGCCCGGGGCGGGTGTGTCGAACCTGAACCCGCCGTCGCTGCTGGCGGTGGCGTTGGCGGTCACCCAGGTCGGGCTGGGGCTGCTCGCCCGGCCGGCCCTGGAACGGCTGCTGGCCCGACCACTGCCGGGCCGGGCGGTGACCGAGGTCAACCGGAACGCTGTGCGGATCTACCTGTGGCACCAGCCGGTGCTGGTCGCGGTGACCGCGCTCCTCGCCCGGGGCGGGTTGGCCCTGCCGGGGCTGCACACCGCGCCGGACGACCCGGGCTGGGTGCTGGCCCGGTGCTGCTGGCTGCCCCTTTTCGCCGCGGTGCTGGTCACGCTGGTACGGGCGGGCCGGCCGTCGGAGCGGAAGGGGCCAGCCGGGCGGTGGAGGGGCCGCCGGCCGGTCGGCCGAGTGCGTCCCGGCGGCGCCCCGGGTGTACGATCATCGACGTTCCGGCCCGGCCGACTTCAGGAGGTGATCGCTGTGCGAGATAGCGATCCTCCCAGTCGTGGCCGGGCCGATGGTCAGCCCCGCTGAGCCACGACTCAGTCTGGTGAGCTGACCCCGCTCCGCTCCCCGCCGCCCGGCAACGCCGAGGTGCGCGTGCCGCGCCGTCCGATCCCGGACGGTCGCCGGGAGCCGCCCGGTCACGACTTCGTGTGCGCGTCCCCACCCCCTGCGGTCCGCCCCCGCACGCGGACCGTCCAGCCGCCACCCGGAGCCGTCCATGAGCCGCTACGTCGCCCCGCTGGGCTTCACCCTCGCCGCCGTCTGGGTGGCCGTCGTCTTCGTCCTGGCCGGCGGCGGTCACTGACCGTCGCTCACCCGCCCCGTCACGCCGCCCCGACGAGCGGTGCCCGAGGCCAGCCCGGGCACCGCCGACGTCAGAGCATCCGTGACGACCAGAGCAGGCTGAGCGCGCCGGCGCAGAGCGCCAGCAGCAATGCCACCCCGGCGTACCACTGGGTCACCTCGCGAGGCTCGGTACGGAAGCCGATCGAGCTGCCCATGTCCTGGTAGACCTGCTTCAGCTCGCTCACCGACGCCGCCTCGTAGAAGTAGCCCTCGGTGGTCTCCGCCAGCTCGGCCAGGGCCAACCGGTCCACCGGCACCCGCTGGAGTTGACCGCCGATGTCGACCTGCCCCGTGTCGGTGCCGAAGGCGATGGTGGAGACCGGCACGTTGGCCGCCTGCGCGGCGGCCGCGGCCTCCTCCACCGACCGGCCGGACGTCCGGAACCCGTCGGAGAGCAGCACGATCCGCGCCGGTGGGATACCCGCCGCCCCGTCGGCCGGCACCGACCGGATCGCCTCCAGGCAGGTGAACACCGCCTCACCGGTGGCGGTCGCCTCGGCCAGCACCAGCCCGTCGATCGCACTGGTCACCGCGTCCCGGTCCTTGCCCGGCGGCACCAGAACGTTGGCCGCCTTGGCGAACGAGACGAGGCCCAGGTTGTAGCTCTCCGGCAGCTCGCCGACGAACTGCTTGGCCGCCTCCTGGGCCGCCTCCAGCCGGTTCGGCGCCACGTCGTCGGCCTGCATGGACAGCGACACGTCGATGGCGAGCATCACCGTGGCCCGCTCCAGTGGCTCCTTGGTGTCCACCGCGGGTCGGGCCAGCGCGGTGGCCAGCACCAGCAGGCAGAGCAGGAACGCGGTGGCCGGAACGTGGCGACGCCAGCCCAGCCCCTTCGGGGCCACCGTGCGCAGCAGATCCACGTTGGTGAACCGCATGGCGTACGCCCGGCGGTGCAGCTGCCGCCAGATGTAGAAGGCGGCGAGTGCGAGCACCGGCAGAACAGCCAGCAGCCACCACGGTTGCATGAAACGGATCATCGTGTCGTCCCCCGGGTGCGCGCGTGCCGCTGCGCGGCCACGAAACGCACCATGTCCAGCAGCCAGTCTCGGTCGGTACGCAGACGCAGGTGGGCCGCGCCGGCGCCGCGCAGGGCGGCGGCGATGGTGGCCCGCTGGGCGGCGGCGGCGTCGGCGTAGCGCTGCCGCAGCCGCGGGTCGGCGGTCTGCACCTCGTGCAGCTCGCCGCTCTCCGGGTCGACCACCGGCAGCACGCCCACGTCGGGCAGCTCCAGCTCGCGCGGGTCGACCACCTCGATCGCCAGCACGTCGTGGCGGACCCGCAGCTTGCGCATCGGCCGCGCCCACTGCTCGGCCGGCGCGAGGAAGTCCGAGACCACCACGGCCACCCCGCGCCGTCGGGGCGGCCGGTTGAGCATCTCGATCAGGGCGCCCAGATCACCCCGACCGGGCTGGATCGCGGTGCCGGCGACGGCACGCAGCAGACCCTGCGCCTCCTTGCGGCCGGAGCGGGCCGGCAACCGGGTGAGCACCCCGGGCCCGGGCGGCGGTGCGCCACCCCGCCAGCGTCGGGTCGGCGCGGGCGCGCCGCCGCCGGTGCCGATCACCGCGCCGATCCGGTTACCGCCCCGCACGGTGAGGTGGGTGATGGCGGCCGCGGCGGCCACCACCACCTCCCGCTTGAGCCACTGGCCGGTGCCGAAGTCCAGGCTGGCCGAAAGGTCCAACGCCAGCCACGTCTCCAACTCCCGGTCGGCGACCGTACGCCGCACGTGCGGCGTCGTGGTCCGCGCGGTGACCGGCCAGTCCATCCGGCGGACGTCGTCGCCGGGGCGGTACTCCCGCGACTCACCGGCCTCGCTGCCCGGCCCGGGCAGCAGCCCGGCGTAGTCGCCCTGGAGCATGCCGTCGAGTTTGCGGGTGACCAGCAGCTGGAGCCGGGACAGCACGGCCTCACTGCGATCGGCGAGAGGGGCGGGTCGAGGGGTGGGTGAGGTCACGGGCGCTGCCCGGGCCAGCCTGCGCCCGGCGGCGGTGCCGTCGGCGACGGGGATGCCTGCTGCCGGGGGGCGACCGCCGGGAGCGGGATGGTGGACATCACCCGGTGCACGATGTGGTCGGCCGGCACGTCGTCGGCGAGCGCGTCGTAGCTGAGCACCAGCCGGTGCCGCAGGATGTCCGGGGCGATGTCCTGCACGTCCTGCGGCAGCGCGTAGTCCCGTCCGCGCAGCAGCGCCAGCGCGCGGGTGGCCCGGACCAGGCCGAGCGAGGCGCGCGGGCTGGCGCCGTACTGGATCAGCTGGGCGACGTCCGGCATGCCGTGCTCGGCCGGAGCGCGGGTGGCGAGCACCAGGCGGACCGCGTAGTCCACCAGCGCGTTGTGCACGAAGACCTGGTCCGCCTTGCGTTGCAGGGCGATCAGGTCGGGGGTGTCGAACACCGCCGACGGCTCCGGCGCGGCGACGCCCATCCGGTAGACGATCTCCCGCTCCTCGGCGTCGGTCGGATAGCCCACCACGATCTTCATGAGGAACCGGTCCCGCTGCGCCTCCGGCAGCGGGTAGACGCCCTCCTGCTCGATCGGGTTCTGGGTGGCCATCACGAGGAACGGGTCCGGCACCCGGTGACTCTCCCCGCCGATGGAGACCTGCCGCTCGCTCATCACCTCCAGCAGCGCCGACTGCACCTTGGCCGGCGCGCGGTTGATCTCGTCGGCGAGCAGGAAGTTGACGAAGACCGGGCCCAGCTCGACGTCGAACTTCTCGCTGGACTGCCGGTAGATCCGGGTGCCCATGATGTCGGCCGGCACCAGGTCCGGGGTGAACTGCACCCGGGCGAAGGACCCGCCGACGACCTTGGCGAGGGTCTCCACCGCCAGGGTCTTGGCCACCCCCGGCACCCCTTCGAGGAGGCAGTGACCGCGGGCGAGCAGCGCCACGAACATCCGCTCCACCATCCGGTCCTGCCCGACGATGACCCGTTTGATCTCGAACAGTGCCCGCTCGAGCAGGGTGGCGTCCTGCGCGGGCGTGGTCACCGGCTCGGGTCTGTCCGGAGCCGCCCCGTTCGGCGTCGGGGCATCGGGCATGGTCGGCTGGGCCACCGGTCCTCCACAGCGTTGGTCGGTCGTCGCGGCTGGTGCGGTATCAAGACTCGCACGCCTAGCTGAGTGTCGAGGTGGGGAGAAGCCGATTTTCGCCGCGCCGTCCCGAGCGGCCAAATCGCCCGTCACGGGTGGACATGGACCGGCCCACCGCGTGTACGATTCACCCCGTCGCCGGGCGGCTCCCCCCGTGGCCGCCCGGCGCTCAAATCCTCCGTCGCGCCGCCTAGACTGGCCGTGATGAGCACCCCCTCCCCCGCCGCCGGCGAGGCCATGATCTGCTCGGCCCGTGGCTGCCGCGCCCCCGCCGTGTGGGCGCTGGAGTGGAACAATCCGCGCCTGCACGACCCCGAGCGACGCAAGACCTGGCTGGCCTGCGCCGAGCACCGGGGCAGCCTCGGCGACTTCCTGGACGCTCGCGGCTTCCTGCGCGCCGTCACACCGGTGCCCGGATCGCCTACCCTCGACATGTGAGCGAGCGCAGCGAGCGAACCATCTGGCACAGCAGCGTGGCGCCTCGCGTCGCTGCCGAGCGGAGCGAGGCGGCGGCGTGAGCGAGCGCAGCGGGCGAACCATCTGGCACAGCAGCGTGGCGCCTCGCGCCGGCTGCGCGGACGTGCGGAACGGATCACGTCGGTGAGCGCGGAGGACCGCGTCGACGAACCGGCCGCCGCACCGCCCCCGCCGTCCGCTCCCCTGCCGCCGCACACACCCGGCCCGCCGCCCGGCGTCGGCGACCAAGGCCCGGCCGCCGCACCCGGTCCCCTGCTGACCGGCGAGCCGGCCGGGCGGGGCCCGCTGGAGCCATGGCCGGACACGGTGCGCTGGCAGCCGATCTCCTCCGACCTGATCTGGGTGGAGCTGATCCGGTTGGCGATCGTGGTCGCCATCGGGCTGGCGGTGACGGCGGTCGGCTGGGCGCTGAGCGGTCACTGGCTGTTCGGGCTCGCCCTCGCCGTCGTGCTGCTGCTCGGCGCGTGGCGCGCCGTGGCCATCGTCCGCGCGGTCCGGGCCTGGGGGTACGCCGAGCGGGACGACGACCTGCTCGTCCGGCACGGGCTGCTGGTCCGGCGGCTCTCCATCGTTCCGTACTCCCGCATGCAGTTCGTCGACGTCAGCGCCGGGCCGCTGGAGCGCGCCTTCAAGCTGGCCACCGTGCAGTTGCACACGGCCGCGGCGGCGAGTGACGCCCGGGTGCCCGGGCTGCGCCCGGCGGAGGCGTCCCGGCTGCGCGACCGGCTCACCGCGCTCGGCGAGGACCGGGCGGAGGGGCTGTGAGGATCCGACCGGGTGACCGGCCGCGTCGGGGGCCGGCCCGATGAGCGACGGTCCCGCCGAGCCGGACACCCGGCCGCCCCTGCCGCCCGGCGGCGCGCCCCCCACCGGCCCACCGCCCGGCGAGCCGGTGCCCCACACCGCCGTGCCCTACGGCGCCGCACCGTACGGCAGCGCGCCGTCCTACGGCGGTGCGCCGCCGTACGGTGCTGTGCCGCCGCAGGTGCCCTATCCATTGCCGGTGCCGCCGACGGATGGCGACGGCGAACCACGACAGCGGCTGCACCCGCTCAGCCCGCTGCTGCACGGCGCCAAGTCGCTGGTCGTGGTGATCGCCGGGCTGTCCTGGTCGACGCTGTCCCGGGTCGGGTTCGGCTGGTTCGCCGCCATGGTGGTGGTGCTGGCACTCGGCGCGACCGTTCTGTCGGTGATCAGCTGGTACAACACCGGCTACCACGTGGTGGGCCGGGAGCTGCGGGTGTACGAGGGGCTGCTCTGGCGGCGTACCCGGGCCATCCCGCTGGAGCGGTTGCAGGCCGTGGAGGTGGTCCGGCCGCTGCTCGCCCAGCTCACCGGCCTGGCCGAGCTGCGGCTGGAGGTGGTGGGCGGGGGCAAGACCGAGGCGCCGCTGGCGTACCTCGGGGTGGCTGACGCGGCCCGGCTGCGCGAGCGGCTGCTGACGTTGGCCGGGCGGGCGCCGCAGCCGCCCGCGCCGGGCTTCCCGGTGCCCGCCGCGGCCCCCGGGACGGCGCCGCCGGTGGCCGCGCCGGGCCGACCGCTGCACGCGGTACGCAACCAGCACCTGCTGGTCAGCCAGTTGCTCACGCCGCAGGCGTTCCTGCTCCCGTTCGGCCTGGCCTTCGTCGTGGTGCAGTTCGTCACCGCCGGTTCGTGGTCGTTCGTCGCGGTGGCGAGCACGCTGACCGCGATGGCCGGTGTGCTGCTGCAACCGATCCGCCGGGTCCTCGACGACTGGAACTTCCGGCTGGCCCGTGACGGCGGCACGCTGCGGGTGCACAACGGCCTGCTGGAGACCCGGGCGCAGACCGTGCCGCTGGACCGGGTGCAGACGGTGGGAGCCACCTGGCCGCTGCTGTGGCGGGTGAACGGCTGGCTGCGGCTGCGGCTGGAGGTGGCGGGATACTCGGTCGCGGAGGCCGACGACCGCAACCGGCCGGACCGCCTGCTGCCCGTCGGTGACCTGCCGACCGCCACGATGATCGTCGCGGAGGTGCTGCCGGGGGTACGCCTCGACGCGCTGGCGCTGAGCCCGCCGCCGCCCCGGACCCGCTGGCTGCACCCGCTGGGCCGTGGCGCACTGGGCGCCGGCCTGTTCGATCGGGTCTTCGCCACCCGGTCCGGCCTGCTCACCCGGCAGTTGGCGATCGTGCCGTACGCCCGGATCCAGAGCGTGCGGGTGGTGCAGGGGCCGGTGCAGCGCCGGTTGGGGCTGGCCACCGTGCACGCGGACACCGCTGGCGGGTCGGGCGCGGCGGCCCAGGACCGGGACCTGGCGGAGGCGTGGGCACTGGCGGCCGAGCTGACCGCCCGCGCGCACGCCGCCCGGCAGTCCGGCTGAGCCGGCCGACCCTGGGCGTCAGCGGTCGGCGGGTACCGCGGGCTGGTCGGCGCTGCTCCGCCCGACCGGTGCCCGCCGCTCGCCGGCCGGTCGGTCGGGTTCCGGTGGACCGGCGGTGCCGTCCGGCCCGGTGATCTCCTCCGGTGGGGGGCCCCCGGAGCCGGCGCGGCGGGCCCGCACCGCCGCCCACCCGCGCTCGGCGAGGCCGACCACCAGGAAGGTCATCCCGACGTACGCCCAGCCGACCAGGACGTCGATCACGTAGTGCTCACCCGAGTAGACCAGGGTGAACGTCATCGCCAGCGGGTACGCGAGCAGCAGCGGCCACCAGCGGCGGCGGGTGGTGTGCAGGAAGAACAGCACCACGAACAGCGCCCACGCGGTGTGCAGCGACGGCATCGCGGCGACCGGGTTCGAGGCGATCTGGCCGGCGTTGAGCACGTTGCCGGCACCGTGCATGCCGAACGCCCGCCAGCCCCGGGTGGAGATCCGGGCGACCTCGGTGAGCAGCCCGTTCTGCGCCGCCCACCAGGGCGGGGCGGCCGGGTAGATGAAGTAGGTGGCCAGGCCGGCGGCGCACAGGAAGCCCCACCGCCGCATGTACGCCGCCCAGCGGTGCCGGTCCCGCAGCCAGAGCACGGCGGCGGCGGCCAGCGCCACCACGAAGTGCGAGAAGTACACCCAGCTCGCCGCGACGTCGTACCACTGCACCTGCGGGTGGTAGAGGTGCTCCTGCAACCAGATGGTCGGCACCTCGCCGCCGGTGGCCCAGCCGAACATGAACCGGTCGGCGACGATCAGCTCCATCGCGTGCGGGGTGGCGCCGTTGTCGGCGAACCCCCGGGACAGGTTGTACGCGGCCAGCAGCAGCACCACCGGCACCCAGTCCCGGGCGAAGCGCAGGTGACTGCGCCACGGCCGGTCACTGTTCCAGGCGATGGTCCCCGCCCAGATCCAGACGAAGGCGTACGCGGGGTCGGTGGGCAGCCCGATCCCCAGCCAGGCGGCGACGAACGCCACCGCCCAGATCGTCATGGCGACGACGCGCCGACGACCCCCGTCAGGGGACGCGGGTGGGTCGGTCCGGGCGGGGGGCTGGGGGTCAGTCACGACGGCCATCGCGGTCAAGGTTAGCGACGGGGACGGCATTGACGGACGGCGACCACCCGGAGGACCCGTCCGCAGGTGGGCGGCGGCGGGCTCCGGCGGGTACGGCCGGATCGGCGGGCGCGTGGTCGCCGGGCTCGGCGAGCACCTAGGCTGACGACCATGCAGGAGCAGCCCGAGCCGGCCTTCGCGCCGGGTCTGACCGCCCGGGTCGAGTTGACCGTCACGGACGCGGACACCGCCCAGGCGGTCGGTTCCGGGGACGTACCGGTCCTGGGCACTCCCCGGGTGCTCGCGCTGGCCGAGGCGGCGACGGTCGCGGCGACGGCGACCGCGATGCCGTCCGGGTCGACGACCGTGGGGACCCGGGTGGAGCTGGAACACCTGGCGCCGACCGTGGTCGGCCGGACGGTCCGGGCGCAGGCCCGGCTGACGGCCGTCGACGGCCGCCGGCTGTCGTTCGAGGTCACCGTCAGCGATGGTGACGAGACGGTGGCCCGGGGCCGGGTGGACCGGATCCTGGTGGATCGGCAGCGTTTCGTCGACCGTGCCGGGCGGCAGTCATGACCACCGGTTTCGTGGAGATCGCCGACCGGGTGCACGTCCGACGTGAGCCCCTGTTGCGCGTCAACGTCACCCTCGTCGTCGGCGACGACGAGGCGCTGCTGGTGGACACTCTCTCCTCGGCCGGTCAGGCCGCCGATCTGGCCGCCGCAGTCCGCGCGATAACCGACCGTCCGCTGACCCTGGTCAACACCCACCACCACTACGACCACTGCTTCGGCAACGCCGTCCTGGCCGGCGAGCCGTCCCGCCCGGTGTACGCCCACGCGCTGGCCGCCGCGGCGCTGCGCGAGCAGCCGGAGCGGCTGCGCCGGGAGGCGTACGAGGAACTGCGCGGGGAGCACCCGGCGCTCGCCGCGGAACTGGCCGACACCCCACTGCTGGCCCCGACGCACCCCGTGCACACGGAGACGGTGCTCGACGTGGGCGGCCGGCGGGTGCTGCTGCGTCACCCGGGGCGGGGGCACACCGACGCCGACCTGGTGGTGCACGTACCGGACGCGGACGTGCTGGTCGCCGGGGACCTGGTGGAGCAGAGCGGGCCGCCCGCCTTCGAGGACTCGTACCCCCTGCAGTGGCCGGACGCCGTCGCGGACCTGCTCCGGCTGACCACCGCGCGCACGGTGGTGGTGCCGGGTCACGGCGACCCGGTGGACGTCGAGTTCGTCCGCGCCCAGCACGCCGACCTGGCGAGGCTGGCCTGGCTGATCCGGGCCGCGCACACCGGGAGCGCACCGCCGGAACGGGTCGCCGCCGAGGCGCCCTTCGGCGCCCGCGCCGCGCTGACGGCCGCCCGCCGGGGCTACGCAGAACTCGACGGCACCCCCTAACCCACCCCACCCCACCCCCGCCGATCTTGCGGTTTCTGCCTGGACGGAAGCCGCAAAAGCGGGCGAAGCGGCGACCGAAACTGCAAGATCGGCGGGTGCCGTCGTTCCGGGGTTAGTTCGTGAAGCGGCGCAGCACGTCGGCGCGGGTGGGCATGGCGGTGGCGCCACCCGGGGACTCGCAGACGAGGCCGGCGACCCGTAGCGCGAACGCCACCCGCTCGACCCAGCCCTCCGGGTCGGCCGGTTCGCCGTCGAGGAGCAGGTCGGCGATCAACGCGGCCATCACCGAGTCGCCGGCGCCGGTGGCGTCCACCGCGTTGACCTTCGGTGCCGGTACGCGGACCGGATCAGCGCCGGCGGCGGCGAGCACCGCGCCGGCCGCGCCGATCGTGACCACCACGGTGGCGGCGCCCAGCTCGCGCAGGTACGCGGCCACCCCCTCGACCGGCTCGCGCGGGTAGAGCAGCTCGGCGTCGGCGGCGCTCAGCTTGACCAGGTGCGCGCCGGCGGCGAACTCGGCCACCACCTCGCGCAGCCCGTCCAGGGCGGCCGGCCCGCCCAGCAGCCGGGGGCGCACGTTCGGGTCGAAGACCCGCAACCCGGGGGCGAGCGACCAGGCGCGCCGGGCGGCGGCCAGCGTGGTGGGCTGGAGCAGCACGACCGACCCGCAGTAGAGCACGTCGGCGCCCTCCGTCAGCGCCACGTTGAGGTCGTCGGGGCCGAGCAGGCCGTAGGAGGGCGGCTCACCGTAGAAGCGGAAGTCGGGTTCCGGGCCGGCGAAGGTGACCACGGCGAGCGCGGTCGGTGCCGGCACCGTGACCGCACCGTCGAGCCCGACGTCGAGCGCGGTCAGGAAGGCGCGGATCCGGTCGGCCAGCACGTCGTCGCCGAGCGATCCGACGAACTGTGCGGCGCCGCCCAGCCGGGTCACCCCGACGGCGACGTTGAGCGGCCCGCCGCCGATCGCCTGCCGGTACATCCGCTCGCCGTCGCGCTCGGTGTCGAGCAGGTCGACCAGCGCCTCGCCGAGCACCGCCGCGTATCCCATCCCGGTCCTTCCGTCGTGGCCAACCGTCCGCCGCCCGCTGTGGCGACCGGCGTGGCACCAGGCTGGCACAGCGCGCGCCCCGGCGGGCGCCGAAGGCGCGGTCCGGGTCCCACCGGAAGGCGCGCGGGGCTGGCCGGGGCTACGCCGGGTGGTGGATCGGCCCGGAGAGCGCCGCCAGCGGGTGGCCGGTGCCGCCCCAGCGGCCGGCGACGATCTGCGCGGCGACGCTCACCGCGGTCTCCTCCGGAGTGCGCCCGCCGAGGTCCAGCCCGATCGGCGAGGCGAGTCGGGCGAGCTGCTCCGCGCTGAGCCCCGCCTCGCGCAGTCGCTTGTGCCGCTCGTCGTGGGTGCGTCGTGACCCCATGGCGCCGACGTACGCGAGCCGGTGGCGCAGCGCCAGCTCCAGCAGCGGCACGTCGAACTTCGGGTCGTGGGTCAGGACGCAGACGACGGTCCGTCCGTCGACCCGGCCGGCGTCCAGCTCGTCGCGCAGGTAGCGGTGCGGCCACCGCACCACCACCTCGTCGGCCTCGGGGAAGCGTCGAGTGGTGGCGAAGACCGGGCGGGCGTCGCAGACGGTCACGCGGTAGCCGAGGAACGCGCCGATCCGTGCCACCGCGGCGGCGAAGTCGATCGCCCCGAAGACGATCATCCGGGGTGCGGTGGCGTGGGCGGCCACGAACAGGCTGAGGCCGCCGCCGCGGCGCTGCCCGTGATACCCGTACCGGAGCATCCCGCTGTGCCCGGCGGCGAGCAGTCCGAGGGCGTCGGCCTTGGCGGCGGCGTCCAGCCGGTCCGCGCCGAGCGAGCCGATCACCTGGTCCCCGGTCAGCACCAGCCGTCGGCCCAGCCGCCCCGCCGGGTCCGCCGGCCCGGCGCCCGGCGGATCCGCGGCGTCGGCCGCCACGCAGGTGACCACCGCCGCCGGTCGGCCGGCCCGGCGCGCGTCGGCGACCGCGTCCACCTGCGTGAGGGCAGCGGGCTCGACGCGTTCCACGAACACGTCGAGCACGCCGCCGCAGGTCAGACCCACGGCGTACGCGTCGTCGTCGCTGACTCCGTAGCGGGTCAGCTCGGGTGTCCCGGTGTCGAGCACGTGGCGGGCCCGTTCGTAGAGGTCGGCCTCCACGCAGCCGCCGGAGACGCTGCCGGTGACGGTGCCGTCGGCGGCGACCAGCATGGTGGCGCCCGCCGGCTGTGGCGCCGAGCGCCAGGTCGCCACGACGGTCGCCAGGGCGACGGCCTCGCCGGCCCGGCAGCGGCGGAGCATCTCGTCGAACACGTCCGGCACGCGCTGCCCCGTTTCATGGCGAAAGGAGGAAAACATCCTTATGTGAAGGATATGGTCAGTTTCGTCATGAGGGGGTGTGAGTCGGTGAAGTCCTACGAGGCACTGCGTACCGCGCCGAACCCGGACCACGCGGTGGTCAGGGGTCCCGGCGAGGTGGAGGTTCGCCTACAGGTCAACGGCGAGAGCCGGACGACGAACATCGAGCCACGGGTCAGCCTGCTCGACGCCCTCCGTGACCGGCTCGACCTGACCGGGACCAAGAAGGGCTGCAACCAGGGCGCCTGCGGCGCGTGCACGGTGTGGGTGGACGGTCGCCGCGTGCTGGCCTGCCTGACCCTGGCGATCACCTGCGAGAACCGCGAGGTGACCACCATCGAGGGGCTGTCCGACGGGGACACCCTGCATCCGATGCAGCAGGCCTTCCTGGACTGCGACGCGTTCCAGTGCGGGTACTGCACCCCCGGGCAGATCCTGTCCGCGGTCGCGCTGCTAACCGAAGGGCACGCCGGCGACGACACGGAGATCCGGGAGTGGATGAGCGGCAACATCTGCCGCTGCGCCGCGTACCCGCACATCCGCGCGGCCATCCGCCGCGTCCGCGACGGAGGAGGCGGCGGCGATGCGGCCAGTTAGCTATTCGCGTGCCTTCGACGTCGGCACCGCGGTCGGTGCGGTGAGCGCCGACCCGGAAAGCACCTTCCTGGCCGGCGGCACGACCCAGATCGACCTGCTGCGCATCTACGTCGAGCAGCCCCGCCGCCTCATCGACATCAACGACCTGCCGCTGAACCGGGTGGAGGAGCTGCCCGACGGCGGGCTACGGCTCGGCGGGCTGGCCCGGATGAGCGACGTGGCCGAGGCGCCGGAGCTGGTTCGGCGCTATCCGATGGTCGCCGAGTCGCTGCTGCTCGGCGCCTCCCCGCAGCTGCGCAACATGGCCACCATCGCCGGCAACCTGCTGCAACGGGTCCGGTGCGGCTACTTCCGCGACACCGAGGCGGCCTGCAACAAGCGCGTCCCCGGCAGCGGGTGCAGCGCTCTGGACGGCATCAACCGGGGGCACGCGGTCCTCGGCACCAGCGACAACTGCATCGCCACCCACCCGTCCGACCTGGCCGTGGCGCTGGTCGCGCTGGACGCCGTGGTGCAGACCGAGGGGCCGGGCGGCGCGCGGAGCATCCCCATCGACGACTTCTTCCTGCTGCCCGGTCAGACCCCGGAGCGGGAACACCCGCTGGCCCACGGCGAGCTGGTGACCGGCATCGACCTGCCACCGGCACCGGTGGCCGCCACCTCCCGCTACATCAAGATCCGCGACCGCGAGTCGTACGAGTTCGCGCTCGCCTCGGTCGCGGTGGCCATCGCGGTCGACGGTGGCCGGATCACCGAGGTCCGGCTCGCTCTGGGTGGGGTGGCCACCAAACCCTGGCGGGCCCGGGCGGCCGAGCGGGAGCTCGACGGCGCCCCGGCGACCACCGAATCGTTCACCCGGGCCGCGGCGGCCGAGCTGGCACCGGCGGTGTCGCACGGCATGAACGCCTTCAAGATCGAGCTGGCCCGGCGGACCATCGTGCGGGCCCTGGAGCAGATGACGCAGCGGGAGGTGGCGGCATGAGCCCGGCGATCGGCGGCACGCTCAACCGGGTCGATGGCCGCGCCAAGGTACGCGGGGACGCCCGCTACTCCGCCGAGGTCCCGCTGACCGGCCTGGTCCACGCCGTGCTGGTCAACGCGACGGTGGCCAGCGGCCGGATCACCTCGATCGACACCGCCGAGGCCGAGCGGGCCGACGGGGTGCTGGCCGTGTTCACCCACCGCAACCTCGACCCGGTCGCCAGCGTGCCGAAGCTGCTCCCGTCGCTGGCCGGGCTGGCCGCGCCGGGGCAGACCTTCTTCCCGATGCAGGACGACGCCGTCCACTACTCCGGCCAGCCGATCGCCATCGTCGTCGCCGACACCGTCGAACGCGCCGACCACGCGGGCACCCTGATCCGCGTCGAGTACGCCACCACCCCGGCCATCACCCTGCTCGACCAGGCCCGGGACGAGGCGTACGTGCCCGAACGGATCTTCGGCGGGCTGCTGCCCGGGCACGGGTCCCGTGGTGACGTGGCGAAGGCGCTGGCCGAGGCGGAGGTGTGCGTGGACGCGACGTACCGCTTCGCGCCCAACCACCACAACCCGATCGAGCCGTCGGCCAGCACGGCGGTCTGGGAGGACGTCGACCGGCTGACCATCTACGACTCGACGCAGGGGCCGAACGCCACCCAGTTCACCGTCGCGGCGCTGCTCGGCCTGCCACCCATCTCGATCCGGGTGGTGAGCCACGCCGTCGGAGGCAGCTTCGGCTCCAAGGCGATGATCTGGCACCACCCGGCGCTGGCCGCTCTCGCCGCCCGGCAGGTCGGCCGGCCGGTACGGCTGGCGCTGACCCGGGAGCAGATGTTCACCTCCTGCGGGCACCGCGAGGAGCAGGAGCAGCGGATCACCATCGGCGCGGGCGCGGACGGTCGCATCACCGCGCTGCGCCACCACAAGCTGTCGCTCACCTCGCGCTTCGACGACTGGGCGGAGCCGTCGTTGCAGAGCCCGGCGGTGGCGTACAGCAGCCCCCACTACGAGGGCACCTACCACCTGATCCGGGGCAACACGATCACCCCGACGTTCATGCGCGCCCCGGGTGAGGCGACCGGCATGTTCGCCCTCGAGTGCGCGATGGACGAACTGGCCGAGCGGATCGGCATCGACCCGCTGGAGTTGCGGCTGCGCAACTACTCGGAGACCGACCCGGAGAGCGGGCACCCGTGGTCCAGCACCGGGTTGAAGGAGTGCTACCAGCGGGCGTCGGAGCTGTTCGGGTGGCGCGACCGCGAGTCCCGACCCCGGCGCGAGGGCCAGTGGCTGATCGGCAGCGGCATGGCCAGCGCGCTCTACCCGGTGACCCAGCCGGTGAACCCGCAGCGCGCCCGCGCCCGGCTCTACAACGACGGCACGGCGGTCGTCGAGGCCGGTGTGTCGGAGTTCGGCACCGGGGTCTTCACCGCGATGACCCAGGTCGCCGCGGACGCGCTCGGCCTCCCCGTGGAGCGGGTGCGGTTCGTCGGCGGCAGCAGTGACCTGCCGAACGTCACGGCCGCCGTGGGTTCCGCGGGCACCAGCGCCGTCGGCTCCGCCGTACACATCGCGGCAACCCAGCTGCGGGACGAGCTGATCGGCCGCGCGGTGGCCGATGCCCACTCGCCGTTGCACGGCGCCGACCCCGGCGCGGTGGCGGTCCAGGACGGTCGGATGGTGCTGCGCGACCGGCCGGACGTCGGCGAGACGTACGCCGACATGATGGCCCGCACCCTGACCCCGGACGCGGAGGTGCTCGGCACCTGGACACCACCACCGCAGGACGCCGGGTACGGGGTGCACACCTTCGGCGCGCAGATGGCCGAGGTGGCGGTCGACGCCGACCTCGGCGTGGTCCGGGTACGCCGGATGGTCGGGGTGTTCGCGCCGGGCCGGGTGCTCAACCGCAAGACCGCGCACAGCCAACTGATGGGCGGCATGCTGTGGGGGCTGGGCCAGGCGCTGATGGAGGCGACCCGGATGGATCCCCGGTCCGGTCGCTGGGCCAACGCGAGCCTCGGCGACTACCTGGTGGCGGTCAACGCGGACGCGCCGGACGTCGTGGTGGACACCATCGAGGTGCACGACGAGGTGGTGAACCCGCTCGGGATGAAGGGCGTCGGGGAGATCGGCGTGGTGGGTGCGGCCGCCGCGATCGCCAACGCCGTGCACCACGCCACCGGACGCCGGCAGTACGAGCTGCCGATCACCCTGGAGAAGCTCCTCTGAGGGTGAACTGACACATCGAGGGTCGGCTATTGCGTCGCGGCTGGCGGCGTGGTGGGATGACGCGTACCGGGCGGTGCGGGGGGCTGCCGTGCCGCCGGTTGCCGGGTTTTTTCACGCGAGGGCGCCGGTCCACGACAGGGACCGTTGACGGCACGTGCCCACCGGGCGGTTCCCGCCGGGGCACGTCACCGTGATCGTCGCTATTCCACCCGATGGCGGCGGGGCGGCTCGGGCGGCGCGCCTCGCGAGTCAGGAGAACCCGTGAACCGATCCCGTACGGCCGCGTTACTCACCGCGGCCGTGACCCTCACCCTCGGCGCCGTCGCCCTGGCGTCCAACTCGGAGCCGGCTGCCGCGCACGGCGCGGCGATGACCCCGGGCAGCCGTACGTACCTGTGCTGGCAGGACGGCAAGAGCCAGACCGGCGAGATCAGGCCGAACAACCCGGCGTGCTCCGCCGCGGTGGCGCAGAGCGGGGCCAACTCGCTCTACAACTGGTTCAGCGTGCTGCGCTCCGACGCCGGCGGCCGGACCGTCGGCTTCATCCCCGACGGGCAGCTGTGCAGCGGCGGCAACCCCGGCTACCGCGGCTACGACCTGCCCCGCACGGACTGGCCGTTGACGCACCTGACCGCCGGTGCGCGGCTGGACTTCCGGTACAGCAACTGGGCGCACCACCCGGGCACCTTCTACTTCTACGTGACGAAGAACAGCTGGAGCCCGACCCGGGCGCTGGCCTGGAGCGACCTGGAGGAGCAGCCGTTCCTGACGGTGACCAACCCGCCGCAGCGCGGCGCGGTCGGCACCAACGACGGGCACTACTACTTCAGCGGCAACCTGCCCTCGGGCAAGAGCGGCCGGCACATCATCTACTCCCGCTGGGTGCGCTCGGACTCGCAGGAGAACTTCTTCGGCTGCTCCGACGTGACCTTCGACGGTGGCAACGGCCAGGTGACCGGTGTCGGTCCGGGCGGTACGCCGCCGCCGGACCCGACCACTCCCCCGCCGGACCCGACCACCCCGCCGCCGAACCCGACCACCCCGCCGCCCGGCGGTGAGTGCATGGCCGTCTACAAGGTCGTCAGCGCCTGGCAGGGTGGCTTCCAGGGCGAAGTCATGATCATGAACCACGGCAGTACGCCGTTCGCCGGCTGGACCGCGAGCTGGACCTGGCCCAGCGGGCAGTCGATCAGTCAGATCTGGAACGCCTCCCAGACGTCATCCGGCTCGTCGGTGACGGCCACCAACGTGGCGCACAACGGCACGGTCGCCCCGGAGGGCACGACAACCTTCGGCTTCCTGGCCAGCACCACAGGCACCAACACCCTCCCCACGGTCACCTGCGCCCGCCGCTGACCCCGCCCCCGCCCCGCTCCTGCCCGAAATGATCAAGAGGTTTGCGTCACCGGAACGTCTCCGGGTGACGCAAACCTCTTGATCAACAGGGTCTGGGAGGGTGGGCGGTTCGCGTCAGCGGACCATGGAACCCACGACCGGCTTGGTGAGCAGGGCGGACTGGTTGCGCTGGATGCCCGGGTCGAGGGTCTTGGCCACGAAGATGGCGTGCCAGATGCAGAAGATCAGCACGGTCCACACCTTGCGGGAGTGGTCGGCCTCCTCCCGCTTGTGCTCGTCGAGCAGCCGCAGCGCGTACGACAGGTCGAGCAGGTCGCCGGCACCCGAGGTGCTCAGCACGTGCCGGGCCCACTCGTACATCTCGCCGCGCAGCCACACCCGGGTGGGCGTCGGGAAGCCCAGCTTCTTGCGGTTGACGATGGCCGGCGGGACGACGCCCTGCAACGCCTGGCGCATCGCGTACTTGGTGGCGTCCGAGCGCGGCGGCAGCTTGAGGTCCACCGGGATCTTCGCCGCGACGTCGAACACCTCGCGGTCGAGGAACGGCACCCGCACCTCCAGCGAGTGGGACATCGAGATCCGGTCGGCCTTGACCAGGATGTCCCCGCGCAGCCAGGTGTAGAGGTCGACGTACTGCATCTTGGTGACGTCGTCCAGCTCGGTGCACTCGGCGTAGATCGGCGCGGTCACGTCGGTGTAGCGCACCGAGGGGTCGTAGCGGCGCATGAGCTGCTGCTTCTCCTCCTCGGTGAACATCCGGGCGTTGCCGTAGTAGCGCTCCTCGATCGGCGTGGTGCCGCGCTCCAGGAAGCTCTTGCCCTTGACCCCCTGCGGGATCGCCTTGGAGACCGCGCGCAGCCCCTTCTGCACCCCGCCGGGCAGGCCGTTGACGGTGCCGAGGGACAGCGGCTCGCGGTAGATCGTGTAGCCGCCGAAGAACTCGTCGGCGCCCTCACCGGAGAGCACCACGGTGACGTGCTCGGCGGCCTTCTTGGCCACGAAGTACAGCGGCACCAGCGCCGGGTCCGCCACCGGGTCGTCCAGGTGCCAGACGATCTTCGGCAGCGCGTCGATCATGTCCTGCGGACCGATCTTGGTCGGGATGGTGGTGACGTCCAGGTGCCGGGCCGACTCCTGCGCGACGTCGATCTCCGAATATCCCGGTACGTCGTAGCCGACGGTGAAGGTGAGGATGTTCGGGTTGAACTCACGGGCCAGCGCGACCACCGCGGTGGAGTCGATGCCGCTGGACAGGAACGAGCCGACCGGCACGTCGGAGCGCATGTGCATGCGCACGCTCTCCCGCAGCGTCTCCCGGATCTCGTGGTAGAGCTTCTGCTCGTCGTCGACCGCCGCCGGCCGGAACACCGGCCGGTACCAGCGGCGTACGTCGATCCGCCCGCCCGGGGTCCAGGTCAGGTACTCACCCGAGCCGATCCGGTTGATGCCCTTGTGCAGGGTGCCGGGCTCGGGGACGTACTGCAGGGTCAGGTAGTGGCTGAGGTTGGCCGCGTCGACGCCCGCGTCGCCCTGGTAGTTGCTGTGCGCGAACGGCAGCAGCGCCTTCTTCTCCGAGGCCAGGTAGAGCCCGTCGGCCGTCTCCAGGTAGTGCATCGGCTTGATGCCGAAGTAGTCGCGGGCGCCGAACGCGCGCCGCTCCTGCCGGTCCCAGATGACGAAGGCGAACATGCCGCGCAGCCGGGTGAGCACCTGCTCGCCCCAGAAGTGGTACCCGGCGACGATCACCTCGCCGTCACCGGCGGTGGCGAACTGGGCACCGAAGTTGCGGGCCAGCTCGTCGCGCAGCTCGATGTAGTTGTAGATCTCACCGTTGAAGGTGAGCAGGTAACGGCCGTTCGCGTAGGGCAGCGGCTCGTGGCTCGACGCGACGTCGATGATGGCGAGCCGCTTGTGGGCGAACACTCCGTCCGCGTACCGGCCGGAGGCGTCGCCGACCACCTCGACCCCTGTCTCGTCGGGGCCGCGGTGGTGCAGGCATTCCAACGCTCCGGCGATGTGGTCGCGGTGCGCGGCGGCGTTACCGTTCGCGCTGAAGAAGGCCAGGAGTCCGCACATGGTGGTCATCTTTCCACGTGCGCCGTCGGCCCGTCGCAGCCGTCCGTGGTTCCGGAGCGCTCCCGGCGGGCGCTGTCGCGAACCGCACGCGCGGTACCGTCGGGACCAGCAACGACGCGGAGGGAGCGGCGCAATGACCGAGGAACGCACCGACGGTACGCCGACGGACGGTACAGAATCGCACGATCCGGACTTCCCGGAGGCGTTCCTGTCCTTCATGCGGCAGGGCTGGCGGGACACCGCGCTTCCGGTCGCGCCCCGGCCGGAGGCGCCCAACTACGCCAAGCGGCGGGCCGCGCTCTCGGCGGCCTTCCCCGGCGAGACTCTGGTGATCCCGACCGGCACCGAGAAGGTCCGGGCCAACGACACCGACCACCCGTTCCGGCCGGGCAGTGACTTCACCTACCTCACCGGTGACCACGACCCGGACAGCGTGCTCGTGCTGCGCCCGAACGGCTCGGGGCACGACGCCACCCTGTACATGCGGCCCCGCTCGTCGCGGGAGACCGACGAGTTCTTCCGCAGCCGCCACGGCGAGCTGTGGGTGGGACGGCGGCACACGCTCGGCGAGAAGTCCACCGAGCTGGGCCTGCCCACCGCCGACCTGACCGGCCTGGAGGCGACGCTGGCCGACCTGGCACCGGGGCGTACCCGGGTGCTGCGCGGTTTCGACGCCCGGGTGGACGCGGCGATCCGCCCGTACGACGGGGTCCGCGCCGAGGGGCAGCCGCCCCGCGACCGGGAGCTGGCGATCGCCATCTCGGAGCAGAAGCTCGTCAAGGACGAGTGGGAGATCGGCCAGCTCCAGGACGCGATCGACGCCACGGTGCGTGGCTTCGAGGACGTGGCCCGGATCCTGCCGGCCGACCGGGCGGTCTCGGAGCGGCTGCTGGAGGGGATCTTCGCGCTGCGGGCCCGGCACGACGGCAACGACGTCGGGTACGGCTCGATCGTCGGCGCCGGCGAGCACGCCACGATCCTGCACTGGGTGCACAACCACGGCGCCACCCGTCCGGGTGAGCTGCTGTTGATGGACATGGGTGTCGAGGGACGCAACCTCTACACCGCCGACGTGACCCGGGTGCTGCCGGTCAGCGGCCGGTTCACCGCCCTGCAACGCCAGGTCTACGACATCGTGTACGCCTCGCAGCAGGCCGGCATCGAGGCCATCCGGCCCGGGGTGAAGTTCAAGGACGTCCACCTGACCTGCATGCGGGTGCTCGCCGAGGGCCTGGCCGAGCTGGGCCTGCTGCCGGTGAGCGTGGACGAGGCGATGGACGAGAAGTCGTCGGTCTACCGGCGGTGGACGCTGCACGGCTTCGGCCACATGCTCGGCATCGACGTGCACGACTGCTCCAACGCCCGCAAGGAGAACTACCGCGACGGCACGCTCGGTGAGGGCTACGTGCTCACCGTCGAGCCGGGGTTGTACTTCCAGCCGGAGGACGAGCTGGTCCCGGAGGAGCTGCGCGGCATCGGCGTGCGGATCGAGGACGACGTGCTGGTCACCTCGACCGGTGCGGTGAACCTGTCGGCCGGGCTGCCGCGCACCTCCGACGAGGTGGAGACCTGGCTGGCCGAGCAGCGCGAGGCGGGTCCCCGCCTGCCCGGCTGACCCGTACGCCCCACGACCCACGGCGGACCCCGCCGCGGGGCCGCGACGTTTCGACGTCCGCGTGCCCGGCGGCGGGGTCCGTCGGCGTTTGCGCTGGTCACACCCTTCCTGTCAACCCGGCCGCTCCCGGCGCGCCTGCCCTGACCTGAGGTGAATGCGCGGTTTTCTCGGATACGTCCGCATCGCGAAGATGGTTCTCATACGGTGGGGATCAGAGGCTGCAACCGATTTGTAGCTGGTCGTGGCGCCTGGTGCGGTGCGACCCCGTCTGGTAGCAGGAAAGGGCGGAAGGCTCTGATGTCCAACGACGTAACGACTACCGACGGCGGGGCCTCGACGGCTCCGCCGACACGGCGAAGGCGGGCGCTCTGGGTCGCCGGCGTGGCAGGGCTGACCGGTGTGGTCGGCCTGGCCGCCCTGGGCGGCGTGGCCGCCCGGGACGACAAGCCCACCTCCGACCGGGTCTCCGATGCCCAGTCGTCGACCAACCAGCAGAACGTCAGCGACGCCGGCGGCGCGGACGAGAACGCGGACGGCGCCAAGGAGAGCACCGGCCAGGATGACGAGTGGAGCGGCGACGACTGGAGTGGCTTCGAGGACCGGTCCGGCAAGGACGACAAGGGCGACGACAAGGGCCGCGACAAGGGCGACGACAAGGGTGACGACAAGGACCGTGGCAAGCAGGTCCCCTGCGACACCGACAAGCTGATCCAGGAGATCACGTTCGCCAACAACCGCGACGGCGGCGTGCTGGAGCTGGCCAAGGGCTGCACCTACAACCTGACCCGCAACGACTACGAGGGCAACGGCCTGCCGGTCATCACCGAGCGGATCACGCTCAAGGGCGAGCACACGACCATCGGCCGTGACGCCACCGCCGCCTACTTCCGGATCCTCAACGTCGGTCCGGGTGGGCACCTCACCCTCAAGGGCCTGAGCATCAAGGGTGGTCAGACCATCCAGCGGGCGATGAGCGTGGAGGCGGCGACGGTCTGGGCGCCGTACTCGCCCTCGGTCCGGACGACCGCGGCGGACCAACCGGCCAAGCCGGCCGCCACGGCGGCGGCGAAGCCGGGCGCTGCGGCGAAGCCCGCGGCGGCAGCGGCCAAGCCCGCGGCGGCAGCGAGCAAGCCGGCAGCCGCGACGAAGGCCAAGCCCACGGCGAAGCCCGCCACGACAGCAGCGAAGCCGGCAGCGGCTCCGGCCAAGCCCGCAGCGGCCGGGCCGGCGGCGGTACCGCTGGTGGAGGAGCCCGGATTCAACGACGGTGCCGGTGTGCTGGTGCAGCCCGGTGGCCGGGCGGAGATCCTGGACAGTGAGCTGCTCTACAACCAGTCCGGCGGCAACGGCGGCGGGTTGGCGAACTTCGGCACCACCAAGCTCAGCAAGACCACCGTGGCGCACAACACCGCCTTCTTCTTCGGTGGCGGCATCTTCAACGCCGGCGTGCTCCAGGTCGACGAGTCGAAGGTCAAGGACAACAACGCGATCATCGGCGGCGGCGGTATCGCCAACGGCGCCGCGGAGATCTTCACCGATGACGTCGACGGCGGCTCGGTCTGGGTCTACAAGAGCGAGGTCTCCGACAACCGGACGCTCGGCTTCGGCGGCGGCGTTCTCGACGTCGAGGGCACCACGACCCTGCACGAGACGACGGTCAGGAACAACACGGCGCTCCTCGCCGGCGGCGGCGTCGCGGTGGCCGACAGCCAGCTCACCCTCAAACACGCCACGGTGGCCGGGAACAGCACCGCCGGTGTGGGTGGCGGCCTGGCGGTCGCCTTCGACAGCACCGCGACCGTGGAGAACAGCGCGATCAAGGACAACACCGCCGGGTTCTTCGGCGCCGGCCTCTTCAACGAGGACAGCGTCACCACGCTGCGCGACAGCGAGGTGGTGGGCAACCGGGCCGTCGGTCCGTTCGCCCGCGGCGGCGGCATCTTCAACACCGAGGGAGGCGAGGTCACGCTCCACCGGACGAAGGTGGCGCACAACTTCTCCACCCTCCCGCCGGGGGGCATCTTCAACAGCCTCGGCGGCACCGTGACGCTGGACGACAAGTCCGCGGTCACCGCCAACCGCCCGACCAACTGCTTCAACGTTCCGGACTGCTTCGCCTGACCGGTGGGGCTGATCCACATAGAGGGTGCGCCCCTCCGTGCCGGTGACGGCTCGGAGGGGCGCACCCGTTTGTGCAGGTCAGAAGGGCCGACAGCCGGCTTGTGGGGATGCGTGCCCGGCCGGGGTGTCCGGGGGGTCCCGGCGGTACATGAACCGAATGTGGGCTTCTTTCGGATAAGCCGGCCAGGCGAGGAACATTCTCATACGGTGTTTTTGGGAGCTACAACCGATTTGTAGCAGGGGACGTCCGTCTGAGGGCGGCGACCCTGTCTGGTACGAGGAGAGGGCAGAGAGCTCCGATGTCCAACTACCTAACGAACAACGAAGCCTCCGGGCGGGCGACGGCCAAGCGCCGCCGCAAGCTCTGGCTCGCCAGTGGCGTAGCCGGATTGACGGGCGTGGTCAGTCTCGCGGCGGTGGGCGTCGCGGGCAGCGCCGGTGCGGTGAGCGGCCTGAACTGGAACACCGCCCAGGTCAGCAAGGACGGCGACCAGCGCGGGGACGAGGGTCGCGAGTGGGAGAAGGACCGGAACGAGGACCGGGACAAGGACCGGGACAAGGACCGGGACAAGGACCGGGACCACGAGCGCGGGAAGGAGGTGCCCTGCGACACCGACAAGCTGATCCAGGCGATCACGTTCGCCAACAGCAAGAACGGCGGTGTGCTGGAGTTGGCCAAGGGCTGCACCTACAACCTGACCCGCAACGAGGACGGCAACGGCCTGCCGGTGATCACCGAGCGGATCACCCTCAAGGGTGAGCACACGACGATCACCCGGGACGCCACGGCCGACTACTTCCGCATCCTCAACGTGGGCAGCGGTGGCCACCTCACCATCAAGGGCCTGACCATCAAGGGCGGCCAGACCCTCGAGCTGTACAACAGCGTCCAGCCGGCCGACGTCTGGGCGGCCTACTCGGACTCCGAGGCGATCGCGGCCCAGGTGAAGGCGGGCGTCCCGCTGAACCAGGCGCTCACCACGCGGCAGGCCAACCCGAAGGCGGGGCTGAAGGCCGCGCCCAAGGTCACGCCGAAGGCCACGCCGGGCGTCGTGACGCCGCTCGTCGAGGAGCCGGGTGACAACGACGGTGCCGGCATCCTGGTGCAGCCGGGCGGCTCCGCCGACATCCTGGAGTCCGAGGTCGTCCTCAACCAGTCGGGCGGCAACGGCGGTGGCGTGGCCAACTTCGGTACCACGAAGATCTGGCACAGCACCGTGGCCCGCAACACCGCCTTCTTCTTCGGTGGCGGCGTCTTCAACGCCGGCGTCCTCAAGGTCGAGGAGTCGAAGATCAAGGACAACGTCGCGATCATCGGCGGTGGCGGTATCTCGAACGGCGCCGCGGAGATCTTCACCGATGACATCGACGGCGGGACCGTCGAGCTGAAGAAGAGCGAGATCAGCGACAACAAGACGCTGGGCTTCGGCGGTGGCCTCCTCGACATCGAGGGCAACACCACCGCGTACGAGACCAAGTTCGTCTCGAACACCGCGGTCCTCGCTGGCGGCGGCATCGCCGCGGCGGAGAGCCAGATGAACCTGCACAACGTCACGGTGGAGAAGAACAGCACCGTCGGCGTGGGTGGTGGCCTGGCCATCGCCTTCGACAGCGCGGTCACCGTGGAGAAGAGCTCCATCAAGGACAACACCGCCGGGTTCTTCGGCGGCGGGGTCTTCAACGCCGACAGCGTCCTCACGCTGCGCGACAGCGAGGTCGTCGGTAACCGGGCCGTCGGCCCGATCGGGGTCGGCGGCGGCATCTTCAACATCTTCGGCGAGGTCAACCTGTCGAAGACGAAGGTCGCCCACAACTTCTCCACCTTCGCTCCGGGCGGTGTCTTCAGCTTCTTCGGAGAGGTGAACGTGGACGACAAGTCCGCGATCACCGCGAACCGTCCGACGAACTGCCTGGCCATCCCGGGCGGCACCGTCGAGAACTGCTTCGCCTGATCACCCTCGGGTGACGTGCGGCCGGTGACGGCGGCACGACGGCCAGCAGAGGCGAACCGGCCCCCTTCCGCAGCGCGCGGAAGGGGGCCGGTTCACGTCCGTTCCGTTCACTTCTGCACGAAGACCGCCACGCTGCGCGCCGGGACGGTGAAGGTGCCGGCCGCCCGGTCGAACGACGCCGTACGGAGCACCGGGTCGGCCGAGTTGACCAGCTCCGGGTGCAGTGCCACGTCCGCCCCGCGCAGACCGGTCAGGGTCTGCTTCGCCGCCGCCGGGGTGCTGTTGAAGACCACGGTGACCGACGTCCACGGGCCACCCAGCCCGCGGGCGTCCAGCGTCATCGTCAGCACACCCGGCGTCTCCGTCGCACCCGAGAGCGGGAACGCGACCCGCTGCTGCACCTGCGCGGCGGTGCTCAGCCCGAACACCGGCGAGGACGCCCGGATGCGCAGCAGTTCGGCGTACCGGGCGTTGGTGGTGTCGATGGCCGCGCAGTCCGGCACCAGCGCCCGGTCAGCCAGCAGCGGCTTCGCGTACGACCACTTGTCCTGGTTGTCCTGCGCCGGCGGCAGGCCGGCGCCGAACCCGTTGCCGCTGGCGCAGTCCCAGCGGATCTGGTTGAACCAGTCACCGGAGTTGTACGAGTTGCGGTCCAGCGACTTCGACCGCAGCCGCTCGGTGCCGGTGGTGACGAAACCGGTGCCCTGCCCCAGCACCACCGTGCCCAGCGCCAGCACCTGCATCCGGGAGCGGTCGGCCGCCGCGGTGGCCTGCGGCAGCTTGTACGCCAACGCGTCGTACAGGATCTCGTTGTCGTGCGCGTCGACGTAGGTGACGGCCTCCCCCGGTGCGGCCGTGTAGCCGGCCGGAGAGCCGTTGTAGTCCACCTGCGCGCCGGTGACCTGCCGTCCGGAGGAGTCGGTGAACCGGTACCCGCGCAGGTTGCCGGTGAGCCCCACCTTGATCAGGTCGTGGGCGTGCAGCAGCCGGGCCTTCTGTTCGGCCGTCGACCCGTTCACAGGGTCACCGTTGGGGTCGGTGTAGAGCCCGGAGGCGAAGCCCTGGACGCGCGGGTTGGCGTCGAACGGGCCGCCGCCGCGCACCGCGTCGCGCAGCCGGTCGTTGAAGGTGCCGATGCCGGTGCCGGCCATGTTGGCCTGGGTGGCCTGCACGAACCGGGCGTCGTTGGCGACCTCGCCGAAGTTCCAGCCCTCGCCGTACAGCAGGATCGCCTTGCCGTCGACGCCGTCGCGGGCCACGGTCAGCTTGTCCAGCGCCGCACGCACGGCCAGGATGTTCGCCTTCGGGTGGTGACCCATCAGGTCGAACCGGAAGCCGTCCACCTTGTACTGCCTGGCCCAGGTGACCAGCGAGTCGACGACCAGCTTGCCCATCATGGCGTGCTCGGGAGCGGTGTTGGCGCAGCAGGTGGAGTTGGCGACGGTGCCGTCCTCCAGCAGCCGGTGGTAGTAGCCGGGCACCACCTGGTCGAGCACCGACTTCGCGTCGGTGCCGGCCGCCGACGTGTGGTTGTAGACCACGTCCATGACGACCCGCAGGCCGGCGTCGTTCACCCCGGCGACCATCTGCCGGAACTCGGTGGTCCGCGCCGCGCCGGCCGGGTCGACCGCGTAGCCGCCCTCCGGCGCCGTGTAGTGCAACGGGTCGTAGCCCCAGTTGTAGCCATCGGCCTCGGCGACCGCCGCCACGCATTTCTGCTGCTCCTCGGAATCCGGCGGCAGCGCCGCCAGGTCGCAGGCCGGCTGGCGCTGGTCGGCCCGCTTCTCGGGGATGGTGGCGAAGTCGAACGCCGGCAGCAGGTGCAGGTGGGTGACGCCGGCCTCGCCGAGCTGCCGCAGGTGTGTCATGCCGGCGGTCTTCGGGTCGGTGAAGGCGAGGTAGGTCCCCCGCCGTCGCGCCGGCACGGTGTCGTCGGCGATGGAGAAGTCCCGCACCGACAGCTCGGAGACCTGCGCCTTCGCCGCCGGCACCGCCGCCGGCTTGCGCAGCGTCCGCCAGCCCGCCGGTGCCAGCGACGGGTCGTTCAGGTCGACCAGTTGGCTGTGCGTGGAGTCCGCCGCCAGGGCCACCGAGTACGGGTCGGTCACCGAGGCGGTGACCATCCGCTGCGCCGCCGGCTGCCACGCCCGCACCTCGTACCGGTAGTACTTCCCGGTCCAGGCGTGGCTGCCGCGCGCCGACCAGACCCCGGTGCGGTCGTCGCGGCGCATCGGCACCGTCGTCGGCTGCGCGGTGGGCGAGTCGAACAGTTGCAACGCCACCGTCCGGGCGGTCGGCGCCCACACCGCCAGGCTCGGCGTGCGGCCGGTGAACGTCGGCCCGAGGGTGGCGTCGGCGGCGCGGGCGTACACGTCGTCGAGCACACCGGGGATCTGCACGCCGGTCGCCGCGAGCAGCGCGCCCTCGGCGTCGCGTTCGGTGACCAGCAGCTGCCCGCGCAACGCCGCCGGCACCTTGGCCAGGTCCGCCCGCTCCAGCGTGAAGCTGCGGTACGACCACAGGTGCGGGAATGCCGTCCGCTGGGCCTCGGTGAGCCCGTTGCGCTGCGCCCGCAACGGCAACGTGGTGTACGTCCCGGTCAGCTCCCCGTCGGCCACGGTGACCCCACCGTTCGGCGCGGCGACCAGCGCGTACGTCCTGCCGTCGGTCAGCCCGGTCTGCCACGCCACGGTGGACCGGTCGATCCAGTGCGCCTTCTGCTTGCCGATGTCGGTGTCCCGGCCGGCGCCGGTGGTGGTGGTCGGCAGCAGCCGGCCCGGGGTGGCGGCCAACAGCCACACCTCCCGGCCCGCGCTGGCGAAGTCAAGCCGCTGGTCGTCCGGCAGGTCCTTGGCGTCGCCGTTGTGGATGATGTAGTTCAGCCCGGTGGCCCCGGCCGCCAGCGGCACCCGGAACACCGCACCGAACGCGTCGGTGGAGGTGGGCTTGAACGGCGCCGACCACTCCGTCGGGTTCGCCGCGCCGTCCCACAGGTGCAGGCCCCAGCCGTCGTAGTTGCCGTCGGCCCGCCGGTAGTGGATCACCGCGGTGCCCTCCTCGACCGGCGGTGCCGGCTCACCGGTGGCTGCCTGGCGGGTCGGGTAGACCGCCGGGTCGCCCTGCTTGAGCCAGACCTCGCCGGTGGACGTGACGTCGATGCTGCGGTCCGCGCCGACGTCCTTGGTGCCGTTCCTGTCGACCACCACGAAGCCCACCGACCTCGCGCCCGGCTTGAGCTTCACCCAGGCGAACCGGCCGTACGAGTCCTCCCCGGCGAACGGCTGTCCCTTGGGCCACTCGGTGACGTACGCCGGGTCGATGTCACCCCAGGCGTACAGCCCCCAGTCGTCGTACCCACCGGCGGGGCGCTGGTAGTGCACGACCGCCCACTCCCGGGACCCGCCCTGCGCCGGAGTGCCCACGATCGCGGTGGACCGGGCGGTCGCGGTGCGGCCCCGCCCGTCGCGGACCACCGCCTTGTACTCCACCGGCGTCCCGCCGGCCAGCCCGGTCAGGTCGTGCTGCACCGTGTACGGCGCGTGGTCGGCGCTGCCCAGCAGCGTCCACCGACCGCCGGCGACCCGGGCCGCGACCGTGACGGTGGCCAGCGGATCCCCGGTGACCTGGGCGGTGACCGCCGCCCGGGTGGCCACCAGCGCGTCGGGGGCGGGGCTGGTGATCCGGACGGTCGGCGTGCCGGCCGGCCGGGCGATGGGCGTACCCGCCCGCTGCACCACCGCCGACAGCGGCGGCACGGTCAGGGTCAGCCTGCCGTCAGCGCCCGCGTTCGCGGCGCCGGACGATCCGTAGATGCCGGTGAACGTGGCGCCGGCCGACCAGGTGTCCACGGTGACAGTCTGCGCGGTGTCGGCGTTGTTCACCGCCACGACGTACTCCGTGCGATCGGAGGCGGCGACCCGGGAGGCGGCGAAGACGCCCGGCCCGTCGGCGGCGTACCGGGTGACCTGCACGCCGTCGCGCAACCCGGGGTGCGCCTGGCGCAGCCGGCCCAGCTCGGCGATGGTCCGGTACAGCGGGTGGGCCGGGTCGAACTGGTCACTGGCGTGGGTGCGGTCGGTGCCGAGCAGGTCGTCGTCGAGGTAGTCGGGGACCTTCGACGCGAACATGTCCTGCCGGGCGTCCTTGTCCCCACCGGGGCCGGTGAAACCCTGCTCGTCGCCGGAGTAGACCACCGGCTGGCCACGGGTCAGGAACATCAACTGGTGGGCGAGCTGGTCGCGGCGCAGGTGACTTGCCGGGTCGGTGCCGCCGCCGGCGATGAACGAGCCGATCCGCCCCATGTCGTGGTTGCCGAGGAAGGTGGTCAGCCGGCCGGCGTCGGTGTCCCGGGCGGCGTAGAGGTCGTCGCGGGCGTACACGTCGGCCAGCGCCTTCGCCGAACCGGCGCCGGCGGTGTAACCGCGCGCGGCCTCCTGGAAGGCGAAGTCCAGGGTGGCCGGCAGGCCACCCTGCCGGACGTAGCTGGAACTGACCTCCGGGTCGGCGCTGTACACCTCGCCGAACATGAAGAAGTCCTTCTTGCCGGCCTTCTCGGCGGCCCGCTCGATGCCCCGGCTGAACTGCGGCCAGAAGTCCATGTTGACGTGCTTGACGGTGTCCAGCCGGAACCCGTCGACACCGGTGCTGCCGATCCAGTCCCCGTACGCCCTGGTCAGGCCCTGGACCACCTCGGGGCGCTCGGTCCACAGGTCGTCGAGGCCGAAGAAGTCGCCGTACTCGCTGTTCTCACCGGCGAAGGTGGAGTCGCCCCGGTTGTGGTACATGGTGGCGTCGTTCAGCCAGGCCGGGACCTTGACCGTGGCGTCCTTCGGCTCGTCGAACATCGGGGTGTAGGGGAACGAGCCCTGGTTCACCGGCGGGAAGGCGCGGCTGCCGTCGGCGTAGTTGCGGTCCTCGAACGCCCGCCCCTGCGCGTCGGTGTACGGCGAGGTGGCCTTGTCCACGTAGGCGTACGTGTCCTCGGCGTACTTGATGACGTCGGCGGTGTGGTTGACGATCACGTCGAGGTAGATCTTGACGCCGCGCTGGTGGGCGAGCTTGACCAGCCGCTTCATCTCCTCGTTCGTGCCGAAGTGCGGGTCCACCTGCGTGAAGTCCGTGATCCAGTAGCCGTGGTAGCCCGCCGAGATGTCGGCCCCCGCGCCCTGCACCGGCCGGTTCTTGAAGATCGGGGCGAGCCAGATGGCCGTGGTGCCCATCCCCTGGATGTAGTCCAGCTTGTCGATGACGCCCTTGAGATCGCCGCCGTGGTAGAAGCCCTTGTCCGTCGGGTCGAGCCCGGTACGCAGCCGGTCACCGGCGAGGCCGCCCCGGTCGTTGCGCGGGTCGCCGTTGGCGAACCGGTCCGGCAGGACGAAGTAGAACTGCTCGGCGCGGGCGGTGTCGCCGCCGGCCTTCAGCAGCGCCTCGGCGGTGGGCTCGTCGTTCCACTGCGCCGCGCCGGCGGTCGCCAACGGGTCGGTGCCAGACGGGCGGGGGGCCGCCGCGGCGTCCGCCTGGTGCACGGCGACCGGAGTGCCGACGAGCGTGAGAGTGAGCAGGGAGACGAGGGCCAGCAGGGCGGTGCGCGGTATCGGCGGGGGTTTCATCGACGCCTTCCTCTGGTCGCGGATTGGCCGCACGCTAACCCTTGCCGAAACATTCTGCAATACCTTGCAAACATGGTGGCAACAAAGCAGCTTCCTTGCGAAAGCATGCGCCTCACCTGGTGACCGTCCCGATCAGAACCCCGTGCAGCGCACCCCGTCGACCGTGCACCCCTGCGGACGGGTCGACGCCCTCTCCACGTGGAACCGCAGCGCCGCCGAGCCACCCGCCGGCACGTCCACCCCACTGACATACGTGAAGCCGCCACCGTCGGCAGGCCGCACCGTCCCCTGTGGCACACCCTCCACCCAGGTGGTCACCAGCCGCCCGCCCGAGAAATCCAGCCGCACCGTCCAACCCCGGGCCCCGCCGGACGCGTTGACGATCAGCACCTCGCCGATGAAACCCCCGTCGAAGCTCTGCACGACCCGGTACCGACCACTCATCCCCGTCGGAGGCTCCGGCGCCCGCGTCGGCGGCCGCGACGACGTCGGCCCGGCAGCCGGCGTTCGCGACCCGGCCGCGACGCTCGACGGCAGCCCGCTCGCGCGCGGCGACAGCCCGGGCAGCAACGGCGGCGCCGACGACCTCGGCGACGCCGGCGTCGAGACAGTCGGCGGGACCGGCGCCTGCGGCAGCGGCACCGCCGACGGCAGCGCCGATGCGCCCTCCGGCGCGGGACTACGCCCCCGGTACGCACCCAGAGCCACGAAGAGCAGCACGACCATCACGACGACGCCGGCGCACACCACGATCCAGGGCGACGACGTGATGGCGATCGGACCGCGAGACTGGCGCGCGGCGCGACGCATGCCGGACATGGACCTCCCTCAGCGGGCCGTCCGAGCAGCGTAGCGACCAGCGCCCGGAAGCGCCGCCGACACACACACCGCCCCGGGCCACACGCTCAACCCACCTGGCAGTCGACCCCGTTGATCGTGCACCGCACCGGCCGCTCCGCCGACTCGCCCCAGCCCACCCGCAACCGCAACGTCCGAGAGTCACCCTGGTCCAGCGAACGGGTGCCCTGCAGCACGAACTCACCGTTTCCACGCGACCACACCGAGACCCCCGAGTCGTCACCGACGCGCAGGGCACGGATGTCCTCGTCGAACGTCAACTCCACCCGCCACTGGACCGACTGCCCCGACGTGTTGCTGATCGACAGCACCGCCGCGGTCCCGTCCCAGCCATCCGTACCGACCTGGTACCGGGCGGCGACCGGGTCACCCGCCGGTCCCAGCGGCACCGCCGGCGGCGCGGAAGAACTCGTCCGCGCGGGAGCCGGCGAGCCGGTGGTCGGCCGCGGCGACGGCGTCCGGCTGCTGCGCGACGGCCGCGGCGAGGCCGAGCGCCGCTCCGCGCCGGGGGTCGGCGTCGCGCTCGGCGACACGACCGCCGGCGCCGTCGGCAGGAACACCGGCGGCGCGGCCGCCGGCATGCCCTCCCGCTCCCGGGTACGGAACGACAGCAGCGCGACCACCAGCAGCACCACCAGCACGCACACGCCGAGCAACACCACGATCCACGGCACCGAAGCCAGCACCCGCGTCGCGGTAGGCGCACCTGCCGCGCCGTCCGGCCGCACCGCCATCAGGTCTCCCCTCGTCCCCCCGCCGACGCGCCAGCGTAGCCAGCACCGGCCAGAACGGAAATCGGGCGGGTACGGATCGGGCCGACCGGCCGGCCCGGACCGGAAAACGGCCCGCCCGCGCGGACGGTCCCGCCGGTCAGGCCGTCCGGACGACCGTGCAGATGACCGGCCCGTCGTCCGTGGTGCGCAGCAGGTAGCGGTACCGCTCCCCCGGCACCGCACGCCCCCGACTGTCCAGGAACTCCCACTCCACCGCCACCATCGTCAGCAGCGCGGACATCGGCTGCACATCCTCGATCAGGGCGTGCGCCGCCACCAACTCCCGGTCCTGGTAGTCGGGCGCCGCACCCACGAACGACAAGGCCACCGCCGCCGGCGTGGTGAACGAGAAGCTGTACGTGTCGGCCACCACCAGACCCGGCAGGGCGTAACAACCGGCGATGGCCGGCAGGTCGCCGCAGGTCAACGCCACGCCGTACCGGTCGAAGAAGTCGGCCAGCGTGTCGAGATCGGTGGAGGCACTCACGGCGACAGCAATTGCCGGTCACCGCCCCGGCCAAACCTCACCGCGGCGGAACCAGGACCTCGATCTCCGCACCCAGCCCGGCACCCCCGGCCAGACCGAGGTCGTCCCCACTCCAGAAACGCCCCGGGTCGTACCAGTTCGGACGCCGGCCGGCGGGCAGCAGCCCCATCGCCTCGTACGTCACCGCCACCACCTCGGCGCAGTACGCCGTCTCCAGCGCCCGGTCCCGAGCCCCCGGCGATGTCACCGGCGTCGACGGCGATGCGGGCCGACCGGGACGCGGCAGCGCCGGCACCCGACCCCGCACCCACCGCCAGGCCAACTGGGCGGTGGACGGAAACGGTGTGCCGTCCAACCGCGCGACCGTCCGCAGCACCGCCCGCTCCATCTCCCCGTCCGCCGGCGGGTCGAGCTGCCGCAGCCAGGCCCGCTGGCCGTACCGGTTGGCCCAGACGCACACCGCGTCCCGCAGGTCGTGCAACTGCACCCCGCGCTGATGGCTGCCCGACCACAGGTCCGGCAACGACCTGCCCAACTCCGCGTGCCACATCAGCGGCGGCATGTCGTCCAGCACCACCGCCATGCCGACGTGGTTGACCGGGCTGTTGGTGGTGAACTGGATCGCCCGGTCCGGCACGCTACGGCCCCGGAACACCCACACGTCGCCGGTGCGGGTCAACTCGACCGCCTCATCCAGGCTGATGCTCATGAGGGTCTACCCTAGGCCGATGCGGCAACGGATGCGGTGGTGGAAGGTCCTGGGGCTCGCCGGCCTCGCCGGGGTCGCGGCCTCCGGCGTGGTCATCGCGCGGGCCGAACGGCGCCGCCGCGCGTACACCCCCGAGGAGATCCGGCAGCGACTGCTGGAGCGGCACGCCCAGGCCAGCGACGCCGCGAAGCCGGCCGACCCCGCCTGACCACCCGCTCCCGACGCTCCCCCGTGGACACGACGGGACAGTTGGGCGGGCTGATGATCGATATTCTCGGCGCATGACGACGCCCGTCGCACAACGACCCTTCGTCCTGTCAGCCCCCGCCGCGCCGGTCGAACGGCACGGCAACGTCGATCTCCACCTACCCGCCGGCACCGGTCCCGCGCCCGCCGTCGTGATCGTGCACGGCGCCCCGCTGCCCCCTGACGTGCCCGATCCCCGCGACTGGATGCTCTACCGCGGCTACGGCGCGCTGCTCGCCGAGCGCGGCCTGGTCGCCGCGCTGATCAGCTACCAGGTGGCCGACCTGTCGGCGCTGCCCGCCACGGCCGACGACATCGCCGCCATGGTCGAGCAGGTCCGCGCCGACCCCCGGGTCGACCCGGACCGGGTGGTGCTCTGGTTCTTCTCCGGCGGGGGCCTCTTCGCGGCCGACTGGCTCCGGGTCCCACCGCCGTGGCTGCGCGGGATCGCGCTGACCTACCCGCTGCTCATCCCGCTGCCCGGCTGGGAGATCGACCCGAGGTTCCTGCCCGTCGACGCGCTCGGCTCGGGCGCCGATGTCCCGCTGGTGCTGACCCGCGCCGGGCGGGACATACCCCCCGTCCTGGCCGGCATCGAGGCGTTCCTCGCCGCGGCCACCACCCACGGCCGGCCCGTGCAGGTCATCGAGGTGCCGGACGGGCAGCACAGCTTCGACATCCTCGACCACACGCCGCAGTCCGAGACGGCCGTCCTGGCCGCCCGGGACGCGGTCCTGGACCTGCTCGACGCCGGCTGACCCCCCGTCGGCCGGGGTCGCCAAGGCTCCTGACCAGGCACCACTCGGGCTTCCGCCGTCGGCGCACCAGATTGGGGATCTCGCGCACCCGACGCTCACCAACGTACGACGATCGTCACAGGGCCGATCGACGGTGGAGGTGAGAGGTGCGCAGCAGACGTCGGGGTGCCCGACCGGCGGAGAGCGCGCTGCGGGAAGGCCGGGACGCCTACGACCGGCTTCGTACCTACCTCATCGTCGCGGTGCAGGCGGGGCTGGCCGCCGGGTTGGCGTGGTTCATCGCGAGCGACGTGCTGCACAATCCGCAGCCGCTGTTCGCGCCCGCCGCCGCGGTCGGCACGATCGCGGCGGCCATCGGCAACCGGGCCAGGCGCACCGTGGAACTCCTCGCCGGCGTGATCCTGGGCGTGCTGATCGGGGACGGGATCATACGGTTCATCGGGGCAGGACCGATACAGACCGGGTTGGTCGTGGCATTGACGATTTCGGCGGCAGCCCTGTTCCGAGGCACCGGCGCCGTCATGGTGCAGGCGGGAAGCACCGCCGTCCTGCTGGGAACGGTGTCTCCGGAAAGGCCGGATCTGGCCGTGCCGCGGACGGCGAACGCGCTGGTCGGTGTCCTGGTGGCCATCGTCGTGGCCTTGCTGATCCTGCCGCTCAATCCGGTGCGGATCGTCCACCGCGCCGCCGGTCCGGCAGTCGATGCCATCGCCCGTGAAATGACCGCCACCGCCGACGCGCTGACCCGCCGCGACGTCCGGCAGGCCGAGGAGGCACTGCAACGACTGCGTACGGCGGAGGCGGCACGACGCAACACGACAGAGATGGTCGCCGCGGCATGCGAGGTCGCGCGACTCTCACCGTGGCGAAGACGACGGCTGGGCATCATGCGCCGGTACGAGCACGCGGCCGAACACCTTGAACTCGCCTACACCAACAGCCGCGAGATGGTGCAGTGGGCCGTGTCGGCCATTCGCGCCCGAGAGCCGCTGCCGGCTGGCCTTCCGACAGCGATCGAGCACTTCGGCCAGGCGTTCAGGCTCCTGCATCGTGACTTCCTCGCCGGACGGGAGCCGGATCGCGCCCGGGAGCGAGCGCTGCGGGCGATCGATGACGTCGACGAGGCATGCGCCGAGGGTGTCGAGTTCACCGGGGCTGTCGTCGTCACACAACTGCGCGTTGTCATCAGCCAACTGCTCCAGGTGTCCGGGCTCCCCCGGAGCGAGGCGAATCAGCAGGCGGGTTTGAACGCCGACGTCTGACCGATGCACCAGCGGTCGTGCTGTGCGCCATGGATCGCGCCGTTCAGGGCAGCGGGCCGTCGGTTTCCGCAGTCGCGCTGAGACGATCCCGGATCAGCGCGATCACGGTGTCGGCTGTCCGGTCGAGGTGACTGCGGCCATCGGGTAGCCGGGCCTCCGGGCTGATGTAGCTGCGCGGACCGACGTGGGTGGCCGGGTCGAGCCAGTGCTCGGTGATCTTCCCCTCGCGATCGGCCCTGTTCCAACCGCTTCCGCGGAACAGCCGCCACCGCTGCGGGAACAACCAGGTGCCGACCCGCTCGATGCGGTCGCCGGCACTGGTGAGCCGGTCGAGGTGCTGCGCGCGGCTGATGTCGTTGGCGCCGTTGTGGAACCCGCCCAGAGTGATCAGCCAGATCGGGGAGCGCAGCTGGGACCACAGTTCGTCCACCGCGCCGGTGGCGACCTGGGCGCCGCCGCTGTAACTGAGCATCACCACGGGGATACCGCTGTCGGGCTGGTAACCGGCGAGCCGAAGCTCGGTGGCGATCTGCGAGCCGACGGCGCGGTTGTACAGGGGACGGTACCGGCGGTCGGCGGCGACGAAGGTCTGCATCACGTTGTGCAGGAACAGCACCAGCCCGATGTGGCGGCGCAGCCACGACCACACCGGCCGGTCGGCCAGCGGAAGGGCCAGCGGGGAGTAGGGCTGCACCTGGCCCAGCACCCTGAGCTCCGGCGCTCCGGCGATCAGGGACTTCACCAGTCGGCCGCCGTCGCGGGTGTCGTGGAAGCGGCGTTTCCCGATGCCGTCCAGATAGACCAGGTACGCGTCCGGTGGGCGGTCCGGGTCCGCGCCCCGGGCGGGGAGGGCGCCCGCGGGGCGTGCGATGGTGGGAGTGCGCCAGCCCGCGGCATAGACCAGCACCTCGTAGCGGGCGAGCAGAGCTTCGGCGAGCAGGACAGGTCCGATCCCGCCGAGCAGCAGCAGGAGCACCAGCTCGGTCACGTGAGGGGCTCCGGTGCTCGTGTCGTGTTGAGCCTCACCACCAGGCGGCGGACGCCTTCGACGGCAACGCCGAGGCCGACCCCCGCGACGGCCACGCAGCCGACGGCGTCCCACCAGCCGAGCCCGGCCACCGTGGCGAGTGAGGCGGCGAGACCAGCCCCCACTCCCAGCATGAGCACGAAGTGCAGCAGCGGCCCGAGCAGCGGGAACGCGAGGACTGCGGCAAGCAGCAGCGGAGCGGCCAGGCCTGGTGTCCAGACCAACGCGGCTCCATGGGACGGCACGGCGGGCAGCACCATCTCGGCGAGTGCCCACGCGGACAGCGGCCAGAGCGCGAATACCGCGCCGTCGACCACGGCGCCGGCCAGCAGCAACCCGAACACCCTGACGTGCGACACGCCAGACAGGCGGGCCACCACGGGCAGGAGACGGCCGGCGGCCTCGGACAGCCCAGCGAACAGCAGCAGGATGACGACGACGGGGGACATCGGTCAGCCCTGCGGCGGCAGATCGGCAGAGACCGGCTGAGCGACCCGGCCGGTCTGCTGCACATAGCGCTCGAGTTCGTCGGCGGCGCGCGAATAGCCGCCCGCCTGACGCTGGGCGACCCGCAAGGTGCTCGCGGCGTCACGGAATCGGGGCTCGTCGAGCAGGCGCTGGGCGAGGGCGCGCACGACCTCCACGCTGACGTCCTCGGTGCGGACGGCGAGCCCGGCATCGAGCTCGACGACGCGGGAGGCCACCAACGACTGGTCAGCGCCCTGCGGGACCACCAGCATCGGTACGCCGGCGTACAGGGCCTCGTTGACGCTGTTCACCCCGCCGTGGGTGACGAACAGCGCCGCGCGGGCCAGCACCTCCAACTGCGGTACGGAGCGGTGCGCGATCACGTTGGCCGGCAGCGGGCCGAGCGCGGCGGGATCGGTCTGTCCGGTGGAGACGATCACGGTGCCACCCAGCGGGGCGAGCGCGTTGGCGAAGGCACGGAGCAGCCCCGGGTCGGCGCCGAACACCGTGCCCAGCGAGGCGTAGAGCACCGGGTCCCGCAGCCGATCGACCGGGAACGACGAGTCGGCCTGGCGGGCGCCGATGCTCGGCCCGACGAACCGGTAGGACTCGTCGAAGGTGTCGGCCTCGGGGTGGAACTCCCGGGAGGTGTAGACCAGGTTGAGCGGCTGACGGATGTTGGCCAGGTCGACCAGGGGCACCGCATCCGTGTCGTACCGTCGGCGGAGCTTCCAGCGCGACGTCAGGTATCTCCCGGTGGGACGGGGATGGACCGCCGCTGCGGCGAGCAGCTCCCAGGAGCCGTGGGTGGGGCTGGGCAGGTGCCGGTTGAACGCGAACGTGGTGAACGACGACGCCGCCGGCACGCCGAGTTCCCGGGCGGCAACCGGCCCCCACAGGCAGAGGGAGTCGTGGACGACCAGATCGGGACGGGAGCCGCGCAGATCGGTGAGGACGGCGGGCAGCACGCGTACGGCGGTGCGCGCGAGCTGTTCCATCACCGTGACGGGCGTCGGCGGGCCGGAGAGTGGTACGTCATCCCCGCGGTAGGGGAACACCCGCGCGCCGGTGGCCGCGATCTGCTCGGCGTAGGCCGGTGTCGTGTGGTAGGTGACGGAGTGGCCCCGACGAACAAGCTCCGCCACGACCGGCAGCGTGGGGTTGACATGCCCGTGCATGGCGATGTTGAGGAATGCGACTGCGCTCATCGACCGACCCCGGACAGGGAGGGAGTCAGTGCCCGGCAACATGCAGCGATCATGATCCGCCTTTCTCGGTCACAGCGTAAACGCTGCCGGATGGCAGCCGCGTACCAGACCAAATACTCATTCGCGGCGGGCGGGCGGCGGTCCGCCACCGGGATCTGAGAGTTCGTCCGGCGACCGGACCGCCTCGACATCCTGGTCACCAACGCCGTGTCGGTGGCGTCTGGGCCCGGACGAGTCGGATGTCCGGTTCGGCTGTCACCGGGCCGCCCCCGGTGTCCGGTTGTGGGGCCGGCGTCCCGTGGGCGGGGCCACCCTGGC
>NZ_JAMHIW010000026.1 GCF_023896955.1 Micromonospora sp. RHAY321
TCAGGCGCGGCTGATCGCGTTGGCGTGGATCGCCTCGTTCAGGTACGCCGCAAGCCCCGGGGCGATGTCCTCGTAGTGCCGGGTGAACCGCTCGTCGGCCATGTACATGTCGGCCAACCCGGTGTGCACCTCGTACGAGCACTCGTAGAACCAGCGGCTGATGATCTGCCGGTGCTCCTCGGCCAGCTCCATCGCCTCCGGGCTGTCCGCCGGCACGCCCGACGCAAGCACCGCGACGATGCGCCGGCCCCAGTCCTCGTTCTCCTCCTTGATCCGCAGCCAGTCGTCCTTGCTGTAGCGGGAGACCCGCCGGTTCGACTCCCGGTACGCCTCGCTGTCGCCCCAACGCCGCTCGGCCTCGGCCTCGTGCTCCTCCGGGTTGAAGTCGCCGAAGACCTCGAACCGCTCCTCGGGGGTGAGTTGGATGTTCAACTTGCTCGCCTCCATCGCGAACTCGATCGCCGTGACCATCTCCTGCAACCGCGTGATCCGTACCGTCAGCAGCTCGTGCTGCCGGCGCAGGTGCGCGGCCGGGTCGGCCGCCGGGTCGTCGATGATGGCGGCGATCTCCTCCAGCGGGAAACCCAGCTCCCGGTAGAACAGGACGTGCTGCAACCGTTCCAGGTCCGCGTCGTCGTAGCGGCGGTAGCCGGCCGGGGTCCGCCCGCTCGGCGAGAGCAGTCCGATCTCGTCGTAGTGGTGCAGCGCCCGTACCGTCACGCCGGCGACCTTCGCCACCTGTCCCACCGTGTACGCCATGGTTCCCCTCCCTTCCGGGAACCAGACTCCCGCCTGCCGCTACGTCAGGGTCAAGGCCGATTCTGACCCACCGTCGCGGGGGCGTCCGGCCGCCCGTACAGATAGCCCTGGCCGCGCGGGCAACCGATGGCGGTGACCGCCGCGTGCTGCCGCTCGGTCTCCACCCCCTCGGCGACCACCGCCAGGTCGAACGCGCCGGCCAGCCGGGTGACCATCTCCACGGTGGCGTACGCCCGGTCGTCGTCGGTGCCGAGGCGGGCCACGAACGAACGGTCGATCTTCAGTTCGGTGGCCGGGATGCGGTGCAGGTAGCTCAGCGACGAGTAGCCGGTGCCGAAGTCGTCGATGGCGATCTGGATGCCCAGGTCCCGGAGCTGGCGCAGCCGCTCCAGCACCGCGTCGGTCCCCTCGATCAGCGCCGACTCGGTCAGCTCCAGGGTCAACGCGCGCGGCGCCAGCCCGGCGCCGGCGGTGGCCGCGGTGACCGTGGCGATCAGGTCGGGCCTGCGCAGGTGCGCCGCGGCGATGTTCACCGCGACCGTCGCCTCCGGCACCCGGTCCCGCCAGGTCGCGGCGGCCCGGCACGCCTCGTGGATCACCCAGCGGTCGATCGGCAGGATCAGCCCGGTCTCCTCGGCCAGCGGCAGGAACTTCGCCGGCGGCAGCAGCCCGAGCCGGGGGTGCCGCCAGCGCACCAGCGCCTCGGCGCTGCGTACCGCGCCGGTGGCCAGGTCGACGATGGGTTGGAACTCCAGGTGCAGTTGCTCCTCGTCGACCGCCCGGCGCAGGTCGGCGATCAGCTCGGCCCGCGAGACGGCCGACTCGCGCAGCGCCGGGGTGCACGTCCGGTACGCGGACTTACCGGCCGCCTTGGCCGCGTACATGGCGATGTCGGCGTCGCGCAGGAGGTCGGTGTGGGAGGCGTGCTGCGGGCCGTACTCGGCGATGCCGATGCTCGCCGACGGGTGCACTCCGACGTCGTCGTCACCGTCGGAGGGTCGCAGGGCGTCCAGCAGTCGCTGGGCCAGCCGCTCCGGGGGTACGGGCCGGTCGCCGTCGACCAGCACCGCGAACTCGTCGCCACCCAGCCGCGCGATGATGCCGTCGTCGTCCACGGCGGCCCGCATGCGAGCTGCCAGCCCGGTCAGCAGGGTGTCGCCGGTGGCGTGCCCGAACCGGTCGTTGACCTGCTTGAACCCGTCGAGGTCGAGCAGCAGCACGGCCACCGGCCGCCCGTCGCGCAGGGCCAGGCGCAGCCGCCGGTTGAACAACAGCCGGTTGGGCAGCCCGGTGAGCTGATCTCCGTACGCGAGCCGGCGCAGCCGGGCCACGAGGCGCAGGTTCTCGTTGGCGGCCAGGCCCTGCCGCACGGCGAGGGCGGCGAGCAGCACCATCATGGTCACGAACACGAGGTGCGGAGTCTGCCCGGTGGGCCGCCGGGCTATCACCACCGCGATGATGGCCCCGCCCACCGGCAGGTACGGCAGCGCCACCCGCCACCAGGGCGGCACCGGTGCCTCGGCGGTGTCGTCGGTGCCGTCGCAGTCCGGTGGTGGCGGGTTGCGGGTGGCCAGGCCGATCAGCAGGTAGCTCAGCGGCCAGCACAGGTCGATGGGGTGACCGGCGGCGTAGTCGGCGCGCGCGACCAGCGAGACGTAGACGACGTCGGCGACCACCCGGATGGTGAGGCTCGCCGCGAGCACGCTCATCGGCCGCCACACCGACCGGGCCGGGCCGGAGACCGCCACCAGGATGGTCAGCTGCATCAGGTCGAACATCGGGTAGAGCAGCCCCAGCGTGCGCGCCGGGTCGGCCAGCTCGGCGGCGGCGACGCCACGGAACACCAGCACCCAGCCGATCGGCACCAGGGCCAGCGCGACGATCACCCCGTCCAGCAGCGTCCGGGCCCGCCCCACACCGGTGCGCGGCGCGGAGGGCGAGCAGAGCAGCGCGGCGGTGCCGGTGAGGATGCCGGCGGTGAAGATCGCCCCGACGAGCGGGGTGTGCGGCAGGTCGCCACCGCCGAGCCGCTGCGCCGTCCAGATCGCCCGGCCGAGCGCGGCGAGTGCCATGGTGGCCGCGAGCAGCGTCCAGAACCGGCGCAGCGGGACCGGGTGCCGGCGGGCCACCCCGGCACAGGCGACGGTGGCCCAGCCGGCGACCAGGAGCGCGCCCACGTCGCTGACCAGCGCCGCGCCGGGCAGCGCGGCGACCAGCCAGAACGCCTCGACGAGCAGGACACCGGCTGCGACGACCAGCCCGGCTCTTCCCGGCCGGGCCGGCGCGACGGCGCTCTGCCCACCACTCGCGTCCAGTGCGGCTGGTGCCGGCGTCGGAAGGGTCGCATCGGCGAGAGCCGGCGGCGCGCCGGCCGGCTCCGAGGTGGACTCCCCCGCAGCCTGCTTCAGGTCCTCTCGCGACACGTCGCTCCGGCTCGTCGTCGTGCGTGCACCCTCGGACGGACGGAGTCCACGGCAAACCCCGAAAGCCTAGCCAGCGCCCGGGACGCCCGCCAGGGTCCGGACGGCCGCCCACATCGAGCCGGTCCGGCCACACAGGAGGCCGCGCCGGAGGGGCGTCCTCTGGTACGCGGTCAGCGGCCGCCGGAACGGTTCCAGGGGGAGCGGGGCAACCCGGTGCCCGCCAGCGGGCGGCGGGCGCGGCGGTGCTTCCGCCGGCCGGGCGTGCAGGGCGGACGTGCGGCGGTGTGCACCGGAGGGCTGACCGGTGGGGGTGGCCGGCGGATCAACCAGCAGAGGAAGCGGGCCATCGACGGCTCAGCCGACCGGGAGACGCTCGGCGTCGGCCCTGGAGATCTCGTACTGCGCCCCGCAGAACGTGCACTGCTGCGCGTACCGGGTGCGTATCGGGATGAGGGGAATGAAGAAGAGGGTGAACTTGGTCGATCGGCGGGTGATCACCTGCGCGGCGTGGTTGCCGCAGTGCCGGCAGACCTGCTGCACGACACCGGACCGGTCGACCTTGGTACGCAGACCAAAGATGAAGAACATCGCCAGCCAGTACCCACTCCAGGCCCGGATATCACCGGGAATGCCGCCGGATACGCGGCGAGCGCCGGCCCGTGGTGCCGTGGGGCCGGCGCTCGCCGCAGGGGTCCACCCCGTCAGCTGGCCGCTGCGGTCGGCTCGGGCTCCAGGCCGGGCACGTCGGCGGCGAGCCAGATCGGCTGCCATGCCTGCACCTCGTGGTAGCGGCGCAGCTCGTACAGCCCGGCCAGCGACCCGCTCCAGGCCGCGTACGGGGGGTTGCTCTCGTCGAAGCCGCTCTGCACGAAGGTCAGCGTGGTCCGGCCACCGGACTCGGCCAGCTCCCAGGTCGTGACGCCGACCGGCCCCCAGTCGACGCTCATCTTCCGGCCCGGCTCCACGTCGACCACCTTGGCCGCGTACCCGGCGTCGAAGCCGCCCATGGCGTAGCGGCCACCGGCCCACGGCTCGATGCCGATCGGGTAGCCGAACCAGGCGCTGGCCTGCTCGGAGTCGGTCAGCGACTCCCACACCTTGTCGGCGGGGGCGGCGATGACCAGCTCACCGCGCAGGTCGGAGGAGGTGAAGTCGGTCTTCGGCAGCAGCGACCGGCCCTCCAGGTGGGCGGCGAGGTTGGCGATGGCCAGCGCCCAGAAGGTCTGCAGCACGCCGCGGATGCTGGAGCCGGTCATCGCCTCGTTGAAGTCGAAGTGGCTCTGGGTCAGCGTCAGCACGGTGCTGTCCGGGCTCTCGGCGGTCAGCTGGAACTCGGTGGTGGTCTCCACGCCGTCGAGCAGCCAGCCGAAGCGCAGCGTGTCGTCATCGGCGTGCAGCAGTCGCTGGTGCGGTGCGTCGCCCTCGGGCGTGTACCGGCCCCAGAACTCGTACCGCTGGGGCAGCTCGACCTCGGCGTGCTCGGCGAGCCAGAGTCGCAGCTCGGCCGGGTCGGTCAGTGCCTGGCGGACGCGCCCGACGGGCGCGGAGAGGCGGGCCTGAACCTTCATCGGGTCACTCATGGTTGTTTCCCTTCGGATAGCAGGCGACAGCGAGCTTGAAGGCATCCCCTTCGCTGCCGCCGTAGCGGGTGAACAGGTCCTGAAGTGCGCTTTGCAGGTCGTGCAGGAACTCCTGGCGAAGCTCCGCCGGCACCCGGATCTCGCCGGACACCCCGATCGAGGGCAGCTCGGGCGCCGCCCTGTCCAGCCCGGCGATGTCGGCCTGGACCTCCTCCATCAGGTCGAGCAGGTAGCCCAGGCTGAGCTCGTCGCGGGCCCGGCGCAGCCCGATGCGGCCGATGAGCCGGGGGGACAGCCAGTAGGACCGGGCGGCGGCCTGGTAGATGCCCTCGGTGATGCCGCGGACCTTGCGTTCCTTGACCAGCTCGACGAGGCCAGCCGCGACGAGCTGCTTGACGTGGTAGTAGACGCGCTGTGGCGTCTGGTCGAGTCGGGCCGCGACCTCGGTGCAGGTGCGCGGTTCGGCCAGTTGCCGCAGCACCTCGACGCGCTGCGGCTTGAGCAGGACCTCGGCCTGCTCGATCTGCTCCAGGTACAGGACTTCTCTCATGGCAAAATCAGTTTGTACGTACAAAACTTGTTTGTCAATCGGTTCGCCAAAAGCCGCGCCGACTTTTCGGCGCGGCTTCAGGCGAGGACGGTCAGGGCAGCCAGTCGGGCCGCAACGGGTAGCTGGTCTGGCCCTCCGGGCCGTTCCGGGTGGCCAGCACCTGGTGCAGCTGGATGCCGTTGCGCTCGAACGCCATCCGCGACCCGGCCATGTACAGCCCCCACACGCGTGCGGTGCCCGCGCCGACCTCCGAGACGCAGAAGTCCCAGTGCTCCACCAGGTTGCGGCACCAGGCCGCCAGCGTCAGCGCGTAGTGCTGGCGCAGGTTCTCCTCGTGGTGCACCTCCAGCCCGGCGTCGTGGACCTCACTGATCAGCCGACCCGGGCCGGCCAACTCCCCGTCGGGGAAGACGTACCGGTCGATGAACGCGCCCGAGCGGTGCGGCGCCCGATTGTCCGCCCGGGTGATGCAGTGGTTGAGCAGCCGGCCGTCCGGCCGCAGCCGGTTGCGCAGCGCCCCGAAGTAGGCCGGGTAGTTGCGCACCCCGATGTGCTCGGTCAACCCGATCGAGGAGATGGCGTCGAACTGCTCCGCAGGCGCGTCCCGGTAGTCCATGTGCCGCACCTCGGCCAGCCCGGACAGCCCCTCCCGCTCGATCGCCGCCTGTGCCCACTGCGCCTGCGCCTTCGACAGGGTCACCCCGAGCGCCTTGACGCCGTACTCGCGCGCCGCGTGCCGGACCATGCCACCCCAGCCGCAGCCCACGTCGAGCAGCCGCATCCCCGGCTTGAGCGCCAACTTGCCGGCGACCAGGTCGTACTTCGCCGCCTGGGCCTGCTCCAACGTGTCGTCCGGAGACCGGTACACCGCGCAGGTGTACGTCATCGACGGGCCGAGCACCTTCTCGTAGAAGGCGTTCGACACGTCGTAGTGGTGCGAGATGGCCGTGCTGTCCCGCACCCGCGAGTGCCGCAGCCCGTTCATCACCCGCTTCCAGCGGGGCTGCGCCTCCTGCGGCGGGGCCGGCGGCGGCAGCAGCCGCTCCCAGCCCAGCCCACGCACCAGGGCCAACCCCTCCGTCAGCGACGGTGGGCGCAGCCGCAACTCGTCCTTGAGCACCCGCAGCGCCTCGTACGGGTCGCCCGGGTGCACCCCCTGCAACGCCAGGTCGCCGCTGACGTAGGCCCGGGCCATGCCCAGGTCACCGGGGGCCGTGAGCAGGTACGACAGGCCGCGCTCGGAACGGATCGCCAGGGTGATGCCGGCGTCGGACGGGCCGACCGCGCTGCCGTCGTACCCGGTGATGCGCACCGGCAGCGGCCCGGCGGTGACCGCACGGACCACGTCCGCCACGGTCGGTCCCGATTGCCGGCCCCCCGCCGGCGGGGTGGCCGGGGCGCTCGCCGCCCCCTGGTCTCGGTCGGTCAGGCTCATGCTCGTGCTACCGCCTTTTCGTACAGTCCCGTCAGCCGGTGGTCCGGGTCGTAGCGGTCCTTCACCGCGCGCCAGGTCTCACCCCCGTAGAGGCGGTCGAAGGCGTCCCGGTCGTAGTACGCGTCGGAGTAGAGCGACTTGTGCCCGCCGGACTCCGACACCCTGCGTTCGATCGTGCGGTTGACGTCGCCGTCGGCGGCGCCGGGCGCGATCGGCACGCTCCCCCAGAACCCAATGTTGACGTAGTCCTGCCCCGGCCGGAGGGGATACAGCGGCCAGGACCTCGCGGAACCGGGACCCGCCGGTTCGCGCAGGCGCAACGGACAGAGCCAGACAGGGTTCATCCCCACCGCGCCGGCGAACCAGCGCAGGAAGTCAGCCGTGTTCTCCAGCGGGATCTCCACGTCCTGCACCACCCGCTCCCGGGCCGGCTGGCCGCGCAGCCGGTCGATGCGGGCGGCCACCTGGTGCCGGTGCTCCAGCCGGACCAGCCGGTGGTAGACGTCGCTGCGCCGGAAGCGCGACGGCCAGAGCCGGCGCACCACGGGGTGCTGCGCGCCGAACGCCGCCGAGCACCAGAACCAGTCGGTGTCCCAGCGCCAGAGATAGTCGTACGCGGTCAGCACGTCACGGGTGCGCTGGCGCAGCGACCGGTAGTAGATCGCCTGGCCGGTGTAGTCGCTGGGCGGGTCGGCCGCGTCGGTGAACCTGGCCAGCACCAGGTACGCCTCGCCGGGGCTGAACATCACCCCGTCCATCGCGTCGACCGGTTCACCGGCCCAGGACCGTGTCGCGGTCACCTCGGCGATCGCGTCGGTGAGTGCCTCCAACTGGGTGAACCGGATGTTGCGCAACGCCACGTACCGGCCGATCGGCTGCAGCTCGATGCGCAGACGGGTGGCGTAGCCGAGGCTGCCCAGCGAGTTGGGGAACGCGGTGAACAGGTCGGCGTGCTCGCCGTCCGGCCGGGCGGTGATGATCTCGCCGGTGCCGGTGAGCACGTCCAGCTCCCGTACCGACTCGTGGGGCAGGCCGTTGCGGAAGGAGGTCGACTCGATCCCCAGGCCGGTGACCGCCCCGCCCAGGGTGATGGTGCGCAACTGCGGCACCACCAGGGGCATCAGCCCGTGCGGCAGTGTCGCGTCGACCAGGTCCTCATAGGTGCACATGCCCTGAACGTCGGCCGTGCGCCCGGTCGGGTCGACCGAGAGCACCCGGCCGAGGCCGCTCACGTCGAGGCCCGGGGTCCGGGGAGCGGACCGGGGGCGGAACAGGTTGGAGGTTCGTTTGGCGAGCCGGACAGGCTCGCCAGTGGGCACCGCGGCGTACGACCGCCGCAACGTGTCCACCGCTTGATCATGGTCAATCGAGTGATCCACACGCTCAGCGCGCATGTGATCACCTTACGCCCGTACCCAGAATTCGGTGGGATGTCGACGATGGCCGTTTCCCGTCCGGTGGCAGGCCCGGCGGTTACCGTGGCGGGCATGTCGTCGCCCGCGATCGCCGCCCTGGACTCCGCCGGCCTGCCCTACCGGTTGGTCCGCTACGGCGCTGTCGGCAGCCTGGCGGAGGCCGCCGCCGCCCGGGGCGTGGCCGTCCCGGACGTCGTCAAGACGATCGTGGTCCGCCGGGGCGCGGACGACCACCTGTTCGTGCTCACCCCCGGCGACCGGGTCATCTCCTGGCCCAAGCTGCGTGCCCTGCTCGGGGTGCACCGGCTGTCCATGCCGGACGCTGCCGGCGCCCTCGCCGCCACCGGCTACGAGCGCGGCACCATCACCCCGTTCGGCGCGAGCACCGCCTGGCCGGTGATCGCCGACCAGCGGCTGCGCGGCCGGGAGATCACCCTGGGCGCCGGTGAGCGCGGTCTCGCGGTCGCGCTCGACGCCGACGCCACGATCGCCGCTCTCGCGGCCACCGTGGCGGACGTCACGGACCCGCAGCCGACGCGCTGAGCGCAGCCGCTGTCCCAGCGACGGCCTAGTGTTGGTGCCATGCCGAAAGCCGTGTGGAACGACCTGGTCGTCGCCGAGAGCGACGACACCGTGCTGGTGGAGGGCAACCACTACTTCCCCCGCTCCGCCCTGCGCGACGACCTGATCCGCGAGTCCGCGACGCACACCGTCTGCCCGTGGAAGGGCACCGCCTCGTACTACAGCCTCGAACACGAGGGCAGCACCAGCGAGGACGCGGTCTGGTACTACCCGGAGCCGAAGCCGGACGCCGAGATGGTGCGCGACCGGGTGGCGTTCTGGAAGGACGTCCGGGTCGTCGACTGATCCCCCGACCGCGGCGGCTGGCGCCGTTCGCCGACTGGCCCCAGCCCGCCGCGGTGGGTGAGGATGGCCCGTATGTCCGCGCCCGACGAACGCCCCGACCCCGCCGGCACCGTCTACGGCGGCCGGCGGTCCGCACCCCGTTCCGGCCCGCTGGCCGATCCGCTGCTGCGGGTGGCGTTGGCCGTCGGGCTGGTCGGCGTGCTCCTGGGAGTGGTCTTCGCCACCGGGCTGCTCGACGGTGACGACGAGCCGGTGGTGCCGGCGACGGTCGGCGCCCCGTCCAGCGCGCCGGAGCCCACCGCCCCGGCGGCCGAGCCGAGCCCGAGCGCGACGGCCGAGCCGTCGCCGACCCCGTCGGCCACCCCGGCCGGCCCGCCCACCGGCCCTCGGGTGCTGCGGGCCGCCTCCGGGCTCTGCCTCGGGCTCGACGGCGACGACGAGGAGGCGGAGGCGACGTTGGCCGCGTGCACGGGTGGCCCGGAGCAGCAGTGGGTGGTCAACCCGGCCGGCGCGGACGTCGTGACGCTGACCAACGCGGCCTACGGGCAGTGCCTCGACGTCGAGGGCGGCAGCACGGACGACGGCGCGCAGATGCTGCAGTTCCCCTGCCACGGCCAGGCCAACCAGCAGTGGCGGCTGACCGCCACCGGCACCGGCCCGGTGCTGCTGGTGGCCGTGCACAGCGGCAAGTGCGGGCAGGCCGACGACGACGGCGCCGAGGCCGGGGACAAGGTCCGGCAGCGGACGTGCGACGGCCGGCCCGCCCAGCAGTGGACCCTCGGCTGAGCCCCCGGCCTCAGCCCCGGAAGCTCCACGCCCGGGGTGCGGTCGCGGCGACCAGGACGGCCTCCGGCACCGGCCGGCCCGGCCGCCGCCGCAGCAGCAACGACAGCCCGGCGGCGCCGATCGACAGGGCACCGGCCACGTACCAGGCCATCGCGTAGTCGCCGAGCCGGTCCCGGACCAGCCCCGCGCCGGTCGCCGCGAGCGCCGCACCGAACTGGTGAGCGGCGAACACCCAGCCGAACACCACGGCCCCGGCGGTGCCGAAGTACTCCCGGCACAGCGCCACGGTGGGCGGCACGGTGGCCACCCAGTCCAGGCCGTAGAAGATGATGAACACCAGCATGCTCGGCTTGGCGGTGTCGGCGAACAGGCTCGGCAGCACCAGCAGGGACGCCCCGCGCAGCGCGTAGTAGCCGCCGAGCAGCAGCCGGCTGTCCACCCGGTCGGTCAGCCAGCCGGAGGCGATCGTGCCGACGATGTCGAAGAGCCCGACCAGGGCGAGCAGCCCGGCGGCGGTGGTCTCGGTCATGCCGTGGTCGTGCGCGGCCGGCACGAAGTGCGTACCGACGAGGCCGTTGGTGGTCGCGCCGCAGATCGCGAACCCGGCGGCCAGCAGCCAGAACGGCCGGGTCCGGGCCGCGGCGGCCAGCGCGCCCAGCGCCCGCGTCGCCGCCCCGCCGGTGGCCGGCGGCGCCGCGACGACCTCGGTCGCGCCGTAGGCGGGCAGGTCGAGATCCGCCGGGTGCTCCCGCAGCAGCCACACCACCAGGGGTACGACCGCCAGCGCGGCTCCGGCCACGACGAGCGCCGCCGTCCGCCACCCGTGGTCGCGCACCAGCACCGCGACCAGCGGCAGGAAGACCAGTTGCCCGGCCGCCCCTCCGGCGGTCAGCACCCCGGTGACCAGGCCCCGCCGGCGGACGAACCAACGCCCGGTGACGGTGGCCACGAAGGCCAGGGCCATCGAGCCGGTGCCCAGCCCGACCAGCACGCCCCAGCAGAGCAGCAACTGCCAGCTGGCGGTCATGAAGACCGTCAACCCGCTGCCCGCGGCGACCAGCAGCAGTGCCACCGAGACGACCCGGCGGATGCCGAACCGGTCCATCAACGCGGCGGCGAACGGCGCGGTGAGCCCGTAGAGCAGCAGATTGATCGAGACGGCCGCAGAGATGGTGGCCAGCGGCCAGCCGAACTCCTCGTGCAGCGGGTGCAGCAGCACCGAGGGGGTGGCGCGGAAGCCGGCCGCGCCGACCAGCGCCACGAAGGCGACGGCGGCGACCAGCCAGGCGGGATGCAGGCGGCGGTTCTTACTCACGCAGACCAGTCTGTGCGGCGCCGCCGGCACCGACGAGTGGCCGGAAAGCCATCATGCGCAATAATCGGGCCATGACCGTACGCCCGCACCGGATCGCCGTCCTCGCCCTGGACCAGGTGGTCGGCCTGGACCTCGGCACCCCGTCCCAGGTCTTCAGCACCGCCCGGGGCGCCGACGGTGTGCCCCACTACGACGTGCGGGTCTGCACCCCCGGCGGCCAGCCGGTCCGCAGCACCGCCGGCTTCCAGGTCGTCCCGGACCACGGTCTGGACCTGCTCGACACGGCCGACACGGTGATCGTCCCGGGCGTCCACGACGGCAGCGCGCTGACCTCCGGCAGCGTCGAGCCGGAGGTGGCCGAGGCGCTGCGGTCGGCGTACCGGAGGGGCGCCCGCGTGATGTCGATCTGCACGGGCGCGTTCGTGCTGGCCGCCGCCGGGCTGCTCGACGGGCGCCGGGCCACCACCCACTGGGCGTACGCGGAGCGGTTCCGCCGGCTGCACGAGCGGGTGGACCTCGACCCCGGTGTGCTCTTCATCGCCGACGATCGGGTGTTCACCTCGGCCGGAGTGGCCGCCGGCATCGACCTCTGCCTGTACGTCATCCGCCTCGACCACGGCACCGAGGTGGCCAACCGGGCGGCCCGCCGCTGCGTGATGCCGCCCTGGCGGGACGGCGGCCAGGCGCAGTACATCGAGCAGCCGGTGCCGAAGGCCACCGACACCAGCACCGCGGGTGCCCGGGAGTGGGCCCGGCAGCGGCTGCACGAGTCGATCGCGCTGCGCGACCTGGCCGAGCAGGCCCGGATGAGCGTACGCACCTTCACCCGACGCTTCCGCTCCGAGACGGGGTTGAGCCCGGCGCAGTGGCTGCTCCAGCAGCGCACCGACCACGCCCGACTGCTGCTGGAGACGACCGACCTCACCGTCGACCAGATCGCCCACCGCTGCGGCTTCGGCACCACCGCCGCCCTGCGCCAGCAACTCCACCAGCGCATCGGCGTCGCCCCCTCCACCTACCGCCGCACCTTCCACCCCCGCACCGAGCTCCTAAAAAGCTGACCCGCGCCTACGCCCCGCCCCGCCCACCCGCCCACCCGCGATGCCCGCCCGCGATCTTGCACTTTCGGTCGCCCATTCGCCCGCTGTGCCCCTATTTGTCGAGGCAGGAAGTGCAAGATCGGCGGGGGTCCAGCGGGGGTCAGCACGGGTCAGGGGCGGCGGAGCATGTGCAGTTGGGCCTGGTGTTTGGGCAGGTGGACCCGGGTGTGCAGGTCGAGGGTGCGGGACCAGGGCAGCGGCTCGTCGACGATGAGGTCGAAGCCCTCCCGCAGGTGGGTCTCGACCGGGGTGTCCGCCTCCAGGCCGAGCTGGTCGACCAGCGCGCACAGGCGGTCGCTGGTGCCGTGCAGCAACGCGGTCAGGCCGCGCAGGCCACCCTGCTCGGCGACCAGCGCGTCGAGCTGCGGGCGGTGGATGTCGTCCAGGTCGTAGTAGGCGAACGCCGACCCGGCCAGCAGCGCCTCGGTGGCCTGGACCATCAGCTCGTCGTTGGCGACCAGGTGCGCGACGATCTGCTCGGCGCTGAGCTGACCCTCCGGCGGCGGCCCGAACCCCGCCTCGTCGTCGATCTCCGCGAACACCGCGTCGTACGCGCGCCGCAGCCCTCCGCTCTCCACACCCCCAGTCAACCCCGCCCGGCGGGGGTTAGCGGCGGGATTGGCGGGAGCGGAGGTAGTCGCTGACGACGTACTCGCCCAGGTCGTCGGTGTCGGGGGTGAACATCCGCCCCCGGCTGCGCCGGGCCACCGCGTCGACGAAGCGGCGCAGACCCGGATCGTCACCGAGCATGAACAGGTTGAGCGTGGCGCCGTAGCGGCTGAGCCGGTCCACCTCGCGGACCGTCGCCTCGATCGTCTCCGGCAGCGGCGGCCAGTGGAACAGCGCCTCCCCGTCGTCCGGGTCCAGGTGGGCGGTCGGCTCGCCGTCGGTGACCACCAGCACCACCGGCTCGGCGTCCGGGTGCCGGCGCAGGTGCCGACCGGCCAGCCGCAGCGCGTGCTGGAGGTTGGTGCCCTGCTCCATGTCCGGTTCGACGGCGGCCAACTCCTGCTGGGTGAGCGTCATCGCCTCCCGGCCGAAGCCCACGATCTGCAGCGCGTCCTGCGGGAACCGGGTCTCCATCAGGTGCGCCAGTGCCAGCGCCGTCTGCTTCATCGGCCCCCAACGACCCTGCGAGATCATCGAGTACGAGAGGTCCACGCAGAGCACCACCGCCGCGGAGGCCCGCTTCTCGGTCTCCACCACCTCGAAGTCGTCCACCGTGAGCTGCACCGGCACGCTCGGGCCACCCCGGCTCACCGCCCTGGTGAGCGTCCGGACCACGTCCAGCGGCTGCTCGTCGCCGTACTGCCACGGACGGGACGCGCCGCTGACCTCACCGGCGGCACCCGCCGACCGCAGGTCGTGCTGGCCTCGCGGCCCGGCGGTCAGCTCGGAAAAGACCCGTCGCAGCGCGGTCCCGCCGAGTCGGCGCAGCGCCTTCGGGCTCAGCGTGAGGCCGTCGGTGTCCCGACTCACCCAGCCCTGCCGGCGCAGCTCCCGCTCCAGCTCACGCAGCCGGCGGACCTCGTCGGCGGCGTCCCGGCCCAGCGTCCGGGCCACCGCGTCGACGTCCACGTCGTCCAGGGTGGCGCCCGGGTGTTCCTGGTCGAGCTGGTCCAGTAGCTCGTCCAGCTCGCCGATCTCACCCAACGCGCCGGCCGCGTCGGCGTAGCCCAGCGGCTGCTCGCCCCGGACCCGCTCGCCGCGCCCCCACCGCAGATCCGGTCGCAGCGCCCGCAGGTTCGCGTCCAGCGCGGACAGCTCCCCGGCCAGCCGGTCGCCGAGCGACTGCTGCATCAGCCCGGCCAGCTCGGCGCGCTGCCGGTCGGAGAGTGAGTTCATGAGCCGTTCGCCGGCCGCCGAGCGGCGGGCCAGCACGTCGACCAGCTCGTCGACGGTCTCCGGCTTCTCCGGGAAGAAGTCGCCGTGCCGGCGCATGAACTCGGCGAACGCGTCGGTGGTGTCCTCCGCGCGGCCGTGCCGGGCCAGCAGGTCGTTCAGGTCCCGCATCATCTCGGCCAGCCGCTGCTGGGCGGCCGGGTCGGCGGAGGCGCGCACCGCGTCGCGCAGCCCGGCGAAACGCTGACCGAGGACGTCGTCGCGGAGCTGGTCGAGGATCTGCTGGTACGACCGGCGGGCGTCCTCGCTGGCCCACTGGTAACCGGCCAACTCCTCCACCGCCCGCGACGTGGAGCGGGGCAGGTTGTCCAGCACCGACTCGGCGAACCGCGCGGCGTCGTCGTCGCGGCCCCGCAGTTCGTCCCGCTCGGCGGCGAGGGCCTGGTCGAGCAGTGCCTGCGCCCGGGTCACCGCGCCGTCCAGGTCGCCCCTGCGCAACGCCTCCCGGCGCAGCCGCCGGGCACGGGCGGCCAGGTCGTCGAGCCCGCCACGGCCCTGCGGGCCACGGCGCAGCAGGTCGCGCAGCGCCTCCCGGAGGCTGCCACCGGCCAGCACCTCGGCGCCGACCGCGTCCACCGCCTCACGCACGTCGTACGGGGGCGCGAGCGGGTCCGGCCCGCCGCGCCACTGCCCGTACCGGAACCGGTTGCCGGCCATGGTCAGCCCCGGCCGCCGTAGACGGTGCGCCCGGAGTCGCTGATGTCCTTGCCGAGCCGGCGGGTCAGGTGCAGCCCTTCCAGCACGAACTCGACGCCGGCGGCGGCCTCCTCGGGGGTGGGCGCGTCGCCCAGACCGAGCCGGTCCAGCACCTTGGCCAGGCCGGGCACGGTGCCCACCTGGCGCAGCAACTCGGCGGCACCGACCAGCTCACCGGTCTCGATGGCAGCGCCGTCCTCGACGAGGTTGGTGAAGCCGGACAGGTCCAGCCCGGCGAGGCGGGCCCGGAACGTCTCGGCGGTCGCGGTCCGCAGCAGGTGGGCGAGGATCTCGATCTCCCGCCCCTCCTCGCCGCTCTCGAACTCCACCTTGCCGCGCAGGGTGCTGGTCACCGACACCGCGTCGCCGACCCGGGCCACCGCTGCCTCCGGTTGACCCTCCGCGTTGCCGGGAGCGGCGAGCAGGCCGGCGCGACGCAGCGCGGCGCCGGCCACCGTCTCGGCGGCGGCGATGGCGAACCGGGCGGAGACTCCGGAGCGCGGGTCCACCGACGGCGACTCGCGCACCGCGCGGGCGAACCGGGCCAGCACCTCCAGGACGTGCTCCGGCACCTCGGCGACCAGGTCGGCCTCCTGCCGGATCAGCTCCAGCTCCAACTCCAGGTCGACCGGGTAGTGGGTGCGGATCTCCGCGCCGAACCGGTCCTTGAGCGGGGTGATGATCCGACCCCGGTTCGTGTAGTCCTCGGGGTTGGCGCTGGCCACCAGGAGCAGGTCCAGCGGCAGCCGCAACTGGTAGCCACGGACCTGGATGTCCCGCTCCTCCAGCACGTTGAGCAGCGCCACCTGGATCCGCTCGGCCAGGTCGGGCAGCTCGTTGACGGCGAAGATGCCCCGGTTGGTGCGGGGCACCAGGCCGAAGTGAATGGTCTCCGGGTCGCCGAGGGTGCGGCCCTGGGCGATCCGGATCGGGTCGACGTCACCGATCAGGTCGCCGACGCTGGTGTCCGGGGTCGCCAGCTTCTCGCCGTAGCGCATCGAGCGGTGCAGCCAGCCGACCGGCTGGTCGTCGCCGGCCTCGGCGACCTGGGCGCGGGACGCCGGGGTGAGCGGGTGCATCGGGTGTTCGTTGAGCACCGAGCCGGGAATGATGGGCGTCCACTCGTCGAGCAGCGCGCCGAGCGAGCGGATCAGCCGGGTCTTGCCCTGGCCGCGCTCGCCGAGCAGCACCATGTCGTGCCCGGCGAGCAGTGCCCGCTCGACCTCGGGCAGCACGGTGTCGTCGTAGCCGACGATGCCGGGGAAGCGATCCTCGCCGGAACGCATCCGGGCGAGGAGGTTGTCGCGGAGTTCCTGCTTGACGGTGCGGTACTGGTGACCGGCCGCCCGAAGCGCGCCGAGCGTGCCGGGCAGGTCGGCCGGTGGGACCGGGATTACCGGGGAGGGCGCAGTCACCCGACCCACGCTAGCTCACATTCGCGGGGGCGCCCCGGGCATCGGGGGGCACCCCCACTCCCACCCTCAGCTCCGCCCGCAGCGCCGGCAGGCTCCGCGGCGGCGCAGGTGGTACGCGTAGGTGGCGGCACCGAGCGCCACGCCCCACAACGGCCAGAGCAGCATCGGCGCCCCGGTCAGGCTGAACCCGCCGGTGAGCCGCCAGAACTCGGGGTTGGTGAGCAGGCCCAGTGTGGCGGCGGTCACCGCGATGGCGACCAGCGTGGCCGGCACGACGGCCAGCTTCACCGGCACCCGGCGACCAGCGAGCCCGACCATCCAGCGTGGGAACCGCTCGCCCCACCGCTGCACCAGGCCGAGGGTGAGGATCGCGCCGACGGTGGCGAACGCGCCCAGCCCGAACCCGGCCCACACCAGCCCGGTGTCCTGCATCTCGGCCAGGAACTCCCGCGAGATGCCCAGCGGGATGCCGGCCGTCCAGGCGAACCGGGTCAGCGCGTACGTCAACGGGATGGCCGCGGCGATGCCGGCGGCCCACCGGCCCCAGCGCGCGGCGGCGGCCGGGGTGGTCCAGCCACGGTCGGTGCCGTCGCGGCCGCACCCGACGCAGGCCCCGGCGGTGCGGCGCTGCCAGGCGAGCACCGCCCCGGCCAGCAGCAGCCCGCCGACGAGCGCGGCGAACCGGGCGAACAGCGCCCAGGTGAAGATCTCGGCGTAGTCGACCGGCGGCCAGCCGAACGGCGCACCGATGATCAGCATCGGCAGGTAGCCGAGGATGACCAGCACCCGGGCGTCCGGAACGACAACGGCGAGCACGAACGCCACGGTCCAGCCGTAGCCGGCGAGCAGCGTCCGCAGTGGGCCGGGTGGGCGTACGGCCGGGCGGCTCATGGCCAGGGCGGCCACCGCGGCGGTGAGCAGCACGCCGGCGAAGAGCGGGGTGGCCACCTCCACCGGCACCAGGCGGAGCAGGCTGACGTCGCCGCCGTGGGGGTCGTTCGGGCCGAACGGGTAGCCGGCGCCGGTGAGCGTGCCGAGCAGGGCGAGGACGCCCCACAGGCCGAGCCAACCGGCGGCCAGTGGGGCGAGCCGGTCCGGCCAGCGGGAGTCGGCACGGGGTCGGGAGGCAGTGATCGTTGTCATGCTCTCAGCCTGGTCCGACAGCAGGTCGGTGCCCTCCCGGCCGGCGGTGAAGCCGCTCCCCCGGCGGAGGGACCGGTCAGCCGGACGGGGTGACGAAGCCAGACTCGTAGGCGGCGATGACCGCCTGGGTACGGTCGCGGACGCCCAGCTTGGCCAGCACGTTGCCGACGTGCGTCTTCACCGTCTCCACCCCGACCACCAGGTGCGCGGCGATCTCCGGGTTGGACCGGCCGGTGGACATGAGGCGCAGCACCTCGGCCTCCCGCTCGGTGAGCCGTGCCCCGCGCAGCCGGTCGCCGCCGGCCGGCCCGTACGCCCCGACCAGTTGGCGGATCGCGGCGGGGAAGAGCAGCGATTCCCCCGCCGCGACGACCCGGACGGCCTCCACCACCTCGGCGGGCCGGGCCCGCTTGAGCAGGAAGCCGGAGGCGCCGGCGCGCAACGCCTCGTAGACGTACTCGTCGTTGGCGAACGTGGTGACCACCAGCACCCGGGGCGGGTCGGCGGAGGTGGCCAGCAGGTGCCGGGTGGCCTGGATGCCGTCGATGCCGGGCATCCGCACGTCCATCAGCACCACGTCCGGCCGGTGCCGGGCGACCAGCGGCGGCACCTCGGCGCCGTCGGCGGCCTCGGCGAGCACGCGCAGGTCGGGTTGGGCGTCGATGATTGCCCGCAGCCCGATCCGGATCAGCTCGTCGTCGTCGACGATCAGCACGCCGGTGGTCATCGCGTCCCCTCGTACGGCAGGCGGGCCCGGATCAGCCACCGCTCGCCGTCCGGGCCCACGGTGAGCCTGCCGCCGAGCAGCAGCACCCGCTCGCGCATGCCGTCCAGGCCCCGACCACCACGACCGGGGTCGGCGCGGTCTGCCCGGCCCACCGCGTTGACCAGTTCCAGCTCCAGCGCGTCCGGGTGCAGGTCCAGGCGCAACGTCACGGGCCCGTGCCCGTACCGGGCGGCGTTGGTCAGCCCTTCCTGGACGATCCGGTAGCCCTCGCGGGAGACCGCCGCGGGCACCCGCGCCGGGTCGCCGGCGCGCTGCGCGTGCACCGTCAGCCCGGTCGCGCGGGCGTCGGTGACCAGCCGGTCCAGGTCGGCGAGAGTACGCTGCGGCGCCGCCCCGCTCCGGTCGCCGCCGGTCTCGCGGAGCAGCCCGAGTACGTGGTCGAGCTCGTCCATGGCGGTCCTCCCGGCGTTCTCGATGGCGGTGAGCGCCCGCCGGACGAACTCCGGGTCGGTGTCGAGCACCTCGCGGGCGGCGCCGGCCTGGAGGGTGGCCACGGTCAGCGCGTGGCCGACCGAGTCGTGCAGTTCCCGGGCCAGGCGGTTGCGTTCGGCGAGCCGGGTGGCCCGCGCCTCCAGGGCGGCGATCCGCTCCGCCTGCGCGGGGCCGAGCAGCACCGGCGCCATCGACCCGGCGAGCGCGCCGAGCGCCGCGACGGCGTAGCCGAGGCCGACCAGCAGGGCCACCCCGGTCAGCGTCAACCAGCCGCTGTCCCGCCCGTGGAGCGGCCCGAACCGTTCCCGGCTGGTCAGCTCGTCGCCGACGCCGAACTGCTGGGCGATGAAGGCCAGCGCCATCGGCAGGGCGCTGAACAGCGCGACCATCACCAGAGCCCCGACGACGAGGTGGGTGGTGATCCAGAGCGCGCTGCGCAGGCGGGTTTCCCGGTCGCCGCGGTGCCCCGCTGCGGGCTCAGGCAGGTCGACGCCGAGCAACGCCCGCACGGCGGCGATCTCCAGTGCCCGGCTGCCGTCCAGCAGCAGCGGCACCACGGCGATCAGCGCCGCGATCACCAGCAGGGCGTACACCAGTGGGCGGGGGATCTCCGCGTCGCCGAGCAGTTGGGCGAAGGTCACCGCGAGGAGCCCGTACGGCAGCGCCAGCACCCCGCCCAGCAGCAGGAACACGCCGCGCCGCCAGGTGCTGCCGGCGACCAGCGGAGCCAGTGCCGCTCGGAGGGTCATCACGCCATTCTGCGGCCGACTCCCCGGGGTGCGACTCCCCCGCACCGGGGAGATCTCAGCGGTGGTCGGCCACGTACGACTGCGGGTCCTTGTCGCGGAACGGCAGGTTGCGCCCGTTCTTGTGCTCGCCGTAGAAGGTCAGCCAGCGGTGGCCCAGTTCGGCGCGCAGTTCGGTGCCGGCGTGCCGGCGGAAGTCGGGCAGCGCCTCGTCCTCCTCCTCGGCCAGGTGCTCGCTGTTCTCGCGGCGGGCCGTGCCGACCGCCTCCCACCAGCGATCGGAGCCGACCGGGTGCAGCTTGGACTCGGCGATGGCGTCGCGGATCTTGTTGTGGTCGCCGATCGCGTCGGCGGTCTCGTCCTCACCGTCGTCGCCGTGCTTGACCAGGTGCGGGTAGAGGATCGCCTCCTCCGCCTCGGCGTGGATGTCCAGGTGCAGGGCGAGCGCCTCCCAGATGGCTAGCAGCTCCTGCTCGTCGCGGGCGTCGTCGAGGCGGGCGAAGCCACGCCGGAACGCGGCGTGGTCGTCCAGGATCAGTGCGGTGATGTCGTCCACTGTGCTCACTTTCCCGTCGGCCCGGCGAACCGGGCGCGCAGCATTCGGGGCATCGCGGCGAGGCCGGTGACCGGGCGGAACCGTTTGGCGGCCTCGGCGAGCGCGGCGTGTTCGTCGTCGGCGAGGTCGATGTCGGCGGCGGCCGCGTTGCGTTCCATCTGCTCCACGCCGGACGCGCCGGGGATGGCCAGCACGTTCGGGTGGCGCAGCAGGTAGGCCAGTGCGATCTGGCTGGGGGTGGCGTCGTGGGCGTCGGCGACCTGGCGCAGCGTGTCGATCAGGTTGGCGCCCCGCTCCAGGTTCTCGGGCAGGAAGTACGGGTTGGCCCGCCGGACGGCGCCGGTGGGCGGGTTCTTCGCGTCGTAGCGGCCGGAGAGGAAGCCCTGTGCCAGCGGGCTGTACGCGATGACGACGCGGCCGGCCTGCCGCGCGTACGGCAGCAGGTCCTGCTCGGGTGCCCGGTCCAGCATGCTGTAGCGCACCTGGTTGGTGAGCACCCGCCGGCCGAGCGCCGCCTCGGCGACCTGCCAGCGGTGCAGCCCGTAGTTGCTCACGCCGACCTCGCCGACCAGCCCGACGTCCTGCAACGCCCGCATGCCGCGCATCGTGCTGTGGTCGGCGACCAGCGGGTGGGGCTGGTGCACCTGGTAGAGGTCGAGGCTGGTGACGCCGAGTCGGGCCGCCGAGGCGACCGCCCGCTGCTGCACCACGGCGGCCACCGGCAGCACCGGGAAGATCTTGCTGGCGACCACGACCTTGTGCCGGTCCTCGCCGAGCGCGGCACCGAGGATCCGCTCGCTGCGCCCGAAGCCGTAGACCTCGGCGGTGTCGAAGACGGTCACGCCCAGCTCGACGGCCCGGCGGACGATCTGCGTCGCACGCTGCTCGAAGTCCGGGCCGTAACCCCACTCGCGGGAGCCGAACTGCCAGGTGCCCAACCCGATCTTGGACAGCGGTTTGGGGGTGTCGAGCGCGATGAGACGCATGGTCTCGAAACTACCCTGTTGTCCGGGTTCACACGCCCGATCCCGCCTACGTCGGGCCGGAGCTAGGCTCATGATCGTGACCTATCTCGCCGCGGATGACCGCTACGACACCATGACCTACCGGCGCAGCGGACGCAGTGGCCTGCGGCTGCCCGCCGTCTCCCTTGGCCTGTGGCACAACTTCGGCCCCGACCGTCCGTTCGAACGGCAGCGCGACATCGTCCGCCGCGCCTTCGACCTGGGCGTCACCCACTTCGACCTGGCCAACAACTACGGTCCCCCGCCCGGCGCGGCGGAGGAGAACTTCGGCCGGCTGCTCGCCACCGACCTCAGGCCCTACCGCGACGAGCTGGTCATCTCCAGCAAGGCCGGCTACCTGATGTGGCCCGGCCCGTACGGCGAGTGGGGCTCGCGCAAGTACCTGATCTCGTCCCTGGACCAGTCCCTGAGCCGGATGGGGCTGGACTACGTCGACATCTTCTACTCGCACCGGTTCGACCCGGACACTCCGCTGGAGGAGACGATGGGCGCGCTGGACGCGATCGTCCGCTCCGGCAAGGCGCAGTACGTGGGCATCTCGAACTACAACTCCGAGCAGACCGCCCGCGCCGCCGCGATCCTGCGCGACCTCGGCACGCCGCTGCTGATCAACCAGCCGTCGTACTCGATGCTCAACCGGTGGACCGAGGCCGACGGTCTGCTGGACACGCTGGAGGAGGTCGGCGCCGGCTGCATCGCCTACAGCCCGCTGGCACAGGGCCTGCTGACCGACCGCTACCTGGGCGGCATCCCCGCCGACTCGCGGGTGCGCACCAGTGTCTTCCTCAACGAGAGCGACCTCAGCGAGGAGAAGATGGCCACCATCCGGGGGCTCGGCGCGGTCGCCGAGGGCCGCGGCCAGTCGCTGGCCCAGCTCGCACTGGCGTGGGCGCTGCGTGACCCGCGGATGACCAGCCTGATCATCGGCGCGAGCAGCGTCGAGCAGCTGGAGACGAACATCGCCGCGCTGGACAACCTCGACCTCACCGCCGAGGAGCTGGCCGAGATCGACCGGCACCTGGGCTGAGCGCCGCCGGGCCGGCGGGCCGGGTCACCAGATCCGGCGCCGTCCGGCCCGGTGGTTGCGCACCTCGCAGGCCCGGCCGACCGGGGGGCCGTCGCTGCGCCGCCGCCGGCTCGCACCGATCAGCAGCGCGACGACCAGCACGGTGGCGGCACCGGCCAGCACCGGCCACCGGCCGGCGAGGTCGGTCACCGACGCCACGGGCACGCCCGGCTCGGCCGCCGCCGCCACCGCCGGCTCGGTCGCCGCCGGGCGGCTCGCGGTGGTACGCGGCACAGCGCTCTTCGTCGCGGCGGCCCGCTTCGGGGTGCCCGTCGCCGTGCCGCCGCGAGCCGAGCGGAACACCACGTCGGAGCAGGAGTAGTAGGTGTCCGGGGTGTTGGAGTTCTGCCAGATCGTGTAGATCAGATGGTGGCCGTCCCGGCCCCCCGGCAGCCGGCCCGGCAGTTGGTACGCCCCGGCCCGTACCGGCGGGTCGGTCAGCGTCAGGAACGGGCGGGCTTCCAGAGCGGCCCAGGTCAGGGGTTTCCGGGGGTCGTAGCCGGGCCGGGTGACGTAGAGCCGGAAGGTGCCCCGGTGCTCGATGGTGGTCCGGTAGCGGAAGGTGAACCGGGCACCGGCGGTCAGTTCGGTGGCCGGCCAGTCGGTCCGGGGCAGGTCCAGTCCTCGGTACGCGGAGAGCCCGCCGCTGCACAGCTCGCCGTCCGGGATCTTCTCCCGGTCCCGGCCGTTGATCGCGGCGACCCGGACGTTGTCCCACTCGCGGACCGCCGCACCCGCCTCGACGGCCGCCCGGCAGGCGCTGGTGGCCGCGTACCGGCCCTCGGGTCCGCAGGCCGCCGCCCGGCTGACCGGGTCGGTCGGGGCGCCGTGCGCGGTGGCGGGCGTGGCGGCCAGCGGCACGGTCGCCACGGCGACCAGCACGGCGGCGAGCACTCGGCGCACGGTCATGGATTGACCTCCCGCGCAGTGGTACGGGCGCGGGGCGGCAAAGGTTCGACGTCGAGGGGGCCGGGAATCGCGGACCCGGGCCCGGCGTTCCGACAGGCGGTACGGGATCGACACCAGATCCCCAGGCCGAGGAGGCAGACATGAAGGTACGCACCTCGTTGCGAGCGCTGAAGCAGAAGCCCGGTTCGGTGGTCGTCCGCCGACACGGCCGGGTCCTCGTGGTGAACCGCGCGAACCCGCAGTGGAAGAGCCGTCAGGGCTGATCGAGCCCCTACCGGACACACAGTCGACGAACGCCCTGGCCGGACATCTCCGGCCGGGGCGTTTTCGTGTGCCCGGCGCCTCGGGCTGTCAGAGGCACCCCGTCATCCTGGTCCCGAGAGGGCCAGCCACCGCGGCGCGAACCGACCTACCGTGGGTGACGTGGATGGCGACAACCCGCTCGGGGAGTTCCTGCGTGCTCGACGGGAACTGGTCCGCCCCGAGGACGTCGGTATCGGCGCCGGCACGGGCCTGCGGCGGGTCCGCGGCCTGCGCCGCGAGGAGGTCGCCCTGCTCGCCGGCATCAGCGCGGACTACTACCTCCGGCTGGAGCAGGGCCGGGACCGCAACCCCTCCGTGCAGGTCCTGGAGGCGCTCGCCCGCGTTCTGCGGCTCGATCGCGACGCGACCGCCCACCTGATCCGGCTGGCCCAGGGGCAGGGTTCCCGCCGATCCACCAGGGCGGCCCGCGCCCGCACGGCCCCGCCCGTCCGGGTGCCGCTGAGCATCCGGCAGCTCATCGACGGATGGGCCGGCAACCCGGCGTACGTGCAGACCCGGTTCTTCGACGTGGTCGCCGTCAACACCCTGGCGGCGGCGCTGTCACCGAACTACGCGCCCGGCGTGAACCTGCTGGAGTCGGTCTTCCTCGACCCGGCGGAGCGGGCTCTTCGCCGGGACTGGGACGACACCACCGAGGAGGGGGTCGCCATCCTGCGCGCCCACACCGGCCCCGAGGTCGACGACCCGCGGCTGGTGGAGCTGGTCGGGGAGCTGTCGGTGCGCAGTGAGCGGTTCCGACGGCTGTGGGCACGCCATGACGTGCACCCGCAGCGGGGCCATGTGGTGCGGTTGACCCACCCACAGGTCGGCGACATCGACCTTCAGTCGAACAAGCTCGCCATCGGCGGCACCGACGGCCTGATCATGGTCGTCTTCCACGCCGAACCCGGCAGCCGCAGCGCCGAGCTGCTCGGCATCCTGGGTAGCCTCACCGCCGCCACCCGGCCGGCCCCGCAGGAGGACCCCCGCTCGACCGGTTGACGCTTTCCGCCCTGTCGTCCCGCCTGCCCGCTTCCGCACGCCGGCCGAGCGGTCACTGCTCTCTCGTCGAGGAAGTGGCCGGCTCGGGACGCGACACCGGCAACGCCGCGACGTCCCGCCTGGAGAACTGCCCGGGGACGGTCAGCCCCGCCCGAGCGCACGAGTGGAAGTTGTTGAGGGCGTTGACCCACTTGTCGGCGAGAGCGTGCCAGACGTCGTCGTCCAGCTTCGTGCCCAGCCGTGCCGGCTGCTCAAGTTGCCAGACGGCGCGGTTCAGCTCGTGTGCCGCCTCGATGGTGGCGCCGTCGGCCAGCAGGGGCAGCGCCTCGAACGCCTCCGACCTGCGTATCTCGACGTCCGCCAGCTCCTGTAGCAGCGCAGCGAGGTCGGCCTCGGAAGCGCCGTTGATACGGCCCGCGTGAACCTGGTTCGCCCGGGTGCCGGCCAGCTTCGCCGCCGAGACGTAGGACACGTACGCGTCCAGTCGGCGCTGGTCCCACCGGACGTGCAGTTCCCTGGCGAACCTGTCGCGATCGGTGAGCCTGCCGACGACGTACGTGCCGGCCGCTCCGGCCAGCACCGCGATCACGGCCGCCAGAGCGGTGATTGCCTGATCCATCGTCAACGCCTCCCTCCGCTGCGGGCAGCGACGGCAAGCAGGGTAGCGACAAACGTCAAGCTCGCGCCCAGAACATGACGAAGGGCGCCCGCCATCTCTGACGAACGCCCTGGTCGCAAGGGTGGAGCCGAGGGGACTCGAACCCCTGACCCCCACACTGCCAGTGTGGTGCGCTACCAGCTGCGCCACGGCCCCTCGCTGCTGTCCCCGGTCGCCCGGGCACTGGCGAAACTATACACATGCCCGCGAGCGTGGTCATCTCGCGGGTCCCACCGCGGGCCGGCCGACGCGGGTCAGTTGAGCGCCACGTCCGGCGGGAAGTGGGCGACGGCGGCCATCATCCCGCCCTGCCGGCGCAGCACCATCGGCCACAGGTCGTCAGGCCGGTCGACGAAGGCGTCACCGGGCAGCGCGTCCAGCACGAACCAGGAGCCGTCGGCGATCTCCTGCTCCAGCTGCCCGCTCCCCCAGCCGGAGTAGCCGGCGAAGACCCGGATGGCGCCGATGCTCTCCCGCAGCCGCTCCGGGTCGACCGATAGGTCGATCGTGCCGACCGCACCGGAGACCTGGTGGAAGCCCTTGACCCGGCGCAGCGGGTGCCGCATCCGGGCCAGGCAGATGGCCGAGTCGGGCTGCACCGGGCCGCCCTCGAAGAGCACCGCCGGGTGGCGGGCCAGGTCGTCCCAGTCGCCGAGCACCTCGGCGACCGGCACCTCGGTGGCCCGGTTCAGCACCACACCGAGCGCGCCGCCCGGTTCGTGGGCGACCAGCAGCACCACCGTACGGTCGAAGTTCGGGTCCTTGAGCGCCGGAGTCGCGACCAGCAGTCGCCCGGTCATCGACTCCATCGCCCGTCCGCCGATCGCCTGGCCCTCTCCCTGCATCTCACACACCCGTCAACCGTGAGCCCACGCCGGGGATCCGTCATTCACCGGACCCGCACGGTGCACCGGGATCAGCCGCGCTGTCAACGCCATGCCTGGCACCATAGCCTGCGCTCCGGGTGCTGGCTAAGGTCTGACGGGCGGGTGATCGGACAGTTAAGACGGAGGGTCGATGGCGCCGACGGCGGACCTCGCGGTGATCGGTGGATCGGGGCTGTACGCCCTCCTCGACGGCACCGCCCACGAGCTGGACACTCCGTACGGCCCACCGTCGGATGCGGTGACCATCGCCGAGGTGGCCGGGCGGCGGGTCGCGTTCCTGCCCCGGCACGGGCGCGACCACCGGTACCCGCCGCACCTCATCCCCTACCGGGCCAACCTCTGGGCGCTGCGCTCCCTGGGCGTACGGCAGGTTCTCGCCCCGTGCGCGGTCGGTGGGCTCCGTCCGGAGCTTGGCCCCGGCACGTTCGTGGTGCCGGACCAGCTGATCGACCGGACCAGCGGCCGGGCGCAGACCTACTACGACCGGGGCGCGGTGCACGTGCCGTTCGCCGACCCGTACTGCCCGAGCGGCCGGCGGGCACTGCTCACCGCGGCCGCCGGCCGGGACGTCACCGCCGTGGACGGCGGGACGGTGGTGGTGGTGGAGGGTCCGCGGTTCTCCACCCGTGCCGAGTCCCGCTGGTTCGCGTCGCTCGGCGGCATGGTGGTCAACATGACCGGCCACCCGGAGGCCGTGCTGGCCCGGGAGCTGGCCCTGTGCTATTCGTCGATCGCCTTGATCACCGATCTGGACGCCGGTCTGCGGGCCGGCGAGTCGGTGACCCAGAGCGAGGTGTTCCGGGTCTTCGCGGCGAACACCGACCGGCTGCGGGCCGTCCTGCTCGACGCGCTGGCCGCGCTGCCCGCCGTCCAGGACTGCGTCTGCGGCCGGGCGTTGGACGGCATCACCCTGCCCTTCCCGCTGCCCTGAGCCGGCGCGGGTGCGGCCCGCCGTTGTGGAGTGGGCCACCGACGCCGGAGAAACGCCCGAAACGCCCGTGACATCCCGATAGATTCGGTTGATCGGTAGGGCGACCTGGGTCGTCCCTGCGCGCAACACGGAGGCAGGCGGCGATGGCAACGGTCCGGGACGCGACGTACGACGTGCTCCGCGCCCTCGGCATGACCACCATCTTCGGCAACCCAGGCTCCACCGAGGAGCCGTTCCTGCGGGACTTCCCGGCCGACTTCCACTACGTCCACGCCCTGCACGAGGCGACGGCGGTCGCGATGGCCGACGGGTACGCCCAGGCCACCGGCACGCCCGCGCACGTCAACCTGCACACCGCCCCGGGCACCGGCAACGGCATGGGCAACCTGGTCACGGCGTGGCACAACAAGACACCACTCATCGTCACCGCCGGCCAGCAGACCCGGGAGATGCTGCTGCTCGAACCCCGGCTGACCAGCCGCCGGGCCGCCGAGCTTCCCCAGCCGTACGTCAAGTGGGGCTACGAGCCGGTCCGCGCGCAGGACATCCCGGCGGCGCTGCTGCGGGCGTACGCGACCGCCGTGCAGCCGCCGGCCGGGCCGGTGTTCCTCTCCCTGCCCATGGACGACTGGGCCCAGCCGGCCGACCCACCGCTGCCGCCGCGCTCGGTGGCCACCCGGTTCGCGCCGGACCCGCAGCGGCTGGACGAGTTCGTGCGGGTGCTGGCCGGCAGCCGCAGCCCGGCGCTGGTGTACGGGCCGGGCGTCGACCGGGCGGGGAGCTGGGCGGCCGCGGTGGCGCTGGCCGAGCGGATGGCGGCACCGGTCTGGTCGGCTCCCGCCCCGGAGCGGGGCGTGTTCCCGGAGGACCACCCGTCCTTCCGGGGGGTGTTGCCGTTCGCGATCGGGCCGCTGGCCGAGGCGCTGCGCGGGCACGACACCGTGCTGGTGATCGGTGCACCGGTGTTCCGCTACTACCCGTACGTGCCGGGCGACCACCTGCCCGCCGGCACCCGGCTGCTGCACGTCACGGACGACCCGGACGAGGCCGCCCGCGCCCCGGTCGGGGACAGCCTGCTCGGCGACCCGGGGCTGACCCTGGCCGCGCTGGTCGAGCTGGTGCCCCCGGCCGACCGGCCACCACCGGCGCCCCGGGACGCACCGGCGCCGCCGGAGGTCACCGCGCCGCTGAGCGCCGACGCCCTGTTCGCCGCGCTTGCCGCGCACTGGCCGGCGGACGGAGTGCTGGTCCAGGAGTCACCGTCCAATCTGACCGCCCTGCGCCGCCGCCTGCGCATCAACCGCCCGGCGTCGTACTTCACGATGGCCAGCGGCGGTCTCGGCTACGGCCTGCCGGCCGCGGTCGGCGTGGCGCTGGCCGAGCGGGACACCGGACGCGGCCGGCCGGTGGTGGCGGTGGTCGGCGACGGATCGTTCCACTACTCGGTGCAGGCGCTGTGGACGGCCGCGCGGCTGTCGCTGCCCGTGGTGGTGATCGTCCCGATCAACCAGCAGTACGCGATCCTCAAGGCGTTCGCCGAACTGAAGGAGACGCCCGGGGTGCCCGGCCTGGACCTGCCGGGGCTGGACATCACCGCCATCGCGGCCGGCTACGGCTGCGCCACCAAGGTGGTGGAGACCCCCGACCAGCTCGGCGCGGCACTCGCCGCCGGGTTGCACGCCGACCGTCCCACCGTGCTGCCGGTACCGATCAGCACCGAGGTGCCCAGCATCCTGTGACCCGCCCCCACCCGGTAACGCGGGCCGCTCAGCGCGGGGCGACCGACAGCGGCGCGCCGGTGGAGACGTCCAGCACCGGCCGGGCGCCCAGTGGAGCGGCGAGGGTGACGGTGACCGGCTCCAGCTTGAGCATGTCGGGGCAGACGCCCGTGGACCGGGTGACCGCACCCCCGACCACGACCACGTCCGGCCGTTCCGACACCAGCGGGGTGATCCCGGTGTCGCAGGCACCGACACCGAGCCGGACGGTCAGCCGCGCGCCGTCCACGGCCGCCAGGTCCTGGGCGGCCACCAGCCCCTCCGGCAGCGGTCGCGCCGGCGCGATGGGCTCGGGGACCGGGGTGACCGCGGTCGGCGCGACGGCGATCCGGGCCACCGGGGTGGCCAGCTCCTCGATGGTGAACAGCCAGGCCGGCACCTGTGCCTCGCCCCGGCTGGTGCGTACCGGCACCGTGCCGAGCTCGACGCCGGTGACGGTCAACGGAAGGCAGGCGGTCTCCGGGCCGCTGGTGACCCAGCCGTCCGGTCCGGGTTCGACGGTGAGGCCGGGGGTCGGCCGTCCCGGCCGCTTCGGCCGTCCCGGACAGGGCAGCGGGTCGCCCTGGTCGAGCTGCCGGTACGCCTCGGCCGCGCTGACCAGCGGCAGGGTCAGCCGTCCGTCCGGGAAGCGGATCTCCCCGCCGACCCGGGTGGGCGGGATCGGGACCTGCTCCCGGTACCAGCCGGCCCGGAAGGCGGCCTCGGTGTCCGGCGTGAAGCCCGGGTCGCCGGTGAGGATCGTCGGCCCCTGGAGTGGCACGTACCCGGTGCGCCAGTCGGGGCTGGGACGCCACGCCTCGGCGACCTCGGTGGCCCGCTGGTCGAACGCCTCCGAACGGTGTGCCGGGGCGGTGGGGCCGTCGGCCGGGTCGGCGCCGGTCGTGGCGCAGCCCGTCGCGAGCATCAGCAGGGGCAGGACGAGCAGCAGGACGGGTCGACGCATGTCGGTTCGACGCGTACGCCGGCGCACCGGTTCCCCGGCCGGCGGCGGCCCGCTCAGGTCTCGCCACCCAGGTCCGTCTGGTACGCCTGCCAGAGCAGGTCGGCGCCTCGGCGCCGATGCCGGGCCAGCGTACGCAGCAGGCAGCCGGCCCGGCCGCGCAGTTCGTCGGGGCTGACCTCGGGCTGCTCCGCCACCCGCTGCACGGCCAGGAGCGCGGCGACGATCGCGGCGTGTTCCCGGGTCAGCAACCGCACGCCGTGGTCCAGCCGGGGCGCGTGCGTGAGCAGTTCCCGGTAGAGGCCGTTGGGCCCCTCGGTGACCCTCACGTGCTCGGCGAAGCCCTGCCCGACCGGGCGCAGCCGGACCAGCACGCGTTCGCGCCAACGGGGCTCGGTCGGCGCGAGGGCGACGGCCCGGGCGAGCGCGTGCAGGTCGCCGGCGAACCCGGCCGGGCGGGGGTCACCGGGAAGCCCGGTGAGGTGCGGACCGGCGGGGAGACCGGCCGGACGCGGAAGCGCGGCGGACCGCCGGGCGACGAGTGACGGCTGCTGGACCGGACCGGTGACCATGGGCACCTCCCGCGCTGTGTTGCTACCGCATACCGCGATGGTGAACCCGCTGGTCCCGCCCTGTCCAGGGCCACCGGACGGCTCATCTACCCCATCGGCCCCACTGGTCACGGCCGCCCCTCCAGCGCGTCCGCTCAGCCTCCGAAGGGGTGCTCCGCCAGGCGGCGCAGGTTCGCGGCGACGGCGTGCGCGTCGCCGTCGCGCCCGTCGAGGGGACGACCGAGGGTGATGGCGTCCGCCAGAGCCCGCAGCTCGGACGGGGGCAGGGTCGCCAGGCCCATGCCGCGCAGCGGGACGGTGACCCGCCGTTCGCTGTCTCTGGCGATGGCGACGATGGCCGGCGCCCGGGCCTCGCGCACCCGCGCGTCGTCCCCCGCCTCGTGGGACGGCACGGTGGCCGCGTCGAACCGAGCGGTGGCGAGGTCGACGGTGCGGCTGGCGAACGCGCCGCGCACCCGCACGCGGCTGCCGTCCAGCCAGGCGGCCGTGCGGAGCACCCGCAGCACCAGGTAGACGCCGAGCAGGACGAACGGCAGACCGCAGAGCCCGACGAGCCAGGCACGCTCGGGCTGGTTCCCGCCACTGCCGGAGTCCCGCAGCGCGGGCGGCAGCAGCCCCGGAGGCAGGTCGCGGGCCTCCTCGTAGGTGGCGAACTCGTCGCCCGGGCCGGTCAGCCGGCGCAGCAGCCCGTCGGCGACCAGGGGCAGCACCAGGTACGTCGCGCCGAGGGCGGCAATGAGGACGCCGACCACCACCGAGACGGTGCGTTGACCGGGTGACGCGCCGACCGACAGGCGTAGTTCCTCGTTCGTCACAGCGGCAGCGTAGGTGAGCCGCGGCCGAGCGCGGCACCCGCACAAGCCTGGATACGACGATGCGCCCCGGCCGGTGGCCGGGGCGCATCGCTTCGAGGTGGTGGAGGTGCCGGGAATCGAACCCGGGTCCTTCGCCGGTTTGTCAGGGCTTCTCCGAGCGCAGCTCGCTGTGCCTCTACTCGGCCCCACCGCTCACGCGAGCAAGTTGGTGTGACGGGCCCAGTCGCTGATTAATCTCGCCGCACGGACCCCGCGACCGGGTCCGATTGGCCAGCCTCCTAGCTGATGCCGGCTACTGGGACGAAGGCGTTCCCAGGCCGACAGACTTAGCTACTCGCCTCAGGCGGCGAGAGCGAAGTCAGCGCGATTGTTCTTGGCGCTTATAAGTTTCCGACGACCGATTCTCGAGACGACGTCGGCTTCCTCGGCTCGCTTCCCCTGTCGCTGCGTACGAAGTCGAAACCAGTCACCCCCTCGACAGGCCGCCGATGTGGCGGCACTGACAAGACTAACGCCTGCCGCAACGGGTTTCATCCCGAGCCCCGGGCCAACTCGCCGACCCGGACAAACAGGATTTTTCAGTCTTCCATGCCCTTGCCGCGCCGACCCGAGACCCGGGCGATCTCCCGGTCCGCGTCCCGCTTGGCGAGGTCCTGACGCTTGTCGTACGACTTCTTGCCCTTGGCCAGCGCGATCTCGACCTTGGCCCAGCCGTCGGAGAAATAGACCTGCAACGGGACGATCGTCAGACCGCCCTCGCGGGTCTTGCCGAGAAGCTTGTCGAGCTCGCCCCGGTTGAGCAGCAGCTTGCGCGTACGCCGGGGCTCGTGGTTGGTCCAGGTGCCCTGGGTGTACTCCGGGATGTGCATCGAGTGCAGGAACAACTCGTTGTCGCGCTCCTGGGCGAACGCGTCGACCAGCGACGCGCGCCCGGCCCGCAGCGACTTGACCTCGGTGCCGGTCAGCGCCATGCCCGCCTCGTACGTGTCGAGGATCGAGTAGTCGTGGCGCGCCTTCTTGTTGGAGGCGACCACCTTGCGCCCCTTTTCCCGTGGCATGGGTGCCACCCCCTCTCCTCCGACGTCCGTGGCCGGGGTCACCCCGGCCGGACAACCGATCATGCTACCTGAATGACAAGGACCCTCCCGCGCCGTTTATTTCCGGCAGCGGGAGGGTCCCCGGGAGACGACGGGACGACCCGTCCGGTGCCTAGACCCGCAGGTAGAAGCGCAGGGTGATCCAGGCGGTGCCGGCGCTGACGAGGCCACCGACGCCCGCCATCAGCGGGAAGATGAACAGGATGTCGCCCCAGGTGATCGGCGAGAGCAGGCCCTGCAACGCGCTGAGCGACCCGTCGAAGAGCAGATACTTCGCCGCGACGAGGGCGACCAGGCCGAGCAGCGAACCGATCAGGCCGGCCACGACGGCCTCCAGCACGAACGGGGCCTGGATGAACCAGTTGGACGCGCCGACCAGCTTCATGACCGCCACCTCACGCCGCTTGCTGTACGCGGCAACCTGGATGGTGTTCGCGACCAGCAGCAGGGCGGCGACAGCCATCACGATGGCCGCGGCCAGCGCGATGTTCTGGATCGAGGTGAGGATGTTGAAGATCTTGTCCAGTAGCCGGCTCTGGTCGACGATCTCGTCGACGCCCTCGGTCTCCTTGTACTGGTCATAGATGTTCTTGTACTGCTCCGGGTTGTTCAGCTTCAGCCGGAACGACTCGGGCAGCTGGTCGGGCTTCACGGCGTTCACCAGGTCCGGAGCGTCCTGGTACATCTCCTTGAAGCGCTTGTACGCCTCGTCCTTGTTGACGTAGAGGACCTCCTTCACCAGGGGGTCGCTCTTCAGCTTGGCGTCCAGGTCGGTGCGCTGCTGCTCGCTCACCTCCTGGCTCAGGAAGATCGAAACCTCGATGTTCTTGTAGTAGAGGTCCTTCATGTCGTCGACCTGGCGGTACATGAGACCGCTGGCGCCGAGCATGGTCAGCGAGACCGCCATCGTGATGATCATCGCGATGGACATGGTCACGTTGCGCCACAGTCCGACCAGTACCTCGGACAGGACGTATTTCACGCGCATCGGGATTTCCTCCGGGTCTCCGGCATGAGGTGTTCGTCGTCAGGCAGCGCAGGGGTGGAGCGCCGGCTCACCCGTAGACACCACGGGCCTGGTCACGCACGATGCGGCCGCTCTCGATCTCGACGACGCGGCGGCGCATCTGGTTCACGATGTTGGAGTCGTGGGTGACCATCACGACGGTCGTGCCGGTGCGGTTGATCCGGTCCAGCAGACGCATGATCTCGATCGAGGTGTCCGGGTCCAGGTTTCCCGTCGGCTCGTCCGCCAGCAGGATCAGCGGCCGGTTCACGAACGCCCGGGCGACGGCGACCCGCTGCTGCTCACCACCGGAGAGCTCGTGCGGGTAGCGGTGCTCCTTGCCACCGAGCCCGACCAGCTCCAGCACCTCCGGCACGACCCGGCGGGCAACCGCCTTGGTCTTGCCGATCACCTCGAGGGCGAACGCCACGTTCTCGTACGCGGTGCGGTTCGGAAGCAGCCGGAAGTCCTGGAAGACACAGCCGATCGAGCGCCGGAAGTGGGGTCGCTTCCAGGAGCGCATCGACGTCACGTCCTTGCCGTTGACGACGACCCGACCCTTGTTGGGGGCGACCTCGTGCAGCAGCATCTTGATGATCGTGGACTTGCCGGAGCCGGATGGACCGATGAAGAAGACGAACTCGCCCTTCTCGATCGAGACGGACACGTTGTCGAGCGAAGGCCGGGACGCCTTCGGGTACGTCTTCGTCACTTGCTCAAGCTGAATCACGGGTGGTGAGTCTACGCGGTGTAATGACAGAGCCAAGCCCCACGCCCCGCAGATGGGGCGCGCGTCCTCGATTCAGGGGTCTACCAGGAGATCGATGACGCGCTCCGCCCGCGCGTCGTCACGCACCGTCGCCGGCGAGCTGACGCTGCTTGCGCCAACGGATACCGGCTTCGATGAAGCTGTCCAACTCACCGTCGAAGACCGAGGTCGGATTGCCGGTCTCCTGCTCGGTTCGGAGATCCTTCACCATCTGATACGGGTGCAGGACGTAGGACCGCATCTGGTCCCCCCACGAGCCGGCGGCGTTCTCCTTCAGCCCCTCCAGCTTGGCCTGCTCCTCCTGGCGCTTCCGCTCCAGCAACCGGGCCTGGAGCACCCGCAGCGCGGAGGCCTTGTTCTGCAACTGGGACTTCTCGTTCTGGCAGGTCACCACGATGCCGGTCGGGATGTGCGTGAGCCGCACCGCCGAGTCGGTGGTGTTGACGCTCTGCCCACCCGGGCCGGACGACCGGTAGACGTCGACCCGCATCTCGTTCTCGGGGATGTCGATGTGGTCGGTCTGCTCGGTGACCGGCAGGACCTCCACGCCCGCGAAGCTGGTCTGCCGGCGGCCCTGGTTGTCGAAGGGGCTGATCCGGACCAGCCGGTGCGTCCCCGACTCGACGCTGAGCGTGCCGTACGCGTAGGGCACCTTGACCGCGAAGGTGGCCGACTTCAGGCCCGCCTCCTCGGCGTACGAGGTCTCGTAGACCTCCGTCGGGTAGCCGTGCCGCTCCGCCCAGCGCAGGTACATCCGCAGCAGCATCTCGGCGAAGTCCGCCGCGTCCACGCCACCCGCACCGGCCCGGATGGCGACCAGCGCCTCCCGGGAGTCGTACTCGCCGGAGAGCAGGGTGCGGACCTCCATCTCCTGGATGGCCTTGGTCAGCCCGGTGATCTCCGCTTCGACCTCGGTCAGCACGCCCGGGTCGGATTCGGCCTCGGCCAGCTCCAGCAGCACCTGGGCGTCGTCGAGCCGGGAGCGCAGGCTGCCCAGCTTGCTGATCTCGCCGTTGACGTACGACAGCTGCGAGGTCACCTGCTGAGCCTTGGCCTGGTCGTCCCACAGGTCGGGGGCGGACGCCTCCTGCTCGAGCCGGGCCTTGTCCTCGTGCAGACGGTCAAGGTTGAGGACGGCCTCGATGTTTCGCAGGGTCGCGTCGAGTTCCTTGAGCTGTTCGGCATAATCGGCAGCGGTCACGACAGACAAGCGTACTGCGCTGGCGAGGAGTGAGCTTGCGAGCCCCGCAGTCCGGCGCGTAAAAGACGCTGCGCTGGCGAGGAGTGAGCTTGCGAGCCCCGCAGTCCGACGCGTAAAAGACGCTGCGCCTCGGTGGGCGGAGCAGCTCGTTCCCTATGGGCGGACCCGCCGGAGATCACCCGACGGGGGCGGACTTCAGCCACGACAGGGCCGCCCGATGGTAGGCGACGGCGAACTCCAGCGCGCTGGCGTCGTACGTCTCCCCGTCCCGTTTGGCGTTCTTGACCTGTTCCCGCACCTGCGCCAGGGCCTCGGTGTGGTACTCGTTGGCGGAGGCGTACAGGCTCTTCAGCTGGCTGGCGGAGTGCAACTCGCCGAAGGCCATCCGGAGCGCTATCGGGTTGCGGATGGTGTCCCGCCCCGGGTTCTCCGTCAGCCAGCGAGAAAATGTCCGTTTCCCGCTGGCGGTGAGGGAGTACGGCTGACTCATCCGCGGCCCGGGCTTGCCCAGCCGCACGAGACCCCGCTCGGCCAGCACCGGCAACTCGCGGTAGACCTGGCTGCGGGTCATCGACCAGTACGGCGCCAGACGGCGCTCAGCGGCGGCCATCAACTGACCGCCTGTCATCGGGCCCTCATGGAGCAGCCCGAGAAGGGCCGCCGCCGTAGGGTTGACTCCGGAATCCGCCATGCCCACTACGCTGCCACTTTGCGCTCGCGACGTCCAGGATTTGGCGGTTTGCCACCCGACAGGACTTCCTATGTGCACTGTCGGCGACAGACTGTCCATTGAGGACTATCGATGGCTTGGCGCCGGTGGCCGACCGCCGGCGGCGCCAGGCGCGCCACCGGCGGTCCGTCGCCGGTCAGCCCATGTGGGGGTACGCGTGGTCGGTCGGCGGCACGAACGTCTCCTTGATCGTCCGCGGCGACAGCCAGCGCACCAGGTTGAGCCAGGAGCCCGCCTTGTCGTTGGTGCCGCTGGCCCGGGCACCGCCGAACGGCTGCTGCCCGACCACCGCGCCGGTCGGCTTGTCGTTGATGTAGAAGTTGCCGGCCGCGTACCGCATCCGCTCGCCGACCGCGTCGATCACCCGGCGGTCGGTGGCGAACACCGACCCGGTCAGCGCGTACGGCGCGATCGACTCGGCCTGCGCGACCACTTCGTCGAAGCGGGAGTCGTCGAACACGTGCACGCCCAGGATCGGCCCGAAGTACTCGGTGGTGAAGGTCTCGTGGGCGGCGTCGGAGCACTCGAAGAGCGTCGGCCGGACGAAGTATCCGACCGAGTCGTCGGCGGTGCCGCCTGCCAGCACCCGGCAGGTGTCGTCGCCCGCGATCAACTCCAGGGCGGCGGTGTGCCGGGAGAACGCCTTGTCGTCGATCACCGCGCCGCCGAAGTTGCCGAAGTCGGCGACGTCGCCGTAGGTCAGCGAGTCGGTGGTGGCGGCCAGCCGGTCCCGCAGACCACCCTCCCAGAGCGAGCGCGGCACGTACGCCCGCGAGGCCGCCGAGCACTTCTGGCCCTGGTACTCGTAGGCGCCACGGATCAGCGCGGTGTGCAGGGCGTCCACGTCGGCGCTGGTGTGCGCGACCACGAAGTCCTTGCCGCCGGTCTCGCCGACCAGCCGCGGGTAGCCCCGGTAACGGGCGATGTTGTCGCCGACGGTCCGCCACAGCTGCTGGAAGACCTTGGTCGAGCCGGTGAAGTGGATGCCGGCCAGGTCCGGGTCGGCGAGCACGACGTCGGAGACCTCCTCGCCCCGGCCGGTGACCATGTTGATCACACCGGGCGGCAGGCCGGCGGCCTCGAACAGCCGCATGGTGAAGTGCGCGGCGAACTGCTGGGTGGGGCCCGGCTTCCAGATCACCGTGTTGCCCAGCAGGGCCGGCGCCGACGGCAGGTTGCCGGCGATGGCCGTGAAGTTGAACGGGGTGACCGCGTAGACGAAGCCCTCCAGCGGGCGGTGGTCGAAGCGGTTCCAGACGCCGGGCGAGGAGGCCGGCTGCTCCTCGAGCAGGCGCCGGGCGAAGTGCACGTTGAACCGGAGGAAGTCGATGAACTCGCAGGCGGCGTCGATCTCCGCCTGGATCGCGGTCTTCGACTGGCCGAGCATCGTGGCGGCGTTGAGGGTGTCCCTCCACGGACCGGCGAGCAGCTCGGCCGCGCGCAGGAAGATCGCGGCACGCTCCTCGAACGGCAGGGCCCGCCACATCGGAGCGGCGTCCTTGGCCGCCTTGATCGCGGCCCGGGCATCGTCGTGGGTGGCGTGCGCGGTCACGCCCAGCACGTGCGCGTGCTTGTGCGGCTGCACCACGTTGATCGAGTCGCCGGCGGCCATCCGCTGCTCGCCGCCGATGGTCATCGGCAGGTCGATGCGCTCGGCGGCGAGCTCGGTCAGCCGCCGCTGGAGCCGCTCCCGGTCGGGGCTGCCCGGCTCGTAGTTGCGAACCGGCTCGTTGCGCGGCTCGGGTACGGAGAACACGGCATCCATCAAGGCTCCTGGCGATCTCGACTGCGGTGGCGAAACCGGACCCGCGGGGACCGACCGGACGGCCGGACACCGGACGCCGCACGGGAGGGCCGAGCAGCGGCGGGACCTCCCGCGATTGTTCCACGTGGGGGTGCCCGCCTCACCTCCACCACCACCCACCGGCGAAGGACCGCCCCACCCCTCCTCCCCTTACCGAGGAGGTGCGGGGAGCAGGACCACCCGGAGGTCGGGCATCCTCGCGGTGGAAGCCGGACGGGCCGGGCGGGCCGCGACCGTCCCGGGGCGGCGGGGCACCCAGCCGGCCCGCGTACCCTGAATGGTCGGTGACCTGCCGCCTTGAAGGGGAGACGATGACCAAGCAGCCCGGCCGCGTCCCGGCCGCGGAGTCGGACGACCCGGCGGTCGACGCGGCCACCCCCAGCGTCGGGCCGGTTCCCGCGCCCGGTGCCGCGGTGCTCGCGCTGCTGGCGCTCGCCTGGCTCGCCGCCATGCTCTGGTCGACCCGGGAGGCCATCACCTCGTCGGCGGCCGGGGTCACCGCGATCAGCCTCTCCGCGTTCGCCCTGCCCGGTGTGATCTCAGCCGCGCTGGTGGCCGGGGCCGCCGTCGCCCTGTCCTTCGGAAACCTGCTCGCCAGCCGGTACGGCGACCGGTCCACCCTGCGCTTCGTCGGGGCGATCGGTGCGGGAATGCTGGTCGGGCTGGCCGCCGCGCTGGCGATCAACCTCACCTACTTCGACACGTCGACCACCAACGTGATCGCCGGCACCACCGCTGCCGCGGCGATCATCGGTGGCGCGGCCGCCGGCGCGCGGACCGCCCCGGCGGTCGGTGCGGTGGCTGCCGCCGCGCTGGGCACGCTGGTCTTCGTGGTCGCGTTCAGCCCCGCCCGGGACCCGCTCTTCGACCTCTTCGGCGCGGGCGACAGCCAGGAGTCGCTGGTGGACGCGGCCAAGTGGGTGTCGCGCACCGAGTCGCTTCTCGCCGGCCTGCTCGCCGGGCTGCTCGCCTTCGGCTACCTGAGCTGGGCACGACGGCGGGCCGTCCGCCGTGACCCCGGGACGCCGGCGCTGCGCTGGCCGGCGTACCTGCTGGCCGGTGCCGGGCCGGGGCTGCTCCTGCTGCTCGCCGAGGTGATCATCCGGATCGGCGGCCGGTCGCTGCTCGACCTGGCCAGCGCGCTGAGCGAGGCCGACGCCGTGGCGCAGACCTCGCTGGGCACCTCACGGGTGGACAACGGCATCTGGGTGCTCTTCGTGGGGGCGCTGACCGCGCTCATCGCGTTCGGACGCACGCTCAGCCCGGCCCACACCGACGACGACGAACCCGCCCCGGTCAGCGCCGACCCGGCCGAGGCGCACCCGTTCGACTCGGATCCGGCGGACACGGAGCCCGCCGACGCCAACCAGGCCGGGGCAGACCCGGCCCGCTGACCGCCCGCCGGCCTCAGCCGGCGGCGCGCAGCAGCAGGTCCAGCTCGGTCACGTCGTACCACTCCAACTCGTGGTCCTCGGCGCCGTCGACCGTGAACTGGGCGTCCGGGTCACCAGCCGCCGCCTCGGCCACCACGTCCGCCGCCGCCGCGACCTCCTCGACCGCGTCCGCGCCGTCCACGTGGATCGCCGCGACGGCGCCCACCGGCACGGCCTCGGCGAGCGTCACCGTGCTGGATCCCAGCTCACCATCGCCCCGGCCGATCGCGGCCGCGGGTAGGTCGACCGAGACGACGACCCGGCGGCGGGGCGCGGCCAGGTCGTCCCGGAGCAGGTGCAGCGCGTCCTGGGCGGCGCGGGTGAACGCGACGTACTCCAACTCCTCCTCGTCGCCCTCGGCGTACCACTCGCGCAGCGCCGGGGTCACCGCGTGCGCCCTGTCGGCCGTCAGCCCCTGCTCCCGCAGCCGGGCCAGCATCGGCACGGTCGCCGGCACGTACACCCGGACAAGCTCGTCGGTCACCGGTCGTCTCCCCGCTCACGTCCTCCACCGGCGGCCGCCGGCACGGGCGCAGATCATGCCGCACGCCGTGACCGTCATACACCCCGCCTCCGGCCGGTGGAAGTTCCCGCACCGGTGTGTCCGCCGCGCTGGCCGGTCGCTGGAGCTGACCGGTGCTGGGCCGCCGGGGCTGTCGATGGCAAACTGATGCAAACGACACCAACCCCGGGAGTTCCTGTGGAGCCGAGGTTCCTGCTGCTCTCCGACGTCGCCGCCGAGCTGAACGTGTCGGACTCGCAGGTCTACCACATGGTGCGCAGCGGGGAACTGCCGGCGATCAAGATCGGTGGTCGCGGTCAGTGGCGGGTCGAACGCGTTCGGCTGGAGGAGTACATCGCGCGGAAGTACGCCGAGACCGCCGACTGGGTCCAGAGCAACCCGCTCGTCGACCGCGACCCCGAGTAGTCCTAGCCTCCGCTGCGCCATTGACCGTGGCCGCTCCATCACCCAGAATCAGAGCTGTCGGAGGCAAACGAAGGCAAACGCAAGATCATAGGGGGCAGTGATGAGCGAGCCGCTACCAGGTCCGTCCCGACCACCTGTGCGGCTGCGCCCCGTCCCGCCCATCGACCCCCCGTACGCGGACGAGGTCGACGGTGCGTACTGGCCGGCACCGACCCACGGCCAACTCGCCCTCGACCTGTTCGCCTCGACCCGACCGGATCCGGTCCGGCCGCCGGACCGCCGTGCCGCCCTCCGCCGGGTGCCCACCCGACCCACCACCCACCCGGGCGCACCGCTGCCACCGGCGACCGCTCCGGAGGCGACCCGCGCCGCGCACCGCTTCGTCGGCACCTGCCTGGAGGTGGTCAACGGCTACCGGTCTCCGGCGCAGCTACGCCCCCTGCTCGACCCGGCCCGGGCCGGTGAGCTGTTGGCCGAGTTGGCCCGGGCGTCGCGTCGCGTCGGATCGCCCCGGCGCCGCGCCGCGCGACCGGTGGTCCGGCTGCTCCGCCTGCGGGTCTGCGAGCCCCGCGAGGCCGCCGTCGAAGCGGCCGCGGTGCTCACCGGCGCGGGTGGCCGAAGCTGGGCGATGGCGCTCCGCCTGGAGCACCGGCGAGGGCGCTGGGTCTGCACCGCCCTGCAGATCCTCTGAGCACACCTGCCGTCGAGGGCTGCCGACAGCGAAGGACCCCGGCCAGATCGACCGGGGCCCTCAGCTCTGTCGCTCAGGTGCCGTCGTTCAGTTGCCGCCGTTGGGCGCGCCGTGGCAGCGCTTGTACTTGCGGCCCGAGCCGCACGGGCACGGCGCGTTGCGGGACGGGCCGTTGCTGGCCTCCGCCTGGTTCGGTGCCGGCCGACGCGACGCGGCAGACGGGACCGCCGGGCCCCGAAGGCCGGAAGCCGGCCGCTGCGGGGCGGACGGGGCGCTCGACCCCGGTGACGCCGGGGCACCCGGAGCCGGCCGACCCACACCGAGCGCCGGAGCCTGCTGCTCGGCCTGCTCGACGGCCACCGCACCGGGGCTGGACTCACCGTCGATGGTGGGGGCGGAGTATTGCAGGCCCTGCCGCTGCGGCGCGCGGTTGAGACCCTTGGCTCGGATCTCCACCGGCTTGTCGAGCAGCGCGACCTCCTCCGTGTCCGGCTCCGGCTCGGTCACCTGGACATCGACGTTGTAGAGGAAGCCGACCGTCTCCTCCTTGATGCCGTCCATCATGGTGGCGAACATGTCGAAGCCCTCGCGCTGGTACTCCACCACCGGGTCACGCTGGGCGTACGCCCGGAGGTTGATGCCCTCCTGGAGGTAGTCCATCTCGTAGAGGTGCTCGCGCCACTTGCGGTCGATGACCTGGAGCAGCACCATCCGCTCGAGCTGACGCACCCCCTCGGGGCCGACCTGCTCCTCGCGGCGGTCGTACGCGGCGTGCGCGTCCTCCTTGAGCCGGGCGACCAGGAAGTCGGCGTCCATGCCGGCCCGGGAGCCGCCGGCCTCCTCCTCCAGCTCCTCGATCGTCACGCCGACCGGGTAGAGCTGCTTGAGGCTCGACCAGAGCTGCTCGAGGTCCCAGTCCTCGCCGTAACCCTCGGAGGTGGCACCCCGCACGTACGCCTCGACCACATCGTCGATCATGTTGCGGACCTGGTCGGAGAGGTCCTCACCGTTGAGCACCCGGAGCCGCTCGGCGTAGACGACCTGGCGCTGCTTGTTGAGCACCTCGTCGTACTTGAGCACGTTCTTACGGATCTCGGCGTTCTGGCCCTCGATCTGGGCCTGGGCGCTCTTGATCTGCCGGGTGACCATCTTCGACTCGATGGGCACGTCCTCCGGGATGTTGAAGCGCTCCATGACCGCCTCGACCGCACCGGCCCGGAAGCGCCGCATCAGCTCGTCCTGCAGCGACAGGTAGAAGCGCGACTCGCCCGGGTCACCCTGCCGGCCGGCGCGACCACGCAGCTGGTTGTCGATCCGCCGGGACTCGTGCCGCTCGGTGCCCAGCACGTACAGGCCACCGGCCGCGGCGACCTCGTCGGCCTCGGCGTCGCAGGCCTGCTTCCAGTTGGGCAGGACCTCCTCCATCGCCTTGGCGTACTCCTCCTCGTTCTCCACCGGGTCGAGGCCGCGCTGGCGCAGCTCGTTCGCGGCGAGGAACTCGGGGTTGCCGCCGAGCAGGATGTCGGTGCCACGGCCGGCCATGTTGGTCGCCACGGTGACCGCGCCCTTGCGCCCGGCCTGGGCGACGATCTCGGCCTCCCGGGCGTGGAACTTGGCGTTCAGCACCGCGTGCGGGATGCCCCGCCGGCGCAGCAGCTGGGAGAGGATCTCGGAGTTTTCCACCGAGACGGTGCCGACGAGCACCGGCTGGCCCATCTGGTGCCGCTCGGCGATGTCCTCGATCACCGCGTTGAACTTGGCCTTCTCCGTCTTGTAGATGACGTCCGGCCGGTCCTCGCGGACCATCGGGCGGTGCGTCGGGATGCTCACGACGCCGACCTTGTAGACCTTGTTGAACTCGCTCGCCTCGGTCTGCGCCGTACCGGTCATCCCGGACAGCTTGTTGTAGAGGCGGAAGTAGTTCTGGAGGGTGATGGTGGCCAGGGTCTGGTTCTCCTGCTTGATCTCCACCCCCTCCTTGGCCTCGATCGCCTGGTGCATGCCCTCGTTGTAGCGGCGGCCGTGCAGGATGCGACCGGTGAACTCGTCGACGATCAGGACCTCACCGTCACTGACGATGTAGTCCTTGTCGCGCTTGTACAGCTCCTTGGCCTTGATGGCGTTGTTCAGGTAGCCGACCAGCGGAGTGTTCACCGACTCGTACAGGTTGTCGATGCCGAGCCGGTCCTCGACCTTGGCGACGCCGCGCTCGGTGACCGCGATGGTGCGCTTGGAGTGGTCGACCTCGTAGTCGCCCTCGCCGTCGGTGCCGGGCTGGAGCCGGGCCACCACGCCGGCGAACTCGCCGTACCAGCGGGCCGAGTGCTCGGCCGGGCCGGAGATGATCAGCGGGGTACGCGCCTCGTCGATCAGGATCGAGTCGACCTCGTCGACCACCGCGAAGTTGTGACCCCGCTGGACCAGCTCGTCCTTCGACCAGGCCATGTTGTCGCGCAGGTAGTCGAAGCCGAACTCGTTGTTGGTGCCGTAGGTGATGTCGCACTCGTAGGCGGCCTTGTGCTCGCTGGCCGGCCGGTTGGGCAGCACCACGCCGACGGTCAGCCCGAGGAACTCGTGCACCCGACCCATCCAGGCCGCGTCGCGCTGGGCGAGATAGTCGTTGACGGTGACCACGTGCACGCCGTCGCCGGAGAGCGCGTTGAGGTAGACGGCCATGACCGAGGTCAGCGTCTTACCCTCACCGGTCTTCATCTCGGCGATGTTGCCGAAGTGCAGCGCCGCTCCACCCATCACCTGGACGTCGTACGGCCGCTGGCCGAGCACCCGGGCGGCCGCCTCGCGGGCCACCGCGAACGCCTCCGGCAGCAGGTCGTCGAGGGTCTCGCCGTCGGCGAGCCGCTCCCGGAACTGCTCGGTCATGCCGCGCAGCTCCTCGTCGGTGAGGTTGACGTAGTCGTCCTCGATCGAGCTGACGGCGGCGGCGATGGCCTTGAGCCGGCGCACCATGCGGCCCTCGCCCGCGTTAAGGACCTTTTCCAGAATCGACACGGATCAACGCTCCCCTAGACAGTCTCGAACCATCGTAGGCGCTCCATCGGCGCGATGGTCACTGGTGGCGGCGGTCCATCCCGTTGAACCCGACATAACGCGCGCGACGGGAGCGCGCGGGCCGTTATCCGGTTACGCCGTCGGCGAACGTTCCGGCACGATGCAGGAGTGGAGCCTGTGGAGATCATCGAGGACGGCGTACTGCTGCGCCCCTGGCGGGAGGCCGACACCGACGCCGTGTACCGAGCGTGCCAGGACCCGGACATTCAGCGTTGGACCACCGTACCGCGCCCATACCTGCCGGAACACGCTCACGGGTTTGTCACCGAGGTGAGCGGACGGGCCTGGGCGGACGGAACCGGGGCACCCTTCGCGGTCTGCGACCCGGCAACCGGCCAACTGCTCGGCTCCTGCGGGCTGGTCTCCATCGGCGACGCCGGCACCGGCGTGATCGGCTACTGGACGGCGCCGTGGGCGCGCGGCCGGGGGGTGACGGTCCGGGCCGCCCGCGCGGTGGCCCGCTGGTCCTTCGACACGCTCGGCCTGCGCCGGCTGATCTGGCAGGCCGAGGTGGGCAACCACGCCTCCCGGCTGGTCGCGCTGCGGGCCGGGTTCCGGATCGACGGCCGGCTGCGGATGGTCGACGGAACACCGAACGACGGCGCGGACGGCTGGATCGGGTCGCTGCTGCCCGGGGAGGTGCCCGAGCCGGGGTCGACCGGGCCGGCCGGTCCGGGCACCCTGGCCGCCCGGCGGGCCGCCGTGTTCGGCCGACCGCAGCCCACCCTGTTCGCCACCGCCCGGTCCGGCGAGCTGCGGCTGCGGCCCATGGAGGAGCAGGACCTGGACGCCGTGGTGGAGACCTGCCGCGACCCGGAGACCATCCGCTGGACCACCGTGCCGGACCCGTACGAGCGTGCCGACGCGCAGTGGTACCAGGGCTTCAGCCAGGAGGCCTGGGCGCGGGGGGACGACGCCTGCTTCGTGATCGCCGACCCGGACGACCGGTACGCCGGCTCGATCGACCTGCGGCTCTCCCCCGCCGACCCACTGCTCGCCGACGTGGGCTTCATGACCGCTCCGGCTGCCCGGGGCCGCGGCTACATGCCGGCCGCCCTGGCCGCGCTGAGCGCCTGGGGCATCACCACGCTCGGCCTGGCCCGGATCGAGTGGAAGGCGAACGTGGGCAACACCGCCTCCCGCCGGGCTGCCGAGAAGGCGGGCTTCGGGTTCGAGGGGACCGCCCGGGGCGGCGTGCAGCACCGGGGCGAGCGGGTCGACGTCTGGGTGGCCGCGCTGCTCGCCAAGGACCTGACGTGACGCCTCAGCGGGTCGTCGAGGCGCACGGCGTACGCCTGCGCCCGTTCCGTTCCGAGGACGCCGCCGACGTGGTCGCCGGCTGCGCGGACCCGGTCACCCAGCGGTTCCTGCCGAACCTGCCCACGCCGTACACCGAGACCGACGCCCGCTGGTGGATCGATGCGGGCGCCCCGGCGGCCTGGACCGGGGGCGGCGCGGCCTACGCGGTCGCGGACCCGGCCACCGACCGGCTGCTCGGCGGGATCGGGTTGAGCAACCCGGTGCCCGACCGGGGTCAGGCCGAAATCGGCTACTGGGTGTTGCCGGCGGCGCGCGGGCGTGGGGTGGCCGGCGCGGCCACCCGCGCGCTGAGCGAGCACGCTTTCGCCACCGGGACCGTACGGCTGGAACTGCTCACCGACCCGGAGAACGGGCCCAGCCAGCGGATCGCGCTCGCCGCCGGCTACCGGTACGAGGGGGTACGCCGGGCGGCAAGCCCGAGCCGGGAGGGCGGCCGGCGGGACCTGCTGGCCTGGGTGCGCCTCGCCGACGATCCACCCGGTCCGGCCGCCCGGCCGCTGCCCGACCTGCCGGACGGGCTGCTCACCGATCAGGTGGTGACCCTGCGCAGGCTCGCACCGGACGACGCGGAGCTGATGTACCGGCTGCACAGCCGACCCGAGGTGGTCGCGAACCAGGCGCCACCGGTGCCGCCGGAGCGGGCCGCGATCGAGCGGCGCTGCCGGCTCGCGGAGAGCGGATGGCTGACCGGCGACATCGCCCGGTTGCTGATCCTCGACGCGGCCAGCGGCGAGCCGGCGGGCAGTTGCGGGTTGTCGTACACCGACGTGGCCAGCGGCGAGGCGTCGGTCGGCTACGCGTTGCTGCCCGAGTGGCGGGGCCGGGGGTACGCGACGCGGGCGGTCCGGCTGCTCGCCGGGTGGGCGTTCGGGCCGGCCGGCATCGCCCGGCTGGTTGCCGGCACCGTGCCGGACAACATCGCCTCGCACCGCGTGTTGGAGCGGGTGGGCTTCCGGCGCGAGGCCCTGCAGCGTGGCAGGCTCCCCGGCCTGGCCGGCACCCGACTCGACGATCTGACCTTCGCCCTGCTGCCGGCCG
>NZ_JAMHIW010000027.1 GCF_023896955.1 Micromonospora sp. RHAY321
GACGGCGATAACTTCATGATCGACGGCTGGGTCGGGGCCGGGCAGCGGGAGCGGGGGCGGGGCGGGATGGAACTGCGGCGGGTTGCTGCCTACGGGGTTCTGTGGGAGTCGGGGCGGGTTCTGGTTTCTGCGGAACACCTGGCGCGGGGGGTTTGGGGGGTGCCGGGTGGTGTGGTGGCGCATGCCGAGCATCCGGAGCACACGGTGGTCCGGGAGGTTGCTCGGCAGACCGGGCTGACCGTGACGGTGGGGCGGCTGCGGGCGGCGATCGCCGACGTGGTCACCTACCCGGAGGACGACGTCGCGCTGCACACCGACCGGTTGGCGTTCGAGCTGAGCGTGCGCGGCGGCACCCCGCACGACGCCGTGGACGGTCGGACCGACCAGGCCCGGTGGGTCACCCCCGCCGAGGCCGCCCGCCTGCCGATGGCGCCGTTCAGCGCCGAACTGCTCGGCCTGCCGGTCACCCCGCTCCCCGCCGGGACGCACCGACCCCGCGAGCCGTTCCCGCCGACGCACCCGGACCGCCGGCTGCGCTTCGGGGCGTACGGGCTGGTGACCGACCCGGCGGGACGGGTCCTGCTCACCCAGATCGCCGAGGGCTACCCGGGGGCCGGCAGGTGGCACCTGCCCGGTGGCGGCACCGACCACGGCGAGCAGCCGACCACCGGGCTGCTCCGGGAACTGGTGGAGGAGGGCGGTCAGCTCGGCCGGGTCGTGGAGCTGCTCGGCGTGGACAATCTGCACAACCCCGCCGCGTTCGGCCCGGAGGGTCGTCCCCTGGACTGGCACGGCGTACGGGTGATCTATCGGGTGCTGGTGGACGTACCCACCGATGCGGTGGTCACCGAATCCGCCGGCGGCTCGACGGCCCGAGCGGGCTGGTTCACCCCGGCGCAGACCGCCGACCTGCCGTTGACCGGGATCGCTGCCTCGGCAATCGGACAGCTGGGTCGATAGCACTCGGCTCGGTGAGCCGAGATGGTGACCCTCCGGTACAGTCGAAGGAGGGAATGGTGGAGGAAACGGGCGATGAAGCCCGGCATGGGAATAAGAGAGCGGTTCGAGCGGTTTAACCCAGTTACAAGTACCGCCGGCAGCTATCGCCAAGTCCTGTTCCCCTATGCGATGGTGTACTCCGCAAAACGGCTGCCGGGCCACGCAAGGTCCGGCACGAGACAGCCGGACACCCGCCCCCACGGCGGTCAGCTGATCCGGTTATGGAGGAAACGTGCCGAGAGCCCCCTGGCGCCGGCGTCGTACGACTGACAGTCCGCGCCCCGCAGGGCGTCGCTGGGCGGGCAGGTTGCGCCGCAGCAGCACGTTCGCCCGCCAGGTGCTGCTGGTCCGGGTGGGTCGCCGCGACGGCGACCTGCACACCACCGACGTGGCGCTGCCCGAGCACCGGTACGCCGAGCGGCAGCGCCGCCGCTACGGCCTGGACCGGCTCGGCCGGTCGTCGCTCGGCACCCGTCGGGCGGAGATCGAGGCGGTCGTGCCGGTCAGCCCGGCGCTGCCGCCGATGGCACACGCCGACGAGGCTTCGGCCGGGTCGATCCCCCTGCTTCCCGGTGAGCGCACCGTCGCCCGCCGGATGAAGTTCGGCCTGGTCAACGCGTGCACCCTGGCCAGCCTGATGCTCGGCATGCTCGCGATCTTCCAGGCCATGCAGGGTGAGGTGCGCATCGCGGCGCTCTGCCTGATCGCCTGCGTCGCCTTCGACGGCCTGGACGGCGCGCTGGCCCGTCGGCTCGGCGTGGCCAGCCCGTTCGGCGCACAGATGGACTCACTGGCCGACATGTGCTCGTTCGGCCTCGCCGCACCGGTCGTGGTCTACGCCTCGCTCGCCGGCTCCGTCTCGACGGCCGCGGCGGCGGTGGCCTGCGCCCTGGTCGCGGCGTGCGCCGCGATCCGGCTGGCCCGCTTCAACGTCTCGCCCAAGGACGGCCGCTTCTTCTGCGGGGTGCCCACCACCATGGCGGCGGCGGTGCTCGCCGTGACCGTCGCGATCGGCCTCCCGGTGCCCGGGCCCGTGCTGGTCGCCGGGGTGGCGCTGCTCGCCTTCGCGATGGTCTCCAGCTTCCCGTACGCCAAGCTCGCCCGGCTGGTCAAGCTGCCGCCGTGGCTGTGGCTCGCCCCGGTCATCGGCGCGCTGGTCGACATCCGGCTCACGTTCGCCCTGATCGTGGTGGGTTACCTGGTCAGCGGGCCGGTGCTCTGGCTGCGCCAGCGGCGTACCGCCTGATCCACGCGAACGAAAACGGGGCGCCGCTGTCAGCGGCGCCCCGTTTTCCGTCTGTCGATCGCGTCAGCGCCAGCGCGCGATGACCGTGGACCCGCCGACGACCTTGTCGCCCGGCCCGACCAGCGGCTCGGCAGCCTCGGCCGGCAGGTAGACGTCCGTCCGGGAGCCGAACCGGATCAGCCCGAAGCGCTCACCCTTCGCCAGCAGCGCGCCGATGGGCGCGCGCTGCACGATCCGGCGGGCGATCAGCCCGGTCCGCTGCGCGACCACCACCGTGCCGCGCGAGGTGTCCAGCACGGTGTACGCGGCCACGTTGTGCTCGGCGTCCGGCTTCATGGCGTTGACGAAGCCGCCGTCGGCCACGAAGTAGTCCACCACCTTGCCCGCGACCGGAGCCCGGTTGACGTGCACGTCCAGCACCGACAGGAAGACCGCGACCCGCAGCCACTCGCCGTCGCCGAAACGCTCGTCGTGCAGCCGCTGCACCGACAGGACCTGCCCGTCGGCGCTGGCGACCACGGCGTTCGGGTCCTCCGGCACGTCCCGCTCCGGGTCGCGGAAGAACGCGGCGACCGGCCCGGCGGCCAACGCCGGCAGCAGCCAGAGCTTCGACGAGGGACGCGCCACCCGGGCCAGCACGGCCAGGCCGAGCGTGATGCCCGCCGCGGCCACCCCGTTGGAGTCGATGTGCATGCCCCGGGTCAGCGGCACGCTCGACGGCCGGTGCGCCGGCGCCAACCGGTCGGCCGAGGCCGCGCTGGCCGGGGTGAACCGCAGCCGGTAGACCCGTACCGGCGGCGAGTTGCGCAGCACCAGGTCGGCGCCGACGCCGTAGAGGGCGTCCTGCCGGGCCAGCTCGGCGGCGGCGCCGGCGGTCCGCCCGGGCGTGGCTGTGGTGGCCACGCTCAGAACCGCACCGTCGGCGAGGTACTTGGCCATGCCCTCGATGCCGCTGCGGGTCTCCTCGGCCGTGCCGGTGAACGCCTCGCCGGCGATGACCACCCCGGCGGCCTCCGCCTCGGCCAGCGAGTCGACCACGCGCACCCGGTCGGCGACCCACCGGCCCTGGGCGGTGACGTGCTCGCGGAGCACGGTGGCGCCGGACGACTCGGCGGGCACCACGGTCAGCCGGTCGCCGGGCAGCAGCGCCTCGATCGCCGCGGCCAGCACCGCGGACTCCGGGCTCGCGCCGACCAGCAGGGCGACCTTGGGATCGTTGATCCGGGCCAGCTCGGTGACGAGCGTCCGGGCGGCTCGCTCGCCGATGCGGACCGGACCGGACCGACCGGTGGAACGCACGGCGGGGGACTGGGTCATGTCGGACGGGCTCCTGACGGGGTAGAGACGGGAATCGCGGCGGGACCGCCACGGCGGGACGGGCCGGCCGGCGGAGGCGAAATCTCCACCGGCCAGCATATGCGCCTGCCCGCGCCGGCCGCACCGCCGTAGCGGTCAGGATGGCCGACGCGGGCAGGCGCAGGATCAGGACTCCCGTCGCTGACCCTCCCGTTCGTCCCCCTGGTGGTCGCCGCCGGGCTCGACCGGCCGGTCGATCAGGGTCGGCTCGTCGGCCGAACCGGCGGGGATTCCGCTCGTCGGCTCGTCGGTCTCGTCGCCGGGCCGACCGGAGATCGGCGCCGTCTCCGGCTCGGACGGCGCGTGGGCCAGCCAGGCCGGGTGGATCACCTCCGCTGTCGGCGTCTCCGGCGCCCGCATCTCGGTGGTCGGCGCTTCGGGTGCCCGCAGCTCCGTGGCCGGCGCCTCCGGGACCTGCATCTGTGCGGTCGGGAACTCCGATGCCGGTCTCGGCGCAGGGGCGTCCCAGGTGGAGCGTTCGGCTTCCCAGGCGGGCAGGCCCGCGCCGGACGTCGGCGCGGAGGCCCCGGAAACCGGCGCGGCCGGCTCGGTCGAGGCGGCCTGCCCGGTCGGCTCCGGTTGGCTCGGCCGACCGGACCGCAGCGCGCCCACCAGCCCGAAGACCCCGATCAGGATCAGCGCGCCGGCCAGGAACCAGCCGACCGGCGGCAGGGCGAGCCCGAGCAGTTGGGCGAGCAGCCACCAGGCCGACAGCGCCAGGAACACCAGCCCGAAGGCGAACGACACCAGATCCGTACGGTGTGCCTTCACCGGGTCACCTCCAGGTTGCCCGCATTGACGTGGATGTACAGGCGGAGCGTCCCGCCCCCGGCGCCGTCCGCGCCGAGATCGGTGGACTCGCGCAGGCGGCCGTCCAACCCGCCGGACCGGTTGCCGAAGATGGTGGCGTCGCCCGCGTTGACGTCGGCCACCGTGGTGACGTCCACGTTCGGCGGGACGACCACGGTCGCCTGGCCGAAGTTGATCGCGACGGTCACCTGGCTCTCCCGCTTGGAGAAGTCGATGGCGCGCAGGTCGAGCACGGCGTCACCGAAGCTGTTCTCGTACCGGTCGGCGAGGTCGCGGTAGTCGGTGGGCGCCCAGGTCACCGCGCCGTCGACCCCGCGGATCCGGTCGTAGGACTCGGCGACCGTGGCCGTCCCCAGTGCGGCGACGGTGACCAGGCCGAGGGCGATCAGCCAACGTGCCCGGCCGAACCAGCTGCCGACCAGCAGGCCCAGCCCGATCGTGGCCAAAGCGGCCGCGAAGTACGCCGACGCGCCGACGTCGAAGACGTCCAGCAGGTCGAGCAGGGCGACCACGCCGAGGGCCAGGAAGATCAGCGAGAAGGTCACCGCGCCCAGTGGCGACCGCTCACGGGGACGCTTCGGCGGCTTCGGTGGCTTGGGCGGGGGGTACGCGGCCGGGGCCGGCGAGGCGTACGGGCCGTGCGGCGCGAACGGCGGGCGGTATCCGGTCTGCGGTGGAGGTGGTGCGACGGGGTAGCCGGACGGGGCGGTGGGGGCGCCGGTCACCGGTGCCGACGACCAGCCGGTGCTGGGCACGCCGGTGCTGGGCCAGGCCGGTGCGGCGGGTGCCGGCCAGCCTGCCTGTGGACCCGTGTCGGACGGTTGCCCGGACACCGGACCGGTCCCGGACACCGGCTGCGCGCTGGCGAACGGCTGCGCACCGGCGGCCGGCTGTGCGCCGACGACCGGCGAGGGCGCGGTCGGCGGCACGCCCATGGTGTACGCCGGGTCGCCGCCGGCCAGGGGCGCGGTCTGCAGCGGGCCGGCGGGCGGCACGGTGCCGTACGCCGGTGCCGGCCAGGCGACCGGCGGGACCGGCCCGGGTGGCGGACCGACCGGTCCGGCGGGCGTCGGGCCGCCCGGCGTGCCGGCCTGTGGCCCTCGGCTGTCCCGGTTGAGCAACAGTGCACCGCCGATCAGGATGGCCGCGCCGAGCAGCACGGCGCGGAAGGCGTCGGTGACGATGTAGCCGAAGCTGGCCGCGACCAGGATGCCCAGGATGATCACGGTCACCGGCGACATGCTGGACCGGCCGCGCCCGAGCATGGATTCCACCGGGGACGCGGTGTCACCCTCGTTCGGGATGATCAGCCAGGCGGCGACGTACACCAGGATGCCGATGCCGCCGAAGAACCCGAGCACCGCGAGGAGCACGCGCCAGAGCACCGGATCGGTGTTGGTGGCGCGGCCGATCGCCGCGCAGACCCCCGCCAGGTACCGCCCCTCGCGCGGGCGGACCAGCCCGTACCGCGAGGTGAAGCCGGCACCGCCCAGCGGCGGTGGCGGCGCCGACGGCCCGGGTGGTGTGCCTGTGGCCCCTCCCGCTCCGTAGCCGGTGCCGGCGGCGAAGCCGACGCCCGGCCCGTAGCCCGCGCCGCCGGGGCCGTGGCCCGCTCCCGGGTCGCCCGGTGCCTGGTCGGCTGCCGGGCCGGTGCCGTACCCGCTGGCCGCGCCGGTGGGCGGGCCGAACGTGGTGGGCTCGGTCCAGCCGGCGGGTGTCGCGGCTGGTGAGGGCGGTGATGCACCGCCCGGCTGTGCCGGCCCGGGACGGGGCGGCGGGGCAGCTTCCTCGGTCATGTCTCGATCCTGCTGCCCCGTCCGCCCGAACGACCTCAGGACCCGACCCTGACCCCACCCTGAGATCCGGGCGGCTGGAATGTCGGGGGCGTCCCCGTGGTCGCGGGCGCCGCAACGTGTGACGATCGGATCCACCGAGCTCGACCAGCGCACCCCCACCGTGACCAGGGAGCCTCCGATCAGCACCTTGACCCCGCCGCCCCCGCGCCTCTACCGCGCCCCCGAGCACCGGATGGCCGCCGGCGTCGCCGCCGGTATCGCCGACCACCTCGGCATCTCGGTGCTGCGGGTGCGGGTGGCGTTCATGGTGCTGCTCGGGTTGAGCGGGCTCGGCCTGCTGCTCTACGCGGCCTTCTGGGCGGTGGTGCCGCTGCGGCCCGGCGACACGGCGGTGCCGCCCCGGCGGGACGTGGCCCAGCTCCTGCCGTTCGTGGGTATCGGGCTCGGGGTCCTGCTGATCCAGGTGATGGTCTTCGACTCGGTCGGCGCGGCGGGCACCGCCGGCTGGCTGGTGGCGATCATCGCGGTCGGCGCCGGTGTCATCTGGCACCAGTCCGCGCCCGAGCGGCGCCGGCGGTGGGGCGACACCATGCCGGTGCCGTGGCTCGGCGCGGTCGTCGAGGAGAGTGACCGGCGGGCCTTCGTGCTCCGGTTCATCGGCGGCGGGGTGCTGGTCGCGGTCGGCATCATCGGCGTCGCGGCGGTCTACTCGCCGGCGCAGAACTTCGACGCCGTCATCAACGGCGTGATCTTCGCGCTGGTGGGGCTGGCGGGGGTCGGCGTGGTCGCCGCGCCGGTGCTCTGGCGGACGTACAGCCAGCTCCGCTCGGAACGCGAGGGACGCATCCGCGAACAGGAGCGGGCCGAGCTGGCGGCGATGGTGCACGACCAGGTCCTGCACACGTTGGCCCTGATCCAGCGCAACGCCTCCGACGTCAAGACGGTGCAGCGGCTGGCCCGGGGGCAGGAGCGTTCGCTGCGCAACTGGCTCTACAAGCCCACCGCGTCACCGAACGAGCGTTTCGCCGCCGCCCTGGAGCAGGCCGCGGCCGAGGTCGAGGACACCTTCGCCATCACGGTGGAGGCGGTCGTGGTCGGTGACCGGGAGACCGACGAGCGGGTCGGCGCGCTGGTCGCCGCCGCCCGGGAGGCGCTGGTGAACGCGGCCCGGCACGCCGAGGTGCAGACGGTGTCGCTCTACGCCGAGGTGGAGCCCGATCAGGTCAGCGTCTTCGTCCGGGACCGGGGAAAGGGCTTCGACCCGGATACCGTGGAGGACCACCGGCACGGCGTACGCGGCTCGATCATCGGGCGGATGAAGCGGCACGGCGGACGGGCCGAGATCCGGTCCGGACCGGGGGAGGGGACCGAGGTCCGGTTGATCCTGCCGATCTCCCGGGACTCCTCCGCAGCTGAGAGGAACAGATGACCATGGCCGAGCAGCCGATGGAGCACCTCGACCCGGCGGACGCCCGCCCCGAGCGGCTACGGGTGTTCCTGGTGGACGACCACGCCATGTTCCGGGCCGGGGTGCGTGCGGAACTCGGCGCCCACGTAGAGGTGGTGGGCGAGGCGAGCACGGTGGCCGAGGCGGTCACCCGCATCGCCGCCACCGGGCCGGACGTGGTGCTGCTCGACGTGCACATGCCCGACGGCGGTGGTCGCGCGGTGCTGGAGGCGATGCGGCGCAGTCACCCGCAGGTCAAGTTCCTGGCGCTGAGCGTCTCCGACGCGGCGGAGGACGTGATCGGGCTGATCCGTGCGGGTGCCCGGGGATACGTCACCAAGACCATCTCGCCGGACGAGCTGACCGCGGCGATCCGCCGGGTCGCCGACGGTGACGCCGTGTTCAGCCCCCGGCTGGCCGGGTTCGTGCTGGACGCCTTCGCCGCCCGTCCGGACGCGCCGGTCGCCGACCCGGAGCTGGACCAGCTCACCAACCGGGAGCGGGAGGTGCTGCGGCTGTTGGCTCGGGGGTACGCGTACAAGGAGATCGCGAAGGAGCTGTTCATCTCCATCAAGACGGTGGAGACGCACGTGTCGAACGTGCTGCGCAAGCTCCAGATGTCCAACCGCTACGAGCTCTCCCGGTGGGCGGCGGACCGCCGCCTCGTGTGACCAATTCCTCTCCCCTGGCAATTGGGGCACATGAGACGGATGCCGCCGCCGGGGGCTGACAAACGATCAACCGTCGTCCCATAATGCCCCGGTCCCGTCTCCGCGCGCGGGTGGTGCGCATCCCGCGGAGGCTGTGGCTCACGTGTGCCCGCGTCTGCGGGTCACTCTGGGGAGAGGTGCACGAATCTTGATGCTCGGACAACGAGGACGACGCTGGGCGCGGGTCGCGCTGGCGGCCGTCGCGGGTGGCGCGCTGGCGCTCGGTGTGGCCAAGGCGGTCGATGGCACCGATGTCACGCTGAAGCTCAACGGCAAGCAGCGCACCACGTCTGCGCTCGCGCTGCGGATCGACGGCAAGCTGGTGCCGGCGTTCTGCATCGACTACCACACCAGCGTGAAGCTCGACGGTAAGTACGAGGAGGGCACCTGGGACGAGTCCCAGGTGAAGAACCTCGGCAAGGTGCAGTGGGTGCTCACCCACGGCTACCCGAACGCCAACTCCACCGCGCTGCTCGCCGCCGCCGGTGTCACCACGAAGGTCGGGCAGAAGCGGCTGGACACGCTGCTCTACTTCGGCACCCAGACCGCCGTCTGGCACTTCAGCGACGGGGTCAAGCTGGGTGCCTGGGAGAAGGGCCTGCTCGCCCGCGACCAGTACGACGTGATCCAGAAGGTCCGCGACTACCTGGTCAAGAACGCCACCGACCAGCCGGAGCCGCGGGCCGAGCTGTCGGTCGACCCGGCCAACGCCACCGCGACGGTCGGCGGCAAGGCCGGCCCGTTCACGGTGAAGGGCCCGGCCGGTGCCATCACCATCGCGGCCACCGGCGGCACCGCTGTCGACGCCGAGGGCAAGCCGGTCACCACGACCACCAACGGTGGCCAGTTCTGGCTGTCCGCCGACGGTGCCGGCACGGTCAACGTCACGCTGACCGCGCAGGACTCGGTCTCCTTCGGCCGGGTGTTCCTGTTCACCGGCAAGACCGCGGCGCAGAAGCTGATCCTCGGCGGTAGCACCGGTGCGACGGTCACCGCCCGGGCGCAGGCCGGGTTCACCGCTCCGACGCCGTCGGCGTCCCCCTCGACGCCGGCCGCGACCCCGAGCGCGACTCCGTCGCCGGCCACCCCGTCGGCCACTCCGACGGACTCGTCGCCGGCGAGCCCGGCGCCGTCCACCTCGCCGGCGAGCAACGGCGGCGGCCTGCCGCTGACCGGCTCGCCGATCGCGACCGCGGCGACCGTTGGCGTGCTGCTGCTCGCCGCGGGTGCGGTGACGGTCCTGATGGTCCGCCGCCGCAAGGTGCGCTTCACCGCCTGATCCGCTCCGGCTCCACCATCGGCCCCGGCTCCGCCCCGCGCGGTGTCGGGGCCGATGCCGTCCGGGCCGGGTGCCGAGGGCCGCCGCGCGGGTGGGGGTGGCTCAGGTGGTGCGGAGCACGGTGAACGCCTCGGCCAGCCGGCCGGGCGGCAACCCCGCGTCGGCGGCGACCACGGCGAGCCGTTCCTGGATCCAGGTCGGTACGTCCAGGTGGGCGGTCTGTGACCGGTGGGCGCGCAGCGCCGCGACCTTGCGGTCGTACCGGTCGGTGATGTCGACGGCGTGGTCCGGGTCGGGGCCGCCGGCGTACCAGACCTCCCGGACCACCCACGGTTCCAACCCTTCGGCCAGCAGTTCCGGGAACGCGAACGGGTTGCGCGAGTCCGGGTAGATGGCGCAGGTGGTGGCCTCGCCGACGGCCAGGTGGTCGGGGTGGCTCGGCCCGGTCAGCAGCTCCCAGCGTCGCAGCGGTGAGCTGGTCAGCACCCGGTCCGGCCGGAATCGGCGGATGGCCGCGGCGATGTCCCGGCGCAGCTCGAGCGTGGGGGTGAGCATGCCGTCGGCGTACCCGTCGAGGAAGTCGACCTGTCGTACGCCCACCTCGGCCGCCGCGGCCCGCTGTTCCGCCTCGCGCAAACGGGGCATTTCGGCGCGTGGGGTGTCGTCGAAACCGCCGGCGTCGCCCCGGGTGATGATCAGATAGCCGACCTCGATACCCTCATCCACCCAGCCGGCGATCGTGCCCGTGCAGCCGAAGTCGACATCGTCCGGATGGGCAAAGACGGCGAGCGCTCGGCGGACGTCGGACAGCACCGGAGCGGAAGCGGGGAAGCTCACAGGACCCGAGCCTACGCGGGTCGCCGCAGCCCGGCCGGACCGAGTCTTTCCTGCTCAGAGCTGCCTCACTCGACCTTTTTATGATCATTTTTCAAGTATCGGCAACGTGGCGGGCAACTAACGGCTTGATAACGGCACCTTCACGGAAGCGGCCAGTGGGTGTCACAGTGGCAGCACCTCACCCTCGGTGTGTGGCACTCCGTACGCTCCACGACCACGACCTCTGCTGTTTCGGCGGTGGTTCGTGGCTGTGCCGCCTGCGTAGGGCTGCGCCTCGTCGGTGAGGGAGCCCGGCGGATCGGAACATCAGGGGTGTCCCCAACTTCCCTGTGGTCCCGGCGACCCGCGCCCCGGGGTGGTCGGGCGGTGTCACCCCCAGACGTGCGTGAAACCCACGACGGAACCAGGTCTTAGAAAGAGGAGGCCCCTCGGAATGAGAGTCTCGAAGCGGGCGACGAGCGCGATCGCGCTCAGCGCGGCTGCCGCGCTTGTCGCGAGCGGTTGCTCGAGCGGTGAGGGCGACGGCGACGCCGCCGCCAGCAAGGACGGCTCGATCGTCATCCACGGCGTCCAGCCGGAGAACCCGCTGGTCCCGTCGAACACCACGGAGACCGGTGGCGGCAAGGTCATCGACTGGCTGTGGACCGGCCTGGTCGAGTACCCGAACGACGGTGGGGCCCCGCGCAACGCGCTGGCCGAGTCCATCGACACCAAGGACTCCAAGGTCTTCACGATCAAGATCAAGAAGGGTACCAAGTTCCACGACGGTACCGAGGTGAAGGCGAAGAACTTCGTCGACGCCTGGAACTGGGCCGCCTACTCGCCGAACGGTGCGCAGAACGGCACCTTCTTCTCGGACATCGCGGGCTTCGAGCAGACCTACACCTCCGACCCGGACGGCGAGGGCCCGCAGAAGGCCCCGGCGCCGACCGCCGAGAAGCTGTCCGGTCTGAAGGTCGTCGACGACCAGACCTTCGAGGTCACCCTGTCCGCGCCGACCGCGGTCTTCCCGACCAAGCTCGGCTACAGCGCCTTCATGCCGCTGCCGGACGTGTTCTTCACGCAGAAGCCGGAAGAGTTCGGCAAGAAGCCGGTCGGCAACGGCCCGGTGAAGTTCGTGTCGTGGGAGGACAACGTCCTCATCAAGCTGACGCGCTTCGACGACTACAACCTGCGCGACAAGATGAAGCTCAAGGACGTCGACGTCAAGCTGTACCAGGACGAGAACGCGGCCTACAGCGACCTGCTGGCCAACAACCTCGACTTCATGGAGACGGTCCCCACCTCGGCGCTCGCCGGTGACAAGTGGAAGACCGACCTCGGTGAGCGGGGGCTCTCGACCACCACGCCGTCGACCGCGCTGATCGCGTTCCCGACCTACGACAAGCGCTTCCAGAACCCGAAGCTGCGTCGTGCGGTGTCGCTGGCGATCAACCGGCAGGAGATCTCGGACAAGATCTTCTTCGGTACCCGCAAGCCCGCCGACAGCTGGGCGAACCCGCTTACCCCGGGCGCCAAGCCGGGTAACTGCACCGCCTGCAAGTTCGACGCGACCGAGGCCAAGCGGCTCCTGACCGAGGCCGGTGGCTTCACGGGCGAGATGGTCTTCTACTACAACGCCGACTCCAGCCACGCTGACTGGATGCAGGCCGTTGCGCAGCAGGTCAAGACCAACCTGGGCATCGAGGCTCGCGCCGAGGGTGTGCCGACGTTCGCGGTCTTCCGCCAGAACATCAACGCCCACAAGATGACCGGCCCGTACCGTGCCGCCTGGCAGCAGGACTACCCGGACGTGGAGAACTGGGTCAACCCGCTCTACGTGACTGGTGGTTCCTCGAACGACGGCCTGTACAGCAACCCGCAGGTCGACGCCCTGGCCAAGCAGGCCAGCGCCGCGCCGAGCCTGGAGGCCTCGCACGAGGCGTTCTCCAAGGCCGTCGAGCTTGTCGACCAGGACGTCCCGAGCATCCCGATCTACTTCTACGGTCAGCAGTCCGGCCACTCGGAGAAGATCAAGAAGCTCGAGCTGAACAACGTCGGCGAACTCGACATCACCTCGGTCGAGCTCTGATCCGAACGGTCTGACCCCGGGTCGGGCTCGCCACATCCGGTGAGCCCGACCCGGGGCCGTTCCGCGAGTGGGTGTTACAACACTTCACTCGCCACGTTGTCACCACCGTGTCGGCCGTCCGACGCGCCCCCTGTCTGGAGGACCACCCCATGGGCCGTTATCTGTTGAGACGGCTGCTCCAACTCGTGCCGGTCTTCATCGGTACGACGTTCCTGATCTACGCCCTCGTCTGGGCCGTTCCGGGCGATCCGTTCGCCGGCAAGTGCGGTGAGCGCCGCTGCCCGGACCAGTACATCGCCTTCATGACTGAGAAGTACCACCTGGACCAGAACGTCTTCGTGCAGTACGCGAACTACATGAAGAACCTGCTCCAGGGCGACTTCGGTCAGACGTTCTCGCAGCGCGAGATCAGCGACATCATCCTGACGTCGTACCCGAACACCCTGAAGCTGGCCCTGGTGGCGCTCGCCATCGAGGCCGTGATCGGCCTCGGCGCCGGCGTGCTGACCGGTCTGCGGCGCAACGGTTTCCTGGACAACCTGGTCCTGGTCTCCACCCTCTTCCTGATCGCGCTGCCGGTGTTCGTCGTCGGCTTCGTGCTCCAGTGGCTGCTGGGCGTGCAGTGGGGCATCATCAAGCCGACCGTCTCCTCCGAGATGCGGCTCTCCGAGCTGATCGTGCCGGGCTTCGTGCTCGGTAGCGCGTCAGTGGCGTACATCGCCCGGGTGGCGCGAACGAGCATCGCGGAGAACCGCCGCGCCGACTACGTGCGTACCGCCATCGCCAAGGGCCTCCCGATGCGCCGGGTGGTGGGTGTGCACCTGCTGCGCAACTCGCTCATCCCGGTGGTCACCCTGCTCGGCACCGACCTCGGTGCCCTGATGGGCGGAGCGATCGTCACCGAAGGCATCTTCGGCATCAACGGAATCGGCCGGCAGGTCTTCCGCGCGATCGTCACCAAAGAGAGCGCTACCGTGGTAGGGATCGTGGTCGTCCTGGTGCTGGTCTATCTCGTGATGAACCTGCTGGTTGACCTGCTCTACGCCGCCCTGGACCCGAGGATCCGCTATGAGTGACCCGAGTACCGCATCGATCGTCAGCACCCCTCCCGCGCAGCCGACCGACGCCGGCGCCTCCACCGCCCCGGGGCCGCAGAGCAACGAGAAGCCGCGTGGCCTGCTCGGTGACGCCTGGCGGGACCTGCGCCGCAAGCCCCTGTTCTGGATCTCGGCCACCCTGATCGTCATCTTCCTGCTGATGGCGGCCTTCCCGGCGCTGTTCGCACCGGGCGCCGACGCGGTCAACGGTTCGCTGTCCCGGAGCCTCAACAAGCCGGGCGCGGACGGCTGGTTCGGTTACGACGTGCAGGGGCGGGACGTCTACGCCCGGGTCATCTACGGCGCGCGGGCCTCCATCGTGGTCGCCGTGCTCTCCGTGGTCGGCACCCTGCTGGTCGGCGGCACCATGGGCATCATCTCCGGCTACCGCGGTGGCTGGGTCGACGGTCTGCTGAGCCGGATCGCGGACGTGTTCTTCGGCCTGCCCTTCGTGCTCGGCGCGATCGTCATCCTCACCACGTTCAACGGTTCGGGCTCGGGCAACAGCAAGGCCCAGATCATGGGCCTGGTGATCGCCTCCCTGACCGTGCTGAGTTGGCCGGTGGTCATGCGGCTGATGCGGTCCTCGGTGCTGGCCACCAAGGAGGCCGACTACATCGTCGCCGCCCGTGCGCTGGGCGCCGGCACCGGCCGGATCATCCTCAAGCACCTGCTGCCGAACTGCCTGGCCCCGCTTCTGGTCTACGGCACGATCATGGTCGGCTCGTTCATCGGCGCCGAGGCCACGCTGTCGTTCCTGGGCGTCGGCCTGAAGTCGCCGGTGGTGTCCTGGGGCATCATGATCAGCGAGGGCCAGCAGTTCATCCGGGTCGCGCCGGGGCTGGTGTTCTTCCCCGCCGCCTTCCTCGTCACCGCTGTTCTGAGCTTCGTGATGCTCGGTGAGGCGGTCCGCGAGGCCCTCGATCCGAAACTCCGCTAGGGGAGATCCAGTTGTCCGACATTCTCGTGTCCGAGCAGTCCGCGCCGGGAACCGGCGGGTCCGGACGTCCCTCCGGCCGGCTGCTCGAGGTCGACGACCTGCGGGTGGAGTTCCGTACCCGGGACGGCGTCGCCAAGGTCATCAACGGGGTCACGTACCACGTCGACGCGGGGGAGACCCTCGCCGTGCTCGGCGAGTCCGGCTCCGGCAAGAGCGTCACGGCGCAGACCATCATGGGCATCCTCGACACCCCGCCCGGGTTCGTCACCGGCGGGCAGGTCCGCTTCCACGGCAAGGACATGCTCCGCATGTCCAACGAGGAGCGCCGCCGCATCCGCGGCGAGGGCATCGCGATGATCTTCCAGGACGCGCTCTCCGCGCTGAACCCGGTGTTCACCGTCGGGTTCCAGATCGCCGAGCAGTTCCGGGTCCGCCGGGGCATGGGCCGCGCCGATGCCAAGAAGCGCGCGATCGAGATGCTCGACCAGGTCAAGATCCCGAACGCCAAGAGCCGGTTCAACAACTATCCGCACCAGTTCTCCGGCGGTATGCGGCAGCGCGCGATGATCGCGATGTCGCTGGCGCTCGACCCGGAGGTGCTGATCGCGGACGAGCCGACCACCGCGCTCGACGTGACCGTGCAGGCCCAGATCATGGACCTGCTCGCCGAGCTTCAGCGTGAGCGGCAGATGGGCATGATCCTGATCACCCACGACCTCGGCGTGGTCGCCGACGTCGCGGACCGGATCGCCGTGATGTACGCGGGCCGGATCGTCGAGGAAGCCGACGTGTACGACCTGTACGCCAAGCCGGCGCACCCGTACACGATGGGCCTGATCGACTCGATCCCGCGCATGGACGAGAAGGGGCAGCAGCTCCGGACGATCAAGGGTCTCCCGCCGAACCTGATGAACATCCCGCCGGGCTGCCCGTTCAACCCGCGCTGCCCCATGGCTCAGCCGGTCTGCCGGGAGAAGATCCCGCCGCTGCTGCAGGTGGGTCACGCCCGGGCCAGCGCCTGCCACTTCGCCGAGGAGCTGGTGAACCGTGACTGACAACATCCTCGAGGTCCGTGACCTCGTCAAGCACTACCCCGTCACCCAGGGTGTGGTGTTCAAGAAGACCGTCGGTCAGGTCAAGGCGGTCGACGGGGTCTCGTTCGGTCTGCGTACCGGTGAGACCCTCGGCGTGGTCGGCGAGTCCGGCTGCGGCAAGTCGACCCTCGCCCGGGTGCTGATGAACCTGGAGAAGCCGACCGCCGGCAGCGTCGTCTACAAGGGCCAGGACATCTCCAAGCTCTCCGGTGGTGCGCTGCGGCGCCTCCGCCGGCAGATCCAGCTGGTGATGCAGGACCCGTACACCTCGCTCAACCCCCGGATGACCGTCGGCGACCTGATCGGTGAGCCGTTCGAGATCCACCCGGAGGTGGCGCCCAAGGGCAGCCGCCGGGCCAAGGTCCGCGAGCTGCTCGACCTGGTCGGGCTCAACCCGGAGCACATCAACCGGTACCCGCACCAGTTCTCCGGCGGTCAGCGCCAGCGCATCGGCATCGCCCGGGCGCTCGCGCTGCGCCCCGAGGTGATCGTCTGTGACGAGCCGGTGTCGGCGCTGGACGTCTCCATCCAGGCCCAGGTGATGAACCTGCTGGAGCAGCTCCAGGGCGAGTTCGGGCTCTCGTACGTCTTCATCGCGCACGACCTGTCGGTGGTCCGCCACCTGTCGGACCGGGTCGCGGTGATGTACCTCGGCAAGATCGTCGAGATCGGCACCGAGGACGAGATCTACGAGCGGCCGACCCACCCGTACACCCAGGCGCTGCTGTCGGCGGTGCCGGTGCCGGACCCGACCCAGCGGCACAACAAGACGATCATCCGGCTCACCGGTGACGTGCCGTCGCCGATCAGCCCGCCCTCGGGCTGCCGGTTCCGGACCCGCTGCTGGAAGGCGCAGGACGTCTGCGCCGAGCAGGTCCCGCTGCTGGAGATCCGGCGGGGCTCGGACCACCCGAGCGCCTGCCACTTCGCCGAGCGGCGCGAGATCGTCGCCACCCACGAGGTGTGAACCGCTGAACCACCGGAACCGCCTGCCGACGTCATCGCGACGACGGCAGGCGGTTTCGTCTGTCCCCGGGGCGGCCGGGGTGGGGCTCACAGCGGGCCGCGGCCCGCGCGGAGCAGCAGCAACGCCAGTTGGGTGCCGTCGGCGCCAAGTGCGCCCCGGAAGCGCTCCAGGATCTCCCGTTCCCGGGAGAGCACCAGGCGGGTGCCGCCGGAGGCCATCCGGGTCGCGCCGACCTCCTGGGACAGCGCGGCCCGTTCCTGCCACAGCGCGATCAACGCGTTGTCGATCTCGTCGATCCGTTCTCTGATCTGCACGATCCGCGCGGCGGCGACCGGCTCCGCGGTGCCCGTCCGTGCCTCGGCCGGCCCGCCGTCCCCGGCCGGCGGTGTCGTCGCCACCACCGGCTCGTTCCCGTTGGTCGAGGGCTGCTGCGCCCCCGGCCGGACCGGGCCGTCGCTCTGCTCCGCCACGTCTGTCATCATCGGGCACCTCTCGCACTGTGGTGCCCCGGTGCCCGGATCCCGGGACAGAAAAGCCCCGGACTCCAGGAGCCCGGGGCTTTTCGCAGGTCTGATCGATCAGGCGCGACCTACGGCAGCCGGACTCCCGGTGCCGTAGTAAAAGTAGTAGCGCTGAGCGAACACGCCGTCGAGTATGCCCATGCGGGCCGCCCGCGCGCAAGCGGTTCGACCGGTCGGCGCGGTGCGGGGGCGCCGACCACGACACCGCGCGGTCGGGAAGTGTCCGGCCCCGGGCATAGACTTGGCGGGCGATGCATCCTCTCTTCGACATCCCCGCGTCCCCGCCTGCGCCGGAGTCCGCGCCGGCTCGCCCGGACCGGCCCCGGCCGGCCGCCGTTCGCCTCGATCCGCAGCAGCTGCTCGCCGGGCTGAACGGGCCGCAACGCGACGCGGTCACCCACGCCGGCTCGCCGCTGTTGATCGTGGCTGGCGCCGGTTCCGGCAAGACCCGGGTGCTCACCCACCGGATCGCCTACCTGCTCGCCGCGCGGGACGTGCACCCCGGGGAGATCATCGCGATCACCTTCACCAACAAGGCGGCCGGTGAGATGAAGGAGCGGGTGGCCTCGCTGGTCGGCCCGCGGGCCCGGCTGATGTGGGTGTCGACGTTCCACTCGGCGTGTGTGCGGATCCTGCGCGCCGAGCACGAGCACGCCGGCCTCAAGTCCACCTTCTCGATCTACGACGCGGACGACTCCCGCCGGCTGATGCAGCTCGTCACCCGCGAGCTGGACCTCGACCCCAAGCGCTACCCGGCGCGCGGGCTGGCCGCCCAGGTCTCCAACCTCAAGAACGAGCTGGTCGACCCGGAGCAGTTCGCGGAGCGGGCCAAGGGGCCCAACGAGCGGGCGCTGGCCGAGGCGTACACGCTCTACCAGCGGCGACTGCGCGAGGCGCACGCACTGGACTTCGACGACCTGATCATGACGACGGTGCACCTGCTCCAGTCCCATCCGCACGTCGCGGAGAGCTACCGCCGCCGGTTCCGGCACGTCCTCGTCGACGAGTACCAGGACACCAACCACGCGCAGTACACGCTCATCAAGGAGCTGGTCTCCGGCACCGAGGGGCTGGAGCCGGCCGAGCTGTGCGTGGTCGGTGACGCCGACCAGTCGATCTACGCGTTCCGGGGCGCCACGATCCGCAACATCCTGGAGTTCGAGCGGGACTTCACCGACGCGCGGACGATCCTGCTGGAGCAGAACTACCGCTCCACCCAGACCATCCTCAACGCGGCCAACGCGGTGATCGACCGGAACACCTCGCGCAAGCCCAAGCGGCTGTGGAGCGAGGCCGGCGCCGGCGAGCGGATCGTCGGCTACGTGGCCGACACCGAGCACGCCGAGGCGGACTGGGTGGCCCGGGAGATCGACCGGCTGGTCGACGCCGACGAGACCCGCCCCGGCGACGTCGCCGTCTTCTACCGCACCAACGCCCAGTCGCGGGTCTTCGAGGAGGTGTTCATCCGCGTCGGCCTGCCCTACAAGGTGGTCGGCGGGGTGCGCTTCTACGAGCGCAAGGAGGTCCGCGACGCGCTCGCGTACCTGCGTTCGGTGGTCAACGACGACGACACGGTGAGCCTGCGGCGGGTGCTGAACACACCGCGCCGGGGGATCGGCGACCGCGCGGAGGCGTGCGTCGAGGCGCTCTCCAGCCGCGACCGGATCTCCTTCGGCGCCGCGCTGCGCCGGGCGCGCGAGGCGCCGGGCATCTCCAGCCGGGCGGCCAACGGCATCGCCGACTTCGTGGCGCTGCTCGACGACGCTCGCGCGCTGGCCGAGACCGGCACCCCGGAGGAGGTGCTGGAGGCGCTGCTGACCCGCTCGGGCTACCTCACCGAGCTGGAGGAGAGCCTGGACCCGCAGGACGCCGGTCGGGTGGACAACCTCCAGGAGCTGGTCAGCGTCGCCCGGGAGTACACCGAGCGGATCGAGGCGCTGGGCGAGGAGGGGGAGCGGGCCACCCTGGCCGGCTTCCTGGAGCAGGTCGCGCTGGTCGCCGACGCCGACCAGATCCCCTCGGACGACCCCGACCATCAGGGCGTGGTCACCCTGATGACGCTGCACACCGCCAAGGGCCTGGAGTTCCCGGTGGTCTTCCTGACCGGGCTGGAGGACGGCGTCTTCCCGCACCTGCGCTCGCTGGGCGACACCCGGGAGCTGGAGGAGGAGCGCCGGCTGGCGTACGTCGGCATCACCCGGGCCCGGCAGCGGCTCTACCTCTCCCGGGCGGTGACCCGCTCGGCCTGGGGGCAGCCGGCCTACAACCCGCCGTCGCGGTTCCTGGAGGAGCTGCCGACGGAGCTGGTGCACTGGGAGCGCACCGAGGGGTCGTACACGTCGTGGGCCGGTGGGGGCGGCGGCGTCGGTGGGCGCGCGGACCGCGCGCCCGGTGGGCGAGGCACCTTCAACGGGGGTACGCCGAAGGCGGCCCAGCTGGCGAAGCGGCTCGGCGTGGACGCCAGCCGGCTGACCACGGCCAGCGAGTTGCCGCAGGGGCCGAAGGTGGCGGCCGGCGACCGGGTCAACCACCAGCGCTACGGGCTGGGGCGGGTGGTCACTGTCGAGGGGCACGGCCCAGGCGCCCGCGCGCAGATCGACTTCGGTGACCAGACGATGTGGCTGGTGCTGCGGCACGCGCCGATCGACAAGCTCTGACCGCAGCACCCCTACCTACCCAGAAGGGTGGCCTCCGCGAGTGCGGAGGCCACCCTTCTGCTTGCCGGCTAGCAGCCCAGGTCGACGCCGCGCGCCCGCATGAACGGTGCCGGGTCGATCTGGTTCCACATGCCCTGGTGCACCTCGAAGTGCAGGTGCGGGCCGGTGGCGTCACCGGTGGCGCCCTCGTAGCCGATCACCTGACCGGCCTTGACCTTCTGACCGACGGTGACCGCGATGCGGCTCTGGTGGGCGTAGTGGGTCAGGTAACCGTTGCCGTGGTCGACGAAGACGGAGTTGCCGTACCCGTCGGCGGCGTCGCCGGCCTGGACCACCGTGCCGGAGGCCGCGGCGTGGATCGGTGTGCCGGAGGGCAGGGCCAGGTCGATACCGGCGTGCAGGGTGCCCCAGCGCTGCCCGTAGCAGGAGGTGACCGCGGCGCCCGGCATCGGGTCGACCCAGGCGGGCGTGGGCCTGGTGGTCTTCTTCGGCTTCGGCTTCGCGGTGGCCGTCCTGGTCGGTGTCGGGCTCGCGCTGACCGCCGAGGGGCTCGGCGTCGGGCTGGCCGAGGGGGAGGCCGGCGCGTCCGACTCACGGGCGGCGCGGTCCGCGCGGCTGGCGGCCTCGGCACGGTTCTGCGCCTCAAGGGAGACGACGGCGGGCGCCGGGCGGTCCGACCCGGTGGTGGCGACGGCGACGCCGCCGAGGCCCAGGGCGACCAGGGCGGCCGCGCCGAGCACGATGAGCCGGTTCCGCCGGCCGGTGCTCGTCGGCCGCTCGGCGCCGGTGTCGGGGGTGTTCTCGTTCTGGACGGGGCTGTCTTCCTGCACGGCGGACCTTCACAGTCGAGGGGCACTTGACCTCGAAATACTGGTGTCGGCCAGGGTCGCGGCGGGTAGGGGGACCGAACGGGCGCCCGGCCGGCCGGACGTCTGCTGCCCGGGTATGACCCGGTGTGGGGCGTTCCGTCCGTAAAAGTGATCATGCTGGCTGGTGTCCCCGGTCACAGTCGGTGCTGTGACCCAGCAGACATCCGCATCCTGCGGGCAAGAGAAAACCGCCCGGATCAACAGATCCGGGCGGTCAACGGTCAGTACGCAGCGTCAGGACGCGGCTACCTCGCTGTAAATTGCCTCGACTTGCAGCTTGATGTCCACTCCGCGCTCCTGGAGGAACGGCACCGGGTCGACCGGCTGGCCCTTGACATGGATCTCAAGGTGCAGGTGGGTGCCGTAGGAGTGGCCGGTGTAGCCCACCAGCCCGAGCTGGTCGCCCGCCTTGACCTCCTGGCCCTCCTTGACGCTCAACGCGGAGGAGTGGCCGTAGATGGCCTCGCTGCCGTCGGCGTGCCGGACGATCACCGCCTGGCCGTACCCGCCGTACCAGCCGGCCTTGGTGACCACCCCGTCGTGGACCGACAGGTACGGCGTGCCCTCCGGCGCGACCAGATCGACGCCGGTGTGCATCTTGCCCCAGCGGACGCCGTAGGGGGAGTTGAAGTCGTAGCCCTGCAGCGGCAGGAGCCAGACCTCGGGCTCGGCCGCGTCCTTGCCCCGGCTGTCCCGGGAGGCGCGGTCGGCGTTGTCGGCACGGGCTGCCGCGTCCTGGCTGGTGGCCGACGCCTGCTTCAGCTCGTCGAGGACCGAGGAGCTGACGTCCTTGGCGTCCGGCATCGCGCCCGCGCCGAGCGCGACGATGCCGGCTCCGACGAAGGCGGTGGTGACGACCGCGGCGTAACGGCTACGCGGGGGGGTGGGTACGCGGCGACGACCGCGATATCTATCGGGCTCAGACGACAGGCGCTGGCGCACGCACACCCTCCGTTGTCGGGGTTCCGAAGCGGCCGGTGGACGTCTGGTGAACGTCCGCTGACCGCGTCGTCACCCGTCCATGGACCTGATGACAACCGTGGACACGTTAGCCAACCCCCAGGCGAGTCACAAGCCAGAGCGCAGAATTGGCGTGTCGATCTGTCCGTTTGTGTCCGTGGTTGTCACGCATCGTGACGCCAGACGGTGCCCTCGTTACTGCCCGTTCGTCGCCGAGCGTGACCGATCCGGCGGAGTCGTCCGGCTTGACGGGCGCATCGCCGGATGCCACTGGCGGGCTCGCCCGCACTCCCGGTGACACCGCCCTCCGGAGCCGATCGGCCGAACGGGTTTCCAGCCCGGATTTCCCGGGCCCGGTCGGCCGGGTTACCGTTCGTTCAGGTGAAGGCCGTGGAGCCGGTGAAAGGTGTGCGCTGATGAGCTCTCGTATTCGGGTCGTCGTCGCGAAGCCAGGTCTGGACGGCCATGACCGGGGCGCCAAGGTGGTCGCGCGAGCCCTGCGGGACGCGGGGATGGAGGTCGTCTACACCGGCCTGCACCAGACTCCCGAGCAGATCGTGGAGACCGCCATCCAGGAGGACGCCGACGCGGTCGGCCTCTCCGTGCTCTCCGGCGCGCACATGACGCTGTTCCGTCGGGTGCTGGAACTGCTCGGTGAGCGGGACGCCCGCGACATCGTCGTGTTCGGTGGCGGCATCATCCCCAACGGCGACATTCCCGAGCTGGAGAAGCTGGGCGTTGCCAAGATCTTCACGCCGGGCGCCACCACCGCGTCGATCGTCGAGTGGGTCCGGCAGAACGTCGCCCAGCCGGTCGCCTGAGCAACGCCGCAGCGGGATCGTCGGACGGGTCCGGGCACGGGGGAGGGGCCGGACGCACCCCTCACACGTCCGGCCCCTCTATGCACGATGCCCCGCCGCCACCCCTCGACCGACAGGGCATCGGCCGTCTCCCGTCATCGCGCTGTTCAGCGCTCCGACACCTGACTCAACGACGCCCCGACGGGCGGGTTACGCACCCCGGCCAACATCGCCCGGACGGTGGACGCCGCCCCCGACGTGGCCGGAACCGGCCGCCTCCGGTGCCCGGTTGTGCATTACCGCACACCGTGCACCCGCTCGGTTGCCGGCCGTGCCCACCTCGCTAGGCTGCGGCCAACGGCCTGTTTGAAGTGATGACAGGCGTCAAACTGTTTTCTGAACGCTGGTGGCGGCGCGACGGCGCGCCGCGGAGACGGGACGGGACGCGCAATCGTGGACCTGTACGAGTACCAGGGGCGGGACCTGTTCGAGCGGCACGGCTTGCCCGTGCTGGCCGGCGGCGTCGCCACTACCCCGGAGGAGGCCCGCGCGATCGCCGAACGCCTCGGCGGTCGCGTGGTCGTCAAGGCGCAGGTGAAGGTCGGCGGCCGAGGCAAGGCCGGCGGCGTCAAGCTTGCCGAGGGCCCGGATGAGGCGGTGGCCAGGGCCACCGACATCCTCGGCATGGACATCAAGGGTCACACCGTCCACAAGGTCATGATCACGGTGACGGCGGACGTGGCCGAGGAGTACTACTTCTCGTACCTGCTCGACCGGGCGAACCGCACCTTCCTCTGCATCGCCAGCGTGGCCGGCGGCATGGACATCGAGCAGGTCGCCGCCGAGACCCCCGACCGGGTGGTCAAGGCTCCGATCGACGCCGTCAAGGGCGTGGACGAGGCGAAGGCCCGCGAGATCGTCACCGCTGCCGGCTTCCCGGCCGAGGTCGCCGACCAGGTGGTCGAGGTGGCCGTCGGTCTGTGGCAGGCGTTCGTCGCCGAGGACGCCACCCTGGTCGAGGTGAACCCGCTGGCCAAGAACGGCGACGGGCGGATGCTGCTGCTCGACGCCAAGATCACGTTGGACGAGAACGCCGCGTTCCGGCACCCGGACCACGAGGCCCTGGTCGACCAGGCCTCGGTGGACCCGCTGGAGCAGGCCGCCAAGGAGAAGGACCTCAACTACGTCAAGCTCGACGGCGAGGTCGGCATCATCGGCAACGGCGCGGGTCTGGTCATGTCGACCCTCGACGTGGTCGCGTACGCCGGTGAGCGGCACGGCAACGTCAAGCCGGCCAACTTCCTCGACATCGGCGGCGGCGCGAGCGCCGCGGTGATGGCGAACGGGCTGGAGATCGTGCTCTCCGACCCGGCCGTGAAGAGCGTCTTCGTCAACGTCTTCGGCGGCATCACCGCCTGCGACGAGGTCGCCAACGGCATCATCCAGGCGCTGGCCCTGCTGGAGCAGCGCGGCGAGCAGGTCACCAAGCCGCTCGTCGTCCGCCTCGACGGCAACAACGCCGAGGCCGGCCGGGCGATCCTGGACAGCGCGAACAACCCGCTCGTGCAGCGGGTGGACACCATGGACGGTGCGGCCGAGCGGGCCGCCGAGCTGGCAGCTGCGGGGGTCTGATCATGGCTATCTGGCTGACCAAGGACTCGAAGGTCATCGTCCAGGGGATGACCGGTTCCGAGGGTTCCAAGCACACCCGGCGGATGCTCGCCGCCGGCACCAACGTCGTCGGTGGCGTCAACCCGCGCAAGGCGGGCCAGAAGGTCGACTTCGACGGCACCGAGCTGCCGGTCTTCGCGTCCGTGGCGGACGCCATGGCCGAGACCGGAGCCGACGTCACGGTCATCTTCGTGCCGCCGCAGTTCACCAAGGCCGCCGTGGTCGAGGCGATCGACGCCGCGATCCCGCTGGCCGTGGTGATCACCGAGGGCGTGCCGGTGCACGACACCGCTTCGTTCTGGGCGTACAACGTGGCGCAGGGCGAGCGGACCCGGATCATCGGGCCGAACTGCCCCGGCATCGCCTCGCCCGGCGCCTCCAACGCCGGCATCATCCCGGCCGACATCACCGGTTCCGGCCGGATCGGCCTGGTCAGCAAGAGCGGCACGCTGACCTACCAGATGATGTACGAGCTGCGCGACATCGGCTTCTCCACCTGCGTCGGCATCGGTGGTGACCCGATCATCGGCACCACCCACATCGACGCCCTGAAGGCGTTCGAGGCCGACCCGGAGACCGACGCCATCGTCATGATCGGTGAGATCGGCGGCGACGCCGAGGAGCGGGCCGCCGAGTTCATCAAGGCCAACGTCACCAAGCCGGTGGTCGGCTACATCGCCGGCTTCACGGCGCCTCCCGGCAAGACCATGGGTCACGCCGGCGCGATCATCTCCGGCTCGGCCGGCACCGCCGAGGCGAAGCAGTCGGCGCTGGAGGCGGTCGGCGTCAAGGTCGGCAAGACGCCGACCGAGACCGCCCGCCTGATGCGGGAGATCATGTCCGGCAACTGACCGGCCAGGCAGCACCGCAGGGGGTCGACCGGTTCCGGTCGGCCCCCTGCGCGTACTCAGTCGTTGTTCCAGAACGGGTAGTTGCCGGTGAGCCGCAGGATCGATCCGCCGATAATGTTGATCACGCCGAACGCGATGGCGAGGTAACCGAGCACCGGCGACTGGCCGTACCGCCGGGCGTCGCGGATGGACAGGTAGCCGAAGATGATGCCGAGGATGCCGCAGCAGATCAGGCCGAGCACGATCCCGAGCACGCCCCAGAGCGTGGTCCGGTCCCGTCCCCTGGCCGGGGGCGGCGGGGGCGGCGGATATGCGGTCGTCACGACGTCCTCCGGGCGGTTCTGCGCGGTGGGCCGACCCGGTCCGCGACCGGCGCGCCCGACCCGGGTGGCGGCGACGCTCGCCCCCACAGGGCCGAGGCTAGACCCGGCCGGGCCGCCCCGGCCCCGGTTCGGTCAACTCGCCGCCGCCCGGACGGGGTTAACGGACTGCCACCACCCGCGCGACGTGCCAGAGTAGAGCCGATGTCCCCCGTCACCCCTGACCATCCCAGCCGGGCCACCGGTGTGCGCCCCGACGACCGGCCGGTCGACCGTGCCGCGCCGGGCCGGCGGGTGCCCGCGCCCCGCGCTGGCGGGTCGCCGCGCGGACGGGCGCCGCTGCCCGTCGCCGCCGGGGTGGCCGCCGGCTGGGCCGCCCTCACGTCGTACCTGCCGGTCGCCATCGTGCTCGGCCTGGTCCAGCTCGGCGCGGATTCCGCCACGCTGACCGGCACCCTGCGCACCACGCTGGCCGGTTGGCTGCTCGGGCACGGCGTGCCGCTGCGGACGGAGTCCGGCCCGTTCGGGCTCGCCCCGCTGGCGCTGACCGTCCTCGCGGTCTGGCGGCTGACCCGGGCCGGCGTGCACGTCAGCCGCGCGATCGGCGCCCGTGGCACCGGCTCGCCGCGCCGGGCGCTGGTCGCCGCGGGCACGGTCGGCATCGCGTACGCGCTGCTCGGCGCGCTGGCGGCGGTGCTGGTGAGCGCCGGCGGGACGGACGTGTCCCTGGTGCGGGCCGCGGCCACGTTCGCGGTGGTCGGCACCCTCGCCGCGCTGGTCGGCGCGACCCGGATCACCGCCGTGACCCGGCTGCTCGTCGCCCGGATGCCGGCTCCCGTGCGCGACGGCGTACGCACCGGCCTGGTGGCCGGAATCCTCCTGCTGGGCGCGGGCGCCGGCGCGGCCGGCCTGGCCGTGGCCACCGGCGGTGGGGACGCGGCGGACATGATCGGGGCGTACCGCACCGGGGTGGCCGGGCAGGCCGGGATCACCCTGGTCAGCCTCGCCTACGCGCCGAACGCGGCGATCTGGTCGACCAGTTACCTGCTGGGGCCGGGCTTCGCGGTCGGCGTCGACACGGCGGTCCGCACCAGTGAGGTGTCGGTCGGCGCGCTTCCGGCCGTACCACTGCTGGCCGGCCTGCCGCGCGGCCCGGTGGGCGGCTTCGGCGCCCTGCTGCTCGCGGTGCCGGTGCTGGCCGGGATGGTGGCCGGCTGGCTGCTCGCCCGCCGGGCCGCCCGGCTCGCCGGCCCGGAACGCGCGCCGCAGCGCTGGGCCGAGCTGCTGGCGCCGGCCGCGCTGGCCGGGCCCGTGGCCGGCGTGCTGATCGGCGTGGCCGCCGCGGTCTCCGGCGGGCCGCTCGGTGCCGGCCGGCTGGCGCAGGTCGGGCCGGTGGGCTGGCAGGTCGGCGCGGTGGCGGCCGCGGTCATCGCGGTCGGCGCGCTGCTCGGCGCCGCCGCCACCCGGGCGCTGACCCGGGCACCCGCACCGTAGGTGTCCGCCCTCCGGAGACGGCGCGGGGCGCCCCGGACGAATCCGGAGCGCCCCGTCGACAGCGGACCGGTCAGGGCTGGGTCGGCAGGTTCACGTTCGCCACGATGCCCACGATGATCAGCAGGATGCCCAAGCCGGCACCGACCGCACCGCAGATCAGGCCGGCCTTGGCCTGCCCGGCGTTGCTGGCCTGGCCCTGGGCGACCTTCTGGCGGGCCAGGTAACCGGTCACCACGCCGGCGATGCCGACCGGGATGCCCAGGTACAGGCAGCAGACCAACGGGATCGACGCGATGCCGAGGATCATCGACACCAGGCCGAGGGTGTTGTTCTGCCCCTGCTGCTGCGGGTAGCCGGCGTTCGGGTACGTCGGCGCACCGTAGGGCGGCTGCTGCTGCTGCTGGCCGTACGGGTCCTGGTACGGCTGCTGCTGCCCGTACGGCTGCCCCGCGGGGGGCTGCTGGCCGTACGGGTTCTGCGGTGCGGCGTACGGGTCCTGCGGCTGCTGGCCATACGGCTGGCCGGAGGTCGGCTGCTGGCCGTACGGGGCGGCCGGCGGCGGGGCGTACGGGTCGTGCGGCGGCTGGGGTGCGGTCGGATCCTGATTGGGCTGCTGGCCGTACGGGTCCTGACCGGGGTTACCGGGCTGCATTCGAGAAGCTCCTTGGACTGGTTCCGTCAGTAGCTGCTGGTGTTGCCACTCATGATCGCGCCCAGACCCCCCACAGCGCAGCACTGACGGGGTGCGGGCTGGCTCGGTGTTCAGCCTGAGCGACCGGCAGCGTACCTGGTCGATGCCCGTCGGGCTGTCAACGTTGAGCGCGCCGCCCAGCCGATGAGCGTCCTGACCTGCCCGATAGGGTGGCCCGGTGACCGAGCCCGCGTCCGTCGCCCGCATCGTCGTCCTCGTCTCCGGCTCCGGGAGCAACCTGCAGGCCCTGCTGGACGCCGCCGCCGACCCCGCGTACGGCGCGCAGGTGGTCGCGGTCGGCGCGGACCGCGACGGCATCGCGGGCCTGGACCGGGCGGCCGCCGCCGGGGTGCCGACGTTCGTCGAGCGGGTCCGCGACCACGACACTCGGGAGGAGTGGGACCGGGCGCTCACCGCGCACGTCGCGAAGCACCAGCCCGACCTGGTCATCTCCGCGGGGTTCCTCAAGCTGGTCGGCCCGCACTTCCTCAGCGCGTTCGGTGACCGCTACCTGAACACGCACAACACCCTGCTGCCGGCGTTCCCCGGCATCCACGGCCCGCGCGACGCCCTCGCCTACGGCGTGAAGCTCACCGGGGCGACCCTCTTCTTCGTCGACGCCGGCATGGACACCGGGCCGATCGTGGCGCAGGTCGCGGTGCCGGTGCTCGACTCCGACGACGTGGAGACGCTCACCGAGCGCATCAAGGAAGCCGAGCGGCGCCAGCTCGTCGAGCAGGTCGGCCGCCTGGTCCGCGAAGGCTGGACCATCACCGGAAGGAAGGTCACGGTTCCGTGAGTTCCACTCAGGACGGGCGCCGCCCGATCAGGCGGGCGCTGGTCAGCGTCTACGACAAGACCGGGCTGGTCGAGCTGGCCGAGGCCCTGCACGCGGCCGGTGTGGAGATCGTCTCCACCGGCAGCACGGCGGCCACCATCGCCGCCGCAGGTGTGCCGGTGACGCCGGTGGAGACGGTGACCGGCTTCCCCGAGGTGCTCGACGGGCGGGTGAAGACCCTGCACCCGAAGGTGCACGCGGGTCTCCTCGCCGACCTGCGCAAGGACACGCACGTGGCGCAGCTCGACGAGCTGGGCGTCGCCGCGTTCGACCTGCTGGTCTCCAACCTCTACCCGTTCCAGGCGACGGTCGCCTCCGGCGCCGGCGTCGAGGAGTGCGTGGAGCAGATCGACATCGGCGGCCCGGCCATGGTGCGGGCCGCCGCGAAGAACCACGCCTCGGTCGCCGTGCTGACCGACCCGGCCGGCTATCCGGCGCTGCGCGCCGCGCTCGCTGAGGGTGGCTTCACCCTGGCCCAGCGCCGGGCCCTGGCCGCCCGGGCGTTCGCCGACATCGCCGAGTACGACGTGGCGGTGGCCCGGTGGTGCGCGCAGGAGCTGGCTCCGGCCGACGACTGGTGGCCGGCGTTCGCAGGGCTGGCGCTGCGGAAGTCGGCGGTGCTGCGCTACGGGGAGAACCCGCACCAGCCGGCCGCGCTCTACACCGACCCGGACACCCCGGCGGGGCTGGCCCAGGCCGAGCAGTTGCACGGCAAGGAGATGTCCTACAACAACTACGTCGACGCGGACGCCGCCTGGCGGGCCGCGAACGACTTCGCCGACCAACCGGCCGTGGCGATCATCAAGCACGCGAACCCGTGCGGCATCGCGGTGGGTGCGGACGTGGCCGAGGCGCACCGCAAGGCGCACGCCTGTGACCCGGTGTCGGCGTACGGCGGGGTGATCGCGGTCAACCGTCCGGTCTCGGTCGAGCTGGCCCGGCAGGTGGCCGACATCTTCACCGAGGTGGTGGTCGCACCCGGCTTCGACGAGGGTGCGGTCGAGGTGTTGCAGGGCAAGAAGAACATCCGGCTGCTGCGCGCGCCGGCCTGGACCCCGGCCCTGGTCGAGTGGCGTCCGGTGACCGGTGGCGTGCTGTCCCAGGTCGCCGACCGGGTGGACGCCCCCGGCGACGACCCGGCGAGCTGGCGGCTGGCGACCGGCGAGGCAGCGGACGAGGAGTTGCTGCGCGACCTCGCGTTCGCGTGGCGGGCGGTCCGCGCCGTGAAGAGCAACGCGATCCTGCTCGCCAAGGGCGGCGCCACCGTCGGGGTCGGGATGGGGCAGGTCAACCGGGTCGACTCGGCACACCTGGCGGTCAGCCGCGCCGGCGCCGAGCGTGCCCGGGGATCAGTCGCCGCCTCGGACGCGTTCTTCCCGTTCGCCGACGGCCCGAAGATCCTCATCGACGCCGGTGTCCGCGCCATCGTGCAGCCCGGCGGCTCGATCCGCGACGAAGAGGTCATCGCCGCCGCCAAGGAAGCCAACGTCACGATGTACCTGACCGGCACCCGCCACTTCTTCCACTAACCACCCGGCCCCCTCCTGCCCCCTCCTGTCCCCGTTGACCATGAAGTTGTTGCCCAGCCGATCGGCGTGTCGGGACAACAACTTCATGATCGACGGGGTCGGGGGCGGGCCGGGTCAGGCCGTGGGGAGCGGGGGGCGGAGTTCGGCGAAGTGGCAGGCCGACGGGTGCGGGTCGGCGGCCCGGGGGACCAGCTGGGGGTCCTCGGTGGCGCAGATGTCCTGCGCCTTCCAGCAGCGGGTCCGGAAGTGGCAGCCGGACGGCGGGTCGGCCGGGCTGGGCACGTCGCCGACGAGCCGGATCATGTTGCGCTGCTCGCGGGCCTCCGGGTCGGGCACCGGCACGGCGGAGAGCAGTGCCTGGGTGTACGGGTGGGTGGGCCGCTCGTAGATCTCGTCCTCGGTACCGATCTCGACGATCCTGCCGAGGTACATCACGGCGACCCGGTCGGAGATGTGCCGCACCACGGACAGGTCGTGCGCGATGAAGATGTACGAGAGCCCGAATTCGTCCTGGAGCTGCTCCAGCAGGTTGATCACCTGGGCCTGGATGGAGACGTCCAGGGCCGAGACCGGCTCGTCACAGACGATGATCTCGGGCCGCAGGGCGAGCGCCCGGGCGATGCCGATGCGCTGGCGCTGACCGCCGGAGAACTGGTGCGGGTACCGGTTGATGTGCTCCGGGTTGAGGCCGACCACGTCCAGCAGTTCCTGTACCCGCCGCTCCCGGCTGCCCTTGGGTGCCGCGTCGCGGTGGATCTCGAACGGCTCGCCGATGATGTCGCCGACGGTCATCCGCGGGTTCAGCGAGGTGTACGGGTCCTGCATGACCATCTGCATGTTGCGGCGCACCCGGCGCAGCTCGGACCCGGAGGACTTGAACAGGTCCTTGCCCTCCAGGGTGGCCCGACCGGAGGTGGGCGTCTCCAGGCGCATCAGCAGCCGGGCCAGGGTGGACTTGCCGCAGCCGGACTCGCCGACGATGCCGAGGGTCTCGCCCCGGCGCAGCTCGAAGCTCACGCCGTCGACGGCCTTGACCGCGCCGACCTGGCGTTGGAACAGCACGCCCTGACTGATGGGGAAGTGCTTCACCAGGTTGTCGACGGAGAGGATGGTCTCGCCCCGGACCTTGGTGGAGCTAGCGGGCGCTGTCATCACGGACCTCCTGCGCGAAGTGGCAAGCGCTGGTCCGGCCGTCGCCGAGGACCAGGTCGTGCGGCACCACGTCGACGCAGACCTGCTGCACGTACGGGCACCGGGGGTGGAACGGGCATCCGGAGGGGATCCGCATCAGGTTCGGCGGCAGCCCCTTGATCGTCGACAGCTCCTGGCCGCGGACGTCCATACGCGGGATCGACTCCAGCAACCCCTTGGTGTACGGGTGCGCCGGCGCCTTGTACAGCGAGCGGACGTCGGCGTGCTCGACGATCCGGCCGGCGTACATGACCGCGATCCGGTCCGCGACGCCGGCGACCACACCCAGGTCGTGGGTGATCAGGATCATCGCCATGTTGAGGTCCCGGCGCAGGTCGGCCAGCAGGTCCATGATCTGGGCCTGCACGGTGACGTCGAGTGCCGTGGTGGGTTCGTCGGCGATCAGCACCTTCGGGTCGAGCGCCAGCGCCATGGCGATCATGACGCGCTGCCGCATGCCGCCGGAGAACTGGTGCGGGTAGTCGCCGATCCGCTTGGCGGCACCCGGGATCTTGACCAGGTCCATCAGCTCGATGGCCCGGCGGCGGGCGTCGCCGCGGGACATGCCGGCGCGCTGACGCAGCGTCTCGCCGATCTGCCACCCGACCGGGAAGACCGGGTTGAGTGCGGAGAGCGCGTCCTGGAAGATCATCGCGATCTCCTTGCCGCGGACCTGCCGGCGCTGCTCCTCGGAGCGGGTGAGCAGGTCCTGACCCTGGTAGAGGATCTGGCCGGAGCGGATGAGCGCGGGCGGGGTGTCCAGGATGCCCATGATCGCCTGCGCGGTGACCGACTTGCCGGAGCCCGACTCACCGAGCACGGCCAGCGTCTCCCCGGCGTCCAGGTGGTACGACACGCCGTTGATCACCCGGGCCACGCCCTCGGCGGTCCGGAACTCGACGTGCAGGTCCCGGAGCTCCAGCAGGTGGCCACCCTCGGGGGTGGCGGAGGCGGGGGTGGGTTGAACGGTCATGAGGTTCTCACCGCAGCTTCGGGTCGAAGGCGTCACGGATCGCGTCGCCGAGCATGATGAACGCCAGCACGGTCAGCGCGAGGAAGGCCGACGGGACGATCAGCGGCGTGGCCGCCTCCCGCATGTGGATGCGCCCGGTGTCGATGTCCTGGCCCCACGAGATGGTCGGGGCCTTCAGGCCGATGCCCAGGAAGGAGAGCGTCGCCTCGGCGGCGATGAACGAGCCGAGCGCGATGGTCAGCACCACGATGGCCGGGGCCAGCGAGTTCGGCAGGATGTGCCGCCACATGATCCGGCCGTTGCCGGCGCCGAGCATCCGGGCCGCCGCCACGTAGTCCTGCTCCTTGGCGGTGATCACCGAGGAACGCACCACCCGGGCGGCGGTGGTCCAGCCGAGGATGGCCAGCACGAAGATCACCGCGGCGATCCGGGCGGTCTGGCTGTCGCTGGACACCCGCTTGAGCAGCACGATCGCGGCCAGCAGCAGCGGGATGCCGAGCACCACGTCGATCACCCGGGAGAGCACCGCGTCGACCCAGCGGCCGAAGTAGCCGGCCAGCATGCCGACCACGAGCGCGATCAGCCCGGTGCCGAGCGCCGCGAGCGCGCCGACCAGCAGCGACGCCCGGGTGCCGTAGACCGCCCGGGAGTACGTGTCGCAGCCCTGGAAGTCGTACCCGAAGATGGCCCCGCCGGACGGCCCGGCGTGCTGCCGGGAGAGCAGGCAGTCCCTCGGGTCGTTGGCGGTGAAGACGCCGGGGGCCACGGCCATCAGGGTGAAGATGACGACCAGCACCAGCGAGATCCAGAAGATCGGCTTGCGGCGAAGGTCGCGCCAGGCGTCGCCGGCCAGGCTGCGCGGCTTCTGCGGCGCGCCGATCTGGTTCGGTGTGCCGGGCTCGCCGGAGGGCCCACGCCGAGCGGCCTGGTTCTCGGTGGCCGCCACAGTCTCAAAGTCACTCATAGCGGATCCTCGGGTCGAGTACGGCGTACAGAACGTCCACCACCAGGTTCGAGACCAGGTAGACCACGACCAGCACGCTGACGATGCCCACCACCAGGGGGCCGTCCTCGGTGCGGATGCCGCGGAAGAGGTTGAAGCCCACGCCGGGGATGTTGAAGACGCCCTCGGTGATGATCGCTCCGCTCATCAGGTTGCCCAGCTCCACACCGAGGAAGGTGATGACCGGGATGAGCGAGTTGCGCAGCACGTGCACGGTGACGATGCGGCGCTTGACCAGGCCCTTGGACCGGGCGGTCCGCACATAGTCGGCGCGCAGGTTCTCGGCCACGGAGGTGCGGGTCAGCCGCAGCGCGGTGGCCAGTGACAGGGAGCCGAGCACGATGCCCGGCAGCAGCAGCGCGTAGAACGTCGGCTGGGAGCCTGCGGTGGGCGGGAAGAGCTGCCACTTGACGCCCAGGAAGTACTGCGCGAGCGGCGCCAGCACGATGGTGGGGATGCCCAGCACCAGCAGGGTCAGCACCAGCGTCGAGTTGTCGAAGATGCTCGCGCGGCGGATGCCGGCGACCACTCCGGCGGTGACGCCGACGAGGATCGCCACGGCGAGCGCGATGAGCGCGAGCTTCAGGGTGACCGGCCAGGCCGCCTGCAGGATGTCGCCGATCTGCCGGCCGGTCAACGACTGGCCGAGGTCGCCCTGGAGCAGGCTCCTGACGTAGTCGAAGTAGCGGTAGAAGAAGCCGCCGACGCCGGTGGCGTCCAGGTGGTACTTCTCGGTCAGGTATGCCCGCTGGGCCGCCGTCACCGGTCGTTCACCCGCGAGGGCCTGGATGGGGTCGCCCTGGCCGGCGAACATCAGCGCGTAGACGATCAGGGTGGTCCCGAAGAACGCCAGGACCATCTGCAGTAGGCGCCGCAAGATGTAGCGGAACATGCTTAGCAGTCTCTCCGGAAATGTGCGAAAGGGTCGCAGGACGGCGTCTCTGGTCGTACCCGAAATATCTGATACGTCCGCCGTCCGGCCCGGGGAAGGCCGGCGCCACCGACGCCCGGGTCCGCGTCGGCGGCCCGGCGTTGGTACGCGGTCCGGGCCACCCGGGCGTCATCGCCCGGGTGGCCCGCACCATGGTCAGCTCAGCTGGCCGCTTCGATCTTGACGAGGTTGACCCGCTGGAACAGGTCCATCTCCACGTTCTTGACCTTGGACGAGTGGCCGAACACGTTCTCGCCGAAGCGGAGCGGGATCACCGGCATGTCCTTGGCCAGGATGTCCTCCGCCTGCTGGTACTTGGCGATCGCCTCGTCCTGCGTCTTGGCGGCGGAACCCTCCTTGACGAGCCTGTCGAACTCCGGGTTGCTGTAGCCGTAGTAGTTCGACGAGCCGTTGGTGCTGTACAGCGGGCCGAGGTAGTCCTCCATGGTCGGGTAGTCCATGACCCAACCCATCCGGAAGACACCCACCGGCTGCTTCTTCTCGACCTTGGTGAGCAGGTCGGCGAACTTCGGCTCGGCCGAGCCGACGACCTCGACGCCCAGGTTGGCCTTCAGTTGGTTGGCCGTGGCGTCCACCCAGTCCTTGTGACCGCCGTCCCCGTTGTAGGAGATGACGATCTTCGACGGGCCGCCGGCGGCCTGGTAGAGCTTCTTGGCCTCGGTCGGGTTGAACTGCCCGGCCGCGCCCGCGGTGTTCTCCCGGTAGCCCGGCAGCACCGGCGAGACGAACGAACGGGCCGGGTCCTGCGAACCCTTGAAGACCGACTTGGTGATCTCGTCCCGGTCGATGGCCATCGAGATGGCCTTCCGCACGTCCGGGTTGCTGTAGGCCTTGTCGAACGTCGGGAACGCGAGGAACTGGAACGACGACATGGGGCTGGTCTGGTACCGGTCGCCCAGGTCGGTCGGCGCGTTGCTCAGGCTCTCGGTCGGGATCGTCGGCAGCACGTCCAGGTTGTCGCCCAGGACGTCCGCGTAGGCCGCGGAGAGCTGCTGGTAGACCCGGAACTCGACGCCCTTGACCTTGGGCTTCTCACCCGGGTACGCGTCGTACCGCTCGACATCGATCTTGCTGTCGTGCTGCCAGGTGCCCTTCATCTTGAACGGGCCCTGACCGATCGGCGCCTGCTCGTACGAGTCCTTGAGCACGCCCGGGGCCGAGAACGCGGCGTCCGGCAGCGGGAAGAACGCGTTGTAGCCGAGCATCGTCTTGAAGTCGATGTACGGCTCGGACAGCGTCACGGTGAAGGTGAGGTCGTCGACCTTCTTCAGCCCGGACATCGTCTGCGCCTTCGGCTTCTCGCCCTGGAGGTCCTGGTAGCCGGCGATCTTCTCGAAGAAGTAGGCGCCGCCCTGACCGTTGGGCGCGTACGCGCCGTAGTTCCAGGCGTTGATGTAGTCCTCGGACGTGACCTTCTCACCGTTGTGGAAGGTGAAGCCGTCCTTGAGCTTGATCGTCCAGACCTTGTTGTCCGGCGACGTCACCGACTCGGCCGCGACCTCGTACGGCTTGTTCTGCGCGTCGTAGTCCACGAGCGGGCTGAACAGGCCGGCGAGCACCTGCGAGCCCGAGGTCTCGGTGGTGTTCGTCGGAACCAGGTGCTGCGGCTCGCCGATCTGGATGCTGACGGCCGCATTGGGGTCGCTGCTACCGGATCCACCGTCTCCGCCGCTGCCGCAGGCCGCAAGGCCCAGCGTCACCGCGAGCGGGAGGGCGGTCCAGGCAGCGAGTCTACGAACTCGCATTGAGCCTCCTCATCTCCTCACGCTGCGCAGTCAGGCCCGACGCTGGGGTTACGCTGCGCAACAAGCCGTAACGGTAGGTCGGCCGCCGGTCTTCGACAACGCTCCGGTTGCGGGTGGGTAACGGTCCGGTGCTCCCTCCCTTGCCGGCTGGCGGCGAACCTGCTATTGGCGAGCCGATGTCAGAGGTGCTGAGCTGGCAATTGTCGGGTCCGTTCTCGCACCTTGCGCGCCGCCTCCGTCGGACTCGTCCGCTCTCCACCGACCGTCCGCTCTCGGCCATGCTCGGCCGCCGTGTCCGGCTCTGCGGTGACGCGGTCCACAAACCCTCACTGACGGTGACGAGCAACACGTCACAGATCGTCACCACGGCCGGGGAGGCCGGGATGTCGGAGGCCGGGCCCGACGAGGTCGTCGGAACGGCGGGCAGCCGCCGTGAGACGATCGGATCGTGACGGCGACGCTTCTGGACGGCAAGGCCACTGCGGCGGAGATCAAGGACGAGCTGCGGATCCGGGTGAAGGCACTCGCGGAACGCGGCATCACCCCCGGGCTGGGCACCGTCCTGGTCGGGGCGGACCCGGGCAGCCAGGCGTACGTCAACGGCAAGCACCGGGACTGCGCCGAGGTGGGCATCGCCTCGATCCGCCGGGAGCTGCCGGCCGACGCCACCCAGCAGCAGGTCGACGACGTGCTGGCCGAGCTGAACGCCGACCCGGCGTGCCACGGCTACATCGTGCAGTTGCCGCTGCCCGCCCACCTGGACACCCAGCGGGTGCTGGAGCTGATCGACCCGGACAAGGACGCCGACGGCCTGCACCCGGTCAACCTGGGCCGGCTCGTCCTCGGCTACGACGGCCCGCTGCCCTGCACCCCGCGCGGGATCGTGGAGCTGCTCCGCCGGCACGACGTGGCGCTGCGCGGCGCCACCGTCGCGGTCGTCGGCCGGGGCAACACCGTCGGCCGCCCGCTCGGCCTGCTGCTCACCCGGCGCAGCGAGAACGCCACCGTGACCCTGTGCCACACCGGCACCCTCGACCTCGCCTCGCACACCCGGGCCGCCGACATCGTCATCGTCGCGGCCGGCGTGCCGGGCCTGCTCACCGCCGAGATGATCAACCCTGGCGCGGTGGTCGTCGACGTCGGCATCACCCGGGTCATCGGCGCGGACGGCAAGGGCCGCTACACCGGCGACGTGGACCCGGGGGTGGCCGAGACGGCCGGCGCGCTGGTCCCGATGCCCGGCGGCGTCGGCCCGATGACCCGGGCCATGCTGCTCAGCAACGTTGTCGAGCGGGCCGAACGCGGCTGAGTGTAAGGAAGCGCACCTTATTGACCCACCCGGGCCGTAACCGTCCGCCCCTGGACCGATCGGTGCCAGGATGGCTGATACGGTCCGGAAAACCGACTGGTATCAGGGAGTGGGACGACCATGGGTAAGAAGGTCACTGTCGTCGGGGCCGGCTTCTACGGCTCCACCACCGCACAGCGCCTGGCCGAGTACGACGTCTTCGACACCGTAGTGATCACCGACATCGTGGAGGGCAAGCCCGCGGGTCTCGCGCTCGACCTCAACCAGTCGCGGGCCATCGAGGGCTTCGAGACCAAGGTGGTCGGCGTGACCACCGGCCCGAACGGCGAGGGCTACGAGGCCATCGAGGGCTCCGACGTCGTCGTGATCACCGCTGGCCTGCCCCGCAAGCCGGGCATGAGCCGGATGGACCTGCTGGAGACCAACGCCAAGATCGTGCGGCAGGTCGCCGAGAACGTCGCCAAGTACGCCCCGAACGCCGTCGTCATCGTCGTCTCCAACCCGCTGGACGAGATGACCGCGCTGGCCCAGATCGCGACCCAGTTCCCGAAGAACCGGGTCCTCGGCCAGGCCGGCATGCTCGACACCGCCCGCTTCAGCAACTTCGTCGCCGAGGCGCTGAACGTGCCGGTGGCGTCGGTCCGCACGCTGACCCTGGGCTCGCACGGCGACACCATGGTGCCGGTGCCGTCGAAGAGCACGGTCAACGGCAAGCCGCTGCGTGAGGCGATGCCGGCGGAGCAGATCGAGGAGTTGGTCGTCAAGACCCGCAACGGTGGCGCCGAGGTTGTGGCGCTGCTCAAGACCGGCTCGGCGTACTACGCCCCGTCCGCCGCCGCGGCCCGGATGGCGAAGGCCGTCGCCGAGGACTCCGGCGAGGTCATGCCGGTCTGCGCCTGGGTCGACGGCGAGTACGGCATCTCCGGCGTCTACCTGGGTGTCGAGGCCGAGATCGGCGCCGAGGGTGTCCGCCGCGTCGTCGAGACCGACCTGGACGCCGACGAGCGCGCCAGCCTGCTGGAGGCCGCCGAGGCCGTCCGCGCCAAGC
>NZ_JAMHIW010000028.1 GCF_023896955.1 Micromonospora sp. RHAY321
CCCGGACGAATCGGCGCGAAGCCGATATGAGCCCGGCCGAAACTGCAAGATCGCGGAAGGCCAGGGGCGGGCGCGGAAACGACAGCTCGCGGCATCCCGGGGGATGGCCGCGAGCTGTCGTTCGTCGAGAGTGGTCAGGAGATGACCTGTTGGCGGGACTGCTGGGCCTGGTCCTTCACGTCCTGCGCGGCCGATTTGCTGTCGTCCTTGACCGCGTGCACCGCGTCCTGGGCGGTGGACTTCACCGACTCGGCCGCCTGCTGGGCCGGCTCGCGCAGCTCCTCCTTGAGCTCGCTGGCCACCTCGCCCAGCTTCTCCTTCACCGCGCCGCTGTGCTCGCCGACCTTCTCCTTGATCTGGGTCGCGGCCTGCTGCTCGCGGCGGGAAGCCGGGATCAGCGAGGAGGCCAGCCAGCCCACACCGAAGGCGATCAGGCCGGCGGCGAGCGGGTTGCCCTCCGACTTCTGCCGGATCACCCGGGGCGCGCTGTGCGCGGCGTCGCTGACGCTGGAGGCCGCCGAGTGCGCGGCGTCGCTGACGCTGGAAGCCGCCGACGAGGCGCGGTCGCCCACCGAGTGGGCGGCGTGGCCGGTGCCGTGGCCGAGGTCAGACGCGGTTCCCATGACCTTGTCCCTCACATTCTGCAGCGCGGAGCGGGCCCGCTGCTTGCGGTCGTCGACGATGCGGCTGGGGCTGACCTTGTACGCCAACGCATCCACATCGGAGCTGAGGCTGTTGCGGGTGGCTTCGATCTCCCGGCGGATCTGGTCGGGATCGGTGCTCATCGGGTGACTCCCTCCGGGTGGGGCTTGAGCGCGTCGGGGATCCGCTGCACGCTGTCGTTGGTCTGCTTGAGGCCGCGTACGCGCTCGGCGTTCTTCTTGGCCATGGAGTAGAGGACCGCGGCGATCACGGCCCAGATGACGGCCACGATGAGGCCTGCCCAGCCGGCGTCCATCACGTTGGACAGCCCGGCCCAGAGGGCCAGCGACAGGAAGAGCGCCACCATGTAGCCGCCGAAGCCGGCGCCACCGAAGAGCCCGGCGGCCTTGCCCGCCTTCTTGCCCTCCTGGCGGATCTCGGCCTTGGCCAGCTCCACCTCCTGGCGCATCAGCGTCGACATGTCGCTGGTGACCTGGCGCAGCAGCTCACCGATGGAGCTGCCCTTCACCTCCGCCGCGGTGTGCGGGGCACCCGCGTCGGGGTGGTATCCGGAGCCCAGTCCGGACCCCTGCGTCGGCATGCTCATGCCGTCGCCTCCCTTCGGATGACTCGGTCGCTCACGGGCGGGTGGTGCCGCTGGACGGCACGCCGGGCAGCGGGTCGGTCTGGTTCACCGGCGGCAACGGCTGGCCGGTGCCGGTCGGCTCGGTGTAACCGCCGGAGGTGGGCTCGGTGTACGTGCCGGGGGTCGGGTCGAGGTAGCCGCCCGGCGGGACGGCGTCGGGCACCGCGCGGGGCGCCGGCGGAGTCGGGATCACCGCGGTCTGCTCCGGGTCGTACGCCCCGGCACCCCGGTAGGTCGAGGAGCCGCTGCCAGAGTCGTCGCCGGCGGCGGAGATGCCGCGGGTCAGCCGGCCGGCCAGCACGCCGAGAACCGCCGCGCCCACCAGGAAGGTGCCCGGGTTGCGTCGCGCGTAGTCGCGTACCTCGGTGATCAGGTCGCCGGGCTCGCGCTCCTCGAGCCAGCCGGCCACGCCGTGGACCCGGTCGGCGGCCTGGCGGGCCAGCTCGCTCACCGGGCCGGCCTGGCCGCCCTGCTCGGCCATCGAGCGCATCTCGTCGGCCAGCGAACGCAGCCCACCGGCGGCCCGGCGCTGCTGCTCGCCGGTCTGGCTGGCGAGCTGGATGCGGGCCTCGCCGTACAGGTTGCGGGCCTGCCGGGCAGCCTCGCGGCCAACCTCGGTGCCCTGCTCCTTGGCGGTCTGCGCGACCGCCCCGCCGGCCTGCGCGGCCTCGGAACCGACCTGGCGCGCCTGATCGCGGACGCCACCGCCGTTGGTCGACTCCTGCCCGTACGTGGAAGTCGTGGGTGACAGATCGTAAGTCATGATTTCCCTTCCGCTCGGAAAGTCGTCGCGGTTGTGCTGGGGGGATTCGGCTGCGTCGCCGCCGCCGTCGACAATTCACCTACCCTCCGTTCCGGCTTCCATACCTCTTCGTGCATTTCTCTGCGCGGCCGGTCGGATCAACTTCAAAATGGAGGATCGTCGGGCTGCGTCACGTCGCCGCCGCGGACAGTGAGGTTCGCAGGGCTGACAGATCCACGGAGGTGGCAGCGATGGCACGAGACGCGCGAGGGGCCCGATCGGCGGGTTCCCGGCCCCGGGTGCAGTCGGCTGCGCTGGCCGTGGCCGGTGTCTTCCTGCTGGTCGGCATCCTCGGCTACATCCCCGGCATCACCACCGACTACGGCGAGCTGAGGTTCGCCGGGCACCACTCGGACGCCAAGCTGCTCGGGCTGTTCCAGGTGTCGATCCTGCACAACGCGGTGCACCTGCTGTACGGGTTGGCCGGCCTGGTGCTGGCCCGCAGCGTCGCCGGATCCCGGCTCTTCCTGGCCGTCGGCGGCGCCAGCTACCTGGCCCTCTGGCTGTACGGGCTGGCGATCGAGGGGATCGACCCGGAGAGTGGGGCGAACATCCTGCCGATCAACGACGCCGACAACTGGCTGCACCTCGCGCTCGGCTTCGGCATGCTGGCGCTCGGGCTGCTGCTGTCCAACCGGGCAGGCACCGGCGGGCGTCTGGACACCCCCCTCGACCGGCCCTGACCTGGCGTTGCGGCGGTTTCGTCGTCGCAGGAGTGTGGGTAACGGGGGGGTTGATCCTTGAAGGAGGACGACATGCCTCGGTGGCTACGCGACAACGCGCTGAGCATCGCCATGCTCGGCGCGTTCCTGGTTTTTCTGGTGTTGCAGAGCATCTTCGGGTGGCAGACCCACAACGAGGAGTTGACCGAGTTCGGGGCCGCGCCGCTGAGCTGGCCGGCGTACCTGACCACCGGGCACTTCGCCGAGGCGGTCTTCGAGAACTGGGAGTCCGAGTTCCTCCAGATGGGCGGGTACGTGCTGCTCACCGCGTACCTGGTGCAGCGCGGTTCGGCCGAGTCGAAGCCGATGGACCAGACCGACCGGCCGGAGGACGACGAGCGCCGGGCCACCGCGCAGTCGCCGTGGCCGGTGCGCGTCGGCGGGCTGCCGCTGGTGGTCTACCGCAACAGCCTGTCCATCGCACTGCTGCTGATCTTCGCCGGCTCGTTCGTGGGGCACCTGCTCGGCGGCACCGCCGCGTACAACCAGGAGCAGGCGTTGCAGAGCGGGGCACCGCCGATCGGGGTCTGGGACTTCCTCGGCACCAGCGACTTCTGGTTCCAGTCGATGCAGAACTGGCAGAGCGAGTTCCTGGCGGTCGGCGCGCTGATCCTGCTGAGCATCGTCCTGCGCCAGCACGCCTCACCCGAGTCCAAGCCGGTCACGGTCGAGCACGCCAGCACCGGCGCCTGAGCGCCGGGTGCGGCGGCGCGGCCGTCAGGCCGCGACCGGCAGCCGCTTGGCGAAACAGACGCTGTACGGGTTGTGCACGTACTCGCCGTAGACCGGGATCGGGTCGTAGCCGCACGAGGTGTACAACCCGATGGCGGCCGGCAGGTAGGTACCGGTCTCCAGGCAGACCACCGAGTGCCCCTGCCGGAACGCCAACTCCTCCAGCGCGCCGAGCAACTGGCGGGCGATCCCCCGCCCCCGGTACGCCGGCCGGACGTACATCCGCTTGACCTCGCCGGTGGCGGCGTCGAGCGACTGGAGCCCGCCGCAGGCGACGGCCCGGCCGTTCAGCACCACCGCGAGGTAGCGGATGTCGTCGTGGGTGACGGTGACCTGCCCGTCCAACCCGCCATCGGCCTCGCGCAGCTCACGCTGCTGCGCGATGACGAGGGCGGAGATCTCCGCATCGATGGCGGGCCGCGATTCGATCAGCATCACCCAACGCTAGGCCGGGCTGATTTCGCGGAGGTTTCCGGCAATCAACCCGATCACGGAGCGCAACGGGCTATTCGGCGTCGTCCTCGTCGATGTCCACGACGTCGTCGGACGCGTCGGCACCCACCTCGTCACCCGAGCGCACCCGGCGAGCCTTGCGGGCGGCGAGCCGTTCCGCCGCACGTGCCCGGTTCGACCTCGCCTCCAGCCGGACGTCGGTGCCCCGGTTGCCGGGCGTGAACTCCACGCCGGCGTAGAGCGTCGGCTGCCAGTCGAACTCGCGCGCGCCGATCCGGACCAGGTCGCCGGGCTGCGCGCCGGCCTTGGCCAGCTTGTCCTCCACCCCGAGCCGGGCCAGCCGGTCGGCCAGGTAGCCGACCGCCTCGTCGTTGTCGAAGTTGGTCTGCTTGACCCACCGCTCCGGCCGGACGCCCCGGACGGTGAACGAGCCGTCCGTCTCGGCCGTGATGGTGAAGCCCTCGTCGTCCACGGCCGTCGGCCGGATGACGATCCGGGTCGGCTCGGCCGGCGGCGCGGCCTTGCGCTGCGCGTCGACCAGCTCGGCCATCGCGTAGGTGAGCTCCTTGAGCCCCTCCCGGGTGGCCGCGGAGACCTCGAACACCCGGTAGCCGCGCTCCTCCAGGTCGGGACGCACGATCTCGGCGAGGTCGCGGCCGTCCGGCACGTCGACCTTGTTCACGGCCACCAGTCGCGGGCGGTCGGCCAGCCCGCCGTACTCGTTCAGCTCGGCCTCGATGGTCTCGATGTCGGCGACCGGGTCGCGGCCCGGCTCCAGGGTCGCCGAGTCGATGACGTGCACCAGCACGGCGCAGCGCTCGATGTGCCGCAGGAACTCCAGGCCCAGCCCCTTGCCGGTGGCCGCGCCCGGGATCAGGCCCGGCACGTCGGCGACGGTGAAGGTGTGGTTGTCCACCCGGACCACACCGAGGTTGGGCACCAGGGTGGTGAACGGGTAGTCGGCGATCTTGGGCTTGGCGGCGGAGATCACCGAGATCAGCGACGACTTGCCGGCCGACGGGAAGCCCACCAGGCCCACGTCGGCGACGCTCTTGAGCTCCAGCACCACGTCCAACTGGTCGCCGGGCTCACCCAGCTCGGCGAAGCCGGGAGCCTTGCGCTTGGCGTTGGCCAGCGAGGCGTTGCCCCGCCCGCCACGCCCGCCGCGGGCCACCTCGAAGGTGGTGCCGGCGCCGACCATGTCGGCCAGCACGGTGCCGTCGAGGGTCTGCACCACGGTGCCGTTCGGCACCTTGAGCACCAGGTCCTGGCCGTTGGCCCCGTCCCGGTTCGACCCCGCGCCACCCTTGCCGCTGTCGGCCTTGACGTGCGGGCGGAAGTGGAAGTCGAGCAGCGTGGTCACCTGCGGGTCGACCACCAGGGACACGCTGCCGCCGTGCCCGCCGTTGCCGCCGTCCGGCCCGCCGAAGGGCTTGAACTTCTCGCGGTGGATCGAGGCACAACCGTGCCCGCCATCGCCGGCCTGCAGGTGCAGAACGACCCGGTCAACGAACGTCGCCACGGCGTCAATCCTTCCAGCGAGGTCCGACCTCGCACTGCGAAAAAAGCTAAGCGGGCCGGGACCCGGAGGTCGCGGCCCGCTTAGCTTGAGAGCTACTGCTGCGGAACGATGCTGACGGTCTTGCGACCGCGCTTGGTGCCGAACAGGACCGCACCGGCCGACAGCGCGAACAGCGTGTCGTCGCCGCCACGGCCGACCAGGTCACCGGGGTGGAACTTGGTGCCACGCTGCCGGATGATGATCTCACCCGCGCTGACGACCTGACCACCGAAGCGCTTCACGCCGAGTCGCTGGGCCGCGGAGTCACGACCGTTACGCGAGCTGGACGCACCCTTTTTGTGAGCCATTGGAGGACGACCTACTTCCCGCTGGAGATGCCGGTCACCTTGACCTGGGTCAACGGCTGGCGGTGACCCTGGCGCTTGTGGTAGCCGGTCTTGTTCTTGAACTTGTGGATCTTGATCTTCGGGCCCTTGGTGTGCGCGGCGATCTCGCCGGACACCGCGACCTCGGCAAGCTTCGCCGCGTCGGTCACCAGGTCGTCACCGTCGACGAGGAGCACCGCGGTGAGCTTCACCGCGTCACCGGGAGCACCGGTGAGCTTCTCGACCTCGATCACGTCGCCCTCGGCGACCTTGTACTGCTTGCCGCCGGTCTTGACGATCGCGTACATCGGAGGCGGACTCCCTGTCGTTGAGGCTGCTGGCGGTCGTCCCCGCGGCGGCTCGCCGGGTAGCAGTGCACGGCGGCGCGGGCACACGGGAACTCGGCACACCAAAGGTGGGCCGCAGGCAAGAGTACGCCATTGCTGGCCCCGACCCCAAACCGGCCCGCCCTGGTCAGCGCGCGCACAGCTGATCGAGACGCTGCTGGAGCCGGTCCAGCTCGGTCTCGTCGATCGACTCCACGTCGGCGCCGAGCGCGGTGACCTCGGTGCCGATGTCCGTGAGCAGCGTCTTGAGCTGCGCGTCCGTGGCCCGGGCCGACTGCTCCCGCAGCGCGGTCCGCCAGCCGGCCAGCGCCGCCTCGGCCCGCTTGCGGGCCGCCTCGGCCGTGACGCTGTCCCCGGCGCCCACCGCCGCGATCATCTGACCCAGCTCCGCCACGTACGTCCGGACGGCCGCCGTGCCCGCCTCCTGGGCCGCGGCGCAGACCTGCGCGGCGTTGCCGCCCGCCGGGCCACCACCCACCGGCGTGGCGGTCGAGCCGGCGGGGAGGCCCCCGGACCCGGAGGCCGGGCCGGTCGTCCCGCCCCGCCCCTGCCCGACGGGCCGGTCGGTGGAGCAGCCGCCCCCGGCGACGAGCGTGGTGACCAGCAGGGTGACGGCGAGCAGACGACGCATGTTTCTTCTCCTGACCGGGGAGGGCCGATCCTGGGCCGGGTGGCCGGACCGGCGAGGTCCCTCCCCCGTCACTTTGCCGGGAGAGGGACCTCGTCAAACACCGGGCCGGTCAGGTGCGTCAGGGGCGGGTCCGCCGCCGGGTGCCACCCCGGCGGGAGCGACGACGGCCGCCGCCGCCCTCGGTGCTCTCCTCGTCGGCGTCGCCGTCGGCGAGCGCGTCCGGGTCGTCCGCGGCGGCCAGCCGGGCCGACTCGCCCTGCTGGGCGTCGGAGACAGCGGGCGCGGCCGCGGTGTCCGACTCGTAGCGGGACAGGTCGTAGCCCATGGTGTCCACGTAGTCGGCGTCCGGTTCGGCGCTGGTGTCGGTGTCGACGACCTCGACCGCCGTCCGCTCGGCCGGGGCGTTCTTACGCGCCCGGCGACGGGAGGACGCCGTGCCCTGCTCGGCGGCCGGGGCGGCGACCGACGAGGCGACCGCCTTGACCTTCTCCCCCGCCCCGCCGGAGCGCGGCTTCTCCGGCACCGGCTCGGTGTGGATGATGACGCCCCGACCCTTGCAGCACTCACAGGTCTCGCTGAACGAATCCAGCAGGCCCGCGCCGATCCGCTTGCGGGTCATCTGCACCAGACCGAGCGAGGTGATCTCGGTGACCTGGTGCTTGGTGCGGTCCCGACCCAGGCACTCGGTCAGCCGGCGCAGCACCAGCTCACGGTTGGACTCCAGCACCATGTCGATGAAGTCGATCACCACGATGCCGCCGATGTCGCGCAGCCGGAGCTGGCGGACGATCTCCTCGGCCGCCTCCAGGTTGTTGCGGGTGACCGTCTCCTCCAGGTTGCCCCCGGAGCCGGTGTACTTGCCGGTGTTGACGTCGACGACCGTCATGGCCTCGGTGCGGTCGATCACCAGCGAGCCACCGGAGGGCAGGAAGACCTTGCGGTCCAGGCCCTTGATGATCTGCTCGTCGATCCGGTACTCGGCGAAGATGTCGCTCGTGCCCACGTGCCGGCGCACCCGGTCCACCAGGTCCGGGGAGACGTGCGACAGGTACGACTCGACCATCTCGTACGACTGCTCGCCCTCGATCACCAGCTCGCGGAAGTCCTCGTTGAACAGGTCTCGGACCACCCGGATGACCAGGTCGGGCTCCTCGTAGAGCAGCACCGGAGCGCCGCCCTCGGCAGCCTTGGCCTGGATGTCCTCCCACTGCGCCTGCAACCGCTTGACGTCGCGGGCCAGCTCGTCCTCGCTGGCGCCCTCGGCGGCCGTACGGACGATCACGCCCGCGCCGTCCGGAACCATCTTCTTGAGCACGTCGCGCAGCCGCTTGCGCTCGTTGTCCGGCAGCTTCCGGCTGATCCCGGAGGCGTTGCCGTTGGGCACGTAGACCAGGTGCCGGCCGGAGAGCGCGATGTGGCTGGTCAGCCGCGCGCCCTTGTGCCCGATCGGGTCCTTGGTGACCTGCACCAGCACCGAGTCGCCGGAGCGCAGCGCCTGCTCGATCGAGCGGGCCCGCCCCTCCAGACCGGAGGTGTCCCAGTTGACCTCGCCGGCGTACAGCACCGCGTTGCGGCCCCGGCCGACGTCGACGAACGCCGCCTCCATGCTGGGCAGCACGTTCTGCACCTTGCCCAGGTAGACGTTGCCGGCCATCGTGCCGGACGAGTTGCGGGTCACGTAGTGCTCGACCAGCACCCCGTCCTCCAGGACGGCGATCTGGGTGCGGTCACCACGCTGGCGGACCGCCATCACCCGGTCGACCGCCTCGCGGCGGGCCAGGAACTCCGACTCGCTGAGGATCGGCGGCCGCGTACGCCGCTGCTCCCGACCGTCGCGGCGGCGCTGGCGCTTGGCCTCCAGCCGGGTCGAGCCCGACACGCCCTGCACCTCGTCGACGGTCCGGCGCGGCTCGCGGATCTTGACCACGGTCGGTACGCCGTCGTCGGCGGCCCCCTCCGTGTCACCGGCGCCCCGGCGGCGGCGACGCCGGCGGCGACGGGTCAGCCCGTCCCCGCCCTCGGACTCCTCGTCCTCGTCGCCCTCGGCCTCGGCCTCGGCGGTCTCTTCCTCCTCGGCCTGCGCCGCCTCCTCGGACTCGTCGTCCTCGGCGTCCTCGGCACCGCCCTTGCCCCGGCCCCGGCCGCGGCGACCACGCCGGCGGCGACGGCGCGCGGCGGCGCTGTCCTCGTCGTCCTCATCCGCCTCGGCGGCCTCGTCGGCCTCCTCGGTCGGCTCCTCCTCGGCCTCGATCGCCTCGACCACCTCGACCGGCTCGGCGTCGCGGCGACCGCGCCGCCGCCGGCGGGACGGCTCGGCGGCCTCCTCCACGGCCGGCTCCTCGACGACCGGAGCGGGCTCCGCCGGCCGGGTCACCGGCACGGCGTCCGGCTGCGGCGCCATGAACAGCACGGTGGGCGCGGAGAGCGCGGCACGGCGGCGGCGGGTCCGCGGCTGCTCCGGCTCGAGGACATCGGCCGGCTCGATCGGCTCGTTCGCCACAGAAGCCACGGCCACGCCCGGCGGCACCTCACCGGAGCGCTCCTGCGCCCCACTGGTCCGGGACGGCTCGGCGGCGGTCTCGCCCGGGGCGGCCTCCGTCTCGTCGAGCTCGGCCTCCGCCTCGCGCAGGTCCGACTCCGCCGGAGTCTCGACAGCAGGACGCTCCTCGACCGCGGCGGGCTCCTCGACGGCGGCGGGCTCCTCGACGACGGGCGGCGGGGTGGCCTTCTTCCGGCGCGTACGGGTCACCTTGACCGGCGGAACGACCTCGGCGGACGCCTCCTCGGCGGAGGCCGCGACCAGCGGCTCGTCGGCGGTCGTCTCGACGGGGGCGGCCTTGCGGCGCCGCCGGGTGGTCTTCGGGGCGGCGTCCAGGTCGCCGGAGACCGGGGCGAAGACCTCCGCCTGCGGCGACTCGTCACTGCCGACCCCGCCGGTGGACGCCTCGACCGGCGCCTCGGCCTGCTCCGGCTGGTTGAGCGGGGCGGCCCGACGACGGGTCGTCCTACGCCGCACCGGGGCGGCGGGCTCGGCGCTCTCCGCGCCGGCCGGCTCCGCGGAGGCGGCGCCGGTGGGGTTCGCCGCGGCGGCGCCGTCGGCGGTGGTGCTCTGGTCAGCGGTGTCGCCGGCCGGCTGTGAACCGGTCCGTTCGCCGCCCTCGGGCTCGTTCTCGAGCATGGACGTTCTCCAGTTCTGGCTGCCCCGGGCGCGGGTGAGCGCTGCCACGCAGGGTTGCCGCAAAAGTGTTTCCGCCGGGCGCGCGTGGTGCGCGACCGCCGAAGTCTGCCTGCCAGAGCACTGACCGTCGGTCAGTGCCCAACGATGGCTGCCCCGCCGCGGTCCGCATCCAACGGATCCACGATCGCACCCTGCGCGGTCAACGTGCCCTGAGCCAGCCGGGTCACCCTCGGCGAGACCGGCGGCTCCAGGTCGGCCACCACGCGGAGGCCGGAAAGGACGTCATCGGGCCGTACGGACGGGGTGACCTGCCGCACGACCAGTTCGAGTATCGCACACGGTACGGCCGGCGCCCCGGAAGGCGTCGGCGTCGCCTCGAGGACATCGATCGATATCACGGCCGCGCGAGCGTCGAAGGTGCGGCGGCCCTGCTTGGTCATCCGCTCGACCAGCACCTCGTCGGCGGCGTTGAAGGCGTCCACGGCGGCGCGCAGCACGGCCGGGTCGACCTCGGGCAGCTCGATGTGCCACAGCGACGCCTCGATCCGGTCCGGCAGGCTGCCCCCGGCGACGATCACGGCGTCCAGCACGTCCAGCCCGGGCGAGAGCGCGGCGTCCAACGCGGCCCGCAGCGCCTCCGGGTCGACCGGCGCCTGAAGGCCGATCTCCAGATATTCCGCCTCACTGGCCACCCCCGTGGGCGCGGCGCTGGCGTAGGAGATCTTCGGGTGCGGGGTGAAGCCCTGGGAGAAGGCGATCGGCACGGCGGCACGGCGCAGCGCGCGTTCGAAGGCCCGGGCGAAGTCCCGGTGGGAGGTGAATCGCAGCGGGCCCCGCTTGGCGTACCGGATGCGGACGCGCTGGACGACCGGCGCCTGGCCGCCCTCGGGTTGAGGCTTCTTGGCGATCGTGGGCTCCTCGGGTGGACCTGCGTGTCCGTCCCATCCTGGCGCAGGGCTCGTGACGGTACGCAGCCGGGGCGGCCGAAACGCCAGACGAAACGGGTTCAAAGGGGCGGCGATGCCCTGACGGCCCGCCGCGGAACGCCGACGGCCGGCCGGCGACGCAGGTCACCGGCCGGCCACGACGATCAGGAACGGTTGCCGCTGGGCGGCGGGGCGGGCGGCGCCCCCGGAGGCGGGGCGTAACCGGGCGGCGGGGCGTAACCACTGGGCGGGCCGTAACCCTGCCCCGGGGCGGGCGGCTGGTAGGCGCCCGGCGGGGCGTACCCGCCGGGAGGCGCCTGGTCGAGCAGGCCGTCCGGTACGTCGGCCGACATGCTCGCCTCGCGGCGGTACCGACGCCGGTTCCAGATCAGGAAGACCACCAGCCCCAGCAGCAGCACCAGCGCCACGGCTGTGCCGATGACGACCACCATGACCTGCTGGTCCGTGGGGCCGCCCCGGTCGCCGTGCTGGGTGACGTCGAACTCCTCGTCGGCACCCGCCGTCGGGGCGGGCTCCGGATCGGTCGCGGCGGCCGGGTCGAGCAGCGGGTTGGCGCTGACCGTCGGTACGTCCGCGCTCAGCGCGGTCACCGGATCGATCCGGCCGAAGCCGTACTGCGGATCGCGGCCGGACGGGCCGGCATCCCGGGCAGTCCGGATGATCCGGTTGATCACGTTGGCGGCGTCGAGGTCCGGGTACTTCGCCCGGATCAGCGCCGCGACACCGGAGACGATCGCGGTGGCGTCCGAGGTGCCGTCGCCCCAGCCGTAGCCCCGGTCCGGGCCGACGTTGTAGATGCCGTCGCCGGGCGCGGCGATCACCGCAGCCGGCCCCTGGACCGAGCCGGACCAGAAGTTGCCGCCCCGGGTCGTCCCGGTCACCGCGATCACGCCGGGAACGTTGGCGGGATTGTCCACGTCGGTGCTGCCCTTGGCGGTGTTGCCGGCGGCGGCGACCACGACGACGTCGCGGTCCAGCGCGTACCTGATCGCGCTCTCCTCGTCGGGACTGGCCGGCCCCGGCCCGCCCAGGGACATGTTGATCACCTTGGCGCCGCCGTCGACGGCCATCCGGACGCCCAGGGCGACGGCCGAGTCCCGGTTGGTGCCGACGCCCTCGTGCAGCTTGATGGGCAGGATCTTCGCACCCGGGGCGATGCCGTCCACGCCGTCGCGGCTGGCGTTCGTCGCTGCGATGATGCCGGCCATGTGCGTGCCGTGCCCCTCGTCGTCGACGCGCCCGTCGCCGGAGGCGCCGTAGCTGCGGCCGCCGGGAAGCACCTGGCCCCGCAGGTCCGGATGGTTGGCGTCGACGCCACTGTCGAGCACGGCCACGACCACGCCCCGCCCGGTCGAGAGCTTGTGCACCTGATCGATCTTGAGCTCGTCCAGATACCACTGCTCGGCCCGCCGGGGTGCGGCGGCCGCCGGTTGGGCGGCCCCCAGCACCAGGAGCCCCGCGAGCAGGCAGGCCGTGACCGGCCGGCGCGCTCCGACGTTCACCCTCATCCGTCCGTCCTCATCGCAGGATGCCCGGGGACGCTCCGTCACCGGAGCCCCACGGATCGTCGTCCTCAGTCAACCACGACGAGTGCTCCGAGCCGGTGCCGCCCTGCCCGGCACCGCCCTGGCCGCCCATCATTCCGCCGCCCATCATTCCGGCGCCGGCCATCCCGCCACGCGCGCCGCCCGCACCCGCGCCCGCGCCGCCGGCACCGGTCGCGTTGCGCAACGCGGTCGCCGCGCTCGTCATCGGCGGCACCTTGCCGTTTCCGCCGCCCACCATGCCGGGGATGCCGCCCATCCCGATCCCGCCGGCCGAGCCTACGCCGCCGCCGATCCCACCACCGGCGCCGCCGAGACCGGCGCCACCACCGAGACCACCGCCGGCACCGCCGAGACCGGCACCACCGATGCCGGCACCGCCGCCGAGGCCACCCAGGCTTCCGACGCCGCTGGGCGCGGCACCGGCCAGACCGGTGCTGTAGCCGTCGTCGCCGCCCGGGTAACCGGACCCGGTGGGCGGGGGCGTGAACTGCCCGGAGCCGCCGGACGAGGAACCGCCACCGCCGCCGAACTCGGCCGTGGGGGGCGGGGAGAACGGGCCGCCGGTGGTGGGGCCGCCCGTGTCGCCGATGCCCGGCGGCCTGCTGCCGATCGTGGGGCCGCCACCGATGTCGGCCCCTCCACCGTCGCCACCACCACCGATGTCCGGCCGACCCTGCGGCGGGATCCGGGTGTCGGGGCGGTAGTCGTCCGATGCGTCGTTGCTGCCGTCCGGCCCGGCGAGGGTCAGCTTGGGACGCTCGGCCACCACCGCCTGGGGCAGCGGCGACATCGCGGAGTTCGCCGCCTGCTGGTTGTCCCGGTACCAGTTGTCCAGGTGGGACTTCGTGTCCCAGAAGCCGCCCCGCTCATTGTCGCCGGCCTGGCCGTCGACCTTCATGGTCGCCTCCAGGTCGTCGGCCTTGTCGCGGAACGCGCCGTCGGCGTACGACGCCTGGTTGTTCTGGTAGTCCTGACGCAGCGCGGCGAGGAAGCCGGTCGTGCTCTCGCCGTCGCGGGCGTCGTCGAGCTCGGTGCCGTTGGGCAGGCTCCACTCGTTCAGGCCGAAGTCGTCCATCAGCGGGATCGGGATCGAGGAGACCGCCTTGCGGATGTCACCCTCGATCCGCGTCAACGCACCGCTCACGTTGCTCGCGTCGGTGATCAGATCCTCGATCTGCTTGCCGATCTCACCCAGGTGCTCGCGGTACGCGTCACCGCCGCTGCCCTTCCAGCCCGCGAGCATGCCGGGCAGACCGCCGACGTGCGGGCGCTCGGTGCCGGTCGCGATCGGGCCGACGAACGATCGGCCGACGAGCGCGTCGCGTAGATGTCCCAGGCCGGCGGAGAGGTTGTTCCACCCCATCCCGACCGATCCGACCGTCTCCGGGTCCGCGGAGAGCGTCACCTCGCGGACGCACCGCTCCCAGGTTCCTCCAGCCATGTCGTCCCCCTCAGGCCGTGTACGGGTAGGTGGGCGCGCCGGCGGCCTGCGGCGGCGGAGCCGCCGACTCGAGCAGCCGCTCGATCTCCGAGCCGTTGGCGGCGTTGCGTGCCTCGGTGTCGCGGAACGCCTGGGCGATGTCCTCGGTGCCCTTCTTGAGCGCGGCGAGCCTCTGGGAGAGCGCCTTGAGGTGCGCCTCCATGTTGGCCGTCGACCGGGTCAACGCCTGCCACTGCATGCGGGCGTCCTCGTACGCCCCGAAGGGGGTGCCGTTCGGGACGGTCTGGGCGTTGGCGCTGTCGCCCTTCATCCGCTCCTTGATGCGCTCCATCTCGTAGCAGATGGTGTCGTCGACGTACTGCTTGAGGCGCTCGACGTACGCTGCCGCGGCGTCCAGATCCTCAACGCTGACGTGCAGATCGCCGGTGTTCGGCGGCGTGATGCCAGCCATGCGCTTCCTCCCCGTTTCCCGACCCGCAGGGTCGGTCCATGTCAGACGCAGCGTATCGAGTAACGCCAAGTCACGGCAGCCCCGAGCGGTGTCGTCTCGCAGTCACCGACGTCGATGTCAGCGGCGTGGCTGCGGGAACCGGCGACGCGATGCCGAGCCCGACCAGGGCCAACGGGCCCAGAAGCAGTCACCCACCGGGCATGAGCCCGGTGGGTGACGTGTCGACTATGGAGAGTAGCGGGTGTCCGGCACCCGGCGCTGCCCCGCGATCAGGCGGAGTGGTCGCCCGCCGGCACCTTCATGCCGTTGCCACCCAGCGGGGTGAGCGGGAGGAGCTTCCGGCCGGTGGGGCCGATCTGGATCTCGGTGTCCATGGAGGGGCAGACACCGCAGTCGAAGCACGGGGTCCACCGGCAGTCGTCCTGCTCGTACTCCGACAGCGAGTCCTGCCAGTCCTGCCAGAGCCAGTCCTTGTCCAGGCCCGAGTCCAGGTGGTCCCAGGGCAGGACCTCCAGCTCGTCGCGCTGACGGGTGGTGTACCAGTCGAGGTCCACCCCGAACGCGGGCAGCGTCTCGGCCGCCGCGTCCACCCAGCGCTGGTAGGAGAAGTGCTCGCTCCAACCGTCGAAGCGGCCGCCGTTCTCCCACACCTTGCGGATCACCGAACCGACCCGGCGGTCACCCCGGGAGAGCAGACCCTCGATCAGCGACGGCTCACCGTCGTGGTAGCGGTAGCCGATCGCCCGGCCCAGCGACCGGTCCGAGTTGATCGCCTGCTTGAGGATCTTGAGCCGGTGGTCGATGACCTCCGGGCGCTCCATCGGAGCCCACTGGAACGGGGTGTGCGGCTTCGGCACGAACCCGCCGATGGAGACCGTGCAGCGGATGTCCTTGGAGCCGGTCGCGGCCCGGCCGGCCTTGATCACCTCGTGCGCCATGTCCGCGATCTCCAGGACGTCGGCGTCGGTCTCGGTGGGCAGGCCGCACATGAAGTAGAGCTTCACCTGCCGCCAGCCGTTGCTGTACGCGGTGACGACGGTGCGGATGAGGTCTTCCTTCGACACCATCTTGTTGATGACCTTGCGGATCCGCTCCGAGCCGCCCTCCGGAGCGAAGGTCAGGCCCGTGCGCCGGCCGTTGCGGGACAACTCCTGCGCGAGGTCGATGTTGAAGGCGTCCACCCGGGTCGACGGCAGCGACAGCGAGACGTTCGTGCCCTCGTACTGCTGGGCCAGGCCCGAGCACATGTCGCCGATCTCGGAGTGGTCGGCCGAGGAGAGCGACAGCAGGCCCACCTCGGAGAAGCCGGAGAACTCCAGCCCGTCGCGCACCATCTGCCCGACCGTGGTGATCGAACGCTCCCGCACCGGGCGGGTGATCATGCCGGCCTGGCAGAAGCGGCAACCCCGGGTGCAGCCGCGGAAGATCTCCACCGCGTACCGCTCGTGCACCGTCTCGGCCAGCGGCACGAGGGGCTTCTTCGGGTACGGCCAGGCGTCCAGATCCATCGTCGTGCGCTTGTGCACCCGGAACGGCACGTCCGCCCGGTTCGGCACGACCCGCTGGATCCGGCCGTCGGGGAGGTAGTCCACGTCGTAGAAGCGCGGCACGTAGACGCTCTCGGTGCGGGCGAGCCGCAGCAGCAGCTCGTCGCGGCCACCGGGCGAGCCCTCGGCCTTCCACTCCCGGACGATCGCGGTGATCTCCAGGACCGCCTCCTCGCCGTCGCCGAGCACGGCGGCGTCGATGAAGTCGGCGATCGGCTCCGGGTTGAACGCGGCGTGCCCACCGGCCACGATCACCGGGTCGGCGTCGGTGCGGTCGGCGGCCAGCATCGGGATGCCGGCCAGGTCGATCGCGGTGAGCAGGTTGGTGTAGCCCAGCTCGGTGGAGAAGGAGATGCCGAACACGTCGAAGTCGCGGACCGCCCGGTGCGCGTCGACGGTGAACTGCGGCACGCCGTGCGTGCGCATCAGGTTCTCCAGGTCCGGCCAGACCGCGTACGTCCGCTCGGCGAGGGTGTCGGGCAGCTCGTTCAGCACCTCGTAGAGGATCTGCACACCCTGGTTGGGCAGGCCCACCTCGTACGCGTCGGGATACATCAGCGCCCAGCGCACGGTCGCGGCGTCCCAGTCCTTGACCACCGCACCCAGCTCACCGCCGACGTACTGGATGGGCTTGGTGACCTGGGGCAGCAGCGGCTCCAGCCGGGGCCAGACGGAATTGGTCGCGGCCGGGCGCGGCGTCGTGGACGGGGCACTCATGATGCCCAAGGGTACGCGCCCTCCCGGCCGTGACCGCGCGCACGCCGTTATGACGCCCGGTCGGCGGGGCTGGCGGCACGGTACTAACCTCGGACCGGCGCGAGAGGAGATTGCCGCGATGCCGGAGCCCCAGCCGGGAGCAGGCCGTCCGGCCGACGGGAGCACCCCGGGCACGGAGCCGGACCAGGATCCGGCGGTCGCCGACGAGCCGACCTCCCAACCCGTACCGCCGGACCAGCCGCAACCCTCGGACCAGCCGCAACCCTCCGACCAGCCGGAAGCACCGCACCGGCCGGAACCGCCGACCGATCAGGCCGTCGGCCCGGACGAGGCCACACCGGCGGACGAGCGGCGACCGGCCGACGGACCCGCACCCGCCGCTACCGCCGAATCCCCCGCCGACCCGGCCACCACGCCCCGGTGGAGCGGTTCCGCGCCGGTGCCACCTCCGCTGCCGCGCAGGCGGGCCTGGGGCGCGTCGAGCGAGCCGACCCCTCCGCCGCCTCCCCCGCTCACGCCGGACGAGCCGCCCGAGCAGCGGACCCCGGTCGACCCGTGGGCCGGCGTGGACACCGGCGGCTGGGACCTGCCGCACGCCGAGTTGCCCCCGCTGCCCCCGACGCTGCACTACCCGGCCCCGCCGGCGACCCGGCAGTGGTCCGGTCCGCCCGCTCCCCCGGTCGGGGCACATCCGGTGTCGCCACCGGCCGCTCCACGGCCGCCGGCCGTCCAGCCCACCATGCCCGCCATGCCCGCCCGGCCGGTGTCTCCGCCCGCGCCTCCGCCCGCACTGCCCAAACAGCGCCGGGGCCGGCGATCAGCCGCACCACCACCGGTGACACCGCCGCCGGGCTGGCAGGCCCCCAAGGGGTACGTGCCCGTCAAGGTCCGCCGGCGACGCCGCTGGCCCTGGCTGCTGCTGCTCACCCTGGCCTGCTGCTGCGGCTGCCCGGCCTACTACGGGTTCCCCATCTCGGCCCAGTACCCGGCCCGGGCGGCACTGCCGGAGCAGGTGGCTGACCTGAGCCTGCGCCAGGACAGCCGCAGCACGGAGGCCGCCCGCCAGTTGGAGAACGAGGTCCGCCAGGAGCACTGGCTGGCCGAGGACACCTTCGCCGGGGTGTACGGCACCACGGACGGCAAACGGGTGACGATCTTCGGCGGCACCGGCTTCCGGTTCAGCCCGGAGGCGGACGCGGACGCGGAGATCACCCGGCTCAGCGAGCGCTACGCGCTGGACGCCCCCGAGACGGTGGACACCGGTGTGCGGGGTCGGCACGAACGCTGCGCGACCGGCCGTTCCTCGGGCAGTGACGTGGTGGTCTGCACCTCGGTCGACCATGGCAGCATCGCCACCGGCGTGTTCACCCGGCTCTCCGTCGCCGACAGCGCGAACCTGCTGAACACGCTGCGCGCGCAGATCGTCCAGCCCGAACGGAGCTGAGAACCGGGGGTGGGTCAGGCGCCGCGGGTCGGGTCCGGGTGGGCGCGCGGCGGGGCGTAGCGCGGCACGTACTCCTGGCCGGTGAGCTTCTGGATCTCGCTCATCAGCTCGTCGGTCATCTGCCGCAGCGAGGTGCGGTCATCCGGCCGGCCGGTGAAGTCCAGCGGCTTGCCGAACCGCACGGTGATCTTGGCCGTGCCGGGGCGGGGCACCCGGGCGCCGATCGGCTGCGCCTTGTCCGTACCGATCATGCCGACCGGGATGATCGGCACCCCGGCGGAGATCGCCAGCCGGGCCGCCCCGGTCCGCCCCCGGTAGAGCTTGCCGTCCGGTGAGCGGGTGCCCTCCGGGTAGACCACCACCAGGTCGCCGCCCCTGAGTGCCGGGATGGCCGCGTCGAACGCGGACAGCGCGGCCCGTCCACCGGCCCGCTCGACCGGGATCGCGCCCAGGCCGGTGAGGACGAACTTGGAGATCGCACCCTTGACCCCGGTGCCCTTGAAGTACTCCGACTTCGCCCAGAACGCCAGGTGCCGCGGCACCACCGTGCCGAGGAACAGCTCGTCGGCCACCGAGAGATGGTTGCCGGCGAAGACCGCGCCGCCGGTCTCCGGCACGTGCTCCAGCCCCTCCACGGTCGGGCGGAACGCCAACCGCAGCGTGGGCGCCACGGTGAGCTTGCCGATGGTGTAGAGCAGGGGCACTGGTCCTCCGGCGGTCGTGTGTTGCACAGGCGGTGTCACGTTAGCCGACGCCCGCACACCGCCCGGAGCGGGTGGCGGGCGTCGGGGAGCCGTGGGGGCGGCCCGGGAGCGGGATCCGGGGACGGACGGGCCAGGCTGGACCGTCCGTCCCCGACCACTCATACCCTGCGGACCACGACCGTCACCCGGTCACCCTCGCCGACCTCGCCGACGAAGCCGTCGACGCCCTCGTCGAAGTCGACGGAGTCGGCCAGCACCTCACCGGTCACGAAGTCGATGTACGCGGCCACCGCCGCGCGCACCTCCTCGGACGCCGACACCGACACCACGATCCGGTCCGAGACATCCAGGTCGGCGTCCCGGCGGGCCTGCTGCACCACCCGGACCACGTCCCGGGCCAACCCCTCGGCGGCCAGCTCCGGGGTGACCTCGGTGTCGAGCACCACCACGCCCTCGCCGCCGGGCAGCGGCGCGGAGTGCTCGGCGTCGGCAGCGACCAGGCGCAGCTCGTACTCGCCCTCGGCCAGGGTGACCCCGGCGGCCACCGGGGCGCCGTCGACCAGCTCCCACTCGCCCGCCTTGACCGCCTTGATCACCTGCTGGACCTGCTTGCCGACCCGCGGGCCGAGCGCCCGGGGCACCACGGTCAGCACCTGCTGGCAGTACTCGGACAGCTCCGCGCTGAACTCCACCGCCTTCACGTTGACCTCGTCGGCGACCAGGTCGGCGAACGGGCGCAGCTGCTCCGCCGCCGGCGAGGCCACGACCAGCTTGGACAGCGGCAGCCGCACCCGCAGTCCCTTGGCCTTGCGCAGCGACAGCGCCGCCGAGGCGACCGCCCGGGTGGCGTCCATCGCGGCGACCAGGTCGTGGTCGGCCGGAAAGTCGGTCGCCTCCGGCCAGTCGGTCAGGTGCACCGAACGCTCCCCGGTCAGCCCGCGCCAGATCTCCTCCGCGGTCAGCGGCGCCAGCGGCGCCACCACCCGGCAGAGCGTCTCCAGCACCGTCCACAGCGTGTCGAACGCGTTCTGGTCGCCGGACCAGAACCGGTCCCGGGAGCGGCGCACGTACCAGTTGGTCAGCGCGTCCAGGTAGGACCGGACCGAGGCGCAGGCGCCGGAGATGTCGTACGCCTCCATCTGCGCGCCGACCGTCGACACCAGCTCGTTCGTCTTGGCCAGCACGTACCGGTCGAGCAGGTGCGTCGAGTCGGTGCGGCGCCGCGCCTGGTACCCGTCCGCGTTGGCGTAGAGCGAGAAGAAGTACCAGACGTTCCACAGCGGCAGCATCACCTGGCGGACGGCGTCGCGGATGCCCGACTCGGTGACCGCCATGTCACCGCCGCGCAGCACCGGCGAGGACATCAGCATCCAGCGCATCGCGTCCGAGCCGTACGCGTCGAAGACGTGGTAGACGTCCGGGTAGTTGCGCAGGCTCTTGGACATCTTGCGCCCGTCGGAGCCGAGCAGGATGCCGTGGCTCAGGCAGTTGCGGAACGCCGGCCGGTCGAACAGCGCGGTGGCCAGCACGTGCATGGTGTAGAACCAGCCGCGGGTCTGCCCGATGTACTCGACGATGAAGTCACCCGGGTAGTGGTGCTCGAACCAGTCCGCGTTCTCGAACGGGTAGTGCACCTGGGCGAACGGCATCGAACCGGACTCGAACCAGCAGTCCAGCACCTCCGGCACCCGACGCATCATCGACTGCCCGGTCGGGTCGTCCGGGTTCGGCCGGACCAGCTCGTCCACCGCCGGCCGGTGCAGGTCGGTCAGGCGTACGCCGAAGTCCCGCTCGATGTCGGCCAGCGAGCCGTAGACGTCGAGGCGCGGGTAGTTCGGGTCGTCGGACCTCCAGACCGGGATCGGCGAGCCCCAGAACCGGTTCCGGCTGATCGACCAGTCGCGGGCGTTGGCCAGCCACTTGCCGAACGAGCCGTCCTTGATGTGCCCCGGGGTCCAGTTGATCTCCTGGTTCAGCTCGACCATCCGGTCCCGGAACTTCGTCACCGCCACGAACCACGACGACACCGCCTTGTAGACCAGCGGGGTGTCGCAGCGCCAGCAGTGCGGGTACGAGTGGGTGTAGGTGTCCTGCCGGAGCACCACCCCCCGCTCCTTGAGCTCCCGGATCACCGGCTTGTTGACGTCGAAGACCTGCTCGCCCTGGTACGGCGGCACCAGCCCGGTGAACCGGGTGTGGTCGTCGACCGTGACGATGGTGGGGATGCCGGCGGCGTTGCAGACGTTCTGGTCGTCCTCGCCGAAGGCCGGGGCCAGGTGCACGACCCCGGTGCCGTCCTCGGTGGTGACGAACTCCGCGCCGAGCACCTGGTAGGCGTTCTCGCCGGCCTGCTCTACGAGGAAGTCGAACAGCGGGGTGTAGCGGCGGCCCACCAGGTCCCGGCCGTACACCGTGCCGACCTGCTCGTAGCCCTCCAGCTCCTTGGCGTACGCGGCCAGCCGCGCCGCGCCGACGACGTGGCGCTGCCCGTCACGCTCCAGCACCGCGTACTCGATGTCCGGGCCGACGGCGAGCGCCAGGTTCGACGGCAGGGTCCACGGCGTGGTGGTCCAGACACCGAGCTTGACCGGCCCGCGCAGCAGCTCCGGCGCGCTCTCGTCGGCGGTCAGCTCGAACCACACGGTCAGCGTCGGGTCGTGCCGGTCCCGGTAGACGTCGTCCATCCGGGTCTCGGTGTTCGACAGCGGCGTCTCGCAGCGCCAGCAGTACGCCAGCACCCGGAAACCCTCGTAGATCAGACCCTTGTCGTGCAGGGTCTTGAAGGCCCACATGACGCTTTCCATGTAGTCCAGGTCGAGGGTCTTGTAGTCGTTGGTGAAGTCGACCCAGCGGGCCTGCCGGTTGATGTACCGCTCCCAGTCCTGGGTGAACTCCAGCACCGAGGTGCGGCAGGCCTCGTTGAACCGGGCCACGCCGAGGTCGATGATCTCCGCCTTGCTGGTGATGCCGAGCTGCTTCTCGGCCACCACCTCGGCGGGCAGGCCGTGGCAGTCCCAGCCGAAGCGCCGCTCGACGTGCCGGCCACGCATGGTCTGGTAGCGGGGCACCACGTCCTTGACGTAGCCGGTGAAGAGGTGACCGTAGTGCGGCAGGCCGTTGGCGAACGGCGGGCCGTCGTAGAAGACGTACTCGTTCTTGCCGTCGACACCGGCCGGGCGGGCCTCGATGGAGGCCTCGAAGGTCTTGTCGGCCGTCCAGTGCTCCAGCACCCGGCGCTCGACCGCGGGCAGGTCCGGGCTCGCCGGGACACCGGCGGCGGACGGGTCGTGCAGTGGATAGGCCATCGGGGGTCGCTCTCCTCGCGCAGCTCACTCGTCAGTGGGTCTGCGAGGACGAACCGTCCGGGTACGCCTCGACGACGCCCCCGGGTGGTCCGCGGTACCACCCCGCTTGGCGGTCGACGTGCGACCGCCCGCTCATTGGCCGGCTGTGACGGGCCGGACCCGTCCGGTTCTACTGGGCCGGTCACCCGGCTGTTCTTCCGGAGGCTCACCGGTGATGGCCGGGTCATCGCCTTACGGTGCTCAACGATACTCGACCCGCCCACCGGTCCGCCGCCGAGTAATGCCGCCGGCGCCCGAACCACCGCTTCCGCCCCGGCCGCGCCGCCTTGACTCGATCTTGCGGCGATGACCAGAATTCCCCGGGTGACCGAGATCAGTTACGCCCAGTACCGCGCGATGCGCCGGTTTCCCGCCCTCGACGGGCTCCGCGCGATCGCCGCGGTGATCGTCATCGCCTTCCACTTCGGTGGGCCGAGCTGGGCGTGGACCTCCGGTTGGGCGGGGGTTCAACTGTTCTTCGTGCTGTCCGGCTTCCTCATCACCACGCTGCTGCTGCGGGAGGAGGAGGGGCGGGGCCGCGTCTCGCTGCGGTCCTTCTACATCCGGCGCGGTTTTCGGATCCTGCCCGTCTATTTCGTGGTGCTCGCGGCGACGTACGCGCTGGCACACCTCAATGGCAAGGGCTCGACCGTTTCCGACTCGATGCCGCACTACCTGCTCATGGTCAACGAGTTCGCGCCGACCCTGGGGTATCTGCACTCGTGGACGATCGCCATCGAGTGGAAGTTCTACCTGGCCTGGCCGCTGCTCGCCTTCGTGCTGGCCGCCGCGAGCGCCCGCCGCCGGCTCACGGCGACACTGCTGGCCATCGTCGGCCTGGCGGCGATGATCCCGTTCACGCCCGATTGGCCCTACTGGCCGGTCCACTACGTGTCGATCCTGCTGGGCTGCCTGCTGGCGATCGTCATGCACCACCCCCGGGGGTATGCGCTGGTCCGGCCCCTGACCCGTCCCGTGGTGGCCGTGGTCGTGTCCATCGGGTTCGTCGCCGCGCACCTGTCGCTGCACTACTGGCCGGCCACCGAGCACCCCCGGCTGGAGATCATGATCGCCGGCTACTCGGTGGCGGTGGCACTGCTCCTTCCCGCCATGCTGGCCCCCGGGCTGCCGCAGAAGCTGCTCTCCTGGCGGCCGCTGGTGTTCGTGGGTGAGCGCTCCTACTCGCTCTATCTGGTGCAGCAGCTCGCCGTGGCGGTGGTCGTCGGGCTGGTGCCGTCGTACGAGACGCGCGGGACGAAGTTGTTCGTGGCCGCCACCGTGGTGGGACTGCTCGCCGCCGATCTGCTGTACCGGTGGGTGGAGCAGCCGATGATCCAGGTCGGGCGACGGCTCTCCACGAGCGGCCGGACGTCCCCGCCGGCGCCGGTGGTCGCCCCCACCGAACCGGCCCCGGCCGCCGACCGGAGCGTGCCCCACCAGCCGCTCCCGGAGAACCGCCTCCCCGAACGTCCAGAGCCGGCCTGGGTGCCCAACAACCGCCCCGCATCTGCGACCTACACCCCCCTCTGACCTGGTCGATCATGAGGTTGGCGGGCGGATCAGCGGCACATCCGCCCGCCAACTTCATGGTCGCGGCTTGGCCGCGATCGGCGGTGCGGGTGACCAGAGCGGAAACGGCGGGTGTCCGGCCGGCTTGACCCGGCTGGCGCCCTCGCGCAAACTTCGCCGGTGCGTTCGCTTCGATACGACGAATTCCAGGCCATGCGTCGATTTCCCGCCCTGGACGGACTACGGGCGGTGGCCGCCATCATGGTGTTCGCCTTCCACTACGGTGGCCCGTCCTGGAAGTGGTTGACCGGCTGGATCGGCGTGCACCTGTTCTTCGTGCTCTCCGGCTTCCTCATCACGACGCTGCTGCTGCGTGAGGAGCACCGGTACGGCAGGGTCTCGCTGCGCGCGTTCTACCTGCGGCGGTTCTTCCGGATCATGCCTGTCTACCTGCTGGTGCTCTTCCTGACCTGGGGGCTGGCCCGGCTCAGCGGCAGCGCCGAGACGATCGAACGCCTGATGAAGTACTACCTGCTGTTCATCAACGAACTCCTGCCGGGCACCGCGCCGTACCTGCACTCCTGGACCATCGGGATCGAGCAGAAGTTCTACCTGTTCTGGCCGGCCATCGCGTTCGTCCTGGTGACCGCCGCCTTCCGCCGCCGGCTGGCGGTCACCGCCGGCCTGATCGTGCTGTTCATCGCGATGATCCCGCCGGACATCGCCTGGCTGAGCTGGCCGATCCACTACGTGGCGATCCTGCTCGGCTGCCTGACCGCGGTGGTCATGCACCACCGGCGAGGTTTCGCACTGGTTCGGCCGCTGACGCACCCGGTGACGGCCACCGCGGTGATCGTGGTCTTCGTCGCGTTCCAGGTCGCCGTGCAGTACTGGCCGATCCGGTTCGGCCAGGAGGCACTGATCGGCACCTACGCCGCGGCGGCGGCCCTGCTGCTGCCGGCACTGCTCTCGCGCAGTGTGCTCGCCCGGGGGCTGGGGTTGCGGCCGCTGGTCTTCATCGGTGAGCGGTCGTACTCGATGTACCTCGTCCAGTCCATCGCGGCGCGGGTGGCGATCGGGCTGTTGCCGGCGATGGGGCGTCGCAGCACCGCCGTGTTCCTCGGTGCCGTGGTCGTGGCGTTGGTCGTCGCGGACGTGCTCTACCGGTGGGTCGAGCTACCCATGATCGAGGTGGGCCGTCGACTGGCCGCCCGGGTGACCCGACGCGGTCCGCGCGACGGCGACAGTACCGGGCAGGCCGGCCCGACGGGTGACGCCGACGCCGTCCGCCCGGTCGAGCTGATCCCCCGCCCGCGCGAGGTGCTGGCGGACACCGTTCCGGCCGGCCGCGGCTGACCTCCCAGGGCCGACGCGGCCGGCATGATCGGCGTCACAGCGGCCGGTTGTCACGGCACACCCCGCCCCACCCGTCATGACGGTGTCGGACCGATCAGGGAGGTAGTCGTGCAACGGATGAACCCGGCCGAGGTGGTACCTCAGGCGTACAAGGCCGTCATGGGCATGGAGTCGTACGTCCAGACCAACGTCGACCACACCGTGCTGGAGCTGGTCAAGCTGCGGGCGTCGATCCTGAACGGGTGCGCGTTCTGCGTGGACATGCACAGCCGGGACGCGCTCGCCAGCGGCGAGTCGAGCCGGAGGTTGTTCGCGGTCGCCGCCTGGCGGGAGGCACCGTTCTTCGACGAGCGGGAGCGCGCCGCGCTGGCGCTCACCGACGCGGTCACCCGGCTCGGCGAGCACGGCGTGCCGGACGAGGTGTGGGACACCGCCGCGAAGGTCTGGTCGGAGAAGGAACTGGCCGACCTGGTCGTCGCGATCGCCACAATCAACGTGTGGAATCGGATCGCGGTGACGATGCGGCTGGAGCCTCCGGCGCAGGTGTGACGACCGGGGCAGCAGAGGCGGCCGGTGCGCTCCAGGCGCACCGGCCGATGCTGCTTGGGCTCGCCTATCGCCTGCTCGGCAGCCGGGACGACGCCGAGGACGTGCTCCAGGAGGCGTACCTGCGCTGGCTGGGCGTAGACCGGTCGGCGGTGGACGAGCCGCGCCGCTACCTGTCCCGGGTGGTGACCCGGCTGGCCCTGGACCGGCTGCGGTCGCGGCAGGCCACCCGTGAGACGTACGTGGGTACGTGGCTGCCCGAGCCGGTGCCCACCGCGCCCTCCCCGTTCGGGCCGTTGGACCGCGCGGAGCTGCGCGACTCGCTGTCCACCGCGCTGCTGCACGTGCTGGAGCGGCTCACACCGCCGGAGCGCGCGGTGTACGTCCTGCACACCGCCTTCGAACTGCCCTACGCCGAGATCGGGGAGATCCTGGATCGGACTCCCGAGGACTGCCGGCAACTGCACCACCGGGCGACCGCGCGGGTACGCCAGGAGCAGCGGCGGTTCACCGCCAGCCGCTCCGAGCGGGAACGGCTGCTGGACGCGTTCCTGGCCGCCGCCCGGGAGGGTGACCTGGCGACGCTCACCGGCCTGGTCGCCGCGGACGCCACCGCCTGGAGCGACGGGGGTGGCCGTGTGTCGGCCGCCCGCAAGCCGATCAGCGGAGCGGATCGGATCGCCCGGTTCTTCGCCGGCGTCTACGGTCGACGCCACCGCTGGGCCATCCAACGGCTGGAGCTGAACGGGGAACCCGCCGCGCTGATGACCCGTGAGGACGGCAACCGGTACACGATGAGCGTCACGGCGGCAGACGGCCGGATCACCGGGATCTACGTGGTCGGCAATCCGGAGAAGCTGCCGCCGGTCGACTGAAAACGGCGCGCCGTCCGGTCAGACCGGGCTGGGGCGTCTCAGCCGAGGTCGGGGAACCAGAGCGCGATCTCGCGCTTGGCGCTGTCCGGAGAGTCGGAGGCGTGCACCAGGTTCTCCCGGTTGGACAGCGACAGGTCGCCCCGGATCGTGCCGGCGACGGCCCTGCGCCCGTCGGTCGCGCCGACCAGCCCGCGGACCACGTCGATGACCTGGTCGCCGGAGAGCACCAGGGCGACCAGCGGGCCGCCGGTCATGAAGTCCTTCAGCGGCGGGTAGAACGGCTTGTCGACGTGCTCGGAGTAGTGCTCGTCGGCGAGCGCGGCGTCCATCGTCCGGTACACCATCGCGTCGATCCGCAGCCCCTTGCGCTCGAAGCGGGAGAGGACCTCGCCGACCAGGCCGCGGCGGACCGCGTCGGGCTTGATCAGAACGAGGCTGCGCTCATCCGGGCTGTTGCTGGACACGCTGGGTTCCTCCTGTACACGCTGAACGCTCGGGGTCGGTACGGTCAGCCTAGCGACCCGGTCCCGGCGCCGGCGCGGCGGCCGGTCTTTCCCCCGGTGGCCGATCCGGCCTAGCCTGGCCCTGACCCCCGGGAGGTCCACTGTGGCGAATGGCGGGAACCGACCCATCGCGCCGGTACGCAAGCTGATCGGCACGGTGCTGGGCACCGTGGCCACGTTCGTCGTCCTCTTCGGGCTGGGCATGACCAGCTGGGCCATCGTGGCGCTCGGCGTCGCCCTGCTGGTGCTGGCGATCGCGCTGGCCACCGTGCGCGGCGGCGGGCGCACCTGGGTGGTCGGCGTCGGGCACGTGCACAGCGCCTCCGAACCACCCACCCAGTACGCGTTCGGCCGCTGCGAGCTGCAACTGGTGATCGACGCGCCCGGCCTGCCGCCCCGATCCAAGAAGATCATCGAGCCGCGGGTGCCGGTCTCCAAGTGGCCGTCGCTGGGCCAGACCCTGCCGATCCGCGTCGCGCTGGACGACCAGCGCCACGTCAAGGTCCTCTGGGACGAGGTGCTGACCCACGCCGAGACCGCCGCGGCCGTCGCTGACCTCCCGCCGGAGTTCGCCGACGCCGAACCTCTGGACGAGGTGCTGATCCAGCAGGACGCGCCGCCGTGGGCCGATCGCGCGCCGGACGACGACTTCCGGGACGACTTCCGCGATCCGCGCGCCGGCGAGGTGTTCCGCGACCCGCTCGACCCCAACCCGCTGCGCGACGACCTCGGTGTCCCACCCGAGGAGCGCGAGCCGGTGGTGGTGCACCAGAGCCCGGGTGGCCCGGTGGTGCTGGAGGGCGTCCTGGTCGAGCAGCAGGCCGGCGGCGGGCTGCCCCGGCGCGCCACTCCCGCGCCGCGTCCGCCCGCCGAGGAGCATTTCGACGAGCCCGACGCCGACCGCTTCGACCAGCCGGCGGACGACCGGCCCGCCCCGGCGGCGGAGGGGCCCTTCGACCCACCGGCCCCGCACCGCTTCGAACAACCTCCCACGCAGCGGTCCGGTCCGTTCGCGACGGATCCGCTGGACCCGCTCGACCTGCCGCTGGACGATCCCGCCACGCCGGGCGAGGCACGCGAGGCCGTCACCGCCGAGGAGCTGGACGAGGCGATCTTCGGGTACGACGAGGGCGCCGCCGCGGACCCGGCCGCCCCGATCAGCGGAGTGGGCCTCACCCTGCTGGTCACCGACCTGGCCCGGTCGCTCGGCTTCTACCGTGACGTGCTGGGCTTCACCGAGGTCGACCAGGGCGCCGGCAACGCCGTGCTCGCCTCCGGCACGACCCGGTTGGTGCTGCGGGAGGTGACCGGGGCGGCGCCGATCAGCCGCCGTCTCGTGCACGTCAACCTCGAGGTCGACGACATCGAGGCGGCGTACGGGCGGCTGCGCGAGTCGGGTGTCCGCTTCACGTACGCGCCGCGCGTGGTGAACCGGGGCACCCGGCTGGAGGTGTGGGCGGCGGCGTTCCGCGATCCGGACGGCCACGGCATTGCCCTCACCCAGTGGCGGGAACGCGCCGACGCCTGACCCGGTCGGGCGTCAGCCGAGGATGACCCGGCGGACGTGCAGCGCGTACGCCCAGACGAGGGCGAAGATGACGCCCAACGCGAACAGCGACCAGTGCAGCAGCCCGGCCAGCAGCAGCAGGCCCTGCAGGACGGTGCCGGCGTGCCAGGCCCAGGGGCGGCGCATCATGCCGGCGAGCAGGATGGCGACCACCGCCAGGGCCACCACGACACCGATCGCGGCGCCGCTCAGGTCGCCGCCGACCACGCGGATCGGCTGGATGGCCAGCAGCAGCACCAGCGCCTCCAGGCCGAGCGTCCCGGCACCCAGGCCGCGTACCGCCCGCTCCGGGTTGCGCAGCCCGGACCGCCGCGGCTGATCGGGAACAGACTCATCGGCCGCGGGTTGCTCGGCCGTCGGCGGGTCGGTGGGCGGAAACTCGGGGGCCTGTGGGTCCCGCTCCGGGCCGGTCATCGCTTCAGCAGCCGACGCGCGTCGGCCACCGTCACCACCGACCCGGTGACCAGGACCCCGACCCCGCTGAGTTCACCGGGGACGTCCTCCTCGGCCAGCGCCACCGCCACCTCGATCGCGTCCGGCATCTCCTCGGCCACCTCGACCCGCTCCTCGCCGAAGATCTCGGCGGCCAGCGCGGCGAGTTCCGCCGTCGGCATCGCCCGTGGCGAGGTGTTGCGGGTGACCACCACCAGGTCGACCACCGGCTCCAGCAGCTCCAGCAGGCTGGACGCGTCCTTGTCGGCGAGCACGCCGACGACCGCCACCAGCTTGCTGAACGCGAACTCCTCCTGCAACGCGGTGACGGTGGCGGCCATCCCGTGCGGGTTGTGCGCGCCGTCCAGCAGGACGGTCGGGGCGTTCCGGACCCGCTCCAGCCGACCCGGGGAGCTGGCCTCGGCGAAGCCCTCCCGGACCGCCTCGATATCCAGCTGCCGCGTGGTCCCGGCACCCAGGAACGCCTCCACCGCGGCGAGCGCCACCGCGGCGTTCTGCGCCTGGTGCGCGCCGTGCAGCGGGATGAACACGTCGTCGTAGATGCCGCCGAGCCCCTGGAGGGTGAGCACCTGGCCGCCGACCGCGATGGCCCGACTCAGCACGCCGAACTCGGCGCCCTCCCGGGCGATGGTCGCGCCCACCTCGGCGCAGCGTTCCAGGAGGGGACGGGCCGCCTCCTCCTCCTGCGCCGCCGAGATCACGGTGGCACCCGGGTGGATGATGCCGGCCTTGGCCAGCGCGATGTCCTGGAGCGTGTCACCGAGCCACTCGGTGTGGTCCAGGCCGATCGGGGTGATGACACAGACCCCGGCCTGGATGACGTTCGTGGCGTCCTCGGCACCGCCGAGACCCACCTCGACCACGGCGATGTCGACCGGAGCGTCGGCGAACGTCGCGAACGCCAGCGCCGTGGTCATGTCGAAGTACGTCAGCGGCTCGTCCGAGCCGGCGTCGACCAGTTCCGCCAGCGGCCGGATCTCCCGGTACACGGCGGCGAAGCGCTCCTCGCTGACCGGTTCGCCGTCCAGGCTGATCCGCTCCCGGATGGTCTCCAGGTGCGGGCTCGTGTACCGGCCGGTGTGCAGGCCGAACGCCCGGAGCAGCGAGTCGATCATTCGCGCGGTGGAGGTCTTGCCGTTGGTGCCGGTGAGGTGGATCGCCGGGTACGCCCGCTGCGGGCTGCCGAGCAGGTCCAGCAGCGACTCGATCCGGTCCAGCTCGAAGACCATACGGGTGAAGCCGCGGGCGGCCAGCTCGGCCTCGGCGGTGGCGAAATCGGTGGGGTCGGTCACGAGGTAAGCGTCTCCAGAGCAGCGTCGATCCGAACCAGGTCGGCTTCGGCGGTGGCGAGCCGGTCGCGGATCTTCGCGACCACCGGCTCGGGGGCCTTGCCGATGAAGGCCGGGTTGTCGAGCTTCGCCCGGGCCTGCGCGACCTCCTTCTCGGCCGCCGCGCGGTCCTTCGTGAGCCGGGCCCGCTCGGCGGCCACGTCGATCGACCCCCGGGTGTCCAACGCGACACCCACCGCCCCGGGCATGGCCAGGGTGGCACTCGCCTGGAAGTCCTCGCCGACCGGGTCCAGCCGGGCGAGCGAGCGGATCAGCGGCTCGTGGGCGGCGATGCCGGCCCCGGTCAGCCCGTCCAGCCGCGCGGCCACCCGCTGCGTCGGCCGCAGCCCCTGGTCGGAACGGAACCGGCGGATCTCGGTGATCACCCGTTGCACGCTGGCCAGCTCCGCCTCGGCGGCGTCGTCGATCAGCGAACGGTCGGCCACCGGCCAGGCGGCCTTCTGCACCGTCTCGCCGCCGGTCAGCGCGAGCCACAGCTCCTCGGTGACGAACGGGATGACCGGGTGCAGCAGCCGCAGCAGCTGGTCCAGCACGTGCCCGAGCACCCGCCGGGTGGTCTCGGCACGCTCACCGCCCTCGGCCAGCACCGGCTTGCTCAGCTCGACGTACCAGTCGCAGACGTCGTCCCACGCGAAGTGGTAGAGCAGGTCGCACACCTTGGCGAACTCGTACGACTCGAACTGCTCGTCGACCTCGGCGGTGACGTGCGCCAGCCGGGAGAGGATCCACCGGTCGACGGTGGAGAGCTGCTCGGCGGCCGGCAGGTCACCCGAGGTGTGCGCCCCGTTCATCAGCGCGAAGCGGGTGGCGTTCCAGAGCTTGTTGCAGAAGTTGCGGGAGCCCTGGCACCAGTCCTCACTGACCGGGACGTCCTGGCCCGGGTTGGCACCGCGGGCCAGGGTGAACCGGGTCGCGTCGGCGCCGAACCGGTCGATCCAGTCCAGCGGGTCGACCACGTTGCCGAACGACTTGGACATCTTCTTGCCGTGCTCGTCGCGGACCATGCCGTGCAGAGCGACCACGTCGAAGGGCTGCCGGCCGTCCATCGCGTACAGGCCGAACATCATCATCCGGGCGACCCAGAAGAAGAGGATGTCGTAACCGGTGACCAGGACGCTGGTCGGGTAGAACTTGGCCAGGTCCGGGGTCTGCTCGGGCCACCCGAGGGTGGAGAACGGCCAGAGCGCGCTGGAGAACCACGTGTCCAGCACGTCCTCGTCCTGCCGCCAGCCGTCCCCGGTCGGCGGCTGCTCGTCCGGGCCGACGCAGACGATCTCGCCCTGCGGGCCGTACCAGACCGGGATCCGGTGCCCCCACCACAGCTGGCGGGAGATGCACCAGTCGTGCATGTTGTCGACCCAGGCGAAGTAGCGCTTGGCCAGCTCGGCGGGCTCGATGCGGACCCGGCCGTCGCGGACCGCGTCGCCGGCGGCCTGGGCCAGCGGGGCGGTGTTGACGAACCACTGCAGCGACAGCCGCGGCTCGACGGTCGTCTTGCACCGCGAGCAGTGGCCGACCGCGTGCACGTACGGCCGCTTCTCGGCCACGATCAGACCCTGCTCGCGCAGCGCCGCCACAATCGCGGGCCGCGCCTCGAACCGGTCCAGCCCCTCGAACGGGCCGGGCACGGTGATCACACCCCGCTCGTCCATGACGGTCAGCGCGGGCAGGTCGTGGCGCTGGCCGATCTCGAAGTCGTTCGGGTCGTGCGCCGGGGTCACCTTGACCATGCCGGTGCCGAAGGACGGGTCGACGTGCGCGTCGGCGACGATCGGGATGCGGCGGCCGGTCAGCGGCAGCTCCACCTCGGTGCCGATCAGGTGCTGGTACCGCTCGTCGTCCGGGTGCACCGCCACGGCGGTGTCGCCCAGCATCGTCTCGGCCCGGGTGGTGGCCACCACGACCTCGTCGCTGTACCGGATGGAGATCAGCTCACCGTCGTCGTCGGTGTGCTCGACCTCGATGTCGGAGAGCGCGGTCAGGCAGCGCGGGCACCAGTTGATGATCCGGTTGGCCCGGTAGATGAGGCCCTCGTCGAAGAGCTTCTTGAAGATCGTCTGGACGGCGCGGGTCAGGCCCGCGTCCATGGTGAAGCGTTCCCGGTCCCAGTCGACCGAGTCGCCGAGGCGCCGCATCTGACCGAGGATCGCCCCACCGGACTCGGCCTTCCACTGCCAGACCCGCTCGACGAACTTCTCCCGGCCGAGGTCGTGCCGGGACAGGCCCTCGCCGGCGAGCTGACGCTCGACCAGGTTCTGGGTGGCGATGCCGGCGTGGTCCATGCCGGGCAGCCAGAGCGCCTCGAAGCCCTGCATGCGCTTGCGCCGGGTCAGCGCGTCCATCAGCGTGTGCTCGAACGCGTGGCCCATGTGCAGCGAGCCGGTGACGTTCGGCGGCGGGATGACGATGGTGAAGGGAGGCTTGTCGCTGTCGGCGGAGGCCCGGAAGTGCCCGGCGGCTACCCACTGCTCGTACCGTCGCTGCTCTACCTCGCCGGGCTGGTACTGGCCGGCCAGGGTGGGGGCGTCGGGGCGTCGGGCATCGAGTCTGTCGGTCACCCTGGAAAGTCTACGGAGGGCTTCCGCGGACCTGACGTGCACCACCTGCCATTCGCGTACGGTGTCGGCTATGTCCGACGCACATCTCACTGAGCGCCCGCTCGACGACGGTCGCGAGCCGGTTGAGCTCACCGAGGAGCCGATCCAGCTCAGCACCCGGGACCCCGGTGGCGACCCCGACGAGCCGCGGGGTGGTTGGTCCCGGCGCCGCAGGATCGGCTGGGCTGCCGCACTGGTCGTCGGCCTGGCCGGCGCGGGAGTGCTGGGTGTCGGCGGGTGGCGGGTCGCGCAGCAGAAGGACACCCAGTTGACCTCGCCGGACCGGGTGGCGGGCCTGACCCGCGACGACAGCGAGCGGGCCAAGAGCACGGCGGACTACCTGCGCAGCGGCTTGGCCGCCGACATCGAGCTGGACACCAGCTTCGGCACGGTCTACCGCGACCCGGCCGACGACAAGCGGTCGGTGCTCATCTTCGGCGGCACCACCCTGCTCTGGCAGCCGGAGCGGGACCTGGACAGCCTCTTCGGCCTGATGTCCGACGAGACCGGCGCGGTGACCGGCCTGCGGGAGGTGCCCGCGGGCGAGCTGGGCGGCGTCATGAAGTGCGGTAGCACCAGCGGTGAGGGCGGCGACTTCGCGGTGTGCGGCTGGGCCGACCACGGCAGCGTCGTGATGGCGATGTTCCCGGGGCGTTCGGTCACCGACGCAGGGGGCCTGCTGCGTAACCTCCGCGCCGACATGCAGACCCGGGGCTGACCAACGGCGGGCCGGCACGGGAGTGCCGGCCCCTGTTTCCGGATACGGAAATGCGTCAGGGCCA
>NZ_JAMHIW010000029.1 GCF_023896955.1 Micromonospora sp. RHAY321
GCGCTGGAGGTGAGGGCGGTGGCCTTTCGGCCACGGGGGCCGGTGAGGATGCGGCCGACCAGGGTGCCGCCGCCGGCGATGAGCAGTTGCCAGCTCGCCGAGGCCACGAAGGCTCCGAGCACGAACAGCGCGGCCGCCGCCCCACCCGGGTCGGTGGCGTCGCCTCGGCCGAGCACCAGCGCGGCGAAATAGACCACCGTCGCCGGGTTGAGCAGTGTCAGCGCCAGAATGCCGGCGAAGGCGCGCAACGGGGTGTCCAGGCCGCGACGGCGCCGGGTATCGGTCACCGGCACGGGCCGCAGGGCGCGCCACGCGGTGTGCGCGGCGAGCGCGAGCAGCACCGCGGCGGCCGCCATCCGCAGTGGACCGGCCACCGGTTCAACCAGACCTGCGACAGCGGCACCAGCGACGGCGGCGACAGCCGCGTACAGGCCGTCGGCGGTCGCGACGCCGAGCGCGCCGGCCGCGCCGACCCGGAACGAGGTACGGGCACTGAGCCCCAGGATGAGCACCGCGATCGCCCCGACCGGAATGGCGACGCCATAGCCGGCGACGAGGCCGGCGAGGAACGCCCCGGTCACGGTCGTCGCTGCCGGATCGAGGCGCGACGCGGAAGCGTGCGCTGTCGGCGCGCGACGATGGCCGCGCCGACAGGAAGCTGCATCCGGTACGCCTCGATCATCCGCTCATGCTGCGTGACCCGGCCCATCCCCGCCACCGCATTTCCGCCGCACCACCACGGTCGCCCGCCGCCGCAGCGGGACATCGGGACGCGGGTGTGCGGAAAGCGTCGAGCGCGGCACCCCGGAGGAGTACCGCGCTCGATGCCGCCGACCGGAGTCGGCTCAGACGTTGAAGCCGAGGGAACGGAGCTGGTCCCGACCCTCATCGGTGATCTTGTCCGGGCCCCACGGCGGCAGCCAGACCCAGTTGATGCGGATGTCGTTGACCAGGCCGCCACCGGGGCCGGTGGTCAGCGCCTGCCGGGCCTGGTCCTCGATCACGTCGGTCAACGGGCAGGCCGCCGAGGTGAGCGTCATGTCCAGGGTCGCGACGTTCTCGTCGTCGACGTGCACCCCGTACACCAGGCCCAGGTCGACCACGTTGATGCCGAGCTCGGGGTCGACGACGTCCTTCATCGCCTCCTCGATCTCGGCGATGACGGCCTTGCTGACGCCGGCCGCCGGGGCGGCGGCGTCGCCGGCACCCTGCGTGGCGGCACCGTCGGTCGTCACGGCGTCGGTCTGCGGCGTCGCGGTGGCGTCACCGGCCTCCGGCGTCGCTTCGGTAGCGGTGTTCTCGCTCATGCCTTCACCTCCTCCGGGCTCACGCCCACCCCGGCGCGTGCCGCGGCGTCCTTGAACGCCATCCACGGCAGCAGCGCGCACTTGACCCGAGCGGGGTAGCGGGCAACGCCCGCGAAAGCCACCCCGTCACCGAGTACGTCCTCATCCGGCGTGACCTGGCCACGGCCGGACATCAACTCGACGAACGCCTCGTGCACCGCGAACGCCTCACCCGTGCCCCGACCGCGCAGCAACTCGTGCAGCACGCTCGCCGAGGCCTGGCTGATCGAGCAGCCCATCCCGTCGTACGAGATGTCGTGCAGCACGGCGCCGTCGGTGGCCACCCGGACGGTGACCTCGTCGCCGCAGGTCGGGTTGACGTGGTGCGCCTCCGCGACCTGGTCGCCCAGGTCCTCGGCGTCGCGCAGGCCACGACCGTGCGGGTGCTTGTAGTGGTCCAGGATGATCTCCTGGTAGAGCTGGTCGAGTTGCATCAGTCGAACACCTTCCGCACCTGCTCCAGACCGGCCACCAGAGCGTCGATCTCCTCGGTGGTGGTGTAGAGGTAGAACGAGGCCCGGGTCGTGGCCGGGACGCCGAACCGGCTGCACACCGGCTTGGCACAGTGGTGACCCACCCGCACCTGCACGCCGAGCGAGTCGAGCACCTGACCCACGTCGTGCGGGTGCACGTCACCCAGCGCGAACGAGATGGTGCCGCCCCGGCCCACCGGCACGGTCGGGCCGAAGATCCGCAGGTCGCGCACCGAGCCGAGGGCGTCCAGCGCGTACGCCGTCAGCTCCTTCTCGTGCCACTGGATGGCCGGCATCCCGATCCCGGTGAGGTAGTCCACCGCGGCGCCGAGCGCGACGGCCTCGGCGATCGGCGGGGTGCCCGCCTCGAACCGGGCCGGCGGCGCGGCGAACGTCGACCGGGCCATGGTGACCGTCTCGATCATCGAGCCGCCACCGAACACCGGCGGCATCGCCGCCAGCAGCTCACCCCGACCCCAGAGCACGCCGATGCCGGTCGGGCCGCACATCTTGTGCCCGGTGAAGACGATGTAGTCGGCGTCGAGGTCGACCACGTCGATGGGCAGGTGCGGCACCGACTGCGAGCAGTCCAGCAGCAGCAGCGCGCCCACCTCACGGACCCGCGCGGTGATCCGGGAGGTGGCGTTGATCGTGCCGAGGATGTTCGACATGTGCACCAGCGAGACGATCTTCGTCCGCTCGGTGACCAGGTCGTCCAGGCCGGACTCGTCGAGCCGGCCGCCGTCGGTGACCGGGAACCAGCGCAGGGTCGCGCCGGTCCGCTCGCAGAGCAACTGCCAGGGGACGATGTTCGAGTGGTGCTCCATCTCGGAGATCACCACCTCGTCGCCGGGGCCCAGCCGGAAGCGCTCGTCCGTCTCGCGAGACGGAGCAGCCAGCACAGAGGCGTCGGGGCGCAGCGAGGCGTTGGAGAACGCGTACGCCACGAGGTTGATCGCCTCGGTGGAGTTCTTGGTGAACACCACCTCGTCGGCGCTCGGCGCGTTGATGAACGCGGCGATCTTGGCCCGCGCGCCCTCGTACGCCTCGGTGGCCTCGGTGCCCAGGGTGTGCACCGAGCGCGACACGTTGGCGTTGTGCCGCGCGTAGTGCTCCCCGAGCACGTCGAGCACCGCGCGGGGTTTGTGCGAGGTGTTGGCGCTGTCAAGGTAGACCAGCGGGTGCCCGTTGATCTCCCGGTCCAGGATCGGGAAGTCGGCGCGCACCCGGGCCACGTCGAAACGCGGCACGTCGTCGTACTGCGGCATCCCCGTCGGGATCGCGATGCTGGTCATCTCGGCAGCGCCTCTCCCGCTCAGGCCTTGGCCGTGCCGGCCCCGGCGGCGTACCGCTCGTAGCCCTCGGCCTCGAGCTTGTCGGCCAGCTCCGGGCCGCCCTGCTCCACGATGCGACCGGCCACGAAGACGTGCACGAAGTCCGGCTTGATGTAGCGCAGGATCCGCGTGTAGTGGGTGATCAGCAGCACGCCGGTGTCGCCGGTGTCACGGACCCGGTTGACGCCCTCGCTGACCACGCGCAGCGCGTCCACGTCGAGGCCGGAGTCGGTCTCGTCGAGGATGGCGATCTTCGGCTTGAGCAGCTCCAGCTGAACGATCTCGTGGCGCTTCTTCTCACCACCGGAGAAGCCCTCGTTGACGTTGCGCTGGGCGAACGCCGGGTCCATCTGGAGGCGCTCCATGGCGCCGCGCAGCTCGCCGCCCCAGGTGCGCAGCTTCGGCGCCTCGCCGTCGATGGCGGTCTTCGCGGTGCGCAGGAAGTTCGCCACCGAGACGCCGGGCACCTCGACCGGGTACTGCATGGCCAGGAAGAGGCCGGCGCGGGCCCGCTCGTCGACGGTCATGGCGAGCACGTCCTCGCCGTCGAGGGTGACGGAGCCGCCGGTGATCTCGTACTTGGGGTGACCGGCGATCGAGTACGCCAGGGTCGACTTGCCGGAGCCGTTCGGGCCCATGATCGCGTGGGTCTCACCGGAGCGGACGGTCAGGTCGACACCGGCCAGGATCGGCTTGAGCTCACCCTCGGGCAGCTTGACCGACACCTTCAGGTCGCGGATCTCCAGGGTGCTCATTATCGGGTCACTCCATTACTCGGCGTCAGGCTGAGGTAGATGTCGCCGTCGCGGACTTCGACGGGGTAGACGGGTACGGGTTCGGTGGCCGGCAGCCCGGTGGGCTCCCCGGTGCGCAGGTCGAAGCGCGAGCCGTGCAGCCAGCACTCGAGCGTGCAGCCGTCGACCTCACCCTCGGAGAGGGCGACCGAGGCGTGCGAGCACTCGTCGTAGGCGGCGTAGAACTCGCCGTCCTCGCCGTGCACCAGCGCGATCGGTGTGCCGTCGACGTCCGCGCTGATCGCGGTCCCCTTCGGCACGTCCTCGGTGGAGCAGATCCGGATCATCAGGCGCCCGCCTTGGCCAGCCGGGCCTCGATCGCGTCGCCCAGGCGCTCGCGCAGCGGCTCCACCGGGATCTTGTTGATCAGCTCGGCGAAGAAGCCGCGGACCACCAGGCGGCGGGCCTCGCTCTCCGGGATGCCCCGGGCCATCAGGTAGAACAGCTGCTCGTCGTCGAAGCGGCCGGTCGCGCTGGCGTGGCCGGCGCCGGCGATCTCGCCGGTCTCGATCTCCAGATTGGGTACGGAGTCTGCCCGCGCGCCGTCGGTGAGCAGCAGATTCCGGTTGATCTCGTACGTGTCGGTGCCGGTCGCCTCGGCCTGGATCAGCACGTCGCCCACCCAGACGGTGTGCGCGTCCTCGCCCTGCAGCGCGCCCCGGTAGCCGACGTAGCTGCGGCAGTCCGGAACGTTGTGGTCGACCAACTGCCGGTGCTCCAGGTGCTGGCCGGAGTCGGCGAAGTACACGCCGTACAGCTCGGCCTCGCCGCCCCGACCGGTGTACTCCACCGAGGTGAACTGCCGGACCAGGTCACCGCCGAGGCTGACCTGGACGTGCACCACCCGGGCGTCCCGACCCAGCTTGATCTTCAGGTGCTGCGCCTGCACCGCGTCGTCGGCCCAGTCGGCCACGGTGACCAGGGTCAGCTTCGCCCCGTCGGCCACCGAGACCTCGACGTTGTCGGCCAGGGTCGCCGAGCCGACGTGCTCCAGCACCAGGGTGACCTCGGCGAACCGGCCCACCTCGACGAAGGTGTGCCCGAAGGCCAGACCCTCGGCGCCGTCACCGACCACCCGCACGGTCACCGGCGCACCCACCACGACGTCGCTGGCCACCGAGAACAGCAGCGCGTGGTCGGCACCGCCGTACGCGAGCGCGCTGACCCGGTCGACCGGGGTGAGCACGCTGCCCACCCGCGGGTCGTCGGTGCTGATCCGCTCCACGGCCACGCCCTCGGGCAGGTCGCCGTACTCGTGCCGGACCGTGCCGGTGGCGGCCTGCGGCTCACCGGCGAGGCCGCGCAGCCGCTTCAGCGGGGTGAAACGCCACTCCTCCTCCAGGCCGGTGAGGGCCGGGAAGTCGGCGACGTCGTACGAGCGCAGCGCCTGCGACTTGGTGCTGGGCGGCGGCGCGGAAGCCTGGGTAGTCATGTCTTCCTTGGTCTGTTCTGCAACGACGGTGTCTGGTGCGGGGTCGGCGGGGCGGGCGGCGTCAGCCGACCGCGCCCTCCATCTGGAGCTCGATGAGCCGGTTCAGCTCCAGGGCGTACTCCATCGGGAGTTCCTTGGCGATCGGCTCGATGAAGCCACGCACGATCATGGCCATCGCCTCGTCCTCGCTCAGGCCCCGGCTCATCAGGTAGAAGAGCTGGTCGTCGCTGATCTTGGAGACGGTCGCCTCGTGCCCCATCGACACGTCGTCCTCACGGATGTCGACGTACGGGTAGGTGTCCGAGCGGGAGATGGTGTCGACCAGCAGCGCGTCGCACTTGACCGTGCTCCGGCTGTGGTGCGAACCCTCCAGCACCTGCACCAGACCGCGGTACGAGGTGCGGCCGCCGCCCCGGGCGATCGACTTGGAGACGATGGTCGAGGAGGTGTGCGGCGCGGCGTGCACCATCTTGGCGCCGGCGTCCTGGTGCTGACCCTCGCCGGCCATCGCCACCGAGAGCACCTCGCCCTTGGCGTGCTCGCCGGTCATGTAGACCGCCGGGTACTTCATGGTCACCTTGGAGCCGATGTTGCCGTCGACCCACTCCATGGTCGCGCCCTCGTGGCAGACGGCGCGCTTGGTGACCAGGTTGTAGACGTTGTTCGACCAGTTCTGGATGGTCGTGTAGCGGCAGCGCGCGTTCTTCTTGACGATGATCTCCACGACCGCGCTGTGCAGCGAGTCGGAGGAGTACAGCGGCGCGGTGCAGCCCTCGACGTAGTGCACGTACGCACCCTCGTCGACGATGATCAGCGTCCGCTCGAACTGGCCCATGTTCTCCGTGTTGATCCGGAAGTAGGCCTGCAGCGGGATCTCCACGTGCACACCCTTCGGCACGTAGATGAACGAGCCACCGGACCACACGGAGGTGTTCAGCGCGGCGAACTTGTTGTCGCCGACCGGGATCACCGTGCCGAAGTACTCCTTGAAGACGTCCTCGTGCTCGCGCAGCGCGGTGTCGGTGTCGAGGAAGAGGACGCCCTGCTCCTCAAGGTCCTCACGGATCTTGTGGTAGACGACCTCCGACTCGTACTGCGCCGCGACGCCGGCGACCAGCCGCTGCTTCTCCGCCTCCGGGATGCCCAGCCGGTCGTAGGTGTTCTTGATGTCCTCGGGCAGGTCCTCCCAGCTGGTGGCCTGCTTCTCGGTGGACCGCACGAAGTACTTGATGTTGTCGAAGTCGATCCCGGTGAGGTCCGCGCCCCAGGCCGGCATCGGCTTGCGACCGAACAGCCGCAGGCCCTTCAGGCGCAGGTCGAGCATCCAGGCCGGCTCGTTCTTCTTGGCCGAGATGTCCCGCACCACCGCCTCGTTGATGCCGCGCTGGGCGACCGCCCCGGCGGCGTCCGGGTCGGACCAGCCGTACTCGTAGCGACCCAGGGCGGCGAGCTGCTCTTCCTGGGTGAGGGGCTGGACGATCTGCTCGGTCATCTATCTGTCCTCACAGTGGTGACGGGATTACCGGACTGGGCGCGTGCCGGCTGGGCCGGAATGTGCGTGGTGCACACCCCGTCGCCGTGCGCGATGGTGGCCAGGCGCTGCACGTGGGTGCCGACCAGACGGGAGATCACCGCGGTCTCGGCCTCGCACAGCTGGGGAAACTCGGCGGCCACGTGCGCCACCGGGCAGTGGTGCTGGCAGAGCTGGCCGCCGGAGGCGATCGTGGTCGCGTTGGCAGCGTAACCCTCGGCGGTGAGCGCGTCGGCGAGTGCCTCCGCCCGCGCCAGGGGGTCGTCGCCGGCGTCCTCCATGGCGGCCCGACAGCGGGACTCCAGGGCGGACACCTGCTCGGTGGCGAACGCCTCGACCGCGTCGGAGCCGCCACTGCGGGCGATCCAGCGCAGCGCGGCGGTGGCCATGTTGTCGTAGTGGTGCGTGCCACAGCGGACCCGGGCCGCCTCGGTCAGCAGGAACACCTTGGCCGGACGTCCCCGACCACGGCTGCCCTGCACCGTCTGCTCACGGGCGAACACGTCACCCTCGGCGAGCATCGCGTCCAGGTGCCGGCGGATCGCCGCGGGGCTGAGCCCGAGCGCCGAACCGAGCTGCGCGGCGGTGGTGGCACCCCGCTCCAGCAGCAGCTGGGTGACCCGGTCCCGGGTGGGGACCTCGGTCGCCGCGGCGCCGCCGAGCGCGGTCGACGTGGTCACGACGGGCGCGGACGCGGACACACCGACGGCCGGAGCGGCCGTCGGCTGCTGCCCCGAGAGCGCCGCCGTGTTTTTCACAACGCCAACGTTACGTAATTACTCGGAGGGTCGCAAACCCGGGTGCCGGTGATCCGAACCACCGACCCGGCGGAGTCGGACGAACCTCGATCACTACGGTGCGTAGGATTTGCGCCGTGAACCGATACGTCCGTCCGGTCTCCGGCACCCTGCTGCGCCGCCTCGCGCTCGCCTCGATCATCGCGAACGTGGGCATCGTCGTCACCGGCGGGGCCGTCCGGTTGACCGCCTCGGGCCTCGGCTGCCCCACCTGGCCCCGGTGCACCGACGCGTCGTACGTGGCGACATCGGAGATGGGCCTGCACGGGGCGGTCGAGTTCGGCAACCGCATGCTCACCTTCGCCGTGGGGCTGATCGCGCTGGCCACGGTGCTCGCCGTGCTGGCGCACCGCCCCCGCCGGCCCGGGCTGCTGGCCCTGGCCGTCGCGGTCTTCCTGGGCATTCCCGCCCAGGCGGTGATCGGTGGCATCACCGTGCTCACCAACCTCAACCCGTGGGTGGTCGGGCTGCACTTCCTCGCCTCGATGGCGGTGATCGCCGCCGCGTACGCCCTCTGGCGGCGGATCGGCGAGCCCGACGGCCCGACGGTGGCCGTGGTGCCGGCGCCGCTGCGCACGCTGGCGCGGGTCACGACCGGCGTCGCCGTCGCGGTGCTGGTCGTCGGCACCTGGGTGACCGGCAGCGGCCCCCACGCGGGCGACCAGGGCGCCGCCCGCAACGGGCTGGACCCGGAGTCGATATCCCAGGTGCACGCCGACAGCGTCTTCCTGCTCCTCGGCCTCTCGGTGGCGCTGATCTTCGCGTTCCGCGCGGTCGGCGCACGACGCGCCACCCGGGCCGCGGTCGTCCTGCTCGCCGTGGAGCTGGGTCAGGGCCTGATCGGCTTCGTGCAGTACTTCACCCACGTGCCGGCGATCCTGGTCGGCGCGCACATGCTCGGCTCCTGCCTGGTGCTGCTGGCCGCCCTCGCGGTGCAGTGGTCCACCCGCGAACGCCACCCGCTCACCCCCGCACCCCAGGCCAGCACGCCCGCCGAGGCCGAAGCCGTCCCAGCCACCGCCTGACGCCGCACAAAGCCGCCGCCCAGCGAAACCTCGGCCGCGGCCCGCCGCGTGATCTCGCCGGCTGAAGCCCCCACCATCCGCACGCTTTGCTCTGCGTCAACGACCGCAACACCGACCGCCGGAAATCGGACGCCGGGTGTTGCGTCGGTTGAAGCAGAGCAAAGGAGGGTTGACCACCGCCGGCGGGTCACGTCCGTCCGACCCGAGACGCGGCAAGCGGGCCGTGGGGGCGTCGGACGCCTGGGTCGGGTCAGCCTCGGCGGGCCAGGTGGATGGCGACAGCGTCGGCGACGCGGTCGGGTGCGCCCTCGGCGTGACCGACGAAGAGCGAGGGCTCGGTCAGCTCCAGCTCGACCAGGACCGGAGCGCCGTCCGGGCCGGGGATCAGGTCGACCCGGGCGTAGAGGAGCTGATTCGTGCCGCCCGGCACCACCGCCAGGGTCTTCTCCGCCACCGCCAGCTGCGTCGGGGTCGCGGTGCGGGCGGTGATCTCCTCGCCCTTGTAGAGCCCGTCCGGGCCGAGGTCCGGGCCGGTCAGCATCGGGCCCTTGCGGATCGCGTGGCTGAACGTGAGCCCGTCGGGGCCGGCCAGGAAGAGCAGGGCCGTCTCACCCTCGGTGTCGACAGCGGTCAGGTACGGCTGGACCATGGTCACCCGACCGGCGTCGGACAGCCGCCGCACGTGCGCGCCGGCCAGTTCCCGGTGCTCCGGGTCGGCCAGGTCGTACCGCCCGGTGTCCTGGCTGCCCGCGCTGACCGCTGGCTTGACCACGTACTCGCCGCTGTCGGCCGGTGAACGCCAACTCTCCCCCGGCTCGATCCAGAACGTCGGCACGGTGGGCACGCCGGCGGCGCTCAGCTCGGCGAGGTAGCGCTTGTCGGTGTTCCAGCGCACCACGTCGGCCGGATTCACCAGCGCCGGGACGGTGGCTGCCCAGGCGACGAACTCGTCGCGGCGCAGCGCGTAGTCCCACGGTGAGCGGAGCACGACCAGGTCGTACGAGGACCAGTCGACGCCCGGGTCGTCCCAGACGGCCGCCTCGGCGGCGATCCCCCGGGCGGCCAGAGGGGTGAGGACCAGCCGGTCGTCCGGGTCGAGGTCGGCCAGTTCGGCACAGGTCACGAGAGCGACCCGGGGTTCCCCCCGGGTCGACTGGTGGTGGTCGGTCAATTCAGGTGTCTATCTCAGCGGGCCATCGTGCGCCGGGCCATCGACCGCCAGAGGTCGTTGCTCGGGCGCATCTGGTCCATCAGTTCACGCTCCCAGGCGTTCTCGACGGTGACTCCCGCCTTGGCGCACGCCTCGCGTGCGGTGACGGTGTCCTCGGCGAACTGGTCGCCCCACTCACCGTCGGAACCCACGAGGACGATTCGCGCGCCACGCTTGCCGACGTACTCGATGACCGCCTTCGCCCCGCCGTGCCCGGAGGCGAACGACTTGAGGCCCGCGACCAGACCGTTGGGCGCCTGGTCGCCGGCGGTCTGCTCGGCCGTCAGCGTCGTATCGGAACCATCTGCCATGACGCGAAGCCTAAGCAGAGTTCCACTCAGGCGGGCGAGAACCATGAACCTTTTGTGATGCCAATTACCTACAGGTTTAAGGAAGACCACAGACTGCCTGTCCGGTTATATCCGGACTTTCCACCGCAAAGCACGTCGGCAAACCGGGTCTCAAGGACCGCAGGTTGAGTCGATCCGACTCATGCCGAAAGTTACCCTGATGTGACGTTAAACCCGGACAACTCATCCATGGTCGTGATTAAGCGAGAGCTTCCACCGCCAGGGGTGGAGCAGCCGACGCGGCCCGCGTCAGATCAGCGCGTCGATCGCGACGGCCACGAAGACGATCGTCAGGTACGTCGTCGACCAGTGGAACAGCCGCATCGGCTTGACCGCCTCGCCGCGTGTCGCCCGCCGGCAGAGCCGGTGCGCCTCGACCAGGAAGATCGCGCCCACCACCAGGGTCGGCACGCCGTAGATCGCGCTGAGCCCCAGCGGCCAGACGGCCAGGGAGGTGAGCACGGTGAGCCAGGCGAAGATCAGGATCTCGGCGTTGACCCGGCGCGTGGAGGCAACCACCGGCAGCATCGGGATGCCGGCCCGGGCGTAGTCGTCCTTGTACTTCATGGCGAGGGGGTAGAAGTGCGGCATCTGCCAGAAGAAGACCACCGCGAACAGCCCCCAGGCGGCCGGCGCCAGCGAGCCGGTCACCGCCGCCCACCCGATCAGCACCGGGGCGGCCCCGCAGGCCCCACCCCAAAAGGTGTTCGTGGGCGTGGAGCGCTTGAGCCACAGCGTGTAGACGAGGTCGTAGTAGGCGATCGCGGCGAGCGTCAGCCCGGCGGCCAGCAGGTTGGTGAACGCCGCCATCAGGGCGACCGAGACCGCCGCGAGCACCAGACCGAAGACCAGCGCGCTGCGCGGCGACACGGTGTGCGCCGGAAGCGGGCGACGCTTGGTACGCCGCATCAACTGGTCGATGTCCCGGTCGATGTAGCAGTTGAGCACGCTGGCCGCGCCGGCGGCGAGCGAGCCGCCGATCAGCACCACGGCCATCAGCCACAGCGACGGCAGGCCCCCGTCGGCGAGCATCATCGCCGGGACGGTGGTGACCAGGAGCAGCTCCACGATCCGCGGCTTGGTGAGCGCCACGTACGCCGAGAGCACCGCGCGAACGTCCCGGCGGGCCACCGGGGCCTCGACCGCCCGCGCCGGGGGCTGCCCGGCAGGGTTGCTCGCGGGGCGCTCGGTGATCATGCTCACGGATTGCCACCTTCCGGCATCGCCACGGGGAGATCGATCGGCCGCGCCCGCTCGGGGGCCGCACACCGACCCACACACTACGCGCTGTCGTTTTGGCTGCCCGGCCGACCCGACAACGGTGCGGGCCGTCACACCACAGGGTTGAACGACACGGCCAATTGCCACGTACCGCACACCATGCACTGATCCCCGGGCGGACGTTTAGGCACGCTCGATAGGGTCACCAGTGAGGGTTCCGCCCATCTGCCGAGGAGCACAACCATCGTGGCTGCCAACCGACCCGAGCACTCCGCACTCAACTGGTCCGACCTCGACCGCCGGGCTGTCGATACCGTCCGCGTGCTGGCCATGGATGCCGTCGAGAAATCCGGCAACGGCCACCCGGGCACCGCGATGAGCCTGGCGCCCGCGGCCTACCTCCTCTTCAACCGGGTCATGCGGCACAACCCCGCCGACCCGAACTGGCCCGGCCGGGACCGGTTCGTGCTGTCCGCCGGGCACTCCAGCCTGACGCTCTACATCCAGCTGTTCCTGTCCGGCTACCCGATGAGCCTGTCCGACCTGCAGTCGCTGCGGCAGTGGGGCTCGCTCACGCCGGGTCACCCCGAGCACGGGCACACCCCGGGCGTGGAGACCACGACCGGCCCGCTCGGGCAGGGCCTGGGCAACGCGGTCGGCATGGCCATGGCGGCCCGCCGTGAGCGTGGCCTGTTCGACCCGGAGGCCGAGCCGGGCGCGTCGGTCTTCGACCACGACATCTGGTGCATCGTGTCCGACGGTGACGTCGAGGAGGGCATCAGCCACGAGGCGAGCGCCCTCGCCGGGCACCAGCAGCTGGGCAACCTCACGGTGATCTACGACGACAACGAGATCTCGATCGAGGACGACACCCGGATCGCCAAGAGCGAGGACGTGGCCGCCCGCTACGAGGCGTACGGCTGGCACGTGCAGACCGTCGACTGGCGCAGGGGCGACGCCGACCAGGGCGACTACCACGAGGACGCCGAGGCGCTGTACGCGGCGCTGCTGGCCGCCAAGGCGGAGACCGACCGTCCCTCCTTCATCGCGCTGCGCACCATCATCGGCTGGCCCGCGCCCAACAAGCAGAACACCGGCAAGATCCACGGCTCGGCGCTCGGCGCCGACGAGGTGAAGGCCACCAAGCAGATCCTCGGCTTCGACCCGGACAAGACCTTCGACGTCGACGAGGAGGTGCTCGCCCACGCCCGGAAGGTGATGGGCCGCGGCTCCGCCGCCCAGGAGGAGTGGACCACCGCGTTCGACGCCTGGAAGAAGGCCAACCCGGAGCGCACGGCGCTCTACGAGCGGATGGCTGGCCGCGTGCTGCCCGACGGCTGGGCCGACGCGCTGCCGGTCTTCCCCGCCGACGCGAAGGGCGTGGCCACCCGGGCCGCGTCCGGCAAGGTGCTGGAGGCCCTCGCGCCGGTGCTGCCGGAGCTGTGGGGCGGCTCGGCCGACCTGGCCGAGAGCAACAACACCACCATGAAGGGCGAGCCGTCCTTTATCCCGGCGTCGCACGCCACCAAGGACTTCCCCGGCCACGAGTATGGCCGCACGCTGCACTTCGGCATCCGTGAGCACGCCATGGGCGCGATCCTCAACGGCATCGCCCTGCACGGCGGCACCCGCCCGTACGGCGGCACGTTCCTGGTCTTCAGCGACTACATGCGTCCCTCGGTGCGGCTGGCCGCGCTGATGAAGCTGCCGGTGACCTACGTCTGGACGCACGACTCGATCGGCCTCGGCGAGGACGGGCCGACCCACCAGCCGGTGGAGCACCTGACCGCGCTGCGCGCCATCCCCGGCCTGGACGTGGTGCGCCCGGCCGACGCCAACGAGACCGCCTGGGCCTGGCGGCTGGCACTGGAGCACACCGACCGGCCGACCGCGCTGGCGTTGAGCCGGCAGCCGCTGCCGACCTTTGACCGCGACGTCCTGGGCAGCGCGGAGGGTGTGGCCAACGGTGGCTACGTGCTGGCTGAGGCGTCCAACGGCAAGCCGCAGGTGATCATCATCGGCACCGGCTCCGAGGTGCAGCTGTGCCTGACCGCCCGGGAGCGGCTGGAGGCCGACGGCACCCCGACCCGGGTCGTGTCCATGCCCTGCCAGGAGTGGTTCTACGAGCAGGACGAGGCGTACCGGGAGTCGGTGCTGCCGCGCGGGGTAAAGGCACGGGTGAGCGTGGAGGCGGGCATCGCGATGTCCTGGCGCGGCGTGGTCGGCGACCTGGGCGAGAGCGTCAGCCTGGAGCACTACGGGGCGAGCGCCCCGCACACCGTGCTCTTCGAGCAGTTCGGGTTCACCCCCGACCGGATCGTGGCGGCGGCACACGCCTCGCTGGCCCGGGTGGGCGACATCACCGGTTTCACGACCGGCAACTGAGGGGAGCGTGGACGGCATGACGGACAGGCTGAGTGAGCTCACCGCTGCGGGCGTGGCGGTCTGGCTCGACGATCTTTCCCGGGTACGACTGAGCTCCGGCGGGCTGGACCAGCTCCGCCGCGAGAAGCACGTGGCCGGCGTGACCACCAACCCGACGATCTTCGCGAAGGCGCTGAGCGACGCCGACGAGTACAACTGGCAGCTTCGCGACCTCGCCATGCGTGGCGTGGACGTCGAAGAGGCGGTGCGCATGCTCACCACGTACGACGTGCGGTGGGCCTGCGATGTGATGCGCCCGTCGTACGACGCCAGCGCGGGTGTCGACGGCCGGGTCTCCATCGAGGTGGACCCGCGGCTGGCCCACGAGAGCGACCGGACGGTCGCCGAGGCCAAGGCGCTGTGGTGGCTGGTCGACCGGCCCAACCTCTTCATCAAGATCCCGGCCACCGAGGCCGGCCTGCCGGCGATCACCGCCACCCTGGCCGAGGGCATCAGCGTCAACGTGACGCTGATCTTCGGGCTGGACCGCTACTCGGCGGTGATGGAGGCGTTCCTGGCCGGTCTGGAGCAGGCCAAGGCGAACGGGCACGACCTGTCCACCATCGGCTCGGTGGCGTCGTTCTTCGTCTCCCGGGTCGACTCCGAGGTCGACAAGAGGCTGGAGAAGATCGGCTCCGAGCAGGCCAAGGCGCTGAGGGGCAAGGCCGCCGTCGCCAACGCGCAGCTCGCGTACGAGCGCTACTGCGAGGTGTTCTCCTCCGACCGGTGGCAGGCGCTCGCCGACGCCGGCGCGCACCCGCAGCGACCTCTGTGGGCGTCCACCTCGACGAAGAACCCGGACTACCGGGACGTCATCTACGTCGAGGAGCTGATCGCGCCCGGCACCGTCAACACGATGCCGGAGGCGGTCATCCACGCGTACGCCGACCACGGCGAGACGCGCGCCGACACCATCACCGGCTCCTACGACGCGGCCCGCACGGTCTTCACCGACCTGGAGACGGTCGGGGTGGACATGTCCGACGTGATCGCCACGCTGGAGCGCGAGGGCGTGGAGAAGTTCGAGACCAGCTGGCAGGAACTGCTCGACGGGGTCCGCAAGTCGCTGGAGGCTGCGGCGAAGGGCAAGGGTGCGCCGAACAAGGCCGCCACGGGCAACGCCAAGGCCGCCGAGAAGGCCGGTGGTAACGCATGAGCGATCTTCTCGCCGGGGCGGCGGAGGCCGCCGCCGGGCTCGCGGTCCACGGCGCGGACGCGGTCGACAAGTCGGCGCCCGCCTCGACCCGGGACGCACTGGTCCGGGCCGAGGTGCCCGGCCGGCTGGCGGCGAAGGACCCGAGCCTGTGGGGTCCGGACGCCGAGGCCGAGGCGAAGGTCCGGCTCGGCTGGATGGACACCCACCAGCGCAGCCGGGAACTGCTGGTCCAGCTCGCCGAACTGAAGGCGGAGCTGGCCGACCTGGACCACGTGGTGCTCGCCGGAATGGGCGGCTCCTCGCTGGCCCCCGAGGTGATCACCCGGACCCTGGGCCGACCGCTGACCGTGCTGGACACCACCGACCCGGGCCAGGTCCGGGCCGCGCTCGGTGACCGGCTGGAGCGCACCGTCGTGGTGGTGGCCAGCAAGTCCGGCTCGACGGTGGAGACCGACAGCCACCGGCGCGCGTACTGGCAGGCGTTCCTGGACGCCGGGATGACCGAGGCGGAGGCCGGCCGGCACTTCGTCATCGTCACCGACCCCGGTTCGCCGTTGCAGAACACCGCCACCGAGATGGGCGCGTTCACCGTGCTGGCCGACCCGAACGTGGGCGGCCGGTACTCGGCGCTGACCGCGTTCGGGCTGGTGCCCTCCGCGCTGGCCGGCGTGGACGTGGCCGAACTGATCGACCAGGCCGACGCGCTGGCCGCGTCGCTCGGCAACGACCGGGACAATCCGGCGCTGGCGCTGGGCGCCGCGCTGGGTGCGGCCGCCACGCTGGCCCGGGACAAGGTCGCGCTGATCTCCGACGGCACCGGCATCGACGGGTTCGGCGACTGGGCGGAGCAGCTCATCGCCGAGTCGACCGGCAAGGCCGGGGTGGGCATCCTGCCCGTCGTGGTGGAGTCCCCGCAGAGCCCCGGCGCCACCGGGCCGGACGTGCTGAGCGTCACCTACGGCGGCGCGCTGGCCACCGGCGACGTGCCGGGCGGCGGCACCGACCCGGACGTGGCGGTCAACGGCCCGCTCGGGGCGCAGTTCCTGGCCTGGGAGTACGCCACCGCGGTGGCCGGCGTGGTGCTCGGCATCGACCCGTTCAACCAGCCGAACGTCACCGAGTCCAAGGAGAACACCAACAAGATCCTGGCCTCGGGCCTGCCGGCGGAGACGCCGTCGTTCACCGAGGGCGCGATCGAGGTGTACGCGCCGCAGGGCGCCCCCGGTGACCTGGCCGGCGTGCTGCGCTGGCTGCTCGACGGGCTGGGCGACGACGGCTACCTCGCGGTGATGGCGTACCTCGACCGGTTCGCCGACGCCGACGCGGCCCGGCTGCGGCCGCTGCTGGCCGGCGCGTCCGGCCGCCCGGTCACCTTCGGCTGGGGGCCGCGGTTCCTGCACTCCACCGGCCAGTACCACAAGGGCGGCCCGCAGGTCGGCAGCTTCCTCCAGGTGACCGGCGCGGTCGCCGAGGACCTGCCGGTGCCGGGCAAGCCGTACACCTTCGGCGAGTTGCAGGCGGCGCAGGCCGCCGGCGACCGGCAGGCCCTCGCCGGCCGGGAGCGCCCGCTGCTGCGGCTGCACCTGACCGACCGGGCCGCCGGCGTCGCCCAACTGCTCGACGCGGCCGGTGAGCTGCGGGCGTGAGGATGGACGACGTGACACAAGCGGAGCGAGGAGGCGGCGTGAACCCGCTGCGCGACCCCCAGGACCGCCGGTTGCCACGGATCCCCGAGCCGTGTGCTCTGGTGATCTTCGGGGTGACCGGCGACCTGGCCCGCAAGAAGCTGCTACCCGCGGTGTACGACCTGGCCAACCGGGGGCTGCTGCCGCCCGGTTTCGTGGTCCTCGGCTTCGCCCGGCGCGACTGGGGTGACGGCGACTTCGAGACGCTGGCGTGCGAGGCGGCCCGCAAGCACGCCCGTACCCCGTGGCGGGACGAGGTCTGGGCACGGCTGGCCGGCAACATCAAGTTCGTCGGCGGGTCGTTCGACGACGACGACGCGTTCGACCAGCTCGCCACGACGCTGGACGAGCTGCGGCAGAGCCACGGCATCGCCGGCAACGCGGCGTTCTACTTCTCCATCCCCCCGGCCGCGTTCCCCGTCGTGCTCAAGCAGCTCGCCCGCACCGGGATGGCCGACAACGAGAAGTCCGGCGGCTGGCGCCGCGTGGTGGTGGAGAAGCCGTTCGGTAACGACCTGCCCTCGGCGAAGGCGCTCAACGACCTCGTCGACGACGTCTTCACCCGGCAGGACGTCTTCCGGATCGACCACTACCTGGGCAAGGAGACGGTTCAGAACATCCTCGCCCTGCGGTTCGCCAACAACCTGTTCGAGCCGCTGTGGAACTCCAAGTACGTCGACTCGGTGCAGATCACCATGGCCGAGGACGTCGGCATCGGCAGCCGGGCCGGCTTCTACGACACCGTCGGCACCGCCCGCGACGTGCTCCAGAACCACCTGCTCCAGCTTCTGGCGCTGGTGGCGATGGAGGAGCCGACCAGCTTCGACGCCGACGAGATCCGCACCGAGAAGTTGAAGGTGCTCAAGGCGATCACCCTGCCCAAGGACGTGGTCCGCGACACCGTCCGCGGCCAGTACCTGCCCGGCTGGGTCGGCGGTGAACGTGCCGTCGGCTACCTGGAGGAGCAGGGCGTTCCCGCCGACTCCACGACGGAGACGTACGTGGCGGTGCGGCTGGGCATCCAGAACCGCCGCTGGGCCGGGGTGCCGTTCTACATCCGGGCCGGCAAGCGCCTCCCCCGGCGGGTCACCGAGGTGGCCATCATGTTCAAGAAGGCGCCCCACCTGCCGTTCAACGACGCCGACATGGAGTCGCTGGGCAACAACCAGTTGGTCATCCGGGTGCAGCCGGACGAGGGCGTGGTGCTGAAGTTCGGCTCGAAGGTGCCGGGCACCACGATGGAGGTCCGCGACATCGCCATGGACTTCCAGTACGGCGAGGCGTTCACCGAGTCCAGCCCCGAGGCGTACGAGCGACTGGTGCTGGACGTGCTGATCGGCGACCGCACCCTGTTCCCGGACGCGGCCGAGGTCGAGCAGAGCTGGCAGGTGATCGACCCGCTGGAGCACGCCTGGGTGGGCACCCGGCCGGAGCCGTACCGCGCCGGCGAGTGGGGGCCGCGGGCGGCCGACGAGATGCTGGCCCGCGAGGGCCGCGCGTGGCGACGTGCGTGAACGAGCGCAGCGAGCGAACCAGCAGGCACAGCAGCGGGGCGCTCGCGCCGCCGCGAAGCGGTGGCGCGAGCGAGGTGGCGGCGTGAGCGAGCAGACCAGGAGGCTCCAGTGATCGGGCTGTGGGACACCACCGGAAGTGAGGTGGTCAAGGCGCTCGCCGCCGAGCGGCGGAGCGCCGGCGGGGTGGCCAGCGGCATGGCGCTCACCCTCATCGTCGTGGTGGACGAGAAGCGGGTCCGCGAGGCGGAGGCGGCGGCGACCATCGCGGCCGCCGCCCACCCGTGCCGGCTGGTGGTGGTGGTCCGCTCCGAGATCGAGCGGGACCGCAACCGGCTGGACGCGGAGATCGTGGTCGGTGGCCGGCTCGGCCCGTGCGAGGCGGTGGTCACCCGGATGTACGGGCGGCTGGCCCTGCACGCCGAGTCGGTCGTGATGCCGCTGCTGGTTCCGGACGTGCCGGTGGTCACCTGGTGGCACGGCGAGCCACCGGCCGAGATCGCCACCGACTTCCTCGGGGTGGTCGCCGACCGGCGGATCACCGACACGGCGCAGGCCACCGACCCGGTGGAGGCGCTGCGGCAGCGGGCCCGGGACTACGCCCCGGGCGACACCGACCTCGCGTGGACCCGGATCACCCCGTGGCGGACCCTCGTCGCCGGGGCGTTCGACACCACCGAGGCGCGGGTCACCGAGGCGACCGTGGTCGCGCCGCCCAGCGACCCGACGGCGGCGCTGATGGTCGGCTGGTTGGCCAGCCGGCTCGGCATCACCCCCCGTCGGGTGGACACCAACGAGTTCCCGCGGATGCGTGAGGTGCAGCTGAGCTGCGCCAACGGCGACCAGCTGACGTTGACCCGCGAGGACAGCATGGCGGTGTTCCGGCGGACCGGCCAGGACGACCGTGCCCTGCCGCTGGTCCGTCGACCGCTCGGTGACGAGCTGGCCGAGGAGCTGCGCCGCCTCGACGCCGACCAGGTGTACGCGGAGGCCCTGGGCGCCACCGCCGGCCTGCGCGGGCTGGAGCAGCGTTCCCCGCAGCGGGTGCACGTCTGGAAGGATCCGGCCACCGCCCAGCGCGCCGAGGCCGGGGTCACCGCGCACTCCGGCACGAGCGGCGAGAGCTGATCCCGGCGACGGCCGGCGCACCACATCGGGCGGGGCCGGGGTGATCCCGGCCCTGCCCCGGCACCTCCGGGGCACCCTGCCCCGCCACCTCCGGGCGTACCAACCCGGGCACAACGCGACAGCGACCGTCCCACGGTCGGGAAACGAAGGCACAACCGATGAGTGAGGCGAGTGTCGCCGTTCACGCCGACGCCGACCTGCTGGCGCAGGCCGTGGCGGCCCGGCTGCTGGTGAAGCTGCTCGACGCCCAGGCCGACCGGGGCGAGGCCTCGGTGGTGCTCACCGGTGGGCGGATCGCCGCTGCCGTGTACCGGGCGGTGGCGCAACTGCCGGCCCGCGACGCGGTGGACTGGTCCCGGGTCGACGTCTGGTGGGGCGACGAGCGTTTCCTGCCCGCCGGTGACCCGGACCGCAACGAGACCCAGGCGCGGGCGGCCCTGCTGGACCTGGTGCCGCTGGACCCGGCCCGGGTGCACCCGATGCCGGCCTCCGACGGCCCGGCCGGCAACGACCCCGAGGCGGCCGCCGCCGCGTACGCCGAGGAGTTGGCGCGCGCCGCCCGCCCCGGGCACGCCGCGCTGCCGCACTTCGACGTGCTGATGCTGGGCGTCGGGGAGGACGGGCACGTCGCCTCGATCTTCCCCGAGCATCCCGTGCACTACGAGAGCCGGCCGTGCAGCGCGGTGCGGGGCAGCCCCAAGCCGCCGCCGCTGCGGACCACGCTCACCCTGCCGGCGATCAACACCGCCGAGGAGGTCTGGTTGGTGGCCGGCGGCGCGGACAAGGCCCGGGCGGTCGGCATGGCGCTGGCCGGCGCCGGGCCGGTGCAGCTGCCGGCCGCCGGGGTGCACGGCGTGGACCGTACCCGCTGGCTGCTGGACCGGGCGGCGGCGGCCGACGTGCCCGCCCGCCTGCGCAGCCTCCGCTGAGACCGAGGGGCCCCTTCCTGAGGGGCCCTTCTCACTCGCCCCGGCGGCGGCGCAGCGCGGCCAGCGCCTCGGCCAGCAACGCCTCACCCTCCTCGGCGGTGCGCCGCTCCTTCACGTACGCCAGATGGCTCTTGTAGGGCTCGGCGCGGGTCCGGCCGGGCGGGTTCTGCGCGTCCTGGCCCGCCGGGAGGCCGCAGCGGGGGCAGTCCCACAGCGGCGGCGCGATGGCGTCCGCGGCGATCCGGATGCTGGTCCGGTGGTCGTTGCGGCACCAGTAGGTGACGTCCTGTCGGGGGGCGGGATGGTGCCGTTCGTCCGGCCGGACGGGTGCGGACCCGACCCGGGCGCCGCGGATGACGTTGCCACTCGGCACGGCTGCTCGCTCCTGTCGTCGGAGGGACCCGCCGCCGGAGGGGGTAGGGCGGCGGGCGACGCGGTGCAGCGGAGAAAAGCCTGCGCGCGGCCCGTCGTAACGGACCGCGCGCAGATTGTACGACTTGACGGGCGTGCTCAGGCGCCGCTGTTCATCTGAAGGCGGAGCCAGAGCCCCAGCCCGACGATGGCGGCGAACCAGACGATGCTCACCAGAACGGTGTAACGGTCCAGGTTCTTCTCCGCCACAGACGAGCCGGCGAGGCTGGAGCTGACGCCACCGCCGAACATGCTCGACAGACCGCCGCCCTTGCCGCGGTGCAGCAGGATCAGCAAGGTGAGCAGAACGCTCGTGATGATCAGCAACACGATCAACGTGTATGCGAACCAGATCGGCATGGCTGGGGTCAGTCCTCTCGTAGCGATCCTCGCCCGGTCTGATCGGGCACGGTGGCACCGACCGGCGGACGGGCGGGGTCAAGGATACCGAGCGATCAGCGGGCGATGTGCTCCGGGAACCGGCAGATCTGCGCGAATTCCTCCGCGTCGAGGCTGGCGCCCCCCACCAGGCCGCCGTCCACGTCCGGCTGGGCCATGATCGAGGCGACGTTGGACGCCTTGACCGAGCCGCCGTAGAGGACCCTGACCTGGTCGGCGGTGTCCTGGTCGAAGCGCTCAGCCAGCCGCTTGCGAACCGCCCCGCAGACCTCCTGGGCGTCCTCGGGCGTCGCGGTCTTGCCGGTACCGATCGCCCAGACCGGCTCGTACGCGATCACCACCTGGCGTACCTGCTCGGCGGTCAGCCCAGCCAGGCCCCCGTCGAGCTGATCGGAGCAGTGCGCCACGTGAGTGCCCTGCTCGCGCACGTCCAGCCCCTCCCCCACGCAGAGGATCGGGGTCAGACCGTGGGTCAGCGCCGCCTTCACCTTGGCGTTGACCTGCGCGTCGTCCTCGTGGTGGTAGGCGCGCCGCTCGGAGTGCCCGACCACCACGTACGTGCAGCCGAGCTTGGCCAGCATCGAGCCGGAGATGTCCCCGGTGTACGCGCCGGAGGCGTGCGGGGAGAGGTCCTGCCCGCCGTAGCCGATCAGCAGCTTGTCCCCGTCCACCGCCGTCTGCACCGTGCGCAGGTCGGTGAAGGGCGGCAACACGACCGTCTCCACCGCGGTGAGCTGCTTCTCGGTGAGACTCGCGGCCAGCTTCTGCACGAGCAGGTTGGCCTCGAGGTGGTTGAGGTTCATCTTCCAGTTGCCGGCCATCAGTGGCCGGCGGGTGGTGCTCGCCATTCAGTTCTCCAGGGCCGCGATGCCGGGGAGGGACTTGCCCTCGAGGTATTCCAGGGACGCGCCGCCACCGGTGGAGATGTGACCGAAGGACGACTCGTCCAGGCCGAGGGCACGGACCGCCGCCGCCGAGTCGCCGCCACCGACGACGGTGAACGCGTCGGCCTTGGTGATCGCCTCGGCCAACCCACGGGTGCCGTTGGCGAACGCCGGCATCTCGAACACGCCCATCGGGCCGTTCCAGAAGATCGTCTTCGCCTGGGACAGCGCGGCGGCGAAGCCGGCCACCGTCTCCGGGCCGATGTCCAACCCGAGCCGGTGGCTCGGGATGCCGTCGACGCGGACCGTGTCGTGCGCGGCGTCCGGGGCGAACGCGTCCGCGACCACCACGTCGACCGGGAGCATGATCTTGCCGCCGGACCGCTCCAGCAGGTTGCCGCAGGTCTCGACCATGTCCTTCTCCAGCAGCGAGGTGCCCACCTCCAGGCCCTGGGCCTTGAGGAAGGTGAAGCACATCCCGCCACCGATGAGCAGTCGGTCGACCGTCGGCAGCAGTGCCTCGATCACCGCCAGCTTGTCGGAGACCTTGGACCCGCCGAGCACCACCACGTACGGCCGCTCGGGCTCGCCGGTGAGCTTGGAGAGGACCTCGACCTCGCGCAGCACCAGCCGGCCGGCCACGTGCGGCAACCGGGCCGGCACGTCGTAGACGCTGGCGTGCTTGCGGTGCACCGCACCGAACGCGTCGTCCACGTACGCGTCGCCGAACGCGGCGAGCTGGTCGGCGAAAGCGCCCCGCTCAGCGTCGTCCTTGCTGGTCTCACCGGCGTTGAAACGCAGGTTCTCCAGGAGGGCGACCTGGCCGTCGGCCAGGTCGGCGACGGTGGACCGGGCGGACTCACCGACGGTGTCGGTCGCGAAGCGCACCGGCGCGCCGAGCAGCTCACCGAGCCGCCCGGCGACCGGGCTGAGGCTGAACTGCGGGTCCGGCGCGCCCTTCGGGCGGCCCAGGTGCGAGCAGACGACCACCTTGGCGCCGGCGGAGACCAACGCGCCCAGCGTCGGCAGCACCGCGCGGATGCGGCCGTCGTCGGTGATGTCGCCGGTCTGCTTGTCGAGCGGGACGTTCAGGTCGGCGCGCACCAGCACGCGCCGACCCGACACCCCCTCGGCGAGCAGGTCGTCGAGGGTCCGGATGCTCACAGCGACGAACCGACCAGCTTGACCAGGTCGACGAGGCGGTTGGAGTAGCCCCACTCGTTGTCGTACCAGCCGACGACCTTGACCTGGTTGCCGACCACCTTGGTCAGCGGCGCGTCGAAGATGCACGACGCCGGGTCGGTCACGATGTCGGTGGAGACGATCGGGTCCTCGTTGTAGACCAGGATGCCCTTGAGCGGGCCGTCCGCGGCGGCCTTCAGCGCGGCGTTGACCTCGTCCACGGTGGTCTCACGACCCACGTTGACGGTGAGGTCGGTGACCGAGCCGGTCGGGATCGGCACCCGCAGCGCGTACCCGTCGAGCTTGCCCTTGAGCTCCGGCAGCACCAGGCCGATGGCCTTCGCGGCACCGGTCGAGGTCGGCACGATGTTCAGCGCGGCGGCGCGTGCCCGGCGGAGGTCCTTGTGCGGCGCGTCCTGCAGGTTCTGGTCCTGGGTGTACGCGTGGATCGTCGTCATCAGACCGTGCTGGATGCCGAACGTGTCGTGCAGGACCTTCGCCATCGGCGCGAGGCAGTTGGTGGTGCACGAGGCGTTGGAGATGATGGTGTGCTTCGCCGGGTCGTAGGAGTCGTGGTTGACCCCCATGACGACGGTGACGTCCTCGTTCTTTGCCGGGGCGGAGATGATGACCTTCTTTGCCCCGCCGTCGACGTGCGCCTTCGCCTTGGTGGCGTCGGTGAAGAAGCCGGTCGACTCGATGACGACGTCGGCGCCGACCTCGCCCCACGGCAGCGACGCCGGGTCCTTCTCCGCGTACGCCTTGATGGTCTTGCCACCGACGGTGATCTCGTCGGCGGTGGCCTTGACCTCGTACGGCAGACGACCCAGGATGCTGTCGTACTTGAGCAGGTGCGCGAGCGTGGCGTTGTCGGTGAGGTCGTTCACCGCCACGACCTCGATGTCGGCGTCGGACGCCAGCACTGCCCGGAAGAAGTTACGGCCGATCCGGCCGAAGCCGTTGATGCCAACCCGGATGGTCACAGGTCCCATCTCCTCGCGTTCTGGTCCGCCGGCTTCAGACAACGGGCCGGCGGAGTGGTGTGCGCCGACCGTTGGAGCCGGCCGTTGACGGTTCATCTCGGCACCCCGCCGCGGTCTGAGGACCTGACCGCCCGAGGCGGTGGGCACGACGAGGAGTGCCTGTGTCGGCCCCCTTGCCGTACGCAGCGACCTTATCCGAGCGTGCGGGGCCACGCTGCGCCGGGTCGTGCTCCCGGGCGCACCGTGCGGCCCCACCGTCCTATCAGACCACGAGCATGTCGGGCGTGACGGCTGCTTCGGTATCCGGGATGCCCAGGTCCCGGGCCCGCTTGTCGGCCAGCGCCAGCAGCCGGCGGATACGCCCGGCGATGGCGTCCTTGGTCAGGGGCGGCTCCGCCAGCGCGCCCAGCTCCTCCAGCGACGCCTGCCGGTGCTCCAGGCGCAGCCGACCGGCGTCGGTGAGGTGGTTGGGCGCCTCGTCGGCGAGGATCTCCAGCGCCCTGGTCACCCGGGCGGCGGCGGCCACCGCGGCACGCGCCGAGCGGCGCAGGTTGGCGTCGTCGAAGTTGGCCAGCCGGTTGGCGGTGGCGCGCACCTCGCGGCGGACCCGGCGCTCCTCCCAGGCCAGCACGCTGGAGTGCGCGCCGATCCGGGTGAGCAGCGCGGCGATGGCGTCGCCGTCCTTGACCACCACCCGGTCCACGCCGCGCACCTCGCGGTTCTTGGCGGTGATGCCGATGCGGCGGGCCGCCCCGACCAGCGCCAGCGCCGACTCCGGCCCGGGACAGGTGATCTCCAGGGCGCTGGACCGGCCCGGCTCGGTCAGCGAGCCGTGCGCCATGAACGCGCCCCGCCAGGCCGAGACCGCGCAGCAGACGTTCGCCGCCACCACGTGCGGGGGCAGGCCGCGTACCGGCCGGCCGCGCACGTCCAGCAGGCCGGTCTGCCGGGCCAGGGCCTCACCGTCCTTGACCACCCGGACGATGAAGTGGCTGCCCTTGCGCAGACCACCGGAGGCCAGCACGTGGATCTCGCTGGGGTAGCCGTAGACCTCGGCGATCTCCCGGCGCAACCGGCGCGCCACCGCGCCGGTGTCCAACTCCGCCTCCACCACCACGCGGCCGGAGACGATGTGCAGGCCGCCAGCGAAGCGCAACAGCGCGGCCATCTCCGCCCGCCGACAGCAGGGCTTGGGCACGTCGACCCGACTCAGCTCGTCCTTGACCGCAGCCGTCATCGCCATTGTGCGTCCCCTCACGGACCGGTTCCGGCGTGTCGCCGGAGATTACGTACGTGTCTAACGATCGGCACCCAGGACAGGCACCAGCGCGGCGCCCAGGGCAGCTGGATCATGGCGGGGAGTCCCGTCGGTGATGGCGACGGGGGCGAGGACGAGGCGCGCACCCAGCGATTCTGCCGCACGTTCGACCGGTTCGGGGTCACCCACCGCCTTGGCATCGGCGAGCACAAGATCCACCTTGAGCTCGGGCAGATACCAGCGCAGCGCCGCGAGGTGGTCGGCGACGGAGAGCCCGAGGGTCTCCTTCTCCGCCGCGAGGTTCAGGGTGACCAGTCGGCGGGCCGGACTGGACACGATCGCGTCGGCCAACTGCGGCACCAGCAGGTGCGGCAGCACGCTGGTGTACCAGCTGCCCGGCCCGAAGATCAACCAGTCCGCCTCCCCGATCGCCGCGAGGGCCTCCGCGCAGGCCGCCGGGGCTGCCGGGGTGAGCCGCAGCGACTCCACCCGCCCGGTGGTGACCGCCACCTGATGCTGGCCGCGCACGGTGCGTACCTCGTCGGGGGCGGACGGGTCGACGCCGCGCACCCGCGCCTCGATGCCCACCGGCTGGCGGGACATCGGCAGCACCCGGCCGACCGCGCCCAGCATCGCCCCGGCGTGCTCCAGCGCGGCCACCGGATCGCCGAGCAGCTCCATCAGCCCGCAGAGCACCAGATTGCCGACCGCGTGCCCGGCCAGCCCGTCGCCGCGGGTCGCCGCCGGGCCGCCACCGCCGTCCTCGCCGGCCGCCGGGTCCGCGCACGCAGCGTCCGCGGGCGCGGCGACGAAGCGGTGCTGGAACAGCCCCGCGCTGCGTCGCGTGGCCGGGTGGTCCCCCGCCAGCGCGACCAGGGCCTGCCGCAGGTCACCGGGGGGCAGGCCGCCCCGCTCGGCCCGCAGCCGGCCACTGGAGCCGCCGTCGTCGCCGACCGTGACCACGGCCGTGATGTCCAGGTCGAGTTCGGGAGCGCAGTGGCGCAGCGCCCGCAGCGAGGCGGAGAGGCCGTGCCCGCCGCCGAACGCCACCACCCGGCGGGACGTCATTCGCGCCCCAGGTCGCGGTGCTGGGCGTTGGCCGCCAACCCCGACTGGCGCAGGCGCCCGGCCAGCTCCTCGGCGATGGCCACGCTGCGGTGCTTACCTCCGGTGCAGCCCACGGCGACCGTCAGGTACCGCTTGCCCTCCCGCTCGAACCCGGCGGTCGTGGCGTTGACCAGGTCGGCGTACGAGGCGACGAAGGCGTCCGCGCCCTCCTGGCCCAGCACGTACGCGCTGACCGCCTCCTCCCGTCCGGTGTGCTCACGCAGCTCCGGCACCCAGTACGGGTTGGGCAGGAAACGGGCGTCCAGCACGAAGTCGGCGTCCGGCGGCAGACCGTACTTGAAGCCGAACGACAGGACGGTCACCCGCAGCCGGCGGGCGTCCTCGCCGCCGAACAGCTCCTCGATGCGCCGGCGGAGCTGGTTGACGTTCAGGTGGCTGGTGTCGATGATCACGTCGGCCTGGTCGCGGGCCTCCTCCAGCAGGCCCCGCTCCACGGCGATACCGTCGGCCAGCCGCCCGTCGCCCTGCAAGGGGTGCGAACGCCGGACGCTCTCGAACCGCCGGATCAGCACCTCGTCGTCGGCGTCGACGAAGACCACCCGGGGTGAGAAACCGCGCTCCTTGAGCTCGCGGATCGCCCCGGCGAGGTCCGTGGAGAAGGCGCGCGAGCGCACGTCCAGCACCATCGCGGTACGTCGCGCCGCACCGCCGGCCTTGAACGCCAACTCGGCCATGTCGAGCATCAACGCCTGCGGCAGGTTGTCCACCACGTAGTAGCCGACGTTCTCCAGCGCCCGGGCGACCGTGCTGCGACCGCCACCGGACAGACCGGTGACCACCACGAGGGTGGTCTCCGACTCCGCCGCCGACTGCCCGTCGGTGGCCGCCGGGACGTCGATCCCGTCACCGGCTGTGCGCGCCTCGCTCACCCGTACCCCCAAGCCGTGGCGCCGCGGCCGCCCTCGGCCGCGATTGGTCAATCAGCGACTCTATCCCGCCGCCCGGGCAACGTCCGGCACCCGTCGCCCGTCGGCCCGTCCGGCGCACCCAACTCCGGGTGCGCCGGACGTGCGGTGTCGGGGTCGGCTCGTAGACTCCGCGGATGGCTTCCCCCACCGACCTGCGGACCGAGGACGCGCTGGGCGTCCTGCGCCGGGTGTTCGGCTACGACGCGTTCCGCGGCTTCCAGCGGGAGGTGATCGACCACGTGGTGGCCGGCGGCGACGCGCTGGTGCTGATGCCCACCGGTGGCGGCAAGTCGCTGTGCTACCAGGTCCCGGCCCTGGTCCGCGACGGCGTCGCGGTCGTCGTGTCCCCGTTGATCGCCCTCATGCAGGACCAGGTGGACGCGCTCACCGCCGTCGGCGTGCGGGCCGGGTTCCTCAACTCGACCCAGACACTCGACGCTCGGCGCCGGGTCGAGGCGGCCTTCGTGGCCGGCGAGCTGGACCTGCTCTACCTGGCCCCGGAGGCGCTCGGCGTCCGGTCCACCCTCGCCCTGCTCGACCGGGGCAGGATCAGCCTGTTCGCGATCGACGAGGCGCACTGCGTGTCGCAGTGGGGGCACGACTTCCGCCCCGACTACCTGGCGCTGTCGATGCTGCACGAGCGGTGGCCGCAGGTCCCCCGGATCGCGCTGACCGCCACCGCGACCAGCGCCACCCGCACCGAGATCGCCACCCGGCTCAAGCTCGACGACGCCCGGCACTTCGTGGCCAGCTTCGACCGGCCCAACATCCAGTACCGCATCGTGCCCAAGCACGAGCCGCGCAAGCAGCTGCTGGCCCTGCTGCGCGACGAGCACCCCGGCGACGCCGGGATCGTCTACTGCCTGTCGCGCGCCTCGGTCGACAAGACGGCCGAGTTCCTCACCGCCAACGGGGTCGCCGCGCTGCCGTACCACGCCGGGCTCGACGCGGGCACCCGCGCCGCCAACCAGCAGCGCTTCCTCCGCGAGGACGGCCTGGTGATGGTGGCGACCATCGCCTTCGGGATGGGCATCGACAAGCCCGACGTCCGCTTCGTCGCCCACCTCGACCTGCCCAAGTCCGTCGAGGGCTACTACCAGGAGACCGGCCGCGCCGGCCGGGACGGCCTGCCGTCCACCGCCTGGCTGGCGTACGGGCTCCAGGACGTGGTCCAGCAACGCAAGATGATCGAGACGTCCGACGGCGACCTCGCCCACCGCCGCAACCTCGCCGCGCACCTGGACGCGATGCTCGCGCTCTGCGAGACGGTGCGTTGCCGGCGGGTCCAACTGCTCGAATACTTCGGCGAGACGACGACCACGGCCTGCGGCAACTGCGACACCTGCCTCACCCCGCCGGAGTCCTGGGACGGCACCGTGGCGGCGCAGAAGCTGCTCTCCGCCGTCTTCCGCCTCGACCGCGAACGCAACCAGCGGTTCGGCGCCGGGCACTGCATCGACATCCTGCTCGGCAAACAGACCGACAAGATCAGCCAGTATGGCCACGACACGCTGACCGTCTTCGGCATCGGCACCGAGTTGCGCGAGGCCGAGTGGCGGGGCGTGGTCCGGCAACTGCTCGCCGAGGGGCTGCTCGCCGTCGAGGGCGACTACGGCACGCTGGCACTGACCGAGGCGAGCGCCGACGTGCTGGGCCGCCGGCGCACCGTGACGATGCGCCGCGAGCCGGAGCGGCCGGCGTCGACCCGGTCGGCGAAGCCACGAGGCTCCGCCACCGTGGTCGCCGACCTGGCCCCGGCCGCCGCGACGGTCTTCGAGCGGCTGCGCGGCTGGCGGGCGGCCACCGCCAAGGAGCAGGGCGTCCCGGCGTACGTGATCTTCCACGACGCCACGCTGCGGCAGATCGCGAGCGACGCGCCCGGATCGCTGGCCGAGCTGGCCCGGGTCAGCGGGGTCGGCGAGAACAAGCTCGCCAAGTACGGCGAGCAGATCCTGGCCGTCCTCGCCGAGAACACGCCAGCCTGATTCGGGCATGACGAAGGGCCGGGCCCCTGGTTGGGGGTCCGGCCCTTGTCGTGTGGTGTTGTCCGCGGGTCAGCTGGTGGCGTAGCCGCGGGTGGCGATCCAGTCGGCGAGGTGCTCGACGGTGACCTCGTAGGAGGCGGTGTTCGGGTCC
>NZ_JAMHIW010000003.1 GCF_023896955.1 Micromonospora sp. RHAY321
GTGGTGCGGCGGAGGGCTGCCTCTGGATCCAGGTCGGCGTGGCGGGCTGCGGCGACCGTGGCCAGGAGGCTGGCGCCGAGTCGTGCCTCCTCGTCCACCTGGGAGTCGGCCAGTGGGGGTGGGACGGCAAGGCCGACCCGTGCCGCCCGGTCCAGGATCTTCGCGGCCAGGGCGAGGGCGGGCTGGCTCAGGGCCACACCGTCCAGCACCGACTCACGTGCCTTCTCGGCCTTCTTGATCCGCTCCCAGTTGGCGGTGATCTCCTCCAGGGTGCCCGTCTCCGCACCGGCGAAGACGTGCGGATTGCGGCGGATCATCTTGTCGACCAGGCCACCGGCCACGTCGTCGACGTTCCAGCGCTCACCCTCGGGCAACTCCTCGGCGAGCCGGGCGTGCAGCACCACCTGGAGCAGCACGTCACCCAACTCCTCGCGCAGCGCGTCCGTGTCACCGGCGCTGATCGCGTCGTACGCCTCGTAGCTCTCCTCCAGCAGAAAACCGGCGAGGCTGCGGTGCGTCTGTGCCCGCTTCCACGGGTCGCCGCCCGGGGACGCCAACCGGTCCATGACGGCCACCGCGTCCAGCAGCCGGGCACCCGGCGGGTCCCACGAGCCGTACATCAGCTCCAGCTCGGCCAGCCCCGGCTCCCGGGCCAGCCGCAGACCCAGCTCCCGGGCCAACGCCTCGTCGCCGGCCGGACCGGCCAGCCACACCGCCGCCCCGTGCGCCGCCACCGTGTCCAGCAGCGGCTGTGTCGCCGGGCCCTCCACGACGGTGACCTCGGCGCCCGCCTGGCGCACGGCCGTGACCAGCTCGCTCTCCGCGCCGGTCAGCACCGGATGCGCGCGTACGACATCCCAGGCGGCCGAGGTCATCAGGCCGGCCGGCAGCCGGGGTGAGGTGACCAGCAGGACGATCCGTGCCGACATGCTCAGCTGGCCGTGCCCTCGGTCTCCGGGGCGGCACTCGACGCCGCCGGCTCCGGGCTGGAGATGTCGGTGACCGGACCATCCTCGTTGATGTACGGAAGCGAGTAGAAGACCAGCGACTGACCGGTGCTCACCACCGACGGCACCCCGACCGCCCGGTAACGCGGGTTGATCGAGACGTCGACCTTCGTCGCCTCCTCCTCCAGCGCGGTGCTGAGGGCGGTGGCGGCGCGGACGAAGCCGGCGTCGCCGAACGCCCGGCGGACGTCGGCCACCGGCATCCCGCCCTGGATCGCGCCGGTCTTCGTGAGGGCCTGGTAGACGGCCATCACCGAGTCGTCGCTCAACTCGGCGGGCGGAAGCTGCTGGTTGAGCACCTGGAGCAGGTCGATCCACTCGCCCCAGAGCTTGGTGTACTCGGTGCTGGCCGGCACCCGCAGGTTCTGCTCCAACTGCTGCGGGGTCACCTCGTCGGGCACCTGGAGGTTCTTCGCCGCCGCAACCCTCTTGCCCAGCTCCAGGCTGACCAGCAGGTTCACCACGTCCTGCCGGGTGACGGCGGACCGCAGCTGCTCCGGCGACGGCGTCGCACCGGCCTGACCGGCCTCCTGCCGGACAGCGTCGCCGTACTTCGCCTGCACGTCGGCGTAGATCTCGTCGACCCGCTGCACCGAGTAGGTGGCGTCACCGACGTACGCGGCGACGTCCGGTGCGGACTTCCCGCAGGCGGCGAGGGAGAGGACACCCAGGGCCGCGACGCTGGCGGCGGCGATCAGACGGCGAGCACGCATGCCCGTCACTCTCTCATGCCCTCTCCCGTGCTGTGACGGCCCCCACCTCACCCGGCCGCCACCGCCAGTGGGGCGGGGGCGCCCAGCACATCGGAGAGCAGTTGGGCGCACCACTCGAGCAGCGCCTGGTCGCGCAGCGGCTCGCCACCGACCCGACGGGTGGTCGGCCGGGGCACGCTGACCTGGTCGGTGGCCTGCTTGTAGACCGCGTCCGGGTGGTAGCGCTTCAGCCGCATCTGCTTCGAGTCGGGCAGCGGCAGCGGCCCGAACCGTACGTGCTTGCCCTGCATCGACACGTCGGAGAGGCCGTACCGGCGGGCCAGCAGACGGAACCGGGCGACCGCCACCAGGTTCTGCACCGGGGCCGGAGGCTCCCCGTACCGGTCGGTCATCTCGGCGACCACCTCGCGCAGCCGCTCCTCGTCACGCGCCTCGGCGAGCTTGCGGTACATCTCCAACCGCAGCCGCTCCACGCTCACGTAGTCGTGCGGCAGGTGCGCGTCGACCGGCAGGTCGATCTTGACATCGGCCTCCTCCTCCGGACGCTCGCCCTTGAACGCGGAGACCGCCTCGCCGACCATCCGCACGTACAGGTCGAAGCCGACGCCCTCGATGTGCCCGGACTGCTCGCCGCCGAGCAGGTTGCCGGCGCCCCGGATCTCCAGGTCCTTCATCGCCACGTACATGCCGGCGCCCAGCTCGGTGTGCTGGGCGATCGTGGCCAGCCGCTCGTGGGCGTGCTCGGTGAGCGGCTTCTCCGGCGGGTAGAGGAAGTAGGCGTACGCCCGCTCCCGGCCCCGCCCGACCCGGCCACGGATCTGGTGCAGCTGGGCCAGACCCAGCAGGTCGGCCCGCTCCACGATCAGGGTGTTGGCGTTCGGGATGTCGATGCCGGACTCCACGATCGTGGTGCAGACCAGGACGTCGAACTCCTTCTCCCAGAAGCCGACCATGACCTTCTCCAGGGCGTCCTCGCCCATCTGACCGTGCGCCACCGCGACCCGGGCCTCGGGCACCAGCTCCCGCAGCCGCCGCGCCGCCCGGTCGATCGACTCGACCCGGTTGTGCAGGTAGAAGACCTGCCCGTCACGCAGCAGCTCCCGGTGGATCGACGCGGCGACCTGCCGGTCGTCCTGCGCCCCGACGAACGTGAGGACCGGGTGCCGCTCCTCCGGCGGCGTGGCGATGGTGGACATCTCCCGGATGCCGGTGATCGCCATCTCCAGGGTGCGCGGGATCGGGGTGGCCGACATGCTCAGCACGTCGACCGAGGCGCGCAGCGTCTTCAGGTGCTCCTTGTGCTCGACACCGAAGCGCTGCTCCTCGTCGACGATCACCAGGCCCAGCTGCTTGAACCGGGTGGCGGTCTGCAGCAGCCGGTGGGTGCCGATGACGATGTCGACGGTGCCGTCGGCGACCATCTCCAGCGTCCGCTCGGTCTCCTTCGGAGTCTGGAACCGGGACAGCTGCCGGATCTCCACCGGGAACTGGCTCATCCGCTCGGCGAACGTGTTGTAGTGCTGCTGCACCAGCAGCGTGGTCGGCACCAGCACCGCTACCTGCTTGCCGTCCTGCACGGCCTTGAACGCCGCCCGGACCGCGATCTCGGTCTTGCCGTAGCCGACATCACCGCAGATCAGCCGGTCCATCGGGACGGTCTGCTCCATGTCCCGCTTGACCTCGTCGATCGCGGCGAGCTGGTCCGGCGTCTCCTGCCAGGGGAACGCGTCCTCCAGCTCCCGCTGCCAGGGCGTGTCCGGGCCGAACGAGTGCCCCTTCGACGCCTTCCGGGCGGCGTAGAGCTGGATCAGCTGCGCGGCGATCTCCCGAACCGCCTTGCGGGCGCGGGCCTTGGACTTCTGCCAGTCCGAGCCGCCCATCTTGTGCAGCGTCGGCTGCTCGCCGCCCACGTAGCGGGAGAGCTGGTCGAGCTGGTCGGTCGGGACGAACAGCCGGTCGCCGGGCTGGCCCCGCTTGCTGGCCGCGTACTCGATGACCAGGTATTCCCGGCTGGCGCCGTTGACGGTGCGCTGCACCAGCTCCACGTACCGGCCGATGCCGTGCTGCTCGTGCACCACGAAGTCGCCGGCCTTGAGCTCCAGCGGGTCGATGGTGTTGCGCCGCCGGCTCGGCATCTTGCGCATGTCGCGGGTGGAGGTGCCCCGGCCGCCGGTCACGTCGTTGCCGGTCAGCAGCACGAAGCGGGACGCCTCGTCGACGAACCCGCTGCCCAGCGCGCCGCAGGTGACCACCAGCTCGCCGGGAACGGGCGCGGTCGGCACCTCCTCGGCGAGCCGGGCACCCAGCCCGGCGTCGCGCAGCACCTCGACCGCACGCTGGGCCGGGCCGTGCCCCTCGAAGACCAGCGCGATCGACCAGCCCTCGCCGGCCCAACGCTTGAGGTCGTCGACCACCCGTGCGGTCTCACCGTGGTAGAGCGGGGCCGGCTGGGCGGCCAGGGTCACCGCGATGGCGTCGTCCGGGGTGACGGCCGCCTGCTCGGGCGCGTCCTCCCAGGGCTGCCGCGGCTCGGCGGTGTCCGCCTCCGTCAGGCCGAACGGGGACAGCGTCCACCACGGCTGGCCCAGCTTGCCGGCGGCGGCGCGCACCTCGCCGAGCGTGCGGAAGGCGGCGGCGCCGACGTCCACCGGCGCCTGGCCGCCGACCGCTGCGGCGGCCCAGCTGGCCTGGAGGAACTCCTCCGAGGTACGCACCAGGTCGTGAGCCCGGGTGCGGATCCGCTCCGGGTCGCACAGCAGCACGTGGGTGCCGGTGGGCATGGTGTCGAGCACCAGCTCCAGGGAGTCGGGGCCGACGAGCACCGGCGCCAGCGACTCCATCCCCTCCACCGGGATGCCCTCGGCCAGCTTGTCCAGGATCTCGGCCAGCTCGGGGTGCTCCTGCGCCAGCGCGGCGGCCCGGGCCCTGACCTCGGGGGTCAGCAGCAGCTCCCGGCAGGGCGGCGCCCACAGCAGCGGGACCTGCTCGATGGTGCGCTGGTCGGCGACGGCGAAGGTGCGGATCTCCTCCACCTCGTCACCCCAGAACTCGACCCGCGACGGATGTTCGTCGGTGGGCGGGAAGACGTCGAGGATGCCGCCGCGCACAGCGAACTCGCCGCGCTTGGTGACCAGGTCGACCCGGGCGTACGCCATGTCGATCAGCCGGCGGGCGACCTCCTCCAGGTCGGCCTCCTCGCCGGCGGCGAGCTGCACCGGCTCCAGGTCACCGAGCCCCTTGAGCTGCGGTTGGAGCAGCGAGCGGACCGGCGCCACGAGCACCCGCAGCGGCCCGGTGCGGCCGTGCGCGTCGGCCGACTCCGGGTGCGCCAACCGGCGCAGCACGGCCAGCCGGCGGCCGACGGTGTCCGAGCGCGGGGAGAGCCGCTCGTGCGGCAGGGTCTCCCAGGACGGGAAGACCGCCACCTGCTCGGCCGGCAGCAGCCCGCCCAGCGCGGCGGCCAGGTCGTCGGCCTCGCGGGTGGTGGCGGTCACGGCCAGCACCGGCCGGCCGGCACCGCCAGCGACGCCGTCGGGGTCGGCGGCGACGGCGGCCACCGCGAACGGGCGCAGCGCCGGTGGGGCGGTGATGTCGAGGCCGTCGACCTGCGCGGCACCGGAGCGCGCCAGGTCACGCGCCCGGGTCAGCCCGGGGTCGGCCAGGGCGGCGGAGAACAGACCGGTGAGCATGTGATCACTTCCAGGGGAGTCGACGCACACGACGGCTGCCCCTCGTCCGGTCGGACGGGGGGTGCACGACGACCAGCCTATCCCCGTCGACCGACACCCATCCCCTTCCGCCCAGGTCCGCCGCGCCGCACGCCCCGCACCACCGAGATCCACACAACGAGCCGCGCGGAGATTGATCTTGACCGGTCGCCGATCGGTGTGGTCGGGTTTCCACATGAGCGAGCAGTGCAGGGCGCAGTTCGACGCCGAGGTGAGCTTCGCCAACGGTGGTGGGCTGCGGACCGAGGGGTTCCGGCTGGACATCCCGGGTCGGGAGATCACCGACGAGGACCTGGCCGCGCTGTTCGTCCGGCATCTCGGGCTGTTGATGGTCGCGGAGGTCCGGATCAGCGCGAAGACGATCATCGAGGAGCCGCACAAGGGCGGCCGAGGCGTCGCCGCCGGTGAACCCGGCACCGGCCGGCGGCTGGTCGAGCTGAGCCACGTGATCCGCGACGGGATGACCACCCTGCCCGGCTGGCCCGGCCCGCAGATCGGTGACTGGCTGACCTTCGCGGCGTCCCGGGCGAACTACGCGCCGGGCACCGAGTTCCGGGTGGCCCGGATCGACATGATCGCCAACACCGGCACGTACCTGGACACCCCGGCGCACCGCTGGGCCGACGGCGAGGACCTGACCGGGGTGCCCCTGGACCGGCTCGCCGACCTGCCGGGCGTGGTGGTCCGGGTGCCGGCCGGCACGCGGGCGGTGGACCGGCTGATGCTGGCGCCGTACGAGGTGGCCGGGCGGGCCGTGCTGCTGCACACCGGCTGGTCTGCGCACTTCGGCACCGAGCGGTACGGCGCGCCGGAGGCGCCGCACCTCACCGGGGACGCCGCCGAGGCGCTGGCCGACGCCGGCGCGGCCCTGGTCGGCATCGACTCGATCAACATCGACGACATGAGCCCGGCGGCCGGCGGAGTACGCCCCGCGCACAGCACGCTGCTCGCCGCCGGCATCCCGATCGTCGAGCACCTGACCGGCCTGGACGCGCTGCCGCCGAGCGGCTTCCGGTTCACCGCCGTCCCGCCCCGGATCGCCGGCATGGGCACCTTCCCGGTCCGCGCCTTCGCCGTCGTCGGCGACTGAAGCGCGGTCGAGGGCCGACGGGGACAGGTCAGTAGCGCACCGAGATGCGGCGCTCGACCGCGTCCACCAGGACCTCCCCGCCGTACGGGACGATGAGCTGCGGGTCGGTGTGCCCGAGGTCGACGTCGAAGACCACGACCGCGTCCGGGGCGTACTCGGCGCACGCCCGGGTCACCGCGGCCCGCTGCGCCTCCGCGTACGCCCGACGTTCGTCGAGGGTGTGCGGCCGGTCGAAGTCCCACGCCTTGGCCCGGCCGACCAGCACCGCCGGGAAGCCGGCGAGCAGGCCGCGCTCCCCCATGCTGCGCAGGATCCGGTAGACCTCGGTGGCCGGGGGCAGCTCCTCGGAGGTCTCGACCAGCAGCACCGAGCCGGCCAGCGACGCCGTCGGGGCGACCCGGTCGGCGGCGAGCAGCCAGTTGAGGACCTCCAGGTTGCCGCCCCAGGTGCGTCCGCGCACCACCCGCGCCGGCCCCTGCCAGTGCCAGCCCTCCCCCGGCAGCATCACCGGCTCCTCGGCCAGCGTGGCCGGGTCGCGCCAGTCGCGCGGTTCGTCGCCCCATTCGGTGGCCGGGGTGAGGTCGTACCAGTCGGTGGTGAAGAGCGCCGCGCGCAGTGAGTCGAAGGTCAGCGGGTGCGGCACGCCCGGCCGGCCGAGGTGCACCAGCACCGACCCGCCGTGGTACGCCACGATCCCCAGCCGGTGCAGGTGGTTGAGCACGTTGGTGTTGTCGGAGTAGCCGAAGTAGGGCTTGGGGTTGGCCCGCAGCACGTCGTCGTCGAGATGCGGGGTGACCGTGAGCAGGTCGTCCCCGCCGACGGTGGCGAGCACCGCCGTGATGCCCGGGTCGGCGAAGGCGGCGGTCAGGTCGCGGGCCCGGTCGCGCGGGTCGGCCCCCATCACGCGGGTGGTCGGGTACTCCACCGGCTCCAGGTCGAACTCCTCGCGCAGCCGGCGCAGCCCCAGCTCGTACACGTGCGGAAAGAGGCCCGGCAGGCCGGCTGAGGGTGAGACGACGGCGACCCGGTCGCCCGGCTTTGGCTTGGTGGGGTATCGCGGAGCGTCCATGATCGAACGGTAGCGGTCCGGGCCAGCGGATTTCCGCCCCGAGAAACGCCACAAACAGGGCAAACGCCACCCTAGGCTGACCTGGTGGACGAGGCGCCGGAGGTCCGGGTACGCGACTGGCTGCCCCGCACCGTCGGCCTGCTGCTCGGCACCCTGGCGCTGGCCACCGCGTTCATCGCCGCCTATGTCGGCGCGTTGCACCAGCCCAACCCCCGGGACGTGCCGGTCGGCGTGGCGATGGGCGACCAGCCCGCGCGCAGCGTCCTGACCGCCGTGCGCGACCGCACCAACAAGATCAAAGCCGTCGGGTACGACGACCCGGGTGCCGCCAACGATGGCCTGACCAGCCGCGAGGTGTACGCGGTGCTCACCTCCACGCCCGACGGCGGGCTGGTCCTCACCACCGCCAGTGCCGGCGCGCCGGCCGCCACCGAGCTGGTCGTCCAGGTGCTCACCAGCGCTGCCCAGCAGGCCCGGCTGCCGCTGCGCGTGACCGACGAGGTGCCGGTGGCCGGCAGCGACCCGCGCGGCCTGGTGCCGTTCTACCTGGCCATCGGGTACGTCCTCGGCGGCTACCTGGCCTCGACCGTGCTCGGCATCTCCCTCGGCACCGCACCGCGCACCCTGCGGCGCGCCGGCCTGCGGATCGGCGCGCTCGCGGTGCACAGCGTGGCGCTCGGCATCATCGGCGCGGTGATCGTCGGCCCGGTGCTGGACGTCTGGAACCACGACCTGCCGGCCGTCGCCGGCGCCGGCATGCTGGCCGCCTTCGCCGCCGCGATGGTCGCCGCCGCGATCCAGGGCTGGCTGGGCGTGCTCGGCACGGGGCTGGTCATCCTGCTGCTGGTGGTGCTGGGCAATCCCGGCTCCGGCGGCATCTACGCCCCCGAGTTCCTGCCCACCTGGCTGCGCGGGATGCACCGGTGGAACGTGCCCGGGTTGGCCACGGATCTGATCAAGTCGGCGGTGTACTTCGACCGGCGCTCGATCGGCTGGCCGGTCACCGGGCTGGCGCTCTGGACGGTCCTCGGGCTCGTCGCGCTGATCGCCGCCACCCTGGTCCGGGGCCGTCGGGCGGCACCCACGCGGGCCGTTGAGTGATCTCCGAGGTGTTCCGCGTCACGGCGCGCCATCCGGGGAGCCCCTCCTGCCATCGTGCCCCGCGCGGATACCATCCAGGGAGTCGGACAGCGCTGTCCTTCGTACTCACGTAAGGAGCGCATCGTGACCGACCAGCACGACCACGACGGCCCGGACGCCGCGCTGCGCGCCGACATCCGCCGGCTCGGCACCCTGCTCGGCCAGACGCTGGCCCGCCAGGAGGGCCGCCCGCTGCTCGACCTCGTCGAGGAGATCCGCGCCCAGGTCCGCACCGACGCCCCGGCGGCCGCGCAGCGGCTCGGCGGGCTCGACGTGACCACCGGCACCAAGCTGGCCCGCGCCTTCTCCACCTACTTCCACCTGGCCAACATCACCGAGCAGGTGCACCGTGCCCGGGACCTGCGCCGCCGCCGCGCCGTGCAGGGCGGCTGGCTGGACCAGGCGGCCAAGATGATCGCCGAGCGCGGGGTGCCGGCCGAGGAGATCGCCGCCGCCGCCCGCCGGCTGGCGGTCCGGCCGGTCTTCACCGCGCACCCGACCGAGGCGGCCCGCCGCTCGATCCTGTCCAAGCTGCGGGCCATCGCCGACGAACTGGACACCGAGACCGCCAACGCGATCCTCTACGGCGCCAGCGACGAGGGCCCGGCGAACCGCCGGCTGGCCGAGCTGCTGGACCTCATGTGGCAGACCGACGAGCTGCGGCTGGACCGGCCGGACCCGACCGACGAGGCCCGCAACGCCATCTACTACCTGCGCGACCTGTACGCCGAGGCCGCCCCACAGGTGCTCGACGACCTCGCCGACACCCTGCGCACGCTGGGCGTGGAGACCTCGCCGACGGCCCGTCCGCTGAGCTTCGGCACCTGGATCGGCGGCGACCGGGACGGCAACCCGTTCGTCACCCCGGCGGTGACCCGCGACGTGCTGGCCATCCAGCACGAGCACGGAATCGCGGCCACCGAGAAGGCGATGGACCACCTGATCAACGAGGTCTCCGTCTCCCGCCGGCTGCGGGGCGTGTCACTGGATCTCTCCGCCAGCCTCGCCGCCGACCTGGACGCGCTGCCCGAGGTGGCACCCCGGTTCCGCCGCGTCAACGCCGAGGAGCCGTACCGGCTCAAGGCGCGCTGCGTGAAGGCGAAGCTCGCCAACACCCGGCAGCGGTTGCGGCAGGGCACGGCGCACGTGCCGGGCCGGGACTACCGGGGCTCCGCCGAGCTGATCGCCGACCTGGAGCTGCTGCGCGCCTCGCTGGCCCGCAACTCCGGGCAGCTCACCGCCGTCGGCCGGCTGGCCTCCACCATCCGGACCGTCTCCGCGTTCGGTCTGCACCTGGCGACCATGGACGTCCGGGAGCACGCCGAGGCGCACCACGCGGTGCTCGCCCAGCTCTACGGGGCCGTCGGCGAGATCACCGACTACCCCGCGCTGACCCGGCTGGAGCGCACCAAGCTGCTCGCCGACGAGCTGACCGGACGTCGGCCGCTGTCCACCGTGGACACGCCGCTCTCCGAGTCGGCCCGCAAGACGTTCGACGTGTTCGGCACCATCCGGGAGGCGCAGGACCGGTTCGGCGGCGAGGTGATCGAGTCGTACATCATCTCGATGACCCTGGGCGTCGACGACGTGCTGGCCGCGGTCGTGCTGGCCCGCGAGGCCGGCCTGGTGGACGTGCACAGCGGACGCGCCCGGATCGGCTTCGTGCCGCTGCTGGAGACCCCGGCCGAGCTGAACGCCGGCGGCGAACTCCTCGACGAGTTGCTGTCGCTGCCCGCGTACCGGGCGCTGGTGACGGCCCGGGGCGACGTGCAGGAGGTCATGCTCGGCTACTCGGACTCCAACAAGGAGGCCGGGATCACCACCAGCCAGTGGTCGATCCACCGGGCGCAGCGCGCGTTGCGCGACGTGGCCGCCCGCCACGGTGTGCACCTGCGGCTGTTCCACGGCCGGGGCGGCACGGTGGGGCGCGGCGGCGGGCCGACGCACGAGGCGATCCTGGCGCAGCCGTACGGCACGATGGACGGCGCGATCAAGGTGACCGAGCAGGGTGAGGTGATCTCCGACAAGTACACCCTGCCGTCGCTGGCCCGGGAGAACCTGGAGCTCACCCTCGCCGCCGTCCTCCAGGCGACGCTGCTGCACACCGCTCCCCGGCAGCCGGCCGAGATGCTCGAACGGTGGGACGCCACGATGGACGTGGTCTCCTCCTCCGCGTACCGGTCGTACCGGTCGCTGGTCGAGGACCCGGACCTGCCGGCGTACTTCTGGGCGTCCACCCCCACCGAGCTGCTCGGCGCGCTGAACATCGGCTCCCGGCCGGCGAAGCGCCCGAACACCGGCGCGGGGCTGTCCGGCCTGCGGGCCATCCCGTGGGTGTTCGGCTGGACGCAGACCCGGCAGATCGTGCCGGGCTGGTTCGGCGTCGGCTCCGGGCTGGCCGCCGCCCGGGAAGCCGGGCTGGCCGACGTACTGGCCGAGATGAACCGCAACTGGCACTTCTTCCGCACGTTCCTGTCGAACGTCGAGATGATGCTGACCAAGACCGACCTGAGCATCGCCCGCCGGTACGTCGAGACGCTGGTGCCGAAGAAGCTGCACCCGATCTTCGAGCAGATCGAGCAGGAGTACGAGCTGACCAAGCGGGAGGTGCTGGCGGTGACCGCCTCGCCCGCGCTGCTGGAGAACTCGCCGGTGCTCCAGCGCACCCTGGCCGTGCGGGACACGTACCTGGAGCCGCTGCACCACCTCCAGGTGGCGCTGCTACGGCAGTACCGGGAGTCCGGTGCCGCCGGACGGGCGGTGGCCACCGCCCCCGGCGGCCGGCGCGCCCCGAGCGACGGCACGGCCCTGGAGCGGGCGCTGCTCACCACGGTCAACGGCATCGCCGCCGGGATGCGCAACACCGGCTGAACGACGACGGAAAAGGCCCCGGTCACACTGACCGGGGCCTTTTCGCGTGTCACTCACCGATGGTCAGAAGTCCCCACCGCCGAAGTCGCCCCCACCGAAGTCCCCACCGCCGAAGTCGCCACCCGCGTAGTCGCCCCCGCCGACGTCGCCGCCCTGGTCACCACCGTCGAAGCCCTGGTCACCGCCGTCCCCACCCTGGTCGACGCCGTCGCCGAAGCCCTCCTGGTAGCCCTCGTCGTAGCCGTACCCCGGGTCGGCGAAGGCGGGCGAGAACAGGGCGTCGGCGATCAGGATGCCGCCGAGTACGCCGGCGCCGGTGCCCAGCGCCGTCTTCCACCACGGCGTCGAGTACCAGCCGGCCGGCACGGGCCGGCCCTGATACCGCCCACCCGGGTAGTAGTAGGGCGTTTCCCGGCCGGGCTGGGGGCCGGCCCGGAAGGTCTGCCCCTGCACGTCGACCTCGCGCTCCCTGGTGAGCTGCCCGGCGCCACGCGCGGCGGCCAACTGCGGCAGTTCGGGGCCGGGATCGATGCCCAGCGCCGTCCGTGCCGCCCGGATGTACGCCAGCCCTTCCAACGCGGTTTCCCGGGCCAGCGCGAACTGGTTCGAAGTGCGCGCCTGCTCCAGCTGCGAGCCCGCCGCGTTGTACCGCTCACCGGCGTCGGAGAGCGCCTGGCGGACCGCCGGCTCGTCGCCGTGCAGATTCATCAACTGGCCGCCGAGGCGCTCGTACCAGCGCTGCGCCTCCGCGCGGGCGTCGCCCAGCTCGGTGCGTCGACGGGCGGTGGTCTGCGCGCGGATGAGCGCCGCGGCGCCCAGTGCGCCGACCAGCACGATGGCGAGGCACAGCACAAGTTCCATGTCTTCGAACGTACCCCCGGGTGTCCCGTCGTATCCGTCTGGCAAGCTCCGGTGATGGACGTCTCGACGCTGCTCCTGGTGATCGTGTGCCTCGGCGCCGGCGGGGCGGTGGGCTGGTACGCGGCCCGGTCCCGGTCGGCGGCCGACATCGCCCGGCTGGACGCCACGCTGACCGCGACGCGGGAGGGCGAGGGCCGGCTGGAGCAGTCCATGCGGGCGTTGAGCTACGAGGCGACCGCCCAGTCCCAGGAGGCGGTGGCCCGCGCGGTGGCGCCGCTGCACGACACCCTGCGCCGCTACGAGCAGCGGGTGGCCGAGCTGGAGCACGACCGGATCGACGCGTACGCCGAGCTGCGGGAACAGGTCCGCTCGATGAGCGCGGTCTCCGGCGAGCTGCGCACCGAGACCAAGCAGCTGGTGGCGGCCCTGCGCGCGCCGCAGGTGCGGGGCCGTTGGGGCGAGCACCAGTTGCGCCGGATCGTCGAGGCCGCCGGCATGCTGGAGCACTGCGACTTCTCCGAGCAGGTCACCGCCGACGCCGACGGGCAGGTGGTCCGCCCGGATCTGGTGGTCCGGCTGCACGGCGGCCGGTCGGTCGTCGTGGATGCCAAGGCGCCGTTCGACGCGTACCTCACCGCGATGGAGGCCCGCGACGAGCGCGGCCGGGACACCCACCTCGACGCGCACGCCCGGCACCTGCGCGGGCACGTCGACGCGCTGGCCGCGAAGTCCTACTGGTCCGCGTTCGACAGCTCACCCGAGTTCGTGGTGCTGTTCGTCCCCGCCGACCCGTTCCTCGACGTGGCGCTCCAGCGTGACCCGACGCTGCTGGAGCACGCCTTCGCCCGCAACGTGGTGCTCGCCACGCCGGCCACCCTGGTCGCCCTCCTGCGCACGGTGGCCTATTCCTGGCGGCAGGAGGCGCTGGCCCGCAACGCCCTGGCGGTGCACACGCTGGCGAGGGAGCTGTACAGCCGGCTCTCCACCCTCGGTGACCACGTGGGCAAGCTCGGGTCGTCGCTGGCCGGGGCGGTGACCGCGTACAACCGCGCGGTCGGCTCGCTGGAGGCCCGGGTGCTGGTCAGCGCCCGCAAGCTCGCCGAGCTGGGCGTCTCGGACGAGGAGCTGGCCAGCCCGGCCCAGGTCGAGCTGACTCCCCGCCAGCCGCAAGCACCCGAGTTGCTGGACGACGCCGTCCCCGCCGACCGCGACCGCTGACCGGCCGGCGGGGGCCGCAGGCCGGGGTCAGCTGCGGCGCGCCCCCTCCACGACGAACGGGGTGCCCTGCTGGCAGGTGGTCATCATGCCCGGCTCGACCCGGCCGGTGACGGTCACCCGGGCGCCTGCGGTGAACACCTCGCGGGGGCCGCCGATCAGCAGGTAGCCGTCCAGCAGCACGCAGTTCGGTTCCACCCCGCTGGTGATCGTGCCGGTCAGTTCGGTGGCCCCGACCGGCGGCGGGATGCTGGGTCCACCTGAAGGTGGCTTGGGCGTCGCGGTGGGCACCGGTGTCGCCGTGCCGGGGGTCGACGGGACGGACGCGGACGGGGTGGGCTGCCCGGTGACCGGTGACGGCCCACTCGGGGTGGAGGTGGCGGGGCCGTCCGTGCCGCCGCAGGCACTCAGCGCCGCGCAGGCGATCAGGGCGGGGACGACGAGCCGAAAGGTCCTCATGCCCGGTTCGACGTTGCGGGGTGGCGGAGCGTTCCCGTGGCGGCCCGACCCGGGCTGATCAACCGCGTGCCGCCGCGGCCTTCATGTCCCGCTTCAGCTCCTGGGGCAGCGAGAAGGTGAGCCGCTCGTTGGCGGTGGTGATCTCCTCGACGTCGCCGAAACCGCGCGCGGCCAGGTGGTCCAGCACGTCCCGCACCAGGTCCTCCGGGACGCTCGCGCCGGAGGACACGCCGACCGTGCGCGCGTCGACGAGCCAGGCGTCGTCGATCTCGTGGGCGAAGTCGACCAGGTGACCGGCGCGGGCGCCAGCGTCCAGGGCGACCTCGACCAGGCGCACCGAGTTGGAGGAGTTCGTCGAGCCGACGACGATCACCACGTCGCACTCCGGGGCGATCTCCTTGACCACGTGCTGGCGGTTGGAGGTGGCGTAGCAGATGTCGTCGCTCGGCGGGGACTGGAGCAGCGGCAGCCGCTGCTTGAGCCGGGCGACCGTCTCCAGCGTCTCGTCCACCGACAGCGTGGTCTGGGAGAGCCAGACCACCTTCTCCGGATCACGAACGGTGATCTTGTCGACGCCGTCGGGGCCGTCCACGAGTTGGATGTGCGCGGGAGCCTCACCGGCGGTGCCGACGACCTCCTCGTGCCCCTCGTGGCCGATCAGCAGGATGTCGTAGTCCTCGGCGGCGAAACGCTTCGCCTCCTGGTGCACCTTGGTGACCAGCGGGCAGGTCGCGTCGATCGCCTTCAGCGACCGCTGCTTCGCCTGCTCGTAGACCTCGGGGGCCACGCCGTGGGCCGAGAAGATGACGGTGGCGCCCTCCGGCACCTCCTCGTTCTCCTCCACGAAGATCGCACCCTGGGCCTCCAGGGTCTGCACGACGTGCTTGTTGTGCACGATCTGCTTGCGGACGTAGATCGGGGCGCCGTAGAGCTTCAGCGCCTCCTCGACGGTCTGCACCGCCCGGTCGACGCCCGCGCAGTAGCCGCGGGGCTTGGCCAGGAGCACGCGCTTACCGGTCTGGGGAGTCGCCTGAGCCTCGGTCACCCGCCCATCGTACGTGTCCGGTTCCCCAGCGGCAGCGCCTGCGACCCGCACCACAGCGACCGCCCACCACCCACCCACCCCCCGGTGATCAAGAGGTTTGCGTCGGAAACGCGCCTGGGACCGACGCAAACCTCTTGATCACCGCGAGGGTCCGTAGGGTGGGCGGGTGAGCACGGGTGATGGGGCGCGCAGCAGCGCGGAGGAGCCTTGGCCGGTCCGGGTCGTGAGCCAGAAGGTGGGCGCCTGGATCGCGAAGCTCGGCTGGGTGTGGGTGGACGGGCAGGTGGCGCAGATCAGCCGGCGGCCCGGCGCCAGCACCGTCTTCCTCACCCTGCGTGACCCGTCGGCCGACCTGAGCCTGACCGTCACCACCAACCGGGACGTGCTGGACCTCGGCGCGCCGGAGCTGCGCGAGGGCGCCCGGGTGGTGCTGCACGCCAAGCCGGAGTTCTACGCCGCCCGGGGCACCCTGAGCCTGCGGGCCGACGAGATCCGCCAGGTGGGGCTCGGTGAGCTGCTGGCCCGGCTGGAGAAGCTCAAGAAGCTGCTCGCCGCCGAGGGGCTGTTCGACCGTGCCCGCAAGCGCCGGCTGCCGTTCCTGCCCGGCCGGATCGGGCTGATCACCGGCCGGGCGTCGGCGGCCGAGCGCGACGTGCTGACGAACGCCCGGCGGCGCTGGCCGGCCGTGGAGTTCCGCACGGTCAACGTGGCCGTCCAGGGCCCGTCCGCGGTGCCGCAGATCATCGACGCGCTCAAGGTGCTGGACGCCGACCCGACCATCGACGTGATCATCATTGCCCGGGGCGGCGGCGGCATCGAGGACCTGCTGCCCTTCTCCGACGAGGCGCTCTGCCGCGCGGTGTTCGGCTGCCGTACCCCGGTGGTCAGCGCGATCGGCCACGAGACGGACGCACCGCTGGTCGACTACGTCGCCGACGTGCGCGCGTCCACCCCGACCGACGCGGCCAAGCGGGTGGTCCCCGACCTCACCGAGGAGGTACGCCTCATCGGCCAGGCCCGGCATCGGCTCCAGCGGGCGGTGCGCAACCTGGTCGACCGGGAGTCGCACCGCCTCGACGGGCTGCGTTCCCGGCCGGTGCTCGCCCGTCCCCAGGTGATGGTCGAGCAGCGGGCGACCGACCTGACCGCGCTCCGCCAGCGTGCCGGACGCTGCCTGGACCACCGGCTCGGCGCGGCCGACGACGAGCTGCGGCACACCCTGGCCCGACTGCGCGCCCTCTCCCCCGCCGCCACGCTCGACCGGGGGTACGCGATCGTGCAGCGCGCCGACGGCCACGTGGTCCGCGCCGCGGCCGAGGTCGGCAAGGGCGACCCGCTGCGGGTCCGGCTGGCCGACGGCGAGCTCGCCGCCACGGTGGACGGCTGAGTGGCGGGCCGCGGCGGCCGACGGGTGGTGTGCTGAGATGGACGCGATGACTGACGACACGAAGGCCGGGCCGGACGAGCGGCTCAGCTACGAGCAGGCCCGCGCCGAGTTGGCCTCGGTGGTCGAACGGCTGGAGGCCGGTGGCACGTCCCTGGAGGAGTCGCTGGCGCTCTGGGAGCGCGGCGAGGCGCTGGCGGTGATCTGCCAGCGCTGGCTGGACGGCGCCCGGGCGCGGATCGAGGCGGCCCGGCAGGAGCCCGCCTCCTGACCGCCGGTGGGGCGACCGGAGTCGCCCCACCCGCGTACGACCGTCAGCCGAACAGGCTGTACAGCTCGGCCGGCGCCTCGACGACCTGGTCCGCCGGCGGCTTCTGCGCGGCGGTGGCCGCACCGTAGTCGGAGTACGTCATCCGGATCTCCTGCGCGGCGGTCTGCCCGGCGGCCGGCAGTTGCAGCACCAGCTCGCTGAGCCGACCCTGCGGGTCCACCTTCGCCGTGAACGGGACCGTCTTCGCCTGCGTGCCGAGCGCGGCGATCGTGGCGGCGTTCAGCGAGCCGGCCTCGGCAGCCTTGGTGACGTCGATGGTGCCGGCGTACGTGCCGGTGCCGGTGCTCCGGACCTCGGTGATGCCCTGGGTGAGCACGGCGCTGCCGGCGGGGTCGACCTTCTCGAAGTCGAAGCCGAGGCTGCGGTTGCCCTTGATCCGGGTCTGGTCCAGGTGCTGGTACTTGCCGAGGTTGAGCTGCTTGATGGCCGGCAGGCTGTTGGCGGTGGGGCCGGTCAGCTCCAGCTTCACCCAGCTGTCCGGCTTGAAGTGGATCACGTCGAGCTTCATGGCCAGGTCGGATGAGGGGCCGCCGATGGCGATCTTCATCGCCGCGCTCTGACTCGGCTGGTGCACCTGGCCCTCCGCCGTGGAGCCGGCGCCGGCGAGGGTGAACCGGAAGTTCCCGTTGCTGATCTCCCTGGTGGAGTCGAGCAGCGCCTGCTTGGCGTCGCCCGCCACCGGCGTGCCGGACGCGCTCGCCGTGGCGGAGGCGCTCGCCGTCGGGGAGGCGGTCGATCCGGCGGTCGGTGTCCCACTGCTGTTGCAGGCGGCAAGGCCGGGCGTGAACAGAGCGGCGGCGACCAGGCCGGCGCTGAGTCGTCGAACAGTCATGTGTGTCTCCCAAGGGGGTCACCCGACGACCTGGACGGCGCCGGAAACCGGGCGACGCAGCAGCACCGTCGGCTGCGCCGCGCGACCCGGGCCGAGCAGGGCGCCCGGGTCACTCCCTCTCTGTTCCCTGTCGACGCGTCGGACAACCGCCCTTCCGTCCGATTCCTGCGCCGACCTCAGCTCACGGCGCCGGCGAGTTGGCGCAGTTCGTTGTCCCGGGCGTCGCCGACGACGATGACCGTGCGGGTCGGCTCCAGCAGGACCAGCGCCTGCTGGTTGCCCCGGGCGGTGTAGCGCTGCCAGGTGCGTCCGGCCAGCTCGGTCGGGCCCTGCGGCTGGGCCTGGCCGGTCAGCTCGGTCGGGAGCAGCCGCTCCGCCGGCACGCTGCTCTGCAACAGCTGGACGCCCCGCCCCTCCGGGGTGAGGTAGCCGATCCGCAGGTGCGCGCCACCCTCGACGGTCTGGTAGCGGGCGCTGACCGTCCGCCACCCGGAACCCAGCCCCTCCGGCTGGCTCACCGGGAAGGTGTTCGCCGCGCGGGCCTGCTCGATCGCCGGTGCCGGATCGACCGTGGCGGCCTCGTCGCCGCCGAGGAAGCCCCGGTAGAACGCCAGCAGCAGCGCGATCGGGATCAACAGCACCAGCAGCGAGATCGCCATGTCCTTCGGCGACCGCTCGGATCGCGCTGATTTTTCCAGGCGCGGCGGAGGTGCCGGCAGCTCGCCGGTCTCCGCGCTGCCGACTCCGGTGCCGGGCCGGCCCGGCACCGGTTCGTCCACCGGCGGCGCGGCGGACGGATTCGACGCGACGAGGGCCGGCTCACCGACCGGCGGCGTCGTCGGGTCGGTCGCGGCGGGCTCCCCACCGGTGCCGGCGGGAAGGTCGGCCGGCGGCTGGCCGCCGGGCGGGGTGCGGTCGGCGGGTACGCGGTCGGCTGGCTGTGCGGGTTCCACCCTGCCATCTTCGCAGCCGCCCGACCGGCGGTATCCGGCCCATCACCGCCCCGCGCCGACGCCGGTTCCGCCATCGTGTGAGGATCAGCGACAAAGCCGGCAGCGGGGAACGCCCCGCCGCCGGTCGTCCCCGCACCGTCGCGAGGAGGAGCAGCCGTCATGACGAACACCAGGACGCGGATCCCGCAGGATCTCGACCGTAACCTTGCCCTCGACCTGGTCCGGGTCACCGAGGCCGCGGCGATGGCCGCCGGCCGCTGGGTCGGCCGGGGCGACAAGGAGGGCGGCGACGGGGCAGCCGTCGACGCCATGCGCAAGCTGATCAACTCGATCCAGATGCGCGGCGTGGTGGTGATCGGCGAGGGCGAGAAGGACAACGCCCCGATGCTCTTCAACGGCGAGCAGGTCGGTGACGGCACCGGCCCGGAGGTGGACGTCGCCGTCGACCCGGTCGACGGCACCACGCTGATGAGCAAGGGCATGCCGAACGCGCTGGCGGTGCTCGCCGTCTCCGAGCGCGGTGCGATGTTCGATCCGAGCGCCGTCTTCTACATGGAGAAGCTCGCTGTCGGGCCGGCGTACGCCGACGTGGTGGACATCAACGCCGGGGTGGCCGACAACCTGCGCCGGATCGCCAAGGTCAAGGGCACCGACGTCTCCGAGGTGACGGTCTGTGTGCTGGACCGCAGCCGCCACGACGACCTGGTCACGCAGATCCGCCGGACCGGCGCGGGCATCCGGTTCATCTCCGACGGGGACATCGCGGGCTCCATCGCGGCGGCCCGGGGCGAGTCGGATGTGGACGTGCTGATGGGCATCGGCGGCACCCCCGAGGGCATCATCTCCGCGTGTGCCCTGAAGTGCATGGGCGGGGCGATGCAGGCCAAGCTCTGGCCGCGCGACGCCGAGGAGCGGGAGAAGGCACTCGCCGCCGGGCACGACCTGGATCGGGTGCTGGGCACCGACGACCTGGTCACCGGGGACAACTGCTTCTTCGTGGCGACCGGGGTCACCTCCGGCGACCTGCTGCGCGGGGTCCGCTACCGGGCCGGCGGCGCGTACACGCAGTCGATCGTGATGCGGTCGAAGAGCGGCACGATCCGGGTGATCGACTCGTACCACCGGCTGGAGAAGCTGGCGCTCTACTCGGCGGTCGACTTCGACGGTCGGCCACTGGCCGAACAGGAGTGACCGTCACCGGCACTGCGACCCCGCAGTCCCTCTCGGCCGCCCGCCGGATCACCGGTGTCGCGCTGGCGTCGGTCTCCGGGGTCGCGGTGGCGGTGCAGTCCCGAATCAACGGCGAGCTGGGGGTACGCCTGGCCGACGGTTTCGCCGCAGCGGTGATCTCGTTCGGCGTCGGCCTGATGGTGCTGCTGGTGCTGGTTCCCGCCACCCCCGGTGGGCGGCGGGGTCTGGCGGCGCTGCGGCCCGCCCTCAGGTCGGGCGCGCTGCGCCCGTGGCAGTGCCTGGGCGGGATGTTCGGTGCGTTCCTCGTGGCCACCCAGGGGCTCACCATCGGCTCGTTGGGCGTTGCGGTCTTCACCGTGGCGGTGGTCGCCGGCCAGACCGGCAGCAGCCTCGCCGTGGACCGGGCCGGCATCGGGCCGACCGGCCGGCAGCCGATCACCCGGCAGCGGCTGGCCGGAGCGGTGCTCACCGTGCTGGCGGTCGGCCTGGCGGTCGCCGACCGGCTCGGTGACCCGGGCACGCTGGCGCTGGCCCTGCTGCCCCTGCTAGCCGGGGTGGGTATCGCCTGGCAGCAGGCGGTCAACGGCCGGGTCCGGGCGGCGGCGGACAGCGCCCTGACCGCCACGCTCGTCAACTTCGCCGTGGGCACGGTCGTCCTGCTCGTCGCGTTCGCGATCGACATCGCGATACGCGGCTGGCCGACCGGCAACCTGCCGACCGAGCCGTGGTTCTACCTGGGTGGCCCGATCGGCATCGTGTTCATCGCGATCGCCGCCGCGATCGTCCGCTTCACCGGGGTGCTGCTGCTCGGGCTGGCCACCATCGCCGGCCAGATCGTGGGAGCTGTCCTGTTGGATCTGGTGCTGCCCACCGCGGCCTCGCATCCCAGCGTGAACACCCTGCTCGGTGCCGCGCTGACCATGGTGGCCGTGCTGATCGCCGCGCTCGCGCCACCCGGCCGCCGCTGAGCGGGACCGGTCTCGGCCGGGTGGCGGGCGGGGTTCAGCGACGGAGGGCCTCGACCGTCTCCTTCACCACCTGCTCGATGGGTGTCGGCTGGACGCCGAGGGTGGCGGTGGCGGCGGTCGAGTCCAACAGGTACGGCCGGTCGAACTGGTAGGCGGTCTCCCGCAGCTCGCGGATGAACGGGTCGGTCAGGCCACCCAGCCACAACACGGGGTAGGGCATCCGCGTCAGCTTGGGCGCTGGCGCGCCGGTCAGCGCGGCGGCCCGGCCGGCGAGCTCGCGCATCGGCGTGGCCGGGGCGCTGGGCACGTGCCAGGCCCGTCCCCATGCCTGCGGGTCGGCGGCCGCGGCGACGAGCGTGCGGGCGACATCCGGGATGTACGTCCAGGTGTGCGGGGCGTCCCAGTCGACGGGCAGGAAGACCCGCTGCCCGGCGATCACCCGGGGCAGCACCATCATCGCCAGCGACGTGCCGGCGGCGCCGACGTAGTCGGAGCCGCGCACCTCGGTGACCCGGACACGCCCGGCCCGGTGGGCGGCGAGAGCGTCGGCCCACATCCGGTTGCGCACGCGGCCTTTCGTACCGGTCGCGGCCAGCGGGGTCTGCTCGGTCATCGGGCCGTCGACCGGCCCGTACCCGTAGAGGTTGCCGACCGTGGCGAGCACCGCGCCGGTCCGCTCGGCGGCGGTGAGCAGCGCGCCGGCCAGCGGCGGCCAGTCGGTGGCCCACCGGTGGTACGCCGGGTTCGCGCAGTTGTACAGCGCTGCGGCCCCGGTGGCGAGTTCGGTGAGGCGGTCGGCGTCAACAGCGTCGGCAGCGACCCGCTCGATGGCTGGGTGCTCTGGTCCGTTGCCCCGGCGGCTGATGACGCGGACCTGCTCGCCGCGCTCCGCGAGGAGACGTGCGGTGGCGGTGCCGACCGGACCGGTGCCGACGATCACGTGCAGCGACATGAGGAAGCCTTTCGAAGCAGGGGTACGAAGTGAGAGCAGTGCTCTCTCTGTGCACCACCACCATGCATGCCGGTCGGCCCGCCCGTCAAGAGCAGTGCTCTCTATTTTGATTGGCGCTCCGTTTCGTGGCAGAGTGATCCCATGTCCGCTTCCTCGATCCGCGCCCGCGTCCGCGCCGAGATGATCGACGAGATCAAGGCGGTGGCCCGCCGTCACCTGGCCACCGACGGTGCCAACCTGTCGCTGCGGGCCGTCGCCCGGGACATGGGGATGGTGTCCTCCGCCATCTACCGCTACGTCCCGAGCCGCGACGATCTGCTCACCGCACTGATCCTGGAGGCGTACGACGGGCTCGGCGACGCCGTGGAGGCCGCCGACTCCGGCACCGACCCGGACGACCTGCGCGGCCGCTGGCACCACGTGTGCCGGGCCGCGCGGGACTGGGCGCTCGCCCACCCCGCCGAGTACGCGCTGCTCTACGGCAGCCCGGTGCCCGGGTACGCCGCCCCCGCCGACACCGTGCTACCCGCCCAGCGTCCCCCGCTGACCCTGGTCGGCATCCTCCGCGACGGCCTGACCCACGGTCGGCTCACCGTCCCCGCCGAGGAGCTGCCGGAGCCGGTACGCGCCGACCTGACCGAGCTGGCCGACGCCTTCTTCCCCGGGATGCCCAGCGCACTGCTGGCCCGGGGAATGGCCGGCTGGACGCAGCTCTTCGGGCTCATCAGCTTCGAACTGTTCGGCCGGTTGAACCAGACCATCTCGCACCGGGACTCGTACTTCGAGCATCAGGTCGGGTTGATGGCGGACCTCATCGGCCTGCCCCGACCGGAGTGACCGCACGGGCCGCGGACCGATCCGGTGCCGCGGGTCAGCCGGCGTCGGAGGAGTGCCCGGGGAACAGGTGGGCGCTCGGGTCGATCGCCACGGCGGCGTTGTTCACCGCCGTCGCGGCCTCGCCGAAGCCCGTGGCGATCAGCCGCACCTTGCCCGGGTACTCGGTGATGTCACCGGCGGCGAAGACCCGCGGCAGGTTCGTCGCCATCGCGCTGTCCACCAGGATGTGGCGGCGGTCCAGCCGCAGCCCCCACTCGGCGAGCGGGCCCAGGTCGGCGGTGAAGCCGAGCGCGGCGACCACGATGTCCACCGGAAGAGTCTCGGCCGCGCCGCCGCGCACGGTCACCTCGGCACCGGTGACCGTGCCATCCCCGATCAGCCGGGTGACCTCGGCGTTGACCACGACCCGCACCGGCAGCGACAGCACCCGGGCGACCGTCGAGGCGTGCGCCCGGAACTTCTCCCGCCGGTGCACGAGGGTCACCGACCGGGCCAGCGGTTGCAGCGTCAACGCCCAGTCGAAGGCGGAGTCGCCGCCACCGACGATCAGCACGTCCCGATCGGCCAGCTCGGCCGGCTCGGTGACGAAGTAGACGATCCCCGAGCCGGGAGCACCGTCGGCGCAGGGCAGCGGCCGAGGGCTGAAGCTGCCCAACCCGCCGGTGACCACGACCGCGCCACAGCTGAGCTGCTCACCGCCGGCCAGGCCGAGCACCGGCCGGTCGTCGGCGTACGAGAGCTTCTCGGCCCGGGTGCCGAGCAGGTACTGCGGCCCGAACGGGGCGGCCTGGGCCACCAGGTTCGTCACCAGGTCGCGGCCCTTGACGGCGGGGAAGCCGGCCACGTCCAGGATGAGCTTCTCCGGGTACATCGCCGTGACCTGTCCGCCGGGCTCCGGCAGCGCGTCGATCACCGCCACCGACAACCCTCGGAAGCCCGCGTAGTACGCGGCGAAGAGGCCGGCCGGACCGGCCCCGATCACGGCGATGTCGACCTCGCGCATGGCGTACCGTCGCTTTCCGCTCACGGATCAACGCTTGCTGATCTCGACCGTAGGCGGGTGACAGCGGGCGGGCAAGCACGTCCCAGAGGCGCGCCGAGGAACTGGTCAGGGCAGGCTGAGGGTGGACCCCGAGTAGTCGGAGCCGCCGGCGACCGGGCGGCGACGGCGGAACAGGATCGCGGCCACCACGCCGCCCAGCAACCCGAACAGGTGCCCCTGCCAGGAGATCCGCTCGTCGGTGGGGAGGATGCCGACCAGTTGCCAGCCGTAGAGCAGGCCGACCAGCAGGAAGACGGCGAAGTTCCACCAGCTGCGCTCGACGATGCCCCGGGTCAGCAGGATGCCCAGGTAGCCGAAGATCACCCCGCTGGCGCCGACCACGACGGAGTTGGGCGAGCCGGTGAACCAGACCCCGAGCCCGCTGACCAGGATGATGATCAGGGTCGACCAGAGGAACCGGCGGGCGCCGGCCGCCAGCACGAAGGTGCCCAGCAGGATCAGCGGGATGCTGTTGCTGTAGAGGTGGTCGAAGCCGTGGTGCAGGAACGGGGAGAAGAAGACCCCGTCCAGCCCGTCGATGCGCTTCGGGATGATGCCGGCGGTGGCGTCCAGGCCGAACGCCAGGCCCTGGTCGGCGGCCTCGATGAGAAAGAGGAACGGGACCACCGCGCACATGGCGACGAAGGCCCGGCCGAGCGCGGCGTAGAACGCCTCGGTGCCGAACCGGTAGGGGTCGCCGTTTCCAGGCTGCAGGGTCACCCCACAACTGCTATCAGCAAAAGGGGCCGACCGCCACTCACGTCCCGCCCGCTCGGCCGGGTACGCGAAGGCGGGGCGAGTGCGCCTCCACCCGCCCCGCCTTCGACGCCGTCAGTAGTGGCCGTTGTTCTGGAAGTAGCTCCAGGCGCCACAGGGCGTCTTGTACCTGCCCTTGATGTAGCCCAGCCCCCACTTGATCTGGGTGGCCGGGTTCGTCCGCCAGTCGTCCGCGATCGAGCCCATCTTGCTGCCCGGCAGCGACTGCGGAATGCCGTACGCGCCGGAGGAGGAGTTGCTGGCCTTGTGGTTCCAGCCGCTCTCCTTGGTCCAGAGCTTCTCCAGGCACGGGAACTCCGCGATGCCGAAGCCCGCGTCGATCATCAGAGCGCAGCCGATCTTCCGGTTGCCGCTGTACTCCTCGCAGGACGCCGGGATCGGCCCGTCGTACGGCTTGGCTGCGGCGTTCTGCGCCGCACGCTCGCGCTTGCGGGTCGCCGCGGCGGCCTCGGCCTTGCGGGCACGCTCGGCGGCCTCCTTGGCGGCCTGCGCCGCCCGGAGCTTGGCCTGGTACTCGGCGGCCCGCTGCTTGGCGACCTTCACCTGGTGGGCGGACTGCCGCTCGCGCTGGTAGGCGAAGTCGACGCGGTCGACCTCGGCGCTCACCTGCGCGGTCAGGCCCTGTTGCTGGGTTTCCCGGTCTTCGCCCAGGTAGAAGCCACCGGCAACGCCCACAGAGAGCAACGCGACAGCAGCCGTACGGGCGCCCAACCGGCTCCACAGCCGACTCACGAAGTGGTCCCTTCGTCGGGGGCAAGGACGCGGCGCGGCGTCGGGCCACAGGAGGGCCCTCGGCCGTACCGCGAGCGCCCCGACCGGTACCGGTCGCGCCGACGCACCGACCTTCGCCGATGTCCGCCCGTCTCGGGACGAACGATCACCAACGATGCCTGTGGCGCGTGGGCGCTCGTTGGACACCATCGCGCACAGTGAGGCTGATGGGAAACCAACCGAGCGGTTTGTGATCTGCGCCACACATAAAATACGGATAAACCCCTATAAAAGCACCATCATAGCGGGATGTCCTCCAGCAGATCCGTCACCATCGCTGCGATCGGAGACCGCTCCGAACGGCTGAGCGTGACATGTGCGAAGAGCGGATGGCCCTTGAGCGCCTCGATGACGGCGGTGACGCCGTCGTGCCGGCCGACGCGCAGATTGTCGCGCTGGGCCACGTCGTGGGTGAGCACCACCCGCGAGCCCTGCCCGATGCGGGACAGCACGGTCAACAGCACACCGCGCTCCAGGGACTGGGCCTCGTCCACGATCACGAAGGCGTCGTGCAGGCTGCGCCCACGGATGTGGGTCAGCGGCAGCACCTCCAGGATGCCCCGGGAGGTGACCTCCTCCAGCACGTTCTCGTGCACCACCGCGCCGAGCGTGTCGAAGACCGCCTGGGCCCACGGCGACATCTTCTCCGACTCCGACCCGGGCAGGTAGCCCAGCTCCTGGCCGCCGACGGCGTACAGCGGGCGGAACACGATCACCTTCTTGTGCCGGCGGCGCTCCATCACCGCCTCCAGCCCGGCGCAGAGCGCCAACGCCGACTTGCCGGTGCCGGCCCGGCCGCCCAGCGAGACGATCCCGATCGACTCGTCGAGCAGCAGGTCGAGGGCGACCCGCTGCTCGGCCGAACGGCCGTGCAGCCCGAACGCCTCCCGGTCGCCGCGGACCAGCCGGACCGACTTGTCCGGCAGCACCCGGCCGAGTGCGGAGCCGCGCGTCGAGTGCAGCACCAGGCCGGTGTGGCAGGGCAGACCGGCCGCCTCGTCGACGTCGAGCGCCTCCCCGGCGTACAACCGGCCGATCTGCTCCTCGCCCAGGTCCAACTCGGCCATGCCGGTCCAGGTCGGGTCGCTGGCCTGCCCGTGCCGGTACTCGTCGGCCCGCAGGCCCACCGAGGCGGCCTTGACCCGCAGCGGCATGTCCTTGCTGACCAGGGTGACCTCCCGCCCCTCGGCGGCGAGGTTGAGCGCCACGGAGAGGATCCGGGCATCGTTGCTCTCGGTGCGGAAGCCGGGCGGCAGCACACCGTCGTCGGTGTGGTTGAGCTCCACGCGCAGTGTGCCGCCGACGTCGTTGGCGGGCACCGGCCGGTCCAGCCGACCATGCTGGATCCGCAGCTCGTCGAGCATCCGCAGCGACTGCCGGGCGAACCAGCCCAGCTCCGGATGGTGCCGCTTGCCCTCCAGCTCGGTGATGACCACCAGCGGCAGGACCACCTCGTGCTCGGCGAACCGGTGGAACGCCGCCGGATCGGAGAGCAGCACGGATGTGTCCAGGACGAATGCCTGGCCGGCTGGTCGCGGCTCCTTGGGGTCGGCCGGCGCGGCGGCCGCAGTACGGCGGCTCCGGGTGGCGCGGCGGGTCGTGGCAGTCGCGGCCGGGGTCTGGTCGGCACCGGCGGTGGTACGGCGAGTCGTCACAGGCCTGCTCCGACGGATGGGCACCCGGCCACCCGTGTTCCGCCTCGTCCGGTGCCCGGGTGACACGGGGTCGGATGCGGGCCCCGTGCGCGAGGTCGCAGGTCCGGGCGGGCCGGTTGGCTCGGGAGAACCCCGTGCCATGCCTAGACGCTAGCGGCGGCGGACCGTCCCGGCTAGAGGGCGATCGTGGATCTCCGGAGACGGCCGTGTGAACAGCCCGGCGACTCAGGCGACGGGCGCCGGTCGCCGCCCAGCCGCTGGGCGGTGGACGCGGCGAAGCCGGCCGGGATGCATGCCCCCTGCGCGCATCCCGGCCGGCGGGGCCACCGTCACCGGTCTGACGTGGCCCCGACGGTGCGTGTCCGCCGCGGACGACGCACCGCGCTCGTGGCGCCGGTCGGCGGAACCGCCCGGGGCGGCCCCGCCGGCCGACCTCAGCCGGTCCGTCGGACGAGCGTGCCGGTCGGGTGCCGCCCGGTGATCGGGGCGGCCGGCGCGGTGAACGACGAGCCGGTGTAGGTGGTGCCGGGGCCGACCACAGCGCCGGAGCGGGCAGTGGCGCCGGGGCGGGCGACGGTGCCCGCGGAGCGGACGACGCCCGCCGGCGAGACCGACAGGGCGGAGGCGATGGCGGCCTGGGCGTCCCTGCGCCGCCGGTTCCAGGCGCCCCGGTCGCCGTCGAAGTAGCCCTGCCGGTAGCCGAAGCGGTAGCCGATGCGGTAGCTGAGCTGCCCGTGCAGACGGCCGGCCGCGTAGCTGGTCGCACCGAGCACCAGGACGAGGAAGACCGCCAGGAACGGGCTCATCGGGCGGCTCCGGCCGGTCCCGGACGTCGCGTCATCGTTCCTCCGGCTCGACGGTGGTGGGATCCGCGACCAGCAGCCGGTCCAGGTCGTCGGTGCTGACCTCCTCGACCAGCTCGACGCTGATCCGGCAGCCGTCCAGGACGACCTCGGCCACGGACGAACGGCGGATCTCGCCGCCGGCGTCGTAGACGCGGACGCTCAGCTCCGGGCAGCCGAGATGGGTACGCCAGGCATTCCACTCGGCGCGGTCGCCGACGCTCAGCGACAGGTAACGGCAGCCTCGGGCGAGGTAGAGGCGCCAGGGAGCGCACAGCCCCGCGGCCACCCCCTCGGCGATCAGCCCGAAGGCCTGGGCTCGGGTGGCGAGCTCGGTCACCACACCTCCCTGGCAACGGAGGTGTGACGCATGTGAGCACCAGTCGTCTCATGCACGAGACACACCGTAGATTGTCCCATGAGCGTGACAGTATCAGCTTTTCGGCCGTTTACCGCCACCACTACGGGCATCTATTCTGCCCGGGTGACACCCCTCAAGAGCGGCACTGGATCGTTTACCGGAAATCCGAGGAACCCGTCACGTTCGCGTGACAGCAGCGCGCCGGGTCGCGCGGGCGCGGCCGAGTGGCCGTACCGTCACGGGGTGACCGAGACGGCCAATGCGCGGAAGATCGCCTTCGCCACCTTCGTCCGACGCGCGCTCGAAGAGGCGCGGGCGACCCGGGCCTGGAGCGGCACCGAGGTGTCCCGACGCACCGGCGTCTCGCGGCAGACCATCAACCGGTGGGTCCGCGGCGACTGGGCCAGCGACCCGGAGGCGGAACGGGTGGTCGCCTTCTGCGAGGGCCTGGGGCTCAACCCGGCCGCGGCCTTCGCCGCGCTCGGCTGGGACCGCACGGCCGCCGGCCCGCGCGCCGGTCAACCCGCGCCGCCGATGGACCCGGACGTGGAGGCCCTGCTGCGCCGGCTGATCGACCCCAACGTGTCGGACGCGGAGAAGTTCCACATCCGCGAAACCATCCGCTACCTCGCATACCGCCCAACGTTGCCGGTCGATGTCCGAAAAAGAGGGAATCAAGCAGGGTAGTTCCTCAGATGGCGAAAGAACGCCTGGTCGGGTTCATTCGTTTGCCTCCGGGGCCGGAACGGGCACGCTAGCGTCCCTATTCGTACTGCTTGGGCTCGTCGTCGGCGGGGGGACGGGACAAGGCCGAACCCAGCCCTGCGGGACAGAAGGAGGGGTCTGTCCATGACCCTGAAGTGGTTGGCAGTCGTGGTCGCCACGGTGTCCATGACACTGTGGGTGACCGGCAACGTGGTGACTCTCGCGGTCAACGGCGGGCAGCTTCCGCTGCTCGTCAACCTCCTCGTGCTCACCAGTGCCGGCACCGCGGTCATCCTGGCCGTCGTCGCCGAGCTGCACGAGCGGCTGAACGACCGGATCAGCGCACTCACCGAGTTCCTGGTCGCGCGGCTCAACGAGATCGAGAACCACACCGGTGATCGCAACACCGGGTTCGTGGAGGGATATCTCCTGAGCCACGGACAGGAGGCGGCGGTGGTGCCGTTCGGCCGCCGCGGGCGAGGAGCCGCCGAACGCTGACGATGCGCCGCCGGGCGGGCCGGCTCGGCCAGGAATGAGCCCCGATCGCCGGGGTACGCTGACGCGCGTGCCGCCGTTGAATCTGGGCAATCAGACGCCGAGGACCCCGTTGAACGCCGACCAGGCATGGCGGATAACCGCCGGCCGGGCCGCGGGGACCGTGCTCTTCTTCGACTTCGACGGCACGCTCGCGCCCGTCGACGACGATCCGACCGCGGTACGCCCCGCGCCCAAGGCGCTGGCCGCCATCGAGGCGCTGGCCCCGGTGGTGCAGCGTGTCGCGATCGTCTCCGCCCGACCGGTGGAGTTCCTCCGGGACCAGCTCGGCGGGCTCGCCGGGGTGGATCTCTACGGCCTCTACGGGCTGGAGCACAGCCACTCCGGTGGCGAGACGGTCACCGAACCGGCCGCGCTGCCCTGGGTGCCGACCATGGCGGAGCTGGCCGACCTGGCCCGGGCTGAGCTGCCGCCGGGCACGCTGGTCGAGTACAAGCGGCTCTCCGTCGCGCTGCACTGGCGTACCGCGCCGCAGCTCGGTCCGACCGTGCAGCAGTGGGGGCAGGCGCAGGCCGACCGGCTGGGGCTGCGGGTGCAGGCCGGGCGCATGGTGCTGGAGCTCAAGCCGCCCGTCGACCGGGACAAGGGCATGGTCATCGGCGAGGTGATCCGGGAGGCCACCGGCGCCTGGTACTTCGGCGACGACGTCTCGGACATCAAGGCTTTCGCCGCGCTGCGCGCCCGGGCCGCCGCCGACCCGGACTTCCTCGGCGTCTGCGTCGCCGTGGCCAACCCGGAGACCGGCCACGAGGTGGCTGACGCCGCGGACCTGACCATCGAGTCCCCGGCCGCCCTGGGCGACTTCCTCACCCGGGCGCTGACGCACCTGCCCTGAGCAGGCCGACAGCACGTCCGCTTCGGGTGCCTGTGCGGTGTGTCCGCTCAGGCGCCGTAACGGCGTTGCCGGGTGGCGTACGACCGCAGTGCGCGCAGAAAGTCGATGTGCCGGAAATCCGGCCAGTTGAGCTCGCAGAAATAGAACTCCGAGTGCGCGGACTGCCAGAGCATGAAACCGGACAGGCGCTGCTCGCCGCTGGTGCGGATGACCAGGTCGGGGTCGGGCTGGCCGCGGGTGTAGAGGTGCTCGGCGATGTGCTCGACGTCCAGCACCTCGGCCAACTCCTCGATGGTGCCGCCGGAGGCGGCGTGCTCCAGCAGCAGCGAGCGGACCGCGTCGGTGATCTCCCGCCGACCGCCGTAGCCCACCGCGATGTTGACCTCCGCGCCGCCGCTGCGCTCCCGGGTGCGCTCCTCGGCGCCCTTGAGGGCCGCCGCCGTCTGCGCGGGCAGCAGGTCGAGCGCGCCGACGATGCGCAGTCGCCAGGGGTTGCCCTCCTCGGCCAGCTCCACCACCAGATCCTCGATGATCTTCAGTAGCGGATCCAGCTCGCTGGCCGGCCGGCGCAGGTTGTCCGTGGCCAGCAGGTAGAGCGTGACGTGCCCGATGCCGGCCTGGTCGCACCAGCCCAGGACGTGTTTGATCTTCGCGGCGCCGACCCGGTGCCCGTCGTTCGGGTCGACGTAGCCCATCTCCCTGGCCCACCGGCGGTTGCCGTCGCACATCACCCCGACGTGTCGGGGCACCGGCTTACCCGCGAGCTTCGCCGTGAGCCGGCGCTCGTACACGGAGTAGATAAGGTTCCGCAGCGTCATCACCTAGCAGCGTAGCGACCCGCCGGACGGATCACCGCCTCGGAGCCCCATCCCCGCCGGGGAGCCCGATACCGATCATGGCCAGGGTACGGGCGGTGAGCCGCCCGTCGCCGAGCCCCAACTCGACCACGTCGTCGAACACCCGGTCGTCCCGACGGGCCGCCCGGACCGCCGCGTCGACCACTCGCCGGCGTCGCGCCAACCAGGCCGCGACCGAGCTGTGCCGCAGGTGGGTGCCGAGCCGACGGCGCAGCCCGTCGGCGTAGCGGCGGGCGGCGCTCTCGGGTGCCCGGGCCGCCGCTGCCCCGGCCAGCGCGCCGGAGAGCAGCGCGTAGAAGATGCCCTCCCCGGTGAATGGATTGATCAGCGACAGGGCGTCGCCGACCAGCAGCGTCCGGCCCCTCCCGGGTGCGGGCCGATGGGTGGACAGCGGCAGGTGGTGGGCGCGCAGCGCGGTCACCGTCGCCAGGTCGGTGCCGGGCAGCAACGCGGCCAGCCGGTCCAGCAGGTATCCCCGGCTCAACGGCTCGCCGCGCAGCACCTCCCCGTACCCGACGTTCGCCCGCCCGTCGCCGATCGGGAACGACCAGGCGTACGCCGGCCAGCGTGCGTGCGAGGTGACGATGAGCTGCTCCGACGGGCCGGGCAGCGCCGGCGCGTACCCCCGGATCGCCAGCGCCAGGTGCCGGTCGGGGTTCACGGGATGGCCGAGCGCACGGCGGACCACCGACCCGGCGCCGTCCGCGCCCACCACCACCCGTCCGGACAGCTCACCGTCGAGGACCACCCGGTCGGCGCGCGGCTCGACCCGCCGCACGGTGTGCCGGCGCAGCTGCGCGCCGGCGGCCACCGCCGCCGCCACCAGCCGCGCGTCGAAGACCTGCCGGGGCACGGTGTACGCCGGTCGGGGCAGCGCGCGGGCCACCGCACCGCCGCCGGGGGCGATCATGCGCAGCGCCGGCAGCGGGGCGTAGCCCGCCACCGCCTCGGTCACCCCCAGCTCGGCGAGTACGTCCACCGAGTGCGCGGCGATCCCGTCGCCACACGCCTTGTCCCGGGGAAAGTCGGCCCGGTCCAGCAGCAGCACGCTGGCACCCGCCCGGCGGGCCGTCAGCGCGGCGGCCGCCCCCGCCGGCCCCGCTCCCACCACCACCACGTCGAATTCGTCGCTCACGCGCGCCTCCCTCCGCCGACGCGGCCCGGCCGTTCCCGCCCGCCCGACGAACCGCCTGCGCCGCCGACGCCGGCCGCTGTGACCGGCGCCACCCGCCATCCTGCCTCCTGCCCGCTCGCGTCGACCGGGTTCAGGCCGGGGCGGCGTCGGCGGCGCGGGAGGCACGCCAGAGACCGTGCAGCGTCAGCGCGGCGGCGGCGAGCAGCGGGGCGCCGTCCCGGACCAGGCCGTCCACGCCCAGCAACCACCAGCACAGCGGCAGGTCCACGGCGAGCACGACCACCGTGACGACGACCAGCAGCCCGCGAGCCCAGCTCTTTCCGCGCATGAGGAACGCGGTGCAGAACAGCACCGCGTAGCTGGCCGCGATGCCGGCGCCGAACCAGAACAGCACGGCCGGCACCGCCTCCAGCCGGTCGTCCAGGATGGAGCCGCCGGCCACCAACGCCGGCACCAGCATCAGCGGGCTGTAGGTGAACGCGGCGACCCGGCTGGTCAGCAGCCAGGCGCTGACCTGTGGCCGGCGCGGCGGGGTCTCCCGCCAGGAGATGCCGGCCCGGTCGATGACCAGCCGCGGCCGGTGCCGAACCAGGTGACCGGCCAGCGCCGACGAGCGGTAGAGCATCCACACCACCGCCGCGCAGAGCGCGGTGAGCGCGGCGAAGCCGAGCAGGCCGGGCAGCGGTGGCACCCCCTGCCGGGGCACGATCAGCCGGCCGACGGCGAAGACCGTGGTGACCGCGAGGATCAGTCCGAAGGGGCGGGCCACCGTCCGCCCCCGGCGGACGTGCCCGATCAGCAGCAGGAAGCCGAACGAGCGCAGCATCGCCCAGCCGGTCCGCACCGCCAGGCCGAAGCCCTGCTCAGGGGCGTACCACCAGTTGAGCAGCTCGACCACGACGGTGGCCGCCGCGGTCGTCGCGAGCAGGATGGTGAGCACCCGGACGGCGGACGGCCGCCGGACCTCGGTCTCGGCGGCCGTCCTCATGGGATCCGATGATGCCCGTGACGGGCTCGTCTCACACCTACCGCTGCGGCTGCTCGGCGTCCAGGCGTGCCCGCAGCGCGTCCAGTTCGGCCCAGAGCACGCCCGGCAGCTTGTCACCGAACTTCTCGAACCACTCGGTGACCAGCGGCAACTCGTTGCGCCACTCGTCCGGGTCGACCTTCAGCGCGATCCGGACGTCCTCCGGGGTCATGTCCAGGCCCTCGACGTCCAGCGAGTCCGGCGCGGGCACCATGCCCACCGGGGTCTCCACCGCGTCGGCCCGGCCCTCGAGCCGCTCGACGATCCACTTGAGCACACGCGAGTTCTCGCCGAAGCCCGGCCAGAGGAAGGAGCCGTCCGGGTCCTTGCGGAACCAGTTGACGTAGTAGATCTTGGGCAGCTTGGCCTCGTCGCCGTCGGCGCCCTTACCCATCTCGATCCAGTGCCGGAAGTAGTCACCGGCGTGGTAGCCGATGAACGGCAGCATGGCCATCGGGTCGCGGCGGACCACGCCGACCGCGCCGGACGCGGCGGCGGTCGTCTCCGAGGAGAGCGTGGCACCCATGTAGACGCCGTGCACCCAGTCGCGGGCCTCGGTCACCAACGGGATGGTGTCCTTGCGGCGGCCGCCGAAGAGGATCGCGTCGATCGGCACCCCGTTCGGGTCGAAGTACTCGTCGGCGAGGATCGGGCACTGGGTGATCGGGGTGCAGAACCGGCTGTTCGCGTGCGAGGAGAGGCTGTCGCTCTCCGGCGTCCAGTCGTTGCCCTTCCAGTCGATCAGGTGCGCGGGGGGCTCGCCCATGCCCTCCCACCAGACGTCCCCGTCGTCGGTGAGACCCACGTTGGTGAAGATGGAGTTGCCCCGGTCCAGCGTCCGCATCGCGTTGGCGTTGGTCTTCCAGTCGGTGCCCGGCGCGACACCGAAGAGGCCGTACTCCGGGTTGACCGCGTACAGCCGGCCGTCCTGGCCGAACCGCATCCAGGCGATGTCGTCGCCGATGGTCTCGACCTTCCAGCCCGGGATGGTCGGCTCGACCATCGCCAGGTTGGTCTTGCCACAGGCGGACGGGAAGGCGCCGGCGATGTGGTGGACCTTGCCCTCCGGCGAGGTGATCTTGAGGATCAGCATGTGCTCGGCGAGCCAGCCCTCGTCACGCCCCATCACGCTGGCGATCCGCAGCGAGTAGCACTTCTTGCCGAGCAGCGAGTTGCCGCCGTAGCCGGAGCCGAACGACCAGATCTCCCGGGTCTCCGGGAAGTGCGAGATGTACTTCGTCTCGTTGCACGGCCAGGCCACGTCCTGCTGGCCGGGGGCGAGCGGGGCGCCGATCGAGTGCAGCGCGTGCACGAAGTCGGCGTCGTTGCCCATCGCCTCGAGGACGGACGCGCCCATCCGCGTCATGATGCGCATCGAGGCGACCACGTACGGGCTGTCGGTAATCTCGACGCCGAACATGGGGCTCTCGGACTCGACCGGCCCCATGACGAACGGGATGACGTACATGGTGCGACCGCGCATCGAGCCGCGGTACAGGTCGGTCATCGTCCGCTTCATCTCGGCCGGCGCCATCCAGTTGTTGGTGGGGCCGGCGTCCGCCTCGTCGACGGAGCAGATGAAGGTGCGCTCCTCGACCCGCGCGACGTCCGTCGGGTCGGTACGCGCGTAGAACGAGTTGGGCTTCTTCTCCGGGTTCAACCGGATCAGGGTTCCGGCCTCGACCAGCTCGTCGGTGAGGCGGCGCCACTCCTCGTCGGACCCGTCCACCCAGACGACACGGTCGGGGGTTGTCAGTTCCGCGACCTCACGGACCCAGGCGAGCAGTTTCGGATGGGACGTCGGGGCCTGATCGATACCCCGCACAACAGCCGGAGCAACCATGACACATCTCCTTGGTGGTCGACGCTGACCGATCTATGGGATGCACGAGTCTCAGCGGCGCGATGCGTCGCCTTCGTGGAAACCTGGGATTGGCCTCAGCGTAAACCGGGCAGCCTTCCGAGTCAGTGGGACAGGTTGTGAAGAACTGCACAAGGTACGGCCACGCTGCGGCATCACGATCTGATACCCGCTTTCCCGCGCAGTTTCACGCAAATTTTGTTGTGCACCCCGGCCGACGTGAGTGGCGGTCGGGCCGTGGACCGGTCCCGCCGACCGGTTGAGTGATTCCCGTTCCGCAGCGCGTCAGTCCTCCTCATTGGTTACGCTGCGTTCAACAACGGCGCACCCGACGGAGGGTCGGCACCAGTGACGACGCCTGCTCGCCGTTGCTACCCCGCTGACTGGTCAACAGCCGGTAGGCTCGGCCCGTGGCCGCGACAATGACCGGGGAACAACCGGGTCCCCGGCAGACCCGACCGGGTCTGGTCCGCGCACTGCTCGACCGTTTCGGTCACCTCGTCCGCGAGTTGAGCAAGTTCGCCACGGTGGGCGGCATCGCCTTCCTCCTCGACTTCGCCCTCTTCAACTACCTGACAACCGCGCGCGGCATGGAGCAGGTGACGGCGAAGACGATCTCCACCGTGATCGCCGCCTCCGTCGCGTTCGTCGGCAACCGGTTCTGGACGTGGCGGCACCGCCAGCGCAACAACCCGGCCCGGGAGTACGCGCTCTTCTTCTTCTTCAACGCCGTCGGTCTCGGCATCGCGGTGGCCTGCCTCGCGATCAGCCGGTACGGGCTCGGCAGCATCTGGCCGGCCGTCTTTCAGACGCCGCTGGCCGACAACGTCGCCAGCTTCGTCGTCGGCACGGGCCTCGGCACGCTGTTCCGATTCTGGTCCTACCGGCGGTTCGTCTTCGTCGAAGCGGGAACCCCGACCGTTCCGCAGGTGAAGCACGACCGTGACCACGGGGCGTGACCTGCCGCCCACCTCGTTCGGCCGGTGATCGCCGGCTTCACCGACTGACCTAAGGTGTTTCGCATGCGTCTTGTCCGTCTGCTGCCTGAGCGCTGGCAGAAGTTCATCCACGAGGCGCTCAAATTCGGCATCGTCGGCGGCATCAACACCGTCATCAATTACGCGGTGTTCAATGCACTTGCACTCACGGTCTTTGCCGACGGCCAACTGAAGGCCACCGTGATCGCGACCATCGTCGCCACGATCACGTCTTATCTAATGAATCGTCACTGGACGTACCGGGATCGCCCGAAATCGGCGCTCAGACGCGAGTACGTCCTGTTCTTCCTGTTCAACGCGACCGGCCTGATCATCGAGCTGGGCGTTCTGGCCGCGGCCAAGTACGGTCTCGGCGTGCACGGCCTGCTGGCGCTGAACGTGGCGAAGACGGGCGGCGTTCTACTGGCCACGTTGTTCCGGTTCTGGTCGTACCGGACCTTCGTCTTCCAGCCCGTCGAACCGGCCCAGGCCGACGCGAAGCCCGAGCCCACCTGGCACAGCATTCCGCGCGACGAGTGGGACACGATGGCCGGGATGGACCCGGTCGCCGAGCTCGCCGAATCCGTCTCCGAGCTCGAGGAGGCGCAGGCCGACGAACGCCCCGCGCCGACACCCAGCCCGAACGGCGCTCCCACCCAGGGGCGGTCCATGCCGTTGACGACCGGCCTCACCGCCGACCTGGACGCGGAACTCGCCGCGGAGCTGCACGCCGGCACCCGCCGCTCGCCCCGCCGGTGACCGCGCCCACCACGCGCTCCGGCACCGGAGCCCCCGCGGCACTGTTCTTCGAAGACCTCGTGCCGGGTCTCACGGTCGACCTGGGCGTTGTCACCGTGGACGGCGACGAGATGGTGGCCTTCGCCCGCCGCTTCGACCCGCAGTGGTACCACGTCGACGCGGAGCTGGCCGGGGAGAGCCGGCACGGCGGGCTCATCGCGAGCGGCTTCTACACCGTCAGCCTGTTCATGCGGGCGTACGTCGACCACCTGCTGTCACGGGCGGCGGCGGACGCCTCCCCCGGTCTGGAGGAGCTGCGCTGGCTCGCCCCGGTGCGTGCCGGAGACCGGCTCGCCGTCCGGGTCGACGTGATGGGCGCCCGCCCGTCCACCGCCCGTCCGGGCCTCGGCACCGTCAGCCTCACCGGCACCATGCTCCGCCTCGGCCCAGACGACCGGCCCGAGCAGGAGGTGCTGCGGACCCGCTTCCGTGGCTGGTTCGCGCTGCGCCCGACCGAGCCCGCAACCGAGGACGAACCGCCCTCGGCGGACCCGTCCGGGAGCCCGTCCGACTGACCCGCCCCGACCCGTCGGCCGGGGCGGTCACCCGTCCGGATCAGGTCGTGGTGTCGCGCAGCGGCTTGCCCTCGCGCATGTCGGCGAGGATGTCGCGCATCTCCCCGTCGCCCAGCGAGTGCTTGTCGTGCTGCGCCTCGACCAGTTCGTACAGCTTGGTCTGCACCCGGCCGACGCCCGGGACGTCCGAGAGGACCGACTGGCCCCGCTCGCCGGCGGACTCGATGGTCAGCGTGCCGCAGCCGAGCACCCGCTCCAGGAACCGCTGGTTCATCGAGTGGTCGTTGATCCGGGTGAGCGGGATGTCCCGCCGATCCCGGGAGAAGACGCCCTGCTGGAGCAGCACCCGCTCATCGGTGAACAGGTAGTGCGTGGTGCGCCAGACCAGGAACGGCCACAGCCCCAGCCAGAGCGCCGCCACCAGCGCGATCACACCGATCACGGCCAGCGCGACCGACCCACCACCGCCCGAGGGCAGAAGCAGCACGCCGGCCACCACCGCGGCGACGGCGAGCACCAGCACCGCGATCGGCCGGATCAACGCCTTCCAGTGCGGGTGCAGGTGCAGCACGACATGCTCGTCCTCGGTGAGCACGTCTTCGGGGAACGCCACGGCAACCTCCAACGGGGAAACGACGCGCTGACCGTAAACCCCCCACCCGGGTACACAACATCCGCCACGCGGCCACCCACCCACTCTTCGCGATCTTGCACTTCCGGTCGCCGTTGTGCGGCTTTCGCCCTTTTCGTCCAGGCAGCAACTGCAAGATCGCGGAGAGTGGGCGACGGGTCAGCGCAGGTGGAGGACGTCGCCCGCCGCCAGGACGCGGTTGCCGGCGGGGGTGGTGATGAGGAGTTGGCCGTCGGCGTCGACGCCGGTGGCGGTACCGGTCAGGTCGTCGCCGTTGGGCAGCAGGACCCGCACCTCACGGCCGATCGTGGCGCAGGCCGCCAGATAGGCGTCGCGCAGGCCGCTCGCCACGGCGTCCCCGCCGGCGGACCGCCAGCGGTCGTACCAGTCGGCCACCGCCCGCAGCAGCGCCCGGAGAAGCGGGTCCCGGTCGGTGGCCGCCGCGCCGGCCAGTTGCAGCGAGGTGGCCGGCAGCCCGGTCGGGTTCACCGGCAGCTCCTCGGCGCGCAGCGTCACGTTGAGGCCGATGCCGAGCACGATGGCCGGCGGCTGGGCCGGCGAACGCCCGGGAATCCCCTCGGCCAGCACGCCGGCGCACTTGGCGTCGCCGATCAGCAGGTCGTTGGGCCACTTCAGGGAGGCCTCCAGCTCGGCCAGCCGGGCCACCGCCTCGACCAGCGCGACGCCGGCCAGCAGCGGCAGCCAGCCGTACCCAGTGGGCGGTGCCGCCGGCCAACCGCGGTCCGGCACGGCCTCACCGGGCCGCAGCAGCACGCTGGTGGTGATCCCGGCCCGCGGCGGTGACTGCCAGACCCGGCCGCGCCGGCCACGCCCGGCGGTCTGCCGCTCGGCGACCACGACCAGTCCCTCCGGCTCGCCGGCCCGGGCCGCCTCGGCCACGTCGGCGTTGGTGGAACCCGTCTCGGCGAGCAGCTCCAACCGGGCCCACGGGCCGTGCGGCGCGACCAGCGCGCGCCGCAGCCGGGTCGCCGACAGTGGCGGGCGGTCCAGATCGGTGTACGGGGAGCCCGGCATGCCGCCAGCCTACGGCGGCGCCCACACCGCACTGAGGTGTACTGCACAGCGGCGGCGACCTGAACCATCGTTATATTCCCAGGGTGACTACCGAGACCGGGACCAACATGCACAGCACCGCGGGCAAGCTGGCGGACCTGGAGCGCCGCGTCGACGAGGCGGTGCACGCCGGATCGGCACGCGCGGTCGAGAAGCAGCACGCGCGCGGTAAGAAGACCGCCCGCGAGCGGATCGAGATGCTCCTCGACGAGGGCTCCTTCGTCGAGCTGGACGAGCTGGCCCGGCACCGGTCCACAGCCTTCGGGCTGGAGAGGAACCGCCCGTACGGCGACGGCGTCGTCACCGGCTACGGCACGGTGGACGGCCGGCAGGTCTGCGTCTTCGCGCAGGACTTCACGGTCTTCGGCGGTTCGCTCGGCGAGGTCTTCGGCGAGAAGATCGTCAAGGTGATGGACCTGGCCATGAAGATCGGTTGCCCGGTGGTCGGCATCAACGACTCCGGCGGGGCGCGCATCCAGGAGGGTGTGGTCTCGCTCGGCCTCTACGGCGAGATCTTCTTCCGCAACGTCCGGGCCTCCGGCGTCATCCCGCAGATCTCGCTCGTGATGGGTCCCTGCGCCGGCGGCGCGGTCTACTCCCCCGCGGTCACCGACTTCACCGTGATGGTCGACCAGACCTCCCACATGTTCATCACCGGCCCCGACGTGATCAAGACGGTGACCGGCGAGGACGTCGGCATGGAGGAGCTGGGCGGCGCCCGGACGCACAACTCCCGCAGCGGCAACGCGCACTACCTCGCGAGCGACGAGGAGGACGCCGTCGAGTACGTCAAGGCGCTGCTGTCGTACCTGCCGTCGAACAACCTCGACGAGCCGGTGGTCTACGAGGCTCCCGCCGAGCTGGCGATCAGCGACGAGGACCGCGAGCTGGACACGCTGATCCCGGACTCGGCCAACCAGCCGTACGACATCCACCGGGTGATCGAGCACGTGCTCGACGACGGGGAGTTCCTCGAGGTCCAGCCGCTCTACGCGCAGAACATCGTGGTCGGCTACGGCCGGGTCGAGGGACGACCGGTCGGGGTGGTGGCCAACCAGCCGATGCACTTCGCCGGCACCCTGGACATCGCCGCCTCCGAGAAGGCAGCACGGTTCGTCCGCACCTGCGACGCGTTCAACATCCCGGTGCTGACCTTCGTGGACGTGCCCGGATTCCTGCCCGGCACCGGCCAGGAGTGGGACGGCATCATCCGCCGGGGCGCCAAGCTCATCTACGCGTACGCCGAGGCGACCGTCCCCAAGGTCACCGTGATCACCCGCAAGGCGTACGGCGGGGCGTACGACGTGATGGGTTCCAAGCATCTGGGCGCGGACCTGAACTTCGCCTGGCCGACCGCGCAGATCGCGGTGATGGGCGCGCAGGGCGCGGTGAACATCCTCTACCGCTCCGAGCTGGCCGGCGCCGAGGACCCGGCGGCGGTCCGCGCCGAGAAGATCGCCGAGTACGAGGACACCCTGGCCAACCCGTACGTGGCGGCCGAGCGCGGGTACATCGACTCGGTGATCCCGCCGCACGAGACGCGCACCCAGATCGTCCGGGCGCTACGAGTCCTGCGCACCAAGCGCGAGACCCTTCCCCCGAAGAAGCACGGCAACATCCCCCTCTGAGCGCGCTCGCGGCCTGCGCAACTTCAGGGAAAGAGTGGCCTCGGGACGCCCGGAGGCGCCTACATCCCTGAAGTTGCGCGGATCAGGAACCGGCTCATGTCAGCACGGCGGGTTGGCGGCGAGGCACATGCGGTGGGCAGCCACCTCGGCGAGGCGGCTCAGCTCCGGCTCGGTGCCGTCCCGTCCCAGGGTGAGCACCGCGACCACATCGCCCACCTGCACCACCGCCGTGCTGGTCGGTCGGGGCGCGTCGCCAATGGTCTCGCCGGTCTTCTGGTCGCGGACGGGCGACTGGGTGTGGCGCACCATGGCGGCCCCGTCGCCTGCAAAGCTCCGCTGGACGACTGTCCAGTTGTGCACCGCCTGCGCGGTGACCGTCTGTTCCGCCATCGTGTAGGGCCCGGCGCTCGCCCACTCGGCGCAGGTGGCCAGCAGTCGGTCGAGGTCGGCGAACAACGACGCACCCGTCTCCGGCGCCACCCGGTACAGATCCTGCTTGAGTAGCAGGTCACCGACGGTGTGGTCGACGCCGACGGGGCGTTCCCGCAGCAGGGTCTGCGACCGTGACCAGCGGGATATCGGCCAGGTGGGCGTCATCCCCCGGCTCTGCCCGCAGTGACCCAGCATCGAATCCACCAGGATCGGCTGCGCGAAGTCCGACTCGCTGAGCTGCACCTGCGCCGGTTGCGACAGGTCGGCCGGTTGCACCAGGGACTCAGCGGCGATCTCGCCACGGGCGGGTGGGGTCGGGGAGGCCGAAGCCGCCACCGGAGGCGGCGCCGACTCTCCACCGCCTCCGGTCGCGACGAAGGCGGACACGCCCGCCAGCGTCAGCACGACCGTCGCCGCCACGGCGGTACGTCGGCTGCGCCGGCGGGCGCGGGCCCGGATGTCCTGTGGCTCCGGCCATCGCACGTCCTCCAGGTCACGGCGGACCTGTTCGACGAATGCCAGGTCGTCACGCATCGGTAGCCTCCTCCAGATCAGAGACGGCGAGCAGCCCGGCGAGCGCGGCGCGCCCCCGGGAGAGCCGGGCCTTGACCGTGCCGACCGGAGCATCGGTCTCCCGTGCCACCTCGGCGACCGGCATGCCGACCAGGTAGTAGAGGGCGATGGCGACGCGTTGCTCCTCGGGCAGCCGACGCAGCGCGGCGACCACCTCGACGGTGTCGGTGCCCGGGCCGGGAACGGTCTCGGTGGCCCCGTGCCGCAGGTACGCGCGGGCCCGACTGCGCAGGCTGCGCCACCGGCTGACCGCGATGCGGCTGGCCACCACCCGCACCCACGCCTCCGGCTCGTCGTACTGGCTGACCGTCGACCAGCGCTGCCACGCCCGGATGTACGCCTCCTGCACGGCGTCCTGCGCCTCGACCCGGTCGCCGGTGAGCACGTAGACGAAACCGAGCAGCCGTTGCCGGCTCCCTCGGTAGAACTCGTCGAACCCGTCGACGTCCGGCACCCACTACCTCCCCGTGTCGGTCGCAGGGAACACGCGCCGGGCGGGGCCGTCGGTTGCCGCGATCAGGCGATCATCTTCTCCAGCTCGGCGAGCGGGAACGCGCCGGCCGCGATGCGCTCCCGGACGGCCCGGCGCACCGCGCGCTGCACGGCCACGTTGGCCGGCGTCGGTACGCCGTGCAACCTGCCCAGCAGCGTGATCTCCCCGTTGAGGTGGTCCACCTCGGTGGAGCCGGTGCCCCGGGCGAGACTCTGCCAGGTGGAGCCGCCGGAGCGACCCTCGCCGTCGACGGGCCGCTGCTGGACGAGGTCTCCGCGTTCGGCCTTCTCCTCCTCCGGCGAGGTGTGGGCGATGCTCGCGGCTGCGAACGCGGCCAGGCCCTCGGCGCGTACCCGCTCGATCAGCGCCTCCGGGATGTCCCGGCCGAGCAGCGCCTGCAGGCCGTTGCCGAGGTTGCTGAGCAGCTTGCCGTACTTCCAGCGCATCACGTCCGGCCGGATCGGAGCGACGAACCCGGCGGCGGTGAGGTCCGCGGCGACCCCTTGATCGGTGTCGTCGGCGCCGGACGGGTACCGCCCGACATGCAGCATCCCGGGGTGCGGGTATCCGTTCGCCACCACCATGCCCGGCTCCAGGTGTGTGGCCGGCAGCCACACGCAGACCGGATGCACGTCGGCGAAGAGTCGCAGCGCGGCGCGCTCGTTCGCCACCCCGTTCTGCGCGGTGACCAGCGGCAGCCGCTCGCCCGCCGTGCCGCCGCCGGCCACCGGCGCGTCCACCCAGGCGGCCAGCGCGCCGGCGGTGTCCTGCGACTTGACGGTGAGGACCAGCACCGTGTCGGCGGGCAGCGGCTGGTCGTCGGGGCCGTCCACGGCGGCGAGCCGGGCGGTGACCTCGCCGTCGGGCTGGCGCAGGGTCAGACCCCGCGCGCGGATCGCGTCCAGGTGCGCGCCCCGGGCCACCAGGGTCACGTCCCGGCCGGCCTGGGCCAGCCGTACGCCGATGGTCCCGCCGACCGCGCCCGCCCCGATGATCACATATCGCATGGCCTCATTCTGCCCGTCCGGCGAGGTGGCAGAGCCGGCGCTGGCCGACCGGCGGTCGGGCTCTGCGATCAGACGGTCAGGCCGGCGTCGCTGAGGATCGGGCCCGCCAGCAGCAGGGCTCCGGCGACGAGCGCGACCACGTTGACCAGGGCGAAGAAGGTCACCCAGAAGAACGCCGGGAACGGGGTGAGCCCGGCGAGCTGATCGGCGTCGGAGGCGGGCATCCGGCCGCGGGAACGCAGCCGTTGCAGCTCCACCACCGGCCGCACCCCGCCGAGCAGCAGGAACCACACCCCGGTGTACGCGAACGCGGCCTGCACCTGCGGGGTGGCGTACCACGAGACTGCGAGCACCAGGGCGCCGGTGACCAGCAGCGACACCACGCCGAAGGCATTGCGGATCATGACCAGCATGGCGAGCAGCAGCGCCACCGCGACCCAGAGCAGCAGGGTGATCCGGTTGCCGCCGAGCAACCAGGCACCGGCCAACCCCACCAGCGGTGGGGCGACGTAGCCGGCGAGCAGGGTGAGGATCATCCCCGGCCCGGTGGGCCGGCCGGCGGAGAGCGTCAACCCCGACGTGTCCGAGTGCAGCCGGATGCCGCGCAGCTTGCGGCCGGTGAGCAGGGCGATCAGCGCGTGCCCGCCCTCGTGGGCGATGGTGATGGCGTTGCGGGCGATCCGCCACGGCAGTCGGGTGCTGACCACCACCAGAGCGACGGCCGCGGTGATCAGCACCAGCAGTGGGGGCGGGTCCGGCTGTGCGCCGAACAGCGTGTCCCACAGGTCGCCCAGCCCGTCGATCGACATCATGGGGCGCGAGCCTACCGGCGGCGATCGGTGTCGGTTCCGGGCCACCTCCTCGTATCGTGTGAGACTGATCGGGTGGCGAGCGGAGCGGGAGGTGAACGCACGTGAGCGCAGCGCCCCTGGAGCCGCATGTCGGACTGTGGACCGAGGCCGACTACTTCGCCTTGGGCGAGACGCCTGACCGGATCGAACTGCTCGACGGGAGCCTGTTGGTGAGCCACGACGAGGGCACCTTTCTCGACGCCGATCGAGTGTCTCTCGTCGGTGAGGTCGTCTCGCCGGGTAACGCCGCCGCCGATCGTCTGCTCAAGATGCAGCTCTACGCCATCGCGCGGATCCCCTGGTACCTGCTGGTCGAACAGGACGGCGACGGGCACTCCCTGCGGCTGTTCCGGCTCGACGGCGGGCACTACGTCGAGGACCAGGTGGCCAAGCCCGGCGAGACGCTGACCATCGTGGAACCGTTCCGCTGGCAGCTCGACCCGGCCGCCCTGCGCTGACCCGGTTCACCGCGATGTCGCCGGCCCACCAACACCCGTCGATGAAAGTTTCTTCAGCAACTCTTGTGATCTAGGGCACTAAGCTCCAAAGATGGGCGTCAATAGAAGACGTCCTTGGAGGCAGCCATGGCCCGTACCAGATCACCGCTGCGCCGCGTGCTCGCGACCGGCCTCACCGTCCTCGCCACCGCTGCGGCGGCCCTGGTCGCGACCGCCGGCCCGGCGGCCGCGGCGACCACGCCCGGCATCGACGTATCCCGCTACCAGGGCACCATCAACTGGACGAGCGTCCGCAACGCCGGCATCCAGTTCGCCTTCATCAAGGCCACCGAGGGCACCAGCTACAAGGACCCGAACTTCAACGCCAACTACGTCAACTCGTACAACGCCGGGGTGATCCGCGGGGCGTACCACTTCGCCCGGCCGAACATCTCCGCCGGTTCGACCCAGGCGAACTACCTCGCGTCCAACGGCGGCGCCTGGTCGGCCGACAGCCGGACGCTCCCCGCCGCGCTGGACCTGGAAGCCAACCCGTACGCAGGCGGCTACTGCTACGGGCTCAGCACCACCGGCATGCGCAACTGGGTGCAGGACTTCCTGAACACCTACCGCTCCCGCACCGGCCGCTACGCGGTCATCTACACCACGACCAGCTTCTGGAACCAGTGCACCGGCAGTTGGACCGGCCCGTGGGCGAACCACCCGCTCTGGCTGGCCCGCTGGTCGAGCACGCCGGGCACGCTGCCGGCCGGCGCTCCGGTGTGGAGCTTCTGGCAGTACACGAGCACCGGCGTCGTCTCCGGGATCAGCGGCAACGTGGACCGCAACTACTGGAACGGTGACCGCACCCGGCTGATCGCCCTGGCCAACAACACGCCCTGATCCGCACGGTCCGCCCGCCTGGGGAGGCAGTTGGCGGCAGCGGGATCGGCTGTCACCTCACGGTCGACAATCGGTCCGGCTGCCGCCACGCCACCGGTACGGGGTCAGGCCCGCCGTCGGCTCATGACCGGCACCGCCACCGGCGCGTCCTCACGCACCAGAGCGCCCCGCCGGGTCAGCTTCCACACGCCCACCCCGCAGACGGCAACGGTCACGACGCTGAGCAGTGCGATGAACGCCCCGATGCCCGCGCTGACCAGCAGCAGGACCACGTCACCGAGTGCGACGAGCATCCACAGTGCCAGCCGGGGCCGAGCGTCCCTCCGTCGGTAACCCATGTCGTACCTCCTTCCGTCGTCGAAGGTCAGGTACCCAGGACGACGGAAGGTCATGCGAATCAGTTTCGTGCCGGGTGCGAATCCCGCCGCTCAGTCCTGGCGGTCGGGCACGAACCCCTTGGCGATCCGGTCGAAGTTCGGCAAGTTGGCCTGCCAGTCCTTCTCGGCGATCTCCCACCGCAGGGCGTACCCACGATTGCTGGCCGTCACGAAACCCCGGTTGCGGACGTGGATCCTGGTCCCGGCGCGGTTCTCCAGCCACTCCCAGTCCGCACAGGTCTTCCAGAAATCGCAGGGCTTGATGCTGAGGTACTGGTAGTTGCTCACGAAGTTCTTGCGGTCCGGCTCTTTGTCCTGCCAGTCCTTGACCGCGTCTCGCGCCGGCGAGCCCGTCCACTGGACGAGCAACTCGCCCGGCCCGTTGGACTGGTCGAACACGATCGTGCTGCCGTCGACCTGTCGGCGTACCCAGCCGTCGGGCAGCGGCAGGCTGAAACCAACGGGGTCCCGGTGCAGCTTCCAGCCCGGCGGCAGCGGGTTCGGGTCGACCGAGGGAGTTGCCGACGGGGTGGGACTCGGAGCGCTGCTGGTGGGCGGGGGCACCGCCGGCGCGGACGTCTGCGCGGGCGCCGACGTCCCGGCGGCCCCGGTCGGGCCGGCCTGCGGGGTGTCCTCGTCCTTGCCGCCGAGCTTCGGCACGATCACCGCGAGGCCGACGAGCAGCAGGACCACCACGGCCCCGATCAGCAGGTTGCGTCGGTTGTTGTTCGGCTTCGTGCCGTCCGACGGCGGCACCGCCGCGCGCCCGACCGGGTCCACCGCCGCAGGCATGACGGACGTGGGAGTGGGCGGCCTGCGCTGCTCCGGTGCCACCGGTGGGCCGTCGACCGCGGTCGGCTCGTCGTCGGCCGCCGTCGTACCGCCGCCGGCTGAGTCGTCCGGAGCCGCGGCGCTCGTCGTCGGCTCAGCGGCTGAGACCTCCGGGCGGTCGATCGTGGCGGTCGGTTCGGCGGGCACGGCCGCGGTCGGGTCAGCGTCCGCGCCGGAATTCACGACGGCCGTCGGCGTCGCGTCGGCGGCGGAGGTCGCGGCGGGGGTCGCGGCAGCAGCCGCCGGCGGCGGGGTGGGTGCCGGCGGTGACACCGGCTGGTCGGCGCGGTCCTCGGCGGGTCGCGGTGCCGGCACGTGCGGCGGGCGCGGTTCGCGCGGGCCGTTCGGCCCGGGCCGGCGTACGCCATCAAGCAGCGAGATGCTGCGCGCCCGCTTGCCCCCGGCGCGGCGCAGCAGCCTCTCCGCCACCTCGGCGGTGATCCGCTCGTCCGGGTCCTTGCGCAGCAGTCCGTTGAGCACGGCCTTGAGCGGGCCGGCGTTCTTCGGCGGCGGTATCGGCTCGGTGGCCAGCGCGGCCAGCGTGCCGATCGCCGACGGGCGGGCGTACGGCGACTTGCCCTCGACCGCCGCGTAGAGCGTCGCGCCCAACGACCACAGGTCGGCCTCCGGCCCGGCGGTGCCGTCCCGGGCCCGCTCCGGCGAGATGTACGCGGGCGAACCGAGCACCATGCCCGTGCGGGTGACGTTCGGGTCACCCGGAATGGTGGCGAGACCGAAATCGGTCAACACCACCCGCCCGTCGTCGCCGAGCAGCACGTTGCCCGGTTTGACGTCGCGGTGCATGACGCCCGCCTTGTGCGCCGCGTTGAGGGCGCCCAGCACGCCGAGCCCGATCTCGACCGCGCGGGCCGGCGACACCGGCCCGTCCTCGGCGAGGGTGTCCTGCAACGACTTCGACGCCACGTACTCCATGACGATCCACGGGTCGCCGTCGGTACGCAGCACGTCGAAGATGCGCACGACATTGACGTGGTTGAGCCGGGCGATGGCCCGCGCCTCCCGCAGCGAGCGCTCGCGCATCTCGCGGCGCTCCTCGTCGGTGAGGCCGGGCGGCGGCACCAACTCCTTGATGGCGACGTCCCGGTGCAGCACCTCGTCACGCGCCTTCCACACCCGACCCATGCCGCCCTGGCCGAGCGGCGACAGAAGCCGGTATCGGTCAGCGACAAGTTGGGGAAGCGCGTTCGACATCGGTGAGACGGTACCCGGAGCGCCCGACTGTCACACCGCCGGCACGCCACTGTGCGTTCCCCGCAACTTCGCGCCGCGTACCCTGGCGTCATGTCTGCCGAAGAGCCCCTGTTCCGGGTCGTCCGCGGCGTGCCCACCGCCGAGGAACTCGCTGCCCTGGTCGGGGCGATCGTCGTCCGGTCCCGCCCGGCCGCCGCCCCCTCGCCGGTGGCCGCGTCCGCCTGGGCGCGCAGCGGTCGACCGGCCGGCACGGCGCTCGCGGCCGGTCCCGGCGGGTGGCGCTCCGCCGGCCTGCCCCGCTGACCCGAACCGCCGCGCGGGGGCTGCCAGGGTCGCTCCCAGCCGTTAACCTCACTCAGGGAAACGGTGCAGTGACGGTAGGGAGGATCGATGATCCCCGAAGAGGACCAGCCGACGCCCTGGCTGCGTAACTACGGCGGCATCGAGGCCGACATCCGACAGCTCCGGGAGTTCGCCGACCGGCTCGCCGCCGAGGTCGAGAGCAACTACGCGCCACACCTGTCGTACATCGCCGACGACATGTCCGCGAAGGTGCCCAACCCCTGCGACGCCTTCATCGAGCTGGTGACGTTCCTGCACGCACACCACGAGACGCAGCAGGCCACGACCGACATGGTGTACGCGGTCCGCGGCGCCACCGGCCACCTGGCCGCCGCCGCAGACCGGGTCGCCACCCAGTACGCCGAGACCGACGCCTTCTCCGCCGCCCGGGTGGTGGACGTCCAGCGGGCACTCGCCGACCCGACGACGGTCCTGCCCGGCGGCCCGACGCCAATGCTCAGCGATCCCACCGGCCCCGGCAGCGAAAGGCCGGTGGTCCTACCGTGATCGAACGGGGCAGCGGCCGCACCTCCGGCTTCACCGACTGGCAGCTGATGGACGTCAACAGCATGTGGGCGTGCCTACAGGACCACGACACCGCCAACCACTGGAAGCAGGTCGCCGGCTGGCGCAAGGTCTGCGACCTGGCGCAGATCCACCTCGGCCGCCTTCAGGAATACCGGCGCGGCCTCGCCGAGGCATGGCCACCGCAAACCAGCGCCGCCTCCGGCACATACCTCGCCCAGCTCGACGAGCTGATCGACAAGGTGCGCCGCACCCACGACGCCGCCGCCGCCAACTACACCGCACTGTCCGCCGCCACCCAGGCCATCGGCACCACCCGCGCCGAACTCCGCAAGGTCTACGAGGAGTACGCGGCCAAGCTCCAGCAGAAGCAGGCGTACGAGGCGACGGCCGCCGACCCGAAGGCGATCATGGGCAGTCGGGTCACCGAATCACCCGTGACCGACGGTGAACTGGAACGGCTGAACGCGCAGGCCCGCGCCATGATGTTCAACCTCAGTGGCGAACTCCAACAAGCCCAAGCCACTCTCCAAAAACCACCCCCACCACCTCGTCGAGCTGGCCATCAGCCGAATGATGCTGATGCGTATGACACCAGCGCAGCTGGCCCGGTTATACCTCCAGTTGTCGCAGTGCCAATGGCAGCTACTGTCCGCCCATCGAGGACGCAAAAGCAGTCGCCCGTCGGGCCTGTACCTCTCCAGCCACCTTCGGCGGTTGGGCCAGTACTAGGGGGAACAGGATCGGCACTAGCACCGGCCACGGCAAACTCAGGCACGCCTGGAGTAGCCGTCCCTGCATCAACAACCCCCAGCGTCCCCACGGCTCTTCCCCCCAACTCTCTCACCCGGCCTATCGGCGCTCCAAAGCACAATCCGGCAGGGCCAATTGGTAAGCCGGCCGCCGGGGATGGGGCCAGCCCCTACCGACCCACGCCACCAGCTTCCACACGGCCCATGGCACCAGGGGGCCTCATCGGCGGGGCACCAGGCATGGGTTTGGGTCAGCCAGGCCAAGGAGCCGCTGCCCCTCGCCGCGTCAATCCGATCGGTGGCGTCATCGGGGGCGGCGGAGCAGGCACAGCGCCAACTGGTGGTGCAGGCTCTAGACCGGGCACTGGCCGTGGTCTCGCCGCGACGCAAGGCATCGCACCAATCGGCGGCGCTCCTGGACTAACCGGCAGCGCCGGCATGCCCCCGACCTCTGGTCGACCGAACGTTCGAAGGCAACCAGATGGTAATCCGGACCAGTGGGATCCCGATCACCCATGGGAGACTGAAAAGGGTGTGGCGCCGGTAGTCCGTCCACCTGATGATGATGGGCCGATTAACCCGGGTCCCGCTATAGGCTTCAGCCGGTAATGTCGCTCGTTGTTCGAGCCACACTAGTCGCGTTGACCTTGAACTTAGCTGCCGCTGGGCTGGCAGCAGAGACTCGCCCACCTTCTACAATCGTCGCATCTTTGCGTGATGAAGGCGCGCGCATCCGGGGCGACCAGTGGCATCTTCGCTATCTCAATGTCGCCCAAGCACAGACAATCAGCCAGGGTGACGGGATTGTTGTAGCCGTGCCCGACACTGGAGTCGATCCCCATCCTGATCTTGCTGGAAATCTTCTGGCTGGGGTCGATGTTGTTGGCGACGGCGACAGCTCGGGAGACGGCCGACAGGATTTGAACAGCCACGGCACAAGCATGGCTGGCTTGATCGCGGCACACGGCAGAGGCGGGAACGCGGGCGCGCTGGGTATCGCGCCCAGGGCCAAAATTCTTCCTATAAAGTCTGCGGCTGCCGACAATTACGGCGAACCTGACGATCTCGCTGAAGCTGTCGAATACGCAATATCGAATGGTGCCCAAGTTATCAGCATTTCGAGCGGAGGCGCATCGACACCACGTCTCATTCAGGCAGTCGACACCGCCCTCACGGCAAATATAATCGTCGTCGCAGCAGCAGGCAATTTGCATGAAGGATCAGGCATTGCCTATCCGGCCTCTGACCCAAGAGTAATCGCCGTAGGCGGTGTCGACCGCGCCGGACAGCATGCTGCTGTCTCGGTAACTGGACCACAGATTGACGTGGTCGCACCGGCAGTCGACATCTACAGCACCAGCTACGACGGGAAGTACTCAAAGGGAACTGGCACCTCGAGTGCGACCGCGATCGTGGCGGGGGCCGCAGCCCTCATCCGGTCCAAGTACCCCTACCTGCCCGCCCAGGAGGTGGCGCACCGCCTGACGGCCACGGCCGTCGACAAGGGTCCGCCTGGGCGCGACGACGAGTACGGCTATGGCGTGATCGACCTGGTGGCGGCGCTGACGGCAGACGTACCCCCGCTGGGGTTCGAGTCGGCGAGCGCGCCGGCCGGCGGTGGCCCGACCACGACGGCCGGCGCTCGGCCGGGCGACGACGACGGCGCGACGGCGCGCGGTCTGGCGACCCTCGGCGTGATCGTGGCCGCCGGTGCGGTATGGGCGCTGGTGGTGCGGCGTCGTCGGCGCGGCGACGATCCGCCTCCCCGAATCAGTCGCTGAGCGGAAGATTGACCGGCGATCGACTCGGGATCAGTGATGTCGGGGTGTCAGGGGTGGTGGGACAGCCCGATATCAAGGAACTGGAGTGGATCATGGCCTGCAAAGCGGAGTGGCCGCGACCGCAGCCGGCCGGAAGGTCGTGGCGGGCGGGGTGGTCGGGGTGGTGAGCCGGTAACGTCGGTCGGGTGTCTGCTTCCCTGCCGCTCCGCCTCGTGCTCGCCTCGGCGAGCCCTGCCCGTCGCAAGTTGCTCCAGGCCGCCGGCATCGAGCCGGACGTGCTGGTCAGCGGGGTGGACGAGTCCCTGGTGGTGACCGAACGAGCTGAGGACCTGTGCCTGGAGTTGGCTCGGCTCAAGGCGCAGGCGGTGCTGACCCGGCTGAGCCCGGCCGCCGACCAGCGGACGCTGGTGATCGGCTGTGACTCGGTGCTCGCGTTCGACGGGGAGATCCTCGGCAAGCCCTCCGATCCGGCGGACGCCACCCGGCGGTGGCAGCGGATGCGAGGGCGCAGCGGCGTTCTGCACAGTGGGCACTGTCTGATCGACGTCGCCGCCGGGCGTCGCGCGGAGGCGGTCGCCTCGACCACCGTCCACTTCGCCGACATCAGCGACGACGAGATCGCCGCGTACGTGGCCAGCGGTGAGCCGCTTGCGGTGGCGGGCGCGTTCACCATCGACGGGTTGGGTGGGGCGTTCGTGGAGCGGATCGAGGGTGACCCGGGGACGGTGGTCGGGCTGTCGATGCCGCTGCTGCGCCGCCTCCTCGCCGAGTTGGGTCTGCGGGTCACCGACCTGTGGACGAAGGTCGCGCCGGGCGGCCAGACCGTCGAGCCGCTCGGTAACGTCCCGTCATGACCACCAAGTCGATCCCGCTCACCGACGAACTGCACGCGTACCTGGTCGCGCACGGCTCCCCGCCGGACGAGATCATCCGGGACCTCGCGGAGGAGACCCGGTCGGTGCTGCCGGAGCACGCCACCATGCAGGTGGCCCCGGAACAGGCCGCGTTCCTGACCTTCCTCACCCGGCTACTCGGTGCGCGACAGGCCGTCGAGGTCGGCACGTTCACCGGGCTCTCGTCGCTGGCGATCGCCCGGGGCTTGCCCGAGGATGGGCGGTTGACCTGCTTCGACATCTCCGAGGAGTTCACCGGCATCGCCCGGCGCTACTGGTCTCGGGCGGGGGTGCAGGACCGCATCGACCTGCGGATCGGCCCGGCCGGGGACACCCTGCGGGAGCTGCCCCACGAGCGGTACCTGGACTTCGCGTTCATCGACGCGGACAAGACCGGCTACCCGATCTACTGGGCGGAGCTGGTGCCCCGGATGCGTGCGGGCGGGGTGATCGCCGTCGACAACGTGCTGCGCGGCGGCCGGGTGATCGCGCCGCAGAACGAAGCCGACCGGGCCATCGCCGCCTTCAACGACGAGGTCCTGGCCGATGTGCGGGTTGACCCGGTGATGTTGCCGATCGCCGACGGCCTGACCCTGGCCCGGGTGCGCTGAGCGCCGGTATCCCCTGGACGCGGATATCGGGGTGTCCTCGTGTGAGGACACCCCGATATCCGGTGAAAGCCAGAAGGCATGCCTCAGCGGACGCTGCGGGCGAACTGGCGGGCGGCCCAGACGACCCCCGCCGCGGCGAGCACCGCCGTGATGCCCAGGCCCTGCCAGACCTTGTCGCTGCCCAGGTCGCCGGCGAACAGCGCCCGGGTGCCGTCGACCGCCCAGGAGAACGGGTTCCAGTCGGCGATGCCCTGCAACCAGCCGGGCGCGAACGTCAGCGGCAGCAGGATGCCGGAGAGCAGCAGCACCGGCTGCGCCACCGTGTTCATCAGCGGGGCCAGGGCGTCCTCGCTCTTGACCTTGAGCGCGACGCCGTAGGAGACGGCCGAGGTCATCAGCGCGATCAGAGCCAACATCAGGTACGCCAGCAGCAGGTCCCCGATGAACACCCGCAGGTCGAACAGGAGCGCCAGCAGGGTGATGATGATGGCCTGCGCCATGAGCGAGACCACGTCGCGCAGCGAGCGGCCGAGCAGCAGGGCGAGCCTGCTGATCGGGGTCACCCGGGAGCGTTCGATGACCCCGGCGCGCAGCTCGGCGATCAGGCCGAAGCCCTGGAACAGGCCACCGAAGATGGCCAGCAGCACCAGCAGACCGGGTACGAAGATCTTGTAGGCGGCGGCCTGGGTGGGCGCGTTCAGCGCCGGCTTGAGCAGCGGGGCGAAGAGCAGCAGGTACATCACCGGCTGGAAGACGCCGACGAAGACCCAGACCGGGTTGCGCAGCAGCAGCTGGGTCTGCCGCTGGAAGATCAGCCAGGTGTCACGGGCGAATTTCATGAGTCGTCTCCGGGTGGTCAGGACTCGCGCAGCGAGCGGCCGGTCTTGGTGAGGAAGACGTCGTCCAGGCTGGGCCGGTGCAGCTCGATCGAGCGCAGGTCCAGCCCGGCCTGGTCGAGCCTGCGCAGCACCTGCGGGATCGCGGTGGCGCCCTCGTCGACGTAGAGGCGCAGGCCGCCCTCGTCGGCGGTCTCCAGCTTGTTGACGTACGGCTCGGCGTCGAGCAGCTGGGCGGCCTGTGGGGTGGCGGCCAGGTCGAGGCCGACCAGCACCACGTCGCCGGAGATCTCCCGCTTGAGTTCGGCCGGGGTGCCCTCGGCCACCACCTCGCCGTTGTCCATGATCGCGATCCGGTCGCAGAGCGCGTCGGCCTCGTCCAGGTAGTGCGTGGTGATGAAGACCGTCATCCCGTCGCGGCGGAGCCGTCGGATCTCGTCCCACATGTGCGCGCGGCTCTGCGGGTCGAGGCCGGTGGTCGGCTCGTCCAGAAAGACGATCTTCGGCTCGTGGATGATGCCGAGCGCGATCTCCACCCGCCGGCGCTGACCGCCGGAGTAGGTCTTGCACTTGCGGTCGGCGTACTCGGTGAGCTGGAAGGCGTCCAGCGCGCGGGAGGCGCGCTGTTGCGCGTCGGCCTTGCCGATGCCGTACATCCGCGCGTGCAACACCAGCTCCTCGCGGGCGGTCGACTCGTCCCAGGTGCTGCCGCCCTGCGGGACGTAACCGATCCGGCGGCGCACCTCGGCCGGGTCCTTGCGCAGGTCGGCGCCGGCGATGGTGGCCTCGCCACCATCGGGCTCGATCAGCGTGGCGAGCATCCGCAGCGTGGTGGTCTTGCCGGCGCCGTTCGGGCCGAGGAAGCCGAAGATCTCACCCTCGGCGACCTCGAGATTGACGCCGCGCACGGCGTCCACCGTCTTCGTCTCTCGACCCGCGCGGGAGCGGAACGACTTCCGCAGCCCCCTGGTCTCGATCATCTCTGCTCCTGGTCGTCCGGGCCGGCGGCGGCCGGCCGTCGAGAGGGGACGACGCCGGACGGCGCACTCCCCCGCTGTGCCGACAGCAGGCTAACGCGATATAGCTCTTATGGTCAACGTTGATTATTTCGCGTCGGGCGCTCCGTCGGTCCACTGCGGCCAACCCTCGGCGTTCTCCAGCTCAGCAGGCAGGTACGACACTCCGGAGTCGATCTTCTCGGCGATCCGCTCGCACCAGGCCATCTCCGCCTCCGCCCGCGCCGACCAGAGCTCGAACATCCACCCGACGTGTACGGGCTTGGTGTTGCGCACCCAGTCCGACTGCAGGGAGGCGCGCATCGACTCGATGCCGGCGCGCAGCAGGTTGGCCCGGTTGCGCAGGGCCGCCGCAGCCTCGGACCGTGGCATCGCGGGCAGGAAGGAGAACGCCGCCGTGAACGGGTCCACCGGCTCGGAGAAGTTCCACCAGAGGTTGCGCAACAACGTCTCGAACTCGTCATCCCCCTTGGCGGTCACCTCGTAGGTGGTACGCGCCGGACGGGCACCCACCTGCTCGGTGGCGACGGCGCGCAGCAGCCCTTCCTCGGTGAGTTTGCGCAGCGCGTGGTAGATCGACCCGGGCTGCACGTTGGCCCATTTGTCGGCGCTCCAGCTCAACAGCTCGCGGCGCACGTCGTAGCCGTGCACGGGCTGCATCCACCGCACCAGCCCGAGGATCATCATCCGAGTCGCAGACACCGCACAAGCGTATTAGCCAAGTTTGACTAGGGCCGGCAGGGACAGTGCGGCATCCCACACTGAGCGATCGTTAGGGCCACCTGGGTGGCCGATACACTCCCGGTCAGTAACCTGCCGGGAGGAGCCACGAAGGTGCGCAAGGTACTTATCGCCAACCGCGGCGAGATTGCCGTCCGGGTGATCCGCGCCTGCCGCGACGCCGGCCTGGGCAGTGTCGCGGTGTACGCGGACTCCGACCGCGACGCCCTGCACGCCACGCTCGCGGACGAGGCGTACGCCCTCGGCGGGGACAGCGCGACCGAGACGTACCTGCGCATCGACAAGCTGCTCGACGTGGCCGCCCGGGCCGGCGCCGACGCCGTGCACCCCGGCTACGGCTTCCTGTCCGAGAACGCCGACTTCGCCCAGGCCGTCATCGACGCGGGGCTGACCTGGATCGGCCCCACCCCACAGGCGATCCGGGACCTGGGTGACAAGGTCACCGCCCGGCACATCGCCCAGCGGGCCGGCGCGCCGCTGGTCCCCGGCACCCCGGACCCGGTGGCCAACCCGGACGAGGTGATGGCGTTCGCCGTCGACCACGGTCTGCCGGTCGCCATCAAGGCCGCCTTCGGTGGCGGCGGGCGCGGCCTCAAGGTGGCCCGGACCATGGAGGAGATCCCCCAGCTGTTCGAGTCGGCGACCCGGGAGGCCGTGGCGGCGTTCGGCCGGGGCGAGTGCTTCGTCGAGCGCTACCTGGACCAGCCGCGGCACGTCGAGGCGCAGGTCCTCGCCGACCAGCACGGCAACGTGATCGTGGTCGGCACCCGGGACTGCTCGTTGCAGCGCCGGCACCAGAAGCTGGTCGAGGAGGCGCCCGCGCCGTTCCTCACCGACGCCCAGCGCGCGCAGATCCACGACAGCGCCAAGGCGATCTGCCGTGAGGCCGGCTACCACGGCGCCGGCACGGTGGAGTACCTGGTCGGCGCCGACGGCACCATCTCCTTCCTGGAGGTCAACACCCGGCTCCAGGTCGAGCACCCGGTGACCGAGGAGACCGCCGGCATCGACCTGGTCCGCGAGCAGTTCCGGATCGCCGACGGGGAGAAGCTGCGGATCACCGAGGACCCGACGCCGCGCGGGCACTCCATCGAGTTCCGGATCAACGGCGAGGACCCGGGCCGCAACTTCCTGCCCGCCCCGGGCACCGTCACCGCGCTGCGGCTGCCCACCGGCCCCGGCGTGCGGGTGGACACCGGCATCTCGGCCGGGGACGTGATCGGCGGCAACTTCGACTCCCTGCTGGCCAAGGTCATCATCACCGGTGAGACGCGGGCCGAGGCGCTGGAGCGCGCCCGCCGCGCGCTCGACGAGATGGTGGTCGACGGGATGGCCACCGCGCTGCCGTTCCACCGGCTCGTGGTGCGGGACGAGGCGTTCACCGCCGAGCCGTTCACCGTGCACACCCGGTGGATCGAGACCGAGTTCCACAACACCGTGGCGCCGTTCGGCGCCGCCAGCGTGGCCGAGGCGCCGGCCGAGCGCGAGACCGTCGTGGTCGAGGTGGGTGGCAAGCGGCTGGAGGTCAGCCTTCCCGCCGGCTTCGGCGGGGGTACGACCACCGCGGCGCCAGCCACGCGCAAGCCGACCCGGCGCGGCGGCGGGGCCAAGGCCGGCGCCCCGGTCGGTGGCGACGCGCTCACCTCGCCGATGCAGGGCACCATCGTCAAGATCGCAGTCGCCGACGGTGACACCGTGGCCGAGGGCGACCTGGTGGTGGTGCTGGAGGCGATGAAGATGGAGCAGCCGCTGCACGCTCACAAGGCGGGCACGGTCAGCGGGCTCACCGCCGAGGTCGGTGCCGTGATCACCGCCGGCGCCGCGATCTGCACCATCGCCTGAGCTGCCCGGAAGGCCCTGACGGCCCCGGCGGAGGTCGGCCCGATGCACCGGGCGGGAGGCGTCGGCGGTCAGCGGAGGGTCTCGGCGGCGACCGCGCGGACGGCGGCGGTCAGGGCGTTCAGCACGTCCGACTCCAGCCTCCAGTGCTGCCAGTAGAGCGGGACGTCCAGGTGCCGGCCCGGCGCGAGGTCGACACAGCGACCGGCGGCCAGGTCGGCCTCGGCGATCTGTTCCGGCACCAGACTCCAGCCGAGCCCGAGCCGGATCGCCTCGCTGAAGGCCGGCACGGACGGCACGTAGTGCACCGGCGGGTCGAGCGGCCGGCCGGCCACCGCCCGGATGAAGCGGTGTTGCACCCGGTCCTTCCGGTCGAAGACGACCATCGGCGCGCCGGCCAGCGCGTCCGGGGTGAGCCCCTCGGCGAAGTGGGCGGAGACCAGCTCCGGCGTGGCCAGCGCGCGGTAGCGCATGGCGCCCAGCGGTAGCACCCGGCAGCCCTGCACGGCCTCCCGCTGGGCGGTCACCGCCGCCGTCACCGAACCGTCCCGGAGCAGCTCGGCGGTGTGGTCCTGGTCGTCCTGACGCAGGTCGAAGAAGAGCCCTGCCCGCTGCGGCAGTCGGGCCAGGGCGGCGGGGAACCAGGTGGCGAGCGAGTCCGCGTTGACCACCACAGCGACCCGGATGCGGCCGCCTCCGGCCAGCGGGCCGCGGGCGTCGGCCAGCGCCTCCAGTTCGAGCAGCGTGAGCTGACCGGCCAGGCGCAGCAACGGCCGGCCGGCCTCGGTCGCCACGCAGGGTCGGGTCCGGCGGACCAGCACCTGGCCGACGGTCTCCTCCAGTGCCTTGATCCGTTGGCTCACGGCCGACGGCGTGAGGTGCAGCAGCCGGGCCGCCGCCTCGAAGCTGCCCTCCGCGACCACCGCGGCGAGCGTCCGCAACTGCGCCGAGTCGAGACCTTCCATCAGGTCAGCTTAAGCTAGGTAAAAATGTTTAGCTGGACTGCATTCTCCTCCCGGTCTTAGCGTCGTTGCGTGCTCACCTCCGCCGTCGCCGGCTTCTCGATCTCCATCGCGCTCATCGTCGCCATCGGCGCCCAGAACGCCTTCGTCCTGCGTCAGGGCCTGCGCCGCGAGCACGTCGTCGCCGTCGTGCTCACCTGCGCCGTGTCGGACGCGCTGCTGATCACGGCGGGCGTCGCCGGGATCGGCACGCTGGTGACGGGCCGGCCGGGCGTGCTGACGGCGATCCGGTGGGGCGGCGCGGCGTTCCTGCTCTGCTACGCGGCGCTCGCCGCCCGCCGCGCCCTGCGTCCCGGCACCCTCGTGCCCACCGAGCGGCCGCCGGCCACGCTGGGGGCCACCCTGCTCACCTGCGCCGCCTTCACCTACCTGAACCCGCACGTCTATCTCGACACCGTGCTTCTCCTCGGCGGGGTTGCCCAGCAGCACCCACACCGCTGGGTCTTCGGCGCCGGGGCCGCCCTGGCCAGCATGGTCTGGTTCACCGCCCTCGGCGTAGGCGCGCAGCGCCTCGCCCCGCTGCTGGCCCGTGCCGGGGCCTGGCGGGTGCTGGACGCGCTCATCGCCGTCGTGATGGCCGGGCTCGCCGTGGCGCTCCTGTTGGGCTGACCCGCCCTGTGCGGGGCGACGTCGACGGGAGTGTTATCCGTGACCATCGGCGGCAGGACGGGCCACGAGCGGGAATGATGGCCAGGTGCAGTTCCTTCACGGCGCGGTCCCCGCGCACGACCTGACCTACACCGACGTCTTCATGGCGCCGGGCCGCTCCGACCTGGGTTCCCGACTCGATGTCGACCTGTCCACCGGCGACGGCACGGGCACCACCATCCCGTTGGTGGTGTCAAACATGACCGCGGTGGCCGGCCGGCGGATGGCCGAGACGGTGGCCCGGCGGGGCGCGATCGCGGTGATCCCGCAGGACATCCCGATCGAGGTGGTCGCCAACGTCGTCGCCTGGGTCAAGCAGCGGCACCTGGTCTACGACACCCCGATCACCCTGGGCCCGACCGAGACCGTCGGCGACGCCATCCACCTGCTGCCGAAGCGCGCACACGGCGCGGTGATCGTGGTCGACGAGGCAGGCCGTCCGATGGGCGTGGTCACCGAGGCGGACACCATCGGCGTGGACCGGTTCGCCCAGTTGCGGCACGTGATGTCCACCGAGCTGCACACCGTCCCGGCGGACGCGGACCCGCGTACCGGCTTCGACCTGCTCTCGGCGGGTCGGCGCCGACTCGCCCCCGTGGTGGACGCCGACGGCCGGCTGGTCGGGGTGCTGACCCGGCAGGGCGCGCTGCGGGCCACCCTCTACACCCCGGCGGTGGACGACCAGGGCCGGCTGCGGATCGCCGCCGCCGTCGGGATCAACGGTGACGTCACGGGCAAGGCCGCGGCGCTGCTCGAGGCAGGGGTGGACACGCTGGTCGTGGACACCGCGCACGGCCACCAGGCACGGATGATCTCCGCACTGCAGGCGGTCCGCAAGCTGGACCCGGGGGTCCCGGTGGCAGCCGGCAACGTGGTCACCGCCGAGGGGGTACGCGACCTGGTGGAGGCGGGTGCCGACATCATCAAGGTCGGTGTCGGCCCGGGGGCGATGTGCACCACGCGGATGATGACCGGTGTGGGCCGGCCGCAGTTCTCCGCCGTGCTCGACTGCTCCGCCGCGGCCCGCGAGCTCGGCCGGCACGTCTGGGCCGACGGCGGCGTGCGGCACCCGCGCGACGTGGCTCTCGCGCTCGCCGCCGGCGCCTCGAACGTCATGATCGGATCCTGGTTCGCCGGCACCTACGAGTCCCCCGGTGACCTGTACACGGACGCCGACGGTCGGCGGTACAAGGAGAGCTTCGGGATGGCCTCGGCGCGGGCGGTCAGCGCCCGTACCGCCGATGACAGCCCGTACGACCGGGCGCGCAAGGCGGTGTTCGAGGAGGGCATCTCCTCGGCCCGGATGCACCTGGACCCGGCCCGGCCGGGCGTCGAGGACCTTATCGACGAGATCATCGCCGGGGTGCGCAGCGCCTTCACCTACGCCGGTGCACGGGACCTGGCGCAGTTCCACGAGCGGGCGATCGTCGGCGTGCAGAGTGCCGCCGGCTTCACCGAGGGAATGCCCCTGCCCACCAGTTGGTGAGCCCAGGGGGCGTGCACGTCAGGTGACGAGCCGGCGCAGGACGGCTCGGGCGGCCTCGCGTGGGTCTTCGCCGACCCGGTCCGGCAGTGCGCCCGCCAGCCAGAGGGTCGCGAAGCCGTGCGCGATCGACCAGGCCGCGAGCGAGTCCCGGTCGGGATCGGCGGGCGTGCCACGGGTCGGCAGTGCGGCCACCCCGGCCCGCAGTGCCGCCCGGGCCCGCCCCTGCGCGGTGACCACCTCGGCGTCGTCGGTCCGGTAGAGCTCGGGCCGGAACATCACCTCGAAGTGCGCGCGGTGCCGGACGGCGAAGTCGACGTACGCGACACCGGCTCCCAGCAGGTCGTCCCGCGCCTCGCTCAGCGTCTGCGCCAACAGGTCGAAGCCCTGGGCGGCCAGCGCGGTGAGCAGGCCCGCCTTGTCGCCGAAGTGGTGCGCGGGGGCGGCGTGCGAGACGCCGGCACGCCGGGCGAGGTCGCGCAGGCTCAGCGCGCCCGGCCCGACCTCCTCGATCGCCTCCAGTGCGGCGGCGAGCAGTGCACGGCGCAGGTCGCCGTGGTGGTACGCGCGCGTTCCGGTCATGTTCGCGATCCTATCTTGCCATTGACAAGATGCCCCTCCGGACCGCAATCTTGTCACCGACAAGTTCGTGGAGGAGGATTCGATGGCACCCCTGATCGCCCTGGTGGTCGGCACCACCCTGGCCCGGCTGGTCGGCGTGGCCGGCGTCGACGCGCTGGACGGCTGGCACCCCGCCCTGCGGGTCGGGCTGGCCCTGATGTTCGTGGTGACCGGCATGGCGCACTTCGTCGGCCGACGGCGCGCCGACCTGATCGCGATGGTCCCGCCCCGCCTGCCAAGGCCGGGACTGCTCGTCACCCTGACCGGCGTGCTGGAACTGGTCGGCGCGATCGGCCTGCTGGTGCCGGCGACCGCCCGCCCGACGGCGGCCGGACTCGGCCTGCTGATGCTCGCGATGTTCCCGGCCAACGTCTCGGCCGCCCGCCGGGGGCTGACCCTCGCCGGGCGACCGGTCACCCCGCTCGGCACGCGCACCGCCCTGCAGATCGTGTTCGTGGCCACCGCTACGGCAATTTCGTTTGGCCCCTGACTATCAGGGCGCTAACGTGCCTCTCGTGGAACTCGTCACTCTCCAGGATGTGCCGCTCGGCCGGCTGCTGGTGGTGGCCGGGCACCTCGTCGGGCAGCGGTGGAACCGCTACCTCGCCGAGGAGCACGGCCTCACCCAGGCCGGCATGGTGACGCTGATGACCCTCGCCCGACACGGCGAACTGCCCCACCGGGAGGTCGCCGAGAAGGGCTTCGTCCGCCCGGCGACCCTCACCGGCATCGTCGACACCTTGGCCCGCGACGGGTTGGTCGAACGGCAGCGCGACGACAGCGACCGCCGCAGCGTCCGGCTCGCCATCACCCCCGCCGGCCGGGAGCGGGTGGCCGCCCTCACCACGTTGATGCACTCCGGACGCCCGCTCACGTCGGTCGACGCCGACCCGGCGAAGGCCCAGGTGATCCGGGAGTTCCTGCTCGAAGTCATCGGCAGCGGGGACGACCCGCGGATGACCGGACGCGACACCGAACCGAAGGATCCGGCGTGCTGATCCGACTGCTGCGCGACAATCTGCGCCCCTACCACCAACCGTTGACGGCGGTGGTGCTGCTCCAGTTCGTGGGCACCATGGCCTCGCTCTACCTGCCCAGCCTCAACGCCGACATCATCGACCAGGGCGTGGCCCGGGGTGACACCGACTACATCGTGCGCACCGGCGGCTGGATGCTGCTGGTCAGCCTGATCCAGATCATCTGCTCGATCGCCGCCGTCTACCTGGGTGCGCGGATCGCGATGGGCTTCGGTCGGGACGTCCGTGCGTCGCTGTTCGGGCACGTCAACCGCTTCTCGGCCCGCGAGGTGGCCCGGTTCGGCGCGCCGTCGCTGATCACCCGCAACACCAACGACGTGCAGCAGGTCCAGATGCTCGTGTTGATGAGCTGCACGATGCTGGTCGCCGCGCCGATCATGAGTGTCGGCGGCGTGGCGATGGCACTCCGGGAGGACCTCGGGCTGTCCTGGCTGATGCTGGTCAGCGTGCCGGTGCTGGCCGTCGCCCTCAGCATGATCATCCGTCGGATGGTGCCCGGCTTCCGCCTGATGCAGACCCGGATCGACACGGTCAACCGGGTGCTGCGCGAGCAGATCACCGGCATCCGGGTCGTCCGCGCCTTCGTCCGCGAGCCGTACGAGACGGACCGCTTCGGCGTCGCCAACGCCGACCTGACCGCCACCGCCCTGCGTACCGGCCGGCTTCTGGCCCTGATCTTCCCGGTGGTCATGCTGGTGCTGAACGTCTCCAGCGTGGCCGTGCTCTGGTTCGGCGCGCAGCGGGTCGACGCCGGAGCGATCCAGGTCGGCGCTCTCACCGCCTTCCTGCAGTACCTGATGCAGATCCTGATGGCCGTCATGATGGCCACCTTCATGCTGATGATGGTGCCCCGGGCCTCGGTCTGCGCCGAGCGGATCGTCGAGGTGCTGGACACCGACTCGTCGGTGGTCCCCGCCGCCGCCCCGGTCACCGAGCTGCCCACCCGCGCCGAGCTGGAACTGCGCGGAGTGCGTTTCCAGTACCCGGGCGCGGTCGAGCCGGTCCTGCGGGACATCTCCTTCCGGGCCACCCCGGGCACCACCACGGCGATCATCGGCAGCACCGGCGCCGGCAAGACGACCCTGCTGTCGCTCATTCCCCGCCTGGTCGACGTCACCGCCGGCGCGGTGCTGGTCGACGGTGTGGACGTGCGCGACCTGGCACCCGACGAGCTGTGGCGGCGCATCGGCCTGGTGCCGCAGCGGCCGTACCTGTTCACCGGCACCGTCGCCAGCAACCTGCGCTACGGCAATCCGGACGCCACGGACGACGAGCTGTGGGCGGCGCTGGAGATCGCCCAGGCCCGCGAGTTCGTGGCCGAGATGCCCGGCGGGCTGGACGCCCCGATCGCCCAGGGCGGCAGCACCGTCTCCGGTGGGCAGCGGCAACGCCTGGCCATCGCGCGGGCCCTGGTGCGGCAACCGGAGATCTATCTCTTCGACGACTCGTTCTCCGCGCTCGACCTCGGCACCGACGCGCGGCTGCGGGCGGCGCTGCGCCCGGTCACCGCCGACGCCGCCGTGGTGATCGTGGCCCAGCGGGTCTCCACGATCGTCGACGCCGACCAGATCATCGTGCTCGAGGACGGAGGGGTCGTCGGAGTGGGACGACACGAGGACCTGCTGGAGACCTGCCCGACGTATGCCGAGATCGTGTCCTCCCAGCAGACGGCGGAGGTGCCGGCATGAGCCAGCCCGACGAGCCGCGGACCGCGGCCGTACCCAGTCAGAAGCCGGCCGGCGACGCGCGGACGCCGGGAGGCGACGCGCAGCAGCCCGGCGGCGGCGCGCCGACGCCGAAGCGGCTGCCGCCCGGCGGCCAGCGCGGCGGCCCGGGGTGGATGACCGCCGGGATGCCCGCCGAGAAGTCGATGAACTTCGGGCCGTCCGCCCGGCGGCTCCTCGGCCGGCTGCGCCCGCACCGGCTGCACCTGACCGCCATCGTCACGCTGGCCGTGGTGAGCGTCGGGTTCAGCGTGGCCGGGCCGAAGATCCTCGGCCACGCCACCGACCTGATCTTCAGTGGGGTGATCGGTCGGCAACTGCCGGCGGGCACCACCACCGAGCAGGCCGTCGCGGCGGCCCGGGCCAGCGGCAACGACAGCTTCGCCGACATGCTGGCCCGGATGGACGTGGTGCCCGGGACGGGCATCGACTTCAGCGCCCTGAGCCGGGTGCTGCTGCTGGCGCTCGGGCTCTACCTGGCGGCGAGCCTGCTGTCCTGGTGGCAGGGTTGGCTGCTCAACGGGGTGGTCCAGCGCACCGTGCTGCGGCTGCGCGCCGAGGTGGAGGAGAAGCTCAACCGGCTGCCGCTGCCCTACTTCGACAGGCAGCCGCGCGGTGAGTTGCTCAGCCGGGTCACCAACGACATCGACAACATCTCCACCAGCCTCCAGCAGACCCTCAGCCAGCTGCTCACCTCACTGCTGACCGTCGTCGGCGTGCTGGCCGTGATGTTCTGGATCTCGCCGGTGCTGGCCCTGGTGGCCCTGGTCGCGGTGCCACTGTCGGTGCTGGTCACCCAGCGCATCGCCAAGCGCTCACAGAAGCAGTTCATCGCCCAGTGGACGCACACCGGCGAGTTGAACGGCCAGATCGAGGAGGCGTACACCGGTCATGAGCTGGTGAAGGTCTTCGGCCGGCAGCGTGAGGTCGAGGCCGCGTTCCACGCGAAGAACGAGGAGCTGTTCCGGGCCAGCTTCGGGGCGCAGTTCATCTCCGGGATCATCATGCCGTCGATGATGTTCATCGGAAACCTGAGCTACGTGGCGATCGCCGTGGTCGGCGGGCTGCGGGTGGCCTCCGGGACGATGAGCCTCGGCGACGTGCAGGCGTTCATCCAGTACTCGCGCCAGTTCACCCAACCCCTCACCCAGCTCGCCTCGATGGCCAACCTGCTCCAGTCCGGGGTGGCGTCCGCCGAGCGGGTCTTCGCGGTGCTCGACGCCGACGAGCAAACCCCCGACCCGGCCAAGCCGGCCCGGGTCGCCGACCCGCACGGCCGCGTCGAGTTCGAGCACGTCTCGTTCCGGTACGAGCCGGACAAGCCGCTGATCGACGACCTGTCGCTGGTCGCCGAGCCGGGGCACACGGTGGCCATCGTCGGCCCGACCGGCGCCGGCAAGACCACCCTGGTCAACCTGGTGATGCGGTTCTACGAGCTTGACGCAGGGCGGATCACCCTCGACGGAGTGGACATCACGACCATGCGCCGCGACGACCTGCGCGGACGGATCGGCATGGTGCTCCAGGACACCTGGCTCTTCGGCGGCACCATCCGGGACAACATCGCCTACGGCCGGCCGGACGCGACCGAGGAGGAGATCATCGCTGCGGCCCGGGCCACCTTCGTCGACCGGTTCGTGCACAGCCTGCCGAACGGCTACGACACGGTCATCGACGAGGAGGGCAGCAACGTCAGTGCCGGCGAGAAACAGCTCATCACCATCGCGCGGGCGTTCCTCGCCGAGCCGTCCCTGCTGATCCTGGACGAGGCGACCAGCTCGGTGGACACCCGTACCGAGGTGCTGCTGCAACGGGCGATGGCCGCGCTGCGCTCGGACCGGACCAGCTTTGTCATCGCGCACCGGCTCTCCACCATCCGGGACGCCGACCTGATCCTGATGATGGAGAACGGCCGCATAGTCGAGCAGGGCACCCACGAGCAACTGCTCGCCGCCCGAGGCGCGTACCACCGCCTGTACCAGTCGCAGTTCACGGCCGCCGTGGTGGACGAAGAGCCCGCGTCCCCCCAGCCCGCGTCGGTCTAGGGCGGATCATCGTGAACGGAGATCCACTCACAGCGATCCGCCCTCGATCGACGGGTTGGTCAGCTCGCGGGCAGCAGGTCGGTGGCGCGGAGAGCGACCTGGTTGGTGATCAGGGTCAGTGCGGCGGCGGCCGGCATCGGGGGCAGGGTGCGGCCGTCGCGCAGGCGCAGCGCGAGACGGTCGTCGGCCGCCTCGCGGGCACCCAGCACCCCGAGGTACGGGACTCGGCGGCGGGCCGCGTCCCGGATCCGGGCGCCCAGCGAGCCGGCGACGTCGACCTCGACCCGCAGCCCGGCGTCGACGGCCCGGCGCGCCAGCCCGGCCGCCGCGTCGACCTGCCCGTCGTCCACCGGCAGCAGCACCAGTTGGACCGGCGCGTACCAGGCCGGAAAGGCGCCCTCGTGCACCTCGATGAGGTACGCGAACAGCCGCTCCATGCTGCCGACCAGGCTGCGGTGCACCATCACCGGCCGGCGTCGGCTGCCATCGGAGTCGGTGTACGACAGGTCGAACCGCTCCGGCTTGTCGAAGTCCAACTGGATGGTGGAGATGGTCGACTCCCGGCCCGCCGCGTCGACGATCTGGATGTCGATCTTCGGGCCGTAGAACGCCGCCTCCCCCGGCGCCTCGACGTACTCCACCCCGGCCAGCGCACCCCGGAGCAGATCCTCGGCGCGAGCCCACTGCGCGTCGTCGCCGACGTACTTCCCACCCGGGCCTCGCAGCGACAGCCGGAAGCCCGCCGGGCGGACGCCGAGCGCGGCGTGCGCGGAGCGGATCAGGCCGAGGATCTCCACGACCTCCTCGCCCACCTGGTCGGGAGCGCAGAAGGTGTGCGCGTCGTTGAGCGAGATGGCGCGTACCCGGGACAGGCCGCCGAGCACACCGGAGCGCTCCGAGCGGTACATCCCGCCCAGCTCCGCGATCCGCAGCGGCAACTCCCGGTAGGAGCGGCCCCGCGCCCGGAACACCAGTGCGTGGTGTGGGCACAGCGCCGGCCGGAGCACGAACTCGTCGTCGGCGCTCAGTCGCATCGGCGGGAACATGTCGTCGGCGAAGTAGCCGAGGTGCCCGGAGAGTTCGAAGAGTTCGCGCTTGCCCAACGGCGGCGAGTAGACGTGCTGGTGGCCGGAGCGGCGCTCCAACTCCCGGACGTACTCCTCGACGGCGTGCCGGGCGGCGGCGCCGGCCGGCAGCCAGATCGGCAGGCCGGCGCCGGCCAGCGGGTCGGAGACGAAGAGGTCCAGCTCCCGGCCGAGCTTGCGGTGGTCGATCATGTCGTGCTCCTGGATCGGGTACGACCCGGAGGCGACCTGGACACCGAACGCCGCGCGGCCCTCGGGGCGGATCGCCCCGGGGCCTGGTCGACGGTGGTTACGTCAGAGCGGCGCGCCGGGGACACCCGGCGTCGTGGTCACCACTACCGCGCTGCGCATGCGGCGACGGTACTCGTCGGGCGGTCAGGGACGCACCCGGATTTGTCATGGCGAGAGCGGGGGCGGGCCGCCGGCGCGGGACCCGCCGGCGGCCCTGGGCGGCCCGAATCGTCAGGAACGGGGGACCCGACGGGCGGGGCCGCGCGGACAACGGTACGCCGACGGACGCCGATCCGCCGACCCCGCGGGAGCGCGGTGGGACGGTCACCGGGCCGTCACCCGAGGACGGTTCGCCTCGTTGTACCGGGGTGGCCCGGCCGTGTCGACGGTCACGACCCTACGGGGCTGTCCACGGTGACGCCGGACACGCCGTCAGGCTCAAGACACCCAATTGGCCGCATCCGGCGAGGTGGCAGGCGTGCCCGAACTACTGACTGACGTCGCGTCGCCGACGTGGGCGTACCTCGCGCTGCTCGGCCTGCTGATCGCGGACGCCTTCGTCCCGGTGATCCCCACCCAGATCATCATGATCACAAGCGGCGCGCTCACCGTCTACGGGGGGCTCAGCCTGCCCGTCACCATCGCCGTTGGCGCGCTCGGGGTGTTCGCCGGCGACCTCGCCTGCTACCTGCTCGGTCGAAGTGCGCCGGACCGTCGGGCACCCCGGCACTCCGAGCCGAGCCGCGCCCGCCGGGTGGCCAATCGCGTCACCCAGGGGCTGCGACAACCCGGGCCACTGGTCATCCTGCTGTGCCGGTTCGTGCCGGGCGGTCGCATGGCGGCCTGCTTCTCGGCGGGCCGCAGCCGCTACCCGTACCGCCTGTTCGTGCTCTACGAGGCCGTCGCCGCGCTGGGCTGGGCCACCTACGGCGCCATGGTCGGCCACCTGGGCGGCACCGCGCTGACCGAGTCGGCATGGCGGCTGGCCATCATCGCCACCGCCGCCGCGGCCGGATTCGCCGCGGCCGGGTGGGCCATGACCCTGGTCAGCGCCCGGCACGCCCGGGCGGCCGCCGGAGCCGACATCCCCATCGACTGAGTGTCGCCCGCCGCTGTCGGGGTGCCTCTAGGGGTGGTCCCGGGGAACGAATTCGGTGGCCGTCCCGGATCCGGCTGGGGCCTCCGCGGCGACAGGCTGAGGCATGCCTGGAACCCGGAGCACCGGCCTGCTCGCCCTCGGCGGGATCGCCCTGGCGGCGCTGCTCACCGTGATCGGCCACCTCGAAGTCAACGACGACCTCAACCCGTGGGCGCTGACCGTCAGCGACTTCGCGGTCTCCGACCGGGGCGGCGCCATCGACGTCGCGATGGTGGTGCTCGCGCTCGCCACCGTGGCACTGCTGTACGGGCTGCGCCGCACCGGGCCACCCCAACCGACCCCCGCCCGACCGACGGAGCTGCTGCTCGGCGCGTGGTCGGCCGGGCTGCTGCTGGCCGCGGTGGTGCCGACGAACGAGCCCGGCACCGCCATGACCACCGCCGCCTACCTGCACCGGTACGCCTCGGTGGTCGCCTTCCTGGCGCTGCCGGCCGCCGGCTGGCTGCTCGCCCGACGGCGGGACCTGGCCCCCGCCGCCCGGACACTGCGCACCCTCGTCGTGCTCAGCCTGGCACTGGCGGCGGCGATGATCTGGTCCGCCTACCCGGGTGACCGGCTGCTCATCGGCCTGGCCGAACGCCTGCTCATCCTCACCGAGGTCGCCGTGCTCGGCACCGTCGCGGTGGCCCTGACCCGGACGCCCGTCGCCCGGTGGAGCGTCACTCCAGCTCGTGGAGCATGAGCTGGCGGGCCGCCTCGGTGATCGAGCCGGAGAGGCTCGGGTAGATGGTGATGGTCTGCGCCAGCTCGTTGACGGTGAGGTTGTTCTCCACCGCCATGGTGATCGGCAGGATCAGCTCGCTGGCCTTCGGGGCGACCACCACACCGCCGACGACCTGGCCGCTGGCCGGCCGGCAGAACAGCTTGACGAAGCCGTCGGAGAGGTCGTCCATCTTGGCCCGGGCGTTGCCGGACAGCGGCAGCATCACCTGCCGGGCGGGCACCTTGCCGGCGTCCACCTCGTCCTGGGAGACACCCACCGTGGCCAGCTCCGGGTCGGTGAAGACGTTCGCCGCGACCGTCCGCAGCCGCAGCGGGCGGACCGCCTCGCCCAGCGCGTGCCACATCGCGATGCGGCCCTGCATGGCGGCGACGCTGGCCAGCAGCAGCACGCCGGTGCAGTCACCGGCGGCGTAGATGCCGGGCACGTTGGTGCGGGACACCCGGTCGACCGTGACGTAGCCGCCCCGGCCCAGCTCCACGCCGTACTCGGCGAGGCCCAGGTCGGCGGTGTTCGGGATCGAGCCGACCGCGATCAGCGCATGCGAGCCGGAGACCTTGCGACCGTCGGAGAGCTCCACCTCGACGCCGTCGGCGGTACGCCGCACCGCGTCGGCCCGGGAGTTGTTGAGAATGCTCATGCCCCGGTTGCGGAACACCCGCTCGATGGCCGACGCGGCGTCGGCGTCCTCGTGCGGCATCACCCGGTCCCTGCTGGAGACCAGGGTGACCTGGACCCCCATCGCCAGGTACGCGCTGGCGAACTCGGCGCCGGTCACACCGGAGCCGACGACGATCAGGTGCTCGGGCAGCTCGGGCAGGTCGTAGACCTGGCGCCAGGTCAGGATGCGCTCGCCGTCCGGGACGGCGGTGGGCAGTTGGCGGGGCGTCGAGCCGGTGGCCACCAGCACGGTCGACGCGGCGATCGAGTATTCCTCGGCGCCGTCGGCCGGGGTGACGATGACCCGGTGGGTGTGCCCGAGGGCGTCCTCGCCGAGCCGGGCGGTGCCGGCCACGAAGGTCACCCCCGCCTTGAGCAGCTTGGCGTGGATGTCGGCGGACTGCGCCAGCGCGAGCCGCTTGACCCGCTCGTGCACCGCCCGCGCGTCGACGGTGACCGCCTCCAGGCCGTCCGAGTGCACCCCGAACTCCTCGGTGTCCCGGTAACCGGTGACCACCTGGGAGCTGGCGATGAAGGTCTTCGACGGCACGCAGTCGGAGAGCACGCAGGCCCCGCCCGCCCCGTCGGCCTCGACCACGGTGACATCGGCGTCGAGCTGGGCGGCGACCAGCGCCGCCTCGTACCCGGCCGGCCCCCCGCCGATGATCACGATCCGGCTCACAGCGTTCGCCCTTCGTTGATGCTCACAGTGACTTTCTTCTCCCGAACGCATCCGACACGCACAGTCGTATTCTCCCCCACCCGCCCGCCGGGCTATCGTCATCGCCGTGCGTCATCACGCCGCCTACGGCTCAAACCTCGACCCCGCCCGGATGCGTGCCTACTGCCCGCATTCGCCGATGGTGGGCACCGGCTGGCTGGAGGGGTGGCGGCTGACCTTCGCCGGGGCGGACCAGATCGGCTGGGAGGGCGCGGTGAGCACCCTGGTCGAGTCCCCCGGCGACCGCGTCTTCGTGGCGATCTACGACATCCACCCGTACGACGCGGCCCAGCTCGACGAGCTTGAGGGGGTCGCCGCCGGCACGTACCGCAAGCTGCACGTCCGGGTCTCCACCCTCGACGGCGACGTGACCGCGTGGATCTACGTCTTCGACGGGTACGAGGGTGGCCTGCCGACGTCGTGGTATCTCTCGGAGATCGCGAACGCCGCCGAGAAGGCGGGCGCGCCGGACGACTACGTCACCGAGCTGCGGTCCCGCCCCACCGGCACCGCGTCGGCGTAGCGCGTATCGCACGCGCCCAGTCTGCAACCGCCACCGCCCGGACCGACCGTCGGCCCCGGCCGGGGTCGTCAATCACACACCGGCGGCCGGGACGATCACCTCGTACATGTCGGTCCACCGGGTCTCCCGCAGGCCCACGGACCGGTAGAGCGACAGCGGGGCGGTCGGGTTGGTGAGGTCCACCCCGAGGCCGGCCGCCTGCCGGCCCTTCTCCGCGTAGCGGGCGAAGGCGCGGCGCAGCAGCGCGCCGCCCACCCCCCGCCGACGGTACGCGGGCAGCACGGACAGGCTCCGCACGAAGCCCTCCTGCTGGTCGAGCGCCTGGTCCGAGGACTGCAACGCACCGGCCGGCGTCCCGTCCACCTCGGCGACGAACCACTCGTCCCAGGCGGTCACGTCACCGATCCGGGCCCGCCACCGCTCGTACGACAGCGGCTCGTGGTCCGGCGTGTCACCGAAGGCGATGTCGTGGATCCGGTGGAACTCGCGCAGGTCGGCCTCGTCGTCGGGGCGGACCTGCCGCACCGTCACGCCGGGCGGCGGGGGCGGCTCGGCAGGCAGGTCGGCCAACGGCCGGCTCATCCGGACGTACCGCTTGGCCAGGGTGAATCCGGCCGCTCGCAGGTCGCGTTCCCAGTCGCGTTCGGGCGCGAAGACCGCGCACCGGACGGCGAGCGCCGGCAGCCCCCGCTCGGCCGCCCGTTCGGCGACCCGGTCCAGTTGCCGGGCGAGCAGCGGCGCCCGCACCGCGGCGGCGCGCTCCGGATCGACGTAGACCTCCACGAACTCCCGGCCGACACCGGTCGGATTGTCCACGGTCGCCCAGCCGACGACGGTGTCGTGCGGGTCCACCGCCAGCCACGAGTCCCGGGACGGGTCGAAGAAGGGGGCGGTCAGCGACTGCGCGACATCCTCGGCGTCGTAGTCGGGATGGCCGATGGCGAAGGTGTCGGCGGCGTGCACCACGGCGAGGATGGCCGGAACGTCGTCGAGGGTGGGCCGGCGCGTGGTCCAGCCAGCGGGAAGCGTCACGGCAGGTGATCCTGGCAGCCGGCCGCCGCCGGCGCCGCTCATTTTTCCGGTTCAGGCGGCGGCGAGGTCGGCCCTGGTCCGGTGCAGCAGCTCCACCAGCTCCGCGCCGTCGGCGGGGCCGAGCGCCGCGAACGCCGGCGCGGCCAGCCGGTTGGTCACCGCCTCCGCCCAGAGCCGCCGACGCACCAGCGGCCCGACCGGCGGGTACGGCGGCGGCCAGCCGCAGGCCACGGCGCCCGCCTCCCCCTCCGGCCCGGCCAGTACGGCCTCCAGCGGCGTCATCCCGGCGGCACGCACCGCCAGCAGGTAGGCGCCCGTGAAGTGTTCGCGGAGCAGTCGCAGCCCGGCGGCGCTGCGGGCACCGGCGGAGAGATCCGGCAGTGGCATGGCCCGCCACGCGGCGAAGAGTGGCATGCCGCTGGCGTCCGCCGCCGCCACCGCCCGCTCGACCAACCCGGCCAGCCGCTCGGTGCCGGGCAGCGCGCCCAGCCGTTGCGTCCCCCACCGGCAGCACTCGCCGAGGCTCGCGGCGGCCACCTCGGCCGGCCGCAGGACCCGGGCGGCAGCGTCCCAGCCGTCGGCGATCGCGTCCGGCGCGACGAAGCCGAGGGCGGCGGCGGCGGTCTCGGCCCGTACGTCGCCGAGCGCGCCGGCCCTGCCGCTGATGTAGAAGGCCCAGCCGGAGATGCCGAGCAGCCGGGCCCGGCGCAACGTGGTCGGGCACCGGCTGAACCCGTCGCCCAGGTCGAGCACGACCGGTTTGCTGGCGGCGGCGACCTGCTCCGGCGTCATCCGAGCGCCGCCCCTGGGCGCACCGGCCCGCCGGCCACGGCGGCTTCCCGATCAGGGACGGCCAGCCCGGGACGGCCCGCCCACTCGTCGTCGTCCATCGATGGTCAGTCTGCCGGGCCACCGCCCGCGTCCGCAGCCCCCTCTTCGGCCGCCAACGCCTCGACCGCCGCCTCGACCTCGCCCGCGCGCCGTCGCGCCACGGTGACCGCCCGCTCGGCGGCGCGCCGGGCCAGCTTGGCCCGGCTGAGGTCCTGTTCCGCGACCGCCCGCCGCCGCTCCAGCTCGGCCAGCTCCGTCTCGATCTGGTCGAGCACGTCGGCGCCGTCGCGTTCCTGCCCGGTCGCCTCGGTCAACTCGGCTTCGGCCCGTTCCTGGTCGGCGCGGGCTCTGGCCAGTTCCCGATCGAGTGCCCGGCGCTGCCGGTCCCGCTCGGCACGTGCTGCCCGCTGCGCCGCCCGCTCGGCACGCTCGGCGGCCCGATCGGTGCGCGGGGCCGTCTCGGGGCCGGTCCTCTGGGCACCGGGCCGGCGGGCCGGACGTTCCGCGGCCGGCTCCTCCTCCTCGTCGGCGGTGACCAGCCGCAGCTGGGGCCGGGGCACCTCGCCGAAGCCGGCGTAGTTGGCCGCCCGGAGCAGGCGCCCAGCACGGACCTGCTCGGCGACCTCGGTGTCCGAGAGCGCCGCGTTCAGGGTCGCCTCCACCTCGGCCAGCGGCAGCTTGCCGGCCGGCGGGGCGTCCGGCTCCGCCGCGGCGAGCTTGCGGACCTCGGCGACCAGGGAGGCCACCACCGCCCGACGCTGCGCGGACAGCTCCCGTAGACGCGGTCCCCGCAGCTCCCGCTGGGCGGCGCGCAGCGCGTCGGCGAGCTGGACCAGGTCGGTGACCAGTTCGGGACGGTGGATGGCGAGCAGGTTGACCAGCCAGGCGGCCACCGTGGGGCGGCGCAGCCGGGCCAGCTGCCGGGCGGTGGCCGGGTCGCCCGCACGGCGGGCCTCGGACACGGCGGCGTCCCGGGCGGCCACGAACCGCTCCGGTGGGGTGCGGTAGAGCTGTTCCACCAGCTCCGGTGAGGGGCCGGGCATCGCGTCAGACGTCCACCCGGCTACCGGGTTCCAGGCGCTGGTACTCGGTGCCGGACAACGCGGTGTACTGCCGGTTGAGCACGCCCAGCCCGTTGTCGTTGAGCAGCGCGTCGTGCAGCGCATACGCCCGGCGTGGGGCGACCGCCCGGATGAACTCGACCACCTCGGAGAACTTCGACCAGGGAGCGTGGATCGGCGCGAAGAGCGTGTCGATCGGCGTCTCCTCCGGCACCACCAGCGAGTCGCCCGGGTGGTAGACCACGTCGTTGATCAGGAAGCCGACGTTGTCCACCACCGGGATGTCGGGGTGGATCACCGCATGCTGACCGCCGTACGCGCGGATGGCGATCCCGGCGGCGGTGAACGAGTCGCCCGCCGCGACCGGGTGCAGCGCCTCGGCGGCGTCACCGAGGGGGCCGGCGAGCGAGGCGGGGCCGTGGATCGGGAGCGGTCCCCGGTCGAGCCGCAGACGCACCGCCGCCAGGTCGAGGTGGTCGGGATGTTCGTGGGTGACCAGCACCGCGTCCGCACCGTCCAGCGCCGCGGGGTCGCTGAACACGCCGGGGTCGACGACGAGCACTCCCCCGTCGTGTTCCACCCGGAGGCAGGAGTGGGCGTACTTGGTGAGCCGCATCGTGACTCCTCGATTATCGAATCGTGACGTCCTCAGCGCAGTCTGCCGGAACCAGCGGGCGAGCGCGCCGCGTCCGAGGTATCGCACACGGGCTGACGACGATGGGAGCGGGGATGGACATAGAGGCGGGTAGGCGCCACGGCGCACTGCTGGCGGCGACGGCCCTGGCGGCGGCACTGGCGTTGACGGGGTGCGGCGCCGGTGACGGCGGGGCGCGGGACACGGCCGGTTCGGCGGCCGAGGCACCGGCGGCGAACGGCGGCGGCGCCGAGAAGGACAGCGCCGCGGGCGCACCGCAGGCGGCCGGGGCCGGCGCACCGGACCTGCGGATCGACCAGCGGGCGATCATCTACACCGGAACGATGCGGGTCCAGGTGGACGATGTGGACGTCGCCGCCCGCGAGGTCGCTGCCGTGGTCACCCGGGCGGGTGGCTTCATCGGTGGCGATCAGCGGCGCAGTGCCGAGGCCGACGCGGTGGCGGAGTTGCAACTGCGGGTGCCGGCGGCGAAGTTCGCCGGTGCGGTGGAGGAGATCGCGAAGCTCGGCCGGCAGCAGAGCCGGGAGATCAGCACCCAGGACGCCACCGAGGAGACCATCGACCTGGACGCACGGATCACCAGTCAGCGGGCCCGGGTGGACAGTGCCCGCCGGCTGCTCGCCCGCGCCACCTCGATCACCGACCTGGTCTCGCTGGAGAACGAGCTGGGTCGCCGGGAGGCGGACCTGGCCTCGCTGGAGGCCAAGAAGCGGCGGCTCGCCGACCTGACCGCCCTCTCCACGATCACCGTGTCGCTGGCCGGCCCGGCGGCGAAGACGACCGAGGAGAAGGCCGAAACCGGCTTCCTCGTCGGCCTGAAGGGCGGCTGGGCCGCTTTCGTCGCCTCGCTGACCGTCCTGCTCACCGTGCTGGGCGCACTGCTGCCCTGGCTGGTGGCGCTCGGCGTACCGCTGGCGGTCCTGCTGCTGGTGCTGCGGCGGCGGCGGAAGGATCCGGCCCTGGTCGCACCGGTCAGCGCGCCGCCGCCAGTGCCCGTAGCGCGGTCTGCACCATGACGCGTACGCCGGCCGGGATGGCCCGCTCGTCCACGTCGAAGGACCCGCGGTGCAGGTCGACGTTGGGGCCGGAACGGCCGACGCCGAGGCGGGCGAGGGCGCCGGGGACGTACTCCAGGTACCAGGAGAAGTCCTCGCCGCCCATGCTCTGCGGCGTCTCGGCGATCCCGTCCGGACCGAGCGCGGCGGCGGTGGCGGCGGTCAGCACCTGGATGGCCCGGGAGTCGTTGCTCACCGGTGGCCGACCCCGCAGGTACTCCAGGTCGACCGTGGCGCCGGTCGGGGCGATCACGTCGCGGACCACCTGAGCCACGATCTTGGGAGCCTGCTCCCACGTGTCGCGGTCCATGACCCGCAGGGTGCCGGAGGCGGACGCCTCGGAGGGAATGACGTTGTAGCGGGTGCCGGCCGAGGCGTGGCCGAAGACCAGCAGCAGTCCGCTGTTGGCCGGCACCCGGCGGCTGACCAGGGCGGGCACTTCGGTGATCAACCGGCCGAGCGCGTCGACCAGGTCGACGGTCAGGTGCGGGCGGGCGGTGTGCCCACCCGGGCCGGAGAGCCGGACGGTGACGTTGTCGGCGGCCGCGGTGATCGGGCCGACCCGCAGGCCGACCTGGCCCACCGGCAGGTTCGGGTCGCAGTGCAGCGCGAAGATCTGCACCACGTCGTCCAGGCCGCCGGCCTCGATGACCTCGAGCGAGCCGCAGGGCAGGATCTCCTCGGCCGGCTGGAAGATGAGCCGGACCCGGCCGTCCAGCTCGCCGAGGTCGGCGAGCTGGGCCAGCAGCATGCCGACGCCGAGCAGGATCGTGGTGTGCACGTCGTGGCCGCAGGCGTGGCAGACGCCCTCCACGGTGGACCGGTACGGCACGTCCTTGGGGTCGTGCAGCGGCAGGGCGTCGATGTCGGCGCGCAGCGCGATGACCGGGCCGTCCGGGCGGCCGTCGACGTCGCAGATCACCCCGTTGCCCTTGGGCAGCAGCCGTGGGTGCAGCCCGGCCAGCGAGAGCTCCCGGGCGATCAGGGCGGCCGTCTCGAACTCCGTGCCGGACAGCTCAGGGTGCGAGTGGAGGTGACGGCGCGTAGCGATCAGCCCGGGTACCCGGAGCGCGAGGAGGTGGTCCAGGTCGCGGGGCAGGGGCTGGGACCCGGGCGGCGTCTCCGGCCAGGACGACGCCAGCTGACTGCCCGTGGGCAGCGTCAACGCACTCGTCACGTCGAATTCTCGATCACTAGAGATGGATGGATCATCGGGAACAGCAGACAGCCTAGACCTCCGGCGGTGACGCTGCGCAACCTCGTTACGGTAATGATCAGACCGCGAAGCGTCACGTATGCCCTGCTGAGGGCGCTCGGAGATGTGCGGGACAGCAGGTAGATCGCGGTCGAACGCCGTCATCTGCCCCTCACCTCCTACAACGCGTAACCGATCTCGGCGGTCACGAATCGGCGCCACTCGCGGGCCCACGTTGCGAATTGTCGCATTAGTCGGGGTGATGAACTGACACTCCGACAATTAGCCGACCACGCTCCGCAACGAGCCGGAAAAGACGCTCACACGCGCTCGTCCGCCATGACCGCACACGGTGTGCGTCCCCGTTCACCCGGTCGGGTTACCCCCGAACCTGGTCGGCACACACCCGGACGCTGTCGGGGGCCGCGCCGCCTCCGGCCCGGCCGGGAGGATCCGCTTCCGACTGTAGCTCCGCCACGACCGAACAAACACGCGCTGACCTGGGGAAACGATCGGACAGTCGATCAGAACCGATCGGTGGGACGGTACAGGCCCCACGCCTCGCGCAGCGTCCCGCAGACCTCGCCCACCGTGGCCCGGGCCCGCAGCGCCTCCTTCATCGGGTACAGCACGTTCTCCGTGCCGTCGGCGGCGGCCCGCAGCCGCGCGAGGGCACCCGCCACCGCGTCGGCGTCCCGCTCGGCGCGCAGCCGGGCCAGTCGCTCGGCCTGTGCCGCCTCGATCGTCGGGTCGACCCGCAGAGGCTCGTACGGCTCCTCCTCGTCCACCGCGAACCGGTTGAGCCCCACCACCACCCGCTCACCCGAGTCGATCTCCTGGGCGATCCGGTACGCGGACTGCTCGATCTCCCGCTTCTGGAACCCGGCCTCGATCGCGTCGACCGCCGAACCGTGGTCGGCCACCCGCTCCATCAGCTCGACGGCGGCGGCCTCGATCTCGGCGGTCATCGCCTCCACGACGTACGAGCCGGCGAACGGGTCGACGGTGGCGGTCAGGTCCGTCTCGTACGCCAGCACCTGCTGCGTACGCAGCGCGAGCCGCGCGGCCTTCTCGGTGGGCAGCGCGATCGCCTCGTCAAAGCTGTTGGTGTGCAGCGACTGGGTGCCGCCGAGCACCGCGCCCAGCCCCTGCACCGCGACCCGGACCAGGTTCACCTCAGGCTGCTGGGCGGTGAGCTGCACGCCGGCGGTCTGGGTGTGGAAGCGCAGCATCATCGACTTCGGATCCTTGGCGCCGAAGTCGTCACGCATCAGCCGGGCCCAGATCCGCCGCGCGGCGCGGAACTTCGCGACCTCCTCCAGCAGCGTGGTGCGGGCCACGAAGAAGAACGACAGCCGGGGTGCGAAGTCGTCCACGGCGAGACCCGCCGCCAGCGCGGCCCGGACGTACTCCACGCCGTTGGCGAGGGTGAACGCGATCTCCTGCGCGGGCGTCGCCCCCGCCTCCGCCATGTGGTAGCCGGAGATGGAGATCGTGTTCCACTTCGGCACCTCCTTGCGGCAGTACGCGAACGTGTCGGCGACCAGGCGCAGCGACGGCTTCGGCGGGAAGATGTACGTCCCCCGGGCGATGTACTCCTTGAGGATGTCGTTCTGGATGGTGCCGTTGAGCGCCGAGCCGGGGACGCCGTTCTCCTCGGCGACGAGCTGGTAGAGCAGCAGCAGCACCGACCCGGGCGCGTTGATGGTCATCGAGGTGGAGACCTTGTCCAGCGGGATGTCGGCGAAGAGCAGCCGCATGTCCTCGATGGAGTCGATGGCGACACCAACCTTGCCGACCTCGCCGTGCGCGATCGGCTCGTCCGAGTCGTAGCCCATCTGGGTCGGCAGGTCGAACGCGACCGAGAGGCCCATCGTGCCGGCGCGCAACAGCTGGTGGTACCGCGCGTTGGACTCGGTGGCGGTGCCGAAGCCGGCGTACTGGCGCATGGTCCACGGGCGCGAGGTGTACATCGTGGGGTAGACACCCCGGGTGTACGGGAACTCGCCCGGGCCGCCCAGGCGGGAGTCCAGGTCCTCCGGAAGGTCGGCCGCCGTGTAGACGCCCTTGATCGGAAAACCGGACTCGCTTGACCGCCGTTCGCTCATCCCCGGATGGTAGGACGCGTGGGCGCGTCGTCGGGTGAGGGATACCGCACAGTGCGTCTCGACGGGTCGACGGGAGGTGAACGGCTGGGCACGTTCTGTTGACTTAGGTAAACGTCCGCCGCGTCGGCTTTCGCATCGGGCGTCGGAACCAGCAAGATAGGGGGGTTGTGTCCCAGCCCCCCTCGATTTCCCCCGGTGGCTTTTCTGTGACTCAGATCCCGACGTGGAGCGGCGGACCCGTAGGTTCCGCCAACGGACGTGCGGCGCCCGGCACCACCATTGGTGGCCGGTACTCGCTGCGGTCCTCGGTGGGCAACGGCGGCATGGGTACGGTGTGGCGCGCCACAGACACACTGCTGCGTCGGGACGTGGCGGTGAAGGAGGTCGTCCTGCCCCCGGGGCTGGCCCCCAGCGACCGCGACGCCATGTACGAACGCACCCTGCGCGAGGCCCGCGCGGCGGCCGCCATCCAGCACCCCGCCGTGGTGCAGGTGTACGACGTGGTCACCGAGGCCGGCCGGCCGTGGATCGTGATGGAGCTGCTGGACGCCCGCAGCCTCGCCGACATGGTGATCGAGGACGGGCCGGTGGCTCCCCGCGCGGTTGCCAAGATCGGCATCGCGCTGCTCGGCGCGTTGGAGGTCGCCCACGCGATCGGCGTGCTGCACCGCGACGTCAAGCCGGCCAACGTGCTGATCTGCACCGACGGGCGCTGCGTGCTGACCGACTTCGGTGTCGCCCGGATGCCCACCGACGTGCAGCTCACCACTCCCGGCATGGTGCTCGGCTCGCCGCACTTCATCTCGCCCGAGCGGGCCATGGGCCAGGAGTTCGGGCCGCCGAGCGACCTCTTCTCGCTGGGCGTGACGCTCTACACGGCGGTCGAGGGGCGGCCCCCCTTCGACAAGGGCGACCCGATCGAGACCATGCACGCCGTGGTCGAGGATCCGCCCGCGCCACCGCAGCGCAGCGGGCCGCTGACCCGGGTGCTGATGGGCCTGTTGGAGAAGGACCCCGCCCGTCGGCTGGACGTGCACACCTCCCGGTCCATGCTGCGCGAGCTGCTCGCCGGCCCGCTGGGCAGCACCGCCACCGCCGTGCACTCGGTCACCGACCCGTACGCCGTGGTGCCGGTGCAGCAGCGCCCGGTGCCCGTCCTCCCACCGGCCCAGCCGGAGCCGAAGCCGGACAGTCAGATCGGTGGACCGGCGATGCTGGCCCCGGGTGAGTCCCTGACCGACCGGCTGGCCGCGCTGCGCCGGGGTGAACGCCCCCAGCCGGCTGGCACGGCCGGCGCCACCGGGCTCGACGAGACCAGCGCCGACGCCTTGGCCGGCCCGCTGCACACGCCCACCGGCGCGATGCCCACGCCCGGCCGACCGGCCGCCGGGCGCACGTACGGCGGCAACGCGGACGCCACCCAGCGGGTGGACGCCGGCGCGCACCCGGACGCCACCCAGCGGGTCAGCTACGGCAGCCGGTCCGACGCCACCCAGCAGGTCGGCTTCGGCGGCGCGCCGGAGGCCACCCAGCGCATCGGCGGCACCTACGGCGGCGGCAACCAGTGGTCGGTGCCCGGCACCGGCCAGCCCTGGGCCACGCCGCCCGCCGCGTCCGGCGGTGGCGGCGCCCTCGACAAGGTCCGCGCCACCGGTGGCCAACTGGTCAGCACGGTCAAGGGCTGGCCGCGCAAGGTGCAGCTCGCCGCGGCCGGTGGGTTGGCCGTGGTGCTGCTGCTCAGCGTCGTGGCCCTGACCAGCGGCGGCGACGAGCCCCCGCCGAGCACGCCGCAGGCCCAGGCCACCCCGTCCGCCCCGGCCGGCCCGGGGGTGGAGATGCAGGAGCACTCCGCCCGGGGCGTCCAGGTGATGGTGCCCAAGGGCTGGAAGAAGGCCACCGGCGGCAGCTACACCGACTACATCGACCCGGAGGACGAGGGTCGCAAGATCCGGATCCTCACGGAGAAGTGGACCGGTACGCCCACCCGCTGGGCGGAGAGCGCGCAGAACTTCCTCCGCACCAAGAGCACGTCCTGCAAGAAGCCGTACGAGCAGATCGCCATGAACGAGCGCGAGTCGGCGGGCAGCCCGGGTGTCGAATTCGAGTACACCTGCGGCAACGGCGGCGACATGCGCCACGGGGTGTGGCACGCGGTGGTCAACGACGGCAAGGCGTACTCGTTCTACCTGTCCGCCAGCGACGCCCGGTACGGCGAGAGCAAGCCGATCTTCGACGAGATGGTCAAGACCTTCCAGCTCACCGGTGACGGCTGAGCCGGAGGGAACCGACAGCGGTGATCCGCCGCCGTGCTATCAAGGGGCATGGCGGCGGACACCACTGACATCGACGACATTCGCGAACGAGCCCGGCGCTGGCTCGCCGACGACCCGGACCCGGCCAGCCGGGCCGAGCTGACGGCGGTCCTCGACCGGCTGCCGGCGAGCGCCCCGGAGCTGGCCGACCGGTTCGCCGGGCCGCTGACCTTCGGCACCGCTGGCCTGCGCGGGCCGCTGCGCGCCGGCCCGAACGGCATGAACCTCGCCGTGGTCACGCAGGCCGCCGCCGGCCTGGTCGGCTGGCTCGCCGCCCAGGGCGGGACCGGTCCACTGGTCATCGGGTACGACGCCCGGCACGGCTCCCGGGAGTTCGCCGAGCGGACCGCCCAGGTGGCCACCGGCGCCGGCCGGCCGGCGCTGCTGCTGCCCCGCCCGCTGCCCACGCCGGTGCTGGCGTACGCGGTGCGCCAGCTCGGCGCGGTCGCCGGCGTGATGGTCACCGCCAGCCACAACCCGCCGCAGGACAACGGCTACAAGGTCTACCTCGGTGCGGAGCTGGGCGGGGAGCTGGGCGCGGGAGCGCAGATCGTGCCGCCCGCCGACTCCGGTATCGAGGCCGCCATCCGGGCGGTCGGTCCGCTGGCCCAGGTTCCGCTGGGTCCATCCGGCCAGGTGCTCGGTGACGATCTCGTCGCCTCGTACGTCGAGCGGGCCATCGCGGTGATCGCGCCGGACGGACCACGGGACCTGACGGTGGCGTACACGCCGCTGCACGGGGTGGGCGGCGCGGTGCTCACCGCCGTCTTCGCCCGGGCCGGATTCCCGGTGCCCGGTGTGGTGCCGGACCAGGCCGAGCCGGACCCGGCGTTTCCCACCGTGTCGTTCCCCAACCCGGAGGAGCCGGGGGCGGTGGACCGGCTGATCGCGTTGGCCGACTCCACCGGCGCCGACCTCGCCATCGCCAACGACCCCGACGCGGACCGCTGCGCCGTGGTGGTCCGCGACGGCGTGAGCGGAGGCCGGCAGGGCTGGCGGATGCTGCGTGGCGACGAGGTGGGCGCGCTGCTCGCCGACCACCTGATGCGCCGTGGGGTCACCGGGCTGTACGGCACCACCATCGTCTCGTCGTCACTGCTGCGGGCGATGTGCGCGGCCCGGGGGCTGCCGTACGACGAGACGCTGACCGGCTTCAAGTGGATCGTCCGGGCCGGCGGCGGACGTGCGCCGCTGGTGTACGGCTACGAGGAGGCGCTCGGCTACTGCGTCGCCCCGGAGCATGTGCGCGACAAGGACGGCATCACCGCCGCCCTGACCGTGGCCGAGTTGGCTGCCGGCCTCAAGGCGCAGGGTCGTACGCTGACCGATCGGCTGGACGAGCTGGCCGCCGAGTTCGGCGTGCACCACACCGACCAGCTCTCCGTGCGGGTGGACGACCTGCGGGAGATCGCCCACGCGATGGCCCGGATCCGCGCGGCCACCCCCACCACGCTGCTGGGGCAACCGGTCGACAGCACGCGGGACCTGCTGCCGGAGGCGGACGTGGTGATCCTGCGCACCGCCGCCGCCCGGGTCGTGATCCGCCCGTCCGGGACGGAACCGAAGCTCAAGGCGTACCTCGAGGTGGTCGAGCCGGTGCCCGACGGCGACGTCGCCTCCGCCCGCGCCCGCGCGGAGGCGGCGGTCGCTCAGCTCCGCGCCGAGATCGCCACGGCCCTCGGGCTCTAGGGCGGGGAAGGGATCAGCGGCGGGGGCCGAGGGCGGCGTCGACGGCCCTGCCCAGGGCGGCGACGACCAGGCCGACCGAGGGGCGGACCACCGAGTCGTCGATGCTCACCTCGCCGGAGAACCCGGCGCCGGTGGCGATCTCCTCCAGCCGGCGCCGGGCGTCGGCGGCGGCCTCGCCGGTCACCCCGAGCGCCGACTCCATCCGCAGCACCACGACCAGGGTGGCCAGCGCGGCGGTCCGCTCGTCCGGGGCAGCGCCGCCGGTCAGCGCCTCGGCGAGTCGCAGCCGGGTCTCCGCCTCGACGGACCGGTCCACGACCGGGTAGCGGTGCACGTGGATGAAGCCCAGCTCGGTCTCGTCGATGTCCCGGACCACGCCCTGCTGGCACAGGTCACCGAGGATCCGGTCGCGCAGGCCGTGCCGCAGGCGCTGCACCCACGAGGCCGGGGTGTGCGGGGTGTCGGCGGCGATCCGGCCCAGCACCTCGTCGGTGACCGGCTCGCCGGTGGGCCTCGGGTCGACCACGGTCAGGGATCCGTCGGCGTACGCGATCCGGCCGGCGAGGGCCAGCTCGACCAGGACCGCGGCGGCCATGCCCAGGTCCAGGCTGATCCTCGGCATGGTCGCCTTGCCGGTCGTGTCGTCGTAGGCGAGGAGAAGCAGCTCCTCGGCGAGCGCAACACCAGTCATGGCCGGAAACGGTAGCGGGTTCGCGCACCACCGCGCGCGAACCCGCCGGACCCGGCACCGACCGGGTAAGGACTCAGAAGCGAGGCATGCCGCCGAACTGGCGGTCGCCGGCGTCGCCGAGCCCGGGGACGATGAACATCCGGTCGTTGAGCCCCTCGTCGATCGAGGCGGTGACGAGCCGCAACGGCAGGCCGGAGCGTTCCAGCCGCTCGATGCCGACCGGCGCGGCGAGCACGCAGAGCACGGTGATGTCGGTGCAACCCCGGTCGGCCAGCAGCCGGCAGCAGTGCTCCAGCGAACCGCCGGTGGCCAACATCGGGTCGAGCACCAGCACCGGCAGGCCGGACAGCTCCCGGGGCAGCGACTCCATGTACGCGCGCGGCTCGTAGGTCGCCTCGTCCCGGGCCAGGCCGACGAAGCCCATCGAGGACTCGGGCAGCAGGCCGAGCGCGGCGTCCGCCATGCCCAGGCCGGCCCGCAGCACCGGCACCAGCAGCGGCGGGTTGGCCAGCCGGGTGCCCTCCGTGCCGGTGACCGGCGTCTGCACCGGGTACCGCTCGACGGGGAAGGAGCGCGCCGCCTCGTACACCAGCATGGTGGTCAGTTCGTGCAGCGCCGCCCGGAACGTCGAGGAATCGGTGCGCGCGTCCCGCATGGCGGTCAGCCGAGACTGGGCCAGCGGGTGGTCAATGACGTGTACGTCCACGATCGCTCAACCTACCGGTCCGTCCGGCGCGGCGTGACGGCTGCGGTCGGACCAGCGACGCCGCTCACGCCGACCCACCCGCCGGCCCACCCGTCGCGCTCGCGTGAGCAAGATCACTCGGCGGTCCGGTGCGTAGACTTCCGGGCATGACGGCGACAACGACGTCGGCCCGGTCGGAGCTCTCCGAGCTGGGACGATCCGAGACCGCTCTGCGGACCTTCCTGCACGGCCTGCCGGGCGTGGACCAGGTCGGCGCGGAGCAGCGGGCGGCACAGCTCGGCACCCGCTCCATCAAGACCACCGCCAAGGCTCAGGCCATCGACCTGGCGATCCGCATGGTCGACCTGACCACCCTGGAGGGGGCGGACACCCCCGGCAAGGTGCGCGCGCTGGCCGCGAAGGCGCTGCGCCCGGACCCGGCCGACCCGTCGTGCCCGCACGTCGGCGCCGTCTGCGTCTACCCGGCCATGGTTCCGCACGTCGCCGAGGTGCTGCGCGGCAGCGGTGTGCACCTGGCCAGCGTGGCGACCGCCTTCCCGTCGGGCCAGGCGCCGCTTGAGATCAAGCTCGCCGACACCCGGGCCGCCGTCGCGGCCGGCGCCGACGAGATCGACATGGTCATCAACCGGGGTGCGTTCCTGGCCGGGCGGTACAAGGAGGTCTACGACGAGATCGTGGCCACCAAGGAAGCCGCAGGGGACGCCCACCTCAAGGTGATCCTGGAGACCGGCGAGCTGGCCACCTACGACAACGTCCGTCGGGCCTCCTGGCTGGCCATGCTGGCGGGCGGCGACTTCATCAAGACCTCCACCGGCAAGGTCCCGGTCGCCGCGACGCCGCCGGTGACCCTGGTGATGCTGGAGGCGGTCCGCGACTTCCGGGCCGCCACCGGGCGGCAGGTCGGCGTTAAGCCGGCTGGCGGCATCAAGAACACCAAGGACGCGATCAAGTACCTGGTGATGGTCAACGAGACCGTCGGCACGGACTGGCTCGACCCGGACTGGTTCCGCTTCGGCGCGTCCAGCCTGCTCAACGACCTGCTGATGCAGCGCACCAAGCTGACGACCGGCACCTACTCCGGTCCCGACTACTTCACCCTGGACTGATAGCCGATGTTCGAATACGCACCCGCCCCCGAGTCCCGCTCGGTGGTGGACCTCAAAGCCTCGTACGGGCTGTTCATCGACGGTGAGTTCGTCGACCCCGCCGACGGCGGCAGCTTCAAGTCGATCAACCCCGCCTCCGAGGAGGTGCTGGCCGAGGTGTCCGAGGCCGGCACGCAGGACGTGGAGCGCGCGGTACGCGCCGCCCGGAAGGCGTACGAGAAGGTCTGGGGCCCGATGCCGGGCCGGGACCGGGCCAAGTACCTGTTCCGGATCGCCCGGCTCATCCAGGAGCGCTCCCGCGAGCTGGCCGTGCTGGAGTCGCTGGACAACGGCAAGCCGATCAAGGAGTCGCGCGACGTCGACCTGCCGCTGGTCGCCGCGCACTTCTTCTACTACGCCGGCTGGGCCGACAAGCTGGAGCACGCCGGCTTCGGCGCGAACCCCCGGCCGATCGGCGTCGCCGCGCAGGTCATCCCGTGGAACTTCCCGCTGCTCATGCTGGCCTGGAAGATCGCCCCGGCGCTCGCGGCCGGCAACACGGTGGTGCTGAAGCCCGCGGAGACCACCCCACTGACCGCGCTGCTCTTCGCCGAGATCTGTCAGCAGGCCGAGCTGCCGGCCGGCGTCGTCAACATCATCACCGGCGCCGGCGACACCGGCCGGACGCTGGTCGAGCACCCCGGCGTGGACAAGGTCGCCTTCACCGGTTCCACCGACGTCGGCCGGGCCATCGCCCGGTCGGTCGCCGGCACCCGCAAGAAGCTCACCCTGGAGCTGGGCGGCAAGGCCGCCAACATCGTCTTCGACGACGCGCCGATCGACCAGGCCGTCGAGGGCATCGTCAACGGCATCTTCTTCAACCAGGGGCACGTCTGCTGCGCCGGCTCCCGGCTGCTCGTCCAGGAGAACGTCGCCGACCGGGTGCTGGAGTCGCTGAAGCGGCGGATGGCCCAGCTGCGCGTGGGCGACCCGCTGGACAAGAACACCGACATCGGCGCGATCAACTCGGCCGCCCAGCTGGAGCGGATCCGCGAGCTGTCCGACGCCGGCTCCGCCGAGGGCGCCGAGCGCTGGTCCCCTCCGTGCGAGCTGCCCGACCGGGGCTTCTGGTTCGCGCCGACCATCTTCACCGGCGTCACCCAGGCGCACCGGATCGCCCGCGAGGAGATCTTCGGCCCGGTGCTGTCGGTGCTCACGTTCCGCACCCCGGCCGAGGCCGTCGAGAAGGCCAACAACACGCCGTACGGGCTGTCGGCCGGCATCTGGACCGACAAGGGTTCCCGGATCCTCTGGATGGCCGACCGGCTCCGCGCCGGCGTCGTCTGGGCCAACACGTTCAACAAGTTCGACCCCACCTCGCCGTTCGGCGGGTACAAGGAGTCGGGCTACGGTCGCGAGGGCGGCCGGCACGGGCTGGAGGGCTACCTCAATGTCTGAGCGGGTCGCGGTACGCAAGACGTACAAGCTCTTCATCGGCGGGAAGTTCCCGCGCAGCGAGTCGGGACGGTCGTATCTCGTGCAGTCCTCGAATGTGTCACTGGCCTCCCGCAAGGACGCCCGGGACGCGGTGGTCGCCGCCCGCGCCGCCGTGAAGGGCTGGGCCGGCGCGACCGCGTACAACCGGGGTCAGATCCTCTACCGGGCCGCCGAGATGCTGGAGGGCCGCCGCGAGCAGTTCGTGGCCCTCGGCGTGCCGGGCGACGAGGTGGACGCCGCGGTCGACCGCTGGGTCTGGTACGCCGGCTGGGCCGACAAGCTCTCCCAGGTGTACGGCGGCGCCAACCCGGTCGCCGGGCCGTACTTCAACCTGTCCGCGCCGGAGCCGACCGGCGTGGTCGCCGTCGTCGCCCCGGAGCGTCCGGCGCTGCTCGGCCTGGTCAGCGTGATCGCACCGGCGATCGTCACCGGTAACACGGTGGTGGTGGCGGCCTCCCCGACCGAGCCGCTCGCGGCGGTGACGCTGGCCGAGGTGCTGGCCACCTCCGACCTGCCCGGCGGAGTGGTCAACATCCTCACCGGCAGGATCACCGAGACCGCGCCGACGCTGGCCGCGCACATGGACGTCAACGCGATCGACCTGACCGGGGTCACCGACGCCGACCTGGCGGCCGACCTGGAGGTCAAGGCGGCGGAGAACCTCAAGCGGGTGCTCCGGCCGGCCCCGGCCGACCACGACTGGTCCGCCGACCCGGGCGTGACCCGGATGACCACCCTGCTGGAGACGAAGACGGTCTGGCATCCCAAGGGGGTGTGATGCTGCGGTCCCGGCCGTGGGCCGGGTCCGCGCGGGTGTTCGATCTTGCTGGCCGGTGCCCCCTGTGGGGTTACCGGCCAGCGGTGTGTCGGGGCTCCGCGCAGCTTCGGTGAAGTTGCTGCCTCCGGGGCGACTGAGGCAGCAACTTCACCGTTCCTGTGCAGATCTTGGCCGGTTCGGTGGGGGTCTACTACCGGGGGTAGGATTGGGGGGTGACTCGGTTGGGCGATCTTGAGCGTGCGGTGATGGACGTGCTGTGGGACGTGGTCCCCGGCACGTCGGACGGAGTGACCGTGCGCGAGGTGGCCGACGCGCTCGATGGCCGCGAGCTGGCGTACACCACGGTGATGACCGTGCTGGACCGGCTCGCCGGCAAGGGCATGGTGCAGCGGGAGCGGGAAGGCAGGGCCTGGCGGTACCGGCCCGCGGCCAGCCGCGAGGCGCACATCGCCCAGCTCATGCTCGACGCCCTCGACCTGGGCGGCAGTCGGGACGCCGCACTGGTGCGCTTCGCGCGCTCGGTGACCGGCACGGAGGCCGAGGTGCTGCGCGCGGCGCTGGGGAGCGAGGCCGGGCTGACCGGCGCGGACTCCAGCGGCGGCCGAGCTGGCGCCGAGCTGACCGACCGGGTGGACGGGCCGGCGGGCCGGCGGGCGGCCGACGAGGCAGCGGAGCGGTAGGGCACGCGCCATGGCCTACGCCGTGCACTTCGCCGCCACCATGCTGGCCTGCTATCTGACCGCTCAGGTGCTGGCCCGGTCCACCTGGACGTGGCGCAGCCCCCGGGTGGCGATCATCTGCTGGCAGGCGGTCGGGCTGGCGGTCGGCCTCTCAGCGATGGGCCTGCCGATGGCGCTCGGGGTGACCGCGTACGACCTCCCGACCGGGAGCGCGCTGCTCGCCCTGACCACCGACCTCGCCCACGGCACCCTGCCGGTCGGGGTGACCGCCTTCCACCTGGCCGGTGTGGGTGTGGGCTTCGGCATCGGAGCGGTGCTGGTCACCACGACCGTGCGCAGCATCCACGGCACCGTACGCGCCCAGCGCCGCCACCGGGACCTGCTCACGCTGGTCGCCCGGGACGACCCGGCCGCCCCCGGAGCACTGGTGCTGGACCATCCGAGCGCCGCGGCGTACTGCCTGCCGGGGGTGAAGCCGCAGGTGGTGGTCAGCGCGGGCACGCTGAGCCTGCTGGATCGCGCCGAACTGGCCGCGGTGCTCACCCACGAGCGCGCGCACGCCAACGAGCGCCACGACCTGGTGCTGCTGCCCTTCACCGCGCTCTGCCGCGCGTTGCCGTGGTTCCGCTGGGTCCGCGACGCCCACGAGCGGGTCGCCCTGCTCGTCGAGATGCGCGCCGACGACAAGGCGCGCGAGCTGCACGCCGAGGCGCCGCTGGCGGGCGCGCTGCGCCGGTTCGCCGCCGCCGGTCACCGGATCACCCCGGCGGGCGCGCTGGGCATGGGCGACCGCGACCTGGACGTACGCGTGCAGCGGCTGATGGTCAGCGACCAGCCGCCCCGGGTGCTCGGTGCCACGGCCCTCGCGATCGCCACGATGCTGGTCGCCCTCCCGATCAGCCTCTTCCTGAGCTGACCCACACCCGCAACCCCGCCGCACCGCCCGGCCCGCGTGCGCTCTTCTCCATGATCGAGCGCGATCCTCGAACCCATAACTACTACAACTTGTCGTAGGATTATCTACGACAGGGTGTAGTAGCCAATCTGTAGCCAAGCTACGTGTAGGGTTGCTACGACAAGGGAGCCAACGCTTACGGAGACCCGGTCATGGACACGCTGCTCCTCGCCCGTCTGCAGTTCGCCACCACCACCTCGATCCACTTCCTGTTCGTGGTCGTCACGCTCGGGCTGGTCACCCTGCTGGTCGGGATGCAGACCGCCTGGGTCATCACGGGCAACCCGGCATGGGAGCGGCTCACTCGGTACTGGGGCCAGCTCTACGTGATCAATTACGTGCTCGGCATCGCCACCGGCATCGTGATGGAGTTCCAGTTCGGCCTGAACTGGAGCGGCCTGTCGCGCTACGTCGGCAACGTCTTCGGCGCCCCGCTCGCCATCGAAACGCTGGTGGCGTTCTTCCTGGAGTCCACGTTCCTCGGGATGTGGATCTTCGGTTGGCACCGGCTCCGCAAGGGCGTCCACCTCGCGCTGCTCTGGGGCGTGGCCCTCACCGCGTACGCCTCGGCGTTCTGGATTATGGTGGCCAACTCCTGGTTGCAGAACCCGGTCGGGTACGAGCTGCGCGACGGGATCGCCCACCTCACCGACTTCGGCGCGCTGCTGACCAACCCCAGCCTCGGCATGGCGTTCGGGCACGTGGTCTCGGCCGCGCTGCTGGTCGGCGGGATGTTGATGGCGGCCGTCAGCGCCTGGCACCTGATCCGGCGTACCCCCGACTTCGTGCTCTTCCGCACCTCGCTGCGGATCGGGCTGGTCACCGCGGCGCTGGCGATCACCCTGGTGCAGGGCTTCGGCTTCGCCCAGTTCGGCCCGGTCGGCGCGGTGCAGCCGACGAAGTTCGGCCAGGGCCCGGAGGCCCAGGCCATGGTCGCCGAGTGGACGGCCCGGTTCGGCCCGGGCGACTACACGCCGCCGGTGCTGGCCAGCGTCGGGCTGGGCTTCATGATCCTGATCGGCCTCACCCTCGGCTGCGTCTGGCTGCTGCTCCCGCTGCTCTTCCGGGACTGGATCATCCGGCTGCGTTTCCCGCTCTGGCTGATCCTGCTCGCCCTGCCGCTGCCGTTCGTCGCGGTGATCCTGGGCTGGATCTCCCGGGAGGTCGGCCGCCAGCCCTGGGTGGCGTACGGGCTGCTCCCCACCGAGCAGGCCGTCTCCCCTGTCGGCGCACCGGTGATGCTCGCCTCGCTGATCGGCTTCAGCCTGCTGCTGGGCACCCTCGCCGTCACCAACTGGGTCCTGCTGGCGCGGCACGCGGCCCGCGGCGCGGTCGACCCGGCGCTCGGCCGCCCGCCGGCACCGCCGAACGAGCCGGCCCACCCCGAACCCGCCCTCGCCTGAGGAGATGACCGTGGACCTCGCCTGGTACGCCCTGCTCGGCCTCTTCTTCGGCGCCTACCTGGTGCTCGCCGGCTACGACTACGGCGTCGGGCTGCTGCTCGCCCGGGGCGGTGGCCCGGCCGGGCGGCGGGCGGCGCTCACCGCGCTCGGCCCGTTCTTCCTCGGCAACGAGGTCTGGCTGGTGGCCGCCGTGGGCATCCTCTTCGGCGCCTTCCCGATCCTGGAGGGCGAACTCCTCTCCGGCTGCTACCCGGCGGTCGCCGGCGCGCTGGCGGGGGTGGTCCTGGTGACCGCCGGGGTGCAGTTGCGCAGCCGACCGACCGACGAACGGATCCGGGCCCGTTGGGACCGCGTCGTGGTGGTCGGCAGCGTGCTCGCCGCGCTGGGCTGGGGTGTGCTGCTGGCCGCGCTGCTGCAGGGCGTACCCCGCCAGGCCGACGGTCACGTCGCCGGGGTGTCGCATCTGGCCACCCCGTTCGCGGCGGCCGCCGGGCTGGCCATGGTCGCCCTGATCGCGGTGCACGGTGCGACCTTCCTCACCCTGCGACTGCCGGCCGCCGACGCCGCCGTGGTCGGCCGGTCCGCCCGCCGCCTGGTGCCGGTGGCGCTCACCGCGGTCGCCCTGGCCACCGTCGTGGGCCTGCTCTCCGCCCGGGTACGCGAGTCGGTCCAACGGCCGGCGGTGGCCGTACTCCTGCCGGTGCTGCTGGTGGCGGCGCTGCTGGTCGCCCGCGCGGCGCTGGCCCGGCGCCGACCGGGGTGGGCTCTGGTCGCCACCGGCGCGGCCCTGGCGCTGCCGGTGGCGCTGGTCGGAGCGGCCCTCTGGCCCTACGTGCTGGTGTCCACGACCGACCCGGGTGCCTCCCTGACGGTCGCCGACGCGGCCGCCAGCGCACCGACGCTGCGGCTGCTGGGCTGGGTGGCGCTGCCGCTGCTGCCGGCCCTACTAGGCTTCCAGGCGATGTGCTGGTGGGTTTTCCGGGGACGGACCGACGGCAGGGCACCGGTGTACTGGTGAACCGCCGTCCCTTCGACCCGCGTCTGCTGCGCCGGGTCCCCGCGGCCCGGCGCGACCTTGCCGTGCTCGCGCTGCTCGGCGTCCTCGCCGCCGGGTTGATCGTGGCGCAGGCCACCGCGCTGGCCACGGTGCTGGCCGCCGCCTTCGACGGCCGGCTGGACCGGCCGGCGCTGGCCGGGTTCGTGCTCGCGGTCGCGGCGCGTTCCGTGCTGGTGTGGGCGCAGGGCACCGTCTCGGCGCGGGTCGCCGCGACGGTCAAGGCCGCGCTGCGGGCCGACCTGCTCGGCGCGGTGGGTCGGCACGGGCCGGGCTGGGTGGCCGGGCAGCGGGCCGGGCAGCTCGCCACCCTGGCCGGGCGTGGGCTCGACGCGCTGGACGCCTACTTCACCGGGTATCTGCCGCAGCTGGTGCTGAGCGTGACCGTGCCGCTCGCGGTGCTGGCCCGGGTCGTCTTCGCCGACTGGAGCTCGGCGGTGATCATCGCGCTGACCCTGCCGTTGATCCCGGTCTTCGGCGCACTGCTCGGCTGGCAGGCGCAGGCCGCCACCGAGCGGCAGTGGCGTCGCCTCTCCATGCTGGGCGGGCACTTCCTGGACATGGTCGCCGGGCTGCCCACGCTGCGCGCCTTCGGGCGGGCGCGGGCGCAGACCGAGGTGGTCCGGCGGATGGCCGACGGGCACCGGACGGCCACCATGAAGACGCTGCGGATCGCCTTCCTCTCCGCGCTCGTGCTGGAGCTGGTCGCCACCCTGTCGGTGGCCCTGGTCGCGGTGCCGGTCGGCATCCGGCTCCTCGGAGGAGGGCTGGCCCTGCAGACCGCGCTGCTGGTGCTGCTGCTCACCCCCGAGGCGTACCTCCCGCTGCGGGCCGCCGGCAGCCGCTTCCACGCCAGCATGGAGGGGCTCACCGCGCTGGACGAGGCGCTCACCGTCTCGGCCGCGCCCGCCGCACCCCGCGCGGCCGAGGGCGCGGCCACCCCGGACGGTCGCGGCGAGATCCGGTTCGAGTCGGTGACCGTGGCCTACGAGCGGACCACGGCGCTGCGCGACGTGACCCTGACCATCCGGCCCGGCGAGCGGATCGCCATCATCGGACCCAGCGGCGCCGGCAAGAGCACCCTGCTCGGCCTGCTGCTCGGCTTCGTGACGCCGACCGACGGCCGGATCACCGTGGACGGCGTCGACCTCGCCACCGCCGACCCGGACGCCTGGCGCCGGCAGGTGGCCTGGGTGCCGCAACGTGCCCACCTCTTCGCCGCCTCGCTGGCCGACAACATCCGGCTCGGCGCGCCGGACACCCCACCGCAGGCGCTCGCCGCCGCCGTGCACGACGCGGCCCTGGACGACGTGGTGGCCGGTCTGCCGGACGGGCTCGACACGCTGCTCGGCGAACGCGGGCACGGGCTCTCCAGCGGCCAGCGGCAGCGGGTGGCCCTGGCGCGGGCGTTCCTCCGGGACGCCCCGGTGGTGCTGCTCGACGAGCCCACCGCCCGACTCGACACCGCAGCCGAGGCGGTGGTGCTCGACGCCACCCGCCGGCTGGTCGCCGGGCGGACCTCGCTGCTGGTGGCGCACCGGCCGGCGCTGCTGGCCGACGCCGACCGGATCCTGCGCATCGAGGACGGCCGGGTCACCGAGCTGACCCCTGAGCCGACCGGGAAGGTGACCCGATGAGCGCGGCCCCCGAGCCGCTGGCGCCCGGGCCGGGCCCGCTGGACGCGGTCCCTGAGTCGCCGGCCGGCGACGCCCCCACCGGGCGACTGACCGCTGAGCGGGTGGTGCTGCGGCTGGCCCGGCCGTACCTGGGCCGGCTCGTCGGCGCGGGGCTGCTCGCCGCCGCCACCGAGTTCGCCGGGCTCGCCCTCATGGCCACCGCGACCTGGCTGCTGATGAGCGCCGCCGGCCGACCGCCGCTGGACCGGCTCACCGTGGCGATCGTCGCGGTCCGGGCGCTCGCCATCAGCCGGGGCGTGTTCCGCTACACCGAACGGCTCGCCGGGCACGACGCCGTACTGCGCATGATCACCGACGTCCGTGCCCGGGTCTTCGCGACCCTCGCCGCCCGTCGCACCGCCGGGCACCGCTCGGGGGACGTGCTGAGCAGGCTGGTCTCCGACGTCGAGGCGGTCCAGGACCTGCTGCTGCGGGTCCTGGTGCCGGCCTCGGCGGCGGCCGTGGTCGGGTTGTCGGCCGTGGTCGGGGCGGCGCTGATCTCACCGCCGGCCGCCGGTGTGCTCGCCATCGGCCTGCTCGTCGCCGGGTTGGCGCTGCCCGCGCTGGCCACCGCGGTCACCCGGCGCAGCGCGGCCGAGGTGGCCCCGCTGCGCGGCGCGCTGGCCACCGACGCGATCGACCTGACCCACGGTGCCGCCGACCTGGCCGCGTTCGGCGCCACCGACACCGCTCTGCGCGCCGCCGAGCAGCGGGCCGGGCGGCTGGCCCGGCTGGAACGCCGGTTGGCCGCCACCGGGTTCGCGGTGGACGCGGCCGGGGTGCTCGTCGCCGGGCTGACCGCCGCCGCGGTCGTGCTGACCGCGCTGGCCGCCGACGTGCCGGGGGTGCTGATCGGCGTGCTGGCCGTCGGCACGCTGGCGGCCGTCGAGGTGGCGCTGGCCCTGGTCGCCGCGGCCCGCCAGTGGACCCAGCTCCGGCCCGGCCTGACCCGGGTCGCCGCCCTGCTGGAGGCGGACACACCGCCACAGCCTGTCGAGCGCACGCCGGACACGGTCGACGGCGTGGACCTGGCCGGCCCGCACGAGCTGAGCTTCGTCGACGTGACCGTGCGGTACCGGGCCGGAGCCGCACCCGCCCTGGACCGGGTGAGCCTCGACCTGCCGCCCGGGCGGCGGATCGCCGTGGTCGGCCCGAGCGGCGCCGGCAAGAGCACCCTGGCCGCCGTGCTGACCGGCGCGGTCCGGCCCACGTCCGGCCGGGTCACCCTGGACGGCCGCGACCTGTCGGCGTACGCCGAGGACGAGCTACCCCGCGCCGTCGGTGGACTCCTCGCCGAGGCGTACGTCTTCCACGCCACGGTTCGCGAGAACCTGCTGCTCGGCCGTGCCACCGCCGGCGAGGAGGAGCTGACGGCCGCGACAGCCGCCGCCGGCCTGCTGGACTGGGTACACGCCCAGCCTGCGGGTTGGGACTCCCTGGTCGGTGAGGAGGGCGGCCAGCTCTCCGGCGGCCAGCGGCAACGGCTGGCGCTCGCCCGGGCACTGCTCGCCGCGCCGCCGGTGCTGGTGCTCGACGAGCCCACCGAAGGGCTGGACCCGAGCGCCGCGGACGCCGTGCTCGCCTCCGCCCTCGCCGCCACCCCCGCCGGGCACTCGGTGCTGCTGATCAGCCACCGACTCAGCGGGCTGGCCGAGCTGGACGAGATCGTCGTTCTCGACGCCGGCCGGGTGATCCAGCGCGGCCGGCACTCCGACCTGGTCGCCGCAACCGGTTGGTACCGGGACCAGTGGCTGCTCCAGGCGGCGGCCGAACGCGGGTACCTGGCACTCGCCCCCTGACCCGTCTCCGGGCTCGACCAGGGTTTTCCCGGACGTCGGCGCGCCCGCGTCCATGGCAGGGTGGTGTCATGCCGCACTGCGAGGACGTGTTGGTGGAGGAGCACCTCCGGGAGCTGGCCACCCGGTTGCAGGGGCCGGCGCGACTGAAGTCCGACCTGCTGACCGAGGCCCGGCACGGGCTGCTGGACGCCGTCGAGGCGTACCGGGAGGACGGGGTGCCGGCCACGGAGGCGCAACGGCGTGCGGTGGCGGAGTTCGGCTCACCGGCGCAGCTCGTCCCCTCCTGGCAGGCCGAGCTGGCGGTGGGTGCGCTGCGCGGGCTCTCGCTGCGGATGCTGGCGATCGCCGGGGTGCTGGTGGTGGCGGGCGACCTGACCTGGCACGGTGCGAGCTGGAGCGACGGCCCGCAGCCGCCCGCCGTCTACCGGCTGCTCTCCGCCTCGGTCGACTGGATCTGGATGGGGGCGCTGCTGCTCGCCGTGGCCGGCCTCGTGGTCGTGACGGTGAGCGCCCGCTCCGCGCGGCCGGGCCTGGCACTGGCGCAGCGCGTGGTCGGCGCCGGCCTGACCGGCATCCTGCTCCTCGGCATGCTGGCCGGCACCGCACTCTTCGCCTGGTCGATCGGGCTCTGGGACGCGGCGCTGACCTGGCCGCCGATGATCATCGGAGTGGTGCTGGCCGGCGCCGCCTACTTCTCGCTGGCCCGCGCGGCCCGCGGCTGGTTGCGGGCCACCGCCCGCTGACCGGGCGGGCGGCTCAGGCCGGGGTGCCGGGGGGTGGGCCGGCCGGGTCGAGGAACTGGCCGACCGTCGTGCGGAACTCGCGCCAACCGGCGCGCTCACCGGCCAGTGCCCGTCGGCCGTCGTCGGTGAGCTGGTACGTCCGCCGCTCCCGACCGTTGACCGTGCTCCAGGTGCTCGCCACGTGCCCGGCGCGCTCCAGCCGCCGCAGCGCCGGGTAGATGGTGCCGGTCGGCAGGTCGAGGTTGCCGTCGCTGCGCGCCCGCAGTGCCTCGATGATGGCGTAGCCGTGCAGCGCGCCCTGTTCGAGGACGGCGAGCAGCAGGGCGTCGAGGTGGCCGTGCAACTCCTGGGCCTTCATGCGTAGCAACGCTACTTGTCAGACGGCCGGTCCGCCACCGGCAGCCACCCGGACACGCCAGCGGTAACCTGCGGCTGTCAGCGGCGACCCGCAGGCCCGAGCCGGTGCACCGCCCGGCCATCGGGGTGCGGGCTCCGGCCACCCAGGGCCGCCGACTAGGGTATGTGCCCAGAGTCACTCGCCGGTCGGAGACGCCGGTGGGTGGGCAACCCGAAGCACACGGAGGTCAGCGTGGCCCGCCAGTCGCCCCAACGGCCCGACGCCGACGAGCCCGAGCTCGACGACACCACCGGCCCGGCCGAGCCAGACGACGCCGACGAGTCGGACGAGGCCGGCCGCGCGTCGGCGCCGACCGACCGGTCGCTCTGGGACGAGGTGCGGATCGACCCGGTGGAGATCGACCTGCCCGCCGGCACCGGCTTCACGCTGCGGGCCTACCGGCCGGCGGGGGCGCTGACCCCGACCGACGTGACCGAGCGCGACCAGGACGACCCGTTCCTCGCCCGCCGTCAGGTGGTCGAGGAGGAGGACGACGAGACCGTCGTCATCCTCGACGAGGAACTGGCCGAGGAGTTCGCCGACAGCGACGAGGAGGAGCCGTCGCGCCGTCGCCGCGACGGTGCCACGGACGCCGACGCGACCGCCGACGACGAGGACGAGGACGTCGCCGACGAGGCGGACGACGAGGAGGTGCCGGTCTTCCTCACCCACCGGGGCAAGCTGCTGCTGTTCAAGACCCCCGAGTCGTTGGTCAGTTTCATCCGATCCGGTGCGCCCAACGATCTGTCCCAACTGGACAGCTGGAATGAATTGGCCGAACGGGTGGAGCCGGCCGACATCGCGCCGCTCGACGAGGACACCTACGAGCTCGACCTCGTGGTGGAGAACCTGCGCGGCGGTCACGACACCTGGGACTCGACCCTCCTGATCAAGGCTGGCGAGGCCGCCCGTGACCTGTCGTACGCGTTGCGGCTGCCTGCGGTCCTGGACATGCTCTCCGCGGACTCCAGCCTGGACGACCTGGACGAGGCGCTGCGGGCCACCGTCAACGGCGGCATCGGCGGTTTCATGGGTCGACGGCGGCTGAAGAAAATCGGGGCACAAACCGCAAGTCTGGGTTGGCGCACCATTGTCGGCAAGATCTCTGCGGTCGTGGACTGGCGCGACTGACCCGTACCGGGGAGCATCAGTTGCTGGCAGAGGAAAGACCTGTCCCGGGAGGAGGACGACGCCGTGGCGCTCGTGCGCGTGTACTGCGGTCTGGCCTCGGCGGACCCGGCTGATCGACCGGCCTCGGCCGGTTCGACGCTGACGTCCGCTGTGGTCGACGACGCAGGCCGTCTGCTGCATGTCTGCGAGATCGGCGACGACGCGGCTGGTTACGCCCGGCTCGTCGCGCTGCTCGTGGAGCGGTCGGGCGGGCCGAGCGGTGCGGCCATCGCCGCCGACAGCGACGACCACACGGTCACCTCGCTGTTGAGCGCGGCGGGTCGACCCCTGGCGATCGCCGACGACGACTCGGTGGACGACTTCGCCGAGCGGTTCGCCGACGACGACTCCCTGGAGGAGATGCAGTCCCCGCCGGCGGAACGCCGGGCCGTCGGCCTCGCCCGCGCACTGCAGGCGGGTGCGCTCTCCGCGGTCACCCTGCCGGCACCCCGGGACCTGGCCGGCTACAAGCAGGTGCTCTCCGCGCACGCCGCGCTGGCCAGCGGTCGGCACTCCGCCGCCGTGGCGCTGCGCGAGGTGCTGCGCGAGCTGTACCCGGCGGCGCTACGGGCCTACCCGGATCCGGCTGAGCCGGTCTCGCTGGCCGTGCTGGACGCGCTGCCCGAGCCGGGCATGCTCGGCGGCACCGTCGCCCGGGGTCGTGAGGTCTCGGTCGCCGCCGACGCCATCGCCGCCCACCTCGCCGCCGACGGCGTGGCCGACGCCGAAGAAATCAACGAGGCCGTCACCGCCCTCCAGGTGGCCATCTCCGAGACGCCCCGCCGCGCCGCCGTGAACCGGGCACTCACCTCTGCGGTGGCCGAGACGGTCCGGCAGGCGGTCGCCTCCGTACGGGCCTGCGACGCCGGGTGCGAGGCTCTGGTCAGTGCGCTCAGCGCCCGGGTCAGCACCCCCGCGCCGGCGCCCGGCCGTCGCGCCGCCGCCCGTCGTGGCGAGTCGGTCGGCGAGCTTGCCGGCACGCCCACCAGCGGCACCGGGTTGCGAGCGGTCCGGCCGACCCCGGCCGCCGCCGAGCCCGCGCCCACCGGTGGCCGGCGCAGCCGTCCCGAGCCGGTTCCGGGGGGCGCCCCGCTGGCGTCGCCCCGCCCGCTCGGGCCGCCACCCGTCGCCCCGGCACCGGTCACGCCGCCTCCGGTCGCGCCCGCTCCGGTGGCCCCGGCCGCGCACGCCGGTCCGCCGGTGTCCGCCCCGCCCGGGCGCACCGAGTTCACCCAGAGCCGCATCGACGGTCCGACCAACCGACCGGTCTCCTCGCCGCCGCCCCCTCCGCCCGGGATCACCCCGATCGCACCGGCGCAGCGCGGCACGGTGCCACCGGCCGAGGCCGGCGAACCGTTCCGGCCGACGCTGACCACCGCCGCGATCAACAACGCGCGGGCCGAGCGGCAGCGCACGGTCATCCCACCGCGCCCCAAGACCAACGGCGATCTCCGATCGAGCCCTCTGCAACGCCCGGTCGTCGACGAGCCACCCACCGGCGGTTTCAGCGCCACCGATCTCAGCATCCCGGTGCCCACGCCCCGGCCCGGTCAGGAGTCCGCGCCGCCGGGTTCCCGGGCCAACTGGCCACTGGTCAACAACCCGGAGGACCCGGCCGAGAGCTCGCCCAACAACCCGGCCGCCTACTCGTACGGCGGCGGTCGTGGCATCGAGGCCCCGACCGACCCGGGCCGCGCCGACGGCCGCGTCACCCCGCCCTGGCTGGCGGACGACCTGCCGCAGGAGCCACCGATGCTGCGGTTGGTGGAGCCCCCACCGCTGGCCGACCGGGCGCTGCGCGAGGGGCTCAACCCGCCCGCGGACCCGCATCTGGAGACGCCACCGCTGCGGCTCGTCGACCGGGAGCAGGCCGCCCGCAACGGACGCCCGGCGGCCCGCGCCGAACGCGCCCCCGAGCACCGGCCCTCGCCTCCGGTCGAGCACCGGCCGCCGCCGGTCGCCGACGAGGGCGACGGTGACCTGCTGATCTTCGCGCAGGCCAAGTCGGCATGGTTCGTCGGGCAGCCCGAGGAGTCCGATCTGGACTGGTCGACCACGGCCGACACCGGGTGGCAGGCCGCCGAGCAGGCTGCCCGCCCGGCGGTGGGTGCCGAGACGACGGCCGGGCTGCCGAAGCGGGTGCCGCAGGCCAACCTGGTGCCGGGCTCTCCGTTGCGCGAGGAGCGTCCACTGCGGATAGTGCGTGACGCTGCGAGCCTCGCCGAGAACACCACCGGCTACTTCCGCGGCTGGCGCCGTGGGCAGGAGATCGGCGGCTTCGCGGTGGGCGGCCGCCCGGGTCGCGAGGCCGCCGGCGGCTGGGACTTCAGCCGCGACCACGGCGACCGCGACGACGACCGGGAGTACGAGTACCGGTCCGCCGGCTACCAGTCCTGACCACTCGCACCCACGCGGTTCCCGCCACCGTCGGCTGATTCATCGCTGGCAGCCCGGTGGCGGGAGCACACTACGGCGACGGGCGTCCCGGGGCGGAAACACACGCCCCGGACGCCGTCGCCGCGTCTGTTCAACGAAGAGATCCTGGAAGGATCCGGCCCCTCCCGGGGCGGGTTCGTTCCAGGATCTCGGCGGGTCGTACGCTGACCGGCCCTGGACAGCACTCAGCGCCCGGTGGCGGCTGAGGCCACCACCGGGCGCGGATCCGTCCCGGTCAGGCCGGGGCGACGGCGCGCGTACGGCGCATGGTGAGCACGTACTCGACCAGCGAGATCAGCACGTGCTTCGTCGACTCCCGGTTACGGGCGTCGCAGGCCACCACCGGCACGTCGCTCGAGATCGCCAGCGCGTCCCGGACGTCCTGCGGGTCGTGGTACTGCATCCCGTCGAAGCAGTTGATGGCCACCAGGTACGGCAGCCGCCGATGCTCGAAGAAGTCGATCGCCGCGAAGCAGTCAGCCAGCCGGCGAGTGTCCACCAGCACGACCGCACCGATGGCGCCCCGAACCAGTTCGTCCCACATGAACCAGAATCGGGTCTGACCCGGCGTACCGAACAGGTACAGGATCAGGTCACGGTCGATCGAGATCCGGCCGAAGTCCATGGCCACCGTGGTCGTCGTCTTGCCCGGCACCTGCCGGGTGTCGTCGACGCCCACGCCGGCGGAGGTCATGATGGCCTCGGTGGTCAGCGGCGTGATCTCCGAGACCGAGCCGACCAGCGTCGTTCTACCGACGCCGAATCCACCGGCGATAACGATCTTCGCCGACGTCACGCGCGCGCTCGGGTTCGGCGGGCGGTGCGACATGTCAGAGCCTGCGAAGTCCACTCAGCACCCTCTCCAGCAGTTCAGTGCCCACCGCGTCGTCGGAGTCGTCCAGGATGGTCGGCTCGTGGACCGCGACCAGGCCGTCCGTCGCCATGTCGGCGATGAGCACCCGGGCCACACCGAGCGGGAGCTGCATCCGCGCCGCGATCTCGGCGAGCGATTGCACGCGTCCGTCACACAGCGCGGCGATGTACTGGTGTTCGCGGCCCTGGCCGCCGTTGCCATTGGCAGCGGCCCGACCGCGCACCGTCGTCTCGACGAGCGCCTCCAGCGCGATGTCGAGCCGGGGACGGGTACGACCACGGGTCACGGCGTATGGACGGACCAACGCTCCGGTCGGTTCGTCACGATCGGCCATGTCGCCGCTCACCTCCTTCGTACCCCGTACCGGCTCCCACCGGTGAAACCCGTCGTTGTTGTCGTTGTGCAGTTGCGCCGACCTCACGATCGGCGACGCGTCAGCCCAGCATTCCCGCAGCCGCACGCGGCTGCGGAGTCAACGCGTCGCCCACCCGGTCGACCAGCAGCGCCATCTCGTAGCCGACCTGCCCGACGTCGGAACTGCGGGCGGCCAGCACGGCGAAGGACGAGCCGTCCGAGATGGACATCAGGAACAGGAAGCCATTGTCCATCTCGACGACGGTCTGCAGCACGGCGCCTCCCTCGAAGCAGCGAGCCGCCCCCTGGGTCAGGCTGACCAGACCGGACGCGATCGCGGCCAGCTGGTCGGCCCGGTCCCGCGGCAGATCCCGTGACGACGCGAGAAGCAGGCCGTCCGCCGAGACGGCGACCGCATGCGCGACACCGGGAACCCGGTCGGCGAAGTTGGCCAGCAGCCAACCAAGATCCTGCGTAGTTGTCATCCTTCTTGCTCCTTCTGCCCGCTCCCGGCCACCGGGCCTGAGCCAGACTGCGAGGATTGCTGCCCTCCCGGAGTCGCCTCCGGGCTGGTCGGGTTGTCCGAGGTGCTACGCCCCCGCTGTACGCCCCGGTGATAGGCGGAGAGCAGGCCACGGACCGCCTCCGGGGTACGGCGCTGGGCCGAGATGACGGGCTTTTCCACCGCTCCCGGCACCAGCTGCGCCATCGGCTTGCGCTTCGGCAGACCGGTCGTGGTGGTCTCGCTCACCGGCGCCGCGCTGGCCGCCGCCGAGGCGGCACGCCAGCCGTCGTCGGCAGCGGTCTGCCAGCCGTTGGTCTGCGGTTGGGGCCGGCGGTTCGGCAGGCTCTCGGCGAGGCTGGGGCGGGTGCCCCCGTTCGCTGTCGACCCGTTGTCCCGCGGCGCTCCTCCGGCCGTCGGAGTGTCTGCCATCGGTGCGTTACCTGTCGTCCCGGGTGGTGTCTTCTGGCCTGCCCGACCGCTGGCGTCGACCGTGGCGAACTGCTGGGTCGCGGTGCCACCGTTCGCTGCCGGCTGTGCGCCGGCCGCGGCCTCCTCCGGCCCCGGGCGGCGGGTACGGAACCAGGCCGACTCGAGCTCCCGGAAGATCGGCAGCTCCATCGTCTCGTCCGCGTACCGCTGCCGGTTCTGGGCCTGCGGCTGCTGCGGCGCGGGCCGGCTCTGGGCGGGTGCCGCCGGTGTCGGTGCCGCCGGGGTCGGTGCCGGCGGTTGGGGCGCGGCGGTCGACTGCTCGGGACGCGGCACCCGCGGCAGCTCCGTCGTCATGTCCAGGGCGGCGGCGAGCCGCTCGGGCACCGGCGGGGTCGCCGCGTCCCGGTCGCCACCCTGCACCGGCGGCCAGGCCGGCGGTGCGGGCGCGCTGGGCGCGGGTGCGGGCGGGGCCGATCGGGGTGCGAAACCGCTGAACGACTGCCCGGAGGCCGGCGGCGCCGAGTACGGCTGACCGGAGGCCGGGGTGGCCGAGACGGGCGACGCGGACACCGGAGGACCGGCGTACGGCTGCCCGGAGGCCGGGGCGGCGGACACCGGCGGACCGGCGTACGGCGCACCCGAGTAGGGCTGCCCGGAGTACGGCTGACCGGAGGCCGGCGAGGCGGAGACCGGCGCGCCGGAGTAGGGCTGGGCCGAGACCGGCGGCAGCGGCGGCGCGGAGACCGGCGGCGGCGAGTACGGGTGCGCCTCCGGGCTGCTGGGCAGCTGCCGCGGGATGTTCTGCTGCTGGCCGGTGTTCTGCGACTCGTCGCCGGAGCGGCGCTGCGGCAGCGGGTCGATCGGCTGGCCGTTGGCCGTACGCGGGGTGAACCCGTCGCCGCCGTTGGCCCCGGCCGCACCGGTCAGGTCCGACCAGGCCGGCATCGAGCGGTACGCACCGTTGTTGGCGGGCGTGCCGGCGCCGTTGCGGGAGGCCGGATCGAACGGGCGGCCGCCCAGGGTGACCTGGTTGCCGGACTCGCTGGGGCGGGGGCCGTTGCCCAGTGCGGGCAGTGCGCCGAAGGCCGGCGTGGGCCCACCGTGCTGCTGAGGTGCGCCGGCCGCGGGCAGCGCCGGCGGCTGCTGCACCCGACCGGAGAGCGCCCGGGGCACCAGCACCGAGGTCGGCAGGGTCACGTCGGCGACCGTGCCACGGTCACCACCGGGACGCAGCTCGACCCGGACCCCGTGCCGGGACGCCAGCCGGGCGACCACGACCAGGCCCATCATTCGGGACACGGCCACGTCCACCTGCGGCGGCGTGGCGAGCCGCTCGTTGAGCTCGTACAGCTGGTCGCGGCTGATGCCGATGCCGCGGTCCTCCACGTAGAGCGAGGCGCGGTCGCCGACGCGCCGGGCCTCCACCATCACCTGGGAGTCCGGCGGGGAGAACGCGGTGGCGTTGTCGAACAGCTCGGCGACGAGGTGCACCAGGTCGTTGACCGCGTGCGCGGCGACCTCGATGTCGCGGTCGATGACCCCGAACTCGATCCGGGTGTAGTGCTCGACCTCGGACTGCGCGGCGCGCAGCACGTCGATGAGTGCGGCCGGCTCGCGCTGCACACGGGTGGAGTCGGCACCGGCGAGCACCAGCAGGTTCTCGTCGTTACGGCGCATCCGGGTGGCCAGGTGGTCGAGCTGGAACAGCTCGGCCAGCCGGTCCGGGTCCTCCTCGCCGCGCTCCAACCGGTCGAGGTGACCGATGAGGCGGTCGACCAGGATCTGGGAGCGGCGGGCCAGGTTGACGAACATGGTCGCGACGGAGGCGCGCAGCGCCGCCTGCTCGGCGGCCGTCCGGACGGCTTCCAGGTGGACCGCGTTGAACGCCTCGGTCACCTGGCCGAACTCGTCCTTGCTGCGGACCGGCAGCGGCTCGGCGATCTGGTTGGCCAGCTGCACCGGGGAGAGCTGACCGACGACCTGCGGGTCGCGCAGCCGGGCCACCGCCTGCGGCAGACCGTACTGGGCGACGGAGAGGGCGCCCTGCCGCAGCTCACGCAGCGAGCGGGCCATCGAGCGGGCGACCAGGTAGGCGAAGAGGATGGCCAGCAGCAGCATGCTGAGCAGCAGGCCGGTCTCCAGGAACACCTGGCGCTGGACGTCCGAGCGCAGGTTGTCGGCCTCGGCGACCACGTCACGGTCGAGCTTCGTCTCGACCGTGCGGATCAGCTTGGCGTTGGCCGTCATGGCCGAGTCCCACTGGTCCGGGCCGAAGATCGCACCGCGCATGTCGCCGGTGGTGTTGCCGTCCATCCAGCCGATGTAGTTCTGCGCCTCGCGGCGGTCACCGCCGGCGATCGTCTGATCGTGGAACGCGGCCTCTTCGGGGGTGGCGACGGCCTTGAAGCTCTGCTCCGCCTGCTGCTGACCGGTGCCGCTGGCGATGTAGTCGGTGCGCAGCACCGGGGTCAGCTGCCTCTGGTCCAGCGCACGGTGCACGACGACCCGGCGTACGGAGAGGAACTCCTTCTCCCGCGCCACGGCGGCGGCGGCTCGCATCCGGTCGCTCAGCTCGTTGTTACCGGCGAGCTGGGTGGCCGACTCACGGATGGCGAGCAGGTTGTTGATCAGGCCCTCGTACGCCTGGACGGTCTCGGTGAGCTTGAGCTTGCTGCTGAACACCTGGCTGCGGGCGCCCGGGAGGTCCTTCAGGTCCTGGTCGATCTGGTCGAGCAGGCTCTCCAGGCTGGCCGGGAGATCCTCGATCTCGGCCCGCTGCTGCAGGTAGGGGCCCTTCGCCTGGTCGACCCGGGAGTTCACCCGGTTGTATGCCTCCTGGTACTGCGCCTTCGGCTGCGTCCCGTCGGCGGCCGACAGCAGCACGGCCGCCGTCCGCTCGTCCTGCAGCGTGTCGACCAGGTCACCCGAGTAGCTCGACAGGTTGGCCAGGTCGCCGGCCCGGTTGGCATTGTTCAGTGTCTCCAGGTGGTCGACCAGACCACTGGTGCCCACAACGACCGTGGCGATGGTCGGCACGATCATGATGAGACCGAGCTTGGACCAGATCGGCATGTCCCGGAGCCGGCTGGCCGGCCGGCGCAGCCGCGACAGGAAGGAGCCCGCCGTCTTTGGCCGTTTGCTCACGTCACCGCCCTCGCGATTACAGCTTCAACGCGTTGCCCCGGGCAACGCCCAGCGACCGACCCGGCGGGTCGGACCCCCGAGATTCCATCACGCCGCCCCGCAAGAAGAAAGCCCAGGTTGTCACCCGCCGGAGGTGTGATGAGATGTTGATACGATTTGATAGCAGTCCGTCTGGCCGGAGTAACTGAAGGTAATGAAACATCCGCACCGCGTTGTCCTGCTCGCCGGCCCTTCTGGCTCCGGAAAGTCCTACATAGCGCAGCAAACCGGTCTACCGGTGCTCTGCCTGGACGACTTCTACAAAGACGGCGATGACCCTACGTTGCCGCGTCGAAACGGCCAGGTGGATTGGGAATCACCCGACTCGTGGGACGCCCTGACCGCGGTGGAAACGATTGCCCGGCTGGCCCGCGAAGGTCGGGCGGATGTGCCGGTTTATGCGATCGGCGCAGATCGAAGGGTGGCCACCCGGCCATTTGATGTCGCCGGATCTCCAATTTTTGTGGCTGAAGGGATCTTCGCCGCCGAGATCGTGCAGGAGTGCCGGCGCCGTGGGCTGCTCGCCGGCGCGTACGCGCTGCGCCGCCCACGTGGGGCGACCTTCCTGCGCCGGCTGGCCCGCGACCTGTCCGAGCAGCGCAAGGCACCCCGGGTGCTGGTCCGTCGCGGGGTGGCGCTGCTGCGGTCGGAGCCCGCGGTGCTGCGCCGGCAGACCGGGCTGGGTGCGGAGGCGGCCCGCGCGCGGGAGGTGCTGCACCGGGTGGCCGGCCTGCTCGCCGGCCACCCGCACGGCTGACCGGTCAGGCCAGCAGCTTGGCGTACGCCGGCTTGATCACCTCATCGATGATCCGCAGCCGCTCGTCGAACGGGATGAAGGCGCTCTTTATCGCGTTGATGGTGAACCACTGCAGCTCCCGCCAGCCGTAGCCGAACGTCTCCACGAGCAGCGCCATCTCCCGGGACATCGAGGTGCCGCTCATCAACCGGTTGTCGGTGTTGACGGTCACCCGGAAGCGCAGGTCTCGCAGCAGGCCGATCGGATGGTCCGCGATCGAGTCCACCGCGCCGGTCTGCACGTTCGACGACGGGCACAGCTCCAGCGGGATCCGCTTGTCCCGGACGTACGCGGCCAGCCGCCCGAGCACCGGCACCCCGCCGGGGGTGATGTCGTCCACGATCCGCACCCCGTGGCCGAGCCGGTCCGCGCCGCACCACTGGATCGCCTGCCAGATGGACGGCAGGCCGAACGCCTCCCCGGCGTGGATGGTGAAGTGGAAGTTCTCCCGCTGGAGATATTCGAAGGCGTCCAGGTGCCGGGTGGGCGGGAAGCCGGCCTCGGCACCGGCGATGTCGAAGCCGACCACCCCGGCGTCCCGGTGCCGCACGGCCAGCTCGGCGATCTCCTGCGAGCGGGCCGCGTGCCGCATGGCGGTGAGCAGGGTGCCCACCCGGATGGTCAGCCCCGCCTCGACGGCCTGGGCGGTGCCCTCGGCGAAGCCGGCCAACACCGCCTCGACCACCTCGTCCAGGCTGAGGTCCTGTTCCAGGTGCTGCTCCGGGGCGAAGCGCACCTCGGCGTAGACCACCCCGTCGGCGGCCAGGTCCAGCGCGCACTCCCGGGCCACCCGCCGCAGCGCCGGCGCGGTCTGCATGACCGCCACGGTGTGCGCGAACGTCTCCAGGTAGCGCTCCAGGGAGCCGGAGTCGGCCGCGTCGACGAACCAGCGCCCGAGCGCCTCCGCGTCGGTGGTGGGCAGCTCGTGGCCCACCTCCGCAGCCAGCTCGACGATCGTCGCCGGCCGGAGCCCGCCGTCGAGGTGGTCGTGCAGCAGGGCCTTCGGGACCTTGACGATGTCCTCGTATCGGATAGTTGCGGCCATGCTCAGACCCTAGTCAGCCTCCGGCCGGCCCTGGGACGGGACCGCCCCGCTCTGGGTCGCCAGCCGTGGACGCGTTTCGATGATGTGTCAACCAAAAGGCTAGACTCGACGCATGGACGCACCCCGGCGGCACGACCCGGCGGCCTGACGTGGACCCACGCATCCTCGACCGGCTGCGCTGCCCGGTGTGCGGCGAGCTGCTGGCCGAGACGACCGCCGGCAGCGCCAGGGCGCTGCGCTGCCCACGCCGGCACAGCTTCGACATCGCCCGGCAGGGATACGTCAATCTGCTGGCCGGCCGCGCCCCGCACGCCGGCGACAGCGCCGAGATGGTGGCCGCCCGGGAGGACTTCCTCGCCGCCGGGCACTACGACCTGATCTCGGCCGCGCTCGCCGACGCCGCGGCACTGGCCGTGCACCGGGTCGCTGCGGTTCGGCCCGTCGACGCGTACCCCCTGGTGGTGGATGCCGGCGCCGGCACCGGCCGTTACCTCGGCGCGGTGTTGGCGGCGCTGCCGGACGCCGTGGGTCTGGCCCTGGACGTGTCCAAACCGGCGCTGCGCCGGGCGGCCCGCGCACATCCCCGGGCGGCCGCGGCGCTCGCCGACACCTGGCAGCGGCTGCCGCTCGCCGACGCCTCGACGGCCGTGCTGCTGAACGTCTTCGCCCCGCGCAACGGCCCGGAGTTCCACCGGGTGCTCGACCCGGCCGGCACGCTGCTCGTGGTCACACCCGCCGCCGACCACCTCACCGAGTTGGTGGACGCCCTCGACCTGCTCCGGGTGGACCCCGACAAGTCCGACCGGGTGGCCGGCAGCCTGGGCGCTCACTTCACCCCGGTCAGCTCGGCGGTGCACCGCGCGGAGCTGTCGCTGACCCGGCCGGAGGTCGCCACCCTGGTCGGGATGGGTCCCAGCGCCTGGCACACCGACCCGGCCACCCTGGCCACCCGCCTGGCCGCGCTGCCCGACCCGACCCGGGTGACCGTGGCGGTCCGGCTCGACGCCCACCGACCCCGCTGAGCTCAGGTGGAGAGGTCGACCTCTTCCCAACCGGGCGGCTCCTCGTGGTACGGCCCGCGCAGGATCACCGCCCACTCCAGCGCCCAGCGCCGCTGCCCGATCGCGTTCGCGTCGATGAGCCCCGGCACCGGTCGCCCGCTCCGCTCGGTCTCCAGGTACGCCCAGTCCAGGCAGTAGTGCAGGTCGAGCAGAGCGGCGGCGTCGGCGGGGTGCTGCGGCGCGGTGAGGATGCGGGACCGCCAGCGCGGAAACATCTCCCCCTCCGCGATGTGCGGCAGCCGCTCCATGAGCCGCTCGTCGACGGCGAGGGTCGGGTCGAGCTGCTTGGTCAGCCCCAGCACCCAGCACAGCGCGAAGAGCGCGTCGTGGTGCAGCACGAACGAGCGGTGGTCGCCCTTGCCACCCATCACGAACTGCCACTCCGGGGGCGTGACCATCTCGACCAGGTGTGAGCCGAGCAGCCAGCTCATCGCCGCCTGCGGGGGCATCCCGAAGCAGCGGGCCAGGATCAGGTGCAGCACGGCGATCCGTGCCTCGATCTCCCTCGTGGGGCGCAGCTCGATCTCGTCACCCGGCTCCCACACGAGTGGGAACTGGGCCGGCGGCAACGGCAGGCCGAGCCGGGACAGCTCGTCCAGGCTCGCCTCGCGCACCTCACGGGGGTCGGGGGCAGGTACGGTCACGGCGGATTCCTGTCTGCTCGCGACGGCTCAAGGCCGACTATCCCCCCTTGGCCTGCGACAATAGCGCTCCCAGGTGACCGGCACCACGCCACCCCGACCCCTCGCGCGGTCAGCCGATCCGTTCGATGACCAGCGGCGTCGCCGCCGGTGCCGTCGGCGCGATCAGTACCGCGCGGGCGGCCTCCGCCAGCGCCGCCGGGATCCGCGCCGGGTCCTCGGCGCGCAGCTCGTAGAGGGCGTCGCCGACCCGCACCGGGTCGCCCGGGCGCTTGTGCAGCACCACCCCCGCCGGCACGCTGACCGGGTCCTCCTTGCGGGCCCGGCCCGCGCCGAGCCGCCAGGCCGCAACCCCCATGGCGTACGCGTCGACGGCCGCGACGTGCCCGTCCTGCTCGGCGCGGACCACCTCGACCTCCGGCGCGGCCGGCATCGGTGCGTCCGGGTCACCGCCCTGCGCCCGGACCATCGCCCGCCAGGAATCCATCGCCCGGCCGTCGCGCAACGCCGCCGCCGGGTCGACGTCCGGCAGGCCGGCGGCGTCGAGCATCTCCCGGGCCAGGGCCAGCGTCAGCTCCACCACGTCGGCCGGCCCGCCACCGGCCAGCACCTCGACCGACTCGGTCACCTCGACGGCGTTGCCGATCGCCAGGCCGAGCGGGGTGGACATGTCGGTCAGCAGGGCGACCGTCCGGACGCCGTGCGCCCCGCCCAGCTCGACCATGGTGCGGGCCAGCTCGCGGGCCTGGTCGACGGACTTCATGAAGGCACCGGAACCGACCTTCACGTCGAGGACCAGCGCACCGGTGCCCTCGGCGATCTTCTTGCTCATGATCGAGCTGGCGATCAGTGGGATCGCCTCCACGGTGCCGGTCACGTCGCGCAGCGCGTACAGCTTGCGGTCGGCGGGGGCGAGCCCGGCGCCGGCCGCGCAGATGACGGCACCCACGTCGGCGAGCTGGGTGATGAACTCGTCGTTGGTCAGCGCGGCCCGCCAGCCGGGGATCGACTCCAGCTTGTCCAGCGTGCCGCCGGTGTGCCCGAGGCCGCGCCCGCTCAGCTGCGGCACGGCGGCGCCGCACGCCGCCACCAGCGGGGTGAGCGGCAGGGTGATCTTGTCGCCGACACCACCGGTGGAGTGCTTGTCGACCGTCGGACGACGCACCGCCGAGAGGTCCAGCCGCTCACCGCTGGCGATCATCGCGGCGGTCCACCGGGCGATCTCCGGAGCGGTCATTCCGTTGAGCAGGATCGCCATGGCCAGCGCCGACATCTGCTCGTCGGCGACCACCCCCCGGGTGTACGCGTCCACCACCCAGTCGATCTGCGCGTCCGACAGCACACCCCCGTCCCGCTTGGTACGGATGACGTCAACAGCAGCAAAACCACTACTCATCGAAAGATCTCTCTAGTCGTATCGAGATGCCGGGTCGCAACCGTGACCGATCTACGGCCAGACCCACGACGGCCGGGGCCGACCGCCCCGGCCCTGAACCGCAACCACCGACAAGCTCAGGGCGCCGACCAGCGCACCGGGATCTCCATCGGCGGCTCACCCTCGCCGGCCCAGAAGATCGTCCCGGTCGCGTCGACGACCACGACCCGGGGGGTCCGGGCCATACCCCAGGTGATCGCCTCCGCCGGGTCGTCCCAGCTCGGAGCCTCCTCCAGCACACCGGTCTCGGCGCCGGCGTCGTCCCCGGCCGACCGCTCCCAGTACGCCGTCCAGACCTGCTGGCCGGCGGACATGTCCGGGTGCACGAAGACGGTGCCGCGTCCGCGCCAGGCGGCCAGCCGCTCGGGAACCACCGGCACGGGCGTCTCGCCGGTCACCGCCTCCAGGTCCTCGACACCGAAGGCGTGTGGCAGCAGCTCGGCCATCCGCAGTGGGTGGCCCTTGGCCTCGATCAGGCACTCCGGCCCGCCGTGTTCCCAGAGCAGTTGCCGGCACCGGCCGCACGGCATCAGCGGCTCACCGGTGGCGTCGACACAGGAGAGCGCCACGAGCCGGCCGCCGCCGGTGGCGTGCAGGCTGGAGACGACGCCGCACTCGGCGCAGAGCGTCACCCCGTACGCGGCGTTCTCGACGTTGCAGCCGACCACGATCCGGCCGTCGTCGACCAGGGCGGCCGCACCGACCGGGAACGTGGAGTACGGCGCGTACGCGTGCCGCATCGCCTCCGTCGCGGCGGCGCGCAGGCGCGCCCAGTCGATCTCGGTCATCCCATCATTCTGCCGCACCGCCATCGTGGCCTGCGGCGGGACCACCTCGGTCCCGCCGCGTCGGCCACCCGGGCGTCAGCCCTTGATGTACGGCTTACCGTCGGCGGCGGGTGCCCGGACCCGGCCGACGAGCCCGGCCACCGCCAGGATCGTGGCCAGGTAGGGCAGCATGGCCAGGAACTGGCTGGGGATCACGCTGTTGATCGCGCCCAGGTAGGTGGCGAGCTGGTCGGCGAAGCCGAAGAAGAGCGCGGCGAGCAGGGCCCCCGTGGGGTTCCACCGGCCGAAGATCAGCGCCGCCAGCGCGATGAAGCCCTTGCCACCGATCATGTTCTTGGTGAACGAGTAGAGCGCCAGCGTGTAGGAGGCACCGCCGATGCCGGCGACGACACCTGCCAGCAGCACGTTGCGGTAGCGCACCCGCAGCACCTTGACGCCGAGCGTGTCGGCGGCGGTCGGGTGCTCGCCGACCGAGCGCGTGCGCAGCCCCCACCGGGTGCGGAACAGCGCGATGTGGATCACCAGCACCAGGAGCAGGCCGAGGTAGAGGAAGATGTTGCCGCGGAACAGCGCCGGGCCGAGGACCGGGATGTCCTCCAGCAGGGGGATGTTCCAGTTGCCGAAGCGGGGAGCGCTGTTGTACCGCTCGATGTTGGTCTGCATCAGCCGCTCGTAGAGGAAGCCGGTGACGCCGACCGCGAGCAGGTTCAGCACGATGCCGATGACCACCTGGTCCACCAGGTAGCGGATGGCGAAGATGGCCAGCAGCAGCGAGATGAACGCACCGCCGATGGCGGCGGCCACCAGGCCCACCCAGACGCTGCCGGAGATGCTGCCGAAGAGCGCGCCACTGAAGGCGCCCATCAGCAACTGCCCCTCGATCGCCACGTTGACCACGCCGGAACGCTCACAGAGCACACCAGCCAGCGCGCCGAAGATCAGCGGCAGGGCCAGGATGAAGGTGCCCCGGATGATGTTGACCAGCGGCATGAAGTTCTGCCCGGTCGGCGCGGCGGAGACCTGCCAGCAGAGGAAGGAGAGCACGAAGCCGACCAGCCCGACGCCGAGCACGGGGAGGAACCACCGCTTCGGCACCCCGGCGAGCAGTGCCGCGCCGGCGGCGATCGTGATGATCCCGAACAGGATCGCGCCGATCGTGCCGTTGATCTCCAGCGCGGCGCCGGCCGCGTCGTCGCTGAGGGTGAACCGGGCCTGCTGGTCGGTGGCGAGCGCACCAAAGAGCACCGCCGCCAGCAGGCCGAGCGCCAGCAGCGTGAGACCGACCTTGCGGCCACGGGTCCAGAAGCCCTCGTCGACCGGGGCGACCGCGACGTCGGGGACAGCCATGGTGGACATGAGTTACCAGCCCTTCGCCAGGCTCGTCTGCAACCGGGCGGCACGCGCGGCCCGGAGCTGGAAGATCGCCTTCACCAGGGCCGGCGCTGCGATGAAGATGACGATCAGCGCCTGGAGCACCGTGACCAGCTCCAGCGAGATCCCCGAGTACGACTGCATCCGGTTGCCGCCGGCCTGGAGCGCGCCGAACAGCAGCGCCGCCAGCAGCACCCCCCAGGGCTTCACCCGCCCGAGCAGTGCCACCAGGATGCCGTCGAAGCCGATCTGCGCGACCACGAGCGGGGTCAACGCGCTCGCGGTGGAGCCGAGCACCATGTTCGAGCCGCCGAGACCGGCCAGGACCCCGGCGAAGACCATGATGAGGACGTACGTCCGGGTGACGCTGATACCCGCGGTGCGGGCGGCGTCCGGGTTGGCACCGACCGCGCGCAGCTCGAAGCCGAGGGTGGAGCGGTTGAGCAGCCAGGCGACCGCCCAGGTGGCCAGCACGGCGAGCAGGATGCCGGCGTGCACCCGAAGGTTGTCGCCGAGCAGTCGCGGCAGCTGTGCGGAGTTGTCCACCGCCCGGCTGATCGCGTCGGTGCGGGTGGGGTCCTGCACGCCGTTCTGCACGATGAGCCAGGTCAGGAAGTACGTGGCGATGTAGTTGAGCATGATCGTGTTGATCACCTCGTGTGCCCCGGTACGGGCCTTGAGGATGCCCGGGATGAAGCCCCAGACCGCCCCGCCCAGAGCACCGGCCAGCACCGCCACCAGCAGGTGCAGGCCGGGCGGCAACGGCAGCAGGAAACCGGCCAGCGCCGCGAAGATCACGCCGATGGTGGCCTGGCCCTGGGCGCCGATGTTGAACAGGCCGCCGCGGAAGGCCAGCGCCACGGACAGGCCGGTGAAGACCAGCGGCGCCGTGTAGGTGAGCGTCTCGGAGATCGGCGCGAGCACGGCCTGCCAGCCGTTGTCGCCGTTCAGCCAGCCGGAGAACGCCTCCGGGTCGAAGATCGAGCCCTTGAACAGGTTCGCGTACGCCTCGCTGACCAGCGTCCAACTGGAGTTGAGCGCATCGGACGGGCGGGAGGTGATGTACGAGTAGGTGGAGAGCACTTCCGGATCAGAAATGATCATCAGAATCGCGCCGACCACGATCGCCAGCACCAGCGACAGCAGGGTCACCGTGAAGGTGTTGGCCGCCCAGAGGTTGTCCAGGAACAGCCGGCCCAGCGTGGGCTTCGACTCCGGCGCCGATCGGCCCGGCCCGGTGGTCGGCTCGGCCTTCTCGGTGTTGCCGAGAGCGGTCTGCGCGGCCTGCGCCTCGCTCGCCGGTTCCTTGTCCGGCGAACCGGACTGGTTGGGGTCGCTCATGCCTCGTCCTCGCTCGCGGGGCGCGCGGCGCTCGCCGGGCCCCCGTCGGTCACCGTGCCGCCGGTAGCCGCGCCGTCGGTCGGCGCGGCATCCGCACCGCGCTCGGGAAGCGCGTCCGGGCTGATGCCGGCCATCAGCAGGCCGATCTCCTCACGCGGGGTGTCCGGGCCGACGATGCCGATGATCCGGCCCCGGTACATCACCGCGATCCGGTCGGCCAGCCCGATGACCTCGTCGAGTTCGCTGGAGACCACCATGACGGCGGTGCCGATGTCCCGCTCGTGGATGATCCGGCTGTGGATGAACTCGATCGACCCGACGTCGACGCCGCGGGTCGGTTGGGCGGCGATGAAGAGCTTCAGCGGCCGGGACAGCTCCCGGGCCACGATCACCTTCTGCTGGTTACCGCCGGAGAGGGTGCCCACCGGCGCGTCGGCCGATGAGGTGCGTACGTCGAACTGCTCGATCCGCTCCTTCGCCGACGACGCGATCGCGTCCGGCTTGAGCGCGAGCCCGGCGCCGAACGGCGGCCGGTCGTAGATGTCCAGCACGAGGTTCTCGGCGACGCTGAACTCCTTGACCAGGCCGTCCACGCTGCGGTCCTCGGGCACGTACCCGACGCCGGCGCGGAGCACCTTCTTGGTCCTCCAGCCGTCGATCCGGTCACCGGCCAGGCTGACCGTGCCGGCGAGTACCGGGCGCAGGCCCATGATCGCCTCGATCAGCTCGGTCTGGCCGTTGCCCTGCACGCCCGCCACGCCGAGCACCTCGCCCGCGCGCACGGTCAGGTCCACGCCGTCGACCGCCCGGATCTGCCGGTCGTCGTCCACGACCAGCCCGGACACCTCCAGCACCGGCTCACCCGGCGTGGCCGGGGACTTCTCGACGGTGAGGCGGACGTTGCGCCCGACCATCAGCGCGGCCAACTCGTCCCGGCTGGCCTCCGGCGAGGCGGTGCCGACGGTCCTGCCGCGCCGGATCACGGTGATCCGGTCGGCGATCGCCTTGACCTCGCCGAGCTTGTGGGTGATGAAGACGATCGACTTGCCGGCCGCCTTGAGCGACCGCATGACCGTCAGCAGCTCCTCGGTCTCCTGCGGGGTGAGCACCGCGGTCGGCTCGTCGAGGATGAGCAGGTCGACGTCACGGGTGAGCGCCTTGACGATCTCGACGCGCTGCTGGATGCCGACCGGCAGGTCCTCGATCACCGCATCCGGGTCGACCCGCAGGTTGTAGCGCTCGGACACCTCGGCGACCTCACGCCGCGCACGCCGCCGGTCCAGGAAGCCGGCGATGCCGCCCCGGACCTGCTCGGCGCCGAGCATGATGTTCTCCGCCACGGTGAAGACCGGCACCAGCATGAAGTGCTGGTGCACCATGCCGATCCCGGCGGCGATCGCGTCGGACGGGCCCTTCAGCTTCAGCGGCTTGCCGTCGACCAGGATCTCGCCCTCGTCGGGCTGGTAGAGCCCGTAGAGGACGTTCATCAGGGTCGACTTGCCCGCGCCGTTCTCGCCGAGCAGGGCGTGAATCTCTCCAGGCTCCACCGTCAGGTCGATGTGGTCGTTGGCGACCAGATCACCGAATCTCTTGGTGATGCCGCGCAGTTCGAGTCTCAGCGCAACCTCCTGGAGTGCGAGCGATGGTGCAGCGTAGCTGCCGTCGACCGGGCCGGCCGGCCCGGTCACCGTGGCGCGCGATCGGCCGCTCCGGCCCCCGCGGGTGGTTAACCCGCGGCGCCGGAGCGGCCGGATCGGTCGTACCTGTCCCCCGCCGACCCTTCCGATGATCTCACCGGAGGGATCGGCCGGTCGTCACTTGGTCGGCTGGGCCTTCGAGGTGACGGTGATCGTGCCAGCGGCGATGTCCGCCTTGATCTTGTCGACCTCGGCCTTCAGCTCGGCCGGAACCTTGCTCTCGAAGTCGTGGTACGGGGCGATCGAGACACCGTTGTTGGCCAGGGTGCCGACGAAGCCCGGGCTCGCCTGCAGCTTCTCGCCACCGGCGGCCTTCAGCACGGCCTCCTTGACGGCCTCCGGGATGTTCTTGACGACCGTGGTCACGATCGCGGAGCAGTCCGGGGTGCTCTCGCAGCCGTCGACGTCCACCCAGATGGTGCTGTACTTGCCGCCCGAGGCCTTGGCCGCGGACGTGGTGCCGAGGCCGGAGCCACCGGCGACCGGCATGATGATGTCGGCGCCCTGGGCGACCAGCGCGTCGGAGACCTTCTTGCCCTCGTCCTGCTTGGCGAAGTCGTTGGTGAAGGAACCCTTCTGGGTCTCCTTGTTCCACCCCAGCGCCTGGACGTTCTTGCCCTTGGTCTTGTTGTAGTGCGCCACGCCGTCGACGAAGCCGTCCATGAAGATGGTCACCGGCGGGATCGGCAGGCCGCCGTAGGTGCCGACCTTGCCGGACTTGCTCATCCCGGCGGCCAGGTAGCCGGCCTGGAACGCGGCCTGCGCGGTGTCGAACTGCATCGGGTAGACGTTGGCGTCACCCGGGTTGGCGTCGACGATGCCGAACGCCTGGTTCGGGTTGGCCTTGGCGATCTTCGAGGTGGCGTTGGCCATCAGGCCACCGACCGCGAGGATGAAGTCGCACTTCTGGTTGACGTACTGCGTCAGGTTCGGCTCGTAGTCGGCCTCCGCCTTCGACGCCACGAACTTGGTGTCGATGTTGCTGTTGGCGGCCTTGGCGTCCTGCAGACCCTTCCAGGCCGAGGTGTTGAACGACTTGTCGTCGATGCCGCCGACGTCGGTCACCATGCAGGCGCTGAACTTCTTGGCGCCACTGCCGGCGTTGTTGTCTTCATCGGGGGCCTCGCCACACGCGGCGGCGCTGAGCACGAGCCCACCCACCGCGAAGATCGAGGCGATCCGCATCCCACGCACCGAGCGCAAGACGTCTCCTTCCCATTGCTCACCGCGCCTAGTGCGGTGGCAGCCCATCAGCCGACCTGCGGTGTGCCGCCGGCTGTCCCACGTTACGGACGGGAGCGTACGCCCGCGCCCACCCACCGGCCGACAATCGTGCACGACTGTTGAGCGCCTGTTACCCGGGTGTAACCCTTGCGTGGGGCAAGTCACTCTTCGTGGTGGTAGGCGAGCGACGAGGCGTCGCGAAAGTCCGTTTTCCGGGGGGCGGCCCCCTCCCCGGACGTTACCGCCAAAAGACCGCGACCGCCGCGTTGACCAGGGTCAGGCCGACGATCGCGAGGAAGTGGCCGCGGTTGACCACGTCCCGCTTCCGGGAGAAGAAGACCATGACGAAGATCAGTAGCGCGAGCACCAACTTCGTCACAAGTTTCGCCGGCGCCGGCTCGTCACCGTCGCGCAGCGGCGCGGCGAGCCCGAGCCCGGTCAGCAGACCGATCACGGACCCCCACAGCATGGCCTGGTTGATCCGCAGCCGGCCGCTGACGTACTGGGCGATGGAGCCGCCGAGCAGCAGGGCGAACCCGATGAGATGGACATAGAGGAGAGTCAGTCGCAGTGCTTCCACGCCGCCCATCCTCCCCCATCAACGACAGTTTGTAGTAGGGGGCCGGGCGCTCGGCGCGTCCGGGCTCCCGGTGGCGGCGTTCAGCACAGCCGCCAGACCTGGAAGGTCGGCCCGTCACCGGGGAGGGTCAGCGCGCCGTCCGGGCCGGGCCGCAGCGCGGGGGCACCGCCGTACACGTTCTCCGCGGCCGGCAGTCCGGCGAGCCGCACCGGCGCCCCGGCCGCCCGCCGGGCCAGCACCAGGACCGCCGCGGTCGGCGCCTCGCGCAGGAAGACGAGCGTGTCGGGGTCGTGGTGCAACCGGCGCAGCCCGCCGTGGCGCAGCGCCGGCTCTCCCCGCCGTAGCGCGATCAACGCCCGGTACGCGGCGAGCGTGCCGGCGTCCCAGCTCCGCGGGCGGTGCCACGGCATCGGGGTGCGCGAGGACTCGCCGTTCGTGCCGGTCAGGCCGAGTTCGTCGCCTGCGAAGATCATCGGGATGCCGGGCATGGTGGCGAGCAGGCCGGCGGCCACCTCCTGCCGGGCCGCGTCGCCGACCACCGTCCGGATCCGGGCCGAGTCGTGCGAGCCGAGCAGTTGCCAGGAGTGCGTGTACGCGCGCCAGGAGATCAGTGACCGGTAGGCGTCCATGGTGGCGAGCACCGCGTCCGCGTCCCGCCGTGGCACCCCGCCGGGGGTGCCGAGGAAGTTCGGCAACGGCTGGTCGCCGTGCCGCAGCCAGGACCACACCGGGTCGGTGAAGCCGACGTAGTTCATGGTGCCGTGCCAGCCGTCGCGATCCAGGTCGCCGGTGTGGTCGTGGCCGTGCTCGGCCATCAGCAGGCCGTCCGGCCGATCCCCGGCGACCACCGAGCGCAGCAGGGCCGCCACCTCGTGGGTGTACGCGTCGGCGCCCCGCCGGCCGGTCATGTTCGCCACGTCCACCCGCCACCCGTCCAGCCCGTACGGCGGTCGCAGCCAGCGGCGCAGCACCGCGTCGTCGGCGGTGGCGAAGCGGCGGCGCAGCTCGGCGCTGCCCCAGTTCAGCTTCGGCAGCGACTTGACCCCGTTCCAGGACTCGTAGTCCCCGGTGATCCCGTCGAAGTAGTACAGCTCCCGTTCCGGCGCGCGCACGTTCGAGGATGCGGCGGTGAACCAGTCGTGCGCGTCGCCGGTGTGGTTGCTGGTGATGTCGCCGAGCAGCCGCCAGCCCCGGGCCCGTACCGCGTCGGCGAGCCGGGCCAGCGCGGCGTCCCCGCCGAGCAGCGGATCGACCCGGTCGAAGCTGGCGGCGTCGTAGCGGTGGTTGGAGCGGGCCGGGAAGATCGGGGTCAGGTAGACGGTGTTCACCCCGAGCCGGTCCAGGTGGTCCAGCCGCTCGGTGATCCCGTCCAGGTCGCCGCCGTAGAACTGGTGCGGCGTCTCCGGGCCGCGCCCGACGACCGGGGTGTCCCAGTCGCAGGGAATCGCCCAGTCCGGCAGTGGCCGGGTGTCGGCCGCCGCGGAGCGGGCGAACCGGTCCGGGAAGATCTGGTAGATCACCGCGTCCCGCGCCCAGGACGGCGGCGCGGCGTGGGTGACGAGCTTGAAGTCACCGTGGTCGGGCACGTCGTGGTCGACCAGCCCGGCGGCCGTCAGCCACCGGGGACCACGCCGCCCGGAGAGCAGGAAACGGTAGTTGCTCACCGGGTTACGGGCCGGCACCTCGGCCCGCCACCAGACGTCCCCGCCCTCGGTGCGGTCCACGGCGGCCTCGCGGAAGCGAGGCTCCCCGTCGCCGGTGGTACGCACGTGCACCTGGCCCACGTCGCCGCCGGCCGGCACCCGGACGAAGACGTCGACGACCTCCCCCAGCGTGGGCTCCTGCTGGGGGACGTGGAGCGGGGATCCGTCGTGGTGCGGCTGCACGGCAGTTCTTCCTCTCGGACGTACTCGTGAGGGTTCGGCCCGTGCCCGGACAGCCGGCCTCCCTCCCCTGTCGCCTTTGCTCTGCTTACGCCCACGCAACGGGCACTGTCCGGATAGCGGACACCGCCTGTTGCGCGGGTTGAAGCAGAGCAAAGGCGTTGAGCAGGGTGTCGCGGGTGCCGCCGAGCCGTGGCCGGACCCGACTGGCTATCCCTTGACCGCGCCGGCGGTCAGCCCGGAGACGATGTAGCGCTGGAGCAGTTGGAAGACCAGCACGGTGGGGATCGCGGTGAGCAGGGTCCCGGCGGCGAAGATCCCGAAGTTGTTGTTGCGCTCGTTGCCCTGCAACAGGCCGTACATGCCCACCGCGAGGGTCTTCGAGTCGCTGCTGGTGAGGAACACGTTGGCCATCAGGAACTCGTTGATGGTGCCGATGAACGCCAGCAACCCGGTCACCGCCAGGATTGGCGCCACCAGCGGCAGCATGATGCGGAAGAAGACCTGGGCGTGCGAGGCGCCGTCCATGGTCGCCGACTCGTCGAGTTCCCGGGGCAGGGTGTCGAAGAAGCCCTTCATCAGCCAGGTGTTCACCCCGAGCGCGCCGCCCATGTAGAGCAGCAGCAGCCCCCAGGGAGTGTTGAAGCCGATCGACGGCCACAGGTCGGTGATCGTGCCGAAGATCAGGTAGATCGCCACGATCGCCAGGAACTGCGGGAACATCTGGATCAACAGCAGCGAGAGCAGCCCCACCCGCCGGCCGCGGAACCGCATCCGGGAGAACGCGTACGCGGCCAGCGCGGACAGGAACACCGACGCGAACGAGGCCACCCCGGCGATCAGCAGCGAGTTGAGGAACCACCGCTCGAACGCGGTCCGTTCGAACAACCCGCTGAAGTTGCCCAGCGACACCCCGCCGGTCGGCACCAACTCGGTGGTGGAGAGCGTGCCGAGCGGGTTGAGCGCGGCGGAGAGCACGAACACGATCGGGAAGAGGCTGAACAGGACGCCGAGCACGGCGACCAGGTGCCGCCAACCGACCTGGGCGAACCAGCGGTTGCGCCGCCGTCCGGTGACGTTGCGGTTGGCCACGGGCGGGCGGCCCGCCGCGTCTCCGGTACGCGCGGCTCCGGTGAGCGTGGTCACGAGTACACCTCCTCCTGCTTACGGGTCCGCCGGAAGCTGACCGTGGAGACCACCGCGACGATGGCGAAGATGAACAGCGAGATGGCGGCGGCGAAGCCGAACTCCGCGCCCTGCCCACCGAAGGCCAGCCGGTAGGTGTACGTGATCAGCAGGTCGGTGGCGCCGTTGGTCGGGTTGTCGGCCGGGAAGGGCGCACCCTCGGTCGTCAGGTAGATCGCGTTGAAGTTGTTGAAGTTGTACGCGAACGACGAGATCAGCAGCGGGGAGAGCGCGACCAGCAGCAGTGGCAGGGTGACCGCGCGGAGGGACTGCCAGGGCGAGGCCCCGTCGACCGAGGTCGCCTCGGTCAGCTCCCGCGGGATGGCCTGCAACGCGCCGGTGGCCACCAGGAACATGTACGGGTAGCCGAGCCAGAGCTGCACCAGGATGACCGCCATGCGTGCCGTCCACGGCTGGCCGAACCAGTCCACGTCCAGCCCGAACATGTTGTTGATCAGGCCGAAGTCGGCGTTGAACATGTCCCGCCAGGCCAGCAGCATCGCGAACGACGGCATGGCGTACGGCAGGACCAGCAGCACCCGGTAGAGGTTGGTGCCGCGCATCCGGGGCGAGTGCAGCACGAGCGCGATCAGCATGCCCAGCAGGAACGTCCCGCCGGTGGACGCGATGGCGAAGGCGAAGTTCCAGATCAGGGTGCCGAGGAACGGGCCGGAGATGTTCTCGTCGGTGAGCACCCGGGTGAAGTTGCTCAGCCCGACGTTGACCTTCCAACCCTGGGCCAGGCGCTCGCCGTCGGCGGCGACGAAGGCGCCCACCTCGTTGTCGGCGGTCCAGGTCTGCCCGGTCCCGGTGTCGCGGACACAGTCGCAGCCGGCGTCGTACGCCCGCACGGCCTTGCCCTCGTAGGCGCGGGACAGGCCGCTGGAGCGCAGCGCGCCGCCGGCGGTCGGCACCACCAGATCGGTGATCTCCTTGCTGCGGGCGCTGGCCTGGCCGAAGTTGAGCACGGTGTAGCCGTCTGCGGCGGTGACCTTGCCACCCGGGGCGACCGTGACGTCGGCGGCGTCGAGCTGGCGCAGCCCGCCGGTGTCCCCTGCGGAGACCGTGCCGGTGGCGGGGTCGGTGACCAGGAAGACCAGGGATCCGGTGGCCGGGTCGCCCTTGGTGGCGATCGACAGCGCGTACTCGGCGGAGCCGGGCACCTGGGTCACCGAGGAGGTCTGGATCGCGACGACCGCCTCGTCCTTGCTGCCCCGGTGCCCGTCACCGAAGTTGGTGAAGGCGGTGCTGGCCGTGTACAGCACCGGGAAGACCTGGAAGGCGATCAGGAAGAGGGTGCCCGGGACCAGGTACTTGGCCGGGATGTGCCGGCGGGTGAGGTAGAGGTAGAACAGCCCGGCGGTGGTCGCCGCCAACAGGGCCAGGCCGGCCCAGTTCCGGCCGTCGATGAGCGGGAAGGCCGCCCAGACCGCGATACCGGCGGTCAGGCCGAGCAGGAGCACCTTGCCGGCGAGGCCGGTCAGGGTGATCGGCGCGTGGTCACGCGCGGCACGGGAGCGTGGGGGCCGGGAGCCGACGGGCCCCCGGCCCGGGGCCTGCGTGGCAGACCCCGGGCCGGACAGCGGCGTACTCATTACTTGATCTGGCCGGAAATCGTCTTGCCGGCGGCGGTGATGGTGCTGCTCGGGTCGGCCCCACCGATGACGGCGGCCTCGGCCTTGCCGAACGGGTCCCAGATGGCGGCCATCGCCGGAATGGCCGGGAGCACCTGGCCGTTCCTGCCGGCCTCCTGGAACTTGGCCAGGTCCGGGTCACTGCCCTTGACCTGGTCGAGGGCGGCGGTCAGCGCCGGCGGCCGGGGCTCGGCGTTGTACAGCGCGACGGCCAGCTCGGGCGTGGTGGTGTAGTTGGCCACGAACTCCTGGGCCAGCGCCTTGTTCTTGCCCTTGGCGGCGACATAGAACGCCTGCACACCCACGAACGGCTGCGCCTCCTTGCCGCCGGCGAAGCCGGGGATGGCGGAGATGTCGTACGCGATGTTGGCCTTCTTGACGTCGGCGACCGCCCACGGGCCGGAGACCAGGTAGGCGCACTTCTTGCCGGTGAAGGTGGCGATCGAGTTGGTGTCCGAGATGGAGCGCTTGAGCACGCCCTCGCCCTTCTCGCCCAACGCGCCGATCTTCTTGAACGCCTCGACCGACGCCGGCTTGCCCACGCCCAGGTCCTTCGGGTCGTAGTCGCCGTTGGCGGCGGTGCCGAAGAGGTAGCCGCCGGCGGAGCTGTACAGCGGGTAGATGTGGTACGCGTCGCCGTTCTGGCCGACCTGGAGGCAGAGCGTCTCGGTGGTCTTCTTCGCCGCCTTGAGCTGCTTGCCCTGGGCGACCAGGTCCTCGATGGTCTTCGGCGCCTCGGGGGCCAGCTCGGTGTTGCGGATCAGCGCCAGGTTCTCCTGCGCGTACGGCACGCCGTAGAGCTGGCCGTTGAAGGTGACGGCCTTGATGGCGGTCTCGTTGAAGGCGCTCTTCTGCTCGGCCGACAGCTGGACCGGGTCGATGGCGCCGTTCTGCACCATGTTGCCGATCCAGTCGTGCGCGCCGACCACCACGTCGGGGCCGCTGCCCTGCTGCGAGGCGGTGACGAAGTTGGTCTGCAGGTCCTTGCTGACGGCCTGGACCTCGACGGTGACGCCGTTCTCCTTGCCGAACTTCTCGGCGAACGGCTTGAGGGCGGCGGTGCGCTTGTCGTCGGCCCAGATGACGAGCTTGCCGCCGGCGGCCTTGGGGGACTGGTTCGCGGTCGGCTCGTCGCTGTCGCCACCACACCCGGAGGCGGCGAGCGCCAGGGCGAAGAGGGCGACCACACCCGCGGTACGGATGCGCATCGGTACTCCTGTCGTCATGGCGGGTCCGCCGGGGGAAGGGCGGCCCGCCAGTGGGAACCTCTGGAAGTTCTTGCCATCCGGCGCAGGGATGCTGCGCCGCTGCTCTCGCATGTTGCCGGGACGTTAGCAAGAGGTTGCAGATAATGGAAGCACTTGCAGAGAGCCCCGCAAGAACTTGCCGGTGGGCTAAAGTGCCGCCATGCGCGCTCGACTGTCCGACATCGCCCAGCAGGCCGAAGTCAGCGAGGCCACGGTGTCGCGGGTGCTCAACGACCGCCCCGGCGTGGCCCCGGAGACCCGGCAGGCCGTCCTCACCGCCCTCGACGTGCTCGGCTACGAGCGACCGGCCCGGCTGCGCAAGCGCAGCGCCGGTCTGGTCGGCCTGGTGGTGCCGGAGCTGGACAACCCGATCTTCCCCGCCTTCGCCCAGGTCATCGAGTCGACCCTGGCGCAGAGCGGGTTCACCCCGGTGCTCTGCACGCAGACCGCCGGTGGCGTCACCGAGGACGAGTACGTGGAGATGCTGCTCGACCGGCAGGTCTCCGGGATCGTCTTCGTCTCCGGCCTGCACGCCGACACCGCCGCCAACCACGACCGTTACCGGGCCCTGATCGCCCGGCCGCTGCCCGTCGTGATGATCAACGGGTACGTCCCCGGCATCGGCGCCCCCTTCGTCTCCTGCGACGACCGGGAGGCCGCCGAGCTGGCCGTGGCCCACCTGGTCGCGCTCGGGCACCGGCGGATCGGCCTGATCACCGGCCCGGACCGCTTCGTGCCGGTGCAGCGCAAGGTGGCCGGCTGGCGCTCTGCCATGACCCGGTTGGCCGGCGTCGCCGAGGCCGACCTGGGCCCGCTGGCCGAGCTGTCACTGTTCGGTGTGGAGGGTGGCGAGGCCGCGGCCGGCCGCCTGCTGGACCGAGGCGTCACCGGCGTGGTGTGCGGGTCCGACCTGATGGCGCTCGGCGCGGTACGGGCGGCCCGCCAGCGCGGCCTGTCCGTCCCCGGTGATCTCTCCGTGGTCGGGTACGACGACTCGCCGCTGATGGCGTTCACCGACCCGCCGCTGACCACCATGCGGCAGCCGGTCATCGCGATGGCGGTGGCCGCGGTCCGGGCGCTGGTGGACGAGATCAACGGCCATGGTGCCCCGCACTCGGAGTACCTGTTCCGCCCGGAGCTGGTGGTGCGTGGCTCCACCGCGGTCGCCCCGGCCGGCGCGCGCCCGGGCGCGGGCGGGTCCAACCGGCACCGGCCGGGCTCGTCGGCGCTGGCCGTTTCCGCCTGAGCGGCGCACGCCGCCGCCTGAGGAGCCAACCACCGCCGCAACGACGGCCCTTCCTTGCGCAAGAACTGCTTGACTCTTGCAGCGCTCGGCCGGCATATTGCTCAGACACCCCGCGCGGGGCCCTCGCCGCCGCGCCGGGTGCCGCCGCCGCACCGTGCCCGAGACAGACGGGGAACGCCACCCATGACCGCCAGCACCACCACCACGCCCCGCACCGCCGACGACGACTGGTGGCGCTCCGCGGTCGTCTACCAGGTCTACGTGCGCAGCTTCGCCGACAGCGACGGCGACGGCACCGGCGACCTCCAGGGCATCCGGCAGCGCCTCCCGTACCTGCGCGATCTCGGGGTGGACGCGCTCTGGCTGACCCCCTTCTACACCTCCCCCATGGTCGACGGCGGGTACGACGTCGCCGACTACCGGGACGTCGACCCGATGTTCGGCACCCTCGGCGACTTCGACGCGATGATCGCCGACGCGCACGCCCTCAACCTGCGGATCATCGTCGACCTGGTCCCCAACCACACCTCCAGCGACCACCGGTGGTTCACCGCCGCCCTCGCCGCCGGCCCCGGCTCCCCGGAGCGTGCCCGCTACCTCTTCGCCGACGGCCGCGGCGCGCACGGCGAGCTGCCGCCGAACGACTGGGAGAGCATCTTCGGCGGCCCCGCCTGGACGCGGGTCGCCGACGGCGAGTGGTACCTGCACCTGTTCGACCCCGCCCAGCCGGACCTGAACTGGCGTCACCCCGAGGTACGCGCCGAGTTCGAGGACGTACTGCGGTTCTGGCTCGACCGGGGCGTGGACGGCTTCCGGATCGACGTGGCCCACGGCATGATCAAGGCCGAGGGGCTGCCGGACGTCGGGTTCAACACGATGACCACCGGCCAGCGCCAGGTCGAGCTGCTCGGCAAGGGCCGGCTGCCCTACTTCGACCAGGACGAGGTGCACGAGATCTACCGCGCCTGGCGGCCCATCCTGGACAGCTACCCCGGCGGCCGGATGGCCGTCGCCGAGGCGTGGGCCGAGACCCCGCAGCGGCTGGCCCGCTACATCGGCCCCGACGAGCTGCACCAGGCGTTCAGCTTCGACTTCCTCGACGCCACCTGGTCGGCCGACTCGTTCCGCAAGGTGATCGACACCGCGCTGGCCGAGTCGACCGTGGTCGGCGCGCCCACCACCTGGGTGCTGTCCAACCACGACAAGCAGCGGCACGTCACCCGCTACGGCGACGGCGCCGAAGGGCTGCGCCGAGCTCGCGCCGCCAGCCTGCTGATGCTCGCCCTGCCCGGGTGCGCCTACCTGTACCAGGGCGAGGAACTGGGCCTGCCCGAGGTGCTCGACCTCCCCGACGAGCTGCGCCAGGACCCGGCGTTCCTGCGCACCGGCGAGAGTCGGGACGGGTGCCGGGTGCCCATCCCGTGGAGCGGCGAGCTGGCCCCGTACGGCTTCGGGCCGGCGGGAAGCGAGCTGAGCTGGCTACCCGCCCCGGCGACCTGGCGTGCCCTGTCGGTCGCCGCGCAGAGCGGCGTACCCGGCTCCACGCTGGAGCTGTACCGGGCCGCGCTGCGGGTCCGGCACGAGCACCCGGCGCTGGCGGCCGACGCCGGCGGGGTGACCTGGCTGGAGAGCGGACCGGGCGTGCTGGCCTTCTCCCGCACCGCTGGCGCGACCGTGCTGACCTGCGTGGTCAACCTCAGCGGCGCGCCGGTCATGATCGACGGGTACGGCGAACCGATCGTCGCCAGCGAGGCGCTCACCGGGCAGGGCTCCGGCCACGTACTGCCCGTCGACGCGGCAGCCTGGTTGGAACGGCGTTGAGCGGGTAACCCGACACCAACCTGGTCGTCCGTCGTGCCCCGCGCCGACGGGCGACTGGGCTACCGGCCCCTTGTGGTGGGGGGTGAGGTGGCACCGGCGCCGCGTGGAGTCCGCTCCGCGTGGCGCCGGTGTCCGTCTGCGCGAGGTGTGCACCGTCGCCGCCGTGGGTACGGCACGGGCAACCGTCGCGTGGAGGTGACGCCATGGTGGTACGGATGGCACAGTGCACGATCGACGTCGAGGACGTGGACCTGATGGTCGCGTTCTGGGCGGCGGCGCTCGGCTACGAGGTCGAGCAGGGCGACGACGGCAGCGCCAAGCTCTGGCCGCCGGGCCAGCCCTCCGCCGCCGCGCCGACCTTCTGGTTGCAGGGCTCCGGCACGGAGAAGCGGGGCAAGAACCGGTTGCACCTCGACCTGGTCGCCGACGGTGACCCGCAGGCCGAGGTGCGGCGGCTGATCGGGCTGGGCGCGCGGCACGTCGACGTCGGTCAGAGCGGGACCGAGCAGTTCACCGTGCTCGCCGACCCGGAGGGCAACGAGTTCTGCGTACTGGACTCGGCGCCGACCCGCTGATCCCGTCACCCGGCAGGCCCCGCACGGAGAGTCACTTCGCGGTGAGCAGCGCCGCGATGCGGGTGAAGCCGGCGCGTACCTCGGCCTCGTCCGGCGGCTCCGCCGGCTCACCGTGCCCCGCCTCGTCGGCGGCGGCGTCCAGCTCCTCGTCGATCACGTCCTCGAAGTCGCCGTACAGGTCGGCCCCCTCGACCTGACGCTCCTCGTCCTCGGCGGCGACCTGCGCGGCGGCGATCTCGCTGCGGATCTCGTCGGCCGACAGCGCCGGCAGCAGCGGCTCCACGACGGCGATCAACTGCTCGTCGGCCACCACCGCCTCGGCCAGCGCCAACGCGTGCGGCCGCTCGTACGGCCCGCAGACCACCGGCTCCCACTCTTCGAGGTCACCGAGCGGGCCGAAGGTGATGATCCACGGCAGGCCGAGCATCGGCGAGTCGGCCGGCAGGTCCAGTGTCATGAGTGCGCCCACGGGCTCATCATGGTCCGCGAACGCGAGCGCCGACGCCGTTCGGCTCAGTTTCCGCCCGTCCGGCACCCGATCAGCTACGGTCAGCCGGGCCGGGCGGCGTCCAGGGCGGCCCGGACCAGGGCGAGCGCGGTCGCGGGCGGCACGCCGAGCCGGGCTGCCTCCGCCGCGTAGGTGGCCGCCGCCCGGTGCAGCCGGTCCACGGCGTCGTCCCGGCCGGGGGCCACGAAGGTGCCGTTGCGCCCCCGGGTCTCCAGCAGCCCGGCCGCCTCCAACTCCCGGTACGCCCGGGCCACCGTGTTCGCCGCCAGCCGCAGGTCGGCCGCGAGCTGCCGGACGGTGGGCAGGCGGCTGCCCACCGGCAACCGGCCGTCACCGATCAGCTCGGCGAGCTGCCCGCGTACCTGCTCGAACGGGGGCACCGACGAGTCCGGGTCGACCGAGATGGTCATCTGCGCACCTTCCGCCATCAGCCCGCACCGCCCGGCGTACCGGGATCGGTGCCCTCGTCGGGCGCCGCCGGCGGGGCGCCCTCCGCCAGATCCAACACCCGCCCACGCGAGCTGGTCGCGAGCAGCGCCGCCCCGAACAGCACCAGCTGGTTGAGCAGGTAGAGGTAGAGCAGCAGGCCGACCGCGCCGGCCACCACGGTGTACGCCGGGTTCCGCTCGGTGCGCACCACGTAGTACCGCCCGACCGTGTTGAGCAGCGTGATGCCGACCGCGACCAGCACCACCACCGGGCGCAGCCGGGACCGGCTCACCCGCAGCCGGGGCACCGCGACCAGCAGCGCGGTCGCGAGCACCGCGTTGATCAGCACGCTGAGCACCGCGCTGATCGTGGTCAGGCCGACCGAGCCGGTGCTGCGCAGCAGGAAACGCAGCAGCGACTCCAGCGCGTCCACCGCTGCCACCGAGACACCCAGCAGGACGAAGACGCCGATCATCACGCCGAGGTCGACCAGCCGCCGGATCACCAGGTTTCCGGGCTGCTGGTTGAGCCGGTACATCAACCGCTGGGAGGAGCGGATCGCCTCCACCCAGCCGATCCCGGTGAAGACCAGGATGACCAGGCCGACCACGCCGACCGTGCCGCTGGAGTTGGCGATCTGCTCCGCGTCCAGGAACGGCAGGTTCTCCTTCAGGAACCCCGCCGCCGCCGCGCTGACCTCGTCGTTGTCCTCCAGGATCGCGCCGAAGATCGAGTACGCGACCAGCGCGAGGGCGAACACCGCGAAGAAGCCGTAGTAGGCGATCGCGGCGGCCAGTCGCCCGGCCAGCACCTCGGCGTAGAGCGCGCCGGCCCGCCACACGTGGTCGAAGAGCCGCGACCGGGAGCGCGCGGCGCCCACCCAGCGGTCGAGGCCCGCCTCGATCGACCCGATCACGTTCACGCCGTCATCCTCGCCGATCTTCCGCCGCTGCTGGGGCAACCCGCTCCCGGTGCTCGCCGCCCGGCGCGTCGCCGACCGGTCAGCCGCCGAGGCGGAAGTCCCGACGCGGCTGCCACCGGGCCTGCCCGCTGTGCGAGAACAGGGTGAACGCGTCGACCTCGAACATCGCGGAGAAGTCGGCCAGGTCCTCGTACACCTTGTCCAGCGCCTCCGGTGCGACGTCCTGCGCCACGGTGACGTGCGGATGGTACGGGAAACGGGCCTCTCGGTGCAGGGCCGGCGCCGCGGCGATGGCGGCGGCCAGCAACTCACACTCGCTGATCCCGGCGGCCACCGCCACGAACACCACCTGGGTCACCGGACGGAACGTGCCGGTGCCCCGCAGGTGCAGCGCGAACGGCAGGTGCGCGGCTGCGACGGACGCCAGGTGCCGCTCGACAGCCGGCAGAGCAGCCGTCGGGATCTCGGTCGGCCCGAGCAGCGTCACGTGCGCGGGCACGGCCAGCGGGTCGCCGGCCTCGACCCGCCGCCGGGTGAGCTGGGCTCCCCACGGCTCCGGGATGTCCACCGCGATGCCGATCTGGATCGTGTCGCCGGCAGGCGGCACTCCGCCACTGCGATCCACGCTCCGCGCCGCCCCTTCGGCCACCGACCCGACCACCTGTCCCGGCGCGCTATTCGCCGCGGACCGGCGGGAAGAAGCCGACCCGCTCGTACGCGGACCGCAGGGTCTCCGCGGCCACCGCCCGGGCCTTCTCCGCGCCGGCGGCGAGCAGCTTGTCCAGCTGCGCCGGATCGTCGAGGTAGGTGCGCGTGCGTTCCTGGATGGGGCGGACGAACTCGCCCACCACCTCGGCCAGCTCCTTCTTCAGGTCGCCGTAGCCGCGGCCGGCGAACGCCGCCACCAGCTCGTCGATGCCGCGCCCGCTGAGCGCCGAGTGGATGGTCAGCAGGTTGGACACCCCCGGCTTGGTCTCGCTGTCGAAGACGATGTCCCGGCCGGTGTCGGTCACCGCCGAACGGATCTTCTTGGCCGACCGGGCCGGGTCCTCGAGAAGGTCGATGATGCCGGCCGGCGAGGACGACGACTTCGACATCTTCGCGGTCGGGTCCTGCAGGTCGGTGATCTTCGCGGTGTCCTTGACGATGTGCGGCGCGGGCACCGTGAACGTCGGGCCGAACAGCGAGTTGAACCGCTGTGCCAGGTCCCGGGAGAGCTCCAGGTGCTGGCGCTGGTCCTCGCCCACCGGCACCGCGTTGGCCTGGTACAGCAGGATGTCGGCGGCCTGCAGGACCGGGTAGGTGAAGAGGCCGACGCTGGCCCGCTCGTTGCCCTGCTTCTGCGACTTGTCCTTGAACTGGGTCATCCGGCTGGCCTCGCCGAAGCCGGTGATGCAGCCGAGCACCCAGGCCAGTTGGGGATGCTCGGGCACCTGCGACTGCACGAACAGGGTGCTGCGCTCCGGGTCCAGACCGACCGCGAAGAGCTGGGCGGCGGCCACCCGGGTCCGCTGGCGCAGCAGCACCGGGTCGTGCCCCGCGGTGATGGCGTGCAGGTCCACCACGCAGTAGAACGCGTCGTGGGTGTCCTGCAGGGCCACCCAGTGCCGCACCGCGCCAAGGTAGTTGCCGAGGTGGAAGGAGTCGGCCGTCGGCTGGATGCCGGAGAAGACGCGGGGGCGGGCGGGAACGTCGGACATGGCGATAATTCTGTCAGCAAGCAACCGGGTCCGTCATGACGGGCCGGCGGGTCGGGCACGGCCCGCCGGTGTCGGGGCGTTGACCTCGCGCGGCTCCCCCGCGCCGACCCGGCGTGTCGGCCCGACCGTGGCACCGCGCGGCTGGCCGGTGCCCGTGTCGCGGCGTTGCTCGGGCATCCGGACGGCGGACACCGCGAGCCGGGCCACACGTCGGCCGTCCAGCGCCAGCACGCGCAACAGCCAGCCGCCCGGCGGGTCGGCCGGGTCGGGTTCGCCGGCGTCGGACGGCTCGGCGGGCACCGGCACCTCGTCGCCGCTCACCGGGAGCCGACCCAGCGCGGCCATCACGAAACCACCGACCGTCTCGTACGGCCCCGGGGGCAGCGCCAGCCCGGTCCGCTCGGCGAAGTCGGCCAGGTTGAGCCGGCCGTCCACCACGGCGGGCAGGCCGTGCACCGGGTCGGGTTCGGTGTCGTACTCGTCGTGGATCTCGCCGATCAGCTCCTCGATCAGGTCCTCCAGGGTGACGATCCCGGCGGTGCCGCCGTACTCGTCGACCACCACCGCCAGGTGCTGGCCCTCCCGGCGCATCTCGGTCAACGCGGGCAGCACCCGCTTGCTGCCGGGCAGCCGCTTCACCTCCCGGGTCAGCTCGCCGACGGTGACGCAGGGGTCGGCGTCCGGGCGCAGCAGCACGTCGCGCAGGTGCACGAAGCCGACCACGTCGTCGTGGGTGCCATCGGTGACCGGGTAGCGGGTGTGCGTCTCGGCGCGGACCAACCGGGCGGCCTCGGCGATGGTCAGGCGCGCGGGCAGGAAGACCACCTCGGTGCGGGGCATCATCACCTCGCGGATCAGCTTGGCACCGGCGACCAGGACCTCGTCGATGATCCGCCGTTCGTCCGGGTCCAGCACCGTGTTGGCCGCCACGAGGTCCCGCAGCTCCGCCTCGGAGATGCGCTCCCGGCCGGCCGCCGGGCCGGCCCCGAGCAGGTCGGTGACGAGGCGGGTGGCACCGTCGGTGGCACGGACGACCACCCGGGCGACGGCTCGGGCGAGCGGGCCGGGGTCGCGGCGGGGCCGCCCCCGCGCGCGTCGCCGGAGCCCGGTACGGGCCGCTTCCCGCATGACAGAGATGGTAGACACCGGCGGCCCACCGCACCGGGTATCTCGTGCAGCCGATCGCTCATGTTCGGCTCTGTTTAATCGTGAGAGATTATGATGGAATGAGGATGGCGGCGGTCGGTCGGGGTACCGCTCACCGCCGTAGGGTGATCACCGAAGGGCCACGTCCGGGGCGGGCCAGGCAGGGAGGCAACGACGTGAAACTGCTCGTCACGGGGGGTGCCGGCTTCATCGGCAGCGTGGTGACCCGGATGCTGCTCGACGCGGGCCACCAGGTGGTCGTCCTGGACGACCTGCGCACCGGTCACCGCGAAGCGCTCGCTCCCGACGCCACCCACGTCGAGGCGTCCATCCACGACGCCGCCCGGATCGTCACCCCCGACGCCGGCTTCGACGGGGTGCTGCACTTCGCCGCGCTGATCGCCGCCGGCGAGTCGATGGTCAAGCCGGAGCTGTACTGGCAGACCAACACCGTCGGCACCCTCGCCCTGATCGACGCCGTACGGGCCGCCGGGGTGCCCCGGATGGTGTTCTCCTCCACCGCCGCCGTCTACGGCAACCCCACCGAGCTGCCCATCCCGGAGACCGCGGTCAAGGCGCCCACCAACACGTACGGCGCCACCAAGCTCGCCGTCGACATGGCGCTCACCTCCGAGGCGATCGCGCACGGGCTGGCCGCCGTGTCGCTGCGCTACTTCAACGTGGCCGGCGCGCACCTCGACGGCGACGTCGCGCTCGGCGAGCGGCACGACCCGGAGACGCACCTGATCCCCATCGCGCTGGAGGTCGCCGCCGGCCGGCGCGAGAAGCTCCAGCTCTTCGGCGACGACTACCCCACCGTGGACGGCACCTGCGTCCGCGACTACATCCACGTCGCCGACCTGGCCCGTGCCCACCTGCTGGCGCTCGACGCGGCCACCGCCGGCCAGCACCGGATCTACAACCTGGGCAACGGCAACGGCTTCACCAACCGGCAGGTTGCCGACGTGGTCCGCGAGGTCACCGGGCACCCGCTGCCGGTCGAGGTCGCGCCGCGACGCGACGGTGACCCGGCCGAGCTGGTCGCCTCCTCCGCGCTGGCCCGCGACGAGCTGGGCTGGGTGCCGCAGAAGCCGACCCTGCACGACATGGTCGGCGACGCCTGGGCCTTCTACCGCACGCACATCCTGGAGCAACGGTGACGAGCCCCGCAGTCGCGAACGGAGGAAGCACCGTGGCCGCTCCCACCGGTGACGTCGCCGAGCGGGCCGCCGCCGGCTTCACGGAGCAGTACGGCGGCCACGCCGCTGGCCGCTGGGCGGCTCCCGGGCGGGTCAACCTGATCGGCGAGCACACCGACTACAACGACGGGTTCGTGCTGCCCTTCGCGTTGCCGCTGCGGACCGTGGTCGCCGCCGACCAGCAGGACGGCGAGCGCTGGACGGTCTGGTCCGAGCTGTCCGGCGAGACGATCACCTTCGGCGCGGACGACGTGGCCGAGCCGGGCCGGGTCACCGGCTGGGGCGCGTACGTGGCCGGGGTGGTCTGGGCGCTGCGCGATGCCGGCCACCAGGTGCCGGGCGCCCGGCTGGCGATCGCCTCCGATGTGCCGCTGGGCTCCGGGCTCTCCTCGTCGGCGGCGCTGGAGTCGGCCGTGCTCGCCGCCCTGCTCGACCTCGGCGGCCTGGCGCTGCCCGCCGAACGGCAGCCCCGGCTGGCACAGCGCGCGGAGAACGTCTACGTCGGCGCGCCGACCGGCATCATGGACCAGTCGGCGGTGATCCGCTGCCGCGCCGGCCACGCCCTCTTCCTGGACTGCCGCGACGAGTCGGTCGAGCACATCCCGTTCGACCTGGACGCCGCCGGGCTGGCCGTGCTGGTCATCGACAGCCGGGCACCGCACCGGCACGCCGACGGCGAGTACGCCGCCCGTCGCCGTTCCTGCGAGGCGGCGGCGCAGGCGCTCGGGGTGCCCGCGCTGCGCGATGTCGCCATCGACGAGCTCGACACCGCGCTGGCCCGCCTCGACGACGAGGAGACCCGTCGGCGGGTCCGGCACGTGGTGACCGAGGACCAGCGGGTGCTGGACACGGTGGCACTGCTGCGCGCCGGACGGGTCCGGGACATCGGGCCGCTGCTCACGGCCTCGCACGTCTCGATGCGCGACGACTTCGAGATCACCGTCCCGGAGATCGACACCGCGGTCGAGGCGGCTCTGGCGGCCGGCGCACTGGGCGCCCGGATGACCGGCGGCGGCTTCGGTGGCTGCGTCCTGGCCCTGGTCCAAGCGGACCGCGCCGACGAGGTGGCCGCCGCCGTAACGTCCGCCTACGCCGCCGAGGGCTTCACCGCACCAGGCACCACCCCGGTCCTCCCCGCCCCCGGCGCGACCCGCCTCGACTGACCCACCCCCACACCCTGTTGATCAAGAGGTTCGCGTCAGGAACCCGCTCATCGCCGACGCGAACCTCTTGATCAACCGCTGGATCCCGGGGGTTAGGCGGCTTCGACGATCATGGCGGCGCCCACGGTGCGGTTGGTGGCCTCGTCGATGATGACGAAGCCGCCGGTGGTGCGGTTGCGCCGGTACTCGTCGGCCAGCAGCGGCACCGTGGTGCGCAGCCGCACCCGGCCGATCTCGTTGAGCCGCAGCTCGTCGGCCGACTCGTCGCGGTGCAGCGAGTTGATGTCCAGGCGGTAGTGCAGACCGCGCACGATCGCCCGCGCGGACCGGGTGGTGTGCTTGATCGCGTACCGGCCGTCGACCCGTAGCGGGCGGGTCTCGTCCATCCAGCAGACCATCGCCTCGATGTCCTGGGCCACCGCCGGGGCGTTGTTCGGCCGGCAGATCATGTCGCCCCGGGAGATGTCGATCTCGTCGGCCAGCCGTACCGTCACCGACATCGGTGGGAACGCCTCCGCGACCGGCCCGTCGGCGGTCTCCACCGCGGCGATCCGGCTGGTGAAGCCGGACGGCAGCACCATCACCTCGTCGCCCGGCTTGAGCACACCCGAGGCGACCTGGCCGGCGTAGCCGCGGTAGTCGGTCACCGTGGTGGACTGCGGGCGGATCACGTACTGCACCGGGAACCGGACGTCGACCAGGTTGCGATCGCTGGCGATGTGCACCCGCTCCAGGTGGTGCAGCAGCGACGGGCCCTCGTACCACGGCATGTTCTCCGACCGGGTGACGATGTTGTCGCCGCGCAGCGCGGAGATCGGCACCACGGTCAGGTCCGGTACGTCGAGCTTCGCGGCGAACGCGGTGAACTCGTCGGCGATCCGCTCGTAGACCTCCTGCGACCAGTCCACCAGGTCCATCTTGTTCACGCAGAGGACCAGGTGCGGCACCCGCAGCAGCGAGCAGAGGAACGCGTGCCGACGGGACTGCTCGACCAGGCCCTTGCGCGCGTCCACCAGGATCAGCGCCAGGTCGGCCGTGGAGGCGCCGGTGACCATGTTGCGCGTGTACTGGATGTGCCCCGGGGTGTCGGCGATGATGAACTTGCGCCGCGGCGTGGCGAAGTACCGGTACGCCACGTCGATGGTGATGCCCTGCTCCCGCTCGGCGCGCAGGCCGTCGGTGAGCAGCGCCAGGTTGGTGTACTCGTCGCCGCGGGCCGCGCTGACGGCCTCCACCGCGGCCAACTGGTCGGTGAAGAGCGACTTGGTGTCGTAGAGCAGCCGGCCGATGAGGGTCGACTTGCCGTCGTCCACGCTGCCCGCGGTGGCGAAGCGCAGCAGGTCCATCGGACGGACCTCCGCCGCGGTGGCGGCCGGGGCCACGATCTCGGTGGTCATCAGAAGTAGCCCTCCCGCTTGCGGTCCTCCATGGCGGCCTCGCTGACCCGGTCGTCACCACGGGTCGCGCCGCGCTCGGTGATCCGGGTGGCCGCCACCTCCTCGATGACCTTCTCCACGGTGTCCGCGTCGGAGCGGACCGCCGCCGTACAGGAGGCGTCGCCCACGGTGCGGTAGCGCACCTGCGCCTTGAACCGCTCCTCGCCCGCCCGGGGGCGGAAGAACTCGTTGACCGCGTAGAACATCCCGTCTCGCTCGATCACCTCGCGCTCGTGGGCGTAGTAGATCGACGGCAGCGGGATGCGTTCCCGGGCGATGTAGTGCCAGACGTCCAGCTCGGTCCAGTTGGACAGCGGGAAGACGCGGATCGACTCGCCCGGGTGGTGCCGGCCGTTGTACAGCGACCACAGCTCCGGCCGCTGGTTCTTCGGGTCCCACTGGCCGAACTCGTCGCGGAAGCTGAACACCCGCTCCTTGGCCCGGGCCTTCTCCTCGTCCCGGCGGGCGCCACCGAACAGCGCGTCGAAGCGGTGCTTCTCGACCGCGTCCAGCAGGACCGGCGTCTGGATCCGGTTGCGCATGCCGTCGCCGGACTCCCGCACCAGCCCGCTGGCCAGGGCCTCCGGCACGCTCGCCACCACGAGCTGCAACCCCAGCTCGGCGACCCGCTGGTCGCGGTATTCCAGCACCTCGGGGAAGTTGTGCCCGGTGTCGACGTGCATGACGGGGAAGGGGATGTTGGCCGGGGCGAACGCCTTCTGCGCCAGTCGCAGCATGACGATCGAGTCCTTGCCGCCGGAGAAGAGCAGCACCGGGCGTTCCATCTCGGCGACCACCTCGCGCATCACGAAGATGCTCTCCGCCTCCAGGGCGTCCAGGTGGGAGACCCGGTACGCCGCCGGGGTGGTCATGACACCGGCTCGATTCGCTCGCTCATCCGATTTCCAGACCTTTCCGGTCGGACATGTCAAGAAGTGCGCTCAGGCTACCCGGAATGTCTCTGCAGCGCTGCAAGCAACCGGGGGGCGAGATCCCTGCGGCAGACCAGCAGGTCCGGCAGGCGCGGATCCGCCTCGTTGTATCTCAGCGCAGAACCGTCGATCCGGGAAGCGTGCAGTCCCGTGGCCGTCGCCACAGCGACCGGCGCCGCCGAATCCCACTCGTACTGCCCACCGGCGTGGATGTACGCGTCCACCTCGCCCGTGACCACCGCGGCGATCTTCGCTCCGGCCGACCCCATCGGCACCAGCTTCGCCCCCACGTCCTCGGCCAGATCCGTGAGGAACACCGGCGGCCGGCTCCGGCTCGCCGCCAACCGGATCACCCGCGCGCCGGCCGTCGCCGCCTCCACCGTCATCGGCGGATACGCCGGCGGGTAGTCCGTGCCCAGCACCCGGTGCTGCGCCGGCAGGCCCACCGCCCCGGCGACCAGCCCGTGCGGGCTCGGCGCGTTCCGCGCCCAGAGCGCCACGTGCACGGCCCAGTCGGAGCGGCCCTCCTCGGCGAACTCCCGCGTACCGTCCAACGGATCGATGATCCACACCCGGTCCGCGGCCAACCGCGACACCGCCTCGGCGTTCACCTCCGCCGCCCAGGCCAGCCGCGACCCCTCATCCTCCTCGGAGAGCACCGCGTCCCCCGGCCGCCACTTCGCGAGCTCCGTGCGGATCAGGTCGTGCGACACCTTGTCCCCGGCCGACTTCAGCGCGCCGGCGTCGGCGAAACCCAACTCCACGCGCAGGTCGAGCAGCGCCTGACCGGCCCGGGCCGCCAACCACCTGGCGAACGCACCGTCGATCATCGGAGGACTGCTCATCTGCCCGCTCCCGTCGCCTCGCCGCGACCCGTGCCCGCACGGGCCGCTCCGCCGCGACCCGCGTCGTCGGTCGCGGCACGCCGAAAGGCGCAGACTACCGGCCCACCAACCCCGACCCGGTACGCCCCGCCCGACAGTCTCAACCGCCGTGGTAGAGGTTCTGAGTCGGCTCCACGCCCTTGACGACCACCGACTCCACCACGTCAGCCGCGCGGTCCACCAGGAAATCCAACTCCTTGCGCTCGGCCGCGCCGAAATCCGACAGCACGTAGTCGGCCGGGTCCTGCCGGCCCGGGGGCCGGCCGATGCCGAACCGCACCCGGACGTACTCCTTGGTGCCCAACGACTTCGACATCGAGCGCAGGCCGTTGTGCCCGCCCTCGCCGCCACCGCACTTGACCCGCACCTGGCCGAACGCGATGTCGAGCTCGTCGTGCACGGCGATCACCTGCGCCGGCGGCACCTTGTAGAACTGCGCCAGCGCCGCCACCGGCGCGCCGGACAGGTTCATGTACGTGAGTGGCTTCAGCAGCACCAGCTTCGGCCCGCCGAAACCCAGCCGGCCCTCGGTAGCCTCGGCCACCGCCCGCTTGTGCCGGCCGAACCGCGCGCCCAACCGTCCGGCCAGCAGGTCGGCCACCATGAACCCGACGTTGTGCCGGTTGCCGGCGTACTCCCGACCCGGGTTGCCCAGGCCGACCACCAGCCACGGCCCCGCCTCGTCCGTCACGACCCGTCCCCTTCGCCGTCCGTCACACCGATACCCGATACGCGGACAGGCGCCCCCGAATGCTCGGGGACGCCTGCCGCACAGTACGAACCGATCAGGCCTCGGCGCGCGCCTCGGTGTTCTCGCCGCCCTCGGCGTCCGCGCCCTCGGAACCCTCGGTGACCTCGCCGACCTCGGCCTCGGCCTCGTCGGTGGCCTCCTCGACCTCGGGCAGCGTCGCCTCGAGCTGCTCGGCGGTCGGCGCGGCGGTCACCGCGGCGACCGGCAGCGTCGGGTCGACGGCCAGCTCGACACCGGCCGGCAGCTGCACGTCGCCGGCGGTCACCGAGGAGCCCGCCTCCAGGCCCTCGATCGACGCCTCGAGGTGGTCCGGCACCTTGGTGGCGTCGGCAGTCACCGACAGGGTGTCGTGGTCGTGCACGATCAGGGTGTCCCGCGCGGCCTCGCCGGTCAGCTGGATCGGGACCTCGACGGTGACCTTCTCGCCGCGGCGGACCAGGATCAGGTCCACGTGCTCGAAGGTGTCCTTGATCGGGTCACGCTGAATCGCCTTCGGCAGCGCCAGCACCTGCGTGCCGTCGGTGATGTCGATCGCGAAGAGCTGGTTGGCGCCACCCTTGCGGATCGCCGCGGCGAACTCCCGGGACGGCAGCGCGATGTGCTTGGGCTTCTCGCCGTGGCCGTACAGCACGGCTGGCACCTTGCCGGCCCGGCGGGTACGGCGGGCACCACCCTTGCCGAACTCGGTGCGGGGCTCGGCGCTGATCTTTACCTCGGACACGGGGAAACTCCTGATGCTTTTCGCTACGGCGGCTTGTCGTCTGGCGGTGCTGGGGCGAGGGGCTCGCTAGGGGCTCATGCGTCATGAACGACTGCCCGGAGCACCGCGTCGATGACGGTGCCTCCGTGCGGCGCTATTCAGCGACCCGCCGGGCACCCTCGCCGTGGCAACCGCACCAGTCTACCCGAGCTGATTCCGAGGTTTCCGGCAGTCCCCGTTCACGGCTCCCGCGCGCGTGCTAGGAAGGGACCCCGCACCCCGCCGAGGGGTCGACAAGGGGCCCTTCCCCGCACTCACCGCGGCGAGAGGATCAGCTCAGGCCACCGAAGAGGGTGGTCACCGAGCCGTCGTCGAAGACCTCGCGGATCGCCCGCGCCAGCAGCGGCGCGATCGACAGCACGGTCAGCTTGTCCAGCTGCTTCTCCGGGGTCAGCGGCAGCGTGTTGGTCACCACGATCTCGCTGATCGGGCTGTTCTTCAGCCGCTCGGTGGCCGGGTCCGACAGCAGTGCGTGGGTGGACGCGACCACGATCTCCGCCGCGCCCGACTCCTTCAGGATGTCCGCCGCACCGGTGATCGTGCCACCGGTGTCGATCATGTCGTCGACGATCAGGCAGACCCGACCCTCCACCTCGCCGACCACGCGGTTCGCCACCACCTGGTTGGGCTTCATCGGGTCGCGGGTCTTGTGGATGAACGCCAGCGGGCAGCCGCCCAGCCGGTCGGTCCAGCGCTCGGCCACCCGCACCCGGCCCGAGTCCGGTGCCACCACGGTCATCGGCCGGCCGGCGTACTTGTGCTCCACGTACTCGGCGAGGATGTCCATCGCGAAGAGGTGGTCGACCGGACCGTCGAAGAAGCCCTGGATCTGCGCGGTGTGCAGGTCGACGGTGAGAATCCGGTTCGCACCGGCCGTCTTCAGCAGGTCCGCCACCAGCCGGGCCGAGATCGGCTCCCGACCGCGGTGCTTCTTGTCCTGGCGCGCGTACGGGTAGAACGGCAGCACCACGGTGATCCGCTTGGCCGACCCCCGCTTCAGCGCGTCCACCATGATCAGGGTCTCCATGACCCAGGTGTTGACCCCGTGCGTCACGGACTGCACCACGAAGGCGTCCGAGCCGCGCACCGAGTCCTTGAACCGTACGAAGATCTCGCCGTTGGCGAACTCGTACGCGTCGGCCGGCGTCGGCGCGACGCCGAGCACCTCACCGATCTCCTTGGCCAGCTCCGGAAAGCCACGTCCGGAAAAGAGCATCAGGCTTTTGCGGTTTTCGGCGACGATGCTGCCCATGGGCCCGTCTGCTCCCGTTTCTCGGTGGTACCCGGCCCGGTGGTGGTGGGTCGGGGACTATTCGGTTGCAGTATCTCCCGTGGCGGACGCACCGCCCACCGTCTCGGCCTGCCCGTGCATTGCCTCACTGTCGCTTGCGGTGGCGGCCACACCCGACGCACCCTCGCCGCCGTGGGCTCGCTGCGCGGCCTCCGCCGCGGCCGTGCCGGCCCGCCGCTTCACCACCCAGCCCTCGATGTTGCGCTGGCGTGCCCGGGCGACGCCCATCGCGCCCGCCGGCACGTCGTCCACGATCACCGAGCCGGCCGCCGTGTACGCGCCGTCGCCCACCTCGACCGGCGCGACGAACATGTTGTCCGCCCCCGTGCGGGCGTGGCTGCCGATGACCGTGCGGTGCTTGTTGACCCCGTCGTAGTTCACGAAGACCGACGCCGCGCCGATGTTGCTCTGCTCGCCGATCGTCGCGTCGCCGACGTACGTCAGGTGCGGCACCTTCGAGCCGGCACCGATCTGTGAGTTCTTCACCTCGACGAACGTGCCGACCTTCGCCTTCTCGGCCAGTTGCGCGGCCGGCCGGAGGTACGCGTACGGCCCGACGCTGGCGCCCGCGCCGACCTCGGCGCCCACCGCGTGGCTGCGCACCACCGATGCGCCGGGGCCGACGATCGTGTCGACCAGCGTGACGTCCGGTCCGATCAGCGCGCCGGAGCCGACCACGGTGGCGCCGCGCAGTTGGGTGTTCTGGTCGACGACGGCGTCGCGGTCGATCGCCACCGTCACGTCGATCCAGGTGGTCGCCGGGTCCAGGAGGCTCACGCCGGTGCGCATCCACGCCTCGTTGACGCGGTCGCGCAGCAGGCGGCGCAGCGTCGCCAGCTCCACGCGGTCGTTGCAGCCCAGCGTCTCCACGTGGTCGACGGCCACGTGCACCGCGACGGGCTCACCGGCCGAGCGGAGCAGCCCGAAGACGTCGGTCAGGTACTCCTCGCCCTGGTCGTTGTCGGTGGAGAGCTTGCCCAGCGCGGCGCGCAGCCGCGCGGCGTCGAAGGCGTAGATGCCGGCGTTGATCTCCCGGATCGCGCGCTGCGTCGCGTCGGCGTCGCGCTCCTCGACGATCTGCTCCAACCGGCCGTCGGCGTCCCGAACGATGCGCCCGAGCCCGGTCGGGTCGGGCACCTCGGCGGCGAGCACGGTGGCCGCCGCGGCGGCTTCCTCGTGCGCGGTCACGAGAGCGCCCACCGTCTCCGGCCGCAGCAGCGGCACGTCCCCGTTGATCACCACGACCGTGCCGGGGCCGTCGGGGACGGCCTCCAGCGCGATCCGGACGGCGTGCCCGGTGCCGAGCTGCTCGGCCTGGAGCACCGGCGTGGCGTCCGGGGCGACCTCGCTCAGGTGCCCCCGGACCTGGTCGGCGCCGTGTCCGACCACCACGACGGTGCGGGTGGCGGCCAGCGGGGCGGCCGCGCTCAGCACGTGGCCGAGCAGGGTCCTGCCGAGCAGGGGGTGCAGCACCTTGGGCAGTGTCGACTTCATCCGCTTGCCCTCACCGGCGGCGAGTACGACGACGGTACGGAGGTGGGGCTGGGGCACGACGTGGCTCCCGTCGGAACGTGGACACTCTCGCGGCCATGCTAACCGCGGTGCCCGGACCGTTCCCGACTTACCCCCACTGGAACCTAAAACGGACTAAGGGGGGCAGCTCGGCCGCCAGGGTTCGAACCTGAAACACGGGTACCAAAGACCCGGGTGTTGCCAATTACACCACGGCCGATCAGCGACGCCAGGGCGTCACATCAGGGATCGAGATCCCGCCGCTACACCTTAGCGTCCCGCCCGCCGGACGCCATCGCTCATTCCGCCGCGCCCGGACGGCCCACGTCGGTCCGGGCGGGGCCGTCCGGGCGCCGGACAGGTCACCTACAGGTTGTACCCGCCGGCGACCTCGATGTTCTGGGCGGTGATCCAGCGGCCCTCCTCGCTGAGCAGCGTGGCGATCACCATGCCGATGTCGTCGGGCTCGCCCACCCGGCCGAGAGCGGTCTTCGCGGCGAGGAGCGGAATCACCTCGGGGAACCGCTCGAAGGCGTTGTCGGCGAGCCGGGTCCGGGTGGAGCCCGGGGCGACCGAGTTGACCCGGATGCCGCGGCTGCTGAACTCCTTGGCCATGTACCGCGTCAGCACGTCCAGGCCGCCCTTCATCGAGGCGTACGCGGAGTAGCCGGGCTCGAGCCCGGAGGGCAGTGCCGAGTTGCTGCTGGTGTTGACGATCGCGCCGCCGTCGGCCAGCAGCGGCAGCAGGGTCTGGGTGAGGAAGAACGGCCCCTTGAGCAGCACCCGCATGAACCCGTCGAAGAGCTCCTCCGAGGTGTCCTCGAACATCGCCATCCGCGCGAACCCGGCGTTGTTCACCAGCGAGTCGAAGGTGTCCCGGTGCCAGGTGTCGCCCAGGGCGGCGACGACCGACGCGCGGAAGGCCGGGAAGGTCTCGCTCCGGCCGACGTCCAGCGGCAGCGCGACGGCCGTGCCACCCACCTTCTCGATGCTCTCCACGGTCTCCAGCGCTCCGGAGTGGTTGTTGCCGTAGGTCAGGATCACGCCGGACCCGCGCTTGGCGAGCTGGATGGCTGCGCTCTGCCCGATGCCCGAGCTGGCGCCCGTGACGATAGCGACCCGCATGGTTCACCCACCTGTTCATTCGTGGAGCAATGACGTGCCCCTGGGGAATTGATTGACCCCAGATAATCAGCTTGAGCAGGCAGGACGATAGATCGATGCTCTCTGTCTCTTGCCTGATCCTCTCTTTGCTGCGAATCGGCTCGGGTGTTTCAATGAAGAGATGCAGCTCGACGAACTGCGGTCGTTGCTCAGCCGCCACGCTCGACCGGACGGCACCACCGCCATCGACGGTGTGCTGATCTCGCAGGTCGAGCGGCCGGACGTGCCGTCGGCGTCGATGTCCGGCACGGTGCTGGCGCTCATCGCGCAGGGCGCGAAGAGGCTCGCGTTGGGCGACCGCGTGTTCGAGTACCGCGCCGGGCAGTACCTCGTCGCATCGGTCGACCTGCCGGTCACCGGCCATTTCACCGAGGCCAGCCCCGACCGGCCGGCGCTCGGGTTCGGGCTCACGCTGCAGCCGGCCGCCATCGCCGAGCTGCTGCTACAGGCCGGCGCCGACATTCCCCGGAGCGGCGGCGGGCTGCCCGGCATCGCCGTCAGCGATGCCTCGGCCGAGCTGCTCGACGCCGTGATCCGGCTGGTGCGCCTCCTCGACCGGCCACGCGACCTCGCGGTGCTCGCACCCCTCACGATCCGGGAGATCCTCTGGCGACTGATCACCGGCGAGCAGGGCGCCATCGTCCGCCAGCTGGGTCTCGCCGACAGCAGCCTCTCCCACATCGCCCATGCGGTCCGCTGGATCCGCGGCCATTACCGGCAGTCCTTCCGGGTGGAGGACGTGGCCCGACTCTCCGGGATGAGCGTCTCCGCCTTCTACCGTCACTTCCAGGCCGTCACGGCGATGAGTCCGATCCAGTTCCAGAAGCAGATCCGGCTCCAGGAGGCGCGACTGCTGCTCGCCACCCATCCGACCGACGTCACCGGGGTCGCCCAGCGGGTCGGCTACGACAGCCCGTCACAGTTCAGCCGGGAGTACCGCCGCCAGTTCGGCGCACCGCCGAGCCTCGACGCCGCCCGTCTGAGCGGCGCCCCGTCCCTGCCGTGAGGCATCGACCCGCGCGCGGGCGATCAGGGCTCTGACCTGCATCTCAGCAGGAGTGTGCGAGGTTTTCGGAAACTTCACCGTGCGATCTACGATGCCGTAAGTTACGGTGACGTAGGCGTAGCTTCGTGATCGCTTCCGTCCCCTCTGCGAGGTGCCATGTCCACCGCTCTGCTCGAACCCAACACCGCCGGCCCCGGCCCGAAACCCCTCACCGACGGCAGTCAGTCCTCCGGGATCCTGGCCGCCCTCTGGGCCTTCGTGGTGATCCCCTTCGTCGCCCTGCTGGTCGCCGTACCGGTCGCCTGGGGCGGCTGGCTGGGCTGGACCGACGTGGTCATCGGCCTCGTCTGGTACGTGGTCTCCGGCCTCGGCATCACCGTCGGCTTCCACCGCTACTTCACGCACGGCTCGTTCAAGGCCAAGCGGTGGCTGCGGGTGACGTTGGCGGTCGCGGGTTCGCTGGCGGTGCAGGGCGAGATCATCCAGTGGGTGGCCGACCACCGGCGGCACCACGCCTTCTCCGACCTGGAGGGCGACCCGCACTCGCCGTGGCGCTTCGGCACCAGTTTCTGGGCGCTGACCCGGGGCCTCTTCCACGCACACGTTGGTTGGCTGTTCCGCCGTGAGCTGTCCAACCGGGAGCGGTTCGCCCCCGACCTGATCGCCGACCGCGACATCAGCCGGGTGGACAAGCTCTTCCCGATGCTGGTGGCCATCTCACTGCTCGGCCCGGCGCTGATCGGCGGCCTGGTGACCTGGTCCTGGCAGGGCGCGCTGACCGCGTTCTTCTGGGCCGGGCTGGTGCGGATCGGCCTGCTGCACCACGTCACCTGGGCGATCAACTCGGTCTGCCACGTCTACGGCGAGCGCCCGTTCGCCATGCGTCAGGGCGACCGCGCGTCGAACTTCTGGCCGCTGGCGATCCTGTCGTTCGGCGAGAGCTGGCACAACCTGCACCACGCCGACCCCACCAGCGCCCGGCACGGCGTGCTGCGTGGTCAGGTCGACATCTCCGCCCGGGTGATCTGGCTGTTCGAGAAGATCGGCGCGGCGTCGCAGGTGCGCTGGCCGAAGCCGGAACGCCTCGCCGCCAAGCTGGTGAAGCCGGTCGCACCCCGCTAAAAGCGGGCGGTGCTCCCGGAGACAGCCTGGCAGGATGGCCGGGTGACCGAGCGACGCGGGGGGACCGGACGGCTCGGCGCACGGGGAGCCGGGCCCGATCCGGGTACGGTCGGACGGCGCGGCGGGACGATCAGACCGCCCGCGAGTGAGGCGACGACGTGAACGGGCACAGCGGAGGCACCATCCCACGGCAGGGCGTCACCGAGCGCCAGCGAGGCGGCGACATGCCCGAGGGCACTGACGGAGACGGCGGTCGGCGTGCGGTTCCGGCTCCGGCCACCAAACCCAAGTCCACCTCCCGGGTCCGCATGTCCGCCGCCCAGCGCCGGGAGCAGTTGATCGCGATCGGCCGGCAACTCTTCGCCGAGCGCGGTTTCGACGCCACCTCCATCGAGGAGGTGGCGTCCCGTGCCAAGGTCTCCAAGCCGGTGGTCTACGAGCACTTCGGCGGCAAGGAGGGGCTCTACGCGGTGGTGGTGGACCGGGAGGTCCGGGCCCTGCTGGACCGGATCACCACGGCATTGACCGCCGGGCACCCACGGGAGCTGCTGGAGCAGGCGGCGATGGCCCTGCTGGGCTACATCGAGGAGGAGGCCAGCGGGTTCCGGGTGCTGGTCCGCGAGTCGCCGGTGCTGTCGGCGACGGGCAACTTCAGCAGCGTGATGAACGACGTGGCGCACCAGGTCGAGCACATCCTCGGCGCCGAGTTCAAGAGCCGCGGGTACGACCCGAAGCTGGCCGAGCTGTACTCCCAGGCGCTGGTGGGCATGGTGGCGTTGACCGGCACCTGGTGGCTGGAGGTGCGCAAGCCGCGCAAGGAGACGGTGGCGGCACACCTGGTCAACCTCGCCTGGAACGGGTTGTCGCACCTGGAGGCGAAGCCGACCTTGATCACCGCCCGCCGCCGCTGACCCCGGTCAGCGGCGGTGCACCTCGGCCACGGGGTGGGCGCGGTTGCGCCGTTCCTCCTCGGCGTGCTCCTCGGGGCCGACCTTGTCGTACAGGCCGGTGCCGAGCAGGATCAGGCCGAACAGCATCGACACGACCACGGTCGACATCGAGAAGTTCAGGAAGTTCGCCTCGGTCTGCAGCACGGACATCATCAGGATGCTGGTCACCAGGAACACCACACCAGCGGTGAGGTTCATGTAGTGGCCGAGGTTGCTGCGCCGGGACGCCCCGATGATCAGGACGACCCCGAAGACCACCGAGGCGAGCGAGAACGCCAGGTTGGTGCGCAGCCCGAGTGCCCAGTGGCTGCCCCGGTCGAAGAGCGGGTCGCCGATCGTCTCGGCGACGCCCCAGACGCCGAAGACCAGGATGTAGACGCCGATCAGGCCGGAGAGAACCCGGTAGAGCGGCCGTGCCGGATGGTTCACCGGAAAGTGCGGCATACCCCTGCTCCCCATCCACCTGAGTCAACCGATTCAGGAGGATTGTCACCCGAGGCAGAGGGGACTGTCCGGAGAACCCCAAAGGCGGCAGGGTCCGCCGAAGGCCGGACCACGTCAGGTTTTCGCCGGAGCCCGAGCTGCGCAGGGATCAAGCCTGACCGCCCGGAGCAGCTCGGGCTCCGGCGAGAACCCACCAAGCCCGAGCAGGATCAGAGCACCAGGCGGGCCTTCTGCCAGGCCTCCGACTCCTCGTCCGTGCCGACCTTGCCGTACATGCCGACCATGAGCAGCACCAGGGCGGCCAGCATCACCACGATCACCGTGGCGATGCTGAAGTTGAAGATGTTGGCGTCGGTCTGGATGAACGCCAGGCCGGCGAGGCTGACCACCATCAGGGCGTACGCCAGCCACTGGTTGATCGCCACGTCGATGTTGCGGCCGAGGGCGGTGCCAGCCACCACGAGGAGCCCGAGCAGCACGCAGAGCAGCGAGAAGCCGAGGTTGGTGCCCTGGCCGAGGACCCGGGTGTCGTCCTGCGCGAGGACCTCGTTGCCGGCGCTCTCGATGATGCCGAGCACACCGAAGACCACCAGGTACAGACCGGTCAGCCCGCCGATCGCCCGGTAGACCGGCCGCGCGGGGTGGTTGACGGGGGTGTGGGCCATGTCAGAGTCTCCAACGCCGTGGGGTGAGGTGTCGTCGACGATTGTCCCGCATGTGGTGGTGTGACGCCGCACACGGTCCCTGACCCGGCGAGCCGGGCCCGGTCAGCTGTCGGGCAGGTCCTCGGCGAGCGTCATCCAGGTCTCCTCGATCCGCTCCCGCTCGGCGCGCAGATCCTTGAGCTGGGTGTCCAGCTCGGCGACCCGGGCGTAGTCGGTGGCATCGGCGGCGAGCTGGTCGAGCAGCGTGGTCTCGCGCTGGTCGAGCTTGCCGAGCTGGCGTTCCAGCCGGGTCAGCTCCTTGCGGGCCTGGCGGACCTCGGCGGCGGACATGCCGCCTCCGGAGGGACCGGCGGGCGCGGAGGCCGAGGTGACCTCGGGCCGGGGCGCGCCGGCCCGCTCGGCGGTCCGGGCGAGGTACTCGTCGACGCCGCCGGGCAGGTGCACCAGCCGGCCGTCGCCGAACATCCCGTACGCCGACTCGGTGACCCGTTCGATCAGGTAACGGTCGTGGCTGGCCACGATGATCGTGCCGGGCCAGGAGTCGAGCAGGTCCTCCAGGGAGGCCAGGGTGTCGGTGTCCAGGTCGTTGGTGGGCTCGTCGAAGAGCAGCACGTTGGGCTCGCCGGCGAGCAGCCGCAGCATCTGGAGTCGGCGGCGTTCCCCACCGGAGAGGTCACTGACCGGCGTCCAGAGCCGCCGGTCGTCGAAGCCGAAGACCTCGGCGAGCTGGGCGGCGGAGACCTCCCGGTCGCCGAGCTGGACCCGGCGGGCGACCTCCTCCACGGCTTCGAGCACCCGCAGGTGGCCCGGCAGCTCGGCAAGCTCCTGGGACAGGAACGCCGGTCGCACGGTGGAACCGGTGTTGAGGCGGCCGCCGTCGGGGCGGGTGATGCCCGCGAGCATCCGCAGCAGGGTGGTCTTGCCGGCGCCGTTGGCGCCGAGGATGGCGATCCGGTCGCCGGGGCCGACCTGCCAGGTGACCCCGCGCAGGATCTCCTTGGGGCCGGCGTGCAGCTCGACGTTCTCCAGGTCGTACACCTGCTTGCCGAGCCGGGAGGTGGCCATCCGCTGCAACGACATGGTGTCGCGCGCCGGCGGCACGTCGGCGATCAACGCGTTGGCGGCGTCGATGCGGAACTGGGGCTTGGAGGTGCGGGCCGGCGGACCACGACGCAGCCACGCGATCTCCTTGCGGAGCAGGTTCTGCCGGCGGGCCTCGGTGGCGGCGGCGACGCGCTCGCGCTCGGCGCGGGCGAGGGTCCAGGCGGCGAAGCCTCCCTCGTACGCGCGGACCGTCTGGTCGGCGACCTCCCAGGTGGTGGTGCAGACCGCGTCCAGGAACCACCGGTCGTGGGTGACCACGACCAGGGCGCCCTTGCGGCCGACCAGGTGCCGGGCCAGCCAGTCGACGCCGCCGACGTCGAGGTGGTTGGTGGGCTCGTCGAGGATGAGCAGGTCGGAGTCGCGGACGAGCAGCGCGGCGAGCGCGACGCGGCGTCGTTCGCCACCGGACATCGGGCCGACCGGCTGGTCGAGGCCGAGGTGCGGCATGCCGAGGCCGTCGAGGATGTCCCGCACCCCGGCGTCGCCGGCCCACTCGTGCTCGGCGCCCATGCCCTCGCCGAGCCAGGCGGTGCCGAGCACCACGTCCCGGACGGTGGCCTCGGGAGCGAGGGCGAGCTGCTGCGGCAGCCAGAGCACCCGCAGGTCACGGCGGTGGGTGACCCGGCCGTCGTCGGGCTCCTCCTGCTTGGTCAGCAGCCGCAGCAGGGTGGACTTGCCGGCACCGTTGAGGCCGACCACGCCGATCCGGTCGGCGTCGTCCAGGCCGAGCGAGACGTCCGTGAGTAGCCGCCCGGCGGCGCCGTACCCCTTGGACACCCGGTCCAGATTGACGATGTTGGCCACGTTCCACCCTTCAAGATCAAGGCGTCCGGGTGCCGGCGGGCACCTCGGGACGCCTGACCCAAGGGTACGCGGACGCCCCGGCCACCCGCGCCGCGCGCCCGGTCGGCCGGTGGGCCGCGACGTCAGACGACGCGCGCGCCCGCGACCGGGCCGTGCGCGACCCGCGCCTCGCGGCAGACGCCCGCGGTGGTCAACTCGGCGGCGATCCGCTCGGCGGCGGCCGCGTCGGCGGCGAGGAAGACGCAGGTCGGGCCGGAGCCGGAGACGATGCCGGCGAGCGCACCGGCCGCCTCGCCGGCCTTGAGGGTGTCGGCCAGCGCCGGGCGCATGGCCAGTGCGGCGTCCTGGAGGTCGTTGCCGAGCGTCCGGGCGAGCACCCGGGGGTCGCGCTGGCGCAGCGCGCCCAGCAGCGCGTCCGTGCTGCCCAGCGGGGTGCCCGCCGCACCGGAGTCGCGCAGCCGGTCCAGCTCGCGGTACGCGGCCGGGGTCGACAGGCCGCTGTCGGCGATGGCCACCACCCAGTGCCAGGAGGTGGGGCGGGCCAGCACGGGGCTGACCGCCTCGCCCCGGCCGGTGCCCAGCGCGGTGCCGCCGTAGATCAGAAACGGCACGTCGGAGCCGAGGTCGGCGGCGATCCCGGCCAGTTCGTCACGGGACAGCCCGGTGCCCCAGAGCGCGTCGCAGGCCACCAGCGCGGCGGCCGCGTCGGCGCTGCCACCGGCCAGCCCGCCGGCGAGCGGGATCTGCTTGCGCAGGTGCAGCCGGGCGTGCGGCAGCACCCCGGCGTACCCGGCCAGGGCGTGCGCGGCGCGGATCACCAGGTTGGTGTCGTCCAACGCCAGCTCGCCGGTGCCCTCGCCCTCCATGGTCAGGGTGAGGGTGTCGCCCCGCCGGGCCGTCAACTCGTCGTGGATCGAGATGGCGTGGTAGACGGTGTTCAGCTCGTGGTAGCCGTCGCGGCGCAGCGGGCCCACCCCGAGGTGCAGGTTGACCTTCGCGGGCACCCGGACCTTCACCGGTCCGCTGGCTCCGCGCCGCTCGTCTTCGCCATCCGGTCGCCACGCCTCGGTCACGGCGCCAGCCTACTGGGCGGCCGGCACGGCGGTCGGAGCCGACGCGGCTATGGCGGCGAACTGCTCGACGGTGAGCGACTCCCCCCGGGCACCGGGGTCGACGCCGGCGGCGGTGAGGGCGGCGGCGGCGCGGTCCGCGCCCCCGGCCCAGCCGGCCAACGCGGCGCGCAGGGTCTTGCGACGCTGCGCGAACGCCGCGTCCACCACGGCGAAGACCCGTTCCCGGGGTACGTCGGAGCGGGGTGGCTGGCGGCAGGTGAAGGCGACCAGACCGGAGTCGACGTTGGGCACCGGCCAGAACACGTTCGGTGGCACCCGGCCGGCGCCCCGGGCCTGCGCGTACCAGGCGAGCTTGACCGACGGGATGCCGTACACCTTGGAGCCGGGACCGGCGACGAGCCGGTCGGCGACCTCCTTCTGCACCATCACCAGGCCGTGCCGCAGGCTGGGCAGCGCGGCGAGCAGGTGCAGCACCACCGGCACGGCCACGTTGTAGGGCAGGTTCGCCACCAGCGCGGTCGGCGCCGGATCGGCCAGCTCGGCGGCGTCGATGCGTAGCGCGTCCGCGCGGTGCACGGTGAGCCGCCCGGCGTCCGCCCCGGCGTGCCGGGCGACGGTCTCCGGCAGCGCGCCGGCGAGCACCGGATCGATCTCCACGGCGTGCACGTGCCCGGCGACCGGCAGCAGCCCCAGGGTGAGCGAGCCGAGCCCGGGGCCGACCTCCAGGGCCACGTCGTCCGGAGTCAGGCCGGCGGCCGTGACGATCCGGCGCACGGTGTTCGGGTCGTGCACGAAGTTCTGGCCCAGCTTCTTGGTGGGCGCGACGCCCAGCCGGGCGGCGAGTTCCCGGATCTCCGCCGGGCCGAGGAGACCGGTCATGCCTGGGAGCGTAACGGCGTCGTCGGGGCAGACCGTCGGGCCGGGCTCACCACGGGCCGAAGACCCGGTCGCCGGTGGCGGAGATGGCGGCGCACAGCTCGTCCAGATCGGTGCCGGTGGTCGCGGCGAGCGAGCGGACGGTGAGCGGGATCAGGTACGACGCGTTCGGTCGGCCCCGGTGCGGGGTCGGGGTGAGGTACGGGGCGTCGGTCTCCACCAGGATCTGGTCCACGGGTGTGAGCGCGGCGGCCTCGCGCAGCGCGGTGGCGCTGGCGAAGGTGACCGTGCCCGCGAAGCTGAGCAGGTAGCCGCGACGGACGCACTCGCGGGCGAAGTCGGCGTCACCGGAGAAGCAGTGCAGCACCACGGTGTCCGGAGAGCCCTCGTCGTCGAGGATCCGCAGCACGTCGGCGTGGGCGTCCCGGTCGTGGATGACCAGTGCCCGGCCGTACCGCTTGGCGATGGCGATGTGCGCCCGGAAGCTCTCCTCCTGCGCGACGCGCCCCTCGTCCCCGGTGCGGAAGAAGTCCATCCCGGTCTCGCCGATCCCCCGGACCCGGTCCCGCGCGGCGAGCGCCTCGATCTCCCGCAGCGCCTCGTCGAGGTCGGCCAGCCGGGGCGCCTCGTTGGGGTGCAGCGCCACCGTGGCCAGCACGGCGGGGTGCCGGTCGGCGGTGTCCGCGCCCCACCGTGAGGAGGCGACGTCCACGCCCACCTGGACCAACCGGTCCACGCCGACACCGGTGGCCAGCGCGATCGCCGCGGCGACCGGGTCGTCGGCGGACCCGCCGCCGGGTACGCCGGCCTCGCTGACGGTTATGTCCAGGTGGGTGTGGCTGTCCAGCACCGGCCGGGGCAGCGGTTCGGGGGCGGGCGGGAACTCTCCGGCCCGCCGGGCGGCCCGCTCTCGGCGGGTTTCAGTGGGCTCGCTCATCAGCGACAGCATCACACACCGGGGCTGTCCATCCGCCCGCCACCCGACGTTCACCTCGACTACGCCGCGCGACTCTACCGTCGCTCGCGTGAGCGAGCGCAGCGAGCGAACCGTGAGGCACAGCAGCGTGGCGCCTCGCGCCGCTGCCGGGCGCAGCGAGGCGGCGACGTGAGCGTTGCCCCCCAGGCCAGTGGTGCCGCCAGCGAACGTACCGGGCTGCGCGTGGCGTTCGGCGGCGGCGTCTACCCGGCCGAGGAGATCGCCCGGGGTGCCGCGTACGAGCTGTTCAGCGCCGACGAGGTGCAGGGCTTCGAGTGGGCGCCGCGAGCGGGCAGCGCCCTGCCGTGGCGCCGGTTCGTGCACGTCACCGAGGTGACCGCGGTGCACGGGGCACCGGAGCCGGCCGAGGAGCCGGAGACGCCGCTGATGATGCCGGCGCACCGGGAGCGGGGTTGGGCGCAGCTGCACCAGCTCAGCCAGCAGCCGGCCGCGGCGGCTGACCCGATGCTGGTCGCCGCGCGCGGGTCGGCGGTGGTCCGCAGGGGCACCCGGATGGTGAAGGTGCTCTCCCCCCGGCAGCTCGCCGGGTACGTGCGGGGGTGGCTGCCGCACGGCTTCTGCTACCGCGAACACGACGTGGCGCACCTGCGTACCCCGGGGGCGACCACGGTGCTGAGGACCGACGGCGAGGTGGGCCGGGACGGCCTGGAGGTGGCGTACGCCCTGCGCTGGCGGGCCGCCGACCCGGGTGACTACGACGTGCCGGTGGGCGAGGCGCACCGTGGCCTGACCGAGCTGGCTCCCCGCGACCGGCTGGGTCCGCCGGTGCTGGGAACGGGGTTCGTGCCGAGCAACGGTCAGCTCATCCCGGAGTTCATCACCCGGGACTTCGCCGACCTGCCGATGCCGGCGAACGCGGCCCTGCTCGCCTACCCGGCGGAGGGGGTGGAGGTGGTGCTCTACACCTACCAGGCCGAGCAGCGCGGCTGGCTGCGGATGGTGGGCCCGCAGTGGCGGCATCTGCTGTCGGCGGTGCCGGGTCTCTCCCCGGACCAGGAGTACGTGCCGACCGGGGACTCCCCGCGCTCCACCCAACTGGTCGGTGTGCACGGCGACAGCGAGTACGAGGCGGTGGCCGACCTGCCGGGCGGGTTCCGGGTCCTGGCGATGACCCGTGCGGCCCGCTACCCGGTGGAGGCGGTCGCCCGGCGACTCCGGTTCGCCCGGTGGCGGGGTGTGCCCTGCCTGGTGCTGCGGGAGGAGGGCGGCTGGCTGCGGTTGCGGCTGCGCTTCCCGGACCCGGAGACGGTGCTCACCACCGGCGCGCAGTGCCACGATCGCGGCATCTACGAGACCTGGGCACCGGGCACCGAGGTGACCGACGATCAGGTGATGGACACCCGGTACGCGATGTGACGCCGCGCGGCGGTGGACTGCTGCCCTCCGCCGCGCGGCCTTCGTACGCTCAGCCGGCCAGGCGGGCCAGCTCCTCGTCGACGATCGACGGGTCGAGCTTGCGGAACACCGGCTTCGGCGTGGACAGCGGTCGCCCCGCCTCCAGCGGCACCGACTCCCAGCGCGCCCCGACCGTGTAGTCCCCGGTCAGCACCGGGTACGCCGGCCCGCCGTCCAGGTCGTCGACCTGCTCGATGACCGGCATCGGCGCGTGCACGCCGGTGCCGCCGAGCAGCTCGTGCACCTGCTGCGCGGAGTGCGGCAGGAACGGGGTGAGCAGCGTGTTGGCGTCGCTGACCACCTGGAGGGCGACGTGCAGGATGGTGCCCTGCCGGGGCTTGTCCGCCTCGTCCTTGAGCTTCCACGGCGCCTGCTCGGAGAGGTACCGGTTGGCCTCGGCGACCACCTTCATGGCCTCACCGATGGCCTGCTTCTGGCGGTGGCGGCCGATGAGGTCGCCGACCGTGGCGAAGCCCGCCCGGGCCACGGCGAGCAGCGCCTCGTCGGCCTCGGTGAGCCCGGCCGGGTCGATCGGCGGGACCGCGCCGAAGTTCTTCGCCGCCATCGACACCGACCGGTTGACCAGGTTGCCCCAGCCGGCGACCAGTTCGTCGTTGTTGCGGCGGAGGAACTCGGCCCAGGTGAAGTCGGTGTCGTTGCTCTCCGGGCCGGCCGCGGCGATGAAGTAGCGCAGCGCGTCGGCGTCGTAGCGCTCCAGGAAGTCCCGGACGTAGATGACGACCTTGCGGGACGAGGAGAACTTGCGCCCCTCCATGGTCAGGTACTCGCTGGAGACCACCTCGGTGGGCAGGTTGAGCTGGCCCAGCTCGCCCGGCTCACCGTCGCGGGAGCCCGCACCGGAGTATCCGGAGAGCAGCGCCGGCCAGATCACCGAGTGGAAGACGATGTTGTCCTTGCCCATGAAGTAGTACGACCGGGCGTCCTTGCCCTCGCCGTCGGCCGACCACCACCGGCGCCACGCCTCCGGGTCGCCGGAGCGGCGGGCCCACTCGATGGAGGCGGACAGGTAGCCGATCACCGCGTCGAACCAGACGTAGATGCGCTTGTCCGGCCGGTCCCGCCAGTCGTCCAGCGGGATCGGTACGCCCCACTCCAGGTCCCGGGTGATCGCCCGGGGCTGGAGGTCGTCGAGCAGGTTGCGGGAGAACCGCAGCACGTTGGGCCGCCACCCCTCCCGGGTGTCCAGCCACTGGCGCAGCACGTCGGCGAGGGCGGGCAGGTCCAGGAAGAAGTGCTCGGTCTCGACGAACTTCGGGGTCTCCCCGTTGATCCGCGACTTCGGGTTGATCAGGTCGATCGGGTCGAGCTGGTTGCCGCAGTTGTCGCACTGGTCGCCACGGGCGCTGTCGTACCCGCAGATCGGGCAGGTGCCCTCGATGTACCGGTCGGGCAGGGTGCGCCCGGTCGACGGGGAGATGGCGCCCATGGTGGTCTTCGGCACGATGTAGCCGTTGCGGTACATCCCCTCGAACAGCTCCTGCACCACCGCGTAGTGGTTGCGGGTGGTGGTGCGGGTGAAGAGGTCGTAGGTGAGGCCGAGCCCGTGCAGGTCCTCGACGATCACCCGGTTGTACCGGTCGGCCAGCTCACGGGGGGTCACCCCGTCGGCGTCGGCCTGCACCTGGATCGGGGTGCCGTGCTCGTCGGTGCCCGAGACCATGAGCACGTCGTGGCCGGCCATCCGCATGTACCGGGCGAAGACGTCGGAGGGAACGCCGAAACCGGAAACGTGGCCGATGTGGCGGGGGCCGTTGGCGTACGGCCAGGCCACTGCCGCGAGAACGTGACTCATGAGCAGCAAGCCTAGTGACCCGTCCGGTGCGCCCGCGAACCAATAGGGGGTGCGGGGCCGACGGACCGGCCCGAGCACCCCGCCCATTGGTCCGATTTGTCGCCGACACGCGGCTGAGCTGCCCGATCCGCCCCGCCGACCGGTGTGCAATGAACGTCGTGACTGGCAGACGAGCGCCCCAACCCCGGCCGGTGCCCGGTGACGACGCGAATCCTGCCCCGGACGACGTGACGCCCCGACCGGCCGTCGGCGCCCGAACGGGCTCCACCCCCCGACCGGGGACCGCGCCGGCACCGGGCTCCGTCCCCGCCGACCGGCCCGGGCGGCAGCGACCCACGCCGGCGGGGCGGACTGCCGTGCCGAAGCGCGACGACGCGGCGGAGTTGGCCGCCACCCCGGCCCGGCCGGCGCCGGCCGCGCCGGCACCCACCCCGGCTCGGCCCACTCCGGCGGCACCGGCACCCAGCCCGACCCGTCCCACGGGCGCGACGGACGGCTCCGGTGGGGAGCCCGCCGCCGGGGTCGTCGAGGTGGAGCCGACCACCGGGGCGCCGGTGGACGCGGTGCCCCGCCGGGTGCCGGTCCGTCAGCAGAGCCGCTGGCACCGGGGCGCCCGCCGGGCCGACGGCGACACGATGCCGGACGATGCCGAGGCCGTCTGGGCGCCGATCGAGCAGGTGCACTGGGACGGCACCCCCGTCCGGGAGGAACCCGCGCCGGAGCGGGACCGCGCCTCCGGCCCGGCGGGGCGGCGGGCGTCGGCCCGTACCGCCCCACCGCCGGACCCGCTGCCCGGCCTCGCCGCGCTGGTGCTGCTGAGCCTGGTCACGGCCTTCTTCGCCTGGGTCAGCGCCGGCCCGTTCTGGCTCGCGGTGGGTCACGCCCGCGTCGGCACGGTCGTGATCGACGACTGCTCCGGCGGCGGGCTCACCCAGCGGTGCCGGGGAACCTTCGCGGCGGACGACGGGCCGTTCGTGGCCCACGGGGTACGGGTCACCGGGGTACCCGCCGGAAAGGACGCCCCGGGGACGGCGCTGCCAGCGCGGATGGCCGGCCCGGACGGCGGCACCGCGTACGCCGACACCGGCGCGGGCCGTCACCTGCGCTGGGTGCCCGGCCTGCTGGTGATGATCGCCTGTACCGCCGGCATCGCCCGGTTCACCGGGTCGACCCGGCTGGCCGGGCGACGGAACCGGCGTTGGGCGGTGACCGTCGCGGTCGCCGGCCCGGTCCTCATCGCCCTCGGGTTCCTGGCCGCCGCCTGGTGACCCGGCCCGAGCCCGACGGGCCGGGAGCGCGGATCAGCTGTGCACGATCGTGTAGACGTCGCGGCGGCGCAGCGCGTACTCGGTGGCCACGTCGGTGATGGCGTCGCGGCGGGACCGGCCGGCCGCCTCCCGCTCGGCGACCGCCGCGCGCAGGGTGTCGTCGTCGGGCCGTTCCGGGGCGCTCACCGGCGCGCCGGCCACCACGAGGGTGATCTCCCCACGCGGATCCCCCTCGGCGGCCCACCGGGCCAACTCGCCGAGCGGACGACGGAGCACCTCCTCGTAGGTCTTGGTCAACTCGCGGCAGACCGCGGCCGGCCGGTCCGCGCCGAACGTCTCGGCGAGGTCGGCGAGCGCCGCGCCGATCCGGTGCGGCGCCTCGAAGAAGACCAGGGTGCGTTCCTCGGCGGCGAGGGCGCGCAGCCGCGCCCGGCGGGCTCCGGGGGTGCGGGGCAGGAAGCCCTCGAAGCAGAACCGGTCGACGGGCAGCCCGGAGACCGCCAACGCCGTGGTCACCGCGCTCGGCCCGGGGGCGACGCTGACCGGGGCGCCGACGTCCAGCGTGGCCCGGACCAGCCGGTAGCCGGGGTCGGAGACGCTGGGCATCCCGCCGTCGGTCACCAGCGCCACCACGTACCCGCCGAGGATGACCTCGACCAGCTCGGGGGTCCGCCGCTCCTCGTTGCCCTCGAAGTAGGAGACGATCCGGCCGCCGACGGTGATGTCCAGGTCGCGGGCCAGCCGGGTGAGCCGCCGGGTGTCCTCGGCGGCCACCACGTCGGCGCTGGTCAGCACCTCACGGAACCGGGCCGAGGCGTCGGCGGGGTTGCCGAGCGGGGCACCGAGCAGGATCAGGCGCCCAGCTTCGGACATTTCACCCACGAGATCGTCTCCTTCATCGACAGCAGATACCGGTATCGGGGACGACAGGCGCCACAGGACACGTTGGCAGCCTACGATCGCCGGGTGACGAGTGCGTCGACAGCGCAGAGCCCGAGCGCCGACCCGGCAAAGACGGTCGAAGTGACCGCAGGCGAGCACCGCCCCGACGAGGAGGCCGCGGTGCCCAGCACCGGCCGAGGCGGGGTGCCCGGCGTGCTCCGCCGCCGGTTCGCCACCGTCGATTCCCGGCTGGACCGGTCCTCGTGGCTGGCGACCGCCGTGGTGGTGGCCATCGCGGCGATCCTGCGCTTCGTCGGCCTGTCGAGCCCGAAGGGCAAGATCTTCGACGAGACGTACTACGCCAAGGACGCGTACGGGCTGATCAGTCGCGGCGTCGAGTGGAACTACAAGGACAACGTCCCGTCGTACGTGGTGCACCCGCCGCTGGGCAAGTGGCTGATCGGCCTCGGCGAGTGGGCCTTCGGCTACCAGGACGCCGATTCGAGGGTCTCCGTCCCCGGGCATCTGTTCACCACCGCGCCCGAGTTCGGCTGGCGGTTCTCGGCGGCCGTGGTCGGCACCCTCTCGGTGCTGCTGCTGGTCCGCATCGGGCGGCGGATGTTCCGTTCGACGGTGCTGGGGTGCGCGGCCGGCCTGCTGCTCGCCCTGGACGGCTTCCACCTGGTGCTGTCCCGTGCGGCGCTGCTCGACATCTTCCTGCTCTTCTTCGTGCTGGCCGCGTTCGGCGCGCTGGTGCTCGACCGGGACTCCCGGCGTCGGCGCTGGGCGAAGGCGCTGGAGGGCGGGCTCGACCCGACCCGACCGGGCCGTGCCGGCCGACCCCCGACCGGTTGGCGCACCTGGCCGTGGTGGCGACTGGCAGCCGGGGTGCTGATCGGCTGCGCCTGCGCGGTGAAGTGGAGCGCGCTCTACTTCGTGCCGGCCTTCGCGCTGCTGGTGCTCCTCTGGGAGGTCGGTGTCCGCCGTTCGGCGGGCGTCCGTCGGCCCTGGCGGGACACCCTGCTCGACGAGCTGCCCTGGCTGGTGCTGGCCGGCGTGCTGATGATCGGCACCTACCTCGCCACCTGGTCGGGCTGGCTGCTCAGCGACGACGGCTACTACCGGCTCGCGTCGTCCTACCCGAGCGCCCCGCTCAGTGACGCCCCGGTGATCGGCCCGCTGATCAACCTCTTCGAGTACCACCGCGCGGCGTACGGCTTCCACACCGGCCTGGACGACCCGCACAAGTACCAGTCGTGGCCGTGGCAGTGGCTGCTGCTCGGCCGCCCGGTGGCGTTCCACTGGTCCGGCGAGGGCGCCTGCGGTGCGCCGAGCTGTGCCTCGGAGATCCTGCTGCTCGGCACGCCGCTGCTCTGGTGGTCGTTCCTGCCCGCCCTGGTGGCGCTGGTCTGGCTGGGTGTGGCACGCCGGGACTGGCGGGCCGGCGCGATCCTGCTCACCGTGGCGGCGGGCCTGCTGCCCTGGTTCGTGTTCGCCCTCGAGGGCCGCACGATGTTCTCGTTCTACGCCGCTCCGGCGCTGCCCTTCATGGTCCTTGCCGTGGTGTACGTCCTGGGCGCGCTGATCGCCCCGGCCGGGGGTGACGTCGGTGCGGTGGCCCCGTTGGTCCCCGGCGATCCCGGTTACGAACGCCGGCTGGTGGGCAGCGTCGCGGCCGGGGCGTACGTGCTCCTGGTGGCGCTCTGCTTCGCGTACTTCTATCCGATCTTCGTGGGCACGTTGATGCCGTACTCGGACTGGCTGTCCCGGATGTGGCTGGACGGTCGCTGGATATAGGCATCGACAGGCGACGCGCCGCACAGCGCGACGAAAACGGGCCCGCACGCTTCGGCGTGTGGGCCCGTTGCACAAAGACGCGCGCCCCGATCGCCTGCCACGGGGGAAGCGGGCGATTGGGGCGCGCATGAAGAGCTTAACCACCGCGCACCACCGGCACAACGGGTCGACTTAGGTCAGATTTCCGACCGATGTCGGCCGGACCGGCAGCCTCCCTCCAGCAGTTGACCGAGGGTGACCCGGCGTGGACCCAGAGCCCGGAACGGGCCGGTCGGAGGCCCTCGTCGACCCGTCCGGAGACCGCCGTCGAGTGGCCACGGACGCCAGGCTCGCCGGGGGAACCGGACGTCGCGGTCCCACCGAAGCGGCTGGTCGCAAATCCTCGACGCGCCGGCCTGACCGCACCCCGCCGCACCCTGCTGGTGGCGCGTGCCGCCGACCGGGGACAGGGCTGACCCAAATGATCATCCAAAGTGGATCTCACTACACTGCGGGCCGTGATCAACTTCAGACGATCGACGGCCGTCCTTCTCGGACTGCTGGCGACCACCGCGCTGGCCGGGCCGCTCCCGGCGGCGGCCGACGACGAGGAGCCGGTGGCCGAGCCGCCCCGGGTCGAGCTGGTGCTCGACGTCAGCGGCTCGATGCGGGCCGCGGACATCGGCGGGCGCAGCCGGATCTCGGTCGCCCAGCAGGCGTTCAACGAGGTGGTGGACGCGCTGCCGGCGGAGACCCAGCTCGGCATCCGGGTGCTCGGCGCGACCTACCGGGGCAAGGACAAGAAGGTCGGCTGCCAGGACACCCAGCAGATCGTGCCGGTCGGGCCGGTCGACCGGGCCCGGGCCAAGGCGGCGGTGGCGACGCTGCGCCCGACCGGGTTCACGCCGGTCGGCCTCGCACTGCGCTCCGCCGCGCAGGACCTCGGCACCGGGGCCACCACCCGCAGGATCGTGCTGATCACCGACGGGGAGGACACCTGCGCCCCGCCGGACCCGTGTGAGGTGGCGCGGGAGCTGGCCGCGCAGGGCACCAGCCTGGTGGTCGACACGCTCGGGCTGGCCCCCGACGAGAAGGTACGCCGGCAGCTGCTCTGCATCGCCGGTGCGACCGGCGGCACCTACACGGCGGCGCAGAGCGCCGAGGAGCTGACCGACCGGATCAAGCAGCTCGTCGAGCGGGCCGGCGACACGCACACGCTGGCACCGACCGTGGTCGGTGGCGCGAACGCCTGCGACTCCGCTCCGCTGCTGGCCCCCGGCGTGTACGCCGACCGGGAGGCCTTCTCCGAGCACCGGTACTACCGGGTGCCGGTACGCCCCGGGCAGGAGCTGCGCGCGTCGGTGAGCATGGCGCTGGACCGGCCGGTGAACCGGGACTACGGGGTGCTGCTACGGGCCACCGCGGCGGACGGCCGGGAGCTGGTCCGTGGCGCGGACGCGGGCAGTGGACGGGCCGACGTCCTCTCCGCCGGGCTGCGCTGGTCGGCCAGCGCCGACGACGAGGACGCCACCGAGGCCGAGGCGACCCCGACCGCCGCCGAACCCACCACCGTCTGCCTGGTGGTGAGCAACTCGTTCGCCCCGCGCCCCGGCACCGCGGCGACCCCCGGCATGCCGGTGGAGCTGACCATCGACGTGGTGGCGGCCGCACCGGCACCGGACGGGCCGGACCTCGGCCGGGGTTGGGTGCTGCTCGCCCTGCTCACCGTGGCCGGCCTGCTCACCGGCCTGCTCGCCGGGCTGCTCACCCGCTGGTGGGTCGCCACCTGGAGGGAGAACTGATGCGTACCGCACTGTTCCGGTCGCTGGCGGCGCTACTCGCCGCCGGCGGGTCCGCCCTGCTGCCCGCGGCGGCCGTCGCCGCCCCCACCCCCTCACCAGGTGCCACCCCGGTCACCCGGGCCGGCACCTCGTTCCTCACCGCCACCCCGATCACCGCCGGGCAACCCGTGCGGGTGGACGCTTCGGTCGGCGACCACCTCTACTGGTCGTTCGCGGCCACCGCCGGGCAGGTGCACGAGATCAGTGCGACCGTCTCGTTCCCGAAGGCCCGCAGCGGCGCCTCCACCTGGACCGTCGACGTCTTCGACGGGTTGCGCCGGCGGCAGGCGTGCACCGCCGGAGCGCAGACCCCGACGGTGGACGCGCAGGCGTCGAGCGTGATGCTGGGCTGCACCCTGCGTGAGGTGCGGCCCTGGGCGGAGCCGTGGTCGGCCGACCCGCTGCCCGGCACGTACGTCGTCCGGCTCTCCGTGGTGGACCTGCCCGAACCGGACCTGGGCGCCCCGATCGACGTCGACCTGCTGGTCGGCACCGTCGCCGACCACGGCGCCTCGGGCGACGACGGCGAACTGGCCGCGCCGCTTCAGCCGAACACCAAGGCGGGCACGGTGCTCAACGCCGTACCCCCGGTGGACCCGGAGGCCGACGACGAGGGTGACTCACCGGCGGACTGGCTGCCGGACCTCGGCTCACGCTGGGTCTGGACCGGCATCGGCGGCGTGCTCGCCGCCGTGGCCGGCGTGGTCGGCTTCGCCCTGACCCGGCGGCCGCGACGTCGCTGAGGCACGGCCCCGGTGGCCGCCGTGTGAGCGGCGGCCACCGGTGGCCTCAGCCGCGCCGGGAACCGCGCGGAAGCCAGCCGATGAACCGGTCCTGGAGCGACATCACCGGGGCGGCACGCAGGTCCTCCGTGGCGGCGGCGAGACAGGACCCCAGGTAGACGCTCAGCATCGCCCGGTCACCCCCGTACTCCGCCAGCAGCCTGCTGCGCTTCGTCGCGCACGGCCACTCGTCACCGCACGAGCCACAGCTCCAACCGGGGGTCGTCGGGGCGTGGTCGTCGGCCCGTACCCCCGGCCGTTCCGCACCATGGGTCATCGCAGTCCTCTCCAGATGTCCGCGGGACTGGCTGTCGCCGTGCCCCGGCCAGCGGTTGATGGCCCTCCCCCGGTGCCGTCAGGGGAGCGCAGCGCGTACCCCCGGTGTTACATCTTTGCGGTACGTTCTCCCCTCGTGACAGTCGGAAAGTTGACGGTTGACCGAATGTCCCCGCACCAGGTCCATTCCTACCGACGGGTAGGCGGCCGTGCGTGACCTGCTGCCGGCGACGGTCGCGGTGGCGGTCGCCAGCCCGGACGACTGGGCCGGTGAGCTGCTCGCCGCCGAGCAGGCGTGCCTCGGTGACCGGGCCGTGCAGACCCGTCGGCGGGACTTCACCGCCGGGCGGGTGTGCGCCCGGCGGGCGATGGCCGGCCTCGGCCTGCCGCCAGCGGCCGTGCCGGCCGCAGCCGACCGTGCGCCGGTCTGGCCGGCCGGAATCGTCGGGACCATCACCCACACCACCGGCTACTGCGCCGCCGCCGCGGCGCGCAGCACGGACGTCCGGTCCGTCGGGATGGACGCCGAGCAGCATCGCGAGGTCAATGAGGGAGTACGCCGACTCGTGCTGCTGCCCGAGGAGGAGGAGATCTGCGCCCGGCTTCCCGGCGGCATCTCCTGGCCGGTGGTGCTGTTCAGCGCCAAGGAGACCGTCTACAAGGTCTGGTACCCGGTCGTCGGGAGTTGGCTGGACTTCCACGACGCACGGCTGGAGCTGGACCCGGACGCCGGGACGTTCACGGCCCGGATCGCACCCGCCCGCCTGGACGCGGCGGCCGTCGCCGACCCGCCCGCCACCGTCACCGGCCGGTTCGTGGTCGCCGACGGGCTGGTCCGCACCGCCGCCGTCCTCCCACTCCGCTGACACCGGGCGTGTGACGTCCATCCATCGAGTTTTCGGCCGCACAGTCCACCCTGGCCCGTCCGCGGCATCGACACGTGCCCCGGTCCGGCCGTGGGACAACGTCCGGCGCGGCGACCGGACGCTCCGCGACGCACGGTAGCGTCGGCGGGTTCCCGAACCGCACGTACGAGGCGTCAAGGAGTACGGTGACCCACCCCCAGCCCCCCGTCGGGCAGCAGGACCCCCAGCAGCCGCACCCGGAGCGGCCGACGCAGCCGTTCCCGGCGACATCGCAGCCGCAGTCCGCCGCCGACCCGACGGTCCCGCAGGCACCCGTGCCGCCCAACCCGTGGTCGGCAGCGGCGAACGCTCCGCAGCCGCCGGTTTCCGGGCCGCCGGTGTCCGGGGTGTCGCAGCCGGGCGTACCGGCTCAGTGGGCCCCGCCGACCGCGCCGCAGCCGCCGTACGCCAGCTCGCCGCAGCCGCCGTACGCCAGCACGCCCTACCCGGCCTCGCCCGATCAGCCCTGGCCGCAGCCGCCGTTCTCGGGCGGCGCGTACCCCGCGGCTGGCGGGCCGGGTTATCCGCTGACCATGCCGCCGCCTGTAGCGACGAAGAGTTCCAAGAAGACGGTGGTGGTCGTCGCGGTCACGGCGGCCGTACTCACCCTGCTGTGCTGCGCCGGCGGCATCGTGGCGGTGGTCATCGGCGCCAACCGGGCCGCCACCGAGGTGACCGAGGCCCTGCCCACCCCCGGCGTGACCCGGGGCGCCGGGCAGCCTCCGAACGCCGTCCCCTCGCCGACCCCTCGCTCGGCCAACGGCGACACCCGCAACATGTCGCCCGGGGACACCCTGGTCGTCGACGGTGACGACGGCACCGTCGAGATCACCGTGACGAAGTTCAGCACCGCCACCAAGCCCTGCGCGTCCTACGGCCTCCAGCCCGACGAGGGCATGTACGTGATCGCCGACGTGACGGTGACGGTCACCAAGGGCACCGGTTCGGCGAACCCGTTCTACTTCCAGTGGGTCGCCGCCGACGGCACCGAGACCAACGCGATCGGCGGGGCCTTCTCCGGCTGCGGCAAGCCCATGCCGGCGGGCAACGACCTGACCGCCGGCACCAGGCGCACCGGCAGCGTCGTGTTCGACGTGCACGACACCAGGGGCGCGCTGGAGTACCAGCACGAGTTCGAGACCGCCGGTTCCTGGAAGCCGTGACGCGCCGCGGCGGGACCGCCCCCACCCGGGTCGGTCCCGCCGCGCGCGGTCGAACCGATCTCCCTAGCGGTGTCCGTACCCGCTTCGCTGCTCGACCCGGAGATCATCCTGATCAGGGGCCACCAGCACGTCGCGCACGACCGGTCGAAAGAGCGCCACGGTCTCGCCGATGAACCGCAGCCGGCCGACGCCGAGCACACGCAGTGCCGAGCCGTGGCCGTACCCGACCACACATGCCGCCCCGAGCAGCAACACCCACCAACCAACTGCCACCGCTGCCCGCGCCAGCCCTCCGACGGAGGCGAATCCGGCGCGCAGCCGCTGGGTGTGGAACGGGACGTGTGACTCCTCGTCCGCCAGGATCCGCCCGCCCACATCCGTCAGCAACGGATCGGCCGTGCCGTCGCGAACCGCTCGGTAGTAGCGCAACGCCACCACCTCGGCGACCATCAGCGTCATCAACTCCAACCGCAGCCCCAGTGCGCGCCGCAGCGCCACGAACACGCGGTCACTCCAGTGACCGTCGATCGTGGACGCTCCCGCGTTGATCAGCAAAAGCTTGAGGAGCCGGGCGTGATTCTGTTCCTCGGCGACGAACATCCGGACCGCCGCCAGGTAGTCCGCGTCACCGGCACGTTCACTCTTGCCGATGAGGTTCGCGCCGTCGCCGTCCTCGCCGGCCTGGAACCTCTGCAGACTTCGAATGAGGGCTCGGTCCAATGGGCGTCCCGCTCCCCACTGCGGGTCCGGTTCCACCCGGCGGCGCTCCGCGTTGTCCTCGAACTCGCGTACCCATTCCTGGAAACCCATGTCGCCCATCCCCGTTTTCCGTGAACCGTTCCGCAACGCTATGCATCCGGTTTCGGTATCGACAACGATGAGCAACCAACCTCCATGGCATCTCCACGCCGCGAACACATCGTCGTGTTGTGCGGGCGAGCACCGCTGAGCGGTGCTCGCCCGCGAGCCCTCGGGCGGGCCCGTTGTCGCCGGTCGGGTGTCAGCAGCCCGTCCAGCGCACCGGGGTGACCCGGTCGTCGTTGCGGAACCCGACGATGGTGCCCGTGTCGGAGATCGACCGCGCGCCGACGGTCACCCGCTCGCCGCCACCCGGCAGAAGCCGGGAGTTGTGCCCCCGCACGACCCGGTCGCCGCCCACGACGACGCCCTTGGCGTTGACGTCGTCGGCCCAGGCCAGTCGCTCGTCGAGCGCCGTGTACGAACCGTCCCGCAGATCCCACCGCACGTTCAGGGTGCTGGTGCCGCCCAGGTCGACCTTGCCGATCGCCCAGTGACCCTGCGCCCCGTCGACCATCGTCATCCGGGCGCCCGGCGCGGTTAGGGCGTCGACCCGGCCGTCCGGCCGACGGACCCAGCCGGTCCAGCTACCGAAGTCCCCGGCGGAACCCACGATGGTGCCGTCCGCGGTGATCCCCGTGGGAGTGGCGTTGGCCGGGGTGTCGAGCACCTCGACCGTGCCCGGCCGGGCGGCGGGCCAGCGCAGCGCGAAGAACTCGCCGGTTGCGGTGTCGGTGCCGTGGCCGACGATGTCGCCGGCCTTGTTGATGGCCGTGACGCTGATGCCGGCAGACGGCACCACGGGCAGCAGCTCGACCCGACCGTCGCGGTACCGCCAGGGTTGGCTGATGCCGTTCGTCCAGCCGTTACCGATCACGACACCGTGGGCGTTGACGTCGACGGGGTCTCCGCCGAGCGGCGCGTCGAGGGTGGTGAGCCGCTGCCGGTCCCAGACGAGCAGCAGGGGCTGGTTGCCGCTGTCGCTGACCCGCAGGGCTGCGCCGACGACGTACCGGCCGGTCGGGTCGACGGCGTTCGCCTCGGCACGGTACGTGTCGGCCGGGAACGGCAGCGTGCTGATCGTGCAGGCGCGGAAGTCCTGGCCCTTCGGCGCGGCGGTCGCCGCTCCGGAGACGGCGAGGCCGAGCGAGGTGCTCAGCAGTCCGGCGGTGACGCCTGCCAGCATCCTTCGTCGAGCGATGTGATTCATGACCACTCCCCGTGTTCGCCCGGGTGCTCCGGGCTTCGACTGATGCCCGTTGCACATCTGGGGAGGGCTCATGGTTGCCGTGTGTCCGATGAGAGACACGACCGTTGTTCGGCCTCTCTCCGTTCGCCATGGAGCACAACGGCGGGGCCGTTCGGTCGATGTGGCCGCCCGGGAAGAGGGCCAGGATCGATGATGTCGAACATTGTCAATACCCCACGGGGGTCCGGATGAGCAATGACCAGGACAACACCGTTGACCGCCGTCGGCTGCTGCGGCGCGCCGGCACCGTCGCCGCGGGGCTGGCCGGCACCGGCGTGGTCGGCGCGGCCGCCGCCACGTCCGCGAAGGCCGCCCCCGGCGATCCCAGCAGCACCTCCAACCACATCGTGCCGGTCATACCGCAACGGGTCGTCGACACCCGCATTCCCCAGGGACGAACCAACATCGTCAACCTCGATGGTGAGTGGGACACCAGCAACCTCGACAGCGCTGGACGGGTGCTGGGTGGCCGGACCATCGATGTCATCCTGGCGCGCTACGCCTTCATGAGCGAGGCCATCTTCGGCACCGTGACGGTCACCGGGCCGGTCGCGGCCAGCTTCCTGCAGATCTTTCCCACCGGCATAGCCCGTCCGACGAACTTCTCGACGATCAACTTCGAGGCCAACCAGACGCTGTCGAACGGTCTCGTGTCCGCGGTCAACTGGGACAACGATCGCTTCTCCATCTACGCCGGGCGGACCACGCACGTGATCATCGACGTGGTGGCGTTCCTGATCGGAAGCGGCCAGGTCTACCCGCAGATCCTCCTGACGCATGACGGGTGGCCCACGGGGGCGCCGGATCAGGCGGAGGCGGCGCGGCAGCGCCGGCCGATCTGGGAACAGGACGAGTAGCAGGACGGGGCTACCGCGCCCACGACTCCTCGGCGGTGACGACCGGCTGGCCGGTACGTACCGACTCCTCGACGGCGAGGCTGATCAGGTGGTCCTGACACGCCTCGGCCAGGGGATACGGCGCCGGGCCCTCCTCCCGCGCCCAGGCGCCGGCGCGGGCCATGATGTCGGCCACCGCGATGTCGTCGTCGGACATTCCGCTGCCCACGAACGGATTCCGGTAGACGACGCGGCCGTCGAAGCTGATGTGCTTCAGGTCGAGCCCTTCGAGGTTCAGGTCGATGCCGGTCTGCCGCCGCACCAGGGCCGACTCCACCGGCGTGGTCGGATCGACCAGGCGGACGACCCGGTCGTCCACCAACTCGCCGAGCGAACCCCGCACCACCAACCGGCGGGTGCGCAGCGGATTCCACCACTGGTTGTCGGTGAAGTCGTACAGCCCCATCCGTCCGCCGAAGTCGATGGTCGCGAGGGTGGTGGTGAGCTGCTGCGGGGTGGCGTCGCCACTCCAGCCGGCAGGCGACAGCGGGTTGGCCAGCGGGGCGACGAACGCCCGCGCGTTGACCTCCGCGGCGTCGTACCCGACGCCGAGCAGGCCACGGATCAGCGAGACGGCGTGGTACAGGTGCGTCGAGGAGATCTGCACCGAGGTCGGCTCGCCGAGCACCCCGGCGCGGATCACCTCCAGGCGGGCGGCGTGCCCGGGCATCAGCAGGTACTGCTCGGCCACCTGCACCAGGCCGCTGCCGCCAACGTCGGACCAGAGCGACCGCAGCCCCGCCACGTCGGGCGCGGGCGGCGTCTCGGCGAGCACCGGCACGCCGGCGACGACCAGGTCACGGGTCACGTCGGGCGTCACCGACCAGGGCACCGACACGATGACGAAGTCCGGCCGTTCGTGGGCGAGCAGCTCGGCCGTCGTGCGAAAGGTTCGCACGCCCCACTCGGCCGTCACGGCGTCACCACGCGATCCGGTACGCGTGACGACCCCGGTGGCGCGGAACCGCTCCGGCAGGAGCCGAGCCAGCCGCAGGAAGAACTCACCCCGCCAGCCGCTGCCGACCATGCCGAACCGCGTCTGGGCCGTGGATGTCATGTGGGCTCCTCACGTCGAATCCGGATGCTAGCCGGCCCACCGGCGCCTCCCCCGCTACGGTTGCCCGGGATCTCCGATATGCGGAAGACGGAGGATGTCGCTGATGGCTATCGTGCCGGCTCACAGAGAACACGGGGCGACGGTCGTCGGCACGACCGAGCCGCGGCCCTCGCTCGACTACTACCTGGTCACCGGCCACCGCCCGACCGCCGACGTGGAGGGCATCGTCGTCGAGGAGTTCACCCGCCACCGCGACTTCTCGACCGCTGGTCTCGACAGCGCTGGTTGGACGGCTGGCGGCGCCGGCTGGTGGAGTTCCGCTTCCCTCAGCCGCAGCATGCGCACCGACCCGGAGGTGCTGACGAGGGTGGTTCCCACCTCACGCAGCGAAGCCGAGACGGTCTACCGCAGGCTCGGCGGCGGTCAGCTACCCCTCGAAGAGGTGCTGCGTACGTACTTCTGCGACCACCAACCGTTCGCCACCGTGCCGCCGCTGCGGCTCGGCCCCACCCAGCCACCCTCCGGCTTCCGGGAACGGCGCGTCTACCGGGTGCTCTTCGCCAAGGATCTCCGGGAAGAAGAGGTGGCGAGCCTCCGGGCGCTGTGGGGGACGCCGGACGGCGGTACACCTGGACCTGTCGCCTCCGGTTCCCTGGACAAGGGCGGCGACCGGTACTCCTGGGACCTTCGCAGGGTCGGCCGAGGGCTCGCCTGGGGCCTCGACGTGACCGTCCTCTTGAGAGCCGACGCCTCCCCAACGCTGCGCTCAACCCTGCAGGACCTGACGAACGTCCTGCGACAGCACGGCCTGATACCCGTGACGACCGAACGGTTCTCCTGACTGCCCAGCACCGTTGACCGGCGTAGGGAGACTATGGACATGGATGTCTGGGTAACCCTGGTCGCTGCCGTCGCTGGCGCCGCCATCGCGATCCTTGGTCAGTACCTGACCAGACGAGGCGAGGCCAACGTCCGACTAACCGAACTCCTGCTTGAACAGTGTTCTCGACTTGTGGCACTGGCGGAGGATTTTCGGCACCGGGTATGGGAAGAGCGGGAGCTTGGGCTCGTAGGGCGCGTGGACGGGTGGGACCTTGGGGAGTCCCGGCTCGCCCAGGCGAAGGTGCGCATCCTCTGCAGGGATCAGCGGGTGCTCGCCGCCCTTGAGGAGTTGAACTCCTCGGGCAAGTCCCTCGGTGCGTATTGGAGACGCGGACAGGTAGAGCCGGCCGAGCTTGAGGCGCGGTACGAGAGAGTAAAGAAGGCCATCGAATCGTTTACCGCCGCCAGCGCCACACTCGTCCGTAGGCGCCTCGCCAGAGCCGCTGACTAGAAACTCCCGGCGGCGGCAATCCACGGGTGCCCGGGCACCGGCATGCCGTCCAGACTGCTGGGGTCGACGCTCCATCGCCCGGCCAGCGCCATCACCGTCTCCTCGTCCGGCCGCTACTCGATCGCTACGGGTCGCCTCGACAACATCCACGCCACATAGGGGTGGTCAAGCCGACGGAAGTGGTCGATGCCGTTGAGCGGATCCGGCGGGCGGGCGTCGAAGGACGCAACCAGCTCATCCACCCGCCCATCGGTGAGGGCCTCGTCAAGGTGCGTGTAGTGCGCAAGCAAGGCATCGAAGGTCGGGATCACACGTTCCGACAACTCCCCGGCGACTGCGGCTCCGCATACGTCGGCCTCCTCGACCGACCGGATCGCCCAGCGGTCGAAACCATCAGAGTGCCTGGAGGCTGCCCTGAGCCGCGTCCACCATTGGGCCACCGACGCGCTGGGCCGATCCCGCTGGTTCCCGCCAAACCGCTCCTGGGACCAGTCAAGCCAGGAGGGGGTGGCGACACCGAGGTTGACGTAGAAGAGCGAGGTATCGCCCCAGCTACCAGTGGATCCCTGAAACTCGATGATCGCGCCATGGCCCGCATCGGAGATCCGGCGGAAGGTGCCATGCGACCGTTTGAAACCGTGCCCTCGCAGCACCGGCCCGACCTGCTTGGCGATCATGTTGAGGTATGCCTGCCGTACCGGACGCTCCATGCACAAGATCGTATTGGCGGGTACGACAACCCCGGCGGTCGAAACCGTCAGAGTGACCTGCGGTCGCCGTGAGTCGAGTCCGTCACTGGGTCACGGGCGCGGGCCGCGGTAGGGCAGGGTCGCGCTGTAGACGACGTTGGTGGTGGTGCTGCCGAACACGGCGAGCTCGTTGATGATCTGTTCGAGGTGTGCCATGGACGTCGCGGCGACCTTCAGCACGTAACAGTCGTCTCCGGTGGTGCGCAGGCACTCCAGGATCTCCGACCGTCGCTCCAGCAGCCGACGCAGCGGTTCGTGCCGGCTGCCGGGATACTTCAGCCGGACCACCGCGAGTACGGCGAAGCCCGCCTTGGCCAGGTCGACCTCGGCGCGGTAGCCGGTGATCACACCGGTCGCCTCCAGCCGCCTCACGCGTTCGCTGGTGGCCGACGCACTCAGTTTGACCCGGCGGCTGAGCTCGGTGATCGGCAGGCGGCCGTCCTTCTGCAGCTCGGTCAGGATCGACCAATCGACGACATCAAGATCCTCGGCCATTCGCCAAAACTACCGGCGGATCCACGGTAGGAGCCATCAAGGTCCGTGAACATGATGTTCACAGCCGGACGCACGCTCACTAGCCTCGAACCTGTGCAGATTGGCGTGAACGTACCGAACTTCGCCCCAGGCACCGACCCCGAGATGCTGCGGCAGTGGGCGCAGACGGTGGAGGGCCTCGGCTTCGACCTGCTGATGGTCTCCGACCACATCGCCGTGACCCCCGACGTGGCCGACCAGTATCCTGCGCCGTTCTACGAGCCGTTCACCACGCTGTCGTGGCTGGCCGGGTTGACCCGCCGGGTCCGGCTGGGCACCACCGTGCTCATCGTCCCGTACCGGCACCCGCTGCTCACCGCCCGGATGGCGGCGAACCTCAACCGGCTCAGCGGGGGCCGGCTCGTCCTCGGCGTCGGCGTCGGCTGGGCCCGGCAGGAGTTCGAGGCGCTCGGCGTGCCGTACCAGCGGCGCGGTGCGCTGACGGACGAGTACCTGCACGCCATGCGGGACGCCTGGCGCAACACCGACGACTACGACACGGAGGCGATCCCGATCTGGGTCGGCGGCAACAGCGACGCCGGCATGCGTCGCGCCGTACGACTCGGTGACGCGTGGCACCCGCTGCGGTTCACGCCCGGATGGCTGACGGAGGCGGTGGGTCGACTCCAGGCCATCGCCGACGAACGGGGGCGCCCGGTGCCCCCGTTGGTGCCGCGTATGGCTCTCCGGCAGACCCGTGAACCGGTCACCGCCCCGGACCGACTCGCCGGTGTCGGCACCATCGAGCAGATCATCGCCGACATCGACCAGATCCGACTGCTCGGCGCGGAGACGGTGGTGCTCGACCCGTTCAACGGCGACCTCACCGAGATCCGCCAGCCCGAACGCGCCTGGCAGACCCTCGCGGCCGTGGCCGCTTACCACACATCCCAGGAGGACCGATGACCCCGGACGACGAGCAGTTTCTCCGCCGTGCCGTGCAGATAGCCGACGAGGCCGGAGCGTCCGGCGAACGGCCGTTCGGCTCGTTGCTCGTCGGCGCGGACGGCACAGTCCTGATCGAGGACCACAACACCGTGGTTTCCGACTCGGACATCACCGCCCACCCGGAACTGAAGCTGGCCCGCTGGGCCGCCCGGGAACTCAGCCCGGACGTGGCGGCCGGCACCACCATGTTCACCAGTTGCCAGCCCTGCCCGATGTGCGCGACCGCGATCGACCGGTCCGGCCTCGGCCGGGTGGTGTACGCCCTGTCCACCGAACAGTTCGAGGAGGTGAAGCCGGCCACTCCGCCGCTGCCCCCGGTGCGGTACGAGGGGCCGGCGCTGTTCGACGAGGCCCGCCGGCCGATCGACAACCACTACTAGTCACCGCAGGCGTCGCCACCGGTGCCGCACAAGATCGAAAAGGCCGTCTCCCACACGGGAAACGGCCTTTTATCTGGGTGGAGCTGAGGGGATTTGAACCCCTGACCCCCTCGATGCGAACGAGGTGCGCTACCAGTCTGCGCCACAGCCCCTCCGCCGGCGAACCGGCTTCGGTCCCACCCGGCTTACACCGGGCGGGCCGGCAGCAAGGCTAACAGGTCGCCGGCCTCCACCGCGAATCCGCCCCCGGCGCGGCGCTCCCCGCGCACGAAGATCCACTCGGCTTCCCGGAAATCGGGGCATCCAGGACGCCGTGACACCCCGAGATCCAGGAAACCGAGTCGATCAAGCGCTGAAGCCGGCAGCGCCGATCAAGCGCCAGCGCCCGCGATCAGGCGCCGCGGCCGGCCTCGTAGGGGCGGCCGCGCAGCCCACCGGACCGCCGGTACGAGACCGACCCGCCGTTGACCGCCGCCGGCAGGTCCCCCGGCCGGTCCAGGCCCATGGCGGCTCGGCGTACCCCCTCGCGCTGGGCTGCCAGGCGGCGCTGTGCCTCCCGGCGGGCCGCTGCCCGGCGGGCCTGCTCGCGGCGGACCTCGGCCTGCCGGGCGGCCAGCCAGGCGGCCTCCCGGGCGCGGGCCCGGCGGCGACGGCGGCCGGCCAGGGCCTGCCCCCGCAGGTGGATCACGTAGACGGCCAGCAGCAGGAAGGTGACCGAGAAGCCGATCCAGAAGCCGGGGCTGACGAACAGCACGCCGATCAGCTCGACGACGTTGAGCAGGAGCAGGGCGGCGAGGACCCGGCGTCGCCGGTACACGGCGGGGGTGTGCTGCCGGCGGGGCGGCGGGCGTCGGCGGGACCGCTTCGGGGCGGGGGGCACGGCGCGCAGGCGGCCGGAGCGGCGGGCTGCCGGGGGTGCGGAGACCGGCGCGGCCAACACCCCGGTAGTCGCGTTCTCGCTGAGCGTGATGGTCAGCGAGCGCGGTGGGTGGACGGGTCGCCGTCCCGGCACAGTGCGGCGTCGCCGGCGGCGCTGGAGCACCCGCGCCGTCGACTGCGCCCGCTCCGCCACCAGCCGCTCGGTGGCGTCGTACCGGCGAACGAGCGCCGGGGCCAGGGCGAGCAGGCCGGCGGCGGCGAGGACGGCGAGGAGCACCGAGGTCGGCACCCTCACCCCTCCCGTCACCGAATTCGGAGCAACCGCCGTCCGACCGCAGGATCTTCCACCGATTGCGCTCGGGTGCGTGGATCGTCCGGACGGGCAGCGCTTGCCGCAGCTTGCAGTTACTTGAGGTTACGGCGCGCCGACCGGGATGCCGCCGCGCCGCGCCGATCCCGTGCGTGGGACGCCTAGCGTGCGGAGGCGCGTACGCGGTGCCACCGGGCCAGCAGGCCACCCTCGGCAGCGATCTCCTCACTGGTCATCGCGTATCCGATGTGGTCCCGCCAGGCACCGTCGATGTGCATGTAGCGCACGTGGTACGACTCCTCGCGGAAGCCCAGCTTCTCCACCACCCGCCGGGACGGCCGGTTCTCCGGCCGGATGTTGACCTCCACGCGGTGCAGCCCGCCCGGACCGAAGGCGTGGTCCACGGCCAGCGCGAGTGCCGTCGGGATCACCCCCTGGCCGGCGACCCGGGCGTCGACCCAGTAGCCGACGTACCCGGAGCAGAACGCCCGCCGCACGATGCTGCCCACGTTGAGGTGCCCGACCAGCCGGTCCCGGTCGGCCTCACGCAGGCAGACGGCGAACGGCATACCCTCACCCTCGCGGGCCGAGCGCCGCTGGTCACGGTGCACCCAGCGGAACGCGGCCGGCGAGTTCAGCTCGTCCCAACTGCCCGGCAGCGACGACTCCCACGGCGCCAGCCAGGCCCGGTTGGCCCGGCGCACCTCCGACCAGGCCGCGGCGTCGGAGCGCCGGTACGGCCGCAGCAGCACCGGACCGTCGACCAGCACCGTCGGCCAGCCGGGTGCCCGGGCGGGTCCGAAGAGGCTCACCCGCACAGTCTCCCGCGCGGGACCGTGTCGTGCGCAAGTGGACCCACCGCACCCATCGCCGGGCGGCTGGACTCTCTGCACGCCCGGGAGGGGACCGACCGGGACAACCTCACCGGCGACGGTCCAGCAGCAGCACGTCCACGGTGGAGCCGGCGGCGGCGGTGGTGACTCGCTCGCCGAGCACGAGCAGCCCGTTCGCCTCGGCGAGCCCCGAGAGGGTGAACGGCCCACCGCTGAGCGGCTGCACCGTGTAACCGCCGCCGCGCCGCTCGGCGACGTGCGCGGGCCGGAACTCGCGCAGCCCGCCCGGGGACGACACGGTCTCCAGCAGGTGTGCCCGCACGCTGGGTCGGAACACCGGCTCGGCGCCGGCGAGCAGTTGGATGGCCGGGCGGGCCAGCACCTCGAAGCCGATCAGCGCGGCGCCGGGATCGCCGGGCAGGCAGACCACCGGCACCTCCTCGGCGCCGACCGTGCCGAACCCGAGCGCGGTGCCGGGGTAGAGCGCCACGTCGGTGAAGGTGACCGGCCCGGCCCGGCCGCCCTCGCGGCGGGACAGGATCCGGCGCACCATGTCGCCGGGGCCGGTGCCGGTCCCCCCGGTGGTGATGATCAGGTCGGCGCGCAGGGTCTGGTCCTCCAGCAGCCCGCGCAGCCCCTCCGGGTCGTCGTCGCAGATGCCCACCCGGTACGCCAGCGCGCCCACCTCGGCCGCGGCGGCGGTCAGCGCGTGCGAGTTCGCGTCCACCACCTGCCCCGGCTGGCTGCCCCGGCCCACGTCGACCAGTTCGTCACCGGTCGCCACGATGACCACCCGCGGGCTGGGCCGGACCACCACGTGCCCGATGCCGGTGGCGGCGAAGACCGCGACCAGCGCCGGTGAGACGTACGTGCCGGCCCGGGCGAGCAGCGTGCCGGCGGGCAGTTCCTCACCGGCGCGGCGGACCCCGTACCCCCGCTTGGGGGTGCGGAAGATCTCCACGGCGGCCATGCCCTGGTCGGTCCACTCGACGGGGACCACCACGTCGGCGGCGACCGGCAGCGGCGCGCCGGCGGCCACCGAGAAGCACGAGCCCGGGGTGAGCCGGACGGGCCGCCAGCTCGCCGCGCCGAGGTCGCCGACCACGTTGAGCCGGATGGTCCGACCACCGGGCGTGCCGGAGGGAGCCGGGACGTAGCTCGGGCCCCGGCCCCCTCCCGAGATGTCCTCCCAGCGGGCCGCGTACCCGTCCACGGCCGCCTGGTCGAAGGCCGGGAAGGCGTGCGGCGCGACGACGTCCTCGGCGAGGACGTTGCCGTGCGCCTGGGTGAGGTCGAGGTCGAGTGGCGGCAGCGCGCGCAACCTGCGCAGCACGCTGCCCAGGTAGTCGGCGAGCGGCGTCAACTCGTTCGCGGCCGCCTCGGCGTCGGCCGTCGCGGTCATGTACCAGATCCGCCTGCCGTGTCGGCGTTGACGAAGTCGGCCAGCCAGGAGCGGAACTCGGCGCCGAGGTCCTCCCGCTCGGCGGCGATCTGCACCACCGTCTGGAGGTAGCCCAGCGGCATCCCGGTGTCGTAGCGGGTGCCCCGGTAGACGATCGCGTGCACGGGGACGCCCTCGGTGCGCAGCAGCTCCATGGCGTCGGTCAGCTGGATCTCGCCGCCGCTGCCCGGCTTCGTGCGCCGGATCGCGTCGAAGATCGCGCCCGGCAGCACGTAGCGGCCGAGCACGGCGAGGTTGCTCGGCGCGTCCTCCGGCTGCGGCTTCTCCACCATGCCGGTCACCTTGACGACCTCACCGATGTCGGTCAGTTCCGACTCGGCGGGCTCGACGGAGGCGATGCCGTAGCGCTTGGTGTCGGCCGGGTCGACCTCGAAGAAGGCGAGCACCACGCCGCCGGTGCGGGCCTGCAGCTCCAGCATCGCCGGCAGCAGCGGCTCGGACGGCTTGACGAACTCGTCGCCGAGCAGCACCGCGAAGGGCTGGTCACCGACGTGCGACTCGGCGTACCCGACGGCGTGGCCGAGCCCGAGCTGCTCCGGCTGCCGCACGGTGTAGATCTCGGCGAGCTCGCTGGGGCGGCGCACGGCGGCGAGCCGCTCGGCGTCACCCTTCTCCTCCAGCCTGGTCTCCAGGTCCGGGCGACGGTCGAAGTGGTCCACCATCGATGTCTTACCCCGACCGGTGATCAGCAACACGTCGCCGATGCCGGCCTGGGTGGCCTCCTCGACGATGTACTGCAACACCGGCCGGTCCACCACCGGCAACAGCTCCTTGGGCACGGCCTTCGTGGCGGGCAGGAACCGGGTGGCGAGTCCGGCGGCCGGGATGACGGCCTTGACCGCCAGGGGACGGCCGGTTGCGGCGACCGTCGATGAGGGGTTCGCTGAGTGCTCCGACATGCCGCGAGACTATCGGCCACGGCTCTGCCGCGGCGGGTGTGGCCCAGAAGACGCGCCGCCGCCCGACCCCGGCGGGGCCGCGTCCGGGCCGGCCCGGGCCGCGTCCGCGGCGGTGTCCGTCGGGTCATCGGCCAGATCGGGCCCGGCCTGCGCCGACCCCGCCGGCGACGATTCCGGTACGCCCACAGCCGGCTCCGACCGGGCGTGCCCGCCCGGCTCCCGGGCGACCTGCACGGGCCGGCCGGCGCGCGGCAGCCCGTCGGGTGGACTCACCGCCCCCGCCGGGACCGGGATCTCCTGCGTGGGCACGTCCGGGCACACCTCGGCTACCCGGTACGTGTCCCGGCCGGCCGCCTTGGCCGCGTAGAGCGCGTCGTCGGCGGCCTCCAGCACCTCCCGCCCGTTGCTGCCGTGGTCCGGGTAGACGGCGATGCCCACCGACACGGTCACCACGATCGGCCCCGCGTACGCCTCGACGGCGATCGGCGTCTCCCGGACCGCGGCGCCCAGCCGCTCCGCCACGATCGCCGCGCCCCGGGCGTCGGTCTCGGGCAGCAGCAGCACGAACTCCTCACCGCCCTGCCGGAAGGCCAGGTCCACCTCACGGATCTCACCGCGCACCCGCCGGGCGAACTCGGCCAGCACGGTGTCTCCCGCCGCGTGCCCGTACGTGTCGTTGACGTCCTTGAACCGGTCCAGGTCGAGGGCGAGGACGCTGAGCATCCGGCCGAAGCGGCTGGCCCGTTCCACCTCCCGCCGGATCGACTCACGCAGGTAGCGGTAGTTCCACAGCCCGGTGAGCGGGTCGGTGAGGGAGAGCCGCTGCGCCTCCTCGTGCACCCGGACGTTGTCCACCGCCACCGCCGCGTGCCCGGCGAAGGTGCGCAGGGTGACCAGGTCGTCGTCGTCGAACTCGTCGGCGCCCAGCCGGTCGTAGAGGGCCAGCACACCGAGCGCGGCCGCCGGCGCGCCAGCCTCGTCGGCGGGACCGGGGGCTGCCCCGACGCCTCCGAGCGGCCCGGCAGGACCGCCCGGGGTGGCCGTCGCGCCACCTGCCGGGGTGGCGAACGGAACGGCGACGTAGGTGTGGCAGCGCGGCTCACCCGTCGGCGCCTCGGTCGGCTCGACGCGCCCCCGCTGAGGCTCCCCGGTGGCGGCCACCGCACCGACCACCCCGACGCCCACCGGTACCCGCAGCTCCTGCGGCCCGTCCGCGTCCCCCTCGGGCCAGCGGCCGTCCAGCCCTTCGCTGCACTGCGCGACGAGCACCCCACCGGCCTCCACCAGCAGCACCGCTCCGGCCCGCGCCCCGGTGGCCGCGATCGCGCTGTGCAGGATCACCCGCAGGATGCGCTGCAGGTCGTGCGTGCTGGCCAGGGTGTCGCCGAGTACCGCGAGGTGCCCCCGGAGCTGGTCCCGGCTGCTGGTCAGCGCCGCGACGTACGAGCCGGTCTCCCGGGTCATCCGGTTGAACGCGGCGGCAAGCCGACCCACCTCGTCGCGGCTGCGCACCGGCACCCGGGCGGTGAGGTCACCGTGCGCCACCCGGTCCACCGCACCGGCCAGCTCCACCAGCGGTCGGGTGGTCACCCGGGCCAGTCGCCAGGCCGTCAGCACGGCGAGCAGCCCGGCCAGCACGACCACGCCGGCCAACGTGGCGTGCAGCCCCGGGGGCCTTTCGCTGGGCACCGAGAGCACCAGTGGCAGCGGCTGCCCGGACGACGGGCCGATCCGCCGCACGTAGCGGCCCTCGCTGGTCTCGGTGACCCGCTCGCTGTCGACGGTGCTGGCGGCGGCCAGCACCGCGTCGCGTACCTCGCGTGATTCGGTGGTGTGGGTGACCCGCGCGGCGCTCGCACCGCCGTCGAGCAGGGTGACCGCCACCCCGGTCACGGCCGCGAGCCGGGCCACGAAGGCCGGGTCGACCAGCTGCGCGGCGGTGACGGTGCCCAGCGGGACGCCGGCCCGGTCGCGCAGGTCGACGCGGGCGGCCAGGGCACGGACCGGGCCGGCCGACGCCGGGGTCGGGCCGGCGCAGTCCCGCCAGGGGGTCGACGGCGCGTCGGGTGAGGCGTAGGTGACCCGGCCGGTCACGTCGGTGATCTGCACCGCGGCGGCCAGCCCCCGACCGACCAGTTGGGCGGCGGCACCGGCCGGGTCGGCGGTGAGGGCCACCGCGTCGGCGGTGGCGCGCAACTGCTGGCAGAGCGCGTCGACCGAGGTACGCACGGTGGACGCCGCCACCGCCAGGCGCTCGGTGGAGCGGCTGCGGTCCACGGCGGTGACGATGGAGGCCACGAAGAACGCGCCGAGCAGGACGGGGCCGAGCACCACCACGAGGAAGGCTGCCGTCAACCGTCCGCGTAGCGTCACTCGGTCCCCCCGGAAGTTCCGCCTCCGTTGCTTGCGATGCTGACACAGAGCGACCGTGGTGGAGGCGTTGCGTCAGGAGTGTTGCGTGCCGGATTTTTCTGATGAAGCGGAAGTGACGCGGGTGGCGAAGCGCGACACCCGCGTTGAGCTGCTCGCCCGCCGCCGGGCGCTGACCGGGCCGGCCCGGGCCGCCGCCGCCGGGCGCGTCCAGGCCGAGCTGGTCGCGCTGGTACGCCGGCTGCGCCCCGGCCGGATGACGGCGTACGTGCCGGTCGGCTCCGAACCGGGCGGGGCTGACCTGCCGGAGGCGCTGCGGGCGGCACTGCCGGCCGACGCCGAGCTGCTGCTGCCGGTGCTCCGCGACGACCTGGATCTGGACTGGGCCGCCTATACCGGGCCGGACGCTTTGATCGCCGCCGGCCGGGGTATCCGGGAGCCGGCCGGGCCGCGACTGGGGGTGGCTGCGGTGACCGGCGCGGAGCTGGTGGTCGTACCGGCCCTGGCCGTCGACCGGCTGGGCCGTCGGCTGGGCCGTGGTGGCGGCTCGTACGACCGGGCGCTGGCCCGGGTGCCCACGGCGACGCTGACCGTGGTGCCGCTGCACGACGGCGAGCTGGTCGAGGCGCTGCCCGCCGAGCCGCACGACCGACCGGTCCGCGCGGTCGTCACCCCCGCCGACGGGATGCGTACGCTTGACGGCGGCCCGGAGGCGGCGCATCGTGTCGCGCCCCACACGTCCGCTGGACGAACCCGGGGCGAATGACGCACCATTGGCACTCGAACAGGTCGAGTGCCAATTGGCCGAGTCCAGATCCGGAGGAGAACGTGCCCACGTACCAGTACGCCTGCACCGCGTGCGGTCACCAGCTCGAGGCGGTCCAGTCCTTCTCTGACGAGCCGTTGACCGAGTGCCCGGCGTGTCAGGGGCGGCTGCGCAAGGTGTTCAACTCCGTCGGCATCGTCTTCAAGGGCTCCGGCTTCTACCGCACCGACTCCCGGGCCTCCGGCTCCGAGACGACGGCCGCCGGCACGGCGACCAAGCCGACCAAGTCCGAGTCGTCCTCGGGTGGGGATTCCGGATCGTCCTCGGGTTCCTCGACCGGTTCCTCCTCGTCGTCGGGGTCGTCGTCCTCGTCGGGATCGTCCTCGTCGGGGTCGTCCTCGTCGGGCGGGTCGAGCGGCGGCAAGGCTCCGGCGGCCAGCTCCGCGTCCTGACCCGCCCGTCCCAGCCCCGCTGGGTCGAGCGTGCCTTGATCCACCCGGCTTCATGGATGTCGGCCTGTCCCCGCTTGGCTGACAGCCCAACATCCTTGACCCCGAGTCGATCAAGGTCGGCGCCATAGCAGGCCGAGCCGACTGGTGGGCGTTGTCCACAGGCCGGCCGGTTGTCCACAGGGCACCGGTCGACGTCCGGCCGGCCAGGCTGGAACGGCCTAACCTGCCGCCACGGGTGTCGCTGCGACGCCCTGGGCGGGAGGCGGCAGACGATGGGTGATCCAGACTCCGCACGGGCGTTGCGTCCGCTGCGCCGGCTCACCCTGCCCGGCGGGCCCACCCTGCTCCGGGCCGGTCTGGTCGCCGTGCTGCTCGGCCTGGCTGCCGCCGTACTGCACATCCCGACCGGCTGCCCGCCGACCACCGCACCATCCGGGGCACCGGCGGGAGCGGCCGGCGAAGGCAGACCGACCGACCCCGACGGGGCCCGCGCCACCGACGGAAGCTCACAGGCCGGGCCGCTGCCCACCGGCGCGGCCGCTGCCCCAGCCGCCACCGACGGAAGCGGCGGGCACGGCACGAACGGAAGAACCACCCCGCTGCCGCTGCCCGCTGGCGCGGTCGGCGTCCCGATCCGACTCGCCGAGCCGGCCGCTCTCGCGGTGGTCCACCCCGGCAGCCGGGTCGACCTGCTCGCGGCACCGCCCGGCGGCACGGGCGCCGAAGCGACGCTGCTCGCACCCCGAGCGCTGGTCCTGGACGTGCTGGGCGCCGACGACGGGTCCGCGGCGCTCTATCTGGCGCTCGACCCCGACCAGGCGCAACGCGCGATCGGCCTCCCCGAGGGCAGCCGGTTCGCCATCGTCGTCCGCGGATGACGGCGGCCACCAGCGAAGTTCGGGACGAACCTGGCGACTCCGCGCCGGGCACTGCCGGTCGCCTCGATCGGGTGCCGGCCGGGCCGATCGGCCGCACGGTTCGAGCCGGGGTCAGTCCCAGTGCGGTGGGCGTTCGGCGAGCAGCCAGTCGTCGTTACCGCCGGGCCGCTCGCCCCAGCCGCGGTCGGTGTCGTCGGCGGTCTGCTCGGGCAGCACCACGAAGTCTTCGCTCAGGTCGACGGTGCGGTCGTCGTCGCCGCGCGCGCCCTGCGTGCCGGGGTCCTCGGTGCTCACGAGCGGCAAGACTAGCGCAGCCGACGGCAGCGGACCGGTCGCGCACGGTGGCGCGCCGGCCAGAAGCGACCGGGCCGCCGGCCGCGTTGGTAGCGTCGGACGGCGTGACGACCCCCAGCGGTGGCAGCACCCCGGACGACTACTGGCGACGACCCGGGACCGGTGGCGACGAGGCGGCGGACCAACCTCCCGCCGCGCCCGGATCCGCCCCGGCCAGCCCGTACGCCGGTCCACCGCCGAGCACGCCACCCCCGGCGGGCTGGCGTCCACCCGTACACCTGCAACCGGCGCCGCCCCGGCGGCTTCCGCCGCAGGACATGGCCGACCTGGACGCGGCCGAGCAGCGCTCGCAGCGGGTCACCTACGGCTTCGGGGCGGTGGCCGCCGTGGTGCTGGTCGTGCTGGTCTGTCTGCTCTGCTCGCGGGTCGTCTTCTGACCCGGGCACGGTCAGAGGGTGGTGCCCCAGACGGTCTCGGCGCCCGAGTGGCCGGTCAGATAGACGTAGACCACCGCGGCGATCGACAGCGCGACGACCGCCACCGACAGCACCGGGGTCACCAGCGCCGGCAGCCGCGGCACCCGGGGATGGCCGCTGGTCGCCACCAGCAGCAGGATCGCCGCGATCCCGAGCGGCCCCACGATCCGGAACAGGATGTCGCCGTAACGGGAGTGCTCGAAGATCTGGTCGAGGATCGGGCCCTGGAAACCCCGGGCGACCAGCGCGTCGGTGAACGCCTCACCCGACTGGACGGCCACGAAGGCGGTCAGTGGCGCGGCCACGGCGAGCAGGCCCAGCGCCCAGTCCAGCCGGTGCCGCCGGCGCGGCAGCCCCACGTACGCGACGGCCACCAGGGCCAGCAGCGGCACGAACATCACCACCGCATGGACCACCAGGACGTGTGCCGGTAGACCCAGGATCTCCTCGAACATCGACACCCTCCAGGTGGATCACGGTCACGGGACCGCCAGCGTACGGCCGGCCGACTGTCCCCAGGCTCTCGACCGGACACACGCAGGCCGCCCCGTTCGGGTTCACCGCGAGGCGGTCCGGGCGCGGTCCTTCCGGCGTGTGTCCGTGGCCACCCCGACCGGACGTCGGTTGTCGGCGCTGGTCGCACGTGCTGTCATTGGCGGCATGTCCGGTGCCGAGGAGCTGCTGCGATCGAGGGGTCTGCGTGTCACGCGACCGCGCCTCGCGGTGCTCGACGTGCTGGCGGGCGGTGGTCACCTGGAGGTCGACGAGATCACCCGGCAGGTCCGCGAACGCCTCGACTCGGTCTCCACCCAGGCCGTCTACGACGTGCTGGGGGCGCTGTCCCGGGCCGGGCTGTCCCGCCGGATCGAGCCTGCCGGCAGTCCCGCCCGCTACGAGGCGCGTACCGGCGACAACCACCACCACGTGGTCTGTCGGGGCTGCGGCGAGATCGCCGACATCGACTGCACGGTGGGCAGCGCACCCTGCCTGGAGCCGAACGTCGCGCACGGCTTCGAGGTGGACGAGGCGGAAGTGACCTTCTGGGGCCTCTGCCCGGGCTGCCAGGCCCGTCGCTCCGCCGACACCTGACCCGGGCCGTGGCACTCTTGGGCGGTGGACTCCGATGACCTCGGTCTCTTCGGTCCGGGTTCGGTCACGTGGAAGGTGCACGACGAGCCGATCCTGATCGTCGCCGGCCTGCGTTCGCTCTACCTCCAGGCGCTGCACCCGCGCGCGATGGCCGGGGTCGCGCAGAACAGCAACTACCGCGCCGACGCCTGGGGCCGCCTGGTCCGCACCGCCACCTACGTGGCGACCACGGTGTACGGCACCACCGCCGAGGCGGAGGCCGCCGGAGCGCGGCTGCGCCGGCTGCACGCCCGGTTGCGGGCCACCGACCCGCTCACCGGCGAGGAGTTCCGGGTCGACGATCCGGACCTGCTGCGCTGGGTGCACGTCACCGAGGTCGAGTCGTTCCTCAGCACGGCCCGGCGGGCGGGCCTGCCGCTCACCGACGACGAGGTGGACGGCTACTACACCGAGCAACGCCGCTCCGCCGCGCTGGTCGGCCTGGACCCGGCCACCGTCCCGGGCACCGCCGCCGAGATCGCCGCCTACTACCGGGCCGTGCGGCCGGAGCTGCGGATGACCCGGGAGGCCGCCGAGACGGCGCTCTTCCTCACCGCCCCGCCGCTGCCGTGGAAGCTCAGCCTGCCGGCCCGGCTGGGGCTCACCCTCGGGCCGCCGCGCTGGGCGTACCTGGGGATCGCCGGGACCGCGCTCGGGCTGCTGCCGGCCTGGGCCCGCCGGATGTACGGCGGGCTCGGGCTGCCCACCACGGCCCTGACGGCGGACCTGACCGTGCGGGCCCTGCGGCTGGCGCTCGCCGCGGTGCCCCGCCGCTACATCGAGGGCCCGCTGTTGCAGGCCGCCAAGCAGCGGGCGGAACGGCTCACCGCCACCCCGCTGGCCGGCTGACCCGACCGGCGTCGAGGGGTCAGCCGTCGGCGGGCCGGTCCACGGCCGCCCACGGCTCCTTGCCCGGCGTCTGCGCGCCCGTCGGGCAGTGGCGCCGGAAGTCGCACCAGCCGCAACGGGGGCCGGGCGCCACCGGGAACGCCTCGTCCGCATCGCCGCCGTCGGCGACCGTCCGCTCGGCCGCCATGATGTCGCGGGCCGTCTCCTCGGCCCGGGTCAACTGCCGGCCCAGCGACTCGACGGTGTGCTCGTGGGCGGCGACGGTGCCGGTCGGCAGGTGGTGCAGCTCCACCCGACGGCATGGTCGGCGGAACACCCGCTCGGCCGCGTACGCGTAGAGCGCCAGCGCCTGCGAACCGCGCGCGTCGTCCGTGTCCAGCCCGGTGCGGCCGGTCTTGTAGTCGACGATGACCAGCTCCGGGCCCTCCGGCCCGGGGCGGGAGTCGATGCGGTCGGTCCGGCCATTGAATGCCAACACCGCCGTCTTGACCGCCACCACCCGCTCCACGCCGAGCGGGTCGGTGTCCGGCTCCAGGGTCTCGACGTACGCCTCCAGCCAGCCCAACGCCCGTCGGTAGGCGGCCCGCTCCTGCTCGTCGTCGCGGTAGCCCTCGCGGACCCAGGTGCCCTTGAGCAGGGCGGCCAGTGCTTCGGGGCGCCGCCGCTCGGTGGGTAGCGCATACCAGTTCTTCAGGGCGGTGTGCACGCTGGCGCCGAGCGAGTTGTGCGCCCACGGCGGGCCCTTGGGCGGGGTCGGCCGGTCGACGTAGGAGTAGCGGTAGCGGCGCGGGCAGTCCGCGTACGCGCCCAGCTTGCTGGGGGTGCAGACGAAGAGACGCTCCGGCATGCCCTCGAAGCCGAGCTGCTCGGCGCCACCGGCGCGCTGCTGGGGGGCCCGGCCGCCAGCGGCGGGTCGTCCGGCTGAAGAGGCTCGTCGCACGCCTGCGATCCTGCCATCCACCCCCGACATCGCGCGTACGCCGGTCAGGTCATGTTCACGTACTGCGTGACGAAGGCGGCCACCGCGTCGGCGATGAGCTGCACGGCGATCGCGGCCAGCAGCAGGCCGGCGATCCGCGTCAGCACCTCGATCCCGCCCGGTCGCAGGATCTTCACGATGCCGCCGGAGAAGCGCAGCACGATCCAGACCGCGACCATCACCGCCAGGATCGCCACGGCGATGGCGCTGAACTCGCCCAGCCCGTCCGCCTGCTGCACGAAGAGCATGGTCGCGACGATGGCGCCGGGGCCGGCCAGCAGCGGGGTGCCCAGCGGCACCAGGGCGATGTTCGAGGTGACCTGCTGGCTGGGGTCGTCGGCCTTGCCGGTCAGCAGTTCCAGGGCGACCAGCACCAGCAGCAGACCACCGGCGGCCTGCAGAGCCGGCAGGTCCACGTGCAGGTAGTCGAGCAGCGTCTGGCCGGCCACCGCGAAGATCACGATCACGCCGAGGGCCAGCGCGACCGCCTGCCAGGCCGCCCGGTTGCGGTCCCGGGCGGGCAGCGGGCCAGTCAGCGCGAGGAAGATCGGCATCATGCCCGGCGGGTCGGTGATCACCAGCAGGGTCACGAAAACCTCGCCGAACAGCTTCAGATCCACGTGATCAACCTAGCCGCGCCACGGCTGGCCGAAATCGGGATCAGCCGGAAGCGACCTCGGTCACCCCGGCGGCGACGATCCGCTCGTACGCCTCGACGCTGGTGCCGAACGCCCCGAGCTGGACGGTCTTGTGGGTGCCGTGGAAGTCCGACGAGCCGGTGACCAGCAGGCCCAGCTCGGCAGCGAGCGCCCGTACGTGCGCCTGCTCGGCCGGGCTGTGGTCCTCGTGGTCGGCCTCCAGGCCGGCCAACCCGGCGGCGGCCAGCTCGGCGATCAGCTCGTCGGGCACCACCCGGCCCCGCCGCGTGGCGCGCGGGTGGGCGAAGACCGGCACGCCGCCGGCCTCCCGCACCAGCCTGATCGCCCGGAACACGTCGATGTCCTCCTTGGGCAGCCGGTACCGCTCGCCCAACCAGTCCGGGCCGAACGCCTCCCGGGTGCTGCGCACCAGGCCGGCCCGGATCAGCGCCTGCGCGATGTGCGGCCGTCCCACGGTGCCGCCGCCCGCCCCGGCCAGGATATCCGGCCAGCTCACGTCGATCCCGTCCGCGCGCAGCAGAGTGACCATCCGTTCGCCCCGCTCCTCGCGGGCGGCCCGCACCCTGGCCAGTTCGGCGACCAGCTCGGGGTGCTCCGGGTCGAACAGGTACGCCAGCAGGTGCAGCGGAATGGCCGGTTGCGCCCCGGACCAGCGACAGGACAGCTCCGCGCCCCGGACGAGGCGCAGCCCGGGCGGCAGTGCTCGCACGGCCGGCGCCCAGCCGGCGGTGGTGTCGTGGTCGGTGATGGCCAGCACGTCCAGCCCGGCGTGCGCGGCGGCGCGGACCAGCTCCGCCGGGCTCAGTGTGCCGTCGCTGGCCGTCGAGTGGGCGTGCAGGTCGATCCGCGGGGAGGGGCCGGTACGCGAGGTCACCGGTCGACGGTATCGAGGGCCACGGGTCCGGGCGCGCCGAGGTCGGCCGGAGCGCGACCGGTGGAGGTCAGCCGGTCACGAGGACCGGCCGGTCGCCGGGCCGCACACCCGGCACCGAGACGGGCTCGGCCACCTTCCCGGTCCGCACCTGGTCGACGTTGACCTGGACCAGCTTGCCGGCGCCGTCGACGTAGGTGGCCTCCGACTCCGTCCTCCAGGCGACCTCGCCGCTCACCGGCGGCCCGGCCGGCACGGCGGTCAGGTCCTGCCCGAGCCGGCGCAGGTCGACCAGCAGGGATCCGCTGGTCTTGCCGACCCATCCGTTCACCAGCAGCCATCGCCCGTCACCGGAGACCGCGCCCGCCCCGTCCGGGCTCAGCTCCGGGCCGCAGCCGGTGAGCACCGGCTTGAGGTCACGCTTCGGGTCAAGCACGGCCAGGCAGGTCTTGGCCGGGTCGTCCGTGGACACCTGACCGACCAGCCGTCCGTCGGGCAGCGCGCCGTAGACGTTCAGCGTGCTCCGGTCGGAACCCGCGGTCAGCTCCCCGACACCCGGCCGCCACAGGGTGTGACCCGGGCCGTCCGGGTCGAGCCGGACCAGCACGTTGTCGCCGATGAACCGGACCGGTTCCGCCTTGCCCGGCACGGGAGTGCGCACCGGCCCGATGAGCTGGGTGCCGACCACCCCCGCCACCAGCAGGCCGGTGCCGTCGCGCCAGGCGACCTGACGGCCGTCGGGTGCCACGACGATCGAGCCCGCACCAGCGAGCAGCACCTGCACCAGCCCGTCATGCTGCGCCACCCAAAGGGAACGGCCGGCGGTGGTCGGCGCGCCGACCACCAACCAACCACCACTGGGAAGCAGGTGCGCGCGCTCGGCCGGACCGACACCGGGCAGTTCCAGCCGCCCACCGCTCACGCCGATCAGCGTCGCGCCGGCGAGCACGTCCACGGGCGTTTCAGAGGTGGGGGCGGCGGCGGTGACGGTGGCCGAGGGGATCGGCCGGCCCGACGGGTTCGGGTCACCGATCACGACGACCGGCTTGCCCTGCCGGCCGGGGTCTCCGCCGAGTTGCGCCATACCGGTGCTGACCAGCACGGTGGCGACCGCCGCGAGCGCGAGGCCGGCACCGGTACGTCGGCGCCGGATCCGCTTCGCCCGGCGGATCGCCTGGCCGGCCGGATCGGCGCTCAGTGGGCGCGCGACAGCGACCTGGTGCGAGAGGGCCTCCCGCACCGCGCCTTCCAACTCGTCACGTCGCACCTGGTAAGGACGCGGCGGGTGGCCCGTCAGGTTGTCGGACCGGTCCGGGAAACCCTTCACCGCTGCTCACCGGAGCCGGTGCCGACGGGCACGGCCGCCGGGGCTGCGGGCAGCTCGACCGGTGGTTCGGCCGGTTGGGGCACGGCCGGCCGGGGCAGCGCGCGCCGGGCCGTCTGGGGGGTCCGACCGGCGGTGGCGCCGCGGGTGACCGGGGCCGACCCGGTCCGGGTGCCCGCGCCGCCGACCCGGTCGGTGCCGGCGGCCGTCCGCGGGTCGGCGCCAGGGGCGGCGGTGGGGCGACCGGCGGCCAGGTCCGGCGCGTCGGCGCCCATCCGCCGGCGCAGCGTGGACAGCGCCCGGGACGCCTGGCTCTTCACCGTGCCCGGCGAGATGTCGAGCATCGCGGCGGTCTGCGCCTCGGACATGTCCTCGTAGTAGCGCAGCACCAGCACCGCCCGCTGCCGGTTGGGCAGCTCCCGCAGGTGCCGCCACAGCAGGTCGCGGTCCAGTTGCTGCTGGATCTCGTCGACACCGGCCCGCTCGGGCAGCACCTCGGTGGGGCGCTCACCGTGCCAGCGGCGCCGCCACCAGCTCGTCGAGGTGTTGACCATCACCCGGCGGGCGTACGGCTCGACGGCCTCGATCCCGCCGAGCCGCTTCCACGCCAGGTACGTCTTGGTCAGGGCCGTCTGGAGCAGGTCCTCGGCCGTGGCCCAGTCGCCGGCGAGGAGGTACGCGGTACGAAGCAGAGCCGCGGAGCGGGCCGCGACGAACTCGCGGAACTCCTCCTCCAACGGGTCCCTGCTCGCCACCATCGCACCTCCGCGCCCCAGCCGTCCTGGCAGAGTGCCACGTCAGAGGCCCTCGGGTCCATGACGAAAGGTGCGCACTTGCTCCGATGTTCGGACGAAAACTTTCACGCCCCGTCGTCGGCCTTGGCCTCGTCGGCCTCCTTGCCCAGCCGGGCCTCGACCGCCTGCGGCTCGTACATCTCCTCGACCACTCGGAGGTAGAGCTCGTTCGGGTTGGGCAGGTTCTTGATCTCGCGCAGCGCCTGCTCCTGGCCGGCGGACTCCAGCACGAAAGTGCCGTAGTTGAGCGCCCGGCCGGTCGGCGTCTGCTCGTACTTCATGTCGGTGACCCGGACCAGCGGCATCATGGCGACCCGGCGGGTGATGATGCCGTTGACCACCATGACCCGCTTGTTGGTCAGGATGAACCGGTCATACCACCAGTCGGCGACCTTCCAGGCCACCCAGCCCATCACCGCGAACCAGAGCAGCACAGCGATGGTGGTCAGCGCGCCAACGTTCTGCCCGGCGAGGAAGCCGGAGAGGTAACCGAGCACGAAGGTCGCCGCGATGCCGATCAACAGCGGGGTGGTGAGGTGGATCCAGTGCCGCTTCCACTCACCCCGGTAGCGCTCGGTGGGGAAGAGGTAGCGGGCGACCAGGGAACTGGGCTCGTCCTCCAGGGGCAGCACCCGTCGGGGAGCCGCTCCGGTGGCGTCGGCGCGCAGCCCGGCCAGCTCGTCCTCGGAGATCTGCGGCGCCTGGTAGCCGGCCTCCGGGTCACGGATCCAGGCACGACCCGAACGACCCTCGCCGGCATAACCGGGCCCGTCGCCGTAGCCGACGTCGTCCGATAGGGACGGACCGTCGGACAGGCCGGGCCCGGCACCGTAGCCCGGGCCGTCATCGGGCCCGATCCGCGGAATCGGCTCGGTGTCGCGCTCCCGGCGGTCCCGGTCAGGATCGTCCGGGTCGAAGGGTGGTCCGGAGGGGCTGCCCATGGACGGTTAGGCGACGAGGCTGGTGAAGAAGTCGCCGAACCCCTGGGCGATGTCGACGATCCCGCCGCCGAGCGACTTGAACACATCCGCCGCCGAGTTTGGCCGGTAGGCGACGAAGAAGATCAAGAATGCGATTCCGGCCCAGGTGAGGACCTTCTTGACCATGGCGGGCCATCCTCTCGCGCGGCGCCGGGTCCCATTACCGCAGCGGCACCCAGAGTATCAGTGTGGTGTCGTACAGTGAATATCTGCGACCGTTCTCCGTCAATCCGGAAGGTTGTCAGCCCTCCCGGGCAGGTACGGGGACGGTGCGCCGTACACGAGTTCGGGTGGAGTCCACTCGGCAAGGTCGTGCAGCACGACTTCTTCCGCGAGCAGGTGACCCGCACTCGCCGGCCAGGCTATCGCATGCAGCCACATTCCCCGAGCCTCGCCGGCGTACGCGCTTCGATCCGTCGGTGAATTCACCAACCACAGTGGAGTGGGGTGCCCGCCGACCCTGATCCGGGCCTGCCCAACGTGCTCGGGATGACCCGGCCCCGGGTCGGTCAACGCGTCGGCCAACTCCGGCCCCGGGTCCGGGCCGGCCAGACCGGCCAGCCGGGTGCCCAGGCCCACGCCCGGTTCCTCGGCCACGAAGACCAGGTCGGCCGGGCCGCCACCGAGCGGCGCCGGGCCCGCGCAGGCCACGGCGGTCGCCCGCACTCCCGTCCGGTCGTCCCCGGCGTACGCCACGCCGGTGAGTGTCCAGCCGGGCGGCAACGGCCACGGGCACCACAGCGGTGTACCCGGTGGGTCAGCGGTCGCGGTGATCCGCTCCACCACGCTCGCCACGATGTCCGCTCCGATGTGTTCGGGCACGTGCAGCGGCGGCACAGGGCCGCACCGCAGGCACCTCGACTCGGTGTGCATCAGATCCGGCGCCCGTACCGGGCCCCCGCATCTCGGACAACTCACCGCGACACTCACATCCCCACCGTCACCCTCGGCCGCCGGCACGTCAAGCCGGACCGTCCGATTCGGCACCGGTCGAGGGTCGGTCCGGCGGCGGGCCGGCGTGGGTACGGATCCAGGCGTGCATGGCGATGCCGCTGGCGACGCCCGCGTTGATGGACCTCGTGGAGCCGTACTGGGCGATCGAGTAGAGCTGGGTGCAGGCGGCACGGGCCGGTTCGGAGAGACCCGGTCCCTCCTGGCCGAACAGCAGCACGCAGTCCCGTGGCAGGGTGCCGGTCTCCAGCGGGCGCGAGCCGGGCAGGTTGTCGATGCCCAGCACCGGCAGCTCCCGCGCGGCCGCCCAGCCGACGAACTCCTCGATCGTCTCGTGGTGACGGACGTGCTGGTACCGATCGGTCACCATGGCGCCACGCCGGTTCCACCGTCGCCGCCCGACGATGTGGACCTCGGCGGCGAGGAAGGCGTTGGCGTTGCGGACGACCGTTCCGATGTTGAAGTCGTGCTGCCAGTTCTCGATGGCGACGTGGAAGCCGTGCCGGTGCAGGTCGAGGTCCGCGACGATCGCCTCGTGCCGCCAGTAGCGGTAGCGGTCGACCACGTTGCGCCGGTCCCCCTCGGCCAGCAGCTGCGGGTCGTAGCGCGGGTCGTCGGGTGGGTGCCCCGGCCAGGGGCCCACGCCCACCTCGAACTGGTCGTCGGTCACGGTCATCAGAGGGTACGGGTCCGCTCGGCACGCGCCACGACGGCCTGCCTGTTCAGCCCAGCCCGAGCGCGCCACCGAGCCGGTCCAGGAAGCGCCGGTCGGCCGGGCTGGTCGACTGGCTTCCCGGATGCCCGCCGGGGCCGGCCGCCGCTCGGCAGACCCGGGCCGCGACCGACTGCACCCACTGCCGGTACGCGGCCGAGTCGGCGGGGTCGGCGCGCCGGTGCAGGACCCGGACCGCCGCCCGGCAGGCTGCCAGGAGGTCCACCAGATCGGTGAGCCGCTCGGTGGGTTCCGGGGTGCCGTCGTGGCGGGCGTAGATGGCGGCGACCACGGCACGCACCAGATCGCTGTCGAACGCCCGGCCGGCGGCCACCGCGTCCAGGCCGGCCAGGCCCGCCTTGACCCCTCGTTGGGGACGGCCGGGCCCGGGTGCGGCGGCGGCCACGAGGACCCGTCCGGGCAGGCTGGTGAGCAGGTCCCACTCGACGGCGGAGTAGACAGCGGTGGTCAAGGGTGCGGCTCGGCGGCCGGCAGAGGGCGGCTCTCCGGCGACGGAGTGGCTCATCGGAACCTCCGGCGCCAGCATATGCCCCGAAACGGGAAGAGGGCCCCTTCCCCATCAGAACCCGATGTGGGGAAGGAGCCCGGGTCGGCGACGGCAGATCCGCCGCCGCGCTCAGCGTGGCTCGGGGAAGCTGGGCCGCTCCGGGTCCACTCCCTCTCCGACGGCGCTGGCCGCGTACTCCCGCTTGGGGACCATGACCTTGCGCCGGAAGACGCAGACCATCGTGCCGTCCTGGTTGTAGCCACGGGTCTCGACCGACACCACGCCCCGGTCGGGCTTGGAACCGGACTCCCGCTTGTCCAGCACGGTGGTCTCGCCGTAGATGGTGTCGCCGTGGAAGGTGGGCGCCACGTGCCGCAGCGACTCGACCTCCAGGTTGGCGATCGCCTTGCCACTGACGTCCGGCACCGACATGCCGAGCAGCAGCGAGTAGATGTAGTTACCGACCACGACATTGCGTTTGAACTGGCTGGCCGTCCCGGCGTAGTGGGCGTCCATGTGCAGCGGGTGGTGGTTCATGGTGAGCAGGCAGAAGAGGTGGTCGTCGTACTCGGTGACGGTCTTGCCCGGCCAGTGCCGGTAGACCGCGCCGACCTCGAACTCCTCGTAGTAACGGCCGAACTGCATCCTGGTCCCCTTCGACGGGCGGCGATGGAGTTCGGCACAGCATGCCTTACCGGTGGTTAAGGCGACCGAGGGGGCGCGACCCCGGCGGAAATGTCACACCGGTCACTCGCACGGGGGGAGACGCAATGAGCGGCGGGGCCCTCCCCGGCACCCGCCGCCCACGCTCTGATGCGGAGAATTCTGCCCTACGCCTACGTAGGTTCGACAGAGACCGGCGTCACATTTATTCTTTTGTAACACTACTCACTGTAATCGGACGCAGGTTGATCAGCGATCTCTGCAGGCCCGATACCTCCTTGTCAAGAGGCAAGTTACCGATTCGTAGTGCTCGATCGCGTGGATCTCCCTGGAAACGCTCCCATCACGGCAGGTTACGCAAGTGCGTCATGCACTTGCGTTCCGCAGCTCGGGACACACAGACGTCAGTCGATGACCGTGGGTGCCACCGGGCAGCCCCGAGCACGTTTCGTGCCCGAGCGCCCGGGAATTCGATACGGTCAGCCCTGGTTCTACGGGACGTAGATAAACCGCGGTGATCGGAGAGTGCAATGGCAACCGTTGAGCTGACCTCGGCGAACTTCGACGAGGTGACCGGCAACGACGGCATCGTCCTGGTCGACTTCTGGGCCGACTGGTGTGGTCCGTGCAAGCGGTTCGCCCCGGTCTACGAGCGCTCCTCGGAGAAGCACCAGAACATCGTCTTCGGCAAGGTCGACACCGAGGCGCAGCAGGAACTGGGCGCCAAGTTCGACATCCGGTCGATCCCGACGATCATGGCGATCCGCGACGGCGTCATCGTCTTCGCCCAGCCGGGCGCCCTTCCCGAGTCCGCGCTGGAGAACCTGATCGAGCAGGTCGAGGCGCTGGACATGGACGACGTCCGCAAGCAGCTGGCCGAGCACAACCACTGAGCCGTCCCACGACGGCACACGAAGGCCGGGCCCCATACGGGCCCGGCCTTCGTCGTACCGGTGGGCGCGCGGAACCCCGGCGGATCCCCGACCCGGGCAACCGGAACTGACCGTCGGAGGGACCCGAGGCGGCCGGTACATCCCGTATCGTCACGACCCGATGGAGAACCTGACCACCCGCGGGCGCGTGACCCGGTTGGGCGCGACCGCACTCGGTCTCGTCCTGCTGCTCGTCGGCACCCTCTGGGGCAACGACGACGACTTTCCGTTCGGCCCGTTCCGGATGTACTCCACCTCCAACCCGCCGAACGCGCCCGCCCCGGACACCCGCGTCGAGGGGGTGAACAGCGACGGCGCCGTCATCGACCTCGACCAGGACGCGACCGGCATCCGCCGCGCCGAGATCGAGGGCCAGCAGGACCGCTACGCCGCCGAGCCGGCGCTGCTCGCCGAGGTCGCCGACGCGTACGCCGAACGCCACCCGGACGCCGCCGCGCTGGTGGAGGTCCGCATCGTCATCCGCTGGCACGGCATCCGCGCCGGCCGGCCGACCGGCCGGCACACCGACGAGACCGTGGTCCGCTGGCAGGCGTCCCGATGATCCGCTGGCTGACCGAAGCGGTGCCGCGAGGCCGGGTGGCCGCCTTCCGGACACTGATCTACCTCTTCGTGGCCGCCGACCTGGTGATCTTCACCCCCTGGGTGCGCACCCGGGTCAGCGTGCCCGGCGATCTGTACCAGCCGCTGCTGATCGGTCGTCTGCTCCCACTGCCGACGCCCACCCCGGCGCTGGTGGCCGCGATCTTCTGGGCACTGCTGCTGCTCGCCCTGCTCGCCGCGACCGGGCGGGCGCCCCGGCTGCTCGGCTGGGCGGTCTGCGCGCTCTACCTCGAGTGGATGATCATCGCGATGAGCTACGGAAAGGTCGACCACGACCGTTTCGGGCTGCTCGTCGCGCTGGCCGTGCTGCCCACCGCCGGTCGGGCCCGGCACGGCGACACGACGCGCACCGAGGCCGGCGGCTGGGCGCTGCGGGTCACCCAGATCGCGGTGATCTGCACGTACTTCCTGGCCGCCTGGGCCAAGCTGCGCTTCGGCGGCCTGGACTGGCTGACCGGCTCGGTGCTGGCCCGGGCCATCATCCGACGCGGCACCGACTTCGCGGACCTGATCGCCCAGGTGCCGTACCTACTGATCGTCGCCCAGTTCGGCATCGTGGCCTTCGAACTGTTCAGCCCGGTGGTCTTCCTGCTGCCGGCCCGCTGGCGGGTGGCCATGGTCGGCTTCTTCTACTCGTTCCACGTGGTCACGATCGCGACCATCACCATCTCGTTCGCCCCGCACCTGGCCGCGATGACCAGCTTCCTCCCCCTGGAGCGGGTCCGCCCGCTGCTCTGGGCACGCCGGCTCGCCGGCCGCCCCACGCCAGGAGGCGGCCCGACCCAGGACCCGCCGGAGCCCGGCGCGGAGCCGGACCCGGTGAGGGCTGTCGACAAGGAATCGGTGCCGCTCGGCGGTCAGCCTCCGGTGGTCGGGCGACCGGCCGGGCCGTAGAGCCGCTCCCGGGCTTCCTGCGGCAGGGCACAGGCCGCCGTGCCGCCGGGGAGCCGGTGCCGGTTGCGCGCCACCCAGCGGTACGCCGGCCACGCGGCGGCGCGCGCCGGCGGGAACCGCAGGCCGGCTCCGGCGACCCGCCAGAGCGGGCCACTCGCGGCGAGCAGTTTCGCGATGGCGTCCGGACCGGCGGCGCGTGACCCGTCCGCACCGACCCACTGCACGGCCTCCTCGCACTCGGCGGCGGTGAGGCCGAGCGCGTCCAGGTCGGCGAACTGCCAGGGCACCACCCGCGCGCCCGTGGGGATGCGGCGTTCGATGAAGTCCGCGCACCGGGTGCAGAACGCGCAGTCCCCGTCGTAGACGAAGGTCGACGTCTCCATGCCGTCCATCCTCCCCCGCACGACCGTCCGACCGGGCACCGGTGTCCGGCGGGTCACTTGCGCTGGGGCTCGTACACGTGTTCGAATAGTGGCCATGCGCTGGGACAACCTCACCGCTCCCCCGGTTGAGGGAGACCCCGAGCGGGCAGCGCCAGCGACGCCACCCCTGCCGCTGGCGCTGCCCGGCGCCGTCGCCCGCACCTTCGACACCCCCGAGTTCGCCGGGATGACCTTCTACGAGGTGCGCGCCAAATCCATCATCAACCGGGTGCCCGGGCAGTCGCGTGTCCCGTTCGAGTGGACCATCAACCCGTACCGGGGCTGCTCCCATGCTTGTGTTTACTGTTTCGCGAGAAATACTCACACTTACTTAGATCTCGACGCCGGGGCGGACTTCGACCGGAAGGTGATCGTCAAGGTCAACGCCGGTGAGCTGGTCCGGCGGGAGCTGGCCGCGCCGAAGTGGCGGGGCGCCCACGTGGCGATGGGCACCAACGTCGACTGCTACCAGCGGGCCGAGGGGCGCTACCGGCTCATGCCGCAGATCATCGCGGCTCTGCGGGACTTCGCCAACCCGTTCTCGATCCTGACCAAGGGCACGCTGATCCTGCGAGACCTGCCCCTGCTGCGCGAGGCCGCCCAGGTGACCAAGGTCGGCATCTCCTACTCGGTGGGCTTCGTCGACGAGCAGCTCTGGCGTGCCGTCGAGCCGGGCACGCCGCACCCGCGTCGCCGGCTGGACGCGGTCCGGGCACTGTCCGACGCCGGTTTCTCCGTCGGGGTGCTGATGGCGCCGATCCTGCCGGGGTTGAGCGACAGCGACGAGTCGATCGACGCGACCGTGTCGGCGATCGCCGCCGCCGGGGCGAGCAGCGTGACGCCGCTGGCCCTGCACCTGCGTCCCGGCGCTCGGGAGTGGTACGCCGGCTGGCTGGCCCGGGAGTACCCGCACCTCGTGCCCCGCTACCAGGAGCTCTACCGGGCCGGCTCCTACGCCCCCCAGGCGTACCAGCGGGAACTGACCGCGCGGGTGCGCATAGCGGCCCGCCGGCACGGGCTGCACCGTGGTGAAGTGGGCGACAACCGCAGCCTGCCCGAGCCGCCGCCACCGCCGGCCAGCGAGCAGCTGACCCTGCTGTGAGGCGGGGGCGGCGCTACAGTCGGCGGGTGCGTACCGCTCAGCAGATCCTCGCCGACTCCGCCGTGATCGCCGTCGTGGGCGCGTCCCGCGACCCGCGCAAGGCCGCCCACGGCGTGCCGTTGCAGATGCAGCAGTACGGCTGGCGGATCATCCCGGTCAACCCGACCGTCGACGAACTCTTCGGCGAGCGGGCGTACGCGACGCTCGCCGACATCCCGCACCCCGTCGACCTGGTGGATGTGTTCCGCCCGGCTGCCGACGCAGTGCAGGTGGTCCGGGACGCGGCGGCGATCGGCGCCCCCGCGGTCTGGTTGCAGCTGGGCATCGTCTCGGCCGAGGCGCGGCGGATCGCCGAGGAGGCGGGAATGGACTACGTCGAGGACCGCTGCCTCATCGTCGAACGTGCTGCCGGCGGCCTGACCCGCCTCGGCTGACCGGCCGAGGGCGTCGCGTTCGCGGCGGTCGAGGGCGATGGTGCGGCGAGCGTGATACCTCAGAGTCATATTCATACCTCTGAGTCATCACGCTCATGACCGACAGGCGGAGGTCAGAGCTTGTACTCCTTGAGCAGGCCACGGGAGATGATGGTCTTCTGGATCTCGGAGGTGCCCTCGCCGATGAGCAGGAACGGGGCCTCCCGCATCAGCCGCTCGATCTCGTACTCCTTGGAGTAGCCGTAGCCGCCGTGGATGCGGAACGCCTCCTGCACGACCTCGGCGCAGTACTCGGAGGCGAGCAGCTTGGCCATGCCGGCCTCGACGTCGTTGCGTTGGCCAGCGTCCTTGAGTCGGGCGGCGTTGACCATGAGGGCGTGCGCGGCCTCGATCTTGGTGCCCATCTCGGCGAGCTTGAACGCGATGGCCTGGTGCTTGGCGAGTGGCTGGCCGAAGGTCTTGCGCTGCTGGGCGTAGCTGACCGCCAATTCGAAGGCGCGGATGGAGATGCCGCAGGCGCGGGCGGCGACGTTGACGCGGCCCACCTCGATGCCGTCCATCATCTGGTAGAAGCCGCGGCCCACCTTGTCGGCGCCACCGAGGATCGCCGAGTCGGGCACGGTCACCCCGTCGAGCACCATCTCGGTGGTCTCGACCCCCTTGTAGCCCATCTTGTCGATCTTGCCCGGGATGGTCAGCCCGGGTGCGGTCTCGCCGAAGCCCGGCTCCTTCTCCAGCAGGAAGGTGCTCATGTTGCCGTACACCGACTCGGCGCCGGTGTCGGTCTTGACGAGGGTGGCCACCACGGAGGAGTACGCGCCGTTGGTCAGCCACATCTTCTGCCCGTTGAGCACGTAGCGGTCGCCGTCACGGACCGCCCGGGACTTGATCGCAGAGACGTCGGAGCCGGTCTCCGGCTCGGACATCGAGAAGGCGCCGCGCACCTCGCCGGTCGCCATCTTCGGCAGCAGCCGGGCCTTCTGCTCGGCGGAGCCGTGCTGGGAGATCAGGTACGCCACGATGAAGTGCGTGTTGACGATGCCGGAGATCGACATCCAGCCCCGGGAGAGCTGCTCCACGACGAGCGCGTAGGTGAGCAGCGACTCGCCGAGCCCGCCGTACTCCTCGTCGATGGTGAGGCCGAACAGCCCCATCTCGCGCATCCCGTCGAGGATGTCGGTGGGGTACTCGTCGGCGTGCTCCAGCCGCTGGGCGTGCGGGATGATCTCCTTGTCGGCGAACTCCCGGACGGTTTCCAGGATCGACCGCTGCACATCGGTGAGGCCGGGCGTCTGGGCGAGTCGGGCCATCTCAGCCTCCGGGGATCAGCGCACTACTCATGGGTAACTGAACGCTGGGTCAGTATCGGTCTCCAGGGCCGGCGAGGCCAAGGTGACCAGTCCACACAACCGCTGTGAAAAGGTTCACCGCTGCGGGTAGCGTCCGGCAAGAGGGACTTTTCCGGCACCGGCAGGAGGAGGACAGCCGTGAGCTACCCGCCGCCGTCGGGACCGCCGGGGGACGAGCAGCCGCCGTCACCCTATGAGCCGCCCGGAGACCAGTCGCCGTACGCGCCGCCACCGCCGGGCCAGTCGCCGTACGGGCCGCCACCGGACCAGTCCTCGTTCGGGCCGCCGGAGCGCTCACCGTACGGGCCACCGGCCGACGACCCATCGCCGTACGAGCAGCAGGGGCCGCACCAACCGGCGCACTGGGGGCAGCAGCCGCCGTACCCGCCGCAGGGCCCCTACGGCCAGTACGGCCCACCGTCCTCGGGACCGGGTCGGGGCACCAACGTGCTGGCGATCCTGTCGCTGGTGTTCGCGTTCGTGTTCCCCCCGGCCGGCGCCGTTCTCGGTCACGTGGCCAAGCGGCAGATCCGCACCAGCGGTGAGGAGGGCGACCAGCTCGCCACCTGGGGGCTGATCCTCGGCTACGTCTTCACCGGGATCACCGTGCTGGCCTGCTGCGGCTGGCTGGCCCTGCTCATCGTCGGCAACAGCGGCGACAGCGGCAGCTACTGACCGGTCCGAGGTGGACCGGTCAGCGGAACCGGGCCTCGCGGACGCTGTTGCCGCCGTCCACCACCAGCATCTGACCGGTGATGTAGGAGGCGGCCGGCGAGCAGAGGAAGCTGATCGCGGCGGCGACCTCGTCCGGAGTGCCCGGTCGACCGACCGGGGTGCCCAGCCCCTGCTTGATCTCCGCCATGGTGGACGCCGCGGTGTAGATGGTGCCCGGTGCCACCGCGTTGACGGTCACTCCGTCGGCGATCATCTCCATGGCCAACGCCCGGGTCAGCCCGACCACGCCGGCCTTGGCCGCCGCGTACGCGGCCTCCGTGGGCAGGGCGTTGACCGGGCCGGCGGTGGCCGCCAGGTTGACGATCCGCCCCCAGCCCCGCTCGGCCATCCCGCTGATGAACGCGCGGCTGCACAGGAAGGCGGTGGTCAGGTTGCGGTCGATCTCACCCTTCCACTCGTCGTAGCTGAGCTGCGCGACCGGCCGCAGGACCTCCGGGCTGGCCCGGCTGGCGAGGCCGGCGTTGTTGACCAGCACCTCGACGTCGCCCAACTGCTCGGCGACCGCGTCGGCCAGCGCGCCGACCTCGGACTCGTCGGTCAGGTCCGCGACGAAACCGGTCACCCCCAGCTCGGTGGCGCGCTCGTGGATGCGCCGGGTCGTGGAGACGATGGCCACCCGGGCTCCCAGATCGGCGAGCCGGCGGGCCGTGGCGTACCCGATGCCGTCCGCGCTGCCCGCCCCCGTCACCAGGGCGACGCGCCCGTCGAGCCGCATGGTCACCGGGTCGGCGAGCGCCACCGGCTCGTCCGGGCCGGGAGTTCCGGCCGGTGTGGCCGCACGGCCGCGTCGGGCCACGCCCGGGCGGCTGGCGTCCCGTCTCGGTCGACTACCGGAACGGTCCGCGGCGCGCGCCTCGATTGCCATGCCTGGATCCTGCCCGTTGCGACCGGCCCGGGCAACGCGGCACCCGGTAGCGGGGGCATCGGGTTTCGCCTGCCCTGACTACCCTGACGGGCGCACCCGACCTGACGGAGAGTTCGCATGACCAATCCCCCACCGCCCGGCGGCTGGACCGATCCCACGTGGTCGGGCCCGCAGTCGAGCCCACCGGTGGACCCGACCCTGGTGGCCGGGTCGCCGGTACCCACCCAACCCGGGCCGCCCGACCCGTACGCGCCTGTCGACCCGTACGCCGGCGGGCAGTTGCCGCCGGGTCAACCCGTGCCCGGATACGCGCCGCACGGGTATGCGCCGCCCGGGTACGCCGCGCCCGGCTATCCGCCGCAGCACCCCGGCTACGGCTACCCGGCGCCGCCGAAGACCAACGGCATGGCCATCGCGGCGTTCGTGCTGTCCCTGATCGGCATCACGTCCTGCATCACCGCGCCGGTCGGCGCGATCCTCGGCCACGTGGCCCGCAAGCAGATCCGGGCCACCGGCGAGAGCGGCGAGGGCATGGCGAAGGCAGCCATCATCATCGGCTGGATCTTCACCGGACTACTGGTGCTGCTGATCGCCTTCTACGTCGCCGCGATCGTCTTCGCGATCGCGACGGGCGACAGCAGCACCAGCACCAGCAGCTACTGATCGGTGGGCGAGCCGGCGTGGCGCCGGTTGTCGGGGCGGGACGACGGCCGGCGGCGGTCGTCGTCCCGGCCGGCCGCGCTCACTCCGCCGGTGGGGTGAACGACGAGGTACGGGTCATCCCGGCCGCCCGGCCCTTGGCGGCGATCACCAGCGCCATCTTGCGGGACGCCTCGTCGATCATCTCGTCGCCGAGCATCACGGCGCCGAGCCGGCCGCCGGCCTCCGAGGTGTAGTGCTGGTAGGCGTCGAGGATCAGCTCGGCGTGGTCGTAGTCGGCCTGCGCCGGCTGGTAGACCTCGTTGGCGGCGTCGATCTGGCCCGGGTGCAGCACCCACTTGCCGTCGAAGCCCAGCGCCGCCGAACGCTTGGCCACCTCGCGGAAGCCGTCCACGTCCCGGATCTGCAGGAACGGGCCGTCGATGGCCTGCTTGTCGTGCATCCGCGCGGCCATCAGGATCCGCATCAGGATGTAGTGGTACGGGTCGCCCGGGTAGTCCGGGATCAGCGCGCCGACGACCAGCGACCTCATGTTGATCGAGGCCATGAAGTCGGCCGGCCCGAAGATGATGGTCTCCACCCGGGGCGACGCGGCGGCGATCGCGTCCACGTTGACCAGACCGGCGGCGTTCTCGATCTGCGCCTCGATGCCGATGCGGCCGACCTCCAGGCCGAGCGTCTTCTCGATCTGGGTGAGCGTCAGGTCCAGCCACTGCACCTGGGCGGCGGTCTGCACCTTCGGCAGCATGATGCAGTCCAGGTTCGCCCCGGCGCCCTCGACGACCTCGATGACGTCCCGGTAGGTCCACGGGGTGGTCAGGTCGTTGACGCGGACCACCCGGGTCTTGCCGGCCCAGTCACCCTCGTTGAGCGCGGCCACGATGTTCTTGCGCGCGTCCGGCTTGGCCAGCGGGGCGACGGCATCCTCCAGGTCGAGGAAGACCTGGTCGGCCGGGAGCCCCTGCGCCTTGCCGAGCATCTTGACGCTGGAACCCGGTACCGCGAGGCAGGACCGGCGGGGACGACCGACAGCGGCCATGGATGCGCTCCTTCCAGCGTCCGGCGGGCACGCCGACGCCACCTGACGACAGATCCGAGAAACTTAACGATCCCAAAGGGCGTGGTGACGCCACGGTAACCTCGCGCCATGACCGGGGTGAATGGACCTGTGGAAGATGTCACTGGGCGTCGACTCGTGGTGGTGACCGGGGCCAGCTCCGGCATCGGGCTGGCCGCCGCCGTGAACCTGGCCTGCCGTGGTGACCGGGTGGTGCTGGTCGGCCGGGATCCGGCCCGACTGCAGGCTGCGGCGGAACGCGTGCGGGAGAACTCGGGTGAGCGTCCGGAGCTGTTCCGGGCGGACTTCGCGGTGCTCGACGACGTACGCCGGCTCGCCGAACGGCTGCGCGACGCGTACGACCGGATCGACGTGCTGGTCAACAACGCGGGCGCGATCGCGCTGCAACCGCTCACCACCGTCGACGGCTTCGAGCTGTCGATCCAGGCCAACCACCTGGCCCCGTTCCTGCTGACCAACCTGCTCGCCGACCGGGTCGGCCGGATGGTGGTCACGGCCTCCGGCGCGCACCGCAGCGGCATGCTGGACCCGGGCGACCTGAACAAGCCACTGCGCCGCTACCGGCCGATGGTCGCGTACGGCACCAGCAAGCAGGCGAACATCCTGTTCACCGCGGAGGCGGCCCGCCGCTGGCCGGGCGTCCCGGCACACAGTTTCCACCCGGGGGTGGTGCGCACCCGGTTCGCCAACGACAGCCGGCTGGTCGCCCTCGGCATGCGGTTCCTGCCGTTCCGCAGCCCCGAGAAGGGCGCCGAGACCCTGGTGTGGCTCGCCAACCAGGACCCGGTCCGGCTGGTCCAGGGGGGCTACTACGCGGACCGTCGGCTGCGTCGGCCGTACCGGAAGGCCGCCGACCCACAGCTCGCCGCGCGGCTCTGGGCGGCGAGCGCCAAGGCCGTCGGCATCGCCGAATAGCGTGGCCACATGCTGAATCTGGTCGCGGTGGTCGACTATCCCGCCGGAGCCGAGGCTGCCGGGCAGCGGTACGAGGACGAGGTGCTGGCCCTGCTCGGGCGGCACGGTGGCCGGCTGGAGCGCCGGCTGCGCGGCAGCGACGGGCGGGCCGAGGTGCACCTGATCCGGTTCGACGCACGGGCGGGGTACGAATCGTTCCTCGGCGACCCGGAGCGGGTTGCGCTGCGCGCCGCCCTCGGCGAATCCGCCCCGACCACCCGTGTCATCGAGGTGCGCGAGAGCTAGCTGGCTAGCTCGCTCAGTCGGTCAGCGGGGCGGCGTCAGCGGGCAGCGGGGTGGGCGGCGGTGTGGCGCGGCGGCCGGCCCGGGCGCCGCCGAGCACCACCACCGCGACTCCGACCAGCAGCAACGCCAGCCCCAGCAGCGCGTACGGGCGGGGCATCTGACCCAGCCAGGCCCAACCGAGCAGAGCGGCGCCGGGCACCTCCAGCAGGATCAGCACGCTCACGGTTGTCGCCGGGATCCGGTGCAGGGCGTAGTTGAACATCGAGTGGCCGAGCAGTTGGGCGCCGGCCACCAGGGCCAGGATGGCCAGCCAGGTCCGCCCGTCGAAGCCGACGGTCCGGACGCCGCCGAGCAGGCAGATGACCAGCAGGATCAGGGCGCAGATCCCGTAGCAGATGGTGGTGTACGTGGTGGTGCTGATGCTGGCCCGGGCCCGCTCGCCGAAGGCGGTGTAGACGGCGGCGAACAGGCCGCCGGTCACCGCCAGCAGGTCACCGAGGACGGCCCGCCCGGAGATCCCGACGTCCGCGCCGGTGGCGATCGCCGCGCCGACGACCGCCACCGCGATGCCGATCCAGACCACCCGGGGCAGCCGGCGGCCCTGGAAGCGGGCGATCAGCCCCTGCCAGACGGGCTGGGTGGCGACCAGGGCGGTGGCCGTGGCGACCGAGGTGAGCTGCGCGCTCGGCATCCAGGTGGCGAAGTGCGCGGCCAGCGCGACCCCGGAGAGCACGCAGAACAACCCCTCCCGGCGACCCACGCCCACGGTCAGGCGGCGGAACTCGGCGCGGCGCCGGGCCAGCGAGAAGGGTCCCAGGACGACCACCGCGAGCAGGTTGCGCCAGAACGCGATGGCCAGGGCGGGAGCGGCGGCGTAGGCGATCAACGGCGCGGACGACGACACGGCGACCACGGCCAGGCCGACAGCGCCGGTGGTCAGCGGATCCAAAGGCGGGCGGGGTGAAGGAGAGGGCACGGGAAGCAATCCTCACACGGCCGCGAAGCACACGGACCGTCAGCACTCCGTTACGATCACGCGGGTCCGCGCCGGCGACCCTCGACCGCCCGGAGGCGCTCCCCCATGCCCAGCTACCAGGCGGTGCTGTTCGACTTCTTCGGCACGCTGACCCGTTCGGTGCAGCGTGGTGCCGCGCACCTCGGCACCGCCGAGCTGCTCGGCTGCCCCACCGACACGCTGACCGAGGTGCTGAACCGTACGTACTACGAACGGGCCACCGGCCGGCTCGGCAACGCGGAGGCGACCCTGCGCTGGGTGTGCGCCCAGGCCGGCGTACACCCCAGCGACCACGCGCTGCGCGCGGCCGTGGCGTCCCGGCACCGTGCGGTGCGCGCGGACACCCGGCTGCGGGGCGACGCGGTGCCCGTGCTGGCGGCACTGCGCCAGCGTGGTCTGAGCACCGGTGTGATCAGCGACTGTACGCACGAGCTGCCGGCATTCCTGCCGCAGCTCGCGATCGCTCCACTGCTCGACGTGCGGGTCTTCTCCGTGCAGGTCGGACTGTGCAAACCGGATCCGGCGCTCTATCTGACCGCCTGCCAGCGGCTCGGGCTGGCGCCGGATGACTGCCTGTACGTGGGCGACGGCGGCAGCCAGGAGCTGACCGGCGCCGAGCGGGCCGGGATGACCGCCGTCCGGCTCGCCGCGCCCGACCTCGGCGAGCACATGGTGTTCAACGCCGACCGGGACTGGCGTGGCCCGACGCTCGGCACGCTGCGCGAGGTGCTCGACGTCGTCGACGCCCAGGTCGTCGGCGCCGGGGCCGGCTGAGGTGTCGGGCCGGGCGTCGGGTCAGCGGCGGCGAACCCGGTGCAGGCGGAACGGCTTGCGGGTGGCCCGGACCGCCGGAGTGTCCCGGGGCACCTCGGCCTGCGCGTCGGCCGGCAGGTCGGTGCCGGCCAGCGGGTCGCCCGCCGGCGCGAGCCGGTTCACCGCGCAGCCGTCGGCGGCCCACCGGGCCACCAGGTCGGCGGTCGGGCCGGGCGCGTTGAGCCGCTTGCCCGCGACCAGCGGCGCGGTGGTGTCCCACGCCTCGGTGCCCGGCTGGACCCGGGTCACCCGGGCGGGCCAGGTGACGATCCGGCCGCCGTGGTCGCCGCGCAGCGTGACCTGCGCTTCGGTCGCGTCGGCCAGCCCCGGTGCGGCCTGCTCGCCGGGCCCGCTGACCACGTACAACGCGCCCTCCAACGGAGCGCACCAGAGCGCGAGCGCCGGGCCGCCGGGCACGCTGACCCAGGCCACGGCGGCCTTCTTCATCGCCTCGTCGACCAGTGGCGTGCCACGGGGGGCATCGTCGTCCGTCACACCCGCATTCTCCCGCATGGGCACCTCCGCGCCGGTCAGCCCACGAAGGGTGGCACGGCGATCTCGCCCTTGGCCACCGGCACCACCTGGCCGGCGACGGTCGCGCCGACCGCCACGCCGTTCGCCGCGGTGACCGTGCACGACAGCGCCGACGGACGGTTCATCTCCACCCCCTGGCTCACCGCGTAGCGGGACATCCCCTCCCCGGGCAGCAGGCCGCTGGCCACCAACCAGACGCCGAGGCCGAGCGCCGCCGAGCCGGTCGCCGGGTCCTCCGGGACGCCGAGGCCCGGCACGAAGACCCGGGCGTGCGCGGTTTGCGTGGCGCCGTCCCAGGAGAAGACGCTGACGTGCGCCACCCCGTACCGCTCCGCCGCCGCCGGGTTCACCCGTGCCCGGGCCACCGACTCCGGCCGCACCGGCAGGTACGGGAACTCCAGCCCGCAGCCGGCGACCCGTGGCGCGGGCCCGGCGTAGTCGTCCGCGACCAGCCCCGCGATCTCCAGCAGCGGCTCCGGGTCCAGCTCGGGGCCGAGGGTGGCGGCGCCACCGGTCAGTGTCGCGCCGGACTCGGTCACCTCGATCGGCAGCACCCCGGCACCGCACTCCTGGGTGATCTGCCCCACATCGAACATCCCGCGCCGACGGGCGGTGACCGCCGCGCCGACGCTGGGATGCCCGGCGAACGGCAACTCCTCGACCGGGGTGAAGATCCGGGCCCGGTAGGTGGCGCCGAACTGGGTCGGGGGCAGCACGAACACCGTCTCGGAGAGGTTGAACTCCAGCGCGAGCGCCTGCATCTGCTCGGTGGCCAACGCCTCCGCGCCGAACACCACGGCCAGCGGGTTGCCGGCGAACGGGCGGTCGGTGAAGACGTCCACGATCTCGTAGGCCAAGGTCGACATGTTGATAAACACTAGGCGCTTAGGCTGGTGCCCGTGAGCACGCCGACCCGGGTCTACATCGCCCGCCTCGCCGGAGTCGCCGTCTTCGACCCGAACGGTGACCAGGTGGGCCGGGTTCGCGACGCCGTGGCCCGGCTGCGGGCGACCAAACGTCCCCCGGAGGTCGTGGGCCTCGTCGCCGAGATGCCGATGCGTCGGCGGATCTTCCTGTCCATCAACCGGATCACCTCCATCGACGCGGACGCGGTCGTGCTCGGCTCCGGCACCCTCAACCTGCGGCGCTTCGAGAAGCGCCCGAACGAGCTGTTGGTGCTCCAGGAGCTGCTGGATCGACGGGTGCAGCTCGACCCGGGCGGGCAGCCCGGAGCGGTGGTGGACGTCGCCATGGAGTGCAGCCGCGGCGGTGAGTGGTCACTCACCCGGGTCGCGGTCCGCGAGCAGACCGGCCGGCTCACCCGCCGCGGCCACCTGCACCAGGTGGAGTGGGACCGGGTGCGCGGGCTCAGCGGCATCGCCGACAACCGGGGTACGGCCAACCTGCTGGCCGTCCTGGAGGACATGCGCCCGGCCGACCTGGCCAACGCCCTGCAGGACCTGCCCGACGCGCGGCGCAACGAGGTCGCGGCGGCGCTGGACGACGAGCGCCTCGCCGACGTGCTCAGTGAGCTGCCCGAGCACGACCAGGTGGAGATCCTCGCCGCGCTGGACCGGGAACGGGCCGCCGACGTGCTGGAGGAGATGGACCCGGACGACGCCGCGGACCTGCTCAACGAGCTGCCCCCGCCGGAGCAGGACGTGCTGCTGGACCTGATGGAGCCCGACGAGGCCGACCCGGTGCGCCAACTGCTCAAGTACACGCCCGGCACGGCCGGCAGCGTGATGACCTCGGAGCCGGTCATCCTGCCGCCGGACGCCACGGTCGCCGAGGCGCTGGCCCGGATCCGGGAGCCGCAGCTCTCCCCCGCCGTCGCCGCCCAGGTCTTCGTGACCCGAGCCCCGCAGAACACGCCGACCGGCCGCTACCTGGGCATGGTCCACTTCCAGTCGCTGCTGCGCGAGCCCCCTGCCGACCTGCTGGGGAAGGTGGTGGTCAACGACATCGATCCGCTGCGCCCGACCACCCCGCTGCCGGAGATCACCCGCCGCATGGCCACCTACGACCTGGTCGCCATGCCGGTGATCGACCGGAACAACCGGCTGGTCGGCGCCGTCACGGTGGACGACGTGCTGGACCACTCGCTGCCACGGGACTGGCGGGACCGTGACGCCCTGGGAGCGGCGGGCGCCACCGACCAGGTGTTGGACGGCTCGGATGGCTGATCAGCGGCGGACCGAACGGCTCGACCAGCCACGTGAGCCGCGGGGGATCAAGCTGCCCCGGTTCGACGCGGAGGCGTTCGGCAGGTGGTCCGAGGGCATCGCCCGCGGCATGGGCACCGCGAACTTCATCGTCGTCATGACGGTGGTGATCGCGATCTGGTTCGGGTGGAACACGCTCGCCCCCGCACACCTGCGCTTCGACCCGTACACCTTCACGTTCCTCACCCTGGTGCTGTCGTTGCAGGCCAGCTACGCGGCCCCGTTGATCCTGCTGGCGCAGAACCGGCAGGCGGACCGGGACCGGCTGGCGCTGGAGGAGGACCGGCGGCGGGCCACCGCGCAGAAGGCCGACACCGAGTACCTGGCGCGGGAGATCGCCTCGCTGCGGATCGCGCTGGGCGAGGTCGCCACCCGGGACTTCCTCCGCTCCGAGCTGACCCGGCTGGCCGAGGAGCTGGACGAGGCGGGGCAGCGCCGCCAGCGGTTGGAGCGCCGCCAGCAGGAGAAGGACAGCCGGCAGGAGAGGCGCGGCCAGCGGCCGACCGACGGCGCAGGGCTGGGTGAGCCCCGCGACGACCTGGACGGCGACTTCACCCACGGCTCCCGGCCGGACGGAGTCGCACCCCGCCCGCAGGACGGCTGACCGGGGGGCCGCGTCCGGCCATCGATTCGCTCACACCGTTCCCGGGCAACGGCCGGAGCGGATGCCCCGCGACGTAGCATTGCGGGCATGTCAGCACCCGTCAGCACCGTCGAGGACGCGATCCAGGCCGCCCTGGCCACCGTCAACGACCCGGAGATCCGCCGGCCCATCACCGAGCTGGGCATGGTCCGCTCCGCCACGATCGGTGCCAGCGGCGTCGTACGGGTCGAGCTGCTGCTCACCGTCGCCGGCTGCCCGCTCAAGGACAAGCTGCGCACCGACATCACGGCCGCCGTCGCCGCGGTGCCCGGGGTGACCGGGGTGGAGATCGACTTTGGTGTGATGAGCCCGGAGCAGCGGCAGTCGTTGCAGTCGCAGCTGCGCGGCGGGGGCGCCAGCGAGGAGCCGGTCATCCCGTTCGCCCAGCCCGGCTCGCGGACCCGCGTGTACGCGGTGGCCAGCGGCAAGGGCGGCGTCGGCAAGTCCAGCGTGACGGTCAACCTGGCGGCGGCACTGGCCGCCCGCGGGCTCTCCGTGGGCGTGGTCGACGCGGACATCTACGGCCACTCGGTGCCCCGGATGCTCGGCGCGGACGGCCGGCCGACCCGGGTCGAAGACATGATCATGCCGCCGCAGGCGCACGGCGTGAAGGTGATCTCCATCGGCATGTTCACCTCGGGCAACGCCGCCGTGGTGTGGCGCGGCCCGATGCTGCACCGGGCGTTGCAGCAGTTCCTGGCCGACGTCTACTGGGGCGACCTGGACGTGCTCCTGCTCGACCTGCCCCCGGGCACCGGCGATGTGGCCATCTCGCTGGCCCAGTTGCTGCCCAACTCGGAGATCCTGGTGGTCACCACCCCGCAGGCCGCCGCCGCCGAGGTGGCGGAGCGGGCCGGTGCGATCGCCCTGCAGACCCACCAGCGGGTGGTCGGCGTCATCGAGAACATGTCCTGGCTGGAGTTGCCGGACGGCTCCCGCATGGAGATCTTCGGTGCGGGCGGCGGCGCGACGGTCGCCGAGTCGCTGAGCCGGACCATCGGCGCACAGGTGCCGCTGCTGGGGCAGATCCCGCTGGACACCCGCGTCCGGGAGGCCGGCGACGCCGGCAACCCGATCGTGCTGGCCGAGCCGGAGTCGCCGGCTGCGCAGGCGCTCGGCAAGATCGCCGACCGGCTGGCGCTGCGTCGTGAGTCGCTGCTCGGCAAGCCGCTCGGCCTCAAGCCCGCCGGACGCTGAGCACCCGTTCCACCGTTCGCCCGCCGGCCCCTGGGTCGGCGGGCTACGTGCCGGTCAGGTGACGGGCGGGTTCCGACGGGTCGATCAGGTGGCGTCGTCGTAGCTGGCCCGGGGGGCCGGCGCCGATGGGGTGCCGGTGGCCGTGCCGGACCGGGTGCCGTTCGAGCGCGGGTCCGCGGCGTTGGCCACGTCCTTCAGCTCGTCGTGCACACCGCCGACGTCCGCGCGCAGGTTGTCGTAGACGCCCTGCAACGGCTTGCGGATCGCGGCCTCGTCCTCCTCGCTGAGGAGGTGCTTGCGGATGAAGGCCTTCGGGTGCAGATCCTCCAGCTGGATGTCGGTGCCCAACTCCCGGCTCAGGTCACCGGTCGCGTTGCGGGCCATGTTGCGCAGGTTGCGCACCAGCCGCAGGCCGTCCGTGATGACTGCGGGCAGCCGGTCACCGAAGATCAACAGCGCCAGGAGCAGCAGCGCACCGATCTCCCACCAGTTCAGGTTGTCGAGCATCCCGCGGGCCTCCTCTCGGCGTCAGCAGCAAGACTACGCACGCCGAACGGCTTTCGGGCAGGGGGTGACCCGCCGCTCACTTCGCATCGGCGGCCAGTGTGACCGACGTGTTCTGCCGGTCGGCGCCGCGCCGGAACTCCACGGTCACCACCGAGCCGGGCGCGAACTTGCGGACCAGGGCGATCAGGTCCGTCGGTTCGGTCATCGGCCGGCCGTTGAGCTTGGTGATCACATCACCGACCCGCAACCCGGCCCCCGCCGCCGGCCCGGACGGCTCGACCGCGGCCAGCCGTACGCCGCCGCCGGCACCCGCGCCCGGGCCGCCGACCTGCGCGCCGATCACCGTCCGCCGGGCCTTGCCGGTGCCGATGATGTCCTGGGTCACCCGCTTGGCCTGGTTGATGGGGATGGCGAAGGCGAGCCCGATGTTGCCGGCCTCCTGCCCCTCGGCGACCAGCGACTTGATGGTGGAGTTGACCCCGACCACCCGCCCGGCGCCGTCGACCAGCGGGCCACCGGAGTTGCCGTGGTTGACGGCGGCGTCGGTCTGGATCGCCGCGTAGTACCGCACCGGACCGCCCGGCTCCCCGGCCTGCATCGTCCGGTCCAGCGCGCTCACGATGCCGGCCGTGACCGTGTTGGCCAGCGAGAGCGGCGAGCCCATGGCGAGCACCGGATCGCCGACGGCCAGCGCGTCGGAGTCGCCGAACTCGACCGGCCGCAGCCCCGTCCGGCTCACCTTGATCACCGCGATGTCGGACTCCGGGTCCTGACCGACCAGGGTCGCGGGGGCCGAGGTGCCGTCGTTGAAGATCACCGAGGCCTTGCCGCTGCCGCCGGCCACCACATGGTCGTTGGTGATCACGTGACCGTCGGCGCTGGCGATGAAGCCGGAGCCCTCACTCGTCCCGCCGAGGCTGCTCACCCGCACGGTCACCACGCTGGGCAGCACCCGTTCGGCGACCCCGGCCAGCGACTCCGGCTTGCGCTGGGCCAGCGCGGGCGCCTGCGCCGGCTCCCCGCCGAGCACCGTCCCGGCGGCGCCACCGCGTACCGCGAAGGCGTAGCCCAGCGCGCCGCCGAGCGTGCCGGCCAGCAACGCGGTGATCATCGGGATGAGCAGCAGGTGGCGCAGCGTCGGCCGGCCCGGTGCGTCCGGGTCGGTGACCGGCTCGGGCTCGGTGCCGGTGACCACCACCCCGGGCACCACCACCGCGGCCGGTGCCGCCGGGTCCCGCCACGGGTCGGCGAGCGCGTCCGACCACCAGGGCGAGGCCGCGGCCGGGCTCGGCGGCGTGGTCGATGCCGGCCAGGTGGCTGGCTGCTGCGTGGTCGATGCCGGCCAGGTGGCCGGCTGCGCGGCGGTCGGCGGACCGGCCACGGGGGTCGCCCCCGGCAGGCTCCCGGCCGTCGATGCGTTGCCGGGCGACGCCGCAGGCGCGCTGCCGGCCGCCGGCGCGGTCGGCGACCCCGCCGGCGGGGTCCCTGCCCCGGACGGGGCCGCCGGAGTCTCACCGCCCCGGCGCCAGTCCCAGCCGTCGGTCACGTAGGTGCCTCCCAGTCCGTCCCCGGATCCCGCGCCGCGTCGCCCGGCCACGGACCGGCGCGGTCGCGGCTGACGGGATACCGCCTCCAGGATTGCACGGATGCGCGCGGTGGAGTCAGCGGTTGCCTCCGGTGATCACGAGGGCGGAGGCGCGGCTGCGCCCCGCAGCGGTCGCCTCTACGCTCACAGTGCCAACCCGCCCCCGCACCACGCACCGTCCCGGAGGTGCCCCATCGCCACGGTCGCCGGTTCCGGCGGTTCGACGACCCAGGCTCAGCAGTTCGCCGAGTCGTACGTGACCGAGGATCTCGTCCTACGTACCGCCCGCAGCCTGGCCCACGAGGTGGGCCTCGAGGCGGTCACCCCCGGCGCGGGAGCGGCACTGCGGCTGCTGGCCGCGGCCGGCAACGCCCGGGCGGTGGTGGAGATCGGCACCGGCACCGGCGTCAGCGGCGTCTGGCTGCTGCGCGGCATGCGCGCCGACGGCGTGCTCACCACCATCGACGTGGAGGTGGAGCACCAGCGGATCGCCCGGCGGATCTTCACCGAGGCGGGCTTCGCCGCCGGCCGCACCCGGATCATCACCGGTCGCGCGCTGGACGTGCTGCCCCGGCTCGCCGACGGTGCGTACGACCTGGTCTTCGTGGACGCCGAAGCGACCGGCTTCCACGCCTGCGTGGAGGCCGCGCTGCGACTGTTGCGCCCCGGGGGTGTGCTGGCGCTCAACGGCATGCTGGCCGGCGGCCGGATCGCTGACCCGGCCGCCCGCGACGCGGAGACGGTGACCGTCCGCGAGACGATCAAGGCGGTCCGGGAGTCGGAGCACTGGATTCCCGCGCTGCTCCCGGTCGGCCACGGGGTGCTCGCGGCGGTGAAGTGCTGACCCCGGTCAGTTGACGCTGGCCAGCCAACGCAGCAGCGAGCGCACGCCCCAGCCGGTCGCGCCGCGGCTGACCTCGGCGTGGTCGCCGTCCGCCCACGACGGTGCCGACATGTCCAGGTGCAGCCAGCGGTCCCGCAGCTCGCCGGTGAACTCGCGCAGGTAGAGCGCGGCCAGCACCGACCCGGCGCCCTGCGTCGGCGCGCTGTACAGGTCGGCGACCTCGCTGCCCAGGTACTCGACGTAGTCGGTGTGCAGCGGCATCCGCCAGGCCGCCTCGCCGGCCGCCTCGGCCGCGGCCAGCACGTCGGCGGCCAGCCTGTCGTTCTCGCTGTACAGGGCGGCGGTGCGCTTGCCCAGTGCCACCGCGTTGGCACCGGTGAGGGTCGCCAGGTCGAGCAGCAGGTCCGGCGCGAGCTGGTCCACCGCGTACGCCAGCGCGTCGGCGAGGACCAGCCGGCCCTCGGCGTCGGAGTTGGTCGTCTCGCTGGTCGTCCCGCCGTAGTGCCGGATGACGTCGCCGGGACGGAACGCCGACCCGCTCACCATGTTCTCGGCGAGCGGGGCCAGCGTGGTGATCCGGACGGGCAGCCGCAACGCGGCGGCGCCGAGGGTGGCGGCGACGACGGCCGCCGCGCCGGCCATGTCCTTGCGCATCAGCTTCATCGCCGGCACCGGCTTGATCGAGATGCCGCCGGTGTCGAACGTGATGCCCTTACCGATCAGCACCACATGGGTACGCGCGTCGGCCGGACGCCAGTCCAGCTCGACGAGGCGTGGGCCGCTGGCCGAGCCACCGCCCACGGCGAGGATCCCGCCGAAGCCCTCGGCGGCCAGCTCGGCCGGACCACGCACCCGCAGGTGCAGGTCGGGCAGGTCCGCCGCGGCGGAGGCCACCTGGTCGGCGAACCACTCCGGGTTCTTCACCGAGGACGGGGTGTTGGTCAGGTCGCGGGCGAGGTGGGTCATCGCGGCGGTCGTCCGAGCCGTGGCGACGGTGCTCTCCTGCGCGGCCGGGTCGGCAAGCAGCAGATCGACCTCGCTGAGCGCGGGCGCGTCTCCGGCCTCGGTCAGGCGGAACCGGTACGAGGCGAGCAGCAGGCCCTCGGTCAGCCCGCGGACGGCGGCCGGGCTCACGTCGACCGGCAGCGCAATAGTGATGTGCGTCTCATCTGCGGCGGAGCGGGCCAGAGCGGCCCCAGCGGTCCGCCAGGCCGCCTCCCCACCGTCGCCGATGCCGAGCAGCACCAGCCGGCCGGGAGTACGCCCGGGGCGCAACTGGGTGCGGATCTCTCCGGCTCGACCGCTCAGCCGGGCGACCGGCGCCAGCGCCGCGGCCTCCTCGGCGGTGCCGTCCGGAGGCGCCACGGCGGTGGGCACCGTCTCGGCCGGGGCGTCGCCGCCGGCTGCCGGATCGGCGGGACGGACAGGCAGGACGAGGACGTCGAGCCGGTCGGGCTCGGCGATCGGGCGGATGGCGAGCACGCGGAACCGTACCTCCAGAAAAGTGTCGCGGAGCGGGACCCGACCCGCGTGTCCGCAGCGATGAAGACCCTGAGCCACCGGCGATGCCGGTGGCTCAGGGACTGAGGAACGGTCCGGGCGGCGCATACCGCCCGGACCACTCCTCGCTCAGCCGGCGGCTGCCTTCAACGCGTCACCGAGCGCGTTGGCCTCGTCGGGAGTCATCTCGACGACGAGCCGGCCACCGCCCTCCAGCGGGACCCGCATGACGATGCCCCGACCCTCCTTGGTGACTTCCAGCGGACCGTCGCCTGTCCGCGGCTTCATCGCCGCCATGTTGTCTCCCCTCAGACCTACACCAGGGTCGGTGGGTTGCCCCACAGCCACTTCGTCACGACCACCCGCAACGGTCGCGGGGGTGTCGACCAACGATTTTCCCTGATGAACACCGCCGGACCCAAACCGGAGCAGCATTGATGTAACAGCATCTAGCTTATCTTGAGAAGGCCTGTCACAATGTGCGGTCATGCAGGCACGGTCGGCACTCTTCGACCTGTACGGCGACCACCTCCGACCGAGGGGTGGCCGGGCACCGGTCGCCGCCCTGGTCAAGCTGCTGGCGCCGTTGGGAATCGCGCCGCCGGCCGTTCGCACCGCCGTGTCCCGGATGGTGCGTCAGGGCTGGCTCGACCCGCTCCGGTTGGCGTCCGGACCGGGATATTCGATCACACCGAAAGCCGCCCGACGACTGGACGAGGCGGCAGCCCGGATCTACCGCACCGGCCGGGTCAGCTGGGATGGGCGGTTCGATCTGCTCGTCCTGGAGGCGCCGGGCTCCCGGCGGGACCGGCAGCGACTCGCCGCGAACCTCAGCTTCCTCGGCTACGGCACCCTCGACGAGCAGACCTGGGTGGCCACCCGGCCCGCCGAGGACGTCGACCTGCTGCTCGCCGAGGCCGGCGTCCGGTTCGAGCGGTTCACCGCCTCACACTTCTCCGGCACCCCGGGGGCGATGGGCGTGGTCCGCCGGGCCTGGAACCTGACCGAGATCGGTCGCGCCTACGAACGGTTCGTCGCCGACCAGCGCCCGCTGCTCGGCGCGGTCACCGTGCGCAGCACCGACGAGGAGGCGTACGCGGCCCGGTTCCGGCTCGTGCACGCGTGGCGTACCTTCCTGTTCCGGGACCCGCAGCTACCTCCGGCGCTGCTGCCCGAGCGCTGGCCCGGCACCGCCGCGGCCAGTTTCTTCGACCGGCACGCGGCCCGCCTGCGTCCGGCCGCCGACCGTTACGTCGAGCAGTGCCTCGACGCCGGTAGCCGCATCGTCCGACAGAAGGGTCGTTAGAACGTGACCGAACCGTTGCTCGTCGACCGGACCGATGCCGTCGTCACCCTCACGCTGAACCGGCCGAAGGCCATGAACGCGCTCGACGTGGCGCTCAAGGAGGCCCTGCGGGACGCGCTGGCCGAGCTGGAGACCGACCGGTCCTGCCGGGCTGTCGTGCTGGCCGGAGCGGGCGGGTCGTTCAGCGCCGGCCAGGACCTGCGCGAGCACGTGGCGACGCTGGAGAGCACCACGGGCAACCCGCTGGACACGGTGCGGGCGCACTACAACCCGATCGCCGCCCGGCTGGCCAACCTGCCCAAGCCCGTGGTGGCGGCCGTCCGCGGGATGGCCGCCGGGGCGGGCGCGTCGCTGGCCTTCCTCGCCGACATCCGGATCGGCGGACCGACCACGAGCTTCCTGATGGCCTTCGCCAAGGTGGGCCTCGCCGCCGACACCGGCGCCTCCTGGACGCTGCCCCGGCTGGTCGGCCACGCCAAGGCGGTGGAACTGCTGATGCTGGCCGAGCCGGTCCGCGCCGAGGAGGCGTGCCGGCTGGGGCTGCTCAACAAGCTGACGGACGACGACGAGAAGGTGCTGCCGGCCGCGCAGGAACTCGCCGCCCGGCTCGCCGCCGGCCCGACCGTCGCGTACGGCGCGATCAAGCGGCAGCTCTCCATCGCCGACGCCGGCACCCTCGCCGACGCGCTGGCCGCCGAGGCGCAGGCGCAGGCGATCTGCGGTGCGACGACCGACCACCGGGCGGCCACCCTCGCCTTCGTCGGCAAGCAGAAACCGGTCTTCGAGGGACACTGAACGCGATTCACACGCCGTCCTGACCGTCCTCGAACACGGGCCGCCTAGCGTCTGCCCACATGAGCGATCGTGAAGCGGTGGCGCACCTGCTGCGCCGGGCCACCTTCGGGCCCACCGCCGACGAGGTGGACGCGGCCGAACGCGCCGGACCGGCGGCGGCCCTGGACAACCTGCTCACCCCGGTCCGCCCCGACCGGGGTGCGGCGGCCACCCCGCCGCCGGCACTGGGCACGGACCCGTACGCCCGGTTGACCGGCGAGTCCACCCGCGAGCAGCGGCAGCAGGCCAACGCCGAGCGCCGGGAACAGCTCCAGCGGCTGACCCTCTGGTGGCTGGACCGGATGGTGGCCGCCGAGGACGGGCTGACCGAGAAGCTCCTCTTCTTCTGGCACGGACACTGGGCAACCAGCGCGCAGAAGGTCAGATCCGCCCACCTGATGCTGGGTCAGTTGGAGACGCTGCGCCGCCACGGGCGCGGGCCACTGGGGCCGCTGATCGCCGCGATGGTGCGCGACCCGGCCCTGATCCTCTGGCTGGACGGGCAGAAGAACACCCGCAAGGCGCCGAACGAGAACCTGGCCCGCGAGCTGATGGAGCTGTTCACCCTCGGCATCGGCGGATACACCGAGGCCGACGTGAAGGCCGGCGCCCGGGCGCTGACCGGCTGGGTGGTGGACCGGCGCAGCGGCGTCGCCCGCTTCGAGACCCGCCGGCACGACCCCGGGGAGAAGACCATCCTCGGGCGCAGTGGCCGGTTCGACGCCGAGGCGTACGCCGGCCTGCTGGCCACTCAACCCGCCGCGGTGGCGTTCGTGGCACGCCGGCTCTGGTTCCGCTACGCCGGCACCGATGTCCCGGCGCCGGCCGACCTGGCCGGCGCGGACACCGCCACCACCCTGCGCGCGCTCTTCTCGTCGACGGCCTTCGTGGCGACCCGGGGAACCCTCGTCAAGCAACCGGTGGAGTGGATGGTCGGCGCGCTGCGGCAGCTCGGCATCCGACCCTCCGCTCTGAACGAGCAGCAACGGAAACAACTGCTGGGTGGCCTGAACGCGCTGGACCAGGTGCCGCTGCGACCGCCCAGCGTGGGCGGCTGGCCGGCCGGGGCCGCCTGGCTGACCACCTCGTCGTTGCAGGCCCGGCTCCGGATGGCCGGGATGCTGGCCGCCACCACGGCACCGGCGGTGCTGGCCCGGCTGACCGCCGCGCCCACTGCCGGCCGGCCGGACGCCCTGGCCCGCCTGCTGGTCGTCGACGGCTGGGGTGCCCGGACCCGGGCGGCCCTGACGCCCCTGGCCGGCGAGCCCCGCAAGCTCCTGGCCGCCGGCCTGGTCAGCCCCGAGTACACCGTCAGCTGAGCGGAGGAGTCGACCGATGGACACCCTGACCCGACGGAGGTTCCTGCTCACCAGTGGGGTGGTCGGCGCGGGCGCGCTGGCCGCCGGGGCTGGCGCGTACAGCCTGCGGGACCTGCTGGACACCGCCGGTGACCGCGATCCGCAGTCCCGCACGCTGGTGCTGGTCACCCTCTACGGCGGCAACGACGGTCTGAACACCGTCATCCCGGACGGCGACCCGGCCTACCGGGCGGCCCGCCCGGAGCTGGCGTACCCGGATGGCGAGGTGCGGCGGTTGGACGACGACTTCGGCCTCAACCCGGCCCTGGCCGGCCTGCACCAGCGCTGGTCCGGCGGCGGGCTGGCGATCGTGCGCGGGGTCGGCTACCCGAAGCCCGACCGCAGTCACTTCCGGTCGATGGACATCTGGCACACCGCGCAGCCGGACCGGCCGGGCAACACCGGCTGGCTGGGTCGCTGGCTGGACCTGGCGGGCGGGGATCCCCGGCTGGCGGTCTCCTTCGAACCGGCGCTCCCGCCGCTGCTGGCGGGCGCGCGCAGCGCAGGCGCGGCGGTGCCCGTGACGGACCGGAAAGCGGCCAGGGGGTTGCCCGCCGAGACGCTGGCCGCGCTCGCCGCCGCCGAGGCGGGTGAGTCCGCCGCCCGGGGCCGGGCCGCCGCCTGCTTCGCCGACCTGCGATCCGTCGACGAGATGATCCGCCAGGTGCGTGACTCCGCCGACGCGGACGCGGCGGACCCGGACGGCGAGCAGGCACCGGCGACGGCCACCGGCGGAGGCCGGACGCCGTTGGACGCGCAGTTGGATCTGGTCGCGCAGTGTGTGGAGGCCGGCGTGTCCACCCGGGTCTTCTCGGTGTCGCTGGGTGGCTTCGACACGCACGCCGACGAGAAGCAGTTGCAGGCCGTCCTGCTGGGTCAGCTGGACCGGGCGCTGACCGGGTTCGCCGACCGGATGAGCCGGACCGAGGCGGGGCGAAAGGTCGTGGTGGCGGTCTACTCGGAGTTCGGCCGCCGGGTCCGGGCCAACGCCTCGGACGGAACCGACCACGGCACCGCGTCGGACATGCTGCTGCTGGGGGCCGGGGTGCGCGGCGGCTGGCACGGAGCGGCACCCAGCCTCACCGACCTCGACGACGGCGACCTGAAGTACACCACCGACTTCCGGGACGTCTACGCCACGCTGCTGGAGCGGGTGCTGGACACCGATCCGGGCCCGGTGCTCGCCGACTGGCGGGGACGGCTGGCCGGGTTGTTCTAGTCGTCCTCCTCCGGGTCCTGGTTGGCCTCGGCACCCAGGACGAACGCCTGCATGGCCAGCTCGTCCCCGGACGGCGACACGAAGGCGGGCAGCTCGCGCGGCCCCAGCTCCTGCACGTAGGACCAGAACAGCCGGACCGCCTCGGCCGGCGTGCCGGCCTCGATGGGCAGGTCGAGGCTGACCAGCCAGGTGCGCCGCGCCGGGGGCGGGCCGAGCCGGTCGGCCAGCGCCCGGAAGGCGGCCGGATCCAGCGCGGTGACCGGCCCGTCGAGCGTCAGCCGCTCGGCCGGCACCGGCTCGTCGAAGGCCCGCCGGGTGTACGCCACGACGAGCGTCCCGGGCTCGTTCGGGGACTGGGGGTCGTCGGGGTCTTCCCGGTGCCGCCGGCCCGGGGCGGTGACCCGGCCGAGCGCCACCAGCCGCAGCGGTGCGTCGGCCAGCACCGCCACCCGGTCACCGGGGCCCGGCCGGCCGACGTCGGTCAGCCCGGTCAACTCCAGCGCGTCGTGGTGCACGAGCCGCTCGGCCTCGTACCGTTCCGCCGGCAGCAGCACGGCCCAGGTGCCCGTCCCGTCGGCGTGGCCGGCCTCGCCGGCCCGGTGCGCGGTCTCGGTCGTCATGCCCGCAATCCCATCACGCCGCCGCCGGGAGCGTGACGTGGCAGCCGACGATGTGATCGTCGACCATGCCGGTGGCCTGCATGAGCGCGTACGCGGTGGTCGGGCCGACGAACCGGAAGCCGCGCTTCTTGAGCGCCTTGGCCATCGCCGTCGACTCGGGGGTGATCGCCGCGAGCTCGGCGAACGAGGCGGGGCGCGCCGGCCGGGGCGCCGGGGCGAACGACCAGAGCAGCGCGGAGAGCCCGTCGGGCAGGTCCAGCGCCGCGCGGGCGTTGGCGATCGCCGCCTCGATCTTGGCCCGGTTGCGGACGATGCCAGCGTCGGCGAGCAGCCGGGTCACGTCGGCGTCGTCGTAGCCTGCGACGGTCGGGATCCGGAACTCGTCGAAGGCCAGCCGGAACGCCGGACGCTTGCGCAGGATGGTCAGCCAGGACAGGCCGGACTGGAACGCCTCCAGGGTCATCCGCTCGTAGAGCGCGTCGTCGCCGCGCAGCGGCCGCCCCCACTCGGTGTCGTGGTAGACGGCGTAGTCCGGGGTGCTCGCCCCCCAGGCGCAGCGGGGCAGCCCGTCGGCGCCGATCACCAGGTCAGTCACCTCGTACACGCTAGGGCATCCCACCGACACGCCACCGGGGTCAGGGCAGCCGGCCCTGCTCGACGAGACGGGCGAACCTCTTCAGCGCCTGGGTGAGGCTGACCTTGGAACCGGGCCAGAGCACCGGCCACGCCAGCTGACCGGCCCGGCCGCCCGGCAGGTGGAACCACTCGTGCCAGACCACCTGGGTGCGGTCCCGGTCCATCTGGGTGCAGCGCAGCACACCCGGGCCGCGAAGGAGCTGGCCGCAGTGCACCACGCCGATCTCGTACGGCTCGTCGACCCGGACGACCCGCATCTCGTCGCGCAGCACGGCCGGGCCGAGCGTGGTCACCGCCTCGATCCGGCTGCCCTCGCGGCCGTCGCCCTCGACCACCCGCACGCGGGTGAACGGGATCCAGTCGGACTGGCGTTCCCAGGCCAGCAGCGCGGCGAAGACCCGCTGCGCCGGGGCTTCGACGATCACCGTGGCGGTCACCTCGCCGGCACCCGGTTGCGCCGCCTCGTGAAGATCGTCGGAGCCCTCCGGGCCGATCACCCGCTCTCCGACCGCACCACCGCGCCGTGCTGGGCGCCGTCGCCGGCCGGCTCTCCGACGATCGGTGCCACGCCGTCGGAATCCGCGGGAGAGGACGTGGCATCGGGCAGCGGGTCGGTGCCGGCGGAGCCGGCATGGGCCGTGGTGGGCTCGCCGGTGGCCGGCGCCACGCCGTCGGAATCCGCAGGAGACGAGGTGGCGTCGGGAAGGGTGCCGGTGCCGGCCGAGCCGACCGGGGTCGCGTCGTCGCCGGTCGTCGCCGCGCCGGCGGACTGCTCACGGGCCTGGCGCAGCGCCTCGGCGTCGGTGGTGCGTCCCTCGCGCAACGCGGTGACCTCCGCCTCCAGCACGCCGATCAACTCGGCCTTGTAGCCGATGTCGTAGGCGGCTCGGCGCATCGCCTGATCGACCTGGGCCATCCGGTACCCGCGCAGCGCGGTGTCGAAACGAACCTCGCCCACATCGGATTCCCGCAACGGCCGGCTGCCGGGCAGCGGCACGGCCTGCGAGTCCGGCTCGGCCGGCACCAGGCCGGGATCGCGGCCGCTGACCAGCACCGTCACGCCGAAGATCACCGCCGCGACGGTCAATGCCACGACCAGGAGGAGCAGAAGCTGACCCATGCACTGATCGTGGCATGGCGGCCGGCCGTGAGCGAGCCCACCACCCCGATCACGATCGGCCTCGACGCCCGACCGGCACACCTGTCGGCGGACCGGCTAGCGTCGGACCGGCCGGCGCTCGCGGCGACGGTGCGGATTCTCAGGAGGCGGGCATGGCCGGGTCGCTTCGGCTGGGTGGGCGGACGTTCGCCCCCGGCGAGCTGGTGGTGATGGCGATCGTCAACCGCACCCCGGACTCGTTCTTCGACCGGGGCGCCACCTTCGCGGCGGACAGCGCGTTGCGCGCGGTCGAGCGGGCGGTGGACGAGGGCGCGGCGATCATCGACATCGGCGGGGTGAAGGCCGGGCCGGGCGTCGAGGTGGACGCCGCCGAGGAGATCCGGCGCACGGTGGACACCATCGCCGCCGTACGCGACGCGTTTCCGGACGTGGTCATCTCCATCGACACCTGGCGTGCCGAGGTGGCGGTGGAGGCCGTGGCGGCCGGCGCCGACCTGCTCAACGACACCTGGTCGGGTGCCGACCCCGCGCTGGCCCGGGTGGCCGCGCAGACCGGCGCCGGGCTGGTCTGCTCGCACGCCGGCGGATTGGTTCCGCGGACCCGACCGCACCGGGCCGCCTTCGACGACGTGGTCGCCGACGTGGTCGCGACGGTGACCGGGCTCGCCGAGCGCGCGGTGGCGGCGGGGGTACGCCCCGACGGGATCCTCATCGACCCGGCGCACGACTTCGGCAAGAACACCCGGCACTCCCTGGAGATCACCCGTCGGCTGGACGAGCTGACCGGCACGGGTTGGCCGCTGCTGGTGGCGCTCTCCAACAAGGACTTCATCGGCGAGACGCTGGACCTGCCGGTGATCGAGCGGCTGGAGGGGACTCTCGCCGCGACAGCGATCTCCGCCTGGCTGGGCGCCCGGGTGTTCCGGGCCCACCAGGTCGGGCCGACCCGCCGGGTGCTGGACATGGTCGCCTCGATCCGCGGTGACCGGCCGCCCGCGGTGGCCCGACGGGGCCTGGCCTGACCGGTCGTCGCCGCAACGGGCCGCGAACGGCCGGGCGGACCGGCACGATCGCCGGAGGCCGCGCCGGTCACGTCCAGCGCAGGATGTTCCTACGCCAGGCATAGAGGATGCCGAGTGCGAGCACCGCCACGAAGATCGCCATCTCCACCACCGTGACCAGGCCGAATCCCGGCCGGTCGAAGACCACGGCCCAGGGGAAGAGGAACACCGCCTCGACCGCGAACAGGACGTACAGGTAGGCGTAGACGTAGTAGCGGATCTGCATCTGCGCCCAGTCCGCCCCGACCGGGTCGAGCCCGCACTCGTAGCTGGTCCGCTTGCCGACCGGATCAGCCGGACGGGCAGGACGTAACACCCGGTTGGCCGAGAACGCCGTAATGAAGAACAGAACGCTGGCGAGCAGCAGGAGCCCGAGCGTGGCGTACGAGCCCAGGTATCCGGTCACGTCCGGAGCCTACCGCCCGCCCGGAAAGGCCGTCTCAAACACGTTACGGATTTGTTTCCGGCTGGGACTAGTGCACCAGGGCAACTGTTATCGAATATTGGACTCTCACCATGTCACCGGAGGACAGATGGCCCGCGTGAAGGCAACGCCCGGTCACCGGGCGGGGTGGCGTCCCACTCCCCTGCTGGCGACCTCGCTCGCGCTCGGCCTGCTCGCGGCACTCGCCGTGGGGCCGGCCTGGGCCAGCGCCGCGCTGCCCGAGGCCACCCCGGTCGCGGGGGTGACCGACCCGGCGACGGAGCCCGAGCCGGACCCCGAGACAACCCCGGCGGAGGAGCCCACCCCGACCGACGAGCCGGGTGGTGATCCAGAGCCGACCGACCCGGCACCGGAGACCACCGCGCCACCGCCGGAGACGACGCCCCCGGCCCCGGTGACCACCGCGCCGGACGTGCCACCGGCACCGACCACCACCGCTCCCGGCCCGGGCGCCACCAGCCGCCCACCCACCCCCCGGCCGCCGGTGCCCCCGGTCCGCCCACCGGCGCCGGGCCCGGAGGCGCCACCGCCGAACCCGCTCGGCGTGCAGGTCACCACCGAGGACGTCACCGTCACCGGCGCGTACTGGAACGCGGCCAGCACGATCACCACGCTGCGGGTCACGGTGACCAACACCGGCATCGCCGCCCAGCGGATCCGACTGTCGTACCGGCTGCCCGAGGGTCTGACCGACGCCGGGACGAAGGGATGCGCCGCCACCGGCCTCCGCGCGTACCGCTGCGGGGCGTGGACAACCGCTCCGGGCGCCCGGTTCAGCAGCCTGCTCCGGCTGCGGGTCGCCGGCAACGCCTGGCGGCAGATGCCGCTCAGCGGATCCGTGCAGGTGGCCGCGGAAGCGCCGGGAGTGGCCGGCGAGGCGACCGACGACCAGGGCTTCGCGGTGCTCTTCCCGCCCGGGCCGCCGGTTTCGGGGATCTCGCTCGACGCCGACGAGGTGGCCTTCGACATCAGCGGCGCACCGAGCACCCTCACGGTCCGGCTGGGCAACACCGGCGAGGCGGACGCGGCCGGCCAGGTCGAGGTGGTCCTGCCGGCCGGCGTGAGCGTGCCGACCCCACCGGCCGGCTGCGTGGCGGTCGACACCACCCGAACCCGCTGCGACGCCGGCTCCGTGGCGGCGGGCAGGACCGTCGAGCTGCGGCTGCCGGTTGAGGCGACGCCGCAGGCCCAGCGGGAGGCGCCGCTGTCCGGTGCCGTGATCGGCCAGCTCGACCCGCGCAGAGGCTCGACCCGGCAGGTCCAGATGAGCTTCCGGATCACCGCGGCGGCCGCGCTGGCCACCCCGGTCGTCTCACCGCCCGCGCCGACCGGCTCCCAGGGCGTGCTGTCCGGAGGGGGTGCCTCCCACGACGGCCCGATGGCCTCCGTGGAACGCACCGCGGCCATCCTGATCGGGGTCTCCGCCCTGCTGGTGGTGCTGGCCCTGGTGCTGGCCACCACCTCGCTGCGTCGCCGGCTCAGCGACCGGGTGGCCGGGCCGACCGCCGCGCCCACCGACTGACCAGTGCGACACCCGCCAGCCGGCCTACAAGGTGGCCGGCGGGACGTCGACGGTGATCTGGATTACGGCGGGCCGGGTGAAACACCGCAATACAGCCCAATTCCCCGCCGGATCCGGTCCCAGTCGGCGGACCTCCAGGGAGGGTCGGGGGCCCATTCGACGTAGGCTCTCAGGTGAGGAACGACAGCGGACCGGACCGGCCTGGGGCGGTGCGTTGCAGCGTTGCGTCAAGGAGGTCCCGTGGCCGGGCAAGGCGAGGTCACCATGATGTTCAGCCGGCCGCGCGACCGCGCGCAGCGGAGCGAGGTGCAGGCGTGAACGCGAGGAGTGAGCCGGTTTTGCGAGCCCCGCAGTCGCGAACGAAGGTGGCACAGTGACCAAGCAGATCCGTCAACTCGACCGGGTGGTCATCCGGTTCGCCGGTGACTCCGGCGACGGCATGCAGCTGACCGGCGACCGGTTCACCTCGGAGACGGCGCAGCTCGGCAACGACATCTCCACGCTGCCCAACTTCCCCGCCGAGATCCGCGCTCCTGCCGGCACCCTGCCCGGCGTGTCGAGCTTCCAGGTGCACTTCGCCGACTACGACATCCTCACCCCGGGCGACGCGCCCAACGTGCTGGTGGCGATGAACCCGGCGGCACTCAAGGCCAACCTGGCCGACCTGCCGCGCGGCGCGGACATCATCGTCAACACCGACGAGTTCACCAAGCGCAGCCTGGCCAAGGTCGGCTACCAGACCAGCCCGCTCGACGACGGCTCGCTGGCCGGCTACGTCGTGCACCCGGTGGCGCTGACCTCGATGACGGTCGGCGCGCTCGCCACCCACGAGGTGTCCAAGAAGGACGCCGAGCGGTCGAAAAACATGTTCGCCCTCGGCCTGCTCTCCTGGATGTACTCCCGGCCGTACGAGTCGACGCTGCGCTTCCTGGAGCGCAAGTTCGCGGCGCGCCCGGAGCTGGTGGCGGCGAACGTGGCCGCCTTCCGGGCCGGCTGGAACTTCGGCGAGACCACCGAGGACTTCGCGGTCCGCTACGAGGTCAAGCCGGCGAAGATGCAGCCGGGCACCTACCGCAACATCACCGGCAACGCGGCACTCTCGCTGGGCCTGGTCGCCGCCGGGGTCCGCTCCGGGCTGCCGGTCTTCCTCGGGGCGTACCCGATCACGCCGGCGTCGGACATCCTGCACGAGCTGAGCAAGCACAAGCGTTTCGGCGTGCTCACCATGCAGGCGGAGGACGAGATCGCCGCGGTCGGCGCCGCGCTGGGGGCGTCGTACGGCGGTTCGCTCGGTGTGACCACCACCAGCGGTCCGGGTGTGGCGCTCAAGAGCGAGACGATCTCCCTGGCGGTGGCGCTGGAGCTGCCCCTGGTGATCGTGGACGTGCAGCGCGCCGGCCCGTCCACGGGCATGCCGACCAAGACCGAGCAGGCCGACCTCAACATGGCGCTCTACGGCCGGCACGGCGAGGCGCCCGTCGCCGTGATCGCGCCCCGGTCACCGTCGGACTGCTTCTTCGCCGCGCTGGAGGCGGCGCGAATCGCGCTGACCTACCGCACGCCGGTCATCCTGCTATCGGACAACTACGTCGCCAACGGCTCCGAGCCCTGGCTGCTGCCCGACGTCGAGTCCCTGCCGGACCTGCGGGTGGAGTTCGCCTCCGAGCCCAACGGCGAGGACGGCACCACCTTCCTGCCCTACCTCCGCGACCCGGAGACGCTGGCCCGACCGTGGGCGATCCCGGGCACGGCGGGCCTGGAGCACCGGATCGGCGGGCTGGAGAAGGCCGACAAGACCGGCGACATCTCCTACGACCCGGCCAACCACGACTTCATGGTGCGCACCCGGGCTGCCCGGATCGAGACCATCCCGGTGCCGGACATCGAGGTGGAGGACCCGGACGGCGACGCCCGGGTGCTGGTGCTCGGCTGGGGCTCGACGTACGGCCCGATCGGTGCGGCGTGCCGAGGGATCCGCCAGCGTGGCCTGTCCATCGCCCAGGCGCACCTGCGGCACCTGGCCCCGATGCCGGCCAACCTCGGTGAGGTTCTGCGCTCCTACGACCGGGTGGTCATTCCGGAGATGAACCTGGGCCAGCTCGCCCACGTCATCCGGGCCCGCTACCTGGTCGACGCGATCAGCTACAACCAGGTCCGCGGCCTGCCGTTCACGTCCACGGAGCTGGAGACGACGCTGGAAGAGGTGCTGAAGAATGTCTGAGCCCGTCGCCCTCAAGCTGACCGCCAAGGACTTCAAGTCCGACCAGGAGGTCCGCTGGTGCCCCGGCTGCGGTGACTACGCCATCCTGGCCGCCATCCAGCAGTTCATGCCCGAGTTGAACATCCCTCGGGAGCGGACGGTCTTCGTCTCCGGGATCGGCTGCTCGTCCCGCTTCCCGTACTACATGAACACGTACGGGATGCACTCGATCCACGGTCGCGCCCCGGCGATCGCCACCGGCCTCTCGGTGTCCCGGCCCGACCTGTCGGTCTGGGTGGTCACCGGTGACGGTGACGCGCTCTCCATCGGCGGCAACCACCTGATCCACGCGCTGCGGCGCAACGTCAACCTCAAGATCCTGCTGTTCAACAACCGGATCTACGGGCTGACGAAGGGGCAGTACTCGCCCACCTCCGAGGTCGGCAAGATCACCAAGTCGACTCCGGCCGGTTCGGCGGACGCCCCGTTCAACCCGCTCTCCCTCGCCCTCGGCGCGGAGGCCAGCTTCGTCGGCCGGACCATCGACTCCGACCGCAAGCACCTGCAGTCGGTGCTGCGGGCGGCCGCCGAGCACCAGGGTTCGGCGTTCGTGGAGATCTACCAGAACTGCAACATCTTCAACGACGGGGCGTTCGACCAGCTCAAGGATCCGGGCACCCGGGACGACTACCTGATCCGCCTGGAGCACGGGCAGCCGATCACCTTCGGCACCGACGGGCGGTTCTGCGTGGTGCACCCGCCGGGCGGGTTCGGCCTGGAGGTCCGGGAGACCAGTTCGGTCCGCCCGGAGGAGATCGTCGTGCACGACGCGACGGTCGCCGACCCGGCGTACGCCTTCGCGCTGTCCCGGCTGCCCGGTCTGGACCTGCGCAACACCCCGATCGGGGTCTTCCGCTCGGTGGACCGGCCCTCGTACGACAGCGTGGTGCAGAGCCAGCTCGCCGCCGCCAAGGCGAAGGTCACGGAGACTCCCGAGCAGCAGCTCGCCGGCCTGTTGGGCAGCGGCGACACCTGGACGATCATCTGACCCGTACGGCATGACGAGAGCGGCCGTCCCCTGGTGGGGGCGGCCGCTCTCGTCGTGTGTGCTGCTGCTCAGCGCTGGGCGGAGGCGGGCAACCAGAGGTTGTCGATCTCCTTCTCGGCCGCCGCGAGGCTCGCCTCGTGCAGCGGGATCAGGTCGGCCATCGCCGGAACCTCGGGGGCGAGGGTCAGCTCGGTGGTGATGAAGCGCGGCTCCAGGCCGGTCATCGAGAGGCCGTGCGGGAGCCATGGCTCGGCGTGGTCCCAGCCGTTGCGGGGCGCGCCCTCGCCGTAGCCGCCACCTCGGGTGGCCAGCACGACGAACTCCCGTCCGCCGAGCAGGCCCTCCTGGCCGGCCGGGTCGTAGGCCAACCCGGGCAGGATCAGGTGGTCGACCCAGGCCTTGACGCTGCTCGGTGGGCCGTAGTTGTAGAGCGGCAGCCCGAGCAGCACCACGTCGGCCTGCTGCACCTCGCGGACCAGCCGCTCGCTGAGTTCCCACGACTCGCGCTGCGCCGGGGTGTGCTGGTCGGTTGGCGTCATCCGGGCCAGGCCACTCGCCGCGTCCAGGTGCGGCAGCGGCTCGGCGCCCAGGTCACGGTAGGTCACCACGCCGTCCGGGTGGGCGGCCCGCCAGGTGGCGACCGCGCGGGCGGTGAGCCGGCGGCTGACCGACCAGTCGCCGCGGATGCTCGAATCGATATGCAGCAGGTTCATCATTACTCCTCCAAGGATCGTCTGTGTAGCACCAACCATTTATAGCAGGCCGATGTTTCGTCGACTGGGTAGACTGGGTCACATGTCCGCCCAGCCGCTCGTTCCGTCGGAGCACCGCTCGGGCGCGCTACTGGACCATCTGGCCCGGCGCATGCGGCTGCGATCGGAGTCGGTGCTGGCGCCACTCGGCCTGCGGCCACGGCATCTGGTTGCGCTCACCGTGCTGCGAGACGGCGACGGAATCAGCCAACAGGCGCTCGCCAGCACCCTGGAGATGGACAGCACCAACATCGTGGGGCTGCTGAACGACCTGGAGGCGAAGCAGCTGATCGAGCGGCGGCGCTCGCCCGAGGACCGTCGCCGGCACGTCGTCGAGCTGACCGAGGATGGGGCGAAACGCCTCAACGAGGCCGAATGTGCCCTCGCCGGTGCCGAAAACGAGGTTTTGGGAGCACTGGAGCCCGCCGACAGGGAGAGGCTCTACCTACTGCTCCGGCAGGCCGCCACCGGGACGACGGTCATCTGCAGCACGGCGATTCACGAGGACGAGACGTCCTCCGACACCTGCTGACGCCGCCGGGGGGCGGCTCAGACCGTGGCGGCAGACTGGGGGCGGTCGTCGCGGACGTGCACCAGCATGTCGCCGGTCTCGATGATCGCGCCGGCCCGGTCGGCCAGAGTGACCACCTTGCCCCGCCGGACCAGGGCGATCACCAGCGAGTCCAGTTCCCGAGGGGAGCGACCCACCTCGTCCCGCTCCGCCGAACGCATCGCCAGCGCCATTCCCTGACCCGGGGTGAGCAGGTCCTCCACCACGTCGATGAGCGGCGGCGCCGACGTGGAGAGGCCGAGCAGCCGGCCGGCGGTGGCGGAGGAGACGATCACGTGGTGGGCGCCGCTCTGCTTGAGCAGCGGGGCGTTCTCGGCCTCCCGGGCGGCCGCGATGATGCGGACCTGCCCGGCGGTGACCTGCCGCACGGTCAGCGCCACCAGCACCGAGGCGTCGTCGCTGTCGGTCGCGATGATCACGGCCTTCGCAGTCCGGACGTGCGCCTCCTCCAAGACCGACGACCGGGTCGCCGAGCCCTCGATGGCGACCAGCCCGGCGGAGGTGGCCTGCCGCAGGGCGGGGCCGCTGCGTTCCACCACCACGATCCTCGACCGGTCCAGACCGTTCTCCATGAGAGCGGAGACCGCGCTGCGGCCCTTGGTGCCGTAGCCGCAGATGATGACGTGGTCCTTCACGGTTCTCCTCCACCGCGACAGGCGACGGCCGGTCCGGTACTGCTCGGTCAGGACTTCCAGGGTGGTGCCGACCAGGATGATCAGGAAGAGCACCCGGGCCGGGGTGACGAAGAGGACGTTGACCAGACGCGCCGACTGTGCGGCGGGCGTGATGTCACCGTAGCCGGTGGTGGAGAGGGAGACGACCGCGTAGTAGAAGCAGTCGAGCAGGGTGAGGCCGTCCTCGTTGACGTCGCGGTAGCCGTCCCGATCCAGGTAGACCGCGGCTACCACGGCGAAGACCAGACCCAGGGCGGCGGCCAGCCGGAGGCTCAGGGCGCTCAGCGGGCCCCGGCGCTGCGCGGGAAAATGGATCACCGTCGAACCTGCTCCACGACCGTCGCCTGCACGACCACAACATAGCGGGTACGCCGCTCACCGCACGTCCGGGTGGCGCACGGACGTGCGCCCGCCGCGCCAAGTCGCCCCAGGGGTCGGCCCGGACGGCCGCAAGCGGGCATGATGGGGCTGTCCCTGGACGACGACCGCGAGAGTGAGGCCCGCATGTCGTTGCTGCGACGAGTGATCGGCGGGGTGCTGCGCCGCCACCGCCAGCGTCAGGGCCGCACGCTGCGCGAGGTGGCCCAGTCGGCCGACGTCTCCGTGCCCTACCTCTCGGAGGTCGAGCGGGGGCGCAAGGAAGCCTCCTCGGAGGTGCTCGCGGCGATCTGCCGGGCGCTCGGCATCAGCCTCTCCGACCTGCTCGGTGAAGCCCGTGACGACATGCGCCGGGTCGAGCCCCGCCTGCCGGCCGCCCCGCGGGCGATGTTGACCAGGCTGGAGCGGGTCGAGGTGACGCGGCACGACAGCGGTAACGCGACGCTGCTGGTGGGCCCGCGTACCGGTGGGCTGGTCCTGCACCGCGGGCCGGGAATGGGCGAGCCGGTCCTGAGCGCGCGGCAACTGACCGCCGCGTAGCCCGCCTCTTTCTGCCGTCGGCGGATCTGCCGGCGGCAGAACCCCTGGGCCGGGCACCGCCGCCGGACGCACGCTGGAGGGGCCGGTCCACCGGGCGGTCCCGCCGCCCGCCGGCACGGCGAAAGGCGGCGGCGAATGATCGGGTACGGCGTGCGGATGCTGGACGGCGGGCAGCCGTCCTTCGGTGACCAGGTGTTCGAGCGGCTACTGCGGGAGCGGATCGTCTTCCTCGGCACGGAGGTGACCGAGGAGTCGGCCAACCAGATCTGCGCGCAGATCCTGCTGCTCGCCGCCGAGGACGCCGATCGGGACATCCACCTCTACATCAACTCGCCGGGCGGCTCGGTGACCGCCGGGATGGCGGTCTACGACACGATGCGCTACGTCCGCAACGACGTGGCGACGCTGGCGCTCGGGTTCGCCGGCTCGATGGGGCAGTTCCTGCTCTGCGCCGGCGCGGCCGGCAAGCGGTACGCGCTGCCCCACTCGCGGATCATGATGCACCAGCCGTCGGGTGGGATGGGCGGTACCGCCTCGGACATCACCATCCAGGCGGAGAACATGCTGCACGTGAAGCGGACCATGCAGGAGCTGATCGCCCAGCACAGTGGACGGACTCTTGACGAGATCCAGCGGGACTGGGACCGGGACCGCTGGTTCACGGCCGAGCAGGCCCGCGAGTACGGCCTCATCGACCAGGTGCTCAGCCGGGCCGAGCAGCTACCGGCGGTCTGAGCAGCGGTGGCGGCCGGCGTGAAGTCCCACCTGCGGTCCAGCTCAGCGGCCTGACCAGCGTCGAAGGTGACCACCGCGATGTCCTGCGAGTCTGCGGAGTTACCGGGGTAGGCCGGGTTGGTGTGCTCGGTGCCCTCGACGGCGACCGCTGCGGCCACCTGCTCGGGACTGAGCCCGGCGGCCCTGGCCTCGGCGAGAGCGGCCTCCACGTCCTGGTCGAGCGAGACGTAGAACCGCGCGCCCGGCGCCCAGTCGGTGGTGCAGTGCGACGCGGTCAGGAAGACGTCACGGTCGATCATCGTGCCGGAGCAGGACCAGTCGACGACATCCGGCGTGGCGGGGTCACCGTCGCGGTCCCACTGCACGATCAAAGCGCCCACCTCGGTGCGTTCCGGCGCGGGCACAGCGTTGTAGGTGTTGATCGCCGACGCCGGTGTGGCGCCGGCGACCGCCACGGCAAGCGCGACGGTGGTCAGGCTGACGAGCAATGGGGTACGACGCACGACTTCCTCCGACAGGTCCAACGGTGACCCGCGCCGAGGTCGGACGCGACCCCCTCGATCCGCGTCCAACCAGGCACGGACAGGCCGCAGCGGTGCCAGCCCTGGATACGTCGAAGCCTATTCCCGGCGGTGGGAATGCGAAGGGCTGGCGAGGCGCAGCGCATTTCGGCGGATTCTCGTTACAGAGACTGCCGTGAATGCGTGCCGCTCACTGGCAGGCCCCTCGGTTGACTGGCCACTGCGGACTGTCGGCGCACGCAGACAGGCACGACGGACCGGCTCCCGGAGCCGGGTGGCACATCGGTTGGCGGTCGACCGTTAGGGTCACGTCTATGCGTCGACTGATCCCTGCCATTTCGATCGCCCTCGCCGCCGCCCTCGTGGCTGGTTGTGGCACCAACTCCGGCGACTCCGCCCAGAACTCAACCGCTCCCGCGACGTCCGCGGCCGACCCGGTCACGGCCGTCCAGCAGGCCATGGATCGCAGCCTCGCCGGCACGGTCAGCATGGACGCCTCGGTGAAGGCCGGCAACCAGTCCATCACCCTCAACGGAAAGATGGACCCGGCCGCCAAGGCGATCCACGTCACCGGCAACGCCCCCGAGCCGATGGAGGCCCGGCTCATCGGGGACGCCGCGTACATCAAGTCGGACTCGCTGGAAGGCGAGAAGCCGTGGATGAAGATCGACCTCAACAAGCTGCGCCCGAACAGCTCGCTGCGCCAGTCCTTCGACCTCAAGTCGCAGACCGGCCTGATCGGCGGCATCGTGACGGCCGAGGCAACCGGCGAGGGCCGCTACAAGGGCACCGCCGACCTCGAGAAGGCGGCCGCCGCCGCCAGCGCCGACGGTGGAATGCGTGAGGGCATCGAGTCGTCCGCCAAGCTGGCGAAGGACCCCAAGGCCATCCCGTTCGAAGCGACCGTCGATGGCGAGGGCCGGCTCACCGCGCTGTCGTACACGATCGCCACGAAGACCCTCGGCGACCTCGTCACCGACATGAAGATGAGCGAGTTCGGCAAGCCGGTGACGGTGACCGCGCCGCCGGCCAGCGAGACCGAGAGCGCCTCCGAGGAGATGTACAAGTTCTTCTGACCGGTCACGTCGTCAGGGGAGCGCCGTCGGATGTCGCCGACGGCGCTCCCCCCTGTCTCAGCCGGCAGACTGACCCCGTGGACGAGGGTTCCGGGGCAGCGGTCGGCGACAGCTCATATAGTCCTGCGGTGCAGATCGAACACGTCCGGCAGGCATACTCGTCCGTCGCAGAGCTCTACATCGGGCTGTTCGGTACCAGCCAGCAGGTACACGCCGACGACCTCGCCTTCATCGGGCGACATCTGGCGGGCCGACCTGGTGCGGTGCTCGATCTGGGCTGCGGGCCGGGCCACATCACCGGGCACCTTCGCTCGCTTGGCGTCGACGCAAGGGGGATCGACATGGTCCCCGAGTTCATCGCCCATGCGCAGGCGACTCACCCCGACGGTAGCTACCAACTCGGGTCGATAGAGCACCTCGACGTCGCCAACCACTCCATCGCCGGCATCCTGGCCTGGTATTCGTTGATCCATTTCCCGCCGCACCGTCTCGACGGCATGCTCGCTGAGTTCCGGCGGGCAATGGCGCCGGGCGGTGCGCTGGTGCTCGGTCTCTTCGTCGGTGACGAGGTCGCCGCCTTCGACCACAAAGTTGTGACGGCGTATCGCTGGCCCCTCGACGAGGTCTCCGAGCGATTGACTCGAGCCGGCTTCGCGGAGGTTGAGCGCCTGCAGCGGCCCAGCGACGGCACTCATCGACCGCACGCCGCCATCGCGGCAGTCGCAACCGCATGACCTGAGCAGCCATCCCTGCCCGTCGCACCGGGCGTGAGCCTGGTGAGGCTCCGTCGGGTATGTATGGCCCTACGGAGGGCAGTGGCGGCGTGACCCTCGTTGGTACCTTCGGCGGGCATGAGCAGGCGCCCGAGGTCGGGTAGCCGTAACGCGTACCAGAAGATGACCCCAAGGGAGCGCGACGACCTCGCGTCCCGATCCTGGCTGCCGGAGTGACGCCTCTGCGGGCTACCCGTACGAGCTGATGATCGGTGGTGATCGGAACTCTGACCTGGTGCCCCCGGCAGGATTCGAACCTGCGACACACGGTTTAGGAAACCGATGCTCTATCCCCTGAGCTACGAGGGCGCGAGCGCCTAGTCTAACGACCTGGGCGCTCACCTGGGTGGCAGGGAGTGGGCCACGTTCGCCCACGTCACCTGAACCCCTGTTCTCCCAGCCCAGGGCCACACCCCGAGCAGACGACCCGGTGTACGTACGCGGTCGGCCACGCTCAACCACGCTGGCCTGTTGACCCCGATTGGGCATCCGATGGGGAGCACGCACCGCGCACACCACCAAGATCGCGGTGTGCCGGCCGGGTTGTTGACGGCCGACAGGAGGGCGCTGCCTGCGGTGCTGCTGGTGACGGTCCTGTTCGTCCGGATTAAGCGGTTGTGGCCCCGCGCGGGGTCGTCGTCCGGTGCGATGTGACGGTGGACATGAGTCCGGCTTACTTGCTTGACGAAGCAATTTGTTGACGTACCGTTGCCCCGCCAGCAAGGACCTCTACTTCAGCGCAGGAGGAAGTGCCATGACCAGGATCGGAATCATCATCGGCAGCACCCGGCCGGGGCGTAACGGCGCGGCGGTGGGCCAGTGGGTGTACGAGGTGGCCCAGCAGCGCACGGACGCCGAGTTCGAGCTCGTCGACCTGCTCGACTACAAGCTGCCGCACCTGGACGAGGTGTACCCGCCGTCGATGGGCCAGTACCAGCAGACACACACGCTGGAGTGGGCGAGCAAGATCGCTTCGTTCGACGGTTTCATCATCGTGACGCCCGAGTACAACCACTCGACCTCCGGGGCCCTGAAGAACGCCATCGACTTCCTCTACGCCGAGTGGAACAACAAGGCCGTCGGGTTCGTCAGCTACGGCTCTGTCGGCGGTGCCCGCGCGGTCGAGCACCTGCGGCTGATCTCCGGTGAGCTGCAGATGGCCGACGTCCGCTCCCAGGTGGCGCTGTCGCTCTTCACCGACTTCGAGAACTTCAGCGTCTTCAAGCCCAACGACTTCCAGCGGGACGCGCTGAACGCCACCTTCGACCAGGTCGTGACGTGGAGCAAGGCGCTCGCGCCGCTGCGTACCAGGTAACGACCTTACTGAGCCACCTGATCGCCGTCCGGACGCCGGGATGCGCGCTCATCCCGCGGCCGAGGTCGGGGCCACGGCCGCAGCGGTCGGGCCGCCCAGTCCGCGGCCACCTCCTGCGGATCACCGGTACGGAACAGCGGCGGCTCGTGCAGCAGGAAGTCGCGGTGGCTGATGTTCCAGGCGTACGCCCCGGCCATGGCGAAGGCCAGCACGTCTCCCACGCCGATCGGCCCGGCGGTGGCCGAGCGGGACAGCACGTCCTTCGGGGTGCAGAGCTGCCCGACCACGGTGACCGGCCCTCCGTCGGTACGCGGGCCGTCGGCCTGCCGCCGCCGGTGCACGGTGAACGGCTGCGGGTGCCCCTTCGCGGCGGGTGTGCGCAGGTGGTGGGTGCCGCCGGCCACCACCACGAACCACTCGCCGTAGGAGCGCTTCACGTCGACGACCTCCGTCAGGTACGCCCCACAGTAGGCGGTGACCGACCGGCCCGGCTCGATGCGCAGCCGCAGACGGGGGTACGTGTCGAGGACCTTCGCCAGCGCTCGACCGTAGCCCGCCCAGTCGAACCGTGCCGCCGGGTCGGTGTAGTCGACGGCCATGCCCCCGCCCACGTCGACCTCGGCGGCACCGACCTCGGTGACCGACCAGCGGGCCACGGCGGCGGCGACCTCCCCGGCGAGCGGCGCGTCCAGCCCGCTGGCCAGGTGGGCGTGGATCCCGCGTACCTCGATGCCGGCTGGTGGGCGGCGGGCACACTCCACCGCGTCAGCCGGATCCATCCCGAAAGGGCTGGGTCCACCGCCCATGACCAGGCTCGCGCCGGGAGCGTCCACCGGCAGGTTCACGCGCAGCAGCACCCGGGCCGGGCGGCCGGAGGCGACGGCCAGCGCGCCGAGGCGCCGCAGCTCGGCCGGGGACTCGACGTGGATGCGACGCACCCCGGCGTCCAGGGCGGCGGCGAGGTCCTCGTCGGTCTTGCCGGGGCCGGCGTACGCGGCCGGCGCCTGCCCCGGTAGCACCTCGGCCAGTCTGCGCAGCTCACCGCGACTGGCGGCCTCGAAGCCGTCGACGACGGGGGCGAGGGTGCGCAGCACACCCGGGTCGGGGTTCGCCTTGACCGCGTACAGCAACTCGACCCGCCGTGGCAGCGCCGCGCGGATGGTGCGGGCCTGCGCGGCCAGCCCGTCGAGGTCGTGGACGTAGACCGGTCGGGTCATCGTGGCCCGCCCATCGGGTTCGGCACCGGCACGAACGGCGCGGCACGGTCGGCGTCGCGTCGCCACCGAACCAGCAGGTTCGCCTTGGCCACCAGCGGCTCCCCGCTCAGCAGCGCGCGCAGCTCGGCCGGGTCACCGAGGTCGGCGGCCACCGCCGCGACGACGGCACGCAGCTCCTGCCACAGCCGCCGCTCGACCCCCGGCCGCGCGTCGGCGAGCGCACCGCAGATGCCGGCCAGGTGGTTGACGAAGAGGCAGTAGACGATCCGCCGGCGAGCGTCCCGAGGGCCGTAGCCAACCTGCGGTGGGACGCCGTCCGGCCAGGTGGTCCACCGATCGGTGTCCAGCTTGACCCCCTCCAGGTCCCGCAGCAGCATCCGTACCGGATGGCGGTTCCGGTCGAGCACCACGACCACGTTCTGCAGGTGCGCCTCGTGCACGACGCCGTGGCTGAGCCAGGAGCGCAGCACCGCCGGCACCAGCAGTTCGGCGTACGCCCGCCACCAGGCCACCGGATCCGGTACGGCCAGCGGCGCGGCGGCCAGCGCCGCCGCCAGGATCGGGGTGTCCCCCGGTCGCAGGTGCGGGCGGAGCCCGGTGCGCAGGATCGTCCCGTACGCCTCGTCCGCGCCCGGGGCGTCGACGGTCCGGTAGGCGGGCTCGGCGAGCAGCCCGACCCCGGCCGGCATCGGCACCCTGGCCAACAGGTCGGTGAGGGCGACCGCGCCGGTGAGTTCGTACCGCGCGTTCTTGCGCAGGCAGTTGGTGATCCGTACGTGCAGGCTGGCCTTGACGAACAGGTCGGCGTCGGGGGCGTAGAGGGTGCGGACACTCGCCGTCGGCCGGACCGGGACACCGGCCGCGCCCAGGTGGCGCAGTCGTGGGTCGGCGGGCGGAATCAGCGAGAGCTGCCACGGGTGCACCGGCAGCACCCGGTGCCCGGCCGGGGGCCGCGGCGGGTCGAGGGCGGCGATCAGCGGGTCGAACGGCCCGGCGCCGGCGACGAGATCGTCCGGCACGGCGAGCCAGTGCAGTCGGAACGCGGTACGCAGCTCCGGCGCGTACTCCCGCCAGGTGTCCGGATCGCCGCTGCGCCACTTCGGGGCGGGATGGTGCGGGTGACCGAAGACCAGCGACTGTTCCGAGTCGACGTACGCGTCGATGGCCGGCTCACCGGTGGGGGTGGGGTCCTGTGCCGGGCGCTCGGCGAGCAGCCGGGCCATGGTGTCGCGGCTGGCCCGGACCTGCCCGACGAACTCGTCGTTCACCAGGCCGGTACGGGCGGCCAGTTCGGCAGCGACCAGGCCGGCCAGCCCGTCCGCGTCCAGGTCTTCCCACCGGCCGCCGCCGGTCATCCGCTGCACCGGGCCGGTGTAGCGGTGCGCGCCCAGTGGTGAGGTTCGCGCGACGGCGCAGCGCAGCGTCACGTCGAGGTGCCGCAGCAGCAGACGCGCCGTGCCGCCGACCACCGTCGTGTCGCCGTCGGGCAGGGCGATCTCGCGCATCACGCAGCCGAACACGGCATGCGCGGCGGCCAGGTCGGCGGGTTGACCGGTCTCGACGCCCGGCCGGGAGCGCAACTGTGCCCCCGTCATCGTGTCTCCCGGAGGTAGTTCGGGCCGGTGCGCCGGTAGTACTTGTTGATGTCGGCGCAGCCCAGCCGCTGCTTGGGCAGCAGGGTGCCGGCGGTGAGCATCGCCTTGATGGGTAGTCGGGACGCCTGCAGGACATGCTCGGTAAAGGAGCGTGCTGCCGGCCCGTCGCCCCAGCGGTCACGGGCCTCGGCCAGCCGGGGCGCCAGCGCCTCGGCCGGTGACGGCACGCGCAACCCTCGGGCGGCCAGTGCGATCAGGGGCGCCGCCGCGGCCAGGTGCAGGGTGATGGTGATGAACACGTCGGCCAGTTCCTGCGGGTGACGTACCCACATCCGCTCGTCCCGCAGTGGGAGCCCGCCGGGGCCGCCGTGCCGGAGGTCCAGACGGGCGCCGTCGTTGTCCTTGTAGAGCAGGCCGACCGTGCCGTCGGGGTGTACCAGCAGGTGGATGTTCTGCGGGTGCGCCTCAAGGGCGACGCCGTGGCGCAGCCAGAGGTGGACGTGCCAGTCGAGCAGGATGTCCAGGTAGGACCCCAGCAACGCCGCGGGCCGCCCGGCGCTGATCCGTTCGAGGACCGTACCCGCGACCGGGTCGGGTGCGGCGAGGGCCGCGACCGGCACCACGTGGACGGCGGCCAGGTCGCGCGGGAACCGGCGCAGCAGAAAGCTGCGGCGCTCGTCGCCGTCGACGTGGGCGTAGGTGCCCTCGTCGGCGTGCCGGATCCGGCCGGCGAAGGCCGGCTCCCCGGTGGCGATCCGATCGAGCAGCCCGGCGACCGTCGCACCGTCGGCGAGGGAGCCGGGTTGCAGTGTCCGCCGGTTGCGGGCGCCGAGGCTCGCCGTCGGCAACGGCAGCTTCAGATGCAGGTACGGGTCGTGGTCGAGCGCCACCGTCCGCATGGAGAGGGTGGGCCGCGCGGAGAACGTCGGCACGTCCGCCACCGGCAGCGCGTCGCGTGCCGCGATGAGCGGATGCACCGGCATCAGCATCTGGTCCATACGCTGCGCCCGTGGCCACCAGGAGGGAAGGTCACCGGTGAGCCGCACCGCCTCGGCGGGAGCGGCGAACCAGCTCAGCCGGAGACGCGGCGCGTGCTCGGGGGCGTAGCGGAGCAGCTCGTCGTCGCTGAGCCCCTGCCGGGAGCGGTCGGTGGGATAGACGGGATGACCGTGGTGCGCCGCGAGCACGTCGTCCAGGAGTGCTCCCGGCAGGCCCGTGGGGCTGATCGTCCGCTCGGCCGCCACCTGGGCGAACACCCGTGGCCCGGCCGCAGCGGCCAGCCGCCGTGCCCGAAGGTCGGCCCGGCACTCGGCACCGAAGTCCCGCCAGCCCGCCTCGGCCTCGAGGTCTCCGTGCGGACCCAGGACGCTCAGCAGGCCGTCGACGGTGTCCGTCCGACGGGTGACTCCGTCCACGACGACGAGCATCATCGGTGCGGCGCTGCTCAGGGCCTGCTGGAAGCCGTCCGCGCGGACCGGGATCCGCAGCAGCCCGCCGTGGTGCGGCACCTCCCACCAGTCGGGGCCGTCCGGCCGACCCCTGCTGAGCAGACCGAGGTGGTCCTCGCGCAGCAGGGCGTCGAGCACCCGCACGAACACGTCCCGCTCGCAGTCGTCACTCACTCGACGATGGTCCAGTGCAGGTCACGGCGGAAGGCGGCCAGCGACGCCCGGACGCCTTCCCGGTCGGGGCCGATCCCGTGCAGCGCGGCGAGGTAGTCACGGTTGGTGCCGGTGCGCTCGGCGGTGCGACCCACCTCGCGCAGGGGACGGCAGCCCAGCCGGACTCCACCGTCGACAGTGTCCAGTGGGCCGGGTGCGGCGGCGAGCCGGCCCGACCGGTCCGCGCAGACGTACTCCACCCGGGCGTACCGATCGACGCTGGTGGGCAGGCCGAGGGCGGCCAGTGGTTCGCCGAGGTGCAGCCGGATGACGTACTCGAACAGAGGCACACCGAGCAACTCGGCGAGGATCAGGTCCATCCGGTCGCCGATCAGTCGGTAGTTCACCTCGATCAGCCGGATCCGGCCGTCCTGGACGACGTACTCCGTGTGGCAGGCGCCGAAGCTGACCCCGAGGGCGTCGAGGCACGCCCGAAGCTGGGCGCTGGTGTGCCCCGGTGGGGGCGACCAGTCGAGGGACTCCTCGGTGAAGGTCGGTGGCGGGCCGAGGTGGGTACGCCACCCGCCGAGGACGGCCAGCGCCGTACCGTCGCCGAGGGTCTCGTGTGTCCGCAGTTCCCCGGCGAGATACTCCTCGACCACCAGTGCGACCTCCGGCCGCCGGCCGCGGATCTCGGCCACCCGGGCAGCCAACTCCCGGTGGTCGGTGACCAGATAGGCGTCCTCGCTGGCCACCCCCTCGCGGGGTTTGACCACCGCCGGGAACATCTCGGCCGGCACGGCGGGTGGGACACCGGGGTCGACGGCGACGGTGCGGACCAGGTCGAGCCCGGCAGCGGCGATCGCCCGGCGGGCGGCGGCCTTGTCCTTGCAGAGGCGGGCGGCGTCGGGGTCCTTGCCGGGCAGGCCGAGCTTGCGGGCGGCGATCGCGGTGACCTCCTGAAGGTGGTCGCTGTTGGACAGTAGCGCCGCCGGTGGGTCCGCCGCCGCCGCCGCGACCACCGCTGCCGCGTCCCGGATCGCGCACCGCGCCACCGGCAGGCCGGCCGGCCACTGCTCTGGCCGGTCGGTCAGCACGGTGACCGGCAGTCCGAGCGAGGCCGCCGCGGGAAGGAAGCCCTCCAGGACGGCGTCGGTGGGATTGAGCGCGGTCATGTACAGCCGCATACGGCCTCCGTCGACGGCGACGATCGTCGCGATTAGGATAGCCTACCCTTATTGTCAGGATATGTGGCGACTCGGCCGGTTCTCCCTGCCGTTGGCCGCGCACGGATCGACTAACGCACCGCCTCCGAGCGCTGGGCCCGATGCAGCAGGCCCGCGGCGACCAGGCCGCCGACGAGTACCGCCACGGCGCCCACCATCTGTCCGGTTTCCAGCGCAGAGGCGAAGGCCGCGGTGACCGCCTCCCGCTCCGGCCCGTCACCGGCAGCGGCCAGCGCTGCGGGGAACGATCCGGCGCCGGCCAGAGCGGCGGGCAGCAGGGCGGCGAACCGGGCGTTCAACACGGCGCCCAGCACGGCTATGCCGAGACTGCTGCCGACCTCGGTCATGGTGCCGTCGACACCGGCGCCAGCGCCGGCCTTCTCCGCCGGAATCGCGCTCATCACCGCCTCGACGATCGCCGGGTTGGCCAGCGCGCAGCCGACACCCATGACGAGCAACCCGCCCAGCAGCACCCCGTAGCCGTCGGAGGGAACGAGGGTGACCACCGCGAGGCCACCCGCGAGCAGCGTCATGCCGAGGGCGATGGCGGCCGCCAGGCCGAGCCGTCGGATCAGGACGGTGGCGACGCCACTGACGTTCAGCAGCACGATGGACAGGGCGAACGGCGCCATCCGCAGACCGGCCTCCCAGGCGGGGTAGCCGCGAACGAACTGCAGGTGCTGGGTGAGCAGGAACAGCGCGCCGGTGGCGCCGAACGTGATCAGGACGACCCCGGAGATCGCCCCGACGAAGCGCCGGTCCCGGAAGAAGTGCATGTCCAGCATCGGGTCGGCGATGCGTCGCTCCCACTGCACGAACAGCCCGAGCAGGAACGCGCCGACGACTGCCGCGCCCAGCACCTCGACCGACGCCCACCCCCGGTCCGGCCCGGAGATGATCGACCAGACGACCGCGGTCAGGCCGGCGGTGGAGAGCACCGCGCCCGCCACGTCGAGGCGGCCACCGGCAGGATCGCGGGACTCGGGTACCAGGGCACGGCCGGCGAGCAGGCAGACCAGCACGATGGGGACGTTCATCAGGAAGATGGCGCCCCACGGCAGGTGGGCGAGGATGGTGCCACCGATCGGTGGTCCGACGGCGAAGCCCAACGCGCTGGTGGCGGCCCAGATGCCGATCGCTCGGGACCGTTCGGCGCCGTCGAAGACCTGCATGGCGACCGCGAGCGTGGCGGTGACCAGCAGCGCACCGCCGACGCCCATCCCGGCGCGGGCGGCGATCAGCTGCCCGCTGGTGGCGGCGAGCCCGGCGGCCAGCGAGCCGAGCCCGAACAGGACGAGCCCGGCGAGCAGCATGCGGCGGCGCCCGTACCGGTCGGCGGCGCTGCCGGCGGTGAGCAGCAGACCCGACAGCACCAGCGCGTACGCGTTGATCATCCACTGCACGTCGGCGGTGCTGGCGCCCAACTCGGTGGTGAGCACCGGCACCGCCACGGTCAGCACCGTGTTGTCGAGCACCACGACCAGTTGGGCGACGCAGAGCACGGCCAGGATCAGCCACCGTTGCGGGAGCCGCGTCGATACCGGGGTATCGGCCGGTTGGACGGTGGCCGATGGCGTGTCGACGGCCGCTCCGTGCCGGCTATCGGAGGTCACGCCACGGCCTTCACGCCGTCCGACGATGGGCTCTCACTGGCCGGTTGCGCCACGGGACCGGGGGTGCGGGGGAACCGCCGCTGGTGGGTGAGGCCGAGGGCGACCCCGGCGGCCACCAGCAGGATGGCGGCGACCGCGACCGCCGGGTAGCCGACCCGGTCGGCGGCCGCCAGCCCGACGGAGGCGGCCACGAACGAGCAGACCAGCCCGAACGACGACAGGACGGTGAAGTCCGTGCCGCCGGTGCCCGGTCGCGAATAGTCCATGTTGACCGTGTAGAGCACGACGTTGGCGATCGTGTAGGCCACCATGAAACAGCAGAGCGCGGCGACGGTTCCGGCCAGCGGTGCACGGCCGTTCATCAACGGCAGCAGCATCATCGTCGACAACGCGAGAGCCACGCCGCCGGCCACCAGCACGCCACCGCGCCCGAACCGCCCGATCCCGAGACCCGCCACCAGACCAGCCACGATGGCCGGTGCACTGGTCACCACGCCCGTCACCACGCCGATCCGGCCCAACGACCAGCCCGCGTCGACCAGGGCCGGCGTCACCAGGGCGTACGCCATCCCGGCACCGACGTAGACCAACGGCACCACGCCGAAGGTCCACCAGCGGCACCCGGGCTGACCGAACACGGACAGCAGCGCCCGGTATGCCTCGCCGACCCGGGCCACCCGATCGGTACGGGCCGGCTCCCGGAAACGCCAGACCACCAGCAGGCCGACGGCCGTCAGCGCGGCCAGCAGGCCGATCGCCGGCACCCAGCCGAACCGGTCGTAGACCAGCACGCAGGCGCCCCCACCGAGCAGGTTGCCGAGGTAGCTCGCCGCCACCTGGATGCCGTTGCCGGTCCCCCGATCCGAGTCGGTGAGCAGCCGGACGGCGACCGCGTCCACGGCGATGTCCTGTGTGGCGGAGAAGAAGACGTAGACGGCGCAGATGGCGATGACCGGGCCGAGCGCGTCGGCCGGGCGGGAGAACGGCAGCAGCGCCAGCAGGGCCAGCACCAGCGCACCCTGGAGCACGAGCAGCCAGGACCGGTAGTGGCCGCGGTGGCGGGAGCCGTACCTGTCGAGGATCGGCGCCCAGAGGAACTTGATGGGCCAGATCAGGCCGACGATCTGCAGCAACGCCAGGGTGTCCAGCGAGGTGCCGCCGTCACGCAGGATGGCGGTCAGCCCGACGGTGATGAAGCCGATGCCGAGGTACTGGGTGACGTACAGCGCGGTCAGGGTGCCGAGCCGACCCCTCATGGGGCTTTCCAGTAGCCGAGGGAGGTCAGCCTGCCCTTGTCGACGCCCAGGGTTCGGCGGATGTGCCGGGTGATGCCGCGGGTGCTGGCCGCCTCGCAGGCCACCCAGTAGTGGGCGGTGTCGCTGGCCGGCAGGGCGGCGCACACCGTGTCGACCAGGTGTTGACCGGCGTCCTGGCGGGGCACCCAGGTGACGTCGTGGTGGGCGCGGGCGCGCGGAGTGAGCGCCTTTTCGCCCTCGTGGGCGTACTCCAGCCAGACCGTCGCCGGAATGTCGGCGCCGGCGTCGAGCAGGCTGTTCACCGCGGGCAGGGACGCCGCGTCGCCGATGAGGTAGAGGTGCTCGGGCGCGGGGTCGGGCAGTTCGTAGGCGCTGCCCTGGACGGTGGCGCCGATGGTGTCGCCGACCTGTGCGGTGGTGGCCCAGCGGGCGGCGCAGCCGTCGTGGATGGCGAATTCGAGGCTGAACCGACCGGTGGCGGGATCGGGGTCCACCAGCGTGTACGCGCGCTGGTGCGCCCGGCCGTCGTTGTCGAACCACAGCCGGATCCACATGGTGGGGTGGACCCCGCACGCCTCCAGCAGCCCGCCGCCGTCCAGGAGCAGCCGCTGGTAGTGCCCGTCGACCGACTCGGTGCCCAGCACGGTCAACCGAAAGTCCCGGCCTCCCATGGCCTTGAGGACCAGGGCCTCCCAGTTCCGTTTCACGCACCCCTCCAGGTAAGGTCAGCCTTCGTTAGGGGAGGGTAACCTAACTTGGCCGCTCGACGGAACACGCAACCCCCTCACTTTCGCGCCGCAGGCCCACCCACCAATCCGCAGCGAAGGACGGCGCCACATGACATACCAGGAGAAGATCGCGGGCCTCGGCGAGTTGTCGCTGGTGACCGTGGAACCCGACCGGCACGCCGAGCTGCTGCACAGCTGGGTGACCCTGCCCCGCAACTCCTTCTGGGGCATGGGGTCACACACCCTGGAAGAGGTACGCGAGATCTACGCGTTCGTCGACAGCCTGCCGACGCACCACGCGTACCTCATCCTGATCGACGCGGAGCCGGTCGGCCTCTTCCAGACGTACCAGCCCGAGGCGGATCCGGTCGGCGAGCGCTACGCGGTCCAACCCGGTGATGTCGGGATGCACCTGCTGCTCAGCCCGGCCCAGCGCCTCGCCCAGAGCCTCACCACCGCCGTCGGCCCCGCCCTCGCCCGCTTCCTGTTCCGTGATCCCGCCGCCCAGCGGATCGTGGTCGAGCCGGACGTCCGCAATCAGCTCGCGCTTCGTCGGCTGGAGAGGGAGGGCTTCACCTTCGGGTCCGAGATCGACATGCCGGACAAGCGCGCCCAGCTCGCGTTCCTGACGCGCGCCCGGTTCGAGGCGGACCACCCGGCCTGACGCGGTGTCCCGCACTCAGCGGGCGGCCTGGAACGCTCGCCCCACCAGCGTCGCCTTGGTGCCGTCGCTGAACAGCCCGGACCGGTCCCTGTCGGTGGCGGGTAGGCCGAACCAGGCGTAGCGCTGCACGTAGGAGAGCTGGCCCAGCATGGTGGTGGCGGCGGTGAGGAAGGCCGCCTGCTGCTCCTGGCTGGGGAACTGCTGGCTACCGCCGTCGAAGCGGATCAGCGCGAACTCGGTCAGCCAGATCGGTTTCCCGTACCGCTGGTACACGGCCTGCAGGTACTGCCTGAGCTGGGCCACCGCCGTGGCGGTGGTGAAGTCGGCACCGAACCAGTGCAGGGTGATGAAGTCCACCCGGTGGCCGCGGGCCTTGGCCCCCGTCATGAACCTGTCCAGCCAGCCCTGCGCGTCGGCGGCGCCCCAGGCGACCGCTGGGCTGCCCAGCCTGCTGCCGGTCGCCATGAGTTGCGGCCACAGGTCCAGCGCCCGCTCGACCGTCATGTTCGACTGCTCGGGCAGGTCCGGCTCGTTGAAGGTGAGCAGGTACGGCCCGGCCGCCCTGGCCCGGGCCAGATCGGCGGCGGTGACGTTCTCCGCGCCACGGATCATCGGTACGAACGTCGCGCCCTGCGGAGTGGTGATCCCGGAGTGCTGGGTGCCCCAGGTGTAATACCAGCCGGCCTTCGAGTTCGCCAGCGCCTGACTGGCCCCGGCGAAGTTCCACACCCCGACGCCCTTCCGCGCCGAGCTGACCGCCGGCGCGACCGGAGCCCTCGACGAGGGTCGCGCGCTCGGCGACGGTGCTCGGGTCGCCGAGGGGACGGCGGCGGGTGTCGCAGCCGGCGGCACGGCCCACGAGGGTGCGGGGGGATCGTCCGGTCGGACCACCACCAACGCGGTGATGGCGAGGGCAACGGCGGCGACACCGCCGACGAGCGACGGGAGCAGGCCGCGGGGCCGGCTCACCACCAGATCGACAAGCTTGTTTCCGCCACCGGCGTCTGCGGGCACACCGCCGGGAGGGGTGGTCCCGGCGGTGTGCCCGGCCGTCAGGCCCGGGGGCTGGTACCCGACGGCCTGCGAGGCGGCCGGGGGAACGGCCGCGCTCGGGAAGTGGGCGCTGAGGCTGGCCGGCAGCGGCAGCAGTGCCATGCCGGCGAGCAGCCGGTCGATCGGTACGAGGGTGCCCAGGCTGCCGCAGGACGCGCAGTCCCGGACGTGCCGGGCCAGCCGTTTGCGCCACAGCGGATTGGGGGTGCCGTCCCACCCGGCGGCCGCGGCGCGCAGGTCCGGGCAGCCGGGTTGTGCCCGCAGCGCGCGGACGACCGCCCGGGCGCTCTGGATCTGCTCCTTCATCCGGTGGATCCGCACGGCGAGGTGCCCCGGGGAGAGGCCGAGCGCGTCGGCGACCTCGCTCCGCGCGAGCACGCCGGTCTCCTCCAGCCACCAGAGCGAGAGCAGTTCCTGGTCGTCCGGGTCGAGCCAGCGGGTCGCCTCGGCGACCTCACGTCGCTGGTCGGTGAGACCGAGCCGGAGGATGGTGACCCCCGCGAAGTCCGAGGCGGGGTCGGGCACGTTGTGGATGGCGTCGAGCCCGGCGTCGCGGTTGAGCGCGGCGCGTCGGCGCTGTTCCCAGTCACGTACCTGACGGATGGTGATCGCCACCAGCCAGGACCGGTACGCCGCCGGGTCGTTGAGCGCGGGCAGGTACCGGATCACCCGTACCAACGTCTCCTGGACCACGTCGTCGACGTCGGCGTGGCCGCGGAGCGCCCGCCCGACGATGTTGTAGACCAGCGGGAGGGAGGCCGCCACGACATCGTTGAGCGCGCGCTGGTCGCCCTGTCGGGCCGCGACGACCAACCCGACGTCGGGTAGTCCTCGACCGGTTGGCGACATGGGTCTCACTCCCTTTGCACTCATCCTCGGGCGCTCGCGCTGTGCGCCCTGACCGCCTCCTGATCGGAGACCGTTGGCAGCGGAATGGATTACGGAAATCGACGCCGGGTATGGTGCGGCGTGTTGGTGTCGCCGGGCGCTCGCCCGAGATCGGGACACCGTGCTCTGGCGCCAGTGTGAGCGCCGGGACTATCGCGAGGTTGTGCGGCAGGAGTTGCCGACGGCCTGATGCGCCCCTCTGCTCAAGACAGGACTCACGCATGACATCGAACAACAGTGATCGACCGGTGTTGTTTCTCGCCACCGCCACCGCCGACGCGCCCGACGGCCAGGGCGCGACCTTCGACGGCAGCGAGGAGGCCATGCGGCGGCTACGCCACCCGTTCGCGGTGACGGCGTCCAGGCCGACGGCGCAGGACAGCGACAACGGGGATCAGCGCGACTGATCCGGTGGGCCTCCGCACAGCACCCTGGCCCATCCGTGCCGTCACGTCCCGTGCTGCCGCTGCTCGTTCTGCCGAAGGGCTTCCTCGAGCTGGTCTTCGAGGATGATGATCCGGCAGGCGGCCTCCAGGGCGGTGCCCTGGTCGACCATCTCCCGGGCCCGCGCGGCCAGCCGCAGTTGATAGCGGGAGTAGCGGCGGTGCCCGCCCGCTGAGCGGTGCGGGTCGATCAGTTTCGCCTCGTCCACACGGCGCAGGAAGTCCTGCGTGGTGCCGAGCATCTCCGCGGCCTGCCCGATGGTGTAGGCCGGAGTGTCGTCGTCGCCGAACATGTCATCGGGGTTCAGCCCCATGTCACCTCCACGTCGAGGGCCCCGGCGCTTACGCGCCGGGGCCCAGGGCTTACGGGTCAGAACACCATCTGCCGACAGGAACGTCGGCTTGTCGTATCCGCACCGGCCCACAGAACAGGCATCGGGTGCGAGGATCGCATATGCGTGACCGGAGACCACCTCTCGTTCGATGGAGACTGCGGTGTCCGCCCGGCCTGGAATGACGGCCGACGGGCGGGCGATCCAACGGTGTACGGGCCCTCCCTTTCCTCTGCTTGCTGTTTCCTCTGCTGACGTGCGGTCCACCGGCGTCAGGGCCCACGCGACTTCATGGCCCCACGTCTACGGCGAACATCAGGCGAAGCCCTGAAAAATGCTCTGGCCTCACCTGCGGTATCCGTCGCCCGTCGTGACCTCACGGCCGGGCGGTCCGTCTGCGTCTTTGTAGCTCTGTTCTCGACTCGAAGAAGACTAACCCACGCCGCCGAGAATATCTAGGCGAATCGGCAGAGGTTTTCTGGCTGCCCGGTGTTGGGATGTGCCCGACTCAGGCTGCCGGTGCAAGCCGGCACCGTTACGGTCGAATCTGCCGGAAGCGGTTCCCCGACCCGGGTGGCCTCGCAGGCGCGACGAACAGGACAGCCATGACCGTGCACATCGATCTCGCGGGCAGGACCGCGCTGGTCACCGGTTCGACCCAGGGCATCGGCGCCGCCATCGCCGTCGCGCTCGCCCGCGCCGGGGCGCGGGTGGCGGTCAACGGTCGTACCGCCGCCAGCGTGGAGCGGGCGGCGATGGCGTTGCGGAGCGAGGTTCCCGACGCCGAGGTGATCGAGGTCGATGCCGACGTGTCCAGCGACGAGGGCACCGCGCGAACCCTCGACCTGTTGCCCACCGTCGACATTCTGATCAACAATCTCGGCATCTTCGGGCCCACGCCGGCGCTGGAGATCACCGATGACGAGTGGCGTCGCTACTTCGAGGTGAACGTGCTGGCCGGCGTCCGGCTGACCCGCGCCTACCTGCCCGCGATGATGGAACGCGGCTGGGGGCGCGTGCAGTACATCGGTAGCGACTCGGCGGTCGTGACCCCCGCCGAGATGATCCACTACGGCGTCTCCAAGACGGCCCTGCTCGGCGTCTCGCGCGGGTTCGCGAAGGCCGCCGCCGGCACCGGCGTGACCGTCAACTCGGTGCTCGCCGGGCCGACCCACACGGCAGGCATCGAGGACTTCATCTCCGGGCTCATGGGCGACAGCCTGCCGTGGGACGAGGCGCAGCGGGAGTTCATGCGCCTGCACCGGCCGCAGTCCCTGCTTCAGCGGCTGATCGAGCCCGAGGAGATCGCCAACATGGTCACCTACCTCGCCTCTCCCCTCGCCTCCGCCACGACCGGCGCCGCCGTACGAGTCGACGGCGGCTACGTGGACGCGATCGTCCCGTAGCCGGCACGGGCGCCCGTGCCGTAGCGGATCGCTGAATGCGGCGCGTCCGGTTCAGGCGGCCGGACGCCGCTCACCGGGTTCCACCATCGCGGCGATGAGGGCAGGGACCGGCACGGTGGCAAAGCCGACCCGGGCGTCACTGGCCCCGTACGGCAGCCACAGCTCGCCGTCGTGGATGAGCCCCCCGCAGGAGTAGACGACGTTGGGCACGTACCCGTCCCGGTCGGCATCGTCGGGTGACAGGAGCGCACCGGGAAGCCGCCCGATGACCCGTTCCGGTCGGTTCAGGTCGAGCAGGATCGCGCCGATCGCATACCGACGCATCGGACCGACACCGTGGGTGAGCACGAGCCAGCCGGCATCGGTTTCGATGGGGGATCCGCAGTTGCCGACCTGAATCAACTCCCAACTGTCGCCGGGAGCGTGCAGTGGGACCGAGGGCTGCCACCGGTTCTCGCCGTCCAGGGCCGTGAGACCGATGGTCTCGCCGTCGGCGCGGCACAGTGCCAGGTGTCGGCCGCCGACGGTACGAGGAAACAGCGCGATCCCCTTGTTACGGGCGCCCGGGCCGCGCATCGGGGTCATCTCGAAACTGCGCAGGTCGTTGCTGACCAGCGCGCGGGTGGCGATGCTCCGGCCGTCGTAGGCGGTGTACGTGGCCCGGTACACCGGCCCGGACTCGTCCTCGAACCTGACGAACCGGGCGTCCTCCATGCCGTTGCTCTCCGCTGGCGTGGCCGGCCAGAGAACCCGTTGGTGCAGGGCCGTGTCGGCGAGGAACGCGGTGGCGTAGCTGTCGGCGTTGGTGCGACGAAGTTGTTCGAGGGTGCCCATTCCGGTGGTGCGGGAGAGGAGGTCCGCCGGCAGGTTGCCGAGCACCCGCTCGAAGGTGGCCTCGTCGTACCGGTCGGGCAGGGCGTCCAGGACCGTGGCGGTGACCTCGTTGTCGCAGTCCTCCTCGGCCAGGCCGGCGGCGAGCAGGTCCCGGCGGTGCCGTACGCGCGTCCGCTGCCCCACAGCCAGGGGGCCGGACCGGTCGGTGACGGCGAGCCGATGCCCGGGTCCGACAACCGCGGTGGCGAACCCGATCGACGACAGGTGACCCTCACCGATCTGACGCAGGCTGACCGCGACGCGCAACTGCCCGGCGTCCAGGTTGGTCTGGTCGGGGTGGGCCACCATCGACGGGTTGCACAGGGCGGCGGATTCGACCGCGTACTCGTGGCTGAAGTAGGCGCCGACCAGGAGCCGGCTGGTCGGCGAGAGATCCCCGGCCCGGGCGGCACGGTGCCGGACGAGGTCGTAGTGGTGGTGGAACGTGCCGGCCAGGTCGCGGTGCCGGCCGCCGAAACGATCGAAGGTGTCCCGCAGCAGCCGACCGGTCTCGTCGTCGTCGAGGCGCGCGACGCGGTCGATGAGCGCCCGCGCGCGGGTGCGTACCACCGCGGCGTCCTCACCAGGGACGAAGAGCTTGACGATGACCCGGCGTGGATCCGGGGTGAGGGTGACGCTCTGCCGGACGGCCAGGTTCTCGGTCACGACCACCGCCGGGCGTGCTGCAGGGTGGAGATGAGCGCGAGGGTCGATTCGGCGCCCTGGTTGAGGTTCGGTCCGTGCGCGGTCAGCCCGTCGTAGCCGCCGCCGGTCGCCGGATCCCACATCGGCGTGCCGATGTCGTTGTCGCCGAGGAACCACCCGATCGCCTGCCGGATCCCGGTCTCCCAGTCGGCGTCGCCGGTGACCGTGGCGGCCGTCGCGCAGGCATCGGCGAGCGCTGCGACCTCGATCGGCTGCTGGTCGTGGTGGAACCGTACCGTGCCGTGCCGCCATCCCTTGGCGGGCACAACCGACAGCCGTCCGTCGCGGAGCTGGACGTCGCGCAGCCAGGTCAGCATCCGCAGACCGTCGCCGAGGGGCGGGCCGCCGTGGCGCAGCTGACTGGCGACGATGACCACCTCGGCAAGGGCCGCGTTGGCGTAGGTCAGCTGCGCCCGAGGCCAGGGCCACCTCGGGTCGGACGCCGGGACGCCGACGGTGGTGGCCGCGTCCGCCAGCAGCGTGGCCGCGCTGGCGTGGCCCGGGTGGCGGCGCAGCACCTCGGCCGCGCCGAGCCCGGCGAAGGCCATCGCGTGCGGCGCCGGGGACCGCCGGGTGGCGCCCTTGCTGAAGGCCACCAGCGCCTCCTCCCGTATCCAGGCGGCGGGGCTGCGGGCGACAGCCGTACCCAGCCCCCACAGCGCCCGGCCCCACCAGTCGCCGAGCCCCGGCTCGTCGGTCCACCGCCGGTCGTACCCGAGCCGGTTGTGGAAGGCACCGCTGGCGTCCTGTGCGTGGGTCAGGAAGGCGAGGTAGCGCTCCGCGAGCCGGAGCACCTCCTCGGTCGGCTCCGGCTCGCGACTGGTGACGACCAGGCCACGGGCCACGTCGTCGGTGCAGTATCCGTGCTCGCGGCGAACGATGGCGTGCCGAGCGTGCTCGAACAGACCGGTGTCGTCGCTCAGCCGGATCAGGTGCGCGAAGCTCGGGGCGGGTGCCGTCGCCCAACGCGCGCCGGACGGCGTGCGAGGGCGGCCGGTTGTCGCCGTCATACCGACGCCGCGCTGACCGCGGGCGGGCGGACCTCGATGAGCTGCTCGGCGAGCGTGCCGTAGCGGGCGGCGACCGCCGGCCAACGCAGGTGCGCGGCCAGCGGTCGGACTCGGCCGGCCAGCCGGGCGGTCAGCCCCGGTTCGATCAGGATCCGCCGGATCGCCGCGGCCAGCGCCGTCGGATCCCGGTGGGGTACGACGAGACCGGGTCCGCCGGTGAGCAGTTCGACGGCGTGCGGGAACGCCGTGGCCACGACGGGCACTCCGGCGGCCACGGCCTCGATGAGCACACCGGAGGTGACCTGTTCACGGGAGTCGTAGGGCAGGACGACCACGTCGGCGGAGCGGATCAACCGACCGAGTGCGTCATGGTCGTGGTAGACGTCCTGGTAGTCCATGGCGTGCGCGATGCCCAACTGGGCGCCGAGCCGGTGCAGCCCTGACCGGTACGTCTCACCCTGGTGCTCGATCACCTTCGGATGGGTCCGGCCCGCGACGGTGTAGGTGGGTGTCGGTTCCAGGTCCTGCAACCGCGCAAGCGCCCGCAACGACCACTCGATGCCCTTGCCGGGGCCGAGCAGCCCCCAGGTCAGCAGGTGCGGGCGGGCACGTCGGTCGACGGGTACGCCGGCGTGGTCGACGGCGCCGTGCGGGATGACGGTCACCTTGTCCGGCGTCACGGCGTAGCCGACGAGCAGCCGGTCGCGGGCGGTGTCGGTCATCGTGACGACCGCCCCTGCGGTGGCGACGATCTGCTCCAGCAGGGACCTCTGCCGGGCGGAGGGCTGGCGGAGCACGGTGTGCAGGACCACGATGCTCGGCACGGTCAGCCGGCGCATCAATGGCAGGACGTCCTCGCCGTCGTTGCCGGGGTAGATGCCGTACTCGTGCTGGATGATGGCCACGTCGAAGGTGTTCAAAGCCGCGGCGGCGTCCCGCCAGCCGGCCGGGGTCTGCGCCGACCACGTGTGCACGACGCCGGGCCCGGGTCGCGGCTCATCGCCGTGGTCGGTGACCCGCACGATGCCGCCGCGCGTGCCGTCGGCGGTCAGCTGCGCGGCGAGGGCGGAGTTGAAGGTGGCCAGACCGCACCGGGTCGGTGGGTGGGTGCTGAGGAATCCGTAGCTGGGCATGGGTGTGTCGGGCCTTCCGGTTGTCGGCCGCCCATCCAGTACGGGGGCGAACCTCACGCGGTGACGGCGTACGCCGGCCAGCGTGTGTGGCCGGCGGAACGGATCGGGGGCGGTCAGCTACGGACGGGACCTGACCAGGCCTGCCTGGTCAGGAACGGTCAGTCGCTCAGCGGGTTCGGCGTTGCGGCGAATGACCTGGTCGTAGACGGAGAGATAGTCGGTGACCATCCTGTCCGCGCTGAAGCGCTGCCGCGCCCGCGCCCGGCAGCCGGCCCGGTCGAGGCGGGCGACCCGGGTCACCGCTTCGACGGCCTGCTCGACGGTGTGGACGAGGAATCCCGTCACCCCTTCGTCGACGACCTCCGGCATGGACCCCCGCGCGTACGCGACGACCGGCGTGCCGCAGACCATCGACTCCACCACCGACAGTCCGAACGGCTCGTCGAAGGCGATCGGGTGCAGCAGGGCGGTGCTGGCGCCCAACACCTCCGCACGCCGTCGGGGACCCACCGATCCGAGGAACACGACCTGGTCACCATCGATGTGCGGGGCAACCTGCTCGGCGAAGTAGCGCTCGTCCTGCACGATGCCACAGATGGTCAGGGGACGGCCGGCGCGGCGGGCGATCTCGATGGCGGTGTGGGTGCCCTTGTCGGGGTGGATCCGGCCGAACGCGGCCAGTCCGGGGCCGGCGTCGCGGGTGAACGGCAGCCCGGTGAGATCGACGCCGTGCTGCACCGTAGCGAGGTAGTCGAGCTCAGGGGCCCGGTCGGCGTCCGAGATCGACACATAGGACGAGCGGGCTCGGGCGTACGCGGGCAGGATCCCCGCGCCAGAGAAACCGTGGACGGTGGTGAGCAGCGGAGCCTGACAGTGGTCGGCGAAGGCCAGCGGCAGCCAGTCGAGGTGGCTGTGGACCAGGTCGAACTGCGCCGAGCGGGCCAACGCATGGGAGACGTGCATCGCCTCCCACACCCGGCCGTCCATGTTCGGATCTTCCGCGTACCCCCGGGGGCAGATGCCGTCGAGCTGGGCGGAGGTGACGGAGTCCAACGTCGCGAAGAGGGTCACGTCCACGCCGCGACTGACCAGCCCTTCAGCAAGCAGGCCGGTCACCTGCTCCCACGGGCCGTAGTGGTGTGGGGGTGTGCGCCAGGCGACCGGGCCGAGCAGCGCAACCCTCACGGGGACGGCGCGTCGGCGAGCTGCGCAGGATCGAGGTGCAGGGTGGCGAGCAGCCCGCTGTGCTTGGCCGGGTCGACCCGCTCGGGAAGTTCGCGCTCGACCCAGTCGGCCCTGGCGTGCTGACCCCGGTCGCGAAGGGCGTTGGCGATCTTGCTTCGGGCGATCCTCATCTGGCGCTCCCTGATAGTGCCATCCGGAACGATCATGGACGGCGGTGTGAACGCGGGTCGGGTCTCACCACCGGCCATCGCGGCGAACCCGAGTGGGCGGTAGTCGGTGAATCCGACGGCCGGGACGCGGTCGGCGAATCACCGACACGATCAGCACATCGCGGTGATGAGGATCGATAACGCCCCTTGCGGGCTGGCGGCGACGGCATCTGGCGGCCACCGGAGGTCCCGGGCGACACGTCCACCGTACGCCCTCACCGTGTGGGGCTGCACCTGCACCGGTGGTCGGGCTCGTCGGAAACCACCTGCACAGCGGTACCAGCTGCGGGGGCGTACGCTGGGATCGCCCGCCGCCGCACATCCATCGGCCAGGACGCCGACTCTCCGTGGCGCCGATGGCCCGCACTCCCCCGCATCGGCACGCCCGAGCCGCGACGGTCTGTCGCCGGCCCGCCCTCACCCCGCCCCGCGCTGGCGCACACAGAGCCAGCCTTGCCGGGCACCCATCGGAAGGCGGCGGTTCGTCATGACCGCCTCGGCCCGTTCTCGCCACCGCCCAACGCCGTACGAGGTCTGGGACAACGAGGGTGGCAGCAATGGCGTCGCCACGAAGAGCCGGGATCATCGAACCGGCCCGGCGCGCTAGCAGCGATCCGACCGAAAGGGGACAGCCTGCCGGCTTTGCCCTAATCGGAGGTGGTGTTTCACTACGATCAAGAGCCCGGAATCACTAGACGGGCACCTGATGACGATCGAGCGAGCGGTGAGGCCGTCCCGCGAGGATGAGGGGCCCCAGCGGGCAACCCTGCTGGAGCTGTTTCTCGATCTGGTGTTCGTCGCTGCGCTCGCCCTGACGTCCCGAACCCTGGCTCAGCGTCTCGACTGGGTCGGCGCCTTCCAGGCCGTGCTGCTGCTGATGGCGATCTGGTGGGTCTGGTCCGCCACCGCGCTGGCAACCGACCTCTACCGCAAGCAGCGACCCCCCATCTTCGTCACGACGCTCTGGGTCATGCTCGGGACCATCCTGCTGGCCGGATCGCTGCCCGGAGCCTTCGCCGAGCACGCTCTGCTCTTCGCGAGCGCGTACGTGGCGATCCAGGTGGGACGTGGCATCTTTCTCGTCGCCGCGCTGCGCGGCCGCCGTGCGGCGCAACTACCCGCCCGCCGGTTCATCTTCTGGTTCGTGGTGTCCGCCGTGCCGTGGCTGGCCGGCGGTCTCGTGGCAGGCCCGGCGCGGGGCCTGCTGTGGGCCGCTGCGCTCGCGGTCGACTACGGGTCAGCCTGGCTCCGCTACCCGACGCCGCGAGTCGGCCGGCTACCCATGCCCCAGTACGCGGTGGCAGCCGACCACCTGGCGGAGCGCTACCAGCAGTTCTTCACTCTCGCCCTCGGGGATCTCATCCTCGTCACCACGCTGGCCTTCGCGGACAACGAAGTGACGCCCATCCGTACGGCGGCGCTCCTGGTCGGCTTCGCCGCCACCGTGCTGCTGTGGCAGATCTACGTCCACCGCGCCGGCGCCCTGCTGGAGGCCGCCATCGAGGCCTCCCGGGATCCGGGCGGATTCGTGCGGTCTGCGCCCTACACCCACCTGCTCATGGTGGCCGGAGTGGTCGCCACCGCCGCCGGTTTCGAAGTGGTCATCCTCCACCCCACCGAGCAGACGCCGCCCTGGTTGGCCGCCGTCATTCTCGGCGGACCCGCGTTGTTCCTGGTCGGACGCGCCAGATTCGAGTACGAGGTGTTCAGCCGGGTGTCACCGTCCCGGGTGGTCGCACTGCTCGTGCTGGTGCTCGCGGGACCCGCCCTGGTGCTCACGCCCGCGCTGGTGGCCGGTCTCGCCGCCGCCCTCGTACTGGCCGGGGTCGCCGTCTCGGACGGCATCCGCGCCTACGGAAACCCACCCGAGCCGCCAGCGCCCTCCGTGTAGTGACGAGCCCGCCGCACCGCCCGCTCGTCAGGGCGCGATACGCAGGACCCAGATCGAGCTGTCGTCGTAGTCGCTGAAGCGGTACCGGAGCCCGGCGAACGGGCTGCCGGGGAAGTCGCCGGTGATCGTCACGGTCACGATGGTGCCGGCGGCGGTGTCCTCGATGTCGGTGATCTCGTACGACACCAGTGGCACCTCGCGACGCCACCGCCGGATGGCCTCGATGCCGCGGTACTCGGTCGACTCGTCCTCGACGACGGCGTCAGCGGCGAAGAGGGCGAAGTAGTCCTCGTGATCCGGCTGGCCGGCGAGCTCGAAGTAGCGGCGGACGATGGCCGGGGCGCTCTGGCTGACGGTCATGGTGAATGTCCTTTCCGAGGGGGACGGTCAGACGGTCGGGATGGTGCCGCCGTCGATGACGTGTTCCGCGCCGACGATGGCCGAGGCGCGGTCGGAGACCAGGAAGGCCACCAGGTCGGCCACCTCGGCCGGCCGCGCCGGACGCCCCAGCGGGATTCCGCCCAGGGAGTCCATCAACTGCCCGAGGGCGGTGTCGCGGTCGACGCCGTTGCCGGCGGCGAGGCGGTCGACCAGCGCGTCGGCGGCAGCGGTCTGGATGAAGCCCGGCGCGACGCTGTTGACCCGGACGCCGTGCGGTGCGACCTCGTTGGCCAGACCCTTGCTGTACGCGGTCAGCGCCGCCTTGGCGGCCGCGTACCCCAGGGTGGCCCCGTACATCGGCTTGCGGCGCTGGATCGAGGTGACGTGCACGACGATGTCGGCGCCACCCGCGTCGAGCAGCCGTTCCGCCACCGCTTCGGCGCCGTCGGGGGTGGACGTGTTGGCGGCGATGAACCGGTCGGCGGAATCCATACCGTCGGGCGCTGTGCGGGCGCTGACCCACACGTCCCCGCCGGCCTCACGCAGCCGGGCGGCGATCGCCGCACCGGCACCCTTCGTTCCGCCCGTCACAAGGGCACGACGCCCCTGCAGCGAGTCCCGCGCGGACGATGTTCCGGACATCCGTCACCCCTGTCTGGGCAGCACGAAGCGGGCATCGTGAGGACGCCGTATAGTTGCTTCTGAAACAGAACCTACTGACTTCGACACTAGCACCGACTCGGGAGAGGGCAACTCCGTGGCAGGGAAGATCCGGCTGGAGGACCGCGAATGCCCGCTGTCCACGGCACTGGGCTACGTCGGCGAGTGGTGGACGCTGCTGATCTTGCACGACGCTTTCGACGGGTACACCCGGTTCGACCAGTTCCAGGCCAACCTGGGCGTCTCATCCAGCATCCTGACCAGCCGGCTCAAGACCCTCACCACGCAGGGGCTGCTCGAACGGCGCCGCTACCAGACCAGGCCGGACCGCTACGAGTACGTCCTCACCGACCTCGGCCGCAGCCTGCGTCCCGTCGTGGTCGCCCTCGCCGGTTGGGGAAACTCCCGCCTGGACCCGAGCGAGCGCAGCATGATCCTGGTCGACCGGAACACCGGCGTGGAGGCCGACCCGGTCATCGTCGACCGGGTCACCGGGCGTCCGCTCGACGACAGTAACTTCGTCTTCGCCGCCGGCCCGGCCGCCAGCGAGGCGATGCGCAAGCGCTACGAGCACATCCCCACCCACGTCGTCCCGAACCAGCACCAGCCCTGAGCGGTCGCCGACGCGGCACCTCGCCCGACCCGCCGGTGACTGGCCGTGCCACTACCAGGAACACCTCGACCTGCCAGCCGACTGGATGTCGACGCACAGTCGTCAGTGCGCGCTGAACGGGGATCTCCCGGTCAGCCGCATATCCCTCCACAGACTGGATAGAGGACGACATGAGCGAGACTCTTCCCGGCGGCGCCCTGACCCTTGCCGAGGGCCTCACCCTGAGCCGGATGGGCTACGGCGGCATGCAGCTGGCCGGCCCGCACGTCTTCGGCCCGCCCCGTGACCGCGAGCAGGCGCTGGCCGTGCTCCGCGAGGCCGTCGACCTGGGCATCCGGCACATCGACACCAGCGACTTCTACGGCCCGGTAGTGGTCAACGAGCTGATCCGCGAGGCGTTGCACCCGTACCCCGCCGACCTGCACATCGTCACCAAGGTCGGAGCGCGCCGCGGCGACGACGGCTCCTGGATCATGTCGTTGGAGCCGGACGACCTCAAGGCCCAGGTGCGGGAGAACCTCGAGCACCTCGGCCTGGACGTCCTCGACGTGGTCAACCTTCGGGTGGGCTCGGCGCACGGCCCGGACGAGGCGCCCATCGCGGAGCAGTTCGGTGCCCTGGCGGAGCTGCGCGAGGAGGGCCTCATCCGGCACCTCGGGCTCAGCACCGTCACCTCCGAGCAGCTCACCGAGGCTCAGGCCATCGCACCGGTGGTCACGGTGCAGAACCTCTACAACCTCGCCAACCGGCAGGACGACGCTCTGGTCGAACGCTGCGCGGCGGAGAACATCGCGTTCGCCTCGTACTTCCCTCTGGGTGGGTTCACTCCGCTGCAGTCCGACACGCTCAACGCCGTGGCCGACCGGTTGGGTGCCTCGCCCCAGCAGGTCGCGCTCGCCTGGCTGCTCCAGCGCTCGCCCACCACGGTGCTGATCCCCGGCACCTCGACCCTGGCGCACCTGCGGGAGAACGTCGCCGCGGCGGACCTGAAGCTGCCCGCCGACGCGATCGAGGACCTGAACACCATCGGCGGGTGACCCGCCGATCGGTCCGGCTAGTGCTGGTGCGGCCGGTTGCGGACCAGGGCGAGCGCGAGGACGGCGGTGGCGAGGAAGACGATGCCGTTGACCCACAGCCCGGCCTGCACGCCAGCGGTCAGGGCCTCGGCGAGCGCCGACCGCACGGGTTCGGGCAACTGCTGGCCGCCGGTGGCGCCGGCGGCCACCGCCGACTGCACGGCGGTACGGGTGGGTTCGTCCACCTGGTGGGCGGCGAGCCGCTCGGGCAGGTCGGCCAGCATCGTGGTGGTGAGCAGCGTGCCCAGCAGGGACGCGCCGAGCACCGAACCGAGCTGGCGGGCGGCGTTGACCGCGCCGGAGGCCATGCCGGCCTGGGCGGGCGCGACGCTGGCGAGCGCCGCCGCGGTCGCCGGGGCCACCACCAGGGCGCTGGCGGCACCGAACAGCGCGAGCAACGGCCAACGGTGGCCGAACGGGGTGGTCGGGCCCTGAGCGGCGAGACCGAAGCTGGCCAGGGCACCGAGGACGAGACCGGCGGTCAGCGGAGCCTTGAACCCGGTACGCCGGATCGCCCGCCCGGCGGCGAAGGCGACGAGCACGTAGACACCGAAGAGCACGAGCATCCGCCAGCCCGTGTCGAGCGGGCTGAGCGCCTGGGCGCGTTCGTGGAACATGACGAGCAGGATCGCGACGCCGGTGAAGCCGAACAGGGACACCGCGCCGACGACCATGACGGCGCTGAACGACGCGGACCGGAACAGCCGCACGTCGAGCATCGGCGCACCGGTGCGCAGCTCGACCAGCACGAACCCGACCAGCGCGGCGGCGGAGACGAGCCACGTCGTGGCCACCAGCGGGCTGGTGTAGCCGTCCCGGCCGCCCTGGATCAGGGCGTAGACGGCGGCGGCGATCGCGACGGTGCCGAGGAGCAGGCCGGGCACGTCGAGTCGGCCGGCGCTCGGTCGTGACTCGACCACCCCGATCGCGGCGACGACGAGGGTGATCACGCCCAGCACGATCGTGGACACGTAGACGCTGTGCCACTGGTGGTGGCGCAGCAGGGCACCCGCGATGAGCGGGCCGACCGCGAGGCCGATGCCGGAGGCGGCGGACCAGGCGGTGATGACCTCGGTGCGTCGGTGCGGGTCGGTGAAGGTCGCGCCGAGGATCGCCAGGCTGTTCGGCAGGATCAGGGCCCCGCCGAGGCCCGCGAGCAGCTGGCCGACGATGACCCAGGCCACGGTGGGGGCGCCGGCCACGACGGCGCCGCCAACGATCATGGCGACGACGCCGGCGCCGAACATGCGCTTGCGCCCGTACCGGTTGCCGAGTGTGGCGGCGGACAGCACCAGGCTCGCCACCACCAGGGTGTAGGCGCTGGGGATCCAGATGACGGTGGTCGGGTCGACGCGCAGGTCCCGCTGGATGGTGGTCAGGGCGGACACGGTCGCGGTGATCTGGAGGAACGTGATCATCGCTCCCAGGCACATCGCGATCAGGGTCACCGCGGGAGAGCCGCGCAGGGGTGTGCGCGCGGCGGGCACGGGCGCGCCCGCGTGCGGCGGGCGTGCCGGTGTGGTCGGGGCCGTGGTGCGCTGGTTGGTCACGAGGCGTCCTCGGGGTCGGTCCACGCGGGTGCCGGGAGGTCCAGCACCGGCGGCGGGCGGGGAAACGGAGGCATCGGTCGCGGTCACCGCCGGCACCGACAGGCTGACTTGCGGATAGCTAAGTCAGCCGTGCCCCAGTGAAGCACCTGACTAGCCGCCGCGCAAGTCAGGTCGTACGCTGGTGGTCATGGATGACCTCCTGGACGACCGCGACTCCTGGTCACCGGCGAACTGCTCCATCGGCCGCGCGATGGACATCGTGGGCAGCAGGTCGACGATGCTGATCATGCGCGAGGCTCTGCTCGGAACGCGCCGGTTCGACGACTTCGTCCGCCGTGTCGGGGTCGGCGAGCCGGCCATGGCGGCGCGGCTCAAGGAGCTGGTCGGCGCCGGCGTGCTCGAACGGATTCCCTACCGGGAGCCGGGGCAGCGCACCCGCCATGAGTACCAACTCACCCGCAAGGGCCGCGAGCTGTTGCCCGTCGTCACCGCGCTGCGCAACTGGGGTGACACCTGGGCCGCCGACGACGCCGGCCCGTCCCTGCTCGCCACCCACCGTGACTGTGGCCACCCGATCCGGGCCGTACTGCGCTGCGAGGCCGGGCACGACATCAGCGACGGCGAGATCGACATTGCCGCCGGGCCTGGCCTCATCCGGCTCGGCTGACGACCGAGATCACCCCGCGGGCTCGGAGAACCGCAGGTCTGGCGTTCAGCCGGGCTGCTGCCACACGGGTGCCTCCCCTCACTGTTGGCCCAGGTTGGTCACGAGGTTGACGGCGACCGCCAGCACGCCGGTGCCGAAGGCGTAGGAGAGCAACGCGTGCCCCAGGGCCACCCTCCGGATCGCCGTGCAGGTGGGCTCGCTCTCCGACACGGCGAAGGACATGCCGACCGTGAACGCGAGGTACGCGAAGTCGCCGTAGCAGGGCGGCTCCCGCTGCTTGAAGTCGATGCCGCCGTTGACGTCGAGGTAGTACAGGCGGGCGTACTTGAACGCGAAAACGGTGTTGACCAGCGCCCAGGACAGGGCCACGGCGGCGACGCTGAGGACCACGATGGTGACCGCCACCCCGTCGTTGTCCGACGAGCGGACCAGGGCCACGGCCACGGCCACCAGACTGATCACCGAGGCGATCAGGATCTCGGAGTCGGTCGACCGGGTGCCCGGCTCGGCCTCCGCGAGCCGTTCGGTTTCCGCCGGTCCCATCGGCCAGCAGGAGACCCACACCCAGACCAGGAGGACGGTCACGGCGACCGTCCAGGTGATCAGCGGGCTCAGTTCCGGTATCCCCAAACCTGCCACGACGGCGCCGGCCACCGCTCCGATGCCGAGGGACGACAGCGCCCGCCGGGACGAGAGGACCCGCTCCGGTGCTGGCGGTCTGCTCCGGTTCATCCACACAGCCTGCGGTGCCGGTGTCCGGCAGAACGGTGATCACCGCAGCACCACCGGAACGGGTGGGGGTCGCGGCCCGGCTCCTGGTCTGCCGCGACGACGTGATGGCGACGTGCCACGACCGAACGCACCGTCGTGTCGGGAACTCATCCCGGCCTGAGCGGACCCGATGGTGCGGTGGCGGGCCGCCAGCCGGCGGCCCGCCACCTTTGATCACAGGACGATCTGGTGCACCCGGTTGTCCACGCCGCGTACGGCCAGCCAGGCGCTGCCGTTGGCACCGGCGGCAGCGGCCGGCGCGCCCCGGAACGCGTCGGTGGCGAACTCGCCACGGCGGAACCAGCCGCCCCACACCCCGTCGACCAGGTTGCGCTGCCAGAGCCGGTTGTCGGCGGCCAGCGCGAACAGGTAGACCCGGCCGGCGGTGGCGAGCAGGGTCGGGCTGCCGCTGGTGGTGCCGCCCACACTGGTCCAGGCCGACCAGGTGGTGCCGGTGCGGCTGCGCCACCACACCTCGTCGGTCCGGCTGCGGACCGCCACGTGCAGCACGCCGGCGTCATCGACGACCGCGCTCGGCCGACCGTAGAAAGGACGGTCCTCGGGTGCGCCGATCCCGGTCCAGCCGGTGCTCGGGGTCCGCGACCAGAGCTTGCCGTCGGCGCCGCGGACGACGAGCGTCCACTGCGTCGGGCTGGTCCAGGCCACCGTGGGTCCGTCGGTCACCGTGCCGCCGAGGCTGCGCCACGGCCCCCACGCGCCGGCGACGAAACTGCGCTGCCAGGCCGCGTTGTCGGTGCCCCGGACGAAGACGTCGAGACGGCCACCGGGCGAGGCGTAGGCCGCCGGCTGGCCGAGGATCCGGCCGCCGACCGGGCCGCCGAGCGACGTCCAGCCGGTCCCCCACGTCGCGCCGGAGCGGGTGTTGACCGCCAGGGCGCCCTGCGCGTTGCGGACGAAGGCGGCCGCGTGCGTGTCGTCCACCCGGACCAGCGCCGGGCTGGCGCTGGCGGTGCCGCCGAGGCTGGCGCCGGCGACCTGGTCGGTGCCGGTCAGGCCGAGCATGGCCACCCCGTGCGCCGGGACCTCGACGGTGTACGAGCCGGTGAACGGCTGGACACCGGCGGTGGCCGGTGCGGCGTCGACGTCGGTACGGGACCACAGGTCACGGACCCGCACCGACTCGCCGAGCGCGACGTCGGCGAAGTTCACGGTGATCGTCTGCGCGGTGTCGTGGCGGTTGAGCAGCGCGACGGCCCGCCGGCCGGAGCCGGTCAGCACCTTGCTCCAGACCTGAGCGTCGACCCCGGTGTCGGCGACCTTGACGCCCTGACGGACCAGCGGGTCCTGGTTGACCGCGATGATCTCCGGGTTGGTCAGTGCCGAGATCATCTCGCCGGGCAGGCCGCGCGGGTCGGAGCCGATCACCAGCGGTGCGGCCATGATGGACCACATGCCGAGCTGCGTCTTGGACTCCTCGAGGCTCAGCTCGTACCCGCCGCCGGGCAGCGGGCGCATCGGCAGCAGGTAGTCCGGGTCGTTGTAGTGCCCCGGCCCGGTGGCCGCCGGGTGGTACGCGTTGACGTCCATGTTGCGCAGCACCCACGGGAACGCCCACTGCGGCGTCGGGTCGGTGAGCCCCACGTCGGTGTAGGTCCGCCAGGAGTCAGCGATGGTGGGCGCGTAGGTGTAGGTCCAGGTGGAGAGCTGTTCCGGGGTGTACGGCCCGCCGCCCCAGTCGGAGCTGACCGGGTTGCAGATGTTGAGCAGCATCGGTCGGGGCGACTGGCGTACCGCCTCGGCGAGCTGGCGGAAGGTGGCCTCCGGGTCCAGGCCGGCGGCCCGGCCGCAGAGCCAGTCGGCCTTCAGGGCGTCGAAGCCCCAGCCGGCGAACTGGGCCACGTCAGCCTTGTAGTGGCCGTTGCTGCCCAGCCCACACTGGCCCGGCAGGTACGGCCCGGCGTCGGTGTAGATGCCGGCCTTCATCCCCTTGCTGTGGATGTACGCGGCCAGCGCGCCCATCCCGCCGGGGAACCGGGCCGGGTCGGCGACCAGCCGGCCGGCCTCGTCACGCGGGGTGGGCGCGGCCCAGTTGCCGTCGATCCAGACGTAGGTGTAGCCGGCGTCGCGCAGGCCACTGCTGACCATGAAGTCGGTGACCGACCTGACCTCGGCCTCGGTGGGATCGCCACCGAGACCGAAGTAGGTGTTCCAGCCCTGGTAGGGCGTCGGCGCGAGCCCACTGTTGAAGAAGGTCGGCGCGCCCTGGTCCTCCGCGCCGGTGGTGGCCGGGGCGTGACCGGGTCTACCCGGCCCACCATGGCCGGCCGTGGGTGGGTGGGCCTGCGGTGGGCCGGCCATTGCCGGCATCGGGCTGGCCAGGCCCAGGCCGAGAACGGCCAGGGCAGCGGTCAGCGGTCGGATCAGGCGCATGGGGGTACTCCTGTCCCTCGGAGGGTGGGGTGTGGTGGTGCTCCGACCTCAGTCGCGGTGCAGCACGATGAGGTCGGCGTCATGGGTCGGGCTCCACTGCACCGGCAGACCCAACGCGCTGAGGTGGCTGCCGGAGTAGTGCCGGTCGCCGTGCCGGTACCGGGCGGACGGGTCCAGGCCGCGCAGTGGCAGCCGCACCGGGCGGGACGGCAGCAGGCCGGCACCGTCGAGCCGGCCGGTGTGCCAGGCCAGCACGACCACCCGGCGCTGGTCCGGCGCGGTGTACTGCACCGCGCAACGGGCCTGGTCGGGGCCGCCGATCAGGTGCACCTCGCCGTGCGTGACGACGTCCCGGATCTCCTTGTACCGGGCGATCCAGCCGGCCGCCTCGGCCCGCTGCGCCGGTGTCCAGGCCCGGATGTCCGCGCCGATGCCCAGCACCCCGGCCATCGCGAGCACGAACCGGAACGCCAGCGAGCGTGGACGCGGGTCGAACAGGCCGGGCGCGTCGGTGACCCAGGAGCTGAGCAGGTGCGGGGCGTTGGCGTGCAGGAACCCGTACTGGATGGCCAGTCGGTCCAGCGGGCCGGTGTTGTCACTGGGCCAGAAGACGTCGGCCCGCGCGGCCATCGCCAGGTCGGTCCGCGCGCCCCCGCCGGCACACGCCTCGATCAGCACGCCGGGGTGGTCCCGGCGCAGCCGCTCGTAGATCCGGTGCAGGTTGGCCACGTGCGCGCCGTCCAGGTCGAGCGGGCCGACCCCGTCCGGCCGCCCCGGCTCGGTACGCGGGCGGTTGAAGTCCCACTTCAGGTAGTCGATGTCGTACCGGCGGAGCAGACCATCCACCGTGGAGTGGACGAACTCGGCGACCTCCGGCCGGCCCAGGTCGAGCAGGTACTGGTTGCGGACCGGGGTGAGCGGCCGGCCGTCGACGGAGTAGACCCACTCCGGGTGCTCGGCGTAGAGCGAGGACCGCGGGTTGACGCACTCCGGCTCGACCCAGAGCCCGAAGTTGAGCCCGAGTGCGCGGACGTCGGCGATGAACGCGTCGAACCCGCAGGGGAACTTCGCCGGGTCGGGCGTCCAGTCGCCCAGCCCGGCGGTGTCGTCGTCGCGGCCGACGAACCAGCCGTCGTCCACCACGAACGTCTCCACGCCCAGGTCGGCGGCGATCCTGGCCAGCGCCAACTGGCTCTCCGCCTCGACGGCGAAGTAGGTGGCCTCCCACGAGTTGTAGAGCACCGGGCGTGGCGTGAGCCGTTCCCCGGCGAGCAGCCGCTGGTGGGTGTGCCAGACCCGGGCCAGCCCGTCCAGGCCGTCCGGGCTGTACGCCCCGGTGACCACCGGCAGGGTCAGCACCTCGCCGGGGGCCAGTTCCAGCGGGCCGTCGACCAACTGACGGCCGACCCGGACCCGGGTCAGCCCGCCGGTGTCCCGCTCGGCGCTGATCTCCCACGAACCGGTCCAGGCCAACGCCATCCCCCAGGCCGGGCCGGCCGGCTCGGCGGTGTCGCGCACGGCCAGCCAGGGCACGTGCAGGTGCCCGGGTACGCCCTGGGAGCTGCCGATGCTGAACGTGCCGTGACCCAACTCGACGTGGGAGAGCTGGAACTCCTGCTCCCACTGCCCCCACTGGTGGCTGAGCAGCGCGCCGTGCGGCGTCGGTACGCAGAAGCCTGCCGACCCGGCCCGGACCACCCGCAGTGGCCCGGTGCCGTCGTTGGTCAGCTCGACCCACCGCTGCACCACGTCGGTGTCGGCGGGCACCCGGTAGTGCACGGTGGCGCGCAGCCCGGTGACCGGGTCGGCGAACCCGACCGCCAGCTCCCGCTGGTCGGCGTCGGCCCGTACGTCGGTGTGCGCGAAGCCCACCCGGCGCTGCCCGTTCGAGGTCTCGATCACCAGGTCGGCGCCGGTGAACGGGCGGTCGGCGTCGGTGGCGTACTCGATGGGGGCGGCGTCTCCGGCGGTGAGGAACGGCACCGGGCCGTCGTAGGCGACCGGGGACGGCCCGTCGGAGACACCGTGCGGACCCCACGCGACCAGTTCCAGCCAGCGGCCGTGCGCGGGCACCGTCACGGTGTACTCGGTGTGGGCGCCGCGCAGCGTCCAGCGCCGCGGGGTCGCGGCGGTCACTTGACCGCTCCGAGCGCCAGACCGGAGACGAAGTGCCGCTGGAAGCGCAGGAAGACCGCGACCGTGGGCACCGCGGCGATGACCGTTCCGGCGGCGATGACGTTCCAGGACGACACGAACTGGCCCTGGAGTGCGAGCAGCGCCGGGGTGACCGGCATGTTGTCGTCGGTACGTAGCACGGTGATCGCCCAGAGTAGGTCGTTGAAAATCCACGTGAAGGAGAGCGCGCCGAGAGCGGCCAGCGCGGGCCGGGTCAGCGGCAGCATCACCCGGGTGAAGATCTGCGCGGTGCCGGCGCCGTCGATCGTCGCCGCCTCCTGGATCTCGCCCGGCAGGTCCCGCATGAAGCCGTGCAGGACGAAGGTGTAGAAACCGAGCCCGAAGCCGACCTGCACCGCGATCAGTGCCCAGAGCGTGTCGTACAGGCCGGTCAGCTCGCTGAACTTGGCCACCGGGATGAGCAGGATCTGCGGTGGCAGCAGGTTGCCGGCGAGCATCAGCAGCAGGATCGTCCGCCGGCCGGGGATCCGGAAGCGGCTCAGCGCGAACGCGGCCATCGCGGCCAGCCCCAGGCTCAATGCCACCGACGGGACGGTGACCAGCATGCTGTTGATCAGCGCGCGCAGCTCGCCGCCGTCGGTCCACGCCTGTCGGTAGGTGTCCAGGGTGAACGACCGGGGCAGGCTGCCGACGCCGTGCGCGGCGATGTCGTCGAACGACCGGGTGGACATCACCACGACCCAGAGCACCGGGCCCAGCCAGAGCAGCGAGAGCAGGATCATGCCGGTGTGGAAGGTCCCGGTGCGGAGCTTGTTCATCACGCTTCCTCCCGGAACGCGCGGACCAGGTAGCCGAGGATGACGGCCAGCGCGAGCACGAAGATGACGACGGCGATCGCGGAGGCGTAGCCGAGTCGCAGGCTCTGGAACGCGGTCGAGTACATGTAGGTGCTGAGCAGCTCCGACGAGTGGTACGGACCGCCCTTGGTGAGCGACCAGACGATGTCGAACGAGCGCAGCGAGTCGATCACGATGACCGACAGCACGACGGCGTTGACCCCCTTGAGCTGGGGAATCGTGACGTGCCGCAGCCGCTGCCAGGCGTTGGCGCCGTCCATCCGGGCCGCCTCGTGCAGCGCCGGGTCGATCGCCTTCAGCCCGGCCAGGAACAGCACCATCACGTAGCCGATCTGCCGCCACAGGGCGGGCAGGATCACCGCGTACAGGGCGGTCTGCGGGTCGGCGAGCCAGGGCCGGATCAGGTGCTCCAGGCCGACGGCCCGCAGCAGCGTGTCGGCGATGCCGTCGGGCTGGTAGAAGACCCGCCAGACCAGCGCGGTCACCACCAGCGAGAACACCACCGGGGTGAACAACGCGGCCCGGTAGAAGCCGACCCCGCGCCGCTCCTTCTGCAGGACCAGCGCCATGCCGAAGCCACCCAGCACCGAGAGGCCGCCGAAGAGCACCAGCCAGATCACCGTGTTGAGCAGCGCGCCCCGGAAGGTGGCGTCACCGGCCATCTCGACGTAGTTGTCGACGCCGACGAAGGTCGGCGGCGACATCCCGTCCCATCGGGTGAGCGAGAACCAGAAGCCCTGGAGCGCCGGCCAGAAGACCCAGACGCTCTCGACGGCGAACGGCACGAGGACGAACGCCACCAGCAGCGGCGACAGTCGGGCCGACCGTCGCCGCCGCCGGGTGGGGGTGACCGGAGTCGTGGAGATCGTTGCTGTCACGTCAGCCCTTGAAGACCTTCTCGGCGCCGGCCTGCCACTCCCGCAGGATCGCGTCGATCTGGTCCGGCTTGTCGATGAACTTGGTCAGCGCGGTGTCCGCGGTCGGCTGGAGCGCGTCGCTGGAGTCGCGGTTGAAGAACTGGGTCAGCTCCTTGGCCTCGTCCAGCATCGCCTTGCCCTTGACCACCAGCGGCGAGTCGGACGCCTTGGCCCTGGGGTTGGCCGGCAGCACGATGCCGGAGCTGGCCTTGACGTACGCCTCCTGGGCCTCGACCCCGGAGAGGTAGGTGAGCAGGGCCTTGGTGCCGGTCGGGTTGGCGGTCTTCGCGCTGGCGAAGAAGCCGTCGGTCGGGGCCTCCTCGGCCAGCGGTACCGCCGGGTCGATGATCGGGAAGCGGAAGAAGTCCAGGTCGCCGAGGGCGTCCTTCGGTGCCGCGTCGGCGAAGAAGGTGCCGATCAGGAACATGCCGGTCTTGCCGGCCAGCAGGGCGGTGGTCGCCTCCTGGAACGGGTACGCCTTGCCCTTGGGGTCGAAGTAGGGCAGGGCCTCGCGCCAGCGGGTGAAGACCGCCTTGACCCTGGCGTCGTCGAAGCGCTGCTTGCCGGCGAGCAGCTCCCGGTGGAACGGGGCGCCGTTGATCCGGATGTTGAGGTAGTCGAACCAGGCCGAGGCCACCCACGGGGTGTCACCGAGACCGATGCCGATCGGCGGGACGCCCTTGCTCTTCAGCGTCTCGCACAGGGCCAGGAACTCGGTCCAGGTCTTCGGCTCCTGCACGCCCCACTTGGCGAAGTTGGACTTGCGGTAGAAGAAGCCCCACCAGTAGTTGTTCATCGGCACGAAGATCTGCTTGCCGCTGGCGTCGGTGGAGAGGGTGCGCAGCGACTGGGGGTAGTCGCCCAGCGACTTCCAGACGTCGGAGACGTCCAGCAGCAGGTTGCGGCTGGCGTAGTCGTTGGCGACCGAGCCTGCGTACCAGGTGTAGAGGTCCGGCGGGTTGGCCGAGGTCAGGTAGGTCGGGAGCTGGGTGCGGAAGGTCTCCGAGGCGATCGTGTTGAGGCTCGCGGTGCCCTTGCCCTGCGCGTTGAAGTTCGCGATCAGCTTCTCCATCGCCGCCTTGGCCTGCGGCGAGGAGAGATTGGACTGAATGGTGACCGCGCCGGAGCCGTTGCCCGTCGTCGGCCCGCTGGCGGAGCTGGCGCACGCGCTGAGGAACGAGCTGGCGCCGAGCGCGCCCAGGCCGGCGAGCCCGAGGTGGCCAAGGAATCGCCGGCGACCGGGGTCGAAGTCGCTCACGGAGGTGTCCTTCCTCTACGACACGTAGCGTCACGACGCGATGTGTCGGCCAGGTGAATGTGTGTGACGAGAAGGTTGCATCGGCCCTCGCCGGCTGTCAAGATATCTTCGTAATTAATGATTAGATGAGATCAGGGGCGAGGTCAGGTGGATCAGCCTATGCGCCGGCTTGAAGGCAGGAACGCGCTGGTCACGGGCGCAATGGGTGGCATCGGTGCGGCCACCGCCCGGCGGCTCGCCGCCGAGGGAGCGGCGGTCGCGCTGCTGGACGTCTGCGACCCGACCCCGCTGGCCGAGGAGCTGACCGCCCAGGGCGCGCAAGCACTGTCCGTAGTGGGCGATGTCAGCGACGAGGCCGACTGGACGGCCGCCGTGTCGGCGGTACGGGGCAACCTCGGCCCGGTGGACATCCTGGTCAGCAACGCGTACGCCGTGCAGGTCGCGCCCGCCCACGAGACCAGCAGGCAGTCCTGGGACCACCAGATCGGGGTCAGCCTCACCGGCTCCTTCCTCGGCGTCCGCGCCTGCATCGACGACCTGCGGGCGCGCGCGGGCGCGGTCGTGCTGGTCTCCTCGGTGCACGCCCTCGTCGGGCTGCCCGGCCGGCCCGCGTACGCCGCGGCCAAGGGCGGCCTGGTCGCACTCGGCCGCCAACTCGCCGTGGAGTACGGCCCCCAGGTGCGCGTCAACACCGTGCTGCCCGGGCCGATCCTCACCGGCGCCTGGGCCGACGTGTCCGAAGAGGACCGCCAGCGCAGCGTCGCGGAGACCGTGGCGAAGCGGTTCGGCACGCCGGACGAGGTGGCCGCGACCGTCGCCTTCCTCGCCTCAGCGGACGCCGCCTACGTCACCGGCGCGAGCCTGGTGGTGGACGGTGGCTGGACCGCGGTGAAAGCCTCGGCCTGAGAGATCGATACCGACCAGCGAGAAGGCCAGGAGAGCATTGGCACAGTACGCACGCCGAGGCGTCCACGGGCAGACCGTCGAAGCCATCGCCCGACGCATCCTCACCGGTGAGATCGCCGCCGGGGCGACCCTCAACATCGCCGCGTTGCAGGAGGAGTTCGACGTCAGCCTGACGGCGCTGCGCGAGGCGCTCAAGGTGCTCTCCGCCAAGGGCATCGTCGACGCCCGGCAGAAGCGCGGCACGTTCGTCCGGCCCCGGGCGGACTGGAACCTGCTCGACGGCGACGTGATCCGCTGGCAGTTCGCGGAGGGCCCAGACGAGCGCCTGCTGGAGAAGCTGCACGAGGTCCGCGCCATCATCGAGCCGGCCGCCGCGCGACTGGCCGCCAGTCGGGCCACCGACGACGACGTGGCCGCCCTCGACCGGGCGCTGGCCGAGATGGCCGAGGCCAACGGCGATCCGGCCGCCGCCGTCGCCGCCGACCTCTCCTTCCACCGCGCGCTGCTCGCCGCCACCCACAACGAGCTGCTGGAGCGGATGGAGGTGGTGATGGAGACCGGGCTCGCCGAGCGGGACCGGCTGGTGCACGGCGGCGCCGCGCACGACGACCCGGTGCCCAGCCACCGCGCGGTGGTCGACGCGCTGCGCGCCCGGGACGAGACGGCGGCCGAGACCGCCATGCGTGAGTTGCTGGACAAGGCCGTCCGGGACGTGGAAAAGGCACGGGGACAGAGGGGCAGTCGGTGAAGATCGAGCGGATCGAGACCTTCCTGGTCGCGCCACGGTGGTTGTTCTGCCGGGTGGAGACCGACGACGGGCTGGTCGGGTGGGGTGAACCGGTGGTCGAGGGGCGCGCCGAGGTGGTGCGCAGCGCCGTCGAGGTGCTCTCCGAATATCTGATCGGTGAGGATCCGCTCCGGATCGAGCAGCACTGGCAGATCCTCACCAAGGGCGGCTTCTACCGTGGCGGCCCGATCCTCTCCAGCGCGGTCGCCGGCCTCGACCAGGCACTCTGGGACATCGCCGGGCAGGCGTACGGGGCACCGGTGCACGCCCTGCTCGGCGGTGCCGTCCGCGACCGGGTGCGGGTCTACTCCTGGATCGGCGGCGACGAGCCCGACGAGGTCGCCGACAGCGCCGCCGCGCAGGTCGCCGCCGGTCTCACCGGGGTCAAGATGAACGCCTGCGGACGGCTTTCCGCCATCCCCACCCCCGCCGAGGTGGACGCGGTGATCGGCCGGGTCGCCGCGGCCCGGGAGGTGCTGGGCGCCGACCGGGACATCGCGCTGGACTTCCACGGCAGGGCCGGGCTGGCCGCGATCCGCCGGATCCTGCCCGAGCTGGCCCCCCTGCGTCCGTTCTTCGTGGAGGAACCGGTCCTGCCCGACCAGGCCCACCACCTGCGCGACATCGTCGCCGCAACGCCGATCCCGGTGGCCACCGGCGAACGGCTCTACGGCCGCACCGAGTTCCTCGCTCCGTTGCAGGCCGGCGTCGCCGTCGTCCAGCCGGACCTGTCGCACGCCGGGGGGATCTCCGAGGTCCGCCGGATCGCCGCGCTGGCCGAGACGTACGGCGCGCTGCTCGCCCCACACTGCCCCCTCGGCCCGATCTCCCTGGCGGCCAGCCTCCAGGTGGCCTTCGCGACGCCGAACTTCCTGATCCAGGAGCAGAGCATCGGCATCCACTACCACTCCGGCTCCGAGCTGCTGGACTACGTCGTCGACCCGGAGCCCTTCCGGTTCGTGGACGGGCACATCGCCCGGCCCGACCGGCCCGGTCTGGGCATCACCGTGGACGAGGCGGCGGTCCGTCAGGCCGCCCGTACCCCGCACGCCTGGCGCAACCCGGTCTGGCAGCACCGCGACGGGTCGTTCGCCGAATGGTGACCGGGGTGGCCGTGCCCGTGCCGCTGCGGGCGGCGTACGACGCGGCGCACGGCGGCCGGTGGACCAGCCTGCGCGGCGGCGGCCGGGAATGGCTCTGGCACGGCCCGGAGCCCGGCCGACACGAGGTACGCCCCGACGACGCGTTCGTCGACACTGGCGGGCTGGAGGAGTGCCTGCCCACGGTGCGTGGCCGCCCCGACCACGGCGAGGTGTGGTGCCGGCCGTGGCGGGTGGCCGGGCCGGACACCCTGGTCGTCGAGCGCCCGACGTTCACCCTGACCCGCCGGATCACCGACCGGGAGGGCGTGGTGGTGGCCGACTACCGTGTGGCCGCCGACCCCGGTCACCGGTTCGTCTGGGCAGCACACGCCCTGCTCGACCTCTCCCCCGCGGCCCGCCTCGACGCGCCCGCCGGCACCCCGACCCGCCTGCACCCGGAGGCTGCCACGCTGCTGCCCCCGGACGCGTGGCCCGCCGGCAGTCCCTGGCTGACCGGGTCGTGGCCGGCACCGGCCGGCCTGCGGCTCGACACCCTCGGCCCGGACGACGGCACGGCGCTCGGCGCGGTGCTGCTCGACTGCCCCCGGGTCCAGGTGACCGACGGCGCCGACCGGCTGACCCTGGAGCTGGAGTGCGCCGACCAGCCCCGCAGCACCGCCCTCTGGCGCAACCTCAACGGCTGGCCCGCCGCCGCCCCCTACCGCAGCATCGGAGTCGAACCGATGCTCGGCGCCGCCTTCGACCTGACCGACGCCGGCCCGGCCGACGCGGCGGTCGTCCCGCCCGCCGGCGAGGTCGCCTGGCGACTCACCGTCTCCGCCCACCGACTCCACTGAGGACACTCTCGATGAACCTGCTCGACGAGCTGCGCACGCACCGGCTGCTGGCCATCGTGCGCGGCCCCGACCCGGCCGCCGCGCTGGCCGCCGTACTCACCCTGGCCGAGAGCGGCGTCGCGCTCGTCGAGGTCTCGCTGACCAGCGCTGACGCGCTCGGCACCATCCGGCGGGCCCGGGCCGCCCTCGGGCCCGGCTTCGGCCTGGGCGCGGGCACCGTGCTCAGCGCCGAGGACGCCCGGGCGGCGGCCGACGCCGGCGCCGGCTTCCTGGTCACCCCTGCACTGGCACCGAGCCTCGCCGAGGCTGGCCGGCTCGGGCTGTCGGTGCTCGCCGGCGCGCTCACCCCCACCGAGGTGGTGCAGGCCACCGACGGCGGGGCCGCCGCGGTCAAGCTCTTCCCGGCCTCCCTCGGCGGACCCGACTATCTCGGTGCGTTGCGCGACCCGTTCCCCGGCACCGCGTTCGTGCCGGTCGGCGGTGTCGACGCGGACGGCGCGCGGCGCTACCTCGACCGGGGAGCGGTCGCGGTCGGCGTCGGCTCCCCGCTGCTCGGCGACGCCGTCCGCGGTGGCGACCCGGCGGAGCTGCGGGAGCGTGCCGCCGCCTTCCTCTCGGCGGTCCGGCCGTGACCGACCTGCTCACCCTTGGCGAGACGATGGCGGCATTCCGCACCACCGGCCCGCTGCGGCTGGGCGGCACCGCCGGTATCTCCGTCGCCGGGTCCGAGTCGACGGTGGCGATCGGGCTGGCCCGGCTCGGCCACCGGGCCGCCTGGGTCGGGGTCACCGGCGCCGACGAGCCCGGTGAGCTGGTCCGCCGTACCCTGCGCGCCGAAGGCGTCGACCTGACCTGGTCCCGGGTCGACCCGGCGGCCCCCACCGGGCTGATCCTCTTCGAAGCCCGGGTCGCCGACATCAACCGGGTCACCTACCACCGCACCGGGTCGGCCGGCTCCCGGCTGCGGCCCGCAGACGTTCTCGCCGCGTTCGACGCGCCCGGGCCACCGCCCCGGCTGCTGCACGTCACCGGCATCACCTGCGCGCTGGGCGCCGAGCCGTACCAGGCGGTGGTGGCGGCGGTCCGTCTCGCCCGCGAGGCCGGCAGCACCGTCTGCCTGGACGTCAACCACCGCAACCGGCTCTGGACCGTCGCCGCGGCCGCCGACGCGCTGCGGCCGCTGCTGCCCTCGATCGACCTGGTGGTCGCCTCCGACGACGAACTGGCCGTGCTGACCGACGCGGCCGACCCGGCCGCGGCGCTTCTTGCCGCCGGGGTGGGCGAGGTCGTGGTGAAGCACGGCGCCGGTGGAGCGACCAGCCACAGCGCGCTCGGCACGGTGCACCGCCCGGCCCGGACGGTGCCGGTGGTGGACACGGTCGGCGCCGGCGACGCCTTCGTGGCCGGGCTGCTCTCCGGCTGGCTGGACGGGGCCGACGCGGCGGCCCGGCTGGACCGGGCGGTCACCACCGGCGCGTTCGCGGTGGCGACCCGGGGCGACTGGGAGGGCCTGCCCGACCGGGCGGAGCTGGCGCTGCTCGACCACGGGCCCGGCGGGACCGTGCGCTGACCACTGGGCGGCGACCGCCGCGCCGATCGTTGGAGGAGCGAGATGGAGCTGACCGAACCGACCGTGTGGAGCGCGGACCGGTTGGAGCTGGGCGAAGGGCTGCGGTGGGTGGCCGACCGGCTCGTCCTGGTCGATTTGCTGGCCGGGCGACTGCTGGAGACCGGCGGCGACCGGCCGGGCCCGCTGGGGGAGCTGCGCCGGCTGGCCGTACCGCTGGGTGCGGTCGCCCCGGTGTCCGACAGTCCGGGCGACTGGTTGGCCGCCGCCGGGACCGGCGTCGCCCTGCTGCCCGCGGCCGGTGATCCCCGGCCGGTCGTCGATCTCGTCGGCGAGGCTTCCGAGCCGACCCGGATGAACGACGCGGTCGCCGATCCACACGGTCGGTTCTGGGCCGGCAGCATGACGTACGCCGGGGTGCCCGGCGGGGGCACGCTGTACCGGCTGGCTCCGGGCGCGGCGCCGGTGCCGGCGGTGACCGGGCTGACCGTGCCGAACGGCCCGGCGTTCGACGCCGCCGGCACCACCATGTACCTGGCCGACTCGCCGCGCGGCGAGGTCGACCGTTTCACCGTCGACCCACGTACCGGTGACCTGCACGCGCGGGAGCCGTTCCTGCGGCTGGCCGCCGGCGAGGGCGGCCCGGACGGGATGACGGTCGACGCGGCGGGCCACCTCTGGGTCGCGCTGTGGGGCGGTTCGGCGGTGCGCCGCTACCGGCCGGACGGCACGCTGGACCGGGAGATCCGCCTGCCGGCGACCCAGCCGGCCGGCATCTGCCTGGGCGGCCCCGACCTGCGCCGGCTCTTCGTCGGCACCGCCCGGTACGGGCTGACGCCGGCGGGACCGGCGGACGGCGCCCTGCTCGCCGTGGACGTCCCGGTCCCCGGTCTGCCCACCGCGTCAGCCGCCGCCGACCCCGCGACCTGACGAGCGGTGCGGCCTGTCGGGCCCGGCACCCACCGTGGTCCCGTCGACGGGACGAAACCCGCGCGAATGGTGCGGCGACCGGAGCAGCGGAGTACGGTCGGGACGGGTCAAGACATGCGCCCTCCGCCGGCCGTCCCGCCACAGCCTCGCTGAGGCCGGGAAAGCCGTCCGTCGTCATGCCGGAGGCGCGATGTCACCCCACCAGCTTCCGTGCGGCTCTTCCCACCCGGGGACAGGGCCGGAGGCGACCTCGTCCATCATGTCGCTGACCTGCGCCAGACAAGGTCCGACCACCCAGATCCGCGTCGCCGGCGAGATCGACATGAGCAACGCCCACCTGCTCGTCGAGTTGGTCGGCCGCCTGCCGGGCAGGCCGCCGCCCCGGATCGCACTGGACCTCTCGGAGGTCACCTACTTCGGCGCCCACGGGATCACCGCGCTGCTCCGTGCCCGTCACCTGGCGCTGCACCGGGGCGGTCAGTTCACCCTGCGGGACCTGTCGCCGGCCGTACGTCACATCCTGGCCCTGGCCGGAGTGCGGCAGGAGCTGGGTGTCGCCGACCCGCCCGCCGCACGCGACGGGCGGCGGGCACGCGAGGCCGGAGTCGTCGCAGGGTCGGCTCTCAGCTACCCGGGCTGACCCGCCGGACGAGCGTTGCCGCCACGTCCCGTAGCTTCGAATTGGTCTCCTGCGACGTCTTCGCGAGCATCGCGAACGCCTCGTCGGCGCTGCACCGCCGCTGGCCCATGATGATCCCCTTGGCCTGCTCGATGACGGCCCTGCTCGACATCGCCGCCTGCATCTGTCGAGCCAGCGCGGCGGTGCTGTCGTACAGGTGGGCGTTGGCCAGCGCGACGGCCGCGTAGCCGGCGAACGTTCCCGCGAGGCTGACGGCTTCGTCGTCGAACGCGTGCGGGCGTTCGGCGTAGAGATTGAGGGCGCCGACCACCGCCTGCTGGATCGGCAGGCCCATGGAGAGCGAGCTGCCCACCCCGGCCGCCCGGGCGCGCTCAGCCCACACCGGCCAGCGCTCCTCGACGGTCACGTCGCGCACCCGCAGGTTGCCTCCACTGGTGGCAGCGTCGAGGCAGGGACCCCGATCCTGTACGTACTGCCACTCGTCGAGTTCGCGGGCCAGCTCCCCGGTGAAGGCGGCGGTCTGCGCCCCGTCGGCACGGACCAGGGTGACCGACACCTCCAGGGCGTCCGGAACGGTCTGCTTCGCAAGGTCGGCCACCCGCTGGAGCACGTCGGCCAGGTCGACCTCGCCGAGACGGATCCGGCCGAGTTCGGCGAACGCGTCAGCGGGGTCCATCGGCGGATGCGCCACGGCGTCGAGGTCCTTTGCGGAGCGGCGTTCCCGACCATGCCGGGGCACGCGCGTTGGCAGCCCACGGTCGCGGACCGCTGCACGGCCACCACCGGCGGCACCGGGACCGGCGCCCACGCCGGCGCCGGCTCGCCACCCCCCGCGCGGGTGTGGGCTACAGGGGCCCCACCCTACGCTCCGGATCGAGATCGGCATCGGCCGTGCGGCACGCGGTGCGGCCGGCTCAGGGCGCCTCGGGGAGGAGCTGGTCGGCGGTCGAGATCTCACACCAGACGACCTTGCCGGGTGGGCGGTCAAACCATCCCCACTTCGCGGCCAACGTGTCGATCAGCCACAGGCCCCGTCCGCCCAGTTCCCGGGCTTGCGGGCGCCGCAGCACGGGCGGCACCAGGCTGGAGTCGGTGACCTCCAGCCGGACCCGGTCCGCGTGCAGGCTGAGTTCGAGGCACACCGGCGGCGGCCCGTGTCGCACCGCGTTGGCGATGATCTCGCTGGCCAGCAGCACCAAGGTGTCCGCAGCCCGGATCGGCACCCGCCACCGCCACAGCTGCTCCTCGGCGAACTGCCGGCCCTCCGCGCAGGCGGTACCGGCGTTGGGTAGATCGTTCAGGACTGCCACACGACCACCCGACGGTGGCCGGGACATCGGCTGCGAAGGATCTGGCGACAACGTCGGTCCAGAGGCGGGACACCGCGGTGAACGGCTAGCCTCGGGGGCGCCCACCGGCCTGCCGCCGAACGGCGGCACACCCGGCAAGTGTGGCACGCGGGGCGAACGGCCGCCGGAGACGAGCGGCAGGCGGCCCGCCCTGTCAACCCGCGCACGGATCGGGTCGTAGAGTATTGCTCCTGTAGCTGACGCCCCGATCGGGGCGTCTGGAGCGAGCGTCAAGCAGCGGCGCCGGTTCCCGATCCCCCGGGATCGGCACAGCGGTCCGCGAACGCAGGCCGCCCCGCCCCGCGCTGTCCAGCTCCACCGGAGGTCGACCGCGCCGGTTCCGCAAGGATGTCAGACCGCATGCCGCAGACACCCCTGGACCTCACCGAAGCCCTGATCAGGCTTGGTGGGATCAAGCTCGACGAAGCTGATCTGGACACCGTGCTCACCAACGTCGTCGAGGTCGCCAAGCAGACCGTCCCCGGCGCCGAGGAGGTGTCGGTGACCCTGGTCCAGGGCAGCGAGGCCTACACCGCCGCGTACACCGGTGAGCTGGCGCTCACCCTGGACACCTGGCAGTACGAGCAGGGGCGCGGTCCCTGCCTCGACGCGGCCACCACCGGTACGGCCATGCTGGCGCCGGACCTGACGGTCGAGGGGCGCTGGCCGGAGTGGGCCAGCCGGGCCAGCGGGGCCGGGGTGACCAGCTCGCTCTCCATCGGGCTGCCGATCCAGGACGCCGTGGTCGGGGCGTTGAACTTCTACGGCACCGACCGGTCGGCGTTCGACGAGGTGATCGGCCTCGCGCAGGCACTGGCCGGGTACGCCGCCGTCGCGTTGGCCAACGCCCACCTCTACGAGAGCACCGCCACCCTCGCCCAGCAGATGCAGGCAGCGCTGCGCAGCCGGGCGGTGATCGAGCAGGCCAAGGGAATCATCATGGGCCAGCAGCGGTGCACCGCCGACGAGGCGTTCGCCATCCTGGCCCGGGTCTCCCAGGATTCCAACCGCAAGCTCCGCGAGGTCGCCGAGTCGCTCGTCGAGCGGGCCGCGTACGGCCCCGGGGTCGGCCGCCCGCACACCTGACAGGCGTACCGGGCGTCCGGGTGGGAATAGCGACACCGACGGTCACCCGCGACAGGCGCGGGCCCGACCGATCGGCGGGAGGCGAGACGATGCGGGTGCGGGCGTCATGAACGGGCCGGTCGGCGACGAGCCGCTCGGCGAGCTGGAGCTGGTGCACACCTTCACCGGCCCGATGCCGACCGGAGTGAGCGTCTCGCACCGGGGCCGGATCTTCGTCAATTTCCCCAAGTGGGGCGACGAGGTGCCGGCGACTGTCGTCGAGCTGCGCGACGGCCGGGAGGTGCCCTACCCGGACCAGGCGTGGAACGACCCGTCGGGCGACGACGACGCCGGAGCGTTCGTCTCGGTGCAGAGCATCGTGGTGGACCCGGCCGACCGGCTGTGGGTGCTGGACACCGGGAGCCCCATGTTCCAGCCGACGAAGCCGGGCGGGCCGAAACTGGTGCGGGTCGACCTGGACACCGACAGGGTCGCGCAGGTGATCACCTTTCCGGCGGACGTGGCGCTGCCGACGACGTACCTCAACGACGTCCGCTTCGACCTCCGGCGAGGCGAGGCGGGCGTCGCGTACATCACCGACTCGGCGAACTCGGGGCCGAACGGGATCATCGTGGTGGACCTGGCCAGTGGGGCGTCCTGGCGGCGGCTGCACGACCACCCGTCCACGAAGGCGGAACCGCTGACGACGTTCCGCCCGGTGGTCGAGGGCCGGCCGTTCCTGGAGCGGCCGGCGGACGGGCCGCCGAAGCCGGTGTCGATGGGCTCCGACGGCATCGCCATCTCCGCCGACGGCACCCGGCTGCACTACTGCCCGTTGGCGTCCCGCCGCTGGTACAGCGTCTCCGCCGAGGCGCTGACCGACCCGGCGGTCACCCAGGAGGCGGTCGCGGCGACCGTCGTCGACGAGGGGGACAAGGGCACCGGGTCGGACGGGCTGGAGTCCGACGACGCCGGGCGGCTCTACCTCACCGCCTACGAGCACAACGCGGTGCTGCGTCGGCGGCCGGACGGCGAGTACGAGACGGTGGTCCACGACCCGCGGCTGCTCTGGCCGGACACCATGTCGGTGGCGACCGACGGGCACCTCTACGTGACCGCCAACCAGCTGCACCGGCAGTCGCAGTACCAGCGGGGTCAGGACCTGCGGCGCAAGCCGTACGCGCTGTTCCGCACCCGGATCGACGCCGGGCCGGTGCTGCTGCGCCGCTGACCCGAGTGCCGACCGTGGCGCGGGCCGGCAGGCATGGTGGGGCGACCGGCGGGTAGCCCCTCAGGTGGCCGACTGGGAGAAGCTGTTCGTCCCGGACACCCCGCTGTTGGAGATCGTGGTCCGGGGAAGCGTCATGTACCTGGCGCTCTTCGCCCTGTTGCGGGTCATCCTCAAGCGGGAGAGCGGCACCACCGGCGTCACCGACCTGCTGGTGATCGTGCTGCTCGCGGACGCCGCCCAGAACGGCATGTCGGGCGGGTACACCACGATCACCGACGGGGTGCTGCTGGTCGCGGTCATCATCGGCTGGTCGTACGTGCTGAACGCCGTCGCCTACCGCTGGTCGGTCGCCGCCCGGCTGATCCGGCCCGGGTCGCTGGTGCTGGTGCGCGACGGGCGGATCCTGCGGCGCAACATGCGTCGGGAGCTGATCACCGACGAGGAACTGCACACCCAGCTCAGGGAGCAGGGCATCAGCAGTCTCGGGGACGTCCACGAGGTGCGGATGGAGTCCGACGGTCGGTTCAGTGTCACCACCCGGACGCCCGGCCGGTCCGGCACCGGCGGCAGCTCGCCGGGCTGACGACCGCCCGGACGGGTTTCCTCAGCTCGCCGGCAGGGTCCGGTCCAGCAGGTCGAACAGGGCGGCCCAGTGTCGTTCGGTGGCCCGCTCGTCGTAGACGGCCGAGTCGGCCATGGTGAAGCCGTGGTGCGCGCCCGCGTACACCTCGGAGCGGTAGCGCACACCGGCCGCGTCGAGCGCCTTCTCCAGCGTCGCGATCTGCTCGGGCGTCATCGACTGGTCCTCGTCGGCGTGCCCGAAGTACACCTCGCCGGTGATCGAGCCCACGCCCAGGTGCGGGCTGTCCGGAGCGTCGGTGACGATCCGCCCGCCGTGGAAGCTGGCCACCGCGGCGATCCGGTCCGGGTGCGCCTCGATGGCCCGCAGCGCGTTCGTACCGCCCATGCAGTAGCCGGTGATCACGACCGGACCCGGCCGGACGTCCCCACGGGCCGCCAGGAAGTCGAGGTACGCGGCGGTGTCCCGGCCGACCACGTCGGCCGTCAGCGAGGCGACCAACGGCATGATCTTCTGGAAGATCGCGCCGCGCTGGTCGGCCTCGCCGAGTCGGGACAGGTCGAACAGGGGTGCCCGGCCGGCCCGGTAGAACAGGTGGGGCGTGAGCACGAGGTAGCCCCGGGCGGCGATCCGCTCGGCCATCTCCACGAGGCGGGGACGCGGGCCGAAGGCGTCCTGGAAAAGCAGCACCGCCGGGAACGGGCCGTCCCCGTCGGGCCGGGTGAGGGACGCGTCCGCCACTCCGTCACTGGTCGGGATGTCCACCGTCGTCGTCTGCACCGGAGCCTCCTCGTACGCCGATCTTGGTCCGTCCGGAACGTTACCCGCCGTGTCGGCGCGCACGGCCGGCACCGCGTGAACGCGGCGTCAAGAATTGGTGGTGGCCCGTCGAAACGGCGTATCAACGGGTGCACCGCCGTCGTCAGGTGATGACGATGGGCCCATGAGTCCTTGGCGGATGACACGCTGGGAACGCGGAGACCTGCCACCCGGCACCGATACAGACAGCGGCCCCGGTGAGCCCGCGACGGGGGCCGACGAGCCGGAGCGGCGACACGAGGCGCTGGTCAGCGTTCGGCTCGGCCCGTCCGCGCCGGGCAGTCACCTGGTGGAGTACCTGCGGCACGAGCCGTGCGCCGTCGCCGCGTGGTGGATCGCCGCCGATGTCGACGCCGTGGTGCGGCTCTCCGCCGACAGCATGACCGTGCTGCACCGCGCCGTGGCCGACCTACGCCTGCGCGCCGGAGTGGAGGTGGCCGTGGCCAACTACGTCCTCCGGGCGCTCGACCTGACCTCGCCGGCGGACCCGCGGACCGCGAAGGACGCCCCGGCGTGGGTGGTGTCCGTCGCATGAGCCGCACAGCGGGTGCCCCACAGCAGACAAATGTCGCCTCCGCGGCAGGAATGAAGAGGACGAACCCATGGACGAGGGCCCGGAAATCTATGCCGTTCCGGTGCGCGATCTGCCGGGACGGCTGGTGCGGACGGTGCGGACCGGCCGTTCGCCGCAGGGGGTGCGGCTGGGCATCGCCTTCACGCGACCCGAGCTGCTGGTCGCCGCCATGGGTGCCGAGCAGCCGTGGGAGGAGCTGTGCGAGTCGGCACTGCGCGGCATGCTGCGCCCGCTCGGCATCGACGTGATCCAGGTCGACCCGCTGCTGGTGGCGCCGCCACTCGCGCGGGTCGACCCGGCACCCGCCCTCGGTCAGGCACAGACGAAGCGCACCGCGTCCGCGACCACGTGGCCGTCGGTGTCCTCGGTACGGATCAGCACGCTTCCGTCGCTGCCCGCCGTGAAGGGGTAGGTGCCCAGCGGCACCCACTGGCCCCCGGACTGTCGCTGGTTGACCGTCCGAGTGATCAACCCTCCGGAGTACGCGATGTCCACCGGCACGTTCGTCGCGCGGTTCGGATCGGCGGTCCAGCGCAACTGCACGGTCCACGACCCGGCGGCCGGCAGCGTCGGACGGAACCGCAGCCGGTTGACGCCCTTGGCGGTGTTGCCATCGTGCTCGTAGTCGGGGCCGTAGTAGCCGCCGATGCTGGTGCTGCGCAACCACGTCCCGGCCCGGGTGATCCCGCTGGCCGCCGCGTTGTCCAGGATCACCTCACCGGCGGGCGCCCAGTCCAGCACCGCGCCGTCCTGACGCAGCCGACCCTGCAGGGCGGGTACGGACACCGCCTGCACGGCGACGTTCCCGGTCAGCGCCAGCGACGCGGCGGTGGCGGCGGCCTGCCCGAGGATCATGAACACCGGTTCCATCCGGATCGAGCCGTACGCGATGTGGCTCGCCGAGAGACAGACCGGCACCAGCAGGTTCGGGCACTGGGCCTGGTGCGGCACGATCGCGCGATAGCTCACCGGGTACGGCGCGGGCACCCCGATCTGCACGTCCCCCTCGTTGCGCACCCGGCCGTCGACCACCACCCGCTGGCAGTTGTGCGAGTCCATCGTGTAGCTGGCCAGCCCGACGGAGTCGGCGGCGCGTACCCGGCCCCGGCAGTCGGCCTCGGTCATCACATAGGCGGAGACCATCCGGCGTGCCTCACGGATGTAGAGCATCGGCGGCCATCCACCCGTGGTGGTGAACTCGTCGACCGGCAGCCCCCACCGGGCGGTCGAGTCGCGTACCGACGCCGGCAGGCGGGGGTCGTTGGCCAGGAACCACATCAGCCCCTGCTGGTAGGTGCGGTGCTCGGCGATGATGCCCTCCCGCGCCGCCCAGCTCGCCGTCGGGTACGAGTGGTTGAAGCCGATGTGGTCGGTGGAGACCGCCCCGTTGTTGTTGGAGTCGGTCTTGCCGCCGCCGATGGAGTGGGTGGTGAAGTACGGCCCGGTGTAGCCGGCCTGGATGTGCCGCAACAGCAGCTCGTACCGGATCGGGTCGTAGCCGGTCGGCCTGGCGAACCGGATCCGGTTGGACGCCTGGGTCAGGCACATCCGGAAGCAGTACGCCTGGATCCGGTCGTCACCGCTGCCCTGCGGGGCGAGCGGCGTGGCGGAGATTCCCGGCAGCAGACCGCTGGCGGGCGAACCGGCCGTCACGTACGGGTCGACCGGGTAGGCGAACTGGTGGGTGTTGCGGGACTGCACCCCGTTGATCGTCTCGCCGTAGGTGTCGTTGGACTCCCGTCCGACGGTGAACCCCACCCCGGCCATGGCCAGCAGGTCACCCTCGTAGGTGGCGTCGACGAACACGCCACCGCGGTAGATCGACCCGTCCTCGGTGCGCAGCTCGGTGATGCGGTTGCCGCTGCGGCCGAGGCCGGACAGCCGGGCGTTGACGACCACCGGGACGCCCGCCTCGGCCAGCAGGTCGGCGAAGACGTCGGCGGCGACGTGCGGTTCGAACGTCATCCGCAGCGGCGAGGTCGGCGTGAGGGTTCCGCCGTGGTACTTGACGTACACCCGGCGGTAGAACTCGGCGGCCAGGCCGCCGATGGACGCCTGGACTCCGGTGTCGGTGGCGCCCAGCCCGGCGGTGCTCAACCCGCCGACGTGGCTGGTGGGCTCGACCACCACGGCGGTGCGGCCGAGACGGCGCATGGTGATCGCGGCGGCCAACCCGCCGGAGGTGGCGCCGTAGACGACCAGGTCGGCGGTGGTGACGGCGGCGAGGGCGGGGCCGGCACGGAACGGGTCGGCGAGACCGGCCAGGACGAGGCCGGCACCGCCGGCGGTCAGCAGGCGGCGGCGGGACAGGGGCAGGGACACGGCGGGCTCCCGAGGGGTAACCGGTGAGGGGGACGGTTACAGAAGCACGCCGCTGCCGCTGCGAACGAAATTCTTCAATCTCTGCCGACAGGTGTCAACGGGTCAGGGGCGGTAGCGGTAACCCATTCCCGGCTCGGTGATGAGGTGCCGGGGGCGTGCCGGGTCGTCCTCCAGCTTGCGCCGGAGCTGCGCCAGGTACTGGCGCAGGTAGTTGGTCTCGTTCTGGTACTCCGGGCCCCACACGTCCTGGAGGAGCTGACGCTGGCTGACCAGCTTGCCGGGGTGGCGCAGCAGCTTCTCCAGCACACTCCACTGGGTGGGGGTCAGCTTGACCTCGGTGCCGTCGTCCCGCCGCACGCTGTGGTCGGCCAGGTCGACGGTGTGCTGGCCGATCCGCAGCGCGGGCACCGCCTCGCTGGGCGTGCCGAGGCGCCGGGTGACCGCCCGGATGCGGGCCAGCAGTTCCTCCACCCCGAACGGCTTGGTGACGTAGTCGTCCGCGCCGGCGTCGAGTGCGGCGACCTTGTCCTCGCTGCCGGCCCGCCCGGAGAGCACGATGATCGGTACGTCCGTCCAGCCGCGCAGGCCGCGGATGACCTCCACCCCGTCGATGTCCGGAAGGCCGAGGTCGAGCACCACCAGATCGGGTGGGTGGCTGGCGGCGGCCTTCAGCGCGGCGGCTCCGGTGCCGGCGACGTCCACGTCGTACCGGCGGGCGCGCAGGTTGATCCGCAGGGCACGCAGGATCTGCGGCTCGTCGTCGACGACCAGGATGCGGGTCATTCCTGCGGCCCTTCCGAGCTGCTCTGCGTGGCGGCGGGCAGCCGCAGCACCATCGTGAGCCCACCGCCGGGGGTGGTCTCGGGGGTGATGCTGCCACCCATCGCCTCGGCCAGACCCCGGGACAGGGCAAGCCCGAGGCCGACGCCGGTCTGGTTGTCCCGGTCGCCGAGGCGCTGGAACGGCAGGAAGACGTGCTCCCACTGGTCCTCCGGGATGCCCGGTCCACGGTCGATGATCCGCAGCTCCACCTGGCCGGCGTGGGCGCTCGCGGTGACCGTGGGCGGCTGCTCCGGCGGGCTGTAGCGCAGCGCGTTCGCGATGACGTTGACCAGGACCCGTTCCAGCAGGCCCGGGTCGGCGGTGGCGGCGGGCAGATCGGCCGGGATGTCGGTGCCGACGGCGGCGGCGGGTGGCCCGATCTCGTCCAGCGCCCGGGGTACGGCGTCCTCCAGGCCGACCGCGGTCGCCGCGATGCCCAGGACGCCGGCCTGGAGCCGACTCATGTCCAGCAGGTTGCCGACCAGCCGCGCGAGCCGGTCCAGCGACTCCTCGGCGGTCTCCAGCAGCTCCTCGCGGTCCTGCTCGTCGAACTCGATGTCGTGGCTGCGCAGACTGGTCACGGCCGCCTTCGCCGAGGCCAGCGGGGTACGCAGGTCGTGGCTGACCGCGGCGAGCAGCGCGGTACGCATCCGGTCCGCCGCGGCGAGGGGCCGGGCGGTGGCCGCCTCCTCGGCGAGCCGTTCCTGGCGCAGCGCGACGGCGGCCTGAGCGGCGAACGCCTCGACGATCCGCCGGTCGGCGGCCTCCAGCCGGCGGCCGCTGAGCACGACGGTGATCCGTTCGTCGACCGGCACCGCCGTCTCGCCCTCGTCGGGCGTGCAGGCCGGACGCTCGCCGACGCTGGCCACCACACACCAGGCGTGCTCCTCGCGGGCCCGCTCCGGGCGCCCACTGGCCTCCTCGGCCAACTCCAGCACGCTCACCGCGCGCAGCCCGAAGGTCTCCCGGAGCTGATCCAACAGGGCGGGCAGGGGACGTTCGCCGCGCAGCACACCACCGGCCACGGCGGCGAGGGTCTGCGCGTCGGCGGCGGCCCGCGCGGCCTCCCGGGTACGCCGGGCCGCCACGTCGACGATCCAGCTCACCGCCAGCGCCACGCCGACGAAGACGGCCAGGGCGAGCAGGTTGTCCGCCTCGGCGATGGTCAACGTGCGGTACGGCGGGGTGAAGAACCAGTTGAGCAGCAGTGAGCCGCCGAGCGCGGCGACCAGGGCCGGCCAGAGCCCGCCGACCAGCGCGACGCCGACGACCCCGGCGAGGAAGAGCAGGATGTCGTTGGTCAGCGTCAGGTCGGGCAGCGTCCTCAGCAGCAGGGTGAGCAGTGGCATGCCGAGCACGGCCAGGGCGAACCCGAGCAGCCGCCGGCGCCGGGACAGGGCCGCCGGCACCGCCGCCGCCCGGCGACCCTTGCCGGCCTGCTTGTGGGTGACCAGGTGCACGTCGATCGACCCGGAGAGCGCGGTGGTGGTCACCCCGACGCCCCGGGCGAAGATCTGCGCGAGGCGGCCCCGCCGGCTGGCGCCGAGCACCAACTGGGTGGCGTTCACCCCCTGGGCGAAGTCCAGCAGCGCGGCCGGCACGTCGGTGCCGAGCACCTGGTGGTATGTGCCGCCCAGACTCTCGACCAGCACCCGCTGGCGGGCCAGTTGCGCCGGGTCGGCGCCGGCCAGGCCGTCGCTGCGCGCCACGTGCACGGCGAGCAGGTCGGCGCCCTTGCTGCGGGCCGCGACCCGGGCCGCGCGCCGGATCAGCGTCTCGCCCTCCGGGCCACCGGTCAGTGCCACCACGACCCGCTCCCGGGCCTCCCAGGTGGCGGCGATGCCCTGCTGGCTGCGGTACCGGTCGAGCTGCTCGTCGACCTTGTCGGCCAGCCAGAGCAGCGCCAGCTCGCGCAGCGCGGTGAGGTTGCCGACCCGGAAGTAGTTGCCCAGCGCGGCGTCGATCTTGTCGGGGCGGTAGATGTTGCCGTGCGCCATCCGCCGGCGCAGCGCCTCGGGCGTCATGTCGACCAGCTCGACCTGCTCGGCCGCGCGGACGATCTCGTCCGGCAGGGTCTCCCGCTGGGTGGTGCCGGTGATCTGGGCGACTACGTCGTTGACCGATTCCAGGTGCTGCACGTTGACCGTGGACAGCACGTCGATCCCCGCGTCGAGCAGCTCCTGGACGTCCTGCCAGCGCTTGTCGTGCCGGGATCCGGGCACGTTGGTGTGCGCCAGCTCGTCGACCACCGCGATCTCCGGCCGGCGGGCCAGCACCGCGTCCAGGTCCATCTCGGTGAACTCGACGCCGCGGTAGGTCATCGTGCGGCGAGGCACCTGCTCCAGGTCGCCGAGCATGGCCGCGGTGTGCTGGCGGCCGTGGGTCTCGACGAAACCGATCACCACGTCTGCGCCGCGCGCGGCCCGCCGCTGGGCCTCCTCCAACATGGCGTACGTCTTACCGACGCCGGGGGCGGCCCCGAGATAGATGCGCAGTTCTCCGCGTGGCACGGGGACCATCCTCCCTGGTCAGATCGGCGGGCGGGGCCGCGCCCGGATGGCACGGCCCCGCCCGAGGTGCGCTCAGCGTGCGGCGAACTGCTTGTCGAGGGCGATGTTCAGCTCCAGCACGTTGACCCCCGGCTCGCCCATGAAGCCGAGCCCGCGCCCGTCGGTGTGCTCCCTGACCAACTTGCGGACCGCCGCCGGGTCCGCGCCGCGCTCGCGCACGACCCGGTTCACCTGCAACTCGGCGTACGCCGGGCTGATCTGCGGGTCGAGGCCGCTGCCGCTGGCGGTGACCGCGTCGGCGGGCACGGCCGGCTCCGCGGGCGCGTCGCCGCGGATCGGGGTGACCACCCCGCCGGCGGCCACGTAGTCCTCGCCGGGCTGGGCCGGCTCCACCGCGACACCCTGGTACTCGGTGACGAACGGAGTGGCCGGGGCGGCCTGGTTGACACTGACCACCCGGGTGACCGGGCCGGTCAGACCGTCGGCGCGGAAGACGGCGAGCACGGCGCCCACACCGTCGTCGGTGCAGTAGGGGCGTCGGCCGTCGACGCCGTTGAGCTCGCCGACCTCCCTGCTTCGCCCGCACACCTGGGTGAGCAGGCTCTCGCTGGACTCCTCCGGATCGGTGGCGATGGTGTCGACCACGCTCTCCGGTCCCAGGTTGCTGGCCGAGGTGGAGGTCGGGTCGTAGCCGTCGCCGGCGGCGGACGGGCGGGACTGGAAGTACCGCGGGACGGGGTTGCCGTCGGCGTCGGTGAAGGACTGGCCGATCAGCGCGCTGCCGACCGTCGTGCCGCCGGCGTCGATCAGCGAGCCGTCGGCCTTGTGGTTGAGGCCGGGCAATTGGCCGACGGCGACCAGGGCCAGCGGGTAGACCAGCCCGAGCAGCACCGTGAAGACGAGCAGGGCGCGCAGGGCGGCGAGGTGTTGGGCGAGCCAGGTGGGTAGGCGCATCACGAAATCCCCGGGATGAACTGGATGAGCAGGTCGATGATCTTGATCCCGATGAACGGCACGATGATGCCGCCCAGTCCGTACAGCAACAGGTTGCGGCTGAGCAGCTTCGACGCGGCCGCCGGCCGGTACCGCACGCCGCGAAGGGCGAGCGGGATCAGCGCGATGATCACCAGGGCGTTGAAGATGACGGCGGCCAGGATCGCCGACTCCGGGCTGGACAGCCGCATGATGTTCAGCGCGTCCAGGCTCGGGTAGAGGCCGGCGAACATGGCCGGGATGATCGCGAAATATTTCGCGATGTCGTTGGAGATGCTGAACGTCGTCAGGGCACCACGGGTGATCAGCAACTGCTTGCCGATCTCCACGATCTCGATCAGCTTGGTCGGGTCGGAATCGAGGTCGACCATGTTGCCGGCCTCCTTGGCGGCCGACGTGCCGGTGTTCATCGCCACGCCGACGTCGGCCTGCGCGAGCGCCGGAGCGTCGTTGGTGCCGTCGCCGGTCATCGCGACCAGCCGGCCACCCTCCTGCTCCCGCTTGATCAGCGCGAGCTTGTCCTCCGGCGTCGCCTCGGCCAGGAAGTCGTCCACCCCGGCCTCGTCCGCGATCGCCTTCGCGGTACGCGGGTTGTCGCCGGTGATCATCACGGTCCGGATGCCCATCCGGCGCATCTCGTCGAAGCGCTCCCGCATGCCGGACTTGACGACGTCCTTGAGGTGGATGACGCCGAGCGCACGGGCCGGTTCGCCGTCGACGTGCTCGGCGACGACCAGCGGGGTGCCGCCGGTGCCACTGATGGCGTCCACGATCTCGCCGACCTGCTCGGTCGGGTGCCCGCCGTTCTCCCGTACCCACTTCATCACGGCGGCGGCTGCGCCCTTGCGGACCCGGCGTGCCGTGTCGACCGCGCCGCCGTCCACGCTGGCGTCCGGGGTCATATCGACGCCGCTCATCCGCGTCTGCGCGGTGAACGGCACGAAGGTGGCGTGCGGCATCACGCCGGGCTCGCGCTCGCGCAGCCCGAACTCGTTCTTCGCCAGCACCACCACCGAGCGCCCCTCGGGGGTCTCGTCGGCGAGGCTGGACAGTTGTGCGGCGTCGGCCAGGGTCGCGGCGGTGACCCCTTCGACGGGTACGAACTCGGCGGCCTGCCGATTGCCCAGTGTGATGGTGCCGGTCTTGTCCAGCAGGAGCGTGTTCACGTCACCGGCCGCCTCGACGGCCCGGCCGCTCATGGCCAGCACGTTGCGCTGCACGAGCCGGTCCATACCGGCGATGCCGATGGCGGAGAGCAACGCGCCGATCGTGGTGGGGATGAGACACACCAGCAGCGAGATCAGCACGATCCCGCTGACACCGGCGTCGGTGATCGCACCGCTGTCGGGCGCCGCGGCCTGGTACGCCTTGGAGAAGATGGCCAGCGGCTGGAGGGTGACCACGGCCAGCAGGAAGATGATCGTGAGCGCGGCGAGCAGGATGTTCAGCGCGATCTCGTTCGGCGTCTTCTGCCGGTTGGCACCCTCGACAAGGGCGATCATCCGGTCGATGAAGCTCTCCCCCGGCTTCTGGGTGATCTTCACGATGATCCGGTCGGAGAGCACCTTCGTGCCACCCGTGACCGCGCTGCGGTCGCCGCCGGACTCCCGGATGACCGGGGCCGACTCGCCGGTGATGGCCGACTCGTCGACGCTGGCGATGCCCTCGACGATGTCGCCGTCACCGGGGATGATGCCGCCGGCCTCGACCAGCACGATGTCGCCCTGGCGCAGTTGCGGCGCCGGCACCGCCTCGTCGGTGTAGGCGTTGGCCCGGGCACCCGGCGTCCAGCCGATCAGCCGGGTGGCGATGGTGTCCTGCTTGGCCTGCCGCAACGCGGCGGCCTGGGCCTTGCCCCGGCCCTCGGCGACCGCCTCGGCCAGGTTGGCGAAGAGCACGGTCAGCCAGAGCCAGACGGTGATCGCCCAGGCGAACACCGACGGGTCGGTCACCGCCAGGACGGTGGTGAAGGCCGCTCCGACCTCCACGATCAGCATCACCGGGTTGCGCCACAGGGTGGTCGGGTTGAGCTTGCGCAGGGCGTCCGGCAGGGACCGGATCAGCTGCTGGGGGTCGAGCAGTCCCCCACCGACCCGGTTGCCGTGGGTGGCTGGGGTACCGGGGAGTTGCTCTGTTGGGGCGGACGTGACGGACATGTCCTCGTTCCTCATGGTGGTCAGAGCCCTTCTGCCAGCGGGCCGAGCGCGAGTGCGGGCAGGAAGGTCAGCGCGACGAGGACCACCGTGACGCCGACGACCATGCCGATGAACAGCGGTCGGTGGGTCGGCAGGGTGCCCTCGGACGCGGGGGTGGGTGCCTGGCGGGCCAGTGAGCCGGCCAACGCGAGCACGAAGATGATCGGGAGGAATCGGCCGAACAGCATGCACAACCCGAGCGCGGTGTCCCACCAGGTGGTGTTGACCGTGATTCCGCCGAAGGCGGAGCCGTTGTTGTTGCTGGCCGAGGTGAACGCGTAGAGCACCTCGGAGAGGCCGTGCGGCCCGACGTTGAGCGCGGTGGAGTTGTTGCCGGTGGCGAACGCGGCGGCCGTACCGACGAGCACCAGGATCGGCGTGATCAGGAAGTAGAGCGAGGCGAACTTGATCTCTCGCGAGCCGATCTTCTTGCCCAGGTACTCCGGGGTCCGGCCGACCATCAGGCCGGCCACGAAGACGGTGATCACCGCGAGGATGAGCAGGCCGTAGAGACCGGAACCCGTACCGCCCGGGGCGACCTCGCCGAGCATCATGTTGACCATCGTCATCATGCCGCCGAGCGGGGTGAACGAGTCGTGGAACGAGTTCACCGCCCCGGTCGAGGTCAGCGTCGTGGCGGCGGCGAAGGTGGCCGAGTTCGACACGTCGAACCGCACCTCCTTGCCCTCCAGGGCGGCGCCGACCGCCTGCGGCACGGTGCCGTGCCCGGTCAGCTCGAAGATGTTGGTGATGACCACACTGGCGAACGCCAGGATCCCCATCACCGCGGCGATGGCGTAGCCCTGCCGGTTCTGCCCGACCATCCGGCCGAAGACCCGGGGCATGCTGAACGGGATCAGGAAGATCAGGAAGATCTGCAGCCAGTTCGTCCACGTGGTCGGGTTCTCGAACGGGTGGGCGCTGTTGACGTTGTAGAAGCCGCCACCGTTGGTACCCAGCTCCTTGATCACTTCCTGGCTGGCGACCGGACCACCGGTGATGGTCTGCGAGCCGCCGGTCAGCGTCGTCACGTCGGTGCCGGCGGAAAGGTTCTGCACCACCCCGCCGAGCATCAGCGCGAGGGCGCCGAGCACCGCGATCGGCAGCAGGATCCGCAGCGTGATCCGGGTCAGGTCGACCCAGAAGTTGCCCAACTGCCCGGTACGGCTGCGGGCGAAGCCACGCACCAGCGCGACCGCCACCGCGATGCCGACCGCCGCGGAGACGAAGTTCTGCACCGCCAGGCCGGCCATCTGCACCAGGTGACCCATGGTCGACTCACCCGAGTACGACTGCCAGTTGGTGTTGGTCACGAAGGAGACGGCGGTGTTCCACGCGCCGTGCGGCACGACCGGGTCGAAGCCCAGCGACAGCCAGAGGTGGTTCTGCACCCGCTGGAACAGGTAGAGGAACAGGATCGAGACCGCGGAGAACGCCAGCACGCTGCGGGCGTACACACCCCAGGTCTGCTCGGCGGCCGGATTGACCCCGACCAGGCGGAAGATTCCCCGCTCGACCCGGGACTGCCGGGTGCCGGAGACCGCCCGGAACATGTAGTCGCCGAACGGCTTGTAGACGGCTACCAGGGCCGCCATCAGCGTCAACACGAAGATGACGCCCGCTGTCGTCATGGTCATCAGAAGCGCTCCGGAAACAACAGGGCGAACACCAGGAACGCGCCCAGGACGATCGCGAGCACCAGGCCGACGGCATTGACCGCGTTCACAGCTTCTCCACCGCCCGGACCACCAGGGCGAGCACTGCGAACAGCGCCACCGTCAGGATCACGAACACCACGTCAGACACGCTGACTCCTCATACCGGAAAGGTTCGTCGCGACCGCCTCCCGGTCGCGCCGGGCAATCAAAGCCCCGTCACCCAGCCAGCGACAGGGGTCATAACGCGACCATGACGGCGGCGAACCTTTTCTTGACGTGGTTTTCACACCTGCCCCTGAACAGGTGAAACGCGGCACAGAGCAGGGCTGAGGGCACGCGGAAATGACCGTCGGCGACCCGGCTGGGTTGGCTGCCGCGGAGTGGTACGGGTGGAGGCGCTAGGCCGGGCGGCGGGCCACCAGCACGTCCCGCATGATCGACTGGTCCACCCGGTGCCGCAGCGCGCGGTAGGGCTCGGAGTCGACCACGGTCAGGCCGGCGTCGGCCAACGCCGCCGCCGCGTCGTCCCGGCTGGCGACGTGGGTGTTCCAGGAGATCCCGAGCGCGCCGCCGGGGCGCAACAACCGGGCCCAGACCGGCACGGCGTCCGCGAGCAACGCCAGCGGGTCGCGGGCCAACCCCTGCCCAGCGGTACGACTGCCGTGCTGGACGCCGTACGGGGCGTCCGCGACGACCAGGTCGACGGTCTCCGGCCGGAAGAACTCCCCGGCCCGCGTGGTGTCGGCGTTGACCACGTCCAGCAGTTGCAGGTTGCCGGCCTTGTGCTCCTCGCGGGTCGGCGCCAGCTCGATCCGTACCCGCCGGCCGACCACCTTGCGCTCCCGACGCACCGGCCCCGACTCCAGCACCCGGTGCTTGATCCGCTTCTGCTTCAGCCACGTAGTGACGAACGCCCGGTACGCCTCGACGTCCTTCTGGTCACGCTCGATCCCGGCGGCGTCGAAGCCGTACATCAGCGCCTGGTTCAGGGTGGTGCCCCGACCACAGAGCGGGTCGAGCACCCGAAACCGGCGGCTGGTCATCTCGGCGGCCCAGTCCGAGGCGAGCAGCGTGACGTTGAGCAGCAGCTTGGTGAACTGCTCGTTGGTCTTGCCCGGGTACTTCTGAATGGTGATCAGGTCGTCGTCGTAGCGGTCCAACCGGCTCCACTCGATAGGCCGCAGCAGCTCGCCGACGATCTCGAACAGCGCGTACCCGGCCGAAAGATTGCCCAGGACGCCCAGATCCCGCTCGGTCAGCCCGTCGCCCGCGAAGGTGAGGTAGGTGGCCCCACCGACGGTCGTCGTGTCCAGCTCGCCGATCCGGCCGTCGAGCGCGGACCGACCGAAGATCTCCAGCTCGGCCCGGGTGAGGTCGATGGCGGAGCGGGCGTACACCCGGTTGGTGGAGGGCAGGATGAGCAGGCCGTAGCGGTTCATGATCGGCCGAGTATTCCACAACCGGCCGCTGCCGCCGGGAACCGGAGTGGCGGCCGGACCGACTACCCGTACATGGGGTGTGAGCAGTGGCGGGAGGTCCTGTCGGCGCAGTTGGACGGCGAGGAGACCGCCGAGGAACGGGCGGCGGCGCAGGGGCACCTCGACGGGTGCGCCGAGTGCCGAGGCTGGTTCACGGCGGCGGCCGCGGTGACGCGCCGGGCGCGTACCCGGTTGGTCACCGAACCGCCCGACCGGACCGAGATGATCCTCGCGGCCGTCGCTACCGCGCCGCCGGCCCGCCGGTCACGGTGGCGGTGGCGGCCGGGGGCGGCCCAGCGCAGCCGGCTGGTCGTCGGGCTGCGCGCGGCGCTCGGCCTGCTCGGCGCCGTGCAGCTGGTTCTCGGCCTGGCTCAGGTGGGCCGGGGCGCGGCCTCCGATCACCTGCACCCGGCCGGCCAGCACCTGTGGCACGAGTCGGCCGCCTGGAACGTGGCGGTGGGTGCCGGCTTCCTCTTCGTGGCGGTACGCCGCAGCCCGCCGGCCGGCCTGCTGCCGATGCTCAGCGCGTTCGTCGGCACTCTGCTGCTGCTCTCGGTCAACGACCTGGCCACCGGGACGGTGAGCGGGGAACGGCTGGTCAGCCACGGGTTCCTGGTGGTCGGCTATCTGATCACCGTGCTGCTGTCCCGGCCCGGCCTGCGTCCCGGAGGCCCCGCTCCACAGCGGCAGTCGATGCCGTCGCGCTGGCGGTTCCGCGCCGACGAGGTCGACCCGCCTCTGCGGGTGGTCCGTTCCGAGCCCCACCCGGCGCAGGCCGCCGATCGCCACGCCCCGGCAGCGCGTACCGGTCCTGCCGGCAACCGCCGCGCCGCCTGAGCGGGCTCCCTCAGCCCTGCGGCCGACTCGTGCCGTCGCCGGCGATGACCTGCGGGATGACCTGTTCGACGATGGTCAGCAGGGTGGTGGTGAGCAGCACGTGCACCTGGGCGCGGGTCAGCGCGCCACGCTGGAGCCACTCGCGGGCGGTCGACGTGGCCAGCCCGCCGTACGCCCGGACCATGCCGCGCAGCTCCTCGCGGTGCTCCGCCTCGTCGGCCAGGCCGACGGCGACCAGCATCCGGTCCGCGGCCACCTCCTCGGCCTCGGCGAGCACCCGCTCCACGTCGGCGTCGCCGCCCATCCCCCGCGCGGTGACGGCCGCCAGCCAGGAGGTGCTGTGCCGGGACACCACGTCGAGAAACCAGGTGACGCTGGCGTCGACCCGGGTCCGTAGATCACCCTTGGGCAGTCGCTCCAGGGCGACCTCGGGGATGGTCACCATGACCCGGACGACCTCCAGGTAGAGGTCCTTCTTGGTGCCGAAGTAGTGGTTGACCAGGCCGCGCGCGACGCCGGCCTCCCGCGCGATGTCGGTGGTCGAGACGTCCGGGTACGCGCGCTCGCCGAACAGCCGGACCGCGCAGGCAAGGATCTGCCCACGCCGGGCATCCGGCTCCAGCCGGCGGCGGCGCGGCGCGGTCTCGACACTCATCTGCCCGACCCTATCGGCAGCTCACCGTCGCGGCCCAGGTTCGGGCGCCGACAGAGGACCCGGACAGGGGCGTCGACCTGCGACCCCGTGCGGGACGAGGTGACCGGCGAACGAACGGGAAGCGATGCCATGGCTGTTGATCGAGACTTATTGACATGCCGTCAACAGAGCGCCAGGGTGGTGCACATGCCGACGCTCCCATCCGACGGTCCCCCCTCGCCCTGGCGCGAACCGGAGCACGACGACCTGGCCGACCTGGCGCGCACCTTCTTCACCAAGGAGGTGCTGCCGCACGCCGAACGCCTGCTGGCGCAGGGCCACCCGGACCGCGAGCACTACCGGCGCGCCGGGGAGCTTGGCCTGCTCGGCCTGTCCGTCCCGGAGGAGTACGGCGGTGGTGGCGGCGGGTTCACCCACGAGGCGGTGATGCTGCACGAGCAGGCGTACACCGGGGAGAGCAGCCTCGGACTGGCCGTCCACAGTGGCATCGTCACCGGCTACCTTGTGGCGTACGGCAGCGAGGAGCAGAAGCGGCGCTGGCTGCCCGGCCTGTGCAGCGGTGAGCTGGTCGGCGCGATCGCGATGACCGAGCCGGACGGCGGCTCGGACCTCCAGGCGATGCGCACGCGGGCGGTCCGCGACGGCGACGACTACCTGGTCACCGGCGCGAAGACGTTCATCACCAACGGCGGTCTGGCCGACCTCATCATCGTGGCCGTGAAGACCGACCCCGAGCAGCGGGCGGCCGGTGTCTCGTTGCTGGTCTGCGAGGTGGGCGACGACCCGGAGGGCTTCCGCCGGGGCCGACTGCTGTCCAAGATCGGGCTGCACGCCAACGACACGGCCGAGCTGTTCTTCGACGAGTTCCGGGTGCCGGCGGCCAACCTGCTCGGCGGGGCCGAAGGACTGGGTTTCATCCAGCTCATGCAGCAACTCCCGCAGGAACGGCTGGTGATCGGCGTCGGCGCGGTCGCCGCCATGGAACGGGCGGTCGAGCTGACCGTCGCGTACGCCAAGGAGCGCACCGCCTTCGGCAAGCCGCTGATGGGCCACCAGAACACCCGGATGGTGCTCGCGGAGTGCGCCACCCGCACCCGGGTCAGCCGGGTCTTCCTGGACGACTGCATCGTCCGGCACACGCGCGGCGACCTGGACGTGGCCACCGCGGCGATGGCGAAGTCGTGGCTCACCGACGGGCAGTGCGAGGTCGTCGACCGGTGCCTGCAACTCTTCGGCGGCTACGGCTACACCACCGAGTACCCGATCGCCCGGATGTACGCCGACGCCCGCGTCCAGAAGATCTACGGCGGCACCAACGAGATCATGAAGGAGCTGATCGCCCGTGCCCTCTGAGGCGTACGTCTATGACGCGGTCCGCACCCCGCGCGGACGCGGCCGGGACACCGGTGCGCTGCACGGGGTCAAGCCGATCTCCCTGGTGGTCGGCCTGATCGACGCGCTGCGGGAGCGCAACCCCGGCCTGGACGTCAACCGGCTGGAGGACCTGCTGCTCGGCATCGTCACCCCGGTGGGCGAGCAGGGCGGCGACCTGGCACGCGCGGCGGCACTGCTGGCCGGGCTGCCCGACGAGGTGGGCGGGGTGCAGCTCAACCGGTTCTGCGCCTCCGGGCTGGAGGCGGTCAACTCCGCCGCCGCGCGGATCCGCTCCGGCTGGGAACACCTGCTGCTGGCCGGCGGGGTCGAGTCGATGTCCCGGGTGCCGATGGGCTCCGACGGCGCGGCCTGGGCCACCGACCCGCAGACCGCGCTGGCCACCTCGTTCGTGCCGCAGGGCGTCAGCGCCGACCTCATCGCCACACTGGAGGGGTTCACCCGCGACGACGTGGACGGCTACGCCCTGCGCTCGCAGGAGCGGGCCGCCAAGGCGTGGGCCGGCGGGCACTTCGCCCGCTCGGTGGTGCCGGTCCGCGACGGGAACGGGCTGGACATCCTCACGGTGGACGAGCACCCCCGCCCGGAGACCACCCGGGAGGCGCTGGCCCGGCTCACCCCGTCCTTCGCCACCATGGGCGAGGCCGCCGGGTTCGACGCCGTCGCGTTGCAGAAGTTCCACTGGCTGGAGGCGATCGAGCACGTCCACCACGCCGGCAACTCGTCCGGCATCGTGGACGGCGCCGCGCTGGTACTGATCGGCTCGGCCGACGTCGGCCGGGACCTCGGCCTCACCCCGCGCGCCCGCATCGTCGGCGCGGCGGTCACCGGTGCCGACCCGACATTGATGCTGACCGGCCCGATCCCCGCCACCCACAAGGCCCTCGCCGTCGCAGGGCTGACCCTCGCCGACATCGACCTGTTCGAGATCAACGAGGCGTTCGCCGCGGTGGTGCTCAAGTACGTCCGCGACCTGGGCCTGGACCCGGACCGGGTGAATGTCAACGGCGGCGCGATCGCTCTCGGCCACCCGCTCGGCGCCACCGGCGCCATGCTGCTCGGCACCGCGTTGGACGAGTTGGAGCGGCGCGACCTGAGCCGCGCCGTGGTGACCCTCTGCATCGGCGGCGGCATGGGCGTCGCCACCGTTCTCGAGCGCTGCTGACCCGGAGGACGACCATGACCCACATCCGGTACGACCGCGGCGCCGACGGCATCGTCACGCTCACCCTGGACGACCCCGACCAGTCCGCCAACACCATGAACCGGGCGTACGCCGCGTCGATGAGTGCCGTACTCGATCGGCTGGAAGCCGAGCGCGACGAGCTGACCGGTGTCATCGTGACCAGCGCGAAGTCCACCTTCTTCGCCGGCGGCGACCTGCCGGAGATGGCCCGCGCGACCCGCGAGGACGCTCCCGCGCTGGTCGAGCTGCTCGGCACCATCAAACGGGACCTGCGCCGTCTGGAGACGCTCGGCCGGCCGGTGGTCGCCGCGGTCAACGGCTCGGCGCTCGGAGGCGGCCTGGAGATCGCACTCGCCTGCCACCACCGGATCGCGCTGGACGCGCCCGGCAGTCGCCTCGGCCTGCCCGAGGTGACCCTGGGCCTGCTACCCGGCGCCGGCGGCGTCACCCGGACCGTACGGATGCTCGGCCTTGCCGGGGCGCTGACCACGGTGCTGCTCACCGGCCGGCGGATGCGCCCGACCGACGCCCTGGCCGCCGGACTGGTCGACGAGGTGGTGGCCACCCCGACGGAGCTGCTGGACCGGGCCCGGGCGTGGATCTCCGCCAACCCGCGCCCGAGCCAGCCGTGGGACCGGCCGGACTACCGGATGCCCGGGGGCACCCCGGCCAGCCGGTCACTGGCCGCTCAGCTGCCGGCCTTCCCGGCGACCCTGCGCAAGCAGCTCAAGGGTGCCCGGCTGCCCGCGCCGGAGGCGATCCTGGCCACCGCCGTCGAGGGTGCCCAGGTCGACCTGGAGACCGCGTTCACCGTGGAGACCCGGCACCTGATCGGCCTGCTCACCGGCCAGGTCGCCAAGAACATGATCGGGGCGTTCTTCTTCGACCTGAAGGCCGTCAACGGCGGTGCCGCCCGACCGTCAGGAGTGGACGTGGCGCCGGTGCGCCGGGTGGCGGTGCTCGGCGCCGGCATGATGGGCGCGGGCATCGCGTACGCCTGCGCCAGCGCCGGTCTGGATGTGGTGGTCAGGGACGTCTCGCCGGACGCCGCGGGCCGGGCACGGGAGCACGCCCAGCGGCTGCTGGCCCGCAAGGTCCGCAAGGGCCGCGCGACGGAGGCGGACGCCCGGGCCGTGCTCGACCGGATCACCACCACCGACCAGGTGGACGCGCTGGCCGGCTGCGACGCGGTGATCGAGGCGGTCTTCGAGGACCCGGACCTCAAGCGGACCGTCTTCGCCGAGGTGCTGCCGGTGCTGGCGCCGGACGCGCTGCTCGCCTCCAACACCTCCACCCTGCCGATCACCGGGCTGGCCGCCGGGGTGGACCGGCCGGCCAATTTCATCGGCATGCACTTCTTCTCCCCCGTGGACCGGATGCCGCTGCTGGAGATCGTGGTCGGAGAACAGACCAGCGACGCCGCGCTGGCAAGGGCGTTCGACCTGGGTCGGCGGATCGGCAAGACCCCGATCGTGGTCAACGACGGCCGGGGCTTCTTCACCAGCCGGGTCATCGGCCGGTTCATCGACGAGGCGGTCGGCATGGTCGCCGAGGGTGTGCCGGCCGCGTCGGTGGAGCAGGCCGCCCTGCAGGCCGGCTACCCTACCGGGCCGCTCGCGCTGGCCGACGAGGTGAGCCTCACCCTGATCCAGCGGATCCGCCGGCAGTTCGAGGCCGCCGGCGAGGGCTTCCTGCCGCTGCCCGCGCACCGGCTGGTGGACGAGCTGGTCGACGCGTACGACCGGACGGGGCGTGCCGCCGGGCGCGGGTTCTACTCCTACGACGACGGCACCCGGGGCCGACTGTGGACCGGTTTGGCCGACCTGGTCACCGACGCGGGCCGCGCGGTGCCGTTCACCGACCTGCAGGAGCGGATGCTCTTCGCCGAGGCCCTCGACGCGCTGCGCTGCCTGGACGAGGGGGTGCTGCGCACCGAGACCGACGCGAACATCGGCTCGATCTTCGGCATCGGCTTCCCGGCCTGGACCGGCGGGGTGATCCGCTACGTCCGGCAGTACGCGGGCGGTCCGGCCGGGTTCGCGGCCCGCGCCACCGAGCTGGCCGCCCGTTACGGCGACCGGTTCACGCCCCCCGCCGACCTCGCCGACCGGCTCGCCCCCCGCACCACCGAGCCGGCGAGCGCCGCGTGACGGCCGACGAGCCGGCGCGCGTCGGGCCGCTGGCCGGGGTACGCGTGGTCGAGCTGGCCAGCCTGGCCCCCGCGCCGTTCGGCTGCATGGTCCTCGCCGACCTCGGCGCGGACGTGGTGCGGGTGGACCGGCCGGGTGGCCCGGGTGCGGGGCGGTTGGCCGCGCCGACCGGCGGTCCGTTGCAGCGCGGCCGGCGGGTCACCACGCTGGACCTGAAGTCCCCGACCGGGGTGGCCGACCTGCTGCGCCTGGTCGACCGGGCGGACGTGCTGGTCGAGGCGTACCGGCCGGGCGTGGCCGAGCGGCTGGGTTTCGGGCCGGAGATCTGCCGCGCCCGCAACCCCCGGCTGGTGTACGCGCGGATGACCGGCTGGGGTCAGGACGGGCCGCTGGCACACCGGGCCGGGCACGACATCGACTACATCGCGGTCGCCGGTGCGCTGGAGCCCCTGGGCCGCGCCGGCGAACGCCCGTACGCGCCGATGAACCTGCTCGGCGACTTCGGCGGGGGCGGAATGCTGCTCGCCGTGGGAGTGCTGGCCGCGCTGTTGGAACGGGAACGCTCCGGTGCCGGTCAGGTCGTCGACGCGGCGATGGTGGACGGTTCCGCGCTGCTCACCTCGTTCCTGCACGGGCTGCTCGGCACCGGCCTGTGGGCCGCCCCGCGTGGGGGCAACATGTTCGACGGCGGTGCGCCGTTCTACGACACGTACCGCACGGCCGACGGTGGCTTCATGGCCGTCGGCGCGATGGAACCGGCCTTCTACGCCGTGCTGCTGACCGGCCTCGGCCTCGCCGACGAGCCGGACCTGCCCGCCCAGTACGACCCGAGCGGCTGGGACGAGCTGCGCCGGCGGTTCACCGAGCGCTTCGCCGAACGGAGCCGGGACGAGTGGACGGCCGTCTTCGCCGACCTGGACGCCTGCGTCGCGCCGGTGCTCGCCCCCCGCGAGGCACACCGGCATCCGCACAACGCCGCCCGAGGCACCTTCGTCGACGTGGGCGGCGAGATCCAGCCGGCCCCGGCGCCCCGCTTCGACCGGACACCCACCGGCCGACCAGCCCCGGCGCCGGACCCGGAGCGGGACGTCCTGCCGGTCGACACGATCCTCACCGACTGGCAGTGACCCGCAGCGGGGACGGCCGCCACCCGCCACCCCATTCGAGGCGCGACGGCCGTCGATTCGATCCACGCAGGACTTCGAGGGCCGCGACGGCGGGTGCCGCGTTGGTACTGTCGCTCACCCGGGAAGAGGACTGCGAGTCGTAGGGGGACGAACATGGCGAGCGGGATCGATCCGTCGGGCCTGAGTCGCTCGCTGGAAGAGGCGATGCGCCTGCTGAGCCAGGCCACGGGTTCCGCGGTGGCACAGCCGGGCGGGGCCGACGAGCAGAGCGAACCCGCCGTGCCGGTTGCCGAGCAGATGGTGGGGCGGGGCACCGGCGGTGACGGTCTCGTCCAGGCCGAGGTGTCCGCCTTCGGCGGCCTGGAGACTCTGGTGATCGACGCGAGCCTGTCCCGCGCCGGCACCAGCGCGATCGCCGAGTACGTCCTGGAGGCGGTCAGGGCGGCACAGGCCAACGAGCGCGCCCGGCGCGCCGAGCTGACGGCCGCCGCCGGCGCCGACAGCGCGGCCCTGACCCGGCAGCTCGAACGTGTCTCGGCGGACGCGTTCCGCGGGTTCGAGCAGATGATCGGCGACCTGGACGCGGTCACCCGCCGGATGGATCGACGCTGAGCTTATGTCCGACGGGATTGAGGTCGACGTCGACGCCCTCCATGCCGCGGCGGGGTCGCTCGCGGCCACCGGCCAGCAGTTCGGCGCGGAGATCGCCAGCCTCGAGTCGACGGTGAACGGCGCGGGTAATCCCTGGGGCGCGGACGAGGCGGGCTCGCTCTTCGGAGCTGTGTACGTCGAGGTCCTGACGCACGCGCTCGACGTCTACCGGTCGATGGCGGATCAGTTGCTGGAGGCCGCCGGGAACCTCGACCTCAGTGCCGACGCACACGAGGCGACCGAGACGGCCAACGCGGAACTCTTCACGAGGATGGAGCTGCCCGGTGGGTATGCAGCTACCTCCTGAGCTCGTCGAGGCTCTGGGCTGGGTCGGCTTCACCTGGCCGACCGCCGACGAGGAGCTGCTGTTCGAGGCGTCGCAGCTGTGGTTCGCGTTCGCCGGCCGGCTGCGTACGACGCTCGCGGAGGCGGAGGCCGGCGCGGCGAAGGTCGGCGCGACCAACAGTGGGGACGACGTCCGCGCCTTCGAGCAGGTGTGGCGTGGCGAGGAGGGTGCGCCGCGCCGGATGGAGGACGGCGCGCAGGCGGCCGAGCTGATCGGCATGGCGTTGCTGGTGATGGCCATCATCACCCTCACGCAGAAGATCCTCGTCATCGTCCAGCTGACGATCCTCGTGGTGCAGGTGGCGATCGCGCTGGCGGCGGCGGCTCCCACCCTCGGCGCCTCGCTGGCCCAGATCCCCGTCTCGATCGGCCTGGCCCGGATGGCGATCCAACGGATCATCAAGGAGGTCGTCGAACGGGTCGTCAAGGAGATCATTCCCCGGTTGCTGAAGCGGGCGAAGACGCTGCTGCGCCGGTTCACCCGCAAGGGCCCGGGACGGGGCGGCCCGGGACGACCGGGGGTGCCCGGCCCGCACACCACGCCCCGCTACCACAACACGAAGCCGATGCTCGACAAGTACCGGAACGAGCACCTGCCGGGAGGGCACTTCCCGACGGCGGTGCGCCGGCTCAGTCCCGAGGAGCTGGAACAGCACCGGGTGTTCTTCGATGGCAACGGCGTCCTGCGCAGCGCACGCAACGGCGAGCCGTTCGACACCTCGAGCGCCCAGACCGTGTTCAGCGGAAACGGCCAGGCGATCTTCGTGATGGACCGGAACGGCAACCTGTACGCGTCGAATTACCAGAAGGTTGGCGACTTCCACCACTCGACGCTGGGTAACGGGCAGCCGGTCGCGGCGGCGGGCGAGCTGGTCGTCAAGGACGGTATGGTCCAGTACGCGACGGCGCGCAGCGGTCATTACCAGCCCGACGTCAGCCACATGGGCAATCTCGACGCCGAGTTCAAGCGCAACGGCCTCGGCGGCGTCCCAATCCTGGGCTGGAACGGCAGCCGGATCTTCTAGGAGAGTCGACGAGCATGGGTACGAGCAGTTGGAAGGGCCACGTCAACGGAATCCTCTACGGGGTCCAGTTCGACGGGGCGCTCGACGACACGGTGGTGACCCGGGTCGCCGACGGGGTGGTCGGCGGGCTCTACCCGGGGGACCGGGCCGAGACGCTGGACGCGCTCGACCAGGCGCTGCGCTACTCGGGCCCTCTCAACGACCAGGCCGAGACGCACCACAGCGAGGAGACCATCCGCGCCTTCCTCGGTCGGCTCTCCACCGCCCTCGCGGCGCGCGGCTGAGCGACGAGCGCACCGGTCCCCGAGTCGAGCGGGATCAGGCCCGCGTGGGCGGGGATGGGGTCGGCGCCGGGCCGAGCGTTCGGGACCTCGTGGCCGGGTGGAGGGTGCGCGGTGTCCGGCGGTGGTACCAGGTGGCGAAGAGGGCAACGGCGAGCAGCAGCTCGGCAACGTCGCCGCCGTAGTACATGAGCTGGGCGGCGGACCGGAACGCCGCCGGGTCGGGGTCGGTCAGCCCGGGCGGCAGGGTGTCGGCGTGCGCGTAGAGGTACTTGGCGAGCGCGGCGTGCCCGGCCGCCGCGCCCAGCAGCGCGCCGACCCGAACGGCCAGCCCGGGGCGTCGTGGTGCCGGGTCCGGCCCGGCCAGCGACCAGGCGAACAGGTACCCGGCGGCCAGGTAGTGCAGGTGCAGCGCGTGGTGCAGGGCGGGTTGGCGCTCCGCCGCGGCGTACAGCGGGGTGAGCAGTACCAACGCCAGCCCACCGGTACTCAGCAGGGCCGCCGTGATCGGATGCGCGAGCAGGTGCAGCGGGCGAGCACGCAGCAACCGGCCGACCAACCGACGCGTGCGCGTGGTCGAGATCCGCAGCAGCAGGGTCACCGGGGCGCCGAGCACCAGCCCGAGCGGGGCCACCATGCCGAGCAGCAGGTGCTGCGCCATGTGTCCGCGCGGGTCGTCGGGGAGCTGTGCGAGCGGCCCGACCGCGACCGCCAGCACAGCACACCCGGCCAGCCAGGCGGCGCTGCGCCGATGGTCCCAGCCCCGTCGGTCGCGCGCGGTGGCCAGCAGGTACGCGCCGGCCAGCAGGCCGACCACCGCCAGCGGATACCAGACCCGACCATCCGCCGCGTGCCCTCCGTGCGCGACCACGTGGGCGGCGGGGACGAGCGTCAACGGCGGCCGCCGGCCCTGGCGCGCCTGACGAGCGCGGCGCCGGCGAGCAGCAGTACGGCACCGCCCACATTCCAGAGCACGTCGTACGGCACCAGGTGCACGCCGTAGCGGATCTGGTGCAGCCGGAGCACCTTGTGGTCGACCAGCCCGTCGAAGACCTGGAATCCCCCGGCGCCGAGCAGGAAGCCACCCCAGGCGTGCCGGGTCGCCAGAGCCGCCCTCCGGCGCAGGTCGGCGAACCAGAAGAACCCGGCGACCAGGCCGATCAGCTCGGCGGCGTGCAGCAGCCCGTCGGAGAGCAGTGCCACCGACGGGGTGGACCGGTCGTAGAAGTGGTGCCAGGCCAGTAGCTGGTGGAAGACGATCTCGTCCACCGCGGCCATCACCGCGACCCCGATCAGGGCACCGGCGAGGAGGGAGGAGCGGACGTCCGGCACGGCGGCGGTGCGCGCGTCCGGAAGGCGGGGACCGGCCATCTCACACCTCGCATCGCCTGGGCCTGTTCCGAAACTACCCTGATAGGAACGAAAGGTGCACATGGTGCGACGACATCCCCGTTCGACGCCCCGGAGGCGGCTACCGGCATGATCATGGAACGGGGTTGCCGGAGCCACGCCCGGTAGCGGGATCCGCCCGACCCACGCCGGCAGCGGAAGCCACAGGAGGAGGTGCCCGTGCCGGACGCGGACGAACTGGTCGCCGAGGCGCTCGCGGCGGTGCGCGGCACCGACGTACGCCAGGCCGAACGACAGCTGGACCGTCTGATGGTCGGCACCGGTACGGCGGACGGCACCGCGGCGGTGGACCTGGCGCTGCTGCGTCGCCTGGTCCGCGGCGTGGGGCGACTCTGGCCACGCGGCTGGCAACCCGCCGACCTGGACCGCCTCACCACCCGGCGGCTCGGCCCCCGCCACGCCCGGCTGGTCCGAGACGCGATGGCCGGCCAGCGGCGCGAGCAGCCCGGGCCGGTCCCGGCCTGGTGGGACGAGCAGCTACGCGAGCTGGCCGCCGAGGTCTGGTGGGACGACGACCGGGCCGTGCTGGCCGGCTGGTCCGCCCGGGAAGGGCTGGACCGGGTCGACGCGCTGCGCGCGGCGGTGGACGCCCTCGTGCTGGTGGAGAGCCTGCCGCCGATCGCGGTACTGCGCCCGCCACCCGGCACGGCGGGTGCGGCGACCGCCCGCCGACCGGCCGGCGGTGCCAGTCGCAGCGGGTCGGGGATGCTCGACCGCGTACGGGCGCTGCTGGCCAAGGCCGAGTCGACGACCTTCCCGGCCGAGGCGGAGGCGTTGACCGGCAAGGCGCAGGAGCTGATCGCCCGGCACAGCATCGACGAGGCGCTGCTCGCCGCCGGGGCCGAGCGCGGCGACGTGCCCGGCGGGGTGCGCCTGGGCACCGACGCCCCGTACGCGGGGGCCAAGGCCCTGCTGGTGCAGGAGGTGGCGACGGCGAACCGATGCGAGGCGGTCTGGTCCGACGACCTCGGTTTCGCCACCGTGCTGGGCTGGCCGGCCGACCTGGTGGCCGTGGAGCTGCTGTACACCTCTCTGCTGGTCCAGGCCACCGCCGCGATGCTGCGCGGACGCGCCGAGCGGCGGCCGGGGGCCGGCCGGCGGACCCGGGTCTGGGACGAGTCGTTCCTCAACGCGTTCGCGCTGCGGATCGGCGAGCGGCTGCGGGCGACCACCGAGGCGGCGGACCAGGCGGCGGCCGAGACGGCCGGTCCCGAGCGGCTGCTGCCGGTGCTCGCGGCGCGCGGCGAGGCGGTCCGGGAGCGGCTGGACACGCTCTTTCCCGGTGTCACCCGGCACCGGCTCAGCGTCCGCGACGCCGAGGGCTGGTCGTCCGGCACCTCGGCGGCGGACCGGGCGTCACTGGACGTCGGCGGGAAGCGGCCGCCACCCCGACAGGTGCCCGGCCGGCCGGACCCGCGCTGACCGACCCGGCGTGGGACCGCCACGACCCGGGAATTTCTGCGATTTTCTTCGGTACACGGTAGGGAACGGGGTTCTGGCTCCGACCCTCCGGTGGAACCGCACCCCGACCGGGGTGCGACCAGGACCCGAGGAGCATCGCCGTGAAGTACATGCTGCTGATCTGGAACCGCCCGGGCTTCACCGAGGAGCTGACCGAGCGGGAGCGCACCGCCCTGTTCGGCGAGGTCGACGAGATCATGAAGGAGCTGACCGAGACCGGCGAGCTGGTCGGCGGCCAGGCACTGGCCAACCCGTCGCAGACGCTGACTGTCCGGCTCGCGGGCGGCCACCCGGAGGTCGTCGACGGGCCGTTCATGGAGAGCAAGGAGCAGTTCGCCGGCTATCTGACCGTCGACTGCGCCAGCCCGCAGCGGGCCGCGGAGATCGCCGCCCGCTGGCCCGACGTGCGCTTCGGCGGCGCCATGGAGGTCCGCCCGATCATGGATGACGCCGGGACGGAGATGTGACCGACGACCGGACGGTCGAGGACCTGCTGCGCACACTCGCGCCGCAGGTCCTCGGCCTGCTGGTCCGCCGGCACGGGCAGTTCGACCGGTGCGAGGACGCCGTCCAGGAGGCCCTGCTGGCTGCCGCGACGCAGTGGCCCGGGCAGGGCGTGCCGGACAACCCCCGCGCGTGGCTGCTCACCGTCGCCACCCGCCGCCTCACCGACGAGTGGCGCAGCGAGCGCGCCCGCCGGGACCGCGAGGTGGCGGTGGCGCTGCGCGAGCCGGCGTACGCCGGGGTGGCACCGGCGGCCGACGCGGAGCCGGCAGTGGCGGACGCCGACGACACGCTCACCCTGCTCTTCCTCTGCTGCCACCCGGCGCTGGCCCCCGAGGCGCAGGTGGCGCTCACCCTGCGCGCGGTCGGCGGTCTCAGCACCGCCCAGATCGCCCGGGCCCACCTGGTGCCGGAGGCGACGATGAGCCAGCGGATCCGCCGGGCCAAACAGCGGATCGAGGTCGCCGGCGCCCGTTTCACCATGCCCGCACCCGGCGAGCGCAACGAGCGGTTGCGGACGGTGCTTCGGGTGCTCTACCTGATCTTCAACGAGGGGTACACCGCGTCCAGCGGTCCGGACCTGCACCGGGCGGAGCTGACCGGCGAGGCGATCCGACTGGCCCGCATCCTGCACGGACTGCTGCCCGACGAGGGCGAGGTCGCCGGGCTGCTGGCGCTGATGCTGCTCACCGACGCCCACCGGGCCGCCCGGGTGGGTGCGGACGGCGAATTGGTGCCGCTGACCGAGCAGGACCGCGGCCGGTGGGACCGGACGGCCATCGCGGCCGGGATCACGCTGATCACCGAGGCGCTGACCTGGTCGCCGCCCGGCCCGTACCAGCTCCAGGCGGCGATCGCCGCGGTGCACGCCGAGGCGCCGACGGCGGCGGCCACGGACTGGCCGCAGATCGTCGCGCTGTACCGGCTGCTCGCCCGGATCGCGCCGAACCCGATGGTCACCCTCAACCAGGCGGTGGCGGTCGCCATGGTGGACGGGCCACGGGCCGGGCTCGCCCTCCTCACGCCCCTGGACGCCGACGAGCGCACCGCCGGGCACCACCGGCTCGCCGCGGTCCGGGCCCACCTGCTGGAGCTGGCCGGGGAGTTCGGGGCGGCGCGGGACGCGTACCTGGCGGCGGCGCGGGGCACCACCAGCCTGCCCGAGCAGCGGTACCTGGAGTTGCGGGCCGCCCGACTGGCGGCGCAGCGATGAGCTCGGGCGGTCGCCGGAGTCGACCTGGCATGGGAATGGTGAGCAGTCAGTTGTCGATCTCGCTGGACGGGTACGTGGCCGGGCCGGACCAGAGCCGGCAGGATCCGCTGGGCCGCGGCGGGCTGCGGTTGCACGAGTGGTTCTTGGGCCTGGACAGCTGGCGGGCGCAGCACGGGTTGTCCGGCGGCGAGCGGGGTGTCGACGCCGACCTGGTCGACGAGCTGACCCGTGACGTGGGGGCGTACGTGATGGGCCGACGGATGTTCGGCGGCGGGGACGGCGACTGGGACGAGAGCTGGCACGGCTGGTGGGGCGACGACCCACCGTTCCACACCCCTGTCTTCGTGCTCAGCCACCATCGCCGGGCGCCGCTGCTGATGCGGGGCGGCACCGAGTTCCGGTTCGTCAGCGACGGGATCGAGTCGGCGCTGCGGCAGGCCCGGGAGGCCGCGGGTGACCGGCAGGTGTCGATCGCGGGCGGCGCGAGCACGGTCCGGCAGTACCTGGCCGCCGAGCTGATCGACACCCTGGATCTGCACCTGGTGCCTGTCGTGCTCGGGGCCGGTGAACGGCTCTTCGACGGGATCGCGCCGCGGCTGGAGCAGGTGGCGGTGGTGGCCGGACCGACCGTGGCCCACCTGCGCTACCGCGTCCTGCGCTGACCGGGTCACCGGCCCCGGTCGCCGCGAGACGACCGGGGCCGGCACTGGGCCAACGGTCGGTCAGACCGGCGGGTCGACGGCCGCGCAGGTGGTGCCCGGCCGGGGCACCACCACGCTGGTCAGGTAGCGGTCGACGGCGCCGCCCACGCACGGGCTGGTGGTGTAGCTGCCGTGCCCCCATCCCTCGTAAGTGAGCAGCAGGCCGTGGTCGCCCAACTGCCGCGCCACGTTCGTGGCCCAGTTGTAGCCGCTGGCCGGGTCGTGCCGGGTGGCCGCGAGCAGCAGCGGCACATCGGTGCGGACCCGGAGGCGGTGCTGCGGGTTGGCGACCGGCGTCGGGGTGCCCAGGCAGGTGACGAGAGCGAACAGGGCCGGTGCGTAGCGCAGGTCGGGCGCGAGGCGGGCCACTCGGCGCAGGTGTCCGGCGTACTCACGGTAGTCGCGGACGGGCAGGCTCCAGTCCTGGCAGAAGACCGCGAACGGGTACGGCGCCACGGCGTCGCCCGTTGACCGTTCGACCGGTGCGACGGCGCTCGGCGTTGCGGCGGCGTCCAGGGAGGCGATCCACCCCGCCAGCTTCGGCCACCGTGGATCGTAGAGCTCCCGGTGGGCGAGCCGACTCAGCTCGAAGGGCGTCAGCACGACCGAGGGTCGGGCCGGGTCGGTGAGCAAGCCACGCTCGGCGCGGGCGTGCAGCCCGGCCCACACGGAACGGACGTCCCGCCCGTGCAGCGCGCAGGCGGCGGTCCGGTCGCACCACGCGACGAACTCGTCGAACGAGTCCTCGCCGGTGACGGCCTGGGTGTCCAGGAAGGCGCTGGTGCCGAGGCTGTGGTCCACCGTCGACTCCAGCACCATGGCCCGGACGCGGTGCGGGTACAGCTCGGCGTACCGGGTGCCGAGCAGCGTCCCGTACGAGCTGCCGTGGAAGGTCAGCCGCCGCTCACCGAGCGCGGCGCGGACCGCGTCGAGGTCGCGGGCGGCGCTGGTCGTGTCGACGTGGTCGTAGAGCGGGCCGGTGCGGGCCCGGCAGTCGGCCCGCAGCAGCGCGTTGCCGGCCAGCGTGGTGTCGAACTGGGCCTGGTCGGTCAGCAGTTGTGGTTGCCGGGCGAGCAGGTCCTTCGAGCAGACCACGGGGTGGCTACGCCCGGTGCCGCGCGGGTCGAAGCTGACGATGTCGAACTGTCGGCGCAGGTCGGCGCTGAACCGGGAACTGCCGGCCACCACCCGGTCGACGCCGCTGTCGCCCGGCCCACCGGGGCCGAACACCAGCGTTCCGGTCCGGGCGGACGGGTCGGTGGCGACCCGGCGGGCCAGCGCCAGGTCGAACCGCTCACCCCCGGGCCGGCGCCAGTCGATTGGGAGCGACAGGGTGCCGCACTCGGCGGTGGCGTCGCCGGCGCAGGGCTGCCAGTCGATGCTCGGGAGCGGTCGTGGTCGGGCGTTGGCCGGGCTCGCCGGCGTCAGTCCGGTGGCCGCGACGGCCAGGGCGACCGCCCACCCGACGGCGGATTTGCGTACGCGCAGCATGAGGTGCTGTCCTCTCCTCGAAGGAGCGTCACGGGAGAAACTCGCCCATCGGGCGAGGTGGTGCTGCTTCCACCCGGGCCGTCGAGTAGCCGCTCGACGGCCCGGGGTCTCTGGCCCACGGGGATCAGTCGACCTCGCGCAGGACGCGTTCGAGCGTGGTCATCCGGGTCTCCATTCCGCCGAGCCGGCCGTCGAGCGCGGCGAGCAGGCGGGCGTTCTCCGCCTGCGCCTGCGCGGCCGTCTCGGCGAGCCGGCGGTAGTCGTCGGCGCGGGCTCCGTCGAACCGGGCCCGTCGGGTCTTGGCCAGCTGGACGACGGTCACCGCGAACACGGTGATCAGCAGGGCGAAGATGCCGATCGCGCCGACCACCTCGGTCCAGTCGTGTTCGCTCATTCCGGTCACCGGTCCGCTCCGGGCTGCTCGGCCGAGTCGGGGACGGTCAGTGTCTCGACCGCCTCCGCGATGACCTGGGGGGTGAGTGTGAGCACGAACGGCTCCACCTCGTAGTAGTTCATGGCCTTTCCGTCCTCCGACAACTCCAGGCGGGCGGTGACCAGCCCGGCCGCCGCCAGCTTCCGTAGGTGGACCTGCAACAGCGCCCGGCTGATGCCCAGTTGCCGGGCCAGCCCGCTGACGTAGGCACGCTCCCGGGCCAGCGCGGCGACGACCCGCAGCCGGTGCGGGTTGGCCAGGGTGGCCAGCACCCGGACCAGGTCGTCGCCGGTCGGCGGCGGAGCGCCACTCATAACCAGCCCTTGCACATGCCAACAGAAGTTAGCGGGTGGCGCACAGGGAGGCCAGGGATGCCGGGCCGGATCAGGGGGATCTCAGGGTCGCCGGACGGATGCGGACAGACAGCACGCCGGGCCGGTGATCGATCACCGGCCCGGCGTGGGAGTGCGTCGTACGTCAGCTCTTGAAGGCGTCCTTGATCTTCTCGCCTGCCTGCTTGAGCTTGGCGCCAGCCTGGTCGTTGCGACCCTCGGCCTCGAGGCGCTCGTTGTCGGTGGCCCGACCGGCGCCTTCCTTGATCTTGCCGGCCGCGTCCTCGCTGGCATTGTTGATCTTGTCGTCGATACCCATGTGCCAACCTCCATTGCGAGTGTCGCTACAGGATCAGCAGTACCCCCACGGTCGGCCGCTCAACCATTTCCAGGGGACTCCGACCTCACCGTGGGTCACCGTCTCCACAACGGTCCGGTTGCTGGCTGTACCGACCAGGGCGAGAGTTCGGGCAGGTCAGGCGGCCGGGCGGAACCGGCGCAGGCGCAGGCTGTTGGCCACCACGAAGACCGAGGAGAGGGCCATCGTGGCGCCGGCGATCATCGGGTTGAGCAGCCCGGCGGCGGCCAGCGGCAGGGCCGCCACGTTGTATCCGAACGCCCAGAACAGGTTGCCCCGGATGATGCCGAGCGTGCGTCGGGACAACCGGATGGCGTCCACCGCGGCGTCCAGATCGCCGCGGACCAGCGTGAGGTCGGACGCCTCGATCGCCACATCGGTGCCGGTACCCATGGCGAGACCCAGGTCGGCCTGGGCCAGCGCCGGAGCGTCGTTGACCCCGTCGCCGACCATCGCCACCGACCGGCCCTCGGCCTGGAGCCGCTTGACCACGTCGACCTTGCCGGCCGGCAGCACCTCGGCGATCACCTCGTCCACGCCCACCTCGGCGGCGACCGCCCGGGCCACGGTGGTGTTGTCCCCGGTCAGCAGCACCGGGGTGAGCCCCAGGGCGCGCAGCCGGGCCACGGCCGCCCGGCTGGTCGGCCGAACCACGTCGGCGACCGCGAGCACGCCCCGCGCCCGCCCGTCCCAGCCGGCGACGATCGCCGTCCGGCCGCCGGCCTCCGCGTCGGCGACGGCCCGCTGGACCTCCGGCGGCACGTCGAGCCCGCGCTCCCGCAGCAGCCGGAGCCGGCCGACCAGCACGGACCGCCCCTCGACCGTGCCGGTGACACCCAGCCCTTCGAGGTTGGCGAAGCCGGTCACCGGGGGCAACGTCTCCGTCTCGGCGGCGCCCGCGGCGACCGCCCGGGCGATCGGGTGCTCGGAGGCTGCCTCCACCGCCCCGGCGAGCCGGAGCAGCTCGGCGCGGTCCGCACCGGCCGCCGGCAGCACGTCCACCAGCGTCATCCGGCCCGTCGTCACGGTGCCGGTCTTGTCCAGCACCACCGTGTCCACCCGGCGGGTCGACTCCAGCACCTCAGGTCCCTTGATCAGCACGCCGAGCTGGGCGCCCCTGCCGGTCCCGACGAGCAGCGCGGTCGGCGTGGCCAGGCCGAGTGCGCACGGGCAGGCGATGATCAGCACGGCCACCGCGGCGGTGAACGCGGCGGTCGGCCCGGCACCGGTGCCGAGCCACCAGCCGAGGGTGCCCACGGCCAGCGTGATCACGATCGGCACGAAGACGCCCGAGATCCGGTCCGCCAGCCGCTGCACGGCCGCCTTGCCGCTCTGCGCCTGCTCCACCAGGTCGGCCATCCGGGCGAGCTGGGTGTCCGCTCCGACCCGGGTGGCGGTGACGACCAGCCGGCCACCCGCGTTGATCGTGGCGCCCACCACCCCGTCGCCCGGGCCGACCTCGACCGGCACCGACTCGCCGGTGAGCATGCTGGCGTCGACGGCCGAGGTGCCCTCGTCCACCACCCCGTCGGTCGCGATCTTCTCGCCGGGGCGGACCACGAACCGGTCACCGACGGCGAGCCGATCCACCGGGATCCGGGTCTCCACTCCGTCCCGCAGCACCGCCACCTCCTTGGCGCCGAGTTCGAGCAGGGCGCGCAGGGCGGCGCCGGCGGTCCGCTTGGATCGGGCCTCGAAGTAGCGGCCGGCCAGGATGAACACCGTCACCCCGGCGGCCGCCTCCAGGTAGATGTTGCCGGCGCCGTCGGTGCGGGTGATGTCGAAGCGGAACGGGTGCGTCATCCCGGGCATCCCGGCGTCGCCGAGGAAGAGCGCCCAGAGCGACCACCCGAAGGCGGCGAGCGTGCCCAGCGACACCAGGGTGTCCATGGTCGCCGCGCCGTGCCGCAGGTTGGTCCAGGCCGCCCGGTGGAAGGGCAGCCCGCCCCAGACCACCACCGGGGCGGCCAGGGTCAGCGACAGCCACTGCCAGTAGTCGAACTGCCAGGCCGGCACCATGGCCAGCAGGACCACCGGCACGCTGAGCGCCACCGACACCCAGAGCCGGGTACGCGGCCCGCGCAGCGCGTCCACCGGCTCCTCGGCGGCGGCCGGCGGGGACGGCAGCGCGGCCGTGTAGCCGGTCTTCTGCACCGTGTCGATCAGGTCGTCGGGCGTGACGCCGGCGTCGTACCGGACGGTGGCCTTCTCGGTGGCGTAGTTGACCGTGGCGCTGACCCCGTCCATCCGGTTCAGCTTCTTCTCGATCCGGGCGGCACAGGCGGCGCAGGTCATCCCGCTGATCGCCAGCTCGATGCGGTTCGGTGCCTCGGGCAGCGGTCTGCTGCTGGTGGTGGTCATCGTCACGTCCCGTCAGTTGTGCCCGTGCCCGGGCGTGCCGTGGTCGGCGCCGCCGGTCGGTGCGGGTCCGCTCTGGGTGGGCGCGGTCGTCGGCGTACCGGCCGTTGGCGTGCCGGCCACGACGGTGAACTCGGCGGTGTGCACCGCTCCGCCGTGCCGGAAGTCGAGATAGAGCCGGTAGCTGCCGGCCGAGGGCACCTCGGCGAGGAAGGTGACGGCCGGGCCGGGGCGGGTGCGCCCGTCGCCGGGTGTCCCGTCCGGGTGCACGTGCAGGTACGCGAGGTCGCCCCGGCGCAGCGCCACCAGGTGCCCGTACGCGCCCAGGTAGGGCTCCAGGTCGGTGACCGGCTGCCCGTCCCGGCTGATGGTCAGGGTGAGCGGTGAGGTGCGGCCCGGCTGCGGCGTGCCGGTCAGGGTGACCGTGTAGCCGTCGACGGTGGTGCTGCTCGCCGGGGCGGGCAGCGGTCGCTCGGTCAGCGCTCCGGGAACGGTCACGTCCACCCCGAGGGTCAGCGGCTCACCCCCGGTCGGGGTGAAGTCGGCGAACGCCCGCCACTGCCCGGGGCCGACCAGCGGGCTGGCGACCCGCCAGGTGCCGTCCGGGGCGAGGTCGGGGTGCACGTGCCGGAAACCGGAGAGGTCCCGCCGGGCGACGATGAGGTGCATCCGCTTGTCGTGCGCCACGTCGTAGCGGGTCACCGGGCGGCCGTCCGGCCCGCCGATCCGGAAGGCGAACTCGCCGGCCGGCGCGGCGACCGGTTCGAGGGTGTAGCCCCGGTCGGAGACGAGCAAGCCACCGGGGATCCGGTCGACCGACTCGTCGTGCTCCCCGGGATCGCTCGCGCCCGGCTCGTGGGCGGCTCCGCCGTCGTGCCGGCTCTCGGCGACCGGGGCGGCGGGACCGGCCACCTGGCCGATCCCGTACGCCGCGCCGAAGACCGCCGCGAGGCCGAGGGCGAACCCGCCGAGTCTGGTCACCGTGTTCATGCCGGCCTCCCGTGCTCAGGCGTCGACGAGGTCGTAGCCGGCCTCGTCGACGGCGGCCCGGACGCTGTCCACGTCCAGCGGCTGGTCGCTGGTGACGGTGACCCGGCCGCTGGCCAGGTCGACCTGGACGTCGCTGACCCCGGCGATGGCGCCCACCTCGGCGCTGACCGCGCTGACGCAGTGCCCACAGGTCATGCCCTGCACCTGGTACGTCGTGTTGACCATCGGACTGATCTCCCCTCTGCCACCTCCGAGCCTATACCCCCGGGGGGTAACTCGGAGACGAACCTCTGCCCATGTCACTTACCGGTACCCGGTGGGGGTATCCCGGCAGAGACGACCGTACCATACCCCCTAGGGGTAAGCTATCCTGGTTCTCATGACCGCACCCACCCCGATCCGCGGGTACACCGCCAGCAAGGACCAGCTGCTCACGCGGCTCCGCCGTGTCGAGGGGCAGGTCCGGGGCATCGAGAAGATGGTCGACGAGGACCGCTACTGCATCGACGTGCTCACCCAGATCTCCGCGATCCAGGCCGCACTCGACAAGGTGGCGTTGGGCCTGCTCGACGGGCACGCCCGGCACTGCATGCACGAGGGAGCGGCCGAGGGCCGGGCCGACGAGATGGCCACCGAGATGATGGCGGCGGTCGGCCGGCTGATGAAGCGCGGCTGAGGGCTCTCAGTCGCGCCCCGGGTCGAGGCGCACCCGGCGCAGCAACTGGGCGTTGAGCGCCACCACGATGGTGGACGCGGACATCAGCACGGCCGCCAGCGCCGGGCTCAACGCCACCCCGGCCCAGGCGAACACCCCGGCGGCCAGCGGCAGCGCCACCACGTTGTAGCCCGCCGCCCAGGCCAGGTTCTGCCGCATCTTGCCGTACGACGCCCGCGACAGCCGGACCACGGCGGCGACCCCGCGCGGATCCGACGACGCCAGCACCACCCCGGCGGACTCGATCGCCACATCGGTGCCCGCCCCGATCGCGATACCCACGTCGGCGCGGGCCAACGCCGGCGCGTCGTTCACCCCGTCGCCGACCATCGCCACCGACAGCCCGCGCCGCTGCAGTTCGGTCACCCGGTCGTCCTTCTCCGCCGGCAGCACCTCGGCGAAGACCTCGTCGACGCCCGCACGGAAGCCGAGGTCGGCGGCGACCGACTCCGCCACCGAGCGGGCATCCCCAGTGATCATGGCGATGGTCCGGACGCCCTCGGCGCGCAGCTCGGCAATCGCCTGGCGAGCCTCCGGACGCACCTCGTCGGTCAGCGCGAACGCGGCGAGCACCGCGTCCGGCAGCCGCACCAGGTGCAGCACGGCGGCACCCCGCGCCGACCACGGCCCGGTCGCCGCGTCCAACCCGGCCGGCAGCGGCAGGTCCAACTCCCGTAGCAGCGCCGGCCCGCCCACCGCGTACTCCGTACCGTCGACGGTGGCCTGCACACCCCGGCCGGGCATCGACCGGAACCCGGCGGCCCGGGCCGGGCCGGCGTCACCGGCCGCCGCCACGATCGCCCGGGCCAGGGGATGCTCGCTGTCGGACTCCACGCCGGCCGCGATCCGCAGCACCTCGTCCCGCTCGACGCCGGGCACCGTCGCCACGTCGGTGACCACGTGCTCGCCCCGGGTCAGCGTGCCGGTCTTGTCGAAGAGCACGGCGGCCACGGTCCGCATCCGCTCCAGCGCCAGCCGGTCCTTGACCAGGATCCCGGACCGCGCGGCCAGCGCGGTGGAGAGCGCCACGACGAGCGGGATGGCCAGACCCAGCGCGTGCGGGCAGGCGATCACCAGGACGGTCACCGCACGGACCACGGCCTCGTCCGGCTCGCCCAGCGCGGTCCAGACCAGCACGGTCAGCACCGCGGTGCCCGTGGCCAGGTAGAACAGCGCGGCGGCGAACCGGTCGGCCAGCAACTGCGCCCGCCCGCCGGAGCGCTGCGCCTGCGCGACCATCCGCTGGATGCCGGCGAGCGCGGTCTGCTCACCGAGCGCCTCGACGCGGACCCGGACCGCCGAGTCGGTGACCACGGTGCCGGCCACCACCCGGTCCCCTGCCGATCGGGCGACCGGACGCGACTCCCCAGTGATCATCGACTCGTCCAGCTCGGCGCTGCCGTCGACGATCCGGCCGTCGGCCGGCACCCGGCCCCCCGGCCGGACCAGCACCACATCGCCGACCCTCAGTCCGGTCACCGGTACGGCCTCGACCCGCCTCTCCGCCGTCACCCGCTCCGCCTCGTCCGGCAGCAGCGCGGCGAGCGCCGCCAGCGCACCCCGGGCCTGCCCGATGGCCTTCATCTCCTGCCAGTGCCCGAGCAGCATGATGGTGACCAGCGCGGCCAGCTCCCACCAGAAGTCCAGGTCGAAGGCGCCCAGGCTGGTGGCCAGCGACGCAGCGTAGGCGACGGATATCGCCATCGCGACCAGCAGCATCATCCCCGGCGCGCGGTCCCGCACCTCGCGGACAGCACCGACCAGGAACGGCCAACCGCCCCACCAGAACACCACCGATCCGAGTACCGGCCCGACCCAGGAGCGCCCCGGAGCGTCCAGCCGAAGGCCGAGCCGGTCCAGCACCAGGTGGCTCGTCAGCACCACCGGCACGGTGAGCACCAGGCAGACCCAGAACCGACGGCGGAACATCGCCGGATCGTGCCCGGCGTGCTTGTCATGCCCGGCGTGCCCCGCGTGCGACTTCGGGCCGGCGGAGTCGGTGTGCTGCTGGTGGCCGCCGTGGCGGTCGGGGTCGGGCGGTGACGGAGCGGACATGGCTCCAACATGCCGGTCCGGTCACCGCCGCGCGGGCGGTTCGACCGCGCGACACTCCGCCACGACCTGCGTCCACGGGTCGGGCTGGTTAGCATCTCCCACGATGGCCCTCCGGACATTGCCGCGCAGTCGGGCATCGGTGTCGCCGAGACATGGCGTCACCGCCAGCCGGCCGAGCCCGGCACTCACCGTCGGTGATCAGGCCGTCGCGCTCCAGCGATCCGTCGTGTCCGTCGCCGCGTTCCCGCGGCGACGGTGAACCGACCGGCCCGCCGGCACGTACCCCGCACCGGATCGTTGGGAGTCTCACATTGGGTTCCGACCACAGCCGTTCGGCTCCGTCCGCCCCACCCCGGGTACGACGGATCCTCATCGCGACGGTGGTACCGCTCTTCGTCGCCACCGTGCTCGCCGCGGTGGTGCTCTGGCCACGCGACGGGTCACCGCAGACCTCCGCCGGCACCGACGTGCCGCGCTACCACGGCACGGTCACCCGCGTGGTTACCGAGCCGTGCCCGCCGGCGGCACCGGGCCCGGAGGGCACCCCGGATGTCGGGGACGGGCCGTGCGGCACGGTCGACATCCGGGTGGCCGACGGGCCGGCCGCCGGCCAGCAGGTCCAGACCCCGGTGCCGGACGGACCGGGCGCACCGCGCGTCGAGGTCGGCGACGAGATCGTCCTGGTCGAGCTGACCGATCCCACCGATCCGACCGCCAGCAGTTGGAACATCGCCGAGCACCAGCGGGGCACGTCACTGATCTGGCTGGCGGTGGTGTTCGCCGCCGCGATCGTCGCGTTCGGCAGGTGGCGGGGCCTGGCCGCGCTGGGCGGGCTGGCCGCCAGCTTCGCCATCCTGCTCACCTTCGTGCTGCCGGGGATCGGCGCCGGCCGATCACCCCTGCTGGTGGCGGTGGTCGGTGCCGCCCTGATCATGTTCGTGGTGCTCTACCTGACACACGGGGTCACCGCGCAGACCTCGGTCGCGGTGCTCGGCACCCTGGGCAGCCTGGTGCTGACCGGCGTGCTCGCCACCATCGCCACCGCCGCCACCCACCTCACCGGTTTCGGCAGCGAGGACGCCACCACCCTGTCGATGTTCCAGGCCAACGTCGATCTGCACGGGCTGCTGCTCGCCGGGATCATCATCGGCTCGCTCGGGGTGCTCGACGACGTGACGGTCACCCAGGCGGCCACCGTCACCGAGCTGGCGAACGCCAACCCGGAGCTGACCCGGTTGCAGCTCTACCGGGCGGCCACCCGGGTGGGCCGGGCGCACATCGCCTCCACCGTCAACACCATCGTGCTGGCGTACGCGGGCGCCTCGCTGCCGCTGTTGCTCCTGCTGACCGCCGACACGCGGCCGATCGAACAGATCCTCACCAGCGAGTTCCTCGCACAGGAGATCGTCCGCAGCGCGGTCGCCACGCTCGGCCTGATCGCCGCCGTACCGCTGACCACCGGCCTGGCCGCCGTGGTGACCGCGGCCGGCGCGGCCGGTAACACGCCGGTCGCCGACCCGCCCGCCGGACGACCCAGGCCCGATCGCGCGGAGGCACTGGCGGCACTCAGCTCCCCCCGCACGGGTCGACAGGACCCGACCGGACCGGATCCGGCGGGGGCCACACCCTCATCCACCGCCACCGACCGGTGGCCCGAGCCCGACAGGAGCACGGATACGGCATGGTGACACTCCTCAGCGTGACGAGGTGGGGCATCCGCCCTGAGAACCGCGTCACTGGTCACTCAACGCCATGGCGAAATGACGCTTTTAGTCGGCATCAGGACGTAGCTCAGCCGGTCGCCTCTCGGGTAACCTCGCTGCCGGTCACCGCCGAAGGCGCGACGCAGCGCCTGCGGTGCCACCGCCCAATCGCCAGCCGGCGAGCCGGGGACCCAGGTATGTGGGGTGAATCCGCGTCAGCGGTAGGGGCCACTTCCGCCCCGAACCCGTCAGCTAACCCGGTCGGCGGTCGACGGAAGGGAATACTGTGACGGCACCCCTACGCCGCTGGTTGACGCCCGTGGTGGCCGTGATCGCCGCACTGACCGTGCTCGCCGGCCCCCTCCCGGCCCACGCCGCCCCGACGACCCCCACCCCGTCCGGGCACGAAGAGGACGGCGAGCCCAAGCTGCTCAACGACGTCATCGAGAAGGCCAACCGCGACTACTCCGCCGCCAAGTCCAAACTGGACAAGTCCAAGAAGCGGCAGCTGGAGCTGGCGCTGGAGGTCGACAAGGCCAATGCCGAGCTGGAGGCGCTTGCCCCCCAGGTCGGGCAGATCGCCTCCCAGTCGTACCGGACCGGCCGGATCGGCGCCATTGCCATGTTGCTGGAGAGCGACGCCCCGGACTCGTTCGTCCAGCGCGCGGCGGTGCTCGACGAGATGAACATGGTCAACGAGAAGAAGCTCTCCGAGGTCAACGCGGTGAAGTCGCGCGCCGAGCAGGCCAAGCTGGCCCTCGACGCGGAGGTCCGCGAGCAGCAGAAGCAGACGGCCCTCATGGCGAAGGAAAAGCGCGACGCCGACAAGGCGCTCGCCCTGGTCGGTGGGAAGGGTTTCACCGGCGGGCTGGTGTCGGCGACCTCGCCGGTCGCCCGGCTCGGCCCGGGCCGGACCTCCGACGGTGACTGGAAGTCCGAGTCGTGCAGCGAGAACGACCCCACCACCTCCGGCTGCGTCACGCCGCGCACGCTGCACGCGTACAAGGAGGTCAAGCGGGCCGGCTTCAACCGGTTCGTCGGCTGCTACCGCTCCGGCGGGCCGTGGGAGCACCCGAAGGGTCGCGCCTGCGACTGGTCGTTGCAGAAGAGCGGCTTCAGCCCCTGGCACAACGAGGACACCCGGACGTACGGCAACAACGTGGCCGCGTTCCTCATCCGCAACGCCGACCGACTCGGCATCTACTACGTGATCTGGAACCGGCAGATCTGGTTCCCGGCGACCGGCTGGAAGTCGTACAGCGGGCCGTCGAATCACACTGACCACGTACACATGTCGATGCTCTGACCCGCGTGCCCAACCGTCGAAGGGCCGTCCCGCGTCGCGGGGCGGCCCTCGTCGCGTCAGGCGGCGGCCGGGCCGGGTGCGGTCGGTACGTCGAGCGGCGTGGCGCCGGCCGGCACCGCGGTCACCGGGCGCACCGCTCCGGCGGCGAGCCGGTACGACATCCCCACGACCGCGCACCGGCCCCGCACCACCTCGGCCGCCAGCACGGGCGACTGGGCCAGCAGCGTCTCGACGGTCTGTGCGATGTGGATGTCGACGATGCCGTCGACGTCGTCGATCCCGTCGGCGGCGGCGCGGCGCAGACTGGGCAGCACGGCGTCGACCACGGCACCCAGGTGCCCCTGGGGCGACGTGCCTGTGGTGACCGCTTCCCGGGCCGCCTGGACCGCACCGCACGAGTCATGGCCGAGCACCACCACCAGTGGGGTGCCGAGCACGGTCACGGCGTACTCCACGCTGCCCAGGACCTCGGGGCCGGCCGTGTGCCCGGCCGTGCGGACCACGAAGAGATCGCCCAGCCCCCGGTCGAAGATGATCTCGGCGGCCAACCGGGAGTCGGAGCAGCCTACGATCACCGCGAACGGGTGCTGTCCGTCGGCGACCGCAGCGCGGTGCCCGGCGTCCTGGTTGGGGTGGCGCGGGGCGCCGTTGACGAAGCGCCGGTTACCGGCGGCCAGCTCGGCGTACGCCCGAGCCGGCTCGCTGATCGCCGGCGCCCGGCCGGTGGTCCGCTGCGGCCCCGGCTGTCCGCCGGGTGTACCGGTACGATCCATCCCCGCACCTCGTCTCACGCGTTTGACCTGCTCAACAGGGCTTTCAGCCGGGCCGGCGGTGGGCGGCGGCTCGGCTCCACCGTCACACGCAGCGCAAGACGCGTCAAGATATGCGTGATATAGATTTCATACGTTGGCCCCGCTCCGGCGCTCCGGCGACGCCCGGCGGCGGGGTGGACAACCCGGAGAGGCGGTCAGACGATGGCGGGCACGACGGCAGGTGACACCGGCGGCGGCCGGAACTGGACGTTCCTCACCAACCACGGGCACGTCCTGCTGGCCATCGCCCGCGACCCCACCGCACGGCTGCGCGACGTGGCCGCCGAGGTGGGCGTGACCGAGCGGGCGGCACAGGCGATCGTCGCGGACCTGGAGGCGGGGGGCTACCTGCACCGCACCCGGGTCGGGCGGCGCAACGAATACACCCTCAACCCGGCCGGCCGGTTCCGGCACCCCGCCGAAGCCGACCGTCAGGTCGGCGATCTCCTCGCGCTCTTCGCCGACACACCCGCCGAGGCGGCCGCCCGCCCGTCCTGAGCGGGTCGCCGGGCCGCAGCGCGCGGCGGCACAGCGGTAATCTCTGCGGGTGCGCGAATGCCTGCCGTCGAGCGCGACCGATCCGTCCCGCCACACCCGGCGAGCCGTCCGAGCGGTCCTCAGTGGAACGCTGGCGGCTCTGCTCGGCGGCGCCCTGGTGGTCCCGTCCCCGGCGGCCGCGGCACCACCCACCTGCGGCCCACCCGGCGAGGACATCCTGACGGAGATGCCGTGGGCACTGCGCCGGCTGGAACCGTCCTCGGCGTGGCCGCTGTCCCGAGGATCCGGGGTGACCGTGGCCGTGATCGACTCCGGGGTCTCCGCCATCCACCCACTGCTCAAGGGCCAGGTGGCCGAGGGCCGCGACTTCAACGGCCTGCCGGCCAACCAGGGCCAGTGTGACCTGGTCGGGCACGGCACGATGGTGGCCGGCATCATCGCGGGCCGGGAGGGCACCGGCGTCCCGTACAGCGGCGTCGCCCCGGCGGCCCGCATCCTGCCGATCCGCGTCCTGCCCGACACCAAGGACACCAGGGACGAGGCCCTGCCCGGGCAGATCGCCGCCGCCATCGACTGGGCGGTCGACAACGGCGCCGACGTGATCAACCTGTCCCTGATGACCCTGCCCCGCCCCGAGCTCGCCCTGGCAGTCGAGAACGCGCTCGCCAAGGGTGTCGTGGTCGTCGCCGCCGCCGGCAACCGGCAGGAGCAGCAGGAGAACAGGCCCGCCTACCCGGCCGCGTACCCCGGGGTCATCGCGGTCGCCGGCGTGGACGAGCTGGGCGGCCACGTGGGCACCTCCGTCAGCGGCTCGTACGTCGACGTCGCCGCCCCGGGACTGACCATCGTCGGCCCGGCCCCCGGCGGGAGCGGCTACCGCGCCGAGCCGACGGGCGGCACCAGCTTCGCCGCCGCGTACGTCTCGGGGGTGGCCGCGCTGGTCAGGTCGGCCTACCCGGACCTCAGCCCCCAGCAGGTCGCCGAGCGGCTGGAGAAGACGGCGGACGCCCCGCCGGACGGGCACAACGCGGAGGTCGGTTACGGGGTGGTCAACCCGTACCGGGCACTGTCGAGCCTGCTGGGCACCCGGACGGACCCGCCCGCCGGCGCGCTCGCGCCGCCCACCAGATCGGACGACCCGCTGAGCTGGCAGCGCACCGTCGCGATCTGGGTGGCAGCCGTCGGCGGCCTGCTCACCGCACTGCTGCTGGCCGCCCGGCCGATCATTACCCGGGGTCGTCGGCGCGGCTGGCGCCCCGGCCGGCGCACCGACACACCGGTCACCGGCTGACAGCGTCGAGCGGCACAACGCAATGCGGCTCCGGCCCGGTGGAACCGGACCGGAGCCGCACTGACGTCAGGCTCAGCCCCACACCTTGGCGTTGCTCATCTCGGTGGAGACGTAGTTCTCGCGGGCGATGCCGACGGCACCGCCGATCTCGTTGAGGATCCGGTTGATGTCCCGGACCGACGTGTCCCACTTGGCCTGGTGCTGCTCGTAGGCCGCCCGGTCCTCGCCGTCCCACTGGAGCTTGGACAGCATCGACCGCAGCGTGTCCAGCTTCTCGTCGATCGTCTTCGAGATGGCCTGCATCTGCTGGTTGCTGCTCTCGAGGACCGCGTAGTCAACCTTGATCGTCACGATTTCCTCCTCTGCTGGCTACGGATCACGGGTTGAGAGCAGAGTGGAACTTGTCCAGCATCTGCTGCTGCTCTTCGTCGTTGACCTGGTGCGTCGTACCCGACTTGTCGAGCAGGTCAGCGATGCTGTCCATCGCCGTCAGCAGGTTGACGGTGTCCTCGTTCCACCGCTGCATCAGCGACTGGAAGCCCGTGGACGCCTGACCCTTCCACGCCATGGCCAGGTCGTCGACTACGTTCCACAGCTTCTTCAGCTCGCCGTCGACCTCGCTGCGCGTGGACCGCACGTCACTCGCGGCAGTATGCAGAGTCGCAGCTTCGACCTCGAACGCCATGCTTCACACCCTTCCGTCATGTTGTGGCGGCGGCTTTGCCGCACCCCTCCCCCGCGGCAAGGCAGCAACACCCCACCGACGGACACTCCAGTGAAGACCGTAGCGGAAGCGGTCCAGCCCGCGCAGCCCTGACCGGCCACCTTCGATGGATGGTGGTGAATCGGGTCAGGCGGATCGGGACGGGAATCCGACACAGGCACGAAGCCGTCCCGGGCGACGGACGTGCGGCCACCGTCGACCGGCACGATCCGGGCCGAGCCGATACCCGTCACGACGGCTCGGACCACGCGGTCTGGATCAGCTGCTGACCGTCACGACGGCGGACCAACGTGCCGCGGCCCGGCGGCTGCGGGCTCGGCCGCAACGTGCCGAAGACCGCCCCCTCCTCCCGGTTGCCGGACATCAGCAGACCGGGGGAATCCAGCTCCCGCAGCCTCTGCAGCACCGGCTCGTAGAGCGCCCGGGACACCCCGCCGACCCGGCGCGTGATGATCAGGTGCAGGCCGATGTCGCGGGCCTGCGGCAACAGCTCGTGCAGAGCGCTGAGCGGGTTGCTGCCGCCCGAGGCCACCAGGTCGTAGTCGTCCACCAGGATGTACAGGTCCGGGCCCTTCCACCAGCTGCGGTCACGCAACTGGGCGGTGGTCACGTCCGGGCCGGGCAACCGGTTGTTCAGCGCACTGCGGATCGAGCCGAGCCCCTGGGCGAACGCCTGGTTGGACGGTGCGTAGTCGAGCAGGTGGTCGCCCTCCACCGCGCCCAGCAGCCCGCGCCGGTAGTCGGCGATCACCAGCCGGGCCTGGGCCGGCGTGTACCGCTCGGTGATGCCCCGGGCGATCAGCCGCAGCAGGTTCGTCTTGCCGCACTCGGCGTCACCGAAGACCGTCAGGTGCGGCTCGTTGGCCAGGTCCAGGTAGACCGGCGCCAGCGCCGACTCGTTCACCCCGATCGGCAGGCCGGGCGCCGACCGGTCGATGATCCGGGCGAGCTCGGCCACCGGCAGCCGGCGTGGCAGCAGCCGCACCTTCGGCGCCGGCCGGCCCGGCCAGTTGGCTGCCACGTGCCCGGCCAGGGCGATCGACGCCTCGCTCAGGTCGTCGATGTCCCGGCGGCCGTCGATCCGCGAGATCGCGGTGAGGAAGTGCAGCTTGTCGCGGGTCAGACCGCGACCGGGCGACTTCTCCGGCACGTTCATCGCCGACCGACGGTCGATTTCGGACTCCGAGGCGTCACCCAGGCGCAGCTCCAGCTTGGTGCCGAGCAGGTCCCGCATGTTGATCCGGATCTCCGCCCAGCGCACCGCCGTGAGCACCACGTGCACGCCGAAGCCGAGACCCCGGTTGGCCAGCGTGGTGATGGTCTGCTCCAGCTCCTCGTACTCCTGGCGCAGCGTGTTCCAGCCGTCCACCACCAGGAACACGTCACCGAACGGGTCGTCGGCGAACTCACCGGCGGCCCGGCGACGGCGGTAGCTGGCCACCGAGTCGATGCCGTGCTGGGCGAACCGCGTCTCCCGGTCGTCCAGGACGGCGACCACCTCGGCCACCGTCCGGCGCACCGCCTCCACGTCCCGCCGACCGGCCACCCCCGCCATGTGCGGCAGCCGCTCCAGGCTGCGCAGCGCGCCGCCGCCGAAGTCGAGGCAGAAGAACTGCACCTCACGCGGCGTGTGGGTGAGCGCCAGCGAGGCGAGCAGCGAGCGCAGCATGGTGCTCTTGCCGCTGAGCGAGCGGCCGACGATGACCACGTTTCCGCCGGCACCGGCCAGCTCGACCATCATCGGGTCACGGCGCTGCTCGTACGGACGGTCCACCACGCCCACCGGCACGGTGAGCCGCCCCCGGCCCGGCCAGGACGCGGTGCACAGCCCGTAGGTCGGGTCGACCGCCAGCGGGCCGAGCAGCTCACCCAGACCCGGAGGGTCGGCGAGCGGCGGCAGCCACACCTGGTGCGCCGGACGGCCCCGGCCCTTGAGCTGCTCGATCAGCACGTCGAGCATCGCCACGGCCTTGCCGTCGGCCGGCTGCTCCGGCTCCGGAGCGGTGTCCACCGGCATCTGCGGAAGCTGCGCCGGGATGAAGTCGAGGCCGTACGGCACGATCCGTCGCTGCACCAGGGCCTGCGACGCGGACGCCTGCTGCCCCGGCGCCCGGTACGGCCCGGACACGTACGCGGCCCGGAACCGCAGCATCGTGCTGGTGTCGGTCTTCAGATAGCCGTGGCCCGGCGCGTTCGGCAGCTCGTACGCGTCCGGTACGCCGAGCACGATCCGGCTCTCCACCGCGGAGAAGGTACGCAGACCGATCCGGTACGACAGGTGGGTGTCCAGGCCGCGCAGCTTGCCCTCTTCCAGCCGCTGGCTGGCCAGCAGCAGGTGCACGCCGAGCGACCGGCCCAACCGGCCGATCATCACGAACAGGTCGATGAAGTCGGGCTTCGCGGCGAGCAGCTCGCTGAACTCGTCACAGATGATCAGCAGGCTGGGCATCGGCGCCAGCGGTTCGCCGGCCGCCCGGGCCTTCTCGTACTCGAAGCGGGACACGTAGTTTCCGGCCGCCCGCAGCAGCTCCTGCCGGCGCACCATCTCGCCGGCGAGCGCGTCGCGCATCCGGTCGACCAGAGGCAGCTCGTCGGCCAGGTTGGTGATCACGGCACTGGTGTGTGGCAGCGCCTCCAGCGAGGCGAACGTCGCGCCGCCCTTGAAGTCCACCAGGACGAAGTTCAGCTCCTCCGACGAGTGGGTCACCGCCAGCGCGGCCACCACCGTCCGCAGCAACTCGCTCTTGCCGGACCCGGTCGCACCGATCACCAGGCCGTGCGGGCCCATGCCCTCGTGCGCCGACTCCTTGAAGTCCAGTTCGACCACGTTGCCGTCCGGGCCGACGCCGAGCGGGATACGCAGCCGGTCGCGGTGACCGCGCGGGCGCCAGGTCTGGTGGACGTCGACCGCCGCGGCGTCGCCGACGCCGAGCAGGTCCGGCAGCTCCATGCTGCGGGCCAGCGGCTCCTCGCTGCTGGTCTGCTGCTGGGAGAGCCGGAAGGGCGCGATCTGCCGGGCCAGCCCCTCGGCGGCCTCGGCGCTGAGCCGGTCGGGTCGGCCGAGCTGCGAGGACGAGGTGCCACGCACCAGGTCGAGGGTGCTTCCGTCGCCCACGTCGAGGCAGAGCAGCCAACGGCCGGCGTCGCGCGGCACCGTACCGGAGAGGTCGATCATGGTGGCGCCGAGCAGCCCCTGGCCGACCAGCTGGCAGGTCGGTGAGATCTCGCCGCCGTCGACGACCACGACCAGGTGCGGCGCGGTCGTCAGGGGCTTGGCCTCCGGCGCGAACCGGGGCCGCCCGGCCAGCTCGCCGGCGAGCGACTCCTCGGCCTCGGCCAGGCTGGCGAAGACCAGCCGGCGGGCGCCGGCGGCGTCGGTACGTCCACTGTGGTGCGCGTGGGGCAGCCACTTGACCCAGCCCCAGGCGGACTGCCGGTCGGGCGCGGCGACCACCGCGATCACCAGGTCCTCCGGGGCGTGGAACGTGGCCAGCTGACCGAGCGCCGCCCGGGTCAGGTCGAGCACGGGCTCCCGGTCACCGCGCAGCACGACCCGGCTGAACGCGCGCACCGACAGCGCGGTCGGCAGGTCGGGAACGGTGGAGTGTGCGCGGACGAACCGGCGCAGCGCGATGGCGCTCATCGGCTCCAGGTCCTCGACCGGCTTGGTCTCGGGCGGGACGATCTCCACCGCCAGCCGCTGCGGGCCGAGCGCGATGCGGGTCTCGCCGAAGTCGTCCTCGGTGATCCGCCGTTCCCAGAGCCGCCGGGACGCGGCGATCGACCAGAGCGCGTCGGGCTCCGGGTGCCGCCAGGCCATCGCCGCCCGCTGCTGCTCGGCGGCGCGCCGGGTGCGCTTGCGCATCTGGGCCAGGTAACGCATGTAGTCGCGGCGGTCGGCGTTCAGCTCGGCCTTGTCCTTGCCACCACTGTTGCTCAGCGAACCGATCGCCATCCCGAGCATCGAGACGCCGAACAGGCCGCCGGCGACGTACGTCATCATGCCGCCGCCCCTGCCGGCGTAGAGGAAGGCCATCGCGCCGACCCCGCAGAACATCGGCAGGATCATGAGCAGCTGCCCCATCCCGCGGGGCGTCGGCTCGGGCAGCTCAGGCGGGGATTCCAGCAGCACCTCACCGCGCGGCAGAGCAGGCCCCGGCTGACGCGGAAGCCGACGGAACACGACCGTGCTCACGGCTGTCTCCTCCCCAGAAGCGGCCCTGATGACGTGCCGTCGCGAACCGAAGTCCGCGGGTGGGCATCGTACGTGCCCGTCATCGTAGGTAATCTCCCGTGGGCGCGGTGGACCCGCACCGCGGCACCGCGGCCCGCTGATCGTAGACGGACACCTGGAGGCCACTGTGGCGACGAAGACGGCGACCGGTGGTCTGAGCCGGATCACCATCGTGGCTCCCCGTACCCGAATGGATCTGGCCCTCCCGTCGGACGTACCGATGGCCGACCTGCTGCCCACCCTGCTGCGCTACGCCGGGGAGGACCTGGCCGACGACGGGGTGCGGCACGGCGGCTGGGCACTGTCCCGGTTGGGCGGTGCTCCCCTGGACGGCGGGCGCACCGCCGCGCAGCTCGGCGTCCGTGACGGCGAGGTCCTGTACTTCAATCCCCGTTCGGCCGCCGCGCCGGAGATCGTCTTCGACGACGTGGTGGACGCGGTCGCCACCGCCACCAACCAGCGTCCCGGCGCCTGGCAGGTCGCCTCGACCCGGTCCTTCGCGGTGTTGTTCGCGGCGGCCGCGCTCAGTGCCGGAGCAGTCGCCGCGCTCTTCGCCGGCCCGCCACACCTGCCGGGCGCGCTGGCCGCCCTGCTCGTCACGGTGGCGCTGCTGGTGGGCGCGGCGGTCCTGTCCCGGGCCGCCGGTGACAGCCGGACCGGGGCGGTGCTGGCCGTCGTCGGCCTGGTGCACGCCGGCACCGGCGGTCTGCTGCTGCTCGCCGGCGACCGGTCGCTGACCGACCTGGCCAGTCCGCACGTCCTGCTCGCGGCCACCGCCGTGGTGGTCGCCGGAGCGGTGGCCGCGCTGGCCGTCGGTGACCGCTACCCGCTCTTCTTCGCCGCGATCGGGGTGGGTGCCGCGACCGGCCTGGGCGCGGTGCTCTGCCTGGTCTTCGGCATCGACGCGCCGGCAGCGGCGGCGGTGGTGGCGGCCGTCGCGTTCGGGGCGGTGCCCGCGCTGCCGATGGCGGCCTACCGGCTGGCCCGGCTGCCGGTGCCGTCGATCCCCACCGGTCCGGAGGACCTGAAGACCGACAGCGAGTCGGTCGACGGCCGGCAGGTGCTCCAGCTCAGCGATCGGGCCGACCAGTTCCTCACCGGTCTGCTGTGGACGGTGTCGCTGCTGGTGCTCGGCGCACAGCTGGTGCTGGCCCTGGACGGCCGACTGCCGGCGGTGCTGTTCTGCCTGGTGCTGGCCCTGCTCTCGCTGCTGCGGGCCCGCCCGCTGCTGGGCCGCGCCCAGCGCACCCCGGTGCTGCTCGCCGGCACCGTCGGGCTGGGCCTGGCCGCGGCGGCCACCTACGCCGGCGGATCGCTGCCGGTCCGGCTTGGCCTGGTTCTGGGCGGTCTACTGCTGGCCGCCGTGGTCAGCCTGATCTACGGCCTGACCGTGGCCGGCAAGCGCATCTCCCCGGTGTGGGGCCGGCTGCTCGACATCGTCGAGATCCTGCTGATCATCTCGCTGGTGCCGCTCGCCGTCTGGGTCTGCGGCCTGTACGGCTGGATCGTCAACCTGCGCCCCTGACCCGACGGGGCTTCCGCCGCGTCGACCGGCCCGTTCAACGGCCGGTCGACGGGCGGACGGTCAGCGGGGTTGCGGACGGGGAGAGCCGCCCAGCGTCGACGCGACCGGCGCGCTGGCGTACACCCCGGGGGCGTGCTGCCCGTCCACCGGCCGGGCCGACGCGCCGGCCCGGTGCGCGACGTCCTGGACCACCTTGACCAGCGCCTCCACGTGGTTGTCCATGGCCGCGACGCGCAGCAGTGGCGCCGCCACCCGCCCGTCCGGCGACACCGCCGCCGCCACGGTGTGCGACGGCGCCGACGTCGCGGTGATCGCCTCCACCAGCGGGCCGAGCGGGGCGTCCGACCCGCCCCGCAGGGCCAGGCAGCGGTGCGTCCAGCCGCCGCCGCGCAACCCCCGCCAGGTCTCCGTCGGCGGCTCCGGCACGAGGTCCAGCCCGGCCGCCGAGACCACGGCCGCGCGCAGCTCGTCGCGGCCCAGTGGCCGGTGGGCCAGCCCGGCGGCGGTCAGAGCCTTGCCCAGCCGGCCGATTCCGGCGGCCAACGTCCGGTGTACGCCGGGCAGCCCGCCGCCCCGGCTCACCGCCTCCACCCGCGCGTCGCGCACGGTGAGCCGCAGCGCCACCCAGACGGTCCGGTGCGCCGCCGGCGGAGCACCGGGCGCCGGATACCAGACCAGGGTGTGCGCCACGACCTGTGCCCGGGAGACCGGCGCGGCGAAGTCCGTGAGCACCCGCAGCGCCCGGTCCACCGCCGACGCGTCCATCGAGCCGACCGTCGTGCCGGGAGCGGGTTGCAGGGCGACCGCGGCGAACCAGCCCAGGGCGTCCTGCCCGATGCCCAGGCGCGTACCCCGGTCGGTCAGCTCGATGACGCTCAGCTCGGGGGCGAGCGCGGCCAGCCGGGGATCCACCGCCGTGCCGTCGGCCAGCGCCGCCGTGGCACGCTCGCCGCGGAGCCGCAGCCGCCGGCGCAGCAGCAGGTCCTCGAACCACCAGCGGCCACCACGACGGGCGAACGCGGCGAGGACGACCAGCGCCGCCACCGTGCCCACCGCGGCGAGCAGCCAACTGGGCCCGGCCGTCGCGGCCCAGACGGCGACCGCGCACAGCTCCAGCACGACGAGCTGCCCCACCAGCATCGGACCGACCCGCCCCCGACCGGGACGCTCGGCCGGCGGCGTCGCCCTCGCCGGGACGTCGGACGGGTTCGTGGTCACTCGGGCGGGTGGCGCCTGAACCTGCGTCATGGGTGACTGTCCCTCCTGCACGGTACGGCTCTGCGCCGGGTCGTTCCGGCGCCGGCCACGGGCGGTGGTCCCAAAGACCCGCCGTCGGCCCCTTATCGTAGGGAAGCCCGCGACGGCGTTCCGACCTGATCGTCGCGGATCCACCCCGCCGGAGGTAAGTCATGCGGACCCGCCGCGATCAGGTGCAGGCGTACCGCTTCGTCACCCGCCGGATCGTCTCCGCCTTGCTGTCGGGCGATCCGGAGACCACCAACCTGCCGATGCGACGGCTCGGCATGGCCATCTTCGGCAGCGTGATCGCCGCGGCCGTGGTGCTGGGCGGGGTGGGCGCGTACGGCCAGCTGACCGGGAACACCGCGCCGCTGGAGGACAACACGCTGGTCATCGAGCGGGAGAGCGGCGCGACGTACGTGTTCATGGAGGGCAGGCTGCTTCCGACGCTCAACTACACGTCGGCCCGGCTGGTCCTGGACACCCCTGACCCGACGGTGCGGACGATGTCCCAGGCGTCGCTGCGGGACCGGCCGCGCGGGCGCACCGTCGGCATCGTCGGCGCACCGGACGCGCTGCCGGACCGCAAGTCGCTGACCGGTCTGCCCTGGTCGGTCTGCGACGTGCCCGACCCGGCCGACCCGCGTCGCTCCAGCACCCGCCTGGTCATCGACCGTGCGCTGCCCGGCGGCACGCCGCTGGGCGACCGCGCGGTACTGGTCACCGTGGACGGTCAGCGGTACCTGCTCACCGGTGGTTCCCGGCTCCAGGTGGTCGGCGGCGACCAGGCGATCGCCGCCCTGCGGATGACCGGCACGGCACCGCTGCCGGTCGGGCAGCAACTGCTCAACGCGGTGCCGGCCGGGCCGCCGTTGCGGAAGCCGTCGCTGCCCGGCGAGGGCGAGCGCAGCGGCCTGGCCGTGGCCGACCAGCCGGCCAACATCGGTCAGGTGTTCCAGGCGGCCGGGCAGCACTACGTGCTGACCCGTGAAGGGCTCGTCTCAATCACTGAGATAACCGCGCTTCTGATGATCGGCGGCGGCGGTCAGATCACCGACATCACGCCGGATCAGGCCGGGCGGCTGCTGACCGAGCAGCGGGTCGACGAGGAGGGCCTGCCCCTGAGGCTGCCCGAGCTGTACGCGGCCCGCTCCGGGCAGACCGTGCTGTGCGCGACGTACCGGGCGGGCAGCGGAGGCGGCCCGCCGACCACGACCGTCGAGGTCTTCGACCGGGCGCCTGCGGAGCTGACCGCGAACGCCTCGGGCCCGGTTCCGGTGCGACAGACCGCCCGCGATTCGGTGCGGACGGCCGAGGCGGTGCTGCTGCCCGGCGGCAAGGGTGTGCTCGCGCAGGCCGCTCCCGGCGCCGGGACCAGCGGATCTGCCGCCGCCGGGTCGACGATCTACCTGATCAGCCCGCAGGGCGTCCGCTACCCGCTCGGGTCGGCCGAGACGATGGCCGTCCTCGGCTACGGAGGGGTCACCCCGCTGGCGGTGCCCGGCTCACTGCTCTCGTTGATCCCGACCGGGCCCAACCTGAACCGGAAGGACGCGTCGGTCTTCTTCTCGCCCGGCGGCTCGTCGCCGGCCGCGCCAGCGCCGGAGGCGACCTCGCCCGCCTCACCCAGCGCCACTCCGGAGACCGGCGGGGCTGGCGGTGGGGTGGCCACGGCATCGACCGGAGCCGACGACTGAGCGGTCCGGACGGGTCGCCCCGCGTCGCACCCGTGGACTAACCTGAGAGCTGCTGACGGTTGTCAACCAGAACGACGGGGATGTTGCCATGACCGGGCGTACGGAAGTCGACCTGTTGTCCCTTGAGGACTTCCAGCAGCATCTGGCCGCACGGCTGACCGAGGCCGAGTCGGTGCTGCGCAAGCTCAACACCGAGATGCAGTGCCGTCCTCCGGCGTTGGGCTCGTTCACCGACGCCACCGACAACGCCCGCCGCTACAGCGACGTCCACCAGTCCTATGTGGTCCAGGCCGAGCGACTCCGGCAGGCGGTGCAGGCGGCGCAGCAGGCGACCAGCACGATCCTGACCAACTACCGCACCGCCGAGGCGCGCAACGCGGCCAACGCCACCGACATCACCGCCGCGCTGACGGGGGTCGACCGGGCGCTGGCCCCGAAGGGGGATGGGCGTGTCTGAGTACACCCAGCGCTACCAGGGCAACACGCACCAGCAGCTCTACGACGGCGTGATGGCCGGCAAGCCGGAGCAGATCGAGGACGTGGCTGCCCAGTGGGCCGCCCTCAAGGGCATCCTGGACGGTCTCGCCCGCGAGCTGAGCGGCGACCTGGAGAAGCTCGGCAACACCTGGACGGGTTCGGCGGGCCGGGAGTTCCAGCGGCGGCTGTCGCTGATCGTCGCCCACACCACGGCGCTGGGCGAGGGGATGGCCGGTGTCAAGCAGGGGCTGACCATGATGGCCGGCCAGTTGCGCACCGCCCACAAGCAGGCCGAGAGCCCCGAGGCGACCGACGACAACGACCAGGCGATCTCCGGTGCGCTCCGGGGTGCCGCCACCTTCGGCCTGCCCGGCGCGGTGGTCGGCGGCATCATGGGTCACCAGCAGGACAAGGCAGAGCAGGAGAAGGCCCACCAGCGGATGGTGAACGTGGTGGCCGAGCTGGCAGCCGGCTACGACCTCTCCGCGTACGACCGGGTGGTCGACCCGCCGCCTCCGGACCCGGAGACGCCGAAGACGGCCCGCGAGGACCCGACGACGCCCCGCAGCGCTCCGCCCACCGACACCCCGAGCGCCGCGCCCACCGCCACCAGGCTCACCGCACACACCGGCGACGCCACCATCACGACGCCTGACCGTGTCACCCCACCCCCGGTTGTCGGCGGCGGGTCCGGCACCGGCCAGGACGGCGCGGGCACCGGTGGCACGCCGGGTGTCGTCACGGGCCCGGGCAGTGGCTCCGCCACCGAGGGCGGCACCTCCCTGGCCAGCGCGGACCCGGTGCTCGGCGGGGCGCTGCTCGCCGGCGGGGCCGCCGGTCTGGCCGGCCTGTCCGGGCCGACCACCGTGACCGCCAGCGCCGGCGCCGGGCCGGGTCTGCTCTTCGGGGCGCAGGGCGGGGCTCCGGCCGGCGGGGTGCTTCGCACCGCCGCGCTCGCCGGTTCGGGCAGCACGCCCACCGCCTCGGTCCGGCCGGCCGCTGGCCCGCCCGCAGCCGACAACCGCCCCGCCGCCGGCGTCGGGCGCAGCATCGACGGTCGGCGTGGTGAGACCCCGGGTCGCGCGGCGGCCGGCGGCGCGGGCGCGAAACGCCCCGGTGTGCTCGGCGGGCACGGCCGACCGACCGACGACGAGTCCGACGAGCGGCTGACCTGGCTGACCGAGGACGAGATGGTGTGGCGCGACAGCGGGGACGCCCCGCCGCCGGTGCTCGGCACCGCCGACTGACCGATCCACCGCCGACGCGCGACAGCGTCGGTGGCGCCGAACGTACCGTGGCCCCGGCCGGACCCGATCCGACCGGGGCCACCGTCATGTCGCGGGGGGTGCCGTCAGTCCGTCCGTCCACAGTGTGCGGCGTGGCGACGGTCACCCTCGAACGGTCCTCCGCCGAGCTGCGCCGCCACGGGACGGGCGTTAGGTTGGTCCTGTGTCCTCTGCAGCGCTCGTCCGCCCAGCCCGGTGGGCTGCGCTGCGGTCGGTGCGTGAGCTGACCCGGCTGGCATTCACCGCGCTGGTGCTCGCGGTCGGCATCGGAGGAGCGCTCGCCGCGACCCCACCTCCCGCACCGACGCAGCTGCGGCCCAGCGCCGTGAGCAGCCGGGTGGACACCCTCCGACCCGAGGCCGCCGCGGCCACCGAGCGGGCGAGCCAGCCCGCCCCATCCCGACCGGTCAGCACCGTCGCCACCGTGGCGACCGGTCCGGTCACCGCCGGTCCGCAGCACGCGGCGGCCATCGAGCCAGGCCGCGGCACTCCGGCCCGACGCGGCCCGCCCACCCGCTGACCTCGGCCGACCACCGGCGCCCGCGACCCACGCGGTCCGGTGCGGGGCGCCAGTCCCGCTACCGGAGTCGTCGCCGTGACCACGCCGGCCGAAGAGCACCCGAACGCTGACCCCACCGGCAGACGCCGCACAGCGGTGACCGCCCGAGGTTCGGCAGTTCACCCGGCCCGTGCCGCCGGGACACCCGTCCGTCGCCACCGTCGATACCCGTCGTTCGACCGCGAGGTGCTGATCATGCAGACCGTCCTCTCCGCCTTCCTGCCCGACGTGCCCCGGGCCGCCGCCATCTGGCTGGGCCTGCTCGGGGTGGTCGTGGTCGCTGTCGCCGCCCTGCTGCTGCGTCCCGGCAGGTTCCGCATCGACCCGGGTTCCCGGATCCGTCGCGCCGCCATGCCCAGCCAGCTCGAACAGGCGCACGAGGAACGGGAGCAGAGCCGCTACGCGCAGGAGGTCGCGGTGGCCGCCGAGCGGGCCACCACCACCGCCCAACGCCGCCGCTCGGAGTGGCTGGCCGCGCAGGAGGCCGTGGAGACCGCCTGGCAGGCGTACGAGGCGGCCGAGGCGGCCGTCCGACGGCTCGGTGCCGCTGCCGCGATGCCGCTGCCGCACACCGCCCGGACCCCGGCCGAGTACGCCGACCGCGAGCGCTACCTGCACCGGGCCGCGCTGGACGCGTACTGGCGGCGGGAGCTGTCGGTGGAGCAGCTCAGTGACGTCTTCGCGCATCGTGGCGGCTGGGACCCCCGGCTGCACCCGGTCGAGCAGGAGTTGGTGCTGCAGCGGGCGATCCGGGACAATCTCGCGGCTCGACACGCTGCCGCCGTGGAGCGGGAGCAGGCCGCCTGGCGGGCTGCGGAGATGGCCGTGGCGGCGGCCCGCAGCCTGCGCGAGGAGGCCCACGCGGCGACCGGACGGCGGGTGGCGGAGTCGGCGTCGGTGCTGCCGCTGAGTGAGGTCGTCCGGCCCGCGGTCGAGCAGACCCGGGAGAACGCGGTGGTCGCCCGCGGTCGCGCGACCGTACCCGCCTTCTGATCCCTTGGCGCGCCGGTTCCCGCACCGGCGCGGGTGGGTTAGCGTGACGCCATGTCCCGACAGGCGTGGGTCCTCGTGGTGGTCGCCGGCATTCTGGCCATCGCCACACTGGTCGGCGCGGTGGTGCTGGCGGTGCGGGTGGTGCGGACCCGCCGCCTGCTGACCGGGCTCGGCGCGGGGGGCAAGGTCGCCTTCTACGGCGCGCTGATCTACACGATCTTTCCGGTCGACCTGCTTCCGGACCCGATCTACCTGGACGACATGGGCGTCCTGGCCGGCGCACTGATCTACCTGACCCGGCTGGTGCAGCAGCGCCGGGCGGCCGAGCGGCGGCTGCCAGGACAGCCGGACGCGCCGCCGGACCGCGTACGCCGCCGCGTGAAATGATCGAGGTCGGTTCGGTGGACGGGGGACGGGCATGGCGGGCGATCATCGGCTGGACGTGCACGACGACCGCGTCGCCGCCTTCTGCGCCGAACGGCACCTCGCCACGCTGACGACCCTGCGTGCCGACGGCACCCCGCACGTGGTGCCCGTCGGGGTCACCCTCGACGCGGCCGCCGGGCTGGCCCGGGTGATCACCTCCAACACCTCCCACAAGGCCCGTCAGGTGGCCGCTGCCGGCGCGGCAGGCACCCCGGTGGCCGTGTGTCACGTCGACGGCCGCCGCTGGCTGACGATCGAGGGCCGCGCGGTGCTCAGGTCGGATCGGGCCGCCGTTGCGGAGGCGGAACGCCGCTACGCCGAGCGGTATCGCACCCCGCGCCCGAATCCGGAACGGGTGGTCATCGAGATCACCGTGACGGGCCTGCTGGGCAGCCTCTGACCCGTCGGCATCCTCTCGCCGGTCGCACGAGCCGGGGTGTTTGTCCGGTTGATGCCCGAATTATCCGTTTTCATGGTCGCTGTCGGAGCCGTGAGCAGCGGCACGTCGGGCCCGGAATCGCGCCCGACCGGCAGCCGTTGCACCAGGTCGCGACGTTCGTAGCGACAACCGGTGGCGGAATGCACGCCGGAGCAGAGCCGTTACGTCCCCGGTACGCCCCACGGCCGAGCCGCCGAGGGTCGTCGCCCACCTGATGAGCCGAGCGCCCTTCCCGGTGCTGCTGCCCTCCGCCCGTCGGAGGCCCCAACCCCCGAACGGAGACTCGACCATGAACCCGATCATCCAGAAGAGCGGTCTGTCCGTCGCCGGCCTGCTGGTCGCGGGCGGTTGCGCCCTCGGCCCCGCTGTGGCCGCGCAGGCCGCGCCGGTGCAGGGCGTCGGCGCCCCGACCTCGTCGAGCCAGAGCGACCGGGGCAACCAGCGTTCCGCCGAGCGGATCCTCGGCATCGACTACCAGGCCCAGCCGAACTTCTACTACTGCGGCCCGGCAGCCACCCGGATCGCGCTGTCCGCGCAGGGTAAGGCCGTCTCCCAGGACGAGGTCGCCAAGCTCCTCGGCACCACCGAGGCCGGCACCCCCTCGGCCCTGGACACCACCCGGGTGCTGAACGAGCTGACCGGCGGCACGTACCGGACCACCGAGATCCGCGACTCGGTGGCTCGCCCCGAGCAGGTCGATCAGCTGCGCCGGGACGTGCTGGCCGCGGTGGACGCGGGCCGGCCGGTGGTGGCCAACATCAAGGGCACGGCCGTGGACACCGACGGCAACCCGCACTCGTACGAGGGCGGCCACTACCTGACCCTGGTCGGCTACCGCGACGGCGGGGACCTGATCCGGGTCGCCGACCCGGCCAACCCGGCGCTGGGCGAGTACTGGATGAGCCTGCCGAAGGTCGCCAACTGGATCGCCGAGCGGGGCTACTCCTCCTGACCCCGACGGTTTTCACCGGGCCGGTTTCCCCCTGTCGGGGAGGCCGGCCCGGTCGCCGTTCCGGTACCGGGCGCTGAGCCGTGTCCGTCGGCGGACCCGGGCGGCGCGGTTGGGCGGGGCCCGGTGCATCTGCCGGTGAGGTGGCGGATGTATCTCCTTCTCACCAGCTCCGGCCGCTCGGCGCGCCATCCGGTTGGCGTCGTCCGGTTCACAACCGGTGGCCCGGAGCAGGTCGCTGCACGCCGTACGCAGGCCGGTAACCAGCGCGTCGCCGAACTCGCGCACCCCGATCGCAGCGGACCGGCCAGCCAGTTCGGCGCACTCCCGGACGAACCGGCGAGTCCGCTCGGGGTCCTCGCCGGACCGGTGCTCGGAGTGCAGCTCAGCCACCGCCTGGCCCAGCCGGGCCACCGCATCCGGCAGCTCGTCCGGGATCGGCTCACCGTACTGCAGGGCGGTCGCCGACCAGCGGGCCAGCGCCCGGCTGTCCAGCGTCAACCGCTCCAGGTGCTCGGCTGCGTGGGCGTACCGGCGGTACTGCTCACGCCGGTGCCAGCGGGCCGGCGCGATCGTCACCACCTCCTCCGCACCGCTGAGCGACTCGTGCAGCCGACCCAGGTCGCCCTCGGTGGCGCGCAGCCGCTCCAGGACCCGCACCGCCCGGTCGGCGTCGCGCTCCCGCAGCGCCTGCGCCAGTTCGGCGAGCTGCTCACGGAGGACCGTGACGATCGGTGCCACGGCGCGATCCAGTACGCGCATCGGGTTGATCGGCAACAGCAGCGCGACGACCACCAGGCCGACCACCCCGCCGACGAGCGCGTCGAAGATCCGGGGCAGCTCCAGGCCGCGTTCCATCGGGGCCAGCGTGGCGATCAGCACCGCCGTACCACCGGCCTGACCGACCAGCGGACCGCCCCTTCCGGCCACCAGCAGCGCGCTGGCGATGGCGAGCGTGACCACCGCGCCGGTCTGCCACGGGCCCGAGCCGAGCAGGTAGCGCAGCGCGTCGCCGATGACGATGCCGATGCCCACCCCGCCCAGCAGCTCGAAGGTGCGCCGCGCCCGCTGCCCGATGGCGGTGGCGATCGTGGCGACGGCGGCGGCCGGGGCGAAGACGTGCGCTCCGGGGCCGAGCAGGTGCTGGGCGATCAGGGCGGCGAGCGCCGCGGCCAGCCCGGCCTGGATCGCGATCACCAGGGTGATCTCCCACTGCCGGGCCCGGATCCGACCAGCCTGCCCTCCCCGGCGTCGCACCCGTTCGACCGCCTGGCCGCTGCGCTCGGCGGCCTGGCCGAGCCGCGACCGGTCACTGTCGGCAGGTGGGCGGTCATCGGCCATGGCGGCGCTTACCCCGGCGTCGGCCGGACAATCGTGCCCATCCGCCCCGCTCGCCACGGCAACACCATCGGCCTCCCTGGATTTGCCCAGCCCCTGGGGGGTACCAGGGCCGCACACACCTACCGATCCGCAACCGGTAAGGGGCCGCGACATGACCAATCCACAGACCACCGACGGCCAGGACGTCATCGACATCCTGACCGCCGACCACCGTGAGGTCGAGACACTGTTCGTCGAGCTGGAGACCCGGCAGGGCACCCCCGAGCACCGCCGCCAGCTCGTCGACGTGGTGATCGCCGAGCTCGTCCGCCACGCGGTGGCCGAGGAGACGTACGTCTATCCGCTCGCCCGCAAGGCACTGCCCGACGGCGACGAGATCGCCGAGCACGAGATCACCGAGCACGCCGACGCCGAGCGGACCATGAAGGACCTGGAGGCCCTCGACCCGTCCGATCCGCGCTTCGACGAGCTGCTCGCCCACCTGACCAGCACCATTCGGCACCATGTGGAGGACGAGGAGAGCGAGCTCTTCCCCCGGTTGCGTGCCGCGGTGGCCGGGGAGGAACTGGCCGAGCTGGCCGGCAAGGTCACGGCGATCAAGAAGAGCGCGCCGACCAGGCCGCACCCGGCGGCGCCGGACCGTCCGCCGGCCAACAAGATCGTCAACCCCGGCACCGGTCTGGTCGACCGGCTCCGCGACGCGCTGGACGGCCGCCCGACCTCGATGAGCGAGCTGCGCGACAAGCAGCAAACCTGACCCAGCGGGAGTCAGGCGCGAACGTCGGGTGACGAACAGTCCGCACAGGACGATCCCGGGTCGCCACGTCCGTGGCGACCCGGGATCACGTCCGGTGCGTCAGCGAACCTGGTCGCCTTCGCCGGTACGCGCCTGAGCCTGGTCCACACCCTTGTCGATCTGGTCGTCGTACTTTCCACCGGTGCGCTTGTCAGCCATGTCGCCGGCCTTGTCCAACCCCTGGTCGACCTGCTTGTCGTGCTTGTCGGCGAAATCCTTGGCCTTGTCCATGAAGTCACCCACGGCGGTCCTCCTCCAGTCAGATGCACTCCCGTTCGGGTTCCCTGTGCCGGAGGGTGCAAACCGGTTGATCTCGCCCCACGACTCGTCGCTCGGACCGTCCCCTGTACACCGGTGTCGAGGCGGCACGGGTGTCGGCGCGCCGCTGGCCGGGTACGACGTCGCGGAGATCGAGGAGGACCGACATGGCGGTAGACGAACCCGGGCCGGGCACCGGGGCGACGACGGGCGGCTCCGGGCCGCGTCAGGCGTGGGCCGCCCTGCCCTGGCTGGTCCGGACCGCGGTGCTGTGGAGCGCCTGCCTGGTGGTGGTCGTCGCCGGTCTCTATCTGCTGGGCCGGATCGCCGTACTGCTGGCGCCCCTGGCCATCGCGCTGGCCGCCACCATCTTCCTCACCGCGCTGCTCGACCCGGTGCTGCTGCGGCTGCGCCGCCTGCGGCTGCCGGCGGCGCTGGCCGCGCTGCTCACCGTGCTGCTGCTCCTCGGCATCCTGGTGGGGGTCGGCGCCTTGGTGTGGAACCTGACCGCCAGCCAGTTCGACCAGCTCAGCCAGGAGCTGACCCAGGGGCTGGACCGCAGCCGGGACTTCGTCACCTCCACCCTGCCGGTCACCGACGCCCAACTCGACAAGCTCGTCGACCAGGCCCGGCAGGGGCTGAGCGGCAGCTCGCCGGACCCGGTCGCGGGTGCCCGGACGGCCAGCGAGGTGGTCGGCTCCGCGCTGCTCGCCCTGGTGCTGCTCTTCTTCCTGCTCAAGGACGGCCGGTCCATGTGGCACTGGGTGCTGTCCCGGATGACCGGCCCGAACCGGCCCGTGGTGACCGAGGCCGGCCGCGCCGGGTGGCAGACGTTGGGTGCCTACAGCCGGGGCACCATGCTGATCGCCGCGATCGACGCGATCGGCATCGGCCTGGCCCTGGTGGTGCTCCGGGTGCCGCTCGCCCTGCCGCTGGCGCTGATCACCTTCCTCGGCGGTTTCGTGCCCATCATCGGGGCCACGGTGGCCGGCGCGGTGGCGGTGCTCGTGGCGCTGGCCGCCAACGGGCCGACCACCGCGCTGCTCACCCTCGCCGCGGTGATCGCCGTCCAGCAGATCGAGGGCAACCTGCTGGAACCGCTGGTCATGAAGCGGCAGGTCCGGCTGCACCCGGCGGTCATCCTGGTGGCGGTCACCGCCGGCACCCTGATCGCGGGCATCGCCGGAGCTTTCGTCAGCGTCCCGATCACCGCCGTCCTCTGGCGCATCATCGACACCGTCCAACGTCACCACTCCACCCCCGCCACCACGGACGTGGCGGGGGCCCCGTCGGCCTCATGAGCGACGCGACGGTGCAGGCGCACGGGTGAGATGGGTGGTGAACCAGGTGCCGGCATGCTCGGCGACCTGCTCGAGGGTGCCGGGCTCCTCGAAGAGGTGGGTGGCACCCGGGACGATCCGCAGCTCGCCGACCTCCCCCATCTCGGCCAACGCCTGCTCGTTGAGCGCGATCACTTCCTCGTCCAGCCCACCGACCAGCAGCAACGTCGGCGTACGCACCTGCGCCAGAGCGGCACCGGCCAGGTCCGGTCGACCGCCCCGGGAGACGACGGCGCCCACCCGGTCGGCGCGGTACGCCGCCGCGACCAGGGCGGCGGCGGCACCCGTACTGGCCCCGAAGAGACCGATCGGCACGTCACCGGCGGGACGCTCGGCCGCCAACCAGTCGACGATGCCGGCCAGCCGGCTGGCCAGGAGCCCGATGTCGAACCGCAGTTCGGCGGTGCGGGCGTCCACCTGGTCCTCGGCCGGGGTCAGCAGGTCCACGAGCACCGTGCCGAGGCCGCGCCCGTTCAGCGTCCGGGCCACCGCCACGTTGCGGGGGCTGTGGCGGGAGCTGCCGCTGCCGTGTGCGAACAGCACCACGCCGACGGGCTGGGCGGGCACCATCAGGTCGGCGGGGAGCTGGGCGTCCCCGATCTGGATCGTCACCGTGCTGCGCTGCTCGTCCATACCCCACCTCCGCGTGCTGGCCGTCCGTCCCGGGTACCCCGCCCGCCGCACCCCACGCCCGGAGCCGCCCGCCGGACCGCTCCGCGTTTGCCGGGTAGGTCCCCGGGTACGCGACGAGCGACCGCAGACCGTGTCGGCGCAGCCGCGCCCCGACGGATCGCGAGGATCGCCATGGCTGAGCAGCAGTCGCCCCGGCAACAGCAGATGAGCGAGCGTGACCGGCGCCAACAGGACGCCGAGCGCAACCGGGACTGGGCGGACGACGCCGCGCAGGCCCGCCTGCCCGATGATCCCCGGGCGATGGCGCCCCGGGACGCGATCGGGCGCCCGTCGACCGGCGAGCCCATCTGATCTCGTAGTCGACAAACCGGGCGGGCGCAGGTTCGCTCGTCGGCGGCCGGGGCGGGGATCACTCCCGCCCCGGCCGTCACTGGTCGTGTTCGGGCAACCGCAGCAGTGGCGAGCGGCCCGGCGGCTGCTCCGGCGGTGGCCCGGACGGGTCGGCCGGTGGGACGGGTACGGTCACCGGCTCGTCGCAGGTGACCCGCAGCAACTGGTCGTGGTGGCGCAGCTCCACCACGTCCTCCGGGCCGCCGTGGCGCAGCGAGTACGTCGTCTGGTGCGGTCGGACGTCCACCCGCAGGGCCAGCCCGCGCCACTGGAGCGAGAACTCCAGCCGGCTGAGCCGGCTGGAGAGCCGGGGCGCGAACGACAGTTGGCCGTCGTGGTCCCGCAAACCGCCGAGCCCGCCGACAAGGGCGAGCCACGCACCGGCCAGCGAGGCCATGTGCACGCCGTCGCGGGTGTTCTCGTTGAGGTCGTGCAGGTCCATCAGCGCGGCCTCGCGCAGGTAGGTGTGTGCCAGCTCCGGAAAGCCCACCTCGGCGGCGAGCACCGCCTGGGTGCAGGCCGACAGCGACGAGTCGCGCACGGTGCGGCGCTCGTAGTAGAGGAAGTTGCGGACCTTCTGTTCGGAGGTGAACGCGTCCCCCCGCCAGTGCATGGCCAGGACCAGGTCGGCCTGCTTGATCACCTGTTTGCGGTACAGCTGGAAGTACGGGTAGTGCAGCAGCAGCGGGTACTTCTCCGCGGGTGTGTGCGCGAATTCCCACTCCTGGAGACGGGTGAACCCCTCCACCTGCTGGTGGACGTCGAGCTCGTCGTCGTACGGGACGTGCATCGAGATGGCCGCGTCCCGCCAGCTCGCCGCCTCCTCGTCGGTGACCCCGAGGTGGAACGCCTCGTCCCGGTAGCGCATCACCACCTCGGCAGCGGTGAGCAGGTTCCGCTGCGCCATCAGATTGGTGTAGATGTTGTCGTTCTTCACCGCCGTGTACTCGTCCGGGCCGGTGACCCCGTCGATGTGGAACTGCCCGTGCCGGTCGTGGTGGCCGATCGAGCGCCACAGCCGGGCGGTCTCCACCAGCAGGTCCAGCCCGATCTCCCGCTCGGCCTCGGTGTCCCCGGTGACCAGCACGTAGCGGCGCAGCGCGTCGGCGACGTCGGCGGCGATGTGGAAGGCCGCCGTGCCGGCCGGCCAGTACCCGGATGATTCCGGGCCCTCGATGGTTCGCCAGGGGAAGGCGGCGCCCTTGAGACTCAGCGTCTCCGCCCGTTCACGGGCCAGCTCCAGGGTGCTGTGCCGCCAGTACAGCGCGTTGCGCACCGCGCTCGGCTGGGTGTAGGTGAGCACCGGCAGGACGAACATCTCGGTGTCCCAGAACGCGTGCCCGTCGTAGCCGGGGCCGGTCAGCCCTTTCGCCGAGATCGGCCGTCGCTCGGCCCGGGCACCGGCCTGGAGCACGTGGAAGAGGCCGAACCGGACGGCCTGCTGCACCTCCGGGTCTCCTTCGACCCGCACGTCGGCGGCGTCCCAGAACTCGTCGAGGTAGCCGCGCTGCTCCCGGCAGAGCCCGTCCCAGCCGTCCAGCCGGGCGCCGGCCAGCGCCGCGCCGACCTGGTCGCGCAGGGCGGGCAGGGATCGCCGGCTCGACCAGCCGTACGTCAGGTACTTGACCACCCGTAGCTTCTCGCCGGGCTTGAGTACGCAACCGATGGTGGTGCGGACCCAGTCCTCGTAGCCCTCGGACTCGATGGTGGTGTGGTCCGGGCCGTGCACCTCGTGTTCCATCGCGGCGGCCACTCGCAGGCCGGAGACCTTGGTGCGGTGGATCAGCTGTCCACCGTCGGGGGTGGTGAGTTCCTCCTCGGCCTGCAACGGCGACTCGAGCACCGCCGCGACCCGGGGGTCCTTGCTCTGCGGGGGGAGCGTCTCGTTGGCCACCAGCTCGGACTGCACGATCAGCCGCAGCGGGCCGTCGACGGCCTCCACCTCGTAGTTGATGGCGGCGACCGACCGTTGGGTGAACGACACCAGCCGGGTGCTGCGGACCTTGACCTCCCGGCCGGCCGGTGACCGCCAGTGCAGCTCCCGGTGCAGGGTGCCAGCCCGCATGTCGAGGATGCGCTCGTGGCTGAGCAGCTCGCCGTAGCGCACGTCGAGCGGTTCGTCGTCGACCAGCAGCCGCACCAGTTTGCCGTTGGTGACGTTGACGATCGTCTGCCCCGACTCGGGGAAGCCGTAGCCGGCCTCCGCGTACGGCAGCGGGCGCAGCTCGTAGAACGAGTTGAGGTAGGTGCCGGGCAGGCCGTGCGGCTCGCCCTCGTCGAGGTTGCCGCGCAGCCCGACGTGCCCGTTGGACAGCGCGAAGACCGACTCCGACTGGGCCAGCACGTCCATGTCCAGCCGGGTCTCCCGGACGTGCCACGGCTCGACCGGATAGGCCCGCTCCCTGATCACGCGGAACCCCGTTCGGTGGTCGGGTGCGTCGCCACCGGCGGGGCGTCGGGCGCTTCGAGCAGGTCGGCGAGGTCCTTGACGACGATGTCGGCGCCGTGCGCGCGCAGCTCGTCGGCCTGCCCGACCCGGTCGACGCCGATCACGTAACCGAAGCCTCCGGCACGGCCGGCCGCGACCCCGGACAGCGCGTCCTCGAAGACGGCGGCCTGGGCCGGATCGACGCCGAGCATGGTGGCCCCGGCCAGGAACGTGTCGGGGTGCGGCTTGCCGCGCAGCCCCTGCGCCCGGGCGACGAGCCCGTCGACCCGCGCCTCCAGCAGGGGCTCCAGCCCGGCGGCCGCCACCACCTCGTGCCCGTTGGCGCTCGCGGTCACCACGGCCCGACGCAACCCGGCGGCGGCAGCCGCCTGTAGGTACAGCACCGAACCCGGGTAGACCTCGACACCGGAGGTGCGCAGGCGCTCCAGGAGCAGGACGTTCTTGCGGTTGCCGATGCCGTTGACCGTGTCGGCGTCCGGTGGGTCGTCGGGGCTGCCCTCCGGCAGCACGATCCCCCGGGAGGCGAGGAAGGACCGGACGCCGTCGGCCCGGGGCCGGCCGTCGACGTAGCGGTTGTAGTCGGGGCCGGGGTCGAACGGCTGGAACGGCTGGCCGGTCGCCGTGGCGCGCTGCCGCAGGAACTCGTCGAACGTCTGCGTCCAGGCGGCGTTGTGCACCCGGGCGGTCTGCGTCAGCACACCGTCCAGATCGAAGAGACAGGCGGTCACGTGAGCAGGTAGGCCCAGCACGCTACGAATCTAACCACCCCGCCGGGCCGCGAAACCTCGTTTCCGCCGCCGTCGGCGCGGCTCAGTTCGGCCGCAGCGTCCAGATCACGGTCATGGCCGAGGTGGGCGTGCCGTCCTCGGTGGTGATCTCCACCTCGACCGGGAACTCGGGCCGCCGGCCGGCCTCCAGTTCGTCGATGACCTCGAGAGCCGGCCGGCCGAGTCGCGCGGTGGCCAGCACCGAACCCCGGGCCAGCTTGCGGTAGGCGATCTCGGCGCGGACGGCGAGCGGAACGGCGCGGTCGAACAGCTGCCCGAAGGCGGCCACCACCACCGCGCCGGAGGCCGTCTCACCGAGGGTGAACATGGCCCCGGCGTGCGGGCCGCCGACGTGGTTGTGGGTGGCCGGAGAGTCGGGGAGCCGGACGACCGCCCGCACCCCGCCCTCCGCCTCGGGTGCCACCTCGACGAATTCGAAGCCGAGCGTGCGGGCGAACGGCACGGCTTCCAGCATGCCGGCCGCCACCTGGCGGGAGTCGATGGTCATGGCCCGACGTTACTAGCCGGTAACCACCCCTGCAACCAGGCATTTCCCAGGTTGCGCCACTGCTCAGAGGTTGGCGATGGTCCGCAGGATCTCCGCGTAGAAGTTGCCGTCGATGCTGCGGAACAGGGCGAAATCCTGCTCGGGGTCACCGAAGAACGGACGAAGGGTCCAGGCCAACTGGGTGCCGACGAACCCGAACAGCAGGATCCAGATGTAGAGCAGCGTCATGCTGGCCGGCCGCTCCGCCAGCTGGGCGGACCGCGTCGGCCGGGCACCCCACGGGTGCTGCGACGCCGGGTGGCCGGGCGGCAGCATGCCGGGCGGGAACGAGACACCGGCGGGCTGCCCGGGCCACTGCGCCGGAACCTGCCCCTGGGCCTGCGCAGGAACCTGGGCCGGGGCCGCCACGGCGGGCGACGCGGCGTCGGGGGCGGCGCCGTTCGGGGCCGTACCGGCCGACCCGGCCACCGCCGCTCCGACCGGCACGGCGACCGGCTCGGCGACCTGGGCGGAAACCGGCACGGCGGCCGGAGCCGCCTGGGCCTGGGCCGCCTCCGGCGCGAGCAGGCCGTGATCGTTGAGCACCTGCATCCCCCCGGTCAGGAAGCGCAGCCCGACCACCGCCGACAGGGTCAGGATCGCCACGTTGAGCAGCTTGAAGAAGCCGTAGTCGGGCGCGGTGATCAGGAAGAAGAGGCTGATCGGTGCGAACGCCACCGCGAGCATCGAGGTGACCGTGATCGCCACCATCACCAGCGCCAGCGACTGGCGCACCGAGAGCCGGGCGCCGAAGACCAGGTTGAACAGGTAGAGGGTGGGCAGGCAGATCGCCAGCGTGACCAGGAACAGCAGCGGCAGCTTCAACGCGGAGGTCAGCGCCATCAACGGGCTGTGGAACGCGCCCAGCACCGCGCCGTAGCAGGCGAGCGCGATGGCGGAGCTGGCCAGCATCCGCCCGGTCAACGCGTTCAGGTCACGTTCGGCCACGATCTGCTGCCAGATGCCCTGCCGATCGCGGAGGATCCGCTCGATGACGAGCGGGCTGGGACGGTCACCCGACACGGGTGGACCCCTCTCGGTGGTGTTTCACAGTGGACTGGGTGCGCAGACGGTAGGACACCGGCGGCGTCGCCGCCACCCCGCTCCGGCGTGGTGTCAACGCCACCCCACGTCGATCCGGGCTCCGCGCTCGTCGAAGAAGTGCAGCGCGTCCATCCGGACCGAGACGGCGAGCGGATGGCCGGCGGCGACCGCCGGGTACGGCGCCAGCCGCACCGCCAGCTCCGCCGGGCGGCGGTGGTGCCGGCCCGGGTCGGGAAGCACGCTCGTCCGGGTGCCGCCACCCTGCGAGTCGTCCGCCTCCACCGGCCGGCCGGTGAGTCGCTGCATGACCGAGCCGAACCGGCGCAGGCCGCGCTGGCCCAGCGGTGGCGGCTCCAGCGGTGCGCCCATCTCGTCGACCACGATCGCCGTGGCCCCGATGTCGAGGAACGCCAGTGACTCGTGCCCGTGGTGCTCCAGGTAGCGGATCCGGCCGCGCAGCACGTCCCCGGGGCTGTCCGGGCTGACCGGGGTCAGCGCCTCGGCCCGCATGCCGACCACGATCCGCTCACCGTGGTAGTGCGCCACCACCCGGCTGCGGATGTCGTCCCAGGGCAGGTAGAGCGACTGCTCGCCGAGGTTGAGCGTGACGTACCGGTCGAGGTGGACGTAGACCGACGCCTCCAGCAGGTTCATCCGCGGGCTGCCCAGGAAGGCGGCCACGTAGAGCGTCGCCGGCCGGCCGTACACCTGGGTGGGGGTGCCCACGTCCTGGAGCACGCCCCTGCGCATGATCGCCACCCGGTCCGCCATGGTGAGCGCCTCGGCCTGGTCGTGGGTGACGTAGACGGTGGTGACGCCCAACTCCCGGGTCAGGCCCGAGATCTCCGCGCGCAGCTCGGCGCGCAGCCCACTGTCAAGGTTGGACAACGGCTCGTCCATCAGGAACAGCCCCGGCCGGCGGACGATCGCCCGGCCCATCGCGACCCGCTGCCGCTGCCCGCCGGAGAGCTGGCCGGGCTTGCGGGCGAGCACGTCGCCGATGCCCAGCGCGCTGGCCACGTCGCCGACCCGCTCACCCCGCGGCGTCGGCTCCACCCCCGCCAGCCGCAGCGGGAAGGCGATGTTGTCGCCGACGGTCATGTGCGGATAGAGCGCGAAGTCCTGGAAGACCATCGCGATCTTCCGATCGCGCGGCGGCAGGTCGTTGGCGAGTTCCCCGTCGAGCAGCACGGCGCCCTGGGTCGGATCCTCCAGACCCGCGATCATTCGCAGCACCGTGGATTTGCCGCAGCCCGACGGGCCGAGCAGCACCATGAACTCGCCGTCGTTCACGTCCAGGTTGATGCTGTCGACGGCCAGTGTGCCGTCCTTGAAGATCTTGCTGACATCCTTGAGCGCGACGGTGGTCACCGTCTCCTCCCCCAGCTCGTCGGCCGAACCCCACAAGACTGTGACCAGGATCATTCGATAAGCACATCGGGTGAACGTCTCATGTTCGATCGATGACGCCGCTATTAATCGACACACGCCGGTGCCCGGCGCGATCAGCAGCGCGGCGACAGCCCGATCGGCTCGTCCAGGAACACCCGACGCACCACCCGCTCCGCCGCGTGCCCGTCCTCCAGCGCACAGAACCGACCCCGGAAGTGCTCGCGGGCCTTCACCGCCGCGTCCGAGCGCACCGCATCGGTACGGAACAGGTCGAGCAGGTCGGCGAAGGTGGTCGCCACCGCGCCCGGCGGTTCCGCCGTGACGTCGAAGTAGACCCCCCGCGCCAGCCGGTACGCCTCCCAGTCCGGGGTGTAGAGCACGATCGGCCGATCCAGGACCGCGTAGTCGAACATCGCCGAGGAGTAGTCGGTGACCAGCACGTCGGCGATCAGGTAGAGATCCTCGACCCGCTGGTGGCCGCTGACGTCACGGACCCGCTCCCGGTCCACCTGCCGTCCCGGGCGGCGATCCCGGTCGTGGAAGTAGTGGCTGCGCATCAGCAGCCGGCCGGACTCACCCACGGCGTCGACGAACCGGTCCGGGTCGAACGGTGGACGGTAGCCGGGCAGGTGCTCGCGGTGCGTCGGGGCGTACAACACGACCTGCTCGTCGGGGCCGATGCCGAAGTCCGCGCGCAGCCGGCGCACCTCGTCCGGGCCGGCGGTGACCAGCCGGTCGTTGCGCGGGTAGCCCACCTCCAGCGTGGTGTACGTGGCCGGGTAGGCCCGATCCCACATCTGGGTGGAGAAGCTGTTCGCGCTGACGCTGTAGTCCCAGCGGTCCACCCGGCGCAGCAGCCCCGGAAAGTCCATCCGGCCCGCCCCGATCGGGTAGCGCTGCTGGTCCAACCCCATTACCTTGACCGGCGTGCCGTGGTGGGTCTGCACGTGCACCTGCTCCGGCCGCTTACGGACGAAGTCCGGGAAGTTGACGTTGTTGACCAGCCACCGGGCGCGGGCCAGCGCCCGGTAGTACGCCGGGGTGCCGGCGACGACGTACTCCGCCCCGGCCGGCACGGTGTCCACCCGGTCCCGGCGCACGATCCACACACCCCGCACCCCCGGAGCCAGCCGGCGGGCCACCTCGTAGATCGCCGCCGGGTTGCAGGCGTAGCCCCGGTACCAGTAGGCCGCGTACACCGCGAGCGTCGGGTCCACCGGCCGGCGCAGCTCCGCCCGGTAGTACTCGCGCAGCAGGCCGTCCCGGGTCAGCCGGGCGCCGCGCCGGGCTGCCGGAGCGACCCGGCGCCGCGCGGTACGGGCCTGTCGGCGGGCCACGTCGCGGGCCCGGCTGGCGGTCCGCAACGCGCTGAACGTCCGCCAGCGGCCGGTGGCGACCAGTCGGTGTTTGATCCCCTCCACCCCGTCCGGCACGGGATAGCCGCCCTCCGGCAGCCACCGCGCGTAGTCGGCGGTGATCTGCGCGAAGAAGGCCGGCCGCAGCTCCGGGGCGATCCGCTGGCCGTTGCCGAGCACGGTCAGGTAGTGCCAGATCATCCGCTCGAAGACCGCCGGCCGCAGATCGCCCACCGCCGGCCCCCAGGAATCCATCAGGTGGAAGACCCGGTGCCACTGCGGGAACACCTCGAAATGCCGGTCACCGCGGGTCCGGGTGATCGCACCGGCACGGCGCTGCCGGTAGTTGACGCAGACCAGGTCGAGTACGCCGATCCGCTGCGCCGCCATCAGCACCGGGTAGCTGAACGAGACGTCCTCGTACCAGCCGGGCGCGAAGCGCAGCCCCATCTCGACCAGGAACTCCCGGCGGACCACCCGGTTCCACGCGGTGTGCAGCAGCCGCATCGCCTCCGGCCGCTCCCGCAGCCGGAAGGTGGTCGCGCCGGGCGGCTCCGGGAACACCTCGGCCATGGCGCTGCGGGTGGCGGTGTCGTTCCAGTGCGTCCGGACGTGGTCGACCAGCAGCACGTCCGGTCGGGTGTCCCGCAGCCGCTCGGCCACGCCTGGCAGGCACTCCGGCGCCAGCCAGTCGTCGCCGTCGAGGAACCACACGTACTCGCCGACGGCCCGGTCCAGCCCGATGTTGCGGGCTGGACCGAGGCCGACGTTCTCCGACAGCCGGACCGAGCGGACCCGCTGGTCACGGGCCGCGTACTCGTCGATGATCTCGCCGCTCGAGTCCGGTGAGCAGTCGTCGACGGCGATCACTTCGAGGTCGGTCTCCGGCTGGCCGAGGATCGAGTCGAGACACTCGCGCAGGTATCCCTGCACCCGGAAGGCCGGTACCACGAAACTGATCAGGGTCATCCGGCCGTCCCTCCGTCAGCGCGGCGCGGCCCCTCCCGCGCCCGCCGGCGCGGCCGACGCCCGCGCGCTACGGGCCGGCCGGACGAACCAGGCCAGGACGACGCTCGCCACGAAAACCACGAGAAGGTACGCACCGAGTGTAGCCATGCCGATACTCACGATTCCGGCAATCGCCGCGAGGGCCACCAGCACGGAGCGACCCTCCCAACCCAGCGTGGCCGGGTGCAGTGGGGGCGCCGCCTGCCGCTTCTCGAGACGCGCCGTCAGGTCGTAGTGGTGCACCGTCAGCACGAAGACGTAGCCGAAGATCAGCCACCCCGGCGCACCGCCGACCACACCGACCGCGATCGCGAACAGGTACTCGGCGGCCCGCAGTGCGGCGGGCACCAGCCAGTCCAGCGGACCGTTGTGCGCGGCCCCGGAACCCAGGCCCCCGACCAGCAGCACCAGCAACGTCACCGGCACCGCCCAGCGCAGCCCACCGGGCGCGTCGGTCAGCAGCGCCGCGACCAGGAGAACCGCCGGGCCGAGCGCGGCGATCACCGCCAGGGTCAGCGGCCCCATCGGGCGGACCACCGGAAGCCGGCGGGCCAGCGGGCCGTCGTCGCGGTGCAGGGTCGCATCGACGGTGTCCAGCACCGGCACCCACATCCAGCGCGCCCGCAACGTCCGCAACGCCCCGGTGTACGCGAACGCCAGCGCACCCCAGACCAGCACCGCGATCAGGCTGACCAGCGGGTTGAACAGCGCCACGGTCAGCGCGATCAGCGCCCACCGCTCGCCGATCGGGAAGACCACGGTCCGCTTCAGCCAGTACGACACCGAACCCGTGTCCGCCTGCACCCGGGTCGACGCCGCGTTCAGCCGGTCACCGATCCCACCGCTGGCACCCGTCGCCGTCCGTGGACGGCGGGCGGCCTCGTCGTGCAGCACCCCGTACCAGGTGTCGGTCATGTGCCGGACGGTCTGCAACGTCATCGCGGCGATCGCCAACGCCCAGCCGTTGCCCAGCCCGGCGTGGCTCACCCCGAAACCCAACCCGGCGTAGACCAGATACTCCTTGGCCCGGTCCGCCATCGTGTCCAACCAGCCACCCCAGGCGCTGAAGTGCCGGGTGTAGCGGGCCAGTTGGCCGTCCACGCAGTCCAGGACGAAACCGAGGTAGAGCAGCACCGCGCCGCTGACCAGCGCGACCCGACCACCGACCCCGAACAGCACCGCGGCGGCCACCGCGAAGAGCACCGAGATCACCGTCACCCCGGTCGGGGTGAGGCGGAGCCGGGCCGCCAGCCGGACCACGTACGGCGACCAGGTGCTGACGAAGTAGGTGGAGAAGAAGTCGTCCTTCTCCTTCACCGACAGCCGCAACTCGGCCCGGTCCTCGTCGACCGCCGTCACCGCCGCCTCGGCGGCCGCCAGCCCGGCGGTGTCGTCCACCCGGTGCGCCACGAGCAGGCGTACCCGCTGGGCGAAGATCAGGGTGCCGAGCGCGGCGAGACCCGCGACGAGCCGGTCCACGGCGGACCCGGGGCCACCGGCCGCGACCGACGCGCCGGGCCCCGCCCCGACGGTCGGTGACAGCGGCGCCACGTCACCGGTGGGGCCGACGGGAGCGGCGATGGGCAGCACGCCGGAGGCCGCGGCCCGGGCGGCGGCGGCGAGGGTCGGCAGGTCGTCCACGCCCACCCGCAGCGCACCGCCGAACACGCCCGTGGCCGCACCGTCGAGGGCGTCCAGCCCGCCGGCGTCCACGATCTGGCCGCGCTCCTCGCGCACGGCGGTACGCCCCGGCACGGGCGGGTCGGCGAGCACCAGCGCCACCGTCGGCCCGACCGGGCTGGTGGCCAGGTGCCGCAGCACGGCGGTGTGTGCCACCAGGTCGGTGCCCGTCACCAGCAGCGGGCCGGTGGCGGAGTCGGCCAGCGCGGCCAGCTCGTCGAGGTTGGCGGCGAAGCGCACCTCGTCCGCCCCGGCCCGACGCAGCTGGGCGGCGAGCCGGTCGGCCAGCGGCTCCCCGGTCGCGGTGGTCAGGCCCGCCGCGGGCGTCCCGGCGGCGAGCACGATCGCGAGCGTCACCGCGGGACCGCGGCGTGGTACGCGTCGAGCGCCTCGGCGATGGTGCCGTCGAGCGTCAACCGGCCCGCGTCGAGGTACAACCCCCGACGGCAGAACCGGGTCAGGTCCTTTTCGTTGTGTGACACCAACACGAGCGTGCGCCCCTCCCCGAGCAGACGATCAATCGTCGCGTAACACTTCTTGCGGAACTCCGCGTCGCCGACCGCGGTCACCTCGTCCATCAGCAGGATCGGGTGCGGCAGGTGCGAGATGATCGCGAAGCCGAGGCGCACCTTCATGCCCGACGAGTAGTGCCGCACCGACGTGTCGATGGCCCGTTCCACCTGCTCACCGGCGAACTCGACGATCTCGTCGAAGTGCCGCTTCAGGTAGCCCGTCGACAGCCCGTGCAGGCCACCCACCAGGTGCAGGTTCTCCCGCCCGGTCAGATCGTTGGAGAAACCGGCGGAGAGTTCCAACAGCGGGGCCACGGCACCGTGGACCCGGATGCTGCCCTCGTCCGGTATGAGCACCCCGGCGATCAGCCGCAGCAGGGTGCTCTTACCGGTGCCGTTGCGGCCGATCACCCCGACGGTCTCGCCCGGCTCGACGGTGAACGACACGTCGCGCAGTGGCCAGAACTGGCCCGGCAGGGCACCACGGGCACCCCGGTGGATGAACAACTCGCGCAGCCGCAACTGGCGGCGGCGGTTGCGGACGAACCGGATGCCCAGGCCGTCGGCCTCGATGATCGGCGCGGCCATCAGAGTTCCTTGAGCACGGCGGGTTCCAACCGGCGGAACGACCACCAGCCGGCGGCCAGCACCAGCAGGCTGCCGACGACCGTGGTCGTGAGCAGCCGGGCGTCCGGGAACTCGTCCGGGTACCAGATCGCGTGGTGCAGCTGGAAGATCCCGACCAGCGGGTTCAGCTCGTACACGACCTTCAGCCAGCCGGGCAGGCCCGACTCGCGGACCAGGCTGAGCGGGTAGATGATCGGCGTGGCGTAGAAGAGCACCCGGATGATCAGCCGCATGAGCCGTTCCACGTCGCGCATCAGCACGTTCCACGCGGAGAGCAGCAGCGCGAGCCCGGTCAGCAGGACCGCCTGGACGGCCACCGCGAGCGGCAGGGAGAGCAACGACCAGCCCGGGTGGATCCGGCCGTGCACCACGTAGATCACCGCGATGGCGATCAGGATCGGCAGGCCGGCCGCGTACTCGGCGAACCGGCCGGTGACGCGGCCGATCGGAAAGACCTGGCGTGGCACGTTCATCGTGGTGATCAGCCGCGACTGGCCGGTCAGGGCGTTGGTCGCCTCACTCAGCGCCGAACTGGTCCACATCCAGGCGAAGATGCCGGTGATCAAAAACAACGGGTACGACCCGGCCGCCTCGCCCAGGTGCCTCCCGGTGTCCCGGGAGTAGAGCACGCCGAAGACGAACCAGTAGATGGCGCCCATACCGAGCGGCTCGATCAGCGACCAGAAATAACCCAGCACCGACTGCTGGTACTTGACCGCCAGGTCCCGCCTGACCAGGATGCGCAGCGAGTTGCGGTGCGACCACAACGCCGCGACGCCAGAGGTCACCGCAGCCTCCCGCCTCCTGAAACGGACGACAGGTTAGCAGTCGGTGAACGAATGCCCCGAATCGGCCGGACTCAGCACTCGATCACGTTGACGGCCAGACCGCCGCGCGCCGTCTCCTTGTACTTGACCTTCATGTCGGCGCCCGTCTCCCGCATGGTCTTGATGACCTTGTCCAGCGACACCTTGTGCACACCGTCGCCGCGCAGCGCCAGCCGGGCGGCCGTGATCGCCTTGATGCTAGCCACGGCGTTCCGCTCGATGCAGGGGATCTGCACCAGGCCACCCACCGGGTCACAGGTCAGGCCGAGGTTGTGCTCCATCCCGATCTCGGCTGCATTCTCCACCTGTTCCGGGGTGCCTCCGAGCGCCTCGGCGAGCCCCGCCGCGGCCATCGAACAGGCCGAGCCGACCTCACCCTGGCAGCCGACCTCCGCGCCGGAGATCGACGCGTTCTCCTTGAACAGCACGCCGATGGCGCCGGCCGCCAGCAGGAACCGCACCACGCCGTCCTCGGAGGCGTCCGGCACGAACCGCGTGTAGTAGTGCAGCACCGCCGGGATGATCCCGGCCGCGCCGTTGGTCGGCGCGGTGACCACCCGACCGCCGGCGGCGTTCTCCTCGTTGACCGCGAGGGCGAACAGCGTCACCCAGTCCATCGCGTGCAGCGGGTCGGTGGTGCCGGCGTCCGCCTCCAGGCTGCGCCGCAGCTCGGCCGCGCGCCGCCGGACCTTCAACCCACCCGGGAGTACGCCGTCCCGCTCACAGCCGCGCTCCACGCACTCCCGCATCACCCGCCAGATCTCCAGCAGGTCGGCCCGGATCTCCGCCTCACTCCGCCAGGAGCGCTCGTTGGCGAGCATCACCTCGCTGATCGACAGGCCCGTGCTGGTGGTGACCTCCAGCAACTGCGCCCCCGTCAGGAACGGGTACCGCACGCGGGTGCTGTCCGGCTTGATCCGGTCCGCGCCGGCAGCCGCCTCGTCGACCACGAAACCGCCACCGACGGAGTAGTAGGTGCGGCTGCGCAGCTCCACGCCCGCCCCGTCGTACGCCACGAAGGTCATCCCGTTCGGGTGGTACGGCAGCGACCGGCGGCGGTGCAGCGTCAGGTCCCGGCCCGGGTCGAAGTCGATCTCGTGCGCGTCCAGCAGGCTGATCCGCCGCTCGGCCCTGATCCGCTCCACCCGAGGGCCGACGGTGTCCGTGTCGACCGTCTCCGGCGCCTCGCCGGCCAACCCCAGCAGCACGGCCCGGTCGCTTCCGTGACCGTGGCCCGTGGCACCCAGCGAGCCGAACAGCTCGGCCTGCACCCGTGCCGTGTCGGCGAGCAGCCCGTCGGCCTTGAGCCCCGCCACGAAGGTGCGAGCGGCCCGCATCGGCCCCACGGTGTGCGAGCTGGACGGCCCGATGCCGACGCTGAAGAGATCGAAAACACTGATCATGGCTGCGCTTCCTCGCCGTCGTCCCGTGGTACGGGATCCGGCCCTGTCGTGGCCACCGGTCAGGCGGCCCCGCTCGTGGCCGCCCGGTCGGGTGGCCGCCGGTCACCCGGGGTGTGGGTGCCCAACCAGCGAGCCTACCCGCCCAGTTCACGCCCAACCCGGCCACCGGCACGTGGACACCTGCCCGCCGCCTCAAGATCACGGACGATCCACGATCCGGTGGCCTCCCCTCGACCTGAGGCCACGACTTCGAGGATCGAGCACGATCTCCCACGTACCGGCCTGCGCCCGCCCGCGGAAGGCGTCGGGGAGGGGTCCCCCGGGTAATGCACCTACGGGTCCACGGTCCGCCGATCGTCCTCGGGACCGAGGGCGAGCTGGTCATCCCTTTCTACCGTGGATTGCAGACGCGGCGTACCGCCGCAGAGTGGGAGTACGACGATGAGTCGCAAACTGGTTCGGCCCCGCGAGGGGCGCATGATCGCCGGTGTCTGCGCCGGCCTCGGTCAGCGGTTCGGCATGTCCGCCGGGATGGTCCGGCTGCTGTTCCTGCTGTCGTTGCTGCTGCCCGGCACCCAGGTGATCGTCTACGTGATCCTCTGGTTCCTCATGCCGAACGAGGACCGCTACCTCGCCTCCACCGGGCACTGACCCTTCCCCTCCGGACACCGCGCGGCGTGAGGCAGCAACTTCAGGGAACGTGCTGCCTCACGACCGCCGGAGACCTCACCATCCCTGACGTTGCGTGGATCTTGCCCGGCGCGGCGCGGGGGGGGGCGTCAGCACGGAAGCGCCCGCCCCGACGGCTGTCGGCGCGGGCGCTTCCGTGTGAGGTCGTGGATCAGGGTGCGGTGTAGGTGACCGTCACCTGCTGGTAGCCGAGGGAGCGCAGCAGCCCCTCCAGCATCTTGCGGGTGTTCTCCTCGGCCCGGGCGGACAGCCCGCTGTCCCGGGCGGCGGCGGTGATCCGTTCCTCGGCGAGCTGGTAGACCTGCTGCTGCCGGTTGGGGTCGTTGCCGACCAGGTCGCCGAGTCGGTTGAGCAGACCCCGCTGCTCGGCGAAGACGTAGCTCTTTTCCAGGTCGAGGTTGGTCTCGCCGAGCTGCGGTGCCGGCAGCTTGATCTCGACCGACGTGCCGTCGGCGGACTCGACGACGGCGCCCTCACCGATCTTGCCGAAGTCGACGTACGCCTCGACGCTGCCCGCCCCGACGAACAGGGTGCGCTCGTTGAGCAGGAAGTCGGGAACGTTGCGCCGGTCGTTCTGGGTGTCGACCACGACCTGGAAGTTGCCCTCGGCGGCCACGTAGCGGCTGAGGTCCTGGATCGACTTCAGCAGCGGCGGCTGGCTGCGGTCGGTCTGCTCCTTGGCGAACGGGTTGCGGAACTCCGGCAGGAGCCCGGTCGCCTGCACGCCGAGCAGCACCACCACGGCCAGCGCGGCGGCGCCGAGCAGCACGAGCAGGCCGCGCACCGGCCCACCGGCGCCGCCGGTCGTCGGGCCGCCGGAGCCGCCCGGTGTGTCCGAGGTCGGCTCGGATGTCGAGGCCGACCGCTCCTTGAGGTCGTCGCCGGTCGGGTAACCGGGGAACTCCCTCGTGGGCTCGTTGATGCCAGCGTCGCGGGCCATCACCCTCACCGTCCTCGTCAGACACGTCGTCTGGCATTGACGGTACGGCCCCCGTACGACAGCCGCGCGTCGAGCGCCCGGAATGCACAAACGGGCAGGTCAGGCGAAGGCGGAGACCCCTGTGAGCCGCTGCCCGACGACCAGCTGGTGAATCTCGGAGGTGCCCTCGTACGTCAGGACGCTCTCCAGGTTGTTCGCGTGCCGCATCACCGGGTACTCACCGGAGACGCCGTTGGCACCGAGGATGGTGCGGCACTGCCGGGCGATGGCCAGGGCCTCCCGCACGTTGTTGAGCTTGCCCACGCTGACCTGCTCCGGCTTCAGTCGGCCGGCGTCGGCGAGCCGGCCAAGGTGCAACGCGAGCAGCTGCCCCTTCACCAGCTCGACGGCCATGTCGGCGAGCTTGGCCTGGGTGAGCTGGAAACCGGCCAGCGGGCGACCGAACTGGGTGCGGGTCGTGGCGTACGCCAGCGCGGTCTCCAGGCAGTCGCGGGCGGCACCGACCGAGCCCCAGACGATGCCGTAGCGGGCCTCGGTGAGGCAGCTCAGCGGGGCCTTGAGGCCGACCGCCTCGGGCAGTTGGGCGTCCGCCGGCAGCCGGACGTCGTCGAGCACGATCTCGCCGGTCACCGACGCGCGCAGCGACATCTTGCGGTGGATCTCCCGGGCCGTGACACCGGGCGTGTCCATGGGTACGGCGAAGCCCCGCACGCCCTCGTCGGTGCGCGCCCAGATCACCCCGACGTCGGCGATCGGCGCGTTGGTGATCCACATCTTTCCGCCGGTGAGCACCCAGTCGTCGCCGTCGCGGCGCGCCCGGGTGGCCATCGACGCCGGGTCGGAGCCGTGGTCCGGCTCGGTCAGGCCGAAGCAGCCGATCGCCTCGCCGGTCGCCATCGACGGCAGCCAGCGTTGCTTCTGCTCCTCGCTGCCGTAGCGCCAGATGGCGTACATGGCCAGTGAACCCTGCACCGAGACCAGGGAACGGACGCCGGAGTCGCCGGCCTCCAACTCCTGGCAGGCCAGCCCGTAGGCGACCGCGGAGGCGCCGGCGCAGCCGTAGCCGGTCAGGTGCATGCCGAGCAGCCCGAGCTTGCCGAACTCCCGGGCCAGCTCGCGGGCCGGCACCCGGCCCTCCTCGTACCAGTCGGCGACGTGCGGGCGTACCCGGTCGTCGATGAGCTGGCGTACGACGTCGCGGATCTGCCGCTCCTCCTCGGTGAGCGACGGATCGAGGTCGAGCAGGTCCAGTGGAGCGGTCATGGACGCCACCTTAACGAAGACTCAGGCCGGTGGGCGGTGTCGCGTCACTCGATCGGTTCGGAGAGCACCAGCACCCGGGCGTGGATCTGGTTGCGCTGCTGCAGCGCGGCCCGCAACGCCCGGTGCAGCCCGTCCTCCAGGTAGAGCCCGCCGTTCCACTGCACCACGTGCGGGAAGAGGTCGCCGTAGAAGGTCGAGTCCTCGGCGAGGAGCTTGTCGAGCGCCAACTCACGCTTGGTGGTGATCAACTGGTCCAGACGCAGCGGTCGCGGCGGGATCTCCGCCCACTGCTTGAGCGTCAGGTTGTGCTCCGGATAGGGACGCCCGTCCCGGACCGCTCTGAAGATCACGACGGCACGCTCCCCTCCCCGTGGCCGGGCCGACCGACGGCGCCGAGCCGGGCCGCGGCGGGCACCGCGCGGCGCGGCACCGATGACCGTGCCAGCCTAGCGGCCCAGCGCACCCTACGTTCTGCTCCCTGATGTCAGTTTCGCTACCGCTCGTCCGATCCTCAACTGGACAAACAGGATTGCACGCTCAACTCCACCTGCCCCGCCGCACCACCTCGTCCACCGGACGCCGCCCACGGCGCAACGACGGTGACCGATGGTCGGGTGCCCGGTAACCGATTGTGACGGCACCGACGGGTTGGTACTCCGCCGGCACGCCGAACGCGTCGCGGTAGGCGGACAACCGTTGCGGCGGGATGCCGAAGAAACACGCTCCCAGCCCCTCGTCCACGGCGGTGAGCAGCATCAGCAGGGCGGCGAAGCCGGTGTCCACATGCCAGTACGGCACCGGCCAGCGGTCGGTGGACCGGTCCGTCCAGCCCTTGTCCGGCTCCGCGTACCGCTGCAGGTAGGCCGACTCGTTGGCGTGCGGCACCACGATCAGCGGTGCCCGGCGCATCCCGGCCAGCCAGCGCTCCCGCCCACCACCCTCCGGGGTGGTGGCGGCCCAGAACCGCTCCCGGTCGGCTGCCTCCTCCAGTACCAGGAAACCCCAGCCCTGCGCGAACCCGGCCGACGGCGCGCGGACCGCGTGGTCGAGCAGCCGGTCCACCACGTCGGGCGGGACCGGACGGTCGGGGTCGTAGTTGCGCACCATGCGCCGACGGCGGACGACCTCGGCGAACTCCATCGCGCTCCCCCCGGCCGGCCCGGTCAGGCCCCGGGCCGGATGCCCCAGGCACCCCGCCAGGTCGTGCCGGGCTTGAGCGTGAGCAGGTCCTTGCCGGAGCGGAACGCGTCCGGCGGGCAGGTCATCGGCTCGATCGCCACCGAGCGGCGGTGTCGTTCGCCCGTCAGCGCGTCGCCGGTGAACACCTGCCACCAGCCGAACTCCTGGTCCGCCCAGATGCTCACACCGGCCGAGCCGTCCGGCGCGGCCAGGCTCACCGACGATCCACCGTCGGCGTCGGCGATCACCTGACCGAAGCAGAGGTCCAGCTTGGCGGCGCCGATCCGGCGCGGGCTGGTCCAGTCGTACTCGGTGCCGGCCACCGGGGTCACCCCGACCGGCAGCAGCCGCCCGTCCACCAGCAGCCGGCCACGGGTCGGCAGCCGCATGACCAGGTCGTCCACCGCGACGCCCGGCACCTGCAGGTACGGGTGCACGGAAAAACCGAACGGCGCCAGCTCACCGCCGGTGTTGGTCACCTCGTGCTCGGCCCGCAGCCCGTCCTCGCTGACGCTCCACCGGCTGCGCAGCCGCAGCGGCCACGGGTAGCCGGGCTGCGGCGGCAGGTCGTAGCCCACCGTCACCGCGTCCGCCGACTGCTCCAGCAGCCGCCACGGCACCCAGTTGACCAGCCCGTGAATGGCCACGTGCCGCTCCGGCTCGGTCAACGGGAGCTGGTGCGTACGGTCCCCGAACGCGTAGCGGCCATCCCGGATCCGGTTCGGCCAGGGCGCCAGCACCTGCCCGGCGCAGCCGGGGCAGACCTCGTCCGGCTGGTAGCCGTCGACCAGGTCGACACCGTCGTGCCGGTACGTCCGCAGCCCGCCGCCGACCTCCACGATGACGGCCTCGTGGCCGGCGGCGGAGATGGTCCACTGGGCGCCGGAGAACGGGCGCTGATCGGGGCTTTCCATGCCGGCGACCCTAACCGGTCACGTCCGGTCACCGCTCGATGCCGTCGCCGCGCGGTAGCGCAGCAGCGCCGGGAAGGCGACCGCGAGCACCACCACGAGCACCGCCGAGGCGAGCCCGCCGGCCACCCAGGCCACGCCGCCGCCGAACCCGGCGGCCATGGTGCCGGCGCGCAGGTCGCCGAGGCGCGGGCCACCGGCCACCACCACCGTGTTGACGCCCTGGAGCCGGCCACGCATCCGGTCCGGCGCGTACACCAGCAGCATCGACTGTCGCAGCACGGCGCTGACCAGGTCGGCGGCACCGGCCACGGCGAGCAGCAGGACCATCAGCCAGAGCTGGTGGGCCAGCCCGGCGGCGGCGATCGCGAGGCCCCAGGCGACCACCGCGACCACCAGGCCGAGGCCCTGCCGGCGGAGCCGACCGATCCAGCCGGAGGTCAGCCCGCCGATCATCGACCCGATCGCGATGGCGCTGTAGAGCAGGCCGACCGCGCCGCCTCCGCCGAACCGTTCGTTGGCGATCTCCGGGAACAGCGCTCGCGGCATGGCCAGGATCATGGCGATCAGGTCCACCCCGAAGGAGAGCAGCAGCACCGGCGTCGTGGCCAGGTAGCGGAACCCGTCGACCACGCTGGCCAGGCCGGCGCGGCGGGCCTGGCCGTCCTCGGTCGGCTCGGGTGGCAGCGCGGGCAGGCGCAGCGCGGCCCAGAGCATCGCGGTGAACAGGACCGCGTCCAGCCCGTACGCGATCGGCAGGACGACCGCGACGTTCGGCGAGGCCGCGAGGATCAGGCCCGCGGCGAGCGGACCGGCGACCGAGGCGGCGGTGAACGTGGTGTAGTTCAGGGTGCTGGCGGCCGGGACCAGGTCGTCCGGGACCAGCCGGGGCAGCATCGCGCTGCGAGCCGGCGAGCTGATCGCGAACGCCACCGACTGCACCGCCATCAGCACCAGCAGCAGCACCGGGCTGCGCACGTCCAGCAGTGCCTGGACCAGCAGCCCGAGGGTGGACGCCCAGAGCAGCAACGACCCGCCGAGCAGCACCACCCGGCGGTCTCGGGCGTCGGCGATCGCGCCGCCCCAGAGCCCGAAGACCAGCAGCGGTACGAAGGCCGCCACGCCCAGCAGGCCGACCCAGAACGAGTCCCTGGTCAGGGCGTACATCTCCACGGGTACCGCGACGGCCGTGAACTGGAAGCCGAACATCGCCACGGTGTTGCCGAGCCAGAGCCGCCGGTACGCCGGCACCCGAAGCGGACGCACGTCGATCGCCCAGCGGCGCGCTCCACGCGGCCGGGCCTCCTGCACACCGGTCACGGTGCCAACCGCTCGACGACCCAGCTCGCCGACCCGGTGGGCGCGCCACCGGGACCGTCGTCGGCGGTGCGGCGGAAGCGGAGCCGGTCGTGCAACCGGCTGGCCCGGCCCTGCCAGAACTCCACCGACTCGGGCCGGACCCGCAGGCCGCCCCAGTTGGGCGGCGTCGGGATGACCGGTTCGCCGTCGAACCGCTCGGCAGCCGCCCGGTAGCTCTCCTCCAGCGCCGCCCGGTCCGGCACGACCTGCGACTGAGGGCTGGCCCAGGCGCCCAACTGGGAGCCGCGCGGGCGGCTGGCGAAGTACGACTCGCTCGTCGCGCGGTCGACCGGCGCGATCCGCCCGCTGACCACCACCTGACGCTGCATCGGGAACCACGGGAAGACGAGGCTGGCGTACGGGTTCGCGGACGCCTCGACGCCCTTGCGGGAGAGGTGGTTGGTGAAGAAGACGAAGCCCTCCGGGTCGTACCCCTTCAGCAGCACCGTCCGGCCGCTCGGCCGGCCGGCGGCGTCGGCGGTGCCCACCACCATCGCGTTCGGTTCGGGCAGCCCGAAGGCCACCGCGTCGGCGAACCAGCGGTCGAACTGGGTGTGCCAGTCGGCGGCCAGATCGGCTTCGGTCAGGCCCAGGTCCGCGGCGTACTCGTTACGCATCGCGGCCGGGCCGGGTGTGTCGCCCGTCACGTACCCACTCCTTCTCGGCGGCCCCGCCGGCGCCCTCCCGCGCTGGCCAGCCCGCACCGCCCAGTCTCACCGAGCGGCGCGCAGAATGCGCGTCCGGGGATGTCGTGTGCAGCACAGTCGCAGCGGGTCGCGTATCCGGTTACTCAGCAGGCAAGATGTTCCGAACACATCCCTGAGGGTCGCCTAAGGCGCTCGGCCGACCGGGCCGGATGAGCTGATCGGGCGCACCGAGCAGATCCAGGAGAGCGACATGGCCGATTTCAAACCCGGGCTGGAGGGCGTGGTCGCCTTCGAGACCGAGATCGCCGAACCTGACCGTGAGGGTGGCGCGCTGCGCTATCGCGGAGTCGACATCGAGGATCTGATCGGCCAGGTCTCGTTCGGCAACGTGTGGGCCCTGCTGGTCGACGGTCGGTTCGGGCCGGGCCTGCCGCCGGCGGAGCCGTTCCCGGTGCCGGTGCACTCCGGCGACATCCGCGTCGACGTGCAGTCCGCGGTCGCCATGCTGGCCCCGTACTGGGGGCTCAGCCAGCTGCTGGACATCTCCGACGAGCAGGCCCGCGAGGATCTCGCCCGGGTGTCGGTGACCGCGCTCTCCTTCGTCGCCCAGTCCGCCCGGGGCCTCGGCCTGCCGGCGGTACCGCAGAAGGAGATCGACAAGGCGCAGACCATCGTCGAGCGGTTCATGAAGCGCTGGCGGGGCGAGCCCGACCCGCGGCACGTCAAGGCCGTCGACGCGTACTTCATCTCGGCCGCCGAGCACGGCCTGAACGCCTCCACCTTCACCGCCCGCATCGTCGCCTCCACCGGCGCGGACGCGGCGGCCTGCATCTCGTCGGGCATCGGCGCCCTCTCCGGCCCGCTGCACGGCGGCGCACCGTCCCGGGTGCTCAGCATGTTGGAGGCGGTGGAGCGCAGCGGTGACGCCGAGGGCTACGTCAAGGGCGTACTGGACCGCGGCGAGCGGCTGATGGGCTTCGGCCACCGGGTCTACCGGGCCGAGGACCCGCGCGCCCGAGTGCTCCGGCGCACCGCCAAGGAGCTGGGCGCGCCCCGCTTCGAGATCGCCGAGGCGCTGGAGAAGGCGGCACTGGCCGAGTTGCAGGCCCGCCGCCCGGACCGGGTGCTGGCCACCAACGTCGAGTTCTGGTCGGCCGTCGTGCTGGACTTCGCCGAGGTGCCCGCGCACATGTTCACCTCCATGTTCACCTGCGCCCGGATGGGCGGCTGGAGCGCGCACATCCTGGAGCAGAAGCGCCTGCAGCGGCTGGTCCGCCCGTCGGCCCGCTACGTGGGCCCGAACACCCGCAAGCCCAGCGACGTCGAAGGCTGGAGCGCCATCCCGCACGGCGTCTGAGGTGTGCGAAGGGCCCCTCCCGACGGCTGCCGTTCGGGAGGGGCCCTTTTCTGTCCACCGTCGGGCGGGCGGGCACCCGGGTGTGGCGAACGACTCAGGCCGGCCGGCGGGACCCCCACATCCGCCGCCGGCCCAGGGTGCAAGGATGAGGGCCGGCAGTGTCGCCGGATCACCGGTACGGATACCGGCCCGCGTGCGCGCCCACCGTCGGTCCGCACCGGGCCCCCTGACCGGGCCCGCCCTCGCCCATGCGGAAGGACCTTCAGAACCGTGGCTGACGCACCGACCATCCGGATTCCCGACGAGATCAAGCCCGCCGACGGACGCTTCGGCTGCGGCCCGTCCAAGGTCCGTCCGGCGGCCGTGTCCGCCCTCGCCGAGGTGGCCACCAGCTACCTGGGCACCTCCCACCGGCAGAAGACGGTCCGCGACCAGGTGGCCCGCCTGCGCGCCGGCATCGCCGAGTTCTTCTCGCTGCCCGAGGGCTACGAGGTGGTGATCGGCAACGGTGGCACGACCGCGTTCTGGGAGGTCGCCACCTTCGGCCTGATCCGGGACCGGGCGCAGTTCGCCAGCTTCGGGGAGTTCGGCGCCAAGTTCGCCAAGTCGGTCAAGGACGCCCCGTTCCTGGGTGAGCCGACCGTCCGTAAGTCGGACGCGGGCAGCGCACCCGCCCTGGTCGCCGAGGCCGGCGTGGACGTCTACGCGACGCCGCAGAACGAGACCTCGACCGGCGTCGCCGTGCCGATCAGCCGGGTGGCCGGGGCCGACGAGGGCTCCCTCCTGCTGGTCGACGCCACCTCCGGCGCCGGCGGCCTGGAGGTCAACGTCGGCGAGACCGACGTCTACTACTTCGCGCCGCAGAAGTGCTTCGGCTCCGACGGCGGCCTCTGGCTGGCGCTGATGTCGCCGGCCGCGCTGGACCGGGCCGCCGAGATCAAGGCGTCCGGGCGGTACATCCCGGCCTTCCTCGACCTGGTCACCGCGATCGACAACTCGCGGCTGGAGCAGACGTACAACACCCCGGCGCTGGCCACCATCTTCCTGGCCGCCGAGCAGACCGACTGGATGAACGCGCAGGGCGGCCTGTCCTGGGCCGCGAAGCGCACCGCGGAGAGCGCCGCGACGGTGTACGGCTGGGCGGAGCGGTCCGCAGTGGCCAACCCGTTCGTCACCGACCCGGCGCTGCGGTCCAACGTGGTCGCCACGATCGACTTCGTCGACGGGGTGGACGCCACCGCGATCGCCAGGGCGCTGCGCGCCAACGGCATCGTGGACACGGAGCCGTACCGCAAGCTCGGCCGCAACCAGTTGCGGGTGGCGCTCTTCCCGGCCGTCGAGCCGGCCGACGTCGAGGCCCTGACGGCGTCCATCGACTACGTGGTCGAACGACTCTGAAGATCGTCACGGTCGGTGTTCGTCGGGGCCCCGACGGACACCGACCGTGATCATCGTTGCAGCTCAGTCGCGACATGCGGGGTGTCGCTTCCCCCACCCCGAAGCAGATGCGCGTACGGTGGTCCGAGACGCCTGGGTGGCCGACTCGTGGCGTGCGGCCAGCGAAGCGGGACGGAGGCAACGCAATGCGCCCAGTACGCTTCGTCGCCCTCTCCGAGGACGGCCATGCTCTGGTTCTCGCCGACGAGGTGGGGCGACTGCTCGCCCTGCCGATCGACGACCGGATCGCCGGCGCGTTGCACGCCGAGCCGGGTGCCCCGCCGCTCGCGGTGGCGCCTGCCGCCGCCGACCCGATCCCCTCACTGTCCCCTCGGGACATCCAGGCCCGCATCCGCTCCGGTGAGTCCGCCGAGGACGTCGCCCGGATCGCCGGGGTGCCGGTCGACCGTGTGCTGCGCTACGCCGGCCCGGTCCTCCAGGAGCGGGCGATGCTCGCCCAGCACGCCCGCCGCACCCGGCTCAAGGGTGCGGAGAAGCCCACCCCGCTCGCCGAGGTGGTCAACGGCCGGCTGAGCCAGCACGGCATCGACACCGAGAAGATCTCCTGGGACGCGTACCGCCGCGACGACGGCACCTGGCGGATCATCGCCACCTGGCCGTCCGGCAAGGCCACCGCGCAGGCGATCTGGGATCTCGACAAGACCCGCCAGGCGGTCACCCCGCACGACGACATGGCGCAGTACCTGTGCGCCGAGCGGCCCACGCCGATCCTCGGTCAGGAGCCGGCGCCGGAGCGGGGCGGGCACGCCCTGCCCGGTCCGTCGCGGGGCGAGCCGAGCCGCGGTGGGCACGGGCTGCCGGCGGCGTCCGAGCACCCGCGCCCCGGCCGGGACCCGATCCGGGCCGGCAGGGACGCGCTGCTCGCCTCGCTGGACCGCCCGCTCGGGGCCTCGTCGGGTCGCGGCCTGGAGCCGCGTACCCCGGCTGCCCTTGCCGGTTCGGACGCGCCCCGGCAGCGTCCGGTCGGCGGTGGCGCCGCGGCGCTGCTCGGCGGCGGCCAGGGGTCGGCCTTCGACGACGACTCGGACGCGCCCAAGGAGGTGCCGGCCGTGCCGTCGCTGGCGGTGCTGCGGCCCCGCCGGACCGGTGCCGCGGCGGCCGCCGCCGGCGGCGAGTCCACCGATGCCAACGGCAAGCCGCGCAAGCGGCTGCCGAGCTGGGACGACGTGCTCTTCGGCAGTGGTCCGGCCGCGCGCGAGTCCTCCTGACGCTTCGCGTTGACGGGTGGCGGTTCGCCACCCGTCGGCGCGAGGCACGCGAAGTGACGCCGCGGCAGTGTGGGGCTTCCTGCGCTCCCCCCGCTGAGCGAGTCAGAGTGGCCAGGCGGCGAGGCGGTCGTACCGGGGCTGAGGGCCGAGGTGACTGCGCACCAGCAGCAGCTCGGTCGCCGGCCACGATGGACCCTGGTAGGCGTCCAGGGTGGCCTGGTCGGCCTCGACGTCGGCCGGGTCCACCCGGTCACCGGGCCGCGCCACGGTCAGGTGCGGGCGGAACGGCTTGTCGTCGTGCGGCACCCGGGCGTGCCGCAGCCGGGACCGGATCAGCCGGGCCAGCATGTGCAGCGCCTCGACGTCTCCCCGGAGATCCACCCAGAGCACGGTGAAGCGGCCCCGGCCGAACCGGCCGCCCCCGCCGAGGCTCAGTCGCGGCGAGGCGTCCCGGCTCTCTCGGAACCACTCGGCGGCCAGCCCGAGCGCGCTCTCCACCTCGACCAGCCGGGCAGTCTCGACCTCACCGAGAAAGGCCAGGGTGAGGTGCAACTGGGCCGGGTCGGCGAGCCGGACGTTGGTGCCGGCGGCGGCCGCCGCGCCGACCCGCAGCCGGGCGACCTGCACGCCAAGGTGGGTCACCGCCTCGATGGGCGGGTAGACCGCCACGAAGAGCCGCAAGCGTCGTGCCGCTCAGTGGTGCCGTTGCCGGTGCCCGGCCCGCGCCGCCGGCAGGGCCAGCCCGGCCGCGTGCAGCACACCCTCCACCCGCACCCGCTCGATCTCCTGGTCGACGCCGGTCAACTCGCCGAGGTGCTCGGTGATACCGAGGGCGCGGCAGGCCAGCCGCAGCCGGTCGTCGTACGCCTGGAGCACCGCGCCGTGCCAGACCATCGACCGGCCGGTGCCGCCGATCCGCTGGCCGCCGAGGCGGCGCAGGTCGGCGGCGAGCTGTTCGAGAGGGCGCCGGTCGGTGCGGTCGAAATCGCTGAGATCGATGTCCCGGGTCAGGGCGTCGGCCTCGATGGCGCGGTCCAGACGGGCGATGGTGCGTCTTTCCCGCCGGCGCTCACGCCACTCGGACCAGCCGCAGACCACCCGGTCCAGGATCTCGTCGGCGCAGAAGAGCAGGGCGAATGCCGCCGGGAGACTGGCCACGGCGAGGAACGCCAGGGCCAGCATCAGCGCGCGTCCGACACCCACGTATCGACGCTAAGCCCCGTCGTGCCGCCCCGCCACCGAATTGGCCGCATCCGCGCCATCCGCTCAACGGGACGCCCGCCGGTGGGGGTGCGGCGGCCCCCCGCCCAGGAAGGGCGAGGGGCCGGTTCAGCGGTCTCAGCAGTCGGTGGAGGTGACGTAGAAGCGGGGCATCGGCAGCACCCGGAAGCGCAGCCGGGCACCGGAGCGGCGCAGCTGCCAGGTGAGCGCGATCAGCGCGGTCGCCAGCGAGATCAGCCCGCCCATCCAGATGCTGGCGCCGGCGCCGAAGTGCTCCGCGACCCAGCCGATCAGCGGCGCGCCGACCGGGTTGGTACCCAGGAACACCAGCACCCACAGGGCCATCACGCGCCCCCGGAAGGCCGCGTCCACGCCCAACTGGACCCGCTGGTTGGCGGCCTGCGCGAAGAACACCATGAAGAAGCCGGTGGGCACCAGCAGCGTCACGACCAGCCAGTACGTCGACGCGAAGCCGACCAGGGTGCCGAAGCTGGCGCAGGCGATCGCGGCACCGAGCACCAGCCACACCGACGGCCGGCTGCGCCGACCGGTGCCGCTGAGCGCGCCGCCCAGCGCGCCGACCGCCAGCGCGGTGCTGAACAGGCCGAACGAGGCGGCGCCGGTGTGGAAGACCGTCTTGGCGAGCGCTGCCAGGGTGAGCTGGAAGTTGAACAGCGACATGCCGATCACCGACATCACCGCCATCGGCAGCAGCAGGTCCGGGCGGCGCCACACGTACCGCAGCCCGTCGACCACCCGGGCCGATGCCCGCTCGTCGCGGGGCAGCAGGGCGTCGCGGTGCAGCTCTGCCGTACGCATCCGGACCACGTTGACCAGGGGCGCGACCGAGCTGAGCGCGGTGAAGAGGAAGACCGGCCCCACGTCGAAGGCCGCGATGGCCAGACCGGCGACGGCCGGGCCGACGATCCGGGCGGAGTTGAACACGGCCGCGTTGAGCGACAGCGCGTTGGGCAGCAGTGGCGTGCCGACCAGCTCGGAGACGAACGCCTGGCGGACCGGGGTCTCCACGGCGTTGGCCGTGCCGAGCAGCGCGGCGAAGGCGAAGACGTGCCAGAGCTGCACCAGGTCGGTGAGGACCAGCAGGGACATGCCGAGTGCCAGCACGGTCCAGAAGGCGTTGGCGGCGAAGAGCAGTACCCGCTTGTCGTACCGGTCGGCGAGGCGGCCGGAGAGCAGGGTGAGCAGCAGCACCGGGGTGAACTGCAGCGCGGTGACCACGCCGAGCGCGGTGGCCGAGTTGTCGGAGAGCTCGAGGACGAGCCAGTCCTGGGCGATGAACATCATCCAGACGCCGATCAGTTTGATCAGCTGCCCGGATGCGAAGAGCCGGTAGTTGCGGACCTGCAGGGACTGGAACATCGTGCTCAACTTGGCCTGCACTCTTGGTGCGCCTCCTCCGGACGTACGCGTCATCGACACGTGACGGCACGGCCCGGTGGCGCGGGCGCGGCTCAGGCGCGAGCGAGCTGCTGGAGAATCTCGGCGGCCCTGTGCAGGGTCTCCCGTTGGTCCTCGTCGAGCGCGGCCAGCCGGTGGGCCAGCCACTCATCGCGGGCCCGCTCGAACTGGTCGAGCACGGCCTGCCCTCCTTCGGTAGCCGCGAGGATGACCTGCCGACCGTCGGTCGGATGGGGTGTGCGCTGCACGAGGCCGCGCTCCTCCAACTTCGCGACGATCTTGGTCATCGTCGGCGGCTGCACCCGCTCCACGTCGGCCAGTTCCCGGGGCGTCAGCGCGCCCGCCAGCCGCAGGCTGGTGAGCGCGGAGACCTGGGTGACCGTGAGGTCGCCGACCGGTCGGGCCTGGCGGACCCGCCGGTTGAGTCGGGTGATCGCATCACGCAACTGGGGAGCCAGTTGCGCCGGTGGCACGCGTTCCGCCGTCACCGTCCGCTCCGTCACGATAGTTAGCTTAACTAATGAGCCTGGCTAACGACATCCGTTATGACCAGGCTCACGAGGAGGTTTGTGCTGGTCCGGGCGGGGAATCCGATTCGGTCTCCCCGCCCGGACGTGCATCAGAGCACCAGGGACTCGATCGGCCCGCGCAGGAAGTACAGCACGAACAGCGCGGCCACCCCGTACAGCAGCGGGTGGACCTCCCGGGCCTTACCCCGCGCCAGCTTGACCACCACGAAGGTGATCAGACCCGCGCCGATCCCGTTGGAGATCGAGTAGGTGAACGGCATCAGCACGATGGTGAGGAACGCCGGGATGGCGATCTCGTAGTCGGACCAGTCGATCGTCCGCACCGCGGTCATCATCAGGAAGCCGACCACCACCAGCGCCGTCGAGGCCGCCTCGAACGGCACGACCACCACCAGCGGCGCCAGGAACATCGCCAGCAGGAAGAGCACACCGGTGACCAGGTTGGCCGCACCGGTCCGGGCACCCTCCGCGACACCGGCGGCGCTCTCGATGTACGACGTGTTGCTGGAGGTGCTGGCCGCACCGCCGGCCGCGGCGGCGATCGAGTCGACCAGAAGGATCTCCTTGGCCTTCGGCGGAGTGCCCTTCTCGTCGAGCAGGCCGCCCTCCTGGCCGACCGCCACCATCGTGCCCATGGTGTCGAAGAAGTCCGTGATCAGCAGGGTGAAGACGAACATCAGCACGACCAGCCAACCGGCCCTGCCCCACGAGTCGAGCACGTTGAACTTGCCGAGCAGCGACAGGTCCGGCAGGTCCACCACCGTCTTCGGCAGCTCCGGCACGTTCAGCGCCCAGCCCTTCGGGTTGGGCTTCCCATCGACGAACGACGGGCCGATGTTGGCGACCGCCTCCACGATCACCGCCAGCACCGTCGAGGCGAGGATCCCGATCAGGATCGCGCCCTTCACCCGGCGGACCACCAGCACCAGCGTGAGCAGCAGACCCACCACGAAGACCAGCAGCGGCCAGCTCACCAGCTTGCCGCCGATGCCCAGGCTGACCGGGACGGTGGTGTTCTGGACGTCCGGGACGCGCCGGACGAAGCCGGCGTCCACCAGGCCGATGATGGTCAGGAAGAGACCGATGCCGACGCCGATCGCGGTCTTCATCTGGGTCGGCACCGAGCGGAACACGGCGGTCCGCAGGCCGGTGAGGACCAGCACCGCGATGATCACACCTTCGATCACCACCAGACCCATGGCGTCGGCCCAGGTCATCTCGGGGGCGATCTCGTACGCCACCAGCGCGTTGACGCCGAGACCGGCGGCGAGCGCCAACGGGAACCGGCCGACCACACCCATCAGGATGGTCATCAGGCCGGCGACCAGCGCGGTCGCCGCGGCCAGCGCGGGGATGGGAAGGGTCTTGCCGTCACCGTCGACGGCACCGCCCAGGATCAGCGGGTTCAACACCACGATGTACGCCATCGTGAAGAAGGTCGCCAGGCCACCACGTACCTCACGGCTCAGCGTCGAGCCGCGGGCGGAGATCTCGAAGAACCGGTCGAAGCCGTTACGTGGGTGAGCGGGGTCGGGTGGTGTGCCGTTCTCGGGCGGCGCTACTGCCATCAGGTCCTCGCAGGTGATCTTCCGGTTGTCGCGCGCATCGTCCCAGATCACCGGTGGGCAGGGGAAGTGGATCGCGTACGCTTGCCCCGTGCCGAACGAGCAGCCCCCGCGGCCCGCACCGCTGGACCCGCCGATGGTGCCGTTCGCCGTCGCCGGGCTGATCGCGTGGGCGGTGGCCGGGCTGGTCCTGCTGATCTTCTTCCGTGGCTGGCTCACCGACCACGATCACGAGAACTGGCTGTGGACCTGCCTCGCTGGTTTCCTCTGGGGTTTCCCCGGCCTCGCCGTGATGATGCGGCACGACGCCAACCGACGCCGCCGCCGCGCGAGCTGACCCGGACGGCCGCGCCGGGACAGCCGGGGCGGAAGGTCAGGGGTGCCCGTACGGCTCCGCCGGCTCGGCGGCCTCCACCGAGCCCGGGGCGCGGCTGACCGACATGGCCTCCACCGCGCTGTCGTCGTACACCGTCGGCAACTCCTCGACGGCGGTCTCGGCCGCCTCGATCAGCGTCTCGGAGTGGGCGCCGCAACCGTGGTCGGCACTCACCACCCGGCCGTCGTCGGGAGCGTAGAAGTTGCCACACGCGCCGAAGGCCTGCCGCATGGCGCCGGCCAGCGGCAGGTAGAACCCGCAGGTGCCGCAGCGGGCGGCGGCCGGAGCGGCGGCGGAGATGGCCGCGGTGGGACCGTGGTCGCCGTCGTACCAGCGCTGCGCCGCCTCGGCGCGACCCTCCCGGGAGAGCACCCGCGCTCGGCCGAGGCCCAGCTCCCAGGCCGTCTCCTCGACCGCCGGGTCGTCGGAGAGCAGGTAGCCGGGGGCGAGCCGGTCGTCGTCGGGCGGGGTCGGCAGCAGGTCGCCCGGGCCGAGGTCGCCCGGCTTGAGCCGCTCCTGCCACGGCAGCCAGCCGGGCGCGAGCAGCGCGTCCGGGCCGGGCAGCAGCACCGTCTCGCAGATGGTCACCGTGCGGCTGCGCGGCACCCGGGTGACGGTGACCGCCCACCGCCAGCCCCGGTAGCCGGCGAGACGACATTCGAAGTAGTGGGTGACCAGCCGATCGCCCTCGGCCACGACCTGCAGGTGGTCGCCGACATCGTCGGCGTCCACCTCGGTGATGCCAGCGCGGGCCACCTCGACGGCGGCGGCGCAGACCTGGTCGAGACGGGCGGCGCGGGTGGAGGCGGGCCTGGTCACCTCACCATTGTTCCCCATGCTCCCCGCAGAGGTGACAGGGACTCCCGGGGAAGCTTTCGCGCAGTGGTGCGGCGTAGCCGGATCAGATGGGCGAGGATGGTGCACATGCCGTCGTACTCCCGCTCCGGGCGTTCCGTCCTCGGGCGGACCGTCGGCACCGGCATCCGCGCCATCCGGCTGCTGTTGCGTGGCTCGATGGGCGGCGGGCGTTGGATGACCCGCAGTGCCGGCCGGGCACGGGCCCGGGGCGCCGGCGGCGAGGTCGGCATGGTCCGCCTGTTCGACCTGCACGCCCTCTCCTGCGCCGGCGACACCCTGATCGCCATCGGCCTGGCCGGGACGATCTTCTTCAACGTGCCGCTGGGCGAGGCCCGCAGCAAGGTCGCGCTCTACCTGCTGGTGACCATGGTGCCGTTCGCGATGCTCGCCCCCGTGGTGGGCCCGCTGCTGGACCACTTCCGGCACGGCCGGCGGTACGCGCTGGCCGCCACCATGCTCGGCCGCGCGTTCCTGGCCTGGTTGATCTCCGACTACATCCACGGCTTCGGGCTCTATCCGGCCGCGTTCGGGGTGCTCGCGCTGTCCCGGGCGTACGGCGTGGCCCGGTCGGCGGCCGTGCCCCGACTGCTGCCCGAAGGGCTGGGCCTCTCCCAGGTGGGTGCCCGGGCCAGCGTCTACGGCACGGTGGCGGGCGCACTGGTGGCGCCGATCGGGCTGGCGGCGTTCTGGTTCGGGCCGCAGTGGCCGCTGCGGGTCGCGTCGGTGATCTTCCTGGTCGGCATGGTGATCTCGCTGCGCCTGCCACCGAAGGCCGACTCCGAGCCACCGGAGCGGGTCCCCCGGGCGCTGCGCGCGCTGGGCCGACGCCGCGGGGACCGCCCGCTGGGCCGGGGCCGCCCCGCGGGCCGGCTGGTGATCGCCACCCTGATCGGTGCCGCGACGCTGCGCGCGGTGTACGGGTTCCTGCTGCTCTTCCTCGCTTTCGCGATCAAGAAGGGCGACCTGACGACCGTCGTGTTCGGCCGGGACCTGGGTGCCGAGTGGGCGCTGGGCCTGGTCGGCGGCGCCCTGGCGGTCGGCAGCTTCCTGGCCACCGCCGTCGGCACCCGTCTGCGCATCCATCGGCCGGCCACCATCCAGTCCAGCAGCATGGTCATCGTGGCCGGGGTGGCCGTGCTCGCCGTCATCCAGTTCTCGCTGCCGATGGTGGCCCTGCTCTGCCTGGTCAGCGCGCTGGCCAGCGGTGTGGCCAAGCTGGCCGTGGACGCCTCGATCCAGGAACGCATCCCGGAGCGGCTGCGGGCCAGTTCCTTCGCCCACTCCGAGACGGCGCTGATGCTCGCCTTCGTCGCCGGCGGCGGGCTGGGGCTGGTCCCGTTCGACGGCCGCATGGGCATCGCGGTCGCCGCCGGGGCGGGCGTACTGGCGGCCACCCGGGGTGTGCTGGTCGCCGCCCGGCTGCGCGGGGAGAAGCTGGCCGGCAGGCCGCTGGGTGACGACGAGTTGGCCGAAGACGAGGCGGCCGACGAGGCGGCCGACCCGACGCCCACCTCGCCGGCGCCCAGCCAGGCCGGCTCACCGCACTACGACGACCCGGGGCTCGCCCCACCGGGCTACCACATCTACCGTCCCTCGTCCGCGGTCGGCGGGCCGGGTGGCGGCGCGGACGACGACACCCGCCGGGAGTCCCCCGGCTCCCTCTCGTGACCGGTCTGCTGGTGGTGACGGCGGTGCCCGCGGAGGCGGACGCGGTCCGGGCCGGGTTGACCGACGCCACCGTGACGGTGGCTCCGGTCGGGGTGGGCCCGGCCGTGGCCGGTGCCGCCACCGCACGGCTGCTGGCGCTGGCCGAGGCGGCCGGCCGCCCGTACCGCGCGGTGGTCAGCGCTGGCGTGGCCGGCGGCTTCGCCGGTCAGGCCGCCGTCGGCGACACCGTGGTCGGCACCGCCAGCATCGCCGCCGACCTGGGCGCCGAGTCACCGGACGGCTTCATCCCGATCGACGAGCTGGGCATGCCGCCCGCGCTGCTCGGCGGAGGCAGCGTCGTGCCGGCTGACCCACGGTTGGTGGCGACGCTGCGGGCCGCCCTACCGCGGGCCACGAGCGGCCCGGTGCTCACGGTCAGCACGGTCACCGGCACCGCCGCCAGCACCGAGGCGCTGCGCCGGCGGCATCCGGAGGCGGTCGCCGAAGCCATGGAGGGGTACGGGGTGGCGGTGGCCGCGGCGCAGGCCGGGGTGCCCTTCGCCGAGCTGCGCACCATCTCCAACCCCATCGGCCCCCGCGACCGGGACGCCTGGCGGCTGCGCGAGGCCCTGACCGCCCTGACCACGGCCGCCTCGGCGCTGCGCTGACACCAGTCGCCGCCTCGACGCGGCGCTGGTGTCGACCCGGCGGGCACTCAGCCGTACCGCCGCCGGCCCGAACTCAGCCGTAGCGCCGCCGGCCGGCGTGCCTCGATCTCGAACCCGCAGGCGAGCAGCAACTCGATGCCGAAGTTCTCGGCGAGCGCAGCCGCCTCGTCGATCCCCGCCTGGCGCATCTCGGTGACGAGTGCCGTCACGAGCCGACGCCCGAGCCCCAACCGCCGGTACCGTGCGGCGACGAGCACTCCGTCGAGGACCATCTCCCGCTCCGGCTCGCCCGGGTACCACTCCCCGTGATCGAGGTGCGGGCTGCGCTCGTGGGCCCGCAGTTCACCGACCAGCTCGCCGTCGGGCAACTCGGCGACGAACCGCCAGCACGTACCCGGCAGATCGCCGCCGGTGACCCGCCGTACCCGGGCCGTCCGGCGCACCTCGGCACCCCAGCGTCGGTTGTCCCGGTACCGCCGGTTCAGCTCGTACGCGGCCGGCGGCAACGGGAGCGGATACCGTTCGGGTGGCAGCCGGTACCACTCCGCCCACCAGGCGCCCGGCCAGTCCCGCGGCTCGTGGACCGGCCAGACGTCCAGGTGAGCCGGGTACCGTCGTCCTGCCTCGTCCCGCATGTCGTCGTGCGGAACCGGCGCCGCGGCCGCGGTCGGCGGTGACACACCGATGGTCACCTCCCCACCCGCTGCCCGGACCAGCCGCTCCACCGTTCGGAACCTGGGATCGACCGCCCGCCCCGACTCGATCCGGGCGATTGTCGCCTGCGGTACCTCGGATCTCTCGGCCAGTTGCCGCTGACTCAGGTCGGCCCGGCGGCGGAGTGCCCGAAGCACCCTGCCGAGATCGGCCCCGCCACTCTCGTCGGTGAGGTCGGTGACGCCGTCCGTCTCCGGCGCAGCGGTCTGCTCCGTGCCGTAGGTCGCTTCGGTCACAGGCCGATGCTCCAGCCCCGCCGTCGAGCTATCAACACCCTCGCTGGAGCTGTGGATAACCCTGTGGACAATCCCGGGCCGGTGGACGACCCGCTCCGCACAGTCCCTTTGGAGCTGAATCGTTTACGACATCACCCGGAATATGACGATCAGCCGGAACATTGACGCGCCACGGTTCCGCTCGCTGAATCGTTTGCGACATCAGCTCCAAAGGGAGTCCGGGGTGGTCGCGCAACGCCGATGGAGGGGCACCCGGCAGCGCCCGCTGGGAGCGGCGTCTGCTGGACCGTGATGCCGGGTCGCGATGGCGACCGCTCCAGCAATCGCGCCGGCCCGGTCGGCTTACGGCGGGACGAAGGCCGCGCGGGTGGTCGTGGGCGTTCGTGGGCGTTCGTTGGGTTTCCCGCCTCGCTTCGGGTCCGGGTCACAGTCGGTGGGTGAGCGCGAGTGCCGGGCGGGGGCGGGGCTACCGTGGGGACGTGGCGCTCTCCCTGGCGATCTCGCCCTGCCCCAACGACACGTTCGTCTTCCACGCCCTGGTGCACGGTCGCGTGCCCGGCGCGCCCCCGGTCGAGGTGACGTACGCCGACGTGGACGTCACCAACACGGCCGCCGAGCGAGGTGCGTTCGACCTGGTGAAGGTGAGCTTCGCGGCGCTGCCCTGGCTGCTCGACGACTACCACCTGCTGCCGTGCGGCGGCGCGCTCGGGCGCGGGTGCGGGCCCCTGGTGCTGACCAGGGGCGACCGCACCGGCGGGCCGGACCGCACCGACCTGACCGGCGCAACGGTGGCGGTGCCGGGCGACCGCACGACCGCCTACCTGCTGTTCCGGCTCTGGTCGGCGGGACGGCCGCCCGCCCGGATCGAGGTGGTCCCGTTCCACGAGATCATGCCCGGCGTCGCAGCCGGCCGTTACGACGCTGGGCTGGTCATCCATGAGGCCCGGTTCACCTACCACCGGCACGGCCTGACCGCGCTGGTCGACCTCGGCGAGTGGTGGGAGGCCGACACCGGCCTACCCATCCCCCTCGGTGCGATCCTGGCCCGGAAAGGCGCGGTGGACCCGGAGGCAGCGGCCGGCTGGGTCCGCGAGTCGGTCCGGCAGGCCTGGGCGGACCCGGCCGCCAGCCGGGAGTACGTGCTCGCGCACGCCCAGGAGATGGAACTGGACGTCGTCGACCGGCACATCGGTCTCTACGTCAACGAGTTCACCGCCGACCTGGGCGAGGCCGGGTTCGCAGCCGTCACTGCCCTGCTCGACCGGGCCGCCGACGCCGGGCTGGTGCCTCAGACCTCCAGCTCGCGCGCCACCGCGTGGACCAGCTGAGCGATCTTCTGCGCGGCCTTCTTGTCCGGGTACCGGCCACGGCGCAGATCCGGCTGGACCTTCGCCTCCAACACCTTGATCATGTCTTCGACGAGGCCGTGCAGCTCCTCGGCCGGCCGCCGGCGCAGCTCCGCCATCGACGGCGGCGCGTCCAACAGCTTGACGCCCATGGCCTGCGCGCCCCGGCGGCTGTCCACCACGCTGAAGTCGACCCGCTGGCCACCCTTGAGTTCGGTGACACCCGCCGGCAACGCGCCCTTGGGCAGGAACACGTCGCCGCCCTCGTCACTGGTGACGAAGCCGTATCCCTTGGCCGTGTCGTACCACTTCACTCGACCCGTAGGCACCTGAGATCCCCTGCTTCACTTGAGCCGTCTACTGCTCCAAGGCTAGCTGGATCATGCCGTCGAGCGCCGCTGGGAATCCGGTGAGATCGTCCAGCACCACGTCCGCCCCGGCCGCGAGTAGCTCGTCCGCGGAGCAAGGGCCGGTCGCGACGCCGATCCCGGGCACCCCGGCCACCCCCGCCGCCACCATGTCCGCCACGTGGTCCCCCACGTAGTGGGTGGCCCCGTGCTCCCGCAGGGCCGTCGCCTTCTCCTCGGCGAACAGGTCGCCGGCCAACTCGTCGACGACCAGGCCGAGGTGGTCCAGGTGCAGGCGGGCCAGTCGCCCGATCTTGGAAGTGACGACCAACACCCGGCCACCCCGGGCGCGGATGGCCTCGATCGCCTCCCGGGCGCCGGGCAGCGGAATGGTGGGGGTGATCGCGTACGCCGGGTACAGCTCGCGGTAGACCTGCACGGCGGACTCGACCTCCTCCGGCGGGAACCAGTGCGCGATCTCGGTGCGCAGCGGCGGGCCGAGCCGGGACACCGCCAGGTCCGCGTCCACCGGCACCCCGGTCCTCGCCGTCAGCGCCCGGTAGGCCGCCGCGATGCCGGGGCGGGAGTCGACCAGGGTCATGTCGAGATCGAATCCGACGGTCAGTGCGGGCATGTCGAGAAACGTACCCGGGGACTCCGGCCGGGCGGACGTCCGAGGGGCGCGACGGGCCGATGCCGGGCTAGCGTGGGAAGACGATGACCACCTCACTCGCCGACCACCTGCGGTCGCTGCCCGACGAGTCGCTGGCCGCCCTCCTCCAGTTGCGGCCCGACCTCGTCGTGCCCGTGCCGGCCGACATCTCCGCCCTGGCCATCCGCGCCCAGTCCCGGGTCTCGGTGGCCCGCGCGCTGGACGGGCTGGACCAGTTCACCCTCCAGATCCTCGACGCCGCCCGACTCACCAGGGACCCGGACGAGGGCACCACGGCCACCGAGGCTGTGCTCGCCATGGCGACCGCCGGGCCCCGCCCACCGGCGCCGACGGCCATCCGGGCCGCCGTCGGCCGGCTGCGCGCGCTCTTCCTGCTGTACGGCCCGGAGCACGCGCTCCAGGTCGTGCCCGCCGTCGACGAGGTCTCCCCGTACCCCGCCGGGCTCGGTCACCCCGCCGCGGAGCTGGACCCGCGCACGGCCGCGCTCTGCGCGGACCCGGCGAAACTGCGTCGGACGCTGCTCGCCGCACCCCCCTCGGCCCGGGCGATCCTGGACCGGTTGGCGGCCGGGCCGCCAGTGGGCAGCGTGCCCCCGGGCGCGTTGCAGGCCCCGCCGGTCGGCGCGGAGGACCCCGTTCTCTCGGACCCGACCAACGGCGGTGCACCCGCCGGATCCCCGGTGCGCTGGCTGGTCGACAACCGGCTGCTCGTCCCCGTGTCGAACGGCTCGTCGACGGCCAGCGGCACGGTGGAGCTGCCCCGCGAGGTCGGCCTGCTGCTGCGCCGCGACAGCGGCCCGCTCGGGCCGCTGCGCACCAGCCCGCCGCCGGTGGCCGCCGCACCTCGCGAGGCGAAGGCGGTCGACTCCGCCGGAGCCGGGCAGACCATGGAGGTGGTGCGGCAGACCGAAGGGCTGTTGGAGCAGCTCGCCGCCGAGCCCGCACCGGTGCTGCGCTCGGGCGGCATTGGCGTCCGCGACCTGCGCCGGCTGGCCCGCACGGCCGGGTTGGACGAGCCGAACACGGCGCTGCTGCTGGAGGTCGCGTACGCGGCGGGGCTCGCCGGCGAGCTGGAGATGCCCGGCGCGACCACCACCCGGTACGGGGCGGACCAACAGGTGTTGCCGACCGGCGGGTACGAGGTGTGGCGTGCCGCCTCCCTGGCCCAGCGCTGGGAGCAGCTGGCCCGCGCATGGCTGACGATGAGCCGGCAGGTGGGGCTGGTCGGCCGTCGTGACGACCGGGACCGGCCGATCACCGCGCTCTCGGCCGAGGCCGAACGGGCCGGCGCGCCGGCCACCCGGCGGGCGGTGCTCGGCGTACTCGCCGATCTGGAGCCGGCGACCGCGCCCACCCCCGAGGAGGTGCAGGACCTGCTGGACTGGCGGGCGCCGCGACGCAGCCGGGGTCGGGAGGCCGCCCACCGGGAGGTGCTGGCCGAGGCGGCGCAGCTCGGCGTCACCGGTCTGGGGGCGCTCACCTCGTACGGGCGGCTGCTGCTGGCCGACCTGACCTCTGCCGACGAGCGAGGCGGCGACGACCCGCTGGGGTTGCACGCGGACGTCGAGAGCGGCGATCCGTCGGGCGCGGCTCGGGCGCTGGACGCGCTGCTACCCGCCCCGGTCGACCACTTCCTGGTGCAGGCAGACCTGACCGTGGTGGTGCCCGGGCCGCCCGAGCCGGCGCTCGCCGTCGAGTTGGAGGCGATGACCGAACCGGAGTCGGCCGGCGGGGCCAGCGTGCACCGGGTGACCACGGCGAGCGTGCGGCGGGCGTTGGACGCCGGCTACTCGGCCGACGACCTGCACGAGCTGTTCCGGCGACGGTCCCGTACACCGGTGCCGCAGGGCCTGAGCTACCTGATCGACGACGTGGCCCGCAAGCACGGCGGGCTGCGGGTCGGCTCGGCCGGGGCGTACCTGCGCAGCGACGACGAGGCGCTGCTCACGGAGGTGCTGGCCGACCGGCGGTTGGAGTCGCTGACGCTGCGCCGGCTCGCGCCGACGGTGCTGAGCACCCCGTACCAGGTGGGTCGACTGCTGGGCGCTCTGCGCGACGCCGGGTACGCCCCGGTGCCCGAGGACTCCAGCGGCAGCACGGTGCTGTCCCGGCCACGGGTCCGGCGAGCACCGGCCCGGGTGCCGATGACCACCCGGACGCTGGACCCGCTGGCCGTTCAGAAGCTGCCCATGCCGAAGCTGCTGGGTGTGGTGGAACAGATCCGTCGGGGTGAGGCGGCAGCGCGGGCGGCCCGACGGGCACCGGCGGTGGTGCGCGGCGGCGCGGCGGGGCTGGGCGGCGGCCCGGTGCCGGCGCACACCCACAGCGAGGCGCTGGCCGTGCTCCAGCAGGCGGTCCGCGACCGGGCGCTGGTCTGGGTGGGCTATGTCGACGCGCACGGGGCGACCGCGTCGCGGCTGGTCAAGCCGGTCTCGATCGGCGCCGGCTACCTGCGGGCCGAGGACGAGCGAACCGAGATGCTGCACACCTTCGCTCTGCACCGGATCACCGCTGCGGTGCTGGCGGACTGACCGTGGGCGTCGCCGGCAGCCGCGGCGGGCCGGTCAGCGGCGACTGCGGCGTACGGTGCCGACGACCGAGATGATCAGCAGCAGTGCGAAGCCGGCGCCGGCGGACTCCCCCACCGAGTCGACGAAACCCTGCCGCAGCACGAGCCAACCGAAGAGGAACCACCCGACGAGGAGTGCCGCCGCGACGGCGTACGCGACAACGGTCGCGCGGGAAACCTCGTCGGGTGATGCCTGCTCGTGCGCTTCGATCACGTCCCGGTCGACCGTCATACCCAGCCTCCCCGCCCGGTCCGGTCCTGGACTCCCAGGGTGACACTCGCAGGACCGGTCGGACAGGGGGTTATCCCCGCGTTTCGCGGCGTGGCTCAGGTGCCGGGACGGCGGCCGATCAGCACCACCCGGGTGCCCACCTTCCCCAACTCCCACATCCGGACGGCGTCGGCGTGCAACAGGTTGACGCACCCGTGCGAGCCGATCGACTTCTCGTGCAGGTAGGTGGTGGTCTCGTGGAAGCCCATCCCCTGGGTAAAGTGCTGCCAGTACGGCAGCCACACCTCGTACGGGTCGGACCACTCCTTGGGGTTGCGGTAGTTGACGGTGTACGTGCCGGCGGGGGTGCGGTAGCCGGACATTCCGGTCCGGGTCACGGTCGGCGCCATGATCACCTTGCCGTCGCGGACCGCCCAGACGGTCTGCCGGGTCAGGTCCACGCAGAACGTGGTGCCCTTGCCGGTCTTGCAGCGCGCCGGATCGGTGGTGGCGAGCCGCTGGGCCACGTCGTGGGTGGTCGGCCCGGCGCGCCCCTCGACGGGGCGGATGCCGTACCGGCGCTGGAACTTCTTGATGGCGGCGCAGTCGGCGGCGGACTGGCGGCCGTCGACGGTCACCGACCCGAACCCGCCCAACCGGGCCAGGTAGGTCTCCACCGCGCGCTGGTGCTCGCCCTGCGGGCACCCGGCGACCGGTGCGACGGTGCTGGTGGTCGGCTTCGGCGTGGCGCTGCGGGTCGGTTTCGGCGTGACGCTGGCCGTCGGTTTCGGCGTGGCGCTCCGGGTCGGCTTCGGCGTCGACGCGGTCGGCGTGGGCCGGCCGCGCTGGTCCGGCCCGGACGTGCCGCTCGCCCCCGTTGTCTGTTCCGCCGCACCCGCAGGGGCGGCTCCCCCGCCGCCACCCCCGCCGGCCTGCGGATCGAACGCGCACGCACCGGCGCCGACCAGCGTGACCACCATCAGGGCGACGAGCCGGGAAGTGATCCGGACATGCTTCATGGTGCCTCCCCTGGACAGTCGTCCCTTTCCTAGACGTTCGTGAGTGCCATCTCGGTTGCGCCCGGTGAGCATCTTTCTTCCGACATCCCGCACCGTGCAACACTGGATGGTCGGCCGGCGGCGGGTAAGCAGACGCCACGACCGGACGGCCAACCGGAGGAGAGGACGCTGGCGTGAGCGGTGGACCACTGATCGTTCAGTCGGACAAGACCCTGCTGCTGGAGATCGACCACCCGGACGCGCAGGCCTGCCGAATGGCGATCGCGCCCTTCGCCGAGCTGGAGCGCTCTCCCGAGCACGTGCACACCTACCGGCTGACCCCGCTCGGGCTGTGGAACGCCCGGGCCGCGGGGCACGACGCCGAGGGCGTGGTCGACTCCCTGATCAAGTACTCGCGCTACCCGGTGCCGCACGCGTTGCTGGTGGACGTGGCCGACACGATGGACCGCTACGGCCGACTTCAGCTCGCCAACGACCCGGCGTACGGCCTGGTGCTGCGGGCGCTCGACCGGCTGGTGCTGATCGAGGTGGCCAAGAGCAAGAAGCTCGCCGGCATGCTCGGCAACAAGATCGACGACGACACGATCCAGGTGCACCCGTCCGAGCGGGGCCGGCTCAAGCAGGCGCTGCTGAAGCTGGGCTGGCCAGCGGAGGACCTGGCCGGCTACGTCGACGGTGAGGCGCACCCGATCGAGCTGGCCGAGGCCGGCAAGGACGGCCGCAAGCCGTGGACGCTGCGGTCGTACCAGCGGGAGGCCGTGGAGGCGTTCTGGGCCGGCGGGTCGGGCGTCGTGGTGCTGCCCTGCGGCGCCGGCAAGACCCTGGTGGGCGCGGCGGCGATGGCCGAGGCGAAGGCGACCACGCTGATCCTGGTCACCAACACGGTGGCTGGCCGGCAGTGGAAGCGGGAGTTGATCGCGCGCACGTCGCTGACCGAGGAGGAGATCGGGGAGTACTCGGGCGACCGCAAGGAGATCCGGCCGGTCACCATCGCCACGTACCAGGTGCTCACCTCGCGGCGCGGTGGCGCGTTCACCCACCTGGACCTGTTCGGGGCGCGCGACTGGGGCCTGGTCGTCTACGACGAGGTCCACCTGCTGCCCGCGCCGATCTTCCGGTTCACCGCGGATCTCCAGGCCCGCCGCCGGCTCGGCCTGACGGCCACTCTGGTCCGCGAGGACGGCCGGGAGGGCGACGTGTTCAGCCTGATCGGCCCGAAGCGGTACGACGCGCCGTGGAAGGACATCGAGTCGCAGGGCTGGATCGCCCCGGCCGAGTGCACCGAGGTCCGGGTGACGCTGACCGACGCGGAGCGGATGTCGTACGCGACGGCGGAGGCCGAGGAGCGCTACCGGATGGCGGCGACCGCGCGCACCAAGCTGCCGGTGGTGAAGGCACTGGTCGAGCGACACCCCGAGGACCAGGTGCTGGTGATCGGCGCCTACATCGACCAGTTGCACCAGCTCGGCGAATACCTGGATGCGCCGATCATCCAGGGCTCGACGACCAACAAGGAGCGGGAACGGCTCTTCGACGCGTTCCGGTCCGGGGAGATCCGCACGCTGGTCATCTCCAAGGTCGGCAACTTCTCCATCGACCTGCCCGAGGCGGCGGTGGCGATCCAGGTGTCGGGGACGTTCGGCTCCCGGCAGGAGGAGGCGCAGCGGCTGGGCCGGGTGCTGCGCCCGAAGGCCGACGGTCGGCAGGCGCACTTCTACACGGTGGTCTCGCGGGACACGATCGACACCGAGTACGCCGCGCACCGGCAGCGCTTCCTCGCCGAGCAGGGTTACGCGTACACGATCATCGACGCCGACGACGTCCTCGGCCCGAAGCTGCCCAGCGTGGACTGAAGCTGACTGCCCGGACGCCCGCGTCGAGGGCTGACGCAGCGTGACGCGGTGGGCCGTCCCGGACGGGACAGCCCACCGCGTCGACGCCCGGTCAGGAGTAGTTGACCAGGAAGTAGTAGTTCGTCGTGTCGGTCCATGCCCCGTCGGCCGTGCGTCCGCGCACCCTCATGGTGTGCGAGCTGGCCGATGTCGGCGTGTAGCTCGCGGTGGCGACGCCGGCGGGGTTTGCCGCCACCGTCACCGGCTGCCCGTCGTCGACCGTGTACTCGAACTCCACCACACCCGGACTGCCCTGGGTGAAGGTGAAGTCACCCGGTACGCCCACGCCACCGGCCCACTGGTTGTCCGGGTAGGTGCTCGACGACACCAGCGGCGCCGTGCCGACCAGGAACGGGTAGTCCGTCTGTGGCGTGTACTCGCCCGCCCCGGTCCGACCCCGCACCGAGAACACGTTCGCGCCGTTGCGATCCATGGTCACCGAGATGTCGGTCACCAGCGCGTCGGGAGTCTTCGGCACGCTCTGCCAGGCGCCGCCGTTGAGCTGGTACTCGAAGGTCGTCACCTCGCCGATCTCGGTGTATACCCCGAACCCGCCGATCGCGCCGATCCCGCCCCGGGGGGTGTACTCGTCGTAGGCGCTGTTCACGTTCACCCGCGGGTCGCGTACGCGGAAGAAGTACCGCCGTTCCGCGCTGACCGTGCCATCGGCCGCCCGGCTGGTGACCGTCAGCAGGGTGTACCCGGGATGCGTCGGCGTGACCTCGATCGTGGCCCTACCGTCCGTTCCGGCGGCCACGACCTGCTCCTCACCGCTGTACTCCAGCACGTAGCGGTACTCGACCACGTCGGAGCGGCCCGGGTTGAAGGTGACCCTGCCCGTCTGGCCTGGCTGGCCGGCGGAGTCGCTCTCGGGGTAGTCGCTGGAGGTCACCACCGGTGCGTCGCTGACCTCGAACGTGTACGTCCGGGTCGGCGAGAAGGTCCCGTCGAGGAAGCGCGTACGCACCGTCAACGTGTTCCTGCCGGAGTGATCAGGGGCGAGCGTCACCCGAGCCCAGCTGTACTCCGGGTCGACGGTCTGCTCAGGCCCGTCGTTGAGCCGGTAGAGGTAGGCGTCCACGTCCGGCATCGCGGTGTCGAAGTTGAACTCACCGGGGATGCCCACGCCGCCCCACACGCCGCCCTCGTAGTACGTGCTCGAGTAGACGGTCGGCTTGATGTCGATGACATTGAACTGATACTGCACGACCTCCGAAACGGTGCCGTCGGCGCTGATGCTGCGCACGTTCAGCACGTACCAGTTCGGCTCCGTCGGCGTCCAGCGCAGCACCGCGGTGCCGTCCGCTGCCGCTTCGACGCGTTGCATCTCGTCGTAGAGGAACCCGTACTCGTACGCCACCACTCCGACTCGGCCCGGGCGGAAGGTAAAGCTGCCGGGACGATCCACCACACCGTCGTGGTCCGGGAAGGCGAAGTCGGCGGACTCCACGATCGGGGTGTCACGGACCGACAGGTCCTCGGTGTGTGCGCCGACGAACTCGGTGCCGGCGTAGCTGCGCACCTGGAGCTTGATGACACCAGCCTGCGTGAACACCACGGGGACGTCGGTTGTGCCGTCGACCTTCGCCGGGACCCTGACCTCGTCGCCGTCACCGATCCGGTAGCCGAACTCCGTGACCCCCTCGACATTGGTCGAGATCGCCAGTTGGCTCGGCAGGCCGACACCACCCATCGTCACCCGCACCTGCGGTGCCGTGGATTTCACGAGGAACCGGTACTCGGTCACCTCGGAGGAGTTCGACGCGCTGTCCACACTGCGGACGCTCAGGTACTCGACGAACGAGGTCGGAGTGTATTCAAGGGTGACGTCCGCGCCGGGTGCGGGCGCGGGGAGGTAGTTGTACGTCTCGCCGAAGCGCCCCCAGTAGTAGCCGACCACGTCCGGCGTGCCGTTGGCCTTGAAGGTGAACGTCCCCGGTACTCCCGAACCACCGTGCGACTCACCGTCATCCGGGTACTTCGCCGAGGTGACCACGGGTGCGGCCGGCCGCTGCCCGTCCACCTTCACGTAGCACGGCTTGGCCCACGGCGAGTAGTCGTGACCGTCGTAGGCGCGGGCGGTCCAGGCAACCACTGTTCCGTGCGGGTACTGCCCCATCTCCCAGGCGACCTTGGAGAGATGGCCTCCGTAACTCGAACCGAACCGTTCGGAACGCTGGTCCTTCTGGCCGACCGGCCAGGCGGCGAACTGTCCGTTGTAGTTCGAATCGTTGCTGTTCGCATCCGCGCCCCGGACCATGAAGGTGTAGCTGCGCGCCCCCACCGGCTGCGGGTTCTCCTTGGTGCCGCAGGACCACGACGGAAACTCGAGCCCGATCTGCGCCACCGTCGGTGCGTGGTTGGCCTCGCTGCGGATAGCCGGGAACGGGCGGAGCTTACGGCCGTGGGAGAGGTTGCCCTCGTGGACCTGCGGCACGCGGATTTCGACGGTGAGAGTCTGTTGGTCCTGATTCGCCAGCTTCTGCAAGGCGGGCATGATGTCCCAGACCAGATAGCCGGGGCATGTGGCTTCGCCACCGGCCTGGACGGTGCCGAGCAACTCACGTCGGCGCGGCGTTGCCTGCCAGCTCGTGGTCGCCTTGATCGGATCGGTGCGCCAGAGCTCGACCGGCTGGGCCGATGCGCAGTCAGCGGCCGATCGCTCCGCGATGACCAGGTCCGCCTTGTGGATGATGGCTTTACGGAAGCGCGAGATGTCGAAGGTGAAGTAGGACCGGGATTTGTGCTTGTTTCCGGCCTCGTCCGCCCAGGCGCCGATCGGCGCGTCACCGGAAGGGTTGACGAACGACTGTTTCGGCAGGTGAGAGTCGGTGTACGCCCAGCCGGACCTGGTTACGTCCCACTGCTCGTAGGCCTGTGCAGGCGTGGCGGTGACGCTGACGAACCCCGCACCGAGCACGATCCCGAGTGATGCGGCCAGTAATCTTCGTGCGCGCGCGATCAATGTGTCCCCCCGTTGACGATGGCGTGCGTCGCCATGGCGGGGCCGAGCATATCGAGGTGCGGCAACGCGCCACGTACCCGATTTCACGTCGTCTCCGGCCGTGAACGGGCGAGGTCGAGGAATGAAGGGTGCGCCTCAACCGGCGATCTGAGTGAGCAGGAAATCGAGGACCGCTCCACCGGGACACCGGACCGATCGCCGCGGTTGTGCTCGACTCCGGCCTGACTCCGCGACGAAGACGCCGCGACCCGGTCGGCCCCCCAGCAGCGCACGGGGTAGGACCGCGGCTTTCGGCTGACTAGTATCGATCCGATCACCCGCCCGGTGTACACGCAGGAGGCAGAGCCGTGATTGTGCTGTCGCGCTTCACGCATCTGCTGTTCGGGCCGATGTTCGTCTTCGCAGGCGGCCTGCTCATCTGGCTGCGTGAACCTGTCGGGCTCGTCGTCTTCGGGGTGGTTCTCCTCCTCGTCGGCCTGTACAGCCTGTGGCAGTCGTATCTGGGCTTCAGAGCCGGCCTACCGTGGTTCGAACCGGAGACGACGGACCCGCTGGCGAAGGGTTCCTGTCGACGATGTGCAGGCAGTGGCTGGGTTCGTGGCCGCGTCAACGGTGAACGCTGCGCCTGCGTACAAAAGATCGATTTCTAGACCGCGAGGTCGACCGGTCACGAGGTTGGCGGTGGGCACCGGTCGGGGAGCGTGACCTCGCCCGGCCGGTGGTCGAACGTGGTCATCGTGAACCACTCGTCCAGCTCCGGGTCGAAGAGGTTCTGCAGGCCGAACTGCAACACCTGCCACCACCGGCTCGGGTCCCGCTGGTCGACGTAGATGTCACCGAGCGCGATCGGGAACCGGAAGAACTCGCCCGGTACCGTGGACCCCCCGACGACACCAACCCGCCAGTGGTCGACGTACCGATCCTTCTCCCCCTGCAGGATCTCCCGTCCCACGAAGCGCGCGGTCTTCAGCCTGTCGTTGAAGATCTGGCGGTTGAAGAACCCCGGGACCTTGCTGCACGCGCGTGGCGGGTGGAGCGGGATGTTCGGCCACCTGTAGGTGAGCGTGTAGAGCGTGTTCTCGTAGATCAGGTTCGTGAACCAGATCGGATGCTCCGGGCCACCAGCGATCATCTGGCTGTTGCCGCCCCTGCCCTGCCAGGTGAACGGAACGTCGATGCCCAGGTCACGGACGATGTACCGGCCGGTGCCCTGGAAGTCGGCGGGAAGCAGCGGCGGGCGCGGCTCGCGCGCTTCGGGGGCCACCGAACCGTCGGCCTGGGCGGCGCGGGGCAGCGGCGCCGCCGCCGGACCGGGCGCGATCACCCCGAGGGCGAACAGTCCGCCGGCCACGGCCGACACCACCATCCGACGTGTATGCCTCGACGCCACCATTGCCCTCCGCCGGGTGTGAGAGTGCCACCTGCCTTCCGCGCAGCGTATGAGCAGGCAAAACGTGAGAGATGACGGAACGCGTCGGCTCCACCGGACGGGTGAGGCGACGCGCATCGGCCCGGCACAGGTGTCTGTCTCACGCGCTGTCGACCTGATGGCGTCAACGAATCAGCCGACCGCGCGTCCGCCCCCGACTCAGCGGCTCAGGGCGGTCTCCCGCTCCATGTGCGACAGCTTCTCGGGATTGCGCACCGCGTAGAGGCCGGTGATGAGGCCGTCGTCGATGCGCACGGCCAGGACGGTGTCGAGCTCTCCGTTGAGCCGGACAATCAGCGCCGGGTAGCCATTGACCTGCGCCGGCCGCAGCGACGAGATGTCGACGATCCGGCCCCAGCCGCCAGCCAGCAGGCGGGCGACCTTGTCGGCCCCCACGATGGGCCGCGGGACGGCCTGCTTGACTCCGCCACCGTCGCCGAGCAGGACGACATCCGGGGCGAGGATGTCGAGCAGCCTCTGCAGATCGCCGGTCTCGACCGCCCGCTGGAACGCGTCGAGCGCGTACCGCGTCTCTGCCGCCGACACGACCCGGCGCGGCCGGCGCGCCGCGACGTGCGCCCGGGCCCGGTGGGCGATCTGACGGACCGCGGCGGGGCTCTTGTCGACGGCTTCGGCGATCTCGTCGTACCCGATGTCGAACACCTCGCGCAGCACGAACACCGCCCGTTCGGTCGGCCCGAGCGTCTCCAGCACCAGCAGCATCGCCATCGAGACGCTGTCGGCCAGCGCGACGTCCTCGGCCACGTCGGGCGCGGTGAGCAGCGGCTCGGGCAGCCAGGAGCCGACGTAGGACTCTCTGCGGCGGCCGAGCGTCCGCAGCCGGGTGAGTGACTGCCGGGTGGTGATGCGGACCAGGTAGGCGCGCTGGTCCCGGACCGCGCCGAGGTCGACGCCGGCCCACCGCAGCCAGGTTTCCTGGAGTACGTCCTCCGCGTCGGCGGCCGAGCCGAGCATTTCGTACGCGACGGTGAAGAGCAGGTTGCGGTGGGCGAGGAACGCCTCGGTGGCCCGGTCCGGGCGGTCGTCGGCGGTCTGCGGCGTGCCCACCATGCGTGACTCCTGTTCGCTCTCGACTGCGTCACCCATCAGATGCCGGACCCGGCCGCCCTGTGACACGTGCGGCCTGTGGCGGTCGTCACCTGGCCGCGCCGTCACAGACCGAGGCAGGCCGGCATCTCATGGTCGTCCGATCGGACAACGCGAGTGGAGGACGGAACCATGGACGCCCGATTCAACATGTTCGACAACGAAACTGCCATGAAGTTCGCCAAGCGGTTCGCGAACGCCGGCCAGGTGATCCAGCGATCGTCGCTGCCGACGTCCACGCAGGAGCTGGTGTCGCTACGGGCCAGCCAGATCAACGGCTGCGGCTGGTGCATCGACATGCACACCAAGGAGGCCGTGGCGGCCGGTGAGAGCGCGGTACGGCTCAACCTGGTGGCCGCCTGGCGTGAGTCGACCGTCTTCACCGAGGCCGAGCAGGCCGCGCTGGCGCTCGCCGAGGAGGGCACCCGGCTCGCCGACGCCCACCGGGGCGTGTCCGACGAGACGTGGGCTCAGGTGCGCAAGCACTACGACGACGACCAGATCGCCGCGCTGGTCGCGCTGGTCGCCCTGATCAACGCGGCCAACCGGCTCGCCGTGATCGTGCACCAGCGCGGCGGTTCCTACCAGCCGGGCATGTTCGCCGCCGCGTTCGACTGAGTCGGAACCAGCCCCGGCCCCCGATCCAGGGGTGGACGGGCCGCTGAGCGCGGCCCGTCCACCCGGCAATGCTCAGTTACCCGGCGCCGCCGGCCCGGAACGCCACCCAGGCGTCGCTCATCCGGTCGGCCTGTCCCGCGGTGAACATGTTCATGCAGGAGTCCTGCGTGTAGTCCATGAAGTTGTGGATCGGGTCGAGCCCGGGTGCGGTGCAGGTGTCCGCGCCCACCGGGCAGTTGAACTGGGGCATCGCCTCGCGGGGAGTGTCCGCGACGAAGTCGCCGGAGGCGGAGCAGCCGTGCGCGAAGGTGTGCTCCAGCATCAGCCAGTGCCCGACCTCGTGCGTCAGCGTGTCACCGAGGGCGTACTTGCCGGCCGTGCCGCCGGGCATCGACTCGTCGAGCATCACGACGCCGTCGATGTAGTCACGGCCGTTGTTGTAACCCTTCGGGAAGTACGCCCAGCCGAGGAGCCCGCCGCCGATGTTGGCCGCGTACACGTTCAGGGTGCGGGAGTCACCGGTGTACAGCGCCTTCTTCATGTCCCGCTCGTTCTTGCCCGGTTCGACGGTGTACCAGGCGCTGTTCACCGTCCACGTGGTGTCGACGAGCGAGAACCGGAACGGCGTGTTGGAGGCGTTCGCCGCCGTGCGGCCCGCGAACGAGTCGTTCAGCACCGTCATCTGCGCCGCGATGAGGCTCTTCCACCTGGCCGTCTCGGCTGCGCTGAGGGCGTGGTCGGAGACCATGTGGAAGACGGTCGGCACGGTGACGCTGCCGTCGGCGAGGCGCGGGGCGTCCTTGATCACGCCGTAGGCGTTCGCCTCGTTCTTGGAATACAGCTCCGGCTCCTGCGCGGTGGCGCCCTCGGCGACGCGGGCCGCGCTGTGCTCGTCGGCACCCGGCTCACAGGCCGCGACACCCGGGGAGACGGTCGCGGGCGCTGCCGTGCCCACCGCACCGTAGGCGCCCCCGGACGCCAGGAACGTCGCAGCGGTGGCGGTGAGAACCGCCAGTCGGAAAGTCGATCTCCTGTGCATCGTTGCACCTTTCAGGGAGGCGGTGCGGGTCGACGCATGGTTGTCATGACCGGGTCGATGACGTCGTCGTTTGGGTATGAGACCACGTCGATGACATCGACAAAAGACCCTCTGAGCAGGGCTGATGCCGATGTAACGGAAGAGGGTCGCCCAGCGCTGTTTCGGCTCAGAGGACCCGGGTGACCTGCTCGGCGGCGATCAGCGCCTCGCGCCCCGCCGGGTCGAGGTTGGCGCTGATCACCACGGACGCGCCAGCGGAGAGCGGCGCCAGCAACCACTTCAACGGCTGCTCGTGCTCGGCGGCGTCCACCAGCAGCCGGTCCCCGGCACGCAGGTCCAGCATCGTTGCGATTTCCTGGGCGAGCGCGCCCCACTGGCCGTAGGTGGTGCCGTCCGCGCTCGCCGGGTCCGACGGGTGGATGGCGGTGTGGTCGGGCGTGACGTCCGGGTGCCGGAGCACCTCGGCGGACCAGTCGAGCCAGCCCAACGGCACGTCGGCCAGCGACCCAGGCCCGGTGCCGACGAGGTAGCGGTGCGGTGCGTCGGGCACGTCCTCCAGCCAGTCGTCCTGCCGCTCGGGGGTCGCGAAGACCGCGTCGAAAGGCCGGTCACCGCCCGGTTCGAGCACCGGCAGGCCCGCGGTGGCGCGAGGCCGGAACGACACCGCCAGGCCGGAGGCCCAGGCCCCCAACAACACCGCGGCGGTACGCCAGTGCGGCGGCAGCAGCACCGCGACGCGGCTGCCGGGGCCGAGCCCGCAGCCGTCCCGCAGCAGACCCGCGCTGCGTGCCGCCCAGGATCCGACCTGGTGGGCGGTCAGGTCGACGCGCTCGCCGGTCGCCTCGTCGCGGTAGCTGAGCAGCGGGCGCTCGGCGTCGGCGGGCCGGGCCGCCAGGTCGGCCGTGACGGTTGGCTGCATCTCCACGCTCCCCGGTGACGACGTCGGAACCACCCTACTCAACGACTTTGGTCGTGCTCGTCGTCGGCCGATGGCCGTAGCGGCCGTCCGGGTGGCCGGCGCACGGTGCGGATGACCCCGAAGGAGCAGCCATGCCGACCGAGCCCCGCCGACCCCTCACCGACCCCGTGCGTCGCCGGCTCGTACCCGTGGTCGCGTTGCTCCTGCTCGCGCCCTGGGCCGCCGAGTGCTCGTGGGGTGGGTTCACCCTCGACGACTTCCTCCCGGTGCTGGTCTTCCTCGGACCGATGTACGGAGGAGCGGCGATCCTGATCCGGGAGACCGCCCGGCACCTCGGCGCGGGTTGGCCGACGATCGTGCTGCTCGCCGCCGCGTTCGGCGTGCTCCAGGCCGGCCTGGTCGACCAGTCGCTGTTCAATCCCGGCTACCTCGACGACACGGAGTACGCCGACACCCGCGCCGCCGCCGAGGCGACGCTGGTGCCGGGGCTCGGGTTCAGCCTCCGGCAGGCCTTCGACTACGTTGGCAACCACATCGTGCTGACCATCTGCGCCCCGATCGTGCTCGTCGAGTCGTTCCTCGGGTCGGACCGCCGGCTGCGGCCGTGGCTCGGCCGGCCAGGGCTTGCCGTGGTCGCCGTGCTCTACCTGCTGGGCAGTCTGCTCATCTTCTCGGACAGCGGCCGGAAGGGATTCCTGGCCAGCCCGCTCCAGTTGACCTTCGCCGCCGCGCTGGTCCTCGCACTCGTCGCGGTGGCCCTGCTGCCCCGCTGGCGTCGCCCCCGTCCGCGACGCACCCGCCGGGCACCGCATCCGCTCTGGGTGGGCCTGGTGGTCGTCCTCGTCCACTTCGGTACCGATCTGACACCCGGCTGGCCGGGGGTGGGCATCGCGCTGGCGCTCGCCGCCACCGTCGGGGGCCTGGTGGCGTACTGGTCGTCCCGCGCCGGCTGGGGGCAGCGGCACGTGCTCGTCGCCGGCTCGGCGAGCCTGGTCACCGCCGCCGCGTTCGCGTACCTGGTGCCGCCGTACTCCCCGGCGTCCCCAGCGGTGGCCCTGGCCGGCGACGTCGCGGTCACCGTGGTCACCGTGGCCCTGACAGGTGGTGCCTGGTGGCGACTGGGCCGCACGTCGTCCGATGTTCACGTCGCCCCGAGCTGATGCTGCCCAGCGGATGACCGGCGAATCAGCCCGGCAGCTCCGGGCCGCCTTCGAGCAGTGGAGCCAGCAGGTCGCCGTACTCCTCGACCCGATCCAGGGCCTCGGCGGCGGTGAACTGGCGGACGGCCGGCTTGCGGCCGCGAGCGCCGGCCTCGACCTCGTCCCAGGTCAGCGGGGTGGAGGCGGACGGCACTCGCTGCGCCCGCAGCGAGTACGGCGCCACGGTGGTCTTCGCCGCGTTGTTCTGGCTCCAGTCGATGAAGACCTTTCCGGGGCGCAGGTTCTTCGCCATCTTCGACACGATCAGCTTCGGGTGCGCCTTCTCCAACTCCTGGGCGATGCGCTTGGCGTAGTCGGAGACGACATCAGCGGACTGGGTGCCCGCGATCGGGCAGCAGAGCTGCATGCCCTTCTTGCCGGAGGTCTTCGGGTAGCTGTCGATGCCGTCGTCGGCGAGCCGGTCGCGCATCAGCACCGCCACCGGGCAGCACTCGGCGAGCCCCGCCGGCGGCCCCGGGTCCAGGTCGACGACCATCATGTCCGGGTGCGTGCCGACCCTCCACTGCGGCGTGTGCAGCTCCAGCGCGGCCAGGTTGGCCAGCCAGACCAGGGTGGGCAGGTCGTCGGCGACGACGTAGTCGATGGTCTCCCGGCCCTTCGTCGACCCGGGTGCCGGCAGCGTCTCCACCCGCACCCAGTCCGGCGTCGCCGCCGGCTTGTTCTTCTCGAAGAAGGACTTGTCGTCCACGCCGTTGGGGAACCGGATCCTGGTCAGCGCCCGGTCCCGCAGGTGCGGCAGCAGCACCGGGGAGACGCGGGTGTAGTAGTCGATCACTTCGCCCTTGGTGAAGCCGGCCGCCGGATAGAGCACCTTGTCCAGGTTGGACAGCTCCAGCGCGCGACCCTCGACGTCCACCCGCAGCCGGTCAGCCGGCATCGTCGACCTCCTCCGGCGGCTTGTCCGGGCGCAACCGCAGCACCCGGGGGAAGCGCAGCCGGCCGTCCGGGGTGCGCTGGCCGTACTTCACCTCCACCACCACCCGGGGAGTTACCCAGATGGCGCCCCGGGCATCCTCGCGCGGCACACCCGGCGCGAAAGGTGACACGCCGGAGCGCAGCGGCTCGAGCTCGGCGAGGAGTTGCCGTTCGATGGCGGCACCGATGCCGCCGCCGACCCGACCCCGGTAGATGAGCCGGCCGTCCGGGCCGGGCACGCCGACCAGCAGGCCACCGATCCGGCGGGCGCCCGGCCGCCAGCCGCCGATGACGAAGTCGCCGGTGACCTCCAGCTTGACCTTCAACCAGTCCGGTGAGCGCACGCCGGGGCGGTAGACCGCGCCGATCCGCTTGGCCATCACCCCCTCCAGACCGTGCTCACCGGCTGCCTCGTAGGTGGCCGGGCCGTCGGCGAACATCGGGGGCACCGCCCACCGGGCACCGCCGAGGGCGAGCCCGTCCAGGGCCTCCCGGCGGCGCTCGTACGGCCAGCCGGTCAGGTCGTCACCGTTCAGGCGGAGCAGGTCGAAGATCATGTACGTCACCGGCATGACCGCCGCCAGCCGTGCCGCCTTGGCCCGGTCCCGGACGTGCATGCGTTCGGCCAGCGCGGTGAACGAGGGCTGCCCGCCCTCGCCGAGCAGCACCACCTCGCCGTCGAGCAGCGCGTCGTCGACCTGCTCGTGCAGGGTGGCCAGTTCGGGGTACGCGGTGGTGATCTCCACGCCGGAACGGGCATACAGGTGCTGAACACCGCCGGAGATGTCGGCCAGGGCGCGCACGCCGTCCCACTTGAACTCGTACGCCCAGCCGTCACCCGCCGGGAGCGGCCCGGTCATCGCGAGCATCGGCTTGAGCGGCGCGCCGGGCACGACCCGACTGTAGTAGCAGCGCGAACACCTCGCGTCCGGTTCCTCGGGATGCGAGCATGGTCGATACCGGCGAAGGGAGCGCAGGATGCGGGCAATCTGGAAGGGAGCCGTGTCGTTCGGGCTCGTCTCGATCGGGGTGAAGCTCTACTCCGCGACCGAGGAGAAGGACATCCGGTTCCACCAGGTGCACCGCGAGGACGGTGGCCGGATCCGCTACAAGCGCACCTGCTCGGTCTGCGGCGAGGAGGTCACCTACGACGACATCGCCAAGGGCTACGACATCGGCGGTGGCGAGATGGTCATCCTCACCGACGAGGACTTCGCCGACCTGCCGCTGACCAGCTCCCGCGCGATCGACGTGCTGGAGTTCGTCCCGGCCGAGCAGGTCGACCCGATCCTCTACAACAAGGCCTACTTCCTGGAGCCCGACGGCGCGGCGACCAAGCCGTACGTGCTGCTGCGCGACGCGCTGATCGAATCGGAGCGGGTGGCCATCGTCAAGGTGGCGCTGCGCCAGCGGGAGCAGCTCGCCACGCTGCGGGTCCGCGAGGGCGTGCTGCTGCTCAACACCATGCTCTGGCCGGACGAGATCCGGACGGCGGACTTCGGCTTCCTCGACGAGGACCTGAAGGTGCGCCCGCCGGAGCTGGCGATGGCCAGTTCCCTGATCGACTCGATGACCGGCGAGTTCGAGCCGGACGTCTTCACCGACGACTACCGGGCGGCGTTGCAGGAGGTCATCGACGCCAAGGTGGAGGGTCGCGAGGTCGTTCAGCCGGAGGAGGTCGAGGAGGCCCCGGCCGCGGCGGTGGACCTGATGGCCGCTCTGAAGGCGTCGGTGGAGCGCGCGAAGGCGGCCCGCGGCGAACCGGCTCGCGGCGGTGGAGGCGGCGGCGGCGAACCGACGCCCATCTCGTCGGCCCGCTCGGCGAAGAAGGCAGCCGAGAAGAAGGCGGCCAAGGCACCGGCCAAGAAGACGGCCGCGAAGAAGACCGCCGAGAAGAAGGCGGCCGAACCGGCGAAGAAGACCGCCGCGAAGAAGACTCCGGCCAAGAAGGCCGAACCGGCGAAGAAGACGGCGGCCAGGAAGGCCGCACCTCGCAAGACCGCCTGACCGTACGGCAGCGCCGACGGCGTCCGCCGGACCGGGTACGCTCCGCCGGCCGTTGGCCACCGGAGGAGCCCGCCATGCCGTACACCCCTGACCTGGACCGGTTGTTGACGCCGGGAGCCCGCTTCACCGACGAGCACGGGGCGTACCTGATGGAGGCCCACCCGGTGGGCGACATCGTGCTGCCGACCGGCCGGGTGGTGGGGTGTGACCCGCTGGTCTGCCCGGAGGCCGAGCCGTACACGGTCGGCGTGCCGCCGGGGCGGCATCCCGCCCGGGCGTGGGTGGCGGTGGTGCTCCGAGAGGACGCCGAGGTGGACAGGCGGGTGGCCGCACTGGAGCTGGTCATCGAGGAGGAGCCGACGGTCCGCTGGGAGCTGGCCGTCGCCGGCGACCAGGACGTCGCGACCCTCGGCGCGGACGACTACTTCGGGTACGGGGTGGACGCGGGCGCCGGCACCCTCGCCGACCCGACGGCCCTCACCGCCCTGGAAGGTTGGGACGAGAACCGGGTGGAGGAAACGTTCATCCCGGCCGAACCGCCCGCCTCGCCGGTCCCGGGGTTGATCACCGCGGTCCTGGACGAGGCCACCGGCGCCAACGTCGTCACCGTCGCCACGGGCTGGGGTGACGGCTGTTACGGCACCTGGATCGGGCGGGCCGCCGACGGTCGGGTGACCTCGTTCGTGACGGACTTCATGGTGGTCCCGGATTAGTCGCCCCGAAGGGCCCGGAACGACGCCGGAGGGCGATTCGACCGGTCCGGGGCGGGCACAGCGGGCCGCCGGGCGGGTACCGTGTGCGTCGGCTTTCCCCCCGGCACCGCGTGCCGGCCACACCTTCGCAGCAGGGAGTCGACGACGTGAGCGAGCGCACGCAGCAGAACCGGTCGGAGGGCCAGGGCCCGGCAACCAAGGCGGGTCGCCGCCTGGCCGCCCAGCTGGCGGCGCAGAAGGCGGCCGAGGCGAAGCGGCGTCGCCAGGCGTGGGCCGGCGGGCTCGCCGGTGTCGCCGTGGTGGCGGTGCTGATCACCGTCTTCGTGATCGTCGGGAACAACGACGACAAGCCCACCAACCAGGCCGGCGCGACCCCGTCCGCCTCCGCCCCGGCCCCGGACGCGGCCGGCGCGCCCCCCGCCCCGCAGCTGCCGGAGGGTGCCGACCCGGCGCTGGGCAGCAAGCCGACCGTGACGGCCGGCAAGGGTGAGCTGAAGAAGCTCACGGTCACCCCACTGATCAAGGGCACGGGCCCGGCGGTCGCGAAGGGTCAGACCATCACCACCAACTACGTGGGCGTGTTCTTCAAGGACGGCAAGGAGTTCGACTCGTCCTGGACGGGCGGCCAGCCGGCTTCCTTCCCGATCGGCGTGGGTCAGGTCATCCCGGGCTGGGACCAGGGTCTGGTCGGGGTGACCGTGGGCAGCCGCGTGCAGCTCGACATCCCGGGCGAGCTGGCGTACGGCAACGACGAGGCCGCGGCCGGCGGGCGGCCGACCGGTCCGCTGCGCTTCGTGGTGGACGTGCTCGCCGCCCAGTGACCCGTCCGGATCGCCCCGGTTGTCGCCCGGCCGCGATGCAGTTGTTCACATGGGGCTTCCGGCCCGTCACCCACCGGCAGTAGGTTCGGCGTCACCCCGGGCGGTTCGCCGCCCGGGGTGACCATCCGGACGGGGACGCGGAGGTGCACGTGACGGCGCTGGACGAGCCTGGGCGTACGGCCCGGTTGATGTGGACGCACTTCGAGCCGGTGCACGCGGTCACCTACTTCCACCCCCGGGCCCGCGCCGCGTACGAGGCGGTGGGGCTGCGCGGCTACTGGCGGGGCTACTTCGCCGGCCGTGCTGCACCGCTGGGCGCCACCGAGGCGCCCCCGGTGATCGCCGCCTTCTTCAACTTCGCACCGCCGATGGTGAGCCGGGCGCTGCCGGCGGTGTGGCGGCTGGCCACGCCGCAGGAGGCGCTGCGCGCCCGCCTGACCGGTGCCGTGCAGGCCCTGGCGGAGCTGACCTACGAGCTGCCCGAGACGCACCTCGCGGAGGCCGCCGACCTGCTGGAGCGGGCCGCCTCGGCGGTGCAGGCCGCCGGCCGGGTGCTCGGCGCGGTCAACGCGGCGCTGCCGGTCGGGGAGTACCCGCTGGCCCGGCTCTGGCAGGCCGCCACCACGCTGCGCGAGCACCGGGGCGACGGGCACGTGGCGGCGCTGGTGGCCGCCGGCCTGGACCCGGTCGAGACGCTGGCCTGGCGGGTCGCCGTCGACATGTCGCCGCAGAACCTGCTCGGCCGGGGCTGGTCCGAGGAGCAGTGGCGGGCCGCCCGTGAGCGGCTGGCACAGCGGGGCTGGCTGACCCCCGACGGTGCGGCCACCGACCACGGCCGGGCCGGTTTCCAGGCGGTCGAGGACGCCACCGACCGGGCCGCCGCGCACCCGTGGGAGGCGCTCGGCCGGGACGGCACGGACCGGCTGCGGGAGCTGCTGGAGCCGATCGCCCGGTCCTGCCACACGGTGATCCCGGAGGGCAGCCCGATCGGGCTGCCCGCGCTGCCCGGCTGACCGGAGCGCCACCCGTCGGGCAGGATGGGCCCGTGGTGGATGCGGTGGTCTTCGACCTGGACGGCGTGATCGTGGATTCCGAACCGGTGTGGGAGGAGGTCCGCCGGGCGTACGTGGCGGCGCACGGCGGAACCTGGCAGCCGGACACCCAGCGCCGGCTGATGGGCATGAGCACCGGCGAGTGGGCCCACTACCTCAGTGGCGAGTTGGGCGTGGACCGTACCGCCCGGCAGGTCGCCGACGAGGTGGTCGAGGAGATGACCCGGCGCTACCGGGAACACGTACCGCTGATCGACCACGCCGACCGGGTGGTACGCCGGCTCGCCGGTCGGTGGCCGCTGGGGTTGGCCAGCTCGTCGCCGACCCGGCTGATCGCGGCGGCGCTCGCGGCCACCGGGCTGACCGACGCGTTCGCCACGACCCTGTCGACGGAGGAGACCGAGCGGGGCAAGCCCGCACCGGACGTGTACCTGGCCGTCGCGCGCCACCTGGGCGTCGACCCGTCCCGCTGCGCGGCGGTGGAGGACTCGTCCAACGGCGTGCGGTCGGCGGCCGCGGCGGGGATGCGGGTGGTGGCGGTGCCGCACGGCGCGTACCCGCTGGACCCGGACGCGGCCGGCCTGGCCGCGGTGACGCTGGGCCGGATCGGTGAGCTGACCCCGGAGACGATCGACGAGCTCGCCGGCTGACCCACCGGGGTGCGCGGCGTCACGTCCGTCCGGTCCCTACCGACCTGTGCGCGGTTATACGGTTTTCGGAGGGCCGGAGGGTTCGGCATGACGGGGACTGAGCGGGGTACCGCAGCCGGCGGTGCTCGATCCGGGTGCCGGGCGCCGGACGGGTGAGGAGACCACGGATGAAAGCCATCGTGTACGAGCGCACCGGCGACCCTTCGGTGCTGGAGCTGGTCGACCGGCCGGTGCCGGAGCCGGGCGCGGGCGAGGTTCTGGTCCGGATGGCGGTGTCGGGGGTGAACCCGACGGACTGGAAGTCTCGCCGATCCTCGCCGCCGCCGGCGGGATGGCAGATCCCCGGGCAGGACGGCGCGGGCGTGGTGGAGGCCGTCGGCGCGGGGGTGGACCCGGATCGGATCGGCGAGCGGGTCTGGATCTGGGAGGCCGCCTGGCAGCGGCCGTGGGGCACCTCGGCGGAGTACACGCTGGTGCCGGTCCGGCAGGCGGTCCGCCTCGGTGACGCCTCGTTCGACCTGGGGGCCAGCCTGGGCATCCCGTTCCTCACCGCGCACCGGTGTCTGACGGCCGGCGAGTTCATGCCGGACTCGCTGCGCCCCGGCGCGCTCGCCGATCACACCGTGTTGGTGCAGGGCGGGGCGGGCGCGGTCGGCAACGCCGCGATCCAGCTCGCCCGGTGGGCCGACGCCACGGTGATCGCCACGGTGAGCAGTGCGGAGAAGGCGCAGCTCGCGGCGGCTGCCGGCGCGTCTTTCGTGATCAACTATCGCGAGCAGGACGTGGTCGAGGAGGTCCACAAGATCGCTCCCGACGGTGTGCACACGATCGTCGAGGTCTCCCCGTCCCGGAACGCCGCGACGGACGTACAGGTGATCCGGAACGCTGGCGCGGTCTGCGTCTACGCCGACGGCGACGGGCCGGAGGTGAGCCTCCCGACCCGACCGTTGATGACGCGCAACGCCCGGTGGCAGTTCGTGCTGGTCTACACGGAGCCGAAGGCGGCCAAGGCACACGCCGTGCGGGACGTGGCCGCGGCGGCCGACCAGGGCGGCATCCGGGTCGGGGCGGACGCCGGCCTACCGCTGCACTACCACCCGCTGGCCGAGACGGCTGCGGCACACCAGGCGGTGGAGGACGCGGCGGTGGGCAAGGTCTTGATCACCACGAGCGACGCCTGATCGGGTCGTCGACCCACGCGATTTCCCCATCATCAGGACAGAGGCGAACAACTTTCGCAACAATGACGGTGCGGGTCGCCCCGCATGTAAAGGGCGGCCCCGGCGCGGTGCGAACGCCGGGGCCGCCCCTCTGGGGAGGAATGTTCAGGAGACTCCTCTGCCCAACAGGCGACGGTGCCCGGAAAAACGTTACGGGGCTGTCAGCTCCCGGACAGTCAGCTCGCCCCCGGCGTACCGCGAACGGACGACCTTCTTGTCGAACTTGCCCACGCTGGTCTTCGGCACCGCGTCGATGAACGCCCACCGCTCGGGCAACTGCCAGCGCGCCACCGAGCCGGCCAGGAAGTCGCGCAGCTCCTCCGCCGTCACCGAGGCACCCTCCCGGACGACCACGGTGGCCAGCGGCCGCTCGTCCCACCGCTCGTCCGGCACACCCACCACGCACGCCTCGAGCACCGCAGGGTGGGCCATCAGCGCGTTCTCCAGCTCCACCGACGAGATCCACTCACCGCCGGACTTGATGACGTCCTTGGCCCGGTCCGTCAGGGTCAGGTACCCGTCCGCCGAGAGGGTGCCCACGTCGCCCGTCCGCAGCCAGCCGTCGCGGAACTTCTCCTCGTCGGGGGCGTCGTCGCCGACGTACCGGGCGGTCACCCATGGCCCACGGACCTCCAGCTCACCCACGGCCGTGCCGTCGGCGGGCATCGGCTCGCCCAGCGGGCCGACGATCCTCGCCTGCACCCCGGCCGGCACCCGGCCCTGCGTGTAGCGGTAGCGCCACGCCTCCTCACCGGTCACGCCGGCCGGCGGGCGGGAGACCGAACCCAGCGGGGACATCTCCGTCATGCCCCAGGCGTGGATGACGTCGATCCCGTGCCGCTCGTCGAACGCGTGCATCAGCGCCGGCGGGCAGGCCGAGCCGCCGACGATCACCTCCTTGAGCGAGGAGGTGTCCACGTCGTGGCTGTCCAGGTAGGCCAGCAGGTCCGTCCAGATGGTCGGCACCGCGCCGGCCAGGGTGGGCCGCTCGGCGGCGATCATCTCGGCGATCGGCGCGGCCTGGAGGAACCGGTCCGGCATGATCAGCGACGCGCCGGAGAGGAACGCGGCATACGGCAGACCCCACGACATCGCGTGGAACATCGGCACGATGGCCAGCTCCCGGTCGGTCGGCGCGAGCCCGAAACCCTCCGGCATGCAGACCTGCAACGAGTGCAGGTAGATCGACCGGTGCGAGTAGGCGACACCCTTCGGGTTGCCGGTCGTGCCGGAGGTGTAGCAGAGCGCCGCCGCGTCCCGCTCGTCCACCTCGGGCCACTCGAACACCTCGGGCCGGTCGGCGAGCAGCGCGTCCCAGTGGTGCACGGCGATCCGGTCGCCGGCCGCCGCCACCAGCGGTGCGGGGTCGCCGCCACCGACGACCACCACGTGCCGCACCGTGGTCAGCTCGCCGATCACCCGGGCCAGCAGCGGGATGAGCGTGCTGTCGACCAGCACCACCCGGTCCTCGGCGTGGTTGGCGATGTAGGTGACCTGGTCGGGAAAGAGCCGGATGTTGAGGGTGTGCAGCACCGCGCCCATGCTCGGCACCGCGAAGTAGGCCACCAGGTGCTCGTTGTTGTTCCACATGAAGGTGGCGACCCGTTCGTCGCCGGTCACCCCGCACTCGTCGCGCAGCGCGTGTGCCAGCCGGGCGGCCGACCGCCCCACCTCGGCGTACGTCATCCGGCGGGGTTCCGCGCCGGTCCAGGTCACCACCTCGGCCGTGCCGTGCACGGTGGCGCCGTGGTCGAGGATCCGGGAGATCTGCAGGGGGGCGTCCATCATCGTGCTACGCATGGGTAACAAGCTAGTGTCGGCGGTCACACGTTGGGAACCCCCGTAAATTGTCGCAGGTGAGCATCTCCTGGGCCGACTCGTACGTGGGGCAGCTGCGCGCGCTCGCCGGGGACCGGACGCTGATGTTCGTCGGCGCCCGCGCCGTGGTCCGCGACAACGCCGGACGCATCCTGCTGATCCAACGCTCGGACAACGGCCAGTGGGCCATGCCGGCCGGGGCGATGGAGCTGGGTGAGTCGATCGCGGACTGCGCGGTGCGGGAGGTCCGTGAGGAGACCGGGCTGCGGGCGCTCCGGGTCTCCGCGTTCGCCCTCTACACCGGCCCGGACCGGACCAGCACCAACATGTACGGGCACACGTACCAGGTCTTCACCACGGCGTTCCGGGTGGACGAGTGGGACGGGCAGCTCTCCCGGGTCACCGACGAGACCACCGACGCCGGCTTCTTCCCCCCGGACCGGTTGCCGGCCCCGCTCTCCGTCTCGGTCACCGAGACCCTGGCCGACCTGGACGTCTTCGAGCAGACCAACCGGCTCATCCTCAAGTAGGGCGGCCCCGGGGTCACCGACCCCGGGGCCGTGCCTCACTGCGGGTGGCGGATCCCGGCGAAGAACCCCTCCTGGATCCAGTTCGGGTACGCAACCGGCAGCTTGGTGGCCTCGTCCAGCTCGGTGAGGTCCTGCTCGGTCAGCGTGAGATCCGAGGCGGCGATGTTGTCCACCAACTGCTCGTGCTTGCGCGCACCGACGATCACGCTGGTCACGGCCGGTCGGGACAGCAGCCAGGCGACCGCCACCCGGGCCGGGCTCACCTCGTGCCGCTCGGCGACACCCTTGAGCACGTCGACCACGGCGAAGGCGTGCTCCGGGTCGAACGGGGTGAAGCTGGCGTAACCGGGCTGGGCGCTGCGCGCGCCACTGTCGGCGACGGCGCCGTCCCGGCTGACCTTGCCGGAGAGGAAGCCACCGGCGAGCGGGCTCCACACGGTCAGCCCGACGCCCGCGTCGAGCGCCATCGGCACCACGTCGCGCTCCACGTCGCGGCCCAACAGGGAGTAGTACTCCTGCACCGAGACGAAGCCGGCGAGCTTCTCCCGGGCGGAGATGCCCAGCGCCTTGGACATCTGCCAGGCGGCGAAGTTGGCGGCGCCGATGTAGCGGACCTTGCCCTGCCGGACCGCGTCGTCCAGGGCCCGCAGCATCTCCTCCATCGGGGTGACCTGGTCGAAGTTGTGGATCTGGTACAGGTCGATGTGATCGGTGCCCAGCCGGCGCAGGCTGTCCTCCAGGTTCTGCATGATGTGCAGCCGGGACGTGCCGACGTCGTTCGGGCCGGGGCCGGTCCGGGAGTGCACCTTGGTGGCCAGCACCACGTCGCGGCGCCGCTTGCCGAGCGCCTGGCCGAGCAACTCCTCGCTCTCGCCGTCGCTGTAGCCGTCGGCGGTGTCGATGAAGTTGACCCCCGCGTCCAGCGCGGTGTCCACCATCCGCTGCACGTCGGGCAGCGCCAGCCCGCCGAGGGTCCCCCAGAGCGGGTGCCCGCTGCCACCGAAGGTCATCGCGCCGAGCGAGATCTCCGAGACGTACACCCCGGTGGTGCCCAACAGTCGGTACTTCACGTGTTGCTCTCCTCATGGTGCGGGGGTCGGAGGCCGAGGTCAGGGCTCCGTGGTCACAATGTCGGACACTGTGTCCGGCAACGAGCGTACGTCGCCCGCCCCACCCCCGGCCACCTAGGATTCCGGCTATGCCCTCGATCACCCGCCGCCGCCCCCGCAACCCCGACGGCCGAGCCGCCGTCGAAGCGCGGGTGCTCGCGGCCACCGAGCGGCTGCTGAAGGAGGGGATCCGCTTCACCGACCTCGGCGTGCAGCGCATCGCCGCCGAGGCCGGCGTGGCGCGGTCGACCTTCTACACCCACTTTCGGGACAAGAGCGAGCTGCTCATGCGCCTCGCGGGCACCATGCGGGAGACGTCCTTCGACCGGATCCGCGACTGGGATCCGGGCGGGCCCGGCGACCAACTCGAGGTGCTCAGTGAGGTCTTCGTCGACGTGATCCGCATCTACCGGACATACGCCCCGGTGCTTGCGGCGGTCACCGAGGTCGCCGCGTACGACGAGACGGTCCGGGACTACTGGGCCGCCGGGCTGGAGCAGTTCGTGGGGCGCACCGTGGAGGCGCTCCGCGCCGAGCAGGAGGCCGGGCGCACTCCCGCGAGCATCGACGTGGAGACAGCCAGTCGGCTGATCGTGATCGGCGGCGACCGCTTTCTCGCCGGTCACGTCAGCGCCACCTCGGCCGACCCCGACACCGACGCGGCGGCCGCCCGAGAGTTGGCTGCGACCTGGTGGTACGGCGTCTACCGCCGCCCCGCCTGACCTCGCGAGATCGACTCCGGATCGCGGAAGTCGGGGCATCCCTGCCACCCGGACACCCCGACTTCACTGACCCCGACTCGATCAGGCTGCCAGCCGGTCTTCAGCCGGCGTTCGGGCCGAACTGTTCGGTGAAGCGGCCGGTGAACAGGTCGGTGCCCTTGTACTCGGAGACCGTCGCGGCAGGGACGACGGCCGGGCCGTCGGGCGTGGGCATCTGGCCGACACCGTGACGCGACCCGAGTGGGACCAGGATCATGGGGTGGGGCATGGGCTGGTAGGTGGCCGTCAGCTGCTCGCCTCGCAGTTGGGCGGCGATGTTCCGCACCACGACCTCGGCGTGCTGCAACGCGTACGCCGCCATCTTGTCCTCGGCGACGTCGGTGAGGTCGCCGACCGCGTAGACGTGGCCGAGGATGTGGTCGGGCCCGCGGACGTTGAGAGTCTCGGTGACGGATACCTGCCCGTCCGGGGTGAGCGTGGTCAGCCGGCCGTCGGCGAGGTAGTCGCTGTTGATGCGCACGCCAAAGGCGCGGAACCAGATGTCGGCAGTGATCTCGTCGCCATCGGTGGTGGTGGCCGTGAAGGTAGCGGCCCGATTGGCCTCGGTCGCCAACGGCGCGACCAGCCCGGTGCCCAGCCGCAACTGGATGCCAAGCTCGTCGAGCTGCCGATGGAGGTCGTCGCGCATCTCCGACCTGAAGCCGGGCAGCAGTTGATCGGCCGGATCGACGATGGTCACGTGCTTGTCCGGCCAGACGTCCTTGATCTCACCGGCCAACTCCAACCCGACCGGCCCGGCGCCGAGGATCAGTACCCGCTCGGCGCTGGCCAGTTCCTTGTTGGTCTGGCGCAGGTCGTCGAGCGCCTCGTCGATGGAGTCGGCGTCGAGTCTGGCCGGGTAGGCGTAACTGGAGCCGGTGGCCAGGACCAAATAGTCTGCCGCGACACGCTCACCTGAGGCCAGGGTGACGCCGCCAGGATCCACCGAGACCACTCGACCGCGGATGACGGTGCCCCGCGTGAGCAACGTGTCGAAGGGAAAGAACATGTTGCCGGCCCAGTCGGGCCGGGTGAGCGCTCGCAGCGATCCCGCAACGTTGACGAACGCGTCCCGAGGATCGATGAGCACGACATCGGCCTGCGACTCCAGCGCCTTGGCAACCGCCGTGCCCCCATAACCGCCGCCGACGACCACAACCGTACGACTCATGATTCAGCTCCTGACAGCCAGGGATCTACGCTCGACCGCTGTCGAGCGCCTTCCCCAACGGTCGTCAGCTGGCCGGAAGCCAGGGAGGCCGGACTGAGGCTGGTAGTGGCAGGGACACCATCCGAACGGCCTCCGTTGTTACCTTCGGATGGTGAGCGACAACGAGCTCGGGTTGTTCCTGCGCGTCCGCCGTGAAGCGGTGACTCCCGCCGAGGTGGGTCTCCCCACCGGGCCGCGTCGCCGCGCCGCCGGGCTGCGCCGCTCGGAGGTGGCGGCCCTCGCCGACGTGAGCGTGGAGTACGTCACGAGACTCGAACAGGGCCGCGACCGCCGACCGTCTCCGCAGGTGCTCGCCGCGCTCGCCAACGCACTTCGGTTGACCCGCAACGAACGCGTCCACCTGCACCACCTCACCAAGGCGGCCGATGCCGGCTTCAACTGCCGGGGCCACAGCACTCCGGCGCGCACCGTACGTCCGACCGTTCAGGCCCTTCTCGACCGTCTCGAACCCACGCCGGCGGTGCTGCTCAACCAGCTCAGCGACATCCTCGCCCACACCGCCGGTTACGAACGGCTGACTGGACCGACCGGGTTGCTGGACGCGACAGAGCCCAACCTCGCCCGGTTCGTCCTCACCGACAGCCGCGCACGCAGCACCTACCCCGACTGGGACCACATCGCCGACGAGCAGGTCGCCGCCCTCAAGCAGGGCCCGTTCCGGGCGTACCCGCCCACGGCCGCCCTGGCGGACGAGCTGACCGTCACCGCCGGGGACGCCTTCACTCATCGCGTCGACACCGTTCCCGGCCTGCCGAAGGCCAGCGGCATCTTCCGTCTGGCCCATCCCGAGGTGGGGATGCTCCGGCTCGCGTACGAGACCCTCGAACTCCCCGCGGATGACGACCAGCGTCTGATCGTCCACCTGCCTGCCGACGCGGCGACCTCCGACGCGCTCGACCGCCTCAACAGCCGACCCACGCAGCCGCTACGCCTTGTGGCCGGATGACACCGACCGTCCCGGAGGGGTCCGGGGCGGTCGGTGTCGCGCGGTCAGATCATCGTCTGGGACTTGGCCTCCATGTCGGCGGCCGCCTCATCCTTGGATTCGCGGGTCAGCGGCTTGCCGCCGGGTGCCGGAGCCTCACCGCCGAGCGGGTCGGCACCGCCCTTGGCGCCCTCCGGGCCGGCGCCCCGGAGCTGTTCGTTCGGCAGCGCCACGGTCACCAGCACGGCCACGATCGCGATCAGTCCGGCGGTCAGGAAGACCATGTCCAGCGCGTCGACGAACGCGTTCTGGATCGCCGCCCGCACCGGCCCGGGCAGGGCCATGATGGCCGCCGGATCGTTGATCGAGATATTCGTGCCGCCGCTCGCCGCCACCTCTGCCTGCTGCTGCGGCGGAAGCTGGGCGATCGCGCCGGGCAGCCGGTCGGCCAGCCCTCCGGCGAGCCGGGAGGACAGCACCGCGCCGAGGATCGCCACCCCGAACGAACCACCCAGCGACCGGAAGAAGGTCGCCGACGAGGTGCCCGCGCCCAGGTCGCGCACGGAGACCGCGTTCTGCACCGCGAGGACCAGCGACTGCATGCACAGGCCCAGGCCGACGCCGATCACCACCATGAAGCCGAAGGCGATCCAGAGCGAGGTGCCCACCGACAGCTGGGTGAACAGGAACATGCCGACCAGCAGGGTCACCGACCCGGCCACCGGGAACCACTTGTAGCGGCCGATCCGGCTCATCGCCCGCCCCGTGAGGATCGAGGTGACGATGATGCCCGTCATCATCGGCAGCATCAGCAGACCGCTGCGGGTCGGCGAGGCGCCCTTGACGATCTGCAGGTACAGCGGGATGAAGATGATCGACCCGAACATCACCAGACCGAGCACGAAGCCGGCCGAGTTGGCCAGCGCGAAGGTGGCGCTGCGGAACAGCCGCAGCGGCAGGATGGGCTCGGCGACGCGGGCCTCCTGGAGCACGAAGAGGACGGCGAGCACCGCGCCCGCCACGAAGAGACCGATGATCACCCCGGAGCCCCAGGCGTACTCGTTGCCGCCCCAGCTCAGCGCCAGCAGCAGGGAGCTCACCCCGGCGACGAGCAGGCCGGCGCCGAGCCAGTCGATCGCGTGGTCCCGGCGCTCGAACGGGATCAGCCGCATCACGTGGTAGCAGACCACGATGGCGAGGATCGCCAGCGGCACGTTGATGTAGAAGATCCACCGCCAGTCGGTCTCCGCGAAGTAACCACCGACCAGCGGGCCGGCCACCGACGAGATCCCGAAGACGGCTCCGAAGAGCCCCTGGTAGCGGCCCCGCTCCCGGGGTGAGACGACGTCCGAGATGATCGTGAACGCCAGCGTCAACAGACCACCCGCGCCGATGCCCTGGATGCCCCGGGTGATGATCAGCTGGGTCATGTTCTGCGAGAGCCCGGCCAGCAACGACCCGACCAGGAACGTGCCGATCGAGAAGAGGAAGACCGGACGGCGCCCGTACAGGTCGGCCATCTTGCCGTACAGCGGCGTCGACGCGGTCGAGGCCAGCAGGTACGCGGTGACGACCCACGAGTAGTGGTTGATCCCGCCCAGCTCGCCGACGATGGTCGGCAGGGCCGTACCGACGATGGTCTGGTCGAGGGCGGCCAGCAGCATGCCGGTCATCAGACCGATCATGAGCAGCCGGATCTGCTGACGGTTCAGCACCGGCGCGGCGGAGGCTTCGGTCATCTGGCCTTCTTTCCCGGCCGACACGGAACATGCGCCGGGTCGGGAAAAACCTCCCACCGCACCCGGCGTTGATCATGAGGTCCAGCGACCCACGACCAACGCGCCGGGTGTGGAACGGGGATCAGCGGGCGAAGGTCTCGGTGATCCGCTGGCAGAAGGCGGGAAGGTCGTCGGGCTTGCGACTGCTGGTCAGGTTGCCGTCGGTGACGCACTCCTCGTCGACCCAGGTCGCACCGGCGTTGGTCAGGTCGGTGCGCAGGCTCGGCCAGGACGTGATCCGCCGGCCGCGCACCACGTCCGCCTCGATCAGCGTCCACGGGCCGTGGCAGATCACCCCGACCGGCTTGCCCGCATCGAAGAACGCCCGCACGAACCGGACCGCATCCTCATCCGTACGCAGGAAATCCGGGTTCGCCACCCCGCCCGGCAACACCAGCGCGTCGTAGCCGCCGGCGTCCGCCTTGTCCGCGGTGACGTCCACGTCGTACGTCCTGGACTGGTCCAGGTGGTTGAAGGACTGGATGGAGCCGGGCTTGAGCGACACCAGCTCGACCGTCGCGCCGGCGTCCTCCACCGCCTCGCGGGGCTGGACGTACTCGACCTCCTCGACGCCGTCTGCGGCCAGGAAGGCGATCCGCTTGCCCTGCAGTGTCGTCGTTGCCATCTCGATGCATCTCCTCTCCGGGTACCCCCATTTCCTTCCCGGGCCCGAACACCCGAAACGCCCCCAGGCGGGCACCGTGGGCAGTTCGGGCACCGCTGCGAGCGGGCGAGCCTGAAAGCCCGGCGGCCCGCCCTGGGGTCGATCACCGCCAAGGTTTGACCCCGGAGGCACTGGGGACCCCGGGAGGCATGGCAGGAGCAGCAGCGGAACAGCGCCGGCTCGCCACCGTCGTGGAGAGCTGGCTCGGGCGCCCGGTCCTGATCATCGGCGACGCCATGTTGGACGAGTGGCGGTTCGCCGACTCCGACCGGCTGTGCCGGGAGGCACCCGCCCCCGTCCTCACCCTGCGGCGGCGGATCTCCGCCGCAGGTGGGGCCGCCAACACCGCGGTCAACGTCGCCGCCCTCGGCGGTCGGGCCGTGCTGGTGGCGCCGGTGGGGGCCGACGTCGCCGGCGACGAGCTACACGACTGCCTGGACCGCGCCGGAGTGTGGGACCGCACGGTCAACCAGCCCGGCCGGCCCACCCCGGTCAAGCGGCGGATGCTGGCCGGCAACCAGATCCTGCTCCGGGAGGACTCCGGTGACCCGGACGACGCACTCGACCCGGACGGGGTGACCCGGCTGCTCACCGCCCTGGACTGCGCCACCGAGGAGCTGCGCGCCGCCGCCGGCGGGGAGGCGCCGACCCTGGTGGTCTGCGACTACGGCCTGGGCGCGCTGCCCGCGCCGGTCCGCGCGTGGCTGGTCGAGCAGCGGGAGCGGTATGCCACCGTCGCGCTGGACGCTCACGACCTGGCCGACTGGCGGGGCCTCGCGCCGACCGTGGTCACACCCAGCTTCGCGGAGGCGACCCGACTGCTGGCCCGGGCCGGCGGTGCGACCCGCCCACCCGCCGGCGTCGAACTGCACCTGGAACACCCCGACAGCGACCCGGCTGACGGACCGTCCGAACTGACCGTCGGCACCGCCCCGGGCGGTTCCCACGTGGAGGACGTCCCGGCCGCGACCGCCCCGGACCCGACGCGGGCCGACCGCCCCGGGGCCGTCGGGGAACCCACCCGCAGCGAAGGCCGGGTCGCCCTCACCGGCGACGGGCTCAGCGTCACGGGCACCGGCGTGACCGTGAACTCCGAGGCCGGCGAGGGCGTCGACCGGGCCGTGCTGGCCGAGTCGCGCCTGGCCGAGCTGCGCGCACACACCGGCGCCGACGTGGTCGCCGTGACCCTGGACACCGAGGGCGCGGTGGTCGGCGGCGCCGACGGGGAGCCCCGACGCAGCCACAGCACACCGGTCCCGGCGAGCCACGCCGTGGGGGCCGGCGACGCGTACCTGGCGGCGATGACGCTGACCCTGGCCGCCGACGCGCCGCTGCCGACCGCCGCCCAGCTCGCCCAACTGGCGGCCACCATCACCGTTTCCGACACCGGCACCTGCGTGTGCCGGCGCGAGGACCTGCTCGCCGCGCTCGATCAGCCGTCGGCGAGCAGCGGGCACCCGGCGCTTGTCGGCACCGACGAACTCGACGCGATCGTCGCCGAGCACCGCGACGCGGGGCGGTCGGTGGTGTTCACCAACGGCTGCTTCGACGTGCTGCACCGTGGGCACGTGCGCTACCTGGAGCAGGCCCGCGCCCTGGGCGACCTGCTCATCGTGGCGGTCAACTCCGACGGCAGCGTGCGCCGGCTGAAGGGGCCGGACCGGCCGGTGAACCCGGTGGAGGACCGGGGCGCCCTGCTCGCCGCGCTGTCCTGTGTGGACCACGTCGTCGTCTTCGAGGAGGATTCGCCGGCCGCGCTGATCGAGGCCGTCCGGCCGGACGTCTACGTCAAGGGCGGTGACTACCCGCCGGAGCTGGTGCCGGAGGCGCCGCTGGTGCGCCGGCTGGGCGGCCAGGTGCGCACCCTCGGGTACGTGCCGGACCGGTCCACCTCGGCCATCATCGAGCGGATCCGGTCGCACAGCCAGGACCGCGAACCCGATGCGGCGCCGCACGACCAGGACCGGCAGCCGGACCCGTCGCTGCGCACCCGCACCCGAGCGTCGTGAACCGACCCCTCGACCTCGACACCGCGGCGGCGTTCCGCGCCGACCGGCAGGTCGACGTGCTGATCCCGACCCGTAACCGGCCCGCCGAACTGGCCGTCACCCTGGCCGGGCTCGCCGCCCAGGAGGGGGTGCCCGGTTTCGGGGTGGTGGTGAGCGACCAGTCCGACGGCGATCCGGCGTACGCCCATCCCGCGGCGGCCACCATGGTCCGGGCGTTGCGCCACCGGGGTCACCCGGTGCTGCTGACCCGCCGGCTGCCCCGGCGCGGGCTGGCCGAGCACCGGGCGTACCTCCTCGCCGCCTCGGCGGCCCGGTACGTGCTCACCCTCGACGACGACGTCTGGCTGGAGCCCGGGGCGCTGCACCGGCTGGTCACCGCGCTCGGGGAGCTGGGCTGCGGGTTCGTCGGCAACGCCGTGCACGGTCTCTCGTACAGCGACGACGTGCGACCGGAGACGCACGGGCACTACGAGGAGTGGATCGGCACACCGACACCGGAGCGGATCCAGCCGGACACCCCGCAGTGGCACCGGGCCCAGATCCACTCGGCGGCCAACCTGCTGCACGTCACCGAGCAGTTGGCGCTGCCGCCCGGCGCGTGGAGGGCGTACAAGATCTCCTGGATCGGCGGATGCGTGCTCTACGACCGGGCCAGGCTCGTCGACTCGGGCGGCTTCGACTTCTGGCGCCGGTTGCCGGAGAAGCACCAGGGCGAGGACGTCGCCGCCCAACTCGCGGTGCTGGCCCGGTACGGCGGCGCCGGCATCCTGCCCAGCGGCGCCTACCACCTGGAATCCCCCACCACCGTCACCGAGCGGGACGTCGAGGCGTGGGAGGTCGTGCTCGCCGACGAGGACAGCCCGCAGCCGGCCTGAACCACCGGCGGGTCGGTGCGGGTCAGGGCGCTCCGGGCTCCGGGTTGAGCAACTCCCTGGCGGCCTCCAGCACCTCGGCCACCGGCACGTCCGTCACGAAGGAATCCCGGTGCGGGCACTCGCCGTCACCCGGCCGGTGCGGGTAGATGCCGGGCGTGCAGTCCACCCCACAGACCGGGCAGTGCACCATCCACGAGCTGATCGGCCGGTGCCGGCCGCGCAGCGGATTGCCCGTGTTGATGAGGTTGCCGACCCAGTAGACGCCGACCGTCGAGACGCCCACCGCGGCGGCCAGGTGCAGGGGGCCGGTGTCGTTGGAGACGACCAGCGCGCAGTCGGCGTAGCAGCCGGCCAAGCCGCCGAGGCTGAGCGTGCCCACCTGAGGCAGGACCGGCACCCCCGCCGCCGCGACCACCCGGTCCACCACCTCCCGCTCGGCGGGAGTACCGGTCACCAGCACCTCGTAGCCGTCCCGGTGCAGCTCACGGGCCACCTCGGCGAAGCGCTCGGCGGGCCAGCGGCGGCGCGTGTCGGTGGCGCCCGGATGCAGCGCCACCCGAGGCCGGCCCGCCGGGCCGAGCACCTGCGCCGCTTCGGCCCGGTCGGCGTCGGTGACCGTCAGCGCCGGCACGATGGTGGTCGCGGGCGCGCCCACCAGGGCCACCACCTCCAGGAAGCGGATCACCTCGTGCTGGTAGTAGACGTAGCGGATCCACCGGTCCAGCGGCGGCGCGTCCTCGCTTCGCAGCCCCACCGTGACCCGGGCGCCGAGGCGGCTGATCAGCGGGTTGGAGTTGGCGCCGCCGCCGTGGATCTGCACCGCCAGGTCGAATCCCTCGCCGGCCGCCGCGGCCAGGAAGTCGTCCGTCGACGACTCCGGCTCGCCCGGTTCCGGCTCGCGGATGCCCGGTCCCGGCGGCACCACCAGGACCCGGTCCACCGGGCCGGGCCGGTCGCGCCAGAGCTTCGCGTGCCACGGCGCTCCGAGCAGCACGATCTCCGCCCCGGGGTACGCGGCGCGCAGCGCCTCCAGCGCCGGTAGGGCGAAGATGAAGTCCCCCAGCGCGTTGGCGCGCAGCACGGCGATCCGTTGCACGTCGGGTACGCGCCCGGCCGTGGGGCCGAGCAGGGGCGAGGTGACCACGCAGTCCCGCTACGGTCGGTCGATCTCACCGGCGATGTCCGGGCGGTGCAGCTCCCGGTCCGCCGCGGGATCGACCGGCATCGGCGTACCACCGGAGACGCCGGTGGAGCGCGGCCCGGTGCGGCCGACGGTGATGGTGCGTGGCGTGGGCCGCGCCGCCCGGGGCAGCCGGACCCGGAGCAGGCCGTGGTCCATCACCGCGTCGATGCCCTCGGGGTCGACGCGGGAGGGCAGGTCGACGCGGTACTCGAAGCCGCGGGTCTCGAAGCCACCCGGGATGCCCTGGTCGGCGTTGACCTCCGCCTCGGATCGGGCCCGCACGCACAGCTCCCGGTCGTCCAGCTCGACCGCCACCTCTTCCGGCGCCACCCCGGGCAGCCGGACGACGACCTCCCAGCCGTCCGAGGTCTCGGTCAACTCGACGTCGGACGCGCCGGCCCGGCCACCGACCAGCCGGCTCAGCTCGGCGCGCAGCGACTGCAACTCGCCCATCGGGTCCCAGCCCTGCTGCCGGCCGCGCCAACCCCGGCCGAAACCGCCGGGCTGCTGCTGCTCGCTCATCGCGCCTCTCCGATCCGGTGGGTGGCCGCGGGCGGCCGCAGTGAGCTGGGCGCGTCCAGACCGGCCTCGCGGTCGACGCCCACGCCGAGCCGGTCGACCAGCTCGCCGCCGAGCCAGGCGCTGATGCCGAGGATGGCCACCGCGACCACCTCGATGGCGATCAGCGCGCCACCGGCGGCCCGGGAGTCCGCGTTGAGCCGGACCGCCCAGACGGCGGCGAAGAGCAGGATCACGGCGACGTTGGCGCCGGCGTGCAGCAGACCCACCCGCTTGGCGCGGGTGCCGGTCGGGATCGCCAGCAGGTCGAACGAGCCGGCCACCGCGGCGAGCAGACCGCCGATGAGTCCGACGGTGATGTTCCAGTACGCGACCTCGCCGAGGAAGTCGGGCCCGCCGACGGTATCGATCACGTCGAACAGCACCGCGGTGACCAGCAGCGCGACCGGGAACATGACCAGCATCGGATGGACTGGGTGACCCAGTACCTTGAGTCGGCTCTCCATTACCCGGCCTCCACTGGTCGGCGTTTCGCGTGACGGGTCCTGCGGCGGGCGCGGTGAGGCCGTACCCCCGACAACCGGGCGCAAACCTCGCGCTGGTCGCGCGGGCCTAGGCTGGCGGGCGAGGCCGTCGGACGGTGGCACCTGCCACCCGGGTCAACGGCCGGGGGAGGGAACACGTGACGGTGGAGATCACCTCGCACGAGGAGCTGCGCGATCTGCTCGGCGTGCCCAACGCGCGGGCGGTCGACAAGGAACGCGTCCGCCTGCACCAACGGGACCGCGAGTGGCTCGCCGCCGCGCCGTTCTGCCTGGTGGCGACGGCCGGCGCCGACGGCACCTGCGACGTCTCACCCAAGGGCGACCCGGCCGGGTTCGCCCTGGTGCTGGACGACACGACCATCGCGCTGCCCGAGCGGCCGGGCAACAGGCGGGCCGACGGCTACCGCAACATCCTGGACAACCCGCACGTCGGGCTGCTCTTCATGATCCCGGGGCGGACCGACACCCTGCGGATCAACGGCCGGGCCCGCCTGGTACGCGACGCGCCCTGGTTCGACGACATGGTGGTCAAGGGGCACCGGCCCGTGCTCGCGGTGGTGGTGGAGATCGAGCAGATCTTCTACCACTGCGCCAAGGCGTTCCTGCGGTCCGCGCTGTGGCAACCGGAGACCTGGCAGCCGGAGGTGTTGCCGTCCCGCGCCCGGCTGGTCAAGGAGGTCGAGGCGCCGACGGAGAACCTGGAGGACCTGGAACGGCACTACGGCCCGGAGTACGCCAAGAACATCTACGTCTGACCCCGCCGGCTCGCGCTCAGCTCGACCAGCCGGCGGGGTTGCCGAACGACTCCCGGGAGATGCCGGAGCCGGTGTCCGGCCAGGCACCGAACCGGTCGTTGTGCAGGTGGGCGAAGAAGTAGCAGAACTCCTCGCAGTCGGCGTCGAGCACGGCGAGGGCCGGGTTGGCTCGGACCGCCTCGTAGTACTCCCGGCCGAGCGCGACGATGAAGCCCCGGCAGTAGAGGAAGCCGTCGTCCGAGCCGTCGGTCACCTCGTGGATGTCCTCCCGGTCGATGTCGTGCAGTTTGCGCTCCACCACCCGGTCGAGGTCGGTCAACTCCTGCGCGGACAGCTCGGCGCTGAGCTGCCCCAGGCGCTCCAGGAACGGGCCCAACCAGGCGTCGATCGCGCGAATCTCGTCGTCGTCATCCTCGCCCGCGTCGGGGTCACGCTCCAGGAGGGCCCGGCGCAGCGCCAGGGCCTCCGCGCCGAGCCCGACCCACGCCGACTCGACGAGCTCCCACAGCCGGGCCTCCTCGGCGGGGGTCGGCAACGTACCGGTGGCATCCATGATCACGGTCACGACCGGACCGTAACCGCCCCCACCGACGGTTTCAGGACGCCGGTTCGACGCTCACCATCCACAGGTGACCGTCCGGGTCCGCGAAGGTGCCGGCGTACCCCCAGGGTTGTGCCTCCGGCTCGGTGACCACCTCGGCACCGGCGGCACGCGCCCGCTCGACGATCGCGTCCGCGTCGGCGGGTGCGGTGACGCCGAGGCTGAGCAGGCACTCACTCTGCCCCCGCGCGGCGACCTCGTGCCCGCCGACCACCCAGCCGAAACCGCCGGTCGGAATGAGCATCAGCCGCAGCCCGTCGTTGACCACGAACTGCAACGGCTCCGGGATGCCGTCGTCGGCCAACTCCCCCACCGCCTCCAGACCGAGCGCATCACGGTAGAAGCGATGCGAGGTGGCACGGTCGGCGATGGGAAGACTGACGATCACGGGCGCGAAGGTCATGGCGGGACGCCTCCAGAGTGTCGGACGGACAGGTTCACCAGGATGGACCGCCCGGACCGCGGAATCCATCGGACCCGCCTGCGGATCGCGCCGCACCGCTGACTCGTGACGGTCAGCCGGTTGCTGGATACCACCCCTCGCGTACGGCTGCTTGACTCGGCGCACAGGGTCACACCCGCTGACGGAGCGAGCCGAAGGGACGCGATGTCACCACAACCGGATCCAGACGCTCGGGAGAAGCGGCGGCTTTGGTTACTGGCCGCTCGGCTCAGGCACTGGTGGGGTCTGCAGGTCACGGGCATGCGTGGACGGCTGACGTACTACGGTGCGCTGGCCGGATTATTGCTGGGCGTCGTGGGGACGGTTGCCGGCGCGGCCAGTTGGAGTTGGGCATATCTGGCCGGGTTGCTCGGCTTCGCGCTCTCCCTTGCGCTGTTTCTTCCCGAATGGGTGAAGCTGCGGCGTCCAGAAATCGCGCTCGTCCCGGGAAACCCTCCGCCACGCAACCCGGGCGGATTAGCGGACGGTACCGTCGTTCGGCTGCCGGGTGCGAACGAGATCGCCGTCGCCTGGGATGATCTGGATATCGCGCTGATGCGCTCGGCCGCCACCTACGGATTCACGCCCGTCAGGCGGCGGCTTCCCCGACGGGTGGGGCGGTTCGCGTACGCCATCCTCATCGCCATCTCAAGTTCGAAGCACATATACAACGGCAAGCTCGTCCGACAGGACGAGGACCTGACCCTGAACATGGTGGTCAACGGCGGAAGCCTCCGCCTCAGCCTGACCGACTACTTCAGCACGGTGTGCTCGAACTACCTGACCGGGCGGCGAGTCATCGACCGGAGGACCGGAGCGACCCTCGTCGAAGGAACCGACCTGTTCATTCGGGACGGTGACCTCCTGCCGCTGGACGAGAACAACCAAGCCAACGTCATCGGGGTGTCAACCCTCGCCCTGACCACCGACGGCAAGCTGGTGCTGACGACGCAGGGCTCGCAGACCCCCTCGTCCGCCGGCCTCTCCGCACCCGGAGGCTCGGGATCGGTGGACCTGAACGACATCCGGGGACCCGGATCCAAGGGCCAGTCATTGGTCCACTTCATCGCCTGTGCGATGCAGCGGGAGCTCGTCGAAGAGGCGAGTGTCTCGTACCGCGAGATCGAATGGACCGAGGTGCTCGGTTACTTCCGTTGGCTGAACATGGGCGGAAAACCGGAGTACGTCGGCGTCACGAAACTCAAGCTCAGTTCGGACGAGCTGATCGGGCGTGACGTCCGCGTTGTCGAGACGCCCTTCGTTCAAAGGATCGTGTTCGACTGCACACTCGACCTGGCACACCTACGGAGCGACCCAGAGAGTCTTCACGCTCTGGGGCGCGCGTTCCGTCAAAACGTGTCGATGCCACTGTTCATGAGCTTGAGAGCACTCGGTATGGCACTTCGCCGTGACGATGCCCTGATGCAGAAGCTGACCGCACCGACCGAGTCGCGCGAACACCTTTGACGGGGGTCAGGGCGTGGGAGGCGGAGCGCCCTCTTCGGACCCCGGACGCGTCTCCGCCCAGGTACCGGGCGGGTGCGGCGGAAGGCGCAGGTCGGCGAGCACTCCGAAGTGGTCACTCGCCCACACACCGCCGACCGGATCGGCGAACACCCGCCGGCAGTCCACGACGTCGAGGGTCGGCCCGTGCGGACCGCACCGGACCAGGGCGTAGTCGATCCGCCGCCCCCGATCCAACGGCATGAGCCCTGCCCGGATCAGCGGATTGCCCGGCGAGAAGGTGTGACCCGGCGCCGCACCACGAACCGCCGTCCAGCAGTCCTGATAGCAGACGCTGACGCCCGCGAGCGACTGCCGACCGGTCCAGAACCGGACGCTCGCGGCGTCGGGCGCCGCGTCGAAGTCACCCAGCAACACCACGTGCGGCTCGGTGTCCGGACCATCCGGGTCGAGCGCACCGGTCCGCCGCTCGACGACGATCTCCTCGATGTACCGGGCCGTCCGCACCGCCTGCAGTTCCCGCTCGTACTCGGCGTCGTACTGCCAGGTCGGCTTGTGGTGCGCGACGAGTACCGGTCCCAGCGGCGGCGGCACCGCGACCTCCACCACGACGGCGGCACTCCACGGCAGCGCCGCGGTGCGCGGGGTGACATGCAGGTCGACGACCCCGACGGTACGCATCGGCCACCGGCTGCCCAGCACGGCTCCGACCCCGTCCTCCGACCGCCCGGGATGCGGTACGAGGTGATAGTCCGGCCCCAGCAGGCCACCGGCCTCGTCCATGTCCCCGCCGCCGGCCACCTCCTGTAGGGCCACCACGTCCGGCCGCAGCTCGCGCAGCCCGTCGACGAGCACCGCCCGACGGCGCGGCCAGTCGGCGAAGAACGGCGCAAGGGCGTTCAGGGTGAGCACCCGCAGGGTCGCCGACTTCTCGGACATCCCGTCATCCTGTGCCCGATGCCCCGCCTCGGCAACCGGAGGCGGAAATGCCACGACCGGGCACAGGGTTCACTGCGATGTGCGTGATGAACACCGATATCGCGGGGGACAACGCCGGTGCCGGAAGGGTCAGGCACTGTGCAGCCGCGCCGCCCGCATCGTCAACCCGCTGTTGCTGGCCGCTGGCCTCGTGGCCACTGGATCCGGCGCGGTGACGGATCCAGGGCGCACCTCCTGGCCAGGACTGGCCTTTGCGCTGTTCGCGGTCCTGGAGCATGTCAACTACTTTCACGTCCAGCTCATGCATGACACGCTCGCGGACCTGCGCCGACTCCGGTCGGTCGGTCTGCGTGCCTCCCACCTCGCCCGCGACATCGCGCGGGCCGCGTCCGATACATCTGTGCGATGACGACCCGACGTCACGCCGACGACGGTTTGTAGGCGGTCGAGCTGGCCGGCCATGACGTCGGGCGAGGCCAGGAGCCACCGCAGTACGGGCTCGGCCAGCAGGAACTCGAACCGCTTGCCGGCGTCGTACAGGAGGTGCTGGCGCTGCATCCGGGTGGATACGGCGGCATCAACGTCGGCGATGTCGAGGTTGTGCAGCTCGACCATCTCGGTGAGGATGCGGCGCGCGTAGTCGGGGGTCTGGAGCAGGCCCGGTACGTACAGGTGGTGCAGGGCGGACCATGTGCGGACCGGCATGGCCGGCGGCGAGGTTGTCGACCTTGGGAAACGGCGAAGCCCAGGCCGATGACCTGGGCTTCTGTACCGAGCCGCCTGACGGAATCGAACCGTCGACCTACGCATTACGAGTCTGTCCCCGGCCGCCGGTCCGCCGCCTGGTCCTGGCGCTCGACATGGCGTCCCTGTCTGCGATCGTCCGCTTGCGTTCGCCGGTTTGGCTGCTCCGTTGGCTGCTCCTGGTAGAACCAGACCACTGCGTGGGGAAGCTCATCCGCAACACGTGCCGCCAGCAGACGTCCCTCTGCGGCGAAGGCTGCATCCTCGTCTGCCGTAACGGGTCTGCTGTCATTTGGATCGACGATGTTGACCATGGACTCGGACCATTGCCGCCAAGACGCCAACCGCCCCACGAGGCTGCCGGACAGCCCGAGCGTTGCAGGATCGCGCGGCTCGTAGACGTCATTGCGGTCGTCACGGACCCACAGGGGCCAGCATCCGTAGTCGTCCATCACCTTGATCAGCACTGTGTGAGGCTACGTCGAGAATCTTCCAGGCCGTCCCCGGCAGGATTCGAACCCGCGACACACGGTTTAGGAATTGTCGGCACTGCTGGTCGGACAGAGCCGCTACCTGCCGTTGCCGCTGCTCAGCGACCGGGAAGACCACCAAGCTTTGACCGCTGTTGCCCCTCGGCGACCGCCGGATCGGGCACGCAACGGGCACGCGACCAGCGCCAGGACCGAGACCAGCAACGAAGGATCTCGGTACCACCGGACGGCACGCCCGCCTTCCACCTGGAGTTGCCGTACCTGCCGCTGAAGTGCGGCCAGTACGTCACTTTCCGCGGCTTCCGTCACAGCGGCTCCGGGCCTCGTCAGCGCCCGTTGCCCTTTCCTGGTAGAACCCTGTCTCGGCACACCTACTCCTTGGCCCCACCATGTTGCCAAGAGCCTAGGCACCCAACGCAACCCACGCACCGCCTGCCGTCCCGATGCTCCTGGACCTCAAGCTCCGCCAGTCGTTTCGCCTACCGAGCTTGACTCCTTCGTCCCGAAGGAACCATCACACGATGCTGAGCTGCGGGGTTGGCGGTGGTGAGCTGGTTCGACGGTCCGCGAGTGTCCAGAGGCGTCCACCCCTGTCCGCGTCGATCGTCACTCAGTTGGTCACCCAGCATCGACTGTCAGGTGCTCACCATCTGCGGAAATTGCACATGTCCCTGATCGCTTGCTGGATAAGATCCCAGGACTTCTGGATATCGACCCTCCCGCTTGTCGCACCCGAATAGCGCGAAGTATCCCTCATCAGGAAAACCGCACCAATCCAAGCCGTTATCACACCCAGCGCCATGGCAACAAACAGCATTATTATGATTGGCACAAGAACATTCGGTGCAACACCGAGTCGAGCAAGCACCATCAGCACCAGCGTTACCGGGAAGAGCAGAGCGAGGCGCATGCCTCTTACAAATAAGCGGTATCGGTACGACTGGACTATTCTAGACATATTGGGACTATTCAAGGGGTTCTCCATTCCGGTCCCAAGCACTCGCAAACACAGTCGCACGCCGAGTCAACGGATGCGCCATCCCGATGCTCCTATGGATGTCAACCCGCGACCCCTTGACCCCCAGGCAACCCACTCAGGCTGCTGACCAGGACGGGCGGGACCTTAGCCTGCCGAGGCCATCCCCCATCGTCCATCGTTGTCCGTCCACGTCCGCCCTGATCGTCACTCAGTTAGTCACTCAGGCGGAAGAACACCGTTCGCCGTATACCGCTCGCCGTCGTCGCCTTGGAGATTGGCCTGTAAGTCCTCGGCGAAAGTTCCGAACTCGCGGTAGGGGTCGCCATCGAAATGACCCTTGATGTCGATCGCACCTTCGAACCAAGTCAGCGAAACCGGGCTTCCGTCCGCGCAGGCGTATTCGTAGATGGGCTGACGGTCCTCATCCCAACCAAGCCATCCGCCTGCGCTGAGCGCGGGATTGCCATCCGCGTAGGACTGCCATTCGGGCAGGGTGATCGGCTGCCCTTCGCTCTCGTAGTACTCCTCGGCTCGGCTGATATGAATCTCGTATCCCACGCTTCCTCCACGTAATCAGCTCTCTTGCCAGGGAGGGACGCAGAATACAGGGCAGACAGATGCTGGCCGGAGGTCGTCAGCAACCCCCTCAAGCCGCGCCTGCCCGCTGCGGCACGACTGGAGGGGGCGCTGTGGTCCGGTGAGTAGGTTGGCTGCTCACTTGGCTGCTCGGCCTAACGACGGCAAGCAAAAGGCCCAGGTCATGATCGGCGATCAAGCCGGTGACCTGGGCCTTTCAGTGGAGCCGCCTGACGGAATCGAACCGTCGACCTACGCATTACGAGTGCGTCGCTCTAGCCGACTGAGCTAAGGCGGCAACGATCAGCAAGTGTACGGCACCCCACGGCCACCGACCGAACGGGATACCCCCTCCCGGCGCGCTGCTGCCAACCGGACATCGGCCGCCATCTAGCCGTTTACCGGACAGCGGATCATCGAGGTCGGGACTACGCTGCGGCGGGTGAGCGACGATCACGCCCCCCTCGACGACCCCCACCAGGACCCGCCGGCCGGGGAGCGGGCAGCCCACCGCCCCCGCACCACGGACCCGCTGGAGCTGGGCTTCACCCCGCGCAAGCCGGTGCCGTGGCTGGCCCCGTTCCTGCTGATCAGCACCGGCATCCGCACGCTGCTGGCGGTGCTCTTCGGGGCGTACCTGGACAAGCGGGAGCTGCAGAACGCGTTCGGCGACGACGCCTTCCGCCAGGTCGGGCCGGACGGCGGTCTCTGGCTCGACTACGTGGCGGACCTGGGCGACGGCTTCAATGCCACCTACTCGGTGGCCTACCTCCTGGCGCAGCCGGAGCTGACCGTGGACGGGCACCGGCTGCCCCGGGCGCAGACCCTGGTGATGGGCGGCGACCAGGTCTACCCGTCGGCGGCCTACGCGTCGTACGAGGACCGGTGCAAGGGGCCGTACCAGGCCGCGCTGCCGGCCACCCCGCCGGAGCGACCCACCCTCTACGCGGTGCCCGGCAATCACGACTGGTACGACGGCCTGACCGCCTTCCTGCGGCTGTTCGTCCGCTCCCGGGACCGGCACTTCGGCGGCTGGGGCACCGGGCAGTCACGGTCGTACTTCGCAGTGGAACTGCCGGCGGGCTGGTGGCTGCTCGGCGTGGACGACCAGTCCGGCTCGTACCTGGACGATCCGCAGCTGGCCTACTTCGACGAGGTGGCCCGGCAGCTCGGCCCCGAGTCGAAGGTGATCATCGCGGCGCCGGCGCCGACCTGGGTCAAGGCCGCCGACCACCCGACGGCGTACGACTCGATCGACTACTTCATCCGGACGATCATCGACCCGACCGGGGCACAAGTCCGGCTGCTGCTCTCCGGCGATCTGCACCACTACGCGCGCTACGCCGGGCCGGACCGGCAGTTGATCACGTGTGGCGGCGGTGGGGCCTACCTCTACCCCACCCACAAGCTGCCGGAGCGGCTCGAGGTGCCGCCTCGGGACACCCTGGCCCGCCGGGCCAGCCGCACCCAGCCGTACGACCTGGTGGCCCGCTATCCGGACGCGGCCCGCTCCCGCCGCTACGGCTGGGGCATCTTCGCCCGGCTGCCGTTCCGCAATCCCGGTTTCACCACGCTGCTCGGCACCCTGCACACGCTGCTGATGCTGGCCATGGCGGGTGCGACGGCGAACTGGGCGGACACCAGCGACCAACGACTGTTCAGCGTTCCGCTGGTGATGATGCTGCTCGTGACGGTGCTGGCGGCGGCCCTGTTCGCCAAGCCGCCCAGCGCGAGCGGCAAGCGGCACGCGCGGCACTGGATCCTCGGTGTCAGCCACGGCCTGGCGCACATCGGGCTGGCCGCCGCCGGCACGTGGGCGTGGCTGGCGCTGCCGTTCTACGACTGGCCGTGGCCGCTGCCGGTGGTCGCCGCAGCGGTGCTCTACGGACCGGTGATCGGCCTGGTGTCCAGCCAACTGGTGGCGGCGTACCTGCTGGTGGCGGGGTCGTTCGGGGTGAACGTCAACGAGCTCTTCGCCGGTCAGGGCATCGAGGACTCCAAGTCGTTCCTCCGGCTGCGCATCGATCCGGACGGCACGCTGACCATCTACCCGATCGGGGTGGACCGGGTCGCCCGCGACTGGCAGCCCAACCCCGACCAGACCCCCACCGCCAGCTGGCTCACCCCGAAGACCACCCTCACGGCCCGCCTGGCCGAACCCCCCATCACCCTCCCCTGACCAACCCGCCCCCCGCCCGGCCGTCCCCCCCGCCGTTGACCATGAAGTTGTTGCGGCGACACGCCGGGACAGCGGGCGATAACTTCATGATCACCGGGGGGCCGGGGGGTCAGGGGGTGTAGTGCTGGTCGTGGGCCTGGCGGGGGGCGCAGACGGAGGCGCGTGAGCAGGAGCAGCGGGAGCCGTCGGCGTCGAGCCGGACCGTCACCGCGTCACGGGGGACGCTGTGGCCGACCACCCGGCCGTCGCCCTCCGCAGTGGAGACCCGGCTGCCGACGGCCGGGGCCGTCTCCTGGAATCGTTGATAGAGAGGGTGCTCGTACTTCAGGCAGCACATCAGCCGGCCGCAGGCGCCGGAGATGCGCAGCGGGTTGAGCGGCAGGTCCTGGTCCTTGGCCATCCGGATGGTCACCGGCTCGAAGTCGGTGAGGAACGTGGCGCAGCACAGGTCCCGGCCGCACGAACCGATGCCACCCTGCACCCGCGCCGAGTCCCGTGCGGAGAGCTGCCGCAGCTCGACCCGGCAGTGCAGGGTGGCGCCCAGGTCGCGGACCAGGGAACGGAAGTCCACCCGGTGCGGGGCGGTGAAGTAGACGGTGCTGCGCTCACCGCCGCCGTCGGCGGAGCCGAGCACGTGGTCGACAGCCACGACCTTCATCGGCAGGCCGTGCGCGCGGATCAGCCGCTTCGCGGCCACCTTGGCCTCGGCCTTGCGCCGGCGCAACGCCTCGTCCCGGCGCAGGTCGTCGTCGCCGGCCAGCGCCACCAGCCGGGGGAAGCCGTCGGTCTCCTCGGTCACCCACTGGGCGGCCCAGACGCACTCCGCCACCTCGGGCCCGTCGTCGGTGGGCACCAGCACCTTGTCGCCAACCTGCGGGCGCAACTCACCAGGGTCGAGGTAGTAGAGGCGCCCGTACCGGTTGAAGCTGACCGCGCAGAGCATGCCCATGCCCCCACCCTACGACGGCTCACCGCGGCGGGCGCGGCGGCCGTCGCCAGACGACTACACCCCGCTTCCATCCATGACCGTCGACTTGACCGATTGCCCGGCCAACCCGTCGTGCCGTTGCACCTCGCCCGGACGGTTGAATCCGGGTCGCGGCAGGGGACAAACGCGGCCGGGCGGCGTTGAGTGGAGGCAGACCTGCGGGGGGTGCAGGGGGAAGACCACGGCGTCGCCGCCGGTGCCGGCTCCGGCCGGGTGCCCGCGAGCGACGCCGTGGCCTGTCCGGGGCTCGGTGGCCCGGCTACCAGCCGACGCGTGTCGGCTGGTCGTAGCGGGGCCGACCGTCGGCCGACGGACGCCAGGCGGACTCGGCCAGGCTCGGCGCCCACTGGCGCAGCAGCGTCTCCGCACCGTCGTACGCCACGCAGAGCACCGCCAGCACCCGAGCGGCGATCTCGGCCGCGTCGGCAACCCCCGGCCCGACCGGCCCGGGTCGGTGCGGAGCGCCGGCCACGGTGGCGGCGACCACGCTGACCGCCTCGGCCGAGCGCAGCACGTCGGCCAGCGTCCGGGCCAGGGCGAGGCGGCTGCCCTCGACCCAGTCGGCGAGCGCGTCCGCGTATCCGGCGGTGGATTCCAGTCGCCCGACCAGGCTCTCCGGCCCCTCGTCGAGGTGGCGCAACAGCGCCGCACGCTCCTGCCCGTACGCGGAGGCGGCCGAGCCGGACCAGAGGACCGGGTCGGTGAGCGTGGCGGAGACGTCGTCGTACCCGCGAATCAGCCGGCGCACCGCGTGCCCGGCGCCGGCGAGCGGTGCCGGGTGGAGGTCGAGGAAGCCACGGACAGCGTCACCCGGGAGGACCTGCATGCGGCGCAGCAGCGGCCAGACCCGGTGGCCCTCGGGGACACCGGCGGCGAGCAGGGTGTCCACCCGGCGCAGCAGGTCGAGGCCGGGCTCGGCGAGCCGGTCCAGCGGATCCATCACGGCTCTCCGATGATCCGGCGGCGGGCGGCCCGGTCGACCTCGCCGTAGCGGTCGGCGGCCTCACGCACCGCCGAGGCGGCGGCTGCCAGCCGGCCGGCGGCGGCCCGCGCCTCGCGGGCCCGGTCGTCGGTGGCGGCGGCCCACTGCCGGTGCAGCGCGCGGCCGATCTCGCCGGGCCGACCGGGGGCGTCGGCGCCGAACGCCGCCTGGGCCGGATCGCTGGCGGTGACCGTGCGGGACAGGGAGGTGAGGGTGGCGCTCGCCTCGTCCAGTCGGGCGGAGAGCGCGCGCAGTGTCTCCATCTCAGGCCCCCGCGAGCGGTCGGTAGGCGGCGAACGTCTCGTTGTGCAGCTTCTCCCGGGCCCACTCGGCGGCATCGGCGGCCGCGGTGACCGCGGCCTGCACGGAGCCGGCCACGTCGCGTGGGCTGCGGCTGTGCAGCGGCCCGAGGAACCGGACGTCGGTGATGCGCCCACCGGCGGTGACCACCACCTCGACCAGCCCGTCCGGCGACCGCACGGTGACCTCGACGGTCGACACCGCCTGGTCGAACTCGGCCTGGAGTGACTCGATCCGGCGGTAGCGCCGCACCGCCTCCTCGATCCAGGCTTCGTCGATCTCCCCCCGTGGCATCGGCCGACTCCTCCCCCGGGTGATCCCTCACTCAGTGTGCTGTCACCGTCACCACGGCACACCGGACCGTACCGCACAGCAATCGCGCGTGTCGATGCCTGTGGATGACCGGTCCCCGGGGGTGGGACCACGGGTCGAAAGCCGCGGGTCAGCCCTTCCAGAGGGCGAGCATCATCGCCTCGACCGCGATCCGCGGCTTGACGTTCGCCTCGATCGCGGCCCGGCAGGCGAGCACGGCTTCCAGCCGGCGCAGCGACCCCTCCGCGTCCCACTTCTGCGCCCCGGCACCGGCCAGCGCCGCGGTGTCGGTGTGCACCGGGGCGACGGGGGCCCGCAGCGCCATGGTGAGCGCGTCCCGGTAGAAGCCGGCGAGGTCGACCAGCGCGCGGTCCAGCGCGTCCCGCTGGGCCCGGGTGGCCCGCGACTTCTGCCGCTTCTCCAGCTCCTTGAGCTGCCCGGCGGCGCCACGGATCGCGCCGGCCGCGCCCCGGCCGGTGCCGCCCGCGCCGAGCGCGGTCTCCAGCGCCGCCCGCTCGGCCGTGTCGGCCTCGGCGACCGACGCCTCGGCCTCCGCCTCGGCCGCCTCGATCAGCGCGGACGCCGCGTCGAACGCCGCGCCGACGCCGGTCAGCCGGCGCGGCACGGCGAGCACTGCCTCGCGTCGCTTGCGGGCCTCCGGGTCGCGGGCGAGCCGGCGGGCCCGACCCACGTGCCCCTGCGCGGCCGCCGCCGCCCACTGGGCGACGTCGGGCGCGACACCGTCCCGACGGACCAGCACCTCGGCCACCGCCGTGGCCGGCGGCTGCCGCAGGGGTACGACCCGGCAGCGCGACCGGATGGTCACCGAGACGTCGTCGGGGTGGGTGGACGGGGCGCAGAGCAGGAAGACGGTACGCGGAGGAGGCTCCTCGATCGCCTTGAGCAGCGCGTTGCCGGCCGCCTCGGTCAGCCGGTCGGCGTCCTCGATGACCACCACCTGCCAGCGCCCGCCCGACGGGGTGCTGGCCGCGCGGAGCACCAGCGCACGCATCTCGCCGACGCCGATGGAGAGCCCCTCCGGCACGACCATCCGGACGTCGGCGTGGGTGCCGCCCATCGTGGTGTGGCAGCCGGGGCACTCGCCGCAGCCGGTGCCGTGCACGCACTGCAGGGCCGCGGCGAAGGCCCGCGCGGCGACCGAGCGACCGGAGCCGGGTGGCCCGGTGAAGATCCAGGCGTGGGTCATCCCGGCGGACGGATCGACCCCGTCGGGTGCGGCACTGCCGGTCGGGCCGGCGGCGATCAGCGCGGGTGCCCGATCGGCCGCGCCGGCGCGCAGCACGACCGCCGCGGCGGCGGCTGCCCGACGCAGCTCGTCCACCGCCTCGTCCTGGCCGACCAGGTCGGCGAAGACGTCCGGCATCAGGTCCGATGCTCCATCGTCACCAGCTCCGCGTCGGATAACTCGGGCTGGACCGAGGTGTCCGGGCCCTGGGCAGGACGGGGGTGCACGATGCCACCCGGCTTGCCGAGCATCTCCTCGACCCGACGGACCACCTGACCGGTGATCTCCTCGACCGGTCGGGACGCGTCGAGCACCAGGTAGCGCTTCGGGTCGGCGGCGGCGAGGTCGAGAAAGGCGTACCGGACGCGCTCGTGGAAGTCGACCGACTCGGCCTCCAGCCGGTCGGCACTCTCGCTGCGCGACGCGACCCGGGACAGGCCGGTCTGCGGCTCGACGTCCAGCAGCACCACCAGGTCGGGCTTGAGCCCGCCGGTGGCCCAGGAGGAGAGCCAGGAGACCTCGTCGACCGGGAGTGTCCGCCCCGCACCCTGGTACGCCAGCGACGAGTCGACGTACCGGTCGCTGATCACCACTCCGCCGCGGGTCAGCGCGGGCCGGACCACGGCGGCCACGTGGTGCGCCCGGTCGGCGGCGTACAGCAGCGCCTCGGCACGCGGGGAGGGCGCCTCGTCGCCGGAGGTGTCCAGCACCAGCGACCGGATCCGCTGGCCGACGGCGGTGGCCCCCGGCTCGCGGGTGACCACGACGTCGCGCCCCTGACCGCGCAGCCTCTCGGCGAGCGCGGTGAGCTGGGTGGACTTGCCAGCGCCCTCGCCACCCTCGAAGACCACGAAGAGCCCGTTGGAGACGAACGGCTCGGCCGGCATCAGCGGACGACCCCGGATGGAGCCCCAGAGGTCGGCGAGGACCGGGACGCCCTTCTTGTCGTCCATCTGGCCGAAGGCGCTGATCCCGGCGAAGATGCCGGCGGCTCCGGCGGCCAACAGCAGCAGCCGGGTCGACGAGATGGACAGACCCAGGTCGGCGATCTCCAGCTTGCGGGAGCCGCCGACGCCGGCGAGCAGGCTGCTCAGCGCGATGGCGAGGATCAGCACCAGCCGGGTGCCGATCTGCACCACGGCGAAGACCCGGCCGCGAACCTCGTCCCTGATCTCGCCGCCGAGCAGGGTGGTGCCGGCCAGGAAGGCCATCCCGGCTCCAGCGCCGACCAGCACCGCGCCGACGATCGCCATGGACAGGTGGATGGCGAAGGCGAGGGTCATCACGGCGGCGCTGGCCAGCACGATGCTCATGCCGAACCAGCGGCGCCGGGACATGTCCTTGACGATCATCGGACCGAGGCCGATGCCGAGCGCCAAGCCAACGAAGATCGCGCCGAAGAGCAGCGAGAACGCCGCGTCACCGGCGCCCAGCGAGCTGGCGAAGAACTTCGCCGTGCCGATCACGATGCCGCCGCCGGCGAACGCACCCAGGATGCCGAGCACCAGCCCGCGCACCAGCGGGGTCTGGCCGATGAACTGCCAGCCCTCCTTGAACTGGCGCAGCATGCTCTGCTCGTGCCGCTCGCCCTCGGCGGTCTGCCCCTGGCTGATCTCCTTGATGCCGAACGCGACGACCAGAGCGGTGGCCAGCCGGGAGAAGGAGTTGAACCAGAGCGCCAGCTGGGCCGGTTCGGCCCAGTTCGGGAAGTTGCCGCCGGTCACGCCCCGGACGCTGCGGTCCAGGACGGCGCTGACCAGCGCGGCGAGCACCGGGGTCAGGCCGTAGGTGGTGATCAGCGTGAGCTGGTTGGCCGCCTCCAGCCGGGCGCGCGGGATCAGGTTGGGGACGGCCGCTTCCTTGGCCGGAATCCAGATCAGCGTGATCGACTCGATCAGGAACGTGGCGAGGGTCGCCCACCCGACCACGACCGCACCGCTGGCGCCGGCCAGCGCCACCATCGGGATCGAGGCGAACAGGACGAAACGGAGCAGATCGCAGATGACCATCGTCCAGCGGCGGTCGAACCGGTCGGCGAGCACGCCGGCGACCGGGCCGAGCACCAGGGCGGGGAGCAGCCGGATGGCGATGACGCCACCGAAGGCCGCGCCCTTGGCGGTGTTGCCCTGCACCTGTGAGGCCGCGAAGACCGAGGTCGCCAGCAGGCCGAGCCAGTCGCCGAAGGAAGCGGCGCCGAGCACGATCCAGAGCCGCCGGAACGGCCGGATCCGCAGGACCGAGCGGATCGCGGCGTAGCCGGACGGATCGACCTGGGCACCGCTGGGCTGGTTGGCGGCGTTGCCGGGCTGATCGCCCGAGCGCGACACGCCGCGCGACTCGCCGCTGTTCTGGCTTTCGATGGCCGTACCTCCACGTGCCGGCCCATCGCTGGGCACCCCCGGTGGAACACTCTAGACCCGGTGGGGGGCCGCCCCACCGGCGACATTCTCCTGCTCGCTGAGCCTAGGCCGCCGGAGGCACCGGCCGCAGCCCGGACGTACGCGAGGGTATTTCGCATTCATCGTCGGACAGTTAGCGTGCACACGTGGCTATCGAAAGCGACAAACTTCGCGAGCGCCTGGATCGGGCGACCGCCCACCTCGACCCGCCGTACGCGGTGGTTGATCTCACCGCCTTCGACGCCAACGCGGCCGCCCTGGCCGACCGCGCCGCCGGCAAACCGGTCCGGCTGGCCAGCAAGTCGGTCCGCAGCCGGGAGCTGATCAGCCGGGCGCTCGCCCGACCCGGGTGGCACGGCGTGATGGCGTTCACCCTGCCCGAGGCGATCTGGCTGGTCCGCGCCGGCGTGAGCGACGACGTGCTGGTCGCGTACCCGAGCGCGGACCGGGCCGCCGTCGCCGAACTGGCCGCCGACCCCACACTGGCCGCCGCGATCACCCTCATGATCGACGGCACCGGGCAGCTCGACCTGATCGACGCCGTACGGCCCGCCGGGCAGCGCGCCGAGCTGCGCGTCTGCCTGGACCTGGACGCCTCCTGGCGACCACTGCGTGGGCGGGTGCACGTCGGCGTCCGCCGCTCGCCGGTGCACAGCGCGCGGGCGGCCGGCGCTCTCGCCGCCACCGTCGCCGGTCGGGCCGGCTTCCGGCTGGTCGGCCTCATGTCGTACGAGGCGCAGATCGCCGGCCTGGGCGACGCGCCTCCGGGGCAGACATTGCTGGCCGGCGCGATCCGGCTGGCCCAGCGCGGGTCGTACCGTGAGCTGCTGGCCCGCCGGGGCGCGGCGGTCGCCGCGGTCCGCGAGCACGCCGACCTGGAGTTCGTCAACGGCGGCGGTACCGGCAGCGTGGCCGCGACCAGCGCCGATCCCGCGGTCACCGAGGTCACCGCGGGATCGGGCCTGTACGGGCCGACGCTGTTCGACGCCTACCGCGCCTGGCGCCCCACCCCGGCGGCGTTCTTCGCCTGCACGGTGGTCCGCCGGCCGACCCCGGAGCTGGCAACCGTGCTCGGCGGGGGCTGGATCGCCTCCGGCCCGGCGGCCGACAGCCGACTCCCCCGCCCCTGGCTGCCGGCCGGCCTGAAGCTGGTCGGCACCGAGGGGGCCGGCGAGGTGCAGACCCCGCTCTCCGGCGCGGCGGCGGCCACCCTGCGTATCGGCGACCGGGTGTGGTTCCGGCACGCGAAGGCCGGTGAGCTGTGCGAGCGGGTCAACGAGCTGCACCTGGTCGAGGGGGACGCGGTCGTGGCGACCACGCCCACCTACCGCGGGGAGGGCCGGGCCTTCCTCTGACGCCACCCCGCCGGGCCGTGCCGGCCCCCGGCCGGGCCCGGCGCGGGCGGGTCAGGCCGGCTGGGTCGCCGGCTGCTCGGCGGTGTACCGGTCGCTCTCCGGGCCGTCGACCTGGCGGTGCAGGTACTCCCGGATCAGCGCCTTCGCCTCGAGCAGCACCCGCTCGTCGCCGTCGGACCTCCGGCGGAACGCGAGCTTGATCAGCGCGTCGGCCGCCTCCACGGCGATCTCCAGGACGAAGCGCAGCTTCGGCACGTCGGTCAGCCCGAAACGCTCGGTGAGCACCCGGGCCAACTGGTCGGCGATCACGCCGTTGTTGTCGCGCTGCTCGTCCAGCAGGTGCAGGTCGACCACGTCGCCGAAGTGCAAGGTACGGAAACCGGGGACGGTGCGGTGCATCGTGATGTACTCATCGATGCCCGCGTCGACGCCGTCCCACCAGTGGGTCATCTCGTCGGAGGCGAACCGCTCGTCGAGCCGCTGGAGGTAGGACTCCATTGTGCGCAGAGTCAACGCCTGCACGATCGCCCGCTTGTCCGGGAAGAACTGGTAGACCGACCCGATCGCCACCTCGGCACGCTCGGCGAGCAGGGTTGTGGTCAGCCCCTCGTACCCCACCTCGTCGACGAGTTCGGCGCAGGCATCCAACATGCGCTGTACCCGCGCGACACTTCGACCCTGCACCGGTACGCGGCGCAGCGGCCCGGTCGTGGCGGCTGGTGTGGACACTCGGTGCCACCCCCCTTCGACGGATGAACATATCTGCACGTCACGAGTCCGTGACTACCGGTACAACGAGCGGGCCGGGATTGCGGTATTTACCAGGTACAACGTTCCTGATATGAAGTCAGTTCATATTCATCTCTGAGGAGCGCGCATGGTCGGCACCGCACCGGTCACCGCCCGCTGGTCCAACTGGGCCGGTAACCAGCGTGGCAGCGCCACCACCATCCTGCGCCCCGGCTCGCCAGCCGACGTCGCCGAGGCCGTCAACGCCGCCGTGGCCGAGGGCGGTCGGATCCGGGTGACCGGCAGCGGCCACTCCTTCACCGCCGTCGCACTCGCCGACGACCGGCGGATGGACCTGTCGGAGTTGACCACCACCGTCAGCGTCGACGTCGAGAACCGGCTCGTCACCGTACCGGCGGGAATGACCCTACGGGCGCTCAACGGCCTGCTCGCCCGGCACCGCCTCGCCCTGCCCAACCTCGGCGACATCGACGCCCAGACGGTGGCCGGGGCGATCTCCACGGGCACCCACGGCACCGGCGTCGCCTACGGCTGCCTGTCCACCTTCGTCGAAGCGATCACCCTGGTCACCGGCACCGGAGAGGTGCTGCGCTGCTCCGCCGACGAGCACCCGGACGTCTTCGCCGCCGCCCGGGTGTCGCTCGGCGCGCTCGGCGTGCTGGTCGAGGTGACCCTGCGCTGCGTCGACGCCTTCGTGCTGCACGCCCACGAACGCCCGGCCGCGCTGGCCGACGTGCTCGCCGACCTGCCCACCCTGATCGGCGGCCACGACCACGCCGAGTTCTACTGGTTCCCCTACACCGCGCGCGTGCAGGTCAAGACCAACGACCGGGTACCCGCCAACGACCGGCCACTGCCCCGGTGGCGCGGCTGGCTCGACGACGACTTCCTCGCCAACACCGTCTTCGCGAGCGCCTGCCGGCTCGGTCGGGCCGTACCGACGCTGGCCCCGGGAATCAGCGCGGTCTCCGCCCGGGCGCTCACCGAACGCCGCTACACCGGGCGCTCCGACCGGGTGTTCTGCACCCCACGCCGGGTCCGCTTCGTCGAGATGGAGTACGGCCTGCCCCGCGAGGCGCTACCCGAGGCACTGGCCGCGCTCCAACGGATCGTCGGCGGGCTGCCGTTCAAGGTGCTCTTCCCGGTCGAGGTGCGGTTCACCGCCGCCGACGACATCTGGCTGTCCCACGGCTACGGCCGGGACTCCGCGTACATCGCGGTGCACCAGTACGTCGGCATGCCGTACGAGCCGTACTTCCGGGCCTTCGAAAGGGTCGCCGCCGGGCTGGGTGGCCGCCCGCACTGGGGCAAGTTGCACTACCGCGACGCCGCCTCGCTGGCCACGGCGTACCCGCGCTTCGCCGACTTCCAGGCCGTCCGCGACCGCCTGGACCCGAACCGTGTCTTCACCAGCCCTCACCTGACCCACGTCCTCGGCGCCTGACGGCACCTGTCGGCGCTAGAGCGCGAGGTCGTCCAGGTTGACTGCGTCGGCCATGGCTTCGGCGCCCTTGTCGTTCAGGTGCATACCGTCGCCGCTGTCCAGCGCGGGGTGGATGTGGTCGGGGGCGTGAGGATCGGCGACAGTTCGGGCCACATCGACGACAGAGTCGAAGGCGTCGGTCGTGCGGATCCAGTCGTTCACCTCACGTCGGGTGGCGAGGCCCTCCGGCGTGCTGATCCCGGGACCGGCGCCCGCGAAGGGACCAATGGTGGCGGCGAGGATCTTCAGCCCGGCGCGGTGGGCGCGGCCAGCCAGAGCGCTGAAGCCTTCGATGAGGGCGCTGGCGGTGGTGGGCGGTTCGCCGAGCACGCCGGGAAGACCGAGGTCGTTGATGCCGAAGTGGACCAGAACGTGGGTCAGGGCGGGTATCGAGAGAACATCGCGGTCGAATCGCGCCAGCGCGTGTTCGCCGACCCCGTCACGCAGGAGGCGGTTTCCAGCGATGCCCTGGTTGACGACCCATCCTCGCTTCAGGCGCCGGTTGAGAAAGTCGACGGAGCGATGGTTCGCGCTGGTCGTGGTGCCGACTCCTTCGAACCAGGAGTCGCCGAAGGCCGCTGCGATCACGGTGTCCTGCGGGGCGGGCACGTCGACACCCGAGATGTAGTACCGGGCTTCGACCTGCTCCGTCCACGGGAGTACGGGAGACGTGACGTGGTTGCCGTCGGCGATCCGAGCGACTTCCGCGGGCCGATGGGAATGGGTGGCCAGACCGGTCCTCTCCGGGAGGTAGAGGCTCACGACCAGGTCCGTGCCGGCGGCGACCGGGAGGTCGACCGGGTCGGAGAAGCACTCTTCGCCCGCAGGGATGACGCAGTGCTCGGCGCCATCGAAGGAGAGGACGGCCTGCCGGTGACCGACGGCGACCGTCGCGGCCTGGATGGCCAACGGGGTGCGGCCGTAGCGGTTCGTCAGGCGCAGACGGAAGGCTTCCCCACCGCCGGCCATGTGCAGCACCTGACGAACGGTCTGGTCGACGAAGCCACGGGGTTCGCTGAACTGGAGCTGCTCGTACGGGCTGATCACTGCGGTACGGAAACCGGCCGTCCAGATCATGTTCCAGGCCCCTCAGATGTCCAGGACGATCCGGCCGCTGGCTGAGCCCTGCTCGACCAGTTCGTGTGCCCGTGCGATGTCCGCCAACGGCAACCGGGCGGCGATCGGGTAGCGCAGGTCACCGCCGACCAGCGCGGCTGTCAGTTCGGTCGCGGCGGTCTCGTTCGCCTGCTCCGGGAAGTCGTCGTTGCTGAGGAACCGGACGGTGATGTTCTTGAAGCCGAGCGGCCAGTACGGGATGCGTGGCTCAGCCGCACCGGTCGCGTAGGTGGCGATCACACCACCGGTGCGGAGGATTTCCAGATCGGTCGCCACGTTGACGTCGAAGGCCAGCTCGGCCACCCGGTCGATCGGTTCCCCACCGGTGTATTCGAGGATCCGGGCGGCCACATCGCCACCGGCGGTGTCGACCGCGTGGTGCGCGCCCGCGGCCAGCGCATCTGCGATCTGGTCTGCCTTGCGTACCGTCGCGATCACGATGGCGTCGCCCCGGCGGGCCACCGCCAACGCGGCCCGGCCGACCGCACCGAGGGCTCCGGTGACGACAACCCGCTGGCCGGCCACCGGTCCGTCGGCGAAGATCGCCCGGTGGGCGGTGATGCCCGGGATGCCGAGTCCGGCCGCCTGCTCGTACGGCACGCCGGCGGGCAGCGTCACGGCGTGCCGGGCGGGCACCACGGTGTATTCGGCGGCCGTGCCGAACGGGCGGTACGACTGGGCGAGGTAGATCCAGACCCTTTCGCCGATCCGGGACGGATCGACGCCCAGCCCGACCGCGTCGATCATCCCGGCACCGTCACCGTGCGGGACGACCCGGGGAAACATCATGGTGGAGCCCCACCAGCCCTGCCGTTTACCCAGGTCGCCGACGTGAATCCCGGAGACCGACACCCGGACCCGGACCTCGCCCTCACCCGGCCACGGATCGGGCAACTCACCGACCTGGAGCACCTCGCGCGCCGGGCCCTGCCGGTCGTACCACGCCGCGCGCATCAGGCACCTACCGGTTCGGTCGTGGTGCCCTCCTCGACGCTGACCACCTCATCGATCAGGGAGAAGAACGCCTGGATGCCGGGCCGGTCCGCGCCCCGTCGCCGGGATTCGGCGAAATTCTCGGACGAGCCCCAGAAGACGATGTCCAGCCATTCGTCGGCCGTCAGCCGGACCAGTCGCGCGCCGAGGAAGCCGGCGCGATCGGTCTGGAAGTCGCGCAGCATCTCCGGCCGCGCGGCCAGCAGGGCATCGGCGCGTGCCGGGAGCACGCGGAAACGAGTGATTTCGACGGTGGTCATCGTTCCTCAATCCGTTCGGGTAATAGGCCCTGAGCCCTTGACGCCCAGCATCAGCCTGAGCTGGGTCAGCAGGACCTCGCGGAACTCCGCGGGCGACGGCGTGGGATGGCGCTGGACGCGAGAGACGATCAGACCGGCCAGCGCCGAAAGCAGGAGATCCGTCACGGCTTCGGCGTCGTGGGCCAGCTTGAACTCGCCCCGCTCAGCGCCTTCCCGTACGGCGGCCAGAAAAGGCGCCCGGTAACGCATCTGCACTTCCGCGCTGTAGTCGCGGAGTTCGTCGTCGCGCATGGCGGATCGCCAGAATTCGACGAGGACCTGCCGCGTGCTCTCCGAGTTGTGCAGACTCCGGTCCACCAGCGCGACCAACCGTCGCCACGGATCGGCTTCGGCGGCGGACGCCGCTTGCAGGGCATCCACTTCCTGGTCGGTGAAGACCTGCATGGCCTCGATGATCATGTCCTCGCGGGAGCCAAAGTAGGTCTGCAGGGTGCTGATCGCGACGCCGCCGGCAGCGGACACGTCCGCGAACCGTGTGTTCTCGTATCCGCGGGCAGCGAGCACACCTGCCACCGCTTCGAGAACGGCCGTCCGTTTCGCCCCACCCGCACGCCTTTTCCGAATCACCATGGCGTCATACGCGGGGGCAGGACGTTGTCGTTCCAGCGGTACATGTCTCGCGGGTCCCACACGTGGTTCACCGGCATGACCATACGGTACGACCGTACCGATCCGGCCGAAAGATTTTCCCCTGCACTGTGATGGGAGACACCAGACACGAAAACGGCCCCCGTAGGGGCCGTTTTCTCCAAGATCTCGTAGCGCAGGGGTTACTCGGTGCTGGTGGCCGCCTTGCGGGGGGCCGCCTTCTTGGCCGGGGTCTTCTTGGCCGCGGTGGTGGCCTTGGCGGTGGTGGTCTTCTTCGCGGCGGTGGACTTGCTGGCAGCGGCCGTCTTCTTGGTGGCCGCTGCCTTCTTCGCCGGAGCCTTCTTCGCCGCCGCCTTCTTCTTCGGCGCCGGACCCTTGGCCCGCTTCTCGGCCAGCATCTCCGAGGCTTCCTCGATGCTCAGCGCCTCCGGGGTCTGCCCGCGCCGCAGAGACGCGTTGAACTCCCCGTCGGTGACGTACGGGCCGAACCGGCCGTCCTTGATCACCAGCGGCTTCTCGGTCGCCGGGTCGACGCCCATCTCCCGCAGCGGGGGCGCCGCCGCCCGCCGTCCGCGGGTCTTCGGGGCGGCCAGCAGAGCCAGCGCCTCGTCGAGGCCGACGGTGAACATCTGCTCCTCGGACTCCAGCGAACGGAACTCCTCGCCGCGCTTGACGTACGGACCGTAGCGGCCGTTGTTGGCGAACACCTCGACGCCGTCGGGCGCGACGCCGACCAGCCGGGGCAGGCTGAGCAGCCGGAGCGCCTCCTCGAGGGTCAGCGAGTCCGGTGTCTGCGAGCGCAGCAGGGACGACTTCCGCTCGCCGCTGGACACGTACGGGCCGAACCGGCCGGACTTGAGCACGATCGGCTCGCCGGTGGCGGGGTCGTCGCCGAGCTTGCGCTCGCCGCTGCCGCCGAGGAACAGCTCGTGCACCTTCTCCGGGGTCAGCTCGTCCGGGGCCAGGCCCTCGGGGATCGGAGCCCGGTCGCCCTGGGCACCGCCCTCCTCGCCCTCGCCCGAGGGAGCCGGCGTCGGCTGCTCGCCACCGGGCAGCTCGCGCTGGAGGTACGGCCCGTACCGGCCGACCCGGACGACGACCTCGCGGCCGTCCTCGTCGGTGAAGAGCGGGATGGAGTTGACGCTGCGGGCGTCGATGTCGCTGAGGTTCTCGGTGACCAGCTTCTTGAGCCCACCGGAGCGGGCGATGTCCTGGTCACCGGCACCGTTGGAGCTGCCGAAGTAGAACGCGGTGAGGAAGTCGACCGCGGCGTGGTCACCGCCGGCGATCTCGTCCAGCTCGTTCTCCATCGTGGCGGTGAAGTCGTAGTCGATCAGGCGGGGGTAGTGCCGCTCCATCAGCCCGATCACCGCGAAGGCCAGGAAGGTGGGGATCATCGCCTGGCCGCGCTTGGTGACGTACCCCCGGTCCTGGATCGTCTGCATGATCGACGCGTAGGTGGACGGGCGGCCGATGCCCAGCTCCTCCAGGGCCTTGACCAGCGACGCTTCGGTGTATCGCGACGGCGGCTGGGTGTGGTGACCCTGGGCGGCCAGCTCGTCGGCGGTCAGCGGCTGGTCCTTGACCAGGGTGGGCAGCCGGCGCTCGGCGTCCTCGGCCTCGGCGTTCTCGTCGTCGCTGGACTCGACGTAGGCGCGCAGGAAGCCCGGGTCGGTGATGGTCTTGCCGGTGGCGCCGAAGTCGGCTTCCTCCTGGGAGGTGGAGACCGCGCGGATGCGCACCGAGACGCTGGAGCCGACCGCGTCGGTCATCTGCGAGGCGATGGTCCGGCGCCAGATCAGCTCGTAGAGCTTGAACTCCTCGGCGGACAGCTCCTTGGCGACCTCGCCGGGGGTACGGAAGTTGTCCCCCGCCGGACGGATCGCCTCGTGCGCCTCCTGCGCGTTCTTCACCTTGCCGGTGTATCGGCGCGGCTCCGGCGGCACGCTGCGCTCGCCGTACAGCTCGACGATCTGCCGGCGGGCCGCCGAGATGGCGGTCTCCGACAGGTTGACCGAGTCGGTACGCATGTAGGTGATGTAGCCGTTCTCGTACAGCCGCTGCGCGGTGCGCATCGTCTGCTGCGACGACAGGCGCAGCTTGCGGGCCGCCTCCTGCTGGAGCGTCGAGGTGATGAACGGCGCGTACGGGCGGCGACGGTAGGGCTTCTCCTCGACGCGGGTGACGGTGAACGGCCGCCCGTCGAGGCGGGCCGCCAGGCCACGGGCGCCACTCTCGTCGAGGTGCACGACGCCAGCGCCGGGCTTCACCTTGCCGGTGGTCGGCTCGAAGTCCTTGCCGGTGGCGATGCGGTCGCCGTTCAGCGCGATGAGAGTGGCGTTGAACGCGCGCGGCCCCTCGCCGGCGTTCGCCACGGCGAGGGTGGCCAGGATGTCCCAGTACTCGGCGGTGCGGAAGGCCATCCGCTGCCGCTCCCGCTCGACCACGATCCGGGTCGCCACGGACTGCACCCGGCCAGCCGAGAGCCTCGGCATGACCTTCTTCCACAGCACCGGGGAGACCTCGTAGCCGTAGAGCCGGTCGAGGATCCGTCGGGCCTCCTGGGCGTCGACGAGGTCGCGGTCGATCTCCCGGGGGTTGGCCACCGCCGCCTGGATCGCCGGTTTGGTGATCTCGTGGAACACCATCCGCTTGACCGGCACCTTGGGCTTGAGGGTCTCCACCAGGTGCCAGGCGATCGCCTCGCCCTCGCGGTCCTCATCCGTCGCCAGGAAGATCTCGTCGACCTCCTTGGCCAGCTTCACCAGCTTGCTGATCTGCTGCTTACGGTCGGCGGAGACGACGTAGAGCGCGTGGAAGCCGTTGTCCACGTCCACCCCGAGCCGGGCCCAGGGCTCCTTCTTGTACTTGGCCGGCACGTCGGCGGCGTTGCGCGGCAGGTCGCGGACGTGACCGAAGCTGGCCTCCACGACGTACCCCGGGCCAAGGTAGCCCGAGATCGTCTTGGCCTTCGCCGGTGACTCGACGATGACCAGACGGGTGGTTCCAGCTTCGCTCGGCACGTCTCTCCCCGACCTCACTCCTGCTCGTGGCCTTCCGGCGCCCGGACAGCGACCGCTTTCGACCCCGCCGTCGCACCGGCGGTCCGGATGTCCAACGTAACGCGCCGCCCGCGTTTCGGGTTTCGCGGGCCGCAAACCGCTCCGGCGAGGCGGTCAACTCCCGCCCCGCCGCGCTCGGCACTGCCGGACGGCGCCACCGTACACCGTGTGTAGGGCTCGAAGCGGGTCACTGTGACGATGGCGGACTCTCGGCCGAGGTCCGACCCGCCCGTTTTCCGCCTGTATCGCCCCGCCGGCTGTCCGGCACCGGACACGCGGCGCCCACCCCGGCTCGCGCCGCATTCTGGGCGGAATGACCGGTTCACGCCTCGGTCAGGGTCGGGTCGGCCAGGCGTCGGCCGGCGCCGCTCGCGGCGGCTCCCCGACCAGCTCGGCGAGCCGACCCAACCGGCGCCGGCCGCTGATCAGATAGCCCGGGCCGCCGTCGTCCGGGCCGGTCATCGTGCCTTCCAGGCCGGCGGCGGCGAGTGCCGCACCGATCGGTTCCCAGCACTCCCGGTCGCCCTCGCCGAGCCTGAGCAGGAAGCCGCCGGAGGGCTCCGGCGTCCCGGCGGCGGCGAGCCAGAGCCGCAGCCGCCGGCCGGTGAGGTGGAAGGTGGCCGGTGGGCGCTTCGCCGTGCCGTGCAGCCAGGCGACCGCGAGCGGCTTCAGAACCCGGGTGTACGAGGTACGGACGGCGTGTCGCTCGTCCCCGGTCGGCTCCCAGCTCGCCGCGAGCCCGCGCAGCGCCAGCTCGGCGACGAGCACGTGCACCCGCCAGGCGGCGTCCACCCGCACCGAGAGGCGGGCGGTGCCACCCATCCGCACCACCTCGCCCGGACCGGCGAGCAGTCCGGCCAGGTCGGCGACCGTCGGTTCGGCCGCCTCCGCGCCGAAGAAGACCAGTTGCCGCCCCGCGTCGTCGGTCTGCGGGGGCGGGGAGGACGGCACGCCCGCTCCGGATCGCCGTCGCACCGAGCCGGGTGCTGGCGCCTCGGGCTCGGGGGCCGGGAACAGCGCCGGCGGCGGCTGAGCCGCTCCGGTGTCGCCGAACCCGCTCAGCGACACTCCGGCACCTCGTCGAAGGCTTGTTTCAGCTCCTCGGAGTTGAGCTGGCTGGTGTCCAGGGCGCTGGCGTCGTACTCCTTCTTGAGGGTCTCCACCGCGGCGCGCACCCCGTCGTAGAAGGCGGTCGGCTCGCTGGTGCCCAACCCGTCGATGGTGTCCCGGGCCCGGCCGTACGCGTCCCGCATCTTTCCCAGAGAGCTGCGGAAACCGGCGGAGATGGCCTCGCCGTTGTCCGTCTCCGGGATGCCGGCCTGCTCCACCTTGCGGCGCGCGGTCTCGCTGGCCTGCTCCGCCCCACCGAAGAGCCGCACCAGGTTCTCCTTGGCCTGCGCCGGGGTGGTCTGCGCGGTCATCTGCTCGTCGGTGCTGCTGGTCAACTTGCTGATCTCCGACCGCCACGGGGTGAGCGCACCGCAGACCGAGGCCGCCCAGGCTCGCGGGCTGGGGCCACCACCGCAGCCGGAGAGCACGACGACGAACGTGGCCAGGACCACCGTGAACTTTCCGGCGGCTGACGCCCGGCACGTACGCATGCGTTGCAGCGTACGACCTCCGGCCGGGTGTGGCATCGGTCAGGACGGCCCGGAGAAGGACCCGAGAGTCCCCGGTCGGCGCGGCACGCCGACCGGGGACCCGGTGCCGGGAACGATCAGGCGTTGACCGTCTCCGGCCGGTGGTCCGTGCTGCCCGCACCGGTGTCGGAGTCGTCCATCGCGATGCCCTTGCGCTTGCTGAACACCACGGACGCCGCGATGATCAGCGTGGCCACCACCGCGATGGCCACCCGCACGGGGGTGTTCCGGTCGTCGCCGATGCTGAACGCCACCACGGCGGGGGCGATCAGCAGCGAGACCAGGTTCATCACCTTGAGCAGCGGGTTGATGGCCGGGCCGGCGGTGTCCTTGAACGGGTCACCGACGGTGTCGCCGATGACCGTCGCGGCGTGCGCCTCGGAGCCCTTGCCCCCGTACGCGCCGTCCTCCACCAGCTTCTTGGCGTTGTCCCAGGCACCACCGGAGTTGGCCAGGAAGACCGCCATCAGCGTGCCGGCCCCGATCGCACCGGCCAGGTACGCCGCGAGCGCACCCGGCCCGAGGCCGAACCCGACCGCGATCGGCGCCAGGATGGCGAGCAGGCCCGGGGTCATCAGCTCGCGCTGCGCGTCCCGGGTGCAGATGTCCACGACCTTGCCGTACTCCGGGCGCTGGGTGCGGTCCATGATGCCGGGCAGCTCACGGAACTGCCGGCGGACCTCCATCACCACGGCGCCGGCCGAGCGGGACACCGCGTTGATGGCCAGCCCGGAGAAGAGGAAGACCACCGCCGCGCCGATGATCAGGCCGACCAGGTTGCGCGGGTTGGCCACGTTCAGCGAGTTGAGGATCTCGCTGCCGACGTCGCCCACGCCCGCGTCCGCGTACGCGGTGCGGAGCGAGTCGGTGTACGACCCGAACAGCGCGGTCGCGGCGAGCACCGCCGTGGCGATCGCGATGCCCTTGGTGATCGCCTTGGTGGTGTTGCCGACCGCGTCCAGCTCGGTGAGCGTGCGGGCGCCGTGCTCGTCGATGTCACCGGACATCTCGGCGATGCCCTGGGCGTTGTCGGAGATGGGCCCGAAGGTGTCCATCGCGACGATCACGCCGACCGTGGTGAGCAGGCCGGTACCGGCCAGCGCCACCGCGAACAGCGACAGCGTGATGGAGCTGCCGCCGAGCAGGAACGCGCCGAAGACACCGGCGCCGATCAGCAGCGCCGAGTAGACGGCGGACTCCAGGCCGATGCTGATGCCGGCCAGGATGACCGTGGCCGCACCGGTCTGCGAGCTCTTGCCGATGTCCTGCACCGGGCGCCGGTTGGTCTCGGTGAAGTAGCCGGTCAGTGCCTGGATCGCCGCGGCCAGCACGATGCCGATCACGACCGCGCCGATGGCCACGAGCCGCGGGTTGCGGTCGACGTCGGTGAGCCCACCCTCCAGCTCGGCGAAGGTCCCCGGCAGGTAGGCGTAGGCGGCGATCGCCACCAGCACCGCGGAGAGCACCGCCGAGATGTAGAAGGCCCGGTTGATCGCGGTCAGGGCGTTGCGGTCGGACGCGCGCAGCCGGGTGATGAAGACTCCGAAGATCGCGACCAGCACGCCGATGGTGGAGATGATCAGCGGGAAGACCAGGCCGTCCTCGCCGAACGCGGCGCGACCGAGGATGAGGGCGGCGACAAGCGTGACCGCGTACGACTCGAACAGGTCGGCCGCCATGCCGGCGCAGTCACCGACGTTGTCGCCCACGTTGTCGGCGATGGTGGCGGCGTTGCGCGGGTCGTCCTCGGGGATGCCCTGCTCGACCTTGCCGACCAGGTCGGCGCCGACGTCGGCGGCCTTGGTGAAGATGCCGCCACCGACCCGCATGAACATCGCGAGCAGCGCGGCACCGAAGCCGAAGCCCTCCAGCACGGTCGGCGCGTCGCCCCGGTAGACCAGGACGACGAGCGCGGCGCCGAAGAGGCCGAGGCCCACGGTGAGGAAGCCGACCACGCCGCCGGTCCGGAAGGCGATCTTCATGGCTGCCTCGCGGCCGCCCACGCGCTCCCGTGCGGCGGCGGCCACCCGCAGGTTGGCCCGGGTGGCCAGCCACATGCCGGCGCCGCCGATGAACGCGCTGAACAGCGCACCCACCACGAAGAACGCCGACCGGCCGAGCTTCACCGCGGTCTCGCTGCCGTCGGTGTCATGCACCGGCAGCAGGAAGAGCAGGATCACCGCGATCACCACGAAGATCGCCAGGGTGCGGAACTGCCGCAGCAGGTACGCCGAGGCGCCCTCCTGGACCGCGCCGGAGATCTCCTGCATGTTGGTGGTGCCCTTACCGGCCGCCAGCACCGCCTTGGTCAGGGCGGCGGCAAAGGCGAGCGCCACCAGCGCGATGACCGCGGCGATGATGACGTACCTGGCATTGGCCCCGGTTAGGGATAGCCCGCCGCTGTCGGCGGCCAAGGTCTCGGACATCTGTGTCCTCCTGTACCGAACACGCGCGCCGGTCAGTGGAGACGCACCCACCGGCGCCTGAAATGCGGACTCGCAAGCGCGCGCCAACCCACTCCAGCGGACCAGCGATGACCACCCATACCCGCTGGCTGCGGGATGGATCACTTGCTGACAACCCGGGTACTGTAGCCCTCCACAGTGTCGGAGGTCACACCGAGGTGGCACCGTGTCTCGATGATCTTCGTCGCTGTGTTATGAAACGAAATCTGATATAGGGCCCGGTCCATGCAAGAAGGCCGCATCCCCGGCGGGATGCGGCCTGTGGAACGGGAACGGGTCAGCGGCCGACCGGCCACACCATCCGCACCTCGGTGCCGATGCCCTCGTCGACCGGACGCACCTGAAGGTCCTCGACGAAACCGGCGAGCAGCGCGAAGCCGACACCCGTGGTCAGCGCCTCGTCGGTGAGCGACTCGTTGGCCAGCTCGTCCGGCGGCAGGGCCGCCAGCCCGATGCCCGCCTCGATCGGCGCGCGATCCACCACCCGCACCGAGTACGACCCCGAGTCGGACATCTCCACCAGCACCGGGTCGGCCAGGCCGTACTGGCGGTGCAGTGCCACCGCCCGGGTGCACGCCTCGCCGATGGCCAGGCGAACCTCATCCAGCAGGTCCTCCCGGACCCCGGCGCGCCGGGCGACGGCGACACCGACCAGCCTGGCGGTGCGCACGTGCACCGGTGCCGGGGAGAAGGAGAGCCGGACCGTCGCCATCACGCGCTGGCGCCGCTCGGCTCCGCGCCGACGGCAGCATCGACCGTGGGGTGCAGCGGGAACACCTGGTCCAGCGCGGTGATCCGGAAGATCTTCAGCAGGGGCTCCTTGTCGCAGACCAGGGCGAACGAGCCGCCGGCCGTACGCAGCCGCTTGAGCGCGCCGACCAGCACGCCCAGCCCGGTGGAGTCGAGGAAGTCCACCCGACCGAGGTCGACCACCACGTGTCGGGCGCCACCGTCGATCAGTTCGAGGAGCCGTTCGCGGAGCCGGGGCGCGGTGTAGACGTCCACCTCACCGCCGACCTCGAGCACCGTGTGCTCGCCCACGGTGCGGGTCGCCAGCGACAGCTCCATCGGTCCTCCTCGCCAGAGCCGTAAACTCTCCTGGGCATCTAACCACTACCGCCGGGACACCCTGCGGTCACCGGCGGAGCCTTCCCTTTACCCCCGGGCCCGACTTTTCATCTCCGAACACCAGTGCGAGAGTGCAGGACGTGACTGACGACCGCTTCAGCTCGGCGCGCCTGTCGCCGGGCCACGACCTGGAGCCGTCGTCCCTGGCCACCGTATCCGCAGACCCAGGCACCGGGCCAACGCCGGTCGACCTGCTGCGCCGGCTGCGCGCCCGGGGCGCCGGCGACCCGGTCACCCACGTCGAGCGGGTGCCGGCCCGCGCCGGGGTGCCCGCGCCCTGGCCGACGTGGGCACCGGCGGAGCTGCGCACGGCGTTCGCCCGCCGCGGCGTGGTCGCGCCCTGGCAGCACCAGGCCGAGGCGGCCAACCTGGCGTACGACGGCGGGCACGTGGTGGTCGCCACCGGCACCGCGTCGGGCAAGTCGCTCGCGTACCAGCTCCCGGCGCTGGCCACCCTGCTCGCCGACCCCCGTGCCACGGTGCTCTACCTGGCGCCGACCAAGGCGCTCGCCGCCGACCAGCTGCGCGCCGTCGCCGCACTGGAGCTGGAGGGGGTACGCCCGGCCTGCTACGACGGGGACACTCCGCGCGCCGAGCGGGAGTGGATCCGCCGGCACTCCCGGTTCGTGCTGACCAATCCGGACATGCTGCACCACGGCATCCTGCCCGGGCACGCCCAGTGGTCCGGGTTCCTGCGCCGCCTGGCGTACGTGGTCATCGACGAGTGCCACACCTACCGGGGGGTCTTCGGCTCGCACGTGGCGCACGTGCTGCGCCGGCTACGCCGCCAGTGCGCCCGGTTCGGGGCCACCCCGGTGTTCGTGCTCGCCTCGGCGACCTCCGGCGACCCGGCGACCGCGGCCGGCCGCCTGACCGGCCTGCCGGTGACCGCGGTCACCGAGGACGCCTCACCGCGCGGCGGGGTGACCTTCGCGCTCTGGGAACCACCGCTGCTCCCGCCCGACTCGGGGGCGGCTTCCTCGTTCCCCCCACCGCAGCCGACGGGCGGGCACGACGAGACGGCGGACCTCGTCCAGGTCCGCCGGTCGGCCCTGCGGGAGACCGCGGACCTGCTCGCCGACACGGTCGCCGAGGGGGTACGCACGCTCGCGTTCGTCCGCTCCCGCAAGGGCGCCGAGGTGGTGGCGGCCAACGCACGCCGGGCGCTGGACGACGCGGTGCCAGGGCTCGGCGACCGGGTCGCCGCGTACCGGGGCGGCTACCTGCGCGAGGAGCGCCGCGAGCTGGAGCGCGCTCTGCTGCACGGCGATTTGCTCGGCCTGGCCTCCACCAACGCCCTGGAGCTGGGCGTCGACCTCATCGGGCTCGACGCGGTGCTGATCTGCGGCTACCCGGGTACCCGGGCGTCGCTCTGGCAGCAGGCGGGCCGCGCCGGGCGCTCCGGACAGGAGGCCCTCGCGGTGCTGGTGGCCCGGGACGACCCGCTGGACACCTACCTGGTGCACCACCCGGAGGCGATCTTCGGTGCGCCGGTGGAGGCGACGGTGCTCGACCCGGCCAACCCGTACGTGCTGGCCCCGCAGCTCGCCTGCGCCGCGGTCGAGGCCCCGCTCACCCCGGCCGACCTGGCACTCTTCGGCGACGGGGCCAAGGAGGCTGTCGACGAGCTGGTGGCGGCCGGTGCGCTGCGGCAGCGGCCCACCGGCTGGTACTGGCGGCACCGGGAGCGCCCCGAGGTCGACCTGCGCGGCGAGGGCGGCGCCCCGGTCTGCGTGGTGGAGGCCTCCACCGGCCGGCTGCTCGGCACCGTGGACGGCGGCTCGTCGCACTTCCTGCTCCACGCCGGCGCGGTCTACCTGCACCAGGGCGTCTCGTACGTGGTCGACGAGCTCGACCTCGCCGACGGGTGCGCGCTGGTGCACGTCGAGGAGCCGGACTGGTCCACCCACGCCCGGGACGTCACCGACCTGTCCGTGGTGTCGGTGCGCTCCTACGTGGACGCCGGGCCCGTCGGCATGTTCCTCGGCGAGGTCGACGTGACCAGTCAGGTGGTGTCCTACCAGCGGCGCCGCATCGCCACCGGCGAGGTGATCGACACCCGGCCGCTCGACCTGCCCACCCGGGAGCTGCGCACCGTCGCGGTCTGGTTCACCCTGTCACCACAGTCGCTGGCCGCCGCCGGCGTGCAGGCCGCGGACGTACCGGGTGCGCTGCACGCCGCCGAGCACGCCGCGATCGGCCTGCTGCCGCTGATGGCCACCTGCGACCGGTGGGACATCGGTGGGCTCTCCACCGCGGTACACCCGGACACCGAGGCGCCGACCGTCTTCGTCTACGACGGGCACCCGGGAGGCGCCGGCTTCGCCGAGCGGGCGTACGGGACGGCGTCGGCGTGGCTGCGGGCCACCCGGGACGCGATCGCGGAGTGCGGCTGCGAGACCGGCTGCCCGTCCTGCGTGCAGTCGCCGAAGTGCGGCAACGGCAACAACCCGCTCTCCAAGCCGGACGCGATCCGGGTGCTCGACGTGGTGCTGGCGAACCTGCCGGCCTGAGCCTGGTTGCATGATCCGGTGCCGCACGGGGAATAGCGTGGGAGCGCTTCCATTGATGCATGTCTCGCCGTTCACTCACGCACCGAGGAGGAGCCGTGGCCGACACCATCGCCGAGACCGTCGACCTGCTCTACACCATCGACCAGGAGAAACTCACCCTCGACCAGCAGATCGCGCTCGGTTCCGCGCTGGCCGCCCTGGCCCAGGCGGAACGGCTGGAGCAGATCAACGAACGGCTGCGCGGGATCCATCAGGTCCTCAACGGCTGGGCGCTGCGCGCCACCGTCGACGGTCGCTGACCTCCACGGGTACCGATCAAACCGGGTGGATCTTTCGCTGGTGGGGGCGCCGGGGGACGCGGGCCGGCGGTGGTCGCAAGGCTGTGCGAGACTCCGGCGCATCATTCCCCTGAGGAGACCAGATGCAGCTCGACAACTTGCAGACCCTGCGGCAGTTCCACATCCGCCAGCGACTCCGGATGATGGTCAACCAGTACGAGGTCCGGGCGGTCGCCCCGGACGGCACCGAGGGTGAGCTGCTGGCTTTCGCACAGCAGAAGCGGCTCGCCTTCAAGGAGCAGGTGACGATCTACACCGACGACTCCAAGCAGCAGCCCCTGCTCGGCTTCAAGGCCCGCCAGCGCATCGACCTCGGCGCCACGTACGACGTCACCGACGCGGCCGGCAACCCGATCGGCCTGTTCCGCAAGGACTTCGCCCAGTCGCTGCTCCGCTCCACCTGGCACGTCGAGCAGGCCGGCCTGCCGCAGGTGACGGGCCAGGAGCGCAGCCTGCCGGTGGCGCTGCTGCGCCGGTTCGTCGACTCGCTGTCCTGGCTGCCGTACCACTTCGACTTCGTCGCCGACGGCCAGACCGTCTTCTCCGTGGTGAAGAAGTGGGGCCTGCGCGACAAGTACGTCGTCGAGGTGCACAACCCGCAGATCGACCGCCGCCTGGTCATCGCGATGGCCGTCGCCCTCGACGCGCTCCAGGCCCGCTGACGCACCCGGCCCACCGGGCCACTCTGCGCTCGGCCGCTGGCCGGGACACGGGCCCGCCGGTCCGTGTCCCGGCCATCCGGCTGCCAGCCGCCGGATCAGGTGCCGACCGGATCGGCTGATCGCCCGGCAGTGGTCGAGCCAGTCAGGCGCGCACCGGTCCGGCGCGGGCCGTGGACGCCGCGACACGGGTCAGACCGGGTAGGGGCGTGACTGTCACCTCGACGGTCACCAGCACGTCGAGCCCGTCGAGACGACAGTCCGCGAGACGTCCGCCGTTGCGACCGGCGATGTCGGCGGCGAACGCGCAGGCGGCCGTGTCGCCGTCGAACGCCCTGCCTGCGCCGGCCAGAGCACCAAGGTCGGCTGCCACCGCCGCCCGTTGAGCCGCCATCGCGGTCGCGGTGACGGCAGCGCCGAACGTGCCCACCAGCACGAAGACCAGCCCCAGCGCCAGCAGAAGAACGGTTGCACCACCCCGATCGCGGGGCAACTGCTCGACTCCGGGCCGCTCGGCGTCCGACTTCTCCTCGTGCGACCGGTCGATCTCCAGGTGGTCCGCGTGCTGTCGCTGTTGGCGGAGGTGCGGCGAGCCGGTCGGGGTCTGGTGCTCCGGAACGACCGGGCATCGGTTCACCGGTCCACCTCCCCGGCCCCGGGTTCGACAGCCGCGACGGCGGTGGCCTCCACGGTCATGCGCGGTAGCCGACCGCCGAGCGCACGCACCGGCGCCCGTACGGTCGCCCGCACCCGGTCGCCCTCGATCGACACCGACACCTCCGCCCCCGGCGGCGCCGCACCCGGGCCGCCGGTGCTGCCGTCCGCGCCCCGAGCGGCGGCCAGCGCCGCCTCCCGCGCGGCGTGCAGGCAACTAGCCTGGGTGCTGACGGCCGTGACGGCGGTCAGGCCGGCGAGCAGGAGCAGGAGCAGCGCCGGCAGGCCGGCCGCCAGTTCGGCGGTGAAGGACCCCCGGTCGCCGTCGCCCGGCCGGTCGACGACGACGCGGACCCTCCGCCCGCCACCGGTCGGCCACCCGGCGGTGCCGGTCCCCCGATCGCGGCCAGCCTGCCGGCGCCGGATCACTTGAGCGCCCGGTCGATGACGGCGGTCAGAGCTGACTGGACGTTGCCGGAGGTCAACACCTTCAGCAGGATCCCGGCGAAGGCGACGGCGGCGAGAGTGCCGACGGCGTACTCCGCCGTGTTCATTCCGGCATCACCGCGCAGGCGGGCGATGAGTTTACGCATGGCTTTCCCTTCTCGATGGGTCAGAGCACGTCGCCGAGGACGGCGACGATCACCGGCACCAGGCCGGCGAGAATGAACGCCGGGAGGAAGCAGAGCCCCAGCGGCAGGACGATGAGCACGCCCGCCCGGCGGGCCGACGCCTCGGCGGCGGTGGCCCGGTCGGCACGCAGGTCGTCGGCGAGCCGGGTCAGCGCACCGGCCAGAGCCGCCCCGCTGTTCGCCGAGCGGAATGCGGCTGCGGTCAAGCGCTCCGCCCCCGGCACCCCGTCCAGCGCGGACCACGCCTCGGCAGGCCCGCCGCCCAGCAGCAGGGTGCGGCCGACCCGGGCCAACCGCTCGGCGAGCGGGCCGTCGAGCGCCTCGGCGACAGCCAGCACCGAGCGGTCCACCGGGGCGCCCGCCCGCAGCGCCGCAGCCAGCAGGTCGGCGGCGAGCGGCAGGTCGCCGGCCTCCCGGAGCCGCCGGTTGCGCGCGGCCGGCGACTCGATCCGCCGCAGAAGCCGGTCCAGCATCAACGCGGTCGGGACCGCGCCGAGCAGCCCGAACCAACCGCCGATGACCACGGCCACGGCGAGCCCGCCCAGACCCGCTGCGAGCCGGATCGCGTCCGGCCGCCGCCGCACTGCGCTCGGACCCGCGGCGGAAACCGTCCGGGACATCAACCGGCCCGCCCCGGCGTCGCGCCCAGGCGTTCGGCCCAGAACAGACCAAGGACCTGCAGGGCGACCGCGAGCACCGCGCAGACCCCGCCGACCGTGCTGTGCAGGAGGACCGCCACGGGATCCACGCCGATGCCGTACCCGAGCCCGATTCCGCCGATCGGCAGGGCCGCCAGTAGTAAGGCCGTGGCCCGGGCACCGGCCGCCTGCGCTGCCGCAGCGGCCAGCCCTCGGTCGGTCGCCCGGGCGTCCGCCTCGATCCGCTCGACGAGGTCCGCCAGCGGCGCACCCGTCCGGTCCGCCAGCCGCACCGCCGCCGAGGTGAGCTGGCGAAGCCGGTCCGGCCCACCAGCGGAGGCGATCTCGACGACCGGCGGGACGGGCAGACCCGCCCGGAGATCCGCCGCGAGACCGCAGAGCTGGTCCAACCCGCGCCGTCGGATCCGCTCGACGTGTCGATTCGTCCGCCACCGCAGCAGAGCGCGCACGGCCAGCGTGCCGTAGGCGGCAACCGCGACGGCGGCCACCGGCCCGGCGAGCACGGCGCCGACACCGGCTCCCAGCAGGCCGACAAGCAGCAGCATGCTTGCCGGCGAACGTGGGGCACGCGGTGGGATCGGCCGCCCACCAGCCCCGGCGGCGGTCCTGGTCATCGAGTCGACGGCCCGAAGTCCGCCGCCGTCGACTGCTGCCACGGTGAACGGATCGTCCCGAACCGACAGGTCCGCTTCGATCACTGGCACGGAGGCGGGCGTTACCGGCCGCCGCTCGGTGTCCGGTGCGAGGGCCACCGGTCGGGCGGTACCGGCCGGACCACGGGGGTCGCGCCGGGTCGGCGGACGTTGCGGACCTGCCGGTCGCGTGGATCCCACTGCGCCGCCCGCCGCTCTCGGCCAGGGCTGGTCGCCGCTGACGTCCCTGGTGGACCAGCCAGTCAGCGTCCGCCGGCCGCCGACGTTCCGGGCTACGGGCGGCTGGTGACCGGAGGAGGGTGGAGTGCCGAACCCATCGACAGGGACGTCCAACCCGTGACCGAGTTCTCTGACCCAGTCCACCAACGCGTCGTCCGGGTCGGCACCGCTGTTTCCACGGCCGGCCGCCGTCAACACGCGACGGCGACGGCCCCGGATGCTGTGCACAGGCCAGGCCACGAGTGCCGCGGCGGCCAGCAGCAGTGCCACCACCAGCAGCGCCCCGCCCGTCATGCCGGACCCGCCGATCCGGGCCACGGCTCGCCGAGGATCGGCGGCACCGCCACGCCACGGTCCCGCAACAGCGCGCCGAACGCACGGGCGGCCAGCCCGAGCCCTCGACCGCGTACCCACGCGGGCACCACGGTGACCACCCGGTCGGGGCCTTCCGGGAGCAGCAGGCAGATCGATTCCAGGACCCGTCCCCGATCGCCGCGACGGACCTGGAACAGGACCTGCAACGCGGCGATCACCTGAGCGTGCAGCGCGGCGCGCGGCAGGCCACCCAGCATGCCGAGCGCCTCCAGCCGGGCCGGCACGTCGGATGGTGTGTTGGCGTGCAGCGTGCCGGCGCCCCCGTCGTGGCCCGTGTTCAGCGCGGCCAGCAGGTCGACCACCTCGCCACCCCGGCACTCGCCGACCACCAGCCGGTCCGGACGCATCCGCAACGCCTGCCGGACCAGGTCGCCGAGGCTCACCACGCCCGAGCCCTCCACGTTGGCGGTACGCGCCTGCAGCCCCACCACGTGCGGGTGCCCCGGTTGCAGTTCGGCGGCGTCCTCCACGAGCACGATCCGCTCGGTGGCCGGCACCAGCCCGAGCAGCGTGTTGAGCAGGGTGGTCTTGCCCGACCCCGTGCCGCCGGTGACCAGGTAGGCCAACCGGGCTGCGACGACGGCGGCGAGCACGGGTGCCACCGGTCGTGGCACGGTCCCCTGGCTCACCAGCTCGTCCAGCGTGAACGGTCGGTGCCGGAAGGTTCGCAGGGAAAGGTACGGGCCTTCGGTCGCCACCGGCGGCAGTACGGCGTGCAGCCGGGTGCCGTCGGGAAGCCGGGCGTCGGCGTACGGGGAGCCGTCGTCGAGCCGCCGCCCGGCGCTGGCGATCAGTCGCTGCGCCAACCGGCGAACGTCCTCGACCGTGCCCACCGGGACCGCCACCTGGTGCAGCCCCGCTCCCCGGTCGACCCAGACGCGCGTCCCGTTGACGAGTACGTCGGTCACTTCCGGGTCGGTCAGCAGCGGGGCCAGCGGCCCGGCGCCCACGAGGTCGTCGTGGACCCGGTCGGCGATCCGCAGCACAGCGGTGTCGCCGAGCACCGCCGCGGTGGGTTCGGCCCGTACCGCGGAGACGATCGCCGCCGGGGTGACCGGGGTGGTGGCCGCGGCGATGCGCTGCCGTACCCGGCCGGCGAGGGTGGCGTCCTCCGGCCGGCCACTCATGCCGCACCCGTGGCCGGTACGCCGGTGAGCTCGGTGACGATCCGCTGGCAGAGGGCGGCCAACGGGCCCTTGCCGGCGGCGGCCGGAGCCTCGCCCCGTTCCAGCCCGCGGCAGAGCCCTGGCTCGGGGCGTAGCGTGCCGGCGAGGGGAAGCCCGAGGGCGCGTGCCACCTCCGTCGCGCGCAATCGACCCGGCGCGGGACCGCGCACGACCACCGAGAGTGCGGAGCAGTGCGGGACGGCGGCGGCCACCACCCGCGCGGCTGCGGCTGTGGCTCGCAGCTCGGCCGGGACGACGACGAACGCCTGGTCGGCCGCCTGCAAGGCGACCAGGGCGGCGTCGTCCAGCTGTCGAGGCAGGTCGATCACCACGACGTCCCGGCCACGCCGGGCCGCGTCCACGGTCGCCGCCATCGCCGCTGCGGGCAGCGGCAGCAGGTCGCCGCGGTCCCAGGAGAGCACCACCAGGTCACCGCGGCTGGGCAGTGCCCGGACCAGCGCCGGGGCGTCGACCCGCCCGTCCGCACCGGTCAGCGACGGCCAGCGCAGCCCTTCCAGCTGCTCCCAGCCGAGCACGAGGTCGAGACCGCCGCCGAGCGGGTCGGCGTCGACCAGCAGCGTGCGAAGTCGGGCCCGCGCGGCGGTCACGGCGAGCCCGCCGGCGAGCACGCTCGCCCCGGCGCCACCCCGCCCGCCGAACACCGCGACGATCCGCGCGCCGGAGCCGTCCGGCCGGTCCGGGCCCTGCTCGGCGAACCGGTCCACCAGCCACGGTTCCGCGGCGGGCAGCGCGGCGACGTGCTCGGCACCGATCAGCTCGGCGATCTGCCAGCCGGGGTCGATCTGGCCGGCCCGGCCGACCAGCACCAGCCGGGGTCGGTGCGGCAGCCGCGCGCGAAGGCACGACTGCGCCTGGTCGGCGCCGAGCAGCACCAGCGGCGCGGGCAGCCAGCGGGTGCGGGCGGCCGCTGGGTCGGCGGCGAGCTCGACCTCGGTCCCGCCTGCGGCGGCGAGCCGGAGCAGGTCGTCGAGCAGGTCGGCGTCCTCCGTGACGATCAGGGGGAGTCGTCGGATCGGCGGAACGGAGGTACGGGGTGCCATCGCGGCCTCCAGCGGGTCGGGCTCGGGTGTGCCGCCGACCCTGCTCGGATTCCGCCCCGCGAACCGTCCCGACCGCACTGCCTGTGGACAAAGCGGCGGCCTGTGGACAACGCCCGCCGAGCCACTTGATCTGCTACGCGCACCCTGTCCGACCGCCCCGGAACACAAACGCAGCGGGGCCGCTCCCGAAGGAGCGGCCCCGCTGTCGGTCGGTCAGCCGATCCGGTCGGTCCAGGCGGTATCGAGGATCACCTTGTACGAGCTGATCCGGACGGGTGCGAGCGTCAGCCGCTCGTGGGCGAGCAGCTCACCCGTTTTCGGCTCGAAGATCAGCAGAGACTGAGCGTCGTGCTCTCGGTCGTCGAAGGTCACCGCCACGCCCTTCCGTCCGGCGCGGTCGGTCACCTGCCCTCGCCACCGGAAGCCGGGAACGTCGGCGAGGACCCGGAGGATCTCCGCGCGGGTCTGACGCGGTACGACGTACCGCCCGTACACGGTGCTGACCTCCTTGCTCACCGCACCCGCTCCGTGGACGACCTTGAGCAGTTCGCGCAGCTGCGACCTGTCGGTCGGCAGCGGCGTGAGGTCCCTGGGTGGCAGCGGAAAGCTGGCGGGTGCGGGTGTGCCGGCGACCCCGGGACGCGTCCAGGGATTCCGCTGCCAGTAGTCCCGGGACTCCTGATCCGGGTACTGCGGTTCCAGTTGGACGGTGACCTGGTTGCCGGTCCCGTCGGCGGCCTGCCAGACCTTGGTCTCGTCGGCGAAGGCAACGTGGTGGCGGCCGTCGGAAGAGGTCATCACGGGATCGCCCCACAGTTTCGTGTGGTGGTACATGTAGCGCCCGCCGCGGTTGTCGTACCCCGTGCCGACCAGCTTCCCGGCCAGGGCCCGCAGCTGCGGGCCGGCCGGCGGCGCTTCCGAGGCGAACTGGTACGCGACCGGCACGAGCACCGAACCCGGTGCGGCAGCCGGCACGTCCGCGGTGTCCGGGGTGGCCCCGCCGAAGGGCTGGAGGACCGCCACGGCGCCGGCCGCGACCGCCATGGTCCCGGCCGTCAGGACCAGCCGCCGGGTCGGGCGTACCCGGCGGTGATTGGTTGTCGGCTCGGCCTCGCCGGCCCGGTCGATCAGGTCGCGCGCCGAGACCGGGGGTGGCGCGACGGCGGCCCGGGCCGGGTCGGCCGGGCCGAGGAGGGTACGGGTTCGCTCTGCTCCGAACATCACAGGTCCTCTCGAATGCTGGCCAGCACCGGACGCCGGGGCCGGACGGGGCGGTCTGACATCGCTTCGGTGAGGCGTCGGCGGGCACGGTGCAGACGCACCGCCACGGTGGTGCGGGCACAGCCGAGTACCTGGGCGGCCTCGGAGACCGTCAGCTCCTCCCAACCGATCAGCCGGAGGATCTCCTGATCGAGGTCGTTGAGGGTCGCCAGGGCAGCCCGGATGTCGGCGACTCCCACGGTGGCGTCAGCGCCGGACGGGTGCGCCACCCGCGCCAGGTCGGCGTCGCTGATCGGCAGGACGTCCGGGGCGGCGCGCCGGGACCGCCACTGGTTCGCCAGGAGGCGCCGGGCCACCCCGTACAGCCAGGGCAGGCTGCGGTCCGGCACCTCGCCGCGGCGCCGCCAGGCGACGACGAAGACCTCCTGGGCGAGCTCCGCCGACGCGTCCGCGTCGGCGAGTCGACGCAGGCCGTACCTGACGATGTGCGCGTACTCGGCGGCGTAGAGGCTGGTGAACCAGTCCTCGTCGCGTTTCTTCGGTGGACCCACCCGAACCCCCACTGCCTCGGCGACTCTCACCTTGGCTTGTGTCGCGGCCGGCCAGACGATTACCGGACGGGGCATGATCGGGTCGGGACGGCTACGTGGTGGCGCCCGGGGCGAGGACGGTCACCGACTCGGGGAACGTCGTCACGAGGCGCCGGACACTGCGGCGAGGGTCGATGACAAGCAGCTCGGTGCCGACCCCGGTCTCGCGCTGCACCACGACGCCGTCGGCCACCACCCCTCGACACAACTGCCGGCCACCTGCGCCGGAAGGAGCTATCTCGATCCGGCCGGCGGCGACGCCGGAGGCCACGTCGACGCCCAACAGCGCGACCGAGGGCGCCACCAGCATGCCCTCCGGGGCGCTGGTCGGCACCAGATCGGGTCGGCCGACCTCCACCCAGATGCTCGGTGGGCTCCCACCCCCGTGGATCAGCGCGAAGGGACCAGCCACCTCACCCGGCCCGAGCTGACCCGGTACGACCACCGGCAGTGCCCGGCCCTCACCCGTGAGGATGTCCTTGAGCGTGACAGCCACCTCGTGCGGCGCGGACCCGACGAGCAGTGGTTTCGGATCGAACACCGCCAACTCCCTGCCGGCGATGAAGGCCACCACCGCGGCGGCTGGAGGGAGGGCCACGGTGAGCTGTCGCACCGTGCCGCCTGGCAACGCCATGGTCGAGAAGGTCCAGGCCGTGCCCGGCTTGCCCAGCAGGGCCGAGCGGCCGTCCGTGGACCACCGCAACAGCTCATGCTCCTCGGGAACCTCGTACTCCGTCACGGCCGACAGGTCCCTCAACCACCACCGGCCGTCCCGCTTCCCGCCCAGCCACCGCCCGTCCGGCGACAGGGACAGGTTGAGCGGTCCCGTGTCCGGGGGCGTACGGCCGACGCGAAAGTGCTCGCCGGACCGGGTCACCAGGTAGACGTCGTTCTGCTCGAACGTACGGCTGACGGGATTGAAGCTGTCGGCGTCGACGGCCCGGTGGTACATCAGCGCTGCCGACCCCACCCCGTGGTCAGCCGGCAGGTCCGTGACCCGGGCAGGCGGTCGCAGCTGAGCCGGCAACCCGCCGAACACCTCGGCGACAACATCGGGCGCGGCGGGTGGGCCAGGCCGCTGTTTCTGCGTCACCCCCCATGCCGCCGCACCGGCGACCAGCAGCGCGACCGTCGCCGCGCTCACCACCGCGACGGTCCGCCAGCGCCGCCCTGTCGGCGGCTGGACCGCATCTCCCGGTGCCGTAGGCGATGGCATCGCACAGTCCCCCGTTCCCGGGGCACGGACGGCCCGCGCCTACAGCGAAGGGGAGGCGACCAGCGGGGTCAAGGGGTGCCTCCAACCCGACGCACGGCGTAGATCGAATCGAGATTCGGTCGCGCCTACGAAGAGACGCGGGGCTGCAAGAACGCGGCGCCCGCAATGCGTGATGACGCCTACAGCGCGAGCATCGCCGCGGCGACCTCATCGGCGGCCTTGTCGGGGATCGCGGTCGCGGCCTGTTCGAGCACGAGCAGCCGCGCCCCGGGGATCTCGCGCGCGAGCGCCTCGCCGTTGCCGACCGGGAAGAACGGGTCGCGACGACCGTGCACCACGAGCGCCGGTATCGCGAGTTCGGGCAGACGCTCGCGCCAGCGCGGCTTGCAGTCGAGCTTGGAGAACACCATGCCCATCTGGTTGGCCATCTGGACCGCGGGCTCCGTGCCGGGGGTGCGGTCGAAGATGCGGCCGGCGGTCGCGTGCGCTGCGGCGGGATCGTCGCCGAGGATCTCCGCGCCGGCGGCGGCGAATTCCGCCACGGCAGCGCGGTCGGACCAGTCGGGCATCGGGAGCGCGAACAGCCGGTTCATCGTCGCCGCGTCGTGGTCGGGCAGGTCGTCGTCGACCGGGCCCGGTGCGACGGGCCGCGTCCCGGCGAGTGTGAGCGCCGAGAACGCCTCCGGGTGGCCGAGCGCGGCGACCTGGGCGACCATCCCGCCGACGCCGATGCCCGCCAGGTGCGCCGGTCGGTCGTCGAGACCGCGGGCGAGCTCGGCGGCGTCGGCGGCGAGGTCGCGCAGCGTGTACGCCGGCGCCTCGGGGTCGACGGTCGTCGACGCGCCGGAGTCACGCAGGTCGTAGCGCACGACGTGACGTCCGCCGCGAGCGAGGTTCTCGCAGAGCGCGTCGGGCCAGGAGAGCATGGTCGTGCCGCCCACGAGCAGCACGAGGGGCGCCGCCGCGTCGCCGAAGTGCTCGACCCCGAGCGTCACGCCCTCGGGCGTGCGGAACGAGTGGACCGTCGAGTGCATCGTCAACCTCCAGGACAGCCGCGTGACTGCGGCACACGCTACGCGCGCAACGTCGACCGCAGCCTCGCTATCAGCACCAGCACCGACTCAGGAATCCGGCCAGAGCGCAGCTCGGAACCGTCGTGGACGGACCGCGGACAGTGCCACGCGACTCGGCCATACCGACCTCGTCCGACTCATCAGGGCATGCCCGCGTATCGCAGCGGGATCGGAGGGCGGGGGCGACGCCACGAAACATAGGCCAGGATGGCGAAGGCGATCAGAAGTACCACCGCGATGAGGAGGGTGAACCATCCGGAATGATCGCCCACCTCGCTCACTCTCAGGCAGGGGTCGCTCTTGGCGTAGCGAACACGGATGCGCTGGCCGGTGCTCACAGCTCGGTTTGCGTCGACCGTAACGCGCAGGCTTGATTCACACACCTCGCCACGGTTTGTAGTGAACTGGACCGTCAGGAAGGTTCGCGCCCCGCGATGCTCGACCTCCAGCACGTCAGCCACTGCCTCCGATCCCCGACGTTCGTCTGTGATTGACCATGCGCCTATTACCGTTAGCGACGTCGCAAAGACGAGACTGAACATCGAGAACACCCGCAGGAAGGTTCGGCTTGGCCGTCGCCGGTTCATGGCCGGACTCTAGAACGGGCCAGCAACGAGGCCGGTGCGGTCAACAGAGTCACAACCGCCTACCCCCAACGGCTCCGGATCTCGACCCGGCAAGCACGAACGGACAGCCAGGCCCTCGCCTGTTGCCGCCATCCCATCTGCCGTCGACCCGCTCTCGGGGAGCGGTCCGCCGCCCGGCGCGCCACGTCAAGCAGTTCATGGGCCACGAGCAGGCGTCGACGACGATCAACGGGGTACATCCACCCCCTCGGAACGACTACGCCGCCCGCTTCCTGGAGGCATTCGATTGCTCTGCTGCCCTCCCTGCTGCCTCCGGCCGCCTAGACGCCGCCCCCAAGGGCCTGGACAGCCTGGAGACGACCTGTGACCTGCTGTGGCGCGCCTACCCCGGAAAGGGACGACCCCCGTCCGGGGGGATGCGGTGTCAAGCTGTCGGCCGCCGCCAGCCGGTGGCAACCCGCGTCGGGGAGCAGGTAGCGAGCGCCGTCGGTTCACGCTCGGGGTCAACCCGCACCGGCGCTCGTGCTGCCTTCTTGCTGCCTCGCTGCCTGACCTCGGCTCTTAGGATTGCCAAAATGGCCGAAGCACCCGGAGGATCCCGGGCGCTTCGTCCGTTGGCGGGCCCTGCGGGTGCCTGATTAATACTTGCTTGGTCAGGCCGTTTCGTCACCCAACAGTTCCGACTGGCCGTTCGTCTACCGCCCTCCCCGGTCCGGCGCTTAGATGGCCGGGAAGAACCAAAGGATGTCGCTCAGGCCGTTGGCGTTCGGCACGACGATGTCGTCCCGCCCGTCCCCGGTGAAGTCATCCACCACGGGCGCGCCGGCAACACCGGGCGTGGCCAAGGTGGCCGGGGCCTGGAAGGTGCCATCGCCGTTGCCGAGCATCACCAGCACGCCGTAGTAGCCGCCGCCGAACGCGAGATCCGCGCGACCGTCGCCATCGAAGTCGCCGGCGGCGGCGGTCCGCTCACCTTGCCCGAAAGCGAGCGTGCGCTCCTCGGTGAAGGTGCCGTCGCCGTTGCCCGCCAGGTAAAAGGCGTCGCCCCACTCGGGTCCCGGTACGAGCGCGTCGACCCGACCATCGGTGTTGAAGTCGGCGAGCACGGCCGGGCTGCGGGGAGTCGGTAGTTCGTGCCACACCCCGGGCGTGAAGGTGCCGTCGCCCGCGTTCAACCAGGTCACCACCCGGCCATAGCCGCCGCCAGTCGCCACCAGGTCGGTGTGGCCGTCCCCGTTGAGGTCTGTCCCGGCCAGCCCGTCGTTGGCAGTCGGCTCGGCCGCTAGAGTCGCCCCTGGTGTGAACCGGCCCCGTCCGTCATTGCGCAGCACCTGGACCTGCTCTCGCCCCGCGAGGGTCAGCGCCAGGTCGACGTCTCGGTCACCGTCGAGGTCGGCCGGGACCAGGTTTCGGGGGATGCTGTTCGAGGCCAGATCGATCACCCGGGGCACCCGGAACCGGCCGTCGCCTCGACCGAGAGCGACCACCACCTGATCGAGCTCGATGTCGACGATCGTGGCGACCAGGTCCCGCCGGCCGTCACCGTCAACGTCGGCGAGCGCGACCGAGCGGGGCGCGCCGCCGAGGGCCACCACGGTCCCGGTCCGGAAGCCGGTCGCCCCCTGGCTGAGCAGGATCGAGACCCGGTCCGCGTCCGTGTGCGCGACCGCCAGGTCGGGCCGCGCGTCGCCGTCGAGGTCGCCGGTGGCCATGGCGCCCGGGACAGCGCCCGTCGCCACGTCGACCGGCGGGCCGAAGTTGGCGGTCCCGGCGGTGGCGGCGGTCGGGGTGACGGCCATCAGCAGGGCGACGGCCAGCGCGGGCACCCCGAGGGTATGAATTGGCATAGGTGATCCTCCCGTGTAAACCCGGAACGGTCCTTCCCCGACCTGGGCAGGGACCAGCCTCGCGCGCGGTGGGATAAGGCCGGGTTAAGCCTGTGCTAACGCCCACAACGAGGGCCCGGCTCGGACGGAGTCCCGCCCCAGGGCCTCTCGTGTGGAGCGGCTAACGGATCCGAACCCGAACTGTCAGCTTGGGAATCGGGTTGATCGGCACCATAGGTAGCCGTGGTGCCTCGCCAGCGAGCACAACGTGTTCAGAGTGCGGCTGCCTGAGGTGCCCTTGTAGGCCGGTGTTGACCTCTGCATCGGGCACGCATCGGGCGCGTGACAGATCGGTATCAGGACGTGCGTGACAGCGCGCTACGCTGCCCGGGATCTTGTGCAGTGCACTCATCGACTTTCGACGGTGGCTGTCCTCTGACGAGAGGGTGACGTGGGCACGTTCGGAACCGGACCGTTCAGCAGTGACGGCGCCCTAGACTTTGTCGAAGAACTCGCCGAAAAGCCGCCAGAGCACCACCTCGACGCGCTCCGGCACATGTTCGCCTACGTCCTGGCGAACCGCGACCTCCTCTGGCGGGAGTTCTTCCCTGACCAGGTCGTCGCGGCGGCAGCACTCGTGGCCGCCGCGCTTCCCGGCGGGGAACACCTCCAGGCGGAACTGTCGGACGAGACAGACATGGCGCTGCTTCCCGCGTCAGCGTCGGACCTCGCCACGCCGGCACTGGAGGCGTTGCTCTTTGTCGCCGGCCCCGATGGGCCGTGGCATCAGGGGTGGACCACCGAAGCGCACCGACTCGACGCGCGAAGGACCATCAACGACCTCGATGCCATCCTCAGCGCGGCGGTCTCACCGGACGTGTCACCCATGTCCCGAGACTGATCTGTCATGCAGGTCCTGAGACTCGACATCGCCGGCTGCCGGCCTGTCCTCCGTCGGCTGATGCGCGGCAGTCGTCCGCCCGGTGATCTGCGACAGCAAGAGCGCGGATCGCGGCAGATCCGGATGTCTACGACAGTCTGCCGATCGGGGTAAGTCAGGTGATGTCGCGAGGCATGTATCCGAGAACGAGGTGGTCCAACGCCTGCGGCATCTGACCGAAGGTGGCGAGCACATCGACCACGACGTAGATCTCTGCCTGCTCGTCAATGCCGAGAAAGGAACACGCGCAGGTTCCGCTTGCCAGCTCACCGATCGGGGCGATGTCGCGGCCGATGTGCATGCCCCATTCGATGAATCGGTCGGCTTCGCCGGAGCATTCGGTTGGCACGAGTGTGATCGGCTCGCGGGCGCGGGTGACGCCAGCCCCGCCACCAGGAAGGAGGAGGCCTCCGAACTCGGAGAGGAATTGGAGGGCGACGGCGTGTAGGGGCGGGAACCCGTCTGCGGCCAGTTCTGACTCCCATCGCGTTGTACTGACAGTGCGGCCGGCGTGCCACCCGACCTTTTCGAGGATGCGACGGGTTTGCTGCTGAAGGTCGCTTGGGGCGTTCACGGCAGCAACGTTAAGGCACAGGCGGCCAAGCGCCGGGCGACCCACGACGTCCTCGACTCGGCAGATCCGTGCATCGACCGCGCGGGTTTCGAAGGCTTCTAGGCCTGTCGCACGTTTCCAGGCGGAGATGTGTCGCGCATCAGCCGACGGAGCACACGCCGGCTGCCGGCCGGCCGCTACTTCGCCGCAGCCTGTCCGGGTCGGACTGCCTCGTCGACCAGTACAGCAGCGAGTTCGGGGGAAGACCTGGACGTGTCGATGGTCAGATCGGCGGTAGGAACCGTCTCTGTCTCGTCCATGCCCTGAGGCGTTCTGCCGTGTCACCGGTCTGCCGTTCAGCGATGCGTCGTTCCGCCAAGTCCCGAGGACAGGTAAGAGCGACCACGGTCCACCGCACGTCGGGAAATGCCGTACGAACCGCGTCGACCGCGTCGACCTGGCCCACGTGCACCACGGGGATCTGCCGGTCGAGCTGCTGACGCAGACCAGGGGCGTCGATCACATACACGGAGCCATACCGCCGGTTCTCCCACACCACATCGCCCAAGGCGCGCAACGACGCCAGTTCCGCATCGGTGCTCATTCGGTAGCCCGCAGTGCGTCCCTGCCCGACTTTCAGGCGCCGGAACTGCTCGTACTGGTCGTGGAGCTGGTGCAGCCTGCGGTCACCGTGTCCTTTCCGGACGCCGGCGCACCGTAGAGGATCACGCCCCGCATCAGTCGAGTTCCAGCCCCATCAACGACTTCACGAGCGCTTCGGCCTGGTCCTGTAGCGGCCTGGCCGAGGTGCAGTTGTTGATGACGATGTGCTCGACCAGCGGGCGGGAATCAGGGTCGATGCGGCTCAGGTAGCCGGTCCAGTCGGCAAGCTTCGGCGGTCGTTGGCTCATCCCGCGCACCTGGTTTCACGCCTGGCTCGATGGCGTCACCGAGCAACCCGCCGCCACCGGTACCGAGCATGGGCGGAGGCACTGATGGGCTTCGTTCGCAAGACTCCGGCTGGCACCTTCCGCGCCTGCTGGCGTGACCCTGCCGGGTGGGCAGAAGTCCAAGAGCTTTCGCACCAAGCGAGAGGCCAGCGCGTTCCTGGCGGAGGTTGAGGGCAGCCTGAACCGGGGCACCTACGTCAACCCACACGCTGGCCGCACCCGCGTGGGCGACTTCACCCAGCAGTGGCTTGCCACCCGGGCGGTCGAGGGCGCGAACCAACCCGGCCGAAGGGGTGAAGCTGCCGCGTGACCGGTCCCGGGACGTGAAGCCGGTCACGATCAGCCGGGAGGACTTTCTCGGCCGGCTGCTGCCCGCCGTCCCGACTCGGCACCGGGCAATCGTCTCGGCCGCCGCCGGGGCCGGTCTGCGCTGGGGTGAATGCGCTGGGCTGACGTGGTCGTCGGTCGACCTCGACCGAGCATCGCTACGCGTGGTCCAGGTGGCCGAGGAAACCCACGGCGGGATCGTGCTGCGCCCGTACCCGAAGAGTCGCGCCGGGGTTCGGACCGTGCCGCTGCCCGGCTTCCTCCTGGCCGCGCTCCGCGAGCTGTACGCCGCCGCCGGCAACCCGGACCCACGCACCCTGGTCTTCCGCGACCGGGTAGGGCGCCCACTACGCCGGTCGAACTTCCGGCGTCGGATCTGGCTGCCCTCACTCGTCCGCGCGGGTCTGCTCGGCCAGGTCGTCAACGCCGGTCCGCACCGATACCGCGCGGTCTGGCCCGTCCGGGAGGGCATCGAAGGGTCGGCCGAGTTCACCACCGAACGGGAGGCCATCGCCTGCGTCGCGGCAAAGGCTGCCGGTGGGATGCGGTTCCACGATCTGCGGCACGCCTACGCCACCTGGCTGGACACCGACGGCGTCCCAATCAACCTGGTGCAGCGGGTCATGGGCCACGAACAGGCATCGACGACGCTCAACCGCTACACCCACACCCCGGACGACTACGCGGCCCGCGTCCTGGAGGCGTTCGACGGCTCTGCTGCCTCCCTGCTGCCTCCGACCGCAGAAACGCCGTCTTTGGGCGGCCTGGACGGGCAGGAAGACGACCTGCTGTGGCGCGCTTACCCCGGAAAGGGACGACCCCCGTCGGGGGGAGACGGGGGTCGTCGAAAGGTTCGGCTCCGGGGGGGTCGAGCCGAACCACTCAGCGGTCACGGGGGGTGCAACCGCCGAGGGTCTGTCTGTTTTCGGAGATATGAAAACTCGTCGTGCGAACAAGTCTGCCTGAGCGGGCCCGTCACGTCGAGTGGTGTCGACCCCACTCACTGCGAAAATCTCCTTGCGGAGTGTGAGCGCGGTCACGCCGAGTGGAGGTGGTGGCGCCGGCCCGCAGGTCCGAGGGGTGGCCTGACCCCGGGCACCCGCCGACGATAGACCATCCGGCTAGACTTTCGCGCCGTGGGCCGAAGTGCCGCTTTCTTCGATCTGGACAAGACCGTCATCGCCAAGTCGAGCGCCCTGGCGTTCGGTCGGCCGTTCTACCGGGACGGGCTGATCACCCGGCGTGACGTGGTCAAGTCGGCGTACGCGCAGCTGATGTTCCGGCTGGGCGGCACCGACGAGCAGACCATGGCCCGAACACGGGACTACCTGGCTGCGCTCTGCAAGGGCTGGCAGGTGGAGCAGGTCCGCCAGATCGTCGCGGAGACACTGCACGAGCTGATCAACCCCTACGTGTACGCCGAGGCCGCCGCGCTGATCGAGGAGCACCAGGCGGCCGGGCGGGACGTGGTGCTGGTCTCCGCTTCCGGTGAGGAGATGGTCCGGCCGATCGGCGAGCTGCTCGGGGTGACCGACGTGATCGCCACCCGGATGACGGTGCGGGACGGCCGGTACAGCGGTGAGGTCGAGTTCTACGCGGCCGGCCCGAGCAAGGTCGAGGCGGTCGGTGAGTTGGCCGCCGCGCGCGGCTACGACCTGGCTGAGTCGTACGCCTACTCCGACTCGTACAGCGACCGTCCCCTGCTGGAGTGCGTCGGGCATCCGAGCGTGGTCAACCCGGACCGTCAGTTGCGCAAGCTGGCTTCTGAGAACGCCTGGCCGGTGCTGGAGTTCCGGCACCCGATCCCGCTGGGGCGTCGGCTGCGGGAGCGGCCCGCCGTCCCGGTCGCCGCGGCGGCACTGGGGGTGGGTGTGGGCGTGGCCATCGGCATCGCCTGGTATGGGCGGCACCGTCGCACCCGCGCCGCCGCCACCGCCTGACCTCCGCACCCGGATCGAGGGGGCGGGGCAGCGGGCTCAGGCGGCGGCGAGGATCTCGTCGCCGATGACGGTGAGCTGGTCGGCGCCGACCTCCACGGCTGACATGTAGTGGCGCAGCCAGGAGCGCAGCCCGTCCGGGGTGCCGGTGGCGAAGGCGCCGGCCGAGCCGACGTACTCCGGTTCGCGCTCGCGGTGGCCGACGTCGACGGCGAGCAGGCCGCGCGGGTCGAGGCCGCTGGCGAGCAGCACGAGGCGCGCGGCGCCCCGGGCCACCACGCCGGACGGACCGGCGAACGGGCGCAGGTTCAGCAGTTCCCCGTGGACCACGGCGGCGAGCACCAGCGGGGAGACCTTCGTGCCGCCGGCGACCAGGCCGGCGAGCCCGTCCAGCCGGGCGGCGACCACCGGGTCGGCGACCGGCCGGCCCAGCTCGTCCTCCTGCACCATGTCGCGGGCGGCGAGCACGTGCAGCTTCGCGAGGGCCTGGCGGGGGGCCTTGGGCCAGAGTTCGCTGAGCCCGGGCAGCGCCCCGGCGACCCGCAGCGCCCCCTGGAGCACCGGGTCGGTGACGGTGCCGGCGCGCACCGCCTCACGATCGTGGGTGGCCCCTTCGAGGGCGGCGCTCGCCACGGCGGACCGGAGGCTGACCTCGGCCGCGACCTGGCCGCCGTGCCGGCGCAGCGCGCGGTGGCCGAGCGCCTGGTCGAACCGCTCGCGGGCCCGCTCGACGGCGGGGGTGATGTCGGCGAGCGCGAGCAGCGGGGCGAGCGGGTCGATGGTCACCCCGCCACGCTAGCGACCCGGCCTGGCCTGCCGGGTCGCACCCGGCCGTAACGCGACCCCGGCCACCGTCGGGCGCGCGGCGGGGGCCGCTCGGCGCGACGGACCGGGCAGCCGTGGCCGGCGGGGGGCCCCACGACTAACCTCGTGCCCAGCGAGACGCAGGTCACCCGAGGACGAGGAGTCACGGCATGAGCGAGGCATTGGCCAATCTGCTGAACGAGACGCGCCAGTTCCCCCCGCCGGCCGAACTCGCCGCGCACGCCAACGTCACCGCCGACGCGTACGCCGAGGCCGACGCCGACCGGCTCGCGTTCTGGGCGAAGCAGGCCGACCGGCTGGCCTGGTCGAAGAAGTGGGACGAGGTGCTCGACTGGTCGAACCCGCCGTTCGCGAAGTGGTTCGTCGGTGGGCAGCTCAACGTGGCGTACAACTGCCTGGACCGGCACGTCGAGGCGGGCCGCGGCGACAAGGTCGCCATCCACTGGGAGGGCGAGCCCGGCGACACCCGCACCATCACCTACGCCGAGCTGCACGAGCTGACCTGCCGTGCGGCCAACGCGTTGACCGACCTCGGCGTGGCGGCCGGCGACCGGGTGGCCATCTACCTGCCGATGATCCCGGAGGCGGCGGTCGCGATGCTGGCCTGCGCCCGGATCGGCGCGGCGCACAGCGTGGTCTTCGGCGGCTTCTCCGCCGACTCGCTGAGCAACCGCATCCAGGACGCCAGCGCCAAGGTGGTGATCACCGCCGACGGCGGCTACCGGCGGGGCAAGCCGTCGGCGCTGAAGCCGACGGTGGACGAGGCCGTGGCAAACTGCCCGTCGATCGAGCACGTCCTGGTGGTCCGCCGTACCGGCGAGGACGTGGCGTGGTCGGAGAAGGACCTCTGGTGGCACGAGACGGTGGAGACCGCGTCGGCCGAGCACACCGCGCAGCCGTTCGACGCCGAGCACCCGCTGTTCATCCTCTACACCAGCGGCACGACGGCCCGCCCGAAGGGCATCCTGCACACCACGGGCGGCTACCTCACGCAGGCGTCGTACACGACGCACGCGGTCTTCGACCTGAAGCCCGAGACGGACGTCTACTGGTGCACCGCCGACATCGGCTGGGTCACCGGCCACTCCTACATCGTGTACGGCCCGCTCTCCAACGGCGCCACGCAGGTGATGTACGAGGGCACCCCGGACACCCCGCACAAGGGCCGGTTCTGGGAGATCATCGACAGGTACGGCGTCACCATCCTCTACACCGCCCCCACCCTGATCCGGACGATGATGAAGTGGGGCGACGACATCCCCGCCGGCTTCGACCTGTCCTCGCTGCGGTTGCTGGGCAGCGTCGGTGAGCCGATCAACCCGGAGGCGTGGATCTGGTACCGGCAGCACGTCGGCCGGGGCGAGCTGCCCGTCGTGGACACCTGGTGGCAGACCGAGACGGGCGCCATCATGATCTCCCCGCTGCCGGGTGTGACGGCGGCCAAGCCGGGCTCGGCGATGACCCCGCTGCCGGGCATCGTGGCCGACGTGGTGGACGACCAGGGCCAGTCGGTGCCCAACGGCGGTGGCGGCTACCTGGTGCTGCGCGAGCCGTGGCCGTCGATGCTGCGCACCATCTGGGGTGACGACAACCGGTTCCTGGAGACGTACTGGAGCCGGTTCCAGGGCATGTACTTCGCCGGCGACGGGGCGAAGAAGGACGACGACGGGCACATCTGGCTGCTCGGCCGGGTGGACGACGTGATGCTGGTGTCCGGGCACAACATTTCCACGACGGAGGTGGAGTCGGCGCTGGTGTCGCACCCGTCGGTGGCCGAGGCGGCCGTGGTGGGCGCGACCGACCCGACCACCGGTCAGGCGATCGTCGCGTTCGCCATTCCGCGCGGCAGCGCGGACGTCGCCGGCGAGGCGGGCGAGGCGCTGATCGCGGAGCTGCGCAACCACGTGGCGAAGGCACTGGGCCCGATCGCCAAGCCCCGGCAGATCATGCTGGTGCCGGAGCTGCCGAAGACCCGCTCGGGCAAGATCATGCGCCGGTTGCTGCGGGACGTCGCGGAGAACCGGTCGCTGGGCGACGTGACCACCCTGCAGGACTCGTCGGTGATGGAGCTGATCTCCTCCGGGATGAGCGGCACGAAGTCCGACGAGGACTGACGGCAGGCGTACACCCCGGTGGGTGGCGGTCCGGACGGACCGTCACCCACCGTCGTCTTTTGTGGAGAGTACGGCCGGCAGCACCTGCTCACCTGGCCAGTCGGTCGGTGAACCGCGCCGATCATCCGGATAACGCATCCATCACGTTCCTGCCCATCGACGCGTTTCTCATTTAGTTTCACGAACGTCGGCAGGTCTCGATGCGCCCCGTCGCGCCCGTGGCCGGCAGACTCCCTCCGCCCATGCCCGAGAAACGGAGCGGCATGAACAGAAATCCCCATCCGGGGTCGCGCCGACGACTACTCGTCGCGCTACCCGCCATCGCCCTCGCAGCCACGTCACTGACCGTGACCGGCAGCGCGGCGGCCCAGTCGTCGTCCCCCACCCCCCGGGCGGTGATCGGGGCCGATGAGCACTACATCAACTACGCCGAGCCCGAGGTGCAGCCGGACACCGCCGGCCGCGAGGTGAAGGGCAAGGGTGGCGTCTACGCCCCCGCCGTCGACGACGCGCGCGCGTTCGACCAGAAGCACGCCCGGGGCAACCCGGTGACCGCCAGGCAACTGGCGAAGATCGAAGCCAAGTCGATCAAGACCGGCAAGAACCCCCGGCAGATCAAGCAGGCGCCGACCACGCAGACGGCGAAGCTGCTGACGCTGCTGGTGGAGTTCAACGACCAGGCGAACGACGACTTCACCGACGTGATGGTGCCGAAGACGGTGTTCGAGGACCGCACCTGCGTCCCCGGCACCGTGCAGAACGGCCCGAAGCACAACAACATCCCGAACCCGGCGACCCTGCCGCACGAGGACAACAACTCGATGTGGGTGCCGGACTTCTCGCCGGCCCACTACGACAAGATGCTCTACAGCAAGAAGGGCATCACCGAGCGGGTCCGCAAGGACCTGCGGGGCCCGGACGGCAAGCGCGGCATCGACATCTCCGGCCGCACCATGCACAACATGTACCTGGAGATGTCCAAGAACGCGTACACGGTCGACGGGCAGGCCAGCCCGTGGATCACCGTGCCGCACTCGGAGGGCTGGTACGCCGCCAACCGCTGCACCCAGGACGAGAACGGCAACTGGGTTCCCGGCCGGGAGCAGTCGATGAACGGCCACCCGGACAACCCGGCCGGCGCGGGGCGGCTGGCGACCGACGCCATCGACGCGCTCGCCGCGAAGGACCCGAGCTTCCCGTGGGCCGACTACGACATCGAGGACCAGGCCGACCGCGACGGTGACGGCAACGTCTTCGAGCCGGACGGCGTGATCGACCACCTCGTCCTGGTGCACGCCGGGCAGGGCAAGTCCCGCGGCGGCGGCGACCAGGGTGTGTACGCCGTCTGGGCGCACTCCTCCTCGGTCGCCGGTGGCTACAACATCCCGGGCACCAACCTGCAGGTGTCGAACTACATCGTGCAGCCGGAGGACGCCGGCGTCGGCGTCTTCGCGCACGAGTTCGGCCACGACCTGGGTCTGCCGGACCTCTACGACACCTCCGGCAACGCCGACTCCGACGTGGACTTCTGGGACCTGATGGCCTCCGGTTCGCACTCGGGTGAGATCTTCCAGGCGCTGCCGACGCACATGGGCATCTGGGACAAGTGGGTGCTCGGCTGGGCCGACCCGCTCACCATCCGCCCCGGGTCGAACTCGCGCGAGGTGAAGCTCGGGCAGACCAGCCGTACGCCGATCGACTCCGAGGACGGCATCAAGGTCGACCTGCCGGACAAGGTGACCACGCTGGCCACGCCGCACAGCGGCACGAAGATGTGGCACAGCAACAACGACCAGGAGTGGGCCGACGTCAAGCTGGGCCGCTCGGTCGACGTGCCGGCGGCGGCGGACGCCAAGTTCTGGATGTGGAACAACTACATCATCGAGGAGGACTGGGACTACGGGTTCGTCGAGATCTCGACGAACGGCGGGACGTCCTGGACCGAGGCGAAGGTGTACGACGAGGCCGGCAACGTGGTCACCACGCCCGACGGCTACCCGGACCCGAACGGCCGGATGAACGACTTCGGCGGCAAGAAGTACGGCCTGACCGGCAGCACCGACGGCTGGCGTCACGACTACGTCGACCTGTCGGCGTACGCCGGGACGACGATCCAACTGCGGCTCCGGCTGGCCACCGACGAGGCGTTCGAGGAGCGCAACTGGTTCGCCGACGACTTCTCGGTCACCGGCGGCGGTGCCACCACGTGGAGTGACGACGTCGAGGGTGGCGCCAACGGCTGGACGGCCACCGGCGGCACCTGGGTGGACACCACCGGCGCGGGCTGGAAGGTCAGCAGCGGCACCGAGATGCACGCCCACTACTACCTGGCCGAGTGGCGCAACTTCGACGGCTTCGACAAGGGCCTGAAGTACGCGTACGACACGATCTACTCGCACGACGCGTGGAAGGTCGACCGGATCTCGTACAACGCGCCGGGCATGCTGGTCTGGTACCGGGACACCGCGCTCGGCGACGTCAACCACGTCACCGGGCAGATGACCGCCCTGCCCAGCTACGGCGCGAAGGGCGGCCTGCTCATCGTCGACTCGCACTTCGACCCGTACCGGCGTACGGGCGAGGCGGCCGTGAAGGACCCGTCGGTGACGGACAACCTGCCCAGCCGTCCGCAGTCGGCGAACGCGGCGTTCTCGCTGAAGCCGACGTACCCCTTCACGGAGTGCCTGGAGGCGGCGGACGAGCCGTACAGCGAGTACTGCACCAAGTTCCGGTCCCAGCCGTCGGTGAAGAGCTTCACCGACGCCAAGACCTGGTACCCCGGCATCGAGATGCGGGACGGTGCCGCGTACGCGCGGGACAACGACGCCTCGGTGGTGCTCCCGTCGCGGAACAACGCGCCGTACACCACCCGGGTCACCCACCCGGACGGCAGCCCGGCGCCGGAATTCTACGGCGTGACCCTGGGCGGCGGCGCCATCGTGCTGGGCACCGGTAACCCCGGTGACCAGGGCGTCAACTACGGGGTCTCGCTCACCGTCAAGAAGGCGGCACGGGACAACTCGTCCGCCACGGTGTACGTGACCTCGGCGAGGAACTGAAGCCAACTGGTCCGTCGTCCGACGGACCAGCGGGCGGCCCGCTCGGAGCACCACGCTCCGGGCGGGCCGTTCCGCGTTCGGGCCCGGCGCGCCGCGTGACGTTACCGCCGGGTTGGGCGCTCCACTTCCAGGGACCTCATAATCCCGACCGGAAATGGATGATCTTGATAGAACCGTAATGTAAATAGTCGCCTGAGGCTACGACTATTTGGTCGTGTTTTGTCCCCTCAAATCTCTCCAAAACCCGCCAGTGGCTTCCTGATCGACTCGTGACAACCGCCCGAACCGTCTGCAAGGGTGAGTGGCGCATCTCATGACAGTGATCGCTTCGGTGACCCCTGCCATGTAACACAGGTCCACAAAGGAGGAGACCTTTGAGGAGACGAGTCACAGCCGGTCTGGCCACTGCCACGGCCGCGCTGCTGGCGGCGGGAGTCGTGGCGACGCCGGCCTCCGGCGCCCCGGCGGCGGGCCCGACCCCCGGTTCCGACAAGGCGAAGCAGAGCAGGGACAACCTCCCGGATCCGATGGCGGATCAGCAGCGGGAGGTCCGGAAGCAGGCCATCGCCGACCTGCTCGCCGGCAAGGCCAAGCTCCAGACGCGCAACGGCTCGAAGGTCATCCAGGTCAAGGACGACCTGTTCGTCGAGTACCAGCAGCCGCCGAAGACCGACCCCATCTTCACGATGCTGGTCAACTTCGGCACGCAGACCGACCCCCGCACCGGCGGCACCCCCGGCCCCGTGGTCAACCAGATCCAGGAGCCGGACCGCAACTGGGACGGCAACGCCACCGACGACAACAGCACCCTCTGGCGGCCCGACTTCCACCGGGAGCACTACCAGGAGATGTTCTACGGCGACGGCGAGTCGATGCGGGACTTCTACCTGAAGCAGTCCGGCGGCCGGTACACCGTCAGCGGCGACGTCACCGACTGGGTGACCGTGCCGTTCAACGAGGCGCGGTACGGCAGCAACGCCATCCCGGAGAGCGACGGCTCCTGGAACTTCGTCAAGGACAGCGCCACCTCCTGGTACGAGTCGCAGGTCGAGGCGGGCAAGACCCCGGAGCAGATCAAGCAGTACCTGGCCCAGTTCGACATCTGGGACCGGTACGACTTCGACGGCGACGGGGACTTCAACGAGCCCGACGGCTACATCGACCACTTCCAGGCGGTGCACGCGGGCGAGGGCGAGGAGGCCGGCGGCGGCGCCCAGGGCGAGGACGCCATCTGGTCGCACCGCTGGGCGGCGTACCCCAACCTGGCCGGCACCGCGGGCCCGACCGGCAACAAGGCCGGCGGTGTGCAGATCGGTGACACCGGGATGTGGATCCGCGACTACACCACCGAGCCGGAGAACGGCGGGTTGGGCGTCTTCGCCCACGAGTACGGCCACGACCTGGGCCTGCCGGACCTCTACGACACCGCGGGCGGCGACAACGGCGTCGGCTTCTGGAGCCTGATGTCCTCCGGTTCGTGGCTGAGCCACGGCACCGACGACATCGGCTCGACCCCGGGCTACATGGACCCGTGGTCGAAGCTCTTCCTCGGCTGGCTCAACCACTCCACCGTCGAGTACGGCAAGGGCACCACCCAGGTGACCCTCGGCCCGGCCGGCGACAGTGACGGGCCGAAGGCCCAGGCGGTGGTCGTCAACCTGCCGTCGCAGACCCAGACGACCAGCTACAACACGCCGTACGGCGGGTCGAACGAGTGGTGGGGCGGCAGCGCCGACGACCTGAACACCACGCTGACCCGTCAGCTGGACCTGACCGGTACGACCACCGCGTCGATCACCGCGAAGGCCTGGTACGACATCGAGGAGGACTACGACTACCTCTACGCAGAGGTGTCGACCGACGGTGGCGCGAGCTGGACGGCGCTCACCAACTCGCTGGTGGACGCCGGCGAGACCGGGGTGGACGGCTCCACCAGCGGCAACTGGGTGGACCTGAACTACGACCTGTCGGCGTACGCCGGGCAGACGGTGCAGTTCCGCTACCGCTACCAGACCGACGGCGGCGTGCACCTCGCCGGCGCGTTCCTGGACAACGTCTCGCTGGTCAAGGGCGGTGCCACCGCATGGACCGACGACGCGGAGACCCTGGCTGCGGAGTGGACCGCCAAGGGCTTCACCCGGATGGGTGGCGCGGTGACCGCCACGTACCCCCGCTTCTACATCGCGGAGAACCGCAGCTACGTCGGCTACGACGACACCCTGCGGACCGGTGGGTACAACTACGGTTTCACCAACACCCGGCCGAACTGGGTGGAGCGGTTCGCGAACCAGCCCGGCATGCTGGTCTGGTACGTGAACTACGCCTACGGCGACAACAACACCTCGGAGCACCCGGGCTTCGGCCTGAACCTCCCGGTGGACGTCCGTCCGGGAGCGATCACGGTCAAGGGCCAGGGCACGATCACCAACCGGCGCAACGGCTTCGACGGCACCTTCAGCCGATTCGCCAAGCCCGCGCAGACCTTCCACCTCAACGGGGTGGCGACCACGCTGCCGACGCTGAAGGCCAACCCGGTCTTCGACGACAGCGCGGTGAACCGCTACTGGACGCCGGGCAACGAGCAGAACTCGGTCAAGGTGGCGGGAAGCGGCACCCGGATCGAGATCGTCAAGCAGGGCACGCAGCCCACCGATGAGATGGTTGTGCGGATCAGAAACTGATCACTCAGTGCGGAGTGGGGCCGGTGGCGGATACGCCGCCGGCCCCACTGTCGTATGCCCGATCACATTGATCGAAATCTGTCACTGTCAAACGCTGCTGACCGATCCAGCCTGGTCAGCGTCGCAGATGAAGGGCAGGGGTGTGACGGCGGAAGGCATTCCCAACAAAATCTTGCAATAAATCGACGCACGCATCTTCCCACCTGTCCCGCCAGTGTCTATGTTCACCATTGGTCCCACTAGTGGGATCGATCTGTCACCGGCCCGTACCCCCGTTGGGCCGGTTCCCTCACACCGGAGGTACCACGTGCGCAAAGTCGCAGTGGGTCTGCTCGGGCTTTCGCTGACAGCGACGGGGCTGGCGTTCGGACCGTCCGCCAGTGCCGCGCCGCAGCCGAAGTTGCCGACGGCCGCCCCGTCGGTCGCCGAGCCCGCCCATGCGGACCACGACCTGCCGAACCCGCTCGAGGACAAGCGGCGCGCGCTGCGCCAGGAGGGCCTGAGCGAGGTCCTCTCCGGCAAGTCCAAAGCAGAGAAGATCAACGGCAGCACGGTCGTCAAGGTGGGCAAGACCCAGTCCGACGGGGCCACCGCCCGCACCACCGGGGCGGGCACGGCTCAGACGGAGGACCAGTACGTCGAGCTCTCCCGCGAGCGGACCGACAAGATCTTCGTGATCCTCGCCGAGTTCGGTAACGAGCGGCACCCGGACTTCCCGGACAAGAACATCGACCCCAACACCGCGGGGCCGACCAAGTTCGACGGGCCGCTGCACAACGAGATCCCGGCTCCCAACCGGGCGGTGGACAACTCCACCGTCTGGCAGCCGGACTTCAACGCCGACCACTACCGGCAGCTCTACTTCGGCACCAACCCCGGTGACGAGTCGCTGAAGCAGTACTACGAGGCCCAGTCCTCGGGTCGCTACAGCGTCGAGGGCGAGGTCACCGACTGGGTCAAGGTCAAGTACAACGAGGCCCGCTATGGTCGTTCCGACGACCCGGAGGCCGACGACGACCCGACCGGCGACCCCGCGGTCTGCGACAGCAACGTCTGCAGCAACACCTGGGACCTGGTCCGCGACGCCGCCAACCAGTGGGTCAAGGACCAGGAGGCCGCCGGCCGCACCGACGAGGAGATCGCGGCCGACGTCAAGTCGATGGACGAGTACGACCGGTACGACTTCGACGGCGACGGCAACTTCAACGAGTCGGACGGCTACATCGACCACTTCCAGATCGTCCACTCCGGCGGCGACCAGGCCGACGGTGACCCGATCCAGGGTGAGGACTCCATCTGGAGCCACCGTTGGTACGCCTACGCGTCCGACCAGGGCAACACCGGCCCGGAGAACTTCCCGGCCGGCGGCACCGAGATCGGCGACACCGGCGTGTGGATCGGTGACTACACCATCCAGCCGGAGAACGGCGGCCGCAGCGTCTTCTACCACGAGTACGGCCACGACCTCGGTCTGCCGGACGACTACAAGTCATCAATGGTGGCGACAACAACAACGAGCACTGGACCCTGATGGCCCAGAGCCGGCTCGGTGCCAAGAACGACGGCGGCATCGGCGAGCGCGGTGGCGACCTCGGCGCGTGGAACAAGCTCCAGCTCGGCTGGCTCGACTACGACACGATCGGGCCGAACGAGAAGCGCACCGTGAAGCTCGGCCCGCAGGAGTACAACTCGCCGGAGGCGCAGGCCGCGGTGGTCAACCTCCCGCCGCGTGACTACACCTTCTCGAACGGCGCGCCGTTCGAGGGCAGCAAGCAGTTCTTCTCGGGCAACGAGGACGACCTGAACAGCACGATGACCCGGACGCTGGACCTCACCGGGAAGTCGTCGGCCGCCCTGACCATGAAGGGTCGCTACAACATCGAGACCGGGTTCGACTACCTGTTCTTCGAGGCCTCGGTGGACGGCGGCAAGACCTGGGCGACCCTGCCCGGCACCGTCAACGGCAACCCGCTGAAGGAGATCTCCCCCGGGCGCTTCGCCCTGGACGGCTCCAGCAACGGCCAGTGGGTCGATGTCAACATCCCGATGAACTCCGTGGCGGGCAAGGTCGCGCAGTTCCGACTGCGCTACCAGACCGACGGTGGCCTGTCCCGGGGCGGCTTCTACGGTGACGCGATCACCGTGACCGCCGATGGTCAGACCGTGTTCACCGATGGTGCCGAGAACGGCGCCAACGGCTGGACCTTCGCCGGGAAGTTCGAGATCGCGGCGGCCACCTACACCAAGAAGTTCGCGAACTACTACATCGCCGGCACCCGGTCGTACATCTCGTACGACAAGTACCTGAAGACCGGCCCGTACTTCTTTGGCTACGCGAACACCCGCCCGGACTACGTGGACCACTACGCGTACCAGGAGGGTCTGCTGATCTCCTACTGGAACCTGCGCTGGGCGGACAACGACACGTTCGAGCACCCGGGTGAAGGTCGGAACATGATCATCGACGCGCACCCGCGGCCGCTCTACAACCTGACCGGTGCCCCCTGGCGGGCCCGCGTCCAGGTCTACGACGCGCCGTTCAGCCTGAAGAAGGCGGACTCGTTCACGCTGCACGTCAACAGCGAGCCGCAGTACGTTCGTGGCCAGGCTGCGCAGCCGCTGTTCGACGACACCCAGCAGTACTGGTACCCGGAGCTGCCGAACCACGGCGTCAAGCTCCCGGCGACCGGCCGGAAGATCAAGGTTCTGTCCCAGGACGGCATCTACACCAACGTCCGCTTCTTCTGATCCTCGGATCAGGCGGAACCCGCACCACGGCGATGCCCGGGCAGGTCACCTGCCCGGGCATCGCCCGTTACGGGAACCCCGAGGAGGCCCAGCGCGTCCGATCACCCGTGCACCCCCGAACCCGCACCACCCTGACCGGCGCCGGCCTGGCCACCCTGCTGGCGCTCACCGGCTGCGCCGGTGCCCGCAGCGGAGGAGACGCCGTGTCCGCCGAGCAGAGCCCGTCCGGCACCCCCTCGGACAGCGCACCAACCTCCGCCGCCGCTCCGACCGGTCCCAGCGACCCGACGCCGTCCTCCCCCGCCGGCCGTCCGTCGCGCGCACAGACTCCGCTGCCCACCCTGGGCCCGCCGACCGGACCGCCGCGCAACCCGACCGACGCGCGCAAGGCCAACGTGTTGGCCGGCCGGATCACCCGGGGCGGTGACGGCCCCTGCTACGGCCTGGTCACCGACGACGGCCGGCAGTACGCGCTGCACGGCACCGGCATGGGCACCTTCGCCGTCGGCACGACCGTCCGGGTGACCGTGGGACCGGCCGACCGGACCGTCGACTGCGGCCCCGGCACGCCGGCCACCATCGTCACGATCAGCCCGGTGGGCTGACCACCGACGCCGCGCTCCCGACCCCACACCGGGCCGGCGAAAAGGCTGCTTACCGATGGGGTCCTAGGCTGTCAGCCATGACCGACCAGCGCGGCGCGGCCGTCGACGAGTCCTGCGTCCTCACCGAGGGGCCGTGGACGCACCGCTTCGTCGGCGCCAACGGCAGCCGGTTCCACGTGGTCGAGGCCGGCACCGGGCCGATGGTGCTCTTCCTGCACGGCTTCCCCGAGCACTGGTGGGCGTGGCACGAGATGCTGCCGGCGGTCGCCGACGCCGGCTTCCGCGCGGTCGCCGTCGACCTGCGCGGCTACGGCGCCAGCGACAAGCCACCCCGGGGGTACGACGGCTACACGCTCGCCGCGGACATCGCCGGGTTGATCCGCGCACTCGGAGAGCGGTCGGCGACGCTCGTGGGCAGCGGCGTCGGCGGCATGGTCGCGTGGACGGTGGCCTCGTTCCACCCGTCCCTGGTCCGCCGGCTGGTGGTGCTGGGAGCACCGCACCCGCTGCGGCTGCGCGCCGCCATCTTCGCCGACCCGCGCGGGCAGTTCGCCGCCTCCACCCCGGCGCTGAAGTTCCAGCTTCCCCGCTACGAGCACGTGCTGACCCGGGACGGCGCCACGGCCGTGGCGGAGATCCTGCGCCGCTGGGGCGGGCCCCGCTGGTTGGCCGGGCCGGCCTTCGAGGCGTACGCCGAGCGGTGCCGGGAGGCGATGCGCATCCCGCAGGCAGCGTTCTGCGCGCTGGAGGGGTACCGGTGGGCGTTCCGCTCGGTGCTGCGGCTGCACGGCTACCGGTTCGTCCGGCTGATGCAGAAGCCGCTGGTCACCCCGACCCTCCAGTTGCACGGCGCGCTGGACGTCGCCGCCCTGCCGCGTACCGCACTGGGCTCCGGCCGGTACGTCGTCGCCCCCTACGAGTGGCGGCTGCTCGACGGAGTGGGGCACTTCCCGCACCTGGAGGCCCCCGAGTTGGTGCTCGGCGAGATCCTGCGGTGGGCCAAGTCCTGAACGGTCAGACCCGCTGCTCCCGCAGGTCGGTGACCTCGGCGGCCGGCGCCCAACCCTGGTAGACGCCGAAGTCGAACACCTCCAGCCGCATGGCCTCGGCGACCGGCCAGCGGCCACCGGTGTACTCCACCCGCAGCCAGGCGTCGTGCTCACCGAGCACGATGAACGGCTGCCCCTGCCAGGTGCAGGTGGTCCGCACGTACGCCAGGTCCTCGACCTCGCTCGCCGGCAGCACCCGCACGTACCGGCCGGCGCGGACCTCCTCGAACCCCTCAGCGGGCTCGGGCTGGTACAGCCGGATGTCATCGCCGTCCGGGCTGGCCTGGTACTCCCGACCCTGCCAACGGGCCACGTAGCCGTCCCGCATCACGCCTCACCGACCCGTCGCCACGACACCGTGTCCGTGTCGAGCACCGCGACGACCCGCTCGGTACCGTCCACGCCGATCCGCCAGAGCTGCGCGCCATGCGGCAACCGCGCGCTGTCCACCTTGAACTCCGCCACCACGTCGCTGCTCTCGCCCGGCGCGAAGCCGTTGCCCCGGAACGGTGGGCGTTCGATGACCCAACCCTCCATGGCCCGCATCGCCGGCTCGTTCTGACCGCCGTACGGGATCCGGTAGAGGCTCGGGCGGTGCGCCGGCCAGCGCAGCACGTAGATCTCCTCGGCGTCTCGGGAGAACGGCGAACCCGGGTAGCTCAGGCCGAGCGCGTCGTGCAACTGGGCCGGCGTGGTCAGGTGGGCCAACTCCCCGGCCCGGTGCACGAAACCGGAGACCCGGTCGTACCCCCGCTCCAGGTAGTAGGCGAGTTGGCTGGGCGCGATCGCCTTCTGCATCACGGTCGGTCGGGCCGGGTCGACCGCCGCCGGGGCGTACCGGGGGCGGGCGGCGGGCTCCGCCACGGCCGGCGGCTCCTCCGGGTCCACCTCCAGGTCGTCGCCGAGCCCGACCTCGGCGGCCCAGTTGGCCAACGCCACGATCTGCTCGCCGGGCAGCTTGGCGCCGACCGGAGTACCCGGGTTGACGGCGAACGACCAGTCCTCGTCCGGCCAGCGGCGGATGAGTTGGGCGAACTTCACCCCCACCGTGTCGACGTCGCCTCCGGCGTGGTCGGCGAGGCGCTCCGGGGAGGTGTAGACCACCACGTACGTCTCGTCGTCCAACTGCGCCGTGCGCCAGACGAAGCCCGGGTCGCCGGGGCGGCTGCCCGGCACCGACTCCGGGGCGGCCGGCAGCAGGACCCGGGCCAGCAGGAGCGTGGACAGGAACGTGTCCGTGCTGCCGGCACCGGCCGCGTTGAGCAGGTCCTCCTCCACCGTGTTGGCCGGCAGGAACTCGACCGGCGGCGGCGCGTGCTGCCCGGCGTCGTCGGGGATCGCGCGCTCTGCGCTGCTGTCGGTGGCGGGATCTCCACCGTCCGGGCCAACCACACGGTCGTCGAGGCGCACCGCCGGGCGGCCACCGTCCGTCAACCCGCCGCTCACACCGGCCTCCGCCGGAACGAACGGACCCGGCCCGGCCTCCGGCGGACCCAACGGACCCGAACCCGACTCCTCCGGACCGGAAGGAACCGACCCGGACTCCGCCGGGCCGAACAGACCGGCACCGGACGACGGCGCGTCGAACGCCGCCGGACCGAACTCATCCGCACCGACCGGATCGCCGGCGTCGGCCCGGTCGGTGAGGTCGCGGGACTCGATGATGGTGCCCTCGATGACGATGGGCGTGAAGCCGCGGCGCGGCGCGGGCGGGCCGGAGACCGGCTCGGCGATGGACGGCGGCAGCTCCTCCACCGGCTCGAAGCGGCCAACGCCCGGTCGACCGTGGGGGATCGCCTGGGTCTCGTCCGCCGAGAGGTCGCCCGGCCCGAGCCGGGTCAGCGGTGGCTCGCCGGTGGGCCCACCGGGCACCCGGAAGGCACGGGTGGGCTCCTCGGCCAGCGGTTCGGGCCGGCGGGGCGGCAGCGGCTGGGTGGGTTCGTCGTCCGGCGCCGGTGGTCGTACACCCCGGGACACACCCAGGTCGTTGGCCGGCGGCCGCAGCGGGCGGGTGGCGTCCGGATCCGGCATCGGGAAGGCCCGGGACGCGTTGTCGCCGACCGGACCGTCGGCCGGGCGGCGGCGCGGGAAGGGCTGGCTGCCGCGCCCGAACCGGGACGGCGGCGCCGCCCGGTCACCGGACCGGCCACCGGCCGACGTCGGGCCGGGTGTCCGGTCCCGGCCGGACGCCGGTTCGAAGAAGGAGCGTCGGCCGCTCTCGGCGCCGCCGTTGTCGGCGGCCGGGCCGTCGACGCCCGGTCGACTCGCGGGCGGCCAGCCCGAGCCGGCCCGGTCGGCGGGGGCGACACCGGGGCGGTCGGGGGGCGTCAGCGGTGTGAACCGGGATGCGGCGGGCCGTGCCGCGCCGGGCACCGGGTCGCCCGGCCGGCCGGGGCGGGGCGGGGCGGTCGGGTGCCGCTGACCGGCGGCAGGCAGGTCCTCGCCGGATCGGCGCGACAGCTCACCCGGAGCGGGCGTCCGGGGCGACGTGCCCGGTGCCGTCGGACCGCCCGGCCGGGGCGCCGCGCCCCGCGTCCGCGGGGGTGGCCCGGGCACGGTCGCCGCCGGGTCGAACCCGGACGACGGTCCGGTGGCGGGAGCCGACCCCGTGCCGGTCGTGACGTCCCGACCGGACGCACCGGGCCGGGTGCGGGCCAGGGTCTCTGCCCGCTCCAGGCGGGCGCGGGCACCCATGGCGCGCCCGGGCAGCCGAACGTCGCCCCGCGAGAGCTGGGAGACGAACCACGGCGGCAGGTAGCCCTCGACGGGCAACCCGGGGTTGACCGCGAGCCACCATTCCTGGTTGGGCCAGCCGACCGCGAGGTCGGTGAAGGGGACGCGGCGGTTGCTGCCGGGGTGATCGCCGAGGCAGGCCCGCAGCGCGGCGGCGGAGGTGAACGCCAACACGTGGGTACGGCCGCCGGTGGTCCAGGTGCCCCAGCCCGACGGTGCCTGACCGGGCGGGGCCGGCGGGGAGACCGGCAACAGCAGATCGGTGCGGGACAGAAGCCGGAAGTAGAGCTCCTGGTCGTTGGCGCGCAGCGCGTCCCGCATCGCCACCTCGGCCTCCGTGGCCGGCTCCCATTCGGTCACGGCCACCTCTCCTTCCGAGAACAGGCCACAGGTATCGCGTACAACCTACAAGGTGGTATCAAGATCACAATGGCTGGCCGGCGGCGGTCTGCCGGGGCGCCGGTGAGGCGATAACATCCCGTCCCGGAGCCGACACGATACGGAGGCCGTCGATGTCCCGGTCGATTGCGCGCCCGGTCCTTGCAGGTCTGACGGCCACCCTGCTGATCGGCACGGCCGCACCGGCCGTCGCCGCCGACGTCGCACTCCGGGTGGCACCGGCCTGCGCGACCCCACCCGCCCCCGTCCGGCCGGTCACGGCCCTGCCCTGGCCACAGCAGCGGTACGACCCCGCCCGGCTCGCGCCGCTGGCCACCGGCACCGGGATCACGGTGGCGGTGGTCGACTCCGGGGTGGACCGGGTGCACCCCCAGCTGGCCGGGCGGGTGCTGGAGGGCACCGACCTGCTCGACCCCGGTGGGGACGGCAGTCGGGACTGCGCGGGGCACGGCACCGGTGTGGCGAGCATCATCGCGGCGGCACCCCAACCGGGCGTCGCGTTCCACGGTCTGGCGCCCGATGCCCGGATCCTGCCGGTGCGGGTGAGTGAGCAGCAGGTGGTGCAGGGGCGGGAGTCGGGGCGTACGGTCAGCGCCAGCGAGTTCGCCCGGGCCATCCGCTGGGCCGTCGACCATGACGCCGACGTGCTGAACCTCTCCGTGGTGCTGTACGCCGACGACCCGGCGGTCCACTCCGCCGTCCGGTACGCGATCGACCGGAACGTGGTGCTGGTGGCCGCCGCCGGCAACCTGCACGACAACGGGGACCCGCGCCCGTTCCCCGCCGCGTACGACGGGGTGCTCGGGGTGGGGGCCATCGGGGTGGACGGTGGGCGGGCGACGTTCTCGCAGACCGGCCCGTACGTCGACCTGGTCGCACCGGGCAGCGGGGTGCTGGCCGCCGCGCCCGGTCAGGGCCACCACCAGGTCGAGGGCACCAGCTACGCGGCGCCGTTCGTGGCCGCCACCGCGGCACTCCTGCGCCAGTACCGGCCCGAGTTGACCGCCGCCCAGGTGGTGGAGCGGATCATCGCCACCGCCGATCCGGCACCCGGTACGGGTCGTGGCGGCGGGTACGGCGCCGGTGTGCTGAACCCCTACCGGGCGGTCACCGAGACCGGCGGTGCCCGACCGGGCCGCCCACGGCCGGTCACGGCGCTCGCCGACGACCGGGCCGACCCGGCGCTGGTCGCTCGCCAGGCTCGCCGGGCGACGGCCCGTGACCGGGCACTGCTGGTCGGCGCGGTGGTCGGCACGACGGCGGTCGCCCTGGTGCTGCTCGCCCTGGTGCTGCCCCGGGGCGCTCGCCGGCGCTGGCGCCCGGCCGACCCGACCTGACGCCGCCGGCCCGTGGGCCCGCTCCTCGACCGGGCGCGGCCGGGGCGCCGACCCGGACACGGTCAGCGCTCCCGGCCCACTCATCTCACTGGAACAGCCCGGTGTTCTTCTTCTCGGTGTCCAGATAGTCGGTGGCGGAGTCGTTCACCGCCAGCCTGATGTCGCGCAGCATCGCCTGGAGGTCCTGCGAGGCGGACCGCCACCGCGCCTGGCGCTGCTCGTAGGCCTGCCGGGCCTCGCCCGTCCAGCTCGCCACCAGTGGAGCGGCGTCCCGTTCGAGTTGGCCGAGCTGCGAGTCGAGCGTGTTCAGCGCCTTCTGGATGTCCCCGCCAGCCTGTTGAAGCGCGGCGAAGTTGACGACCAGCACACCGTGGTCCATCGGATCTCCCCTTCCGAGCGGGATCAGAGCGGCAGTTGGATGCCGCCGCGGTTGGTGCCGGCCACCCGGCTGGCCGCCTCGTCGTCCGAGACGTCGTACTGCCGGCCGGCGGTGCGGATCGCCCCGGCGGTCTCCCGCAGCGCCCGGTGCAGCGCCGCCTGGTCCTGCGACCACTGCTGCTTGACCTGCTCGAAGGACCGCCCGCCGGCGCCGCGCCAGGCCTGCTGCAACACCTCCAGCTCGGCCAGCAGGCCGGTCAGCATGGACTGCAACGACTGGTCCACCTGCTCGAACTTCGTGGCGGTCTGCTGCATGACCGTTGCTTCTGCCTGGGTCTGGGACACCCGGACGTCACCTCATCTCCTCGATCGTGGCTGGCCGTCGGCGCGCCCATCCTGGGGACGCACCGCTCGCGTCGCCCGGTCGTCGAGCCCGGCGGACGCGGGTCAGCGATGAACTTCGTGGCTGACGGTAGCGGCCCGGTTGCGGTTCTGCTACCCCGCGCGGCTCTCCTGTGGACAACCACGGCGGCCATCGGTCGCTTACGATGTGCCGCAGCCACGTCGCGGGGCGTGACGGGCCGCCGGAGCGGCCGGCCGCCCGGCACGGTCCACACTGGTCGAGGAGGCGCGGTGCCGGCGATCACCACCGGAGGAGCGCAACCGGCGGCTCCCATCGGGTCCGGGTCGGGCGTCGTCGCGCCGCCGAGCGAGCCGGAAGGGCTCGCGGGCTCCGGGGCGGGCCGCTCCACACCTCACCGGCCACCGTCGGGCACCCGCTGGGCATCGCCGGGCCGGCGGGCGGGCGCAGGGGTACGCGCCGGCCAACTGGTCGCCGGGCAGGTCGCGGTGGCGCTCGTCCTCGCCGCCCTGGGCCGGGGCGCCCTGGTCACCGTCGCGGCTCTGCTGGCGGCGCTGCTGCTGGTGGCGATCGCCTGGCTCCGGGTCCGGGGCCGGTGGCTCTTCGAGTGGCTGGCCACCGCCGTCGGGCACCTGACCCGTCGCCGCGCGCTGGTGGGGCCGGCCGGCCCGGCCGAGCTGCTCGATCTGGTCGCCCCGGGTGCCGTGGTCCGCTCGACGGAGCTGCCCGGCGGGCCGGCGGCGCTCCTGGAGGACACCACCGGCCTGGTGGCACTGCTGGAGCTCGGCGACCCTGGCGACCTGCTCGGCGACGCGTCCCGGGCGATCCCCGCGCCGTCCGCCCTGCTGCCCCCACCCGGGCCGGACGTGCCGCCACTGCGGATCCAACTGCTGCTCGCCGGCACACCGGCGCCCGCGCCGGCGGCGGGCGGAACGGTCGGCACGTCGTACCGGCAGCTCACCGACGGGCGGCTCGCCGGGCGGGAGCGGGCCGTGTTGGCGGTCCGGGTGCTGCGGGTGGACGGTTGGTCGGAGGAGGACCTGCGGCGCGTGCTCGCCGGCACGGTGCGCCGGCTCGTCCGCCGGCTCGGGCCGCTGACCGCGCGGCCGCTCGGCGTACCCGCGGCGCTGCGCGTGCTGGGCGAGCTGGCCCACCACGACGGCCACCCGGTGCGGGAGTCCTGGCCGGTGCTCCGGTCCGGGGCACTGCTCCAGGCAACCTTCCGGCTGGTTCGCTGGCCGGACGCCGACAGCGCGGGTGCACGGCGGCTGGTGGCGCGGCTGCTCGCGCTGCCGGCGACCGCGACGACCGTGTCGCTCTGCGCGGGGCCACCGGCGGCCACCGGGGCGCCGACCGAGCTGACCGTACGCCTGGCCGCCGGGACGACGGCGGAGCTGACCGCGGCCGCCGAGGCGCTGGACCGGCTGGTGACCGGCCTGGGCGGGGAGGTTCGCCGGCTCGACGGCGCGCACCTCGACGGCCTGGCCGGCACGCTGCCGCTAGCGCTCACCGCCGCGGGGGCCCAGCCGCGACCGGCGGTGGACGGTTGGGAGCTGACCCTCGGTGAGGCCGGGATGATGGTCGGCACGAACCGGCACGGCGGCGCCGTCACCGTGCGGCTGTTCCGACCGGAGGCCACCCGCCTGCTGCTGGTGGGCGGGGTACGCGCCGCCCAGTTGGTGACGCTGCGCGCGATGGCGCTGGGCGCTCTGGTGGTGGTGCAGACCGCGCGCCCGCGCGCCTGGGAGCCGTTCGTCCGGGGCGTCGGCGCGCCCGGTGGAACGATCCCGCTGATCCCGCCGGGTCGGCCGGTCGCCGACGTGGGCACGGCGCTGCGGCCACTGCTGCTGGTGGTCGACGCCGGGCCGGTGCCGGCCGAGGCCGAGCCGGGCCCGCCGTGGCGGGCCACCCTGGTGGTCCGGGACGAGCTGACCCCGGCGGACGTGGACGCGCTGAGCCGGGCCGACCTGGCGGTGCTGCAGCCGCTGGGCGCGGGAGAGGCCGCGCTGGCGGGCACCGCGCTGGGGCTCGGCGGCTCGGCCGAGTTGCTGACCCGGATCCGGGACGACATGGTGGCCGTGGTGAACCGGGCGGGCGCTGCGCTGGGCGCTGCTCTCCCCCACCCCGATCGAGTCGCAGCTGATCGGACGCCCGGCGCGCGGCTGAGCCGTCAACTGGCGGGTTACGCCGGTGGCCGGTCCGTGGCACGATCCCCGCCATGGGTTTCCTGAAAGGGCTGCTGATTCGGCTGGCCACCACGGCGCTGGCCTTCTGGCTGGCCACACTGCTCATTCCCGGCATCACCCTGGAGTCGGGGTCGGCCGTCGAGACGGTCACCACGCTGGTCCTGGTGGCGGCGATCTTCGGCGTGGTCAACGCGGTGCTCCAGCCGATCATCAAGACCGTCGGTTGTGGCTTCTACCTGCTGACCCTGGGCCTCATCGCCCTCGTGGTCAACGGTCTGCTGTTCCTGCTCACCAGCTGGATCGCCGACCAGGCCGGGCTCGGGTTCTCGGTGGACGGCTTCTGGCCGGCCGCCGTGCTGGGCGCCCTCTTCGTGAGCATCGTGACCTGGATCCTCGGCGCGGTCCTCGACCGGGACTGACCGGCCACCAACCGACCAGCACCGACCCGGGCCGTCCGGGGCCCCGACCGGAGCCCCGGGCGGCCCGGTGACCAGATTCCGGGAATTGGCCGGTGCCAGGGCCGACCGGGTCGGCTAGCGTCGCTGCGTGTTCTCGCTGACCCGCGCCGACGGCCACCTGCTGAGCACCGATCCAGCCCGGCTCGATCTGGACCGCGTGCACCACTGGCTCTCCACCGACGCGTACTGGGCGCTGGGGCGCGACCGGGACACGGTCGCCCGGGCGTTCGCCGGCTCGCTGCCGTTCGGCGTCTACCGGCCCGGCGACGGCCGCCAGGTGGCGGTGGCCCGGGCGGTCACCGACGGCGCCACCTTCGCCTGGCTCTGTGACGTGTACGTGGACCGGCCCGCCCGGGGTGACGGGTTGGGCGGCTGGCTCGCCGGCGCGGTCCGCGACCACCTGGCCGAGCTGGGCGTACGCCGGATCCTGCTGGCCACCAACGACGCGCACGAGGTGTACGCGCGGGTGGGGTTCACGCCGTTGGACGTCCCGCACCGGTGGATGCAGCTCGATCGGCGGCCACCGGTGACGCCGGTCACCGGAAAGGAACAAAGCGCCAGTTGACCCCTTACGGTGGAGCCGTGACGCCACTCCGTCTGGGATACCTCTACGGCCTCGGCGCGTACCTGCTCTGGGGTTTCTTTCCGCTCTACCTCAAGCTGCTGCGACCCGCCGGCCCACTGGAGATCCTGGCCCACCGGATCGTCTGGTCGGTGGTCTTCGTGGCCCTGCTGCTGGCCGCGCTGCGCAACATCGGTTTCCTGCGGGCGCTGCTGCGCCGGCCCTGGGCACTGGCCGGGATCGTCGTCGCCGCCGCACTGATCGCGGTCAACTGGGGCACCTACATCTACGGGGTCAACTCGGACCGGGTGGTGGAGACGGCGCTCGGCTACTTCATCAACCCGCTCGTGGTGGTGCTGCTCGGGGTGACGGTGCTGCGGGAGCGGCTACGCCCGGCCCAGTGGGTGGCGCTGGGCATCGGCGCGTCCGCGGTCGCGGTGCTCACCGTGGACTACGGCCGGCTGCCCTGGCTGGCACTGACCCTGGCCTTCAGCTTCGCCGGCTACGGCCTGGTGAAGAAGCGGCTGGGGCTGCCCGCCGCGGAGGGGCTGTTCGTCGAGTCGGCGGTGCTGGCCCTGCCGGCGCTGGGCTACCTGGCCTGGCTGACCCGCCGCGCCGAGTCGACCTTCGGGCAGGTCTCGGCCGGGCACACCGCGCTGCTGGTGCTGGCCGGTGCGGCCACGGCGATCCCGCTGCTGCTCTTCGCCGGGGCCGCCAACCGGCTGCCGCTGTCCAGTCTCGGCATGATCCAGTATCTGGCGCCGATCCTTCAGCTCGGCTGCGGTGTGCTGATCTTCCACGAGCCGATGCCACCGGCCCGAATCGCCGGCTTCGCGCTGGTCTGGCTCGCTCTCGTCGTCTTCACCGCCGACGCCGTCCGCCAGTCCCAGCGCACCCGCGCCCGCACCCGCCTCGCCGCCAACACCCCACTCCCCACGCCCTGACCCGTCGCCGGTCTACGGCACGGCGAAGGTCAGGAGGGGCGTGCCGTCGGCGCGTTGCAGCTCCACGCTGACGAGTTCCGCGTCGGTGAACCGGGTCGCTCCGGTGAACCGGAGGTCGTCCCCGGGCGCCGCCAGCCAGGAGCCGATCTGTTCGGTGGCACCGTTCGGCCCGCGTGCCACCAGCCGGAACGGGTACGCCTTGCCGTAGCTCGTCCGCGCGTCATACCCGCAGTGCATGGTCACCTCGGTGCCCCACTCGGTGCCGGTCAGCCCGATCTCGGCGTGCACCGGCCCGGCGGCGGCCACCGGTCGCATCGCCACCATCGACACCTTCGGCCCGGGCGTGGTGCCCTGCGCCTCGGGAGTGCCGGGCGGGCCGGCCGGGCGGGGCAGCACCGCGGCCGTCCCGACACCGACCACCAGGGCCAGCGCGGCGGCGGCCAGTGTGGTCAGCGCGTACCGCTGGCGGGTCGCGGAACGCTCGCGGCGCCGGCGCTTGCGGGCCTCCTCGATCAGCGCCGGCACCCGGGGCGCGGTCGGCGGTGGCAGGAACTGCTCCAACCCCGCCGGGTCGAGGCGGCCGAGCAACCCGGGCAGGACGGCGATCTCGGCGACCGCGTCCCGGCAGGACGCACAGCCGGCGAGGTGCCGCTCGTACGCCGCCCGCTCGGCGGGGGCCAGAGCGCCCAGCACGTACGCGCCGTCGTCGTGCGCGAACTCGCACCGGGTCATCCCGTCACTCCCATCTCAGCCAGGACCAACCGTAGTGACCGCAGCGCGTAGTGGGTGCGGGACTTCACGGTGCCCGGTGGCACGCCCAGCCGGGACGCCGCCTCTGCCACCGAGCGCCCCTGGTAGAAGCACTCGACCAGCACCTCCCGGTGGGTGGGGCTGAGCCGGTTCAGTGCCTCGGCGACCGTCCACGCCTCCACGGCGCGTTCGGCCTCGTCGACCACCTCCGGCGGTTCGGGCAGCTCGTCGGTGAACACCTCACCCACCCGCGTCGACCGGCGTCGCCAGGCGTCGATGGCCAGGTTGCGGGCGGTGGTGAAGAGCCACGCCCGCACCGAGCCGCGTCGCGGGTCGAGCGACTCCGGGTGTCGCCAGGCCCGCAGCAGCGTCTCCTGCACCAGGTCCTCGGCCCGCTGCCGGTCACCGTTGACCAGCCGCAGGGCGTGTGCGTACAGCGCCTCCGCGTGCTCGTCATGCAGCGCGCGCAGCAGTTGGGCGTCATGGTCGCTGATGGCGGTCTCCTCGCTTCCGGCGCGCGTCCGGCGGTGCGTCCGCTCGTGAATACGTGCGGTCACGCCGATCGGTTCAGCCCGAGGTCAGACCGGTTGCGCATCGATACGCGTCCGGAGACTTGTTCACGCCTGGTTCACATCGCGGCCGACGAGCGCTCACCACGTCCTCCTAGCGTCCGGCAGGTACGCCCGGCCGATGCCTGATCCAGCCGTGCCACCGACCTTCCCAGGAGGCTTCTCCCATGAGCGACCGTCCCCGGCTGCTCCCGCTGTTGGGTGCCAACCGCCACGGCACCCGCGACGCCATGACCTGTCTCTACCGCTGTGGAAACGCCTGCGACCACCCGGTTCCGAACACGTCCGACAACGCGTACTTCGGGGACGTGGTGAACGCGGAGGTCTCGCGGCGCGGCGTGGTCCGGGCCGGCGCGGTCGGCGCGCTGGTGCTCGGTTTCGGTGGCGCTGCGGCCGGTGCGCTGGCTGGCGCCGCCCCCGCCATGGCGGCCCCCACCACCCCGGCGCTCCCGGACGTCCCGGAGGCCTTCGGTTTCGGGCGTCCCACCACCGGTGTCGGCAGCGGCAAGCTGAGCTTCAAGCCGATCCCGCCGAACAAGCTGGACACCCTGGTCGTGCCGAACGGGTACGACCACGCCGTGGTGATCAAGTGGGGCGACCCGGTGGTGCCGGGCGCGCCCGAGTTCAACGTGCACAGGCAGACCGCGGCGGCGCAGTCCAAGCAGTTCGGCTACAACAACGACTTCGTGGGCGTGCTGCCGCTGGACAAGCGGGGCAACCGGGCGCTGCTCGTGGTCAACCACGAGTACACCAACGAGGACCTGATGTTCCCGGGCTTCCCCGGCCTGGACGGGCTCTCGGTGGAGCAGCTGCGCACCGCGATGGCCGCGCACGGCATGTCGGTGGTGGAGATCGAGCGGGTCGCCGGCACCGGGCAGTGGACGCCGGTCGACAACGGTCGGCGGCCGTACAACCGCCGGGTCACCGCGCTGAGCACCAAGTTCGACCTGACCGGCCCGGCCGCCGGCTCGGCGTGGCTGAAGACCGCCGCCGACCCGAAGGGCCGCACGGTCGTCGGCACGCTGAACAACTGCGCCGGCGGGGTGACCCCGTGGGGCACGGTGCTCTCCGGCGAGGAGAACTTCAACCAGTACTTCGTCGGCGCCGACGGCGTCCCGGCGGAGCTGAAGCCGAAGATGGACCGGTACGGCATCAGCACCGCGTCCCGCTACCCCAGCGGCAGCCGTAAGTGGGAGCGGGCGGACGAGCGTTTCGACCTGGCGAAGCACCCGAACGAGGCGCACCGGTTCGGCTGGATCGTCGAGATCGACCCGTTCGACCCGGAGAGCCGCCCGCGCAAGCACACCGCGATGGGCCGGTTCAAGCACGAGGGTGCGAACGTCATCGTCGCCAGGGACGGGCACGTGGTCGCGTACATGGGCGACGACGAGCGGTTCGACTACCTCTACAAGTTCGTCTCGGACAAGAAGTTCCTGAAGGGCAACTCCTGGGCCGCCCGCAAGCACAACCTGACGCTGCTGGAGTCGGGCACGCTCTACGTCGCGCAGCTGGAACAGACCAGCGCCGGCGAGATCGACGGCTCGGGCAAGCTCCCCACCGACGGCGCGTTCAACGGCCGGGGCCGCTGGATCAAGCTGGTCAGCGGCAACCGTTCGTTCGTCGACGGGATGACCGCCGCCGACGTGCTCACCTTCACCCGGGTCGCCGGCGACAAGGTCGGCGCGACCAAGATGGACCGCCCGGAGGACGTCGAGCCGAGCCTGCTCACCGGCAAGGTGTACGTGGCGCTGACGAACAACACCAACCGGGGCGTCGGCAGCAACCCGAAGGCGGACGAGGCCAACCCGCGGACCGCCAACAAGCACGGGCAGATCCTGGAGCTGGTCGAGGACCGCAGCGACAACACCGCCGAGAGCTTCGCCTGGTCGCTGCCGATCGTCTGCGGCGACCCGACGGACCCGTCGACCTTCTTCGCCGGGTACGACAAGACCAAGGTCTCCCCGATCTCGTGCCCGGACAACGTCGCCTTCGACGCCACCGGAAACCTGTGGATCTCCACCGACGGCAACGCGCTGGGCAGCAACGACGGCCTCTTCGCCACCGCCGTGGAGGGCCCGGAGCGGGGTCACCTCAAGCAGTTCCTGACCGTTCCGCTCGGCGCCGAGACCTGCGGCCCGTTCATCACCGGCGACAACCGCTCGGTCTTCGTCGCCGTGCAGCACCCGGGTGAGATCACCGGCGCCTCGGTGGAGAACCCGGCCTCGAACTGGCCGGACGGCGACTACGCCAAGCCGGGCGTGGTGGTCACCTGGCGCCTCGACGGCGGCCCGGTGGGCAGCTGACGTCACTCCGGCGGTCCGGTGCTGGACCGCCCCGAGAGGCCCTCTCCCAGCCTGGGAGAGGGCCTCTCGGCGTCGCGGGTCAGTGGTCGGCGGCGATGCCGTCGGCGACGGCGCGGGCGACGGTGAGCAGCTTGGCCCGGACCACCCGGGCGGAGGTCATCATCTCGCTGGCCGGCAGCGCGCAGGCCAGCACGACCCGCCGTTCCATGTCCTTGTCCGGCGAGACGAGCACCGCCGCGCAGGCGACCCCCTGGCGGAACTGCCCCATCTCCAACTGCATGCCGCGCCGGTCGCCGGCGGCCAGGTCGGCCTCGAACGCCTCGGTGCTGGTCAGCGTGGCCGTGGTGAACGGGCGCATGCCGTACTCCCGCAGGTAGCGGAAGCGTTGTTCGGCGGTCAGGGTGGCGAGCAGCGACTTGCCGAGCGCGGTGGCGTGCGCCCCCTCGTCGAAGCCGGGGACCAGGTCCTCCAGGTAGGGCGACCGGTGCCCCTCCGCGACCGCTGTGAGGGCCACCTGGCCGCCGACGAAGCGACCCAGGTAGTGGCTGTAGCCCGTGTCGACGGCGGCCCTGCGCAGGGTCTCACCAACCGCCGGCGGGCCACGGAAGGCGGTGACCAGCTCGCGGTAGCGGTCGGCCACCTCCAACCCCACGATGTACGTGCCGTCCTCCCGACGGATCACGTAGCCCTCGTAGGCGAGTGTGCGCACCAGGTGGTACGTGGTGGCCACGGTCAGCTCGCACCGCCGGGCGATCTGTTTGACGGTCAGGCCCTTCGGGGCGCGACCGACCGACTCCAGGACCCGCAGCGCTCGGGACACGCTGCGGATCAGGTCCGAAGGTTCTGCCAAGGGGTCGCGCACAACCACCTCCGCCGCCGGGGACTTACACCATATGAAATACAGGCCGGGTGCGATATGCCTGTTCGGGTCGAGGATGCCAGATCACCATCCACGCCTTGTGCCTCGCCGGTCACGCGGAGTGGCCTGAGCGGGTCTCGCGTAGGTTTGCCGGACGATGACCAACACCGCCTCCACCCCCGCCCCGACCCGCCCGGTTCGGGTCAGCGCCGGTGCCGTCGCCACGACCATCGCCTGCGTGCTGCCCGTCTTCCTGCTCGGTGGCCTCGCCGTGCAGATGGGCGAGGACCTCGGCTTCTCCCCGGCCGGCCTGGGCCTGGCCGTCGCCGTCTACTTCGGGGTCAGCGCGCTGGCCTCGGTGCCCTCCGGCCGCCTCGTCGAGCGGTACGGGCCCGCCGTGGTGGCCCGCTGCGGCATCCTGCTGTCCGCCGGGTCGATGCTGGCCGTGGCAGTGCTCGCCCGGTCGTACCCGGTGCTGGTGGGGCTGCTGGCGCTGAGCGCCGGCGCGAACGCCCTCGGCCAACTGGCCAGCAACGCCGCGCTGGCCCAGCACGTCCCCGCCCGCCGCCAGGGGCTGTCGTTCGGCGTCAAGCAGGCGGCCATTCCGGTCTCGACCCTGCTGGCCGGCGCGGCGGTGCCAACCATCGCGCTCACCGCCGGTTGGCGCTGGGCGTTCGTGGTGGCCGCCGGCGCGGCGCTGACGACACTGCCATCCGTACCCCGTCAGCAGGCCGGCCGCGCCCGGCGGACCGGCACCGGGCGCGCGGGCCGGGCCACGGCGGCGCTGGTGGTGGTCGGCGCGGCGGCGACGTTGGCCTCGGGCGCGGCCAACGCCCTCGGCACCTTCCTGGTGGACTCGGCGGCCGCCCGTGGCCTCTCACCGGGCCTCGCCGGCCTCACCCTGACCCTGGGCAGCGCGGTCTGCGTGCTGGCCCGGGTCGGCGCCGGCTGGCTGGCCGACCGGCGGTCCAGCGGCCACGTGGCGCTGATCGCCGCGATGCTGGTGGTCGGCGCGGCCGGGCTGGGTCTGCTCGCCCTGACCGGCGCGGTGCCACTGGTGGCGGGCGTGGTGCTCGGCTTCGGCCTCGGCTGGGCCTGGCCCGGCCTGATGAACTTCGCGGTGGTCCGGCTCCACCCGCAGGCCCCGGCCGCCGCCACCTCGATCACCCAGACCGGGGTGTACGCGGGCGGCTGCCTCGGACCGCTGACCCTGGGCCCGCTCGCCGCCCACCTGGGCTACCCGACGATGTGGAGCACGGCGGCGGTGTCCATGCTGCTCGCCGCCGCCCTCATGCTCGTCGGCAGCCGCCTGTTGACCCGCACCGCCGCCGGGACGGGTCGGGGCGGGGATCAGCTGGTGCGGTCGGCGATGTAGTCGCAGAGCGACTCGAGGGCGCGGCGGGACGGGCCGGTCGGCAGCGGGGCCAGCCGCGCGCGGGCGTCCTCGGCGTAGCTGCGCACCGTCTCCCGGGCCCGCTTGAGCGCCGGGCTCTCCCGGAGCAGCCCCAGCGCCTCGGCGTGCAGCGCGTCGTCGGTCAGCGGGCCGGTGGCCAGGATCTCGCGCAGCCGCACCGACGCCGCGTCCGAGTCGTCCGCGGCGCGGGCGTAGAGCACCGGCAGCGTCGGAACGCCCTCACGCAGGTCCGTGCCGGGCGTCTTGCCGGACTGCACCGACTCGGAGGCGATGTCCAGCAGGTCGTCGGAGAGCTGGAACGCGACGCCGATGGTCTCGCCGTACCCGGCCAGCGCCTCGACGTGCTCAGCGGAGGCGCCACCGAACATGCCGCCGAACCGGGCCGACGTGGCGATCAGGGAGCCGGTCTTCTCGGCGATCACGTGCAGGTAGTGCGCGACCGGGTCGTCACCGGCGCGGGGCCCGACGGTCTCCGCGATCTGACCGTGCACCAGCCGGGCGAAGGTGCGCGCCTGCAGGCGGACGGCCTCCGGACCCAGGTCGGCCGCGATGTCCGCGGCCCGGGCGAAGAGGTAGTCGCCGACCAGGATGGCGACCGAGTTGGTCCAGCGGGAGTTGGCGCTCGGCGCGCCCCGCCGCACGGCGGCCTCGTCCATCACGTCGTCGTGGTAGAGGGTGGCCAGGTGGGTGAGCTCCATCACCACGGCCGCCGGGACCACGTTCGGGGCGGCCGGGTCACCGAACTGGGCGCCCAGCGCCACCAGCAGCGGCCGGAACCGCTTCCCACCGGCCTCGACGAGGTGCCGGGCGGCCTCGGTGACGAACGGATCGGCGCTGGCCACACTGGCCCGCAGGTCGACCTCGACCGTGTCGAGCAGACCCAGCACGGACGCCTCGACGCGGGGATCGGCGAGATGGAGGCCGAGCGCGCCGAACTGACTCGTGCTCGCCCGACCCCGGCGACCGCCGGGGCCGGTGGCACCTGAACGCTCGCCAGCCGGAATCACCACGCCATCAACCATGCCACACCCGTTCTACCTGCTCCGGGTCGCCGAAGCTGTGGTCACCGCACGAAGTCGGCGGCTCCGGTAGCCAGATCGAGCAGCGGCGCCGGGGCGACACCCAGCACCAGGGTGGCCAGGACGCCGATCATCAGCGCGGCGGAGGTTAGCCCACCGGGCACGGTGACCGTCGGGGTGGACTCGCCCGGCTCGGACAGCCACATCATCACCACGACCCGCAGATACGGGAAGGCCAGCACCATGCTGGTCAGCACACCGGCGATCACCAGCCACGCCTGGCCGCCGTCCAGCGCCGGCCCGAAGATCGCGAACTTGCTGGTGAAGCCGCTGGTGAGCGGGATGCCGGCGAAGGCCAGCAGGATGAACGTGAACAGGCCGGCGTAGAACGGCGAGCGCCGGCCCAGCCCGGCCCAGCGGGACAGGTGGGTGGCCTCCCCGTCGGCGTCGCGGACCAGGGTGACGACCGCGAACGCGGCGAGCACCGAGAATCCGTACGCGACCAGGTAGAACATCGTCCCGGAGAGCCCGTCACGGCTCGGCGACAGCACACCGACCAGCAGGTAGCCGGCGTTGGCGATCGAGGAGTACGCGAGCAGCCGCTTGATGTCGGTCTGGGTCACCGCGAGCACCGCGCCGACCAGCATGGTCAGCACCGCCACGGCGCCGAGCACCGGGGTGAAGTCCCAGGCGGCACCGGCGAACGCCACGTGAAAGACACGCAGCAGCGCGCCGAACGCGGCGACCTTGGTGCAGGCGGCCATGAAGCCGGTCACCGGGGTCGGTGCGCCCTGGTAGACGTCCGGCGTCCAGACGTGGAACGGAGCCGCCGCGGCCTTGAAGAGCAGGCCGATGGCGAGCAGCGCCATGCCGGCGAAGAGCAGCACCGGGCTGGTCGGCGACTCGGTCACCGCCGCGTTGATCGTGGAGAAGTCGACCCCGGCCCCACGGCCCGGGATCCCGGACGTGAACCCGTAGATCAGGGCCACCCCGAAGAGGAAGAACGCCGAGGCGTACGCGCCGAGCAGGAAGTACTTCATCGCCGCCTCCTGACTCAGCAGCCGCCGGCGACGGGCCAGCGCGCAGAGCAGGTACAGCGGCAGCGAGAAGACTTCCAGCGCGATGAACATGGTCAGCAGGTCGTTCGCCGCCACGAAGATCAGCATGCCGCCGATCGCGAACGTCGTCAGCGGGTAGATCTCGGTGAGGCCGTTGCGCCCCTCGGCCTGCCGTCGGTCGTCGGCCGACTCGGCGGTCACCGCGGCCTGCGCGACGAACGCGCCGCCCCGCTCCACCGAGCGGTCGCCGATCAGCAGCAGCGCCATCGCGGCCAGCACCAGGATCGCGCCCTGGAGGAAGAGCGTCGGCCCGTCCACCGAGATGGCCTGGCCGGCGGTGATGAGCCGGTCGTCGGCGTTGAGGACCACCATGGTCAGCGCGGCGAGGACGGCCAGCAGGGCCAGCGTCAGCTGCACGACGTGCCGCGAGCGCCGGGGCACGAAGGCCTCGACCAGCACGCCGACCAACGCGGCGCCCAGCATGATCAGGATTGGGGCGAGTGCCGCGTAGTCGAGCGACGGCAGTTTCAACTCGGTCACTGGGCCGACCTTTCGTTCACGACTGCGGGGCTCGCAAGCTCACTCCTCGCGTTCACCGGCGCGCCTCCTGGACGGTGCCCACCGACGGGGCGGGGTCGGTCCTGCCGATGTCGTCCATGGTCGCCTGGACGGCCGGGTTGATCACGTCAGTGACCGGCTTCGGGTAGAAGCCGAGCAGCACGATCAGCGCGATCAGCGGGGCGACCACGACCTTCTCGCGCAGGTTCAGGTCCCGGCGCATCCCGTCGACCTCGGTCAGGGCCGGATTGAGCGTGCCCTGGGTGGTGCGCTGCACCATCCACAGCACGTACGCGGCGGCCAGGATGATGCCGAGCGTGGCGATGACCGCGACCGGCTTGTTCACCGTGAACGTGCCGATCAGCACCAGGAACTCGGAGATGAACGGCGCGGTGCCGGGCAGCGCGAGCGAGGCGAGACCGGCGAAGAAGAGCACCCCGGCGAGCACCGGGACCAACTTGCCGGCACCACCGAAGTCACTGATCAACGCCGAGCCACGCCGGGCGATCAGCATGCCCACCACCAGGAAGAGCAGGCCGGTGGCCAACCCGTGGTTGAGCATGTAGAGCACCGCGCCGGTGCCGGCCTGGGTGGTGAAGGCGAAGATGCCCACCCCGATGAAGCCGAAGTGCGCGATCGAGGTGTACGAAACCAGCCGCTTGAGGTCGTTCTGGCCGACCGCCAGCAGCGCGGCGTACACGATGCCGATCACGCCGAGCGCCAGCGCCCACGGCGCGAACCACTTCGACGCCTCGGGGAACAGCGGCAGGCAGTAGCGCAGGATGCCGAACGTACCGACCTTGTCCAGCACGCCGACCAGCAGCGCCGCCGCGCCCGCGGGGGCGGCGCCACCGGCGTCCGGCAGCCAGGTGTGGAACGGGAAGAACGGCGCCTTGATGGCGAACGCGAGGAAGAAGCCGAGGAACAGCCAGCGCTCCGTGCCGGTGCTGATGTCGACCTGCGACAGGGCCTGCCAGTCGAAGGTCTTGCCGCCGACCACCCAGAGCCCGATCACCGCGGCCAGCATGAACAGGCCGCCGACGAGCGAGTAGAGGAAGAACTTCACCGCCGCGTACTGCCGCTGGTGGCCGCCGTAGCTGCCGATCAGGAAGTACATCGGCACCAGCATGACCTCGAAGAACACGTAGAACAGGAAGACGTCGGCGGCGGCGAAGACGCCGATCATCGTGCACTCGAGGACCAGCAGCAACGCGAAGTAGACGGGCACCGACCGCTTCGACGACTCCGCGTCGTGCCAGGACGCCAGGATCACCAGCGGCACCAGCACCGCGATCAGCATCAACATCACCAGCGCGATGCCGTCGGCGGCGAAGGTGAAGTTGACGCCCCAGTTCGGGATCCACGAGTACGACTCGCGGAACTGGAACCTGTCACCGCCTGCCTTGAAGCTGACCCACATCACCACCGAGAGCACCAGCACCAGCAGCGACCAGACGAACGCCACCTGCTTGGCCAGCTCCGGCCGGTGGCGCGGCAGGAAGGCCACCACCAGGGCGCCCACCAGTGGCGCCACGGTGAGCACCGAGAGGAACGGGAAGTTGGACATTATGCGGCCTTACCTCCGTCGTCACTGCGTGGTCCGCCGGCGGGGGCGGCCGGAAAGAGGTCGATCACGCCAACCACCCCGCCTGCACGGCCAGGAACGCCGCCATCACCAGCAGCGCACCGGCCAGGATCGAGGTGGCGTACGAGCGGACGAAGCCGGTCTGCAGCCGCCGGAGCCGGCCCGAGCCACCGCCGACCGCGGCGGCGAGCCCGTTGACCAGCCCGTCGACGCCCCGGTTGTCGAGGTAGACCAACGCCCGGGTGAGGAAGATGCCCGGCTTCTCGAAGACCGCCTCGTTCACCGCGTCGGTGTAGAGGTTGCGCCGTGCGGCGGTGACCAGCACCCCGGCCGGTTGCGGCGCGGTGGCCGTACCGGCGCGGAACAGGAACCAGGCCAGCCCGGCGCCGAGAACGGTGACCAGCAGCGAGAGCACGGTGATCACGGCGTGCGAGAGGACCGCCTCGTGCTCGGCGTGCTCGCCGCCCAGCCCGGCGGTCGCCGTCAGCCAGTCCGGCACCGAGGTGGAGAGCAGGAAACCGGCACCGACCGAGCCGACCGCCAGCAGGACCAGCGGGATCGTCATCAACGCCGGCGACTCGTGCGGGTGCTCGATGTCCTCGGTCCACCGCTTCGGGCCGTGGAAGGTGAGCACGAACAGCCGCGTCATGTAGAACGCGGTCAGCCCGGCGCCGAGCAGCGCCGCACCGCCGAAGAGCCAGGCGGTCCAGTCCTCCCGCTCGAAGGCCGCCACGATGATCGGCTCCTTCGAGAAGAAGCCGGAGAACGGGAACATGCCGATGATGGCCAGCCAGCCCATCATGAAGGTCAACCAGGTGATCTTCATGTGCTTCGACAGCCCGCCGAAGCGGCGGATGTCCACCTGGTCCTTCATCCCGTGCATGACCGAGCCGGCGCCCAGGAACATGTTGGCCTTGAAGAAGCCGTGCGCCAGCAGGTGCACGATGGCCAGCGCGTACGCCCCACCGCCCAGGCCGACGCCGAGGAACATGTAGCCGATCTGGCTCACCGTCGACCAGGCGAGCACCCGCTTGATGTCGTCCTTGGCCGCGCCGATGATGCAGCCCATCAGCAGGGTGAGCGCGCCGACGCTGACCACCACGAGCTGGAGCGTCGAGTTCGCGGAGAAGATCGGGTTGGAGCGGGCGATCAGGTAGACGCCCGCCGTGACCATGGTGGCGGCGTGGATGAGCGCCGACACCGGGGTCGGGCCCTCCATCGCGTCCGGCAGCCATGCCTGGAGCGGGAACTGGCCGGACTTGCCTGCCGCGCCGAGCAGCAGCAGCAGGCCCAGCACCAGCACGGTGGCGCCGGTCAGCGCGCCGACACCGTTGAACACCTCGTCGTACTGGGTGGTGCCCAGCGTGGCGAACATGATGAAGATGCCGATGGCCAGGCCGGCGTCGCCGACCCGGTTCATCAGGAACGCCTTCTTGCCGGCGGTGGCCGCGCTGGGCCGCCCGTACCAGAAGGAGATCAGCAGGTACGACGCCAGGCCGACGCCCTCCCAGCCGAAGTACAGCATCACGTAGTTGTTGCCGAGCACCAGCAGCAGCATGGCCGCGACGAACAGGTTGAAGTACGCGAAGAACCGGCGGCGGCCCGCGTCGTGCGCCATGTACTCCACCGCGTACAGGTGGATCAGGAAGCCCACCCCGGTGATCAGGAGTACGAAGACCGCGGCCAGCGGGTCGAACAGCAGGCCGAAGTCGACCCGCAGGTCACCGACTGCGATGAAGTCCCAGAGGCTCAGCTCGACCGACTTGTTCTCCAGGCCGCGAAGCTGGAAGAAGGAGGACAGGCCCAGCACGAACGCGGCACCGATGGCGGCGACGCCCAACCAGTGCCCCCAGCGGTCGGCACGCCGGCCGAGCAGCAGCAGGACGGCCGCGCTGACCAACGGGATCGCCACCAGCAGCCAGACGCTGCCGAGCAAGCCCGTGGCCTCTGCGTAGTGCACAGTCTCTTCCACTTGCTTGCCCCTTAGTACTTGAGCAGGTTGGCGTCGTCGACACTCGCCGAGCGTCGAGTCCGGAAGATCGACATGATGATCGCGAGCCCGACCACGACCTCGGCCGCCGCCACCACCATCACGAAGAACGCCATGATCTGACCGTTGAGGTCGCCGTTGATCCGGCTGAAGGTGACCAGGGTCAGGTTGGCCGCGTTGAGCATCAGCTCCACGCACATGAACAGCACGATCGCGTTGCGCCGGATGAGCACCCCGGACGCGCCGATGGTGAACAGCACCGCGGCCAGCACCAGGTAGTGGTTGGGCGTCACTGGTCCGTCCCCTTCAGCGAGGTCTCCTGGGCGGTCAGCTCCCGCACCGGCAGGATGTCCGGCGTGCTCCGCTCGGTGAGCCGTCCGTCCGGCAGGCGCGCCGGGGTGGCCACCGAGGAGGAGGTCGCGAAGACACCGGGGCCGGGCTTGGGGCCGGGGTAGTTGCCCGGCGCGAAGCGCGCGCGCATGGTCGACGGCTGGTCGACCTTGTCCTGCTTACGCCGCTCGATGTGCGCGAGCACCATGGCTCCGACCGCCGCGGTGATCAGCAGGGCCGAGGTCAGTTCGAACGCGAAGACGTACTTGGTGAAGAGCAGCCGTGCGATGCCCTGCACGTTGCCCTCCGCGTTGGCCTGCTCCAGGCCGACGGCGGTCGTTCCGTCCATCGCCCGGTAGAGCGCGCCGCCGACCAGGCCGGCGAAGCCCAGCCCGAGCACGATCGCGGCGACCCGCTGGCCGCGCAGCGTCTCGATCAGGGAATCGGACGCGTCCCGACCGACCAGCATCAGCACGAACAGGAACAGCATCATGATCGCGCCGGTGTAGACGATGATCTGCACCATGCCGATGAACGGCCCGGCCTGGAGCACGTAGAACACGCCCAGGCAGAGCATGGTGAGCACCAGCCAGAGCGCCGAGTGCACGGCGTTACGGGCGGCCACCATCCCGATCGCGCCGATCAGCGCGAGCGGCGCGAGGATCCAGAAGGTGATCTCCTCGCCGCCGGACACGTCGCCCGCCGCGGCCAGCACCGTAGACGTGGTCATGCTTCCTCTCCCTTGCCGGCCGCCGCGCGCTGGGCGGCCTGCTCGGCGCCCGGGAACGTCACACCGGGGTGCTCCTCGACGTGGTAGCGGCCGGGGCCCATCGGGGACGTCTCGGCACCGGCGGAGGTGCCCGGGTTGTCCAGCGCGCCGACGTAGTAGTCCTTCTCGCTGTCGCCCAGTCGCATCGGGTGCGGCGGCTGCTCCATGCCCTCCAGGAGCGGCGCGAGCAGCTGCTCCTTGGTGAAGATCAGGTCCTGCCGGTTGTCCCGGGCCAGTTCGTACTCGTTGCTCATGGTGAGCGAACGCGTCGGACAGGCCTCGATGCAGAGCCCGCAGAAGATGCAGCGGGCGTAGTTGATCTGGTAGATGCTGGCGTACCGCTCACCCGGCGAGAAGCGCTGCTCGTCGGTGTTGTCGCCACCCTCGACGTAGATCGCGTCCGCCGGGCAGGCCCAGGCGCACAGCTCACAGCCGATGCACTTCTCCAGGCCGTCCGGGTGCCGGTTGAGGATGTGCCGCCCGTGGTAGCGCGGCGCCGACACCGGCGGCTTGAACGGGTAGTCGGTGGTGACGACCTTCCTGAACATGTGCGAGAAGGTGACCCCGAATCCCTTGAACGTTCCGGTGATCGCGCCCACGTCACACCTCCCTGGAATCCGAGCCGGTGGCGATGTTGGCCGGCTCCCGCTCGGCGACCACGCGCGTGATGCGCGGGCTCGGTGGTACCTGTAGATCCATCGGTGGCAGCGGGAAGCTGCCGTAGGGGCGGTTGTCCACCTGTTCCTGGGTGGTCGGCTTCGGCTGCGGCCGGCGGTTGGGCCAGAACAGCGTGGCGACCAGCAGGATGCCGGCCGGGATGCCGACCGCGATCAGCTTGCCGCGCGAGTCCCAGTCCTCGATGGAGCGCAGGCCCGACAGGACCAGGATCCAGACCAGGTTGATCGGCAGCAGCACCTTCCAGCCGAAGCGCATGAACTGGTCGTAGCGCAGCCGGGGCAGCGTGCCGCGCAGCCACACGAAGACGAAGACCAGCGCGATCACCTTGCCGAAGAACCAGAGCATCGGCCACCAACCGGAGTTGGCGCCCTCCCAGATCGTGATCGGCCACGGTGCCCGCCAACCGCCGAGGAACAGCGTGGTGGTGACCGCGGACATGGTCACCATCGCGACGTACTCGCTGAGCATGAAGAGCGCGAACTTCAGCGAGCTGTACTCGGTCATGAAGCCGGCGACCAGCTCGGACTCGGCCTCGGGCAGGTCGAACGGTGCCCGGTTGGTCTCGCCCACGGTGGAGATGAAGAAGATGATGAAGCTGGGCAGCAGCAGGATCGCGTACCAGCCCGGCGCCGGGATCGAGTTGCCGAAGATGGTCAGCTCGGTGCCGTGCCCCTGCTGGGCGACGATCCCGCTGGTGCTCATCGTGCCGGCGGTCATGAACACCGCCACGATCGAGAGCCCCATGGCGACCTCGTAGGAGATCATCTGGGCGCTCGACCGCAGGCCGCCGAGCAGCGGGTACGTCGAGCCGGAGGCCCACCCGCCCAGCACGATGCCGTAGACGCCCATCGAGGAGCAGGCCAGCAGCACCAGCACCGCCACCGGCACGTCGGTCACCTGCAACGGCGTGTGGTGGCCGAAGATGCTCACCATCGGGCCGAACGGCACCACCGACAGCGCGGTGACCGCGCAGATCACCGAGATGGTCGGCGCGAAGAAGTAGACGACCTTGTCGGCCGCCTTCGGCAGGATGTCCTCCTTGAAGGCCATCTTCAGACCGTCGGCGAGCGTCTGCAGCAGGCCGAACGGACCGACCTGGTTGGGGCCGGGCCGCACCTGCATGTAGCCCACCACGCGCCGCTCGAACCAGACACCGAGCAGGGTGGCCAGCAGACCGAAGGCGAACGCGAAGACAATCTTGATGAGGACCAGCCACCACGGATCCCGGCCGAAATCGGCCAGCGTCGGGTCCTGGGCCAGGTAGGACGGGCTCACTGGTTACCCCCAGCGTTGAGGAGCGGACCCGGGAGACCGGCCTCGTCCGCCGCCACGCGCCCGGCCGGAACGGCCGCGCCCGGTGCGGGGATGGAGATCCGGACGACCGCGCCGGACGTCGCCCCGAGGCTGCGTCGCACGGTCGAGCCCGGTGAGTTGGTCGGCAGCCAGACCACGCCGTCCGGCATCTCGGTGATCTCCGCCGGCAGGGTGAGCGCCCCTCGGTCGGTGCCCACCGTGACCGCGTCACCGTCGGCGACGCCCAGCGCCTCCGCGGTGCCCTTGCCCAGCCGGACCACCGGCGGGCGGGCGGTGCCGGCGAGGTTCTCGTCGCCGTCGGTCAGGGTGCCCAGGTCGACCAGCTGGTGCCAGGTGGCCAGCACGGCCTCCCCGGCGCGCGGGTGCGGCACGGTGCCCGGCGCCACCGACGGCGGCGCCGGCCGCTGGGTGCGCGTCGCCGGCAGCGCGCCCAGCTCGCGGCGCACGCTCGGCACGTCCGCGGTGCCGAGCCGCACGTCGAGCAGCGCGGCCAGCGCGTCGAGCACCCGGCCGTCGGTCATCGCGGCGGTCTGCAGAACCGCCTCGAACGGGCGCAGCCGGCCCTCCCAGTCCAGGAAGCTGCCGGCCTTCTCGACCACCGGGGCGATCGGCAGCACCACGTTGGCCCGCCGGGTGACCGCGCTACCGCGCAGCTCCAGGCTGACCAGGAACGGCACCGCGTCCAGGGCGGCCTCGGCCAGCCGCGGGTCGGCCAGGTCGGCCGGGTCCACACCGCCCACCACCAGCGCGCCGAGCTGCCCGTTGGCCGCGGCCGACAGGATCTGGTCGGTGTCCCGACCAGGCTGGCTCGGGATCACCCCGGCCGGGATGTCCCACGCCTCGCCCAGCTCGGCCCGGGCGGCCGGCTCGTTGACCAGCCGACCACCGGGAAGCAGGTTGGGCAGGCAGCCCGCGTCGACCGCGCCGCGGTCACCCGCGCGCCGCGGCACCCAGGCCAGCTTCGCGCCGGTACGCCGGGCCACGTCCGCCGCGGCGGAGAGCCCGCCCGGCACACTGGCCAGCCGCTCGCCGACGATCAGGATCGCACCCGGTGCGCTCAGTGCCTCGGAGACCGTGGCGTGCTCGGCCAGCACGCTGGCCTCCTCGCCCGGCACGACCCGGGCCAGCTTGGCGCCCAGCTTCTCCAGCCCGCGGGTGGCGAACGGCGCCAGCGCGTACACCGTCAGCGTCTTCTTCAGGTACGCCTTGCGCAGCCGCAGGAAGAGGATGGGGCACTCCTCCTCCGGCTCCAGGCCCACCAGCACCACCGCCGGCGCGTTCTCCACGTCGGTGTAGGTGACGTCGGTGACCCCGGCGACCGAGCTGGCCAGGAAGTCGGCCTCCTCGCGGGAGACCGGCCGGGCCCGGAAGTCGATGTCGTTGGTGTTCAGCGCCACCCGGGCGAACTTCGCGTACGCGTAGGCGTCCTCGACGGTCAGCCGACCACCGGTGAGCACCGCCGTGCCCTGCCCACCGTCCCGGGCCGCGCGCAGCCCCTCGGCGGCGACGGTGAGCGCCTCGCTCCAGGATGCCTCCCGAAGCTCACCGGTGCGCTCGTCGCGGACCAGCGGGTTGGTGAGGCGGTCGGTGGCCCGGGTGTACTGGAAGGCCCACCGGCCCTTGTCGCAGTTCCACTCCTCGTTCACGGCCGGCTCGTCGCCGGCCAGCCGGCGCAGCACCTTGCCGCGCCGCCAGTCGGTGCGCTGCCCGCAGCCGGCCGAGCAGTGCTCGCAGACGCTGGGGCTGGAGACCAGGTCGAACGGGCGGGCCCGGAACCGGTACTGGGCGCCGGTCAGCGCACCCACCGGGCAGATCTGCACGGTGTTACCGGAGAAGTAGGAGTTGAACGGCACGTCGCCCGCGTCGCCCTGCTCGCCGTACGCGTCGTCCCGGTAGATGTTGATCTCTTCGGCGGACGACCGGCCCATCAGGTCGATGAACTTGTCGCCGGCGATCTCCTCGGAGAACCGGGTGCAGCGCTGGCAGAGCACGCAACGCTCGCGGTCCAGCAGCACCTGGCTGCTGATCGCCATCGGCTTCTCGTACTCCCGCTTGTGCTCGTGGAAGCGCGAGTCGGTGCGGCCGGTGGACATCGCCTGGTTCTGCAGCGGGCACTCGCCGCCCTTGTCACACATCGGGCAGTCCAGCGGGTGGTTGAGCAGCAGCAGCTCCATCACCCCCTCCTGCGCCTTCTTGGCGACCGGGGAGGTGATCTGGGTGCGGACGACCATGCCGTCGGCGACGGTCTGGGTGCAGGAGGCGACCGGCTTGCGCTGCCCCTCCACCTCGACCAGGCACTGCCGGCACGCGCCGGCCGGGGCCAGCAGCGGGTGGTCGCAGAACCGGGGGATCTCGGTGCCCATCTGCTCGGCGACCCGGATCAGCAGCGTCCCCTTGGGGGCGGTGACCTCGACGCCGTCGATGGTGAGGGTGACGGTCTCGGTCTGCTTGGCTACGTCGGTCATCAGTGCGCCCCTACCAGGGTCTTCTCCGACAGCTTGGGTGCGGTACGTCCCTCGATGTAGTCGAGGTAGTCCTGCTTGAAGTACTTCAGCGACGAGGTCACCGAGCTGGTCGCGCCGTCACCGAGACCGCAGAACGAGCGGCCGAGGATGTTGTCGCAGGTGTCCAGCAGGGTGTCCAGGTCCTCGTGGGTGCCCTGGCCGGCGAGGATCCGCCGGTAGACCCGGACCATCCAGTAGTTGCCCTCGCGGCACGGGGTGCACTTGCCGCACGACTCGTGGTGGTAGAACTCCAGCCACCGGTACGTCGCGTAGACCGGGCAGTCCTGGTCGGAGAAGATCTGCGTGGCCGTGGTGCCCAGGATCGAGCCGGCCGCCGCCACCCCCTCGAAGTCCAGGGGCACGTCCAGGTGCTCGGCGGCGAGCAGCGGGGTCGACGAGCCGCCCGGGGTCCAGAACCGCAGGTTGTGGCCGGGCTGCATCCCACCGGCCAGCTCCAGCAGCTCGCGCAGGGTGACGCCCATGGAGCACTCGTACTGGCCGGGGTTGACGATCCGGCCGGACAGCGAGTAGATCATCGGCCCGGACGACTTCTCCGTGCCCATGGACTTCCACCAGTCGGCCCCACCGAGCACGATCGGCGGCACGCTGGCGATGGTGCCGACGTTGTTCACCACCGTCGGGCTGGCGTACAGGCCGTGGGTGGCCGGGAACGGCGGGCGCAGCCGGGGCTGACCCCGGAACCCCTCCAGCGAGTCCAGCAGCGCCGTCTCCTCGCCGCAGATGTACGCCCCGGCGCCGGAGTGCACCACCAGCTCCAGGTCGTAGCCGCTGCGCAGGATGTTCCGGCCGAGGTAGCCCTTGTCGTACGCCTCCTGGACCGCGTTGCGCAGCCGGCGCGCGGCGTGCACCGCCTCGCCCCGGATGTAGATGTAGGCGCGGCTGGCCCGGATCGCGTACGACGCGATGATCACGCCCTCGACCAGCGCGTGCGGGTCGTGGGTCATCAGCGGCAGGTCCTTGCAGGTGCCCGGCTCGCCCTCGTCGGCGTTGACCACCAGGTAGTGCGGCTTGCCGTCACCCTGCGGGATGAAGCCCCACTTGAGACCGGTGGGGAAGCCGGCGCCACCCCGGCCGCGCAGCCCGGAGTCCTTGATGAGCTGGATCAGGTCGTCAGGGTGGGCCTTGAGGGCCTTGCGCAGCGCGGCGTAGCCGTCCAACTGCTCGTAGGTGCCGATGCGCCAGGCGTCCGGCGACAGCCAGCGCTTGGTCAGCACCGGCGTCAGCTTGGCCAGCGTCTCCGGGCGGGGAGTGGTCACTTCTGTGCCCCCGTTTCGCTCGCGCCGGCGGAGTTCGCGCCACCGGCGCTCGCCGACGCTTCGTTGAGGTTGCGCTCCTGCGCGCCGGTGGTGTCACCGGCGGGCTTGCCGTCGCCGGCCGGCTCGTTGGCCGCCACGCCGGCGGCCTCCGCCTCCTGCGCGTCGCGCGGGGCCGGCGGCGAGGTCTCCGCCGGGACCTTGGTGCCAGGGGCGTCCGGCGCGGGGGTCGCCGCGTCCGGCTGCCGGGTCTCGGCGGTACGCACCTGCGGCGACTTGTCGTCCGGTGCCTTCACGTCCGGCGCGGTGCTGCCCGTCGCGGCGGCGGGCTCGCCGACGCGGGGCGTACCCGTCGGAGCGGACGCGCCGTCGCCACCCTTCACCGGGCCGACCTGCGCGGCGGGCGCCTCGACCGGCTTCGCGGCAGCCTCGGCCGCCTTCGCCTTCGCGGCCGCCTTGTCCGCCTCGGCCTTGCTGCGGATCGGAGTGTTCGGGTCGAAGCCCGGCACCGAGACCCCGTGCTGCTGTGCCAGCCGCAGCCCGCGCAGGGTGGGCTCGCCCGGCCCGCCGTCGGCGACCGCGCCCTCACGCTCGTCGGCGAAACCGGCGAGCTGCACCGCCATCTCCTTCAGCGTGCAGAGCCGGGCGCCCCGGGTCGGCATCGGCCGGCCGCCGGCGCGCAGCTCGTCAACCACCCCGACGGCGGTGGACGCGTCCACGCCGTCGAAGAAGTCGTAGTTGACGGTCATCACCGGGCCGTAGTCGCAGGCCGCCAGGCACTCGGCGTGCTCCAGGGTGATCTTCCCGTCGGCGGTGGTCTCGTCGTGCCCGACGCCGAGGTGCTCGGCGAGGGTGTCGTAGACCTCCTGGCCGCCCAGCACGTTGCACATGGTGTTGGTGCAGACGCTGACCAGGAAGTCGCCGGTCGGCTTGCGCTTGTACATGGTGTAGAAGGTGGCCACCGCGCCGACCTGGGCCTTGTTCAGGCCGAGCACCTCGGCGCAGAACGCGACACCGGCCGGGGAGACGTACCCCTCCTCCGCCTGGACCAGGTGCAGCAGCGGCAGCAGCGCCGAGCGGGACCGGTCCGCCGGGTAGCGCGCGATGATCTCGCGTGCCCGCTCCCGGGTCTCGTCAGTGAACGTCGTCGTCATCGGTCACAACCACCCATCACGGGGTCCAACGAGGCGCCGCCGGCGATCACGTCGGCGATCAGGCCGCCCTCGGCCATCGCCGGGAGGGCCTGGAGGTTGACGAAGCTCGGCTCCCGGTAGTGCACCCGGTACGGCCGGGTGCCACCGTCGGAGACCGCGTGCACGCCCAACTCGCCACGGGGCGACTCGATGCCGACGTACACCTGGCCGGGCGGGACCCGGAAGCCCTCGGTGACCAGCTTGAAGTGGTGGATCAGCGACTCCATCGACTGACCCATGATCTTCGCGACGTGCTCCAGCGAGTTGCCCATGCCGTCGACGCCGATGGCCAGCTGCGCCGGCCACGCGATCTTGCGGTCGGCAACCATCACCGGACCCGGACGGAGCCGGTCCAGCGCCTGCTCGACCAGCTTCATCGACTCCCGGATCTCGGCGAGCCGGACCTGGTAGCGGCCCCACACGTCACCGTCGGGGTGGGTCGGCACGTCGAACTCGTACGTCTCGTAGCCGCAGTACGGCATGGTCTTGCGCAGGTCCCACGCGAGGCCGGCGGAGCGGAGCACCGGACCGGTGATGCCGAGCGCCACACAGCCGGTGACGTCGAGCACCGCGACGTTCTTGGTGCGCTCGGTCCAGATCGGCTGGCCGGAGAGGAGGTCCTCGTACTCCTTGAGCTTCTTCGGCATCATCTTCAGGAAATCGCGGATCTTGACGATCGCCTCGTCCGGCACGTCCTGCGCCACACCGCCCGGCCGGATGTACGCGTGGTTCATCCGCAGGCCGGTGATGGTCTCGAAGATGTCGAGGATGTACTCCCGCTCGCGGAAGCCGTACAACATGATCGAGATCGCGCCCAGCTCCATGCCGGTGGTCGCCAGCCAGACCAGGTGCGAGGAGATCCGGTTGAGCTCCATCATCAGCACGCGGATGGTGGTGGCCCGCTCGGTGATGTCGTCGGTGATGCCGAGCAGCTTCTCGACCGCCAGCGCGTACGCCGTCTCGTTGAACAGCGGAGCGAGGTAGTCCATCCGGGTCACGAAGGTCGAGCCCTGCACCCAGTTGCGGTATTCGAGGTTCTTCTCGATGCCGGTGTGCAGGTAGCCGATGACCGAGCGGGCCTCGCGGACCGTCTCGCCCTCCAGCTCCAGGACCAGCCGCAGCACGCCGTGCGTGGACGGGTGCTGCGGACCCATGTTGACCACGATCCGCTCGTCGTGGATCGGGTCGGTGCCCGAGACGATCGTGTCCCAGTCCCCACCGGTGACGGTGAAGACCCTGCCCTCGGTGGTCTCGCGCTCGGTCGCGTAGTTAGACGTGGTCACTGGTAGGACCTCCTCCGGTCCGGCGGCGGGATCTCGGCGCCCTTGTACTCGACGGGCACACCACCGAGCGGGTAGTCCTTGCGCTGCGGGTGGCCCTCCCAGTCGTCCGGCATGAGGATCCGGGTCAGGTTGGGGTGGCCGTCGAAGACGATGCCGAACATGTCGTACGCCTCGCGCTCCTGCCAGTCCGCGGTCGGGTAGACCGCGGTCACGCTGGGCAGGTGCGGGTTCTCGACGGAGACCGCGGCCTCCAGCCGGACCCGGCGCCGGTAGGTCATCGAGGTGAGCAGGTAGACCACGTGCAGGCGCCGCTCGTCGGCACCGAGGTAGTCCACGCCGGACACCGACGAGCACAGCTCGAAGCGCAGCGCGAGGTCGTCCCGCATCACCTGGCAGACCTCGGCGATCCGCTCGGGTCGTACGTGCAGGGTCAGCTCGCCCCGGTCGACCACGACCTTCTCGATCGCGTCACCGAAGGCCGGGTAGGCCTCCTCCAACGCGTCGCGGACCTCGTCGAAGTAGCCGCCGTACGGCCGGGCGGCCTCCTCGATCGGCTGGCGCTGGCGGACCAGCCCGCCGTAGCCGGACACGTCGCCGGAGCCCTGGTTGCCGAACATCCCCCGGCCGGCCGGACTGGCCGGCGGGTACTCGGCGGGGGCGGTGCTGCTGGCGCCGGCCGGGGTGACCGGTACCGGCACACCGCCGTCGTTGTTCCTGTCGTTCGGTGCGGTCACCGTGCCCACCTTCCGTTCCCGACTGCGGGGCCCCGCTCCGCTGCACTCCGCACGCTCACTTGGGGCCCCTCTGCGCGTGGAGGTGGTTCTGCGCGTTCATCCAGTTCTCGATCCGCAGCTGCTCCTCGCGCCCCTCGCGGACCGCCTGGGTCCACTCGGCACGCCGGGCCTTGTCGTTGCGGTACGAGGACGGCATCGAGCCGTAGGGCACGACGGGGATGTCGCCGCGCTCCTGACGGGCGGCCAGCATCTTGCGGCCGTTCGGGCCCAGCGGCTCGTACATGATCTTCTCGCGGAGCTTGAGGATCGCGTCGATGAGCATCTCGGGCCGGGGCGGGCAGCCGGGCAGGTACATGTCGACCGGCACCACGTGGTCGACGCCCTGCACGATCGCGTAGTTGTTGAACATGCCGCCGCTGCTGGCGCAGACGCCCATGGAGAGCACCCAGCGGGGCTCGGCCATCTGGTCGTAGATCTGCCGCAGCACCGGTGCCATCTTCTGACTCACCCGGCCGGCCACGATCATCAGGTCGGCCTGCCGGGGCGAGGCCCGGAAGACCTCCATGCCCCAGCGACCCATGTCGTAGTGCGGGCCACCGGCGGCCATCATCTCGATGGCGCAGCAGGCCAGGCCGAAGGTGGCGCCCCACACGGACGACTTCCGGGACCAGTTGACCAGCTTCTCCACCGAGGTGAGCAGGACGCCGGCGGGAAGCTTCTCCTCGATGCCCATCTGACGTTCCTTCCTCAGTCCCAGTCCAGGCCGCCGCGCCGCCACACGTAGGCGTACGCGACGAAGACCGCGACGATGAACAGGACCATCTCCACGAAGCCGAAGATCGGCAGGGCGTCGAACGAGACCGCCCAGGGGTAGAGGAAGATGATCTCGATGTCGAAGACGATGAAGAGCATCGCCGTCAGGTAGAACTTGATCGGGAACCGCCCACCGCCGACCGGCTGGGGGCTCGGCTCGATGCCGCACTCGTAAGCCTCGAGTTTGGCCTTGTTGTAGCGATGGGGACCGGCGAAGCGGGCGGCGCCAACGGAGAACAGCGAGAACGCCGCGGCGAGGGCGAACAGCCCGATGATCGGTGCGTAAGGCGAGAGCGACATCGTATTCTCCTGCTCGTCCTTCCCTGCCCTCGGTGCTTGACGAAAATCACACTATTCACGTCCCTCGCGGTGGCTGCCGGCGGGGGTCGATCTTTGTCAGCATCGGGGCTGTGACCAGCCCCGATGCCGTCCTACTTATACGGCTGGCGCTGCTTTCGTCATCGCGTTGATGACCCGGTCCATCGCGTCCCCACCACGGGGGTCGGTCAGGTTGGCCAACAGTTTGAGCACGAAACGCATCAGCGTCGGGTGCGGCATGCCGTGTTTGGTGGCGATCCGCATGATCTCGGGACGGCCGATCAGCTTCACGAAGATGCCGCCCAGCCGGTAGTAGCCGCCGAGCCGTGCCTTCAGCTCGTTCGGGTACGCCATCAGCGCCCGCTCCCGCTCCGGGCCGGCCGGCCGCGCGAGGGCCTGCACCGCGACCTCCGCGGCCAGTTCGCCGGACTCCATGGCGTACGCGATGCCCTCGCCGTTGAAGGGGTTGACCATGCCGCCGGAGTCACCGACCAGCAGGACGCCGCGGGTGTAGTGCGGCACGCGGTTGAAGCCCATCGGCAGCGCGGCGCCGAGGATCGGGCCGTCGGCGTTGGTCTCGTCGGTCATGCCCCAGTCGGCGGGCGTGTTCGCCAGCCAGTCGGTCAGCAGCCGGCGGTAGTTGGTCTTGCCGAACGCGGAGGACGAGTTGAGCACGCCGAGACCGACGTTGACCCGCCCGTCACCGAGCCCGAAGATCCAGCCGTACCCGGGCAGCAGGTTGTCGCCGCTGTCCTTGCTGCGCAGCTCCAGCCACGACTCCAGGTAGTTGTCGTCGTGCTTGGCGGGCGAGCGGTAGTAGCGGCGGACGGCGACGCCGATCGGCCGGTCCTCCCGCTTGGCCAGGCCGAGAGCGAGCGGGAACCGGCCGGAGACCCCGTCGGCCGCCACGACCAGCGGGGCGTGGAAGGTGGCCGGGGTCTTGTCCGGGCCCACCTCGGCCTCGACGCCGGTCACCCGGCCGTCGCCGTCGAGCACCGGGCCCAGCACGTTGACGCTGGTCTGCAACTTGGCGCCGGCGGCCACCGCCCGCTGGGCGAGCAGGTCGTCGAAGTCCAGTCGGGTGCGCACCAGACCGTAGTTGGGGAAGCTGGCCAGGTCCGGCCAGTCCAGCTCCAGGCGCACGCCGCCGCCGATCACCCGCAGGCCGCGGTTGTGCAGCCAGCCGGCCTCGGGCGAGGTGTCCACGCCCATCCGGATGAGCTGGCGCACCGCGCGCGGGGTCAACCCGTCGCCGCAGACCTTCTCCCGGGGGAACTCGGTCTTCTCCAACAGCAGCACCCGAACGCCGTGCCGGGCCAGGTGGTACGCCGTTGCCGATCCACCGGGACCGGCGCCTACGACGATGACGTCGGCATCGTGCTCCACCGCGGTCATTCGCGCCTCCTCCCGCACGCTCGTGAAATGCTTCACAAGCCAGACGGGACGAGTGTATGACCGGCGTCATACCTGCGCAGGATCAGGGGTACCTAACTCGCCGATGTGACAGCCAATGACCGTCCACAGCGGCCAGGTGTCAGGCCGGGCTGGGCGCGTCGAGGCCTGCGTCGACCCGGATCGTCTCCGGCAGGTGCTCGCGCAGCGCGCCCCCTGCCGCCCGATCCAGCGCGCCCAGCACCTCGGCGACGACCTGCCGGACGTCCGCCGGATCGGCACCGGCCAGCGCGCGCAACTGCGCGATGAGTTCGGCCGCGTCGTCGTCGGTGGCGGCCACCGGGTCCGCCGGGTCTGCTCCGGTCATGCGGACGAGCGTACGGGGCAAAGTGGACTAAAGTCGGATATTCACGAAATCTGAATATCGTCCGCGCCCGCGCCGTGGTCCGGCGTTACTCGCGGATCCCCCGGTGCAGCGCGACCACGCCGCCGGTCAGGTTGCGCCAGGCCACCCGGCCCCAGCCCGCCGCCGCGACCCGCCCGGCCAGCGCCGCCTGGTCCGGCCAGGCGCGGATCGACTCGGCCAGGTAGACGTACGCCTCGGGGTTGCTGGACACCGAACGGGCCACCGCCGGCAGCGACCGCATCAGGTACGACAGGTAGACCGTCCGGAACGCCGGGTTGACCGGGGTGCTGAACTCGCAGACCACCAGCCGTCCACCGGGCCGGGTGACCCGGGCCAGCTCGCGCAGCGCGGCGTCGGTGTCGTTGACGTTGCGCAGCGCGAAGGAGATGGTCACCGCGTCGAAGCTGGCGTCGGCGAACGGCAGCCGCAGGGCGTCGCCCGCCAGCAGCGGCACCTCGGGCCTGACCCGCTTGCCGGCGTACAGCATGCCCAGCGACAGGTCGGCACCGACCGCGTACGCCCCCGACTGGGCCAGCTCCCGCGTCGAGACGCCGGTGCCCGCGCCGACGTCCAGCACCCGCTCGCCGGGCCGCAGCCCGAGCGCCGCGCGGGTGGACCGACGCCAGGAGCGGTCCTGGCCGAAGGAGAGCACCGTGTTGGTCAGGTCGTAGCGCTCGGCCACGCCGTCGAACATCGCGGCGACCTCGTGCGGCTGCTTGTCCAGACTGGCGCGCTGGCCCTGCGGGGTACGGCTCACCCCTCCACTCTGCCAGCCGCCGTCGAGCCGACGACCGTCGGGTGGCGCGGGGCCCCGTACGCGAAAGGGCGGGGTGGTCGCCCACCCCGCCCTCGCGTCGCGTCGTCGTCAGTCGGTCGACTTCTCGTCGCCCGGTGCGACCAGGACGACCTTGCGCCGGCGGGAGAGCACCAGCAACGCGCCGCCCGCGAGCAGGATGATGCCGCCGATGCCGCCGATCAGACCTGCCTGCACACCGGTCACCGGCAGTCCGCCGCCGGAGCCACCACCGGCGGTCGGCGACGTGGTCGCGCCCGGCGTCGCCGAGCCGCTCGGGCTCGGCGTGGCCGTCGGGGTGGGCGAGGGCTGCACGGTCAGGTCGACGAAGACGTCGAAGATCGCCTGGTTGTCGACCTCGTCGGTCTCGGTGAAGGACTTCCGCTGGGCGCTGGTGGCCAGTTCCGGCTGCTCCTCGGGCTGACCCGCCGAGCCGTCCAGACCCTGCGCGAACAGCTCACCGACGCGCAGCACGGGCTCGGTGACGTCCGCGCCGACCGTCACCTTGATGTCCGCCGTGTAGTACTCACCTGGCTTGATCACCGCGCCGTCGTCCTGGCAGAGCGCCTGGGCGATACCGCCGAAGGTCTGCTGCTCGCAGGTGTCCGGCAGGGTGGCGAAGGTGACGCCCGCCGGGAGCGTGAGCACGTACGAGAGGCCGGTGGCCTTGCGGCTGCCGTCGTTGTAGACCGCCCAGTCCAGCGGCACGGTCTCACCAGGCCGCACGGGCCGCAGGTCGGGGTCGTCGCCCTTGACGCCGTTCACCACGACGTTGGCGTTGACGTCCTGCACCCAGCTGGTCAGGTCGTAGCCGGGCTTGGTGACGGTGATCTCGTGCTCGACCTCGTTGTCGAGAGGTTGAGGATCGGAGGTGGCCGAGTTGATGGTGACCACCAGCGTGCCGGCGTCGCCGCGACCGCCGGTGGAGAAGAGCGGGACGCCGAAGTCCTCGCTGGTGCCGGCCGGCACGTCGCCGAGCGGGCAGGTGAACTTCCTGCCCTGCACCTGGCAGCCGTCGGGCACCAGGACCCCGACCTTGTTCTTCTTCAACCGGCTGGTGTCCACGGTGTAGCTGACGCCCTTGGCGTCGACCGTGCTGCGGGTGTTGTCGACCGTGAACTTGAAGGGCTTAGCCTTGGCCGCCTTGACGCCCTTGGCCAACTCGGAGCTGATCGGCGTCAGGGCCAGGTCGGCCCCGTCGGCGGCGTACGCGGGGGCGGCCACGGTGGCGAGGCCACCGGCCGCGAGCAGGGCCACGACGCCGACGCGCGCCAGGGCCGAGCGGTGGAACGCTGTCATCAGTCCCCCGGGGGATAGGGAAGAAAGAGTGGTTGCGGAACGAGCGGACGTTATCCGAGGTCGATCTCCCGCGCCAGCGCGCGGGGCCGCTTTTCATCCGTCCGGTCGGGGGTGGGAAGACGGTACGGGCGGAATGGTCGCCCATCCCGCCCGTACCGCCGTGCGTTATATGAACGACCCTCACGGGTCGATGGAGGACCGCCCTCGTGGCGCGGTGGCCAGGACAATGAGACCACCCGCCACCAGCACCGTCGCGCCGATTCCGCCGATCCGCGCCGGCGGGTCCCGCGCACGGTGGCGACGGATACGAGGCGGGACGCTAGCGGCCGGCGATCATCTCCACCAGCCCTGACCGGGCAGCTCGGACGTCGTAGCGGCCGGGACCACCCGTACCGCCGAGGGCACCCGGGCGGGAGCACGAGCCCCGGTCAGCCGAACGGCCGGGGTACGACCAGCCTCAGTTGACCTCGACCAGCGGCAGGGACCGACCGGCACCGCCGCCGGGCAGAGCGATCGAGGAGAAGTGCGAGACCACCCGCTCGTCGGTCGGGTCGTCGGCCGGCGTGTGGTGCACGGCCAGACGGTTGTAGAGGGTGTCCCGCTGCGCCGGGATGCGGTCCGCCGAGCGGATCATGCCGATCAGCTCGTGCAGGTTGGAGCGGTGCCGGGCACCGGCGGAGGAGATGACGTTCTCCTCCAGCATGATCGAGCCGAGGTCGTCCACGCCCATGTGCAGCGCGAGCTGCCCGACGTCCTTGCCGGTCGTCAGCCAGGACGCCTGGAGGTGCGGCACGGTCTCGAAGAAGAGTCGGGCCACCGCGACGAGCCGCAGGTATTCCAGCGTGGTCGCCTGGGTGCGGCCCTTGAGGTGGTTGTTCTCCGGCTGGTACGTCCACGGGATGAAGGACCGGAAACCACGGGTGCGGTCCTGCACGTCGCGGATCATGCGCAGGTGCTCGATCCGCTCGGCGTGCGTCTCGCCGGTGCCCATCATCATGGTGGCGGTCGACTCGATGCCCTGCCGGTGGGCCAGCTCCATGACCTCCAGCCACCGCTCACCCGACTCCTTGAGGGGCGCGATGGCCTTGCGGGGCCGCTCGGGCAGCATCTCCGCACCGGCGCCGGCGATCGAGTCCAGGCCGGCGGTCTTGATCCGGGCGATGGCCTCGTCCAGGCTCACCCCGGAGACCTTGGCCATGTGCAGGATCTCGCTGGGGCCGATCGAGTGGATGACCAGCTGCGGGTACGCCTGCTTGACCGAGGAGAACAACTCCTCGTAGTACTCGACGCCGTAGTCCGGGTGGTGCCCGCCCTGGAGCATCACCTGGGTCGCGCCAAGCTCGACCGCCTCGCCGCACCGGCGAAGGATCTCCTCGGTCGGGTGGGTCCACCCTTCCTTGTGCTTGGGCGCCCGGTAGAAGGCGCAGAACTTGCACGCCGTCACGCAGACGTTGGTGTAGTTGATATTGCGGTCGATCAGGTAGGTGACGACGTTGTCCGGGTAGCGTCGCCGACGCACCGCGTCGGCCGCCTCGCCCAGCGCGTGGAAGGGCGCCTCGGTGTAGAGCAGCAGCGCCTCCTCGGGCGTGATCCGCCCGCCGTCCGCGCCGCGCTGCAGGATGTCGTCGATCTCCCGGCTCACCGTCACACCCCGAGCCTACGTCGGCCCACCCGGCTCGACCGCCTGGCCCCGGCGTCGTGCGGCATGTCCCACAGCCGGCAGCCGTCAGCTCCCGCGTACCTCGACGCGCACGCCGTAGGTGCTCCACAGCTCCTCGGCGAGCACCGGCCCCGCCCAGGCCGGCAGGTACGCCTCCCACCACGGCAGCTCGGTCCGCGCCGGGAACCGCTCCTCGGAGAGCACCGCCCGGAACCGCTCGTCCACCGCCCCGACCTGCTCCCGGAACCATCCCATCTGCGGGAAATCCCGCAACCGGTCGTCGGTCAGCGCGGTCTCGATCCTCTGCCGGACGCTCAGGTCGAACCAGTACTCGTCGAGCACGTCGTCGTAGCCCTCCTCACAGAACCCGACGAACTGCTCCCACCCCTCCACGAAACCGGTCGGACGCCGTCCCCCGGTGACCTCGGCGAACCTCTCGACGAACTGCCGGTCGTCGGTCATGCGTCGTAGTCCACCGTGAGCTTGTCGGTCGTCGGGCTGGACTGGCAGGTCAGGACGTAGCCGGCGGCCAGTTCGTCGGGCTCCAGCGCGTAGTTGCGGGCCATCGTGACCGCGCCGTCGACGACCTTCGCCTTGCAGGTCGAGCAGACGCCACCCTTGCAGGCGTACGGCAGCTCGCCGCGCACCTTCAGCGCGGCGTCCAGCACCCGCTCCTCGCGGCCCATCGTGAAGCTCGACGACCGGCCGTCCAGCACGATGGTGACCTCGGCCCCGGCACCCGGCTGGTCCACCGGACGGCGCACCGGCTCCGGCGGCGCGTCGACGTGGAACAACTCGGTGTGCACCGCGGCCTCGGGCAGCCCGCGCGCGGTCAGCACGTCGCGGACGTCGACCACCATGGCGTACGGGCCGCAGAGGAACCACTCCTCGATGGCGTCCCGCGGCACGATGGTGCCCAGCAACCGGGTCAACCGCTCGGCGTCGATCCGCCCGGAGAGCAGTGGTGACTCGCCCTGCTCGCGGGAGAGCACGTGCACCAGGTGCAGCCGGGTGGGATACCGGTCCTTCAGGTCGGCCAACTCCTCGGCGAACATCACCGTGTTCGCCGTGCGGTTGCCGTACACCAGGGTGAAGGTGCTGGCCGGCTCGACGGCCAGGGCGGTCGCGACCAGCGCGAGCACCGGCGTGATCCCCGAGCCGGCGACGACCGCGCCGTAGTGCCGCGCGCGGTCCGGCGTGAAGGCCGTGGTGAAGGTGCCCAGCGGCGGCAGCACCTCGACGGTGTCACCGCCGCGCAGGGCACCGCAGGCGAAGGCCGAGAACGCGCCTCCCGGGATCTCCCGCACCCCGATCCGGAGCCGGCCGTCCCGCGCAAGGTCGTCGGGGGTGGAGCAGATGGAGTACGACCGGCGCACGTCGGTGCCGTCGTCGGCCACCCGTCGCACGGTGAGGTGCTGACCCGCGCGGAACGCGAAGGTCTCCCGCAACTCCTCGGGCACGGCGAAGGTGACCGCCACGGAGTCGTCGGTGAGCCGGTCGACGGCGGCGACCGGTAGCGGGTGGAAGACCGGCCGGCGGCGGACCGGACGGGTGATCGTGACTGTCACAGCGCCTTCAGGTGGTCGAAGGGTTCGGCGCAGGAGCGGCAACGCCACAGCGCCTTGCACGCCGTGGAGCCGAAGCGGCTGACCTGCTCGGTTTCCGGGGAGCCGCAGAGCGGGCAGCGCACCGCGAGGGTCAGCGGCACCACGCCGGCGGTGGGCACCGGGGCCGGCGGGGCGATCCCGGCGGCGGCGAGCTTGGCCCGCCCGCCGTCGCTGATCCAGTCGGTGCTCCACGCCGGGCTGAAGACCGTGCGGACCTCGGCGTCCGGGTGACCGGCGACGGCCAGCGCGCGGCGGATGTCGGCCCGGATCACGTCCATCGCCGGGCAGCCGGTGTACGTCGGCGTGATGGTGACGGTGACCCGACCGCTGACCAGGTCCTCCTCGACCGCGCGGAGGATGCCCAGCTCGTCGATGGTGATCACCCGGATCTCCGGGTCCACGACGGCCGCGACAGCGTCCCGCGCGCTCACGGTTCCTCGTTCGTTCGCGACTGCGGGGCTCCGCTGCGCTGCACTCCTCGCGCTCACCACCTGGCTCCCGGGTGGGCGCGATGCAGGACCTGCATCTCGGCCAGCAGGTAGGACAGGTGCTCGGTGTGCACCCCGGCCCGCCCGCCGCCGGGCGCCCAGGCGCTCTCCGGTCGGGTGAGCGTCGCCTCGGTCAGCACCGGGCCGACGGTCTCGTCGAAGGCCGACCGGAGGGTGGCCGGGTCGACCGGCGCCGCCGGATCCGCCGCGAACAGCTCCTGCGTGTACGGCCAGACCTGGTCGACGGCCGCCTGCATCCGGCGGTGCGACTCCTCGGTGCCGTCGCCGAGCCGCTTCACCCACAGTGCACCGTGGTCCAGGTGGTACGCCGACTCCTTGCGCGCCTTGGCGCCGATCGCGGCCAGCCGCTCGTCGGCGCATCCGGCCAGCGCGGTGTACAGCGGCAGTTGGTACGCCGCCAGGAAGAACAGCTTCGCCATGGTCACCGCGAAGTCGCCGTTGGGCAGCTCGACCAGCAGGACGTTGCGGAACTCGCGGTCGTCACGCAGGTACGCCAACGCGTCCTCGTCCCGGCCGGCGCCCTCCAGCTCGCCCGCGTACGACAGCAGCAGGCGGGCCGCGCCGAGCTGGTCGAGGGCGATGTTGGTCAGCGCGATGTCCTCTTCCATCTCCGGCGCGCGACTGGTCCACTCGGCCAGCCGTTGCGCGGCGATCAGCGCGTCGTCGCCGAGGGCGAGGGTGAAGTCGAGGGGACCGTTCACAGGTGGGCCACCCCGTCCGGCACCTCGTAGAAGGTGGGATGGCGGTAGACCTTGTCGGCGGCCGGATCGAAGAAGGCGTCCTTCTCGTCCGGGCTGGAGGCGGTGATCGCACCGGCCGGCACCACCCAGATCGACACGCCCTCCTGCCGCCGCGTGTAGAGGTCGCGGGCGTTGCGCAGGGCCAGCTCGGCGTCGGGGGCGTGCAGGCTGCCGACGTGGGTGTGCGACAGCCCGCGCCGGGCACGCACGAAGACCTCCCACAGTGGCGTCTGCTCCCTGCTGGTTGACTCGCTCACGCCGCTACCTTCTCCTTCTGTTCCGCCCGCTTGGCGGCGTACGCCGCAGCGGCCTCGCGCACCCACGCGCCGTCGTTGTACGCGGCCCGCCGGTGTGCCATCCGCTCCCGGTTGCACGGCCCGTCGCCGGAGATCACCCGCATCAGCTCGTCGTAGTCCGGCTGGGTGTAGTCGTACGCCTGCCGCTCCTCGTTCCAGCGCAGGTCGTCATCCGGGATGCGCAAGCCGAGGATGTCCGCCTGCTGGACGCACATGTCCACGAAGCGCTGCCGCAGATCGTCGTTGGAGAAGCGCTTGATCTTCCAGGCCATCGACTGGGCGGAGTGCGTGGAGTTGCCGTCCGGCGGGCCGAACATGGCCAGCGACGGGTACCACCAGCGGTCCACCGCGTCCTGGGCCATGGCCTGCTGCGCGGGGGTGCCGTGCGCGAGGGTGTGCAGGATCTCGTAGCCCTGGCGCTGGTGGAACGACTCCTCCTTGCAGACCCGGATCATGGCCCGGGCGTACGGGCCGTAGGAGCAGCGGCACAGGGGCACCTGGTTGACGATCGCCGCGCCGTCGACCAGCCAGCCGATGGCACCCATGTCAGCCCAGGTCAACGTGGGGTAGTTGAAGATCGAGCTGTACTTCTGCCGCCCTTCGAGCAACAGCCGGACCAACTCGTCGCGGCTGACGCCGAGGGTCTCGGCGGCGGCGTAGAGATAGAGGCCGTGGCCCGCCTCGTCCTGCACCTTGGCCAGCAGGATCGCCTTGCGCTTGAGCGACGGCGCCCGGCTGATCCAGTTTCCCTCCGGCTGCATGCCGATGATCTCGGAGTGGGCGTGCTGGGCGATCTGCCGGATCAGCGTCTTGCGGTACGCCTCCGGCATCCAGTCGCGCGGCTCGATCTTCTGCTCCGCGCCGACCACCTCGTCGAAGTACGTCGCCAGGTCCTCGTCGGGTGCGGGGGCGCCGCGGCGCTGACGCGCGGCGGCGGCACGCAGCTCGGCCTCGGCCGCCTCGACCTCGCCGAGAAGGCCGCCGCCGGTTGCGTCGTCCGGGGCGGAGAAGTCGTTGCCATACATGAGGACAAGTGTTACAGCTTGCGCCCCGATGCACTAGGGGGTGTAACAGGAAACCCGAGTCACCTTCCGTCACGGTTTGGGCGGTTGCCACTCACGCAGAGCGACCGAGCTGACTATGACTTGGCTCACTGCACAAAGATGAATCCCCCTAGAAGCCGCATACCGTCTCGATATCCCGCCTTTATTGCACCTCGGCAGGTGTCGGGCTCTGGTGGTCGGCCCGTCCAGACGTAGACTTCTGCCGGTCACACGATCGGCTGCCCAGAATCGCCGTCTCCACAGAGGCCACCTCCCCCGGCCTCGGCGATCGCACCGGTCGCCCCGGACAACAAGCCGGTCCCCCCGGCCCTGACATCTGGAGCTCACCCAACTCATGCGATCCCGCGTGATCATGGTGTTCGCCGTCGTGGCGGTTCTGCTCGGTGGCGTCCTGCTGGTTCCCGCCGCGTACGCCCGGCTCGCCGGCGACGACAGCAGCGGAGGCGGCGGTGGCGGCGCCGGAAGTGTCGCCGCGCCCTCGCCCACCCCTCCGCCACCGCCCACGCTGGCGGCTGGCCCGGTGTCGGTGAATTTCAAGGGCGAGTTCTTCTCCTGGGCCCTGCTGGACCGGGAGACGGGCACGATCTCCGGGTCGCCGAACATGACCGCGACCAGCTCCACCGAGTCGATGATCAAGGCCTGGATCGTCTCCGACTACCTCCGGCAGCTCAAGGACAAGGAGCCGTCGGCCGCGCTGAAGGAGGCGGCCCGGCTCGCCATCATCGACAGCAACGACGGCGCAGCCAACAAGGTGCACGCCGCCGCGGGCGGCTCGTACAAGCCCTCGAAGAGCAGCACGCCCGACGCGGTGATCCAGCGGGCGATCAAGATCTGCGGGCTGACCGACACCAAGCGCGGCAACGTCGAGCCGTACACCGGCTATTGGAGCTTCACCCGGATGTCCCCGCGCGACGCGGCCCGGCTCGGCGACTGCATCGCCGACGGCAAGGCCGCCGGCCCGAAGTGGACCAAATGGGTGCTGGATCAGATGAGCAAGGTCAGGGGCACCACGGCGGCCAAGGACCAGAAGGCCACCTACGGCGGCGGCCGCTGGGGGATCATCAACGGCCTGCCGAAGTCGATCACCGCCCAGGGCCCGGTCAGCATGAAGAACGGCTGGACGCCGCTCAACTACGACGGCAACTGGCACGTCAACTGCCTCGCCGTCAACGGCAAGTGGAGCCTCGCGGTGATGCTGCGGTACTCGATCAAGTCCAGCCTGGACTACGGCGCCCAGGTCTGCGCCAGCGTGGCCACCCAACTCGTCACCCCGCAGCCCGGCGCCGCGCTCAAGGTGCCGCAGCAGCCGGCCGGGAAGCTCTGATGGCCGGCAACCGTCGGGCGGACCGGCGAGGCGGCGGTGAAGCATCCCCGCTGCGGCTGATCGCGATCGCGGTCATCCTGATCGGGCTGGTGCTGGTGTCCCTGCGCCTGATCCCGGGGTCGCCGTTCGAGTCGTCCGCCGCCGCCCGCTGGGGCGACTCGGGCACGACCAGTGACCGGTCCACCGGCACCCCCACCGACCGCAGCGCCCGCCAGCCGGCACCGAGCCCGAGCCCCAGCCCGTCGCTGGAGCCGCTGCCGTTCCAGGCCAAGGACCTCAACCTGGACATCGAGGGCTGGTACTCCTGGAGCGTGCTCGACCGCCGCACCGGGAAGATCATCGGCTCCAAGAACATGAACGAGACCAGCACCACCGCTTCGATGATCAAATCGTGGATCGTCGCCGACTATCTGCGTCGCGCCGCCGACGCCGGCGAGACGCCGAGCGACGCGAAGCTCGCCGACGCCACGCGCATCATCCGCGACAGCGACAACACCCGGGCCGAGCAGTTCTACAACTCGGTCGGCCGGGACGCCTCGATCCGGCGTCTGCTCTCCATGTGCAAGCTGACCGACAGCAGCGTCGCCCCGGACAAGGGCTGGAGCCGGACGGCGCTCTCCCCCCGGGACACCGCCCGGCTGGGCAACTGCATCGCCACCGGCACCGCCGCCGGGCCGAAGTGGACCACGTGGCTGCTCAACGAGATGAAGCTGGTCCGCGGCGCCGGTGACTTCGGCATCCGCAAGGCCTTCCCGGCCGCGGAGCAGAAGCAGATCGCCATCAAGAACGGGTGGATCGACCGGACCAGGGAGCAGGAGATGCACATCAACTGCCTGGCCATCGGCGACACCTGGACGATGGGCGTGATGGTCAAGTACCCGATCAACATGGGCTACGACTACGGCATGAAGAACTGCGAGAAGATCACCGAGGCACTGCTCCGCCCCGGAGCCTGACCTCGCCCTCCCGCCTCGGCTACCGGCTCACGGAGTAGACCGCGCCGGGCCGGCGGCTCAGCCGGCGAAGAACTCCGGGCCGCCGTCCGGCAGCTCCGGGACCTCGCCGAGCGCGGCGGCCCTCCGGGCGAACTCGCGCAGCCCGGCGACCTGCCGGTCGCCGAGGGAGAAGTCCAGGGTCCGGAAGTACGTGGCCAGCGTCTCGGCGTCGAACGTCTCCCACCGGGCCGCCGCCTCGGCGACCTGGTCCAGCTCCGCCAGGCAGAGGTCACGCGAGCGCAGGAACGCCTCGTGCACCTCCTTGACCAGCCCCGGATGCGCGGCGGCGAAGTCACGGCGGACCGCCCACACCGCGAAGACCATCGGCAGCCCGGTCCACTCGCGCCACGCCTGCCCGAGGTCGGTGACCGTGAGGCCCCGCTGGGGTGCCTCGTACAACGCCCGCAGAGCCACGTCCCCGATCAGCACCCCGGCCTCGGCCTCCAGCAGCATCTGGGTCAGGTCCGGCGGGCAGCGGAAGTAGTCGGGGTGGACGTCGTACTGCTCGGCGAGCAGCAACTGGGCCAGCATCACGCCGGTCCGCGAGGTCGAGCCGAGCGCCACCCGGGCGCCGTCCAGCTCGGCGAGGGGCTTCGTGGAGACGATGTTGACCGACAGCACCGGCCCGTCGCTGCCCACCGCCAGGTCCGGCAGGAGCAGCAGCTCGTCGGCGTGCTTCAGGTACTCCACGAGGGTGATCGGGCCGATGTCCAGGTCACCGGCGACCAGCGAGGCGCTCAACCGGTCCGGCGAATCCTTGTGCAGGTCGACGTCGAGCAGCGCTCCGGAGCGCATCAGACCCCAGTAGATCGGCAGGCAGTTCAGGAACTGGATGTGCCCGACCCGGGGACGTGCGACGCGCTCAGCCATGACCCGACCGTATCCCTGGCCTCCGGCTTCGGCTCGGCGGGCCGGCCCGGAGTGGCCAAGCCCGCATCCGCCTCGGCCGGCCGCCGTACGGCCCGGGCGACGACCGGCACGAAGACCAGCACCACCAGGAGCCCTGCCACGCCGGCGCCGGCGATCAGGGGCCGGGGCGGAGCGGCGGCGAGCAGCGCGCCGCCGAGCAGGAAGCCGGTCATCGAGCCGCCCTGCACCGCAGCGCCGTAGCTGGCGTACGCCCGGGCGCGCATCGCCTCCGGCACCCGACGAGCGGTGAGCAGGTTGGCGAAGACGTTCTCGCCGCCGTTGGCCGCGCCGCCCACCAGCCAGAGCGGCACCAGCAGGGCCGCCGTCGGCACCGTCGCGGCGAGCAGCACCATCAGGCTGCAACCGGCCAACGTGACCAGCACGCCACGGACCAGCGCGGCATCGTCGGTGAGCCGCCTGGCGAGCCGGGCGGCCAGCCAGCCACCGGGCAGCATCCCGGCCATCCAGGCGGCACTGACCAGCCCGTAGGTGGTCGGCGAGCCGTTCAGGGTCTCCCGGATGAAGAAGACCTCGATCACGTTGATTCCGCCGATCGCCGCGATCACCACCGCGGTACTGACCACCATGACGAGCATCAGCGGGTCCCGCCGCAGCCGCCAGCCCTTCGCCGTACCGCCTGGGTTGGCCGGGGTGGCCGTCGTGGCGGCACTCCGCCGACCACCGCGACGGGTCCGCAGCAGCAGGCCCGCGACCACCAGCGCCAGGTAGGTCGCGGCGTCGAGCAGCAGCGGTACGCGCGTGCCGAACTGCCCCACCAGCAGCCCGGCCAGCACCGGCCCGCCGAGCGCACCAAGGGAGACAGCCGTCTGGCTGATCGCGCTCGCCCGGGGCAGGTCCTCGCGGCGGACCATCGCCGGCAGCAGCGCCGCCAGGCAGGGCTGGGTCACCGCGAGCCCGCACGCGAGCAGCGTGACGAGCCCGACCACCAGGACCGGATGGTCGGCGAGGGCGAGCAGCGCGCAGATCGCCGCCTGCGCCAGCCCGACGGTGACCAGCAGGGTACGGCTGTCCACCCGGTCGGCGAGCCGGCCAGCCAGTGGGGCAAGCAGCACGAGAGGGAGGGTGGCGGCCAACAGCAGCCCCGACACGGCGAGCCCACCGGCGCCGGCACCCTGCAGGGCCAGCGCGAGCGCGGTGGCCGCGAGGAAGTCGCCGCAGATCGTGGTGCCCCGCGCGGTGGCGGCGAGCCAGACATCCGGCCAGCGCGACTCGACAGTTGTGAAGGACATACTTCGAAAATAATGCTTCACAACTGGTCGGCACAAGCCCCTACGGCAGCGGCACCACGTGGTACTGCACCGAGACGGCCCGCGACCCCGGCGGCGGATCGGCCCGACGGTGGCGCTGGCGGTAGGGCTCCAACACCGCCGACACCGCCTCGTTCACCCCGGCCATTTCCTCTGCGGTGAGCAGCAGCAGGGTGTCGCTGAACAGCGCCACGTCATACCACTCGGCCGGCTCCTCGCCGGCGCGCCGCAACCAGTCCCTGGTCCGTTCCATGTCCCGAACCGCGTGCGCCTCCACCAGCGCCTGCTCGGCCGCACGCGCGTCGGGACCGGCCTCGCGGCCCGCGTCGACCATCCAGTTGGAGCTGAACGTGCGCCACACCCGCTCGCGCGCGTCCCCCCGACTCGGCGCCTGCTCGATCAGGCCGAACTTCGCCAGCGCCCGCAGGTGGTAGCTGGTCGCGCTCGGCGACAGCCCGGCGATCTCCGCGCACTCGGTGGCGGTCCCGCCACCCTCGCGACTGCTCAGGTATTCCATGATCGCGATCCGGGCCGGATGGGCCAGCGCCCGCATCACCTGCGGGTCACTGATCGTCATCCGACGGGACTCGGGACGGGCCTCGGTCATGACCCCATGATCCCGGCCATCCGCGCGACCCGCCATCGCCCCCGCGTTCCACCGCGCTCGCCCCCTGGGCAGGCGCCCGGTCAGCTATCAACGCCCCGCCGCGACCTCTACCACCGGCGCTGCTGACACCGACGAACAGCAGTCCGACCGCGCCCGGGCCCAGGGTGGAGCGCGCCACCGCAGCGCCAAACGCACACCTCTCGGCGTTCCGCCCCTCCGTCGCTGCGCCACGCCGTCTCGATCGGGTGGTCGGGTCGGTAATTCGCTGGAAGGGCCGGGCTTGGAAGCGTAGGGTTGCAGGCCGCTTGACGGCCGAGGTGAGCTGCACCGGAACGGACGTCCCCGCGCCGGGCGGCCGGCCATCCGCCCCCGGACACGCGAGCGCGCAGCAGATGTGAACGATGGGACGTCAGCATGCACGCACTCGACCTCGAAACCGACCTCGACACCGATCTGACCGCCGAGCGCGCACACCTGGCCACCTCGCGGGAGGCACTACGACGGATGCGGGAGCGGGCCGAAGCCCTCTTCGCGACCGGCGATCAGGTGGCCGGTGACGCATACGCCGCGGAGACGCTCGGCCGCACCCTGGCCCGTCGGGTAGCTGAACTGGCCGACGACCCCACCACACCGCTCTTCTTCGGCCGCCTGGACTTCGGCGGGGACAACACGACCACCGAGGGCACCCCAGCATCGAACGCCGACACAACTTTCGGGTCAGACACGACCGACAGCATGGGCACGACCGACGCCGGCACCACCGCGGTCGGCGCGAGCAGCGGCAGCGATCACGCCGGGCGGCGCTATCACGTGGGTCGGCGGCATGTCACCGATGAGCGGGGCGAGCCGTTGGTGCTGGACTGGCGGGCGCCGGTCTCGCGGTCGTTCTACCGGGCCAGTGCGCGGGATCCGCAGGGGGTGGCGGTCCGGCGCCGGTTCGGGTTCAGCAACGGGGTGCTGACCAGCTTCGAGGACGAGCGGCTGGACCGGGGCGAGGAGCTGGGTACGACGAGCCGGATCCTCACCGCCGAGATCGAGCGGCCGCGCGTGGGGCCGATGCGGGACATCGTCGCCACCATCCAGCCGGAGCAGGACGAGCTGGTCCGGGCGGACCTGGCCGACTCGATCTGCGTGCAGGGCGCGCCGGGCACCGGGAAGACGGCCGTCGGTCTGCACCGGGCCGCGTACCTGCTGTACCTGCACCGGGAGCGGTTGCGGCGGGCCGGTGTGCTGATCGTCGGGCCGAACCGGGCGTTCCTGTCGTACATCGCGGCGGTGCTGCCGGCGCTGGGTGAGGTCGAGGTCGAGCAGGCGACGGTGGAGGAGCTGATCTCCCGGGTGCCGGTGCGGGCGGTCGAGCCGTCCGCGGTGGCCGCGCTCAAGCACGACGTACGGATGGCCAGCGTGCTGCAGCGCGCGGTGCGGGCACAGATCGGTACGCCGACGGAGCCGATCACCGTGTCGGACGGGTCGTTCCGGTGGCGGATCGGGGTGGACCCGCTGTACCGGATCGTCGAGGAGACCCGCCGGGAAGGGCTGCCCTACGGCACCGGCAGGGAGCGGGTCCGGGCTCGGGTGGTGAGCCTGTTGCAGCGGCAGGCCGAGGCGCGTCGGGCGGAATCGCCCGGCGACGCGTGGTTGCGCCGGATGGGCCGGTGCCGACCGGTGGTCGACTTCCTGGACGCGGTCTGGCCGGCGCTCACCCCCGAAGGGCTGGTGTACGGCCTGCTCGCCGACCCGGCCCGGCTCGCCGCCGCGGCCGACGGGCTGCTCAGCGACGCCGAGCAGGCGCTGCTGGTGTGGGCGAAGCCGGCCCGTACCGCGAAGGCGACCCGCTGGACCGCCGCCGACGCGGTGCTGGTCGACGAGGCGGCCGGGCTGCTGGAACGGCCTTCGGGTTTCGGGCACGTGGTGGTCGACGAGGCGCAGGACCTCTCCCCGATGCAGTGCCGGGCCATCGCCCGGCGCAGCGAGCACGGCTCCGTCACCCTCCTCGGGGACCTCGCCCAGGGCACCGCGCCGTGGGCGGCGACCGACTGGCGGGAGTCCCTGCTCCACCTGGGCAAACCGGACGCCGTGGTGGTCCCGCTGACGATCGGCTTCCGGGTGCCCGCCGCGGTGGTCGCGTTCGCCAACCAGCTGCTGCCGGCGCTCGCGGTGGACGTACCGCCGGCCGAGTCGCTGCGCCACGACGGCGGCCTGGACGTGCGTACCGTGACCGACCTGACGGCGGCGACGGTGGCCGAGGTGCGGGCGGCGCTCGCGCACGACGGCTCGGTCGGCGTGATCGCGGCGGACGACGCGGTCGACGGGCTGCGCGCGGCGCTGGCGGCCGTCGGCGTCCCGACCGCGACCGCCGACGACGTCGCCACCCTGGCGCGGGTCACGGTGGTGCCCGCGACGCTGGTCAAGGGCCTGGAGTACGACCACGTGGTGGTGGTCGAGCCGGCCGCGATCGTCGCGGCCGAGCCGCGCGGGCTGCACCGGTTGTACGTGGTGCTCACCCGTGCGGTGTCGCGGCTCGCGGTGCTGCACCACGAGCCGCTGCCCGCGCCGCTCCTGACCGCGTCAGCGGCCGGTCAGAGCTGAGGCGATCTCGCGCAGTGGCTGGCCGGACTCGGCGAGCGGCACCGTGAAGGCCAGCCAGGAGCCGTCGGTGAACTCGATCCGGAGGCGCTTCGGGTTGAGCCGGTGCCAGCCCACGCGGGCGTCGGACACCGTCGCCCGGGGCGCCGACCAGACGATCCGGGTCTCGGCCACCGCCCGCTGGTCATCGGCCGCGCTCGACCAGAGCTTCACCGGCCCGGACGCGCAGACCAGCAGCCGCCGGTCGGTGACGGCGAGGACCGTGTCGGTGAGCGTGGTCGCCGGGGGTACGGGCCGCCGGGCGTGCTGGAGGGTGGAGGCGGACGAGCCCGGGGTGCCCCGGCCGGCCACCCCGTGGGTGATCCGGTCGACGAGCCGGTCCCCCGCCGGGAAGGAGATCAGCGGCGAGATCAGGTTGAGCAGTGCCCCGGAGACACGGCCGCCACCACCGGTGCCGGAGGCTCCCGGCTGCTCCGCTGCCGGCGGATCAGGTGGCAGGACGCCGTGGGCGACCTCCGTCTTCGCGACGGCGAGCACCTGCTCCCCCGGGTCGACGAGCTGGGTCAGTCGTTCCTGGTAGCTGATGTCCGCCATCGGCTCAGTACCGGTCCTGGCGGTCGCCGGCGGGTCGGGCGGCGCCCGGAGCGTCGCCGATCACCTCGCCCACCAGTTCACGTACCCGGGTGGCGGCCGCCTCCTGGGCGCGGCTGGCGGCGGCGGTGAACTCCTCGGCCAGGGTGAACGAGTCGAGGCGCATCGCCCGAGCGTTGATCTCGGACGAGACGATCGTGCCGTCCGCCGCGGCGGTGACCCGGACCAGGCCGGAGTCGCTGACACCCTCGGCGCTGCTCTGTTCGAGCTCGGTCATCTTGCTGGCCAGTTCGCGTTGCCAGCCGTCCAGGTTGCGGGCCAGCGCCTCGATGCGGTCCAGACCGGGAAAGGTCATGGCGGTCCCTCTCAGGTCAGGATGGAGTCGAAGACATTCTGCACGCCCTTGGTGTACGGGCCCAGATCCTCGCGGTACGTGCCGTCCACCAGGTAGTTGCGGTCCTTCGTGCCGTCGGAGATGTCGTGCATCCCGACGCCGGTGTCCAGGAGTGCCCCACCGAGGCCGGGGACGTTGACCGGGGACACGTGGTTGATCACGAACTTGCCCGGGAAGAGCGTCTTGAACTTCTCGATCTGGAACGCCCTGGCCTCGGCCGTCCACCCCGACTTGTTCCACGCCCGGTACGCCTTCTTCGCCTTGCGGATCTCCAGCACCGCGCGGCGGTACTTCATCAGCAGTTCGGCGACCTTCTGCATCTTGGTGGCCAGCTTCGTCAGGATCTCGGCGAACCGAGCGACGATCTTGACCATGCGGCCGACGGTGGTGGCCAGCTTGGCCAGCACCCGGACGACCGTCGCCGCGAGGGAGATGCCGGCGCTGAGCGCCGCCGCGACCGCCGCGATGATCACCTCGGTGAGGAACCAGAGCAGGAACTCGAGGATCAGCTCGACCAGCAGGTTGAACGCGTCGACGGCCGCGTTGGCCGCGTCGACCAGCACCTCCTTCGTGCCGTCCAACCCGCGGGCCAGCTCCTCGATCGCCTCCTCCACCGACTCCATCGAGGCGTGGAAGCTCTCGGCGGCGTCGCCCGACCAGGCACCTCGAAGGCGGGCCCGGTGCGAGATCTGCTCACCGGCGATCTCGCGGACCGCCTCGCCGGTGGTCAGGCAGAGCTGGGCGGCCTTCATCAGGTCGTCCGGCTCGCCCGCGACCAGTTCGAGCAACTGCTCGAAGGGCCAGAGCACCGCGTTGGACAGTGGCTTGAACGGGTCGGGGGTGCCCGACACGATCTGCTCGAAGTAGGTCTTGTTGCGCTGCAACGCCTCGGTGCTCACGCCGGCACCTGCCCGTTCGGGCCGCCGCCGCTGCTCGACCAGGGACCGGGCGCGATGACGTCGGGAGCGGGCGGGCGGCCTGGCACGAACATGTCGGTGTTGGCCACGTCGGTGCCGGTGTAGGCGCCGGCGGTGTCCTCGAGCCCTTCGGCGATGTCCGCCATCACCTCGGCACCGTCGGCCAGCCCCTGCAGGCACGCCTCGAACTGCTCGGCGTACGTCGCCGCGAGGCTGAAGGACGCCGGCATCACACCGAACGCGTGCCGGGGCACGTGCCCGTCGCCAAATGAACGGTGCAGCTCGCGAAAGCGGGCCGCCCGGTCGGTGGAGGCCTTGGCGAATGCCGTCAGGGCCTCCGGCTGGACCTCCAGCTCGTTGCTCGGGCTCGACACGGACCCTCCCCTGTGTCCTGTGCGGCAGGTCAGCCGCCGCAGCTCCCCACCATAGGCACTTCGCGATGCCGCCGGTATCCCCGGGCGACGGCGTCGGGGCCACGCGGGCTTGACTTTGTGTTTTAAAGTTCTTTGCGTGAACCTTGACGACGATCCGCCTCCCGCCGACGCCGCAGCGGCGCTCCAGCTGATCCGGGAGCAGCAGGTGGCGGCGACACGCGAGCTCCAGCCGGACGCCCGACTGCTCTACTGGCCCTGGGGCGTCGCCTGGCTGGTCGGTTTCGGGCTGTTCTTCCTGCGCTTCGCACCCGACGGCCGGGTGCTGGTCCGGCTGCCGGAATGGCTGCCGTTGACCGTCCTCTTCGTCCTGCTCGTCATCGCCGCAGCCATCCAGGCGGTCGCCGGCAGGCGTGCGTACGGACAGGTCAGCGGAGACTCCGCCCAACGCGGGCGCTGGTACGGCTGCTCCTGGGCCCTGGGTTCGGTGAGCGTCTACGCGGGGCTCGGCCGGGTCGTCGAGCACCTGCCACACGACCAGGCGGCGCTGCTCTGGTCGGCGACCGCCGTGGGTCTGACCGCCGCGCTGCACATGGCCGGCGGCGCCATCTGGCTGAACCGGGACCTGTTCCGGCTGGGCGTCTGGATCAGTGTGATCAACGTGGCCGGCACGTTCGCCGGGCCGGGTTGGCACGCGCTGGTGATCGCGGTGGCCGGCGGCGGCGGGATTCTGGTCGCCGGCGCGATCAGTTGGCTACGACAGCGGCACCCGTCGTGACGGAGCTGGATCCGGTGATCCACGCGCAGGCCCGGCTGCGGGTGGTCGCCACCCTCTCCACCCTCGGCGACGGCGACCGGATCGCCTTTCCACGGTTGCAGGAGCTGCTCGCGATGACCGCCGGCAACCTCTCCGTGCACCTGCGCAAGCTCGAGGACGCCGGCTACGTCGAGGTCAGCAAGACCCACCGTGGACGCACCCCGGCCACCCTCATCCGGCTCAGCAGGCGGGGCCGGCTCGCGTTCGAGGAGTACACGGAGGCGATACGCACCCTGCTCGACCCCACCCCGTCGAAGGAGCAGTCATGACCCTCGCCCGCGCCGACCAGGCCAGCCGCCGGTACGGCGACGTCCTCGCCCTCGACCGCGTCGACCTCGAAGTCCGGGCCGGTGAGCTGGTCGGCCTGCTCGGCCCGAACGGCGCCGGCAAGAGCACCCTCATGAACCTGCTGGTCGGTCTGCGTCGACCCAGTTCCGGGCGGGTCGAGCTGTTCGGCGGCGACCCCCGCGACCCGGCGTCCCGGCGACAGATCGGGGTCACCCCGCAGGAGACCGGCCTGCCGGGCACGCTGCGCGTCGGCGAGGTCGTCGAATTCGTCTCCGCGCACTACCCGGACCCGGTGCCCCGGGGCGAGTTGCTCGACCGCTTCGGTCTGGGCGACCTGGCCCGGCGGCAGACCGGCGGTCTCTCCGGCGGGCAGCGCCGGCGGCTGGCGGTGGCGCTGGCGTTCGTGGGCCGACCCCGGCTGGTGCTGCTCGACGAACCGACCACCGGCCTGGACGTGGCCGCCCGGCGCACCCTCTGGGACGCGATCCGGGCCTTCCACGAGGACGGCGGAACGGTCCTGTTGAGCAGCCACTACCTGGAGGAGGTGGAGGCCCTGGCCCGCCGGGTGGTGGTCATCGGGCACGGTCGGGTGCTCGCCGACGACACGGTGGGCGCGGTGCGGGACATCGTCGGCGTACGGCGGGTCAGCCTCGTCGCCGACGTGCTGCCCGAGCTGCCGGGGGTGGTCCGCACCGAACGGATCGACGGTCGGCTGCACCTGCTCACCACGGACGCCGACCAGCTGGTCCGGGCGCTGGTCACCGCCGGGACCACCTTCGCCGACCTGGAGGTCCGGCCCACCTCGCTGGAGGAGGCGTTCCTCGCGATCACCGCCGGGGAGCAGCCCGCCACCGGGGAGCAGCCCGCCACCGCCGCTGCCGGCGGCCCACCCACCACCGCCGCTGCCGGCGGCCGAACCAGCCCCGCCTGAGGAGGCGACCACCGTGCAGCTCACCCTGGTCCACGCCCGCTACCAGCTCCTGGAGATCATCCGGATTCCGGTGGCCGTCTTCGGCAGCGCCTTCTTCCCAGCCGCCGCCATGATCTTCTTCGTGGTGCCGTTCGCCGGCCAGGACCCGGCCGGCGCCACCTTCGCCACCGCGTCGATGGTCACCTTCTCGGTGATGAGCGCCAACATCTTCCAGTACGGCGTCGGCGTCGCCGAGGACCGCGACCAGCCGTGGAATCCGTACACCCGGACCCTGCCGGCCGGGCCGGCGCCCCGGTTCGCCGGCCGGGTGCTGGCCGGCCTGGCGCTGACGTACCTCTCGCTGATCCCGGTCGTCGTGATCGGCGCGACGCTGACCGCGGCCCGGATCACCCCGGCGGCGATCCTGCTGACCATCGGCACCGTGGCCGTCATCTCGGTGCCGTTCACGCTCATGGGGCTCGCCATCGGCTACTCGCTGCCGAGCAAGGCGGCGATCGTCGTGGCGCAGGTCGTCTTCCTGCCGCTCGCGTTCGGCGGGGGCCTGCTCTCCGCGCCGGGTGACGCACCAGGGTTCATCGAGACGATCGCGCCGTTCCTGCCCACCCGGGGCGCCGCCGAGCTCATGTGGGCGGCGGTCGGCGACTACCGCGTCCAGCCGCTGGCGCTGATCATGCTCGGTGTCTGGGTGGTGCTGCTCGCCGCGCTCGCCGGCTGGGCGTACCGCCGGGACGAGGGTCGCCGGTTCAGCTGACGATTCGTCCGTTTCCGCCCCGGGCCGCGGCGGGACGGTGCCAGGATCGGCAGGGGGCCGTGGTGGCCGCCCCGGGCCGAGAGGGGTCTTCACCGTGAGCACCGTCCCGCCGGGTACGCCCTGCTGGGCCGACCTGGCCACCCCGGACCTGGCCGACGCCCGGCGCTTCTACCCGGAGCTGTTCGGCTGGACCGGCCGGGTGACACCGGAGCAGGAGGCGGGCGGCTACACCGTCTTCCTGCTCGACGGGCGGCCGGTGGCCGGCGCCGGGCCGCCGGCGATCCCGGACCAGGTGCCGATCTGGTCCACGTACCTCGCCACGGACGACGCGGAGCTGGTCGCCGGGCGGGTCGAACGGGCCGGCGGGCAGGTCGTCGTGCCGCCGTTCGAGGTCTTCGACCGGGGCCGGATGGCGGTCTTCGCCGACCCGGCGGGCGCCACGTTCAGCGTCTGGCAACCGCAGGCGATGCCCGGCGCCGAGGTGTTCAACGTGCCGGGCGCCATGAGCTGGAACGAGCTGGTCACCCCGGACCCGGAGGGCGCGAAGGTCTTCTACGAGCTGGTGTTCGGTTGGCAGCCGGACGACCAGGCGGTCGGCGGGATGACGTACACCGGGTGGCGGCTCGGAGCGCGGATCGTCGCCGGGATGATGCCGCCGTTCGCCGACGACTTCCCGGCCGACCTGCCGGCGTACTGGACGGTGTACTTCGCGGTGGCCGACGCGGACGCCGCCGCGGCGCGCGCCGCCGAGCTGGGCGGGACGATCCTGGTCCCGCCCCGCGACAACCCCGCCGGGCGGTTCGCCGCCCTGCGCGACCCCCAGGGCGCCCTCTTCTCCGTCATCGACCTCGGCCCGGACGGCGACTGACCGCCCGCTCAGCGTGGGCGGACAGGGACCACGAGGGGACCGTGGGCGCCGTCGACCACGCGGACGCTGGCCCGGTAGTGGGTGGCGAGAAGATGCTCGGTCAGCACCTCGCGCGGCGTCCCGGAGGCCACCACCCGGCCAGCGGCGAGCATCACCATCCGGTCGGCGTACTCGCCGGCCACGGAGAGGTCGTGCATCGTGGCGAGCACGGTCAGGCCGTGCTCGCGGCGCAACTGGTCGACCAGCTCCAGCACCTCCTGCTGGTGACCGATGTCCAGCGCACTGGTCGGCTCGTCGAGCAGCAGCAGCGTCGCGCCCTGGGCCAGCGCCCGGGCGAGGAAGACCCGCTGCCGCTCGCCTCCGGAGAGGGTCGCCAGCTCCCGGCGGTGGAAGCCGGTGAGATCCAACCGGTCGAGCACCTCGTCGACGGCGTCCACGTCGGCCGCCGACTCCCGGCCCAGCGGCGGGATGTACGGGGTGCGGCCCAGCAGCACGTAGTCGAGCACCGACATGCCGGGCGGCACCACCGGGGACTGCGCCACCGTGGCCACCACCCGGGCGCGGTCCCGGCGGCGCAGCGCGGCGCTCGGCGTACCGAACAGGGTGATCGCCCCCGGCGCGGGCAGCAGCCCGCCGACGGCGCGCAGCAGGGTCGACTTCCCGGCGCCGTTCGGGCCGATCACGGTGACCCACTCGCCAGCGGCGACGGTGAGGTCGACGCCGGCGAGGATCGGCGTGCGGTCCAGGCTGACGTGCAGGTCCCGGACCTCGACCGCCGGCACGCCCGGGGCGGCATCGGGGCCGATGGCGGGCTGCCGGCTCACGTGAGCACCCGCCGGGCGGTACGCAGCACGAGCACGAAGAACGGGCCGCCGAGCAGAGCGGTGACCACCCCGATCGGGATCTCGGCCGGGGCGGCGGCCGTGCGGGCCACCACGTCGGTCAGCGCCAGGAACGCGCCGCCGAACAGCAGCGACAGCGGCAGGATCACCCGGTAGCTCGCCCCGGCGAGCAGCCGGACGGTGTGCGGCACGATGATGCCGACGAAGCCGATCAGACCGGTCGCGGAGACCGCCGCGGCGGTGCCCAGCGAGGCGGCGGCGATCAGCAGGTAGCGGGAGCGCTGCGGGTGCAGGCCGAGGCTCCTCGCCTCGTCGTCACCGACCGCGAGGACGTCCAGCTCGCGGCGGTGCAGCAGCACCACCACGGTGGTCAGCACGGCGTACGGCAGCACCAGCAGAACGTCGTGCCAACCGGCGGTGGCCAGCCGACCGAGCAGCCAGGAGTAGACCGGCTGGATGCTGTCGGAGTGCCGTTGCAGCAGGTAGGTCTGCCCGGCGGAGAGGAACGCGGAGACCGCCACGCCGGCCAGGATCAGCATGGCCGGTGACCGGCTCCGCCCGCCGGCACCACCGAGCAGGTAGGTCATCGTCACGGCGAGCAGCGAGCCGGCGAACGCGGCCAGCGGGATGGTCATCGGCAGGCCGGTGATCGAACCCTCCCGCCCGACGCCGCCGAGGGAGATCACCGCGGTGACCGCGAGGCCCGCGCCGGCGGCGACGCCCAGCAGGTACGGGTCGGCCAGCGGGTTGCGGAACACGCCCTGGTAGCAGCCGCCGGCCAAGGCGAGGAGACCGCCGACGAGCAGGCCCAGCACCACCCGGGGCAGCCGCAGCTCGGTGACGATGGCGATCTCCCGCTCGGTCAGCCCGCTGTCCAGGCGCACCCCGGGGATCAGGTTGAGCAGCTCGGCGGCGACGCTGCCCGGCGGCAGGCTGACCGGGCCGAACGACACCCCGGCGACCAGCGCGACGAGCACCGCGAAGATGCCGGCGACCAGCCAGCGTTTGCGCAGGCCGGCCGGCCGGGCTCCGGACGGCGACCCGGCGGGCCGGGACGGTGGTGGCGTCCCGGCCGGCCGGGTGGGTGGTGCCGTGGCGTCCACCGGTGGTGCCTCGCTCACGGACGGACGAGGGTCACGCGGGCACCTTGGCCACCGCGTCGATGATGACCCGGAGCAGGTCCACGACCCGGGGGCCCCAGCGGGAGGCGACATCGTCGTCCAGCGCGACGATCTGGCTGTTCTTCACCGCGGTCAGCCCGGCCCAGCCGCTGCGGGCCTTGACCGAGTCGGCGTTCTGCTGGCAGCACTTGGAGTCGGCCAGGAAGACGAAGTCCGGGTCGGCCTTGACGATGAACTCCTGGGACAGCTGCGGGTAGCCGCCGTTCTTGCTGTCGGCGTCGGCCGGGTCGGCGATGTTGGTGAGACCGACGAGGCTGTAGAGCGAGCCGATGAACGTCTTGCTGGTCGCGCTGTACAGCTCGGGGCCCAGCTCGTGGTAGTAGGTGAGCTTCTCGGTGCGCTGCGGCAGGTCCTTGACCAGCTTGGCGATGTCGTCCTTCATCCGCCCGGTGACGTCGGCGGCCTGGTCGGCGTGGCCGGTCAGGGAGCCCAGGTCGGTGATCTGCCGGTACGTGTCGTCCAACGTGGTCGCCGCCGGGGTCAGGTAGACCGGGATCTTCAGCTTGCCGAGCTGGTCGACGATCTTGTTTCGGTCGTCGGAGAGCACCACCAGGTCGGGGCTCTTGCCGGCGATCGCCTCCGCGTTCGGCTGGAAGCCGGAGAGGTCGCTCTTGGGCGCCTCGGCCGGGTAGTTGGAGTTGTCGTCGACCGCGGTCACCTGCGGGCCGGCACCGATGGCGAAGAGCATCTCGGTGGCGCTGGCCGACAGCGAGACGATCTTCTCGGGGCGCTTGTCGAGCGTGAGCGAGCCGACCGTGACGGGGTAGCTGGCGGTCGCGGAGCTGGCGCCGGCGGCCGGCTGGTCTGCGGTCTTCTCGGCGCACGCGCCGAGGGCGAGCGCGGCGACCGCGAGGGTCGCGGCGAAGAGCCGGGGGGTACGTCCGGACATGTGTCCTCCTGTCGGTCGAGGAGTGTGGTGCTTCGCCGACAGGGACTTTCGTACGCCCGCCCACGAGGCGCCCTTCCTCGAGAGCGCGTATCGCGACCGTTCCGCAGGCGACCTGGCTAATCCCCGTCGCGCAGGACGGGGCATCACAGTTGCGGGACAGCGCCGGTTTCACACCGGCTTCGCTGCGGATTGGTCGTTAAGACGGTAGCGCACCGCTGGGACCAGCCTCGTTGATCTAGAACATATCGCCGTGAGCCGATATCGCGTCACGACGATATGCCCCGGATCGGCCCGAGAAGGGGGTTGGGGAGAGAGCGGGAAGGAGGGTGGTGGGGCCCCGCCGGGGGCGGGACGGGGCCCCACCCGATCAGGAGGCGGTGATGGTGACGTTGTCCACAGCCGCCTCGACCAGGCTGGCGCCCGAGGCGTCCGCCGCCTCGACCAGGATGCGCACCGACTGGCCGGCGTACGGGGTGAGGTTGAGGTTCGCCACCGCCCAGGTGCCGTTGCGGTTGGCCGCCGCACCGGCCTGGGTGAGCAGTGCCGTGGTGCCTCCGTTGTGCACCACGCTCACCCGCAGGTAGTCCGCCGAGGAGGCGTTCGAGCCGTGCGCCAGGTACCAGGCCAGCGACAGGGTCAGGGTGCCGGACGACGGCAGGGTCACCGCCGGGGACCGGGCGCTGGTCACACCGCCGTCGAGGTCGTAGTCGCCGGCCGCCGATCCCGCGAGCCGCCCGGTGACCAGGTCGTTGGCGCCGGCGTACGGGGTGAGCTGCTTGGCCCCGCTGGAGGTGGTCGCCTGGGCGGCGCCCCGCTCGAAAGCACCCGCCGTGGCGGTGTCGGTGCCGGCCGGGTTGGTGGTCCACCCGGTGGCCGTCTCGAAGGTGTCCGACCAGACCGTGGTGCCGCCACCACCGCCACCGCAGTACTGCGCCTGCTTGCCGATGGCCCGGTACGGGCAGTCGGCGTACTCGCTGAGCATCAGCACGGCCTCCCGGTTGCGCGAGGTCTGCGCCGGGATCACCTCGTCGGGTGGGTAGAACCCGCCGCCGCTGGACGAGCCCGGGTACATCTCGAAGGTGTACGCCCAGATGTTGTGGGTGGCCCACATCCAGTCGATGCTGTCCCCGTCGGTGATGTAGAGGTCGCTGGACTGCTCCGGGGTGTAGTTGTTGGTGGCCGCCATCTGCTGACCGATGGTGGCGAAGGTGTTGTACTGGTCCGCGCTCATGCCGGGCGCGGTGTTCGCGGTGGTGTAGCCGTACGGCCAGAGCACCAGCTGCGAGTAGGTGTGGAAGTCGATGTTCGCCTTGATCTGCTGCGTCCCGCCGACCACCCGGCTGTTGACGAAGTTGCGCAGCGCCTGGGTCTCCGGTGCGGAGAACGCCGACGGGCCGCGGTAGGTCTCCGACGACGTCGAGCCGGACGAGCCACCGCAGCAGCCCCAGTTGTAGCTCCAGTTGCGGTTCAGGTCGGTGCCGACGTTGGACGAGCCGCTGTTGGGCTGCCGGTTCTTGCGCCAGGACCGGTACGAACCCGTCGCGATGTCGTACTCGCTGCCGTCCGGGTTGACCGTCGGCACGATCCAGATCTCCCGACTGTTGACGATGTTCGTGATCCGGGAGTCGGCGCCGTAGCTGTCGGTGAAGAGGTTGAGCAGGTAGATCGCCATCTCGACGGTCAGGTGCTCGCGGGCGTGCTGCTGGGCGTTGAACAGGATCTCCGGCTCGGCCTCGTCGGTGCCCACGTTGTCGGAGATCTTCACCGCCATCAGGTCCCGACCCTCGTACGACGTACCGATGCTGATCTTGCGGGCGATGGCCGGGTGGTCGGCGACGGCCCGGTTCACCACGGCGGTCAGCTCCGCGTAGTCGTGGTAGTTGGAGTCGGCGGGCGGGAAGGCCAGGGTGCCCATCTCTCCGGCTCCGCGCTCGGCGTTCGGCGGCGGGGCGAGCGGTTCCAGCCGGAAGCCGAGCCGGCCGATCGCCGCGGCCTCGGTGGCGGTGGCCGAGATGTGCAGCACGCCGTGTTCGGAGTAGTCGATGGCGGCGCCGGTGCGGGCCACGGCATTGCGGTCGGCGACCGTTCGGGGGCCGAGCACCCGGTAGCCGGCTGCGGGCTGCTCGGCGGCGCGGTCCGGTGCCGGGCGGGCGGCGACGGGGTTGGCGGCGACGGTGACGATTGCCAGCCCGGTGACGACGGCGAGCACCAGGACACGGCGGAGAGGGGTGGGCGTGCGGAGGGCCATGGACTACCTCCTCGAAGGGCGGGAGATCCCGCTCGGTGGAGGACACTTCACCACCAGTCACATGGTCATATCAATGTCCATCGTTGCCTTGTCCATCCCAGGTGGACCATCGCGGCGGCAAAGATTTTCCATCACTGAACATCTGGCGAAACTTCCTTCCAAGCGGGACACTGACCAGCGACGATGCCCCCTCGACACCGCGGAGCACCCATGGCCAGATCCCGCCTGCACGCGGCCGCCCTCGCCGGCGTCACCGCGCTCACCCTGCTCGCCACCGCCGCGCCCGCGGCAGCCGCCCAGCCGCTCGCCACCGGCCGGCCGTCCACCACCGTCCACGACGAGCAGATCACCTTCCAGGACTGGTCCGGGCCCGCCGACTGGCACCGGGGCAGCCGCACCGGCACCCGCGTGGTCCCCGGCGCCCGGTCGGGCATCACCCTTGCCCGCCCCGCCGGCACCACCGAGTACGCCGACCCGCACACCGGCACCACCCGCAGCTGGGAGTACGGCACCTGGACCTCACCGGTGACACGGGTCGGGTTCGACGCCACCGAGCTGATCGCCTCCTGGAACGCGGAGACCCCCGCCGGCACCTGGATCCAGGTGGAGATGCAGGGCAGCTACACCAGCGGAGACCAGACCCCGTGGTACGTGATGGGCCGCTGGGCGTCCGGCGACAGCGACATCAAGCGGACCACCGTCAACCGGCAGGGCGACCCCTGGTCGACGATCTGGACCGACACCTTCAGCATCGACGACGCCGCCGCCGGAGTGCTGCTGCGGTCGTACCAGCTGCGGCTGACCCTCTACCGGGCGCCCGGGCAGACCGCCGCGCCGGTGGTCCGGATGCTCGGCGCGATGAGCTCGACCGTGCCGGACCGGTTCACCGTCACGCCGAGCGCCGGGCACATCGCCTGGGGCGTCGAGCTGCCGGTGCCGCGCTACTCCCAGAACGTGCACTCCGGGCACTACCCCGAGTACGACGGCGGCGGCGAGGCGTGGTGCTCACCGACCTCCACGGAGATGGTGGTCGAGTACTGGGGTCGCCAACCGTCCGCGGCCGACACCTCCTGGGTGGACCCGACCTACCCCGACCCGACGGTCAACCACGCCGCCCGGATGACCTACGACTACGCGTACGACGGCGCCGGCAACTGGCCCTTCAACACCGCGTACGCGGCCAGCTTCCCCGGCCTGGAGGGTCGGGTGACCCGGCTGCACTCGCTGGACGAGCTGGAGCGATTCATCGCCGCCGGCATCCCGGTGGTGACCAGCCAGTCCTTCCTCGCCAGCGAGCTGGACGGGGCGAACTACGGCACCTCCGGGCACCTGTTCGTGGTGGTCGGCTTCACCGCCGACGGCGACGTGATCGTCAACGACCCCGCCTCGTCCAGCAACGACGTGGTGCGCAACGTCTACCAGCGGGAGCAGTTCGAGCAGATCTGGCTGCGGACCAAGCGGATCAACGCCAGCGGCGGTGTCTCCGGCGGCTCGGGCGGCGTCGCCTACCTCATCAAGCCGACGTCGAAGCCCTGGCCCAAGGTCCCCGGCTCCACCAACTGGTGACAGCGAACGAGCCCGGCGCGATCGCAGCCGACCGCGCCGGGCCCGTCGGGCACCTCAGTGCCTCTCGACCGACGCGAAGGACGCTCCGTCCGCTTCCCGCTGCACACGGCGCCGACGAAGCGCCCCGAGGAGGAAGCCCACCCAGGCGACACCGGCCACCGCGCCGGCGAGGGTGAGCGCCGTGACGAGCAGCCAGGTGGAACCACCGGCGGTGGAGAAGACTCCCTTGCGAGCGCCGGTGTCTCGAGCCGGAGCCGTCGCGCCCGTCGTCAAGGTCTCCGGGGCGTCGTAGAGAATCACATCCGCCCGCCGCTCGCCGTCCTCGGCCACGAAGTTCCCGTGCCAGGTGCAGTCACGCCGGGAGCACTCCTCGGACACGGCCGTGAACGTGCCCTGCGCGCCGCCGCCGCCCTTGGCCTGCCAGGCCGGCACGAGATCGCCGACTCCCAGCATCAACCCGATGCCGGCGATGACGGGAAGGCCGATCCAGACGAACACCCTGGTCCGCCACCCGTTGATCTTGCTGAAGATTTCCACGGCGGCAGACGCTAACGGACCGGCCCCGATTCCGCTGCCCTAATTCACGCCGTGCAGCGACCCGCGACCCTAGTCCTCGCGCCGCTCGCCCTCAGTCGGCTGGTCGTCGCCGGCCAGGGCGGAGCGGAGACGCTCCTTCTCGGTGCGGCGGCGTTCGGCCGCGCCGGCCATCTCCTCGGCCATCTCGTCCCGCCAGCCCCGCAGCAGAAAGAAGGAGAGCGCGGCGGAGAAGGCCAGCGCCAGCATCAGCTTCAGGAACACGTTCATGTCGATCAGCCAGAGGCCCGCCAGCACGGCGACGAACAGCCCGATCCGGCCCAGCGTGTACTTGACCGCCGCGCTCACCTGCACCACTCCGTTCTCTCCGTCACCCGCCGGTGCCGGCGGAAGGTCGACCCGCCCGGCGGGCGGTCGGGGTCAGCCGGTCCGGCGGGCCAGCCAGCGGACGCCCGGGAACCAGACCGTCGCGTACGCCACGGTGAACGCCGCCGCCGCCAACGCCCCGGAGAGCAGCGGCGGCAACCCGGCGCCCAGGCCGGCGATCAGCAGCCCGGCGACCACTCCGACGGCGGCGGCGACCAGCGCCGCCACTACCCGGGCCGCGCCGAACTCCCAGGCCCGGAAATCGTCCCAGAGCAGCCAGGCCGGCAGGATCACGGCCAACCAACCGTTCGTGTGCCCGAAGTCGCCGGCACCGATCGACGCGAACGCCCAGTCGAAGAGCACGAGCGCCAGCGCGCCGATGACCAGCCCGGCCAGACACACCCCGAGCAGGTCGCCCAGGGTACGGACGCGCCCCTCGGCGTCCCGCCGGGGAAAGCCGCCCTGCTGCTCCGGTCCACGCTGCTCGGTCATCGACTGCGAGGGTACGTGGCTGCTCAGGCCCACACCTGCTGCGGCTCGGCGCGGCGCTCGGCCAGCGACGGTGCCTTGTCGTACTCCCGGACCACGTTGTAGCGGGTGTCGCGCTCGACCGGCTGGAAACCGGCGTCCCAGATCAGGTGCAGCAGGTCGTCACGGTGCATGGTGTTCGGGGTGCCGTACGAGTCGGCGTCATGAGTGATCTTGTATTCGACGACCGAGCCGTCCAGGTCGTCGACGCCGAAGTTCAGCGAGAGCTGGGCCACCGAGAGCCCGTGCATGACCCAGAAGTTCTTCACGTGCGGCACGTTGTCGAAGAGCAGCCGGGAGACGGCGAAGGTCTTCAGCGACTCGGCCGGGGAGGCCATCGTCGTGCGCGCCTGGATCCGGTTACGGATCTTGCCGTCCGCCGAGTCCACGAAGTCGTGCTGGTAGCGCAGCGGAATGAAGACCGCGAAACCGCCGGTCTCGTCCTGCAGCTCGCGCAGCCGCAGCACGTGGTCGACCCGGTGCCGGGGCTCCTCGATGTGGCCGTACAGCATCGTCGCCGGCGTCTTCATGCCCTTGCTGTGTGCCAGGGCGTGGATGCGCGACCAGTCTTCCCAGTGGCAGGCGTGGTCGACGATGTGCTGCCGGACCTCCCAGTCGAAGATCTCCGCGCCACCGCCGGTCAGCGACTCCAGACCCGCGTCCATCAACTCGTCGAGGATCTCGTCGGCGCTCAGGCCGCTGATCTTCTCGAACCACTGCACCTCGGTCGCGGTGAAGCACTTGAGCTTGACGTCCGGCAGCGCCGCCTTCAGCTCGCGCAGCACCTTCGGGTAGTAACGCCAGGGCAGCGTCGGGTGCAGGCCGTTGACGATGTGCAGCTCGGTGAGCTGCTCACCCTCCATCTCCTTGGCCTTGCGGACCGCCTCGTCGATGCGCATCGTGTACGCGTCCTTCTCGCCCGGCTTGCGCTGGAACGAGCAGTACGCACAGGACGCCGAGCAGACGTTGGTCAGGTTGAGGTGCCGGTTGACATTGAACATCACCCGGTCGCCGTTGAGCTCCGTGCGCTTGTGATGGGCCAACCGCCCCAGCCAGGCGAGGTCGTCGCTGTCGTAGAGGGCTACCCCGTCCTCGCGGGTCAGCCGCTCACCGGCGTACACCTTCGCTTCGAGCTCACGCTTGAGTCCGGCGTCCATGGCACGTCCCTTCCACCTGCGGTCCCGGTCGAGCGTACGTCGGCGCGCCGACAGCCACGGCGGCACGGTCGCCGGCAGCGACCCACTTCACCAGACTCTCAGCCTCCCGTAACCCGGCGATGCATCGACATCACTGCCCCCGTGCGGTAAGACAGAACGGGGCGGAACGACACACTGGTACCGTCCCGACGGCCGCGCCCACCAAGCGCGGTGACGGACTGCGGGACGGGGAGCGGAATGGTCGACAGCGGGCGCGGGCGACGGCAGCGACGACGGAGCCCGGTGATCTCGCCGGTGCTGCGGCCGAAGCTCTGGGCCGCCCTGCTCGGCGCGATCGCCGCCGCCGTCCTGGCCACGCCCGCGTACGCCGAGCCCGGAGTGCCGACCACGGTGCCGGACACCGGCGCGCGCCCGGCGGTGACCGGCGCGCTCCAACTGCCCGGCGGCGCGCCCGTCGCCGGGGTCCCGGCGCCTCCGGTCGTCAACGTCGGCACGGGCCCGCTGGCCGCCCAGATCTCCGCCGCCGAGACCCAGGTCGGCACGCTCGGCGAGGCGCTGCTCCTGAGCCGGCAGAAACGCACCGACGCGCAGGCGCAGCTCGAATCGGCCGGCAAGGTGCTGGAGACCGCGCAGGACACCCTGCTCCGGGCTCAGCAGGCCGCCGACGCGGCCGCCTCGGACGCGATCAAGGCCGCCGCCGCGCTGCCGCCCGGCGACCTCGCCGACGACATCCAGGGGCTGAGCCGGCTCCAACAGATCACCCGCGGCGAGAAGGTCGAGGGCGGCACCACCGGGGTGGCCGGCGAGCTGGCCCGGGCCCGCAACGGCGAGCAGCTCGCCTACCAGGCGCACTCCGCCGCCAAGGCCCAGCTCGACGCCGCCGAGGCGGAGTTCACCGCCGGCGAGCAGGCACTACGCACGGCCGAGGCCAGCCTGCTCAAGCTGCGCCGGGACAACGCCGCCCAGCTGATCCAGATCGAGCGCCAGCAGGAGGCCCTCGAGCAGCAGCTCGGCGCCGGCTACGTCGTCGGCCAGAGCATCAGCGGGATGGCCGCGCACCCGCGCGCGCTGGCCGCCGTCGCGTACGCCCTCGCCCAGCTCGGCGACCCGTACAAGTGGTCGGAGGAAGGGCCGGACCAGTTCGACTGCTCCGGTCTGATGTGGGCGGCGTACCGCTCGCCGGGCGCCGACTACTTCGACCTGCCCCGCGTCTCCCGCGACCAGTACGCGGCCACCCGGACGCGGACGGTCCCGCAGTCCGCGCTGCTCCCCGGCGACCTGCTCTTCTTCGCCTCCGGCAGCAGCTATACGACGATCCACCACGTCGGCATGTACATCGGCAACGGCAAGATGGTGCAGGCGCCCACCACCGGCGACGTCGTCAAGATCTCGGTCGTCTCCTGGTCCCGGCTGTACGCCGCCACCCGGGTGATCGGCGCCGTGCCAGCCCCGGCCGTCCCGGTCGTGCCGGTCGTGCCGACTCCGAAGCCGACGTCCACCCCCAAGCCGACGCCCACCTCGAAGCCGACCACCAGGCCGACGCCGCGGCCGACCGGCAGCGCGACGCCGACCCCGACGCCCACCGGCAGCGCCACCCCGACCCCGACCCCGACGCCGACCGGCAGCACCACGCCGAGCCCGACGCCCAGCCCGAGCGAGACACCGACGACTCCGCCCCCACCGCCGACCACCGCACCGGCCAGCTCATCCGCGAGCAGCACCCCCGAGGCCAGCCGGAGTGGAACGGCCAGCGACAGCCCGACGGGCAGCCCGAGCACCGGAAGCTGAGCCGCCACGATCGGCTCCGGCTGTCCGGCCGGGGCGATCTGTGGCACCGTGACATCCAGGCACACCCACCCGATGTCACGGGTCCGGGTGCGAGGGTGGCACGGAGGGCGGAGATGGCCGAGCAGAGTGATCCGGCGAAGACTGTCGACCCTGTCGCCGTCGACCAGGCCGACCCGCCGGAGTCCGCAGACCCGGCGTCCACCAGCGACGCCGGTCCGGCCGCCAGCGACGCCTCCGCCAGCCCCGGCGACGTCAGTGACACCTCCGCTCCCGCCGACGGCAGCGCCGCCGCGAAGGCTCCCGAGGCGGACGCCGGGCGGGCCGACGTAGGCGCCGCCGCACCCGCCGACGCCAGCGCCGCCACGGAGGCGCCCGAGGTGGACGCCGGGCCGCCCGAATCGGTGGACTCTCGCCGTGACGCGGCGGCTGCCCCGGTACGAGCGCGGGCCAGTGTCGCGACCGCCGCCGCGCGGCCTGGTGACCGGCCGGCCGGTGCGCCGGCCACCGCGACCACCTACCGGGCGACCGGTTCCGCCAGCCCCGCGGTCCCGCTGCCCGGGCAGCGGGAGGGCTCGACCGCCCCGGCGCGGGCGAGCGCCACGGTGCCGGGCAGCAGCCGGGTCACGGCCGGAACGGCGGGCACCCCGGACCCTCGGGCGAGCGCGCCCGCCGTCTACCGGTCCGCACCGGTGAGCCCCGAGCCGCCGGAGCCCGCGCAGCCGCCGGAGCCCGCCAAGCCGCCCGTGCCTCCGACCCCGGAGCCGGAGCCGACCCCCGCGCCGTCCCGGCCAGGGCCGACTCCGCCGTCGCGACCCGAGCCCGAGCCCGAGCCGTCACGCCCCGAGCCATCACGGCCCGAGCCGGAGCCCGCGCCGGCCCCGGGGCCGTACCCGCCCGGCCCGGTGCCGACGCCGGCACCCCGGCCCACGCCGTCACCCGGGCCGGTGCCGCCCGTTCCGGGTCCGCCCACGCCGCCGCCCTCGCCGGTGCCGCCCATCCCGGGGCCGCCGATTCCGCCCGTACCCGGCCCGCCGGTGCCGCCGCCCGGTCCGCCGGTGCCCACGCCACCGCCGCCGCCCGGCCCGATGCCGGCACCGCCGTTCCCGCCGCCACCGGCGATGCCCGGCACCTCACCGGGCGTACGGGCCACCGCGCCCGTCTCCGCCCCGCCGGTGGTGCCCGCGCCCGCGCTGCCCGCCTGGCCGCCATCCACCACCGGCGGTGCCCGGTCGGGCGGAAGTGACGCCAGCGTGTCCCGATCGTCCGTTTCGTCGTCCAGGCCGGCGGGCGGGCGGGGCGCGACCGGCGCCCGCAGCGGGCGGTACGACGGCGGCCCCGACCTCGCCGGCACCGTCTACGCCGGTGGGGACGGGCCGGGCTTCTCCACCATCGCGCTGCCGGCCAGCGCGGTGGAGAATTCCGGCTCGCTGACCGGGCACATCCTGGCCCAGGGCTGGGCCGACACGCCGGCCGAGCGCTCCAGGACGACTCGTGTGGTGGTCGTGCTGGCCGCCGCGCTGGGGCTGCTGGTGGCGATCAGTGTTCTGGTCGTCCTGCTCGCCAACGACGCCCTGGACGGCATCGTGGGCAACGTGCTCAACAGCTGAGGGGCGACCGGCAGCGATGGTGAGTCCGCCCACTACCGTCGGGCAACCGGCTGGCGACTCCGTCAGACCGCCGTACACTGGTCGAGATCACTGACCCGGCGCGCGTGGTGCGCGCCCATGGGCGATCTTGCGGGCGATCCGGCGGTAGAGCCGCGGCAGGCCATCGCGAAGATGCGCCCCGCTCGAAAGGCATTTGTTGACCACCTCTGCTGACCCCAGCATCGTTCCGTCCGTTTTCAACCCCACCCCGGAGACGCCCGAGCCCACGGCCGTTCCGGCGGAGACCACCGAGGCGACCGACTTCGCCGCGCTCGGCCTCCCCGAGCCCCTGGTCCGCGCGCTGGCGCGGCAGGGCATCACCACCCCGTTCGAGATCCAGCAGGCCACCGTTCCGGACGCGCTCGCCGGTCGGGACGTCCTGGGCCGCGGGCAGACCGGGTCGGGCAAGACGCTCGCCTTCGGCCTGCCGCTGCTGGCCCGGGTCGCCGCCGCGAAGCCGGCCCGGCCGATGCGTCCGCGGGCCCTGATCCTGGTCCCGACCCGCGAGTTGGCCATGCAGGTCAACGACGCCCTGCTGCCGCTGGGCAAGGCGCTCAACGTGTTCCTGAAGACCGCCGTCGGCGGCGTCCCGTACGACCGCCAGATCGACGCGCTGCGTCGCGGCGTGGAGATCATCGTGGCGACCCCGGGCCGGCTCGGCGACCTGATCGAGCGGGGCATCTGCCAGCTCGACGACGTCGAGGTGACGGTGCTCGACGAGGCCGACCAGATGGCCGACATGGGCTTCCTGCCCGAGGTGACCGAACTGCTGGCGAAGACGCCCGCGAACGGTCAGCGGCTGCTCTTCTCGGCCACCCTGGACGGTGACGTCGACGCGCTGGTCAGGCGGTTCATGACCGACCCGGTGACCCACTCCACGGCGCCGTCGACCGCCTCGGTGTCCACGATGGACCACCACATGCTGTTGATCCCGCCGCACGACAAGTTCCCGGTGGCCGCCTCGATCGCCGCCCGGGACGGCCGGACCATGGTCTTCGCCCGCACCCAGCTGGGCGTGGACCGCCTGGTCGAGCAGCTCGCCGCCGTCGGCGTACGGGCCGGTGGGCTGCACGGCGGCAAGACCCAGCGGATGCGTACCAAGACCCTCGCCGAGTTCCGTGAGGGCCGGATGAACGTCCTGGTCGCCACGGACGTGGCGGCCCGGGGCATCCACGTGGACGGGGTCACGCTCGTGCTGCACGTGGACCCGCCGAAGGACCCCAAGGACTACCTGCACCGCGCCGGGCGTACCGCCCGGGCCGGCGAGTCGGGAGCGGTCGCCACGCTGGTGCTGCCCAAGCAGCGCCGCACCACCCTGGCCATGCTGGAGAAGGCCGGCGTCGCGCCGGCCGAGACCCGCGTCAAGGCCGGCGACCCGGTGCTGGCCGAGCTGATCGGCGCCCGCGCGCCGAGCGGTATCCCGGTTCGTGTGGAGGCGGAGCCCCGTGGCTTCGGCGACCGCTCCGGCGGCTCGCGCCGCTTCGACGACCGGTCCGGCGGCCCGCGCCGGTTCGGCGACCGCCCGAGCGGCGACCGCCGCTTCGGTGACCGCCCGCAGGGTGAGCGTCGCTTCGGTGACCGGCCGACCGGGGACCGCCGTTACGGCGACCGCCCGCAGGGCGACCGCCAGTACGGCGACCGGCAGCACAGCGACCGCCCGACCGGCGAGCGCCGCTACGGCGACCGCCCGCAGGGCGACCGGCAGTACGGCGACCGGCCGACCGGCGATCGCGGCTACGGGGACCGGCCGACCGGCGAGCGCCGGTACGCCGACCGGGACAGCCGTGGTCAGGGCGATCGGCCGCAGGGCGAGCGCCGCTACTCCGACCGTCCGCAGTTCGGTGACCGGGACGGCCGCCCGACCGGCGAGCGCCGCTACGGCGACCGGCCGCAGGGTGAGCGGCGGTACGGCGACCGGCCCACCGGCGAGCGGCGCTTCGGCGACCGCCCGCAGGGCGACCGGCACCAGGGCGACCGGCCCGCCGACGAGCGCCGGTTCGGCGACCGACCGACCGGGGAGCGGCGTTTCGCCGATCGGGACGCCCGGGGTGGCTTCCGGTCCGACGGCCGCGGTCGGGACGACCGGCCGCGTGACGACCGGCGCGGCTTCGGTGGCCGGCCGCCGGCCCGTACCCACTGATCCACTGATCCACCCGAACGCCGTCGCGGAGCTCACGCTCCGCGGCGGCGTTCGCGCATGCCCTGCCGATGTCGGCCCGGTCGCGTAACGTCCGGCTCATGGCGACTATGCCGAAGTCGATCTTCTGGTCCCGGACGGACACCGCCGGCAGCGAGCAGGTCCTGCTCGACGACGGCCGCGGTCTGGTGGCGCGGGGCACCCTGCTCGCCGTGGACCCGATCCCCTGGACCGCCCGCTACCAGCTGACCACCGCGCCGGACTGGACCACGGCCCGGGTCGAGGTCGAGGTCGAGGGGTCGGGCTGGCTGCGCAGGGTGACGTTGGAACGGGCCACGGGCCGGTGGCGGGTGACGACCGCCGAGCAGGGCGACCTCGACAGGGCGCTGACCGCGGCCGGTCACCCCCGGGCGGGCCTGCCGGGCACCGACGACCCGGACCGGCTGGCCGACGCGCTCGACGTGGACCTGAGCGGGTCGCCGCTGTTCAACGCCCTCCCGGTCCACCGACTCGGGCTGCCCGCCGAGCCGGCCGACATGCCGCGCCGGATCACCGTCGCCTGGGTGCTGCTGCCGGGTCTGGAGGTGGTGCCGGCCGAGCAGATCTACACCGGGCTCGGGCCGGGGCGGGTGCGGTTCGCCAGCGGCACCTTCACCGCCGACATCGACCTGGACGCCGACGGCTACGTGGTGCGCTACCCCGGGCTGGCCGAGCGCATCGACCCGCGCTGAAGCGGGCTCAGGCGGGCCAGGCGCCGCTGCCCAGGAACCGTTCGACCGTGGCCAGGTGCGGCGCGAGGTCGAGGCCCTGGGCGCTCACCCAGTCGTCGTCGTAGTACGTGTCGGCATACCGGTCGCCGGCGTCGCAGATCAGGGTGACCACCGAGCCGGCCCGGCCCTCGGCGAGCATTCCGGCGATCAGACCGAACGCACCCCACAGGTTGGTGCCCGTGGAGCCGCCCACCCGACGGCCGAGCACCGCCGAGCCGGCCCGCATGGCGGCGAGCGACGCGGCGTCCGGCACCTGGACCATCCGGTCCACCACCGACGGCAGGAAGGACGCCTCGACGGTGGGACGGCCGATCCCCTCGATCCGGGACCCCTTCCCGGTGCGTACCGACCAGTCGGCGGCCAGCCAGGCCGGGTAGAACGCGGAGTTCTCCGGGTCCACCACGCAGAGCTTGGTGGCCAGCCGGCGGTACCGGGCGTACCGGCCGATGGTGGCGCTGGTGCCTCCGGTGCCGGCGCCCACCACGACCCAGGTGGGGATCGGGTGCCGCTCCAGCTCCAGCTGTGCGTAGATCGACTCGGCGATGTTGTTGTTGCCCCGCCAGTCGGTGGCCCGCTCCGCGTAGGTGAACTGGTCCATGAAGTGGCCGCCGGAGTCCTCGGCCAGCCAGCGGGCCTCGACAACCACGGTCGCGGGGTCGTCGACCAGGTGGCACCGGCCGCCCTGGAACTCGATCTGCGCGATCTTCTCGGGCGAGGTGGAGGCGGGCATCACCGCGATGAACGGCAGCCCGAGCATCCGGGCGAAGTACGCCTCGGAGACCGCCGTGGAACCGGAGGACGCCTCGACGATGGTGGTGCGGGGCCCGATCCAGCCGTTGCAGAGCCCGTAGAGGAACAGCGAGCGGGCGAGCCGGTGCTTCAGCGAGCCGGTCGGGTGCACCGACTCGTCCTTGAGGTAGAGGTCGATCCCCCATGCCCGGGGCAGCGGGAACGGCAGCAGGTGGGTGTCGGCCGAGCGGTTCGCGTCCGCCTCGACGGCGGCGATCGCCTCGGTCACCCAGGTCCGGCTGGCCTCGTCGCAGCGGTCGAGATGAGTCACGCCGGAAACCTAACAAGCAGCGGTCAGCCGCGGTCCGGCGGCGTCTCCCGGCGCCGTTGCCGGCGCTGCCCGGCCCGGCCGACGGCCTGGACGATCGGGGTCAGCCCGACGGCCAGCCGGGGCAGGGTGTCCAGCAGCCGGACCTGTGCTCCCCGCCAGCGGGGCATGCTGACCACCGGACGTGGTCGGCGGGCCAGGCGGACCGCCCGGGCGGCCACCCGCTGCGGGGTCAGCATCGACCCGGTGAACGAGGCCAGCGCCCCCGGGTCGTCCAGCCGGTCGTGCAGCATCGGTGTCCAGATGCCGTCCGGGCAGAGGCAGGAGACGTGCACCCGCCGGTACCCGGCCATCCGCAGGTCGGACAGGGTGCCGAGGCTGAACGCCAGCAGCGCGTGCTTGCTGGCCGCGTACACCGTCTCGCCGGGCGCCGCGACCAGCCCGGCCAACGAGACGACGTTGAGCACATGGCCGCGCCCCTGCCCGCGCATGACCGCGAGCGCGGCCAGGGTGCCGTTCATCGCGCCGAGCGTGTTCACGTCGAGCACCCGGCGGCGGGTCGGTCCGTCGTGCTCCCAGGCCGGCCCGGTGACCAGGATGCCGGCGTTGTTGACCCAGAGGCCGAGGGTGCCCCGGCTCACGGCGGTCGCGGCGATCTCGGCGCAGGCGTCCTCGTCCCGGACGTCCAGGGCGGCGGACCAGCCGCCCAGCGGCGCGGCGGCGGCCGCCGCCGCGTCCGGGTCGAGGTCGGTGAGCAGCACCGACCAGCCGTCGGCGTGCAGTGCGGCGGCGACGGCGCGGCCTAGGCCGCCGGCGGCCCCGGTCACCACGGCCGTTCCACGTCCCGGCGAGGTCATCGGCGCACGCTACCGCTGGCGGGCGGACGGCACCAGGGGCGACGGGCGGTGGCGCCGGCGAGGGCCGGATCCGCGGGTACGCCGGGTCAGGCGGGCTGCGGGCCGACGGGCTGGGGGCGGTTCTCCCACTTCGTGGAGAGCGCGATGGCGGTGCGGGTGGAGGCCACCCCGGGTGTCCGGTTCAGCCGCACGATGAGCTGCTCCAACTCGGCGATCGTGCCGACCCGCGCCTTGAGCAGGAACGACTCCACCCCGGCCATGAAGTAGCAGGACTCGATCTCGGGCAGCACCCGGAGCGACTCGAGCATGTCGTCGGTGTCCGCGTCCGAGTCCTCGACGATGCCGATCAGCGCGGTGACACCCAGCCCGATGGGCTCCGGCGCCACGTCGGCGCGGTAACCGCGGATCACACCGCTGCTCTCCAGCTTGCCGACCCGCTCGTGGACGGCCGGGGCGGAGAGGCCCACCTGCCGGGCCAACTCGGCGTACGAGAGGCGGGCGTTGCCGCGCAGCAGGTCGACGAGGTTCAGGTCGATGGCGTCCACGGAGAGTGACCTTAACCGGTTGGGCGTAACGCGATGCCTTCGGCATCCGTTGCACACAGCAGTGAGTAACTGTTCACAAACAGACAGTCAAGGTAGGGGTTGCGCCAGTACCATTTACTAACTTCCCACTCAGTGCGTTTTTCGCGTTTGGCGGACAGGCCAGGTCCCTGGTGCTGTAATTGCCATACGTCCCTCATGACGGCTCTGGGCTCGCACCAGCCGGGGGCAGTGTGTTCAGCCAGGGGCTTCGTCGACGCGAGGAGGGGGCTGTGGACACTGGAGATCGCCTGCTGACACCGGGTGAGGTCGCCGCGCTGTTTCGGGTGGACCCGAAGACTGTGACGAGATGGGCGGCGGCCGGCCGGATAGGAAGCATCCGGACTCCAGGCGGGCATCGCCGGTTTCGGGAATCCGAGGTGCGGGCCCTGCTTGAGGGGGAGGGCATGCTGGACGAGGTGGACGAGGTCGGAAAGCCACGCAATGTGGGACCGGCCGCCTCCACCGGGCCGGGTCCGGCCAACGCCGGCATGTACTGAACTGGTGCGGACAACGCTACGCGGACCGGGCATCAGTCCGGTCCGCGTCCCACTGAGAACGGCCGCCAGGCGGCAGGACCGGGCGGGCTGAGCGGACCGCTCAGCTCCGGGCCGCGCCGAGCTGGCCGGACCACCGCCGGAACAGGGTGTGCGGGACGCCGAGCGCGTCCAGCACCTTGCCGGCCACGAAGTCGACCAACTGCTGGGCACTGGCCGCCGCGCCCGCGCCGTAGAAGCCGGGGCTGGCGGGCAGCACCACCGCCCCGGCGTCGTGCAGTGCGATCAGGTGCTCCAGGTGGCTACGGGTCACGGGCGTCTCCCGGGGGACCACCACGACCGGTCGGCGTTCCTTGAGGTTGACCTCGGCGGCGCGCTGCAGCAGGTCCTTGGAGAGCCCGATGGAGATGCCCGCGCAGGCCGCCGTGCTGGCGGGCACCACGGCCATGCCGCGTACCCGGTAGGAGCCGCTGCTCGGCCCGGCGGCCAGGTCGCCCGCCGGCCAGTGCCGGATGTCCGCGCCGGTCAGGTCCCGCCCGAGCCAGGCGGCGAGGTCCTCGGCCCAGTGCGCGTCGCGGAACGGCCGGCCGGTCTCGTCGAGCACCGTGAGTCGCGCCGCCCGGGACACGATCAGGTCCACCGCCTCGCCCGCGTCGAGCATCCCGCCGATGACGGCCGCCGCGTACGGCGTGCCGGAGGCCCCGGACACTCCGACCACCCATGGTTCCCGCATGCCTCCCAGCCTGCCTGGTGGGGCGCGTACGCCGGTGGGCACCCCCGGGATCGGCCTCCGCCCGAGATGTCCGCCGGGTACCGTGCGCATCCCGTCGACCTGAGATGCTTCCGGGGGCGATTCGCACCGGAAGCAGTTCGCACAGGAGGCATCGGTGACGACCGGCGAGGTCCTCTGGACGCTGCGCGCCGAGTGTCCGATTCCGGCCCGGCTCTCACCGCACGCCGACCGGGTGCAGGAGTGGCTGCTCGGTCTGCTGCCCGAGCTGGGCCTGCCGTTGGACGACGCCGCGCTGCAGCGGCTGGCCCGGGGGGCCTTCGCCCGGTACGCCGGCCGCCTCTACCCGGCCGCCAGCGAGGCCGACCTGCGGGTGCTGACCGCCCTGTTCACCTGGTTCTTCCTGGTCGACGACGCCTGCGACGGGCCGGGCCGGCTCGCCCCCGACCAGATCCGGGCACTACGCGACGGCGCGCTGGCACTGCTGCACGACGGCCCCCGGGCACGGCACGCCGGGTTGACCGGTCCGCTGCGGCGGTTGCTTGTGCTGGCCTGGCGGGAGCCGCGCCGCCGGATGCCGGCCCGGTGGCGGTTGCGCTTCGCCGACGCGGTGGCCCGGCATCTCGACGGCACCCGGCGGGAGGCGGCCAACAAGGAGGCCGGCCACCGACCCGGCGTCACCGAGTACGTCGAGCTGCGCCGGGCCACCTCGGCGGCGGACGTGTCGTATCCACTCGTGGAGTTCGTCAGCGGCCGTCCGCTGCCCGACACGGTCTATCACCACCCGCTGCTGCGCCAGATCGCCCACACCGGCAACGACCTGCTCTCCTGGTACAACGACCTGGCCTCGCTGGATCGGGACCGGGCCACCGCGGGCGGGCACAACCTGGTCCTGGCCATGCAGGACGAGTGGGGCCTCTCGTCGACGGAGGCGGTCGACCGGGTGGCGGAGCGCTGGCGGGAGTCGATGCGGCACTTCGTCGAGCTGCGGGCCGCGGTGCCGTCGTTCGGCCCGGCGCTGGACGAGGCCGTCACCGACCTTCTCGACGGGGTGGCCGACGCGGTGCGCGGCACGATCGAGTGGACGATGGAGAGCGGGCGCTACCCCACCGCGCGTCCCGAGCCCGCCGGCACGTCCCGGCCCTGACCCCGCCAGGGGCTGGTCGGGGCCGGCGACGCGGACCGTTCAGGGCCTCAGGTCGAGCCGGATCACCAGGTCGAGCAGGGCGAAGACGAACAGCGCGATGCCGACGAAGCCGTTGGCGGTGAAGAACGCCCGGTTGACCTTGCTCAGGTCGGTCGGGGTGACCACCAGGTGCTGGTAACCGAACGCGACCGCGGTCAGTCCCAGGCCGACCCACCAGAGCCAGCCGAAGCCGACCAGCGCGCCGAACCACACGAAGAGCCCGAACGTCACCACGTGCGCCACGGTCGAGGCGTGCAGCGCGAAGCGCCGGCCGTACCGGGCGGGCACGCTGTGCACGCCGATCTCCTGGTCGATCTCGGAGTCCTGACACGCGTAGATCAGGTCGAAGCCGCCGATCCACAGCCCGACCGCCGCACCCAGCAGCCAGGCAGGCCAGGAGCCGTCCAGGGTGCCGGTGACGGCCAGCCAGGCGCCGACCGGGCCGACCGCCTGGGCCACCGCGAGGATGGCGTGCGGCCAGTTGGTGAACCGCTTGCCGTACGGGTAGACCACCAGCGGCACCACGGCCAGCGGCGCCAGCACCAGGCAGAGCGGGTTGAGCAGGGCGGCGGCGGCGAGGAAGACCACCAGCGCGACGGCCGCGCCCGTCCAGGCCGTCCGCACGCTCACCGCGCCGGTCACCAGCTCCCGGCCTGCGGTACGCGGGTTCCGCGCGTCGATCCGCCGGTCGAGGATCCGGTTGGCGGCCATGGCGAACGTCCGCGCCCCCACCATCGCCACGGTGATCAGCAGCAGGTCGAGCCAGCGGACGTGGCCGCCGTTGACCTGCATGGCGGTGAGCGCAGACAGGTACGCGAAGGGCAGCGCGAAGACCGAGTGCTCGATCGCGACGAGCTTGAGGAAGGACTTGATCCGGCCCGGTCGTTCGGCCGGGGCGTCGAGGACCGCCATCAGATGCCGTACTCCTTCCAGCGCTTGTCGACCAGGGAGGTGACCTCCGGCGACATGGTCATCGGCTCCGGCCAGCCTCGGGTGTAGCCCTCGGCGGGCAGCTTGCGGGTCGCGTCGACGCCCGCCTTGCCGCCCCAGAACTGCTGGTAGGACGCGTGGTCGAGATGGTCCACCGGGCCCTCGGTGAGCAGCAGGTCGCGCCCGTAGTCGACGTTGCCGAAGGCGCGGAAGGCCACCTCGTTGTAGTCGTGGACGTCGCAGTCCTCGTCGACGATCACGATCAGCTTGGTCAGCGACATCATGTGCGCGCCCCAGATCGCGTTCATCACCTTCTGGGCGTGCTTCGGGTAGCGCTTACGGATCGACACGATCGCGCAGTTGTGGAAGACCCCGGCGGCCGGCAGGTTGTAGTCGACGATGTCCGGGATCAGGAAGCGCAGCAACGGCGCGAAGATCCGCTCGGTGGCCTTGCCGAGGCCGTGGTCCTCCTGCGGCGGCTGGGACGTGACGATCGAGTGGTAGACCGGGTCGCGCTGCATGGTCATGCACTCGATGTGCATCACAGGGAACGGCTCGACCGGCGTGTAGAAGCCGGTGTGGTCGCCGAACGGGCCCTCCGGCAGCCGCTCGCCCGGCTCGATGTAGCCCTCCAGGACGATCTGCGCGTGCGCCGGCACCTGCAGCGGAACGGTCAGGCAGTCGACCATCTCGACCCGCTCGCCCCTCAGGAAACCGGCGAAGAGGTACTCGTCGATGTCGGCCGGCAGCGGCGCGCTGGCCGAGTAGGCGACCGCGGGGTCGGCACCGATCGCGATCGCCACCGGCAGCCGCTGCCCGAGCCGCTCAGCGACCGCGTGGTGCGCCGTGGAGTTCTTGTGGATCTGCCAGTGCATGCCGATGGTGTTGTGCGAGTGCTGCTGGAGCCGGTAGAGCCCGAGGTTGCGCTTGCCGGTCTCCGGGTGCTTGGTGTGGGTCAGCCCGAAGTTGTGGAAGATCCCCCCGTCGCCCGGCCAGACCTGCAGCCCGGGCAACCGGTTGAGGTCGACGTCGTCGCCGCGGTAGACCACCTGCTGGCAGGGGGCCGTCTTGACCTTCTTCGGCGGCATGGACTTGAGCTGCATGACCTTGCCGAGCCCGCCCATCATGCCCGAGAAGCCCTGCGGCAGCTCCGGCTTGAGCATCTCGCCGATCCGTGCGCCGATCTCGTCGAGGTTCTCCACCCCGAGCGCCATCGCCATCCGCTTCTCGGTGCCGAAGAGGTTGATCGCCACCGGCATCTCGCCCCGGGTCGGACGCTCGAAGAGCAGCGCCGGCCCACCGGCCCGCACCGTCCGGGTGACCACCTCGCTGATCTCCAGGGTGGGGTCGACCGGGACGTTGACCCGGCGCAACTCCCCCGCGCGCTCCAGCGCCGCGAGGAAGTCCTTGAGATCGGTGTACGGGAAGCCACGAGCCGCCATGCCGCCAGTCTCCCGCACCGGGTCCGGCACGGACCAAGCCGGGTGCTGTGACGTGTGTCCGGAAGGGCTCACGGGTCAGGCGGGGGTCCAGGCGTGGGCGGCCAGCGGTGGGTCGAGCGGCGCGCGGGTGAGCCGGTTGGCGAAGGTGGAGATGGTGTACGCGCCGACGCCGAGCACCACGTCCAGCGCGTGCCGCGGCTGGTAGCCGGCGGCCAGGAACTCGTCGAGCTGGTCGTCGGGCACCGCGCCCCGGTGGTCGAGCACGGCGAGGGTGAACCGGCGCAGCGCCTCCAGCCGTGGCTCGGGCAGGGCGGTGCCGGCGCGCAGCGCGGTGATCAGCTCGGTGGTCGCGCCGAGCCGGGTGAGCGTGCCGGTGTGCAGGGCGACGCAGACGTGGCATTCGTTGGTGGTGGCGACGGCGAGGACGACGACCTCCCGCTCCAGAGGTTCGAGGGCGGTCTGTTCGAAGCCCGCGTTGGCGGTGAGGAAGCCGGCGAGCAGCTGCGGCGACTCGGCCATCAGCGCCACCGGGGCGGGCAGCCAGCCGAAGCGGCGGCGTACCGCCTCGACGGTCGGGCGGGCGGCGGCGGGGACGGTCTCGGCGGTGTGGGCGGTGAAGACGGACACGGGTACCTGCTCTCGAAGCATCGGTGAGGGGACACCACGTGGCGGGGAGAGGCTCCCGTACCATAGTCAACGTGGTTGACGAAATAGTAAACCTGGTTGTCGAACATGGCAAGCGCTGACCCCGGCCGCCCCGGTTTCCAGCTGCCGCTGCTGCTGCTGGCCGGTTTCCGGACGCTCATCGACGACCTGCACGCCGAGCTGGCGCGGCAGGGTCACCCGGAGCTGCGCCCCCTGCACGGCTTCGTGCTCCAGGCTGTCGGCGTGGACGGCACCACCGCCACCGAGCTGGGCCAGCGGCTGGGCATCTCGAAGCAGGCCGCCGGCAAGACGGTCGACCGGCTGGTTGCCGTCGGCTACCTCGACCGGGTCGACGATCCGCGGGACGCCCGCCGCCGGGTGATCACCATGACCCCGCTCGGCGTCGACGGGCTGCGCCGCTCGGCGGAGATCTTCGACCGGCTGCGCGAGCGGTGGGTCGAAAGCCTCGGCCCCGAGCGGGTGGACGCCCTGGAGGACGACCTGCGGACGATGGCCGCCGCCAACTGGTTCCGGCTCGACGTGCCCGGCTGGTTCGGCAGCTGACCCCGACCACACGATGCGGCGAGGTATCTCACCGGGCCTGGCGGACCGACCGCACACGGGCGCAGGGTGGAGCCATGTCGGACGCCTACGTCGTCGGTGACCCGGACGGGTTGTCACCCCTGCTGGTCGAGCTGCGGGACGCCATAGCCCGGGAGTTGCACGCCCAGCTGGCGCTGCGCGCCGAGCGGATCGAGTTGGCCGACCTGCCGGAGGTGGCGTACCAGGTCACCGTCCAGGTCGACCGGACGCTACGCGCCTGGCGACCACGGTCCCACCAGGCAGACGGGTAGGACCCGCCCGTCGCTCAGTCGAGGCCGCCGTACGAGTGCAGGCCGGTGAAGAAGATGTTCACGCCGAACAGGTTCATCAGCATGGTGAGGAAGCCCAGCACCGCCAGCCAGGTCGCCACGTTGCGCTTGACACTGGGCGTGGCCCGCGCGTGCAGGTAGCCCGCGTAGACCACCCAGGAGATGAACGCCCAGGTCTCCTTCGGGTCCCAGCCCCACGGCCGGCCCCACGCCGCCTCAGCCCAGATCGCCCCGGCGATCACCGCGAAGGTGAAGATCGGGAAGGCGAAGGCGTGCAGCGCGAAGGTCAGCCGCTCCAGGCTGACCGCCGCCGGCAGCCGCTTGGCCAGGGTGTACGGGAAGCTCCGCTTGCCCTGCTCGTACCCGGCGCGCATCAGGAACCCGACCGCCGGCACCGCGCCGAGCAGGAAGATGCCGGACGCGAACACGATCGTCGAGACGTGGATGACGAACCAGTACGAGTTCAGCGCCGGCACCAGCGGCACGATCGGCACGTACAGCACCAGCTCGGCGGTGGCCACCAGCAGCACCATCACCAGGGTGAGGAACAGCCCGAGCTTGCGCAGCGAGGGCCGCTTCCAGAGCACCACGAGCCAGGCCGCGACCCCGATGAACGTCACCGTGAGCACGAACTCGTACATGTTGCCCCAGGGCATCCGGTCTGCGGCGATGCCGCGCGTGACCAGCGCCGCGAGGTGCAGCACGGCGGCGAGCGCGGTGGCGCCCACCGCGACCAGACCGGCGATCCGGGCACGCCGCGCCGAGCGCTCGGCCGCGCCCGACGGCGGGACCGGTGCGGGCGGCGTCGGGACGGAAGCGCCGCCTCCGCCGACCCCGGCGCCCACCAGCTCGCGTACGGGAGCAGCGGCGACGCGGGTACGGGCGTTGCCCAGCGCGTACTCCACCGCGTGGCTGATCATCGCGACCAGGTACGCCAGGATCGCGAAGGACACCAGATTGTCGGAGAGCGCGGACATCACTCGGCTCCTTCTCGCACGCCGGCCCGGTCGCTGGAGTCAGCATCGGTGTCGGCGCGATCCGTCGCCCGTTCGTCACCGCTGACCGCGGCCACGATCTGGGCGAACTCGTCGGCGAACCCTGGATAGTCGGTACGCGGCAGCCCACCGACCTCCATCAAGCTACTACCGCCCGTCGGAGATCCTTCCGCGGGGTCGGCCGGCATCACCCGGAAGAACACCCGGCGGCGCCGCCCGAACAGCGAACCCATCAGCCCGACCAGCAGGAACCCGCAGCTGACCAGCAGGATCGTCGAACCGGGGTCGTGCCGGACGGAGAGGGTGACGTACCGCTCGGTGCCGAGGAACTCGACCTTGCTGCCGTCGTCCAGCGTCCAGGTCTCGCCCTTGCGGAGCAGCTTGGTGCCGACCTCCTTGACCTTGCCGGTCCGCACCTGCCGCTGGTCGAGCTGGTAGATCGAGCCGGGGATGCCCGCGTCCAGGCCGAGGTTGCCGCGGTAGGCGACCAGGTTCAGCGCCGGGTTGCGCTCGGTCGGGTACTCCGAGCGGGCGAACGGCGCCTGCTGGGGTGCCGTGGGCAGGTAGATGCCGGTGAACGCCATCTGCTCGTCCGGCGCACGCCGCCCGGTGGCCGGGTCGACGTTCGCGTCCGGGAAGGCCGCCAGCCCCTCGCTGGTCAGACCGCTGTCCCCGGTGGTCAGGAACGGCTCGTCGCTGACCTGGCTGCGGCCGAACCGGTCGGTGTAGCGGATGACCGGGGCGTACCCGTGGCCGAGCAGGTAGACGCTCGCGTCGGCGAGCCGCAGCGGCGAGTTCACCGAGAAGTCTGCGCTGCGGGTCGGTTCGTCGGGGCCGTCGACGGTCACCCGGGCGTTGAAGAACTCCGGCTGGCCGGTGGCCAGGAACCGGGCCTGGAAGTCGTCCAGCCGCAGGCAGAAGCGGGGCAGGTCCTCGCTGTCCACCCGGGGGCCGAGCTTCGCCTCGGCGTACTGCTGCCGGGTGTTGCAGAACGCGTTGTCCGCGCCCGCCACCAGCAGCCGGTTGCCGCTCCAGCCGTACCACGAGCCGAGCGCGACACCGATCAGCACGGCGATCAGCGAGGTGTGGAACAACAGGTTGCCGGTCTCCTTGAGGTACCCCTTCTCGGCGGAGACCTCGTCGCCGCGCACCTCGACCCGCCAGCGCCGCTTGCGCAGCACCTCGGCCACCGCCGCCGCGCCGCCGGCCGGGGCCGGCAGCACCGCGTGCTGCGGCAGCCGCTGCAGCCGCTTCGGCGCGACCGGCGGCCGGGACCGCATCGCCCGCGCGTGGTCGCGCAGCCGGGGCGTGATGCAGCCGATCAGGGAGGTGAACAGCAGCAGGTAGATCGCGGAGAACCAGACCGAGCCGAAGACCTCGAACGCGCCGATCCGATCAAGCCGAGGGGCCAGGTCCGGGTGGTCGACGAAGTACTCGTTGACCTTCTCCGGGCTGATTCCGCGCTGCGGCAGCACCGAGCCGGGGATGGCGGCGACCGCGAGCAGGAACAGCAGGATCAGCGCCGTACGCATGCTGGTCAGCTGCCGCCACGAGTTGCGCAGCAGGGCCAGCAGCCGGTTGGGCCGGCGCCGGGGCGCCGGGGCCGCGGTCTCCGGCCGGTCGTCCAGGACCGTCATCAGATGCTCACCTCGCCCACCCCGACGGTGGTCTGCAACCAGATCACGAAGCTCTGCCATCCGCCGGTGACCAGCGCGAGGCCGATCAGGATGAGCAGGGCACCGCCGACCCGGGTGACCCAGCGGCTGTTGCGCCGGACGGCGCGGAAGACTCCGAGCAGGCGCTGGAAGCCCAGCCCGAAGACGATGAACGGTATCCCCAGCCCCAGGCAGTACGCCACGGCGAGCACGACCGCGCGGTCACTCTGGCCGCTCGCGGTCGCCATGCCCATCACCGCGCCGAGCGTGGGGCCGGTGCAGGGCACCCAGCTGAGCGCGAAGACCGCCCCGAAGACCGGTGCGCCGAGCAGCCCGGCGGAGGGCAGGCGGGAGATCCGGAACTCCCGTTGCAGGGCTGGGATCAGCCCGAGATAGCCCAGCCCGAGGACGATGATCAGCGCCCCGATCACGATCTCCAGCTGCCGCTCGTACTCGAAGAAGACCCGGCCGATGCTGGCGAACAGGATCGCGGTCGCGACGAAGACGACGGTGAAGCCGCCGATGAAGAGCAGCGTCCCGGCGAGCACCCGCCCCTTGACCGCGCCCGCCCGCGCGACCCGCTCCCGTACCGCCACACCGCCGGCGGCCTCGACCGGCGCGGGGTCGGCAGCCGGCCGGCGGCCCTCCAGGTCGGCGCCGGCAAGGCCGGTCACGTACGAGAGGTAGCCGGGGACGAGCGGGAGCACGCACGGAGAGAGGAAACTGACCAGGCCGGCGAGCGCCGCCGCGCCGATGGCGAGCAGCAGCGGCCCGCTCAGGGCCAGCTCCTTGAAGGTCTCACCCATCAGCGGGACGCCGGTTTCTCGGCGGCGACCCGCTCGACGATTGGTTGCAGACCCTCCTGCTTGACCGCGGCCCGGATCACCGTGGCGATCCGGCCCTCCCGGTCGAGCACCACGGTCGCCGGAATGCTGTTGGGCGGGATGTCCAGGTCCAGTGCCAGTCGGCTGGACGGGTCGAACAGGCTCGGGTAGGTGACCCGGCCCTCCTCGAACGCCTTGGCCTTGTCCCGCTGGTCCTGGACGTTGATGCCGAGGAAGGTCACGCCGGATGCCCTGGTGGCCTGGTAGACGCCCTCCAGGTCGTCCGCCTCGGCACGGCAGGGCGCGCACCAGGAGCCCCAGAAGTTGAGCACCACCACCTGGCCGCGGGCCTGGCTGACGTCGTACGTGCCGCCGGTCAGCAGATCACCGCTGATCCTGGGCGGTGCCGAACGCTGGTCCGGCGCGCACTCGATGATCCCGTCGGAGGTGGTCGTGCAGGTCTTCTCCCGGCCCTGCGACGTGCAGCCGACCAGCGCCACCGCGGCGACGGTGGCGAGCAGGCCGGCGGTCCACCTCCGGGCGTTCATCAGGCCCCCTTGGCCGTCCGGGCGGTCGCGGAGAGGGCGATCAGGTGCGCGGCCGGCTCGCTGTAGCCGATGCCGACCACCTTGGCGCCGTCGAAGTGGAACGAGGTGAGGCTGGCCAGGCCGCACTGCCGCTTGCGCGGGTCGTGCCAGAGCCGCTTGCGCTCGACGTAGCGGCGCAGCGTCCAAATCGGCAGCTGATGCGAGACCAGCACGGCCTCGCGCCCCTCGGCGGCGACCCGGGCGGCGTGCACGGCGGCGAACATCCGCTCGGCGATGGCCTGGTACGCCTCGCCCCACGACGGGGTCACCGGGTCGCGCAGCACCCACCAGTTGCGCGGGTCGCGGAACGACCCGTCACCCGGGGACACCTTCTTGCCCTCGAACCAGTTGGCGCTCTCGATGAGCCGCTCGTCCACCCCGACTGGCAGCCCGAACTGGGCGGCGATCGGCTCGGCGGTCTGCTGGGCACGCTCCAGCGGGCTGGCCACCACGTGCACGATCTCCCGCTCGGCCAGCCCTTCGGCGGCGGCCTTGGCCATCTGCACACCCAGCTCAGAGAGGCGGAAACCGGGCAGCCGGCCGTAGAGGATCTGGTCGGGGTTGTGCACCTCGCCGTGCCGGAGCACGTGGACCACCGTCTTGCTCACCGCTTGTTACCCCCCGTGACCCGCCGCTGCCGCCGCGTTCGCCGCCGTCGGCAGGGCGGCGGCGATCTGTTCCAGAGCGGCGTCGTCGATCGCCGCCGACACGAACCACGACTCGAACGCGCTCGGCGGCAGGTACACGCCGGCGGCGAGCATCGCGTGGAAGAACGCCTTGAACGCCGGCACCTGCTGGGTGCGGGCGCTGTCGTAGTCGACCACGTCGGCGTCGGTGAAGAAGATCGAGAACATGCTGCCCGCGTACGACAGCCGGTGCGGCACCCCGGCGGCGCCGAGCGCGTCCGAGGCGAGCTTGCCCACGACGGCGGCCGTCTCGTCGAGGCGGCGGTACAGCGCGTCGTCGGCCAGCCGCAGGGTGGCCAGGCCGGCGGCGCAGGCGAGCGGGTTACCGGAGAGCGTGCCGGCCTGGTAGACCGGGCCGGCCGGGGCGAGCCGGGCCATGATCTCGGCGCGCCCGCCGAAAGCGGCGGCCGGAAGCCCACCGCCCATGACCTTGCCGTACGTCCACAGGTCGGCGTCGGAGGCGTCGAGGCCGTGCCAGCCGGCGCGGGAGACCCGGAACCCGGTCATCACCTCGTCCACCACGAGCAGCGCGCCGTGCGCGTGCGCGATCCGGGCGAGCTGCTGGTTGAAGCCGTCACGCGGGGCGACCACGCCCATGTTGCCGGCGGCGGCCTCGGTGATCACCGCGGCGATGTGCTGGCCCTCGGCGGCGAAGGCCTCCTCGACCGCCCTGATGTCGTTGTAGGGCAGCACGATGGTCTCGCTGGCCGCCGCGCCGGTGACGCCGGGCGAGTCGGGCAGGCCCAGGGTGGCCACGCCGGACCCGGCGGAGGCGAGCAGCGCGTCGACGTGGCCGTGGTAGCAGCCGGAGAACTTGACGATCTTTGAGCGGCCGGTGAAGCCACGGGCCAGCCGGACCGCCGACATGGTCGCCTCGGTGCCGGAGTTGACCAGCCGGACCTGCTCCACCGGGGTCCGGTCGACGATCTCGGCGGCAAGCTCCACCTCACCGGGGGTGGGGGTGCCGAAGCTGGTGCCCCGGGCGGCGGCGGCCTGCACCGCCTCCACGACCTCGGGGTGGGCGTGCCCGAGGATCAGCGGACCCCACGAGCAGACCAGGTCGACATAGCGGCGGCCGTCGGCGTCATGCAGCCACGGACCCTCCCCGCGAACCATGAAGCGTGGGGTGCCGCCGACCGCCTGGAAGGCACGCACGGGGGAGTTCACCCCGCCCGGCACGATGGCGCGGGCGCGGTCGAACAGGGCCTCGGAGGCCGGCGCGTCGGCCGGGTAGCGGCCAGATCCGGCAGAGAAGGTGTCGGTCACGATGCCGCCATTGTGTCAGCGCCGGGCGGCCAGGCCGCAGCCACCCCGGACCGGGGTTACCCGGCTCACCCGCCTCCGGTGCCCGGCAGCGGCGCCGACGCGCGGCTCACAGCCTCGACAGGCCGGGCCGTCCGGATCGCGCTAGGCTGACCGGGTGGATCGTGCCGAACTGTCCATCACGCTACACCGGACGGGCGACGAAGCAGTGCTGCGCCTGGCTGGTGAGATCGACATGCTCACGGCCGCGCAGCTCTCCACCGTCGTCAACGAGGTGCTGGCCGACCCGCCCCCGCGAATCGTGCTCGACCTGGGCGGTGTCACCTTCTGCGACTCGCAGGGCCTCGGCACGCTGGTCGTCCTCAGCCGCAAGGCCAGCCACGCCCAGAGCCTCCTGATGTTGACCCACGTGGGCGATTTCCTGATCCGCGTCCTCGACATCACGGGCCTCCGCAGCGCCCTGATGATCCGCAACGACCAACCCACGGGCTGACCCGGGCCGGCCAAAGGCCAGGCCCAGGGTCAGGCGGTGTTGCCCCAGCGGGCCTGTTCGAGCAGTCGCACCGCCCGGTCCCGAACCTCCGGCTCGTCGGACCGGAGCAGGGTCGTCGCCTCGTCGACCGCGTCGGTGAGCCGCCGCCACTGCGTGTCGCGCTCCCGGACCAGGTCCGACTGGGCGGCCAACTGCCGCGTCTTCACCCACAGCTCGACGAAGACCGACACCTTGGCCCGCAGCACCCACGGGTCGAACGGCTTGGTCAGGTAGTCCACCGCCCCCACCTGGTAGCCGCGCAGGGCGAGCTGGGCGTCGCGGTCGGCGGCGGTGAGGAAGATGATCGGCACGTGCCGGGTCCGCTCCCGGCGCTTGATGTGGCTGGCCGTCTCGAAGCCGTCCATGTCCGGCATCTGCGCGTCCAGCAGGATCACCGCGAAGTCGTCCACCAACAACTGCTTGAGCGCCGCCTCGCCGCTCTCCACCGCCACGGACTGGACGGGCAGGCCTTGGAGGATCGCCTCCAGGGCCATCAGATTCTCCCGCCGGTCGTCGACGAGCAGCGCCTTGGCCATCTGGGTCACGAGGTCTCCTCAGTCCGGCTGCCGCTGATCCAGGACGACATCAGCTCGATCAGGTCGTCCAGGTCGACCGGCTTGGTGATGTAGTCGCTGCCCCCGGCCGCGAGTGCGGACTCGCGGTCGCCCGGCATCGCCTTCGCGGTCAGGAAGACGATCGGCAGGTCGGCGAACCGGTGGTTGCGGCGAATCTGACGGGTGGTCTCGTACCCGTCCTGGTCCGGCATCATGGCGTCCATCAACACGATGTCCACCTCCGGGTGCTCGGCCAGCAGGCGGACACCGTCCGCTCCGTTGTCCGAGTACAGCACGGTCATCCCGTGCAGCTCCAGCGCGCTGGTCAGGGCGAAGACGTTACGCACGTCGTCGTCCACGATCAGCACCGTGGCCCCGTCCAGCTGACGGGTGGCCGGCGCCTCCGGCCGCTCCGGCAGCAGCTCCAGCGGCGGCATCAGCAGCGACGACGGCAGGCCGGCGCGCTGCGGGGACGGCGACTGGGGCGCGACCACGGCGTCCGGGGCCAGCACCTGCGGCACGAACAGGGTGAAGGTCGAACCCTGCCCGGGTGCCGACGACACGGTGATGGTGCCCCCGATCAACCGAGCCAGGTCACGGCTGATCGACAGGCCCAGGCCGGTGCCGCCGTAGCGGCGGCTGGTGGTCCCGTCCGCCTGCTGGAACGCCTCGAAGATGATCGACAACTTGTCGTCGGAGATGCCGATCCCGGTGTCGATCACGGTGAACGCGATCACCTGCTGGGCGTTGGTCAGCGCCGGCACGTCGAAGACCGCGTTCTCCGCCGCCGGGGCGATCCGCAGCGTCACCGCACCGTTGTCGGTGAACTTCACCGCGTTGGAGAGCAGGTTGCGCAGGATCTGCTGCAACCGCTGCGCGTCGGTGACGAGCGCCGGCGGCAGGTCCTTGCTCACCCGTACCTGGAAGTCCAGGGACTTCTCCTCGGCCTGCGGGGCGAACGCCTGCTCGACGTAGCCGCGGATCTCCGCGAACCGGATCTCGGTCGGCTCGACGTCCATCCGGCCCGCCTCGATCTTGGACAGGTCCAGGATGTCGTCGATCAGCGACAGCAGGTCCGAGCCGGCGCTGTGGATGGTGCGGGCGAACTCGATCTGCTTCGGGTTGAGGTTCTGCTCCGAGTTCTCGGCCAGCAGTCGGGCCAGCAGCAGCAGCGAGTTCAGCGGCGTCCGCAGCTCGTGGCTCATGTTGGCCAGGAACTCCGACTTGTACGCCGAGGCCCGGGTGAGCTGCTGCGCCTTCTCCTCCAGGCCGAGGCGGGCCAGCTCGATCTCCCGGTTCTTCGTCTCGATGTTGCCCTTCTGCTCGGAGAGCAGGGTGGCCTTCTCCTCCAGCTCGGCGTTGGTGCGCTGCAACTCCGCCGACTGCTCCTGGAGCTCGTGCGCCAGCCGCTGCGACTGGGCCAGCAGCTCCTCCGTACGCCGGTTGGCCTGGATGGTGTTGACGGCGACGCCGATGGTGAGCACCAGCCGCTCCAGGAACGACAGGTGCAGCTCGGAGAACGCCGCCACGCTCGCGAACTCGATCACCCCGAGCAGCTCCCCCTCGAACAGCACGGGGAGCACCACCAGGTCCGACGGGGGCGTCTCGGCCAGTCCGGAGCGCAGTGTGAGGCGGCTGTTCGGGGAGGCGCTGACCCGGATCGTCCGGCGCGAGAGCGCCGTCTGCCCGACCAGCCCCTCACCGGGGCCGAAGGTGACGTCGTGGCCGCGGGCCACGTACCCGTAGGAGGAGGTCAACCGCAGCCGCATGCTGCCGTCGGCGTCGTCGGCCAGGAAGAAGGCACCGAGCTGGGCGTCGACCAGCGGGGTCACCTCGGTCATGATCATGCGGCAGACCTCGCCCAGGTCCCGCTGGCCCTGCAACAGGCCGCCGATCCGGGCCAGGTTGGAGTCCAGCCAGCCCTGCTCGGCGTTCTTCTTGGTCGTCTCCCGGAGGGTGACGATCATCTGGTTGATGTTGTCCTTCAGCTCGGCGACCTCACCCTGCGCCTTGACCGCGATCCGCTGGGTCAGGTCGCCGCGGGTCACCGAGGTGGACACCTGCGCGATGGCCCGCAGCTGGGTGGTCAGGGTCGAGGCGAGCTGGTTGACGTTCTCGGTGAGGTCGCGCCAGGTGCCGGAGACACCCTTCACCTGCGCCTGACCGCCGAGCTTGCCCTCGATACCGACCTCGCGGGCCACCCGCGTGACCTCGTCGGCGAACGACGACAACTGGTCGACCATCGTGTTGACCGTCGACTTCAGCTCCAGGATCTCGCCCTGCGCGTCCACCGTGATCTTCTGGCTGAGGTCGCCCTTCGCCACCGCCGTGGTCACCGAGGCGATGTTGCGGACCTGGCTGGTCAGGTTCGACGCCATCGAGTTCACGTTGTCGGTCAGGTCCCGCCACGTGCCGGAGACACCCTTCACCTGCGCCTGACCGCCGAGCTTGCCCTCACTGCCGACCTCGCGGGCCACCCGCGTGACCTCGTCGGCGAACGACGACAACTGGTCGACCATCGTGTTGACCGTCGACTTCAGCTCCAGGATCTCGCCCCGGGCGTCCACCGTGATCTTCTGCGACAGGTCACCCTTCGCCACGGCCGTGGAGACCTGGGCGATGTTCCGCACCTGCGCCGTCAGGTTCGACGCCATCGAGTTGACGTTGTCGGTGAGGTCGCGCCAGGTGCCGGCCACGCCGCGCACCTGGGCCTGACCGCCGAGCTTGCCCTCGGTGCCCACCTCGCGGGCCACCCGCGTGACCTCGTCGGCGAACGACGACAACTGGTCGACCATCGTGTTGACCGTCGACTTCAGCTCCAGGATCTCGCCCCGGGCGTCCACCGTGATCTTCTGGCTGAGGTCACCCTTCGCCACCGCCGTGGTCACCGACGCGATGTTGCGGACCTGGCTGGTCAGGTTCGACGCCATCGAGTTCACGTTGTCGGTCAGGTCCCGCCACGTGCCGGAGACACCCTTCACCTGCGCCTGACCGCCCAGGTTGCCCTCGGTGCCCACCTCGCGGGCCACCCGCGTCACCTCGTCGGCGAACGACGACAACTGGTCGACCATCGTGTTGACGGTGTTCTTCAGCTCCAGGATCTCGCCCTGGGCGTCCACCGTGATCTTCTGGGACAGGTCACCGCGTGCCACCGCCGTGGAGACCTGGGAGATGTTGCGGACCTGACTCGTGAGGTTGCCGGCCAACTGGTTCACGTTCTCGGTGAGGTCACGCCAGGTGCCGGAGACCCCGCGCACCTGGGCCTGGCCGCCCAGCTTGCCCTCGATGCCCACCTCACGGGCGACCCGCGTCACCTCGTCGGCGAACGACGACAACTGGTCGACCATCGTGTTGACGGTGTCCTTCAGCTCCAGGATCTCGCCCTGCGCCGCCACCGTGATCTTCTGCGACAGGTCGCCCCGCGCCACCGCCGTGGAGACCTGGGCGATGTTACGCACCTGGGCGGTCAGGTTCGACGCCATCGAGTTGACGCTGTCGGTCAGGTCCTTCCAGGTGCCGGCCACGTTCGGCACCTCGGCCTGGCCACCCAGCTTGCCCTCGGTGCCCACCTCGCGGGCCACCCGCGTCACCTGCTCGGCGAAGAGTCGCAGCGTGTCGGTGAGGTAGTTGATCGTGTGCGCCAGCTCGGCGACCTCACCCTTGGCCGACACGGTGATCTTCTGTGACAGGTCGCCCTTGGCCACCGCCGTGGACACCTGGGAGATCGACCGCACCTGGTAGGTGAGGTTCGACGCCATGGTGTTCACCGAGTCGGTGAGGTCCTTCCACGTGCCGGCGACGCCCCGGACGTCGGCCTGGCCACCCAGCTTGCCCTCGGTGCCCACCTCGCGGGCCACCCGGGTCACCTCGTTGGAGAACGAGGAGAGCTGGTCGACCATGGTGTTCACGGTGCGCCCGATGCGCAGGTACTCACCGCGCAGCGGCCGGCCGTCGATCTCCAGCGCCATGTGCTGGGACAGATCGCCGTCCGCGACCGCCACGATGACGCGGGCGATCTCGGTGGTCGGCCGGCCCAGGTCGTCGATCAGTGAGTTGATCGCCCGCTGCCCCTCCGCCCAGGAGCCGTCCAGACCCTCGTCGTCGAGCCGCTCGGTGAGCCGGCCGTCACGACCGACGATCCGGCTGATCCGCCGCAGGTCCAGGTACTGCCGCTCCTGGAGCGACACCACCTCGTTGAAGGCGTCCGCGACCTCGCCGCCCTTGCCCGCCCGGCGAGGTAGCCGAACCTTCAGGTCGCCGCGACGGACCCGTCGCAGCGCCTCGGCCAACTCACCGAGGAGCGCCTCGTGGTCGGCCGCGGACGGATCCGCCACCGACTGCTTCGCCGTGGTCATGATTCCTCGCTCAACTCGGGGGCCGCCGGCCCGGTGCGGACACGCCGGCTCCCCATATTGTGCCCGCGCGCGCCGCGGTGCCAGGGTGCGCGACCCGCCGGTTCGCCCCGGACGGCCCACGGATCCTCTCGATGGGGGCCGATCCAACACGGCCGGTCGCAGACCTCGCCGGCGTGCCAGACCCCCTCGTCAGGGGCGGACTGTCGCAGCCGGTCGGAGATCGGCGCGCGGCCCGCCGACACACGCCTCCGCGATCGTCGACCGGCTTGGCACCCGGCGGGGCGACGGTGGAGGATACGGGGGTGTCAGCCGAGGCGGGGCCCGCGACGGCCGGGGCCCGGAACGGGGCGGTCCGGCGTGTCCGCCTGCCCGCTGACCGCCGCACGCCCGCCGCAGCCCGCGCGGTCGTCCGCTCGGTGCTGACCGAGGCGGCCCTCGACGAGCTGGCCAACGAGGCGCTGCTGCTCACCACGGAGCTGACCACCAACGCCATCGAGCACGCCCGCACCGAACTGGACATCGAGGTCGTCGCGGACGAGATCGGCCTGTCCGTGACGGTCTCGGACTTCGCACCCGGCACGGGCGACGAGCTGACCGTCGGCGTCCGCAACGACGCCACCGAGATCAACGAGGTCTCCGAGCGGGGGCGGGGTCTGCTGCTGGTCGACCACTTCGCCAGCCGCTGGGGCACCACGTACCTGCCCACCGGCAAGGGCGTCTGGTTCCGGCTGGACCGGCCCGGCGCCGACCCGTCGGCCGCAGCCGCCGCGAGCGGCGAGTCGACGCCCGCCGCCGCCGGCCCGGGAGCCGCCGTCGACAGCTCCGCGCCGAGCGCCGGCGCGATGAGCGAGCTCATGCAGACCGCCCCCGACATGTACGCGGACGACCCGCTGCCCGACTTCGCCACCGGCCTGCTCAGCCGGGTCGCCGAGATGGTGGGCGCGGCCGGCGGCACGATCCGGCTGGACCGGGGCGACGGGCAGGGTCGCCAGGTGCTGGCCCGCTTCGGCCGGCAACCCCGCGACGACGGCGACCTGCTCCGGGTGCCGCTGACGGTGCACCGCCCGTACGCCGGGGAGCTGGAGCTGGACGCCGCACCGTCGGCGTACGCCCGGCCGCTGGCGGTGCTGACCGCAGAGCGGCTGTCGCTGCACCTGGAGAACGACCGGCTGCGCCGGGCCGACGTCCGCCGGCAGGCGTGGCTGACCTTCCTGGCCGAGGCGAGCGAACTGCTGGCCCAGTCGCTGGACGTCGAGCTGACCATGGCACTGATCCCGCAGCTGGTGGTGCCCCGGCTCGGCCAGTGGTGCGCGGTGCACACCACCGACGAGTGGGGCCGGCTCCGGTTGGCGGCGGCCACCCACGCGGACGAGTCGGTGCTGCCGCAGCTGCACAAGGTGCTGGCGGAGACCGGCCCGGACTCGATCCAGGCCCGGCTGCGGGAGGCGTCCCGCAGCGCGGCACAGATTCCGCTCGGCGGGCCGATGGAGGGGTTCGCGGTCCCGTTGATCGCGCGCGGGCAGCGGCTCGGCACCCTGGCCGTGGGGCGGCACCAGCGGCACCGGCACGACCCGGACGAGGTGTCCGTGCTGGAGGACGTGGCCCGGCGGGCCGCGCTGGCCATCGAGAACGCGCGGATCCACGCCGAGCGCCGCCGGGTGGCGCAGACGCTCCAGCAGTCCCTCCTGCCGCCGGTGCTGCCGCTGTTGGACGGGATCGGCTTCGCCGCCGAGTACGTCCCGACCGGCGACGACGCCGAGGTGGGCGGCGACTTCTACGACGTGGTGCCGCTGCCCGACGGGCGCTGGCTGGTGGTGATCGGGGACGTCTCGGGCAAGGGCGTCCAGGCGGCGGCGGTCACCGGGCTGGTCCGCGACGTCATCCGGGTGCTGGTCGGCGACGGCAAGCCGCTGCCGGAGGCCCTGGCCCGGCTCAACGAGACGCTGGTCGAGCGGGGCGGCGGCCGGTACTGCACGCTCGCCCTGGCGGCGGTCGGGCCGGGCGACGGCAACCGGCTGGACGTCTCGCTGCACCTGGCCGGGCACGACCGGCCGGTGCTGCTGGCCGCGGCGGGCGGCGCCGGGTTCGTCGGCACCGGCGGCACGGCGCTGGGCCTGTTGGACACGATCACCTCGCCGACGGCGGGGATCACGCTCGCTCCGGGCGACTCGCTGATCTTCTACACCGACGGGGTCACCGAGCGGCGGCGCGGCCGGGAGCTGTTCGGCACCGACCGGCTGCGTGACGCCGCGGCGCCCCTGGCGGGATATTCGGCCGACGTGGTCGCGGCCCGGCTGCGCGCCGCCGCGATCAACTTCTCGGTCGAGCCGCCGCGCGACGACATCGCCATCCTGGTGCTCCGCAACGACGCGACCTGAGCGCGGGCGGCACCCGATTCACGGTCGGCTCGGTAGATTGACGGCCATGTCGACTGTCGCACGGGTCGCGCCGTACTCCCGGCCGCTGGTCCGGGTGCTGATCGCCGCGCAGCTCGCGACCGTCGGGGCGTTCCTCACGGTGCTGCTGCTCTACCTGGGCCGGATGGCCGCCGCCGGCGTCGGGCCGGCCGAGATGCTGACCGGCGCGTACGACCCCAAGGAGCTGGTCCCGTTCGGGATGCACGGGGCGAACCCGTTGTTCTGGCTCTACGCCGTGGTGGCGCTGCTCTACCTGGTGGGCGCCGTGCTCGGGCTGCCGTTGGCGGTCGTCGCGGTGGCGCTGGCCGCCCGGGAGCGGGACGCCCTGCCCCGGACGGCCCGGACGCTACTGCTGGCCGGTGCGGCCAGCAGCGTGCTGGTGCTGGTGGCCCGGTTCACCCCGCCGCTGCTCGACATGCATCAGTGGTGGTTGGACTGACCACCGGGCGGTAGCGAGGAACGCGCCCGGTCACAGGCCGCCCGGGAGCCGGCCGGGCGCGAGCCGGTGCTTGGGGTCGAGGTGCTCCTTGGCGGCCCGCAGCTGGGCCAGGCCGCCCAGCTCACCCCACAGGTCGACGGCCTGTCGCACCGGCGCGGGTGCGGAGACCACGACGCAGCGCCCCTGCCGGGCCAGCAGGACCCCTCGGACGGCGGCCAGGATGGACGCCACCCGGTCGGGGGCCAACGCGCCGGGCAGTGCCGCGTGCACCACGCCCAACCCTGCGGAACCGCGCACCGGCACCGGCGCGCCGGCCGCGTCGCGCAACGCGTAGACGGCGGCGTGCAGGTCGCTGATCGGCACCTCCAGGCGCAGCGCCGTGTCGCCGGGTGCGAACGGGTAGCGACGCCACCACGGCGGCGGGGAGTGCGTGACGGTGGCTTCCCCGTGCAGCAGGCCGACCAGGCGCTCGGCGCGTTCCGTGACGTCGGCCGGCCCGCCCTCCAGCAGCACCACGAGACTGCCCGCCCGGGACGGGGCGCTGGCCCGCCCGGACATCGAGGGGTGGCGCTCGCGGGCGGTGGCGGACGGATGGCCGGGCGGGTACGGCGAGCGGGGCCTGGGCGCGCCGGCCGGCAGGTCCAGCTCGATGGCCGCCGGCTCGAGCCGGGCGGCGAGGATCGCCCGGACCAGGTCGTGCACCTCCAGTGGCGTCCACACCGGGCGGGACACCCAGAGCAAGCTGGCCGGCGCTGGCTGCACCCGCAGGCTCGCCGAGACCAGCACACCGAGCGCGCCCTGCGAGCCGCACAGCATTCGCGCCAGGTCCAGCCCCGGCGCTCCGCCGCCGGCGCTGACCAACTCGCCGTCGGCACCCAGGTAGCGCAGACCGAGAAGCTGGTCGCAGGGGCTGCCGTGGCGGTGTCGCAGGGGGCCGGCCTCACCGGCGGCGAGCACCCCGCCCAGCGTCGCCCCAGGCGACGGGGCGTCCATGGCCAGCCGCTGCCCGGTGCGCTCCAGCGTGGACTGCACCGCTCGCAGCGGAGTGCCGGCGCCAACCTCGGCGACCGGCGCGCCGACCGGCTCGTGACCGATGCCGGCCAGCCGGCCGGTGTCGAGCATGATGTCGACCCGCGCGGGCGCGGCACCCCAGTCGATCTTGGTGCCGGCGCCCCGGGGGACCACCGTCAGGTCATGCGCGGCGGCCAGGCGCAGCACCTCGGCCGCGGCGTGTGGCCCGCCCGGCACCGCCACCCAGCGGGCCGGTCGCCCGGCCACCTCGTCGGCCGGCCCGGCGAGCCGGGCGAACGGCGGACCGCAGATCGCCGCCAACCTCCGGGTGATCTCAAGGGCTCCGGACCGGTCGAGGGAACTCGCTGCTGCCGCCATGCCGGCCATCGTACATGTGTTCGAATGCGGTGGTGGCGACTATCGGGATGCCGCTGGTCCGGCGCGCGGAGCGAGCCGGCCGGTAACGTGGCGCCGTGACCACCGAGACTGCCCCGCCCGCGGCGAAGCGGGTGCCCGCCGAGCGCACCCACCACGGCGACACCGTCATCGACGAGTACGCCTGGCTCGCCGCAAAGGACGACCCGGAGACGATCGCCTACCTGACCGCCGAGAACGCCTACACCGAGGAGCGCACGGCGCACCTGGCCGGGTTGCGTGCCGAGCTGTTCGAGGAGACCCGCCGGCGCACCCGGGAGACCGACCTGTCCGTGCCGACCCGCAAGGGCGGGCACTGGTACTACACCCGGACGGTCGAGGGGCAGCAGTACGGGGTGCACTGCCGGCGCGCGGTCCGCGACTCCGAGACCGACCCGCCGCTCAGCGCGGACGGCGCCCCGCTGGACGGCGAGGAGGTGCTGCTCGACGGCAACCTGCTGGCCGAGGGGCACGACTTCTTCTCGCTGGGCGCCTTCGACGTCAGCCCGGACGGGCGCTGGCTGGCCTACTCCACCGACTTCTCCGGCGACGAGCGGTTCACGCTGCGGGTGAAGGACCTGACGACCGGCGAGCTGCTGCCGGACGAGGTGCCCGACACGTTCTACGGCACCGCCTGGTCGGCCGACGCCTCGGCGCTGTTCTACGTGACCGTCGACGACGCCTGGCGGCCCAACCGCGTCTGGCGGCACACCATCGGCTCGGCCGCCGCGGACGACGTGGTGGTCCACCAGGAGGACGACGAGCGGTTCTGGGTCGGCGTGGAGCTGACCCGGTCGGAGAAGTTCATCCTGATCGACATCCACAGCAAGGTCACCAGCGAGGTGCTGGTGATCCCGGCCGGCAACCCGACCGGCGCGCCCGCCGTGATCGCGGCCCGCCGGCAGGGCGTCGAGTACACGGTGGAGCACCACGGCCACCGCTTCCTGATCCTGCACAACGACGGCGCGGAGGACTTCGCGCTGGCGTTCACCTCGGCGGACACGCCGGGCGACTGGGTGCCGCTGATCGAGCACAGCCCCGGCACGCGGCTGGAGGCGGTGGACGCCTTCGCGAACCACCTCGTGGTGTCGCTGCGCACCGACGGGCTCACCGGGCTGCGGGTGCTGCCGATCGGGGGCGGCGACGCGTACGACATCGACTTCCCGGAACCGTTGTACAGCGTCGGCCTGGACGCCAACCCGGAGTACCGCACCGGGCAGCTCCGGTTGCGCTACTCCTCGCTGGTCACGCCCGACTCGGTGTACGACTACGACCTGGTCACCCGGCAGATGGTGCTGCGCAAGCAGAAGCCGGTGCTGCCCGGCCCGGACGGACGGCCGTACGACCCGGCCGAGTACGAGCAGCACCGCGACTGGGCGCTCGCCGACGACGGCACCCGCGTGCCGATCTCGCTGGTCTGCCGGGTCGGTACGCCCCGGGACGGCTCCGCCCCCTGCGAGCTGTACGGCTACGGCTCGTACGAGGCGAGCATGGACCCGTGGTTCTCGGTGGCCCGCCTGTCCCTGCTGGACCGGGGTGTGGTCTTCGCGGTGGCGCACATCCGGGGTGGCGGTGAGCTGGGCCGACGCTGGTACGACCAGGGCAAGATGCTGGCCAAGAAGAACACCTTCACCGACTTCGTCTCCTGCGCCCGGCACCTGGTCAAGGCCGGCTGGACGGCCAGCGACCGGCTGGTGGCCCGGGGCGCCTCGGCGGGCGGCCTGCTGATGGGCGCGGTGGCGAACCTCGCCCCGGACGCGTTCGCCGGCATCGTCGCGCAGGTGCCGTTCGTGGACGCGCTCACCTCGATCCTCGACCCGTCGTTGCCGCTGACCGTCACCGAGTGGGAGGAGTGGGGCAACCCGCTGGAGGACCCGGAGGTGTACGCGTACATGAAGTCCTACACGCCGTACGAGAACGTGGCGCCGGTGGACTACCCGGCGATCCTGGCGGTGACCAGCCTCAACGACACCCGGGTGCTCTACTCGGAGCCGGCGAAGTGGATCGCCCGCCTGCGGGCGGTCTCCCCGGGCGGCGACTACCTGCTGAAGACCGAGATGGGGGCCGGGCACGGCGGCCCGAGCGGCCGCTACGACGCCTGGCGCGAGGAGGCGTTCATCAACGCCTGGATCCTGGACCGCCTCGGCCGCGCCTGAGCTGGTGACCGGGGCGGCGGCGATGAGTGACGAGGACGGTGCGGCGCCGGCTCCCCGGCGCGCCTCCGCCTGGATGATCCTCGCGGTGGTGGCCGCCGCCCTGCTCGTCTGCTGCTGCTCCGCCGCCGTCGGCCTGGTGATCGCCTGGTCCGCCGGCCTCTTCCACGCCCCGACCTGACCGGCAACCGCGACGTCGCGGACGGGTCAGGTCGGGGTGGGCAGCCCGCCGATCAGGGGCGGCCGGCGCCGACCAACGCGGCGGCCTCGCCGGTACGGACCATCCGTTGCCAGCGCAGCCGGTTGCCGACCAACGCGGTGACCACCGACTGCACCACGACCAGATACATGAGTTGCCGGTAGACCAGCTGCTGGAACGGCAACGCCCACAGCGGCCCGTACCGCTCCCGGTCGAGGCGTAGCGCGTAGCCGGCGGTGGCCGCCTGGAGCAGCAGCAGCCCGGCCCAGGCCAGGGCGAGGGTCGACCAGGGCAGGAAGAGCAGGCCGTAGACGGCGAACACGTCGACCGCCGGCGCGGTGAGCGGCAGCACGATCTGGAACACCGTGAGGTACGGCAGACCTCGCCGGCCGAGTTTCCCGCCGGCACCCGACTCGCGCAGCGCGTGCCGGTGTTTCCACATCGCCTGCATGGTGCCGTAGCACCAGCGGTACCGCTGCCGCCAGAGCTGCCGCAGCGACGAGGGGGCCTCCGTCCAGGCGATCGCCGACTCCTCGTAGACCACCCGCCACCCGGCCCTGAGCACCTTCATGGTCAGGTCGGTGTCCTCGGCCAGCGTGTCCGCCGGCACGCCGCCCACCCGCAGCAGCACCTCGCGCCGGAACGCGCCGATCGCGCCGGGGATGGTCGGCATGCACTCCAGCACGTCGTACATCCGGCGGTCGAGGTTGAAGCCGATCACGTACTCCAGGTGCTGCCACCGGCCGAGCAGCCGGCGCCGGTTCGCGACCTTGGTGTTGCCGCTGATCGCACCCACCGTCGGGTCGGCGAAGCCCTGCACCAGCCGGTGCACGGTGTCCGGTTGGAAGACGGTGTCCCCGTCCACCAGCACCAGCAGGTTCGCGCGGGCCGCCCGGATGCCGGTGTTCAGCGCCGCCGGCTTGCCGGCGTTGGCCTGCCGGATCACACGTACCCCGCGCAGCCGCATCCGCTCGACGATGTCGGCGGTGCCGTCGTCCGATCCGTCGTCCACCACGATCACCTCCAGCGCCGGGTACGCGCTGGCCACCAGGGAACGGACCGTGGCGGCGATGTTCGCCGCCTCGTTGTACGCCGGCACGATCACCGACACCGGGACGCGCACCTCGGGCCGGTCCCGACGGGGCCGGCGGACTCGACGTACGTGCCGTTGGGCGCAGATCACCTGCACCACCAGCCGCAGCACGCCGAGCACCAGGGCGATGGCGAGCAGTGCGTTCATCACCCCGGCCGACCAGCGTGCGCCGGTCTGGGTCCAGCGCAGCGCGGTGCCGCTCAGTCGGCTGCCGGCGCCGGCCGGGACCATCGACGGCGAGGCGTCGATGCCCGTGGAGATCGTGGTGAACCGGTAGCCCTGGCCGGTCAGCGCGGGCAGCAGCCGGTCCAGCGCGGCCACCGTCTGCGCCCGGTCACCGCCGCCGTCGTGCATCAGCACCACGGCGCCCTGTCCCCGCTTCGGGGTGGCCGCCCGGGCGATCTGGTCGACGCCGGGGCGCTGCCAGTCCCTGGTGTCCAGGTCGGCGAGCACCGCGACGTGCCCGGTCCCGGCGGCGGCGCGCAGCGCGGCGTACTCGGGCCCGGTCAGCGCCGTCGGCACCGAGGAGAACGGCGGCCGGAGCAGGGTGACCTCCCGGCCGGTCGCCGCGGCGACCGCCTTGCGGGTGAGCGAGAGTTCGAGGTCGCGTCGCCACGCCGGTACGGCGGCGAGGTCGGCGTGGGTGTAGGTGTGCGACCCGATCTCGTGGCCCTCGGCGAGGATCCGGCGGACCAGCTCCGGGTGCTCGTTGACCCGGGCTCCGACCACGAAGAAGGTGGCGTGCGCGCCGTGGCGGCGCAGCACGTCGAGCACCTGCGGGGTCCAGCGCGGGTCCGGCCCGTCGTCGAAGGTCAGCGCGATCGTCCGGCCCGGCAGAGCCCGGCTGACCGGCTCGGCGTGATCCAGCCGAAGGACCGGGCCGCCCGACCCGACCTGGGCCGGTACGCCCGGTGCGGCGGAACCGCTGGCGGCGGGGGTGCCGGAGCCGCCCGAGAGGCCGTTCACGAGGCCGTTGACGGTGAGTGCCGCGAGCAGCAGGAGCAACCCGAGCAGGAGCAGGATCCAGTGCGCCCGCGGATCACGTCGGGCCACGTGTCGCGCCATCGTCACTGCGGCTTACCAGGCGACCGGCTCGGCTTCGAGGTGTTGCGGTGCTCGTCGGCGCGGCCCGGCTGGTCGGTGGCCGACGGCCCCGTCGACGTGGTGGGCGGGCCGGAGCGCCGGACACCGGTCGCGGTGGGGCTGGGCAGCGGCGCCGACGTGCGGGTCACCGGGGACGGCGACGGCGAGTCGGGCACCCGGGGCTGTGTGATCCCGTCCACGCCGGCCTCCACCGGTCGCGGTGCCCGAGGGTCGTCGGACCAGCCGGGCAGCGACACGGAGGTGTCCAGGAAGAGCCCGGCGGCGATCAGCCCGAGGCTGGCGAGCAGACCCAGACCCATCGTGGTCCCGGCGATGACGGTCAGCCGCCGGCGGCGGCCGGTCCCGTCGACGAACACCGGCGGTGTGCCACCCGGTTGGTTGTGCATCTGGCGAACTCCCACCGCTTCCGCGCCGCGAACCGTCCGGTCGGGCGCCGGCGACCCGATGGTCCGGGCCTCCGGTGCAGACAGCGGCACCGCCAGCGACGCCGTTACATCGACTCAGGCCGTCCGCAGCTCGTCCACCGCCGTGCTCACCCGCAGGAAGAGCAGGCCGACGCCGACCGTCACCAGCACCGCGGCCAACGCGCCGGCTCCCAGCCAGGCCAGTTGCTCCAGCGGTACGTCCGGAACCCGCTCGGCCCCGGCGGTCTCCACGAACCGGACGTACTGGTCGCGGGTCGCCGGGTCGTCGCAGAGCGCCGCCGTGGCGTCGCAGACCGCTACCGAGCCCGCGCCCGTCGCCGCCCTGGGGAACAGCCCTCGGCCGAGGAGCGTCCCGACACCGAGGGCGAGCAGGATCGCCGGCACCGCCGGGGTCAGCGCCTGCCAGGCGATGGACCGGCTCAGCGCGCCACGCGGCACGCCGGTGGCGACCAGCGCCGAGTAGGCCCGGCGGCGGGACACGATCCCCTCCACCAGCGCGACGATCAACCCTCCGGCGGCGATCAGCACGGCCACCCCCACCGCGACGTCGACCAGGTCCATGGTGGACAGGTAGAACGGGTCGGCACCCCGGTCGACGCCGTCGAGCTGGTTCTGCTCCCGTTCGAGTGCGTCCTGGGCCACGAAGTAGGCGCGCAACGCGGCCGCGCCGCCGCCGAAGATCAGGGCGGCCAGCAGCGCGGCGAACGTACGGCTGCCGGCCCACGGGTCGGCCATCAGCCGACCTGCGGCGAGCAGCGCCGGCGGACGGCGGGCGTACCGGCGCAGCAACCGCCCGCAGGTGTACGAGATCCAGCCGGTGCCGATCACCACCCCGATCATCGCCGCGAGGCCACCCGCCACGAACATCAGCGGCACCAGCCAGCGCGCCACCTGCTCGTCGTCGAGTTGATAGAGCACCGGCCGGATCGCCGCGAAGCAGGTCAGGCCCAACGCGATCAGCACACCGGCCCACGGGCGCGGCCCGCGCTCCCGGGCCGCCTTGCGGCTCACACCCAGCGGGCTGGTGGTGACCGTCCGCAGCATCACCGCGGTGGCCAGCGCCGCGATCACCGGCAGGCCCAGCACCACCGCCGCCATCGCCCCGACCGACGGCAGCACGTCGGTGGGCAGAGCCAGCCGGCCCTGCCCGTCCCGCCGGTGCAGCAGCTCCCGACCGGCCAGGTAGACGCCCAGCCCGACGAACGTGCCGAGCAGGCTGGCCAGGCCCGTCTCCAGCACGGCCAGCCGGGTGACCTGGCCGGGGGTGGCGCCGGCCAGCCGGAGCCCGGCCAGCCGGCGGTCCCGGGTCGGCGCGCCGAGCCGGGCACACTGGCCGGCCAGTGCCAGCACCGGAATGGTCAGCAGCAGCAGCGCGAACGCCGTGCCACCGCGCAGCCCCGGCTCACGCAGCAACTCGTTGCGGTACTGCTCGGACTCCACCCAGGCGTTCCCGGCGGGTTTCGGGATGGCCAGCACGGTGAGCGCCGCCAACCCGGCCAGGGTCGCCAGCAGGGCGCTGAGCGCCGTGAGCACCACCCGGGCGGTGTCGGTGCGGGTGCCGGCCAGCGCGAGCCGGACCAGCGTCGCCGGCCTCACCGGGAGCCGCCGGCCAGCGGCACGTCGAGCCCCAGGCCGGTGTGGTCCACCAGACCGTCGCGCAGCACGATCTCCCGATCGGCGTACGCGGCGATCCGCGGTTCGTGGGTGACCAGCACGACGGCGGTGCGCTGCTCGCGGGCGAGTCGGACCAGCTGGGTGAGCACCTGCTCACCGGTGAGCGTGTCCAGGGCGCCGGTCGGCTCGTCGGCGAAGAGCACCCGCGGCTCGGTGACCAGCGCCCGCGCGGTGGCACACCGCTGCTGCTGACCGCCGGACATCTCGCCGGGCCGGAGGTCGGCCAGCTCGGCCACCCCGAACCGTTCCAGCCAGGTGAGCGCCGCCGTCCGCGCCTCTCGCCGCCCCGTGCCGGCGAGGAGCAGGGGCAGGGCGACGTTCTCCGCCGCGGTCAGCTCGGCGACCAGTTGGCCGAACTGGAACAGCACCCCGAACTCGGTGCGCCGGAGCCGGGACCGGGCCGCCTCCGACAGGTGGTCGATGCGATGACCACGCCAGCTGACCTCGCCGGCGTCCGGGCGGAGGATCCCGGCCAGACAGTGCAGCAGAGTCGACTTGCCGCAGCCGCTCGGACCCGTGACGGCCACGATCTCGCCCTCGGTCACGTCGAGCGTCACGCCGCGCAGGGCGGGCGTCGGGCCGTACGCCCGAACCACGCCGCGAGCCTGGAGTTGCGTCACGGGTGCACCTCCCGGTGCCAGTCGGCGACGCGGTCCAGGGTGGCGTGCAGCCAGCGCAGGTCCGCGTCGAGGTGGGCGATCGCGAAGTCGGCCGCGACCACATCGCTGAGCGTGGCGGCCGGATCGGCCTTGACCGTGGTCAGCTCGCGCAGCCGGGCGGTGTGCGCGGCGCGCTGGGCGATCAGGTAGGTGCGGGCCCGGTCGACGTCGGCGACCAGCAGCGCCACCACGACCTTGGTGAAGAGCGTGCTGGCCACGTACGGCATGGGTGGCTCCACCGTGGACAGCCACTGGTCGAGCGTCGCCCGCCCCTCGCCGGTCAGCGCGTACGCCGTGCGGTCCGGACCGGCGGCCCGGTCCTGCCCGGCGGCGGCCACCAGGCCGTCACGTTCGAGTCGCCCGAGGGTGGCGTAGACCTGCCCGAACGCCAGTGGCCGGGCTCGGGGCAGCCGCTCGTCGTGCGCACGCTTGAGCTCATAACCGTGCCGGCTGCCAGCGGCGAGCAACCCGAGCAGGACATGCGGCGTGGACACACCGCAACTATTCACTCAGCGAATACCGCTGTCAACCACCGCAGCGTCAGCGCGTGGGCAGCCAGGTCGGGGGACGGCCGGTCTGGGCGAGGAGGTGGTCCAGGTCCGGCAGGTCGACGGAGGAGGTCGGCACCGGGTCGGCGAAGACGCCCATCCTGCGGGCGGTCGGCGCCAACCCCTCGACCAGCCCGCGCAGCTCCGCCACCGCCTCCGGAGCCGGCTCGTACGGCTGGCCGGTCGCGACGGCGAGGTCCCAGCCGTGCACTGTCAGGTCCAGCAGCGCCATGCCGCCGATGACGGTCTGCGGCATGCCCATGCCCGGCGACACACCCTCCAGCGTGGACGGGTCCGACCAGGCGGCGACCAGGCGGCCGGTCTCCGCCTCGAACCGGTCCCGCCAGCCGTCGACCAGGTGGTCGGGCTTGTCGGCCCACTCCACCGACCGCTTCTCGGCCAGCGCCTGGAAGTTCACCACCACCTCGATCAGATGGTTGAGCAATTCCCGGACCGTGTAGTCGCGGCAGGGCGTGGGCAGGCCGAGCTGGTCGTCACCGATGCCACGCACCACGTCGACGGTTCGCGGCGCGGCAGCCGCGAGCAGATCGCTAGTCTGAGTTGCCATAGGGCCAGCGTATGAGGGTGGTCTTGAAAAAATGCGACAGCAACCGCGTGGCGACAGCCGGGGAATCCTCGACCCGGGCCGGTTGCTGCGCGAGGTCCGCTTCCGCCGGCACCTGCCCGCCGAGTGGCTGCGACCGTGGGTCGAGCACTACTGGTTGATCGACTGGGCGTTGAGCGCGCCGTTCGAGCAGCGCGTCGTGCCGCACCCGGCGGTGAACGTGGTGTTCCGCCGCGACGGCGACGGGCCGGAGGCCGGCGAGGTGGCCGGAGTGGGCCGGGACCTCTTCCGGATCACGCTGGCCGGCACCGGCCGGGTCTGCGGAGTCCAGTTCCGCCCCGGCGGCTTCCACCCGTTCTGGCGACGACCGGTCGCCGAGCTGACCGGCCGCCTGCTGCCGTTGCCCACCGGGCGGCTGACACCGCCCGACGCCGAGATGTGCACGGGCACCGACCATGAACGCCGTCGCGCGCTGGACGCCCTGCTCACCGCCTGGGCACCCGACGCCGACCCGGCGGTCGAGGAGGCCGTCGCGCTGGCCGAGGCCATCCGGACGGACCGGACGGTGCTGCGGGTCGACGACTTCGCCGCGCGCCACCACATCCCGGTCCGCCGGTTGCAACGGCTCTTCACCGAGTACGTGGGGGTCGGGCCGAAGTGGGTGATCCGCCGCTACCGGCTCCAGGAGGCCGTCGAACAGGCCGCCGGCGGGCCGCTGAACTGGGCGGGCCTCGCCGCCGACCTCGGTTACAGCGACCAGGCCCACCTGGTCCGCGACTTCACCGCCGTCGCCGGCGTGTCGCCCGCCGCGTACGCCCGATCGGTCCACTGACGCGGGGCGGCCAGCCCAGCTTCGGGTGCCGGCTCAACGGCGACGCAGCACGACCACCGCGACGTCGTCCTGAATCTCCGGTGGGGCCAGCTCCACCAGCAGCCGGGCGCAGAAGTCGTCCAGGTTCTCGTCCACCGTGCCGGACACCGCGGCGAGCGCGGCCAACCCCTCGTCGATCGTGGCGTCCCGACGCTCGATCAGCCCGTCGGTGTACAACACCAGCGTGGCCCCGGCCGGAAGCACGAACTCCAGGTCGGCGGGGCGGGGCGCGCGGACGCCGAGCAGCGGCGCCGAGTGCTGCACGAACTCCACCTTGCCGTCCAGGCTGAGCACCGGCGGCAGGTGACCGGCGCTGGCCAGCCGGACCCGCCCGGTCGGCGGATGCAGCAGCAGCACGCAGAGCGTGGCCAGCTCGTTCGGCAGCAGGGTCCGCATCAGCTCGTTGACCCGGTGCAGGATCTCGCCGGGCTGGTGCCCCTCGACCGCGTACGCCCGCACCGCGTGCCGTAGCTCGGCCATCACCGTCGCCGCGTGCAGCGAGTGGCCGGCGACGTCGCCGATCGCCATCAGCAGGTGCCCGTCGAGCATGACCAGCTCGTAGAAGTCGCCGCCCACCTCGGTCTGGGCGCTGGCCGGCTCGTAGCGCACCGCGAAGTCCAGCCCGGCCACCGTGGGCAGCCCGCGCGGGAGCAGGCTGCGCTGGAGGGTGACCGCGATCCGGTGCTCCTCGTCGAACGAGCGCTGCCCCTCCACCGCCGCCGCCACCGCCTGGGCGAGCTGCACCAGCACCGGTGTCCGGGCGGTCTGGGTGGCGGTCGGGACCACCACGTACAGCGGGGCTCGGTCCTCCCGCAGCCGGGCGGCGGCCACCGTCACCGAGTCGCCCGCCGGCCACTCGATCAGCCCCCAGTCCGCCGGGTCCTCCACGCGCACGGTCGCGCCGGTCGGCACGCCGGTGTCGTCGACGACCCACGGCACCAGGGTCGCCTCGGCGCCCGGACCGGCGCAGATCCCGGCCAGGCAGTCGCCGTCGAACGTCTCGGCGACCACCGCCGCCGGGCTCTTGAAGATCTGTGCGGCACCCTCGGCGGCGGCCTCCAGCAGCCGGGCGAAGGTCGGCGCGGCGTGCACCGCCACTGTCGTGTCGGCCAGCACGAGCAGCCGCTCGGCGAGCAGCTCGGCGCGCTGCCGGGCCTGGTAGTAGCGCAGCACCGCCCGGGTGGTGGCGATCAGCTCTTCCGGCTCGATCGGCTCGGTCAGGTAGGCGTCCGCACCCCGGGTCAGCCCCTGGGCGCGGTCGGCCACGTCCACGGCGTGCGCCGAAACGTGGATCACCGGCATCGCCGGATGCGCCTCCTTGATCCGTTCGCAGACCTCGTAGCCGCTCAGGTCGGGCAGCCGGACGTCGAGCACCACCAGGTCGACGCGGTCCACCTCGACCCGGGCCAGGGCCTCGGCGCCGTTCTCGGCCTCCAGGACGGTGAACCCGGCCCGGGTCAGCCAGCTGACCAGCAGGTAGCGCTTGGTACGACTGTCATCGACCACCAGGACGGTCGCCGGCCCGCCGTCCACGTCACGCTCCGCCCACGGGCAGGGAAACGGTGAAGGTGCTGCCCCGGCCGGGCTCGCTGGTCAGCTCCAGTGTCCCGCCGAGCAGCATCACCAGACGTCGGGCGTACGGCAGGCCGAGCCCCGTGCCACCGACCCGGGTCGCCCCCGGCACCTGGTAGAACTCCTCGAAGATCCGGTCGTGCAGCTCCGGGGCGATGCCGGGGCCGGTGTCGATGACCGAGAAGTTCCACCGGTCGTCGCTCTGCCGGGCCCGCAGCCGCACCTCGCCGCGCTCGGTGAACTTCAGCCCGTTGTGCAGCAGGTTGCGCAGCACCTGGCCGAGCAGCACCTCGTCGGTACGCAGCACGGCCGGCGCGGGCGGCTCCTCCACCACCAGCTCCACCCCGGGCCGGGTGGCCAGCGCGCGCAGCGTGCCACGCAGTTGACCGAAGAGCGGGCGCAGGTCCACCTCCGCCCAGTCCGGCTCGATCCGGCCGGACTCCGCCTTGGCGAGGTCCAGCAGCTCGTTGACCAGCCCGAGCAGGTCCGCCGCCGAGGACCGGATCAGATCGACCTGGCGGGCCTGCTCGGTGGTGAGCGGGTCGGAGGCGGAGTCGGCGAGCAGACGCCCCAACCCGATGATCGCGGTCACCGGGGCGCGCAGCTCGTGGCTCACGTTGGCCAGGAACCGACTCTTGGACTCGCTCGCCGCGCGCAGCTGGGCCGACTTCTCGTCCAGCTCGGCGTAGAGGGCGACCACACCCCGGTTGGTCTCCTCCAGCTCCTCGGTGAGCTGGTTGTAGAGCGCCAGCACGCCCCGGTTGGTCTCGGCGAGCTCCTCGTTCAGCACGGCCAGCTCGTCGCGCTGGCTGCGCACCTCGTCGAGCGCCGCGATGAGCTGCCCGTTCTGGACGGTCAGCTCATCAAGGGCGCTGGACGGCGCGGTACGGCCGAGTTCGGCACGGAACTCGGCGAGCCGCTCCGGGGTCGGCGTCGGCGCGTTGGCCGGAACTCGTCGGGACATCCTCACGACCGTAACCCCCTGGACGGTCGACACGCTCAAGGTGTCGACCAGTCGGGACACGGCGCCGGACTGCGGCTCGAACCGGCCGTCGGGCAGCGGGGCCACCGGGGCCAGGTCGGCGCGGAGGTGGAAGCGGCCGTCGACGCCCGCGTCGATGTGGAAGGAGACGTCCGCGCCTCCGACCATCCGCAGCAGGTCCCGGGCCACCTCGCTGAGAGCGGTGGCGATCCGGACCTGGTCCTGGTGTTCCAGGCCGACCACGGCGGCCACCTCGCGGCCGCGCTGGCGGATCACGAAGATGTCCTGCTCGACCCGCAGCGCCATCTGCAGCAGCGGCAGCCCGGCCGGCTCCTCGGTCATGCCCAGGACCTCGCGACCAGCACGCAGGCGTCGTCGCGCCGGACCCCGGCGTCGCGCAGCAGGGTCGCGGCCATCACCAGCGGGGATCGCTCCGCCAGGCCCGGGTAGTCGGTCAACCGCCAGCGGTCGACCACTCCGTCGCTGTGCATCACGAGCCGGGCGCCCGGAGCGAAGGGATAGTCGTACTCCCGGACCGCCGGCCGCTGGTGCCCCGCGATGCCGGGCAGCGACACCAGCCCTCGGCGCTGACCGTCACCCTCGACGATCACGCCGGCGATGTTGCCCAGCCCGGCGTAGCGCAGCATGCCGTCGGCGGGCGCCAGCTCGGCCACCGCCAGGGCCGCCCCGCGGGTGTACGACATGGCCCGGTGCAGGTGGCTCACCACCGCTGCGGGCGGGGTGGCCGGGGCGTCGCGGAACGCGGCGAGCGCCGCCTCGGTGGCGGCTGCGGCCAGCGGGCCGTGCCCCAGGCCGTCGCTGACCAGCACCTGGTGCCGCCCGTCGGCGACCCGGACGGCGTACCCGTCACCGCTGACCGTCTCGCCGGCCAGCGGCCGGGTCAGGGCGCCGGCCCAGGACGGCCGGGCGGGCTCGGCCGGCCAGACCTGCACGGCGAGGACGCTGCCCCGACCGGGCAGCGAGTACGCGTCGAACCAGCTGGCCTGTCGGACGATGGCACCCAGGCCGATCCCGAGCGTGCCCGTGGTGGAGTGCCCGTCCTGCGACGAGACGGTCAGGTCGGCCATGCCGGGCCCGGAGTCGATCGCCACCAGCTCCACGCCCGCCTCACCGGCCCGGCGTACCGGCCGGAGCAGCAGGACGCCCTCGTCGGCGTGCTTGACCAGGTTGCTGGTCAGCTCGGCGGCGACGATCGCCAGGTCGGCGATGCGCGACTGGCCCAGCTGAATCTGCTCGCCGAGTCGCTCGGCGGCACGCCGGACGGCGCTGGCCGCGCTGCCGGCCTCCACCCGGAACCAGATGCCACTGTCGGTGACCGCGTCGCCGTTCACCGGGACCACTTGGTGACCGTGATACGCGTGCCGGTCTCCGCCGACGTCTCGATCTCGAATTCGTCGACCAGTCGCCGGGCCCCGCTGAGCCCGAGGCCCATCCCGCTGCCGGTGGTGTAGCCGTCGGTGAAGGCCAGGTCGAGGTCGGGGATGCCGGGCCCGGAGTCGGCGAAGACGATGCGCACGCCCCGGCGCCGCCCGTTGTCCACGGTCGTCACCTCCACCGAGCCGCCGCCGCCGTACACGAGGGTGTTGCGGGCCAGCTCGCTCGCCGCGGTGACCACCTTGGTCTGGTCGACCAGGGAGAGCTTGACGGCCACCGCCACGCCACGAACCAACTGGCGGACGCGCACCACGTCCTCGTCACTCCGGATCGCCTGCGCCTGCGGGCCCAGGTCGACGCCCGCGGTCACGGCGTGGCCGTCTCGGCGTCCGGATCATCGTCGAGCTGGTACTCGAGCTCGTCGGCGCGGGCCGCCGCGATCAGTTCCATGCCGCGCTCGACGTTCAGGGCGGTACGGATTCCGTTCAGCGACAGCCCCAGTTCGACCAGGGTGATGGCGACGGCGGGGCGCATCCCGACCACCACCGTCTCGGCGTCGAGCACCTTGGAGATCGACGCGATGGTGGAGAGCATCCGCCCGACGAAGGAGTCGACGATGTCCAGCGCGGTGATGTCGATGATGACGCCGTGGCAGCCGGTGACGACGATCCGCTCGGCGAGGTCCTCCTGGAGCGCGACGGCGGTCTGGTCGGACATGTCGAGCTGGATGGAGACGAGCAGGATGTCACCGATCTTGAGGATCGGAACCCGTTCCATCAGGCGTCCCGGCGTGGCTGTCGACGGGTGCTCTCCACGCCGGTCAGCCGCAGCACGTGGCGCAGCGCGTCGGCGAGGCTCGCCTTGGTGGCGATGTCACCGAACTCGATGCCGAGCGCGACGATGGTCTGCGCGATCTGCGGGCGGATGCCGGAGATGATGCAGTCGGCACCCATCAGCCGGGCGGCCACCACGGTCTTCAGGATGTGCTGGGCGACCTGGGTGTCCACCGCCGGTACGCCGGTGATGTCGATGATCGCGTACGGGGAGCTGGTGTCGACCAGGGTCTGCAGCAGCCGCTCCATCACGACCTGGGCCCGGGCCGAGTCCAGGGTGCCGACCAGCGGGACGGCGACCACGCCCTCCCAGAGCTTGACCACCGGCGTGGAGAGTTCGAGCAGCTGCTCGGCCTGGTCGGCGATCAGGCTCTCCCGGGTGCGGACGAAGCTCTCGAAGGTGAACAGACCCATCTCGTCGACCAGCCCGGAGAACGCGACGTAGTCGCGCAGGGCGTTGTCGCCGCCGGCCTCCTGCACCAGCTCGACCAGCACGTCCTTCAGCGCGAAGATGCTGATCGCGGTCTCGGTGGCGGAGAAGCCCTGCCGGGCCCGGCCACGGGACAGCTCGGACAGCGTGGCGCGCAGCTCGGCGGCGGTGTCGGCGGACAGGTCGATGGCGCCCTGCTGGCCGGTGTCGACGATGGCCTGGTGCAGGTCCTGGACCTGCCGGCGCAGCTCCGCCTGACTCAGTCGGCCGCGCAACGAACCGGCGACGGTTTCCGTCCATCGGTGCGTGACCCGCTCGGCCTGCCCGCTCAGCAGCGCGGCGAGTCGACCGCTTTCCTCGGCGCTCAACGCCATTGCGAAAACCCCCTCGACCTGGAACGGGGCGGACTCTATCACCGGGGGCTGATCAACTACTTGCCCCGTAGCAACGGAATGATGATGACCACCGGATCCCGGCTCCCGTTCTGCGTTCGACCCCGTTCGTGGGATACCGTTCCCCCGATAACAGGAGGTCTGGCGAATGTCCTTGACGGTGCACACGGAACAGCGCGGCGACGTGGTCGTCGTGTCGGTCGCGGGCGAGCTGGACATGGCGACCGCACCTCAGTTGCAGGACCAGATCACCGACCTGCTCGACAAGGGCCGTAACCGGCTGGTGTTCGACCTGGCGGATGTCTCGTTCTGCGACTCGACCGGCCTGTCGGTCTTCGTCCGCGCCAAGAACAGCTGCGACGAGGCCGGCGGCGTGGTGCGGCTGGCCGCCCCGCAGCGGGGGGTGCTGCGCATCCTCGAGGTGAGCGGCCTGGTCGAGGTGCTGCACACCTATCCGACGGTGGATCAGGCCGTCGCTGGCGAACCGTCGCCGGCCTCCTCCTGACCGCTGTCGCTCGTCACTCGTCCTCGACGTAGCGGGGACGAGCGATCGCCATGCCCGCCGCCGCCTGCACGGCGAGCGCGACCAGCAGGAATCCGACCGGCGCGCTCCAGCCGCCGGTGACCTCGTAGAGGATGCCGACCATCAGCGGGCCGAGGGCGGCGATCACGTACCCGGTGCTCTGTGCGAACGCGGAGAGCGCGACGGTTCCCTCGGCGGTGCGGGCGCGCAGACCGATGGCGGTCAGGATCATCGGAAACGCGCCCTGGCCGATGGCCAGCAGGGTCACCCAGAGCAGCGCGGCGCCGTGTGGGGCGAGTGCCAGCCCCAGGTAGGCCAGCGTGGACGCGGCGGTCAGCCCGAGCACCAGGGGGCGCAGGGTGGCGAGCCGGCCGGCCAGGGTGGGCATCACCAGGGCGATGGGCACGCCGAGCGCGGTCACTCCGGCGAGCAGCAGCCCGGCCGACTCCGGCTGGTAGCCGGCGTCGCGGAACAGTTGGGCCAGCCAGCCCATGATCGCGTAGCCGCTGAGCGACTGGGCGCCGAAGTAGATGGCCATGGCCCAGCCCAGTCGGGTCCGCGCCGGCCGGATCCGCGCCGGCGGGGAGACGGCCGCCGTCGGGGTTGCCCGCCGTGCGGCCGCCCGCGCCCGCAGCGCCAGCGGCACCCACGGGAGTACGGCCACCGCGGCCAGCCCGGCCCAGACGCCGAGCCCCGCCCGCCAGGACCCGAAGGCGTGCGCGATCGGCACCGCGGAGGCCGCGGCCACCGTCGTGCCGACGGTCAGAGCCATCGTGTACGCCCCGGTGACCAGGCCGGTGCGGTGCGGGAAGTGCTGCTTGACCAGCATCGGCAGCAGGATGTTCGCCACCGCGATGCCGGCCAGCGCCAGCGCACTGGTGATCATGAAGACCCAGGTCGAGTCGGTGGCGACCCGGAGCACCTGGCCGGTGGCGAGGGCGAGCATGGCGACCACCAGCACCCGGGCCGGCGCCACGCGGCGGACCAGCCACGGGGTGAGCGCGCCGAGGCCGGCGAACGCGATGGTCGGCAGGGTGGTGACCAGGCCGGCGGTGGTTCCGGAGAGACCCAGCCCGTCGCGGACCTCGTCGAGCAGTGCGCCGAGGCTGGTGACCGCGGCGCGCAGGTTGAGCGCGACCAGCAGCATCCCGACCAGCACGAGCGCTCCGCCGGTCGCCGGGTGCGTCCGTCGGCCCCCGCCGGGGTCGAGCGCCGGGCCGGGAGTGACGGCGACGGGGGCCGGGGGCGCCGGAGCGGCGGTCGGTGGCGGGGTCATGACCTCTAACCTACAATCATGGGATGAATTTGGGACCGGTGATGTAACCAGTGCCACCGTCGGTCGATTCCGCTTCCGCGCCGCCGGTGCCGCCCCGCGGCCACCGCGTCCGGCAGACCATCGAGCAGCTCCGCGCCCGGATCCTGGGTGGCGAGTGGCCGGTCGGCGCCCGCATCCCCACCGAGCCGCAACTGGTCGCCGCGCTGGGCGTCGGGCGCAACACCGTCCGTGAGGCCGTCCGTGCCCTGGTGCACGCCGGCGTGCTGGAGTGCCGGCAGGGCTCCGGCACGTACGTGGTGTCCACCGACGAGCTGGCACCGGTGGTGGCCCGACAGCTCGGCGACGATCGGATGACCGAGGTCATCGAGGTGCGGCGCGCCTTCGAGGTGGAGGCCGCCCGACTCGCCGCCCTACGGCGTACCCCGGCCGACCTGGCGGCGCTCGACGGCGCGCTCGCCGAGCGCGAGGCGGCCTGGCAGGGCGGTCGGGTGGACGCGTTCGTCGAGGCGGACGCGGCACTGCACACCGCGGTGGTCGCCGCCGCGCACAACGCGATGCTCGCCGAGCTGTACGCCTCGGTCGGCGCCGCCCTGCGCAGCACCGTCGCCCAGGCGATGGGGGACGTGCTCACACCCGAGCGCTACGTCGACCACACCCGACTGGTGGAGGCGATCCGGGCCGGTGACCCGGCGCTGGCGGCGATCGAAGCCGGCGCTTTTCTGGAGCCCGCCGGAGGGGCATAGGTTGTGCCGGACGGAAAACCGGACACCTCGGGAGTACGGATGCTCAAGGGCTTCAAAGACTTCATCATGCGCGGCAACGTCGTCGACCTGGCGGTCGGCATCGTGATCGGCGCCGCGTTCACCGGCGTGGTCACCGCTCTCACGACCTCCTTCCTCAAGCCGATCATCAAGCTGGTCGGCGGCGGGGATGACCAGTTCGCTGGTCAGTGGGAGATCAGCAAGGGCAACTTCATGGACTGGGCGGGGTTCCTCAACGCCCTCATCACGTTCGTGCTCACCGCGGCGGTGCTCTACTTCTTCGTGGTGTTCCCGATGAACAAGCTGGCCGAGCGGCGCCAGCGGGGCGAGGAGCCGCCACCGGCGGCGCCGAGCGAGGAGGTCAAGCTGCTCACCGAGATCCGGGACGCGCTGGTCTCCGCCGGTCACACCACTCCGGGCCAGCAGCGCGGGGCGCTGGACGACGTGCTGGGCCGCCGCACGGAGCCGCCGGCACCGCGCTGACCGACGGATGCACATCGGCCCCTGCGGGAATCCCGCAGGGGCCGCATCTTCTCGTACGTGTGTTCGATAGAGTCCCGCCATGGAGCAGCGAAAGCACTGGTGGAACGGGAAATGGGGGCGACTGGCCCGGCGGGACGTCTTCCTCCGGGTGGACGCCGACCGGTGGCACGTCGAGCAGCGCGCCGGCGGCGCCGAGGGCATCTCCCGGTTCTACGAGTACGGCAGTGCGGACGAGGCCGAGGACACGGTACGGGCACTGCTCGACGGCCCGGACACCTGGCGCGAGCTGTCCCCGCGCCCACCGGGCGGCTGGACCCCGACGAACGGCTGAGCGGTAGACGACAGCGTTTAGCGGCGTACCGCCCCGGGAACCGCGATGGGATGAACCCCCAGGACGAGCAGCAGGCGACCATCTCGCGGATCACCACGGGGATGCCGGTGATCGACCCCGCCGGCGCCGAGGTCGGCACGGTGGATCTCGTCCAGCGGGGTGATCCGAACGCGGTGACCGTGCAGGCGCCGACCGCCGATCCGGGCAGCAGCCTGGACGAGCTGATCGAGGCCACGGCGGTCGACGAGCCAGAGGTCCCGGCCGACCTGGCGGCCCGGCTGCTGCACGGCGGCTACCTGAAGGTCTCCACCGAGCTGGCCGGGACCGGCGCGGTGTACGTCCCGGCCGACCGGATCGCCGCCGTCACGGACGGCCGGGTGCTCCTCACGGTCGGCGTGGCCGACCTCCCTCCCGAGGAGTAGCTCCGGTCGGGCAGCGCAGTCCTCGACGCTGCCTGCCCAGGCGACGGGTCCGGGTACCGGCACCCGTCGCCTTTGGAGCTGATGTCGTAAACGATTCAGCCAGCGTGATGTCCTAAGCGATTCAGCTCGAAAGGGAGTCGGACCCAGGCCGACCGGCGGCCGGCAGCGGCTCGGCCAGCGCCTCGGGCCGAGGCACCGCCGGCAGCGGGTCGACCGGCGCCTCGGACCGAGGCACCTCCGATGCGGGTTGGTTCGGCGCGGCGGGTGGGCGGCGGCGGAAGAGCAGCAGCATCAGGCAGCCGGCGACCAGCCCCCAGAACGCGCCACCGACACCGACCAGCGTCACCCCCGACGCGGTCACCACGAAGGTGACCACGGCGGCCTCCCTGGTCGCCGGGTCGGTCACCGCCGAGGCGAGTGCGGTGGCCAGGGCTCCCAGCAGCGCCAACCCGGCGACCGCCTCGATGAGGATGGGCGGGGCGACCGCGACCAGCGCGGTGGCCACGCCGGCACCCAGCCCGAGCAGGGCCAGGCCGATGCCGGCGGTGACCGAGGCGACCCACCGGCGGTCCGGGTCGGGGTGCGCGTCGGGGCCGGCGGCCAGCGCGGCGGTGATCGCCGCGAGGTTCACCGCGTGCCCGCCGGCCGGGGCGGCCAGCAGGCTGGCCAGGCCGGTGGCGCGCAGCGCGGCGCCGAAGGGCGGGCGGTAGCCGTAGCCGGCCAGCACCGCCATGCCGGGTACGTTCTGCGCGGCCATGGTGACCAGGAACAGCGGGAGTGCGAGCCCGACCAGCGCGGACGCGTTCCACGCCGGCGCGGTCAGGGTGACCGACGGGGTCAGCTCCCCGACGGCCAGGCCAGCCGGCGGTGCGGTCAGCGCGATGGCCGCCACCGCCACCAGCAGCGCGCCGGGCACCGCCCAGCGGCGGGCGAACCGGTGCAGCAGCAGCCAGGCGACCACCACCGGACCGGCCACCGCGGGCAGCTCGACCAGCGCGCGGACCGGCGCCGTGCACAGCGGCAGCAGCACCCCGGCGAGCATCGCGCCGGCGACCGGCTTCGGGATGGCGGCCACCGTCCGGCCGAGCGGCGGGAACAACCCGGCCGCCACGATCAGCAGACCGGAGACGAGGAACGCGCCCACCGCGACCGGCCATCCACCCGGCGGCGGCCCGGTCGCCACCAGCAGCGCCGCACCCGGCGTGGACCAGGCCACGCTCATCGGCACCCGGTGCCGTACGCCCAGCCAGGCGGCGGCGAGCCCGCACGCCACGCAGAGCGCGAGCAGGCCGGAGGCCGCCTGTGCGTCCGACGCGCCGGCCGCCCGGAGCCCGGCCAGCACGACGGTGAACGAGCTGGCGAAGCCGACCAGCGCGGTCACCATGCCGGCCAGCACCGGTTGCGTGCGTCCGGCCATCCCCATCCTCCCGACTGTTCCGTTTACGGAACAACAGCGTGTAGCACGATAGCCGGGTGCCGCACCCACCACCAGCCCGCCGTCCGGGCCTCGACGTGGATCCCGCCGTCGTGGGCCGCCGGGTCCGCGCCCTCCGCGAGGAGCGGGGGATCTCGCTGTCCACACTGGCCCGACTCGCCGGCGTCGGAAAGGCCACGCTCTCCGGCCTGGAGCGCGGCACCCGCAACCCGACGCTGGAGACACTCTGGGCGGTCACCGCGCACCTCGGCGTGCCGCTGACCGCCGTGCTGGCCGAGCCGGCCGCCGAGCCCACCGTGCACGGCACCGCGGTCAGCGCCACCCTGCTGGAGGTGTTCACCGACGCCGACGCGACCTACGAGCTGTACCGGATGCGGGTCGCGCCCGGACCGGGGCAGCTCTCCCCCGCCCACCAGCCCGGGGTCACCGAACACGTCACCGTCTTCGCCGGTGTCCTGTGCGCGGGCCCGGCCGACGCGCCGCTGACCGCGCCGGCCGGCGGTCACCTCCGCTGGGTCTCCGACGTGCCGCACAGCTACACCGCGGTGGGCGACGACGAGGTCGCCGCCAGTCTGCTGCTGCGGTATCCGCGCCGCTGATTTCTCGACATAGGCGGTGGGCGTAGAGACGGCGGTGGGGTGTTCTTGGCAAGCTGGACCCCATGACGCTGATCCTCCGCTCGGCCATCCTCAACGACATCGGACTGATCCGGACCAACAACGAGGACTCCGCCCTCGCCGGTGACCGCCTGATCGCCGTCGCCGACGGCATGGGCGGGCTGCCCGCGGGTGAGGTGGCGAGCGAGATCGTGATCCGGATCCTGGACGAGCTGGCGCCGCCGACCGAGCCCGACGAGGCCGCCGATGCCCTACGCGCCGTGGTCAGCACCGCCAACCAGCGCATCCACGCCGCCATCACCGTCGACCCGACCCGCGAGGGCATGGGTACGACGCTGACCGCGGCACTGCTGGCCGGCGAGACGCTGGTGCTGGCCCAGGTCGGCGACTCCCGCTGCTACCTGCTGCGCGACGGGGAGCTCACCCAGCTCACCCGGGACGACACGTTCGTCCAGGCACTGGTCGACCAGGGCACACTCTCCCCCGAGCAGGCCCGGCACCACCCGCAGCGGTCCCTGGTGACCCGGGCCGTGCAGGGCGCCGACACCCCACCGGCGGTCGGCGTGCTCACCGTGGGCCCCGGCGACCGGCTGCTCCTGTGCAGCGACGGCCTCTCCGACTACGTCGAGGACGAGGCCATCGCGGCGGCTCTGGGCATGTACTCCGACCGCCAGCAGTGCGGCGAGCAACTGGTGAAGCTCGCCCACCACGCGGGCGCGCCCGACAACGTCACCGTCGTCGTCTCCGACGTCATGACCCGCTGACCCGGCCGCAGGTCCGACCTGGTCGATGGGCGAACGGCCCGCCGTGGCGATTCCGATCGACCCACTAGGTAGTTGTGCCATCTAGCTGATGCCGCTACTGTCCGCCGGGTGGATTCCGACCGGCGCGGGCAGTGGCTGCGGGGGGTGCTCGACATCTGCGTCCTGGCCCTGCTGCGGGAGCGCGAGTCGTACGGCTACCAGCTCGCCCAGGCGCTCGACGCCGCGGGAGTCGGGCCGATCCAGGGCGGCACGCTCTATCCCGTGCTGCTGCGCCTGCAACGCACCGGCCTGGTGACCGCGCAGTGGCGGGAGGGCACCGCCGGGCCGGCCCGCAAGTACTACCGGCTCACCGACGACGGGCGGGAGGCGCTGCGCCAGGGCGGCAGTGCCTGGCTCGCCTTCGTCGCCCCGGTGAGCGACGTCGTCACGAAGGGGGTCGCCGGGTGAACGCCGACGATTGGCTGCGTACGTTCACAGCCGAGCTGCACCAGCGCCGGGTCGCGGCGGACGCCGCCCGACACGTGGTCGCCGAGGCCGCCACACACCTGCGCGAGGGAGGCGGCGACCCGTGGGTCGTCTTCGGTCCACCCCACCAGTACGCGGCCGCGATCGTGGAGAGCATCGGCACCGCGCCCGGACCGCGCCCCGGGCCGGTCCGGTTGCACGCCCGGGGCATCACCAAGCGGTACGGCCGGCGGACGGTGCTGAGCGACGCGACGCTGACCGTCCGGGCCGGACAGATCGCCGCGGTGGTCGGCGCGAACGGCTGCGGCAAGAGCACTTTCCTGCGGATCTGCGCCGGGCTGGTCTCGCCCGACGCCGGTGAGGTGACCATCTCCGGGCGGCTCGGCTACTGCCCGCAGTCCGGTGGCACCGCCGACTTCCTGCTCGCCGACGAGCACTTCGTGCTGGTCGGCGCCGGTCAGGGAGTGGCCCGGGGGCCCGCCCGCCGCGCCGGACGGGCAGCGGCCCGACAGCTCGGCTGGGAGGCGGGCGGCGACATGCTGGCCCGGCACCTCTCCGGCGGCACCCGACAGAAGCTCAACCTGACCATGTCCACGCTCAGCAATCCGGACGTGCTGCTGCTCGACGAGCCGTACCAGGGCTTCGACCAGGGCACCTACGTCAACTTCTGGGATCAGCTCGCCCGGCTGCGCGACGCGGGCAAGGCGATCGTCGTGGTGACCCACCTGCTCAACCAGCTCGACCGGGTGGACACCGTGCTCGACCTGACCCCGACACCACAGTCCGGGTGGCTCGCGCCCGGCGTCCAGGGAGGTCACCCGTGAACCGGCTCCTCACCGTCGCCGAGATGACCCTGCGGGAGTTGCTGCGGCGTCGGGGCGTACTCCTGCTGTTGCTGTTGATGCCGTTGACCTTCTACCTGATCCGGCGGGACGCCTACCTCGGGCAGTCGGTCCGCTCGCTGCTGCTCGGTGTGGGCTGGGCGGTGAGCACGGCCGCGCTCTTCGCCACCACCGCGGCCCGTGAGCTGGAGCCCAGGCTGAGGCTGGCCGGCTACCGCCCGCACCACCTCTATCTGGGCCGGATGCTGGGGCTCTGGACGGTGGGGCTGGTGATCTCCGTACCGTTCTTCCTGCTGCCCCTGGTCGACGGCGCGGAGCTGCGCTACGCCGGTCTGGCCGCGGCGATGCTCTGTTCCGTCGGTGTGGCGGCGCCGTTCGGCATGTTGATCGGCGCGCTGCTGCCCCGGGAGCTGGAGGGCACCTTGCTGCTGCTCACCGTGGTGACCGTGCAGATGCTGATCGACCCGGCCGGGTCGGGGGCGAAACTGACGCCGTTCTGGTCGAGTCGGGAGATCGCCACCTGGGCGGTGGACCACACCGACGAGGGCTACCTGTCCCGGGGGGCGCTGCACGGGCTCGCCGTCACCACCCTGCTGGTCCTCGGCGTGGCCGCCGTCGCCAGCGTCCGGCTGCGCCGCCGTCGGCACCTGCGGCACCTGCCCGTCGGCTGACCGGCGCGCTGGCGGATTGCGCCAATCCGGTTGCTCCGACCATCCCGGCAGGTTGAGATGGTCGGATGACCGTGCGCCGGGTGACCGCCGATGAACGCCTGACCACCAGCTTTCCGCTGGCCGCGTACGCCTTCGAGTCGTCACCGCTCGGTGCCGCCCGGGTCGACGCGTTCCGTGACTACCTTCCCTACCAGGCGGACAACCGGACGCTCATCGTCGAGGAGGGCGGCAGCACCCTGGCCGCCGCCTCGGCCATCCCGATGCGGCAGAACCTGCGCGGCACGGTGCTGCCGATGGCCGGTGTCGCCGGGGTGGCCACCCATCCGCTGGCCCGCAGGCAGGGGCACGTCCGGACGCTACTGCACCAGCTCCTCGACGAGATGCGCGACGAGGGGCACGCGCTCAGCGCGCTCTACCCGTTCCGGCCCAGCTTCTACGCCCGGTTCGGCTATGCCGGGCTACCCAAGCCGCGCACGGTCACCTTCGCCACCGCCGACCTGGGCTCGCTGCTGCGCCTCGAACTGCCCGGCGAGGTGCGCTGGGAGCGGATCGGGGCCGCCTATCCGGCGTGGCGGGGGTTCACCGAGCGCTGCCTGCGGGAACGGCACGGCTTCTCGGTCTTCCCGGAGTACCGCGCCGTCGGGCTGCGCGACCGGGACGAGCACTGGCTGCTCACCGCCCGCGTGGGCGACGCTGTCACCGGCGCGGTCACGTACCGGATCGACGACCACGGCGGCACGCTCATCGGCAACGAGCTGCTGTACGCCGATCCGCTCGCCCGGGCGCTGCTGCTGCAGTTCTTCTCCCGGCACGTCGACCAGGTCGACCGGATCACCGTCCAGGTCCCGCCCGACGAGCTGCCGGAGCTGTGGCTGACCGACCTGGCCGTGCACGTCGAGGCGCGGGCCGCCCGGCCTGGATCGTCCGCCCCGATGGCCCGCCTGCTGTCCGTGGCCGCGCTGCACGGGCTGCCCGCCGGGCCGGGCCGGGTCCGCATCGAGCTGACCGGTGACCGCTGGCTGGCCGGCAGCCACCTGCTGGACGGCACGAGCGGGTCGCTGGAGGTGACCTCGGACGCCGACGGCCGGACGCCGACGGCCACACTGACCGCCGCCGGGCTCTCCGCCCTGGCGTACGGGGTGCTGGACCCGGCCGAGCTGCCGCTGCGCGGGCTGGGTGAGGTGCCGGCGGACGCGGCCACCGAGCTGCGCGGCATCTTCCCCCGCCGGGTCCCGTACGTCTTCGCCGACTTCTGAGCCTGTCGCCGGGCAGCCGAGTTTTAGCAGCTGGTTAAGCCGGCATGGCGAATTCGCCCGGACGCCGTCCCGGCTCCTAGCATCACGGGGTGCGCATGACGTCGCTTGCCGCCCTCCTCGTCCTCGGTGTCGCCACCGCGACCCTGCCCGCCTGCGCGCCCAGCGACCCGGCCCCGGCCTCGCAGCCCGGCTCCTCGGGCGACCCGGCGGCGCTGTCGACCGCTGACCAGGGCGTCGCGCCGGCGGGCCGGGACGGTCTCGGCGGCCCCGGGGCCAGCGCGAGCCCGAAGCCGGCCACCCCCGCCGGCAAGGCGCTCGCGGCCGGCAACCCGAACGGCAACGCCACCGTGCCGGCCGAGGGACGGGCCGTCGACACGTCGAAGCCGACCCGGACCATCGGCACCGGCACCCCGGCGAGCTGCACCTCCGCGGCGGTCGTGAAGGCCGTCGCCGCCGGCGGGATCATCACCTTCAACTGCGGGCCGGCCCCGGTGACGATCAAGATGGCCGCCACCGCGAAGGTCCGCAACGCCAACGGGGCGAAGGTCGTGCTGGACGGCGGCGGCACAGTCACGCTCAGCGGCCAGGGGCAGCGCCGCATCCTCTACATGAACACCTGCGACGAGGCCCAGGGCTGGACCACCTCGCACTGCCAGAACCAGGACCATCCGCAGCTCACCGTGCAGAACCTGACCTTCGCCGAGGGCAACTCCACCGGGGACAGGGCCGAGGGCGGCGGCGGTGGGGCGATCTTCGTACGCGGCGGGCGACTCAAGGTGGTCAACTCCCGCTTCGTCCGCAACCGCTGCGACCGCACCGGCCCCGACCTGGGCGGCGCGGCCATCCGGGTGCTCAGCCAGTACGAGAACAAGCCGGTGTACGTGGTGGGCAGCACCTTCGGCGGCACCGCCGGCCAGGGCGGTTCCTGCTCCAACGGGGGCGCGCTGAGCAGCATCGGCGTCTCGTGGGTGGTGCTGAACAGTGTGCTCAGCCACAACGAGGCGATCGGCAGCGGCGCCAACCCGGCGAAGTCCGGCACGCCCGGCGGTGGCAGCGGCGGCGCGATCTATTGCGACGGCAACGAGTTCACCGTGCGGATCGCCGGCACCATCATCGAGAACAACAAGGCCAACGAGGGCGGCGGCGCGGTCTTCTTCGTCAGCAACAACCGCACCGGCACCATGACGATCGAGAAGTCCACCCTGCGCCGCAACCCGAGCGGCAAGTTCGAGACCCGGGGCTTCCCCGGCATCTTCTTCCTCGGCGCCCGCAACCCGACCGTCACCGGCTCCAAGCTTAGCTGACCCCGGCGTACCTCAGTAGGGGTTGCCCTGGCCCGCCACGCGGGCGCGGAGCAGGCCGGCCGGGCGGCCGGGCAGGTCCGACGCACCGGACATCGGCGGGCTGCCGGTGTGGCCACCGTCGGCCATCCCGGCGAAGAGTTCCTTCAGCGCGGTGAGCGCCGTGATCTTGGGCTGCCAGCCCAGCTCGGCCTCCGCGCGCTCGCTGGACATCAGCGGCGCGTTGAGGGCCAACGCCACCCACCCCGGGTCGACCGGCTGCAACCGCGTCCGCCACGTCAGCGCCGCCGCCGCCCGTAGCACCGGCGAGGCGACCGGCACCGTCCACCCGTGGAAGTGCCGGGCCACCAGCTCCGGGGTCAGCACCGGGTCCGCGGCGACGTTGAAGGCGCCGCGCACGTCACCCAGAACCGCCCGGGCGTACGCGTCGGCCACGTCGTCGGCGTGCACCGCCTGCATCCGCAGCCGGCGGTTGTTGGGCACCAGCGGGATCCGGCCGTAGCGCAGCAGCCGCACCGGTGCCAGCGGGCCGAGGAAGTAGCGGGTGATCTCCACGCCGGCATCCCGCTGGAAGGTCAACCCGGGTCGCAGCCGCACCACCCGGAGCGTCGGGTGACTCTGCTCGATCCGGTCCAGCAGCGCCTCCACCTCCGCCTTGTGCTCGCTGTACGACGAGCCGGCAACCCCGGTGGCCGGCCAGCGCTCGCTGACCGGGTGGTCCTTCGGGCCGGGCGCGTACGCGCCGACCGAGGAGGCGTACACCAGCGCCGGCACGCCGGCCCGGACCAGCGCGTCGAACACCGCCCGGCTGCCGTCGACGTTGGTCCGCCGCAGCACCCTCTGGTCGTGACTGGGCTGGATCTGCCAGGCCAGGTGCACCACCGCGTCCGCGCCCGCGAACACCTCGACGAGCTTCCCCGTCGCACCCGGCGCGCCGATGTCGCAGGAGTGCCACTTCACCCGGTCGTACGGCTCGCCCGCCTCCGGCCCGGGCAGCCGCCGAGCCACCCCGACCAGATCCACGCCCCGCTCCCGGCCCAGCCGGCGCAGCAGAGCGGTACCGACGTTGCCGCTCGCCCCCACCACCACGATCCGCATGTCCGACCCCGTACCCGTCCAGCGGCCCGCCAACCGCCCGACCTGGTCCGGCGCGGCTTGGCGCGGCGCGGCTTGATCCACTCGACATCCTGGAAGTCGGGCGGTCCCGGTGGGCTGGACAGCCCGACTTCCGGGATACCGAGTTGATCAGGGGCGGGGGGAGTCCCGGACCCAGCCGTGCTTCTCCTTGCCGCGTCGGCCGGTCGTCGCCGCCAGACAGCGCGGGCAGATCCAGCCGACCGGGTCGGCCTCGGTCAGGACGTCGGTGCCCGAGTAGTCGAAGCGCACGTGCGGGAAGCGACGCAACCGGGTCCGGCTGAGCGCCAGCCCACAGACGGTCTGGTTCTGGCCGGGCAGCCAGGCGTGCACCTCACCACCGGGCTCGCGTACGCCGTCCGGCCCGATCTCCTCGCCCGACGCCGCCACCGCCGGAGTCCCGCTGATCCTCATGCCTGTCCCGATTCCCCTCCGAACCGCACCCATGCATCCGGTTGATCCGGCTCGACCGGACCAGCCGGGCACCCGGGCGCCGTGTTGATCGACGGATGGCCTGCGCGGGCCACAGGCATCGACGGGTGGCCGGAAGCCGAGAGTCGCTGGCCGGCAGTGTCGGGTAACCTGAGCGCGCGGGCCGCTAGCTCAATGGCAGAGCTGTGGACTTTTAATCCATAGGTTCAGGGTTCGAGTCCCTGGCGGCCCACTCTTCCGCAGGTCAGCGGCCCCGACCGGGGTCGTTTTAGACGCGATCAAGGCCGGTACAGCAGCGAAGTACAGCAGTAGGCCGTTCATCGGTCGAGCGCCTTACCAAGTCGCTTGAGCGCTTCGCGGGTGGCCGCCGAGGACACCACCGTGTAGATCTCCATCGTGATGGCGAACTGCGCGTGTCGAAGGATCTGCATGGCCACCCGAGGGCGCACGTCCAGGTCGGCCAGGAGTGAGGCGCAGGTCCGCCGGGCGTCCCGAACCGTGATCCGCCGGACTCCGGCCGCGTCGCAGCGTCGGTCCCAGAACCGGTTGAAGTTACGGGGCTCGACCGTCCGGCCGTAACGTGTGGTGAAGATGAGATCCGACGGCTGCCAGACGGGGCCGGCAGCTTCGATGGTGGCGACCTGGGTGTCGCGGCGGCGGCCGAGCGCCACGGCGCAGATGTCCGGCAGCGGCAGCGTGGCATCGGAGGCGGCCGTCTTCGTCTCCCGATGCAGGAGCTGGTCGCCCACCCGCTGGAGTTGCCGGTCGATGGTGAGTTCAGCCGCATCGAGGTCGACGTCAGCCCACGACAATCCCAGCATTTCGCCCTTCCGAAGGCCGAGCACCAGGACTAGGAATAGGCAGCGTAGAGCGGGTCATCGTCGGCGCGGGCCGACTCCAGGAACCGTCGAGCCTCGTCACTCGACCAGGCTTTGCGCTTGCGGGACCGGACCGGTGGCAGCTTCACGAGCGAGGCGACGTTGCGGGAGATCAGGCCCTCGGTAATGGCCTGGGACAGGATCGTCCGCAGCACCGTCCGCAGGTGGGCGATGCTGGTCGCCGACGGGAGATTCTGGCAGCACTGGCCGAGCGCACAGCAGCGCCGCTGTGCCGGCTTGCGGCGAGTGTCCTTGCCTTGGGCGCAGCACTGGCAGGTCCGGCCTACGGCGTTGATCCAGGTCTGGACGTCGCTGACCCGCAGCTTGTCGAGCCGCTTCTTACCCAGACCCGGAGCCAGGTACAGCCGTACCGCCACCTCGTAGGTGACGTAGCTGCCCGGAGCCAGGTTCGGTCGGCGAGCTGGCGGCGGTCGCGGGGCTGCGGTTAGGGCGCCTCCGGCGGGGACGCTCCGGCGGGGACGCTCCGGCTCCAGGATGGCCGAAGATCGTCGGCAGCCGCCGGGTCCGTGGGTGGTTGTGGTAGGCCATCCCGCCCGCCATCGACCCGGGCAAGCCGAGCAGACCGCCGCCCAACCCGCCAGCGCCCGTACGAGCCGTCAAGGTCCGCTTGACATGGCGGGCCGGCGGCGGTCCGCTCCCCAGAAGGGCGGGTCGACGGCAGACGGGATGGCGTACGGCTCTGGAGAGAAATGCATCTTCCTGGTGAAGCTTACAGCGACTGGAGTATCACATCCAGGTAGCCCCGATCGTCGCTGCGCTGTTGCTTCATTACTGATCGAGCGACAGCTGCGTATGGCGATCTTGCAGCGCCATACGCTGCGAGACGGTCGACCGCATCGCGATATGCCGACCGAGCCCCCGCAATTTCATCCGGAGGCAGTCCCGCCTGTCCCTTTCGCAGGTAGCGCCTGTACGCTACGTCGACCCGCCTAACTGCTTCAGTGACCTGGTTAGCAATGAGGGATCGTTGAATCATAAGCCGGCTATGCGTCAGATGATATATCTCTATCGAGTAAGTTGCGCGCTGGAAACTATCCGGGTTGTCATCCTCAACGTCACTCGGCGTCGGACTTCCATCGCTAAGGAAGGCGATCAGGGGAGGATCCAGAACGCGCGTCGGATCGAGCAGTACGGGATCCTCGTCCTCCCAATAGTCGTCCCTAAAGGCGCGCCGACTTCCTGCCATCAGCGGGAAGTGGGCCGCTTTGCCGCCGTCCGTTCCACCTCGCCGATCCACCCTTCTCTCATTGCAGTAGCGACAGGCTAAGCGGAAATTCCTGGGGTCTAGTGCGAGCCACCAGTAACCGGGATGCTGTGCGTCCTCCAGAACCTTGCCCTTTGGCCTGTAGTGGTCAACCATAAAATCATCTCGCGCAATGGGAGTCTCGCAATACCAGCACTTGTCGTGTGAGAGTTCCGCAAGTTTTTCCGCCAGCGCCCGCCAGATCTTTGCCAACGGACCGTCTAACAGATCTTTGCGGGCCGCCGCATCTCGGCAGGCGGCGAGCAGCTGCTCGCCACTAATGCGCTTCTCAGCCCAGCCATCTGGAAATCCCAGGTTATCAAGGCAGATCCAGATCACCGGCTTCCTCCTCCGCTCTGATCTCGCGCACGACCTGCTCAGTCAGCCGCTTTTGGTCCAAGACTTCCTCTCGAGACAGAACCGGCGAAGCCGCCAACTCCGCATCCTCCTGCGACATCACCTCGCGCAAGAACCTGGCATACAGCGGATCTGGATGAAGGGCCGAGAAGTCCACCTGTCGAAGCGACTCCTCAAGCTCCGCCAGCTCCAGAAGTTCAGCCTCGCTAAGCCTTCCACGGTTCAGCCGTAGGCGATCTCGTCGCTCTAGGAGCTTCGTCATTTCGGGCGCAAGGACCGACCTAAAGCCGAACAACTCGCTGAGGAGGACGCCACCGACGCCCAGCCGTACGGGGTCCTCGTCTGGTTGGAACGCCGCGATCCGGCCATCCTCGCCAACTGCTAACTGACGTACCTGCTCTTTGCGCAACAAGGAGATGGCCACAGGATCGTGAGAGGCCATAAGGAGCTGGCTCTCGCCTCGGTCACCCACAGCTTCCTCGATGAGGTCTAGAAACCGCAGGCTCCAAGCGGGGTTCAGATGTGTATCGGGCTCATCGAGAAGGAAGAGAGACTCCTCCTCCTTCGTAAAGCGAAGCAAGCCAAGAACCATGAGAAGTTGCTGCTCGCCTTCGCTAAGTTCAGCAAACGTCACAGTCCCGTCGACGTTTCTCTTTCGGAGTTGCACCCGCACGTCAGATATCAAGTCCGATACAAAGGCGCTCTCCAGTGTCGTGAACAGCTCCCGGGCTCGTGGAGCGGAGCCGCCGGATGACAACCGCTCTGCAAAACCAGCCAAGGCTTCCTGCGTAGAAAGAAACAGATAGAGGTGCTCTAAGGTCTTGGTCTGCCGAATGCCGAACGGCGTTCTCTGCTCAAGCAGGAGTGGAGCAAGGGCCGAGTCATACAGCTTGCTCAGAAAATTCCGCACAACGCCCGCGGCGCCCCAAAACTCGCTCTTTCGGGCTGGCCCCTGCTTCCGCGACGCCCAGTACGGCTGTTTCATGACGAACAGCACGCTCTCTACCGCCTCGATGCCAAGCTCACGCTGCAGGAACGGAAAGTCATCGATTGAGCGCTCCGCAAGGAACGAGAGGAGCACAAATTGGCTGTGAATCAGGCGGCCGTAAATCAACCTTTGACGTGCAGACGCATCCTGCCTGATCATCGCGTCTCTGAACTCAGCGAGAGGAGCATCGAAGATCGACTCTAGGCGGTTACTCGGTCCGGAGTAGTAGGCAAAGACTGTGTCGGGCAGGAGGGATCTGCTCGGATGGGCAGTCAGGGTGCGTAGCGTTGCCTTCTGCCCGTCAATCCATACAGTCGTATGGCTACGTACGGCTGCCGGATCGTGAGTGATTCTTACGGTCCGGCCGCGAATAGAGTATTCGATAGCATAAGGAAAGTCTGTGCGTGATCGGCCCGGGCCTGCGTCCAAGTCCCTGAAGATCCGAACGATAGCCTCAATCAGGTTGGACTTTCCGACACCGTTCTTGCCGACGAGGACCGCTGTTGAGGAACGACTATCGAATTTAATTGCAAAGCCGCGCAAGTTCTTGTAGTTCGGAAGTGACAGCTCGAGTATCTTCATCGAACGGCTCGAATCAAGTCGGCTTCACGGGCGTACACGGCTTTGCCGTCGGACACGAGCGATTGAAGGACGCGGTAAAACTCATCGACCTCGTCACTCTTGTATCCCGCGGCTCTAAACGCTTGCTCAGGGGTCAAGCCGACACCGGACTCGGTCAAGATGGTTAACAAGAGCGGACCGGCGGTGGGACTGGGAGTTGAGGCAGATCCCTCTGCTGACGAGCCCTTCGCGCGTCGCGGCGCACCTTCCATCGGTATCTCCAGTTGTCCGAGGAGCGATGAGCGCTCTTCCCCTTCGGGGACCGCCTGTGTGAACTTGCCACGCAACGCGCTACGCACGAAAGCGGCACCCAACTCCTCGGCGGTCCGTGTAGCCATCACAAGGAGGTCCTGGATGGCTTCTAGCTTCGAGATTCCCAACTCAAGGAGCCGAGCTACTTCGCGTTGCTCCTCGATTGGCGGAAGTAAAACATGAAACTCATCGAAATCTCTAAAATAGATTGTCTTGTGCGTACTTCCCTTACCGAAGGACCGGAGCGAATCCCTTTCTGCGAGGAGAAGTAACTGCAGCCAACGAGCGTCCACATGAACGGAGCAAATCCAATTTACAAAGTCCTGGCTAGTTGCCATCGGACGTCCTAGTCGCACGGCATAACCAATAGACGCCGTGCGGCTAAGGCATACAGTGTTAGCTGGCAGAAGCTCCGCCGAGGAGTTTTCCAGCCCGGCGTCAGTGATTTGCCGCGCGGTGTCCTCCACCACTCCGCCGTTGTTGCGATTTGCGTCCGGAATTCCAAGCCAGGGGATGTCGCCGTCCCAGTACTCGGGCACACGGCGGCTAGGTGTATGGCCTGTCCGCATGTCTGCAACGTCTTGCAGTCGGGTCCAGGCCCAAGCCGGCGGGACGTCGGCCAAAGGCTTGGGGCCGAGAGCAATCCCAAATCTGCCAAGGCGGGTCGTAGATGAGCCGATCGAAGCAGATCCCTCATCTTGAGGTGTAGCAGAGGTTTTCGTTGCCAAAGTGGCCCGGTTTGCTTGGCTGGTGCGCCATGGTTCCGTTAGACGACCGTCAAAGGCTCGACGGAATAAGGCTCCTTGTAGCCTCTGCGCCGTTACTTCCGACTCACGGATAAATTCATTGGCCTCGCCAAGCCTGGAATGAGCGGCCGCGACGAGATTTGCGATTCTCTGCTGCTCGGTAACAGGCGGAACGGGGAGCCGCAACTCTAGGAGGTCTTTTCGGGTAAGACCCGGAATGTGGCCGCGAGCGCGGCTAATGAGCAGCTGCGCCTGGTCGCCAAGAGCCAGGGCGTAGTAGGCGGGAAGCAGAGGCTTGTAGGGTGTAAAGGCCATAAGGTCGCGACCGATCGCGGCATGAACCCCAGGGAAGACCTTTCCGGCCCCTGCTCCCTTGACCACAATGAAGACACTGCCAGGGGGCGCGATGCGAATGGGGTCGGTAGTCCATCTGTCGATGCGGACCTCTCGGCCGTCCCATTGCTCGGGCCCAGCGACGTATGGCGTGCCGATCGAAGATCTGTTGACCGCTTCGGATCTGGGCGACTGCCCACTCGTTAGCCAGCCTAAGTCGGCTAGTGAGGCCTCTTCCCAGTGAGCAGGGAGGTCATGTTGCATCCGGACCACCGTCAGTGAAGAGGGTCGCGAACTCGTCCGTCAGCTCCGTTACTTTCACAAGCGTTGCGCGCAAGTTCTGCAGAATCACCGCCGGATCTACGTCCTTTGACTCGGTCATTGCGCTCTGTTCGTCCTGAACTCCCAAATCAAGTCGGTGAGCGTGAGCGATGACCTCTGCCTCACTGAAGTGGCGGTAACGGTCGCTGCGCGATGTATCTTGCTGGTTATCGCCGAACTCTGCCGATCGATAGAGTTCCTGGAACTCGCCAAGAAGCTCGTTTAGTTTCCCGTCGCTTGCCCTTGCGTTGACTCCGGAGCGCGCGTCGTACACCCAAACGCCCGTGTCTGGCTTCTGGCCGTCCGGGATTCTCCTAAAGAAGAGAACGTTGGTCTTAACACCTTGGGCGTAGAAGATCCCACTCGGCAGGCGAAGGACCACCAGACGGTCGCACAGGCTCATCATCTCTCGGCGAATGTCTCTTCCGACGCCCTCGTCGAAGAGCACGCCGTCTGGAACAATGACCGCAGCACGGCCGCCGTGCTTGAGAGCTCTGTATATATGCTGCAGGAACGCCAGCTGCTTATTTGACGTTGCGTGGCTCAAATCTGGCCTTGCGATGATGCCTGCACCGCGCTTTGACCCAAAGGGTGGATTGCTAAGGACAACGTCAGCGGGCGGAAGTTCTGCACCGGTGCTTGTGAGAGCATCAGCTAGCCGCAAGTCTGCACGGACCTCGTGCAAGAAAAGGTTCATCAGACAAAGCCGATGTGCGCTCTGCACGAGTTCAATTCCGACGTATTTCGGACTGCCTGTTGGACTGGATTCAGCGAGCGTAGCCTCGCCGGCCATCGCCGATGCGTGACGCGCCGCGGCAACTAGGAATCCGCCTGTCCCTGCTGCTGGGTCCTGGACGACCTCTGCGGGCTGGGGATCGACAACGCGCACAATAAGGTCGACCAGGAATCGAGGAGTAAAGTACTGGCCAGCGCCAGAGCGCTGTTCCGTCGCGTTCCTTTCGAGCAGTCCCTCGTAGACGTCGCCGAGGGCTTGCTGGCCAAGGGATTGCCAATCGATGGATGAGATCAGCTCCACCAGCTTCGCCAGGACGGACGGATGCCTTATAGAGGTTGAGGCAGTTGAGAAAATGCTGCTTGTTAAGGGGTCGTCCGCTAGGGCGAGCTGCGTCAGCTGACGTTGGTAGAAGTCGAGCTTATTAGAGTCAGGCTCTTTAACGAGGTCGGACCAACGAAAACCACTCGGGATTCGGTTGGTGGTGGAACCACCGCTTCGTTCAGAAATACAAAGAAAGAGAAGCCAGCTCAGCTCCGAAATGTAGTCCTGATACGTGATACCGTCGTCCCGTAGAACGTCACAAAATGACCATACCTTCTGTACCAATTGGCGAATTTGCGCGTTCACAGCCTGTCCTTACCTCGTCCGACGCTGCGACCCTACCCGGTTCGCCCCCAGGGCTGCGTGACCGCTGTAGCATAAGGTGCCCCAAACGTTGTTCGCGGCGGGTCGGGCCTCGCCTACGTTTGCCGGTGACTCTCAGTGACTGAATGTGTTCCCTCCACGGAACTCGCTTGCGCCACAGCGAACGGTCGCAGGTCTGGCTGGTCTCCATGCGACGTGTCTTAGCAGCGCATACAAGAGGATTTCGGAACACGTAAGTGCCACAACCGCAGGGTCGCTCACAGCCCAGCCAGCCAGACTTGCTGCGGCAGGTACAGCGAGCCGGCACGGTCGATCTTGCAGGGTAGGTACCAGGCGCCGAAGGCGGCATGCTCGTAGAGTCTGCGGGGTGAGTGGCTCATACCTGGTCGTCCTCGGTGAACGCGACGCTATCTGGTGGGTGCTGCACGAACAGCGGATGGCGTTCCCGGCTACTCCAAGATCCGAGGTGGCGCAGCTCGCCGCCGGCGATCGGCTGTTTCTCTACGCCACCCGCAATGCCTGGCACAACCCGGTGCGCGACCGGGGGCGTGTGATCGGTACCGCCACGGCCGCCACGGCGGTGCGTCGCTTGGACCAACCGATAGAGATCGCCGCCCGCGCCTTCCACTCCGCCTGTGAGCTGCACATTGAGGGGCTAGTGCCGTATCCCGGCGGGCTGGAGTTGCAGCCGTTGGTGAGGCGGCTGGACGCCTTCCCCAAGCCTCACGCGTGGAATATCTATCTCCGACGACCTCTCGTTCGTCTGTCCGACGCCGATTGCACCATCCTCGACCGAGGTCTTGGCCAGATGCTCGCGCCACCCCACCGGGCTCTGCCGACATACCAATCAGCGCACCCAGCCGCGGAGAGGCCGGCGAGCAGCCAAAACGATTGACGGCGACGGGCGATCGCGGCTTGGCTGGGCGACGGCGCGACGTGCTGCTCGTCCGGCGGGGTCGGCTGTCGAACAGGGTGAAGGTCGATCCTCGTCCGGACCGGGCCGTTCGGGCGACCGGACGCAGCTAACGGGCACGCTTACCCAAGACCCATCAGACAAGCAGGCTGTAGGTGCCGTCCGGGTTCTGGTAGAAGTACGCGGTGTAGCCGCCCGGGTTCCCCTGCCGATGCTTCGGCAGGAAGACGCCATAGGTGTGGTCCGCCCAGCCGGGACACGCGCGACGGACGTCGTGGGGGCGGAAGCGGTTACCCAGTCGGCCCGCGGCTCTAGCGTGACGGATGTGATCAACGAAGCGGCTCACGAATCCAAGTGTGGACGCTCGGTTGGTGGGCGCGATAGTCCCAGCAGACATCGGAGCCTCACGAAGTAAGCAGCGAGTCAGCAAACATTCCGCTGCGCGACGACAAACAGGCTGAACAAACGACGTAGCTGTCGTGCTTGAGTGGACGGGATGACGTCTGTCGGCACTGGCTGAGATCCACGACCAGGCTCGCTCCCCCCGACGGGGGTCGCTGACGGCTGCGGCAGGGGTCAGCGACCAACGCGGATGCGGACGGCGGCATACACCTCGCGTGAGCCGTCGGCCCGGAAGATCACGATGACCGGGATGCCCTCACCGATCTCCAGCTCACGCCGCTCGGCGGGGGTGGGCATACGCGCGGTGGCGGTGTCGCCCTTGAGGAGGGACACCGTTTCGGTCGGCTCGTCGGCGCGGACGAACGTGCCGCGCGGTGGTTCCACGATCACGAGCCCTTCCGACCGGAGTAGCGCTACTGCTTGTCGGACGCTCGTGCGGCTCAGCCCGTACTCCTGAGCCAACCGCAGCTCGCTGGGAAGCGAGGCCCCGGGCGCGAGGTCGCCAGACGCGATCCGGTCTCGCAGGAGGTCTGCGAGCTGCCGGAACACGGCGCGATCCGCGCTGGGGTCGATCACGAATGTGACGCTACGTGCCCAACAGTTCTACATCTTATTGTATCTACAGTCCTACGTCGTTACGGTGATGTGAGCTGGGACGACAGCCGGCGACCGGCTCCACCTGCCCGTGAGATCGAAGAACGCCCGAGGGGAGACCTAGTGCCTCGCGTGTCGTACGAGGAGTACTTAGTGGCCGTCGCGCTAACTCTGGCAAGGCGGCACCGGCCGGTCTGGTCATGGCAGCGATGGCGGAAGGTCTGCCGATGCGGGGGCGAGTTGCGCTGCCATACGAGGCATCGAATCCCGATCAACCGGGGTCACTGGCCCTCAGAGGGCGGCCGGCTATCCGCTCCGTCATTGGAACCGCCGGCCGAGCGGGGGGAGCCGAAGTGACGAGCCACCTCCCGATCACGCCGGCCTGGACCTGCGGCGGCTGTGGTGCCGACTGGCCCTGTCACACCCGCCGGCGAGAGCTGCGAGCGGAGTACGACCGCGCTTCCGTGTCACTCGCCCTCTACCTGGCCGCCCAACTCGTAGACGCCGCCCAGGACCTGTCCCAAGTCCCCGCCGGCCACCTGCACCACCGCTTTCTCGGCTGGACCCGATGAGCATCCTGCGACCCGGCGACGAGAAGTTTCACTACAGCGACGGCTCCCACAAGTGGATCCCGCCGAACCCGGACTACGACCAGGAAGTCTGGGACGAGCAGGTCCGCCAGCACAAGCACGGCCACCTCAGGAACGAGCGCCCGAAGGTCCGCATCCAGCGCCTCGTCTGATGCCAGCAGTACAGCAGCGAAGTACAGCAACCGTGCCAGCCGAACCGGACCGAGACGCGCGCCAACAGTCCGGATGACCTCGAACAACGCACGATCCAACCGACTCGCCGGCAATCCATAGGTTCAGGGTTCGAGTCCCTGGCGGCCCACTCTTACGCAGGTCAGCGGCCCGGACCGGGGTCGCTGTTGCCGCGATCGAGGCCGGTACAGCAGCGAAGTAGGGGCAGTAGGCCGGTAACCGGTCGAGCGCCTGCCTGCGCATCACGCTGGCTATCGGCACATCGAGTCGATCAGTTCGTCAAAGCCGGGGAAACTCTTCCCGCGCTGCGGCGATTACCTCAGCCGCCGACTTGCGATGTGCCGGTGCCCAGCGTTCGGCGATCTCCGTGAGACGGGCATCCGGGCGGGGCTCATGTTCGTGGTTGGGGTATTCCGTCGCCTCCCAGGGACCGAATCCGTCGGCGAGAAGCCATAGATAAGTCCACAAGTTCTGCGCTACGACTCCCGTTTGGCCCTCTGAACCGAGAAACACCACCGGCTGCTGCTCGATCGGCTCACGATGACGCATCAGCCAGAAGGCGGCGAGGCCACCGGTGCCGTCCTGCCCGAAGACCCGGAACTCGGATCCGTCAAGCTCCACGTTTCCCGTCCATGCCCGCCACCACTCAGCACGCGAGACAGCTGAACGCAGCGGCGCTGCGGGGGCTTCCCAGAGATCATCGGGCAAGGCCCTGCCCCATGCGCGCCCGGTACAGCGGTCAACGTCGGCCAACAGGGACCCGTTGTGACGCTTGACCGACGTGTCCTTGCGTCCATGACCAGCCAGTACCACGCCCAGCAGCCCTGACCTCACCCCGATTCGCCGCCGAGGAAGGCTCGGGGACCGCCCCTGGCCCGCCAGGAGGCGTGGGGGAGCCGAAGGGCCGCGCGACTCCATTCGGCTTGCAGGGTCAGCGGGCCGGCGATGCGCCTGCCGGACGAGTACGAACCGCTGACGGAAGAGAGAAGGGACACCCTCCAAGGTCCGTTGACATGTGTTTCCGTCCAGTGACAGCGTTGTCATCGACTCATTTCCTCCATATGAGACGAGGAGCGCACCTTGCTCTATCGGAGTTCACGCCGCCGCGGCGCAACAGCAGCCGCCACCACCGGCATTCTCATCACGGGGCTGATACTCGCTCCGTCCGCGCCGGCCCAGGCCAGCCACAACCAGGCGAAAGACGAAGCCGTTCGGTCGGGCAACGCACGCTTCGAAGTGCTGTCCCCGACCCTGATCCGCACCGAGTACCAGAAGGACGGCAGGTTCACCGACGCCGCCACGTTCAACGCCATCGGGCGCGATGATTTCCCCCGTACGCGTTTCACCAAGCGCATCGATCACGGCTGGCTCACCATCGACACCGGCGCGATGACGTTGCGTTACCAGGTCGGCTCGGGCGCGTTCACCGCCGACAACCTCACCGTGCAGCTCAAGACCGGCAAGCAGACCGTGCAGGGCCAACCGTGGGCCGGCCACACCGCCCCGGCCTGCGCGTTCGGCGCGCTCTGCGAGGCCGAATCGCTGCAGCTGAACGGCCCCGGCGTGGCCACCGACCACCGGGGATTCACCGGACACGGCTTCGCGGCGGGTTTCGCCTCGTCCGGCGACTCGGTCACGTTCGCGCTCGATGCTCCAAAGGGCGGCACGAAGCAGCTCACCGTCCGCTACGCCAACAGCACCGGCGGCGACGGCCAGAACGTGGCCCGCACCCTCACGGTTCACGTCGACGGCGATGCCGGCCGCACGCTGACGCTGCCGCCCACCGCGAACTGGGACACCTGGGGCCTGGCCAGCGTGCCGGTCGACCTCACCGCGGGCCAGCACGAGATCAGCATCGTGCGAGGTCCCAACGACTCCGGCAACGTGAACGTCGACAGCCTCGCGGTGGTCAACCCGGGCGACCCGTTCCCGGCACCGACCCCGCCCCAGCCGCAGCCCCTGCGGTTCGGCACGCTGGGAGAGGCCGAGACCGGCGCGCTGACCGGCGGCGCGAGGCCCTCGAACGACCACAACGGCGCTTCCGGTACGGGCTTCCTGGCCGGCCTGGAAAGCACCACGTCCGCTGACGCGCTCACCGTGACGGATGTTCCGTCCGCCGGTGACTATCAGGTGCAGATCCGGTACGCCAACGGCCAGGCCGGCTCCCAGCCGAGCCAGGCGCGCACCATGTCGGTCACGGCGGGAACGGGGGCGCCGGTCACGGCGACCCTCCCGCCGACCAGCGGATGGGACTACTGGAACACCCTTTCCGTCCCGGTCCACCTCGAGCGCGGCACCAACACCGTGACGCTGGGGTGCCCCACGGATGCCAGCTGCAACGTCAACGTGGACACGGTCGCCGTCACGAGCTCGGACTCTCCGCTGCTCGCTCCGCACGCGCCGCTCGGCGGCTACCGCCGGGGTCTGGACGGCGTGACCGGTTCCGCGCTCACCGCTCCGGGCCTTCTCTACCAGGACGGCTGGTACCTGCTCGACGACTCGGCCTCGGCCCTGAGCAACACCAAGCCCCGGCCCGCCGCCGAGCAGGACGGCTACGTCTTCGCGTACGGGCAGGACTTCACCCGTGGTTTGAAGGACCTGTCGACCCTGACCGGGCCCACGAAGCTGCTGCCGAAGTGGGCGTACGGGGTGTGGTACTCCGAGTACTACGACCGCACCGCCACCGAGTTCCAGGACCTGGTGACCCGGGCCAAGGCCGAGGGTGTGCCGATGGATGTGCTCGTCCTCGACACCGACGTCAAGGCGCCGGACAAGTGGAACGGCTGGAGCATCGACCCCACCCGGATCCCCGACCCGAAGGCGTTCTTCGACTGGGCCAAGAACCAGGGCCTGCACACCGGCATCAACATCCACCCCAGCATCCTTGGCTCGGACCCGAAGTTCGCGCAGGCGCAGGCCACCGCGAAGGGCAAGCTCCAGCGCGTCGGCTGCAACGGCGGTGCCGACTGCTACGCGTTCGACTTCGGCGACCCGGACCAGCTCAAGGCGTACATGCAGCTCCACGACGGGATGCTGCCGAAGGGCACCAAGGGCCCGGACCTCTGGTGGCTGGACTGGTGCTGCGACAACACGAAGTCCTCGCTCGCCGGAGTGACCGCGGACGCATGGATCAACCAGCAGTACGCCGACAAGACCGGTTTCGCCTTCTCCCGGGCGTACGGCTCGTTGCAGGCCGGCGGCTACAGCAGCCCGACCCCGGTGTCGACCGGACCGTGGGCCGACAAGCGCACCACGCTGCACTTCACCGGCGACACCACCTCCGACTGGCAGACCCTCCAGATGGAGGTCGGCTACACGCCGGGCGAGTCGGCCGCGACCGGGCTGGCCGCTGTCAGCCACGACATCGGCGGGCACACGGGCGGCCTCCAGGAGCCGGGCAGCGAACCGGGCAGCACCAAACTGCCCGACGACCTGTACGCCCGGTGGGTCCAGTTCGGTACGTTCCAGCCGATCGACCGGCTGCACTCCAACCACAGCGACCGGCTTCCCTGGCAGTACGGACCGGCCGCGAACGCGTCGGCCAAGAAGTTCCTGAACCTGCGGGAGGAACTGCTGCCGTACACCTACGCCGCAGCCAAGGAGGCCACCCGCACGGGTACGCCCATCGTCCGCTCGATGTACCTGGCGTACGCGAATGAGCAGGCCGCGTACGCCACCGCCGGTTCCGAGTACCTCTACGGCCCGGACTACCTGGTGGCACCGGTGACGACGCCCGGCAACACCGCCACGACGTCGGTGTGGTTCCCGCCGGGCAACAGCTGGACCGACATCTTCACCGGGAAGACCTATCGGGGCGGCACCACGCAGAACATCACCACCACGCTGGACACCATGCCGGTGTTCAAGAAGCACTGAGACGGTCAGTCCCAGACCGGCACCCACCACCACCCGCCTTCCGGGGCGGCTTCCAGGGCGGGTCCGGACGTCGGCCGGGTGGGGAAACCCACCCGGCCGGCGTGCTCGCCCCGCCGGCCCGGGCCGAGCACGTCGAGTTCGGCTCGATCCTCGGACCGGACGGGCGGATGCTGAGCAGCCGGGCCGGCGGGCGGTGAAGCTGGTCGGGCGGTCGGCATCGGCGCGATCAAGTACGCCGACCTGTCCAGCGACCGCACAGGGACTACGTGCTCGACTGGGAGCGGATGCTCTCGCTGGACGGCAACACCGCGCCCTATCTCCAGTACGCGTACTCCCGGATCCGGTCGATCTTCCGGCGGGCCGGCGTGGCGGCCCGGCCGGAGGCGGGCATTTCGCTGGCCGAGCCCGCCGCTGCCTGCGTCATGAGGCGCCACCTCAGTTCAGGGTGCGTCAACGCCGCTACGTGGTACGAATGCCTCAGTGCGGTAGAAGCCACGGACAGGCGAGTCGATGACGACGAGTAGGGCGAGCAGGCTGCTGCGGAAGCCGGGGGATCCGCAACGGGCGACGTTCCTGGAGCTGTTCTTCGACCTGGCGTTCGTCTACGTGCTCTCCCAGCTTTCGCAGGTGCTCAGCCAGGATCTGACGTGGCGCGGCGCCTTCCACACGTTGGTGTTGCTGCTGGCGGTGTGGTGGGTGTGGTGCAGCACGGCGACGGTGCCGGACAGGTTCGACCCGCAGCGGCCGGCGATTCAGCTGCTGGTCATCGCAACCCTGGTCGGCAGCCTGGTGATGGCGGTCGCGCTGCCTGAGGTGTTCGGCGCGCAGGGCCTGGTCTTCGCGGGCGCGTACGTCGTCCTCCAGGTCGGTCGCAGTCTGGTCCTTCTGGTCGCCCTGCGGGGCCACGAGTTGCAGCGCGGCGCGCTACGGACGCTTGTCTGGTTCGCCGTGTCTGCCGTGCCGTGGGTCGCGGGTGCGCTGGTGCACGGCACCGCCCGCGAGGCACTGTGGACGCTCGCGGTGGCCATCGACTATCTGGGCGGCAAGCTCCGCTATCCCACACCGGGCCTGGGGCGCTCGCCCAGCTCCGAACTGCCGAGCGCCGCCGAGCACCTGGCCGAGCGGCACCGGCAGTTCTTCATCATCGCGCTCGGCGAGTTGATCCTGGTCTCCGCCTCGACTCTTGGCGGCGAGGGCTTCGCGCCCTACCGGACCACGGCGTTCGTGGTGTCGATCGCCACCACGGTGCTGCTCTGGCGCATCTACCTCTACCGTGCCGGGGAGTTGTCCGCGGCAGCCATCGCGGGATCCGCGGACCCCGCGCGCCTCGGCCTGTCGGCGTTCTACGCCCACCTGGTCATGGTGGCCGGTGTCGTCGTCACCGCCGTCGGCGCCAAACTCGTCATCGCCCACCCGTCCGGGCATCCTGAGACGGCCTGGATCGCTGTCATCCTCGGCGGACCCGCGCTGTTCCTGGTCGGGCGCTCCCGTTTCGAGTACGCGGTCTTCGCCCGGGTGTCCCACGATCGACCGATCGGGCTGATCGCACTGGCCGCCCTGGCACCGGTCATGCTCCTCGTGCCGCCGCTCGTGGCCGCCCTCGCCGCCACCGCGGTCCTGGCCGGGGTCGCGATCGCCGACACCACCCACGCGAGGGGGCACGAACCCGAGCTGCCGTCGCCACCCGGCTAGCCGGGACCAGACCCGACGACGACAGGAGCATCATGGACCAGTTGAGCCGCCGCGCCCGCGACCTCGGGATCGTCGTCGGGCCACTGCCGACCGGTCGGCACAACGCGATCACCGACGTCACCGGGATCCTGGTCGGGCACACCACCATCGACGACGGTGCCGACCTGCACACCGGTGTCACCGCCGTGGTGCCGAGCCAACTCGGCCCGGGACGATGGACCCTGCCGGCCGCCGTGTACTCCGGCAACGGCCACGGCAAGCTCGTCGGCTCGACACAGGTGGACGAACTCGGCGTACTGGAGTCGCCGATCGTCCTGACCGCAACGCTGTCCGTCTTCCGGGCGGCGGACGCGCTGCTGAGTCACCTGATGGACCGTCGCCCCGAGGGTCTGTCGTTCAACCCCCTGGTCGGCGAGACCAACGACGGCCACCTCTCCGACATCCGCCGCCGTCCGATCACCGAGGGGCACGTGCTCGCCGCCATCTCGGGGGCGTCCGGCGGGCCGCCGGCGGAGGGCTGCGTCGGGGCCGGCACCGGCACTACGACGCTGGGCTTCAAGGGCGGCATCGGCACCTCGTCGAGGACGGTACGGGTGGCCGACCGTCCAGCGACCGTCGGTGCCCTCGTCCAGTCCAACTTCGGCGGATCGCTGACCGTACTCGGCGTCCCGATGCCGGTCGACGAACTGGTCCCGGACGCCGACCGGATCGAACCGCCTGGCAACTCCTGCATGATCGTGGTGGCCACCGACGTACCCCTGGATGCCCGGCAGCTCGGGCGGCTCGCCCGGCGGGCGGTCTTCGCGATGGGCCGGGTCGGGGCGGCCTACAGCAACGGCAGCGGCGACTACGCGATCGCGTTCAGCACTGCGGAGCCGGACCAGCGTCCCATCCCGGACGGGGAGATCAACCCGGTCTTCGCCGCCGTCCTGGACTCGGTCGAGGAAGCGCTGCTCAACTCCCTCTTCACCGCGACCACCACCACCGGGATGGCCGGTCGTACCAGTCACGCCGTTCCACACGAGGCCGTGGTCCGACGGTTGTCGGCGGCGGGCCGGCTGACGGACCCGGCCTGACCGGGCCGGTGAGGGTGGCGGCCAGGGCGCTGTACTTTCAGACCACGGCTTCAGTGGTGTGAGGGACGACCGAGGTCAGGCGGGTGGCGTGCTCTGACGACGCCTCCGCTCGATGTCCCTCTGGACCTCGGGATCCCACAGGGCGGCGTTCCAGTCCTCAGGCTGCGGCTCGGCCGGAAGCGGAGTCCCCGCCGTCAGCGACACGCTCTGCCGCTGCTGCGGAACGTCGTCCGCCAGGCCGGCCGGGCCGGCCGCGGTCACTGGCGTCGCCGGCTCGGCGAGCCGGCGACTGACCCGGTTGTGGGTGATCAGCGACCCGATGATGACGAGGATCGCAGCCGCCGCCCGGACGACGTGAAACGCCGTCGGCGTCTTCATCGGCAGGAGGTACGACAGGACGAGGATGATCGAGCCCCCGGAGATCGCCCAGTTCCGGACCGCCGCGACCGTGCCTCCGTGGGCTTCGACGACGTCCTTCGTGGCGTTGGACCAGGTCAGGAAGGCGAAGAAGAGTGCCAACGGCACGGCAATCGACAGTACGGTGACGGCCTTCCCGCCTGGCGACGTCAGCACGTCGGCGCTGATCCCCGCTCGGACCATCGACAGCCCTGCGAGCATCACGGCGAGCGCCACCAGAGCCCACAGGGCGACTTGCCACCGCGCGGGCGGCCGCGTCACGGGAACGGGTCCGCCAACACAGCTGTGACCCTGTCCCAGGTGGTCGAGCTGGACACCGCACTTCGGACAGTTCATGGTCAGCCATCCCCCGCACTGACTGTTGAGGCCGCAGCAGGCTAGCAGCCGGGCGACCCTCGGGCGGGGCGCTCAGGCTCCGGCTCCTGCCATGCTGGCTCGCATGCTGCTGCCACCCGCTCTCGCACGAGAGTTGTCGATCCTGCGCAGGGCGTACCCCGATGAAGTGCCGGACGAGGACTACCGTGCCCTTCTCGTCGTCCTGTGGCCCGACTTCTCCGACCGCAACCTCGCCGCCGTCGTCGCCGAACTGGTCGGTGGTGAGCCTGCCCTCGTCGCTCACGACGCCACCGCGGCCGTGGCCGGCCAGGTACGGCCGCTGGCGCGCGACATCGAGAGGGTGCGGGAGCGGCTGGCTTCGGCCGGCTATGTGGCCGATGACGAGGTGACGGGCGAACCGGAGGAGTGACCCGAGGTGACGTCGGTCGTCAGCGGGCTCGGGCGGGACGGAAGGTGAAAATGCCGGCCCGGTCCAGGACGGCGACCACGAGCAGCACCCCGGTGGCGACCGCACTGACCGCCAGCAGCGGTAGTCGCATGGCGACCGCCGCGCCGACCAGCGCGAGCAGGCCGGCCACTCTCGGCCAGGAGATCCGCCGGTGGATCGCGATCGAGAACAGGATCCGCCCGAGGAGGAAGAGGGTCGGTCCGCCCAGAATGACCAGGACGACGGTCGTGCCGCCGATCTCGGTGGGGTGGGCGATGGCGACTTCGGCCCCGACGGCGGTGGCCACGATCCCGGCGATCATCACCAGGTGCAGGTAGCTGGTGACGACGCCGAGCCGGGACGGGTCGGCGTGCTCGATGGCCGGGCCCAGGCGCTGGCCGGCGGGCGTCACGTAGAGCAGGCCGATCAGCACGGCGTTGGCGAAGACCAGCAGGAAGGCGGCGGTCTCCGGGAGGTTCAGGCGGGTGCCGGCGTACGTGAGGCCGGCGACGAGGATGAGTTCGCCGAGCGCGATGATCATGATTTGCTGGTACCGCTCGGCGAAGTGCTCGCCCGCGAGGTGCAGCTCCTCCTGCCGGGCCCGCCCCAGCGACGGCGTGGGCCAGCCGAGTCGTGGGCCGATGAGGTCGATCGCGAGGGCGAGCACCCACAGCGGCACCCGCCACTCCGGCAGGAACGCGCCGAGCAGCCACGGTACGGCGGAGACGCTGTACCAGGTGAGGATCCGCAGCGCCCGGCTCTGCCGCGGGTGACCGCGCAGCATGAGGGCGGTGACGGTGCCACGGGCGAGGTGGACAGCGACGTACGCGCCGGCGAAGAGCAGGCCCCGCCCGTCCAGTGCCTTCGGGATCGCCACGCCGGCCAGCAGGCTGCCCAGCGTGGCGCCGACCAGCAGCCCTCGGATCGGCAATGCCTCCGGGTCGTACCAGTCGGCTAGCCAGGTGGTGGTCACCCAGATCCACCAGACACCGGCCAGCAGCAGCGCGGTGCGCAGCGCACCCACCAGGCTGAGGTCGGCGAGGAAGTGCTGCGCCAGTTGGCTGAGGGCGAGGACGAACGCCAGGTCGAAGAAGAGTTCGAGGAAGGAGGCGCTGAGCGGCACGTCCCTTCCGCGCAGCAGCCGTTCGGGCCTGCTCACCATCGGCGCTCCTCCCGGTGGCACGCCCTGTGTCCGTCGTACCACCTGGGACGGACCGCCGGAGGCGAAAGCGGGTCAGCGCCGGATGCCGACCCCCGCGTAGCCGTGCGAGTCGACGAGCTCCGGTTCGCCGTCCGGCCGCCAGCGGGTGGTCTCCACCAGGCCGGGCTCCACCAGGTCGTACCCCTCGAAGAAGCGCAGCGTCTCGGCGTGCGTGCGCGGCACCAGCGGGGCGCTGCTGTTGCGGTAGACGGCCTGCCCCCGCTCGGCCAGCTCCGGCGGGATGCCGTCCAGCGTCAGGTGGGACAGCACCAGGTGGCTGCCGGGTGCGGAGGCGTCGCGCAGCCGGGCGATCGCCGCCCACGGGTCGGCCTGGTCCGACACGAAGTGCAGCACCGCGAGGAGCAGCACCGCCACCGGGCGGTCCAGGTCGAGCATGCCCCGCACGTCCGGGTGGGCCAGCAGCTCGTCCGGCCGCCGCAGGTCACCCTGGACGACCGCGGTCCCGGGTACCCCGGTCAGCAACTGCCGGGCGTACGCCACCGCCACCTCGTCGTAGTCGACGTAGACCACCCGCGCGTCGGGTGCCACCGCCCGCACCACCTCGTGCACGGTGCCCTGCGTGGGCAGCCCGGCGCCGATGTCGAGGAACTGGCGGACGCCCTGCTCGGCGGCGTACCGGACGGCACGGTGCAGGAAGTGCCGGTTGGTCTGGGCGGCGACCCCGGTCTCCGGGAAGATCTCCAGCACCCGGTCGGCGGCGGCCCGGTCGGCGGCGAAGTTGTGGCTCCCGCCGAGGAAGTAGTCGTACATCCGGGCGACGTTGGGTCGGGCGGTGACGTCGATCGTGTCGGGTGCCGGCTGGTCGGTCACGAGGGGGTTCCCTTCGACGGCGAGGTCGGATCCCGATGTCTAGCACCCGGGGCGACGACCCGCTGACCCCTCCTGTCGTTGATCCGGCTGCACCCCTGGTCAACGCCGACGACGGTGGGGGCACCGACTCATCGAGGAGCGACGCCGATGACCAGTCAGCGGGAAACCGTGCGGGTCGACCACGACCTGTTCCGCGCCGTGTACGACTCACCCGCGTCGCTGCCCGGTCGGCACCGGTGGACGACGCCGGAGTCGGACGTCCGGCGGCTGGAGAAGCTGCTCGGCATGCCGGCGCGCAGCATCGGCGCCCCGCTCTGGGTCAGCGGCGACGAGCCGGACTGCCCGAAGTGCAGCCGGCGGGTCACCTGGTACGACATCGTCTCGTCGGCGCTGTCCGGCCTGCACGACAAGGCCATGATCGCGACGGTCATCCTCGGCGAGCACAAGTACGTCAACACCGAGGTGCCCGACGCCATCCCCGGTGTCCGCTGCGCCGACTGCCACACCGCGATCGACGGCCTGCGCAGCTTCAAGTGCCACAACTGGGCGTACGCCTTCGAAGCGTTGGAGGCCGTTCGCGAGCGGATGGCCGGCGGTCCCACGCCGACCTGAGCGGCGGCGGGTCAGCCGGCCGAGCGGCGGGCGGGGCGGCGGCCGGGCGGTGAGTGTGGCTCCGGCCCGGGGTCGGGCAGCGGTGGCATCGGCCGGACGACCGGCTCGGCACCGGTGACCCGCACCTGCTCACCGTGGTGCCACAGGTCGACCGCGGCGTCGGGGGCGGCGTCGGGCAGCTCGTAGCGGGCCTCGGCGGGAGTCAGCGTGACCCGCAGACGGTGTTCACGCCAGCGCAGGTTGAACGCCAACCGGTCGATCCGCCGGGGCAGCCGGGGGTCGAAGGAGAGCACCCCCCGGTCGTCGCGCAGCCCGCCGAAGCCCTGCACCAGCGCCAGCCACGCCCCGGCCAGCGAGGCCAGGTGCAGCCCGTCGGCGGTCTTGTCGCCCAGGTCCTCCAGGTCCTGGAGCACCGACTCGGCGAACAGGTCGTACGCCAGGTCGAGGTGCCCGACCTCGGCGGCCAGCACGGCCTGCGGGGCGGCCGACAGCGACGAGTCGCGGACCGTGCGGGCCTCGTAGTAGGCCAGGTTGCGGGCCTTCTCGTCGGCGGTGAACTCGCCGGGGCAGTGCTGCATGGCCAGCACGAGGTCGGCCTGTTTGACCACCTGCCTGCGATACAGCTCCAGGTAGGGGTAGTGCAGCAGCAGCGGATAGTCGTCCTCGCCGGTGTTCGCGAAGTCCCACTCCGGCTGCTCGGTGAACCCGGCGGCCTGCTGGTGCACCTCGCGCTCCCGGTCGTACGGGACGAAGACCCCGTCGGCGGCGGCACGCCAGCCCGCCACCTCTGCCGGGTCCACGCCGAGCCGGCCGGCCAGCTCGGGGTGGCGCTCGGCGGCGTCGGCCGCGCCACGCAGATTGCGCCGGGCCATCAGGTTGGTGAAGACGTTGTCGTTGACCAGCGCGGCGTACTCGTCGGGGCCGGTCACGCCGTGCAGGTGGAACGCGCCGTCGTCCGACCAGTGGCCGAAACCGTGCCACAGCCGGGCGGTCTCCACCAGCAGTTCCAATCCCGCCTCGGCGAGGAACTGCTGATCGTCGGTGGCCGCCACGTACCGCAGCACCGCGTCGGCGATGTCGGCGTTGACGTGCAGCGCCGCCGTGCCCGCCGGCCAGTAGCCGGAGCACTCCCGGCCGCCGATGGTCCGCCACGGGAAGGTGGCCCCGCTCAGCCGCAGCTCGGCGGCCCGCTCCCGCGCCTCCGACAGGTGGGCGTGGCGCCAGCGCAGCGCCGAGCGGGTCACCGCCGGAGCAAGGTACGTGAGCACCGGCAGGACGTAGCTCTCGGTGTCCCAGAGCACGTGCCCGTCGTAGCCGTTGCCGGTCAGCCCCTTGGCCGGGATGGTCCGGTCGGAATCCGGGCGGCCGGCCTGGATGAGGTGGAACATCGCGAACCGGACCGCCTGCTGGAGTTCCGGGTCGCCGTCGAGCAGGACGTCGGCGGCCTGCCAGGCCGCGTCGAGCGTGGCGCGCTGGTCGGCGAGCAGCGCCTCGAAGCCGTCCGAGCGGGCCGCGTCCGCCTCGGCGGCCACCAGGTCGGCCAGTTCGCCGGGAGGCGTCCCGTCGACCGACGCGCACTCGTAAGCGGCGAACTTGGTCAGCCGCAGCCGCTCGCCCGGGTGCAGCCGGCCGGTCACGGTCAGCCGTACCCGGTCGGGGGTGCGGTCCCCGGTGGTGGTCACCGTGTCCGGCGCGTCCACCAGGTGGCTGACCGCCACCGCGACGCGTTGGCCGCTGCGCTCGGTGCGGTGCACCAGCACCCCGTCGAGACCGGCCACGCGGTACGTCTCGGCGATCAGCGGATCGGTGAGCACCGAGGCCGCACGGGGGTCGTCCGAGCGCTCCGGCACCCGCTCGTTGGCCAGCAGATCCGAGCAGACCCGGAGTTCGACGGCGGCGTCCAGCGGCTCCACCTCGTACCGGACGGCGGCGACCGGCCGGCGCGGTAGGGACACCAGCCGGGTGCTGCGGATCCGTACCCTCCGCCCCGCCGGGGAGATCCACTCGGTCTCCCGGCGCAGCACGCCGGCACGGAGATCGAGCACCCGTTCGTGGCCGCGCAGCGTCCCGGTCCGGATGTCCAGGGGTTCGTCGTCGACCCAGAGCCGGATCAGCGCGGCGTTCGGGGCGCTGACGATGGTGTCGCTGTCCCGGGGAAACGCGTACCCCTCCTCGGGGTAGCTCAGCTCGCGCCGCTCGTGGAAACCGTTGACGTAGCTGCCCGGCATCCCGCACGGCGCGCCCTCGTCGAGGACGCCGCGCCAGCCGACCCACCCGTTGCCCAACGCGAAGATCGACTCGGTCTCGCCGAGCCGCTCCAGGTCGGCCGCCGTACGCCGGATCCGCCAGATCTCCTCGTCCGCCGTCCCGGCGGCGGGCGGCGGCTGGTCGGTGGTCGAACTGGTGTGCACAGAACCTCCTGCGGGTGCCGACGTCCCTGTCCAGGGAAGCAGAGCCGGCTGTGTGATCCCTGGACGAAGGTCGGGAGGCGGCCCCGACCTTCGACTCCTGCCCTGCCCCGTGGCGCGTTCCTACCCTGTCTCCCAGATGAACAAGGTATGAACATCTGGTGAGGTGATTCATGGTCGACACTGGCAACGTGGATGTTCCGGAGATCAGCGCCGAGTGGTACCGCGACGTCGTCGAGGTCGCCGCCGACAGCCCGCACCCTGTGCAGTGGTTCGTCGGGCACGCCACCGAGGGGGTGATCCTGCTGCTCGGCGCGCTGCTGCTGGTGGCCGCGCTGAGACGCCTGGCCGGCGGCCCGTACGACCGGGCGCTCGCCCTGGTCGCGCCGGTGCCGGCCCTTGTGGCGTACGCGTCCAGCGAGTGGCTCAAGACGGTGGTGGACGAGGACCGCCCCTGCCGGGCGATCGGGTCGGCGATCGTCGCCGGCACCTGCCCACCCCCCGGCGACTGGTCGTTCCCCAGCAACCACGCCACCGTGGCGGGTGCCCTCGCGATCACCACGCTGCTGCTGTCCCGCAGGCTCGGGCTGGTCGCGCTGCCGCTGGCCGCCCTGGCCGCCTTCTCCCGGGTCTTCGTGGGCGTGCACTACCCGCACGACGTGGTCGCGGGCGTGCTGCTCGGCGCCCTGGTCGCCGTGCTGGCCACCCCGCTGCTGGCCCGCCTGGCCGCCGAGGCGCTGCGCCGCCGCGCCGACCGCGTCCGCCGCCCGGTCCCCGACCTGGCCGGCCCACCCGGCCACTGACCCCGCCCAGGGGTCAGGTGGCTGCCAGGAGCGCACCGACGGTGCCGAGCAGCAGGAACGGGCCGAAGGGCAGGTGGGTGGTCCAGCGCGCCCGCCGGGCGGCCAGCAGACCCAGACTGACCAGCGCGGACAGCCCGAACGCGAGCAGCAGGCCGAACACCAGGACCGGCCAGCCGTACCAGCCGAGCAACGCGCCCACGCTGAGCGCCAGCTTGGCGTCGCCCAGCCCGAAGCCACGGCGGCCGAGCAGCAGCGTGGTGGCCGCGAAGAGCAGGGCCAACCCGGCGCCGGCGGTGACGGCGCGCAGCCACGGCCCCGTTTCGGCATCGCCGAGCGTGGCGACGCCGAGCAGCAGCCAGGTCCCGGCCGCCGCCGGCAGGGTGAGCCGGTCCGGCAGCCGGTGCACGGCCAGGTCGACGACGACCGCCGGGATCGTCCAGCCGAGCCACCAGGCCAGCGCCGCCAGCGCTCCGAACGGAGGGCCGACCAGCGCCAGCACGACCGCTGCGGCGAGCACGGCCAGCTCGACCGCGCCGGGTGGCGGCCCGACCCGGGACCGGCAGCCACCGCAGCGACCGGCCGGCCCGAGCGCCGGCCAGGGCCGGGTCAGGCCGATCGGCGCGCCGCAGGCGTCGCAGCGGGTCCGGCTGGCGGTGCCCGGGGATACGGCGTAGCGCAGGGCGGCGAACCGGAGCACCGGGCTGATCGCCAGGATCGCCACCACGGCCGGGAGCGGGAGGCGGCCGGTCACCGTGGCGGCTCCTCCGTCCGGCCGGTTCTCCTGGCCGGGGGCGGTCGCCGAGGGGCCGGTCAGCGCCATGTCGGCCCCGCCGGGCGCCGGGCGTCGGCCGTGAAGGCGAACACGGATCGTGACTGAACGATCGCTTGGGTGTAGCGGATGGCGCGGAAAGCGACCTGCGCGGCCGGCCGTCCGACGGGCCTGCGGACCCGGTGCGGACCGGCCACCGCGCGGGTTGGGGCGGCCCGTCGACCGGCCGCCACCGTCGACCGGATGCCGGGATGGAACCGCGATGTCCCACTCCCGGGACCGACGGACAGGCCGGGTCGACCCCACCCGACCCGGCGTCGTCCGCCCGTCGGCGACCCCTCGGTCGGCAATTGCTCGGAGCGCAGCGCGGACACCCGCCACCACCACCTGTCATCACGCAGAGTGTTCACTTGAATTGCCTCTGTTGCATCGGCGAGCGTCAGCCTATGCTCGCCCCTTGGGTGTGACGCAAGCCTCACCACAACAACCGGACGACACAGGACCTTGCATTTGTAAAAGATCCGTATCGGTGAATGCAGAAGCGCAATGAACGGCTCCGGATGTGCTGATCCGGGCGCGCTTCCGCATGCCCGGCGGCGGTGATCCGTCGCCGCACCGGGCGACCAGGAGGAGGCTCGACGGTGCGCGGACGGCAGCTCAGACGAGCGGCAATCTGCCTGCTGACGGTCGTGGCGGCGGTGTCGGTCACCGGCTGCGGCAGCGGACGGGAGACCGTCGAACGGCCGGCGCCGGCCCCCGGCGACGGGCAACACGCAGATCCGGAGGTCGAACGGCCGGCCGCCGAAAAGGCGGCGCTCGACGCGTACTCCGGTTATCTCGCGGCCTCGCGTACGGCGAGCCGACGCAGTGATCCGCATGCGCCGGAACTGTCCCGGTTCCTCGCCGATCCACTGCTCACTCGGGTCCAATTGTCCATTCGCGAGGCCAAGGAGCACGGCGCCATGCGTACCGGGACCTTGAAGTCCGACCCGACCGTGACCGCGGTCAGCCTCGAGTCGAACCCGGCCACCGTGGACATCCAGGACTGCCTGGACGCGACCGGCTACCGGCTGGTCTACGCCAAGGACCAGCGGGTGGTCCCCGGCAGCGGCGGCGGCCGGCACTTCGCCACCGCCACCGCGACCCGCTATCCCGACGGCCGGTGGCTGATCAACTCCAGCGCGGCGCACCGGGACCAGCCGTGCTGACCTGGGGAGGAAGGGGCGCCCCGGCCCGTACCGCCCGGGCCGGGACGCCCCGCCGGGCGCTCGCCGGGCTCGGCCTCGCGCTGCTGCTGGTGGTCGGCGGAACCCTCCCGGCGGTCGCCGCCCAGCGTGCCGACCCGGGCGGGAACTGCCCGCTCGACCAGCCGGACTGCAGCGTCTGGGACGACGAGCCCGGTACGCCGGGCGGTGGCGGGGACAACGGGGGCGGGGATTCCGGCGGCGGAGACTCCGGCGGCGGTGGAGGCGGCGGCGTCTGCCAGTGGGGCGGGCGGACCATCCCCTGCTACGACGACCTGCTCGGCTGGTTCAACAACGGCGACGGCTGCTACTACAAGGCGACCGAGGGGGAGGTCGATCCTCCCGAGGGTCAGCAGTGGTATCTGCAGACCTGCAACGGCGGCGACGTGGGTGCCCAGGACGTGGTGCTGCGGGACGGGCCGCCACCCGGCTACGGCGCACCGCCGGACCCGGAGGAGCTGGCGCGTCGCGCCCTGGCGTCGATCAAGCTGCTGCCCGCCCGGCTCCGGGTGGCGCCGCGCAAGAGCGTCGGCCCCGGCCTGGTCGGCCTGCCGGTCTGGATGTGGGCGACGCCGAGCGCCAACTACTTCGGCCCGCTGCACGCCTCCGCGTCCGACCGCGACGTGACCGTCTCCATCGAGGCGAAGGTCGACCGGATCGTCTGGGACATGGGCAACGGCGAGACGGTCCCCTGCGACGGCCCCGGCACCCCGTACGACGCGAAGGGCAGTCACGCCGGCCAACCCTCCCCGGACTGCGGCTACGACAAGGGCTACCCGAAGGCCGGCACCTACCGCGTCGGCGCCACCACCTACTGGACGGTGACCTGGCGTGGTGGTGGTGAGAGCGGCGAGATTCCGCAGACCCGGACCAGCGGCACCGTGCCGATCCAGATCAACGAACTCCAGGTGGTGACGCGATGAACGCGAGGAATGAGCGGCTCGGGACGGCGGTGGCCCGGTGAGTCTCGCGACGCGCAACGGGACCGGTCCGGTGGACGCGCCGGTCAGCCCGCCCAAGGTGGTCCGGCAGCGCCGGGTCCGCCCCGGGCTGCTCGGTCTGGCCGTACTCCTGATCGCCCTCGGCGGGCTCGGCTCGGCCTTCGCGGTCACGTCGGTCCGGGCCACCGGCAGCTACCTCGCCGTGGCCCGGCCGGTGCAGGTGGGCGGGGAGATCAGCGCGGCCGACCTGGTCACCGTGCAGGTGGCCGGCGGTCAGGGGTTGCGCCCGGTGCCCTCCGGCAGGCTGGACGAGGTGATCGGCAAGCGGGCCGCCGTGGCGCTGGTCCCGGGCACCCTCCTCACGCTGGGGCAGGTCACCGACGACCCGCTGCTCGGCCCCGGCCAGCAGCAGATCGCGCTCGGCCTGAAGACCGCGCAGGTGCCGGCGCGCGAGTTGCACCCCGGGGACAAGGTCCTCCTGGTCAGCACCCCGGACGACAACGCCACCGAAGGGGCCGCCGCCGGCACCCGGTTCACGGCCGTCGTGATCGACACGGACAACCCGGCGAACGACGACCGGGTGCTGTACCTGGCGCTCGCCGTCCGGGACGTGCCCGCCGTGGTGGCGCTGGCCGCGCAGGAACGGATCGCCGTCGTGCTGACCGAGGCGGCCTGAGCATGGCCATCATCGCGCTGGTGTCCGCGAAGGGTTCGCCCGGCGTCACCACCTCGGCGCTGGCCTGCGCGCTGGCCTGGCACCGACGGCTGGTGCTCGCCGAGTGCGACCCGGCCGGCGGGTCGGTCCTCGCCGGCTACCTGGGTGGCCAGTTGGACGGGCCGCGCGGCATCGGCGAGCTGGCCGTCGGTGAACTGCGCGACGGCGACCTGGAGACCGCGTTCTGGTCCCAGCTCGTCGACCTGGACGCGCCCCGTCGCGAGCGGCTGCTGCTGCCCGGGCTGGTCGACCCGGCGCAGGCCGGCAGCGTCACCCCGCTGTGGCAGCGCTTCGCCGACTACTTCAACGCCCTGGACCGCGGCACCCCGGGCTACGACGTGCTGGTCGACTGTGGCCGGCTGCACGTCACCGGGCCGCCGTGGCCGGTGCTGCGCGCCGCCTCGGTGGTGCTGCTGGTGACCCGGGCCCAACTGCCGGACCTCTCCGGCACCCGGGCGGTGGTCACCGCGATCGAACGGGACTTCGCCGAACACCGGGTGCCGCCGGGCACCCTGCGGCTGCTGCTGGTCGGCGACGGGCACGGGCGGGCCGACATCAGCCGCGCGCTGAAGCTGCCCGTGATCGCCCGGCTGCCGCACGACCCGCGTACCGCCGGAGTGCTCGGCCTGGGCGGGACCGTGCGGGCCGGACGGCCGCTGATGCGCGCGGCGGCCGCGCTGGAGGTGCCGGTCGGCGCGCTGCTCGAGCGGCGGCGGGCCCGGCTGGCCTGGCCGGTGCAGCAGGGGGTGCCGGATGCGGTTTGAGCCGGTCTCCGCCGACCCGCGCCAGCAACCGCCGGACGCCACCTCCACCGTGCCTCCGCTGCCCACACCCGACGGCCGGCACCACCAGTCGGCGCCGACGCCACCACCGGCACCCGGAACCGGCGCGCCGCCGCAGCCGCCGCCGCCCCGACCCCGGATGGACTTCCAGGTGGTCCGGGAGCTGCGCCGGGAGCTGACCGAGCGGCTCGCCCTGTGGCAGCGCGGCCGGGAGTTCACCGTCGACGAGGAGGACACCGAACGGGCACGGCTGGCCGTCGCGGTCGTCGCCGCGTACGCGGACGCGGTCCGCCGGGCCGGCACCCCGATGGCCGCCGGCGAGGAACGCCTGCTGCTCGACCAGGTGACCGCCGAGCTGGTCGGGCTCGGCCGGCTGCAGACGCTGCTGGTCGACGACACCATCGAGGAGGTGCACATCCTCGGCTGCGACCAGGTGCGCATCACCCGGCACGGCGGCGGCGTCGACTGGGCCGAACCGATCGCCGACAGCGACGGCGAGCTGGTGGAGATCCTCCAGGCGGCGGCCCGCCGGGCCGGTGCGACCGAACGGTCCCTGTCGACCGTGAAGCCCACCCTCGACCTGCAACTGCCCGACGGCAGCCGGTTGGCCGCGGTGTTCCTGGTCAGCCACCGCCCGTACGCGGTGATCCGGAAACACAACACCCTGGACGTGAGCCTGGACGACGTGGCCGGCACCCGGGGTGACCTGGACGAGATGATCGACCCGCTGCTGCGCGACTTCCTCCGCGCCGCGATGCGCGCCGGGCTGAACATCATGGTCGCCGGGCTTGCGGGCGCCGGGAAGACCACGATCATCCGGGCGTTGATGAACGAGATCCCGCCCGACGAGCCGTACGTGCTGCTGGAGGAGAGCCGGGAGCTGCTGCCGGCCCGCCGCCGGGAGCGGCACCGGGCGGTGATGAGCTTCGAGGCCCGGGAGGGGCACGGTGAGCGCGGCTTCGACGGCCGGCCGGCCGGCGAGGTGACGATCGCCGACCTGATCCCGCTCTCCCTGCGGATGGGCGTGCTGCGCATCATCGTGGGCGAGGTGCGGTCCCGGGAGATCGTGCCGATGCTCCAGGCGATGACGACCAGCCGGGGTTCGATGTGCACCATCCACGCCCGTAGCTCGGCCGGCGTCGGTGAACGGATCGTCGAGCTGGCGCTGGCCCACGGCCGCGAGATGACCGTCGACCAGGCCCGCCGGATGGCCGGCAACGCCCTCGACCTGATCGTCTACGTCACCGTCGAGGACGAGACCGCGATCGGCGGGCGCAAGCACCGGTTCGTCTCCCATGTGGAGGAGGTGATCGGGGCGGGTGAGGCCGGCCGGATCACCACCACCACCGTCTTCGGGCCGGGCCCCGACGGTCGCGCCGTCCCCCGGCACCTACCGGAGCGGGTCCGCGACCAACTGCTGCGGGTCGGCTACGACGCCCGGCTGCTGACGAGGTGGATCGAGGCCGGCACCGGTGCCTGGCGCCGGCCCCGGCAGACCCGACTGGCCCGGCGGTGACCCGATGACGAACAGCCTCGAGGTGATCGCGGTGGTCTCCGGGGCCGCCTGTGTCGCCGGGCTGCTGCTGGCCGTGGTCGCGCTGGTCGGCACCCGCCGGCCCGCCGCGAAGCCGGGTCCGGGCGCCGGGCCGGGTCTGAGCCGGCTGTGGCGCGGCTCCGGCACCACCCCCGGTGAGCAGCGCGCCCACCAGGCTCTGCTGCTCGCCGCGCTGGCCGCTGGCGCGCTGGCCTTCCTGCTGACCGGGCTGCCCGTCGTGGGTCTGCTGGTGGCCGTCGCGGTGCCCGGCGCGCCGTGGCTGTTCGGCGTGGGTAAGGCCGAGCAGCGGGCGATCGCACGTGTCGAGGCGGTCGGTGAGTGGACGCGCCGACTCAAGGACGTGTCCGGCACGGGGCAGGGCCTGCAACAGGCGATCATCGGGACGCTGGGCAGCGTGCCGCCCGGGATCGAGGACGAGGTGCGGCTGCTCGCCGCCCGGTTGCAGGCCGGCTGGCTCGCCCGTTCCGCGCTGCTGGCGTTCGCCGACGAGATCGGCGACCCGGTCTGCGACCAGGTGGTCGCGGCGCTGATCCTGCACCTCTCCGACCGGGGCGAGCGGCTGGGTGACGTGCTCGGCTCCATCGCCGGAGCGGCGGCCGCGGAGGTGGCCACCCGTCGGGAGATCGAGGCGAAGCGCACGCAGCCCCGGTTCGCGGTCCGCTTCCTGACCGGGATGACCCTGGCGACCCTGGCGTACGGGCTGGTCAACACCGAGTACATCGAGCCGTACGGAACGCCGGTGGGTCAGGTGGTGATGGCCGCTCTCGGTGCCGCCTTCATCGGCCTGCTGGCCTGGGTGCGGTCGATGAGCCAGCCGCGGCGGCCCGCCCGGTTCCTGCCCGCACCCGACCCCCGGGAGGTGGTCGCGTGAGCGCGAGGAGTGCGGCGCAGCGGTGCCCCGCGGTCGCGGACGAAAGGCGGCTCTGGTGATGCTGAACGTGCACCTGGCCGTCGCGGTGTGCGGCGGGGCGGCGATTGGGCTGGGCGTGTTCCTCGTGGTCCGCGAGCTGGTGCCGGCGACTCCCGCGCTCGGGCCCGCGCTGCGCCGGCTGCACCAGCCGCCGGGCACCGGCCGGGTCGCCGCGCCCGCGTCCCGCCGGCTGGACTGGCTGACCGGGATGTCCCGCTGGCTGCGTCCGCCGCACCGGCAGCTCGCCCTGATCGGCCAGACCCCGGAGCAGTACGCCCTGTCGGTGCTGCTCTCCGCGCTGATCGGGCTGGCCACGCCGACCCTGCTCGGCGTGGCGCTGTTCGTGCTCGGCATCTCGTTCCCGCTGGCCGTACCGGTGCTGGGCAGCCTGGGCCTGGCGCTGATGGGCGGCCTGCTGGCGCACCGGGCCGTGCTCACCAAGGCCGACGTCGCCCGGGACGAGTTCCGCCAGGCGGTCTGCACCTACCTGGACCTGGTGGCGTTGCAGCTCTCCGCCGCGCACGGGCCGGTCCAGTCGCTGGAGCGGGCGGCGGCGGTGTGCGACGGCTGGGTGTTCGACCGGATCCAGGAGTCGCTGCGGATCGCCCAGATGCAGATGCACGCGCCCTGGGACGAGCTGCGCGACCTCTCCGACAAGATCGGCATCCCGGAGCTGGGAGACGTCGGAGCGATCATGCGCTCGTCCGGCAGCGAGGGAGCGCAGGTCCACGAGACCCTGCGCAGCCGGGCCGACTCGTTGCGAGACCAGATCCGCACCGACAACCTCGCCCGCGCCGAGGGCGTGACCAGCCGACTCGACATCCCGGGCGCACTGCTCGTCTTCGTGCTGCTCGGCTTCGTCGTCTACCCGTTCATCTCCCGCATCTGATCCGACCCCGAGAAGGAGTACGCCATGTCCCTCATCAGCTACCTGCACGTCGTCATGACGACGCGCCTGGCCGAGCTGCGCCGCGACGGCGAGCGTGGTGACAGCCCCGTCCCGACGGCGGTCATCATCTTCGGTCTGGTCTTCGTCGCCACGGTCGTCACGGGCCTGGCGCTGACCAAGGCCGACGAGTGGATGAGCTCCATCCCGAACCACAAGAACCCCACGAAGTAGCCGGCATGCGCCGAGCCGCTCCCCCGAGGTGGCGCCGGGCGGTCACCACCGCCCGGTGCCGGCTCGCGGCCGGCGACCGGGGTGCCAACCCGGTGGAACTGGCCGTGGTGATGCCGCTGATCCTGGTGCTGCTCTTCGCGTCGCTCCAGGTCGCGGCCGTCTTCCTGGCCCGCTCGACAGCGTTGAACGCCGCCCAGAGCGGGGTCAACGCCGAGCGGGTGTACGACGCGGCGGCTGGCGCCGGCCCGTCCAGCGCCACCCGGTTCCTGAACGCCGCCGGCGGCTGGTTGGTGGGCTGGGAGAAGACCGAACCGAGCTGCGTGACCACCGCCACCGAGGTGACGTGCACGGTGCAGGGCCGGTCCCTGTCGGTGGTGCCCGGCGTGGACTTCCCGGTGCGGCAGACGGCCCACGGGACGGTGGAACGGGTGACCGACCCGTGAGGGGCGACGCCGGGCGGGGCTCGGTCTCCATCGAGGTGGCGGTGCTCGCGCCCGCGTTCATCGCGCTCATGGTGCTGGCCGGCATCGCCGGGCGCAGCGCCGTGGCGGCGGAGGCCCTCGAAGCCGCCGCGCACGACGCGGCCCGCGCCGCCTCGATCTCCCGAGACTCCGACGAGGCCGAGACCGCGGCGCGGGAGGCGGCCCGCCAGCAGCTGGACTGGCGCGGTCTGGCCTGCGCCACCCTGGACCTGACGTTCTCCGGCTCGGTGGCCGGCGAGCCGAAGACCTTCGACGCCGCCTTCCGTAGCTCGGTCGGTCAGGACGCCACGGTCACCGTGGAGATCACCTGCGTGGTGTCCTTCCGGGACATCTCGCTCGACGTGGTGCCCGGCATGCCGACCGGAAACGAGATCACGGCGATATTCACCTCCCCCCTGGACCGCTACCGGAGCCGGCAGTGACCGCCGCCGCGCCGACACTGCGACGTCCGCCCGCCGCGGGCGACCACGGCCGGGTGAGCATCTTCCTGGCCGTGGCGATGACCGGCGTACTGGCCATCGTGGGCCTCTCCTTCGACGGTGCCGGGCAGTTGCGCAGCCTGCAACGCGCCGACAACCTGGCCGCCGAGGCGGCCCGGGCTGGCGGTCAGGCCATCGACCGGGCCACCGCGATCGAGGGTGGACCGAAGCGGATCGACCAGCCGCAGGCGCGCGTGGCGGTCGCCGACTACCTGACCTCCGCCGGCACCTCCGGGCACGACGTGAGCTTCCCGGTGGTCGGCGACGAAACCATGATCCGGGTACGCGTCACGATCACCTACCGCCGGTCGATGCTCGGGCTGTTCGGCTTCACCGACACGGTCACCGTCACCGGCGAGGCGACCGCGCGGGCCATCACGGCAGGACCGTAGGAAGGAAGGCAGCCATGCCCGTATCGGGTAGGTCCGTCGTACGGCGGACCGGACGCGTCCTCACCGGCGTCGGTGCGCTGGTCGTGCTCTGCGCACTGCTGGCCGGCGCGCCGGTCGCGCTGCTCGCCTTCGCCGGCAATCCCCTGCCCGACCATCTGCCCACGATCGCGGAGGTGGGCACCGCGTTGACCACCCGGGACGACGGTCAACTCTTCCTGCGGGCGCTGGCGCTGGCGGGCTGGTTCGGCTGGGCCACGTTCGCCTTCTCGGTGCTGGTCGAGCTGGGCGCGCAGACGCTGCGCCGGCCGGCGCCGAAACTGCCCGGGATGAGCCGGCAGCAGAAGGCCGCCGCCGCGCTGGTCGGCTCGGTCGCGCTCATCCTCGCCGCCAGCCCGGCCGCCGCCAGCGCCGCGGCGGTCTACGCCGACCCGGGGTACGCCGCCCCGACCGTCGCCACCCTGGCCGCGCCGGCGTCGAACCCGTCGGCGGGTATGACCGGGGCGCCGCTCGGGCGGGTCGCGCCGGGCGGGGGTGACGGGGCCGCTCCGGTGTACCGGGTGGCGAAGGGGGACTATCTCGGTGAGGTGGCCGAGCGCTACCTGGACGAGTTCACCGACTACCGGCGGCTCGCCGAGCTGAACCGGCTGGACGACCCGGACCGGATCCGCCCCGGCCAGTTGCTGCGGCTGCCCGGGGAGGCCGCGGACCAGGGCGTTCGTGCACACGCCACCGGGAAACTCGTCGGCCAGCCTGCCAGACCCGAACCGCCGGCTCCTCGGCCGGCACCCGAGCGGACCGCACCGGAGGCCGCAGCACCCACCGGTACGGAGCCGGCGGGCCAGGCACCCACGATGACCGTCGGCGCGGCGCGGGCCGGCGCCACCGACCGGGTGAACCGACCGCTGGCAGTCTCCGCCGTGCTGGCCGCCGCGAGCATCGTCGGCGCCCAGATCGGCGCGGTGCTCGGCCTGCGCCGCCGCCCGGCCCCCGCCGGTGCGGCTCCCCGGCTGGCCGCGTCCAGCCGCACACCCCGGCGCGGGGCGAGCGGCCGCCGCGGCAGCTCGACCGCGAGCAGCTTGGGGCGGAGCGGAAGCCTGGGTCGGAGCGGCAGCGGTGCCGCCTGGGCCGCCAGCCGCGCGGCGGCGGCCATCGAGGCATCCGCGCCAACCGCTGGCACGGCGTCCGGCTGGCCCAGCGACGGCACGGCGTCCGTCGGCGCACCGGGACCCAGGAGCGACAGTGCCGGAGCTACCGGTGCGGCAGCGTGGGACGACGACGGACCTCAGGGCGGTCGACACCGGCGCGGCTGAGCCGGGACCGGCACCGGCAGGCGCGCGGGAGCGGATGGTCCGGAGATCGCCGCGCGTCGGAACCGGTCAGGGGACGCGGGTCTGGAGCACGCCGTTGAGGATCCGCGTGGGCAGGATCTGCTGGTCGTTGCCGGAGGGCCCCTGCACGACCTCGCCGCCGTTGAGCCGGAACGCGCTGCCGTGCCACGGGCAGACCACGCAGGCGTGGCCGCCGATCTCCTGGACCTCGCCCTCGCCGAGCGGCCCGCTCTGGTGGGGGCAGCGCTCCAGCATGACGGTCACCTCGTCGCCGTGCCGGTAGAGGATCACCGAGACGTCGTCCACCTCGCGGGTCACCAGCGTGCGCTGCGGCAGGGCCGACATGTCGACCAGGGAGTGCCAACCGTCGCTCATCCGGCGCAGCTCGGAGATGCTCTGGTTGACCTGCGCCCCCTGCTTGTAGGCCAGGTGCCCGCCGATGTAGGCCCCGAGGCTCGCGGCGGACAGCCCGAGGAAGCCGAGAGCGCGGCCCATGTTGTGCCGGCCGGAGAGCCGCGCGGCCAGCGAGCCGGCGTAGAGGGTCAGGCCAATGCTGTTGGCGGCGGCGTGCACCAGCCCGACGCGCCGCTGGTCGGGGGCGAGGGCCGCCCAGTCGTTCAGGCCGACGATCGCCGCCGGCACGGCGCTGACGGTGCCCAGCCCGATCAGCGCGGTGGCCGCCCGGCGCTGCCCGGGCATCAGATCCAGCACCGCCGCGCTGATCCAGGAGCCCACCGGCACCTGCACCATCGCCGGGTGCAGGGGATGGCCCAGCGGCACCCCGTGCAGGAGGTCGCGTAGCCGCCGCGGACGCAGCGTGCCCAGCACCACCCGTTGCAGCCGGTCACCCACCCGGTCCAGCCGGGACGCCTGCTCGATCTTCGTCAGGATCTCTCGCACGAGTACCGACTTCCCGGCGAACGCCGTCGCAAACCGGTCGGCGGTGACGGACCTGTAGCAACCCGTGCGGATGATCGGGTGGGTGCGCTCCGGCACTCCGCCGGGCACGATGGGCCGATGGGAGTACGGGTGGAGCGCGCCGGGCCGGTGACGACGGTGATCCTGGACCGGCCGGCGGCCCGCAACGCCGTAGACGGGCCGACGGCGCGGGCAATGGCCGACGCGTTCCGGGCGTTCGAGGCGGACGCGGACGCGGCGGTGGCCGTGCTCTGGGGAGCCGGTGGCACGTTCTGCGCCGGCGCCGACCTCAAGGCGATCGGCACCCCCAGCGGCAACCGGGTCGAGCCGGAGGGGGACGGCCCGATGGGTCCCACCCGGATGACGCTGGGCAAGCCGGTGATCGCGGCGATCTCCGGGTACGCGGTGGCCGGTGGGCTGGAGCTGGCGCTCTGGTGTGACCTGCGGGTCGCCGAGTCCGACGCGACGCTCGGGGTGTTCTGCCGCCGCTGGGGCGTGCCGCTGATCGACGGTGGCACCGTCCGGCTGCCCCGGTTGATCGGCGAGAGCCGGGCGCTGGACCTGATCCTCACCGGCCGGCCCGTGGCGGCGGACGAGGCGTACTCGATGGGGTTGGTCAACCGGCTGGTGCCGCCCGGTCAGGCGCGGGCGGCGGCCGAGGAACTGGCGGCGGAGATCGCCCGGCATCCGCAGACCTGCCTGCGCAACGACCGGGCGGCGGTCCTGGCCGGCGCTGGTCGACCCGAGGAGGAGGCCCTGGCGACCGAGCTGGCGTACGGGATGGGCTCGCTGACCACCGACGCGGCCGCCGGGGCGGCCCGGTTCGCCGCCGGTGCCGGCCGGCACGGCGCGCCGGCGGGGTGACCGAGGCTCGACAGCGACGGCCGGGCGGCGCGGCCACTCCGGTTGAGTGGCCGCACCGCCCGGGAGATCAGCCGCCCGTCAGGGCGACCGGGTGGGTCAGTTGCGGTTGATGGTGAACGTCGAGGTGGGGTTCTGGATGTCCACCGCGTTGTTGCTCAGCCGCAGGTTGTTGAAGGTGACCGACCCGACGGCCGGACCCTGCCCGGCCTCCGGCATCGGGTTGGCCCAGATCGCGAAGCCGGACTTCGCGTCGTAGGCGTCACCGCTCTTCCGGGCGCCGCTGATGGAGATGTTGGTGAAGATCGTGTCGGTGATCGGGAACTGCGGCTGCCCGCCGACGTAGTTGGTCTGGAACATGATGCCGCTGTAGGTCGGGTCGACGATGTCCACGTCGCTGACCCGGATGCCCTGGAACACCTTCGAGGCGGAGAACACCCAGATCGCCGGGAAGGTCTGTGAGCCCCAGAAGTGCCCACCGGCCCGCACGATCGAGATGTTCTCGAACCGGGTGGGCGGGTTGGCGCCGAAGCCGTTCATCGGGTAGCCGAAGTCGAGCGAGCTGATGGTGATGCCCGAGTAGACCAGCGTGTCCGCGATGTAGATGTTGCGGAACGTGTTGCCGTAGCCGCCGTACACGGCGACACCGGCGGCCCGCCAGGTCAGGGTCGAGGTGAGGTTCTCGTAGACGTTGTCCTTCATGTCGGCGCCGCCCGCGTCGATCGCCGAGAACAGCGCGAAGCTGTCGTCGCCGGTGGCCCGGGCGTCGTTGTTGCTGACCAGGTTGTTGGTGCTCCCGTTGGTCATGTTGATGCCGTCGGCGAACATGTTCCGGATCCGGGAGTTCTTGATCGTCATGTAGTCGGTGTTCGCGCCCCAGTAGAGGCACACCATGTGTTCGTTCCAGATGTTGTCGATCACGATGTTCGACACGTTGGAGAAGTCGAACACCTTGCCCGGGCCGTCGATCCGTGAGGTGTAGTTGCCGAAGTACGCGAAGTTCTTGAACGACGAGTTGGCCGCCGAGTTCTCGGCCCGGAAGCCGATGTCGGTGTTGTCCTGGCCGGACGGCGCGTTGAACCGGGTGTACCAGGGGCCGGCGCCGGTCACCTGGACCGCCTTGCCGTACACCTGGAACTTCGACGAGGTCGAGTAGTTGCCCGCCGGCAGGTAGACCCCGATCAGGTTGCCGGTGGTGTCCATCCGCACCCGGTCCAGGGCGTTCTGCACGTCCTGGTGGGTGAAGCCGGTCGGCGTGGTGTAGCGGGCCGGGTCCGGGTTGGCGATCGGCGACACCTGCTCGGTGTTGATGAAGTCGATCGCGTACGTGGTGGTGTTGGCCGGGTCCTTCTGGAGGCGGATCTTGCTGCCGGCCGGCACCGTCGAGTTGAGCATGACGTTGGCCTCGTCGTAGATGTGCCGCGGTCCGCCCGCGCTCGGCGAGTTGCCCGGGCTGGTCTCGTTGCCGTAGAGCCAGGCGTACCGGGACGTCAGGTCGATGGCCTTGTGGAACGTGCCGTTGACGTAGACGTTCAGCGTCGAGTTGATCCCGCCGCCACCCGGGGCGTCCGGGATGGAGAAGCGGGTGACCAGGGTGTTGGTGCTGGCCCGGGTGGTGAACTCGACGTAGCTACCGGTCGAGTTGAGCGTCACCGCCCGCCGGCCGGACGCCTCACCGGCCAGGTCGCCGACGGTCCGGTTCGGTCCGACGACGCTGGCGCCGCCGCCGACCACGCCGTCCTCGGCCTCGTACATGTCGTACGGCATGTTGGCGCCGCGCCCGACGAACAGCGGGCGGTCGCTGGTGTTGTTGGCCTGCTTGACCGGCAGCTCGTTGCCGTCGGCGGCGAGCACCACCCGGACGGTGTACTTGCCGTTCGCGGCGGTCCAGGTGCCCATCGTGACCGGGCCGACGGTGGCCCCGGCGTTGATCACACCGGAGTACGAGCCGGTCAGGGTGCGGACGACGGTGCCGGCGTCGTTGAGCACCGTGAGCGTGATGCCGTGCGCGCCGGAGGCGGAGGCCACCGTGCCGGCGTTGCGCACCGACACCGAGAAGGTGACCGTGTTGCCGGCCGAGGGGTTGCCCGGTGACCAGCCGACCGCCGAGGCGACCAGGTCGGAGGTGGCGACCGCGCTGACCACCAGCGGGCTGGGGTTGGTGTAGCTGTTGTTGGTGTCGTCCTGCTCGACGACGGTGTTGTTCTCGTCCACCTTCGCGCTGAGCGGGTAGCTGCCCGCGTCGCGGGTTCCGATGGTGGCGGTGACGGTGGTCGAGGCGCCGGCCGCCAGGCCGCCGACCGACGCGGTGCCGACGCGGGTGGCACCGAGGTAGAAGTTGACGTTGGTGGCGCCGGAGGCCGCCGAGCCGGCGTTACGCACGGTCGCCGAGAGCGTGATGGTGCTCGTCTCGACGGGCGCGGACGGGCTGAACGACATGCCGGTGACGGTCAGGTCCGGGTTCGGCGCCGGGGTGCCGATGACCTGGAACTCGGCCACCTGGCCGGCGGGGGCACCGGTGTTCGAGGCGATCGAGAGCCGTACGTCGGCGGCCGCACCGGAGACCGGGATGGTCACCGTGTTGCCGCTGCCCGGGCTGAAGTTGTAGTTCGCCGCGCCGACGAGCGTGGTGAACGTCGAGGAGTTCTGGTCCCGGCCGAGCACGGTGATGTTCTGTGTACGCGCACCCCAGGCCGAGTCCGGGTTCAGCTTCACCACGATCTGGCTGAGGCTGGCGTTCGCCCCGAGCTGCACGGTCAGGGTGCTCGGGTTGCCGTTGCCCTCCCAGTAGGTGGCCACGTTGTTGTCATTGGCGTTGGTGGCCACGAACGTGTGCACGTACCCGGAGGCGGTGATCGGCTTGCCGACCGCCAGGTTGGTGCCGACCGGCGGGTTGCCGGTGCCGGTCCGGGTCACGCTGTTGCTGTTCGCCGACTGGTTGCCGGCCGCGTCCTTGGCCCGGACGTAGTAGGAGACCGTGGCGCTGTCGGGCTGGCTGTCGGTGTACGTCAGGGTCGAGCTGTTGACGCTGCCGCGCAGCCCGCCGTTGGCGTAGATGTCGTAACCGGACACCCCGACGTTGTCCGTGGAGGCGGACCAGGCGAGGCGGATCTGCCCGCTGGCGGGCTGGGTGTACGACAGGTTGCCCGGCACGCTGGGGGCCTGAGTGTCGGGGCTGCCGGCGGCGCCGTACACCTCGACCTCGGAGAGTTGGGCGGCCGGCCAGCCGGTGTTGCCGGTGACCTGCACCCGTACGTAGCGGGTGCTCGCCGCGGTGAAGGTGACGGTCGCGGTGTTGCCGGTGGCCGGGTTGAAGGTGTAGCCGGCGGACGCCTTCAGGGTGGTGAAGGTCGAGCCGTTGGTGGAGCCGAGCACCGACAGCGTCTGGGTGCGCGTCTGCCAGGCCGACGCCGGCGGCAACTTCAGCACCACCCGGTCCACGCTGACCGTGGCACCGAGGTCCGCCTGGATCCACTGCGGGAACGCGTTGTTGGCGCTCTCCCAGTAGGTGTCGGCGTTGCCGTCGTTGGCGTTGCCCGCCACGTAGTTCTGGTTGTAGCTGCTGGCGGTCATCGTGGCGGACAGCCCGGCGAGCATGGCGACGCGGGCAGCGGCCGCCGACGGGTCCGCCACCGGTGCGGCGGAGGCGGGGGTCACGGCCGGGACGGAGGTCAGGAGCAGCCCGGCCAGCACGCCGGCGATCAGCCGCCGGTGGCCGGTGCGGGTGGTTCGGGCAGCGGGATCGAGTGCGCCGGTCGGCGGGGTGCCTCGTCTGGTGCGGAATCTGGACATGGTGTCGCTACACCTCTTTCGGGGGTGGTGTGGGGTGCGTTGCCCGGTGACGGGTGCAGGGGTACGCCCGTCGTGCCGCGACAGGTGGGGGACGGTGCGGTGGAGGGACGGGGGATCAGTCCGGCCCGGGGCTGCGCTGCTCCGGACCGCACGGCCGGTGGCCCCCGCCCGTCCGGGCGGGGGCCACCGGCCTAGCTGGAATAGACCTCGAACTCGCTGAGCTGACCGGCGGGCCAGCCGGTGTTGCCGGTGACGGTCAGCCGCAGGTACCGCTGGCTGGTCGCCGCGAAGGTCACGGTGACCGTGTTGCCGCTGGCCGGGTTGAAGGTGTAGCCGGCAGACGGCTTCAGGGTGGTGAAGGTCGAGCCGTTGGTGGAGCCGAGCACCGACAGCGTCTGGGTGCGCGTCTGCCAGGCCGACGCCGGCGGCAGCTTCAGGACGACCCGGGACACCGTCCGGTCGACGCCCAGGTCCACGGTCAGCGACTGCGGGAAGGCGTTGTTGGCGCTCTCCCAGTAGGTGCCCGCGTTGCCGTCGACGGCGTTCGGCGCGGCGTACACCTCGGAGTGGCTGGTCTCGGTGACCGGCCGCCCGGCCGCCAGGTTGCCGGTGGGCGGCGGCGTGGTCGGTGGCGGCGTCGTCGGGGGCGGGGTGGTGGGCGTGCCGCCGTACACCTCGACCTCGGAGAGCTGGGCCGCCGGCCAGCCGGTGTTGCCGGTGACGCTGACCCGGATGAAGCGGCGGTCGCCGGCGGGCAGGCCGATCGACACGGCGTTGCCCGCCCCGGGGTCGAAGACCCGGCCGGCGGACGCCGCGAGGGTGGCGTACGACGACCCGTCGGTGGAGGCGAGGACGGACAGGGTCTGTGTACGTCGTTCCCAGCCGGCGGGGAGTTTGAGCACCACCCGGTCGACCGGGCGGGCCGAGCCCAGGTCGACGGTCACGGTCTGCGGGAAGGCGTTGTTGGCGCTCTCCCAGTAGGTGCCCGCGTTGCCGTCCACCGCGTTGGTCGCCGTGTAGGTCTGGTTGGTGCTGGTCGCGGTCGCCGGCCGGTTCAGTGCCAGGTTCCCGCCCGTGGGCGGCGGCGTCGTCGGCGGCGGAGTGGTGGGTGGCGGAGTCGTCGGCGGCGGGGTGGTGGGTCCACCGCCCCACTGCGGGGCCGGCCACGGGCCGCAGTACGGGGTCGGGGTGTACCAGCCGGAGTTGCCGGCGCCCTGGGTGATCTGGAAGCCGCCGCCGACGCAGTTGTGCATCGGGTTGCTCTGCGCGATGTTGGTGGCTCGCACTCCTGTGAACGACACCTGGCTGGGGGCCTGCACCTGGAGCGCGTACGTGCCGGCGCCGTCGATCCGCACGTTGCTCAGGTTGATGCCGCTGGTCTGGCCCTCGATCCAGTGCAGCGCCGCGTAGGAGCTGTCCAGGATGTCGGTGTCGGTGATGTTGATGGTGGCCTGCTGGAACGCCTCGTTCAGTGCGGAGAACCAGATCGCCCCCACGCCGAAGTTCCAGTTGTAGTCCGAGTTGCCGTTGCGGATCAACGTGTTCCGGGCGATCGTCCAGGTGCCCCGGACCGCGGTGTCGCCCTGCACCCCCGGGTAGCGGTTGGCGACGTGGATGCCGCCGCCGTTGGTCAGCGAGTCGGCCGTCACGTTGTCGGTGATCTTGATGTCCCGACCGCCGTAGCTGACCAGGTGGTTCGCCAGCAGGGTCACCCCGATGGTGTTGCGCGTGAAGGAGTTGTTGACGTTCGGCACGTTCTGCGCCCACATCGCCAACGCGTCGTCGCCGGTGTTGCGGACGAACGTGTTGGTGACCGTCGAGTTGGTCACGCCGGTGTGGAAGTTCACCCCGTCCGCGGTCTGGTCCAAGATCCGGCTGTTGCGGATGGTGAAGTTGTCCATCGGGCCGTCCATCCACGCCCCGACCTTGGTGTTCTCCAGCCAGAGGTTGTCCACCACCGAGTTGGTCATCGCCCCGCCCAGGGCGTTGACCTGGTCCTCGTCCACCCGCTCCCGGATGTCGCCGATGATGGCGAAGTCCCGCAGGGTGACGTTGCGGCTCGGACCACCGGCCTCGTGCGGGCGGACCCCTCCCGTGTAGCCACCGCCGGGGACGTACTTGCCGTAGATGCCGGCGGCCCGCTTACGGTCGGTGGGGTGCCGGCCGCCGAGCACCGAATACCACGGGCCGGCGCCGCGCAGGGTCACCCCGTCGACCACCACGTGGTCCCAGAGGGTGAAGGTGCCGGTCGGGATCCAGACCGCCCGACCCTGGGCCTTCCCGGCGTCGACCGCCGCCTGGAACTTCGCCGTCGAGTCGGTGGCGCCGCTCGGGTCGGCGCCGAAGTCCGTGACCACGTCCAGCACACCGGCGGGCTTGTCGATCGGCCCGCCGACCAGCTCGAAGTCGGCCAGGTCGATGGTGAAGCTGGGTGACTGGGCGGTCGAGGAGACCTGCAACCGGACCTTCGTACCGGCCGGGTAGGTGCTGCCGAACAACGCCCGCGTCTCGTCGTAGAAGTGGTGCGGGTTGGTGTCGCCCGGGTTGTTGTTGAACGGGTATCCGCCGTAGTACCAGCCGTACCGCGAGGTCACCGGGACCGACTTCACCAGGTTGCCGTTGGCCCGCAGGTCGATGGAGGCGTCCCGGCCGGTGCCGGCGGGGCTGTCCGGCAGGCTGTGCCTGAAGGTCACCGCGTTCGCGGGGGCGGTGAGGGTGAACTCGACGTACTCGCCGACGGCGTCGAGGGTGACCGCCTCCCGGCCGGACGCCTCGGACGGCAGCGTGCCGTAGCGCCGGTCCGGGCCGATCTTCGTGCCGTTGTGGGCGGCCTTCTCCGCCTCCTGCTCGATGAACGGGACGGTGGCCCCCCGACCGGGAATGTCGAAGGGGGACAGCCCGGCTGCCGAGGCCGGGGTTGCGGTGCCGGTGACCGCGAGGGCGGTCAGCGATGTCGCGACGAGCAGGGTGGCGGCGATGGCGGCCAACCCTGCCCGGGTCGGGTGTCGGAGGTGGTGCGGGGTGCCGGTGGTGTGGTTGGCCATGAGCTGCGCTCTCCCTTTCGTCAGGCAGGCCAGATCCCCCCGTGTCCGTGCGGCGTGGCGTGTCCCCCTCGTTCCCTCCTTCCTC
>NZ_JAMHIW010000030.1 GCF_023896955.1 Micromonospora sp. RHAY321
CGACCCGAACACCGCCTCCTACGAGGTCACCGTCGAGCACCTCGCCGACTGGATCGCCACCCGCGGCTACGCCACCAGCTGACCCCGCGCACAACACCACACGACAAGGGCCGGACCCCACCACGGGGCCCGGCCCTTCGTCATGCCCGGATCAGGATTCGCTGCCCGCGCGCACCGGCTCGGCGTCCGGCGTCGGCTCGGCCGACTCGAACCGGTGGGCCCTGCGGCGTAGCCACCAGGTGCTGGCCAGGCCGGCGACCACCGCGAGGACCAGCCCGGCCCACGAGATGTCCTTGAGCCAGTGCTCGGCCGCCCGACCCACGGTGAACAGCAGGTACGTGGTGCCGAACGCCCAGACCAGCCCGCCAGCCGCGTTGGCCACCAGGAACCGCCGGTACGGCACGTGCAGCGCCCCGGCCAGCGGGCCGGCCAGGATCCGTAGCAGTGCCACGAACCGGCCGAAGAAGACTGCCCAGACGCCGTACCGGGCGAAGCTCTGTTCGGCCCGCGCGAGCTGTGGAGGACCGAGATGCCGGGGGAAGCGCCGGCCCAGTCGGGCCAGCAGCGGGCGGCCACCTCGGCGGCCCACCGCGTACCCGATGGAGTCGCCGACGATCGCGCCGGTGGCGGCGGCCGTGGCCACCCACTCCGGTTCCACGACGCCGGTGGCGGCGAGCAGCGCGGAGCTGACCAGGACGATCTCGCCGGGTAGTGGGACGCCCATGCTCTCCACGCCGATCACCCCGGCGACGAGCAGGTAGACCGCGATCGGTGGCAGCGACACGAGCCAGTGCTGGACGTCGAACACGGTGACCCCTTCCCCGGCCGGCCTCGAACCCTACCCGCGGCGGGTCGGGCCGACCTGCCCGTGCGGTGCGGGTGCCACACCCCGTAATGCGTCCTAGGAGGCTAGGGATAGGGGTGGAGCGCGGAGTGGACGCCGGGTTGCGGAACTAGCAAGACGGACGTACGGTTTTGTTGAGAGCGGAATCGGCGGTAAGTGTTACCTAACCTCGGCGGCACCCCGGCCGGTGCGACAGACTGCTCAGGACTACTCACGGTCGCTGGTGTGAAGGAGTACGACGTGGCGAGCCTCGACACCTTCGGTGCGAAGACCCAGCTACGCGTCGGAGACGCGAGCTACGAGATTTTCCGGATCGACAAGGTGGACGGCCACGCCCGGTTGCCGTACAGCCTGAAGATCCTGCTGGAGAACCTGCTGCGGACCGAGGACGGCGCGAACATCACCGCCGACCACATCCGCCAGCTCGGCGGGTGGGACTCCACCGCGGCCCCGAGCGTGGAGATCCAGTTCACCCCGGCGCGGGTGCTGATGCAGGACTTCACCGGCGTGCCCTGCGTGGTCGACCTGGCCACCATGCGCGAGGCGGTACGCGACCTGGGTGGCGACGCCACCAAGGTCAACCCCCTCGCCCCGGCCGAGCTGGTCATCGACCACTCCGTCATTGCCGACCTGTTCGGCCGCGCGGACGCCTTCGAGCGCAACGTCGAGCTGGAGTACGAGCGCAACAGGGAGCGTTACCAGTTCCTGCGCTGGGGCCAGACCGCGTTCAACGAGTTCAAGGTCGTCCCGCCGGGCACCGGCATCGTGCACCAGGTCAACATCGAGTACCTGGCCCGCACCATCATGGAGCGCAACGGCCAGGCGTACCCGGACACCGTGGTCGGCACCGACTCGCACACCACGATGGTCAACGGCCTGGGCGTGCTGGGCTGGGGCGTCGGCGGCATCGAGGCCGAGGCCGCGATGCTCGGCCAGCCGGTCAGCATGCTGATCCCCCGGGTCGTCGGCTTCAAGCTGCACGGCGAGATGCCGGCCGGCACCACCGCCACCGACCTGGTGCTGACCATCACCGAGATGCTGCGCAAGCACGGCGTGGTCGGCAAGTTCGTCGAGTTCTACGGCCCCGGCGTGAGCGCCGTGCCGCTGGCCAACCGCGCCACCATCGGCAACATGTCGCCCGAGTACGGCTCCACCGTGGCGATCTTCCCGATCGACGCCGAGACCGTCCGCTACCTGAAGCTGACCGGCCGGGACGAGGCGCAGGTCGCGCTCGTCGAGGCGTACGCCAAGGAGCAGGGCCTCTGGCACGACCCGGAGGCCGAGCCGGACTACTCCGAGCGGCTGGAGCTCGACCTGAGCACCATCGAGCCGTCCCTGGCCGGCCCGAAGCGCCCGCAGGACCGGGTGCCGCTGGGCAGCGCCAAGACGTTGTTCCGCTCGGCGCTGACCGACTACGTCGCCAACGACGAGGCCGGTGAGCGCGACCTCAAGCCGGGCGTGCCCCGCGAGCAGCTGCCGATCGGCGCCAACGGTCCCGCCGACGAGGCGAGCGCCGAGTCGTTCCCGGCCAGCGACCCGCCGGCCAACGAGTTCAGCGACCCGGCCGACGAGCCCCGCGACCTGGAGACGGCGGCGGTCGGCTCCGGCGGTCGGGCCAGCGACCCGATCCGGGTCACCGGCGCCGACGGCGTGGAGTACGAGCTGGACCACGGCGCCGTGGTGATCGCCGCGATCACCTCCTGCACCAACACCTCCAACCCGCAGGTGATGATCGGTGCCGCGCTGCTGGCCCGCAACGCGGTGGAGAAGGGCCTGACCCGCAAGCCGTGGGTCAAGACCACCCTGGCGCCCGGCTCCAAGGTCGTCATGGACTACTACGAGCGGGCCGGTCTCACCCCGTACCTGGACAAGCTCGGCTTCAACCTGGTCGGCTACGGCTGCACCACCTGCATCGGCAACTCCGGCCCGCTGCCGGAGGAGGTGTCCGCCGCGGTCAACGAGAAGGACCTCGCCGTCGTCTCGGTGCTGTCGGGCAACCGGAACTTCGAGGGCCGGATCAACCCGGACGTCAAGATGAACTACCTGGCGTCCCCGCCGCTGGTGGTCGCGTACGCGCTCGCCGGCACCATGGACATCGACCTCGCCAACGAGCCGATCGGCGAGGACAGCGAGGGCAACCCGGTCTACCTGCGCGAGATCTGGCCGAACAGCGCCGAGATCCAGGACGTCATCGCCCAGGCGATCGGCGCCACCGGGTTCAGCGCCGCGTACGCCGACGTCTTCGCCGGCGACGAGCGGTGGCAGTCGCTGCCCACCCCGACCGGTGACACCTTCGCCTGGGCGGACGACTCCACCTACGTGCGCAAGCCCCCGTACTTCGAGGGCATGCAGCAGGAGCCGAGCCCGGTGACCGACATCGCCGACGCCCGGGTGCTGGCCAAGCTGGGTGACTCGGTGACCACCGACCACATCTCGCCGGCCGGCTCGATCAAGGCCGACTCCCCCGCCGGGCGGTACCTCGCCGAGCACGGCGTGCCGCGGCACGAGTTCAACTCGTACGGCTCCCGCCGGGGCAACCACGAGGTGATGATCCGGGGCACCTTCGCCAACATCCGGCTGCGCAACCAGCTGGTGCCCGGGGTGGAGGGCGGCTTCACCGTCAACCACCTCACCGGCGAGCAGTCCTCGATCTACGACGCCTCCCAGGCCTACCAGGAGGCCGGCATCCCGCTGGTCATCCTGGCCGGCAAGGAGTACGGCTCGGGCTCGTCGCGCGACTGGGCGGCCAAGGGCACCATGCTCCTGGGTGTCCGGGCGGTCATCGCCGAGTCCTACGAGCGGATCCACCGCTCCAACCTGATCGGCATGGGCGTGCTGCCGTTGCAGTTCCCGCTGGACACCACCGCCGAGTCGCTCGGCCTCACCGGCACCGAGACGTTCACCATCACCGGGGTGACCGCGCTCAACGACGGCGAGGTCCCGCGCACGGTGACGGTCACCACCGACACCGGCGTCGAGTTCGACGCGGTGGTGCGGATCGACACCCCGGGCGAGGCGGACTACTACCGGCACGGCGGCATCCTGCAGTACGTGCTGCGCCGCATGATCGCCAACTGACGTACCGACGTCACCAGGGCCCCTGACCGCCGCAAGCGGTCAGGGGCCCTGCCGCGTTCCGGGACGCCCGGCTACGGCGCGAGTTCCACCGCCCGGCTCAACAGGGCACGCCGCTCGGCGGCGGAGTCCACCGCGTCGGCGGCCTGCCGGAACAGGGCGGCGGCACGCAGCCGGTCGCCCTGCCGGGCCACCAGGTCGGCCTCCACCGCCACGGCAAGTGGGTAGCCGTCCAGCCCGCCCCCGGCGCGGGCCGCGTCGAGCAGCGCCAACCCGGCGGCCGGGCCGTACGCGTAGCCGTGCGCGACGGCACGGTTGAGTGCCACCACCGGCGAGGGCCGGAGGGCGGTGAGCGCGTCGTAGGCCCCGGCGATCGCCGGCCAGTCGGTGGCCTCGGCGGACGCGGCGGTGGCGTGGCAGGCCGCGATCCGGGCCTGCCACGCGTACGGCCCGTCGTCGCGTACCCGGGCCAGCGCGTCCAGCGCCTCGGCGATCGCGGCCTGGTCCCACCGGCGGCGGTCCTGCCGCTCGAGCGTGAGCAGCGCACCGGCGGCGTCCCGGCGCGCCTCCCGGCGGGAGTGCTGGAACAGGAACAGCGCCAGCAGCGCGGCCACCTCGGACTGCGCCGGCATGAGCCGGTCGAGCAGCCGGGCCAGTCGGACCGCCTCGTCGGCGAACGCCGGCTCGCCGTCGGCGACGTAGCCCCTGGTGAAGAGCAGGTACAGCACGGCGAGTACGCCGGGCAGCCGCTCGGTCAGCGCCGGCCCACTGGGCACCCGGTACGGGATGCCGGCCTGCGCGATGCGCGTCCGGGCCCGGGTCAACCGCCGGGTCATGGTCGACTCACTGACCAGGAGGAGCCGGGCGATGGCGGCGGTCGGTACGCCGCAGACGGTTCGCAGCGTCAACGCCACCCGGGCGTCGATCGCGAGCGCCGGGTGGCAGCACGTGAAGATGAGTCGCAGCCGGTCGTCCACCACGTCCTCCCCCATCCCGTCCGAGGGTTCCGCGTCGACCGGCGTGAGCACCGCCAGGTCGTGCAGCTTGCGGCGCTCCACGGCGGCCCGGCGCAGCACGTCGACCGCCCGGTTGCGCGCCACCGTCATGAGCCACCCGCCCGGGTTGGCCGGCACGCCGTCGGTGGGCCAGCGTTCCAGGGCGACGGTCAGCGCCTCCTGGGCGCAGTCCTCGGCCAGCGCCCAGTCTCCGGTCACGCGGATCAGGGTCGCGACGATCCGGGTGTACGCCTCGGCGCCGGCGGCCGCGACGGCGTCCGCCGCCGCGGCCGTGCCGGTCACCGGGCCGGCGTCTCCGTGCCGCTCGGCGGCTCCGGCGCGGGTCATCCGGTCAGGCGGGCAGGCCGGCGTACGGGCGCAGTTCCAGCCGGCCGTGCCGAGCCATGGGGTGGGCCCGCGCCACCTCGATCGCCTCGTCGAGGTCGGCGCACTCGAGCAGGTCGAAGCCCACGATGACCTCCGTGGTCTCGGCGAACGGCCCGTCGGAGACGAGCAGTTCACCGCCGCGTACCCGCACCGTGGTGGCCGCGGTGGTGGGTGCCAGCGCGTCGCCGTGAACGCGGCGGCCCCGGGCGTCGTTCTCGGCCACCCACGCGTGGATGTCGGGGACGTCGGTCGGGTCGGTGTCCGGCTCGCTGTCGGTGCAGACGAACATCATGTACTTCATCTGGGCGCTCCCTGTTGTTTCCGGGTATCGCCAGCATGACGATCGGCCGTGGCCGTTCCGGACACCGGGTGCCGGAAAAGTTTCTCGCCGAACGTCGGTCAGTTCGCGCCGGCTGCGCGGCGGCGGGCCTCCCGGGTCTTCATGGCGTGCTCCATGAGCGTCACGAGCACCTCCTTGCTGGACTCCCGCTGGCGGGCGTCGCAGAGCAGCACCGGCACCCCCGGGTCCAGGTTCAGAGCGGCGTGCACCTCGTCGAGCCGGTACTGCCGTGACCCCTCGAAGCAGTTCACCGCGACGACGAACGGGGTGCCCCGGCCCTCGAAGTAGTCGATCGACGGGAAGCAGTCGGCCAGCCGGCGGGTGTCGGCCAGCACCACGGCCCCGATGGCCCCGAGCGCCAGTTCGTCCCAGACGAACCAGAACCGGTCCTGCCCCGGCGTACCGAACAGGTAGAGCACCAGGTCGTCGCTGATGGTGATCCGGCCGAAGTCCATCGCCACGGTGGTGGTGGTCTTGCCCTCCACCCCGGAGAGGTCGTCGATGCCGACCCCGGACTCGGTCAGCACCTCCTCGGTACGCAACGGTCGGGTCTCGCTCACCGCGCCGACCATGGTGGTCTTGCCCACGCCGAAGCCACCGGCGACCAGGATCTTGATCGCGGTGGGCAGTGGGGTCGCTCCCGCCGGCCGGTCAGAGTGCCCGTAGTCCATTGATTACCGCCTCGAAGATGCTGTTGTCGGGAAGACCGGCCGTGGTCTGCGGCTCGCGGACCTGAACCAGGCTGCGAGCCGCCAGGTCACCGAGGAGCACCCGGATGGTGCCCACCGGCAGGTCGAGATGGGCGGCGATCTCGGCGACGGACTGCATGCGCTGACACAGTCCGACGATCGCCAGGTGCTCCGGACCGAGGCCGACCTCCGGTGTGACGTCGGCTCGGGTCGCGGTGACCAGGGAGATCAGGTCGAACGTGCCGGTGACCGGGCGGGCCCGGCCGCGCGTCATCGCGTACGGGCGCACCACCGGACCCGCATGGTCATCCACCCACTGCTGGTCCGCGGACTCTCCCTGCACCGTCATGGCCGCTACTTCTCGCCGGCCGGCTGGTCGGCGCCGCGCGAGGGTGAGGCCACGTACTTGCCGACCCGGGTGACCAGCATCGCCATCTCGTACGCGATCAGGCCGACGTCGGCGTCCTCGCTGGCCAGGACCGCCAGGCAGGCGTTGCGGCCGGCCGCGGTGACGAACAGGAAGGACGACTGCATCTCGATGATGGTCTGCTGCACCTGCCCGCCGCCGAAGCGCTTGCCAGCCCCCCGGGCCAGGCTCTGGATGCCAGCCGCCATCGCCGCGAGGTGCTCGCCGTCGTCCCGGCTCAGCCCCTGCGAGGAGGCCATCAGCAGCCCGTCGGTCGAGAGCGCGACCGCATGCTCGGCCTGCTTCACCCGGCCCACCAGATCATCCAGCAACCACGTCAGGTCGGCACTCGAAGCCGTCTTCTGGCCCACTCGTCGTCCTCTTCTCCCCCGGCTGTTGTCGCCGTACTCGTCTGGGGCTGACCGTCACACCACGCGGAAACCCGGTTCGGTGCAGGTCAGGTAGTTTGCGGGTCCTCGTCGGTCGGCTCCGGCGGCGCGCCGGACGCGCCGCCGAGCAGTCGCGCCGCGTCGGTCCGACCGCGCCGGGTGCCGGTCTGGTAGGAGCTCATCATCCGGCGCACCTGCTCCGGCGGGCGTGCCACGTCCTCGTCTTCGGTTGTCTCGCTCGCCGCCGGGTCGTCGCGCAGCTCGGGCACGATGTTGGCCTGCCGGATCCGGACCGGCAGGCCGGAGCCGGTGCGGTCCGTCTCGGCCCGGGCCGGCATCGGCCCCCCGTCGCCGTCGGTGCCCGGCGTTCCGGCGCCGCCGCTGTCCGTCGGCCCGACCGCGGGCAGGCCGGTGGGCACCGTGGGGCCTTCCAGAGCCGGTTGGCCCGGGTCGCGCCGGGACCGGCTGGGCAGGTCCGGCGTCGCGGTGGCCGGCGTCGTCCTCTGTCGGGTGGGCAGGGCGGCCTCCACCTCTGTGCCGTCGGTCTGCGCGGTCGGGGTGCTGGTGTCGGCCGCCGACGGGGCGGCCGGGGTCACCGGCCGCGGTGCGTCCGGCGTGGCCGGGGAGGCCAACGCGACCGGCGCGAGGAGGGCCGGGCGGCCGGTGTCGGTGGGGCCGGTGGTCGGCGTCGAGGGCAGCGGGATGGCCGGCGAGCCGGCCTTGATCGCGCCGGAGTCGTCCGGGTCCACGCCGTTCCCGGTGACCAGCTCCAGCGGGATCAGCACCACGGCGGTGGTGCCGCCGTACGCCGACTCCTTGAGTCGTACCTTCACGCCGTGCCGCTCGGTCAGCCGGCTCACCACGTAGAGCCCGAGGCGGGCGGCGTTGGCGAGGTTCAGCTCGGACTGGTCGACGATCCGGTGGTTCGCCGCGGCCAGGTCCTCCTCGCTCATGCCGAGGCCCCGGTCCTCGATCTCGATGGCGAACCCGTTGGCCACCAGCTGACCGCGAACCTCCACCGTGGTGTGTGGCGGGGAGAACGACAGACCGTTCTCGATCAGCTCGGCGAGCAGGTGGATGATGTCGCCGACCGCGCGACCGGCGAGCGAGACCGGCCCGAGCGGCAGCACGTTGACCCGGGTGTAGTCCTCCACCTCGGCCACGGCGCCGCGCACCACGTCGACCATCGGCACGTTGCGCCGCCAGGCCCGGCCCGGCGTGGAGCCGGAGAGCACGATCAGGTTCTCCGCGTTGCGCCGCATCCGGGTGGCCAGGTGGTCGACCCGGAACAGGTCCTCCAGCTCCTCCGCGTCGTGTTCGCGCCGCTCCATGGCGTCCAGCAGGGTGAGCTGGCGGTGCACGAGCGCCTGGGTGCGCCGGGCCAGGCTGAGGAAGACCTCGCGGACGTTGCGGCGCAGCTCGGCCTGCTCGACGGCGGTGCGCAGCGCGGTCTCCTGCACCGCGTTGAAGGCCTTGCCGACCTGGCCGATCTCGTCGGTGCCGAACTCCAGCGGAGGCGCCTCGGTGGCCACGTCGACCTCCTCGCCGTGACCGAGCCGCTCCACCACCCGGGGCAGGCGCTCGTGGGCGAGCTGCCAGGCCGCCTGGCGCAGCCGCTCCAGTTGGCGCAGCAGGGTCCGGGCCGTGGTGATCGAGACGATGACGGAGGCGATGACGGCGAGCAGGCCCAGGCCCGTGGCGAGCACCAGCCGGACGACGACCATCACGGCGACACCGGTTGCCCGGCCCACGATGCCCTCGCCGCCGGCGGCCACCGCCTCGTTCACCTCGGCCAGCGCCGGCTCGACCGTGCCGCGCCACTGCTCGGCGCTGACCGGCAGCTGCGTCGCGGGTCGGCCCTCGCGGATGATCCCGTCCTGCACGGCGCGCAGCCGGGTGAACTCCTCGCCCGCCACGAGTTGCTGGTAGCGGCGCTCGTCGGCGTCGCCCAGGCGGGCGCGGGTCTCCTCACCGAGGAACCGCTCGGCGCCGACCAGGGCGACGTAGCGGGCGTACTCCGGCCCGCTCATCCGGCCGTTGCCGAACAGGCCGCTGAGCAGCGCGTCCTCCTGGGAGATCAGCTCCTTCATCCGGTTGAGCTGGATCAGGGCGGCCGCGTCGGCGGCGATCTCCTTGTCGTCCAGGCTGCCGGTGACGTCGTAGATCTGGAAGATCGACTCGATCGCGCCGGTGTACGCGTCGGCGGCGGCGATCCGGTCGATCGAGCGGCCCAGCACCGCCGCGCGGGTCTGCTCGAGCGCGTTGATCTGGGTGATCGACGTGGCCAGCTGGGTGTCGAGCGCCGAGCTGCCGGCCACGTCGACCTGCCAGTTGCGGACCGAGTCGGCGAAGTCGGCGGCCAGCTGTGCGGTCTTGCGCTGCTCGGCTTCCAGCGCCGCCCGCTGCTCTGCGTCGGGGTTGCTCAGGTACGCCTGCGTCAGCCGCCGCTCCAGCTGAAGCTCCTGGAGCAGCGGTTCACTCGGCGCATAGACCTTGCTGTTGAGCAACTGGACACCGAGAAGGTTGAAGCCGTCACGCAGGGTCACCCACGCCGCGAACATCCAGAGCGCGACAAGGGAGAGCAGCAGGGCGACAACCTTGGTGCGGATACTCGTACCGCGAGAACGCATTGAACCGTCCCAGGCAGGGCGTTGACTCAGCTCATCAACGGGTGATCATGGAGGGCGACGTCCCACCGCAGCGGGGCATACGGGGCTGAGGCTCTGCGTACGCTAGCAGTGTCCACACAACCCCTCAAGTTGTTGTTTTTGTTGCCCGGTAACCACAATCCACCACCGAACGGCCGAGACCCTCGGTGCGGATCGCGGCCAGCCGGCAGGCGGCGAGCACCGCGGAGCGGACGATCGCCAGTGGACAGTAAAGCTCCTTGCCGTACCACAGTGGAGGGTGGTCCCGGAGGGCCGGTTCGTGCAGGTAGGCGTGCCCGCGAGCCACCGCGTCGTCGACCCCCGCCACGGCTGTCGGCGCCGCCAGCAGGATCTGCAGGGCGTACGCCGTCTCCTCGACGGTGCCGACCCACCGCCCCCACGAGCCGTCGGCGCGTTGGGTCTCCAGCACCCAGCGCACCGCCCGCCGCACCGCGTCTGCCACCCCCGCGCCCCGGCCGAACTCCACCAGCGCCAGCACGCAGCAGGCGGTGGCGTAGTACGGCGAGGCGTGCCACCGGTCCTGCCAGCCACCATCGGCCCGCTGGTGCCCGGGCAGGACGACGCTGAGCCGGTCGACGGTCCGCCGGTACCGCGCGTCGGCGTCCGGGTGCGCGGCGAGGTGCTGGCCGAAGGCGTCGAGCACGTGCGCGTTGGTGGTGACCGAGAAACCGTCCTCGCTCCCCGGCCAGGTGCAGAAGCCGTCCGCGGTCTCGTACGCCCACAGGCCGGCCGGGTCGGCCGGGCGGCCGAGCCGGGCCAGCGCGTCCAGCGCCACCGACGTGGTGTCGGCGTCGGTGGGCAGGCCGTCGCCGGTGGCGATGCCCTCGGTGCCGGCGGCCCCGGTCAGGCTCTCCAGGACCGCTGCCGGCGGGTTGACGGCGACACCGGCGCGACGCAGCCCACTGAGCACCCACGCCCGTTCGAACACGGTGATCGGCGCCGGGCAGGGCACCGGGCCACCACCGTCGCGGATCAACTGCCGCAGGAAGGCGTGCGCGGCGGGGCCGGCGTCCGGGCCGGCCCTGGTCAGCCAGGTCGCGGTCGCGGCGGGCGACGCGCCCACGGCGGTGAGGGTGGGTCCGGCGTCGGCCGGCGTCGCGTCCAGCACCTCGTAGAAGTGGGCCAGCTTCGCCGGCAGCGGCACGCCGGCGACGACCGCCGCCCGCACGGCGTGCAGCCGGTCCGGGCCGAGCCCGGCGGGCAGCCCCAGCGGTGGGCGGGGCAGCCGCTCGGCGGTCGCCCGGTCCAGCCGCGTCAGTCGGGCGTTGATCGAGTCGACGAGCGCCGGGACGATGAGGTCCAGCGCCGGAGTGTCCGGCAGTGCCCGGGCGTCGGTGGCGAGCAGCATGCCGGTGAGCGCGCCCAGTCCACGCGCGACCGGCGTCACCAGGTCCGCCGGAGCCCCGCCGTCGGCCAGGGCGGCGAGCAGCGCGTCGGTGGCGCTCAGCGTGGGCACCAGCGCGTACCCCTCGGGCGGACCCCACGCGCCGTCGGTGCGTTGGGCGCGCAGCAGGAACCCGATCCGCTTCTGGTGCCCGGCCAGCCAGGGCGCGTCGGCGACCAGGCGGCCGGTCTCGTACACCGAGGAGGCGACCTGCCCCCAGGGCCGCAGTGCCAGGCCGGCGATCAGCTCGCGCGCCGCGTCGGTGGCCGGGTCGCCGCCGGTGGCCGGGTCGGCCAGCACCCGGTACGTGCGGTCACTCATCACGCACCCCCCAGAAGTCCGACACCTGGTAGAAGCCGCCGGTGAAGGAGATCTGGCGGTGCAGGTAGTCCGCCTGGCGCGGGCACCGCTCGCCGAGGGCGGCCAGCTCCGCCCGGGACCGGGCGGTCAGCTCGGCCAGTCGGGTGTGCACCTGTGCCGGATCGGCGACCAGCAGCAGCGCGTTCAGGTCGCCCCACTCGGCGTCCCGGCCGTGCGTGGCCAGGTCGTTGACCAGCCGCAGCACCCGCTGCACGCCACGCCCGACGGCCAGCAGGTCGGTCAACTGGGCGAGGGTGTCGTCGTCGCCGGTGGCGATCCAGTGGGTGACGTTGACGAAGGAGCAGGCGAGGTTGTCGGCGTTGTCCAGGTAGCCGTCGAGGTCCGGCAGGCGTTGCCCGGTGGCCGGGTCGGTCCGCAGCTTCTTCCAGTCCCACTCCCGGGCGACCGCGTCGAGCATCCGGGCCAGTTCGTCGCGCCAGACGGGCCGCAGCCGGGCGAAGGCCGGCACGGCGGCCAGGTCGTCGCGCAGGTCGGCCAGCAGCCGGGCCAGGTGCCGCCCCGGTGGTGGCGTGGCCCCGTCGGCCACCGCCAGGCAGTCGGTCACCACCGCCCGGACGTCGTCGGCGGACCGGGCGAGGTAGTCGACCTGCCAGTCGGCGGCGAAGACCCAGAGCAGGGTACGGGTGGTGATCCGCAGCTCGGCGGCGGTGTGCCAGGGCGCGGTGAAGGCGATCGCGGTGGCCACCGAGCTGAGCAGCGCCGGGTCGAACGGCCCGGCCGCGAAGAGCTCGGGGTGGGTGGCGGTGACGTCCTGCAGGTCGCGTACGCCACGCACGGCGAGTGCGGAGACCCGGCCCTGCTCGGCGACGGCGTCGTGATCGGTCTGCACCGGCCGCGGCGCCCCCGTCACGATGCGACCGGGCGTTCGACCGGGGTGAGGATCAGCTCGGCGCGCTGCTTGGGTTGCAGGGAGGCACCCATCCGCGGCGTCAGGTCGACCGGTTGGCGCAGCTGGAAGCGGTAGCGGCTCAGCACGGTGCTGACGATGAGCTGCGCCTCCAGCAGGAACAGGTACTGCCCGAGGCACTGGTGCGGGCCACCCCCGAACGGGAAGTAGGAGTAGCGGTAGGGCCGGCGGGGCCGCTCCGGGGCGAAACGCTGCGGGTCGAAGAGGTCCGGGTCGTCCCAGAACGTCGACATCCGCTGGGTGACGTACGGGCTGACCAGCACCGTGCCGCCGGCCTTGATCCGCACCCCGCCGAGCACGTCGTCGCCGACGGCGGTGCGGGGAATCATCCAGCCGGCCGGGTAGAGCCGCAGCATCTCGTCGAGCACCATCCGGCCGTAGCGCAGCTCGGGCAGATGCTCGCGGCGGACCCGGTCGGTGCCGACCACGCGCTCGATCTCGTCGGTCATCAACTCGGCCACGTCGGGCCGGGACGACAGCACCGGCCAGAGCCAGGAGAGCAGGGCGATGGTGGTCTCGGTGGCGGTGGAGAACATCGCCACCACGTCGCCGCGGATGGCGTACTCGTCGGGTTCGCGACCGTCGGCGCGGGGCCGGCAGAGGGTCGAGATGATGTCGTCGCCGTCGGTGGGCCGCGCCCGGGCTTCCCGGATGATCGGCAGCACGACGTCGTCGATGGTCCGCACCGCCTCGCGGAAGCGCCGGTCGCCGGGCATCGGCACGGCGTACGGCACGAAGGGCACCAGCAGGCGCGGGAGCATCGCGGTGGTGACGGTGTCCAGCGCGGCGCTGATCCGCAGCGCGTCCGGCACCGAGATCCGGTCGGCGAAGAGCACCCGCATGGTGGTGCGCAGCACGATCCGGGTCAGTTCGGCGCCGCCGTCGATCGGGCGGCCCTCGCGGGCCGGCTCCAGCCACTCGTCGACCGCCTCGTTGATCGCCTCGGCCATCCTGTCGACCAGTGTCTCGGCGCGCTTGGCGGTGAACAGCGGTTGCAGCGCTCCCCGGCTGGACTCCCAGACCGCACCCTCGGCGACCAGGATGGCGTCGCCCACGATCCGGCGGACCGGCCGCCAGAGCAGTCCGTCCCCGTCACGGGTGTAGTTGGCAACGTTGTCCCGCAGCACTCTCTGCAGGTGCTCGGGGTGACTGACCAGGTAGGGGCGGAACGAGCCGAGGTTCAGCCGGACGACCTCGCCGGCGGCGTCGTCCGCGAAGCCCACCAGGGCGCCCAGCGGGTCGCGGGCCAGCGCGGGCAGGACGCGACGAAGCGGGATCATCCGGGGTTCGGTGCTGACGGGGGCGGGGCCGGCATCGGACACCTGGGACATCGAAACCACGTCTCCTCGTCGTACCGCTGGCCGGAGCGGTCCACTTCGGCCAGTCGGGACTGTGGAACTTCCACCTTCTGGGCGACGGAAGCATCTCACCAAATGCGAAGCACCTCCAGACCTGTGTTCGTGGAGATTCCCTCGCCGGGCCGGGCTCCCACCGGCGGACGCGGCCTCTGTCAGTCCTGAGTGGATGCTCAGGAAGGCTTCCGCCGCAGGTCGGGCAGCACCCCGCCCGCACGGCCCGGGCGAGCTGCCCGGGCGGCCGTCAGCGCCGAGGGACCGGGACACCGGGGCCACCGGGCGACGCCCCGACCGGCCACGACCGTGACGTGACCGGGGACGCACCGGTACCCCCGAATCCGGGCGATGCCGGGCACCCTGTGCCAGGCTCTGTGGCATGGACGACAAGACCATCCTGAACCGGATCTCCGAGCTGGTCGACGAGGAACACAAGCTGCGCGCGGCGGCCCAGGCCCACGAGTCGGGCACCGAGGGCGAGGCCAGCGAGCGGCTGCGCGACCTGGAGGAGTCCCTCGACCAGTGTTGGGACCTGCTGCGCCGCCGCCGGGCCGCCCGACAGACCCACGGCGACCCGGACTCCCAGGGCGAACGCCCCAAGCCCGAGGTGGAGCGCTACCTGCAGTGACCCGCGCGGGCGGGTCGGACGGCCAACCCGGCCGTCCGACCCGTCGGCGTCAGCGGATGCCCGCCTCGCGCAGCAGCTCCCCGGTCAGCGTGCCGGGATCGACCTGCTCGGCGGGCAGCCCCCGGGCCACGAACCAGGCGCCGACGACCCGCACGTCGCGGGCCAGGAACTCTGGTCCCTGCGGGTTCGCCACCACGTCGACCACCTGCGGCAGGTCGATCACCACCAGCCGGCCCCGGTGCACGAGCAGGTTGTACGGCGACAGGTCGCCGTGCGCGTAGCCGGCCCGGGCCAGCACCCGCAGCGCCTCCACCAGTTGCGCCCAGAGGTCGCGCAGCTCGGCAGGGCCGGGCCGAAGCTGAGCCAGCCGGGGTGCGGCCTGCCCCGACTCGGCGTCGCCGACGAACTCCAGCATCAGCTCGGTGCCGCGTAGCTGCACCGGGTACGGCACCGCGATCCGGTCGTGCCCGGCACCGATCTCCCAGAGCCGGGCCAGGGCGTCGAACTCGGCCGCCGCCCACTGCCCGGCGATCATCTGCCGGCCGAAGGCGGTCCGGCCGGCCATCGCCCGGTTCTCTCGGGACCGGCGCACGCGGCGGCCCTCCAGGTAGCCGGCGTCCCGGTGGAACAGCCGGTGCTCGGCGTCCCGGTACCGCTTGACCGCCAGCAGGCACGACCGGTCGGTGTCGGGCACCGCCCGGCGGACCAGGTGTACGTCCGCCTCCTTGCCGGTCTTCAGCACACCGAGCTCGGTGTCCTTGGCGGCCAACTCGGTGACCAGCCAGTCCGGGTACGGCTGCGGCCCGTGCACGGCGTCGTCCCAGGACGACCAGCGGTCGCCGGTGTCCGGGTCGGGTTCGCCGTCGGGGTCCGCGGGCGGCTCGGTGGGCCGCCCGCGCTTCAGAAACTGCGGTTCGTCGTCGTCAAAGCGGCTCCTGCCGCGGCTCCGGCGCTCAAGCGCCGGAAGGTCGTGATCGCGCACTGTGGTGAGGTTCCCTTGGTCGAGGCTGATGAAGGCAGCTGGAAGCGACCTGCGAAGACGGCCATGACCGACCCCCTCTCCTCGACCGGGCGCACGCCCGGGGTGCACGATGCGCCGACAATGCTCGCCGCCGACACGGCAGCGGTCAACCGAATTACCGAAGCGCGACTGGTCAGCCCGCGAGCACGGTGGCAACGGCGGCGATCAGCCCGTCCACGGTGCGGCTGGGCGCGAACCGGACGTCGGACCAGGTACGCCCCCGGTGCAGCCAGACACTGGGCAGCCCGACCGCGGCGGCGCCGCCGATGTCCGCCTCCGGGCTGTCGCCGACCACCCAGGCGCCGCGCAGCGGCATCCGGACCCGCTGCGCGGCGAGCGCGAAGATGCGCGGGTTGGGCTTGCTGACCCCGGCCTCCTCGGAGATGACCCAGTCCGCGACGTAGCGGTCCAGGCCGGTCTGGCGGATCTTGGCGTCCTCCACCCGTACCGTGCCGTTGCAGACCACCACCGGAACCCAGCCGGCGTCGTCGGCGATCCGCAGCGCGCAGGCGGTCAGCGGATCGAGGCGGGTCTGTGCCACGACCCCGTCGTGCAGCTCCTCCACCAGGTCGATCGAGGGCATACGCAGCTCGTAGCGGTCCCGGATGGCGTCGGCCAGGTCCCAGCGATCGGTCAGCCCGTCGGCGTCGATCGAGATCAGCCAGTCGATGTCGGTGGAGGGCGCGCCGATGCCGTCCAGGAAACGCTCACCCCAGCGGCGGAACGGCCCAGCCCGATCCAGCAGGGTGTTGTCCAGGTCCAGCAGGAGCAGTGGCACTCGGGCACCCTACGGGACCGACGTGTCCGCCAACAGACCCGCCGGTATCGACCTGACGACGGGGCTCAGCCCGTCAGCGACACCCGCGGACCGCCCTGGTGCGGCAACCGATCGGCGAGCATCGAATGGGCCGCGCGGGTGGCCGCCAGCTCGGCCGGATCCAGCGTCCCTACCAGGACCGAGGTGCCCTCGTCGGCGCCCCGGGCAAGCGCCCGTCCCTGCGGGTCGTAGATCGCCGCACCGCCGTTGAACCGCCACGGGTCGGCACCCCCGACGGCGTTGGCGAAGACCACGAACATGGTGTTGTCCAGGGCGCGCGCGGCGTAGTACAGGTCCCGGCGGTGCTCGGAGCCGGCCAGGTAGCCGCTGGGACACAGGTAGCCGTGCGCGCCGTCGAGAGCGGCGGCCCGGCCGTGCTCGGGGAAGCAGCCGTCGTAGCAGATGCCCAACCCGAGCCGCCAGTCGTCGACGAGCAGCGTGGCTCCCCACCCGCCGGGGACGAACAGCTCGCGCTCGTCGCCCCACAACTGCTGCTTGTCGTACCCGACGCGCACGGTGCCGGCCCGGTCGACCACCAGGGCGGCGATGGTCCGCCGGCCGTCCGGGTGCCGGACCGCGGCGCCGACCAGCACGGTGACGCCGGCCTCGCGCGCCGCCGCGCGCAACGGGTCGAGCCGGGGGTCGGCGACCACTCCGGCCGGGTCGGCCGCGACGTCGGTGCCGGCCGGGTCGGCCGCGAGGGTCGGCGGGTGGTACGCGCAGAGGTACAGCTCGGGCAGGACGGCGACCCGGGCGCCCTGCCCACCGGCCCGGCGGACCAGGTCGGCGGCGGCGACCGCGTTGCCGGCGACGTCACCGGGCGTGGGGGTGGCCTGGACGGTGGCCACGGTCAGCGGAGCGGCGGGCACGGTGCGGGGCGGGGTCACGGGGCGATGGTAGCGGTGAGCCGTCCCGCGGCATACCAAGCCGTACGTACGGTTTGCACGGCCCGGGGTGACCTGCGACGATCGACGCGTGCCCAGAGTAAGCCAGGATCAGCTCGACGCGCGCCGGCAGGAGATCCTCGCCGCCGCGCGGGCGTGTTTCGCCCGGCTCGGCTACGAGGGGGCGACCGTCCGGCGCCTCGAGGAGGCCACCGGGCTCTCCCGGGGCGCCATCTTCCACCACTTCCGCGACAAGGACTCGCTCTTCCTCGCCGTGGCCGAGGACGACGCCGCCGCCATGGTCGAGACGGTGGCACGCAACGGCCTGGTCCAGGTGATGCGCGATCTCCTGGCCCGCGCGGTCTCCCCGGACACAACCGGCTGGCTCGGCAGTCAGCTGGAGGTCTCCCGCCGCCTGCGCACCGACCCGGCGTTCGCCAAGCGGTGGGCGGAGCGTTCCGCCGCCATCGCGGAGGCGACCCGGGACCGGCTGGCCCGCCAGCGCGACGCCGGCGTGCTGCGCGAGGACGTACCGATCGACGTGCTGGCCCAGTTCCTGGAGCTGGCCTACGACGGCCTGGTGCTGCACCTGGCGATGGGCCGGCCCGCCGGCGAGATGGGTCCGGTGCTCGACCTCGTCGAGGAGGCCGTCCGCCGTCGCTGAGCGGGCCGCCCCGCCGGACGTGGCGGCGCTGCTCCACAATGGGGCCGCCGATCCCTGCGGCGACAGGAGCAGCCGATGATCGATCTCGCCTCGTCGGGCGACACCTGGGGCATCCCCGGCCCGACCTTCCTCCGGCTCTACCTGCTGGCGACCGCCGTGGTGGTGGCGCTCGCGGTCTTCTACCGGGTCCGTCCGGGGGCCGGCTCCACGGACACCAGCGCCGGGCCGCTCGGCCCGCAACAGGTCGCGTACCTCAACGGCGGGCCGCGCCTCGCGGTGCACGCCGCCGTCGGCGGTCTGCGCAGCAGTGGCGCGATCGGCGTGGGACCGGATCGTCGGCTGCTCACCACCGGCCCGACGCCGTCCGGGCTCACCCCGCTGGACCAGGCCATCCACTGGGCCGCCCACCAGCGGGCCCGGGCCGGTGACCTGCCGCAGGAGCGGCGGGTCCGCGAGGCGCTCGACCAGCTCCGGGCCGGCCTGGAGCAGCGCGGGCTGCTGCGGAGCAAGGCGCAGCATGACACCGCCCGCCGCTGGGCGGGGTTCGTGCTGGCCCTGCTGGGCCTCGGCGTCATCCGGGTGGTCTCCGGCCTGTTCAACGACCGGCCGGTGGGTTACCTGATGCTCGCCCTGATCCCGGTCCTCGTCGCCGCGCTGCTGCTGCGCCGGGTGCCGGAGCGCACCCGCGCCGGCCGCGCCGCCCTGCGCGACGTGCGCCGCCAGCACACCCACCTGGCCCCCGCCTCCGCGCCGGCGTTCGCCACGTACGGGGCGGCCGGCGCGGCGATGGGTGTGGCCCTGTTCGGCACCGCCTCGCTCTGGGCACTCGACCCGGGTTTCGCCGAGCAGGCCGAGATCCAGCGCCAGGCGGCGTCCGGCGGCTGGTCGGGCTCCAGCGGCGGGACGTCGGGCGACGGCGGGGGCAGCTCGTGCAGTGGTGGCAGCTCGTGCGGCGGTGGCGGCGGCTGCGGCGGTGGTGGGGGGTGCGGCGGATGACGGGACCGTCCGGCGTCGGCATCGGCTGGCGGCCGGAGATCGCCGGCTTCGTGGCCGAGCTGCCTGGGCTGCGCTTCGTCGAGGTGGTGGCCGAGTCGGTGCCGGCGAAGGGGCCGCTCCCGTCGGGCCTGGCGCAACTGCGCGAGCGCGCCGTGACCGTCGTACCGCACGGGGTGCGGCTCTCCCTCGGCGGCGCCGAGCCGGTCGACCCGGCCCGCGTCGCCCACCTGGCCGCGGTGGCGCAGCGGGTCGACGCCCCGCTGGTCAGCGAGCACATCGCCTTCGTCCGGGCCGGCGGCCTGGAGGCCGGGCACCTGCTGCCGCTGCCGCGCAGCCGGGAGGCGGTCGACGTGGTCTGCGCCAACGTGGCCCGGGCGCAGGCCGAGCTGCCGGTGCCCCTCGCGCTGGAACCCATCGCCGCGCTGGTCGACTGGCCCGACGACGAGCTGGACGAGGCCGACTTCCTCACCGAGATCCTCGACCGGACCGGGGCGCTGCTGCTGCTCGACGTCGCCAACGTGTACGCCAACGCCCGCAACCGGGGCACCGACCCGCTCACGCTGCTGGACCGGCTGCCGCTCGACCGGGTCGCCTACGCGCACGTCGCCGGTGGCGCCGAACACGGCGGCTACTACCACGACACGCACACCGACCCCGTGCCGCCACCGGTGCTGGAGCTGGTCGGCGCGCTCTGCGCCCGCCGTCGACCGCCGGCGCTGCTGCTGGAGCGCGACGGCGGCTACCCACCGGCGGCCGCGCTCCGCTCCGAACTGGACGCCCTGGCCGCCACCGCGGGCTTCCCGGCCGTGACATGACCGACGCCTCCCCGCCCACCAGCGCTCCCGGGAGCGATCCGCACAGCGGCCGTCTCGCCGAGCGGCAGGCGGAGCTGGTCGCGGCACTCGTCGCCGGGGGTCCCCCGCCGGCCGGGTTCGCCCCGGGTCCGCTGGCCGCCACCCGGGCGGCGCTGCTCCGCAAGCGGGCCGGCGAGGTCGCCCGGCACTGGCCGTTGCTCGCCGCCGGCCTCGGCGCCCGCTGGGCCACGACCTTCGCCCGCTGGGCCGCCGACCGCCCCACCGCGGGGTCGCTGCGCGACGGATGGGACCTCGCCCGGGCACTGCACGAGCGGGGGGTGCTGCCCCCGGCGGGCGCGGACGAGCTGGCCGTCCGGGAGGCGGGTCTGCGCTACGACGGGCGACGGGCGCCGCGTCCGCGCCGGCTGCCGGCGGTGACCCGCGCCGACGGCGCCGTCGCGGTGCAGATCGCCGGTCGGGTACGCCTGCTGCGCCCCGCTCCGCGCCCACCGGCGCCGCCCCACGCCGATGGCGACGGTGCGGCGGATGCGGCAGGATCGGCGGCATGGATCTCGGACTGACCGATCGGGTGTACGTACTCACCGGCGCCTCCCGCGGCCTGGGTCACGCGACCGCTCAGTGCCTCGTCGCCGACGGTGCCCGGGTGGTGCTCTCGGCCCGGGACGCCGACGCGGTGGCCGCCGCCGCCCAGCGGCTGGGCGGACCGGAGCGGGCCGTCGGGCTGGCCGCGGACCTGACCGACCCGAAAACCCCCGGGCAGCTCGTCGCGGCGGCCCGGGAACACTTCGGCCGGCTCGACGGCGCACTGATCTCGGTCGGCGGGCCGCCGGCGGGCAAGGCGGCGCAGATCAGCGACGAGCAGTGGCGGCAGTCCTTCGAGACCGTCTTCCTGGGCACCGTCCGGGCGGTACGCACGGTCGCCGACGCGCTGCCCGAGGGCGGCGCGATCGGGCTGGTCCTCTCCACCTCGGCCCGTGGCCCGGTGCCCGGGCTCGGCATCTCCAACGGTCTGCGGCCCGGTCTGGTCGGAGTCGCCAAGGACGTCGCCGACGACTACGGCCCACGCGGCGTACGGGTCGTCGGCCTGCTGCCCGGCCGGATCCTGACCGACCGTAACCGGGAGCTCTTCGCCGCCACCGGTGACCCGGAGCGGGCCCGCGCCGAGGCGGAGGCCACCATCCCGCTCCGGCGCATCGGCGACCCGGCCGAGTTCGGGCGGGTGGCCGCGTTCGTGCTCTCCCCCGCCGCGAGCTACCTGACCGGCATCACCGTGCCGGTCGACGGTGGCGCGCTGCGCGGGCTGTGACGCCCGAGCCGCGCCGGCGGGACAGCGACAATGCCGGGCATCCCCGGCCGACCCGCGCGGAGCTGGCCGCCGCAGCGGACCGGACCATCCCGGACGTTCTCGCGCCGAGGCTCGCGGTGCTCTTCGTCGGCATCAACCCCGGTCTCTGGTCGGCGGCCACGGGCTGGCACTTCGCCCGACCCGGCAACCGGTTCTGGCCGGCGCTGCACCAGGGCGGGTTCACCCCCCGGCTGCTGCACCCGAGCGAGCAGGACGAGCTGCCCGCCCTCGGGCTCGGCATCACCAACATGGCCGCCCGGGCCAGCGCCCGCGCGGACGAACTGAGCGCCGCCGAGCTGCTCGACGGCGCCGCGATCCTGACCGCCAAGGTGACCCGGTACCGGCCGCGCTGGGTGGCGGTGGTGGGGGTGACGGCGTACCGGGTCGGGTTCGGCCGGCCGAAGGCCACCTTCGGCCCGCAGCCGGAGCCGCTGGCCGGGGCGCGGCTGTGGGTGCTGCCCAACCCGAGCGGCCTGAACGCGCACTTCACGCCGGTCACCCTGGGCGCCGCGTTCGCCGAACTGCGCGTCGCGACCGGCCTGCCCGACCGCCGCCCGGCCTAGAGCCGGCGGCGGCCGGGTGCGTCAGTTGGCGGCGGCGGGTGGCAGTGCCTCGTCGGCGACGTAGGTGCCCAGCGGCAGCACCACCGGCTCGGGGCCGGTCGCGTCCACGTACGGGGCCGGCGAGTCGGCGACCGCGAACTGGGTGCGGTACAGCTCGGCGTAGAGCCCGCCGACCGCCACCAACTCCTCGTGGCGCCCCCGCTCGACGATCCGTCCGCCGTCGAGGACCAGGATCTGGTCGGCGTCGCGGACGGTGGAGAGCCGGTGCGCGATCACCAGCGCCGTACGCCCGGCCAGCGCCACCGACAGCGCCCGCTGCACCGCCGCCTCGCTCTCCGAGTCGAGGTGCGCGGTCGCCTCGTCGAGGATCACGATCGACGGGGCCTTGAGCAGCAGCCGGGCGATGGCGATGCGCTGTTTCTCGCCGCCGGAGAACCGGTAGCCGCGCTCCCCGACGGTGGTGTCCAACCCGTCGGGCAGCGACCGGACCAGGTCGGCGACCTGGGCGCCGGCCAGCGCGGCCCAGATCTCGTCGTCGGTCGCGTCCGGCTTGGCGTAGCGCAGGTTCTCGGCGATCGTCTCGTGGAACAGGTGCGAATCCTGCGTGACCACACCGATCTCGTCGCGTAGGGAGGCGAGCGTCGCGTCGCGCACGTCCACCCCGCCGACGAGCACCTGCCCGTCGGTGACGTCGTAGATGCGGGAGATCAGCATGGACAGCGTCGACTTGCCGGCGCCGGACGGGCCGACCAGGGCGACCATCTGGCCCGGCTCGACGCTGAACGACACCCCCTTGAGCACCGGCTCGTTGACGGTCCGGTCGAGCGTGGCGACCTCCTCCAGCGAGGCGAGGGAGATCTCGGCGGCGCTCGGGTAACGGAACCGCACGTCACGGAAGTCGACCCGGCCGGCGTTCCGGGGCACCGGCACCGCGTCGGGCTTCTCCACGATGCCCGGCTTCAGGTCGAGCACCTCGAAGACCCGGTCGAAGGAGACCAGTGCGCTCATCACGTCCACCCGGACGTTGGAGAGCGCGGTGAGCGGGCCGTAGAGGCGGGTGAGCAGCAGCGCGAGGGTGACCACCGTGCCGGCGCTGACACCGCCGGTCACCGCGAGCCAGCCGCCGAGGCCGTACGTGAGGGCCTGGGCCAGCGAGGCGACCAGCAGCATGGCCACGAAGAACGTCCGGGAGTACATGGCGGACTGGATGCCGATGTCCCGCACGCGCTCGGCCCGGCCGGCGAACCGGCGGGCCTCGATCTCGGGCTGGCCGAAGAGCTTCACCAGCAGCGCGCCGGCCACCCCGAACCGCTCGGTCATCGTCGCGTTCATCTTGGCGTCGAGGTTGTACGCCTCGCGGGTGATGTCGGCCAGCCGCTTGCCGACCCGGCGGGCCGGGATGATGAAGATCGGCAGCAGCACCAGCGAGAGCGCGGTGATCTGCCACGAGAGGGTGAACATGACCGCGGCGGTGAGCACCAGCTGGATGACGTTGCTGACCACACCGGACAGGGTGGAGGTGAAGGCCCGCTGGGCGCCGAGCACGTCGTTGTTGAGCCGGCTGACCAGAGCGCCGGTCTGGGTACGCGTGAAGAACTGCAACGGCATCCGCTGCACGTGGTCGTAGACCCGGGTGCGCAGGTTGAGGATGATGCCCTCGCCGATGCGGGCGGAATACCACCTCTGGGCGAGGGAGAGCATCGCGTCGGCGACCGCCAGAGCCGCGATGAACAGGGCCAGCCGGACCACCAGCCGACCGGCCTCGGTGCCGCCCCGGTTGATCGCGTTGATCACGTCGCCGGCGAGCACCGGGGTGGCCACGCCGATGACGGCGGCCAGCACCACGGTGGCCAGGAAGACGACGATGTCGCGCCGGTAGGGCTGGGCGAAGGCCACGATCCGACGGGCCACGCCGCGCTTCAGCCGGTGGGTGGAGACCTCGTCGCGGTTGCGCATCGACCGCAGCATGCTCCAGCCCGCCATGCCACCGCCGGACATCGGGTTGGACACCACTCACCTCCGGGTTGTCGGGCAGACCACCACCGTCAGGTCAATTCTCCCGATGACTCTGACAACCTCGGTCGTAACCCGGATCTTCCCGTACGGTCCTTACTATTCTCCCCGGCCGGCGAGGTCACGCAGCCGGCGGGTCTGTGCCTCCCGCTCGGCGCGCTGCTGGTCGGCGTGGGACCGCCCGGCCGCGCCGGCGATCAGGGCCTTGATCTCCACCACCGCGTCACGGGCACCGGCGAGCAGGCCGGCGGTCAGGTCACGGACCGCACCGTCCAACTCGGCGGGCTGTACGACAAGGGTGGCCAGCCCGATCCGGTCCGCCTCGGCGGCGTCCAGGCGGCGGCCGGTCGCGCAGATCTCCAGCGCCCGCGCGTAGCCGACCAGCTCGACGAGGCGCTTGGTGCCGGCCAGATCGGGCACCAGGCCGAGGGTCACCTCGGCCATCGACAGCTTCGCGTCGGTGGTCAGGACCCGCAGATCACAGGCGAGCGCGAGCTGGAAGCCGGCACCGATCGCGTGACCCTGCACGGCCGCCACCGAGATGACGTCCGGCCGGTGCAGCCAGGTGAAGCCGCCCTGGAACTCGGCGATCCGGTCGGCGCACTCCTGCTCGGGCAGCGTGGCCAGCTCGGCGAAGGACCCCGGACCGGAAGCACCGGCCACCGCGAGGTCGAGGCCGGCGGAGAACGCTCGCCCCTCGCCCCGGACCACCACCACCCGTACGTCGCCGGGCAGGTCGCGGGAGAAATCGCTCATCGCGCGCCACATGGCGGGCGTCTGGGCGTTGAGCACGTCGGGCCGGCACAAGGTCACCGTGGCAACCGGCCCGTCGCAGCTCAGCCGGACCCCGGTCGCCTCGGCGGTCACCGGACGACCCGGGGCGCGGCGCTGGTGGACGACGCTGGGGGGCGGGTCACGCCTTCTTGCGGCGCCGGGCACCGCCGCGCTGACGCAACTGCACCCCGGACTCGGTGAGCACTCGGTGGATGAACCCGTAGGAACGGCCGGTCGAGGCCGCCAGCGCGCGGATGCTCTCCCCCGAGGTGTACCGCTTTACCAGGTCCTTGGCGAGCGTCTGACGCTCGGCTCCGACGATCCGGCGACCCTTCTCAGTGCTGGTGGCTGTGCCAGTGGCTGCCATGCTGTGTCCTCACGTCCCAGACTGTGCGGTTCGGATACGGTCCCACCTATTAGACCGCCTCGAACGATCATGCGCCAGATATCAACTCTTCGCCAACCGACACGCTATGCAATGTCAGCTTCCCGATAGCGTGATCCTGCCGACGGGCCCCGCGACACCGGCCCGCCGTACCACCGTCGCCGCCGTGCGGCAGCGCCCGCCGACCACCCGTACCCTGCGGTCATGATCGACCTGTTGGGTACGGCGGCCGGGGCGGCCGTTGTCTTCGCCGCCACCGACATCGACGACATCGTCATCCTGACCCTGTTCTTCGTCACCGCCCGCCGCACCGGCCGACCACGGCCCTGGCAGATCGTGGCCGGGCAGTACCTCGGCATCGGGACGCTGGCGCTGGCCAGCGCGGTGATCGCCGCCGGCCTGCTGGTGGTGCCCGACCCGTGGACCGGCCTGCTCGGGCTGCTGCCCATCGCGCTCGGCGTCCGCGCCCTCGTACGACGCGACGGCGACGAGGCGCCCGCCGTGGTGGCCTCCACGCTCGGGGTCGCCGGGGTGACGATCGCGAACGGCGCCGACAACGTGGCCGTGTACGTGCCCGTCTTCCGTGCCCTCGGCCCCGCCGACAGCGCGGCCTTCCTGCTGGTCTTCGTGGTGCTCATCGCCGGGTGGTGCGCCGCCGGCGCCTGGCTGGGCGGGCACCCCCGGGTGGTCCGGCTGGTCGAACGCGCGGGCCACTGGCTGGTCCCGGCGATCTTCGTCGCGATCGGGGTGGTGATCCTGGTCAGCTCCGGCGTGCTCGGCCGACTGGTCGACCTGCTCGGCTGAGAGCCGGGCCGGACGGCCCGAACCGGCCCGGTCAGGCCAGTTCGACCAGCTCCAGCAGGTCGTCGCTCCAGGCGTCCTCGTCGCCGTCGGGCAGCAGGATGGCGCGGTCCGGCTTGAGCGCCAACACCGCACCCGGGTCGTGGGTGACCAGCACGATCGCACCCGGGTAGTTGGCGATCGCGTCGAGCACCTGCTCCCGGCTGACCGGGTCGAGGTTGTTCGTCGGCTCGTCCAGCAGCAGCACGTTGGCACCGGAGCAGACCAGGGTCGACAGGGCCAGCCGGGTCTTCTCACCGCCGGAGAGCACCCCCGCCGGCTTGTTCACGTCGTCGCCGGAGAAGAGGAACGCTCCGAGGATCTTGCGCAGGTCGGTGTCGGACTGCTCGACGGCGGCGGCGCGCATGTTCTCCAGCACCGTCCGTTCCACGTCCAGCGTCTCGTGCTCCTGGGCGTAGTAGCCCAGCCGCAGCCCGTGCCCGGCGTGCACCTCGCCGGTGTCCGGCGTGAGCAGCCCGCCGAGCATCCGCAGCAGCGTAGTCTTGCCGGCGCCGTTGAGCCCGAGGATGGCCACCCGGGAGCCGCGGTCCACCGCCACGTTGACGTCGGTGAAGATCTCCAGCGAGCCGTACGACTTGGACAGGCCGGTCGCGGTGAGCGGGGTCTTGCCGCACGGCGCGGGGTTGGGGAAGCGCACCTTGGCCACCCGGTCGGCGACCCGGACCTCCTCCAGACCCGAGATCAGCTTCTCCGCACGACGGGCCATGTTCTGCGCGGCGACGGTCTTGGTGGCCTTCGCGCGCATCTTGTCGGCCTGCGCCATCAGGGCGCCGGCCTTCTTCTCGGCGTTGGCCCGCTCCCGGCGGCGACGACGCTCGTCGGTCTCCCGCGCCTCCAGGTACGCCTTCCAGCCCAGGTTGTACACGTCGACCACGGACCGGGTGGCGTCGAGGAACCAGACCTTGTTGACCACCGACTCCAGCAGCGCGCCGTCGTGGGAGATCACGATCAGGCCGCCCTTGTGGTTGGCGAGGAAGCCGCGCAGCCAGGTGATCGAGTCGGCGTCGAGGTGGTTGGTCGGCTCGTCGAGCAGCAGGATGCCGCCGCCGTTCTCGCCGGCGTCGCGGAACAGGATCCGGGCCAGCTCGATGCGCCGGCGTTGACCGCCGGAGAGGGTGCCGATGGTCTGCGCGAGCGCCCGGTCCGGCAGGCCGAGGTTGGCGCAGATCCGGGCGGCCTCCGCCTCGGCGGCGTACCCACCCAGGGCGGCGAACTGGTCCTCCAGCGCGCCGTAACGGCGGACCAGCTTCTCGTCGGTGTCCTCGGCGAGCCGGGCCTCGAGTTCCTGCATCTGGGCCATCAGCACGTCCAGGCCGCGCGCGGAGAGCACCCGGTCGCGGCCGGTCACCTCGAGGTCGCCGGTGCGCGGGTCCTGCGGCAGGTAGCCGATGGCGCTGCGCTGGTCGATCTGCCCGGCGTACGGCTGCCCCTCGCCGGCCAGCACCTTCAGCGTGGTGGTCTTGCCGGCACCGTTGCGGCCGACGAGGCCGATCCGGTCACCGGGCTGCACGCGCAGGGTGGTGTCGGACAGCAGGATCCGGGAGCCGGCACGGAGTTCCAGGCCGGTGGCGGTGATCATTTCTTCGGGCTCGCTCTCGGGGAGTGGAAGGCTGACTCGGGGCACGCGAAACGGCCGGCGGGCTCTGTGGCCCGGCGGCACGGGGCGGTTCAGCCTTCGCAGCGCAGCACCCGACAAGTGTACCGGGCGCCGCTGGACGCCCCGCCCGGATTACCAATCAAGATCATCGGGTACCGGAACCGCTGTCCGGACCCCGTCCGGCATTTCAGTGACAGAACGACATCAAAACGACAATCACCGGCATACGGCGATCGGGGTCAGCATGGAACTCAACGAGCGGGCCGAACTCGACACGTCCCAGGTCAACGACCAGGGCCGGGGCGGCGGAGGGGGCGGTGGCCTCGGCATCCCACTGCCCGGCGGCGGTGGTCGCGGCGGGCTGATCGGCATCGTGGTGGCCGTGCTGGTCGCGCTCCTCGGCGGTGGTTTCGGCCTGAACGCGATGACCAACGGCGAGGACGGCGGCGGGCAGGCGGGCGGCACCGACCTGGAACAGCTGTGCTCGCGGGACAACGCCCAGCGCTTCGAGGACGTGCGCTGCCGCAACCTGCTCTACGTCAACAGCATCCAGGGCTACTGGGAGAAGGCGTACCCGGAGCTGGGCAAGGGGAAGTACGAGCCGACCGACACCAACTTCTTCCAGGCCGCCGTGAACACCGGCTGCGGCCAGGCCGACTCCGGAGTCGGCCCCTTCTACTGCCCGGCCGACAAGCAGGTGTACATCGACCTGAGCTTCTACAACGAGCTCGCCTCCCGGTTCGGCGCCAAGGGCGAGTTCGCCGCGCCGTACGTGCTCGCCCACGAGTACGGCCACCACATCCAGAACCTGCTCGGCACCAACGAGCGGGCCGGCCAGGGCGACCAGAGCGGCCCCCGCTCCGCCTCCGTCCGCTTGGAGTTGCAGGCCGACTGCTACGCCGGTGCCTGGGCCAAGCACGCCACCGAGAGCAGGGACGAGACCGGCCAGGAGCCGCTGTTCAAGTCCATCACCCCGACCGACATCAGCGAGGCTGTGCAGGCCGCCGAGGCGATCGGCGACGACAGCATCCAGGAGCGCTCCGGCGGGCAGGTCAACCCCGACCAGTTCACCCACGGCACCTCCGCGCAGCGGCAGCGCTGGTTCCAGCAGGGCTACGACCGCGGCGACCCGCAGGCCTGCGACACCTTCGGCACCGACCAGCTCTGACTATTCCACCGCGCCGACAGGGCGCCTCGACGGCCCGTACCGACCGTCGGGGCGCCCTTCGCATGATCAGGCGACGCGACGGCCGCGCCCCGGTGTGCTCGCGTCAGTCAGCCGGCGCGGGATCGCGGACCAGGACGCGGACCGCTCTGGCAGCCGCCACTGCGGCGACCAGCACGGCGTGCCGGGGCTCGGGAACGTCGAGCAGCCTCTCGGCCCGCAGCGCCGCGAGCGGGGCCAGGCGCCGGTCGGCGAGGATGCCGTCCACCGTGCGCCGGTCACCGCCGGCGACCACGGCGTCGAGCGTGCCGGCCTCCGGCAGCAGCAGCCGTACCGCCAACTCGACCGCCTCGCCGAGGGCGGCCTTCGCCTGGTTGTCCCGCCGACGGGCGAAACGGTGCTGGGACCAGCCGCCCGCAGCGGTGCGGCCCTGCACGTAGCGGCTGTCCACCTTGGAGACCACGAGGTCCTCCCCCGCCGCCACGCCCATCGCCACCGCGCTCTTGCGCGCCAGCAACAGGCCGATCCGCCGTGGCGCGCCGGCAGCGGCGAGAAAGTCAGCCAGGCCCCCGTCCGCCACCGCGCCGGAAATGCCGGCGGCACCGGGCGGGACGTGCAGCTCAGCGGTGGCACCGTCGGGGGCGGTGAGCAACAGACCGTACCCCTGGGTTGTCACGGTAGGCGGACCGTGCCGTTCGGCGAAGCCGTCAACCCAGCGAGCGAGCCGAGCCGGATCAACCTCCACCCAGCGGCCACCACCGGCAGCAGGTCGACTCGACATCCCCCGAACCTACGGCACCACCCCACCCACCCCCACCCCTGCACGGTCCCCCGCCGACTCGCGGTG
>NZ_JAMHIW010000031.1 GCF_023896955.1 Micromonospora sp. RHAY321
GACACCGCCGCCGCCATCATGTTCGCCCTCAACCAACCACCCGGCTGCGCCATCCGCGAAATGATCGTCTGCGCCGAACAGGAAACCTCCTACCCGTGATCCTCGTCCTACGCGCCCTCGGCGTCGGCGACCTCGCAACCGCAGTGCCCGCGCTGCGGGCGCTGCGTGCCGCGTACCCCGACCAGGAGCTGGTGCTCGCGGCACCCGCCTGGCTGGCGCCGGTGGTCGACCTGGTGGGCGGCGTCGACCGGCTGGTGGACACCGTCGGGCTGGACGGGCCGGCCTGGCCCGGGCCGGCCCCGCACATCGCGGTCAACCTGCACGGCAAAGGCCCCCAGTCGCACCGGTTGCTCGCCGACACGCAGCCCCGACGGCTGCTCGCGTTCGCCAACGCCGACGCCGGCTTCACCGACGGTCCGTCGTGGACCCCCGACGAACACGAGGTCGACCGGTGGTGCCGGCTGCTGTCCTGGTACGACATCCCCGCCGACCGCACCAACCTGACGTTACGGCGGCCGGAACCAGCCGGCCTGCCCGCCGGGGCCACCGTGCTGCATCCCGGCAGCAACATCCCCGCCAAGCGTTGGCCCGCCGAGCGGTTCGCGGCGCTGGCCCGGGCGCTCACCGACCGGGGTCACCGGGTGCTGCTCACCGGCTCGGCCGACGAACGGATGCTGGCCGCCCGGGTGGCCGAGGCAGCCGGCCTGCCACCCACCGCCGTGCTGGCCGGCAGGACCGACCTCGGGGCACTCGCCGCCCTGGTCGCCGACGCCCGGTTGGTCGTCAGCGGCGACACCGGGGTGGCCCACCTTGCCACCGCCTACGGCACCCCTTCGGTGGTGCTCTTCGGGCCGGTGTCACCGGCCCACTGGGGGCCGCCGCCGGACCGCCCCCGGCACCGGGTGCTCTGGGCCGGACAGGTGGATTGGCCCAGGTGGGACGGGGTAGGAAGCCATCCGACATTGGCGGCCCTGCACGTGGACGAGGTGCTGGCCGCCGTGGCCGAGGTGGAACGGGTGGTGCGGGTCTCCGGTGCGGTTGCGGCGTAGTGATCCGGGTCGGCCGGGATACGGCCGTCGCCGGCGTGGCAAGGGCTGGCTCTACCTCGACCCGAGCGGTGCCCCGGTCAAGGACGCCGAGGTCCTGACCCGGCTGCGCGAGCTGGTCATCCCCCCGGCCTGGCAGGACGTCTGGATCTCGCCGTACCCGAACGGGCACATCCAGGCGACCGGGGTCGACGCGGCCGGGCGCAAGCAGTACCTCTACCACCCGCTGTGGCGGGAGAAGCAGGACGAGGCGAAGTTCGACCACGTGCTGGAGGTGGCCCGGCGACTGCCGGTGCTGCGGCAACGGGTGGGGCACGACCTCAACGGCCGGGGACTGGGGCGGGACCGGGTGCTGGCCACGGTGGCCCGGTTGCTGGACATGGGCATGTTCCGGGTCGGCAGCGACCAGTACGCGGCCGGCGACGAGCCGACGTTCGGGGTGTCCACCCTGCGCCCCGAGCACGCCCGCACGCGGGGCGGCTGTGTGATCTTCGAGTTCCCCGCGAAGGGCGGCATCGAGCAGGTGCGCCGGATCGAGGACCCGGAGCTGTGCCAGGTGCTGACCAACCTGCGCCGTCGCCGGCGGAAGGCGGACCGGCTGTTCGGCTACTGGGACGGCCGGGAGTGGCGCGACGTGCGCAGCGACGAGGTCAACGGCTACCTGCGCGACGCCAGCGGAGGAGAGATGACGGCCAAGGACTTCCGCACCTGGCACGCCACCGTGCTCGCCGCCACCGAACTGGCCACCGTCGGCCCGGCGCGGTCGATGACCGCGCGGCGCAGGGCCGTGGTCGCGGTGATGCGCGAGGTCGCCGAACTTCTGGGCAACACACCCACCGTGGCCCGTACGTCCTACGTGGACCCCCGGGTCGTCGACCTCTACCACGACGGGGTGGTGGCGCCGGTGGATCCGCAGGCGCCCCGTGAGGAGGCCGAAAGGGTCGTGCTGGAGCTGCTGGAGAAGGCCTGACCGGCCCCGCCAACGATCCTGGGGGGAGAGTGACGGGACCGGGGTCTCGGCCTGACCGTCGGGGTCGACACCGGGCGGCCGCCCGCCGCGGCCTGGCGGCGGGCGCCTCGCCACGGCCCCCGTTACGGTCGACCGTGGGCCCGCTGGACGGGCGGCGGGTCGGCCGCGTTGGTTGTCAGTCTGCCTCTGCCGAGTTGACCATGGACGCCGCGCGGTTGACGATCCGCGCCGGACCCGAGTGCGCCTCGCGGTACGCCTGTGGGCTCAGCCCGTACGCCGCCCGGAACACCCGGCTGAAGTGGGCCTTGTCCGGAAACCCCCAGCGTCCGGCGATGGTCTGCACGGCATGGGTGCGCAGCGCCGGGTCGGTGAGGTCGCGCCGGCACCGTGCCAAACGCAGGTCCCGGATGTACGACGCCACGGTGGCCTCCTCGCCCTCGAACAACCGGTGCAGTGAGCGCAGCGAGATGTGGTGGGCGTCCGCGACGGTCTGCGGGCTGAGCGTCGCGTCGCCGAGGTGGCGGTGGACGTACGCCTGCACCTGGGTGACCAGCGCCCGCCGGCGTACCTCGGTGGGTACCTCGTCCTCGGCGACCAGGTGTCGGCCGAGCATGGTGGTGGCCAGGTCCAGCCCCACGGCGCCGAGCCGGCTGGCGTCGGCGGCGTGGTACTGCTCGGGGTGCCCGGTGACCTGGAGCAGGAACTGCGCCAGCAACGCCCCGACTCCCTCGCTGCCGGACATCCGGCCGCCGTACAGCGCGGCCATCCGCTGCGGCGGTAGGGGCAGCGCCGCGTGCGGGATCATCGCGATGATGGAGCTGGCCTGGCCCCGCTCCGGCTCGGTGGCGTGGTGGCCGACGTCGTGCGGGCGGGAGGCGTCGTAGAAGGTGAACTCGCCCGCCCGGATCTCGCTGCGGCGACCGTCCTGGCTGGACGTGCCGACGCCATCCGTCGTGAGGGCGAGCATGTAGAGCTCCGGATCCGACTGGCGGACGAGCTTGCGGGTCCGGGTGGCGTCCAGCGACGGATAGCTGTAATTGATCAGCTGGATCGGGCCGAGATCGATGAAGTCGGCCCGGGCGGCGAAGTCGTCGGCGTGCGCGGACTGGATCCGCATCGGCGCCGAGGTGCGCGCCACCAGGTCCAGCCACATCCCGAACCGCTCAGCGGGCGGAAGGACAGTGGTGTCGATGGTGTCCCTGTGCAACATCGGGCCCCCTCAGACCGCTCGACGCCGGATCAGGGCTTCGATGCCGTCGAGGATGCGGTCGAGGCCGAAGACGAACTCGTCGTCGGGATTGTCCTCCTGGCCGAGCACGCCGGAGGTCAGCACCCGGTGCAGCGACGGGAAGCGGGCCGGGTCGATGAGCCGGCTGACCATCCGGCTGTACGCGGGCATCATCTCGCCCGGCTCGATGCCGGCGGCCCGGCTGCCCTCGGTGATCTGCGCGGTGAGGGTGGCCTCGTTGCGGACGTAACCCGTGATCAGTAGGAGTGCGGACATCCTCTCGCCCTCGGCCAGTGCGGTGCCGTCGAGGCAGCGCAGCCCGTCCTCGAGCCAGCCGAGCTGCTGGGGGGTGATCGGCGGGCCGGTGATCGGCACGTGCAGCAGCCAGGTGCGTTGCCGCAGCACGTCGTGTTCGGCCCAGGCCCAGCGGGTCAGGCCGGCGCGCCAGTCGTCCTCGGGTGCGGCCGGGCCGGGCGGTGGGCCGTACCCGGCGTCGACCATGAGCATGAGCAGCTCGTCCTTGGAGCCGACGTACCGGTAGAGGGCCATGGTGGCGGCGCCCAGTTCCTTGGCCACCCGGCTCATCGAGACGGCCGCCAGCCCGTCGGTGTCGGCCACCCGTACGGCGGCGTCCACGATGCCGCCCACGGTCAGCCCGGGCCGGGGGCCCTTGGGCGGCCGCTCACGCAGCCCCCAGGCGCTCTCGATGGCCGGCGGGATCGCCGGGCCGTTGTCGTCTGTCGTCGCCGCCACATGTCCTCCTTGCCTCGCCATCCTAGTTCTGCGTATGGTCTACGCATTACAGCGTACGTCATACGCAGAAGGAGTCCTCCCATGACAGCGACGACCGCACCGGCACCCCGCGCGGGCCGGCGGGAGTGGATCGGGTTCACGGTGCTGATGCTGCCGCTGCTCCTGGTCTCGATGGACGTGTCGGTGCTCTACTTCGCCGTCCCGTTCATCAGCGAGGAACTGCGCCCCACCGCCACCCAGCAACTCTGGATCTTCGACATCTACGGCTTCGTGCTGGCCGGACTGCTGATCACCATGGGCGCCCTGGGCGACCGGATCGGCCGGCGCCGGCTGCTGCTGCTCGGCGCCGCCGCGTTCGGCGCGGCGTCCCTGCTGGCCGCGTACGCCGACAGCCCCGCGACCCTGATCGCCGCGCGCGCCGTGCTCGGCGTCGGCGGGGCCACCCTGATGCCCTCCACCCTCGCCCTGGTGCGCAACATGTTCCACGACGCCAGGCAGCGCGGCACCGCGATCGGCATCTGGACGGCCACGCTCACCGGCGGCATCGCGATCGGTCCGGTGCTCAGCGGCATCCTGCTCGAGCACTTCTGGTGGGGCTCGATTTTCCTGATCAACATTCCGGCGATGCTGCTGCTTCTCCTGCTCGCCCCGGTGCTGGTGCCCGAGTTCCGCAACCCGGCGGGCGGGCGGTTCGACCTGCTCGGCGCGGTGCTGTCGCTCGGCGCCCTGCTGCCGGTCATCTACGGGATCAAGGAGATGGCCCGCGACGGCGTCGACGCGGCGCGGGTGGGGGCCGTCGTCGCCGGCCTGCTGGTCGGGGCGTTGTTCCTGCACCGGCAGCGCACCGGGGCGTACCCGATGATCGACCTGGCGTTGTTCCGCCGCCGTGGCTTCGCGGGGTCGCTCGCGGTCAACCTGCTGGCGATGTTCGCCCTGGTCGGCTTCGCCATCTTCACCACCCAGCACCTCCAGTTGGTGTTCGGCCTGAGCCCGCTGCGGGCGGCACTGTGGAGCCTCGTGCCCTCGCTGGCGGTGGGTGGGATCGCCCCGGCCGCGGCCGCGCTCGCCCAGCGCGTCGAGCGGGCGTATCTGATCGGGACGGGTTTCGGCATCGCCGTGGTCGGCTTCGTGGTGCTGACCCGGGTCACGCCGGAGTCGCACCTCTGGCTGCTGCTGCTCGGCGCCAGCATCTACGCGGCCGGTCTGGTGATGGTGATGTCGCTGGTCACCGAGCTGGTGCTCGGCGCGGCGCCGCCGGAGCAGGCCGGTGTCGCCTCGGCGCTGACCGAGTCCAGCAGTGAGCTGGGCGGCGCGCTGGGCATGGCGATCCTGGGCAGCGTCGGCGCGGCGGTCTACCGCCGCGAGGTCGTCGACGGCCTACCCGCCGGGCTGCCGGCCGAGGCGCGGGACACGGCCCGGGAGACGTTGGCCGGCGCGGTGGCGGTGGCCGAGGGGCTGCCGGCCGAGCTGGGCGACACGGTGCTGCACGTCGCTCGGCTCGCGTTCACCGACGGGCTGCACCTCGCCGCGATCGCCGCCGTGGTGGCGATGCTGCTGGGCGCGGCGACCGCGCTGGTCGCGCTGCGCGGCGTGCGGCCCGGTGACCCCGCCGTGCCGGACGCCGACCCGGTCCCGGCCGGTCCGGCCGCGTCGACGGTGGCCGACGGTCGGACCCCCACCCCGGCCGGTCCGGCGACCTCCTGACCAGCACAGCAGAGCAGCCGCCCGGTGGGCCTCCCCGGAGGGGGACCACCAGGCGGCCGCCTGTCGGGTGGGTCAGTCGTTGAGGACGTGCGCGAGCCGGTCGCGGAAGCGCCGCTCGGAGTCGCTGACCGACTCGCCGCCGAGGCCCAGCAGCCCACCGCTGGCAGCGGCGCCCACCACCTGCTCGGCGATCTTGACGAGCCAGTGCTTGTACGCGCCGGCCTCGCCCTCGTCGACCCGCGCGGCCAGCAGCGTGGCGGCCTCGGTGGCCCGCAGCAGCACGTCGTCGATCATCGCCCGGGGGTCGGCGGGGGCGATGACCGGCAGCTCCTCGCCGCTGTCCGGGTCGCCGACCCGGGTCACGATCTCGCCGGCCACGGCGGCGACCAGTGGGCTGGCCGACTCCCGGCCGGCGGCGATGGTCTCCAACCCGGCAGCGTTCTCCGCCATGGTCCGGCGGGTGCCGTCGGACTCGGCGGCGCTCGCCGCGGTCAGCACCGACTGCGGCAGGCCGACCAGCAGCCCCCACTCCTCGTCGGAGAAACCGAAACCGGTGTACGCCGGCTGCTCGATCACGGCAACGCCCCTTCCACCCTGCTCTGCTTGGTCAATCGGTTGGCCCGGTGCCCCGGTCAGGCTAGTCGAGGGTCAGCAGGCCCTGTTCGGACACCACGCGCACCGACAGCGTCTTGTACCCGACCTCGTCGAAGAGAACCGTCATCTTGTCCTCCTCGTACCCGAGCACCATGCCGGCCCCCCACTCCGGGTGGCGCACCTGGCTGTGCACGGGGAACGGCCCGACCGCGCCGTCGTCGGCGACGCTGGTGCCGGCGTGGCAGTTGTCGCAGTGCCCGCAGACCTGGGTCATCTGCTCGCCGAAGTACGCCAGCAGGGTCTGCCCCCGGCAGGCGCTGGTCTCGGCGAAGGCCCGCATCATGTCGGTGCGGGACCGCGTCACCGTCTGCTGTCGCTCCGCCTCGGCCAGCGCGGCCGCGGCGGCGTCGACCGGGGTGGGGGAGTAGCGGGGGGCGCCGATGCGCTGCCGGGCGCGTGGCTCGGCCGCCCCGACCTGCTCCAGCAGGGAGAGGTACTGGCCGAGCTTGCGCGGCCCGAGGCCGGTGGCCTCGCGCAGTTCGGTCTTGGTGGCCGGCTTGCGGCGCAGCAACGCGGCCAGGTCGCGTAGCTCGTTCTCGTCGGGCAGGCCACCGCTGAAGAACCGTTGCAGGCCCACGTCCTCGGCCTGCCAGAGCAGCAGCACCCGGGCCGGCTGCCCGTCGCGCCCGGCCCGGCCGATCTCCTGGAAGTAGCTGTCCGGCGAGTCGGGCAGCGCCATGTGCACCACCCAGGCGATGTTGGGCTTGTCGATGCCCATCCCGAACGCCGAGGTGGCCACCATGATGGGGACCTCGTCGGCGAGGAACGCCTCGTGCAGCTCGGCGCGCGGGCCGGCCGCCATCCCACCGTGGTAGAACTGCGCCGGGAAGCCGGCATCGGTCAGCCGGGCGGCGAGTTCCTCGGCGGCCCGGCGGGTCGGCACGTAGATGATCCCCGGCCGCTCGTCGTCGCGCAGCAGCGTGACCAGACGCCGCCACCGGTAGTCCTCCGTGGGGCAGTGCGCCACCTCGAGGAAGAGGTTGGGCCGGTCCAGCCCGGAAACCACCACCTCCGGCTTGCGCAGTCGCAGGCGGGCGATGATGTCGTCGCGTACCGGCGGGGACGCCGTGGCGGTCAGCGCGACCACGGGCGGCCGGCCGATGCCCTCGATCAGATGCCCGAGAGCCAGGTAGTCGGGGCGGAAGTCGTGCCCCCAGGCCGAGATGCAGTGCGCCTCGTCGATCGCCACCAGCGCCGGCTTGAGTGCCGCCACCTCGGCCATCCGATCGGGGTTGCTCAACTGCTCCGGTGTGATGAACAGAAACTCCGCCCGGCCCTCGCGAATCTCGGCGATCGCCTCGGCCTGCTGGGCGGCCGACTCGTTCGAGCTGATCCGCACCGCCCGCAGCTCCGGACGCTGGCGCTCGTTGAGCGCGGCGATCTGGTCCTGCTGCAGGGCCAGCAGCGGGGAGATCACCACGGTGGGGCCGGGGATCAGGCTGGCCGGGATCTGGTAGATGGCCGACTTGCCGGCGCCGGTGGGCAGCACCACCAGGGCGTCGCGTCGCTTCATCACCGCGCGCATGGCCGCCAGTTGGTTGGGCCGCAGCGCGGTCCAGCCGAAGAGGCTCCGCGCCGCGCGGCGCAACGTCATCGAGTGCGTGGACAGTTTCATCGAGGGCCGGAGGTACCCGACCCGATCACCACCGAAACTCGTTCGGCTGTGGCGCTGGCCATCCGCAACGGGATCGAGATCTTGGACAGGTGCCGGCGGTCGGACGGCACCTGTCCAAGACCTCCCCGACGTGGGACGGCTCAGCGCAGGCGGGGCAGGATCTCGCGCTGGTACAGGTCGAACAGGCCCTGGTGGTGCGGGCCGACGTTGGCCACGTACACCTCGTCGAAGCCGGCCTTGGCGTACTTGTCGATCATCTCCAGGTGCGCGTCGACGCTGTTGCCGCAGACGAACGCGTCCTTCATCATCTCCGGCTTGACCAGTTCGGCGGCCTGCTCGAAGTGGCGCGGCGACGGGAGCACCTGGGACAGCTCACCGGGCACCCCGGCGTTGGGCCAGCGCTCGTACGCGATCCGCACGCCCTCGTCCTCGCTGTCGGCGTACGCCGCCTTGAAGCCGGCCTGGCACGGCTTGTCACCGCCGCCGTTCTCCCGGAAGCGCCGGACCATCTCGGCGTCGGGCATGGTGCTCACGTAGCCGTCGCCGATCCGGGCGGCCAGGTCGATGGACTTCGGGCCGAAGCCGGAGACGTAGATCGGTGGGGGAGTGTCGGGCAGCGTGTAGATCCGGGCCTGCTCGACGGTGTAGTGCTTCCCGTGGTGGTTGACGAAGTCGCCGGTCCACAGCTTGCGCAGCACCTCGACGGCCTCCTCCAGCATTTCCAGGCGGACGTCGGCCTGCGGCCAGGCGTCGCCGAAGATGTGCTCGTTGAGTGCTTCGCCGCTGCCGACGCCGAGCACGAACCGCCCGCCGTGCAGCACGGCGCTGGTCGCCGCCGCCTGCGCGATCACGGCCGGGTGGATCCGCACGGTCGGGCAGGTCACCGCGGTGGTCACCGGCAACGAACAGACCTGGCTGAGCGCGCCGATCATCGACCAGACGAACGGGCTCTGCCCCTGGGCGTCCACCCACGGGTGGTAGTGGTCGGAGATCCACAGCGCCTCGAAGCCGGCTTGTTCGGCACCGCGCGCCTGCTCCAGCAGCTCGGCCGGCGTGAACTCCTCACTGGACAGAAAGTAACCGATCTTCATGGTTCCCCCTCGGCGGTGCGGGCCTGCTGACGGGGAAGCCGTACCCCGGCCACCGTCGGCCACACCCGGCCCGAGGGTGCCCGATCGGGCGGTCGCGCTCAGCGCCGGCCGAACATCGCCCGGATGGCGGCGAGGAGCAGCAGGGCGCCGACCACCAGGCCGAGCAGGCGTACGCCGGGGATGTCGGCCGGGCTCGTCGCGTCGGCCAGCAGGGCGGGATCCATGCCCGCACTCTCCCGGGGACCGCGCCTCCAGGCAACTGTAAGGTTTATTGACTATTGAATCGCTCGGTGTGACCATGGCAGCACCGCCTGCCGGTGGCGGTGCGCCCAGGGCGCGCGAGAGATGGGGTACGGGGGCCGCATGAGCGAGCGCAACCACCGGGTCGGCGCTGGCGCGCCAGCGCCGGGGACCAACGCCGACCACCACGGGGGGCCGGCGTGACCGCGCCCAGCGGACACCTCCCGGCGCTGGCCGCCGCCGTGCTGCAACCCGGGTTCGTCGGCACCACCCCACCACCGTGGGTGTGCCGCTGGCTCGGCGAGGGGCTCGGCTCGGTGGTGCTCTTCGCCCGCAACGTCGTCGACACCACCCAGGTGGCGGCCCTCACCGCGACGCTGCGCGCCGAGCGGCCCGACGTCATCGTGGCGATCGACGAGGAGGCCGGCGACGTCACCCGGATCGAGTCGGTGCGGGGCAGCTCCCGACCCGGCAACTTCGCCCTCGGCGCGGTCGACGACATCGAGCTGACCGAGGCGGTCGCCCGGGACCTCGGCGTCGAGCTGGCCGCGGCCGGCGTCACCCTCGACTACGCCCCGGACGCCGACGTCAACTCCAACCCCGCCAACCCGGTGATCGGCGTCCGCTCGTTCGGCGCCGACCCGGCGCTGGTCGCGCGGCACACGGCCGCCTGGGTACGCGGACTGCAGGCCGGCGGCGTCGCCGCCTGCGCCAAGCACTTCCCCGGGCACGGCGACACCCGGGTCGACTCGCACCACGACCTGCCCCGGATCACCGCCGACCGGGACCGCCTGGACGCCTGCGAGCTGGCCCCGTTCCGGGCCGCCGTGGCCGCCGGGGTGCAGGCGGTGATGACCGGCCACCTGCTGGTGCCCGCCCTGGACCCGCAGCTGCCGGCGACGTTGAGCCAGCGCATCCTGGGTGGCCTGCTCCGCGACGAGATGGGCTTCTCCGGCGTGGTGGTGACCGACGCCGTGGAGATGCGCGCGGTCGCCGACCGGTACGGCTTCGCCGGGGCGGCGGTCCGCGCGCTCGCCGCCGGAGCCGACGCCATCTGTGTGGGCGGCGAACGGGCCGACGAGCAGGCGGCCCGGGAGCTGCGCGACGCCATCGTGGCGGCGGTCGTCTCCGGTGAGCTGCCCGAGGAGCGCCTCGCCGAGGCGGCCAAGCGGGTCGGCCAGCTCGCGGCCTGGACGGTGGCGGCCCGCTCCGAGCGGTCGGCCGGTGCGCGCGGCGGCGCGGACGTCGGGCTCATCGCCGCCCGCCGCGCCGTGCGGGTCACCGTCGCGGCGCCCGGGACGGTCGCGTTGCCGCTGACCCGCGCGGCGCACGTGGTCGAGTTCGAGCCGCCGCGCAACATCGCCATCGGCGCGGAGACCCCGTGGGGCCTCGGCCTGCCGCTGGGCGAGCTGCTGCCCGGCACGAGCACCGTCCGCTACGCCGAGACCGACGTGCCGGCCGACCCGGGCGCCGGGGCGGGTGACCACCCGCTGGTGCTGGTGGTCCGTGACCTGCACCGGCACGAGTGGATGCGGGCCGCGGTGCGGCGCGCGCTGGCCGCCCGCCCGGACACGGTCGTGGTCGAGCTGGGCGTGCCCGAGCTGGTCACCGGCGCGGTGCACCTGGCCACGCACGGCGCCACCCGGGCCAGCGGGCGGGCCGCCGCCGAGGTGCTGACCGGCGCCCGCTGACCTCGCCCTCGCCGGGCACCCGGGCACTACTTCTGTACGGCGACCAGGTCGGCGTACTCCGGGTGCTTGTCGATGAACGCGGCCATGAACGGGCACTGCGGCACCACCGAGCCGCCACGGGCGCGTACCGCGTCCAGGGCGCCCCGGATCAGCGTGGCGCCCACGCCCTTGCCCTGAAACCCCGGGTCCACCTCGGTGTGCGTGAAGACCAGCAGGTCCCCGCGGGTCACGTACGCGGTGAAGCCGGCCAGCGCGTCGTCGACCAGGATCTCGAACCGGTGCTTGGCGGGGTTGTCCTCGACCAGGGTGCTCATCGGCCCATTCTCCCCGCCAGCGCGTCCAGTTCGGCGAGCAACCGGTCCACCTCGTCGGCCGTGTTGTAGTGGTAGATGCTGGCCCGGACCGCGCCGCCGCTGTCCCGCAGCCCCATCGTCTGGAAGTACTCGTAGGCGTAGTAGTCGCCGGCGGAGAGGCAGAACCCGGCGGCCCCCAGCGCCTCCTGGGTGGCCGCCGGCGACATCCCGGCGACCCGGAAGGAGACCGTCGGGCAGCGGCGTGCCGGCGACCCGTAGACGGTGATCGCCGGCAGCTCGGCCAGCCCGGCGAGCAGCCGCTCCAGCAGCGCCTCCTCGTGCGCCTGGGCGGCGGCCAGCCCGGCCCGCAGCCGTGCACGCCGGTCGCCGACCGCGTCCGGGTCCAGCCCGGCCAGGTGGTCCACCGCTGCGGCCACGCCGGCCAGCAGGGGGAAGCTCGGGGTGCCGTACTCGAACCGGTCCGGCACCGCGTCGGAGGACGGGACGAGCTTCGCCGGGCGCAGCGCCGCCCACCGGGCCGGGTCGCCCACCATCGCCGCCAGGTGCGGCCCGGACCACTTGTAGGCGCTGGTGACCAGCACGTCGGCGCCGAGCGAGGCCAGGTCGGTCGGCCCGTGCGGCACCGAGTGCACGCCGTCGACGCACACCAGCGCGCCGACCGCGTGCGCCGTCTTGGCGATCGCCGGCACGTCCGGCACGGTGCCGATGGCGTTGCTGCCGGCGGTCACCGCGACCAGCCTGGTGCGCTCGTTCACCAGCTCGGCGTACTGGCCGGCGGGCAGCTCACCGGTGTGCCGGTCGACCTCGGCCCAGCGCACCGTCGCACCGGCCGCCTCGGCGGCCTGCACCCACGGCCGCACGTTGGCGTCGTGGTCCAGCCGGGAGACCACCACCTCGTCACCCGGGCGCCAGCCCGCGCCGAGCGTGCGGGCCAGGGTGTACGTCAGCGCGGTGGCGCTCGGGCCGAGCACCACGCCGGCCGGGTCGGCGTCGAGCAGGTCGGCCACCGCCGACCGGGCGGCGGCCACCAGCTCCAGCGACCGGCGACCCGGCGTGAAGGCGGCACTGCGGTTGCCCACGGCGCTCCGCATGGCGTCGGTGACCGCGTCGATGACACCGGCCGCGGTCTGGGTGCCGCCGGCCCCGTCGAAGTGGACGAAGCCCTCGGTCAGGGCGGGGTAGGCGGCCCGGGTGCGGGCGATGTCGAAGGGCATGTCGGGACCCTAGCCGGTGCCCTCGCACCCCGGTCGGCCGGCGCGATGATCACCGTTCGGTGGAGGTGTCGCGAACGTCTCGTACCCTTGGCGGGGTGACGAACCGACCCGCCACCATCCCGAAGCCCACCGTCCGCCGCGCCGCCGGTCTGTTCGCCGGCCTGGCGCTCGGCCTCGCCGTGCTCGCCGGCTGCAGCTCACAGGGCGCCTCCACAGACTGCGGGCTGGACGCCTGCACGGTCACCTTCGAGCGGGGTGTCGACGCGAGCGCCACCATCCTGGGCGTCGAGGCCAAGCTGGTCGGCGCCGAAGGCGACCAGGTGACCGTCGAGGTCGCCGGCGAACAGCTCACCCTCACCACCGGCCAGCAGGCCACCGAGGCCGGGGGCTTCGCGGTCACCCTGGACAGCGTCACCGACCAGCAGGTCAAGATTCGCGTTTCACGCAACCCGGGCAACTGACCAGCGCGGGGGCGGTGGCCGACGTTTGGGGATCTCCGGAATCGGAGATTGTGGCGCCATGTCACTCACCCGTAGCGCCGAAGCCACCGCCTCCCGTACGGCGGACAGCCGGTGGCTGGAACTCCTCGCCCGGGCCGGCTTCATCGGCTACGGCATCGTCCACCTGCTCTTCGCCTGGCTGGCGTTGCAGATCGCGTTCGGGAAGTCCAGCGACGACGGCGACCAGTCCGGCGCCCTGCGGACCCTCTCCGCGCAGCCGCTGGGCAAGTTCCTCGTCATCGCCACCGCGGTGGGCCTGCTCGCGATGGCGATCTGGCAGGCGCTGGAGGCGGCGGTGGGGCACCGCGCCGAGCAGGGTAGGGAGCGGGTCGTGGAGCGGCTCGGCTCGGCCGGCCGGACCATCGTCTACCTCTACTTCGCCTGGACCGCGTTCAAGGTCTTCAAGGACGCCGGTTCCAACAGCGCCGACCAGCAGGAGGCGTTGACCGGCAAGCTGATGACCTCCAGCGGTGGCCGTTGGCTGGTCGGCCTGGCCGGGCTCGTGCTCGCCGCGATCGGTGTCGGCCTGGTGATCTACGGTCTGGTCAAGCGGTTCGAGAAGCACCTGAAGACCGGGCAGATGAGCCCGAAGACCCACAAGCTGACCCGCCGGCTGGGCATCGCCGGCTATGTCGCCAAGGGCATCGCGTACGGCATCGCCGGCCTGCTGATCATCGTGGCGGCGGTGAACTACGACCCGGAGAAGGCCCGTGGTCTGGACGCCGCGCTGCACGCGCTGCGCGAGCAGTCCTACGGCACGGTGCTGCTGAGCCTGGTCGCCCTCGGCATCGCCGCCTTCGGCCTGTTCTGCTTCCTGCAGTCCCGGTACCGCAAGGTCTGAGCTCGCCGATTCGGGAGGCGTGGGGCACTATTGGGCTTTTGCCCGAGCACCGTCGCCCATCCGGAGGGAGCACCACACCCGTGCAGAGTTACCTCGGAACGGCCGTCGCCGCGCTCGTCGCGGCGGCGGTCGCCCTGTTCCTGGTCGAGGTCGTCCACCGGGTCACCCGGCGGCTCGGCCAGCGCTCACTGCTGATGACGGAGCTGACCGACCACGCGCACCGCCCGTTCCAGGTCGCCGCCACGGTCCTCGCGGTGCAGTTCGCCGCCCGCTTCAGCACCGGGTACGCCGTCGGTGAGGGCTGGCGTCGCCTGCTGCTGCACCTGCTCATCCTCGGCGTCATCGCCACCACGGCCTGGCTGGTGGCCGCGCTGCTGGTGGTCGTGGAGGACACCGCGCTGGCCCGGTTCCGGGTCGACGTGCCCGACAACCGGCACGCCCGGCGGGTACGGACCCAGGTGGTGATGCTGCGCCGGCTGACCATCGCGGTCATCGTCATCCTGACCGTCGGCGTGATGCTCATGACCTTCCCGAGCGTGCGCGGCATCGGCGCCGGCGTGCTGACCTCCGCCGGCGTGGTCGGTGTGGTGGCCGCGCTGGCCGCGCAGAGCCTGCTCGGCAACGTCTTCGCCGGCCTCCAGCTCGCCTTCAGCGACGCGGTCCGGCTCGACGACGTGGTGGTCGTCGAGGGGGAGTGGGGCCGGATCGAGGAGCTGACCCTCAGCTACGTGGTGGTGCAGATCTGGGACGACCGCCGGCTGATCCTGCCCACCTCGTACTTCACCAGCAAGCCGTTCCAGAACTGGACCCGGACCGAGGCGGCGGTGCTCGGCACCGCCGAGTTCGACGTGGACTGGGCGGTGCCGGTACAGGCCATGCGGGAGGAGCTGCGCCGGCTGGTCGAGAGCACCGAGCTGTGGGACGGCCGGGTCTGCGTCCTGCAGGTGACCGACGCCACCGGCGGGACGGTCCGGGTGCGCGCGCTGGTCAGCGCCGCCGACGCGGGCAGCCTGTGGGATCTGCGCTGCCTGGTACGCGAGCACCTGGTGGCCTGGATCCGCGAATCCCGCCCCACCGCGATGCCCCGGATGCGCACCGAGCTGGGTGACGCCAGCAGCAACCTGCCCTGGCAGTGGGTGCAGCCGCGCCGCCCGGTACGCCGGCTCGGCGACACCGACGTCCCGGACGACGCCCGCGTCTTCGGCGGCAGCGACGACGGCGCCGCCCGCAGCGAAGCCTTCGTCGGCCCCGAGGAAACCCCCAACCACCGCCCCTGACCCCGCCCCACCCGCCCCACCCGCCCCTACCCCAGGTGATCATGAAGTTGGCGACGGCTGTGACGGCGTGTCGTGCCACCAACTTCATGATCAGCGCCGTGGAGTGGACGGGTCGGGCGTTTCTGGGGGACGGGGATCGGCGTTGGTGAGGCGAGGGTGGTGCGAGGTCTTGGGTGGTCCGGCAAGGAAGGTCCGATCGGCGAGGTTTGACCGGGCTTAGGTGGGGGACCTGCTGCCGGACGTCTCTACTGCACTGCGCCCGGCTGGGCCAGCGGCTCGGCAACCGCACGAACGGGAACGGTGACCGGGTTGGCGCGCTTTAGGATTGACGGGCGGCGACTCCGGGCATACAGCGCGGTGATGAGGAAAGGAGGACAGCATGGCTGATGTGGCGAACGCCCGCACATCCCAGAACGGGAGCGAGCCCTCCACCGCCGAGTTGGTGCAGCGGGCCACCGAACAGGTCTCCCGCCTGGTGCGGGACGAACTGGCGCTGGCCCGGGCGGAGTTGACCCAGAAGGGCAAGCACGCCGGCATCGGGATCGGTCTGTTCGGCGGCGGCGGCGCGCTGGCGTTCTTCGGCCTGGGCGCCCTGGTCGCCACGGCGATCCTGCTACTCGACCTGGTGCTGCCCGCCTGGGCCGCCGCGCTGATCGTGGCGGTGGCTCTCTTCCTGGTGGCCGGCGTCCTCGCCCTCGTGGGCAAGAAGCAGGTGAGCCGGGCGGTCCCGCCGGTTCCCGCGGCCACCGTCCGCAGCCTCCGGGCCGACGTGGACACCGTCACCGCCGCGGTGAAGGACAGGGGACGGTCATGACGGGCAACGGATCGGGTGACACGGAGGCGCTCCGCGAGGAGATCCGTCGCACCCGGGTCGAGTTGGGCGAGACGATGGAGGCGCTGGCCGCCAAGGCCGACGTCAAGGCGCGCCTGAAGGAATCCGCCGGGCAGGCGAAGGAGCGGGTGCGCGAGCAGGCGGCGCAGACCGTGGCCCGGGTCCGGGGGCAGGCAGCCGCCCGCGCCGGGGCGGCGCGCGCGCAGGCGCAGGAGAAGGGCGAGCTGGTGCGCGCACAGGCGCACGAGAAGGGCGAGCTGGTACGACGAAACCCGGTGCCGTGGGCGGCCATCGCCGCCGGTGCGGTGGCCACCGTGGTGGTGCTGATGATCGTGCGGGGGAGGCGTAGGTGAGCAAGGGCATCGGCAGGGCCGCGTACCGGCCGGTCGGCGTGCTGTTGGGTATCGCCGCCGGTGCGGCGGCGGGGGCGATCTTCCGGCAGATCTGGAAGGTCACCGCGGGCGACGGTGAGGCGCCCATCGCGACCGACGAGGACCGGGGCTGGGGCGAGATCCTGGCCGCCGCGGCGTTGCAGGGGGCCATCTTCGCGGTGGTCCGTGCGGCGGTGGATCGGGGTGGAGCGGTCGGTGTCCGGCGGATGACCGGCCACTGGCCGGACTGATCGCCACGGCGCCCTCGGCCCCCTCCCCGCATCGACGGGCAGGGGGCCTTTCGCATCGCGTCGGCCGCCGCCCAGCGACCTGAGGCATCCGTCAGGTCACATGTCGGAGAAATTCGTCGAGAAGGTCGTGACAGACTTTTTGGGTACGTGATTTGCTGATCCACGCTGCTGCGAGATGGCGTGGGTTGAGAGAAGTCTCCTTCGTGGGGGCCGCCTCAGGCGCCGCTGCTCGAAACGGCCAATCGGCCGTACGGCGTGCACGGCCACCAGTTTTAGAAGGAGATACACATGGCGCAGGGAACCGTGAAGTGGTTCAACGCTGACAAGGGCTTCGGCTTCATCACCGTCGACGGCGGGGGTGCTGACGTGTTCGTCCACTTCTCGGCCATCCAGACCAGCGGCTACCGGTCGCTGGAGGAGAACCAGCGGGTGGAGTTCGAGATCGCTCAGGGTCAGAAGGGCCCCCAGGCTGAGCAGGTCCGTCCCCTCTGAGTAATGTGGCCGGCCCCCGCCGGCCAGTGGGACGATCCGGCCAGGGGTCGTTGTGTAGCCCCGTATCCCATCCGGGATGCGGGGCTTTCCACGTGCCAGCCCTTCCACTGCCAGCCGCCCCGGAGCCACTGTGGACCAGGCCGGCCGCCGGTCAGTGTCGGCGGCGCGACCGCAGGCCGAACCAGAGCAGCACCAGCCCGGCCAGGGCCACGAGCGGGCCGAGCACCGCCCAGATCCGCTCGTCGGTCATCACGCTGCCACGGACGTAGCCGAGGCCCTGCACCGTCCACACCGCGCCGATGACGACCGCCAGCAGGCCGAGGGTGAGCGCGAGCCAACCCCTCATCGCGTCCCCCCTCCGCCGGGCCTGCCGGTGCGCCGCCCCGGGTTCCCAGCATCGCCGGACGGGCGGCCTGGTGCGAGCACCCGGGGTGCGCGGGTCACCACCGGTCGTGCACCTGGGGGCGGATCAGCTCGTCGTAGACCTCGCGCACGCCCGCCAGCTGCTCGGCCGAGAGCGGCGACAGATCGGCCGCGGCGGCGTTGCGCCGGGCCTGGTCGGCGTCGCGGGCGCCGGGGATGACGACGGTGACGCCGGCCTGGTCCAGCACCCAGCGCAGCGCGAACTGCGCCATCGTGCGGTCCGCGTCGACCAGCGGCGCCAGCCGGCGTACGGCTGCCAGCCCGCGCTCGAAGTCGACCCCGGAGAACGTCTCGCCGACGTCGAACGCCGCGCCGTGCCGGTTGTAGTTGCGGTGGTCGTCGGCCGGGAACTCGGTGTGCTCGTCGTACCGGCCGGAGAGCAGGCCGCTGGCCAGCGGGACCCGGGCGATGATGCCGACCCCGGCGGCCGCGGCGGCGGGCAGCACCTGCTCCAGCGGCTTGTGCCGCACGGCGTTGAGGATGATCTGGACGCTGGCCACCCCGGGGCGGGCGATCGCGGTGAGCGCCTGGTCGCAGGTCTCCACGCTGACCCCGTATCCGGCGATGGCCTTCTCGGCGACGAGGGTGTCCAGGGCGTCGAAGACCGCGTCGTCGGCGAAGACGGCGGTGGGCGGGCAGTGCAGCTGGACCAGGTCCAGGGTGTCCATCCCCAGGTTGGCCCGGGACCGGTCGGTCCACTGCCGGAAGTTCGCCAGGGTGTACGCCTCCGGCCGCTGCTCGACCCGGCGGCCCATCTTGGTGGCGACGGTCAGCCCGGCGTCGGGCCGGGAGCGCAGGAAGCGCCCGATCAGCTGCTCGCTGCGGCCGTCGCCGTACACGTCGGCGGTGTCCAGGAAGGTGACCCCGGCGTCCACGGCGGCGGCGAGCACCGCCATCGCGTCGTCCTCGGTGACGGTGCCCCAGTCGGCGCCGAGCTGCCAGGCACCCAGGCCGACCACGCCGACGGTCCGGCCGAGCCGGTTGAAGCTGCGCTGTTCCATGCCCCGAGCCTAGTGATCGGGTTGCCGGCCTGCCAGGCGAGCCGTAGGGTAAACAAGACGGACGTACGGTTTGGGAGGCGACGATGTGGGACCCGGCCACGTACCTGCGCTACGGCGACGAGCGGTCCCGGCCGTTCCACGACCTGGTCGCCCGGATCCCGGCCGAGCGCCCCCGGACCGTGGTCGACCTCGGCTGCGGCCCCGGCCAGCTCACCGCCACCCTCGCGCAACGCTGGCCCGCCAGCAGGGTCATCGGCCTCGACTCCTCGCCCGAGATGATCGAACAGGCGAGCGCCCTGGACACCCCGGTCGACTTCGCCGTCGCCGACGTACGGGACTGGCACCCGGCCGGCGACGAGGACGTCCTGGTCACCAACGCCGTGCTCCAGTGGGTCCCCGGCCACCGGGAGTTGCTGCGGCGCTGGGCCACCGAGCTACCCGCCGGCGCCTGGCTCGCCATGCAGGTCCCCGGCAACTTCGACGCCGCATCGCACCGCGCGCTGCGGGAGGTCGCCGACCGGCCGGCCTGGCGCGCCCGACTGGCCCCGCTGCTGCGCGCCGACCCGGTCGACGACCCGGCCGACTACGCGGCGCTGCTGACCGGTGCCGGCTGCGCGGTGGACGCCTGGGAGACTACCTACGTGCACCTGCTACCGGCCCGGCCCGCCGCCGACCACCCGGTGCTGGCCTGGATGGAGGGCACCGCGCTGCGCCCGGTCCGGGCGGCCCTGGACGCCGCCGGCTGGTCCGCCTTCCGGGCCGAGCTGGGGGTCCGCCTCGCCGCCGCCTACCCGCCGCGGCAGGGCCAGGTGTACTTCCCGTTCCGCCGCGTCTTCGTCGTCGCCCGAACGGGCGACCGTGCCGAGGAGAACCCGTGACCGATCTGCCCACCTTCATCGCCGGACTGCCCAAGGTGGAGCTGCACGTGCACCACGTCGGCTCCGCCTCCCCCCGGATCGTCGCCGAACTGGCCGCCCGGCACGAGGGACGCACCCCGGTGCCGGCCGACCCGGAGGCGCTCTCCGACTACTTCGAGTTCCGCGACTTCGCGCACTTCGTCGAGGTCTACCTGAGCGTCGTGGACCTCATCCGCGACCCGGAGGACGTCTGGATCCTCACCCACGAGGTGGCCCGGGAGCTGGCCCGCCAGCAGGTCAGGTACGCGGAACTGACCATCACCCCGTACTCGCACGTGCGCCGGGGCATTCCCGCGCCGGCCTTCTGCGAGGCGATCGAGGACGCCCGCAAGCGCGCCTCGGTCGACTTCGGCCTCGACCTGCGCTGGTGCTTCGACATCCCGGGTGAGGCGGGCCTGCCGGCGGCGGAGGAGACGCTGCGCATCGCGCTGGACGAGCGCCCGGACGGGCTGGTCAGCTTCGGCCTGGGTGGCCCGGAGATCGGCGTACCCCGGCCGCAGTTCCGGCCCTACTTCGACCAGGCCAGGGCGGCCGGGCTGCACTCGGTGCCGCACGCGGGGGAGACCACCGGCCCGCAGACGATCTGGGACGCGCTGAACGAGCTGGGCGCCGAGCGGATCGGGCACGGCATCTCCGCCGCGCAGGACCCGGAGCTGCTGACGTACCTGGCCGAGCGGCAGATCGGCATGGAGGTCTGCCCGACGTCCAACCTGCGGACCCGGGCGGTGGCGACCCTCGACGAGCACCCGCTGCCCCGGCTGGTCGAGGCCGGGCTGCTGGTCACCATCAACTCCGACGACCCGCCGATGTTCGGCACCACCCTGAACGACGAGTACGCGGTGGCCGCCCAGCTGCTCGGGGTGGGTCCGCAGGGGCTGGCCGGGCTGGCCCGCAACGCGGTGACCGCGTCCTTCCTCGACGAGGCCGGGAAGCAGCGGATCATCGCAGAGATCGACGCCCACCTCGCCGCCGCCGGCTGAGCCGGTCGTGGAGCAGGGCGCGCGGCGGGAGCATGGGTGTGGGGGGACCTGGCTCCCGCCGCGCGCGCGGCTCCACCGGTCGGTGGGTGCACTCGGTGCGCCGGCCGGTGGAACTGGTGGGTTCGTGCTTCGATCCTGACAGCCCGTCGCCGCCGGACGACGATCGTTAACCGCGATCTAAGGAAGACTTGCGCCGGCGCACAGCCGGGTCCGGTCAGCCGTCGGTGGGGCGCTGGCGGGGCCAGCGACGACCGGTCTTCTGGTCCCGGGCGTCCCGAGCCATCCGGCCGACCAGACCGAACCTGCTGACCTGCCGGGGCGTGGCCTCCGGGTCGGCCAGCAGCATGACCACGCTGGCTCCGCCCAGCCGGGCACGGTCGATGCTCACCGATCCGTTGGCCTGCAACGCCACCCGCTTGGCGATGTCCAGGCCCAGCCCTGTCGAGCCCTGGTCGCTGGCACCCCGGCGCAGCGCCCGGTCCGGGTTGGCGATGCCGGGGCCGGCGTCGTCGATCCGGATCGCCACGTAGCCGTCCCGGCGGGACACGGCCACCTCGAACGCCGTGCCCTGCGGGGTGTAGCGGAAGACGTTGCCGATCACCGCGTCCAGCGCGGCGGCCAGCTCGGCACGCGGCACCGGCGCCGGGATGCGCAACTGCGCGCCGTTCACCCGGTGCGGCCGGTTCTGGTCGCCGGCCAGCGCCGCCCAGAACACCATCCGGTCCCGGACCACCTCGCTGACGTCACACATCGCCGGCCCGGCCTCGTGCGCCACCGCCTTGCGGGTGGTCTTGATCAACACGTCGATCTCACCCTCCAGGGTGACGATCGCCTGGCGGATCCGCCGGATGCCGCGCCGCCGGTCCAGCTCCGCCTCCGAGAACGAACCCACGCTGGTGTCGTCGGACTCCAAGGCCTCCGCGTCCAGCCGCAGCACGGTCAGCGGGGTGCGCAGCCGGTGCGACAGGTCGGCCACCAGTTCCCGCTCGTCGGTGCGGGCCGCGTCCAGCCGGTCGGCCATCCGGTTGAAGGCGTACCCGGCCTCAGCCAGCTCGCGCGGGCCGGTCGGCTCCACGCGTACCCCCAGGTCGCCGTCGCCGATCGAGAGCGCGGCCTTGACCAGACCGCGGGTCGAGTCCACCGCGCGGGCGGCGACCCGGTCGACGACGACCACGGCCGCACCGACCATCGCCGCGCCCACCGCGAGCAGCAGCAGCCAGGTGCCGCCGGAGCCCTCGCCCAGCGCCGAGTCGGGCACGAACACCTCGACGACGGCGGTCCGGTCACCGAGGACCACCGGGTCCAGTCGGATCAGCCCGCCGTCGACGTCCACGTCCAGGGAGCGCCGCTCGGCACGCGCCCGGTCGAGGTCGTCGTCGGCGGCGCGGCCGGCGGACTCGTCCAACCCCAGCCCGTGCACCACCGGTCGGCTGGCAGCACCCTCGCCGCTGGCCACCACGGCCCGCTCGACCACCGCCGCGTCGGTGCTCACCGCCAGCGCCCCGGTCACGAGTGCGCTGCGCCGGGCCGCGTCGGCGATCGCCTCGTCCCGATTCTGCTCGCCCAGGCTCAGCCCGAGCGGGATCAGGAAGGCGAGCGCGACGAGGCTGCACATGCCGGCCGTGAGCAGGGCCAGCGCCGTCCTCAGTCCGGCGCCACCAGCCGGAATCCGACCCCCCGCACGGTGCGCAGGTAGCGCGGCTTCGCCGCGGACTCGCCCATCTTTCGGCGGAGCCAGTACAGGTGAACGTCGATGGTCTGATCCTCGCCGACCGATGGCTGCCGCCATACCTCCTCCAAGAGTTCCCGGCGGGACACTACCCGCCCGGGTCGTGCGGCGAGATAGGCCAGCAGGTCGAATTCCTTGCGGGTCAGCGCCAGCGGCTCCCCGTCGAGCAGGGCGCTGCGCTCGCCGACGTCCACCCGCAGGCCGCCCACGGTGTGCACGGCGGGCTGCACGGTCCGGCTGGCCCGCCCGGCCCGGCGCAGCACGGTCATGATCCGGGCGTCGAGGTGGGCGCCGGTGAAGGGCTTGACCATGTAGTCGTCGGCGCCGGCGCGCAGCAGCTTGACCACCGACTGCTCGTCGTCCCGGGCGGTGGCGATGATGATCGGGACGTCGGTGATGCCGCGCAGCATCCGCAGTGCGTCCGAGCCGTCCAGGTCGGGCAGGCCGAGGTCCAGCACCACGAGGTCGGGTGTCTCCGCCGCGACCCGGCGCAGAGCGTCCAGCGCGGTGCCGACGGCGTGCACCGCGTGCCCCCGGTCGGCCAGGGACCGCAGCATCGCGCCGCGTACGACGTGATCGTCTTCGACCAGGAGCACGGAGGCCACCCCAAGACCGTACTGGGCCTGGCAAGTTGATCGCGTTGCGACGTACCTGGCGAGCGGGCAAGCTGGTACGACGATGTCCTTCACCCTGTTCGCCGACGCCCGCCTGGCCCTCGCCCGGGACAGCCTCGCCGGCCTGTCGACCGGCGACGCGCTCGGCGAACAGCACTTCCTGCTGGGGCCACAGCCGGCGGATCTCGCCGCGGGCACCCTGCCGCCGGAGCCCTGGGAGTGGACCGACGACACCGAGATGGCCTGCTCGGTCCTCGCCCAGCTGGCCGAGTCCGGCGGCATCGACCGGGACCGGCTGGCGCTGGCGTTCGCCGAGCGCTGCGACCCGCGCCGGGGCTACGGCCCGGGCGCGATGATGATCCTGCGCCTGATCCGCACCGGCACCCCGTGGCCGGTGGCCGCCGCGTCCGCCTTCGACGGCCAGGGCTCCTGCGGCAACGGCGCGGCGATGCGGGTCGGCCCGTTGGGCGCGTACTTCGCCGACTCGACCGCCCGCGCCGCCGCGCAGGCCCGCGCCTCGGCCGAGGTGACCCACGCACACCCGGAGGGGATCGCCGGTGCGGTCGCGGTGGCGGTCGCCGCCGCGCTGGCCGCCCGGGCCCGCCTCGACGGGCACCGGCCGGCCCCGGAACGGCTGCTCGCCGGGATCGCCGCCGCTGTCGACCCGGGCACCGAGGTGCACCGGAGTGTGCAGCGGGCGGCGGGGCTGCTCGGTCGACCGCTGCCCCGGGTGGTGGCGGCGCTCGGCAACGGGTCCCGGGTGACCGCCCAGGACACCGTCGGGTTCACGCTCTGGGTCGCCGCCACCCACCTGGACGACTACCCGGCGGCGATCCAGGTCTGCGTGCAGGCCGGCGGGGACATGGACACCACGGCCGCCATCGCCGGCGCGGTGGTGGCGGCGCACACGGGCGTCGGCTCGCCCGGCGGGGTGCCCGAGCCGTGGCTGGCCGCCCGCGAGCCGCTACCCGCCTGGGTGGCCTGAGCGTCCCCTGTTCCGCCCCCGGGTGCTCTGGCCAACCTGGCGCTCTGCACGCCGGGCGCTTCCGACGTCGCCGCGTCGAACCGACGGCCCGACGAAGGCCCTCCGGCCGTCGTCGGGCCCCTGCTGCTGCCCTTTGCTCTGCTTCAATCCGCGCAACGGTTCGGGGCTTTGGCTGTCGCCTCCGTTGAAGCAGAGCAAAGGGCGTGCGTGGACCTGGCCGCGCTGCGGAGCGAGTCTGCCGGCGGTGCGTGCCGGGCTCAGCCGGCGCGGATCGGAGTGCCCACCGCCGTCGGCTCCGCGTCGGCCGGTGTCGGCACGTCCGGCACTGAATCTGCCCGCACGTCGGTCACCGAATCGGTCGGCACCGAATCGGTCGGCACCTGACCGGTCGGGGCCCACTCGTCGTCCGCTTCGCCGGTCACCTCGGCCAGCGCCGCGCCCTCGGCAGGGTCGCGCCGCCGCCACCGGCTGACCAGCCAGCCGATCGCCGCGCCGCCGCCGAGCCCGGCCAACAGCCCGGCGGCCAGCATCGCGTCGGCGCTGCCGGACTCCTCGGCGGGGCCGTCCGCGCGGTCCGCCGGCGCGCCGGCGTCGCCAGCGGCACCGGGGTCGGTCGCCGCGCCGGCCGCCGGGGCGCCGCCGTGCCCACCGTGCCCGGCCGGGCCGGCCGCGCCCGCCGTCGCCGGCAGCAGGGTGAGCACCGGGGCCCGGTGCGGCCCGTTGGCGTCCGCCCAGCGGACGACCGTGCCGTCGGCGTACGTCTGGATCACCTCGAAGGTGAGCCGCTCGGCCTGCGGCAGCGGACCCATGGACAGCGCCAGCCGGGCCGGCCCGGGTTCGCTCTCGCCGACCCGGATCCAGGTCACCGCGGTGGTCACCGTGCTCACCCCGCTCGAGTGGATTCCGGTGACCGGCTGGTCCAGGGTGCGGGAGCTGATCCGGGGAGCCCAGCCCGTCACCGACATCGGGTAGACCTCGGCCACCGGCGCGTCGGCCGGCAACCGCACCTCGATCTGGCGGGTCCTCGTGCCGGCCCGCTCCTCCGGCACGGTGAACTCCAGCCGCACCGCGTCGCCCTGCCGGGCCTGCGTCGGGGTGGTCGTCACGTCCGCCGCGTGCGCCGTGCCGGGCCATCCGAGCAGCAGTCCGGCGGCGGTCAGCGCGGTCACCGCCGCGATCTGCCGCCGGCGGCCACCGCCGTGCGTGCTCGCCATCTCGTGCCCCCATCCGTGTCGACGCGACCGGCACCGGTTTCCGGCCACACCTCCTAGTTCGGCTGCGGGCGTCGAAAGGTTCAACGCCGGCTGCCCCCCGCGCGCCTTTCCTCCGCCGCAGCCGTTAGGAAGGTGCCCTTCCCTGGGCTGGGTGGGTGGACCGATAGCATCGGCAGGAGCCGAGGATCGGCCCCGTTTCGTACCGCATGGAGGAGTCACCGTGTCCGCACCCCGTACCCCCGCCGTGGCCGACCCCGTCGTCGTCGCCGCCGGGACCACGGCGGCCGACGCGGTGGCCGCGGCCGGACTGCCCGCGAACGGCCCGAAGGCGATCGTCGTGGTCCGCGACCCGGAGGGTCAGCTCCGTGACCTGGACTGGGCGCCGGCCGAGGAGACCGTCGTCGAGCCGGTCAGCCTGGATTCGCCCGACGGGCTCAACGTCCTGCGCCACTCCACCGCGCACGTGCTGGCCCAGGCCGTGCAGGACATCTTCCCCGAGGCCAAGCTGGGCATCGGCCCGCCGATCGAGAACGGCTTCTACTACGACTTCGACGTCGACAAGCCGTTCCAGCCCGACGACCTCGGCAAGGTCGAGAAGCGCATGCAGGAGATCGTCAAGTCCGGGCAGCGGTTCCGTCGTCGCCGCTTCGGCAGCCTGGACGAGGCCCGCGCCGAGCTGGCCGACGAGCCGTTCAAGCTGGAGTTGATCGAGGTCAAGGGCGAGGGCCTGGACACCGACGAGGTGATGGAGGTCGGCGGCGGCGAGCTGACGATCTACGACAACCTCGACGCCAAGGAGGACAAGGTCTGCTGGTCGGACCTGTGCCGGGGCCCGCACCTGCCGAACACGCGGCTGATCGGCGCGTTCAAGCTGATGCGCTCGGCCGCGGCGTACTGGCGTGGGTCGGAGAAGAACCCGCAGCTCCAGCGGGTGTACGGCACCGCCTGGCCGACCCGCGACGAGCTGAAGGCGTACCTGAAGCTGTTGGAGGAGGCCGCCCGGCGCGACCACCGCAAGCTCGGCGCGGACCTCGACCTGTTCAGCTTCCCCGACGAGATCGGCTCGGGCCTGGCGGTCTTCCACCCCAAGGGCGGGATCATCCGCCGGGAGATGGAGAACTACTCCCGCCAGCGGCACGAGGCCGCCGGGTACGAGTTCGTCAACACCCCGCACATCACCAAGGCGCAGCTGTTCCAGACCTCCGGTCACCTGCCGTACTACGCCGACACCATGTTCCCGCCCATGCAGCTCGAGGGCGCGGACTACTACCTCAAGGCGATGAACTGCCCGATGCACAACCTGATCTTCAGGTCGCGCGGGCGGTCGTACCGGGAGCTGCCGCTGCGGATGTTCGAGTTCGGCACCGTCTACCGGTACGAGAAGTCCGGCGTGGTACACGGTCTGACCCGGGTACGCGGGCTGACCCAGGACGACTCGCACATCTACTGCACCCGCGAGCAGATGGCCGGCGAGCTGTCCACGCTGCTCAGCTTCGTGCTGGACCTGCTGCGCGACTACGGGTTGGACGACTTCTACCTGGAGCTGTCCACGCGTGACGACTCGCCGAAGTTCATCGGCGCCGACGAGGACTGGGCGGAGGCGACCGAGGCGCTGCGGACCGCTGCCGCGACCTCCGGCCTGGAGCTGGTGCCCGACCCGGGTGGCGCGGCGTTCTACGGGCCGAAGATCTCGGTGCAGGCCCGTGACGCGATCGGCCGCACCTGGCAGATGTCCACCATCCAGGTGGACTTCAACCAGCCGGAGCGGTTCGGGTTGGAGTACCAGGCCGCCGACGGCAGCCGGCAGCGGCCGGTGATGATCCACCGGGCGTTGTTCGGCTCGATCGAGCGGTTCTTCGGGGTGCTCACCGAGCACTACGCGGGGGCGTTCCCGGCCTGGCTGGCCCCGGTGCAGGTGGTCGGCATCCCGATCCGCGAGGACCACACCGACTATCTGCACGGCTTCGTCGCGGCGCTGCGCGCCGAGGGCATCCGTGCGCAGGTGGACGCGGGTGACGACCGGATGCAGAAGAAGATCCGTACCGCCCAGCAGCAGAAGATCCCGTTCATGGTGATCGCCGGCGACGACGACGTGGCCGCCGGCACGGTCTCCTTCCGCTACCGGGACGGCTCGCAGCGCAACGGGGTGCCGATCGCCGAGGCGGTGACCCACATCCTCGACGTGGTCAGCTCG
>NZ_JAMHIW010000032.1 GCF_023896955.1 Micromonospora sp. RHAY321
CGGCCGGAAGCACGCAGCCCATGGTCGTCAACTTTGGGTTGACGATGAAGGTGCGTCAACCTATGGTTGACGCATGACGGAACCTATCCAGATGTCCAACACGGTCAAGCTCGACGACCTGATCCAGGCGATCAAGAAGGCGCACACCGACGCGCTGGACCAGCTCACCGACGCGGTCATCGCCGCCGACCACCTGGGCGAGGTCGCCGACCACCTCATCGGGCACTTCGTCGACCAGGCCCGACGCTCGGGCGCCTCCTGGACCGACATCGGCCGCAGCATGGGGGTCAGCAAGCAGGCCGCGCAGAAGCGCTTCGTGGCGAAGGGCTCGACCGAGGCCGCGGCGCTCGACCCGAGCGCCGGCTTCGGCCGGTTCACGCCCCGCGCCCGCAACGTGGTGATGGCCTCCCAGGAGGAGGCCCGCGCCAGCGGCAACGCCGAGATCGGCTCCGAGCACCTGGTGCTGGGCCTGCTGGCCGAGCCGGAGGCGTTGGCGGCCAGGGTGCTGGCCGGTCGGGGCGTGTCGCCCGAGGCGCTGCGGGAGGCCGTGGCCGCGGTCCTCCCGCCGGCAGCCGACCAGGTCCCGGACCTCATCCCGTACGACGCGCGCGGCAAGAAGGCGCTGGAGCTGACCTTCCGGGAGGCGCTGCGGCTCGGGCACAACTACATCGGCACCGAGCACATCCTGCTCGCGCTGCTCGAGCAGGAGGACGGCGCCGGCGTGCTCACCGACCTCGGCCTGGAGAAGGCGGCCGTCGAGGCCGACCTGCTCACCGCCCTCGCCGCGGCCGTCGCGAAGAAGTGAGCAGGCAGGGTCAGGGCGTCGGAAAGCCGTAACGCAGGGCGTGTTCCGGATCGGTCGGGTCGATCTGGCGCACGCCCGCGTCGGCGAGGCGCTTGTTGACGTCGTCGAGCTGCTCGCGTACCAGTCGGGCCTCCTCCTCGGTGGCCCGTCCCCGGTGTGGCCGGCCGGCGTGTTCCAGCGTGCCGTAGTCGATCTTTTCGGCGCTCTTGCGGGCCTTGGGCGGGCGGACCCGCTCGGCCGTCTTCAGCAGCTGCGCCATCGGTACGTCGGTGGCCATCGCGTCGAACTCGCTGGCGGTCAGCACCACCCGACGGGGCTCGCCACCGCCGTGCCGGTCGTGGATCTCGACAACCGCCACGTCAAGCGCGGCGTCGTCGATGTTCTCCACCTCGACGGGAGTGGCGTCCAGTTGCACGGGCCCGGCGATCAGGTCTGGGTGCTCCAGGACGACGATGCGGACCACCTCGTCGTCGGTCTGCAGAACCGTGCCGCTGAAGTCGGAGACGTGGATCGTCTTCTTGCCCATGCGCGGAGCTACTCCTGTCGTAGGCCGGGTTTCCGGACCAGAAGAAATTACCCGACAGGTGTGCGAAAGCCCGCGTTGGAGGGCTCGGGTGTGTCGTGGGCCGTGCCGGCCGGGTCAGCGGGTGTTGAGGCCGCGCCGGGCGGAGCTGCCGGCGGGCAGCTTGTTCAGCTCCGCCCAGGAGAGGGCGTCTGTCGCACGGGTCCCGCGGTACCGCGGTTGAGCCGGGAAACGGTCGGCGGGCTCCGTTGACCGCCAGAGTCGCTCGGGGTCCTGCTGGTAGCGGTCGTTCGGCTGTATCGGCATGACCATACCGTCCCAAAGAAAGGTGTCCATATATGGAAATACATATGACGGTCGATCGGTGTTGGTGGTTCCGGGGTCGACGAAGGTGATCCAGATCGCCTGGTGCTTATACCCCTAGGGGGTATATGCTGCCGGTCATGGAGAACGCGAACCACACCCGCCTGGCCATCGCCGCGACCCTGCACTGCCTGACCGGCTGCGCCATCGGCGAAGTGCTCGGCATGGTCATCGGCACCGCGCTCGGCTGGTCCGACCTCGCCACCATCGCCCTCGCCGTCGCGCTGGCGTTCGTCTTCGGCTACGCCTTGACGATCCGCCCGGTCCTCCGCTCCGGCCTGCCGCTGGCCCAGGCGATCCGCGTGGCCCTGGTCGCCGACACGGTCAGCATCGCGGTGATGGAGCTGGTGGACAACGGCGTCATGCTCGCCGTGCCCGGCGCCATGCGGGCCGGCCTCGCCGACCCACTGTTCTGGGGCAGCCTGGCCGGGGCGTTGGCGGTGGCCTTTGTGGTCACCGTGCCGGTGAACCGGGCCCTGATCGTCCGGGGGAGAGGGCACGCGGTCGTGCACCAGCACCACCACGGGGGACACCACCCCACCACTCCGACAGGTTCCTAGCCCGGCCGGCCCGGCCTGACCGATCGTCTGCCCGGTCGGGCCGCCCGGCGTACGGTGATCCACGACGGGGCCGGGTGACGGGGAGGTGCACATGCTCGACCGGCGGCTCCAGCTGCATCTCGCCACCTGGCTCGGGCAGTGGCCGGCCCGGCCGGGCCTGCACGTGGTCGCCTCGCACCGCCGGGCCAAACCCGCCTGGGACGGCCGCCTGCGCCCGGCGCTCGCCGTGGACACCGGGCAGAGCGCGGTGCTCTCCGTCCCGCCGGACCGGGTGGCGGCGATCCGCGCGCTGGCCCGGCGCTCACCGGACCGGCTGCTGCCGGCGCTGCCGGAGGCCGTCGGGATGCCCGACTGGTGCGTCCACGACGGTCCCTTCCGGTGGACGCTGGCCCCGGCACCCCTGCCCGACGTGGGGGAGTGGACCGCCTCGACGGCCCCCGGGCTGCCGCCCTGGCTGCGGCTGTTCGACCGGCCGGTGCTGGTGGTCCGCGACGCGGACGGCAACTACCTGGCCGGGGCCGGACTGAAACGGCACGACGCGTACGGGCAGGAGCTGGCCGTCGGCACCGCGCCCGCAGCCCGGGGGCGCGGCCTCGCCCGTCGGCTGGTGGCGCAGGCGGCCCGGCGGGCGCTCGACGAGGGAGCGGTGCCGACCTACCTGCACGAGCGGGACAACCACGCGTCGGCCCGGGTCGCGGAGGCGGCCGGATTCCCGGACCGGGGCTGGCGTGCGTACGGGGTCTATCCGCTCTGAACGGGTGGCGAGGCGGAACCCGTACAGCGGTCGTCGCAGGGCGCGGACCGTGGATCCCGGGCCGGATCCACGGTCCGCAACCTTCCCCCAGGTCCCGGTTACCGGCGACCGGCCGCCCGCTGGGCAGGCCGGTTCGTGACGATCACGCTACGTATGGGACACGCTCGGTGCAAGGTGTGAGCTGTCGGTTCGGAGTGTCGAATAGCGGACTTGACCTGGATCGGAACCCGTCGAGGCATCGGCGAGCCGTGGTGACGCAGAGTGTGGTTGGACCTGGCGACCCCGGGTGTCAGTTGGTCAGGCCGAGCGCCTCGGCGGCCGCCCGGCCGTTGGCGTGGCTCGCGCCGAAGGTGGTGACGAAGGCGCGTACGCCGGTCGGGCGCCACCGGGCCGGCCAGCCCATCTCCACCACGGTGACCGGGTGCTCCGCGGCCAGCTCGGCGATCAGCTCCGGGCCGCCGGGCAGCCGGTGCAGGTGCCGCCCGACCAGCACGATCGGCCGGTCACCGGCCAGCCCGCGCAGCGTCGCCTGGTCGGTCTCGGCGGCGATCACCCGGATCTCCTGCACCCCGTCCAGGTGCGGCCCGAGGCCCCACGGCACCCGGCCCTCGGCCATCGTGGACTCGGTGTGCAGCTGCACCACCAGCGGCTGGCCGAGGCCGGTGAGCACTCCCTCCACCCGCAGGGCCCGGCGCGCCGCCGCGTACCCCAGGTCGGTGTCGGGTGTGGTGGCCGACGCGGCGGCGGCCCGGGTCCAGGCGGCGAGCGCGGCGGCGCGGCCGGCCGCCTCCTCGACCCGGGAGGTCGCCAACCGGCCGTCGTCGAGCGCGTCGACGATCTCGGCGGCGACCCGCTCGACCAGCTCGGCGTCGACCTTCGCGCCGATGCAGAGCAGGTCGGCCCCGGCGGCCAGGGCCCGGACCGCGGCCGGCCCGACACCGCCGGCGGCCACGGCGGCGCCCTTCATCTCCAGCGCGTCGGTGATGACGGTGCCGGTGAAGCCGTACTCGGTGCGGAGCAGGTCGACCAGGACGGCCCGGCTGAAGGTGGCCGGCCCGGTGCCGGTCAGCTCGGGCACCCGGATGTGCGCGGTCATCACGGCGCGCGCCCCGGCGGCGACGACCGCGGCGAACGGCGGCAGGTCCCGCTGGCGCAGCAGGCTCAGCGGGACGTCCACGGTGGGCAGCTCGTGGTGGGAGTCGGTGACGGTGGCGCCGTGGCCGGGGAAGTGCTTGGCGCAGGCGGCGACACCGGCGGCCTGCAGGCCGGTCACGGCGGCGGCCGAGTGGGCGGCCACCCGCACCGGGTCCGCGCCGAACGACCGGGTGCCGATCACCGGGTTGTCGTCGGCCGTGTTCACGTCCACGGTCGGGGCGAGGTTGACGGTGACGCCCAGCGCGGCCAGTTCGGCGCCGATCGCCTGGTAGACCCGTCGGGTGAGCGCCACGTCACCGATCGCGCCGAGAGCGGCGTTGCCGGGGTACGGGCTGCCGGTGGCGTGCGCCAGCCGGGTCACGTCGCCGCCCTCCTCGTCGATGGCGATCAGCACGTCCGCGCGGCCGACGCGCAGGGCGGCGGTGCTCGCCGCGACCTGGGCCGGGTCGTGCACGTTGGTGCCGAAGAGCGTGTGCCCGGCCAGCCCGTCGGCCACCAGGTCGACGGCCCAGTCCGGTGGGACCGGTCCCGGGTACGCGGCGAGCAACGTGCCCAGCGCGAGCCGGCGCAGTCCTGGATCCAGCCCCACGTGATCTTCCCCCTTCGGGTGCCTGGCGGGCACGAACGTCGTACCGGCGGTGGTCGTCGCCCTGCCGGGTCGGCCGAGCGCTCCGCCTCCGGGTGGCCGTTACGCTACGGCTACCCGTTCGCAGGTCGGTTTACAGTTAGCAAAGTTTACTAAAACTAGAGGACGTGGCATGAGTGCGACCCGGCTGCCCGGTACCCCCCGCCTGTTGCGGGCGCTCAACGACCGTGCGGCGCTGGAACTGCTCCTCGAACGCGGCCCGCTGACCCGGGCCCGGCTCGGTGAGCTGACCGGGCTGTCCAAGGTCACCGCCTCCCAGTTGGTGGAGCGGCTGGAGGAGCGCGGCCTGGTCAGCCGCGTCGGCGAACAGGCCGGCGGACGGGGGCCGAACGCCCAGCTCTACGCCGTACGCCCGAGCAGCGCGCACGTGGTCGGGGTGGACGTCGGGCCGGACCGGGTGGTCGCCGCGTGCGCCGACATCACCGGCGCGGTGATCGGGCGGGTGGAGCAGTCCACCCGGGACACCGACGACCCGGTGGGCGTGGTGCACAACGCCGTCGTCCAGGCCGCGAGCAGCGCCCAGGCGCAGCTGAGCAGCGTACGGCGGATCGTGCTCGGCACCCCGGGCCTGGTCGACCCCGGTACCGGTGACATCACCTTCGCCTTCAACCTGCCGCGCTGGCACAGCGGGCTGCTCGCCGCCCTGCGCGACGACCTGCACACGCCGGTGGTCTTCGAGAACGACGTCAACCTGGCCGCGGTGGCCGAGGCCCAGTCCGGCGCCGCGCAGGGGCTGGGCGACTTCGTGCTGGTCTGGGTGGGCGCCGGCGTCGGGCTCGCGATCATGCTGGGCGGGCGGCTGCACCACGGCAGCAGCGGCGCGGCCGGTGAGATCGGCTACCTGCCGGTGCCCGGAGCGCCCATCCCGCGCGACGTCTCCCGTCGCGCCAAGCCGGCCTTCCAGCAGTTGGTCGGCGGGGACTCGGTGCGCGCGATCGCCCGCGAGCACGGCTACCCGGACGTCGATGCCGCCGACGCGGTCCGCGCGGCTGTCGCCGACGGTGCCGGTGGCGGCCCGATGCTCGACGAGTTGGCGCGCCGGCTCGCGCTCGGCGTGGCCAGCACGTGCGTGGTGCTCGACCCGCCGCTGGTGGTGCTCGCCGGTGAGGTCGGTCAGGCCGGTGGCGAGGCGCTCGCCGACCGGGTGCAGCAGGAGGTCGCGGCGATCACGCTGGTCCGGCCGCGGGTGGTGCCCACCGGGCTGACCGAGGAGCCGATCCTGCGCGGTGCGCTGCGCACCGCCCTGGACGCCGTGCGCGACGAGGTGTTCGGCTCCACCGTCGGCTGAGCCCGCTGGCGCGGTCATGTGAAGAAATATTTCACCGCAGGCCGCCGCGCTGCAAGCTCTTGCCGCCTCCGTTCCGGTCCGCCGGGCCGCCCCGAGCAGGGCGGGCGGCCCGGCGGAGGCTCAGATCAGGTCGCGGCGACGGAACACGGCGAACGCCGCCGCGGTCAACCCGCCGGTGAGCAGGAGCAGCACCAGCAGCGACGGCGCCCAGGTCAGCGAATAGAAGCCTTCGCAGTAGCCGCCGCCTGCGGTGTCGCCCCTGCAGATCTGGCTGTCGTAGAACCGCGCCTCACCGGTGAGCCACGCCCCGATGTAGCTGGAGAGCATCAGCTGGTCCGGGCGCGGGGCATCGACGATCTCCAGCACCAGGCGGCCGCCCAGCTCCCACACCACCGCGTACGCGGCGACCGCGCCGAGCGCCGCCGAGGTGTGTCGGCCCAGGGTGGCGATGGCGAAGCCCAGCGCGCTGGCCAGCAGCACCAGCACCATGCCACGGCCGTGCACCGCCCCGAGCGAGCGCCAGAAGTCCCCGCTCAGCCGGCCGGCCAGACCGGCGGTCTGCCCGATCACCCAGAACGTGGCGAGGTAGACCAGGGAGGCCGCCACCGCCAACGCCAGCACCGTGCCCAGCAGGGTGCCCAGCTTGGCGCCCAGCACCGTCATCCGGCGCGGTCGCCAGAGCAGCAGGTTCACCACACCGCCGGAGTTCAGGTCCGCGCCGATGTAGGACGCACCGACCAGGAACCCGAACAGCACCAGGAACGCGATGAGGAAGTAGAGCAAGGGCTCGGCCTGCTGGGCGAAGCTGAACACCCCGGGGAGGAAGTCGGCGGCGATCGGCAGCCGGTCCTGCCGGATCGGGTCGATCTCCGAGCAGTCGGTGGGGAAGTACAGCTCCGAGTCGCTCGGCGGGAGCGTGCCGTTCCGTCGGGCCAGACACTGCTGGAAGTGGGTCTCCATGCTCTGCCGCGCCTCGGTGGCCTGCGCCCGAGCCGAGCTGAGCTCGGCCGCGCTCGGCTTGTGGGAGCCGGCCAGGGTGGTCGCCGCGGTGACCGCGAACGCCAGCGCCAGCAGGACGACCATGAGCTGCACGAAGCGACGCGCGAACAGTCGCTCCAACTCGGCACGCACCAGGTTCACGCGTCCACTCCCCGTTCGAGATCGATCACAGCGTCGCCCTGGCCGCCGGGTGGCAGCGCTGAGTCGTCCACCTGCCGGGGCACCCACGGCTGCCCGGCGCCGGTCAGTTCGAGGAAGACGCTCTCCAGGTCGGGTCGCAGCGGCGTCAGCTCGCCCACCCACAGCCCCTGCTCGCCGAGCAGCTTGCTGATGACCGTGGCGTCGGTCGCCCCGCCCACCACCAGCGTCCCGCCGTCGACGGTCGCCGTCAGCTCGGCGGCGCGCAGCAACTCGGCGGCGCGCTCCGGCTCGGCCACCCGCACCAGGAACTCGTGCCGGTCGTGGCCGGCCAGCACCTCGTCCACGCGGCCGGCCGCCACGCGCCGACCCCGCGAGATGATCGTGACGTGGTCGCAGATCAGCTGGATCTCGGCCAGGATGTGACTGGACACCAGCACCGTCACCCCGGCCGCCGCCAGCGACCGCATCAGGTCCCGCATCTCCCGGATGCCGGCCGGGTCCAACCCGTTCGCCGGCTCGTCGAGGATGAGCAGCTGCGGATCCTTCAGCAGCGCGGACGCCACCGCGAGGCGCTGCTTCATGCCCAGCGAGTAGGCCTTGACCCGTTCGTCGCCCCGGTCGTGCAGGCCCACCAGCTCCAGCACCTCGTCCACCCGTGAGGTCGGCACCCCACCGGCCCGGGCCAGCAGTCGCAGCGTGCGGTGCCCGGTGAAGTTGCCGAAGAACTGCGGGCTCTCCACGATGGCCCCGACCCTGCCGGCCACCCGGGGCAGCAGCTGCGGCGACGGCTCGCCGAGCACCGCCATCCGCCCGCTGTCGGCCCGTACCAGCCCCAGGAGGGCGCGCAGCGTGGTGGTCTTCCCGGAACCGTTGGGGCCCAGGAAGCCATGGATCTGGCCTGTCTCGACCAGCAGGTCGAACCCGTCGACCGCGACCCGTCGACCGTTGCGCAGGCTGTGGAAGGTCTTGCGCAGACCCTCGATCTCGATGACCGCGCTCATCCGCGCGGCTCCGTACCTGGACCGGGCATGGAGGGTCCTCCGGAGGTGGTGATCAACGACACGGCGCTTCACCCTATGGCCGGGGGGCCGCCCGTGGGGGGCACCCCGCGTTGCGTGGTTGGATGGTCGGGTGACTGGTGACCTGACCCCCGGTGCCACCGGCGCCGCATCCGCCGCCGCGCCCGTGGACCCGGATCTGGTGGTCAGCCTCGACAGCGTCGGCGTACGCCGCTCCGGCACCGCCCTGCTGCAGGACCTGACCTGGCGGGTCGAGCTGGACGAGCGCTGGGTGGTGCTCGGCCCCAACGGAGCCGGCAAGACCACCCTGCTCAATCTCGCCGCCGGCCGACTGCACCCCACCACCGGTGTCGCCCACGTGCTCGGTGAGCGGATCGGCCGCACCGACGTCAACGAGCTGCGTACCCGCATCGGGCTCTCCACCGCCGCGCTCGCCGAGCGGCTGCCCGCCGACGAGCAGGTCAGCGACGTGGTGGTGACCGCCGCCTGGTCGGTGGTCGGCCGCTGGCGGGAGAACTACGAGCGCGGCGACGAGGCGCGGGCACGGGCGCTGCTCAGCCAGCTCGGCATCGGCGGTCTCGCCGAGCGCCGCTACGGCACCCTCTCCGAGGGAGAGCGCAAGCGGGTGCAGATCGCCCGCGCGCTGATGACCGACCCGGAGCTGCTGCTGCTCGACGAACCCGCCGCCGGGCTCGACCTGGGTGGGCGGGAGGACCTGGTCGCCCGACTGGCCGAGCTGGCGTACGACCCGGACGCCCCGGCCCTGGTGCTGGTCACCCACCACGTGGAGGAGATCCCGCCGGGGTTCACCCACGCGCTGCTGCTGCGGGAGGGCGGTGTGGTCGCGCAGGGCCTGCTCGCCGAGACGCTGACCGGCGACAACCTCTCCAAGACCTTCGGCCTGCCGCTGGTGGTCGAGCGCTCGGGCGGCCGCTACACCGCCCGCGCCGCCTGATCGCCGGACAGGGCGGGAGGTGACCATGCCGCAGACCCGGGTGGTCGTGGTGGGCAGCGCCAACATGGACCTCGTCGCGATGGCGCCCGCGCTGCCCCGACCGGGCCAGACGATGCTCGGCACCGACTTCGTGATGGTGCCCGGCGGCAAGGGCGCCAACCAGGCCGTCGCCGCGGCCAGGGCCGGCGCCTCCTGCGCCTTCCTCGGCGCGATCGGCTCCGACGCGTTCGGCGTCACCCTCAAGGCCCGGATCACGGCGGCCGGGGTGGACACCGGCCAGCTACGGGTGGTCTACGGCGCGTCCGGGGTGGCGCTGGTGATGGTCAACGCCCAGGGGGAGAACGCCATCGTCGTCACCCCCGGTGCGAACGAGGCGTTGACCGGCCTCACCGAGGAGGAACTGACCACCGTCCGAGCGGCGGACGTCCTGGTCGCCCAGCTGGAGATCCCGGTGCAGACGGTCACCGACGTCGCGGTGGCCGCCCACGCCGCCGGCACCCGGGTCATCCTGAACGCCGCACCGGCCCGGGACGTCCCGCCGGAGCTGTTCGGGGCGGTGGACATGCTGGTCGTCAACGAGGGTGAGGCGCAGGCGTTCACCGGCCGGGGTCGGGAGGACCCGCGGGCACTGCTCGACCTGGTGCCCCGGGCCGTGCTCACCCTCGGTGGCGAGGGCGCCTGGTACGTCGACCGTGAGGGCACCGAGGTGCACGTGCCCGCCGTCCGGGTCGACGTGGTCGACTCCACGGCGGCGGGCGACGCGTTCACCGCCGCGCTGGCCGTCGCCTGGGGCGAGGGACGGGACGTGGTCGACGCGGTGCGCTGGGCGGCGGCGGCCGGAGCTGCCTGCGTACGCCGGCTCGGCGCCTCGGTGGCGCTGCCCCGCCGCGCCGAGATCGACGAGTTGTACGCCCCGGCCTGACCCGCCTCTGCTACGCCGGCCGGGCCGTGGCCGCGCCGGTGCGGAAGGCCCGCCGGTACGCCGACGGCGACGTCAGCATGACCCGGCCGAAGTGGTGGCGGTAGGTGACCGGGGTGTCGAAGCCGACCGCCCCGGCGATCTGCTCGACCGGTGCGTCGGTCTCCTCCAGCAGCGACAGGCTGGCCCGGACCCGCTGGTCGATCAGCCACCGGATCGGGCTGGTCCCGGTGGCCCGGGCGAAGTGCCGCAGGTAGGTGCGGGACGACATGTGCGCCTGCCCGGCGAGCCGGGCCACGGTCAGCGGCTCGGCGAGGTGCGCGAGCGCCCAGTCGATGCTGGCGGCGATCCGGTCGTCGTCCGGGTCGGTGGTCACCGGCGCCTCGACGAACTGGGCCTGCCCACCGTCGCGGTGCGGGGGGATCACCAACCGGCGGGCGACCGCGTTGGCGATCGCCGCACCGTGGTCCCGGCGCACCACGTGCACGCACAGGTCGAGCCCGGCGGCACTGCCGGCGCTGGTGAGCAGGTCACCGTCGTCGAGGTAGAGCACGTCCGGGTCCACCTCGACCCGTGGGTACCGCTGCGCCAGCAGCTCCGCGTACCGCCAGTGGGTGGTGGCCCGTCGCCCGTCCAGCAGCCCGGCGCCGGCGAGCGCGAACGCGCCGGAGCAGATCGACATGATCCGGGCGCCGCGCCGGTGCGCCCGGAGCAGGGCGGTCACCAACTCCGGTGACGGGTCCGCGGTCACGTCGGGCACGCCGGGAACGATCAGCGTCTGCGCCGCCGCCAGCTCCGCCAGGCCGTACGGGGTGTGCAGGCTCGCCCCGCCGACCAGCGGCACCGGCCCGGGCCGTTCGGCGCAGAGCACCAGGTCGTACCAGTCGACGTCGAACTCGGGTCGGGGCAGCCCGAACACCTCGGTGACGATGCCGGTCTCGAACCCGGACATCCCCGGGTACGCGAGCACGGCGACGCGGTGCCCGGCGGCCGGCCGACGGGCCGTCGGCACCGGGAGCGGTTCGGTGGTCACGGCGGAGGTCGACATGGCGGGATGCTAGCGCAGGACGTCGTTCCCGCCACTCGTTCCGGACGGGAACGACGGCCAGGATCGGTGCATGACCTTCACCTTCGCCGTCCCGGCGGCCGATCCGGCCACCGCCACCGCCCACTTTCTCGCCCGGCTCGGTGCCGAGACCGATGTCAGCGACGTGCACGCCGACCTGTCCGCCCGTACTCCCGGGTTGGTGGTCGTGGACTCCCGTGGCGAGGCCGCCTGGGCGCAGGGTCCACCTTCCGGGAGCGGTGCACCTGCCCACCGCCGAGGTCGCCACCCGGGCCGCCGGGCTGATCCCGCCCGGCTCGGCGGTGGTCACCTACTGCTGGGGGCCGGGCTGCAACGGCGCGACCCGGGCCGCGTTGGAGTTCGCCCGGCTCGGCTACGCGGTCAAGGAGATGCTCGGCGGGTTCGAGTACTGGGTGCGGGAGGGGCTGCCGGTGATGACCGCTACCGGGGTGACCCGCCGACCCGTCGACGACCTGACGGCGCCCCGCTCGACGATCACCTGCGACTGCTGAGCCGGCGCGGCGCAGCCTTCGCTGGCCCGCGGAGGCTCAGACGGCCGGGTCGTCGATGAGCTTCTCGCCGCGCCGGCGCAGCATGCCCAGCCCGGGGATGCCGGCCACGGCGAGCTTGAGGTCGCGGGTGACGTCGAGCAGGTCGTGCAGGTCCGGCCCGACCCGGTCGAGGGTGGCCAGGATCGGCAGGATGTCTGCCGTCAGGTGCGCCCTGAGCTTGGGCAGCTCGTCGATCAGGTGGATCGCCGCGGTGATCTCCTCGTGGCTGAGCTGTGCGACGAACCGTTCGGTCATCGGCGCGGCGCGCCGCAGCGCCGGCTCGTACGCCGCCAGCAGCTCGGCCGCCGTGGCCGCCGCCTCCGCCGCGGTGCCCACGGTGACCGCGGCCCGGCCGGCCACCACGTCGGCTTCGGCGACCACCCGGCCGGCCACCCGGGAGACCTGATCGGCCTCCTGGACCACCACGGCGGCGGCCGTCGCCACCTCGGTGGCGGTGTCGATGGCGGTGGTCGCGGCGGCGCTGATCACGGCCACCTCGCGGACCGCCGTCTCGGCGTCGGTGAGCACCCGGTCGGTCCGGCCCAGGGTCGTCTCGATCCGGTCCACGACCCCGTTGATCCGGGCGAGCAGCGCCTCCACCCCGTCCAGCACGGCGAACGCGCGGGCGGGCACGGCGGCGAACGAGGCGGCCGAGCCGAGCGCCTGATCGAGAGCGGACCGGGTCAGGCCGACCATCGCGGCCGGTGTGGGGAGGGGAAGCGCCATGGGATCAAGTGTGACCCGCCCGCACCACAACCGCCCGACGACGCTGCGCCGGCGCGCTGGGTGGAGCGTCGGGAGGGCCGTCCGACGGTAGGGTGCCGGCATGCCGGCACCCCCGCCGCACCGCCCGCCGAGCACCCGGACCGCCGTACTCCTGGGCGTGCTGGCGGTCCTCGCCGCCGGGCTCGGCACGCTGGTGCTGGTGCGGGCGGACGCCGGCCTCACCGCCCGGCAGGTCACCGTCGGCGGCGTGCCGATGACCGAGGTACGCGCCGGCCCGCCGCCGCCCGGCGTGCGGCGACCCGGAGTGGTGATCGCGCACGGCTTCGCCGGGTCGGCCCAGCTGATGCGCCCGATCGCCGACACCGTCGCCCGCAGGGGAGCGGTCGCTCTGCTGTTCGACTTCGCCGGCCACGGCGCGAACCTTGCCCGGCTGTCCGGCGCGGGATGGGAGACCTCCGCCGCCACGCTCGCCGCCGACCTGGACGCAGCCGTCGGCTACCTGCGCTCCCAGCCGGACGTCGACGCCGGCGCGATCGTCCTCGTCGGACACTCGATGGGCGCCGGCGCGGTCACCCGGTACGCCGCGGCACACCCGGAGATCGCCCGGACCGTGGCGATCTCGCTGCCCGACGCCGGCGAACTGCCCCCGGGCCGGCCGGTCGAGCTGCTGCTCATCGTGGGTGCCGCGGAGTTCCCCGCCTTCCGCCGGGCCGCCGACGATGCCTTCCGCCGAGGCGTGGGAACGGACCGACGGGCACCGGTGGTCGTGCCCGCCGCGGAGCACATCTCGGTGCTCTTCGCCGCGCGCACCCACGAGGAGATCGCCGACTGGCTGCCCGGCGCCAGCGGAAGCGCCGCGCCACGACCGCTCGCGCGGCTCGCCGGAGCGGCGTTGCTGGTGGTCGCCTTCGGCGTCGGGTTGGTCCCGCTGGCGGCCCTGCTGCTGCCGCACCGGGCCACCGGCCGCCGATCGCCCGAACCACCCTCCGCCCGAGAGTCGGACGGCCCAGCGCCGCCCGACGACGGGCTGCCGCTCGGCGGCCTGCTCCTGGTCGCGCTGGCACTGCTCGCGGCCGGCGCCGGCGCGGTCGTCGCGGCGGTGCTGCCGACCACCCGGCTTCCGCTCGCGATCGGCGGCTACGTCGCCGGTTTCCTGCTGGTCACCGGAGTGCTGCTGATCGCCGGTCAGTGCTGGCTGCCGGGCCTGTTCGACGCGCCGCGACCGCCGTCCAGCACGGCCGGCGTGGCGGCGGACCGGCGTGCGCCGGTACGGACGGCCGTCGCGGCGCTGGCGCTGACCGGGTACGCCGGCCTCGCCGTCGCGCTGCCGATCCACGCCGGACTCACCTCTGCCCTGCCGGTCGGTGCCCGCTGGTGGCTGCTCCCGCTGGTGGGGGGCGCCTGCCTGCTGTTCCTGCTGGGCGTCGAGCTGGTCGCCGCCGGGAAGACGGGGCGGCACCTGCTGGTCGTCGCGGTCACCGTGCTCGTGCTGACCACGTCGGCGCAGGTCGGTCTGGCCCCCACCTTCGTGCTGCTGGTGGTGCCGCTGTTCGCGCTGCTGCTCGGCTGGCAGGCCGTCTGGGCGACTGTGCTGCGCCGGTACGCCGGCCCGCGCTGGCTGCCGGCCCTGCTGGGTGCGGCCCTGGTCGGCTGGCCGATCGCCACCACCCTGCCGTTGAGCTGACCGGTCGGTTGCTCATCGATGGTTCCCCTGCTGTTCGACGGCACGCTGCACGGCCCGGTAGATCTGCCCGAACCGTAGCGCGTCCGGCGTGCGCAGCAGCAGTTGCTCCCGCCCGTGGTGCTGCACCCACAGCTCGTGCACGTGGCTGCCGCGCTCGTAGGAGCGATCCAGCCAGCCCAACGGGATCTCCAGGAACGGCGTCAACGCCAGCGCCCCCACCGCGCACGCCGCGAGGATGATCAGCGCCATCGTCCAGTTGCCCCGATCCTGCGCCGTATACGCCAGCGAGAGCACACAGACCAGCGCCACCAGGGGCGGCAGCGAGAGCAGCAGGACGAGGACACCCCGGCCGAGCACCCGGCCGCGTACCGCGAGGGTCTTCGGCCCACGCGCGTGCCAGACGTACGTCACGTCGGAGAGGGCGACCACGTGACCGCCTGCCCGGATCGACTCGGAGGTCACCTGCACCGCGTCGTCCCGGTAATAGAGGGTCATCACTAAGCCTAACCACCGCCCGGCAACTCCGCCCGCCACTCGACGGGCAACACCGATTGCCGGGCGCAGGGCTAGCCGGGGCGGTGCGGCGCTCCTTTGGAGCTGAATCGTCTACGACATCCCGGGTAGGTCTCCCGCCCGATTCGTTTACGACATCAGCTCCATAGGCGACGCGGGGGACACGGTCCGTCCGCGCGACGCTCGCCTGCCCGGGTCGTTTCTGCGCTCACCGACAGCGGCGGGCCGCGTAGGGTCGACCGGTGACCGAGCAGGAGCGCAACGTCGAGGTCGTCCGGCGCTATCTGCGTACGTTCGTCACCAGGGACCTCGCCGAGTTGCGGGCGGTGGTCACGGTTTGCTGGCCGGACGGGCCGATCAGGTTCTGACCGTGGGTGCCTAGCGGCGGATGCCGGGGCGGGCCGGCTGGCTGTGCTCGACGGCGCGCTGCACCGCCCGGTAGATCTGACCGAAGCGCAGCGCGTCGCCGGTGTGCAGCAGCCGCACGGGCTGGCCGCGCCAACGCGCCCAGATCTCCAGTTGCCGACTGCCCCGGGCGTACGAGCGGTCCAGGTGTTCGAAGAGGAAGTCGGCGACCGGCCCGACGGCCAGGCCCACCAGCACCGAGGCGCCGACGATCGCGATCGTCACGGTGGGCGAGCGGTGCAGCCAGACGGCCACGCCGATGCCGAGCACGGCCGCGACCAGTGGGCCGGCGAGCGCGGCGCCGATCGCGCCCCGCCCGACGAGCACCCGCCAGGAGCGGCTGCCCCGGCGGTGCCAGATCATGGTGATGTCGGCCAGCGCGTAGCTGCGGCCGTCCACCCGCACCGCGGTGGAGGTGACCTGCACCGACCTGTCGTCGTAATAAGTGACCATGGCTGGACTCCCGCCCACGGGGCTGACACCAGACTACTTACCCCAACGAGCCGGGTCGTAAGGTTGGCACGCGACTTCGACGAGGAAGTGAGGGCAGCGTGGGCGAGTTCGTTCGGCTGGAGACCAGGGACGGCATCGGCACCATCCGGCTGGAGCGGCCGCCGATGAACGCGCTCAACACCCAGGTGCAGGAGGAGTTGCGCGCCGCCGCCACGGCGGCCACCGACGACCCCGAGGTCCGCGCCGTCATCGTGTACGGCGGGGAGAAGGTCTTCGCCGCCGGCGCCGACATCAAGCAGATGGCCGAGATGTCCTACGTGGACATGGCCGACCGGGCGGCGAACCTGTCCAGCGCGCTCGGCGCGATCGCCCGGATTCCCAAGCCGGTCGTGGCCGCGATCACCGGCTACGCCCTCGGCGGCGGCTGTGAGTTGGCGCTGGCCTGCGACTGGCGGGTGGTGGCCGAGGACGCCAAGCTCGGCCAGCCGGAGATCAAGCTGGGCATCATCCCCGGCGCGGGCGGCACCCAGCGGCTGGCCCGGCTGGTCGGCCCGGCCCGGGCCAAGGATCTGATCATGTCCGGGCGGATGGTGGACGCCCAGGAGGCGCTGCGGATCGGCCTGGCCGACAAGGTCGTCCCGGCCGCCGAGGTCTACGAGGCGGCGGTCGCGCTGGTGACGCCGTACCTGAACGGGCCGATGCAGGCGCTGCGCGCGGCGAAGCTGGCGGTCGACGGCGGCCTGGACATGGACCTGAACTCGGGCCTGGCCTGGGAGAGTCAGCTCTTCGCGGCGCTCTTCGCCACCGACGACCGGCGTGAGGGCATGGCGGCCTTCGTCGAGAAGCGCAAGCCGGGCTTCACCGGCCGCTGACCGGAGGGGGCCGGCGGTGCGTGTCGCCGGCCCCGACGGTGAGCCGAGAGCAGTTCACATTCTGCCTACCGGCCAGTAGCGTGGGGCTTCGGTCATGAGCGACGAAGGGGAGCGGCAATGACGGAGCGGATCGAAGGTCACGGCGGGGAGCTGGCGCTCGCGGCGCTACGGGCGTACGGGGTGCGCGAGATGTTCACCCTCTCCGGTGGCCACGTCTTCCCGCTCTACGACGCCGCGCACAAGAACGACTTCCCGATCTACGACGTCCGGCACGAGCAGTCCGCGGTCTTCGCCGCCGAGGCGGTGGCCAAGCTCCAGCGCCGTCCCGGCCTCGCCGTGCTCACGGCCGGTCCCGGTGTCACCAATGGCATCTCCGGCATGACCAGCGCCTACTTCAACGCGTCCCCGGTGCTGGTGCTCGGTGGCCGGGCGCCCGCGTTCCGCTGGGGCTCGGGCAGCCTCCAGGAGATGGACCACCTGCCGCTGGTCGCCCCCGTCACCAAGCACGCCGAGACGGTGTTCAGCACCGACGACATCCCGCGCGCCGTGGGTGCCGCGCTCACCGCCGCGCTCACCCCGCACCGCGGGCCGGCCTTCCTCGACTTCCCGCTGGAGACGGTCTTCTCCGTCGCCGAGGCGGAGCTGCCCGCCGTGTCGGGCGTCGACCCGGTCGAGCCGGACCCGGAGGAGGTGGCCCGCGCCGCGGCGCTGATCGCCGGGGCGCAGCGGCCGGTCATCATCGCCGGCTCCGACGTGTACGCCGGCGACGCGGTGGCCGCGCTGCGCGAAGCGGCCGAGGCGCTGCAGGTGCCGGTCTTCACCAACGGCATGGGCCGCGGCTCGCTCCCGCCGGAGCACCCGCTCGCCTTCGCCAAGGCGCGCCGGGCCGCGCTCTCCGGCGCCGACGTGGTCGTGGTGGTCGGCACCCCGCTCGACTTCCGGCTCAGCTTCGGTGACTTCGGCGACGCCAAGGTGGTGCACATCGTCGACGCGCCCAGCCAACGGGCCGGGCACGTGCAGCCGGCCGCCGCGCCCGCCGGTGACCTGCGCCTGATCCTCTCCGCGCTGGCCGACCATGCCGGTGACCGGACCGACCACTCCGGCTGGATCGCCGACCTGCGCGCCGCCGAGGACGCGGCCCGGGCCCGCGACGCTGCCGAGATGGCCGCCGAGACCGACCCGATCCGGCCCGCCCGGATCTACGGCGAGCTGCGCCGGGTGCTGGCCCGTGACGCGATCACCATCGGCGACGGCGGTGACTTCGTCTCGTACGCCGGGCGGTACCTGGAGCCGGCCCAGCCCGGCACCTGGCTGGACCCGGGGCCGTACGGCTGCCTGGGCACCGGCATGGGCTACGCCATGGGCGCCCGGGTCAGCCACCCGGACCGGCAGATCTGCGTGCTGATGGGCGACGGCGCCGCCGGCTTCTCGCTGATGGACGTCGAGTCGCTGGTCCGCCAGAAGCTGCCGGTCGTGATCGTGGTCGGCAACAACGGCATCTGGGGGCTGGAGAAGCACCCCATGCAGGCCATGTACGGCTACGACGTGGCCGCCGACCTCCAGCCGGAGCTGCGCTACGACAAGGTGGTCAGCGCGCTGGGCGGTGCGGGGGAGACGGTCGCCAAGGCCGCCGATCTGGGTCCGGCGTTGCAGCGGGCGTTCGACGCCGGCGTGCCGTACCTGGTCAACGTGCTCACGGACCCGACCGACGCGTACCCCCGGTCGTCGAACCTCGCCTGAGTCGCACCCGCCGCGCCGTCGCCCGCCCAGCGGGGGGCGGCGCGGCGTCTTCCCCCAGCTAAATCAGCGGAATGTCGGCGCCGGTCGTCGTAACGTCAGCCCGGGACCGGCGGGCTGTCAGCCCTGTCGCCCATGGTGGTGTGACCACCGAAGACGACAGGAGTTGCGATGGACTACGCGATCCGCGCCGAAGGTCTGGTGCGGCGTTTCGGCGCCACCACGGCTCTCGCCGGCGTCGACCTGGCGGTCCCGACCGGGAGTGTCTTCGGCCTGCTCGGGCCGAACGGCGCCGGCAAGACCACGGCGGTACGGGTGCTCGCCACCCTCCTGCGCCCCGACGAGGGGCACGCCACGGTGGGCGGCTTCGACGTCGTCCGCGACGCCCATCGGGTGCGTCAGCTGATCGGCCTGACCGGCCAGTACGCCTCGGTCGACGAGACCCTGACCGGCGCGGAGAACCTGCTGCTGATCGGCCGGCTGCTCGGGCTGAGCCGGGTCGACGCCAAGCAGCGCGCCCGCCAACTGCTCACCGACTTCCAGCTCAGCGACGCCGCCGACCGGGCCGCGAAGACCTACTCCGGCGGCATGCGGCGCCGGCTGGACCTGGCCGCGAGCCTGGTCGGCCGGCCACAGGTGCTCTTCCTCGACGAGCCGACCACCGGCCTGGACCCGCGCAGCCGCAACGACCTGTGGGACATCGTCCGCACCCTGGTCGCCGACGGGGTGACGGTGCTGCTCACCACGCAGTACCTGGAGGAGGCCGACCAGCTCGCCGGGGAGATCGCGGTGGTCGACCACGGCCGGGTGATCGCCCAGGGCACGCCGGAGGAGCTGAAGGCCAAGACGGGCGGGCAGACCCTGACCGTCCGGCCCACCGACGCCACCAACCTCGGGGCGGTGGTCGCCATCGCCGGCGAGGTGTCCGGTGCGACGCCCGAGGTGGCTCAGAACGCGGTCACCGTCGCGGTGAACGACCCCAGCGTCCTGCCCGCCGTGGTGAGCCGCCTCGACGCCGCCGGGATCCCGGTCGCGGAGCTGGCGCTGCGCGGCGCCAGCCTGGACGAGGTCTTCCTCTCGCTCACCGGCCACCGGGCCGAGGACGCCCCGGCCGACACCGACCTGGAAAGGACGTCGGCATGACCGCCGCCACCCTGACCCCCGCACTGTCGCCGGCCCGCCGGCTCGGTCCCGCCGCGGGGCTGCGGCACACGTTCACGCTGGCGTGGCGCAGCCTGGTGCAGATCAAGCACAACCCGATGGAGCTGCTCGACCTGAGCATCCAGCCGGTGATGTTCGTGCTGCTGTTCACCTATGTCTTCGGCACGGCCATCGCCGGCTCCTCCGGCGAGTACCTGACCTTCATGCTGCCCGGCATCATGGTGCAGAACGCGCTCTTCGCGACCATGACGACCGGGTTCGGCCTGAACAACGACCTCACCAAGGGCGTCTTCGACCGGCTGCGCGCGCTGCCGATCGCCCGGTGGGCGCCGCTGGCCGGCCGGATCCTCGCCGACACCGTCAAGCAGGCCTGGTCGATCGCGCTGCTGCTCGGCGTCGGGGCCGTCCTGGGCTTCCGGGTCGGCAACGGGGTGCTCGGGGTGGTCGGGGCGTTCGCGCTGCTGCTGGCGTTCACGCTGGCCGCGTCCTGGATCTCGGTGCTGGTCGGGGTGCTGGTCAGCGAGCCCGACAAGGTGCAGATCTTCGGCTTCATGGTGATCTTTCCGCTGACCTTCACCAGCAACATCTTCGTGCCCACCGACCGGATGCCGGGTTGGTTGCAGAACTGGGTGGAGGTCAACCCGGTGACCGTGGTGGCCGACGCGCTGCGCGGGCTCCTGGTCGGCGGCCCGGTGGCCGGCCCGGTGCTCCAGACGCTGCTGTGGGGCTTCGGCATCGCGGTGATCTTCGCGCCGCTGGCGGTGCGCGGGCTCAAGCGTCGGGTCTGACCCACGCCGGCGCGAGCGCTGGCACGGCGGAGCCGTGAGTCACACCTCGGGCCGGTCACCCTCACGCGGCGGCTCGCCGTCGCGGCGGCGCAGGTCGTCCTCGCGGCGGCGGAGGTCTTCCTCCCACTGGCGGAAGAGCTCCTGATCCGACTGTTGGGCGCGCTCCTGCACGGAGCGGAGGAACTCCGGGTCGTCGTCGGGGGCGAGCGGGCGGCGGCTCGGCCGCTCGGCGGGGCGGTTGCCGGCCGGCCCGGCCTTGCGGGCGCCGGAGCCGGGCTCCCGGCCGGCAACGAACCAGGCGATCGAACCGACCAGCGGGAAGAACAGGATGATCAGCACCCAGGCGATCCGGGGCAGGGCACGGATCTGGCCCTCCTCGGCGGAGAGGCAGCTGATCAGCGCGCAGACGGCGAGGACGATCTGCACGAGGAAGAGGAGTACGTACAACCGGGCCATACGCCTATCATGGCGCACCCCGTCCCGTCACCACAGTCCGCGAACCACCAGCAGCGCACCCAGCAGCGCGAGCGCGACGGTGGCCAGCGCGACCAGGGGCAGGGTCCGGCCGCCGGCACGTGCGGGTCCCGTGCCGGTGCCCCGGGGCCAGCAGAGGACCAGCGCCGCTCCCCACACCAGGACGGCGACGCCGGCGATCAGCGTGTCGGTCGGCTCGCCGGTCGACCCGAGCCGGACGGCCAGCGCGGTCACCAGGCTCAGCGCGAGCCCGGTGCGTCGCCAGGCCAGTCGGGTCCGTTCCGGTTGCAGCCCCGGGTCCCGCCCGGCACCCGCCAGCCCGCCCGAGCCGCCAGTCACGACGCGCCGACGGCCCGGGCCAGCACCGCGATGACCAGCAGCACCGCGCCGGCTCCGATGGTGAGGGCGAGGACGGCGGGGAAGCGGGAGGCGGGCAGCTCCTGACCGAGCCGGATGGCCCGTTCGTTACGCGCCCAGTGGTCCACGGCGCGGACCGCGACGGTGGCGCCGAGCAGCAGCAACGCGACCGCGATCACCTCCCGCAGGTGGGTCAGCGGCAGCGGTGGCAGGAACTGCGCGGCGGCCAGCCCGCCGCCGACCAGCGCCAGGCCGGTACGCAGCCAGGCGAGGAAGGTCCGCTCGTTGGCCAGGGAGAACCGGTAGTCCGGTGGCTCGCCGACCGAGCGTAGGTCCCTCGGGTCGAACCACCTCCTGATCGCCTCCCACACGCTGCCGATTATCCGCTTCCCCCGCGGCTTAACCTGAGCCGGTGACCGATCTTGATGTGATGACGCTGCGGACCGCCTACGACAACCAGCTCCGCCCGGAGATCCCGGACCCGGTCCCGGCCGGGGTGACGGTGGAGCGGGACGGGCCGCTGGTCCGGATCGTCGGGCTGGACGCGGGTGGGTTTCTCACCTACCGCGACCTCGGCGGGCTGACCGGCGACGAGCTGGACGCGCTGATCGCCCGGCAGGTGGAGCTGTTCCGCGAGCGCGGCCAGTCGGTGGAGTGGAAGCTCAACGAGCACGACGAACCCGCGGACCTGGCCGACCGGTTGCGCGCCGCCGGCTTCGTGCCGGAGGAGCGGGAGACCGTGGTGATCGGCCCGGTCGCGCCGCTGGCCGCCGCGCTGCCGGTCGCACCCGAGGGGGTACGCCTGCGTGAGGTGACCAGCCGGGCCGACCTGGAGCGGATCGCCGCCATGGAGGAGGAGGTCTGGCAGGAGGACCGTTCGCACCTCGTCTGGGGGCTGGCCAAGGAGATCGACGCCGACCCGCACTCGATCACCGTGGTGGTGGCCGAGGCGGGCGAGACGGTGGTGAGCGCGGGCTGGGTGCGTTTCCCGGCGAACACCGGCTTCGCCACCCTGTGGGGTGGATCCACCCTGCCGCAGTGGCGGCGCAAGGGCATCTACCGGGCGCTGGTCACCTACCGGGCGCGGTTGGCCGACCAGAGGGGTCGGACGCTGCTGCAGGTCGACGCGTCGGAGGACAGCCGGCCGATCCTCCAGCGACTCGGCCTCGTCCCGGTCACCACCACCACCCCGTACGTCTACACTCCGTGATCATGGAGCAGCGGTTGACGGACGAGGAGCGGCTGACGCTCAAGACCGGTGCCTTCGGCGCCGTCTTCCTGGTCGCCAACGCGGATCCGGGCATGCTGGGCGTGATCCGGGAGAGTGTCGCCGCCTCGGGCGCGCTGGCTGGGGCCAGCGGGGTGGTCAAGGACGCGCTGACCAGCGGTCCGCTGCCCCGGATGCCCCGGGACTCCCAGCTGGAGATCGAGTCGGTGGTGCTGCCGGCGCTCAACCGGGCGGTGCGGATCCTGCGCGAGAAGTCACCGGGGGACGTGGACGCGTACCGCACGGTGGTGTTGAGCGCGGCGGACCGGGTGGCGCGGGCGCACGACGGGGTGGCCCCGGCGGAGGCGGCGGTCATCGACCGGATCCGGGAGGCGCTGGCCGACCCGGCCTGACCGGGCCCGGACGGCTGGTTCACGCTGGTGAGCTGTGTCACTCGGAGTGCCCGGGGGCAGCATGCTACTGGCAGGTAACATTGCGCCGTGGGCAACTGCACAGCAGCCCGCGGTTGACCGGGCGTCGACCGACGCGCGAGGCTGCGCCCAACCGGGCGAGCGAATCGCATCACCACACAGGAGGGTCGTCGAAGCGCGATGAATATCGTCGTACTCGTCAAGCAGGTGCCTGATTCGGGCGCGGACCGCAACCTGCGCAATGACGACAACACCGTCGACCGCGGTTCGGCGAACAACGTGATCAACGAGATGGACGAGTACGCCATCGAGGAGGCGCTGAAGATCAAGGAGGCGCACGGTGGCGAGGTCACGATCCTGACCATGGGTCCGGACCGGGCGACCGAGTCGATCCGCAAGGCGCTCTCCATGGGCCCGGACAAGGCCGTGCACGTGGTGGACGACGCCCTGCACGGCTCCTGCGCGGTGGCCACCTCGAAGGTGCTCGCCGCCGCGCTGGGCCAGCTCAACGCCGACCTGGTGATCTGCGGCGCCGAATCCACCGACGGCCGGGTCCAGGTCATGCCGCACATGATCGCCGAGCGGCTCGGCGTCGCGGCGCTCACCGGCGCCCGCAAGCTCACCGTCGACGGCGGCACGCTGACCGTCGAGCGGCAGACCGAGGAGGGCTACGAGGTGATCACCGCCGCCACCCCGGCCGTCGTCTCCGTGTGGGACACCATCAACGAGCCGCGCTACCCCTCCTTCAAGGGCATCATGGCCGCCAAGAAGAAGCCGGTGCAGACGCTCTCCCTGGCCGACCTCGGCGTCGCGCCGACCGAGGTGGGCTTCGACGGCGCCACCAGCGCCGTCGTCGAGCACAGCAAGCGCCCGCCGCGCTCCGGCGGCGCCAAGATCACCGACGAGGGCGAGGGCGGCGTCAAGCTGGTCGAGTTCCTCGCTACCGAGAAGTTCGTGTGAGAGCGGGGTCTGGACATGTCTGAGGTTCTCGTCGTCGTCGAAGCCACCAAGGAATTCGGCGTCAAGAAGGTCACCCTGGAGATGCTCACCCTCGCCCGCAAGCTGGGCACCCCGAGCGCGGTGGTGCTCGGTGGCGCCGGCGCCGCGGAGGCGCTGAGCGCCAAGCTGGGCGAGTACGGCGCGGAGAAGATCTACGCGGCCGAGGGTGACGAGATCGACGGCTACCTGGTGGCTCCCAAGGCCACCGTGCTGGCCGAGCTGGTCAAGCGGGTGCAGCCGGCCGCCGTGCTGCTGGCGTCGGCCCAGGAGGGCAAGGAGATCGCCGCCCGCCTCGCCGTCAAGCTGGACAACGGCATCCTGACCGACGTCGTCGGCTTGGCCGCCGACGGCACCGCCACCCAGGTCGCCTTCGCCGGTTCCACCATCGTCAAGTCCAAGGTCACCCGGGGCCTGCCGCTGGTCACCGTCCGGCCCAACTCGGTCACCCCGAGCCCGGCGGCGGCCACCCCGGCGATCGAGCAGCTCACCGTGTCGGTCAGCGACACCGACAAGCTGGCCAAGGTCGTCGAGCGGGTCGCCGAGCAGAAGGGCTCCCGCCCCGAGCTGACCGAGGCCGGCGTGGTCGTCTCCGGTGGTCGTGGTGTCGGCAACGCCGACAACTTCAAGCTGGTCGAGGAGCTGGCCGACCTGCTCGGCGGCGCCGTCGGCGCGTCCCGCGCCGCGGTCGACTCCGGCTTCTACCCGCACCAGTTCCAGGTGGGCCAGACCGGCAAGACGGTCTCCCCGCAGCTCTACGTCGCGCTCGGCATCTCCGGTGCCATCCAGCACCGGGCCGGCATGCAGACCTCGAAGACCATCGTCGCGGTCAACAAGGACGACGAGGCGCCGATCTTCGAGCTGGCCGACTTCGGTGTGGTGGGCGACCTGTTCAAGATCGTCCCGCAGGCTGCCGAGGAGATCCGCAAGCGCAAGT
>NZ_JAMHIW010000033.1 GCF_023896955.1 Micromonospora sp. RHAY321
ACCACTGCCTCATCTCCATGCAGCCGACTGCATGAAGTTGCAATGGCTGATCAACGCTGCTAACCTTCGCTGCATAGTCATGCGGAGGTGAGTATGGGAATCCGAGTCGCGGTCGCCGGAGCGAGCGGCTACGCCGGGGGCGAGCTGCTGCGCCTGGTCGCCGGGCACCCGGAGTTCGACCTGGTCGCTGCCACCGCGCACAGCCAGGCCGGGCACCGCCTCGACGTCGTGCACCCGCAGCTCACCGGCCTGGACCTGGTGCTCGCCGAGACCGACCCGGCGACCCTGGCAGACGCGGACCTGGTCTTCCTCGCCCTGCCGCACGGCGAGTCGGCGGCCCTCGCCTCCCAACTGCCGCCCGAGGTCCGGATCGTGGACCTCGGCGCCGACCACCGGCTCGCCGACCCGTACGCCTGGGCGCACTACTACGGCGGCACGCACGCCGGCCAGTGGACCTACGGCCTGCCCGAGCTGCCCGGCCAGCGGGAGCTGATCGCCGGCGCCACCCGGGTGGCGAACACCGGCTGCTACGCCGCCGCGATCACCCTGGCGCTCGCGCCGCTGATCGCCGCCGGTGCGGCCAGCCCCGCCGACGTGGTGGTGGTCGCCGCCTCCGGCACCTCCGGCGCGGGGCGGGCGGCCAAGCCGCACCTGCTGGGCAGCGACGTGATGGGGGACCTGTCGCCGTACCGGGTGGGCACCCACCAGCACGTACCGGAGATCAAGCAGGCCACCGGCGCGACCGGCCTGTCGCTCACCCCGATCCTGGCGCCGATGCCGCGCGGCATCCTGGCAACGGTCACCGCGGCGCCGGCACGCGGCGTCGACCCGCAGGAGGTGCTGGCGCGGGCGTACGCGGACGCGCCGTTCGTGCACGTGCTGCCGGAGGGCCGGTGGCCGCACACCGCCGCCACGCTGGGCTCGAACTCCTGCCACCTGCAGGCCACCGTCGACGTCGACTCCGGCCGCCTGATCGTGCTCAGCGCACTGGACAACCTGGGCAAGGGCGCCGCCGGCCAGGCCGTCCAGAACGCCAACCTGATGCTCGGCCTGCCGGAGACGACAGGGCTTTCCGTGTGGGGGGTCGCACCGTGAGCGCGAGGAGTGCAGCGCAGCGGAGCCCCGCAGTCGCGAACGAAAGGCAGGCACCGTGAGCGTCACCACCCCACGGGGGTTCCGGGCCTCCGGCGTGGCCGCCGGCCTGAAGGCCAGCGGCGACGCCGACGTCGCGCTGGTGGTCAACGACGGCCCGGACGCCGGGGTCGCCGGGGTCTTCACCACCAACCGGGTCAAGGCCGCGCCGGTGCGCTGGACCCAGCAGGTCGTACGCGGCGGTGTGGTCCGCGCGGTGGTGCTGAACTCCGGTGGCGCCAACGCGTGCACCGGTCCGGCCGGCTTCCAGGACACCCACGCCACCGCCGAGCACACGGCCGCCGCCCTGACCTCCGTCAGCCCACGGCTGATCCTCGGCGCCGGCGAGGTCGCGGTCTGCTCCACCGGGCTGATCGGTGAGCGGCTGCCGATGCCCAAGCTGCTGCCCGGCGTCCGCTCGGCGATCCGGGTGCTGTCCCGCGACGGCGGCACGGCCGCCGCCGAGGCCATCATGACCACGGACACCCGGCCGAAGACCACGGTGGCCCGGGGCAGCGGCTGGACGGTCGGCGGCATGGCCAAGGGCGCGGGGATGCTCGCGCCGGGGATGGCCACGATGCTCTGCGTGCTGACCACCGACGCGGTGGCCGGGCCGGAGACCCTGGACGAGGCGCTGCGCGCGGCCACCCGGGTCAGCTTCGACCGGGTCGACTCCGACGGTTGCATGTCCACCAACGACACGGTGCTGCTGCTGGCCAGCGGCGCGAGCGGCATCGAGCCGACTCCGGCCGAGTTGACCGCCGCGGTCACCGCGGCCTGTCACGATCTCGCCCAGCAGTTGCTCGCCGACGCCGAGGGTGCCACCAAGCAGATCGCCATCGACGTGGTCGGCGCGGCCGACGAGGACGACGCGGTCGAGGTGGGCCGGTCGGTGGCCCGCAACAACCTGGTCAAGACGGCACTGTTCGGCAACGACCCCAACTGGGGCCGGATCCTCGCCGCCGTCGGCACCACGGCGGCGGCGTTCGAGCCGGACGAGGTGGACGTGGCCGTCAACGGGGTGTGGGTGTGCAGGGCCGGCGCCGCCGCCGAGGACCGCTCGAAGGTCGACCTGACCGGCCGGGACGCGACCATCCGGATCGATCTGCACGCCGGCACGGCGGCCGCGACGATCTGGACCAACGACCTGTCCCACGCGTACGTGCACGAGAACTCGGCGTACTCCACATGAGCCTCAGCACCGATCTCACCCGCGCCCAGGGCAAGGCGGAGACCCTGATCGAGGCGCTGCCCTGGCTGGCGCGGTTCTCCGGCTCGACGGTGGTGGTCAAGTACGGCGGCAACGCCATGACCGACCCTGAACTGCAGCGGGCGTTCGCGGCCGACATGGTCTTCCTGCGCTACGCCGGTCTCAAGCCCGTGGTGGTGCACGGCGGCGGCCCGCAGATCTCCGCCATGCTGGGTCGGCTCGGCATCGCCAGCGAGTTCCGGGGCGGCCTGCGGGTGACCACCGCCGAGGCGATGGACGTGGTCCGGATGGTGCTGGTCGGGCAGGTGGGGCGGGAGCTGGTCGGTCTGATCAACTCGCACGGCCCGTTCGCCGTCGGTCTCTCCGGTGAGGACGCCCGGCTGTTCACCGCGGTGCGCCGTCCGGCGTACGTGGACGGGCTGCCGGTCGACGTCGGCCAGGTCGGCGACGTCGAGTCGGTCGACGTGTCGGCGGTGACCGACCTGATCGCGGCCGGTCGGATCCCGGTGATCTCCACGGTGGCGCCGGACGCCGACGGTGTGCTGCACAACCTCAACGCGGACACCGCCGCCGCCGCGCTGGCCGTGGCGTTGCGGGCCCGCAAACTGGTGGTGCTCACGGACGTGGCCGGCCTGTACGCCGACTGGCCGGACACCACCAGCTTGATCTCCGAGATCAGCACCGACGACCTGGCGAAGCTGCTGCCCGGCCTGGAGTCGGGGATGGTGCCGAAGATGGAGGCGTGCCTGCGGGCGGTGGCCGGGGGAGTGCCCGCCGCGCACGTCGTCGACGGTCGGGTGGCGCACTCCACGTTGCTGGAGGTCTTCACCTCGGAAGGGTTCGGAACGATGGTCGTGAGCCCGAGAAGTGAGCCTGCGAGCCCCGCAGTCGCGAGCACGGAAGGGTCGGTCGCGTCATGAGCACGCTGGTGCAGCGCTGGGAACAGTCCATGATGGACAACTACGGCACCCCGCCGCTGGCCCTGGTCTCCGGCGCCGGCGCGGTCGTGGTCGACGACGCGGGCCGGGAGTACCTCGACCTGGTGGGCGGCATCGCGGTGAACGCCCTCGGCCACGCCCACCCGGCCATCGTGGCCGCCGTCTCCAAGCAGGTCGCCACCCTCGGGCACGTCTCCAACCTCTACGTCGCCGAGCCGGCGGTCGCGCTGGCCGAGCTGCTGTTGGCGCTCGCCGGCCGGCCCGGTCGGGTCTTCTTCGCCAACTCCGGCGCGGAGGCCAACGAGGCGGCGTTCAAGCTCTCCCGGCGGACCGGCCGCAGCCACGTCGTCGCCACCCGGGGCGGCTTCCACGGCCGCACCATGGGCGCTCTCGCGCTGACCGGCCAGCCGGCCAAGGCCGACCCGTTCCGCCCGTTGCCCGGCGACGTGACCCACGTGGACTACGGCGACGTCGCCGCCCTCGACGCGGCGGTCACCGACGCCACCGCCATGGTCATCCTGGAGCCGATCCAGGGCGAGGGCGGCGTGGTCGTACCGCCGGCCGGCTACCTCGCCGCGGCGCGGAAGATCACCGCCCGGCGCGGCGCGCTGCTGGTGCTCGACGAGGTGCAGACCGGCATCGGTCGTACCGGGCACTGGTTCGCCCACCAGGCCGAGGGTGTGGAGCCGGACGTGGTGACGCTGGCCAAGGGGCTGGGCGGCGGTCTGCCGCTCGGTGCCACGCTGGCCTTCGGTCCGGCCGCCGACCTGCTCACCCCGGGCTCGCACGGCACCACGTTCGGTGGCAACCCGGTGAGCTGCGCCGCGGCGCTGGCCGTGGTGGCGACCATTGCCAACGAAGGGCTGCTCGACCACGTCAAGCGGGTCGGCGAGCGGCTGCGGCGCGGCATCGAGGGGCTGGACCACCCGCTGGTCGCCGAGGTGCGGGGTGCCGGGCTGCTGCTCGGTCTGGCGCTCACCGCGCCCGTCGCGCCGGTGTTGTCCGAGGCGCTGCGCGAGGCCGGTTTCCTGGTCAACGCGGTGCAGCCGGGCGTGGTCCGGCTCGCCCCACCGCTGATCCTCACCACCGCCCAGGCGGACGCCTTCCTCGCCGCGCTGCCCGCGGCCCTGGACGCGGCCGCTCCCGCCGCCGCCGGCCGGATCTCGACGCCGACCATCGCGACCACGACGGGAACGACCCCATGACCCGGCACTTCCTGCGCGACGACGACCTCTCGCCCACCGAGCAGTCCACCGTGCTCGACCTGGCGGAGCGGATGAAGGCCGACCGGTTCGGCCACCGGCCGTTGGCCGGGCCACGCTCGGTGGCGGTGCTCTTCGACAAGCAGAGCCTGCGCACCCGGATCTCGTTCGACGCCGGCATCGCCGAGCTGGGCGGCCACCCCCTCGTGGTGGACACCCAGGTCACCCACTTCGGCCGGGGCGAGACGCTGGCCGACGCCGGGCGGGTGCTGTCCCGCTACGTCGCGGCCATCGTGCTGCGCACCCACGGCGACGACCGGATCGCCGAGGTGGCGGCCGGCGCGAGCGTGCCGGTGATCAACGCGCTCACCGACGGCTTCCACCCCTGCCAATTGCTCGCCGACCTGCTGACCGTCCGCGAGCGGTGCGGCGGCACGGCCGGCCGCACCCTGACCTACGTGGGCGACGGCGGCAACAACATGGCGCAGTCGTACCTGCTGGCCGGCGTGACGGCCGGGATGCACGTGCGGATCGCCGGGCCGACCGGCTTCGCGCCGGACCAGGCCGTGGTGGACCAGGCGGCGGAGATCGCCGCCGGCACCGGCGGGTCGGTGCGGGTGCTGACCGACCCGGGCCAGGCGGTACGCGACGCCGACGTGCTGGCCACCGACACCTGGACCTCGATGGGGCAGGAGGACGACGGGCTGGACCGGATCACCCCGTTCCTTCCCTACCAGGTCAACAAGGAGTTGCTCGGCCAGGCCGCGCCGGACGCGATCGTGCTGCACTGCCTGCCCGCACACCGCGGCGAGGAGATCACCGACGAGGTGCTCGACGGCCCGCAGAGCGCGGTCTTCGACCAGGCCGAGAACCGGCTGCACGCCCAGAAGGCGCTGCTGACGTTCCTGCTGGGCGCTCCGATCGGGGATTCCCGATGACCGCCCCGCTGACCCGCGCCGCCCGGCACGCCCGGATCGTCGAGCTGATCCGCGACAAGGCGGTCCGCTCGCAGACCGAACTGGCCGACCTGCTGGCCAGCGACGGCGTCGCGGTCACCCAGGCCACCCTCTCGCGGGACCTGGACGAGCTGGGCGCGGTCAAGGTGCGCGGCGGCGACGGGCCGGCGGTCTACCTGATCCCCGAGGACGGCCACCGGCCGCTGCGCGACGCCGAGGCGGCACCCGCCCGGCTGGTGCGGTTGCTGCGTGAGCTGCTCAACGGGGTCGACTCCAGCGGCAACATCGCCGTGCTGCGTACCCCGCCGGGCGCAGCCCAATACCTGGCCAGCGCGTTGGACCGAGCGGGCCTGCCCGAGGTCGTCGGCACCATCGCCGGCGACGACACCATCCTCGTCGTGGCCCGTGAGGCCGTCGGCGGGGCCGCACTCGGCGACAAGCTCGCCGGTTGGGCCCGCGGGGAAGACAACGTTGAAGGGAGCACCACACCATGACCGAGCGGGTCGTCCTGGCGTACTCCGGAGGGCTGGACACCTCCGTCGCCATTCCTTACCTGGCCGAGCAGACCGGCGCCGAGGTGATCGCGGTGGCGGTCGACGTCGGGCAGGGCGGCGAGGATCTCGACGCCATCCGGCAGCGCGCACTGGACTGCGGCGCCGCCGAGTCCGAGGTGGTCGACGCGCGCGACGAGTTCGCCGCCGACTACTGCCTGCCGGCCATCCGGGCCAACGCCCTCTACATGGACCGTTATCCGCTGGTCTCGGCGCTGTCCCGGCCGCTGATCGTCAAGCACCTCGTCGCCGCGGCGCGCAAGCACGGCGGGACGATCGTGTCGCACGGTTGCACCGGCAAGGGCAACGACCAGGTCCGGTTCGAGGTGGGCCTGAACGCGCTCGCCCCCGACCTGAAGATCATCGCGCCGGCGCGGGACTTCGCGTGGACGCGGGACAAGGCCATCGCCTTCGCGGAGGAGAAGGGGCTGCCGATCGACGTGTCGGCGAAGTCGCCGTACTCCATCGACCAGAACCTGTGGGGTCGCGCGGTGGAGACCGGATTCCTGGAGGACATCTGGAACGCCCCGATCGAGGATCTGTACTCGTACACGGCCGACCCGGCGCAGGACCGCGACGCCGACGAAATCGTGATCACCTTCGAGGCCGGCGTACCGGTGGCGATCGACGGTGAGACGGTCACCCCGTACCAGGCGATCCTGGAGCTGAACCGGCGTGCCGGCGCGCAGGGTGTCGGCCGGCTCGACATGGTCGAGGACCGGCTGGTCGGCATCAAGAGCCGCGAGGTGTACGAGGCGCCCGGCGCGATCGCGCTGATCACCGCCCACCAGGAGCTGGAGGCGGTCACCGTGGAACGGGACCTGGCCCGGTTCAAGAAGGGCGTCGACCAGCGTTGGGGTGAGCTGGTCTACGACGGCCTGTGGTTCTCGCCGCTGAAGGACTCGCTGGACGCGTTCATCGACGACGCGCAGCGGCACGTGAGCGGCGAGGTGCGGATGACCCTGCACGGTGGGCGGGCCACCGTCACCGGTCGGCGCTCCGAGGCGAGCCTCTACGACTTCGGGATGGCCACCTACGACACCGGCGACACCTTCGACCAGTCCCTGGCGAAGGGCTTCGTGCAGCTGTGGGGCCTGCCGAGTCGGATGGCCGCCGCGCGGGACGCCCGGCTGGGCGGCTCCGGCCAGTGACCCCCACAATGGGCGGCGTGGACGACAAGAGCCTCACCGAGAACAGCGCCGCCACCAACCGGACGAGCCTGTGGGGTGGCCGGTTCGCCGGCGGCCCCGCCGAGGCGCTGGCCCGGCTGTCGGTGAGCGTGCAGTTCGACTGGCGCCTCGCGCCGTACGACATCGCCGGTTCCCGGGCGCACGCCCGGGTGCTGGCCGGTGCCGGCCTGCTGAACCCCGAGGAGCTGGGCCGGATCCTGGCCGCCCTGGACGATCTGGAGGCCGCCTGCGCCTCCGGGTCGTTCCGTCCCACCGTTGACGACGAGGACGTGCACACCGCGCTGGAGCGCGGGCTGCTGGAGCGGCTGGGCAGCCTCGGCGGCAAGCTGCGCGCCGGCCGGTCCCGGAACGACCAGGTCGCCACGGACCTGCGGCTCTACCTGCGTGACCACGCCCGTGGCGTGGCCAGCCGGGTGGTGGAGCTGGCCGAGGCGCTGGTCGAGCAGGCCGAGCGGCACGTCGACACCGCGGCACCCGGCATGACCCACCTGCAGCACGCCCAGCCGGTCACCTTCGGGCACTGGCTGCTCGCCCACGTGCAGCCGTTGCTGCGTGACCTGGAGCGGCTGCGGGACTGGGACCACCGGGCGGCGATCAGCCCGCTCGGTGCGGGCGCGCTGGCCGGCTCCGGGCTGCCACTGGACCCGGTGGCCGTGGCCAAGGAGCTGGGCTTCCGCACGTCGTTCGCCAACTCGATGGACGCCGTCGCCGACCGGGACTTCGTCGCCGAGTTCCTCTTCACCACGGCCATGATCGGGGTGCACCTGTCCCGGCTCGGCGAGGAGGTCGTGCTCTGGACGTCGCATGAGTTCGGCTGGGTGGAGCTGGACGACGCGTTCGCCACCGGCTCGTCGATCATGCCGCAGAAGAAGAACGCGGACATCGCCGAGCTGGCGCGGGGCAAGTCGGGCCGGCTGGTCGGTGGTCTGATGACGGTCCTCACCATGCTCAAGGGCCTGCCGATGACCTACGACCGGGACATGCAGGAGGACAAGGAGCCGGCCTTCGACGCGGTCGACACCCTGGAGCTGCTGCTGCCGGCCCTCGCCGGGATGATCTCCACGATGACCGTCCGCGTCGACCGGTTGGTGGCCGCCGCGCCGGTCGGTTTCTCGCTGGCCACCGAGGTGGCCGACTGGTTGGTCCGTAGGGGCGTGCCGTTCCGCGACGCGCACGAGATCACCGGCCGGCTGGTGGCGCTCTGCGCGGCCCGGGAGTGCGAGCTGGAAGAGGTCTCCGACGCGGATCTGGCCGCGGTCAGCGAACACCTCGACCCGTCGGTGCGCGACGTGCTCTCGGTCCGTTCGGCCCTCGCGGCCCGGATCACCCCCGGCTCCACCGGCCCCGGCCCGGTGGCCGACCAGCTCGCCGCCGCGGCGGACCAACTGGCCGGCTGGCGGGAGTGGGCGACCGAGCGCGTCGTACCCCGCTGATCTCGCCGTGGCGCCGGCGCAGCTCGCCGCCGGCGCCGCGGTCGGTTCAGGCCGTCGGGCGCTCCCGCTTGGGGAGTTTCGCCACCACCATGTCGTACGACCCGTCGACCGCCTCGGCGAGCTCCTCCTCGCCGATCCCGCCGTCCAGGCGCAGCGTGTTCCAGCCGGACCGCCCGATGTAGGCCATCACCCGCGCGTCGTCGGGGTGGCGGTGCAGCCACTCGTCGGCGATCTCGCGGGTCGGGCCGCACTTCACGCCGACCGTCGGGTTTCCCTCGCCGTTGCCGAGGAAGGCGAAGATCCGGCTGCCGACCTTGACCACCTCGTCGCCCTCCCATGGCCGGTCCAGCCACGCTCCCGGCTTGGCCAGGCAGTACGCCAGCATCTCCGCGCGGTCCATGCGTGCCTCCCGGAATCGTCGTGCGCACAGTCTGCGCGCCCGGCCGGCACGTGGCATGCCGGTCGGCCGGGCGGCCACCGTGGGTTGGTGTGGCGGGTCAGCCGGTCTGCTCGGCGGAGCGGGCGGCGACCCGTTCGTAGCGCTGCCGGGCGGCCTGTGCGCTGCCGAGGCCCAGCCCGTACGCGATGGCCTGCCAGGTCAGGCCCCGGTCGCGGGCCAGTGTCAGCAGCCCGGCCTCCAGGGCGTCCAGCTCGGCGCGGACATGTGGCAGCAGGGTCAGCGCGGCGGTCAGGTCGGCGCCGTCGACCGGCTCCTCGGTGGGCTCGCGCTCGGCTCCGCCCGCGGCCAGCGCGGTGACCAGGGCCACCGCCTCCCACGGGTCCAGCACGTACGGGTGTGCCCAGCGGCCCCGCTGGGCGCCGGTGCCGGCGTGCCGTTCGCTGATCCGCCGCAGCGCCTCGTGAGTGCGGTGTGCGCGGGCCCGGGCGGGGTTCGGCGCGGTGAACGGGTCCTCGGTCGTCATCCTCCGATCACAGCCCATCAATGACAGATTGTCAACAGATTGTTGAAAACTGAGTGGGTGCGCGGACCGGGCGCTGGGTACCGTCATGGTCATGGACGTACTCCCTGGTGACCGCGCCGCCGACGCCGAGCTGGCGTCGCTGGGGGAGCTGCTCGCCGGTCCGCTGCTGCCGGCCGCGCGCGGGCTGCTGGGCTGCCGACTGGAGGCCGGCGACGTCACCGTCCGGATCACCGAGGTCGAGGCGTACGCCGGGACGGCCGGTGACCCGGCCTCGCACGCGCACCGGGGGCGCACGCCACGCAACGTGGTGATGTTCGGGCCGGCCGGGCACGCCTACGTCTACTTCACCTACGGGATGCACTGGTGCATGAACGTGGTCACCGGGGTCGAGGGGGAGGCCGCCGCGGTGCTGCTGCGCGCCGGGGAGGTGGTCGACGGCCTGGAGGCGGCCCGGGCCCGTCGACCGGCCGTTCGTCGGGACGTGGACCTGGCCCGTGGTCCGGCCCGGCTCTGCGCGACGCTCGGCATCGACCGGACGGCATACGGCGTCCATCTGCTCGGTGACGGGCCGGTCCGGTTGCGTCCGCCGGTGCGCCAGGTGCCGGCGGAGGCGGTGGTCGCCGGGCCGCGGGTCGGCGTGACGGGTGCGCACGACCTGCCGTGGCGGTTCTGGCTCGACGGCGACCCGACGGTCAGCGCGTACCGGCGACACGTGCCTCGCAGCCGGCGCTGAGGGCGGCCCGGCGAGCCCTGGCGAATCTGTCGCAGGGGTGTGGCCTAATCACCCCACCTGCTCGCCGACGGCTTCGGAGGACGTCATGGCAACGCTGCTCGCGATCGGCACGGCCAAGGGGTTGTTTCTCGCCAGCAGCGCCGACGGCCGGCGCAGCTGGGAGGTCAGCGGCCCGCACTTCCCGATGACCGGCGTCTACGCGGTCGCGGTCGACACGCGTCGGCCCACCCCGCGGCTGCTCGCCGGGGTGACCAGCTCACACTTCGGGCCCAGCGTCGCCACCAGCGACGATCTCGGTGCCTCCTGGGACGAGCCCGACCACGCACCGGTCGCCTTTCCGGCCGACACCGACACGACACTGGAGCGTGTCTGGCAGCTGATGCCGGCCGGCCACGACGAGCCGGACGTCGTCTGGGCCGGCACCCAGCCGTCGGCGCTGTTCCGGTCCACCGACGGCGGCCGCAGCTTCGAGCTGGTCCGGTCGCTCTGGGACCATCCGCACCGCCCGGAGTGGGATGCCGGCTTCGGTGGTCAGGCCGTGCACACGGTGTTGCCCCACCCACGCGACCCGGCTCGGCTGCTGGTCGCCATGTCCACCGGTGGGGTCTACCGCTCGGAGGACGCCGGGGTGAGCTGGGCGCCGGCCAACACGGGCATCCGCGCCTACTTCCTGCCCGACGAATGGCCGGAGTTCGGCCAGTGCGTGCACAAGGTCGCCCGGGACGGGGTCAACCCCGACCGGCTGTACGCGCAGAACCACCACGGCGTCTACCGCTCCGACGACGACGGCCGCACCTGGTCCTCGATCGCCGACGGGCTGCCCAGCGACTTCGGCTTCACGATGGTGTCCCACCCGGCGCGGGCCGGCATGGTGTGGACCTTCCCGCTGGAGGCCGACAGCCAGCGGTTCCCGACCGACCACCGCTGCCGGGTGTTCCGCTCCGCCGACGCGGGCGGCACGTGGGCCCCGCTGTCCGTGGGGCTGCCCGAGGGGCCGTTCTACCCGGCGGTGCTCCGCGACGCGATGTGCGCCGACGACGCGACCCCGGGCGGTGTCTACTTCGGCACCCGCTCCGGCGAGGTCTACGCCAGCCGGGACGAGGGCGACACCTGGTCCCTGGTGGCCGCACACCTGCCCGACGTGCTCTGCGTCCGGGCCGCGGTGGTGTGAGGTGGTCACCGTGCTGCTGCCCGGCCCGCTGCGCGGCGAGGCCGGCGGCGCCAGCCGGCTGAGCGTCGCCGCCGCCGGGACACTGGGGGCGGTCCTCGACGAGGTGGCCGCCGCTCACCCGCGACTCGCCCGGCGGATTCGCGACGAGCGCGGCGAGCTGCGCCGCTACGTCAACGTCTACGTCGACGGGGAGGACTGCCGGCACTCCGGCGGGCTGTCCACTCCGGTCGGCGACGGTGCCGAGGTGCGGGTGCTGCCCTCGGTCGCCGGAGGCTGACCCGGTCCGGGCGGGCGGAGGCGAGGAGTGACCGCCGCCACTGCGGTGCCTGCCGCCGACGGAATAGTTGCGTCGTCAAATAAGTTGAGGGCTGCGTCCGGGTACCACGACGGGACCCGGTTGACACGCGAGGAGCTGGTCATGCAGTTCGGAGTCTTCACCGTCGGCGACGTCACGGTCGATCCGACCACCGGCCGGGAGCCGACCGAGCATGAGCGGATCAAGGCGATGGTCGCGATCGCCCTCAAGGCCGAAGAGGTCGGCCTGGACGTCTTCGCCACCGGCGAGCACCACAACCCGCCGTTCGTGCCCTCGTCGCCGACCACCATGCTCGGCCACATCGCTGCACGTACCGAGCGGCTGCTGCTGTCCACCGCGACCACGCTGATCACCACCAACGACCCGGTGAAGATCGCCGAGGACTTCGCGATGCTCCAGCACCTCGCCGACGGCCGGGTGGACCTGATGATGGGCCGCGGCAACACCGGGCCGGTGTACCCGTGGTTCGGCAAGGACATCCGCGCCGGCATCCCCCTCGCGATCGAGAACTACGACCTGCTGCACCGCCTCTGGCGCGAGGACGTGGTCGACTGGAAGGGTCGCTACCGCACCCCGCTGCAGTCGTTCACCTCGACGCCGCGCCCGCTCGACGGGGTTCCCCCGTTCGTCTGGCACGGCTCGATCCGCAGCCCGGAGATCGCCGAGCAGGCCGCCTACTACGGTGACGGCTTCTTCGCCAACCACATCTTCTGGCCCAAGGAGCACACCCAGCGGATGGTCGGGCTCTACCGGGAGCGGTACGCGCACTACGGCCACGGTTCCGCCGACCAGGCCATCGTCGGCCTCGGCGGGCAGGTGTTCATGCGGCGCAACTCGCAGGACGCGGTCCGGGAGTTCCGGCCCTACTTCGACAACGCCCCGGTCTACGGGCACGGGCCGTCGCTGGAGGAGTTCAGCCGGGAGACCCCGCTGACCGTGGGCAGCCCGCAGCAGGTCATCGACCGTACGTTGGGCTTCCGCGAGTACGTCGGTGACTACCAGCGGCAGCTGTTCCTCATGGACCACGCCGGGCTGCCCCTGAAGACGGTGCTCGAGCAGCTCGACCTGCTCGGCGAGGAGGTCGTGCCGGTGCTGCGCAAGGAGTTCGCGGCGCTGCGCCCGGCGCACGTGCCGGAGGCGCCCACCCACGCCTCGCTGCTCGCCGCGGCGGGCGGCGCCAAGGACAGCACCGTCCACGCCGTCGACGACGTGACGGGCAAGGCGCCGGAGGTGGCCCGATGACACGCCGCACCCTGGCCGTGGTGTCCGCGGGGTTGAGTCAGCCCTCGTCCACGCGGCTGCTCGCCGACCAGCTCGCCGGGGCAACCCGCGACGAGCTGGTCCGGCGCGGCGCCGAGGTCGAGCTGCGCGTGGTCGACGTGCGCGAGTACGCCCACGACGTGGTGAACAACCTGCTCACCGGGTTCCCGCCGGCCGCCCTGCGCGAGGCCCTCGACGCGGTGACCGGGGCCGACGGCATCATCGCCGTCACGCCCATCTTCAACGCGTCCTACAGCGGGCTGTTCAAGTCCTTCTTCGACGTGGTGGAGGCCGAGTCGCTGGTCGACCGGCCGGTGCTGCTCGGCGCCACCGGTGGCACCGCCCGGCACTCGCTCGCCCTGGAGCACGCCGTCCGCCCGATGTTCACCTACCTGCGGGCGGTGGTCGTACCCACCACGGTGTTCGCGGCCCCGGAGGACTGGTCCGGCGGCACCGCCGAGGGCGCACTGCGAGGCCGGATCAGGCGCGCCGCCGGGGAGTTGGCCGACCAGGTCGAGCGTCGGCTGCCGGCCACCGGCCCCGCGGATCCGTTCGCCCTCACCACCGACTTCCTGCAGATGCTCGGCCGCGGTGACGACGTCACCCCTCCCGGTCGTACGGGTGAGCGACCAGGACCGGGCAGTGCGCGTGCTGGATCGCCGCCTGGCTGACCGAGCCGAGCAGCAGCCCGGCGAACCCGTGCCGGCCCCGGGTGCCCACGACCAGCAGCGACGCTCCTCCGCTCGCCTCGATGAGCCCCCGGGCCGCGCCGGCCGCCCGCACCGGATGCTCCCGCACCACCAGACCGGGATGGTCGGCCCGGACGGCGGCGGACGCCTCGGCCAGCAGCCGCACCGCCTCGGCCTGGTACGCGGCCTGCGACTCCTCGACCTCGTCCGGCACCGGCCGGTCCCCGTCGGGTGGGCCGACGTGCACCAGCACCAGTGGCACGTCGCGCAGCGCCGCCTCGTCGGCGCCGTACCCGGCGGCGAGCCGGGACGATTCGGAGCCGTCCACGCCGACGAGCACCGGCTCGTCAACCGGGATCGGTTGCTCGTCGGGGCGGACCACCAGCACCGGGCAGTGCGCGTGCGCGGCCACCTGCGCGCCGACCGAGCCGAGCAGTAGCCCGGCGAACCCGCCGTGCCCTCGGCTGCCGACCACGACGAGGTCGGCGTGGCGGGACTCCTCGACCATGGTGGCGCCCGGGCCGCCGGCGACCTGACGGACCTCGACACGCAGGCCGGGCCAGCGGTCGGCCAGGTCAGTCGCCGTCCGCTCCAACATCTGCTGGGCCTCCTCGGTGGGCGCCGGCACCCCGAGGTCGTACGGGTTGAGCGGCACGCCGTACCCGAGTGGGTGCAGGTAGGCGTGGACCAGGAGCAGCGGTCGGTGTCGGAGCAGAGCGGCACGGGCCGCGTGCTCGGCGGCGACGAGGCTGGACGGGGATCCGTCCACGCCCACCACGACAGGTCGGTTCATCGGCGCTCCCTGGGTCGGTCAGGTCATTGTCGGTGCACCTGGCGGGCGGTGCCGGTATTTGCCGGTGTCGCGCCCGGTGAAGACGCCGCGTCATCTTGCGCGGAAATACGCCACCGCCCTGTCCGCGCTGGCCCACCCGGTGCGGCTGCGGCTCCTGCGGGAGGTCCTCGGCGGCCGGCAGACCACCGGTGAGCTGGCCGAGATCGAGGAACTGGGCACCGCCGGTCAGCTCCACCACCTGCGCCTGATCACGGCCGTCGGCCGCTGACCCCACCGTCTGCCGGCACCGCGCCCGGCGCCGACGCGGCCACCGCCCGCTTCAGCGAGTCGGCTTCGGGTGGACTGACACACCTGCTGCGTACCCTCACCAAATGACCTTCGACGTGCAGCTGCGCCCGGTCCGCGAGGACGATCTCGTGGAGTTCTTCCTGCACCAGCAGGATCCGGAGGCCAACCGGATGGCCGCGTTCGTCGCCGCCGACCCGTCCGACCACCGTGAGTTCGCGCGGCACTGGGCCCGGGTGCTCACCAACCCGGCGAACCTGGTCCGCACCATCGAGGTCGACGGCGAGGTGGTCGGTTACGTGAGCGCCTTCCCGGTCGGTGACCTCACCGAGGTCAGCTACTGGATCGACCCGGCACGCTGGGGCCGGGGCCACGCCACGGCGGCCCTGGCCGCCCTGCTGCGTGAGCTGCCCCGGCCGGTGCACGCCCGCGCCGCCAAGGACAACGCCGCGTCGCTCTCGGTTCTCCGCAAGTGCGGCTTCGTGGTGGTCGGCGAGGACTCGGGGTACGCCAACGGCCGCGGCGTCGATGTCGAGGAGTGGCTGCTGGAGCTGCCCGCCGACGGCTCTGACCTGGGCGGGCACTAGTCTCGCGGGGTGAATTGGTTGGATCTGGTCGGCTGGGCCGGCTCCGCGGTACTGGTCTGGTCGCTGCTGCAGTCACGCATCCTGCGACTGCGCGCGCTCAACCTCGTCGGCTGCCTCGTGCTGATCGGCTACAACGCCGCGCTCGAGGTGTGGCCCATGGTCGGGCTCAACATCGTGCTCGCGGTGATCAACGTCTGGTACCTGCGGGGGATGCTCGCCACCCGTCACGACGAGCAGACCTACCAGGTGGTGGAGGTCGGGGTCGACGACCAGTTCCTGGCGCACACGCTGCGGGTGCACGGCCCCGACATCGCCCGGTTCAACCCCGACTTCCACTGGGACCCGGACGTCGCCAACCGCTCCGCCTTCCTCGTGGTCACGGCCGACGAGGTGGTGGGGGTGGTCCTGTCGCACGCCGAGGCGCGCGGGGTCGCCCAGATCGACCTGGACTACGTGACCCCGAAGTTCCGCGACTTCACCCCCGGCGAGTTCGTCTACCGGCGCAGCCGCCTCTTCACCGAACGGGGCTTCCACCGGGTGGTGAGCCCGCCCGGGATGGTCGCCCCCTACTACCACCGGCTCGGGTTCCGCCCGGAGGGCGACTCGTACGTCCTGGATCTGCCGGCGTCACCGGCGACCGAATCGGCGTAGCGTCGCCGGGCAGGATTCGGCCGGCACCGCACGGGGCACAGACACGCGTACGCCGGGCGGGTCCGCCGACAGGCGGGCACCGCGCGGAGCGGCCGGTGCCACCACGACGAGGGAGCGAACCAGGCGTGCAGAGCTACGGGAGCCAACTGGCCCTGGTCGGAATCCTGGTCGTCATCAACGCGCTCTTCGCCGGCAGTGAGATGGCGTTGGTGTCGTTGCGGGACAGCCAGATCCAGCGGTTGGAGCGCACCAGCCGGGCCGGACGGGTCCTGGCCCGGCTCGCCAAGGACCCGAACCGTTTCCTGGCCACCATCCAGATCGGCATCACCCTGGCCGGTTTCCTGGCCTCCGCCGCCGCGGCGGTCTCGCTGGCCAAGCCCCTGGTGCCGCTGCTCGGGGTGTTCGGCGGCGCCGCCGAGACGGTGGCGATCGTGGTGGTCACCCTCGCGCTCACCTTCGTCACCCTGGTCTTCGGCGAGCTGGCCCCCAAGCGGATCGCCATGCAGGCCGCCGAGCGCTGGGCGCTGCTGGTGGCCCGACCGCTCGACCTGCTCGCCACGTTCACCCGCCCGGCGGTCTGGGCGCTCGGCGCCACCAGTGACCTGGTCGTCCGCCTGGTCGGGCTCAATCCGAAGCACCAGCCGGACGAGATCGGCCCGGACGAGCTCCGCGACATCGTCGCCGGCAACCACGGCTTCACCAAGGAGCAGCGCACCATCATCGCCGGTGCCGTGGAGATCGCCGACCGGCGGTTGCGGGCTGTCCTCGTACCCCGGTTGCGGGTCTTCACGCTCGACAGCGGGACCACCGCGGAGGCCGCGCGCCTGGTGCTGGCCGCCACCGGGCACTCCCGGGCACCGGTGGTGCGCCACGGCGGCCTGGACGACACGCTCGGCGTGATCCACCTGCGTGACCTGGTGGGGGTGCCCGACGACCGGCCGGTCGACGAGATCGCGCGTCCACCGATGCTGCTGCCGGACTCGCTGCCCGTCGTGGACGCGCTGCGCCAGTTCAAGGCCGAGCGTCAACACATCGCGCTGGTGGTGGACGAGCGGGGCGCCGTCGACGGCATCGTCACGCTGGAGGACATCCTGGAGGAGATCGTCGGGGAGATCTACGACGAGACCGACCGGGACGGGTACTCGGTGCGCCGCGACCCGGACGGCGCGCTGGTGCTGCCCGGCACGTTCCCGGTGCACGACCTGCCGGACATCGGCGTCGAGCTGCCGTCGCGGCCCGACGGTGACTACACGACCGTCGCCGGGCTGGTGCTGGCCCGCCTCGGGCACATCCCCACCGTCGCCGGGGAGGATGTCACCCTGGACGGCTGGGTGCTGATGGTGGCCGGCATCGACCACCGGGCGATCACCGAGGTACGGCTGAGTCGTGTCCCCGAGGAGGCCGAGCCCGACCAGGACGCCGAGCCGGTGCTGGACGAGGCGCGCAGCTGACCCCGCCGGGGTGCGGCCCGGTCAGGCGGGGGAGAGGTTCTGCAGCCGGACCTGGCCGCGGGCGACCAGCCGCTGGTCGGCGTCGGTGATCTCCACCTGCCAGAGCTGCTGGCTGCGGCCCCGGTGCACCGGCGTGCCGACCGCGGTCAACTCGCCCTCTCGGACGGCCCGCAGGAAGTCGGTCTGGTTCGACACGCCGACGACCGTTCCCCGGTCGGCGAGCCAAAGCGAGCCGCCCACGCTGGCCGCGGTCTCGACCACCGAGCAGTACACCCCGCCGTGCTGGATGCCGAACGGCTGGTGCAACTCGGGTCGGACGCGCCAGGTGATGACCACCCGGTCGGCGGTCGCCTCCTTGAACGTCAGCCCGAGCAGGGCGACGAAGCCACCCGTCACGTCCGGCATCTCCACGGCCAAGCCTCCTCGATCAACAGGGCGCAAGCGTAACCGGGGCGGCTTGCGCCAAACCCGGTACGGGTCGGTGCCGGTGATGGGGGAGAATCGGTGACCGTGACCGACAGTAGCCTCCCGCCGTCCGGGCGGGACTCCCTGACCGACGACCTGCTCTGGCGTGGCCTGATCCAGGACTCGACCGGCCTCGACGAGCTGCGCGAGCTGCTCGACGGAGGGGACCGAGCCACCTTCTACGTGGGCTTCGACCCCACCGCGCCGAGCCTGCACGTCGGGTCCCTCATGCAGGTCACCATGGCCCGCCGGCTGCAACTCGCCGGGCACCGACCGTTGCTGCTGGTCGGTGGCGCGACCGGGCAGATCGGTGACCCGAAGGCGAGCGCCGAGCGGACGCTGAACCCGCCCGAGGTGATCGCCGGCTGGGTCGAGCGGATCCGCGAACAACTGTCCCCCTTCGTGTCCTACACGGGGGAGAACGCGGCGCGACTGGTGAACAACCTGGACTGGACCGGCGAGATGTCGGTGGTCGAGTTCCTCCGCGATGTGGGCAAGCACTTCCCGGTGAACAAGATGCTCGCCCGGGAGGTGGTGCGGGCCCGGCTCGAGACGGGCATCAGCTTCACCGAGTTCAGCTACCAGCTGTTGCAGGCCAACGACTTCTTCGAGTTGCACCGCCGCGACGGCTGCCAGCTCCAGTTCGGCGGCTCCGACCAGTGGGGCAACATCACCGCGGGTGTCGACTACGTAAGGCGGCGTGGCGCCGGGCCGGTGCAGGCGTTCACCACGCCGCTGGTCACCAAGTCCGACGGCACCAAGTTCGGCAAGACCGAGGGCGGCACCGTCTGGCTCGACCCCTCGCTGACCAGCCCGTACGCGTTCTACCAGTTCTGGCTCAACGTGGAGGACCGGGAGGTCGACCGCTACCTGCGGTACTTCAGCTTCCGCTCGCGCGAGGAGCTGGAGGAGCTGGCGAAGGCGACGGCCGAACGGCCGGCGGCCCGGCTGGCGCAGCGGGCGCTCGCCGAGGAGGTGACGAGCCTGGTGCACGGCCCCGAGGAGGCCCGGCAGGCGATCGCCGCCAGTCAGGCGCTGTTCGGCCGGGGCTCGCTGGACGACCTGGCCCCGGAGACGCTGCGCGCGGCGTTGACGGAGGCCGGCCTGGTGCGGCTGGCCGCCGACCTGCCGGACGTCGCGGGCCTGCTGCGGGACGCCGGGCTGGTGCCCAGCCTCAAGGAGGCCCGTCGGGTGATCGCCGAGGGCGGCGCCTACGTGAACAACAACCGGGTGACCGAGGTGGACGCCACCGTGTCACCGGCCGAGCTGCTGCACGGGCGCTACCTGGTGCTGCGTCGCGGCAAGCGCTCGTTCGCGGGCGTTGAGCTGGTGGAATAGCCATCGGTCGACGATGTGACGGGGGACGCGTCCGGTGGATTTGACGATCACTCCGCCGGACGCGTAACTTTCTCTCTGCCAGCGCGGAACGGACGAAACAGGCGAAAGCCTGAGAGGCCGGAGCGCGGGAATGACCGCCAGGTCGGAGGGGTTACACCTTCTGGACTTGGTACCGGGAGGTGCCCCCAGAATCGCCGCGAGGCGGATTTGGCGAGGCGAAGCCGACCGGGTAAGGTTGACGACCGGCAGGGAAACGGGCGAGTTCGCGGGAGACCGCAACGGCCGGCCTGCCAAACCCGTGACGAGAGCGGCGCAAGCCGGTCGAGACATGGCGCCCGCAACACGGGGTGAAGCATGACGAACCGCCAAACAGCGGTTTGACACAGCGGAAACCGGCGGGTAACGTAGTAAAAGTGCCTAGCGCGATATGAGCGCTGGGGACTTGAACGAAAGCCCCGAGTTGGGCCTCACGGTGTGGGG
>NZ_JAMHIW010000034.1 GCF_023896955.1 Micromonospora sp. RHAY321
TGAAGACGTCTGACGTGGCCACTGCTGACCAGGCTGTTGCCGGGACGGCGTCGACCAGGGCGCGGATCACCGGGGCGTCGCGCCACTGGTCCTGTTCGGCGAGCAGGCCCAACGCCACCACCGACTCCTCGACCTCGCCCACGCACTCGAACGGCTTGTGTCCGTCGACGCCGAGCAGCTCCCGGTAACCGGGGATCTGCTCCGGGTCGGCGAGCAGGTCGCCACCGAAGATGTGGGTGACCCGCTCACGCGACATGAACGGCGCCATGGCCAGGAAGACGAACCGGCACTTCGGGCAGTCGCGGCACCAGCGTTCGCTCGCGTCGCGCAGCTTGAACGCGGCGTTGCAGCTGGTCACCACGTCGTCGTACCGGGTGAACTCGGCGAAGAGCCGGGCGATGTGCAGCTCGGACAGCGATCGCAGCAGCGAGAAGTACGGCTCGGTCAGGCCGGCGTGCTCGGCCAGCGCCGCCCGCAGCAGCCCCTCCGCCTCGACGCCCTTGGACCACTGGTGGTTGATCTCGTGACCGTTCCAGACCAGGTTGGGGTCGGACGCCGAGCGCTCGTTGGACATCACGACCGGGCCGAGCCCGTGCAGCACGGCGGTGGCCACCGCGATCAGCGAGTTGATCGCGGTGACCGGGATGTGCCCGTTCAGCGCTCCGGCCGCGTTCAGGTCGAACAGCACCGGGTCGATCCGCCGTCGGGCGGCCAACGGGGTCAACCCGGACGCCTCGTTGACCGAGACGATCACGTGGTTCGGGTTGACCGAGAACGGCACCGGGTCCAGCTCGGCCCGGCGCAGCGCCTCCAGGGTGACGATGGAGTCCTTGCCGCCGCCGACCGCCGAGAGCGGGCGACGGTCGGAGTCGTCGTACACCCGGGCCGGCGACACCTCACCGGCCGGCACCTCCGGGCGCAGCTCCAGCACGTGCGGCAGCTGGTTGCGGTACGCGTACTCCGCCAGGCCCTGGGTGTAGACGGCGGTGACGTAGTCGACGGCGGCCGGGCCCAGCGGCGCCGGCAGCACCAGCCGGGGCGGCGCGGCGGCCTTGTAGTAGCTGACCCCGGCGACCAGGTGCAGCACCTCCAGCACCCGGGCGAGGGTGGCCACCGTCTCGTCCGAGGGCGGCTCCGCGGGCAGCGGAAGGGTGATGACCTCGGTGAACCGCTGATCGCCGGCGGGGCCGGTCAGGGCGTAGTCGAACAACACCTCGCCGGTGGCGAAGTCGATCGAGTAGGACGGGAAGGTGAAGGCGTCCATCCGCCGGAGCTGCTCGTTGGGCACACGCCATACTAGGCCCTGGTTCGTCCGGCCGTGTCCGGCTGTGCCGGACCGCGCCCGCCCGCCCCGCCGCCGCGACCCCCGAGGAGAGCCCAGTGCGCCTGTCTGACCTGCGCGGACGTACCGTCGCCGTCTGGGGGACCGGCCGGGAGGGCCGGGCCGCGGTGACCGCGATCGCCGCGCACGGCCCGGCCGAGCTGGTCGCCGTCGACGACAGTGCCAACTTCCTCTCGCTGCCGTGGGACGGCCCGCTGGCCGAAGCGGCCCCGCTGGTCACCGGGGAGGAGGGCTTCGAACGGCTGGCCGCCGCCGACGTGGTGGTCCGTTCGCCCGGTGTGCCGCAGACCCACCCGTGGCTGATCGAGCTGCGCCGGCGGGGCATTCCCGTCACCCAGGGCACCGCGCTGTGGATGGCCGACCACGCCGCGCGCACCGTCGGGGTCACCGGCAGCAAGGGCAAGAGCACCACCTCCAGCCTGATCAGTCACCTGCTCACCGCGACGGGCCGGCCGAACGTCTTCGGCGGCAACATCGGGGTGCCGACCCTCGACCTGCCCGAGGCGGAGCTGTACGTGCTGGAGCTGTCCAGCTACCAGTGCAGCGACCTCACCGACTCGCCCCGGGTGGCCGTGGTCACCGCGCTCTTCCCCGAGCACCTGGACGCGCACGGCGGGGAGCGGGAGTACTACCGCGACAAGCTGAACCTGCTCGCCCACGACCCGGAGACGATCGTGGTGAACGGCGGCGACCCCCGGCTCGCCGCCGAGCTGGGTGACCTGCCGGCGACCCGCACCGGTCGCCCCGACACCACCCACGTCGCCACCGGAGCCGACGGCACGCCCTGGTTCCACCTCGGCGACCAGCCGCTCTTCCCGCGCGCCGTGCTGCCTCTGGTGGGCCGGCACAACGAGGGCAACCTGTGTGTGGCGCTCGCCGTGCTGGACGCCCTGGGCGTCGACGTGGTGGCCGAGAAGGACAGCCTCGCCGTCGCGGTCGCCGAGTTCCAGGGGCTGGCCCACCGGCTCACCGAGATCACCGACCCGTCCGGGTTGACCTTCGTCGACGACACGCTGGCCACCAGCCCGTACGCGGCCATGCACGCGATCGACGCGTACGACGGGCGGCCGTTGACCGTGATCGTCGGAGGCAACGACCGGGGATTGGACTACTCGCCGCTGGCCGAGCACCTCGCGGAGCGGGAACTGACCGTGATCGGCATCCCGGACAGCGGCGCCCGCATCGTCGAGGCGCTCGCCGGCCTGCCCAAGGTGCGTACCGAACTGGTCGACGACCTGGTGGACGCGGTGCGGCTGTCCCGGGAGCTGACCCCGGCCGGCGGCGTGGTGCTGCTGTCCCCGGCCGCGCCGAGCTACGGCCGGTTCCGCAACTTCGAGCACCGCTCCGAGGTCTTCGCCCAGGCCGTCGCCGACACCGCCGGGGCATAGCCGGGGCAGCGCGCATGCCGGCCGGCGACGGCGGTCAGCGCTCGTCGTGCAGGGCGCGCATCGAGCGGATCGCGGAGCGGATCTCCTGGAGGTAGCGGCCCGGGGTGAGCGTCTGCTCGGGCAACACCGCCAGGTCGGCCAGCGCCGGGTCCACGCCGACGGTGTCGATGTCGCAGCCGTACGGCACGGCCAGGGTGCGCAGCGCGTCGCAGTGCTGGAACGGCACGTAGATCGGCGCGGTGACCATCAGCACGTCGTCGCCCGGGGCGAGCTGGACGTGCCCGGCCCAGAACCGCTGCGTGTCGGCGGTGTGCGCGCGCCGCCGATCCGGTTCGCTCGACGGTGCGGCGAGCACCCGTACCGACGGCAGTCCCGCCGGTCGGTAGGTCCGCGAGGACCAGGAGTGGTGCGGATGACCGGCGTCGAGACCGTCCTGTTGCGCCGGTGCGGTCACCTGGAAGATCCGCCGGACCGCCGAGTCGAGTACGTCCACCTCGGTCTCGTCGGCCGGCAGGCCCGCGTCGGCCAGGGTCCGGCGTTCCCACTCGGTCAGCGGACGGAAGCTGCCCAGCACGGCGACCTCGCCGGTCACCCGCAGGCCGGCGCGCAGCAGGTGGGTGGCGTACCCGACCCGGCGTACGCAGGCGTGCGCCAGACCGCCGAGGACCACCAGATGGGCGTACGCCGGTTTGGCCGGCGCCACCGGCCGGACCAGCCCGAGCGCTGACGCGGACGTGAGCACCAGCTCGGTGGTGGCCGGGTCGAGGTCCGGCTCCCGGGCGTCGGGCCGCTCCCGGCCGCCCCGGAAGTCCCAGTGCCGGGCGGAGAACTCGTCCAGGAACCGGAGCACCTCGGTGAGGTCACCGTCGGGCCAGCTGCCGCCGAAGCCGGCGACCAGTCGGCGGATCGGGTCCGCGCAGACCCATCCGGCGATGCCGGCGGTCGGCTCGCCCGGCGCCCCGATGGTCAGCGGTACGGGCAGCTCGGGCACCGCCGGATCGTACCGGGACGGCTGCGTTGTCGTCCCGTCGTACCCTGGCGGCAGCCGACGCCCGGGAGGTACGTCGATGACCGATATGCTCCGCCGCTCCCGCGTCGACCGGGCCGGGCCGGCCGGTGGGTTCGTCCGGCTGCTGGCGCACACCGACCCGGTCGCGCTGGTCGGCATCCTGCTGTCGATCTCGCTGTCGGTCACGTTGGACCTCACCAACGCGGCGACCGGGGTGGAGTCGCTGCTCGCCGGGTTGATGGGCACCACCATCTCGCTGCTGGTGGATTCGTTGGCCCGGGCCGAGCGCCGCTTCCACCTGCGGACGCTGCTGGAGGGGCCGCCCTGGCTGGTGCACGCGGTACCCGAGGTCGTCACCGGCACCCGGGAGGCCGTCGAACGGCACCCGGGCACCCGGGTCGCCGAGGAGGCCCGGCGCCGCTTCGAGCGGTTCCGGGCGCAGACCGAGCAGTTGCGCGCCGGTCGGATCGTCCGGCCGGGTGACGACTGCCAGGACCTGCTCGGCGGCACGCGGGATTGTGTGCGGCGGCTGGACGCGGTGACCAACGTGATGCCGAGGGCCAGCGGGGAGCTGAGCTGGTGGCGCAGCGACATCGGTCGGCACTACTGGGCGGCCAACGTCGAGGCGTTGGGTCGCGGCGTACGGATCACCCGGGTCTTCCTGCACGCCGGGCTGACCGACGAGCTGACCGAGCTGGTGCGGGCGCAGCGTCGCGCCGGGGTGCGGGTGGGGCTGCTGCCGTGGGGCGTGGTGGACGCCTCGCGGCACGTCAACCTGACCGTGTGGGACGGCACCGCCTGCTGGGAGGGCGTGATGAGCGCGCACGGTGAGATCACCGAGAACCAGTTCTCGGTCAACGCGGCGGACCTGGCCCGGTTGACCGATGTCTTCGACGTCTGCGTCGAGGCCGCGACCTTCCTCGACTGACCGCGACCGGAGGGCATGCGCGCCGATGACCGTCAGTGGAGTGTTGCTGGTGACGGCGGTGGTGTGGGCGGTCAGTCTGATCCGGTCGGTGCGCCTGCGGGCGTTCGTCTACAGTCTCCCGCTGCCGATGACGTTGGCGCTGGTGAGCACCGGGCACCGGGTGGAGGGCGCGCAACTGCTCGGGGTGCTCGGCCTCAACCTGTTCTTCGTCGTCGTGGCGGTCACCCACCACCGGCTGCGCTGGCCGATCCTGCTCGCCGACGCGGCCGGCATCGCCGGGTACGTGGCGTTCAGCGCGGGCCTGCTGGCCGTGCCGGTGCCGTTCGGGCCGGCGCTGGCCGGCACCGTGGCGCTCTGGGCGCTGGCGATGCTGCTGCTGCGCCGGCAGCATCCCGCCCCGACGCCGGCGCCGGAGACCGACCCGCAGCCGGAGACCGACCCGCAGGCGGGGACGGGGCAGCCGTTGCCGGCGCCGGTCAAGCTGCTGGTGATCCTGCTCGGCGCGACGCTCACCGGGCTCCTCGGTGAGCTGCTGCGGGCGATGGTCGTGACCTTCCCGTACTCGGGGGTGCTGGTCGCCGTCGAGAGCCGCCGCGACCTGGTGGCGTTCAGCCGGCACTTCGCCCGCAACAGCCTGGCGCTGGTGGGCTTCCTGGCCGCGTACCACTGGTGGCAGGGCCACTCGCCGGTCGTTGCCCTGGTGGCCGGCTGGGTGGCCTTCGCGGTGCTCGCGGCGGCGCTGCACGCGCCGGCTGTCGGCCGTGCGGCCCGACGCCGGACGGTGCTGCGCGCCGACTGACGCGTCCGCCGCTGGGCTGACGCACTGTCAGGAGCGGACGCGCGCTGCGCTACACAGTGGCAGTTGTCCACACCGGCCGCCGGTGGGAGCGTGCGGTATCCATGAATGCCGCTGAAGGGTTGCCACGATGACCGACGACCTGCTGGCCCGGCACCGGGCCGTGCTCCCGTCCTGGATGCCGCTGTACTACGCCGAGCCGATCGAGCTGGTCGCCGGCTCGGGCCGCCGGGTCACCGACTCCCAGGGCCGCAGCTACCTGGACTTCTTCGGCGGGGTGCTGACCAACATGATCGGCTACGACATCCCGGAGATCCGGGAGGCGGTCGAGCGTCAGCTCGCCACCGGCATCGTGCACAGCTCGACGCTCTACCTGATCCGGCAGCAGGTGGAACTGGCCGAGAAGATCGCGCAGCGTTCCGGCATCCCGGACGCCCGGGTGTTCTTCACCAACTCCGGCACCGAGGCCAACGAGGCGGCGCTGCTGGTCGCCACCAACCACCGCCGCTCGCACCAGATCCTGGCCGTGCGCAACAGCTACCACGGCCGGTCGTACGCGGCGATGGGCGTCACCGGCAACCGCAACTGGTCGGCCAGCGGGCTCAACCCGCTGCAGGTGGCCTGGCTGCACTCGGGCGACCGGGTGCGCGGCCTGCTGGCCCGGCTGAGCGACGAGGAGCAGGTCGACGCCGCGGTGGAGGACCTGCGCGAGGTGCTGGCCACCCAGACCGCCGGCGACGTGGCCGCGCTGATCGCCGAGCCGATCCAGGGTGTGGGCGGTTTCGTGCACCCGCCGGACGGGCTCTTCGCGGGCTGGAAGAAGGTTCTCGACGAGCACGGCATCCTGTTCATCGCCGACGAGGTGCAGACCGGCTGGGGGCGCACCGGCGAGCATTTCTGGGGTTACCAGGCGCACGGGGTCACCCCCGACCTGCTCACCTTCGCCAAGGGCATCGGCAACGGGTTCGCGCTGGCCGGGGTGGTCGGCCGGGCCGAGGTGCTGGAGTCGGTGCCGGCGATCAGCTTCTCCACCTTCGGCGGCAACCCGATCTCCACGGCGGCCGGCAACGCCGTGCTCGACTACCTCGTCGAGCACGACCTCCAGGCCAACGCGGCCCGCGTCGGCGCGATCCTCGCCGACGGCCTGCGCGCCGCGGTGGGTGGGCTGGACTGCGTCGCGGAGGTACGCGGCAAGGGGCTGATGCTCGGCGTCGAGTTCGTCCGGGCGGGGACGAACGAGCCCGATCCGGCGCTGACCAACCGGGTCTTCGAGGCGTGCCGGACCGGCGGCCTGCTGGCCGGCAAGGGCGGCCTGTACGGCAACGTGCTGCGGATGGGTCCACCGTTGACGTTGACCGAGGAGGAGGCCCGTGAGGGCCTTGCCATTCTCGTCGACGCGATCCGCTCCTCGGCGGGGGTGGCGGCATGAGCATCGGTCACTTCATCGACGGCAAGCGGGTCGGCGGCACGTCCGAGCGGCGTGGCGACGTGTTCGACCCGGCGACGGGTCGGCGTACCGCCGAGGTCGAGCTGGCCTGCACCGCGGACGTCGACGTCGCGGTGCAGGCCGCCGCCCGCGCCGCCCGGTCGTGGCGGGACGCGTCGCTGGCGAAGCGGTCGGCGGTGCTGTTCGCCTTCCGGGAGTTGGTGCACGCCCGCCGGGACCGGCTCGCCGAGGTGATCACCGCCGAGCACGGCAAGGTGCTCGCCGACGCCGCCGGCGAGGTGCAGCGCGGCCTGGAGGTGATCGAGTACGCCTGCGGCCTGCCGTCGGCCCTGCGCGGCGCGTTCAGCGAGAACGTCTCCACCGAGGTCGACTCGTACACCATCCGGCAGCCGCTCGGGGTGGTCGCGGTGATCTCTCCGTTCAACTTCCCGGTGATGGTGCCGCTGTGGTTCGTGCCGGTCGCGGTGGCCTGCGGCAACGCGTTGGTGCTCAAGCCGAGCGAGAAGGACCCGAGCGCGGCGCTGCTGTTGGCGGAGTGGTTCGCCGAGGCGGGCCTGCCGGACGGGGTGCTGAACGTGGTCAACGGCGACAAGGAGGCCGTCGACGCGCTGCTGGACCACCCGGAGGTGCGGTCGGTGTCGTTCGTCGGCTCCACCCCGATCGCCCGGTACGTCTACCAGCGCGGCACCGCCGCCGGCAAGCGGGTGCAGGCCCTCGGCGGGGCGAAGAACCACATGGTGGTGCTTCCCGACGCCGACCTGGACCTGGCGGCCGACGCGGCGGTCAACGCCGGGTTCGGCTCGGCGGGGGAGCGGTGCATGGCCATCTCGGTGCTGGTGGCGGTCGAGCCGGTCGCCGACGCGCTGGTCGAGCGGATCGCCGCTCGGATGGCCGGTCTGCGCACCGGCGACGGCCGGCGGGGCTGCGACATGGGTCCGCTGGTGACCGCCGCCCACGCGGCGAAGGTGCGCTCCTACGTCGACGCCGGGGTGGCCGCCGGCGCGGTGCCGGTGGTGGACGGTCGGGACGTGACGCCGGACGGCGACCCGGACGGCTTCTGGCTCGGCCCCACGCTGTTCGACCGGGTGACCCCGGACATGTCGATCTACACCGACGAGATCTTCGGGCCGGTGCTCGGCGTGGTCCGGGTCGGCTCGTACGACGAGGCGGTGGAACTGGTCAACGCCAGCCCGTACGGCAACGGCACGGCGATCTTCACCAACGACGGTGGGGCGGCCCGGCGCTACCAGCACGAGGTGGAGGTGGGCATGGTCGGGATCAACGTGCCCATCCCGGTGCCGATGGCGTACCACTCGTTCGGCGGCTGGAAGTCGTCGCTCTTCGGTGACCTGCACGCCCACGGCGAGGACGGGGTGCGCTTCTTCACGCGGGGCAAGGTGGTCACCAGCCGGTGGCTCGATCCCCGGCACGGCGGGGTCAACCTCGGGTTCCCCACCCAGACCTGAGCAGCCGCAGCATGCCCGCCCCGGCCAGGTACGCCAGGAGCGCCGGGACGGGCATGCCGAGCGGCTCCGGGGCACCTTTCGGGGTCGCGCTGTTGATCAGCAGTGCGACCACCACGGCGACGTAGCCGGCCACGGTCAGCAGCCTGCGAACCGTGGTGCCGCGGCCGCCACGACGGCCGGTGCGGTGTCGGCCGCTGCGGGCCTCCACCGGCCCGAAGATGGCCACCAGCACCGCCAGGACGGCAGCGAGCAGCAGCAGCCAGGGCACCCGCCACGCCCACCAGTCGGCCGAGCCGGCCGCCGGTGTGGGCAGCGTGCCGGTCACGTCGAGCAGCCCGATCAGCAGGATCGCGGCGGTGAGGTGCCAGAGGAAGACGGTCAGCACCACCAGGTTGACCGCGATCACCACCTGCCACGGGCCGGGGCGGCGCAGCAGGCGCTCGGCGGGGCCGCGCAGCAACAGGATCAGGCCGAGCTGGGCGGTGGCGAGGGCCAGCAGCGCCAGGCTGGGCGGCGCGGCGTTGTCCAGCCTCGCGCCGGGCACGTTGAGCATGGACACCGGCCAGGGGCCGGGCGCGGTGAGCAGCAGCAGCACCGCCAGCCCGCAGGCCAGGAACACCAGGCCGGCCCGGCGGGAGATGGGCAGCGGGCGTCGGCGTACCCCCGGATGGTCGGCGGCCGACGGCCCGGCCGCGCGGGCGTCGTGCCAGGCGAAGCCGAGCTGGTGGACGGCCAGCCAGCCGAACAGGTAGTTGCCGTAGCTCAGCTCCACCGGCCCGGTGAGCCGTCCCAGGTCGCCGAGGCCGACGAGGGCGACCAGGACGACCGGTACGGCCAGGCCGAAGCGGCGGTGCAGCGCGTACATCGGTGGGGTGAGCGCGACCACCGCCAGGTAGGCGACCAGGAACCAGAGCGGGATGGTGGCGAACCAGACCACCTCGCGGATCCGGGTCGGGTCGGTGCCGAGCAGCCGGGCCAGCGCGGCGCCGGCGCCGAGCACCAGCACCAGCACGCTGGTGGGTCGGACCAGTCGGGTGCTGCGGTCGAGCAGCCAGCCGACGGAGTCACCGCTCCGGGCGCGTAGCCGGCTCAGCGAGGCCGCGTTGGCGTAGCCGCCGACCAGGAAGAAGACCGGCATGACCTGGGCAATCCAGGTCAGCGGGTACGCCCACGGCAGGTCGCCGAGCGCGGAGTGCCCGGTGGGTTGGCCGGCGTCGTCCCGTTCGATCACGGAGGCGGTCCAGTGTCCGAGAACGACCATGGTGATGGCGACGGCTCGGAGCAGGTCGACGTACCGTTCCCGGCCGGCCGGGGTGCGCTCGGCGAGCTGGCGCAGGCGGCGCATCGCCCCAGGCTATGCGACCCGGTGTTGGCCGGTGGTGATAACGGTTCGGCCGTCAGTACTTGAAGTCGGGCTCGCGCTGTCGTAGAAATTCTTCAGCAACATGGTGTGAACTGAAGAGAATCAACGTGCCTCGCGAGACGGACGCCTTCCCCCAGCACCAGGCGACCGCCCGACCCGACCCGAGGAGAACTCATGAACAGGCGTGACATCCTGCGGCGCAGCGCCGCCGCCGGCCTGCTGGCCACCCCCGCCGCCGGCCTGCTGGCCGGCTGCGCCAGTGGCGGTGGCGGTGACAAGGACGACGCCACCGCCTACAAGGGCACCAAGAGCGAACAGAACCCGCTCGGCGTCAAGGAGGACGCACCGCTCGAGGTGGTGATCTTCGGCGGTGGGTTCGGCGAGGAGTACGCCAAGGCCCACGAGGCCATGTACACCGAGAAGTACCCGAAGGCAAAGGTCAAGCACTCCGTCACCCAGGAGATCAGCAAGACCCTCCAGCCGCGCTTCGTCGACGGCACCCCGCCGGACGTGGTCAACAACTCCGGCGCCGGCCAGATCGACTTCAATGGCCTGGTGAGCCAGAACGCCCTCGCCGACCTCGGCGAGCTGCTGGCCGCCCCGAGCCTCGACGTGCCCGGCAAGACGGTCAAGGACACGCTGCTGCCCGGCGCGGTCGAGGTCGGCTCCTACGACGGCAAGTTCCTGGTGTTGAACTACACCTACACCGCCTACGGCATCTGGTACTCCAGCAAGCTGTTCACCGAGCGCAAGTGGGAGTACGCCAAGACCTGGGACGAGCACATCGCGCTCTGCAAGCAGATCAAGGCCGCCGGCATCGCCCCCTGGACGTACGCCGGCCTGCACCCGCGCTACATGAGCTGGCCGGTGATCGCCACCGCGATCAAGCTCGGCGGCCCCTCGGTGGCCACCGCGATCGACAACCTGGAGCCGAACGCCTGGAAGTCCGACTCGATGAGGGCCGCCGCCGACGCGTGGTACCAGATCGTCAAGGACAAGTACATCCTGGAGGGCTCGCCCGGCCTGGACCACAAGCAGTCGCAGACCGCGTGGTGCCAGGGCAAGGCCGCGTTCATCTCCTGTGGCTCCTGGCTGGAGAGCGAGCAGAAGGACGTCACCCCGGCCGGGTTCAACATGACCATCGCGCCGACGCCCAGCCTGGGCAGCGGCGACAAGCTGCCGTTCGAGGCGATCCGGGGCACCGCCGGTGAGCCGTTCATGGTGCCGGCCAAGGCCCGCAACGTGGCCGGCGGCCTCGAATACTTCCGGACCATGCTCTCCCTCAAGGGCGCCCAGGACTTCACCCGGAAGGTCTCCAGCCTCACCGTGGTCGCCGGCGCCACCGAGGGCGTCGAGCTGCCGTACGGGCTGAACACCGTGGTCAAGGCGCTCGACGCGTCCGGCGCCAACGGCTTCAACTGGGTCTACAACAACTACTACCGCAAGCTGGAGCGCAACCTCGTGGACGCCGCGTGCGGCGAGTTCTTCAGCGGTCGGACCAGCCCGGCGGAGTTCCTCGAGCAGTGCCAGAAGGGCGCCGACTCGATCGCCCAGGACACCTCGGTCAAGAAGTACAAGCGAGCGGCCTGACAGCCCGGCCGGTGGGGGTGGATCCATCCCCACCGGCCGCAACACCCGCGAAAGGTCCTCATCGTGAGACATGGCAAGTGGCCGCTGATCGTCACCTTCCTGGTGCCGCCGGTGCTGCTCTACGTCGCCTTCGTCGTCTCCCCGTACCTGCAGGCGTTCCAGATCTCCACCACCGACTGGCTCGGCTACTCGCCCGAGGCCAACTCCGTCGGCCTGGCGAACTTCAAGGCCCTGTGGCACGACGACTACGTCTGGAACGCACTGAAGAACAACGCGATCCTGCTGGGCCTGGTGCCGGTGCTGACCATCGTGCTCGGGCTCTTCTTCGCCACCATGCTGGCCATGGGCGGCCGCAGCGGCCGCGCCGGCGTGACCGGTGTACGTGGCGGCGCGTTCTACCGCACGGTCTACTTCTTTCCGCAGGTGCTCTCCGTGGTGATCATCGCGCTGCTCTGGAAGGAGGTCTACCACCCGAACAAGGGGCTGCTCACGAGCGCCCTGCACGGCCTCGGCCTGCCCGCGCCGACCTGGCTCGGTGACCCATCGACGGCCTTCTGGTGCGTTCTGGCGGTGATGGTGTGGAGCAACGTCGGGTTCTACGTCGTGCTGTTCGGCGCGGCGATGTCGGCCGTGCCGAAGGAGATCTACGAGGCGGTGCTGCTCGACGGCGCGTCCCGGTTCACCACGCTGCGGCGGGTCACGCTGCCGCTGCTCTGGGACACCGTCCAGGTCGCCTGGGTCTACCTCGCCATCTTCGCCCTGGACGGGTTCATCCTCGTGCAGTTGATGACCAACGGTGGGCCGAACTTCTCCACCGACGTGATCGGCGTCCGGATGTACGACACGGCCTTCGGCAGCGAGACCAAGTTCGGCTACGCCTCGGCGATCGGTGTGGTGATGTTCTTCCTGACCCTCTCGGTGGCGGTGCTGTCGCTGCGGATTGGCCGGCGCGATCGGATCGAGTACTCATGACCACACTGGACAAGCCCGCCTCCGCCGCCACCGCGCCGACGCCGGCCCCCGGGCGGGACCGCCCCCTCCGCCGGGATCTCGGCGTGGCCAACGCCTTCTCACACGGCTTCCTGCTGATCTGGGGGCTGCTCACCGTCCTGCCGCTGCTGTGGATGTTCATCAGCTCGTTCAAGACCAACGGTGAGATCCTGGCCGACCCGTGGGGGCTGCCCGGCGCGCTGCACTGGGACAACTGGGCGCGGGCCTGGACCGGCGCGCACATCGGCCGGTACTTCCTCAACAGCCTGGTGGTGGTGGCCGGCTCGGTCAGCCTCACCATGCTGATGGGCGCCACCGCCGCGTACGTCTTCGCCCGGTACGAGTTCCGCGGCCGGCAGTTCGTCTACTACCTGTTCGTCGGCGGGCTGATGTTCCCGGTGTTCCTCGCCCTGGTGCCGCTCTTCTTCGTGGTCCGCAACGCCGGCCTCTTCGGCACCTGGCGTGGGCTGATCCTGGTGTACGCGGCCTACTCGCTGCCGTTCACGGTGTTCTTCCTGACCGCGTTCTTCCGGACCCTGCCGACCTCGGTGGCGGAGGCCGCGATGGTCGACGGGTGTGGTCACTTCCGGCTCTTCTTCCGGGTGATGCTGCCGATGGCGCGTCCGGGACTGATCAGTGTTGCGATCTTCAACTTTCTCAGCCACTGGAACCAGTTCCTGCTACCCCAGGTGTTGATGCAGGGCGACGAGTCGAAGTGGGTGCTCGCCCAGGGGCTGTTCGCCCTGTCGGTCAGCCAGGGGTACGCCGGCGACTACGCCCGCCTCTTCGCCGGGCTGAGCATCGCGGTCCTGCCGGTGCTCGCCGTGTACGTGTTCTTCCAGCGACAGGTGCAGTCGGGCCTCACCGCGGGTCAGCTCAAGTAGCCGACCGGTCCGCCAGCCCGCAGGGCTGACCGATCCTGATCACCCCGCTGCCTGCCCCTCCGGGCCCCTATCCCGAGCCCAAGATCCGC
>NZ_JAMHIW010000035.1 GCF_023896955.1 Micromonospora sp. RHAY321
CGCCGCCAGTGCGCTGTCGGTGAGCGTGACGATGCGCTGCTCCGTGCGGGCCAGTGCTCCGCTCGCGGAGATCAGCTCGCGTAGCCGGGCCACTCCCTGCTCGTCCAGCTCGGGGTCGCCGAGCCGGCTCAGCAGCAACTCCCGGCCGGCGTCGTCGGTGGCCTCCACGGCCGCCGCCACCAGGTAGGTGCGCTTGCCCTCGCGCAGGTCGTCCCCGGCCGGCTTGCCGGTCAGCGCCGGGTCACCGAAGACCCCCAGCACGTCGTCGCGGAGCTGGAACGCCTCGCCCAGCGGCAGCCCGTACGCCGAATAGGCCGTCCGCACGTCGGCCGTCGCGTCGGCCAGTGCGGCGCCGAGCAGCATCGGGCGTTCCACCGTGTACTTCGCCGACTTGTACCGGGCGACCTTGCTGGCCCGCTCCACCGAGGTGTCCCCGGTGGCCTGGGTCAGCACGTCGAGGTACTGCCCGACGGTGACCTCGGTGCGCATCTCGTCGAAGACCGGCCGGGCCCGGGCCACCGCCCGCAGATCCAGCCCCGCCGAGTGCAGCAGCTCGTCGGACCAGACCAGGCAGAGGTCACCGAGCAGGAGCGCCGCCGCGTCGCCGAACCCGTCCGGGTCGCCGCCCCAGCCGGCCGCCCGGTGTCGGGCCGCGAACCGGCGGTGCACCGCCGGCTCACCGCGCCGGGTGTCGGAGCGGTCCATCAGGTCGTCGTGGATCAGGGCGCTGGCCTGCACGAACTCCAGCGCCGCCAGGGCGGTGAGCACCTGGTCGCTGTCCACCCCGCCAGCGCCCCGGAACCCCCAGTACGCGAAGGCCGGACGCAGCCGCTTGCCGCCGCCGAGCACGAACGCCTCGATCGCCTCCGCCACCGGGACCAGGGCGTCGTCCACGCCGGTCAACCGGGCCCGCTGGGCGGCCAGGAACTCGGTGAGGGCCTTGTCGACCCGTTGCCGCAGGCCGGCGCGGTCGACGGGAGACACGGGAGCAGCGTGGGTCACGCCACGACGCTAGCCGGTCGGCGCGGCCCGCGCTCCACCGCCACGCGTAGTCCCGGCGGCGCGACCCGGGCCCGTCCGCCCGGCCGGCCGTGCACCGGCCGCGGTGGCCCGGCCCGGGCCGGCGACCCGCCCCGGACCGGCCCGGCGGGCGCTCGCGGCGGCCTCGGCGAGCACCACCAGCGGCACGTCCAGCACGACGGCGAGCCAACCGAGCCAGAACCCTCCGGGGATGCGCCGCTGCCGTTCCCACCGGGACACCTCGTGCCGGCTCAGCGTCGGCACCCCGGCGGCCGCACACAACTCGGCGGCGGTGCGCTGCTGGCTCCAGCCCCGGGCCAACCGGCGCCGGGCGAGCAGCGGCCCGAGCTGTGGCGGGCGCGGTGGTGGGGGCGGGGTCATCGGTCCTCCCGGAGGGGCGTCGGTGCGGTGACGACCCGCCGCCTGAGCGGCCGGCGTCACCGGTCGGCTGCTGACCCCACGCGGCCCCCCGGGCCGCCCCCGCCGCCCCTCCCGCGCCACCTGTTCCTACCCCGTGGGTACGACGTCTCCGCCCCCGCCGGGCCGTGGCGCGCCGGGGCGCCGCCGGCCGCCGGACGGGACCTCGGTACGCACACGGATTCCTCGATCCGTGCGCTGGCGTGGGAAGCGTCTGGGTGACGGTGGCACCGCCCGCTAGAGTCGGGTCGTGGCGCTCGGTCTTCCCTCGGTACTCCCCAACCCGCAGCCGGCGATCGGGGAGCTCATCCGTGACCGTCAGCCGACCTTCTCGTTCGAGTTCTTCCCGCCCAAGACCGAGGCGGGGGAGCGGCTGCTCTGGCAGGCGATCCGGGAGCTGGAGTCGCTGCGCCCGTCGTTCGTGTCGATCACCTACGGGGCGGGCGGCTCGACCCGCGACACCACCGTGGCGGTGACCGAGCGGATCGCCACCGAGACCACCCTGCTGCCGATGGCCCACCTGACGGCGGTCAACCACTCCGTCGCCGAGCTGCGGCACGTGATCGGCCGGCTCGCCGGCGTGGGCGTGCGCAACGTGCTGGCGGTGCGCGGCGACCCGCCGGGCAACCCGGGCGGCGAATGGGTGCGCCATCCCGAGGGCGTGGACTACGCCGAGGACCTGGTCCGCCTGGTGCGCGACGCCGGTGACTTCAGCGTGGGTGTGGCGGCCTTCCCGTACAAGCATCCCCGCTCACCGGACGTGGCCAGCGACACCGCGCACTTCGTCCGCAAGTGCCGGGCCGGTGCCGAGTTCGCGGTCACGCAGATGTTCTTCGACGCCGACGACTACCTGCGACTGCGGGACCGGGTCGCCGCCGCCGGCTGCGACACCCCGATCCTGGCCGGCGTGATGCCGGTGACCCAGATCGGCACCATCGAGCGGTCCGTGCAGCTGTCCGGGGCGCCCTTCCCACCGGCGCTGGCGGCGCGCTTCGAGCGGGTGGCCGACGACCCCGAGGCGGTCCGCCGGCTCGGCATCGAGCAGGCCAGCGAGATGTGCCGCCGGCTGTTGGACGAGGGTGTGCCGGGAATCCACTTCATCACCCTCAACCGGTCCACCGCCACCCGTGAGGTGTGGCAGAACCTCAAGGCCGGCGCACGGGTGTGACCGAGAGTCTGCGACACCTGTTGCCCCGCACGACGGTTGATCAGTGGTGGGCACACAGCTGAACTGGGACCAGTACGCCACGGCGTGGGCACGGTTGCACGGCGGGTTCGACCCCCGGACCGCCGCGCCGGTCGTGCGCGCCTGGCTACGGTTCGCGTACCACGTCGGGTACGTGCTGGGTCGGCTGCGGGTCAGCCCCACCGCGGTCACCGTGGCCGGGGTGCTGCTGTGCTTCTGCGTACCGCTGCTGGCGACCCGGCCGGGGAACGGGCCGTTCCTCGGCGCGCTGTTCGTGCTGCTCGCCTCGGTGGCCGACAGCGTGGACGGGGCGGTGGCCGTGGCCACCGGCCGCACCACGCGGCTCGGCTACGTCTACGACTCGCTCGCCGACCGGCTCGGTGAGGTGGCCTGGCTGCTGGCGTTCTGGCTGGTCGGCGCGCCGGGCGCGCTGGTCGTCGCGGGCGGCGCGCTGTCCTGGCTGCACGAGTACGTCCGGGCCCGGGCGGTCTCCGCCGGCATGCGCGACATCGGCGCGGTGACGGTGGGCGAACGCCCCACCCGCGTCTCGGTGGCGCTGGTCGGGTTGCTGGTCGCCGGGTTGGCCGGGCTGATCGAGCCGGACCTGGCCGCCGGCACCATCACCATGGCGACCGCGGTGTGGGTGCTGCTGGCCGGCTTCGGCCTGGGGCAGTTGCTCTCCACCGTCCGCCGCGCGCTGCTCGACGCCGGCTGACCCCCGCACCTACCAGGCGGGGCCGATCTCGTCGGCGACGATCTGCGCGGAGAGGGTCACCATCGGCAGCCCGCCGCCGGGGTGGCTGGAGCCGCCCACCAGCCACAGGCCGTGCGCCGGACCCCGGTTGGCCGGGCGGAGCAGCCCACCGGCGGTGCCGTAGATCGAGCCGCCCGGCGCGCCGGTCGCCGCGTCCAGGTCGGCCGGGGTGCGGACCTCCCGGAACAGCAGCCGGTCGCGGACGTCGACGCCGCGTTGCGCCAGCACGTCCAGGATCCGGTCGGCGTACGCGTCGGCCAGCCCCGGGCGTCGCCAGTCGACCGCGCCCGTGGCGGTGCCCTGCCGGGCGGCGTTGACCAGCACGAACCACGCCTCGTGCCCGGCCGGGCGGACCATCGGGTCGTCGGCCACGGTGACGAACACCGTCGGGTCGGCCGCCGGCCGGGCCCGTACGCCGAGCCCCGGGTCGCCGAAGACCGCGTCGAACTCCGCGTCGTGGTCGCGGGGGAAGAAGACGTTGTGGTGCGCCAGCCCGGTGCTGCCGGAGACGCCGAGCAGCAGCACGAAACCGGCCAGGCTGCGGTCGGTCAGCCCGGCCAGCCGGCGCGGGTGCGGCAGCAGGTCGCGGTAGACGGTGAGCGCGTCCACGTTCGCCACCACCACGTCGGCGGGCACCGGCGCGGCGACGCCGGCGAGGCGTACCCCGTGCACCCGGCCTCCGGCGGCATCGATGCGCGTCACGGCGGCGCCGGTCTGCACGACCACGCCGAGGTCCAGGCAGCGGGTCAGCAGCGCGTCGGCGAGGGTGCCCAGGCCGCCGCGCAGGTACCAGCCGCCGAACGTCAGCTCGGCGTAGGGGACCGCGACCAGCGCCGCCGGCGCGCGGCGCGGGTCGGCGCCGGTGTAGGTGGCGTACCGGTCCAGCAGCATCCGCAGCCGCGGGTCGGACAGATACCGGCGGCCCAGCCCGCGCAGGGTGCGGCCCGGGGCGATGGCGGCCAGGTCACCGACGTGCCAGGCCAGCGACGCGAGGTCGCGGGGGGAGTCGACGGTACGGCGCAGGATGTCCCGCGAGGAGGCGTTCCACACCCGCGCGGCCCGGCGCCACAGTCGCTGCCAGTCGGCCGCGGCCCGGTCACCGAAGGCCGCCCCGATCCGGGTGGCGAACTCCGCCGGGTCGGCGCAGGAGTCCAGGGCCGGACCGTCGCCGGGGAAGACGTGCCGGACGATCGGGTCCAGTGGAGCGAGGTCCAGGTATTCGTCGAGCTTCGCGCCGGTCGCCTCGAACAGGTCGTGGAACACCTCGGGCAGGGTGAGCAGGCTCGGCCCGGTGTCGAAGTGGAACGACCCGGCCGGGGTGTCGTGCACGTACCGGCCGAGCTTGCCGCCGACCGTGTCGGCGGCCTCGAAGACGGTCACCTGGTGCCCGGTGGCGGCCAGCCGGGCGGCGGTGGCGAGACCACCCACCCCGGCGCCGACGACCACGATCCGCGCCATGCCGCGTCCTCCTAGCTGACCGGGCGGCCCCGCCAGGTCAGGCGGCGTCGCTTTCGCAGATGGTACGACCGCAGGGTCAGCCAACCGAGGACCACGACCGACACGGGGTGTGCGAGCGCGTCGGGCCACCACCGACCCCCGGTGGCCCGGGCGGTGAGCACCCGTCCGGCCACTCCGAGCAGGTAGCCGGCCAGGCCCACGGCGGCCACCACCGGCGCGCCGGCCGCCACGCCTGCCAGCGCGACCAGCGGCGGAGCCGTGTAGAGCAGGAGCAGCAGCGCCACCACGACGGCCGCCGCGCCGGGGTGCCCGAACGACGCCCAGAGCGACTTCGAGTACCCGTCGCGCAGCTGCGGCCAGGTGTCGTACATCCGGCAGTCGGCCAGCCGGGACCCGTCGGCCAGGGCGATGCGCCCGCCGGCCCGTTTGACCGCCCGGGCCAGCTCGACGTCCTCCAGGATCCGGTCGGCGACCGCGGCGTGCCCTCCGGCGGCGGTGTAGCCGGCCCGGTCCACCACGAGGAACTGCCCGCCCGCCGCGGCCAGTGACGGCCGCGGTGAGCGTTCCATCGCGCGCAGCGGCAGGAAGGTCAGCCAGAGCCACTGCAACAGCGGCTGCACCAGCCGGTCGGCCGCCGTCGCCACCACGATCCGGGGGTACGGCGACAGCAGCGTCGCACCGGCGGCGCGCAGTTCGGTGACGGCCGCCGCCACGGCGTACGGGGCGAGCACCACGTCGGCGTCGACGAAGGCCAGCGCGGTGGCGGCCGGGTCGGCCCGGGTGGCCAGTTGCCAGCAGGCGTGCGGTTTGCCCAGCCAGCCCGGCGGCGGAGCGACCCCGGTGAGCAGGGTGACCCGCGGGTCGTCGCCGGCCACCGCGCGGACCACCTCGGCGGTGCCGTCGGTGGACCCGTCGTCGAGGATCACGATGCGCAGCCCGGGCACGCCGCGCTGGGCGAGCAGGGCGCGCAGGCATCCGGTGACCCGGGCGGCCTCGTCGCGCAGCGGCAGCAGTACGGCGACCGCCTCGCCGACCTCGTCCGGTCGGTCGGTGGGCCGGCGCAGCCAGCGGGCGGCGTTGAGCCAGGTGTGCCCGGTCAGCGCGGCGACGGCGAGCAGCAGGGCGAGCAGGACGGTCATCGGGTCGCGTCGACGCCGGGGCGGTGCGCCTGGCGGTCCACCCGGTGCGTGTCACGGGCCCGGCGGGCGCGCAGCAGGGTCACCGCCAGGGGCACGGCGGTCACCGACATGCCGGCCGCGCCCCAGAGCGCCGAGGCGGGCAGGTCGAGGAAGACCGCGTGGGCCAGGATGCTCGAGAGGTACGTCCACAGGTACAGCGCGATCATCGGGTGGTCCCGCTGGTCGGTGTGCTCGGCGGTCGGGCCGGCCAGTGGGCGCAGCGCGCTCATCAGCAGCACCGCGAAGAGCAGCCAGCCCAGGTAGTTGCTGACCGGGATGCCGGGCAGGCCGGGCAGCGCGGGGGTGGCGTCCCGCCAGGTCCAGTAGCCCTCGGCCACCATCTGCGGGTCGAGGAAGAGGTCCCAGGCGGCCAGCCCCAGTGCGGCCAGCGCGATCCGCCGCACCCGCCGGCCGGCCGTCGACCAGCCACCGGTCAACCGGACCGCCGCCAGCCAGGCCGGCCAGGCCATCCAGGTCCAGGCCAACGGGATGATCAGCGGCACCCCGGCCAGCTTCGGGCCGAGCTCACCGGAGTAGTCGTAGCTGCCGAACGGCACGCCGGTGGCCACCCCGACCGCCTCGATGGCGAACCCGCCGCCGGTGGCCACCGCGACCAGCGCAGCCGCGGCCCGGGGACCCCGGCTGAGCAGCGCGTGGCCGACCGAGAGCAGCCAGCCGAGCACGACGGTGGCCACGGTGAGCCCGGCCCGGGTGGCGCCGGTGGTGAGTGGGTAGCAGATCTGGGCGAGCACCAGGACCGCGAGCAGCGTCCAGGAGATCCGCCGCCGGGTCATGACGCCGGGGGCTCGAGCGGCAGGTCCCGGCCGAGCACGCCGAACGGCCGCTCGTCGCCGGGGAAGTGGAAGTCGCGCAGCACGTCGACGAAGCCGAACCGCCGGTACAGCCGCCACGCGCGCGAGGTCTGCTCGTCGGCCTCCGGGGTGGACAGCAACGTGGTGTCGCCCTCGGCCATGGTGAGCAGCGCGCGGAGCTGGCCGGCGCCCAGGCCGTGCCCCTGCGCCGGCGGCCGGACGTGCAGCTCGACCACCTCGAAGCAGTGGGTGAGCCAGCGCTGCCGGGTCGGGACGTCCAGCGCCCGGTGCACCTGGTCGTGCCACCACTGGCCGGGGCCGCCCAGGTAGCCGTAGCCGAAGCCGGCGAGGTGACCCTCGCTGGTCAGGCTGGCCACGGCCCGGAAACCGGGTCGGCGGACGTGGGTGGCGATGTAGCCGCGCCGGGCCTCCAGCAGGTCGGTGCGGTAACCCATCGCCTCGCCGTAGACGGTCACCACGTCGTCCAGCCGCCGGACGAGATCGTCCGGCGTCCAGCGCACCAACCTCATGCCCGTCCACCCTTCACCGTTGCGGGGTCACCGTCGGCGACCCACCCGAGCACCGTCCGGTCACCCACCACGTCACGCACCTCGAACCGTGCGAACAGTTCCTCGGCGTACCAGCCCGCGGTGGGGGTTCGCATGATCGCCGCCCGGTGCTCCGGGTGACGGTACGCGAACGCCACGAGGTCCGTCGGGTCGCGCCACACGCTGACCGTGCCCTGCCAACCCAGCGGCGCCTCGCCGACGCCGAAGCGGGCCAGCAGCCCGGGAGCGTCGCGCAGGGCGGCGGCCACCGGGGGGATCGCCCGCCAGAAGGTGGCCGCCCGGCGGGCTCGCAGCCGGGCCCGGGTCAGCGCCAGCACCGGCCCGGTGACCCGCCCACCCGACGGCTCGCCGAACGGCCGCTGCCCGGACCACTCGCCCCGGCTGCTCAACGGGCGCAGGTCGACCCGGGCGTGGGCGCGGGCGATCCGCGCCCAGGCGCGGCCGACCGGCGAGGCGTCGAAGTCGGCCGCCGCGGCGGGCGAGTCCCAGACGGTCAGCGCCGCCCACCGGGTCAGGTCGGCGTCACCCGGCCCGAAGCCGGTGCCGGTCCCGGTGCCCAGCAGCTTGCCGAACCGGACGCCCGGAAGGGCGCGCAGCCGGCGCGGGTCCACCGCCATCCGGGTCAGCGCCCGGGGGAGTGCGCCGGGGGAGGTCCGCCACACGTGCAGGGTGACCAGCTCTGCGACGCCGCTCACGCCACCTCGGCCGGAGTGCCGGCGGTGACCCGCAGCAGCTCGGCGTAGGTGGTCGGGAAGACCGCCTGCGGTACGCCGCCCGCGGCCCAGATCTCCGGGTACGCCGCCAGCGCGGTGTCCACCAGGGTGCGCAGCGCGTGCGGGTGCCCGAGGGGGGCGACCCCGCCGATCGGCTGCCCGGTGTGCGTCCGGACGAACTCGGGGGTGGCTCGACGCAGGTGGGTGACACCGATCGACGCGGCCAGCTCGGCGGTGTCCACCCGGTGCGCGCCGGAGGTGAGCACGAGCAGCGGCGCGTCGTCCGCGTCGAAGATCAGAGAGTTGGCGATCTGGCCGACCTCGACGCCGAGCGCCTCGGCGGCCGCGGCGGCGGTGTGTACCGCGTCGGGCAGCAGGCGGACCGTGCTGGGCCGGCCGGCGCCGTCGAGCGCGCCGGCGCCGGTGAGCGCGTCCTGCACCGCACGTACGTTCGGGTGTGGCTGCATCCCGCCATTCTTCCCGGTCCACCGGTGCCCGGTTCAGCCGGCCACGCCGTGTCGGCGGGTACGTGCTCGCCGGCGAGCTGGCCGCGGCCGGTGGCGACCACCGGGCTCTGGCTGCGCAACCGGCTGCTGCGCACCCGGCCGGTCCAGGCTCTGCTGGTACGCGGCACCCGGTCCCCGGCCACCGACCTCGACCTGCCCCGCTATCCGGCCTTCGCCTGACCCTCCCATCGTGCTCCGGCGCACGGCCGGCGCGTCACACGTTGCATTTTCGTCGGAGGGGAGGTGTACTGTCAGCAGCAGTTAGAACGAGTGTTCGATTGCCTCGAACGCCCGTTCCAACCAGCCGGAGCGCGGTGTTTCGCGGCGCCAGCTCCGGGCGGTGCGGCTCCGCGGGCCGCACCTGGGTTTCCGGGCAGTCGCGAGCCCGGTCCCATCAGGCAGGAGCGTCGCTCGCCGCCCACGACCCCCGGGCGGCGGGCGACGAACCCGCCGGTACGCCGGCCGGGTGTGGTGTGGGGAAGCATCCACACCCGGCCGGCCACACCCGGTGCGTCTTCCTCCGCACCACCCGACCTCGGCGTCTCATCGGCGACATCAGCGCGCCGGCCGACGCCCCGGCCACGTGGAGGAGACAGTCCATGCCGACCAACCCGGCTCAGGCACCGACGGTGCCAGCGCACGTGCTGCCGCACCGCACCCCCGCCCAACTCCTCACGTTGGCCCGGCGCGGGCTGGTCGAGGCCGGCCAGACCCGACCCGACGGTCTGCGCTACGCGGCCGCCCACCTGGCGGCGCTGCGCGCGGCGGCCGCCCTGCTCGCCGCCCGCGCCCGCCCCGCGCCGGCCCGGCGCAACCGGATCACCAGCGTCTGGGTCCTGCTCTGCGCCGTCGCCCCCGAGCTCGACGAGTGGGCACGGTTCTTCGCCGCCGGCGCCAGCAAGCGGGCCGCCGCCGAGGCCGGCATCCCCCGGGTGGTCACCGCCCGGGAGGCCGACGACCTGCTCCGCTCTGCCGAACAGTTCGTCACGGTGGTGGAGACCGCGCTCGGCGTGGCGCACCAGCCGGCCCTGGACGGCCTCGCCGCATGATCCCGCCGTGACACCGGCCGCCCGCGCCGGCCGTGGTGGTGAGCAGTCCGCTCACCGCGACCGTGCACGACGCCGCCGGTGAGCCGGTCGTGGTCAGC
>NZ_JAMHIW010000036.1 GCF_023896955.1 Micromonospora sp. RHAY321
AGCATGATGCACCTGCTTCAATCCAGTAACCGTGTTGCACTCAGCTTCTGCAACCGCCGGACTTATGAAGGCCGGCGTTTCAGCTTGATCGTCCGGCGATCTGGGGACGGACGTCGCAACAGTCTGTTCGCCAGGGAGTTGGACGGGACTGACATTGTCAGCTTCAACCTCTTCCGCGTTACATCAGATAGGACATTGTTGAAGCCGTGCGAAATGTCCGCCGAAAAGGTCGTAGCGTTCGTGCTGGAGTTCCGACCGGACACCTGACGGGCAGAAGAAGATCCCGGCCAACCGGCGCGCCTGCGACGGCCGGCTATCTAAGGCTGCGCAAGCCTATAGCCGCAGCTCATTGCACTTCGTCTGGCGAGGAATTCAACATCGATACGTCGCCATCCGCGGGGATATCGGTACAGGCGCCCGTGTAAGCCAGATTGAGAAATCCTAAGCGATGACTAACACCAATGACGCCACCCTTCCGACACATTCTATTCTTGAGGAATGCACAGCGATGGCTGTCGTCAACGCTCTGAAGATTATTCTGAAGAACAGCTACGCGATCTACCTTAAGACAAAAAATGCCACTCGGGCGCATCCCGCCCCTACTTCAGGGACTTTCACTTGCTTCTCGCTCTGTCACTCACAGCATCGGCACGCCCATGACGCATGGTATCCAGGCCTCATAATTTTCCCATATAACCTTCTTGTCTTTTGCGCACCCAGAAAGACTCGAGGCTTTAACTGGACAGATGAGCCCTCGAGGGTAGTGTTCACCTGATTGGCTTTCTCATATCTGATGTTGATTCGCACAGTGTGCCAACCAGGTGATAGTTTCAAAAAACCTGCGCTTCAGAGCGAATTAGACGATCTTCGATAAGAGCGATCCGCCTCAAAATCCAAAACATCTAACATTGTCCTAGAGCCATATTTGTACCTAGTACTATGGCGCTCCCATTAACACATTTGATGATGCACAGAAAACTTAGCTCATGATAGCTTTCAGCTAACAGCTATTCGGAAGCCCGAAAGGATTCAACCGTTTAAGCGTGAACCGTCGATTATAAATACTTTCGTAAGTTAGCTTTAAAGAACGCTTTTAGTCCTTGTAAATACGCATTACGACTCCACAGCTACCAAATCCATACGGCGCCAGCAACCATTAAAACACCCGACACTACTAAAACAATAGTAGAGGCGCGATTGCTGCCTTTCAAAGTATGACCAACACCCACATCCATAACTAGGTGTCGAATTCCGGCTACGAGATGATAAATAAATGAAGAGTATACCAACCAGAAACTAACTTTGCCGAAAGGTGAAGAAAAAATCTCCTTGACTTCATTAAAACCCTTTTCTGACTCCAACGATTTGCTCAGCATATACAGTATCAGTCCCAGAAAAATAAAGAGCATAATTCCTGAAATCCGGTGCAGAATCGATGTAAGCGCCGTGAGAGGAAGCTGAATGGTTCGAATATCAAGATTAACCGGCCGCTTTTTATTCATTTTGACTCCAGTCAACAATTCTAGTGGGGGATTTCAGTTTTCGATCTCATTCATCATAGCAGCTGTAACTAAGGCTGGCGGCGACAATAATGGAGATATTCGGGGCTTACGTTGCATTTTGAGGTCGCAAGTGCATGTGCGTAAATTGAAGCAAATTGCAAGGTTATGCCCAATAGGTAGCTAGCTTATTAATTTAACAAAAGTGACGTGTGTCGTTCTGCAGGGCATGCTGTTCCCCCAATGTCATCAACTTTGGAAATTATCCATAAATATCATATAATTAGCGCTCAAATCAGTGCATGGGAGAAGCCCTTTTGACTACCTATACCGCATCGCTTGACACCGCCAGCCAAACCCTGGCTTGAAAATTGTACAAAAAATAACCAGCCCGCTCGATTGTCCCGCCTTCATCGCCGCCCACCGCCAGAATCCTCAAGACTTTACCCGCCGACGCCAGCTCACCTTCAAGAACCTCGTCCTGTTCCTGCTCAATCAGCCGCGCACGGCCCTGCAAACCGAACTCGATCAGTTCTATCGCGTACTCAATCAGGCGTCGACTGAGACGCAAATGGTCACTGCGCAGGCCTTCTGCAAAGCGCGCAAAAAGCTCAACCCCGAGGTATTTGAAAGTCTCAATCGCCTCCTGCAGCAACAAATTGACTGCTTCGGGCTGCGTCAGAAGTGGCGTGGGCTGAGGGTGCTCGCGGTGGATGGCTCGACCGTGCATTTACCCCTGGAGTCGACCATGGCGACCTTCTTTGGCAGTCACTCTGGCTTTCCCATGGCTCGCTTGTCCACACTCTACGAAGTCGCTGACGGTCAAACCTTGCATAGCCTGATCGTGCCCCTGACCGTCGGCGAGCGCGACTGTGCCCATCTGCACCTTGAGCACCTGCCGGCTGACAGCCTGACGCTGTTTGACCGTGGTTACCCTGGGCACTGGTTATTCGCGCTGTTCGCGCAGCAACAGCGGCACTTTCTGATGCGCCTGCCCTGTGGCTATAACGCCCAGGTCAAAGCGTTTCTACACTCTGGCCAAGTTGAAGACACACAGCTTTTCGTGGCCAACCATCCTGAAGCACGTCTGTTCTGCTCCGAGGCTGGCGTTGATCCTGCCAGCCAGATCGAGCTGAGACTGATCCGGGTCGAGTTGGCCAACGGCGAAAGCGAAGTATTGCTGACCTCGCTGCTGGATCGAGAAGCCTTTCCCGCTGAGGTGTTTGCCGAGCTTTACCACCGCCGCAGGGGCATCGAAACCGATTTCCGTCGCCTCAAACAAACCCTGACGCTGGACAACTTCAGCGGCCGCAGCGTGACCGCTGTAAAGCAGGACTTTCATGCCGCTCAACTGTTGAAGAACCTGGCGCTGTTGATGCAGCACCTGCTACAGCCGGTCATCGAACAGCGCCACAAAGGTCGCAAGCTGCGATGGAAAGTCAACTTCACCCAAGGCGTGTCACGGCTCAAAAATACCCTGGTCGAGCTGCTGGTGCGGCACTGTGCTCAGGGGCTGAGCAATGTGCTGGCCTTGATGGCTAAAAGCCTCAGTGCCGTACGCTCAGGCCGTAGCTTTGCGCGCCAACGCAAACGCGCAGCCAGCCGAGGTTGTGAGGGCTACAAACCGACGCGCTGAAGAAACACCACCGCCCAACCTCCGTGCAAAAAAGCTGGCCACAAGCGGTCGGCATAGGCTCGTCCGGAGAACGAGAAATCTCGCCTAGACAGCCGGAACAGACGATGATCACATCACCGCCAGCCCAGCTAGACCGCCTGATTGAGCGGCAGAGGCCTGGTCATCGCCCGACGGCCATGGCGGCTGGCTGCTTCGGGGGGCTTGCCTTGGGCAGGGCTGCAGCTTAGGTTGATGACATTGGCTGTTCCCCAACCCTGGAAAACCTATCCTCTTTAACACGTCAAAGTCGATTGATAGGCTTGCTGCAACAGCTATCTGCCCGGTTGAAGTCGAAGATCGATGTATCTGTAGGGTTTGGAAATAAATGCGGGCGCCCACCGCACTCACGGCTCAGTTACCATTCTTTGTGCATCGCGGCCGCGCGGCTAGTTGGTAGCTGTTCTAAGCCTAGTCAGTGCCGCCCTTCGCCCCAAGCCCCATAGTCAGATTTGAGAAATGACAGTAGGCGATGCCGCAACGCGCTTCATCGACCTATGTAAAACGACTCCTTTATCGAAATAGTGCACTCATCGCTCTCCACGGCGATCCCTTCATCGCGAATTGCACCGCCCAAGACGATCTGCACTGAAATCAATACTTTCTGATGCCTCTTGATTAGAGATGCCAGCCATAATAATCTCATCGCCAACGCATACGGCGTTCGGCAGCCAACACACTCTCACTCACTACTGGAAGCTCAGACATGAAAACCATAGGCATTGAAAACTCGAAGTCCAGCGTACAGGCCCACTTAACGCTTGGAACCAAAACTATGGGGCTAGGTATCTATGGCGCGTACTTGGCTCTCGCTATTATTTACTTCTGGTTCGGCGGCATGAAATTTACCCACTACGAGGCCGAGGGCCTGGTTCCACTGGTGAGCAACAGCCCGCTTTTGGGATGGGTGTATAGCATTTTTTCGGTCGACATGTTCTCCAGCCTGCTCGGCATACTAGAGATTTCGATCGGCACTCTGATCGCAGGCCGCATGCTGTCGCCCAAACTATCCGTGGTAGGAGGCGCTCTGTCTGCAGGCCTGTTCTTCACAACCCTTAGCTTTATGTTTTCCACTCCGGGCGTCATTGAGCCTAGTTTAGGGTTTCCGGCGATTTCCGTTGCGCCAGGTCAGTTTCTGCTTAAAGACTTAGGGTTGCTTGCTGTTTCGATATTTGTGGCAGGCCATTCGCTGGTTGAACTGGAAAAACGTAAAATTAATGCATAATTTTTTCAATGGCTTAAGGCAGTAATGCCTTAGGCCTTTTTGCCATCATTTTCCCCCGCCAGATCTTTCAACCAGTCACGAGGGCTCAACCCCGTCTTGCGTCTAAATGCGCGAGACAGCGCCGAAGGACTTTCGTAGCCGACTTGAGCTGCAATCAGCGTAATCGAGCGCCCTTCTCGCATCAGCTTCTGAGCCAGGCTAACTCGCCAACTCAACAAATAATCAGCAGGCGTCTGTCCGATGACACTCTTGAAATGCACGGCATACGCAGCGCGTGACATATTTGACTCACTGGCCAGCTCTGCTATTGACCAGGCATGTTCCGGGGAGTTGTGCATCTGTAAAAGCGATCGGGCAAGCCGCATGTCGGCCAGTCCAGCCATCATTCCGGTGCGCAACTGGTGATGATCGAGCAGGTAACGGAGCAACAGAATGATTAGGAGCTCAAATAAGCGCTCAAGCGCGGCTTCCCTTCCACAATGCACATTTGCCGCCTCGGCAAACATCCACTCCAACGTGTCTGCCAGCATGGGCAGATCATCGAGTGCGAGCACCAAACAGTCCGGTAATGAAGCCGACAAAGGATTATCAATTCCGCCCTCAAACTCCATGGAAGCACACAACAACTTTGCGCCATCGGACTCACCCGCAAACAATTGATGCTTGGCGGGGCGTGGCATAAAAATCAAGCTAGGGCGAGTGAGCTGCAAATCCTTGCGATCGGGACCAAGCAACGTCACGCTGCCGGCCTGAAGCAGATGGATATAACCTCGCCGCTCGGCGCCATCGTAAGATGCAGAGCCGCATAGGTCGCCGTCATAGAACAGATTGGCCCGCACGCCGAACCGCGAGAGCAAATTAGACAAACGATCCATTGGCCGATCCTTGACGAGTCAGAACGCACAGACCATACCATCTGCGTTGTCGTTCAGTGCCTGTAGCGAACATGCCGGCGTAAATCAGCCAACGGATAAAGTGATCACTGAGCAGCTCAGCCTCCCTTTCCAGTTCGGCTGTTAAAAAAACAACACCGTTGTTTGAAAGCACCAGCAAATCAAGTGCTCACTCTTCTATTTTACAGTACCTGGCAACAGCACTTTGCGGTGCAGTCGATCAGATATCCGGAAGGTTGATCGTAAGCTTCAGCCTAGCGCTCTTCGAATTTAATGTCGTCGAGCTTCGGCCCAACCATTCCCCCGACCTACTCTTCCCTCCCCTAGAGACCCTAGCAGTCACTTGAATCGCGGCTGTCTGCGATAAGGTGTTGCTGGTAACTATTGCATCAGCGCCTGAAAACTCCACCTCGGCCGGCAGACTTGAGACCTTAAGTCGTATGGTAGCGAGAGGTACCTTGGAGCCCGATAGCGTCTGTACGAAAACGAACACACTGTCATCCAAAGCGACCTTTTCGAAAATTTCCGGGGAAATGTCCACCCGTACCTTGAGCGGTGTTGGTGGCAAGCCAGCAACATGGTTAATCTGTTGCCGCTGACCGAAAACTGACCCAGTAGAGGCTGTTCTGCCGACTGAAAACTGACCCAGGTGTTCAACTGCTTCTGCTCAATTTTTGAGCAGGAGAACACAGGGTGATCAGTATGGAAATGATGGGCAAAATTCGCCGGATGTATTTCCGCGACAAGCTGTCGCTGCATGAGATAGCCAAGCGCACCGGGTTGGCGCGCAACACGATTCGCAAGTGGGTCAGAGCACCTGAGGCCAAGCCGCCGGTCTACCAACGCCGCGCGATCTTCAACAAACTCAGCCCTTTTCACACCACGCTGGAGCAGGCGCTAAAGGCCGATTCGCTGCGCCCCAAGCAACAGCGGCGCAGTGCCAAGGCGCTGTTGGCGCAAATCAAAGCCGATGGTTATGACGGTGGCTACAGCCAGCTCACCGCGTTTATCCGTGCCTGGCGAGGGGGACAGGGCAAGGCGTCGCAGGCCTTTGTGCCGCTGACCTTTGCTCTTGGCGAGGCGTTTCAGTTTGACTGGAGCGAGGAAGGCTTGCTGGTCGGCGGCATTTACCGGCGTATGCAGGTGGCACATCTGAAGCTGTGTGCCAGCCGTGCGTTCTGGCTTGTGGCGTATCCGAGCCAGGGCCATGAGATGTTATTTGACGCCCATACACGCTCGTTCGGCGCCTTGGGCGGCGTGCCGCGCCGGGGCATCTACGACAACATGAAGACCGCCGTCGACAAGGTCAATAAGGGCAAAGGCCGGGCGGTGAATGCACGCTTTGCGGTGATGTGCGCGCATTACCTGTTCGATCCGGACTTCTGCAACGTCGCCGCTGGTTGGGAAAAGGGCATCGTTGAAAAGAACGTGCAAGACAGCCGCAGGCGTATCTGGCTAGACGCCCAGGACTGTCAGTTTCACTCCTTCGAGGAACTCAATGCCTGGCTGGGCCAGCGCTGCCGCGCGCTTTGGAACGAGCTGACGCACCCTCAATACAGCGGGCTGAGTGTGGCCGAAGTGCTGGAGTTGGAGCGCGCTGAACTGATGCCTGTGCCAGCGCCATTCGACGGTTACGTCGAGCGGCCTGCGCGGGTCTCCAGCACCTGCCTGGTCAGCGTCGGGCGCAACCGCTACTCGGTGCCGTGTGAGTATGCGGGTAAGTGGGTCAGCAGCCGTTTGTATCCGACGCGAATCGAGGTGGTGGCTGACGACGCGCTGATCGCCAGCCATGTCCGCTTGCTGGATCGCGACCAGGTCAGCTATGACTGGCAGCACTACCTCCCGCTGATCGAACGCAAGCCCGGTGCGCTGCGCAACGGCGCGCCCTTTGCTGATCTGCCGGCGCCGCTGCGTCAGCTTAAGCACGGTCTGGGGCGTCATGCCGGCGGTGACCGGATCATGGCGCAAGTTCTGGCTGCCGTACCGGTCGCCGGGCTCGATGCCGTGCTGGTAGCCGTTGAGCTGGTACTGGAAAGCGGCAGCCTGAGCGCCGAACACATCCTCAATGTCGTGGCGCGCCTGGCCGCGACCGAACCACCACCCAGCGTCGAAACCCACTTGTCGCTCAAGGAAGCCCCCGTCGCTAACACGGCGCGCTACGACCGCCTGCGTGGCCAGACCGAGGAGGTCGGTCATGCGTGATTTGATGGCGGAACTCAAGGAGCTGCGCCTGCACGGCATGGCCACGGCCTGGGCGGAGTTAACTGCACAGGGTGAGTCGAACACAGCCTCGTCCAAGTGGCTGCTCGAACACCTGCTGGAACAAGAGCACACAGATCGCGCCATGCGCTCGGTGAGCCACCAGATGAACATGGCCAAGCTGCCGATGCACCGCGATCTGGCCAGCTTCGACTTCAGCGCCTCTAGCGCCGACGCACGCCTGATCAGCGAGCTGGCCAGCCTGGCCTTTACCGACACCGCGCAGAACGTGGTGCTGATCGGTGGGCCAGGCACCGGTAAAACCCACCTAGCCACCGCGCTGGCCGTGTCCGGCATCACCCGGCATGGCAAGCGCGTGCGCTTCTACTCCACGGTCGATCTGGTCAATCTGCTGGAGCGCGAAAAACACGACGGCAAAGCCGGGCGGATCGCCCAGGCACTGCTGCGCATGGATCTGGTCATCCTCGACGAACTGGGTTATCTGCCGTTCAGCCAGGCTGGCGGTGCGTTGCTGTTTCACCTGCTGTCCAAGCTGTACGAACACACCAGCGTGGTGATCACCACCAACCTGAGCTTCGCCGAATGGTCGAGCGTGTTCGGCGACGCCAAGATGACCACCGCCCTGCTGGATCGGCTGACCCACCACTGCCACATCGTCGAAACCGGTAACGAGTCCTATCGCCTGCAACACAGTAGCTTGGCGGCC
>NZ_JAMHIW010000037.1 GCF_023896955.1 Micromonospora sp. RHAY321
CTGGTTGGGATTCCTTTGGCAACATGTTGTTTGTTGTCAGGATGCTGTTCGACAAATTTTTGTTGGAGAGTTTGATCCTGGCTCAGGACGAACGCTGGCGGCGTGCTTAACACATGCAAGTCGAGCGGAAAGGCCCTTCGGGGTACTCGAGCGGCGAACGGGTGAGTAACACGTGAGCAACCTGCCCCAGGCTTTGGGATAACCCTCGGAAACGGGGGCTAATACCGAATATGACTTCTGGCCGCATGGCTGGGGGTGGAAAGTTTTTCGGCTTGGGATGGGCTCGCGGCCTATCAGCTTGTTGGTGGGGTAATGGCCTACCAAGGCGACGACGGGTAGCCGGCCTGAGAGGGCGACCGGCCACACTGGGACTGAGACACGGCCCAGACTCCTACGGGAGGCAGCAGTGGGGAATATTGCACAATGGGCGGAAGCCTGATGCAGCGACGCCGCGTGAGGGATGACGGCCTTCGGGTTGTAAACCTCTTTCAGCAGGGACGAAGCGAGAGTGACGGTACCTGCAGAAGAAGCACCGGCCAACTACGTGCCAGCAGCCGCGGTAAGACGTAGGGTGCGAGCGTTGTCCGGATTTATTGGGCGTAAAGAGCTCGTAGGCGGCTTGTCGCGTCGACTGTGAAAACCCGCGGCTCAACCGCGGGCCTGCAGTCGATACGGGCAGGCTAGAGTTCGGTAGGGGAGACTGGAATTCCTGGTGTAGCGGTGAAATGCGCAGATATCAGGAGGAACACCGGTGGCGAAGGCGGGTCTCTGGGCCGATACTGACGCTGAGGAGCGAAAGCGTGGGGAGCGAACAGGATTAGATACCCTGGTAGTCCACGCTGTAAACGTTGGGCGCTAGGTGTGGGGGGCCTCTCCGGTTCCCTGTGCCGCAGCTAACGCATTAAGCGCCCCGCCTGGGGAGTACGGCCGCAAGGCTAAAACTCAAAGGAATTGACGGGGGCCCGCACAAGCGGCGGAGCATGCGGATTAATTCGATGCAACGCGAAGAACCTTACCTGGGTTTGACATGGCCGCAAAACTCGCAGAGATGTGAGGTCCTTCGGGGGCGGTCACAGGTGGTGCATGGCTGTCGTCAGCTCGTGTCGTGAGATGTTGGGTTAAGTCCCGCAACGAGCGCAACCCTCGTTCGATGTTGCCAGCGCGTTATGGCGGGGACTCATCGAAGACTGCCGGGGTCAACTCGGAGGAAGGTGGGGATGACGTCAAGTCATCATGCCCCTTATGTCCAGGGCTTCACGCATGCTACAATGGCCGGTACAATGGGCTGCGATACCGTGAGGTGGAGCGAATCCCAAAAAGCCGGTCTCAGTTCGGATCGGGGTCTGCAACTCGACCCCGTGAAGTCGGAGTCGCTAGTAATCGCAGATCAGCAACGCTGCGGTGAATACGTTCCCGGGCCTTGTACACACCGCCCGTCACGTCACGAAAGTCGGCAACACCCGAAGCCGGTGGCCCAACCCCTTGTGGGAGGGAGCCGTCGAAGGTGGGGCTGGCGATTGGGACGAAGTCGTAACAAGGTAGCCGTACCGGAAGGTGCGGCTGGATCACCTCCTTTCTAAGGAGCACCTTCCGACGAAAGTCGGTAAGGAGCCCGCGCTGCCCGATCGTGGTGGCGGGGTGCTCAGATGGCGGAGACACTGGTGAGTTTGGCTCTGGCAACGGCCGGGATCCTTCTAGTACAGCCACTTCGGTGGTGGGAATGAAGTCCTGGTGCGGCTGGAGGTGAATGGAGAGCACCCTGTTGGGTCCTGAAAGAACAACCGGTGGTTGTTTCTTTCGGAGCCGTAGCGAGCCTGTGGGTTCGTGAGGTTGCCAGGCATGGCCTGGCCTCGCATACCGATCACTGTGGTGGTGCTGGTGTGGGGCTGTTGGGTTGTGGGTTGGTCGTTTGTTGAGAATTGCACAGTGGACGCGAGCATCTTTGTGGTCAAGTTGTCAAGGGCGAACGGTGAATGCCTTGGCACCAGGAGCCGATGAAGGACGTGGGAGGCCGCGATAGGCCTGGGGGAGCTGTCAACCAAGCTGTGATCCCAGGGTGTCCGAATGGGGAAACCTGGCACCAGTCATGTGGTGTCACCCACACCTGAACACATAGGGTGTGTGGAGGGAACGCGGGGAAGTGAAACATCTCAGTACCCGTAGGAAGAGAAAACAATTTAGTGATTCCGTGAGTAGTGGCGAGCGAAAGCGGATCGAGGCTAAACCGGCTGCGTGTGATACCTGTCAGGGGTTGCGTGGTTGGGGTTGTGGGACCCTGCTGAACAAGCTGACACTTGTTCGAGAAGTTACAAAGTCAGTGGCTAGTCGAACAGTCTGGAATGGCTGACCGTAGACGGTGAGAGTCCGGTAGGTGAAAGTTGCTGACCTTCTGTGGGTGTTCCCGAGTAGCGGCGGACCCCTGAAATCTGCCGTGAATCTGCCAGGACCACCTGGTAAGCCTAAATACTTCCTGGTGACCGATAGCGGACGAGTACCGTGAGGGAATGGTGAAAAGTACCCCGGGAGGGGAGTGAAATAGTACCTGAAACCGTTCGCCTACAATCCGTCGGAGCCTTGCGGGGTGACGGCGTGCCTTTTGAAGAATGAGCCTGCGAGTTAGTGGCATGTGGCGAGGTTAACCCGTGTGGGGGAGCCGTAGCGAAAGCGAGTCTGAATAGGGCGATTCAGTCGCGTGTCCTAGACCCGAAGCGGAGTGATCTAGCCATGGGCAGGCTGAAGCGCGGGTAAGACCGCGTGGAGGGCCGAACCCACCAATGTTGAAAAATTGGGGGATGACCTGTGGTTAGGGGTGAAAGGCCAATCAAACTCCGTGATAGCTGGTTCTCCCCGAAATGCATTTAGGTGCAGCGTCGCGTGTTTCTTGCCGGAGGTAGAGCACTGGATGGTCTAGGGGGCCCACAAGCTTACCGAAATCAGCCAAACTCCGAATGCCGGTAAGTGAGAGCGCGGCAGTGAGACTGCGGGGGATAAGCTTCGTAGTCGAGAGGGAAACAGCCCAGATCACCAGCTAAGGCCCCTAAGCGTGTGCTAAGTGGAAAAGGATGTGGGGTCGCATAGACAACCAGGAGGTTGGCTTAGAAGCAGCCACCCTTTAAAGAGTGCGTAATAGCTCACTGGTCAAGTGGTTCCGCGCCGACAATGTAGCGGGGCTCAAGCACACCGCCGAAGCTGTGGCATTCACATTTTAACCTCGCTTGGACTTGATTCCTTGTGCAGGTGTGTGGATGGGTAGGGGAGCGTCGTGCCGCGAGTGAAGCAGCGGGGTGACCCAGTTGTGGACGCGGCACGAGTGAGAATGCAGGCATGAGTAGCGAAAGAAGGGTGAGAAACCCTTCCGCCGGATGACCAAGGGTTCCAGGGCCAGGCTAATCCGCCCTGGGTGAGTCGGGACCTAAGGCGAGGCCGAGAGGCGTAGTCGATGGACAACGGGTTGATATTCCCGTACCCGCGAAAGAGCGTCCCTGACGAACCTCGTTGTGCTAACCACCCAAACCAGCTGATGCCTTCGGGCTGATGCTGGGGAGCGTGGGAACCTGACGGGTAGTAGTCAAGCGATGGGGTGACGCAGGAAGGTAGCTGAGCCCGGCCGGTGGTTGTGCCGGGGTAAGCGTGTAGGCCGTGTTGTAGGCAAATCCGCAACACACTAGGGCTGAGACGTGATGCCGAGCCGATTCAGGTGAAGTCAGTGATCCTATGCTGCCGAGAAAAGCCTCTAGCGAGTTCTTAGCGGCCCGTACCCCAAACCGACACAGGTGGTCAGGTAGAGAATACCGAGGCGATCGGGCGAACTGTGGTTAAGGAACTCGGCAAATTGCCCCCGTAACTTAGGGAGAAGGGGGGCCGGAGACGTGAAGCCCCGCGCGGGTGGAGCGTTGTATGGCCGCAGAGAGCAGGGGGAAGCGACTGTTTACTAAAAACACAGGTCCATGCGAAGAAGTAATTCGATGTATATGGACTGACGCCTGCCCGGTGCTGGAACGTTAAGGGGACCTGTTAGCTCTTCGGGGCGAAGCGGAGAACTTAAGCGCCAGTAAACGGCGGTGGTAACTATAACCATCCTAAGGTAGCGAAATTCCTTGTCGGGTAAGTTCCGACCTGCACGAATGGCGTAACGACTTCCCCACTGTCTCAACCACAGGCCCGGCGAAATTGCAGTACGAGTAAAGATGCTCGTTACGCGCGGCAGGACGGAAAGACCCCGGGACCTTTACTATAGCTTGACATTGGTACTCGAATTAGCTTGTGTAGGATAGGTGGGAGCCGGTGAAGTCCATACGCCAGTATGGGTGGAGGCAATCTTGAAATACCACTCTGGTTGATTTGGGTATCTAACTTCGGACCGTTATCCGGTTCAGGGACAGTGTCTGGTGGGTAGTTTAACTGGGGCGGTTGCCTCCTAAAAGGTAACGGAGGCGCCCAAAGGTTCCCTCAGCCTGGTTGGCAATCAGGTGTTGAGTGCAAGTACACAAGGGAGCTTGACTGTGAGACTGACAGGTCGAGCAGGGACGAAAGTCGGGACTAGTGATCCGGCACTTGCGAGTGGAAGCGGTGTCGCTCAACGGATAAAAGGTACCCCGGGGATAACAGGCTGATCTTCCCCAAGAGTCCATATCGACGGGATGGTTTGGCACCTCGATGTCGGCTCGTCGCATCCTGGGGCTGTAGCAGGTCCCAAGGGTTGGGCTGTTCGCCCATTAAAGCGGTACGCGAGCTGGGTTTAGAACGTCGTGAGACAGTTCGGTCCCTATCCGCCGTGCGCGTAGGATACTTGAGAAGGGCTGTCCCTAGTACGAGAGGACCGGGACGGACGAACCTCTGGTGTGCCAGTTGTCCTGCCAAGGGCACGGCTGGTTAGCTACGTTCGGAAGGGATAACCGCTGAAAGCATCTAAGCGGGAAGCCTGCTTCAAGATGAGGTATCCCACCCACTTTGTGGGGTAAGGCCCCCAGCTAGACGACTGGGTTGATAGGCCGGAAATGTAAGCCCGGTAACGGGTTCAGTTGACCGGTACTAATAGGCCGAGGACTTGACTACTAAGCTGCTACGCGTCCACTGTGCAACTCTCGATAAACGAACAACAGACCACATTGTTGGTGTTGTTTGATATGTCGATAGAGTTACGGCGGTCATGGCGGAGGGGAAACGCCCGGTCACATTCCGAACCCGGAAGCTAAGCCCTCCAGCGCCGATGGTACTGCACTCGTGAGGGTGTGGGAGAGTAGGACACCGCCGGACAATCTT
>NZ_JAMHIW010000038.1 GCF_023896955.1 Micromonospora sp. RHAY321
TCGCCCACCGGCGGCCAACCTCCAGGCCAACTCGGTGCCCCAGCCGGCCAGCCGCTCGGCCTCCTGTCGGTAGGGCAGCAACGCCGCCGCCAGCCCGGCCAGGTGCGCGTCGATGATGGAGTACGTCCCGGTCATCAGGCCACCGCCGAGGTGGGCCGGCCGACGGTGGTGACCGCGGCGTAGACGGCGATGAGCTGCTCGGCCGCCTGCTTCCAGGAGTAGCGGCTGCGGATCCGGTCGAGCGCGGCGGTGGCGTACGCGAACCGGCGCGTGTTGTCGGCGAGCAGCCGTCGGATCGCGACGCCCAGTGCCCACGGGTCGCGTGGCCGGACCAGGTCTCCGGTCAGCCCGTCGATGACGGTGTCGGCGATCCCGCCGACGGCGGTGCCGACGACGGGCACCCCGCAGGCCATGGCCTCCAGTGGGGTCAGGCCGAACGGCTCGTACCAGGGGGCGGCGACGAGGAGGTCAGCCGAGCGGTACCAGCGGCCCATCTCCTCCCGGGGCACCGCGCCGACCAGCCGCACCCGGTCGGCCACCCCACACGACTCGGCCAGCGCCCCGAGCCGCCGGGCGAAGGTGTCGGCGGGCAGCAGGTCGGCCGGCGGGCCGCCGACCACCACGCACTCGGCGTCCGGCACCGCGTGCAGCGCCTGGATGACATCCGCGAAGCCCTTGCGCTCCACCATCCGTCCGACAGTGAGGAGCCGTGGCCGGCTCGGGTCACGCGGCTCGGCGGGCCCGTCCGGGCGGAACATCTCCTGGTTGACCCCGGAGGGGACCAGTGCCATCCGGGCCCGGGGCACGCCCAGGCGGACCAGCTCTCCGATCTCGTCCTGGCACTGCACGATCACCCGGTCGGCGGCCCGGCCGAGGGCACGTTCGTACCCGATCCGGCCTGGTGGGCTCGTGTCCCGGGTGCCCTGGTGGCGTCGTTTCACGGTCCCCAGGGCGTGGTACGTCAGCACCGTCGGGACCCGGGCCCGCCGTCCGGCGTGCAGGGTGGCCAGTCCGCTCATCCAGAAGTGGGCGTGCGCCACGTCGGGCACCCAGGATCCGTCCCGCCACTGCTCGGCCAGCCACGTGCCGAACTCGCCCATGAACGGCAACAGCTCGTCCTTGGGCATCCGCCGTGGCGGGCCGGCCGGCACGTGCCACACCTGGTAGCCGTCCGGAGTGGAGACGACGTGGTCGAGGGTGGTGGAGTCGCGGCGGGTGTAGACGCGTACGTCGTGTCCCTCGCCGGCCAGCGCGGCGGACAGTTCCGCGACGTGCGTGTTCTGGCCGCCGGCGTCCTCCTCGCCCAGGACTGCGAGTGGGCTGGCGTGCTCCGAGATCATCGCGATGCGCATGTCTCCTCCTTCATCAGCCGGTCCCAGTCGGCCAGGAACCGGTCGAGTCCGAAACGTTCCCTGGACACCTCCCGCGCCCGCGCGCCCAGCCGGTACGCCGCGTCGCGGTCCTCGATGAGCCGCCGGGCCGACTCGGTGAGCGTCTCCACCCGGGTGGCGAGCACCCCGGCGTCCGGGGGTACGGCCGTGACGGCTTCGGTGGTGGCGAGGGCGACGACGGGCATGCCGATGGACATGGCTTCGATGAGGCTGAGTCCGAGGGAGGTCCAGCGGCAGAGGTGCAGGTAGGCGCGTCGTCGCGCGAGTTCGGCGTGCATCTGGTGCTGGGGTACGTCGTCGTGGCTGGTGAGCCGGTCGGCTGGTAGGCCGAGGTGGTCGGCGAGGCCGGTGACTCCCATGCCGTAGACGTCCAGTGGGGCGATGTCGGCGAACCGGGGCAGCAGGTCGGTGCCGGTGACCCGGCCCCGCCGGACCGGCTCGTTGATCACGACGGCGAGGCGGTCCAGTTCGCCGGTGTAGGTGGCGGTGGGCGTGACGATGCCGTGGTCGATGACGGTCGTGCGGGTGGTGCCGGTGTCCCAGAAGAGTTGGTTGAAGCCGGTGACGTGGGCGATGAGCAGGTTGGTGTGGTCGGCCATGGGGTGGCGGGTGTTCGGCACGTCGCCCTTGGGGGTGTTGTGTTCGACGTAGATGGCGGGGAGGTCGCGGCCGGGGCGGCGGTGCAGCCATTGTTCGGTGAGGTT
>NZ_JAMHIW010000039.1 GCF_023896955.1 Micromonospora sp. RHAY321
CCGCCCACCGCCGGCCAGCCGGTGCGCCAGTTGCGCACCCCAGCGCGCCAGCTGTGGCTCGCACTCCCGGTAGGGCGCCAGCGCCGCGGCGAGATTCGTCAGGTGCGTGTCGAGCAGGGTGCCCGCCGGCATCAGGCCACCACCCGGGTCGGCCGGCGCACCGCGGCCACCTCGCCGTAGACCTCCGCCAATCGCTCGGCGGTGACCGCCCACGAGTACCGCGACCGGACCCGCTCGCGCGCCGCGGTGGCGTACCCGAAGCGCCGGATCCGGTCGTCGAGCAGCCGCCCGATCGCGGCGGCCAGGGCACGCGGGTCCCGGGCCGGCACGAGGAGACCGGTCGTCCCGTCGACCACGGTGTCGCGGATCCCGCCCACGGCGGTGCCGACGACCGGCACCCCGCAGGCCATGGCCTCCAGTGGGGTCAGGCCGAACGGCTCGTACCAGGGGGCGGCGACGAGCAGGTCCGCCGACCGGTACCAGCGGCCCATCTCCTCCCGGGGCACCGCGCCGACCAGCCGCACCCGGTCGGCCACCCCACACGACTCGGCCAGCGCCCGCAACCGCCGCGCGTACGGGTCGGTCTCCAGCAGCCCCTCGGGTGGGCCACCGACCACCACGCACTCGGCGTCCGGGACCAGCTCCATCGCGCGGACCACCGTCTGGAAGCCCTTGCGCTCGACCAGCCGGCCCACCGTCAGGATCCGTGCCTGACCGGGCTCGCGGTCCGCGGCGGGCCCGAACGGGGAGAACGTGGAGAGGTTGACGCCGGAGGGCACGACGGTCATCCGGGACCGGGGCACCCCCATCCGGACCAGCTCGCCGACCTCGTCGCGGCACTGCGCGACCACCCGGTCCACCGAGCGGCCCAACTCGCGCTCGTAGGACACCCGCCGGGCCGGGCTGGTGTCCTGCACGCCCTGATAGCGGCGCTTCACGGTGCCCAGCGCGTGGTACGTCTGCACCACCGGCACCCCGGTCTGCCGACCGGCGGTCAGCGCGGCCAGGCCACTCATCCAGAAGTGCGCGTGGATCACCTCGGGCACCCAGGACCCGTCCCGCCACCGCTCGATCAGCCAGTGGCTGAAGTCGCGCATGTGCGGCAGCAGCGCGTCCTTGGCCACCGGCTCGGCCGGACCGGCCGGTACGTGCACCACGTCGTATCCGTCGGGGCTGCGGACGGTCACCGGCAGGTCGAGCGCGTCGCGGCGGGTGTAGACCTTCACCTCGTGCCCGGCGGCGGCGAGCGCGGCGGACAGTTCCGCGACGTGCGTGTTCTGGCCGCCGGCGTCCTCCCCTCCGAGGACGGCGAGCGGGCTGGCGTGCTCCGAGATCATCGCGATCCGCATACTTCCTCCTCCAGCAGCCGGTCCCAGTCAGCGAGGAAACGGTCGAGGCCGTACCTGTCCCGCGCGGCGGCCTGTGCCGCCGCGCCGGCCTGACGCGCGGCCTCCGGTTCGGCCATGAACCGGCGGGCGGCGTCGAGCAGGGTGTCAACCCGGGTGGCGAGCACCCCGGCGTCCGGGGGTACGGCCGTGACGGCTTCGGTGGTGGCGAGGGCGACGACGGGCATGCCGATGGACATGGCTTCGATGAGGCTGAGTCCGAGGGAGGTCCATCGGCAGAGGTGTAGGTAGGCGCGTCGTCGGGCCAGTTCGGCGTGCATCTGGTGCTGGGGTGTGTCGTCGTGGCTGGTGAGTCGGTCGGCCGGTAGGCCGAGGTGGTCGGCGAGGCCGGTGACTCCCATGCCGTAGACGTCCAGTGGGGCGATCTCGGCGAACCGGGCCAGCAGGTCGGTGCCGGTGACCCGGCCCCGCCGGACCGGCTCGTTGATCACGACGGCGAGGCGGTCCAACTCGCCGGTGTAGGTCACGGTGGGCGCGACGATGCCGTGGTCGATGACGGTCGTGCGGGCGGTGCCGGTGTCCCAGAAGAGTTGGTTGAAGCCGGTGACGTGGGCGATGAGCAGGTCGGTGTGGTCGGCCATGGGGTGGCGGCTGTTCGGCACGTCGCCCTTGGGCGTGTTGTGTTCGACGTAGATGGCGGGCAGGTCGCGGCCGGGGCGGCGGTGCAGCCATTGTTCGGTGAGGTC
>NZ_JAMHIW010000004.1 GCF_023896955.1 Micromonospora sp. RHAY321
CTGTCACCCCTGGATCAGTTCGAACCGGTGACGGTGAAGGGCAGGGAAACGCGCGTCGTCGACGTGGAGCCCGCCAGCGTGACGCTGGCCGAGCCGGCCTTCGCCGCCCCGGGAACGCTGACGGCAGCGCCGGAGATCACGCCGTCACCGTTCGCCCGGACGGTGCTGACCGCGAGGCCGTCACCAAAGTTGATCGTGACCGTCTCGTTCGGGGCGAACCCGGAACCGTCGACCGTGATCGAGGTGCCGCGCGGTCCCGCCGTCGTGGTGAGCGCCGCCGCCGGTTCGTACCTCCGCACCTCCTGCTGCTCGGTCACCTGGACGGTGGCCGTCGCCGGGGTCCGGGAGGACGCGCCGGTGGCGGTGACCGAGTACCGGCCAGGCTGCGCGTCGTCCGACGTCGCGACCGAGGCTCGTACCGCTCCCGCCGCCGACGCCGCGACCTTCATGGTCCGGGCCGGACTGGTGCCGAGAGTGACGGTCACCTGCTCGCCGGCAGCGAACCCGCTGCCGTTGACGGTGATCGTGTCACCGGTGGTGGTGGACGCGGACACCGCGATCGCCGGCTGGCGGTTGGCACCCGCCACGGTCACGGTGAACGTCCGGGTGCTGCTCGACAGCGTGTCCCACGCCGTGACGTGCACCGTGTAGGTGCCCGCCTGCGCGTAGGTGTGTTGGCCGCTCAGCGCACCGTCCTGACCGATCGTGACGTCGTCCGGAATCGTGCCGTCACCCCACTGGACGCGGGCGTGGTAGCCGGTGGCGCCGGGGACGCCGCCGGTCACCGAGCCGAGCTTCGCCGAGAGGACCTGACCGGCGTCGACCGTCTGGTCGCCCGGGGCGACGGTCGCCAGCGCGGGGGCGGGCGTGCCGTCGTCGGCGATGGCGAACACGTGGATCCTTCCCTCCGAGCCGGGGTTGCCGGTCTGCGTCGGGAGGGTCACCGAGACGAGCGTCCGGCCCGCCGGGATCTGGTACGGCGCGGTGGCGAACAGGAACGGCTGGGCGCCGTCCCGGCTCGTACCGCTCAGCCGGTACGCGGCCTTGGCGACGACGGTGTTGCCGTAGGACGGGGTGCCGTTGGCGTTGCCGCCCAGCGTCCAGTCACTCATCTGGATCGGGATGCTGGCGGTGCTGCCGTCGCTGAACGTCGCCGTGCCGGTGGTGCTCTGGTTGCCCTGCGTACCGGCGCCGATGAACGAGATGCTCCTGGCGTCGGCCGGCAGGTTGAGCACGACCGTCTTGCCGTTGCCGGTGGCGTTGTCGGGCTGACCCGCGGGGATCACCGGCAGCGTGAAGTTCAGTGCCGTGCCCGGCACCTGGTGCCGCTGGCCCTGGGTCACGCCGGCCGCCGTCAGGGCGGCCCGCGAGTACGCCCACGACTTGGCGTCGCAGTTCGCCGCGAGGGTGCCCTCGTCGCCGACGCAGACGGTGTCGAACGCGGCGGCGAGCCCGGAGGGCGGCGCGTAGGTCACGTCGACGCCGACCGTCGCCGAGCTCTGACCGGTGCCGTCGGTCACCGTGACGCTCGCCTGGTGGTGTCCCGGCGTGGCGTACGTGTGTGACCCACTGACGCTGTAGACAGCCCGCGAGCTCAGCGTCAGGGTGCCCTCGGTGGCCGGTGAGCCGTCACCCCAGTCGATCGTGGCCTTGTAGCCGGTGGCGTTGCCGCCGGTGACGGAGGCCAGCGGCATCGACACGGGTACGCCCGAGGTCGCGTGCACGCTGCCCGCGGCGGTCACCGTGATGTCGCCACCACCGAGTTCGAGGTCGCCTCCGGCGAGCAGCTCGATCTCGGCGAGGTTCGTCTGCGCGGCGCCGACGGTCTTCGTCACGGCGAGGCGGAACTGCGCGTACCGGCCCGGATCGCTGATCGTGAACGGGCGGGTCTGGTTACGCCACGGGAACACCTCGTCGCTGCGGGAGTCGACGGTGCTCCAGGTGATGCCGTCGTTGGAACCCTGCAGCCGCCAGGCCGCGGGGTCGCCGGCGGCCGCACCGGAGGTGATGGTGTAGTACCTCGGCTTCTGCTTGCCACCCCGGAAGGCCCAGCCGACCTGGGGCGTGGCGGAGGTGAACGTCAGCTGCGTGGTCGACGAGTCGTCGAACAGCTTCGACGCGTCCTCACCGCCACCGGCGGTCGCGGTGCCGAGGCCGGGGCCGGTGGTGTCCTGCAGTGGCTGGGGCGCCTCGTCACCCTTGGTCAGTGACGGCGGCGCGTCGTTCTTGCCGCTGCCCCAGGACGACGGGTTGGGGCCCATCTGGAAGTCGATCGTGCCGCCCTTGGCGAGCGCGGACACGTCGAGGGACACCTCACGCTGCTTCTTACCGTTGACCTCGACGCCCTGCACGTACACGTTCTTGGTGCTGTTGTTCGACGCGTTGACGACGATGTCGCCGCTCGTACGGTGGACCGTCATCCTGCTGAACTGCGGCGACCCGATGGCCCAGTGGGCCGACCCGGCCTGCAGCGGGTAGATGCCCAGCGAGCTGAGGACGTACCAGGCCGACATCTCGCCGTTGTCCTCGTCGCCCAGGTAGCCCTGGCCGATCTCGCTGCCCACGTAGAGGCGTTGCAGGATCTCGCGCACGATCGCCTGCGTGCGGGCCGGCGCACCCGCGACGGCGTACATGTACGGGATGTGGTGCGACGGTTGGTTGCTCATGCCGAGCTGCCCCATCCGCACCGCCTGCGCCTCGAGCATCTCGTGGATCGTGCCGCCGTACCCGCCGGGGCGGTCGGCCTTCTCCGGGGTGGAGAAGAACTCGTCGAGCTTGTCGCGCAGCGCCTTCTGGCCGCCGTACAGGTTGACCAGTCCCTGGCCGTCCTGCTGGGCGGTGAAGGCGAAGTTCCACCCGTTGGTCTCGGTGTAGACGCCACCCCAGTCCAGCGGGTCGCCCGCGAGGAAGTTACCGGCGGCGTCGCGGCCCTGGAAGAGCTTCGTCTTCGGGTCGAAGAGGTGGACGTAGTTGCGGGCGCGCTCCAGGAAGTACCGGGACTCCTCCTTGAGCCGCTCGCGCTCCGACTTCGGCGTCGCCGGGTCCTTGGCCAGGGCCGCACCCATGTTGCCGATGCCGAAGTCGTTGATGAAGCCCTCCAGCGCCCACGAGACCGACTCGCCGGTGGAGGTGGGCGTGTAGCCGAGGAACAACGAGCTCTCGATGCCCTTGCGGCCGACCGCGCTTCGCCCGGACGCGACGGTCGCGTCCTTGACCGCCGCGTCGTACGCCGCCAGCGGGTCGGGCAGCTTGACCCCGGTGAGGTACGCCTGGGCCAGTGCGACGTTCGCGCTGGTGCCGGTCATCAGGTCGGCGTAGCCGGGCGACGACCAGCGGGCGATCCAGCCGCCGTCGCGGTAGTGCTGGACGAAGCCGTCGGAGATCCTGGCGGCGACGTCCGGGTACAGCAGCGCGTAGGCGGGCCACACGGTGCGGTAGGTGTCCCAGAAGCCGTTGTTGACGTAGATCTGCCCGTCGACGATCTTCGCGCCGGTGCGGGTGGGGGTCGACGTGCCGGTGGGGGCCGACACCGGGCTCGCGTACTGCCAGCGCGGCGCGGCGGCGGTGCCGGTGTTCTCCGACTGCGAGTTCGGGTACAGGTTCAGCCGGTACAGGTTGGAGTACATCGTCACCAGCTGCGCCTCGGTCGCGCCCTGCACCTCCACCCGGCCGAGTCGGTCCTTCCATGCCTCGGTGGCGGCGGCGTGGACCTGGTCGAAGGTCCTGCCGGTGACCTCCAGGTCGAGATTCCGGTGGGCCTGGTCGACCGAGAGGAACGAGGTCGCGATGCGCATCGTCACCTCCCGGTTCCCGGTGACGTCGAAGGTGGCGGACGTCGCTGACGACGCCGTCGGCGCGCGGTCGAAGGCGCCGGACACGAACATGCGGGTCCGGCCGGCCGACAGGCCGCTTCCGTTGTCGACCCAGCCGGTGAACGTGCCGTCGGCGCCGATGGTGAACGTGCCGTTGTAGAAGACGAGGCTTCCGGTCGCCGGCCCGGACGGGAAGGTGAACCGCATGATCCCGGCGTGGTCGGTCGGCGACATCTCGGCGACCAGACCGTTCTGCAGCGCGACGCGGTAGAGGTCCGGCTGCGCCGTCTCGTCGTCGTGGCTGAAGGCGAGAGCCCGGCTGGAGGGCGGCCCGGTGAGAGGACGGTCGCCCGCCACCGGCATCACCGACATCTGGTTGCGGTCACCCATCCACGGGCTGGGCTCGTGCGAGATCGCGAGACCCTGCAGCGTCGGCAGGTTGGCGGCGTTGTTGACCCGGTGGTACTGGTACTCCCACGAGTCGGACGTGGCGTCGGTGACCGGCGTGAAGAAGTTGAAGCCGTTCGGCACCGAGGTGATCGGCAGGTTGTTGCCGCGCGAGAACCCACCCGTCGAGTTGGTGCCGCGCCGGGTGTCGACGTAGTTGGTCAGCCGTGAGCCGTCGATGGACGCCGGCGAGCCGGTCACCTGCACGTCGTCGAGCCAGCCCTGGAACCGGGTCTCACCGGTGGCCTGCGGGTTGTCGTAGGCGAGCAGGATGCGGTCGATCGTCTTGCCGCGCGCGAGGGCGCCGACGTCGGTCTGCACCGCGTTCCACTGATCGGCGTAGAGCACCTTCGACGCACCCTGCCCCGCAGCGGTGAGCGAGTAGCCGTGCTGGTCGACCGGGGAACGGCCGCTCAGGTAGCTGCCGTCGGTGAAGTGCAGGTCGACGGCCGTGTAGGTGGACGGGTACCGGCCGTCGTGGCCGGTGAACTCCGGGAAGATCTTGTAGGACAGCCGGGTCGCCGGGCCGACCGGGATGTCGACGTCGAAGAGCTTGTTGGTCCCGTACGCGCGGCCGTCGCCTTCGGCGCCACCGGCGTACCGCAGCGCGGCCAGTCCGGTGAAACCGGCCTCGGGCTTCGTGGTGTAGCCGCCGTTCGGACCGGCGCCGACCTCGCTGACCATCGGGGTGGCCGGCGGCCTGACGTTCGATCCGTCGCTGATGTTCCAGTCGGCCAGTTGGACCAGGGGGTCACCAGAGTTCGCGGTGACGCTCAGCCGGTAGTAGCCGTAGGCGGTGGTGTTGGTGAAGTTGTAGATGTTGGTGGCGAACCGTCCGCTGAACTTCTCGCCGGCCCGCCGGTCCAGGTCGGTCCAGGTGCTGCCGTCGTTCGAGCCCTGCACGACGAAGTCTCTGGGGTCGCGGTTCGGTGCGTCGTCCGCCGAGGTCAGCGAGTACCGCACCACCTTCGCGGGCTCGGCGAGCCGGTACGTCACCCAGCCGGTCGAGGCGAACACCAGCCACTTCGTCGACGAGTCGCCGTCCTTGAGGTTCGCGGCGATCTCGTTCGGCGGGTTCTCGGCGCTCGCGGTCACCGCGCTGACCTGGTCGAGCAGGCTGCCTGGCAGTGTGGTGACGGTTCCGCTCAGGTTTCCCTGGAGCGGCTTTCCGTTCGGGCCGACCTCCACGGTGGTCGTGGCGGGCTGCGGGTCGGCCGACTCGAACGACGAGCTGAAGTTGCCGGGCGCAGCCGCGCTGGGCGCGGCGCTGGCCAGGGGTGCGGCGACGAGCAACCCCACCGGGAGCAGGACCGCGGTTGTCGCGGCGAGCAGTCGTGTGGAGCGCGCGAGGGGGGAATGCGACATAGGGCAGGGCCTTTCGCCTCGAACCGGGTCGAGTACGTCAAACGTCTGGGCAGAGTGGAACGGGACTGCTGCGGCCGGTCCTGACATCGTTGTCATGAGGGTTCGTGACGAACGAAGGAGGAGCCGGTGGACTGTCGCTGATAGTTCCGGGCGGACCACGGCCGTGTCAACGGGTTGATCGGAGCGAAACCTGCGTCGCCTCGGATCAGCCGACGAAGATACAGAACGGATGGCCCGACGGGTCCGCGAGGACGTAGAGCGGCTCGTCCGAGTCGTCCGTCCGGTCGAGCAGCAGGCGCGCCCCGAGCGACTCCGCCCTCTCCCGCTGCCGCTGCAACTCCTCGACACTGGACACGGTGAGGTCGAGGTGCATCTGCATCGGGACGTCATGCTCGGGCCACGTCGTACGCTCCAGACGCTCCACCTGCTGAAACGCCAGCTGGGGGGAATCACTCGCGTCCACGAGAACGAGCCAGTCGGCGTCGTCCGCAGCGCCGTCGGCAGGAGGTTCGTCGCCGTTGCGGTATCGCAGCCCCAGCAGCTGCCGATAGAACTCGGCCAGTTCCCGGGTGTTGGTGGTGTCGATGACGGTGTGCAGCAGATGCGGATACTCAGCCATCTCCGCATCCTCACGCACGGCGTGGCCGTTCGCCCGTCGAGCGGAGGCACCGTGACATGGCATGATCCTGCCGTGCGTATCGATCGTCGTTCGATGCTGGGCCTCGGCCTCTCCGCCGCCGCCGTGGCGCTCACCGGCTGCCAGGCGAAGACCCCGGCGGAGCAGGCGGGTTCGTGGCAGACCCCGACTGAGCCCGTGGCCGGTCAGGGCGGCTCCGCCGGCCGCATCGTGCGTACGCCCAGGACGCTCACCCAACGCCTGACCGGCGTCCTCAACGTCCACCTGCAGCCCACCAGCCAGAACCCCTCGCACCCCACGTACGCCGGCGCCGTGGCGCTCGCCCTCACCGGCGGGCAGACGAGCGGGCAGGCGACCGTCGGCGAGGCGCTCCGCTTCGATGCCGGGCCGGTGCTCCTGCCGGCCGCGCAGCGCGTCCGGATGCGCCCCGACTCCATCTTCGACCTCGCGTCGATCACGAAGGTCTACACGTCCATCCTCGTCCTCCAGCAGGTCGAGCAGGGTCGCCTCGACCTGGACGCCCCCGTGGTGCGCTACCTGCCCGAGTTCACCGGCGCCGGCAAGTCGGCCGTCACCGTGGCGATGCTCCTGGCGCACACCAGCGGGCTGCCCGTGGGCGCCAGCGTCACCGGCTATCCCACCCTCGCCGAGAAGTGGAAGGCGGTCCTGGCCACCCCGCTGGTCAGCGGCAGCGTGCCCGGTCGGGTGTTCCGCTACTCCAGCGTCGGCCTGATGGTCGCCGGCAAGCTCGTCGAGAAGGTCACCGGCCAACGCCTCGACCAGGCACTCAAGAGCGGCCTGACCGACCCGCTCGGCCTGAGGTGGACCGGCTTCAACCCGAACACCTGGATCAGCAGCGCGGAACGGGCCGCCCGGATGGTCGCCACCGACGCCCGCTCCTCGCGCGGCCTCCTGCGCGGGGTCGTGCACGACGACGTCGCCAACCACCTCGGCGGCATCGCCGGGCACGCGGGGATCTTCAGCACCGCCGCGGAGGTCGCCGTCATCGGTCAGCTCCTGCTCGACGGCGGCACCTACGGTGGACGCCGGATCCTGGCCGAGAGCACGGTGCGCCGGATGCTGACCAACGCCAACGCCGGGCTGCCGGCCGTCGACCCCGAACGACCCCGCCGCACCTCCGACCACGGACTCGGCGTGGTGCTCAACCAGCCGTGGTTCATGGGCCAGCTCAGCCGTGCGGGCACCTTCGGGCACACCGGCTTCACCGGCACCTCGCTCCTGGTCGACCCGACCCGCAGGCTCGTGTTCGTCCTTCTCACCAACCGCGCCCACCCCAACTGGAGCTGGGCCAACCCCGACCCGGTACGCGTCGCCGCCGCCGACGAGGTGGCCCGCTGGCACACCCAGCAGACCACCACCGGCCCACAGCGATCGGGGCGTCAGGGGTCGGCCACACCGTCGCCGCCGCCCCGTGGGCGATAGGCCGCGGCCTGCCGAGAGCTGAGCCCTCCCGCGCCTACGACTCCTCCGACGGCCTCCACGGTCCACCGGCCGGCGTCCAGGCTGGAGCGGACGACTGCGACAGCCACTCTTCGAAAGTTTCGGTCCCGGGTTGATCGGGGCACCGCAGCTCACCCGAGGAATTTCCGGAAGTCCTCGTGGTTGACGAGGGACATCGATCCCCTTAATGTTTCGAGCAAGTTTCCGGTCTCTGTCCGGAGCTACCGGCGCCACCCACGGTCATCGCGAACCTCCATGGCGCCCGGCGCCGACTCCCGCTCCCAGCCCCATCAGCACCGGGGCCGCACCCTCCAATCGATGATCGACTCTTGTCGATCGATGCCGAAGGGAAGGCAGATGAAGCTCAGACGGTGGATCACTGTCGGCGCGGTCGCGGTCGCGACCGCCGCGGCGGTGAACACGCTGCCGGCCACTGCGAACCGGCCCTACGACCCGACCGCACAGACCCTGGGCGCTCTCGGCCTGCGCCACGGCCTCCAGGTCGGCACCGCGGTCGACCTGGCGGCGCTCAACGACGCCAACGACCCGGAGTATCGCAGGCTGGCCGCCTCGGAGTTCTCCTCGGTCACCGCCGAGAACGCGATGAAGTGGGAGAGCCTGGAGCCCACCCGCGGTGCCTACGACTGGGCCGCGGCCGACCAGCTCGTCGAGTTCGCCAAACGCAACGGGCAGAGCGTGCGCGGCCACGTCCTGGTCTGGCACAACCAACTGCCCGCCTGGCTGACCAGTGGCGTCGCCGACGGCTCCATCACCAAGCAGGAGCTGCGCGAGCTGCTGCGCAAGCACATCACCACCGTCGTCAACCGGTACAAGGGCAAGATCTGGCAGTGGGACGTGGTCAACGAGGCGGTCAGCGACCCCTGGGACACCCCGTCGACCCTGCACTACAAGGGCTTCTGGGCGCAGAACCTCGGGCCCGGCTACATCGCCGACGCGTTCCGCTGGGCGCGCGCCGCCGACCCCAGGGCGCTGCTGTTCTACAACGACTACAACATTGAGGCGTTCGGCTCGGGCAACCCGGCCGACGACAAGACACAGTTCGTCCACGACATGGTCAAGGGCCTGCTCGCGCAGCGCGTCCCGATCGACGGCGTCGGCTCCCAGGGCCACCTGGGCACCCAGTACGGCAACTACGACACCCTCCAGGTGACCGCGGCGCTGAAGAAGTTCGCCGCGCTCGGCGTCGCCACCGCGTTCACCGAGGTCGACGTCCGCAGCGAGCTGACCGAGGGGGTCCAGGCCGGCAACTCCGCCGAGATCAACCCCAGGCTTCAGGCGGCGGCCGCCAACTTCAGCGTGCTGATGAAGGCCTGCCTCGCCGTACGCAGCTGCCTGTCGTACACCGTCTGGGGCTTCACCGACCGGCACTCCTGGGTGCCGGGGTGGTTCAACGATCCGCCGCAGGGGATGGCCACCATCTACGACGAGAACTACCAACCCAAGCGGGCGTACCAGGAGCTGAAGTCCGACCTGATCTTCGCCGGGCCGCCGTACGTCCTGCCGCGCGTCGCGCCGAGGCCGCGCCACTGACCCGCCGGTTCGACTGAGCCGCGCAGTCGCCTGACCGAAACCACACCCGGGCCGTGTGGGGCTGTCACGCCCCACACGGCCCCTTCGTGCGTTCCGTCAGGTGCCCGGCCGACGAAGGCCGCGGGTCTCGTCCACCCTGTGATCCGTCCCGGTGGCGGGATTCCGCGAACCGTTCTAGGCTTCCCTCTGGGTCAAGCCACGTGCCCGACACATTCCCGCACCTCGGGAGGTCGGCACGTGGCAGGCGATCCATCTACCGCAGGGCCGGCGAGGTTATGCCGCCAGCCCCGCTCATCGCGCCGCAGATCGTCGGGGCCGGCACGCCCGACACGATCCGGCGCAAGCGACGGCATCGCCCCCACGCTGGCCGCGTCTCCCCTGGCGACAACGACAGCGCAGCTCGCATCCCTCAGGGCGCCAGCGCTGCCCCGGCACACCCTCGGTGGCCGTGGCCGCGCCCTGAACGACACCCCGCAACGAGACAGCGGAGGACCCTCGTGACCACCACCAGTACCCACCCATCCATGTCGGCGGCCGCCGAGGCCGACCAGAGCGGCGCAGCCGAGGCGTCGGCCAGCCAACTCCTCACGGAGCTGGCCGCGCTACCACTTGATCATCCTGCCCGGCCCGCCGCCAGGGACCGGGCCATCGAGGCCTGGCTACCGCTGGCCCACCACCTCGCCCGGCGCTACAAGGGCCGCGGCGAACCGGGCGATGATCTGATGCAGACCGCCGCGATCGGCCTCATCAAGGCGATCGACAAGTTCGACTGGACGCGGGGCATCGACTTCACCAGCTACGCCATCCCCACGATCGTCGGAGAGATCAAGCGCCACTTCCGCGACCGCACCTGGGACATCCGCGTCCCACGACGGTTGCAGGAGCGGCGGATGGCCATCGGCAAGGCCAACAGCAGCCTCACGCAGACGCTGGGCCGCTCCCCCACCGTCACCGACATCGCCGACCACCTCGGCCTCACCGAGGAAGAGGTCCTCGAGAGTCTGGAGGGGGCGCGCGCCTACAACGCGGTGTCCCTGTCCAGCCCCGTAGGCGACGGCACCGGCTCGACGGAGCTGGGCGACATGCTCGGCGGCGAGGACAACGAGCTGGCTCTCGCCGAGCTGCGGGTGGCTCTCGTCCCGGCGCTCGCCGCCCTCGACGAGCGCGAGCAGAAGATCGTTTCACTGCGCTTCTACGGGAACCTCACCCAACAGGAGATCGCCGCGCAGGTCGGCGTCTCACAGATGCACGTCTCCCGGCTGCTGACCCGTGCGCTGGCCAAGCTACGGGTGCACCTGGTCACCGCCCAGTAGAACGCCGACCTGTCGCCCCGGCGGGACAACGCCGGGGCGGCAACGGCGACTGGACCGGGTGACCTGCTCAGAGCTGGAGCTGCCGCACGATGCTCACGGCCGTCGCGGTCAACGGTGCCCCTGGTGGCGTCTCCTCCACCAGGTGCCGGTAGGCCGCGGCGGCGGAGAGACCCTCTCGGCCCATGAGGACGCCGATTGCCCGCTGGATGAGGTCCCGGGTGCGCAGCGCACCGTCCACGCCGGCGACGAGCTGCTGGCTGCCCGCGTCCAGTGGCGGGGACGACGGCGTGTCACCGCCCGACCGGTAGCAGGCGTCGACGTGCTGGATCAGGATCCCCATCGCGACGGCGTCTCGGGCGTAGAGGTTGAGCGCGGCGACACTCTCACCGCTGCCGGCGAAGAGCGGGATGGACAACGAGGCCCGCACACCGGCCTGCCAGGCGACGTCCCGGAAGCGGGGCCAGACGAAGGCCTGAGCGATGTCGGGAACGGCCACCGGCCCACCGGAGCGCAGAGCCGTCAGGCAGGGTCCGTCGTCCTGCGCGTACTGGGCCAGGTCCACCGCCTCGGCGGCCGGGTCGCTGGCGGCCCGGGTCAGATGTCGGCCGTGGCGGGCGACCGTGACGGACACGTAGTCCACCGGATCCACCAGGACGGCGGTCAGATGGACCAGCCGCGCCAGCAGCCCCGGCACCGCCGGTGAGACGTCCGGGAGACCGGCCAGGGCCACCAGGCCACTGGCGAGTTCGCCTGACAGGGAATCATCGGGCCACGGCGACAACTCCGCACTCTCCTTGCTCCACAGGGGCCGCCCGGAGGCCATGCCCCAGAATCCGTCCGCGGGGGTCTCTTCACCGGTCGGTGCCCCCGCGGAACAGGTCGGAAACCAGGAGAACGAACGCATCAGACCCGACTGGTGCCGACCGCCCGGGAGACGAGGGCCTCGGCAACGTCACGAACCTTCCGGTTGGTGTCCTGGGAGATCTTCGACAACAGCGCGAACGCCTCCTCCGAGGAACAGTGCCGCTCCCCCATGATGATTCCCTTGGCCTGTTCGATGACTGCCCGACTGCGCATCGCCTCCCGCATCTGCTCGGCGAGGGTGGCCGCGCTGTCGTAGAGGTGGGTGTTGGCCAGGGCCACGGCGGCGTACGAAGCGAACCGCTCCACGACGGCGGTCGCCTCCTCGTCGAAGGCGCGGGTCTCCACGCCGTAGACGTTGAGGGCACCCACGACGGCCTCCTGGATCGGCAGGCCGATCGACAGGGAACTACCGACACCTCGACTGTGGGCGTACCCCGCCCACTCCGGCCACCGCGTCTCGGACGTCGTGTCCGGCACGCTGACCGAGTCGCCACTGGGCGAGGAGTCCAGGCAGGGGCCGAAGCCGTGCTCGTACTGCCAGTCGTCAAGGTCGCGGGCGAGATCACTGGTGAAGGCCACGGTCCGTGCCTCGGCGCCCCGGACCAGCGTCACCGAGACGTCGCGGGCCGCCGGCACGGTCCGCGTGGTCAGCTCGGCGATCCGCTGCAACATCCCGTCGAGGTCGACCTCGTCCAGCCTGATGCCGCCCAGCTCGGCGAAGGCGCTCTCCGGGCTCGGTGACGGCTGTCCCATAGCGATCTCCTTGTCGTCTGGCACATCTGTCCCACGGGCGGTACGTCCGTCGCCGTACCCGGATCTCCCGAGCCTCACACCCTCGTCCCGAGGGCGTCGTGCGCCCCGCGCCCGCCGGGCATGAACAGTGGGTACGGGGGTAGAGGCCCGACATGCTCACACGTGCCGTGCCGCAGGGTCTGGTCGCCGGTCTTGTCGGTGCGGCGGTGATGACGCTCGGCGAGAAGATCGAACAGCGGGTGTCCGGCCGCCCCGACTCCTACGTGCCGGCGAGGGTGCTGGAACGACTGACCGGCCTGCCGGAGCGGCCGCGGCGGCAACCGCAGGCACTGAACCTGGGCATGCACTACGGGCAGGGCGCCGTGCTGGGCGTCCTGCGCGCGGTGATGGCGAACGCGGGGATGCGCGGGCCCCTGGCCTCGGGCATGTTCACCGTCGTGCGGCTCACCAACGACCAGATCCTGGAGAACGCCACAGGCGTCGGCGCGCCACCGCAGACCTGGCCCCGTCGGGAGCTTGCCATCGACGTCCTGCACAAGGCCGTCTACGGGTTCGTCACCGGCGCGGTGGCCGACGTGCTGGCCAGCCGGCACGGCCCCGGCCCGGGTCAGCGACACGCCGCCCGGCGTCCGGGTCGACACAGCGACGTCGGGCCCCTGCCCCGTTGACTGTCGACCGCGAGCGGGCGGAGCGTCCCGAACGAGGCCGTCCGTACGTTTCGAAGGCCTGGACGAACACGGCCGGCCGCCCCGCATCGGGGCGACCGGCCGGGTACGACGTCAGCGGTGGTCGTTCGGGCGTCGGGTCAGCGCCACTCCGAGGGCGATCATGCCGAGGCCGAGGAACAGGTGCAGCCAGTTGTCGGCACCGTTGAGCGGCACGAAGTTGGCACCGCTCTCGTGGTCGATCACCAGACCGTAGAGCCAGAGCACCAGGTAGACGGCACCGCCGGCGATCAGGTACGTGCGTGCACCGGAGATGGTGCGGGCCAGGGCGAGGCCGGCGACGCCGAACGCCAGGTGAACCAGGTTGTGCAGGATCGACACCTGGAACAGCCCGAGCAGCTTCGCCTCGGACTCGTGCCCGGCGAACGCCATCGTGTCGTAGTTGCTGGTGATACCGGGAATGAAGCCGAGGATCCCGACCAGCAGGAACACCGCACCGACCACCTGGGCGGCGGTACGCACAGGGTGCTTGCCGGTGGTCCCGGTGCCGGGAACGGATCTGGTGGCCATCTCACATACCTCCATCGAACGGGATGATCGGTCTTGTGCCCCTGCCGGACGGCCGCAAACAAGCCACTCGGTGTGAGGAGGGCACGCAGGTGATGGAGGACGACGATCCGCGCGCCTACGAGGCCGATCTCACGGTGTCGGTGTACCGGTGACGCAGGTGAACAGACGGCTCTGCCCGCGGGCCACGGTTGATCTCGTGGTGTCGAACCCGTGTGCGCGGAGCAGCCGTTCCGTCGACACGACGTTCCCCTCGGCGTTCGCGGACGTGGGCCGCTCGCCGAAGATGTAGAGCACGCCTCCCGGAGCCAGCAGGTCCCGGACCCGCTCGATCTGCTCGGGTGCGGTGCCCAGCCAGAACAGGCTGACGTTCACCGCGAAGATCTTGGTGAAGTGACGCCGGGTGAGATCGGCGGACTCGAACCCCGTACCGCGGATCTCGGCCCTGCCGGAGCTGATGTGACCCGCGTTGCGTTCCGATGCGAGCCGCGCCATCGTCGCCGCGCGGTCGATCGCCACGATCGTGCCGGTGGTGAGTCGTTCGGCGACGAGCGAGACCGCTGTTCCCCGGCCGCACCCGATCTCCAGCACGTGGTCGTCCGGTGCCACGGCCATCGTGTCCACCGCCCACCGCTGCCGATGCGCGGTCGCCGTCGTCCGCGCCGGTTCGTGGACCGGGACGGGCCTGCCGCCGGCGAGGCTCGTCCTCCGGACGGGGAGCGTGCATCTCACGAGATCACCCGCTCAGCCATGACGGAAGCCTCCGAGTGGCACCGAGTTGACCCTGCACACACCTGACTGCACCTTTCCGGGTGGCGCCGTTCGCGTTGTCCTGGGCGAAGGAGGAGTGGGTTCGCGGGTGGGGTCGTGCGGGTGGGCCGCCGAGCGCGCGATTGCCCTCAGCGGGGCGGGCAGAAACGTGGCACCCAAAGACTATCCCGCCGTCGCGGGCCGCCACCGCCCGGCACGCTGCGGCCACCCGGGCCGGGAATGCCCGAAGCCCTCCTCTCGGCGCAACGGGTTGGTCATGATCGAGGCATGTCCCGGATGCCGGCCCTCGTGCGCCCGATGCTCGCCACCAGCGGCGCACTGCCCGACGGCCCCGGCTGGGCGTACGAGTTCAAGTGGGACGGGGTGCGCGCAATCGGCTACGTCGCCGACGGCGTGCGGCTGCTCAGCCGCAACGATCGCGACATCACCCGCGCGTATCCCGAGCTGGACGAACTCGCGAACCTGCTGACCGGCCGGAAGGCGGTCCTCGACGGGGAGATCGTGGCGCTCGACGGCAAGGGCCGGCCCAGCTTCTCGGCACTCCAGCACCGGATGCACGTCCGCGCGCCGTCCGCCGCCCTGGTCGGCACGACTCCGGTCCGGATCTACGTCTTCGATCTTCTGCACCTCGACGGGCGCGACCTGACGAACCTGCCGTACACCGAGCGGCGCAGCGCCCTGGAGCAGCTGGAGCTGAGCGGCACGAGCATCGACACACCGCCCTACTGGACCGGCGACGCCGGCCGGGACCTGGCCACCGCGGCCGCCGACCTCGGTCTCGAAGGGGTCGTGGCCAAGCAGCTCGGCTCGGCGTACGAGCCCGGCCGTCGCTCACCGGCGTGGGTCAAGGTGCCCCTGAACGACACCGTCGAAGTCATCGTGGGCGGCTACAAACCCGGAGCCGGCAGGCGGGAAGGCACGATCGGCTCCCTGCTGCTCGGCATGTACGACGCCGACGACAGGTTGACCTACATCGGGCACGTCGGCACCGGGTTCACACAGTCCGCGCTGCGCGACCTCCTCCAGCGCCTGAATCCCCTCCGCCGACCGGACCCGCCGTTCGGCTCCCCCGTGCCACGCGAACACGCCCGCGGCGCGGTCTGGGTCGATCCGGCCCTGGTCGGGGACGTCACCTTCCGGTCCTGGACGCCGGACCACCGCCTGCGGCACCCCTCCTGGAAGGGGCTGCGCAGCGACCGCGAACCAGCCGAGATCCGGCTACGACACTGACCCGGCACTGCCGCTCGGACGCGCTCGCGGCGTTACGGTGGGGCCGTCGCCAGCAGAAGGGGGTACGGACATGGCGGAACGCCATCCCGCGCTCGCACGGCTCGACGCGCTCGTCGGCCGGTGGACGGTGCAGCCGGAGGTCGAGGACCTGGGTGTCGGGTGGACCGATTTCTCCTGGGTGGAGGACGGCGCGTTCCTCCGGCAGATCTCCGACGCCGACCCGCTGCCGGCCACCGCACCCCAGGCGTGGCGGGACAACAACCCGCTGCCGGTGACGTCGCTGATCGGGCTCGACGACGCCGGCGACGAGTTCACCATGCTGTACGCCGACGCGCGCGGCGTCCACCGCGTCTACCGCATGGCTCTCGCCGACGGTGTGTGGCGGCTCTGGCGGGACTCACCCGGCTTCAACCAGCGCTTCACCGGGACGCTGAGCCCGGATGGCGACACCATCGACGCGCTGTGGGAGCGGTCCGAGGACGGCGTCGACTGGCGCCTCGATTTCCGGATCACGTACCGCCGCTGACGGTGGTCAGCCCTGGAGTGGGCTGGATGCGCGATACGTAGAGTCCAGCTCGGGTACTCGAAGTGTCCTTGACGCATTCACGCACATCGTACTGATCTTCCTTACGATGCGGATGCCCAGCTCTGGGCGTATGCCGTCAAGGGAGGACCAAGCGGTGGGTATCAGGAGATCCAGATCCGTGATCGTCGCGACGCTGCTCGCGGTGGTGGGGGGAGCACTCGTCGGCGGTGCGGCGAACGCCGCCGAGCCCTCCCAGTTCGCCGTCGTGGAGGGAGCGATCCGTACGGCAACCGGTACTCCCGTGCCGGCCTCCGGCACGCACGCTTCGCTCTGGGGCAACTCCAGTTACGCCACCACCAGCATCACCGGCTCCGGGCGGGTCCTGATCGGCGCCATCGGTGAGAACTGCCAGGGCTGGCCGACCGTACGGGTGACGGTCGACGGGGTCAGCGTCGGCCAGACCACCATCGTCAGCGCGACCAGCTACGGCACCTACCCGGTCGGCGCCGCGGTCGGCGCCGGTCAGCACACCGTGAAGATCCAGTTCATCAACGACTTCCGGGCCGAGCCCTGCGACCGCAACGTCCACATCGCGTACGCCCGGATGGAGACCCCCGGCGCGACCGACCCGAAGTTCAGCTTCGCCGTCATGCCGGACACCCAGCAGGAGGTGCTGAGCAGCAGCGACACGCGGTTCCGCAACCGTACGGACTGGCTGGTGCAGAACCGCTCCGCGTTGGACCTGCGCTTCGTGGCCTCCTCGGGTGACGTGGTCAACTGGGACACCCCCGACCATTCCCAGTACGTCATCGCCCGGGAAGCGATGCGCCCGATCGAGACCGCCGGCATCCCGTACTCGCTGGCGATCGGCAACCACGACACCCAGGCGACCGGCGTAGGCGGCTCCGCCCGCGACCCCGCCCGCACCCGGGAACTCGTGCGCGACACCACCGTGTTCAACCAGTTCTTCACCGTCGGCCAGTACGGCGCGGTCAAGGGACAGTTCGAGGCCGGCAAGGTCGACAACTCGTACTCGACCTTCGAGGCCGGCGGGGTGCAGTGGATGGTCCTCACCCTCGAACTGTGGCCCCGGGTCGAGGCCGTCACCTGGGCCAGGAGCGTCGTCGCCGCCCACCCCCGGCACAACGTCATCGTCGTCACGCACGACTACATCGACGGCAACGGCGCCATCGAGCAGAGCGCCTCGTACGGCGCGACCAGCCCGCAGTACCTCTTCGACAACCTGATCAAGCAGCACGCCAACATCCGGTTCGTCTTCTCCGGTCACGTCGGCGTCGCCGGCAACCGGGTCGACACCGGCGTCAACGGGAACAAGATCTACACGTTCCTCCAGACGTTCCACTCCAACACCACGAATCCGGTACGCCTGGTCGAGGTCGACACGGCGGCCAACTCGCTGCGTACCTGGATCTACGCGCCCTACAACAACCAGTCGTTCACCGAGTACGACCGGTCGTTCACCGGCATCGGCGTGGTCCGCTGACGTACGCGTCGCACGCTCAGTGAGCGGGATTCGGCGTGTGTGGTAGCCGACCCAACTGGTGCCAGTCGGTCTCCGCGACGTCGACGCCGTAGTGCGCGGCCGCGGCGAGGATGTTCTGGAATGCCTGGTCACGTTCGTCGTCGTCGACGCCTTGGACCTGGTCGAACCGGGCAAGGGCGTTACGGACGTGCGCCGCGTCGGTCAGCGGCTCCTTGCGCTTGCCCGGAAACGCGAAAACGCTCTCCGGCAGCTCGCGCTTCTCTTTCTCGGACAGACTGCCGTGCTCCTCGTGGGGCTTCCAGGTCGACGTCATCGCCCACCATTACCCACTGGCCACCCGGCAGCACCCCCGTGCCGGACGTTTCGACCGAGGCAGGGTGCACTCCCAGCCTCCCGTACCTCCTTTCTTGGCCGGACGACACGTCGGCCGGGGCCGCGGTTGCCCCCAGACGGCGGGGTAGGGAATTCAGGTACCCCCACCCGAACGCGTCGCGTCGCTATGATCACCCCCGTTCATCAACGGGGGAGGAACGCTCGTGAGTCGTTCACGTCTGCTGCGCGCCGCCGCGTGGCTCGGCGCCTGCGCCATCGGTGTGCTCGGTGCCAACGCCGTCGCACCGGTCTCCGCGGTCGCGTTGCCGAAGGGCACGCAGCTGCGCCTGGACCACACCGCACTGGTGCCCGGTTCGTTCGGCAAGACCCAGTCCGTCTACCTCTACAACTACGACACCGACTTCACTCTGAACGACGTAGCGGTCACCATCGACACCGCGAAGCTCGCGGGTGTCGCCACGGCCAAGCTCACGTTCGAGGGTTCCAGCCCGTGCGAGCAGTCGGGTACGAGGATCACCTGCAGCTTCGACACCCTCTCCTCGGAGAACCTGTTCGCGGGTATCACCACGCTCACCTTCCGGCCGGAGGCCGCAGCGAAGGTCGGCGACGAGGGTGAGGTGAGCGTGAAGGTCACCAGTCGGGACCAGACCTTCACCAAGACCTCGAAGGTGACCATCAGCGAGAAGGTCGCGCTGGAGGTTGGGCCGATCATCACCAAGAAGGTCAAGCCGGGCGACACCTTCACGAACCCGCTCACGGTGAAGAACACCGGGGGCAACGCGATCAACGGCGTGGACCTCTTCTTCTTCTACGAGTCCATGTTCACCGTGCCCAAGCGCTACGACAACTGCGACTACGGCACCTTCGCCGCGTACTGCCACTTCGAGGCGACGCTGGCTCCGCAGCAGGAGTACGTGCTCTCCGAGGAGTTGCCGTTGCAGCTGCGGCCGCAGGTGCCGGCGCCGGGCGTGGCCGGAGCCAGCTTCGCGTGGTCGACCCCGATCGACGGGCGTGACAACTTCGACATGGTCCAGGCCACCAAGCCGACCCGCGGCACGCAGGGCACCCTCCGCCTCGTCCAGAAGCCCTCGGGGCTGCGTGCCCAGGGCGCCCAGACCGAGGACTCCTTCTTCCTGGACACGCAGAGCGTGATCCTCACGGTCGAGGGCACGAACCGGTCCGACGTGAGCGCCGTCGGCGGGCAGGTCCGGGCCGCCGTGGGCACCACGGTCACCGCCAAGCTCGGCGTCAAGAACCTGGGTCCGGCGTACGCCTCCGGCATCACCGAGCCGGCCGCGACCGTCACCGTCGCGCCGCCCGCCGGCACCACCGTCACGACGGTGCCCGCCGGGTGCACGAAGGCGGACACCGGCTACGTCTGCCGGACGAACGTCCACCCGCTCGAGGTGGGCGAGGCTGTGACGTGGGACTTCGGGTTGCGGGTCGACGCCGCCGGGGAACTCACCGGTACCGTCACGGCCAAGTCCTCGACCCCGGACGCGACGCCGGACAACGACGTGGCCAAGCTGGTCGTCAACCCGGTCGGCGGCGCTGGCGCCGGCGGGGGCGGCGGGAGCGACGACGGCCCGTCGCTGCCGATCACCGGCCAGTCCGGCATCGTGCTGGGTGGCGCCGCCGCCGTTCTGCTGGCCGCGGGTGCCGCCCTGTTCGTGGTGACGCGCCGCCGCCGTACCCGCTTCGTCGCCTGACGCCGGGACTGGCTCAACGGGAAGCCCTGGTCGGACATGCTCCGGCCAGGGCTTCCCGCACCTCTGCTGGGCGACCTGGGGTCAGGCACGACCCGCAACGGGCCCACGCGCCAGGCGCGGCACCAGCACCGAGCCGGCCACGAACAACAGCCCGGCGACCGACAACACCACGCCGACCCACGCGGTCGCCAGGTACCCGTGGCCGCCCGCGATCACCACGCCGCCCAGCCACGCACCGATCGCGTTGGCCAGGTTGAGCGCGGAGTGGTTCGAGGACGCCGCCAGCGCGGGCGCGTCCGGTGAGGCTTCCATGAGCCGGATCGTGAGCCCGGCGCCGAGCACCTGGCACACCAGCCCGATCGCGAAGATCAGCAGCACGGCGGCGACCGGTGACGAGGCGGTGAGCGCGTAGAGCGCCAGGACCGCGGTCATCGCGACGAGCGAGCCGATGAGCGTGCCCAGCGCCGACCGGTCCGCCAGCCGACCGCCGAGCAGCGCGCCGACGGTCATACCCAGGCCGAACACGGCGAGGACCCACGGCACCGCCCGGGTCGGCATTCCGGCTACGTCCGTGAGGGTCGGAGCGACGTAGCTGTAGACGGCGAACATGCCACCAAAGCCCACGGTGCCGGTGAGCAGTGCGATCCACACGTGGACCCGGCGGAAGGCACCCAGCTCCCGGGAGATGCTGGCCCCGTCCACCGCGGCGACGTGCGGCACCCATCGGCGCACGGCGAGGATCGTCAGGACGCCGATCCCGGCCACCAGCGCGTACGAGGCGCGCCAGCCGAACACCTGACCGGCGAGCGTGACGAACGGTACGCCGATGATGTTGGCCACGGTCAGCCCGACCATGACCCGCCCCACCCCCCGCCCCCTGCGGTCCGGCGGGACGAGCCCGGCCGCCACGACGGCGGCGATGCCGAAGTACGCGCCGTGCGGCAGACCGGTCAGGAAGCGGGCGCCGACCAGCGACCAGATCCCCGGCGCGAGAGCGGTCAACGCGTTGCCCACCACGAAGGCGACCATGAGCACGAGCAACAGCCCGCGCCTGGGCACCCGGGCCGCGAGGGCCGCGATGACCGGCGCGCCGACGACGACACCCAGCGCGTACGCCGTGATGGCATGCCCCATCACCGGGATGGGGACGCGCAACTCGTCGGCCATCTGGGGCAGCAGCCCCATCGTGGCGAACTCGGTGGTACCAATGCCGAAGCCGCCGATCGCCAGCGCGAACAGCGCCGCCCCGGCCGGACGGCGTGCGCCGGGCGCGTTCGGCCGGGCGGGTACGGCCTCGGTGGTGCTCACGATGGTGTCTCCGCTCGTCATGATCGGCGCCGCCCTGCGACAGGACCGACTTCCACGGCGGTATGGGAGGCGGGGCTCGGGCCCATGGTGCCCCTCGCGTGTTGCCGTCGACTCAACGAGAGGTGGCCGAGGTGACGCGAATTACCTGCGGGAACGCCTCGACGGCCGACCGGACGTCATGACCGCGCCGTCGCTGTCGTGCCACCGATCGCTGGGCAGACCGGTACCGAACAGCCGATATGATCCTTCCCTAGCCAGGCCGTCGACGCGGCCGAGTCCGACGACGCAGAGCGTGACGGGGAATGACGACAGACATCGTCGGCAGAAGCGACGTTCTTGCGGTCATCGACGAGTTCTGCGATCACTCACGCACATCCGGAAAATCGTTGATCATCGTCGGGGACCCTGGCCTGGGCAAGACCACGCTGCTGCGATACGCCGCCCGGCGCTGGGCGGCAGAGGGCGGCCGCGTCCTGGAGGCGACCGCGGTCGAGTTCGAAGCGGACATCAGCTTCGCGGGGTTGAAACAGATTCTGAGCCCGATCGCCGAATCGGTCCCCAACGCCGAAGGGGCCTACGCCGACATCCTGAAAGCCCTTTTCGATCCGGACACGTCCACGGCACTTGACCGGATGGCGGTCACCGAAGCACTGCGGAATCTGCTGCTCACCCTGGCCCGCGATTCGCCGATCCTCGTCCTCGTCGACGACGTCCAGTGGCTCGACCGGTCGAGCGCCGCGGTGTTCACGCTCCTGGCCCGGCGGCTGACCGGAACGCGCGTCGGCCTCCTCGGGTCGACGCGTCCGGCGGCCGAAGGCTTCTTCGAGCGAGCACGACTCGACGAATACGTATTGACCCCTCTCGACGAGCAAGCGGCGGCACAGGTTCTGACGGCCCGCCATCCCGGGTTGACGCCCGCAGTCCGGGGAAGGGTGTTGGCGACGGCGGCCGGGAACCCGCTGGCCCTCGTCGAACTGCCGCTGGCCCTCGCCAGCCGGGGTCACGCCAGTCCGACGCTCGACCTCTCCGTGGTCCCGCTCAACCGCCGGCTACAGGCAGCGTTCTCGTCCCGCATCGACGACCTGCCGGATGCCACGCGAGAGTCGCTGCTGCTCGCCGCCCTCGAGGCCACCGGGAACCTCCGCGTCCTCGAGGTCGTGGCCGGTGAGCGGCTCCTGGAGACGTTGGCACCCGCCGAACGCGCTCGACTCGTCCACATCGCGGAGCATGGCACGCGACTGCTGTTCTCCAATCCCCTGACCCGGTCGGCCGTCGTCAACGCTTCCACGGCCGCGCAGCGGCGCCGGGCCCACCGCCGGTTGGCCGACGGTCTGCGTGACGACCCGGACCGGCGGGTGTGGCATCTCGCGCAGAGCAGTGCCGGGCCCGACGAGCGGGCAGCCGTCTCGCTGGAGGAAGCGGGATATCGGCTGGTCCGGCGGGGCGACATCGTGGGCGCCGTGACCGCGCTCACGAACGCCTCGATGCTCAGCCCCGCCGACACGCAGCAGGCTCGTCGCCTGGCCGCGGCGGCCTACATCGGTGCTCGCCTGGGCGGCGGAATCGCGGGGGCTGGCGACACGCTAGTCGAGGCGCGTCAGCTCGACGCTGGGCATCAGCGGTCCCTGGACATGGCGATGGCCACGTCGTTCGTCATCCTCAACGCCGACGGTGACGTCGACACGGCTCACCGCATCCTCTCCGGCGCACTGGACGCGGTGAGCGCGGAGTCGCATCCGGTCTTCCAGATCAGGGAGGCCCTGCTCACCCTGCTGTACGTCTGCTTCTTCGGCGGACGGAGCCATCTCTGGTCGGACTTCGACGCGGTCCTGTCACGCCTGAACGACCCCGGCCTCGACATCGTCGTGCTGATGCGGCACACGCATTCTGATCCGGCGAACGCCGGCGACGCCGCGTACCGACAGCTCGACCGACTCGTCGAGAGCCTGGATCAGGTCGACGCCCCCGGCGAGATCGTCCTGATCGGCCTCGCCGGTTCCTGGGTGGACCGGCTCGGTGGTTGTCGTGCCGCCCTGCACCGCGCGCTGGAGCGGGGACGCGCCGCGGACGACACGAACGTCATGACGCAGGCCCTGACCCTGCTGGCGCTCGACTCCTACTTCCTGGGCCAGTGGCGGGACAGCGAGCGGTACCTGGCCGAGGCACTGTCCCTCACCAAGGAGCAGGGACTGCGGCTCTTCCGCTGGGCCATCGATCACTGGATCGCCACCCTCGCCGCCGTGCGCGGCGACGACGAGACCGCGCGGCGGATCACCGACGAGCTGATCTACTGGGCCGTACCCCGAGGTGTGGCCGTGGTGAGTCATCTCTGCCACTACACCCGCACCCTGCTCGCACTGGGCGCCCAGGACTACGAGGAGGCATACCGGGAGGCGACGTCGGCGAGCCCCGCCGGCACCATCCCGGCTTTCCGCCCGGTGGCGATCTGGATGGTGCTCGACGTGGTCGAGGCCGCCGTCCGGACCAACCGCCACGCGGAGGCCCGGGCGCACGTCGCCGCGGCTCGTGCGGCGCGGCTGGAGACGGTCTCCGGCCGGCTCGACATGCTGGTGACGGCCGCCGAGGCGCTCGTCTCCGCCGACGACGCGGCGACGAGCCTGTTCGACCGGGCACTCGCCACACCGGACGCCGACCGGTGGCCGTTCGATCAGGCCCGCGTCGAGCTTCTGTTCGGCCAACACCTCAGACGGATCAGGTCGGGGCGTGCCGCACGGGAACACCTCGGCCGGGCCCATGCCGCGTTCGAACGCCTCGGCGCCGAGAAGTGGGCGCGAAGCGCCCGCCGAGAACTCAGGGCAGCCGGCCAGCGGACCGGGCCGGCCACCCAGCCGGGACACGCGACCCTGACCGGCAGGGAACATCTCATCGCCCAGATGGCCGCGACCGGCATGACCAACAAAGAGATCGGCGAGGAGCTGTTCCTCTCGGCGCGGACCGTCGGTGCGCACCTCTACCGCATCTTCCCCAAACTGGGCATTACCGCACGGGCGGGCCTGAGGGACGCCCTCACCGTCATGGACGAGACCCGCCCACACCGGCATCAGTGAGGTCGACGTCACCTCGACGCACGGCGTCGCCGCGTGCGGCGCGGGCCACCACCGGCCCACGCCGGACGCGAAGAACTCGTCACGCGGAGGCGAGTTCGTCCCTGATCAGCTGGGCGAGCGCTGCTGGCTGGGACAGGAACGGGGAATGGGACGTGGCCATCCGCGCGACCCGGCCAGCTCGGGTGGCGAAGTACTCCTGCGCGACCGGCGGAAGGGCGTTGTCGGCCTCGCAGACGACGTACGTGCTGGGGATGGTGTGCCAGGCGGCCCCGGTCTGCTCCTGAGTCTTCGAGGTGTAGGAGTGGTATCCGAGCTGCGTCACTGCCCGTCGTGCGATGTCAGGGGCGACATCGCCGTAGAACACCGTCGCGGGATCCACCGGCTCCACGTAGTCGCCGGCACCGACACCGTGGTGGATCTTCCACCAGGGTGCGGGGGTACCGCCCGCGCTGGACAGCAGAGACTCGCCGACCTCGATCTGGAACGCGGCGAGATAGACCATCCGCCGGACGTTGTGGGCACCGACCAGGCCCTGGCTGGCGGGGATGCCGCCGTACGAGTGGGCCACGACGACGACGGGGCCGCCGATCTCGGCGACGGCCTTCCCGATGAGCGCCGCGTCCTCGTACATGTCACCCAGCTTCTCCGGGTCGTCACCGCTGCTGGACAGCGCGACGGTATGGACATCGATATTCCGCAGCTCGTCCGTCAGGAGCGCCAGGTGCTCGGGCTTGTGCCAGGCGCCCGGAACGAGGACGAGTGATGGCAGGGACAAAAGAACCTCCGAGTACGTGTGATGTGGCGAGCTGACTCATGAACTGGTGCACCAGGCCGTGCCCGATCGGTTGGCAGCGGCGCCGACGTACCTGGCGCCCTCATGCGCCCGCCGACGAGCTTGGCGCTGCGCGGTCTCCTGCTGCATCAGTCATGTGACTGCACCTCGCGCGGAGATCGACGCCTGGAAGGGCGGGTACTGGCCGGAACCTTGCGTAGCTCCGGCCATGCATGGATTCGTCGACGTCGACACCAGGCCGACCGACATGGCGGGGCGGCCCGGTCAGCCGCCGAGGGGCACCTGTCCGCTGGCGCGGCGGGCCGTGCTGAACCGACGCTGGTAGGCGGCGGGGCTGATCGACAGCTTCCTGGCGAAGACCCGACGCATGCTCTCGTAACTGGGGAACCCGGCGAGGGCCGCGGCCTGCGTCGCGCTGTGTCCCTGGTCGAGCAGTGCCCGGGCCATGTCGAACCGGATGTTCTCCACGTAGCGCGCCGGCGTCGTGGACAGTTCGTGGTGGAAGAGCCGGGTGAGTTGCCGAGTGCTCACGTTGACGTGTTTCGCGAGTTCACCGAGCGAATGCTCCCCGCGGGGGTTCGCCGTCACCAGGTCGGTGATGGTGCGGAGAGCCGGCGAGCGGGGCGGCGGCCCCTGCAACGGCGCGGAGAACTGGGACTGCCCGCCCGCGCGCTGCATGTACACCACGAGGGCGCGGGCGACGTCGCGCGCCAGGTCGGCCCCGTGGTCCTCTTCGACGAGGGCGAGCGCCAGGTCGATGCCGGCCGTCACCCCTGCCGAGGTGTACGTGGTGCCATCGCGCACGTAGATCGCGTCGGGCTCGACGCGGCACGTCGGACAGCGGGAGGCGAGTTCGTGCGTGACCTGCCAGTGCGTGGTCGCGCGCTTGCCGTCGAGGAGGCCGGCGGCGGCGAGTACGAACGCTCCGGTGCAGATCGAGGCGACCCGGCCGGCCACAGCCGCCGGTGTCCGCGCAGCGTCCGCCAGGTGGCTGGGGACGGGGGCGCGCGGATAGAGGTCGGACCCGGCCACCAGGAACGTGTCGGAGGGCGGCTCCGAGGAGACGGCGCCGTCGACCGCGACCCGGATCCCGAGGTTGGACGTGACGCCCGCGCCGGTGGGCGACAGCAGCACGATCCGGTAGTCGGCACCGAACCGGTTCGCCTCCTTGAAAACCTCAGCGGGACCGGCGACGTCCAGTAACGTCACTCCGTCGTAGACGAGGATCGCGACGCGATGGGGGCCGGCTGTCACCACTCCGGTCCCAGCGCGGGAAGCATGGACACCGTCCATTGGTAGCACACCGTAACGGGCGATCACTGGCATCCCGGGCGGGGTTGCTGCAAGCCCCTGGTGATGCGGTTGCTGCCCTACCGAGTGCGGCAACGCGGGTTTGTTCATCTGAAGCCGGAGCCGTAGCAGAGGCTGGTTAACTAAATTGGCCGACCGCAGCCACCGGTGGCAATCGGCGCGACGAACCGGACATCAGGCCACCGTGCGGAACCAACTGTGACGGGGGACGCACATTCGCGGGTCCACGCGCCGACTCGGTCCGAATGTGAGGGGTTCCTGGCCGGACAAAGGCGGCACCGCCCGCCGATCGGTGGGAATCATGGAGGTCGCAGGTCCACGGCCACCACAGTTTTCGGAGAGTCAAAGGTCATGCCAGACGTCATCGCGGGGTTGGAGATTCCTGAGACAGCGGCGGTCGCCCAAGCGACCAGGCTCATCCAGGACACGACCACCCCCCTCATCTATCACCACTCCCGGCGGGTCTTCTTCTTCGGTCTGATTCACGCTCACAGGCTCGGAGTGAAACCGGACCCGGAGCTGCTCTACCTGGCGGCCATGTTCCACGACGCCGGCCTCCTGACCCCCTTCTCCGACGTGGAGCAGCGCTTCGAGGTCGATGGCGCCGACCACGCCCGCAAGTTCCTTCTGGACCGGGGTTTCTCGATGGTCGCCGCCGAGACCGTCTGGACGGCAATTGCACTGCACACCACGCCGGGCGTTCCTGATCGGATGGGACCGGAAATCGCGACCGCGCAGCTCGGCGTCCTGACCGACGTGCTCGGCTTGGGCCTGGACGGACTGGAACACGATCAGCTGGACGAGATCCTGGCCGCCCACCCGCGAGGGGACTTCAAGAAAGAGTTTCTGCGAGCCCAGTTCGAGGGGCTCAAGAACCGCCCCGAAACCACGAACGGCACCGTGAACTCCGACATACTCGAGCACTTCATCCCCGACTTTCGCCGCACGACGACGGTCGAGCGCATCGTTGGCTCGCCCTGGCCGAGCTGACCGAGCTGACCGGACATCACACACAGAGGATTTGCGAATGCGAGCGATCACCGCGCGCCACCGTGACGCGGGTGTCGGTGGCCTGACCCTGACCGACATGCCTTATCCCCACGCCGCGGAGAACGACGTCATCGTGCGCGTGGACGCCGCGGGCTTCACCCCAGGAGAGCTCGACTGGCCGGCAACGTGGTCGGATCGCGCCGGCCGGGATCGGACGCCCAGCATCCCTGGGCACGAGCTGTCCGGTGTCGTGGTCGAGCTCGGCTACGGAACGACCGGCCTCACCGTGGGCCAGCGCGTGTTCGGGCTGACCGACTGGGCCCGCAACGGATCCCTGGCCGAATACACCGCGGTGGAGGCTCGCAACCTCGCCCCCCTCGCGGCCGACATCGACCACGTCGTTGCCGCCGCGCTGCCCATCTCCGGTCTGACCGCCTGGCAGGGCCTCTTCGACCACGCCCACCTCACGACCGGCCAGACCGTCCTCATTCACGGCGCCGCGGGCGGCGTCGGCTCGATCGCCGTCCAACTCGCTTGTGAGGTGGGCGCCAGCGTGATCGGCACCGGCCGAGCCGACGACCGTGATGTCGCGCTCGGCCTCGGCGCGCAGGCCTTCCTCGACCTCAAGGTTGACGATCTGCAGCAGGTCGGCGAGGTGGACGTGGTGTTCGACGTCATCGGTGGCGACGTTCTCGCGCGATCGACCGAACTGGTGCGCCCGGGCGGCACCCTCGTCACCATCGCCACGCCACCTGTCGTGCAGCCCAGGGACGGGCGAGCCATCTTCTTCGTCGTCGAACCTGATCGCGCCCGGTTGACCGACCTCGCCCAGCGCGTCCGGACCGGACGGCTCAACCCCATCGTCGGCGCCGTGCGACCGCTCTCCGAAACGGCGTCCGCGTTCTCCCGCCACCGCCGTACGCCCGGCAAGACGATCATTCAGGTAGCGAACGAGCAGGGAACGCAGCACTCCTGACCAGTGCGCGAACGCCAGTTGCGCGCCGGGCCGTGTCCTGGGTCAAGACCGTCGGAAATGCCGGATCGGGCTACAACCTCGAATTGCGGAGACACGAATGGCCAAGGTAATAGTGGGAGCGACCCCCTTTCAGGGACATGTGAGCCCCATCCTCACCGTCGCGGCGGACCTGGTCAGGCGTGGTCACGAGGTGGTCGTTTACACCGGATCCCGGTTCGAGGAGCGCGCCCTGGCGACCGGGGCGCGATTCCAGGCACTACCACCGGAAGCCGACCTCGACGATCGCACGTTGGACGCTCTCTTTCCGGCACGGGCCGCGCTGCCACCAGGACCGGCCCAGTTGTCCTTCGACTTCCAGAACTTCTTCCTCGGCCAGCTGCCCGCGCAGGTGCGGGGTCTACGGGCTCTGCTGGCGACGTTCCCCGCAGATGTGGTGCTCGGTGAGCTCGGGTTCTGGTCGATACCGGTGCTCAGCCTCTCCACGGCGCCGGCGGAACGCCCGACGCTCGTGACGTTGGGCTCTGTTCCCCTGCTGATCCAGAGCGAGGACACTCCCGCGTTCGGCACCGGCATCCTGCCAACGCCAGGCGCGGAGGCACGCGCCCGCAACAGGGCGATGAACGCTGAGGTGCGCCGGCTCTTTGCCGAGTTGCAGACATTCGGCGAGGCGACGCTCGAGTCGGTGGGCGTGACGATGTCCGACTACCTTTTCGACGCGCCTTTCCGTCGTACCGACCATTACCTGCAGTTGACCGTGCCCAGCTTCGAGTACCCCCGCAGCGACCTTCCGGAGCACGTTCAGTTCGTCGGTACGCTTCCTCCAGCCGCCAGCGGCGACTACGTGAAGCCGGCATGGTGGCCCGAACTGTCGGCCGGCCGTCCGGTGGTGGTCGTCACCCAGGGAACCGTCGCCAACACCGATCTGAACGAACTGGTCATCCCCACGGTGCGTGCGCTCGCCGGCCTCGACGTCCTCGTGGTGGCCGCCACCGTACGCGAGGACGGGCCGGAGCTGGTACGCCGAGCCCTGGCCGAAGTACCGGACAACGTGCGGCTGGCCAGCTTCGTGCCGTTCGATCGGCTGCTGCCACACGCCGACGCACTGGTCACCAACGGCGGTTACGGCGGGGTGCAGACCGCCCTGTACCACGGAGTGCCGCTGGTGGTCGCCGGTGCCAGCGAGGACAAGCCGGAGGTGGCCGCCCGCGTCGAGTGGAGCGGCACCGGCGTCAACCTGCGCACCCGCGTGCCGGAGGTGGCCGAGTTGCGCGCCGCGGTGCGGACGGTGCTGCACGACCCGGGCTACCGATCCCAGGCCAGGATCATGGCCAAGGAGATCGGCCAGTACAACCCGTTCGACGCGATCGCCGACATCGTCGATGTGTCCGCCCGCCGCTGAGGGGCGTTCAACCCACCGTCCTGCTCCAGACCCCTTCCCACCGCAGCCTCCCGGTGACGACATCACCCGGTCCGGAAAATCATCGTAACTTTCGGCTGGTCGGGCTGGACGATGGTCCTCCAACCGGCACTCCCGTGCGACCGCCCCAGCTACTGACCAACCCCGGCATGACTATTGGCCTGGCTGGATGTGCTCTTGCAAGAGACCTGCCACCGCGCGGGGTTGCCACAATGTTTCCGGAAATTGTTGACAAGGCGACGGCTGGGTCAATACGGTCCCCATCGACAGCGTTCTATCGCCGTCAATGCGATCCACCGTGACCCACCCTTCCGGTCGTCGCGCAGGACGACCGGTCAACCACCACCACGCGCGGCACGACGCCATGCCCGGCGACCCGTCACCTGGCCACCGACAGCCCGCCGGGCCGTACCGCGCTGCTGGCCTCCCGCCAGCCGTCACGAGGAGGAAGCACGCACATGACCGACATGAACCACACCCCCACCAGACCGAGGAGGCGCGGCCGCATGCGGCTGCTCCTCGGTGCCGCGTGCGCCGCAGTGCTGGCCGTCGCCGGCACGGTGACGGCCACCAACGCGTACGCCGAGGCCGACCGGACCGTCAGCTCGAACACCACCGGCACGCACAACGGATTCTTCTTCTCGTTCTGGAAGGACAGCGGCAACGCCAGCATGACGTTGCGCGCCGACGGCCGGTACTCCAGCCAGTGGGGCAGCGGCACCAACAACTGGGTCGGCGGCAAGGGCTGGGCCACCGGCAGCCGAAGGACGATCAGCTACTCGGGCACCTACAGCCCGAACGGCAACAGCTACCTCGCCCTGTACGGATGGACGCGGAACCCGCTCATCGAGTACTACGTCGTGGAGAACTTCGGCACCTACAACCCGAGCACCGGCGCCACCCGGGTGGGCTCCGTCACCAGCGACGGCGGCACCTACGACCTCTACCGCACCCAGCGGGTCAACCAGCCGTCCATCGACGGCATCCAAACGTTCTACCAGTACTGGAGCGTCCGCCAGCAGAAGCGCACCGGCGGCACCATCACCACCGCCAACCACTTCGACGCCTGGGCTCGCGCCGGCCTGAACCTCGGCACCAACCACAGCTACCAGATCATCGCCACCGAGGGCTACCAGAGCAGCGGGAGCTCCGACATCACCGTCAGGGAAGGCAGTGGCGGCACCCCCGGCCCGGGGCCGACCACCGGCAACCCGCCAGGCGGCAACTGCACCGCGACGCTGTCCGCCGGGCAGCAGTGGAACGACCGGTTCAACCTCAACGTCGCGGTCAGCGGCGCCAGCAACTGGGTCGTCACCCTCGGCCTGGGCGGCGGCCAGAGCGTGCAGAACAGTTGGAACGCCTCCGTCACCGGCACGAGCGGAACCGTCACCGCCAGACCGAACGGCAGCGGCAACAACTTCGGGGTAACGATCATGGCCAACGGCAACTGGACCTGGCCGACGGTCACCTGCCGAACCGGCTGACGCCGACCAACCGGCACCGAACCTGTGGCGCGGCGGCCTCGGCCGTCGCGCCACACCGGGTCTGCGGGTAGCTCCTTCGGCCGTCGTCGACTACGCCCGCGGTGCCGCGGTCCCTCCGGCTGACGATTCCTCCGCCGTCGGGTCCTCGGTCGGGTCCGCCGTTGGTTCCTCCGTCGCCTCCCCGGTCGGTTCCGCCGTCGTGTCGCCCGTCGGCGTCGCCGTCGGTTCCTGAGGTGCGCTCTCGGACGTGGTGGGCTCGGGCGCATCCACACTGGTCTCGCCTGAGGGCGTGGAGGGGTTCGCCGTCCCCTCCCCTGCTGCTGGACGGGTGGCCGTCGGGCTCGGGGTTCCGGACGCTGGAGCCGGCATACCGGCAGAATCGCGGGTGGCCGCTTCGCCGCCACCTGCGCCGGGGCCAGGTCCGCCCTTTGACGGCGGCACCGAACTCGGCACCGCGGATGGCACCGCGGGAGGCGCCGACGGTCGCCCGGTCTGGCCCGGCATCATGCCGGTGGGATCAGCGAGCACCAGGACGGCAGCCACCGCGGCCATCGATCCGAGAAGCACCGCGAGCGCTTTGTGTCCGGGACCGCCGGCTCGGCTCATCGCACCGCCGAGAGCCGACCGCCGGGAGGCCGGCTGAGCGGTCAGCGGCCCGGTCACGGTCACAGCGGTAGCGGCCCGCACCTGTCGGTCGGACTGGTCCGCGAGGGCCTGCGCCGCCGTGGCCATGTCCCCGGCCGTCGGGAACCGCCGAGTGGGCTCCTTGGCCATGGCGGTGGCCACCAGTTGCCGTACCTCCGTCGGGACGCCCTCCGGCAGCGGCGGCGGCTCGTCTTCGAGGTGCCGCAGCGCCACCGCGACGGCGTTGTCACCCTGGTGCGGCGGTCTGCCGGCGAGGCAGTGGTAGATGACGGCACCCAGCGCGTAGATGTCGATCGCCGGCGTGGTCTCGTTCCTGGACACCTGCTCGGGCGCCATGTACAGGGCGGTGCCGACGACCTGGTTCGTTCCGGTCAGGCTTGCCGCTTCCTGGGTCACGGCAACGCCGAAATCAACGAGTACGACGTGCCCGTCGGGCTCGATGATCAGATTGTTGGGCTTGACGTCACGGTGCACGACGCCGGCGTCATGGGCGGCCTGCAGGGCGCGGGCGGTCTGCGCGGCGACCGACATCGCCTCGGCCGGGTCCAACCGGCCAACCTCGGCGATCCGCTCCGACAACGGCTGCCCCTGCACGCACTCCATCACGATGTAGGCGAGGTCCGGTGCCCCGGGTCGGGACGCCTCGCCGTAGTCGTAGACCTGGGCGATACCCGGGTGACGCAGGGCCGCCATCGCGCGCGCCTCACGGCGGAACCGCTCGCCGAAGCCGGCGTCGGAGACCAGGCGAGGGTGCAGCATCTTGACGGCCACGCAGCGGTCCAGTGTTTCGTCAACCGCCCGCCACACGTCGCCCATACCGCCACTGGCGATGCTCTCGACCAGGCGGTATCGGTCTCCGACGAGTTGCCCCACACTCGGCATGAAGCTTTCGGTACCCCGTACTCGCCGATCTCAAGCACGCAGCACCGTCCGCAGCCGCCGCCTCCAGCGGATCACGGCACACAACGGGTCGTGGAGCGGGCCAGTCAGGCGGCCGGTTCGCTGGTAGGAGACCGGTGGCCTCCGTGGCTCGCCACCAGGGCGTCCGCCACGATGTCAGCGTCAGCTTCTGCGACGTCCGCTGGATACTCCGGCAGCAGGTCGTCCCAGACGACCAGCCACGACCCGAACAACTGGGCCTGCCCCTCGGGCCGAGCGAAGAACCAGACATGCAGGTGGGCGCCACCATCTCCGATGCGGTAGACGTGGGCCCGCGAGATGTGCGGCAGTGCCTGCATGTGGCGGACGATGCGCGTACTCAACAGGCCCAGCTCGGCCGCCATCTCATCAGGCAGATCCGCCATGTCGTAGTGATCGCGCGGATGCAGCATGAGCACCAGCGGGACGCCCACTCCCGGGATCCGGACCAGCCGCCAGTTGTCGTTGAACCAGATCCCTTCGTCCCGGTTGCGGCAGGCGTCGCACTCCGACGGATCCTCGCCGTGCCGGGCGGGCTCCGGGAGCACCGGCGGACGCAACGGCGCTACGCGAAGCCCGTCCGGCTCGAACGGACTGATCTCCCATCCCGTCATGCGTGCCAGGGGAAGTCGGCGTTCGCTGTCCGCGACAGCGACTGCATGCTCAAAAAACTCGTCCGGTCGCAAGGCCATGCGGGGAAGACTAGTACGACAAGATCCAAGTGATCGACAGTCCTAGATCGTTACGGTCCTGACCTGCGAAGACTTCCCCGACACGGCCGTTGACGCCCGTTCACGGCAGGATCTCCACGTACCCGTCGGTACCGTGCACGCGGATCCGCTGTCCATCCCGGATGAGCCGGGTGGCATCGACCACGCCGACCACCGCCGGCAGGCCGTACTCGCGGGCGATCACCGCGCCGTGTGTCATCAGCCCTCCGACCTCCGTCACGAGGCCCGCGATGGCGACGAAGAGGGGCGTCCAGCTCGGGTCCGTGTGAGCGGTGACGAGGATGTCGCCCGGTTCGAGGTCGGCCCGTGCCATGTCCAGGATGACGCGGGCCCGCCCTTCGATGGTCCCGGCGGAGACCGGCAGGCCGATCAGCGCGCCCGGCGGCATGTCGTCGCGCCGGTACGCGCCGGCGACGGCCTCGCCCTCCGACGTGAGCACCCGGGGCGGCGTGAGCGCCTGATACGACCTGAACTCGTCCTTGCGCCGGCCGATGAGCTTGTCATCCACGCGGTTCGTGCGCACGACGTCGTCGAGCTCCTGGAACGTGAGGTAGAAGGTGTCCTCCCTCTCGGCGAGCACGTTGGCCTGCACGAGACGCTCGGCCTCTGCCAACAGGGCCTGCTTGTAGACGAAGTAGCGGCTGACCATGCCGTACTTCGGATACTCCCGGTACCCGATGAAGGTCCGGACCCGGTCGATCATCCGCTTCGTCTCCTCGGCCATGCGCTCGCCGTCCGGTAGTGCCCGCAAACGTTCCAGCAGCTCCTGCTCCTTCTTCCACGCCTCCTGCCGCCCCTGTTCGAAGCGCCGCTCGCCGGCTCCGGGCTCGAAATTCCTGATGTTGCCCAGGATCATGGGCAGGAGCGTGGAGGGGCGTTCACTCCACCGCGGCCGCGTGATGTCGATCTCGCCGACGCAGCGCATGCCGTACCTGTCGAGCCAGGTCTCGATGGCGTCGCGGGCTTCCCGCCCGCCCGCGAGCTTGGGCAGCTCGTCCAGGAACCCCTCGTCGTCGACGTGCTCGAGAAATGCCACCACGTCCGGATGTGGGCGGATGGCATCGGCGACGCCCAGGAGCGCGAGCCCCATCTCGGACGTGACGTTGTGGGGCACCGACTGCGTGAGCGTGTCCGCCGCGTTCTTCTCGCCCAGCCATGCCTCCAGCTGTTCGTTGAGCCACCACGTGGCCTCCATCGCCGACATGAACACCTGATGGCTCTGGGGATCGAACAAGATCCGCCTCAGCTCCTGGATGTCCGCCCGGATGAAGTCGAGCAGGGCCTCACCGGACTTCGTCCGGATGTCACGTTTCGCGGCGGCGATGGATGCCTCGCTGCGCCCGATCAGTTCGGTGACGATGGCCGGATCGGTCTCGATCGAGGTCGGCGCGCCGCCAACCAGTGGCGCGGGGGAACCCTCGTCATCCAGCGGCCGGATGAAGCCGTCGCGCTCGATGATCGTCTGCAGCGCGTCCCCGGTCAGTGGATCGGATCTTCCCGCGAGCTCCAGGAGGCCGGCGCGACTCGTCGGCGAGGCCAGCCTCTGGGTGACGTCGACGAACAGGCGGCCGCCGGCCTCGGCCATGGGCGCGGGGGTCGTCATCTGCCAGAACGAGAGCCCGAGGGGTTTCATGGGGTCGGTCATCATCTGCTGATGGCCAACTGAGAGGTAGACGTGATTCTCCGCGTCACGCGCCGCGGGGATGGGGAACAGCGTCGTGATCGGCCGGCTCTGCACGATCTGGACGTCATCGTCGACCAGGCACCATTCGATGTCCTGCGGGCGACCGAAGTGCGCCTCGATCCGCCGGCCGAGCCGCACGAGCCGCACGACCTGCGCGTCCGTCAGCGCCGGCTGCTCCTGCCGCTCTGGGTCGATCGCCTGTTCCTGCGTTCCGCCCGACGGCGAGGCGTGGATGGCGAGCTGCTTGGCGCCGACCGTCCTGGCGACGACCTCACCGTCGCGGACCTTGTAGACGTCCGGGTTCACCAGGCCGGAGACCAGGGCCTCGCCGAGGCCGAAGCTGGCCTCCACGGAGGCGACCTTCCGGTTGCCGGTGACGGGGTCGGCCGTGAACAGGATTCCGGAGGCGTGCGGAAAGACCATCCGCTGCACGACCACGGCCATGTGGACGGTCCGGTGGTCGAAGCCGTTCCGCAGGCGGTAGGTCACCGCCCGCTCGGTGAACAGCGACGCCCAGCATCGGCGGACGTGCTCCAGGACCGCCGTCGGCCCCATGACGTTCAGGTAGGTGTCCTGCTGGCCGGCGAAGGAGGCCGTCGGCAGGTCCTCTGCCGTCGCGCTCGACCGGACGGCGTAGGCGGCCTGCTCGCCGAGCCGGGCGAGCGCGCCGGTGATCGCCGCCGCGAGATCGCCCGGGACGGCGGTCCCTTCGATACTCCGGCGAATCTCCTCACTGTGCGTGCGGATCGCCTCCCGGTCGTCCGGGTTCAGGCGCGACAGCCGATCGAGCAGATCGCCGATCGAGGGAGCTTCCGCCATGATCCGCCGGAAGGCGTCCGTCGTCACGCAGAAGCCAGCCGGTACGCGGACACCGTCGATCCGCGACAGCGCACCCAGGTGCGCGCCCTTGCCGCCAACGACCGCAACCTGCGTCTCGTCAACGTCTTGAAGATCCAACACGTACTGCTCGATCATTCGGATACCTCGCGCACGTCGGTGCCCCTTTTCCGCAGGTCGTGGCCTCGGCCGACGATTCTGCGCCACAACAGGGGTCTTGCCGCAAGCCCCCCGGTGCGCTATACGTTAGAAGTGGCAAGGAGAGGATCTCCTTGCCTTCGCCATGTGTCGTCCGCAGGCCGACGATCGCGTAAAAGCTCCTGCGCTCCGTGGACATCCGGGGCTCCTCGACTCCCAGAGCGCGCGCCGCCGACTACCGTCTGCCTTTCCCCAGTGATCATGGGAACAGCCCTCCCTCCTGCGAGGGAGTGCCTTCCCCTGCCGGCGGGGGCCGCCCGGGCCGGGGCGCCGGGAGGATCGGGTGCATGACGCCATCGGCATCGATCGCTCGCAGGACGGGCCACAGCCTGACGTACGCACTGCTCGGCTGGGCCGTGGCATACGGGGGCGTGCGTCTGGCGTGGACCGTCGGCGAGGCTCCGGAGTTCGGGCCGTTCGGGTCGGACCTGCTCGGTTTCACCGGTTGGCGGTCGGTGGCGTTGTGCGTGGCGGCGGGTGTCCTGGCGGTTGCTCTGAACCGGGTGGCGACATGGCGGCCGGTGCTTGCGGCAGTCGCCTGGACATTCGTCGGGGCACTGGTCGCGGCTGCCGGGATCCTGCTGCCGGAGTTGGTGGGCTTCCTGCTGTTCACCGTCGGCCCGTACTTCGACCCGGTAGCGTTCTCCAGCCGGCTCGGTTGTGCCACCGGAGCGGTCCTGCTCGGTCTGGCCACCGCCCGCTATCAGCGGCGCACCCGGGGCGACTGTCCGGACTGCTGCCGGACGCTCCGACCGGGTCACCGGCGCTCGACACCTGCTCGGTGGGCGCGCTGGGCCGCGTACGCCGCAGTAGCCGGCCTCGTCACCCGCTTCGCCGCCCAGGCCATGGTGGGATTCGACGGCCTTACCCAGGACGCCTCGGTGATCGGCCTGGAGATCGGCCTGTTGCTGGCCGGAGTGCTGTTGCCGCTGGCACTGGTACACCGCTGGGGCGAGATCTGGCCGGAGTGGGTGCCGCTGCTCGCCGGCCGCAGGATCCCTCGTCTGCTGTTGCTGGTGCCCGGCTTCGGGCTCGGGGCGGGCATCGTGGCCTACTTCGGCATGGGGCTCGTGCAGCTGACATCGGGATCGATCAGCCAGTTCTCCGACACGTTTCTCTGGGTGGCGATGTCGGCGTACTGCATCCTCGGGCTCGGCCTTCTCGCAGGATCGTGCGATTACCACCTGCGGACCCGCGGCGCGTGCAAAGCCTGCGGCCGGTGACAGGTTCCACTCCGGCTGGTAGGTGGCGACGTGGTCACCCGGACGGCCCGCCGAGGCCAGGCTCGCCCCGCTCGGACCCGGTTTCCTCCGCCTCCTCGGCAAGCGCCCTGCGGAGCCGGTGCCGCTGCCCACGGCTGACCATGAACTCGACCACCGCGGCGACGAGGCACACGACCGCCAGCCATACCAGGGTCCGCGCGGCCGAGATGCGGCCGGTGACCGGCAGCATGGCGAGCAGCACCGCGGCCGCGACGAGGCGGGGCCAGACGACCACACGTACCGTGCGGCTGAGCCGCCACTGGAAGGCCGCGTGTGCCACGAGGAAAAGGGCAACCCCGCCGTACATGGCGTACCGGCCAACCGTGTCGAGCGGGTCGCCGTGACGGTAGGTGTGCGCCGCGACGATCAGCGAGGGGGTGTGTTTCAGGCCGACCGCCAGCAGGATCACACCCGCGATCATCGGCAGGTGCAGGTAGCTGTAGGCGTCCCGGGCGAGGACCACCCGGCGGGCCGGGCCGGCCTCGCGCAGAGCGTGTTCGCCGACGAGCGCGGAGAGGTCGAAGTAGATCCATTCCAGCGCGCCGGCAACCACGACAGCGAGCACCGAGGCCACCATCAGACCAGTGGTGTTGGGCAGGTCCGTTCCCGCGATGCCGACCGCGACCAGCACCTCGCCCAGAGAAACGATGATGATCAGGCCGTGCCGTTCGGTCCAGTGACGCGCGGAGAAGATGGCGCGCTCGGTGACCCGCACGGCCAGGCCGATCCCGTAGTCCACGGCGACGGCTACCGCCCAGAGCACAACCTGACCGATCTGCACCGTCCGTTCGTCGAGGCCGGACCGGGGCAGCAGCGCCGCCGCCAGCAGCAGAACGATGGCGACCAGCATCGGCGTGACGAGCGCGACCATGTCCCGGCCACACAGTGCGGGAGAGGCGTACCAGCGCAGCGCCAGGTACAACACGCGCAGGATGACGAAGCAGGCGACGAAGACCAGGGGTGAGTACAGCCCGCCGGGCAGGTCGGTGAACGCCTCGCGGGTGCTGACCGCGAGCCCGAACATCACCGGCGTCACGGCCAGCAGCACCAGTCGGGACAGTCCGTAGTTCGCGCGTACCCGGTTTCCGAGCCAGGCGAAGAGCGACCAGGACCACCACATCATGGTCAGGACCAGCAGCCCGTGCACTATGCCGAAGGGGCTGTCCTCCGCCGTCATGAGCGTGGTGACCTGGATGAAGGCAAAGACGAAGACCAGGTCGAAGAAGATCTCCGCGGTGGTGACCCGCGTCTTCTCGGTGACCGGCCGCAGCCCGGGGCGCAGAGATCTGGCCGGTAGACCCGACGCGGTCGAGTCAGGTACGGCCATCGGCGACGAGCCGAAGTGCTACCGGAACGGTCACTGCGCCTCCTCGCTGGCGAGCCTGCACTGCGCCGCGCTGCCTTCCCGCTGCCGACGAGGGCAAACGCGCGAGTCACCAAGGCCCATCCGAATGAAAGACCAGCGCCTCAGCCGATCTCCGTAGTGACTCCTCGGGCTCCGCAGGCCGCGAGCACGAGCGCATGATCGCCATTCGAAGCCGGCAGCACCGGAGCGCCCGATAACCGCTGTAGCGGTGGCGGGGTTTCGGGGCAGGATCATCGGCCGTGACACTTGTCCTGCCGCCGCGCCTGACAGCCTCGGCTAAGAGCGTGCGCGACGCCGCTCGTGGACGCGGACTACGCACCGTCCAGCTCCGCACCTTCGAAGTACCCGCCGGGATGGAGGCTGATCACCTTCATGGGGGACCCGGCTTCGCCGACGTTGTCGCACCGCTGCTCGGGATCGCGCCGCTGGAGGCTGGACCTGGCTGGCTGACCGTGCTCCCCCGCGAACTAACCCGCCGGGAGATCACCCTGGTCGCCATCGGCGAGGCGTACGAACTCCGCCGACCGGCGTTCATCAAGTCACCCAACGACAAGAGCATCCCCGCGATGATCTACACAGACGGTTCCCGTCTGCCTGGCCCGGATGCTGTCTACCGACGGACTCCCGTGCTCGTCAGCGACATCGTGGAATTCACGGCCGAGTACCGGCTACACCTGCTCGACGGTGTCGTCCACGCGGGCAGCCAGTACGCCACGCACGGCCGGTTACACCTCGGCCCCCCGTCGACCGACGCGTTGGCCTTCGGCGCCGACCTCCTTGCGGGATACGGGCACACACTGCCCTCTGCCATCGTGGTTGACGTCGGACTGATCAACGGCAAGTGGGGGGTGATCGAGGCAAACGCAGCGTGGGCCAGCGGAGCCTACGTCTCAGACCCAGATCTGGTCCTCGATGTCGTACTCCGAGCGGCCGGTCCAACGGCCTCGGTCAGCGCGCGGGACCGACAGTTCATCCGACGTCCTGAGCCGCCCCAACTACCCCTCGACTCACCAACGCTCGGGTGAGCCCTCCGGGCGGTCATTTCGCCCATAGCAGTCGTTGCTCTCGGAGTTCCTTGCAACCCGCTGGTGACTCGCCGACATCGCCGCCGCGCAGCTCACCGACGACAGGTTCCACCGCGCCGGCCATCAGACCCCCGGAGCACGTACGGCCATCTCGTTCGCGCGGGCGGAAACCCCGTCCCTACCTGGGGCTGCCCTCGGCCGGCCCGGGCACGGCGACGTTCGGCAGGACCAACGCTTGAGCGGCGATGACGCGTTCCCCGTTGAAGGCCAGCGCTGGGGAGCCGTACAGCCGGTAGCCCTGGTCGAGGAGGCCGCTGACGCGGGCACAGAAGTCAGCGTCATCGGGTCCGGTGATGAGCCGGTAGCCGAGCTGCTCGGAATGATCTGACACCGTCGCATTGTGCCGCTCGGTCATGCCTGAGCAACAGTCGTGGCGACCAGCGACGGGTGAGGCAATGCGCCCGGCAACCATCCGAACGCATCGCATCGCATCGCATCGCATCGCATCGCAGGGTCGCACACCGGCTGTCTTCAGCCGATGGCGTCGGCGGTGATCAGTCTCCCGATCAGAAGGGGGGTGCGTCCTCGCCCATCAACGCCAGCACGACGCCACCCTTACCGCTCTTGAGGCTCTGGACCACGACCTTGCCGGTGCTGCCGTCGGGCAGCTCCAAGGTAAAGGTCTTCCCGACCGCGTTCTTGGGGCCGTTGCCGGCGCTGTTGGCGGGTCGGAAGTCGCCGGCCCACGGCGGGGTCCCACCCTTGCGGGCGGGCTCGGCGAAGAGCGCGGCGGTGCCGGGGGTCCTGGTGCCGTCTGAGGAGAGAAGCACTGAGGCGCTGCGATAGGTAGCCATATACGTCGAGCCTATCCCGGATTTGCGTTCGTTGGCGCCACGACACCTGCGCGGTGACGCGAACGGCCACGGGGAGTGGCCTTGATCTGCTCGTGCCCCTCTTGGGTTGACCAAGCCTCAGCGGCGTGCGGTGAGGGGCACGAGGACGAGGACGGCGACGCCGAGTGCGGTGGCGCCGACTGCCCACCACCAGAAGAATCCCGAAAAGACCGAGGCGATCAGAAGCCCCATGCCGAGGCCGGCCAGCAGGCCGAGCCCGAACAGGGCCCGTGGGGGCAGGGCGAGGTACGGCAGGCGCCGTACCACGAGCACTTCCAGCCAGGTACCGCCCACCGCCAGCAGTACCGCGCCGACGCCGTCCACCGCGGACAGTCCGTGACCTTCGCTGACCGGCACGAGGACTGGACCCTCGTCACCGGCGGGGACGAAGAGGATGAGCACGCCGGCGACGATGAGCAGAGCGGTGATTGCCACCTGGGTGCGTGGCGCGCCTCCGATACCTGTCGACATCGCTTCAGTCTTGGTCATCCGACATGGTCTCCGCAGGAGCCGTATCGGCGAACTTCGACCGCTTGCGGCCGTGCTCGGTAACCCCTACGGCAACTATCGTTCGAGCATGTCGATCACGGACCAGGCGCTGGTCATCAAGGCGGCGGAAGCCGGAGCTGCGGTCGTCCGCTCTCGATACGGCTCACCGCTGACACGTTTCCAGAAGACCGTAGGCGACTTCGCCACCACAGCCGACATCGAGGCTGAGCAGGCCATCCTCGCCGTCGTGCGCGCGGCCCGCCCGCAGGACGTCGTGCTGGGTGAGGAGAGCGGGCGCACGGGAAATGGCGAGAACGGACGTACGTGGCTGGTCGACCCGTTGTGCGGAACACTGAACTACGCCGCGCGGAACATGCTTGCCTCGGTGAACGTCGCTCTGCGAACCGGGACGCACGTTGCCGTGGCCGCCTCGGCGGATCCGTTCAGCGGTGAGGTTTTCTGGACCGACGGCACCGCCGCGTATGTCCGGCGCGGTGAGATGGACGAGCGACTCGAACCGTCGGCCGAGTCGAGGCTGGTCGACGTCAATCTTGACCCGCCGTTTCCCAACAGGGACGTTTTCCTGGCCGCCCGGATGCTCGCTGACCAGGGCTTCATCGAACAGTTCCGCCCGCGCGTGGTCTCCACCACCCTGGCCGTGGCCTGGGTCGCTGCCGGTCGCCGCGCCGCCTACGTCACGGATGGCCACCACCTGCGCGACAGCGTTCACTTCGCGGCTGGAATCGCCCTCTGTCAGGCCGCCGGTTGTGTGGTCACCGGGATCGACGGCCAGCCGATCCGCGCCGATGTGGACGGCCTTGTCGTGGCGGCCGACGAGCAGACGCATGCTGCCCTGCTGACTCTCATCCGGAACCAGCCCATCGGGAGGAACTGAGCCGGTCCGGACGCTTCGGTAACACCGGCGGTCCGTCTGACGAAGTAGGGGTGTAGCCGCTACGAGAGAGGACGGCCTGTGAATGACCCCAGCCCAGCGGAGGGTGACATCTCCGGCATCGGAGTCGACCCCGTGGCCTTCGAGGTCTTCTACCGGCGGCACCTGGAGGCGGTGGGCCGTTTCGTGGCACGGCGGGTCGACGACCCACACCTGGCCGCCGACCTGACGGCCGACGTGTTCCTGGCGGTGATCGAATCGGCGGCCGGCTACCGGCCAGACCGGGGTAGCCAGATCGGCTGGCTGTTCGGAGTGGCCCGCAACGTCATCGGCGACGAACGGCGTCGGGCGGCCCAACGGCTGCGGGTGACCGGCCGACTGGCCGGACGACGGGATCTGGGCCCTGACGACATCGCCCGCATCGAGGAGCGGATCGACGCCGAGTCGGCGGCCCGCCGTACCCATCGAGCGCTGAGCGAGCTACCCGAGGGCACCCGGGCGCTGGTCGAGCTCGTCGCCGTGGACGGCCTCACCGTCGCGGAGGCGGCGACCGCGCTCGGGATGACCCCGGTCGCGGCTCGGGTCCGCCTGCATCGTGCCCGTCGTGCCGTCCGCGCCGTGCTCGCCTACCCGGCCACCACCCTCGCCTGACGAGACGGAGATGACGCCATGAACAAGATCGAGCAGTCGCCGCACGGTTTCGAGGAGCAACTCCTCACGGATCTGACGGCACACGTCGTCCGGCGGTCCGAGGTGGTTCCGGCGGTCCGTCCGGTCGGACGCCGTACCCGGTTCCTGAACGGTTGGCGCATCGCCGGAGCATTCGGGCTGGCAGTCGCACTGACCGTCGGTGCTCTGGCGGTCCAGACGATGAGGGTGGGCAACCAGCGGCCGCCTACGGCCAGCGCGTCGGAGATCCTCCGTATGGCGGCCGATGCCGCCCGGCAGCAGCCCGAGCTCACCGCCCGACCCGACCAGTACGTCTTCACGGAAGTCCTGGCGACGACGCGGGAATTGCCGGACAGCGGCCCGTACACCACCGTACGGACGCAGATCTGGCAGTCGGCCGGCGGAGTGGCGCACACGCAGGCACGTTACCGGCCAGGGACCGATCCGAACGGGTGGAGCGAACTGAAGGTGCTCCGCCCGAACGATCCCGCAAATCCCGACAAGGAACTCGACGAACTCCCGTCGCCCGCGTACCACGGCGATCTGCCCACCGACCCGGACGAGCTGCTTCGACACCTCCGGGAACACCCGGTCGACCTGAATCTCCCCGAAGGAGCCGATGAGGAGGCCGTCTACGGGGACGAAAGCATGGCGTACACCACCGCGCGGTCGATGCTCAGAGGCTATGTGCCGCCCCGAGCGCTGGCGGCGCTGTTCGAATTGCTGGCGCGGGAGCCCGGAGCGGTCGTCATATCGGGCGACGTGGTGGACGCCGCCGGCCGGCATGGGGTGGCGATTCGAATGCCCGGTGTGATCGGCGGTAACAACGACTTCATCTTCGACCGGGATACCCACGTCTACCTCGGCACCCGCTTGTCTGTGGTGCGCAACGGCAAGGAGTCGCTCTATTCAGCCGCCGCGCCACTCCGGGTCGCCATCGTCGACCGGCCGGGCCAACTGCCCTGATCAGTGATGGGCCCGCGTCACGTGTGCGGATGTCTGGTGATGCCGTCCAGGATGGTGATCAGGTTGTGGTGGAAGGTTTCCTCGGCGTTGAGGTGGGCGCCGTCGATGACGAGCCGGGCGACGGTGGGATAGCGGCCTGTCTCGAGCATGCGTGTCAGGTAGGGCCCGAGGGCGGCCTGCCAAGCGGACACGTCGGTGTCGGTTGAGCGGGCGGTGCGTCGCTCGGTGATCTCCCTTCGGAGCGCTCCGACGATGTACGCGTTGAGGGCGCCCACGGCCCGCTGGAGATCGTCGATGCCGCGCACGCCGGGGGCCTGGCTGAGCGCCGCCGCGGTCGATTCGCCCACGGCGAGCGCGTGAGGTCCGAGGTGTGGCCTCCCGCCGAGCAGGTCGGCGAACCACTCGTGGGCGAGGGCGGCTTTGCGGGTCGCCTGGGCGAGGGCCAGCACCCTGGTGCGCCACTCGGGGTGCTGGCCAGCCTCGGCGATCTGGGCGTACACGGTGTCGACCATCAGATCGAGCAGCTCGGATCGGTTGGTCACGTAGTCGTAGAGCCGCATCGGACCGACGCCGAGCTCTTTGGCGATCTTTCGTACCGACAGCCCGTCGAGGCCGTGTGCGTCGGCGAGCCGGATCGCCGTGGCGGCGATCTTCGCGCGGCTCAGCCGCACCGGCGCCACCCGCGGCTGGGGCTCGGGCCGTTCCCAGACGGGCAGCGACGCGCTACCGTACGGCGTATCCATAAGATACAGCGTACGGTAAGGGAGATGATGATGCGTATCGGGATTGCCGGCGGTGGCCTCGGCGGCCTGACACTGGCCCGGATCCTGCATCGGCACGGCATCGGCGCGGTGGTGTACGAACGTGAGGCAAGCCGATCCGCGCGATCGCAGGGCGGATCGCTCGACCTGCACCCGGAGTCCGGGCAGAAGGCCCTGGCCGCGGCGGGTCTCGCCGGCCGATTCCGGTCCGGGGCACGGCCGGAGGGGGAGGAACATCGCATCCTCGACCCGGCCGGACGCATCCTCGTGCACCACAAGCCACAACCCGGCTCGTTCTCCGGACGCCCCGAGATCGACCGCAGCGCACTGCGTGATCTTCTGCTCGATTCACTCCCCGCCGACACCGTCGTGTGGCAGCACCGGCTCGTCGCGGCGACGCCACGACCCGGCGGAGGCTTCGGGCTGACGTTCGACGGCGGCCACAGCGCCGACTGCGACGTGCTCATCGGCGCGGACGGCGCACGCTCGGTCGTCCGGTCGCTGCTGACCGACGCGACACTGTCCCCCGTGGCCACCTTGGTGGAGCTCGGCATCAGCGACGCCGACCGCCGCCACCCGGATCTCGCCGATCTGGTCGGCCCCGGCAACCTCTGGTGCATCGGCGTGAACCAGATCCTGGCAGCCCAACGCCTCGGCGACGGCAGCATCCGAGTCGGGATCTCCCTACGCGCTGACGATCGCCCCATGGACACCTACCGCAGCAAGCGCGCTCTGCTGGACATGTTCGACGGCTGGAACCCAGACCTCACCGCACTCATCGAAGCCGGGGACGGCCCGCCGACCCCCCGCAGGATCGAGGCGATGCCCACCGATACGCGCTGGGCCCACCAGCCCGGCATCACCCTCATCGGTGACGCCGCGCACCTCATGCCGCCGGTCGGCGAGGGCGCCAACCAAGCCATGCTCGACGCCGCCGAACTCGCCGCCGAACTCGCCGCCGGCCCCGCCGACCCCGACTCGGCGATCCGGAGGTACGAGGAGGCGATGTTCACCAGGACCCACCCGATCGCCGAAATGTCCGCACGAGTCCAGGCAATGATGCTGTCCCCCACCGCAGCCGACGACATCGTCCGCTTCTTCACGCCACGGCCCACCGAAGAGGTCTCCTAGCCGCAAGCCTGGTCAGTGCGCAGGTGCCTGCGGGGGCGGCGCGCTCAGAAGCCTCGGAAGACGCCGTCCGGTCCTGCCGACCGCGCAAACTCGTGGAAGTCCATGTTGGCGATCGACAGGTTGTTCTCGATCGCCTGGACCTGCCGTGGCAGTGCCCTGAACGGACCTGTCTCGTACCCTTCGTTGAGGTTGACGACGAGCAGGGGACGCTCCGACAGCGAAACGGTGACGGCGTCGACGACAACCCTCCGCCGGTCGCGATGGGTGGCGCAGGTTGGACGGCGACAGCGGGCGGTACGGTCGTGATCATGGAGATTCTGCGCTACGCCGCGTTCAGCGCCGATCCGGCGGGCGGCAACCCGGCCGGTGTCGTACTCGACGCCACCGGGGTCGGTGACGCCGAGATGCTGCGGGTGGCCGCTGACATCGGGTACTCCGAAACGGCGTTCCTCGTGCCTCGCGGCAATCGGCGCTTCGAGGTGCGCTACTTCAGCCCGTTGGCCGAGGTGCCGTTCTGTGGACACGCGACCATTGCCTCGGCCGCCGCCTACGCCGAGCGGCACGGCCCCGGGGTCCTGCACTTCGACACTCGGGCCGGGCTGGTCGAGGTCTCCACCGCCTCGGCGCCGGACGGCACGACCACGGCGACGCTGATCAGCGTGGAACCGCAGACCAAGCCCATCGCTGCCAGTGATCTGGCGGCGCTGCTCGAGGCGCTGCGATGGGCACCAGGCGACCTCGACGCGACGCTGCCGCCCCGAGTCGCCTTCGCCGGCGCCTGGCATCCCGTCGTGGCCGCGGCGAGCCGACAACGGCTCGCCGAACTGGACTACGACATGAACGCGTTGGCCACGCTGATGGCGCAGCGCGACTGGACGACCATCGACCTGGTGTGGCGTGAGTCCCCCCGGATATTTCACGCGCGCAACCCGTTCCCACCCGGCGGCATCGTGGAGGATCCCGCCACTGGTGCCGCAGCCGCCGCTTTCGGCGGCTATCTACGGGAGCTGGGGCTGGTCGCCCCACCCCTGACCGTCACCGTGCACCAGGGCCAGGACCTGGGCCGTCCCAGCGTCCTGACCGTCGGGATCCCCGCCGAACCCCGAACCGGCATCGCGGTCACCGGCACCGCCGTTGTCCTCGCCGGGTAGGGACCCCGCTCCTCGGTACAAGGGGAGTGCCGCGCCACGCGACCACGTTGTGCGGCCGCTCGTCTGTCTCACCTAGCGCAGCTCCGCGATCCTGGTCCGGGTGTTCGCCGCGGCCTCGGGGTGCCCGTGCTCGACGTCGGCCCGGACGTCAGCCACAGTCCTGCCGGCCAGCTCCCGCCGCCAGGCCAGGTCGGCACCCCGCATGGCCTGGGCGAACGCGCAGGACTGTCGATAGTCCACGCCGCCGTGCTCCCCCGGCCCCTTGCGGAGAATCTGGTCGCACTGGAACAGCTCCTCCGGGCCCTCGATCGCGACCACGATGTCCAACAGGGAGACCGCCTCCGGCGCCCGGGCCAGCCGGAAGCCGCCGCGCGGCCCCGAGGTCGACGTCAGGATCCCGGCCCGGACCAGGGCCTGGAGCTGCTTGTTCAGGTACGCCGGCGGCAGCTCGTAGAACGCCGCCAGGGTGCCGGTTGGCACCGGAGTGTCCAGCCAGCTCAGGTTGAGGCACGTGTGGAGGGCCCACTCGACGCCCTGACTCATCCGCATAGTCCTGGACTCTACATGTCCACAAATTTGTGGCGCCCGCCATAAGTACTGGCGCCGAGTGATCCTGGACATCTAGTGTCTAGAACCAAGCGATCAACGAAGGAGCCGACAATGACACTGGTACGCGCAGCCCAGGCCGAGGTTCTCGACAGTGACCCGGCCAGCGTGATCACGCTGCTCCTCGACCCCGAGCACACCGGCGGCGCCCTGACCAGCAACCGCACCCTGCTCAAGCACGGCACCGCCGGCGCGCCACCGCACCTGCACACCCACTCCGGCGAGCTGTTCTTCGTGCTCGACGGCGCCCTCGAGATGCTCGTCGGCGACGAACTGCACACCCTGCACAAGGGAGATGCGCTCTTCGTCCCGCCGAACACCCCGCACGCCTTCGCCCCCGCCGACGGCCAGGACGTCGACTTCCTCGTCGTGATCACCCCCGGTAAGCCCCGGTTCGACTACTACCGGCTGCTCGACAAGGTGCACCAGGGCGAAGCCACCTGGCAGGAAGTCGGCGAGACCCAGGACCGCTACGACAACCACTACGTGGACAGCCCGGTGTGGGCGGGCCGACGCGGGTAACTGGCTGAGTGACGGCACGTCAGGAGACTCGCGGGCTGGGCGAGCCATGGTTCACCTTGGCAGCCCGGCTCGTGGCTGATGCGTTGGACCGGATAGGTCGCGGGGTTTCGCCGCCTGTCGGTTCCGGGTAGCGGATGGCTCATGAACCGCAACCTCGTGAAGGCTCTGCAGGTTGCGTGGGAGCTGCCGGAGTTCCGCACCGGAGTGCGACACCTCATCGACCTCGACGAGGTCGCGGCGCTGCTGGCCACGCTGTCCGTCCCGGATCATGACCGCGAGGTTGAGCGCAGCCTGTTGAGCCTGCTGCGGTCCGGCCTGGACACGATCGAGATCCGGGAAGCTGTGTTGCTGCTGCTTGAACAGGACGAGGTGCGGAGGCCGCTCGTCGCGGCGGTGGTCGAGCCGCTTGCGGACCGGCCGGGCCTGGCTGCCGCCATCGCTTCGGCGGCCGAGGATCCCACGGTGCGACGTGAGATACGGGCGGTGCTGGACAACGCCAAGGTGCGCGAGCTGATCTGGCAGGCGATTGACAACCAGGTGAGCGACAACCGGTTCGGCTTGATCCGCCGGGCGGCGGTGCTGTTCGTACGGCACCCGAGCGTCCGGCGCCTCGCGTGGGCCGCACGCCGGCACGGCGTGTTGCGCGAACTACGCCGCAAGCATTGACCGACTTCAGTCGGTCCTGGGCGACGGACACTCCCTGATCAGCTCAGTTCAGACTGCGGACGAGACGCTTACCAATCATCTTGGCACCCAAGGAGGTACCGGTGTGGTGGTGCGGCGCCGCGCTCCTACAGGAGTTGATGCGTAGTGTTCCGGTATGGCACAACGACTCGTCAGCGTATGGCAACCGTTCTTCCTTGCTAGCGAGAGTCAGGGCGCGGCCATCGACGCCGCGACCGAGCTGGAGGAACTCGGCTATTCACGGCTCTGGTTCTCCGGCGGCTTCGAGGAGAACGTCGCCCCACGCTTCCGGGAGATCCTGGACGGCACCACGCGTATCGGGGTCGCGTCGGGGATTGTGAGCATCTGGCACTCGTCGCCGCCGGAGGTGGCGGCGTTCGCCCAGGACGCGGAGCAGGCCCATCCCGGCCGGTTCCTGCTCGGTCTCGGTGCCAGCCACGCGGTACTGGTCGAAGGCGGCGGCACCGCCTACCGCAAGCCGTACTCAAAGATGGTGGAGTACCTCGACGGTCTCGACGCTGCCGGGCTACCTCCCGAGCGGCGGGTCCTGGCCGCGCTCGGCCCGCGGATGCTCGAGCTCTCCCGCGACCGTTCAGCAGGGGCGCACCCGTACTTCGTCCCTGCCGAGCACACCGCCGAGGCCCGAGCGGCACTCGGACCCGACCGGCTGCTCGCTCCCGAGGTCGCAGTGGTGCTCGAAGCGGACGCCACCACCGCGCGCGCCACGGCCCGGCAATACACGAGCGGATACCTCGCACTGCCGAACTACACCAACAACCTGCGGCGATTCGGCTGGACCGACGAGGACTTCGCTGGAGGCGGCAGCGACCGCCTCGTCGACGCCCTGATCCCGTGGGGCACGGCCGAAAAGGTCGCGGTCGGACTGGAGAAGCACTACCAGGCCGGCGCGGACGAGGTGGCGGTCCAGGTACTCAACGGCGGCGACGTCACGGCATTCCCCGCCGACGCGTTCCGCGCTCTCGCCGCGGTCTTGATCTGACCGTTTGTCCCCTGGGAGTTCGACCGCCCTCCCACAGCGCTGCCATCGGCTCTGAGGGTGGCTGGTGGATCTATCTTGGCCCCGATTGCCAACTGCCACCGGCCACGCCTTCCCGTGCCAGACAGTCGGCTGGGAAACTCTGCGAAAGGAACGGCTGGCTTATACCGCCGGTCGAGCCGCCCGGGCAGTGACAAGGGAGTCATGGGATGACGCGGTACTTGATCTCGTTCAATGACGGCGCGATGGACCACATCCCCGACGCGGATTGGCCCGACGTGGGCAAGGCCTCGCACGCGGTGGTCCAGGAGGCCGTGAACGCCGGCGTCTTTGTGTTCGGCGCTGGACTCGAACGCCAGAGGGCGAGCGTCGTGGCCACGGACGGGACGGTCACCGATGGCCCTTACCCGGAGACCAAGGAGGTCATTGGCGGGTTCGTTGTCGTCGACGTCTCCTCACGCGAGGAGGCGCTGACGTGGGCTGCCAAAGTTGCCGACTCTTGCCGCTGCGCGCAAGAGGTTCGGGAGCTCATGCCCGATCCCGAAACAGACGCGATGCTTCGCCAGGCTGACAGGTGACGAGTCGGTTCTGGCCCGGGAGCCAGTGACGGGAGAGACGGTCACCATCATCAACAGCGTCGACATCGGGTCCACACCACACACGGATCGCGGCGGACGGATGCGCGCTCAATCAGTCGGCAGGAGCGGGCGCATGAACGTTCGCTCGTACCGCACGACACAACCCGAGTCGTCGCGGATGCTGTCAGCCTCGACGAACTCCGGGTCATTGCCGAACCGTGCGCGGTAACGCTCGTAGGCTGCCAGGCTCTCGAAACTGAAAAGCGCCTCGGCCCGGTCGCTGGCTCCCTCGGCGGGTAGGAAGTAGCCGTGGTGCACACCACCGTGCTTGGCCACCAGCCGCATCCACGCACGGGCGAAGCGTTCAAACGCCTCGATCTGCGCGGGGTCGATGGTGTAGTGCACGACGCAGGTGATCATGGCGCCACCATACGGGCCGGTGCTCCCACAATCGCACACGACCGCACGGTCGGCGGCAGACACTACGCTGTCGTCGCCGGTTGGCAGAGACACTTGGGGCTGCGGTGAGTTTGACCAGCCGCCGCGTGACGGAGGGGGCGATGCTGAGATGACGGCAGGGCGACCGATGCCCACGCAGGACGACGTGCTCGGGTACTTCGACACGCTGTCGAACTGGGGACGGTGGGGCGACGACGACGAGCTCGGAACCCTGAACCACATCACCGACGACGTCCGGCTGGCGGCGGCGCGGGCCGTGCGCCACGGCAGGAGCGTGTCCTGCGCATGGGAGGTTGCCGTACCGCGAGACATGGAGCGGTCGACGACGACGTGCCCGTGCGCCGCCGACATGCCGGGTGCCGAGAACATGCCGACCGCTTTCCACGCCGACCGGCGCTGGGGCTTCTCGTCCGAGCGGCTCGGCATCACGTTCCACGGCAACACCCTCACCCACGTCGACTCGCCGTGCCACATCTACTGGGACGGCACGATGTACAACGGGCGGTCGCACTCGTTGGTCGACGCCGCGACGGGTTCGGCGTGGGCGGCCGTCACGGCGGCGGCGAACGGAATCATCACGCGTGGTGTTCTGCTGGACGTCGCGAGGGCCCGCGGTGTGCCGTGGTTGGAACCGGGGCAGGGTGTGTTTCCCGACGACCTCGAGGAGGCCGAGCGTCGCCAGGGTGTAAGGGTGCGGTCCGGCGATGCGGTACTCCTGCGGACCGGCTATGGCCGCTTCCGGCACGAGGCCGGCGAGTCCGGCGGTTTCACGCAGGCCGGCTGGCACGCGTCCTGCCTGCCGTGGCTACACGAACGCGACGTCGCGCTGATCGGCGCCGACACCCCTCAGGACGTTCAGCCGTCGGGGTACGAAGACGTGTTGATGCCCGTCCACGCCGTGAGCCTCGTCGCGATGGGTCTGTGGATGCTCGACAACTGCGACCTGGAGATGTGCGCGACAACGGCTGCCGAGCTCGGCCAGTGGGACTTCCACCTCGCAGTCGCGCCGGTCCGTTTCGCCGGTACGTCCGGCAGCCCGGTCAACCCGCTCGCCACATTCTGACCGCGGTGCACACGCCTGGCGAAGGTCCTGGATCCTCAGCACGTCCGTCAGGTGCACGACAGTCCCGGTAGTGCCCGCACACAACGATTGCTGTACGAAGCTGCCGCACGACAGCAGAAAGGCCACCTCCCGTTTCCGGGAAGTGGCCTTTGACCTGCGTGGGCGATGCTGGTATCGAACCAGCGACCTCTTGGGTGTGAAACAGGACGCCGCACCGACTCTGACCTGCGGCAACGTGGAGCCGGAGGCAGGGGTGGGTGAGTTGGGCCCCGTTCGATGCCGTTGGACGCAGTTCAACGCCGTTCAGGACACCCGGTTGCTCCCACCCTGCTCCCCCGATCCCGGGCCGGTGGCCCTGGCGTCGCCCAGGCGCCTTGGGGCTCCGCTTCGGCACGTCTTCATCGAGCAGTGCAAGGCCGACGTTTAGTCAACGCGACCGGGGCGCCGAGGGGCAGCGCGCACGGTCGGCGGCAGATGCGGTAACGAACTCACGGGCCCGGGCGGTCAACATCGGTGCCATACCGGGCAACCATGGTGCGGACGGCTTCGTCCACAACCGCGGTCGTGCGGGCAGGGGTCACCGTCCAGTCCGGGAGCAAAAGGCTCGGCCAGAACAGGTAGTTGGAGATCATCCCGAGGAACTGCGTAGCGGCCATCTCCGGGTCAGCGATGTCCGCGGCTCCCGCGTCGCGCTCGGTCAAGAGGTAGATCCGGACGGACTCGAAGTATGGCAGTTTGCCGCGTGAGAAATGTGCCTTGGCCAGTTCGGGAAAGCGTGGCAGTTCGGCGATGACGATGCGGAACAGGTCGGTCATCTCCGGCTGGCTCAACAGCGTCGCGTAGCGCCGGCCGAGCACCGTCAGGCCAGCCGTCAGGTCACCGGCGGGCGGCACGTCGGCGACCTCGTTCTCGGCCCACGAGTCGATGACGATGGCATCGAACAATGCCGCCTTAGTCGGGAACTGCTTGAACAGCGTCGCTTTCGACACCCCGGCGCTCTCGGCAACACGCGCTAGTGATGCCCGGTCGTAGCCCAACTGCAGGAAAAGCTCAGTAGCGGCTTGCACGATGAGCGCGCGCTTCTCCTGCGCCACGCGCTGGTGATAGGCCGACGGCGTTGGGGTCATGCGCCCATCATAGCGAGGTGAGTGGGTTGACTCACCACTCTCGGCGGCGTAGCGTCAAGGTGGTGAGTCGCGCGACTCACCACCCGGTTCTACGGGTTGTCGTCCCTCGTACGTACTCGGAGGATCTGTTGTCCCGCTTCGCCAATCAGACCGTTCTCGTGACCGGCGGCACCGGCGGGCAGGGAGCCAGCCACGTTCGCGCCTTGCATGCCGAAGGCGCCAACGTCGTCATCGGCGACATCAATGCCGAGCGTGGTGCTGGCCTCGCCGCCGAGTTGGGAGATGGGGCGCGTTTCGTCTGCCTCGACGTGTCCCAGGAGGAGTCGTGGGCCGCCGCCGTCGCGGAGACCGAGAAGGCCTTCGGTGCGCTCACTGTCCTGGTCAACAACGCCGGGGTGCAGAACCCGCCGGCCCTCATCGAGTCCACCAACCGGGCTACGTGGGCTCGCATCCTCGACATCAATCTCACCGGCACCTTCCTCGGCATCAAGGCGGCCGCACCGGCGCTGCGGCGCGCGGGGGGAGGAGCAATCGTCAACATCGCCTCCACCATGGGCATCGGCGGTACTGCCTTCTACGCGCCTTATGTCGCCAGCAAGTGGGCGGTCCGAGGGCTCACTCAGACCGCTGCCCTTGAGTTGGGCCGCGACAACATCCGCGTCAATGCCATCCACCCCGGCGTTGTCGCCACCCCGTTCATCACCGAGCCGGCGGCCGGCAGCGCCGCCCCGATCGCCGACTTCTACTCGCCCGAGCCGTTCGCCGTCCCCCGGCTGGGGCAGCCCGCCGACATCACTGCGCTGCTGTTGTTTCTCATTTCGCCGCACGCGGCCTTCGTCACCGGCGCCGAGTACGTCATCGACGGCGGACTGCTCCTCGGCCCCGCTTTACAGAAGGAAGCCGCATGAAACTTGGAGACGGTTTGGGTGTTTCGCGAGCCAGGCCCTGACAGCGGGGGTTTTGTGGGTGCCCGCAGCGCCCGGCTCGCTGTGACCCCGCCCGACGATGCGGGGGTTGCCGTCGTCGACGGCATCCCCCGCAGATCATTGCGGACCGCATGATGAAGGCGGCCCCGCCATTCCTTGAGCAGGGATGGGCGTTCTACCCGATGGCCGTGGTAGGTAGATCTGAAGACGGAGAGATCAGGTCACGATGCGGCGGCGATGAAGTAGCCGGACTGGTCGACGATGACGTGGGACGTACCCCCGCTGTTGTGGAAGAGGTCGACGCCGGAGCCCACGGCGACCACGGCGGCGTTCGACGCGGTTTCCCCGGCGACGAAGTTGACGTTCGAGGCGGTGGGCCGCTGCCCACCACCGGGGTAGAGGGTGAGCACGCCCGGCGTGGTCGACGCGGTGACAGTCACGTTGCCCAGCAGCGCGGCGGGGGCAGGGCAGGCCGGGTTGCAGACGACATCGCTGCGGAACGGCGCGAACCGGACGGTCTCCCGAGGGGCGAGAGGAGCCGGAGCCCGGCCGGAAAGACCGGTGCCGTAGCGGGAGTCGACGATCCGCTTCGACGTGATCGGGACGAACGTGTGGGTCGCGTCCGGGCTGAACCAACCGGCCAGATCCGCGATGACGTGGGTGGTACCGGAGCTGTTGTTGAAGATGCTGACCTGACCGTTCATCACCGGCACGGTAACCAGGTTGGGGATGGTCTGCCCGGCCACGAAGTTGAGGCTGGACGCGGTAGGCGCCGCCGATCCGTACGGATAGACGGTGAGCACACCGCTGGTGGTCGGCGCGGTGACTGTCACGGAGAGCACTGCTGCGGTCGCGGTGGCGGGCACCCGGCCGGATAGGTCGAGGGCTCTCGTGCCCTTGGCCGGGACGGGGGTTCCTCCGCCGTCCCGGGTGTCGAGGACCCGCGTCGGTGGTGTCGATGCGTAGCCGGAACCGGTCGCGGCGTAGAAGCCCTGGAGGTCGGCGACCAGATGGACGGTGCCCGAGCTGGCGTTGTAGAACATGACCGACCCGTTGCGGACGGGTACGGTGACCTGGTTCGGCACCGTCTCCCCCGCCACGAAGTTGACGCTGGACGCGTCGCTGCCGTCGCCGCCCGGAAAGACACTCAGGAAGCCGACGGACGTCGGCTGGGTCACCGTCACGTTGAGCACGACCGCGCTGATATCCGTGTTCGGGACGCCACCGAGGGTGCCGATCGGCAGTTCGACCCGCCCGAAAGCGGCGACCGGCCGGATGTCGGGCACCCCGATCCGGGCCCGGGTGTCCAGAACCCGCGTGGGCGCCACCGGTACGTAACGCGCGCCGACCTGGGTGCAGACCGGCTGTTCGTAAGACCTGTGCATCCGGAAATCGGTCTGGGATGCCTGCACCTGCACGCAGGCGTTACCCGCCCGCCGCAGCGTGTACTCCGCTGCGGCGGAGGTGCTCACCCGCCAGAATTTCTCGCCGTCGAGGAGAAAGGCGTACTGGGTCCGCACCCTCTCGACGGGCCAGGCGGAGTGCACACCCGACCGCGCGACCACGTCGAACGGGCCTCCGCCGACCTTGCGCTCGACGCGGAGCGGGTCCTGGGTGACCGGCCCCTGAGCCTCCACTGCTCCCCGGTCACGGTATCCGCTTCCGGTGCCGGTGTTCCCGACGGCTGGATCGTCGGCGAATGACCCATCGAGCATGTCGGTGTCCAGGACACCGGGGGCATTCGCATCAGCCGAGTCCCGGGCCGGCGAACCGTCTGTGGTTTCCAGGTAGATCCGGTGCATTCCGCCGGCCCAGACGATCTTCGGATCGGCCGAGAGGTCGTGGGTGCCCTGCCCCGTCGCCGCGACAAACGAGACGAGGGTCGGGTGTTCGGTGCCCGCCCAGGTGTAGGGCGCCCCGCCGCTGGTCGGGTCGAACAGGTTGTAGTCGGTGCTGGTTCCCGCCGCCGACGCGGCGGACAACCGGATGCCGACGGCGTCCGCCGGAGTTTTGCAGACATGGCGCTGGCGGGTCGTGACGACGATGTTGTTGCGAATTGAGGCACCCGACGAGCTGCCGGCCAGATCGATGCCACGGCGGCAGTCGACGTGGAACGTGTTGCCCGTGAGGGTGAGGCCGGGCGCGTCCGCCGCGACCAGGCCGGACCCGTCAAGCTGGGTGGCGGTGACCGTCGTGTCGGTGACGCCCGGATCGATGGCCACCGACGCGCCGATCGGGTTGTAGATGTAGCTTCGGCTCAGGGTCACCCGGTTCGACGTGCCGCTGATCCGCACACCGCTGGGGCCGTAGCTGCCGGTCTGGACGGTGAGCTTGTCAAGGCGGACCCGCTCGGAATCCCGCACCGTGACGGCGTCGGCATATCCGACCCCGAAGAGGACTAGACCCTCCACTGTCACGTCATGCACACCGGTGAGGTCAAGAATGGACTGGCTGCTTGCACCGGCCGTGGCGGCCACGCCAAACGCACCGACCCGCGCCATCCGGTAGTTGACGTTCACCGCCCGGAAGGTGATGGGCGCGGACTCCGTGCCGGACCGGGTAAACCGGACCTTCTCGTGGTAATCCCCCTCCTGCACCAGGACCGTCTGGCCTGGGCCGGCCACTGCGGCCGCCTCCGAGATGGTGCAGAACGGCCGTTGGACGCTGCCGTCGCCAATTCCCTGACACCAGGATTCGCTGACGTGCAGCTCATCACCGGCCGTGGCCGCCGGTGCGGCCGGCGCGGTACCGGCTGCGGCCGGTACCGTCGGCCCAGCCAGAGCCGCCCCGCCGATCAGTGCTACGACCGCGAACCACGCCCAGCGTCGGATGTTCATAAAGCGCTCCCCGCAAGCAAGATGATCGAATTTGGCGTAGTCGCCTAACGGCCTCCGCGACACAGCGGCCACGCCCCGACGAGAAGCGTGGCCGCCGTGACCGGATCGGTCAGTACAGCGGCTTGATGAAGACACCCGCTTGGTCCACGATGGCGTGGGTGGTGCCTGAGCTGTTGTTGTAGAGCGTGGTGCCGCGACCCGTCCCGACGATGGCGAGGTTAGAGGCGGTCTCCCCTGCGGCGAAGTTGACGTTCGACGCCGACGGTCGCGCCTCGTCCGTCGGGTAGGCGGTCAGCACGCCCGCCGTGGTCGGAGCGGTGACGGTCAGGTTCGCCACCATCGCCGCCACGAACGGGCAGGAGCAGTTCGCGCCAGCCGCGAAGTTGCCATAGACCGTGATCGACTCGCGCGGATCGAGGGGGTGGTTTCCCCGGTTCGGGTCGGCGCGCGTGTCGGCGATCCGAACCGGAAAGTTCGGCACGTACGTCAGCTCACCGTCCGGCCCGAAGTAGCCGGCCACGTCCACGACGACGTGTGTGCTGCCGGAACTCGCGTTGTGGATGCTCACCTTGCCGCCCACCATCGGGACGGTCACCAGGTTCGGAATGGTCTGCCCGGCGACGAAGTTCAGGTTCGAGGCGGCAGGCGGCGCGTCACCGGCGGGAAAGACCTTCAGGACGCCGGCCGTCGTCGGCCCGGTCACCGTGACATTGAGGACGACGGCGGTGGCACCCGCCGGGGTCCTCTGGGCAAGGTCCAACTGCCGGGTGGTGTTCGGCGGGAAAGCACCCCCGGAGGTACGGGTGTCGAGCGCCCGCAGCGGGTTGAGGGCGGTGAACCCCTGGCCCTCGGCGCTGTACTGACCCTGCAGATCGGCGATCACGTGCACGGTGCCGCCGCTGCTGTTCCGGATCCGAATCTTCCCGTTCTCCACCGGGACGGTGACCAGGTTCGGCACTGTCTCCCTGGCCACGAAGTTGACGTTCGACGCGCTCGGCACCGCCGCACTGTCCGGATAGACGGTCAGGAAGCCCGACGTCGTCGGCTCGGTCACCGTCACGTTCAACACCACGGCACTGATCCGCGCCACGGGCACTCCGCCAATGCTGCTGAGCGGCAGCATCACGTCGGAGTTCGCGGGAATCGGGGTTCTCGTCCCTACCCCGACCGCGTTGCGGGTGTCGAGTAGCCGGGTCGGTGACACCGGTGTGTAGTGCGCCCCCAGAACGGTGCAGAGGTTGGTGATGGAGCCGGGGGCGTCACGGTTGCCGGAGAAGTTCGTGCGGACGTAGGCGCAGGCCCGGCCCGCGCGGCGGAACCGGTGGGTCTCCTCCGGAGATTGGCTCACGCGGTAGAACTTCGAGTCGCTGAACTTGTAGGTGAAGATCCCCACTGGGCCGTCGGACGGCCAGATCGACTGACTGATGCTCCGGGAGGTCCCGTCCAGCGGTCCACCGCCGATGGTCTGGCGGAAGGGCTGCGTGGACCAGTCGAAGCCGACGACCCGCTCGACCGCGCCCCGGTCGTGGTAACCATTGCCTGTGCCGGCGTTGGCCGCCTCTGGGTCGTCGGCGTGCGCATTGCCCAGCATGTCGGTTGCCGGCACACCGCGTGCCGTCGCTTTGGCCGAATCGATCGCTGGCGAGCCCGGCTTCAGGGGGAGGAAACTCCGCATTCCGCCGCGCTGGAGGTCGAGCAGCGGATCGGCGGCGATGTCGTGCCCGCCCTGCTCGGTTGCGGCACGGAACGCGTCCACGGTGGAGTGCTTGGTGCCCGCCCAGACATACGGGGCAATGCCCGTGGTCGGATCGATCAGGTTGTAGTCGGCCACCGTCGGCAGCGAAGCCGCCGAGACCGATATGGCGCCGTCGCCGACGGTTGCCTTACACAGCGACACCTGCTGGCTCAGTGGCTTGACGATGTTGTTCTCGATGGCGGCGCCGGGCGAGGTGCCGGTGATGTCGATTCCCGGGCCGCACGCTGCGGTCACCGTGTTGTTGGTGACCGTGGCGCCGGGCGAGTCGGTGACGCTGATCCGCCCGACCGCGACCTGATTGGCGATGACTCTGGTGCCGGTGGCGGCCCCTTCGACAGCCAGCGCGACGTTACCGGTGTCACTGATGTTGATCAGCCAGTTTCGGCTGATCGTCACGTCGTGGGAGGCGCCGCTCACCCGTACGGCTGCCGGTACCTTCACCTGCTGCACGGCGATGCCGTTCAGGGTGACCCGGGACGAGCCGTCGATCACCACGGCAGGCGACGCGCTGGAGTTATGCCCGTACAACACGAAGCCGTCCACGACCACGTCGTGGACCTGGTTGAGGGACAAGATGGTGCCGGTGACGTCCGACCCGTTGGTCCGGCCCACGTAGACCCACCCGGCGAAGGCGTTCACCGCACGGAAGGTGATGGGCGCGGTCTCCGTGCCGGACCGGGTGAAGGTGACCGTCTCGGGATAGTTGCCGGGCTGCACCAGCACCGTCTGGCCGGGCTGCACCACGGCCGCCGCCGCCGAGATCGTGCAGTACGGCGCCTCTTCGGTGCCGTTGGCGCCCGGCGCGCAGTCCTTGCCGCTCACGTACAGCTCGCTCGTCGGACTGGCAGCTGCTCGGGCGACCGGTGCGGGGGCCGCCGCCACCGCGGGCGCCGCCAGCCCCACCAGGCCCGCGTTACCCAGCAGCGGTACGACCGCCAGGCTCGCCACCATTCGTCTGTCTATCACGCACCCCCGTGCAAGTCGATCATGCGGGGGAGAGCGTAACGCGATGCCAACCGATGCGATCAGCTCCGATCGGTCGGCACCCTCGGCCGTTCGGCCGCCGCGGTCAGTCGTGACTGCCTTTGCTCCGCTGGAGCTATCGCCAATCTCTCGCAGGGTGTCGTATGCGCCGTTTAGCGTCGTCCGCATTGACGGGCGACGGGAGGGCGGGCCATGACGGGCTGGGATGGCGTGCCGTTGTGGGGCGGCGGCGAGGATGAGGTACGGGCTCGTCTGGCGGCGGGAGCCGACCCCTGCATGCCACTCGGGCATGACTCGGCCCTGCACGTCGCGGCGGAGCATTGGCCGCCCGCAGTCGTGGCGGCGATGGCCGCGGCGGCAACCGATGTCGATTGCCTGTCGGACGGCCGGTCCCCGCTATGGCTGGCGGTTCACTCGCGGCGGCACGACAACGCCCGGGTGCTAGCGGCCGCTGGTGCGGACCCGTGGCAGCCGATGATGGCCGGTTGGTCACCCGGTCGGCTGAGCCTCGCGGGCCCCGAACCCGACCTGTTCGGCGCCGCCCCTGCCGGTGTCGAGCTGAGCCCAGCCGAGCGGGAAGCCGTCGCGTTGGCCTGTGAGCTGGGTGAACGTCTGCAGGTCGACTACTACGACGGGATCGGGCTTCTCTGCGTCGCCGGGATTGACGCGATCGAGGCGGTCCGCCGGCTCGACGGCACCCCGATGACCGAGGACGAACTGCTCGCCCACTACGACGTCGACGGCGAAGAGGAGCCCGAGCCAGGCGACGAGGACGACTGGGGCTGGCTTTCGGAGATGGACGATCTGCTACTGGTCGGCGTCACCGACGTGCCTGGCGGCTGCGTGATCACTCAGCCGTGGGGATACCAGCCTCAGACACCCCTGATCGGTCGGCTGCTATCCGCCGGCACCGTCGCCTACGGCCTCTACGCGAACCCGAAAAGCGGCAACCAGGGCAGCATTTACCGTGGTGGGGAGACGATCGGCTGGGACCTGCACCCTGGCGGTGCCGCCTGGAGCACAGACACCAGCCAGATGGTCCTGCTCAGCTACCTCTACCGGGTGCAGGCCCCCGCATACGCGTGCGCGTTCGCAGGCCTGCGTCCTGTCGACGCCCGATGCATCACCGGCCCCGCCGACCAATGGGTCCTACTGCCCGACCGGGACTACTGGGCCAGCAAAACAGTGTGATGACGCCCGGAACGATGAGCCACTGCCCCGCCAGGTCGGTCGGCATGAAGCCCAAATGCCGGGTGATGGAAGACCCTCGGCAACAACGCCGCTGACGGTAGCTCCCGGCGAAATTGCACCGCAACGGTGCCGTGATCAGCCGTCCGCTCGTCGCAAGATCGAGTGCACTCTCATCGACAATGGAGGGCGTCGTCGGCGCCGGTGCGACCCACGACTGTGACGCCTTCGGTCCGCCGAAAATGTCACCACGGAGGATGCGCTGGCCACCGCGTCGCGGGCGGGATCGGTGTCTCAGCTGACGGGACTAACTCCTGGTCCGGCACGGCGGAACCACGCGACCGCCATCGATGTAGGGCAGACCTGACTCCGTGATCGCCTGCACCTGGTGGTCATGGTGATCGAGCAGGGTTAGGTAGAGCTCCTGCGACACCTTCCAGTCGCCGTCGCCGTACAACGCGCATCCGACCATGGCATCCGTGGCCCCGACGATGTCGTTGCGGTCGAGAGCCCTCCGCACATCGTCGGGCGTTGCCGACGGAGGGGTGTGAAAGGTGCGGTGCTCGTGGCTCATGGCCAATATCTTTGATCATTACGGCCGCGCCGAACATTCGCTCATCGGCAGATCCGGTCGTTCAGCGACCGGTGAGCGGGCGCGCTGATCGCGGCTGCATGACAGTGCTTTCCGTTGTGGTCTGCGCGGCCGATGGGGCTTGCGTCTCGGGCCGGTGGTGCCGAGGTTGGGCGAGTCCTACGAAGGTGTGGTGGGTCTTGGGCAGACGGTGGGGATCGATGGAAGTCGGCGCAACGCCCGGATGGCTGCTACGGCGACCGGTACGCCCACCGCCAGGACGGCGATTGCCTGCACGGAAGCGATCGTGGCGAGGGTTGTGTGCTGTGCCTGGTCGCTGTAATCGAGCAGGGTTGCGGTTCGCAGGGCGAGCGTGGCTACGGCGAGCAGGGTGAGCGCCAGCGACCACGGCAGCGTGCGAGGACGACGACGCGATACTCGAACGGCCAGGTGTATCACCATGGCAGCAGTAACCGCCGCGCAGGACAGGCCCGGCCAGTCGACGAGCCTCAGCGCCGGTGTGGTCGCCTGGATGGTGAACAGCGGCACGGGGACGAGGAGGATGCCGACCGGCAGCGCGAGGAGCCAGGGGCGGCGCGGCACCGGTGGGGCGCCGTGGTGAAAGGCCGCCATGGCGAGTAGCAAGACGACGTCGATGAGCAGCATCGCCCAGGGCGACACGGACAGCGGTACATCACCGGCTTGTTGCACGGCGGTGGTGATGGCGGGAGGCACGACGGCGAGCAGGGCGACTGCCTGGGCCACGCGTCGGTGTCCGAGGACGAGCGCAATGTAGGCCGGTAACCATGCGTAGCCGGCCAGGTCCCAGGCGGTGTGCCAGATGCTCCCCGACGGGATGAGTGCCCATTCGGGTGCAAGAGCCGGCAACCAGGCGATCTTCCCGGAGAGCCACAGTGTGACGGCGATGCTGGCGGTGACCATGACGGCGTGGGTCAGCATCGCCATCAGGGTCGCCAGTCGCACGGCTTGCCCCCAGGCGTACGAGCGGGGTGGCGCGTCCGCCCCGCCGAGACGCAACCGCACGGCGAGGGACACAATGCTGGCGACCTCGGACAGGCTCGGCCGGCCGTAGTCCGTGACATACGCGGTGGTCTCGGAGTCGCCGGTGTCCATGCTGTCCAGGAAGGCGGCGACCATGTCGTCTTCCCATTCCTGCCGGTATGCGGCGGGCAGCAGCCGAAGAACGAACCGGTAGCGCTCCTCCAGCCGGCTCACGACGGCGTCCCCGTGATCAGGTTCCGCCGCTCGCGCAACCGGGTCGAGGCGAGGCGCGCGTTGGCGGCCAGCCGTTGAGCCTCTGCGTCGAGGGCGTCGCGGCCTTGTTCGGTCAACCGGTAGTACCGGCGTAAACGTCCTTGCCAAGCCTCTTCGCGGTCCAGTTCGACCAGGCCATCACCGACGAGTCGGTCCAAGACCCCGTACAGGGAGCCGATCTTCAGCTGCACGCGGCCCCGCGACAGTTCCGCCACCTCCGCGACGATCCCGTAGCCGTGGCGCGGAGCGTCGAGCAGCGCGGTGAGGATGAAGAAGGCTGGTTCCGTCATCGCCCGAGAACTCATCCACCTAATATAGTGGAAGACAAGATATGTTGTGTGCCGGAGGCCGAGCTGGCGCCGGCGGGTTCACCGCGCCCCGGCATGCGCGGAGCCCACGACAAGAAGGAGTGATCATGGGCGACGGTGACGCGGCGGACGCCGGAGACCTGGGCGGGCCGGATTTCGCTCCTGCGATACCGGCGGTGGAGAGCAGCGTCGTCGGCGCCCCGCCCACCAACGGGGCGGCCATCGTCCTGGGTCCCGGATACAGCGGTCAGGTCATACTGCCCAGGACCCCGCAACGGGTTCGGCCGCTGCCCCCAGTCGCAAGCAGTGACCTTGGCGGCGGAGCTGGAGAGGATTCACGGGCAGCGCCGACGACCATCCGTAACGGGGCCGGAAGCTAGCGAGAACGACCGCGTCGGCACGTCCGGCCGTCGCAGACCGGTGCCGACGTCACCTTCGGTGACGAGCGCTTCGCGGCAGATGTGCGCGCTCTTGTAGATCCGCGCACTCACAAGCAGCCACCTGGGCTGGGTTACACCGACCCCCGAGCGAGTCGAGTCGATCGGCGCGCGTCCACCACCGAGCTCAGAACCAATCCGTGGCCGTCCCGCCATCCGGCTCCAGGCCAAACCGGCGAATTCGCTGCCAGCGGGGGTCGTCGGGATATGCATCGACCAAGATCATCAGGCAATCCCTGCCGCCAGCGTCCGTCTCACGCCGCCAATCTTTCCGCCTCTTGATCCTGGCCGCTGTTGCCACGCACCACGACGAGGTTCCCAAAAGCGGACACGTCTCCGGGCGCACGCTGCACGCTCAGCAAAAGCCTCCGCCTCGTCGTGGTTGCCCTTGTCTTCGCACACTTCAGCCAACAGCGCGAAGTCATGCGGGTTGACCAGACGCCCCGCAGATTCTGCTTCGGACAAACGCCGCCGAAGACTCTGCTCCAGTTTGTCCGCACCACCACTTCGCTGTTGGATGTCCCCCAACGGCCGACGAGTGAAGACCTGGACGCCCTCCATAGTCCGCGCACGAAGCTCTGCTGCCTCACCCGCGTCACCGGTTCGCGTCACGGAACGCAACGAAGTGGGCCGCCAAGTCCCGGCAGAGCACCGAGCTCTGGGTACACGACCTCGCAATGTGGACCGGCGAATGGGCCAACCATCGGACCCACGGCCGCCAGTCAACCCATGAGCCATAACCCGAGGACACCCTCTCGCCACGCGGCACCGGCAGCGGTCGGCCCAACTACTCAACCAGCCAGCAGGCCCGCTCGGGACCGCACGCAGGTCACTCAGCCGGGCGGTCCATGGCGGTCCGAACCCAGAACCAGCCGCGCTGCTCCCAATCTGCTACCAATGTAAGCGGCACATACGGCGAAGCCCGTTACCGACCACTCCGGTAACGGGCTTCTGACCTGCACAAACTAAGGGTGGGCGATGCTGGTATCGAACCAGCGACCTCTTCGGTGTGAACGAAGCGCTCTCCCACTGAGCTAATCGCCCTCAGCGCCGATGACTCTACCCGATCGTGGGACCGGACCGGAAATCCGGGGTCAGCGCGCGTCGAGGTACTGCATCGCCTCGTCCACCACGTCGATGCCGAGGCTGTACTTGAGCGACAGCCAGACCACCGTGCCCACGAAGACCAGGCCGACGGAGCCGAGCACGATTCGCACGGCCAGTGACTGTCGGGTCACCCACTGCGTCCAGCCGTGCACATGCCGGCGGGTGAAGCCGAGCAGTCGGCGGGCCCAGTGGTACTCGACGGCCCAGATGCCGAGGCCGGCGATGACGAGCAGCCAACCAGGCCCGGGTAGCGGGATGAGCGCGATGCCGATCGTCACCACCAGTGCCCCGGCGATCGCAATGACGATCTTGAGGGTGATCCGGCCGGTGGGGTTGGCGCGGATCAGGTCGAGCGTGGTGGTGATCCGGTCCCGCCAACGCGGGCGTCTCGGTGGGTCGGCCACGACGAGGACGCCGCCGGCTCCACGGCTGGGCCTCTCGGCACCCTCACCATCGGCGCGCGCATCACCGCCGGCGTGTCCGGCGTCTGACGCCGGCCGACCGGACCTCTCGGGCTGCTCCATCGGCACTCCGTACCCCCGCTTTTCGGCTACTCCGACCGCGACTTTCGGTGGGCCGGGCGCCGTCGCCGGATCCACTGAGGATCCTTTCGTGACCATTTCACCCCCCAGTGTCGCTCGGGCCCGTCACTGCAACGGTCGACTGGACGTTACCGGAGTAAGTCGACGACTGAACCACCCGATGCCGGGCGGGATCACGCACTGGGCAGAACCGGAAATCCTACATGAATGCTCACATTCACGCGGCCTTTCCGTCCCCCTTCCCACCACTGGGTGAAGTCAGCGTATGGCGGAGCGTAGCCAGGAGTAGCACCTGAGTATGGGAAAAGCGGGACACGCGCGTTCCGCAGCGGTGCCGGGGGGAGAACGTCCATGAGTGTCATCCGACCGACGACCGTAGAGGTCGAGACGTCGCTAAGGCTCGTCGCGCCTGACGCCACCGCATTGCCGGTGCGTGCCAGTCTGCGTTACGACCCTGCTGACCCGTATGCGGTCCATGTCCTGTTCCATGCCGAATCGGCGGGTGGCGAGGCGGTTAGCTGGTCCTTCGCCCGCGAACTGCTGGTAACCGGCCTGGACGAGCCAGCCGGCATCGGGGATGTCCGGGTCTGGCCCTGGGCCACCCCGCGCGGCGACTTCGTCGCGCTGGCCCTCTCGTCACCGGACGGCAACGCCCTCTTCGAGGTGCCGCGCAGCGTCCTGGTGCGATTCCTTCGACGGACCTACGTCGTCGTCCCGCGCGGCCGTGAGGCCGAGCACCTGGACGTCGACACGGCGGTGAACCGACTGCTCGCCGGTCGCTGACCACCGCCCGACCGGGCAACACCGGCCATCACGGGGCCGCGCGGATCTGCCGACCGCGCGGCTCCGGCACACCCTGGGGGGGTACGCGGGTCCGCCCGCCCGGGGCGGCCGGTGCTCAACCGTGCGTGGTGATGCCGCCGTCGACCGGGATGACCGCGCCGGTGAGGTAGGCGCCCGCCCGCGAGGACAGGTAGATGGCCGTGCCGGCCATGTCCTCGGGGCGCCCGATGCGGCCCAGCGGCACCTGCTGCTCGATGGTGGCCCTGCTCGTCGGGTCGTTCAGCGCGAACGCCATCATCTTGCTCTCGAACGGGCCGGGCGCGATCGCGTTGACGGTGATCTGCTCGCTGGCCAGTTGGTGGGCGAGGCTGCGGGTGAGCATGTGAACGGCCGCCTTGGTGGCCGAGTACGCGTACACCTCCATCCACGGCACCCGGACGCCGTCGATCGACCCGATGTTGATCACGCGGGCCGGGTCGTCGGCGGTGGCGGCGGCGCGCAGCGCCGGCAGCAGCGCGGTCGTCAGCCGGAAGACGGCCTTGACGTTGACCGCCCAGAGCTTGTCGAACGCGGCCTCCGGGTAGTTCTCCAGCGGCGCGCCCCAGGTCGCACCGGCGTTGTTGACCAGAACGTCGAGGCGGGGGAAGCGCTCCCGCACGGCGGCGGCGAGCCCTTCGGCGCCGGCGTCGTCGCTGAGGTCGGCCGGAATGGCCTCGCAGCGGCCCTCGGCCGAGAGTTCCTTGGCGACGGCCTCGCAGACGTCCGCCTTGCGCGACGAGATGATCACGCGGGCGCCGGCCCGGACGAAGCCCTGGGCGATCATCAGGCCGATCCCCCGCGACCCGCCGGTGACCAGGACCGTCTTGCCTTCGACCGAGAACAGCTGCGTCATGCCCATCCCATCGCGAGTCGGCGGGGTGCGCCGGTCCGGCGGGCGGCCGGGACCGAACGGCACTACCGCCGGGTAACGTAGCCCGGCCGTCCGGATCACCACAACCCCGTGCGCGCCCCACCGGCGCGGAGGGCGGCGAGGTCCGGGATGCGGTGACCTGCGGTTCGGGCTACCGTCGCAGGCGATGGTCTCCACCGGTCCCTCCCCCGCGCCACCGATCGGAACGGCGCCACCCGTACCCGACGAGATAGCGACGTTCGCGCTGGCCGACCTGGCCCGTGACCCGGGCTGGCGTAGGCCGGTGCTCGTCGAGCAGGAGTTGCTGATCCTCACCACCCGTGGGCACGGCGACGCCGAGCTGGATTTCCACCTGCTGCCGTGCCGACCGGGCACGCTGCTGCGGGTCCGTGCCGGCCAGGTGCTGCGCTGCGCCGGCCCGCAGTTCGACGCCACCGTGGTCGCCTGGGACTCCGAGGCGCTACGCGGCTTCGACGTCGACCCCGACGCTCCGACCTGGCGGCAGTTGGCCGGCGAGGACGAGGACGCCGTGATCACCGAGGTGAGTCAGCTCTCGGTGGACTGCCAGCGGCACGGCGACAGCTCCGCCGCCCGTGCGCTGCTCCGCCACCAGCTCGCCGTACTCCTGCTGCGACTGGCCCTGCCCGGCGCGGACCGGCCTCCGCCGCGCGCTGAGATGGAGACGTTCCAGCGGTTCTGCCGCGACGTGGAGCACGGCTACCAGCACACCCGCCGGGTGGAGGACTATGCGGCCGCGCTCGGCTGCTCGGTGCGGACCCTGACCCGCGCCTGCCTGGCCGTCACCGGACGCAGCGCCAAACAGGTCATCGACGAGCGGGTCGCGTTGCAGGCGAGCCGGCTGCTCGCCGCCACCGACGAGCCGATCGCCCGGATCGGCCGGGACCTCGGCTTCTCCGAGCCCACCAACTTCGGCCGCTTCTTCACCCGGGAGGTCGGGGTCAGCCCCGGCGCGTTCCGGGCCGCCCGCGACCAGCCGGCCGGCCGGGTGGTCCGGCCACGGGCGCCCGCGGAGCCGACGAGCGCCAACGGCGGGCGTTTCCGACCGGGCACCCCCGGCGAACCAGCCAACGGCGGTCACGCCACCCGACCCTGGTAGCCCGCGAGCCCGGGCAGCGTCGGCAGGCGGGCATGATGGCAGGGTGCAGATCTCCGCGCGCGGCGACTACGCGGTACGGGCGGCGCTCAGCCTCGCCACCGCGTACCCGTCGCTGCTGTCCACCCAGGCCATCGCCGCGGAGCAGGACATGCCCCGCAAGTTCCTGGAAGCGGTCCTGGCCGATCTGCGCCGGGCCGGCGTCGTCCGCGCCCAGCGCGGCGCCGAGGGTGGCTACACGCTCGCCCGCCCGCCGCGCGAGGTGACCGTCGGCGCGGTGCTGCGCGCCGTGGAGGGACCTCTCGCCGGGGTCCGTGGCCTGCGCCCCGAGGAGACCCGGTACGAGGGTTCGGCCGAGAACCTGCCCGGCCTGTGGGTGGCGGTGCGCGCCGCCGTGCGTCGGGTCGTCGACGAGGTGAGCCTCGCCGAGATCGTCAGCGGCCGGCTGCCCGCCCACGTCCGCAAGCTCACCGCCCTGCCCGACGCGTGGGAGCCTCGCTGACCCCGGTCAGAGGGTCCGCACCACCTCCGAGGTGCTGAGCCGGGGCAGGCGGGCGTGCCAGGCGTCCGGGCCGGGTCGACCCAGGTTCATCAGGAGCAGCGTCTCGTGCCGGCCGTCGGGGAAGAACTCCCGGGTCACGCCGGCCGCGTCGAACCCGGCCATCGGGCCGGCGGCGAGCCCGGCGGCGCGTACGCCCACCAGCAGGTACCCGATCTGGAGTGCCGCGTTGAAACGGGCCTGCTCGGCCCGCGCCGCCGGGTCGGTCAACCAGTCCCGGGCGTGTGGTCGGTGCGGGAACAGCTCGGGCAGCCGCTGGTGAAAGTCGACGTCGGCGGCGAGGACCGCGGTCAGCGGTGCGGTGGCCGTCTTGGCCCGGTTGCCGCTGGAAAGGTGGGGCAGGAGCCGTGCCCGAGACTCCGGTGAGCGCAGCAGCAGCACCCGCAGGGGCTGGCCGTTGAACGCGGTCGGCCCGTACCGGACGAGGTCGTGGATGGCCGCGACCTGGGCGTCGGTGACCGGCTCGTCGGTGAACGTGTTGGCCGTGCGGGCCGCCCGGAACAGCAGGTCCTGGGCGGCCCGGTCCAGCGCGAGCAGGTCGGGCGCGGCGGGTGCCCTCACGCCGGCACCGGCGGGACGGCGGTGGTGTAGCCGCCCCGGTGGTGCACCAGCGGCGCGCCGTCGCCGCCGTCGCCCACTGCCAGCGGCTCGGCGATCACGAGGCTGTGGTCGCCGGCCGGCACCCGGTGCACCACCCGGCAGAGCAGCCGGGCCAGCACTCCGGTCAGCAGCGGCACCCCGAACGGCCCGGCCGTCCAGTCGGGGTACGCGGCGAACCGGTCGATGCCGCTGGTCGCGAAGATCCGTGCGGCCTCCCGCTGACCCTCCGCGAGCAGGTGCACCGCCACGTGCTCGGCCCGGGCCAGCACCGGCCAGCTCGACGAGTCGACCCCGAGGCAGAACGAGACCAGCGGCGGGTCCAGCGACACCGACGTGAACGAGGTGGCGGTGAACCCGGCCCGCAGCGGCGCGCCGATCCCACCCAGGCAGGCCGGGTCGGTGGCCCGGGCCACGGCGGTGACGACGGTGACGCTGGTGGCCTGCCGGCGCAGCACCGTACGGAACAGGTCCCGATCCACCGGCCGCAGGTCGGCGAGGTCCGTCGGGGGACGCTCCACGGTGGTCACGCCGGCACCAGCACCGGTGCGGCGTACCCGCTGGCCGGTCGGGGCAGGCCGTAGTGCTCGCGCAGGGTCCGGCCGGTGTACTCGCTGCGGAACAGGCCCCGGGCGCGCAGCACCGGCACCACGTGGTCGACGAAGTCGGCCAGCCCGCCGGGCAGGTGCGGCGGCATGATGTTGAACCCGTCGGCGGCGCCCCGGGTGAACCACAGCTCGATCTGGTCGGCGACCTGCTCGGGGGTACCGACGACCACGCGGTGGCCCCGGCCGCCGCCGAGCCGGCCGATCAGCTGCCGGATGGTGAGCCGTTCGCGGCGGGCCAGCTCGGTGACGAGCTCGTAGCGGCTCTGCTGGGCCTGCGTACCCCCGGCTGGCAGCTCCGGGAGGGGCCCGTCCAGCGGCAGGCCGGTCAGGTCGACGCCGAGGATGCCGGCGAGCTGGGCGAGCGCGTACTCGGGGACGATCAGCTCCTCCAGCTCGGCGGCGAGGGCCTGCGCCTCGGCCTCGGTGCCGCCGATCACCGGGGCGATGCCGGGCAGGACCTTCACCAGGTCGGGGTCCCGGCCGACGGCGGAGACCTGCCGCCGCAGCTCGGCGTAGAAGCTCTGGCCGTCGGCGAGGGTCTGCTGGGCGGTGAAGACCGCCTCGGCGTACCGGGCGGCGAACCCGATCCCGTCCGGCGACGAGCCGGCCTGCACGAGCAGGGGCCGGCCCTGCGGCCCTCGGGGGATGTTCAGCGGGCCACGCACCTGGAACTCCGGCCCGCGGTGCGCCACCTCGTGCACCCGGTCGGTGTCGGCGATCACCCCGGCCGAGGTGTCGAAGACCAGCGCGTCGTCCTCCCAGCTGTCCCAGAGCTTGATCGCCACGTCGACGAACTCGGCGGCCCGCCGGTACCGGTCGGCGTGCGCGGGGTGGCTGTCCCGGTTGAAGTTGACCGCCTCGCGTTCCTGCGCGGAGGTGACGATGTTCCAGCCGGCCCGGCCGCCGCTGAGGTGGTCCAGCGAGGCGAACTTGCGGGCGATGTGGAACGGCTCGTTGTAGGTGGTGGAGACCGTCGCGATGAGACCGATGTGTTCGGTCACCGCGGCCAGTGAGGCGAGCAGGGTCAACGGTTCGAAGACGGTGTGGATGTTGTGCCGGGGGTTCGGCCCGACGGAGAGCCCGTCGGCGAGGAAGAGCGAGTCGAGGGTGCCGCGTTCGGCGATCCGGGCCAGCTCCTGGAAGTGCCGCACGTCGGTGACCCGGCGCGGGTCAGTGCGGGGATGCCGCCAGGCGGCCTCGTGGTGGCCGACGCCCATCAGGAACGCGTTGAGGTGCAGGGTTCGGGTCATTGGTGTCTGTCCTATCCGGCGGAGACGTCGACGCGCCAGGTGGAGAAGCGGCGTTCGAGGGCGACGAGGAGCTGGTTGACGACCAGGCCGATGGCGGAGATCGTGATGATCCCGGAGTACATGTCGGTGATCGCGAAGTTGTACTGCGCGTAGTTGATGAGGTAGCCGAGCCCGGCCTTCGCGCCGACCATCTCGGCCGCGACCAGCACCAGGATCGAGTACGCCCCGGCCAGCCGGATTCCGGTGAAGATCGTCGGCACCGCTGCCGGCAGGATCACCTTCTGGAACAGCCGCAGGTGGTTGAGCCCCATCGAGCGGGCCGACCGGATCAGCAGCGGGTCGACGCCCTTCACCCCGGCGATCGTGTTCAGCAGGATCGGCCAGGAGCAGGCGTACAGCACCAGTGCGATCTTGGACGTCTCCCCCAGGCCGAGGATGAGCACGAAGACCGGCAGCAGGGCCAGCGCCGCGGTGTTGCGGAACACCTCCAGCAGCGGGCTGAGCAGCTCCGCGAGCGGCCGGTACCAGCCGATCAGCAGCCCGAGCGGGATGGCGGTGAGCACGGCCAGGCCGAGCCCGGCCAGCGACCGGGTCAGGCTCGCCCCGACGTGCTCGGCGAGCTGTCCGGTGCGCAGCAGCTCCCACCAGGCCACCAGCACCTCCGACAGCGGAGGCAGGAAGACCCGGTCCACCAGCCCGAGCCGAGGTGCGACCTCCCAGATCGCGGCCAGCGCGATGATCGCGACACTGCGGTGCAGCACCTTCCCGCCCACGCCGAGCAGCCGACCGGTCAGGCCGGGTGGGGCGGGGTCGGCCGCCGCGCCGGGCACGGCGGGCGGGGCCGCCAGCCGGGTGGGACGTTCGGCGATGTCAACCAACGCGGGCCTCCTCGGTGCGGGCCACCGCCGGCGCGGCACGCTGCGCGTCGGCTCCGGCCGGGGCGGCGGTACGACCACCGGCTGCTCCGGCGTGGGCGGTGCGGCTGCCGGTCGCGCCTTCGGCGGCCTGTGCGGCGCGCACCTCGTCGCGCAGCAGCGTCCAGATCTGGTGCCGGTGGTGGCGGAACGCGTCGGTGGAGCGGACGTCGTCGACGGCGTCGCGGTCGCCCAGGTCGATGTCGATGACCTCCTTGACCCGTCCGGGTCGGGAGGTCAGCACCGCCACCCGCTGGCCGAGGTGCACGGCCTCGTCGATGCCGTGGGTGATGAACACGATGGTCTTGCCGGTGCGTGCCCAGATCCGCACCAGCTCGTCCTGCAACGAGTCGCGGGTCTGCGCGTCGAGCGCGGCGAACGGCTCGTCCATCAGCAGCACGTCCGGGTCGTACGCGAGGCTGCGGGCGATCGCGACCCGCTGCTTCATCCCGCCGGACAGCTCATGCGGGTAGCGGTCGGCGAAGCCGCGCAGGCCCACCAGGTCCAGGTGGTGGTCGATCAGGTCGGCGCGTTCGGCCCGGGGCACCCCCTTGGCCTCCAGTCCGAACGCGACGTTGCCGGCGGCGGTGCGCCAGGGCAGCAGCGCGTACTGCTGGAAGACGATGCCCCGGTCCAGGCCGGGGCCGGTGACCGGCCGGCCGTCGACCAGCACCTGCCCGCCGGTCGGCGCGGTGAGCCCGCCGAGCAGGTCGAGCAGGGTGGACTTGCCGCAGCCGCTGGGGCCGACGACGACCAGGAACTCGCCGGGGCGTACCCCCAGGGTGACCCGGTCCAGCGCGGTGACCGCGCCGGCGGCGCCACGCCGGGTGGCGCGGACCGGGAAGGTCTTGCTCACCGCGTCGAAGAGAATCTTGTCGGTGCTCACGCGCCGCCCCCGTCCACGAAGGCGTTGAACCGGTTGGTGTAGATGTCGGTGGGCTTCGGCGGGTCGCCCCGGAGCTCGCCCTCGGCGGCGAGCCAGTCGATCCAGGTGCGGAACTCCCGCTCGTCGATCACGCCGCCCCGACCGGCGACGCCGCTGCTCTTCCAGTACGCGACCAGCGACGGGTCCTCGTTGCGGCCGCGCTTGGCGATGATGTCCCGCATCCGGGCGACCACGGTCTCCCGGGGCTGGGTTCGTGCCCACTCGATGGCCTTGCCGACCCCGGTCACGAACGCCTTGACGGTCTCGGGGTTGCGTTTGATGAAGTCGTCGCGGAAGACGTAGGTTCCGGCGCTGAACGCGCCGAGCAGTTCGTGGTCGGTGAAGACGGTGCGAATGCCTCCGCCGGCGACGGCCTTGTCGCGGATCACCCCGCCGAGCACCGCGACGTCGATCTGCTTCTGCCGCAGCGACTGCTCGGTGTTGACCGGTGGCAGGGCGACCAGTTCGACCTGCTTGATCTCTGCAGGGGTGAGCCCGCCGCGGGCGAGCCAGGTCTTCAGCACGGCCTCGGCGTGCGCGCCGAGGGTGTTCATGCCGACCTTCCTGCCGATCAGGTCGCGGGGGCCGCGGATCGGGCTGTCGTCGAGCACGTAGTAGCCCTGGAAGCTCTGCGCGTCGGAGCCGTAGTAGCTGACCACGGCGGTGATCGGGGCGTTGGCGGCGGCGAGCTTGACGATGGCGCCGTTGAACGCGCCGCCGAAGTCGCTCTGCCCGGTGGCGGTGGCCTGGATGTCCTGCGGGCCGCCGGTGACGTTGCCGATCCAGTTGAGCCGGACGTCGCCGAGGTAGCCGAGGTCGGCGGCGAGTTCGGGGAGGGTGACCTGGCCGACGGAGCCCTGGTAGCGCAGCTCGGCGGCCTGTCCGGCGCCGGCCTGGGCGTCGCCACCGCAGCCGGCGGCGCCGGCGAGCAGGGCCAGCACGGCGGCGGTGGCGAGGGTACGCAGGACGGCATGACGGGGTGGGGACATGGGGAGTCTCCTGATCTGTCCACGATGGGATCGCGGGGACGCCCAGGTGCTGGGCGCGAAGGCACGCTGCTCCGCGTTGAGCGCGGGCGGTGGGAGTGCGGCGATGGAGCCGAGCCGGATGGACCGGTCAGCTCAACAGAGCGCGCTCGCGTGCCGGACCAGGTCGACGTGCACGCGAGCGGTGAGGAGAAGCTCATCCCGCTGCGACATGACCTCATGCTGCCGTCGGCGGGATCGACCGGTCAACGGTCTTCCAGAAGGTGAGATCTGTATCGCTGACTATGTTACGAGCCGTCACGAGCAGCGTTTACCGCCGCGCAACACCTATCTGTTGAGTAGGGATTCGCCGCGCGTCGTGGCGCACCGTCCAGGTCGGACAGGGAGAGAGTTTCGGAATTCGCCGGTTCGGGCATGTTCGATCTCGACACGGCAGGGAACGGTGACGAAGGGAGTCCTCCGATGGGCCTCATGTTTCGCAAGCGCAAGAAGTACGGTCCGATCATCCTGAACTTCACCGAGAACGGCTTCTCCTCGTGGAGCATCAAGATCGGGCGCTGGTCGTGGAACTCGAAGGCCAGGGCGCACCGCGTCGACCTGCCGGGTCCGCTGTCCTGGAAGCAGGACAAGTCCCGGTCCTAGAGTCCCGGGAGTCGAGCGGGGTGCCGGTGATCCACCGGCACCCCGCTCGGTGTCCGAGTGCCGGGGGACACAGGCCGGTGCGCGGGCTCAGCGCCGCACGGTGATGATCTCGTCGCCGGCCAGCCGGCCGCCCTCGCGCTCGCGGCGCACGTCGCCCGCCTCGATCAGGGCGGCGAGCGCCCGGTTGGCGTCGGCGGCCCGGTAGACGGTGGCCGTGAGGGTGTGCCGGCGCAGGTCGGTGACCGGTCGAGAGCCGCCCCGGCGCAGCTCGGCCAGCAGTTCGCGGGCCAGCGACCCGGGGTCGGGATCGGCGGCCACGTCGACCGGCGCGCCTGCCGGGTCGACCGGGTCGCGGTAGCGAACGTCGAGATCCGCGCCGACCGCCCAGAGTGCGTCGCGGACCGCCTCCAGGCTGCGGTCCGAGCGGCTGCCGAACGCGATCACGCCGGCCTCGCCGTCGGGGAAAACCGGCGCCACCTCGGCGACCAGCGGGAAATTGGCAGCGAGGAGAGCGTCGCGGGCACCGCTGCCGGCGTGCAGCAGCACCTCGCCGGCACGGCCGTTGCTCGCGGCGGTGAGCAACTCCGGGGTGGCGGCGCCGGGCAGGTCCACGAAGCTGAACAGCGGGGCGCCGGCCGCACCGGCCGCCTTCACCGCGACCGGCAGCCGGTCCGGATTGCCGGGCAGCAGGTGGACGGTGACCTCGGCGGGCAACTCCGCCTCGACGGGGCCGAGCCGGGCCGCCAGGTCAGGCGCGCCGTCGGCCAGCACCAGCACGGTCACCCGCCGGCCCCGGAGCTGGTCGGCCTGCCCGGCGATCACCCGCAGCGCGGCCTCCGCCCCACCGGCCCAGGTCACGGCGACGGTGGCCCGGCGGGAGCGTTGCAGGGCCGCGGGCAGCCAGGTCGTCAACTGGCGGACCAGCAGCTCGCGGAGGAAATCGGTGGTCCGGTCGGTCGGCATCGGTCCGTTCTACCGTATGACCGGTCAGGCCGGGACGGAGATCCCCACCCCGCCCCGGGTCTGCCCGCCGTAGCGCTGCCGCTCGGCGGCCAGGTCGAGCCGGCCGATCCGCTTGCGCGCGGCCAGCGCCGCGTCGTCGAGCCGGTCAGCCGGGACGAGCCAGACGATCTCGAACTCCAGGCCGTCCGGGTCCTGCCCGTAGAGGCTCTTGGTGGTGCCGTGGTCGGAGGTGCCGACCAGCGCGCCGGCGGCGGTGAGCCGCTCGGCGGTGGCGGCCAGCTCGTCGAGGGTGTCGACCTCCCAGGCCAGGTGGTACAGCCCGACGGTGGCCCGGCCAGCGGTGGACCGCCCGGCGCCGGCGCCGATCTCGAACAGGCCGAGGTCGTGGTCGTTGGTCGAGTCGGGGGCCTGCAGGAAGGTGGCGCCCCGGAAGCCGTCCGGGGTCATCGCCACCGGGCGGAAGCCCAGCACGTCGCGGTAGAAGGCGACGCTGCGGGCGAGGTCACTGACGTAGAGGACCGCGTGGTTGAGCCGGTGGATACCCATGGCACCAGGCTAGCGCGGTTTAGTTGAGCGTTCAACCACCTCGGGTATGATGGGGCTCATGACCCGCTGGCTGGACTCCGACGAGCAGCGCACCTGGAGGGCGTTCCTCACCGCCTCCCGAGCGCTGATGGACACGCTCGACCGCGAGCTGCAACGCGACGCGGGTATGCCGCACGCCTACTACGAGATCCTGGTCCGGCTCTCCGAGGCCCCCGACCGTCAACTGCGGATGAGCGAGCTGGCCGACGCGGCCGGGTCGTCGCGCAGCCGGCTCTCCCACGCGGTCGCCCGGCTGGAGGCGGCCGGATGGGTGCGCCGCGAGGAGTGCCCCACCGACCGGCGGGGACAGGTCGCGCTGCTCACCGACGCCGGCTTCGCCACGCTCGCCGCCGCCGCACCCGGCCACGTGGAGGGAGTACGCCGGCACCTGTTCGACGCGTTGAGCCCGGCCCAGGTCGACCAGCTGCGCCGCATCAGCGAGACGCTGGCCGAGCACCTGACGAGATCCTGACCGATCGACACCGGCGCGGGTCTTGTACTTACCGTCGTCAAATGAGCACGATGGGGCGTGTCCTCCGGCTTCGGCGAACTGACTGATCAGGCGCACCACCTCGTGTCCGCCGGCGACCTGGCCGGCGCGCAGCGGCTGCTCTCCGACGCCCTCACCGACGCCGACCCTCGCCCGGCCAACTCCACCCCCGAGCTGGCCGAGGCCGCCAGCCTCCAGGCGCGCGTGCTGGTGGCCCTCGGCGAGCCCCACTCCGCCCGGGGCTGGGCCGCCTTCGCGTACGCGGCCACCAACCGGCTGCACGGCCGCTCCGACCCCCGCACGGTGGCCGCCGCGGCGACCCTCGCCGCGGTGCTGCACCGGGTCGGCAGCCACTCCCGTGCCGCCCGGCTCTACCAGGAAGTCATCATCGAGCTGACCGCGCAGGACGGCCCCGAGTCGCTGCGGGTGCTCGCCGCTCACGCCGACCTGGCCACCGTGGAGTACGCCCGCGGCCAGTGCACGGTGGCCCGCGACCGGCTCCAGGACGCCTGGGAGCTGCACCGCGAGGTGTACGGCGACGGGCACCCCAGCGGCATCAAGATGCTGGCCCGTCTCGGGGCGATGCAGCGCGACTGTGGCCAGTTCGCCGAGGCGCACGACAACCTGGCGCTGGCCCGCGAGCTGTGCCGGCAGCACCTGGCCGCCGACGACCCGCTGTCGGTGCAGGTGGCGGCACTGGCCCGGGCGGCTGCCAACCCCGACCACGTCTGCGCCGACGACCAACCCACCGTCCGGGACGCCCCGACCGTGCCGGCTGCCCGCACACCGCCGCACCGCGACGGTCGGGTCGAGTCCGGCTACCACCCGCCGGAGCCTGGGCCGGCGCACTCCGGCCCGGCGGCAGGCGCTGCCGCGGCCGGTGGCGGGGTCGCGGCTGGCGGCCCGGCGGCCACCGGCGGCGGACCGGTCGCTGGCGGCGGACCGGTCGGCGGCGGCGTGCCGAATCCCCGCGTGCCGGCCGACGAGCCCGGCGGGTCGGCCGGCTCGTGGTGGCCGCCCGGTCCGGTGGACGAGCCGACGCCGCACCCCACCGAGCCGCCCGTGCCTCCGTCCGTGGTCGGCCTCGCGGGCGGCACGGAAGAGGCGTCCGGGGTGTACCGGCTGCACCGACCCGGCGCACCGCCCGAGCCCGACGCACCGGCGGAGCCGTACTCGCCGGCTGATCCGTACTCGCCGGCCGAGTCGTACCCGCGGTCTGACCCGTACACGCCGGTCGAGCCGTCCACACCGGCCGAGCCGTACACGCCGTCGCGGCTGCTGCCGGTGCCCGTACACCGGGCTCCGCCGCCACAGCGCAACAAGCTGGTGCCGGTGTTGGTGGGCGGCGTGGTCGTGGTCCTGCTGGGCGCCGCGGCCGTGATCGCCGGGGTGGCCCGGGTCGGCGACCGGGACAACCAGGCGCCGGCGCCCGACACCGGCTCCCCCAGCGCCGGCCCCGCGCCGGCCACCACGAGCGCCGCCCCGGCCGCCAGCGGCGCCACCCCGTCCGCCGGGGCGCCGCCCGCGGCCGCACCCGGCACGCCACCGGGCACCGTGACCCTGCGCGACAACCGGGACAACATCGCTCTGAACTGGACCTACCCGGCCGGCGGTGAGGGGCCGGTGGTCGTCTCCGGTGGTCGGGCCGGTCAGGGCAAGACCGCCTTCGCCACGCTGCCCGCCGGCGCCACCAGCTTCGTCGTCTACGCGCTGGGCCGCACCAACGACTACTGCTTCACGGTGGCCGTCGTCTGGTCCACCGAAACCGTCGCCAGCGCCGACGAGGTCTGCACCCGCCGCCGCTGAGCGTGCTGAGTCGTCCCGTGACAACCGCTCGTCACGGTGTGGCCGCCTCGCGGCCCTCGTCGGTCGGTAGCGCCGGCAGCAGCAGACGGACCCGCAGCCCTCGCTGGTCGTCGCCGTCGGTCAACGTGATGCTGCCGCCCGCGCGGCGCACCAGCTCCCACACGATCGCCAGGCCCAGGCCGGCGCCACCGTCGTCCCGGGCCCGCCCGTCGTCCAGCCGGGTGAACCGACCGAAGACCCGCCCCCGGTCGGCCACCGGGATCCCCGGGCCGTCGTCGGTCACCGTCACCAGGTGGTACGCCGCCTCCCGGTGACTCGCAGGCGTCGCCTCGGCGGCGAGCAGGACGCTGCCGCGCGCGTGCCGGACCGCGTTGTCGACCAGGTTGGCCAGCACCCGGCGCAGTTCGTCGGCGTTCCCGACGGTCCACAGCGGGCCGCTCGATGGCGCCACCCGCACCGGCGCCGACGGGTACCGGGCGGCGACCTCGGTCAGCAGGGCTCCCAGCTCCACGGGCCCGGTCCCCCGCGCCGGTGGCGTCTCGTCCAGGCGTGCCAGCAGCAGCAGGTCGTCGACCAGCCGGCTCAGCCGCTCGGTATCGGCGAGCAGGTTGCTGGTCACCGCCGTCCAGTCGGTACGCCCCGCGAGGCGCTGAGCCACCTCCAGCTCGGTCCGGATGTTGGTCAGTGGGCTGCGCAGCTCGTGTGCCGCGTCGGAGACGAACGCCCGCTGCCGGTCCCGGGCGGACTCCAGCCGGTCCAGCATCCCGTTCAGGGTGACGGCCAACCGGTGGATCTCGTCGGCCGAGGCGGGCACCGGCAGCCGGCCGGTCCCCGCCCGCCCGGTGATCTCCTCGGCGCCCCGGCGCAGCGCCTCCACCGGCCGCAGGGTCGCGCCCACCACCCGCCAGGCGACGCCGGCCAGCCCGGCCACCAGCAGCGGAAACGCCACCAGCAGGATGGTCCGGACCACGTGCGTGCTGTGCCGCACGTCGGCCATCGAGCGGGCGACCAGCACGGTCAGCGGGTCGGCGGCGGTCCCGGCGGGAACGGTGACCACCCGGACCGGGCCGGCGAGACCGACCCGCTCGGCCGGCACCTCCAGCCGTTGCCGCCGGTCGGGGTCGAGCCGCTCCGGGCGGACCATCGGCACCAGCCGGTCCGCGTCGATCGAGGCGGCCCGGATTCGACCCTGCGCGTCGACCACCTGGACTCGGACCTGCCCGCCGGCCACCGGCAGCGGATCGGGCAGCGCGTCCTCGGCGGCGAGCAGGGCGACCGCGTCCGCGGTCCGGAACGCCTCGGTGTCCACGGTGCGCTGCAACACGTAGCCGAGCGCCCCGAGCAGCACGACCCCGCCGAGCGCCAGCCCGACGGCGAGGCCGAACACGCCGATCGCCATGAGCCGGCCCCGCAGCCCGAGCACCGGCAGCCGGCCGCGCCACGGCCGGCCGGCGGCGCCCAACCGGCCGTTGGCGGTCCGGTCATCGTCGTGCCCGGTGGGCCGGGCACCCGGTGGAGGCCGGCGTCCGGCGGTCTCCTCGCCGGCGGTGGTCGCCGGGTCGCCCGCGAGGGCGGGTGGCGTGCCGGCGGTCGGGCCGGCCGGCACGTCGGTGCTCATGTCGCCAGCCGGTAGCCGGCACCCCGGACGGTCTCCAGCCGGTCGCGGCCGAGCTTGCGCCGCAGGTAGCCGACGTACACCTCGACCGCGTTCGGGGCGGTCTCCAGGCTCGCGTCCCAGACGTGATCCAGCAGCTCGATCTTGGAGACGACCTGACCGGGCCTGCGCATCAGGTAGTCCAGCAGCGCGAACTCCCGGGCGGTCAACGTCACCTCCGCGTCGGCCCGGGTGACCCGCCGCCGGGCCGGGTCCAGCCGCAGGTCGCCGACGGCGAGCACCGCCGGGCGCTCCGGCGCGCCCCGGCGCAGCAAGGCCCGCAGGCGTGCCAGCAGCACCACGTACGAGAAGGGTTTGGTGAGGTAGTCGTCGGCGCCGCAGTCCAGACCGTCGGCCTGGTCGTACTCGCCGTCCTTCGCGGAGAGCATCAGCACCGGCAACCAGTGCTGCTCGGCGCGCAGCCGCCGCACCAGCTCGTAGCCGGAGAGGCCGGGCAGCATCACGTCGAGGATCATCGCGTCGTACCCGCCGTGCCGGGCCGCATCCAGGCCGGCCGGGCCGGTCGCGGCCACATCCACGGCGAATCCCTCCGCCTGCAGGCCACGTTGCAGGGCGGCCGCCAACCGGGCCTCGTCCTCCACCACCAGCAACCGCACGCTTCAAGGGTGCCACCCGGGTCAATCGAGGCGGATCGGCGTCCTCAGCACGTTCACAGCGACCACCGGGCAGGATGGTCGCAGGAGGTGCCACCATGTCCGTTCTGAGAAGCCGTCCTGTCCTGCGTTGGCTGGTCCCGGCGACCGCCGCCGTCGCCGTCATCGGGGGCGGCGCCGCGATCGGCACGTTCGCCGCCGAGGCCGAACCGAGCCTGCCGCCGCGTACCGCCGCACAGCTCCTGGTCGACCTGCAGACCTCCCGGCTGGAAGGGCTGTCCGGGACCGTCGTGCAGCGGGCCGACCTCGGTCTGCCGCCGCTGGTGGGGATGGTCCCCGGCAACGACCTGACCACCCTGCTGAGCGGCACGCACACTCTGCGGGTCTGGTACTCCGGGCCGGAGCGGCAGCGGGTCGCGCTGCTGGACACCCTCGGCGAGCGGGACGTGATCCGCAACGGCCGGGACGTGTGGACGTGGGACAGCCGCACCAACACCGCCAACCACCGCACTCTCGCCGGCGCCGGCAAGCCGGCCCCCGAGGCCCAGCCGAACCTGCCGGCCACCCCGCAGCAGGCCGCCGACCTGGCCCTGGGTGCGATCGACCCGAGCACCGAGGTCAACGTCGGGCGGTCGGCCACCGTCGCCGGCCGGGACGCGTACGAGCTGGTGCTCCAGCCGCGTGACAAGGACTCGCTGGTGCACCAGCTGCGGATCGCCATCGACGCCAAGCAGCACGTGCCGCTGCGCTTCGAGGTGCTGGCCAAGGGCAGCGACCAGCCGGCGTTCGAGGTGGCGTTCACCCAGGTCGACTACCGGCGTCCCGACGCCGACCAGTTCACCTTCAACCCGCCGCCCGGTGTGACCGTCACCGAGGAGACGGCCGAGCGACCGGCCGCGGGACGGCCCGGGCATCCCGCGCCGGCCGGTGACCCGCAGGTACGGGCCGTCGGCACCGGCTGGACCACCGTGCTGGTCGCCCGCCTCGACGGAGCCACCGGCGGCAAGCCGGCCGGTGACAAGCCGGCCGGGGCACCGGAGACGGACATGTCGAAGCTGCTCGGCGGGCTGACGGCGGTCAGCGGTGACTGGGGCAGCGGTCGGCTGCTCGCCGGCAAGCTCTTCAGCGTGCTGCTCACCGACGACGGCCGGGTCCTCGCCGGCGCGGTGACGCCCGAGCGGCTCTACCAGGCCGCCCGCGGCTGATCGACCGTTGTCGCGCCGGGTCGACCCAACGGTCGGCCCGGCGCGTCGTCGTGTCAGGCGCCGGTGGTCACGCCGAGGGCGGTGAGGAACGCGTCGGCGAGCACCGCGTGGCCGGGCAGGTGGGGGTGCACCCGGTCGTCGGCCCAGCGCTTCGCCGGGCTGACCGTCAGCACCCGGTCGAACGCCGCCTGGGTGGGCACGTGCACCGCGTCGAACTCGGCGGCCAGCGCGGCCACCACGGCGGCGTACCGGTCGGTGTCGGCGCGCTGCGGGTCGCCGCGGTCGGTCTCGATCAGGAACGGGTCGCCGAGGATCAGGCCGCAGCCGGTGGCGTCCACCGCGCGGCGAAGCAGGTCGCGCAGGGTGCGCTCGTACTCGTCGATCGGGACGGCCTCGTCGGGCCGGTCGCCGTAGCGCCGCCAGATGTCGTTGATGCCGATCATCACGGAGAGCCAGTCGGGGCGCAGGGCGATCGCGTCCTCCGCCCAGCGGGCGGCCAGGTGCCGCACGGTGTCCCCGCTCACACCCCGGTTGACCCACTCCAGCTCCACCTCGGGGTGGCGGGCGCTGACCAGGGCGCGGACCAGACTCACATAGCCCTCGCCGTACGGCGCGGCGGCGGCCCGCCGGCCGCAGTCGGTGATGCTGTCGCCGATGAAGACCACCCGTTGCCCGGTCCGCAGGATCATCCGCCGCCACCTCGCGATCACCCGGGCGCGCCGGCCCGTCCGGCTTGGTCGGAGCCGACGGGACGCGCTATCTTCAACAGTTCTAGGGCACAAAAAAGAACGGCTTGAAAGCCGTTCCTGCAGAGGATTCTAATCTTAAGGGAGACGGCTTGTCAAGGCATTCCGGCGGTTCCGGCGAATTGCCGCTCGACGACGAGATCGGCCGCGAGCAGGAGTACGTCTCGATGCTCTACGACCGGCTGGACGGGCTGCGTGAGCAGGCCGCCTCCCGGCTCACCGACGAGCTGCGCAACACCGGCGGCACCCGCCAGGACCGCTCCCAGCGGGACAGCTCGGTAGCGATGTACGCCGACCAGGTCGAGCAGTTCTCCGCCGTCGAGGACGGGCTCTGTTTCGGTCGTCTCGACGGCGACGACGACTCCCGCCGCTACATCGGCCGAATCGGCATCTTCGACACCACCGGCGACTACGACCCCCTGCTGATGGACTGGCGAGCCCCCGCCGCCCGCCCGTTCTACCTCGCCACCGCCGCCAACCCGCAGGGCGTCCGCCGCCGCCGGCACCTGCGGACCCGCCAGCGGAAGGTGACCGGGCTCAACGACGAGGTGCTCGACATCGACACCGCCGCTCCGGACGCCCACGAGGAACTCACCGGCGAGGCGTCGCTGCTCGCCGCGCTCAACGCCGGTCGCACCGGCCGGATGCGCGACATCGTGGAGACCATCCAGGCCGAACAGGACCGGATCATCCGCGCCGATCTGCCCGGGGTGATGGTGGTCCAGGGCGGCCCGGGCACCGGCAAGACGGCCGTCGCGCTGCACCGGGCGGCGTACCTGCTCTACACACACCGGCGGGAGCTGTCCAGCCGGGGCGTGCTGCTGGTCGGCCCGAACGCGACCTTCCTGCGCTACATCTCCCAGGTGCTGCCCACCCTCGCGGAGACCGGCGTGCTGTTGCGTACCCAGGGTGATCTCTTTCCCGGGGTCAGCGCGCAACGGGCCGAGCCGGCCGGGACCGCCGCGCTCAAGGGCCGAGCGGTGCTGGCCGAGGTGCTGGCGCTGGCCGTACGGGACCGGCAGTGGGTGCCGGACGAGCCGCTGGACATCGAGGTGGAGCGGGAGGCGCTGACCCTCGACCCGGAGACCGTGCGTACCGCCCGGGACCGGGTGCGCCGCACCGACCGGCCGCACAACCTGGCCCGGGCGCTGTTCGACGTGGAGATCGTGCACGCGCTCGCCGACCAGGTGGCCGAGCGGATCGGCGCCGACCCGCTGGGCGGGGACAACCTGCTCGACGAGGCCGACCGGGCCGAGATCCGCCGGGAGTTGCGGGAGGAACCGGAGATCCAGGCCACCCTCGACCGGCTCTGGCCGGTCCTCACCCCGCAGCGCCTGCTCGCCGACCTGTACGCCGACCCGGACCGGATCGCCGCCGCCGCGCCGATGCTCACCGACGAGGAGCGGGCCCTGCTGCACCGCGAGCCGGGTGGCTGGACGCCGGCCGACGTGCCGCTGCTGGACGAGGCCGCCGAGCTGCTCGGCGAGGACGAGCGGGCCGCCGCCGCGCGACTCGATCGCATTCGCCGGATGGAACGGGAGTACGCCGAGGGCGTGCTGGAGATCGCCCGGGGTTCCCGCTCGATCGACGTCGAGGACGAGGCCGAAGGCGGTGAGATCCTCGGCGTGACCGACCTGATCGACGCGGACCGGCTGCTGGAGCGGCAGGAGGAGGCCGACCGGCTGACCACCGCGCAGCGCGCCGCCGCCGACCGGAAGTGGGCGTTCGGCCACGTCATCGTGGACGAGGCGCAGGAGTTGTCGCCGATGGCGTGGCGGCTGCTGATGCGCCGCTGCCCCAGCCGGTCCATGACGATCGTCGGGGACGTGGCGCAGACCGGCGCGCTCACCGGCACGCCCTCCTGGGCGGACGCCCTCGCCCCGTACGTGGCGCAGCGGTGGCGGTTGACCGAGCTGACGGTCAGCTACCGCACCCCCGCCGAAATCATGGCCGTCGCCGCCGACGTACTGGCCGAGATCGACCCGGGCCTGCGGCCCCCGCGCTCGGTGCGGGAGAGCGGCGTACCGCCGTGGGACCGGGCGGTGCCCGACGAGCAGTTGGCGGCGGAACTGGTCGCCGCGGCCACCCGGGAGGCGACCGCGCTGGCCGAGGGCCGACTCGGCGTGATCGTGCCGGCCGGTCGGGTGGACGAGCTGGGCGCGGCGGTGACCACCGCGCTGCCGGAGGCCGCCGTGGGCGAGCATCCGGAGCTGGAGAGCCGGGTGGTGGTGCTGACCGTCGCGCAGGCCAAGGGGCTGGAGTTCGACTCGGTGCTGGTGGTCGACCCGGACCGGATGGTCGCCGAGTCCCCGCGCGGGCGCAGCGACCTGTACGTCGCGCTCACCCGCGCCACCCAACGCCTCGGCGTCCTGCGGCCCGGCCGCTGACCCGCGCCGCCCCCACCGATCTGCCGGTCGGTGGGGACGGGCGGGCAGGACCGCATCGACCGGTCAGTCGCTGGACGTGTCCCTGATGGACTTCGCCGGCCCGGTCGCCGACGTGGACTGGTCGCTGGTGCTGCCGCCCATCGGCGTGCCCAGACCGCCGGTGGTGGCGTCGCCGGTGGTGGTCGGCGCCACCTTGCCCGGGTGCCGTTCCGGCTGCCGGGCCACCCGACGCACGCTCGCCGGACCCGCGGTGCCACCGGTGGTGGTCACGGCACCCTGACCCCGGGTGGGGCCACCGTCGCGCAGCACCTGCGGGTCGACCCGTTCGTGCGCCGGATCGAGCGGGTCGTCGCGCTGGATCTGGCTCTGCACGTCGGTACGGGGCACCGTCACCTCGTCGAGGGCGCCCTCGCCGTACACGCCGCCGGCGATCCTGTCTTCCGCCCGGCGGGCGGCCTGCTGCCGCATGTCGTCCTCACGCATGTCCATCACCTCGCAGAAGCTGTGGAACTGATTGCGTGCCCCGCCACCGGCCGGCCAAACCCGCCGTGACCGGGAGGTCGTCCACCCCGGTTCACCGTCGCGCCGCCCGCCGGCCGCCTACGCGTCTTCCCTGGTGTCCATGCTGTCCGGCGACCGGTGGGAGACGCCCGCCGGCAGGAGGGGATGACAGCGTGCGCACAGTACGCCGTACCGCCATCGCTGCCCTGGTGGCCGCGACGGTGACGACCGGGCTCGCGGTGCCCGCCCAGGCGAAGCCGCGACCGGACCGGACATTCGACGTGCAGGCCCACCGCGGCGGCCTCGGGCTGCGGGTGGAGAACACCCTCGCCTCCTTCGGCAACGCCCTCCAGCTCGGGGTGACCACCCTCGAACTGGACGTGCAGATCACCGAGGACGGCCAGGCCGTGGTCACCCACGACCGGAAGATCACCGGCACGAAGTGCGTCGACACCGCCCCGGTGACCGCGGGCGACCCGGAGTTCCCGTACGTCGGGAAGTACGTCAACACGCTCACCCTGGCCCAGGTGCGCACCCTCGACTGCGGTTCGAAGACGCTGTCGGACAAGCCCGGGCAGCTCGCCGTCCCGGGTGCCCGGATGCCGCTGCTGCGTGAGGTCTTCGCGCTGGTCAACCGCTACGGGGCCAAGGACGTGAAGCTCAACGTCGAGACCAAGGTCGAGGCCGGCGCACCGACCGAGACCGCGCCGCGTGAGCAGTTCGTCCGGGTCACCGCGGCCGAGGTCCGCGCCGCCGGGATGCTCAAGCAGGTCACCATCCAGAGCTTCGACTGGGGCTCCCTGATGCGGATGCGCCAGGTCGAGCCGAAGCTGCCGTTGGTCGCCCTGACCAACTACGACTTCCTGCAGACCGGTCAGCCGGGTGCCTCGCCGTGGCTCGGCGGGCTGGACATCGACAACTTCGGTGGCGACCCGATCCGGGCGATCCGCAGCTTCGGCGCCAGCGCCTTCTCGCCGGTGCACGGCTCGCCGCAGAACGGCACGGTCACCGACCCCGGCTACAAGCCGTACGTCACCAGGGAGATGGTGGCCGAGGCGCACCGGTACGGCATCAAGGTGATCCCGTGGACGGTCGACGACCTACCGACCATGGCCAAGCTCATCGACGACGGCGTGGACGGCATCATCACCGACTACCCGGACCGGCTGCGCGGCCTGCTGGCCCAGCGCGGCTACCGGCTGCCGAAGGCGTACGCGGCGCCGTTCGACATCCAGGCGCACCGCGGCGGTCGGGCCACCCGACCGGAGAACACGCTGCCGGCGTTCTCCAACGCGCTGGCCAACCGGGCCATCTCCACGCTGGAACTGGACACCGGCGTCACCGCCGACGGCAAGCTCGTCGTGCTGCACGACCGCACGGTCAACGGGTCGCACTGCGTCGACACCGCCCCGGTGCGCCCCGGTGACCCCCAGTTCCCGTACGTGGGCAAGCCGGTACACGAGCTGACCCTGGCGCAGCTCAAGACCGTCGACTGCGGCACGAAGACCTTGCCCGAGCTGCCCGCGCAGGTGCCCGCGCCGGGTGCCCGGATTCCCACCCTGGACGAGGTCTTCGCCCTGGTGAAGGCCAGCGGCCGCAGCGACATCGGGATGAACATCGAGACGAAGATCAGCCCGGTGGTGAACGACACCGAGCCGTACCGCAGCTTCACCCGGAAGCTGGTCGACGCGATCCAGCGGGCCGGTTTCACCAACCGGGCCACCATCCAGTCGTTCGACTGGCGCACCATCACCTACGCCCGCCAGCTCGACCGGCGGATCGGCACGGTCGGTCTGGTCTGGCAGTACGGCCCGGCCGAGTGCGCCACCCTCGCCGACGAGTGCTCGCTGCAGGCGGTCTACGGCAACCCGTCCGTGAAGAGCCCCTGGACCGGTGGACTGGACTGGTGGAAGTACCAGGACCTGGGCAAGCTGACCCGGGCCGCGGGCGCCGGCACGGTGTCCGCCAACTGGCAGGTGCACGACCCGAAGCAGGGCACCGTGGCCTCGGCCGACTGGTACCTGCGGGAGAACCCGGCGTACTTCCACGGACCGGACGTACGGACCCTCCAGACGCGCTACGACCTGAAGGTGATCCCGTACACCGTCGATGACGCGCGGGTGATGCAGCGGGTCATCGACCTGGGTGTCGACGGCATCATCACCGACGACCCGGACCTGTTGGTGAGCGTGGCGATCCGCAACGGTCTGCGCTGACCTGCGCTGACACGCTGACCACCCGAACGCCGGCCGGCATTTTCCGGCCGGCGTTCGGTGTTACCTGCTCGGGCGCCTCGGGTAGTCGGGGGTTGTCCCCGCCACGAACGCCAACCCTGCCGTGGCCGAAACGCGGTAGCGGGGCGAGGGAATGCAGGTACGACTCATCGCATCCTGAGGAGGACCAGATGAGCACGCAGGCTGCTTCCACCAGGCCCATGAACCGACCGACGTCGGACGTGCAGAACCCCGCGTCGATGCAGGACCGGGCCACCCGGCAGATGCCGGTCGTGCAGGACGGGCGTCGGAACGACATGCAGGCACCCGGCACGGAGACCAAGCAGGCGTTCAAGACCACAGAGTTCTGGGTCTACATCGCCGCGGTGATCGCCGTACTGGGCGCGTCGCAGGTCGTCGGCAGGAACTCCGCTGGGGTCGACATCTTCCGGGCCGACAACGCCTGGTTCATGATCACCCTGCTGACGCTGGGTTACCTCGGTAGCCGAGGCCTGGCCAAGGCCGGCAGTAACTACCGTAGCGCTGAGGAGCGCAAGGCCCGGCACTGACCGGGTACGCGTAGCACAGCAAACGGTGGCCTCCGGGAGAACCTCCCGGAGGCCACCGTCGCCTGTGGACGGCTACTCGTCGAAGCCGCCGAAGTCTCCACCCATGTCGCCCTCGAAGGCGTCCTCGATCATTTCGCCGGCGACCATGCCGCCGGCGACGCCGAGCGCCGCGCCGGCCACCATGCCGCCCATCCCGTGCCCTCGGCCGTGGCCGTGACCCGGGCCGAAGCCCTGCGAGCGCAGGCTGCCGTAGCGCGACGTGGTCTCGCGCAGCCAACCGTCGACGACCTGCGCCCAGTCGACGCGGTCGGCGTCGGCGTGCGACACCTGGTAGCGGCCGAACGCATCGTGCCCGGCGCTGAGGAAGCCGCCCCGCTTGTCGCACTCCAGGATCACGTCGACCCCGCGCTGGCTGGTCACGAAGGTCAGCTCGACCTCCCTGATCGTGTTCGCGTACTGCGGCGAGGCGAAGAACTCGATCTCCTGGTAGAACGGCAGCGTCTGCTGGACGCCCCGGATGTGGCCGCGCTCGAGGTCGGCGTGCTTGAACCGGAAGCCGAGCCGCTGGAACGCCTCCAGGATGCGCTCGTGCACCGGCAGGGGGTGCACGGCCACCTGGTCCAGGTCGCTCTTGTCCACCGCGCGGGCCACCGCCAGCTCGGTCCGCAGGCCCATCGTCATGCCGTGCAGGCGCTGGCCGTAGACGTCGGTGATCGGGGTCTCCCACGGCACCGGCAGCTGGAACGGGATCGAGAGCTGCTGCTTGGGCGCGAGCTGGAGCGGGCCACTGACCGACATGCGGTGGAACTCCATCGTGCCCGCGTACTCGGTGTCGTGTCCCTCGACCTCGACCCGGGTGACCAGACCGATCACGACCTGCTCGATGGCCGCCGGGCTGTCACCGCCGACGAGGTTGACCTGCCCGTCGAGGGTCAGGCCGGGTCGGGTGTTGGGGTTGGTCAGCACGGTGTCCACGCTGGGACCGCCCACACCGAACGCGCTCAACATCTTCTTGAAGACCATCGGAACTCCTGTGCGACAGCCGACCGCTCCAGGATGGAGTCGGACGTTGACTCGTGGGCACCTTATCCAGGGGCCCTGTGAGGTGGCTGTGAAGTACCGACGCCCACCACGCTGCGTTTCCGGGGCAGTGCGGTGAGTTGCCTCAGCGGCTGGCGCGACGCCGGAACAGCACTCCGCACGCGGCCACACCGACCACCAGGAACCCGGCGGCCCAGGCGAGCGCGGCCGGAGCCGACCCGCTGACCGGGCCGTCCACCAGCAGACCGCGGATCGTCTCGACCAGCGGCGTCATCGGCTGGTGGCGGGCGAAGCCCTGGAGGAAGACCGGCATCGTCTCCGGCGGCACGAACGTGCTGCTCACGTACGGCAGGAACAGCACCACGAAGGAGAACGCCCCGGCCGCCTCCGCGTTCGTCACCAGGAGGCCGAACGCCGCCGACAGGGCCGACACCCCGGACATGAACAGCACCAGCAGCCCGACCAGGGCCACCCAGTCCAGCACCGAGGCGGTGGGCCGGAAACCGAGGAGGAGCGACACCGCCACGACGATGGTCGTCGAGACGAGGTTGCGCGCCACGCTGGCCACGATGTGCCCGATCAGCACCGCCGAGCCGAGGACCGGCAGCGAACGGAGACGGGCGATCATCCCGGTCGTCATGTCCTGGTTGACCCCCACGCCGGTGGACGCCGAACCGAAGGCCGCGCAGATCAGGATGATCCCGGGCACCACGTAGGTCAGGTAGCGCGTGCCGGTCTCGATCGCGCCGCCGAAGACGTAGACGAACGCCAGCAGGATCAGCACCGGCAGCAGGATCGCCGTGATCAACGCATCGACGCTGCGAACCGACCGTCGCAGGCCGCGACCGACCAGGGCGCTCACGTCCACGATCACGCCGGGCAGCCGGGTCGTCTCGCTGGCGGTCATCGGGCCACCGCCACGGCCGGCTCGATCGACGCCTGCTCGGTCAGTGCGAGGAAAACCTCGTCGAGGGTGGGCCGGTGCAACGCGAGCCGGTCCACCTCGACGCCCCGGGCGTCGAGCAGACCGAGCAGGTCCCGCACCGCGGCCGCGCTGCCGTCGGTGGGCACGTGCACGGACAGCGTCGCCGCATCCTCCCGGGCGGGCACGGCGTACTCAGCCAGCAGCGCCGAGGCGCGGGCGAGCGCGCCGGCATCGGGCAGTACGAGCTGCGCGGTCTCGCCGCCGATCCGGGCCTTGAGCTGCTCGGCGGTCCCCTCGGCAGCGACCCGCCCATCGTTCAGAACGGTGATCTGGTCCGCCAGCCGGTCCGCCTCATCCAGGTACTGCGTGGTCAACAGGACCGTGACGCCGGCAGCGGCCAGGTCGGCGATCGAGCCCCAGACGTCGCGGCGGCTGCGCGGGTCCAGCCCGGTGGTCGGCTCGTCGAGGAACAGGACCCGAGGCTCGACGACGAGACTCAGGGCGATGTCCAACCGGCGGGCCATCCCGCCGGAGTAGGTCGACACCCGCCGCGCGCCGGCCGCCGTCAGGTCGAAGCGGTCGAGCAGCTCGTCGGCTCGGGCCCGCGCCGCCGCACGGGTCAGGTGGCGCAGCCGGCCCATCAGAACCAGGTTCTCCCGGCCGGTCAGCATCTCGTCCACGGCCGCGTACTGGCCGGTGAGACTGATCGAACGTCGTACCGCCGCCGGCGCGGTGACCACGTCGTGCCCGGCCACCACGGCGCGGCCGCCGTCCGGACGCAGCAGCGTCGACAGCACCTTGACCGCCGTCGTCTTGCCGGCGCCGTTCGGCCCCAGCAGTGCCGCGACGGTGCCGCGTTCGACCAGCAGGTCGACGCCGTCGAGGACGGCGACACCACCGAAGCGTTTCGTGAGGGATTCAAGCTCGACTGTGTATGGCATATACCGAGTGTATGACATACACCGGGTATAGGATCAACCCCTCATGGAACGCGCGATGTCGCCGCTCGAGGCGATCTGGACGGCCAGGCCCCCCGCCGAAGCACGGGAGGGCCTGTCGCTGACGCGCATCGTCGGCGCCGCGATCGAGGTCGCCGACACCGACGGCCTCGGCGCCGTGTCGATGAGCCGGGTCGCCAAGAGCCTCGGCTTCACCACGATGTCGCTCTACCGGCACGTCGCGAACAAGGAGGAGCTGATCCTGCACATGCAGGACGCCGCCGTCGGCCCCCCACCGGCCGACCTGGTGACGGGCCAGGACTGGCGGGCGGACCTCGGCCGCTGGTCATGGGCCGCGGTACGCAAGCTCCGCGACCACCCGTGGATCCTGCAGACGCTGTCGATGTTCGGCCCACCCGCGACCCCCAACCAGCTCAGCTGGTTCGAGTACGGGCTCCGCGCACTCGGCCCGACTCCGCTCGGCGAGAACGAGAAGGTGTCGGCGATCCTGCTCATCCAGGCCCACAGCTTCGCCGACCTGACGTTCCACACGGCCGGTTCGGCCACCGCGGTCGCCGACGGCGACCCCTACGAGACGCTCTTCACCCGGATCATCGACCCGAAACGGTTCCCCGCGCTGACCGCCGCCTTCAGCGGCGGCGGCTTCGCCTCGACCGACAACCCGGAGGCCGACCGGGACTGGCTGTACGAGTTCGGCCTGCAACGAATCCTCGACGGCGTCCAGGTCCTCGTCGAGCAGCGTCGCTCCGGGGAGAGCTGAACCGTCTGAAGCGCCTCGTCGCGCAGCGGATGCCGGTGCGGCGCGACCGACGCCGGCCGTGTGCCTACCCGGGCTCGACGACGACCAGCTCGCCCACCTGCTCGCCGATCGCGGCACGCGCCTCCGCCGACAGCCCACGGTCGGTGATCAGCACGTCGGCCGCCTCCAGGGGAGCGATCGTGGCGATGCCGATGGTCTCCCACTTGGTGTGGTCGGCGAGCACCACCAGCCGGCGGGCGGCGCCGATCAGGCACCGGTTGACCCCCGCCTCCAGCAGGTTCGGTGTGGTGAAGCCGGTCCGTGGGCTGAGCCCGTGCACCCCGAGGAAGAGCAGGTCGACGTTGAGCGCGCTGATCGCCGCCTCGGCCACCGGCCCGGTCAGCGCGTCCGACGGCGTACGGATGCCACCGGTCAACACGACCGTCTGGTCGGCACGCGGGTTCTGGTAGAGCGCGTCGGCCACCGGGATCGAGTTGGTCACCACGGTCAGCCCGCGTACGTCGGAGAGCAGCGTGGCCAGAGCGGCGGTGGTGGTGCCGGCGGAGAGTGCGATGGCCATCCCCGGCTCCACCATGGTCGCCGCCCGCTCGGCGATGGCCCGCTTCTCGGCCTGCTGGCGGATCGACTTCGCGGCGAAGCCGGGCTCCTCGGCCGAACCCGGCCCGGCCAGTGTCGCTCCACCGTGCACCTTGTCCACCAGGCCGCGTTCGGCCAGCACCTCCAGGTCGCGCCGGATCGTCATGTCGGACACGCCGAACCGGCTGACCAACTGGCTCACCCGCACGCCACCGCGCTGACGGATCAGATCGAGGATGGCGGTCTGCCGCTGCTGGGCGAGCACCTGGGTAACCTCCTTCGCGCCGTCATTGTCGCCGAATCAGGTCGCGTCGGCGGCCGGGTCCTCACGGACCACGACCACCTCACCGGCCGGCACCGTCAGCTCACCGGCACACCGCGCTCCGGTCAACAGCTCGGTGCCGCTCACCGCGAGCCGCACCTCGGCCTCGGTATGGTTGATGGCGAACAGCCAGCTCCGCTCGCCGTCGCGCCGCCGGACCACCTCCACGCCGGTCGGCGCCTCCGCCGCCGGGCGGACTCCGGCCTCGTCGAGCAGCCGGGTGACCAGCCGATCGGTGGCCGGCTCGTCCAGCCGGGTGCCGACGTACCAGGCGGCGCCGGCACCGATCGGATTCCGCGTCAGCGCCGGTACGCCCGGCAACGGCCCGTCGGCGTACGAGGCGAGCACCTCGGCGCCCTCGGAGTGCAGCCACTCGGTCCACACGTCGGCCGTGCCGCCGTCGTCCAACCGGACCTGCTCGCCCTCACGCAACGGGAAGAACTCCTCGGTCCGTACGCCGAGCAGCTCGCGGAACGCGCCCGGGTAGCCGCCCATCCGGATGTGGTCGTTCTCGTCCACGATGCCGCTGAAGTAGGTGATCGCGGCGGTGCCGCCGGACTCGACGAACCGGCGCAGCGCGTCGGCGTCGCCGTCGCGCACCAGGTAGAGGGTGGGCACCAGGACCAGCCGGTAGCCACTGAGATCGGCCGACGGGTGGACGATGTCGGCGGTCACACCGGCCTTGAACAGTGCGCCGTACAGGGCGGTCAGCCGGTCGACGTACCGGACGTCGACGCTGGGGTGCGAGTCCAGCTCGACGCCCCAGCAGGCCTCCCAGTCGAACAGGATGGCCACCTCGGCGTCCACCCGGCTGCCGCGTACCTCGGCCAGCGCCTTGAGGTCCGCGCCGAGCTGGCAGACCTCGCGGAACACCTTGGTGTCCGGCCCGGCGTGCGGCACCAGCGCGGAGTGGAACTTCTCGGCCCCGGCCCGGGAGGCCCGCCACTGGAAGAACAGGACCCCGTCGGCGCCGCGGGCGACGTGCGCCAGGCTGTTGCGGCGCAACTCCCCCGGCAGCTTCGCCACGTTGCGCGGCTGCCAGTTGACGGCGCTGGTGGAGTGCTCCATCAACAGCCACGGGTCGCCACCGGCGACGCCCCGGGTGTGGTCGGCCGAGAGCGCCAACCCGACGTGCGCCTGCGGGTCGGCGGCGGTCAGGTAGTGGTCGTTGGAGACCAGGTCCACGTCGCCGGCCCAGGAGTGGTAGTCCATGTACTTGATCCCGGTGCCGATCATGAAGTTGGTGGTCACCGGCTGGCGGACCAACGTCTTCAGCAACTCGCGTTCGGCGCGCAGTTGGGCCCGCTGCTCGTCGGAGGAGAAACGCAGGAAGTCCAGTTGCTGGGTGGGGTTGGCGAAGGTCGGGGCGGTGCGCGGCGGGTTGATCTCGGCCCAGTCGCCGTAGCGCTGGCTCCAGAAGGCGGTGCCCCACGCGTCGTTGAGCCGGTCCAGGTCGCCGTACCGCTCGCGCAGCCAGTCGCGGAAGGCCCCGGCGCTGACGTCGCAGTAGCAGTGCACGTTGTGGCAGCCCAGCTCGTTGGAGACGTGCCACATCACCACCGCCGGGTGCTCGGCGTACCGGTCGGCGACCGCCCGCACCAACTCCAGCGACCGCTGTCGGAACACCGGAGAGCTGGGGCAGTACGCCTGCCGTCCGCCCGGCCAGAGGATCGCACCGTCGGCCCGGCGGGGCAGCGTCTCCGGATGCGCGCGGGCCAGCCACGGCGGCGGGCTGGCGGTGGCGGTGGCGAGGTCGACCTGGATGCCGCCGTCGTGCAGCAGGTCCAGCACCCGGTCCAGCCAGCCGAACTCGAACCGGCCCGGGGTGGGTTCCAGCAGCGCCCAGGAGAAGATGCCGACGGAGACCAGGTTGACCCCGGCGCGGCGCATCAGGTCGACGTCCTCGGACCAGGTCTGCTCGGGCCACTGCTCCGGGTTGTAGTCGCCGCCGAAATAGATGCCGTCACCCTGCCATCGCCGCATGAGAGCTGAGGGTGCACCGGGCAACCCACGGAAGTCAACAGGTTCCAACATCGACTTCTTTTCCAACGTTTACCGCGTAACAGCCGTGTCACGGCTGGGTTCCTGGAGGCGAAGTGCCCTCTTGACAGCGTCCGGCGGACGGGTAGCTTGAGGCCCCAATGGCCGTTCGTGTTTGCCAATGTGGATTCTCGTGGGATCCCTCTGTGTAGTCACGGCGCCGCACCTGCCTTCACCACCCTGACGGCCCTTGGGCGTAGCACCTCTTCATTCGCAGGAGGCACAGATGTCCCGTCCCCGATCCCAAGCCGAATACCTGGCCCGGCTCGTACCGCCCTCCGTAGCCGGCATCAACCGACGTTCACTGCTGGCCGGCGCGGCCGGCACCGGCGCGCTGCTCGGCACCGGCCTACTGGCCGGTTGCGGCGACGACGCCGGCGGGTCCGACTCGAAGGACGTGTCACTCGGCTCGAACCAGTCCGACCCGAAACCGAAGGACGTCCTCGCCAAGGTCGCCGACGGGTTCAAGACATCGTCCGGCGTTCAGGTCGCGGTGAACACGGTCGACCACAACACGTTCCAGGAGAACATCAACAACTACCTGCAGGGCAAGCCGGACGACGTGTTCACCTGGTTCGCCGGCTACCGGATGCGTTTCTTCGCGCAGAAGGGCCTGGCCAGCGACATCAGCGACGTGTGGGGCAAGCTCTCCGGCTACTCCGACGCCTTCAAGAAGGCGTCCACGGGGGACGACGGCAAGCAGTACTTCGTCCCGGCGTCGTACTACCCGTGGGCGATGTTCTACCGCAAGTCGGTGTGGCAGCAGTACGGCTACCAGGTGCCCACAACCCTGGACCAGCTCACCGCGCTCGGCGCGCAGATGAAGAGGGACGGCCTCGTCCCCATCGCCTTCGCCGACAAGGACGGCTGGCCGGCGATGGGTACCTTCGACATCCTCAACCTGCGCATCAACGGCTACCAGTTCCACGTCGACCTGATGGCCGGCAAGGAGGCCTGGACCTCCGACAAGGTCAAGAAGGTCTTCGACACCTGGGCCGGCCTGCTCCCCCTGCACCAGCCGGACAGCCTCGGCCGCACCTGGCAGGAGGCCGCGCAGTCGTTGCAGCAGAAGAAGAGCGGCATGTACATGCTCGGCCTCTTCGTCGGTCAGCAGTTCAGCAACGAGGAGCAGAGCGACCTCGACTTTTTCACCTTCCCGGAGATCGACCCGGCCATCGGCGCCAAGGCCCTGGACGCCCCGATCGACGGCTACATGATGGCCCGCAAGCCCAAGAACGAGGACAACGCGCGCAAGCTGCTGGAGTACTTCGGTGGCAAGGAAGCCGGCGACATCACGGTCAAGAACGACCCGGCCACCCTGGTCGCCAACGGCAGCGCTGACGTCAGCGGCTACACCGCCCTGCAGAAGAAGGCGGCCGAGCTGGTCGGGTCGGCCACCGAGATCGCCCAGTTCCTCGACCGGGACACCCGGCCGGACTTCGCCTCCACGGTGATGATCCCGGCGATCCAGCAGTTCATCAAGAACCCCAAGGACATCGACGGCCTGACCTCGTCCATCGAGAACCAGAAAAAGTCGATCTTCACTGACTGACGGCGGAAGGGGGAGGACATCGTGTCCGACCTGCCCCTGATCCAAGCGGATCGCGCCGTGCCGCCGCCGGCCACGACCACCTCCACGGGTGGTCGTCGTCGGCGGCTACGGCTCCTGTCCCGCACCGACCGCGTGGTCATCACGCTGATGGTGCTCGTCCCGCTGCTGCTCGTCACCGGGTTCGTCTGGTTGCCCGCGGCGGCCACCGTGCTGCTCTCCGGCACCGACTGGGACGGCATCGGCCCCCTCAACGAGATCGACTTCGTCGGTGCCCGTAACTACAGCGACGTGGTGAACATCTACCCGCCGTTCGTGCCGGCGATCCAGCACAACCTGCTCTGGTTGGGGGCGCTGTTCGTCGTCGCCACCCCGTTCGGCATGTTCCTGGCCGTCCTGCTCGACAAGGAGCTGCGGGGCAGCCGGTTCTACCAGACCGCCCTCTACCTGCCGGTGGTGCTCTCGCTGGCGTTGATCGGCTTTGTCTGGCAGTTGCTCTACTCCCGCGACCAGGGTCTGATCAACGCGGTCTTCGGCAGCAACATCGACTGGTACGGCGACTCGAACGTCAACATCTGGGCGGTCATGGTCGCCTCCGGATGGCGGCACGTCGGCTACATCATGCTGCTGTACCTGGCCGGGCTGAAGGGCGTCGACCCGTCGCTGCGGGAGGCCGCAGCGGTCGACGGCGCCTCGGAGAGCCGGACGTTCTTCCGGGTGGTGTTCCCGGTGCTGCGGCCGATCAACGTCATCGTGCTGGTGGTGACGGTGATCGAGTCACTGCGCGCGTTCGACCTGGTCTGGGTGGTCAACAAGGGCCGCAACGGGTTGGAGCTGATCTCCGCGCTGGTCACCCAGAACGTGGTCGGTGAGGCGAGCCGGATCGGGTTCGGCTCGGCGCTGGCGACCATCATGCTGGTCGTCTCGCTCGTCTTCATCACCATCTACCTGGCGACCGTGATGAGGGAGAACCGGCAATGAGCACCGCGACCATCACCCGGCGTACCGAGGGCGGGCCCGACGCACCGCAGCGCCGCCGCAGGATGACCCCCCTGCGGATGTTGCTGCACGGTTTTCTCATCGCCGTCTCGCTGGCCTGGCTGTTCCCGATCGCCTGGGCGGTGCTGACGTCGCTGCGCTCCTACGAGTACACGGCCGCCAACGGCTACGTCTCGTTCGGCGGCTGGACCCTCGACAACTACGTCACCGCCTGGCAGACCGCCGAGTTCGGCAAGCACTTCCTCAACTCGGTGTACATCACCGTGCCGGCGGTGCTGCTGACGCTCTTCCTCGCCTCGTGCGTGGCGTTCGTGATCGCCCGGTTCAGTTGGAAACTCAACCTCGTCCTGCTCGGGGTGTTCACCGCGGCCAACCTGCTGCCCCAGCAGGCGCTGCTCATCCCCCTGTTCCGGCTCTTCACCGAGGTGCCGCTGCCGGAGTTCATGAGCGACTCGGAGCTGCTCTACGACAGCTACTGGGGGCTGATCCTGATCAACGTCGCCTTCCAGTGCGGGTTCTGCGTCTTCGTGCTCAGCAACTACATGAAGGCGCTGCCCCGCGACCTGTACGAGGCGGCGATGGTGGACGGGGCGAGCATCTGGCGGCAGTACTGGCAGGTCACCATGCCGCTGTGCCGACCCGCCCTGGCCGCGCTGGCGACGCTGGAGGTGACCTGGATCTACAACGAGTTCTTCTGGGCCACCGTCCTGATGCGCACCGGCGACAAGTTCCCGGTGACCAGCTCGCTGAACAACCTGCGCGGCGAGTTCTTCACCGACAACAACCTGGTCTCGGCGGGCAGTGTGCTCGTCGCGATCCCCACCCTGGTGATCTTCTTTATGCTCCAGCGGCACTTCGTTCGGGGCCTGACCTTGGGAGCCTCCAAAGGATGACGATCCTGCACCTGCGCCGCGCGCGGACCAGCCTGGTGCTCGACGCGCGCGGCCCGGGGCTGCCCCGGGTCGTGCACTGGGGCGGCGACGTCGGCGACCTCGACGACGACGCCCTGCGTCAGCTCGTCGACGCGACCGTGCCGCCGGTGGTGCCGAGCAGCTTCGACGAGCCCACCGTGCTCTCGCTGCTGCCGGAGCCGAGCACCGGTTGGAGCGGCCGGCCGGGCCTGGCCGGGCACCGCGACGGCACCGGCTGGTCCACCGCTTTCCGGCTGGACGGCCTCGACGTCGACCAACCCACCGCAGAGGGTTCGGCTCGCGTGACCGTACGGGCCAGCGACCCCGCCGCCGGCCTGTCCCTGACCATCGAGGTCGAGGTGGACCCGACCGGGTTGCTGCTGCTGCGCCACCGGCTGCGCAACGACGGCGACAGCCCGTACGAGCTGCGCGAGTTGACCCCGGTGCTGCCGGTGCCGGCGGTCGCCACCGAACTGCTGGACCTGACCGGCCGGTGGTGCCGGGAACGGTCCCCGCAGCGGCACTCGTGGCAGCAGGGCACCTGGGTTCGCGAGGGGCGGCACGGGCGCACCGGGCACGACGCCACCCTGCTGCTCGTCGCCGGCACCGCCGGGTTCGACTTCGGCCACGGCGAGGTGTGGGCGGTGCACACCGCGTGGAGCGGTGACCATGTCACCTTCGCCGAGCGCCGGCCCACCGGCGAGTCGACCCTCGGCGGCGGCGAGCTGCTGGCCCCTGGCGAGGTGCGACTCGGCCCCGGCGAGTGGTACGACACCCCCCTGCTCTACGCGGTCTGGTCCGACGCCGGCCTGGACGGGCTCAGCGACGTGCTCCACACGCACCTGCGCGCCCGGCCGAGGCACCCGCGCTCCGCCCGTCCGGTGACCCTCAACGTCTGGGAGGCGGTCTACTTCGACCACGACCTGGACCGGCTGCGGGCGCTCGCCGACCGGGCCGCGCAGATCGGCGTCGAGCGGTTCGTCCTCGACGACGGCTGGTTCCGCGGACGCCGCGACGACACCGCGGGGCTCGGCGACTGGTTCATCGACGACGGCGTCTGGCCCGACGGCCTGCAACCGCTGATCGACCACGTGACCGGCCGGGGCCTGGAGTTCGGCGTCTGGGTCGAGCCGGAGATGGTCAACCCCGACTCCGACCTGTTCCGCGCGCACGCCGACTGGCTGCTGGCCGTACCGGGGCGTCTGCCGCCGCTCTGGCGCAATCAGCAGGTGCTCGACCTGGGCCGCCCGGAGGCGTACGACTATCTGCTGGAACGGCTCGACGCGCTGCTCACCGAGCATCCCGGCATCAGCTACCTCAAGTGGGACCACAACCGGGACCTCACCGAGGCCGGGCACCACGGTCGACCCGGCGTGCACGGGCAGACGCTGGCGGTCTACCGGCTCCTCGACGAGCTGCGCAGCCGCCACCCGGGCGTGGAGATCGAGAGCTGCGCGTCCGGCGGCGCCCGGGTGGACCTGGCCATCCTGGCGCGTACCGACCGGGTGTGGGCCAGCGACTGCAACGACGCCCTGGAACGGCTCAGCATCCAACGCTGGACGGGGCTGCTGCTGCCACCGGAGCTGGTCGGCACGCACGTCGGTCCGGAACGCTCGCACACCACCAACCGGGTGCACGACCTCGGTTTCCGGGCGGCCACCGCGCTCTTCGGCCACCATGGCATCGAGTGGGACATCGCCTCGATCAGCGCCGCCGAGCAGACCGAACTGGCCGCCTGGGTGGCGCTGCACAAGCGGCTCCGTCCGCTGCTGCACACCGGCCGGGTGGTCCGGGTCGACCACCCGGACCCGGCCGTCTGGGCGCACGGCGTGGTCGACCACGACGGCACCCGGGCGGTGTACGCGGTGGCCCGCCTCGCCACCTCGGTGGCGCAGTCCCCCGGCGCGGTCCGGCTGCCCGGCCTGGACCCGGGCCGGCGTTACCTGGTCCGGCCGGTGTCGGACGTGCCCGCCCCGGCGACGATCGACCGGTCCGCGCCGGGCTGGCTGGCCGCCGGCGTCACGCTCACCGGGGCGGCGCTGGGTCGGGTCGGGGTGCAACTGCCCGCGCTGCACCCGGAGCAGAGCCTGGTCCTGGAGGTCACCGCCGCCGGCTGAGAAGATTCCCGAAGATTTTGGGGCCGGGGTGTCGAGAACGGTGCCGCCTGCTTCTACCTCAGGGTGAGAGCACCGAAGATGGTGCGCAGGCGTGAGGAGCGAGACCATGAAGTACATGCTGCTGATGCAGTTCAGCACCGCCGGAACCGACTTCCCGGGCATCGACACCTGGACCCCGCAGGAGGTCGAGGCGCACCTCGCGTTCATGGGCGAGGTCAACGCCAAGCTCACCGCCGCCGGGGAGTGGGTCGACGGGCAGGGCCTCGGTGGCCCGCAGCAGGCGCGGATCGTCCGCGCCGGTGAGGGCGGGACGCCGGTGGTCACCGAGGGGCCGTTCGCCGAGACGAAGGAGTTCCTGGCCGGCTTCTGGATCGTCGACTGCGACAGCCCGCAACGGGCGGTGGAGCTGGCCGCGTACATCTCCACCGCACCGGGCCCCGGTGGCCGGCCACTGAACATGCCGATCGAGGTGCACCCGGTGATGTCCGCCCCACCTGAGGAGCTGTGAGGCCTGACCCCCACCGATCCCCGCATCGAGGACCTGCTGCGCGAGCTGGCGCCGCAGGTCCTCGGCGTGCTCGCCCGCCGGTTCGGTGACTTCGCCACCGCCGAGGACGCGGTGCAGGAGGCGCTGCTGGCCGCCGCGACCCAGTGGCCGGTGGAGGGCCTGCCAGCGAACCCGCGCGGCTGGCTGATCCAGGTCGGCTACCGCCGGATGATCGAGCTGATCCGCGGCGAGCAGGCCCGGCGCCGCAGGGAGGACCTGGTCGCCCGCGAGGCCCCGGACGACCGCCAGCACGCGCCCCCGGCGGACGAGGAACTGACCAGCGAGCGGGACGACACGCTGGTTCTGCTCCTCCTCTGCTGCCACCCGGCGCTCACGACCGCGTCGGCCGTCGCGCTCACCCTGCGCGCGGTCGGCGGGCTGAGCACCGCCGAGATCGCGCGTGCGTTCCTGGTGCCCGAGGCGACCATGGCGCAGCGGATCAGCCGGGCCAAACAGCGCATCCGCTCGTCCGGCCTGCCGTTCCGGATGCCCGACGAGGCCGAGCGGGCCGACCGGCTTGCCGCCGTACGGCAGGTGCTCTACCTGATCTTCACCGAGGGGCACACCAGCACGGCCGGCCCGGACCTGCGCCGGGTCGACCTGGCGGCGGAGGCGATCCGGCTGACCCGGGCGCTGCACGCTCGGCTGCCCAACGACAGCGAATCGGCCGGGTTGCTGGCGTTGATGCTGCTCACCGAGGCCCGTAGCCCGTCCCGTACCGGACCCTCCGGCGAGCTGGTCTCACTGGCCGACCAGGACCGCACCCGCTGGGACGCGGCGGCGATCGCCGAGGGGGTCGCGCTGGTCACCCGGGCGCTGCCGCGCGGCCCGACCGGCCCGTACCAGGTGCAGGCCGCCATCGCCGCCCTGCACGACGAGGCGCCCAGCACCGAGAAGACCGACTGGCCGCAGATCCTGGCGCTCTACGAGGTGCTGGAACGGATGTCCGGCAGCCCGGTGGTGTCCCTCAACCGGGCCGTGGCGACCGCCATGGTGCACGGACCGGCGGCCGGACTGGCCGCCCTCGACGCGCTGACCGACGACCCGCAGCTGGCCGGACACCACCGGCTGGCCGCCGCCCGCGCCCACCTGCACGAGATGGCCGGCGACCGGGACCGGGCGATCGCCGACTACCGGGCCGCCGCCGGGCGCACGAGCAGCCTGCCCGAGCAGCGCTACCTCACCATGCGGGCGGCCCGGCTCGCCGCCGAAACCGGACGGGCCACTGCCTAGGCCGAGGCCACCACCGCCCGGACCCCCAACCGCCCAGACCCGCGACCGCCCAGACCCGCGACCGCCCGGACCCGCGACCGCCCGGAGCCAGGCGGACCCGCCGCTCGGACCGGGCCGGGACTCCACCGTCGGACCCAGACCCGATCGGTGCCGCGACATCGCCGCCTGGCCGCGGGCAGAGACTGCCGGCGCATCAGGCTCCCGGCGAGGGGACCGCGTGGATGGGAGTCTCGGCCTCGGGGCCGGAGTAGCTACCTGCACCGCCTTTGGAGCTGATGTCGTAAACGACTCACCCGCAACCCCGCAACCCGCAACCCGCAACCGCCATCCGCCACCGGCCCACCCGAGTCCCGCCAGCCGCCGCCCTACCCGCCGCAGCTACCTGCTCGTCGGCTTGCAGCAGGTGGACGCCCTTGGCCTGAATCGTTTGTGACATCAGCTCCAAAGCGTTGGACGACATGCACCCGGACGCACGGACGTCACGTCGCACCGGGCGCGAGGGCTCGCGTCGTGGATCACCAAGCCGAGCAGCGGCGGCGCTAGCCTGACCAGCGACGAGTTCCCGCCGAGCAACCAGGACTGAGGACCGCATGGCGTACGTGCTGCTGGGGATCGCCATCGCCGCCGAGGTGCTGGCGACCAGCCTCCTCAAGACCACCACCGGGTTCAGCAGGCTCTGGCCGACGGTGGCGTGCCTCGGCGGTTACCTGGTGGCGTTCATCCTGCTGGCGCAGGCGGTCAAGGAGATCCCGGTGGGGGTCGCGTACGCCCTCTGGTCGGGCCTGGGCACCGCCACCATCGTGGCGATCGGGGCGGTGTTCCTCGACGAGCCGGTCGGGTTGGCCAAGCTCGCCGGCATCGCGCTGATCATCGCGGGGGTGGTCATCGTGAACCTGGCCGGGGAGCACTGACCAGGGTCGCGGTGGCCGGGCCCGGCTCGGGCCCGGCCACCTGCCCGTCGGTCAGCTCGCGGTGCAGCTCACCTCGGGCCTGGCGTTGCTGCCGGTCCAGCCGCCGATGAAGCCGAAGCTGGTGCTGGCGCCGGCGGCCAACCTGCCGTTGTAGTCCACGTTGCGCGCGGTCACGGTGGCTCCGCTGCTGGTCAGCGTCGCGTTCCAGGCCTGGCTGACGCTCTGGCCGTTGGCGAAGGTCCACCGGGCGCTCCAGCCGGTGATCGCCGTCGCGCCGGCGGTCACCTTCACCTCACCCTGGAATCCGCCCTGCCACTGGTTGGTGACGGTGTACGTGGCGGTGCAACCACCAGCCGGCGGTGGAGTCGTCGGTGGGGGTGTGGTCGGCGGCGGGGTGCCGCCGAAGACCGTTGCCTCCCGGGCGGTCTGCCGGATCCCGTTGGCGCCGTTGAAGATCCGCTGGCCCCAACTGGTCAGGCTGGCCGGGTCGAAGGCGGTGGCCATGTCGAGATACTCCACGCCACCGCCGTTGCCGCTCCACGACCAGCCCAGCCAGCCGATCCCGTTGGCCTGGCTGTAGGCGAGGATGGTGTCCTCGTCCGGGTCACCGTCGGAGTGGTTGAAACCGAACTCGCCGACCACGATGGGCAGCCCCGCGGCGCGGAAGCGACCCAGGTAGTCGCTGATCTCCGCGGCGGTGTCGAAGACGCCGTACATGTGGATGGAGAAGACGGTGTTGCGGGCCGGGTCGGCGGCGAAGACCGAGGCGGCGTTGTCGCGCATGGTGAACGACCAGTCCTGACCCCAGTTCGGCGCATCCACCATGATCGTGTGGGTCAGGCCGCCGGCACGCAGTCGACTGATCGCGGTGGCGTTGTCGGTGGCCCAGGAGGCGTAGTTCTGGTTGCCGTACGGCTCGTTGCCGATGTTGACGATGACGTACCTCTCCTGGCCGGCGAGGACGTCGGCGAGGCTTAGCCAGTAGTCGACGGCCCGGGCGAGGGTGATCGCGCCGCTCTGCTCGCCGTAGCCGGTGGTGTCGTGCACCTCCAGCACGCAGATCAGCCGGTTGGCCTTGCACGTCGAGATGACGTTGGCGACGTCGGCGTTGGTGTTGCGGGTCCACCGGTCGCCGCTGGAGAGCACCACCCGGACGGTGTTCGCGCCGAGCGCCTTGACGTTGGCGAACGAGCTGGTCTCCTGGGGGTACCAGGTGTGCGCGTGGTTGACCCCGCGCATGATGAATTCGGTGCCGTTGGCGTCGTACAGCTTGCCGCCCGCGACGGAGAAGCCGGCCGCGGCGTGTGCCGGCTGGCCGAACGCCAGCACGGCGACGACCAGCGCGAGCAGGGCCGCGCCGGCGGCGGAGAGTCGAGTCTTCATGGCCTTCCTCAGGGAGGACCCCCGGTGCCCGACAGGGGTGGGACGTGACAGGGGAAGGCGGCTGCAGCCCGACAGCCACCGCCCGGATCCCGGCGGCGCAGGCATCAGCGTAGGACGATGGATCGACCGGCGCAACCGGTTCAGTGGCCGGGCCCGGGCCGGAGACAGCCGTGACGGCCCACGCGGACGCGGGCCGTCACGGGGCGGTCATCCCCACCACAGGATGTGCGCCAACACCGGAGTCTTAACCGGTTAAGAGCGACCGTAGGCAGGCCGCCGTCATCCGTCAAGCGTCGCCCGTCCGAACCGGACGGGAGGGTTGACCGCTGCCGACCTGGGTATCCCGGGACGAACCGTGCGGTGGGAAGGGGTTACCAGGATGGTCGGCGTCGGCTACACCCTGATGTGTGAGCAGTCCGGTCCGAAGCAGCTTATCGACCACGCCGTACGGGCGGAGGCGGCCGGCTTCGACCAACTGGTGATCTCCGATCACTACTACCCCTGGCTGGACGCCCAGGGGCACTCCCCGTACGCCTGGTCGGTGCTCGGCGCGGTCGCCCACGCCACCTCCCGCGCGGAGCTGATGTCCTTCGTGACCTGCCCGATCCGCCGCTACCACCCGGCCGTCGTGGCGCAGAAGGCCAGCACGATCGGCGCTCTCTCGGACGGCCGGTTCACCCTCGGTCTGGGCGCCGGGGAGAACCTCAACGAGCACGTGGTCGGCGGCTGGCCGCACGTGCAGCAGCGGCACGAGATGTTCGAGGAGGCGTTGCAGATCATCCGACCGCTGCTCAACGGCGAGTCGCTGACCTTCTCCGGCAACCACTTCGACGTACCCGACGCCTACGTCTGGGACCGCCCCGAGCGGCCGGTGCCGATGGCCATCGCCGCCTCCGGCCGGCAGTCGGCCACCCTGGCGGCCGAGTACGGCAACGGCATCGTGGCCACCGAGCCGGACCGGCACATCATCGAGATGTACGACGACGCCGGTGGCGCCGGCCAGCCCCGCTACGGGCAGGTCGCCATCTGCTACGGCCCGGACGAGGCGGAGTGCCGCAAGATCGTGCACGACCAGTTCCGCTGGTTCGGGCTGGGCTGGAAGGTCAACGCCGAGCTGCCCGGCCCGGACTCCTTCGCCGCCGCCACCCAGTTCGTCCGCGAGGAGGACGTCGCGGAGGGCATCTCCTGCGGCCCGGACGTGGACGCGCACGTCGAGGCGTTCCGGAAGTTCGTCGACGCCGGCTTCACCCACGTGGCGGTCGTCCAGGTCGGCGGGGAGAGCCAGCCGATGTTCCTGGACTGGGCGCAGGAGCAGCTGCTGCCGCGGCTGCGTGAGCTGTGAAGCTCAGCCCGGCCGGGCGATTCAGCCTCGCGGAGCTGCGGCTGGCGCTGGCCGCGCCCAGACCGGCCGCCGGGTTGGTCAGCGAGTGGCGACTGGTCGACGGGCTACGGACACACACCCGGCGCAGCGCCGACCCGGAGACCGGGGCTCCGCCGGTCGTGCTGGTGCACGGCCTGGCCGTCTCGCACCGGTACCTCACCCCGCTGGCCGTCGCGCTCGCCTCCACCCACCCGGTGTACGTGCCGGACCTGCCCGGCTTCGGGCTGACCGAGCGGCCCCGGGGCGCGTACGACGTGCGCCGGCACGCCGACCACCTGGCCGCCTGGCTGGCCGCGTACCGGCTACCGCCGGTCTGCCTGCTCGGGCACTCGTTCGGCGCCGAGGTGGCCGCCGCGCTCGCCGCGGCGCGCCCGGACGCGGTCCGCGCGCTGGTGCTGGCCGGGCCGACCAGCGACCCGACCGCCCGGTCCCGACGCGGCCAGTTCGGCCGGTGGCTGGTCGACACCCTGCGGGAGGCGCCCTGGCAGGCGCCGATCCTGCTCCGGGACATCTGGGACGCCCGGCCGTGGCGGGTCCTCGCGACGCTGTCGCACTCGGTCCACAACCCGATCGAGGCCGACCTGGTGCGGATAGCCGCGCCGACCGTGGTGATCACCGGTGGCCGTGATCCGGTGGTGCCGGCCACCTGGCGGGACCTGGCGGCCCGACTGGTCCCCGACGGTCGCCCGGTGGCCGTGCCCGGCGCCGCCCACAACGTGGCCACCACCGCCCCGACGGCGGTCGCTGACGCGGTCCGCCATCTTCTCTCCCCGACTCTGACGAACAGGTGAACCCATGCGCTTCGGCAACACGGAGATCCGGCCGCTCGGTGGCGGCCTCGGCTGCCTCCTGATGATCCTCTTCTCGATCGTCGCCTCGGTGGTGCTCACCGTCCTGCTCAACGTGGTGCTCTGACCGGCGGGGGCACAGCGCCGGGATCACCCGGTCAGCCGGCGGTCAGGTCCACATCGGCCAGGACGGGATAGTGGTCCGACGCCGTGTCGGCCACCCCGCCCCGGATCACCCGGCAGTCCCGGACCCGCTCGGCCAGCGCCGGGGTGCCGAACAGGTAGTCCAGCCGCATCCCGGCGAACTCGGCCCCGCCGAACCGGGTGGGCACGGTGAGGCCGTCGGCCTCCGGTGCTCCGGCGGCGACCGACGGCCAGAGGTCGACCAGGCCGGCGGCCAGCAGCCGGGCGACGACGCGGGTGTCCACGCTGCCGCCGCCCCGCCGCAGATGGCGACGCCGGTAGAGGGCGGGCATCCCGGCCAGGCGCGCCGTGTGGTCGACGGTGGGGTCGAGCGAGTTGAGGTCACCGGTGACCAGCGTCAGCGGCCCCTGTGCCCGTCGCACTGCGGCCACCAGCCAGTCCACCTCCACCCGTCGCCGTCCCCCCGAGTACGGGTAGAGGTGGGTGCCGAGCACGGTCAGCGGGCCGGCCGAGGTGCCCACCACGACGCGGGCGGCGGCGTGGTGGAACGGCCGGCGCAGCGCCCCCGCGGCGACGACCCGCAGCGGTGGCCGGACCAGCACCGCCACCGGCTGCCCGAAGCAGGACCGGGCCAGATGGGGTGTCATCCCCACCCGGGTGGCCACCTGGGCCATGAGTCCGCCGCGCTCGAAGCCCCGCAACTCCTGTAGGGCCAGCACGTCCGGCGCCTGCGCGGTGATCACCTCGATCACCCGGTCCAGCCGGCCCGGGTCGTTCCGGTCCCGACCACCCGTCCGGATGTTCCAGGTCATCACCCGCAGCACGGCGGCGCTCAGTCCGCCCGGCCGGCCCGGGCCAGCTCGTCGTCGAGGGTGCCCACGTCCTCCGACTCGATGCTCGGCCGGTTGCCCTCCCGCACATCGGCGTTCGGGCGGATGACCAGGTAGAGCAGCCCGATCCAGAGCGCGGAGAGCAGGATCGCGCCCATGAAGTCGGTCGGGTGGTGCATCCCCCGGTACATCCGCGAGGTGGCCACCCCGACCGGCATGATCACCGCGAGGGCCACGAAGATCCAGCGCCACCAGCGGTCGGTACGCGGCAGCACGACGACGGCGATCGCCAGCCAGATGCAGATGGTCGCCGCGATGTGCCCGGACGGGAAGGACGAGGTGGGCATCTGCCCGTCCAGGTTCTCCACCGCCGGGCGCGGGCGGTCGACCGCCCGGGCGGAGGCGAGGAAGAGGGTCAGCTCGCCGACCATCGCCAGCGCCACGAACAGCACCGGCCGCCAACGCCGCCACACCGCGAGCACCAGCGGACAGAACACCAGCGAGATCAGCAGGATCGCGTGGGTGTCGCCGAACTTGCTCCACCACCAGCTCACCTCGGTCAGCACCCCGGTGTGCCGGTCGGCGAACCAGCGCGGCACCTCCGTGTCGAGGGTGTGGAAGAAGGTGCCCTTGGCGTGGTAGCTGACGTACATGCCGAAGGCGTACAGCGCCCCGAACACCAGCACCCAGCCGACCAGCAGCTCGGCCACCGCCGAGCGGGGGTGGGCCAGCACGTGCTCTTCGGCGGGGGCGGGGGCGATGTCGTGCCCGGCCTCCGGCTCCAGCCCTTCGGTCAACGGGACCACCGGGCGGCCCCGCTCACGACGCCACAGCCGGAACGCGTACGCGGTGACGCCCAGCCAGGCGGCGCCGAGCAGCCAGCCGGCCAGGACGTCGGAGATGAAGTGCACGCCCAGCGCGATCCGGGTCAGCCCGATCAGGGCCACCAGCACGCCGACCGCGACGATCGCCGGCTTACGCCAGCGCGGCGCCATCGCCGGCAGGAACACCAGCAGCAGCGCCCCGTACGCGACGAACGAGCCGAGCGCGTGCCCGCTCGGGAAGCTGTTCCCGGGAGCGCTGGCGACCGGCACGTCCACCACCGGACGGAGCCGGCCGACCAGCTCCTTCAGGGACGGGTCGAGGATCAGACCACCGACCCCGGTGACGATCAGGTAGACGGCCAGCCGCGGCTGCCGCCGGATGAGCAGCCCCACCACGGCGATGGTGACCAGCCAGATGAGGATGGGCCGCCCGCCCAGGTCGGTCACCGCCTGGAGCACGGTGACCAGCGCGTGGTGCGGGGCGACGAGCCCGTTGAACCACTCGGCGACCGCGTGGTCGGCGTCCTGCAACGGGCTCCACCGCACCCGGACCAGCAACAACAGCAGCCCGAAGGCCACTCCGGCGCCGGTGACGGCGACCAGACCGGCGACGCTCCGCTCGGCGAAGTGACCGATCGGACGCCTCGCCACCTCTTTGACCGCGGTCACCCCGCACCTCCCTTGTCTGTCTGGCGAGGCGCTTTACCCGATCGGCGCCTCCCGTACACGCGGACGCCCGGCGGGGGCGGCTACAGGGCCGTCATGTCTCCGGTGTCGAAGAGCTCGGCGCGGTCGGCCTCGGGCTCCCACAGATCCGGCTGGGCGGGCTCCTGCACCCCGATGCGCAGTGCCTCCAACTGGGCGGCGAAGGCCAGCCCGCCGAAGAGCGCCATGCCGGTGAGGTTGGCCCACAGCAGCAGCGCCATCATCCCGGTCAGCGCGCCGTACGTCTGGCCGAAGCCGTCGCTGAACCGCACGTACGCGGCGAGCAGCAGGCTGGCCAGCCACCAGAGCGCCGTGGCGATGCCGGCGCCGAAGAAGAGCCAGGAGAGGCCGGGTTGTTTGCGGCGCGGCGCGCGCCGGAACAGCACCGCCACGGCGAGCACGGTCAGCCCGAGGCTCAGCGGAAAGCGGATCACGTTCCAGATGCCGTCGGCGACCTCGCCCCACTCGTAGTGCTCCCGCACCGAGTCACCCACCGCCCCGCCGGCGACGAGGATGAGGAAGCCGGCGAGCGCGGGCAGGCCGGCGCTGACGGCCAGCACGGCGGCGCGGAGGTACTTCCACAGTGCCGGGCGGTCCCGCTCCACGCCGTAGATGCGGTTGGCACCCCGTTCGATCTGGGCCATCGTGGTGGTCAGCGCGACCAGCCCGGTGAGCAGACCGAGGGTGAGCGCCAGCTCGCCGGCGTCCTCGACGCGCTCGCCCTCGCCGAGCAGCTCGGCGACCATCTGCTCGCTCTGGCCGGGGGTGAGCGCCAGGACGGTGTCGGCCACCACGCGGCCGCCCTCCTCGACGCCCAGCTCGCTGATGAGGCCGGTGAGGGCGATCATGAACGGCACCACGGCGAGGCAGAGCTGCAACGCGAAGGCACGGGAGTGGCTGAACCCGTCGCCGTAGCGGAAACGGATGAAGGCGTCCCGCAGCAGGTGCCAGCCGCCCTGACGGCGCAGTGTGTGCCAGGCGTCGTCGGCGGACAGCTCCTCGTCGGCCATCAGCCGGGTCTCCGGCACGATCCGGGTGCTACTCACTGCGCGCTTCCTTGATCAGCTCCTCGCCCCGCTCCCCGGCGCCCTGCGCGTCGACGGCCAGGTCGGGGGCGTCCTCGGGCTGCGGCACACAGAGCCAGAGCGCCTGGGGTCGGACGTCGGCCCGTAGCTGCCGGGCCGGGGAGATGAGGTCGCCGTCCAGCTCCCGGGGCTGGGCCCGGTTGCTGGTGACCACCACGCGCCGACCGCGGAACACCTCCATCCGCGGCACCTGCCCGCTGCGGCGGATCACCGCCCAGCCGAGGGCGAGCCAGTGCCGCAGGTTGCGCGGGGTGAGCACCGCGACGTCGAGCCAGCCGTCGTCCGGCTCGGCCTCGGTGAGCAGGCGCACCCCGCCCTGGAGTCGGCCCACGTTGGCGATCAGCACCGAGCGGGCTCGACGGCGTACCGGCGGGCGGTCGTCGATGCGGATCTGTACCCGCATCGGCCGGTCCCGCAGGTGCCGGGCGGCGCCCATGACGTACGCGGGCCAGCCGATCCGGGCCTTGGTGGTCTCCGAGGTGGCGGCCAGCATCTGGGCGTCGAAGCCCATGCCGGCCATCACGGTGAAGTACCGGTCCTCGACGGCGCCGACGTCGAGCAGCCGCCGGCCCCGCTCGACGGCGACCTGCAGCCCGGCGGCCAGGTCGGTGGAGAGCCCCAGGTTGGCGGCGAGCAGGTTGCCGGTGCCCTGGGGCAGCACGGCCAACGCCACGTCGGTGCCGACCAGGCCGCTGACGCAGGACATCACGGTGCCGTCGCCGCCGCAGGCGAAGACCAGGTCGACGCCGGCCTTGACGGCCTGCTCGGTCTGGCCCCGGCCGGGGTCGTCGACGGTGGTCTCGAACCACTGGGGCTCGGGCCAGCCGGCGGCGGCGAGGGCGTCGTTGACGGTGCGGCGCAGCTCGTCGAGATCGTCGACCTTCACCGGGTTGACCACCACGGCGGAACGCAGCCCGCCGTCGCCGCCCGAGGGCCGCCTTTCCTGTGCAGCATCCACGGCGTCAGTGTGCAGCACCGGGACGCCTTCAGCGAGCCCCCGGGCGGCCGGCGTCGGAAGTGCCACAGACAGGTTTCAACGCGTCCGCCGCCGTTTCACCACGACCGCTGTCAGGCCGCCGTCCGCAGCGCGCTCTCGACCCGCCGGCGCAGGTCGTCGAGGTCGGCCCCGGCCTCGGTGAGCACCAGCGCGCCCAGCCCCTGGCCCTCGCGGAGCACGCCGAGCAGGATGTGCTCGGTGCCGATGTGGTTGTGGCGCAGCCGCAGCGCCTCGCGCAGCGACAACTCCAGCACCTTCTTCGAGCGGGGCGAGAACGGCCCGCCGAGGAAGCGCCGGCGGCCCCAGCGGCGTCGCGGTGCCGGCACGGCCTCGCGCAGGGCGTCCGGCCCGAAGGACTGCTCGATGCGGGCCACGATGGCGGCCAGGTCGATGCCGATCTCGCGCAGCGCCGCCGCGTCCGCGTCGCCGAGGCCGGCGCCCCCGTTGGCGGTGTGCCGGCGGACCCGCTCGCGCAGGTCGTCGGCGCGTACGCCGGCGTCGGCCAGCACCCGGCTGGCCAGTCCGGCCTCGTCGGCCACGAGGGCGAGCAGCAGGTGCTCGGTGCCGACCGGGCGCTGGCCCTCGGCCCGTGCCTCCTCCACCGCCCGCCGGACCACTCCGCGCGCCCGGTCGGTGAACCGTTCGAACATCACGCCTCCCACGATTGATTGACCGCCGGCCGCCCGGCGTGCTTCTTGTGCACCGCCTGCCGGCTGACCTCGAGCGCGTCGGCGATGTCCTGCCAGGACCAGCCCTGTCGGCGGGCGTTGTCCACCTGGACCACCTCCAGTCGCTCGAGCAGCCGGCGCAGCGCGCGGACGGCGCGCAGCCCGACCCGGGGATCGGTGCTGCCGGCTGCCGCCGCGAGTTCCGTCGCCTGACTCATGTCGTCAACATACGTTGACAGCGGCACCCTGTCAACCCCAGTTGACGAGATCCCTCGACCGTCGCCGGCACCGCCCGATCCCGCCCGCCGCCGTTACCACCCGACTACCCTCGGTCAGGGACAGCGTGGTCGTGCCGGGCGCGACGCCCGGGAGGTGATGTCGGATGGCCACATCCACCGATGCAGCGGTGCTGGTCGGCCTCGGCTCCGACCACGACCTCACGGTCGTCCGGCTGGCCGCACAGGAGGCCGCCGCACACGGCCGGCCGCTGCACCTGCTGCACACCTTCGACTGGCAGGCGGCCTTCGCCGCGGACACCGTCGCCGCGCCCCGGGACCAGGCCGAGGATCTGATCACCCGGGCCGCCCAACTCGCCCACGAGGTCGAGCCGGGACTGACCGTACGCGGCGAGATCATCGAGAGCGAGACGCTGCCCACGCTGATCCGCCGGTCCGAGGTGGCCTTCCTGCTCGCGGTCGGCGACAGCGGGATGGCCGGCAGCGGCGAGTGCGTCCCGTCCGACACGATCGCCGTCCAGCTCGCCGCGCGAGCCGGCTGCCCTCTGCTGGTGGTGCGCGGCGAGCAGCCACCGGAGGGTCCGGTGCTGGTCGGGGTGGACGGTTCACCCAGCTCGAACCTCGCCCTGGAGTGGGCCCTCGAATGCGCCGCCCTGCGCTGCGCCCGGTTGCTGGCGCTGCGCGTGGTCGAACCCGACGAGGACGCCGAAGCGGTCACCGACGCGCTCACGAAGGTGGTGGCCCACTACACCGCCCGGCGCAGCGAGGTGCCGACCGAGTGCCGTGTCGTCAAGGGTGACCCCGGCCAGGTGCTGGTCGACATGGCCCGCTCGGCGCAGGTGGCGCTCGTCGCCGCCCGCGGTGACGAGCCGGGGCGCGGCATGCTGGGCGCGGTCGCCCAGTCGCTGCTCTACCACGCTCCGGCCCCCCTGATCGTCGTCCGTGGGCTGGCCGAGGCGCCGCTGACCAGGCCCGCCGCCCACCCCGACCGGGACCAACGGCCCTGACGCGGGACCGCCGGCAGTGGCGAGGCTGGACATCGGACGCCCCACTCCCCTATCTGCGAGAGGCTCAGCATCATGGACACCGCTCTCGACGCGAACCGTTCGCTGACCGACGACGAGCTGCGCCGGCTGGACGCCTACTGGCGAGCCGCGAACTACCTGACCGTCGGGCAGATCTACCTGCTGGGCAACCCGCTGCTGCGTGAGCCGCTGACCACCGACGACATCAAGCCCCGGCTGCTCGGCCACTGGGGCACCAGCCCCGGGCTCAACCTGATCTACGCCCACCTCAACCGGGTGATCGTGGCGCGCGACCTGAACGCCATGCTGGTCACCGGACCCGGGCACGGTGGCCCGGCCATCGTGGCCAACACCTGGCTGGAGGGCACCTGGTCGGAGCGCTACCACGACGTGTCGCGCGACGAGGCCGGGATGGCCCGGCTGTTCCGGCAGTTCTCCTTCCCCGGCGGCATCCCCAGCCACGTGGCGGCGGAGGTGCCGGGCTCGATCCACGAGGGCGGCGAGCTGGGGTACGCGCTGAGCCACGCCTACGGCGCGGCCTTCGACCACCCGGACCTGGTGGTGGCCTGTGTGATCGGCGACGGCGAGGCGGAGACCGGGCCGCTCGCCGGCAGTTGGCTCTCCACCGTCTTCCTCAACCCGGCCCGTGACGGCGCGGTGCTGCCCATCCTGCACCTCAACGGCTACAAGATCGCCAGCCCGACCGTGCTGGCCCGGATCCCCGAGTCGGACCTGCTCGACATCCTGCGCGGCTCGGGCTACCAGCCGTACGTGGTGGCCGGCGACGACCCCGCCCAGGTGCACCGCGCGCTCGCCGCGACGCTGGACCGGGCACTGGACGAGATCAGCGCGATCCAGCTCGCGGCCCGCTCCGGCGGCGTCGTCGAACGCCCCCGCTGGCCGATGATCGTCCTACGGACGCCGAAGGGCTGGACCGGCCCGCGCGAGGTCGACGGCACACAGGTGGAGGGCACCTACCGCGCCCACCAGGTGCCGCTGTCGAAGGTGCGGTCCAATCCCGCGCACCTGGCCGAGCTGGAGCACTGGCTGCGCAGCTACCGCCCGGAGGAGCTGTTCGACGCCACCGGCGCCCCGGTGGACGACCTGTGCACCCTGCCGCCGCACGGTGACCGGCGGATGAGCGCCAACCCGGTCACCAACGGCGGGCTGGTGCTGCGCGACCTGACCCTGCCGGACTTCCGCGAGTACGGCGTCGACGTCCCCCGGCCGGGCGAGCCGATGGCCGGCGCGACCGGGGTGCTCGGCGCGTGGATCCGGGACGTCATCGCCGCCAACCCGCAGACGTTCCGGCTGTTCGGCCCGGACGAGGTCGCCTCCAACCGGCTGGGCGCCGCCTTCGAGGTGACCGACCGGGCCTGGGTGGGCGGCACGATGCCCGGCGACGACCACCTCTCCCCGGACGGCCGGGTGATGGAGGTGCTCTCCGAGCACCTGTGCCAGGGTTGGCTGGAGGGCTACCTGCTGACCGGTCGGCACGGCGTGTTCACCAGCTACGAGGCGTTCATCCACATCGTCGACTCGATGCTCAACCAGCACGCCAAGTGGCTGAAGGTGACCCGCGCCATCCCCTGGCGCCAGCCCCTCGCCTCCCTGAACTACCTGCTGTCCAGCCACGTCTGGCGGCAGGACCACAACGGCTTCTCCCACCAGGACCCGGGCTTCATCGACCACGTCGTGAACAAGAAGGCCGAGGTGGTCCGGGTCTACCTGCCTCCGGACGCCAACACCCTGCTCGCGACCATGGACCACTGCCTGCGCAGCCGGCACTACATCAACGTGGTGGTGGCCGGCAAGCAACCGGCGCCGAACTGGATGACGATGACCGAGGCCATCCAGCACACCCGGCGCGGCCTGGGCATCTGGAAGTGGGCCAGCAGCGACGACGGCAGCGAGCCGGACGTGGTGCTCGCCTGCTGCGGGGACGTGCCCACGCTGGAGGCGCTGGCCGCCGCCGACCTGCTGCGCCGGCACCTGCCGGACCTGCGGGTGCGGCTGGTCAACGTGGTGGACCTGATGCGGCTCCAACCGCCCACCGAACATCCGCACGGCCTGCCCGACAACGAGTTCGACACCATCTTCACCGCGGACCGGCCGATCATCTTCGCCTACCACGGCTATCCGTGGCTGATCCACCGGCTCACCTACCGGCGCACCAACCACGACAACCTGCACGTGCGCGGCTACAAGGAGGAGGGCACCACCACCACCCCGTTCGACATGGTGATGCTCAACGACCTGGACCGCTTCCACCTGGTCATCGACGTCATCGACCGGGTGCCCGGGCTGGCCGCCCGCGCCGCGTACCTGCGCCAGCAGATGATCGACGCCCGGCAGTCGGCCCGTGACTACACCCGCCGCCACGGCGAGGACGACCCCCAGGTCGCCGAGTGGCGCTGGGTCCGGGAAACCGACCCGACCAACCCCTGAGGAGGACGACGTGCGTGACGCGGAGATCCTGGTCGGCTACGACGGCTCCACCGACGCGTCCGTGGCCCTGGACTGGGCGCTGGACGAGGCCGAGCGCAGCGGCCAGCCGGTGCGGCTGGCGTACGTCTTCGAATGGCTGACCGTGGCCAGCTGGGTCGGCCCGGGTGTGGCGCCCGGCATCTGGCCCGACGACACCGCCCGGCGGCAGGTGGAGGAGCTGGTCCGGGACGCGGCGGCGCAGGCCGGCGCCGCGCACCCCGGGCTCACCGTCACCGGCGAGGTGTACGACGGGCCCCCGGCCCTGATCCTGCAGGAACGCTCGGCCGAGGCCGGGCTGCTGGTGCTCGGCAGCCGCGGCCACGGCGGGTTCGGTGGGCTCTTGGCCGGGTCGACGGCCGTGGCGGTCGCCGCGCACGCGCACTGCCCGGTCGTGGTGGTCCGGGACGGGGCGGGCAGCGCACCGGGCGGGCCGGTGGCGGTCGGGGTGGACGGGTCGGAGCCGTCGCTGGTGGCGCTCGGCTTCGCGGCGGAACGAGCGGCCCAGCGGCGGGTGCCGCTGCGCGTGCTGCACGCGTGGACCCAGGGTCCCGGCGGGGCGGCCGGTGTGCCGGACGAGCGGGCGGCGGTGGAGCAGGCGCTGGAGCCGTGGCGGCGGACGTTCCCGGAGCTGGCGGTGACCGTCGATCTGGTGGCGGGCAGCCCGGCGGCGACACTCGTCGACGCCAGCCAGCAGGCGGCACTGGTGGTGGTCGGCAGCCGGGGTCGGGGCGGGCTCGCGGGGATGCTGCTCGGCTCGGTCAGCCAGCAGGTCATCCAGCACGCGCACTGTCCGGTCGCCGTGGTCCGGGAACGCTGACCCCGGGCGTGACGGCCCGGTCGCCCGGGACCTACGACCCGTGCGGCACCGCCATGGATGCCACAGGATGGAGGCGGCACCAACGCGGAGCGCCGCCGCCCGGAGGCACGGGTGGGCAGAGACGGAGAGGTCGTGACCATGAGTCAGGAGAGCCAGCTGACCACCGCGCTGGCGGAGGCCGCCGCGACCGCAGGGCACGCCCCCTCGGTGCACAACACCCAGCCGTGGCGCTGGCGGGTGCTGCCGGACGCCCTGGAGCTGCGCACCGTCGCCGACCGGCAGCTCGCGGCCACCGACCCGGAGGGCCGGCTGCTCGCGATCAGCTGCGGCACCGCCCTGCACCACGCCCGGCTGGCTCTGGCCGCCGAGGGGTGGCGTGCCGTGGTGGAGCGGCTGCCCGACCCGAGCGACCGCGAACTGCTGGCCCGGCTGACCACCTCGGGCCGCGTGGCGCCCGAGCCGGACGCCATGCGGATGGTGCAGTGCATGCAGGTCCGACACACCGACCGGCGGCCGGTCAGCGACGAGCCGGTGCCCACCGCCGCGATCGGCGAGATCACCCGGGCGGTCGCCGCCGAGGGCGCCCGGCTGCAGATCCTCGACGGCGAGCAGGTGCTGGAGCTGGCCGCCGCGGCCGGTCACGCCGACACGGTCGAGGCCGAGGACCCGCGGCTGCGCGCCGAGCTGGCGTACTGGACCAGCCGCGCCGGCACGGGCACCGGGCTGCCGCCGGAGGTGCTGCCCCAGCAGCGTCCGCAGACCACCGTGCCGGCCCGTGACTTCGGCCAACCGGGCGGCCTGCCGGTCGGGCCCGGCCACGACCGTGCCGCCGTGTACGCGCTGCTCTACGGCGACGAGGACGAGCGGGACAGCTGGCTGCGCGCCGGCGAGGCGCTCTCCGCCGCCTGGCTGACCGCCACCCGGCTCGGTGTCTCGGTGGTCCCGCTCAGCTCGGCCGTCGAGGTGGAGGGCACCCGGCAGACCCTGCGGCAGCTGCTCGCCGGGCTCGGCTTCCCGTACCTCGTGCTGCGCCTGGGTATCGCGGACCCGGAGCACGCGGGCCCGCCGCACACCCCACGGCTGACCACCGAGCAGGTGGTCGACACCACCGCGGTACGCGGCGAGCGGAGCTGACCGGTCCGGCCAGCGACGGCCGGCGATACCATCGCGCGGTGACCAGCAGCGCCCCACAACCTCGCCAGGAAACGCCGGTGACCCCGTCACTCGGGCTGAGCCCGCTGTCCCGCGTCCACCTCGACGAGCTGCTCCAGGAGATGCTGGACCGGGTCGGGGAGGTCGTCACCAGCCGGGAGCGGCTGCGTGCCCTGCTCGACGCGGTGGTTGGCATCGGCACCAACCTGGATCTGCGCAGCACCCTGCAACGGATCGTGCAGGCCGCGTGCGAGCTGGTCGGCGCCCGGTACGGCGCCCTGGGCGTGGTCGGCCCGGACCGGCTGCTGCACGACTTCATCGTCCACGGCATCTCCCCCGAGCTGCACGCGCAGATCGGTGACCTGCCGCACGGGCGGGGTGTGCTCGGCCTGCTCATCGACGATCCCCGGCCGCTGCGGATGCCGGACATCACCCAGCACCCCCGCTCCTACGGCTTCCCGGCCAACCACCCGCCGATGCACAGCTTCCTGGGTGTGCCGGTGCGCATCCGTGACCAGGTCTTCGGCAATCTCTACCTGGCCGAGAAGCAGGGCGGGGCGCAGTTCACCGAGGACGACGAGGAGATCGTGGTCGCGCTCGCCGCCGCGGCCGGCGTGGCCATCGAGAACGCCCGCCTGTACGCCCTGGCGCACCGGCGGGAACGCTGGCTCGCCGCGACCGCCGAGATCACCTCGGTGCTGCTCGGCGAGGTACGCCGCACGGACGCGCTGGCGCTGGTCGCCCGCCGCGCCCGGGAGGTCGCCGAGGCGGAACTGGCGCTGGTGCTGCTCTACGACCCCGACACCGCGCAGTTCACCGTCGAGGTGGTCGACGGCACCGACGAGCAGTCGCGGGCGCTGGTCGGCACGGTCGTGCCGGCCGCCGACACCAGCTTCGGCGCGGCGGTCGCGCAGGGCCGGCACGACCAGGTGGACGACCTCGCGCACGCCGCCCCGTGGCCGGCGCTGCTGCACACCGGCCCGGCGGTGATCTCACCACTGACCACCGCCGAGACCCTGCACGGCGTGCTGGTCGTGGCACACCGCCCGGAGCGCGGCGGGGGCGCCAGCGACGACGACGTGGCCCTGCTGGGCAGCTTCGCCGGCCAGGCCGCGCTGGCCATGGAGCGGGCCCGCGGCCAGGAGGAGCGGGAGCTGCTCGTGGTCCTGGAGGACCGCGAGCGGATCGCCCGCGACCTGCACGACGTGGTGATCCAGCGGCTCTTCGCCACCGGCCTGCAACTGCAGAGCGCCGCGCCGATGATGACCCGCCCGGAGGTGGCCAAGCGGATCAACGCGGCCGTCGACGATCTGGACGCCACCATCCGGGACATCCGCCGGACCATCTTCGAGCTGCGCACGCCGATGACCGCGGCGCTGCGGACCGAGATCCGCGAGGCGATCGAGGTGGCTGCCGAGTCACTGGGCCACAAGCCCCGCCTGGAGCTGACCGGGCCGGTGGACAGCGCCGTCCCGGACGCGGTGCGCCCGGACCTCACCGCCGTGCTGCGCGAGGCGCTGTCCAACACGGTCCGCCACGCGCGGGCCGACCACGTCGACGTCGCCGTACGCGTCGAGGCCGGCCACGTCACCGTCACGGTCGCCGACGACGGGGTGGGCTGCGCCCCGGGCGCCGCCCGGGGCGGGCTGGTCAACCTCCGTGAACGCGCCGAACGCCACGGGGGTGTCTTCACGATCCGCCCGGTCGAGCCGCACGGCACCGAGGTGAGCTGGTCGGTGCCGCTGCGCGACTGACCGGCCGAGTCAGGGCGTCCTGCCGAGCAGCCGGGTGGCCAGCACCGCCGCCTGTGTGCGGCGCTCCAGGCCCAGCTTGGCCAGCACGCTGGAGACGTAGTTCTTCACCGTCTTCTCGGCCAGGAACATCTTCCCGGCGATCTCCCGGTTGGTCATCCCCTCCGCGACGTACTCCAGGATCCGCCGCTCCTGCTCGGTGAGCGACTTCAACTCGCGGGGCTGCTCGACGCCGTTGCGGATGCGTTCCAGCACCCGGGTGGTGATCGCCGGGTCGAGCAGCGACTGCCCGGCCGCCACCCGGCGCACCGCGTCGACGAGGTCGGTGCCGCGGATCTGCTTGAGCACGTAACCGGCGGCACCCGCCATGATCGCCGCGAACAGCGCCTCGTCGTCCTCGTACGAGGTGAGGATCAGGCCCTTGATGGACGAGTCGACGGCGCGTACGTCGCGGCACACGTCGATGCCGTTGCCGTCGGGCAGGCGCGCGTCGAGGATCGCGACGTCCGGCCGCAACGCCGGAATGAGGCGTGCCGCCTCCTGCGCGGAGCCGGACTCGCCGACCACCTCGATGTCACCGCTGCTCTGCAACAGGTCGGCCAGGCCACGGCGGACGACCTCATGGTCGTCGAGGAGGAACACCCGGATCATCTCCCCTTTCTACCCGTGACCCCGGGGCGGATGCACGGGCCGAAGGTCCCGACAACGCGGTCCGGCCCCGCCGGCGGTGGGCGGACCGGGCGGAGGGCGGTCGGACCCGACGGCTCGGGACGTCCGGCCCTGTCCGCCGCCGACCCGGCGGGCGGACGGTGGGGGTACGCCGGCCGTCGCGGCAGCAGCGGCGCCGGCCCCACCGGAGAGGAACAGCTGCCATGGACATCGGCTACACCGCGGCCCACCTGCGGGCCGCCGCCGTGGACGCGGTGCGGGCGCCATCCCTGCACAACACCCAGCCGTGGCGGTTGCGGCTGCGCGACGGCGGGATCGAGGTGCTGGCCGACCCGGCCCGCCGGCTGCCGGCGACCGACCCGAGCGGGTGGGGTGTGCGGATGGCCTGCGGCGCGGCGCTGTTCAACCTGCGGATCGCGCTGGCCGTGGCCGGCATACCGGCCCGGGTGCGGCTGCGCCCGGACCCGGCCGAGCCGGACCTGCTGGCCCGGCTGGTGCCGGACCTCCCGCGCGGGGTCGAGGCCCACCGGCGCGCGGGCCGGCCGACCGGCGCGCGGCGGCACCGACCCCACCGCACGCAGCCAGCGCCAGGTGTCGGCGACGGTCTCGGCCACCGGGCGGCAGGTCAGCCCCGCCGCGTACGCCTTCTGCACGCCGCGCTCCTGCAACCATCGGAACTCGTGACCCTCCGGGATCCAGATGGGCAGGTCGTTCCAGGGGATCACGCCGGCGGCGAGGATCGACGCCGGGTCGATCCAGCGCAGCCGGGCGTCGGAGCCGGTCACCGCGACGACCGTGTCGAGCAGTTCGCCCATCGTGGTGTGCCCCGGGTGGCTGATGACGTTGAAGGCACCGCCGACCCCTTCGGCCGCCCGGTCCAGCGTCCACGCGGCCAGGTCGCGGACGTCGATGTACTGCACGGGCAGGTCCGCGGGGCCGGGCGCGAGCACGTCCCCGCCCCGGGCCACGCGCTGCAGCCACCAGGGCAGCCGGCCGATGTCCTCCCCCGGCCCGAGGATCAGCCCGGCCCGCACCAGCAGCGCCCGCTCCCCGTACACCTCCGTGGCGGCCAGCTCCCCGCCGGCCTTGCACTGCGCGTAGTCTCCCCCGTCGGCGTCGGCGGACGCCTCCACGGTGGGCGCGTCCTCGCCCACCCGCGCCGCGACCGGCACGGCGTAGACCGAGCCACTGGAGATGTAGGCGTAGTGCGGGACCGCACCGGCCAGCGCGCGGGCCGCGTCCCGTACCGCCCGTGGCGCGCTGTCCCAGGTGTCGACCACCAGGTCCCACTCGCCGCCCGCCAGCGCCGCCAGGCCGTCCGGCGCGGTCCGGTCACCCCGCAACCGGTGCACGCCCGGCGGGACCGCGCCGTGCACCCCCCGGTTGAACACCGTCACCGACCAGCCCCGGCGTACCGCTTCGGCCACCGTCGCCCCGCCCACGAAACCCGTCCCGCCCAGCACCAGCAGTCTCATGCGGTCCACCCTGCCGGGTCACAACGGCGGGCGGCACCCACGTTCACCGTCAGCGGATCTCCCCACAGCAGAACTCCGCCTACCCGGCGAGCAGGTGGTCCAGCGGTCGCGGGACGGACGCCGGGTCGAGGGCGCGCACGAGCGCGCGGGCGTACCGGGCCTTGCGGCCGCTCATCGTGCCCATGAAGCGCCGCAGTTGCCGCTCGACCGGCCGCCCCCGTTGCGCCGGCTGGTTCTGGAAGACCCGGAATCTCGTCAGGTCCCTCTCCGCCGCGAGGACCTGTTCGACGCCCGTGCTGCCGAGGGCGCGGATCAGCTCGTCCTCCAGGTCGGCGACGCACACGTGGAAGCCGAGCGCCTCCATCGCCGAGCGGGTCAGGCCACTGCCCAGGCCCGCCTGCTCGAGCCCGCGCCGGAAGTAGCTCTCCTCGGCCTCGTCGCAGAGCCCCCGCACACCCAGGGCGAGCCCCTGCGCGCCGAAGAGCCGCAGGAACCGACCGACGCTCATCGCGCCCCCCATCGACACGACGCACACGCCCTCGTCGATCAGGTCACGGTCGCACCGCGCGGCCAGCGCCTCCACCGCGTACAGGTCGCTGACGCCCTCGACGAGCACGACGGTGGCCAGGCGACCGTCACGGGCCAACGCACGGGCGACCGTTGCCGCCTCCGGGGCATCCGTGCCGCCAGCCGCCCAGGCACCGACGGCGGCTCGGAAACGGTCCGGCTCTCGCACAGGTCAGAGTCTCGCAACGCGTCGATGCCCACCGCCACCGGTTTGTCGGCCGGCGGGAACCTGACCCGGTACGAGGAACGACCCGTCACCGGATGTCCGGTGACGAGCCGCCTGAGGTGCTCATCGAACTGGTGGGCGATACTGGGTTTGAACCAGTGACCTCTTCCGTGTCAGGGAAGCGCGCTCCCACTGCGCCAATCGCCCGTGGTGACCGCCCGGCCCGGGAACCAGGCTCGTGGGGCGGATCGCGAGCGGACGACGGGATTCGAACCCGCGACCCTCACCTTGGCAAGGTGATGCGCTACCAGCTGCGCTACGTCCGCACGTCCCCGGCAAGCGCCGGCGACGGGTGAAACCCTACCCGACGCCAAGATCGCCGCACCCGGCACCCTCGGGCCGTGGCGATTGCGCTGGTTGGCGACGGGGTACTGAAGACCCTCGACAGCGCACCACATCCCCTAAGGAGGCTGTCGTGGGTATCGGCACCAGCATCTTCCTCATCGCGCTCGGCGCGATCCTCACCTTCGCCCTGGACGCGAGCGTCGGCGGCATCAACCTCGACGTGGTCGGCTGGATCCTGATGGCGGCCGGTGTCCTCGGCCTGATCATGACCACGCTGGTCTGGGGTCGCCGCCGCGAGGTGGTCACCACCACCGAGCAGCCGGTGGAGTACCGGCGGGTCGAGGAGCCGGTGGAGTACCGCCGGGTCGAGGAACGTCGGGACAGCGCCCCGCCGCTGTGACACGACCGCCGGCCGTCGCCGGAGGAGCACGCGCCACGGCCGGCCGCCCCGATCGGGGTGGCCGGCCCGTGGCAACCCCGCCGCTCAGCGCATCAACGCGTTGAGCGTGCCGTAGTCGAGGGCATCGGCCAGCGCTCCGTACGTGCCCGCGCCGAACGCCTCGTCCGCCGCCCGGCGGGCCACCGCGTACGCGCCCTCCGCAACCGCCGAGCCGAGACTCACCCGGGCCACCCCCAGCGTGGCCAGCTCCCCCACCGTTGGCGCCCCCGGCCCCGCGAGCACGTTCAGCGGCGCCGGAATCGCCTCGGCCAAATGCCGGATGACGGCCGGGTCGACCACGCCGGGCACGAACACCCCGTCCGCCCCGGCGGCCAGGTAGGCCGACGCCCGGGCCACCGTCTCGCCGACGTCCCCACCGCCGCGCAGGAACGTGTCGATCCGAGCGTTGAGGTACAGGGGCACCCCGGCGGCGTCGCCAGCGGATCGGACCGCCGCGAGTCGCGCGCACTGCTCGTCCACCGGGCGCAGTGGCTCCCCGCCGTCGTACCGCGCGTCCTCGACGTTGACCCCGACGGCGCCGGCGGCCAGCACCGCGCGGACGGTGTCACCCACCTCCGCCGGGGTCCTTCCGTAGCCGGACTCGATGTCGGCGCTGACCGGCAGCGGCACCGCGGCGGCGACCCGCCGGATCAGCTCGACGGCGTCGTCGCGGTCGAGCGCGTCGCCGTCGGGCGAACCCAGGCTCCAGGCGACGCCGGCGCTGGTGGTGGCCACGGCGCTGGCTCCGGCGGCGGCCACGACCCGGGCGCTCGCCGCGTCCCAGGCGTTGACGAGGACGAGCGGCGAACCGGGGATGTGCAGGGAACGGAAGAGCTCTGCGCGGCTCTGGTGATCGGTCACCGGGCAAGTCTCGGCCGGCCCGGGCCCGGGCAGTAATGTTTCAGTCCCAGCTGAATCCACCGGGGGTGAAATGGTCGCCATCGGCCTGTCGGCGGGTGCCGTCGCCCGCATCCGGTTCGCGGTGTCCTGCCTGTGGGAGGTCGTCGCGAGCGTCCGGGTGCTGCGCGACCCGGGGGACCACGCGGTCCACCTGCCGTGGGTCCGGCGGGTCCGTCCGCCGCTGGTCGAGGCCGGCCTGGCCGGCCCGGACGGCGGGCTGCTCTGGCAGCTGGTGCCCGCCCCACCCGGCTACCTGGCCGACTTCCTCACCCCGCCGCCGGTCGGGCTCACCCCGGACCTGGCCGCCGAACTGGCCGCCCTGCGCGCCACCCCGGTCGCCACCGTCCGCGCGCACCTGGACCTGTACCCGGGCGACCGCACCCCCGCACTCGCCGCCCTGTACGCCGACCCGCCCGCCGGGTTGCGCCGGCTCACCGGGGAGATCGAGGCGTACTGGCGGATCGCCCTGGCCCCGCACTGGCCGCGACTGCGGTTGCTGCTCGACGCCGACGTCGCCGCCCGCGCCCGCCGGCTGGCCGAGGACGGGGCGGCCGAGCTCCTCAACGACCTGCACCAGCAGGTCCGGTGGGAGAACGACACCCTGCTCGTCGCACAGCGACACTGCCTCGCCCCGGACATCCCGGACGGGCCGGGCCTGGTGCTGGTCCCGTCGGCCTTCGTCTGGCCGTCGGTGCTGAGCGTCTCCACCGCGGATGCTCCGCAGCTCGCCTATCCGGCCCGAGGGCTCGGCACGCTGTGGGAGCGCCCGGACGGCGTCCCGGACGCGCTGGCAGCGGTGGTCGGCCGCGGGCGGGCCCGCCTGCTCACCGAACTGGCCGCGCCAACGAGCACCACGGAGCTGGCCCGACGCACCGGGATGTCGGCCGGCGGGGTCTCCCAACACCTCACCGCGCTGCGGGCGGTGGGCCTGGTGGTGACGCACCGCCGGGGTCGGACGCTGCTCAGCACCCGCACCGACCTCGCCGAGGCGCTGCTCTCCGCTGCCGCCTAGGTTCCGGGCCGCCGTCCGCCAGGCACCGCCGCGTTAAGATCCGCCGCATGGAGTCCCTCGACGCCGTGCTGGCCGCACACCGGGCGTACCTGCTCGGCTGGAACATCGGCGAGGCTGGGGGTCCCGACCTGGTCACCTATCGCAGTGACGTGCCGCACCCGCCGCTCAACGGCGTGCTGCGCGTGACCGGGCGTACGCCGCAGGACGCCCTCACCGAGGCCCGGCGCCGTCTCGACGGCGTACCCCGGGTGTGGTGGGTCGGCCCGGACAGCGACGCCGACGCGGCCGACGGCTTGGTGTCCCTCGGCGCCGTGGAGGTCGCCCGTCTGCCGATCATGACCGTGGCGATCGCCGACACGGCGGACGCTCCGACGCCCGCCGGCCTGCACATCGCCGAGACCACCGACCTGGACACCTTCGTCCCGGCCTACGCCCGGGTGTCCGGAATCCCGGCGGAGGGCGTGGCGGCGGCGATCGACCGGGAGAAGGCGTTCGCCGGCGACGGCACCGTCATCAGGCTGGCCGGCCGCCTCGACGACGGCCGGATCGTCGGAACGGCGGTCGCCTGGCTCACCGACGGTCTTCTGACGCTGTACTTCGTCGGCACCCAGCCTGAGGAACGCCGCCGCGGCATCGGCGCGGCGATGACCAGGGCCGCGCTCGACCTCGCCGCCGGGCGGGGCGTCCACACGGCCGCCCTCACCTCGACCCCCATCGGGGAGCCGGTCTACCGCCGCCTCGGCTTCCGCACGGCGGGCACCTTCCGGCTGCTGGCCTTCTGAGTCGGCCCCCGGCTACGGACCGCCCGCCCGTCCGTACAGAAAGGCTCGCTACCGTTTCGGTAGCGAGCCTTTGACTGCTCATCCAGCTGGTGGGCGATACTGGGTTTGAACCAGTGACCTCTTCCGTGTCAAGGAAGCGCGCTCCCACTGCGCCAATCGCCCGTGCTTGTTGCCGAGGTGGGGACGGGATTTGAACCCGCGTACACGGCTTTGCAGGCCGTTGCCTCGCCTCTCGGCCACCCCACCGAGGTTGCCCCCGTCATGCGTGGCGGCAGCTCCGAGCGGACGACGGGATTCGAACCCGCGACCCTCACCTTGGCAAGGTGATGCGCTACCAGCTGCGCTACGTCCGCACGCCCCCGGGCGTTCCCGGGTGACGGATGAGAACTTTAGCCGAGCCGGTGAACGACTGCCAACTCGGGGCCACCCTCGGCGCGTCCGGCCCGGGTTGGCGGACGGCGGCATCAGCGCCGGCGGGACCGGAGCCACCACCGACCGGCTTCCTAGGGGGCTGGTCTGGTGGTCCGGGAGCCGTCACACTCCGGCACCTCCGGCGCGTGCCCGCCTCCCGCCCGTCGGGTACCGCTCGGCCAGCATCGCGGCGTGCCGGCGAGGGCCGCCGGACCTCGACGAACGTCCCCAGAAGAACGACGAAAGGCACCCTCAGGAAGTGTCCGGCTTCCGACTGTCGCATCGCGGATCGGACGGTGGCGGTAACTGTTCGTGTTCAGTCGGATGGGTTACGGTAACGGTCGTGACGAGACGTGCGGCCGAGATCCGCCTGGATGCCCTGCTGCGCACCGCCTGTGACGTGATTGTGGAGCGCGGTCTGGCAAACACCCGGACGGCTGACGTGGCGCAGGCCGCCGGCGTGAGTCAGGCGCTGGTCTTCTACCACTTCGCGACCAAGGAGCGGCTGCTCGCGCAGGCGTTCGCGTACGCGGTCGAGCAGGATCTGGCCCGCCTGGACGTGGTGACCCGCTCCTCCGCCCCGCCGCTGACCAAACTCCGCCGGATCCTCAAGCTCTACACCCCGGCCGGGCGCGCCACCTCGTGGTCGATGTGGATCGACGGCTGGTCGGAGTCACTGCGCACCCCCGAACTGGAGAAGGTGTCCCGCCGGCTCGACCTGCGCTGGCGGCAGGACCTGGCCGCGGTGATCTCGGCCGGGGTCGCCGACGGCACCTTCCAGTGCGCCGACCCGGAAGGGGCCGCCTGGCGGATCAGCGCGGTGATGGACGGCCTGGCCGTACAGCTCGCCGTGCACGACCGGGTGATCTCCCGCCGGCAGTTCGGCGAGTGGGTCCGGCTGGTCACCGCCCGGGAACTCGGCCTGGACCCGAGCGACCTGGACTGAACCGGGGGCGACCGGCCTCGCCGGCCGGAACAATCGTCCCCATGGACCTGCTGGAGGCGTACCGCCGGAGCCTGGCCGAGTTCATCGACCGGGTGGACCAGGTCGGGCCGGGCCAGTGGTCCGACCCGACGCCCTGCCCCGGCTGGGACGTCCGCACGCTGGTCAACCACGTGGTGGGCGAGGACCGGTGGAGCGTGCCACTGCTCGCCGGCCGGACCATCGACGAGGTCGGCAGCCGGTTCGACGGCGACCTGCTCGGCGCCGACCCGGCCGTGGCGGCACGGGAGGCCGCCGCGCAGGCCGAGATCGCCGCCGTCCATCCCGGTGCCGTCGACCGCACCGTGCACCTCTCCGCCGGTGACACTCCGGCCGAGGAGTACCTGAGCCAACTCCTCGCCGAGCACCTGGTGCACGGCTGGGACCTGGCGGTGGCGATCGGGGCCGAGCCGCGGATGGACCCGGATGCGGTGCGCGTCTGCGCCCGGTGGTTCGCCGGCCGGGTCGACGACTACCGGCGCGGCGACCTGGTCCGACCCGAAGTACCGCTGCCCGCCGACGCCGACGAGCAGGACCACCTGCTGTCGGCCTTCGGCCGCGACCCCGACTGGGTGCCCGGCAGCTGAACACCCGGCGCCGTCGGCGCCCCCGTAGAGGACATTTCAGCGTTCCGGTCGACCCGCCCCGGGCGAGCGGCCAGTCATCCGTGGCCGCAGCGGGCAGCGTCGACCAAATCCGATCTGTCGGCGCGTCTCGGGCCTGGGGCCTTGCCGCCACCCCCAGCGGCTGATATCCACAGATGCGCATGCGTCACCGCGCTGCGTCGGTCGGCGGCCGCCGGCCATCCCGCTCCCACGAGGAGGTCCCGTGCCACAACCGGAGTGGTCACCCCCGATGAGCCGGCGTCGACGCCGGCTCATCGCCGTCCTGGCGACAACCGCGACAGTCGCCGCGCTGCTCCCCACCGGCGCGAGCACCGCGGCCCCCGCCAGCGGCGCGCCATCCGCCGAGCGCCGGTCCGGCCCGTTCGCCGAGGGGCACCAGCACGCCGACGTCGACAACCGCACCGGTACGGCGGCACCCGACGCCCGCCAGCGCGGGCTGGCCCGCGCCGCCGACCCCGACGTCCGGTGGAACCGGCTCGGCACACCGCAGGCGCTCGGCCCCGGCCGTACCCCGCTCGCCACCGGGCTGCCCACCGACCCGGAGGCCACGGCCCGCGCCTACCTGGCCGCCAACCGCGATCTGTTCGGAATGGACACCGACACGGTGGCCAAGCTGGAGCGGGTGCTGGTCCGCCCCATCGGCAGCGGCGCCGTGGTCACCCTGCGGCAGCGCTTCGGCGACCTGCCGGCCGGGCCGGACGGCCTGGTCACCATCGCGGTCACCGGCGGCGCGGTGCTGTCGGTCAGTTCCTCGCTCGCCCGCGACACCGGCGCGCCCGCGCCGGCCACCCGCACCGCCGACCAGGCGTACGCCGCAGCGCTCGCCGACGCCAAACTGGACGCCACCGCGGTGGCGAGCCACACCGTGCGCGCGGTGGCCGTGCCCACCCCGTCCGACGGCCCCCGGGCCGCCTACGAGGTGACCCTGATCGGCGCGGACACCGACCACCCGGCCGCGTTCACCACCTACGTGGACGGGATCACCGGGCAGGTGCTGGTCCGCGAGGACCTCGTCGACTACGACTCGGACAACCCGAGCTGGGCGGTCTTCCCGGCCACGCCGCCGCGCGACCTCGCCCCCGGGCAGGACCCCCGGGTGCGCTGGTGCGGCGACCCCGCGCCCGGCTGCCAGGCCGCCTTCCGCGACCCGGCGACCGGCCAGCCGTGGGACGTCGACGCGGCCACCGGCACGCCCACCTTCACCTCGCGCGGCAACTCGGCCAACACGGTGCTCTCCTGGGGCGCCGGCACCCCGGTCGTCCCGGCCACCCCCAACCCGGAGCGCCGCTACGAGTACCCGTTCACCGACCAGTGGCACCAGGCGAAGTGCAACCCGGAGGTGTTCACGTCCGCGCAGCGCAACGACGCGGACGCGGCGATCAGCAACCTCTTCGCCATGCACAACCGGATGCACGACTGGGCGTACCAGCTGGGCTTCACCGAGTCGGTGTGGAACCTCCAGGCGGTCAACCTGAAGCCCGGCGGCCTGGGCGGCGACGCCGAGCAGGGCCGCGCACAGCAGGGCGCGCTGACCGGCAACCGGAACAACGCCAACCAGGGCACCCCGCGCGACGGGCTGCCGCCGACGACCAACATGTACCTGTGGCAGCCGCAGGCCGGCGGGCCGTACCCGCCGTGCGTGGACGGCGACTACGACATGACGGTGATTGGCCACGAGTACACCCACGCGATCAGCAACCGGATGATCGCCGGCCCGGACAGCGGCATCGGCGGCCACCAGGGCGGGTCGATGGGCGAGTCGTGGAGCGACCTGCTCGCCGCCGAGTACCTCTTCCAGCACGGGCTGCGGGCCCCCGGCGAGACGCCCTTCGTCACGGGCGGCTACGTCACCGGCAACCTGGTCAGCGGCATCCGTAACTACGACCTCAGCCGCAGCCCGCTGAACTACTCCGACATCGGCTACAACACCGGCGGTCCGGCCGTGCACGCGGACGGCGAGATCTGGGGGGCCACCAACTTCCGGGTCCGGTCCGCCATGGTGAAGCGGTACGGCCTCGGCACCCCCCAGCGGCAACTGGAGTGCGCGCAGGGCAAGGTCGCAGCCGACCAGTGCCCGGGTAACCGGCGCTGGTCGCAGCTCGTCTTCGACTCGTTCCTGCTCCAGGCCGCCAGCCAGGTCAGCATGCTCGACATGCGGGACAACATGCTCACCGCCGACCTGCTTCGCTTCGGCGGCGCCAACCAGGACCTGATCTGGGCCGAGTTCGCCCGCTCCGGGATGGGCCGGGACGCCGCCACCAACGGCGCCGCCGACACCGACCCGACGCCGAGCTTCGCCTCACCGCGCGGCGGCAACGCGACGCTCACCCTGCGCCCGCGTGGGGACAGCGCCGACGCGCCGATCCGGGTGTACGTCGGGGCGTACGAGGCACGGGCGACGCCGATCGCGGACACCGACCCGGCCACGCCGATCCCGGACACCGTGGAGATGGTGGCCGGCACGTACGACCTGCTCGCGGTGGCGCCCGGCTTCGGGCACCAGCGGCTCAGCGTCGTCGCCAAGGCCGGTCAGGACGGGTACGTGGACCTGCGGATGAGCCGCAACCTCGCGTCCACCGCGTCCGGCGCCACGATCAGCGGCGACGGGGTCAACCTGGACCGCGTCGCCGACGACACCGAGGCGACGAACTGGGCCTCCCTGGACGGGGTGGCCGGCCGACAGCTCACCGTGGCGCTGCCCGGCGACGCACCCCAGGTGGTCAAGCGGGTGAACGTCAGCGCCATGCTGCGTCCCGCCATCGTCGGGGACGCCGACACCGGCAGTCAGAACGCGCTCAGCGCGCTGCGCTCGTTCGCGGTGTCGGCCTGCAACGCGAAGACCACCGACTGCGCCGACCCGGCCCGCTGGCAACGGATCTACACCAGTGCCGGCGACGCGTTCCCCGGTGGGGCGTACCGGGCGTACAGCCGGGACATCAACCTCCGGACGTTCGCGGTGCCCACCACGCTCGCCACCCACCTGCGACTGGAGGTGCTGGCCAGCCAGTGCACCGGCGGCCCGAACTACGCCGGTGAGCAGGACGACGACCCGGCCACGACGACGGACTGCGCGACCGCCAGCCCGGCCCGGGACCAGGTCAGGATCGCCGAGTTCCAGGCGTTCTCGAAGTGACACCGTCGGGGCCGGCGGACTCCGCCGGCCCCGACACCTCCCGATCTCAGCGGCCCCCGCGATCAGCGGCGGGCCGGTCGCCAGCGGCCCGCGGGGGGCGGTCGCTCCCAGAGCCGGTCCACCGGTGGCTCGTCGGCCTCGGCGGTCGCGACGCGGGTGAGGTGGCGCAGCCGCAGCAGCAGCCCCAACCCGAGCGAGAGCAGCAGCCCGCCGAGCAGGAACGCCGCCTGCGTCACGCCGAAGCCGCCGGACTGCGACACCGGGCGGCCGGGCGCCGGCGGCGCGGCAGCGACCTCCTGGTCACCGATCGGCTCCGTGCTCTCCTGCTCGCCTGGCGCGGTCGCCGGGTCGCTGGGCTCCGCCGGTGTGCCGGTCGGCTCCGCCGAGCTGCTCGGTGTGCCGCCCGCCCCCACCACCGAACGGGTGGCCGTCTGGCGGGCCAGCAGGCGCAGGTTGGCGTCGTACGCCTCCGCGGCGAGGGTGACCCGTCCCCGGGTGACGTCCTCGGCGAAGGCCACCCGGTAGCGGGCGGTGACCGTGCGGTCCGGGCAGAGCGTGCCCGGGTCGAGCTGCCGGTCGGTCAGCCGGGCCACGTCACCCTCGGTCCGGATCTCCAGCGGAAAGTCGCCGGTCTCCTCCACCCGATCCATCTTCACCTGGTCGAGCCGGATGCCCTGCACGCTGAGCACCATCGACCAGCGCACCTTCACGCACCCGCCGCGCCGGTCGGTCTGCGACACCACGGCGGAGACCGTGCGGACCTGGTCGCCGGCGGTGAACCGGGCCGGCAGGCCACTCAGCTCGGTGGCGAACGCCGCCTGCGCCGGAGCGGCCAGCACCAGCTCCACCCCACTCAGACAGGCCAGCACCACCCCGAGCCGCAGCGCGTACCGCCACACCGTCATCACCGCCGTCTCCGTTCGGTTGCCTCCACCCCGCAACGCTAGGAGCGGTGCGTCGAGGCGAACAGACGGGTGTGTTCGCACCGGGCGGCAAGGACGGGGCGGGTTTTCACCGACCGTGGTGAACCGGTCACGGGTCCCCCGCGACACGCCGCGCACCGGGTCGCTGGGACAATCGCCACCGTGTCCGAACTCTCCGCCACTTTCGTCCGGCTGCACGCCCGGCTCGCCCCGGTGGCCTTCGTCCCCGAGGTGCGGCTGCACCAGGCGGACGAGCCGATCGGGCTCTGGGAGCTGACCGAGGGTGAGTTCAGCAGCGACCGGCCGCCGCCGTTCTGGGCCTTCGCCTGGGCCGGTGGTCAGGCCCTCGCCCGTCACGTGACCGACCACCCGGAGCTGGTCGCCGGCCGCCGGGTGCTGGACCTCGCCTCCGGCTCCGGCCTGGTGGCCATCGCCGCCGCCCGCGCCGGCGCGGCCACCGTCCGGGCCGTCGAGGTCGACGAGCTGGCGGTGGCGGCGGTCGCGCTGAACGCCGAGGCCAACGGGGTACGCGTCGACGCCGAGTTCGGCGACATCCTCGACGGCGACGCCGGGGACGCCGAGGTGGTGCTCGCGGGAGACGTGTTCTACAGCGAGGCGATGGCTCGGCGGGTGCTGCGGTTCCTGCTCCGCGCCACCCGGGCGGGCGCCCTGGCGTTGGTCGGCGACCCCGGCCGCGCGTTCCTGCCCCGGGAACGCTTCGACGAGCTGGCCCACTACGACGTGCCGGTGACGGAAGCCCTGGAGAGCGTGCGGGTGAAGCGCACCACCGTCTGGCAGTTGCGGGCCGGGCTGCCGGGAGCCGCCGGCTAGCGTGTCGGCGTGCTGTTCCGGAGCTGGGCGTCCGAGGTCGGGGCACCCTGGCCGGACGTGGCCACGGTGACCGACCACGTCGGCGTACCCCATCTGGTCGTGACCCGGCACGCGCTGGTCCGCCAGGTCCTCGCGGACCCGGTCGCCTACCGGCCGGACAACGCGCTGGACGCGGTGACCCCGATGCCGGTGACGGCGCTGCGGGTGCTCGCCGGGCACCGGTTCCGGCTACCGCCGACCCTGGCGAACAACTCCGGCGCCAGCCATCCGGCGATCCGGTCGATCGTCGCCGACGCGCTGCACCCCGCCCGGGTCGCCGCGCAGCGTCCCTGGCTCACCGCGCTGGTCCGGGAACGGGTCGCCCGGCTGGCCGCCAGCCTCGACGCCGGTGCGGCGGTCGACCTCTACGCGGAGCTCGCCGCCGACCTGCCACTGCTGGTGCTGGCCCGGCTGGTCGAGCTGCCGGACGCGCCGGTCGGCGCGGTCAAGCAGTTCGCCCGGGCCGCCCTTGAGCTGTTCTGGGCACCGCTGGACCCCGACCGGCAGGTGGCGCTCGCTGCCGAGGTGGGCCGCTTCCACGGCGTGCTGCGCGACTTCGCGGCCACCGGCGGCGGGCTGGCCGCCGAGCTGCGCAAGGCCGGGCACGCCCCGGACGTGGTGGTCGGCGCGCTCTTCTTCCTGCTGGTCGCCGGGCAGGAGACCACCTCGCAGTTCCTCACCCTGCTGCTGCACCGGCTGGCCGGCGAGCCCTCGGTGCTGACCGGGCTCCGCACCGGTGAGGTCGCGGTGGCCGACGTGGTCGAGGAGGGGCTGCGGCTGGAACCGCCGATCGTCACCTGGCGCCGGGTCGCCGCTGCGGACAACATGCTGGGCGGGACCGCCGTGCCGGCGGGTACGAGCCTCGTGCTCTGGCTGGCCCGCGCCGGTCGGGATCCGGCGGTCGTCGAGGCGCCCGACGAGTTCCGGCCCGGCCAGCGCGGATCGCGCCGGCATGTGGCGTTCGGTGCCGGCGCGCACCGCTGCGTCGGTGACGTGCTGGCCCGGATGGAGGCGGCCGTGGTGGTGACCGAGGCCGCACCGCTGCTGGACGGGGTGACCGTGGTCCGCGCACCGTGGTGCCCGGACAACCTCACCTTCCGGATGCCCGACGCCTTCGTCGTCCGCCGCGGCTGACCGGCGGCCCGCTGGCGGGCTGTGGGACTGACGAAAGTCAGGTGCGGTGGTCGCCGTTCGGGCGCGGTGCCGCTCCCCCTCGCGCGCCTAGCGTCAGCGCATGATCACATTACGTGGGTTGACGAAACGGTTCGGGGCGACCGTCGCGGTCGACTCCCTGACCGTCGACGTCGCGCCCGGGCGGGTCACCGGCTTCCTCGGCCCGAACGGCGCCGGCAAGTCCACCACCATGCGGATGATCCTCGGCCTGGACCGGCCCACCGCCGGGCAGGCGCTGGTCGGCGGCCGGGCGTACCGGGAGCTGCGGCGGCCGCTGCACGAGGTGGGCGCGCTGCTCGACGCCCGGGCCATCCACCCGGCCCGGTCCGGCCGTGCGCACCTGCTGGCCATGGCCCGCAGCAACGGCATTCCCGGTCGCCGGGTGGACGAGGTGCTCGACACCGTCGGCCTCGACGGGCGCGCCGCGGCCAAGCCGGGCCGCACCCTCTCCCTCGGGATGGGGCAGCGGCTCGGCATCGCCGGCGCGCTGCTCGGCGACCCGCCGGTGCTGATGTTCGACGAGCCGGTCAACGGCCTCGACCCGGACGGGGTGCGCTGGGTCCGGCAGCTGATGCGCTCCCTCGCCGACCAGGGACGGACCGTCTTCGTCTCCAGCCACCTGATGAGCGAGATGCAGCTCACCGCCGACCAGCTCGTGGTCATCGGGCGCGGACGGCTGCTCGCCGACGCCCCGATCGACGACGTGATCGCCGGCAGCGCGGTCGCCGTCCGGGTCCGCAGTCCGCACGCGGACGGGCTGGCCACCCTGGCCGCGCGCCTCACCGCGGCCGGCGCGACCGTCGAGCCGGCCGGCGCCGACGAGCTGACCGTCACCGGGAGCACCGTGGACCGGGTCGGTGACCTGGCGTACGAGCTGGGGGTCCGGTTGCACGAGCTGAGCCCGCACGGCGCATCGCTGGAGCAGGCGTTCATGGAGCTGACCGCCGACAGCGTCGAGTACGCCGGCGGCCCGACCGGAAGCGGGGCACGATGAGCACCAGCACCATCCCGGACACCGGCACCAGCCCGGACACCCGTCCCGCCCCGGGCGCCTTCCGCGGCGCGGTGGCCGCCGAGTGGACCAAGCTGTTCTCGGTGCGGACCACCCGGTGGACCGCGATGGCGGCGCTGCTGCTGATGGCCGCGAGCGCCGGCCAGCTGGCCATCTACGCGGCCAACGCCAACACCAACGACGACCCGGCCGACGACCCGGGCATCGTCACCGCCGGCAGCGTGGTGGTCAGCGCCGTCGAGCTGACCCAGTACGCCGTGCTGGCGCTGGGCCTGCTGGCGATCACCGCCGAGTTCACCAGCGGCACCATCCGGACGACGCTGCAGTGCACCCCGGCACGTGGTCGGGTGCTGCTGGCCAAGGCCGTGGTGGCCGGCGCGGTCACCTTCGTCCTCGGCCTGCTGCTCGGCGGCGTCGGCGCCCTGGTCGCGCGGCCGGTGCTCGGCCGGTGGGGCAGTGCGCCCATGGCCAGCACCATCGGCGACATTCTGGCGGTGGCGACCTACCTGGCGCTGGTCAGCGTGCTGGCGCTGGGCCTCGGCGCGGCGCTACGCAGCGCGGTGCTCACCCTCACGGTGCTCTTCGCCACCCTGATGATCGTGCCGCTGTCGCTCCAGGAGCCGGACATCGCCGTGCTGAACCGGATCGCCGACGTGTTCCCCGGCGTTGCCGGTGGGCACTTCCTGGCCGGCGACGTCGAGCCGTATCCCGGCGCGGTCGGGCTGCTGCTGCTCGCCGGCTGGGCCGGCGCGGCGCTGCTGCTGGGCCGGGCCGTGCTGCGCCGCCGCGACGCCTGACCGGTGGGCGGGGGCCGACCGGCCCCCGCTCACCCGTCGACCAGCCCCGCCTCGTAGGCGATGATCGCCGCCTGCACCCGGTTGCGTACGTCCAACCGGGTGAAGATGCTGGTCAGGTAGCTCTTCACGGTGCCCTCGACCAGGTGCAGCCGGCGGGCGATCTCGGCGTTGGACAGCCCCGCCCCGACCAGCGCCAGCACCTCCCGTTCCCGCTCGGTCAGCGCCGCCGTCCGGTCCCGCGCGACGGGCCGGCGGGCCAACCGCCCGGCGCCCAGCTCGATCACCCGGCGGGCCACCCGCGGCGACAGGTACGCCCCACCGTCGGCGACCGCGTGCACCCCGGCGATCAGCTCGCGCGGGTCGCCGGCCTTGAGCAGGAACCCGCTGGCACCGTGGCCGAGCGCCCGGGCCACGTGGTCGTCCTCACCGAAGGTGGTCAGCATGACCGTCGCCGTCGCCGGCGCCACCCGGTGGATCTCGGCGGCGGCGGCCAGCCCGTCCAGGCGCGGCATCCGGATGTCCAGCAACGCCACCCGGGGTCGGTGCGCCCGGACCAGCTCCACCGCCGCCCGCCCGTCGCCGGCCTCGGCGACCACCTCGATGCCCGGGTCGGCGGCGAGGATGGCCCGAACGCCCGCCCGGATCATCGCCTCGTCGTCGGCGAGGACCACCCGGACCGGCGAGACTGCGGTGTCCGTGTTCACTACGCGATCCGCTCCTTGTCGACCAGCCGGCCGTCGGTGAAGCACAGCCGCCAGGTCGGCTGGGCGAGGGGGAAGTTGCCGTCGGTGTAGAACTCGCAGCCGGGCTCCTCGCCGCCGGACGGCGGTGTGACCTGCCGGCGGGGCAACCCCGCCAGGTCGGCGCGCGCGGTGCCGGGCCGCATCCGGTCGTACGTCGCCTCGTCCAGCACCGTGCCGGCCGTGGCGAACGGGTAGTAGACCAGCGACAAGGCCAGCGCGAGCCCGGCCGGGGCGGCGAGCGCGGTCAGCAGACTGCGCCGTACCCGACGACGGGCCGCCTGCAGCCGCCGCTCGGCGTCCGCCGGCCACTCCATCCCGCCGCCGGCCGACCCGGCACCGGTCACCGCACCGGGCTCGGCGGACCTCAGCCCGGCGGGAACGCCGACGGTCGGGTCGGCGGGGACGCCATCGGCGGGCATCGGCAACCGGGCCCGTACCTCGAAGCCGCCGTCCGGGCGCGGGCCGGTGTCCAGGACGCCGCCGGCCAGGCGGACCCGCTCGGCGAGGGCCAGCAGGCCGCTGCCCGAGGACGGCGGCGTGGGCAACGGACCGGCCGGTGGTGGCCCGTTGAGCACCCGTACCTCGATCTCGTTCGCCTCGGGGGCGAGGGTGACGGTGACCGGGGCGCCCGGGGCGTACCGGGCCGCGTTGGTGAGCGCCTCCCGGACCACCCGGTGGGCGGCGAGCCCGGTCATCCCGGGCAGCTCGACCACGGTGGGCGGGGCGTCCAACAGGACCGTCATGCCGGCCTCCCGGGCACCGTCGACCACATCGGTGACGGTCTCCCCGGCCGGTCGGAGCCCGGCGCTCCCGCCCTCCTCGCGGAGCACACCGATGATGCCGTGCAGCCGTTCCGTGGCGGCGGCGACGCTGGCTCGCAGCTCCCCCACCGCCGCCCGATGCCGCGGGTCGAGGTCGTCGGCGAGCTCCAGCGCCGCGGCGCGCAACGCGATGAGACTGAGGTCGTGGCCGAGGGAGTCGTGCATCTCCTCGGCGATCCGGGCCCGCTCCCGCAGCCGGATCCGGTCGCCGGCGCCGCGTTGCTCCCGTGCCAGCGCGTCGGCGTGCCGGCGATCGGCGTCGGCCAGTTCCCGCTGCTGCCGGCGGTACCGGCCGACCAACCACGGGAACACCCCGGCGAACAGCAGCACCGAGGCGAGCAGGAACCAGGTGGCCGCTTCGGTGCCGAGCAGCCCCAGGTTCAGCACCGTGCCACCGACCGCGATCACACCGAACAGCACGGCCGCCGGAGTCGCCCCGGCGCTGCGCCGCCCGGTGAGATAGCTGAACACCGGGATGGCGAACACGAAGTTGCCGTCGACCAGCGACGCCAGCACCACCAGCGACAGGCCCACCAGCGGACGACGCCGGCCCAGCGCCACCGCCACGGCCAGCACTGCCAGCCCGCCGAGCAGCAACGCCAGAGTGCGCGGCGAGTACGGCGGGGTCAGCCTCGCGAACCCCATCGGCGCGGCCAGCACCGCCCAGAGCAGCGCGTCCGCCAGCAGCGCCGGCCGCACGCCCCACGCTGCGCCCGCCGGCCACCTCGGGATCCTCACGGCCGCCAGGCTACCCACGCCCGACCTGGGCGGGCACTGACGAAAGTCAGGTGGTCAGCCGATCTCCTCGGCCCAGGCCCGCCAGTCGTCCAGCACACCGTGCAGCGCCGGGGTGAGCCAGCCGGGGGCCGAGCGCCGGAACACGCCCGGGTCCATGGCGCCCGCACCGTCCGGCACCACACCGAGCAGGTTCGGCACCAGATCGGTGAGGTTGGTCCAGTGCACCAGTTCCGGCGTCGACGGCCAGGCGCCGATCACCACACCGGCCGGCACCGCCCGCCGGTCCAGCGCCTCCAGGGTCAACGCCGTGTGGTTGAGCGTGCCCAGCCCGGCGCGGGCGACCACCACCGCCGGCGCACCGAGCGACACCGCCAGGTCGGCCAACGTCCACGGCTCACCGGACGGGCGCAGCCCCATCGGGACCAGCAGCCCACCGGCGCCCTCGACCAGCACCAGATCATGCTTGTCGGTCTCGTCGCGGACGGCGTCCACGGCGGTGTACAGCTCCAACGGCGGCAGGTCGGCGACCCGGGCGGCGGCCAGCGGGGCGAGCGGGTCGGGATAACTCGCCAGGGTGCGGCCGGTGAGCGGCGCGGCCAACCGGTTGATCGCGTCCACGTCGCCGGGTTCGCCGCTGGCCGTACCCGTCTGGCCGGGTTTGACCACGGCCACCCGCAGGCCGGCGGCCTGCGCGGCGGCGGCGATCGCGGCGGTCACCACCGTCTTGCCGACCTCGGTGTCGGTGCCGGTGACGAGCACCGGCCCGCGCCACGCCCCGGGCACCGCACTCACGGGGCGCACTCCACGACGACGTCCAGCGCCCGCTCGAAATCCGCCCGGGGCACGCCGGCGCTGACGGTGAGTCGCAGCCGGGAGCGGCTGTCCGGGGTGGACGGCGGCCGGAAGCAGCCCACCGCGACGCCGCGGTCCCGGCAGTCGGCGGCCCACGCCGTCGCCGCCTCCGGCCCGGGGGCGGTCACCGAGATCACCGCCGCGTCCGGTGCGGAGACGGTCAACCCGGCGGCGCGCAGCCGCGCGACCGCCAGCGCCACCCGGTCGGCCAGCTCGGCGCGCAGGCCCTCGCCGTCGCGGGCCAGCCGCAACGCGGCGTGTACGCCGGCGGCGACCGCCGGGGGCAGCGCGGTGTCGAAGATGAACGTGCGCCCGGTCTCGACCAGGTGCCGGACGAACTCGGCCGGGCCGGCCACCACCCCGCCCGCTCCTCCGAGCGCCTTGGAGAGCGTGGCGGTGACCACGACGTCCGGTGCGCCGGCCAGCCCGGCGGCGGCGACCGCGCCGGCACCGGCGGGACCGGTCACGCCGAGCGCGTGCGCGTCGTCGACCAGCAGGAGTGCGCCGTAGCGGCGGGCCACCGCGTGCAGCTCGGCCAGCGGGGCGAGGTCGCCGTCGACGGAGAAGACCGACTCGGTGACCACGACCGCCGGGCGGCCCGGTGCGACGGCCAGGGCGGCGGCCACCGCCGTCACGTCCGCGTGCGGGGTCACCACGGTCTCGGCGCCGGAGATGCGGCAGCCGTCGATCAGGGACGCGTGGTTGTGCGCGTCGGAGACGAGCAGCGTCCGGGGTTGGACGAGGGCCCGCAGCGCGCCGAGATTGGCCAGGTAGCCGGAGGAGAAGACGAGGGATCCGTCAGTGCCCAGCCACCGCGCCAGCTCGACCTCCAGCGCCTGGTGCGCGTCGGTGGAGCCGCGTACCAGCCGCGACCCGGTCGCCCCCAGCCCGTACGCCGACAGCGCCGCCGCGGCCGCGCCGACGACCTCCGGGTGGGTGGCCAGGCCCAGGTAGTCGTTGCCGGCCAGGTCGGTCATCCCGTCCCCGGCGGGGCGCGGGTGCAGCCGCCGGGTCAGCCCGGCCTTCGCCCGCAGCTCCGCACGGCGGTCGAGCGCCGCCAGCCAGTCCGCCACCGTCACCCCTTCGCCGCCGTCCGCGCCGGTCACCCCGACACCCGCCGGGCGAAATTACCACCCACCACCACCGGCCCGGCGGATCCACCCGCCGCCGACCCGACGCGGCCCCGCCCGGGCAGCGGGCGGGATCGACCGGCCAGCAGGCCGTTCCCGCTGACCGGGGGGCCTTGTAGGGTACGAGCCATGCCAGAGATCCTCGACCAGGCCCGGACCCAGGTCCTGGGTGACGGTGTCGGCCTCGACGAGGCCGGCGTCCTCGCCGTGCTGAACCTGCCCGACGAGCACCTGCCCGCCGCCCTCCAGCTCGCTCACGACGTGCGGATGCGCTGGTGCGGCCCGGAGGTCGAGGTCGAGGGGATCGTCTCGCTGAAGACGGGCGGCTGCCCGGAGGACTGCCACTTCTGCTCCCAGTCCGGCCTTTTCACCTCACCGGTGCGCTCGGTCTGGCTGGACATCCCGTCGCTGGTCGAGGCCGCGAAGCAGACCGCGAAGACCGGGGCGACCGAGTTCTGCATCGTGGCCGCGGTCCGTGGCCCGGACGACCGGCTCATGAAGCAGATGCGTGAGGGCGTCGCGGCCATCAGGGCCGAGGTCGACATCCAGGTCGCCGCGTCGCTGGGCATGCTCTCCCAGGAGCAGGTCGACGACCTGGTCGACATGGGCGTGCACCGCTACAACCACAACCTGGAGACCTGCCGGTCGTACTTCCCCAACGTGGTCACCACGCACTCCTGGGAGGAGCGCTGGGAGACGCTGCGGATGGTCCGCGACTCCGGCATGGAGGTGTGCTGCGGCGGCATCCTGGGCCTGGGCGAGACCGTGGAGCAGCGGGCGGAGTTCGCGGCGCAGCTCGCCGAGCTGAACCCGCACGAGGTGCCGCTGAACTTCCTCAACCCGCGCCCCGGCACGCCGCTCGGCGACCGCCCGGTCGTGGAGGGCAAGGACGCGCTGCGGGCCATCGCCGCGTTCCGGCTGGCCATGCCGCGCACGATCCTGCGGTACGCGGGCGGCCGGGAGATCACCCTCGGTGACCTGGGCACCCGCGACGGTCTGCTCGGTGGCATCAACGCCGTGATCGTCGGCAACTACCTGACCACGCTGGGTCGACCGGCGACCGCCGACCTGGACCTGCTGGACGAGCTGAAGATGCCGGTCAAGGCCCTCTCCGCCACGCTGTGACCGCCATGACGACGACGGAGCTGTGGTGCGACCGGTGCGGCGAACCGGTGACGGACGGCGCCGCCCACCCGGGCTGCTCGTCGGCGCGGCAGTTGGAACCGCCCCGGTACTGCCACCGCTGCCGCCGTCGCATGAAGGTGCAGGTGCTGCCGGTCGGCTGGTCGGCGGTCTGCGTCGAGCACGGCGAGATCCGGGGCTGAGCGGATGCTGCGAGGGCGGGCGGTGACTCTGCGACCGGCGACGGTCGCGGACGTGCCGGCCCTCGCCGCGATCCGGGCCGACCCGGAGGTACGCCGCTGGTGGCGGGGCGGCGGCGACCTGACCGACGCCGTCCGCGCCGACCTGGACGACGACGATCTGACCCTGTACGCCATCGAGCACGACGGCCGGGTGATCGGCGCGATCCAGTGGTACGCCGAACCGGACCCGGACTACCGGCACGCCAGCCTCGACATCTTCCTCGACCCGGCGGTACGCGGCGCCGGGCTCGGCGTGGACGCCATCCGCACCCTGGCCCGGCACCTGATCGACGAGTACGGCCACCACCGGTTCACGATCGACCCGGCGGCGGCCAACAGCGCCGCCATCCGGGCGTACGCCAAGGCCGGCTTCCGGCCGGTGGGGGTGCTACGCCGCTACGAGCGCGGCGAGGACGGTCGCTGGCACGACGGCCTGCTGATGGATCTGCTCGCCGACGACCTCGTGGAGTGAGCCGACCGGCGACGAAGACCCGCCAACCCGCGACGCCTCAACCGTCCCAGCACACGTGCCCGTTCGGGAGCGGGCGGGCGCCCTCGGCGGCCTGGTGCGGGCTGAGCCGACCATCCGACATGAGGTGCGCCACCGGCGTCCCGCGACCGAGAACCGCGACGTCGGCGATCAGCCGGCGGTGGCACCGCCACCAGAGCACCTCGCTGCACATCACCGCGGTGGTTCGCCGGGCCGCGTCGGCCAGCACCCCGGTCAGCGCCGCGTCGAACTCCGACGTGCGGGTGTGCGCGGCGTACGCCCGGAACGCCGCGACCGTCCACCAGGTGTCCGGCTCCGGTGTCCCGGCGGGGACGTGTCGGCGTCCGCCCAGCCGCCGCTCCCAGCGGTAGTCGAGCCCGTACTCGGGCAGCCACCGCTCAAGCTCCTCCCGCCGGACGTCCGGGTTGGTGCGGCTGGCCGGGTACCGCCGCACGTCCACCACCAGGGCCACCCCGGCCTCGGTCAGCAACTCTCCCAGCCGCACCCGGTCGGCTGTGCCGTGCCCGACGGTCAGCAACTCCCCCACGACACCGGCTTGCCCCGAATGCCGCCGTCTTATCCCGGCACCCGGCGAGATCGTGGACGGTTGCCGTTCCCCGGCAACGGCAACTGTCCACGATCTCTGGGTGGATCGGGTCAGGCGAGGGTGCAGGCGGAGCCGTTGAGGGTGAAGGCGGCGGGTTTCGGGTTGCTGCCGGAGTGGGTGCCGTTGAAGCCGAAGCTCGTCGACGCCCCCGGGGCCAGGGTGCCGTTGTAGGAGAGGTTCGTGGCGGTCACCGCCGCGCCGCTCTGGCTGACCGTCGCCGACCAGCCCTGGCTGACGGTCTGCCCGGCGGGGAAGCTGAACCGCAGGGACCAGCCGTTGATCGCGCTGGTGCCGGTGTTGGTGATCGTCACCGTGGCGGTGAAGCCGGTGCTCCAGTCGCTGGTGACGTACCCCACCGAGCAGGCGCCGCCGACGGGCGGGGGCGCGGTGGTGACGGCGACCGGCGCGGACGCCGCGGAGGTGTTGCCGGCCGCGTCCACGGCCACCACGAAGAACTGGTACGCCGTGGAGGCGGTCAGCCCGGACACCGCCAGCGTGGTGCCGGTCGGCGAGCCGACCAGCGCGTCGGTCGCACCGGCCTCGCGGTAGACGCGGTACCCGGTGACGCCGACGTTGTCGGTGGACGCCGCCCAGCTCAGGGTGAGCCCGGTGGCGGTGACCGCCGAGGCGACCGGAGTGCCGGGCGCGGTGGGCGCGGTGGTGTCGGCGGTGCCGGCCGGCGGCGTGGTCACGCTGAGCGTCGGCGAGGCGGTCGACGTGTTGCCGGCGCCGTCGCGGGCCACGACCGTGAACTGGTACGTCCGCTCCGGCAGCAGCGTCGAGATGGCCAGCGAGGTGCCGGTGACCGGCCGGATGACGACCACGTCGTTGCCGACCAGGAATTCGCGCACCTCGTACCCGGCCAGGCCGCTGCCGCCGGTGTCGGTGGACGCCGCCCAGGTCAGGGTGACCGACCGTGGGGTCAGGTTGGACGCGACCGGGGTGCCGGGCGCGGTCGGCGCGGTGGTGTCCGGCACGGCCGGTCCCGGCTCGTCGCCCCAGACCCGGGTGCCGCCGGAGTAGAGCGGCACCTTCCGGTTGGGCCCGGCGGTGGCCTGGTACGACGGGTCGTTGGTCGGGTCCCAGGTCCCGCCCTCCGGCACCCCGATCTTGAACTGGACCTCCATCCGGTGCTGCGACTGCCCGGCCGGGGCGATGGTGTGCCCGGCGCAGTCCACCTCGACGTACCAGATGTCCCCGCTGAACTGCTTGGCGGTGGTCGGGGACGGGCAGCCCTGGGTGTAGCCGGCGGTGACCTGCACCGGCCCGGTGCCCTCGGGGCGGAAGTAGTACCGGAACCGGCCGTCGGTCAGCGTACGGGCCGGGAACGCCGACTTGTTGTAGATGATCGCCTTGAGCCCGGTGGCCCGCGGCTCGGCCTGCATCACCGTGGTCTCCACGGTCAGCTCGTCGATGTCCGGCGTCTCGGCGACCGGGAAGTTCGCCAGCGGAGTGCCGCCGTACTCGGAGGTCAGCCGGACCAGCGCGGACGTGAAGCCGGCGTTGTAGTCGGTGGCCACCTCGTTCATCACGTAGTCCGACCGGCTGTCGCTGTACGCGTCGTTGGCCGAGGACGGGCCGCCGACCAGCGCGCCGTACAGGGTGTGCCGGGTCTCCACCGGCACGGTCTGGCTGTCCCACCAGGAGCCGTGCGCGGTGCGGTGGTGCGGGTTGCGCGGTGCGTTGGCGCCGAACCCGATGACGTAGCTGGAGTTGCGGGGGTTGTCGCCGAGCGCGTAGTTGATCTGCCGGACGGCGAAGTCGTGGTAGCGGGCCTTGCGGGTCGCGTCGGTGGTCTTGTCGCTGTAGACCAGCGCGGCGAAGGAGGTGTTGGCGGCGTAGCGCAGGGCTCCCCAGGAGTCGAGCACCGCCATGCCGCCCGGTGAGTAGGGCACCCGTTGGCCGTTCACGCCGACGGTCCAGTAGTCCAGCCACCGGTTGGCGTCGTCGACGTACTTCTGCTTGCCGGTCAGGTTGGCCAGCAGCACGTACGCGCCGAACTGCTTGTTGTCCCAGGCGATCGTCCACTTGTAGGAGCGGGTGGTGGACTGGTTCTCGGTGCCGAGCTTGTCGTACTCGCTCTCCGCCTTGGCGAGATAGCTGGCCTCGCCGGTGGCCCGGTGCAGCCAGATCGCGCCCCACACCAGCTCGTCCTGCCAGCCGCTCCACGAGCGGTAGAAGCTCGTCGCGTCGGTGATGCACTCGTGGTAGGACTTCCGCACCGTGTCGGCGAACGTGTAGAGCTGGCGGGCGTGCCCGAGCAGCCGGTCGGCGTAGGCGGCGTCGGTGGGCCGGAACACCATCGAGGAGGCGGCCATGGCGGCCGCCGTCTCCCCCGCCAGGTCCGCGCCGCCACAGCTCGCATCGATCTTGTACGCGGGCCGCGCCATCGGCAGCACCTCGGCCGGGCCCCACCACTTGTGGTCGTCGTCGCCCTTGCCGACCTGTCCGTAGAGGACGTTTGCCGACGGGTGCGCCTTGATGAAGTAGTCGTTGACGAAACGCAGGTTGTTCAGCAGGTGGGGCAACTGCCCGGAGGCGGTGTAGCCGCTGCGGTACTCGACCGCGCCCCAGGCGAGCATGGTGGCGCTGAACGCCATGGGGAAGCCGAACCTGACGTGGTCGCCGGCGTCGTACCAGCCGCCGGTGAGGTCCAGGCCGGCGTCGGCGCCGTCGGTGAGCGCGCTGTCGCCGCGCCAGGAGACCCGGTTCCAGTCGGGCAGCCGGCCGGACTGCTGCGCCTCGTAGAAGAGCAGCGACTTCTGCAACGCCTCGGCGTAGGTGAAGGCCGGCGCGGCCGACGCCGGCCCGGCCGCGGGTGCGGTGACGGCGAGGGCCAGGCCGGTGAGCAGGGCGACGCCGGCGGCCACCAGCCGCCGGGGCCAGGGCTGGTCGGTCACCGGTGACCGGCCGGGGAACGGCTGGGTGGGTTGGCGCATGGCGAACTCCTGTCGGTGGCGGAGTGACCACAGGACATGGAAGCGCTCCCATGGATAAGCGACAATGTAATGTGGACGGCGGAGAATGGGAAGGTCGGTGGGTGCCGGCAGCGTCGAAACGACCGCACGCGTTACAGCGACACGCGGTCGCGGCCCGGAAAGGTCGCCCCGATTCCGCATCCTGCCCGGCACGTCGTCGCAGCTCAGGCCGATTGACCGATGTCGTACGAAGATCCCTCGTATGGGATCATGTGCCGTCCCCTCGGCCAATCTCGGAGGAATCCTCATGCCACTGCGTCGGCGCCTGGCGCGCGCGGCCGTCTGCACGGCCGCCGCCACGGCCGGTCTCGCCATCGCCACCCCGGCGTTCGCGTCGACCAACGTCACCCATCCCGCCCTGCGCCAGGACGGCGAGCACATCGTGGCGACGAACAACAACTTCAACGAGGGCTTCGGCACGTGCGCCCCCGGCCAGCAGACCGGCCAGGACATCTGGGTGTTCATCTGGCCCGGCAACGGCGTCGACAGCGTCGACGCGGTGCGGATCGGCTGGGACACCGACAACAACGGCACCGCCGACACCTACAAGACCCTCGCCGACGGTCACTTCACCACGGACAACGGCGCCAAGAAGGTCTGGTTCGCCACGCCGTCCGGCTGGAAGCTGGAGACCGGCGAGTCCACCATCCACGGACAGGTTCCGCAGAACCTCTTCAACCTGACCCACACCTGCGCGGGCACCGGCACCAGCCAGTCGCCGAGCCCGAGCCCGTCGACCACCGGATCGCCGACGCCGTCGACCTCCGTCTCGCCGTCGGGCTCCACCTCTCCGTCGACCTCCGTCTCGCCGTCGGGGTCCACCTCCCCGTCGACCTCCGACTCGCCGTCGGAGTCGACCGCGCCGTCGGGCTCGGTCTCGCCGTCGGAGGGCGCGGGGGCCGGCGGTGACACCGGAGGCGGCCTGCCGCTGACCGGTGTGGCCGTGACCGGCTTCGCGCTGAGCGGCGTCGCCCTCATCGTCGGTGGCGCCCTGCTGCTGATGCTGCGTCGCCGCCGGGACCGGATCACCTTCACCAGCTGATCCCAGAGCACACCGCGACCGGCCGTCGGAGCACTCCGGCGGCCGGTCGCCGTACGTCGCCCGGAGGTACGTCACATCATCGACGTTCGTTGATTTAACAACTGGTGTTCCCGCAGCTCGCGCCGAATCCCTCCGGGCGGTTCGGCGGGTCGCACGGGCAGGACGTCGCCAGCCAGACAAACGTACTGTTGCTGACCCGCTACCCGGCGCGAGACAGTACCGATCACCAGTGGTGCCATCGACGCCGCCGCTCCCCGGACAACCCTGAGGAGAACGCGATGGCACTACGACTCGCCGAGGGCACCGCATGGTCCGACGTCCTCGCCCGCGCGGTGGCCGCCACCCCGGAGGCGTTCGGCGCCGAGGTCGACGGCGTCACCACCCTGCACAACCTGGTCGAAGGCGACTGGCGCGCCGTCGGCCGCCCCGCCCCGGTCCGCACCCCGGTGGACAACACCGTCGTGATCAACCTGGCCCGCCTCGACGCCGACACCGCCCGCGCCGCCGTCACGCACGCCGCCGACGCGCACCGGGCCTGGGCACAGACCCCGCTCGCCGAGCGCAAGGCCCGGGTCACCGACGCACTCGACGCGCTCACCGCCCACCGCGACCTGCTCGCGCTGCTGCTGGTCTGGGAGATCGGCAAGCCGTGGCGGCTGGCCTGCGCCGACGTGGACCGCGCACTGGACGGCGTCCGCTGGTACGCGGGCGAGATCGACCGGATGCTCGCCGACGGCCGCGAGCCGCTGGCCGGCCCAGTCAGCAACATCGCGTCGTGGAACTACCCGATGAGCGTCCTCGTACACGCCGAACTGGTCCAACTGCTCGCCGGCAACGCCGTCATCGCCAAGACCCCGTCGCAGGGCGGCGCCGTCTGTCTCACCGTCGCGCACGCGCTGATGCGCCGGGCCGGCCTGCCCGCCACCCTGGTTTCCGGCGGCGGCGAGGAACTGTCCGAAGTGCTGGTCCGGGCACCGGAGATCGGGGCGGTGGCGTTCGTCGGCGGGCGCTCCAACGGGGGCAAGGTGGCCGCCGCGCTGCTCGACAGCGACAAGCGGCACTTCATCGAGCAGGAGGGCCTCAACGCCTGGGGCATCTGGAACTTCTCCCAGTGGGACCTGCTCGCCGCGCACCTCAAGAAGGGCTTCGAGTACGGCAAGCAGCGGTGCACCGCGTACCCCCGGTTCGTGGTGCAACGCGACCTGGTCGACGAGTTCCTCGACATGTACCTGCCGGTGGTCCGCTCCGTCCGGTTCGGACACCCGCTCGCCGTGGACGAGACCTGGCAGGCCGGCGACCCACTGCCCGAGCTGGACTTCGGGCCGCTGATCAGCGCCACCAAGGCCGACGAGCTGCGCCGCAAGGTCGACGAGGCGGTCCGCGGCGGCGCGGTGCCGCTGCACCGGGGCAAGCTGACCGGCGCACCGTTCCTGCCGGGGCAGGACACCTCGGCGTACGTGGCGCCGTCGGTGCTGCTCGCCCCGCCCGGCCGGTCCCGCCTGATGCACGCCGAGCCGTTCGGGCCGGTCGACACGATCGTCGTGGTCGACACCACCGACGAGTTGCTGGCCGCCATGAACGCCTCCAACGGCGCGCTGGTCGCCTCGCTGGCCTGCGACGACACCGACGAGGCCGGCAAGCTCGCCGTGGATCTCCAGGCGTTCAAGGTGGGCATCAACAAGCCTCGCTCCCGGGGCGACCGGGACGAGGCGTTCGGCGGCCGGGGCGCGTCCTGGAAGGGCGCGTTCGTCGGCGGTGACCTGCTGGTGCAGGCGGTGACCGTCGGCGGCGACAGCCGGCTCTACGGCAACTTCCCGGACTACAGCAGCTACCCCGCCACCTGACCGACCTGACACCGGCCCCCTGGCGACACGCCAGGGGGCCGGTGCCAGCAGGGGCCGCTGCTACGCACCGGGCGTCAGGAAGGTGCCCTTCCTCGCCACCGCGACGGTGAGGGTGAGAAGCGCGCCGTCGCGTTCGGCGACGCTCGGCCGGTGCAGCCGGCGCAGGGTACGCAGCATCGGGGCGTTCTCGGCCTGGACGTGCAGCAGCAGCGCCGCGAACCCGACCCGCTCGGCGTGCCCGGCCAGCCGGCGCAGCAGTGCCGAGCCGAGCCCCCGCCGCTGCCAGTCGTCACGCACCAGCAGCGCCACCTCAGCCTCGTCGCCCTCGCCGAGCAGGTTCGCCATCGCGACCACGGACTCCGCCGCGCCGTCGTACGCCGTGGTCGTGGCGATCAGGGTCAGCCCTCGCCTCGGCTCCAGCAACCGGCGCAACCGGTCCGGCGACGGCAGCGACGCCCCGCCCAGGTAGCGCCGCTGCCGGCTGCGCGGGGAGCACCCCTCGTGCAGCTCCAGCACGCCGGACAGGTCGTCCGCGCAGGCCGGCCGGACGGTCAGCTCGGCGCCGTCGGGCAGCACCAGCGTGACCTGTTCCGTGGCCCGGCGCGCCGCGGTGGCGGCCAGCTCGACCAGGGCCTGCGCCCGGGCGTACTCCGCCGGTGTGAAGGCGGGTGCGGCCCGCCGCAGCGCGAACGAGCCACCCGCCGGGTCGGCCAGCAGCATGGTGGCGCCGACGATCCCCCGGTCGACGCTGGTCAACGCCGGCCGCCAGGTGACCGAATCGGCGCCGAGCAGCGTCCGCAGTGCCTCGCCCGTCGCGTCCGGGTCACGCACCAGCCGGTTCGCCAGCCCCAGCACCCGGGTGGGCTGGTCGACCAGGCCGCGCGCCTCGCTGCGCGCCACCCAGCAGTCCCTGCCCCGGCCCCGCTCGACGGCGGCGACCAGACCGGCCTCGTCGAGCGCGTCCGGCGCGTCGACCAGGAAGTCGTCCACCGCGCCCTGCTCGGTTGGTTGCACCTGCACGGTGAGGATGTTGACCCCGCGCAACGCGAGGCTCGCCGTGAGGACCGACAGGTAACCCGGCCGGTCGTCCACGGTGGCTCGGATCCGCCACAACGTCATGGTTGGCTCCCTTCCCCCGGGTACGAGCCTCGCCCCCGGCTGTTGCCGCCCGGTTGCTCACCGGTGACGGCCCGGGAACTCCTCGGGCCGTTCAGGGACCGGCGACCACCGGAGGCGCGCCGACCAGGTCCAGCCGGTCACCGAGGATCACCGCGCTGGCCCGGACGAGCTGGGTGAGCCGGTCCACCTCCGTGCTGTGGAACGCGGCGGCGGAGAGGGTGTCACTGTGCTCGCGGGCCACCACCAGCACCAGGCCGGCCCGGCCGAAGGGCGCGATCGCGTGGTGGGTGCCGTCGGGCGTGGTCATCGACCGGCCGCGCAGCGGGGTCACCTCCGGCAGTCGCAGCGGTACGGGAGCCCGCCAGCTCGCGTACCCGACGGTCGCCCCGCCGGTGCCGCCGGCCCGCGAGGCCCAGTCCAGTGGCACCACGGCGGCAACGGCCCAGTCGGCCGCCAGCAGCCCCGGTACCGCGTCGACCAGGGTGGCCAGCCCGTCGGCCGGGTTCGCCGCGACCTGGGCCAGCAGCTCCGCGTCCTGACCGGTGGTGGTGGGCGCGCCGATCGCCCGCCACACCCCGTCCACCCGGACGCCCGGAATCGCCGCGAGACCGGCCAGCAGCCGCTCCACCCGGGCCGCGCCCGGCCAGACCACCGTGAAGTCGTCCACCGCGCGCCCGCCGAGCCGCTCCAGGACCACCACCTGGACGATGTCCGCGCCGGAGACGCCCAGCGTGCGGGCGACCTGGCCGAGCGTGCCCGGACGGTCCGGCAGGGTGACCCGAACTCGCAGCAACATGTCTGTCCCTCCGCTCGGCGGGCCGGCTTGGGCGGCCGGCAGGCTGGGCACCAGCCTGGTCGTTGACCATTTCGTCCCTGTTGCAGAGGCATGTCCCGAGGGCAAAATCTGACCTTGACAACATGGCCGACCTGCCATCAACTATTCGGATGACCGATCCGGCCGTCGACGCGCTCCGGCCGGGGGCCAACCCGGCCTCCCCCGCGGGCCTGGACCTGGACCGGCTCGCCGGTTACCTCACCACGCACCGGCCCGACCTCGCTGGTGGGCCGCTGCGGGCCCGGCTGATCGCCGGCGGCAAGTCCAACCTCACCTACTCGCTGCACCTCGGCGACCGCGAGGTGGTGCTGCGCCGCCCGCCGCTGGGGCACGTGCTGGCGACCGCGCACGACATGGCCCGCGAGTTCCGGGTCATCTCGGCGCTGGCGTCGACCGAGGTGCCGGTGCCCGGCGCGCTGCTGCTCTGCACCGACCCGGACGTGCTCGGGGCGCCGTTCTACCTCATGGAGCGGATGCCCGGCGAGGTGTTCCGCACCCGCGCACAGACCGACCCCCTGGGCGACGAACGACGCCGGGGCCTCGCGATGGCGATGATGGACACCCTCGCGGCACTGCACAGCGTCGAGCCGTCCACGGTGGGGCTGAGCGACTTCGGCCGCCCGGAGGGCTACCTGGCCCGGCAGGTCCGCCGCTGGGGCGGGCAGCTCGACCGCTCGCGCAGCCGAGACCTGCCCGGCATCGACGAGCTGCGCGACCTGCTGGCGGCGACCGCCCCGGAGGGCGCGAACGCCGGCCGGATCGTGCACGGCGACTACCGGCTGGACAATCTCCTCGCCTCGGCCGACCCGGTGGCCGTGCACGCCGTCCTCGACTGGGAGATGGCCACCCTCGGCGACCCCCTCGCCGACCTGGGGCTGCTCCTGACGTACTGGGACGTGCTCGGCGACAGCGAGACGGCCGAGGGCAACCCGGTCGCCGACGGGCTCGGGCCGCGCGCCGGCTTCCCCACCGGCGCCGAGCTGATCGACCGGTACGCCGGACGCAGCGACGTCGACGTCGGGCCGCTGCACTGGCACGTGGCACTCGGCTGTTTCAAGCTCGCGGTGATCTGCGAGGGCATCCACTACCGCCACACGCTCGGGCAGACGCTCGGCGAGGGCTTCGACCGGATCGGCGAGATGGTGGCACCGCTGGTCGCGCACGGGCTGACCGCCGCCAGGGAGCGGTGATGGACTTCTCGTACGACACCCGGACCGAGGAGCTGCGCGACGAGCTGACCCGGTTCCTGACCGAACACGTCTACCCGGCCGAGGCGGTGCACGCCGAGCAGGCAGCCGCCGGTGACCCGTGGTCGCGTACCCCGGTGCTGGCGGAGCTGAAGGCGGAGGCCCGCAAGCGCGGCCTGTGGAACCTGTTCCTGCCCGACCCGCGCTACGGCGCCGGCCTGACCAACCTCCAGTACGCCCCGCTCGCCGAGCTGACCGGCCGCAGCCCGCACCTGGCACCCGAGGCGGTCAACTGCGCGGCGCCGGACACCGGCAACATGGAGCTGCTGGCCGAGTTCGGCTCGGACGCGCAGCGCGAGCGCTGGCTCATGCCGCTGCTGGAGGGCGAGATCCGGTCGGCGTTCTGCATGACCGAACCGGACGTCGCCTCGTCCGACGCCACCAACATCGCCACCCGGATCACCCGCGACGGCGACGAGTACGTGATCAACGGCCGCAAGTGGTGGTCGTCCGGTGCGATGGACCCGCGCTGCGAGATCTTCATCGTGATGGGCAAGACCGACCCGGACGCGGACCGGCACCGCCAGCAGAGCATGGTGCTGGTCCCGCGGGACACGCCGGGGGTGACCGTCCGCCGGGGCATGACCGTCTTCGGCTACACCGACGGCACCCACGGCGGGCATGCCGAGATCGACTTCACCGACGTCCGGGTGCCGGCGGAGAACCTGATCGGCGCCGAGGGCGCCGGCTTCGCCATCGCCCAGGCCCGGCTGGGCCCGGGCCGCATCCACCACTGCATGCGGCTCATCGGGATGGCCGAGCGTGCGCTGGAGCTGCTCTGCCGCCGCGTCAGCGAGCGGGTGGCGTTCGGTCGGCCGCTGGCCGAGCAGGGCGTGGTCCGCGAGTGGATCGCCGAGTCACGGGTGCGCATCGAGCAGGCCCGGCTTCTGGTGCTCAAGACGGCCTGGCTGATGGACACCGTCGGCAACAAGGGCGCGCACACCGAGATCCAGGCCATCAAGATCGGCACGCCGGCGATGGCGGAGTGGGTGATCGACAAGGCCATCCAGGGGTACGGCGGCGCCGGCGTCAGCCAGGACACCCCGCTGGCCGCCCTGTGGGCGCAGACCCGCACCCTGCGCCTGGCCGACGGCCCCGACGAGGTCCACCGATCCTCCCTCGCCAAACGCGAACTCCGCCGCTGGACCCCCACCCCCGCCTAACCCACAGCGCCCCGCAGGCCCCCCACTCCCTGTTGATCATGAAGTTGTTGCCGTCCGCATCGGCGTGTCGAGACGAAAACTTCATGATCGACGGCGGGGCCCCCTCTGGACGGAGGGGGCCCGGTGGGGTCAGGCGGAGGCGCGGTGGATCAGTTGGGTGTCCAGGAGGATGTGGGGGGCGGGGAGGTCGTCGCCGCGGATCCGGGCGACCAGCAGCCGGGCCATCTGCCGGCCCATCTCCTCCACCGGCTGGAAGACCGTGGTCAGCGGCGGGTCCGCCTGCCGGGCGATCGGCGCGTCGTCGAAGCCGATCACGGCGACGTCCTCGGGGACCCGCCGACCGGCCTCCCGCAGGGTACGCAGCGCGCCGAACGCCATCAGGTCGGACGCGACGAAGACCGCGTCCAGGTCCGGACAGGCGTCCAGCAGCCGGCGCATACCGACCGCGCCGCTGCCCTCGCTGAAGTCGCCGTACGCGATCAGGTCGGGGTTGACGCCGGCTCCGGTGGCCTTGACGGCCTCGGTGTAGCCGGCCAACCGGGCCAGACCGGCACCCATGTCCTGCGGCCCGGCGATGGTGGCGATCCGACGCCGCCCCCGGCCGGCCAGGTACTCCACGGCCTGCCGGGCGCCGCCAACGTTGTCCACGTCGACGAACCAGGCCGGCTGGGCGCCGGGTTGCAGCATCCGGGCGGGCCGGCCGCCGAGCACGGCGGGCAGGCCGCGCTCCTCCAGCAGGGTCGGCAGCGGGTCGGAGTCGTGCAACGACAGCAGGAGTACGCCGTCGACGTGCTGGTTGGTCAGGTGGTGCTCGACGCGCTCCCGCTCCACGGGCGACTGGGCCATGGCCAGCCAGAGCTGCATCGGTGTCTCCAGCAGCCCGGAGCTGATGCCCCGCACGATGCCGGCGAAGAACGGCTCGGTGAAGACCCGTTCACCGGATTCGGACACGACCAGCGCGACGGAATCGGTCCGCTGGGTGACGAGGGCGCGGGCCGCCCGGTTCGGCACGTACCCCAGCTCGGCGATGGCCTGTTGGACCGCGGCCCGGGCCTCCGGGCTGACCTGGGGCGAGCCGTTGACCACGCGGGAGACCGTGCCCCGGCCCACGCCGGCGCGGGCCGCGACCGCATCGAGGGTCGGGCGCCCGAGCGACCGGGTGCGCTGCGTTGTCATCGTCTGCTCCTCCGACGGCGGGCGGGCCCGGTGCCACCTTCTGGAGGTGGACACCAGGACCGCCCTGATGGCTGGCCCGAGCCTATTGTGCGGCCAGACCGTTGCGTCGGATCACCGAGGCGTACCACCTGGCGCTGGACTTGGGTATGCGGACCTGGCTGTCGTAGTCGACATGGATCATGCCGAATCGCTTGGTGTAACCCCAGGCCCATTCGAAATTATCCATCAGCGACCAGGCGAAGTATCCCCGCAGGGGCACCCCGGCGTTGATCGCCTCGTGCGCGGCGCGCAGGTGGGCGTCGAAGTAGGCGAGCCGGTCGACGTCGTCGACCTGCCCGTCGACGACCGTGTCGACGAACGCGGAACCGTTCTCGGTGACGTAGAGCGGCAGGTCCGTGTACTCGTCGTGCACCCGGCGCAGCGTCTCGACCAGGCCCGGGGCGTCGATCTCCCAGTTCATGTCGGTGACCGGGACGCCCCGGGTGACGAACCGGACGTCCTCGCTGCCCGGCCAGCACGACGGCGCCCGCCAGTACGGCTCCGGCTCGGCCCCCTCGACCGGGCCGCCGACGACGTGCCGGCTGTAGTAGTTGATCCCGACCAGGTCCAGCGGCGTGGAGATGGTCGCCAGGTCGCCGTCGCGCACGTGGCCGAAGTCGGTCACGGCACTCAGGTCGGCCACCAGGTCGGCCGGGTACGACCCGCGCAGCAGCGGGTCGAGGAAGAACCGGTTCGCAAGCGCGTCGATCCGCCGGGCGGCGTCCACGTCACCGGGAGCGTCGCTGGCCGGGTCGACCGGGTACAGGTTGACGGTCACGCCCACCTCGGCGTCGGGCCGCGCGGCCCGCAGCGCCTGCACGGCCAGGCCGTGCCCGAGCATCAGGTGGTGCCCGGCACGGACCGCGTCCGCCCCGTCGGACCGGCCGGGGGCGTGCACGCCGGAGCCGTAGCCGAGGAACGCCGAGCACCAGGGCTCGTTCAGCGTGGTCCAGTAGCGCACCCGGTCGCCGAGCGCGTCGGCGACCAGCGCCGTGTAGTCGGCGAAGCGGGCCGCGGTCTCCCGGGCCGGCCAGCCGCCCGCGTCCTCCAGCGGCTGCGGCAGGTCCCAGTGGTAGAGGGTGAGCCACGGCTCGATGCCGTGCCCCAGCAGCTCGTCCACGAGCCGGCGGTAGAAGTCCAGGCCGCGCGGGTTGGCCGCGCCGGTGCCGCCGGGCTGCACCCGGGGCCAGGAGACCGAGAAACGGTACGACTTCAGGCCCAGCTCCGCCATCAGGGCGACGTCGTCGCCGAGCCGGTGGTAGTGGTCGCAGGCCACGTCGCCGGTGTGCCCGGCGACCACCCGGCCGTCGGTGTGGCTGAAGGTGTCCCAGATCGACGGGGTACGGCCGTCCTCGGCCGCTGCCCCCTCGATCTGGTACGCGGCGGTCGCGGCCCCCCACAGGAAGCCGGGTGGGAAGGTCAGCCCGGGGCGCTCGTCGAGGACGCCGACGGCGGGCGGGCTGGCGGGGTTGCTCACGACTTGACGGCACCTTCCATGATCCCGCCGATGATCTGGCGGCCGAACACGAGAAAGACGAGCACGAGGGGGATGGTGCCGATCGCCGTGGCGGCGAACACCTGCGAGTAGTCGGTGTAGTAGGCGTACGAGAGGAAGGAGAGCGAGACCTGGAGGGTCGGGTTCTCCGGGGAGAGGATGGCGTACGGCCAGAGGAACGAGTTCCAGGTCTCCATGAAGGTCAGCAGACCGAGGACTCCGGCGGCCGGGCGCAGCGCGGGCAGCACGATGCTCCAGTAGATCCGGAACGTGCTCGCGCCGTCGACGCGGCCGGCCTCGATCAGCTCGTCGGAGATCGCCTGGCTGGCGTACTGCCGCATCATGAACACACCGAAGGCGCTGACCAGGAACGGCACCGTGACCGCGTAGAGGGTGTCGTACCACCCCAGGTCCTGCATCATGCCCCAGAGCGGGATGAGCCCCATCTGGGTCGGGATCATCATGGTGATGATGATCGCCAGCAGGAGGGCGTTGCTGCCCCGGAACTTCAGCTTGGCGAAGGCGAACCCGGCCAGCGAACCGGTGAGCACCACCGACAGGGTTACCACCGAGGAGACGATGATCGAGTTCATCATGCCGGTGAGGAAGTTGGCGGCGTCGTTGTCGAGCACCCGCCCGAAGTTGTCACCGAACGCGCCACCGGGCGTCAGCGGCGGCGGCACGTCGTTGATGTTGTCGAGGCTGCGAGTGCCGATCACCATCATGTAGTAGAACGGGTAGATCGACAGCAGCGCCGCCAGGACGAGTGCCACGTAGGTCAGTGGGCTGGTGCGCCACAGGCGCTGGGAAGCCGAGATCATCGATCTCTCCTCACTTCGCCGAGCGGCGGACGAGTAGGAAGTTGAACAGCGACACCACAACAATGATCATGAAGATCGCCCAGGCGACCGCGGCTCCGTAGCCGGCGGTGTTCAGGTTCTGGATGCCCATCTCGTACATGTACATGGCCAGCGTCTGGAACTGCCGCTGGTTGCCGCCGAGGATGTTGCCGTTGGCGAAGAGCAGGGGCTCGGTGAAGAGCTGCATCCCGCCGATCGTGGACAGGATGACCACGAAGATGAAGGTGGGCTTGAGCATGGGCAGGGTGATCTGCCAGAACTGCCGCCACTGGCTGGCACCGTCGATCGCCGCGGCCTCGTAGAGGTCCTTCGGGATCGCCTGCATGCCGGCGAGCAGGATCAGGGTGTTGTACCCGGTCCACCGCCAGTTGACCATGGAGGAGATGGCCATCCAGGAGCTCCACCGCTGCCCGTCCCAGTCGACCGCGTCGACACCGACGAAGCTGAGCAGCCAGTTGAACAGGCCGAACTCCCGCTGGAAGAGCATCCCGAAGACGATGGCGACCGCGGCCACCGAGACCACGTTCGGCATGAAGATGGCCATCCGGAAGAAGGTCTTGCCGCGCAGGAAGGTCCGGTTGAGCAGGTTCGCCAGGAAGAGGGCGAGCAACAGTTGCGGGATGGTCGACAGGGCGAAGATGCCGAACGTGTTGACCAGCGCGTTCCAGAAGTACTCGTCGGAAAACAGCCTGGTGTAGTTGTCGAAGCCGATGAACGAGTGGTCGCCGATCATGTCCCAGTCGTGCAGCGACATCCAGGCGGTACGCACCATCGGATACAGCCCGAACGCGCCGAAGATCACGAAGAACGGGGCGATGTAGAGGTACGGCGAGTACTTGACATCGAGACGGTTGAGGAGCCTTCCCCGGCGGAGTCGGGAAGGGACGTCGGGAGAAGGCGGTGCTGCTGGCGACGGCGGTGCCGTCGTGGCCGACAGGCTCATGCGAATTTCCTTTTCCGGCGAGGCCCGGGGGCCCTCGCGCAGGGCGCTACGCGGAGGGGACCGGCCGGTGGCGTCCGGGAAGCCCCGAACGCCACCGGCGGGGAATCACTCAGAAGGCACCCTGAGTCTTGGCGTCCTTCGTGAACTGCTCCCAGGCCTTCGCCTTGTCGGCCTGCCCGCTCTCGAACGCCCGCAGCGCCGGCTCGAGTGCGTTCTCCTTGATCGCCTGGTGCTTCGGGCCCAGGTGGGTCGGCTGGATCTTGGCGACGCTCTCCCCGAAGATCTTGCCGGTCGGCGCGTTGCTGAAGTACTCGTTGGTGTAGCTGACGAACGCGTCGTTCTTCAGCGCCTCCAGGTTCGTGGGCAGCGGGCCCTTGAGCTTGAAGGCCTCGACCTGGCTCTTCGCGTTGGTCAGGTACTCGGCGAGCTTCGCCGCCTCCTGCGGGTACTTGCTCTGCGCCGGAACCGCGAGCCACGAGCCGCCCCAGTTACCGCCGCCGCCCGGCACGGACGCGACATCCCACTTGCCCTTGTTGGCCGGACCGGAGTTGTCCGACACGATGCCGAGCATCCAGGACGGGCAGAAGGTGGCCGCGAAGGTGCCCTGCTTGAAGCCACCGGACCACTCCGGCGACCAGGTCTGCGCCTTGGCGGAGATGTCCGCCATCGAGGTGGCGGTGTCCCAGGCGTTCTTCACCGCGGGGCTGGTGTCCGCGATGATGTTGTCTTCCTTGTCGTAGAACAGGTCACCGTTGCCCTGGAACATCACGCCGTTGGAGACGGCGGTGATCGAGTCGATGAACGCCTTGCCGCCGCTGCCCTGCTTGTACTTCAGACCGGCGTCGTGGAAGCCCTTCCAGTCCGGCCAGAGCGCCGACACCTGGTCGCGCTCGGTGGGCAGGCCGGCAGCCTGGAACAGGTCCTTGCGGTAGCAGACGGCGAGGCTGCCGACGTCGGTCGGGAGGCCGATCAGCCGACCGTCCGGCGCCTTGCCCAGCTCCCACTTCCAGGGCAGATAGTCCTTGGAGTGGTCGGAGACCAGCGGCGCGAGGTCGGCCCAGTTGCGCGCGTTGGGCTTGAACTCGTTGAGGATGCCCTCTTCCAGGGCGGTGACGTCCGCCGCGCCCTTGCCGGTGGCCAGGTAGCGGACCAGCTTCGGCCGGTACTCGGCGAGCTGCGCGGTCTTGCGCAGCTCGACCTTGATGCCGGTGTCCTTCTCGTACTGCTTGACGAGCTCGTCGTAGCCCATCTCGCCGAAGGTGTCGACGACCAGCTTGGCCGGCTTCTCGCCGGCCGCCGGCTTGTCGTCGTCGTTGCCGCAGGCCGCGAGACCGCCGATTGCGGTGATCGCGGCCAGGGCAGCGGCCGCCAGGCGGGTACGCCGCGTGGTGACACTCATTCGCTGACCCCTCTTTCCGGTGGTGAGGCTGGGTGTGTGTGGTGGGGGGTGCCTGCCGCGCCGGTCCGGGGAACGTGGGTGACCCACACCACCCTCGGGAGCGCTCCCATGAGATTGCCGGCGGGTAACGGGGGTGTCAATAGGACGATGGGAGCGTTCCCAGATCGTTACCACGCTCGCCCACCTGTTGATTACCGCCAGCGGCGGCGGGGCCGGCGGGGGTGTGGCGGTGGTGGTGGGGTGGGCGGGCGGTCAGCAGAAGCGGCGTAGGAGGGTGCCGGTGCGGCCGACGTCGAAGTGGGCCGGGTCGAACGTGGAACCCGCCCAGTCGCGCAGCAGCGCCTGCTGCGGGTCGGCGAGGTCCGCCGGCTCGGCCAGCGCGGCCAGCAGCGCCCGGTAGCCCAGGGGCCCACCGATGCCCTCCGGCGGGCAGGCCCGTTCGCCGTCCAGGCAGACCGGGTAGCGCTCGTCGGGGTCGGCGCTCAACGCGTCCTCGACGACCAGGTCGTGCTCCCACCAGTCGCCGAAGTCGTAGGTGTAGGAGAACCGGCTGCCCTTGCCGAGCACGGCGTCCAACCGGACGTCCAGCTCGTCGTGCAACGCCAGTTCCCCGTCCGGGTCGGGCTCCCCGTACTGCACGGCGTCGATCTCGAACGAGTGCAGGTGGCAGTCCCGCCAGCCCATCGCGTGCTGCACCACCCGGTGCAGTCGGTCCAACGTGTAGCCGGCTGGGACGAGCACCCGGCGCCACACCGGCGGGCGCACCCCGGCGAGGGACATCTTCAGCTGGAAGATCTGACGCGGCATGCTGTCCCTGTCCTCCCACGGCTTAGGCTGCCAGCATGATCTGCCGAGCGTGCCGGGCCCGCCGACACGACGACTGCCCGGGCCGGAACTGGTGCGACTGCCAGCACCGTACCGCCCGACCGACCCCTCCGGTCACTGGTCCGGCCGGCGAATGACCGTCGGAATTCCGATCCGGCGGCTCTGGCCCGAGCCGTCTGAGCTGCCGCTGGACGACGACGCGCTGACCGCGCTCTACGGCCGCGCCGACCGTCCCCGCCTGCGGGTCAACTTCGTGGCCAGCCTCGACGGGGCGGTCACCGTGGACGGCTATTCCGCCGGGCTGTCCGGCGAGCCGGACAAGCGGGTCTTCGGCCTGCTGCGGATGCTCTGCGACGCGCTGGTGGTGGCCGCCGGCACGCTGCGCCACGAGGGCTACCGGGCGGTCCGGCTCGACGAACGTCGCCGCGCCTGGCGCCGCGCGAACGGGCTGGCCGAGTACCCCACGCTGGTGGTCGTCTCCGGCTCGCTCGATCTGGACCCGGCGCAGGCCGCTCTCGCCGACGCGCCGGTCCGGCCGGTGGTGCTCACCCACGCCACTGCCGAGGCGCCGCCGGGGCTGACCGACGTCGCCGACGTGCTGCGCTGTGGCACCGACCGGGTCGACCTGGCCGCCGGCCTCGACGAGCTGCGCCGGCGCGGGCTGACCCAACTGCTCTGCGAGGGCGGCCCGCACCTGTTCGGCGCGCTCACCGCCGCCGACCTGGTCGACGAGCTGTGCCTCACGGTCTCGCCGCTGCTCGCCGGCCCCGGACCGGGCCGGATCACCGCCGGCGACCCCACGCCACCCCGGCAGCTGCCGCTGCGGCATGTGCTCGCCGCCGACGACGGCGTCCTCATGCTCCGCCACGCCCGTCCGTAACCGGCGACCGAGCGTCGCCGGTTCCACACCCAGCGTCGTGAGGCCGGCGGCGGCATGGTGTCGTCCGCCGCGTCGCGTGGCGACCTGTCGTACTCCTCGGGCAGGATGCAGGTCATGCGCCTCGACCGTGATGCCCGCCCGACCCGAGTCGCCCGATGACCGACGCCGGCCTCGACGGCCCGGGCGAGCCGGTCGGCCGGGTGCTGGGCACCGCCGACGCCACCCCGTTGCAGTTCTGGACGGCCGTGGCGCCCGGCAGTTACCTCCAGCTCGACGACGTGGTGGTCACCCGGCGTGAGCTGCCCGACCGGGAGCCGGTGACGATCGCCGGGGTGGTCACCCAGGTCCGGGCCCGACACGAGGGTGCCCAGTTCGACTCCGACGTCTTCGCCATCGCCGACGGCACACTGCCGGCGCAGGTGCAGGAGGCGGCCGAGGTGACCACGACCCGGGTCGACCCCGAGTTCTACGTGCCGCCGACGCCCGGCGCGGTGGTGCACCGGGCCGAGGGTGACGCGCGGGCCCGGGCGCTGCACTTCGACCGCATGGAGCGGCGCATCCCGATGGGCATGGGTCGTGACGGGGTGCCGGTCTACCTCAACGCCGACTTCCTCGACGGCAGCCGGGGCGCGCACGTCTCCATCTCCGGCATCTCCGGGGTGGCCACCAAGACGAGCTTCGCCACCTTCCTGCTCTACTCGGTCTTCCGCTCCGGGGTGCTGGGCGGCGACGCTGTCAACGCCAAGGCGCTGATCTTCAACGTCAAGGGCGAGGACCTGCTCTTCCTCGACCACCCCAACACCCGGCTCGACGAGCCCACCCGGGCGGCCTACGCGAAGCTCGGGCTGAGCGCCGGCGCCTTTCCCGACGTCCGGGTGTACGCGCCGCCCCGGGTCGGCGACTCCGCCGGCACCCCCGACGTGAGCAGCCGCCTCACCGGCGTGGACTCCTTCTACTGGACGTTGAGCGAGTTCTGCGCCGACCGGCTGCTGCCGTACGTCTTCGCCGACGCCGACGACGAGCGCCAGCAGTACACGATGGTCGTCCACTCGGTCACCGCGCACCTGGCCCGGTACGCCCAGCCCGCCGACGGCGGGGTCAGCATCGACGGGGTCCGGCTCGGCTCCTACGGCGACCTGGTCGACCACATCGTCGACCAGCTCAACGACGACGAGACCCGCTCCGACTGGGCGGGCAGCGCGGTCGGCCTGGGCACCGTCAACGCGTTCGCCCGCCGGTTGATCGGCAGCAAGAAGGACCTCGCCCGGCTGATCCGCGGCGACCTCGCCACCCGCCGCCCGCACTCGATCAACACGAGCGAGTCCGCCCAGGTCACCGTGGTCGACCTGCACAACCTTCCGGACCGCGCCCAGCGGTTCGTGGTCGGCGTGACGCTCAAGAGCGAGTTCGAGCGCAAGGAGAAGTCCGGCACCGCCAAGCCGCTGCTCTTCGTCGTCCTCGACGAGCTCAACAAGTACGCCCCCCGGGAGGGCTCCTCACCGATCAAGGAGGTGCTGCTGGACATCGCCGAGCGGGGTCGTTCACTCGGGGTGATCCTGATCGGTGCCCAGCAGACGGCGAGCGAGGTGGAGCGGCGGATCGTCACCAACTCGGCGATCCGGGTGGTCGGCCGGCTCGACCCGGCCGAGGCGTCCCGGCCGGAGTACGGTTTCCTGCCGCCGGCGCAGCGCCAACGGGCGCTGCTGGCCAAGCCGGGCACCATGTTCGTCAACCAGCCGGACATCCCGGTGCCGCTCTGCCTGGAGTTCCCGTTCCCGGCCTGGGCCACCCGGGTGTCCGAGGCGGGCCCCGCTCCATCGGAGACACTGCGCTCGATCACCCAGTCCGCCGACCCGTTCGCCGTGGTGGGCTCCGGCGGCGGCACCGACGACGACATCCCGTTCTAGGGGGCCGGCACAGCCATGAAGATCCTGCACACCTCGGACTGGCACGTCGGCAAGGTGCTCAAGGGGCAGTCCCGGGCCGAGGAACACAAGGCCGTGCTGGCCGGCGTGATCGACATCGCCCGCGCCGAGCAGCCGGATCTGGTGATCGTCGCCGGTGACCTCTACGACACCGCCGCCCCCACCTCGGAGGCGACCCGGCTGGTCACCAGGGCGTTGACCGCGCTGCGCCGTACCGGCGCGGACGTGGTGGCGATCGGCGGCAACCACGACAACGGCCCGGCACTGGACGCGCTGCGGCCGTGGGCGGAGGCCGCCGGCATCACGCTGCGCGGCGGCGTACGGGAAAATCCGGACGAGCACGTGATCGACGGCACCACCGCCGGCGGCGAGCGGTGGCAGCTGGCCGCGCTGCCGTTCCTGTCCCAGCGGTACGCGGTGCGCGCCCTGGAGATGTACGAGCTGACGGCCGCGGAGGCCAACCAGACGTATGCCGATCACCTGGGCCGGGTGCTGGGCCGACTGACCGAGGGCTTCACCGAGCCGGACCGGGTGCACCTGGTCACCGCGCACGTGACCGTGACCGGCGCCTCCACCGGCGGCGGCGAGCGGGACGCGCACACCGTGCTCGGCTACGCCGTTCCGGCCACCGTCTTCCCGGCCACCGCGCACTACGTGGCGCTTGGTCACCTGCACCGGGCCCAGCGGGTCATCGGCCCCTGCCCGGTGCGCTACAGCGGCAGCCCGCTCGCGGTCGACTTCGGCGAGCAGGAGAACGTCCCCTCGGTGACGGTGGTCGAGGTGACCGCCAGCACCGCCGCCAAGGTCCGCGAGGTGCCCGTGACCGCGGCGAGTGCGTTGCGCACCGTGCGGGGCACCCTGGCCCAGCTCGCCGAGATCGAGGCACCGGACGCCTGGCTGCGCGTGTACGTGCGGGAGCAACCCCGCGCCGGCCTGCGCGAGGAGGTCCAGGAGCTGCTCCCCCGGGCGCTGGAGATCCGGATCGACCCGGAGCTGCTCGCCGCGCCGGGCAGCGGCGCCCGCATCGCGCAACGCTCCGGGCGTTCGCCGCGGGAGTTGTTCGCCGACTACCTCGACAGCCGGGGGCACGCCGACGAGGGCGTCCGGGAACTCTTCGACGAGCTCTTCGAGGAGGTCGATCACTGATGCGTCCCATGCGGTTGGACATGGCCGGTTTCACGGTCTTCCGGGACGAGACCACCGTCGACTTCACCGACGCGGACTTCTTCGCGCTGATCGGCCCGACCGGCTCGGGTAAGTCCACTGTGCTGGACGCCATCTGCTTCGCCCTCTACGGCATGGTGCCCCGCTGGGGTGGCCCCCGGGGTCTGGCCAACGCTCTGGCGCCGTCGGCGACCGAGGCCCGGGTGCGGCTGGTCTTCGAGTCCGGCGGCGCGCGGTACGTGGCGACCCGGGTGGTCCGCCGCGACGGCCGGGGCAACGTCAAGACCGCGAACGCCGGGTTGCAACTGATGCCGGCCGGGTTCGACGTGACCAAGCTGGACACCGGGTTGAGCCCCGACGACCTCGGCGAGGTGGTGGCCGGCACCCCCGCCGAGATGGAACAGGCGGTGCTGGAGGCGGTCGGGCTGCCGTACGAGCAGTTCACCAGCTGTGTGGTGCTGCCACAGGGGCAGTTCGCCGACTTCCTGCACGCCAAGCCGGCGACCCGGCAGCAGATCCTGGTCAACCTGCTGGGCCTGGGCGTCTACGAGGACGTGCAGAAGCGGGCGACGGCGCGGGCCGCGCAGGCGGAGGCCCGACTGGACGCGGTGGACCAGCTGCTGGCCGGGCTCACCGGCGTGGACGACGAGGCGCTGGCCGAGGCCGACGCCCGGGTCGACCGGATGGCCGAGCTGGCCGCCGCGGTGACCGCGGCCGTGCCGGAGCTGGCGACGGCCCGGGTCACGGCGCGGCAGGCGGCGGAGGCGTTGACCGCCCTCGACGACGAGCTGACGGTGCTGACCGGGGTGCGTGCGCCGCGTGGGGTGGCCGAGGTGGCCCGTGCGGTGGCCGCGGCGCGGGCCGAGGCCGAGGCCGCCTCCGCCGGCGTCTCACTGGCCGAGGAGCGGGAGGAGAAGCTGCGCGGCGAGCTGGCCGGCGCCGGGGACGAGAGCGCGCTGCGACTGCTGCTGCGAGCGTACGACGATCGGGACCGGCTGACCGGCGAGGCCGAGACGGTCCGCGCGACGGTGGGCGCGGCGAACGACGAGCACAGCGCGGCGGTTGCCGCGCTGGCCGCCGCCCGCGCCGACGCCGAACGGGCCGAGGCCGAGCTGGAGGCGGCCTTCCGGGCGCACGAGGAGGCGAAGGCCACCGACCTGGCGGTCAGCCTGCGGGTGCACCTGCACCCGGGCGCGCCCTGCCCGGTCTGCGAGCAGCCGGTGGCCGAGGTGCCGGCGGTGCCGGCCGACTCGGCGGTGGCGGCGGCCACGGCGGCCGGCAAGGCGGCACGGGCCGCCACCAAGGCCGCCCAGGCGACCGTGCAGCAGCGGGACGCGGCGGCACGGGACCTCGAACGGTTGCTGGTGCAGGCCCGTGCCCGGCAGGAGCAGGTGGACGCCCGGCTCGCCGACCTCGACGGGCAGCTCGCCGGCGCGGCGGAGCCGGCCGTGCTGCGCCGGGAGCTGGCCGAGCACGCCCGGTTGCGGCGCGCTCTGGAGGAGGCGGCGACCGCCGTCCGGGCTGGCCGGGACAACGCCCGCCAGGCCCGCGCCGGGGTGGACGCGGCCGAGGAGCGACTGCGCGCCGCCTGGCGGGGCTTCGACACCGCCCGCGACGGGCTGGCACGGTTCGGCCCGCCCGCGACGGACCGGGACGACGTGGCCGCCGCGTGGACGGCGCTGACCGGCTGGGCGGGCGCCGAGGCGGAACGCCGCCGGGCCGACCGGGCCGCCCGGGCCTCCGTCGTCGCCGAGGCCGAGGCCGCTGCCGGTGCCGTGCAGCAGCGCATCGCCGGCATTTTCGCCGCCGCCGACGTGCCGGTCGGGGACGACCCGGTGCATGCGGCGACGGTGGCGGTGGAGCGGGCCGAGGCGGACCGGCGCCGCCTGCGGGAGCGCCGCGAGCAGGCCGGGACGCTGCGCGAGCAGCGTGCCGTCCACGAGCGGGAGGCGCAGGTGGCCCGCGCGCTCGCCGGGCACCTGCGGGCCAACAACTTCGAGCGGTGGCTGCTGGCCGAGGCGTTGGACCTGCTGGTGGACGGCGCGTCGGGGATCCTGCGGGAGCTGTCCTCCGGGCAGTACGAGCTGGTGCACGACAAGGGCGAGTTCTTCGTCATCGACCAGCACGACGCCGGGCTGCGCCGGGGCGTGCGCACCCTCTCCGGCGGCGAGACGTTCCAGGCGTCGCTGGCGTTGGCGCTGGCGCTCTCCGAGCAGCTGGCCGGGATGTCGACCACGGCGGCGAGCCTGGAGTCGATCGTCCTGGACGAGGGCTTCGGCACGCTGGACGCGGCCACCCTGGACACGGTGGCGGCCACCCTGGAAAACCTGGCCGCCCGGGGTGACCGGATGGTCGGCGTCGTGACGCACGTGCCGGCGTTGGCCGAGCGGATCCCGGTCCGGTTCGAGGTGCGCAAGGACGCCCGCTCGGCGCGCGTGGAACGGACCGGCCGGTGAGCGACGCCGCGTTCTTCGTCGACTCGTGGGATCCGTCGTACGGGGCGTCGTTCGAGGCGTCCGCCGCCGGGCCGGCCGCGCCGAGCAGCGCGCAGGTCGACGCGGACGTGGAGCTGCCCGCGGTGGACTGGCGGGCGGTCGGGGTGCGGCCGGGGGTGCGGGCACCGGACGTGGTGCTGCTGGTCGACGGGGTACGCCGGATCGACGCGAGCATCTGGACGGCCGAGGCCGACGGCGTGTCGTTCCCCGGGCTGGCCGCGTCGTACGCGGCCGGGGTGGTGCGCTGCGACCTGGGCCGGGGTGCCGCGCAGTTGGCCGGCACCCGGGTCGGTCGGGGCCTGTTCACCGCGAGCCCGTCGGCGCAGGACGTGGTGGCGGGGGCCATCCGCTACCCGGTGCACCGGGTGGGCGGCACGGGTGAGCTGGCGAAGCTGCCGGCGGCCGTGCAGGGCCCGCTGACCGCGTTGGAGGTGGCGGTCTCCGACGCGGCCCGGGTCGACGGTGACCTGCTGGTGGTGGACGGGCCGTTGCGCAGCCGGCGGCAGTTGCCGCGCACGCTCGGCTACATCAAGACCCAGCACAGCCAGTACCTGGACGCGCGGTTGACCGCGGTGGTGACCGGCCTGGCGTCCGGTGAGCGCTCGCCGGTGTTCCGGCTCGGCACGGCGTGGGGCGGCTGGTCGTGGTATCTGCGGCTGCCGGTGGCGGCCGGCGCGCCGTGGGCGGGCATCGTGCGGGTGGAGTGCTCCGCCGACCTGCCCGTCGAGGCGGCGATCGAGTTGGCCGACCTGTCGCTGGTCACGCTGCCGCGGTTCGCGTCCACCCCGTACAAGGATCCTCGTGCCCCGCAGAACCTGATCCCGATCGCCGGCCTGGAGCGCCGCCTGCGGGCGCTGCTCGGCGACTCCCGGTTGCTGCACCGCGCGCTGACCGCCGCGGCCCGCGTGGCCCGCTGAACGCGGAGACTGGTGGCGATGGGACGCAAACGGGCGGGTGACCGGGTGGTCGAGCAGGTGGACACCGGGCAGGCCGAGCTGCTGCCGGACCCGGACCGGGCCGGCTCGTGGACGCTGCTGCTGGACGGTGCGCCGCAGTCACACGTCGACCTGACCGACCCGACCCACCTGGAGTTCGAGTACGTCCGGCGGCTGGCCGCCGCGCTGGACCTGATCGCGCCGGCCGGCGAGCCGCTGCGGGTGCTGCATCTCGGCGGTGGCGCGCTGACCCTGCCCCGGTACGTGTCGGCCACCCGGCCGGGCTCCACGCAGCGGGTGTCCGAGGTGGACGGCGCGTTGGTGGAGCTGGTCCGTCGGGCGCTGCCCTGGCCGGCCGATGCCCGGCTGCGGGTCCGGGTCGAGGACGCCCGGGCCGTGCTGGCCGCCACCCGCGACGCCAGCTACGACGTGGTGGTCGCCGACGTCTTCGCCGGAGCGCGCACCCCGGCTCATCTCACGTCGGTGGAGTACGCCGCCGAGGTGGCCCGGGTTCTCCGTCCGGCGGGCTGGTATCTCGCGAACCTGGCCGACGGCCCGCCGCTGCGGCACGCGCGCGGGCAGGTGGCGACGGTCCGTTCGGTGCTGCCGGAGGCCTGCCTGGTGGGGGACGCGGCGGTGCTGCGGGGCCGGCGGTACGGCAATCTGGTGCTGGTCGCGGGGCGGATCCCGCCTCCGGTGCCCGAGCTGACGCGGCGGGCGGCGGGCGACTGGTTTCCCGGTCGGGTGGTGGCCGGCGACGAGCTGGATCGTTTCGCCGGGGGCGCGCCGGTGGTGCGGGACGCCGACGCCACGGGCTCCGATCCGCCGCCGCCGGGCCTGTTCTCCGTCCGCCGCTGACCGGGCCGTCCGACGGTGCCGCGGAACTTTTTTCGCGGTTTGTTGATCCGCTCGGGGTGCCGGTGCGTACCACCGGGCGGCCCGCCTCGTGGGCCGGCGTTGGTGACGGACACCCCGGAGGTCTGCATGCATGCGGTGGCGGCCGGTTGGCACGGCGATGCGGTTCGCGCGGACTGGTTGTCCTCGCGGTCATCGTCGCGGCCGACGACGTCTGCCCGGGGGGTCGACGCGAGAGCGACGTCTCGCCAGAATGATCCGGTGACGCCGCGACCGGCGCCCGGGCGCCATCAGGCGACGTCAACCGAGGCGAGCCATTCCGACCAGTTGATCCGGCTGCTCTACGCGGAGCACGCCGGCCCGTTGCTGATGTTCGTCATGCGGCTCACCGGGGGGGACCGGCAGCGCGCGGAGGACATCGTCCAGGAGACGCTGCTGCGGGCCTGGCGCAACGCGCACCGCCTCGGCGTGCAGGGGCAGGGGTCGTTGCGGCCGTGGCTCGTCACGGTGGCCCGCCGCATCGCCATCGACGAGCACCGCAGCCAGGAGGCCCGGCCGCCGGAGACGTACGACCGGGACCTGACCGCGTTCGCCGAGGCGGACAGCACCGACCGGGTGCTGCGCACCATGACGGTGGCGGACGCGCTGCGTACCCTGAGTCAGTCGCACCGCGAGATCCTGATCTCGACGTACTTCCGGGGGCGGACGGTGCCGGAGGCCGCCGAGGAGTTGGGGCTTCCACTGGGCACCGCCAAGTCGCGGGTCTACTACGCGCTGCGCGCACTTCGCACGGCTCTGCAGGAGCGGGGGGTGACAGAATGAGCCGGCCAGACCATATGGACGTCGCCGCGTACGCGCTCGGCGTGCTCGACGAGCAGGACACCGAGCGGTTCGAGGAGCATCTCGCGACCTGCTGGGCGTGTGCGGCCGAGCTGGAGACGATGGTGCCGGTGGTCGGCCTCCTCTCCGGCATCGACGGCGAGACGATGATGGCGTTGGAGCAGACCGCCACCGATCCCGCGTTGCTGGACCGGACGCTGGTCGCGGTGCGGGCCGACCGGCGGCGCACCCGGTTTCGCCAGCTGCTCGCCACGGCGGCGGCGGTGGTGGTGTTCGGCGGCCTGACCGGTTTCGGCTTCGTCAGCGTCACCGACAACGAGCCTCGGGGGGTGCTCGCCGAGCCGACGTCGAGCGCTCCGGTGATCGATCCGCCGACGGGTGGGCCGTCGGGCGCGCCGACCGGCCCGGGTGTCGGCGGCAACGAGGAGGAGGGCGACCAGGTCGACGCCACCGACCCGACCACGGGGGTGCAGACGACGATGTTCCTGGTCACCAGGGATTACGGCACCCGGATCAACTTCAACCTCCGGAAGCTGCCCGGCCCGCGGACCTGTCGGTTGGTGGTGGTGCGCAAGAACGCCTCCACCGAGGTGATCTCGACCTGGTCGGTGCCGCCGGGCGGTTACGGCACCAACAACCGGCCGCAGGGTCTCGAGCTGAGCGCTTCGACGTCGGCCCCGGTCGCCGACATCAAGCAGCTCCAGGTGCAGTCGGTGGACGGCAACGGGGTGGCCAGCCCGCTGGTCACGGTGCCCATGTAAGGCTGCTCACCGCATCGGCGCCGGCCATTTCCACAATGGCCGGCGCCGATCTGTTTCTGCCCGGGAGGGGTCCCGTGCAGTGCCATACGGATGGGCTGCCGGATTGGTTCAATCAATTCGAGTGAAATTGACCACTGTTACTACTTCAACCTTGACAGCCTGCCCGCCGTACCTATGGGTGAACTGCCAAGAATGAGGAGGGCACGTGGCACAGATGAAGCGGACCGTCATCGTCGCGAGCGCGATGGTCGCACTAACGGCCTGCGCTCCCGCGGGTTACGACGGGGCGAACTCGAGCGCGGCCGAGCCGGTCGCCGTCGCCGCGGCCGAGCCCACCGCGGCGGCTGAACCCGAGGCCTCGGCGTCCGCGGAGGCTCCGGTCGCCGACGCGCCGCCGCCCGCCGACGTGGACCTGACCGAGCAGTTGATCGGCAAGAAGGTCGCCCGGATGGGCAGCGTGGTCACCGACCAGGACGGCTGGATCCTGTACCGCTTTGACAAGGACACCGCCGACCCGCCCGCGTCGAACTGCGTCGACAAGTGCGCGCAGGTGTGGCCGCCGGCGCTGACCGACGGCAACCCGCAGCTCACCGGCGTCTCCGACGACAAGGTCGGCAGCGTGACCCGGCAGGACGGCACCCGGCAGATCACCGTCGGCGGCTGGCCGGTGTACCGGTACATCGGTGACAAGAAGCCCGGCCAGTGGAAGGGCCAGGCCGTCGGCGGCACCTGGTTCGTCGTCCAGCCGGACGGCAAGAAGAACCTGAGCTGCCTGCCCACGTCGACGCCGAAGGCGGTCGCCCCGCCGGCCGACAGTGGGTCGAACGACGCCGGCGGCTCCGGCTACTCGTACTGAGCACGCTCACCACGAGGACTCGATGGTCGGTCGTAGCCGGGGAGGGCGCGGCCGGCCATCGTCGTACGCGGGACGTCGGCATACCGGTGGTGCCGGCGTCCCGCTCCGGCCTGCGCGCCGACGACGGGTACGGCGGGCTCGGCGAACACAGGGACACCTGGCAGAGTGACGGGGTGACCGAGACCGAGCCCGCCGCGACCCGGGTGCTGCACCCGCCGGTCGGCTACCGGCTGGCCGCGTCGGTCCGTGCCCTCACCTTCAGCCCGTACGACCCGTGCGCGCGCATCGCCGCCGGCACCTTCTGGTGGGCCACCCGCACTCCGGACGGGCCGGCCACGCTGGCCCTGCGACCGTCCGGCGGCGAGTTGCTCGCCGAGGGCTACGGGCCGGGTGCCGAGCACGTGGTGGCCCGTGCCGACGGGATCGCCGGGCTCCGCGACGACCTGACCGGTTTCGCCGAGCTGGCCGCGGCGCACCCGCTGGTCGCCCGGCTCGCCCGGGAGCACCGCGGGCTGCGCATGCCGGCCACCGGGCAGGTGTTCCCCCATCTGCTGCGCGCGGTCTTCGAGCAGAAGGTCACCGGCAAGGAGGCCTACCGGGCGTACGCGGCGACCGTGCGGCACTTCCGGGAGCAGGCGCCCGGCCCGCTGCAACCACTGCTGCTGCCGCCCGACGCCGCCGCGGTCGCCGCCACCCCGTACTGGGTGTTCCACCCGTTCGGGGTCGAACAACGCCGGGCCGACACGCTGCGCCGCGTCGCCGCGCTCGCCGACCGGCTGGAGCGTTGCGCCGACGCCGCCGAGGCCACCCGCCGGCTGACCGCCGTCGCGGGCATCGGCCCGTGGACCGCCGCCGAGGTGGTCCGGACCGCCTACGGCGACCCGGACGCGGTCAGCGTCGGCGACTACCACATACCGAACACGGTGGCCTGGGCACTCGCTGGCGAACCGAGGGGCGACGACGCCCGAATGCTGGCCCTGCTGGAGCCGTTCCGGGGCCACCGCGGCCGGGTCTGCCTGTTGTTGGCGGCCGCCGGCATCCAGGCACCGAAGTACGGTCCCCGCGCCCCGATCCGCTCGTTCGCCCGGTTCTGAGCGCCGGGAACGGTTCGGACCGCCGGGGACGCCACGGTCAGCGCCCGGCGCAGAGCCGCCGCAGGGTCCGGCCGAGCCACCAGGCGTACGCGTGCTGCACGCCCCGGGCGGCCGGACCGGCGGCACGGGTGAACCAGCGGTCGGGGCGGCTGAACGCGCGCACCTCGAACCAGACCGCGCCGGCGCCGTCCCGGCCGACGACGAACGCCTCCTCGCCCCGCTCCGCGTGCCCGGGCAGGGTCCCGTAGCCGAAGCCGGCGAGCCCCGGCGACTCCTCGCTCCAGATCACCCGGCAGGGCCCCCAGATGCGGGCCGGCCCGAGGCCCAGCCCGGCGCTCACCAGCACGCCCTCGGTGGCCCGTGGCGCGTCGGTGCGCATCCGGACGCCGGCGGCGCGGTGCAGCCGCCAGCTCAGCACCGCCTCGGCCGCCGTCTCGAAGCAGCCGGCCGGCAGCGGGTACCGGTGGCGCAGGTGGTGGTACCCGTCGGGCAGCGGTCCATGGCGGGTCCGTCCGACCTCCGGATACGTCAGCTCGGCCACCCGCTCCCCCTCCACTGGACACGGCCAGGGTACGGCCGGCACGGCCGGGCCGCCGGGCGAGGACGGCAGCGGCTGTGGTGTGCTGCCGGGATGAGCGTCGAGGCGAGCATCGTCCCGGCCGGCGTCGCGGACGCCGGCGAGATCTTCACCGTGCAGCGCGCCGCCTACCTGACCGAGGCGCAGCACTACACCGACCCGTTCCTGCCGCCGTTGACCGAGACGCTGCAGGAGGTTCGGGCGGCGCTCACCGGCCCGACCATCGTGCTCGTCGCGCGGCTGGGGCACCGGCTGGTCGGCTCCGTACGCGCCCACCTGGACGGGGACACCGCCCACGTGGGCCGGCTGTCGGTCGCCCCGGATCTGCAGGGGCGGGGCGTCGGCGGGCGGCTGCTCACCGCGATCGAGGCGGCCTGCGCGGGCCGGGTGGCCCGGTTCACCCTCTTCACCGGCGCGGACAGCGCCCGCAACCTACGGCTGTACCAGCGGCACGGCTACCGGATCGTGTCGCACCGGCCGGACGCGAACGGCATCCAACTGGCGGTCCTGGAGAAGCCAGCGGTCAGCCCTGCTCGCACCGACGCCTGAGCCCGTCGGCCTCCAGCCGCAGGTAGCGGCGGAACAGGTCGCGGTACAGCCAGCCGACCAGCCCGGCCAGCGGCCCGGACTGCGTCATCGCCAACCCGACCCGGGTACGCCCGTCGGGCAGCGGGAGCAACCGGTGCTCGGCCCGCGTCCGTACGCCCGGGGCCTCGGAAACCCAGGTGAAGTCGCGCCCCTCGGTCAGCTCGGTGACCCGCCAGAGCGCCGGACGCAGCTTCGGCTGGGTCAGCCGGACGGTCGCGCCGACGGTGAGCGGCCCCGGCTCTCCCCGCTCGGCCCGGCTCACCGACGCCGTCCAGTCCGGCCACCGCTGCACGTCGGTCAGCACAGCCCACACCCGCTGGGCGTCGGCGGCGATCTCCGTACCGGCCTCGAACCGCATCGTGTCCCCTCCCCGGCGGCACCGCCCGGCGCCGCGCCATCGGGACGAGGCTGCCCGACGGATCGTGACACCGGCAACCACCGGCCTGGCCGCAGCAGGGCCGCCGCCGGGGATCAGGCGGCTTCGTGCAGGTCGGCCAGGGTGAGTGGGGTACGCCGACGCAGCAGCTCCGCCAGCTCCGGCACGGACCCGACCTCGCCGAGCACGTTCTTGCCGCCGCCGAACCGCTCCGGGTAGCGGCGGATCAACCGGTACCGGTAGCGGCCCCGGATCAGCTCGACACTCACCCGCCACCGCCCGCAGCAGTCACAGACCCACTCGGACACCTCGCGAAACTAGCTCTGACCTGTGGTTATCTGATTCGCCCGGTCGGGACGAGCGGCGCGCGGGCGGACACGCCGCCCCGGGACCCACGGTGATCTGCCTCACGACTGTCGGCACCGTCTGATTGACTGGTCGCCGTGGACCTGCCGATCAACCCTCCGGTCGAGCCGATGCTGGCCAAGAGCATCCCCAAACTGCCCACCACCCCCGGGGTGACCTACGAGCCCAAGTGGGACGGGTTCCGGTGCATCGTGTTCCGCGACGGCGACGAGGTGGAGCTGGCCAGCCGGGGCGGCAAGTCGATGACCCGTTACTTCCCTGAGGTGGTCGAGCAGGCCAAACGGCAGCTGCCCGAGCGGTGCGCGGTCGACGGGGAGCTGATCGTGATCCGGCGGGACGGCCCGGGCGGCCAGCCCCGGCTGGATTTCGAGCTGCTGGCCCAGCGCATCCATCCGGCCGCGTCCCGGGTGAAGCTGCTGGCCGAGACCACCCCGGCCGACTTCGTCGCCTTCGACCTGCTCGCCATCGGCGACGAGGCCCTGGTGGAGCAGCCCTACCCGCGCCGCCGGGAGCGGCTGGTGGAGGCGCTGTCCGGGGTCCGCCCGCCGGTGCACGTCACCCAGGTCACCACCGACCCGGAGACGGCGGCCCGCTGGTTCGACGTGTTCGAGGGCGCCGGGCTGGACGGGTTGATCGTCAAGCCGGCCGACCTGCCGTACGAGCCGGGCAAGCGGCTGATGTTCAAGGTCAAGCACGCCCGCACCGCCGACGCGGTGGTGGCCGGCTTCCGCTGGCACAAGTCCGGCCCGGTGGTCGGCTCGCTGCTGCTCGGTCTCTACGACGACGCGGGTGTGCTGCACCACGTGGGGGTGAGCGCCTCGTTCAGCATGGCCCGGCGGGCCGAGCTGCTCGACGAGCTGGAGCCCTACCGGGACACCGGCGGCGAGCACCCGTGGGTGCACGGCGACCATGAGCGCGGCCAGCGCATCCCGGGCGGGGTGAGCCGGTGGACCGGCACGAAGAACCTGGAGTGGGAGCCTCTGCGCCCGGAGCTGGTGGTCGAGGTGGGCTACGACGCGATGGAGGGCGAGCGGTTCCGGCACACCGCCCAGTTCAAACGGTGGCGGCCCGACCGCGATCCGAAGTCCTGCCGCTACGACCAGCTCGACCGTCCGATCCGCTTCGACGTGGACCAGGTGCTGCGCGGCGACCCGGCGGCCACCGTGGACCAGACCTCCACCGGCCCGGCGTAGCCTGGCCGTCGACTCGACCCCGGAGGACACGTGACCCGCACCGCCGACCAGCCTCGGATGGCGACCAGTCGCCGGGTCCGTCGCACTCTGGTCGCCTTCACCGTGGCCGTGCTGCTCACCGCCGGCTGCACCCTGCCCGCGTTCGCCCCACGCACCGAGGTGGAGGGTGAGGCGGCGCCGACCGGCAGCTCGCCGACCTGGCGGGCGTGCCCGGAGGTGGCCGACGAGCTGGTCGGGCGGGGCGCGCCGGACATGCGCTACGAGTGCGCCCGGGTCGCGGTGCCGCGCGACTGGGGCACCGGCGGCGGGGCGACCGCCGGCCCGGGCGCGGGGCAGACCTTCGAGATCGCCCTGCTGCGGGCCCGGTCCACCAAGCAGCGGGACCGGATCGGCTCGCTGGTGATCAACCCGGGCGGCCCGGGCGGCTCGGGCGTCGACACCGCCGTCTACCTCTCCTTCGGCCCCCAGTTCGGCGGGCTGCCGCCCGCGATCACCGAGCGCTTCGACATCGTCGGCTTCGACCCGCGCGGCGTGGCCCGGTCCAGCCCGGTCAAGTGCATCTCCGACGCCGATCTGGACGCCAGCTTCGGCTACGACCCGGACCCGACCAGCCAGGCGGGGTTCGACGGCTTCGTGGGGTTGAGCCAGCGGATCGGGCGGGGCTGCGGCGACCGGTACGGCGACCAGTTGCCCCTCTACGCCACCGAGCAGGCCGCCCGCGACATGGACGCGGTTCGCGCCGCCGTCGGCGACGACAAGCTCACCTACCTGGGCTACTCGTACGGCACCCTGCTCGGCGCCACCTACGCCCAGCTCTACCCGCAGCGGGTGCGGGCGCTGGTGCTCGACGGCGCGGTCGACCCGAAGCAGGGGCTGGTGGCCGGCTCGGAGAGCCAGGCCCGCGGCTTCGAGCGGGCCTTCGACAACTTCACCCGCTGGTGCGCGGCGACCGCCGACCGCTGCCCGATCGCACCGGACGCGCGCGCCGCGGTCACCACGGCCATCGACAAGGCCAGGGTCTCCCCGGTGCGCGGCGACGACGGGCGGGAGGCGACCGCCGGCTGGGTCTTCTACGCGATCATCTCGTCGCTCTACACGGAGTCCGGCTGGCAGGAGCTGGCCGGCGCGATCGACCGGCTCGCCGAGGGCGACCCGAAGGACGTGTTCCGGCTCGCCGACGCGTACGCGGGCCGGGAGAGCGACGGGCACTACTCGAACCTGTTCGACGCCAACCTCGCCATCAACTGCGCGGACGAGACGGAGAAGCCGAGCCGGGCGCAGATCCGCCAGTTGCAGTCGCAGTGGCGCACGAAGTACCCGCTGTTCGGGCCGGCGCTGGCGGTCGGCATGCTGAGCTGCGTCGAGTGGCCGGGCACACGGGACCCGTACCCGACCGGGCAGGCGAACGGCGCACCGCCGATCGTGGTGGTCGGCACCACCGGCGACCCGGCGACGCCCTACGAGCAGACCCCGCGGCTCGCCTCGATGCTGGGCGTCGGCCGGGTGCTCACCTGGGAGGGCGAGGGGCACACCGCCTACCCGCAGACCTCCTGCATCACCGCCGCGGTCGACGCCTACCTGCTCGAGCTGACCGTTCCCAGGGAGGGGCTTCGCTGCCCGGCCCGGTGACGGGCCGGGTCGGCGGCAGCGGCGGCAGGTCGATGCCCTGCCGGGCTGCCAACTCCTCCAGCAGCGCCCGCATCCGGCGCACGTCGGCCTTGAGCTGCTCCTGCTCCTCGTGCTCGAAGGCGTCGTCGTCGACGATGAGCCTGCTCGCGAAGTGCGCGGTGATCAGGGGGATGACCAGCAGCACCATGGTCGAGATGAGCAGCGCGGCGAGGGTACGGCCGGCCCAGCTGGTCGGCGAGATGTCGCCGTAGCCGACGGTGGACGCGGTCACCACCGCCCACCAGACGGCGTCGGCGGGGCTGCGGTTCTCGACCTCGCCGTAGATGACCCCCGCCACCACGATCATCAGCAGGTACGAGGTGATCAGCGTGCGCGGCGAGTTCGCGAACCACACCAACGCCCGGTAGATCCACCGGAACGGCAGCAGCAGGAGCTCCATGCCGCCCCATGCTGCCCGGTCCCGGCAAGTGGCACCGGCCCATTCGCCGGTTTCGCTGTGCCAGGCTCACCGGCATGACCGATGTGATCTACCGCGAGGCGGTCCGGGCGGACCTGCCCGCCGTCATCGCCCTGCTCGCCGACGACGTCCTCGGCAAGGCCCGGGACTTCACCACGGTCGACGAGGCGTACGAGCGGGCGTTCGCGGACATCAGCGCGGACCCGCGCAACCAGCTGATCGTGGCCGAAGAGGGCGGCGAGGTGGTCGGCTGCCTTCAGATCACCTACATCCCCGGCCTCGGCCGGCACGGCGCCGAGCGGTCCCTGATCGAGTCGGTCCGGGTCCGCTCCGACCGGCGCGGCCACGGACTGGGCCGGGCGCTGATGGTCTGGGCCATCGACCAGGCTCGGCGGCGTGGCTGCGCGCTGGTGCAGCTCACCACGGACAAGACCCGCCAGGACGCACACCGCTTCTACCTGGGCCTCGGCTTCGTCGCCAGCCACGAGGGCATGAAGCTCCCGCTCTGACCGCCTGCCGGGCTCACTCGTCGACCAGGCGGCCGTCGCGCAGAGTGAGCACCCGGTCGGCGAGGTCGATCAGGGCGGGGTCGTGCGTGGCCACCAGCGCCGTCATGCCGCGGGCGTGCACCACCGCGCGCAGCAGGTCCATGATGGACCGGCCGGTCTCCGAGTCGAGCTGGCCGGTGGGCTCGTCGGCGATGAGCAGGTCCGGCTCGTTGGCCAGCGCGCGGGCCACCGCGACCCGCTGCTGCTGCCCGCCGGAGAGCTCGTACGGGCGCTGCGCCGCGTGCCCGCCCAGGCCGACCAGCTCCAGCAGCACCGCGACCCGCTGTTCCCGCTCCGCCGCCGGCACCTGGGCCAGCCGCAACGGCACGCCCACGTTCTCGGCGGCGGAGAGGATCGGCACCAGCCCGAACGTCTGGAACACGAACCCCACGGTGCCCCGGCGCAGCCGCAGCAGCTCCGCCTCGCCGGCCGCGGTGACCTCCTGCCCGGCGACCACCACCTGACCGCTGTTCGGCCGGTCCAGCCCTCCGACGATGTTCAACAGTGTGGTCTTGCCGGCGCCGGAGCGGCCCCGGACCGCGACCAGCTCGCCGCGGTCGGCGCTGAAGGAGACGTCCCGTACCGCGTGCACGGCGTGCTCTCCCCGGCCGAAGGTCCGGCTCACACCGCTGACCCGGACCACCTCGCCGGGGACGGCACCGGCCCGGGCCGGCCCGCCCGCCCCGGCCGCGCCGGCCGCGCCGGTCACCACCATGTCCCGACGGCTCACGCCCGCTCCTCCTGCCCGTCCGAGGCCCGGTCACCGGGCCGTACCTGCACATGATCCGGCTCCAGATCGAGCCGGACCCGGTCCCGCAGCGAGAGCGCGTCGACGAACGCCGCCGGCAGTTGCATCCGGCCGGTCCGGTCGAGCACCGCGTACTCCTCACTGACCAGTTCGGTGTTGCCGTCCGCGCCGACGCGCGCGGTCCGGCGTACCTCCGAGGCGGTCCGTCCGTCGCGGATCGCGACGGTCCGGCGGACCTGCGTGGCCACGGCGTGGTCGTGGGTCACCACCACGATGGTCACGCCCAGCTCCGCGTTGATGGTGCGCAGCGCCCCGAAGACCTCCGCGCCGGTCGCCTCGTCCAGCTCACCGGTCGGCTCGTCGGCGAAGAGCACCTCCGGGTCGTTGGCGACCGCCACGGCCACCGCACACCGCTGCTGCTCGCCACCGCTGAGCTGGCCCGGTCGCCGGTCCGCGCAGTAACCCACGCCGACCATGTCGAGCAGCTCCCGGGCCCGCTCCCGGCGCGCCCGCCGCGAGCGCTTGCCGGCCAACTGCATCGGCAGCTCGACGTTCTCCAGCGCCGTCAGGTACGGCAACAGGTTGCGGCCGGTCTGCTGCCAGACGAACCCGACCAGCTCCCGCCGGTAGCTCAACCGCCGCTTGGCGGACAGCGAGAGCAGGTCGTAGTCGGCCACCCGGGCGATGCCGGCGGTCGGGGTGTCCAGGCCGGACAGGATGTTGAGCAGCGTCGACTTGCCCGAGCCGGAGGCACCCACGATCGCCACCAGCTCACCCCGGTCGATGACCAGGTCGAGCCCCTGCAGGGCGACCACCTCCACCCCCTCGGTCTTGAAGATGCGCACCAGGCCGTCGCAGACGATGTGTCCGCGCAGGCGGTCCTGCCCGCCGGCCCGCTCGGCGGCGCGTTGCGCGGCCCGCTGTTGCAGCGCGGCCAGGTCAGGCACCAGTGGAGTCTGGGCGGTAGCGGTCATCTCAGCTCTCCTCTCCGAGCCGGAGCACCTCACCGAGGCGCAGCCGGCGGTTGTTCAGGGCCTCGACGGCGACCGCGAAGCCGAGGGCGACCGCCCCGAGCGCGAGCACGGCGGCGACCAGGCCGGGCTCGAAGGCCACCCGGACCGGCATGCCGCTGGTGAACGCGGACAGGCCGAGCACCGGGTTGAGCAGCAGCGGCAGCACCGCCCCGACCAGCGCCCCGGTCAGCACCGACACCCCGACCAGCGGGGTCAGCTCGACCAGCAGCAGGCCCCGCCACTGCCGGCGGGACAGGCCGAGGGTGCGCAGCCGGGACAGCACCTGACCTCGGGCCCGCGCGCCGGCCAGCACGGTGAACGCGATGGCCAGCAACCCGAGCACGGTGCCGCCGACGGCGCCGGCCACGAACCCGAAGGCCAGCACCCCGTTCGCGCCGCCGTCACCCAGCTCCCGTCGGACGTCCGCCCGGGTAACGACCGTCACCCCGAGCGGTCGTTCCCGGCCGGTCACCGCACCGGTGCTCTGGTAGCGCGACTGCCCCTGGTCACCGGCCTGGCGCAGCACCTCGGCGTCCAACCGGTCGCCGGCGAGCAGCAGGCTGGTCGGTACGGGCGTGGTGTTCCGCGCGGGCAGCGCCTGCCAGGGCAGGATGACGAACCGGCTGGTGTTCGCCGGCAGCAGGGGGAAACTCTCCGCGGTGTCGGCCACCCGGAACTCGTACCGCTGGCCCTGCACCGAGACGAAGGCGGAGCCGTCCCGCCCGACCCGGGCCAGGTCGGCGGCGACCGCCGGGGAGACGACCGCGGGCAGCGGCCCCGGTTCGGCCCTGGCGGTCCGCAGCGCGGACGGCACCGGAAGGTCCGCACCGGACTCCCGCGCAACCGTGACCAGGCCCGGGGCGTCGACCAGCAGCACGGCCGCCTGACCGACCCGCGCGTCGGTGCCGACCTCGTCGGCGGCCAGCCGATCGGCCGGCTCGTTCAGCACCCGCGTGGCGGCCCGGACCCCGGGCAGGCGACCCAACTCGTCGACGGTGTCCGGGGCGAACCGTTCGCCCCGGATCAGCGCGTCGGCCGGAACCGCCTGCTCGGCGGCCCGGTCCCGGCTCGCGTCGACACCGGCGGCGACCACCGCGCAGAACGCCGCCGTGCCGATCGCCAGCACCACCACGACCAGCGGGGCGGCGACGGCGGACCGCCCGGCCCGCGCGGTGCCGAGGAAGGTCACGCTGCCCCGGGTGCGCGCGGCCAGCCGGCTGACCAGCAGCAACGGCCAGGGGTACGCCCGCAGCGCGAGCACCGCAGCGCCGACCGCGAACAGCACGGGCACCGAGACCAGCAGCGGGTCCACCTCGCCGAGGGTGAGGCCGCGCCGGCGCAGCAGCACCGTGGCGAGCCCGGCCAGCAGCAGCAGGAAGACCTCGACGGTGAGCCGGCGGGCCGACGGGCGTACCCGGACCAGGTCACTGCGGGCGGCCCCGCCGGCCGGTACGGCCAGCGTGGCCAGCGGCAGCGCCAGGGTGACCAGCACGGTCGCCGCGACGGCGTACGGCACGGTCGGGTCGGGGGCGCCGGGGACCAGGGTTCCCAGCCACCAGCCCAGGACGGCGGCTATCGGTACCACCAGCAGCGATTCGGCGAGGCTGCGCCGGGCGCCGGCGGTGGCCGCGCCGCCGCGGGCGCGCAGCAGCGCGAACTCCGCGCGGCGCCGCCGGGCGGCGAGGATGGCCGCGAGCACGATGAGCCCGGCCAGGGTGGCCAGCACGCCGGCCGAGATCACCGCCAGCAGGGTACGGGCGGCGTTCACCTGGGCGGCGAACGCGCGCAGTGGAACGTCGACGCCCTGGGTCAGCGTGAGGGCGGGACTGGTGCCGCGCTGCAACTGCTGGAGGCCGTCGATCAGCTCGTCCAGTTGGCGCGCGTCGATGCGGTCGACGCCCAGCCGGTAACGCCAGTCGGAACGCACCGGCCAACCCGCCGCGGCCCGCTTGTCGATGGTCACCCCGGCGACCACACCCACGGCGATGAACGGTTCCCCGTCGCCGAGCGGTTCGGTGATCCGCAGCAGCGGTGGCAGCCCGTCCCAGATGCCGTCCGCACGGTCGGCGGGGCGGAACAGCCCGACCACCACCAGCGGGGACGCGTCGGTGAAACCGGTCTGGGTGACCTTGCCGATCTGCAGTTGGCTGCCGGTCCGCAGGTTGAGCTTGCGGGCCACGTCGGCGTCGAGCGCCACCTCGGTCGGCCGGTCGGGGACGTACGTCTCGCTCGGCCACGTCCCCTCGACGAGGGTCCCGGCCTCCCTGACGCCGGGCATGGCGCGCAGGCCCAGGTCGACCAGCAGGTTGCGCGCCTTCAGGTCGGGGCCGATCACCCGGGCCGGCGTGGCGTCGACGCTGTACCACCGCTCGGCCACCGCCGAGCGCACCTGCGGCGGCATCTGCTCGGCCACGGCCTCGAACTGCCCTCGGGCGCCGCCCATGACCGATGTCGTGGACGTGGTCACGATTCCGGAGGTGTACGAGAGGTCCCGGCGGGCAGCCGGCTCGCTGTTCAGCTGTGCCCGCAGGCCCTGCTCGGCGAGCCGGTTGACCAGCCGGGGCACACCGCTGACCAGCAGCGTGACCACCAGTGTCAGCACCGCCAGGAGCAGGAACTGCCCGCCGTACGCCCGGACCCGCCGGACGGCCGCACCGATGCTCATCGGGTACTCCCCCGTCGTGCCCGGTCACCGGGTCGCACGTCGCGCCCGCTCATCGTTCTCCCCCGATCCGCATCTGCACCGCCGCCACCCGCTGCCGGATGCCGGTGGCGATGAACGCGCTGAAGGCGAGCGCCGCCAGCAGCAGGCCGACCGCGGTCACGCCGATCGGCAACCAGGGCAACTCGAACGTCGCCGTGGGCACCGGCCGGCCGGCGGCCGGGGTGAGGATGACCAGCGGGGCCATGGTGGCCCCCACCGCGGCGCCGAGCAGCAGCCCCACCCCCACGCCGATGCCGGCCAGGAAGGTCTGTTCGGCGAGCAGCGCCCGGGCCAGCAGCCGGGGCGTGGCGCCGAGGGTGTGCAGCACCGCGAACTCACCCAGCCGGTGCCGGGCGGTGGCCCACACGTCGACCATGAGGCCGACCAGGGCGAGCAGCACCGCACCGAGCGCGGCGGCGAGCATCCCGGTACGCGCCCCGCGCCAGTACGGGTCCTCGGCGGCCGACTCGATCACCGCTTCGCGGTCGAGCACGGTGACGCCGGTCAGCTCGCTGGCCGCCCGGGCGGCGCTCGCCGCGTCGTCGGTGCCGACCCACCACTCCGGCACCGATCGGATCGTGCCGCCGCCCCGGACCAGCGCGTCGACCGCGGCGGGCAGGTCCAGCAGCACGCCCTCGCCGGCGGTGGTCGGCACGGACGTCAACTCTCCGACCAGCGAGACCGGCACCGACGCTCCCGAGAGCGCCAGCGTGGCGGTGTCGCCGATGTTCAGGCTCAGCGCATCGCGTACCCCTGGCGTCATCAGCACCGGGACCGCCGCGATCTGCCCGCCGGGCACGATGGCGAACCGGGTCTGCGGCTGGAAGGCGAACTGACCGCCCGGAATCAACTCCACCGGCAGTTGGGCGGCGACCCCGTCGGCGCTCGACTCCGCCCGCTGGGATGGCTGGCCGCCCCGCCTCATAACCCAGTCGCCGGTCAGCTCTGTCGGACGGGCTGTACCGTCCGCGCCGACCAGGGCCAGCCGATCGACCTCGAGCCGGTACGAGGTGCCAGCGGCCGGTCCACCGTCGGCCTCGAACCCGGCCAGCCGCAGCCGCGCCCCACCCACGTCCGGCAGCGTCACGGTGAACGGCATGGTCCGGCCGTCGCTGGGTGCGTCGACCGCCGGCAGCCGGAAGGCGAGCCCGTCGGCGCTGGTGACCAGCAGCGCCACCCGGACCCGGTGCGGCCGGACGGCACCGGACACCGGGGTGCGGACCGTGCCGGTGATCGCGCGACTGTCGGCGGGTATCTCGAGTCCGCCGGGGGCGCCCCGGGCCCCCACCATCCGCCGATACTGCTCCGACGCCGGTTCGTCGCTCAGCCGCTCGGCGAGCCGGACGACGCCGGCCGCGCTGGCGGCGTCCAGGCCGATCACCGTGATCGGCAGGTCCTCGCGTCCCACCCGCACCTCGTCGCGCCACGCCGGCAACGCCCGGTCCACCCCGGGTAGCGCGGCGATCTGACCGGCCCGGGTCGGCGGGGCGGAGCCGGCGCGCTCGGTCACCCGCAGGTCGGCACCCACCGTGTGGCCGGCCTGCTCGACCTGGGATCGCTCCCCCGTGCTGATCAGGGACCAGGCCAGGGTGCTCCCGCCGACGGCGAGGGCGAGCAGCAGCACCAGCCCCGCGTGCGGACGCCGGCCGGCCTGCCACATGCCGAACATCGTGGCCGTCCAGGGGCGCCGGTCGACGAACCGCTCGGCGAACCGGGTGAGCGGCGGGAGCACCCGCAGCGCCAGCACGGCGCCGGCCAGCACGCCGAGCGTCGGGGCGGCGATCAGCAGCGGGTCGATCCCGAGCCGGCCGTCCGAGCCGGCGAGCGGGGAGGCGTACCGGCGCAGCTGCACCCAGGCGAGCACGGCCAGCGCCACGAGTACCAGGTCGACGCTGGCCCGCTGGACGCTCGCGGCCCGGTTCGGCCGGGAGCGGGCGGCCATGTCGGCGACGTACGTGCCGGAGCTGCGCAGCGTCGGGGCCACCATGGCCACCAGGCAGCCGGCCGCGGTGGCGGCGGCAGCCGCCCAGACCAGCGTGGTGTTGCCGCCGGCGGTGGAGAGCTCCCCCGATCCACCCGGCCGAACGAACCGCAGCGCCTCCAGGGCGATCACCGGTCCGAGCAGGGCGGCCGGCGCGACGACCAGGGTCGCCTCGCGGGCGGCGAGGCCGGCCAACTGGCGGCGGGCGGCGCCTCGGGCGCGGAGCAGCGCGGTCTGCGGGCGGCGGTCCTCGTGCAGCAGGGCGGCGACCAGCACCAGCGCGTACCCGCCGAGCACCAGGATGAGCAGCAGCGGGGTGGCCAGCGCGGAGCGGCCCACCAGGTCGGCGCGGGCGATCCGGTCCAGCAGCCGGTCGATCTTGGTTGCCGTCTGCCCCGACGTGCCCAGTTCGGCGGCCTCCGGCACCGCCGAGACGGCCGCCGTCATGGCCGCCCGCACGGCGGGCAGACCCGAGGCGTCGACGCCCGCGAGGTCCGGCTCGGCCAGCCACGACGCCGACACCGCGCCCGGGAACGTGGCCGTGAAGTCGGCCGGGTCCAGCACGAACGGCCCGTACGAGGTGGCCGAGCCCACGCTGCCCGTGCCCACCCCGGGGGCCAGCAGCCAGTACGCCTCGTCGGGGTCGCGGGGGCGCCAGGTGCCGGCGAGCACCACCTGGCTTGCCTTCTCGACGGACCGGTCGCGCAGCGGGACCCGGTCGCCGGCGGTCAGGCCCAGCAGGGCAGCGACCCGTTCCGGCAGGCTCACCTGGATCGGGCTCGCGCCGGGGCGGGGCCACGCCCCGCTGGTCAGCTCGGCGTGCGCGGCAAGGTCATCGAGGGTCGCCAGGTTCGCGAAGATCGGCTCATCGCTGGTGCGCGGCACCGACCCGAGGTCGCCGGTCAACTCCCGGCCGGTGCCGTACCGGGCAGCGGCGACGGTCACCGGGACCCCGGCGAGCCCGTCGGCGAACTCCGCCCGGACCGCCCTGTCCCGGGTGGCGAACTCGGCGGCGTCGCGCCCGCCGGAGCCGCTGACCAGCAGGCCGCGTTCCTCGGCCGGCGAGGCCGCCACCAGCGCCCGCTGCCCGGCGTCCACCGCGCGGCGGTTGTAGTCGGACAGGCCGGTGACCAACGCGACGGCGACCAGGGCGGCGAGCACCGCGGCCACCAGCAGGCCCCGCGCCTCGCGGGCCCGCCTCCACACCAACTTCATCCGACGCCTCCCCTGGCCCGGGCGGGCCGACGACCTTCAAAACAGGTCACCCACCGGGAAAGGTTCGCGCCCGTTACATGATCGTTATTACGGGGAGAGCCGGCTTGGCCCCCGTCGCGACCCTGATCAGGCGGTGGCGAACTGCCGCTGGTGGTCGCGGACGAACTCGGCGATGCTCCGCGGCGACCGGCCGGTGACGCTGGCGACGTGGTCGTTGCTGAAGTCGCCCCACCCGGAGCCGTAGGCGATGCGGTATTCGGTGAGAACCTCCGCGGTCCATTCGTCGAGCCCTGCCTGGAGCAGGCCGTCGAGGGTCTGCTCGGGACTCTGCGGTACGTACCGCACGGGGCGTCCGAGCGTACGGGTGAGTTCCTCCGCCGCCTGGTGCAGCGAGATGCTCTCCGGACCGGTCGGGGTGTAGATCATGCCCTCGTGCCGTTGGGGTGCGGCGAGGATCTCGGCCGCGACCGCGGCGATGTCTCGTACGTCGACGACACCGACCCGGCCCTCGCCGAAGATCCCGTAGAGCTGGTCCCCGGCCAGAGTCCCGAGCATGTTCTGCATGAAATTGCTCGGTCGCAGGATCGTCCAGGCGATGCCCGAGTGCTGCAGTTCGGCGTCGGAGAGCGCGTGCAGCCGGCCGTTGCGGGTGGGAGCGTCGTGCGCGGCGCCGATCGCGGAGAGCCGGACGACGTGCCGAACGCCGGCGTGGCGTGCCGCCCACAACGCGTTCATGCTCTGGCTCGGCGCGAGCGGGCCCATCGCGGTCAGCAGCCACAGCGTGGTCACTCCGTCGAAGGCTGGCGCCAGAGTGGAGGGACGGTCCAGGTCACCGACGACGTAGTCGACGCCGTCGACGTCAGGTACGCGCGACCTGTCCCGAACGAGGGCCCGCACCGGCTGCTTGCCGGCGAGTTCCCGCAGCACCTCTCCGGACACCGTTCCGGTCGCTCCGGTTATCAGGATGGTCATGGCTTTCCTCCCGTTACGCGGGCCGTGATCCGGCCGCGGCTGATCCGCCACAGGTCTGCGGTGGGGCACCGGTGCCGCTCCGGGGTAGACCGGTGAACCGACGGGTGGCTCGTCCGTCGGCGCACCGGTCGGGCCTACTGTCGTGCAGGTCCGGAGCGGTGGTGTCGCCGACGACGATATAGTCCAACTAATGGACTGTCCAATGATTGGACTAATCATGAGACGCAGCACACGCAAGGAGCAGGACCCGGACCTCGGGATCCTGGCCGTCCAGCTCTCCGCACGGGTCCAGCGGGAGATCTTCACCCGGGCGGCCGAGCACGGTTTCGCCGACGTCAGACCCCGCCACGGTGCGGTACTGGCGTATCTGGACACCGAGGGCACCCGCCCCGGGGAACTGGCCCGGCTCGCCGGGAGGAACAAGCAGACGATGGGCGCGATCCTCGACGAGCTGGAGCGCCTGGGCTACGTCCGGCGCGCACCGGACCCGGCCGACCGCCGCGCGAAGCTGATCATCCCGACGGAGCGGGGCCTCGAGTTCATGGAGGTCTCCGACGGCCTGGTCGACCTGATCGAGCAGAACCTTTCAGACATGCTCGGCGCGGACCTCTACCGGGAGTTCAAGACCGCGCTGAGCCGTGGCGTGGCCAGCCTGCCCGCGACCGGCCACGACACCGAGGGCTGAGACCGCGACGCCGGTGCACCGCTACCTGCCGCGTCGGAGGGCCCGCACGCCGAACACGATGGCACCGACGACGAACAGCACGCCCAGGAGCTGGAGGCCCGGCGAGTCGTCGCCCTCTCCGTACACGATGCCGGCGACACCGAGCGCGACGGCGAGGACGGCGGCGATCACGATGAGGTACTTCACGGGGTTTCCTCCTCGACCCACTCGAGCAGATCGCCGGGCTGGCAGTCGAGCACCCGGCACATCGCTTCCAACGTGCTGAAGCGGACAGCTTTGGCACGGCCGTTCTTGAGCACGGCCACGTTCGCCGGCGTGAGCCCGACGCGCTCGGCGAACTCACCGACGCTCATCTTGCGTTTGGCCAACTCGACGTCGATGCGGACGACGATGGGCATCAGATCACCGCTTCCATGTCGGTGCGCAGCGTGGTGGCCTGCCGCAGCAGTGCCCGCATCACCACCATCAGGAGCCCCAGCACGGTGACACCCGTCAACATCAGGAACAGCAGGAGCGGCAGCCCCGGGTCACCCGCGTTGAAACCGACGTAGAGGAAGACGCCCACGAGCACCACCCAGGCCGCGCCGATGGCCCAGACGATCGCATCCACCCACTTCAGCGACACCTCGGTGAAGATGCGGTCGGCCTTGACCAGGCCGAGCAGCTTCCAGGTGGCCACGATCACCACCTGGACACACAGCAGCCAGAACACCGTCACGACGGTCGCCGGCCACCGCAGATAGGCAAAGTCCGGAGACTCCTCGGCCATGTGGGCGAACTGCCCGGGCAGCGAGAAGGTCTGAAACAGGACCAGGATCCCGAACAGCAACACGAGGAAGACCTTGAGAGCGGGGACCGCTCGATGCTCTGTCACCATGCATCGAGTTTCGCTCGCTACCTATCGAAAGTCAATAGGCAGCGGTTGGGTCGACGAGGATCCCGCGGGATCAATTCTCGCGCGGATCTGTCGTACACGTGTTCTATTCTGCGTTCGTGATCGATGAGTTGGCGCGGGCGGAGAGCGCAGTGGCGGCATGCGCCGGTGCCGCCATCTGGGCCATCTCGGAGCACGACCTCATCGCGACGATCGACGCCATGCACCGGCTTCAGCAGCGGTTGGCGTCGGTGCAGTTGGCCACGGTGCAGGAGTTGGACGGTCGCGGCACAGCAATGGCGCAGGGCGCGTCCTCGACGGCGGTGTGGCTGCGCGACCGGCTGCGGCTCACCGTCTCCGCCGCCCGCCGGCTGGTCGACCTCGCCGCGTCGATCGACGCGGCTCCGCCCGGCGTGCGTGACGCCCTGGCCAGCGGCGCGGTCAGTGTGGAGCAGGTGCGGGTCATCGCCGACGCGGTCGCCACCGTTCGGCGTCGGCCGGTGTGGAGGTCGCCGACAAGGCCGTCGGTGTGCTGGTCGAGTGGGCCGAGCAGTTCGACCCCTCCCTGCTGCGCAGAATGGCCACCCGGATCCTCGATCACGTCGCCCCCGACGCCGCCGAGGAGGCCGCCCGGGTGGCACTGGAGGCCGAGGCCTGCCGCACAGCCCGGGACCGACACGTGACCCTCTCTGAGCAGCCCGGAGGTCGGCTGCGGCTCGCCGGCACCCTCGACGCGGAAGCCGCCGCACTGCTGCGCGCCGTCCTCGATCCGCTCACCGCGCCCTCGGGGCCTGGCGACAGCCGCACGCCCGGGCAGCGCCGCCACGACGCCCTCGCCGATGTGTGCCGGCTCGCTCTGCGCACCGGTGAGCTGCCGGAGCACGGGGGCGATCCCGCCCAGATCGTCGTCACCACGAGCTACGACCAGCTGACACGGCATCTGGATGATGGCTCTCTCGACATCGGCTTGCGGCTCACCCCCGACACGGTGCGCCGGCTCGCCTGCGACGCCGCCATCCTGCCCGCCGTGCTCGGCGGCGCCGGTCAGGTTCTCGACGTGGGCCGGCAACGCCGCCTCATCACCGGTCCGCTCCGTCGTGCCCTTGTGCTGCGCGACCGTGGTTGCGCCTTCCCCGGTTGTGACCGACCACCGCGCTGGTGCGCCGCCCACCACATCCGCCACTGGGCGGACGGCGGTCCTACCAGCCTCGACAACGCCGTCCTGCTCTGCGGGCACCACCACCGACACGTCCACCAGACCGACTGGGCCGTCCAACTCGGCGACGACGGCCACCCGGAGTTCGTCCCGCCCGCCTGGCTCGACCCCGACCGGCTACCCCGCCGCAACCACTACCACCGGCGAACGTGAGACGCGACCGCCCAGCCACCGGGGATCCTCGATGCGGCAGGACGCCGAGGATCCATTGGTCCCCAGCGCCCCACCCCAAAAGCCGCTTCGAACGGCTACTCGCAGCCGAGGGCTCCTCGGTAACCAGCGGGCGCCTTACCGGCGGCCACCTCATCGGCGGTCTCCCAGAACACCTCCGGCCAGTCGCCCTCGTCGTTCATGTCGTGCAGCACCTTCCAGGTGTGGCTGCTGCGCAGCGCGTCGCTGGCCCGCTTGAGCGCGGCGTTGTCGCCGGCCTGCTTCGCGCGCAGCCATTCGGCGATCCACCCGCAGCCCACCCGGCTCGTCACCCTCGCGCCGAACTGGTAGGCGTCGTTGGTGCCGAGGGTGCCCAGCGCGGCCCTGTCGAAGCCCGGCGGCAGCGGTACGTCGGCGAGCACCTTGGCCGCCTGTTCGTCCACCCGGCCGGGCGTGACGATCTCCGCCGGAAGCGCCGCCAGCCAGGTACGCGCGTCGACGCGGACGACGTCGGCGAGGACCCCGTCGAACTCGCCACGCGTCCAGGTGCCGCCGGTCCGCAGTTCGACGAAGGAACCGTCGCGGGGCCGGAGCATGACCGCGAAGTCGCTCGCGCTGTACCGGAACAGCTCGGCCGGCCAGCCGTCGACCTGCACCGGCTCCGGCTTGCTGACGTGGAGTCGGTCCTTGTGGTAGCCGTCGTACTGACCGGCCGGGTACCAGTTCATCTCCAGTTGCCGTCCACCGTTGGTGAACGCGATGGTGCCCTCCTTCTCGGCGAACCCGTAGACGGTGGTCGCCTTCCAGCCCGCCTGGTCGATCAGCAGGCGCGGGCTCTCCTCGGCGGCCTTGAGGACCATGGCCGAGTAGGAGATCGGCTGGGTCGCCGTGGAGGTGGCACCGGTCGCCGGAGACGCCTCGTCCCCTCCGGACTGATCGGCCTTCGTGATCGAGACGGCGAAGACGACGGCGAGTACGGCGGCCGCGACCCCCGCACTGGCGAGGCCACTCATCATCGTTCGGCGCGCCCGGAGGCGCTTGCCCGGCGGTTCGGCGACGGGTTCCAGGATCGGCGCGGACATGATCTCCTCCAGGAGGTTCTCCTCGGCCCCGTCGAGGTGCGCGACGACATCGCTTCGGTACGGGTCGGCGTCTCGGACCAGTCGGTCGAGGTGCTCGTCGGTCATCTGCCCTCCTCCGGGGCTCGTGCTGCCATGACGTCGAGTACATGTCCGGGTGGGCCGAGGTCGTCACCGACGAGGTTTCGCAGCCGGGCCCGGGCACGGGACAGCCGCGTACGGACCACGGCGGGGCTGACCCGAAGGACGGTGGCGACCTCGCGCGGCTCCAGGCCCTCCCAGAAGGTCAGCATCAGCACCTCCCGGTCCAGCTCGCCGAGCCGGGCCAGCGCGGCGCGCACCGTGAGCCGTTCGGGTACGTCGCTGCCCGGGTCGACGGCGACGGCGATCCGCAGCCGTTGCTTCAACCGTTCACCCAGCCGTCCCCGGCGCGCCCCGCCGCGGTGGTGGTTGGCCAGCACCCGCCGGGCCACGCCGTGCAGCCACAGACGCACCTCGGGCTCGGGCGGCATCTCACGGGTGCGCCGCCAGGCGACGAGGAACGTCTCGGCGACCACGTCGGCCGCGTCCTCGGGCTGGTCGACGCGCCGCATCGCGTACGCCAGCAGCGGCTCGAAGTTGTCCGCGTAGATGCGTCGGAAGCGGTCCTCGTGCTCGGTCCCGGAGCTCACGTCTACTCCATGTCCGGATCGGCGCCCGTCGTGACGGGGCCGATCCAGAAATCGAGACGGTCGCCGGGCCGGGGCGGATCGCGAGCGTCAGGCGGTGTCCTCGCCGGGTGTGCGCTTGGCGCGGCTGGGCTGGACCCGCTTGGGCTCGCCGGGCATCTTGGGGTGGTCCGGCGGGTACGGCAGGTCGCCCTGGCCGGCGGCGGCGTCCCGCTCGGCCCACTCCAGCAGTGGGGTGATGTCCCACGGGGTCTCGTCGATGCCGGCGTGCGCGTCGCCCCGCTCGGCGAGCCGGGCCGGGACGGTACGCAGGTCGAAGTCGTCCGGGTCGACGTCGGGCAGCTCGTCCCAGGTGACCGGGGTGGAGACGGTGGCCCGCGCGTTGGCCCGAAGGGAGTACGCGCAGGCGATCGTGCGATCTCGGGCCATCTGGTTGTAGTCGACGAAGACCCGGCTGCCGCGCTCCTCCTTCCACCATGCGGTGGTGACGAGGTCGGGGTGGCGGCGCTCGACCTCCCGGGCCAGCGCGATGGTGGCCCGGCGCACCTCGGTGAACGTCCAGCGCGGCTGGATCCGCAGGTAGACGTGCACGCCACGGCCGCCGGAGGTCTTCGGCCAGCCGGTGGCTCCCAGCTCGTCGAGGACCGCGCGGACGTTCCCGGCGGCCCGCGCCGCGTCGGCGAAGTCGGTGCCGGGCTGCGGGTCCAGGTCGATGCGCAGCTCGTCGGGGCGGTCCACGTCGGCGGCGCGCACCGGCCACGGGTGGAACACGATGGTGCCCATCTGCGCCGCCCAGGCCACGTGTGCCAGGTCGGCGGGGCACAGCTCGGCCGCGCTCCGGCCGCTCGGAAAGGTGATCTCGGCCGTGGAGACCCAGGGCGGCACCCCTCGGGTGGGCACCCGCTTCTGGAAGAACATCTCGCCCTCGACGCCCTCGGGGAAGCGTTGCAGCGTGGTGGGCCGGTCCCGCAGGGCGCGCATGATGCCGTCGCCGACCGCGAGGTAGTAGTGGAAGACGTCCGCCTTGGTGAAGCCCCTCTCGGGGAAGATCACCCGGTCGGGACTGCTCAGTCGTACGGTGTGCCCGGCCACCTCGACCTCGGCGACCGCTGCCTTGGTGCCACCCATCCCGCGACCTTATGCCACGCCCCCGACGTTGGACGTACCGTTGGGGCGTGAGTCTTGACGACAACGAGCTGCCCCAGACCGAGGACGAGTGGCGGGTCCGGTTGACCCCCGAGGAATTCCACGTGCTGCGGGAGGCCGGCACCGAACGCCCGTGGACCGGTGAGTACGTGGACACCAAGACGTCCGGCGTCTACCACTGCCGCGCCTGCGGGCTGGAACTCTTCTCCAGCGACACGAAGTTCGACTCGCACTGCGGGTGGCCCAGCTTCGACGACGCCATCCCCGGCCGGGTCAAGGAGATCGAGGACCGCAGCCTCGGCATGGCCCGTACGGAGATCCGCTGTGCCCGCTGCAACAGCCACCTCGGGCACGTCTTCCACGGCGAGGGCTTCACCCCGAAGGACACCCGGCACTGCGTCAACTCGGTGTCGATCCGGCTGGAACCCCGCTGAGCTGAGCGGCCACCGCCCGGTGGCGGGCGCGCCGACGGCGTACCCCGATCACCGCCGCGCGGGCGGCTGGCCGGTCAGCAGCCCGACCTCGGCGGTCCGGGACTGCTCGATCCGCCGGGCCAGGTCGCGTACCCGCTCGCTGCCACCGACCTCAACCTGCGCCCGGGCCAGGTCGGCCGCCGCCCGCTGATGGTCGGCGAGCACCTCGCGCAGCACCCGGTCGACGTCGGCGTCGGACGCGGCCCGCAGTCGGTCGAGCGCGGCGTCGTCGCCGTGCCCGGCGTGGTGGTGCACGGCCGCGCTGGCTCCCGGACCCGCCGTGGGCAGCCAGCCACGCATGGCGGACAACTCGTCGGCCTCGGTCGCCTCGATGGCGGCGGACAGGGTGCGCAACGTGTCGTCGCGCACCCTGTCCCGAGCCAGCCGCACGATCTGCAGAGTGCGCTCGCTGTGGCCGACCATGGTGCTCAGGAACACCACGTCGATGCCGCTCATCGCGTCCCCGGCCGCCGCCGACCCGGCCGGGGATCCGACCGCCGGTTGCGGCGCGGCCGACGGGCCTGCCGCCGGCGGGCCGGCACAGGCGGCGTTGAGCAGTAGCGCGGCGAGCAGGGGCGCCAGCAGGGTTCGGCGTGTCATGCCGGGTGCTCCGATCAGCGAGGGATGGCGGCACGGGTGCGACCGGGGCCGCACCCGCGCGGTCAGACCTGACTCCAGAGCGCCGGCACGTTCGGCGGCTCCCACCCGGGGATCGCGGTGTGGGCCTGCCGGCAGCGGTACGTCGCGCCGCCGTAGGTGGCCTGGTCACCGACCTGGTACGCCCGGCCGGCCGTCCAGGTGCCACCCGGCGCGGGCGGAGTGGTCGGCGTGGCCGTGGGGGTGGGCCGCGGCGTGGGGGTGGGGGTCGGGGTTGGCGTGGGCGCAGGCCCGCCGCCGCCGCCGATCTGGACGTCGATGCAGGAGTAGAAGGCGTTCGCGGTGTCGGAGATGTTCCAGACCGCGAGGATCTTCTGCCGGCCCGAGAAGCCGCCGAGGTTGACGTTGTGCGAGACGGTGGCGCCCGGCTGCTGGCCGTTGCCGTTGACCGAGGCGACCCGGGTGTTGCCGATCCAGTACTCCCAGTTGCTGGTCGCGTGCCGGGCGGTGTTCACCCACGTGAAGGTCAGCGAGCTGCCGACCGACGTGGCCGGCCAGCCCCGGCTGTCGTCGTTGAGGACGGCGAACTGGGCGATCCCGGCGTTGCAGCTCCGCAGGCCCTTGGGTCCCTCGACGCTCTGCGGCTCGTACTTGATCTGCCCGCAGTCGGGCACCCGGCCCTGCGCGCAGAGCGCCTGCCGGCTCGGTGGGGCGGACACGTAGCCGTGCGCCTGGGCGGGCGCGGCGACGGTGAGGGTGGCGGCGACGGCGCCCGCCGCCACCAGCGGGACGGTGATTCTTCGACGCATGGGGGCAGCTCCTTCTTCAGGTCCGGTGGTGCCCCCAAGGTAATTTAAACTTTGTTAACAGTAAAGACCCCCATCAATAAATCCATCGATGGTGACGAGTTTTCTGTCAGAGCCGGATCAGAGCCGGAGCAGGCTCCCCCGCTCGTCGACCTGGTCGGCCGATTCGTCGTCCAGCCAGACCCCGCCGCTGGCGAGGTAGCGGAAGCGGTACTCGCCCGGCCCGAGCCTCACGGTCACCGTCCGGGTGCCGTCGCGGCGGGTGACCAGCTCGTGCCGGCCGGGCTCCCAACCGTTGAAGCAGCCCACCACGCTCACCGGGCCGGGCGGGGCGTCCCGGGGCAGACAGAAGGTGACCCGGGTCTGGTTGCCGAAGAGTCTGTTGCGCTTGATCATGGCGATCCTCCGGGGGTTGCGGCCGTTCATCCGGCCTAACGGACGACACGCGGGAGCCGACACGCCGTACCGCCCGGCCGGCTCGCGCCATTTCGCCCGCCACCGCCCCGCAGTGCGGGAACCTGATAGCACATGTCCTGATACGGGGGGTTTTCCGTGGCAACCTGCGAGGTCTGCGGCAACGACTACTGGATGGCGTTCGAGGTGCGTACGGTCAGCGGCGACGTGCACACCTTCGACTCGTTCGAGTGCGCGATCCACCGGATGGCACCGATCTGCGAACACTGCCAGATCAAGATCGTCGGGCACGGCGTCGAGGTCAACGGCCGGTTCTTCTGCTGCGGGCACTGCGCCCGCTCCGTCGAGGGCGCCGAGGGCGCCGAGATCCGGGACGCCGTCGGGGCACGCCCCGTCTGACCCGGCCCTCTGCGGTACGGTCGTCCCCATGCGGCCGTTCCTGGGCGTCCTGCCCCCGCCGCGCTCCTGAACGGAGCGCCGCGCCTCCCGCCGACCGGTGACTGACCGGCTCGGCCACCTCGCCGTACGCGCTCCGTCGACGTCGTCCCCGTCAACGGCTCACCCTTCGGAGCGCATCCGTGTCCACCTCCCGTACCGTGCCGCCGGCCGCTGCCGCGCCGGCCGTCGCCCAGGCCCGTACCGGCCTGATCCAGATCACCGTCACCGGAGTGCTGTGGGGCACCACCGGCGTGGCGGTGCAACTGCTGCGCGAGAGCACCGGGCTCAGCCCGGTGAGCATCGGCTTCCACCGCCTCGCGATCGCCGCCCTCGTCCTGCTGGCGTGCACCGCCAGCCGGCTCGGCGCCATCCGGGCCGCCCTGCGCTCGGCGCCGCTTCCCCTGCTGCTCACCGGGATCGGCCTCGGCCTGTACCAGGCGCTCTACTTCGCCGCCGTGGCACTGGCCGGGGTCGGCGTGGCCACCGTGGTCAGCCTGGGCCTGGCCCCGGTGCTCGCCGCCACCTGGGAGTCGGTGCGCGCCCGCCGGCTCCCCGGCCCGCTGCGGCTCGCCACACTGGTCGCCGCCGTCGCCGGCCTCGCCCTGATCACCGGGGCCACGGCCGAGCCCACCGGTACGGCGCCCGCGCCGCTGCTCGGGCTGCTCGCGGCAGCCGGGTCGGGCCTCGGCTACGCGGTGACCACCCTGATCAGCCGGCAGGTCTCGCAGCGCGTCACACCGATGACGCTGACCACCATCTCCACCGTGGTCGGTGCGCTGACGCTGGCACCGTTCGCGCTGGTCGCCGGAGTCGCCGTACCGGTGCGCGTCGACACCGTGGCGCTGCTGCTGCACCTCGGCGTGGTCACCACGGCACTGGCGTACGCGCTGTTCTACGCCGGGCTGCGCACCACCTCGGGCAGCGTCGCCGCCGTGGTGACCCTGCTCGAACCGCTGACCGCGGCGGCGCTGGCCGTGGCGCTTCTGCACGAGCCGCTGCCACTGCCGGTGATCGTCGGTGGCGCGCTGCTGCTCACCGCCGTGGCCGCCACCTACCTCGCCCCCTCCCGGCCCGACTGACCGTGACCGTGACCGGCCGGGCGGGACGCACGGAGACCCGCCCGGTCGCACGGCCTACCATCGGTGCGTGCCCCAGCAGACCACCGAGGTCCGTACCGCCTCGTTCGCCGACCTGAACGCCCGCACCTTCCACGACCTGCTCAAGCTGCGCATCGACGTGTTCGTGGTGGAGCAGAACTGCCCGTACCCGGAACTCGACGGGCGGGACGTGGAACCGGGCACCCGCCACCTCTGGCTGTCCGACGGCGGCGCGCCGCTGGCGTACCTGCGGATCCTGGCCGACCCGGACGGCACCGCCCGGATCGGCCGGGTGGTGGTCGCCCCGGCGGCGCGCGGCGGTGGACACGCCGGCCGGCTGATGACCGCCGCGCTGGAGGTGGTGGGCAACCGGCCGTGCGTGCTGGAGGCCCAGTCGCACCTGGTCGGCCTCTACACCCGGCACGGCTTCTCGGTCAGCGGCCCCGAGTACGTCGAGGACGGCATCCCGCACACCCCCATGCGGCGGGAACCCATTGACGCCTGACGATCCGCCTGGCATCGTGCCGGGTAGCGCCGTCGTGGGAGCCTGCGAGTAGGCACGGGAGCGGGCATCTCCCGGCAGTCCGGGTGTCGTCGTCCGACCTCACCCCCCGGGGGCACCATGTCCACTCTCGTAAGATCACCACGCGTGCTCTGGTCGCTCGCCATCGCGGCGACCGCCGCGCTCCTGCTGACCACCGCGCTGACCAGCGCACTCGTCCGCCCCGCCTCGGCGCACGGCTCGGTCGTCGACCCGGCCTCGCGCAACTACGGCTGCTGGCAACGCTGGGGCAGCGACTTCCAGAATCCCCGGATGGCGACCGAGGACCCGATGTGCTGGCAGGCCTGGCAGGCCGACCCCAACGCCATGTGGAACTGGAACGGCCTGTTCCGCGAGGGCGTGGCCGGCAACCATCAGGGCGCCATCCCCGACGGCCAACTGTGCAGCGGCGGGCGTACGCAGAGCGGCCGCTACAACGCCCTGGACACTGTCGGGGCCTGGAAGACCAGCCCGGTGTCGAGCAACTTCCGGGTCCGCTTCTTCGACCAGGCCAGCCACGGCGCCGACTACATCCGGGTGTACGTGACCCGGCAGGGCTTCAACCCGCTGACCGAGCAGCTCGGCTGGGACGATCTGGTGTTGTCCGGCCAGATCGGCAACACCCCGGCGTCGCAGTGGAAGCAGGAGACCGGTGGCGTCTCCATCGAGATCCCGGTCAACGCGTCGGGCCGCACCGGCCGGCACATCGTCTACACCATCTGGCAGGCCAGCCACCTGGACCAGTCGTACTACCTGTGCAGTGACGTCGACTTCTCCGGTGGGTCCGGCACGCCGCCGCCGACGACGCCCCCGCCGACCACCCCGCCGCCCACGACTCCCCCGCCCACCACGCCGCCTCCGACCACCCCGCCACCGGCCGGGGCCTGCACGGCGACGTACGCGGTCACCGGCCAGTGGGCCGGCGGCTTCCAGGCCGAGGTCCGGGTGACCGCCGGCGGCTCGCCCACCCGAGGCTGGTCGGTGAGCTGGAACTACGGCAACGGCCAGCAGGTCAGCTCCGCGTGGAACGCCACCGTCAGCACCAACGGCACACTGGTCACCGCACGCAACGTCGCTCACAACGGCGCCCTGGCGGCCGGAGCGAGCACCACGTTCGGTTTCCTCGGCTCGTGGAACGGCAGCAACCCCGTCCCATCGCTCTCCTGCACGACCAGTTGACCCTGTCCGGCGCCGCACCCGGGCCAGGGTGCGGCGCCGGCCGGCGGGAAATCCGGTGGTGCGGGACGTCGGCCCCCGGCACGATCCCCGCATGATCGAGACACGGGTGCTCACCCCTGACGAATGGCCGACCTGGCGCGAGCTGCGGTTGGCCGCCCTCACCGAGGCGCCGGACGCGTTCGGCGCCCGGCTGGCCGACTGGCAGGGTGACGGCGACCGTGAGGAGCGCTGGCGCAACCGGCTGAGCATCCCCGGCTCCCACAACCTCGTGACCGTCCTGGACGGACGGCCGGTCGGGATGGCCAGCGGCGTACCCACACCAGACCCGCTCGTCATGGAGCTGATCTCGATGTGGGTGCGCCCCGAGGCGCGCGGCCACGGTGTCGGGCACCGCCTGGTGGACGCGGTGGCCCAGTGGGCGAAGGAGTCGGGAGCGCACCAGGTTCGCCTGAACGTCGCTCCCCACAACACGGCGGCGACCACGCTCTACCGACGTAGCGGCTTCATTCCGACCAACGAACTCGGCGACCTGCTGCCCAGCGGGGCCGGACACGCACAGGTGATGACCCGCCAGCTCTGACCCACCCCGTTCCGCGATCTTGCACTTCCTGCCGCACCATCACGGCTTTCGCCCCTTTTGTCGGGGCAGGAAGTGCAAGATCGCGCAGGAACCGGTGACCCGGGTCAGACCAGGCAGTTGACGATCTCGGCCACCGAGCGGCGGCGGCCCGTGTAGAAGGGCACCTCCTCGCGGACGTGCCGGCGGGCGCCGGAGGCGCGCAGGTCACGCATCAGGTCGACGATGCGGTGCAGCTCGTCGGCCTCGAAGGCGAGCATCCACTCGTAGTCGCCCAGCGCGAACGAGGCCACCGTGTTGGCCCGCACGTCCGGGTAGCCGCGCGCCATCTTCCCGTGCTCGGCCAGCATCTCGCGCCGCTCCGCGTCGGGCAGCAGGTACCACTCGTAGGAGCGGACGAACGGGTAGACGCAGATGTAGGGGCGGGCCTCCTCACCGGCCAGGAATGCCGGGATGTGGCTCTTGTTGAACTCCGCCGGCCGGTGCAGCGCCATCTGCGACCAGACCGGGGTCATCGCCCGGCCGAGGGTGGTGCGGCGGAACCGCAGGTACGCGTCCTGGAGCGCGTCGCTGGAGGCGGAGTGCCACCAGATCATCACGTCCGCGTCGGCGCGCAGCCCGGAGACGTCGTACACGCCCCGGATCACCACGTCCTTGCCGGCCAGCTCCTCGAAGAGGGACTCGACCTCACCGGTGACGTTGTCCCGCAGCGACGGCAGCGGTGCGCTGGCCCGGAACACCGACCACATGGTGTAGCGGATGCTGTCGTTCAGCTCCCGCAACCGGGCCGCGTTGGTCTGCTCGGTCATCTCGCCGATCCTCCCAGTGCTGTGATGATCTCGTCGGCCGCCGTCTCGCCGGAGCGGACGCAGACCGGAATACCGACGCCGTCGTAGCCGGCGCCGGCGAGGACCAGGGTGGGGTACGCGGCCCGCAACGCCGTCCGCGCGGCGGCGACCCGGTCGGCGTGCCCCGGGGTGTACTGGGGCAGCGCCCCGCCCCACCGCTGCACGTGCCCGTCGACCGGAGTGGGCAGCGGGGTGCCGAGCACCGCCGAGAGTTCCCGGTGCACGGTGGCCGCCAGGTCCGCGTCGGGGCGCTGGAGCTGCGCCTCCTCGCCGTACCGGCCCACCGAGGCGCGCACCAGCGCGAGCCCGTCCGGCCGGCGCAGGTGCCCCCACTTCGTGGTGAAGAAGGTCGCCGCCTTGATCAGCAGACCCTCGGTGCTCGGCACCAGGAAGCCGGACAGCTCGGGCAGCCGAGGCTGCGGCAAGGCCAGGGTGACCAGCGCGACGCTCGCGTAGTCCAGCTCGCCGACGCCCGCGGCGACCGCCGGAGCCGGGCCGGCGAGCAGGCGGGCCGCCGGCCGGGCCGGCACCGCCAGCACCACCGCGTCCACCTCGACCAGCTCCGGGTCCCGGGTCGGGCCGACCGTGAGCCGCCAGCCCGTGTCGGTCGGGGTCAGTTCGCGAACGGCGGCGTCGCGCCGTACCGTCGCGCCGCTGGCCGTCGCCGCCGCCTCGACGAGGCTGCTCAGCCCGCCGGCCAGGGTGCCGAAGACCGGGGCGCCGGGGGCACGCGGCGCGGCGGCCTGCGCCGCCCGGACCGCGCCGACCAGGGTGTGCTCCACCCGGGCCGCGCGGGCCAGCGCCGGCATGGTGGTGACCAGCGAGAGATCGTCGGCGCGGCCCGCGTACACGCCGCCCAGCATCGGATCGACCAGGCGGTCGACCACCTCGTCGCCGAAGCGGGACCGGACCAGCGCGCCCACCGACACGTCCGCGTCGGGCGCGACCAGCGGCCGGCCGCCGTCGGTGTCGGCGCCCGCCGCCGGGCGGGCGACCGTGGTCACCCGCTCCAGATCCCCGGGTACGCCCACCAGCGTGCCGCCCGGAACGGGCCGCAGCCCCCCGTCGACGACCAGCGCGGCCTGCCCGACCGTGGGGTGCACGATCTGCTCGGCCATTCCGAGCCGGCGGATCAGCGCCACCGCCGCCGACTCCGCACCGGTCGGGTCGCGCATCAGGAACGACTCGGCGCCGAACTCCACCGGCTGGCCGGCCAGCTCCCCGGTACGCAGCTTGCCGCCCAGCGCGCCGGACTGTTCGTACACCGTGATCTCGGTGCCGGCCGGTGCGCCCTCGCGCAACCGGGCCGCGGCGGCCAACCCGGCGATCCCGCCGCCGACCACCGCCACCCGCCAGGGCTGCCGCATCGCGTGTCAGCCCTGGTCGGCCCGGCGGCTGGAAAGCTCGTGCACCAAGGCCACCACCCGCGTCAGCACGTCCGGGTCGGTCTCCGGCAGCACCCCGTGGCCGAGGTTGAACACGTGCCCGGGTGCGGCCCTGCCCTGGTCCAGGATCCGGCGCACCTCGGCCTCCACCACCGGCCACGGCGCGAGCAGCACGCACGGGTCCAGGTTGCCCTGCACCGCCTTGTCCGGGCCGATCCGGCCGGTGGCCACGTCCAGCGGGGTCCGCCAGTCGACGCCGACGACGTCGGCGCCGGCCTCGCCCATCGCGCCGAGCAGCTCGGCGGTGCCCACCCCGAAGTGGATCCGCGGCACCCCGGCGTCGGCCAGCCCGCTGAGCACGGCCGTCGAGTGCGGCAGCACGTAGCGCCGGTAGTCGGCCTCGGAGAGGGCGCCCGCCCACGAGTCGAAGAGCTGCACGGCGGAGACCCCGGCCTCGATCTGCACCCGGAGGAAGGCCAGCGTCACCTCGGCCAGCCGGCCGGAGAGCGCGTGCCACAGCTCCGGATCGCCGTACATCAGCGCCTTGGTCTTCGCGTGGGTCCGCGACGGACCCCCCTCGACCAGGTAGCTGGCCAGGGTGAACGGTGCTCCGGCGAAGCCGATCAGCGGGGTGTCGCCCAGCTCGACCACCAACTGCCGGACGGCCTCGTCCACGTACGAGACGTCGTCGCGGGTGATCGGGCGGATCCGCTCCACGTCGGCGGCGGTGCGGATCGGCTCGGCGACCACCGGGCCGGTGCCCGGCACGATGTCCAGGTCGACCCCGGCCGCGGCCACCGGCACCACGATGTCGCTGAAAAGGATGGCGGCGTCTACCCCGTGCCGGCGTACCGGCTGGAGCGTGATCTCGGTGACCAGCTCCGGGCGGCGGCAGGACTCCAGCATCGGCACGCTCGCCCGGATCTCCCGGTACTCCGGTAGCGAGCGGCCGGCCTGGCGCATGAACCAGACCGGGGTGTGCGGGCCGGGCCGGCGCCGGCAGGCCCGGATGAAGGGCGAGTCGGCCGGTCCGCCGGGGCGCTGTTCTCCGTCTCGGGCGGCAGTGCCCGTGGTGTCCGTGGTCATCGCCGCAATCGTGCCACGACCTCCGCCCTCTCCCCGCCGGGGGTGAAAGGAAGGGACCTTCCTAACGCCGCCGGTGGAGCACCGGCCGCCGTCGACGGCCGGTGCCACGAGCTGCCCGTCCGCGACGGCGCGTACCGCACAGCCGAGCCCTGGTACGGAAACCGGGCGTCGGCGCGCCGTCGAAGCGGGTGGGCGGGCGGCGGCATAGGCTGCCGGCATGGCCCCCCCGATCGCGCTCCCGGAGACCTTCGCCCGCGCGGTCGCCGGGCTGCGCGCGGCGGCGCCCCGACCGGAGATCACGCTGGAGGAGGTCGGCGCTCCCCAGCGGCTGGCCCCGTACGCGTTCGCGCTCTCCGCGACCGTGCTGCGCGACGGCGACGAGGTGGCCACGGGTCGGCTGATCCTGCTGCACGACCCGGTCGGACACGAGGCGTGGCAGGGCACTCTGCGGCTGGTCACCTACGTGACCGCCGAGCTGGAGGTCGACCTGGCGGCCGACCCGCTGCTGCCCGGCGTGGGCTGGACCTGGCTGACCGACGCGCTGGACGCCCACGACGCCGGCCACCGGGCGATCGGGGGGACGGTCACCCAGACCATGTCGACCCGGTTCGGTGACCTGGCCGGCCCGCCGACCGCCGGTGACATCGAGATCCGCGCCTCCTGGACCCCGGTCGACGACGACCTGGCCCCGCACCTGCTCGGCTGGTGCGCGCTGCTCGCCTCCACGGCGGGGCTACCGCCACCCGGGGTGACCGCCCTGTCGGATCGCCGGCCCGCCGGCGCGGCCTGAGCCGCGGACCCGCGACCCACGCGACCGTCGAGTCGATCATGGGGTTGCGGTGCGCGGAGAGCCCGGCGCCACAACCCCATGATCACGGCCGCTGTCAGAGGTAGTTGTCCGCCTCGTCGCAGACCTTGTCCAGGCCCTTCATCGCCGAGTCGTAGGCACCCTTGTTGCCGGCCGCCGCCGCGCCGAGCGCGGTGGTCAACTTGTCCAGGCAGCTGGCGATGACCTTCTTCTGCCGGGCCTGCTCGTCACGGTCGTTGCGCGTCCCGGTCAGGTCCTGCTCGGTGTTGTCGAGCTTGTCCTGCATGGTCTGCAGGTCGGTCTTGAGCTTCGCGATCTCCGTGGTGTTGGCCGCGATCGTGCCGTCACGCTCGCTGACCTGACCGGTGAGCCGCTTCTCCGTACGGTTCAGCTCGCCGTTCTTGGTCACGTACAGGCCGGTCATCACCCCGCTCACGACGAAGAGCAGCGCGGCCACCAGGGCCAGCACCAGCACCGCGCGGCCACGGCCACTGCCCGGTGCCGGGGGCGGGCCGAACGGCGGCGCCATCCCCGGCGGGGCGGACATCGGCTGGCCGTACGCCGGACCGGAGACCGGCGGAGCGGACATCGGCTGGCCGTAGCCGGGGCCGGAGACCGGCGGGGCGGAGACCTGTCCGGCGTACGGCGGGGCGCTCGCCGGGTAGCCGGCCGGGGCCTGCGGCGTGCCGTACTGGGGCGGCACGGGCTGGGCGGCGCCGTACTGCGGCGCTGCCTGGCCGGGGGCGTACTGCTGCGGCGTGGGCTGGGCCGGCGCGTACTGCTGCGGTGCCGGCGCGGGCGGACCGGCCGGGTACTGCGCGGTCCGGTCGGCGGCCGGGTACTGCGCTGTCGGGTACGGCACCGTCGGGTGCGCCACGGTCTGGTCGGCGGCGGACGGGAACTGCTCCGGGGTGGCCGGCGGGAGACCCTCCGGCCCGGTGGGTGGCTGGGACATGGTTGTTCCTCCAGGTGAGCTGGTCCCGTGCCGGTGGGCGCGACGGACCGGGTGCGGCGGAATTCGCCCCGGTCCGGGGACCTGGGCCGATGGGAGACGGCCGGCGAGGGCCGCGGGTGGTGGGAGTGGCACGGCGACGTCGCCGTGCCACCGGTTCAGCAGATCTTGAAACCGTCGCAGGCGACCTTGATCGGTACGGCCAGCCCGATGCCCTCGGCGTCGCGAGCCTTGGCGGTGGCGATGCCGACCACCTGCTTGCTGCCGTTGACCACCGGTCCGCCGGAGTTGCCCGGGTTGATCGGGGCGTCGAACTGGATGGCCGGGCCGGAGTTGCCCTGAGCGTCGCGCAGCGCGCTCACCACACCGGTGGTGACGCTGTCCTCCAGGCCGAGCGGAGCGCCGACGACGACGATCTGCTGGCCGGACTTCACCACGGCGGACGCGGTGATCAGGCCGGTGAACTTGCCGGTGGTGCGCAACTGCGCCACATCGTTGGTCTTGTCGACCTTGACGATGGTGGCTGGGAAGCGCTGGTCGGTGCGCTCCAGGAAGACCTGGCGTCCGCCACCGTCCCAGACGGCCTCCACGACGTGGAAGTTCGTGAACAGGTTCGTTCCGCCACCGGCGGCGGGCTTGCCGACCGCGAACGCGGTGCCGGTGAACTCGCCGGCGCGGACCCGGAACACGCTGGGCAGCACCGCGCTGGCCACCGCCTCCGGGTTGAACGCGGCACCGGCCTGCTTCTCCAGCGCCTCCGTCCGCTGCTCCAGGCCGTCGAGGCGGATGCCGTCGCCGTCCTGGGCCTGCGCCAGGCGCCGATCGGTGTCGGCGAGCCGGTCGCCGAGCCGGTCGAGCTGGTACGCCTGCAACCCGGCCACCGCGGCCAGCACCACGACGGCCAGCGTGGCGAGCACGACCGGCCAGCGACGACGGCGGGGCGGGGCGGCCGGCAGCGGGGCGGCACCCGGCCAGCCTGGCTGCGCGGGACCGCCCGGGTGACCCGTGGTCGGGAACGGCGGGGCACTGGCGGGTGGGTACCCGCCTCCCGGGAAGCTCGGCCCGGCGGCGGGCGGGAAACCCGACCCGGCGGCCGGTGCGTATCCACCGGTGCCGGTGGACGCCGGTGGTGCGCCGGCGCCGTAGGTCGGGGCGGCACCCGGGCCGGGTCCGCCGTACGAGCCTGCCGGCACAGTGCCGTGGGGAGCCGGTGGGGCGCCCCACTGCCCGGTGTTGGGTGGTGCGGACCAGCCGGTGCGGGGAGTCGGAACGGTCGGGGACGGATCGGTGCCGCCGGGCGGGGTGGCGGGAAAGACCGAACCGGCACCGGGGTGCGGCTCGATGCGCGGTGGCAACGGTCCCGGCCGTTCGGCCCCGGGCGGACTCCCGCCCGCACCGTCAGGCTCGGCGCCCGCCGCTCGCCCGTCCCCCGAACCGAAGCCAGCCGTCATGATCGCGTTGCCTTTCCGTGGTCTCCCCGTGCCGCCATCGGCCCGTGTTCACGCGATCCGGGCCGGCGGCTCGATGGACCGTACCTGCGCGAACGGGCTTTGTCTCCCCCGATGTCCGGCATCCGAAAGGACACCTTGCGGACACCTGACCGACACGCACCGGACCGGCTGCACCCACCGGATCACCGCGCGCACTAGGGTTGGCAGGTGACCGACGAACCACCCCTGCGCCGTCGGCCCACCGAAGAACTCCCGGGAAACGCACCCCAGCACCCGCCGTCGGCCCAGCCGCAGCCGGCGAGCCAGGGGACTGACCCGACCGACGGTGGGCCCGTTCCGCTGATCGCACCGCGTGACGGCACCCCCGATCCGGTGGCCGCCCCGGCCGAGCTCGCCGAGGTCGTGGCCCGTTTCGCCGCCGGCACCGGCCCGGTCGCCCTGGATGCCGAGCGCGCCTCCGGATACCGGTACAGCCAACGCGCGTACCTGGTGCAGCTGCGCCGGGCCGGTGCGGGCACGGCGCTGATCGACCCGCTGCCGCTGCCCGACCTCAGCGCGCTGGACGCGGTGATCGGCGAGGCCGAGTGGGTGCTCCACGCGGCCAGTCAGGATCTGCCCTGCCTGGCCGAGGTGGGGCTGCGTCCGCGCCGACTGTTCGACACGGAACTGGCCGCTCGGCTGGCCGGGTTCGAGCGGGTCGGCCTGGCCGCACTGACCGAGCAGCTACTCGGTTACACCCTGGAGAAGCACCACTCGGCGGCCGACTGGTCGAGCCGTCCTCTGCCGGAGTCGTGGCTGACCTACGCGGCCCTCGACGTGGAGCTGCTCACCGACCTTCGCGACGCGCTCGACGCCGAGCTGGCCCGACAGGGCAAGTCGGAGTGGGCCGCGGAGGAGTTCGCCGCGCTGGTCCGCACCGGCGCACGCCCGCCCCGGGTCCGCGCGGAGCCCTGGCGACGCACCTCGGGCATCCACCGGGTGCGCGGGGCGCGGGCGCAGGCCCGGGTCCGTTCGATGTGGTACGCCCGGGACCAGATCGCCGCCCGGCGGGACGCGGCGCCCGGTCGGGTGCTGCCGGACTCGGCGATCATCGCCGCCGCCGAGCTGGACCCGAAGGACGAGAAGACGCTGCTGACGCTGCCCGGTTTCGGCGGTCGGTCGGTACGCCGGCTGGCTCGCACCTGGCTCGCCGCGCTGGACGACGCCCGGCAACTGCCGGACGACGCGTTGCCGGTCACCCCGGCGGTGGAGGGTCCGCCCCCGCCGCACCGGTGGGCCGAGCGGGACCCGGTGGCCGCCGGTCGGCTGGCCCGTTGCCGGGAGGTCGTGATCAGGATCGCCGCCGAGCACAACCTGCCTCCGGAGAACCTGATCACCCCGGATTCGGTCCGTCGGCTGGCGTGGACGCCACCGGAGGAGCTGACCGAGGCCACGGTGGCGGAGACCCTGCGCGGCTTCAACGCCCGCGAATGGCAGATCGCTCTCCTCACCCCCCACCTGACTCCGGCCCTGAGCCCGGAACCGCCGTCCCTTTCCTGATCTCCTCCACCGGGTGAGGTGTGGGGTGGGCCACAACGAGGGGTGGGTACGGGTTTGGTTACTGGCGAGTAGCATTCGGGGGAACGTGCCCGTGTCGGCGACCCTCATCCGGTCCGGAGTGCCGCCTGCCGGCGCGAACGCCGAATGATGGTCGAATAGGAGGCTCAAGTGCCCCGTGAAGTTCGGGATGTCGTCTTCGTCGACGGCGTCCGTACCCCGTTCGGCAAGGCGGGTGGCATGTACGCCAACACCCGCGCCGACGACCTGGTGATCCGCTGCATCCGTGAACTGCTGCGCCGCAACCCGCAGCTCCCGCCGGAGCGGGTCGAGGAGGTCGCCATCGCGGCCACCACCCAGATCGGCGACCAGGGCCTCACCATCGGGCGCACCGCCGCCCTGCTGGCGGGTCTGCCCAAGACCGTTCCCGGGTTCGCCATCGACCGGATGTGTGCCGGCGCGATGACCGCGGTGACAACCGTGGCCAGCGGCATCGCCATGGGCGCGTACGACATTGCCATCGCCGGCGGCGTCGAGCACATGGGCCGCCACCCCATGGGAGAGGGCGTCGACCCCAACCCGCGCATCGTCGCGGAGAAGCTGGTCGACCCGTCCGCGCTGGTCATGGGCGCCACCGCGGAGAACCTGCACGACCTGGTCCCGCACATCACCAAGGCCCGCACCGACGCGTTCGCGCTCGCCTCGCAGCAGAAGACCGCCAAGGCGTACGCCAACGGCAAGCTCCAGGACGACCTGGTGTCGATGTCCATCCGTGACGCGGAGGGTGGCTGGGGTCTGGCCACCGTCGACGAGGCCCCCCGGGACACCTCGCTGGAGAAGCTCGGCACCCTGAAGACCCCGTTCCGCCCGCACGGCAAGGTCACCGCGGGCAACGCGGCGGGCCTCAACGACGGTGCCACCGCGAGCCTGCTCGCCTCCGAGGACGTCGCTCGCGAGCTGGGCCTGCCGGTCGCCATGCGGCTGGTGTCGTTCGGTTTCGTGGGTGTGGAGCCGGAGGTGATGGGCGTCGGCCCGATCCCGTCGACGGAGAAGGCGCTGCGCATCGGCGGGCTCAGCATCGACGACATCGGCCTCTTCGAGCTGAACGAGGCGTTCGCCGTGCAGGTGCTCGCCTTCCTCGACCACTTCGGCATCGCCGACGACGACCCGCGGGTCAACCCGTGGGGCGGCGCCATCGCCATCGGTCACCCGCTGGCCTCCTCCGGCGTGCGGCTGATGACCCAGCTGGCCCGCCAGTTCGCCGAGCACCCCGAGGTCCGCTACGGCCTCACCGCGATGTGCATCGGCATCGGCATGGGCGGCACCGTGATCTGGGAGAACCCGCACTGGACGGAGGGCAACAAGTGAGCGCGCTCGCCGCACCGAACGAGGTCGTCACCAGGGCGCTGCTGCGTCAGGTGAACGTACCGGGGCTGGACCGGCCCGCCGCCCTGATCACGCTGGACAACGGCTTCGACCACACCAAGCCGAACACCTTCGGGCCGGCCGGCCTGACCAGCCTGGACGAGGCGATCACCGCCGCCCTGGCCGCCGACCCGGCGTTCATCGCGGTCACCGGCAAGCCGTACATCTTCTGCGTGGGCGCGGACATCGTCGGCCTGCCGCAGCTCGCCGACCGCGCGCAGGCGCTGGAGATCGGCCGGCTCGGCCACCGTGTCTTCGCCCGGTTGAAGGACAGCACCGTGCCCACGTTCGCGTTCGTGAACGGCGCGGCGATGGGCGGTGGCCTGGAGCTGGCACTGCACTGCCACTACCGGACGCTCTCCGGTGGCGCGGCGGCGCTCGCCCTGCCCGAGGTCTCCCTCGGTCTGGTCCCCGGCTGGGGCGGCACGCAGCTGCTGCCGAACCTGATCGGCATCCCCGCCGCCACCCAGGTGATCATCCAGAACCCGCTGATGCAGAACAAGATGCTCAAGCCGAAGCAGGCCGCCGAGCTGGGCATCGCCGACGTCCTGCTGGAGCCGGCCGACTTCCTGGAGCGGTCCCTGGAGTGGGCCGCCGGCGTGGTGCGGGGCCAGGTCACCGTGACCCGGCCCGAGGTCGACAAGGACATGTGGGCGGGCGTGCTGTACTTCGCCCGGGAGACGCTGAACCAGCGGCTGCACGGCGCGGTCCCGGCCGCGTACAAGGCGCTGGACCTGCTGGAGACGGCGAAGGACGCCGACTTCGCGGCCGGCACCGCCGCCGAGGACGAGGCCCTCGCGGACCTGGTCTTCTCCGAGGAGCTGCGCAGCGGCCTGTACGCGTTCGACCTGGTGCAGCGGCGGGCCAAGCGCCCGGCCGGCGCACCGGACAAGGGCCTGGCCCGCACGATCACCAAGGTCGGCATCGTCGGCGCCGGCCTGATGGCCAGCCAGCTGGCGCTGCTGTTCGCCCGTCGACTCCAGGTGCCGGTCGTGATGACCGACCTCGACCAGTCCCGCGTGGACAAGGGCGTCGGCTACGTGCACACCCAGATCGAGAAGGCCGTCACCAGGGGCCGGATGGACAAGAACACCGCCGCCAAGCTGTACGGCCTGGTCAGCGGCACGGTCGACAAGAGCGCCTTCGCGGACGCCGACTTCGTCATCGAGGCGGTCTTCGAGGACCTGGGCGTCAAGAAGCAGGTGTGGGCCGAGCTGGAGAAGATCGTCTCCCCGGAGGCGGTGCTCGCCACCAACACCAGCTCGCTCTCGATCACCGAGATGGCCGCGGATCTGGAGCACCCGGAGCGGGTCGTCGGCTTCCACTTCTTCAACCCGGTGGCCGTGCTGCCGCTGCTGGAGATCGTCCGCGGCGAACGGACCGACGATGTCACCCTCGCCACCGCGTTCGCGGTGGGCAAGCAGTTGAAGAAGTCCTCCGTGCTGGTCAAGGACGCCCCGGCGTTCGTGGTGAACCGGCTGCTCACCCGCTTCCTGGGCACCGTCTTCGCGGCCGTCGACGCGGGCACCCCGCTGGACGTGGCGAACAGCGCGTTGGACCCGCTGGGCCTGCCGATGCGCCCGCTCGCCCTGCTCCAGCTGGTCGGGCCGGCCGTGGCGTACCACGTGGGCGGCACGCTGCACGCGGCGTACCCGGACCGGTTCGGAGTCAGCGAGAACCTCAAGCGGATCGCCGACTCGGGCCAGCCGATCGTGGTCGACGACCAGATCAACGACGAGGTCGCGAAGCTGCTCGTGGTCGGCGACCAGCCGCTCACCGAGGAGCAGGTCCGGCAGAACGCGCTCGACGCGCTCGCGCAGGAGATCCGGCTGATGCTGGACGAGGGCGTGGTCGCCGAGGCACAGGACATCGACCTGTGCATGATCCTGGGCGCCGGTTGGCCGTTCCACCTGGGTGGGGTCACCCCGTACCTGGACCGGACCGGCACGTCCGAGCGGGTCACCGGCCGCCGGTTCCTGCCGCGCGGGGCGGCGAGCCTGCCCGCCTGACCGATCGCAGCACCATCGTCGCGGTGGTCGGACCGTCCTTCGTGGACGGGCCGGCCACCGCGGTCGTTTCTCCGGCAGCGGATCGCACGGGCACGCGCGCACGGCCCGCGCGAGGATGCGCGCGACCCCGCGTGGGATCGCAAAGAGCCAGCGCAGGGCACGTGTGGACGGGCAGCGGGCCGACCTGCCGCCGGGTTAAGATCACCCGCTTTGCAATCCCATCTTGGAGCTGACTGATGTCCCAGCCGCCGGCCAACCCCTACGGCCCGCCGCACGATTCCCCTCCCCCGCCGCAGCAGCCGCAGCAGCCCGGTGGCTGGCCGCCGCCGCAGCAGCAGGGCTTCCCCCAGCAGCAGGGCTTCCCGCCCGCACAGCCGGGTCAGCCGTACGGCGGCCCGAGCCTGGCCGGTGGCCCGCCGCCGGCGAAGAAGTCGAAGGTCGGCAAGATCGTGCTGATCGTGCTGTCCGTGGTGCTGGTGCTCTGCCTCGGCGGTGCGGCGATCACCTGGTTCGCCGTCAAGGACGAGGTCGGCGATGTCGTCGACGCCACCACGACCCGGGTGGTCGCGCCGGCCACCCTCGCCGGCCGGCCGAAGATCGAGGACCCGGAGCTGCAGAAGCTCTCCGACGACATGGTCGCCGAGATGAAGGCGACGGTGCAGAACGAGACCAGCGCCGTCGGCGCCTTCTACGGCGACCCGGCGAAGCAGGACCTCGTCATGATCGCCGGCACGTCCGGCCTGATGGCGGACCCGAAGAAGGAGCTGGACACCGCCGTCACCGGGCTCTCCGCCGAACTCGGCGTGACCACCATGGCGCCGGTCGAGCCCGGGCCGCTCGGTGGTGACGCGCGCTGCGGCGACGGCAAGACCGACGGGGTGCCGCTGGGCGTCTGCGTCTGGGCCGACCGGGGCAGCGTGGGTCTCGTGGTGGTCTTCTTCAAGACCGGCGCGGAGGCAGAGGTCGAGTTCGCCACCATCCGGGGCCAGGTCGAGCAGCGCTCCTGAGCCGAACGGAAGCGCAAGATCCGCGCACCTTCGGGGAAACTGCTGCCTCTGTCAAAGTCTGAGGCGACAACGTCCCTGAAGGTGCGCGGATCCTGGCCGTCAAGCGGCCGTACCGCCGGCCACCTAGGCCGGCACGTCACCCGCCCCCGCGACGTTCGCCGACGCGGCCCGCGCCGCCGCTGCCGCCGCCCGCTCGGCTGGGCTACCGAGCACGCAGAACTCGTTGCCCTCCGGGTCGGCGAGCACCACCCAACCCCCGCCGGTCGGGCCGACATGATCGGCGACGTGCACCGCGCCGATGCCGAGCAGCCGCTCGACCTCCTCGCCCCGGGTCCGGTCGGTGGGTTGGATGTCCAGGTGCAGCCGGTTCTTCACCGCCTTGTCCTCCGGCACGGCGAGGAAGAGCACCTCGGGGCCACCCGGCGGCAGGAGCATCGCCTCGGGGTCGCCGGGGAAGTCGTCGGGCTGCCGGGGGCAGTCGAAGACCTGCGACCAGAAACCGGCCAGTGCGTACGTGTCGTGACAGTCGATGCTGATGTTGTGAATCGTCGAACTCACGGTTGTTCCTCCACAGTGGTGGTGGGGACACGCTTCCCGGCGCCTGCGTGCCACGCGGCGCTCGTTCCGTGGATACGCGGCTGTCCCCTCCGTGCTGGATGGGATGCTCCGCCTCAGGGAGTCAGCCGAGAGGGACCCGGGGCGCGGAGCCAGTGCTGGTGGACATCGACGCACCCCCCTTCGATCGAGCTGACCCGGTGATCTTTCCATCGGGTGCGGACCGCCCGCAACCCCGTCGAGGCCGGGTCAGCCGCCGACGGCCGACACCGGGCCGGCGACGGGCGGGGCATCCGCCGACGGGAGCGTGACGGTCACCTCCAGGCCACCGCCGGGCTGCGCGATCACCCGTACCGTGCCACCGTGCGCGTCGCAGACCGCGCGGACGATGGACAACCCCAGGCCGGAACCGCGGGCCCCGGTCCGTTCCCGGCCGCCGCGCCGGAACGGCTCGAACAGCCCCGGCACGTCGGCCTGGTCCACCTCGAAACCGGTGTTGCCCACCACCAGCCAGGAGCGCTCGCCGTCGGTGCCGGTACGCACCCAGAGCCGGCCGTGCAGGTGGTTGTAGCGGACCGCGTTCTCGATGAGGTTGCCGGCCAGCCGGTCGAGCAGGCCCGGGTCGCCGACCACCGGCGCGGACTCCAGCGACGTCTGCACCCGCAGACCGATCCGCTCGACCTCCCGGCGCATCGCCGACAGCGCGTTGGCGGTGCCCGCCGCGAGGTCACACTCGGTGCGCCGCCCCAACCGGCGCCCGGCCTGCGCCTCGCTGCGGGCCAGCACCAGCAGCGCGTCCACCAGACCGTTGGCCCGCTCCGAGGCGTCCCGGACCACGGTCGCCATCCGGCGGTACTCACCGGCGTCCGCGTCGTCGTCGCTGAGCGTGACGTCGATCTCGGTCCGCATCACGGCCAGCGGGGTACGCAGCTCGTGCGAGGCGTTGGCCACGAAGCGTTTCTGCGCCTCGAACGCGGACGCGATCCGGTCCAGCATGGCGTCGAAGGTCTTGGCCAGCTCGGCCACCTCGTCGTCGGCGCCCGAGTAGCCGATCCGCTGATCCAGGGTCGCCTCGCCGAGCCGCTGCGCGGTCGCCGTGACCTGGTGCAGTGGACGCAGTGCACGGCCGGCCACCGCGTACGCGCCGGCCACCCCGACCACGCTGATCGCCAGCAGCGCGACCAGCCCCTTGGCCAGCAGCTCACCGGAGGCGGCGTCGAGGAGTTGACGCTGCCACTGGCCGGCGTCCAGCGTGCGGCCGTCGGCCAGCACCACCGTGGTGCCGGGCAGCAGCTCGTCGGTGGGCCGCAGCGCGTCGCGGACGAGCAGCCAGGCCAGCAGCACCAGGATCGCTCCCGCGCCGACCAGCAGCACGCCGTTGAGCAGGGTCAGCCGCAACCGCAGGGTGGGCCGCAACCGCGCCCGCCCCGTCATGCCCCCACCTCGGCGGTGCGGTAGCCGGCGCCGACCACCGTCTCGATCAGCGGTGGGTCGCCGAGCTTCTTGCGCAGCGTCATCACCGTGACCCGGACGATCGTGGTGAACGGGTCGGTGTTGGCGTCCCAGACCCGTTCCAGCAGCTCCTCGCTGGAGACCACCGCGCCGCGCGCCTTGAGCAGCTCGCAGAGCACCCCGAACTCCTTGTTGGTGAGGTCGACCGGCACGCCGGCGCGGGTGGCGACCCGTCGTGCCGGGTCGAGCACCAGGTCGGCCAGTTCGAGCACGGGGGGCGCGGCCGGGGTGGCCCGCCGGCCCAGCGCCTGCACCCGGGCGACCAGCTCGTCGAAGGCGAACGGCTTGGGCAGGTAGTCGTCCGCGCCGAGCTGCAACCCCTCCACCCGGTCGGCCACCGTGCCGCTGGCCGTCAGCATCAGCACCCGGGTCAGCGCACCGGAGGCGGCCAGGTCGGCGCAGATCTGGTCACCGTGCACGCCGGGCAGGTCGCGGTCCAGCACGACCACGTCGTACCGGGTGACGAACGCCGCCTCGTGGCCGGCGTCGCCGTCGTAGGCCACGTCGACGGCCATCCCCCGCTTGCGCAACCCGCGCGCGATCGCGTCGGCGAGGTTGCGCTCGTCCTCCACCACCAGTACCCGCATCCCGGCCTCCTCGCTGCTGACCACCGACAACCTAGTGCCGGCCGGCAAACCATCGTCCCTCGCCGCCCGCGCCGGGCGACGTTGCGGACCTTTTCGGCGTACGCGATGCTTCGCCGGACGCAAGCGACGAACGGACCTGGCATGACGATCGCGGCACCACCCACCCGGCGGGACATCGCCTACCGGGGCTTCCACCTGCCGGCCGACACGACTGCCGGCACCGCCGACGGCCTGCACGCCGCCGAGCGGGGGTTGGGCCTGCGCGACGCCGACCAGCCGGTGTCGCGGGGCACGTGGACGTCACCGCCGGTACGGGTCGGCTTCGCAGTCGCCGAGGTGGTGCCGTCCTGGACCGCCGACGCCCCCGACGGCTGCTGGATCGAGGTCGAGCTGCGCGGCTGGCACGACGACGGGCCCAGCACCGGCTGGTACCTGCTGGCCCGCTGGGCGGCCGACGACCGCGCGGTGCAACGCACCTCGGTGCCCGGGCAGCGTGACGGCGACGCCCGGGTCGACACCGACACCCTGATCGTGGGCGGAGCGACGGTTACCGGTTGGCAGGCGCGGGTGACTTTGTGCCGGCCGGCCGACAGCCCGACCGGCCCGGTGCTGCGCAGCATCGGGGCGGTCGCCACCGGCCCCACCCCGACCGGCTTGGCCGACGAGCCGGGGTACGGCGCGGACCCGGCCGCCGCCCGAGGGAGGGTGCTGGACGTGCCCCGCTACTCCCAGCGGCTGCACGCCGGCCAGTACCCGCAGTGGGGTGGCGGCGGCGACTCCTGGTGCAGCCCCACCTGCACCTCGATGGTGCTCGCCTACTGGGGTGCCGGGCCGACGCCGGAGCGCTACGCCTGGGTGGAGCCACCCGGCCCGCGACCGGTGGTGGTGCACGCCGCCCGGCACTGCTACGACCACGCGTACGCCGGGGCCGGCAACTGGCCGTTCAACACCGCCTACGCCGGCCTGCACGGGGTGGACGCGTTCGTCACCCGGCTGCGGTCGCTGGCCGAGGCGGAGGCGTTCATCGCCGCCGGCATCCCGCTGATCGTGTCCGCAGCCTTCCGGGCCGGCGAGGTGCCGGGTCTGCCCTACGACACCAGGGGACACCTGATGGTGCTGGTCGGCTTCACCGCCGACGGCGACCCGGTGCTCAACGACCCGTACGCGCCGGACGACGACTCGGTGCGTCGGGCCGTGCCCCGGCAGCGGTTCGAGGCGGCCTGGCAACGCGGTAGCGGCGGCGTGGCGTACGTGCTGCGGCCCGCGTCGGTGCCGCTGCCCCCGCCGCCCGCTCAGCCCAACTGGTGATCAGTCGGGCATCCGGAACAGCCGGTACGAGCCGTCCACACGCTGGCAGAGCAGCAGGCCCACGCTCGCCTGGCAGTTCCCGGCGACGTCCGGCAGCACGTCCAGCATGCGCGCCTCCCCGGAGCGGGCGTCCAACCGCGCGACGAGCAGCCCACCCTCCGGGTTTCGGCGCACGCCGACCAGCGGGCTGCCGAAGCCGGACTGGGCCAGCTCCCACCGGCCCAGCTCGGCCAGCTCCCGACCGGTCAACGGATCGAGTACGACGAGCTGTTCGAGGGCTGGGCCGGAGCTGGTCGCCGCGCTGGCCATCAGCCGCCCCCCGTAGGGAAAGACCGACGCCCAGCCGTCGCCGCGCCACCTCTCCTGCCCGGTGGCGGGGTCGACCGCCCGCAGCCCGACGCCACGGACGTGCAGACACAGGAGGGGGCCGCAGTCCGACGCGAACTCGGCCTGGTCGGCAGGGACGCTCCACCGCCGGTCCAGCCGGTCCAGCCCGTACGCGGTGATCGTGGCCGGGGTGCCTGCGGTGGTCAGCAGCAGGTCGTTCACCACCTGCACGGCCCCGGGCCAACCGCCGGGTGGGCGTACGTCGGCACGGGCCAACACCGTGCCGGTGATCGCGTCGCGTACCTCGACCGGGCCGTTCACCCGGAAGAGCACCACGCGGTCCGCCCCGCGTCCGGTGTGCCGCAGGTGCACGTCGGCGGTGACGGAAGACTGCCAGCGCACGGTGCCACAGCACGGATCGACCGCGCGCAGGGCGATCGGGTCGTTTCCGCCGCTGGACGACTCCAGCAACAGGTTGCCGTCGGCCAGCTCGGCGGGGCTGCCCGGCTGCTGCCACCGGTACGCCCCGGTCTCCCGGTCGAACGCCACGGACACGGTGCCCTGACCGGGCATGGTGCTCTCGTAGACCGTGACCAGCAGCGTCCCGGCCGCCGACGTGATCCCCCAGGACCGGCCCTCCACCGGTACCCGGGTCTGCCAGACCGGCCCGCCACCGGGCAGCCGGAAGACGGTCAGCCGCCGCTGGGTCGGCCGAGCGGGGCTCGGGTCGAGGACCACGAACAGGTCGCCGTCGAGCAGCGTCTCGGCGGCGAGCTGCGCCGGCAGCGTCACCACGTCCCGCCGGGGCGGCAGCCCGGCGGAGGCGAGGGTGGCCAGCACCAGCAGCAGGACCAGAGCGCACCGGGGCATCCGGCCGTTGGCTCGGGGTGGGCGGGGCAGCGGGTCGGGATCCGGGGTGTGCCGCAGCTCGCCGAGGTCGATGACCGGGCCGGTCACGGCCGCAACCGCCACAGCGCGGTCGAACCGTCGAGGCGCTGGCAGAGCAGCATCGGCAGGGACGCCTGGCAGTTGCCGACGACGTCCGGGAGCACGTCGATGATCCGCGATCGACCGGCCACCAGGTCCAGTTCGGCGACGACCAGCCGCCCGTCGTCCACGGGACGCACCCCGACCAGCGGGTCGTCGCGTCGGAGCGTCGGCACCAGGTTCCACTGGCCCAGCTCGGCCCGCGCCTGCCCGGTCGCCGCGTCCCGCGCCGCGTACCGCTGGTCGGGCCCGGCCACCAGCAGCCGGCCGTGCCGGATGTCGGCCAGCGTGTCCCGGCCCGGGTCCGACCAGCGCACCGCGCCGGTGGCCGGATCGAGAACCTGAAGGCCGCCGGTCTGCTGCAGGGCGCAGAGCAGGCCCGCGCACCCGACCACGTACGACACCAGCGGCACGTCGACCGTCCACAGCGGATCGAGCCCGGCCAGGCGGTGGCCGACCAGCCGGGTGCTGCCGGGTGGGACGAGCAGCAGCAGGTCGTCGACGACCTGCACCCGCTGGAACGCCGACCGGTCACCGGTCAGCGTGTCGATGCTGCGCAGCTCACGACCGGTGGCGGCGTCGTGCACCTGCACCTCGCCGGTCGGCTGCACGAGCACGATCTGGTCGACCTGCCCGTTGTCCAGGTGGTAGGCGGGGTTCCCGGGCGGCGGAATCGGCACCGACCACAGCCGGCGCCCGGTGTCCGGCTCGACCCGGCTCAGCACGCCCGGCCCGTCCGTCGTGTCGTCGACCAGCAGCAGGCCGCCGTCGGCCGTCGGTTGGGAACGCCCCGGATGCTGCCAGCGGCGCTGGCCCGTCCCGGCGTCGAAGGCGGTGGTCTGGAACACGCCGTTCTCGGCGCTGGCCCCCAGGGCCAGCACCAGCCCTCGCTCGACCCGGACGTTGAGGTAGTCACCGCTGCGGGCCAGCGGCGCCTGCCACCGGCGTCGCACATCCCCGCCCGGCGTCGGCTGGGCGTACGCGGTCAGAAACCGGTCCCCGCCGGATGTCGGCGGGTCGACCACGAAGACGCCGTCCGCGCTGAGGTACGCCGCCGCCGCCCGCGCGGCCGGCACCGGGCTCACCGTCCGCCCCGTCGCCGGTGCCGCGCCGGCCAGCGCGACCAGGGCCAGCAGCAGCACCGCCCCGCTGCGCAGCGGACGACCGGCGGCGCGGGGTCGGCGGACCGGCGGCGCCGGGGTCGGCTCGTCCCGGACCTCGCCCAACTCGATGATCGACACCGACCGTCCTTCCGTCACCGCGTACGGGCTCGCCGGCGGGTCGCGTCCGGCAAACCGACCGCGGGTGCACCGGCCCGGCAAATGCGACGCATGGTCGCCTGTACGATGGCGCGTCGTGGCCGTGCCGGTGGTAGACCCTTCGCTGAATCCCGTGACCGACGCCGACCCGGCCGAGGTCGAGCCGACACGGCGGCCTCGACGCCGACCCGCCCGCGCCGATCTGTTGGCCCTCGGAGCCTATGTGCTGCTGGGCGTGTTCGTCTGCCTCAACTACTGGGGTGACGTGACCGGCCGGGTCTCCTCCCATCTGCCCACCGACCACAGCTGGTTCGAGTGGCTGTTCGCGCACGGCGCGTACTCCGTGCGCCACCTGGAGAACCCGCTCTTCACGGCCCGCCAGAACGCCCCCGACGGGGTGAACATGATGGCCAACACCTCGCTGCTCGGGGTGACCCTGCCGCTGGCCCCGCTGACCATGCTGCTCGGCCCACAGGTGATGTACGCGCTCTACCTGGGCGGGGCGTTGGCGGCCACCGCCGGCACCGCGTACTGGATGCTCTCCCGGCACCTGGTGCGCTCCCGGGCGGCGGCCTTCGTCGGCGGCGCCTTCCTCGGTTTCGCGCCGGGCATCATCCACCACGCCAACGGCCAGCCCAACTTCGTGTCCAACTTCCTGCTACCGCTGATCGTGGTGCGGGTGCTGCGACTGGGTGAGCCGGGGCGGTGGCGGCGCAACGGCCTGGTGCTCGGCGTGCTGGTGGCGTACCAGATCTTCATCAACGAGGAGATGCTGCTGCTCACCGCGCTGGCCTGCCTGGTCGTCGTGCTGGCGTACGTCGTGCAGCGTCCGGCGGCGGCGCGGGCCGCGGCCGGCCCGTTCCTCGCCGCGCTCGGCGTGGGCGGCGGGCTGGCGCTGGTGCTCGCGGCGTACCCGATCTGGTTCCAGTTCAACGGCCCGCAGTCGTACCGCGGTCTGCAGGGCGGCGTCTTCCACAACTGGGGTGAGGATCTGGTCGCCTTCGTGACCTTCGCCCGGGACACCTGGGCCGGCGACCCGGCCGTGGAGAAGACGATCGGGCTGACCGAGCAGAACACCTGGTTCGGTTGGCCGCTGGTGCTGCTCTCGGTGGTGGCCCTGGTGCTGCTCGTCCGCCGGTCGCTGGCCGCCCGGATCGTCGCGGTGCTGATCGCGGTCTTCACCGTGGCCGCCATCGGGCCGGTGGTGCGCTTCAACGGCGTCGAGACCACTGTGCGCGGCCCGTGGTCGTACGTGCCGGACGACCTGCCGCTGGTCGAGATGATGATGCCGACCCGGTTGACCCTGGTGGTCGCCGCCGCGGTGGGCGTACTGCTCGCGTTGACCTGGGACGCGGCGTCCCGCCAGGGACGCCCGCCGGCCGACCGACCGCGGGTGCCGGCACCGCGCGCGGGCGAGCCCGAGGCGTCCGGCACGCCGGCCGCACCCGCGCCGGTCGCGTCGCGCCGACGGTGGCTGCGCCCGGTCGGGTACGCGGCGGTCACCCTCGCCGTGCTGCCGCTCTTCCCCCGGCCGCTGCCGGCCCAGCCGATGGACCCGCCGCCGCACTTCATCACCGCCGGCGGCTGGCGGCCGTACGTGCCGGCGGGCCGGACCCTGGTGCCGGTGCCGATCCCCAGCAACGTGCACGGTCTGCCGACGCTGCGCTGGAGCGCGCTGACCGGGCAGGAGTTCCCCATCCCCGGCGGCTACTTCATCGGCCCCAACGAGGTGGGCGAGGGCGTCTTCGGCGCGCCGAACCGGCCGACGAGCAGCCTCATCTACTCCACGATGGACACCGGCGCGGTGCCGGCGCTCACCGACGAGAACCGCCGTCAGGCCGTCGAGGACCTGCGGTTCTGGCGGGCGTCGGTGGTGGTGCTCGGGGCGCACCCGCGTGAGGCGGTGCTGCGCGACCTGGTCACCGCCCTGATCGGCCCGCCGCAACGCGTCGACGACGTCTGGGTCTGGGACGTCCGCGCGCTGGTGGGGTAGTCGAGCCGCTGGTCAGCCGACCCGGTCCCGGACGTCCCACACCCATCCGCCGTCGACCGGTCGACCCGGGCCGAGCAGATCGTCGACGGTCCGGCGGACCGGGTCGCCGTGCGGCAGCCGGCCGAGCACCACCAGCGCGGCCCGCCAGTGCCGCAGATCCTCCACGGCCTGACTCCGGTCGGCGTCGGTGAGCACCGGCACCGCACCGGTCTCGGCCACCCGGCGCAGCAGCACCGCGGTGGGCCGGTCCGGCGCCCCCCAGCGGGCCGTCGGGTCGTCCGGGCCGCTCGGGCCGATGAAGTACCCGCCCGGCGCGCGGAACGCCAGCCCGGTCCGGGCGGACCAGAGCATCACCGGGCTGAACCCGGCGCCGGTGACCGGGGGTACCGCCACGATGGTCCGACCGGGCGGCACCTGCGGACGCCACCCGCCGTCGGCGACGAATCCCGGCACCGGCGCGACGGGCACCGCCCGGATCGGCGTGGGCACCAGGGGCAGCAACGCGGCGGCCACCGCGCCGCTCCAGAGCAGCCGCACCGGCAGTCCCGGCGCGACCGACGGCCGGCGCGCCGCCCGGACCCGGTCCAGGGAGAGCGCCACCAGCACGCCCAGCACCGGCACGCAGACCAGCGCGAACCGGGCCGGCACCGCGAGGTCGAGCAGCGGCAGTCCGGCGACCAGCCGGTACGGCCCTGGGACACCGGTGGCCGTGCCGTCCACCCGCAGCTCGGTGCCGAGCGAGAGCAGGGCGAAGAGGAGGCCGCACCCGGCCAGCGCGCGGACCAGCGGTCGCCGCCACAGCCAGATCACGATCACCACGGCGAGCACCAGCAGCCCGGGGCCGAAGAACGAGTTCTCCTCCGTCGGGTTCGGCGAGAGCAGCCCCGGCAGCCAGTCGTCGCCGAGCACGGTCTGCCGGGCCGACGCGGTGAACGACGCCGCGTCCAACTGGAAGCCGTGCGCCGCGAAGGCCATCCCGGAGTAGTGCTGCGGGCCGTGGAACTGGAACCACAGCGGGTACGCCAGCGGCACCGCCGCCACCACGGCAGCCACGGCGAGCCGGCCCAGCAGGGCCGGTGCGAGCCTCCGGGCGGCCACCCGGTCGGCGAGCGCGTAGCCCAGCGCGAACACCCCGGCGGCGAGTGCCAGGAAGACCAGCACCTCCTCGCCGATGAAGACCTGCCAGGCGAGCAGCAGCCCGAGGCCGACGCCGGGCCGCCACACTGCGCCGGAGCCCGGCCCGGGGCGGAACACCAGGGCGAGGATCGCCGGCACCAGGAACTGGGCGGCCATGTGCAGGTGGGCGCCCGCCTGGGCGATCATGCCGGGGGCGAAGCCGCAGATCAGGCCGCCGACCGCCGCCGCCGACCGGGCGGTGACCAGGCGGCGGCGCAGCAGCGCGTACCAGGCCGTGGCGGTGCCGGCGAGGCAGCAGACGACCGCCACGCAGAACGCCGCCTGCGAGCCGACGAGCAGGGTGACCGGGGCCAGCGGGACACCCAGGCCGAGCACCGAGGTGTTCGCCATCAGGTTGACCCCGTCCGGCGCGTTCAGGGCGGTGCTGTAGAGCGGGTTCTCCCCCTGGACCACGGCGTTGGCCGCGTGGGCCAGCATCCACTCGAAGAGGACCTGGTCGCCGGCCTGGTGGAAGAGCCGCCGGGGGTTGCTCCACTGCCCGCTGGTCAGCAGCACGGCCAGAGCCAGGTAGCCGGTCACCACCAGCGCGTCCGGCAGCCACGCCGGCCGGGGCCGGTGTGGTGTCGCCGGGACCGTCGTCTCCGGGGACGCCGTCCCGGTGGTCATCAGACCGAGCGGTCCGTCAGTGTCCGGACGTCCCACACCCAGACGTCCAGCTCCTGGCGGCCCGGACCAACCAGCTCCTCGACGGTACGCCGCAGCGGCTCGGCGTTCTGCTGCCGGACCGGCAGCACCAGGATCGCCGCACGCCAGTGCCGCAACTCGTCCATGAAGCGGCGGCGCTGCCGGTCGTCCAACTCGGGCGTACGGCCGGTGGTCGCCACCTCCTCCAGCATCTGACCCACTCCGCTGGGTCGGCCGCCGAACCGGCCCGGGTCACCCGTGTTGCCGTTGCGGGGGGCGAGGAAGTAACCGCCGGGGATCTTGAAGTCGAGATTCGTTGCCGCCGCCCAGCGCATGCCGTGCGTGTTTCCCATGCTCGGCACCGGGATCGGCACCAGCGTCTGGTCCGGGGCGACGTACGCCCGCCAGCGGTCGGCGGTGATGAACTTCGGCACCGGCGGCCGGGAGACCATCCGCAGCGGCATCGGCGCGATCGGCAGCAGTGCGAACGCCAGACCGGCGACGACCAGCTTCCGCACGGTACGCCGGTCGGCCGGGCGCAGCGCCCAGGCCCGCTCGACGGCCAGCGCGAGCAGCAGACCGATCACCGCGCTCGTGATGAGACCGAACCGGGTCGGCACCACCGCGTCCAGCAACGGCAGGTGGACCAGCCACTGCCACGGCCCGGCGACCAACTCCCGGTCCCACCAGGAGACCCGCTCGCCGAGAGACAGAACGGCGAAGAACACGCCCGTCGCCGCGAGTGCCCGGACGACCAGATTCCGCCGCAGCCACACCACGACGCCGACGGCGAGCAGCGACAGGCTCCAGCCGAAGAAGGCGTTCTCCTCCGAGTAGTTCGGCGCCAGGTTGATGTTGGCCCGCTGGTTGCCGCCGAGGGTGGGCGAGCCGGGGGCGAAGAAGGCGGCGATGTCGTTGCCGTAGTCCTGCACGGCGTCGCTGAGCCCGTGGTACGCCATCGGCCCGGCGAACTGCACGTACAGCGGGTACGCCAGCAGCGCCCCGGCCAGCAGCGAACAGGTCGCCAGGCCGGCGGCCAGCGGTCGCCACGCCGCCCACCAGCGGGCCGGCTCCTGGGCGAGCACCGCGAGCAGGAAGACCCCGCAGGCCATCGCCGTGAAGAGCAGGATCTCCTCGTTGATGAACGCCTGTGCGGTGACCAGCAGCGCCAGCAGCGCCCCGTCGCGCACCGGCCGCCGGGACCGGGTCAGGACCAGCACCCGCCAGACGATGAACGGCAGCAGGAACTGGCTGATGATGTTCGGGTGCCAGCTGGCGTGCGAGAGCATCGCCGGGGAGAACCCGCAGAACCACGCGCCGGCGGCCGCCGCGAGCGGGGTGCGCACCAGGTGCCGGGAGAGCATGACGTACCAGGCCATCGCCGTGCCGGCGAGGCCGAGCGTCACCAGCACCACGAAGGACACCGCCGGCCCGAAGAGCAGGGTCACCGGCACCATCGGGATGCCCAGCGCCAGAACGGCCGTGTTGGCCATCAGGTTGACGCCGTCGGGGTAGTTGAACTGTTCGGTGTAGAACGGGTACTCGCCGTGCAGCACCACGCGTACCGAGTGGGCCAGGAAGAACTGCACCTGGGCCGGGTCGCCGGTGTAGAGCGACGCCGCCCGACCGGCCGGGTCCAGCCAGATCCGGCTGGTCACCCAGACCGCGGCGAGCAGGAACAGCGCACCCACGGCGAGGTCCTGCCGCCGCCGGGTCCACAACCGCCGCCGCGTTCCGGCCGGTGCCTCCGCTCCGTCGTCCGCCCCGGTCTCGTCCGGCGTGATGGTCGGCGCAGCGGTCGGTACGGCGGTGGGCGTGGCCGGGCCGGCGAGCGCGGGCTCGACAGTGGCGACGGAAGCCCTGGCCGGCGCGCCGGCCGGAGTGTGCTGGCTCACTGTCTCGTCGGGGCCGGCCGCCGCCTCCCGGTGCGGCGCGGACAGGGCGCGGGACTCGGCAGGCGTCACAGTCGGCGGAGTCTACCCGAGCGTCGAAAAGGCACTAAAGCCCCGGTGGCGTCCATTGTGGTGGATGGACCGGCGGCCACCGGAGGCGTCGCGTCGGACATCTCGTACTATGGCGCTTTCCGACAGCGACTGCGAAGCGATCGGGGTGCGGATCAGGTGATGCCAGGCCGCCGGTACGGCAGAGGTCTCGCCGTCCTGCTCAGTGCGCTGCTGGCCGGCACCGCGTGCGGTCCGGTCGCCGACCGCAAGCCACGGGACCTGCGGGTCGGCTACGACAGCCTGGACGGGTCGCTCGCGGTGTGGCCGCCCCGGGGTGACCTGGCCGCCGACACCACGGCGACGGCGGCGGTGACCGACGCGGTGCGCGACTGGCGGTCACCGGTCGACGACCGGGCGCACCTACCCTCGTCCGGCATCCTCTTCTCCGGCCGGATCGACGGTGCCCCGGTCGCCCTGGTCGCCGCCGACGTGCCCGGTGAGAGCGCCTCCTGGCTGCTGCAACTCACCCGCGACGGCGACCGGTACGCGGTCACCCGCGCCACCGAGTACACCGACCCGGGCTACCTGGTCTACTCCGACGTGCTGCCGGTGCACACCGCCGGCGGCCGGCGTTACCTGGTCTCCGCCCGGGTGCAGACGCTGCTCGGGCCGCAGGGCCGGGCGCTGACCGTCGCCGACGGCCTCAGTGCGCCGGTCGCCGTGCCGGCCTGCACGGCCGTTCCGGTGACCGCGACCCTGCGGGCCACCGAGTCGCTGCCCCGGGGCCGGGCCGCCGACCGGCTGCTCGACCTGGGCACGGGCACCACCGATCCGCGCTATCCGCTGGTACGCGACGACTCCGGCACCGGCCGGCGGGCACTCACCGGCCTGGACACCTGCGTGCTGGCCGGCGAGCGCGGTCCGTTCGGCAGCATTCCGCGCCGGATCGGCGACCGGGACGCGCCGCGCTCGGTGCCGACGTCCTGGCCGATGGCGAAGCTCACGGTCCGCTCGCTCGGCGAGGTCGCCCTCGGCGGGGGCGAGGCAGCCGAGTTGCAGCAGCTCAGCTGGGACACCGACGCCGGCACGATGACCGCGGTGATCTACCGCCCGGCGGACGGGAGCGCGCCGGTGGTCTCGCCGGCCGACCGGGCCACCCCGTTGCAGACGTACCAGCTTCCGGTGCCCGGCCAGCCGCTGGTGGTGCTCAGCTGGCGGGCCACCCGGGACAGCTCACTCTCCGTCCCGCCGGGCACCCCGCTGCTGGTCGAACGCCCCGGCCTGGTGGTCGTCCCCGAACCATCCCGCACCCAGACCTTCAGCCTCGCCGCCACCGACAAGACCCACTACCGCTCGGTGACCCCCCGCTGACCTCTCCCCCGACACGACGGCGGGCGGCTCCCGAGGGAGCCGCCCGCCGTGTGCGGTGCGTGGCGTTCTAGTTCTGGGCCGGGGTTCTGGTGGGGGTCAGGCGGTCCGGGGTGGCGTCCAGGCCGGAGATCCAGCCGGTGACGTTGCGGGCCACGTCCTGGGCGGTCAGGCCCAGGTCGGCGAGGATCTGCGCGCGGGTGCCGTGCGGGTGCCAGTCGGCCGGCACGCCCAGGTCCTTGAGTGGCACCCGGACGTCGGCGTCGCGCATCGCCTGGCCCAGCGCGTCGCCCACGCCACCGACCCGGACGCCGTCCTCGACGCTGACCACGAGCCGGTGGCCGGCGGCCAGCTCGACCAGCTCCGCCGGGATCGGGCGGACCCACCGCGGGTCGACCACGGTGACGCCGTAACCCTGCTCGGCGACCCGGGCGGCCACCTCCATGCCCAGCTGGCCGAAGGAGCCGACGGCGACCAGCAGCACGTCGGTACGGGCCGACTCGGCCAGCACGTCGACCGGGCCGACGCGGCGCAGCGCCGGCAGGTCGGCGGCGACCGCGCCGGTCGGGAACCGCACCACGGTCGGGCCGTCGTCGACGGCCAGCGCCTCGCGCAGCTCCTCCCGCAGCGTGGCGGCGTCGCGGGGAGCGGCGATCCGCAGCCCGGGCACCACCCCGAAGACCGACATGTCCCAGATGCCGTAGTGGCTGGGGCCGTCCGGGCCGGTGATGCCGGCCCGGTCCAGCACGAAGGTCACCGGCAGCTTGTGCATCGCCACGTCCAGCAGGACCTGGTCGAAGGCACGGTTGAGGAAGGTGGCGTAGACGGCGACCACCGGGTGCAGCCCGCCCAGCGCCAGCCCGGCCGCCGAGGTGGCGGCGTGCTGCTCGGCGATGCCGACGTCGTACACCCGCTCGGGGTACTTGCGGGCCAGCTTGGCGATGCCGGTCGGCTCGGCCATGGCGGCGGTGATGCCGACCACGTCCGGGCGCTCGTCGGCGACGGCCAGCAGCTCGTCGGCGAAGACGTGGGTCCACTTCACCGAGGGTGCGGCCAGCAGGGCTCCGGTCTCCACGTCGAAGGCGCTGCCGGGGCCGTGCAGGCAGTCCGCCTCGTCCTCCTCGGCCGGGCGGTAGCCGTAGCCCTTGCGGGTGACCGCGTGCACGATCACCGGGCCGCCGAAGTTCTTGGCCGCCCGCAACGCCGACTCGACCGCCGCCACGTCGTGCCCGTCGACCGGGCCGACGTACTTGATGCCGAGGTCCTCGAACATGGCCTGCGGGGCGACCGCGTCCTTGATGCCCTTCTTGACCGCGTGCAGCACCTCGTACATCGGTCGGCCGACCAGCGGCGTGGAGCCGAGGGCGTCCTTGACCGTGTCGAGGACCTTCTCGTAGCCCGGGTTGAGCCGCAGCGACGAGAGGTGGTCGGCCAGCCCGCCGATGGTCGGGGCGTACGAGCGGCCGTTGTCGTTGACCACGATGACGAGGGGGTTGCCGGCGGTGGCGATGTTGTTCAGCGCCTCCCAGCACATGCCGCCGGTGAGCGCGCCGTCGCCGACCACGGCCACGACGCTGCGCGCCTCGCCCCGCAGGGCGTACGCCTTGGCCAGGCCGTCGGCGTAGGAGAGCGCGGTGGAGGCGTGCGAGTTCTCGATGAGGTCGTGCTCGCTCTCGGCCTGGCTGGGGTAACCGGAGAGGCCACCGCGCTGGCGGAGCTTGTCGAAGCCGGCCTGGCGCCCGGTGACGATCTTGTGCACGTACGCCTGGTGGCCCGTGTCGAACAGGAGCCGGTCGCGGGGGGAGTCGAAGACGCGGTGCATGGCCAGCGTCAGCTCGACCACACCGAGGTTGGGCCCGACGTGCCCGCCGGTGCGGGAGACCTTGGCGATCAGGAAGTCCCGGATCTCGGCGGCGAGGACGTCCAGTTCCTCGCCGGACATCCGCTTGACGTCCTGCGGACCGCGGACCGTCCCCAGCAGCCGGCCGTGGTTGGCCGTGTCCTCTTCAACGCTCATGACCGCAGAGTCTATCGGCCCTCCGGTACTCCGCAGCCCGGCACCGAACCAGGCGCACCCGCGCCCGCCCGCTGAGCGCCCGCTCAGACCCCGGTCGGCCCGTCTCCGGGCGACCCGGCCGAGCGCCTGCTCAGGGCCGGATCCGCAGCCGGCGCGGCGGGTGGGCCGGCCTGCCGGGGTACGCCGGACCCGCCGGCGTCCAGGAGCCGAGCAGCGCGCCCCGGGTGGCGCCGGTCACCGACGGGATCGACCCGGGCAGCCCGTGCCAGGACAGCCAGCCGAGCAACGCGAAGGCGTACGCCTCCTTGGCCTGAGCGGGCACACCCAGCTCGTCGGTGCCGCGCAGCCGCCACCGGCCGGCGCCCAGCGCGGCGAGCCGGCCCAGCAGGGTGGGGTTCCGCACACCGCCGCCCGCGGCGACCACCTCGGTGACGTGGTGCCGGTCGCACTCGGCGGCCACCACCCGCGCCGTCAGCTCGGTCAGCGTGGCCAACAGGTCGTCCACCGGCACCGGCTCACCGAGCGCGGCCAGCCGCCGGTCCAGGTAGCCGGCGTGGAACAACTCCTTGCCGGTGGACTTCGGCGGCGACGCCGCGTAGTAGGGCTCGGCCAGCAGCTCGGCGAGCAGGCCCGGGTGCACCCGGCCGGCCGCCGCCCGGGCACCGTCGAGGTCACACGGCAGGTCCAGGAAGCGCCGGGCCGCCGCGTCGAGCAGGGCGTTGGCCGGGCCCACGTCGTACCCGAGCACCGGCGCCCCGGGCGCGACCACGGTGAGGTTGGCGATGCCGCCGAGGTTCAGCGCCGCGCGCGGCGCGGCGGCGCCGTCGGCCTGTTCCAGCAGCAACGCGTCGAAGGCCGGCACCAGCGGCGCGCCCTGCCCGCCGGCGGCGATGTCCGCCGAGCGCAGGTCGCTGAGCACCGGTACGCCGACCCGGGCGGCAACCCGGGCGACCGCGCCCAGTTGCAGGGTGCCCCGGGCCACCCCGTCGGCGACCCAGTGGAAGACCGTCTGCCCGGGCGAGACCACCACGTCGGCCCGCCCACCGGCGAGTTCCAGGCCGACCGCCGCCGCGTCGGCGAAGACCTCGCCGAGGCGGTTGTCGAGCCGGCAGACCGCTTCGATGGTGGTGGCCGCCGGTGGCAGCAGCGCGGCGATCTCGGCGCGCAGCCGCTCGTCGTAGTCCAGGCCGCGGTGCCCCAGCGGACGCAGCCACAGGGTGTCCCCCTCGGCGGTGAACTCCGCCGCCACCACGTCGACCCCGTCGTACGACGTGCCCGACATCAGCCCGACGACCGTCATCGGGTCGAGGTGGCCGGGCCCCCGCGTCGGGTCGCTCATGCCGGCGGGAGCAGCAGGCCGACCAGCTCGACGTGCTGGGTCATCGGGAACAGGTCGAAGCCGCGCAGCGCGGTCAGCCGCCAACCGAGCCCCGTGAAGGTGCGCACGTCGCGGGCGAAGGCGGCCGGGTCGCAGGCCACGTACGCGATCGCCCGGGGGCCGGCGGCGGCCAGTGCCCGGACCACCGGCGCGCCCGCCCCGGCGCGCGGCGGGTCGAGCACCACCACGTCGACCGGGCCGGTGATCCGTCGGCGGGCCAGCGCGGTCTCCACGCGGGCCGACACCACCTCGACCCGGGGCAGGTCGGCGAGGTTCTCCTTGGCGGCGGCGACGCCCTGCGGCGCGGCCTCCACCAGGGTCACCCGGCCGGTCTCGCCGACCCGGGCCGCCAGCCCGGCGGCGAACAGCCCGGCACCGCCGTAGAGGTCCCACGCCACCTCACCCGGTCGCGGGTCGAGCAGCTCCAGCACGGCCGCGGACAGGGTGTCCGCCGCCGCCGGGTGCACCTGCCAGAAGGCGGACGCGGGCAGCGTCCAGTCCCGTCCGGCGGCCACCTCGCGGACCACGGCCGGCCCGCTCACCGGGGTGGTCGCCCCGTCGCGGACCTCCGCGACGGTCACGTCCCCGCCGGTGCTGGCGACGGTCTCCACCGCCTCGGCCGCCGGCCAGCGCGCGCCGCTGGGCGTGAGCACCGGCAGTTGCTGGATGGCGGGGTGGGCGATGCGGCAGTGGTCGATCGGCACCACCTCGTGCGAGCGGTGCTTGAGCAGGCCCGCCCGGTCCGCGGCGTCCACCGCGTAACGGACCCGGGAACGCCAGCCCAGCGGCCCGCCGGGCAGCGCCTCGACCCCGACGCCGAGCCGGTCCAGCTCGTCGTCGGTCAGCCCGCCGAGGCGGACCAGTTGCTCGCGCACCACGGCGGTCTTCCAGGCGAGCTGCGCGTCGGGCGCGACGTGTTGCAGGTCGCAGCCGCCGCAGGCGCCCGGCTTCGCGAACGGGCAGGGTGGCTCGGCCCGGTCCGGGGAGGCTTCCAGGACGGTCACCGCGTCGGCCCGGACGAACCCCCGGTGCACCTCGGTGACCTCGGCGATCACCCGTTCACCGGGCAGCGCGTGCCGGACGAAGACCACCTGCCCGTCGACCCGCGCCACGCAGTGCCCGCCGGGGGCGACCGCGTCGACGGTCAACTCGACCTGCTCCGCCTCGGCCAGCCCCCGCTCCGGCAGGGGTGTCACGGCCCGTGCGCCCGGCTCAGTCACGGCCGGTCCCCACCGGGCCACCGTCGACCGGCCCACCGTCGCCCGGCGGCGTGGAGACCACCGGCGGCAGGGTGCCGCGCGGGGCCACCCGTGGCCCGCGCGCCGGGGTACGGGACAGCGTGGCGTCCAACCGGTCCAGGTTCTTGCTCGCGGTCGAGGCGAGCTGCCACGGAACGCTGACCACCATCACCCCCGGCTCGAAGAGCAGGCGACCCTTGAGGCGCAGGGCGCTCTGGTTGTGCAGCAGGTTCTCCCACCAGCGCCCGACCACGTACTCGGGGATGAAGACGGTGACCACGTCCCGGGGAGACTTGCGGCGGGTGGAGGCGACGAAGTCCAGGATCGGCCGGGTGATCTCCCGGTACGGCGAGTCGATCACGGTGAGCGGGATGGCCATCTCCCGCCGCTCCCACTCGACCTGCAGGTCCCGGGTGTCCTTGTCGTCGACGTTGACCGTCACCGCGGTCAGCGTGTCCGGGCGGGTGGCCCGGGCGTACGCGATGGCCCGCAGGGTCGGCTGGTGCAGCTTGCTGACCAGCACGATCGCGTGGTTACGGGCGGGCAGCACGGCGCGGCCCTCGTCCGGCGGGGTCAGCTCCCGCGCGACCCGGTCGTAGTGCCCACGGATGGCCAGCATCAACAGGTAGATCACCGCCATCGCGGCGATCGCGATCCAGGCACCGAGCAGGAACTTGGTGACCAGCACGATCACCAGCACCGTGCCGGTCAGGCCCATGCCGAAGGTGTTGATGGCCCGGGAACGGTGCATCCGGCGGCGCGCCTCCGGGTCCCGCTCGGTCCGCAGGTGCCGGTTCCAGTGCCGGATCATGCCGGCCTGGGAGACGGTGAACGAGACGAAGACCCCGACGATGTAGAGCTGGATGAGCCGGGTCACCTCGGCCTGGAAGCCGACGATCAGCACGATCGCGAAGAGCGCCAGGAAGACGATGCCGTTGGAGAAAGCCAGCCGGTCGCCCCGGGTGTGGAACTGCCGGGGCAGGTAGCGGTCCTGCGCGAGGATCGAGCCGAGCACCGGGAAGCCGTTGAACGCGGTGTTCGCGGCCAGGAACAGGATCAGGGCGGTCACCCCGGCCACCACGTAGAGCAGGATCGACCCGGAGCCGAAGACCGTCTCGCCGAGCTGGGTGGTGACAGTCTTCTGCACGTACCCCTCGGGGCCGGAGACGATCTGGAGGGCCGGGTCCTCGACGAACTGCAGGTGGGTCAGCCGGGCCAGCCAGATGATCCCGACCAGCATGCTCACCGAGATGGTGCCGAGCAGCAGCAGGGTGGTGGCGGCGTTGCGGCTCTTCGGCGCCTTGAACGCCGGCACCCCGTTGGAGATCGCCTCGACGCCGGTGAGCGCGGCGGCGCCCGAGCTGAACGTCCGCAGCAGCAGGAAGATCAGCGCGAAACCGGTCACGCTGTGCTCGGCCTGGATCACCAGATCGGCGCTCGGCGCGCGGAGGTCGTCGCCCAGCACGAAGACCCGGACCAGCCCGGTGAGCAGCATCCCGCCCATCACGATCACGAAGCCGTAGGTGGGGATGGCGAACGCGGTGCCCGACTCGCGCAGGCCGCGCAGGTTCACCGCGCTCAGCAGCACCACCGCCGCCACCGCGATCATGACCTTGTGGGTGGCCACGAACGGCACCACGGAGCCGAGGTTGGCCACCCCGGAGGAGACCGACACCGCCACCGTGAGCACGTAGTCGACCAGCAGGGCGCTGGCCACGCCGACGCCGAACTTCGGGCCGAGGTTGACCGTGGCCACCTCGTAGTCGCCACCGCCGGAGGGGTAGGCGTACACGTTCTGCCGGTAGCTGGCGACCACGGTCAGCATGACCACGACCACCGCCAGCGCGATCCACGGCGAGAAGACGTACGCCGAGGCGCCGGCGATGGAGAGGGTCAGCAGGATCTCGTCGGGCGCGTACGCGACGCTGGACAGCGCGTCGGAGGCGAACACGGGCAGCGCGATGCGCTTCGGGAGGAGGGTGTGCTGCAGCCGGTCGGACCGGAACGGTCGACCGAGGAGCAACCGCTTCAACAGCGAGGTGGAACTGGCCACGAACGCCAAGAGTACGACCACCACGGCGGGAACGCGGGGGTGGGCGATCATCGGTCACCGGCGCGACGGGGTACGGTCGGTCCCCGCTCCCGTCCCGGACGTGGCAGGCTCGCACTCGAAGGGCCACCGGCAGCGGGAGCGGTACGCACCTTGGGAGGGACAGCGTGCACGTCGTGATCATGGGATGTGGCCGGGTCGGGTCGACCCTCGCCCACAGCCTGGAGTCCCGGGGGCACTCGGTGGCGGTGATCGACCAGGACGCCGACGCCTTCCGGCGGCTCGGCCCCGACTTCGCCGGCATCACGGTGACCGGGGCGGGCTTCGACGGCGACGTGCTGCGGCAGGCCGGCATCGAGCGGGCGGACGCCTTCGCGGCCGTCTCCAGCGGCGACAACTCCAACATCATTTCCGCCCGGCTGGCCCGGGAGACGTTCGGTGTGTCCCGGGTCGCGGCCCGCATCTACGACCAGCGCCGGGCGCAGGTCTACGAGCGGCTGGGCATCCCCACCGTGGCCACCGTGCGCTGGACGGCCGACCGGATGCTGCGGCACCTGGTGCCCGAGGGCAACGTGGAGATCTTCCGCGACCCGACGAGCACGGTGTCGATCGTCGAGGTCCCCGTGCACAAGGACTGGATCGGCCGGTCGGTGCGGGCGCTGGAGGACAGGACCGGAGCGCGGGTGGCCTACCTCATCCGCTTCGGCATCGGCACGCTGCCCACCGCCTCGACCGTCGTGCAGGAGGGTGACCAGGTCTTCATGCTGGTCAGCGACGACATCGTGGCGACGGTCACGTCGGTGGCGGCGACGCCGCCGGAAGGGGGGCACTGAGCCATGCGGATCGCCATCGCGGGCGCCGGCAACGTGGGTCGCTCGATCGCCCAGGAGCTGATCGAGAACGGTCACCAGGTGATGCTGATCGAGCGCCAGCCCAAGATGCTGCGCCCGGAGCGGGTGCCGGCCGCCGAGTGGGTGCTGGCCGACGCCTGCGAGTTGACCAGCCTGGAGGAGGCCAACGTCGCGGGCTGCGACGTGGTGGTCGCGGCGACCGGCGACGACAAGGTCAACCTGGTGGTGTCGCTGCTGGCCAAGACCGAGTTCGCGGTGCCCCGCGTGGTCGCCCGGGTCAACCGGGCCGAGAACGAGTGGCTGTTCACCGAGCAGTGGGGCGTGGACGTCGCGGTGAGCAAGCCGCGGGTGATGGCCGCTCTGGTCGAGGAGGCGGTCACCGTCGGCGACCTGGTCCGGCTGATGACCTTCCGGCAGGGCGAGGCGAACCTGGTCGAGATCACTCTGCCGCCGACCGCGCCGTACGTCGGCCAACCGATCCACGCCGTGCCGCTGCCCCGGGACTCCGCGCTGGTGGCGATCCTGCGCGGCAAGCGGGTCCTGGTGCCCAGCCCGGACGACCCGATCGAGGCCGGCGACGAGCTGGTCTTCGTCTGCACCGCCGAGGTGGAGGACGACGTCCGCGCGGTGATCCTCGGCGCGGACAGCGTGGAGCGGACCCGCGGCTCACGCTGAGCCGCGCGGGGCGCTCAGGCGCCGGGCAGCGGGGTGGGTTGCGGCTCCCGGGTGACCCGGCGCACCGTCCAGACCGTGATCAACAGCAGCAGCGCGTACGGCGGGTAGCCCAGCGCCAGCCGGGCAACGCCCAGCGCCGTGTCCTGGTGGGCCAGGTAGAGCCCGGCCTGCACACCCACCTTGGCCAGCCAGACGACGCCCCAGAGCACGGTCAGCTGGGTGAAGGTACGCACCAGCTTCGGGTCGTCGCGCCACTCCGAGCGGCCCTTGGCCACCAGCACCGACCAGATCCAGCCGACCAGCGGCTGCCGGATGGCCGCCGAGATCAGCAGGGCGATGCCGTAGCCGATGCCGTAGAGGATGCCGGGGAGATAGAAATCCCGCTCGTCACCGGTACGCCAGGCGATGGCGGCACCGATGCCGACGCCGAAGAGCCCGTTGACGGCGTGCCGGATGGGCCGGCGCTGGGCCAGCCGCAGCCCGGCGATCACCAGCGCAACGGCCACCGAGGCGATCACCGCGGGCCGCAGCTCACCGATGATGTTGGCGATCACGAAGACCACGACCGGGATGCTGGACTCGACGAGCCCTCGCCACCCGCCGAGCTGGTCGGCCATCTGCTCGGCGATCGACGGTAGCCGCTCGTCGTCCTGGGAGCCGGTCTCCGGCTGTGCCGCCCGGTCCTGTCCCGTCGTCATCGCCGGCCTTCCGTCCGCAGCGCCGTCACTTCGGCGAGTCCAGCTCGTAGTACGGGTTGTAGATGACCTTGCGGTCGTCGCGCACCGCCACCCGGCCGCGCGCGGTCAGGTGTCGGCCAGGCTCGATGCCGGCGATGTGCCGCCGGCCCAGCCAGACCAGGGTGACCACGTCGCTGCCGTCGTACAGGTCGGCCTCGAGGGTCGGCAGGTTGGTACGGGGCGTGTAGACCACCGTCCGCAACCGGCCGGCCACCGAGACCAGTTGGCCCCGGGAGCACTGCTGGGCCGGGACACCGCCGCACTCGGCGCTCTCCCTCCGCAGCTCCCGCGCGTCGATTTCGGCCTCGCTGGCGGTGAACCGCTCCAGGATCCGCCGCAGCGACACCCGGCTCTCGTCGGTCATCATGACCTCCGCGTCACCCTCTCCACGCTCACCGGCCTCGGCCAGCATCGGCCGGCCCCGGCGACGCCGGAACCGTGCCGCCAGCGTACGCCGACAGGGCCGGTCCCGGCGGGCCGGTGCGTGCGGGTCAGACCTGGCGCGGCTCGGCGGGGGCGGACGCGTCCCCCGCCTCGGCACCGGCCTGGTCGGCGATCTCCTTGGGCAGCCGCAGCGGCAGCGGCTCACGGACCGGTTTCGCCTCCTGGCCCCGGTCGACCACCAGGCCGTCCAGGCACTCGGCGAGCGGCCCGGCGGTGGCCGGGTCGGTGGCGACCGGGCCCTGGAACACGCCACGGACCATCCAGCGCGGCCCGTCGACGCCCACGAAGCGCAGGTTGGTCGGGCCGTCCTGGGTGTTCACCTGGGCGTGCAGCTCGGGGCCGTACTCGCCGTCGACCTCCTGCGCGGTGGCGCCGTCGCGCAGCAGCGACTGGCGGATCTCCTCGCGCACCTCGTCCCAGATCCCCTCGGAGCGGGGGGCGGCGAAGACGCCGAGCTGCAGGGCGTTCTCCCCGTGCACCAGCACCACCTGCTGGACCACGCCCTGCGGGTCGGCCTGCACCCGCACCTCGACCTCGGGGACCGCCGGGATGTGCAGGCTGCCCAGGTCGAGCCGCTGCACCTCGTCGTCGACCTCGGAGATGTCGTACGGGCCGCGTTCCAACGCCGGCGTCGACTCCTCGGCGCTGTGGTTGCCGACCTCGGTGGTCCGCTCGTCGCGGGCCTGCCGCCCGGCACCGGCCCGCTTTCGGGAGAAGATCACTGCGCCCACCCTCCGCTGTTCACACTCACCCTGCCACCTCTTCCGTCCGGCCTCGGCCCGACTCGTCCCGCCGCTGCTCGACCCGGTCCTGACCCGCCGGCGACGGCACCAGCCCGGCGTGCCCGCCGGTGGAGCCGTGCCCGCCGGTCCCGCGTCGGGACCCGGGCAGCTCGGCCACCGGCTCGAACCGCGCCCGCGCGACCCGCTGGACCACGAGCTGCGCGATCCGGTCGCCGCGGGAGATCTTCGCCGGAGTTTCCCGATCATGGTTGATCAGGTTGACCAGGATCTCACCCCGGTAGCCGGCGTCGACCGTACCGGGCGCGTTGAGCACCGTCACGCCGAGCCTGGCCGCCAGGCCGGAGCGGGGATGGACCAGGCCCACGTACCCCTCCGGCAGCGCGATGGCCACGCCGGTTGGCACCAGAGCCCGGCCCCCGGGCGGCAGTTCCACGTCCGCGGCCGACACCAGGTCGGCCCCGGCGTCGCCGGGATGGGAGTACGCGGGCAGCGGCAGCTCGGCATCGAGCTGGCGTACGGGCACGGGTACGACGTCCGTCACAGGTCTCCTCTTCCGTCCGGTTTCATCGGGGTGACCCTGCCATCCTGCCGGTTACCCGGGCCGCCGTGCGCCGTACCCTCGCAGGAGTGAGCATGTCGCCTTCTCCGTCCGCCGGTCAGCCGCCGGTCGCGGCCCGCACGGCGTACGCCGAACGGCTGGATCTGCCCTGGTGGCTGTGGCTGGCCGGGTTGGTGGCGGCCGCGCTGCTGGCCGTCGAGATCTGGATGGGCGCCGCCGGCGTCCGCGCCTGGCTGCCGTTCGCGGTGCTGCTGCCGGCCACCGCGGCCGGGCTGTGGTGGCTGGGCCGGATCCGGGTCGCCGTCGTCGACTCCGAGCTGCGGGTGGACGACGCCCGGCTGCCGGTGCGCTTCGTGGCCGACGTGGTGCCGCTGGACACGGCCGGCCGGCGTGAGGTGCTCGGGGTGGGCGCGGACCCGCTCGCCTTCGTGGTGCAGCGGCCGTGGATCGGCGGCGCCGTGCAGGTGGTGCTCGACGACCCGGCCGACCCGACCCCGTTCTGGGTGGTGAGCACCCGGCGTCCGGTCGAGCTGGCCGAGGCGCTGCTGAGCGCCCGGGACGCCCGGCCGCGCGCCGACCACCCGGCCGGCGAGGCGGGCTGACCGCACCGGCCTCAGGTGCCGGTGGGTGGGCCGGGCAGGGCCTGCGGTGGTGCCGGACGGGCGATGCCCCGGCGGTGCAGGTCGACCCGGAGCTGGTCGGCCATCTGCCGGGTGGCCCGGCGGTTGAGGAAGCTGGCCACCGCCGCGCCGGTGAGGAACGGCCCGAGCGTGGTGAGGTTGCGCCCGAAGCGCCGGAGCAGCGTGTCCCGCAACTCCTTGCGTGCGGCGGTGCCGAGCACGGCGCCCACCCCCACGCCGGGCACCATCGGGTTGACCCCGCGCTGGGTGGCCCAGGAGTGAATCAGGGCGACCGCCCGTTGGCTGCCACTGCTCGGCAGTGTCACGCCGTGCACCTCGTGCAGCTCACCGACCAGCTTCAGCTCCACCGCCACCACGGCGACCGTCTCGGCGGCGAGCAGCACCGGCGCCGAGAGCAGGGTCGGGGCGACCGTCCACTCGACGGCGGCGACTCCCCCACCGGCGGCGCCGATCCCGGCGGTGGTCCGGGCGGCGTTGCGGATCAGCCGCTCGGACAGGGCGTCGTCGTCCAGGCCGGGAAAGTGCTGACGCAGGGTCGCCAGGTCCCGCACCGGTAGGTGCGGGGCGATCTCGGCGACGGTGTCGACCATCCAGCGCACGGCGGCGCGCGGCTTGAACAGGTCGGAGATCCCGCGGGCGCGGGCCTGCCCGACCATCCGGGTCAGCAGTTGACGGCGCCGGGCCGGTTCGATGTCGTCGGCGGTCAACGCCGCGACGGTGGCGCCGAGATCCTCCGCGCCGCCGTCGGTGGTGTCGCCTCGATCGCTCATGGCTCGAACCTCCCGGTGCTCTGAACTACCCGCTACGAGTCAAGCAGGTACCCAGCGGTGCCGCACGGCTACACCGGCAGCGGCGGCCCCGTTCAGGAGGCCGCCGCTGGTGTCGTGAGTGTCAGACGCACTCGCGGCAGATCAACTCGCCGTTACGCTCGACGGCCAGCTGGCTGCGGTGGTGTACCAGGAAGCAGCGGGCACACCGGAACTCGTCCTGCTGCATCGGTAGAACCTTGACCGTGAGCTCCTCGTCGGCCAGATCGGCACCGGGCAGCTCGAAGCTCTCGGCTACCTCGGCCTCGTCGACGTCCACCGCGCCGGACTGTGAGTCGACGCGCCGGGCCTTGAGCTCTTCCAGGCTGTCCTCGCCGAGGTCGACCTCGTCGCGACGCGGGGCGTCGTAGTCGGTGGCCATCGGTTTCACTCTCCCATATCGATGTTGTCGCTTCCGGTTGTAACGCCGGACGACGCTGTTTCGGTTCCGCTGGCCGGCCACCAGTTGTGTCGGGCACCCGACCCGGGGACCGAACGGGTCGGGGACCGCTGGGGCGACTCCCCTGCGAGCGCGGAACCTTACCCCCCCTTTGGGCGAGGCATGTATACCGCCCTTGCGGCTGAGATGTACGCCCCCGCACGCGAAGTTGTTCCCAATGTGATTCAGGCGACACGAAGATAGGGGTAGTAGTACCCGGTTCGCGGTCGGCGCGCCGGCATGTCGGACTGTTTCCACGCGACGGCCGGACAACCGTTAACCTCAGCGGCGTATTCGACGGCCCCCGGTCAGTGCGATCGTTGGCGGCCGCCGCCACCCACCTGAGGTCCCGGGAGCGCCCAGATGAGTTTTGCGCGAGTGCGAGCACTCGTCGTCGTCGGTCTGCTCGGGGTGCTGGCCCTGGCCTTCGTGGTCACGGCGATCGTCCGCGACAGTCAGGGCAACGCGGGCACGGCCCAGGGGTGCCCGGACGGCTGGCCACTGGCCGACCTCGCCCTGCGCGAAACCAAGGACGTCAAGATCAACGTGTTCAACGCCACGGACGAGCCGGGCCGGGCCGGCGCCGTCGCGGACGACTTCCGCAACCGCAAGTTCCAGGTGCAGAAGGTCGGCAACGCGCCCAAGGGGATCGACGACGTGGCCGTGCTGCGGTACGGCCCCAAGGGCGTCGGCTCGGCCCACCTGCTGCAGGCGTACTTCCTCAACAACGCCGAGCCGGACTACGACGAGAAGCGCACCGACGACACCGTGGACGTGGTGCTGGGCAACAGCTTCCAGCAGCTCGCCACCACCACCGAGGTCAACCAGTCCCTCGGCGACCTGGGCGCCCCGGAGGCACCCAAGGGCTCCTGCCCGTCCCCCGCCGCCGACAAGTGACCCCGTAGCCGGGCCGATCACCGGGGTTGCGGTCAGGGCCCGCCGGCGGCGTCGAGGGCGGCCAGCCGGTCGTGCAGCGGCGTGAAGAGCGCCGGTGGGGCCGCGATCACCAGGTCCGGGCCGGGCGCGCCACCGTCCAGGCCGGCGACCCGCACGCCCGCCTCGGCGGCCACCAGGCCGCCGGCCGCGAGGTCCCAGGCGGCCAGACCCTTCTCGAAGTACGCGTCGAGCCGCCCCTCCGCGACCAGGCAGAGATCCAGCGCGGCGGCACCGAGCCGGCGGATGTCCCGCACGTGCGCGATCAGCCCGGCCACCACCCGTGCCTGGTGCGCCCGGCGACCGGCGTCGTAGCCGAAGCCGGTGCCCACCAGCGCCTGCCCCAGGTCGGCCTCACCGGAACAGCGCAACCGGACGCCGTCACGCCAGGCGCCCCCGCCGGCCGTGGCGGTCCACTCCTCGCCGGTGCTCACGTTGCGCACCACGCCGGCGACCACCACCCCGTCCACCTCGACGGCGAGCGACACCGCGCTGTACGGCAGCCCGTAGAGGTAGTTGACCGTGCCGTCGATCGGGTCGATGATCCATCGCACGCCGCCCGGCCCCACCGGCCCGGTGTCCCCCGTGCCGTACTCCTCCCCGAGCACGGCGTCGCCCGGCCGCAGCCGGTGCAACGCGTCGAGCACCTGCCGCTCGACCGCCCGGTCCGCCGCGGTGACCACGTCGGTTACCGTGCTCTTGGTCGCCGCGACCGAGACACCCTCGACCCGCATCCGGTACGCGGTGGCCGCGGCGTCCCGCGCCACGTCCAACGCGATCGCCAACAGTTCGTGCGGTGACGGCACCGAACGGTCCATCCCAGGTCCCCTTCCCGCACGACCGGGGCTTTCCGGCTCACGCGCGAGTATCATCCTTACAAAGTCCACATCTGCGCCGATTTGGCGGTCCCCAACCGTCGTTACGCCGTGCGGCGCAGGATGATCGCCGCAGACGGCGTTACAATTCACCCCTGCGCCCACGCGCCCCGGACCGCCGACCACCGGCCGGCCCGGGACACGGGGGTCCCTCAACCACATCGCCCGGCCTGTTGCCCCACGCTGCGCCGGACGACCCGGCCGTACCCGCTCTTCGCCTCCGGAAGGTCATTCGTGACAGAACCCCGCCAGACCGGCGCCGACGTTCGCTCGCTCACCGACACCCTGATCGCCCACGCGCAGAGCGCCGGTGGTCAGCTCACGTCGGCCCAGCTCGCGCGCACCGTCGAGTCCGCCGAGGTGACTCCGGCCCAGGCCAAGAAGATTCTGCGGGCGCTCTCCGAGGCGGGAGTGACCGTGGTGGTGGACGGCTCGGCGAGCACCCGCCGCCGCGTCGCCGCGGCCCGCTCGACCACGCCGGCGTCCCGGGCCACCACCGCAAAGACCACCAAGAAGGCCGCCGCGCCGGCGCCGAAGCAGGCGCCCGCCTCCGACGAAGCGCCGTCGACGCCCGCTCCGCGGAAGGTGGCTGCGGCCAAGGCCACCGGCAGCACCGCCGCGGCGGCGACGCCCGCGAAGGCAACCCGGTCGACCCGGGCCACCAAGGCGACGGTCGCCGCGGCTGCCGGCGCCAAGCCGGTCAAGGCCGGCGGCAAGGCCAAGGGCGAGGGCGCCGAGGGTGAGATCGACCCGGAGGAGCTCGCCGCCACGATCGAGGACGTGGTTGTCGAGGAGCCGGCCGAGCTGGCCCAGGCCGCCGAGACCGACGCCGCCGCCTCGGCCACCGACAACGACTTCGAGTGGGACGACGAGGAGTCCGAGGCGCTCAAGCAGGCCCGGCGCGACGCCGAGCTGACCGCCTCCGCCGACTCGGTCCGGGCATACCTGAAGCAGATCGGCAAGGTCCCGCTGCTCAACGCCGAGCAGGAGGTGGAGCTGGCCAAGCGGATCGAGGCCGGGCTCTACGCCGCCGAGCGGCTGCGCGCGGCCGACGAGGGCGAGGAGAAGCTCACCCGGGAGATGGTCCGCGACCTGGGCTGGATCTCCCGCGACGGCGAACGCGCCAAGAACCACCTGCTGGAGGCCAACCTCCGCCTGGTGGTGTCGCTGGCCAAGCGGTACACGGGACGCGGCATGGCCTTCCTGGACCTGATCCAGGAGGGCAACCTCGGCCTGATCCGCGCGGTGGAGAAGTTCGACTACACCAAGGGCTACAAGTTCTCCACGTACGCCACCTGGTGGATCCGGCAGGCGATCACCCGCGCGATGGCCGACCAGGCCCGCACCATCCGCATCCCGGTGCACATGGTCGAGGTCATCAACAAGCTCGGTCGCATACAGCGCGAGCTGCTCCAGGACCTGGGCCGTGAGCCCACGCCGGAGGAGCTGGCCAAGGAGATGGACATCACACCCGAGAAGGTGCTGGAGATCCAGCAGTACGCCCGGGAGCCCATCTCACTGGACCAGACCATCGGCGACGAGGGCGACAGCCAGCTCGGTGACTTCATCGAGGATTCCGAGGCCGTGGTCGCGGTCGACGCCGTTTCGTTCTCGCTGCTGCAGGACCAGCTCCAGCAGGTGCTGCAGACGCTCTCCGAGCGTGAGGCGGGTGTGGTACGCCTGCGCTTCGGCCTGACCGACGGCCAGCCCAGGACGCTCGACGAGATCGGTCAGGTCTACGGGGTGACCCGGGAGCGGATCCGGCAGATCGAGTCCAAGACGATGTCCAAGCTGCGTCACCCGTCCCGGTCGCAGGTCCTCCGGGATTACCTGGACTGAGCGGGTTTCGTCAACCGAACGTGTCGTTTTGACCACCTGGTGTGCAACGCCAGATGGTGATCGTCCGGATGCACGAATGTGATCGTTGACGTGGCACCCTGGGTGCACGGCACACTGTCCCTGCCATGTGTGACCTCGGTCCCCCGCGGGCACACAGGGAAGGCAGCGCCTGGCAAGGGTGTTGCACGATAGGTGAGCAACGACCGAAGAGATTGTTCATCGGTGACGACCAGAGGAGGAAGGCGATGACCCCGACCCTCACGCCGCCGCCCGAGACGGTGGCGCCCCCAGCCGCCGATGAACGGTGCGACCGCTGCAATGCTGCCGGCAAGCTCCGGATCACTCTGGCGGGTGGGAGCGAGTTGGTGTTCTGTGGGCACCACGCGAACAAGTACGCGGAGGATCTCGTGAAGATCACCGTCCGGTTCGCGACGGACCCCGAGTTCAGCTGGCGTGGCGCCGATCTGATGGCGAACTAAATCCGCAACCCGACATAGCCGGCCGGAGACACCAGACGGTGTCTCCGGCCGGCTTTCTCTGCCCCGGCGCCCGCCCCGCGCCAGGATCGTGCTCGATCCTGGTTGTAGTGGTGTCGGCGGCGGGGAGACCACTACGTCCAGGATGTTGCACGATCTTGGCGAACCCGCAGATGGTGCCGGTGGGGTCAGAGGGTCTGCACGGTGGCGATGCGTTCTTCGAGCTGCTCGATGGTGGCCTGGGCGCTCGGCGGGCCGCCGCAGAGCCGACGCAACTCGGCGTGGATCTTGCCGTGCGGCTGGCCGGTGCGGTGGTGCCGGGCGGCCACCAGAGCGTTCAGCTGGCGCCGTAGCGCCACCCGGCGCTGGGCGGCGCTCATGGGTGCCGGCGGCGCGGCGGCGGGCGCAGCGGCCGGCTGAGCGGCCCCCTCGGCGGTACGACGGCGTTGGGCGGCGAGTTGGGCGGCCTGGCGCTTGGTCAGCAGCAGGGAGACCTGGTCGGCGGTGAGGAGGCCGGGCAGGCCGAGGTACTCCTCCTCCTCGGGCGTGCCGGCCTGGGCCGCGGTGCCGAACGACGCCCCGTCGAAGATCACCTGGTCCAGCTCGGCGGTGGCCGAGAGCGCGGCGAACCGCTTTTCCAGCTCCCCGCTGGCCTGGTCGTCGCGCTGCGCCCGTTCCAGCAGGTCGTCGTCGAAACCGTCGGATTCCTTCGGCTTCCCGAGCACGTGGTCCCGCTCGGTCTCCATCTCGCTGGCCAGCCCGAGCAGGTGCGGCACGCTGGGCAGAAAGACCGACGCGGTCTCCCCCGGCCGGCGTGCCCGGACGAACCGGCCGATCGCCTGGGCGAAATAGAGCGGGGTGCTGGCACTGGTGGCGTAGACGCCGACGGCGAGCCGCGGGATGTCCACCCCCTCGGAGACCATCCGCACCGCCACCAGCCAGCGCTGCTGGGACGCCGCGAACGTCGCGATCCGGGCGGACGCGCCCAGGTCGTCGGAGAGCACCACGGTGGCCTTCTCGCCGGTCACCTGCTCGATGAGCTTCGCGTACGAGCGGGCGGACTGCTGGTCCGTGGCGATGATCAGCCCACCGGCGTCGGCCATCCCGGCGTTGCGCAGCACGGTGAGCCGGGCGTCGGCGGCCCGCAGCACCTGCGGCATCCAGTCCCCGGCCGGGTCCAGCGCGGTACGCCACGCCTGCGCCACCAGGTCCTGGGTCATCGGCTCGCCGAGCCGGGCCGCCAGCTCCTCGCCCGCGTTGGTCCGCCAGCGGGTCTCCCCGGAGTAGGCCAGGAAGAGCACCGGCCGGACCACCCCGTCGCGCAGCGCGTCGGAGTAGCCGTACACGGAGTCGGCGCGGGAGCGCAGCAGCCCGTCACCGCCCCGCTCGTAGCTGACGAACGGGATCGGGTTGTCGTCGGAGCGGAACGGCGTCCCGGTGAGCATCAGCCGGCGTACGGCGGGCTCGAAGGCGGCCTTCACGCCGTCGCCCCAGGTGCGGGAGTCGCCGGCGTGGTGGATCTCGTCGAGGATGACCAGGGTGCGCCGGGTCATGGTGCGCCGCCGGTGCACCTGCGGGGCCATACCCACCTGGGCGTAGGTGATCACGGCGCCGTGGAAGTCCGCCGCGGAGTGCACGTCGGCGTTGCGGAACGCGGCGTCGAGTTGGATGCCCACCCGTGCGGCGGCCTCGGCCCACTGGTTTTTCAGGTGCTCGGTCGGCGCGACCACGGTGACCGCCTCCACCGTGCCGTCGCCGAGCAGCTCGGCTGCGATCCGCAGGGCGAAGGTGGTCTTGCCGGCGCCGGGCGTGGCGACCGCGGTGAAGTCCTCGGTGCGCCGGCGCAGGTACTCCACCAGGGCTTTGCGCTGCCAGGCGCGTAGTGCCGGGAACGTCTCGAGCACCGGCGTCCGGGCTGCCACGCGAAGCTCCTCTCCGACCGCACGATGGCGGACCCCGGGCGAGGGCCACGTGTGCCGCCGCCCATGAAAACGCCTCCGCGCAGAAGCTGCCGCGAAGGCCGACTCAGCATAACCAGCGCGAGCGCTGCGGCCCAGGCGACGCCACGCTGGTCACATCCGCCACCCCCGCCCGTCGGAGGGCCGAGCGCCTCACCACTCCCGGTCGGTACGCGGATCCGCCGCGTCGGAACGCGGCGGCCGCAGGGCCGCCACCGGGGCGGACCAGCGCCGGCGCAGCGCGACCAGGCGCAGCCCGAAGACCAGCACCGCGGCGGCGGTGAGCGGCACGGGCCCGGTCTGCCCGGTCACATACAGGAGCACCACCGCGACCGAGCCGACGAGCGCGGCCACCGCGTAGATCTCCCGGCGCAGCACGACCGGAATCTCGGCGGTGAGGAGATCCCGGCCGAGGCCGCCGCCGATCGCGGTGAGCATGCCGATCAGGCAGGCACCGACCGCCGGCACCCGGGCGTCGAGCGCCTTGAGCGTGCCGGTCACGGTGAACAGCCCGAGGCCCGCCGCGTCCAGCACCAGCACGGTGGTGCGCAGCCGGGCCAGCTGCGGATGCAGCCAGAAGACAGCGAGGGCGGTGATCGCGGCGGTGGCCGCGTACCGCCAGTCGGCGAAGGCCAGCGGTGGCACCTCGTCGATGACCAGGTCCCGGAAGATCCCGCCACCGAGGGCGGCCACGAAGCCGACGAACGCGACCCCGAACAGGTCGAGTCGTTTGGCCACCGCCGCCGACGCCCCGGAGGCGGCGAACACCGCCACCCCGGTCAGGTCGGCGAGGAGCAGGGCGGTGGAGGTGGTCACCGCCGCAGGCTACGTCGCCGGCCGGGACGCCGGCCGATGTTCACTCGCGGTACGAGTCGTAGATCTCCTTGCACTTGGGGCAGACCGGAGAACCCGGCTTGGCCGCCTTGGTGACCGGGAAGGTCTCCCCGCAGAGCGCCACGACGTAGGTGCCCATGACGGCACTCTCGGCGATCTTCTCCTTGCGGACGTAGTGGAACATCTCGGGACCGGTGTCGGCGTCCTTCAGCTCCGGACGCTCGAGAACCTCTGTGCTCACGTCTGCACCTCCAACCGTCAAGTTTGGCAGGTCATCACGGCCGGGTCCACTTGAGGCCGGCCGGAGCGGGACCCCGTACCGTGCCCCCCGTGACTGACTTTCGTATCAGCTACGGCACCGAGGTGGCCGACGCCCTGCACGACGGCCGGCCCGTCGTCGCCCTGGAGAGCACCATCGTCTCGCACGGCCTGCCCCGGCCGGAGAACCTGCGCGTGGCCCGGGAGATCGAGCAGGCGGTCCGGGACGCCGGGGCGGTGCCCGCGACGATCGGCATGATCGGCGGCGAGCTGGTCGTCGGCCTGGACGACGCCCAGCTGACCCGGCTGGCCACCGTCGACGGTGTGAGCAAGCTCTCCGTCCGCGACCTGGCCGTCGCGGCGGCGACCGGCGCGGACGGCGCCACCACCGTGGCCGCGACCAGCGCGGTGGCCGCCGCGGCGGGGATCGGGGTGTTCGCCACCGGCGGTCTGGGCGGGGTGCACCGGGAGGCCGCGCACACCTTCGACGAGTCGGCGGACCTGATCACCCTGGCCCGGACCCCGATCGCGGTGGTCTGCGCCGGGGTCAAGTCCATCCTCGACGTGGGCGCGACCCTGGAGCGGCTGGAGACCCTGGGGGTCGCCGTGGTGGGTTACCGCACCCGCCGGTTCCCCGGCTTCTACCTCACCGACGGCGGCTTCGACCTGGACTGGTCGGTGGACTCCCCGGAGCAGATCGCCGCCGTGCTCGCCGCCCGTGACGGACAGGCCGTGCACGCCGGCGGCCTGATCGTCGCCAACCCGCTGCCGGTCGACGAGCAGCTCGACCCGGAGCTGCACGACCGGACCCTCACCGAGGGCCTGGCCCGGCTGGAGCGGGACGGGGTGACCGGCAAGGCCGTGACCCCGTACCTGCTGTCGCACTTCCACTCGGCCACCGAGGGCGCGAGCCTGGCGGTGAACGTCCGGATCATCCTGCGCAACGCCGACCTGGCCGCGCGGATCGCGGTGGCCTCGGCCGCCCGCACCACCGCCGTCCCGGCATGACCCGACCGGCCCGGGTGGTCGTCGTCGGCGACGTGATCACCGATGTGGTCGCCGTGCTGTCCGGGCCGCTCGCGGCCGGCTCGGACACGACGGCCGGGATCAGCCTCGGTGGCGGCGGGCAGGCGGCCAACACCGCCGCCTGGGTCGCCGCCCAGTGGGTGGACGTCACGCTCGTCGCCGCGGTGGGCGACGACGACGCGGGGCGCGACCGGATCGGCGAGTTGGAGGGGGCAGGCGTCGACTGCGCGGTCGACCGGATCGAGGGCGTCCCGACCGGCACGGTGATCGTGCTGGCCACCGACGACGAGCGCACCATGGTCAGCCAGCGGGGCGCGAACCTGCGGCTCAGCGCCGAGCACGTCGAACGGGCCCTCGCGGCGGTGCCCGACGCGGGGCATCTGCACCTGTCCGCGTACACCCTGTTGGACGCCGGGTCGCGCGGCGCCGGGCTGCGGGCGCTGGCCGTGGCGCGCGAGCGCGGGCTCACCACCAGCGTCGACGCGGCCTCCGCGGCGCCGCTGCGGCGGGTCGGCGCGGCGGCCTTCCTGGGTTGGGTACGCGACGTCGACCTCCTGCTGCTCAACGCGGACGAGGCGACGGCGCTGGCCGGCGGCCTGGACCCGGCGGCGCAGGGGCGTGCGCTGTCGGCGACCGCCCGGCGGGTGGTGGTCAAGCGCGGTGCGGCCGGCGCGGTCTGGGTGGACCGCACGGCGGCGCTCAGTGTGGCCCCGGCCCGGCGGGTGGCGGTGGTGGACGTCACCGGGGCGGGCGACGCCTTCGCGGCCGGTCTGCTCACCGCCTGGCTGGCGGGTGCCACCCCGACGGCGGCGCTGAACCGGGCGACGGATCTGGGCGCGCTGGCCGTCTCCACGGTCGGCGCCCGGCCACGATCGTGATTTGTCGGACCCTGGCCCGTACGCGGGTCAGGGTTCGACGTCGATGACCTTGTGCGGACGTTCCTCGGCGGTGAGGCTCATCGGCGGGGTGTCGTCCTTCTGGCGCGGGTGGAACCGGTTGGCCAGCCGGTGCTCGTCCTTCGGCGGCCGGTCGTTGGCGAGCAGCACGGCGAGCCACGGGATGAGCACCATGCCGAGGGCGCACAGGGGCAGCCAGAGCCAGAGCAGGGGTGCGTTCACGCCGACCAGGATCGCGCCGGCGACGATGCAGGCCACCCGGATGCCCATCATCAGGACGTAGCGCCGCTGACGACTGGTGAGCTGGTCACTCTGGCTGCGCGAGGCGTCGGTGATCAGAATCGGCTGGTACGCCTGACGCTTCACCATGAACCTCCTCGAGGGGATTACGACTCATCCTGTCACCGCGAGGCCGTGATCAGCGAACTTCGAGTCATCCCGACGCGTGTTACGTGCGTGGTACGCTCCGCGATGTGGGCAGCAGGTTCAGCTTCACCGACGAGGCGTTGGCCAACCTGAGGGTCTACGACGTCACGCCCGGGGAAGTCTGGGAGGCGCTGCACAGCGCCCGACGGGTGATCCGCCACCTGGGCGACGACGTGATGGTGGTCTACGCCGCCGCCCGGCGGGGCCGCCGACTGGCGGTGCTGCTCGCCGAGGCCGACGGCACCGACAACGACTGGGACATCCTCTCCGCCCGTGAGCTGAGCGACGTGGAGTCCAAGCGCTACGACGAGGCCGTGCGGAGATCTCGCCGATGAGGAGGCCGTGACGATGCACCGTAACGACGCGACCAAGCAGTTCCACAGCGGCGACGACCGGATCGCCGAGCTGATCGACGAGAGCCCGGCGGTGGATCTGCCCACCCCCGACACCGACGTGCCGATGGTGAGCCGATCGATCCGGCTGCCGCTGGAGACGTACGACCGGGTCCGGGCCGCCGCCGACGCCAGGGGCATCGGGGTCACCACGCTGATGCGGCAGTGGATCGAGGCCGGCCTCGCCGACCTCGACGACTCCGCCACCGTGTCGCTCGCCGACGTCCGGCGCGCGCTGGCCTCGCTGGCACACCCCACCGCCGCCTGAGCGACCACCGGGTCAGGCGCCGGCGGTCTTCGCCTTCGCGGCCGCCTTCATCTGCTGCTTGTAGTCCCGCACCCGGCGCAGCGAGTCGGCGTCGGTGACGTCAGCCACCGACCGGTACGCGCCCGGGTCGCCGTAGCCGCCGGCCGCCTCCCGCCAGTCCTGCGGGGTCACCCCGAACCGCTTGCCGAGCAGTGCCACGAAGATCTGCGCCTTCTGCCTGCCGAAGCCGGGCAGCTCGGCGACCCGGCGGAACAGCTCCGGGCCGTCGGCGACGTCCGACCACAGCCGGGCGGCGTCGCCGTCGTAGCGGTCCACCAGGACCTGGCACACCTCCTGAACCCGGGCCGCCATCGCCTTCGGGAACCGGTGCAGCGCGGGCGGGGTGGCGAAGAGCGCGACCAGGGCCTCCGGGTCGTACGCGGCCAGCTCCGCCGCGTCCAGTTCGTGGCCGAGCCGCTGCTCCAGCACGTACGGCGAGGAGAACGCCTTCTCCATCGGCACCTGTTGGTCGAGGACCATGCCGACGAGTCGGGCCAGCGGGCTGCGCTCCAGCAACCGGTTGGCCTCGGGGTCGATGGGCAGCACGAGCGTCATGGCACCATCCTGCCCCGGCCCCCGACCGTGGTGAACACCGACGCTCCGGGTTCGATCCGGCGGGTGGCGCGGACCGGGGGCGCGGCGGAGGGCAGGATGGCGGCGTGGACGAACACGACATGCTGCTCTCCCCCGCCGGCGTCGACGCGCTGCGCAGCGCGCTGACCCGCGCCGGGTTCACCAGCAACGGCATCGCCGGCCGGCTCGGCTCCCAGGCCACCGGGGCGGTCGCGCGCAACGACTACCGGGCCGCGCTGCGCGCCACCGAGGACCGCGACCCGCTGGGCACCCTGATCCGGGTGTTCATCTGCGACCAGACCGAGTCGGAGGCGACGGTGGCCGCCGCGCTGGCGCCGCTGAGCGTCGCGGAGGCGGTGGCCGGCGGACTGGTCGAGCGGCACGGCGACGGCCTGCGCGCGGGCGTCGACCTGGAGCCGTACGGCGACGACTGGTGGGTGCTCGCCGACGTGCCGGCCAGCGCCCGGCCGGGCCGCCCCCTGCACGCCGAGCACGTGCTCGGCATCGGCGGTGCCACCCAGACCCTGATCGGCGCGACGGTCCGCCGGCCGGTCGACACCGCGCTGGACCTGGGCACCGGCTCCGGCATCCAGGCCCTGCACCTGTCCACCCACGCCCGCTCGGTGACCGCCACGGACCTCTCGGAGCGGGCCCTGCGCTTCGCCGCGACCACCGCCGCCCTCAACGGGCAGGACTGGGAGCTGCTACGCGGCGACATGGTCGCGCCGGTGGCCGGCCGGCGCTTCGACCTGGTGGTGAGCAACCCGCCGTTCGTGGTCGGGCCGGGCACCACCACGCACGTCTACCGGGACTCCGGTCGCGTGGGTGACGCGATCGGCGCCGAGCTGGCCGCCGCCGCGCCGGGCCTGCTGACCGAGGGCGGCACCATGCAGTACCTGGCGAACTGGGTGCACGTCACCGGCGAGGAGTGGGACGAGCGGGTGGCCGGCTGGTTCACCGGGACCGGCCTGGACGCCTGGGTCATCCAGCGCGAGGTCGCCGACCCGATGGCGTACGTCAACCTGTGGCTCACCGACGTCGGCGAGAGCGCCGACCCGCAGCGCATGGCCGCCTGGCTGGACTGGTTCGACGCGCACAAGGTGGAGGCGATCGGCTTCGGCATCGTGTCGCTGCGCCGCGGTGGGCACGCCGACCCGGTGGTCCGCGTGGAGGACCTGCGCCAGCGGGTGCAGCCGCCGCTGGGCGACCAGGTCGCCGCCTGGTTCGACCGCCAGGGCTTCCTCCGGGTACGCGACACCGAGGCGCTGCTCGCCGAGCGCTACCGGGCCGCCGACGGCCTCCAGCTGCGGCAGGAGGCCACCATGGGCGACGAGGGCTGGGCGGTGGACCGGCAGGTCCTCGCGATGCCGCACGGGCTGCGCTGGACCGAGGAGGTCGACCCGCTGGTGCTGGCGCTGGTCGGCGGCGCCGATGGCCGGCTACCGCTGCGCGACCAGCTCTCGCTGCTGGCCGCGGCGCACGACGTCGAGCCCGCCGAGCTGGCCGAGGCGGCCGGCCCCATCGTGGCGCACCTCGTGGAGCGGGGCATCATCGAGCCGGTGACCGCCTGATGCGCGCGGTCGTGCAGACGGTGAGCCGGGCCAGCGTGACGGTCGACGGGGAGGTGGTCGGCGAGATCGCCGACGGCCTGCTGGTGCTGCTCGGGGTGACCCACACCGACACCGCCGAGACCGCCGCGACGATGGCCCGCAAGGTGCACGAGCTGCGGATCCTCGACGACGAGCGGTCCGCGGCCGACACCGGTGCACCGGTCCTGGTGGTCAGCCAGTTCACCCTCTACGGCGACGCCCGCAAGGGCCGCCGTCCGAGCTGGACCGCGGCCGCCCCGGCAGAGGTGGCCGAGCCGCTGGTCACGGCGGTCGTCGAGGCGCTGCGCGAGCGCGGCGCCAAGGTGGAGACCGGCCGCTTCCGCGCCCACATGCTCGTCGAGAGCCTCAACATCGGCCCCCGCACGATCCTGCTCGACCTGTAACCGACCGACCCCGCCAACGTCCGGTCGATCATGCCGCAGTGGATCTCCAACAACGACGGGATGCCCTAGGAGGCCGGGTATCCAGGTGCCCGGCAAATGGACGCGAATCGCCCTCGCGTTGTTCCGGACGCGACTACGGTCAGACCAGTGGTCGATGACCTCAGCGCGGTGGAGGCACTCAAGGCGGACCCGACCCTGTCCGGGTTGCGCCGCTCCCTGGAGGCGTACTACGGCGACCCGGTCCGCGAGGCGGCGATGGACGCGTTCTACGCGCCCCTGGTCCGCCCAGGGGACCTGGTCTTCGACGTCGGCGCGCACGTGGGCGACCGGCTCGGGAGCTTCCGGCGGCTGGGCGCCCGCGTGGTGGCCGTCGAGCCGCAACCGCTCTGCACCCGGGCCCTGCGCGCGCTCTACGCGGACGATGACCGGGTGACCGTCGTGGAGGCGGCGTGCGGGGCGTGTACCGGGCCTGTGCGGCTGCACGTCAACTCGGCGAACCCGACGATCTCCACCGCGTCGGCGGGTTTCCTGCGGGCCGCCGAGGGGGCCGGCGGCTGGGAGGACGAGATCTGGGACGTCGAGATCGAGGTGGCCGGAACCACACTCGACGCCCTGGTCGCGGCGCACGGCGTGCCGGGCTTCGTAAAGATCGACGTGGAGGGGTTCGAGGACGCCGTGCTGGCCGGGTTGAGCCGCCCCCTGCCAGCGCTGTCCTTCGAGTTCACCACCATCGAACGGGACCTGGCCGCGCACTGCCTGGACCGGCTCACCCGGCTGGGCTTCACCACGTTCACCGTGGCGCTCGGCGACGAGATGGCGTTCGCCCTTGATGGCTGGCGGCCGGCGGGCGAGGTGGCGGCGTACCTGCGTGCGCTGCCCCACGAGGCCAACTCGGGCGACGTCTACGCCCGCGCCCGGCCCGCCTGAGCACCGGAGGCCGGGCGGAGGGGTGGGTCAGGAGAAGAGGCCTCGGCGGGTGAGGGACTGGCGGAGCCAGTTGTCCAGTTCGGCGGTCCAGTCGGTGCGGTCGGCGGTGGCGTGGTCGACCGTGAACCGGCCGAAGGCGTCCCGACCCTCGGTGAAGACGCCGCCGCGCTTGTCGACCTCCAGCACCACCTGCATCCGCTGCGCGTCGGCGATGAAGGTGACCTCCAACTGGTTGATCGAGCGGGCGTACTGCGGCGCCGGGCTGAACTCGATCTCCTGGTAGAACGGCAGCGTCTGCCGTACGCCGTAGATGTGGCCACGCTCCACATCGGCGCGGGCGAACCGGAAGCCCAGCCGCAGCAACGCGTCCAGCAGGCGCTCCTGCGCCGGCAGCGGGTGCACCGACACCGCGTCCAGGTCGCCCTTGTCGACGGCCCGGGCCACCTCCAGCTCGGTACGCAGACCCATCGTCATGCCGTGCAGGTGCTGCCCGTACAGCTCGGTGACCGGCGTCTCCCACGGCACGTCGAAGCGGAACGGGATGTCGTGGCGCTGCCCCGGCTCCAGCCGGAACGCGCCCGTGACCTGCTGGCGGTGGAACTCCTGGGTGGTGTCGTAGTCGTTGTCACCGCTCTCCACCTCCACGCGGGTGACCAGGCCGAGAGTCACGTGGTCGATGTCGACCTGGTGGTCACCACCGATCACCTGGATGCGGCCCTCCAACTGGCCGCCGGGGCGGCAGTTCGGGTTGGCGAGCACCGTCTCCACGGATGGGCCGCCGACCCCCATCGCCTTCATGAGCCGCTTGAAGACCACACCGTCCTCCATCCGCCGTCACGCCGACCCCGGGTGGCCGACCGTCGGCACGGTAGCCGGGACGGGCAAGGCACACCCGGATGACACACCGCTCCGCCGATCCGACCGGATTCCTGTCGGGTGCCCGATCGCCTCACTCCCGTTTCACGTCCCGCCCGCCAAGCTGTGTCTCACACCGGCACCACTGGGCCGGAGGCACGGCACAGACGTGGACACGGGGAGACAGAGATGGTCCTGCAGATGACGGAACACCGGACGCGCCCGGCCGCCAGCACCGACACCGACGGAGCCAGCGAGGTCCTCGTCGACCTGGACGCCACCGACGAGCGCGGCATCTCCACCGACCTGGTTCGGGCGTACCTCAACGGGATCGGCCGGACGAAGCTGTTGACCGCGGCGCAGGAGGTCGACCTGGCCCGGCGCATCGAGGCCGGCCTGTTCGCCGACGAGAAGCTGGCCACCTGCACCCCGGTGTCGCCGGAGCTGCGGGCCGATCTGGAGCTGATCGTCGCCGAGGGCCGCGCTGCCAAGGACCACCTGCTGGAGGCGAACCTGCGGCTGGTGGTCAGCATCGCCAAGCGCTACACCGGGCGCGGGATGGCCTTCCTCGACCTGATCCAGGAGGGCAACCTCGGCCTGATCCGCGCGGTGGAGAAGTTCGACTACGCCAAGGGCTACAAGTTCTCCACGTACGCCACCTGGTGGATCCGGCAGGCGATCACCCGCGCGATGGCCGACCAGGCCCGCACCATCCGCATCCCCGTCCACATGGTCGAGCAGGTCAACCGGATGGTCCGGGCGCGCCGCGAGCTGGCGGTGTCGCTGGGCCGCGAACCCACGGTCGCCGAGGTGGCCCGGGCGCTGGAGATCCCCGAGTTCCAGGTCATCGAGCTGATCTCCTACGACCGGGAGCCGGTCAGCCTGGACCAGGCCGTCGGCGACGACGGCGAGAGCGCGCTCGGCGACTTCGTGGCGGCGGTGGACCCGCGCGGCGACCTGGGCGACGCGGCCGCGCAGGGCGAGTTGCGCAACGAGGTGAGCATCGTGCTGGCCACCCTGTCGCAGCGGGAGCAGGCGGTCATCCGGCTCCGGTTCGGGCTCGACGACGGCCGGCAGCGCACCCTCGACGAGGTGGGTCGCGAGTTCGGCCTCTCCCGGGAGCGGATCCGGCAGATCGAGAAGGTGACGCTGCTGAAGTTGCGCGCCCCGGAGCGGGCCCAGCGCCTGGAGGCGTACGCCTGCTGACGCACCGGTTCCCACGGAAGGCCCCGGCGGTTCGCCGGGGCCTTCCGTGCGTCCGGGACAGGGCAGGTCAGAGGCGGCGGGGGCCGGTGTCCGGTCGGGCGGCCACGCCGCCGACGCGTACCTGGGCGTGTAGGACCGAGATGCCGTCCGGGCGGGCGAGCACCGGGTTGAGGGTCAGCGAGCGTACCCGGGGCTGCTCGTCGGCGAGCTGACCCACCCGCAGCAGCAGGTCGGCCAGGGCCGCCCGGTCGACCGGCGCGGCGCCCCGGTGCCCGCGGAGCAGTGGCGCCGCGCGGGGCTCGTCGACCAGCTCCGCGGCGTCCCGGTCGGTCAGCGGCACCGCCCGCCAGGCCCGGTCGCCGAGCAGCTCGGTGGCGACCCCGCCGAGGCCGAAGCCGACCACCGGCCCGAACGCCGGATCCTCCACCAGCTCCACGACGCAGGCCACCCCGGGCGGGACCATCGGCTGGACCAGCACGCCCGCGCCGAAGGCCGCCGCCAGCTCCGCGTACGCCCGGCGGACCGTCGGCTCGTCGGGCAGGTCGAGCCGGACCGCGCCGAGGTCGAGGCGGTGTCGCAGCCCCGGGGCCTCGGCCTTGAGCGCGACCGGGAAACCCAGCCGCGCCGCCGCGTCGGCCGCCGCGTCGGCCGAGTCGGCGGGCACCGAGGCCACCACGTCGATGCCGTACGCGGCCAGCAGCGCGGTCGGGTCGGGAGGGTCGGCGCGCAGCGCGGTCTGCGCAGCGGTCCGGTCGACGCGGGACAGCTCGGGTGCGACGCCGGGCGGGCGGCGCAGCCACTCGGCGTACCGGTGCACGCGGGCGAGGGCCCGGACCGCCTCCTCCACACCTGCGTACGCCGGCACGCCGGCCGGCAGCCGGCCGACCAGGAACGTCGCCACGGTGGGCTTGCCCAGCGCGAGCACGGCGGGCAGCGCGGCGGTGACGTCGGCGTCCACATCGGTGAGCTGACCGGGCAGTGGTGGGGCGATGACCACCACCAGCGCGTCCACCCGGTCGTCGCCGGCCGTCTCGGCCAGCGCCGCGGCGAACTCGGCGGCGCCGGCACGGGGACCGACGTCGCGGGGGTAGCCGTCGACGACGGTGAGGCCCTGCCCGACGCAGGCGGTGGCGGCCAGGCCGGTGAGCGCCGAGGAGTTGCCGACCACGCCGACCCGACCGCCAGCCGGCAGCGGCTGGTTGGCCAGCAGCACGCCCACGTCGAGCAACTCCGGCACGGTGTCCACGCGGATCACGCCGGACTGGGCGAAGAGCGCGGCCACCGCCGCCTCGTCCGGCCCGACGGTGTCGCCCACCCCGACCGGACGGGCCGGCGAGGCGAGCGCGACGACCGGCTTGGCCCGGCCGATCCGCCGGGCCAGCCGGGCGAACTTGCGCGGGTTGCCGAAGGTCTCCAGGTACAACATGATCACGTCGGTGCCGGGGTCGTCCTGCCAGTACTGCAGCAGGTCGTTGCCGGAGACGTCGGCCCGGTTGCCGGCCGAGACGAAGCTGGACAACCCGAGGCCACGCCGGTCGGCCTCGGCGAGCAACGCCACCCCGAACGCACCGGACTGGCTGAAGATGCCGACCCGGCCGGCCGGCGGTAGCGCCGGGGCGAGGGTGGCGTTGAGGCGTACGGCCGGGTCGGTGTTGGCCACGCCGAGACAGTTCGGGCCGACCACCCGCATGCCGGCGGCGTGCGCCGCGCGGACGAGCGCCCGCTGCGTGGCCGCGCCCTCGGCGCCGGCCTCGGCGAAGCCGGCCGAGATCACCACCAGACCGTGCACACCGGCGGCGGCCGCGTCGGCCACCACCGCGGTCGCCGCCTCCGGCGGGACGGCCACCACCGCCAGGTCCACCGGTGACCCGGCGGCGACCGCCGACGGGTACGCGGGCAGCCCCGCCACGGTCGACGCACTCGGATGCACCGGCACCACCGCGCCCGTGAAGCCGCCGTCGCGCAGGTGCCCGAGCACCGCCGCGCCGACGCCCTGGCCGGTGGCGCTGGCACCATAGACGGCGATGCCGCGCGGAGCGAGCAGCCGGGCGATCGAGCGGGCCTCGGTGCGGTGCTCCCGGCCGCGCTGCACCTCCAGCGTGGCCTCCGTGGGCGCGATCGGGAAGCTCAGATGCACCACGCCGTCGGCGTACTCGCGCTGGACCTGGTAGCCGAAGTCGGCGAAGACCCGCAACATCGTGCCGTTGGCCGGTAGCACCTCGGCGACGAAGCTCATGATGCCGTTGCGCCGGGCGGCGTCGGCCAGGTGCTCCATCAGCACCGAGCCGATGCCCCGACCCTGGTAGGCGTCCTCCACCACGAAGGCCACCTCCGCCTCCGGGGCCTGCGGGCCGAGCCGTTCGTAGCGGCCCACCGCCACGATCTGGTCACCGGCCAGCACCACGAACGCCTCCCGGTCGCGGTGGTCAACGGTGACGAAGCGGACCAGATCGCGCTCGGGGATACGCGGGTACGGCGAGAAGTAGCGCAGGTAGCGGGTGCGCTCGGAGAACCGGCCGTGCATCGCCACGATGCCCGGCGCGTCGGCCGGGCTGATCGGTCGCAGTTGGACGGTGCTGCCGTCGCTGAGCAGCACGTCCACCGGCTGGTCCACGGTCGTCACCGGCGCGCTCCTGCGGCCCGGCTCAGTCGCGCGGATCGTACGGGTCGAGCCCGAGCAGCGGGAACACCGTCTTGCGGGTGGCCGCGATCGCCCGGTCCACCGCGTTCGGCTCGCCGGTCGGCTGCCACGGCTCGAACGACGGGTCCGCGTCGTCGGTCATCCGCAGCGGCACCTCCCGGCCCGGGCCACGGGCGGCGGCCAGTGCCCGCCACGCCGGCGGGGTGAGCGTCGCCGGGTCGACCGGGGCACCGGTGGCCACGGCCAGCAGGTGCGTCCAGGCCCGGGGCACCACCTCGACCAGCGCGTACCCGCCGCCGCCGGTGGCCACCCAGCGGCCGTCGCACAGCTCGTCGGCGAGCGCCCGCAACGCCAGGTAGGTGGCCCGCTGCCCGTCCACCGTCAGGTTCAGGTCGGCGAGCGGGTCCAGCCGGTGCCCGTCGGCGCCGCACTGGCTCACCAGCACCTGCGGTCGGAACGCCCGCAGCACCGACGGCACGATCGCGTGGAACGCCCGCTGCCAGCCGGTGTCGTCGACGCCCGGCGGCAGCGGCATGTTCACGGCGGTGCCCTGTGCGCCCGGCCCACCGGTCTCGTCCGGGAAGCCGGTGCCCGGGAAGAGTGCGAGCGGGGTCTCGTGCAGGCTGACCGTGAGCACCCGGGGGTCGTCCCAGAAGATCTCCTGCACCCCGTCGCCGTGGTGCACGTCGACGTCCACGTACGCGATCCGCTCGGCACCCAGGTCGAGCAGGCGCGCGATGGCGACCGCGGGGTCGTTGTAGACACAGAAGCCGGAGGCCCGGGCAGGCATCGCGTGGTGCAGGCCACCGGCCACGTTCACGGCCCGTCGCGCGTCACCCCGCCAGACCGCCTCGGCGGCGGCGACGGTGGCGCCGGCGATCAACGCGCTGGACTCGTGCATCCCGTCGAAGATCGGGTTGTCGGAGGTGCCCAGCCCGTAGCCGGCGAACAGCGGGTCGTGCGGCGCCGCACGCACCGCGGCCAGGTAGGCCGGTTGGTGCACCCGGGCCAGCAGGGCGTCGTCGGCGGGCTCCGGCTTGACCAGGCGTACCCCTGGGCGGTCCAGGATGCCCAGCTCGCGGGCGAGCGCGACGGTCAGCTCCACCCGGACCGGGTCGAGTGGATGCTCACCCATGTCATAGGCGAGCAGCGACTCGTCCCACACCACCACCGTGTCGTCGGACATGAGCCCATCGTCGCACGGGGACCGTCCGCACGCGCTGGTCAGCGGCCGGGTGTCGGCCCCGAGGCGACCGGCCGGGCCGGGTCGGCCACCCAGTTGCTCCACGATCCGACGTAGAGCGCCGCGTCCGGTCGGCCGGCCAGGTGCAGCGCGAGAACCGCCTGCGCGGCGGTCACCCCGGACCCGCAGTACGCCCCGACGGACCGTGCACCGGTAACGCCGGCGGCGGCGAAACGCTCGCGCAGCACGTCGGCGGCGAGGAAACGCCCGTCCGGGCCGACGTACTCCCCGGCGGGCAGGTTCGCGGCGCCCGGCACGTGCCCGGCGACCGGGTCGACCGGCTCGACCTCGCCGCGGTAGCGGGGCGCGGCCCGTACGTCGAGCAGAACGGCGTCGTCGGCGGCAGCCAGGGCGGCGGCCTGCCCGGCGTCGAGCACCGGGAGGTCGCCCGGGCGCACCTCGACGTCCCCGGCGGCCGGGGTGGGGGCCGTGGTGGAGACGGGCCGGCCGGCGGCGACCCAGGCCGGGTAGCCGCCGTGCAGCAGTCGGACCGGGCGGTGCCCGGCCCAGCGCAGCGTCCACCAGGCGCGGGCGGCGGCCAGACCGTCGCCGCCGTCGTACACGACCACGGGGTGACCGGCGCGGACGCCGGCGGCCCGCAGAGCGGCCTGCAACGCGGCCGGGTCGGGCAGTGGGTGCCGGCCGCCCGCGCCGGGCGGCCCGCACAGCGCGGTGTCCAGGTCGACGAAGACCGCGCCGGGCAGGTGACCGGCCAGGTAGTCGTCGTGGCCGGGCGGGCCGGTGAGCCGCCAGCGGACGTCGAGCAGGGTGGGCGGGTCGGCGCGGTCGAGCTCCGCGGCGAGGCCGTCGACCTCGACCAGCGGCTCCTGGGTACCGGACATGGCGACCATCCAACACCATCCCGGCCGTCGGCTCGCGGCTCGGCGGCGGTCGATCGCCGTTCTCCGAGGTAGCATCGTGCACCGGAGGGCCGCTGACGTCATGAAGTCTCACGACCTGGTCGACACGACCGAAATGTACCTGCGCACCATCCTCGAGTTGGAGGAGGAAGGTGTGCCGCCGCTGCGCGCCCGCATCGCCGAGCGCCTGAAGCAGAGCGGTCCCACGGTGAGCCAGACCGTCGCCCGGATGGAGCGCGACGGCCTGCTCACGGTCGAGGGCGACCGGCACCTGATGCTCACCGCCCAGGGCCGTGGCAGCGCCGTGTCCGTGATGCGCAAGCACCGCCTCGCCGAGCTGCTGCTGGTCAACGTCATCGGGATGCCCTACGAGGAGGCCCACGAGGAGGCCTGCCGCTGGGAGCACGTGATGAGCGACGCCGTGGAGAAGCGGGTGTACGACCTGCTCAACCGGCCGACCCGCTCCCCGTACGGCAACCCGATCCCGGGGCTGGAGGAGCTGGGCTCGCCGGAGCCGGAGTCCGCAGCGGCGGGCGAGGGAGAGCGCAACCTGGCCTTCCCCGGCCTGTCCGGGCCGGTCGTGGTGCGCCGGATCTGCGAGAGCGTGCAGACCAACGCCGACGTGCTGCGCCAGCTGCACGCCGCCGGCGTCGACCCGGGCGCGACGGTGATGGTGGCCCAGGAGCGCGACGGGGTGTCGATCGACCGCTCCGGCGACCGGGTCCGGTTGCCGCGCGAGGTCGCCTCCCGGGTCTTCGTCGCCGCCAACTGACCGAGCCCGCCGGCCCGGGCGTCACAGCGCCCGGGTGTCCACCTTCTTGGCCAGTGCGATCAGGTCGGCGGTCCGCTTCTCCGCCGCCGACCTTTCGGTGCCGCGCCCGCCGGTCCAGGTCAGCTCCGCCATCCGGCCGTCGCCGGCCAGCCAGCCCACCTCGGCGACCGGTCCGTCTCCGCCCGCCGCCGCCAGGGTCCGCCGGTACGCCTGCTGCCCCAGCCCGGTGACCTTCGCCGCCTTGTCCGGCACCATGTCGGCGCCGAAGGTGGCCTTGTCGATTTTGGTTTCGGTCACCGCCAACGTCAGCTCCGGCAGCGCCGCGCCCTCGGCCCGCAGCACGCAGGTGTAGGTGTCGTCGCGCTCGCTGGCCGCCGCCACGTCGAAGCGCACCTTGACCACCTGCTCGATCACCGTGAAGTCCAGCAGTCGGCAGGCGCCACCCGAGGAGGCCGCCGCCACGTCCACCGCGATCGGCGCCGGTGGCGGCACCGCCACCGGCTCCGCCTCGGCGCCGCAGCCGCTCACCAGCAGCCCCGCCAGCCCGGCGACCACGATCCGCCCGCGCACGCTCCACCCTCTCGCCCGGTCGACGGCGGAAGGTGCCCGCCGGAGGTCCGTCGGACACCGTACGGGGTGTCCGGGTCGGGCGGAAGCCCTCGTTCGGCGGGTCCGCCCGGACCCGGCCGGCGCTCATTGCGCCGGCGGGTCATCCACGTACGGACAGTGCCGGCAGCCGCGCCCACAGCAGGTGCCGCGCCGGGCCAGGAAACCGGCACTGAGCACGAACAACCCGGTCTCCGGATCGAGGTAGCCGGCCTCCCCGGCGGCCAGTGCGGCGGCGTGCGCGGCGAGGACCCGAGCCCGGTCGGGGTGCTCGGGCGGCAGCCGGGACGGGTGCGGCTCGCTCAGCGGCCGGTCCGCCAACGGTCGTCGCTCTCCGGTCACCGCAGCAGTCTAGGTACGCCGTCCGGAGCCCGGCTCAGCCGTGTGTGGCCAGCGCGGCGGCCACCCCGTCGCGGCCGGCACCGCCGGCGAGCAGCAGGCGCAGCAGCACCCGCGCCTTGTACGGGTCGAGCAGCCCTCCGTTGAGCAGCCCGCGGCGTTGCAGGTCGGTCTCCGAGCCGACCGCCCCGTACGTGTGCCGCAGCACCGACCCGGCGCCGGAGCGGGAGGTGAGCACGACCGGCATCCGGGCGACGAGGTCCCCGAGCACCGGGGCCAGCACGGCGGGCACGTGCCCCACCCCGAAGCCGGCCACCACCAGGCCCTGGTGGGTTTCCGCCAGGCCGTCCAGCAGCAACCCGTCGTCGTCGAGCGTCACCACGTACAGGGCCACCCGGGTCGCGTCGAGCCGGTCCGGGTCGACCGGCGGCAGCGGCTCGTGCCGCCGCGGCCGGGTCAGCATCCGTACCTCCCCCTCGATCACCTGCCCGATCGGGCCGGCATTGGGCGCGGCGAAGGTGGCGGTGCTGGTGCTGTGCGTCTTGCGCAGCCAGCGGGCGGCGTGCACCTCGTCGTTGACGGCGACCAGCACGCCCAGGTCACGGGCGTCCGGCGCGGCGGCCACCCGCAGAGCCGCCAGCAGGTTCGCCGGCCCGTCGGCGCCGGCCAGGGTGGGGTTGCGCATCGCGCCGGTGAACACCAGCGGGGCGGCGTGCGGCCAGACCAGGTCGGCCAGGAACGCCGTCTCCTCCAGCGTGTCGGTGCCCTGGGTGACCACCACGCCGGTCGCGCCGGCGGTCACCGCCCGGGACGCCTCGCCGACCACGTCGAGCAGCTGCCGGCCGGTCAGGTGCGCGCTGGGCACCGCGTGCGTGTCCCGCACGTCCACGGGCACGCCCAGCTCGGCGAGCCCGGGCACGGCGGCGGTGAGATCCGCGCCGGTCAGTCGGGTCACCACGCCCGGGCGGCCGGCGTCGACGCCGCCCATCGCGATCGTGCCGCCAAGGGTGATCAGAGCGATGGACACGGGTGGACCCTCCGTTCCGCCGTCGGGTGCCGGCGGCCCTGGGACCGTACCCGCCCGACATGGCCGGGCCGCCACCCGCCAGGCGGGGGCGAAATGCGGTGTCGCGGAGGATCGCGGCCTCGATACAGTCCCCCGGCCGCCGGCCGGCGGCGCGCGTGACCGCACAGACAGGCAGTGCCCGTGACCCAGCAGCTGACCCAGGCCCCGGCTGGCACGACGGGAAACGGCCCGTCGCTGTGGCGCAGCAGGAACTTCCTGCTGCTCTGGGGCGGGCAGACGGTCAGCGAGCTGGGCACCAGGATCGCGAACGTGGCGGTGCCGCTGCTGGCCGCCGACACCCTGAACGCCAGCGTGTTCCAGGTCTCCCTGCTGACCGTCCTGGCCTGGCTGCCGTACCTGCTCTTCTCGCTGCCGGCGGGCATCGTGGTCGACCGGCTCGACCAGCGGCGGCTGATGATCGCGTGCGACCTGGGCCGGGCCGCGCTCATGCTGTCGCTGCCGGTGGCCGCCCTGGTCGGTCACCTCACCCTTGTCTTCCTGTACGTGGTGGTCGGGCTCGGCGGGGTGCTCACCGTGCTGTTCACCGTGGCGTACAAGAGCATGCTGCCCCGGCTGGTGCCGCCGGACCTGCTGGTGGACGGCAACGCCAAGCTCACCGTCAGCCAGGACGCCGCCGAACTCGTCGGCCCGACGGTCAGCGGCGCGCTGATCGGCCTGGTCGGCGCCGCGCGGACGTTCCTGGCGAACGGGTTTGCCTTCCTGGTCAGCGCGCTGACGCTGATCCTGATCCGGGAGGCGCCGGTACGCCGCGAGCCCGCCCCGCGGGTGCCGCTGCGGGTGGAGCTGACCGACGGGCTCGGCTTCATCCGGCGGCAACCGATCCTCGTGAGCATCCTGGCCTGCACCACCTGGTCGAACTTCTGGGTCATGGCGTCCAGCTCCATCGAGGTGACCTTCCTGGTGCGCGAGCTGCACGCCAGCCCGGTGCAGGTGGGGCTCGTCTTCTCGGTCAGCGCCGTCGGCGGGCTGGTGGTGGGGGTGCTGGCCGCCCGGCTGTCGGCCTGGCTCGGTTCGGCCCGGGTGATCTGGGTGGCGATGACCGCGCCGGGGCCGTTCTACCTGCTCATGCCGCTCGCCCAGCCCGGTTGGGGCGTCCTGCTCTACGGGGCGGGGTTGGCCGCTTTCTCGGCGAACGCGGTGCTGTACAACGTGGCGGCGATGACCTATCGGCAGCGGATCACCCCACCGGCGATCCTCGGCCGGGTCAACGCGGCGTTCCTGTGGATCTGTTTCGGGGTGATCCCGCTCGGCGCACTGACCGGCGGAGCGCTCGGCACCGCGCTGGGACTGCGCGGAGCGCTCTGGGCGTGCGTGCTGGGCACCTGGGCCGCCTGCCTGTTCGTGGTCTGCTCCCCGCTGCGCCGGATGCGGGACATGCCACCGGTGTCGCCGTGACATCGGCGATTTCGTCGTAGGGTCCGACGATGCTCGGCCCGACATCCATCGACGAACGCGGAGGGACACGATGCGGAAGATCGTTGTGCACATGAGCCTGTCGCTGGACGGGTTCTTCGAGGGCCCGGGCGGCGACCTCGGCTGGCACCAGGTCGACGACGAGCTGCACCAGCACTTCAACGACGTCATCGCCCCGATGGGCGGGTTCCTCAACGGGCGGGTCAGCTACGAGCTGATGGCCGCGTTCTGGCCGACCGCCGACCAGGACCCGACCGCCAGTGGCCCGATGCGCGAGTACGCCCGCATCTGGCGGGACATGCCGAAGATCGTCTACTCCCGCACGCTCGACCACGCCGACTGGAACGCCACCGTGGTGCGTGAGGTCGACGTCGAGCAGGTCCGCAAGCTCACCGCCGAACCCGGCGGCGACCTGGCGCTCGGCGGGGCCGACCTGGCTGCCACCTTCGCCCGGCACGACCTGATCGACGAGTACCGGATCTACGTCCACCCGGTGCTGCTCGGCCGGGGTCGTCGACTCTTCCCCGACACCGACGCGCCGACCGGTCTGCGACTGGTCGAGAGCAGGACGTTCGGCAACGGCGTCGTGCTGCTCCACCATGAGCGGACACGCTGACCCCCGGGTGGCCGGCCGTTCTGGCAGGCTCTGGGCATGACCACCTTCGTCGCGCCGGACGGGACCACGCTCGCGTACCGGACCGTCGGCGGCGGCGGCCCGCTGGTCTGCCTGCCCGGCGGGCCGGCGCGCGACTCGGCGTACCTCGGTGACCTCGGCGGTCTGGGCGCGTACCGGACGCTGATCATCCCCGACAGTCGGGGCACCGGCCGGTCGGCCGTGCCGGCGGACGTCTCCAGCTACCGCTGCGACCGGCTGGTCGACGATGTGGAGGCGCTGCGCCGGCACCTGGGCCTCGACCGACTGGACCTGCTCGGGCACTCCGCCGGCGCCAACGTGGCGCTGCAGTACGCCACCCGGCACCCCGAGCGGGTGGGCCGGCTCGCGCTGGTGACCCCGAGCACCCGGGCGGTCGGGCTCACGGCGACCGCCGCGCTCCGGGAGGAGGTCACCCGGGTCCGGGCCGGCGAGCCCTGGTACCCGGAGGCGATCGCGGCACTGGACTCCATGGTGTCCGGTCGGGCCACCGCCGACGCCTGGCAGGCGATAGCGCCGTTCTTCTACGGCCGGTGGGACTCGGCCGCCGAGGCGCACCAGGCGGCCGAGCCGGGCCAGCGCAACCAGGAGGCGGCCCGGGTCTTCGGCGCCGACGGCGCCTTCGACCCGCCGGCCGCCCGGGCCGCGCTCGCCGCGCATCGCGGCCCGGTGCTGCTGCTCGCCGGCGAGCTGGACCTCGGCGCGCCGCCGGGCCTGGTGGCCCAGCTCGGCGCACTGATGCCGGGCGCCGACCTGGTCGTCCAGCCCGGCGCGGGACACTACCCGTGGCTCGACGACGCCGACCGGTTCACCGCGACGCTCACCGCGTTCCTCGAAGGGGCGTCGGCACCGGCCGCTTGAGTCTCCACCGGGGGGAGACAGCAGGGTGAGGGCATGAACGGCGAGACGCGCTACACGATCGGCGAAGTGGCCCGGCGGACCGGCCTGAGTGTCAAGACCATCCGCTACTACGCCGACCGCGGGATCGTGCCACCCACCGACCGGAGCCCTGTCGGCTACCGCCGCTACGGCCCGGAGGCCGTGGCCCGGCTGGAACTCGTCCGGACCCTCCGTGACCTGGGCGTCGACCTGGCCGCGATCCGCCGGGTGGTGGACCGGGAGGTTCCGCTGCACGAGGTGGCTGCGGCGCACGCCGAGGCGTTGGCGGTGCAGATCCGCCTGCTGCGGCTACGCCAGGCGGTGCTCGGCGCGGTGGCACGGCGAGGCGGAAGCGTCGAGGAGATGGAGCTGCTGCACACCATCGCCCGGCTCTCCGGGCAGGAACGTCGCCGGCTGGTCGCCGACTTCCTCGACGCGGTCTTCGACGGCCTGGCCACCACACCGGCGTACCCGGGGGTCATGCGGTCGCTGACCCCGGAGCTGCCCGACGATCCTCGCATCGAGCAGGTGCAGGCGTGGGTGGAGCTGGCCGAGCTGGCCCAGGACCCGGACTTCCGGGCCAGCATGCGACGGCTGGTCCGCCAGTACGCGGCCGACCACGACGTCCCGGGGCTGCCCCGGCCGGACGCCGTCGCGGTCGTCCGGGACGCGGTGGCCCCCGCCCTGGCCGCCGGTCTCGATCCCACCGCGCCCGATGCCGACGCCGTGGTGGCGGCGGTCATCGACCGGTACGCGCACCTCACCGGCAAAACCGACGACGACGCCTTGCGCCAACGGCTGCTGGACCGGCTGGACACGGCGAACGACCCCCGCCGGGACCGGTACCTCGACCTGCTCGCGGTGGTCAACGGCTGGCCGACCGGCGGCGGGGTCGCGCCGGCGCTGGAGTGGTTCGGCCGGGCACTGCGCGCCCGGATGCCTTCGTCGAACGGCGTCAGCCGAACCAGGTGATCGCCTGGCCGTGGCCTCGGGTCCACGCCAGCGGCCTGCCGTCCAGCGCCAGGACGTTGTACAGCCCGTCCTCCGGCGACGCCGGCAGGCCCGGGTACGGCAGCACCTCCGGGTCCTCATTGGCAATCCAGTGCCCGGGCAGCTCACGGACCAGCCGCACGAACGCCTCCCGGCGCGGTACGGGCACCTGGTAGAGCACGGAGGTGTGGAAGACCACCAGCGTCGCGCCGGCCGGTGCCCGCGCGGCCAGCGCCGGCAGGTCGTCCACCAGGTCGCCGCGAACCAGCAGCGGCGGCTCGGCCGCGGCGACCGCCGCAGCGGCCCGCAGCCGCTCCCGCCGGTGCGCGTGCTCCGGCCAGATCAGCGCGTCCAACCAGGACACGTCCGCCGGATCGGTCACGTCGAGCGGGTTGAGGTCCAGACCGGCCCGCCACACCACCTCCGGTACGCGCACCGGTGGCACCAACCCGCTGGCGGCGCACTCCAGCACCGGCTCCCCCGCGCCGACCCGGTGCTCGTCGTAGCGGTAGCCGTACCGGTCGGGATAGAGGCAGAGCCCGGCGGACGCCCCGACCTCCAGCAGGGCCAGCGGCTGCGGCAGCGCGGCGAGCACCGGCAGCAGGACCGCGCACCGGCCGGCCTCGTTCGTCTGCGTGGCCCGGGTGCGCATCTGCGCCTCGACCGCCGGCCAGTTCGCGACCGCGTAGTCGTGGAACGCCGCCGGGTCCTCGACCGGGCCGCCGAGCCACCGGACGACCCCGAACAGCAGGTTCGGCTGCCGCTTGGCCGGCGGGAGCCCATCGAGCAGGGCGAGCAACTCGTCGTCGCGGGACACCGCCCGGGACAGTCGCTCGTACGCGGGTGAGACCCCGCGCACCTCACGACTGGCGAACCGGGTATATGCCTCAGCGGTCGTCATGCGCTGATCGTCCCAGCCAGCCCCCGACAATTCACACCCCGTTGCCCCGGCCGTGTCCCCGATGCCGTGTGCCGCCTTTCCCGCCTCGTAGAGTTCGGCGGCGGTCGGGACGGTGAGCGGCAGCTCAGCCGGCCGCAACGGGCAACGGGGAGGTACGGGTCGTGCGGGGTGACGGTGTCCGGGTACTGATCGTCGGCGGTGGTGTCGCCGGACTGGCGACGGTCGTCGCGCTGCGCGACTGGGGCGCGACGGTCGACGTGGTCGAGCGGGCGCCCGGTCCTGCCGACTCCGGCACCGGCATATACCTCACCGGCAACGCGACGCGGATGCTCGGCGTACTCGGCCTGTGGGAGCCGGTCGCCGACACCGCCGTGCAGATCGGGCGGCAGCGCAGCGCCAACCAGCGCGGCCGACGCCTCTTCGACATCGACGTCGCCGCCCTGTGGCACGGCGTCGGACCCTGCGTCTCGTTGCCCCGGGCGCAGTTGCACCGGGCGTTGCTCGCCGGTGTCGGTGACGTACCGGTCCGCTGGGGTCGCCAACCCGTCGCACTCGTCTGGGAGGGACACCGCGTCGCCGTCGAGTTCGACGACGGCAGCACCGGACGGTACGACCTGGTGATCGGCGCCGACGGGGTGCACTCGACGGTCCGGCGGCTCGCCTTCGACGGCCGGGCGGCCCGATCGCTCGGCCAGTACGCGTACCGCTGGCTCGCTCCCCGCATCGACGCCGAACCGGTGTGGTCGGTGCAGTTGGGGCGCGGTCGGCAGTTCCTCACGATCCCGATCAGCGCCGAGCAGACGTACTGCTACTACAACGACGGCCCGGTGGCGGACCGGCCCGGCTGGCGCGACGAGCTGGCCGCCGCGTTCACCGAACCGGCCGCCATGATGGTCAAGGCCCTCGACGCCGACGACAGCACCCTGCACGCCGGCCCGAACCAGGAGGTCGTGCTCGACTTCTGGTCCCGAGGGCCGGTAGTGCTGATCGGCGACGCCGCCCACGCCACCTCACCGAACATGGCCCAGGGTGCGGCGATGGCCCTGGAGGACGCCGTCGTGCTCGCCACGTCGCTCGCCGCCAGCGGGAGCGTCACCGAGGCGCTGCGCGGGTACGAGGCGCGCCGCCGGCCGCGTACCAACTGGGTGCTCAGCCAGACCCACCGTCGGGACAAGGCCACCGGGCTCCCGCCGGTGCTGCGCGACACGGTGCTGCGCCGCCTCGGCGAGCAGATGTTCCGGTCGAACTACGGCCCCCTGTTCGCCCAGCCCTGACCTGCCCCGGTCAGGCACCGGGGCACCAACCACGGTCGGGACCTGCGAAGGCCCCAGAGCGAACTGCCCCGACCTCCGATGAAGGAGGCCGGGGCAGCGCGATTTCGCGTACGTCAGCTGCAGCCGCTGGTGGAGCCGCAGCCCTCGCAGACGTAGCAGCTGCCGGCCGGGCGCATCTTCGTCCCGCAGGTGAAGCAGAGCGGAGCGTCGGCGGCCTTGCCGATCACGGCCTCCAGCAGTTCGGTGCTGGAACCCACGTTCGGAGCCGGCTTGGCGACGGCCGCGTCGGCCATCTCCTGGGCCGGCTGGGCGACGGCCTCCGGCTTGGCCGGGGCCTCCACCGGCGCCGAGGACGCCATCGCGGTCAGCTCCGCGCCGGTGACGCCGGCTGCTTCCGCGTCAGCCTCGGCCCGCAGCTGGGCGGCCCGCTCGCTGGCGGTGAAGATGCCCAGCTCGGCGCGGCGCTCGTACGGCAGGAAGTCCAGCGCCAGGCGACGGAAGATGTAGTCCATCACCGACGCCGCCATCCGCACGTCCGGGTCGTCGGTCATACCGGCCGGCTCGAAGCGCATGTTGGTGAACTTGCTGACGAACGTCTCCAGCGGCACGCCGTACTGCAGACCGATGCTGATGGCCACCGAGAAGGCGTCCATCACACCGGCCAGGGTGGAGCCCTGCTTGGACATCTTGAGGAAGACCTCGCCGAGACCGTCGTCCGGGTAGGACGACGCGGTGAGGTAGCCCTCGGCACCGCCGACGGAGAAGGAGACCGTCTCGGAGGGGCGCTTCTTCGGCAGGCGCTTGCGCACCGGCCGGTACTCGACGACCTTCTCGACGACCGGCGCGGCCTCGACGGCGGCCGGGGCGGCCGTCTTGTTGGACTTGGCCACCGACAGCGGCTGGCCGACCTTGCAGTTGTCCCGGTAGATCGCCAGCGCCTTGAGGCCGAGCTTCCAGCCCTCGAAGTAGATCTTCTCGACGTCCTCGACGGTGGCCGCCTCCGGCATGTTGACCGTCTTGGAGATGGCGCCGGAGACGAACGGCTGGATCGCCGCCATCATCCGCACGTGGCCCATCGGGGCGATGGAGCGCTCGCCCATCGCGCAGTCGAAGACCGCGTAGTGCTCCGGCTTGAGGCCCGGGGCGTCCACCACGTGGCCGTGGTCGGCGATGTGCTCGATGATCGCCTCGACCTGCTCCTCGGGGTAGCCGAGGCTGCGCAGCGCGCGCGGAACGGTCTGGTTGACGATCTGCATCGAGCCGCCGCCGACCAGCTTCTTGAACTTGACCAGCGCCAGGTCCGGCTCCACGCCGGTCGTGTCGCAGTCCATCATGAAGCCGATGGTGCCGGTCGGCGCGAGGACGCTGGCCTGCGAGTTACGCCAGCCGAACTTGTCGCCGATCTTGTTGCCCTGGGTCCACTGCCTGGTCGCCTCGCGGACGATCGCGGTGGCCACCGTGCCGGCCGGCTTGATCTCGTCGTTGGCGGCGGCGTGCTTGCGCATGACCCGCTTGTGCGGCTCGGCGTTGCGGGCGTAGCCGTCGTACGGGCCGACGACCCCGGCCAGCTCGGCGGAGCGGCGGTAGGCGGTGCCGGTCATCAGCGAGGTGATCGCCGCGGCGACCGAGCGGCCCTGCTCCGAGTCGTACGGCATGCCGGAGGCCATCAGCAGCGCGCCGAGGTTGGCGTAGCCGATGCCGAGCTGCCGGTAGGCGCGGCTGGTCTCACCGATCTTCTCCGTCGGGAAGTCGGCGAAGCAGATCGAGATGTCCATCGCGGTGATGACGAACTCGACCGACTTGACGAACTTCTCCACGTCGAAGCTGCCGTCGGCCTTGAGGAACTTCATCAGGTTCAGCGAGGCCAGGTTGCACGACGAGTTGTCCAGGTGCAGGTACTCCGAGCACGGGTTCGACGCGGTGATCCGGCCGGTCTCCGGGCAGGTGTGCCAGTCGTTGATGGTGTCGTCGTACTGCAGGCCGGGGTCGGCGCACTCCCAGGCCGCCTGCGAGATGGTGCGGAACAACTTCTTGGCGTCGACGGTGTCGATCACCGCGCCGTCCAGCCGGCCGCGCAGGTCGAAGCCGCCGCCGTTCTCGACCGCCGACATGAACTCGTCGGAGACCCGCACCGAGTTGTTGGCGTTCTGGTACTGCACGCTGACGATGTCGGCGCCGCCCAGGTCCATGTCGAACCCGGCGTCGCGCAGGGCGCGGATCTTGTTCTCCTCGCGCGCCTTGGTGACCACGAACTCCTCGATGTCCGGGTGGTCGACGTCGAGGATGACCATCTTGGCCGCCCGGCGGGTCGCGCCGCCGGACTTGATGGTGCCGGCGGAGGCGTCCGCGCCGCGCATGAAGCTGACCGGGCCGGAGGCGGTGCCACCGGAGGAGAGCAGCTCGCGGGACGAGCGGATCCGCGACAGGTTGACCCCGGAACCGGAGCCGCCCTTGAAGATCAGCCCCTCCTCCTTGTACCAGTCGAGGATCGAGTCCATCGAGTCGTCGACGGCCAGGATGAAGCAGGCGCTGACCTGCTGCGGCGACGGCGTGCCGACGTTGAACCAGACCGGCGAGTTGAAGCTGAACACCTGGTGCAGCAGCATCCAGGTCAGCTCGTGCCCGAAGATCTCGGCGTCGGCGGGGCTGGCGAAGTAGCCGTACTCCTCACCTGCGGTGCGGTAGGTGCCGACCACCCGGTCGATCAGCTGCTTGAGCGACCACTCCCGCTCCGGGGTGCCCACCGCGCCCCGGAAGTACTTGGTGGTCACGATGTTGGCCGCGTTGACGCTCCACGACTCCGGGAACTCCACCCCGCGCTGCTCGAAGTTGATCGAGCCGTCCCGCCAGTTCGTCATCACGACGTCGCGGCGCTCCCAGCTGACCTCGTCGTACGGGTGGACCCCCTCCGTCGTCCACACGCGCTCGATCTTCAGCCCGGCGCTCGCGCTGGCCTTGTTCCGTGACCTGCTTGTCGTCACACCATCCCCCGACATCTCATCCGCCCCCTCGTCCACGCGGTCACCCGCCGCGCGTCCACCTGTCAGCAACACAAACCTCAATTGGTACGGCCGGCGGTCCCCGCCGCCCCGGCCTCCGCCACGCCCTGCCGGGCGCGGGCGGCGGCCCGCAATGTCTCGATCTCCTGCTCGAAGTCGGCGAGCGAGTCGAAGGACCGGTAGACGCTGGCGAACCGCAGGTACGCCACCTCGTCCAGGTCCCGCAGGGGGCCCAGGATCGCCAGGCCCACGTCGTGGCTGGGAATCTCGGCCGCGCCCTTGGCCCGTACGGTCTCCTCGACCTTCTGGGCCAGCAGGGCGATCGAGTCCTCGTCGACCGGCCGACCCTGGCACGCCTTGCGCACCCCGCCGATGATCTTCGTTCGGCTGAACGGCTCGGTCACCCCGCTGCGCTTGACGACCGCAAGGACCGCCTCCTCGACGGTGGTGAACCGCTTGCCGCACTCCGGGCAGGACCGTCGCCGTCGGATGAGCTGGCCGTCGTCGGCCTCCCGCGAGTCGACCACCCGGGAGTCAGCGTGCCGGCAGTACGGACACCGCATCGCCCACCTCCAAATAAGATCAACTCGTGGCGCACCGGGCACTTCCGGACACGGCCCACCACGGCGGTGCACCGTCGAATGGTGCCCGCCGTGATCGACGTTACGGGAGTGCGGTCGGTAGTCGGACCCAACCTGTAGGCAACTTACGCCCGTGTCACTACTACATCTAGGGGTCGACCGTATGTCGCTGGGGAACCGGGGTCAAGTTGGCCGGCGTGTCCGGCGCGTCACGGACCATCCGGTCATCGGGACCCGTCCGCTCCGCCGGAAGACCCAACGCCGGGACCCCGCCCGAGTTACCGGCCGGCAGGCCGGAGTAGCCCGGAAAACAGCCGACGATCGAACATCCGTGCTATCCGACGTACCATTTATCAGAACATCCGTACGACCGGAGCGGTTTTTCACCCCGACACGCCGGTGAGAGGTCGTACAGATGTTTGAAAATGACCGATCTCACCTATACGGTCAGGAACAACCGGGCGCGATGGATCTTCAGGACACCCGGCGACGCACCACCCTCAGCACCGTCGTGGCACCACCGCACGCACCACGAGCCGACGAGGCACCCAGCGCCGACCAGGGAGGACGGACGTGACCGAGGACCGGGCCAGCCGGCCGAAGAGCCCGCAGCAGATCACCGAGGCGGGCCCGCCGGCCACCCGACGCCGCAGCGCCGCGCGCAGCCGGACGGGTCAGCCCGCCGTGCGCCCGGTCACACCGGTGGTCAGCGCCTTCCCCGACCCGGCGACGGTCGACCTGACCGCCCGCCAGCGCCGCATCCTGGAGTTCATCCGCACCTGGGTGGAACGGCACGGCTACCCGCCGAGCGTTCGCGAGATCGGCGAGGCGGTCGGCCTGGTGTCGCCGTCCAGCGTCGCCTACCAGCTCAAGGAGCTGGAGAAGAAGGGCTTCCTGCGCCGCGACCCCAACCGGCCGCGCGCGGTGGACGTCCGCGCCCCCAGCGAGGCCATCGACGACGAGCTGACCCGGGCGCAGCGGCCGACCCCGGCGTACGTGCCGATGCTCGGCCGGATCGCCGCCGGTGGGCCCATCCTCGCCGAGCAGGCCGTGGAGGACATCTTCCCGCTCCCCCGCGAGCTGGTGGGCGAGGGCGAGGTCTTCATGCTCCAGGTCAAGGGCGACTCGATGCTCGACGCCGCGATCTGCGACGGCGACTGGGTGGTCGTCCGGCAGCAGCCGACCGCCGACTCGGGTGAGATCGTGGCCGCCATGCTCGATGGCGAGGCGACCGTGAAGACCTACCGGCGGCGCGACGGGCACGTCTGGCTCATGCCGCAGAACCCGGCCTTCGACCCGATCCCCGGCGACGACGCCACCATCATGGGTCGGGTCGTGGCGGTGCTGCGCCGCATCTGACCGGTCCGCGGGTGGGTGCCGACGGCGCTCACCCGCGCTGGCGTCAGTAGCGGTCGCCCCGGTGGCCGCGACCGCCCCCGGGATACTGCCCGTACGGGTCACCCGGCACGTCCTCGTCCCGCCTGCGGCCGGGTCGCTGACCCCGGTAGTCGGGCTCCGGCCCGCCACGCCGGGGCGGCTCGGCACGACCGGTGCCGGGCTGGCCACCACCGCCGCCGTACACCCCACCGCCGGGACGACCACCGCCGCCCGGGGGACGCCCCCCGCCGCCACCCGCCGGCCGGCCACCGCCACCCGCCGGGGGACGACCGCCGCCGTAGACACCACCGCCGGCCCCGCCGCCGCCCGGCCGGGCCGGACCGTAGCCACCATCGGCAGCCGCCGGGCGGCCACCGCCGTACACCGCGCCACCGGCCGGGGCCGGACCGCCACGGCCCCCGCCGTAGACGCCGCCACCGGCGGGCGGGCCACCGCCGTAGACGCCGCCCGGGCGGTCACCGGCCGCCGGGAAACCATCGTCGCCACGGCCGCCCCGCGGGTTGACGGGCCGCTCGTCCGGATCGGACGTGTCGGCGGCCGGTGGCCGTCGACGGGCCCGGAGGATGCCGATGATGCCCGCACCGACCAGCAGCAGACCGACCAACCCGACCGCGCCGACCAGGTACGTGATGTCGTTGAAGCTCAACCCGTCGATCCAGGACTTCGAGGCGGCCGGCTTGGCACCACCGGCGGCCGCCAGCGGCGCCGCCGTGGAGGTGGACGGCGTGTAGCTGAGAATGTCGACCGTCTCTTCCTCGGTGAACCGCTGACCGTCGGAGACGGTGAGGAAGGTCTTGCCGTCCGCGGTGTAGCTGATGGCCTCACCGAACGGGTCGGCGAGCGGCGTCACCCGGGGCTTCACGGTGGTGAGCGCAGCGACGATGTCACCGCCGGCCACGTCGTACTCGAAGGCGTCCGCGTAGGTGCGCAGGACCACCCGCGTGCCGTCCGGCGAGCGTGCGGCGCCGGTGATCGCGACCCGACCGAACGTGTTGAGCGGGTTCTCGGTCTGCGTCTGGGGCAGCGAGATGTCGCCGACCTTGCGCATCGGCACCGGGTCGGTGTCGCCGGTCTTCAACGCCGCCGCCGGCGTGTAGATCTCGGCCTTGCCGCTGGTCACCTTCGTGATGATCAGCGGTTTGCCGTCGTCGCCGATGAGCAGCGCCTCGGCGTCGTGGGGCTTGCCCTCGGGGTAGGAGAGACGGTGCAGCACCGGCTGCTTGGCGCCGGTGACCGGCATCGACCAGAGTGCGACCCGGGTCCGGCGCTCCTTCGAGGTGGTGTTGTCGCCGGTGTCGGCGATCCAGAGGGTGCCGCCGTCCTTGGACAGGGCCAGGTCCTCGGTGTCGAACGGGCCCTGCCCGGAGTACCGGACCGGCTCCTTCGAGATCTTGCACTTGCTGTCCAGGAAGAAGACCCGCTTGCGTGCCGCGTTGTCGGTGCTGTCGTTGACGACGATGTAGCCACTCTTGGTGACCACCAGCCCGGACAGCTCCCGCAGCCGCTCGTCGACGATCGTGCAGCGCTTCTTACCGGGCGTGGCTGCCGGCGGCTCGGACGATCCGGGAGCGGGGGCCGCAACGGCGACTCCGGCGAGCGCCACGGTTGCCCCGAGCAGGCCGAGGGCAACCGTGACCGAGGAAACAACGCGGCGCATTCGGCCAGTGTCGCATGCCACGCGTTTCCGTTGGATGACGCCGTGGGCGCTCAGGACGCCACGACGGCCGCCTGCCCCTGCCGCTCGACGTCGAACGGCGCCAGCTCGGCCGCGAGCGCCGCACCGACCCGGACGTGCAGGAGGGTGCCCTCCGCCAGGTGCGACGTGCTGAGCACCTCGCCGGTGCGGTGCACCCGCGCCACCAGGTCGCCCCGGTCGTACGGCAGCACCGCGCGGACCTCCACGGCCGGGCGCGGCAAACGCTCCTCGATCGCCTCGCGCAGCCCGTCCACGCCCCGCCCGGAGTGCGCGGAGACGAAGATCGCGTCCGGCCAGAGACGCTTGAGCCGGAGCAGCGTGTCCTCGTCGGCCGCGTCGGTCTTGTTGACCACCAGCAGCTCGGGGAGCCGGTCCGCGCCCACCTCGGCGAGCACCTCGTGGACCGCCCGGACCTGCTCCTCCGGGTCCGGGTGGGTGCCGTCGACGACGTGCACCACCAGATCCGCCTGGGCGACCTCCTCCAGCGTCGAGCGGAACGCCTCGACGATCTGGTGCGGCAGGTGCCGGACGAAGCCGACCGTGTCGGAGAGGGTGTAGAGCCGCCCGTCGGAGGCCGTGGCCTTACGGGTGGTCGGGTCCAGGGTGGCGAACAGCGCGTTCTCCACCAGCACGCCCGCACCGGTCAGCCGGTTGAGCAGGCTGGACTTGCCGGCGTTGGTGTAGCCGGCGATGGCCACCGCGGGAACGGCGTTGCGGGAACGGCGAGCACGCTTGGTCTGGCGTACCGTCTTCATGCCCTTGATCTCGCGGCGCAGCCGGGAGATGCGGGTACGGATCCGGCGCCGGTCGGTCTCCAGCTTGGTCTCACCGGGACCACGCAGACCCACGCCGCCGCCGGCGCCACCGCCGCGACCGCTACCACCGGTCTGCCGGGACAGCGTCTCACCCCAACCGCGCAGTCGGGGCAGCAGGTATTCGAGCTGGGCCAGCTCGACCTGCGCCTTACCTTCCTTGCTCTTGGCGTGCTGGGCGAAGATGTCGAGGATCAGCGCCGTGCGGTCGACCACCTTGACCTTGGTGCGCTGTTCCAGGTTGCGCAGCTGGGACGGGGACAGCTCCCCGTCACAGATGACGGTGTCGGCGCCGGTGGAGAGCACCACCGCACCGAGGTCGTCGACCTTGCCGCGGCCGATGTAGGTGGCCGGGTCGGGTCGGGTGCGGCGCTGGATCAGCCCTTCGAGCACCTGGGAACCGGCGGTCTCGGCCAGCGCGGCCAGCTCGGTGAGCGAATTTTCCGCGTCGGTCGCGGTGCCCTCGGTCCAGACACCCACCAGGACGACCCGCTCCAGCCGCAGCTGCCGGTATTCCACCTCGGTGATGTCGGTGAGCTCGGTGGAGAGGCCCGGTACGCGTCGTAGCGACTGCCGCTCCGACAGCTCCATCTCGCCGGTGGTGACGTCGTCGAGCTCGTCCTCGACGGGGACAAAGCTCTCCTGGTCTCGCAAGCGGTTCTCCTGTCCGTTTTGATAAGTAGAAAGTAATCCTGACATGACCCAACGCTCAGCGCACCCGCTATATGCCCGTGCCGAGGGTCGCCAAAAGTGGGGGCGAATGCCGGCCGACCTCGACAACCCGGTAGAAATGCGGGGCGGCGGCCGATCGGCCGCTCAGCCGTGACGGAGGGATCCCGTGGCCATCACCCGACTGCCGAGCGCCGGATTTTCGATCACCATCCGGATCGCCGTGACCGCGGACGCCTCCTCGATCGGCCGGCTGACCACCTCGGTCGGCGAGGCCGGGGCGATCGTCACAGCGCTGGACGTGGTGGACTCGGACCCGACCCACGTGATCGTCGACCTCACCTGCGACACCGCCGACGCGAGCCACGCCGACCAGGTGGTCGACGCGCTGACCGCGCTGGACGGCGTGGACGTGCGCAAGGTGTCGGACCGGACGTTCCTGCTGCACCTGGGCGGCAAGATCGAGGTGACCTCGAAGGTCGCGCTGCGCAACCGCGACGAGCTGTCCCGGGCGTACACCCCCGGGGTCGCCCGGGTCTGCATGGCGATCGCCGAGAACCCGGCCGACGCCCGCCGGCTGACCATCAAGCGCAACACCGTCGCGGTGGTCAGCGACGGCTCGGCGGTGCTCGGCCTGGGCAACCTCGGGCCGGCCGCGTCGCTGCCGGTGATGGAGGGCAAGGCCGCGCTGTTCAAGCGCTTCGGCGGGGTGGACGCCTGGCCGGTGGTCCTCGACACCCAGGACACCGACGAGATCGTGCAGATCGTCAAGGCGATCGCGCCGGCCTACGGCGGCATCAACCTGGAGGACATCGCCGCGCCGCGCTGCTTCGAGATCGAGGCCCGGCTGCGCGAGGCGCTGGACATCCCGGTCTTCCACGATGACCAGCACGGCACCGCGATCTGCGTACTGGCCGCGCTGACCAACGCGCTGCGGGTGGTGGGCAAGCGGCTCGAGGACGTCCGGGTGGTCGTCTCCGGGGCCGGCGCGGCCGGCACCGCGATCATGAAGCTGCTGCTGCGCCAGGGCGTCGGCGACATCATCGCGTACGACCGGGAGGGTGCCCTGCACCGCGGGCAGGCCGGGCTCAACTCGGCCTGGCAGTGGCTGGCGGACAACACGAACAAGGAGAACTACTCCGGCGACCTGCCGGGCGCGATCCGGGGCGCCGACGTGTTCATCGGTGTGAGCGCGCCGAACCTGCTGACCGGCGACGACATCGCCGCGATGGCCAAGGACTCGATCGTCTTCGCGCTGGCCAACCCGGACCCGGAGGTCGACCCGCGGGAGGCGCGCAAGTACGCCGCGGTGGTCGCCACCGGTCGCTCCGACCAGCCGAACCAGATCAACAACGTGCTCGCCTTCCCGGGTGTCTTCCGCGGCATGCTCGACGCGCACGCGGAGGAGTTCACCGAGGAGATGGCGATCGCGGCCGCCCGGGCCATCGCGGACGTGGTCGGCGAGGAGAAGATCAACCCGACGGTGATCGTGCCGAGCGTCTTCGACCCCCGGGTCGCCCCGGCGGTCGCCGCCGCCGTCCGCGCCGCCGCCCACAACCCGAGCCCGCTGCCGGCCGCCGACCCCGGCCCCGCCGACCTCCCGGAGATCGCCGCCAACGCCAGCGCAACCCCCTGACGAGCCGTCCGGCGCCCGCGTGTGCGTCGGGAGCGAGGGAGCCGGCCCGGACGGGGTCCTCTCCCTCGCTTTGCTCTGCTTCAACCACCGCAACACCCGATGTCCGATTACCGGACACCGGGTGTTGCGCGGGGTGAAGCAGAGCAAAGGGCCAGTGACGACCGACGGCAGCCGGGTGTGCGGACAGCTCAGCGTCGGACGGTGGCGGGCAGGGCGGAGAGGTCGACCTCGCCCGTGGCCACCAGGACGGCCGGGCCGGACAGCCAGCAGGAGTCGGCCGTGACGGTGACCGTCAGACGGCCGCCGGGGACGTCCACGGCGACCACCCCGGTGTCCCGGCCGGCGTCGCGCAGGGCCACAGCGCCCACTGCGCAGGCACCGGTGCCGCAGGACAACGTCTCGGCGCTACCGCGCTCGTAGACCCGCATCAGGGTGTGGGTGTCGGTGGCGTCGACCGGGTCGCCCGCCACGATGAACTCCACGTTCACCCCGCTCGGGAAGACCTCCGGGTCGAACCCGGGCGCGGTGGTCAGGTCCAGCGCGGACAGCTCCACACCCAGGGGCAGGACGCAGACGAGGTGCGGGTTGCCGACGTCCACGGCGGTGCCGGGCAGGGTCAGCCCGCCCAGGGTGGCGGTGGCCTCGTCGTACAGCCGGGGGCGGCGCATCTCGACGGAGACGGTGCCGCCCTCGACCAGCGCACGCACGACGCCGGCCCGGGTGGCCACCGGCAGCGCCTCGCCCGTGGGCGTGGCCAGCCCGGTGTCGAGCAGGTAGCGCACGAAGACCCGGGCGCCGTTGCCGCACATCTCCGCGAACGAGCCGTCGGCGTTCCAGTAGTCCATGAACCACTCGGCCTCACCGGCCAGCTCGGCGCCGTCCGGATGCTTGGCCGCGCGGACCACCCGCAGCACCCCGTCCGCGCCGATGCCGCGCCGCCGGTCGCAGAGCGCCGCGACCAGCTCCGGGGTCAGGTCGAGCTGACCGTCCGGGTCGGGAAGGAGGACGAAGTCGTTGCCGGTGCCGTGGCCCTTGGTGAACTCCACGCCCCCATCATCGCGCAGCGGCCGGCACCAGACGCAGGGCGGCCTCGATCAGGCCCGGCATCGCCGAATCCAGCCAGTGGACCCGAGGGTCGCGCCGGAACCAGGACCGCTGCCGGCGGACGAACCTCCGGGTCGCTCGGACCGTCTCCTCGTGCGCCTGCGCCTCGGTCAGCTCACCGGCGAGCATGCGCAACACCTGCTGGTAGCCGAGCGCCCGGCTGGCCGTCCGCCCCTCGGGCAGGCCCCGCCCGACCAGCCCACGGGTCTCGTCCACCAGGCCGTCGGCCCACATCCGGTCGACCCGCAGTGCGATCCGCTCGTCGAGCAGCGCGGTGTCCAGGTCGACCCCGAGCTGCACGGACGGGTAGTACGGCGTCGGCTCCGGCAGCGACGCCGCAAACGGCGCACCGGTGAGCTGGATCACCTCCAGGGCGCGGACGATCCGGCGGCCGTTGCCGGGCAGGATGCTCTCGGCGGCGGCCGGGTCGGCGGCGCGCAGCCGCGCGTACAGCGGCGCCGGCCCGACGTCGGCCAGCTCCCGTTCCAGCCGCTCGCGCAGCGCCGGGTCGGTGCCGGGGAAGTCGAAGTGCTCCAGCACCGCCCGCACGTACAGCCCCGAGCCGCCCACCAGCAGCGGCACCCGGCCCCGCGACAGGATGTCGTCCACCGCCGCACGGGCCAGCCGCTGGTACTCCGCGACGCTCGCCGGCTCGGTGACCTCCCAGATGTCCAGCAGGTGGTGGGGCACCCCGTCCCGCTCGGCGGGGGTCAGCTTGGCGGTGCCGATGTCCATCCCCCGGTAGAGCTGCATCGAGTCGGCGTTGACCACCTCCCCGTCCAGGGCGTGCGCCAGGGCGATGCTCAGTGCCGACTTGCCCGCGGCCGTCGGGCCGACCACCGCCACGACCGTGCCGACCGGGCGGGGCCCGTCGCCGCTCACGCGCGCTCCCAGGACGCCACGAAGTACGCGACACCGTAGGGAGCGGCGTCGTAGCGCAGTTCGCCGCGCCACGTGCCGGCCGACCGGGCCGCCCCGGCGAGCACCTGCCAGGGCGCCCGACCGGCGGCCTTCAGCTCCGCGGACAGACCCGGGTCGAGCTCCAGCAGGACGTCCACGTCCGCCCCGGCCAGGGCCGCGGCGACCCGCTGGTCGTACGGGTGGGCGCGCGGGTCGTCGTACCCGGGGGACTTCTCGCCCCGGCAGGCCGACCCGTCCCCGAGCGCCAGCAGTGCCACCCGGGTGCCGGCGGCGTTGACCTCGTCGGCGAGGGTGGCCAGCTCGGCCGGGCCGGCATCGGCGGCCACCTGCACGGCCGTCACGGGCGCCCGCACGCCCTGCCGGGCCAGCAGCCACGCGCCGATGGTCAGGCTCAACGGCAGCACCGCGCCCCGGTCGGGCTGCCCGGGGGTCAGCGGCACGTCCAGGTCGACGCCCCAGGGCTGGAGGGAGCCGGTGGCCGGGGGCGGGATCGGGCCGGTCGCCGGGCCGGCGCCGAGCAGCACCACGGCGTCCGGATCGGCGGCCAACAGCCCTCCGACGGCGGTGTCACAGGCCGCCCGCAGGTCGTCCAACTCGGGCGCGGCGGCACCCGCCACCTGGGGCACGAGCAGGGGCGGATGGGGGCAGACGGCGGCGGCGACCAGTGGCACCCGTTCACCGTAGCGGGAATGCCCGGTGCGTCTCCGCGCCGATACGGTCATTCGCGCCCTAGGACACCGTATGGTCACGGTCGGCGATAGGCGCTCGACGCGGACCGGGTCGGACCTGTGACAATGCCGGAAGCAACTTGACTGCGCCGTGGCGGCGGCGGGGGCCAGTTCCCTCGACGCCGGGAGAACGAGGATGGGCACATGAGCGACTGGACTGCCTTCGGACGGGTGGACGCGGACGGCACCGTGTACGTCAAGACCACCGAGGGCGAGCGGGTGGTCGGATCCTGGCAGGCGGGAGCACCGGAGGAGGGCCTGGCGCACTTCGCACGCCGCTTCGCCGACCTGGTGACCGAAGTGGACCTGACCGAGGCGCGGCTCAACTCGGGAGCGGCGGACGCCGGGCATTCGCTGAGCACGATCAAGCGGATCCGCGCCACGCTGCCCGAAGCCCACGTGGTCGGCGACATCGACGCCCTGGCCGCGCGGCTGGACAAGCTGGCCACCCTCGCCGAGGAGAAGGCCGGTGAGGCTCGCGCCGCCCGGGACGCCGCTCGCGGCGAGGCCCTGGCGCGCAAGACCGCGCTGGTCGAGGAGGCCGAGAAGCTCGCCGCCGAGTCGACCGGCTGGAAGACCGCCGGGGACCGGCTCAAGGAGATCCTCGACGAGTGGAAGACCATCCGCGGGGTCGACAAGAAGACCGACGGCGAGCTGTGGAAGCGGTTCGCCGCCGCCCGGGACGGCTTCACCCGGCGCCGCGGCGCCCACTTCGCCTCCCTGGACGCGCAGCGCAAGCAGGCGCAGACGGCCAAGGAGGAGCTGGTCGCCGAGGCCGAGAAGCTCAGCGACTCCACCGAGTGGGCGGCCACCGCCAACCAGCTCAAGGAGCTCATGACCCAGTGGAAGGCCGCGCCGCGCGCCTCCAAGGAGGCCGAGCAGAAGCTCTGGGAACGGTTCCGGGCCGCGCAGGACGCCTTCTTCAGCCGGCGCAGCGAGGTCTTCTCCGCCCGGGACAACGAGCAGCGCGGCAACCTGGAGCGCAAGCAGGCGCTGCTGGCCGAGGCCGAGGCGCTGGACATCGACGGTGACCCCAAGGGCGCCCAGGCCAAGCTGCGGGACATCCAGGCCCAGTGGCACGAGGCCGGCCGGGTTCCCCGGGAGGCCGCCGCCGGGCTGGAGCGCCGGCTGCGCGCCATCGACGACAAGGTCCGCGAGGTGATGGACTCGGCATGGCGCCGCACCACCAAGGAGGACAACCCCCTGCTCGCCCAGATGCGGGCGCAGGTGGCGGAGGCGGAGGACCGGCTGGCCCGGGCGCAGAGCGCCGGGGACGCGCGCCGGATCAAGGAGGCCGAGCAGGCCCTCGCCGCCAAGCGGCAGTTCCTCCAGCTCGCCGAGCAGGCCGGCTGAGCTGACGCGTTCCGGAAGCCCTCGGTCCCACCCGGGACCGGGGGCTTCCGCGCTGTCCCCGCCCCGCGCCGCCCGTGCCGCCCCACGCCGACCGCGCCGCCCGGCTCAAGATCCTCACAACATCCCTGAAGTTGCTGCCTCAGACACGCCGGAGGCAGCAACTTCCCTGAAGTTGCGTGGATCTTGCGAGCTTGCTGGGGCCGGCGACCGGAGGTGCTGGAACGCCACCGTCACCCAGTCCGGCACGACGGTCACGGCCGCCGCCCCGTCCCTGCCGGCGGGCGCGTCGGTCACGGTCGGCTTCACGGCCAACGGCACCGCCACTCCACCCACCGCACCGAAGCTCAACCCGACAGCCTGCTGAGCTGGCTCGCCTCGCTCCCCTCGCCCGCCGTCAGTGGCGGCGGGCGACGGGGCGGCGCGCCGCGTCAGAGGACGGCGCAGCCGCCGGTGGTGGGTGCGGGCGCGACCGCCGGTGCGCCGATCGTGGGCAGCCCGAGCAACACCCCGGGGGTACGCGGGGAGCGCCCCGCCTCGGCGGCGTCGCCGGCCCGGGTCCGCCGGTGCGACAGCGGCGCACCGTCGGCGTTGAGGTGGTGCGGCGCGGCGTACGTGACGGCGGTGTGCACGATGTCCCCCGGCCGGATCTGGCCGGCCATCGACCCGCCGTCGGCCGCCCCCGTCGCGAAGTGCACGAGCCGACCGTCGCGGGCGCGGCCGGACATCCGGCCGGTCCGCTCGTCCTTGCGGCCCTCGCCGACCGCGACCAGCACCTCGACGGTCTCCCCCACCAGGCGCTTGTTCTCCGCCCAGGTGATCTCCTCCACCGTGGCGATCAACCGCTCGTAGCGCTCCTGCACGACCTGCTTGGGCAACTGGCCGTCCATGGTTGCGGCGGGCGTGCCGGGGCGCTTGGAGTACTGGAAGGTGAAGGCCGAGGAGAACCGGGCCTCGCGCACCACGTCCAGGGTGCGCTGGAAGTCGGCCTCGGTCTCGCCGGGAAAGCCGACGATGATGTCGGTGGTGATCGCCGCGTCCGGCATCGCCGTGCGGACCTTCTCGATGATCCCCAGGTAGCGGTCGGAGCGGTAGGACCGGCGCATCGCCCGGAGCACGTCGTCGGAGCCGGACTGCAACGGCATGTGCAGCGAGTGGCAGACGTTCGGCGTCTCGGCCATCGCGGCGATCACGTCGTCGGTGAAGTCCTTCGGGTGCGGGCTGGTGAACCGGACCCGCTCCAGCCCGTCGATGTCGCCGCAGGCGCGCAGCAGCTTGCCGAAGGCGTACCGGTCGCCGAACTCGACGCCGTAGGAGTTGACGTTCTGCCCGAGCAGGGTCACCTCCAGCACACCCTCGTCGACCAGGGCGCGCACCTCCGAGAGGATGTCGCCGGGGCGACGGTCCTTCTCCTTGCCCCGCAGAGAGGGCACGATGCAGAACGTGCAGGTGTTGTTGCAGCCCACCGAGATCGAGACCCAGCCGGCGTACGTGGACTCACGGCGGGTCGGCAGCGTGGACGGGAAGACGTCCAGCGACTCCAGGATCTCCACCTCGGCGGCGGCGTTGTGCCGGGCCCGCTCCAGCAGCACCGGCAGCGCACCGATGTTGTGCGTGCCGAAGACCACGTCGACCCAGGGCGCCTTGCGGACGATCTCGCCACGGTCCTTCTGGGCCAGGCAGCCACCGACGGCGATCTGCATCCCCGGGTGCTTGTCCTTCACGGGGCGCAGATGACCGAGGTTGCCGTAGAGCCGGTTGTCCGCGTTCTCCCGCACCGCGCAGGTGTTGAAGACCACGACGTCCGCGCTGTCGTCGGCCTGGGGCGCACGCACGTAGCCGGCCTGTTCGAGCAGGCCGGAGATGCGCTCGGAGTCGTGCACGTTCATCTGGCAGCCGTAGGTGCGCACCTGGTAGGTGCGCGCGCTGCCCGCCGCTGCGGTAGTCATGACCAGGACAGCGTATCCGGGTGGGCCGGATCGCCCCGAACCGAGGAGCACACGACATGTGCCGGAGCATCAAGACCCTGCGCGAGCCGTTCACCCCGCAGGTGACCGACGCCGACATGGAGGCGGCGGCGTTGCAGTACGTCCGGAAGATCTCTGGCTTCCGGGCGCCCGCCGCGCACAACGCCGCCGCGTTCGACGCCGCCGTGGCCGCCGTCACCGAGGCGACCCGCACCCTGCTCGACCAGCTCGTGGTGCGGGGTGCCGGGCCGGCCACCGCGGACCGGCCGGCCACCGCCTCCGGCCGCGCCTGATCGACGGTCGGCGGGCCGGCCGGACCCGGGGGGGTCAGGCCGCGGCGAGCGCCGGGGCGACGGTGTCCGGTGCCCAGCGCGAGCGGTGGCACTGCGACCAGCCCCGGCAGCCCGGGTCGGCCAGCGTGCAGAGCCGCTGCCTGCTCAGCACCTCGCCGTCGTCGGTGTCGCGGACGTCGAAGTGCACCGGGCGGACCGTGCCGTCCGGGGTCACGAGCAGGTGCCGGCCGGCGTCGAGCGTGTCGTCGCGCAGCAGGCAGTTGCGGTCCAGCAGGCGCGCCAGCGCGGCGATGCTGGCGTGCTCGGGGAGCCGCTCGGGCACCCCGTAGCAGTCCACGATCGTCGCGAACTCGCCCGGCGCCTGCCAGACGTCGCAGACCACCGCGTACGCCGGCAGCCGCGCCGGGTCGGCCACCGCCAGCGGCATCACCACCCGACCGAGCGCCTCGGCCAGCGCCGGGTAGACCTCCACGGGTCGTACCCGGTCGATTCTCCAGTTCCACAGCTCGGTCATTCCGCCTCCTCGCTGCGTTCGTCCCACCGGCCTCCGGATCGGGCCTTACTGACGATGGTGGGGGGCATTTGACCTCAGCCGGGGGCAAGTTACCGGTCTGTGACCATTCCGGGCAAAATTTCCCTGAGCAGCGTTGCTCGGAGTAGCGGGAAGATGACAGTTTATCGGGTATGGTGCCGCGTCGGCACCACCGGCGCCGCGTGTTCCGGTTCCGGATCGGCGAGGCCCCCGTCCGGTCAGCGCAGGACGACCAGGTGCTCGCCGCGGGGCAGCAACTCGCCCACCACGGGCGCACCCGGCAGCTCACCCGCGACCAACAACCCGCCCGAGGTCTGCGCGTCGGCCAGCAGCAGCCGCTCGCCCTCGTCCGTCACGCCGAAGTCGGTCCACGGGGTGACCCAGTCCAGGTTGCGCCGGGTGCCGCCGCTGACGTACCCGTCGCGCAGAGCCTCCCGCGCACCGGGCAGGTAGGGCACCCGGGCGGTGTCGATCGCCACCGTGAGCCTGCTGGCCCGTGCCAGCTTCGAGGCGTGCCCGAGCAGGCCAAACCCGGTCACGTCGGTGCCACAGCGGATGCCGGCGGCGACCGCCGCCCGGGCGGCGTCGCGGTTGAGCGCGCTCATCGTGGCCACCGCCTCCGGGAAGCTCTCGCCGGTGGTCTTGTGGCGGGTGTTCAGCACGCCCACCCCGAGCGGCTTGGTCAGCGACAGCGGCACCCCGGCCCGGCCCGCGTCGAGGGTGATCAGCTCCTCCGGCCGTACCGTGCCGGTGACCGCGAGGCCGTACTTCGGGCCGTCGTCGTCCACGCTGTGGCCGCCGGCCAGGTGGCAACCGGCCTCCCGGGCCACGTCCTGGCCGCCGCGCAGCACCTCACGGGCCAGCTCCAGCGGCAGCACGTCGCGCGGCCAGCAGAGCAGGTTGAGCGCGACCAGTGGGACGCCGCCCATGGCGTACACGTCGGAGAGCGCGTTGGCGGCGGCGATCCGCCCCCAGTCGTACGCGTCGTCGACCACGGGGGTGAAGAAGTCGGCGGTGCTGACCAGGCCCGTCCGCTCGTCCAGGCGGACCACCGCCGCGTCGTCGCCGTGGTCCAGACCGACCAGCAGCTCGGCGGTGCCGGTTGCCGGGCCGAGACCGGCCACCATGATCTCCAGCTCCCCCGGCGGGATCTTGCAGGCGCACCCTCCGCCACGGGCGTAACGGGTCAGCCGAACCGGTTCCGTCATCCGTCCATGATCTCGGCAACAGGGCGCCGACGCCACCGATGCGGCCCGTCGAGTGGCCGGAATCGGACTCGCTGCGACGATCGTGACCGGTGTTACCGCTCCGTGACCCGCCGGGTTGCGTTCTGCCACATCACGCCGCCTACAGTGGCCGCACCGGGGGTCAACCGACCCCGATCTGGGAGACGACAGGGACGGTGGACGACGTGACGACGGGCGAACCGCTCATCGTGCTGGACGCGGTCAACAAATGGTTCGGACCGCTGCACGTGCTGGACGACGTCTCGCTGTCGGTGGGTCGGGGCGAGGTGGTCGTGGTGATCGGCCCGTCCGGCTCCGGCAAGTCGACGCTGTGCCGCGCCATCAACCGACTGGAACCGATCAACTCGGGCACCATCACCTTCGACGGCCAGCCGCTGCCGGCCGAGGGCAAGGCCCTCGCCAAGCTGCGCAGCGAGGTGGGCATGGTCTTCCAGTCGTTCAACCTCTTCGCCCACAAGACCATCCTGGAGAACGTCACCCTCGGCCCGATCAAGGTCCGCAAGGAGAAGCCGGCCGCCGCCCGCGAGCGCGGCCTGGCCCTGCTCGACCGGGTCGGCATCGCCAACCAGGCGGACAAGTTCCCGGCCCAGCTCTCCGGCGGTCAGCAGCAGCGGGCGGCCATCGCCCGGGCACTGGCCATGCAGCCCAAGGCGATGCTCTTCGACGAGCCGACCAGCGCGCTCGACCCGGAGATGGTCGGCGAGGTGCTGGACGTGATGACGTCGCTGGCCCGCGAGGGCATGACGATGGTCGTGGTCACCCACGAGATGGGCTTCGCGCGGCACGCCGCGAACCGGGTCATCTTCATGGCCGACGGCCAACTGGTCGAGGACGCCCCGCCGAACGAGTTCTTCGAGAACCCGCGCAGCGAGCGGGCCCGGGACTTCCTCTCCAAGATCCTTACGCACTAGGCGTCCGTAGTGGAGCACGCCGGCCACCGGCGGGCCCCGTTGAAGAAGGAGAAGAGTATGCGTATCAAGCGCGTTGCCGCGGTCGCCGCGGTCGCCGCTCTGGCGCTCGGCCTCACCGCCTGTGGTGGCGACGACGGCGGAGAGGGCACCGGCTCCGGCAGCAAGTCCTTCGCCGCCGGCAGCACCATGGAGAAGCTGAACAAGGCCCAGAAGATCAAGGTCGGCACCAAGTTCGACCAGCCCGGCTTCGGCCAGAAGGGGCTGTCGGGCAAGCCCGAGGGCTTCGACGTCGAGGTCGCGAAGATCATCGTCAAGGAGCTCGGCATCCCCGAGGACAAGATCGAGTGGGTCGAGGCCCCCTCGAAGGTCCGCGAGGACGTGATCGTCAACGGCACGGTGGACTTCGTCGCCGCGACCTACACGATCAACGACAAGCGCAAGGAGCGGATCGCCTTCGCCGGGCCGTACTACGAGGCCGGCCAGAACATCATGGTGAAGAAGGACGAGGCGACCATCACCGGTCCCGACTCCTTCAAGGACGGCACCAAGAAGGTCTGCTCGGTGACCGGCTCGACCCCCGCCGAGACGATCAAGCAGTACGTCAAGGACGTCGGCACCCAGCTGGTGCTCTTCGACACCTACGACAAGTGCCGCGACGCCCTCAAGGGCGGCCAGGTCGACGCCGTCACCACGGACAACGTGATCCTGCTCGGCTACATCGCCAAGGACGAGGCGTCCTTCAAGCTGGCCGGCGCCAACTTCACCAAGGAGCCGTACGGCATCGGTGTGAAGAAGGAGGACGCGGACTTCCGCAGCTTCATCAACGACACGCTGGACAAGGCCGTCGCCGACGGTAGCTGGAAGAAGGCCTGGGACGACACCGCCGGCAAGTTCGGCGCGGAACTGGGCGCGGCTCCGACCATCAACCGCTACTGATCTGACCCTTCGATCTGGAGGGTGGGGAGGAAAACCGACCCGTGAACGTGCTCATCGACAAGTTCGACGTCTTTGCGGGTGGTTTCTGGCTCACCCTCCAGATCTGCGTACTCGCCGCGATCGGCGCCCTCATCCTGGGCGCCGTCGTGGCGGTGCTCCGGATCTCGCCGGTCCCGCCGCTGCGGGCGGTCGGCACCGGCTACGTGAACGTCTTCCGCAACATGCCGCTGACCGTGGTGATGTTCTTCGCCGCGTTCGGTCTGCCGGCGCTCGGCTCGAACGCGGACTTCCTCCGCGTCCCCGGCCTTGAGGCGATCTTCAGTCGGCTCGACACCGACCTGCCGTACTTCCGCTTCGCGCTGATCGCCCTGGTGCTCTACACCGCGGCGTTCGTCTGCGAGGCGCTGCGCTCGGGCGTCAACGCGGTGCCGGCCGGGCAGGCCGAGGCCGCCCGCTCGCTGGGGCTCACCTTCGGCCAGAACCTGCGGTACGTGGTGCTGCCCCAGTCCTGGAAGGCCTCGATCGTGCCGCTCGGTTCGGTGATCATCGCGATGATCAAGAACTCGGCGCTGATCGGCTTCTTCGGTGTCGTCGGCGACCTGTCGGCCACCGCCGACCAGCTCACCGGAGCCGAGGGCTACGCCTTCATCCCGGTCGCGATCGGCATCTCGATCGGCTACCTGATCATGACCGTGCCGCTTGGCGCCCTGCTGGACCGGATCGAGAAGCGACAGGCGGTGGCCCGATGAGTCAGCAGACCGTGCTCTACGACGTACCCGGGCCCCGGCAACGCCGGATCACCCTCGTCAGCAGCCTCGTGGCCACCGTGCTGCTGCTGGTTGGCGCGTACTTCCTGATCTACCGGCCGCTGGACGCCAAGGACCAGTTCTCGATGGAGCTGTGGGGGCCGCTGGTCGACCCCTCCAACGAGAACTTCTCGCTGGTCTGGGACCGGATCGGGCTCGGCCTGAAGAACACCCTCACCGCGGCGGTGCTGGCGATCATCTCCTCGCTGGTGATCGGCACCGCTCTGGCGGTGCTGCGGATCCAGCTCAAGAGCCTGACCCGGCGCCGGTTCACCGGGCTCGCCACCCCCGTGTCGTACCTGCTGCGCGGGCTGAGCGTCCTGCTGTCGGCGGTCACCCGGGTGTGCGTCGAGGTGTTCCGCGGCCTGCCCGTGGTCATCACCATCTTCTTCGTGGCCCGCGGCTTTCCCGAGTTCGGCATCACCTTCGACACGCTCTGGTACCTGGTCATCGGTCTCACCATCTACAACTCCGTGGTGATCGCCGAGATCCTCCGCTCCGGCATGGAGGGCCTGCCCGGCGGCCAGGGCGAGGCGGCGGCCGCGATCGGCCTCTCCCCGGCGCAGACCACCCGGATGATCCTGCTGCCGCAGGCGTTCCGGATCATGCTGCCGGCGCTGATCAGCCAGCTCGTGGTGGTGCTCAAGGACACCTCGCTCGGCTTCATCATCAGCTACGAGGAGACCCTGAACATCGGCAAGCAGATCATCGGCGCGCTGGGCAACCCGATCCAGGTGTACGTGGTGATCGCCGTGCTGTTCATCGCGGTGAACTACTCGCTGTCGAAGCTGGCCCAGTACGTCCAGCGCCGGCTGTCCCGGGGCCGCAAGACGGCCGCCACCGCGGGACAGACCGCGCCCCCGGCCGCGCTCATGTCGCAGTCCGAGGCCAACGGAACCGGCATCTGAGCCACCGTACGACGAAAGGGCCGACCCACGCGGGTCGGCCCTTTCCGTCTGCGTACCGTCAGCGGGCGATCTCGGTGACCCGGGACTCGCGGACCACGGTGACCCGGATCTGACCCGGGTAGGTCAGCTCCTCCTCGATCTGCTTGGCCACGTCGCGGGCCAGCACGGCCGCCCCGATGTCGTCCACGTCGTCCGGCTTGACCATCACCCGGATCTCCCGGCCGGCCTGCATGGCGAAGACCTTGTCCACGCCGAGCTTGCCGGCCGCGATCTCCTCGATGCGCTCCAGCCGCTTGACGTACGCCTCCAGGCTCTCCCGGCGCGCGCCCGGCCGGCCGCCCGAGCAGGCGTCGGAGGCCTGGGTGAGCACGGCCTCGATGGTCTGCGGCGGCACCTCGTTGTGGTGCGCCTCGATGGCGTGCACCACGTCCTCGTGCTCGCCGTACTTGCGGGCCAGATCGGCGCCGATGATGGCGTGGCTGCCCTCCACCTCGTGGGTGAGCGCCTTGCCGATGTCGTGCAGAAACGCCGACCGCTTGATGGTGGGCACGTCCAGGCGCAGCTCGGCGGCCATGATGCCGGCGATGTGCGCGGTCTCGACCAGGTGCTTGAGCACGTTCTGCCCGTACGAGGTGCGGTAGCGCAGTCGCCCGAGCAGGGTGACCAGCTCCGGGTGGATCTCGGTGATGCCGACCTCGACCAGGGCGTCCTCGGCGGCCCGTTGGCAGAGCTCCTCCACCTCGTGCCGGGCCAGGTCGTAGACCTCCTCGATCCGGTGCGGGTGGATCCGCCCGTCGAGCACCAGCTTCTCCAGCGTGAGCCGGCCGACCTCCCGGCGCACCGGGTCGAAGCAGGACAGCAGCACCGCCTCCGGAGTGTCATCGATGATCAGGTTGACCCCGGTCACCGACTCGAAGGCCCGGATGTTGCGGCCCTCCCGGCCGATGATCCGGCCCTTCATCTCGTCGCCGGGCAGGTGCAGCACGCTGACCACGCTCTCCGCGGTCTGCTCGCTGGCCACCCGTTGGATCGCGTCCACCACGATGTGCCGGGCCCGCTGCTCCGCGGTGCTGCGCGCGTCGGACTCGATGTCCCGCACCAGCAGCGCGGCCTCCCGCTTGGCCTGCGTCTCGATGGCCTCGATCAGCTCCAGCCGGGCCGCCTCGGCGGTCAGCCCGGCCACCCGCTCCAGCTCCCGACGGCGCAGCTCCTCCGCCTCGGCCAGCTCGGTCTCCCGCTGGCTGAGCGCCGACTCCCGGGCCGCGAGCGCGGCTCTCGCCTCGGTGAGCTGCCGCTCCCGCTCGGCGAACCGCTCCACCTCCTCGGTGTGCAGCCGCTCCCGCTCGTCCATCCGGGCCGCTCGGCGCTCCACCTCCGCGGCCTGCTCCCGGGTGGTGGCGGCGAGCACCGCGACCTCCCGCTCGCCGCTGCGCCGGGCGGCGGTGCGCAACTGCTCGGCGTCCGCCTCTGCCTGCTTGTGCGCGCGTTCCAGCACGGTGTCGGCCTCGGCTCGGGCGTCGTCGAGCACCCGGCGGGCCTCCGCACGGGCGGCCTTCGCCTCGGCGGTGGCCGCAGCCGCCTCGGCGCGCGCCGCCGCAGCCGCGGACTTCGCCACGTCGATCGTGCTGTTCGCCTTGTCGGCCGCGGTGCGCAGGGCGGCCAGGGACTGCTCCTGACGGTCCTTCTCGGCGATGAAGGCGGGATCCTCCGGGGCCGGCGCCGCACCCATCCGGCGCAGAGTCCGGACGCCGACCAGCACGGCCCCGATCACCACCACGGCGAGGATGAGGACGGCCGCGAGGAGCACGACGTCGAAGGCGTTCATGCCGGAACCCCGTAGGGCCTACCGGTGAACCTGTGCCGCCGCCCCGCCATGGCCGCCTCCCCTGAACGTCGAGACCGCAGCGACTGTGCCGGGGCACACTCCTGCGGCTGTGGACGCCCGACCGGAGCGGCTGGCCGTGGGTAGCTCTCTCCGCCGGCGGTGCCCTCGGGCATCGTCGGCGACCGGGTGCAGTTGTCGCGGCGTTCCGGACCGGCCTGTCCGGAACTGCCGCCAAAGGCCGTGGAGTCGGCCGAAGTGATGCTGTTCTGTTACGCGATCTATGTTGTGCGCTTAGCCTGCGCTGGTCGGGCAATGTGAGCCTGTATGGCGAGGCTAGGTCGCCAAGGGCGGTCTGGTCAAGGACTCATGATCAAACCCCCCGAACGGAGAGAAGTTGCGGCGTCACCGACCGCTGATGTCGTGTCGGACACGAGTGGACAAATTCCACGAGGCGTACGGCCGTCGGCGGCGTCGGGCCTGCTCAGCGCCGGCTCAACCGGTCACTGGGTGACACCGACGACCGGGCGGGGGTCGCCGAGCGGTGTGACCCATCCGTCTACCTCCGGACACCCGGCCGACCGCCGGGCCACTCACTCGCCCGAGCGGTTGTCGCGGTCCAGCTCGCCCTCGGCGTCGGCGAGCGCGTCGGCGTCGATCTGCTCGGCGAACTCGGCCGCCTCGGCGCTCTGCGCCGCGATCGCGTCCTTCACCGCCCGGATGGCCACACCCGGCGGGTAGCCCTTGCGGGCCAGCATGCCCACCAGCCTGCGGAAGACGGCGTCGGGCTCACCCCGGGCGGTACGCAGCTTGCGCTCCACCAGGGCACGGGCGGTGTCGGCCTCGGTCTCCTCGTCCAGCTCGCCCAGCGCCTCGGTGGCCACGTCACCGTCCACGCCCTTCTGGCGCAGCTCGTTGGCGAGCGCCCGGCGGGCCAGGCCACGCCCGGCGTGCCGGCTGGACACCCAGGCCCGGGCGAACGCGGCGTCGTCGATGATGCCGACCTCGTCGTACCGGTCGAGCACCTCGGCTGAGACCTGCTCGGAGATGCCGCGCTTGGCCAGCGCCCCGGCCAGCTCGGCGCGGGTGCGCGGCCGGACGGCGAGCTGGCGCAGGCAGATCTCGCGGGCCACCTCCGACTCGTCGCGGGGCGGCGCCGGAGACTCGACCGCGTCGGCTTCCTCGGACCGGCCACGACGGCCGCGCCGAGGGCGGGGCGGGTCACCGGCATCGCCCGCACGGGGCGGACTGGCATCCCAGCCCCGCCCCGTACGGGCGCGTCGTCCTGCCACAGGTCAGCGACCGGTCAGAAGTCGACCGGCGGCAGCTCCGGGCCGCCGGCGGCGTCGCCCGCGCCGACCCCGACGCCGAGCTTCTCCAGGATCTTCTTCTCGATCTCGGCGGCCACGTCCGGGTTCTCCTTCAGGAACTCCCGGGCCTTCTCCTTGCCCTGGCCGAGCTGGTCGCCGTCGTAGGTGTACCAGGCGCCGGACTTGCGGATGATCGCCTGCTCCACGCCGACGTCGATCAGCGAGCCCTCGCGCGAGATGCCCTTGCCGTACATGATGTCGAACTCGGCCTGCTTGAACGGCGCCGCGACCTTGTTCTTCACGACCTTGACCCGGGTGCGGTTACCGACCACGTCGGTGCCGTCCTTGAGGCTCTCGATGCGTCGCACGTCGAGCCGGACCGAGGCGTAGAACTTCAGCGCCCGACCACCGGTGGTGGTCTCCGGGCTGCCGAACATCACACCGATCTTTTCCCGGAGCTGGTTGATGAAGATCGCCGTGGTGCCGGTGTTGCTGAGCACACCGGTGATCTTCCGCAGCGCCTGGCTCATCAGCCGGGCCTGGAGACCCACGTGGCTGTCGCCCATCTCGCCCTCGATCTCGGCACGCGGCACCAGGGCCGCCACCGAGTCGATCACGATGATGTCGATCGCGCCGGAGCGGATCAGCATGTCGGCGATCTCCAGCGCCTGCTCGCCGGTGTCCGGCTGGGAGACCAGCATCGCGTCGGTGTCGACCCCGAGGGCCTTCGCGTACTCCGGGTCGAGCGCGTGCTCAGCGTCGATGAAGGCGGCGATGCCGCCGAGTCGCTGGGCGCTGGCCACCGAGTGCAGCGCCACCGTGGTCTTACCGCTGGACTCGGGGCCGTAGATCTCGACCACCCGGCCACGGGGCAGGCCGCCAATGCCGAGGGCCACGTCGAGCGCGATGGAGCCGGTCGGAATGATTGCGGTCTGGACGACCGGCCGGTCACCCAGCCGCATCACCGAGCCCTTGCCGAACTGCTTGTCAATCTGAGCGAGAGCAAGGTCGAGTGCCTTCTCCCGGTCAGGCCCTGCTGCCATGGTTGCCACCCCTGCCTTCGCCGGCGTCTTTGCTGAGCTTCGCGTCACGCGGACACGCTAGGCGCTGGGTCCGACAGAAAACCAGCCGACGGGCCGCGAGCTGTGGACGAGCACCCCGCTGTGGACAATAGCCGAACAGGTGTACGACTCATCAAGCGACACGCGGAAGTGGCGAAAGGCTGCTCAGCGTAGTCGTGCGGGCACGCGGTCGGGATACGCGGCGCAGACCGCCCGCCACACCACGTGTGTCTGCTCCCCCGACGCCAACGCCTGCTCGATGGTTCGTCCGCCGAGCTGGGACAGCACCTGGTCGCGGGCGATGCTGGCCGCGTAGCCAGGCCCGAACGCCTCGTCCAGTCGCGCCCAGAAGTCGGTCAGCCGCACGTGATCAGCCCTCCTCGTCCGGTGCCCCGGTCGGCACCGGCCGCAACGCTAGCGCCACCAGGGGCACGGTCGCGACCGCCGCGAGCAGGGTGAGCACCGGATAACCGGCGACCTGCATGACAAACCCGCTGGCCATGGCGGCGCCGGCACCGGCCAGCCCCATGATCAGGTCGGACAGCCCCTGGACGCTCGGCCGCGATCCGGCCGGCACGGACTCGGAGAGCAGCGTCGAGCCGGCCACCATGGTCCCCGACCAGCCCAGCCCGAGCAGCACCAGACCAACCGAGAGTCGGGGCGTGTGGTGCCCGGCGGTGCCGGCGACCGCGCAGGCGGCCAACAGCAGCCCGACCCCGCCGAGGATCACCATCCGCCGGCCGAGCCGGTCGGTGAGCCAACCGACCAGCGGGGAGAACGCGTACATGCCGGCGATGTGCAGGCTCAGCACGATGCCGACCAGCCGCAGCACGTCGGCGTCGGCGTGCGACTCACCGAGCCGTACCGGGGTCATCGACATCACCGCCACCATCACCAGGTGACCGACGGCCACCGCCGCGATGCCGAGCCGGGCGGCGGGCCGCTCGCGTACCACCGACCAGGCCACCCGCATCCCGGCGCCGCGCGGTGCGCGCACCTTTGCCGGCGCGGTGGCCGGCGCCGCACCGCCGTCCGCCGGCGCCTCGGCCGCCAGGGCGGTCGCCGGCACGTCGGCCACCGGCGTGTCGGCCGCCGCGAGACGGCGCGCGGTGAGCAGCGGGTCGGGCCGGAGCAACCCGAGGATCACGCCGCCGGCCAGCACGAACGCGACCGCGCTGAACGCGAACGGGCCGGCCAGTGGCGGCACGCCCCAGCCGTTGGTGACCCGGTCGGCCAGGGCGGCGAAGTTCGGCGCGGCCACCGCACCGATGGTGGTGGCCCAGACGATCAGGGAGAGCTGCCGACCCCGGCGGGCCGGTTCGGCGAGGTCCACCGCCGTGTAGCGGGCCTGGAGGTTGGCGGCGGTGCCTCCGCCGAAGAACAGCATGCCGAGGAAGAGCAGCGGCACCGAGCGGGTGGCCGCGGCCAGCACCACCAGCACGCCGCCGACGGCACCCACCGCGTACGCCACCACCAGGCCCGGCCGACGGCCGTGCCGCGCCATGATCCGGGTGACCGGGACGGCGAGCAGCGCCGCGCCGACGACCCCGGCGCTCTGCGCCAGGCCGGCCACCGCGGTGCCGGCGATCCGGGCGGCGAGCAGCGCACCGACGGCGATGCCGATGGTCACGCCGATGCCGCCGATGATCTGGGTGGTGAAGAGCAGCCGCAGGGTACGGCGCTGGATCGACGCGACGTCGGGCCGGACGGTACGCGGCGCGGTCAGCTCGGTGGCCATCGGCGCTCCTCAGGATGGGGGTGCCCATCCTCGCGCACCCGCCCTGACCGGCGGCAGCGGGTTTCGCTACGTGGTGTCAGCCCGCCAGGGCGCGAGCGCCGACGGTCAGGTCGGCGACCAGCCCCTCGTACGCCTTGTCCTGGTCGTCGGCGCGCAGCACCGCGGACGGGTGGATGGTGGCCAGCAGCCGGGCCGGCGGAGCGTCGGCCACCTTGCCCGCGCTGTCCACCGGGACCTGGGTGAAGTCCTCCGGATGCTGGGCCGACGCGGGCCAGGGCAGCAACTCCCCGCGCTGCCTCGTCACCCGGAACGACGGCCCGAGCAGCGCCTTCGCGGCGGTGGCGCCGAGCACCACGACGATCTCCGGGTCGAGCCGGGCGAACTCGGCGACCAGCCAGGGCCGGCAGGCGGTGATGTGCACCCGGTCCGGGGTCTGGTGGATGCGTCGCTTACCGCGCAGCTCGAACCGGAAGTGCTTCACGGCGTTGGTCAGGTAGATCTGCCCGGGGTCGAGCCCCGCGTCGTCGACCGCCTTCCGCAGCAGGCGGCCTGCCGGACCGACGAAGGGCAGCCCCTTCTGGTCTTCCATGTCGCCGGGTTGCTCGCCGACCAGGACCACCCGGGCGCTCTCGTCACCACGGCCGAAGACCGTCTGTGTGGCGTCCCGGTACAGCTCGCACCCCTGGCAGCCACCCGAGGCGGCGCGCAGCTCGTCGATGGTGTCGGCGTCGGGCGGGATGAACCGCTGGGCGCCCGGGGCGCTCCCGGTCTGCTCGGCCATGCCGACTGTTATATACCCGTTCGCCACTCGGTGCCGGGTAGGCACCGGGTGGTGTCGGCACCCGCGACCGTGCCGCGGTCAGTACCCGTTGCCTCCACCGTCACCACCGGACGCGATCGCGATCAGCACGATGATGATCACGATGATCGCCACCGCCACCGCGATGTAGAGCCCCTTGCGTGACCCACCTGAAGCCATGATCCCCACCTCCGGCGCCCCGCATACCCATCCTGTCCGCCGCGAATCGCCCTGATCCTGCGCGTCCTGCGGCACCGTCGACCACGGCCCGGCTGTCGGCGACACGAACCGCGCGGTCGCGGCCGGGTGGGTCAGGTGGCGAAGCCGGGCGACGGGGTCGGGTGGGTGGCCCGGGTCAGGGCGGCGGCCAGGGGGACCAGGTCATCGACGGCGAGAGGGCTGACCGTGATGCGGAGGGCGGGTGGGGCGGCGATCCGGTAGAGGGCACCGGGGGCCACCGCCCAGCCGGCGTCGCGCAGCGCGGTGACCGCGCTGGTCTCGTCGGCCACCGGCAGCCAGACGTTGATGCCGCTGCGGCCGTGCGCGGTCAGGCCGTGCTCGGCCAGCGCGGCCAGCAGCCCCTCGCGCCGTCGCTCGTAACTCTCCGCCGCCCGCTCCACCAGCTCGGCGACCGCCGGGTCGCGCCACAGCGCGAGGACGAGTCGTTGCAGCACCGTGGAGACCCAGCCGGCGCCCACCCGCGTCCTGCCGGTCACCCGGGCCACCGTGGTCTCGTCGCCGGTCAGCACGGCCAGCCGCAGGTCCGGGCCGAAGGGCTTGCTCACCGAGCGGAGGAAGGCCCAGCTCGGCGTCGCGCCGGCCAGCGGGTGCAGGGGTACGCGGGCCAGCTCGGCGGCGTGGTCGTCCTCGATCAGCAGCAGGTCCCGCCGACCGGCGAGCAGCGCCCGCAGCGCCTCGGCCCGGGCGGCGGAGACGGCCGCGCCGGTGGGGTTCTGCGCCCGGCTGGTGACCACCAGTGCCCGCGCGCCGGCGGCGAGCGCGGCAGCCACCCCGGCCACCAGTGGCCCCTCGTCGTCCAGCGGTACGCCGATCGGGCGCAGCCCCAGCGCGGCGACCAGGTCGAGCAGGTTGGCCCAGCCCGGGTCCTCGACCGCCACCGCGTCGCCGGGGCGCAGGTGGGCGCCGAGCAGCCGCTCGATGCCGTCCAGCGCGCCGCCGGTGAGGGTGAGTTCCCCTGCCGGCACTCCGTCGGCGCTCAGCCGGGCGCGGGCCGCCGTCGCCAGCTCGGGCAGCACCCCGGCGTCGGAGTAGCCGACCGACGGGCCGGCCTCGGTGGCGAGCGCCGCGAGGTGCGGGCCGAGCGGGGGCAGCAGCCGCGGGTCGGGCTCACCCCGGGACAGGTCACGGGCGCCGGGCAACGGCGCCGGGCGGAGCGCGGAGCGTCGGGCGGCCACCGGCGGTCGGGGGCGCACCCGGGTGCCGTGCCGCCCGGCGGTGGCGAGCAGGCCGCGCTGGCGCAGCTCCTGGTAGGCACGGGCGACGGTGGCCGGGCTGACGCCCAGCTCGGCGGCGAGCGCGCGGACCGGCGGCAGGGCGGTCCCGGGCGGCAGCGCGCCCGTACGGATGCCCGACTCGATGCTGGCCGAAATCGCGACGGCCGTCGAGCCGGTGAACTGATAGCGTGCTGACACAAACAAGAGATTGTACTAGAACAAAGGGGCGAGCATGTACCCACCCACCGCCCGGACCACGCCCAACCGTTCCCGCGACAAGATGAGCTACGACCGGGTCGCCGCCCACGCCGTGCTCGACGAGGCGTACCACTGTGCGCTCGGGTTCACCGTGGACGGCCAGCCGCGGGTGCTGCCCACGCTGCACGTACGGATCGGCGACACGCTCTACCTGCACGGCTCCACCGGCAGCCGGCCGCTGCTCGCCGCGCGGGGCGACGGGCTGCCGGTCTGCGTCACGGTGACCCTGCTCGACGGGTTGGTCTACGCCCGCTCCCAGTTCCACCACAGCGCCAACTACCGCTCGGTGGTCGCACTCGGCACCGCCCACCTGGTCACCGACGAGCGGGAGAAGAGCGCCATGCTCACCGCGCTGGTCGAGAAGGTGGGTGCCGGACGCAGCGCCGACAGCCGCCCGCCCACCCGGCGCGAGCTGGCCGAGACCGCCGTGCTGGCACTGCCGCTGCGCGAGGTGTCGGTCCGGACCCGCGCCGGTGGGGTCCGCGAGGACGACGCCGACCTGCACCTGCCGCACTGGGCCGGGGTGCTGCCGCTGCGGCTGACCGCCGGGCCGCCGGAGCCGGCCACCGGGGTCACCGCCCCGCTGCCGGCGTACCTCCGCCAACCGCGCACGCCCTGGCACGACCCGGCCACGATGGCCGGCGAACACGTCCGGCTGGAGCCGCTGGACCTGGCGCACGCCGACGAGCTGCACACCGCCACCGCCGACGAGGAGGTCTGGCGACACCTCGGCGTCGCGCTGCCCGGCACGCCGGCCGGAACCGCCGAGGTGGTCGCCGCCGCGCTGGCCGCCCAGCACCGCGGCGAGCGGGTGCCCTGGGTGCAGCGCTGCGCCGTGACCGGGGCGGTCGTCGGCACCACCTCCTACTACGAGATCGACCCCGAACGGCGGTCGGTGGCGATCGGGCACACCTTCCTCGGCCGGCCCTGGTGGCGTACCGGGATCAACACCGAGGCCAAGCTGCTGCTGCTCACCCGGGCCTTCGACGAGCTGGATGTGGTGCGGGTGGCCTGGCACACCGACATCCGCAACCAACGGTCGCAGGCGGCCATCGAGCGGCTCGGCGCGACCCGGGAGGGGGTGCTGCGGATGCACCGGCAACGCTCGGACGGCTCCTGGCGGGACACCGTGCAGTACGCGATGACCGTCGATGAGTGGCCGACGGCACAGCTCAGGCTGCGGGAAAGGCTTCGCCGGACGGCACCCGTGGCGTGATGATGGCGGGCGTGCTGGGAATCACCGACATCTGGACGTACGTACTGGGCACCGTGGCCATCATCCTGCTGCCCGGGCCGAATTCACTCTTCGTGCTCTCCACCGCCGCCAAGCGGGGCGTGGGGGCCGGCTACCGGGCCGCGGGCGGGGTGTTCGTCGGCGACGGGGTGCTGATGTTCCTCTCCGCCGCCGGGGTCGCGTCGCTGCTCAAGGCGTACCCGCCGGTGTTCCTGGTGGTCAAGTACGCCGGTGCCGCGTACCTCGGCTATGTGGGGCTGACCATGCTGCGCGGCGCCTGGCGGCGCTGGCGCGACCGCAACGACCCGAGCACGCCGCGGCTCATCGACGCCGCGGAGCCGGCGGCGATGCGCAGCCCGTTCCGCAAGGCGCTGGTGATCAGCCTGCTGAACCCGAAGGCGATCCTGTTCTTCATCTCGTTCTTCATCCAGTTCGTCGACCCCGGCTACGCCTGGCCGGCGCTGTCGTTCCTGCTGCTGGGGCTGATCGCCCAGGTGACGAGCGCGCTCTACCTGACCGCGTTGATCTTCGCGGGCACGTTCCTGGCCGCTCAGTTCCGGCAGCGTCGCCGGCTCGCCGCCGGTGGCACCACCGCCGTGGCCGCGCTCTTCCTGGCCTTCAGCCTCAAGCTGGCCACCGCCAGCGCCGGCTGACCCGGCTCAGGTGCCGTCACCGCCACCACCGCCACCACCGACGCCGGCACCGCCGGCGGTGCCGCCCAGCCCGAAGCCGGGCCGGACCGGCTCGTCGGGATGGCGGCTGACATGGGCGGACTCGCTGACCTGCGCGGACCAGTCGGCATGCGCGGCCGCGGCGGCGTGCCGGTTGATGGCGTGGCGCAGCCAGCCGTCCACGGTCGCGACCCAGTCCCGCCGGTCGGCGTCGGCGTGCCAGACCCGGAACCGGCTGATGCTCTGGTGGGTGATCCCGGCCAGCGCCAGCCGACGGTCCATCCAGAGGATCACCTCCAGACCGGCCGAGGTGGTCACGAAGATCACCTCCAGTTCGGTGATCGGGCCCGCGTAGAGCGGCCCCACCCAGTAGCCCCACCGCTGGTGCAGCGGCAGGGTGAACTCCACCCCCGGCAGCCCGCCCTCCTGCAGGCCGGCCTGGCGGATCTCGAAACCCAGCGTGTCCAGCGCCGCCAGCACGTACTGCTGGGTGGGGACGGGGTGCACGAAGACCGGCACCATGGCGCCCTGATCCAGCTCGGGATCGACGGACACCTCGGTCCGCAGCCCCATCCGCAGGCTCAGCAGCGGCACCCCACCGAAGGTCGTCACCGGGGTCTCCCACGGCAGGGGCATCGCGAAGTCGACCGCCCGCCGGCGACCGGCCGGTACGACGAACCGGCCGGCGATCGGCACCTGACAGAACTGCACGAGGCGTCGGGCGGCGGACGGGTCATCCGGCTCGACCGTGGTGACCAGGCCGAGCCGGATGTGCCGTACCAGCACGTCGTCCGGCCCGGCCGCCAGCGTCACCCGCCCCGGCAGGCGCAGGCCCGGGCGGGTGCTCGGGTTGGCCAGGGTGGTCTGCACGGACAGCCCGGTCCAGCCGGACTCCCTCGACACCCCCGTCAGCCGCACCGCGCCCCCTCCGCCCGGCCCCGCTCACAGCACCTCAACCCGTCGCCGACTCCGCGCGCGGCCACCCCAACCCCGACGAGACCACCTCAACTCTCGCCGACCCCGCGCCAGGCCACCTCAACTTCCGCGAAGAAGGACCACCCCTCCGATTCATCTCATGCGGCGGCCGCGCGGCACCGTGTCGGTCTCGTCGTCGAACTCGCCGATGACCTCCTCCAACAGGTCCTCCAGCGCCACGAAACCGATCGGCCGGGCCGGGCCGCCCCCGTTGCGCACCAGCGCGAGCTGGGACTGTCGGGCCCGCATCGCGGCCACCGCTTCGGTGACCGAGGACGTCGCGGGCAGCGTGAACGCCGACGTCATCAGGTCACCGGCGGTGGCGGTGCGGCCCGTGGTGACCACCCGCACGGCCTCCCGGACGTGCACTAGGCCGCAGACGTCGCCCGCCGCGTCCAGCACCGCCAGCCGGGATCGGCCGCTGTCCCGGCTGACGTGCTCGATCCGCTCCGCCGGGTCGTCCCGGCGAACGGTGACCATGGTGGAGAACGGCTCCATCACCTGCGCCACCGACGTGCCCTGCAACTCCAGCATGCTGGTGAGCAGTTGGTGCTGCTCGGCACCGAGCAGCCCGTGCTCGCGGGACTGCTCCAGCAGGATCCGCAGCTCGTCCGGGCCGTGCACCTGGGCCAGCTGGTCCTGCTGGTTCACGCCGAACAGCCGCAGGATCGCGTTGGCCAGCGCGTTCAGCGCGGACAGCACCGGCCGGGCCACCCGGGCGAAGGCGCGGAACGGCAGCGCGAGCAGCGTCGCCGAGCGCTCCGCGTCGGTGATCGCCCACGACTTCGGCGCCATCTCCCCCACCACCAGGTGCAGGAAGGTGACCACACCGAGGGCGAGGATCAGCGCGACCGCGTGGCTGGCGGCGTCCGGCAGCCCCACCGCGTGCAGCAGCGGGCTGAGCAGGTGCTCGATCGCCGGCTCGGCCAGCGCGCCGAGCCCCAGGGTGCACAGCGTGATGCCGAGCTGCGCGCCGGCCAGCATCAGGGACAGCTCGCGGACGCCGTCCAGCGCGGCCCGCGCCGCCCGACCGCCGGTGGCTGCCGCCTGCTCCAGGCGGTAGCGCTTGCTGGCCACCAGAGCGAACTCGGCGGCCACGAAGAACCCGTTCAGCGCCAGCAGGACCGCCGAGCTGAACAGCGCGATGCCGGGGCTCATGCGGACACCTCGCTGCGCGCACCCGGCTCGGTCAGCTGCAACCGGACGGAGTCGGCCACGTGCCGGTCCACGGCGAGCACCTCGACCAGCGCCCGGGGCTCCGCCTCGCCGTCCTCGGCGTCGGCGCCCTCGCGCAGCAGGCTGATCTCCAGCCGGTCGCCGACCTCCGGCACCCGGCCCAGCTCCCGCATGACCAACCCGGAGAGGGTGTCGTACTCGGGTGCCTCGGGCAGCGCGATGCCGGTGCTGTCGGCGACCTCGTCGATCCGCCAGCGGGCCGGCACCACCCAGGACCCGTCGTCCTGCCGTGCGGGCGCCCGCTCCGGCGGGTCGTCCTCGTCCCGGATCGGGCCGACCAGTTCCTCGGCGATGTCCTCCAGCGTGATCACGCCGGCGAAGCCGCCGTACTCGTCGACCACGCAGGCCATCTGCCGGTGCCCGGAGCGCAGCCGGTCCAGCACCGTGGGCAGGGGCAACGTCTCCGGCACGAGCAGCGGCGGCCCGGCCACCGCGCTCACCGGGGTGGTGGCGCGCTTCTCCGGCGGTACGCCGAGCACGTCGGCGATGCCGACGATGCCGATGAGATCGTCGACGCCCTCCGCACCGCGCACGGGGAAGCGGGAGTGGCCGGTGTCCAGCAGCTCGACCACCCGGCTCACCGGCTCGTGTGCCCGTACGGTGTGCACGTCGACCCGGGGCACCATGGCCTCGCCCGCGGTCAGCTCACGGAAATCCAGACCCCGGTCGAGCAGCGTGGACATCTCGGCGTCCAGGCTGCCCTCCTCGCGGGACTCGGCGATGATCTGTTCCAGGTCGGCAGGGGTGGCGCCGCTGGGCAGTTCCTCGATCGGCTCGATGCCGATCCGGCGGAGCAGCCGCACCGACGCCCGGTCGAAGAGCCGGATCACCGGCCCGGCGACGGTCAGGTAGATCAGCGTGGACCGGCTCAGCGCCCGGGCCAGCGGCTCGGCCCGCGCGATGGCCAGGTTCTTCGGGGCCAGCTCACCGAGGACCATCTGCACGACGGTCGCGATGACCAGGGCCAGCCCCACCGACAGCGGCAGGCTGACCGACTCGCCGACGCCGGCCACGCCGAGCAGGTCGGCGAGGCCGCCGCCGAGGTACGGCTCGGCGACGTACCCGACGAGCAGCGCGGTGACGGTGATGCCGAGTTGCGCGCCGGAGAGCACGAAGGAGAGCCGGCTGGTGACGGTCAGGGCCCGTGCGGCGGCCTGGTCGCCGTCATCGGCGAGCTGGCGTAGCCTGCCCCGGTCCACGGCGACGTAGCCGAACTCCTGTGCCACGAAGTAACCGGTGGCAGCGGTGAGCACGATGATCAGAAGGAGGCCAACGACGATCAACACGGGTCGCTCAGGGCTCCCGGGGTCGTCGGGGCGGGAAGATGCCGGGCACGACCCGGCTGGCTACTGCTGCCCTCCTGGGCAGACGAGTCGATCATGCCGCTATTTTATCGGCGCTGGCTGGGACTCCGCTGGGGGTGGGCCGAAGGCACCTGATCGTCCGGTTGACTCGCCACCGCCCGAACTTCACGCCGGCCCGCCACCCGGTTCACGTTCGGCCAGCTCGTCCGCGTCGAGCAGACTCCGGTCCATCCGGCCGGACCGGTACGCGGCGCGACCGATCATCTGTGCGGCAACCGGTGCGGTGGCCAACTGGAAGACCGCCACCAGCAGGATCATGCCGATGTCCGTGGGGGACCGCAGCCGCAGCGCGATACCGAGCAGCAGCAGGAGCACCCCGAGGACCTGCGGCTTGGTGGCCGCGTGCATCCGGGACAGCACGTCGGGAAAGCGCAGCACGCCGATCGCGGCGGCCAGGCCGAGCAGCGCGCCGGCCACCAGGCAACCGGCGCCGAGCCAGTCCGCGATGGTCCCGATCACGACGGCTCCCGGACGGCGAAACGGACCAGCGACACCGTGCCGACGAAGCCGAGCAGGGAGAGCACCACCAGCACGGGCAGCGTGGTGGCGTGCCGGTTGACCGCCGCCTCGGCGCCCACCGCGGCGACCATCGTGGCGAGCAGCATGTCCGCGGCGATCACCCGGTCCAGCAGTGACGGCCCCCGGTAGAGCCGGGTCAGGGCGAGCAGCGCGGTCACCGACAGCAGGGCGGTGAGGACAGCGGCCAGGAACGTGGTCACGGTGGTGTTCCCCTCTCGGCGGGATCGGGTTGGACGCGGCGCAGCTCGGCGGCGGAGCCCACCGCGCGGACGACCCGCCGTTCGACGTCGAGGGTGCGGACGCGGGCGAGGGTCAGATCCGCCGGCCCGCGGGTGTCCAGCACGTGCAGGTAGAGCGTCCCGGACTCCCGGTCGATCTCCAGGATCAGCGTGCCGGGCACCAGCGAGACCGCCTCGGCGGTGAGTGCCAGGTTCAGGTCGGTGGGCACCCGTAGCCGCACCGCGATGATCGCCCCGCGTGGCCGGCAGCCGGGCTGTACGGCGATCCGGGCGACGTGCAGGCTCGCGGTGACCAGCTCGACGGCGAAGCTGCCGGCGAACACCAGCAGCGCCCAGGGGCGCAGCCGGCCGCCGAAGGTGACCGCCGGCAACGGGAAGAACACCAGCACCGCACCGCCCACCAGCAGGCCGCCGACCAGGTTCGCCCAGTTGATCTCGCCCCAGAGCAGGTTCCAGACCACCACCAGCCAGCCGAGTGCCAGCGCCTGGTCCCGCCAGCGCCCGAACCGGCGGCGCGGGGGCGGCTCGGCGACCGCCGGAGCCGTGCCACGCGACCCGGTCACGGTGGGCCACCCGGCAGCACGGCCCGCACGTACGGCGTACGCGAGAGCAGGTCGGCGGCCGCGTCGGCGGTGACGTTGAAGATCGGGCCGGCCAGCACGGTCAGCGCCACCCCGAACGCGACCAGGCCCACGGTGGCACCGACCATCAGCGCGGGCAGCCGGACGGCCGGCTCGGCGGTGGCCAGCCGGGGCGACCGCCAGAAGGCGATGTTCCACACCCGCGACGCCACGTAGAGGGTGAGCAGGCTGGTCAGCGCGCCGGCCGCGACGAGCGCCCAGGGCAGCGGACCGCCGGCCGCCGCGCCGGCCTGGAGCAGGCCGAGCTTGCCGAGGAACCCGGAGAACGGCGGCACCCCGGCGAGGTTCATCGCCGGGACGAAGAACAGCACGCCGAGCAGCGGCGCCACCCGGGCCAGCCCGCCGAGGCGTCGCAGGTCGGTGCTGCCGGCCCGCTCCTCGACCAGCCCGGCGACCAGGAACAGCGTGGTCTGGATGGTGATGTGGTGCACCACGTAGAAGATCGCGCCGGAAAGCCCGGCGGCGGTGCTCAGCGCCACCCCGAAGATCATGTAACCGATGTGGCTGACCAGGGTGAACGAGAAGAGCCGCTTCATGTCCGACTGGGCCACCGCACCGAGGATGCCGACGATCATGGTCAGCCCGGCGACGACCATGAGCAGCCCGTCCACCCGGCCGCCCGGGAAGAGCAGCGTCTCCGTACGGATGATCGCGTAGACGCCCACCTTCGTGAGCAACCCCGCGAACACCGCCGTGACCGGGGCCGGCGCGGTCGGGTAGCTGTCCGGCAGCCAGGCCGACAGCGGGAAGACCGCCGCCTTGATCGCGAAGGCGAGCAGCAGCATCAGCTCCAGGGTCAGCCGTACGCCGTCCGGCAGGTCGTCGAGGCGCTGGGCGAGCTGGGCCAGGTTGAGCGTGCCGGTGGCCGCGTACACCAGACCCACCGCGGCCAGGAAGATCATCGAGGACAGGATGCTGACCACCACGTACGTCGAGCCGGTCCGGATCCGGGTCTCGGTGCCGCCCAGGGTGATCAGCACGAAGCTGGCCGCCAGCAGGATCTCGAAGCCGACGAAGAGGTTGAACAGGTCACCGGCGAGGAACGCGTTGGTGACGCCGGCGGTGAGCACCAGGTACGTCGGGTGGAAGATGACCACCGGCGTCGTCTCGCCGGTCTCGCTGCGGCCCTGACCGATCGAGTACAGCAGCACGCAGAGGGTGACCGCCGAGGAGACCACCAGCATCAGCGCGGCGAGCTGGTCGGCGATCAGGACGATGCCGACCGGCGCCGGCCAGGCACCGACCGCCAGCACCACCGGCCCGTGCCGGTACGCCTGCACCAGCAGCAGCACCGCCACGGCGAGGGTGCTGCCGAGGCAGAGCACGCTGACCGCACGCTGGAGCCGGGGCCGGGTGGCCAGCAGCAGGGTCAGTGCCGCGCCGAGCAGCGGCACCACCACCGGCAGCGGCAGCAGCCGGCTCATCGCGTCGCCCGCGACGACCCGCTCATCACGCCTCCTCCCCGCGCCGCAACCGACGCCGGGCGGGCTCGGGGTCGACCTGCTCCGGATCGCCGTTCGGGCCCTCTCCGCCGACGTCGACGGCGTCCACCTCGTTGCGCACCGCCTGGCGGACGATCTGCCGGTCCTCCGGGTCGTCGGGCACCTCGTCGTCGCCGGTGAGATACCAGCTGCGGTACGCCACGGCCAGCAGGAACGCGGTGAACCCGAAGGTGATGACGATGGCGGTCAGCACCATGGCCTGCGACAGCGGATCACTCATCCGGTCCACCGGGCCGGTGCCGACGATCGGCGCCCCACCCGACCGGCCGCCCAGCAGGATCAGCAGGTTGACCCCGTTGCCGAGCAGGATCACGCCGAGCAGGATCCGGGTCAGGCTGCGTTCCAGCAGCAGGACCACCCCGCAGCCGACCAGCACCGCGACGGCGAGCACCAGCACCAGAGTCGGCCCCGCGCCGCCGCTGGTCACGGTTCCACCTCTGTTCGCGACTGCGGGGCTCGCAGAACCGGCTCACTCCTCGCGCTCACGGCCGGTCCCCCTTGTCGACGGCGAGTCCGCCGATGGCGGTGCCGCTCGCCTCGATGTGCCGGTCCACCTCGGCTCCCAGACTGCGCAGGATGTCCAGCACCAGCCCGATCACGACCAGGTAGACGCCGATGTCGAAGAAGAGCGAGGTGACCAGGTGGGCGTCGCCGACCAGGGGTAGGGACCGGTCGAGCTTGGCGCTCTCCAGCACCGAGCCGCCGAGCAGCAGCGCCACCACGCCGGTGCCCACCGACACGGCCAGCCCGGCGCCGAGGATCGGACCGGCGCCGACCGGAGCCGCCTCGGTCAGCTCGTACCGGCCGCCGGCCAGGTAGCGGACCACCAGGGCGAGACCCGCCACCAGCCCGCCGGCGAAGCCGCCGCCCGGCGCGTTGTGCCCGGCGAAGAGCAGGAACAGCGAGAACAGCACCACGGTGTGGAAGATGAGCCGGATGACCACCTCCAGCACGATCGAGCGGCGTTCCTCGTAGAGGGTCGGCCCGCCGCGCAGCCAGACCGGCCGGTCCGTGCGGTTGACCCGGCTGTCCGACTCCGGTCGGCGCGGCCGCGGGCCGGTCCGGGAGCGCTCGAAGATCAGACTGGCCACCCCGGTCGCGGCCACCACCAGCACCGACAGCTCCCCCATGGTGTCCCACGCCCGGATGTCGACCAGGGTCACGTTGACCACGTTGCGGCCGTACCCCTGGGCCACCGACAGGTCCGGAAAGGCGGTGGAGATGTCCGGTGCCCGGCGGGCGCCGGCCGCGACGAGGGCGAGCCCGGCGGCCACCACGCCCACCGCCACCCCGATCGCCCGGCGGGCCCACCGGCTGCGCCGCAGCGGGCGGGCCGAGAACCGGTCCGGCAGGCGGCGCAGCACCAGCACGAAGACCGCGATGGTCGCGGTCTCCACCAGGAACTGCGTGAGCGCGAGGTCGGGCGCTCCGTGCAGCACGAACAGCATGGCGGTGCCGTAGCCGGTCATCCCCACCAGCAGCATCGCCGTCAACCGGCGGCGGGCGCCGACCGCCAGGACCGCCGCCACCGCGATCACCACCACGACCACCGGTTGCAGCGGGGTGTCCCACAGCGGAATCCGGGCCCGCCACGGGCCGGCGGCGAGCATCGCCCCACCGGGCAGCAGCACCAGCGTGACCAGGATGATGCCCAGATACTGCGGCAGGGCGCCACGCTGGGTCGCACCGGTCACCTCGATGGCCAGCCGGTCGAACCGGCCCACGATCCACTCGTACCCCTGGTTGCCGGTGACCGGTGAGCGGAGCCGGGCCAGCGCCGGGGCGAGCGGCCCGCGCAGAGCGAAGAGCAGGCCGCCGCCGGCGAGCGCCAGCACGGACAGGCCGAGCGCCGGGGTCGGCCCGGACCAGAGCGCCAGGTGCGCGTGGACCCCGCCGAGCAGTTCGGCGTACGGGCGCAGCAGGCCCTCCAGCTGGCCGGCGGCCGGGCCGGCGAGCAACCCGACACCGGCCAGCACGGCCGGGGGGATCAGCAGCGACCGGGCGATCCGACCCGCCTGGACCGGCTCCACGCCCGGCCGGTCGGCGAACGCGCCCCAGAGGAAGCGGAGGCTGTACGCGACGGTAAGCACCGTCCCGGCAACCAGACCGGCGAGGACCACCGGCCGGTCGGTGAACGCGGCGAACACGGCCTCCTTGGCCACGAACCCGACCAGCGGCGGCACGCCGGCCATCGACGCCGCGGCCAGCACCGCGACCACGAACAGCGGCCGGGACCAGTGCCTCAGCCCGGACAGCTCGCGCAGGTCGCGGGTGCCGGCGCCGTGGTCGATGACGCCGACGACCAGGAACAGCGCCGCCTTGAACAGCGCGTGCGCCAGCAGCATCGCGGTGCCGGCCAGGGCCGCGTCCGGGGTGCCCGAGCCGGTCACCGTGACCAGCAGACCGAGCTGGCTGACCGTTCCGTACGCCAGCAGCATCTTCAGGTCGGTCTGCCGCAGCGCGGCCCAGCCCCCGAGCAGCATGGTGGCCACGCCGGCGACCTGCACCACGGGCCGCCACGGGCCGACCGTGGCGAGCGCCGGCGCGAGCAGCCCGACCAGGTAGACGCCGGCCTTGACCATGGCGGCGGCGTGCAGGTACGCGCTGACCGGGGTGGGTGCGGCCATCGCGACCGGCAGCCAGGAGCTGAACGGCAGCACCGCCGACTTGGACAGGGCGCCGGCCAGGATGAGCAGCACCGCGGTGATCAGGTACCCGCCGCCGGGCAGCGGCCGCGCCGAGATCTCCGACCAGCGGTAGCTGCCGGCGTGCTCGCCCAGCATGATGAACCCGACCAGCATGGCCAGCCCGCCCAGCGTGGTGACGGTCAGCGCCTGCGCGGCCGCCCACCGGCTGGAGCGCCTCTCGGTGCTGTGCCCGATCAGCAGGTAGGAGAAGATTGTGGTCAGCTCCCAGCCGACGTAGAGCAGCAGCAGGTCGTCGGCGAGGACCAGCACGAGCATCGCGCCGGCGAAGGCGACCAGGACCGCGGCCAACCGTGCCAGCCCGGTCGAGTCGTGGGCGAAGTAGCGGGCGCTGTAGACCAGCACGAGTGCGCCGACGCCTCCGATCAGCAGGGTCATCAGCCAGGACAGCGTGGTGAGCCGCAGGGCGATGTCGAGGCCCAGCTGCCCGATCCACGGGTACGTCTCGACCACCGCCCCGCCGTGGCCGACGGCCGGGGTGCGGACGACCGCCCAGCAGAACGCGGCGGCCGGGGCCAGCGCCAGCGGGTAGCACGCGCGCGGCCCCCACCGCCGGACGAGCAGCGGCGCGGAGAGTGCCGCCACGACGTGGAGGATGAGCAGTACCAGCACCCGCGCTCCCGATCGAGGTGGCCGACGCCCGTACAGCGGTGGCGCCTAGCAGCGATCAGACGCCAGTTCGTCGCGCGCCGGGCCGTTTTGCCGGAATTCGGCCACCGGGGGGCGTCGGTCGGTCGAGACGCCGGCGGCGGGCCAGGTGCGGGCCGTCAGCGCAGCAGGGCGTCCCCGACGGGCACCGCGTCGTCGCCGGCGGGGCGACCCCGGGCCAGCTCGGCGAGCAGGTCGACGCGACCGAGCTGACGCGCGACCTTGTCGACCACCCGTTCCGCGGCGGCCAGCGACCGCACCGAGAGCAGCCGGCCACGGCTCTCGCGACGCAGCACGAAGTAGTGGACGGCGACGCGGACCTGACCCCGGTCGGCGGCACTGGCCTGGGCGGTCGAGACGACCAGTTCGCGGAGGCAGCGGGCGAGGCGTTCGGCGAGCTCCAGCTCGGGGCCGTGCAGGCCGCCGCGGAGTGTGGCGAGATGACTGTCGACCTTGCGGATCAGCACATCGGTGCCGGGTTCGACGTTGCGCTGCTCGCCGGTCATCCGACCCCTCCACCCCGGTTCGCGTTGCGAGTGAAGTTACTTTATGTTGCTCCTCACAAGCAAGCAGTTAAGTGAGACTTAACGCATTAAGCGCGCATCCGGTTCATTTCCCTTTCACTCGGACACATTCCGTCGTGGGTCGTTCGTGGTTGTCGTACCAGCGGGGCACGATGGACCGGTGACCGGCGCGGACGCAGACACCGGCGCGGTGCTCGCCGGGTTCGGCCCGGCCACCCGCGCCTGGTTCGACGCGGCCTTCGCCGCTCCCACGCCCGCCCAGGTCGGCGCGTGGCGATCGGTCGCCGCCGGCCGCAACGCCCTCGTGGTCGCGCCCACCGGCTCCGGCAAGACGCTCGCCGCCTTCCTCTGGTCACTGGACCGGCTGGCCCGTGAGCCGGCCCCGGCCGAGGCCCGACAGCGGTGCCGGGTGCTCTACGTCAGCCCACTCAAGGCGCTCGCCGTCGACGTGGAGCGCAACCTGCGTGCCCCGTTGGCCGGCATCCGGCAGGCCGCGACGCGGCTCGGCGTCGCCCCGCCCGACATCACCGTCGGGATGCGCACCGGCGACACCCCGGCCGACGAACGACGAGCCTTCGCCCGCACCCCACCCGACATCCTCATCACCACGCCCGAGTCGCTGTTCCTGCTGCTCACCTCCGCCGCCCGGGATTCCCTGCGCGGCGTCGAGACGGTGATCGTCGACGAGGTGCACGCGGTGGCCGGCAGCAAACGCGGCGCCCACCTCGCCCTCTCGCTGGAACGTCTCGACGAGCTGCTACCCGCCCCGGCGCAGCGGATCGGCCTCTCCGCCACCGTCCGGCCGATCGACGCCTGCGCCCGCTTCCTCGGCGGCGCCCGGCCGGTCGACGTCGTGCAGCCGGCCACGCCCAAGACCATCGAGGTCAGCGTGCAGGTCCCCGTGGAGGACATGACGCGCCTGGACGAGCAGGAGCAGCCGCCGGAGGACGACCTCGGGGGTCCCGGGCCGCGTCGCGCCTCGATCTGGCCGGCCGTGGAGGAGAGGGTCTTCTCGCTGATCGGGGCGCACCGCTCCACCATCGTCTTCACCAACTCCCGGCGCAGCGCCGAACGGCTCTGCGCCCGGCTCAACGAGCTGGCCGCCGAGGAGGTGGCCGCCGCCCAGGCCACGGCGCCGGACGGCCGGGCGGTGGGCGTACCGGACGGGTGGTCGCCGGCCGACGACCCGGCGGCCGACGCGCAGCGGTGGGGTGGCCCGGCCGGGCCGGTCCGCAACCGGCCACCGGCCGAGGTGATGGCGCAGTCCGGTGCGGCCGCCGGCGCGACGCCGGTCATCGCCCGCGCGCACCACGGCAGCGTCTCCCGTGAGGAGCGCAAGCACATCGAAGAGGCGCTCAAGTCCGGCCAGCTCCCGGCGGTGGTGGCGACCTCCAGCCTGGAGCTGGGCATCGACATGGGCGCCGTCGACCTGGTCGTGCAGATCGAGGCCCCGCCGAGCGTGGCCGCCGGCCTGCAACGGGTCGGCCGGGCCGGGCACCAGGTGGGCGCCGTCTCCCGTGGGGTGGTCTTCCCCAAGCACCGCGGCGACCTGCTCTCCTGCGCGGTCGTCGCCGAGCGGATGACCGACGGCGCGATCGAGGAGCTGCACTACCCGCGCAACCCGCTGGACGTGCTGGCCCAGCAGATCGTGGCGATGGTGGCGCTGGAGCCGTGGCGCGTCGGCGACCTGGCCGTGCTGGTCCGCCGGGCCGCACCCTTCGCCGAGCTGCCCGACTCCGCGCTGCACGCCGTCCTCGACATGCTCTCCGGCCGCTACCCCTCCACCGCCTTCGCCGAGCTGCGCCCCCGGCTGGTCTGGGACCGGGCGACCGACGTCCTCACCGGCCGCCCCGGCGCGCAGCGGCTCGCGGTCACCAGCGGCGGCACCATCCCCGACCGGGGCCTGTTCGGCGTCTTCCTGGCCGGCGCCGAACGCGCCGCCCGCGTCGGCGAGCTGGACGAGGAGATGGTCTACGAGTCGCGGGTCGGCGACGTCTTCCTCCTCGGCTCCTCCTCCTGGCGGATCGAGGAGATCACCCCCGACCGGGTGCTGGTCTCGCCGGCCCCCGGGCAGGCGGCCCGCATGCCGTTCTGGAAGGGCGACCAGCTGGGCCGGCCCGTCGAGCTGGGCCGCGCCATCGGCGCGCGGGTGCGCACGCTGCTGCGACAGACCGACGAGGCGGCGCTGGCCGCGTTGCGCGCCGGCGGGCTGGACGACTGGGCCGCCGCCAACCTGATGGCGTACCTGCGCGAGCAGCGGGAGGCCACCCGCTCGCTGCCCGACGACCGGACGATCGTGGTCGAACGGTTCCGCGACGAGCTGGGCGACTGGCGGCTGGCCGTGCACAGCGTCCTCGGCGCGCGGGTCAACGGGCCGTGGGCCCTCGCCGTGGGCCGCCGGCTGGCCGAGCGCTACGGGGTGGACGCCCAGGTGATGCCCTCCGACGACGGCATCGTGATCCGGCTGCCCGACACCGCCGACGAGCCACCCGGCGCCGACGTGGTGGTCTTCGAGCCCGACGAGATCGCCCAGCTCGTGGAGGAGTCGGTCGGCACCTCCGCGCTCTTCGCCGCCCGGTTCCGCGAGTGCGCCGCCCGGTCGCTGCTGCTGCCCCGCCGCGACCCGCGCCGCCGCCAGCCGCTCTGGCAGCAGCGGCAACGCGCCGCGCAGCTGCTCGACGTCGCCCGCGAGTACGCCGACTTCCCGGTCACCCTGGAGGCCGCCCGGGAGTGCCTCCAGGACGTCTTCGACCAACCGGCGCTGGCCGGTCTGATGCGCGACCTGGCCGCCCGCAAGGTCCGCCTGGTCGAGGTGGAGACCAGCGCCCCGTCCCCGTTCGCCCGGTCGCTGCTCTTCGGCTACGTCGGGGCGTTCCTCTACGAGGGCGACGCGCCGCTGGCCGAACGGCGCGCCGCGGCGCTCGCCCTGGACTCGACCCTGCTCGGCGAGCTGCTCGGCCGGGTCGACCTGCGCGAGTTGCTCGACCCGACGGTGCTCGCCGAGACCGAACGGCAACTGCGCTGGCTGACCGAGCAGCGCCGCCCGCGCGACGCCGAGGACGTGGTCGAGCTGCTGCGGGTGCTCGGCGACCTGAGCGCCGCCGAGCTGGCCGAGCGGGGCGCTCCGGAAACCTGGCTGACCGAGCTGGAGGCCGCCCGCCGGGTGCTGCGGGTCCGGATCGCCGGCGAGCAGCGCTGGGTGGGCGTCGAGGACGCGGCCCGGCTGCGCGACGCGCTCGGCGTGGCACTGCCGGTCGGGGTGGCCGAGGCGTACCTCGCCCCGGTGGCGGACCCGCTCGGCGACCTGGTGGCCCGCTACGCCCGCACCCACGGGCCGTTCGCGGCGGCGAGTTGCGCGGCCCGCTTCGGGCTCGGTGTGTTCGTGGTGGAGCAGGCGCTGCGCCGCCTCGGCGCCACGGGTCGGGTCGTCTCCGGGGAGTTCACCCCGGATTCGGCCGGCGCCCAGTGGTGCGACGCGGAGGTGCTGCGTCTGCTGCGTCGCCGCTCGCTCGCGGCGCTGCGCCGGGAGATCGAGCCGGTGCCACCCCGGGCGCTGGCCACGTTCCTGCCCCGCTGGCAGCAGGTGGGCTCGTCCGCCCGGGGCGTGGAGGCGCTGGCCGCGACGGTGGAGCAGTTGCAGGGCGCGGCGGTGCCGGCGTCCGCCCTGGAGCGGTTGGTGCTGCCCGGCCGGGTCGCCGACTACTCCCCCGCCCAGCTCGACGAGCTGTGCGCCAGCGGGGAGGTGGTCTGGGCCGGGTCGGGGGCGATCTCCGGCGGCGACGGCTGGGTCACCCTGGCGTACGCGGACTCCGCCCCGCTGCTGCTTCCGCCACCCGACGAGGCGCTGACCCGGACCCCGCTACACGAGGCGGTCCTCGACGCGCTCGGCGACGGGCAGGCGCTCTTCTTCCGTCCGCTGGCCGACCGGGTCGGCGCGACCGACGACGCCGCGCTGACCGCCGTGATCTGGGACCTGGTCTGGGCCGGTCACCTCACCAACGACACCCTCGCCCCACTGCGCGCGGTGCTCGGCGCCGGTGGTGCGCACCGCTCCCGGCCGTCCGCGCCGCGTACCCGCTACCGGCGGCCCGGCCGGGTGGCATTGCCCACCCGGGGCGGTCCGCCGACGGTCGCCGGCCGCTGGTCCCGGCTGCCGGAGCGGGACCTCGACCCGACCCGACGCGCCGCCGCCCTCGCCGACGTGCTCCTGGAGCGGCACGGGGTGGTCACCCGCGGCGCGGTCATGGCCGAGCAGGTGGTCGGCGGGTTCGCGGCGGTCTACCCGGTGCTGTCGGCGCTGGAGGAGCGCGGCGCGGCCCGCCGGGGCTACTTCGTGGAGGGGTTGGGCGCGGCGCAGTTCGCGGTGCCCGGCGCGGTCGACCGGCTGCGCGCGCTGGCCGAGCCGGCCGACGGCGGCCGGGGTCGCGGCGGGCCGGCCACGGTGCTCGCGGCCACCGACCCGGCCAACCCGTACGGCGCGGCGCTGCCGTGGCCGGAACGGGTGGTCGACTCCGGCGACGGGGCCGTCCCGGCGACCGGGCACCGGGCCGGCCGCAAGGCGGGCGCCCTGGTGGTGCAGGTCGGCGGCGATCTGGTGCTCTATGTGGAGCGCGGCGGCCGGACGCTGCTCTCGTTCACCGACGACGCCGACACCCTCGCCGCGGCCGGTAAGGCGCTCGCCGACGCCGTCCACTCCGGAGCGTTGGGCGCGATGTCGGTCGAGCGCGCCGACGGCGAGGCGGTGCACTCCTCGACGTTGCGCGACGCGTTGACCGCCGCCGGCTTCCGGGCCACGCCCCGCGGCCTGCGCCTGCGCGGCTGATCCGCCCGGGTCGGGTCAGCGGAGGTTGGCGAGAACCTTCTCGTAGCGGGGACGGTCGGCGGCCGGCGTCCGCGCCTCCAGGTAGTTGAGCACCACCGCGCCGTGCTGGTAGGACTGGCCGCTCCACGTCTGCGCGATGTCAGCGGCGCTGGTCTCGTCGGGAAACACGTACACCGTGACGGCGTCGGTGGCGATCAGCTCAGAGCAGCCCAGGCCGAGCCCGTCCGGTCCACAGTCGATCGAGCGGTCCTTCGGGTGGGTGGCCTTCAGGCCGGCGGCGACGAACGCGTCGACCACCTGCCTGGCACCGGGCGCCCCAGCTGGGCGCTGGGGCAGCACCACCGGCGGCGGGCTGACCTGCCGGCGCTCGGTCGACCCCTGCGGGGCGGGGGGCGGCGGGGCCGGCGGAGCCGACGAGGGCGCGACACCGCCTGCGCTGGGCGCGGCCGGCGAGGGCATCGGCGGGGTCGGCAGACCGCTGGCCGCCGTAGCGGAGAGGGACGATGCCGACGAGGCGTCCGGCCGGTCGGCGTCGTCACCGCCGCAGCCGGCGGTGAGAGCGACGGCGACCAGAAGTACCCCGACGGCCGGCAGGCTCCGATGTGTCACCAGGGCAGTCTGCCCAACGGTGCCCGGAGGCGGGAGTGGCCGGTCGGCCACTGCGCCTGTCCCATATCCGCCAGCAACCTGACCACCCGGTGAGGCCGGTACGCTCCGGGCCGGCGGAGCGGGGTTCGGGATCCCGCTGCACGACGAGCTGGTCCTGGAGCTGCGCACGGGCGGCTGAGGGTTAGCCTGCGGACATGTCCGTGACGCCCTGGATCTCGCTGACCACCGACTACGGCCTCGTCGACGGATTCGTGGCCGCCTGTCATGGCGTGATCGCCCGGATCGCGCCGGCCGCCCGGGTCATCGACGTGACCCACCAGGTGCCACCGGCGGACGTTCGACGGGGCGCCGCGGTGCTGGCGCAGACGGTGCCGTACCTGCCGGTGGGGGTGCACGTGGCGGTGGTGGACCCGGGTGTGGGCACCGCCCGGCGGGGTGTCGCGCTGGCCACCCCGGGCGGGCTGCTGGTCGGCCCGGACAACGGGCTGCTGCCGGACGCAGCCGACGCGCTGGGCGGGGTGACCGCCGCGGTCGAGCTGACCGAGCCCCGCTGGCTGGCCACGCGGGTGTCCGCGACCTTCCACGGCCGGGATGTCTTCGCCCCGGTGGCGGCCCGGCTGGCGCTCGGGGCGCCGCTGACCGAGGCGGGCCCGCCGGTCGACCCGGCCGGGTTGGTCCGCCTGCCACCGCCGGTGGTGGCCCGGGACGGCGAGGGCTTTACCGCCGAGGTGCTGACCGTGGATGGTTTCGGCAACGTCCAGCTGGCCGCTCCGGCCGAGCTGCTCGACCCGCTTCCGGCGGCGGTCCGGGTGTCCCCGCCGGCACCGGCGCCGGCTCGCTCGGCGGTGCGGGGACGCACCTTCGGCGACGCCCCGGCCGGCTCCCTGGTGGTGTACGTCGACTCGGCCGCTCTGGTCGCGGTGGCGGTCAACGGTGGGCGGGCGGCGGACCTCCTCGGGGTGGCCCCGGGCGACCTCCTGCGGGTCGCCGGCTGATATTCGACTGTGGAATGCTTCCCCGGTGGGTGAACACGTGGTTCCCGTGGGTTGTCCCTGCTGCGCCTCCCGGACCGGCGGCGGGACGTGCCCAGTCTGCTTCTGGACCGACGACGGTCAGACCGACGCGGACGCCGACGCCGTCCGGGGTGGCCCCAACGGCGACCTGAGCCTGTCGCACGCGCGGCTCAACTACGCCGTCTACGGCGCCAGCCACCCGCGTTACCAGGACATGGTGCGCCCCGCCCGCCCCGACGAACGCCCCTGAAGGCGCCCGTCGGGGGGTCCGGGGTCAGCAGACGGGCACCGCACCTCCGTAGACGGCGGAGATGTACGCGTGGCTGACGTACTGCCCGCTGGCCAGGCGGTTCCACCGGGTGGTGGTGCGGTAGGGGCCGGCGACCGACTGGCCGGTGACGTAGCACTGGATCGGCACGTTGGCGAACCGGGCGGCCAGGCCACGGATCGGGGACGACGTGCTGGCGCCGCTGCGGATGTTGAGCGGCCCGTCGCCGACCACACCGCGCGGCCCGCCGCCGGTCCACAGGTAGGCCACGTCCACCCAGGCGTTGGTGGTCAGCTGCAGTCCGTCCCAGAAGGTGCCGTCGGCCAGGTCGATGCCGGCGGGGTTGAGCACGGTCCGGCCGAACTGGTCGCGCCCGCCGTTGTAGCCGGACTGGTACGCGGCCTGCGCCTCGGGCCGGCCCTGCGGCAGGTTCTTCCAGTTCTCCCGCACGGCTGACGGGTTCCAGTAGTCGTCCCGGGTGTTCCACGGGCCGACGTCCCAGACGGGGGCGTACTCGCAGCGGGAGCCGGTGGTGGTGCAGACCCGCACGCTGTAGTCGCCGCTGTTGAGCGGCGCGAGGCCGCGGCGCGACGGCAGCGCCACGAAGTGGTCGCGCGGCTGCACGGTGCGGCCGTTGGCGGTCACCTCGCCGACCAGGCCGATCCGGGTGGCGTACACCCGGTAGGTGCGGCCCGGTGTGGCGGCGGAGACGGCGGCGGTCGCGTCCGCCGTGAGCTGGACGCCCCGTAACGTCGCGGTGGCGCCACCGGCGGGTGCGGTCAGCACCACCCGGGTCTGCACGCGGCTGACCGGCCGGTCGAAGACGGCACCGGCGGTGGCTGCGCGCCACTCGGTCCAGCCGTTGACCCGCCAGCCGCGGACCTGCGCCTCGACGGTGGCACCGGCGGGGACCTGGGCGGTGATCTCGGCACGGACCCGGGTGGCCGGTCGGGTGAGGGTGCGCGGAGCGGTCAGCAGCATCCCCTCGGCGACCGCGCTGTGCGGGCTGCGAGCGCTGCGCACGGTGGGTCGGGCCTCGCGCAGCCGAAGGCCGGCGGCGGTACGCCGGACGTTGACGTCGTCCCGGTCGACGACGGACAGGTCGGCGCTCCAGCGTTCGGCGGCTGGTGCGGCGGTGAGGGTGACAGGGTGGCCGGCGGTGGCCGGCGGAACGGCGGTGGTGGCGGGTACGAGCGCGACGGTGAGCCCGAGGGTGAGAGTGGCGACGAGGGCGAAGGATCGGGTACGACAACGCGGTCGCGTCATGGGCATTCTCCTCAGAACCCCCTGACCCTCGCATGTCGGGAGATCATGAGGAACTGGTGTACAAATAGCGACACATGCGAATCCTGCTCTGAAGAGGGAGAATGGCCGGGTGCCCGAAGGCGACACTGTCTGGAACACCGCGCGCGTGCTACACCGCGCGCTGGCCGGCGCACGCCTCACCGCCAGCGACTTCCGGGTGCCGCAACTGGCGACCACCGACCTCGCCGGATGGACCGTGCGCGAGTCCGCCAGCCGGGGCAAGCACCTGCTGCTCCGCCTCACCGCCCCCAATGCGAGTTCGGCACCGCGCGGAGCCGCGGGGACGGACGGCGTCCACTGGACGTTGCACTCGCACCTGCGGATGGACGGCGCCTGGCGTGCGTACGCACCGGGGGAACGCTGGAGTGGCCGGCCGGCGCACCTGATCCGGGTGGTGCTGCGCAGCCCCGGCGCGGTCGCGGTCGGCTACCACCTGCACGATCTGGCCCTGGTGCCGACCGCCGAGGAGGACGGCCTGGTCGGTCACCTCGGCCCCGACCTGCTCGGCCCGGACTGGGACCCGGCCGAGGCGGTCCGCCGGCTCGGCACCCACCCGGACCAGACCATCGGCGAGGCGCTGCTCGACCAGCGCAACCTGGCCGGGGTGGGCAACCTCTACAAGTGCGAGGTGCTCTTCCTGCGGGGCGTGTCGCCGTGGGCGCCGGTGGGCGCGGTGACCGACCTGCCCGGCATGGTGAGCCTCGCGCAGCGACTGCTCGCCGCCAACCGTGGTCGCTGGACGCAGAGCACCACCGGTTCCCTGCACCGCGGGCAGACCAGCTACGTGTACGGCCGCCGCGCCCAGCCCTGCCGCCGCTGCGGCACCGCCATCCGGAAGCAGGAGCTGGGCGAACGGGTCACCTACTGGTGCCCGGTGTGCCAGCCGGAGCGTCCGGACGCCCCGGCGCCCACCTGACCACCCTCTCGTCGATCGAGGTCATCCCAGATACGGACGATTGGGTAATTCCTAACCGGCCGTCGGAGTCGCATGCTGCGGTTGAGTGCTCACCGATCGTCAGCAGAGTGCGGGCCCGGTCGGTCGCCACGTCGGGGTGGCGACCCTCGTGCCCCGACCCCGGGGAGAGCCATGGCGATGTTCCGCAGACTCCGCTCCACCTTCTTCGAGCGGACCACCCGCGACAGCACCAGCCGTGCCAACGGGCGGGCGGCGTCCGTGCCCGCCGCGCGGGCCGCCGAGGAGGCCGCCCCGACGGCCAGCCTGGACCCGGCCGTCCTGCCCCGCGGCTTCGGCCCGGTGCCGAACTTCGCGCACAGCCCCCGCCCCGCCCGGGACCCGGACGGGCGTGTGGTGCCCGGCACCGGGCTGCGGAAGTTCGTCGACGCGCTGCCGATCCCCGGCCAGCCGGACCGCACCGACCTCGGCGGGTACCTGCCCGTGGCGGTGCCGGACACGATCAGCTACCCGGGCTGCGACTACTACGAGATCGGTCTGCAGGAGTACGCCCAGCGGCTGCACCGGGACCTGCCGGCGACCCGCCTGCGCGGCTACCGCCAGCTCAACCTGGGCACCGACGCGTCGGGCCACAACACGGTGGCGCCTCCGGAGCGGCCCTGGCACCTCGGCCCGATGATCCTCGCCCGCCGCGGCCGACCGGTCCGGGTGAAGTTCATCAACCAGCTCCCCACCGGTCGGGCCGGCGAGCTGTTCCTGCCGGTCGACGACACCGTCCCGGGGGCCGGCACCGGCCCGCTGGACGGTCCCGCGCCGTACCCGCAGAACCGGGCGGTGCTGCACCTGGCCGGGGCGCAGACCGGATGGACCAGCGCCGGCAACCCGGGGCAGTGGATCACCCCAGCCGGGGAGATCACCCCGTACCCGACGGGGCCCGGCCTGACCCACGTGCCGGACATGCCGCCACCCGGCGCCGGCGCCACCACGCTCTACTACCCCAACGACCAGAGCGGGCGGCTGCTGTGGTTCCACGACAACACCCTCGGGCTGGCCCGGCTCACGGTCTACGGCGGGCAGCTCGCGCTCTACCTGCTCACCGACCCGGCGGAGGACCAGCTCGTCACGGACGGGGTGCTGCCGGCCGACCAACTGCCGCTGGTGATCGAGGACAAGACGTTCGTGCCGGACGACACCCAGCTCGCCGCCGAGGACCCGACCTGGGACCGGGAACGCTGGGGCGCACGGGGCAGCCTCTGGCATCCGCACGTCTACCAGCCCCGACAGAACCCGTACCGGTCCGGCGGGCGCAACCCCACCGGCCGGTGGGACTACGGCCCCTGGTCACGCGACTCGGCCCCGGACGGCACCCGTACCGACGGCTGGCCCGCGGTGGACGGCTGGCCGACGGTGGACGGCGTCACCGGCGGACCGCCGGCGAGCGGACCCGGCCCGGTACCGAACCCGCACCACGACCCGGTCGGCGCGCCGGACGAACCGCCGCTCGGCCCCGGGGTGCCGCACCCGTCCGCGGTGCCCGAGGCCTACGGCGACACTCCGCTGGTCAACGGCGCCGCCTACCCGTACCTGGAGGTGCGGCCGCGCGCGTACCGGTTCCGGATCCTCAACGCCTGCCTGGACCGCAGCCTCAACCTTCAGCTCTACCGCGCCTGCTCCGACGCCCCGATGTGGACCGACGACGGCGCTCTCGCCGACGCCGACGCCGGGGAGGTGCCGATGGTGCCTGCCGTCCGGGCGGCGGACCGGCCCGCGGGCTGGCCGACCGACGGGCGGGACGGCGGCGTGCCCGACCCACGCGCCGCCGGACCGGACCTCATCCAGATCGGCAACGAGGCCGGGTTGCTGCCCGCCCCGGTGGTGCTGCCGAACCAGCCGATCGGCTACCGCTACGACCGCCTCGACCCCACCGTACTGAACGTCGACGGGCACACCCTGCTGCTCGCCCCGGGTGAACGGGCCGACGTGCTGGTGGACTTCTCCGCCGTGCCGCCGGGTAGCACGCTGATCCTGTACAACGACGCCCCGGCCCCACTGCCCGGCTTCGACCTCCGCTACGACCAGCACACCGACGCTCCGGACCGGACCGCCGAGGGCGGCCCGCCCCCCACCGAGCCGGGGTACGGCCCGAACACCCGCACCCTGCTCCAGTTCCGGGTGACCGGAACGCCCGCACCGCCGTACGACCTGGCCCGGCTGCGCGACCGGCTGCCCCTGGCGTACGCGGCCAGCCAGCGCCCGCCGATCGTGCCGCAGCCGGCGTACGACCCGGCGTTCGGCACCCGGACCGCGCGGGAGACGGCCGTGCCGGTGCACGCCGGCACGGTGACCTTCACCCCGGCGGGCGGCGCCGGCCCGGTCACCCTGCCGATCGCGGTCAAGGCGGCGCAGCAGGTCTTCGAACCCGACCACGGCCGGCTGGCAGGCCGGCTCGGCGTCGGGCATCCGCACGCCGGGCCGCTCGGGCCGGCGACTCTGCCGCTCGGGCCGACCGACCCGGTCACCGAGGTTCTCTTCGCCGCCGACCCGGCCGTGCCGGTCGGTGCGCCGGCCGACGGGACCCAACTGTGGCGGATCATCGGCAACGTCCGGCAGACCGAGCCGCTGCGCTTCGGCGGCTGCGACGTGCAGCTGGTCAACCGGGTCGGCTGGGACGGCACGCTGCGGCCACCGCACGGCGCGGAGCTGGGCTGGAAGGAGATCGTCCGGGTCAACCCCCGGGAGGACGTGGTGGTGGCGCTGCGCCCGGTCGCACCGACGCTGCCGTTCAAGCTGGGCGACAGCGTCCGGTTGCTCGACCCGGGCCGCCCGGCCGGGGCACGAACCGGGTCGACGCCGATCAGCCCGACCGACGGACGACCCGCGGTGGTGGTGAACCAGCTGGTCAACCTGGGCTGGGAGTACCGCCTGCACAGCCAGCTCGCCGGTCACCGCGACCTGGGGATGAACCGGCCGTTGGTGCTGCGGGTGGCGCCGAAGGCACCGACCGGGCTGACCGCCACGCCCGCGCCCGGCTCGGCCACCGCGCTGCCCGCGATCGCGCTGGCCTGGACCGGTAACGGCGGCCGACCGCCGGCGACCAGTCACCTGTTGCAGCGGGCCACCGACGCGACCTTCGGCGGCGACGTCACCACCATCACCGTCGCGGCTGCCGCCACCCGGTACACCGATGCGACCGTCACCCCCGGGGTCACCTACCACTACCGGATCCGGGCGGAGAACGCCGTCAGCTACTCCTCCTGGTCCAACAGTGTGCCCGCCTCCGTGCACCTGGCCGCCCCGGGCGGGCTGATCGCGGCGATTCCGCCGGCCGCGCCGCTACGGGTGGCCCTGCGCTGGACGAACCGTTCCTTCGCCACCGGCATCGACGTGCAGCGGGCCACCAACCCGACGTTCACCAGCGGCCCGGGCACCACCGCCATCGGGGTCGGCGACAACCACCTGGACGTCGCGGTCGCCCCGGACACCACGTACTACTACCGGGTCCGGACCACCTACCTGGGTGCCGCCTCGGCCTGGTCGACGGTGGCCGCGGTGAGCACCCCACCCGCGCCGGCCACCCCGAGCGGGGTGAGCGCCACCGCCACCGCACCGGCACCGGACACCGCGACGGTGATCCTGGGCTGGGCGGCGAGCACGCCCGCCGGCCCGGGGTCGGGGTTCATCGTGCAGCGGGCGCTCGACCCGGCGTTCGGCCGGGAGGTGGCGACCTTCACGGTGACCGGGCGCGGCTTCACCAACACCGGGCTGGCCCGGGGCGTGACCTACCACTACCGGATCCGGTCGTTCAACGTCGTGGGCAGCTCCCCGTACACCGGCCCCATCCCGGTCACCACCCCACCGTGACCGGCCGGGGTGCGCGGCGCCGGCGGGTTGCGCTCAGCGGGTGGGTGCGCGCAGCGGGGTGCCGACGGCGCGCAGCTCGGCCAGCGCCGAGGCCACCCCGTGCAGGAGGTCGGTGGCCTCGGTGAGCCGGGCGGCGGCCGGGTCGGCGGTATCCGGTCGGGCGTCCTCGGCCAGGTAACCGGCCGCGGCGACCACGAGCCGTTCGTAGGCCGCGACCCCGCTCTCCAGTTGGGCGGTCAGCGTGCCGTGCGCCTCGGCCAGTGGCGCCCGGGCGTCGGTGGGGGCCAGCCGCAGTGCCCGTTCGACGCTGGCCACCCGGGCGGCCAGGTCGCGCAGCGACCGGTCGGCAGCAGCCGCCTCCAGCACCGCCGGTTCGGCCAGCCCGGTGAGCCGGGGTGCCATCCCGGCCAGGGTGAGCGCGGCCCGGTCCAGGCGGGCCCACTGCTGCCCGGCGCTGGTGCCGCGCAGCGCGATCCGGCTGCGGACCCGGCGCACCTCCGCCAGCACTCCCGGACCGACCGGCAGGCGCTCGACGGCGGCGACCAGGCGTGCCCGCGACCGGGCCGCCGCCTCGGCCGGGTCCAAAACCGGGGGCGCCGGGCGGGCGGCCAGCGCGCGCAGGTCGATCCAACGCCAGGCGGCCAGCGCCACCGCGCTGCCCGCGGCGCCGGCCCAGGCCGCGTCCGGCAGACCGAGGCCGGCGTACGGGGTCAGCACCGCCGCCGCCCCGCCGAGCCCACCGGCCAGCACGCTCCACCGCCGGGCGGACCGGCGTAGCCGACCCAGCTGGCGGAAGTATCGCGTCCGCTCGTCTGCCACCCTGACCTCCTCGGACCGGTCGTTCAGCTGGCGGCGGTCGGGTCGCCGGTGCCCCGTTCGCGGGCCATGCTGGCCCGGAGCTCGTCCAGGCGGGCGGCGGCGGCCGGGTCGCTGGCCGGGCTGGCCGAGCCGGTGGAGCCCGCCGTACCCGCCTGCGGCACGGCCGGTCGCTGCGCCGCACCGCCGAGCTGCTCCCCGGCCATGCTCGACCGGATCTGCTCCAGGCGGGCGGACCCGGCCGAGTCGATGGTCGCCTTCTGGATCTCCATCATCCGGCCCTCGACCGAGTTGCCGGCCAGCTCCGCACGGCCCATGGCGTTGGCGTACCGCCGCTCGATGCGGTCGCGCACCTCGTCCAGGGAGGGGGTGGTGCCCGGCGCGGTCAGCGACGACATCGACTCCAGCGAGCGGGCCACCGTCTCCTGCATCTTGGCCTGCTCCAGCTGGCTGAGCAGCTTGGTGCGCTCGGCGAGCTTCTGCTGGAGGATCATCGAATTGTTCTCGACCGCACGGCGGGCCTGCGCGGCGGCGCCCAGCGCCTGGTCATGCAGGGTCTTCAGGTCCTCGGTGGCCTGCTCGGCGGAGACCAACTGGGTCGCCAGGGTCTGCGCGGACTGCTCGAACCGCGTGGCCTCGGCCTCGTCACCCTTCGCCCGGGCCTGGTCGGCCAGCACGAGGGCCTGCCGGGCGTTGCCCTGCAGCCGCTCGACCTCGGTCATCTGCCGGGACAGCTTCATCTCCAGCTGACGCTGGTTGCCGATCACCGCGGCAGCCTGCTGGACCAACGCCTGGTGCTGGCGCTGGGCATCCTCGATGGCCTGCTGGATCTGCACCTTCGGGTCGGCGTGCTCGTCGATCTTGGCACCGAAGAGCGCCATCAGGTAGTTCCAGCCCTTGACGAACGGGTTCGCCATCTCCGCGGTATCCCCTCAGTAGCGTCGCTCCGCCGCGGTCGGGTCGAACGGACCGACCGCGACCCGGCCGGTTTCCATCGTCCCAGCCGAACGCCAACGCGGCATCCGTACCGGGCGGTCGACAGCACCGGCAGCTCCTGCGGGCAACCCTACGCGGCTCGGGCCACCTCGCCCATGCTCCGCACGAAGGCCGGCCTCAGGCCGCGCAGACCACGTCCCGGTCGCGCTCGGTGGGGCGGACCCGCGTGCTGCGCAGCGTGGCCTTGAGTGGCGACTCCTGACGGACCGAGACCGCGACCTTGCCGTCGGAGGTGACCTGGCGTACGCCCCGGTTGGTGCTCCTGCGCACCGCGGTCGCCGACCCGACGGGGGCCTTCTCGGCCTGCTCGTCCTGCATGGGGACGAGCACCTCGGGCATCTGCTCGGCCAGCGCGACGGTGTCGCTCACCTCGCGCAGCAGCTCGGACAGGCGGGCGCCGAGCGCGTCGCAGATCGCGGCGAGCAGCTCGCTGGACGGCTCCTTGTGCCCCCGCTCGATCTCGGAGAGGTAGCCGAGGCTGACGTTGGCGGCGGTGGACACCTCGCGCAGCGTGCGCTGCTGCCCCTGCCGGCGCGCCCGCAGTGCGTCACCGATCACCCGGCGTAGCAGGACCATCGCACCTCCCCCTGAGGGATACCTCTCACCCGGTGGCCGGGGAACCGGTCGCGGCGGACCGCGTCGGCCCCGGGCTCCGGAGTCTTCCCGCAACCGTACCCGGTGCGGGCCGCGCCGACATCCCGCCCCGCCCGTCGGTTCGCCCGCATCGGCTCACCGCCGCCCGGCGGCGGTCGTCCCCGCCCCGTCCCGGGCGGCTTCGTCGGTGGCGCCGACCTCGGCCTCGGCGGCGGCATCGGCGTCGTGGATCCGCTCGGCGAGCAGCCGCAGCGCCTCGACCACCGCGGCGGAGCGGATGTTGTCCCGCCCACCGTCCAGGTCGAGCTGCCGGACCTCACCGCCGTTCGGCCCGGCGACCGCGACGTAGACCAGGCCGACCGGCTTCCCGTCCTGCGGTTCGGGGCCGGCGACCCCGGTGGTGGCCAGCCCCCAGTCCGCGTCGCAGCGCCGCCGGCCGCCTTCGGCGAGCGCCGCCGCGACGTCCGGATCGACCGGTCCCCGCTCGTCCAGCAGCTCGGCCGGCACTCCGGCCAGTTCGGCCTTCAGCTCGGTGGCGTAGACCACCAACCCACCCTGGTAGACCCCGCTGACCCCGGCGATCTCCACGATCGACGCGGCGAGCAGTCCACCGGTGAGCGACTCGACCGTGGCCAGGGTCTCGTGCCGCTGCGCCAGGCTGTGCACCACGCCGGCGGCCGGGCTGCCCACCGGCCGCTCGCTACCCGATTCCCGCTGCATGAACCCGTCCTTCCCCGCACATCCGCACCCAACCCTCCCGGCCGGTCACGTCGATCATGCGGTTGTCGACCCGCTTCCTGAGCACCGGAGCCCGCCCAGTGGTTTTCCGGTCAGCGGGGGCGCCGCAGTCGCAGGGCCTGGGCGATGTAGTCGAAGCCGGTGGCGACCGTCACCACGACGGCAGCGCCCATGATCCAGGGGCCGACGGCGGCGAGGGCGTCCGGCATCGGCCAGAGGTACCAGGCGATGGCCAGGATCTGGAGCGCGGTCTTGATCTTTCCGCCCCGACTGGCCGCGATCACCCCGTGCCGGATCACCCAGAACCGGAGCCCGGTGATGCCCAGCTCACGGACGAGGATCAGCGCGGTCACCCACCAGGGCAACCGGTCGTACCAGGAGAGCAGCACCAGGGCCGCGCCGGTGAGCGCCTTGTCGGCGATCGGGTCGGCCACCTTGCCGACCGAGGTGACCAGCCCGAACCGGCGGGCGATCCAGCCGTCCACCAGATCGGTCGCGGAGGCCACCGCGAAGATCAGGCAGGCCGCCATCCGCCAACCGGCGTGGCTCATCCCCGACACGATCACCGAGGCGCCGAAGACCGGCACCAGCACCAGCCGCAGCGCGGTCAGCGCGTTGGCCGCGTTGAGCACGGGCACCCCGGGGACCACCCGGGCGGGCGTCGTCGACTCCGTCGCCCCCGTCACCGCCTCACCCCGCCGTGGCGTTCCCGGCACCGCACCACCTGGCTCCCCCGCTCCGCTCGGGCCCGTCGTCACCGTGCCGCGCCGGGCGCCGCCGAGATCATCTCATCCGGCACGGCGAGCAGGTCCACCCCTTCGGTGCCGGTCACCGTGGCGCGCACCAGGTCACCCGGGCGCAGCGCGGACAGGTCGACCCCGCCCTCGACCGGGGCGACGAGCGTCGTGGAGCCGTCCACCTCCGGCGCCTGGTGGGCCGCCCGGCCCTCCACCACCCCGTCGGCGATCGAGTCGACCAGCACCTCGACGGTCGAGCCGAGCCGGTCCTCGGCCCGCTGCGAGCAGAGCTCGTCGGCGAGCGCGCTGAGCCGGTCGTACCGCCGCTTGATGGTCGCGGCCGAGACCTTGCCGGGGAGCCCGGCGGCCTCGGTGCCGTCCTCGTCGCTGTAGTCGAACATGCCGATCGCGTCGAGCCGGGCCTCGGTCAGGAACCGCACCAGCTCGTCGATGTCCGCGCGGGTCTCGCCGGGGAACCCGACGATGAAGTTGCTCCGGGCCCCCGCGTCCGGGGCCAGCGCGCGGGCGCTGGCCAGCAGCTCCAGGAACCGGTCGGTGGAGCCGAAACGTCGCATCCGGCGCAGCACGGGCTCGCTGGAGTGCTGGAACGACAGGTCGAAGTACGGCGCCACCCCGGGCGTGCCGGCGATCGCCTCGACCAGCCCGGGCCGGGTCTCGGCCGGCTGGAGGTAGCTCACCCGGACCCGAACGATGCCGGTCACCGCGGCGAGCTGCGGCAGCAGCTTCTCCAGCGCCCGGGGGTCACCCAGGTCCTTGCCGTACGAGGTCGAGTTCTCGCTGACCAGCACCAGCTCCCGGACGCCGGTCTTGGCCAGCCACTCGGCCTCGGCGAGCAGCTCGTCGGGCGTACGCGAGACGAACGCCCCACGGAAGGCGGGGATCGCGCAGAACGCGCAGCGGCGGTCACAGCCGCTGGCCAGCTTCAGCGAGGCGACGGGGCCGGTGTCCAGTCGGCGGCGCAGCACCTGACGCAGGTGCGCGGGGGTGTGCTCGTCGGTGTCGACGGCCGTACGGGTCGGGGTGCCGTGCCCGGGCAGCGACACCGTGGCCTCGCGGCGCTGCACCGGGGTGAGCGGCAGCAGCTCCCGCCGGTCGCGGGGGGTGTGCGCGGTGATCTGCTCACCGGCGACGACCGCGTTCAGGCGGGCGGCGATGTCCGGGTAGTCGTCGAAGCTGAGCACGGCCTGCGCCTCGGGCAGGCTGTCGGCCAGCTCCCGGCCGTACCGCTCGGCCATGCAGCCGGCGGCGACCACCTTGGCGCCGGTGCCGGCGGCGGCGAGCAGGGTCTGGATGGAGTCCTGCTTGGCCTTCTCCACGAAGCCGCAGGTGTTCACGACCACCACGTCGGCGCCCTCGCCGTCGGTGGTCACCTGCCAGCCGTCGGCGTGCAGCCGGGCGGCCAACTCCTCGGAGTCGACCTCGTTGCGGGCACAGCCCAGGGTGAGCAGGGCGACGCGACGGCCCTCGGCAGCGGTCGACAGCTCCAGGTCGCCGGGCGTCAGACGCGCCGGGCTGGAGTTGTCGGTAGGGGAGGTGGCAGACACCATCCGAGGGTACCGGGCCGGTCGGGGAAGCCCACGTACGCGGGCCGGCCGGACAGTCGTGGGTCACTCCCGCGAACCGGTCAGCGGGTTGCGGCGGCCACCCGGGTCAGCCGGTCGAGCAGGAAGACCTCGGTGCCGCCCAGGCCCGTGGAGCAGAAGACGGAGACCTGGTCCGCGGTGGTCCGGCCGGGGACCGCGCCGGCGAGGATGCCCCCCAGGTCGCGCAGCCGCCCGGCGTACGGGGGCGTGGCGGCGAGCATCGGCGGTTGGTAGTCGGCCGCCTGGGCCGGCGAGTCGGTGACCAGCAGGTCGGCGGCGTCGAGCAGGTCGCTGCCGAACTCGCTGCGGTCGCGCTGCTTGAAGCCGACCGCGTTGACGTGGGTGCCGGGGCTCAGGTCGGCGGCGCGGAGCACAGGGGTCGGGCTGGTGGTGGCGAGCACCACCACGTCCCGTCCGGTGACCGCCGCGCCGGCGTCGGCCACCGCGCGGGCCGGCACGCCCAGCTCGGCGCGGACCCGGGCGGCGAAGGCGTCCCGGCGGGCGGCGGAGCGGCTGTGCACCACCACCTCGCGCAGCGGGCGGACCGCGGCGGCGGCCCAGACCTGCGTCCAGGCCTGCCGGCCGGAGCCGATCACGCCGAGGGTGACGGCCTCCGGTCGGGCCAGGGCGTCGACCGCGACGCCACCCAGCCCGCCGGTACGCCGGGAGCCCAGCTCCTCCCCGACCGCGACCGCCCGGATCGCCCCGGTCCGGGCGTCGTGCAACACCACCAGCTGCTCGCCCTGTGGGTGACCGAAGGTGTCGTACGAGCGGAACCCGTACCACTCGTCGACCAGGTGACCGGCGGTCAGCACCATCCGCCCACCGCCCAGCGGAGCGGCGGCCCGTGGCGGGGCGACCAGCCGCCCGTCGTACGCGGCCAGCAGGGCGGCACGCATGGCGTCGACCGTGGTGGCGGCGTCCAGCGCGGCGGCGACCTCGGGGTCGGCGTACAGCAGGGTCATGACGGCCATACTGCAAGTTGAAGTGAGGTGCAGGTCAACGTGAGGTGGCGGGGGTCACCGAGCCGTCGGCAGCCACGCTCCCGCCGACCGCATCGCAGCCGGCCAGGGCCGGTGCTAGCGTCGGTGCCGGTGGCCCGGTCGCCCGTGGCCGCCCCGGACGAGTGGTGGGCGTACCCGGTCAGGCCAAGACGCCCCGCGTGATGTGCAGAGTCCACTCGTCCCGGCGCGACGGCCCCGGGCGCTCCCCGTGAGGTGAATGATGGCCTGGCTGGTACTGGTGATCTCGGGACTGCTGGAGACGGCCTGGGCGATCGCCCTGGACCGCAGCGCCGGCCTCAGCCGGCTGGTCCCTTCGCTGGTCTTCGTGGTGACCCTGTTGTTGAGCATGGGCGGGTTGTCGTACGCGCTGCGGGAGATCCCGGTCGGCACCGGGTACGCGGTCTGGGTCGGGATCGGCGCGGTCGGCACCGCCCTGGTCGGGATGCTGGCGCTGGGCGAGTCGGCGAGCCTGCCCCGGATCCTGTGCCTGCTGCTGGTGGTGGCCGGCGTGGTCGGCCTGAAGATCTTCCACTGACCTGCTGCGCCGCGCGTGGCCAGCGCCCACAGTGGGTAGTGATCGATTCGTCACGACAGGCTCTCAACCGGAGGCAGACATGGCCGACATGCACAGCACCGCCCGCCCGCGCGGCAACGCCGCCCGGATCCTCACCATCGTGGGCTTCGTCTTCGCGGTGCTCGCCCTCTTGCTCAACCCCATCATCTTCGGCGTGCTCGGGGTGATCGCGGGCATCGTCGGCGCCGTGCTCGGCGACAAGCCGCTCGGCTGGTACGCCGCCGCCGCCAGCGTCGTCGCGGCGGTGATCAGCCTGGTGATCATTTCCGCGCTGATCAACAACTGACCACTGCTCCGCACGGGCCCGCCGGTCACGGCGGGCCCGTCGCGTTCCTACCGGCCGATCGTGCCCGCCGGTCAGTCCCCGTCGCCGCGTAGGCCGACCAGGACCTCCTCCAGCTCGTCCGGCTTGACCAGCACGTCGCGCGCCTTGGAACCCTCCGACGGCCCGACCACGCCGCGGGTCTCCATCAGGTCCATCAGCCGGCCAGCCTTGGCGAAGCCCACGCGCAGCTTGCGCTGAAGCATCGAGGTGGAGCCGAACTGCGAGGTGACCACCAGCTCCACCGCCTGCACCAGCAGGTCGAGGTCGTCGCCGATGTCCTCGTCGATCTTCTTCTTGCTCTCCTGCGCGGGGGCCAGCACGTCCGGCCGGAACTCCGGCTCCCGCTGGTCCTTGCAGAACTTCACCACGTCGGCGATCTCGCGCTCGGTCACCCAGGCGCCCTGGATCCGCACCGGCTTCGAAGCGCCCATCGGCAGGAAGAGGCCGTCGCCGCGGCCGAGCAGCTTCTCCGCGCCCGGCTGGTCGAGGATGACCCGCGAGTCCGCGAGGGACGAGGTCGCGAACGCGAGCCGGGACGGGACGTTGGCCTTGATCAGACCCGTCACCACGTCGACCGAGGGGCGCTGGGTGGCCAGCACCAGGTGGATGCCGGCGGCACGGGCCAGCTGGGTGATCCGGACGACCGAGTCCTCCACGTCGCGCGGCGCGACCATCATCAGGTCGGCCAGCTCGTCCACGATCACCAGCAGGTACGGGTACGGGCGCATCTCCCGCTCGCTGCCCGGCGGGGCCTTGATCTCGCCGTTGCGCACCTTGCGGTTGAAGTCGTCGATGTGTCGGACCCCGTTGGCGGCGAGGTCGTCGTAGCGCATGTCCATCTCGCGGACGACCCAGTCCAGCGAGTCGGCCGCCTTCTTGGCGTTGGTCACGATCGGGGTGACCAGGTGCGGAATGCCCTCGTAGCCGGTCATCTCGACCCGCTTCGGATCGATCAGCAGCAGCCGCACCTCGTCCGGGGTGGCCCGGGTGAGGATGGACACCAGCAGCGTGTTGAGGCAGGACGACTTGCCTGCGCCCGTCGCGCCGGCGATCAGGATGTGCGGCATCTTGGCGAGGTTGGCCACCACGTAGCCGCCCTCGATGTCCTTGCCGAGCGCCACCACCATCGGGTGGTGGTCGCTCGTCGCCGCCCGCGAGCGCAGCACGTCGCCGAGCGCCACATTCTCCGGGTCGGCGTTCGGGATCTCCACACCGACGGCGCTCTTGCCCGGGATCGGGCTGAGGATCCGCACGTCCGGTGACTTCACCGCGTACGCGATGTTGCGGGAGAGCTGGGTGATCCGTTCGACCTTGACCCCGTGCCCCAGCTCCACCTCGTACCGGGTGACCGTCGGACCGCGGGTGAAGCCGGTGACCGCGGCGTCCACGTCGAACTGGTCGAACACGCCGGTCAGCGCGGCGATCACCTCGTCGTTGGCCTTGCTGCGGGTCTTCGCGGCGGCGCCGGCGCTGAGCATGTTGGCCGGCGGCAGGGTGTAGTCGCCGGCCAGCCCGGTCAGCGCGAGCTGCTCGGCGCGGGTCGGCGCGGGCGAGTGCTCCGGCGGCTCGGCCGGCTTGCGGCTCGCCGGCACCTTCGCCGGGGCCTTGCGCGGCAGCACCATCGTCTCCTGGAGGTCTACGCCGTCCAGGTCGTCGAAGTCGTCCGGGTCCACCGGCGGCGGCATCCGCTTCGCCGGTCGCTTGCGCGCCGGCCGGGCGGCCGCCTCGTCCGCCTCCTCGTCGGTGACCTCCGGCGGGGCGACCAACCCACCGGCGAGCAGCCCCAGCCGCTCGGGGATCTTGTTGATCGGCGTCGCGGTCACCACGAGCAGGCCGAAGAGCAGCAGCAGGATCAGCAGCGGCACCGCGACCCAGGCGGTGACGGCCCGCTCCAGCAGCCCGCCGACACCGGCGCCGACCAGGCCACCGGCGAAGTCACGTTGCACCGGGTCGACCGGGTCCTGCCCGATCTGGAGCAGCGCGGCGGTGGACACCAGCAGCGAACCCCAGCCGATCAGCCCTCGACCCCGGTGCGCGGGGTCGGCCGGCTGGCGCATCAGCCGCCAGGCGCCGATCATCAGCAGCACCGGCACCACCACGGAGATCGCGCCCAGGAACAGCCGCACCGAGTCCGCCAGCCTCGCGCCCACCGGGCCCGCACCGGAGAACCAGAGCGCGACCGCACTGAGCAGGGCGAGCCCGAACAGCAGCAACCCACCGCCGTCACGGCGGTGCTCCGGGTCGAGGTCACGGGCGGAGGCGGCCTGCCGGCCGGCGGCCCGCACCGCCCAGCCCATTCCGTGCGCCAGCCCCATCCACAGTGCACCGACCGCGCGGCCGACGTAGACAGCCGGCCCCGGCCGGGCAGGTGTGGTGCGGCGCCGAACCGGCGCCCGGGTCTTCTTCGCCGGTTGGCGGGCACGGCTGTTGGTGCCACCGCGCGGCGACGCGCCGCGCCGCCGGCTCGCCTGAGAGGTACGGCCCGCCATAGAGTCACGGTAACGGTGGGGACCCGCAGATCCCCGCTTTTCCGGGTCGTGTCCGCGCGTCGCAGCACGGGCACCGCCGCCGGTCGTGATATCCGCCTCAGAAGGGATGCCCGATGGCGTCGCCGGGATTCGAGGACGGTCCGGACAATCCCCTGGCCGGGCACCCGGGTGCGTTGCGCCCGCTGACCGGCGAGCTGGTCGCCGCGGTGCTCGCCGCCCGAGGCCGGTCGGTCGGCTGGTCGGCCGATGGCGACCTGGTGGGCCGCTTCGACGACAACCTGATCTGGTTCCTGCGCCTGGGCGGGGACGGCGAGCTGCTCCAGGTCCGCACCATGGTCGCGCCCACCTTCGGAATCGAGCAGGTGCCCGCCCTGTACGCCTTCTGCAACTCCTGGAACCACGACCGGCTGTGGCCGAAGGCGTTCGTGCACGTCGACGACGACGGTCGAGCCCGGGTCTACGGCGAGGTGATCACCGACCTGGAACGTGGGGTGACCCCGCACCAGCTCGACCAACTGCTCGACTGTGGGATCTCATCCGGCTGCCAGCTCGCCGTGGCGGTCGGCCGGTTGCCGGGCGCGGTGCCGGCGTGACCGGCCGCGAGGAGTCCACCGGCAGCCGGACCGAGCGGGCGACCGGCCCCGCCGCTCCCCGTGACCCGGTCGCCGACCGCCGCGTACCGGCACTGGTGACCGCGCTCGCCGACGCCCGCGACCTGCCCGACGGGCCGGGGCGGCTGGTGGCCCTGGAACGGCTCGCCGAGCGTGCCGACGCCGCCGGGGACGTCCGGTCCGGGTTGGACGCCCGGTTCGCGCTGATCGAGGCGTACCTGCTGCACGGGCAGCGGTGGCGACTGCTGGAGCCGCTGCGGCGCTGCCGGGCAGCCACCGACCACCGTCCCGAGCTGCTCACCGACGCCGACGCCGGGCTGCTGCTGCGCTACCAGCGGTACGCGGTGGAGGCGCTGCTCGGCACACCCCGGGTCGGGCTGGACCAGACACGGTCCCTGCTGGACGACCTGGCGCACCGGATCGGCGTGGACGGGCCGGACGCGCCCACCGTCGCGGAACTGCGCAGCCGGATCGCCGACCACCTCGGTGACGAGCCCGCCGCCCGCCACTGGTACGAACACTGGGCCGGGACGCGCCCCGGGCCGTCGGGCGGCTGCCCCGGGTGCGCCCCGGCCCGAAGGGCGGAGCTGCTGGCCGGCTGGGGCGACTGGCGGGCCGCGCTCACCGAGCTGGGCGAATCCGTCGACGACCTGCGGTCCTGCACCGACCAACCCGAACGGGCGTTGGTCGCCGGGCTGCTGCCCTGGTTGCGGGCCGGCGAGCCGGAGCGGGCCGCGGCGGCGCACGTGCGGGCGTACCGGCGGCACCGGCGCGAGCGCGTCGCGTTCCCCCACCTCGCCGCGCACCTGCGGTTCTGCGCGCTGGGCGGGCACCTGGAACGCGGGCTCAGCATTCTGGCCGAGCAGCTGCCCCGGTTGGACCGGCCCACCGACGACCTCGCCGCGATGGAGTTCGCCGCCGCCGGTGCCCTGGTCTGTGGTCTGGCCGTGGAGGCCGGGCTGGGCGGCCGGCTGGTGCCACGGCCGGCGTACGGCGGGCGGCCGGCCACCGACCTGGACGTGGCCGCGCTCGGCGCGCTGCTGGTCGGGGTGGCCAGCGAGCTGGCCGGGAGCTTCGACGCCCGCAACGGCACCGGCCACCACTCGGGTCGGATGGCCGCCTGGCTGGCCGAGCGCCCCCTCGCGGCACCGGTGCCGCTGCCCGCCGAGGACGACGCCGGCGACGATCCAACCGACGGGGAACTCCTCGGCGAGCCCGGCGCCGCAGCGGCTGGCGACACCCGGGCCGATGACGCACCGCCCGGTGACGCGCTGGGCGAACAGGAGCTGGTGACGCTCACCCACGACCTGATCACCTCCGTGCTGGACCGGCGCGGCGACCAGTACCTGGTCGACGAGGGCGGCGCGGTGGTCGGCCGGTGGGGTGCGGCAGTGATCCAGTTCCGCCGGGCCGGGGAGCGCGGCGAGGTGCTGCACACCCGGGCGATGGCCGTCCGCCGCCTGCCGGCGACCCGCCGCTCCGAGGCGTACGCCTTCTGCAACGCGTGGAACCATGACCGACTGCTGCCCAAGGCGTACGCGCACGACCTCGGCGAGGAGCTGGTGCTGGCCGGGGACGTGGCCACCGACCTGACGCACGGGGTCGCCCCGGCGCAGTTGCTGGTGCTGGTGGAGGCCGCGATAGCCACCGGCGTCGCGTACGCCGAGGCGGTCGCCGCGCTGCCCTGACCCGCAAGCCGGCCGAGCCGCCGGCCCGGTCCGTGAACGGCGACGCCCGCCCGCACACAATGTGCGGGCGGGCGTCGGAACGTGCGGTGTCAGACCTCGACGACGGTGGGCACGATCATGGGCCTGCGGCGGTACTTGTCGTTGACCCAGCGTCCGACCGTGCGCCGGACGATCTGCTGGAGCTGGTGGGGGTCGGTGATGCCGTCCGCGGCGGCCCGGTTGAGCGCCTCGGTGACCAGCGGGACCACCGGGTTGAACGCCTCCGGGTCCTCGGAGAAGCCCTTCGCGGACAGCGTCGGGCCGCCGACAACCTTGCCGGTGACGGAGTCGACGACCACGGTGGTGGCGATGAAGCCGCCGTCACCGAGGATCCGCCGCTCGGTGAGCAGCGACTCGCTCACGTCGCCGACCGCGAGGCCGTCGACGTAGACGTACCGGCTCTTCACGTGCCCCACCAGGCTGGCCCGACCCTCGACCAGGTCGACCACGTCGCCGTCCTCGCAGAGCACCACCCGGTCGGCGGACACCCCGGATTCGACACCGAGGCGGGCGTGCGCACGCAGGTGGCGCCACTCGCCGTGCACCGGCATGAGGTTGCTGGGCCGGACCACGTTGAGCAGGTAGAGCAGCTCACCGGCCGGGGCGTGCCCGGAGACGTGCACCTTCGCCACGTCCTTGTGCACGACCACCGCGCCGGCCCGGGCCAGCCGGTTGATCACCCGGTAGACCGAGGTCTCGTTGCCCGGCACCAGCGAGGAGGCCAGCACGACGGTGTCGCCGGGGGCGATGGTGATGTGCCGGTGGTCCCCGCTGGCCATCCGGCCCAGGGCGCTCATCGGTTCACCCTGCGAGCCGGTGGACATCAGCACGATCTGCTCGGGCGGCAGCGTGGTCGCCTCCTCGATCCCGATGACCAGGCCGGCCGGGATGTTGAGCAGGCCGAGGTCCCGGGCGATGCCCATGTTGCGGACCATGGACCGGCCGATCAGCGCGACCTTGCGGCCGTGCTCGGCGGCGGAGTCGAAGACCTGCTGCACCCGGTGCACGTGCGAGGCGAACGAGGCCACGATGATCCGGCCCTTGGCCTTCGCGAAGATCGAGTCGAGCACCGGCCCGATCTCCCGCTCGGGGGTGACGAAGCCGGGGATCTCCGCGTTGGTTGAGTCGGACAGCAGCAGGTCGACGCCCTCGGCGCCGAGCCGGGCGAAGCCGGCCAGGTCGGTGATCCGGCCGTCCAGCGGAAGCTGGTCCATCTTGAAGTCGCCGGTGTGCAGCACCAGGCCGGCCGGGGTGCGGATGGCCACGGCGAGGGCGTCCGGGATCGAGTGGTTGACCGCGAAGAACTCGCACTCGAACGGGCCGAGCCGCTCCCGGCCGCCCTCCCGCACGGTCAGCGTGTACGGCTGGATCCGTCGCTCGGCCAGCTTCGCCTCGACCAGGGCGAGGGTGAACTGTGAGCCGACCAGCGGGATGTCGGGCTTGTGGGCGAGCAGGTAGGGCACCGCCCCGATGTGGTCCTCGTGGCCGTGCGTCAGCACGATCGCCTGGACGTCGGCAAGCCGGTCCAGGATCGGGCCGAAGTCGGGCAGGATCAGATCCACGCCCGGCTGCTCGACGTCGGGGAAGAGCACCCCGCAGTCGACGATCAGCAACTTGCCGTCGTATTCGAAGACGGTCATGTTGCGACCGATGGCGCCGAGCCCGCCGAGCGGGATGATCCGCAGGCCACCTTCCGGTAGCGGCGGGGGCAGTTCCGCCTCGATGTGCGCCTCGGTCACGCGTCCACCTCATTCTGCGACGCCGTCACTCGGCGCCCATCGTGTCGTTCGATCATTCGGGCAGCTCCAGGCCCGCTGCCGCGAAGTCCGCGCGCAGCTGGGCGATCTCGTCGTCGGTGGCTTCCACCAGTGGGGGTCGCACCGGGCCCGCAGGCAGGCCCAGCGCCGCGAGGCCCGCCTTCACCAGGATGGTGCCCTGGGTGCGGAAGATGCCGGTGAACAGCGGCAGCAGCCGCCGGTGCAGCGCCAGCGCGGCCGGCATGTCCCCCGCGTCGTACGCATCGATCATCTGTGCGGTCAACAGCCCGGTGAAGTGCGTCGAGGTGCCGACCACACCCACGCTGCCGACGGCCAGCGCCGGCAGGGTGAGGGCGTCCTCGCCGCTGTAGAACGCGAGGCCCGTCCGGCTGGTCACCCAGCTGGTGGCGGTCAGGTCGCCCTTGGCGTCCTTGACCGCGACGATCCGGCCGTGCTCGGCGAGCCGGACCAACGTCTCGGTGTCGATCGGTACGCCGGAGCGGTGCGGGATGTCGTAGAGCATCACCGGCAGGCCGGTGGCGTCGGCCACCGCGGTGAAGTGTCGCAGCAGTCCGCTCTGCGGCGGCTTGTTGTAGTACGGGGTGACCACCAGCAGGCCGTGCGCGCCCGCCTTCTCGGCGGCGGCGGCCAGCTCGATGGTGTGCCGGGTGTCGTTGGTGCCGACCCCGGCGACCACCTTGGCACGGTCACCGACGGCTTCCACCACGGCCCGGATCAGGCGTTCCTTCTCCGCGTCGGTGGTGGTCGGCGACTCGCCGGTAGTGCCGTTGACCACCAACGCGTCGTTGCCCTGTTCGTCGACCAGGTGGTTGGCCAGCGCGACAGCGCCGTCGAGGTCGAGCGAGCCGTCGGGGGTGAACGGGCTCACCATGGCGGTGAGCAGGCGCCCGAAGGGGCGGGACACCGTCCGGGCGGCCGCGTCAGGGTCGTCGTGCGTCATACCCTCCAACCTAGCGGACGACCAGCCGGGGCCTGCCGGGGAAGGGCTCAGGACGCCTCGTGCGGGCTGGCCGCCACCTCGGTGCCGTCCGCCAGCGTGGAGATCACGAAGTCGGCGAAGACGTTCGGGGCCACGGCCATCAGCTGCCGCAGGCACTCCACGGCCAGCTCACGGATCTCCACGTCGGCGTGCTCGGTGGCCCGCATGGAGATGAAGTGCCGCCACGCCCGGTAGTTGCCGGTGACCACGATCCGGGTCTCGGTGGCGTTGGGCAGCACCGCGCGGGCCGCCTGCCGGGCCTGCTTGCGACGCAGCGTCGGGTTGGGCTCGTCGGAGAACCGCTGCTCCAGCCCCTCCAGCAACTCGTTGTACGCCCGCACGCTCGCCTCGGCGGCCTCGACGAAGCGCTTGTGCAGCTCCGGGTCATCGGCGATGACCGACGGCTCGACCATGGCCGCGTCCCGCTCGGGGACGTACCGCTGGGACAGCTGGGAGTACGAGAAGTGCCGGTGCCGGATCAGCTCGTGGGTGAACGAGCGGGACACCCCGGTGAAGTAGAAGCTGACCGAGCCGTGCTCCAGCACCGAGAGGTGCCCGACCTCGAGGATGTGCGCCAGGTAGCCGGCGTTGGTGGCGGTGGCCGGGTTCGGCTTCTTCCACGACTGGTAGCAGGCCCGGCCGGCGAACTCCGCGAGCGCCTGTCCCCCCTCGGCGTCGGTCGACCACGGCACGTCGTCCGGGGCCGCGAACTGGGTCCACGCGATCAACTTGACCTGGGGCTGCACCATCTCCGGCATTCCTGGGACTGTAGTGGCGCGACGCCTCCCGACCCAAGTCAGGCGCGCCCCGTGCAACGTCGATCACTCAGGCAGCGTCGTCGGTGCCGGGCGGACAGTTCCAGCGGCGTCCTTTGGAGCTGAATCGTCTGCGACATCAGCCACCGGCGGACGACCGGCCCGGAGAACAAGTGGGCCAGCGGCCCAGCGGACCGGGCGGCCAGCGGACCAGGCGGCCAGCAGATCAGCAGACCAGCCGGCCAGCGGACCAGCGACCAGCGACCAGCGACCAGCGACCAGCGACCAGCGACAGCGACAGCGGACGAGACAGCACGAGCGGCCGAGCGGGAGGCGGTCGACTCGCCGGCAGTGTCCGGCGGAGGAGACGAGTGATGTCGTAAACGACTCAGCTCCAAAGGGCCCGAACAGCACATGCCGACCGAGCGCCAGACTCGCGTTCGCGGCGCGTCGGGGGACGGGTCAGACGTAGAGCGAGGTGAACGGCGCCCAGGGCAGGTTGCGCAGCACCGAGAAGGCCAGCCACGCGGCCAGGAACCCGCCGATGACCTTCGAGCTGATCCGCAGCTCGGGCAGGCGCCAACCGAACGCCTGGTTTCCCGCCCACGCCACGAAGAGGTACGCGAGGAACGGCAGCGCGAAGACGAACAGGAAGTGGTGCCGGGCAGCGGCCGGCAGGTCGCCGTGCAGCACGTACCAGAGTGCGCGGGTGCCGCCGCAGCCCGGGCAGTCCAGCCCCGTGGTCAGCTTGAGCAGGCAGGTGGGCGCGGCGTCCGGGTCGGCGTGGGTCGGGTTGCTGACCAGCGCGTAGCTCATCCCGATGGCGACGCAGCCGAGTGCGGCCAGCGGCACCGCCCAGCGCGGGGAGCGCTCGTAGAGCCGCAGCACGAACCGGGTGAGCCGGTCCGGCTCGGGCGCTGGATAGCCGCCCGGCGGGGTCGTCGGCCAGCCCTCCGGGCCAGCGCCGCCGGGAGCCGTGTCGCCGGGCGCCGCTGCGCCCGGAGCACCGTCGGTCGGCATCGTGTGCACCGCCCCGGGTGCGGGCTGCGGCTGGTCGACCGGTCCGGGAGCGCTCGTCACGCCGCTCACGGTACACCGGACACGCCGGCCAACGCGGCGGTGAGCGGACCGGCCAGGTCGCCGGCCGCGGGCGGCGCCACCGCGTCCAACCCGAGCCAGCCGGCGAGCCGGTACAGCTCGGCGGCGAGTGCCACGGCGGTCTCCCCGGGGTCGGCCCCGGGCTCGACCCAGGCGGCCGGCACCAGCAGCACCCCGGCCTTGCGATCGGCCTTCAGGTCGACCCGGGCGGTGAACCGATCGCCCTGGAGGAAGGGCAGCACGTAGTAGCCGTACACCCGCTGGGGCGCCGGGACGTAGATCTCGATCCGGTAGCTGAAGTCGAAGAGCCGTTCGGTGCGGTTGCGCTCCCAGATCAGCGGGTCGAACGGACTGACCAACGTGTTGCCGCGGACCCAGCGGGGCAGTCGGGCGGACGCGTGCAGCCACGCCGGCTGCCGCCAGCCCGGCACGGTGACCGGCAGCAGCTCACCCGCCTCGGCCAGCTCGGCGACGGCCTGGCGGGCACCGGCCAGCGGCAGCCGGAAGTAGTCACGCAGCTCCGGCTCGGCGGCCACCCCGAGCGACCGCGCCGCAAGGGCCACCAGGGCGCGGTACGCCTCGGCGTCGGTCGGGGTGGGCGCGGCCAGCACGGCCGGCGGCAGCACCCGCTCGGGCAGGTCGTAGCGGCGCGCGAACGAGGTGCTGCGCTCGGCGGCGGCCACCTCGCCCGCCCAGAACAGGTATTCCAGCGCCCGCTTGACCGCCGACCAGTTCCACCCCCAGTTGCCGGTCTCCCGGGGAGCGTCGTGCTCGATCTCGGCGGCGGTCAGCGGACCACGGGCGGCCACCTCGTCGCGCACCCAGGCGACCAGCTCCGGCTGCTCCTGGGCGATCCGCCGCATGCCACCCCAGGACTCGCTGTGCGCCCGGGCCATCCGCCAGCGCAGCAACGGGTGCAGCCCGACCGGGACCAGCGACGCCTCGTGGCCCCAGTATTCGAACAGCTCCCGTGGGCGGCGGTAGGCGGCCTGGTCGAGCAGCGATGTCGGGTACGGGCCGAGCCGGCTGTAGAGCGGCAGGTAGTGCGCGCGTTGCAGCACGTTGACCGAGTCCATCTGGATCAGAGCGACCCGGTCGAGCACCCGGCGCAGATGCCGGCGGGTCGGCACACCGACCGGTGCCGGGTCGGCGAAGCCCTGGGCGGCGAGCGCCACCCGCCGGGCCTGGGCGAGCGAGAGTGATTCCGGTGCGGCCATCGTCGGGACCCTAATTCATTGGTACGACGCCGGTGCGGGAAGCTGGACGTGACGGCCACCGGGGCATAGAACGGTGCAATGCTGACCATCCGCCGGGAGGAGCCGGACGACGCCGAGGCGGTCGCCCGGGTGCACGTGCACGGCTGGCAGGCGGGCTACGCCGGCTTCATGCCGGACGAGGTGCTCCGGCGGCTCAACGTGCTGGCCTGGGCACAGCGCCGCCGCGACGTCGGCACCGCCGATCCGGAGCATCCGTTCACGACCCTACTCGGGGAGGTGGACGGGCTGGTGGTCGGCTTCACCACCTTCGGGCCGTACCGGCGAAACCAGGACCGCGACGACCTGGACCCGACGGTCGGCGAGGTGCTGGCGCTCTACGTGGAACCGGCCCGCTGGGGCGACGGGACCGCCGCCGCCCTGCTGGCAGCCGCCCGAGCCGGGCTGGCCGAGCGGGGCTGGACCGGCTACCGGCTGTGGGTGCTGGCGGAGAACCTCCGGGCCCGCCGGTTCTGCGAGCGGGCCGGGCTGTCAGCGGACGGTGAGCGGTCGACCTACCACGTGCCGCTCGCCGGTGGGAGCCCGCCGGTCGGGCTGGTCGAGCTGCGGTACGCCGGACGCCTCGACGACTGACCCGCCCGGTGTCAGCCACCGGCGCACCGGCAGGAAGGCCAGCAACGCCAGGCTGATCCAGACGTAGGCGTTGCTGCCCAGGAAGCCGTCGACGCCGGTGAAGTCCTTCTCCCAGAACCAGACGGTCCGGCTGATCAGCAGCGCGTACCCGACGGTCGCGGCGGCCAGCAGGACGCGCCGGCGGCGGCCGGCCGGAGCGGCCATCGCGTTGTCGACCAGCAGGATCAGCGCGGGCAGCAGCCAGACCAGGTGGTGAACCCAGGTGACCGGGCTGACCAGGCACATCACCGCGCCCGTCAGCGCCAGGCCGGTCGCCTCGTCGCCGGCCGCGACGGCGGCACGGGACCGCCAGGCCCAGAGCGCCAGTGCGCCGAGCACCAACAGGAGCCAGAGCAGCGTGCTCGGGTGCTCCGGGTTGAGCCGGGCGACCACGCCGCGCAGCGACTGGTTGGACACGAACGCCAACTCGCCCACCCGGCCGGTGTTCCACAGCGCCTCGGTCCAGAACTCGCGGGACGCGTCCGGGAAGAGCGCGCCGGCCAGCAGCGACACCCCGGCTGCCGCGCCGCTGGCGGTGAGTGCCGCCCGCCACCGCCCGGTGACCAGCAGGTAGACGATGAAGATGCCGGGGGTCAGCTTGATCGCGGTGGCCAGCCCGATGCCCACTCCGGCCCACCGGTTGCCCCGGGGCAGCAGCCGCAGCAGATCCACCGCCACCAGGAAGAGCAGCAGCGTGTTGACCTGGCCGAAGTTGACCGTCTCCCGCATCGGCTCGAACGCGGCGGCCAGGCAGAGCGCCACCGCGAGGGCGTACCACCGGGTCCAGCCGGCCCGGCGGGCGATCGGGTCGACCAGCCACCAGATCAGCACCGTGGTGGTGACCACGCTGGCGAGCACGCTCACCACGATCGCGGCCGACCACGGCAGGTACGCCATCGGCAGCATGACCAGCGCGGCGAACGGCGGGTACGTGAAGCCGTACTGGGTGCCGGGCTTGAGGTAGTCGTAGATCTCCCCGCCGTCGTGCACCCACCAGGTCAACGCGCCGTAGTAGACCTTCAGGTCGAAGAAGCCGTGCCGGACGGCCGCCATCGAGAGGAAGATGGTGACCGCGGCAGCGAGCCCGACCACGCTGGATACCTGCCCGACCGTCCTGTTGGCACCCTGCGCCACCGTCGCCTCCCTGGCCCTGCGTAGGCTTCCGTCCCATGGCTCTCGGGTACGTCCGCCCGGCGCGTCCCGAGGACGCCGGCGAAATCGCACGCATCCAACTCGCGACCTGGCGGGTCGCGTACCGCCGGATCCTGCCTCGGCACGTGCTCGACAACCTGGACGAGGCCTTCCTCGCCCGGCGGTGGAGCGCCGCGGTGCTGGAGCCGCCCTCGGGCGCGCACCGGGTGCTCGTCGCCGTCGAACAGGCCGAGCAATCGTATCTGGTGGGGTTCGCCGCCTCCGGCCCGGCCGACGCCGAGGCGCTCGCCCCGGGCGAGCCGGCCGACGCGCTCGGCGCGGACGTGGCCGCCGTGACCGACCTGCTGGTCGAGCCGCGCTGGGGTCGGCGTGGGCACGGCAGCCGGCTGCTCGCCGCCGCCGTCGACCTGTGGCGGTCCGACGGCCTGACCCGGGCGGTGGCCTGGACGTTCGAGGGTGACGAGGCGACCCGGAAGTTCCTCACCAGCACGGGCTGGGAACCCGACGGCGCGGCTCGCGCGCTGGACGTCGATGACATGCTGGTGCCTCAGGTTCGCCTGCACGTGGGCGTGCCGGCCGAGAAGGTGCCGGCCGACGACTGACCTTCCACCCCTCGTACCGCAACAGCGAGGAGAGCATCGTGTTCACAGACACCAGGGCGTTCAGCGGGTTCTCGGTCGACGACACCGACCGCGCCGAACGGTTCTACGGCGAGACACTCGGTCTGCGGGTCACCCGGGACGACGCGATGGGCGGGTTGCTGACCCTGCACATCGCCGGTGACCGACCCGTGCTGGTCTATCCGAAGAAGGACCACATCCCCGCCACCTTCACGGTGCTCAACTTCCCGGTCGACGACATCGACCGGGCGGTCGACGAGCTGATCGCTCGAGGTGTGAGCTTCGCCCGCTACGACGGGATGCCGCAGGACGAGAAGGGTGTCCTGCGCGGGCAGGGACCGGCGATCGCCTGGTTCACCGACCCGGCCGGCAACATCCTGTCCGTGCTCCAGCAGGGCTGAGCGGTGTGGCGGCCCCTTCGCGGGGCCGCCACACCCGCCACGTCAGCCCTTGTCCGATCCGTCGTTGGCGTCCCGGACGAAATACCGCTGGAACACCACGAAGATGATCGCCACCGGAATGGTGGCCAGCAGGGCGGCACCCAGCTTGAGCGGGTACTGGGTGCCCTTGCCGAGCGAGCCGCTGACCAGGTCGGCCAGCCCTCGCGGCAGGGTGAACAGGTCCGGGTCCTGCACCGACACGAGGCTGTGCGGAAACTCGTTCCACGAGCCCTGGAACGACAGGATGGTCAGGGTGATCAGCGCCGGCTTCGCCATCGGCAGCACCACCGACCAGAAGGTACGGAAGATGCTCGCCCCGTCGATGCGGGCGGCCTCCTCGACGCTCAACGGGATCGACTCGAAGAACTGCTTCATGATGAACACGCCGGCCGCGTCGGCCAGCAGCGGCACCACCAGACCGGCGTAACTGTTGTAGATGCCGAGCTGGTTGAGCACCAGGAACTTCGGGATCAGCAGCACCACCCCGGGCACCGCCAGCACCGCGATCACCGCGGCGAACAGCCCGCTGCGTCCCCGGAACCGCAGTCGCGCCAGCGCGTACCCGGCGAGCGAGTCGAAGAACACCCGACCGATGGTGACCAGCACCGTGACCAGCAGTGAGTTGCCCAGCCAGAGCGGGAAGTTGGTGCCGGCGAAGATCCGCTCGAAGCCGGCCAGCGTGAGCGGGTCCGGGATCGGCGACAGTGGGTTGGCCGCGGCGTCCGGTTCGGTCTTGAGCGCGTTGCCGATCTGGATGACGAACGGGTAGAGGAACACCAGCCCGAAGAAGATCAGCGTGGCGTACCCCAGGAAGCGGGTGGCCAGGGTGCGGGCCACGCGCTGGTCGCGCCGCGCGGGCGCCGCCGCCGGCGGGCGGTCGGTCAGCACGGCCATCTCAGGACCTCTCCGGTACGCGCCGACGCCGCCAGCCGCGGCGCGGCCGGTCGGTGTCCCGCTCGGCCAGCGCCCGGCGCTGGATCAGCGTGAACACGATGATGATCAGGAACAGCACGAAGGAGATCGCCGCTCCCGAGCCGTAGTCGAAGTCCCGGAAGGCGGTCCGGTACGACAGGTAGGCCGGGGTGAGCGTGGTCTTGGCCGGGTCGCCCTGGCTCATCACGTACACCTGGTCGAAGACCTGCCAGGAGCCGATCAGGCCGAGGGTGAGCACCAGGAAGGTGGTCGGCTTGAGCAGCGGCAGGGTGACGTGCCGGAACCGCTGCCACCGGGACGCGCCGTCGAGGATGCTCGCCTCGTCGAGGGCCACCGGCACGTTCTGCAACCCGGCCAGGAACATCAGCATGAAGGTGCCGGAGGTGGTCCAGACCACCAACGTGATGATCGACATCATGGCCACGCTGGGTCCGGCCAGCCAGTCCCACCAGCTGAGCCCGAACGGGCCGCCGCCGGTCAGCCCCGCCGGGGGCGAGTCGACGCCGACGGTGCCGAGCAGCAGGTGCAGCACCCCTCGGGAGTCGGCGAACCACTCCGGGCCGTCGATGCCGAGGAAGGCGAGCAGCGCGTTGACCGCGCCTGAGTTGGCGAAGAGGAACAGGAACACCACGCTGATCGCGACGGAGCTGGTGACCGACGGGAAGTAGAAGGCGCTGCGGAAGAAGCTCTTGCCCTTGAGCATCCGGTTGTTGACGACCAGCGCCAGCCCGAGGGCGAGCACGGTCTGCGCCGGCACCACGATCGCCACGTAGTAGATGTTGTTGCGGATGCTGGTCATGAAGTCGCGGCGGGCCAGCCCGTCCTCGGTGAACAACTGGGTGTAGTTGTGCCCGCCGACGAACGGGACCTCACTCGTGAACGGGCTGCCCTGGCCGTTCCAGTCGGTCAGGCTGACCCAGAACGCCATCAGGATCGGCAGCAGCAGGAACAACCCCAGGATGACGATCACCGGCGCGACGAAGAGCCAGCCGGCGACCGTCTCGTCGCGGCGGATACCGCGCCGACGCCGGCGCGGGCTCTTCCCCCGCGCGGTCCCCACGGCGGTCAGTGTTTCGGTTGCCATCTCCCCTCCCCTCCTCCCTCGGGCCGACGATGAGGCGGAGGCCCCGGTGCGCCCGGGACCCCCGCCGTCACCTCAGCTGGTGCCGAGCGCCGCCTTGGCGTTCTTGTCGAAGTTCTGCAGCACCGTCTTCGGGTCGCCGTTGGCCAGGCCCTGCAGGCCGGTGTCCAGGTCGAGGAGGACGCTGTCCATCTTCGGGGCGTTCACCGGGCCCTGCGCGTACGCGGCACCGTCGATGAAGGGCTTGTCGGCCGGGAAGGCGGTGGTGTACTGGTCGCGTACCGACTGGCGGGACGGCATCACGCCGAACGCCTTGGCGAAGGCCATCTGCTGCTCGCCGCTGGTCATCGCCTCGACGAACTTGATCGCCTGCTCCTTGTACCTGCTCTTCGCCGCGATGCCCCAGCACTGGGTGAAGGAGAGCGTGCCCTGACCCTTCGCACCGGCCGGCAGCGGGACGACCCGGTACTTGATGTTCGGGAAGTCGTTCTGCAGGGCGCCCTTGATCCAGTTGCCCTCGATGGTCATCACGGCCTTGCCCTTGCCGAACGCCTCACCGGACCAACCGGCGTCGAGCTGCTTCGGGTACTTGGCCAGGCCGGTGGTGAGCATGGTCTTGACGTACTGGAGGGCGGCCAGGTTCTCCGGGGTGTCGGCCGTGGCCTGCTTGCCGTCCTTGCTCAGCAGCCAGCCGCCGTTCTGCACCATGAAGGCGCCGATCCGGTCCCGGGTGTCGCCGAGGGCCAGCGGGACCTGCCCCTTGGCCTTGATCTTCTGGGCGGTCGCGGTGAGCTGCTCCCAGGTGGTGGGCACGTCGGCGTCGGTCAGCCCGGCCCTGGTCCACAGGTCGGTGTTGATCTGCAGGGCCAGGGTGGAGAAGTCCTTCGGCGCGCAGTAGAGCTTGCCGTCGTAGGAGAACGTCGTGCGCAGGCTCTCGTAGAAGTCGCCCGAGTTGCTGATCTTATCGCCGTACGGCTCCAAGGCGCCGACGCTGGCGTAGTCGGCGAACCGGGCCGCGTCGACGTAGAACACGTCCGGCGGGGTGCCACCGGCGAGGGCCTGGCCGAGCTGCTGGGTGAGGTCCTGCGCGGGCGTGACCGTGGCGGTGTTGCCGGAACTGCCGGCCCACTTCGCCGCGGCGTCCTGCACGGCCTTGGTCTCGGCCTCACCGGAGGAGCCGATCAGGATCTGCAGGCTCGCCGGGCCGCTGGACTGGGCGGCGTCGCCGGAGGAGTCGTCGAAGCCGCTGCCGCAGGCCGCGGAGCCGAGAAGGGCGACGGCGGCGAGGCCGGCCACCGCCACCCGGGTCAGGTGTCGAGGTGCCATGGGTTCTCCTGGTGGGGGAAGGGACTACGCGGTGTGCCGGAGCGCCAGCGCGGGCTGGAGCAGCACGTGGGTGGGGGTCTCGTGGTTGCCGTCGAGGACCCCGGTGAGCAGGTCCACGCAGCGGGCGGCGGCCTCGCCCAGCGGTTGGCTCACGCTGGCCAGGCCGACGGCGGCGGCCACCGGCGTGTCGTCGAAGCCGATCACCGACACGGGCGGTTCGGTGCCGCGGATCGCCTGGAGGGCGCCGAGAGCCAGGGAGTCGCTGGCGCAGACCACGGCCGTCGGCTCGACGGCGGCGAGCAGGTCGCGCATCAGTCGCTCGCCCTCGGCGATGCCGTCCTCGGTCTCCCGGTGCAGCCCGGTCGGGTCGACGCCGGCCGCGTGCAGTGCGTCGCGCCAGCCGGCCCGGCGGTCGTCACCGACGCCGGATCCGAGCGGCCAGCCGATGAACGCGATCCGCCGGTGCCCGGCGGCCAGCAGGTGCCGGGTGGCCTGCGCTGTGCCGGCGGCGCCGTCCACGTCCACCCAGGGGTGGGCGTCGAGGGCGTCCCACGGCCGGCCGAAGGTCACGAACGGCACGTCCCGGCCGGCCAGCCAGGCCGTACGCGGGTCGCCGTGCTTCGTCCCGACGAGCACGAACGCGTCCAGTTCGTACGTGCCGAGCAGGTCGTCGTACGTGGCGATCTCGCGCTCGTCGTCGGTGGCCGTGTAGAGCAGTACCCGGTAGCCGGCGGCGTCGGCGGTCTCGGTGAGGCCGTGCAGGAAGCGGTCGAGCACCGAGCCGTTGATGCCGTCCCGGGTGGGCTCGATCCGGGCGGCGATGAGCCGGGACCGGCCGGTACGCATCTGACGGGCGGCCTGGTTGGCCCGGTAGCCGAGTGCGCTGATCGCGTCCTGGACCCGCAGCCGGGTCTCCTCGCGCACGATGTGCGGGGCGTTGAGCACGTTGGACACCGTCTGGCGGCTCACGCGGGCGTGCCGGGCCACCGTCGCGATGGTCACCTTGTCGGCCACTTAATCCCTCTCGCCATCTTGAACGATCCAATTCGGATAAGGCAGGATTAGATCGTTCAAGTTTCTGGAATGTTTCGCACTTTGCACCGCCGGGGGCGGGTTGTCAAGACGTCCGCCCCGCACCCTCAGGATCTGGAGCCGCACCGTGATCGAACGCCAGCTGCAACCCCTTCTGCACGAGTTGGTGGGGGTGGTCCTCGCCCCGACCAGCGCACTGGGGGAAGCGACCGGGCAGATCCGCCCGACCGGCGTCCAGGGCGTCTTCCACGCCGACGCCCGGGTGCTCTCCCGAGCCGAGCTACGCGTCGACGACCGGGAGCCCGAAGGGCTGACCCGTGGCGACGACGGGCCACACGGCGCCCGCTTCGTGAGCCTGGCGCGCTGGCTCGGCGACCCCGTGCCCGACCCCACCGTCCGGGTCGACCGGCTCCGCCGAGCCACAGGCAACGGCCTCACCGAGGAGCTGCGGATCGTCTCCACGGCCACCGTCGGCGTACGCGCCACCGTGAGCATCGACCTCGGCTGCGACCTGGCACCCATCGAGGTGGTCAAGTCCGGTGGCGCCGTGTCGCCGCTGGAGGCCAGGACCGCTCAGCCCGGCGTCCTCACCTGGTCGGCGGAGGGGATCAGCGTCACCGTCACCGGCGCGGGCGCCGACGTGCTCGCGACCGGAGAGCGGATCACCGCCCCCCGGCTCTCCTGGCCCGTCGAGCTGCCCCCGGGCGGCGAGACGGTGTTGCGCTGGCACCTGACCGTCGAGGACCCGCACGCCGTGGTGGTCGGCCCCGCCGGCGAGCCGGAGTGGTCCCGACCCGAGGTGACCGCCGACGACCGGCGACTGGCCCGGCTGCTCGACCGCAGCCTCGACGACCTGCGCGGGCTGCGACTGGCCGAGACCGGGGCACCGGAGGACGTCTTCCTCGGCGCCGGGGTGCCCTGGTTCCTCACCCTGTTCGGCCGGGACAGCCTCTGGGCCGCCCGGATGATGCTGCCCCTCGGCACCGACCTGGCCGCCGGCACACTGCGGGCGCTCGCCCGGCGACAGGGCACCCGCGTCGACCCGGCCACCGGCGAGGCCCCCGGCAAGATCCTGCACGAGCTGCGCCGGCACGAGTTCGCGCTGCCCGACGACGGGCTGCGCCTGCCACCGGCCTACTTCGGCACCGTCGACGCCACCATGCTGTGGGTCAACCTCCTGCACGACGCCTGGCGCTGGGGTCTGCCGGCCGAGCAGATCGAGCCGCTGCTGCCGCACCTGGAGACGGCGCTGCGCTGGCTCGGCGAGCACGCCGACCCGGACGGCGACGGGCTGGTCGAGTACGTCGACACCACCGGGCACGGGCTGTCCAACCAGGGCTGGAAGGACTCCGGCGACGCCGTCCGGTTCCACGACGGCTCGCTGGCCACCGCGCCCATCGTGCTGGCCGAGGTGCAGGGGTACGCGCACGAGGCCGCCGTGAACGGCGCCGCCCTGCTGGACGCCTTCGGTCGCCCGGGCGGGGACCGCTGGCGCGAGCACGCCGCCGCGCTGGCCCGCCGTTTCCGGGAGAGCTTCTGGGTCGACGGCCGGTACGGCCCGCAGCCCGCGCTGGCCCTCGACCGCGACAAGCGCCCGGTCGACTCGCTCACCAGCAACATCGGTCACCTGCTCGGCACCGGCCTGCTGACCGGCGACGAGGAGGACCAGGTCGCCCGCCTGCTCACCACCGACACCCTGGCCGGTGGCTTCGGTCTGCGAACCATGTCCACCGACGACGCCGGCTTCAGCCCGCTGTCGTACCACTGTGGGTCGATCTGGACCCACGACACCGCCATCGTGCTCGCCGGGCTGGCGCGGGCCGGGCACCGAGACGCCGCTCTCGCCCTGGCCGAGGGGCTGCTCAGCGCCGCCGAGGCGTTCGACTACCGGCTGCCCGAGCTGTACGGCGGCGACGACCGTTCGCTGGTGAACCGTCCGGTGCCGTACCCGGCGGCGTGCCGGCCACAGGCGTGGGCCGCCACCAGCGCGGTGCTGCTGCTCCAGGCCGCCACCGGGCTCTACCCCGACGTGCCGTCCGGCACGGTCCGGCTGGCACCCCTGGCGGGAGCAGAGCTGGGTGCCATCGCGGTCAACGGCCTCCGCGTGGCCAACACCCCGGTAAACGTCACGGTCAACCGCACCGGCGAAGCCACCATCGACGGCCTCCCCACCCCACTGACCCCAACCCTCCCCACCCAACGCCGCCCCACAACCCCGTCCCTCCCCCGCTAGGCCGGGCCGAACACCCCGGCGATCTTGCAGTTTCGGTCGTCGAGATGCGGGACATGCGCCTTTGTCGCGACAGAAAATGCAAGATCGCGGGGGTTCAGCTCGGCGATCAGCTCGTCGTCGTCGAACGCGCCGGTGGGGTGGAAGCCCAGGGAGGTGTAGAGGGCGGCGGCCGGGGTGTTGTCGGGGTGGTACGAGAGGCGGACCGGGGGGTTGCCGTTTCGGGCCGCCAGCCACGGGGCCAGGGTCTGGACGGTGGCTCGGCCGACGCCCCGGTTCTGCTCGGCGGCGTCGATGAGCATCCCGCCGATCCAGTGTGAGCCGTCGTCGTCCACGCCCCACATGACGTGGCCGACGACGGTCTCGTCGGCGTACACCGCGAGCGAGGTCCACACCTCGGAGCGGGTGCTGAGCAGCAGGTAGCGGGCGGCCAGCGCGGCCACGAACCGGCGCTGGTCGTCTTGCGGGGCGACGTCGGCCACCGCCCGCCAGTTGTCGTCGTCCACCGGCCGCAGGGTCACCCTGCGGCCGACCCGGTCACCATGTCCGCCATCGATCATCGGGGCAGCCTAGGGGTGGCCGGACCCGTCCCGCGAGCAGGTTTCGCCCGCCGGGGACGGCCCGTCAGTCGAGCAGGGCGTCCAGGCCGACGGTGAGGCCGGGGCGGTTGCGCACCGCGCGGACGGCGAGCAGCACACCCGGCATGAACGACGCCCGGTCGTACGAGTCGTGCCGGATGGTCAGCGTCTCGCCGGTGGTGCCGAAGAGCACCTCCTGGTGGGCGACCAGCCCGGTGGCGCGCACGGCGTGGACGCGTACCCCGTCGATCTCGGCGCCGCGCGCACCCGGTACCTCGTCCCTGGTGGCGTCGGGAACCGGGCCGAGGCCGGCCTCGGCGCGGGCCCGGGCGATCTGCCGGGCGGTGTGCGTGGCCGTGCCGCTCGGGGCGTCCAGCTTGCGCGGGTGGTGCTGCTCGATGATCTCGACGGACTCGAAGTGCCGGGCGGCCCGCGCGGCGAACTGCATCATCAGCACCGCGCCGATGCCGAAGTTCGGGGCGATGACCACGCCCACCTCGGGCTTGTCGGCCAGCCAGCGGCGCACCTGCTCCAGCCGCTGCTCGGTGAAGCCGGTCGTGCCGACCACGGCGCTGATGCCCTGCTCGACGCACCACTGGAGGTTGTCCATGACGACGTCCGGCGTGGTGAAGTCGACGACCACCTCGGCGATGGAGACGGCGGAGCGGCTGTCGCCCTGGTCGATCGCCGCGGCCAGGGCGAGATCGTCGGCGGCGTCGACCGCCTTGCAGACCTCGATGCCCATCCGGCCGCGCGCACCAAACACGCCGACCCGCAGCGGCTCGGCCGGGGTCTTTCGCTGCTCGTCAGTCACGGGCACAACCTATCCCAATCAGGACGTGCCCCTTCGGCCGGGACGTTTTCCCCGACCAGCGCTCGCAGCCCTCAGACCGCGAAGTCGCCAGCGCCGAACGGGCCCACCACGGCCAGCGACATCGGCCGGCTGAGCAGCTCGGCGGCGAGGACGTTCACGTCCTCCACGGTGACCTCGTCGACCCGGCGGAGCAACTCGTCGACCGGCATCAGATCGCCGTAGAGCAGCTCCCCCTTGGCCAACCGGCTCATCCGGGAGCCGGTGTCCTCGAGACCGAGCACGAACGAGCCCTTGCTCATCCCCTTGCCCCGGGCCACCTCGGCCTCGGTCAGCCCGTCGGCGGCGACGCGGGCCAGCTCGGCGCGGGTCAGGGCCAACACCTCGTCCACCTTGCCCGGCGCGCAGCCGGCGTAGACGGCGAACAGGCCGCTGTCGGCGTACTGACTGGCGTAGGAGTAGACCGAGTAGGCGAGGCCGCGCTGCTCACGGATCTCCTGGAACAGCCGGCTGGACATGCCGCCGCCGAGCACGTTGTTGAGCACGCCGAGGGCGAAGCGCCGCTCGTCGAGGCGGTCGATGCCGGGGCAGCCGAGGATGACGTGCGCCTGCTCGGTCTCCTTCGGCTCCACCAGGGTGGTGGCCGGCCGCGTCCGTACCGCCGGGGTGGCCCCGCGGTGCGGCGCCGGGGTCGCCGGGTCGCTGTCCAGCGGGGTGCCGCGCACCGCCTGGCGGACCAGCTTGACCACGGTGGCGTGGTCGAGGTTGCCGGCGGCGGCGATGACGATCTCCGGCGCCGTGTAGTGGCGGCGGTAGAAGCTCTGGATCTGCCGCCGGGTCATCGGCGTGACGGTCTCCTCGGTGCCGGAGATCAGTCGACCCAGCGGGTGGTCGCCGTAGACGGCGCGGGCGAAGAGGTCGTGCACCTCGTCACCGGGCTCGTCGTCGTGCATGGCGATCTCTTCGAGGATCACGCCGCGCTCGGTCTCCACGTCGGCCGGCTCCAGCAACGAGTCGGCGACCAGGTCGCACATCACGTCGATCGCCAGCGGCAGGTCCTCGTCCAGCACGCGGGCGTAGTAGCAGGTGTATTCCTTCGTGGTGAAGGCGTTCGTCTCGCCACCGACCGCCTCGATCTGCGAGGAGATCTCCAGGGCGGTGCGCTTGTGGGTGCCCTTGAAGAGCAGGTGCTCCAGGAAGTGCGCGGCGCCGGCCTGCGGCCGGGTCTCGTCCCGCGAGCCGACCGACACCCAGACGCCGAAGGAGACGCTGCGCATCGCCGGGATCGCCTCGGTGAGCACGCGCAGGCCGCTGGGCAGCACGGTACGTCGTACCGTGCCACCCAGCGGGTCGTCGCTGAGCGTCCGGGTCACCGCCCGGGCGGTGCCGCCGGAGCGGCCCGCCCCGGTGTCCCGGGACGCAGCCACCCCCCGTCGATCCGGTGGAAACGGCGCACTGAAGGCCCGACTCACGTACTGCTCCCAGATCGACGAGGGGTGGGTGATGCGATGGTGAACGGTCAGCTGTGCCGGGTCCGGCGGCGCGGACGCTCGCCGCCCTCGCCACCCTCGCCGCCGCCGCCCTCGCCACGGTCGCCGCGCTCCGGGCCACGACCGCCCCGGTCGCCACCGCGCTCGCGGTCGCCCCGGTCACGCGGACCGCGGTCGCCCCGGTCACGGCCAGCCGGCCGGTCGCCGCCAGCCTCACCGGCGGACTCGCCGGCGGCCGGCGCCTCGGCGCCCTCCGGACGGACCTTGTCGAGGTAGATCTTGCCGCGGGCGTCGATGTCCGCGATCTCGACCTCGACCCGGTCGCCGACGTTGAGGAAGTCCTCAACGCGCTCGACCCGCTTGCCGTCGCCCACCTTGGAGATGTGCAGCAGGCCGTCACGGCCCGGCAGCAGCGAGATGAACGCGCCGAACGCGGCGGTCTTGACCACCGTGCCGAGGAACCGCTCGCCCTGCTTCGGCAGCGTCGGGTTGGCGATCCCGTTGATCCGGTCGACGGCCGCCTGGGCCGACGGGCCGTTGGTGGCGCCGACGTAGATCGTGCCGTCGTCCTCGATGGAGATCTCGGCGCCGGTCTCGTCCTGGATCGCGTTGATGGTCTGCCCCTTCGGGCCGATCACCATGCCGATCTTGTCGACCGGGATCTTGACGGTGGTGACCCGCGGCGCGTAGTCCGACATCTCGGCCGGAGCCTCGATCGCGGCCTTCATGACGCCGAGGATGACCTGCCGGGCCTCGTTCGCCTGCTGCAGCGCGGCGGCCAGCACGTCCGACGGGATGCCGTTGAGCTTGGTGTCGAGCTGGAGCGCGGTGACGAATTCCGGCGTGCCGGCGACCTTGAAGTCCATGTCACCGAACGCGTCCTCGGCACCGAGGATGTCGGTCAGCGTCACGTACTGGGTCTTGCCGTCCACCTCGTCGGAGATGAGCCCCATCGCGATGCCGGCGACCGGCGCCTTCAGCGGCACACCCGCGGAGAGCAGGCCCAGCGTCGAGGCGCAGACCGAACCCATCGAGGTGGAGCCGTTGGAGCCGAGCGCCTCGGAGACCTGCCGGATGGCGTACGGGAACTCCTCGCGCGACGGCAGCACCGGGATCAGTGCCCGCTCGGCGAGAGCGCCGTGGCCGATCTCGCGCCGCTTCGGCGAGCCGACCCGGCCGGTCTCACCGGTCGAGTACGGCGGGAAGTTGTAGTTGTGCATGTAGCGCTTGCGGTTCTCGGGGGACAGCGTGTCCACCATCTGCTCCATGCGGAGCATGTTCAGCGTGGTCACACCCAGGATCTGGGTCTCGCCCCGCTCGAACAGCGCCGAACCGTGCACGCGCGGCAGCACGCCGACCTCGGCGGTCAGCGGGCGGATGTCCCGCGGGCCGCGGCCGTCCATGCGGACCTGCTCGCGCAGTACGCGGTTGCGCACCTCGGACTTGGTCAGCGACCGGAAGGCGGCGCTGAGCTCCTTCTCCCGGCCCTCGAACCGACCGGACAGCTCGTCGGCGACCCGGGCCTTGACCCGGTCCAGGGCCTCCTCGCGGTCGGCCTTGCCGGCGATGGTGATCGCCTCGGCGACCTCGCCACGAACCAGCTCGGCGACCGCGTCGTACACGTCGTCCTGGTAGTCCAGGAAGACCGGGAACTCGGTGACCGGCTTGGCGGCGACCTCGGCCAGCTCGCTCTGCGCGCGGCACAGCTCGCGGATCGCCGGCTTCGCGGCCTCCAGGCCGCTGGCCACGATCTCCTCGGTCGGCGCGGTGGCGCCGGCCGAGATCAGGGCGACGGCGTTCGGCGTGGCCTCGGCCTCGACCATCATGATCGCGACGTCGCCGTCGTCCAGCGTGCGGCCGGCCACGACCATGTCGAAGGTGGCCCGGGCCAGCTCCTCCAGGGTCGGGAAGGCAACCCACTGGCCGTCGATGTGCGCGACCCGGGTCGCACCGATCGGGCCGGAGAACGGCAGGCCCGACAGCTTGGTCGACATCGAGGCGGCGTTGATCGCCACGACGTCGTACGGGTGCTGCGGGTCGAGCGCCAGGATGGTCTCGACGACCTGGACCTCGTTGCGCAGGCCCTTCACGAAGGACGGGCGCAACGGCCGGTCGATCAGGCGGCAGGTGAGGATCGCGTCCTCGCTCGGCCGGCCCTCGCGGCGGAAGAACGAGCCGGGGATGCGGCCCGCGGCGTACATCCGCTCCTCGACGTCGACGGTCAGCGGGAAGAAGTCGAACTGCTCCTTCGGGTGCTTACCGGCGGTGGTGGCGGAGAGAACGACCGTCTCGCCCAGCTGGGCGATGACGGAACCGGCGGCCTGGCGAGCCAGCCGACCGGTGGAGAAGGTGATCTCACGGGTGCCGAAGGACCCGTTGTCGATCACGGCGGTGCGGGATTCGGTGCCGAGTTTGGTCTCGGTCATGTGCTGTCGTGCTCCTTCGCGTCGTGGGCCCACGACATCGGGGAGCTGCTCAGCCGGCCGGTCTTCGATCGAAGCGCCCGGGTGGCCGGCATGATGCCGGAGTTCCCGGGGGCCACTACCGGAGACCGGTACGCTGACCGGCTCCCTCTCGGGTGGTCGCGCGGCCCGTGTTTCTTCAGGTGGGACGCGGTACGGGGGAGCGGCCGGTCGGCCACTCCCCCGTCACGTCACCGGCGCAGGCCGAGCCGCTCGATGAGCGACCGGTAGCGCGCAATGTCCTTCTTCTGGACGTAGTTGAGCAGCCGACGGCGACGGCCGACCAGCAGCAGCAGCCCACGGCGGCTGTGGTGGTCGTGCTTGTGCACCTTCAGGTGCTCGGTCAGCTCGGCGATCCGCTTGGTGAGGACCGCGACCTGGACCTCCGGCGAACCGGTGTCGCCCTCGGCGGTCGCGTACTCCGCGCGGATGCTGGCCTTGGCTTCCTGGTCGAGCGCCATGTTCTCCCTGTTTCGATGGGTTGATCAAGTAGGTGTCCGTCGTCCCGATGGACCGGGAACGGACCGGTACCTCGCACCCGCGGCGTCGAGCAGGCACGCGAGGCCCCACGCCGGTCACCCGACGTCTCCGCAAGACTACCAGCACTCGCCGGTAGCACCCGGTCAAGGGCCTCGGCCGGGGCCGCGTCGATCTTCCCGACGATCAGGACAGGGCGCGCCGGGTGCGCTCGACGTCCTGTTCCATCTGGGCGATCAACGGCTCGATCGAGTCGTACCGGATCTGTCCGCGCAGGTGCGCCACGAAGTCCAGGGCCAGCCGCTCGCCGTAGAGGTCGCCGTCGAAGTCCAGCGCGTACGCCTCCACCCGCCGCTCCCGACCGGAGAAGGTCGGGTTGGTACCCACCGACACCGCCGCCATCAGCGGCTCGCGCTGCCCGCGGCGGACCAGGCGGGCCGCGTACACCCCGTCGGCGGGCACCGCCGCGTACCGGTGGCAGAGCAGGTTGGCGGTGGGGAAGCCCAGCTCCCGCCCGCGCTGGTCGCCGCGGACCACCACGCCCTCCAGACGGTGCGGGCGGCCCAGTGCGGCCGCCGCCGCGCCCACGTCGCCCGCGTCGACGCAGGAGCGGATGTAGGTGGAGGAGAAGACGGTGCCGTCCTCGGCGACCAGCGGGCCACCCTCCACGCCGAAGCCGAAGGTGCGGCCCAACCGCTCCAGAAGTGCCACGTCACCGGCCGCCCGGTGCCCGAAGCGGAAGTTGCTGCCGACCACCACCAGCGCCGCGTGCAGGTGCTCCACCAGGATGTCGTGCACGAACTGCTCGGCGGGCAGCCGGGAGAACTCCGGGGTGAACGGCACCACGCAGAGCACGTCCACGCCGAGCGCCTCGATCAGCTCCGCCTTGCGGGCCTGCTCGGTGAGCACCGCCGGATGCGAACCGGGGCGCACCACCTCGGCCGGGTGCGGGTCGAAGGTGACCACCACCGACTGGACGCCCAGCTCCCGGGCCCGGGCCACGGCGTGGCCGATGGTCGCCTGGTGCCCCTTGTGCACGCCGTCGAAGACGCCGATGGTGACGACCGAGCGCCCCCACCCACCGGGCGCCGCGTCGTACCCCCGCCACCGCTGCATGCCGCTCCTCCCTGCTGGCCCGCCGACCGGCGGACGTCAACCGCCGGCCGCTGGCCGGCGCACCTGCGCCCCGCCGTCAGGCCGGGGCGAGCACGATCTCCGCGCGGGCCCGGCCGTCCCGCTCGCTGACGATAGCGATCAGGCCACCGGCCGGCCCGAAGACGGCGTACGGCCCGACGAGGCCCGTCGGGTCCAACGGCCCGCCGTGGGCCAGCACCCGGGCCTCGTCGGGTGTGGCCTCCCGGCGCGGGAAGAACCGGTCGGCCGCCGCGTCCAGTGGCAGGTTGACCACGTCCGGGGCGCGCTGCTCCAGCTCCTCGAGGGTGGCCGCCTCGGCGATGGTGAAGCCGCCCACCGCGGTCCGGCGCAGCGCGGTCAGGTGGCCGCCGACACCGAGCGCCAGGCCCGCGTCCCGGGCGATGGCCCGGATGTACGTGCCGGAGGAGCAGGTGACGTCCACGTCCACGTCCACCACGTCCGGCTCGGTACGGCGGATCGCCAGCACCTCCAGCCGGGAGATGGTGACCCGCCGGGCCGGTAGCTCGACGCTCTCCCCGTCGCGCACCCGCTTGTACGCCCGCTGCCCGTCGATCTTGATGGCGCTGACCGCGCTCGGCACCTGGTCGATCTCACCGGTCAGCGCCCCCAGCGCTGAACGGATCGCGTCGTCGGTGACCAGACCGGCCGGCGTGGAGGCGATCACGTCGCCCTCGGCGTCGTCGGTGACGGTGGCCTGACCGAGCCGGACCGTGCCGGTGTAGCTCTTACCGGCGCCGATCACGTACGTCAGCAGCCGGGTGGCACGGCCCACGCCGATCACCAGCACACCGGTGGCCATCGGGTCGAGAGTGCCACCGTGCCCGACCCGCCGGGTCTTCGCCAGCCGGCGGATCCGCGCCACCACGTCGTGCGACGTCATGCCGCCGGGCTTGTCGACCACGATCAGACCATCGGTGCTCACGTCGGCCAAGCCTGCCAGATGCCCCGGACGGGCAGATGTCTGGGCGTGCTCGGCTGACGGACGGCGCGGAGGCGGGACGGATGTCGGCACGTCGGGCCGGGGCTGTGGGAGAGGACCCTCAGCGGGTCGCGCCGACCACCGCCCAGCGGCCGGTGCGCAGCCGCAGCAGCAGGGCGACCAGACGGATCACCACGAACAGGGTGAGCCCGGCCCAGATGCCGCCGAGCCCGAGGTCGAGCCCGTACGCCAGCCAGATGGCCGGCAGGAAGCCGCCGAGTGCCGCCACGATGGTGAGGTTGCGCAGGTAACGCACGTCGCCGGCGCCGATCAGCACGCCGTCGAGCGCGAACACCACCCCGGCCAGCGGCTGCATTGCGACGAACCAGGGCCAGGCGACCATGGCCTGCTCGCGTACCCCCGGATCGGAGCTGAACCACGACGGCACGACGCCGGCGCCGGCGGCGATGACCAGCGCGAAGCCGACGCCGCAGATGCCGCCGAGCACGCCGATCCGGCGGGCCAGCGCGCGGGCGCCCTCCTCGTCGCCGGCCCCGAGGGCGGCGCCCACCAGGGACTGCGCCGCGATGGCCAGCGCGTCGAGCACCAACGCGGTGAAGAACCACAGTTGCAGGGCGATCTGGTGGGCGCCGACGGCGGCGGCGCCGAAGCGGGCGGCGACCGCGGTCGCGGACAGGAAGCTGGCCTGGAACGCCAGGCCACGGATCAACAGGTCCCGGCTGAGCACCAACTGCTGGCGGATCAGCCGGGGCCGGGGTCGCAGCGACACGCGCTCGGCGACCAGCGCCCCGGCGAAGAGCACCCCGGAGAGAGTCTGCGCGACCACGTTGGCCACCGCCGAACCGACCAGGCCGAGCCCGAGGGGATAGACCAGCAGCGGGCAGAGCACCGCGGAGAGCAGGTTGGGGCCGAGCACGAAGGCCAGCGGGCGGCGGGTGTCCTGCACTCCGCGCAGCCAGCCGTTGCCGGCGGCGGCGAGCAGCAGGCCGGGCGCGCCGAGCGCCGCGATCCGCAGCCACTGCGCCGCGGCGTCGCCCACCTCGCCACCACCTCCGGCGAGGGTACGAGCCAGCGCTCCCCCGCCGATCTGCATGCCGATGGCGACCAGCAGCCCGACGCCGAACGCGAGCCAGGACGACTGGACGCCCTCGGCCACCGCTGCCGCCCGGTCGCCGGCGCCGAAGCGGCGGGCCGACCGCCCGGTGGTGCCGTACGCGACCACGGTGCCCAGCCACGCGGTGAGCGTCATGACCGTGCCGCCGACGGCGAGCGCGGCGAGCGGCACCCGGCCGAGGTGACCGACCACGGCCGTGTCGACCAGCACGTAGAGCGGCTCGGCGGCGAGCACCACGAGCGCGGGCAGGGCGAGGCCGGCGATCCGGCGGGGGGACGCGGTCAGCGTGCTGGTGTCCATCGCCGGCGATCCTGTCACGGGCCAGGTAAGGATCGCAAGGATGGTCAGCGCTTACCGGCGGCGCTGCCCCGTCGGGCGGGGTGGAATCGGTGGGTGGACGCGGCGGACCACGGCCGGTCGGGCGGTGACGCGGTCGACGGGGGCCGTCTGCGGCGTCACCGCCGGACGGGTCGGGTCACTGGCGGGTGTCCATCGACGTCTGCAGCGCGCGGCGGGCCTGCTCGCGGGCGTCGTCGGCGGTGGTCTCCGGCTTGGGCTTGTTCGGCATGGTGGCGCTCCTTCCAGGGTGCGAGCCACCGGCACGCGGCGGCCCTCACGGGCGGTCGTGCTGAGCGCCCCACGGCGGTCCGGGGTTACCGGAGCAGCCGGTCGGGCAGCGTGAGCCCGGGTCGGTCCGACCCTGGAGGGAGGCGGCGCGAGGTGTGGCACCACCGCCCATGACCTGCACCGCAACGCGGTGCCGGCCGTCTCCCAAGTTATCGTTCAGGTCCACATACTGCTCAGGGTTCCCGCCATCTGGACAGGCCGGGACCCGACTCAGCGGGCCAGGAAGTGCCAGCCCAGCCACCACCAGAAGCCGAACAGACCGATCCGGCCCACCGGCACGGGACCCACCTCGTAGCGCATCACGTACGCGCAGACCTCACCGAGCGTGGGGATGCGGGAGCCCTCCCGCCGTGCCAGCCACTCGACCACGGCGAACAGTGCCAGCGCGGCGACGAAACCGCCGATCGCCAGTGCCCGCATCATCGCCGCACCAACCCCCAGAACGCGGCCAGCCAGGCGAACCAGGCCGCCGACCGGGTGAGCTGGTCCTCCAACAGCGGATCAGCCAGCCGGGAGAAGGTGGGGAAGTCGTCGCCCACCGCGAGCACGAAGGTGACGCCCTCGAAGACCCCGAAGACCACCACGGGCAGTGCCCACCAGGCCGCGCCCGCGCCCAACCGGCGCGGCGCCGGGCGGCGGGCCACCCGATTGCTGAGACCGAGCCAGATCAGCACGCCGCCGGTGCCGAGGGTGTAAAGATTGGCTTCGGTGGAGAACGACGCGAACCGGCCACCGACGAGCGACAGGCAGACGAGGACTGGCACGGAGACGGCAGGCCGGTCCCAGGTGCGGGGGGCCTCCACGGTGAGGTCGTGCGGCTGCTCCATCCCGCAATTCTTCCCGGTCTCACGGAACGCGGGAAGACCAACACTCCCCGGAGTTGACCCTGATCTTCCTGCCGGGTCGACGCGCCGAGGTCAGGCGTCGGGATGGATCAACGCCGCGTCGAGCTGGCCGCGGATCGCCTCGATTACCTGCTCGACCGTGCCCCGACCCGTGAACCCGGCGGCGAACCGGTGGCCACCGCCACCCAGCACGACCGCCACCCGGCTGACGTCGACCGCGCCCTTGCTGCGCATCGACACGGCCCACTGGCCGGGCACGGTCTGCTTCAGCACGCAACTCACGTCCGCCTCGGCGGTGCACCGCACCGAGTCGATCAGCGCCTCCAGCACGTACGGCCGCTGGTCGTGCCGGGCCAGGTCGTCCAGCGTGGCGAAGGTCCACACCAGCCCTCGACCGTCGGCCGCGGCCGGTTCCAGCCGGGCACGCCCCAGCACCTCGCCGAAGAGCCGGACCGCGCCGAAGGGCCGGGTGTCGAAGACCCGACGGGAGATGTCGCCGGGCGAGATGCCGGTGGCCAGCAGCCGGGCGGCCAGCTCGTGCACCGCCGGGGTGGTCGCCTCGAACCGGAACGAGCCCGTGTCCGTGGTCAACGCCACGTACAGGCACTCGGCGATGGCCGGATCCAGCGTCACGCCGAGCCGGGCCAGCAGGTGCTCGGCCACCACCGAGGTCGCCGCGGCGGTCGGGTCGATCAGGTTGACCGTGCCGAAGCCGGCGTTGGAGGCGTGGTGGTCGAGCACCAGCGCCGCACCGGCCGACGACAACCGCCCCGCCAACTCGCCGAGACGCGACTCGCTCGCCGCGTCGAAGCAGATCACCAGGTCCGGGTCGGCGTCCGCGGCACCCGCAGGGACCAGCAGATCCAGCCCCGGAAGCCCACGGAACGGCTCCGGCACCTCCGGAGGCCCGGGAAAGGTCGCCTGCAACCGGTGTACGCCGAACTGACGCAGGCCCAGACCGAAGCCGAGCATGCTGCCCAGCGCGTCGCCGTCCGGGTTGACGTGGCAGATCAGCAGCACCCGGGCCGTCGGCGGAAGCGCACGGAGCAACGCCTCGGCCGCGGCCCAGTCCGCACCGGTGGGGCCGGCGCCGACCGTCCTGTCGAGTTCAGCGCCGGCGGTGCCGGTCACCGCGCTTCCCCACCCCGGGGGGTCTCGTCCGCGTCGGTGGCCTCGTCGGTCTCGTCGGCCTCGTCGTCGTCGACGCGGTACGGCTGCGGCTCGCCCGCGTACTCCGCCTGGGCGGCGAGCCGCTGCACCTCGGCGTCGGCGTTACGGGCCGCGGCGAGCAGATCGTCGATGTGCTTGACCTGGTCCTGGACGTCGTCCAGGACGAAGGTGAGGGTCGGCGAGTGCCGCAACCCGAGCGCCTTGCCGACCGTGCTGCGCAGCAGGCCCTTGGCGCTCTCCAACGCTGCCGCGGTGCCCGCCTGGGCGGCCGCGTCGCCGAGCACCGTGTAGAAGACCGTCGCGTCACGCAGGTCGGCGGTGATCCGGGCGTCGGTGATGGTGATCATGCCGAGCCGCGGGTCCTTGATCTGGCTCCGCACCACCGACGCGACCAGCTCACGCACCCGTTCCGCGTGCCGGCGTACCTTGGCCGGATCAGACATCTCGCCACCTCCACGGCGTCCTGCTCCCGGCCGACCCGGCGACCCGTGGGGCGCCAGCCGACCGGCCAACATCTCGAACACTACCTTCGCGGCCCGTCCGGGGCCTCGGCACAGCCGGCACCCCGGTCAGTCGTCGTCCCCGCCGTACAGCCGGCGCCCGACCGACAGCAGCTCGACCTCGGGCCGACCCGCCACCAGGCGCTCGCAGGAGTCCAGCACCTCGCGGACGTGCGCCGCCTCGGCGGCCACCACGGCCACCGCTATCTGCGCTCGCCCGTGCAGGTCGAGCGCTCCCACCTCGGCGGCCGACACCTCGAAACGGCGCAGCGCCGCCACGATCGGCCGTACATATGATCTCTTGGCCTTGAGCGACCGGGAGTCGCCGGGCAGCAGCAGGTCGAAGACCGCGGTTCCAGTGAACATCGCCCTGGACGATACCGGGAACCCGCCCCGCATGATCAAGGGGTTTACGCCGGTCGGCGTAAACCCCTTGATCAGCGTGTCACTGCCGGATCAGGCGCGAACCTTCTCCCGCATCTCGAACGTCTCGATGACGTCGCCGACCTGGACGTTGTTGTAACCACCCAGGGTCAGACCACACTCGAAGCCCTCGCGGACCTCCGTGGCGTCGTCCTTGAACCGCTTCAACGAGGTGATCGTGAGGTTGTCCGCCACGACCGTCCCGTCCCGCAGCAGGCGCGCCTTCGCGTTGCGCCGGATGACACCCGACCGGACGATACAACCGGAGATGTTGCCGATCTTGGACGAGCGGAAGACGTCGCGGATCTCCGCGCTGCCGAGCTCGACCTCCTCGTACTCCGGCTTGAGCAGGCCCTTGAGCGCAGCCTCGATCTCCTCGATGGCCTGGTAGATGACGGTGTAGTACCGGATCTCCACGCCCTCGCGGTCGGCCATCTCACGGACCTTGTTCGAGGCCCGCACGTTGAAGCCGATGATCGTGACCGGCTCGGACGAGGCGCTCGCGAGCATGACGTTGCTCTCGGTGATCGCGCCGACGCCCCGGTCGAGGACCTTGAGCTGGACCTCCTCGGGGATGTCGAGGTTGAACAGCGCGTCCTCGAGGGCCTCCACCGAACCGGAGACATCGCCCTTGAGGATGAGGTTGAGCGACGTCTTCTCGCCCTCCTTGAGCTGCTCCATGAGCGTCTCGAGGGTGGCCCGACCACGGGAGTTGGCGAATGCCGCCGCCCGTCGCCGTGCCTGGCGCTGCTCGGCGATCTGCCGCACCGTACGGTCGTCCGCCGCGGCGAGGAACGTGTCACCCGCGCCGGGCGGCGCGGTCAGACCCAGGACCATGACCGGACGCGCCGGCCCGGCCTCGGCGACCTGGTTGCCGTTCTCGTCGAGCATGGCCCGGACCCGGCCGTGGGCCCCGCCGGCGACGATCGAGTCGCCCGCCCGCAGGGTGCCCTTCTGCACCAGCACCGTCGCCACCGCACCGCGGCCCTTGTCCAGGTGCGCCTCGATGGCCACACCCTGCGCCGGCCCGTCGATCGGAGCGGTCAGCTCCAGCGACGCGTCGGCGGTCAGCAGGACAGCCTCGAGAAGCTCCTCGATGCCGATGCCCGGCTTGGCTGCCACGTTGACGAACATGGTCTCGCCGCCGTACTCCTCGGCGACCAGGCCGTACTCGGTCAGCTGCTGGCGGACCTTGTCCGGGTTGGCCTCCGGCTTGTCGACCTTGTTGACCGCGACCACGATCGGCACGTCGGCCGCCTTGGCGTGGTTCAACGCCTCGATGGTCTGCGGCATCACGCCGTCGTCGGCCGCGACCACCAGGATCACGATGTCCGTCACCTGGGCACCACGAGCACGCATGGCGGTGAACGCCTCGTGACCCGGGGTGTCGATGAAGGTCACCGCGCGGTCCTCGCCCTCGTGCGGGACGTGGACCTGGTAGGCACCGATGTGCTGGGTGATGCCACCCGCCTCGCCGGCCACGACGTTCGCCTTGCGGATCGCGTCGAGCAGCTTGGTCTTACCGTGGTCGACGTGACCCATGACGGTCACCACCGGCGCACGGCTGACCAGACGCTCCTCGGCCACCTCCGCGTCGAGGTCGATGTTGAACTGCGCGAGCAGCTCGCGGTCCTCGTCCTCCGGGCTCACGATCTGGATGTCGAAGCCGAGGTGCTCACCCAGCAGCTGCAGGGTGTCGTCCGAGCAGGACTGGGTCGCGGTGACCATCTCGCCCAGGTTGAACATCTCCTGGACCAGCGAACCCGGGTTGGCGTTGATCTTGTCGGCGAAGTCCGACAGCGAGGCGCCACGGGAGAGCCGGACGACCTGACCCTGACCCCGGGGAGCACCCGAGCTCATGGTCGGAGCCGACAGGTTGTCGAACTCCTGTCTGCGCTGCTTCTTGGACTTGCGACCGCGCGTCGGCCGGCCACCCGGACGCCCGAAGGCACCCGCGGCGCCACCGCCACGGCCACGACCACCGGCACCCGGACGACCACCGCCACCGGACGGAGCACCCGGCCGGAAACCGCCACCGGGAGCACCGCCACCGCCGCCGGGACCGCCACGGTAGCCACCGCCACCGCCGGCACCCGCGCCGCCACCGGGGCCGCCGCGGTAACCGCCGCCGCCACCGGCACCGCCGCCGGGACCGCCACGGAAGCCACCGCCGCCGCCACCGGGACGACCCGCGCCGCCACCGGGACGACCTGCGCCGCCACCGGGGCCGGGGCGACCGGCAGCCGGACGCTGGCTCGGCATGGACGCCGGGCTGGGCCGCGGCGGCATGGAGTTCGGGCTCGGCCGCGGCGGCATGCCCGCCGGGCTGGGCCGGGGGCCACCCGCGCCCGCGGCCGGCGGCCGCTGCTGCTGGCCACCCTGGATGCCGAACGGGTTGTTACCGGCGCCGCGCGCCGGCGGGCGACCGCCCGGTCGCGCACCAGGACCCGGGGCCGGCGTGCTCGGACGAGCGGCCGGCGAACCGGGACGGGGCGGCATCGCCGTGGGACCCGGCCGAGGGCCGGGACCGGGACGGTTACCGTCGGCCGGAGGCTCCCGGCGGACGTTGTCCCGCTGCTGCTGGCGGGCGGCCTGCGCGGCCTTGACCGCGGCCTCCTGCTCAGCCTTCAGCGCGGCGGCACGCGCCTCCGCGGCCGCCACCTCGATGTCGTGGGCACTCGCCGGCTTGGCGACCGGGGCCGCCGGCTGCGGTGCACCGGGAACCGGACCCTTGGGCTTCGGACCCGGGGCCGGGGCCGACGGCCGCCGCGGCGGCATCGGCTTGGCCGAGACCGAGGCCCGGGGCGCGCCCGGGGTCGGAGACGGCGTCGGGGTCGAGGCCGGTGCCGGCGCGGGCGCCGACGGGGCGGCCGGCGCCGGAGTACCGGCGGACGCGACGAATGCGTTACGCAGCCGCCGGGCGACGGGCGCCTCGACGGTGCTGGACGCGGACTTCACGAACTCGCCCATTTCCTTCAGCTTGGCGAGAACGGTCTTACTCTCGACCCCGAGCTCTTTTGCAAGCTCGTGTACGCGGGCCTTGCCTGCCACTGCACTCCTCACTCCGAGGTCGTGCGGGCAGCACCCGCAGCGACCTCACTCGTGCACTTGAAGCCTGGTCATTTCAGGGACTTCATCGTGTGCTCATGTCGGTCGTCCTACCCTGCTAGCGACCCTCGCCCGGTCGGGCTGACCGGACGTAGTGGTTGGCGCATCGACGTGTTCCGCCAGCGCACCGTGGTCGAGGACCTCGGTGATGCGCAACGCACGCCCGAAGGCGCGACGCCGCACTGCCAGCGCGAAGCAGGCCGGATCCGGGTGCATGTTCGCTCCCCGACCCGGCAGCCTGCGGAACGGATCAGGAATAAGGCTGTGACCAGCCTCGTCCCTGATCGCTACGACCCGCAGCAATTCGCTGGCCGGCGCACGTTGCCGGCAACCCACACAGGTGCGCTCCGGCTGCGCGCGTCGTACCACTGGAGGAAGTCTACCCCTAGCTGCCCGAGATCGCGCCGCCCGGCTCCCGCACGTGATCAGCAGCCCCGCGTGCGGCGGGGCTGGTCTGCTCAGCGTCGGAGCGGATGTCGATCCGCCAACCGGTCAAGCGGGCCGCGAGGCGGGCATTCTGCCCCTCCCGACCGATGGCGAGAGAGAGCTGGAAGTCCGGAACGGTCACCCGGGCGGTCCGGGTGGCGAGATCGACCACCTCGACCCGCAGCGCCTTGGCCGGCGACAGCGCATTGCCGACGAAGGTGGCCGGGTCGTCCGACCAGTCGATGATGTCGATCTTCTCACCGTGCAGCTCGCTCATCACGGCGCGCACCCGCTGGCCCATCGGGCCGATGCAGGCGCCCTTGGCGTTCACCCCGGGGGTCGTGGAGCGTACGGCGATCTTGGTGCGGTGACCTGCCTCACGGGCGATCGCGCCGATCTCCACCGTGCCGTCGGCGATCTCCGGCACCTCCAGCGCGAACAGCTTCTTCACCAGCGCCGGGTGCGAACGGGACAGGGTGATCTGCGGACCGCGCATGCCCTTGGCCACGTGCACCACCACGCAGCGGACCCGCTCGCCGTGCACGTACCGCTCGCCGGGCACCTGCTCGGACTGCGGCAGCACGCCCTCCAGCTTGCCCAGGTCGACGCTGACGATGCCCTTCTCGGTCCGCGTCTCGTGCGCCTGCACCACGCCGGTGACCAGGTCACCCTCGCGGCCGACGTACTCGCCGAAGTGCACCTCGTCGGTGGCCTCCCGCAGCCGCTGGAGGATCACCTGCTTGGCGGTCATGGCGGCGATCCGGCCGAAGTCGTGGGGAGTGTCGTCCCACTCCCGCACCAGACTGCCGTCGGAGTCCATCTCCTGCGCGTACACCAGGGCGGCGCCCGACTTGCGGTCGATCTCCACCCGGGCGTGCGGCTCGGCACCGTCGGTGTGCCGGTAGGCGGTCAGCAACGCGGTCTCGATCGCCGCGAGAATCGTGTCGAACGGGATCTCCCGCTCGCGCTCGAGTGCGCGCAGCGCCGCGAGGTCGATGTTCACCTCTCCTCGTCCTCCACATCATCTTCGTCGTCGATGTCGTCTGAATCGTCAATGTCGTCCGCGTCGTCGTCCGCGTCGTCGAGCTCGTCCGGCTCACCCAGCTCGGCGAGCCGGGTGAACTCGACCTGCACCCGTCCCGGGCCCAGCTGGGCGTACGCCCAGGAGGCGCGGCCGTCGTCGGTCTCGAGCTGGATGCCCTCGTCGTCGGCCCCGACCACGCGGCCGGTCAGCTGACGGTCGCCGGTGGGCTGCTCCCCGCGCTGGTCCGGCAGCACGGCCGCGCCCCGGACGGTGACCTTGACCAGCCGGCCCACGTTGCGCCGCCAGTGCCGGGGCAGGGTGAGCGGCCGGTCCACGCCCGGCGAGCTGACCTCGAGCTGGTACTCCCCGGCGACGATGTCGCCGCCGGTCTCCTCGGCGGCGTCCAGCGCGGTCGAGACCGCACGGGAGACGTCGGCGACGGCGTCCAGGTCGATCCCGCCGTCGGCGTCCACGATCACCCGGACCACGTGCCGGCGGCCGGCCCGGGAGACCGTCAGGTCCTCCAGGTCGTAGCCCACACCGTTGACGACGGGTTCGATCACGGCCCGCAGCCGGGTACGCCGCGCGGCGAGATCACCGCCGCGGGGACCCGCACCACTGCGGGGTCGGTCCGTCGACCTGGTGGCACGGCCACGCTGCGTCATCTCCGCACCCTTTCCCTGGTCGACGGCGACGGTCGTCCCGCCATGCCGGCGCGCCACCGGAGCGGACGCGCCGGTGGTTGCGCAGAGCGTAACGCGCCTGCCCGCTGTCGGACCGGGCGGCGCACCGACGCCGGTGGCCCCTGGATCGGCACAGATGGTGTTGACTTGCCCGGTGGGGATCGGCAGAACGATACAGCGCGACCAGGCATCCGGACATACACGGCGAAAGCTCCTGCGCGTCGGGGCACTGCTGGCACTCGGCGGTGCCGCGGCGCCGCTGACCGGCTGTGATCTTTTCGACCGTGACGACGAGCCGTCGCCGCCACCCGACCCGCTGCGACCGATGGTGGACGAGTCGCTTCGGCTGGCCGCGGCACACCAGGCCGCCGCGACGGCGCACCCCGAACTGGCCGACCGGCTCGGCCCGATCGCCGAGGCGCACACCGCGCACGCCACCGAACTGGCCCGCGTGATCGGCGTCGCGTTGCCGTCGCCACCCGCCGCCACTCCGACCACCGCCCCGGCGGCCACCCCCGCCGCCGCTCTGGCCGCCCTGCGGACGCTGGAGAAGTCCGGCCAGAAGTCCGCGACCCTCGCCTGCGCGGCGGCACCGGCGGAAAGGGCGGCGCTGCTCGGGTCGATCGTCGCCGCCCGCGCGACCCATCAGGAGGCACTCAAGTGAGGCAGCCATCCGCCGGGGAGGCGCTCGCCGCCGCCCTCTCCGCCGAGTACGCGGCCATCTACGCCTACGGGCGGATCGGCGTCCGGCTCAGCGGGGCGGCGCGGGACGCCGCACGTCAGGCGGAGGCCGCGCACCGGCGCCGGCGCGACGCCCTGGTGGTGCAGCTCAGCACCAGCGGAGGCAGTGTGCCGCCGGACCGGGCCGGGTACGCGCTGCCGTTCCCGGTCACCGATCGGGCGAGCGCGTTGCGGCTGGCCGTCGAGGTGGAGGAGCGCACCGCCGCGCACTGGCGGGCGGCGCTGGCGTCAACGACCGGCGCCGACCGGGACCAGGCGCTGGCCGCCCTGGTCGAGTACGCCGTGCGCGCCACCCGGTGGCGGAAGACGGCGGGGCTGACACCGCAAACTGTCGCGTTTCCCGGCCGCCCGGCCTGAGTCGGTGCGCTCCGGTTGCGGAGCGCCATACCAGGTATGCATACTCCGTTGCCATGTCCATCCGTCACGGGTTGCTCGCCCTGCTCGAACGCGGCCAGATGTACGGCTACCAGCTGCGCGCCGCGTTCGAGGAGTCGACCGGCTCGACCTGGCCGCTGAACATCGGGCAGGTCTACACCACGCTCTCCCGGCTGGAGCGGGACGGTCTGGTGCGCCCGCTGCCGGAGAGCGAGGCCGGGCAACGCCCGTACGAGATCACCGACGCCGGCCGGGCGGACCTGGCACTGTGGTTCGCCACCCCGATCAGCCGCACCGACCGGCCCCGCGACGAGCTGGCGATCAAGTTGGCGCTGGCGCTGACCACCCCCGGCGTGGACGTCCGCTCGGTGGTCCAGGCGCAGCGCAGCGCGACGATGCGGGCGTTGCAGGAGTTGACCCGGTTGAAGTACCGCAGCGACCGGCCGGAGGACCTGCCCTGGCGACTCGTACTGGACTCGATGGTCTTCCAGGCCGAGGCGGAGGTGCGCTGGCTGGACCACTGCGAGACCAGTCTGGTCCGGCACCAGCCCGGCGTCCCCGCGCCGCCCGCACCCAGGCCGGGTGACGCGGACGCGTCCGACGCGGCGCGGTGGGCCGACGAGGAGGCGCGACGGTGAGCGGAGCGGACGACGCGGTGCTGGAGCTTCGCGCCGTCCACCGCACCCACGGGGCCGGCCCGGCGGCGGTGCACGCGCTGCGCGGCGTCAGCCTGGTCGTCCGGCCGGGTGAGCTGGTCGCCGTGATGGGTCCGTCCGGTTCCGGCAAGTCGACGCTGCTGGCCCTCGCCGGCGGTCTGGACCGCCCGACCCGGGGCGAGGTCCGGGTCGAGGGGCAGCCGTTGGGGGCGCTGGACCGCCGAGGGCTGGCCCAGCTGCGCCGCCGACGGATCGGCTACATCTTCCAGCAGCTCAACCTGTTGGGCAGCCTGAGCGCGGTGGAGAACGTCGCACTCCCGCTGGAACTCGACGGCGCCGGCGGCCGGCGGGCCCGCTCGGCGGCCCTGGCCGCGCTGGCCGAGGTGGGTCTGCCGGCGCTGGGTGACCGCTTCCCCGACCAGCTCTCCGGCGGGCAGCAGCAGCGGGTGGCCATCGCCCGGGCGCTGGTCGGCGATCGGCGGCTGGTGCTCGCCGACGAGCCGACCGGGGCGTTGGACTCGCAGACCGGCGAGGCCGTACTGCATCTGCTGCGCCGCCGGGTCGACGCGGGAGCCGCCGGCGTCCTGGTCACCCACGAGGCACGGCACGCCGGCTGGGCCGACCGGGTGGTGTTCCTGCGTGACGGAGTGCTGGTCGACACGACGGCACCGCTGGGCAGCGTCGAGCAACTGCTGTCCGGAAGCGACCGGTGACCATCCGCCGGGTGTCGCGGGCCCTCGGGCGCACCGACGTCCCGGCGGTCCCGCCGCCCGTACCCCCGCGCCGGAGGCGGTGGGCCGAGCTGACCGGCTCCTGGCGGGCGGCGCTGCGGATCGCCCGGCGGGAGTCGCGCCGGTCCCGCAAGCGGACCGCCCTGGTACTGGCCATGATCGCCCTGCCGGTGCTGGTGCTGGCCTTCCTGGCCGCCAGCTACGACATGGCCGAGCTGACCCCGCAGGAGCGGGTCGACCGCCGGCTCGGCGTCGCCGACGCGGAGTTGCGCTGGCTCGCCGACACCCCGGTCGGACAGGACGAGTGGGGCGACTCCTGGTACTCCCGCGACGGCGACCACCCGGCGACCGGCCGCGTGACCACCGCCGCCGAGCTGACCACGCTGCTCGGCCCGGGCAGCCGGGTCACCGAGATACGCGCGCGGCTCCCCCTGACGGTCCGCGGCCCGGAGCGCGACGAGAACGTCGAAGGACGGGTGCTGGACCTCACCGACCCGTTGGCCCGTGGGTTGGTGCGTTTCCAGGCCGGGCGGGCGCCCCGGCAGCCCGGCGAGGTCGCCGTGAGCCCGGATGCGTCACGGCGCCTCGACCTGCGCCTGGGTGACGCCCTGGTCACCGCCGACCGGACGCGGGCGTACACCGTGGTCGGGTTGGTCGAGTTTCCCGACGACCTCGGCCCGGTGGTGGCGCTGCACCCGGGCGCCGTGCCACGAAACGATGCACTGCTGGAGAGCAGCTGGCTGGTCGACGTGCGGGGCACCGTCGACGCCGCACTGGTGTCCCGGCTCAACGAGCACGGCGTGGTGGTCACCCCGCGCCACCCGACGACGCCGACGGCGGGATCGTCCCGGATGTGGTTCGGGTCCATCCGACCGGGCGACACCACGGACCTGAGCACCGGCGTACTGATCGCCGGCCTCGGGCTGCTGGAGGTGGTGCTGCTCGTCGGGCCGGCCTTCGCGGTCGGCGTCCGCCGGCGGCGGCGGGACCTGGCGCTGGTCGCGGTCGCCGGCGGCGACGCCGCCCAGCTGCGTCGGGTCGTGCTCGCCGACGGCGTGGTACTGGGTGTGCTGGGTGCCGCCGCCGGGCTGGTTCTCGGCGTCGGCGCGGCGTTCGCCAGCCGTCCACTGGTGGAGCAGTACGTCTTCGGCGCCCGCTTCGGCGGATACCGCTGCTGGCCGTCGGCGCTGCTGCTGCTCGGTGGGGTCGCGGTGCTGACCGGGGTGCTCGCCGCGCTCGCACCGGCGTGGACGGCCGCCCGGCAGGACGTCCTCGCCGGGCTCGCCGGGCGACGCACCCCACCCCCGCCCCGAGGCCGGTGGCTGGCCCTCGGGCTGGCTCTGGTGGCCGGCGGGGCGGCACTCGCGGCCTTCGGCGCGACCCGGACCTCACCGGCGGTGATCCTGACCGGTCTGATCCTCGGCGAACTGGGCCTGGTCTGCTGCACCCCCACGCTGATCGGCGCGCTCGCCCGACTGGGCCGGGTGCTGCCGCTGGCGCCCCGGATCGCGCTGCGCGACGCCAGCCGCAACCGGGCGGCCGCGGCACCGGCGATCTGCGCCGTGATGGCGGCGGTGGCCAGCAGCGTCGCGCTCGGCGGATACCTGACCAGCGACGGTGCCCGCGACGCGCGCGCCTACCAGCCGGTGCTGCCGACGGGGCACGTGCTGGTCAACCCGGTCGCCCCGACACCGCTGCCCCGACCCACGCTGGCCGAGGTCACCGCCGCGGCTCGGGCACAGCTCGGTGCCGGTCCGGTGGCCGCGGTGCAGGCGGTGACGTGCGCACCGGAGGGCGACTCGGCCGGCTACTGCTACGTCGCGCCCGGGTTGCCACCGGAGCGGGCCTGCCCATGGCTGCCCGCGGACGACCTCCCGGCAGCGGAACGCCGGCAGGCCCGGGCCGACCCGCGCTGCCAGCTGCACGACACGGACTACTACGGCGGCTACGTCGAGACGCTGGTGGACGACGGCAGCGCCCTGCCGATCCTCACCGGCGCGGACCCGGCGGTGACCGCCGAGGCCACCGCGGTGCTGCGCGCCGGGGGCGTCGTGGTGACCGACCCGCGCTACCTGCGCGACGGCCTGGTGTCCGTGCAGGTGAGCCGGGTGGAGGCCGGCCCCGACCAGCCGGACACCGTCGGCGAACTGCCCGGGTACGCGCTGCCCGCGGCGATCGGGCAGCCCCGCATGCTGCTGTCCCCCTCCGCCGCCCGACAGCTCGGCCTGCGCTGGTCGACGACCGGCTGGGTGATCGGCACCCCGGCGCCGCCGGACCAGGACCGGCAGGAGCGGTTCACCACCGCGCTGCGGTCCGCCGGGCCGTTGTCGGTGATCGTGGAGCAGGGCGCCGCCCCCCGCGACGTCTCACCGCTGCTGCTGTTGCTCGCCGCGGCGGCCGGCCTGATCACGGTGGGTTCGGCCGGGATCGCCACCGCACTCGCCGCCGCCGAGGGGCGCGCCGAGCTGTCCACCCTCGCGGCCGTCGGCGCGGCCCCGGCGGTACGTCGACTGCTGGCGATCTGCCAGGCCGGGGTCATCGCCGGTCTCGGCTCGGTGCTCGGCATCGTGGCCGGGCTGGGCACCGCCGCGATCGTACTGTTCTCCGTCAACCGCCGGTACGCCACCAGCTGGCCCCTCAGCGAGCCGTATCCCTTCCTGATGCCGTGGCCGGTGCTCGGCGTCCTCGTGCTGGTCCCGATGGTGGCGATGCTCGGCGCGGGCCTGTTCACCCGCGCTCGGCTGCCCATCGAGCGGCGACTGGACTGATCCGCCGCCCAGGCATCGACCCGGGCCGCAGGGGGGTGCCCTCGGGGGGCGGCAGCCGGCAGACTGAGCGCGTGTCAGTGCTGGGAACCCTCACCCGCCGAGTCGGCCACCACCGCTGGTTCGGCGCCGCCGCCCGCCTGCTGGTCCCCGCCGACCGGATGGTCGGCCGGCTCACCCGCGGGCGGGTGGTCGCGCTGGGTCTGATCCCGTCCCTGGTGATCACCACCACCGGCCGCCGCTCCGGCAGACCACGCAGCAATCCCCTGCTCTACGTGCCGGACGGCGACGCGTACGTGGTGATCGGCTCCAACTGGGGGCAGACCCAGCAACCCGGCTGGGCGATGAACCTGCTCGCCGAGCCGACCGCCGAGGTGGACATCAAGGGTCGGCGGGTTCCGGTGCGCGCCGACCGGGCCACCGGCGTCGAGCGGGACCGGCTGTGGGCGCTCCTGGTCAGCGAGTGGCCGGCGTACCGCACGTACGTGCGGCGGGCCGGCGGTCGGGACATCCCCATCTTCCGGCTCGTGCCGACCGGGCGCGGCGCACCGGCCAGCCCGCCACCGGCTGGCTAGTCTGACGCTGAGTCACGAAGCGGTCCCGTGAGCGCGAGGAGTGAGCCGGTGTTGCGAGCCCCGCAGTCGCGAACGAAAGGGCGGGCCCGTGAGCGCGAGGAGTGAGCCGGTGTTGCGAGCCCCGCAGTCGCGAACGAAAGGGCGGGCCGGTGAGCGCGAGGAGTGAGCCGGCCGACGTCGACCGGGGCTTCGACGATCGACGGTGGACGGTGGCGGAACGGGTCGCCGAGGCGGCCCGGCGGCGGTTCCCCGCCGACGTGTTCGCGGTCGCGGTGCACGGCCCGCTGGCGCACGGCGACGACGACGGCGGCGGGGACGGCGAGGTGGGGATGCTGGTGGTCACCTACCGACCGGGCACCGGCCCGCCGCCGGCCACCCGGCGGGTGGACGGGGTGCTGGTCGACCTGACCGTGGCCGCCGCCGAGGACTACCTCGGGCAGGCCCGGGTTCTTTCGCCGCTCTGGCCGTTGACCGCCGACCGGTACGTCACCACCCGGGCTCTGCACGACCCGACCGGCTGGCTGCGGACGCTGCGCGACGAGCACCTCGGCCGGCTGGCCCGGGCGCGGCCGGCGGAGTTCAGCACCGCGGCGCGGCAGGCCTGGTACCGGGGCAGCGCGGCGCACGCGCGGGCCGCCCGGCTGGCCGAGTGGTACGAGACCGACCAGGCGCTGCTGATGCTCGGCGAGGCGCGGTTGGCGGCGGCCACGGTGACCGGGCTGCTGAGCCGCACCTACTTCCGGGACCCGGGTGACGCGGTCCGCCGCACCGGCCTGGCCGGTGCGGACATGACCGAGGTGGGGCTGGTGCTCAGCCGGCAGGCCGAGGAGCTCGCCGCCCGGGGCCGCCCGGTGGACGGCACGGTCGACGAGCTGCTCACCGGCTGACCGGCGTCACAGCCCGCCGTGCACGCCGATCAGGGTGCCGACCAGGTAGGTGGCACCGGCGGCGGCGGCTCCGAGCAGCAGTTGGCGCAGCCCGCTGGTCCACCAGGGTCGGTTGGTGAATCGGGCCACGACAGCGCCGGCGGCGAACAGCCCGAGGCCGCCGACGGCGAGCGCCGGCCACAGCGCGGTGGCGCCGAACAGGTACGTGAGCAGCGGGACCAGCGCCCCCACCGAGAAGAACAGGAACGAGGAGATCGCCGCCGCCCACGGGTTGGGCTGGTCGTCGGGGTCGACGCCCAACTCCTCGCGGACGTGCACCCGCAGCGCCTCCTCCGGGTCGCGCCGCACGGCCTCCGCGACCTGGGTCGCCAGGTCCCGGGAGAGGCCACGGGCGACCCACGCGTCGGCCAGCTCGCGGGCCTCGGCCTCCGGGTGCCGCTCCAGTTCGCGCCGCTCCTTGGCCACCTCGGCGGCGACCTGCTCGTTGGCCGAGCGCACGCTGGTGTACTCGCCGAGCCCCATGGAGATCGCACCGGCCACCAGACCGGCGCTGCCGGTCAGCACGATGCTGCGCGGTGAGACCCCGCCGCCGCCGACCCCGGCGATCAGGGCGATGTTGGTGACCAGCCCGTCCATCGCGCCGAAGACGGCCGGGCGCAGCCAGCCGCCGGAGACGTCCGCGTGGTGCGCCTCGCGCAGGGCGGCAGGGGTGTCGGTCACGGCAGGGTGAGGATCTCGTGGCCGTCGTCGGTCACCACGATGGTGTGCTCGAACTGGGCGGTCCACTTCCGGTCCTTGGTGACGACGGTCCACCCGTCGTCCCACATGTCGTACTGGTAGGTGCCGAGCGTGATCATCGGCTCGATGGTGAACGTCATCCCCGGCTCCATCAGGTCCGTGGGGCGCGGGCTGTCGTAGTGCGGCACGTACAGCCCGCTGTGGAACGTCTCGCCGATGCCGTGGCCGGTGAAGTCACGCACGACGCCGTAGCCGAACCGCTTGGCGTACGACTCGATGACCCGGCCCACGACGTTGATCTGGCGGCCCGGGGCGACGGCGCGGATGCCGCGCATCATCGCCTCGTGGGTCCGCTCGACCAACAGGCGGGCCTCCTCGCTGACCTCACCGACGCAGAAGGTGGCGTCGGTGTCGCCGTGCACCCCACCGATGTACGCGGTGACGTCGACGTTGATGATGTCGCCGTCCTTGAGGACCGTGGAGTCGGGGATGCCGTGGCAGATGACCTCGTTGAGGCTGGTGCAGCACGACTTGGGGAACCCCTTGTAGCCCAGCGTCGACGGGTACGCGTCGTGGTCGCAGAGGAACTCGTGCACCACCCGGTCGATCTCGTCGGTGGTCACGCCGGGCTTGCAGTGCTCGCCGGCGAGCTGGGTGGCCTGGGCGGCCAACCGGCTGGCGATCCGCATCTTCTCGATGGTCTCCGGCGTCTGCACGTGCGAGCCACGCCACTCCTGGGGGCGCTTCTTGCCCACGTACTCCGGTCGGGGAATGTGGGTGGGCACCGGTCGCATCGGGGAGAGCGTGCCTGGGGTCAGCGGCGGACGGACGGTCATGCCGCAAGCCTATCGCCGGGCCGGCTGGTGACCCGCGCCACGGCCGCTCGGGACCGGTTGTTGCCGTGCCAGGTCGGCTGTGCCATGGTGTCTGCGTGGATCAAGGGGGAGCACCACCCGTCTTCTCCGCCAGCGCGGAGATCGACGGTGATCACCTCCAGGTGGTTGTCGCCGGCGAGGTCGACATGGCCACCGCCGACACCATGCTCCAAACGGCCCTGCGGGAGCCCTCCGAGCGGATCACGCTCGACCTGACCGCTGTCACCTTCTTCGATTCGGCCGCCATTCACGCCCTTGTCCGGCTCGCCCAGCAGTTCTCCGGCACGCTGACCGTGCTGCCGTCCCGGCAGGTCCGCCGGGTGCTGGACATCTCCGGCCTGGGCGAGCAGAGCTGGCTGAGCCCGCCCTGAGCCGCCCGCGACCCGTGCGGTCGGTCGTGGCCGTGCCGGCCGCCGTCGGGCGGGCCGTCAGTCGTGCAACTGCCGGCGCAGTGTCACCTCGGTGCCCTCCTCGGTACGCCGTACCGTCAGGTCACCCAGTGCCTTGATCAGGGTCAGCCCACGCCCCCGGAACCCGGCGCCGGTCGACTCCCGCCACCGCCCGCTGTCGCGCACCGTGGCGGTCACCGTCCGGTTCTCGATGGCCACCTGCACGCTGATCACCGGCTCGGCGGGGTGGATCGGGTGCTCGATGGCGTTCGCGGCGGCTTCGGAGACCGCCACGGTCAGGTCGAACAGGTCCGTCTCGCCGACCCCGTGCGCGACCAGGAAGTCCTCCAGGCGCTTGCGCAGCACGCTCAACCGGGTCGGGTCCGCGGGCAGCCGCAACGCGAACCGGTTCAGCTCCGCGGCCTCCAGGGCGAGCACCGCCACATCGTCGCGGCGCGGGCGACCGGCGACCCGTTCGACGACCGCGTCGACCAGGTCCGCCACGTGCTCGCCGGGGGTGGCCGCGTCAGCCCGCAGCTGGGCCAGCGCGGCGTCCATGTCGAGCTGCCGGTCCTCGATCAGGCCGTCGGTGTAGAGCAGTAGCCGGCTGCCGGCGGGCAGCTCCCCCTCGACCGCCTGGTACGTCGCGTCGGGGATGGCGCCGACCGGCGGGCCGAGTGCCCGGTCGTGCAGGAACGCCACGTGACCTCCCCTGATCAGCAGCGGGGACGGGTGGCCGGCGCTGGCGTACCGCAACCGACCGGTACGGGGGTTGAACACCAGGCAGAACACGGTCGCGAAGGAGCGGCGATCGGTGGACCCGACCAGCCGGTTGAGCCGGGTCAGTGACTCACCCGGGTCGAAACCTTCCAGCAGGTACGCGCGCAGCCCGTTGCGGAGCTGCCCCATCGCGGCGGCGGCCTGGACGCCCTTGCCGACCACGTCGCCGATGACCAGCACCAGCTCCTCGCCCTCCAGGGCGATGACGTCGTACCAGTCGCCGCCGACCTCGACGTCGGCGCTGCCCGGCAGGTACCGGCTGGCCACCACCGCGCCGGGCAGCTGGGGCAACGACTGGGGCAGCAGGCTGTGCTGCAACGTGGTGGCGATGCGGTGTTCGGCCTCGTAGAGCTGGGCGTTCTCCAGCCGTACCCCCACCAGCCTGGCCAGCTGGGTCAGCGCGGCCTCGTCGGCCTGCGCGTCGTCGCGGGCCGACCGCCAGACCCGCAACTCCCCGAGCCGCTCGCCGCTGGTGCCGGTCAGCTCGGCCACGAAGGACGGGTCGGTGGCGCTGGTGCCGCCGTCGTCCGCCTCGGCTCGGGCCCCGGTCGCGGCGACCACCACCCGGGCGGCTTCGGCGAGGCTGAGTGCGTGCCGGGCGGCGACCTGGAGCACGTCGGCGGTGGACCGGGCGGTGTTCACCGCCACCGCCGCGTCGGCCAGCGCGCGGAGCCGGCGGATGATCTGACCCCGCAGCTGGCCCAGCTCGACGTTGGCCCGGACCCGGGCCACCAGCTCCTGGCTGGAGAACGGCTTGGTCAGGTAGTCGTCAGCGCCGGCGGAGAGGCCGGCAATCGCCTCCGCGGAGCCGGCCCGGGCGGAGAGCAGCACGATCGGCACGTGCCGGGTGCGCGGATCCGCCCGCAGCGCGCCGACCAGCCCGAAGCCGTCCAGCCGGGGCATCATCACGTCGGTGAGCACCAGATCGAACCCGCCCTCACGGGCCAGTGGCAGGGCTGCCAGCCCGTCGCTCGCGGTGACCACCTCCCAGGTCGGGGAGAGCAACCGGGTGACGTGCTCGCGCAGGTCCGCGTTGTCGTCGACGACGAGGATCCGACCGGCCGGCGCGACGCTCTCCGCCGCCTGGCCGGCGACCTCCGGCAGCTCGCCGTCGGTCCACAGTGCGGTCTCCGCGACGTAGAGCCGGGCCTGTCCCGGCTCACCCGTCGGCTGCGGGCCGAACGGCGCCACCCGGTCCACGGGCAGGTGCGCCGATCCGAACGGCAGGGTCACCGTGAACGTGCTACCCCCGTCGACCTGGCTGGTCACCCCGACCTCGCCGCCGTGCATCTCGACCAGCTCCCGGACCAGCGCCAGGCCGATCCCGGTGCCCTCGTGGGTCCGGGAACGCACCCCCGGCACGCGGTGGAACCGCTCGAAGACGTGCGGCAACTCGGCCGGCACGATCCCCACGCCGGTGTCCGTCACCTCCAGCCGGGCGGCGCCGTCGACGACCCCGACCCGGACCCGGATCTCGCCGTCGAAGGTGAACTTCACCGCGTTCGACATCAGGTTGAGGACGACCTTTTCCCACATGTCCCGGTCGACGAAGACGGGCGCCGGCAGTGGCGGGCAGTCCACCACCAGTCGCAACCCGGCCCGGTCGGTGGCCGAGCGGAAGGTGCTGGCCAGCCGGGCGGTGTAGCCGGACAGGTCGGTGGGCTGATAGTTCGCGGCCAGCCGACCGGACTCCAGCCGGGAGAAGTCCAGGACCGTGTTGACCAGCTTGAGCAGACGCAGCGCGTTACGGTGCATCATCGTGAGCCGATCGGTGTAGCCGACGGGCAGCGCCGAGTCGGCCAGCAGATCCTCCAGAGGACCGAGCACCAGGGTCAACGGCGTACGGAACTCGTGGCTGACGTTGGCGAAGAAGTCGGTCTTGGCCCGGTCCAGCGCGGCCAGTGCCGCAGCCCGGGCCCGCTCCTGCTCGTACGCCCGCTGCACGCCCACCGCGCGGGAGATCTGGGCGGCCACGAGGTCGAGGAAGTTGCGGTACTCGTCGCTGAGGGCCAGCCGGCGGGACACGCCGGCCACCAGAACGCCGACCGCCTCGTTGGTGGCCGTGATGGGCAGCAGGAGGGCCTGGCCGGCGGCGTCGGCCGGCGGCGGGTCGAGCAGCCCTGCCACGTCGACCGTGGCGGGCGTGCCGCTGTCGGCCACCCGGGCCAGCACCTCGGGGGCGATCTCGATGGCGGCCGATCCGGTGCCCTCGGAGCCGGCCAGGCTGAACAGGCCCTCGTCGTCGGCAAGGTAGATCAGCGCGAACGGCACGTCCGCCCGGTGCCGGCTCAGCACCTCGGCGGCGGTCCGGCCCAGCTCGACGGCGCTGCCCACGTCGGCCAACTCGCTGCCCAACTCGGCCAGCGCCCGCAGCCTGCGCTCACCGAGCACCCGCCCGGTGGTCTCGTTGACGATGCAGTAGACGCCGTGGACGGAGCCGTCCGAGCCCCGGATCGGGTCGTACGAGACGTCGAAGTAGGTCTGCTCGACGAAGCCGTGCCGGTCCAGCAGAAAGGGGTGATCTTCGCCTCGGTAGGACTGCCCGGTGCGCCGGACCCCGTCCAGAAGCGGGCCGAGCACCTCCCACGTCTCCGCCCAGTGCAGCCGGGCCGGTTGACCCAGCACGTCCGGGTGCTTGCTGCCGATCGTCGGCCGGTAGGCGTCGTTGTAGAAGGTGAGCTGGTCGTCGCCCCAGAACAGGACGATCTGCGCGCTGGAGGCGAGCATCATGCCGACCGCACTGGAGAGCGCCACCGGCCAGCGAACGGGCGCGCCCAGCGGGACGGCGGACCAGTCGAGGCCGCTCAGCCGCTCGCCCAGTTCGCCGCCGGCCGCGAAGGCTGCCGTCAGCAGCGGGGGGATTTCGCTGTCGTCCGCGAGGACGTGCCCCGCGTCCGCGCCCCCCAGGGCCGAGCTCATAAAGCCTCCCGCTCCGGCCGTGCCCCCCAGCCGTTGATCTTCACCCGCCGTGTTCGGACTTGTACCCAGGTGGACGAGCAACGTAACGCATGCCGCCCGCCCGACGCTGTTTAGCCCGCCGCACCCCGTCGGCCACCCGACGGTGATCGGCGGGCGGGGAGTCGGCGCCCGTTCCCGCTCACCACAACAGTGCTGCTCGGCCGGGTCGCTGGCGGATCTTGGGCGGTGCGTCGAGGCGCAGAATATCGGCGCGATCCGGGCGCGGTGAAGCGATGTACGTCACACCCGGGCGCGGCCGCGAGTCAGGTCGCCGAGGACCCCGCGCGACCCGCGGGATCCTCGCGCGCGGCCACCGGTGTCCCCCACGGTCGCTGGCCGGCGGCCCGCACCAGCGCGGCGATCGGCCGCGGGTCCGCCTCGTTCTCCGGATGCCACTGCACGCCCAGCACGAACGCCCGGCGCGGGTCCTCGACCGCCTCGATCACCCCGTCCGCCGCCCAGCCGGTGACCCTGAGCCGCCCCGGGTCGGCAACCGCCTGGTGGTGGTACGAGTTGACCTCGTCGACGCCGGCCAGCACCGTCGCGGCCAGGCTTTCCGGGGCGAACCGCACCGGGTGCGCGCCGTAGACACCGGGCGCCGGGCGGTGCGCCTCGTGACCGACCACGTCCGGCAGGTGCTGGTGCAGGGTGCCGCCGTAGGCGACGGCGAGCAACTGCATCCCCCGGCAGACGCCCAGCACCGGCAGATCGGCGTCGAGCGCGGCGGCCAGCAGGGTCAGCTCGCCGGCGTCCCGGTCCGGCCGGTCCTCGGTGCGCGGGTCGGGTGGCTGGCCGTACCGGCCAGGGCCGACATCGGCACCGCCGGCCAGCAGCAACCCGTCGAGGACCCCCACCACGTCGCCGTCCTCGTCGTCGGGCGGCAGCACCACCGTCCGACCGCCGGCGGCGCGCACCGCCCGCGCGTACGCCTCGGGCACCAGCACGGCCGGCACGGCCCGCCAAGCCGCCCAGTCGGCGGGCTCGACGTACGCGCTGATCCCGATCAGCGGCCTGGTCACAGCGGGGTGACGTACGCGCCGGTGATGCCGCCGTCGACCACGAACTGCGCCGCGGTCATGAAGGAGGCGTCGTCGCTGGCGAGGAACGCCACCGCGGCGGCGATCTCCTCCGGTTGTCCGAACCGGCCCATCGGCACGTGCACCAGACGACGGGCGGCCCGCTCCGGGTCGGCGGCGAAGAGTTCCAGCAGCAGCGGGGTCGCCACCGGGCCGGGACAGAGCGCGTTGACCCGGATGCCCTCGCGGGCGAACTGCACACCCAGCTCCCGGGTCATCGCCAGCACCCCGCCCTTGCTGGCGGTGTACGCGATCTGCGACGTCGCCGCGCCCATCAGCGCCACGAACGAGGCCGTGTTGATGATCGACCCCTTGCCCTGACGGCGCATGTGCGGGATCGCGTACCTGCAGCAGAGGTAGACGCTCGTCGTGTTGACCCGCAGCACCCGCTCCCAGGCGTCCAGGCCGGTGTCCAGGATGGAGTCGTCGTCCGGAGGGGAGATGCCGGCGTTGTTGAACGCGATGTCGACCCGGCCGTGCCGGTCCGCCACCCCGTCGAACAGGTCCCGCACCGCCGCCTCGTCGGCGACGTCGGTGGCGACGAACTCGCCGCCGCACTCCTGCGCGGCCCGCTCGCCGGCCGCCGCGTCGATGTCCACGCAGACCACCCGGGCACCCTCGGCGGCGAACCGCCGGACGGTGGCCAACCCGATGCCGCTGCCCGCTCCGGTGACCACGGCCACCCGGTCCTGCAACCGACCCTGCACTGGCGTCACTCCTCTGTCGCGATGAACACGTTCTTGACGTCGGTGAAGGCGTGCAACGCGTCCGGGCCGAGCTCCCGACCCAGCCCGGAGCGCTTCATCCCGCCGAACGGGGTCCAGTACCGCACCGAGGAGTGCGAGTTGACGCTGAGGTTGCCCGAGTCGACCGCACGGGCCATGCGCAGCGCGCGGCCCACGTCCCGGGTCCAGATCGAGCCGGAGAGGCCGTACTCGGTGTCGTTGGCGAGCCGGACCGCGTCGGCCTCGTCGTCGAACGGGAGCACCGAGACCACCGGGCCGAAGATCTCCTCCCGCCAGTGCCGGTCGGCCGGCGACTCGGCCAGCAGCACCGTCGGGGCGTGCCAGAAGCCGGGGCCGTCGGGGCAGGAGCCGGTGAACGCGACCCGCGCGTCGGCCACGTAGTCGGCGACCCGGTCCCGCTGCCCGGCGGAGATCAGCGGGCCCATCTCGGCGGTGTCCCGGGCCGGGTGTTCCACCCGCACCGCCCGTACCGCGGGTTCGAGCAGTGCCAGGAACCGGTCGTACACCGGGCGTTGGACCAGGATCCGCGAGCGGGCGCAGCAGTCCTGGCCGGCGTTGTCGAAGACCGCGCCGGGCGCGGTCGCGGCGGCGCGTTCCAGATCGGCGTCGGCGAACACGATGTTCGCGCTCTTGCCGCCCAGCTCCAGGGTGAGCCGCTTCACCTGGGCGGCGCAGCCGGCCATGATCCGGGTGCCGACCTCGGTCGATCCGGTGAAGCAGATCTTGCGGACGGCAGGGTGGCTGACGAACCGCTCCCCCACCACCGCGCCCTCGCCGGGGACGACGACGAACACGTCCTCGGGCAGGCCGGCCTCGCGGGCCAGCTCGGCAAGGCGCAGGGCGGTGAGCGGGGTCAGCTCGGCGGGCTTGAGCACGACCGTGTTGCCGGCGGCGAGGGCGGGAGCGAACCCCCAGGCGGCGATCGGCATCGGGAAGTTCCACGGCACGATCACGCCGACCACACCGAGCGGCTCGTGGAAGGTGACGTCCAGCCCGCCGGCCACCGGGATCTGCCTCCCGGTCAGCCGCTCCGGCGCTCCGGCGTAGTAGTCGAGCACGTCCCGGACGTTGCCGGCCTCCCAGCGGGCGTTGCCGATCGTGTGCCCGGAATTGCGGACCTCCAGTGCGGCCAGATCGTCCAGGTGCGCGTCGACCATCGCGGCGAACCGCCGCAACAGCCGCGCCCGATCCCCCGGTGCCACCCCCCGCCACGCCTCGAACGCGATCGCAGCCCGCGAGATCGCGGCATCGACCTCCGCCACCGACGCCCCGGCAACCTCCCGAAACCCCTCCCCGGAAGCCGGATCCACAACAAGAGTCACGCCCTCACCCACCCCTCCCCCGCGCGATCGTGCAGTTGCTGCCGCGACAAAAGCCATGATTCACCGCACACCAGCGACCCGAAGTGCAAGATCGCGGGGGATGGGGGTGGGTCAGAGCCGTTCGAAGCCACGGGTCAGCTCCCAGTCGGTCACGGCGGCGTCGAAGGCGGCGATCTCCACCCGGGCCTGGTTGGCGTAGTGGGCGACCACCTCGTCGCCGAAGGCGTCCCGGGCCACCGCGGAGGACTCCCAGAGGGCCAGAGCCTCCCGCAGGGTGCCGGGCACCCGCTCGGCCTCCGGGTCGTCGTACGCGTTGCCGGTGCACTCCTCGCCCAGCTCCAGTTCGCGGTCGATGCCGTGCAGCGCGCCGGCGACCAGGCCGGCGATCGCCAGGTACGGGTTGACGTCGGCGCCGGGCACCCGGTTCTCCACCCGCATCCCCTGCCCGTGCCCGACCACCCGCAGCGCGCAGGTGCGGTTGTCCACCCCCCAGCGCAGGGCGGTCGGCGCGAACGATCCTGGCTGGTACCGCTTGTAGGAGTTGATGTTCGGGGCGAAGAGAAGGCTGAACTCGCGCATGGTGGCCAGCAGCCCCGCGAGCACCCGCTGCCCGGTCGCCGACAGGTGCGCCGGGCCGTCGCCGAGCATCGCCGAGGCCCCGGTGCGGTCGCGCAGCGAGAAGTGGATGTGGCAGGAGTTGCCCTCCCGCTCGTTCGGCTTGGCCATGAAGGTGATCGCCATGCCCTCCTGGGCGGCGATCTCCTTCGCCCCGTTCTTGTAGATCACGTGCTGGTCGGCGCAGGCCACCGCCTCGTCGTAGCGGAAGGCGATCTCGTGCTGGCCGAGGTTGCACTCGCCCTTGGCGCTCTCCGGGGTCAGCCCCGCGCCGGCCATCTCGGTGCGGATCCGGCGCAGCAGCGGCTCGACCCGGGCGGTGCCGAGCAGGGAGTAGTCCACGTTGTACTGGTTGGCCGGGGTGAGGTCGCGGTACCCGCGGCGCCAGGCGTCCTCGTACGAGTCACGGAACAGCACGAACTCCAGCTCGGTCCCCGCGTACGCGGTCAGCCCGTGCCCGGCCAGCCGGTCCAACTGGCGGCGCAGGATCTGTCGGGGCGAGGCGACCACGTCGCCGGAGCCGTCCAGCCAGGCCAGGTCGGCCAGCAGGAGCGCGGACCCGGGCTGCCAGGGCGTCCGGCGCAGCGTGCCGAAGTCCGGCACCATCGCGAAGTCGCCGTAGCCGCTCTCCCAGCTCGACATCGCGTACCCGTCGACGGTGTTCATGTCGACGTCCACGGCGAGCAGGTAGTTGCAGCCCTCGCTGCCGTTGGCCACCACCTGGTCGAGGAAGTAGGGAGCGTGGAAGCGTTTGCCCTGCAGGCGGCCCTGCATGTCGACGAGGGCCAGCACCACCGTGTCGATCTCACCGTCGGCGACGGCGACCCGCAGTTGTTCCAGCGTGAGCGGAGCTTTCCTCATTCGCGGGCCTCCATCACCAAGGTCTACCGGTCGAGCGGATCATCGTCAATGCCCGCTGCGGTCACCCCCGCAAACGGGATCGCCCGGATGTGCGGAGGCGGTGGGCCGGGGCCGTACCGCGTCCCGGCCCGCCGGGCGGCGGACCGGGACGTCCGGGTCAGCCCGGCCCGTCGACCGGCGCCGGGTCGGGCGCCGGCGAGCGGTGCTCGACGGTACGCACCGGGCCGGTGAACCACTTCCGGGCCGAGGCGTACCACCACACGGCGACCACGAGCAGCACCCCGCCCACGGCCAGCGGCGCGTAGTTCACCGACGACCAGGTGAACCCGTCGTTGCCGGGCACGCCGGCGGGCACGATCGGCAGCACGAAGTAGACCGCGATGACCGCGATCTCGATCACCGCGATCCAGCCGAGCAGTTTGTACTTCCGCCCGAGCGTCCACGGCCCGGGGACGAACCGGTCGCCCATGCGCAGCCGCAGCGCGATCGGGATGAGGAAGGACAGGTAGAGCCCGAGCACCGCGACGGAGACGACCGCGTAGAAGGCGATCGGGATGCCGGCGGAGCTTTCGTAGAGCGCCGGCAGGGTGAGGACCAGGCCGGCCAGGGTGGCACCGATGATCGCGTTGGCCGGGGTGCCGTTGCGGTCCACCTTGGACCAGAGGCGCCAGCCGGGCACCGCCCGGTCGCGGCTGAACGCGTACGCCATCCGGCTCATCGAGGTCACGCAGCTCATCCCGCAGAAGAACTGCCCGATGGTGGAGATGATGATGACGATCTTGAAGAAGACCGGGGTCAGCGCCGACTCGAAGATGGCGCCGGAGAAGCCGCCGGCGGCGTTGACCGCCTCGACGTCGGTGGCGGCGAAGAGGAACGCCAGCAGCAGGATCCAGCCACCGACCGCCGAGTAGAAGATCGACTGCCAGAGCCCGCGCGCGGCGGCCTGCGACGCGCCCCGGGTCTCCTCCGAGACGTGCGCGCAGGCGTCGAAGCCGGTGATCGTGTACTGGGTGAGCAGGAAGCCCAGCGGCAACACGTAGAACCAGAAGATCAGCCCGCCGGTGTCCCCGTCACCGAAGCCGGAGTTGTTGAACCGCTCGGTGAACACGAACTGGAAGCTCTGGTGGTTGTCCGGGACGAGGATCAGGATGGCCACCACGACGGCCGCCCCGGCCACGTGCCACCAGACCGAGACGTTCTGCAGGACGTCGATGATCCGGTGCCCGAAGACGTTGATCAGCCCGTGCAGCACCAGGATGATCACGAAGAGGACGAACGCCTGACGCAGCGTGCCCGCCCAACCGTCGAACAGCGCCGACAGGGTGAGGTTGAGGAACGTGGCGCAGCCGTAGTCGACCGAGGCGGTGACCGCCACCAGGCCGATCAGGTTCAACCAGCCGGTGAACCAGCCGTGCACCGGGCGGCCCATGGTCGCCGCCCACCAGTAGATCCCGCCGGCGGTCGGGTACGCCGACACCAGCTCCGCCATGCAGAAGCCGATGATCAGGATGAAGAGCGAGATCAGCGGCCAGCCCCAGGAGATGGCGACCGGACCGCCGTTGTTCCACGCCTGGCCGAACGTGGTGAAGCAGCCGGCCAGGATCGAGATGATCGAGAACGAGATGGCGAAGTTGGAGAAGCCACTCCACTTGCGGCGCAGCTCCTGTTTGTAGCCGAGTTCGGCGAGCCGTCGGGCGTCGTCGTCCATCGGTTGCTCGGCGGTTGGCACGGGGGTCGTTGCCACTGCACACCTCCCTGAGGTGGTTCCGCGTGCGAGTGGGCAAAGTGTCGTCCCGTCGATCAAGACGGTCAATACGTAGTCGGTGGGAATCTCACCGCCGGCCCGGCTAATTGCGTTGCCGCCCGGCCAGCCCGGACGGCATCCTTGACCTCGTGACCAGGCCCGTTCGCGACGGGCCCCCGCCGGGCACTCGGACCGCCCGGCACCGCGGCGGCGCGGGGCACACCTCTCTCTCACCTACGGCATCAGCCGTACCCAAAAGTGCCCCGCGCCCGCCCTCCCCTTTTCCCTCGTGATCAAGAGGTCTGCGTCAGGCGCGGCCCGGGATATGACGCGGACCTCTTGATCAACAGGGTGAAAAAGGGAGGGTTCAGGTCAGGAGGAGGCCGGTTGTCCAGAGGGCTGCGATCATCAGGCCGGCGAGGAACTCCACCAGCATCGACAGGCCGGCGGCCTTGAGGGCCTGCACGGTGGACGGCCAGGCGAGCTGGTTGCTGCCCAGCCGAAGCCGTTCCGCCGCCCAGACCCCGGCGACGAAGCCGAGCACCAGCCCGACGATCGGCACCACGAAGAACCCGACGATTCCGAGCACCCCGCCGGCGAGCAGCGTGGACGTCGGCACGCCGGTACGTTTCAGGTTCCGCCCGGGCCACGCGTACTTGATCACGGTGCCGCCGGCGGCGACCAGCGTCGCGGCGGCGAACACCGCCCATCCGCCCGGGCCGGCGCCGCCGAAGATCGCCCAGAGCAGCACGCCGCCCCAGCACAGTGGCAGCGCCGGCAGGCCGGGCACCACCACGCCCGCCAACCCGGCGAGGATGGCCAGCGCGGCCACCACGGTCACCGCCGTCTGCGAGTCCGTCAGGTCCACGCCGCCACCTTCCGTCGCCACCGTCGCGGCCCACCCGGCCGGACGGATCCCCCGCTCACGCCGCCGGCCGCCGCACAGCCAGCTCGCGCCCCGGCCCGCCGACAGGCATCACGCCATCGCCAGAGCCAGCCGGGCGGTGATCGTCTCGGCCGGGGCCGGCGCGCCGAAGAACCGCCCCTGCCCGGTGTCGCAGCGCAGCGCCCGTAGCCGCTCCGCCTGCACCCCGGTCTCCACCGCCTCGGCGGTGACCCACAGCTCCAGCGCGTGCGCCAGGCGGACCAGCGCGTCCACGATCCGCTCGTCGCGGTGGTCAGCCGCGATGTCCGTCCCGTCGGCGCGGATGCCCTCGACAAACGGCCCGGCCAGCTTCAGACAGTGGATCGGCAGCCGCCGCAGGTACGCCAGGTTGGAGTACCCGGTGCCGAAGTCGTCCACCGCCAGCCGGACGCCCAGCGCCGCCAGCCGGTGCAGGCTGCGCAGGGGCTCGTCGGTGCTGCCCATCACGGCGCTCTCGGTCAGCTCCAGTTGGAGCAACTCCGCCGGCAGCCCCGTGGTACGCAGCGCGTCGGCCACGGTGTCCACGATCGCCGGGTCGTCGGCCTGTCGGGCAGCCAGGTTGACGCTGACCACCAGTCGGGCGTCGGGGAACTCCTGCCGCCACCGCTCGGCGTCCCGGCAGGCCTGCCGCAGCACCCACTCACCGAGCCGCACGATCAGCCCCGTCTCCTCGGCCAGGCCGATGAACCGGTCCGGCCCGATCAGGCCCAGCTCCGGGTGCTCCCAGCGGACCAGCGCCTCCACCGCGAGCATGGTGCCCTCCAGCAGCGACACGATCGGCTGGTAGTGCAGCACGAACTCGCCCCGGTCCAGCGCCGCCGGCAGCCCGGCGACCAGCGCCGACCGGGCGATGTCCCGGGCGCTGCGCTCCGGGTCGTAGACGGCCCACCGGCCCCGGCCCGCCGCCTTGGCCCAGTAGAGCGTCGTGTCCGCGGCCTTCATCAGCTCCGACGCGGTGGTCTCCCCGGCCGGGCACTCCACGATGCCGACGCTCGCCGAGACGGCCAACTGCTGGTCGCCGACGTGCATCGGGGCGGCGACGGCGGCCAGCGCGGCCTTCGCCACGGCCACCGCGTCGTCGATGTCGTCCCCGCCGTCGACGAGGATGACGAACTCGTCGCCGCCCATCCGGGCGACCAGGTGGCCGTGGTCGGCCACACACGCGGCCAGCCGCCGGGCGATCATCACCAGCAGCCGGTCACCGAGATCGTGGCCCAGGCTGTCGTTGATCGTCTTGAAGCCGTCCAGGTCGAGGAAGCACACGCCGACCCGCCGACCCGGCCCGGCGGTGTCCAGGACCCGGCCCAGCGTCTCGAAGAACAGCGTCCGGTTGGGCAGCCCGGTCAGCGGGTCGTGCAGCGCCTGGAAGCGCAGCCGCTGCTGGAGCTCGTACCGCTCGGTGATGTCCTCGATCATCGCCACCGTGAACCGGGGCCGGCCGTCGTCGTGCCGGATCAGCGAGACCGCCAGATCCGTCCACACCACGCTGCCGTCCTTGCGGTGGTAGCGCTTCTCCACCCGGACCGAGTCCTGCTTGCCCTCGATCAGCTCCTGGTACAGCTCCCACATCCCGGCGGCGTCGTCGGCGTGGAACAGCCCCGCCACGTTGGTGTCGCGCAGCTCCTCGATCGAGTAGCCGAGCATGTCGGCGAACGACTGGTTGACGTCGATGATCCGGCCGTCCACCCCGGCGATGCCGATCCCGATCGCGGCACCCGTGAAGACCGCCCGGAACCGCGCCTCGCTGTCGCGCAACGCCTGCTCGACCTCGTCGCGCGCCTGCCAGGCCGACCGGGCGATCCGCTCCTGCTGGGTGAAGGTGCGGTCGCGCAGCGCGCGGGCGAACCCGGCGGCCAGCCCGCCCTGCACCGCCGCGATCCGTTCGGTCAGGTCCGCCGGCCGGTCGTCGGCGGCCAGCACGCGGCGGGGAAAGTCCTCACCGAGGGCCCGCAGCGACCACTCCAGCGCCCGAGGCTCGGTCAGGTGCGCCTCCACCAGGGCCCGACCGACCTCCTCGGCGGGACGGGCCGAGAACGGCTCGGCCCGTACCGCCTGGGCCAGCCGTACCGTGTGCACCAGCAGCAGCCGCTCGATCTCGGCCGCGCTGTGCGGCACGAAACCGAGGCGGCGTACCGCGCGGGCCCAGTCGGCGGCGTAGCCCTGGGCATCGGCACGGCCGACGTCGACCCCGACGGGATCCGGGACGGCGGCCACGGGATCAGCCGGCGGGCTGGTCGTACCGGGCGACTGCCCCGAACGCGCCGAACCGCTCGGGGTGTTCGTCCACATCCGACGGTGAGTCGGGACGCCAGAGCGGCATGTGCACCACGCCCGGTTCGAGGATCGTCCAGTCGCCGAAGAAGCCGGTCACCTGCGCGCGGGAGCGCAGCGTGATCTCGGTGTCCGTCCGTGCGGAGAGCCGCTGGGCGTCCAGCATCTCCTGCGGCTGGTCCTCGAAGGTGGAGTGCGAGATGACCAGGAAGCTGCCGGGCGCGGCGGCGGCCCGCAGGGTGGCCAGGATGTCCTCGGGCCGGTCGGCGTCCGGGACGAAGTGCACCACCCCGGCGAGCAGGATGCCCATCGGCCGGCTGAAGTCGATCAACCCGAGCCGCCGGGTCTCGGCGAGGATCCGCTCCGGCTCGCGCAGATCGGCGTGGATCACCCCGGTCAACTCGTTGCCGGCGAGCAGCTCCCGGCTGTGCGCCACGGCCACCGGGTCGATGTCGACGTAGACCACCCGGGCCTTGGGGTTCGCCCCCTGGGCCACCTCGTGCACGTTGCCCACGGTGGGAATTCCGGAGCCGATGTCGAGGAACTGGTCGATGCCGGCATCGAGCAGGGCCCGGACGGCCCGGCGCAGGAACTCCCGGCCGGAGCGCATGGTGGCGGCGAGGTTCGGGGTCATGCTGGCGATCTGCTCGGCCAACTGTCGGTCGATCTCGAAGTTGTGCGCACCGCCCAGGAAATAGTCGTACACCCGGGCCGCGCTCGGCCTGGTCAGATCGATCTCGGTCGGCAGTGCGTCCGGCATGAGCGTGCTCCCCAGTTCATCGCCGCGGCGCGGGACGGCACCGGCGTCGGCGGGCGCGCACGACCACCGGCCGACCCGCGGGTCGTGTGGTGTGGACCACTCTAGGCCGCCGACTGCCGCGTCCGGGAGATCCCTTCAGGCTCTTTCCGTGCTCAGCTCGCCGACTCCAGCAGCAGTGAGATGCCCTGCCCGACCCCGATGCACATGGTGGCCAGCGCCCGACGGCCGCCGCGACGGCGCAGCTCCAGGGCCGCGGTCAGCGCCAGCCGGGCACCGCTGGCACCCAACGGGTGGCCCAGTGCGATGGCCCCGCCGTTCGGGTTGACGTGCTCGGCGTCCACGGGCAAGCCCAGCTCCCGCAGCACCGCCACCGACTGCGCGGCGAACGCCTCGTTCAGCTCGATCACATCGACCGCGCCCACCTCGACGCCGACCCGGTCGAGCAGCTTGCGCGTGGCCGGCACCGGGCCGATCCCCATGATCCGGGGCGGCACACCGGCCGCCGCCGCGCCGCCGATCCGGGCCAGCGGGGTGAGGCCGTACCGGGCGACCGCGGCCTCACCGGCCACCAGCAGCGCGACCGCGCCGTCGTTGACCCCCGAGGAGTTGCCGGCGGTCACGGTGCCGCCCTCCCGGAACGGGGTGGGCAGCGCGGCCAGCTTCTCCAGCGAGGTCTCCCGGGGATGCTCGTCGACCTCGACCAGGCGGGTCTCCCGGCGACCGGCCGGCACGGAGACCGGCACGATCTCCTCGGCGAACCGGCCGTCGGCCTGCGCCTTGGCCGCGCGCTGCTGTGACCGGTACGCGAAGGCGTCCTGATCGGCCCGGCTGACGCCGTACTCGGCGGCGACGTTCTCCGCCGTCTCCGGCATCGAGTCGATCCCCCAGCCGTCCCGCATCAGCGGGTTGACCAGCCGCCAGCCCAGGGTGGTGTCGTACACCTCGGCCGAGCGGGAGTACGCCGAGGTGGCCTTCGGCATGACGAACGGCGCCCGGCTCATGCTCTCCACGCCGCCGGCGACCACCAGCTCCGCCTCCCCGGCCACGATGGACCGAGCGGCGGTGGCCAGGGCGTCCAGCCCGGAGCCGCACAGCCGGTTGACCGTGCTGCCCGGGACCTCCTCGGGCAAGCCGGCCAGCAGCGCCGCCATCCGGGCCACGTTGCGGTTGTCCTCGCCGGCCTGGTTGGCGCAGCCGAGCACGACGTCGTCCACCCGGGCCCAGTCCACCGACGGGTGCCGGGCAACCAGTTCGCGGATCACGTGCGCGGCCAGGTCGTCGGGGCGGACGCCGGCCAGCGCGCCGGCGTACCGGCCGATCGGGGTGCGGACACCGGCCACCAGGTATGCCACGGTCATCGCGAGTCCTTCGGGGTGGGGGCGGCGGGGGGTGGTGGCACCCACCGGGGTCGGGTGGGCTACCGAGGGCCAGGATATCCGCGCCGGCAGCGGATAGGTTGACGGCATGGCCCGGGCCCAGTTCAGCGCAGAGACCAGCGGCGGTGGTGCTTTCGTCCGCCAGCCCAACCGGTTCACCGGCCGCGTGACACCGGACTCGACCTCCCCGCCCGGCGGTGGCCCCGACGAGCAGGACCGCTGGCCGCTGGAGGCCGGCCGCTACCGCCTGATCTGGTGCCGCGCCTGCCCGTGGGCGCACCGCGCCCGGATCGTGCGGGGCCTGCTCGGGCTGGACGACGCGATCTCGCTGGGCACCGTCGACCCGATCCGGGACGAGCGGGGCTGGGCGTTCGCCCTCGACCCGGACGGCTTCGACCCCGTCCTCGGCGTCAGCTTCCTCTCCGAGGCGTACCTGGCGACCGACCCGGACTACACCGGGCGGGTGACCGTGCCGGCGCTGGTCGACACACTGACCGGTCGGGTGGTCACCAACGACTACCCGCAGCTCACGCTCGACTTCTCCACCGAGTGGCGGCGGTTGCACGCCCCCGACGCACCGGATCTGTACCCGGCGGACCTGCGCCCCGAGATGGACGCGCTGATGGCCGAGATCCACACCGACGTCAACAACGGCGTGTACCGGTGCGGCTTCGCGACCTCCCAGGAGGCGTACGACGAGGCGTTCCGGGCGCTCTTCGCCCGGCTGGACGCGCTCTCCGAGCGGCTGGCCGGGCAGCGGTACCTGATGGGCGACGCGATCACCGAGGCCGACGTGCGGCTGTTCACGACGCTCGTCCGCTTCGACGCCGCCTACCACGGGCACTTCAAGTGCAACCGGCAGAAGCTCACCGAGATGCCGGTGCTGTGGGCGTACGCCCGGGACCTGTTCCAGACCCCGGGCTTCGGCGAGACGGTGGACTTCGACCACATCAAGCGGCACTACTACGGCACCCACCGGGAGATCAACCCGACCGGCATCGTGCCGTTCGGTCCCGACGAGGCCGGCTGGACCACGCCGCACGGGCGTGGCTGAGCCCGCTCGGCCCGGCACCACGACCGCGCCCGCCGTCCGCGCGGACATCGCACGCCGGGTCGCCGCGTCGGCCGCCGCCGGCTGCACGCTGGCCGGGGCCGTCGCGGTGACGGTCGCGGTGCTCGCCGGTCCCGACCCGGCACTCACCGGGTACGTCAGTGAGGCGGGCATCGCGGGCAGCGGGCACGCCGCGACGTACCGGATCGGGATCCTGGCACTGGCCGGCGCGCTGCTGCTGCTCGCCGCGGCGCTGCCCACCGGGGTGTGGGCGGCGGCGCCGGCGCTGCTCGCCGTCGGTGCCGTGTCCTCCGCCGTGTCCGGGGCGGTGACCTGCTCCGCCGGCTGCCCGCTGCCGCCGTTCGAGCGATCCACGGCGGCGGACCTGGTGCACGGCGGGGCGAGCATCGCGGCGACCGCGGCGGTGGTCTTCGCGATGGTCGCGCTCGCCGTGTCCGGGTCGGTCGGCCCGGCGGTGCGCCGGCTGGCCGGCGGGGCCGCAACGCTGGCGCTCCCGCTCTGCGCCGCGGTCGGGCTGGCCATGCTCGTCGTCGGGCGCGGCGACCTGGTGGGCGTGCTGGAGCGGCTGATCCTCGCGCTCGCGACGCTGTGGGGCCTGGCCACCGCCACCGTGCTCGCCCTCGCCCCGGGGAGGGCACCCTCCGGACGCTCGGACGGCGGGCGCATGTAAGGAGCGTCACGCCGATCGGCACCTTCCAATGGCCGATCGTCGGCGTATCGTCGGCGAGCGATGACCAATGTCTGGGACCTCACCGTCCGCCTGTATGTCGATCTCCGACTGCAGGCCAGCGGCGTCTGTCCGGCGTAGCCGCGCTTTCACGCCTACCCCCGACCAGACCAGACAATTGGACAGACCCTCATGCCTTTCGGCCTGCGCAAGATTCCCTTCTCCGTGCAGATCCTGCTCGGCCTCGTGCTCGGCGTGGCGCTCGGCTTCCTCGCCCGCAGCAACGACCTGAGCTGGCTGACCAGCACCCTGCACACCGTCGGCGGCCTCTTCGTCCAGCTGCTCAAGCTGGCCGTGCCGCCCCTGGTCTTCACCGCCATCGTCGTCAGCGTGGTCAGCCTGCGTGGCGTGGCCAACGCCGCCCGGCTCGCCCTGAAGACCCTGCTGTGGTTCGGCATCACCGCGCTGATCTCGGTCGGCATCGGCATCGGCCTCGGCCTGCTCACCAACCCGGGCCGCGGCGTGACCCTCGACCTGGGTGGCGCGACACCGCCGAAGAACACCGGCTCCTGGACCGACTTCCTCACCGGCATCGTGCCCACCAACCCGGTCGGCGCGTTCGTCGAGGGCAACGTGCTCCAGATCGTCTTCCTCGCCCTCGTGGTCGGTGCCGCGGCGCTGCTGGTCGGCGACGCCGCCGAGCCGTTCGTGGCGCTGAACCGCTCACTGCTGGAGATCGTCCAGAAGGCGCTCTGGTGGGTCATCCGGCTCGCCCCGATCGGCACCCTCGGCCTGATCGGCAACGCCGTCGCCTCGTACGGCTGGGACCTGCTGGCCCCGCTGGCCAAGTTCACCACCGCCGTCTACGTCGGCTGCGCCCTCGTGCTGTTCGTGGTCTACCCGCTGGTGCTGATCCTCGCCGGCCGGCTCAACCCGCTGCGCTTCTTCGCCGGCGCCTGGCCGGCGATCGAGCTGGCCTTCGTGTCCCGCTCCTCGGTGGGCACCATGCCGCTGACCCAGCGCTCCGTCGAGCGGCTCGGCGTGCCCCGCGAGTACGCCTCGTTCGCCGTGCCGTTCGGCGCCACCACGAAGATGGACGGCTGCGCCGCCATCTACCCGGCACTCGCCGCGATCTTCGTGGCGCAGGTGTTCGGTGTTCAGCTCGGCGTCACCGACTACCTGCTGATCGCCTTCGTCTCGGTCGTCGGCTCGGCGGCCACCGCCGGTCTGACCGGCGCGATCGTGATGCTCACCCTCACCCTCAGCACGCTGGGCCTGCCCCTGGCCGGCGCCGGCCTGCTGCTGGCCATCGACCCGATCCTGGACATGATCCGCACGGCCACGAACGTGGCCGGGCAGGCACTGGTGCCGACCGTGGTCGCCGCCCGGGAGGGCACCCTCGACCGGGCCGCGTACGAGTCCGCCGGCCGGCGGGACCTGACCGACCCGGAGCCGGTCGCCGACACCCGGCCCGAGCGGCAGGACGAGCTCAGCCCCGTCCCCGCCTGACCACCGCGCACCGATCCGCGACGGGCCTCTCACGCCGAGAGGCCCGTCGCGGGCTTTTCCGAGAGGATGCCGAGATGAGTTCCCTGTTCACGCCGCTGACCCTGCGCGCCGTCACTTTGCCCAACCGGATCGCCATGGCCCCGATGTGCCAGTACTCGGCCGGACCGGACGGTCTGCCCACCGACTGGCACCTGATCCACCTCGGCACCCGTGCCGTCGGCGGGGTCGGGCTGGTGCTGACCGAGGCGACCGCCGTGGTGCCGGAGGGTCGGATCAGCCCCCAGGACACCGGGTTGTGGTCCGACGCGCACGTGGACGCGTGGCGGCCGGTGACCGCGTTCGTCGCCGGTCAGGGCGCGGTGCCCGCCGTGCAGCTCGCACACGCCGGCTTCAAGGCGTCCACCTACCGGCCGTGGGCCCCGGTCCGTGGCGGCGTGCCGGACTCCGAGGGCGGCTGGACGCCGGTCGCTCCCGGGGTGGAGCCGTTCGTCGCCGGCTACCGGGTGCCGACGGCCCTCGACGCGTCCGGGATCGCCGGAGTGGTCGAGGCGTTTGCCACCGCCGCCGGGCGGGCACTGGACGCCGGCTTCGCCGCCGTGGAGATCCACGCCGCGCACGGTTACCTGCTGCACGAGTTCCTCTCGCCGCTGACCAACCACCGCACCGACGCCTACGGCGGCGACCGGGCCGGCCGGATGCGGCTCACCCTGGAGGTGGCCCGGGCGGTACGCGCGACGGTCGGCGAGAACGTACCCGTGCTCACCCGGATCTCCGCGACCGACTGGGTCGAGGGCGGCTGGACCGCCGAGGACAGCGTCGTGCTCGCCGCGGAGCTGGCCGGTGCCGGTGTGGACCTGGTCGACACCTCCTCCGGCGGCGCGCACCCGAACCCGCGCATTCCGCTCGGCCCCGGCTACCAGGTGCCGCTGGCCGCCCGGATCCGCCGCGAGGCCGGAGTGCCGACCGGTGCCGTCGGCCTGATCGTCGAGCCGGAGCACGCCGAGCAGATCGTCGCCGGCGGCGAGGCCGACCTGGTCCTGCTCGGCCGGGAACTGCTGCGCGACCCGTACTGGCCGCGCCGCGCCGCCGCCAAGCTCGGCCTCGCGTACACCGGGCCCGCCCAGTACGCCCGCGCCGCCTGACCGCCACCGGTGGGCCGCTGCCGAGCCGGCAGCCGCCCACCGGCCGTCAACCGGCCAGGTGCGACCAGTCCCCCTCCAGGTCCCGCCAGGCCCCCTGGGCCGCCACCGCGCCGCCGAGCAGCACCACCACGTGGTCGGCGCGGACCAGCGCGGCCCGCTTCGCGGTCGAGCCCACGACGGTCACCCCGTGCGCACGCAGCGCCTGCCACAACGCCAGTTCGGTGGTGACGTCCAGCGCCGACGACACGTCGTCGGCGACCAGCAGCTCGGTACGCGGCGCGAGTGCCCGGGCCAGCGCCAGCCGTTGCAGCTGGCCGCCGGAGAGCCGGGTGCCCTTGTGCCCGATGAGCAGACCCAGCCCACCGCCGGCGGCGGCCAGGTCATGGTCGAGCTGGGCGGTGCTGACCGCCCCGGCCGCGTCCACCTGGTGGCCGAGCGCGATGTTGTCGGCCACCGTGCCGGAGAGCACCCGGGGCAACTGGCCGACGTAGCCGACCTGGTTGGGGCGCAGGAACAGCTCCGGCTCGGTGACCGGGTCGCCGTTCCAGGACAGCTCGCCGGTGTGGTGCACGATCCCGGCCAGTGCCCGCAGCAGCGACGACTTGCCCGAGCCGACCGGCCCGACGACCAGCACCAGTTGCCCGCGCTGCACGGTCAGGTCCACGTCCCGGACGGCGACCGTGCCGTCGGAGTGCACCACCCCGAAGCCGCGCAGCTCCAGCCGGCGCAGCGGATGCCGGGGCGGTGGCGTCGGCGCGGGCGCCGTGCCGGCGGACAGGTCCACCGCCGGCACCCCCGCCGAGTACGCGTCGGCCCCGGTCATCGCCACCGTGCGTCGGGTCCAGACCCGCGCGGACGGCAGCTGGGAGATCAACGACGCCGTCGTCCAGGCGAACCAGCGGGCCGCGCCCAGGGTGGAGACCGCCACCAGCACCGCCCCGGCGGACAGCCCGCCGGCCAGGTAGAGCGCCCACGCGCCGATCGGCAGCAGCCCGCTGGCCACCGCCGGCGTGGAGCGCGACCACACCTGCACCGAGATCTCGTGCCGCTGCCGGTCGCTGCGCAGCACGTCCAGGTCGGCCAGGTGGCGCAGCACCGCGGCGGTGGCGCCCGCGAGCTTCACCGTCCGCGCCGCGGACAGCGCGGAGACCAGCGCGGTGGCGAAGGAGGCCCGCGCCGCCACCGTCGCCCGGGCCGCGCGTTCCAGCTTCGGCCCGAACAGCGTCGCGGCCAGACCGGAGACGACCATCGTGCCGAGGAAGAACAGCCCCGGTACGACGCTGCCGGTGACCGCCGTCATGGCGACCACCAGGACCAGCGCGACGGCCTGGTCCAGCACGTTGTCGGCGAGCTGGACCACGCGCTCGGTGTCACCGCCCTGCGCCACCACCTCGGCCGGCGTGTGGGAGCTGACCCGGCGCGGCCCGGTCTGGCCGTGCACCAGACGCAGGCCGATCCGCAGCATCTGCCGTACCCACCACTGCGGGAACCAGACATGGGTGTAGTACGGCAGCGGCAGGGTGACCAGCAGCCCGGCCACGATCCCCAACGCCGGCAGGTACGGGTTGCCGGTCCCGTCGACGAGGTCGGCCCAGAGCCACGGCAGCACCGGGCCGTCCAACCCGAGCAGGCTGAGCCCGAGGAACAGCACGATCGCGGCCAGCCCGTACCGGGGATCGTTGGTGCACAGCCGGAAGATCTCCCGCAGCGTCCGGGCCCGCGGGACCGGCGGCAGCGGCGGCGGGGCGGCCCGCGTCGGCCCGACCGGGTCGGCCGACGCGACCGGCTCGACAGGCGCGGTCACCGGCCCGCTCGGCCAGGCGTCCGCCGGGTCGGGGCCGACCAGCAGGTCGGTGCCGACGCCGGTGCGGCCGACCGGTGCCGCGGCGGCGTACGCGGCGGCGTGACTGGTCGCCAGCAGCTCGGCGAAGCGCGTCGACGTCTCCAACGGGCCGGCCTCGACCACCGCGCCGTCGGCCAGCACGACCACCTCGTCACAGCGACGCACCGAGGAGAGCCGGTGCGCGATGACGATGCCGATCCGGTCCCGCAGCAGTCGTTCGGTGGCCCGCTGCACCCTCGCCTCGGTGACCGGGTCCAGTCGGGCGGTGGCCTCGTCGAGGATCACCACGTGCGGGTCACGGACCAGGATCCGGGCGAACGCCACCAGCTGTTCCTGACCGGCGGACAGCACGTGCCCGCCCTCCCCCAGCCGGGTGGCCAGCCCGTCGGGCAGCTCGGCGATCCAGCCGGCCAGACCCAGCTCGTCCAACGCCCGGGCGGCGGCGTCGAGCAGCGTCGGGTCGAAGAGAGCGACGTTTTCGGCGAGCGTGCCGGCCAGGATCTCGGTGCGCTGCGGCACCAGCGCCACCCAGCGGCGCAGCTGCTCCACGTCGAGGTCACACAGGTCGGTGCCGCCCAGGAACACCGAACCCGGTGGCACGTCGACCGCCCTCGTGAGGACCTTCGCCAGCGTCGACTTGCCCGAACCGGTCCGCCCGATCAACGCGTACGAGCGGCCCCGCGCGAAGGTGAGGCTGACCCCGCGCAGCGCGGAGCCCCGGTCGCTCTCCGGGCCGCTCACCTGGTAGCCGAACGTCAGGTCGCGGATGCGCAGGTCGCCCTCGGCCGGGCTGGCTCCACCCACGGGCTCCTGCCGGGCACCCTGGAGCAACTGCACCCGCGCCCACGCGCCGAGAGCCTCCTGGAGCTCGGGCACCATCCGGCTCACGTGTTCCGCGGTGGCCCCGAAGGCCAGCGCGAGCAGCCAGATCGCGGTGAGCCGGGCGGCGTCGACCCGGTCGGTGGCCAACGCCCAGGCCCCGCCGAGCACCACCACGCCGATGCCCACCCGGATCGTCGCGGTCGCGGCCGCGGCCACCCGGGCGGACAGCACCCAGACCACGCGGCCCCGGGACAGCACGGCGGCAGCGCGCCGCGCGTACAGGCGCAGCACGTACGGCCGGGCGAGGCTGGTGCGTACGTCGTCCTGGCCGTGCACCGCCTCCTCCATCACGGCGGCCAGATCCGACCACGCCTCCTCCTCGGCCATCCGGGCCGGACCGATCCGCGCCGTGGGCCCGCGCAGCCCGATAGCCAGCACCATCGTGAGCAGCAGCATCGCGATCCCGGCCGGCCACCACACGACCAGCGCGACGACCACCGACAGCAGGCCGACGCAGAGACTCTGGGCGAGCCGGGCTACCTGGTTGCGGACCGCCGACGCCACCTGGTAGACGTCCCCGTCGATGCGGTCGAGCAACTCGCCCACCGGGGTCGTCTCCAGGGTGGGCAGGTCCTGCCCGAACGCGACCCGGCAGAGCCGGCGGCGCACGTCGGCGGACCAGTCGGCGGTCAGCCCGGCCATCAGCAGGCTCACCGCGAGGTCACTGAGCACGGCGGCGACCAGCGCCGCGGCCAGTACGGCGAAGAAGCCGGCCGACCGGTGCACCAGCACCGCGCCGGCCAGCGCCGACGCACCCGCCTGGCCGGCGGCACCGAGCACGATCAGGACGGCGACGACCGTCATGCGGCGTGGTGAGGTGCCCCACAGATCACGGAGCAGGCGCATCGGTGTCCTCCGGACGTGGGTGGCGGAGACCTCAGCGTGCCGGTTGCGGCCCCGTCGGCTCAACCGATTTACCCGCTCTGAGCAGGGTTTCCGGTCAGGTCTGGGCGACCCGGCGCACGATGCCGAGCAGCGCCTCCTGCACCTCGGCGATCGGCCGGTCGGGTTGGAAGACCAGCCAGTCCACTGCCACCACGAGGCCCACGCCGAACAACGCCGAGGAGGCGGTGGGCACGTCCAGGTCGGCCGGTAGGTCGCCGCTGTCCACGCCGGCGCGCACCGTCTCGGCGATCACCGCGATGGCCTCGCCGCGCAGCAGCCGCAGGGTCTGCTGCCACTCCCTGTTCGTCCGCCACATCTCCGACAGCAGCAGCTGGGCGAACGCCCGGTACCGGCGGATGTACTCCAGCTCGGCGCGGACCAGCGCAGCCAGCGCGGCGCGCGGCGGCAGCCCGGCGACCGCCGCCCGGAACTCGGCGGTGAGCAGGCCGATGCCGTGCCGCAGCAGCTCCTCGAAGAGCATGGTCTTGGACTCGAAGTTGTAGTAGACCGTGCCCTTCGCCACCCCCGCGCGGGCCGCGATGTCGTCCACGGTGGTGGCGGAGAAGCCCTGCTCGGCGATGAGTTCCACCGCCGCGACGAAGAGGCGCTGACGGGTGTCCTCGCGCCGCCTCGACCGTCCGTCCGTCACGCGCCCATCCTCACATGGTCAGCTCGGGGTGCAGCTTCGCCGGGGTGAGACGGCGCGAGCGGCGGGCCGCGACGGAGGTGAGGGCCACCGCCGCCGCCCCGAACCCGAGCAGCACGAGCACGCCCACCACCACCGGGCCGACCGGACCGCCGTTGATGGTGTGCCGCAGCCCGGCCACCACATAGCTCATCGGCAGCCACGGGTGGATCGCCTGGAAGAAGCCGGGCGAGGTCTGCACCGGGTAGGTGCCGCCGGAGGAGGTGAGCTGGAGCATCAGCAGGGCCAGCGCGCCGAGCCGCCCGGCCGCGCCGAGCTGGGCGCCGAGCCACTGCATGATCGCCGTGAAGGCGAGCGAGACCAGTGCCAGCAGGCCCAGCGTCGCGGCGGGGCGTGCCGGGTCCAGCCCGAGCACCAGCGTCACCACCGCGAACAGCACCCCGGCCTGGGCCAACCCGACCGCCGCGGCGGGCAGCCAGCCGGCGAGCGCGACCCGCCAGGCGGGTGCGCCGGACATCACGTGCCGCCGGTTGACCGGCCGCAGCAACATGTACGTGATCATCGCGCCGACCCAGAGCGCCAGCCCGAGGAAGTACGGGGCGAAGCCCACCCCGTACGAGCCGGACGGGTGACGGGTCGACCGGTCCAGCGACACCGGGTCACCGAGGATCCCGGCGCGGGCGTCCGCGTCGTCGTACCCGGGGATCTTCTGTTCGCCGGCGGTGAGGCCGTCGGCGAGGTCGCCGGCGCCGCCGCCCAGCCGGGTCAGCCCGGAGGCCAGCTCACCGGCGCCGTTCTCCAGCCGGACCAGGCCGTCGGCGAGCCGCTCGCTGCCGGTGCTGAGCTGGTTGAGCCCGCCGTCCAGCTGGCGGGCGCCGGTGGCCAGCCGGAACAGCCCTCCGCGTAGCTGCTCGGCGCCGGTCGCCGCGTCGCCGAGGCCGTCGCGCAGCTCGGCGCTGCCGTCGGCGAGGGTGCCCAGCCCGGCGGCCAGCTCGTCGACCTTGCCGCGCGCCGCGGCCACGTCGTCGGCCAGGTGTGGTGCGGCGTCGGCGATCTGCCGCGCCGTGGCGGCCACGGTGGTCATCCGTTCCCGCAGCGCCACCAGGTCGGCATCGTCGAGGCCACCTACGACGGCCCGCGCCGCCTCGACGGTGGCCGCCGCGGCCGTTCGGGCGGCGCTGACGTTCGGGTCGTCGGCCAGGTCCGGATGCGCGGCGACCAGGGCGTCGAGCTGGTCACGCACCCTCTGCGCCTGGGTCAGAGCCGCCTGCGCCCGTTGCGGCAGCGCGTCGAGGCCGTCGGCGAGCGTCTGCGCGCCGTCGGCGATGGCCGTCGCCGATTCCTCGATCCGCTCGGCGTTGTCCCGCAGCACCGGTTCGACGGTGGCGGCCGCACCGTTCACCTTGCTGGCGACCGCCCTGGTGGCGGTTGCCGCCCGTGCGGTGCCGTCGGCCAACTGCGCCGCCCCGGTCCGCAACTGGTCGAGCCCGGCGGCGAGTTCGTCGGCTCCCTGCGCGCTCTGGTCCAGGCCGCCGGAGAGCCGGCCGGCTCCGGCGGCGGAGCTGTCCAACCCGTCGGCGACCTGCCCCGCGCCGGAGGCGGAGCTGTCCAACCCGTCGGCGATCCGGCCCGCGCCGGACTCGGAGCTGCCCAGCCCATCGGCGATACGAGCGGCACCGTCGGCGGCCCGGCCGGTCTCGGCCTTGGCGTCGGTGAAGCCGACCAGCATCCTGGCGAAGTAGCCCGAGGCGGTGCTCTCCGCGGCGGCAGCCCTGATCTCGCCGAACGCGGAGCGGGCGAGCAGCCCCGACAGGTAGTTGGTGGCGTCGTCGTTGACCACCTTCAACTCGCCCCGGTGCGCCGGCTGACCTGGTTGCGGGCTCGCGGCGAGCGTGGCGGAGAAGTCCGCCGGGATGGAGAACACCAGGTGGTAGCGGCCGCTGCGCAGCCCAGCGGCCGCGTCCTCGGCGTCGGTGACCTGCCACCCGAACACGCGCCGATCGATCAGCTCGTCGGTCAGGTCCTGCCCGGCGTGCACCACCGAACCGTCGTCGGCCTTCGCCGGCCGGTCGGCGTTGACCAACGCGACCGGAATCCGGTCGAGGTTCCCGTACGGATCCCAGAAGGCGTACAGGTACAACGCGCCGTAGAGCAGCGGGACGACGGTCAACACGGCCAGCGCGGCCCGGGGCAGCCGTCCCCGGGTCATCCGGCGCAGCTCGAACCGGGCCAGTCGGACGGAGTTCATAGGTTCACCTCAATCTGGCGGGTGCCAGCGGTCCCGGCGGCTTCGTTCGCATCGACGGGCTCGGCGGCCCGGTCGAGGGCGGCCGGCTCGCCGAGCCGGTGCACGACCGACACCGAGCGCGGTTCCACCTCACGGGCGGTGACCACCACCGCGTAGCCCTGTTCGGCCAGCCGGCCGAGAGTGGTCCAGAGCTGGGCGCGTTCCGTCCCGTCCGTGCCCGCGTCGATGTCGTCGGCGACGATCAGATCCGGCCCGCTCAGAGTGGCCAGCACCAGGCCCAGCACCTGCCGCTGCACCGGGGTCAGGTCCCTCCCCCGGCTGGCCGGGTCGAGCGGTGTCTCCGCACCCAGCCCAGCACCCTCGATCACGGCCGCCGCCGCGTCCCGCCGCTCCGCCCGCCGGTGCCGCAGCGACACCATCCGCCGGCCACCACGCAGACGGCCCTGCTGACTGGATGGCGTCGCCGATCCGGCCGGCAGGCTAGTCCGGCCGAGCAGCAGCAGCCTCTCGGCGATGTGCTCGGCGACTGTCAGCTCCGGGTCCGGTTCGTGCACCCCGGCCACGTGGCCGAGCGCCCCCCGGCCGTGCCGCCGCAGCCGTCCCTGGCTGGTGGGAAAGTGGCCCGCCAGCGCGAGCAGCAGCGAGGTACGGCCACTGCCTGGCGCGCCGACGATGGCGTGAAGTTCCCCGGCGTTCGCCGTGAGGTCGACGTCCCGGAACACCCACCCTCGGCGGGTACGCAGGCCGAGCCCGCTCGCTTCGAGGACCACCATTGCTCCACCCTGCATCTCTGTACTGACTGGTCAGTCTAAAAACATGTTCAGCATAGTCACGTCGGCTCCGGTCGGCCGTGAGGGAGGGGTCGGGCCGAAGGCGGCAGTGAGCGTGATACCTCAGAGGCATATTTATGCCTCTGAGGTATGGCGCCGATGACAGCGACCGCCCCCGAGGTCTGGTTCGGGTGGTCTGGAGTCCCATGTCTGATTTCGGGGGTCCCTGCCGTGTGACCGGCTGCATCCGCGCGCCGGAATGGGGGCCGGCCCGCGGTCGTTACATACCCTGACGATCGCAGCACCACGGCCCGCCGCCCCGACCCCCAGGGTTGGAATGCCAGGCCCCAGCCGGTCGTTACACATCCCCTGAACGACCGCACCAGCACCCGCACGTCAGGGTGCCGCACCCCGGAATGACTCCGGCCCGGCGGTCGTTACACACAGACCCGGCGCCACGAGCCCCCCGCCCGTGAGCCGCCGAAAAGACTTTCCCCCCGTGTTTGAGAAGCGCCGGACGAGGTGCTTGCACCCTGCGTGTCGTTCCCCCGAGCGACCGGGTGTCTACCCCCGTGAAGGAGCTACCCCCATGAACACGATCATCCGTAAGAGCATGCTGTCCGTTGCTGGTCTCGCGTTCGCCGGTGGTGTGTTCGCCGGCCCGATCGCCGCCCACGCCAACGCCCCCGTCGACGGCAAGGCGGCCGCGGTTGCCGTGCAGACCGCCAAGCCGAGCCCGCAGGGCGAGCAGTCGCACATCGACCTGAACGACGAGCAGACCGCCAACGTGAAGGCGATCATCGCCGCGACGAAGAAGGCGGGCCTGCCCGAGCGGGCCGCGGTCATCTCGATCGCGACGAGCCTGCAGGAGTCGAAGCTGGAGAACCTGGGCCACCTCGGCGACATGAACGATCACGACTCGCTGGGCCTGTTCCAGCAGCGGCCGAGTTCGGGTTGGGGTACCCCGGAGCAGATCACCGATCCGGCCTACTCGACGACGGCGTTCCTGAAGGGTTTGAAGCAGGTCGACGGGTGGCAGGACATGCCACTGACCGACGCCGCGCAGACCGTGCAGGTGTCGGCGTACCCGGATGCCTACGCCCAGTGGGAGCAGCAGGCCACCGACCTCGTCGCCCAGTACTGGAACAGCTGACCCGATAGAGCAATCTGATCGCTGGCCGGCACCCGACACGGGTGCCGGCCAGCGGCATGTCTGGACCCGGTGGCGAATCCTGGCAGGAGCCAGGACCGACGGTCAGAAGAGGACCGTGGCGAGCGTGCCGATCGGCTGGAAGCCACAGCGCTCGTAGACCCGGCGGGCCGGCTGGTTGAAGTCGTTGACGTACAGGCTGACCGTCGGGGCGACCCGCAGCAGCGCGTCGCGGACGACGGCCGCCATCGCGGCGGTGGCGATGCCCCGGCCCCGCCACTCCGGTGCCACCCAGACGCCCTGGACCTGCGCGGTCCGCTTGGTCACCACGGCCAGTTCGGCCTTGAACACGACCTTGCCGTCCACGAACCGGGCATACGCCCGACCGGCGCGGACCAGGTCGTTGACCCGCCGGCGGTAGCTGCGCCCGGCGTCCTCGGCCAGCGGGGAGACGCCGACCTCCTCGGTGTACATGGCCACGGCCGCCGGGAAGAGCCGGTCGACCTCACCGGCGCGGACGCGGCGTACCTCCGGGTCGGTTGGCACGGGCGGCAGCGCGTCGGTGGCGAGCAGCGGCTGGTTGGGGCGGACGTCCCGGGCCGGACCCCAGGTGTCGGAGAGGCGGTCCCACAGGCCGAGGACGGCGTCCGCGCGGCCGACGATGGAGGAGCAGATCCGCTCCTCGCCGGCGAGGAGGTCGGCAAAGGCCGCGATGGCTGGTTCGGTGGCGAGCACCGGGGTCAGGTTGCCGCCGAGCCAGCAGAGCGATTCGAGGTTGCGGCGCGAGCCGTACCCCAGGATTCTGCCCTCGGCCCGCCACCAGGAGAGTCCGCGCGCGGCGACACGCTCGGCGACCTGCGCGCCCGCGAACGGGTCCAGGTCGAGCAGTCGCTCGACCGCGCGGCGCTCCGATTCTCCCAGTTGCCGTACCGGCACCGTCAGCACGTGTACCAGCCTGCCAGATGGTCCCCCCACCCCGCCGGCCGAGTGACGAGCCCGGCCTCAGACGGTCACCGGCTCGGCTTCCAGGCTGGTCGACCGGGTGCGGCCGGCCCACCGGACGACCGGGGGCACGAGGGCACCGAGCAGGAGGAACAGCCCACCGAGCAGCAGCCACCCCGGTACGCCCCAGCCGAGCGCGAGGCTGGTCACGACCACCGGTGCGAGCATCTTGCCCAGTTCGTAGCCCATGCCGTACGTGCCCTGGTACTGCCCCTGCGCGTCGGCCGGCGCCAGGCCGAAGGAGATCCCCCAGCCGGCCGCGGAGTGCCACAGCTCCCCGATCACGTGCACCAGCGACCCGCAGCAGAGAAGGCCGATGGCGGCGGCCGTGGGCAGCGCCCCGCTGGCGGCGAAGAGTACGCAGGCCAGGGCGATGGCCACCCCCGCCCGACGGGAGGCGCGGGCGGCCCCGGGCAGGGTGACGGCGCTGCGCGCGGCGCGTACCTGCAGGAGCACCACCAGCACGGTGTTGACCAGCGTCAACGCGGAGATCATCCAGGCTGGCGCCCGGGTGTGCCCCGCGATCCACAGCGGCAGGGCGATGGTGAGCAGGCTGAAGTGCATGGACATCAGCCCGTCGAGCAGGGTGAAGACGAGGAACGGGCGGTCCCGGAGGGCGACCAGCCGGGGTCCGTGGGTCGGGGCGGCGACCGGCGCGACGGTGGGCAGCCGGAGGAAGACCGCCGCCGCGCCCAGCGACGCGGCCGCCGCGGTCAGGATCAGCGCGACGTACCCGGCGCGGGTGTCGGCGGCGATGGCGAAGCCGCCGAGGACGGCGCCGACGGAGATGCCGACGTTGGTGGTGGCCCTCAGGTAGGCGCGGGTGTGCACCCGTTGGTCGGCGGGGATCGCGCCGGCGATCAGCGCGCCCCGGGCGCCGCGCTCGACCGCGTCGGCGAGTGCCGTGGCGGCGCCCACCACCAGGAAGGCGGCGAACGAGCGGACGGTGATCAGACCGGCGGTCAGGGTGCCGGCGACGATCAGCCCGCCGACCTGCGCGCCGCGCGGCCCGATGCGGTCGGCGAGGTAGCCGCTGGGTGCGCTGGCGAGCACGCCGGCCAACGCCGAGATGGTGAGCCCGATGCCGACCTGGGTTGGCGAGAGGCCGACGGACCGGGTGAGGAAGAGCGCGCTGGAGACCAGCCAGAGGCCCCGCCCGACGGTCTTGACCAGGGTGCCGAGGGTGAGGGTCCGGGCCGGGCCCGGCGGGGGAAGCAGCCGCATGACCGTCACCATACCAAGACGTACGTACGGTTTGTGAACCCGAACTTGTCGGCGATGCGTTGGCGATATATCGTTGATGCATCAGCGACAGTCCTAGAGAGGAACAGCAATGAGATTCCATCGACAGCAGCACCCGATGCACGAGGCCCGGATGCGCGGCTTCGGCTTCCCGCCGGTCCCGCCCGGCCCCCACGGCCACGGCCACGGTGGCCCCTGGGGTGGGCGCGGCCGCGGACGGGGTCGGGGCCGACGCCCCAACGTCCGGGGCGCGGTGTTGGCCCTGCTCACCGAGCGGCCGATGCACGGCTACGAGATGATCCAGGAGATCGACTCCCGCACCGGCGGCGCCTGGCGCCCGAGCCCGGGTTCGATCTACCCCACCCTCCAACTGCTGGAGGACGAGGGCGTGATCGTCGCCAGCACGGAGGAGTCCGGCGGCGGACGGAAGCGGTTCACGGTCACCGAGGCCGGTCAGGCCGAGGCCACCGAGGCCGCGCAGACCCCACCGTGGGCGGAGTTCGCCGAGGGCACGGTGAACAGCTGGCACGACATCCGTGACGCCGGTACGCAGGCGATGAGCGCGCTGCGCCAGGTGATGATGAACGGCACCGACGACCAGCGTGAGCGGGCCGCCAAGGTGCTCGACGAGACCCGACGCAAGCTGTACGCGATCCTCGCCGAATCCGAGTGACACGAGGCAGCACCACCGGAACACCGAGAGAGCGGCCGTTTCCCCACGGGAGACGGCCGCTCTCTTCGCTGTGCGTCGTCGGCGCGACAGAGCGCGCCGGCGGGTGGATCAGTGCACGGTGACGGTCGGGCCGGTGACCAGCCCGCGCAGTTCCTCGGGAAGCTCGGCGCCCATCTCGTCGGCGATCCGCAGCGCCTCCTCGATGAGCGTCTCCACGATCTGCGCCTCGGGCACCGTCTTGACGACCTGCCCCTTGACGAAGATCTGGCCCTTGCCGTTGCCGGAGGCGACACCGAGGTCGGCCTCGCGGGCCTCACCGGGGCCGTTGACGACGCAGCCCATGACGGCGACCCGCAGCGGCACCGGCAGCCCTTCCAGACCGGCGGTGACCTCCTCGGCGAGCTTGTAGACGTCCACCTGGGCCCGCCCGCAGGACGGGCAGGAGACGATCTCCAGGCCCCGCTCGCGCAGGCCCAGCGACTCCAGGATCTGGTTGCCGACCTTGATCTCCTCGACCGGCGGGGCGGAGAGCGACACCCGGATGGTGTCGCCGATCCCCTCGGCGAGCAGGGCGCCGAACGCGACCGCCGACTTGATGGTGCCCTGGAAGGCCGGGCCGGCCTCGGTGACGCCCAGGTGCAGCGGGTAGTCGCACTGCTCGGCCAGCTGCCGGTACGCACGGATCATCACGACGGGGTCGTTGTGCTTGACCGAGATCTTGATGTCGCGGAAGCCGTGCTCCTCGAACAGCGAGCACTCCCAGAGCGCCGACTCGACCAGCGCCTCGGCGGTGGCCTTGCCGTACTTGCTGAGCAGCCGCTTGTCCAGCGAGCCGGCGTTGACGCCGATCCGGATCGGCACGCCGGCGTCGCCGGCGGCCCTGGCGATCTCCTTGACCTTGTCGTCGAACTGGCGGATGTTGCCCGGGTTGACCCGGACGGCCGCGCAGCCCGCGTCGATCGCGGCGAAGACGTACTTGGGCTGGAAGTGAATGTCGGCGATCACCGGGATCTGCGACTTCTTCGCGATCGCCGGCAGGGCCTCGACGTCGTCCTGGGACGGCACCGCCACCCGGACGATCTGACAGCCGGACGCGGTCAGCTCGGCGATCTGCTGGAGAGTGGCGTTGACGTCAGAGGTGAGGGTGGTGGTCATCGACTGCACGGACACCGGCGCACCGCCACCGACGGGGACCGAACCGACCATGATCTGGCGGCTGGCCCGACGGGGAGCGAGCGGCGGCGGCGGCACGGCGGGCATACCGAGACTGATTGCGGTCACTTCAGGCACTCACCTTGAGAAGAGCGTGATCGGGTTGACGACGTCCGCGGCGATGGTCAGCAGCGTGAACGCGCCACCGATCAGGATCACCACGTACGTGAAGGGCATCAGTTTGAGGTAGTCCACCCGGCCGGGGTCGGCCCGGCCGATCCGCGCGTAGACCCAGGAGCGGGCCCGTTCGAACCAGGCGATGGCGATGTGGCCGCCGTCCACGGGGAGCAACGGCAGCAGGTTGAACACGCCGATGAAGAAGTTCAGCGACACGAAGAGCATGAAGAAGACCAGCCAGGCGTTGTTCTCCACGGCCTCGCCGCCGAGCCGGCTGGCGCCCACCACGCTGATCGGGGTGTCCACGTCCCGCTCGCCGCCGGTGAGGGCGGTCCACAGGGCGGGGACCTTCTGCGGGAGCCGCTGCAGCGCCTGCGCGGTGCCGACGGCCAGCTCGCCGGTGAAGTCGGCGGTCGCGCCGAAGGCACCGACCGGCCCGTACGTCACCCGGGTGGGGGTGCTGGGAACGAGGCCCACGCCGAGGGCGGCCACGGGTGCGGCGGCGCCGTTCGGGTCGTCCAGCGGCGGACGCTCGGTCTGGGCCAGCACCGTGCTGGTGCTGCCCGGCTGCCCGTCGCGGACGTACTGGATCTGCGCGGTGTCCCCCGGCTTGAGGCTGCGCAGCGTGGTGAGCAGGTCGCCGTAGTTGCCGATCGGGGTGCCGTTGACCGAGGTGATCCGGTCACCGTCGCGCAGTTGCGCCTGGGCGGCGGGGCTGGCCGCGTCGGCGGGCGTGCACGCCCGCACCGCGTTCTCCGGCACCACACACTCGCTGAGCTGGATGACCGCCGGCTCCTGGCGGGCCTGCGCGTCGGTGGTCGGGAAGTCGGGGTTGGGCAGGCCGGCGGAGACGGCGAGGATCCAGATCGTGATCAGGGCGAGCGCGAAGTGCGTGATCGACCCGGCGGCCATCACGATCGTCCGCTTCCAGACCGGGTAGCGCCACATCACCCGCGACTCGTCACCCGGCTCGACGTCGTCGTCCTGCGGGGTCATCCCCACGATCTTGCAGAAGCCGCCGAGCGGGATCCCCTTGACGCCGTACTCGGTCTCGCCCCGCTTGAACGACCAGAGGGTGGGGCCGAATCCGACGAAGTACTTGGTGACCTTCATCCCGAACATCTTGGCGGTCAGCAGGTGCCCCGCCTCGTGCAGACTCACCGAGATGAGGATGGCCAGGGCGAAGAGGACCACCCCGAGCAGGTACGACATCAAGCTCCTTCCACCGAACCCGCGATGATCTTCTGCGCGTGGGCGCGTGCCCACGACTCGGCCGCGAGCACGTCCTCGACGGTACCTGGTTCGTCGAAGTCCGGAGCGTCCTCCAACACGCGCTCCAGGGTGTCGACGATGCCCAGGAACGGCAGCCGGCCCCCCACGAACGCCTCGACGCACTCCTCGTTCGCCGCGTTGTAGATCGCCGGGCGGGAGCGCCCGGCCTCCCCGGCGGCCTTGGCCAGGGCGACGGCCGGGAACGCCTCGTCGTCGAGCGGCGCGAACTCCCAGGTGTGCGAGGCCGTCCAGTCCACGGCGGCCGCGGCTCCGGGCACCCGGTCCGGCCAGCCGAGCGCGACCGCGATGGGCAACCGCATGTCCGGTGGGCTGGCCTGGGCGATCGTCGACCCGTCGACGAACTCGACCATCGAGTGGATCACCGAGGTCGGGTGCACCATCACGGTGATGTCGGCGTAGGGCACGTCGAACAGCTCGTGCGCCTCGATCACCTCAAGCGCCTTGTTGACCATGGTGGCCGAGTTGATCGTGATGACCTTTCCCATGTTCCAGGTCGGGTGGGCAAGGGCCTGCTCGGGTGTGACCTGCGTCAACTCGTCGCGGCTCCGGCCCCGGAACGGGCCGCCACTGGCCGTGACGATCAGCCGACGCACCTCCGGGCGCGAGCCGGAGCGCAGGCACTGAGCCAACGCCGTGTGCTCCGAGTCGACCGGCACGATCTGCCCCGGCCGCGTCACTGCGGCCCTGACCAGCGGGCCGCCGGCCACGAGCGACTCCTTGTTGGCCAACGCGAGGGTACGACCACCCCGCAGCGCGGCCAGCGTAGGAGCGAGGCCCAGCGAGCCGACCACCCCGTTGAGCACGATGTCGCACGGCCACTGCGCCAGCTCGGTCATCGCGTCCGGGCCGGCCACGATCTTGGGGAGCTTGAAGTCGCCGGTGGCCCAGCCGCGCCGGCTCGCCTCGGCGTAGAACGCGAGCTGGAGGTCCTGTGCGGCGGACGCCTTGGCCACCCCGACCGCGTCGACCCCGAGTTCCAGGGCCTGAGCGGCGAGCAGCGCGACGTTGCCGCCACCGGCGCCGAGCGCCACCACCCGGAAGCGGTCCGGGTTGCGCCGGACGATGTCGATGGCCTGGGTACCGATCGAACCGGTGGACCCGAGCAGGACGAGGTCGCGGGGGGAGGTCACTGGGCCATTCTCTCCCACCGTCGCTGAACGCCCACTGGGAGCCTCAGCCCTCCCCGTCCACCTGCTCCGTTGGCGCCTCCTCGTCCAACAGCTCCGCCGGATCGATGGCGAACTCGAACGGCTCCCGCATGGCGAAGGTGCTTCCCGCCGCAGCGGCGGCCAACGGTCGGTATTCACCGTCGACCAACTCGAACAGGGCCATGGTCGGCACCCGGTTACGCAGGTCCACCCGGAGGAAGAAGGGCACCCCGACAGCCCCGTACTCCCGGGGGCGGTCGATCACGTCCTTGCGCCGATTACCCGGTGAAACGATCTCCCCCAGCAGCACCGCCTCGGCGATGGGAACCGTCGTGCGACCACCGCCCGAGTTACGCAGCACAGCAATGTCCGGGATGAAGAGATCATCCAGCTCGACGGCGCGGGCCGCTGCCAGCGCAGCGACGAGCTCGATGCGCGACGACGCCCGACGATGATCGACTCGGGCTCATGGAAGTCGGGGTATCCGCAGCATGCGGACACCCCGACTTCATGGAAACCGTGTTGATCAAGAGCAACCGTTGGCCGGGGGCCGCCGGAGCGGCCCCCGGTCGGGATCAGCCGCCGTTGATGACGAACTGCGAGCCCGGCTGGATGACGATGTTGCCGTCGGCCGAGTTGGTGATGGTCACATTGGTCAGGTTGGCGTTGCCGCGCGCGCCGCCCATCGCGAGGATGCCGGCACCGTTGTTGGACTTGTCGATCCGCACGTTGGTGATCGCGACGTTCGGCATGTTGCCGCCGCCGTTCTTGAACTGGATGCCGTCGTAGGTCGAGTCGATGATGTCGGTGTCCCGGATCGTCACCCCGACGATGTCCCTGGTGGCGGGGAACAGGGTGATGGCACCGAACTCCTGGTCCTCGTTCCAGAAGGCGCCACCGGTCCGGTAGAGCCCGTTGTTGGCGATCAGCGTCGTCCCGGAGAAGGGCAGCGGGTCGTGGTCGGTCGCCAGCATGATGCCCGGGTAGTTCGCGGTGTCGTAGATCAGGTTGTTCTCGATCGAGTTGTCGTAACCGCCGTAGATGGCGATGCCGTTCGCCCGCCAGGGCAGCTGGATGGTGTTGTTGACGAAGTGGTTGTCGTGGGCGATGTCGACGTTGCGGTCCTTCACGTACGGGTTGGCCCAGACGGCGAGGGCGTCGTCGCCCGTGGTGCGGAAGGACGAGTTGAACACCCGCGAGTTCCGCGTGCCGTTGCTGAAGTTGATGCCGTCGGCGTAGGTGTTGCGGATCCGCATGCCGGTGAACTCCAGCCCGTCGGCCGGCCCCCACAGGTCGGGGATGTTGTCGTAGTCGCGGCCCACCCAGACGCCCACGTTGGCGTGTTCGATCCAGACGTTGCTGATCCTGGTGCCGGTGCCGAAGCGACCGTTCAGACCGACGCCGCCCTCTGCATTGCCGTCACCGCCACGGATCCGGCCCGAGCCGAAGATGGCGATGTCGGAGATCTGGGTGTTCTTGTCGATGTCGAAGCCGAAGTTGCCCTCGTGCGGGTGGTTGATGCCGCCCACCACGTTCTGCGGCTCGGTCAGCGTGTAGAGCTGCGAGTGCCACATACCGGCACCCCGGATGGTGACGTTGCTGATGCCGACCTGGTTGTGCGTACCCCGGTTCAGCGGGTCGTCGGTCAGGATCTTCTGCTCCTGCCGCCACTGCCCCGCCGGGATCCAGACGCAGCCGATGACCCCGTTCTGGTCGTCGGTCACCGCCCGCTGGATGGCCGCGGTGTCGTCGAGCCCGTCGTTGGGGACCGCACCGTACGACGTGATCGAGGTGCATCCGGCCGGCTGGCTCGCCGCCGGCGCCACCTGCTCCAGGTCGATCATGTCGATGACGTAGAACGAGGCGTTGTCACCGGCGTCGCGCTGCAACTTGAAGCGGGTGCCGGCCGGGTACGACTGCGCCAGCAGCGCGTTCGACTCGTCGAACAGCCGCCGGGCGTCGGCCTGTGGCGTGTTGGTCAGTGCCTCCGGCCCGTCGGTGTTGCCGTAGAGCCAGCTGTGCCGCGACGAGAGGGTCAGCTTCCGGGAGAAGACGTCGTTGATGTAGAGGCTGATCGTCGCCTCGATGCCGCCACCGCCCGGAGCGTCCGGGATGGAGTTGCGCACCACGATGGCGTTGGCCGGGTTGGCCGAGGTGAACTGGACGAACTGCCCGGTGCTGTTCAGACGCACCGACTTGCGGCCCGAGGACTCGGTGGCGAAGTTGGTGTGGCCGAACGTACGCAGGGGGTCGGTCTCCAGCAGCGTGCCCTGGTACTGGGCGGCCTCCGCCTCGTAGGAGACGTACGGGACCGCCGCCCCACGCCCGACCACGATCGACTGGCTGAACGAGTTGTTGGTCTCGTTCGTCTCGGCGACGGTGTTCGTCGCGTCGGCCGTGGCGGTGATGGTGGCTCCGCCGCTGGTGGCGGTCCAGCTTCCGGCGACGGCCACGTTGACCGTCGCCCCGGCGGCGATCGAGGCGGTGTTGGTGTTGAGCGTGGTGCTGCCCGCGGTCAACCGGGTGACCGTGGTCGCGCCGGTCGCGGTGGTGCCGCGGTTGCGAACCGCCACGGTGAACGTGACCGAGGCCCCGACGGCCGGGTTCGGCGGGTTGGAGCTGATGCTGAGGACCTGCAGGTCGGGCCCTGGCGCCTGCGTGACCACCAGCGGCGTGGGTGCCGTGAAGCTGTTGTTGCCGTTGTTCTGCTCGACGATCGTGTTCGTCGGGTCGACCACCGCCGAGACGCTGTAGCTGCCCATCGGGCGGGTGCCGGCGTTGAACGAGACAGTGGTCGAGCCTCCCGCGGCGAGTGCTCCCACGGCGGCGCTGCCGACGACCGCGCCGGCCAGGCTGAAGTTCACCGTGGTGGCGGCGGCCGCCGCCGACCCGATGTTCTGCACGACGGCCGAGAGGGTGACCGGGCTGGCCTCGCTGGGCGACGCCGGGGACCAGGTCGCCGAGCTGATGACCAGGTCCGGGTTGGGTGCCGGCGTGCCGCACACCTCAAGCTCGGCCACCTGGCCAGACGGCGCACCGCTGTTGGCGGTGAACCGCAGTTGCACGTCGGCGGTGGTCGCGGTGACCGGGATGCTCACCACGTTGGTGCCCTGGAGGAACTGGTAGCTCGCCGCCGACACCAGACTGGTGTACGCGGACGCCGCCTGGTCGCGGCCGAGGACCTGGATGGTCTGGCTACGGGTGCCCCAGGCCGGGTCCGGGTTCAGTCTGACGGTGACGGACGAGATGGAGTGGTTCGCGCCCAGCGCCACGGTCAGGTTCTGCGGGTAGCTCGCCGCGCCCTCCCAGTAGGTGGTGAGCTGCCCGTCGTTCGCCTTCTCGGGGGTGAACGTGAAGGTGGAGCCGCTCGCCGTCATGCTCTTGCCCTGCGCCACGTTGGTGCAGGCAGGCGGATTGCTGCCGGTCCGGGTGACGGTGTTGCTGTTGCCGGACAGGTTGCCGGCGCCGTCACGGGCGCGGACGAAGTACGACACGGTCGCCGTCGCCGGCTGGGTGTCCTGGTAGCTGAGGACGGTGCCCAGCGTCGCGATCAGGTTGCCGCCCCGGTAGACGTTGTAGCCGGCCAGCCCGCTGCCGCCGGAGTCGGTGGAGGCACCCCAGTTGAGCGTGATCGTGCTGCCCGACGTGCTCTGCGACAGCGTCCCGGGAACGCTCGGCGCGGTGGTGTCACCACCGCCGGTGCGGGTCACCGTGTTGCTGTTGCCCGACAGGTTGCCGGCGGCGTCGCGCGCCCGGACGTGGTAGGACACGGTGGCCGTCGTCGGCTGCGTGTCGTTGAAGGTGGTCACGTTCCCGATTGACTGGAGGAACGCACCGTTGCGGTAGACGTCGTAGCCGGCGATGCCGCTGCCGCCCGGGTTGTCGGTCGACGCGACCCAGTTGAGGGTGATCGTCGTGCCGGACTGGGTGTACGAGAGGTTTCCCGGCACGCTCGGCGCGGTGGTGTCCGGGACGCTACCGCCGCTGCCGTAGACCTCCAGTTCGGAGAGCTGCCCGGCCGGCCAGCCGCTGTTGGCCGTGATGGTGATCCGCACGTAGCGGGTGGAGGTCTGGCTGAAGTTGATCGTGACCGTGCTGCCGGTCGCCGGGTTGAAGGTGTAGGTCTGCGACCCGACCAGGTCGCTGAACGACGATCCGGTGGCGCTGCCCTGCACGCTCAGGGTCTGCGTGCGCGTCGCCCAACCGGAGGTCGGCAGCTTCAGCACGACCTGGTTGACGGCCTGCGACGAGCCGAGATCGACCTGCACCCACTCCGGGAACGAGTTGTTGGTGCTCTCCCAGTAGCTGCCCGCGTTGCCGTCGACGACCTTCGACGAGTCGTAGACGTCGGCGTGGCCGCTCTCCTGGGTCGGGCGCCCCTGGGCGAGGTTGGTGGCCGCCGGGGCGAAGGCGGTGCTCGTCGCGGCAGTCGTGTCGGCGGGGCTGGCGGCGCCTGCGGGGTTCGCGACAGCCGTCGACCCTGCCGTCGCGATCATCATGGCGGCGACTGTCGCCGCCACCATCCTGAACCGGTTCGTTCGTCTCATCACTGTCCTGTCGTTGGGGGGACGGTGCCGCGGATGGCTGGACCACGGCGTGGAGCGTGAGTCGGCGCATCGCCAGCCGACGCGATGAACGCGCGTGGCTGGTGGCTGAGGTGCCGAAGAGGCGAGGTGGTGGTGGCGGGCTGGGGGAAGCGCCGCCGTAGAAGGGGGTCCGCGAGAATTTGCGGGGCCATGCAACGAATCAAACACGCCTTTGTCGAGATCTTGCATGACGTTGACCAAATGTTACTGAGGTGCTACGAGGGCGTCAACAGTTCGACCATCGTCACTATTGACAGCCACGCATGCGTTTCGACGGCGCAACGAAAGGGCCCCTCACCAACGCCTGGCGTTGATGAGGGGCCCCTCCTTCGTCGCGGCGGGCGTGGCCGTTCAGCCGCTCGGGGCGGACAGGACGAACGTCTCCAGGTCCTCGCCGCCGTACCAGTCGGTGCGCCGACCCACGTGGGTCATGCCCAGTCGCCGGCAGACCGCCATCGACGGCTCGTTTCCCGGCGCGACCACCGCGTAGATCTCCGACGTGCCGGCGGCGAACTCCCGTGCCACGGCCGCACGAGCCGCCTCGGTCGCGTAGCCGTGACCCCACGCGTCCGGGTGCAGGTGCCAGCCGACCTCGATGTCCTCGGTACGCAGCGCCTCGTCCCGCCCCGGCAGCGGCTTGAGCAGCAACGTGCCCACCACCGCGCCGGTGTCCCGCACCTCGATCGCCCAGGTGCCGTACCGGCCGTGGTCGGCGGCGTGGCGGTCCTGCCAGTAACGCAGCCGGTCGAGGGCCTGCGCCGGGTCGGTCAACGGCAGCCCGGATGCCACACCCAGCCACCGGGCGATCTCCGAACGGGAGTAGATGTCGTAGATCCGGGCCAGGTCGGCCGGGTCGGCGGTCCAGTCGCGCAGGATCAGGCGTTCGGTGGTGAGGACGGTCATGGCGGGCGATCTTAATGAGTGGCGGACGCGACGACGGGGAAAAGGATCGCGATGGACAGCGGCTGGCAGCGGACGAAGCGGATCATCAATGCCGCGTTCCGCCCTGTCCGTGGCCGGGACCTGTCGCTGCACGCCGCCGCCATCACCTTCTACGGAGCAATCGCGGTGGTGCCGGTGGCCCTGCTGGCGATCTGGCTCACCTCGCTGATCGCCGGGGCCGACCGGGTACGCCGGCTCACCTCGTACGCCGTCGAAGCGCTCCCCACCGCCATCGGCACGCCCCGGGCGGTGGCCGCCCTGGTCGACGCCGGGGTGGAGTTGACCCCGCTGCTGGCGCTGGCCTCGCTGCTGCCCGCGTCGCTGTACGGCGAGGGCCTGCGACGGGCGTTCGTCTCGGTGGCCGCACCCCGGTCCGACGAGCACCTGGTCGGCTGGCGGGGCCGGCTGCTCCTGCTGCCGCTGCTCGCGCCGGCCCCCGCGCTGCTGCTGTCGATCCTGCTGGCGCTGCCGCTCACCACCGGCCTCGTCCGGCAGGGCGGCTGGGTCGGTGCGCTGGGCGTGGTGCTGTCCTTCCTGGCGGTCTGGCTGGTGCTCACGCCGGTGCTGGTGTGGGTGTTCCGGGTGGTCGGGCCGGCCTCACCGGACTGGCTGTCCACCCTCGGGCTCGGGTCGTTCACCGCGGCGAACCTCTCCGGCTTCCTGCACGGCTTCGTGCTCTTCGCCTCGCTCCCACTGGACCTGGGCGTTCCGTTCGGCGGCTTCGACGAGATCGGCGCCGGCGTGGCCGTACTCCTCTGGCTCTACCTGTTCCACGTCATCGTCCTCTCGGGTTACTCCGCCACCCTGGTCCTCTCCCGCTGGCGCGCCCAACGCACCTCCCAGCCGAGTTGATCAAGAGGTTTCCGTCACCAAGCGCCGTTCCGCTGACCCGAACCTCTCGATCAACGGCGGTGGGGCCGAGGGGCTGACCTGGGGTGGGGATGAGGGCTAGGCTGCGGCGGCATGAGCAGCGAACTTCCCGCTCGCGCCGACGTCGTGATCGTCGGTGCCGGGCACAACGGCCTGGTCTCCGCCATCCTGCTGGCCCGCGCCGGCCTCGACGTCCTGGTGCTGGAGGCCGCCGACGTGATCGGCGGCGCGACCCGCACCGAGAACCCGTTCCCGAAGGTGCCCGAGCTGCGGCACTCCACCGGCTCGTACCTGCTCGGGCTGATGCCACCGGAGTTGCTCGCCACGCTCGACGTGCGGATCCCGGTGCTGCGCCGCGACCCGCACTACTTCCTGCCCACGCCCGGCGGCCTCGGCTCGCCGTACCTGCTCTTCGGCAGCGACACCGCCGCCACCCGCGCCCAGCTCGCCGAGTTCTTCTCCCCCGCCGACGTGGCCGCCGACGACGCCATGCAGGCCGAGCTGGCCGCCCTGCGCGAGGACCTCGCGCCGGCCTGGCTGGCCGAGCCGCTGACCCCTGAGGAGACCGCCGAGCGGCACGTCCGCCCTGCGCTGCGACAGGTCTTCGTCGACCTGGTCCAGGGCTCGGTCGCCGACTACCTGGCCCGTTTCGAGTTCCGCTCCGAGCTGCTGGTCAGCATGTACGCGGTCACCGACGGGCTCTCCGGGCTCAACGCCGGCCCGGACGACCCCGGCACCGGCCACAACTTCCTGGTCCACAACATGTGCCGGCTGCCCGGCTCCGGCGGCACCTGGATGATCGCCGAGGGCGGGATGGGCACCGTGTCGCGCACGTTCGCCGACGCCGCCCGCGCCGCCGGCGCGACCATCCTGGCCGGTACGCCGGTGACCGCGGTGACCCTGGACGGCGGCGCGGCGAGCGGTGTCGTGCTCGCCGACGGCCGGCAGGTCGCCGCCCGGGTGGTCCTCGGCGCGTGTGACCCGTACCGGCTGATGGACCTGCTGCCCGACGGCGCGCTCCCGGCGCCGCTCGGCGAGCGGATGGCGGCGGTCCGCCGCCCCGGCACGACGCTGAAGCTCAACCTGGCGTTGACCGGGCTGCCCCGGTTCTCCTGCCTGCCGGCCGACGCGCCCAGCCCGTTCGGCTCGACCATCCACCTGCTGCCCGGCTCCGCGTCGCTGGTCGGCGGGGAGGCCACCTCGCCCATGACCGCGCTGCGCGCCATGTGGGCGGACGTGCAGGCCGGCCGGCTACCGGCCGAACCGACCATCGAGTGGTACCTGCACACCACCGTCGACCCGTCGCTCTCCGACGCCGCCGGGCACCACTCGTCTGCGCTCTTCGTGCAGTCGGTCCCCTACGACCTGGCCGGCACCACGTGGGACGCGGCGCTGCCCGGCTACGTCGACCGGCTGATCGCGATCGTCGAGCGGTACGCCCCCGGCACCGGCGACCTGATCGCCGACGCGGTGCCCCTGCCCCCGCCGGGCATCGAGGCCCACTTCGGCATCACCGGAGGGCACATCCACCACGTGGACAACACCGTGTCGTTCACCGACCGGATGCCCTACGCCACCGGGGTCGACGGCGTGTACGCCGGCAGCGCCGGCTGCCACCCGGCCGGCAGCGTGATCGGCGCGGCCGGCCACAACGCCGCCCGCCGCATCCTCGCCGACCTAGGCCGCTGACCCGCCCCCGGACGGGCGGGCCGACGGCCGAAGGTCGCCGGGGCCTCCGATCAGGTAGAAGGCGACCAGCAGGAGGTACGCGCAGAGGCTGAGGATGGGGTCGACGAAGACGACGGCGAAGGCGAGCAGGTAGAGCAGGGGCTTCAGCAGGATCCGCCGTGCGACCGCGCGGGCGAGCCGGGGATCCAGGTCGGGGTGGAGCAGCCCGCGTCGGCGGGCCCACCACCAGCTCAGGTTGACGAAGAGCGCCTCACCGAGCACGGTGCCGACGTAGAGGGCGGCCGTCAGCCGCTGCTCGGTCGCACTACCGCGCAGGTTGTCCGACAGCAGGTCGGCGGTGAACGGGATCGTGGCGATGAAGAGCAGCACGAACAGGTTGAAGACCAGCAGCAGCTGGTCGACCCGCACGATGTACCGCCACAGGTTGTGGTGGGCGATCCAGACCTGCCCGGCGATCGCGAAGGTGATCACGTACGCCAGGTAGGACGGCCAGGCGTGGGCGAGGGCGTCCGGAAGCTCCCGCCCGCTCTCCCGGGCCGGCCCGGTCTGGAGCAGTTCGACGGCCATCACCGTCAGCACGACGCCGAAGACCCCGTCGCTGAACGTTTCCACCCGGGCGGCGTCGCGGGCCTTCTCCCGGCCGCGCCCGTACCGGTACCCGTCCTCCTGAGCGCCGGCCCCCGCCACGTCCGCTCGTCAGATGACGGCTTCGCCGGCCGGGGCGGGAGCCTCGGCGTCGACCCGGTGGGCGCGGACCTTGTGGCCGACGCTGGTGAGGCAGCGGCCGCTGGCCAGGTCGAAGCGCCAGCCGTGCAGCTGGCAGGTGAGCTGGTCGCCCTCGACGATGCCGAACCGGGTCAGGTCGGCCTTCAGGTGCGGGCAGCGCCGCTGCACCACCCAGTCACCCAGGGTGATGTCCTCGGCGTCGGTGCTCCGCTCGTGCTCGTCGTACCAGCCCTCGGCGTACTGGAGCCGCTCCTCGGAGAGGCACTTGAAGAACGCGTAGACGAACTCGTTGTACTGGCCGATCCGGGCCGCCGAGAACCGGCAGGAGAGGAAGAGCGAGTTGACCCAGTCCACCTCGTCGATGAAGAGCAGATGCTCGATCAGCGACCGCTCCGTGCGGAACCGGTAGCGCACCTTCTCGTCGGCGTACGGCCGGACCTCCTTGCCCGGGAAGTCCACCACGATCGACTCGACGCTCTCCCCGTCGTAGCCCACCAGGTCGAAGCGGACCGGGCCGCCGACACCCTTGGCCAGGTAGATCGACTCGTCGAGCAGCGGCTCGATCCGGCTCTTCATCTGCCCGAGCACGTCCACCTCGGGATGCCGCCAGGACGCCTTCTCGGCCTCGATGATCGGGCGCTTGCGCTCCCGCATCTCCTCCAGGTGGGCGACCTTGTTCGCGAAGAACTCCTCGACCGGCATCGGGTGGGTCGTGGTCGCGCCGTCGGTGGTGACCTCCGCGACGCTGCCCGGCAGCAGCACGATCCCGTTGGTGCCGCCGACCTTCGCGTACTCGGCCAGGAAGACCGACTGGTCGGGGAAGATGTTGCCCTCGTCGCCGTGGATGTCGTTGAACTGCCACAGCGCGTCGTCGAGGAAGCACGGCGGGCCGGCGATCGGGAAGACGTGCGACGCCTTCAGGTCGTCGATGTAGCGCCAGGTCCGGTCGAACTGCCGGTCGCGCTTCTGCTTGCCGAACGCGGTCTTCGCCGCCTGCGGGAGCTCGTAGACCATCGGGTACCAGATCGCGCCGGAGAACTGCAGCAGGTGGGCGTGCACGTGCCCCAGCTCGGCGAAGACGCTCAGGTCGGTGGGTCGGGCGTCGTTCTGGTTGAGCAGCCGCACCCCGTCGTACTCCACCCAGAGCGACGAGTCGCCGATCGGGCCGTCCGTGGGGCTGGTCAGCGCCTGGATCATGATCTTGAGGCCGCCGGGCAGCTCCACGACCTGCTCGTTCGGCGCCTTCAGGAACTTCGTGAAGCCCAGCGCCCGGAACTCGTCCTCCATCTCGGAGGTGGGGAACTCGGGGAGCAGGACCGTGGCGTCCTTGGAGACAAAGTCCCGCAGGTGCTTGGCGTCGAAGTGGTCCCGGTGCAGGTGGGAGACGTACAGGTAGTCGACCTGGCCCAGGCTCTCCCAGTCGAGCAGCGAATTGTCCGGAAACGGAAACCACGAGGCGAAGTAGGCAGGATTGACCCACGGGTCGCACAGGATACTGCCCGCGGCCGTGTCGATCCGCATGCTGGCGTGCCCGGTTCCGGTCACTCGCACCGCACAGTCCCCCTCAAACAGACAATCAGGTGTACGCCAAACGCTACCGGAGGGAGTCTGACCGCCGCCCCGCGACGCCGGTAGTGCCGTCCGGCCCCACCGGGCGGGACCCCGGGTCGGGGAAACCCCCACCGCGCCGACCCGGGCAGGAGGCGTGCCAGACTAACCGGAGATCCGATCGCGAGGGAAGGACCGACAGTGGCAGGAAGCGAGCCGGTAACGTCGCCAGACCAGCACAAGCCCGGGCACCGCAAGTCCGGGCGGATCGGCGCGGTGCTCACGGCGCTGGCGCTGCTGGCGATGATCTGCGGCAACCACGAGGGCAGGGTCGAGGACATCTGGCTGGTCGGCCTGGCCGCGCTGCTGCTGATCATCGTGATCGGCGACGCCGTGCTGCGGCGCAACGGTCTGCGCTCCTGACCCGACCGGCCGCCGGACGACCGGCCGACGTACGCCGAGGGCCCGCCCCCACCCGGGGACGGGCCCTCGTCCGTACGCGTCGGGCTCAGCGCCCGAAGAGGATGTCCTGCACGTCCTTGAGCGCGGCGTCGACCTCGGCCTCGAAGTAGCCGCCGGGCACCAGGCCGAACCGGAGCGTGTCCAGGTCCTTCGGGTTGACCGGCATCGGGTTGCGGCCCTGCATGCCGCCGAGCAGCGTGTCGAAGAAGCGGTCGACCTGGTCCGGGTCGTACCCGCTGCCGAACCGGCGCACCTGGAAGCTGCGCCGGATCTGGTCGACCCGGTACAGGTCGCTGCCGGGCGGGCCGGCCATCGGCGGGCCACCCATCGGCGGACCCCCGACCGGCGGGCCGGCGACGGCGGGCGGACCGGCCATCGGCGGGCCGCCGATGCCCTGCTGCGGCATCGGGGGCGGGCCGGCCGGGCCACGGCGCATGTCGCGCAGGTCCCGCTCGGGCATCCGGATCTCGGCGGTCATGTCGGCGCGGCCGTGCCGACCGGCCTCGAAGCCGTCGAAGCGCGGCTCCTCCGGCGGGTAGCCGCCGGGCGAGCGCTGGTCGTCCGGGGGGCCGTAGCCACCGGGCATGCGCTGATCGTCGGGGGGACCGTAACCACCGGGCATCCGCTGGTCGTCCTGGCCGTAGCCACCCGGGCCGGCGGGCAGGCCGCGCGGCGGGGCACCGTGCCCACCCATCGGGCCGCCCGGACCCATCGGGCCGGGACCACCCGGGCCGCGCGGCGCGTCGTAACCGCCGCGGGGGGCGTCGTACCCACCGGCGAAGGCGCCGGTCGGCTCGTCGTAGCGGCCGTAGCGGTCGGCGGGCGGGCCGGCCTGCGCCGGCATCGGCCGGGGCGGCATGGGCTGCGGAACCATGCCGCGCTCGTCGCGCATCGGCGGACCCAGCCGGTCCGGCGGGCCCATCCGGTCACCCATGCGGGGGTCGCCACCGCGCCCGGCGGCGTTGCGCTCCTCCAGCTCGGCCAGCTGCCGCTCGACCCGGTCCAGGTGCAGGTCGACCTGCCACTCGTCGTAGCCGTTGAACCGGACCCGGAAGACGACGTCGTGGACCTCCTGGGAGGCCACCGGCGCGCCGACCTGTCGGCCGTCGAGCGTCGCCTCGACCCGGTCGAGGAAGGCATCCACCTCGTCGACCTTGTATCCCCGGCGGAGCGCCTTGCGCCGGAAACGCTGACCCTGACTCGCCACTATGTCTCCTGGTCTCGTTCGCCACGCCCGGTCACGCCGGTGCCTCTCCGGCGCGGTCGGTGTTGGTGTCGTTGTCGTCCTCGGCGGCGGCGAGCTGGCCACACGCGCCGTCGATCTCGCGACCCCGGGTGTCCCGTACGGTGGTGGACACCCCGGCGTCGCGCAACCGCCGGACGAACTCCCGCTCTACCGGCTTCGGGCTCGCGTCCCAGCGACTGCCCGGCGTCGGATTGAGTGGAATGAGGTTCACGTGCGCCAACTTGCCGGCCAGCAGCCGCCCGAGCAGGTCGGCCCGCCACGGCTGGTCGTTCACGTCCTTGATCATCGCGTACTCGATCGACACGCGACGGCCCGTCCGGGCGGCGTAGTCCCACGCTGCGTCCAGCACCTCGGAAACCTTCCAGCGCTGGTTTACCGGCACGAGTTCGTCGCGCAGATCATCATCGGGGGCGTGCAACGACAGCGCAAGGGTCACTGAGAGGTCTTCGCTGGCCAGTCGGCGGATGGCAGGAACCAGGCCGACCGTGGAAACGGTGATGTGCCGCTGGGACAGGCCGAGCCCCTCGGGAGCCGGGCTGACCAGGCGACGGATCGCGCCGATCACCCGGGAGTAGTTGGCCAGTGGCTCGCCCATGCCCATGAAGACGACGTGCGACAGCCGCGGCGGGGAGCCGGCGACCGCACCGGAGGCCGCCACCCCGGCCAGGTACACGGCCTGGTCGACGATCTCGGCGGTGGACAGGTTGCGGGTCAGCCCGGCCTGGCCGGTGGCGCAGAACGGACACGCCATGCCGCACCCGGCCTGGCTGGAGATGCAGACGGTGACCCGGTCCGGGTAGCCCATCAGCACGCTCTCCACCAGCGAGCCGTCGTGCAGCCGCCAGAGCGCCTTGCGGGTGGCGCCGTCGTCACAGGCCAGCTCGCGCACCGGAGTGAGCAGCTTCGGCAGCAGTTGGTCGGCCAGCCGCTCCCGGGTCGCCGCGGGCAGGTCGGTCATCGCCTGCGGGTCGCGGACCAGCCGCCCGAAGTAGTGGTTGGAGACCTGCTTGGCGCGGAAGGCCGGCTCGCCCAGCCCGGCGACCAGCGCCTGGCGGCCGGCCAGGTCCAGGTCGGCGAGGTGCTGAGGTGGCATGGAGGCCCGGCGTGCGGCGGGGGCGTCCGAGGTAACGGGGATCAACGGCAGGCTCGTCATGGCTGGTCCAGTGTGTCACGCTCTCGGCGACACGTACCTGTCCGGAGGTGTCGAACCGGCCCCGACCGCGGGATCGGGTTCACCGTGCCGGCGTGATCCATGCCTCACTTCACCATCGGCACGAAGATCGCCAGCAACAGGTACGCGGTCGGCACCGCGAACAGGATCGAGTCCAGCCGGTCCATCAGGCCACCGTGGCCCGGCAGCAGGTTGCTCATGTCCTTGATGCCGAGGTCGCGCTTGATCATCGACTCGGCGAGGTCGCCGAGGACCGCCGCGCAGGACACGGCCACCCCGAACACCGCACCCCACCACGGCGCCAGGTCGAACATCAGCCACAGCAGCAGGGCACTGCCCAGCGCCGCCGCGGTGACCGAGCCGGCGAAGCCCTCCCACGACTTCTTCGGGCTCACCGACGGCGCCATCGGGTGCCGACCGAACGAGACGCCCGCGGCGTACCCGCCGGTGTCGGAGAGGACCACCGCGATGAGTGTGGCCAGGATGCGCAGCCGGCCGTCGTCGGGGGCCGCCGCCAGCAGCGCCGCGAACCCGCCGAGGAACGGCACGTAGACGGCGATCAGGGTGGCGGCGGTGAGATCCCGCTGGAAGCCGCCCGGGCCGTCGCCCAACCGCCAGATCATCGTGCCCAGGACGGTGACCAGCAGCCCCAGGCTGAGCGCGTCCGGGCCGGCGAACCAGGCCAGACCCACGGTCAGCACGCCGCCGGCGACCAGCGGCACCAGCGGTGGGTGGGCGCCGCTGCGCCGGACCGCCCGGGCCATCTCCCAGATGCCGACGCCGATCGCCGCGGCGATCACGACGAGGAACGCCAGCGGGTAGAAGACCAGCGGCACCACGATCAGCGCGCCGAGCCCCAGACCCACCCCGATCGCCGCCGGCAGGTTACGGCCGGCGCGCCCGGAGCCCACCTGCTGGGTGGCCGGTCGGTCGGCGCTCGCCCGGCGTCGGCCCTTCGACCGTCGGCCGGCCGGAGGCTCCGGCTCGGACATCAGGTCCTCGTCCGGGCCGACGTCGGCGCCGATCGGCGCGAGCTGCGCGGTCGGATAGCCGGCATCGTCGTCGTAGCGGACCGGGTCGTGGTGGCGCATCGGGTGACCGTCGTACCGGCCGGGCTCGTCGTAGCGCTCCGGACCGGCATGACCGGGTGGGCCGTCGAAGCGGGACGGGCCGTCGCCGCCGGCGGGCGGGCGGGCGTCGTACCGGCCGCCCCGGCCCCGCTCGTCGTACCGGTCGGGCTGGTTGCGGTCGTCCTGGTACCGGTCCCGGTCGTCCGGGCGGGCCGGCCGCCCACGGTCGTCGTAGGGATCCGCGGGGTACGGGTCGGCGGGCGGGCGGGTACGCGGCTCGGCGTACAGCTCAGCGCCGGCGGCCGGACGGCGGCTCCACTGGCCCGGTTCGAGTTCCGGCTCTGGCCAGGGCAGGGCCGTCGGGCGCTCCGGCCGGTCCCAGCCGCGAGGCTCGCCACCGTAGGGGTCGGGGTGGGACATCACGCACCGCGACGCGGCACGAGTACCACCACATGACGCAAGACCACAAGCATCCCCTACACGCGTGACTTTTGTTCCTCCGGTCGACCGCCCCTACGGTCGGTCGATCCCCGGTGTTCACCGCCCGGTGGCCGGGAATCCTGCCGAGCCTACTGCACCCGCCGCCGGGGCGAGGTGGACGATCGGCCCCGGCCTCCCACCCGGGCGGCGAGCGGGACGACGGCGCCCACGCGTACCTCGGAACGACCCTGACCCGAGACCACCCGGACCGTCCGGGTCCCGCACTGACAAACGGCACGAGGCCCGTCCCCGAAAGCGGGGTCGGGCCTCACGTCGACTGCGTGCCGGGCGGACACCCGGGCCGGTGGTCAGACCTCCAGCAGCTCGGTCTCCTTGTGCTTGACCAGGTCGTCGATGCTCGCCACGTAACGCTGGGTCAGGTCGTCCAGCTCCTTCTCGGCGCGGCGGCCGTCGTCCTCGCCGGCCTCGCCGTCCTTGACGATCCGGTCCAGCTCCTCCTTGCCACGGCGGCGGACGTTGCGGATCGCCACCTTGGCCTCCTCACCCTTGTGCCGGGCGACCTTGATCATGTCGCGGCGGCGCTCCTCGGTCATCTGCGGGAGCAGGATGCGCAGCTGGTTGCCCTCGTTGTTGGGGTTCACCCCGAGGTCCGAGTCGCGGATCGCCTTCTCCATCGCGTTGATCTGCGAGTTGTCGTACGGCTTGATGAGGGCCATCCGCGGCTCGGGGACGGCGATGGACGCCATCTGGGTCAGCGGCGTGGGCGTGCCGTAGTAGTCGATGATGACCTTGGAGAACATGGCGGCGTTGGCGCGACCGGTACGGATGGCGCCGAACTCCTCCTTGGCGTGCTCGACCGCACGCTCCATCTTCTCCTCGGCCTCGAGGAGGGTGTCGTCGATCACCGGTCTCCTCGCCTCCTTCTGTGCTCGTCGTGGGCTCTGCTGAAAGTCGCCGGGACCGCCGCTGCCGTCGCCGCGGGCGGGGCGGGGCTCAGGCGGTGATCAGGGTGCCGATCTTGTCGCCACCCACCGCGCGGATGATGGTGTCGTCACCCTGCGCGCCGAAGACCAGCATCGGCAGGCCGTTCTCCATGCAGAGGCTGAACGCCGCCGCGTCGGCAACCCGCAGGTTGCGGCGCAGCACCTCGGAGAAGGTGATCGAGTCGAACTTGCTGGCGGTCGGGTCGAGCCGGGGGTCGGCGGTGTACACGCCGTCCACCCCGTTCTTGCTCATCAGCACCACGTCAGCCCGGATCTCCAACGCCCGCTGAGCGGCAACGGTGTCGGTGGAGAAGTACGGCATGCCCGCGCCGGCGCCGAAGATGACCACGCGGCCCTTCTCCAGGTGCCGGATCGCCCGCAGCGGAATGTACGGCTCGGCGACCTGGGCCATGGTGATGGCGCTCTGCACCCGGGTCTCGATGCCTTCCTTCTCCAGGAAGTCCTGCAGGGCGAGGCAGTTCATCACGGTGCCGAGCATGCCCATGTAGTCGGCGCGGGCCCGGTCCATCCCACGCTTCTGCAGCTCCGCGCCGCGGAAGAAGTTGCCCCCACCGACCACCACGGAGACCTGCACGCCGCGACGGACCACGGTGGCGATCTGGCGGGCGATGGCCTGGACGACGTCCGGGTCGACGCCGATCGCGCCGCCACCGAACACCTCACCGGAGAGCTTCAGCACCACCCGGCGGGCCCGACCGGGCGGCGGCGCCGTCGGATCGTCCACCGCCAGCGTCCGGTCACTCACAACCTGCGTCATCCGCCCCGCCCTTCCCCACGCGTACGCCCCGCGCGCCGCGTACCGCGAACCTGCCGCTGCCGACCCTATGTGACAAGGAGGCCGCGGTGCCTGTCACGTACACCGGCGGCCTCCTCGTCGACGTTTCCTGCCCACGGGCGCGTGCGGCGCCCGGTGGCGGCTCAGGCCTGGCCGACCTCGAACCGCACGAAGCGGGTGACCTCGATGCCGGCCTCGGCCAGCACCTGCTTCACCGACTTCTTGTTGTCGGTGACCGACGCCTGCTCGATCAGGACGTAGTCCTTGAAGAAGGCGTTGACCCGGCCGTCGACGATCTTCGGCAGCGCCGCCTCGGGCTTGTTCTCCTCGCGGGCGGTCTGCTCGGCGATGCGCCGCTCGGACTCCACGACCTCGGCCGGCACCTCGTCACGGGTGAGGTACTTCGGCCGCATCGCGGCGATCTGCATGGCGACGCCACGAGCGTCGGCGTCACCGGCCTCGTCCGACTTGCCCGCGTACTGCACCAGCACGCCGACCGCCGGGGGCAGGTCCTGGGCCTTGCGGTGCAGGTAGACGGCGGTGGTGCCGTCCAGCTTCGCGAAGCGGTTGAGCACCAGCTTCTCGCCGATCTTGGCGGACTGCTCCTGGATCAGGTCGGCGACCGGCTTGCCGTTCAGCTCGCTGGCCAGCAGCTCCTCGGCGTTGGTCACGCCGGAGCGCTCGCCGTGCTCGACCAACTGCTGGGCCAGGGCGATGAACGACTCGGTCTTGGCCACGAAGTCGGTCTCGCAGTTGAGCTCCAGCAGCGCCTGGCCCGAGTGGGCGACGAGGCCGTTGGCGGCCGTCCGGCCGGCCCGCTTACCGACGTCCTTGGCGCCCTTGACGCGCAGGATCTCGGTGGCCTTCTCGAAGTCGCCCTCGGCCTCGGTCAGCGCCTTCTTGCTGTCCATCATGCCGGCGCCGGTGAGGTCGCGGAGCTTCTTGACGTCCGCGGCGGTGAATTGGGACATGGCTCTCTCTTCGGTGTTGAGACGGCGTGTGGATGGTCAGAGGTGCCGGTTACCCGGATCCGGGCCGATCGTGCCCGGCGTACCGCCGCTGCCCCGCCGTACGCAAAAACGGACGGCGGGGCAGCGACGGTGCGGTCACTCCGCGGTGGCGGCCGCCGGCTGCTCGGTGGTGGCCTGCGCCGGCTGCTGCTCGACGGCGGCGGGGGCGGCCTGCTCGGCCGGGACGGCCGACTCGTCGGCCTTCTTCGGCTCGAGCAGCTCGCGCTCCCACTCGGTCAGCGGCTCGTCGCTCGCGACGCCCGGCTCGGGCTTCTCGTCGGTGCCCCGGCGACGGCCGGAACGCGCGATCAGACCGTCCGCGACGGCGGCGGCGACGACCTTGGTCAGCAGCTCGGCCGAGCGGATCGCGTCGTCGTTGCCCGGGATCGGGAAGTCGACCTCGTCCGGGTCACAGTTGGTGTCCAGCACCGCGATCACCGGGATGCCCAGCTTGCGGGCCTCGTCGACGGCGATGTGCTCCTTCTTGGTGTCGACGATCCAGACCGCGGCCGGCAGCTTCTGCATGTCCCGCAGACCACCCAGCGTGCGGGTGAGCTTGATCTTCTCGCGGGAGAGCTGCAGCGTCTCCTTCTTGGTGTACCCGGCGGCGGTGCCGCTGAGGTCACCCAGACCCTCCAGCTCCTTCATCCGCTGGAGCCGCTTGTACACCGTCTGGAAGTTGGTCAGCATGCCACCGAGCCAGCGGTGGTTGACGTACGGCTGGCCGACCCGGGTCGCCTGCTCGGCGATAGCCTCCTGGGCCTGCTTCTTGGTGCCGACGAACAGGATGCTGCCGCCCTCGGCGACGGTGCCACGGACGAACTCGTACGCCTTCTCGATGTAGTCGAGGGTCTGGCGCAGGTCGATGATGTAGATGCCGTTGCGCTCGGTCATGATGAAGCGCTTCATCTTCGGGTTCCAGCGCCGGGTCTGGTGCCCGAAGTGGACACCGCTCTCCAGCAGCTGACGCATGGTCACGACGGCCATGGTGGGGTACTCCTCAAGATCCCTGGTTGTCACGCCCGGCCGGTGGCCGGGCGTCCTGGCGCCTGGTCGCCGGCCATGGTGTTCCCGACCAAGATCGGGACCAGGGAGGCCGTCGCTTCACGACGATTCGTGAAGAGGGCGCGCGAGGTCGACCGCGCAAGGCGGTCGCCAGTTGGCCAGTGTACGCCCCTCACCCGCCCGACCGCCCCGGGGTGCGCGGCGGGCTGCTGGCGCCCATGATCCGCACTACTGCGTGCGAACGTGACCCGCGCGGGTCAGCCGGCGGCGAGCGCGGCGGCGATGAAGAGCACCAGGCCGACGGTCAGGTAGGCCGTCGGCGGGCGCAGCCAGCCCCGACCGCTGTCGGAGAGCGCGAGACCGCCGGTTCGTAGCCCGTACAGCCCGGTTGCGAAGATCGGCAGCCCGGCGACCAGGGCGATGCCCACCACCACGTTCCCGGCGGAGAGCGGATCGCCCGTCACCCCGGCCAGCAGCACCCGCAACGCCGGCACCTCGAAGATCAGCACCAGCAGGGCGAAGAGCACGGCGAGCGCCGGGCGGCGGGTCCGGTAGACGCCGTCGGCCACCGGCGGGTACGCCGAGGGCTCCCCTGCCACCGGCAGCTCGCCGCCCCGAGGGCCGATCGGCGTCATCGGGCCGGTCGGCATCTCCAGCGGGTGCGGCTGGTCGCCACTCCGGGCGGGTTCGACGATCGGGTACCCGCCGAGCGGGGCGGGACGGGTCTGGTCGGCGAGCACAGCGGCTGGCACCTCTCCGGCGGGCGTCGCCTCGCGGGAACCGGCCAGGGGCGTCTCCCGGGCGGCGACCTGCGGGGTCGACTCCCGGCCTGCGGTCAGCGGCGAGCCCGCCGACGCCTCGCGGGCGGCCCGGCGACCGGGCAGCTCACCGGAGACCTCGGACGGGTCGCGGTCGGCCCGCCGCGAGCGGACGGCCCGGTAGGCGTCGGGTTCCGGCCGGTCGGTCAACGGGTCGACCGCACCGAACCGTCCCGAGTCACCCTCGGGCGTGCCGAAACGGCCAGCCTGGGCGTCGACGGCGCCGAAGCGCCCGGAGTCCGGCTCGCGGGTGCCGAAGCGGGCGTTGTCGACTGCGGCGAAGCGACCGGAGTCGGGCTCCGGGGTGCCGAAGCGACCGCTGTCCACGGCGGCGAAGCGCCCGGAGTCGGGCTCCCCGAGCCGGTCGGGCACGGCCGCGAACCGGCCGGAGTCGCTTTCCGGCGGCGTCAGGTCGCTCCCGGTCGAGCCGGCCCGAGCAGACTCCCGGCGCCTGCCGCCGGCGGTGTCCTCGCCGTAGCGGTCGTCGCCGGCACCGCGCTGCTCGGGAACGTCGTTGTCCCGGTACCGCGGCTCACCCGCGCCACGCCACTCCGACTCGCCGTAGCCGCGACCCCGCTCGTCGGGATACCAGCGCGACTCCTGATCTTCCGGAAAGCTCCGTCGTCCGTCCACGTCCGGCACCGTATGCGACCGGCTGCGCCCGCGCCATCTCACCCCGGCGCTGGCCACCGCCGCCGCCGACCCGCAGACGGGTGCGGCGGTGTGGCAGGTCACGCGAGCGGGGTGGTGGACGACGCCGCGTGGAGCAGGGTTCCGCCACCTGACCACGGGCGATCGTGGCCGGTTCCCCGCGCGTGGCTAGCACAGGTCGGGCTTGATCGTTCGGTCGTCCACAGGACCCCGGTTGTCCACAGCGGACCGACGCCAGGGTCGCGGTTCTCGTGCCTCGGAAGGCACCGTGCCGGGCATGACGAAGCGGAACCAGGCGGTCGGCGCGTACGGCGAGCGCTGTGCGACCCGGCACCTGATCGGCGCGGGGCTGCGGCCCATCGCCCGGAACTGGCGCTGCCCGGACGGGGAGATCGACATCATCGCCTGGGACGGGCCGGTGCTCGCCTTCTGCGAGGTGAAGACCCGCCGGGGCGACAGCTTCGGCACCCCGGCCGAGGCGATCGTGCCGACCAAGGCTCGCCGGCTGCGAGGGCTCGCCGCCCGCTGGCTGGCCGAGACCGGGACGACGGCCGACGAGGTGCGGTTCGACGTGCTGTCGGTCCGGCTGCCCGACGCCGGCCCGGCCCGGGTCGACCACCTGAAGGGCGCCTTCTGAGGTGCGCGCCGCGCGAGGTCGGACGGGCACGCCGGGCGGTGACGGGCCGTGAGCTACGCGAAGGTGCTCTGCGTGGGGCTGGTCGGGGTCACCGGTCACCTTGTCGAGGTGGAGGCCGACCTGGCCGCCGGCCTGCCGGCGGTGGTGATCTCCGGGCTGCCGGACACCGCCCTGCACGAGGCCCGGGACCGGGTCCGGGCCGCCGTGGTCAACTCCGGCCAGCGCTGGCCGAACCGGCGGATCACCCTCAACCTGCTGCCGGCCACGCTGCCGAAGTTCGGCTCGGCGTTCGACCTGGCCATCGCGGCAGCGCTGCTGGGCGGGTCGGGCGAACTGCCGCTGCTTCCCCTGGAGGGGGTGGTGGTCCTCGGCGAGCTGGGCCTGGACGGGACGGTCCGGCCGGTGCGCGGGGTGCTGCCGATGGTCGCCGCCGCCGCCCAGGCGGGCATCGGGCGGGTGATCGTCCCCGCCGGCAACGCCGCCGAGGCCGCGGTCATCCCCGGGGTACGGGTGCGGGCGGTCGACACGCTGCACCGGCTGGTCGCCTTCGTCCGGGACGGCAGCCCACTGATCGAGCCCCCACCGGACACCCCGACCGCGGTCACCGGTGGCCCGGACCTGGCGGAGGTCGCCGGGCAGCAGTTGGGGCGACGGGCCCTGGAGGTGGCCGCTGCGGGCGGGCACCACGTGGCGCTGCTCGGCCCACCGGGCGCCGGCAAGACGATGCTCGCCGAACGACTGCCGTCGATCCTGCCGGAGCTGGACGACGAGGCCGCGCTGGAGGTCACCGCGCTGCACTCGGTCGCCGGGCTGCTGCCGCCGGGCGGCCGGCTGCTGCGCCGCCCACCGCTGCAGGCACCGCACCACACGGCGACAGTGCCGTCGCTGGTCGGTGGCGGTTCGGGGCTGGCCCGGCCCGGCGCGGTGTCACTGGCCCACCGTGGGGTGCTCTTTCTGGACGAGGCGCCGGAGTTCAGCAAGGGCGCGCTGGAGGCGCTGCGCCAGCCGCTGGAGAACGGCCGCGTCCAACTGGCCCGCAGCGGGGGCGCCACCGAGTATCCGGCCCGGACACAACTGGTGCTGGCCGCCAATCCCTGCCCGTGCGCGAAGCCAGCCGGCGACGCGCACTGCGAGTGCACCCCGCTGGTCCGCCGCCGCTACCTGGGCCGGCTCTCCGGGCCACTGCTCGACCGGATCGACGTCCAGGTGCGGCTGATGCCGGTGCGGGCGGCGGAGCTGATGGCGGCCGCGAGCGACGCCGAGTCCTCGGCCACGGTCGCGGCACGGGTATTGGTGGCCCGGCAGGCGGCGGCCGCTCGCTGGGCCGGCCTCGGGCGGCGACTCAACGCCGAGGTGGACGGGCCCCTCCTGCGCCGACCGCCCTGGCGGCTGCCCAACCGGGACACCGCCGAGCTGCGCGGACGGCTCGACTCGGGCTCGCTGTCCGCACGTGGCTTCGATCGGGTGATCCGGATGGCCTGGACGATCGCGGATCTGGACGGCCGGGACCGCCCGGACCAGGACGACGTGCGGGAGGCGATCCAACTACGGACAGGAGAGGCGACGTGAGCAGCGACGAGGAGCACAGGCTGGCCCGGGTCGCACTGACCTGGCTGGCCGAGCCGGGCACCCGCGCCGTGCACCGTCTGGTCGAGCGGCTGGGCCCGGTGGCGACGCTGGACCTGCTGCTCGACGGCGGCAGCCCGGACGGCTGGCTGCACACCACGGTGGCCGCCCGCTCCGCCGCCGGCGACGCCCGGGCGGTGGCAGCCGAGGCGCTGGACCGGGCGGACCGTCTCGGCGCCCGGCTGGTCACACCGGACGACGAGGAGTGGCCGACCCGGGTGGCCGGCCTGGCCACGCTGCAACTGCCGGACACCACCAGACGGGTGGACGGCGAGACGGCGCCGCCACTGTGCTTCTGGGTGCGCGGAGGCTGGCCCCTGGGCGAGGCGCTGGAACGCTCGGTGGCCGTCGTCGGGGCGCGGGCGGCCACCGGCTACGGCCAGCACGTCGCCACCGAGCTGGGATACGGGCTGGCCGAGCGGGACTGGACGGTGGTCTCCGGTGGCGCGTTCGGCATCGACGCGGCCGCGCACCGGGGCGCTCTCAACGCCGGCGGGCTGACCGTCGCGGTGCTGGCCTGCGGACTGGACCGGCCGTACCCGGTGGGCAACACCGCGCTCTTCGACCGGATCGCCGACACCGGCCTGCTGGTCAGCGAGTGGCCGCCCGGCGCCGAGCCGCTGCGGCCCCGGTTCCTGATCCGCAACCGGGTGATCGCCGGCGGCACCCTGGGCACCGTCGTGGTCGAGGCGTCGGCGCGCAGCGGCGCGACACAGACGGCTCGACGGGCCATCTACACCGGCCGGGCGGCCATGGTGGTGCCCGGGCCGGTGACCTCGGCGATGTCCGTCGGCGCGCACGAACTGCTCCGCGAGTTTCCCAAGGCCCGGCTGGTCACCGGGGTGGGCCATGTGCTCGAGGAGGTGGGCCGGATCGGCGCCGACCTGGCACCGTTGGCCCGGGGGCCGCAGCGGCCCGCCGACGGGCTCGACGACGACGCCCGGTCGCTGTTGGAGGCGCTGCCCCGCCGGGGCACGCTGGGCGTGGACGGGCTCGCCTCCCGGGCCGGGGTCGACGTGCGGACCGCGTTGCGCAAGCTGTCCCTTCTGGAGGAGCTGTCCCTGGTGGTGCGCCGCGAGGACGGCTACGCCCTCGTCCCGCCCGCCCGCCCGCCCGAAACGCGGGACGCCCGGACCAGCGCCCCGGACGCCGACGACACCGGCAGCGGCGCGGCCGGCGATGGACAGCGCACAGCCGTAGGCTGGTGCCGTGCCAGCTGTCAGCGGGTTTACGCGGGCCGGTCGCCGGGCCGGGACGCCACCGGTCCGGCGTCGATGAGCCGGCCCGCCCGGAGCACCCGGGTCACCCACCAGGAGCTGCCGCCCGCGCTGCGCGACGCGGTCGACGACTTCGCCGAACACCTGTCCCGGGTTCGCAACCGGTCGGCGCACACCGTCCGCGCGTACGTCACCGACCTGGTCTCCCTGCTCGACCATGCCGTCCGGATGGGTTGCGTCGACCTGGCCGAGCTGGACCTGTCGATGCTGCGTAGCTGGCTGGCCCGACAGCGGACCACCGGTGCCGCCCGTACGTCACTGGCACGGCGAGCCGCTTCGGCGCGGGCGTTCAGCACGTGGGCGCATCGGGCGGGCCTGCTCCCCGCCGACGTGGGCGCCGCGCTGGCCAGCCCTCGTGCCCACCGGGAGCTACCCACCGTCCTGCGCGCCGATCAGGCCGCCGCCCTGGTCGAAGCACCGAGCCGGCTACCGGTCCCGGTGTCGACGGGTCACCCACCGACTGCTCCGACGCAGGCAGGGCCGTCACCGGCTGAGGCGACGCCGAGCGCGGCGGGGCCCGGCACCGCACTGGAGGCGGCGGCCGAGGCGCTGCCACTGCGTGACCGGGTGCTGCTGGAGCTGCTCTACGCCACCGGTGTGCGGATCAGCGAGGCCTGCGGGTTGGACGTCGGGGACGTCGACCACGGCCGCCGGGTGATCCGGGTGTTCGGCAAGGGCGGCCGGGAACGTTCGGTGCCGTACGGGGTGCCCGCACAGCGGGCACTGGACGACTGGCTGCGTCGAGGGCGGCCGGCGCTGGCGGGCACCCGCTCGGGTGACGCCCTGCTGCTCGGCGCGCGGGGCGGCCGGCTCAACCCGACCACCGCCCGCCAGATCGTCGGCGGGTACGCCGAAGCCACCGGCCTTCCCCCGACCAGTCCACACGGCCTGCGCCACTCCGCCGCCACGCACCTCCTGGAGGGCGGTGCGGACCTGCGTGCCGTGCAGGAGCTGCTGGGCCACTCGTCGCTGGCGAGCACCCAGATCTACACGCACGTCTCGGTCGAGCGGCTGCGCGCCGCCTACCGCCAGGCCCACCCCCGCGCCTGACCCGAGCGGGCCGGCCCGCCGCGAGGCGGCGGCACGCGCGGGACACGCACGGAGCCCGCGGCGTCTAAGGGCTGGTCGCCGCCCGCGCACCCAGTCGGCGAACCGGTGGGCGTTGATCGACCGACGGTTACGATCATCGGGTGAGCGTCCCGCAGCCCCCTGAGCCGATCCCGGGCGCCCGCCTGCTCTTCTCCCTCGACCCGGCGGTCAGCCACCTCAACCACGGCTCGTTCGGGGCGGTGCCGATCGGCGTGCAGCGGGCCCAGCAGCGGCTGCGCGACGAGATGGAGGCCAACCCACTGCGCTTCTTCACGCAGGGGCTGGTCGACCGGATCGCGCACACCCGCCGGCACCTCGCCGGGTTCCTTGGTGCGGACCCGGACGGCAGCGCCCTGGTCGGCAACACCACCACGGGCGTCGCCGTGGTGCTCCAGTCGCTGGGCCTGCAATCCGGCGACGAGGTGCTCAGCACCGACCACGGGTACGGCGCGGTGAGCCTGGCCATCCAGCGGGAGTGCCGCCGCACGGGAGCCGTCAGCCGGGTGCTGCCGGTCCCGCTGGCCGCGACCGACGAGCAGGTCGTGCAGATCATCCGCGCGGGCCTGCGCCCGGGGCGGACCCGTCTGCTCGTCGTCGACCAGCTCACCTCGGCGACCGCCAGGCTCTTCCCGACCGCAGCCATCGTCGGGGTGGCCCATGAACACGGCGTGCCGGTCCTGGTGGACGCCGCGCACGCGCCGGGCATGCTGCCCACCCCGGTGAGCAGCATCGGCGCCGACTTCTGGGCGGGCAACCTGCACAAGTGGGCGTACGCCCCGCGCGGGACCGCCCTGCTGGCGGTGGCCGCGCAGTGGCGGGACCGGATCGAGCCGCTGGTGGTCTCCTGGGAGCAGGAGGCCGGCTTCCCGGCTCGGGTCGAGTGGCAGGCCACCCTCGACTACACGTCCTGGCTGGCCGCTCCGGCGGGCTTGTTCACGTTGCGCAGTCTCGGCGTCGACCGGGTGCGGGCGCACAACGCCGCGCTCGCCGCGTACGGCCAGCGGGTGGTGGGCGACGCCCTGGGGGTGCCGCCCGCTCACCTGCCCGACCCGGGCGGGCCGGCGGTTGCTCTGCGTCTCATTCCGCTGCCGGACGGCACCGCCACCACCATCGACGCGGCGCGGGCGCTGCAGACGCGGATCGGCGAGCGGCTGGCCGCCGAGGTGGCGGTGATGAGTTGGAACGGGCGAGGGTGGTTGCGGCTCGCCGGTCAGGTCTACAACACCGCTGACGAGTACGAACGGCTGGCCGTAAGGCTGCCGGCGCTGCTCGCCCAGCGCTGACCCCCGCCGACGGGCAGCAGTCGGACCGGCCCGAGGCCGAGCAGTGCCAGCGGGTCGAGGTATTCGGTGCCCCGCAGCAGCCCCCAGTGCAGGCAGGCCACGGCCGGGCAGCCCGGGTGACCGGGCAGCAGCTCGCCGAGCGGTGCACCGGCGGTGACCGGCTGGCCGGCGCGTACCGCCGGTCGCACCGGCTCGTGGGTGGTCCGCAGGCCGCCGGCGTGCCCCACGGTGACCACCGGTCGGCCGGCGACGAGGCCCGCGAAGAGCACCGTGCCCGGCCCGGCGCTGCGGACCACCGCTCCGGCCGGCGCCGCCAGGTCCACTCCGCGGTGCCCGGCCAGCCACGGCCGGGGCGGCGGGTCGAACCGGCGCACCGGCCGTGGCGGCCCGTCGAGCGGCCACCGGAACCGCCCCGGCCCGCCATCCGCCGGTACCGGCGCGACCACCGCGACCGGCACGACCGGTGCCGCTGGACGGTCGAGCAGCGCCGCGTCCAGCACCGCGAGGCAGCAGAGCTGGACGGTGAGCGCGAGCGGCAACGCGGCGCAGAGCAACAGGGTGCGGCGGATCGCGCCGGTACGCGGGGCGGGTGGCGGTCGCATGAGGGCAGCCTCCGACCGCGCCGGCACGCCCACCACCCCGAGTGCCGAAGCTGTGGATGACCGGCGGTGCTGTGGACAACCACCCGGAGCCGTCGACGATCTGCTATGTCGGAGGTCGCCCGAGGCTACCTATGCTGGGCCGATGGACCGGGACTGGCTCGCCTGGCACGACGACTATGACCGGCCGGGGTCGGCGTTGGCGGCCCGCCTGGTCGAGGTGCAGGGGCAGGTGCGGGCGGCCCTGGACCGGGCACCGGCCGGGCCGCTGCGCGTGATCAGTGCCTGTGCCGGCCAGGGCCGGGACCTGATCCCGGTGCTCGCCACGCACCCGCGCCGCGAGGACGTGACCGCCCGTCTGGTCGAGCTGGACCCGCGCAACGTCACGGTTGCCGTCGACGCCGCCGAGGCGGCCGGTCTCACCGGCGTGCAGGTGGTGGTCGGCGACGCGGCCGCGACCGACACGTACGCCGATCTGGCTCCGGCCGACCTGGTGCTGCTCTGCGGCGTGTTCGGCAACGTCTCGGACGCCGACGTGCGTGCCACCGTCGGGCACAGCGCCGCGCTGTGCGCGAGTGGCGGCACGGTGATCTGGACCAGGCACCGACGGGCGCCCGATCTGGTACCCACCATCTGTGACTGGTTCACGCAGGAGGGGTTCGCACAGGTCGCGGTGGGCACCCCGGCGGACCGGGTGGGCGTGGGCGTGCACCGTCAGCTCGGCCGGCCCCGGCCGCTGCCGCCCGGTGTGACGATGTTCCGCTTCCTGGCCCGCTGACCCCGCGTTGGCAAGGGCCTAGGCTGGGCCGCGTACGGCGTGACGCCGCCGTTCGGACCGGGGAGGCCACTGTGACCACTGTCGATGACCGGACGCCGGGGCCGGATCAGGACGACCGTCCGCCGTTCGGCGGGGCGCTCGGCGGGCCGACGGTGGCCGACGTGAGCGGCCCGTCGCGGCTGGCCGAGCCGGACGAGGCGATCAGTGCCGAGGAGTTGCAGCTCGCCGCCCGCAACCACGGCATCCCGCTGGAGGCGCTGCGCTACGACGTCACCCCGGCGGGGCTGCACTACCTGCTCATCCACTACGACATCCCGGAGCTGGACCCGGCCACGCACGCGCTGAGCATCGGCGGCGCCGTGGAACGGCCGCTGACCGTCACCCTGGCCGAGCTGCGCGAGCGGCCTCGCGTCACCCACCAGGTCACCCTGGAGTGCGCCGGCAACGGTCGCGCTCTGCTGCACCCGCGGCCGGTCAGCCAGCCGTGGCTGGTCGAGGCGGTCGGCAACGCCGAGTGGACGGGCACTCCGCTGGCGCCGCTGTTGCGCGAGGCGGGCCTCGGGCCGGACGCCGTCGACGTGGTCTTCACCGGCGCCGACCACGGCGTCGAGCGTGGGGTGGAGCAGGACTACCAGCGGGCGCTGCCGGTCGCCGACGCGCTGCGCGAGGAGGTGCTGCTGGCGTACGAGATGAACGGCGCTCCCCTGCTGCCGCAGCACGGTGCGCCGCTGCGGCTGATCGTGCCGGGCTGGTACGGCATGGCGCACGTGAAGTGGGTCCACTCGGTGGACGTCCGGACCGAGCCGTTCGAGGGCTACCAGAACGCGGTGGCCTACCGGGTGCGCCGCGACGCCGACGACCCGGGCGTGCCGGTCACCCGGATCGAGCCACGCGCGCTGGTCCGGCCACCCGGCTTCCCGGACTTCATGTCCCGCCGCCGGGTGCTGCGCCCGGGGCCGTGCACTCTGGACGGTCGGGCGTGGTCGGGGCACGCGCCGGTGGTCGCCGTGGAGGTGACCACCGACGGCGGGGCGAGCTGGGCGCCGGCCGAGCTGGACCCGGCGGTGGGCGGCGAGTTCGCCTGGCGGCGGTGGCGGCACGAGTGGACCGCGACGCCGGGCCGGTACGTCCTCGGCGCGCGGGCGACCGACGCGTCCGGGCGGACCCAGCCGGTCGAGCAGCCGTGGAACCGTGGCGGCTTCGCCAACAACCTGGTCCAGCGGGTCGAGGTCGTGGTGCCGGTTGAGTGACCGGCCTCGTGGGCTACGCCACGGGTGGGGGGCCCGTGGTGGGGCCGGGTACGGTCAGCCGCCGAAGCCGGAGTCGGCGGGCAGCGAGATGTCGGGCTTCTCCAGCTCTTCGACGTTGACGTCCTTGAAAGTCATTACTCGGACGTTCTTCACGAAGCGGGCAGGACGGTACATGTCCCACACCCAGGCGTCGTGCATCTCGACCTCGAAGTAGACCTCGCCGTCGGAGTTACGCACGTGCAGGTCGACCTGGTTGGCCAGGTAGAACCGGCGTTCCGTCTCCACCACGTAGGAGAACTGGCGGACAATGTCGCGGTACTCCCGGTAGAGCTGCAGCTCCATCTCGGTCTCGTACTTTTCGAGATCTTCCGCGCTCATCGCACTCCGCCTTCCATGACCACATCTTCCCCCACCGGCGCCGGAGGCCGAGGCTGCTCGCCCAACGCCACGCCGACGGTACCCCCTGACGCCGAGGAGCGCTCCATCGGCTCGTCCGGGCCCGGTCCGACGGGCCGACGGGCACGCGGCGGCCGGCCGTCACGGCCGGAGACCGTCGCGACATTGACGTACGAGAAACGGTGCTCCCGGCACGGCCCGTGCTCCCGCAGCGCCGCGGTGTGCTCCGGGGTGATGTAGCCCTTGTGCTCGGCGAAGCCGTACGCCGGGAACACCTCGTCCAGCTCCACCATGATCCGGTCCCGGGTGACCTTGGCGAGCACACTGGCGGCCGCCACGCACGCGGCCACCTGGTCGCCCTTCCACACCGCCAGCCCCGGCACGCCCAGGCCGTCGACGCCGAAGCCGTCGGTCAGCACGTACTCCGGGCGGGTCGTGAGGAGGGCGAGAGCCCGGCGCATCGCGGCCAGGTTGCACACGTGCAGCCCTCGGGCGTCGACCTCCTCGGCCGGGATGACCACCACGGCGTACGCCAGCGCCCGGTCCACGACCTCCGCGTACACCCGCTCCCGGCTGGCCGGGGTCAGCAGCTTGGAGTCGGCCAGCCCCTCGATCTCGCCGCGCCGCCCCTCGGGCAGGATCGCCGCGGCGGCCACCAGCGGGCCGGCGCACGCCCCCCGGCCGGCCTCGTCGGCGCCGGCCACCTGCCGGAACCCGCGCCGCTGCAGCGCCCGCTCCAGCGCGTACAGCCCGGCCTCCCGGCGCACGACGGTGCGCGGCGGGGTCAGCACGACGCCTCGTCCCGGGCGGCGTCGGCGGTCGGAGGCAGGAGGCGGGTCAGCAGGGCGGGCAGGTCGGGCGGGTAGTACCGCTCGCCGCTGGCCGCCAGCTCGTCCAGCGGCCACCAGCGGTGACCGGCGATGCTGCGCTGCTCGATGTCGTCGAAGCCCGCCGTGTCGACCTGCCAGGACGGCACCAGGAGCAGGAAGAAGTCCTGCTCCTGGCGGTACCACCGGCCGTCGAACGGGAACTCGGTCGTGTCGGACCAGACCGGTTCGCCCAGCTCGGCCGGGTCGATTCGCAACCCGGTCTCCTCGGCCAACTCCCGGGCGGCGCCGGCCGCCGGCTCCTCCGCAGGGTCCAGTCCGCCCCCGGGCGTGAACCAGTAGTGGTGCCCGGGTCGGGCCGGGTCGAAGCCGTGAAAGAGCAGCACCCGGCCGGCCGCGTCGACGAGCAGCACGCGGGCCGCGCGTCGAGGGGTGTAGACGGTCACGGCCCCAGCCTGCCAGACCGGCGGCGGATCGCCCACGCCCCGGTCGGACTACGGCTTCGGGATGCCCTCGTACTGCTCCGGCACGGTCAGCCAGGTGGCCCGGTCGACCGGCCAGAAGACGGTGAACGCCCGCCCGACGACCTCGCCCTCCGGGATCGTGGCCTCGGTGATGTTCTGCCCGGACTGCTGCCAGTGCTCCAGCGAGTCACCGGAGGCGGAGCGGTGGTCGCCCATCACCCACAGCCGACCCTTCGGCACGGTGATGTCGAACTCCTGGTCGGCCGGCTTGTCGCGGACGCCGTCCATCGAGAAGATGTACGGCTCGTCGAGCGACTTGCCGTTGATCATCAGCCGCTCCTGCGGGTCGCAGCAGACCACGTGGTCGCCGCCGACGCCGATGACCCTCTTGATGAAGTCCTCGCCGTCGGGGTTGCCGCTCCACTCCGTCGGCGCCTTGAACACGATCACCTCGCCGCGGTGCGGTGACCGGAAGTCGTAGACCAGCTTGTTGACCAGCACCCGATCATCGATCTTGAGCGTGTTCTCCATGGACGGGGAGGGGATGAAGAAGGTCTGCAGCACGAAGGCGCGGACCAGCACCGCGACCAGGATCGCCACACCCAACAGGATCGGCAGCTCCTTCCAGAAGGAGCTGCGGGGCTTGTCGGTCTGCTCGTCAATCACGCCAAGGAGCCTACGTTGCCGGACCGGACGTCACCGTCCGGAACGCGCGGGAACCCCGCAGCGCGGCGACCAACGGGAGAAGCAGCAGCACACCGCCCTGCGGGGTCGGCCGGACCGGAGGCGCACCGGGGGCGGCGGTGGCCGGCGCGGACACGTCGTCGAACGTCGACGGCACCGGCAGCGTGTCCCACCGGGACGACGGCCAGACCACCATGAAGGCCCTGCCGACCACGTTGTCGATCGGCACCGGGCCCTGGCAGCGCGCATCCTGGGAGACCTCGCGGTGGTCGCCCATCACGAAGATCTGGCCGGGCGGCACGACCACCTCGTCGAAACGCCGGGAGCGGCACTCCCCCGGGTTGGGCGGCAGGTCGAGCGGGGAGTCCCGCAGCACGTACGACTCGTTGAGCGGGGTGCCGTTGACGGTGACCCGGCCCTGGCTGTCGCAGCACTTGATCCGGTCGCCGGGAAGGCCGATCACCCGCTTGATGAAGTCCTTCTCGCCGGGGCGGCTCACCCCGACCAGGTCACCGACGGTCCGGGTGAGCTTGCCGACGAAGCCCGGCTCCGGCTGCTCGTCGACCTGCGGCGCCCAGCGGTCGGTGCCCCGGAAGACCACCACCTCGCCGCGCTGCGGGTCACGGACGTCGTAGACGACCTTGTTGACCAGCACCCGGTCGCCGATCAGGAGGGTGTCCTCCATCGAGCCGGACGGGATGAAGAATGCCTGGAGCAGGAAGGTGCGGATCAGCACCGCGAGGCAGAACGCGACGACCAGCAGCAGCGGGAGTTCCTGCCAGAGGGGCATCTGCCGGCGCGCACGGCGCGCTCGACGGCGCCACGGATCGACGGTGCCGTCCTCGTCAAGCGTCTGCACCACGCCACTCCCCGGTCCGCAGAAACACCACCGCCCGGGAGCCTCGTCGAGGCTCCACGGGCGGTTGTGGACGGCTGCCCGCCACGTGGGCGGGGCCGCCGCCTCGCTGCGCCCGTACGACCAGGGTAGTGCGGTCCGGTCGGTACGGCATACGCGCAGCGCACGCGGCGTGGCGAGCGGGAAGTCAGCTGGGCTGCTTCTCCCGCTTCTCCTTGATCTTGGCCTTCTTGCCGCGCAGCTCGCGCAGGTAGTACAGCTTGGCGCGGCGCACGTCACCGCGGGTCACGATCTCGATCCGGTCGATGCCCGGGCCGTTGAGCGGGTAGGTCCGCTCGACGCCGACACCGAAGCTGACCTTGCGGACCGAGAAGGTCTCGCGCAGCCCGTCACCCTGGCGGCGGATGACGACGCCCTGGAAGATCTGGACACGGGACCGGTTGCCCTCGACGACGCGGGCGTGCACCTTGACGGTGTCACCGGCCCGGAAGTCGGGAAGGTCGGTCCGCTTCGACTGGGCGTCAAGGGCGTCCAGGATGTTCATCGCTGCGTCCTCGTAAGGCTCACGGCGCACCGTCACTCGGTGCGCGGGTGGGTGATTCTGATCCCCGGGTGGCGGTCGGCGGGCCGACCCCGGTCGGTGATCCTCGCAGCCACCCGCGGGCGCGGGCAGATGCGGCAACCCCCCTACTTTGCCACATCCCCCGGGGGTGACTGAAATCCGGCCCGGTCCAGTGCCGCGATGTCCCGTTTGTCGAGCTGATCGGCGGGCAGCGCGGCGAGCAGGTCCGGGCGCCGGGCGGCGGTACGCAGCAGCCCCTCCTCGCGCCGCCAGCGGGCGATCTTGCCGTGGTCGCCGGAGCGGAGCACCTCCGGCACCTCGTGCCCGCGCCAGCTCGGCGGCTTGGTGTAGATCGGCGCCTCCAGCAGCCCGTGGGCGTGCGACTCCTCGTCCAGCGAACCGGCGTTGCCGAGCACCCCGGGCAGCAGTCGCGTGACCGCCTCCAGGATCACCAGGACGGCCACCTCGCCGCCGAAGAGCACGTAGTCACCGAGCGACACCTCGGTGACCGGCATCCGGGTCGCGGCGTGCGTCAGCACCCGCTGGTCGATCCCCTCGTACCGGCCGCAGGCAAAGAGCAGGTGCGGCTCGGCGGCCAGCTCGTACGCCATGGCCTGGGTGAACGGGACACCGGCCGGCGAGGGCACCACCAGCCGGGGCGGCGGGGCCTGCGCGGGCGCGAGCGCGTCCAACGCCTCACCCCACGGCTCGGGGCGCATCACCATTCCCGGCCCGCCGCCGTAGGGGGTGTCGTCGACCGTGCGGTGCACGTCGTGGGTCCAGGTCCGCAGGTCGTGCACGGCCAACTGGAGTACGCCGTTGGCCCGGGCACGCCCGATCAACGACAGGTCCAGCGGGGCGAAGTACTCCGGAAAGATCGACACGACGTCGACGCGCATGCGGGGGTGCTCCAGCGGGCTAGAGATCGAGCAGTCCGGCCGGCGGGTCGACGATCACTCGTCCACCGGCCAGGTCGACCTCCGGAACGATCGCCCGGACGAACGGGATCAGCGCGGTACGACCCTCGGGGCGCCGCAGCACCAGCAGGTCGGAGGAGGGCGCGTGGTCGATCCGGGCCACCTCGCCCAGCCGCTCACCGGCCGGAGTGACCACGGCGAGCCCGACCAGCTGGTGGTCGTGGAACTCCTCCGGGTCCTCCGGGGGCTCCACGTCCGCGCTGTCCACCAGGAGCAGGGTGCCGCGCAGCGCCTCGGCGCCGTCGCGGTCCAGCACGCCCTCGAACGCGACGAGCATCCGGCCCTGGTGGAAGCGGGCCGCCTCGATGGTCAGCTCCGGGGGAACCCGGAACGGCACACCGGGCTGCCCGTCCGCCGGCTCGGGCGGCGGAACCGCCCCCGGCTCGGTGCGCAGCACCAGGCCGGGGGCGAACCGCGCTTCGGGCTCGTCGGTCCGCACCTCCACGGTGACCTCACCGCGGACACCGTGCGGCTTGCCGATCCTGCCGACGACGAGCTGCATCAGTACGAGTCGACGATGTCGACGCGTACCCCGCGCCCGCCGATGGAGCCGATCACCTGGCGCAGCGCCTTGGCGGTCCGACCGGACCGCCCGATCACCGTGCCGAGGTCCTCGGGGTGCACGCGGACTTCCAGCCGCTTGCCCCGACGGGAATCAACCATCCGCACCCGGACGTCGTCCGGGTGGTCGACGATGCCCTTGACCAGGTGCTCCAACGCCGGACGCAGAGGCATGTCAGGCCTGCTCACCGGCGTCGGCAGCGGCAGCCGGGGCCTCGGCCGGAGCCTCGGTGTTCGCAGCCTCGGTCTTCGGAGCCTCGGCCGGAGCCTCGGTCTTCGGAGCCTCGGCGGCCTTGGCGGCCTTCTTCGCCGGCTTGGCCGGGGTCTCCGGGGCGAGCCCGGCGGCAGCCTTCGCCTCAGCCTCGTACGCCGCCTTGCGGTCGGCCCGCTCGGGCGCGACCAGCAGCGGCGGCGGGGCCGGCAGGCCCTTGAACTTCTGCCAGTCACCGGTCAGCTCCAGCAGCCGCTGCACCGCCTCGCTCGGCTGAGCGCCGACGGACAGCCAGTACTGGACCCGCTCCGACTTGACCTCGATGACCGAAGGGTCCTCCTTCGGCTGGTACACCCCGACGAACTCGATCGCCCGGCCGTCACGCTTGGTGCGCGAGTCGGCGATGACGATGCGGTACTGCGGGTTGCGGATCTTACCCATCCGCAGGAGCCGGATCTTTACGGCCACAGTTGTTTCGCTCCTGTTGCGATCTCACCAGCCCGGCACGGGCGGTGTGTATGGGTGAGCGCCGACGGCACAGTGGGGTTGGGCCGGAGACTACTCGGTGGACTGGCGACGCGCCCGGGTTAGAGGGCGCCGGACGCGTGCCGGATACCAGCGACCCATTCTGCCAGATCCGGAGCCGATCTCTCGCACCGGACCCGGACACCACGCCCCGGCTCGCCCCGAGCGGTGACCGGCGACACCTCTCAGCGCACCGGCGGACGGTCCCAGCCCGGTGGAAGTTCGTCCGGTACGTCCCAGTCGGCGGGCGGTGTGAAGTCACACCAGGTGCCGTCGAACGGGAACTCACCCGCCTGGGCGAGCGCGATCACCCGCTCCCCCTCGGCCCGGACCGCCTTCTCGTCGGTCACCCAGTAGTCGTCCCCGAAGGCGAGACGCTCGACGAACTCGTCCTCGTCCTTCCACTGCCAGCTGCGATCCGGACGAACCACCACGTCGAGGTCCTGGTCCACCACGTCGACGCCGGCCACCGTGCCGTCGTCCCAGCGGACACCGGGCTCCTCCAGGTTGACGTACCACTGGGCGAACCGGTCCTGCTCGTCGCGGAACCACCAGACGGAGTGCGCCGCCCCGGTGGGCAGGAACTTCAGCAGCGGCGGCCCGTTCCAGCGGCCGTGTGCCAGCCGGTACGCCGACGAGATCCACTCGGCGAACGGCATGGCCCGCATCCCCAGCCCCGCCTCGGTCACCTCGTGGGCGACCGGCGAGTCCCGGGCGATCCAGACCAGCAGGCCGCGCTCGTCGTCACTGACCACCCGGCCCGGCCGGACCCATCCGATCCGGCCGTGCCGCACGTTGCGGTGCATGATCAGCCGACCGGGCGCGAACCGGTCGACGGGGTCGCCCGGGCGCACCTCAGTAGGAGCGGGCGAGGATCGCGACCAGGTCGGGCTCGTCCTCGGAATCCGGCACCGAGCCGTCGGCGCGCAACAGGCAACGCACGGTGACGCCCTGACCGTTCGCCTCGGCCTCGCCGGCCACGCCGACCGCCGACCACGGCACCCGCGCCCAGCCGGTCGCGGCGGCCTCGATCGCCTCGGCGAGCGTGGCCACCTCCACCGTGCGCGACTCGCGGTTGGCCAGCGCCTGGTCGTGCAGCACCTGCTGGTCGGTCTCCAGGGCGGCGAGCACCGCGCCGACCACGTCGGCCACCGGCGTCGGAGTCTTCGACCCGTCGGTCCGGCGCACCACCACCGCGTTGCCGGCGGCCAGGTCGCGGGGGCCGACCTCGACGCGTACCGGATAGCCGCGCAGCTCGGCGTCGACGGCCCGGCGGCCGAACGGGGTGTCGGTCCGGTCGTCGAGGACGACCCGGACACCGGCGTCGCGCAGGCCGTCGCGCAGCTTGGCCGCCGCCGCACCCACGCCGTCGCCGTCCTTGACGATCATGACGTACGCCTGCACCGGCGCCAGCCTCGGCGGCACGCGGAGGCCGTTGTCGTCGCCGTGGGTCATGATCAGGCCACCGAGCATCCGGGTCGACGTGCCCCAGGAGGTGGTCCACGCGTGCTCCCGGCCGCCCTCGGCCGAGGAGTAGCTGATGTCGAACGCCTTGGCGAAGTTCTGGCCCAGCTCGTGGCTGGTGCCCAGCTGCAGCGCCTTGCCGTCGCCCATCATGCCTTCGCAGGTGTACGTGGCGGTCGCCCCGGCGAACCGCTCGCGGGCCGTCTTCAGACCCACCACCACCGGGATGCCGATCACGTTGACCATCAGGTCCTCGTACGCCTCGTGCAGGATCCGCCGGGCGTAGGCGCGGGCGTCCTCACGGGTGGCGTGGGCGGTGTGCCCCTCCTGCCAGAGGAACTCGCTGGTACGCAGGAAGATCCGCGGGCGCAGCTCCCACCGGACCACGTTGGCCCACTGGTTGAGCAGCAGCGGCAGATCCCGGTACGAGTCGATCCACTTGGCCATGAACTCGCCGATGACCGTCTCGCTGGTGGGGCGCACCACCACCGGCTCGGCGAGCTGCTTGCCGCCACCGTGGGTGACCACCGCCAGCTCCGGCGAGAAGCCCTCGACGTGCTCGGCCTCGCGCTTGAGATAGCTCTCCGGGATGAACAGCGGGAAGTACGCGTTCTCCGCCCCGGCCGCCTTGATCCGGGCGTCCATCTCGGCCTGCATCCGCTCCCAGATGGCGTAGCCGGCCGGTCGGATGACCATGGTGCCGCGGACCGGGCCGTTGTCGGCCAGCTTCGCTTTGGCGATCAGGTCCTGGTACCAGCGGGGGAAGTCCTCCGCACGGGGAGTGAGCACGCGTGCCATGACCGCACATCCTATGCGTCGTGCGGGGTGCGGCCGCGCCCGGGAGGCGTCGCGCCGTGTCGCGCCCGAGCCGGTTCCCCCTGCGCCGCCGCCATCACGGCCCCTGGGCTGGCGCGCGGGACGACCGTAGACTTCGACCACCATGGTTGAATCGACGACCTCGTCGCGGCAGAGGCTGCGGGACACGATCGTGGACGCGGCGCGCGCACGGACCATCGCCGCGGGCTGGGACGCGGTCCGGATGGGCGGGGTCGCCACCGCCGCCGGGGTGAGCCGGCAGACCGTCTACAACGAGTTCGGCAGCAAGGCCGGCCTGGCCGAGGCGCTCGCCCGGCAGGAGGTCGACCGGTTCGTCGGCGACGTCCGGGCCGCTCTGGTGGCGCACGGTCCCGACGTCCGGGCCGGCGCGTACGCGGCGATCGCACACACCCTCACCGCGGCGGCGGACAACCCTCTGGTCAAGGCCATCCTGACGAGCGCACGGGGTGGCTCGGACGAGTTGCTGCCGTACCTGACCACCCGGGCCGAGGTGGTGCTCACCGAGGCGTCCTGTGCGCTGATCGAGTGGGTCGGCGACCACCTGCCGGGAGCCGACCCGGCCGCACTGGCCTTCGCCGCCGACACCATCGTCCGCCTGGTGGTCAGCCACATCGTGCTCCCCCGCGACCCGATCGACCAGACCGCAGCGGCCCTTGCCGACCTGGCCGTACGCCTCTTCGCGGCGGCCGCCCGCCCACCCCGCTGACCACCCGGCACACGAGGGCTGCCCGCAAGATCACGCTGCTTCCCGGCAGTAGTGGTATCCGCGTGGCCCCGAGGCCCCTACTTCCAGGATCGAGCGCGATCTTGCGAGGCGAGGCGAGGCGGGCGCGCAGCCCCGTCAGCGGATGACGCGGCCGCGGAGGATGGTCCGGGACGGGGCGCGGACGACGCGCAGGTCCTGGCGGGGGTCCTCGGGGTAGACGGTCAGGTCGGCGAGGCCGCCCTCGATCAGGCCGGGGAAGCCGAGCCATTCCCGGGCTGCCCAGGAGGCCGAGGCGAGCACGTCGAGCGGCGCCATGCCGGCCTGTTCGTGCAGCAGCAGCATCTCCTCGGCGGCCAGCCCGTGATTGATGCCGCCGCCCGCGTCGGTGCCCACGTAGATGGGCACGCCCGCCTCGTGCGCCGCTCGCACGACCTCCGGGAAGCGGTCCCGCAACGAGAGCATGTGGTCGGCGTACCCGGGGAACTTGGCCCGCGCCTGCTCGGCGATCCCGCCGAACGTGGCGATGTTGATCATCGTGGGGACCAGTGCGGTGCCCTGGCTGGCCATCTCGTCGATCAGACCGAGGCTCAGCCCGGTGCCGTGCTCCACCGAGTCCACCCCGGCCCGCACCATGATCTCCACGGCCGACTCGGAGAAGGTGTGCACGGCCGCGCGTACCCCGGCGTCGTGCGCGGCCCGCACGGCCGCGGTGAGGGTGTCCGCGTCCCAGGCCGGCGCCAGGTCGCCCACGCCGCGGTCGATCCAGTCGCCGACCAGCTTGACCCAGCCGTTGCCGGCCCGCGCCTGTGCGGCCACCGTCGCGGCCACCTCGGCGGCGCCGACCTCCACCCCGATGTCGCGCAGGTAGCGCTTCGGCGGGGCGACGTGCCGGCCGGCGCGGGCCAGTCGCGGCAGGTCCGGCTCGTCGTCCAACTCCGGGTACGGGTACGGCGAGCCGGCGTCGCGGATCGCCAGCACCCCGGCGTCCCGGTCGACGTGGGCAAGCTCGCGGGCCTGGTCCAGGGAGGTGATCGGGGCCCCGCCACGGGCGATGCCGATGTGGCAGTGCGCGTCGACCAGCCCGGGCAGGACGAAGCCACCGTCGGAGACCGTCTCCGCTCCGGGCACCGGGGTGAAGGTCACCCGGTCGCCGACCAGCCAGAGATCCCGGACCTCGTCGTCGGGAAGCAGCACACCGCGCACGTGAAGAGCCATGTGCACAGTCCTACCGGATCATCCGGCCGTCTGCGACGTCGCCCGCCGTCACCGACCCGTCAGCGGGGACGGTTGTCGCCGCCCTTGCCGAGCTTGTTGAAGTCGATCTTCGGGAGCTTGAAGCCGGGCGGCAGGCCCTGACCGCCGGCCAGGTCGTTCGGGTCCATCCCCGGCGGGAGCTGCGGCATGCCACCCGGGAAGCCGCCCGGCATCCCGGCGCCCGCCCCGGTACGCGGCCGACCGCCACCCTTGGTGCCCTTGCGCTTGTTCTTCGGGCTCTTGGTCGCCTTGCGCCGGCCGCCACCGGGCAGGCCCATCATGCCGCCCATCTGCTTCATCATCTTCTGCGCGTCGGCGAAACGGTTGAGCAGCTGGTTGACGTCCATCACGGTGACCCCGGAGCCGTTGGCGATGCGCGCCCGCCGGGAGCCGTTGATGATCTTGGGGGTGGTGCGCTCGGCCGGGGTCATCGACCGGATGATCGCGGTGACCCGGTCGAAGTGGGTGTCGTCCAGATCGGCGAGCTGGTCCTTCATCTGCCCCATGCCGGGCATCATGGCCAGCACGTTGGCGATCGGGCCCATCCGCCGCACCGCGATGAGCTGGTCGAGGAAGTCCTCCAGGGTGAACTGCTCGCCGCCCATCAGCTTGGCGGTCATCTTCTCCTTCTGATCGGAGTCGAAGGCCTGCTCGGCCTGCTCGATCAGAGTGAGGACGTCGCCCATGCCGAGAATCCGGCTGGCCATCCGGTCGGGGTGGAAGACGTCGAAGTCCTCCAGCTTCTCGCCGGTGGAGGCGAACAGGATCGGCTGACCCGTCACCTCACGCACCGACAGAGCGGCACCACCGCGGGCGTCGCCGTCGAGCTTGGAGAGCACGACGCCGGTGATGCCGACGCCGTCGCGGAACGCCTCGGCGGTGCGGACGGCGTCCTGACCGACCATCGCGTCGATGACGAAGATGACCTCGTCCGGGTCGACGGCGTCGCGGATGTCGGCGGCCTGCTGCATCATCTCGGTGTCGATGCCGAGTCGACCGGCGGTGTCGACGATGACGATGTCGCGTGCCGCCCGCTTCGCGTGCTCGATCGAGGCGCGGGCCACCTGCACCGGGTCACCGACGCCGTTGCCGGGCTCCGGGGCGTACACCTCGACGCCGGCCCGACCACCGAGCACCTGGAGCTGCCCGACGGCGTTGGGGCGCTGGAGGTCGGCGGCGACCAGCAGCGGCTGGTGCCCCTGACCCTTGAGCCAGCGGGCCAGCTTGCCGGCGAGGGTGGTCTTACCGGAGCCCTGGAGACCGGCCAGCATGATCACCGTCGGCGGCTGCTTGGCGAACTGGAGCCGCCGGCCCTCACCGCCGAGCACGTTGATCAGCTCTTCGTTGACGATCTTGATGATCTGCTGGGCCGGGTTCAGCGCCTGGGAGACCTCGGAGCTGCGCGCCCGCTCCTTGACGTTCGCGATGAAGCCCTTGACCACCGGCAGCGCGACGTCCGCCTCCAGCAGCGCGAGGCGGATCTCGCGCGCGGTGGCGTCGATGTCGGCGTCGGTGAGCCGACCCTTGCCACGGAGCTTGGTGAAGATCCCGGACAGGCGGTCACTCAAGGTGTCAAACACGCGAACATCCCGTTTGTCAGTGTTTCGGCGGGCACAACCCGGCCGGTGATGCGGAGTCCGGCCACCGCAAGGGTAGCCGGCCGGCCGCACGGCCGCTGTCGCCCGGCCCTGCCCGCCTACCGGGCACCCCGGCCGTGCCCCGCCGGCGCCCGCGCGACCTCACCCCGACACCAGCCCCGACTGGTACGCGAACACGACGAGCTGGGCCCGGTCCCGGGCTCCCAGCTTGCCCATCGCCCTGCTGACGTGTGTCCGCGCGGTCGCCGGGCTGACCACCAACGCCGCGGCGATCTCCTCGTTGTTCAGCCCCTCACCGACCAACCCGACCACCTGGCGCTCCCGGTCGGTGAGCGCGTCCAGTCGCGGGTGCGGACGGGGCACCCGCGACGGACGGGTGGCGAACTCCCGCACCACCCGACGCGTCACCGACGGCGACAGCAGCGCCTCCCCCTCGGCGACCAGCCGGATCGCCCGCAGCAGCTCGGCGGGTCGGGTGTCCTTGGTGAGGAAGCCGCTCGCGCCGTGCCGCAGCGCGTCGAAGACGTACTCGTCCAGCTCGAAGGTGGTGAGCACCACCACCCGCGTACCGACCAGGTCGGGGTCGGCGACGATCCGCCGGGTCGCCTCGATCCCGTCGATGCCGGGCATCCGGATGTCCATCAGCACCACGTCCGGCCGTTCCCGGCGGGCCAGCTCCACCGCGCGCAGCCCGTCGGCCGCCTCCCCGGCGAGCGCCAGGTCGTCCTCGCTCTCCACCAGCGCGCGCAGCCCGAGCCGGACCAGGTCCTGATCGTCGGCGATCAGCACCCGGATCATCGGGTCGGCTCCACCGGCAGCCGGGCGTGCACCCGGAAACCACCGCCGGGTCGTGGGCCGACGACCAGCCGCCCGCCCAGCGCGTCGACCCGCTCCCGCATCCCGGCCAGCCCGTGCCCGCCGCCGTCCCCGCCGGCCGGATCGGTCCCGCTGCGGGAGGCGCCCGTGCCCCGGTCGGCCACCTCGACGGTCACCTCGTCGGGGCGGTAGCCGACGGTCACCTCCGCGTCGGGCACGCCGGCGTGCCGCAGCACGTTCGTCAGCGCCTCCTGCACCACCCGGTACGCGGCCAGGTCCACCGCCGCGGGCAGCTCCCGGGGATCACCGTCCACGTGCAGGTCGACGGCGAGCCCGGCACCGGCGAGCCGGTCGCGCAACGCCGGAAGCCGGGCCAGGCCGGGGACTGGTCCCCGCTCGGCGCCCCGCCGTACCGCGCCCAGGGTGACCCGCAGCTCGTCGAGGGCCTCCCGGCTGGTCCGACTGATCGCGGTCAACGCGGTCTCCGCCTGCTCGGGCCGTTTCGGCAGCAGGTGCAGGGCGATCTCCGCCTGCATGCTGATCGCCGCCAGGCCGTGTCCCACCACGTCGTGCACCTCCTGCGCGATGCGCAGCCGCTCCTCGTCGGCCTGTCGCCGGGCCTGCTCGGCACGGTTGCGGGCCTGCTCGGCGCGATCGCGCTCGGCCGCCTCACGGTTGACCCGCACGACCACCCCCACCGCGAACGGTACGACCACCCACGCCGACGCGGGCAGCACTCCGGCCCAGCCCGGCGCCGGGCCCCGGGACCAGAAGACGTGGGCCAGCAGCAGCAGGAACGCGCCACCGGTGGCGAGCGCCGCCGGGCGCACCGGCAGCCGCACCGCCACCGTGTAGACCGCCACCAGAAAGGTGAGCAGGATCGGCCCGTACGGGTAGCCGAGCACCAGGTACGTCGCCGTCGCCATGGTGACCACGGCGAGGGTGGCAACCGGGGCACGCCGCCGGGCCAGCAGGGCCAACGCGGCCAGCGCGATCAGCACCCGGCAGGTGGCGTCCACCGCTCTCGACCCCGGCTGGTTGTCACCGGCCAGGCCGGTGGCGAGCAGGCCGAAGCCGAGCAGCACCAGGGCGAGCACGGCGTCGGGAGCCGCCTGGCGCACCCATTGCCCATGTGACCACCGCATGGCCGCCATTCTGCCGGCGTCGAGGCCGGGCGGCGTGCGTCCACGGGCGGCACCGCCACTACGCCCCCGGACGTACCCGCCGCCGGAGCGTCGACCGCGCCTCCCGCCGGCCGTCGCTCTCCTGGCCCGGTGGGTCTCGCGAGGCGTGATACCTCAGAGGCATAAATACGACCGTGAGGTATCACGCTCCCGGAAGTGACCGGCCGGCACGAGCGTCGGTGACCCAGCGGGACGGGATCCGGCGGCGAGCCATATTCCGGCGTGGGTCACACGGCGGCCAGGACCGCGGCCTCCAGGCGGGCTCGGGTGGCGTCGTCCGGCCAGCCGCCCACCAGGTAGAAGGCGTCGACCACGTCGGCTCCGAGCGTGGAGATGCGGGCCGCGCGGACCAGGGCGCCCGCCTCGTCGAGCGCGCAGGCGACCCGGTAGAGCAGCCCGGCGGCGTCGGCGGCGCGCAGCTCCAGCAGCACGGCGTCGGTGGCAGCCTCGCGGTGCCAGACCACCCGGGGGGCCGCGCCACCGCCCCGGGCGGCGAGCGCACGGCCGCGCAGCCGCTGGGTGACCGACACGTCGCCCGCGACCGCCCGACGCAGGTCGGCGCGGAGCGGGACCGGGTCCGGCGGCAGCCCGTAGCGGGGCTGCACCCGGCACTCGACCAGGGCACGGCCGTCGACCGCGGAGGCGTCGGCGGAGATCACTTCCAGCCGGTGCAGGGCCAGGCAGCCGGCCACCGTGGCGAGCAGGCCCCGTCGGTCCGCCGCCGCCACCGCCACGCGGTCCCCGGTCAGGTGGACGACCGGCAGTGGCCCGGCCAGCAGCGCCGGGTCCGGGGCCGGCGGTTCGGGCAGCACGCCGGTGTCCAGGGCGGTGCGGACCCGCGCGACCAGCTCGGCGACCAGTCGGCCCTTCCAGTCCGACCAGGCCGCCGGCCCGGTCGCCGCCGCGTCCGCGCGGACCAGCGCGTGCAGCAGGTCGAGGGTGCCGGTGTCGCCGACCGCCTCGGCCACCGAGGCGATGGTGACCGGGTCGGCCAGGTCCCGGCGGGTGGCCACGTCGGGCAGCAGCAGGTGCAGCCGGACCAGCGTGCCGATCAGTTCGGCCTCCCCGGCGGGCAGACCGATCCGGGTCGCCACCGCCTCGGCCACCGGCACACCGACCGTGCTGTGGTCGCCGGGCAACCCCTTGCCGATGTCGTGCAGCAGGGCGCCCAGCAGCAGCAGGTCCGGTCGTTCCACCTCGCGGGCGTACCGGCTGGCCTCGTGGGCGGTCTGCACCAGGTGCCGGTCGAGGGTGTACCGGTGCACCGGGTTGTGCTGGGGCAGGCTCCGCAGCCGGGTCCACTCGGGCAGCCAGCCGTCGATCAGCCCGTACCGGTCGCAGGTCTCCCAGGCCGGCACCAGGCCGGGCCCGGCGCCGAGAAGGGTGGTCAGCGCGGCCCGGGCCTCGGCCGGCCAGGGCGCGGGCAGCGGCGGGCAGTACGCCGCCAACCACTCGCAGGTGGCCCGGGCGATCGGCAGTCGGGTGGCCGCCGCTGCGGCGGCCACCCGCAGTGACAGGCTCGGGTCGGGGCGGGCGCCGATCGCCGTGCGGGCGAGGACCAGCTCGCCGTCGTGCTCGACCACGTCGCGGGCCACCGGGCGGCGCACGGGGTGGCCGTTCCCGCCCCGGGAGCGGCCGGAGCGCAGCCGGTCGGCGGCCCGGAAGGCGTCGTCCAGTGCGTGGCTGACCGTGCGCGCGTCGCCGGCGACGCGGCGCAGCAGAGTGTCGCCGTCCTCGACGACGGCGCCCGGGCCCCGCCCGGCGTCGGACGTGCCGAGCTGGAGTTGCCGGAGGCCGAGAAGCGCGGCCACCCCGTCACGTTCCTGCGCCACCAGCCGGTCGACGCGGCGGCCGACCTGCTGGTGCAGGGCGTCGCGGGTGTCCAGCAGGCGCAGGTGGGCGGCGCGCACGGCGGGGCGTAGCGCGTCGGTGATCCCGGCGGCGGAGATCGCGCGCAGCAACCCCACGTCGCGCAGCCCGCCGGCGGCCTCCTTGAGGTCGCCCTCCAGCAGGAAGGCCAGCTCGCCGTGGGCCTGCCAGCGGGCGGCCGTGACCTCCCGCAGGCCGGGCAACTGGCGGACGGCGGTCCGCCGCCAGTGGTCGGCGGCGGTACGGATCAGCGCGTCGGCCAGCGCCCGGTCGCCGGTGACCAGCCGGGCGTCGAGCAACCCGAGGGCCACCTTGACGTCGTCCTGGGCCACCGAGAGCGCCTCGGCGACGGTGCGCACCGAGTGGTCCAGCCGCAGGCCGGCGTCCCAGATCGGGTACCAGACCGAGGCGGCCAGCTCGTCCGTGCCGGGCACCCCGGAGTGCAGCAGCACGAGGTCGAGGTCGCCGTACGGGGCGCACTGCCGTCGACCCAGCCCGCCGACGGCGAGCAGCGCCACCCCCTCGCGTGCGGGCAGCAACCCCCGCAGGAACTCGTCGTACGCCGCCGCCCGGGCCAGCCGGGCCGGCTCGCCGATCCCCCCGGGAACGCCGACGACCTCGTTGATCAGGAGGTGCGCCTCGCCGTCACCGGCGTTCCCTGACGCGTTTCCCCTGATCAACGAGGTCATGTCGGTCGTCGTCCTGGTCAGAGGGCGTCGAGGCCGCGCTCGCCCGTACGGACCCGGACGACCTCCTCGACACCGGTGACCCAGACCTTGCCGTCGCCGATCTTGCCCGTACGGGCAGCACCGACGATGGCGTCCACGATCTTGTCCACGTCGATCTCGTCGGTGAGCACCTCGACCCGGATCTTGGGCAGGAACTCGACCGTGTACTCGGCACCCCGGTAGACCTCGGTGTGCCCCTTCTGCCGTCCGTACCCCTGCACCTCGCTGACGGTCAGCCCGGCCACCCCGAGGGCGTGCAGAGCCTCCTTCACCGCGTCCAGTTGGTACGGCTTGATGACCGCGGTCACCAGCTTCATGTCCAACCCCTCCATCCCAGGAACGTTAACCGGCGACCTTCGCGCTGACCGGCTCGGCGGAGTCCGCCTCCGGCTTGGCACCGCTCGTCGCGCCGCCACCGGGGGTGCCGATGCCGGCCATCGCGAACGCGCTGCCCGTGCCGCCACCCGCCGGGGACAGGTCGTAGCTGCTCTCGGCGTGCTCGGCGATGTCGATGCCCTCGACCTCGGCCTCGCCCCTGACGCGGAAGCCGATCGTCTTCTCGATGACGAAGGCGAGCACCCAGGCGATGCCGAACGACCAGACGGTGACGATCAGGCCGGCGAGCGCCTGCCGCCCCAGCTGGGTCGCGCCGCCGCCGTAGAAGAGGCCGTCCGAGGCACCCACCACGTCGCTGATCGCGGCGTTGACCGAGTTGGTGGCGAAGAGACCGAGCCACAGCGAGCCGATCCAACCGCCGACGAAGTGCACACCGACCACGTCGAGGGAGTCGTCGTAGCCGAGCTTGTACTTGAGGCTGACGGCGAGCGCGCACACGACCCCGGCGACGATACCGAGCAGGACGGCCGCCCAGGGGGCGACGAAGCCACAGGCCGGGGTGATGGCGACGAGGCCGGCCACGGCCCCGGAGGAGGCGCCGACCATGGTCGGCTTCCGGTCCTTGACCCACTCGACCGCGATCCAGCCAAGCACCGCCGCCGCCGTGGCGAGCTGCGTGTTGATGAAGGCGAGCCCGGCGACCGAGTCGACGGTCAGCTCCGAGCCGGCGTTGAAGCCGAACCACCCGAACCACAGCAGGCCGGCACCGAGCGCGACCAGCGGGATGTTGTGCGGCTTCATGCCCTCGCGCGGCCAACCGAGCCGCTTGCCGAGCACCAGCGCCACGGCCAGCGCGGCCGCACCGGCGTTGATGTGCACCGCGGTGCCACCGGCGAAGTCCAGCGCGTGGATGTCACCGCCGATGATCCCGCCGCCCCAGACCCAGTGGGCGACCGGGAAGTAGACCAGGGTGGCCCAGCCGAAGGCGAACAGCAGCCAGCCGGCGAACTTGGCCCGGTCGGCGATGGCGCCGCTGATCAGCGCGACGGTGATCACCGCGAAGACCATCTGGAAGGCCATGAAGACGTAGAGCGGAACACCGATGCCGCTGGGGTTCTCCGCCGTCGCGCCCCACAGGTCGGTCTCGGCGAGGAAGGTCTTGGTGCCGAGGTACGCGCCGGGGTCGCCCCAGAATCCGTTCACGTCGGCCCCGAAGGCGACGCTGAAGCCGTAGAACCACCACAGAACAGAGATGAGCCCGATGGCGGAGAAGCTCATCATCATCATGTTGAGTACGCCCTTGGCCCGGTTGAGGCCGCCGTAGAACAGCGCCAGTCCGGGGGTCATGAGCAGCACGAGGGCGGTCGAAACCAGCAGCCAAACGGTATTGGCGCCGTCGATCGTCGGTGCTTCAGGCACGCTGGCCTCCTAAAGGTGAATTTCCTCCTTCGCGGCTTTCCGGGGCAGCGTCGCCCGTAGGCCGGTTGCGCGGAAGCTTCGCGGCCGGCTGTTTCACCCACGGTCCCGTGCCGGTTTCCGTTTCGTGACGGGTTGTTTCGTACGTGTCACGAAGTCCGCACACCCGCCGGCATGGACGGTGGTGGATCACCCGGACGGCGTACGTCGATGGCCGACCGGTCAGACCCATCGACCGGCGGGCGCTCAGCGGAGGGCGTTCTCCAGGGCGTGCCGCTCGTAGTCGAGCAGCCGCAGGTCGCGCATCGGCCGGCGCAGGTGCCCCTTGTGCACGATCCGGACGAACGCCGGCTCACCGGCCGCGGCCATCCGGCGGATCCCCTCGACGTGGTCCACGATCCGCTTGCGGATGGTCCGGATGAGCCGGTGCCGGTCCCGGGGGATCAGCCCGTACGCGTCGGCGAAGAGCCGCAACCGGCGCGGCCGGTCCGGGCGCTTCCAGCCCAGCGTGATCGAGTCCCGGTCGGCGAAGATCGGCACCCAGGTCCAGGCCGCGTACGCCACGTCGTAGATCCGGGCGCCGGGCGAGGCGAGGTCGAAGTCGATCAGCCCGAGGGTGCCGTCCGGCCGCCAGATCACGTTGTGCGGGGCGGCGTCGTGGTGGCAGATCACCTCGGTGTCCGGCGGCGGTGGCCCGAAGGAGCGCCACACCGCCTGCGGCGGCGGCGTGAACCCGTACTGCGCGTCGTGGAACATCCGCAGCATCGTGGCGACGGTGACCAGCGCCTCGTCGGTCACCCAGTGCGGGGCGAGCGGGTACTCCCCGCACTCCCCCTCCAGGTACGACAGCACCTCGCGGTTGCGCTCGTCCATGCCGAGCGCCCTGGGGGCGCCGGTGAAGCCGACGTACTCCAGGTGCCGCAGCAGGGCGTGCACGGACGGGGTCCACGGCCCGGCGTTGCGGCGGACCGTGTCGCCGACCCGGACCACGGTGCTCACGTTGCCGCCGTGCAGCGGGATCTCCTGCGAAGTCACGTACGGTCTCCCGAGGCGCTGCGAGGGGTGGCCGGGGTCGCGCCAGCCCGCGTACGCGCGATCGTCAGTGGTCACCCGAGACTACGCGTCCCGTCCGGCGGCCTCGGTCCCCAGCAACGCGTCGACGAACTGCGCCGGGTCGAACGGGGCCAGATCGTCCTTGCCCTCGCCGAGGCCGACGAGCTTCACCGGGATGCCGAGCTTGCGCTGCACGGCGATCACGATGCCGCCCTTCGCGGTGCCGTCGAGCTTGCTCAGCACCACGCCGGTCACGTTGACCACCTCGGTGAAGACCCGGGCCTGTTCCAGGCCGTTCTGCCCTGTCGTGGCGTCCAGGATGAGCAGTGTCTCGTCGATCGGGCCCTGCTTCTCCACCACCCGCTTGACCTTGCCCAGCTCGTCCATCAGGCCGATCTTGTTCTGCAGGCGGCCGGCGGTGTCGATGAGCACGGTGTCCACGCCGGTGTCGATGCCGCGCTTGACCGCGTCGAAGGCGACGCTGGCCGGGTCGGCGCCCTCCGGGCCGCGGACGGTCTCCGCGCCGACTCGCGAGCCCCAGGTCTCCAGCTGGTCGGCGGCGGCGGCCCGGAAGGTGTCGGCCGCGCCGAGCAGCACGGTGCGGCCGTCGGCCACCAGCACGCGGGCGATCTTGCCGCAGGTGGTGGTCTTGCCGGCGCCGTTGACGCCGACGACCAGCAGCACCGCCGGCGTGCCGTCCTTCGGCGCGGTCCGCAGGGACCGGTCCAGGCTCGGGTCGAGCGCGTTGACCAGCTCGGCGGCGAGCAGCGCGCGCAGCTCGGAGGCCGAGCGGGTGCCCAGCACGCGGGTCCGCTCGCGCAGCCGGTCGACGATGTCGCGGGTGGCGTCGACGCCGACGTCGGCACCGATCAGGCTGTCCTCGATTTCCTCCCAGACGTCCTCGTCGAGGTGGTCCCGGGCGAGCAGGCCGAGGAGACCCTTGCCGAAGACGTTCTGCGAGCGGGACAGCCGGGAGCGGAGCCGGACCAGCCGCCCGGCGGTCGGCTCGGGCACCTCCACGGCCGGCGCGGGCGCCTCGATGACCGGCGGTGGCTCGACCAGGACACCGGTGGTCAGATCGGACTCCGGTGCCTCGACAGGCGGGCCGGCGAGATCCTCCTCGGCCCGGGTGTCGACCTCGGTGCGCGGTAGCGGGGGCTCGGGCCGTCGCCGCAGGCGCGGCACGACCAGCCCGACTGTGCCGACGATCAGCACACCGAGCAGGACCAAGGCGAGGACGAGATATTCGGCCATGCCGGAATCCTTCCAGATGCCGGCGACGCCGTCCCAGCCACCGCCACCCGGCCGCTGTCCGGTAACCGGCGGTAGGCTCGGCCGCATGCCCGCCGCACACCTGCTCATCGGCCCCCTTCTGCGGCGCGTGGTGGACACCCGGGCGACCATCTGGGTGGAGACGGCGGCGCCCGCCGTGGTCACCGTCCGCACCGCCGACGGCGCCACCGGCACCGCACCCACCTTCTCGGCGTACGACCACCACTACGCGCTCGTGGTGGTGGAGGGGCTCACCCCGGACAGCGCGACGACCTACGAGGTGCTGGTCGACGACGAGGTGGTCTGGCCGGTGCCGAGCAGTGGCTTCCCGCCGAGCGTGATCCGCACGCGGGCCGCCGACGACCGGGACCAGCCGGTCAGCTTGATCTTCGGCTCGTGCCGGGAGACCACCCAGCACGCCACCACCCGCAAGCTCCCGCCGGACGCGCTGGACGCGTACGCCCGGCGGTTGATGGCCGACCCGGAGCAGGCGCTGCCCGACCTGCTGGTGCTGCTGGGCGACCAGGTCTACGCCGACGTCACGTCGCCGACGGTGCGCCGGCTGCTGAAGCGTCGACGGCGGCGGCCGAAGGGCGCCCCGGCCGACCAGGTGGTGAGTTTCGACGAGTACACCAAGCTCTACCTGGAGTCCTGGCGTGATCCGGAGATCCGCTGGCTGCTCTCCACGGTGCCGAGCGTGATGATCTTCGATGATCACGAGATCATCGACGACTGGAACACGTCGGCGGCCTGGCGGGCGGAGGTGCGCGAGCAGCCGTGGTGGGCCGAGCGGATCGGCAGCGGGCTCGCCTCCTACTGGGTCTACCAGCACCTGGGCAACCTCTCGCCGGACGAGATCGCCGCCGACCCGCTCTTCGCCAAGGTCGCCGCCTCCGAGGACGCCACCGGCGTGCTGCGGGACTTCGGGCGCCGGGTTGACCAGGAGTCCGACCTCGCGCACGACACCGAGCGCTGGCGGGCGGTGCAGTACCAGTGGAGCTACGCGCTGGACCTGGGCCGGACCCGGCTGGTCATGCTGGACAACCGGGGCAGTCGGGTGCTCGACCCCGGCAATCGGGCGATGCTGCCGCCGGGCGAGTGGTCCTGGTTCCTCGACCAGGCGCACGGGGTCTACGACCACCTCGTGGTCGGTGCCTCCCTGCCGTGGCTGCTACCGCAGGGCATCCACCACATCGAGGCGTGGAACGAGAAGCTCGCCGACTCGCACCGTCCCTGGGTGGCGCGCGGGGCGGAGAAGCTGCGTCGCGCGCTGGACCTGGAGCACTGGGCGGCCTTCCGGCGCTCGTTCGAGGCGCTCGCCGAGACCTTCGCCCGGATCGGCACCGGCACGCCGGGTCGGTCCGGCGTACGGGTCGGCGCCGGGCCCGCGTACGCCCCGCCGGCGTCGATCAGCGTGCTCTCCGGCGACGTGCACCACTCGTACGTGGCGAGGGCCCGGTTCGCCGACCCGGCGGTGGTCACTCCGGTGCACCAGCTCACCTGCTCGCCGATCCACAACCAGGTGCCGGCCAGCATCCGGCCGCTGATGCGGCTGGGCTGGTCGTCGGGCCCGGCCGGGGCCACCCGGGCGCTGGCCCGCTCGGCCGGTGTCCGCCGCCCCGGGGTGCGCTGGCGCAAGCTGGCCGGCCCCTACTTCGGCAACGCCGTGGCCACCCTGACCCATCGGGGCCGTGGGGCCGAGGTGACCATCGAGGGCACCACGAGCGACGGCCGACTACGTCCGGTGATGTCCCGCCGGCTCGCCGGCGACGGCTGATCCGGCCCCGGCCGTAGTCTCTAGCCCGTGGACGAGCACCTGCCGGAGCCGATCCGGGCGGTCGAGCACGAACTGACCGCCCTGCTTCGCCGTGGTCGGGCGGTTTCCTGGGAGATCGCCCGGGAGGTGCACCCGAACCTCGAACCCAACACGTACGGGCTGCTGCTGTGGCTGCGCCGGAGCGGGTCGATCCGCCTGACCGAGCTGGCGGCACGGCTCGGGGTGGGCAAGGGGACGTTGAGCCGACAGATCAACGGCCTGGAGGCGCTCGGCCTGGTCAACCGCGACCCGGATCCGAGTGATCGGCGGGCCGCCCAGATCAGCCTCACCGAGGAGGGCCAGCGCCGGTTCGACCTCGCCCGATCCGCCCGGTTGGGGGAGTTCCTGCGCGCCCTGGACGACTGGCCCGCCCGGGACGTCGAGGAGTTCGCCCGGTTGCTCGGCCGGTTCAACGACTCCTGGAAGTGACCCCCGCCGACGGGGAATGACCCAGCGGTCCCACAAGTTGTTGCTTGAGGCAACCAAAGCATACGGTTGCCTCAGGCAACTCCCAGGCGGCCACTCGGAGGCAGGCAACGATGAGCCAGGCGACAGCGCCCAGCAGGGCGACCGGCGTCGACATGACCCACCGACAGATCCTGGAGGCCCTCTCCGGCCTGCTGCTGGGCATGTTCGTCGCGATCCTCTCCTCCACGGTCGTCTCGAACGCGCTGCCGCGGATCATCACCGAGCTGCACGGCGGCCAGTCCGCGTACACCTGGGTGGTCACCTCGGCCCTGCTCGCCACCACCGCGACCACCCCCATCTGGGGCAAGCTCGCCGACCTGACCAGTAAGAAGCTCCTGGTCCAGCTCTCCCTCGGGATCTACGTGCTGGGCTCGGTGCTGGCCGGCGCCGCGCAGGGCACCGGCGAGCTGATCGCCTGCCGGGTGCTCCAGGGCATCGGCGCCGGCGGCCTCACCGCGCTGGCTCAGGTGATCATGGCCAGCATGATCGCGCCGCGCGAGCGGGGTCGCTACAGCGGATACCTCGGCGCCGTGATGGCCGTCGGCACCATCGGCGGCCCGCTGATCGGCGGCGTCATCGTCGACACCTCCTGGCTCGGCTGGCGCTGGTGCTTCTACGTCGGCGTGCCGTTCGCCGTCGCCGCGCTGGTCGTGCTCCAGAAGACCCTGCACCTGCCGGTCGTGAAGCGGAAGGCACAGATCGACTGGTGGGGCGCCACGCTGATCACCGCGGCCGTCTCCGTGCTGCTGATCTGGGTCTCGCTCGCCGGCGACCAGTTCGCCTGGGCCTCCTGGGAGTCCGCCGTCATGGTGGTCGGCGCCCTGGTGCTCGGCGCGCTGGCGATCCGGGTGGAGACCCGGGCCGCCGAGCCGATGATCCCGCCACGGCTGTTCCGCAACCGCACAATCACCCTGGCGGTCGTCGCCAGCATCGCCGTCGGCGTCGGCATGTTCGGCGCCTCGGTCTTCCTCGGCCAGTACTTCCAGATCAGCCGCGGTCAGAGCCCGACCATGTCCGGCCTGATGACCCTGCCGATGATCCTCGGCCTGCTGGTCTCCTCCACGCTCAGCGGACGGATCATCACCCGCACCGGCCGCTGGAAGCGGTTCCTGGTGCTGGGCTCGGCGCTGCTGACCGTCGGCTTCGCGCTGATGGGCACGCTCCGCGCGGACACCAGCTTCACCCTGCTCAGCTGCTACATGGCGGCGATCGGCATCGGCCTGGGCATGACCATGCAGAACCTGGTCCTCGCCGTGCAGAACACCGTCGGCCCGCACGAGCTCGGCGCGGCCAGCTCGGTGGTGGCGTTCTTCCGCAGCCTGGGCGGCGCGATCGGCGTCTCCGCGCTCGGCGCGGTACTCGCCCACAAGGTCAAGGACTACACCGCCGAGGGCCTGGCCCAACTCGGTGTCCCCGCGTCCAGCTCGGGCAGCGGCGGCGTCCTGCCCGACGTGCACTCCCTGCCCGGCCCGCTGCGGACGGTCGTGGAGAGCGCGTACGGCCACGGTGCCGGCGACATCTTCCTGGCGGCCGCCCCCTTCGCGCTGATCGCGCTGATCGCTGTGAGCTTCATCAAGGAGGTGCCGCTGCGGCAGCACAACAGCTCTCCGATCGGCGCCGAGGCCGAGCAAGAATCAACCATCGCGGCCGGAGCTGGTGCCTCCGTGGTCCGTACCGGCCAGCAGAGGTGAGGTAGCCAGCCATGAGCGTGGGAGCACCGGACCGCGAGGAGTACGGCCCCCGGACCCGTCCACTGCCCTTCGAACGCGGCACGGACGGGCCCCGGGTGGTCCTGGTCGGCGTGGACGGCACCCGCACCTCCGAGCGGGCCGGCTGGTACGCCGCCGGCCTGGCCCGCCGGCAGGGCGCCGCGCTGGTGGTGGTCTTCGTCAGCTCGGCGAGCGGCCTGACCGCCCTGGTGCCCGGGATGGACGCCGGCGCGGTGCAGCGGACCCACGACGAGCTGGCCGACGAGCTGCGTCGGGAGTGCCGGCGCGGGGCCGAGGAGCTGGGCGTGCCGCTGACCTTCCTGTGCCGCCGCGGCGACGCGTACGGGGAACTGTGCGCGGCGGCCGACGAGTTCCAGGCCGACATGGTCGTGGTGGGGGCCTCCGAGCAGGCCGGTCACCGGCTGGTCGGCTCGGTCGCCACCCGTCTGGTGCGCACCGGGCGCTGGCCCGTCGTCGTCGTGCCCTGATAACCCGTCGCGAAGTGTCAGCCGCGCCGGGCAGGATGCGCGGCATGACCTGGACTGCGCCGGAGATCACCCGGACCCAAGAACCGTACGTCGGCGACGAGCGCACCATGCTCGAGGGCTGGCTCGACTACCACCGCCAGACGCTGCTGCTCAAGTGCGCCGGGCTCACCGCCGAGCAGCTGAAGACGCCGAGCGTGCAGCCCTCGGGGCTCACCCTGCTCGGCCTCGTACGCCACATGACCGAGGTGGAGCGCTGGTGGTTCCGCATCCGCGCCGCCGGCGAGCACCTGGATGACCTCTACAACACCGAGGCGAGCCCCGACGGCGACCTGGACGACATCGCCGACGCCGACGCCGAGACCGACTTCGCCACGTACGCCGCGGAACTCACGGCGGTCCGGGCCGCGACGGCCAAGCTGTCCCTGGACGACACTTTCCTGCGCCGACGCCGCGACGGCAGCGCCGACGAGATGAGCGTCCGCTGGGCCTACGTGCACATGATCGAGGAGTACGCCCGGCACAACGGCCACGCCGACCTGATCCGGGAACGCATCGACGGCGCGACCGGCGAGTGACCGCCGCTCAGTAGTCCAGGGCCGCCCGCAGGTAGCGCAGGTCGGCGTGACCGCCCCAGCGGTGCGCCGACAGCCCGGCGGCGCGGGCGCCGCGCACGGCCCAGTCCTCGTCGTCGACGAAGAGGACGCGGGCCGGCCGGGTGGCCAGTGCCTCGCAGGCGGCCTGGAAGTACTCCGGGGCCGGCTTGTGCACCCCGAGCGTCGAGGAGTTCACCACCACGTCCACCTCGTCGGCGAGGCCGAGCGCGGCCAGGTCGGCGTCGAGCAGGTCGGTGGCGTTGGTGGCCAGGCCGACCTTGATCCCGGCGGCGCGTACCTCCCGGACGAGGTCGAGCACCTCGGCGTCCACCTCGCCCCGGTAGCGCTGCCACTGCTCGACCGCCGCCCGGGCCCGGTCCACACCGCCGGCCGGCTCGGCCAGCGCGTCGGCCACGCTGCTCACCCAGGCGGCGTGGCTGACCTGGCCGGTGAGCACCGGCTGGAGCCGGCCCCACTGCATGGCGATCTCGGTGAGCACACCCTCGCCGAGGCCGAACTCCCGCTCCACCCCGGCGGCCACCGCCGGGTCGAACCGGCGCAGCACGCCGTCCAGATCCAGCAGGAGCGCCGTCGCGCGTTCCCGAGCCACTACCCGTTCTCCTCGCCGCGGCTGTGCCGCTGGTCGTCCTCGTCGGTCCGGTTGAGCCGTTGGCTGATCACCTGGGTGACGCCGCTGCGCATGGTGACGCCGTAGAGGGCGTCCGCGATCTCCATCGTCCGCTTCTGGTGGGTGATGACGATCAGCTGACTCTTCTCCCGCAACTGTGCCAGCAACGTGATCAGCCGGCCCAGGTTCACGTCGTCCAGGGCCGCCTCCACCTCGTCCATGATGTAGAACGGGCTGGGCCGGGCGCGGAAGATCGCCACCAGCATGGCCACGGCGGTCAGCGACCGCTCGCCACCGGAGAGCAGCGACAGCCGCTTGATCTTCTTGCCGGGTGGGCGGGCCTCCACCTCGACGCCGGTGGTGAGCAGGTCCTCCGGGTCGGTGAGGATCAGACGGCCCTCGCCGCCGGGGAAGAGCACGGTGAACACCTGCTCGAACTCGCGCGCAGTGTCCTCGAACGCGCTGGCGAAGACCTCCAGGATCCGCTCGTCCACGTCCTTGACCACGGTGAGCAGGTCCCGCCGGGTGGCCTTGAGGTCCTCCAGTTGCTCCGAGAGGAACTTGTAGCGCTCCTCCAGCGCGGCGAACTCCTCCAGCGCGAGCGGGTTGACCTTGCCGAGCAGGGCCAGCTCGCGTTCGGCCTTGGCGGCCCGCTTCTCCTGCACCGGTCGCTCGTAGCGGACCGGCTCGGGCACCGGCAGCCCGTCGCGTTCGGCCGCCGCCACGTCGGCCTGGGTGGGCGGGACGGGCTGGGCGGGGCCGTACTCGGCGACCAGGGTCTCCACGTCCAGCCCGAAGTCCTCGGCCGCCTTCGCCTCCAACTGCTCGATGCGCAGCCGCTGCTCGGCGCGGGCCACCTCGTCCCGGTGCACCTGGCTGGTCAGCCGCTCCAGCTCCGCGCCGAACCGCTTGGCGGCCCCGCGTACCTCCTGGAGTTCCGCCTCGCGGGCGGCCCGTTCGCGCGCGACCGCGTCGCGGTGCTCCTCGGCCGCGGCGATCGAGGTGGTGAGTCGGGTGAGCGCCTCCCGGGCGCCGCCGGCGACGGCCCGGGCGATGCCCGCGCCCCGGGTGCGCGCCGCACGCCGGGCGGCGGCGCGTTCCCGGGCGGCCCGCTCCGCGGTGGCCTGCCGGGCCAGCGAGTCGGCCCGGCCGGCGATCGAGGAGACACGCTCCTCGGCGGTACGCACCGCGAGCCGGACCTCCATCTCGTTCTGCCGGGCCTGCGGCACCATCGCGGCGAGCTGGTCCCGTTCCTCGCTGGACGGCTCGGCGTCGACCGGGGTCTCCTCGGCCAGCCGCAGCCGCTCCTCCAGCTCGTCGAGCGCGGCGAGGTCCCGCTGCCGGGCAGCCTCGGCGCGGGCCCGGGACTCGCCGAGCCGGTCGGTCTCCGCCTTCGCCGAGCGGGCCGCCGCACCCAGCTCGGCCAGCCGGCGGGCGGCCGCGTTGCGGTGGCTCTCCGCCTCGCGCTTCTCCGCGGCCGCGTGCTGCACGGCCTCCTTGGCGGCGGCCACCTCGGCGCGCGCCTCGCCGAGCTGGTCGCGCAGCTCCGCGCCGGTGCGCTCGGCGGCGAGCCGGTTGGTACGGGCCTCCTCGACGGCGGCCTGCACCTCGATGTAGCTGGGCGCCTTGGCCGACCCGCCGGCCGCCGCGTACGCCCCGACCACGTCCCCGTCAGGGGTGACGGCGCGCAGTTCGGGGTTGCCGGCGACCAGCTCGGCGGCGGCGGCCAGGTCGTCGACCAGCGCCACGTCGCGCAGCGCCCGGTGCACGGCGGGGCGCAACTCGGCGTTGCACTCCACCAGGTCGGGTGCCCATCGGGCGCCGTCGGGCAGCTTCGGGCGCAGCGCGTCCGCCGAGCCGGTCATGCCAGGCCCGGCAGGGCTGCCGATCAGCAGGCCGGCCCGGCCGGCGTCGGAGATCTTCAGCAGCCGCATGGCCTCGACGGCCTCGTCCACCCCGCTGACCGCGACCGCGTCGGCGAGGCCGCCGAGCGCGGCGGCCAGCGCGGCCTCGTTGCCCGGCGCGACGGTGAGCAGACCGGCGAGGCTGCCGAGCAGGCCGGGCACGTCGCCGGCGCGGGCGAGCAGAGCGCCCGCGCCGTCCTTGCGCCGCAGGCCCAGGGCCAGCGCCTCCTCCCGGGCCTTCCAGGTGGCCGCGTCCTTCTCCGCCGCGCGCTCGGCGTCGGCCAGCGACCGGACGGTGGCCTGCGCCCGGTCCTGCGCGGCGACCGCCTCGGCGTGCCGGGCGTCGAGGTCGGCGTTGTCCCGGTCCGCCTCGGTGGACTGCGCGGCCACCGCGTCCAGCTCGGCCTGCGCCTGCTCGGCGCGGCCCAGGGCGTCGGCGTGCGCGATGGCGAGTCGTTCGATCTCCTCGGCGGCGCTGGTGGTCCGCGCCCGGGCCGAGTTGACCTGGCCGGTGAGCCGGGCCATCCCCTCCCGCCGGTCGGCGATGGCCTTGGCGGCGGCGACCAGTTCCCGCTCGGCGGCGGCGAGCTGCCGTTCCAGCTCCTGGCGGTGCTCCACCGCCTCGGCCAGCCGGATCTGGTCGTCGGTGAGCGCCGCGCGCAGCTCCTCCTCCTGCTCGCGGACGCGCTCGGCCTCGGCCTCCAGCTGGTCCGGGTCGCGGCCGGTCCGCTCGTCGTCGCCGGTGGTGCTCAGGTGTCGCAGCCGCTCCCGGGCCAACTGTTCGATCGAGCGGAAGCGTTCCTGCAGCGCGGAGAGCTTGTACCAGGTGTCCTGGGCGGCGGCGAGCAGCGGCGCGTCCTCGGCCAGCGCGGCCTCCAGCTCGCCGAGCCGGCCCTGCACCTCGGCGTGCTCGGCCTCGACCTGCTCGCGCCGCTCCCGCACCGCGGTCTCGTCGGCGATCTCCCGATCGAGAGTGGTGCGCAGGGTCGCCAGGTCGTCGGCGAGCAGCCGCAGCCGGGCGTCGCGCAGGTTGGCCTGGATGGCGGCGGCGCGGCGGGCCACCTCCGCCTGCCGGCCCAGCGGCTTGAGCTGGCGGCGCAGCTCGGCCGTCAGGTCGGTCAGGCGGTTGAGGTTCACCTGCATCGCGTCGAGCTTGCGCAGCGCCTTTTCCTTGCGCTTGCGGTGCTTGAGGACGCCGGCCGCCTCCTCGATGAACGCCCGGCGGTCCTCCGGCTTGGCGTGCAGCATGCCGTCGAGCCGGCCCTGGCCGACGATGATGTGCATCTCCCGGCCGATACCCGAGTCGGACAGCAACTCCTGGATGTCCAGCAGCCGGCAGGAGTTGCCGTTGATCTCGTACTCGCTCTCGCCGGAGCGGAACATCCGGCGGGTGATGGAGACCTCGGTGTACTCGATCGGCAGCGCGCCGTCGGTGTTGTCGATGGTGAGGGTGACCTCGGCGCGACCCAGCGGCGCCCGGCCGGCGGTGCCGGCGAAGATCACGTCCTCCATCTTGCCGCCACGCAGCGCCTTGGCGCCCTGCTCGCCGAGCACCCAGGCGATGGCGTCGACGACGTTGGACTTGCCGGAGCCGTTCGGGCCCACCACGCAGGTGATCCCGGGCTCCAGCTTCAACGTCGTGGCGGAGGCGAAGGACTTGAAGCCCTTGACCGTCAGGCTCTTGAGATACACCTTCTCGATCCTCGTCCGGTGGCCGCCGTACCGTCGCCGGCAGCGCGGACCTGGGTGAACCCGCAGACTAACCCGGTGGCGCGAGCGGCCGGGCACGCGACCCGCCCCGGGTCACGCCCGTCGAGGGCGCGGGACGCGATCGGAAGCCGATCGCACTGTTGTTGCGGCGGCAGCGAGAAAGACAAACACCGTTCATGATCGGCCGGCCGACCGACGCCTTTCGGAAACAGTCGGCGCCGTTCGCCCACGGTCAAACGACAAGATCATAAATTGTCGGCGGCGATAGGAGCCGGACAGCGTTGCGCGCCGGCACTGGGGTGTCGGCGCGCATTTTTGCGGTGGTGCGATTCAGTTTTCCGACCCCGAAGATCAGGTCAGCGCCGGCTCGGCCAGACGGAGCAGGTCGTCCGCCTCCGCCGCAGCCGCCGCGAGCCGATCGTTGTCGGCGCGCAGACGCGTGATCTCGAACTCCAGTGCCTGAACCCTGGCACGCAGTCGGGTGACCTCGTCGAGCAGACGCCGGTCGGGCGCTGCACCTACGTGGCCGTAGAGGGCCTTCGCCATGCTGACTCCTTGATATGCGCTGCCGGAAAGGCCGGCCAACGCGCGCCCATTTGTACGCGGCTGTCATTCCAGGTGTATCTGGGCATGACCGGGCGCGACTGGCGACACCTATATATTGAGCCGCAAACCCCTCCTTCGTCAAGTTCTCGCAGGCCGTAGATCATCTCTACGTCGACCTGTCCACTTGTCGGGGGGCTGCCTCACGGCACGGACACGCTCTGTCCGGACACCTTTACTGTACGCCCGGATTCCCGGAAGTCCGCACCTTGGCGTCCGACTTCCCCTTAACTCTTCCTTAGCCACGTTGCCGCAGGTCGTGGGCGAGTCGTAGCGTCACCCCGGCCCGCAACCGACCCCGTGGAGGCAGTGCCGTGTACGGCTGGACCGACCCGATGGACCCGAACGGCGCCCCCCGGCGCGCCGAGCGGCCGACCGACGAGCCGGACTGGCTGAGGGACCGCCCGGAGCCCCGCTCGTCCTACCTGTTCGGAGACGACCCCGACCAACCCGGTGACGAGTGGCACCGTGCGCAGCCCACCGCTCGCTGGCAGCAGGATCCGGAGCCCGCCCCCTCCGGGCCGGCCGACGACCGAACCACCGCCTGGGTGGCGTACGAGCCCGCCTACCAGCCGGACGACGAGCCGACCGGCGACTGGCGTGCCAGCGGCCCGACCGAGGAGACCACCGGCGGCTGGAGCACCGGCGCCGGCGACGACACCAGCGGCTGGCGGACCGACGCGACCGATGCCGGCCGTCCGAGCGAGGGGCGGCACCGCTCTCCGCGGCGCTGGCGTCGACCGTTGATGATCGGCGGCGCCGCCGCGGCGGCCACCCTCGTGGTGAGCTTCGGCGTCGGCGCGCTCGCCCTGCCCGGCGGAGACGGCGCGGACAGCGAGCCGACCGCCGTCGACGACACCATCGCCGCCGCCCCGGCGGTGCCGACCGAGCAGCCGCCGGTCGACAGCCTGGTCGCACCCTCCCCGACCAGCTCGCCCAGCCCGGCGAAGCCGAGCCCGTCGCCGACCAGGGTCGTCAAGCCCACCCCGGAGTCGTCGCGGACCACCGCCGCGTCGCGGCGCAGCGCCCAGCGCAGCAGCGCGCCGAGCACCACCACCGGCTCGGGCTCCAGCGGCACCGTCAGCGCCCAGGCCCAGGAGGTCGTGAACCTGGTCAACGCCGAGCGGGCCAAGGCCGGCTGCAAGGCACTGAGCGTCGACGACAAGCTGATGACCGCCGCGCAGCGGCACAGCCAGGACCAGGCCGACCACCAGGACATGTCGCACACCGGCAGCGACGGCAGCAACGCCGGCGTCCGGCTGGACCGCGTCGGCTACTCCTGGCGCACCTACGGCGAGAACGTGGCGTGGAACCAGAAGACGCCGGCCGCCGTCATGGACGCCTGGATGAACAGCTCGGGCCACCGGGCCAACATCCTGAACTGCGCGTTCACCGAGATCGGCGTCGGTATCGCCAGCAGCAACGGGCCGTACTGGACGCAGGTCTTCGCGGCACCGCGCTGACCGCGCGTCGTCGGCGCCCCCGCGCTCGTTTGACCCGGTGAGGTACGCCGGGCCGGAGCGTGGGGGCGACAGCGTACCGGTGAGGGCGGCGACCGGCCGCCCGCGACCCGGGAGCTGCCGATGCGGATCCGGCCGCGGCGACGCGCCGCCGAATGCCCGCTGCGCCGGATCCTGTCGGCCGGCGTCGTGCTCGCCCTGGTGGTGCCGGCGTACGGCTGCCGGGTCGAGCTGACCCCGCCCGGCGCGCCCACCACGTGGCCGGCCGCCCAGGCCCGCCACTGGCAGTGGCAGTGGCAGGTCACCGGGCCGCTCGACCCGGCGGTCGACGCCGAGGTCTTCCTGCTCGACCCGGTGGCCACCACGGCCGCCCAGACCGCCGAGCTGCGCTCCCGGGACCGTCGCCTGATCTGCCAGGTGCACGTCGGCTCGGTCCGATCGGCCGACCCGGACGCCAGCCGGTTCCCGGCCGCCGTGCAGGGCTCGCCCGGCCGCCGGCCCGGCAGCCGGTGGCTGGACGTCCGGGGGTGGGACGCGCTGGAGCCGGCGCTCGCCGACCGGTTCCGGCTCTGCCGGGGCAAGGGCTTCGGCGCCGTGGCGCTGGCCGACGCCGACGGGTACGCGTCTCGCACCGGCTTCCCGCTCGACTTCGACGACCAGTTGCTGTTCAACCGCCGGCTGGCCCAACTGGCCCGGTCGCTGGACCTCTCCCCCGGGCTGGTCAACGACGTGCCGCAGCTCGCCGCGCTGGCCCCGGACTTCGACTTCGCGGTCAACGAGGAGTGCGTCCGGCTGGGCCAGTGCGCCAAGCTGCTGCCGTTCGCCGACGCCGACAAGCCGGTCTTCCACGTCGAGTACACCGGCTCGACCGACGACTTCTGCGTCACCACCGTCGGCTACGGCTTCGCCTCGATCCTCAAGGAACGGACGCTCGACGCCTGGCGCGAACCCTGCCCCCTGCCCTGACCCCTCACCTCGTGCCCTGCCGCGCCGATCCAGGGAATCCCCCCGGATCGACGCGGAGCGTGCGGGCGCCGCGGGTCAGGGCACCGGCACCAGCTCCGGGGCGGGGGCCGGCGGATCGGCGGGGGCGGGCGCCGTGCGCGGGCGCAGGAAGCGCGGGGTCCACCAGTTGGCGTCGCCGAGCATCGTCATCAACGCCGGCAGCACCACGCCCCGGATGATCGTGGCGTCCAGCAGGATCGCCGCCGCCAGGCCGATGCCGAGCTGCTTCATGTCGATCGTGCTCAACGTGGCGAAGATCGAGAACACCCCGACCATCACGACCGCCGCGCTGGTCACCACGCCGGCCGACGAGGTGATCCCGTACGCCACCGCGTCCCGGTTGGACATGCCGGCCCGGATGCCCTCGCGAATCCGGCTGACCACGAAGACGTGGTAGTCCATCGAGAGGCCGAAGAGCACCACGAAGAGGAACAGCGGTAGCCAGGACACGATCGCGCCCATCGACGTGAAGCCGAGTGGCCCCGCCGCCCAGTCGCCCTGGAAGACCAGCACCAGCAGCCCGTACGCGGCACCGGCGGAGAGCAGGTTCAGCACGATCGAGCTGGCCGCCACCACCACCGACCGGAACGTGAACATCATGACCAGGAACGTGAGCACCAGCACGAAGCCCATCACCAGCGGTAGCTTGTCCCGGACGTGCTGCGCGTAGTCCTCGCTGTCGGCCACACTGCCGCCGACCGCGTACTCGATGCCGGGGATGCCCCGCAGCTCGGCCGGGACCAGGTCGGCACGCAGCTTCTCCAGCGACTGCACGGAGCGGTCGTCGCGGCTGGCGTACGGGGTGGCGACGTCCAGCACCGACACCCGCCGGTCGGCGGACACCTCGATCTTCGGGCCGTCGGTCTCGGTCGGAGCGAACAGCGGGTCACCGGCGGCCCTGGCGGCCAGGTCGGTGAGCGCGGCGTGGACCCGGTCGGCCTGCTCGGCCGGTGCCCGGACGGCCACCACGTGGTTGGTGCCGGTGCTCGGGAAGGCGGCGGTGAGCCGGTCGTACGCCTGCATGGCCGGGGTGGTGCGTGGCAGATCCTCCATGCCGGGGAACTTCAGCTTCATACCGAGTGCCGGGGCGGCCAGCGCGAGCAGCAGCCCGACGGAGATGACCAGCGTCGGCACCGGGGCGCGCAGCGCGGGGCGGAGCACCGCTGGCCAGAGTCGGGGCGAGCGGGGCTCGCCGTGCCGGCCGGTGCGTGGCGCGGTCAACCGCCAGAGCAGCGGAACCCGGGGCCGGTCGACCCAGCGGCCGAGCTTGGCCAGCAGGGCGGGCAGCACCGTCAGCGAGCCGACCACCGCGACCGCGACCACCAGGATCGAGCCGACGGCCAGGGACGAGAAGACCACGTCGCCAGCGAGCAGCAGCCCCGCCATCGAGATGATCACGGCGAAGCCGGAGACCACCACGGCGTGCCCGGAGGTCTCCGCGGCGATCTCCACCGCGTCCAGGCCGGAGCGGCCCTTGGCGCGTTCCTCCCGTTCCCGGCGGACGTAGAACAGCGAGTAGTCGACCCCGACCGCCATGCCGATCAGCAGGATCACGGGTGCCGTGGTGTCGGTGGCGGGCACCAGGTGCGAGGCGAGGGTGGACAGACCCATCGCGGCGGCGACCGAGGAGAGCGCCAGCAGCACCGGCACGCTGGCCGCGATCAGCGCACCGAACGCGATGATCAGGATGGCCAGGGTGACCGGGAGGCTGAGCAGCTCGGCACGCTTGAAGTCCTTGCCCAGCGTGTCGTCGAGGGCCTGGTTGATCGACGGCCCGCCGACCTGCTCGACGCGCAACCGCGGGTGCGCGTCCTGGACGGTGGAGGTGGCGTCGCGCAACGGCTGCACCCGGTCCGACGCGGTACCGGGGTCACCGGACATGGTGATCGGCAGCAGGAGCGCCGAGCCGTCCCGGGCGGTGACCGGCTGGCCGACCTCGGCGACCCCGGTGACCGTACGCAGCCGGGCCGCCGCGTCGTCCGCCGCCGCCTTCGCCGCCGCCGGGTCCAGCGCGCCGCCCCGGGAGGTGATCAGGACGTTCTCCACGGCCGGGTCGGCGAAGTCGCCGGAGTCCACGATCAGGCCGGCCCGGCCCGTCTCGCCGATCGCCTGGTCGCCGCTGGTGGCCTCGTTGAGACCGGCGGCGTTGCCACCGACGAAGCACACCGCCACGAACACGGCCCACAGCGCGATCGCCCGCCACGGGTGCTCGGCGCTCCACCGCGCCATCCGCACCGTCACCGGTCTTGTCCGCATCTCGGGTCCCCCTGTCACGTCAACCCCCTGTCAACGGTGCTGACGTTAGGAGCGTGACGAGGCGGTCACATCGGGGATCGGCCCCGGCCGTCCCCGGAGAAAGGTCCACCCCGTCGGCGGGACCGCTCGGGCCGCAGGGCGGGCATCAGCCCGCGATTCGGACAACCGCCAGGGTCCAGCCCGGAACGGTCGGCCGCGACCCGCCGACGGGGACCCGGAACCGACTCCGGGTCATCCCCGAAGGGAACCCCGGGGGCGGGGCTGGCACCGCGGGCAGCTGTACGAGGAGCGGTTCATGAACGCCTCGCGGCGGACCGGCGCGCCGCACCGCCGGCACGGCTCACCCTCCCGGCCGTAGACGTTCAGCGCACGGTCGAAGTAGCCGCTCTCGCCGTTGACGTTGACGTAGAGGGCGTCGAAGCTGGTCCCGCCCTCCTTGATGGCCTCACCGAGCACGTCGCGGACGTGGCCGAGCAGACGCTGCGCGGCCGGGCCGGTCAACGCGTCGGTGGGGCGGGTGCCGTGCAGCCCTGCGCGCCAGAGCGCCTCGTCGGCGTAGATGTTGCCCACGCCCGAGATCAGGGTCTGGTCGAGCAGTGCGCGCTTCACCTCGGTCCGCCGGCGACGCAGCGCCGCGACGAAGGCCGCGTCGGAGAACTCCGGGTCCATCGGGTCGCGGGCGATGTGCGCGATCTCCGCGGGCAGCTCGGCACCACCCTCGCTGACCGAGAGCCCGCCGAACGTGCGCTGGTCGACGAAGCGCAGCTCCGGCCCGTCGTCGGCGAACCGGAACCGCACCCGCAGGTGGGTCTCGTCCGGGGTGCCGGGCGGCTGGAGCAGCAGCTGACCGGACATGCCGAGGTGCCCGATCACCGCGTCACCGCTGTCCAGGGGCAACCACAGGTACTTGCCGCGCCGTCGGACGTCCAGCACGGTCCGGCCGGCGAGCACGTCGGCGAAGTGCGCGCCGCCGGGGACGTGCCGGCGAACGGCGCGCGGGTGTCGAACCTCCACCGAGGCGATCCGGCGACCGGTGACCCACTGGGCCAGCCCCTGCCGGACGGTCTCCACCTCGGGCAGCTCAGGCACGGCGGTGCCCCGCCTGACGATCGTCGGCGGGCCGGCCACCGCCGTCGGCGGTCGGGCCCCCGCCGTTGCTGCTGGGGCCGGCACCGTTGGGCTGCTCCGCCGCCACGTCGGCCGGCATGACCTGCGCCGCGTGGTCGGCCTGCTCGGTGCGGGCCGCCCGCTCGGCCTGCTCCAACGGCCCGACCGACTCCTCCGGAGCGGGCGCGCCGTCCTGGCCGTCCTGGTCGGCGAGCATCCGCCACGCCGCCTCGGCGGCCCGCTGCTCGGCCTCCTTCTTGCTGCGCCCGTCGGCGCCGCCGTACCGGTTGCCGGCCACCACCACCCAGGCGGTGAACGTCTTGAGGTGGTCCGGGCCGGTGCCCTCGATCCGGTACTCGGGCACGCCGAGCCCGAGTGCCGCGGTCAACTCCTGGAGGCTGGTCTTCCAGTCCAGGGCGGCGCCCCGACCGGCCGACTCGGCCATCAGCGGGTCGAAGAGCCGGTGGATGACGAGCCCCGCGGTGTCCAGCCCGTACTGGAGGTAGATCGCACCGAGCAGCGCCTCCAGGGTGTCGGCGAGGATGCTCGCCTTGTCCCGGCCGCCCGTCGTCTCCTCGCCCTTACCGAGCAGCAGGTACGCGCCGAGGCCGTCCGGGCCCAGGCCACGGGCCACGTCGGCGAGCGCGCGCATGTTGACCACGCTCGCGCGGAGCTTGGCCAACTGCCCCTCGGGCAGGTCCGGGTGGTTGTGGAAGAGCGCCGTGGTGATCACCACGCCGAGCACCGAGTCGCCGAGGAACTCCAGCCGCTCGTTGGTCGGCAGGCCGCCGTTCTCGTACGCGTACGAGCGGTGGGTCAGCGCGCGTTGCAGCAGGTCGGGTTCCAGGCTCACGCCGAAGGCGGCTTCCAGGTGACCGACGGACGCCTGCCGCCGCTTGTCGTTGCTCATGATGTGCGTACCTCGGTGTCGGTGGAACGGTCTGTGCGGTCCGTCGCGGCGTCGCCGTCGAGCAACGCGGAGATCAGGTCGGTGGCGCGGCGCCGCCACAGGTGGGCGGCGAGGGCGATGCCGGAGGCGACGTCGTCGGCCCGTGCGGCACCGTGGCAGATGACCACCGTTCCGGCCACGCCGAGCAGGGCGGCGGCGCGGGGGGCGCCACCACCGACGGGCGGGCCGCCGGCCATCGCGTACGCGCCCTCGATCGCCTTGAGCAGCACGTTACCGGTGAAGCCGTCGGTGACCACCACATCGGCGCGCGCGCCGAGCGCCACGTCGTACCCCTCGACCAGGCCGACGTAGCGCGCGCCTCCGGGTAGCGGCTCGACGGTGAGCAGGGGGTCGGTGGCCCGGCGGACCCGGTCGCCCTTGCCGGCCTCGGTGCCGACGGACAGCAGCCCGACCCGGGGTTCGACGACCGAGTGCGCCACCGCGGCGTACGCGGCGCCGAGCACGGCGTGCCGGGCGAGGGTGGCCGGGCGGGGCTCCAGCGAGCCGCCCACGTCGAGCAGGACGACCGGCCCGGCGACGGCGGGCAGGGTGGCGACCAGGGCGGGTTGGCGGATCTCCGGCCAGCGGCCGAGGCCGAGCACGGCGGCGGTGACGGTGGCGCCGGTGGAGCCGGCGGAGACCAGGGCGTCGGCGGTTCCGTCGCGGACGGCGGTGACAGCGGCGCGGACGGTGCTCTCCGCGCGGGCGGCGCTGGGATGGTCGGCCATGCCGACGGCGTCGCGGACGGGCCGCACCGTGATCCGGGCGCGTTGGGCCGGATCGAGGGCAGCAATCAGCCCGTCGGCCACCTCACTCGGGCCGACGAGCAGCAGATGCAGGTCGGGGTCGGCGCGCACAGCCCGCAGAGCGCCGTCAACCACGACGGCGGGAGCGTCGTCCCCGCCGAGGAGGTCAACGGCGATCCGCGCGGTGCCCGGCTCCACCGGGACGTCGACCGGGTTGGGCCGGCCGGCGTCGGTGGGAGCCGGGGCACCGGGCGAATGCCAGGGTGCGCGCGCCGCCCGACCTGGGGTCGGGGGCGTCACTCGGCGTCCAGGTCAGACCTCGAGAACCTGGCGGCCGTTGTAGGTGCCGCAGACGGAGCAGGCGGCGTGCGGCAGCTTCGGGGACTTGCACTGCGGGCACGCGATGGTCGCGACCACGGTCGCCTTCCAGTTCGCCCGGCGGGACCGGGTGTTGCTGCGCGACATCTTGCGCTTCGGGACGGCCACGGTTCTTACTCCTCTGTACGGGTCAGTTGCGACAGGCCTACCCAACGCGGGTCGATCTGCTGGTGACTGTGGTCGGCCGGCAGATCGTCCCAGTGCGCCCCGCAGTCGGGGCACAGTCCTGGGCAGTCCTCCCGGCAGAGCGGGTTGGTCGGCAGCGTGAGCACCAACGCGTCCCGCAGCGCCGGCTCCAGGTCGATCAGATCGCCCTGCATCCGGCCCACCTCGTCCTCGTCGGTCGTGACGTCCGTGGTGCTGTTCTCGTACGCGTACAGCTCCTGGATCGTCACGGCCATCGAGTCGTTGATCTCGCGCAGGCAACGGCCGCACTCGCCCCGGACGGGACCGGTGATGGTCCCGGAGACGAGCACGCCCTCGGACACCGACTGCAACCTCAGGTTGAGGTCGAGGTCCGCGCCCTCCGGCACGCCGATCAACTCCACGCCGAGGTCCGCCGGTGCCGGCACGACCCGCTGGACCTCACGCAACGCGCCAGGGCGGCGCGGCAGGTCCCTCGTGTCGAGGACCAGCGGCGACCTGGGGTCGAGTGTCGATGGCGAGTGCTTGGGCATAGTTAGACTCCGGCCGGTGTGAGGCCGACAAAAAAGGTTACCTGGACGACCGCCCGACAGTCGAACCGGGGGCGACGCCGCCTAAGCATGTCGGCTGGTGAAGTGCCGCTCAGAAGGGTAGCGGGCGTTCCGCCTCATCCCCAGCGAAGGTGCCGATCTCCCGCAGCGCGTGCATCTTGTCCCGGCCGCGCTCTATCGAGGCGAGCGCCCGGGTGAGGAACTGCTCGAAGTTGGCCAGAGCGGTGTCGACGTAGTCGTCGACCTCCTCCCGCAGGCGCTGCGCCTCGGCCCGCGCCTCGGCGATGATCCGGGCGCCCTCGTGCTCGGCCGACACAGTGATCTCGTTCACCGAGACCAGGCGGGCGTGTTCCGCCTCACCCTCGCTGATGATCCGGTCGGCCTCGCGCTTGCCGGCTTCCATGATCTTGTCGCGTTCCTCCAGCAGCGCGGCGGCGCGACGCAGGTCGGCGGGGAGGTCGGCGCGCATCTCGTCGAGGGCAGCGATCATCTCACCCCGGTCGACCATGCAGTTGTTGCGCGACATGGGGACGGAGCGGGCCTGCTCCACCATGGTGATCAGTTCGTCGATGCGATCGAGCGGGTCCACCGGTCCTCACTCCCTGTCGTTCGTCGGCCGACCTCCATGATGCGGGCTACGGCCGGTTCCCCGCTCTACCAATCATGGCGTGCTCGCCCCACACGTGCCCCATCCACCCCAACCCGGCGCGTCGCGACACCATCGCGTTGCGCGACCGCAGCGAACCAGACCCTCGTCGATTCCGCACCCTCTCGCGGGGCAAATGCCGCAGAGGCGCACGATCCATCGACCGCAGGCGCGCGATCGGCGGGACGCGGAGGAGGCAGGGAGGGGTTACGGGCGGGGGCCGAGGCGGGACTGGAGGGCTTCCCGGACCGGGTCGGGAACGTGGGCGGAGATGTCCCCGCCCCACTTGGCGACGTCCTTGACGAGGCTGGAGGAGAGGAACGAGTAGAGCGGGTTGGTCGGCATGAACAACGTCTCGACGCCGGCCAGCCCGATGTTCATCTGGGCCATCTGCAACTCGTAGTCGAAGTCGCTGACCGCCCGCAGGCCCTTGATCAGCACGCTCGCCTGCTGGGCCCGGCAGAAGTCGACCAGCAGCCCCCGGAACGACTCGACCCGCACGTTGCCGTACGAGGCCGTCACCTCGCGGAGCATGTCGATGCGCTCCTCGACGGTGAACAGGCCACTCTTCGACTGGTTCACCAGCACGCCGACGATCACCTCGTCGAAGAGCCGGCTGGCCCTGCCGATGATGTCGAGGTGTCCGTTCGTGACCGGATCGAACGAGCCGGGACACACCGCACGTCTCATGATCGGCGACCGTACCAAAGGGTGGTCTCGCCGTAACGGCGACTGCGCTCGGCAGTGATCCCGTCCACCCAGTCGACCGGCCCGGTGCGGCTGGACCGCTCCACCACCACCAGCGCGTCGGGCGCCAGCCAGCCACCGTCGACCAGCGTCGTCTGCAGCGCGGTGATCTCCGCGTCCGGCACGGCGTACGGCGGGTCGGCGAAGACCACGTCGTACGGCCCATCGTCCGGGCCGGCGGCCAGCACCGTCGCCACCTTGCCGGTCACCAGGTGGACGGCGGCGCCCGCCCGCAGGGCCGCCACGTTCTCCCGGATCACCCGGGCCGCCCGAGAGTCGGACTCGACCAGCAGGACGTGCCGGGCACCCCGGGAGAGCGCCTCCAGCCCGACGGCGCCGGAACCGGCGTACAGGTCGGCGAAGCGGGCACCGTCGAGGTCGACCTCGGCCTGGACGGCACTGAACAGCGCCTCCCGGACCCGGTCGGAGGTGGGTCGGGTGCCGGCGCCGGGCGGCGCGGCGATCCGCCGGCCGCCGAGCGTCCCGGCCACGATCCGGGTCACCGTCTCCTCCTGCTCATGACACCGACGCTACGCGAGCCGACGGAGGCACCGACCAACACCATCGGTATCACCTGGGCGAGCACATAATCACTATTCGTATATCAATGATCTCACATTCATAACATCAGTCTTAGCGAATCCTGAGGGCTGTATCACCCGCGACGATCTCGCTAGGGTCGGCCGGGTGTCGGCGGCCACCCGCCGGCTCACGGCTCGGGAGAGCACCCAACAGCGGACGTGCAGCTACCGTCCGTCCACTGCGCTCCCGTGCCACACACCCCGACGCTTCAGCACTCCAGGAGTACCCGTGATCCGTCCCAAGCTGTCGCTCCGGCGACCGCTGGCCGTCCTGGGAGCCGCCCTCATCGGGCTCACCGGGGCCGTCGCGGTGGCCGCCCCAGCCAGCGCCCACCACACCACGATCAGTGCCACCGCCGGCTGTGACCGACTCACCGGTGAGCGCGTGATCACCTGGAAGGTGGTGAACAGCGAGGTCAACAAGGGCGCGACGCTCCACAAGGTGATCGCCGAGCCGAACACCCCCGTGACCGTGGCCATGGAGGGCGGGAAGACGGTCCCGCTGGAGGGCTGGGTCATCCCCGAGGGCTCCTCCGTGGAGGCTACCCAGCGCGTGCCCGGCAACACCGCCAGCGCCAAGCTGACGGTGCACGGCAGGTGGTTCAAGGAGGGCCAGAAGACCGAGAAGAACACCAACGACGGCAGCATCAACCTCGCCGCCGACAGCTCCTGCACGCCGGCGCCGAAGTGCATCGACGCCGACAAGGCCAAGTACAGCCACACGTTCGACGGTCCGAAGGGGACCGCCACCGTCAAGCTCGACGGTGACCTGCCGCTCTGCGGCGAGGGCAAGCAGTGGTTCACGCTCGTGTCGTACTTCGCGCCGCGGCCGCAGTTCGCCACCCCGCAGTACGTGTACGGGACGCCGGACAGCGACTTCATCAGCGGCACCCAGACCGAGATCAAGCTGAACGTCGAGATCCCGGACTGCCACACCCAGGTCGACCTGATCTGGGGCGACGTGGAGCAGGTCATCGACCCGCTGGTCGAGGGCGGCAAGCGGTACGACAACAAGAAGCTGGGTTCGCCGGGCGCGCCGGGTAACCGTTCCTCCGGCCCGCAGGGCTGGTACAACGGCGGGGACAAGAGCTGCACCACCCCGGCCTCGACCTTCGCGTCCGCCTGCGACGGTTCGGTGGCGGTCTCGCTGACCAACGACGGCAAGATCAGCAAGTACGCGGTCGAGTTCGAGGTCAAGGGCGAGAACGGCTTCTCCAAGAAGGTCTCCGTCGCGGCCGGCAAGGCCGACACCAGCATCGTGGTTCCGGCCGCCGACGCCGGCAAGATCGAGGTGCTGGTCGACGGCGAGGTGATCGAGAACGGCACGTACTCGTGGCAGCGCCCCGAGGACTGCCCGCTGCCGGCCGTGACCACCAAGGCCGACTGCAAGAACTTCGCTCTCACCGTGACCAACCCCAAGGGCGGTCTCCCGGTGAAGGCCACCTTCACCTACGGCGACAAGACCGAGACCCGTACGGTCGCGGCGGATTCGTCGGAGACGGTGACCTTCAAGGCCGGCAAGGCCGAGACCGCTCTGGTCGCCCTGCCTGACCTGGACCTCGAGCTGCAGGCGGCCTACGCGCCGGAGGAGAACTGCGGCGGCGGGGGCGCCGGCGGCGAGGAGCCGGGCCTCCCGGTCACCGGTGCGGCGGCGGGCGGCATCGCCGCCGGTGCCATCGCCCTGCTGATCGCGGGCGCGGTGCTCTTCGTCATCGCACGGCGTCGTCGGGTGACCTTCACCGCCTGACCTGAACTGCGCTGAACCCGAGGGCGCGTCGACCATCCGGTCGGCGCGCCCTCGGCGTTTCCCCGCCCGGCACGCGCCGGACATGGCTCGATGCACGACAACTCGAAAAAGCGCCGACGGTCGGGCCGATCGTCAGCCCTTCTCCAGGTACTCCGCGCGGTCCTCGTCGACCAGGGCCGCGACCGACGCGGCCAGCGCCGGGTTGCGGGTCAGCTCCGGATCCTCCTCGACCAGGGCGATCGCCTCGGCCCGGGCGTCGCGAATCAGGTCGGCGTCGCGCAGCAGGGACAGCAGCCGCAGGTGCGAGCGCCGGCCGGACTGGGTGGCGCCCAGCACGTCGCCCTCGCGGCGCTGCTCCAGATCCAGCTCGGCGAGCTTGAAGCCGTCGCCGGTCGAGGCGACCGCGTCCAGCCGTTCCCGAGCCGACGATCCCTCGGCCGCCTCGCTGACCAGCAGGCAGAGCCCGGCAGCCGCACCCCGGCCGACCCGGCCACGCAGCTGGTGCAGCTGGGAGACACCGAACCGGTCGGCGTCCAGCACGATCATCACGGTCGCGTTGGGTACGTCCACGCCGACCTCGATCACGGTCGTCGCCACCAGCACGTCCAGGTCGCCGGCGGCGAAGGAGCGCATCACCGCGTCCTTCTCGTCGGCCGGCAGGCGGCCGTGCAGCACCCCGATCCGCAGCCCGTTCAGCGGCCCCTCGGCCAGCAGCGGAGCCACCTCGGTCACCGCGAGCGGCGGCCGTCGCCCGTTGTCGTCCACCGGCGGCGGCTCCTCCTCGGAGGCAGGACCGTCCCCGATCCGCGGGCACACCACGTACGCCTGGTGGCCGGCGGCCACCTCCTCGCGCAGCCGGCGCCACGCCCGGTCCAGGAAGGCCGGTCTCTCGGCGGCCGGCACCACGTGCGAGGCGATGGGCGAGCGGCCACGGGGCAGCTGGGAGAGGGTGGAGACCTCCAGGTCGCCGTAGACGGTCATCGCCACGGTGCGCGGGATCGGGGTGGCGGTCATCACCAGCACGTGCGGCGGCTGGTCGGCCTTGGCCCGCAGCGCGTCGCGCTGCTCCACCCCGAAGCGGTGCTGCTCGTCGACGACCACCAGGCCGAGGTCGGCGAAGTCGACCCCCTCGTACAGCAGCGCGTGGGTGCCCAGCACGATGCCGGCGGCGCCGCTGGCGACCTCGCCGAGTGCGCGACGGCGGGCCGCCGCGCCCAACGAGCCGGTGACCAGCTCGACGCGGGTGGCGTGCTCGGCGGAATCCAGCTCGCCGGCACGGCCGAGGGGCCCGAGCAGGTCGAGCATGCCCCGGTGGTGTTGCGCGGCCAGCACCTCGGTCGGCGCCAGCAGCGCCGCCTGGCCGCCGGCGTCGACCACCTGGAGCATCGCCCGCAACGCCACGACCGTCTTGCCCGAACCCACCTCGCCCTGCAACAGCCGGTGCATCGGGTGCGGAACGGCGAGGTCGGCCGCGATCTCCACGCCGACCTCGCGTTGACCGGCGGTCAGCTCGTACGGCAGGCGGGCGTCGAAGGCGTCCAGCAGCCCTCCGGCACGCGCGGGGCGGGGCCGGGCCGGCCAGTCGGCGGCCCGGTGCTTGCGCTGCACCAGGGTCAACTGCACGGCGAACGCCTCGTCCCACTTGAGCCGGTGCCGCGCCCGGTAGAGCTCCTCCTTGCTGGACGGCCGGTGGATCTCCCGCAGGGCGCTGCCCAGCTCCACCAGCTTGCGGCTGGCCCGCACGCTGGCCGGCACCGGGTCCTCCGGCGGGGTGAAGGTGTCCAGCACGACCCGCACGCAGCGGGCGATCACCCAGGTCGGCACGGCCGCGGCGGCCGGGTAGACCGGGATCAGCGCGCCGGCGAACTCCTCGATCTCGTCGCTGACCGCCGCCTCGCCCTCGCCGCCCTCGCCGAGCAGGACGTACTCCGGGCCGTTGAGCTGGCGCTTGCCGCGGAACTCGGTGACCTTGCCGGCGAACAGCCCCCACCGGCCGGGACGCAGCTCCCGCTCGCGCCACGCCTGGTTGCCGAAGAAGGTCAGCGTCAGCAGCCCGCCGGAGTTGTCGCCGACGGTCACCTCCAGCAGGTTGCCCCGGCGCTGGCGCATCGGGCGCACGGCGGTGCGCTGCACCTGGGCCAGCACGGTGACCTGCTCGCCCACGTCGAGCGAGCGGATGTCGGTGTGCTCGCCGCGCTCGTCGTAGCGGCGCGGGAAGTGGTAGACCAGGTCACCCGCGGTGTGCAGGTCGAGGTGGGAGGCGAGCGCCTTGGCCGTCTTGTCCCCGACCAGCTTCTTCAGCGGAGTGTCCACCGTGGACGGCTCGCTCATTCGACCCCCACCAGGAGCGGATAGTACGGCTGGCCGCCCGGGTACGCCTGCACCTCGACGAACGGCCAGCGCCGCGCGACGTGCGCGCGGACGGCATCGGTGAGCCCGGCGGGGGCATCCACCCCGGCCAGCAGGGTGACCAGCTCCCCGCCACCGCCGAGCATGCGGTCGACCACGGCCGCGCAGGTGTCGGTCAGGTCGGTGCCGATGAGGTGCACCTCCCCCTCGACCAGCGCCAGCACGTCGCCGGGGCGGCACGGGCCGGCGACGGTCAGCGCCTCCCGGCTGGCGTGGCAGACCTCGGCGTAGCGGCAGGCCCCGGCCGCCTCGGCCATGGCGATCACGTCGTCCTCGAAGCGGCGGCCGCCGTCGCGGACCGCGAGGGCGGCCAGCGCCTGCACCGGCGAGCGGGTCGGCACCACGCTCACCTTGATGCCGTACGCGTGTGCCTCGCGGGCCGCCGCGCTCGCCACCGCCTCGGTGTTGGGGTCGTTGGGCAGCACCACCACCCGGGCCGCGCCGGTGCTGCGCACCGCGTCCAGCAGCTCGCCGGTGGACGGGTTGCCCGGCACGACGGTGGCGCCCTCCGCGGCGAAGAGCCCGGCGATGCCGACGCCGGTGGCCACCACCACGGCGGCCCGGCCGTCCGTCGCCGGGCCGGCGAACGGCTCCGGCTGGTCGGCGAAGCGGGTCACCGAGATGCGGTATGGGCGACCGGCGACGACCCCCGCCTCGACGGCCGCACCCACGTCGTTGACGTGCACGTGCACGTTCCAGGTGCCTTCCGGCTCGCGCCCGTCGCCGACGACCACCAGCGAGTCGCCCAGCGCGTCCAGCGCCCGGCGCATCCCGGCCACCGCCTCCGCTCCGGCGTCGAGGAGGAACTGCACCTCGTAGGCGTACTCGTCGGAGCCGGTCTCCCGGGCGACGGTGGCCGCCGGCCGGGCGGTGCGCGGCGCCGGCGCGAGCCGGGAGGCGACCTCCCCCGTGAGCACCTCGACCAGGGCGTCCAGCAGCACGCAGAGCCCCCGGCCGCCCGCGTCGACCACGCCGGCGCGGGCCAGGGCCGGCAGCTGCTCGGGGGTCCGGGCGAGCGCCTCGGCCGACGCCCGCGCCGCCGCCCGGGCCACCGCCGGCAGGTCGTCGCTGTCGGCGTGCTCCGCCGCGAGGGCGGCCGCGCCGACCACGGTGAGCAGGGTGCCCTCCACCGGCCGGGCGACCGCCGTGTACGCCGCGGCGGTGCCGGCCCGCAACGCGGCGGCCAGCTCCCGGCCACGCACCGCCGGCGCGGCGGCGACCGCGTCGGCGAAGCCGCGCAGGATCTGCGAGAGGATCACCCCGGAGTTGCCGCGCGCGCCGAGCAGCGCGCCCTGGGCCATCAGCCGCAACGCGTGCCCGTGGGCCGTCGGCCCGCTGTCCGGAAGGGTGTCCAGGTCCATCGCCAGGGCCTGCTGGGCCGAGGTGAGGGTGAGCACCAGGTTGGTGCCCGTGTCGCCGTCGGGCACCGGATAGACGTTGAGCTGGTCGATCTCACCCTGGTGGCGCTTCAGCGCGGCCAGCCCGCTCGCGCACCAGCGGCGGACCGCGGCGGCGTCGAGGGTGTCCAGCACGGCCAGAAGCCTACTGGCGCGCACCGACACGCGTCGGACTCGTCGGCGTGTCCGGCCCGCCTCCACCGCGGGCGGTGATCCGGGCGCCGGTGGTCGGGGTGGAGCGTCGGGTAGCGTTGCGGCCGGACCGGTCCGCCAGACCGCAGAAGTGACCAGCACCACCGGCGGGCCGCGGCGCGGGCGGTTGCCCCGCCGGGCCGGTTGGCCGTGTCGGCAGGTCATCGGGTAACCTGACCAGGTTGCCCGGGCAGCACCTGCCGGCGACCTCATGAACGTTTCAATCCCAGGAGTATCCCGTGGCTAGCGTGTGCGACGTCTGTGGCAAGGGACCGGGCTTCGGCCACAACGTGTCCCACTCGCACCGGCGGACCAACCGCCGCTGGAACCCGAACATCCAGTCGGTGCGTACCCCGGCCGGTGGCGGCAACACCAAGAAGTTGCAGGTCTGCACCTCGTGCATCAAGGCCGGCAAGGTCACCCGCGCCTGACGCGGTAGCACCCACCTTCTCGTTCGGCTCAGCCGGCGGACCCTGTGGTCCGCCGGCTCTGTCGTGTCCGGGCGAGGTCGCTGACGACTAGGCGACGCGGCGGGCCGACCCGGGCCGGCGCCCGGTTAGGGTCGCGCTGCGTCGGGCGTCCGGTCCGGCGCGGACGGAAGGGGTGACGGTGCAGCTGGACCTGGGCCGGGACGAGATGGTCATGGTGGGCTCCGCGCTGGACCTGCTGCGAGGGCTCGGCGATCTGCTGCCCGCCGACAGTGTGGTGTTGCTCGAGGAACCCGACCTGATCCGCAGCCGTGACCTGGAGCGGCACTGCGCCGCGCTGCCGTTCGTCTCGCGTGTGGTGGCGGCCGAGTACCAGACCGGCCTGGACCCGGCGGCACTGCTCGCCCGGGAGCCGGGGCTGGCCGCCGCGCGTCTGGTGGTGCCCGGCCAGGAGTACGCGGTGGTCGCGGCGGCTCGGTTGGCCGACGCGCTCGGCCTGCCCGGTGCCGGCGTCAAGGCCGCCGAGATCTTCACCGACAAGCACCGGATGCGGATGCTCGCCTCGGCCGCCGGCCTGACCAACCCGGCGTTCGCGCTGGTGGGCACCGCCGCCGAGGCGACCGCGTTCGCCCAGCGGCACGGTGGGCGGTGCGTGCTGAAGCCGACCCGGCGGGCCGGCAGCCTCGGCGTGCAGATCGTCACCGATCCGGCGCTGATCGCCGCCGCCTGGGCTGCCAGCGCCGACCCGGAGGCATCCCCCGACACCACCGCCCGGGGCCTGCCCACGGCCGTCCTCGCCGAGCAGGTGCTGATCGGCACCGAGCACAGCGTCGAGCTGCTGGTGGCCGACGGCGAGGTGCGCTTCGGCAACGTCACCGACAAGCGGGTGCTGGCCGGCGCAAGGCCGGTGGAGACCGGCCACACGGTGCCGTCCGCGCTGCCCGAGGATGCCCGGCGGGAGTTGCTCGACGTCGCCACCCGACTGGCCGGCGCCGCCGGTTTCCGCACCGGCGTGCTGCACAGCGAGTGGATCCGCACCGCCGACGGCCCCGCGTTGGTGGAGTGCGCCGCCCGGCTGCCCGGTGACCTGATCAGCTCACTGGTCTCGGTCTCCTACGAGTGCGGGTTCGTCGGGGCGTACCTGCGGACGCTGCGCGGCGAACGGCCCGCCCTGCCGGCACGGCCGACCGGCGCGGCGGCGGTGGAGTTCCTGCTCCCCGCGCCCGGCACGGTCACCGCCGTGGACGGGGTGCGCGCCGCCCGCCGGGTGTCCGGCGTGCTGGACGTCACGGTGGGCGTGACGGTCGGCGACCAGGTGCAGGAGGTCACCTCGTCGACCCGGCGCAGCGGCCAGGTCCTGGCCTGGGGCGCCGACCCGGCGGAGGCGACCGACGCCGTCACCCGGGCGGCGGGAGAGATCCGGATCACCACGGGCTGACAGCCGACCGGCGGGCTGGACCGGCCGGATCAGAGGGTGCGGCCGAAGGAGACGCAGCCCTCCGCGTCCTTGTAGAAGCCGAAGTTCGGGATCTGCTCGTAGCCGGCGGACGTGTACATGGCGATCGCCTCGGGCTGCTTGTCCCCGCACTCCAGGACCAGCCGCTTGCGGCCCTGCTCGCGAGCCGAGCGCTCGACGGCGGCCAGCACCGCGCGCGCCACACCCCGCCCACGGGCCGTCGGGGCGGTGTACATCCGCTTCAGCTCCGCCGTGTCCGCGCCGTGGCTGCGCCAGCCACCGCAGCCGACCGGTTCGCCGGCCAGGTAGGCGACGAGGAATGCGCCGTCCGGCGGCTCGAACTCGGCCGCGTCCACGGGGGTGTCGTCGCCGGTGCCGCCGTAACGGGCACCGAGGTCGGCCAGTGCGGCAGTGATCAGCTGCTGCGCCACCGGCGCGTCGAACCGCACCACCCGAATCTCGATCTCACTCACGGTTTCCAGGGTACGGCGGGCGCGGGCCCTCACCGGAAGTGGTCCCAGCCCCGCGGGCCGTCGTACGAGGCACCGTCGACGGTGACCCCGGCACCGGCCGTGACCAGGCCGATCTGCCGCCAGCCCGGCGGCAACGCCACCGCCGGGGGGAAGGTCGCGGCCAGCGCGTGGTCCTCGCCACCGGCCAGGATCCAGGTGTACGGGTCGACGCCGAGCGCCTGCGCGGCGTCGGCCATCTGCCGGGGCACCTCGAAGGCGTCCCGGCGCACGTCGATCGCCACCCCGCTGGCCGTCGCCACGTGCCCGAGGTCGGCGAGCAGCCCGTCCGACACGTCGATCATGGAGGTGGCGCCGAGCCGGGCGGCCTGCGGCCCGGCCGGGTACGGGACCTGCGGCCGCCGGTACGCCTCGACCAGCAGCCGGGGCGTACGGAAGCCACGGGTGAGCACGGTCAGTCCGGCCGCCGCGTACCCGGTGCGGCCGGCCAGGGCCAGCACGTCGCCGGGGCGGGCACCGGAGCGCACCACGGGTGGGCGGCCGCCGAGGTCGCCCAGAGCGGTGACTGCGATGGTCAGGGTGGGACTGGACGACATGTCCCCGCCGACCACGCTCGCGCCGACCGTGGCCGCCTCGGCGCCCAGCCCGTCGGCCAGTTCCTCGGCCCAACTGGTGTCCAGGTCCGCCGGCATGCAGAGGGCGACCAGCAGGGCGGTCGGGGTGGCACCCATCGCGGCGATGTCGGCCAGGTTGGCCGCGGCGGCGCGGTGCCCGACGTCCCGGGCCGAGCACCAGTCCCGCCGGAAGTGCCGCCCGTCGACCAGCACGTCGGTGGAGGCCGCCACCCGGCCGTCCGGGGCGGCCACCACGGCGGCGTCGTCCCCTGGGCCGAGCAGGGTCGACGGCCCGGTCGGCAGCCGGGCGGTGATCCGCCCGATCAACCCGAACTCGCCGATCGCAGCCACGCTGGCACCACCGCCGGCGCTCTGCCCGTTCTGCCCGGCTCCGCCGCGCTCGCTCACCGCTGCTCCTTGACCACCGATAGGGATCAGACCTGGTCCGTAAGGTAGTTTCACCCTTCGGGCCGCCCCTGGGCGGCGACGGACGGAGGTCGAGTCGTGGTACAGGCGTACATCCTCATCCAGACCGAGGTCGGCCGGGCACGTGACGTGGCCGGTCTCATCGCGGACCTTGCCGGCGTGGTACGCGTCGACGCCGTCACCGGGCCGTACGACGTGGTCGTCCTCACCGAGGCGAACACCGTCGACGAACTCGGAAAACTCATCGTCAGCAAGGTGCAGATGGTGCCCGGCATCACTCGCACCCTCACGTGTTCGGTGGTGCGGCTGTAAGTGGACGAGACCGAGACCTCCTCCTCCGCGACTCTCGACGACGGGCCCGGCGCGACGCGCGACGTGGCCGACGGTACCGGGCCGGCTGACGGTCCCCGCGAGCCGGCCGCCGACGCGCCGGCCGGGCGGGACCGGACCATGCGCGGCGCCGCCCTGCTGGCCACGTTGATCGCCCTGCCGGTCACGCTGCTGGTGGCCGTGCTGGCCTTCGGCAAGCTCTCCCCGGCCGAGCCGGACGCCACGCCGAGCCCCTCGGCGACCACCGCACGGGCGCAGTCCACCGCCCCGGTCGAGATGGCCGCCCCGGCGCTGGCCGCCCGCCCGGCCACGGTCTGCCGGGCGCTGCTCTCCCAGCTGCCGCAGAGCATCCGCGACCTGAACCAGCGCCCGGTCACCGCCGGTCCGGAGCAGAACGCCGCGTACGGCGACCCGGCGCTCACCGTGGCCTGCGGCGGCCCGCAGCCGACCGTCCCGGCCACCGACGAGGTCTGGAGGGTGAACGCGGTCTGCTGGCACTCGGTCGTGCAGGACGACGCGACCGTGCTCACCACGGTCGACCGGGAGACGCCGGTCACGGTGCGCGTCCCGCGCTCGTACGAGCAGCCGTTGCAGTGGGTGTCGCCGGTCTCCGACGCGGTCGTGGCGTCGGTGCCCTCCGGTGGCACCCCGCCCGCCGGCTGCCGGAGCTGATCCGACCGGCGCCCGGCCCGGAGAAGCGGGCCGGGCTCGTCGTCGTGATGGCCGCTCAGTGCAGGCCGACGCCGCGTCGCTGGGCGGTGCGGATCAGCCGGTTGACCAGCTTCGGGTACTCCAGGCCGGAGGCCGCCCACATCCGCGGGAACATCGACGTCGGGGTGAACCCCGGCATCGTGTTGATCTCGTTGAGGTAGATGTCCAGCTCGGGGGTGACGAAGAAGTCGGCGCGGGCCAGGCCGGCGCAGTCCAGCGCGGTGAACGCGCGGACGGCGTACTCCTGCACCTGGCGGGTCACCCTCTCCGGCAGGCCGGCCGGGATGTCGTACTCGCAGGAGTCGTCGAGGTACTTCGCCTCGAAGTCGTAGAAGTCGTGGTCGGCGACGACCCGCACCTCGGCCAGCACGGAGGCCTCGGGCGCGCCGCCGGCCTCGCCCTCCAGCACCCCGCACTCGACCTCGCGGCCGATGATCGCGGCCTCGATGATGACCTTCGGGTCGAACTGCCGGGCGGTGGCGACCGCCTCGTCGAGCTGCGCCCAGTCGGTGACCCGGGTGATGCCGAACGACGAGCCGGCCCGGGACGGCTTGACGAAGACCGGCAGGCCGAGCCGCTCCTTGTCCTGCTCGCTGAGCGTCATGCCGTTGCGCAGCACCGCGTACGAGCCGACGGGGATGCCCTCGATCGCGCAGAGCTTCTTGGTGAACTCCTTGTCCATCGCGGCGGCGGAGGCGAACACGTTCGCCCCGACGTAGGGGATGCCGGCCATCTCCAGCATTCCCTGGATGGTGCCGTCCTCGCCGTACGTGCCGTGCAGCACCGGGAAGACCACGTCCACGTCGGCCAGCGCCCGGGGGCCCTCGGTCGGGTCGAGCACCATCAGCCCGTTGCCGGTGGGGTCGGCGCGCAGCACGATGTCCTCGCCGGACTCGGCGGTGATCTCCGGAAGCTGGCGGGCGTTGATGGCGAGCTGTGCGGGGTCGCCGTCGGTCAACACCCACTGACCTGCCCGGGTGATGCCCACGGGCACCACCTCGTACTCGTCCGGGTCGAGGGCGCCGAACACGCTGCCGGCGCTGACGCAGGAGATGCCGTGCTCCGGGCTGCGGCCGCCGAAGACGATCGCCACGCGGGTCTTGCCTGGGGTGGTCACTCCGGTCACCTCTTCGTACGCGACTGCGGCTGGTCGTGCTCGCCGGTGGCGCTCACCCGGTTGACCTTACTGTGCGTGGCGATGGGGCGAGGCGATACCCGGTGAGCCACGGCACGACACGGCATTCGGTCAACAGAGGATATACGGTGCGTGACGGGATGTCCGGTGGCGCGCGGCGGCGCTGGCCGGGGGTGGGTCAGTCGCGGGAGTGCCGGCGGCCGACCGCGATCACCTTGACCCGCTGCCGGCCGGCCCGCACCATGCCCAGCGCCATGAACGCGCCGGCGATCCGGTCGGCGGCCTCCCGGCTGCTGGCACCGACGACCTGCCGGCGTCGCTCGGGGGCGGTCCGCTCGTTGCGGTCGATGCCCTCGACGGGACGCACGTCGGTGAGCACCACCAGGAAGCGGGTCATCGCCGGCTGTCCGCATCAACGGCGAGTGGCTCCGGACCGGTACGCACGTCGTCTCCTTCCGGCAGGCCGGGATGGCTGCGGCACGCGGCGATCGGGTACGGGGGAGAAACCCGATCGCCGCGTGCCCCATCCCCTCCGGTCGCTCACCACCACCGTCGCCACGACAACCGGCGGTGAGGACGCGATGACAGATTGACACGTGTACAGCAATGAATGCAACTCTCATCGACGTTCTCTCATGCAGACGTTCCCACAGAAGTATGCGACCATCGATGCATGGCCCCGAAGACCGCCCGCGCCCGCCGGCTCGGCATCGCCCTCCGCCACCACCGGGAAGCCGCCGGGCTGACGCTGGAGACCGCCGCGGATGAAATCAACAGCACCCGCAGCACCCTCTCCCGCTACGAGAACGCCCAGACGCTGATCAGCCCCGCCACCGTGCGCGCCCTGCTCACCTCGTACGGGGTGGGCGCCGACGAGGTGGCCGCGGCGGTGCAGCTCGCCAAGGACGCCCGCAAGCCGGGCTGGTGGGTGTCGTACTCCTACCTGCTCGATCCCCGCACCATCGACTTCATCGCCCTGGAGGCCGAGGCCACCGCCATCGCCAACTTCGAGCCCTCGGTGGTGCCCGGCCTGCTGCAGACCGCGGACTACATCCGGGGCGTGATGCGCGGCGGGCCGCACACCCTCGGCGACGAGCTGGTGGAGCAGCGGGTCAGGATCCGCCTCGACCGGCAGCAGCGGCTCAGCGGCGACGACCCGCCCATCCTCGACGCGATCATCGACGAGGGCGCGTTGCTGCGCCCGGTCGGCGACCGGTCGGTGATGGACGGGCAGCTGCGCCACCTGGTCAAGATGGCCGAACTACCGAACATCACCGTCCAGGTGATCCCACTCTCCGCCGGCTACCACCGGGGCACCCGGGGCTCGCTGCACATCCTGGAGTTCGCCGACCCGGAGGACCCGATCATCGCCTCGGTGGAGACCGTCGCCGGCCAGATGATCCTCGACCGCGCCGGCGAGACGCGTACCTGCACCAAGATCATGGAGCATCTGCGGAGCGTGGCGCTCAGCCCGGCGGACAGCCGCGACCAGCTCCTGTCACTCCTGAAGGGACGGTAGATCCGATGACCCCGACGATCACAGCGGCACTGGCCACGGCGGCGTGGCGCAAGAGCAGCCGCAGCGGCGACCAGGGCGCCTGCGTGGAGGTGGCCGCGATCCCGCGGCTGGTGGCCGTCCGCGACTCCAAGGATCCGGCCGGCCCGGCCCTGCTGTTCCCGCCGGCCGCCTGGGCCGCCTTCGCCCAGGCCCCGCCCCGCCACTGACCGGGCGGGGCGGCCGGGGCGTGCTCAGGCCACCAGCGGGCTGGCCTCCGGTACGGCGCGCAGCGCCTCCAGCGCGGCGATCGCCACCCCGCGGGCACCGGCCATGTCCCGCTCCGGCACCAGGGCGAAGGTGGCCACCGCCGCCTGCTCCTCCCGGAGGACGGTGTGCTCGCGCACCGTCGCCAGGAACCAGTCACGGAACTCCGGCGCCGCCTCCACCACCCCGCCGCCGACGAAGTACGCGTGCGGGTCGGTGAAGTTGGCCGCCACGGTGAACAGCCGGCCCAGCGCCATCGCCTGCTGGGTGAAGAGGTCCCGGGCCAGCGCGTCCCCCCGCTCGCCGTAGCCCCGGACCAGCTTCGCCGCCCGCGCGACCGGCTCCGCGGCGAGCGGGTGGTCGGGGTGGCGGGTCAGCCAGTACGGCAGCAGGTTGCGCTCGATGCCGGTCAGCGAGGCGACGCTCTCGACGTCCCCCGTGAAGCCGCAGGCGCAGGTCGGCTCCGGCTGCCCCGGGCCGAGCAGCCCGTTCAGCGGGATGTGCACGTGACCGAGCTCGCCGGCCATCCCGGCCGCGCCGGCGATCACCCGGCCACCCTCGACCACCCCGCCGCCGAGGCCGGTGCCGACGATCGCGGAGACCGACGACCGGTTCATCGCCTCGGCGCCGAAGTACACGTGGTGGGCGTAGAGCGCCGCCGCGTTGCCGTCGTTGTGGTAGACCACCGGCAGGCCGAGCCGCCGCTCCAGCGCGCCCCGCACGTCGAAGCCGCGCCAGGCCGGCTGCGAGAAGTTGGTGGAGCCCCGCGACGAGATGACACCGGCAGCACTGGCCGGGCCGGGAGTGTCGAGCCCCACCGCCCGGACCAGCTCGCGCGGTACGCCGGTGTGCGCCAGGGCGCCGTCCAGCGCCCGGGCCAACGCCTCGATCGCCGCGTCCGGCCCGGCCCGGACCTCGCTGGGGATCTCCAACAGCCCGTCCACCAGGAACCGGCCGTCCACCGTCAGCACGGTGGCGTTGTTGCTGGTGCCGCCGTTGTCCAACCCGACGACCACCGGCACCCCTGCGCTGCCCACCGAAACCGCCTCCCGCCGTCGTGAGTGTGAGCCGAGGCTAGTGCGTACGCCTCTGCCCCGCCACGTCCACCCTCCCCGCCCGGGCGGGGAGGGCCTGCCCCTGTGCTGTCCCGGCGACGACCAATTGGTGCGGCCAGCCCATCGCCGCCGGTCGCGGCTCAGCCGGGCCGGCGGGCGATCACCGCGGTGGCGTCCAGGTTCTCGTCCTGCCGCACGGCCGGCATCAGCCCGAGGGCCTCGAGCGCCGCGCACAGCGCGTCGGCCTGCCCGGCGCTGACCTCCACGGCGAGGTGTCCACCGGGCGCCAGCCACCGGGTCGCGCCGTCTGCCACGCGACGGAGCACGGTCAGCCCGTCCGGGCCGCCGTCGAGCGCCACTGGAGCCTCGTGCAGCCGCGCCTCGGCCGGCATCAGCTCCACCTCGGCCGTGGGCACGTACGGGGCGTTGGCGACCACCAGGTCCAACCGGCCCTGCCAGTGCGCTGGCAACGGCGCGAACAGGTCGCCCTCGTACACCTCGGCGGGCAGCCCGGCGAGGTTGCGGCGGGCGCAGGCCACGGCCGCCGGGTCGATGTCGGCGGCGGCCAGCCAGCGGGGCGTGAGCCGGCGCGCCAGGGCGACGGTGGTGGCCCCGGAGCCGCAGCAGAGGTCGACCACGGCCGGTGCCGGGCCGGTCACGGCGGCGGCCGCCTCGACCAGCAGGGCGGTGCGGCCGCGCGGCACGAAGACACCGGCGGCGACGGCGATCCGCAGGCCGCAGAACGCCGCCCAACCGAGCAGGTGCTCCAGCGGTTCGCCGGCCACCCTGCGGTCGGTCAGCTCGGCCAGCGCCGCCGGGGTGTCGGCGGCGGCCAGCAGCAGGTCGGCCTCGTCCTCGGCGTAGACGCAGCCGGCGGCGCGCAGCCGGAGCACGAGGGCGGGTCGGTCGGTGGAGAACGATGGTGCCATGGGAAACCTCCGGGAAGCGCTCACCGGCGCTCCCGTGGCCGCTATCGCGGCGAGGACACGGGAGGACGTGCCGGTCCTGTCGGCTGACGGATCGGACTCACCTCCTCCGGTCGGGGCCCACCGGTGCGGGCCGCCGACACGATAGCTCAGACCGTCCCCGCGGCGTCCAGGGCCTTGGCGATGTCGGCCACCAGGTCGGCCGTGTCCTCAGCGCCGCAGGAGAGCCGGACGAAGCCGGGGGCGGTGTCGTCACCCCACTGCGCCCGCCGGTCCGCCGTGGTGTGCAGGCCACCGAAGGAGGTGGCCGCCGCCACCAGCCGGGCGGCGTCGATGAAGCGACTCACCCGGTCCGCGTCACCGAGGTCGAACGAGAGCACCCCGGGCATCCGGCGCATCTGCGCCGAGGCCACCGGGTACGCCGGGTCCTCCGGCCGCCCCGGCCAACGCAGGCCGGTCACGTCCGACCGGCTGGCGAGCAGGTCGGCGACCGCGGCCGCGTTGGCGCTCTGGCGGGCCAGCCGCAGGTCGAGGGTGGCCAGCGACCGGTGGGCCAACCAGGCGTCGAAGGCGCCGGGCACCGCGCCGGTGGTGGTGCGCCAGACCGTCACCGCCTCGATCAGCTCGGTGGACCGGCTGGCCAGGTAACCCAGCAGCAGATCGGAGTGGCCGGTGAGCGCCTTGGTGCCGGAGGCGACCACCAGGTCGGCGCCGAGGTCCAGCGGGCGCTGGCCGAGCGGCGTGGCCGTGGTGTTGTCCACCGCGAGCAGCGCGCCGGCGGCGTGCGCCCGCTCGGCCAGGGCGGCCACGTCGACCACGTCCAGGCCCGGGTTGGCCGGGGTCTCCACCAGCACCAGCCGGACGCCCTCCAGCGACGGGTACGGCCCGACGGTCGGGACGAAGACCACCCGCACACCGATCGTCTCCAGCACGCCGGTGGCGAACGCCCGGACCGGGAAGTATCCGTCGGTGGGCAGCACCACGGTGTCGCCCGGGCGCAGCAGGGCGAGCAGCATCCCCGTGATGGCGGCCTGGCCGGTGGCGAAGACCCGGCAGTCACCGCCCTCCAGCTCACCCACGGCCGCCTCCAGCAGCCGCCGCGTCGGGTTGTCGGGCCGGCCGTAACCGTTCGGCGAGCCGGCCGGACCCTCCCACGGGTCGAGGTGGTACGGCGCGGCGAAGACCGGCCCGGGCAGGAACGGGTCCCCCGGTGCCGGCTCGGGCAGCCCGGCGCGTACGCAGCGGGTGCCGTCCCCCAGATCGGTCATCGGATCCTCACTCGTACGACTCGGGTTTGGCGGTGCGGCTCATCAGGGTCTCCACGGCGAGCCGGGGGTCCATCCCCTCGTGGCAGATCCGCTCGACCTGCTCGGTGATGGGCATCTCCACCCCGTGTGCCCGGGCCAGGTCGCGGATCGCCAGGCAGCTCTTCACGCCCTCGGCGGTCTGCCGGGTGGCGGTCTGGGCCTGCTCCAACGTCTCGCCCCGGCCCAGGTGCTCCCCGAAGGTGCGGTTCCGGGCCAGCGGCGACGAGCAGGACGCCACCAGGTCGCCCATGCCGGCCAGGCCGGCGAAGGTGATCGGGTCGGCACCGAGCGCCACGCCCAGGCGGGCGGTCTCGGCCAGCCCGCGCGTCATCAGCATGGCTCGGGTGTTGTCGCCGAAACCCATCGCGGTGGCGATGCCGTACGACAGGGCGATCACGTTCTTGACCGCGCCGCCCAGCTCGCAGCCGATCACGTCGTCGTTGGTGTACGGGCGCAGGTACGGCGTCCGTATCGAGGCCTGCACGAGCGCGGTGCGGTGGCTGTTCGTGCCGGCGACCACGGTGGCGGCCGGTTGCTCGGCGGCGATCTCCGGAGCGAGGTTCGGGCCGGAGACCACCACCACGCGGTCGGCGGCCACCCCGGCGGTCTCCACGATGACCTCGCTCATCCGCTTGGTGGTGCCCAGCTCGATGCCCTTCATCAGCGACACCAGCGTGGCGTCGGGGTGCAGGTAGCGGGTCCACTCGGCGAGGTTGCCGCGCAGGGTCTGCGACGGCACGGCCAGCACCACCACCTCGGCGCCGGTGATCGCCTCGGCGGCGTCGGCGGTGGCGGTGACCCGGGCCGGGAGCAGCAGGTCCGGCAGGTACTCGGGGTTGCGGCGCTCGCCACGGATGCTGTCGGCCACCGGCGCGCGGCGGGCCCACACCGTCACGTCGCGTCCCGCATCACCGAGGATCTTGGCGAACGCGGTGCCCCAGGAGCCGGCGCCGAGCACCGCGACGTGGCCGTTCACGCCACCGCTCCGCTTCGCCGCGCCGCGGCCTGCCCGACGGTTCGCTCGTTCACGCGGCACCACCCTGCTGCTGATGCTCGGCGGAGGGCCGGGCCGGTCGTTCCCACAGCGGCGGCGGGGTACCGCCGCGGATCTCGGCAAGCATGTCCCGCAGCCGCACCATGATGGCGTCCGTCATCTCCTCGAGGATGGCCCGCGTCGGCGGAGCGCCCGCCCAGCGGCTCAGGTCGATCGGTTCGCCGGCGACCACCGTCACCGGTATCCGCGGGCGCGGGTTGAGCCTGGTGGTCCTTGGGTCGAAGATCCGCTCCGGCCCCCACATCACCAGCGGCACCACCGGCGCGCCCGTGGCCAGCGCCAGCCGGGCGGCGCCGGTCTTGGCCTTCATCGGCCACAGCTCCGGCTGCCGGGTGGTGGTGCCCTCCGGGTAGATCACCACCGCGCCGCCCTCGTCGAGTGCGGCGATCGAGGCGTCCAGCGAGCGGACCGCGTCCACGCTGCCCCGCTCGACCGGGATCTGCCGGCACCGGTGCAGGATCCATCCGATCACCGGCACCCGGAACACGCTGGCCTTGCCCAGGTACTGCGGCCACCGTCCGGAGTCGTAGATGAAGTGCGCGGAGACCAGCGGGTCGGCGTGCGAGATGTGGTTTGCCACGATGATCACGCCACCGTCGCGGCCGAGGTGCTCCTGGCCGCGCCAGGTACGCCGGGTCCAGACGGTCATCACCGGCTTCACCAGCCCCACGGCGAACCGTTGCCAGAACCCCAGCCTCCGCCGTGCCACTGTGCCTCCTCGTCGCGCCCCGACCCACCGCCGACCCCGTCCCCGAGACCCGCAGCGGAAATCATGCCTGCTCGCCCCCGGTACGGCCAGCGAGGGTCCCAGCGTCCGGCTGGCAGGATTGCGGGTGTGAGTCAGCCGAGGTGGGCCGTGGTGGTGCCGGTGAAGCGTCTGGCCGCGGCCAAGAGCCGGCTGCGGGGCGCGCTGCCCGGCGTACCGCACGAGGAGCTGGCGCTGGCGCTGGCGGCCGACACGGTCCGCGCGGTGCTGGCCTGCCCGGCGGTCGCCGAGGCCCTCGTCGTGACCGACGACGCCCGGGTGGCGGCGGTGGCACGGGCCGCCGGCGCGCGCGTCCTGGCCGACGAGCCCGACGCCGGCCTGAACGCGGCGTTCCGGCACGGCGCGGCGGGCGCGACCGCCGGATGGGTGGCGGGGCTCACCGCCGACCTGCCGGCGCTGCGGCCGGCCGAGCTGACCGGCGCGCTGCTCGCGGCCCGGTCCGGCCGGTCCGGGGTACGCCGGTTCGTGCCCGACGCCCCGGGCACCGGCACGGTGCTGCTGGCCGCGCCGCCGGGCGTCCCCCTGGAACCTCGGTTCGGGGTGGGCTCGGCGGCGGCGCACGCGGCGAGCGGAGCGCTCCCGCTGACCGGCGACTGGCCGAGCCTGCGCCGGGACGTCGACACCGCCGCGGACCTGGCCGCCGCCGCGCTCCTCGGGCTGGGGCCGCGCACCGCCGCGCTGGCGGGCGTGGGCTCCCCGGCGCGCTCCGCGGGCTGAACCGCCCCCGGTGTACGGTGCCAGCATGCAAGGCACGGTGGCCAGCTACGACGCGGCGACGCGCAGCGGTGTCCTGCTGCTCGACGACGGCACCGAGATGCGCTTCCCCGCCCGGGCCTTCGACGCCTCCGGGCTGCGGCTGCTCCGGCTCGGCCAGCGGGTCAGCATCGATACCGATCCCGACGGCGAGGTCGTGCGGGTGACATTGCCGACGATGAACTGAGCCGGCGAGGCCAAGTTCATTTTGCGTTAACCGGAATCGGGTGATTATGAGCGGGTGAGCACCCCTCGCGAGCACCCGGCCAGCCCGCCCGCCACCGACCCCCTCAACGGCACCCGCACGCGCGGTGCCGACGGCCGTTTCCGCCCGACCCGGGCCGAGGGCGCCGGCGCCGCCCGCGCCGACGCGCTCGACACCGACCCGGCCGTGTCGTCCTCGGGCCTGGACGAGGTCCTCGACCCCGCCGTCCCGACCACCGAATCGGACGGCCCGGCTGCCGGCGGGGTGCGGACGGCCGCACCGCAGGCCGGCGGCACCGATCCGGACGACGAGCCCCCGACACCCACGCCACTGCCGGAGGACCGGTTCCTCAACCGGGAGCTGTCCTGGCTCGACTTCAACGCCCGCGTGCTCGCGCTGGCCGAGGACCAGCGCACGCCGCTGCTGGAGCGGGCCAAGTTCCTGGCCATCTTCGCCAGCAACCTGGACGAGTTCTACATGGTGCGGATCGCCGGCCTGAAACGGCGGCTCTCCGCCGGCCTGCCGGTACGCGGCGGGGACCGCCTGCCCCTGCGGACCCAGCTGGAAATGATCGCGGAGCGGACCGCCGAGCTGGTCGCCCGGCACGCCGCCTGCTTCGTCGACGACGTGCTGCCCAAGCTGGCCGACGAGGGCATCCGCATCCTGCGCTGGAGCGAGCTGGGCGACGCCGAGCGGGAGCGGCTGCGCACCTACTTCCGCGAGCACATCTTCCCGGTGCTGACACCGCTGGCCGTGGACCCGGCGCACCCGTTCCCGTACATCTCCGGGCGGTCGCTGAACCTCGCGGTGGCCGTCCGCGACCCGGACGGCGGTTCGGAGCTGTTCGCCCGGGTGAAGGTGCCCAACAACGTTCCCCGCTTCGTACGCGTGGACCGGGAGCAGCCCGGCGTGCGGATGCTGCCGGTGGAGGACCTGATCTCGGTACACCTGGGCCAGTTGTTCAGCGGCATGCAGGTCGTCGAGTGCCACCTGTTCCGGGTGACCCGCAACGCCGAGGTGGAGGTCGACGAGGACCGCGACGAGGACCTGCTGCAGGCCCTGGAACGGGAGCTGGCCCGCCGCCGGTTCGGCCCGCCGGTCCGGCTGGAGGCGGCCGCGTCGATCTCCGACCACATGCTGGAGCTGCTCGTCCGGGAGTTGGACATGGACGACCAGGACGTGCTGCGGGTGCCCGGGCTGCTCGACCTCTCGGCGCTGTGGCAGGTCTACGGCGAGGCCGACCGGCCGGATCTCAAGGACAAGCCGTTCGTGCCGGCCACCCATCCCCGGCTCACCGAGGGCGAGGTGCCGCGCAGCGTCTTCTCCACCCTGCGCGACGGGGACATCCTGGTGCACCACCCGTACCACTCGTTCGCCACGAGCGTGCAGCGCTTCATCGAGCAGGCCGCCGCCGATCCGAACGTGCTGGCCATCAAGCAGACCCTCTACCGGACCAGCGGCGACTCCCCCATCGTCGACGCGCTGGTCGACGCGGCCGCCGCCGGCAAGCAGGTGGTGGTGCTGGTGGAGGTGAAGGCCCGCTTCGACGAGGTCGCCAACATCGGCTGGGCCCGCACGCTGGAACGCGCCGGATGCCACGTGGTGTACGGGCTGGTCGGCCTGAAGACGCACTGCAAGACCGCGCTGGTGGTCCGGCAGGAGGGCAACCAGATCCGCCGGTACTGCCACATCGGCACCGGCAACTACCACCCCAAGACCGCCCGGCTGTACGAGGACTTCGGCATGCTCACCGCCGACCCGGAGATCGGCGCCGACCTCACCGACCTGTTCAACGTGCTCACCGGCTACAGCCGGCAGACCGGGTACCGGAGGCTGCTGGTCGCACCGCAGGGCATCCGCAGCGGCCTGATCGAGCGGATCGAGCGGGAGATCTCGCACGTCCGGCTGGGCATGCCCGGCCTGGTCCAGTTCAAGGTCAACTCGCTGGTCGACGAGGGAGTGACCGACGCGCTGTACCGCGCCTCCCAGGCCGGCGTGCACGTCGACCTGCTCATCCGGGGCATGTGCACGCTGCGGCCGGGGGTGCCGGGCCTGTCGGAGAACATCCGGGTCCGTTCGATCCTCGGCCGGTTCCTGGAGCACTCCCGGGTCTTCCGGTTCGGCAACAACGGCGAGGCCGAGTTCTGGATGGGCTCGGCGGACCTGATGCACCGCAACCTGGACCGGCGGGTGGAGGCGCTGGTGCAGGTGAGCGACCCGGTCGCCCGCGCCGAGCTGGACCACGTGCTGACCCTGGCGATGAGCCCCGACGTGGACGCGTTCGAGCTGGCCGGCGACGGCACCTGGACCCGGCGTACCGGCGGCGACGAGGCCGCCCACCTCCATCTCCAGGAACTGCTGCTGCGCCGCGTCGGTGGCACCGCCGGCTGACCGGTCGCGGCATAGGCTGAGCTGATGGTGGAGCAGGAGCAGAAGTACGAGGTGGACGACGCCTACGTGCTGCCGGACCTGTCCGCCACAGCTCCTGCCGGCGGCCAGGTCCGTGCCCTGCCGCCGGTGACGCTGGTCGCCCGTTACCTCGACACGGTCGACCTGCGGCTGGCCCGGGCCGGCGCCTCGCTGCGGCACCGCCGGGGCGACGAGCTGCCCTGGACGGTGAAGCTGCCCACGTCGACGCCCGGCGTCCGGCACGAGATCTCCCGGCCGGGGCCGGTCGGGCAGCCGCCGCCGGAGCTGGTGGAGCTGGTCACCGTGCTGCACCGGGGCGCACCGCTGGTGCCGGTGACGGTGGTGCGGACCGTCCGGCACGCCTGGGAGGTGTGCGACAGGGGCGGCATGGTGCTCGCCGAGGTGGTGGACGACCACGTGACGGTGCTCGACGACTCCGGCGCCACCACCGGGGCCTTTCGGGAGGTGGAGGTGGAGCTGAAGGCCGGCGAGGCGAAGCTGCTGGACCACGTCGGCGCGGTGCTGCGGGAGGCCGGCGCTCGCGGCGGATCGTTCACCCCCAAGCACGTACGGGCGTTGGGCCCGGCGGCGCAGGCAGAGCCGGACCTGGTCGCACCGGCCGGGCTGACGACCGACCCGAGCGCCGGCGACGTGGTGACCGAGGCGGTCCGCAAGGAGGTACGCCGGCTGCTGGCACACGACCCGCTGGTCCGGCTGCGTGCCCCCAGTGGCAGCGGCAAGAGCGCCGTCCACCAGATGCGGGTGGCCTCCCGGCGGCTCCGCAGCGACCTGCGCACGTTCGCGCCACTGGTCCGTAAGACCTGGGCCCGCCCGCTGCGCGCCGAACTGCGCTGGCTGGCCGGGGTGCTCGGCGCGGCCCGCGACGTCGAGGTCCTGCGCGACCGCCTCCGGCGCACGGCGACCGCCGATCCACTCAGCCCACTCGACCCGGCGGCGGTGGACCGGCTGGACGGGGCACTCGCCGAGCGGCAACGGCAGGCGCTCACCGCCGTCGACGAGGCGCTCCGCTCCGCTCGCTACCTGGCCCTGGTGGACACCCTGGTGCTGGCCGCCAGCGCCCCCCGGCTCACCCGCCGGGCCGCCACCCCCGCACGGCAGGCCCTGCCCGGGCTGGTGGCCCGCCCCTGGCGCCGGTTGACCGGGCCGGACGGCGTCGACGCGCTCGACCCGCTGGCACCCGACGAACGCTGGCACTCCGTACGCAAGGAGGGCAAGCAGGCCCGGTACGCGGTCAACGCCGTGGCCCCGGCGCTCAGCAAGGCGGCGCGCCGACTGTCCCGCGCGCTCGCCGGGGTGCAGGACGTCCTCGGCGAGCACCAGGACGCCGCCGTCGCCGCGGACACCTGGCTGGCCGTGGCCGCCGAGCGACCGGACGACCACGACCTGGCCGTCACCGCCGGTCGGCTGGCCGAACGGGAACGCGACACCGTACGCCGGATGCGGGGCCGTTTCCCGGCCGCCTGGCACCGGGCCACGCGGCGACGGCGAACCCGTTGGCTGCCGTGACCGGCATCCGGGCGGCCGGCGGGGTGGCCTGGCGGCCGTCCGCCGACGGCGTGCAGGTCTGCGTGGTGCACCGCCCACGCTACGGGGACTGGACGCTGCCGAAGGGCAAGCTGGAGCCGGGCGAGCATCCGCTGGCCGCGGCGGTCCGCGAGGTGGCCGAGGAGTCCGACGTCCAGGGTGTGCCGCAGGTGCGGCTGCCGTCGGTGCGCTACCGCAGCGAGGGTCAGCCGAAACTCGTCGACTACTGGTCGATGCTCGCGGTGGCCACCGGCGGTTTCCAGCCCGGCACCGAGGTGGACGACACCCGCTGGCTCGCCGTGGACGACGCGATCCGGTTGGTCAGCTACCCGCACGACGCCGAGGTGCTGGCCGCGTTCGCCGCGCTTCCGCCGGTGACGTCGACGATCGCGTTGGTCCGGCACGGGCACGCCGGCAAGCGGGCCACCTGGTCCGGCCCGGACACCGGCCGGCCGCTGGACGCCGAGGGGTGGGCCCAGGCGTACGCGCTGGCCGGGCTGGTGGCCCTGGTCCGACCGGCCCGGCTGGTCTCGGCATCGCCGCGCCGCTGCGTGCAGACCCTGGACCCGGCCGCCGCGCTGCTCGACCTGCCCATCGAGATCTGCGGCGACCTGGACGAGCCGCAGCCGGGCCAGCAGCACGACGAGCAGGTCCTCGCCACCGCCGCCCGGCTGATGGAACTGGCCGCCACCGGCGGGCGGGCGGCGGTGTGCAGCCAGGGCAAGGTGCTGCCGGGCGCGTTGGAGCGGCTGACCGGCCGCGACGACGAGGACTTCACCACGCCGAAGGGCGGCGGCTGGCTGCTCGCCTTCACCGCCGACCGGCTGCTCGCCGCCGACCGCCTGTAGCGACCGCCTCCGTGCGGCCGCCGCCCCTCGTGATCCAGTCGAGATCGCCACAGGGCTCAGCGGGACGGGAGCGCGAGGGTGACCGCCACCGGCAGGTGGTCGCTGGCCGTGCCGCGCGGCGCGACCGGGCCGGTGGCAGTCAGGCCGGGCGAGACGAAGACGTGGTCGATCTGCTGGCGCGGGTCGTCGGCGGGGCTGGTCGCCAGCGGTCGCGCGGCCGCCAACGCGTCGACGAGACCGGCGTCGGTGAACTGTCCGAACGCCTCGTCGCCCGGCTCCGTGTTCAGGTCACCGGCCACCACCAGCGGCCGGCCCGCCGCGTACCCCGTGGCGAAGTCGGCGACGGCGCGGGCCTGGACCACCGGTCCCCGGTCGGGCGGTGGTTGCAGGTGGGTGCTGACCACGGCGGTTCGGACACCGTCGCCGAGGTCCAGGGTGACGGCGAGGGCCTGCGCGCCGGTGGGCGCCCCGACGGCGGGCAGCGGCAGGGTCCGTGGATCGGTCACCGGCCAGCGGCTGAGCACCGCGTCACCCCAGACGGGATCGGCGGCCGGCGCGAAGACGTACGGCATGTCGAGCCGGTCGGCCAGCAGGTCCAGGGTGTCGTGGCCGCCGTTGAGCAGCCAACCCCGGTCGACCTCGCTGAGCAGCACCACGTCCGGCCGCTGCCGCTCGACGACGTCGGCCAGTCCGTCCAGGTCGAGACGGCCGTCCAGCCCGAAGCCCATCCGGATGTTGTACGCCACCACGGTCAGCCGGTCCGGCGGACCGTCCCGGTTGCCGGCAACGGGCACGTCGTCGGCGAGCAGCGGCGCCAGCAGGGCCAGCACGGTGACCGCGGCCGTGGTCCGCAGTGGCGGCAACGGGGCCGGGGTGGGGCGCGCGGCGGAACGCGCGGCGAGGGCCACGACGGCGACCAGCGCGGCGACCGCCACCGGCACGGCGCCGTTGGGGTAGCCGAGATCGTAGGCGGAGTAGTACGCGACGGCTCCCAGCGCGAAGACGACCATGCCGGAAGCCACCGCGTACCCCCGACGGCCGGCCCACCGCACGTCCCCCGCCGCGCCGCCGGCCGGCCCGGCACCGCCGGCGGTGTCGGCGCTGACAGCGGCCGTGTCGGCGCTGGTGGCGACCGTGTCGGCGCTGGTGGCCGTGTCGGTGAGGGCCAGGCAGGCGCCCAGGCCCACGGCGGCCAGCAGGATGGCCGGGACGAGCAGGTCGCCCCGGTCGAGAGCGAAGAGCAGTGCGCCGGCGAGCAACGCCGCCGGCCCCAGCAGCCGGACCCATCCCCGGCGCGGGCCGGTCAGCGCGGCCAGCAGGAATCCGGCGACCGCCACCGGCACCGGGGCCAGCCCGAACAGCGGCGAGCGGGCCACGCCGTCGCCCGCGACCAGGTACGAGGTTCCGGTCCGGGCCAGCGCCGGGGCGAGCGCCACCATCCCGGCGAGCAGCAGCGCCGGCCCGGCCAGCAGCCAGGCCCTCGCACCGCCGGAACCGGCCGGCTCGCTGGGCAGCGCCGTCCCGAGCAGGAACAGGGTCACCGCGACGGCGCTGAGCAGCCAGCCCACCCAGTCGCCCCGCCAGACCAGGTCGTAGGTGTCCAGCAGCGCGTGTACGCCCGCGTTGGCCGCCAACCCCAGCGCCAGCCCCGGCACCGGCGCATCGGTGCGGGCGGCGACGCCGACGAGCCAGACCAGACCGGCGAGCAGCCCGGCGGTGGCCATCCAGAGCTGCGGACGTCCGCCGGGGGTGGCGGTGAGCGCGAGCCGGGCGGCAGCCAGCACGACGGCCGCGACGACGGTGACCGGGCGGGCGCCCACCCGCCGGACCAGCGCCGGTGCGGCCAGCGCGAGCAGGAACCAGCCGAGGGCGAACGCGCCCATCAACTCGGCCGGAGTGGACGCGGCCTGACCGAAGATGGTGATGATGCCGGGCAGCCAGACCCGCAGCACGTCGATGAGCAGGATGACGCCCAGCGCGAGCGATCCGGTGGTGAGGTGGCGGTAGCGCACCGGCGCCCTCTTCCCGTCGGCGGACCGGCGGAGGGGGCCGGCACGGCGATTCTGCGCGTGCCCATCGGCCCGGTCAACGGTGCGGTAGCGCCGAAAGGGCGCCCACCCTACGGGTGGACGCCCTTTCCTGCGGGTCTATCAGCGCTTGCTGGCCGCCTTCTTGGCCGGTGCCTTCTTCGCCGGCGCCTTCTTGGCCGCCGCGCTCTTGCTCGCCGTCGCGGTGGTCTTCTTCGCCGCGGTCGACCTGGTCGCCGCGGCGGTCTTCTTCGCCGGCGCGGTCTTCTTGCTGGCGGCCGTCTTGGTCGCCGTGGTGGTCTTGCTCGCCTTGGCCGGGGCGGTCTTCTTGCTGGCGGCCGTCTTGGCCGCCGTGGTGGTCTTGCTCGCCTTGGCCGGGGCGGTCTTCTTGCTGGCCGCCTTGGTGGCGGTGGCCTTGGTGCCCGCCGCCTTGGCGCCCGCCGCCGTGGTGCCCGCCGCCTTGGTGCCCGCCGCCTTGGCGCCGGTGGTCTTGGCCGCCGCGGTGGCGGTCTTCTTCGTCGGTGCCGCGGCCTTCGGCACCTTGCCGCTGGCCACCATCTCCTTGAACCCGGCGCCAGCGCGGAAGGTCGGCACGGACGTCTTCTTGACCTTCACCGCCTCGCCGGTACGCGGGTTGCGCGCTGTTCGCGCACCACGCACACGCTTTTCGAATGCTCCGAATCCGGTGATTGCCACCTTCTCGCCCTTGGTGACCGCTGCCTGGACCTCGGTGAGGACCGCCTCGAGGGCGTTCGTCGCCGTCTTCCGGTCCCCCAGGCGAACGGCGAGCGCCTCGATGAGCTCGGCCTTGTTCACGACTTCCTCCCGATTGTGCAACTGACTCGTCGCGAGCCATTCTGCGCGCACGGTATGCCCTGTGCTGCCGGGACACAAACATTCGGTGGAAAAAAGCCCTTGTGTCGTAACGGATTCACCCCCACCGGTTGGACCGATGGGGGTGGAATCCGGTGTGCGATCGGTCGTACGGCTATGCCACCGACGGCAGGAACGGCAGCCGGCTCTTCTCGTACGCGTCGATGTCGGCGGCGTGCCGAAGGGTGAGTCCAATGTCGTCCAGGCCCTCCAGCAACCGCCACCTGCTGAAGTCGTCCAAGGGGAACGACCATGTGGCGTCCCCGGCCCGGAGCTGCCGGGCGGTCAGGTCGACGGTGATCGGGGTGCGCGGATCGGCCTCGACCTGGTCCCACAATTCCTCGACGGCTTTCAATTCCAACTCGACCGGCAGCAGGCCCTCCTTGAGTGCGTTGCCGCGGAAGATGTCGCCGAAGCGCGGGGCCACGACCACCCGGAAGCCCCAGTCCCGCAAGGCCCAGACGGCGTGCTCACGGGAGGAGCCGGTGCCGAACTCCGGGCCGGCGATGAGGATCGACGCCCCGGAATACGATTGATCGTTGAGCACGAATGCCGGATCTTCGCGCCAGGCGCTGAACAGCCCGTCGGCGAAACCGGTCCGGGTCACCCGCTTGAGGTACACGGCGGGAATGATCTGATCGGTGTCCACATTGGAACGGCGCAGCGGCACGGCCGTCCCGGTGTGGGTGGTGAACGACTCCATCTCCTCAGGTCCCTTCTACAGGTCGGCGGGGGCGGCCAACCGGCCGACCACGGCGGTGGCGGCGGCGACCGGCGGGGAAACCAGGTGGGTACGCCCACCCCGGCCCTGACGGCCCTCGAAGTTGCGGTTGGACGTGGAGGCGGAGCGCTCGCCCGGCTTCAGCGTGTCCGGGTTCATCCCCAGGCACATGGAGCAGCCGGCGAACCGCCACTCGGCACCGGCGTCGGCGAAGACCTTGTCCAGCCCTTCGGCCTCGGCGGCCTCCCGAACGGCGGCGGAGCCGGGCACCACGAGCATCCGGACGCCGTCGGCGACCTTGTGGCCGCGCAGCACGTCGGCGGCGGCCCGGAGGTCCTCCAGGCGGCCGTTGGTGCAGGAACCCACGAAGACCACGTCGATGGGCAGCTCGCGCAACGGGGTGCCGGCGCGCAGGTCCATGTACTCCAGCGCGCGGCGGGCCGCTGCGCGCTCCGAGTCGGTGGCGAACTCCTCCGGGTCCGGCACCGGCGCGCTCAGCGGCGCACCCTGCCCCGGGTTGGTGCCCCAGGTGACGAACGGCGTGATCCGGCTGGCGTCCAGGGTCACCTCGGCGTCGAAGCGCGCGCCCTCGTCGGTGGGCAGCGTCCCCCACCACGCCACCGCCGCGTCCCAGTCCGCGCCCCGCGGCGCGTTCGGCCGACCCTTGAGGTACGCGAAGGTGGTCTCGTCCGGCGCGATCATGCCGGCCTTGGCACCCCACTCGATGGACATGTTGGCGATCGTCATCCGCCCCTCCATGGAGAGGGAGCGGATGGCCTCGCCGCGGTACTCGACGATGTGCCCGCGACCGCCGCCGGTGCCGACCTGGGCGATCAGCGCGAGCACCAGGTCCTTGGCGGTGACGCCGGGGGCGAGCTGGCCGGTGACGTTCACGGCCATGGTCTTCGGGCGGCTCTGTGGCAGCGTCTGGGTGGCCAGCACGTGCTCCACCTCGCTGGTGCCGATGCCGAAGGCGAGCGCGCCGAACGCACCGTGCGTGGCGGTGTGCGAGTCGCCGCAGACGATCGTCATGCCCGGCTGGGTGAGCCCGAGCTGCGGGCCGATCACGTGCACGATGCCCTGGTTGTCGTCGCCGAGCGGGTGCAGCCGCACCCCGAACTGGGCGCAGTTGCGGCGCAGCGTCTCGATCTGGGTCCGCGACGTCTGGTCCGCGATGGTGAGCAGGTCACCGCGGCGGAGCCGGAACGCCGGATCGGCGTACCCGGTCGGTGTGTTGTGGTCCTCGGTCGCGAGGGTCAGGTCGGTACGGCGCACCCGGCGCCCGGCGAGCCGCAGCCCGTCGAACGCCTGCGGGCTGGTCACCTCGTGCAGCAGGTGCAGGTCGATGAAGAGCAGGTCCGGCTCACCAGCGGCGGACCGTACGACGTGCGCGTCCCAGACCTTCTCGGCCAGGGTCCTCGGCTCAGGAGTGACTCCCACCATCTGGACATCCTAAATTCTGGGAGGTAAGTTTCGGCTTGTGGGACACAGTATGAGCGGTGTCGGCGTTCTCGACAAGGCGGTGGTCATCCTGGCCGCCTGCGTGGACGGCGCCAGCCTGGCCGAACTCGTTGACCGTACGAAGCTGCCCCGGGCCACCGCGCACCGGCTGGCACAGGCACTGGAGATCCACCGGATGCTGGTCCGGGACACCCAGGGCCGATGGCGCCCGGGCCCCCGGCTGGGCGAGCTGGCCAACGCCGCGCCCGACGTCCTGCTGACCGCCGCCGAGCCGCTGCTGTCCGCACTGCGCGACGCCACCGGCGAGAGCGCGCAGCTCTACCTGCGCCGCGCCGACGAGCGGATCTGCGTGGCGGCGGCGGAGCGCGCCAGCGGTCTGCGGGACACCGTGCCGGTCGGCTCCGTGCTGCCGATGACCGCCGGTTCGGCGGCCCAGATCCTGCTCGCGTGGGAGCCGCCGGAGGCGGTGATGCCGCTGCTGCCGCGCAGCAAGTTCACCGGTCGCACCCTGGCGGAGGTCCGTCGCCGTGGCTGGGCGCAGAGCGTCGCCGAGCGCGAGGCCGGTGTGGCGAGCGTCTCCGCCCCGATCCGCGACCGCACCGGCCGGGTGATCGCCTCGGTCAGCATCTCCGGCCCGATCGAGCGCCTGGGCCGCCGCCCCGGCGAACGCCACGCCATGGC
>NZ_JAMHIW010000040.1 GCF_023896955.1 Micromonospora sp. RHAY321
CTCGAACAGGAACTGCCCGCCGCGCTGGCCGCGTCCGCCGAGCCGGCGCCCGCCGAGCCCGGAGCGCCCGGTCGGCTCCCGGCCGGGCCCGTGCGTACCGGGGTCGAGGTGGTGCTCGACGGCCCGACTGGACAACAGGTCGACGCGTGAGGATGAGGAGGGACAGCGTGAGGGGACCCGTGGTGGTTGTCGGGGACACCCTGCTCGACCGGGATGTGGAAGGGGTGGTGAACCGCCTCTGTCCGGACTCGCCGGTGCCGGTGCTCGACGAGACCGCAGCCATCGACCGGCCCGGTGGTGCCGGCCTCGCGGCGGTCTTCGCAGCCGCGCAGGGGGCCGAGGTCGTGCTGGTGACGGCGCTCGCCGACGACGCCGGTGGCGCGCGGCTGAGCGCGCTGCTCGCCGCCGCCGGCGTGCAGGTGTATCCGCTTGCCCTGTCCGGCGCGACACCGGAGAAGATCCGGCTGCGGGCGCGGGGCCGGGTGCTGCTGCGCCACGACCGTGGCGGCGCGCCGGGCGAACCGGGACAGCCGTCCGACGAGGTGCTGCGGGTGATCGACGCGGCGTCCGCGGTACTGGTCAGCGACTACGGGCGGGGGGTGGCCCGGCAGCCCGCGCTGCGTGCCGCGCTGGCCGCGACCCGCGCGCCGGTGGTGTGGGACCCGCACCCGCGCGGGCCGGCCGCGGTGCCCGGCGTCCACCTGGCCACCCCGAACGAGTCGGAGGTGCGTGAGCTGGTTCCCGCCCTGCCCGGGGCGTCCCGGCTGGCGACCGCCTCACAGGGCGCGCAGGGTCTGCGGCGGCGCTGGCGGGCCGGCGCGGTCGCGGTGACCCTGGGCGGGGACGGCGCGCTGCTCTGCCACGCCGGGTCGACGCCGCTGGTGGTCCCCACCCCCGGCGCCGCCGAGGGGGACACCTGCGGGGCCGGCGACCGGTTCGCGGCCGCCGCCAGTCTCGCGCTGGCGCAGGGCGCGCTGGTGTCCGAGGCGGTGCAGGCGGCGGTTGCTGAGGCGTCGGCGTACGTGGCCGGTGGGGGAGTGGCCGCGGCCCTGCCGCCGCCGGTACGCCCGGTGCCCGCTGGCGTGGTCGGCCCGGGTGGTGACCGGGTGGGCGTCGCGGCGGTCGCCACACTGCTCGCCGACGTACGCGCCAGCGGCGGCACGGTGGTCGCCACGGGAGGCTGCTTCGACCTGCTGCACGCCGGGCATGTGGCCACCCTGCAGGCCGCCCGGCAGCTCGGCGACTGCCTGATCGTCTGCGTCAACTCCGATGCCAGCGTGGCCGGGTTGAAGGGGCCGGACCGACCGGTGATGTCCGAGGGCGACCGCAGCCGGTTGCTCGCGGCACTGAGCTGCGTGGACGCCGTCATGATCTTCGACGAGCCGACCCCGGACGCGGCGTTGTCCTGGCTGCGCCCGGACATCTGGGTCAAGGGCGGGGACTACGCCACCGGCGGCGGAGACGCCGCGACGCTGCCCGAGGCGGAGGTCCTGCGCCGCTGGGGCGGGCACACGGTGGTGGTGCCGTACCTGGACGGTCGTTCCACCACTGACATGATCGCCCGCTCCGGGCACGCCACCGGCGCCTGCTGTGCCGCCGGTCGACCGCCGGAGCCGGCGCGTCTCTCCGCGCCGTCGTCGGCCGCAGCCGGCGGGGAGCGGACCCGATGAGCGCCACGTCGCCCGGTGCCGGGCCGACCGTGCTCGTCACCGGCGGCTCCAGTGGGCTCGGCGCGGCGGTGGTGGCCGCGGTGGCCGCCTCCGGAGGCCGGCCGCTCGTGCTGGACCGGCAGCCGCCGGTGGAGGGAGTGTCCTGGACCGAGTGCGACCTGGCCGACACCCGGGCCGCCGAGGCCGCCACCCGGCATCTCGCCGAGCAGGCCGGCGGGCTGGACGCGGTCGTCACCGCCGCCGGTATGGACGTGCCGGGCCGACTCGCCTACGTACCGGGCGAGACCTGGGACCGCATCATCGCCGTCGACCTGCTGGCCACCGCCGCCGTCATCCGCGCCGCCCTGCCGTTCCTGCAGACGTCCCGGGGTCGCATCGTCACCGTCGCCTCGACGCTGGGTGTCAAGGCGGTCAGT
>NZ_JAMHIW010000041.1 GCF_023896955.1 Micromonospora sp. RHAY321
GCTGACCGCCTTGACACCCAAGGTCGAGGCGACGGTGACCACGGTGCCGTGTGAGCGTTCCAGCCATGGCAGGGCGGCGCGGATGACGGCGGCGGTGGCCAGCAGGTCGACGGCGATGATGCGGTCCCAGGTCTCACCCGGTACGTCGGCGAGTCGGCCCGGCACGTCCATACCGGCGGCGGTGACGACCGCGTCCAGCCCGCCGGCCTGCTCGGCGAGATGCCGGGTGGCGGCCTCGGCGGTTCGGGTGTCGGCCAGGTCGCACCGTACCCACGGCACCCCGTCGGCCGGCTCCTGCCGGTCCAGCACGTACGGCCGCCCGCCGGCCTTGGTCACCGCGGCCACCACGGCCGCGCCCAGTCCACTGGACCCGCCGGTGACGAGCACCGCCGATCCGTTCAGATCCCTGCTCATGCTGCTCCCTTGACGAGGTGTCCGCCACGCGAACGCGCGGCGGTGATGGTCGCGGTGGTCGACCGGCCGTCCAGGTAGGGCACGGTCACCACCCGGCCGCCCCAGCTGCGGATCAGCTCGGCCTCGGGCAGCTCCGGCGCGCCGTTCCCGGCGTAGTCGCCGCCCTTGACCCAGATGTCCGGCCGGAGCCGGGTGAGCACCCGGTGCGGGGTGGACTCCTCGAAGACCACCACCGCGTCGACGCAGTCCAGCGCGGCCAGCAGCCGGGCCCGGTCGGCCTCGGTGTTGATCGGCCGGCCCGGTCCCTTGAGGGCCCGTACGCTGCGGTCGGAGTTGAGGCAGACCACCAGGGCGTCGCCGAGCCGGCGGGCCGCCTGCAGGGTCGCCAGGTGCCCCGCGTGCAGGATGTCGAAGCAGCCCCCGGTTGCCACGACGGTCCCACCGGCCGCCCGGACCCGTGCCACCACCTCAGCGGCCGTACCGGCCGGGTTCTCCGGGGCCGGCTGGTCGTCGTGCAGCCCGGCGGCACCCCCGGCGGCGACGTACGCCGACGCGGCGGCGACGGCCTCCCGCACCGCATCCGAGATCAGCGCACCGCCGGCGAGCGCGGTCGCGGCGGTCGCGGCGAAGCGGTCCCCGGCGCCGCAGGTGTCCCGTATCTGCTCCACACTGGTCTCGGGTGTCACCACCAGCGGGGTGGTCCCGGGGTGGCAGAGCACCGCGCCGTCCGCGCCGGTGGTCACGGCCACCGCACCGGCCCGCCAGCGTCGGCGTAGCTCGTGCCCGGCCCGGGTCGCCGTGGACAGCGGTGACCCGCCGCCGGCGTCGCCGGTGAGCTGCCGCAGCTCGGCCAGGTTCGGGGTGACCAGCCGGGTGCCCGGCACCGCGGCCGGCCCGCGCGGGTGCGGATCCCAGACCACCGGCCCCGCCACCTCGCCCAGCGCTGCCCGCAGCGTCGGCTGCCGCAGCAGGCCACGGCCGTAGTCGCTGGCCAGGACCGCGCCCGCCCCGCGCAGCGCGTCCAGCGCGGCCGCTGGCGGTTCGGCCGGCGCCTGTGGAGCACCGCCCCGGTCGAGTCGCAGCAGGGTCTGCCCGTCGGCGCGCAGCCGGATCTTCTCCGGCGTCGCGCCGGGCAGTCGGAGGGGGTAGAGCGTCACCCCGGCGACGGTCAGCAGGTCGGCCAGCCGGGCTCCGCCCGCGTCGTCGGCAAGGGCGGTCACCAGCACCACCTCGGTGCCCTGCGCGGCGGCGAGCAGCGCCGCGAGGCCGGCGCCGCCGGGCCGGTCGATGGCTGCGGTCTCGTCGAGCACCGGTACCGGAGCGTCCGGGCAGAGGCGGTTCACCGCCCCGGTCACGTCCCGGTCCAGCAGTGCGTCGCCGACCACCACCAGTGGGCCGCTCACGATCCACCCCCGTCGCCGTCTCCGGCCACCTGCCCGCCGTGCCCGTTCGCGCTGTGTCCGTTCGCGCTGTGTCCGTTGGCGCCGTTCGGATTGACGGCGCCGGCGGTGGCCAGGGCACGCCAGTTCGCCGGCCGGTGGGCGGCAGGTGCGAACGGTGGGTTCATCCGGGGCAGGTCCCGCACGAGCGGCAGCGCCTGCTCCAC
>NZ_JAMHIW010000042.1 GCF_023896955.1 Micromonospora sp. RHAY321
CCTGTACGACGCGGTGTTGCTGGATCGGGATGGCACGTTGATCGAGGATGTGCCGTACAACGGTGATCCGGAGAAGGTGCGGCCGGTGCCGGGTGCGCGGGTGGCGTTGGATCGGTTGCGGGCTGCTGGGTTGCGGCTGGCGGTGGTGACGAATCAGTCGGGTCTGGCGCGGGGCTTTTTCAGTGAGGGACAGATGCGGGCGGTGCACGCCCGTGTTGAGGAGTTGCTGGGTCGCTTCGATGCGTGGTTGATCTGTCCGCACGATGACGCCGATGGGTGTGGTTGTCGTAAGCCGGCTCCTGGGTTGGTGCATGCGGCTGCTGAGGCGTTGGGTACGAGTGCGTCGCGGTGTGTGGTGGTGGGTGACATTGGTCGGGATGTGGGCGCGGCGTTGGCGGCGGGGGCGGCGGGGGTGTTGGTGCCGACGCCGGTGACCCGGCCGGAGGAGGTCGCCGCCGCGGGGTGGGTGGCTGCGGATCTGCCGGCGGCGGTGGGGGAGATTCTGCGTCGGCAGCGGGCTGTGCAGGCTGTGCGGCCGGCTGGGGTGGGTGCGCGGGTGGGTACGGCGTTGGTGGTGCGGTCGGATTCGGCCGGGGATGTGTTGGTGACCGGGCCGGCGATCCGTGCGGTGGCGGCTGGTGCGCGGCGGGTGGTGTTGGTGTGTGGGCCGCGGGGGCGTGCTGCGGCGGGTCTGTTGCCGGGTGTCGATGAGGTGATTGAGCATCCGTTGCCGTGGATTGATCCGGCGCCGGGTCCGGTGGACCCGGAGGCGATGCGGGTTCTGATCGCGCGGCTGGCGGCGGTGGGGGCGGATGAGGCGGTGGTGTTCACGTCGTTTCATCAGTCGGCGCTGCCGGTGGCGTTGTTGCTGCGGATGGCGGGTGTCGGTCGGATCGCCGCGATCAGCGATGACTATCCGGGCTCGCTGCTGGACGTTCGTCACCGGGTGCCGGTGGGTGTTCCGGAACCCGAACGTGCGCTCTCCCTCGCCGCCGCCGCCGGTCACCGACTGCCCGCCGACGACGAACCGCGCCTGCGTATCCGCCCTGAGCTGTGCCGACCCCCGGAAGCGGTCGAGCCCGGCTATGTCGTCGTGCACCCGGGTGCCTCGGTGCCGAGCCGGGCTGCTCCCCCGGACCGGTACGCCGAGATGGTGGCGGCGCTGACCGCCGCCGGGCACCGCGTGCTGGTCACCGGCGGATCGGCCGAGCGGAACCTGACCGCCCGGGTGGCCGCGGCCGGCGGCACCGACCTGGGCGGTCGCACCGACCTGGCCGGCCTGGCCCGGCTGCTGGCCGGGGCCCGCTGCCTGGTCGTCGGCAACACCGGCCCGGCCCACCTCGCGGCGGCGGTCGGCACCCCGGTGGTGAGTCTCTTCGCACCGACCGTCCCGTTCGGACAGTGGGGCCCCTACCGGGTGCCCACCGTCCGGCTCGGTGACGCCGGAGCGGCGTGCCGGGACACCCGAGCGGGCATCTGCCCCGTCCCCGGGCACCCCTGCCTCGGTGGCGTCGACCCGGTCGACGTGGTCGAGGCGGTGCTCCGGCTGGCGCCCCCGGCCCCGGGTTAAGGCCCGCCGTCATCGTCCGCCGACCAACCGCCAGTTCCGCAACGTCCGCGACAGGAGAGGCATGAACGTCCTGCTCTGGCATGTGCACGGCTCCTGGACCACGTCGTTCGTGCACGGCAACCACCGCTACCTCATCCCCACCACACCCGACCGCGGCCCCTACGGCCTCGGCCGCGCCCGCACCTACCCCTGGCCCGACACCGCCATCGAAGTCACCCCCGACGACCTACCCCACACCGACATCGACCTCGTCATCCTGCAACGCCCCGAAGAAATC
>NZ_JAMHIW010000043.1 GCF_023896955.1 Micromonospora sp. RHAY321
CAGGAGGACGTGTGTTCGCCAATCCCGAGGAACTGCTGCGGTACCTCAAGAACGAGGACGTGAAGTTCGTCGACGTACGGTTCTGTGACCTGCCCGGTGTGATGCAGCACTTCAACCTGCCGGTCGAGTCCGTCAACGACGACCTGTTCACCGAGGGTCTGGCCTTCGACGGTTCGTCGATCCGCGGTTTCCAGGCGATCCACGAGTCGGACATGCTCCTGCTCCCGGACGTCGCGACCGCGTTCATCGACCCGTTCCGGGCGCAGAAGACCCTGGCGTTGAACTTCTTCATCCACGACCCGTTCACCCGCGAGGCCTACACCCGCGACCCGCGGAACGTGGCCAAGAAGGCCGAGGCGTACCTCGCGGCCAGCGGCATCGCCGACACCGCGTACTTCGGCGCCGAGGCGGAGTTCTACATCTTCGACTCCATCCGCCACGAAACCTCCGCCCACCAGTCGTTCTACTACATCGACTCGATCGAGGGCGCCTGGAACTCCGGCCGCGAGGAGCCCGGCGGCAACCGCGGCTACAAGACCGCCTACAAGGGCGGCTACTTCCCCGTACCACCGGTCGACCACTACGCCGACCTGCGCGACTCGATCGTGCGGCGGCTGGTCGACACCGGCTTCACCGTGGAACGCTCCCACCACGAGGTCGGCACCGCCGGCCAATCGGAGATCAACTACCGGTTCTCCACCCTGCTGCACGCCGCCGACCAACTGCAACTGTTCAAGTACATCGTGAAGAACGAAGCCTGGGCCAACGGCAAAACCGCCACCTTCATGCCCAAGCCCCTCTTCGGCGACAACGGCTCCGGCATGCACACCCACCAGAGCCTCTGGCTCGGCGGCGAACCACTGTTCTACGACGAGACCGGCTACGCCGGCCTGTCCGACACCGCCCGCTGGTACATCGGCGGCCTGCTACACCACGCCCCGTCACTGCTGGCCTTCACCAACCCCACGGTCAACTCCTACCGCCGCCTCGTACCCGGCTTCGAAGCACCCGTGAACCTGGTCTACTCCCAGCGCAACCGCTCCGCCTGCACCCGCATCCCCGTCACCGGCAGCAACCCCAAGGCCAA
>NZ_JAMHIW010000044.1 GCF_023896955.1 Micromonospora sp. RHAY321
GTATTCGCAGAGCAGGTGGCTGGTGACGAGGTGGAGTTCCTGGACGACCTGGGTGTCGGGGGAGGCGATGGCGAGGGTGTCGTGGCAGGTGTCGGCGAGGGGGTTGGGGGCGGGTCCGGTGAGGGCCCAGGTGGTGAGGCCGGTGTCGTGGGCGGTGTGGGCGGCGGTGAGGAGGTTGGGGCTGGTGCCGCTGGTGGTGAGGAGGAGGAGGATGTCGCCGGGTCGGCCGTGGGCGCGGACTTGGCGGGCGTAGACGTCGGTGTAGCCGTAGTCGTTGGCGATGGCGGTGAGGGTGCTGGTTTCGGCGTGCAGGGCGATGGCGGACAGTGGTTGGCGGTCGTGGTGGAGTTTGCCGACGAGTTCGGCGGTGAGGTGTTGGGCTTCGGCGGCGCTGCCGCCGTTGCCGGCGACGAGCAG
>NZ_JAMHIW010000045.1 GCF_023896955.1 Micromonospora sp. RHAY321
GTCGGTCTGCTTGTCGTCGGCGTTCGGGGTGCTGATCTCCACGGAGTGGTAGGCGTCCTTGGCGGTTTCCTTGTTCAGCACGGGGGTGATGTCGTTGATGGAGTTGGTGCCGGCCTCGGTGGTGCCCATCTCCTTGGCCATGGCGTCCACGCTGATGTCCTTGCCCTGCACGGACAGGGCGTTACGCGCGGCGGCGGGGCCGCAGTAGTAGAAGTTCGGCTGCGCCTCGTAGCGCACACCGAGCTGACGCTCACCGGAGGGCTTGCGGTCGGTCTGCGTCTGGCTGGCCGGCTTCGCCTCGCTTGCC
>NZ_JAMHIW010000005.1 GCF_023896955.1 Micromonospora sp. RHAY321
TCAGACCCAAAAGCCCAACCAGTCCGGGGTATAAATCATAATTGGCACTGGCTTATCAAGCACCCTGTTGAGTTCTCAAAGAACAACCACACACCGACCAGAACCCCACACCGTGAGGCCCAACTCGGGGCTTTCGTTCGCGTCCCCGCCGCTCAGTGGCGGCGGGCACTTTTACTACGTTACCTCACCGTCTTCGCCGTGTCAAACCGTGTGTCCCGGTCTGTCGTGCTTCGTACGGGTTGGTCCCGGCGCACTCACGCAGCAGCGAACCGCTGCGTCAGGTCGTCGGATTTGGCAGGCCGGCCGCTGCGGTCTCCCGCTAGCTCGCCCGGTTCCCTGCCGGTCGTAAACCTTACCCGGTCGGCTTCGCCGCACCAAATCCGCCTCGCGGCCGATTCGGCGAGCCCCGCCCGGACCGTGTCTCACAGGAGCGAACCCCTGCCTGACCCGGCTGCCAGCCCGATTCGGTGCTTCAGGACTTCGTCCCGTTTGCCCCGTTCCGCGCTGGCAGAGAGAAAGTTACGCGTCTGCGGGTTTGATCGTCAAATCCGGGGGGAGCGTCCCGCGTCACACTCGCTGCGCCGAGGCGTTTCCCCAGGTCAGCGCGACCTGGTGGTTTTCCTCGACGGAACGCGGGCGCGGCTGGGCGGGTCGTCGGTTCACCCGGTGTGACCGGTCGGCTCCCGACTGGCGGCCCCGCAGGCCGTCAGGCCACCGGGCGCTGCTGGCGCCGGCGGGCGGCGAACCAGGCCCGGATGCCGAGGACACCGACGGTGGTTCCGATCGCCAGGGACGCGCCGATCAGCAGGGCGTGCACCCACAGGAAGCTGGTCGCCGCGCCGTCCCCCACCGTTCCGGACGCCCAGGAACGCGGGTCCTGCCAGATGGCGACGGCGAACCTCGGCCAGATCACCCAGGTCCAGATTCCGACCCCGACCAGGAAGACGGCCCACCCACGCGACAGCACCATGGCAGCCGAGTATGCCAGCGGACCTGCCCACCCAGCTGCGACCTGTTACGGGCGGCGATCCTCCCGCACTCGACACTGCCGCCGTTTCCGCTCCCAGCCGGATGGGCACTGCGGAACGGGACAGCCGAAGACCGTCACCGGAGGTGTCCCGTGCAACCCTCGACCTTCAGTCCCTGGGACTGGCGCGACCCGTCCGCCCTCGCTGGCGGGTACACGCAGACGACCCCCTCGGTGACCCCTCCGGACAACACCGACGGTGGGCACGACGGACCGGACGCACCCGGCCCCGGCACGCCGATCGACCTGGTCGGTTACCGGGTTCAGGCGACCGACGGGCGGATCGGCACCATCGACGAGGCGAGCCACGAGGCGGACGCGCGGTACCTGGTTGTCGACACGGGTCCATGGATCCTCGGCCACAAGGTGCTGCTCCCGGCCGGCACGGTGGCCCGGGTCGACCACCTGGACCGCAGCGTGCACGTCGACCGGACCCGGCAGGAGATCAGGGACGCACCGCCGTTCGACCCGGGGTCGGCGGGCCCGGAGTACCGGGAACGCGTCGGCAGCTACTACGCGGAGCGCTACCGGCCACAGGAGTCCGCGGACCCCGAGCGGGAGCGCCCGACCGAAGCCGCCGACCCGCGGCGCTGAGCCACCGACCGGGCGGTGCGGGCGCGGCACCACGGGTACCGTGAAGCCGTGGTCCGGACGAGCAACTGCACGCCGGAGGCGGTCGAGATGGTCGACTGCCTCCCGCTCGGTGTGGTGCCCGGGTTCCCGATCAGCTCCGGCGATGGCCGTGAGCAACTCCTCGACGTACTCCGTGCTGGTGGTCTGCGGTACCGCGCCGGCGCGCGATGGCGGACGGCTCGCTGAGCCGACCCGCTGACCGACGGGGCGAATTCGTCCCGCTCGGCGCGCGCCCACGCGTCATCCACCTTCCGCACGAGAGGCACACCACCATGTCCGTCGCACGAATGCTCACCGGCGACCGGCCCACCGGCCGCCTGCACCTCGGCCACTACGTCGGCAGCATCGCCAACCGGGTGCGGCTGCACCACCGGTACGAGAGCTTCTTCATCATCGCCGACCTGCACATGCTGACCACCAGGAACCGCCGCGAGGACATCGACCAGGTCTCCGGCAACGCCCGCGAGATGGTGACCGACATCCTCGCCGCCGGCGTCGACCCGGCGCGGGCCACGTTCTACCTCCAGTCGGCCATCCCAGAGGTGGGCGACCTGAACACACTCCTGCAGAACCTGGTGACCGTGCCCCGACTGGAACGGGTGCCGTCGCTGAAGGACATGGCCCGGGACGCGGGCAAGGAGGAGATGCCGTACGGGCTGCTGGGCTACCCGGTGCTCCAGGCGGCGGACATCCTCTGCGTGAAGGGGGAGGTGGTCCCGGTCGGCCGGGACAACGCCGCGCACGTCGAGGTGACCAGGGAGATCGCCCGCCGGTTCAACCACCTGTACGGGCCGGTCTTCCCGGTGCCCGAGCTGATCCCGGCGGACACGCCGAGCCTGGTGGGTACCGACGGCGCGGCCAAGATGAGCAAGAGCCGCGGCAACACGATCGCCCTGTCCGACGACGCTGCCACGGTGCGTCGCAAGGTGCTCGGCATGTACACCGACCCGAACCGGGTGCGGGCCGACGTGCCGGGCACCGTGGAGGGCAACCCGGTCTTCGCGTACCACGAGGTGTTCAACCCGGACCGTGACGAGGTGGCCGACCTGGCCACGCGTTACCGGGCCGGGCGGGTTGGCGATGTGGAGGTCAAGGAGCGGCTGGTCGACGCGTTGGAGCGGTTCCTGGCGCCGATCCGGGAGCGTCGAGCCGAGATCGAGGCCGACCGGGGGCTGGTCGACCGGTTGATCGTCGAGGGCACCGAGCGGACCCGTCAGGAGGTCCGGCAGACGCTGGTCGAGGTCCGGCGGGCCATGGGGCTGACCGGGGCGTACCAGCAGGTTCGTCGGCGGGCCGAACGGAGCCGACGGCGGACGGACGCCCCGGTCTGAGGCCGGGGCGTCCGGTCACCGACGCTGCGCCGGATCCGCCACGCTCGCACCCGGCGGGACTCAGCGGATGTGGACGTCCGCCAGGTCCAGCGTGATGGGCGTCCAGGAGAGGTCCGGGGTGCGGTCCTCCTGGCGGATGTGGATCCGGCGCCGCGTCGGGACGACCAGGCCGTCGACCCGGGTGTGCCCGCTGACGTAGTGCGCGGTGGGCGAGTAGCCGTTGACCGCCGGTTGGTAGTCCATCCGCCGCAGCAGCCCGCTGTCGTCGAAGTAGTACAGCTGGGTCTCGTTGTGGGTGTCCACGTTCTCGGGGAAGGTGACGCTGAGACCCCGCCACACCTCGCCGTTCTCCGTCCACGGCTCGACCTCGTGGGCCTCGACGCCGGGCCACGTGAACAGCACCGGCTCGACCAGGTAGTGCCAGGTGGCGTAGGCGCGGAAGTAGCCGGCCTGGGCGATCGACCACTGGCTTTCCAGGGTGTACCCGTCGAAGCTGGCCCGGGGATGGTCCAGTTCCTCGGTCAGGGTGCCGTTCGCCGCGGTGACGGTCACACGATCGGCCTCGCGGTCGTACTCGACGACCTGGCCGCTTCCCTGATCAACGTGCCGGACCTGCTGCCGGTGCAGGTCGGCCTCGACCAGTTCGGTGCTGGCGAAGTCCGGACGGCCCTTGAACTCCCAGAACGGCCCGTCGTAGGTGACCCGGGCGGTGAGGGTCGAGGCGGTGTTCCAGCGGTCCAGACCGCCGTGTCGCTCGACGACGTGAGCGAGCAGTGCGTCCATTGCTTACTCCTAAGTTAGGACCGGTCGGTGCGACCGTAGCACCGGACGGTGGGCAGCGACTAGAATCGGGCCGTGGCACAGCGGAGTTATCAGGACGCCTGCGGGGCGGCGCGCGCGATGGACCTCATCGGCGAACGCTGGGCCCTGCTGATCGTCCGAGAGCTGGTCTTCGGGCCGAAGCGCTTCGGTGACCTGCGGGCAGGCCTGCCGAAGGCCAGCCAGAACGTGCTCAGCCAGCGGCTGCGGGAGCTGGAGCAGTCCGGCATCGTCCGGCGGGTCCAGCTCGGGCCGCCGGCCAGCGTGCACGCGTACGAGCTGACCGAGCGGGGGCGGCTGCTGGAGTCGACGCTGATCGAGCTGTCCCGCTGGGGCGCCGGCCTGCCCGACGAGTCGGACGGCGAGATGAGCACGGACGCGTTCATGCTGCTGCTCAAGGCTCTCTACCGCCCTCCGACCGGCGAGCCACTGACCGCTCGGCTGGGGCTGCGGGTGGGCACCGACGCGTTCGACGTCGGGGTGAGGCAGGACACGATCACCGTGGTCCGCGGCCGGACGAGCGAGGCCGACGTGACGGTCACCGGCACGGTCGCCGCGCTGCGCGATCTGATGTTCGGGGGCACGCCGGTGCGGTCGGCGATCTCCCGTGGCGCGATCGAGGTGCAGGGCGACATCCGGGTCGCCGAGCGGTTCTTCCCCCTCTTCTCGCCGCCGACGGACGATGAGAGCGGCTGAACGGCCGATCGATCGGTTCCCGCTTGCCGCAGACTGCGAGGATGAGGAGGATTTCCGGCTTTCGTCCGGTCCCGGCTGCGGAAGCGCACCGGACCTCGATGTTCGAGATCTTCTTCGACCTGGTCTTCGTCTTCGCGCTCACCCGGGTCATCACGTTCATGGCGCAGCCACCCACCGCGCTCACCCTGGCACAGGGGCTCCTCCTCCTACTGCTGCTGATCTACTCCTGGGGGCCGTACACCTGGCTGGGGAACCTGGTCCGCCCGGACGTCGGCCCGGCGCGCGCGGCCACCCTGGTCGCGATGGCGGCGATCTTCGTGGCCGCGCTGGTGCTGCCGGACGCCTGGGAGCAGGGGCCGGAGGTTCTCGACGCGCCGCTCACCCTCGCGCTGGCCTACGCGATCGGCCGGGCGGTGCAGCTCGTGGTGCTGTTCTGGGCGAGCACGACGAACGCGCCGCTCCGCCGGACCCTCCGGTTCTTCACGGTGCCGGTGGTGCTGGCCTGGATCCCGCTCGTCGTCGGCGCCTTGCTCGGTGGCATCGCCCAGACGGCGCTCTGGACGGTGGCGTTCCTCGTGGACATCGGAGGCGCCCGGTTGGCGTCCGCCTACGAGCCGTGGCCACTGCGCAGCGTCGACCACTTCACCGAGCGGTTCGGCCTGGTGCTGATCATCGCGCTCGGCGAGTCACTGATATCCGCCGGTGCCGGGCCGAGATCGATGGCACCGAGCAGCCCCGCCCTGGCGGCGGCGCTGCTCGGCCTGACCTGCACCGTCTGCCTGTGGTGGCTCTACTTCGACCGGCTGGCGCCGGCGGCACGGCAGGCTGTCCGAGGGGTGCCGGGCGAGCGCCGGGCCGCCGTGGCCGGCGACGCGTACGGCCTCGGTCACTCTCCCCTGATCATCGGTGCCATCTACGTCGCGCTCGGCATCGAGCAGGTGATCGGTCAGCTCAGCGAGGAGGCGTCGCACCCCGACCGGCTGGGCTGGCCCGCCGCCACCGCGCTCTACGGCGGCACCGGCCTCTACCTGATCAGCCGACTGGTCTTCCGTCGGCTCACCATCCGTACCGTGCACCCGACGCAGGTCGTCGCCGCGCTGCTGCCACCGGCACTACTGCCCCTCGGGCAGGCCCTGCCCGCACTGGCCTCGCTCGCGCTGCTGACCGTCCTCCTGCTCGCTGTGACCTGCCACGAACAGTGGGTCGAGCGACGCGATCCCCCGCTCGAACCGGCCGACGGGTAGGCCGGGAAAGATCTCCGACTGCCGTGTCGACATCCCCGGTGTCCGTTCGTCGTCATGCTGTACGGCGACCCCCGCCGCACCGAGAGGAGCCGGAACGTGAAGTACATGCTGCTGTTCATGAGCCCGACGACGGAGTGGGAGACGTCCGTCGACGGGTGCGACTTCGAGGACTGGATCCGCTACGACCGCGAGATGAAGGACGCCGGCATCTGGGTGTCCGGGCACCCGTTGCAGGACCTCACCACCTGCACGACGGTGCAGGTCGGGCCGGCCGGCGAACGCACGATCACCGACGGGCCGTTCGCCGAGACCCGCGAGGTGCTCGGTGGGTACGACATCATCGACGTGCCGGATCTCGACGCCGCGCTGGAGTGGGCGGCCCGCAGCCCGGGCGCCCTCGGCGGCGGGTCGGTCCAGGTGCGTCCGGTCGCCGAGATCGAGGTGGAGGTCTGACGGTGTCGGGCGAGGAGGCAGCCGGGGCGCGGCCTGTCGGGTCGTCCGTGGAGGCGGTGTTCCGGGAGGAACGCGGTCGGCTGCTCGCCTCGCTCGTGCACCGCTTCGGCGACCTCGACCTGGCCGAGGAGGTCGCCTCCGAGGCCATCGAGGCGGCGCTGGTGCACTGGCCGACCGGTGGCGTCCCGAGCCGGCCGGGTGCCTGGCTGCTCACCACGGCCCGCCGCCGTGCCGTGGACCGGCTGCGCCGCGACCGGGTGCTGGCCACCCGGCTCGCCGTGCTCCGGGCGGAGGCGGAACGGGCCGCGCCGGCTCCGCCCGCGGACGCGGACCGTGACCTGCCCGACGACCGGCTGGCACTCTTCTTCACCTGCGCGCACCCGGCCCTGCCCGCCCAGGATCGCGGAGCCCTCACCCTGCGCTTCCTCGCCGGCCTCACCACGGTCGAGGTGGCGCGGGCCTTCCTGGTGCCGCCCGCGACCATGGCCCAGCGACTCGTCCGGGCCAAGCGGAAGATCCGCGACGCGCGCATCCCGTTCCGGGTGCCCGGTGCCGACGAGCTGCCCGAACGTCTGCCCACGGTGCTCCAGGCGATCTACTCGGTCTTCACCGAGGGTTACGCCGCCAGCTCCGGCCCGGACCTCCAGCGCATCGACCTCGCCGAGGAGGCCATCCGGCTGGCCCGAATCCTGCGTCGGCTGCTGCCCGCCGAGCGGGAGGTCGCCGGGCTGCTCGGGTTGATGCTGCTGGTCCACGCCCGGCGCGCCGCGCGTACCGGGCCGGACGGCCAGGTGATCCTCCTCGACGACCAGGACCGCGGACGCTGGGACCACCCCATGATCGAGGAGGGGCGCGGGTTGGTGGTGATCGCGCTGACCGGCCGGTCACCCGGGCCGTACGGGGTGCAGGCGGCAATCGCCGCGCTGCACGACGAGGCCGCCGACGTGGCCAGCACCGACTGGCCGCAGGTGGTGGCGCTGTACGACGTACTGCTCGGTCTGGTCCCCTCGCCGGTGGTCGCACTCAACCGGGCCGCGGCGGTGGCCATGCGGGACGGGCCGGAGGCGGGGCTCGCCCTGCTGGACGGGTTGGCCGACGATCCGCGGCTGCGCGGCTACCACCTCTATCCGGCGACCCGGGCGGATCTGCTGCGTCGACTCGGCCGGTACGGCGAGGCCGCGGCGGCGTACCGGAGCGCGCTGACGCTGGTCGGCACCGAGCCGGAACGGGCGCAGCTGCTTCGCCGGCTCGAATCCGTCACCACCGACGGGCCGTCCGACTGACCTGAGGGCCCGGCCGCCGCCCCTGGCCGGCCACGGCAGGCGCTGTAGCCTGCACCGGTGAGTCTGACCGTGCCACCCGGCGAGTTCGCGGCGTACCTGTTCGACTGTGACGGCACCATCGTCGACTCGATGCCGCTGCACTACCTGGCCTGGCAGCGGGTCCTGGACGAGTGGGGCTGCGAGTTCCCGGAGGATCTGTTCTACGCCTGGGGTGGCCGGCCGGTGGCCGACATCATCGCCACCCTGAACGAGCGGCACGGTCTGACCATGCCGGTGGCGACCGTCATGGAGCGCCAGGAGAGCTACTACCAGGAGCTGCTGCCACAGCTCGCCGCCGTGCCGGAGGTGCTGGCGCACATCCACGACGCCCACCAGCGGGTGCCGTTCGCCGTCGTCTCCGGCAGCACCCGGGCCTCGGTCACCGCGTCCCTCGACGCGCTGGGCCTGCTCGACCGGTTCGACGTGCTGGTGTGCGCCGACGACTACACGCGGGCCAAGCCCGACCCGGAGGCCTTCCTGCTGGCGGCGGCGCACCTCGGCGTACCTCCGGGGTCCTGCCTGGTCTTCGAGGACACCGACCTGGGCATCCAGGCCGCGACCGCGGCCGGCATGGCGTCGGTACGCGTGCCGCACCCCCGCGAGCGCTGACCGCTCAGCGCCGCTGCCGGTCCAGCGAGCGCTGGTGCCGACGCGACGCCCGCTGGTGTGCGTGCGCCAGCAACCGGTCGACCTCGGCCAGGCTGCGCGGGCCCGGGTTGAGCACACACGCCCAGCCGTGGGTGCCGTAGACGGGATGGGGCACGACCTGGTCGAGGGCGCTGAAGTCGACCACGGAACGGTGGTCGTCGGACTGCGCCGGCGGATAGCCGAACACGTTCTGGAACTCCTCGCGGCCGAGGTCCAGGCTGAGCCGGAAGATGCCCGGCCGATCGAGCTGCGAATCCTCGTCGAAGCCGGCGGTGTCCTGCCCGACGAGGGTGGCGAACGGCCGGCGACGGTCCGGGCCGACGAAGAAGAACCGGTCGCCCCAACTGGAGCGCGGGGCGCCCGACGCCTCGTCGGCCCGTACGACCGCCACCTCGGGCAGGGCGAGGATGAGATCGGCGATGTCGTCGGCGCCGAGGCCGAACGACCAGGCGGCGGGCATTGATGAAGAAGCCATGACCTTCACCGTATCGTTGAACCACCCGTTGAGACTTGTACGCCCGAACGCTTCAGGGAGCGGTAGCTGAACCCTCAAAAAGCAGGACACGCCTACCGGCCGGTCGACCTGGCCCGGGAGCACGGCATCTCCAGCCAGGCGGTCCGCAACTACGAGCACGACGGCGTCATCCCCGCCGCCCGGCGCACGCCGAGCGGCTACCGCGCGTACACGGAGGTGCACGCGGCGGCGCTGCGCGCCTACCTGGCGCTGGTGGCGGGCCACGGATACGCGGGCGCCGGCGAGATCATGCGGGCGGCCGTCCGCGGTGACCTGGACGCCGCCCTGCGCGCCGTCGACAGCGGTCACGTGCAACTGGTACGCGACCGCGAGACCCTCGACGCCGTCGAGGCGACGATCGGGGTGCTCACCGCCGCGCCCGCGCCCCGCCCGCCCGGTCGGCCGCTGACCGTCGGCGACCTCGCCCACCGGCTCGGCGTGACACCGGCGACCCTGCGGAAGTGGGAACGGGCAGGCGTCCTGTCCCCGGCGCGCGACCGCACCTCCCGCCAGCGCCTGTACGGCCCGGACGACGTCCGGGACGCCGAACTCGCCCACCTCCTGCGCCGGGGCGGTTACCTGCTGGACCACATCGCGACGGTGATTCGGCAGGTACGCGCCGCCGACGGCCCCGAGCCACTCGTGGCGTCCCTGCACGCCTGGCGGCAGCGGCTGGCCGCCCGCGGCCACGCGATGCTCGTTGCCGCCGGCCACCTCGCCGACTACCTCGCGGCGACGAACGGTGACAGCCCGGCCGCCCGGCGCTAGACGATCGTCAGCAGCAGCTTGCCCGGGTGGGAGCTCTGGAGCCGCCGGTGCGCCTCCACCGCCTTGCCGAGGGGGAACGTCTCGGCGACGTGCACCTGGAACGGTCCGGCCTCGATCAGTTCGTTGAGGCGCTGCAACTGCTGCGGGTTGGCCACACCGTCGTACGCCCGGACCGACATGCCGGGCCGTTCGCTCGGCTCCGGCTGCACACCGTGGGCGTACGCGACCACGCCGCCGTCGGAGAGCGCCTCGGTGAGCCGGTCCAGCGTCTTGCCGCCGGCCATGGCCAGGATGCCGTTCACCCCTTCCGGGGCAGCGTCCCGGATCCGCGCCAGCACCTCGGCTGGGTCGCCGTGGCCGTCGAGGGACACGTCGGCACCGAGCCGGGTCACCAGCGCCACCCCGTCCCGCCCGGAGGCAACCGCGATCACGTTGAGCCCCTGGCGCTTGGCCAACTGCACCGCAAGGTGACCCTGCCCGCCGCTCGCGCCGAAGATCAACAGCCAGGCACCGGCCGGCAGGCTCAGGGTGTCCAGCCCCGCCAGGGCGGTCAACGCGTCGGTGGGCATGGCGCCGGCGTGCTCCACCGGCACACCCTCGGGCAGCTTGGCCGCGTACTGCGCCTTCGTCACCGCGTACTCGGCGTAGAAGCCGCCCTTCGGTCGGGTGGTGGCGGACACGTAGACCAGGTCGCCCGGCGCGACGTTGGTCACCTGGCTGCCGACGGCGACCACGGTCCCCGCGCCGTCGGAGCCGGGCACGATCGGGAACTCGGCACCTTCGGGCACCAGCACGCCCTGGCGCTCGTACGCGTCCCACACCCCCACGCCGGCGCTCCACACCTTGATGAGCAGCTCGTCGTCAGCGACCTCCGGTACCGGCAGCTTCCGCAGGCTGATCACCTCCGGCCCGCCGAACTCGTCGAAGGCCGCAGCCTGCATCCGCTCGGGCACATCTCCGTCAGCCATCTGGATTCCCTCTCCGCGCCGGCATCACCCGTCGCAGCATGCCGGCTCCGGGGCGGACCCGGTCCGGGCCCGCGCACCGTTCACCCACAAGGGCGACCGCCGCCGGCCGGTGGCCTCGGGCACGGATGGGATGTCTACGCCTCCTGGCCGCGCAGCGCCTGCTCGACGGCGTCGCGCACCCGGGCGTCCTCACGCGCCTTGCGCGCGACGCGGTTGCGGCGCCGGTACAGCAGCGCGCCGACGAGCACGGCGATCAGCACGACGAGCACCAGCACGAGCATCCACGGCAGTGCCCAGCCGTGCGCCGTGACCTGGACCGGCTTGAGCGGGGTGATGGAGCCCGACGCGTCGGAGAGCAGTGGCGTGAGGGTCGCGGTCGCCGCCAGCCGGGCCGTGGGAGCGACGCCGTGCACGGGCACCGTCACCTTCCAGCTCTCACCAGGCAGCAACTCCGGGGGTGCGGAGATCCCGCCCGCCTTGACCCGCAGCGACCCGAACGGGCCCGAGACGGACACCGCCTGCTTGCCGGCGAGGGCGGCGTTGCCGGTGTTGCGGATCGTGTAGCTGACGGTGGCGTCACCCTTGCTGAACGGGTTGAACGTGCCGCCGTACGTCACGTGGAGGTCGTCGATCGCGAGGCTCGGCTTCAGCTCGCCGCCGACCCGCAACTTGATCCGGATGCCGAGGCGCCGGTCCACGTTGATGCCCTCGGCCTGTTCGGCCTGGGTCAGCGAGGTGAGGATGCCGCCGACGTAGTCGCCGGGCGTGGCGTTCTCGGGAACGCTGATCGTGAAGGGGACCTGGGCGGTCTTCCCAGGCTGGATGGCGACGCTGCCGGTGCCGGCCCGGGCCCAGGCCCCGATCGCGGTCGACGTCTTGTCCCGCGGGAGCAGGTCGAGTTGACCGGCCTCGGTCGTGAAGCCGTCGGCGGCGTACACGGACAGCTTCAAGGGCGCCTTGCCGCGGTTGGCGACGACCATCTCGTCCTCGACCACACCGCCGGGGTTGACGTTGTAGCTGTAGCTGGACCGGGCCGCGCCGTAGCTGTTGGAGGCCGTCCGGACCGTCCAGGCGACGTCGCCGTCCGCCGCGAGGGCGGGGCCCGTGGCCAGGCCGGCGACGGCGGAGGTGGCGAGCAGGGCCAGAGTGGCCGTACGAAGGAGTGTGGCGGTCGTGGTCTTCCAGCGCCTGACGGACGCGTTCATGTCGGGTCCTTGAGGTGATCTTGGGAGGCTTGCAACGGGTGGCGGGGTAGGCACCTGCTGGTGCCTACCCCGCCCGGTGGAACGGATCGATCAGCTGCTCAGCGCGGTGATCGTGAGGGTGGTGCGGTAGCTGCCCTTCGCGATGCTGTCCGGGATCTTCAGATCCAGGTCGGCACCGAGCTTGGCGCCGCCGCGGGGGTGACCCTGTGCGGCCGCGGCGAGGCCGCTGGAGACCGACAGGCCCTTGCCCTGGTCGTCGAAGCCCGACAGGACCGGAGCACCGGCCTCGGCGCCGGCGCCGGCGTCGAGCACGTACGGGGTCCAGCCCAGGTAGGAGCCGGAGAACGTCTTGTCGGCGTCCTGGAAGTCACCCACGTTGGCCGAGATCGACCACGGGGCGAGCGTGCGGCGGCTGTCCGACACGAGGATCGGGTTGATCTTGCCGTTCGCCTGGAAGTAGGTGCCGTCACGCTCCTGTGCGGTACCGAGGTCGACCAGGCCGTTGTAGCCGTCGATCGTCCAGCCGAACTCACCCGGAGCCGGGCTCGGCACGTTGACCTGGATGGCCTGGCCGTCACCGTGGTACGGGTGCACCGTCACGTTGTCGACGATCGAGCCGACCGGCTGACCCTCGGCGGTGTTGGTGCAGGAGAGGCCCTTCTCGACGGCCGCGTTCGGTGCCGCGCAGGTGCCGCTGCGAACGTTCTGCAGGACGAGCTTGTCGCCGCGTACCTGCACCTTGACGTAGCTGCGGACGTGCTCCTGGTTCTGCACCGAGTTGTACCAGTACTTGCTCGGGTCCAGGGGGTCCGGACCGTTGCCGCGAACACCGGTGCCGGTGGCGTCCGGCTTCTTGATGTCGTAGTACTTCGAGCCCGAGGCCGAGTTGGCCGTCACGTAGAGGACGCCGCCCGGGCCGGGGAAGACGTCAGCAGCACCCGGCTTCTCCGCCGGGTTCTCCTTCTGGCCGTTCTTGATGGAGTAGCTACGGGAGTAGCTGTGGTCGTGCCCCTGCAGCACCATGTCGACGCCGAGGTTGGAGAAGGCCGTGGTGAAGTCTTCCCGACGCTGCTTGTTGTCGGTGTCGGTGGCGTGGGTGGCCGGCGAGTAGATGGAGTGGTGGTAGACCAGCACCTTCCACTTGGCCTCGGCGCCGTGCTTGTTGATGACGTCGGTGACGTATGCGACGTGCGCCGCGTCGCCGCCGAGGGAGCCGTCCGCGGGGTTGGCGTAGCTGTTGCTGTTCAGGTCGATGAACAGCACGTCCTTGTGGATGAACCAGTAGTCACCGCCGGACCGGGTCGACTGGTCCCCGCTGTAGTACTGCGACGAGCGGTCCGTGTTCGGGGTGAAGTGGTGCTGCTCGTAGGACTTGCCGCCGACGTCGTGGTTACCGATCGTCGCGACGAGGGGGTACTGACGTAGCTGGTCGGGCGCCAGGAACGAGGTCCACTGACCCTCGTCGTTGGCGGACTCGACGTGGTCGCCGCCCGACACCAGCAGTTCGGCGTTCGGGTTGGCCCCGGTGGCCACCTTCAGCGTCTCCTCCCAGCCGGCCTGGTCCTTCAGCCGGTCGCCGGAGGAGCCGATCTGGGGGTCGCCGAAGAACAGGAAGTCGTAGTCGCCCTCGAAGTCCTGCGTCTTGAAGGCGTACGCCGGGGACCAGTTGCCCTCGGAGCCGACCCGGTACGAGTACGCGGTCTTCTCACGCAGGTTGCTGATCGTCGCGTGCCGGTTGAAGCCGGTGGTGGAGGTGTTCGCCGCGCCAACGGCGTCGAAGCTGACGGCGCTGGCCGGGAACTCGCCGTTCACGATCTCGGCGGTCGGGGCGAGCTGGATCTTCTGCGCCGTGTCGGCGGAGGAGTACCAGGTCACGACCCGCTGGGTCTCGTTCGCGCCGACGCCGAGGACGATGCCGGTGATCGTGGTGGACTCGGCCGCGCTGGCGGAGGCCGTCAGGCCGCTGCCGAGGGCCACGGTGATTCCGAGGAATCCCGCCACGACCCCGGCGACGGCGCGCCGCCGTGCGAGCCCGCGGGCCCCTGTCGAGGTGCTCAATGTCATCGACATTGTTCCCTTTTCAAATAGAGAAATGGATGAGCTTCGCCCGACGATGGGCAAGCAAACTCAAGCTTTCGCTGCCTGATGAACCAACCATGAACGTGATCTTGCGGTTGGCTGCACTTCCCGAGGTACTTAGCCTTACTCACGATCCGGACACGCGTTGCACGAACCAGATCAGGCCCATAATGGACACCGCCCCAGAAACAGCGCCGGTCGCCCAGAGGCCGACTTTCGGCGTACGCCGTCGCAGCACGATCAGCAGCGGAAAGACTGCGGCGATAATGGCCAACTGAACGACCTCGATGCCGACGTTGAACACCAGAAGCGACCACAGCAGAGTCCACGACCATGACTCGTCGATCCCGAGCGCACCCGCGAAACCGAGGCCGTGCACGAGGCCGAAACAGAACACCACGCCGAGACGGATCCAGCCGGATCGGTCCAGACTGAAATGGCCGCGGCCCGTGGCATCGAGGTCGGTGGCATGGCCGCCGCGCCGCCAGATCCCCCACAGGTGCCAGCCCGCCACCACGGCGATCGACAGCGCGATGACCGGCTCCACGATGCTCGCCGGCACGTCGACCAGGCCGAGGGCGGCGAGCATGAACGTCACCGAGTGCGCCAGGGTGAAGCTCGTGGCCGCGAGCACGATCTCCCGAGGGCGCCGCGACCCGGCGATCAGCGCCAGCAGGAACAGAATGTGGTCGATCCCGGAGAGCAGGTGCTCGGCACCCAGCAGGAAGAACTCCCCGAACCGTTCGTACCAGGCCTGGCCGGTGGAGAACGAGGGGTTGGCGGCGTCGAGCGCCGCGCTGCCCGACCGGCCGTCGATCTCGTAGGTGACGATCGTCTTGGTGCCCTTGACGTAGCCCTCGTCGTCGGCGAACAGGCCGCTGCGCACCTCGTGCTCGTCGGCCCGTTGCGGGCAGGTCCAGTCGAGCAGCAGACTGGCGTACGGCACGCCTTCGCGCCAGCCGATGATCGCGTCAGTCACCTGCTCCGGCCGACAGGCCACGCCCTTCGAGGTCACCGAGAAACGGTCGGTCACATACCTCAGCACTGTTTCGGCGTGGGTGTTGAGCGCGCCAGCCTCTCGCGGGGTGTCCTTCGCTTCGAACGCGGCCGTTCCCGCCTGGAAGAGCGCATCATCGTCGCCAGAATCGGCGGCGGACACGACGAGAAGGTCGTATTCGAGCCCCAACGCCGTCCGAATGTGACCCTCGTCTCCCGCAATGATTTTCGCGTAGACGGTGGACGAAAACCCGTGCGCCGACGCCGGCCCGGCGCTCAAAAAGGAAAGAATCGCCGCAGCGATCGAGACAACAGCGACGACAACGGTACGGCGGACGTGCCCTGACATGCGGCTCCCTCGGTTGGCCAGTGCACGTTGCACGGCACGGGTGAACACGAGCCCGCCCGCCGGAGAACCGCTGGAAAACAAAGACCCGGAACGGCCGCCTACGGATTTCCGACGACCGGATCTGAGATAGGAATACGAGGCGACACCTTCCGCCACCACCTCCGGAGGACGATCACCTTGCGCCCCCCGCTCCGGGCCGTTGCCATGCTGGCCGCGACCGCCGCACTGATCACCGGATGCAACTCCGGTGACGACTGGTCACAGCCGCGCCCCAGGCCCGCCGCCATCGGCTCCCTCGGCCCGGGATTCATCGACCCCTCCACCACGCCCGCTCCCGAGGCGACCGTCAAGCCGCGACCCGGCTCGTGGGCCGGCGTCCACCCCTCGAAGGACTACCGGGTCGTGCTGCTCACCGCCGGCGACGACCGTCCGACCAAGGCGCTCGTGACGGCGGTCGAGGACTGGGCCGACGACGAGGGCGTCGCCCTCAGGAAGGTCGTCGTCGGCGACGCCCACGACGCCGTCCCCGGCATCACCAGGGCCATGGAGATGGGCCCGGATCTCATCGTCACGGCGGGCAACGACCTCATCGACCCCCTCGCGCTGGTCACCCCCAACCACCTGGACCAGCAGTTCCTCGTGGTGGGCGCAGAACTGGCCGAGCCCACCCACAACGTCACGGCGGCCGACTGGTCCGGCGCGTCGTTCCGGGGTGAAGGGCTCGGCATGTCCTCGACGTACGACCCTGACTCGTTCACGGCCGAGCGCTGCGCGGCCGCCATCCGGGCGGGGGTTGCCGCCGTGCTCACCGACCTGACCGGGATCGTGGTCTGGCTCGACGAGCCCCAGTGAATGGGGTGGGTGCGGGGCGCCCCTGACGGCGGTTCGATTGCGTGAGCGCTATACCTAGAACTACTATGCATTGCAGCTCTAGGTATAGGCGGTTCGCATGCACATCACCAAGGACCTCGTCGCGGCCTCGGCGACGCCGCTCGTGCTCGGGATCCTCGCTGAGGGCGAGAGCTACGGCTACGCGATCCTCAAGCAGGTCAACGACCTCTCGGGCGGGCAACTCGAGTGGACCGACGGCCTGCTCTACCCCCTGCTGCACCGGTTGGAGCGGCTCGGCCACGTCGAGTCGGCCTGGGAAACCCCGCAAGGGGGGCGACGCCGCAAGTACTACCGCATCACCGACCAGGGTCGGGCCGAGCTCGCCGAGCAGCGCCGCCAGTGGGCCGCGGTCGTCGACGCCCTGCGGGGCGTCTGGAGCACGACGCCGTCCATCAGGCCGACCCCGGCACCGGCTTGGGGGGCGGGGCTGTGACCGTCGACAACGACCTGGAGGGCCAGATCGCCGAGTGGCGGGCCTACATGCACCGCCGCCGGGAGCTGCACCACACCGACGCCGACGAGCTGGAAGACCACCTCCGCAGCCGGATCACCGAACTGACAGAGGCCGGCCTCCGACCCGACGAGTCGTTCCTCATCGCGGTCAAGCGGATGGGCAGCCTCGACGAGCTGTCCCGGGAGTTCGCTCGCGAGCACTCCGAGCGGCTGTGGAAGCAACTCGTGCTGCCCGGCGAGCCGGACGCGCCCACCGCCGCCCGATCCCGTCGCGAGTTGGCCGTCATGGTGCTCTGTGCGGCCGTCGCGGCGCTGGCGATCAAGGTGCCGGCCCTGTTCGGGCTTGACCTGTCCCAGGACGGCAGCTTTTACGCGCGGAATGCCAGCCTCTTCGCCCTGCCGGCGCTCGCCGCATACTTCGCCTGGCAACGCCGGGTCGGTCTTCGCGTCATCGGGGCGCTCGCGGTGCTGTTCGTGCTCGGCGCGGTCGCCGCGAACGCGTATCCGCTGGCCGACGACTCGCAGACCGTGGTGCTCACGGCGATCCACCTGCCGATAGCCCTGTGGCTGGTCGTCGGCGTCGCGTACGCCGGTGGCGACTGGCGGTCAGACCGGCGACGGATGGACTTCATCCGGTTCACCGGGGAGTGGCTGATCTACTTCGTCCTCATCGGACTGGGCGGCGGTGTGCTCACGGCGTTCACGGTGAACGCCTTCGGAGCCATCGGCCTGGACGCCGAGGGGTTCATCCAGTCCTGGCTGCTGCCCTGCGGCGCCGTGGCCGCGGTCATCGTGGCGGCGTGGCTGGTGGAGGCGAAGCAGAGCGTCATCGAGAACATGGCGCCGGTGCTGACCCGCGTCTTCACGCCGCTCTTCACGGCCACCCTGCTGACCTTCCTCGTGGCCATCATCTGGACCACCAGCGGCATCGACGTCGAGCGCGACGCGCTCATCCTCTTCGACCTGCTGCTCGTCATCGTGCTGGGCATGCTGCTGTACGCCATCTCCGCCCGCGACCTCACCGCCCGCCCCGGCCTCTTCGACCGCCTGCAACTCGCGCTCGTCGTCAGCGCTCTGGTCATCGACGTCCTGGTGCTGGCCGCGATCACGGGTCGGATCACCGAATGGGGCTTCAGCCCCAACAAGACGGCCGCACTGGGCGAGAACCTCGTCCTGCTCACCAACCTCGTCTGGTCGGCATGGCTGTACCTCGGCTTTGTGCGTGGCCGCATGCCCTTCGCCCGCCTGGAGCGCTGGCAGACCCGCTACGTGGTCGTGTACGCCGCGTGGGCCTGGGCGGTCGTCCTCGCCTTTCCGCCCCTGTTCGACTTCGCCTGAGCCGGAGCGCGCCTCCGACAACTCGGCTCACGTGCGGCCGGTAAACGGGGCTCCCGTTGGTCGGACCGGCATGCGATCCTTCTCCCCGCGGGTGATCAAGAGCCCGTCACCTCATGGGAGACCTTGTTGCGCACACCTTCGCGTGTTCATCGTCGGATCATGGCGCTGGTCGTGGCATCGGCGCTCGGCTGCGGGGCCACTCTGGGGGTCACGGCCGCTCCGGCAGCCGCCGCCGTGGTGGCCGCACCGACCAACCTCACGACGGCCGGTCAGCCGTGTGTCACCGCTGCGCCGGGGCCGTACCTGAACCCGGAAAGGCTGGGCATCGCCCAGGCTGTCGCGCTACAGGGCACCTTCAGCCGTACGGGCGAGGGGGCCGGCCTGCGGGCCGACTTCCAGGTGTGGGACGTCGTCGACCCGGCGCACCCGCAGCAGTGGCTCGTCGACATCGCCGACCAGAGCGACCAGGTCTTCGTCCACCTCGCGGACAGGGCGAAGCAGCTCGACGGGGTCACCTACGCCTGGCGCGTGCGCATCCTCGATCACGCGGACGCCTCGCCGTGGAGCAGCACGTGCCACTTCACGGTCGACCGCACCGCCGGCCCGGCACCCACTGTCACCTCCGCGCAATATCCGGCCAGCGGCTGGATCGGCAACGGCGCGATCGGAGTGCCGGGTGTCTTCACCCTGACCTCGGCCTCCGACGACACCGTCAGTTACCGGTACCGGTTCTACTCCAGCGAGCTGCCGTACGAGTACGTGGAGTCCACCGTGGAGGCGCAGTGGCTAGGCGGACCGGCGACACTCAACTGGACGCCCCTGGTGGCCGGCTACCACTCACTCATCGTCCGGGCCGTCGACCGGGCCGGGAACTGGTCCGCGCCAACCGGCCACGACTACATGGTCAAGGAGACCCGCCCGTCGGTGTACTCGTACGCGTACCCGAACTCGGGCTCGAACCTCGACTACAACGTCGGCGTGCCCGGCGCGTTCACGCTGACCACCACCGTCGCCGACACGGAGTCCTTCGTCTGGCGGATCGACGGGAACGGCCCCTCGGGTAGCGTGCCGGCAGCCGCCGACGGGACGGCGACGGCCACGATCACCCCGACCCGCGGTGGCCTGCAGACCCTGTACGTCCACAGCGTCACGCGCGACGGCTCGGCGCACGCTCCCCGCGCCTACGAATTCCTCGTCGACAACGGCCCGACCGTCACCGGTGACACGCGCGGGGACGTGACGATCGGCTCGTCACTCACCTTCCATCTCGCGCCCCGGACACCGAGCGTCGAGGCCTACCTCTACTGGCCGGCGTACTCACGCCAGCAGGACCGGCCGATCGAGAAGACCGTTGTTCCGGCTCGCGCCGACGGCACCGCCGACCTCACCTGGACGGCCACGGAGACCGGCCTCGACGGGCTGCGCATCCAGAGCCGCGACGCGGACGGCGCGCTCTCCGAGCCGCGCTGGCAACCCATCTCGGTCGACGGCGCGGCACCGACCGTCACCCGCACCGGCGACGCCTACGCGGGGACGCCGTCCACCTTCAAGGCCCGCAGCCAGATGGCGAACATCGTCGAGTACGTGGCGACGCTGAACAGCGACGAGGCCACGAAGCAGGTCCTCAAGCCGGCCGCCGACGGCAGCGTCACCTTCGGCTTCACGTCGATGGCGATCGGCCACAACTACGTCATCGTCGTCGCTCGCGACGCCGCCGGAGTGCAGACGGACAGCGGCAGCTCGGTCTGGACGACGACGGACGAGCCGCAGGTCACCTCGACCGACTTCCCGACGACCGGTACCGGCCGGCTCGCCACAGGCACCTTCACCTTCAGGTCGACCCTGCCTGACCCGGTCGGGTACCTCTACTCGATCAACTCGGAACCGTACGTCGCGATCCCCGCCCAGGCGGACGGCACCGCCACGCTGACCTGGACGCCGACGGCGTCCGGTCCGCAGAGCCTGGACGTCCGCCGCGTCAACGCCGTTGGTTTCCCGTCCGCGATCGCCCGGTACCGCTTCACCATCACGGCAGGTCCGCCCACGGTCACCTCGGTCGCTCCGGCCACCGTGCCGGCGGTCGGCGTCCGGACGATCACCGTCCGCGGCACTGGGCTGCACCCGCATGACGAACTCCAGGTGACCCCCGCCGCGGGGCAGCCCCGGAGCGCGACGGTGAAGTCCGTCTCGGCGGACGGCACGACGATGACGGCCGACGTGAACGTCGCGGGCGCTCCGACCGGCCAGGCCAGCCTGACCCTGCGCCCCTATGGGGCAGGACAGCCCGTGGTCCTTGTCGGCGCCCTCACGATCACCCCGCCTCCGCCGATCGGCACGGTCAGCCCACCGACGATCACCGGGACCGTGGCCGTCGGGGGCACCGTCACCGCGAACCCGGGCCAGTGGAGCCCGACCGCGACCGCCTACCAGTACCAGTGGTCGGCGAACGGTGTCCCGATCGCCGGCGCGACGGGCGCGACGTTCACGATCCCCCTGGCGCTGTACGGAAAGCGGCTCACCGTCGCGGTGACGGCCAGTCGGGACGACTACACCGCCGTCACGGCCGTCTCGGCCCCCACGGCGGCGGTGACCCGACCCCCTCACCGGCCACTCGTGCAGCCGGGAACGCCATGGCCGGACACGCGCCGCCCGGCCGCGTGACAACCTGAGTTCGGGCCGACCGGCTGGTTGCCATGCCCGATCGGCGCTGCTCGTCTGCGTCGACGTCGCGCTACTCTCCCCGCATCAAATGATCGACTTCCACGGGGGATGCATGGATATACGCACATGGGCAGGGCTCGGGTTCGTACCGCTGGTCGGTGTCCTGGGCCTGGTGGTCCCGGCGGCGCCCGCGGCCGTCGCCGCGCCCGCGGCTGCGGCGATCAGGGACCTGTACGTGAACAGCAAGGCCTGCGACCCGCGCGGGTACGGCACCCCTGACGCACCGTTCTGCACCATCTCGGGCGCGGCAGCCCTGGCCGCACCCGGGCAGACGGTGTTGGTGCAGCCCGGCGACTACCCCGAGGCGGTGACCATCACCCGGTCGGGCGAGGTCGGCGCACCGATCACCTTCCGGGCCGTCAACGGGCCCGACGGCACTGTGACGGTGGGCGACACGACCGTGGGCGCCGTCACCGGGGCGGTGTTCGCCCTGAACAACGTGCACGACATCGTGGTCGAGGGATTCCGTCTGCAGAGCCCCGCCGATCAGTCGGCCCTCGTGGTGAACGGGTCGCAGCGGGTGACCCTCGACGGCGTCATCGTCCACGGCTCCCGCGCCACCCTCGGTGCGGTCCGAGTGACGGGCCGCTCGGGCGGTGTCACCGTCAGCCGTAGCTACCTGTCGAGCGCACCCGCCGGCAATCCGAGCCTGGCGATCGACGCCGGAGTCGTCGGCGCGGTCGTGAGCGGCAACGAGCTCTCCTACTCGGGCCTGCGCGTCACCGACGCGCCGGGCACCACCATCACCAACAACACCCTGCTCACGTACTGCGCCGTAGGGATCGAGGTGGCCGGGGCTTCGACGGGCGTCTCGGTCCAGAACAACATCGTCCGCACCCACCCGTTCCGGCAGGCCTGCGCCACCCCGGCGAACGCGACAGCGATATCGGTCTCGGCCGGGTCGGTGCCGGGGACCTTCGCGGACCACAACCTGATCGACCCGATCACCGGCGGCGCTCTGTACGCCTGGGGCGACGGCAGATACCAGGACCTGCCGGCGTTCCGACAGGCCACCGGGCAGGGCGGACACGACCTCGCGGCGGACCCGATGATCGGTGCCTACAACGGGTCACTCCGGCCCTGGCACACGATCGACCCGTCCTCGCCAGCGGTCGACTCCGGGGATGCCTCGGCTCGCGGTGCCACCGGCACCGACATGTTGGGCAACCCGCGCACCGACAACCCGGCGATCGCCAACAGCGGCACCGGTGCCGGCTACCACGACCGGGGTGCGGTCGAGGCGCAGGGCGCTCCGGGCGGCCAGGCCACGGTCCGGCGCAAGCCGGGCGGAAACCCCTTCGCGGTCACTGCTTCCGGGACTCCGCAGTACGGTTGGCCCGTCGGCGGCGAGGGCGGCTCGATCGCCTACCAGTTCGAGGGTGAGCAGTTCTGGCGGGTGACCACCGCCCGTACGCTCGACCACACCTTCCGCCGGGCGGGTCAGGCCTGCGCCCACATCCGAATCAGCTACACCGGCTTCCGACTCCCACCCGAGTTCTCCTCCTACCGCTGCACTCAGGTCGGCGCACTCTACGAGACGGTTCAGCCGACGCGGCTACTCGACACCCGTGAGGCACTGGGCACCCCCACCACCACACCGGTCCCGGCGAAGTCCGAGGTGATTCTCGACGTTCCCAGCATCAACGGGGTAGCGGCCGCGGACCTCAGCGCGGTGGTGCTCAACGTGACGGTCACCCAGCCGAGCACCGCCGGGTTCCTCACCGTCTACCCGGACGGCGCCCCCCTGCCGACCTCGTCGAACGTCAACTTCGTGGCCAACGAGACGGTCCCGAACCTGGCCACCGTGCCGATGACCAACGGAAAGCTCCGGTTCCGCAACAGCAGCGGCGGCACCGTTCACGTGATCGCCGACCTGCAGGGCTTCTACGGCTCGTACGGCGCCGCCATGCAGCCGCTCACACCGATCCGGGCGCTCGACACCCGCACCGGGGCCGGTACACCGATCGCGGCCAACGGATACCTGCGCCTGGACCTCACCGGCAAGGTGCCCGCGGAAGCCAAGGCTGCGATCGTCAACGTGACGGTGACCGCGCCGACGGCCGGCGGCGTGCTGACGCTCTACCCGGACACCTGGCCGACACCCATGGCATCCAACGTGAACTTCGTGGCCGGGCAGACCATCCCGAACCTGGTGATCGTGCCGCTGGTGGCCGGCAAGGCGATGATCCGCAATGCCAGCTCCGGCACCACCCACGTGGTCGCTGACGTCGCCGGCTACTTCGCCGCGCCGTCGTATGGCGTCGCCGACCAGACGTACGTCCCGTACGGGTCGTACCGGATCGCGGACAGCCGCGGCTTGAGCGGCTGGGACCGTCCCTTCTACAACGAGCCCTTCCACGCGGGGGAGAAGGCGACGGTCAGCGCCCGTCATGACGGGGAATTCTGCGAGGACGACTGCCCGACACCGAGGGCGGCGGTGGTGAACGTGACCGTCACCGATCCGACCACCGCCGGCGTTCTGGCCGTCTACCCGCCCGGGGGCACACCCTCGACGTCCACCGTCAACTTCCTGGCGAGGGAGACGGCGTCCAACCTGGCCGTGGTCAAAGTCGGTGCCGAGGCACGGATCGCCGCGTACAACAACAGCAGCGGCTCCACCCACGTCATCGTCGACCAGTCCGGATACTTCATCGCTGCCCCCTGACGATCGGTCAGGTTCACGGCGGCCGCATCCCACCTCGGGTGCGGCCGCCGCCGCATCCTGGCCGAAGCTGAACCGGATCAACGGAGGTGTGCGATGGCGAGCTTCGCCGCCTGCGCGATGAGGGCGTCGTCGTAGGTGTCGTCCTTGCCGTCACGACTGGACAGGATGGCCAGCACGATCGGCGCGCCGTCGGGGGGCCAGATGACCGCGATGTCGTTGCGGGTGCCGTAGCCGCCCGCACCGGTCTTGTCCCCGACCTCCCAGCCCGTCGGGACACCGGCCCGGATCAGTGCCGCGCCGGTGGTGTTACCCCGCAGCAGTCCGTTGAGGATGTCGCGGTCGGCGGGATCGAGGGCATCCCCGACCGCGTACGCCCGCAGGTCGGTGGCGAGAGCCCGAGGGCTGCTCGTGTCCCGCTTGTCGCCGGGCGTGGCCTCGTTGAGGTCCGTCTCGTAGCGGTCCGCCTCGGTCGTCCTGTCACCGATCTGCCGCAGCGCCTCCTCGAAGCGCTGCGGGCCGCCGAGGTGGCGCAGCAGCAGGTTGCCGGCGGTGTTGTCGCTGTAGCGGACAGCGGCGTCGGCCACGTCGCGAAGGGGCATGCCGTCGACCACGTGCTTCTCGGTGACGGGCGAGTAGGTCACGAGGTCGGCCTGCTTGTAGCGGACCACCCGCTGGAGGTCGGCGGCCGACGTGCTGTCCAGGACGGCGGCGGCGGCAAGCGCCTTGAACGTCGACGCGTACGCGAAGCGCTCATCGGCTCGGTGCTCGACGGTGCGGCCGGAGCCGGTGTCGACCGCGTAGACCCCGAGCCGCGCGTCGAACGCCGTTTCGAGCTCACCGAACCCCCGCTCGGGCGACTCCCGCACCGTGGCCGTCGGGGTTGCCGTGCTCGGCGTCGGCTCAGCGGGCGCATCGGCGGTGACGCAGGCGGTGAGGGGAGCCAACGCGATCGCCGTGGCTATCGCGGCTGTCGCCCGTCGGGTCGCAAAAGTCGTCATGACGCATCTCCCGGTTTTCGGTGGCGGTGGGACCGGTACGGCTGACCGGCAGGCACTGGTCGAACCATCGCACCGGTCGGGTGATGCTGTCCAAGACACAAATGGTCGCACTGATGCCGTTCCGGCATAGAGTGATTCGCCATGGACGTCGTCGCGGCCTGCCGGGCCTTCGTGAGCGTGAGCGGATACGGCAGCTTCACCGCGGGCGCCGCCGCCGCGCGCATCCCGCAGTCGGTCGCCAGCCGCCGGATCGCCGCCCTCGAGGAGCATCTCGGGGACCGGCTGTTCGACCGGTCGTCGAGGGCGGTCACACTGACGCCGTTCGGCCGCGACATGCTGCCCTCGGCCAGGCGACTCGTCGACCTCGCCGACGCGATGAAGCACGACGCCGACCGGGCCAGACTGCGTCCCTTCCGACTGGCCGTACCCGCGATCTGCGCTGCCCGTCCACTCGCCCTCCTGGTCGCCGAGGGCCGCAAGCACCACCTGCACCTGGAGCTGAGGAAGGCCGGACCGGCCGAGCGCCGGGAGCTCTGCCGTACCCTCGACGTCCGTGCCGCCGTCGTCGCCGTACCGGCGGCCGAGGCCACCTGGCAGGTGCCACTGGGGCTCGCCGGTCAGACTCATCTCGAACCCTCGACGGTGTTCCTGGAAGCCCTCCGCCCCGGCCGGGCCCGCAGCACCGAGCGCCGCGCCCGAATATGGATCCAGCCGGAGGACGACGTGCCCCACATCCGCGACCCACTGACCCGTCTGGGCCAGGCCGTCGGGCTGCAACCCGCTCAGGTTGCGGTGGCCCCATCCCTCGTCGACGCCGCAGCCACAACCCTGGGCTCCACCGACCTCCTGCTCTGTTCACCCGATCAGGCTGAGGAGCTGGGCCTGCGCTGGCGGCCTGTCAGCGGGACACCGCTGACGCGTGGCTACGACATCGCCGCCGCAGTCCGGGAGGACGCCCACCAGCTCCGCAGCCTGCTGCACGCCGGGATAGGACGCTGCCTGGGCGTCGCAGCGGACGACGGGCAGCCGGCGTGAACCCGGCGCAGGTGATCCGCAGCGCCCGGGAGGAACTCGACGATGCGGGCCTACGGGGGTCGTTTCTCGTACGTGACCTCGACTCCGGCGAGGAGATCGGCATCGACACCGACGTCGAACTTCCCATCGCGTCGCTGGTGAAGGTGCCCCTGGCGGTCGCCACGCTGGAGCGTGTGGCACGCGGCGAACTCGACCCGGCGGCAGCCATCCAGGTGGCACCGGGCCGGATCACCACGCCGGGACCAACCGGCCTGAGCAGGTTCCGTCATCCGGCCACCGTCGCCGTGGAGGACCTGCTCTACCTCAGCATGTCAGTCAGCGACGGACTCGCCGCGGACGCTCTCTTCGCCCTCACGCCCCCCGACGCGGTCGCCGCCGAACTGCGACGGCTGGGATTCGACGGCATAGCCGTACGCCATCTCATCCGCGACCTCACCGAGACGCCGGCCGAACGCCTCGGCCCGGTGGACGCCCACCTGGCGCACTCCCTCGCCATCGACGCGGCGACCGCAGGGCACGGGCATCCAGTCGCCCAACTCGACGTCGGTCGCGCCAACACGGGATCAGCGCGAGCCTTCGTCGACCTGCTCCAGGGGATCTGGAGACCATCCACGCTCCATCCCACCACCGCCGTACGCCTGCGCGACCTGATGGGGAACAGCCTGCAGCGCCACCGCCTCGCACCGGACTTCACGTCCGACGCTTCCCGTTGGTCCTCCAAGACGGGCACCCTGCTCAACCTGCGCCACGAGGTCGGTGTCGTCGAACACGCCGACGGACAGACGTTCGCGGTCGCCGTCCTCACCGAATCCCGGGTGCCGGCGATCAACCAGCCGGAGGCGGAGGCCGTCATGGCACACGTGGCGCGCACCCTGCGGGACCACCTGCGCGCCTTCCCAACCTGGGATCGTTCCTAGGTTCAGGAGCTGGAGGCGCCACCCGAGCTGTCCTGCAGCCGCTCCCAGCGGTAGGGGCCCTCACCGTACAAGCCCACGCGCAGCTGCCACACGCGAAGACAGCGGGGACACTTCCGCAGCTGAGAGTAGAGCCGTTGGCCCGGCCACTCCGGCTTCGGAGGCGGAGGGAGATGCCTGCGACACCGGCAGAAGAAATAGAGAGCCACGACTGCGGATTGTCCACGAGCGGGCTGTCTCGCGCAGGGATGAACTACAGAGATCCCCTGCGCAACCCGTACCGCTCGGCGCGCTGCGCTCGGTACTCGGCGAGGACGGCCGCAGCTTCATCGAGCCGAGGACAGCCGGAGTCTGTGCATCGGAGGCACGCGCTCCGCTCGTGGAAGGCGATGCAGTAGGAGGCCTGCTCTACGTAGAACGGGATCCGACTGAGGATCCTCTCGACGCTCACCGGTCTCGCCTCTCCGGCTCGGGCTTCGGGTAGCGACGGCCGGCGTTACGGCGGACAGTGACCTCCCTGGCGAGCTGCGGACTGAGGGCTCCGGAGCGGCTTGGGTACGCGGTCGCAGGCCCGGTTCTGTCGAGCGGTACGAGGCGACGCTTGAACGGCCAGAGCTTCATGGAGGTCCCGTCGTGGCTGTCTGCTGGCGGACACCTACCGAAGGTAGGCCAACTCGTACAGCTCGTACAGCCGAAACAGTACGTTCAATACGTTCTATCCGTACCCGACGGACTGACCGTACGATCCGTCCATAAGGTTCCGCTCATGGTTGACGAGATGAGCCCGGTGGCGCTCTACATCCAGCTCGCCGATCTCCTCGCCAAGAAGATCGAGTCCGGGAAGCTGAAGCCCCGTCAGCCACTCCCGAGCGAGGCCCATCTTCAGCAGGAGTACGGCGTAGCTCGCGGAACCGTCAGGGCGGCGGTGCGCCTCCTTCGGGAGCGAGGGCTGGTCGTGACGCTTCCGGCTCGCGGTACGTACGTCGCCGAGAAGCGCTGACCCTCCCCGACAAAGGGGACGAGAGATCGACTGGACGGTGGCTCCGTTGCTCCCACCGAGGACTGGTATCTACACCTGCGCAGTCCTGCACAGCGCGCACGTGTGCCGCCCGTTGGCGAACTCAGAGATGTAGTACCCGGCTGAGCGAGCCGTGCCTGTCTGGTGGTGCTGTCCCGTGTTCCGGTCCACCAGAATCGGCGCGTTACCGGCGACCGAGTCGAGGAACGAGCCCGACTCGATGTACCGCACAGACTGGTAGTAGAAGACCCAGCAGGTGGGGTGTTCCTCTACGTTCGTGATTGCAAGCGGTGGTACGCCCGGCTCCGTGGACATGTCCCGCAGCACCGCTTCCGCCGTCGTTCTTGCGTCCTGCTCGTTGATCACTCGCACATCGTGCCCGTCACGCCGGAAAACGCGTAGCCTCCGCCTCGCAAGAGATCAAGACTGCTGTCGGCCAACGTCGACCGCCGCCGCGCTAACCGCGTCAGACCAGGAGCCTGCGACTGTCACCTGGCGCCGGCGGTCGTTTGCCGCTGTTTGGTGAGGTGGACGCTGCCGTCCGGGGTGCCGTCAGCGTGGGTGAGGGCGTAGCCGGCGCGTTCGTACAACTTGATGTTGCGCGTGCTGCGGTGGCCCGTGAACAGTTCGTAGCGCTCGGTTTCCTCAGGGGCCCGCTCTTCGGCGTACGAGAGGAGCCAGGAGCCGATGCCGTTTCCGGCCTGGTCGGGAGCCACCATGAGGCGACCGATCAGCCAGGCGCTCTCACGTGCCCGGGCTCGGACCGCTGCGACCAGGCGTCCGTGTCGGCGTACGCACCAGAGCTGCCAGGTCGACATCGATTCGCGCAGGTCGTCGAGTGTCTCCGTCAGCGGCGGCAGGTCGAGGGTGTCGTTCGCGAGGGCCTCCTGCACCCAGCAGCACCGCTGGAGCACGAGCAGCTCGGCCAGGTCGCCGGGCTGGGCGGTGGTCAGCGTCAGTCCTTCGACCGGCCCGGACACGCTGGTGGGGTCGCTGTCGGGTTCGGTGCGCAGGGGCCGCATCGCTGAGGCCACCCGGGTCAGCTCAAGCAGCATTCTGCGACCGGCTTCGTCGAGTCCTGCGGACTGGAGGACCTGCCCGTTGTGGGTCCTGTCGGCGATGCGCAGGGCGACGGTGGCGCCGATGGGCATCATCTTCAAGGTGGTGACGACCTGCTTGGTCATCTGCACCGACCGGGTGCCGGCCGAGGTGTTGCCGTAGCTGACGAACCCCACCGGCTTCCACGCCCACTCGTGGTAGAGGAAGTCGAAGGCGTTCTTCAGTGCCGCTGGCATGCCGTAGTTGTACTCGGGTGTCACCACCACGAAGGCGTCAGCCGCGGCCACCCTCCGGCTCCACGCGCGGGTGTGCTCGTGAACGTAGATGCCGCTGGAGGGATGCTCGGGCTCGTCGAGCAGCGGCAGTCCCATGTCGGCCAGGTCCGCGACGTCGAGAGTGACCCCGCCCGCCGCAGCCGCCGGAAGGGTCGCCTGGACGAACCAGTTGGCGATTGCTGGTCCCAGCCGTCCGGGGCGGGTGCTGGCGACGATGACCATGACGTGCAGCGGCGTGTTCGGTGCATTCGATGACATGTCACAGACATTAGCCGGCCTTTCTATGACGTGTCAACGAGGTGTAGGGTGACCGCGTGGACACTGCCTGGCTGAGCGAGGACGAGGAACAAGCCTGGCGCGCTTTTCGGCGCCTGCTGATAGCGCTGCCGGCAAGGCTCAGCCAGGACCTGGCCCGCGACTCAGGGCTGTCACCGGCTGACTACGAGGTGCTGAGCACGCTGTCGGAGAAGCCGAACCGGCGGTGGGCGCTCAAGGACCTCGCGGCCAAGATGGAGTGGTCGCGCAGCCGACTGTCCCACCACGCGGCCCGCATGCAGGCCCGGGGACTCATCGACAAGGAGCCCGATCCGCAGGACGCCCGAGGCTGCATCCTGCTCCTGACCGACGAAGGCTTCCGGGTGCTGGACGAGGCTGCCCCGCACCATGTCGTCTCCGTACGCACGCGCTTCCTCGATCACCTGAGTCCCGACGAACTCGCGGCGCTGCGCGAACTGTCGACCCGGATCGCCGACCTGCCTGGCTGACCCAGGGACCGGTTCGCGGCGGTCGAGAAGACCCGCGCCTCGGACCAAGCGGGACAGGTCGGCGTACTCACACTGCCCTGGTCACTGCGGGCGCCAAGATCTGCATCACCCACCGTCGCCACTCCTTGTCAGCCACGCCGGTCCGCTACCAGCTCCGCCGTCAGCCATGACCAGGCAGGCGCGCGATCCATCCGTGGTGCCATAGAGCTCGAAGAGGCGAGCCGCCGCTGATGGTTCCAGTCTCCTCACGGCCGGGTCCCCGCCGGAAGAGACGTCACCTCACGAAGACCACCACGCAAAGGTGTTCACCTTCATGCAAGTCCGCCGATTAGGTGCCTCACCTCGACGGCCGAGTCCGACAATCAGGACCATGCAGACACGTTGGGTCAAGGAGGTTGTCATGGCACGCAAGAGGAAGTCCACCGCGCGGCAAGCGCTCTTCCTTGCCTTCGCGGCTGGGGCGGTGGCCGGAGCGGCGAGCATGCTCACGCTGCGACGTGGCCGCCAGGATGGTGGCTTCCCGGCGGGTGATGTCGCGGGCCAGCTCGACGACGGTTTCGCACCGTCGCTCGGCGGGAGTATCGACGCCTCGCCTCAGGGGCCTGTGAGCACGCCCGCCGCGCAGCACCGCTGACGCGGGCAGCGCCTCAGACCACTCCCTGCGTTAGAAATGAGAGTACTGATGCCAGAACGACCTAGCGGCAACCCCGGCGCTGCGTCTGCTGACACGCCGGTCGCCGAGTTGGTGCAGCGCGCCACCGAGCAGATCACCCGGCTGGTGCGCGACGAGCTGACAATGGCGCGGGCGGAGATGACGGCCAAGGGCAAACGCGCGGGCGTCGGTGCTGGGCTGCTCGGCGGCGGTGCGATGCTCGGAATCTTCGCCGGCGCGACCGCCGTCGCCACGATCGTGCTGACCCTGGCAGCGATCATGCCCGACGCGGTGGCCGCCCTGATCGTCACGGTGATCCTGGCCATCGCCGCCGCCATCGCGGCGCAACGCGGTAAGAAGCAGGTCAGCAAGGCCATGCCCGCCACACCCACAGCGACTAGGGACAGTGTGCTGGCCGACGCTGAGACGATACGTGGTGCAGCGAGTCGGAGGCAGCCATGAGCACGCCATCCGGAAGCAGCAACCCGGACCAGACCCGACGCGACATCCAGCAGACACGCGCCGACCTCGGCGAAACCGTAGCCGCACTGACCGCCAAGACCGACGTCAAGGCCCGTGCGCGCACCAAGGCCACCACCGCCGTCGGCGGACTCCGACAACGGGTCACCCAGGCCGGCCAATCGGCGAAGGCCAGAGCGACCCAGCTGGCGAACACGGTGAGCCAGAGGGCCTCCCAGCGCGCCAAGCCGGTCGTTCAGAAAGCCCAACAGGCCACCACTGCGGTACGCGACTCCGCTAAAGCCGGCGCGCAGACCACCGGCAAGGCCGAGTCGACCCTGGTCAGCTCCGCCCGTGCCGCGAGAGCCAAGATCGGCAGCTCGATGCGCGCGAAACCCGTACCGATCCTCGCCGCCACCGGCACCGCGGTCACCCTCGCGATCGTCGCCTTCCGACGCCGCCGGTTCCGATAAGCGGTCCGGCGGAGTGCCGCAACGCTCCACTGGGCAGGCCAGACGCAGTCACAGCCTGGACCCAGCCAAACCTGCAGGCGAGGGCGGGCGGGTCCGCACGACCTGCCCGCCCCCCAGCGAGCCCTCGGCACAGCAACGCGAGTGCGGGGCCATGGTCGTGTTTGCCGCCGCCGCGCTGCTGTCGGCCACCCTCAACTTCGCCTCACCCGGCAGCCTCGGCCTACGCCTCGTCTTCGCCCTGGTCGTCGTCCTCGTCATCGGCGTCGAACTCGTCGCCGGACGCATCCGCCCCGACTTCGCCGCCATCGAAGCCGAAGCCACCGCCTTTCTCACCGCTGCCCGCGACCTGGCTGCCAAGAACCAGCCAGCCACCGAGGACCCTCCGAACCCGCCAACATGCCGGCCCCCGACCCGGCCCCGTCCGTTGACCTGGCACCGATCGTCGTCCCACCGGCGCCCACCCCCGCTGACCCGCACCCAACTCGCCCGCATCCAAACCCGCCGCCCCGCCGTCGTGGCCCGCCGGATCGTCGGCACCCCCGCCGAAGTCGCCGCGACCGTCGCCCTGGTCCGCGACTCCAACCGGCTGCTCTCGATGAGCGAACCCCACCTGATCCCCGGGGACTCCCGGGTCACGGTCACGGTGCGGTTCCTCGACACCACCCGCCCGCCCCCGCCCGCCGGGTCAACCGCAATCGAGTCGCCGCAGCCGTCGCCGTCCCGACGGTGGGCGCCATCGCCACTGTCGGCCTCGCCGCCAGCTCGTCCAAGCGATCCGAGCCGCGTTCCCGCTCATCGCGGGCGTCGTCCTGGTCCTGATCGCCATCGCCCGACTGCTGCGCCGCTCCGGCCGCTGCTGCCCCGGCCTGCACTGCCCCGGCTGCGGCCACTGACCGCCATGGCTACCGGCTGGCCCACCTACTGCGCCTGCTGCGGTGGGCCAGCCACCGCCCTGATCGCAGCCGGCCACCCCGGCACCGGCCATTACCGCGCCGAAACCACCTGCCACCGCCACACCGCTGCCGCCCACCGCTGGGCCAGCACTGTCGGCCCGACCCGCACCACCCCGATCGCTGACACAACCCGCCCTATTCGACCTACCAGAGGTCAGCGCATGAGAGCTGAGAGGGCGGGTCCGGTGGGGTGTCTTCAAGGACGCCGGTCGTGCGCCACGCGTGCGGCTGCCTCCTGCTTCCGCCCCTCGCCCCACCGGTTCGGCCATGGGCCTCGGGCACCCCGCCTGCACCTGTTGAGGAGACCCGCTGATCTTGCCATACACCCTCGCTCGTCTGCGTCGAATGTGGAGGTGACCGAGTGACCGCCCGACCCTGCCCGGCCTCACCACCGCCACCGAACACGCCCCCGCCCCGGTTGTCCCGCCGGCGAGCGGGTCCCGCGCTGCCCGTCTCGCTCTGCCCATGTCCCGTCAGGTGCTCAAGGAGATGGCCCGGCCGCACTCGTGCAAACGGCGAAGGTTCGATCTTCCCCTACCGCAACGGCTACGCCGTGTACGTCTGGGTCGACAAGCCGGACGGCAAGCGCGATCGCAAGTACGTCTACGGGAAGACCCGCGAGATCGTCCACGAGAAGTGGTTGAAACTGCACCACCAAGCCAAGTCGGGGACGGTGGCAACCCGGGTGCCGACCCTCGCGAGCTTCCTCGGGCACTGGCTGGAAGAGATCGTGAAACCGAATCTTGCGCCGGCAACCTACGTGTCGTACGAGGGCTTCACCCGTCTCTACATCGTGCCGAGCATCGGGGCGAAGCCGCTCGACCGTTTGCAGGTCAAGTACGTGCAGACCTGGATCAACAAGGTCGCTCGGACGTGCCAGTGCTGCGCTCAGGGCAAGGACAGCGCCAGGCCACCTGGCAAGCGGCGCTCGCTCGGTGCCTGCTGCAACGCCGTACCGTCCGACAGCGCGGTCAAGGGACTGCGGGCGACGCTGCGAGCAGCACTCTCCCAGACGGTGGCCGAAGAGCTGGCCCCCAGGAACGTGGCGGCCCTGGTCAAGCTGCGGGCTACCCGCAAGAGGCCGGGCACGGCATGGGACAGTGACGAAGCACGACGATTCCTGGAAGCGGCGCGGGCCGACAATGATCCGATGTACGCGGCGTGGGTGCTGCTCCTGGTGCTGCGGCGCGGGGAACTCCTCGGCCTCGCCTGGAACGACATCGACCAGGAGGCCGGTGAGCTCAACGTCTCCTGGCAACTCCAGCGCATTGGGGGGCAGCTCGTGCGCCGCGAGACCAAGACGGCCGAATCCGACGCAGCAATGCCTCTACCGGACATCTGTCGGACCGCCCTGGCCATCCGTCGCGCAGAGCAGTTGGGAGACATGAAGGCGGCCGGCGAGGTGTGGCAGAAGTGGCCGCTGGTGTTCACCACCCGCTTCGGCACGCCGATTGAGCCTCTTCAACCGGGCCTGGGAAGCTCGCATCCGCCGCTACGGCCTACGGGAGATCACTCCGCACGGCGCCCGACGGACCTGCGCCAGTATCCTGGCCGATCTCGACGTGCACTCGCGGGTGGCGATGCAGATCCTGCGGCACGCCGATTTCAAGGTGACCATGGAGGTCTACGCCCGGGTCAGCTCGAAGCAGACCCGCGAGGCGTTGAAGCGCCTGGGCGACCGGATGAACGGCACAGAGCCGGCATGACTGCTGCTGTACTTCGCTGCTGTACCGCGCGAAAAAGGGGCCGTTCCGGTTTCCCGAAACGGCCCTTGATCTGCTGTGCGCCCGAAGGGACTCGAACCCCTAACCTTCTGATCCGTAGTCAGATGATCTTGCGGAGAGTCACGAAGTCCGCCTGCGTCTGCCTTGTGTCCGCGCCAGTCCCGCAGCATCCCCGCAGGTCCGGCGTGTGATAGACCTTGGTGGATGCTTGTGGGCCTTGCCGTATTGCGGGTGAATCCGTGTCCGTCCTTTACTGCCCCCGCGAGTTCCCCGGCGTCCGAGCAGCCACCGAGCAGCCACCGGAGCGCGCAGCCCGAGATCTGCGCGCTGGCCTCAGCCCGCCACCCAAACGTCTACTGGCTCAGGCGAGACAGGGTGACCAGCTACGAAAAGCGCCTGGCCGAGATTCACCGCCGGCGCCGATGAAGCCGCCGCGCCGTCGCCCTGGACGAGCGCACCGCGCGGATGCTGCGGGCTCACCGCCGGCAGCTCAACCACCGCACGGAAGCCGTCGAGGACCGCCAGCCATGGACCGAAACCGGCTACGTCGTGGTACGCGCCGATGGGCTGCCCATCAACCCGAACTACGCCAACACTCGGTTGCGCAAGCTCGTCCAGCGGACCAAGCTGCCTTCGACGAGCCCGTCCGTTCCCACAGCGGGACGGAGATCAGCAGATCGTCAGCGTAGGCCTGTCGCGGCTCGGTGGTCGGCGATAGTAGCCCTGCGCGCTCAGCTCGGCGTCAGGGTGTTTATGTGGTTGTCGCCCTTGGTGTAAAACTGGTCGACGTCCTTCTGCACCTGAGCCACCGACATCACCTTGTTCGCTTTCGCGTAGACCCAGTTGATTCGCATGTTGTAGGTGCGGCCGCCCTTGAAGGGCAGATCGATGAACCAGGTGTTGAACATGAGCCGCATCGGTTCGCGTGGGACGGTCTTGCCTGTGCTGATGAACAGCGTGCGTCCGTCAACCGAGTAGGTAACCTTCTGGTCCGTGACGGTGATCATCAGGGTGCGCCAGCCGGCGAGGCTTCCCTTGTAGTCATCCGTCGCCCGGTCGCCCGGCGTCGAGCTGCGCCAGCTGACCATGTCGATCTTGGACCCGACCGTACCCCAGCCTCCGTTCGGCTGGTACTCGAAGTCGAGCTCGCTGTAGTCCGCCGAGGTATGCAAGGGCGAGATGGTACAGAACGCCTGGTTGAGATGGTCTCCATCGCGCCCGGTCACTGGCTTGTCGGTGAAGAACACGCGGGCCGCGACCGTCCCTCGGAAAAAGCCGCTTTCCGTGGTAAAAAGTTCGGTCTGGCGCGTGCCCGCTCTAGTACCGTCCGTCGAGGCCTGCAACTGGAGAGCCTTGCCACCCTTGGCGCTCTTGTCGACCGGGAAGCTGAGCGTGTCGGCGGTCCAGGAGTCGGCAATACCGGGACCACCGCCCTCTGTGCGAACCTGCCACCCGTTCGCGGCGAGCGCGGGGTCGTTGTGGGCGCGGTAATGGAAGTTGTCGAAGAAGGTATCGTCCGGATGCCTGGGGAGCTTCTTGGTTTTCGTTGAGCGCTGGCCGGGGAGCGGACCGTTCACGGACGCGGCATCGGGATCCGCCCCTTCGAACTCGGGGCGCACGAGGTTCCACCCGGTGAGACCTACTCCGGCGACGAGAAGGACCACGAGCAGCGCCGGCACGAACACCGACCCGCCACGTCGTCGCGTGCCACGCCCCCGCCTAGCTTTGGAGATTCCGTCCAATCTGAGCACCCGGGTAATGCCGGACAACTCGGCGGTTTCCAAATCCTGACGGTTACGCTTGCGTGACGCAAAGTAGGCGAACATCGCGGCAACCATCAGAATGGCCGTCACGATGAATACAAGATAACGGACGTCGGCCGCGAATTTGACCGCAACGGCAATCAAGCCGAGCACCCCGATGGCACCCGCACCCTTGAGCGAATTCATCCCCGGACCGTCCCTATTTCCACGCGGGAACGGGAGTGAAATACGACTTTAGGACGGAGGAGATGGACCAGTACATGTTTAGCAGGGTGTACAGCGTGGCCGGAATCAGCAACGCTTGGACGAGCATCGCTTTCCAACCGAGCTGACGGACCGCCACTGCCGAATAAACGGCCCAGAAAGCAGTCAGGAGCAAGATGGCCGGCCAGTGCTGGAAATTACCTCCGGCGAGCGAGGTCCAGTACGCCGATCCCCAGATCAGGAAGCACGCGAAGCCGAAGAAGTTGAAGAACAGGGTGACGATGGCGCGCCGGGTGAACTCGCTCCACCCCCGCAGGCGGAGCGCGTCGACAGTGCCGCGGGCCCAGCGTTCGCGCTGGACAACCAGTTCGCGCAGGGTCGGCATGAGGTCGGTGTATGCGATGCAGAACTCGTTCGCGGTCACTTTCCAGCCGGCTTCCTTGAGCGCCAGGGTGGTCTCGTAGTCCTCGACCAAGTTGCGGTGGTCCTCCCAGAAGACCTGGCCCCGCCGATCGATCACGGACTGCAAGGCGGTACCCCGGTAGAAGGACCCGGCGCCGGACATGGTGTGGACGTTGGTTCGATACCGCGCGTGCGCCGCACGGCCGTACTCAAGGATCTGCATGCCGAGCAGGTATCGCTGCCAGAGGCTGCCCCACAGGCCGGTACGGCCGAAGCAGGCGGCACTGACCCCACCGATCTTCTGGTCGGAGGCCATCACGTTGATGGCTCGCTCGAGGAAGTTGGGATGCAGTTCGGTGTCGGCGTCCATGGCGAGGACGTGCCGGACGGCGTCCAGGCGACCGCCCACCCGCACTCGCAGCCACTCCATGGCGTAGTTGAGGGCGCCGGCTTTCTTGTGCGGATTGTCGTTCAGCGTGAGAACGACTGTCGGTGGGGTCCTCGGGTCACCCGCGTACCCGGCGGCGTATTGCTCGGTGTTGTCGGTCGAGTTGTTGACCACCACGACGATGAGATCGGGCCGCCGAGTCTGCCTGTGCAGCGACTTGAGGGAGAGCAAGATTCCGGCCTCTTCATTCCGCGCCGGAACGATGACGACCGTGTTATAGCTCGGCGCGGAAATGCGGTGGTTGATTCTCGGGTTTGGAGCGGGTCGCCGGGGGTATGCAGGATTGCCGCGGGAGTACACACTCCCGCTGTGACGTACAGACGTGCTCACGATTTCCCCCCGCGCCGTAGCCGACCACGGCCATCCTCCATGCGCGCAAGATCGTAGCCGAAGATCACAGGAAAAGAAGATCCCTGCGCAGCTCAGGTATGAGCGCATCTAATCACCTTCCATGCCAATTCGGACACCTTGCGTGGCATTCGAGGCATAGCGCCACCGTCGATCGTGAGATACAGCATGTCAGTCAGTGGGGTGATCTCAGCAAGGAGTAGGGCCCGGTTCGGGATGACACGGTCGTAACGTCCATAGCGGACAGCATGGGATAAGGACGTGGAGCCATCGGTCGACAGGTTCTTTCAACAGAATGAGCCTTTTCATCCTGGGTAGCGGTTGGCTTCGACGTGGTGCAGAACGAGGATGGCCTGCGACGATGGGGGTCGCTCGCCGTGGGCAGCAGCGCAGCTTGTTCAGGATCTTCCAGGTCTTGAGGGTGACGATCACGCGTTCGCCGCGGGCGCGGATTTTCGCGTGGGTGCGGTTCACGGCCTTCTGCCGGCGTGACAGCTTTGGGCGGAAGCGGCGCCGCTTGAACGGCGTGCGGACGCTGCCGCGCGGCACACCTTCTCGGCCGTCTTCGGCGCGGTCATCGCTCGCGGTCTCGACTATCGCGAGACGTTCCAGGTGTTCCGGCTCGGGTTCGACCTTGGTCGAGGAGCGGCAGCGCCGGGCAGCCGCCGGGCAGCCGGAACACTTCTCCGAGGAGAACCTGTACCCGGATGCCCGGCCGTGCCTGGCCGCCCTCCGGGAGCTGGGCGTGCAGGTCGGCCTGGCCGGTAACCAGACCGCCCGAGCCGAGACGATCCTTCGCGCCCTGGATCTGCCGGTCGACGTGATCGGCACCTCGGACGGCTGGAACGTCGAGAAACCGTCGGCCGCGTTCTTCGACCGCGTCGTCGCGGAGGCCGGCTGCCCCGCCGACCAGGTTCTGTACGTCGGAGACCGGCTGCACAACGACATCCGGCCGGCACAGGCGGCCAGACTCGCGACGGCCCTGATACGACGCGGTCCGTGGGGACACATCCTCGACAACAGGACGATTAGCGACCGCTGCCTAATCCAACTGGACTCGCTGGCCGAGTTGCCCAGGCGGGTGCGCAGGCACAACGAGTCGGCAGCTAGCTACCCGGGAGGGCAGCCCCGGCTGGCCGTCAGGGCAGCGATGCGTTCGTCGAGTTGGCTGCCCCTCGGCTGTCGCCGAGTACCTGCCGGACGGCACGAACCAGTTCCAGACCGGTCCCGTGCCAGTGGGTGTGCAGAGCGTCCAGGGGGACAGGAAGGCCCTGGGTCAGCTCAAGCGACCGAAGGGCCAGCCAAAGACGGCACCGCCTTCCGCCGAAAAGGCACGGCTTCAAGCCAAGAAGAAGGCGGTCCAGCTTGACCAACGGTCGTACTGGGACGCCGAGCAGACGGAGATGGGCGCCAGCGCCACATCCGAGACCAGACAAAGAGCCTGACCCGCGTTTCCGCAGGTCAGGCTCTTTGGATCTTGTGCGCCCGAAGGGACTCGAACCCCTAACCTTCTGATCCGTAGTCAGATGCTCTATCCATTGAGCTACGGGCGCAGGTGCTCAGCCAGTGTACACACCCGGCTTTCGCGCGGAGACTCCGGGATTCGAACCCGGGAGGGGCTTTAAGACCCCAACCGCATTAGCAGTGCGGCGCCATAGACCAGACTAGGCGAAGTCTCCCTGGTGGCCCGCAGACCACCGCGCCCGAGGATACAGGTCGCCAGCCGCCGGGGGCAAAACGACTTCCGGGGTACGCCCACCGAGGCTGCCGGCTCCCGTGTTTTCCCGCTGTGCGCCGGCGTGATCGGTACTACGCTCCATCGATATGCAGGAGCAGCCGCCGAGCGAGCCGACCCGCCGAGAGCCTGCTGACCGTGCGCGTCGGCGCCCACCGCGGGCGACCTTCACGCCGCCGATCCCCGAGCAGTCCGCGGAGATCACCGAACAGTCCGTGGAGGAGGCGGCGTCCGGGGCGGCAGTGACCCCGGTCACCCCGAACGGCCAGCGCGCTCGACGCGTCAAGGCAGCGCCGGCGGTGCTCTTCCAGCCTCCGGACCCGGACCTTCCGCTGCCCCGGCAGCCGGTCCTCCCGGCAACGGCTGGGAGCGGCAGAGCCGAAGTTGATCAGCCGGATGTACTGGCAGCCGGCACAGAGCGGCCGGCCGCACCGGCGGCGGGCGTCGAGCAGCCGGGCAGCGCCGAGCCCACCGGCCCGGTCAGTTCAGCGGCGACTCGGGCGAACGGGCCGGCACCCGAGGCCGGCTCGGAGCAGCCGGCGAACCGGACACCGAAGACCCGGGCGAGCCGGACCACTCCCGCTCGCAAGGCCGCCACGAGGAAAGCCGCCGGCGCGTCGGCCGAGGCGTCCGCCACGACAGCACCGCCGGCCGACGGGGCCCCGACCGCCCCGACGGCGACCCCCGCCAAGCGCACCGCGGCCTCGGCCGCGACCCCCACCAAGCCCAGCGCGAGCCCGACCAAGCGAGCGGCGTCCGCCCGGAAGACCGCGCCGAAGAAAGCGGTCCCCGCCCCCGCGTCGGAAACCCCGCCCGAGCAGACCTCGACCGCAGTCGTGCCCCAGACTCCCGCCCAACCTGCGGAACAGCCAACCGTCCCGGACCGGCGGGACACCGCGCCGGCTCCGGCGCGTACCCCCGAATCGGAGCTGCGGGCGGTCACCGCGCGACTGCTCGACCACCCCGGCTTCGCTCCGGAGCTGCTGGCCCTCGCCGCCGTGCGGTCGCTCGGCCCCGGTGCGGCCGACTGGGCCGAGCGGCTCCGTGCCCGATACCCGGACGCTCCGGCCGACGGCCTGGCCCGGCTGGCGACCCGGCGGTTCGTCCGTTCGGCGGGCGCGGGCGGGGGAGCCGCCGCGCTGGCGGGGCTCTTCGCGCCGGTGGCCGAGCTGGCTTCGGTGCTCTGGACCCACGCGAACCTGGTGCTGCACCTAGCGGCGGCGTACGGCCGGGATCCGGCGCATCCGGACCGGGCGGCCGAGTTGCTGGTGCTCACCCAGGTGCACCCGGATGTGGCGAGCGCGCGTGACGCGCTGGCTGCCGCCCAGGTCGCGGACGACCCGGCCGACGGGACGTGGGCGCGGGCGGCGGAGGCGGCGTGGCGGCTGGCCGCCCCGTTGACGGCGCAGGCCGGCGGCTGGTTGGCGTTGCGGCTGGCGTCCCGGCTGTTGCCGGGGGCGGCGGTGCTCGCCGCGGCGCTGGGTGACGCGGCGGCGGCCGACCGGCTGGCGGCGCGGGCGGTGGGCGTCTACCGGCGGAGCCCGGCCGAGCCGGCGGCGGGCTGACCGGTCAGAGCCAGTCGAACCACTCCTTCGGCAGCAGCGCGTACCCGACGAAGGCGAACACGTCGAGCAGGGTGTGCGCGATGACCAGCGGCATCACCCGCCGGGTGCGCAGGTAGAAGAGGCTGAACACGACGCCCATCACCGCGTTGCCGACGAACGCGCCGAAGCCCTGGTAGAGGTGGTATGAGCCGCGCAGCAGGGCGCTGGCCGCGATGATCGTGGCGAGCCTCCAGTGGAGCTGGCGCAGCCGGGTGACCAGGTAGCCGACCACGATCACCTCCTCCAGCACGGCGTTCTGCACGGCGGCGAGGATCAGCACCGGCACCGCCCACCAGACGTCGGGCAGCGAGGCCGGCACCAGCGTGGCGTTGACGCCGAGTTGGGCCGCCACCCAGAACAGGGCCAGCCCGGGCAGGCCGATCAGCGCGGCCAGGCCGGCGCCGCGGGCCAGGTCCTGGCCGGGCCGCCGGGCGTCCAGGCCGAGGGTCCGCGCCGGGTCGCCGGGGTCGCGGCTGAGCAGGTGTACGGCGAGCAGCACCGGCAGCAGCGCGAAGGCGATGCCGAGCAGCTGGTACGTCAGGTCCAGCCAGGGGCGGGCCGACGCCGAGGTGTTGAGCGCGGCGGTCTGCTTGGAGAGCGGACCGTCAGCGGTCAGCTTCGCGATGATCGAGACCACCGCGTAGACCGCGGACTGGCCGAGGGAGAGGCCGAGGACCAGCAGCGTCTCGGTCCCCAGCAGCCGGCGGGACACCGGGCGGGTCAGCTCAACGGTCACCGCACCACTCTGCCCGACGGGCGACGCCGGTGGCACGGCCGATCGGGCGGCATGAACCGATCGCACATTCTGTGCGACCGGTGGGCACTCTCCGTGGAGATTCTATGGGCGCCCGATCCGCTGCCGTCTGGAGAAGGAGCGCCCCGTGGACGACGTCGCGCGTTTGTTGAAGGAGAGCTGGACCCTGGTCGAGGAGCACCGGGACCGGCTGAGCGGCCACTTCTACGCCCGGCTGTTCCTGCTCGACCCCGCCCTGCGGCAGCTCTTCCCGGTGCAGATGACCGGCCAGGGCGACCGCCTGCTGGAAGCGATCATCACGGCGATCCACACCGTGGACGACCCGGAGAGCTTCGACGAGTTCCTCCGGGCGCTGGGTCGCGACCACCGCAAGTACCACGTCGACGAGCAGCACTACGCGACGATGGGCGTCGCGCTGCTGGACGCACTGCGCAGCACCGCCGGTGACGGCTGGAACCTGGAGTACGACCAGGCGTGGCGGGACGCGTACGCGGCGATCGCCGCGAAGATGGTGGCCGGGGCGGCGGACGACGACAACCCGCCGTTCTGGCACGCCGAGGTGCTGACCCACGAGCGGTACGGCCCGGACACCGCCGTGCTGACCTGCCGGGCGTTGCAGCATCCGCTGCCCTGGCGTGCCGGCCAGTACGTCAGCCTGGAGGTGCCCCGCCACCACCCTCGGGTGTGGCGGACGTACTCGGTGGCGAACGCCCCGAACGACGACAACGTGCTGGAGTTCCACGTGCGGGCGCCCGGGGCCGGCTGGGTGTCCGGCGCGCTGGTCCGGCGGGTGCGCCCTGGTGACCTGCTGCGGCTGGCCGCGCCGATGGGGTCGATGACCCTCGACCGCTCCTCCGAGCGGGACATCCTCTGCGTCGCCGGTGGGGTCGGGTTGGCACCGATCAAGGCGCTGGTGGAGGAGTTGGCCTCGTACAACCGGACCCGGTGGGTGCACGTCTTCTACGGCGCCCGGCAGGCGGCGGACCTGTACGGCCTGGCCGGGTTGCAGGAGCTGGTCGCCGTACATCCGTGGTTGTCCGTCACGGCGGCGTGCAGCGAGGAGCCGGACTTCGACGGCGAGCTGGGTGACATCCCGGACGTGGTGGCCCGGTACGGCCCGTGGACCACGCACGACTGCTACGTCTCGGGCTCGGCCCAGATGGTCCGGTCCACGCTGCGGGTGCTGGCCGCCGACGAGGTGCCACCGCCGCACATCCGCTACGACACCTTCGGTGACCTCTAGTCGTTCCTCCCCCCACACCGGGGCGCGTGCCCCTGCCCCCTGGGGCACGCGCCCCGGTCCCTCCGCGTCAGTAGCGCCAGGGGTGCCCGGTCTCGCGGTACTCCTCCACCGGCACCAGCGGCACGCCGGGCGCCATCCGGTCGACGTAGAGCCGGCCCTCAAGGTGGTCGATCTCGTGTGCGACCAGTCGGGCCATGCCGAACTCGAACGAGGTGATCACCCGGCTGCCGTCCCACTGGGCGTGCTCCACGTCCAGTCGCAGGGGCCGGGGCACCAGACCGCGGTGGTCGAAGTAGGAGAGGCAGCCCTCGTACTGCTCGTCGCTGTCCGGTGAGGCGTCGACCACCCGGGGGTTGAGTAGCACGACAGGCTCCGCCGAACGGTCGGGTGGCCGGACCACGGCCACCGCCCGACCGATGCCGAGCTGCGGGGCGGCGATGCCGACCCCCTTGCTGAACGGGTGCAGCTCGTCCAGCCGGGCCAGGGCCGTGCTGAGCCGGTCGACCACGTCCCGGGCCACCGGTTCCTCGCCGGGCAGGTCGAACGGGCGGCAGCGCTGGCGGAGCAGGTCGTCGCCGCGCTGCACGATGCCGATGCCGCGCATCCGGTCGCTGGGCCGGACGCGGGCGCCGCCGGGGCCGACGTCCGGGTCGGTCTCCGGTCGGGCGCGGAAACGCCACTGCATGCGGTAGCGGGCGTTCAGCGGCGGGTCGTCGGTGTGCCAGTCGAAGATCGCCCGGTCGCCCTCGTCGCGTCGCTGCGGCGCCGTCCGCAGGGGGCCCTCCTCCGCCGAGAGCGAGGTCTCCACGCCCCAGACCTGTGGGTCGAGCGCCGCCGGCAGGTCCAGGCGTACGGCGAGCCGCTGGGTGGGCAGGCGGACCGCCCGCTGGAACCAGGGACCCCACTTCTCCTGCCCGACGCTGTACGCGTACTCGATGGTGGCCCGGTCGCCCGGGTAGAGCGGGAACCGCCGCTCACCGTTCTCGAAGAGCAGCCAGATCTCCTTGAACGCGTCCCGGTCGTGTTTGGCCCGCCAGTGCATCGCCTCCGGGTCGCCACCGCCGTCGACCCTGCGGGCCTGCAGTTGCAGCTCGGCGAAGGTCAGCGGGTGCTCCCGGTGGTGCCGGTTGGAGCGGCCGGGGTCGTTCGGGTAGCGGTCGACGGCTACCCGGACCAGGTAGCGGGTGACCGGCTCGGTGCCGGCGTTGTACAGCTCGCGGTGGATGACGCACCGGTAGGCGTCCTCGGTGTGGGTGAGGGTGGCCAGCTCCCGTTCGACGACGAGGCCGGTGCCCGGTGGCAGCCACTGGCCGGGCAGGTGCGGCTCGCGGTGCGTCTGAGCGGGGCGCGCGTGTCGCAGCTCGTCGTACTCCCGGAAGCGCTGCCAGATCGCGCCGCTGGCCTCCAGGACGGCCTCGGCACGGCGGGCGAAGTCCTCGGTCGGGCGGTGCCGGCGCCCCTCGACGTGGCTGACGTAGGACGGGTCGAACCCCATCAGGATGGCCAACTGCTTCTTGGACAACCCCCGCCCGGTCCGCTGGCGGGCGAGTTCGGCCGCGAAGGAATCGGCAGCCCGTTCGAGGGGTGTTGTCGTCATCGGCTTCCTCGTGGCCGGGAGTATCAGTTTCACGTTCCGTGCCGGCGCGCACACGCATATGGCACCTTGCCGACACATCGCTTGACAATCCACCGATGTTCATCGATGCTGCGCCGGCGTTTTCCCGGGCAGAAGCGGGGTAGTACGCCGGGGCGCGGAGCCTGCTCCACCGGGAGCGGCAGTGACCTGGAGCTCCCGATCAGACTGAGGTGAGGCTTCCCTTAGACCTGCGGGCGTGGTTAGGCTAGCCTTAGCTCAGGACGCACGGTCGTCCGCCGAGGTCAGCTCCTCGGTCACGCAGACGGGGGATGACACGGTGACAGCGGTGATGCCGAGGCGGGACGTGTCCGCCACGCCGCTCGCCCCCGTCACCGCGGCGCTGCGCGCCATGTTCGGCACCGACGACCTGCCCGGCCTCGCGCGGGGCCTGCTGGTCGACGACGAGTTCGGCTGGGCGCCCGCCACCACCCTGATCGACGGCAGCCGGCTGCCGGAGCTGCTGCACGCTGCCACCCTGCGCTGGGGCGGCACGCCGCACGCCTGCGCCGCGCTGGCCTGGAAGTCGTACAGCTACTGGACGGCGCTGCCGGTGGTGCTCGGCTGGGCCTCGGCCCGGCGGGTGCCGCTGCTCGACCCGTCCGACGTGCTGATCCACTTCGAGGACCACCGGCCGCTGCTCACCCTGGGCCTGCGCCGCAGCACCACCGTGGCGGTGCTGCCGAGCGACCCGCTGGCTCTCGCCGGCCACCCGGAGGTACGGGTCGTCGCCGGCGAGGCGGAGCTGCTGGCCGCGCTGCGCGCCTCGCTGCTCGACGCCCACCTGGCACCGCTCATCGCGGCGATCCAGACGGAGGTCCGCGTGGGCACGCGGACGCTGCTCGGCTCGGTCGCCTCCGGCATCTCGCACGGCATCCTCCGCGCCGCGGACGGGCTGCCCGGCTCCACGGTGCAGACCATCGACACCCTGCTCGGTGCGCTCGATCTGGCGGACCTGGTCGAGCTGGTGCCGGGCCCGACCGGTGAGCCGAGCGTGCAGCGGCGTACCTGCTGTCTCGCCTTCACCCTGCCCAGCCCGAAGGTCTGCCAGGGCTGCTGCGTCCGCCAGGGCTGAGCCTCGCTCAGTCGGTCAACGACCGGACGTCCCACACCCACACTCCGCCGGTGAAGACCGGCTGGATCCCCGTCAACTCGGTCATTCCCCGCCGCAGCGCCGCCTCGTGCTCGTGCGGGCCGAGAATCACCACGCCCGCCCGCCAGTAGCGCAGGTCGTCGACCGCCTTCACGCGGCTCTGCGGGGTGATCGGCGGCACGGCACCGGTGCGCCGGATGGTGCCGAAGAAGCTGCTGGTGGGACGGGGCGGTGCGCCGAACAGCGCGATCCGCGGCGCCTCCGCTCTGGGCCGGGTGTCCGGGCCGAGGAAGTAGCCCCGGGCCAGGGGCATGTCCAGCCGGGTCGCCGCCGACCACCGCAGCGGTTCGGCGTAGTTGGTGTCTGGCAGCGGCAGCGTGACCACGCTGCGCCCACCAGCCACGTACGGCCGCCAGGCCCCACCGGTCACGAAGGCGGGAACCGGGTCGAGGCGGGCCACGGGGAGCGGGGTGGGCAGGATCGGCAGCAGGGCCATGGTGAGCACGGTGGCGGTGGCGAAGTGGATCTGCCGCCGGGCGGTCGGTGCCGAACGTGCCACCTCGCGGGCGCGCTCGGCGCCGTAGGCGAGCAGCAGCCCGATGATCGGGGTGATCGCCAACGCCCACCGGGTCGGCACCACCGAGTGCAGGATCGGCAGGTTCTCCAGCACCGCCCAAGGCCCCGGCACACCGGTGTCGCGGCCGGCGAGGTTGACCTCCCGGCCGAGCGAGAGCACCGCGAACAGCAGCCCGAGGGCGGCCAGCGCGAGCACCACGACCGAGCGCCGCATCCACCACACCAGGGCGACCACCAGCACCAGCAGGGACCAGCCGAAGAAGCTGTTCTCCTCGGTCGGGTTCTTGGCCAGGTTTGCCGCCGTCCGCGCGTTGCCGGCGAGTGATTCCCGGGAGTACGCCACGAACGAGGCGAGGTCACTGGAGTAGCCGCGGATCAGGCGGGGCAGCCCGGCGTAGGCGCCGGGCCCGAAGAACTGGACGTACAGGGGGTACGCCAGCAGCAGCCCGGCGACTCCGGCGGCCACGCCCAGCCCGGCGAGGAAGGTCCGGGTCTGCGACCGCAGGGCGGGGCGGCCGAGAGCGAGCGCGCCGACGATCACGCCCAGCCCGATCGCCGTCATCAGGAGGATCTCCAGGTTGAGGAAGGCCTGCCAGACGATCACCAGAGCCAGGAGTACGCCGTTGCGCAGCCACCGGCCCGGCTCACCGAGCCGCAGGGTGCGCCAGATGATCAGTGGGACGACGAACTGCGACACGATGTTCGGGTGCCCATTGGCGTGCGACACCATGGCCGGCGCGAAGGCGCAGAAGCCGGCACCCAGCCAGGCCGGCCCGCGAGAACCAATCAGAACGCGGGAGAGCAGGAAGTACCAGGCCACGGCGGTGGCAATCATTCCGGCGGTCAGAAACAGCAGGAATGCCGCGCGGGGCCCGAGCAGCAGGGTGACAGGTGTCATTGGCAGCGAAATGGATAATACGGACGTATTAGCCATCAGATTGACGCCGTCCGGCACGTTCATCCGGTCCGAATGGAACGGGTATGCGAAATGCGTGATGACGCGTGCACCGTGCGCCATCATCCATTCGAACTGCGATTGATCCGTGCGGTTGTCCCGCACCGCGCTGCCCGGCTCCAGCCAGAGCCGCCCGGTGACCCAGAAGCCGAGCACCACAAAGCTCAGCAGGGCGGGCAGATCCGCCCACTTTCCGTTGCGGCGTAGGCGTACGCCGCCGGCCCCCTCCACCGGCGTCGCCGTGGCCGGGCCGTCGCCGGGCGCGTCCGGTTCAGGAGTAGTCATGACAATTCATAGGGTAGTCAGCGTATGGCGGCGCCGTGACATGTTTCGGGGTACTGCCGTACTATGTGCCGGGTTCGCCGACCGCCGATCACGTGCCCACCCCCGACCGCAATTCGGCCACCCCGCTGCCCCGATTCTTCTGCCGTCCCAGCGGATGATTCACTCTGTCGGTCCAGGCACGGGTCGAGTTCATATCGTGAGGAATCGACGCATGGCAGAAATCACTGGGGATCAGCGCGTCCAGTCCGAGGTTCTGGAGGGCCTGGCAACCGCTGTCAACCACCGCCGCTGGTTCGTCGAACTGGCGGTGCCGTACCTCGGTGACGACCCGATCGAGATCGGCAGCGGTCTCGGTGACTACGCACTGGAATGGTCGCAGCGGCTGCCCCGGTTCACCGCCACGGAGGCCGATCCGGACCGGTTGGTGCAGCTCAAGGAGCGCCTCGCCGACCAGCCCAACATCGACGTCCGGCAGATGCTCCTGCCGCACAACGACCGGGGCGACTACAGCGCGGCGGTCTCGTACAACGTGCTGGAGCACATCGAGGACCACGTGGGCGCGCTGCGCAGCATGCGCGACCTGGTCCGGCCCGGCGGCGCGGTGATCATCATCGTGCCGGCGTTCCAGTTTGCGATGAGCCCGGCCGACATCGCCACCGGTCACGTGCGCCGCTACACGAAGAAGACCCTCCAGGCGGCGATGACCGAGGCCGGGCTGACCGTCGAGAAGATCCACTACGCCAACGCGCTGGGCCTCATCGGCTACTTCATGGCCACCAAGGTCTTCCGGCTGATGCCGAAGGAGGGCCCGATGGTGAAGGTGTACGACACCGTCGTACTCCCCGCCACCAAGGCCGCCGAGCAGCGCGTCCGCCCGCCGTTCGGCCAGTCCGTCTTCGCCGTGGCCCGCGTCCCCGCCTGACCCGGCCCGCACCCCTCACCCCGCGATCTTGCACTTCCGGCCCCTCACGACCCGTCTGCCGGGCCTGTCGGGACAGTAAGTGCAAGATCGCGGTGGGCGAGGAGGCGTCAGGCCTTGATCTGGTGGGTGGGGCGGATGACGGCTCGGGCCAGGGTGTGGAAGGTCAGATTGAAGCCGACGTACGCGGGGGTGGCGTCGGGGGTCACGTCCAGGCGGTCGACATCCAGGGCGTGCACCGCGAAGACGTACCGGTGCGGACGGTCACCGGCCGGCGGAGCCGCTCCGCCGTAGCCCTGCTCGCCGTAGTCGTTGCGGACCGAGAACGCCCCGCCCAGGTCGGTGCCCGCCGCGCCACCCGCGCCGGTGGGCAGCTGCGTGACGTCGACCGGCACGTTCACCAGCACCCAGTGCCAGAAACCGCTGCCGGTCGGCGCGTCGGGGTCGTAGCAGGTCACGGTGAAGCTCTTCGTCTCGGCCGGGAAGTCCGACCAGCTCAGCTGCGGGGAGATGTTCTCACCACCGGTGCTGCCGTGTGCGTGCCGGACGTCCATCGGCTCGCCGTTCTGCACGTCGTCACTGGTCAGGGTGAACGAGGGCACCGTCGGCAGCAGCTCGTACGGGTCCGGGGCGATCGGTCGTTCCAGTGTCATCGGGAGCGCGTCCTTCCGGTGTGCGGAGATTCCTGCCCCTTCATACCCCGTCGGAGGGTGCCGGACGACCGGAAGTACCCGGTGTCCACGATCACGCCGTCCGCACTACCGTTGTCACCCGCAACCTTCCGCGAGGGGAATTCTTTGGCAGGCATGTGGCGCGACTTCCTGGTCGCCCTGGTCACCGCTGTACGGAAGCCGGACGAACGGGCGGTCGCCGACGAGCGCCGGCGCGCGATCGAGCGGCTGGCCGACGAGAAGATCGCGCAGAACCGGCGGACCACCGACCCGCCGGAGTGACAGCCTCCACCGCCGGAACATCGCCCGGAGTCCCGTTGATCGTCGCAGGCGCGACACGGCGAACGGTGAAGATGAGCTGATGGGGCGGATCGGCAGGTCACGGGCGGTGGTGACGGCGGAGACACACCGGACGACCCTGTTCGAGATCTTCTTCGACCTGGTGTTCGTCTTCGCCCTCATCAGGGTCACCGAGTTCATGAGCGCGCGGCCCACGCCGATGACCCTGACCCAGGGACTCGTCGTTCTGCTGCTGTTGTGGATCTCCTGGCTGGTCTACTCCTGGCTGGGAAACTACGCCCGCATCGACGTCGGGCTGATCCGCGCCGGGACCACCCTCGCCATGGCAGCCGTCTTTCTCGCCGCCCTCGTCATCCCCGACGTCTGGGAATCCGGCCCGGGAACCATGGAGCCGCGGCTGATCCTGGTCCTGGCCTACATCGTGGTGCGGGTGATCCACCTGGCCCTCTACTACTGGGCGGCAGCGGACGACCTGCGGCTGCGCAGGACCATTCGCCTCTACACGCTCTCCACCGCGCTGGCCTGGGTTCCGCTCGTCCTCGGTGCCATGTTCGGCGGCACCGCACAGGTCCTGCTCTGGACGGCGGCGCTCGCCGTCGACCTGGCCGGCGGAGTGGTCGCCTCCGTCCTGAGCGGGTGGCCGGTACGCAGTCCGGACCACTTCACGGAGCGCCACAGCCTCGTGCTGATCATCGCGCTCGGCGAGTCTCTGGTCTCGGTCGGCGCCGGGGTCGGCGTGGAGAGGACCCGTCGACCGATCCTGCTGGCCGCACTACTCACCCTCACCGTCACCGTGTGCCTGTACCGGTTGTACTCCGACAGCGCGGCGACCGCCGGCAAGGTGCTGAGGGCGGAGTCGGGGCCACGACGCGGCCGGGTAGCCGCCAACGCCTACAGCATCGCCCACTTTCCGCTGGTCGCCGGAACCATCTACGTGGCGCTGGGGGTCGAGCAGGTGCTCGCCCGCCTGGCGCACGAGCAGTCCCACGACACCGCCGGGCTGCGCCTGGACTGGACCCCGACCGTCGCGCTCTTCGGTGGGACCGCCCTGTACCTCGCGGGCCGGGCGGTCTTCCTGAGTCTCAGCGTCCGGTCCGTCACACCGGGACAACTCGTCGCCCCCGCTGCGGCGCTGCTGTTGCTTCCCGCCGGCCGCTTCCTGCCCGGTCTGGTCGCTCTCGGCCTGCTCACGGCGTTCCTCGCCATTCTCGTCGGCTACGAGGCCGTGTTCAGACGCAGGCGAGACTCCGGTGACCCGGACGAGAGCGCCTGACGAGCCGGCGAAGCCGCTGCCGGGTGAAGGAGCGGAGGGTGTGGGATTCGAACCCACGAAGAGGTTGCCCCCTTACCGGTTTTCAAGACCAGCGCCATCGGCCACTAGGCGAACCCTCCTGGGCCGCCACCCTCGGGTGGACGGCCGTGCATAGTCTGCCACGGCACTCGGCCGGCGGCCCGGTGTCCCTCCCCGATCAGGCCGATCGTCGGGTCGGGCTCCACAGTGGTCGCTGCGGCGAACGGGGTGCGCCTGCGGCCCTCGGCGGCATCGGGTAAGACTGAGCCCATGCGAGCCATCACCGTTCCGCAGCCCGGTGGACCCGAAGCGCTGGTCTGGGCCGAGGTGCCCGATCCGGAGCCTGGCCCGGACGAGGTGATCGTCGACGTACGGGCCGCCGGGGTCAACCGTGCCGACCTTCTGCAACGGCAGGGCCACTACCCGCCGCCGCAGGGCGCGCCCGAATACCTCGGGTTGGAGTGCTCCGGGGTGATCAGCGCGGTCGGCCCGGGGGTGGCCGAGTGGGCCGTCGGGCAGCAGGTCTGCGCGCTGCTGGCCGGCGGCGGGTACGCCGAGAAGGTCGCCGTGCCCGCCGGGCAGCTGCTGCCGGTGCCGGCCTGCGACCCGGTCGACGCCGCCGCGCTGCCGGAGGTGGCCTGCACGGTCTGGTCGAACGTGGTCCGGCTGGGCCGGCTCGGCTCGGGTGACACGCTGCTGGTGCACGGCGGAGGTAGCGGGATCGGCACCTTCGCGATCCAGCTCGGCGCTGCCCTCGGCGCCACGGTCCTGGCAACGGCTCGCTTCGCCAAGCACCCCCGGCTACGCGAGTTGGGCGCCACGCACACGATCGACTACCGCGAGGAGGACTTCGTCGAGGAGGTCAGGCGGGTCACCGGCGGTCACGGCGCCGACGTCATCCTCGACATCATGGGCGCCTCCTACCTGGGGCGGAACGTCGACGCGCTGGCCACCGGCGGCCGGCTCATGGTGATCGGGTTGCAGGGTGGCCGCAAGGCCGAGCTGAACCTCGGGGCGTTGCTGACCAAGCGGGCCAGTGTGGCGGCGACCTCGCTGCGCTCCCGGCCGCTGGCGGAGAAGGCGGAGATCGTCCGGGGCGTACGGGACGAGGTGTGGCCGTTGGTCGAGGCCGGCATGATCCAACCGGTGGTGGACCGGCGGCTGCCGATGAGCGAGGCGGCGAAGGCGCACCGGCTGGTCGAGTCGAGCGACCACCTCGGCAAGGTGCTGCTCACCGTCGGGTGACGCGGGGGGCGAGGTCAGGCGACCTCGTCGGCCGCCGGCCGGGGCAGCATCAGGCGGGCGCCGGGGCCCTCGCCGCCTAGAGCGTCCCCGGGGTTGTAGAGGGTGCAGCGCTGCATGGACAGGCAGCCGCAGCCGATACAGCCGTCGAGGTCGTCGCGGAGCTTGCTGAGCAGCCGGATCTTCTCGTCCAGCCGGCCCCGCCAACTGGCGGAGAGCCGCGCCCAGTCCTGAGGGCTGGGGGTGCGGGCGTCGGGCAGCGATTCCAGTGCCGCGCGGATCTCGTCCAGGGAGACGCCGACCTGCTGGGAGATCCGGATGAAGGCGACCCGCCGCAGTTCGGCGCGGGCGTACCGGCGCTGGTTGCCGCCGGTGCGGTCGGCGCGGATCAGACCGAGTCGCTCGTAGTAGCGCAGCGCCGACGGCGCGACGCCGGAGCGGACGGACAGCTCGCCGATCGTCAGGGATTCCTGCATCACCGGGTCCTTGAGTTGAAGTCGACTTCAACTCAAGGCTATCCGGCTGGCGCGAGGACCGTCGTCAGCGGGCGGACGGGACGGGACGACGGCGTGCGCGCTCCCGGCCGAGGATCCAGATCGCCTCGACGCCGTCCTTCCAGGTGATCTTCTTGCCCTCTTCCCGGCCACGCGCGCGGTAGCTGATCGGCACCTCGTACGGGCGGATGCGGCGGCGCAGCAGCTTGCCGGTCACCTCGGCCTCCATGCCGAAGCCACGCGAGCGCACCTCCAGCGACCGGTAGAGCGCCACCGGCATCAGCTTGAAGCAGGTCTCCAGGTCGCCGATGTACGAGTTGAACAGGACGTTCGCCGCCATCGTGACGCCCTTGTTGCCCATCACGTACCAGAAGCTGTAGGCGCTGTGGCTGCCGAAGGTGCGATTGCCGTAGACCACCGTGGCCCGCCCGTCGAGCACCGGGTCGAGCAGCTTGGGGATGTCCTGCGGGTCGTACTCCAGGTCGGCGTCGAGGATGACCATGTAGTCGCCCTCCGCGCTGTCGACCGCCGTCTTGATGGCCGCACCCTTGCCGGCGTTGCGCTGGTGGGTGATGACCCGCAGGCGGGCGTCGTCGGCGCGACCGAGGATTTCGCCGGTGCCGTCACGGCTGCCGTCGTCGACCACCACGAGCTCGATCTCGCACGGATAGTCCACCGCCAATGCCTGCTTGAGGGCATCCGCGATGCGATCTTCCTCGTTGTAGACCGGCATGAGGATCGAGAGCTTCACGGGAATCTCCACGGTGGCGACAACACGTCGGGCATAGCCTAGCCTGGCTGGTCAGCCCGACGCGTGCCGCACCGTCGGGCGGCCGGCGTGGCGGGTCCAGCGCGATGGTGTTTACTTCCCGCCATGTCGGCTGCCGGCTCTCTGCTCGCGGTGGTGCCCGCCGCCGCGGTGCTCCTGCTCACCGTCGCGACGAGGCCGGTCGGCGCCGTGGCGCCGTTGCGGCTCGCCGTGGTGCGTTCCGCCCTGCTCACCGGCGTGTACGCGGTGCTCGTCGTCGAGGTGCTCGGCGCGCTGCACGCCCTCACCCGACCCGCGTTCGTCGCCGCCTGGCTGCTTCTCCTGGCCGGCGCGGCCACGGCAGCGAGGCTGCGGTGGCGTCGGAGGGCGCGGCCCACACAGCCGCCGGCCGCGGCGCCGCGCCCGGTGCCGGTCGGCGCCGGGGTGTCCGCCGGAACCGGCCTGGAACCGGCCGCCCCGATCGCCGACGGTGCCGGGGTCGGGCACGACCCCGCGCCGGTCCGCGCCGGCCTGCTCGCCAGGGCGGCCGACGCCTGGCGTACGGCGGGTCGCGGTGAACGGCTGCTCGCTGGCACGGTCGGCGGGCTGGTCCTGCTGGAGCTGCTGGTCGCGCTGCTGGCCGAACCGAACAACTTCGACTCGCAGACGTACCACCTGCCCAAGGTGGAGCACTGGGTGGCGCAGGGCGACCTGGACTTCTGGCCCACCGCCATCCACCGGCAGGTGACCATCCCGCCCGGAGCCGAGTATCTGCTGCTGCACCTGCGGCTGCTCACCGGCGGGGACCAACTGCACAACCTGGTGCAGTGGGCGGCCGGGGTGGTCTGCCTGCTGGTGGCCGCCCGGATCACCGCGCAGCTCGGAGGCGGCCGGCGGGCACAGTTGATCACAGCGTTCGTGGTGGCCAGCACGCCGATGGTGGTGCTGCAGGCGACGAGCACGCAGACCGACCTGGTCTGCGCGGCGTGGGTGGCCTGCGCGGCCACGTTGGTGCTGGACGGGCTGCGCCGGCGGACCGGCTGGGGCACCCTGCTGGGGCTGGGCGCTGCCACCGGTTTGACCGCGGTGACCAAGACCAGCGGGCTGATCGCGGTCGGCCCGCTGCTGGTGCTCTGGGGGTTGGCCCAGCTACGACTGGCCCTGACCGACACGCCGCGTGGCACGCCAGCCGCCCGCCGGCCGGCTGGCGGTCTGGCCCGTACGGTCGGCGGTTCGGTGCTGATCCTGCTGGTCGCGGCCGTGGTGGTCGGCCCGTTCCTGGCCCGGGTGACCGCCGAGTTCGGGCACCCGCTGGGGCCGCCCCGACTGCGCGAGTCGATCCCGATGGAACGGCACGATCCGCCGTCGATCCTGGTCAACGCGCTGCGGATCGGGCACACGGCGTTCGACACGCCGTTGGCACCGCTCCGCCGGGCCGGCGCCGAGGCGATCATCGGTGGCGCGGACGCGATCGGGGTCGACCCACAGGACCGGGCGATCACCTTCGGCCGGGAGATCTTTCCGGAGCCCGCCTGGTATCCGGACGAGGACCGGGTGGCGTTCCCGCTCGCCGGGGCGCTGGCACTGATCGGCGCGGTGGTGGCGCTCGCCCGGCCGCGCCGGATCGACCCCGGGCAGGCGGGGCCGCTGCGCGCGTACGCGCTGGTGGTGCTGGTCACCGTGCTGCTGCACACCTCGATGATCAAGTGGCAGCCGTGGGGGAACCGGCTGCTGCTCTACGCCCTGGTCCTCGCCGTACCGCTGGCCGGGCTCTGGCTGGACGCGCTCTTCCGCCGCCACGCCCCCGTCCCGGCAGACGGGCCCGGAACCGGCCGTGGGCGGCGGTCGGTGGCCACGCTGGCGGCGGTCACCGTGCTGGCCACGTCGGCGCTGGCCGGGGTGCTCGCGCTGTCGTACGGCTTCCCGCGCCGGCTGGTCGGCGCCGGCTCGATCTTCACCACCTCCGACTGGGACACCCGGTTCCTGCGTCGTCCCCAGTGGGCCGACGAGTTCCGTTGGGCCGCGGCGGCGGTCCGGGACAGCGGCGCCCACCGCATCGGGCTGGTGCAGCAGAACGACAACTGGGAGTACCCGTGGTGGCTGCTGTTGCGGCACCCGGACGGCCGCTCGCCGGAGCTGGTGGCGTTGCAGTCGGTGCTGCCGGAGCGACCGCCGGCGGACCCCGCCTCGGTGGAGGCGATCGTCTGCACCGGCAGCCAGCCTGCGTGCGCCAAGCTGGTTCCGGCCGGCTGGCGGCTGGAGTTCCGCGGTTACGTCGGGTACGCGCTGCCACCGACCCGCTGACGCCGCAGAGCCCACCACCACACCCGCCGCCCGGATCGTCCGATCCGGGCGGTTCTGCATTCCGCGCGCAAGGATCCGAAGCGCATTCACATCCGTTGATCCGCACGTTACCGTCTGGTAACTCAATCGACGTCCCGCGATTGAGCCGAAAGGAGTGCGTCGATGCCTGCAACCCCCGCCAGGCCCGAACGCGCGACCCGACGACGGGCACTCACCGTCGCCGTCGCCGTCGCCGCTCTCGTCCTGCCGATGCTCGCCGGACCGGCCGCCCCCGCCACCGCCGCCGACCGACCGACCGTCCAACCACTGCCCGCCAACCTGGAGGCCATCCGGGCCGCCGAGGCGACCGCCCTCTACGGCAGCCCGGCCATCCGCCCCATCGAGCAACGCCGCACCGCACTGATCACCATGGGTGACAGCGAGATCTCCGGTGAGGGCGTCGGCAACTACGTTCCCGGCACCCACCAGCCCGGCAACTGGTGCGACCGCTCGTACGACCAGGCGGTGTTCCGCACCGGCATCCCGTCGGACGCGCAGTACAACCTGGCCTGCTCCGGCGCCACCCCGTGGAACCTGATCGCCGGTGGCCCCACCCAGCACAACGAGCTGAACCAGGGCGACAACCTGGGGATCAAGGCGCGCAACACGCACGTGAAGCTGATCTGGGTGGTGGTCGGCGCGAACGGTGACGGCACCATCCAGTTCGGCCCGGTCGCCACCGACTGCGCCATCAGCCGGGTCTTCTTCCAGGGCCCCTGCTACCCGCGCTACACCGACCAGTGGACGATCCGCACCGACGGCAGCCGCCAGGCCGTGGTCGACGCGCTCACCGACATCCGGCAGACCATGACCAACGCCGGCTACCTGCGATCGGACTACGAGCTGGTGCTCATGTCGTACCCGAGCCCGGGCAGCCCGGACGTGGAGGACAACCCGAACTTCCCCGGCTGGTACTCCGGCGGCTGCCTGCTCTACCTGGCCGACGCGGCGTTCGCCCGCAACAAGGCGGTGCCGATGTTCGAGTCGGCGCTGCGCGCCGCGGCCACCCAGACCGGCACCCGCTACCTGGACGCCAGCCGGCTCTTCCACGGCCACGAGGTGTGCACCGACAACACCTCCGTCCGCGGCCTCTACATCGAGGTCGGCATCTGGGACGAGAACGCGGCCCGACAGTCGTTCCACCCCAACGCCCGCGGGCACGGCATGTTCGCCCAGTGCATCACGCAGTTCTGGACCTCGGGGCAGGAGCGGGCCAGCTGCGTCGACCCGGCCAGCACCGGCGGCGGGGTGCTCTACCCGGGCCTGCTGGAGTTCAAGCAGTTGCGGAACCTTGCCACCGGCACCTGCGTCGACGGCAAGGGCTACGACTCCCGCAACGGCACCGTGCAGCAGCCGTACAGCTGCCACGGCGGGCGTAACCAGGGCTTCTGGTACGACCCGGCCCGGCGGTCGCTGCACTCGGAGCTGTCCCACGACCGGTGCCTCGACATCGCGAACGGGTCGATGACCTCCGGCACGGCGGTCAACATCTACGACTGCAACGGCAGCCCCGCCCAGCAGTTCGTCTTCGCCGGCAACCAGCTCAAGCCGGCCGCCGCCAGCAACCTCTGCGTGGCGTTCGACAACCCGTGGCTGGGCAGCCCCCGACTGCGGTTGGCCGGCTGCTCCACCAGCGCGCGGCAGCAGTGGTCGTTCGAGTCCCGGACCGCCGCCAACCCCGTCGGCTACGGTCACGACGACTTCATCGGCTCGCGCGTCTACTGACCGACGGCTGGAAGGAGGGGCCCCTCGTCGAGGGGCCCCTCCCTCTTACCTGGTGCGGGGGATGAGGATCAGCCGGGCCACGCCCTTGTCGCCGTCCTTCGCGCCCGCGACGCCGAGCGTCGCGCCGACCTTCACCTCACTCGGCTGCACGGTGGCACGCCGCTCGACGACCCGCAGGTCGTCACCGAAGGTCCAGGTCATGGTGAAGCCGTCGGTGGACTTCACGGTCATCGAGTCACCGTCGATGGCGGTCACCTCGCCGCGCTGCACGGCGACGGTCTGCGTACCGCCGTCCTTGGTCTTCACCACCGCCTCACCGTGCAGGGTGTTCCTGCGCAGCAGCACCCGGGCCTGGCGGCGCTTGCGCCACTCCTCGCCGCGCTTCTGCCGCGCCTTCTCTTCCGCACTGGGGGAGGCACCGGGCGTGGCCGACCCCCCGGGCGCCGGGGTGGCCGGTGCGGCGACGGTCCGCACGTCCAGGTCGTCGGCGTCGAAGCCCATCGCGGCCAGCGCCTGGCCCTCCACGCCCATCGCCGCGGCGACCTCGACGGTCGCCTCCCGGGCGGGCTGGCTGGCCACCTCGGCCGCACCGCAGCCGCTGACACCGAGTGCGACCGCCGCGAGCAACGACGTGGTGGCGGCGAATCCCCAACGTGGCATGGCTCTCCCTCTCGTCCGTGGAGACCCCAGCCTGCACCGCGACCACGAGCGAAGCGTCAGGCCGATGTTCGGGTCCGGTAAGGATCGCCGGGCAGCCGGACCGTGAAGGCCGCCCCGCCCTCCGGCGCGTGGCCCGCCACGATCTCCCCGCCGAGCCGGCGGACCAGCCCGGCGGCCAACGCCAGCCCCAACCCGCTGCCCACCTTGCGCACCCCCCGGTACCGCTGGTGCAGCGCACCCCGCTCGAACGCCACCGCCAGGTCGTCGTCGGTGAAGCCGGGCCCGCCGTCGCGGACCTCCAGCACGCCGCCCGCGGCCGGGTCCGCGCCGGCCGCCCGGACCGCGAGCACCACCGGCGCCCCCGGGGGTACGACCCGCAGGGCGTTCTCCAGCAGCCCGTCCACCACCTGCCGGATCCGTCCCGGATCGGTGTACGCGGGCACCGGCCCGTCGGGCGTCTCCACCCGGAACGGCACTCCCACCGCCGCGCACCGGCCCGACCAGGTGGGCTCGGCGTCGACGGCCAGCCGGACCAGGTCCACCGGCACCGGTTCGAGCGGGAAGTCAGCGGCCTCCAGTCGGGCCAGCGCCAGCAGATCCCCGATCAGCCGGTCCAGGTGCCGGGCCTCGGCCAGCACCGTCCGGCCGGTGTCGGCCGTGCCGTCCGCGTCGATCACCCCGTCGGCCAGCGCCTCGGCGTACCCCCGGATCGCGGTCAACGGGGTCCGCAGCTCGTGCGAGACGGAGAGCAGGAACTCCCGCTGCCGGCCCTCGCTGGTGGCCAGCGCGGCGGCCAACCCGTTCAACGCCTCGGCCAGGTCGGCGACCTCGTCCGGCGACTCGACCGGCACCCGGACGGCGCGGTCACCGGCGCGCAGCCGGGCGGCGGCGGTGGCCGCGACGCGGATCGGCCGGGCCAACCGCCGAGCCAACAGCAGCCCGGCCACCACGCCGGCGGCGAGCCCGGCCAGCAGCGGCAACCAGAGGCTGAGCAGCACCTGCCGCCACAGCCCGGTCGCCGAGGCGCGGGAGAGCACCACCCCGTTGCCGCCGGGCAGCGGCCGGCCCTCGACCAGCGCGCGCCTGCCGTTCACCGGGCGGCGGACCGACACGGTGCGGCCCTGCTCGATCCGCTGCACCACGCGGGGCGGCAGGCCCGGCCGGTCGACTGTCCCGCGCCGGATCAGGTACGCGTCGATGCCCTGGTTGCGCAGTTGCTGGATGAGCCGCTCCTCGTCGGCGGTGCGGCCCCGGTCCAGCCGTGTCCGCAGCACCTCGGCGGCGAGCCGGGCCTGCGCGGCCAGCGCCTCCTGGTCGCGTCGCTCCGCGCCCCGGATCGCCAACGGCACCGCCACGATCGCGGTGACCAGCACCGACACCAGGGCCACCGCGCAGGTGACCAGGACCGCCCGGGCGGTCAGGGTCCGGCCGAACCGGCTGCGCCGAGGCACGCCCGACGGCCGAGCGCCGATCAGTGGCAGCGCCATCGTCGGTGACTCCGGGCGCGCCGTGGGCTGTCGACGGCCGGGGTGGTCAGGCATCGACCGCGTACCCCACACCCCGGTGGGTCCGGATCACGCTGGCCGCACCGAGCTTCGCCCGGACCTGGGCGACGTGCACGTCGACGGTCCGGGTGCCGGCGTGCGCGGCGTAGCCCCACACTCCGGCCAGCAACTCCTCCCGGGTGAAGACCCGTCCGGGACGGGCCATCAGGTGGGCCAGCAGGTCGAACTCGGTGGAGGTGAGCTGGACCGGGGCACCGGCGGCGGTGACCGTCCGGCGGGCCGGGTCGAGCGTCACCGGGCCGACGACGCGCGGCCGGTCGGCTCCCTCCGGGCCGCCTGCGGATCGGCGCAGGACCGCGCGCACCCGGGCGACCAACTCGCGCGGACTGAACGGCTTGGTGACGTAGTCGTCGGCGCCCAACTCCAGGCCGACGATCCGGTCCACCTCGTCGTCCCGCGCGGTAAGAAAGATGACCGGGGTCCAGTCGCCGGCCTCGCGGAGCTGGCGACAGATCTCGGTGCCGGGCAGACCGGGTAGGGCGATGTCCAGGACGCAGGCCACCGGGCGGAGCCGGCGGGCGGCGCTCAGGCCGCCCGCACCGTCCCGCTCCAGGTGTACCCCGAACCCGTCGCGGGTCAGGTAGAGCCGCACCAGGTCGGCGATGGCCGGCTCGTCCTCCACCACGAGGACGAGCCCACGGTGCGGCGGCTCGACGGTCACCGGCCCATGATTGCCGACCCGACGGGTTCAGCGCGATCGGTGCGTGTTCGAGTTCGGTAAGGGCGACGCAAGGGTCCGTCGCGGGTGTGCGGACCGGTCGGCTGTCAGCGCGCCACGGCGGGGCGGAACACGCTGGGCCGCGCGGGGGCCGGCCCGTCGCCGATGGTGGCGACGAGCCGCTCGCGGGGCGTCCGCAGGCGGGTACGGAAGGCGTGGTTGAGCAGCGCGTCGAGCTGCCACACCCGCTTCGGGTGGCTGGTACGGATCAGGAACCGCTCCCGGATCCCGTCGATCGCGGTGGCGGCCAGCTCGACCGAGTGCAGCCGCGGGTCCGGGCTCCAGGTGACGTTGCTCAGCTCGCGCAGCTCGGTGTTGAGGTGCAGACGCAGCCGGTGCAGCAGCCGGGTCTGCTGGGTCACCACCAGCCGGCGGTGGGTGAGCAGCAGCAGGTAGTCGCCGGTGACCGGACGGTCGGGGCGGCTGCAGCGGGTGACCAGGATGGTGGCGTCACCGGAGCCGACGCAGCGCCGGAAGACCGGCATGTGCCGGCTCAGGGTCTGCACGGCCAGGCCAGCCTCGGCGGCGGCCGGGAGGAACGTTCGGGAGAAGACGTCCATGACCTGCCCAACGACCTCCCCGGCGGGGGTGACGCGGGTCACGTCGGTTTTTTGGAACTTCCACGCGCGGGGTCGCACCGACTGTGCGACTTCGAGCCGACCCGCCTTCGCGGCTGGGCAGCCGACCGCCGTCAGCGGGTCGGCGGCGGCGTGCTGAGCCGGCCGAGGATGCGGGACAGGTCCCGGAAGATCCGCGAACCCGCCCAGCTCGGCTGGATCTGGCGAGGCTGCCGGAGCTCGAGGTAGTTGCTGTCGATGTTGATGCGTACCCCGCCCCAGGTCTCGTGGTGGTCGCCCCGGTACTGCTTCATCCGCTGACCGGGCATCCAGTACGACGCCGGCAGGGCGCTGTCCGACACGGTCTGGACGCCGTCCCAGCGCGCGAAGTCGATCACGTCGGGGCGGGCGTGCCCCGGCCGCTGGTAGGCCGCCACCTGGTCCGACAACCCCGCCGAGCTGACCTTGGTGTAGAAGCCGGAGAAGAACTTCTGCTCGTGCAGCCGGGTGGTCCACGCGCTCACGAAGGAGTTGACCGCCGTCGTGCAGGCGGCGTTGCCGGCCGGGTAGTTCTCCATGTCGAGCGTGATCGTGCTGTAGAGCGACAGACCGAGGCTCCGGGCGTTGCGGACGGCGTCGTCGGCCGCCTCACGGCCCTGCGCCGCGGCCCGGGCCGGATCGATCTTCCGCTGGTACGTCGAGCAGGGCGCCTGGAGGCCGACGTAGAGCGGGAAGATCCGCCAGCCGGCCGCCTGCTGGGTCGCCACCCACGTCGGGGTCAGGTTGGGCTGGGCGCAGCCCCGGTTGACGCCGCCGATGTAGATGCCGACCGCTCGGTACGGCGACTGCAGCCACGCCTTCATCGCCGCGTTCGACGGAGCGGCGCACGTGTCGAATCCCAGCCCAGTGAACGTCCCCGGCTGAGGCCCGTCGTAGGCGGCAGCGGCCCGCGCCGGCGCTGCGGTGCCGGTCAGCGCGGCACCCGCGGCGACCACCACGAGGGCCAGGGTGGCGAGAACACGGGTGCCACGACGTGGGCCGAGCCGAGGAGGGCTGAGGGTCACGTGTCTTCCGATCTGATGTGGACGGCGGGTCGGCCCAGAATCCTGCCCGCTCGGCCCGCCGCCTGTCCAGACCGGCACCCAGGATCGGACGTCACCGTCGCCTTCTCAGGCCGGATCGGATTCCAGCAACTCCTCCAACCAGCCGGGGACCGCCTCGGCGTACTCGGCGCGGGCCGGGTCGGGGGTGTCCAGTGCCCGCCGCCAGGAGAGCGACCGGCTCACCGCGCCGAGGCTGATCGCCAGGTCGGCGGCCTCGACCAGGGTCCGGCGGTCGTACCGGTCGGTCCACGCCTCCAGGTAGGCGTCGCGCAACCGGCCCAGCCGGGCGTCGTCGGCCGGCAGTTCGCTGGCGTACCGGACGGAGCGCAGGGTCACCAGCAGGGTGCCGAACGGGTGCGCCACCGATGCGTCGCCCCAGTCGAAGTAGCGGTATCCGGCCGGGCCCGCGAAGACGTTGCCGTCGTGCAGGTCGTCGTGCTGCACGGTCGCCGGGATCCCGATGTCGGCGAGCCGGCGACACCGCTCGGCGTACGCCGGCAGCTCCGCCCTCAGCCGCTCGTACGTCTCCGGGCCGAGCCCGCCCTCGCCGCCGATCCGCAGCGACTCGCGATCGTCGAGCAGCTCGGCGAACAACCCGGGCAGCACCTCGGGGCGGTGATCCGGAACGCCGGCCGCGATCAGTTCGTCAACCTGCCGCGTGGTGGCCCGTTGCAGCGCCGCGTACCCGGGCAGTGCCCGCTCCCAGTGCGTCAGATCCCCGTCCCGGCCCAGCACGTCGCGCAGCGACTCTCCGCCGTCCGGCAGCAGCGACCAGCCCTGCTCGGGATCCACCGCGATCGGCGCGAGCACCCGCTCGGGTGCCAGTCGGGCCAGCGCCGCGATGAGGACGGCCTCGTGCGCGGTGCCCGGGTTGTTGGCCTTGAACCAGACCGGCCCGTCGTCGGTGGGCACCCGCCAGACCAGCGACCACGGGCGTACGCGCGGCTCCACCGGCCCGGTCACCCGCCGGCCGGCCCGGCTCAGCTGCCCGTCGACCCAGGACCGTGCCCGCACCTGCCACCGCTCGCCGGACCAGTCCGGGGCGTGCTTGTCGGCTGTCGTCGTCACGTGCGCACCCTAGGCGGCCCAGCCGCGCCGGGGCGAGATGTTTTCCCGGACCCGCCGGGGCGTCAGACCAGCTCGACGATGGTGGCGTTGGCCATGCCGCCGCCCTCGCACATGGTCTGCAGGCCGTAGCGGATCCCGTTGTCCCGCATGTGCTGGAGCATCGTCGTCATGATCCGGGCACCGGAGCCACCCAACGGATGGCCGAGGGCGATGGCCCCGCCGCGCGGGTTGAGCCGCTCCGGGTCCGCCTCGGTCTCGGCCAGCCACGCCAGCGGCACCGGGGCGAACGCCTCGTTCACCTCGTACACCCCGATCTCCTCGATGCCCAGCCCCGCGCGGCGCAGCGCCTTCGCGGTGGCCGGGATCGGCGCGGTGAGCATGGTGACCGGGTCGTCGGCGGCGACCACGGCGGTGTGGATCCGGGCCAGCGGGCGCAGGCCGTGCCGGCTGGCCCACTCGGTGGTGGTGACCGCGAGCGCCGCGGCGCCGTCGGAGATCTGGGACGCGGACCCGGCGGTCACCACCCCGTCGGCACGGAACGGGGTGGCCAGCTCGCCGAGCTTGTCCAGGGAGGTGTCCCGGCGGATGCCCTCGTCGGCGGCGAACTTGCCGCCGTCGCCGAGCGGCACCGGCGCCAGCTCCGGGTCGAAGGCGCCGGCGTCCTGCGCGGCGGCCGCCTTCTCGTGGCTGGCCAGCGCGAACTCGTCAAGTTGGGTACGCGAGAAGCGCCACCGCCGGGCGATCAGCTCGGCACCCACCCCCTGGTTGAACGGCAGCGGAGCGTCGTCGGCGAAGCCCTCCACGCCCCGGTAGCGGTCGCGGAGCTGGTCACTGAACGGCATGCCGCCCGCCACGCTGGACCCCATCGGCACCCGGGTCATCGACTCCACGCCGCCGGCGACCACCAGGTCGGCCTGGCCGGAGAGCACCGTCGCGGCGGCGAAGTGCAGTGCCTGCTGGCTGGAGCCGCACTGCCGGTCCAGCGTGGTGCCGGGCACCGACTCGGGCCAGCCGGCGGCGAGCACGCCGTTGCGGGCGATGTTCCACGACTGCTCGCCGACCTGCGAGACGCAGCCCCAGAAGACGTCGTCGACCTGGGTCGGGTCGAGGCCGGTGCGCTCGGCGAGGGCGCGCAGCACGTGCGCCGAGAGATCGACCGGGTGGACACCGGACAGGCTGCCCTTGCGCCGACCGACGGGGGTACGGACCGCGCCGACGATGACCGCGTCACTCATGTTTACTCCCCGGTAACCTGGGCTGTCCCGATCCTACGTCGTTCCTGGACCGGCCGTCCGCCCGCCTTCCGCGCCGGTGGGCGCCGGGCCGTCGCGGCCCCCGGCCGACGCTGGCATGCTGATCGCATGGACGCCGACGCTTCCCCGATCCGGCAGTGGCGGGTGCCGACCACCGTGCCGCTGGCGAAACTGGCCGGCGCGGTCGTGCTGGTGGCGCTCGGCCTGCTCTTCGCCGAGGGCGACCCGGTGCAACTGACGGTGATCGGGCTGGTCGTCGCCGGGCTGGCCTGCTGGGCTCTGCGCGACCTGCTGGCACCGGTCCGACTCGCGGTCGACCCGGCCGGTGTGGTCGTCACCCGGGGCTTCGCCGGCCGCCGCCTGCTGCCCTGGGCAGCGGTCGAGCGGATCACCGTGGACCGCCGGCCACGCCTCGGGCTGACCACCGAACAGCTGGAGATCGACGCCGGGGAGTCGCTGCACCTGTTCAGCCGGTACGACCTGGGCGCCGACCCGGACGAGGTGGCCGAGGCGCTGCAGGCCGCCCGCCGCGACGCCTGACCCGACCGGTCAGGCGAGCAGCTGCGCGGTGCGGAACAGGACCAGGGCGAGCAGGATCAGCAGGATGAGCGCGCCGCCAGCGACCTGCACCAACGTGCGCCGGCCGCGCGGCGCGTACGCGAGCACCAGGGCCATCGCTCCACCGACCACCAGGCCACCCAGGTGCCCCGGGATCGAGATGCCCGGCACGGTCAGCGTGAACACCAGGTTGATCACCAGGATCGGGATCACCTGGGAGATGTCCCGGCCCAACTTGCGCTCGATGATGATCAGCGCGGCGAAGAGGCCGAAGACGGCGGTGGACGCGCCGGCGGTGGCCGAGTTCTGGGCGCTGAACAGGTAGGCGGCGACGTTACCGCCGAGGCCCGCGATCAGGTAGAGCGCGCCGAAGCGCAGCGGCCCGAGGTTGGCCTCCAGCGACCGGCCGAGCACCCACAGGGCCCACATGTTGAGCAGCAGGTGGATCACGCCGTAGTGCAGGAACATCGCCGTGACCAGGCGGTACCACTGGCCGTCGGCCACCCCGCCGAGCGTGCCGTCGGGGAAGACCGCCAGCCCGAGCACCGAACCCCAGTTGGTCAGCGGGGTGCTGCCGCCCATCAGGCCGCCGAAGCCGGAGCCGCCCACCGCCGCGTCCCCACCCCGGTCGGAGGCGATGGAGAGCAGCATGAGCAGCACGTTCAGCGCGATCAGCGCCTTGGTGACGTAGCCGTGTCGGCCGGCGGCACCGCCACCGAAGGCGGTACGCGCCGGCCGGACACTGCGACGCCCCTCGTTGACGCACTCCGGGCACTGGTGCCCGACGGACGCCTCCCGCATGCAGTCCGGGCAGATCGGCCGGTCGCAGCGGGTGCACCGGACGTAGGTCTCCCGGCCGGGGTGCCGGTAGCAGACCGGGGTGGTCGGCGGCGATTCGCTCACCGGGCCGACCCTCCGTCCGCCACCGCGCGGTCCACCGGCGCCAGCCGGTGCGGTGCTCCGGAGCGCTCAATCATGCGAGCAAAGGTACCTCGCCCGTCGATCAGGCAGCAGACCGCTGGATCTCGACCCGCTCGATGACGACGTCCTGGAGCGGACGGTCGCTCGGGCCGGTCGGGGTGTTCGCGATCGAGTCGACGACCTTCACCGACTCCTCGTCGGCGACCTGGCCGAAGATGGTGTGCCGGTTGTTGAGGTGCGGGGTCGGGGACACGGTGATGAAGAACTGCGAACCGTTGGTGCCCGGTCCGGCGTTCGCCATCGCCAGCAGGTAGGGCCGGTCGAAGCGCAGCTCCGGGTGGAACTCGTCGGCGAACTTGTAGCCCGGCCCACCCCGGCCGGTGCCGGTCGGGTCGCCCATCTGGACCATGAAGCCGCTGATCACCCGGTGCGAGATGGTGCCGTCGTAGTACGGACCACTGCCCGGCTGACCGGTGCGCGGGTCGGTGTACTCCCGGTTGCCCTCGGCCAGGTCGATGAAGTTGCGGACCGTCTTCGGCGCGTGGTTCGGGAAGAGCTCCAGCCGGATCGGGCCAGCGTTGGTGTGCAAGGTGGCGTAGACAGCCTCGGCCACGGGTACTCCTCACTCGTTGGTCAGTTCCATGCGGATCCTCCCATGTGCCCGATCTGGCATCGCGGAGGCATCCGAAGGTGGAGGATGACGAAGGAACAACTCCCAGGAGGTAGGACCGTGTTTGGAATCGGGCGGCGCAAGTCCCAGGGGCAGCTGGCGAAGGCCGAGCTGAACCAGAGCATCAGCCACCTGGTGCAGGCAGCCAACCACGCCGCCAAGGGCGCCGGTGCGACCGTCGGCCCGCGGGTCCAGGTGGCCCGAGGCTACGTCGGGCCGGCCGCGACGAAGGTGCGCGACCGCGCGTCGACCGGCTGGGGGACGACACTCACCACGCTGGCACCGCTGGCCGCGGCGGCCCGTGACGGCGCCGCGCAGGCGGGGCCGCTCACCAGGAAGGCCAGGTCGAAGAACATGCGGATCACCGGCAAGAAGAAGCAGCCGCGTCGTCGCGGCTCGATGATGACCGGCCTACTGGCGGCGGGTGCGATCGCCGGCCTGGCCGGCGCGGTCGCCCTGCGTCGCCGCCGGGAGCAGCAGGAGTGGGCCGAGTACGACCCCACCCGCACCCTGGAGCCGATGCGCGACGAGGTGGACTCGATCGAGGTGCGGACCCCGTCCGCCGCCAGCAAGGGCACCGACGGGTCCGCCATGGCCGGGATGACCGGCGCGGGCAGCTCGGCGGTCGCCGGCGGCGACAGCGCCAGCACCACGGGCACGGCCAAGCCGACCAGCGTCCGCCCGACCGACAAGGTCCCCTCGGTCGCCGAGGGCGCCAAGGACGCCTCCGGGCGCCCGGCCGACGACCTCACCAAGGCGCTGGGCAAGGACACCGCCCGCACCAACGGCCGCCGCTGACCTCAGCGGCAGCGCACCGAGCGCCGGCGAAAGCGGGGTCCTCCCCGCCCGCCGGCGCTTCTGCGCGGTCGCTCAGAGCCAGCCGTTGCGGCGGAACCAGCGGTAGAGCGCCAGGGAGACGCCGAGCATGAGGGCCAGGACGACGGGATAGCCGTACGTCATCCTCAACTCGGGCATGTTGTCGAAGTTCATCCCGTAGATGCCGGCGATGGCCGTCCACACGGCGGCGATACCGGCCCAGGCGGCGATCTTGCGCATGTCGTTGTTCTGGTCGACGGTGACCTGGGCCAACCGCGCCTGCAGGATCGAGTTCAGCAGGTCGTCGTAGGAGTTGACCTGCTCGACCGTGCGGCTCAGGTGGTCCTGCACGTCCCGGAAGTAGCGGCGGATCTCCTTCGGCACGTCCCGGTTGGCCTGCGTGGTCAACGTCATCAGCGGCCGCTGCAACGGCACCACGGCCCGCTTGAACTCCACCAGCTCCCGCTTCATCTGGTAGATCCGCTGGATCCGGCCGTGGCTGTTGCGGTCGAAGACCTCGGCCTCCAGCATGTCCAGGTCGTCCTCGAGCTGGTCGGCGACCTCCAGATAGAGGTCGACCACCCGGTCGGTCACCCCGTACGCCACCGCCCACGGCCCCTGGAGCAGCAACTCCTGCTTGGTCTCCAGGTCGGCCCGCACCGGGGAGAGCCGGCAGGCATCCCCGTGCCGGACGCTGATCAGGAAGTTCGGGCCGATGAAGAGCATCACCTGGCCGGTCTCCACGACCTCGGAGTTCTCGGTCAGCTCGGCGTGCTCGCAGTACCGGGCGGTCCGCAGCACCAGGAAGCTGACGTCGCCGAACCGCTCCAGCTTGGGGCGCTGCTCGGCCTTCACCGCGTCCTCGACGGCGAGCTCGTGCAGCCCGTAGGTCTCCGCGATGGCGGTCATCTCCGCCAGCTCGGGCTGGTGCAGCCCGATCCAGACGAAGCCGTTCTCCTCGCGGCGCGCCGCGGCCAGGGCCTCCGCGTACGTCCAGTCACCGGGTTGCCGCTTGCCGTCGACGTAGAGCGCGCAGTCGACCACGCCGCTGCGACCGGTGCCGGTGGGGGTCGGCGCGGGCGGTGAGTCGTCGGCGTTGAGTATCCGGGTCATCGCCCGGACCGGGGACGGCCACGCCCGTGGTCGCAGCACCCTGCCGGTGTTCAACGGCGTCCGGCCCCGCTCTTCCCGATCCGTCATCGCGCCACCTCCCCACGCTCAGCTGCGGCTTGCAGGCTACGCCGGTCGCGGCCGAGGGCACGGGTGACGGCGGTCGCACGGGGGGCGGCGCCGGGCGGGCCGGGCCGCATCGGGGGGTGCGGGGACGACACGGCCCACCCGGCGCCCTGTGGGGGCGGGGGGTTGTGCTGCTCGCATCACCCGGAGGCGGCGGGAATGAGCCCGGCGACGGGCCGTGACATCCGCTGCCACTGATGAGTGACGCTCGCAGCATTGTGAGCCGCCGGCCGCCCGAGCGGGAGTCCCGGGACGGCCGGCATCGTCGTTCTGTCGGGAACCCGACAGAAATCAGCTCCGGACGGCCTCCACGGCCGCCGCCAGCCGGCGGACACCCTCGTCGATCCGGTCGGCGGTCACCGCCGAGAAGGCCAGCCGCAGGGCGTGCCGCCCGCCGTCCAGCACGAAGTCGCTGCCCTTGACCACGGCGACCCCACGCTCCGCCGCCGCCGGGGCGAGCCGGTCGACCAGCACGTCCTCCGGGAACTCCACCCAGAGGAAGTAGCCGCCGTCGGGCTCCACGAACCGAGCCTCCGGCAGGTGCCGCCGCAGCGACTCGGCGAGCACCTGGGCCCGCTCACCCAGCGCCGCGCGCACGGTCTCGATCGAGCGGTCGATGTCACCCGAGACGCAGAACTGGTGCACGATCGCCTGGGACACCATGCCCGGCGAGATGTAGAGGCTGGTGGCGTTCTTGGCGATGTCCGCGATCAGATCCGCCGAGCCGACCAGGTATCCGACCCGCACGCCCGGGCAGACCGTCTTGGTGAAGCTCGACGCGTGCACCACCACGTTGCGGGTGTCCAGCGAGAGCATCGACGGCAGGGCCTCGCCGCGGAACCGGATGTCCGCGTACGGGTCGTCCTCGAAGATCGTGAACTCGTACTCGGCCGCGAGGTCGAGCAGCTCCCGGCGCTTCTCCAGCGAGAGCGTCACGCCGGCCGGGTTCTGGTAGTTCGGGATGACGTGCGCGAGTCGCGGCCGGACGCCGGACTCCAGCAGCTTGCGCAGCTCGGCAGTGTCCAGGCCGTCCGGCTGCACCGAGACCCCGTGCAGCTCGCTGCCCATCCGCTGCAGGTTGAGCAGCGTCCGGTCGTACGTCGGCCGCTCCACCACCACCGCGTCGCCGGGGCGGACCAGGTGGTCGAAGAGGAACGCGTCGGCCTGGAGCGACCCGTTGGTGACCAGCACCTGGTCGGCCGCGACGCCGTGCTTCTCGGCGATCCACTTCCGCAGTGGCACGTAGCCGACGGAGGTGCCGTACGCCGTGACCCCCGCGGGGTCGGCGTCGAAGGCGCGGACGGCGGCGGCCTTGAGCCCCTCGACATCGACGATGTCCAGCGAGGGAGCCCCACGGGCGAAGGAGATCAGCTGCTCGGCGGTCATGGATGTTGAGCGTACGGGCGGCGACGGGGGGCGCGCGGACGGCACGGCGATGTCCGCATCCTGAGCCACCGGGTCGGGTGACCCGCCTCCACCGGACGGCGACAGATCAGACCGGAAGGGCGAGCGCGTCGTGCTGCGCAGCCCGGGAAAGGCCCTCCAGCTGCACGCCGAGCGTGTCGAGGAGCTGGCTCCAGTCGAAGTAGGACCGCCAGGCGACGATCCGCCCCCGACGTGCCCGCACCACGTCGGCCACCTCCCAGCTCACCGTCCGGCCGGTGGGCGCGACGGTGCCGAACGGCGAGTGCAGCGTGCCGGTGTGGGTGCCGGTCAGGCGCAGCTCGGCGGCCACTCCACCGGCCGTGCGCACCGCGCCCAACGGGTCGACCCGCAGGTCCGGGAAGGCTCCCGTCCAGGTGCGCAGCAGCGCTGGCAGCTCGATCGGGCGGACGGTGACACCCGGCATGGCGTAGAACGCCTCCGGGGCGTAGAGATCCGGCAGCCGGGCCACGTCCCGACGCAGGAGCATGGCGTACTGCTGCTCGACCAGGCGCTCCGCGTCACGCATCGGGCCCTCCCCTGCGGGCCACGGCACCTCCGCGCCCGCAAGGAATCCCTACCCGTCGATCCGGCCGGCACACCTGTCCGCCGGGATCCCCTGCCGGACAGGTCAGGTCGCGGCCACCGCCTGACTCTCGGCCCAGACCCGCATGATGTCCCGGACGGAGATCACGCCGGCCACCTCGCGGCCGTCCAGCACCACCAGGTGCCGGAAACCGCCCCGGGCCATCGCGGCGGCCGCCTCGGCGACCGTCCACTCCGGGCCGGCGTAGACCACCTCCCAGGTGAGGTGGGCGCCGGTGCGTTCCACGTCGCAGTCCAGGCCGGCGCCGATGGCCTTCAACACGTCGCGTTCGGTCATGATCCCGATCCCCTCGGAGTCGGGGTCGATCACGACCGCCGACCCGACACCGCGGGCCGACATCATCCGGGCCGCCTGGCGGAGCGTGTGCTCCGGACCGACGACGAGGACCTGGCTGGACATCGCTTCCCGTACCTGCATCACGCATCACCCCTTTGGGACGGTGGCATCCGGTACGGACATGGTGGTCCGTGAATGTTTCCTGAACAAGACCGGGCATCGTCGCGGCACCCGACCGCTCGCTACTGTCGAGCGGTGTCCACCGAGCCCCTGCGCTGCGCCGGCGCGCTGATCGTCGACCACGACGGCCGCATCTTCTTTCAGCGCCGGTCGCCGTACCGGCGCCTCTTTCCCAACTGCTGGGACATCGTCGGTGGCCACCTGGAGCCGGGCGAGGAGATCGACGAGGCGCTCCGCCGGGAGGTCACCGAGGAGACCGGCTGGATCCTGTCGCACGTGCTCGGCCAGGTGGGTGAATACCAGTACGTCGGCGACGACGGCCTGGCCCGGATCGAACACGACTTCCTGGTCCGGGTGGACGGCGACCTCGACCACCCGACGCTGGAGCCCGGCAAGCACACCGAGTACCGCTGGCTGGCCGAGCACGAGGTGACCGTGCTGGACGAGCACCGCGACGTCAACGACGGGCTGATCCGGCGGATCGCGGAGGAGGGCTTCGCCGTCCTGCGGTCGATCGGACTGTGAACACCGTCGAGCTGGCGCCGCACCGGTTCGCCGGGCTGCTCGCACCGGCCGTGGACCGGGCCTTCCGCGCCGGCATGCTCGCCGGCCGCGACGGTGGCGGCGCCGAGCTGACCCAGCGGTACGGCGGACCGGCGGCGGCCGGCTTCCTGGTCGACCTGCGTACCCGGCTGGCCGCACCCGGAGGCACGGTCGACGCGCCGGGGTTCGCGGCGATCACCCGGTACCACGACCCGGTCGTCTGCCAGCGGACGGTGGACAAACACGTGGCGCACGGGATGCTCCACCGCAGCCCGGACGGCGCGCTCTGGGCCACCGAGCGGGGTGCCGCCTTCCTCACCGAGCTGTACCAGGTGCACGCGGAGGTCACCGAGGAGCTGTGGGCCGGGCACGACGAGCGGGTGTCACGCCTGGTGTCCGCGCTCGGCCGGCTGCTCCCGTACGCCCTGGTGCTGGCCGACGAGGAGGGGGACCGCAGCGGCTCGGCCTTCGCCGCGATGGCACCCCCGCACGAGCCGGACGGCACCCCGTCGGGGGTGCTGCTGCTCAACCGCCTGGGCACGCTGCGCTACCACCGGGCCGACGCGCACGCCGCCGCCTGGACCGCCGCCGGGCACACCGCCACGAGCATCGCGGCCCTGCCGGCCGGCCCCGAGCGGCTCGCCATCGAGCTGGAGACCGACCGTCGGGCGGCCGGCCCGTACGCCACGCTCGGCGCGGAGGAGCGGCTGACCATGCTCGCCGACCTGGCGGCCCTGCCCGGCTGACCCGGTTGGCCGGAGCCGCGCGGCCACCCGGGGCTATCCTCCACCGGTGACGGGGAGCAGGACGAGGGAGGATGTGCCGATGATCGGGATGGTGCTCGCAGCCGGGGCCGGGCGCCGGCTGCGCCCGTACACCGACACTCTGCCCAAGGCGTTGGTGCCGGTGGACGGCGAGACCACGATCCTGGACATCGCGCTGGGCAACCTGGCCGAGGTCGGGCTCACGGACGTCGTGATCGTGGTCGGCTACGCGGCGGACGCGGTCCGCGAGCGGCAGGCCGACCTGGAGAAGCGGTACGGGGTCACGCTCACCCTGGTGCACAACGACAAGGCCGAGGAGTGGAACAACGCGTACTCCCTCTGGCTGGCCCGCGAGTACTTCGCCCGTGGCGTGCTGCTGGTCAACGGGGACACCGTGCACCCGGTGAGCGTGGAGAAGACCCTGCTGGCCGAGCGCGGCCCGGGGATCCTGCTCGCGGTGGACACCCTCAAGCCGCTGGCCGAGGAGGAGATGAAGACCACCTTCGACGCCGCCGGCCAGCTCACCCGGATCACCAAGCTGATGGACCCGGGCGAGGCGTACGGGGAGTACATCGGCGCCACGCTGATCGAGCCGCAGGTCGCCGACGCCCTCGCCGACGCCCTGGAGGCGACCTGGCGGCGTGACCCGAACCTCTACTACGAGGACGGCTACCAGGAGTTCTCCGACCGGGGCGGGGAGGTGCGGGCGGCGCCGATCGGCGACGTCCCGTGGGTCGAGGTCGACAACCACGCCGACCTGGCCCGCGCGCGGGAGATCGCGTGCCGCTACTAGCCCGTAGCGTGCTCACCCCGCTGCACATCGACGTGCGGCGTGGCGCGGTGGCCGACCTGGGCGCGATCCTGGCCGACGGGCGGATCTCCGCCGGCGGTGACGTCGCGGTGGTGGTCGGGCCGGGTCAGGGCTCCCAGATCGCGGAGTTGATCCGACCGTCTCTGCGCTCGGCGGACGTGTTCACCGTCGCCGGGGGGACCCTGGACGCCGCCGACGACCTGGGCGGCAAGCTCCGCGCCCGCTCGTACGACGCGGTGGTCGGGATCGGCGGCGGCAAGACGATAGACGTCGCCAAGTACGCGGCCACCCGCCGCGGGCTGCCGATGGTGTCGGTGGCGACCAGCCTCGCCAACGACGGGATCGCCTCCCCGGTGTCCAGCCTCATCACCGATGGAATAAAGGGCTCCTACGGGGTGCACATCCCCATCGCGGTGATCGTCGACCTGGACTTCGTGGAGAGCGGCCCGGACCGGCACAACCGGGCCGGCATCGGTGACGTGGTCAGCAACATCAGCGCGCTCGCCGACTGGGAGCTGGCCCGGAAGGTACGCGGCGAACCGGTCGACGGACTGGCCGCCTCGCTGTCCCGGGCGGGTGCGGAGGCGGTGCTCAACCATCCCGGCGACATGACCGACGACGCGTTCGTCACCGTGCTGGCCGAGGCGCTGATCTCCAGCGGCCTGGCGATGGCCGTCTGCGGCACCAGTCGCCCGTCCAGCGGCGGCTGCCACGAGATCATGCACGCCGTCGACGCGCTGTTTCCGGGCACCGCCTCGCACGGCGAGCTGGCCGGGCTGGGTGCGCTGTTCTGCACCTGGCTGCGCGGCGATCTGCGCCGCTTCGGGGAGATGTCGGCCTGCCTGTCCCGGCACGGCCTGCCCCGGCTCCCCGCCGAGGTGGGGCTCACCGACGAGCAGTTCGTGGATGCGGTGCAGTTCGCGCCCCGTACCAGGCCGGACCGGTACACCATCCTCGAACACCTCGCCCTGTCGCCTACCGGGACGCGGGAGCGGCTGGCAGACTACGCCGGTGCAATCCGCGACCAGCTTGGCTGACCCCCGTCCCACCGTCGCCGACTTCCACCGGGTGAACCGGGGCGGCGGCCTGTTCAGCGAGTCGATCAGCCAGTGGTTGGGGGCGGTCTTCGCGCTGGTCGCCCAGCGCCTCGGGCTGCGCCCGACCGCGCTGACCATCACCAACCTGGTGCTCGGACTGGCCACCTCGGTCGCCGTGGTCGCGCTCGCCGGCCCGGTCGCCGACGGGGACGTACCGGCCTGGGTGGTCGGCCTGCTCGCCCTGGTCGGGTGGCAGGTGGCGTACTCGCTGGACTGCGCCGACGGGCAGCTGGCCCGGGTGACCGGCCAGGGCAGCGCGGCCGGCGCCCGGGTCGACGTGCTCTGCGACGTGGCCGCGCAGATCGCCCTGGTGGCCGCGCTCGCCGCCACCGCCGTGGCGCAGGAGCCGTCGACCCCGACCTGGCTGGTGGCCACCTTCGCCGGCACCTGGATGGTCAACCTGGTCACCTCGGTGATGCAGGCCGGCCCGAACGCCGCCAGCATGGTCACCTCGACCTCACTGCCGGTCCGCCTGGTGAAGCTGGTCCGTGACTACGGCGCGGTGATCTTCGTGGCCGCCCTGGTGCTGGCCGTGGCCCCCGCGCTGGTCCTCTGGGTGATGGTCGCCTTCACCATCGTCAACGGTGGCTTCCTGCTGGCGAGCATCGCCTTCTCCGCCCGCGCCTCCGTGCGCTGACCCGCCGCGCCCGCGCGCCGCCCGTCCGCAAGGTCCACCCAACTTCCCCGAAGTTGCTGCCTCCGGCCGGCGGGAGACCCCAACATCCCTGATGTTGCGCGGATCTTGCGGGCAGATCCGCCTGCCCGTCCGTAGCGCCGCGCGGGAGGGCGTCGGCGGCGCGGCGTCCGCCGCCAAGATCGCGCTTGATCCAGGATGTAGTGGCCTCGGAACAGCCGGATGGGACTACTTCCTGGATCGAGCGCGATCATGCCGGGCGGGGTAGGCCCGCGTAGACGTCGATGAGCTGCTTGGTGACCACGTCGGGGTGGAAGGTGCGCTCGTAGCGCGCCCGGGCGGCCTGGGCGAGCCCGGCGGCACCCGCCCGGGCCACCGGCAGGGCGGCGGCCAGGGCGGCCGGCTCCGGGGCCACCACCCAGCCAGCCTCGCCCAGACCGATCCCGGCCGGCATCGGCGACCCACCGCCGCCGGCGACGGCCGAGGCGGTCTCGGCAGGCCCGGTGCCGGCAGGCTCGTGCGGGGCGTCGGCCCCGACCAGGTACGGAATGCCACCCAACGCCGTGCCGAGCACCGGCCGGCCGCTCGCCAACGCCTCGATGATCACGGTCGGCAGCACGTCGTGCCACATCGAGGCGGCGATGACCACCGCGCTCGCCTCGACCGCCGCCCGCACCCCGGCCCGGTCGAGCTGACCCACGTAGACCACGTCGGGTCGCTCGGCGGCGGCGGCCTCGACCAGCGACCGGAGCTCGCCGTCGCCGGCCACCCGCAGGGTCCCCAGGGTGCCCACCGGATGCCGACGCCAGGCGTCCAGCAGCAGGTCGACGCCCTTCTCGGGGCTCAGCCGGGCCATGTAGAGGAAGCCGTCGCCGAGCGGTGCCGGTCGACCCGGGTCGGGTACGGAGTTCGGCTTCACCACGATGCGTTCGTCCGGGATGCCGTATTCGCGCAGGTGATCGGCGATCGCCGTGGTCAGCGCCACGTACCGGTCCACCGACCGCCAGGTGCCCCGGTGCACGGCCAGGGTCGTCGCCATCAGCGCGCTCTGCGCCGCCGAGTCGCGGTAACAGCGGTGCCTGATCGCCGGCACGCCCAGCGCCCGGCCCTTGCAGTCCTGGCAGATCACCCCGTCGCGGAAGTAGATCCCCGAGGAGCAGACCTGCCGGTAGTTGTGCACCGTCTGCACCACCGGCACGCCGTGCCGGTGCGCCGTCCGCACCACCCAGGGCGAGAGCAGCGGGTACGGGTTGTGCAGGTGCAGCGCGTCCGGCCGGTGCTCGGTGAGCAGCCGGCTCAGGTCGTGCTGGGCGCGCGGAGCCCAGATCGGCGAGATCGGCAACAGAGCCTTGGCCGCCTTCGACATCGACGGGATCTCGTCCGAGCTGCGGATGAACGGCAGCACCTCGACCCCGGCGGCGGTGAGCTGAGCGATCTCCGAGTCGACGATCGTGTTCTCGCCGGAGGGCTGGGCTTCCCGGTACCGGTTGTGCGCCACCACGATTCTCACAGAGCTCGCCTTCCGTTCGCGATTGCGGGACTCGCAAGCTCATTCCTCGCGCTCACCGGAAAGAAGGCTACCGTTGTGTCGTGCCCGAACTACCGGAGGTTGAGGCGCTCGCGGGTTACCTGCGGCAGCGCGCGGTGGGGCGGCGTGTCGACCGGCTGGAGATCGCCGCGATCAGCGCCCTGAAGACGTACGACCCGGCACCGACCGCGGTGGCCGGTCGGGCGGTGGTCGACGCCCGCCGGCACGGCAAGTTCCTCGACGTGCTGTTCGAGGGCGACCTGCACCTGCTGGTCCACCTGGCCCGGGCGGGCTGGTTGCACTACCGGGAGGCGTTCCCGACCACCACCCCGCTGCGCCCCGGCAAGGGCCCGATCGCGGTACGCGTCCGCCTCGACGACGGCTCCGGCTTCGACCTCACCGAGGCCGGCACGCAGAAGAAGCTGGCCGCGTACCTGGTCACCGACCCGGCGGAGGTGCCCGGGGTGGCCAAGCTCGGCCCGGACGCGCTCGCCGCGGACCTGCCCACCTTCGTCGAGCGGCTGCGCAGCCGGCGCGGGCAGGTCAAGGGGGTGCTGACCGACCAGTCGGTGCTGTCCGGGGTCGGCAACGCGTACTCCGACGAGATCCTGCACGCGGCCAGATTGTCCCCGTTCGCGATCACGGACCGCCTCACCGACGACCAGCTCGCCACCCTGCACGCGGCCACCCGGCAGGTGCTCGGCGACGCCGTCGAGCGCTCCCTCGGTCAGCGGGCCGCCGAGCTGAAGGGCGAGAAGCGCTCCGGGCTGAAGGTCCACGCCCGTACGGGGCTGCCGTGCCCGGTGTGTGGCGACACGGTGCGGGAGGTGTCGTTCGCCGACTCCTCCCTCCAGTACTGCCCGACCTGCCAGACCGGCGGCAAGCCTCTCGCTGACCGTCGGTTGTCTCGACTCGTACGGTGAGTAATTCCACTCGCCGACTACGGAGCGGAATCGACCCGACTGAGCCGAAGCTCCGGTCCACCGTTCTCGCCACAGGCGCATCCATCGGTATAGTGGCCCGGTCCCCGGCTTCTGAAATGGTGCGGAGCCGGCCAGATCCCGCCGGCACCATCGGTCGCCAATCTCCTTCGGGGCAACGACCGGTCGGAGCCCGCGTGGGAGACTGGGACGGTGGGCGACCCGGGCCCTCACTGCGAGTGAGCGGCACGTGTCATGCGGGAGGACATGGGTGAGGTGACGGCAAGCCTCCAGCGCCCGGTAACCAACGAAGGCCGGAGCAGACTCGTGCGGCACGTCGACAGCTTCGAAATCCAGCCGCCGACGCCGCCGTCGCACAACGGTGTCCCCAGGTCGGCATGGGCCAGGGCGCGACGCCGTGTCTCCCGCTGGCACCGCCCGTACACGGCGATCCTCCTGGTGCTCGACTTCGCCGCGGCGGCGTTCGCCAGCTGGATCGCGATTCAGCTCTTCGACCAGGCCGCCTCCGGTTTCACCGGCACCCAGCAGGACCCGACCTGGTTCCACACCGTCTCCTACCTGCTGCTGCCGCTCGGCTGGGTGGTCATCCTCTGGAGCAACCGCGCCTACGACCGGCGCTATCTGGGGCTCGGGCCCGACGAGTTCAAGCGGGTGATCCGGGCCGCCGTCACGGTCGCGGCCAGCGTCTCCTTCCTCGCGTTCGCCACCAAGACCGCCCTGTCCCGGTGGACGGTCGGCACGGCGCTGCTCGGCGCGCTGCTGCTGATCCTCTGGGGCCGGTTCGTGGCCCGCTGGGCGCTGCACTACATCCGCCGGCGGGCCGGCCAGGCCGCGCACCGGATGGTGCTTGTCGGCACCCTGCCGGAGTGCCTGGAGGTCTACGCGGCCGTCACGCGCAGCCCCAATGCCGGGCTGGTGCCGGTCGCCATCCACATCACCGACGGTTACGCCGCCGCCCGGGGAATGCCGACCCCGGTGCCGGTGCACGCCGGCCGGGACGTCCTGGCCCTGGTCCGGGAGGTCGGCGGCGACACCATCGCGGTCTGCGGGTCGGCCAGTGCCGAGCCCGGCGAGCTGCGCCGCCTGGCCTGGCAGTTGGAGGGCTCCGGCGTCGACCTGGTGGTCGCACCGCAGCTGACCGACATCGCCGGCCCCCGGGTGCACATCCGGCCGATCGAGGGTCTGCCGCTGCTGCACGTCGAGGAGCCGACCCTCTCCGGGCCGGCGCTGCTGGCCAAGAACCTGATGGACCGGGTCGCCGCCGGCCTCGGCCTGCTGCTGCTGATCCCGCTCTTCCTGGCCGTCGCCGTGGCGATCCGGATCTCCGACCCCGGGCCGGTCTTCTTCCGCCAGCCGCGGGTGGGGCACGAGGGGCGCACGTTCCGGGTGTGGAAGTTCCGGACCATGTACGTCGACGCCGAGGACCGACTGGCCAGCCTGGTCGACCGGAACGAGACCGACGGCATGCTGTTCAAGATGAAGGAGGACCCCCGGGTCTTCCCGGTGGGCCGTTTCCTGCGGGCCTCCTCGCTGGACGAGCTGCCGCAGCTCATCAACGTGCTCTGGGGTGAGATGTCGCTGGTCGGGCCCCGCCCGCTGCCGGCCGACGACGGCGACTTCCTGGGCGACGTGCGCCGCCGCCTGCTGGTCCGCCCCGGCATGACCGGGCTGTGGCAGGTCTCCGGCCGCTCCGACCTGTCCTGGGACGAGTCGGTCCGGCTGGACCTCTACTACGTCGACAACTGGTCGCTGGCGTACGACCTGAGCATCCTGTGGCGCACCGTCGGAGTGGTGCTCGCCCGCAAGGGCGCCTACTAAGGGGGTTGGCGGACCGGGCCGCAGGGGCCAGGATCGCTGCGTGGGTGGCAACCTCTCCGCCGTCGTCGGCGTCGTCTCACTGGTCACCGCGCTGACCGCGGCCCTGCTGGCCGTGCTGCGGCTGCGCGCTCGCCGGGGCATCGCCACGGCCACCCAGCGGGCCACCTACGAGGTGCTGCACACCGCCGGCCTGGCGGCCGAGCCACTGCGGGCGGGGTTGAGCGCGGCGGGCGCGGCGAAGGCCGTACGCCATCTGCGTGCCCTGGTGGGCGCGGCCGGGCTGGCGCTCACCGACGCCGACGTGGTGCTCGCCCTCGACGGGCGCGGCACGCACCACGGCGAGCAACTGCTCGCGGCCGCCCGGCGGGCCATGGAGACCGGGCGCTCGACGGTGCTCAGCGAGCAGGATCTGCACTGCGACCGGGTCGACTGTCCCGTACGGGGAGCTGTCATCGCGCCCCTGCACGGAGCGGACGGCCGGGTGGTCGGCGCGCTGGTGGCCATCGCCGACAGCCCGCCGGCGCCCGGGCTGGTGCAGGCGACCCTGGAGACCGCGCACTGGGCCGGCAACCAGCTCGCCCTGGCCGAGCTGGACTCGTCGCGGGAGCGGCTGGCGCGGGCCGAGGTCCGGGCGCTGCGGGCGCAGATCAGCCCGCACTTCATCTACAACGCCCTGACCGCCATCGGCTCGTTCGTCCGCACCGACCCCGAGCGGGCCCGGGAGCTGATCCTGGAGTTCGCGGAGTTCACCCGGTACTCGTTCCGGGCGCACGGGGAGTTCACCACGCTGGCCGAGGAGCTGCGGTCGATCGACCGCTACCTGACCATCGAGCGGGCCCGGTTCGGCGACCGGTTGCAGGTACGGCTGCAGATCGCCCCGGAGGTGCTGCCGGTGACGCTGCCGTTCCTCTGCCTCCAACCGCTGGTGGAGAACGCCGTCCGGCACGGGTTGTCCCGCAAGCCGGGCACGGGCATGGTGAGCATCGAGGCCCGGGACGCGGGCGCCGAATGCCACATCACCGTGGAGGACGACGGGGTGGGAATGGATCCGACCACGCTGACCGCCGGCATCGCCGAGCTGGCCCGCAGCACCGGCGACCCGGGCGACGACCCGGGCCAGCACGTCGGCCTCTCCAACGTCGACGAGCGGATGCGGTCCGTCTTCGGGGACCGGTTCGGCCTGGTCGTCGAGACCGGGCTGGGCTCGGGCACCAGGGTGAGCATGCGGGTGCCGAAGTTCCACCCCGGCGTGCGGGCCGGATCGTGAGCGCGCGCGGCGAGCGACCCGGGGCCGCCGAGTGAGCGCGTCCGGGTTTCTCCGGGTGCTGGCGGTGGACGACGAGCCGCCGGCGCTCGACGAGCTGGCGTACCACCTGCGGGCCGACCCCCGGGTGGCCCGGTTGCACACCGCCGGGGACGCCACCGAGGCGCTGCGGCTGCTGCGCGACGGTGACGTGGACGTGGTCTTCCTCGACATCCGGATGCCCGGGCTGGACGGCATGGAGCTGGCCCGGGTGCTGCGCCGGTTCGCACGGCCACCGGCGATCGTCTTCGTCACCGCGTACGACGACGGGGCGGTGGACGCCTTCGACCTGGGGGCGACGGACTACGTGCGCAAGCCGGTGCGCGCCGAGCGGCTGGCCGAGTCCCTGCGCCGGGTGATCGGCTCGCGGGTCGTCCCCTCGCATCCGGCGGCGCTCGCCCGGGCCGAGGAGGACCCGACCATCCCGATCGAGCTGGCCGGCACCACCCGGATGCTGCCCCGCTCGGCGGTGCGCTGGGTGGAGGCGCAGGGGGACTACGCCCGGTTGCACACCGCCGAGGGGTCGCACCTGGTGCGGGTCTCACTCGCCACGCTCGCGGAGCGGTGGGCCGACGCCGGTTTCGTCCGGGTGCACCGCTCGTACCTGGTGCAGTTGAAGTTGATCGCGGAACTGCGACTGGTCAACTCCGGCTACGTGGTGGTGATCGACGCTACCGAACTGCCGGTGAGCCGCCGGCACACCCGGGAGCTGAAGGACAAGCTCGTCAGAGCGGCGAAACAGGACTGGAATCGCTGAGCCGGGAATGGAACGACAACTTCCGTACGTTGTACGCTAGTCCGTACGACTTCCGGGAGGCCGCCGTGTCCGCTCCGTTCGACGCCGAGACCGAGTTCGACCGTCAACTCGACCGACTGGTGCAGTTGGGCTACCCCGCCCTCGCCGACCTGACCGAGGCCGCCTTCCGCGACCTGGTCGCACCGCTGCGAGCCAGGGCGGTCGAAGGCTCCGCCGGCCTGCCCGCGCCCACCGAGCCCCGGGTGCCGTTCCTGCTCGTCACCACGCGCGACCTGATCGGCGTGGAGGCGCGGCTGGAGCTCACCACCCTGGCCGGCAAGCGCAAGCCGGGCTTCCTCGACCGGCACTACGCCGAGGATGACCTGCCGCGCTTCGACCCGATCAAGGAGCTGGAGGTGCCGGACGGGCCGGCGTACCTGCTCTTCGACGTCGACCGGGGCGAGGAGTTCCGCAACCTGGCACCGGCCACCGCGATGGAAGGGATCACCGCTCAGGGCCGGCTGCCGCTCACCATCGACGAGGGGCTCGCCTTCATCACGCTGTACCCGGCCGCGCTGGCCAGCAACAGGTGCTTCTCGCTGGTCGGCTCCCGGTGCGGCGACAAGCGGGTGCCGGCGCTCTGGATCAGCCAGGGCGCACCGAAGTTGGGCTGGTGCTGGTACGGCAACCCGCACACCTGGCTCGGCTCCGCCTCGGCCCGGCCGGAGCGCAGCGGACTGGAGTGATCCGTTGACGGGTCGACGACGCGGGGCCGGTGGCACTCCCACCGGCCCCGCTTCGCGTCCGGAGGCGGCACGAGGTTCTTCCACGGGTTATCCACAGGGGTGACTCGTTCTCCACAGGTTATTCACAATGCCACCCACTGATCTCCACGCCGGCTCCCTACAGTCAGGGCCCATGAGGGAACGCCGGGTACTGGTCGTCGAGGACGAACGAACCATCGCCGAGTCGGTCGCCGCACGACTGGGCGCCGAGGGATTCGCCGTGGAGATCGCGGCGGACGGTCCCAGCGCGGTCGAGCGGTTCCGGACCGGACAGCCGGATCTCGTCGTCCTCGACGTGATGCTTCCCGGCTTCGACGGCTTGGAGGTGTGCCGCAGGATCCAGGCCGTCCGGCCGGTGCCGGTGCTGATGCTCACCGCCCGGGACGACGAGACGGATCTGCTGGTGGGGCTCGCGGTCGGCGCGGACGACTACCTCACCAAGCCGTTCTCGATGCGGGAACTGGCCGCCCGGGTGCACGTCCTGCTGCGTCGGGTGGAACGGGCCGCCGCGCCCGTGCCACCCGCCATCCACCTCGGCGACATCGAGATCAACGAGGCCGAGCGGCGGGTCCGCCGGGCCGGCGCGGACGTGCACCTCACGCCGACCGAGTTCGACCTGCTCGTCCACTTCGCCGGGCGGCCCCGCACGGTGCTCCCCCGCGAGCGGTTGCTCGCCGACGTCTGGGGGTGGGCCGAGGGGAGCGGCACCCGCACGGTGGACAGCCACGTCAAGGCACTACGCCGCAAGCTGGGCGCCGACCTCATCCGCACCGTGCACGGGGTCGGCTACGCACTGGAGGTGTCGTCCTGAGCGCCGTCCTGCTCGCCCGCCTCGACCGGGTGCTGGAGCTGCTGCCCCGCCCGCTGGATCCGGTGCGCTCCATCAAGCTGAAACTGGGCGTCCTGCTGGTCGCCTCCGGCGCGGCCGGGCTGGCGTACTTCTCGTACGGCATCGGCTGGCCACCGCCGGTGACCTCGGCGACCGCCATCGCCGTCGCCCTGCTCACCTCGCAGGTGCTCGCCCACGGCATGACCTCACCGCTGCGGGAGATGACGGCGGCCGCCGGCGCGATGGCCCGGGGCGACTACACCCGCCGCGTACGCGCCACCTCCCGTGACGAGGTCGGTGAGCTGGCCCAGGCGTTCAACAAGATGGCCGAGGACCTGCACGCCGCCGACCAGCGCCGACGGGAGCTGATCGCGAACGTCTCCCACGAGCTGCGTACGCCGATCACCGCGTTGCAGGGCGTGCTGGAGAACATGGTGGACGGTGTGGCCGCGCCCGAACCCGCGGCACTGCGCTCGGCGCTGTCCCAGACCGAGCGGCTCGGCCACCTCGTCGCCGACCTGCTCGACCTGTCCCGCCTCGACGCCGGGGTGGTCCCGCTGCGACGGGTCCGCATCGACGTCGGGGACTTCCTCGACGAGGCGGTGGAGCACGCCACCGCGAGCGCGAGCGGCGCCGGCCTGGACGTGCACTTCCGGCTCCGCGAGCTGGCGACGCCGCTGACCGTGCACGCGGACCCGTGGCGGCTGCACCAGGTGTTCGCGAACCTGCTCGACAACGCCGCGCGGCACAGCCCGGCCGGCGGCACCGTACGGGTGAGCGCGGAGGAGCAGGCCGGCCAGCTCCGCTTCGAGGTGAGCGACGAGGGCCAGGGGATCCCACCGGCCGAGCGCTCCCGGGTGTTCGAACGGTTCACCCGCGGCGACCGGTCGGCCGGCGGCGGGACCGGACTCGGCCTGGCCATCGCCCGGTGGGTGGTGGAACTGCACGGCGGCCGCATCCGGGTCCTCGACCCCGCCGGACCGTCCGCGGGCCCCCAGCCCGGCTGTCGAATCCAGGTCACCATCCCCAGCGACGGACCACTTCGAGAAGAGGCCGCATGACCAGCCCCGGCAGTACGCAGGTCCCGCCCACCGGTCCGAGAATGCCGGCTCCCGCTGCGGCTGGCCCGCCCTGGGCCGGGCCCGGACCGGCACTCCCGCCGGCGGGTGGCCGGCCCCAACCCTGGCCCGCGCCGCCGGTCGGGCCCCGGCCACCGTCGCTGCTCCAACGTCGTTGGCCGGGGCCGTCCGGCGCCGCCCACCCGCTGGTCCTGGGCGCGCTGACGGCGGCTGCCGCGATCGGTGCCTCGGCGCTGCCGATGGTCCGCCCCGGCGTCGGCTGGCTGGTCGCCGCGCTGGCCGCCACCGTCGCCCTCGTCACCGCCGGAGTCGCCCGACGCGGGACGAACCTCCCGGCGGGCGTGCCGCAGCAAGCCGGCTCAGGCACGGCAGCAGGCGTCCCGGCGACGCCGGCCGGGGCACCGGAGGCGACCGCCGCCGCCCCGGCCACCGCGGCGCCGCCCACGACCGCCGCACCCGGCCCGACCGCCAGCACCCCCACGACCGCCGCAGCGCCGACCTCACCCCCGACTCCGCCCACGACCGCAGGGCCGCCCACGACCGCCGGGCCGCCCACGACCGCCGGGCCGGCCACGACGGATGCGGCGGCCACCACCCGTCCCGGTGCCACGGGGGCACCGGGGCGGGTGGCGCAGGTCGCCTGGGCCGCCGCCACCGTCGCGCTGGTCGCGGTCGGCTCGGTCCGCGCCGCGGGCTGGCTCTTCGTGTTGTGCCTCATCGCCGCCGCGGTCACCGCGACGCTCGCGGTGACCGGTGGGCGAAGCCCGTTCGGGATGCTGCTGGCCGCCACGCTGCCGCCGGCAGCCACCTTCCGTGCGCTCCCCTGGGCGGTACGCGGACTGCGCCGTACGCGGTCGGCCGGCCCCGGGGTCGGGCGGATCCTGACCAGCCTCGCGGTCTCGGCCGGGCTGCTGACGCTGTTCGGTCTGCTCTTCTCCTCCGCCGACGCGGTCTTCGCCGACCTGCTCTCCGGTCTGCTGCCCGACATCTCACCGGCCGGTGTCCTGGGCTGGCTGGTCCGCCTGCTGTTGATCGGCACGGGCCTGCTCGGCTGCGCGTACCTGGTCAGCCGTCCACCCGACCTGGAAGGGCTGCGGGCGGCGCCGACCAGACCGGCGCACCGGCTGGAGTGGATCCTCCCGCTGGCGCTGCTCGACGCCCTCTTCGCCGCGTTCGTGCTGGTCCAGTTGACGGTGTTCTTCGGCGGCGCGGGTCACGTGCTGCGGACGGCGGGGCTCACCTACGCCCAGTACGCGCGCGGCGGGTTCTGGCAACTGCTCGCCGTCACCGCGCTCACGCTGCTGGTGATCGCGGTCGCCGCCCGCCGGGCACCGCGGGCGACGCGGGCCGACCGGCTGGTGGTCCGCACCCTGCTCGGCACGCTCACCGTGCTGAGCCTGGTCGTCGTCGCCTCCGCCCTCTACCGGATGCAGGTCTACGCCGACGCGTACGGTGCCACCCGCCTCAGGCTCGTCGTGGCGACCGTCGAGCTGTGGTTGGGCCTGCTCTTCGTCCTGGTCGGGGTGGCCGTGGTGCGGCTGCGGGCCGACTGGCTGCCCCGGCTGGTGGTCGGCACGGCGGTGCTGGCGCTGCTCGGGTTGGCCCTGGTGAACCCCGATCGGCTGATCGCCGACCGGAACGTCGACCGGTACCTGGAGACCGGCCGGCTGGACGTCGGGTACGTCTCCCGGCTGTCGGCCGACGCCGTGCCGGCGCTGAACCGGCTGCCCGAGCCGATGCGGACGTGCGCGCTGCGGGAGATCGCCGCCGAGTTGCCCCGGGACGGCCTCTGGGCGGCGAACCTCGGCCGGGAGCGGGCACGGCGCGAACTGGAACCGACGACGGCGACCGCCATGGCGGTGGACTGTCCCGGTCCGCGGCGGTGGTGAGCGGGACCGCTTGACAATCCCGCAGGGCGGGCGAGACTGCCGGGGTGGCCAAGCAACTCCCTGACGTGGGGTCGGGCGGTGCGGTACCGCCGCCCCGGCGGACCCGGATCGTGCTGGCCGAGATCACCCGACCGGACAGCCGGGCCGAGCGGACCCGCACCGAGCTGGCTCAGCAGACCCAGGTCGGCGAGGCGCTGGTCCGCGGCCTGGTCCGGGCGCAGCTCGCTCTGGCGCTGCGGCTCTCGCTGGTGGTGGCGATCGGGCTCGGCGGGCTGCCCTGGCTGTTCGCCATCGCGCCGTCGCTGGGCCGGACCACCGTCGCCGGCGTCAACCTGCCCTGGCTGCTGCTCGGTGTGGCCTCCTTCCCGTTCCTGATCGCGGTGGGCTGGGCGTACGTGCGGCTGGCCGAGCGCAACGAACAGGACTTCACCGACCTGGTGCAGCGGCCGGAGCGCTGAGGTGGGCAACGACTACGTGGTCCCGGCCATCGTCGCGGTCACCCTGGTCACCGTGGGGATCGGCTTCTACGGGCTGCGGCTGGCCCGGACCACCTCCGATTTCCTGGTCGCCTCCCGGGCGATCAGTCCGACCTGGAACGCCGCCGCGATCGGCGGGGAGTACCTGTCGGCGGCGAGTTTCCTCGGCATCGCCGGCCTGGTCCTCAAGTACGGCGTGGACGTGCTCTGGTATCCGGTCGGCTTCGCGGCCGGCTACCTGGCGCTGCTGCTCTTCGTGGCCGCGCCGCTGCGTCGCTCCGGCGCGTTCACCCTGCCCGACTTCTGCGAGCTACGGCTGGGCTCCCGCCGGCTGCGCATCCTGGCCACCGCGTTCGTGATCTTCATCGGGTGGCTCTACCTGGTGCCGCAACTACAGGGCGCCGGGCTCACCCTGGCGACGGTGGCCGGCTCCCCGTACCCGGTCGGTGCCCTGCTGGTGGCCGCCGTCGTCACCGCGAACGTGGCGCTCGGCGGGATGCGCGCCATCACCTTCGTCCAGGCGTTCCAGTACTGGCTCAAGCTGACGGCGCTCGCCGTACCGGCGATCTTCCTGGCGTTGCAGTGGCAGGCCGACGCCCGGCCCGCGGTGACCCCGCCCGACGGGCCGACGTTCCGGACCGCGACCACCGTCGTGGTCGAGCACCGCGCGACCCTCACCCTGCCCGACGGTGACATCCGGGAGGTACGCCCCGGCGACGAGCTGACCTTCGCCGCCGGCGACCCGGTGCCGGAGGTGTCCGGGGTGGCGAACGACGCCAGCGACTGGCTGCTGCCCAGCGCGGCCGGCGACGACGACCGGGGCCTGTTCGCCACGTACTCCCTGATCCTGGCCACCTTCCTGGGCACCATGGGCCTGCCGCACGTGCTGGTCCGCTTCTACACGAACCCCGACGGCGCCGCCGCACGCCGGACCACCCTCGTCGTGCTGGCCCTGGTCGGTGCGTTCTATCTGCTGCCCACCCTGTACGGGGTGCTCGGCCGGATCTACACCCCGCAACTGCTGATCAGTGGGCAGACCGACGCGGTGGTGGTGCTGCTGCCCGGCGCGGCCCTCGGCGACGGGCTGGCCGGGCGGCTGCTCGCCGCGCTGGTCGCGGCGGGCGCGTTCGCGGCGTTCCTGTCCACCTCGTCCGGGCTGCTGACCAGCGTCGCGGGCGTGATCTCCACGGACGTGCTCGGCCGGGGCTCGGTGCGCGGCTTCCGGCTGGCCACGGTGATCGCCGGTGGCGTGCCGGCGGTGCTGGCGCTCAACGTCTCGGGGCTGGACGTGTCGCAGGTGGTCGGGCTGGCCTTCGCCGTCGCCGCGTCGAGCTTCTGCCCGCTGCTCGTGCTTGGGATCTGGTGGCGCGGGCTGACCGACCTGGGCGCCGCCGCCGGGGTGCTGGTGGGCGGCGGCGCGGCGATCGGCGCGGTGCTCGTGACGGTGCTCGGCGCGCCGCTGTCCGGCTGGCCGGCCACGCTCATCGCGCAGCCGGCCGCCTGGACGGTGCCCCTGGCCTTCATCGTGATGGTCGCGGTGTCGGTTGCGACCCGCCGGCGGGCTCCCGCCGACGTCGCCGCCACCATGCTCCGCCTGCACACCCCCGAGGCCCTCCGCCTGTGACGATTCGTCGCTGTCAGCAGGAGTCGGTGCCGAGGCACAGTCGATCGGCCACCCGTTGCGCCACCTGCCGGATGTCCGCCTGGCCGGTCAGGGTGTCCAGCCACACCTCGGCGACCAGGTCGCCCTGCCGGACGAAGAGCGTGTGGCTGACCACGCCCTGGGCGTTGAACCTGATCAGAAGCGAGCCGTCTCCGACGAATCCGGAGTCGAGAATCGACAGCGAACTCCGCTGACCGTCCGGTTCGCATTGGCTCACCGTCCGCCGGACCCAGTCCATGGTCGCCTTCGCGCCGTCGGCGGAGTATCGCCGCACCCGCTCGACGACCGTCGACTCGACGGGTTTGCTGAACACCGCCCCCCGCTCGGCTCGCTGCTTCGCCGTCGGGGTCGGCGTATCGGCGCAGACGTACATGGCGGCAAAGTCGAACGACCAGTCACCATCCATGTCACTGCCGTCCGCCCGGTAGCCGGACGGCAGGTCCGACGCGCGCAGCAGCGCCGCCGTCGGGATGGCGGGGCTGGTGGAACCGGTCGTCGACCGGCCATCGGCCGTCGACGGGCTCGACGGTGGCGCGGCCGGGTCGGTGCCGGTTGGCGGCGGCGGAGACGGGGTCGGTGTCGGGGTGGCCGACGGCGCGGGTGTCGGGGTGGGCGATCCGGTGGCCGGCAGCACCGGGGTCGGCGCCGCATCCGGGCCGCCGGCCAGGGCCATCGCACCGGTGGCCACCACCGCCACCGCGACCGCGCCGGCGAGCACCGCAGCGACCCTCGTCCGGCGGATACGCCGCCGGCCACGCTCACGCACCTGCTCGGTCGGGGCCCAGGTCAGGTGCTCGGTGTCGCGGTACATGTCGGTGAAGAGCTGATCAGGCATTGCTGACCTCCTCGGGGAGGGTGGTGCCGAGCAGAGGGGCGAGGGCGTTGCGACCCCGTGCGAGCCGAGCCTTGACGGTGCCGACCGGAACACCGACCTGGGTCGCGATGTCCGCGACGGAGAGGTCCGCCAGGTGATGCAGGACGATCGCCTCGCGCTGCTCGGGCGACAACCGGCGTAACGCCGCCACGAGGGCGACGGTGTTCTCCGACGGTGGCCCCGCCACGGTGGGTGGGCCGTGCCGCCGGTGGGCGGTGATCCCGTTGCGGATCTTGCGCCAGCGGTTCTGCAGGAGACGGTGGCCGACGACGCGTACCCACGCCTCCGGGTCGTCGTAATCGGCGATGCGCTGCCAGCGCTGCCAGGCCCGTACGTACGCCTCCTGCGCGGCGTCCTGCGCCTCGTGGAGGTCGCCACCGAGCGCGTACAGCACGGTGACGACCCGATGTCTGGTGGCTCGATAGAACTCCTCGAACCCCTCGTCCTTCTCCACTGGTCCCTCCCCGTGTCGCTTCTGCCACTGTCACCCGCCAGGACGACGGCCGGTTGCCTCCGGGGCGAACACGGCGTGCCGTTCATCGCGCGGCCGCGTACGTCTCGGGGAGGAGGACGGGTCCGCCCCACGCCGGAGGGCGGAACTGGCGATCGACGGATAGCGTCGGCGCATGACTGTTGAGCAACCCGCGCTCGCGCTGCGTGGCCTGGCCAAGCGGTTCGACGGCACGATCGCGGTGGCCGGCGTCGACCTCGATGTCCCCGCGGGCTCCTTCTACGGCCTGCTCGGGCCGAACGGTGCCGGCAAGACCACCACCCTGTCGATGGCGGTGGGGTTGTTGCGGCCCGACGCCGGCTCGGCCTGGGTGCTCGGCCACGACGTGTGGCGGGACCCGGTCACCGCCAAGCGGCTGCTCGGTGTGATGCCCGACGGGGTGCGGCTGTTCGACCGGCTGACCGGGGCGGAGCTGCTGGCGTACAACGGTCTGCTGCGCGGCATGGACCCGGCGGTGGTCGACCAGCGGGCCGCGGAACTGCTGGACGTGCTGGCGCTCGGCGATGCCGGCCGGACGCTGGTGGTGGACTACTCGGCGGGCATGAAGAAGAAGATCGGCCTGGCGTGTGCGCTGCTGCACGGCCCCCGGGTGCTGGTGCTGGACGAGCCGTTCGAGGCGGTCGACCCGGTCTCCGCCGCGCTGATCCGCGACATCCTCACCCGGTACGCGGCCGGTGGCGGCACGGTGGTGTTCTCCAGTCACGTCATGGAGGTCGTCGAGCGCCTCTGCTCGCACGTGGCGATCCTCGCCGCGGGCACCATCAAGCGGGTGGGCACGATCGCGGAGGTACGCGGCGACCGCTCGCTCGAGCAGGTCTTCGTCGAGGTGGTCGGCGGCCGCACGGCCACCGGTGAGGAGCTGTCGTGGCTCTCCCAGTGAGCGCCGCGACCGTGCCCGCCGGGCCGGTCCGCGCCGTCTCCGCCCGACACTTCATGCGGCTCAAGCTGCGGGTGATGGGCAACAACTTCCGGGGGCAGGGCTGGCGGATCGCGCTGTTCGTCGGCGGCGCGCTGGTCGGGCTGTGGTTCGCCGTCGGCGGTTTCTTCCTCTTCGCGGCGCCCGGCATCACGGGCGACGGCCGGTACGCGGTGCTGGTCGCGGCGGCCGGTGGCGGGCTGCTGGTGCTCGGCTGGCTGTTGCTGCCGCTGGTCTTCTTCGGTGTGGACGAGACTCTGGATCCGGCCCGGTTCGCGCTGCTGCCGCTGCCCCGCCGCACGCTGGTCACCGGCCTGTTCGCCGCGGCCCTGATCAGTGTGCCGGTGCTGGCGGTGCTGATCGCGTCGCTGGGCCTGGTGCTCACCGCCTGGGCGCTGGGTGGTTGGTCCGCCGCTCTGGTGGCCGTGGTCGGCGTGCTCGGTGGGCTGCTGCTCTGCGTCGCCGCCAGCCGGGCGGTGACCAGTGCCTTCGCCACGATGCTGCGGTCCCGACGCGTGCGCGACCTGGCGGCCGTCCTGCTGGCGGTGGTCGCCGCGCTGCTCGGCCCGTTGCAGGTCTTCGGCCTCGCCGCGCTGCGCGAGACGGACTGGACGCGGTTGACCGGTGTGGCGACCGTGATCGGCTGGACGCCGTTCGGCGCGCCGTGGACCGCCGGGATCGACGTGGCCCAGGGTCGCGTGTGGGCGGCTCCGGTCAAGCTGCTGATCACGGTGGTGGCGCTCGGCGCCCTGCTGGCCTGGTGGTCGCGGTCGCTGGAGTCGGCGATGGTGGGCGCGGCGAGCGCCGGCAAGGCACCCGCCCGTCGGGGCGCCACCGGTGGCGCCGTCGCTCAACTGTTTCCCCGGGTTGCCGGCTGGGCGCGGCGGGACCGGTTCGGTGCGCTGGTCGCCCGGGAGACCCGCTACTGGTGGCGGGACGCCCGCCGCCGGGCCAACCTGATCACGATCGCGGTGGTCGGCATCTTCGTACCCGTGATGATCAACCTGGGTGGCGCGGGCTTCGCGGCCGACAACGAGCAGGGCCTGACGACGGGCGCCAGCGACAGCTCACCGGTCCTGGTGACCCTCTCCATGCTCTTCGTCGGTGTGCTCGCCTCGGTCACCCTGGCCAACCAGTTCGGCTTCGACGGCAGCGCGTACGCCGTGAACGTGGTGGCCGGGGTGCCCGGCCGGGTGGAGCTGCGCGCCCGGATGACGGCCTTCTCGCTGTACGTGCTGCCGATGCTGGCGGTCGTCGCGGTGGTCCTGTCGGCGGTGCTGGGCCGACCGGGCTGGATCGGGTTGACGGCCGGCACGCTGGCCGCCACCTACGGTGCCGGGTTGGCGGTGAACAGCTACGTCTCGGTGCTCGGGGCGTACTCCCTGCCGGAGACGAGCAACCCGTTCGCGATGAACAGCGGCGCAGGCGTGGCGAAGGGCCTGCTCACCCTGCTTGCCATGGTCGTCTCGGCGATCGTCGCGGTCCCGATGGTGGTCGCGGCGGCGCTGCTCGGTGACGCCTGGCTGTGGTTGGCCCTTCCGGTCGGGGTGGCGTACGGGCTGGGCGCGGCGTTGCTGGGCGCGTACCTGGCCGGTGACGTGCTCGACCGACGCCAGCCGGAGCTGCTCGCCACCGTCACCCCGCGCCGCTGAGACCGCACCCCGCCGGCCTCGGCGTCCGGTCGGCTCCGGCCGAACCCCGGCAGCGCCCGCCGACCGCCCGTTATGGTGCGTTCATCCGGGGCAGGGAGGCAGTCGTGAACTCGCACACCCGCTACCGCAGCGTGGTCGTCGACGGACTTTCCATCTTCTACCGGGAGGCCGGTGCGCCGGATGCGCCCGTGCTGCTGCTCCTGCACGGCTTTCCGTCCTCGTCGCGGATGTTCGAGCCGCTGTTCGGCCGGCTCGCCGACCGGTTCCGGCTGATCGCGCCCGACTATCCGGGGTTCGGGCACAGCGACGCCCCGGACCCACGGTCCTTCCCCTACACGTTCGACCGGATCGCCGAGATGATGTCGCGGTTCGCCGCCACACTCGGCGTCGAGCGGTACCTGCTCTACGTTCAGGACTACGGCGGCCCGGTGGGATTCCGGATGGCCCTCGCGGACCCGGGTCGGCTGCTCGGCCTCGTGGTGCAGAACGCCGTCGCCCACGACACGGGGCTCGGCCCGCTCTGGGCGACCCGCCGGGCCTTCTGGCAGGACCGGGCCGGGCACGAGGCGGCCGTGCGGGAGAACGTCCTCTCGCTGACGGCGATCCGAACCCGGCACGTCGGCGACGATCCCGACCCCGAGCGGTACGACCCCGACCTGTGGGCCGACGAGCACGCCTTCCTCAGCCGCCCCGGTGAGATCGAGATCCAGTTGGACCTGCAGTACGACTACCGCACCAACGTGGCCTCGTACCCGATCTGGCAGGACTGGCTCCGCCGGACCAGGCCGCCGCTGCTGGTCGTCTGGGGTCGACATGACACGTCGTTCGAGATCAGCGAGCCGGAGGCGTACCGGAACGACGTCCCGGAAGCGGAGGTGCACCTGCTCGACGGCGGGCACTTCGTGCTCGACACGCAGGCGGACGAGGTGGCGACGCTGGTCCGGACCTTCGCCGGCCGGGTCCTCAAGGCGGGGTGACGGGGTCACAATGTTTCACGTGAATCATGAGCCGGGTGCCGAGATCCACCACACCGATCCGTTCGCGGTGCCGACCGGGCAGCGGTCGCCGGTCCGCCGGCTGCGGGGTCGACTCGCCTCTCCGGTGACCCTCTGGACGGCACCCGGCCCGGCCGGGCTGACCGTCTCGTCCACCCTGGTCGCCGAGGGAGAACCCGACCGGCTGCTCGGGCTGATCGACGCGGAGTCCGATCTCTGGGCGGCGGTCGAGGACGCGGGGCGGTTCGCGGTCGCGCCACTCGGCCCGCCGCACCGGCAACTCGCCGACCGGTTCGCCGGCCTCTTCCCCTCCCCGGGTGGGCTCTTCGCGGCCGGGGTGTGGACCGACACCCCGTACGGGCCGGTCCCGGCGGACGCCGGCGGCTGGGTCGGCTGCCGGCTGGACACCGCCCGGGAGTACGGCTGGGCGCTGCTGGTGGAGGCCACGATCGAGGCGGTCGACCTGGCCGAGGACGCCAGCCCGCTGCTGCACTACCGCGGTCGCTACCACGAACTGCCGGGCTGACCGGGCGGCCCGACGGGCAGCCACCTCCACCGACCGGTCACCGGAGTGACCTGGGTCACTCGGCGCAGCCAGCCAACCGCTCGGCGCACTCGCCGACCGGCGTCGATCTCGGCCTTCCCCGGCGGGGAGCGTGCTCTCTACGGTGCGCGAAACTCCCCCGACGCCTGTGAAGGTGGTGATCCACAGATGTCCACGGACACACCCGCGCCGACCGCTTCCCAACCGGACAAGTATCTGGCCGTACAACGGTCGGACGAGTTCGCCGGGCTGCGGCGCGCGCTGCGCGGCTTCGTCTTCCCGATGACCGTCGCGTTCTTCCTGTGGTATGCGCTCTACGTCATTCTCTCCGCGTACGCCCGGGACTTCATGGGCACGAAGCTCTTCGGCAGCAACATCAACATTGCGCTGATCTTCGGCCTGCTCCAGTTCGTGTCCACGTTCGTCATCGCCTGGCTCTACTCGCGGTACGCGGACCGGAAGATCGACCCGGTTGCCGACCGGATCCGCGCCGAGATCGGGGAGGTGAACCATGAGAATGGTCCTCGCGGCTGAGGCGGGTAACCACACCGCCCGCAACCTGACCATCACTCTCTTCCTGGTCTTCGTGGCGGTGACGCTGGCCATCACGATCTGGGCCAGCCGGCAGACCAAGACGGCGACCGACTTCTACGCGGGCGGCCGGTCCTTCTCCGGCTTCCAGAACGGCATGGCGATCGGTGGCGACTACATGTCGGCCGCCTCGTTCCTCGGCATCGCCGGCATCATCGCGCTCTACGGCTACGACGGCTTCCTCTACTCGATCGGCTTCCTGGTCGCCTGGCTGGTGGCCCTGCTGCTGGTCGCGGAGCTGCTGCGCAACTCCGGCCGCTACACGATGGCCGACGTGCTGGCGTTCCGGATGCGCCAGCGCCCGGTGCGTACGGCGGCGGCGGTCTCCACGATCACCGTCTCGATCTTCTACCTGCTGGCCCAGATGGTGGGCGCCGGCGCGCTGGTCGCGCTGCTGCTCGGCATCCGGCCGGGGACGACCTTCCTCGGCATGGACGCGGCCACCGCCAAGGTGGCCACCATCATCATGGTCGGCGCCCTGATGATCATCTACGTCACCGTGGGCGGCATGAAGGGCACCACCTACGTGCAGATCGTCAAGGCGTTCCTGCTGATGGGCGGCGCGCTGGTGATGACCCTGCTGGTGCTGGCGAAGTACAAGTTCAACCTGTCGTCGCTGCTCGGCGACGCCGCCGCCTCCTCCGGCAAGGGCAGCGCGTTCCTCGAACCAGGGTTGCGGTACGGCGTCGAGGTCGCCGGCAACGCGACACAGACCTTCTACAACAAGGTCGACCTGCTCTCCCTCGGCATCGCCCTGGTCCTCGGCACCGCCGGTCTGCCGCACATCCTGATCCGCTTCTACACCGTGCCGACCGCCAAGGCGGCCCGGAAGAGCGTGCTCTGGGCGATCGGCATCATCGGCAGCTTCTACCTGCTCACCCTTGCCCTCGGATTCGGCGCCGCGGCGCTGGTGGGCAGCGAGGCGATCACCGCCCAGGACAAGGCCGGCAACACGGCCGCGCCGCAGCTCGCCGAGGCGCTCGGCATCGACTTCCTCGGCGGGGATCTCGGTGGGGCGGCCCTGCTGGCGATCATCGCGGCGGTCGCCTTCGCCACGATCCTGGCGGTGGTCGCCGGGTTGACCCTGGCCTCGTCTTCCAGCCTGGCGCACGACTTCTACGCGAACGTCATGAAGCGGGGTGAGGCGTCGGAGCGGCAGGAGGTACGGGTCGCCCGGATCTCCGCCCTGGTGATCGGCGCGGTCTCGATCGCCCTGTCGATCTTCGCGCAGAACCTGAACGTGGCGTTCCTCGTGGCGCTGGCGTTCGCGGTGGCCGCCTCGGGCAACCTGCCGGCGATCCTCTACAGCCTCTTCTGGCGGCGGTTCAACACCTCCGGAGCGGTGTGGGCGATCTACGGCGGGCTTCTCTCGGCCGTACTGCTGGTGTTCTTCTCGCCGGTGGTCTCCGGGGCGGCGACCTCGATGTTCCCGGATCACGACTGGCAGTGGTTCCCGCTGTCCAACCCGGGCATCCTCTCCATCCCGTTCGGCTTCCTCTGCGGATGGATCGGCACCATCATCTCGAAGGAGCACGACGAGGAGAAGTACGCCGAGCTGGAGGTCCGCGCCCTCACCGGCTCCGGCGCCCACTGACCGCGGACACCCCTCAGGAGGGGCCCCCTGCACGGCGCCACGCGTCCGCAGGGGGCCCTTCCCCCATTTCGGGGGTCGGTAGGCTGACCGGCATGAAGGTTGCTGAGCGCTTCGGTTCCGGTCACCGCATCCTCGTCACCGGCGGGGCCGGTTTCGTCCCGTCGCACCTGGTGGACGCCCTGATCGCCCGGGGCTGCACGGTCGTGGCGCTGGACAACTTCGTCACCGGCTCCAAGGAGAACGTCGCCCACCTGCTGGACCGGCCAACCTTCACCCTGGTCGAGGCCGACATCTCCGACGGCCTGCCGACCCACCACCCGGCGCTGGCCGAGCGGTTCGACGCGATCCTGCACATGGCCTCGCCGGCCAGCCCCACCGACTTCGCCCAACTGCCGGTGGAGATCCTCCGGGTCGGCTCGGTGGGCACGCTGCACCTGCTGGACCGCGCGGCCGCCGACGGTGCCCGGTTCCTGATGGCCTCCACGTCGGAGGCGTACGGGGACCCGAAGGAGCACCCGCAGCGCGAGACGTACTGGGGCAACGTCAACCCGATCGGCGTCCGCAGCGTCTACGACGAGGCGAAGCGCTTCTCCGAGGCGGCCACCATGGCGTACCACCGCTACCGGGGGCTCGACGCGGCGATCGTGCGGATCTTCAACACGTACGGCCCGCGGATGCGCCCGGACGACGGTCGGGCCATCCCCACCTTCATCTCCCAGGCGCTGCGCGGCGAGCCGATCACCGTGCACGGCACCGGCAACCAGACCCGGTCCATCTGTTTCGTCGAGGACCTGGTGCGGGGCATCCTGCTGCTGCTGGACTCGACCGAGACCGGCCCGGTCAACTGCGGCACCGAGCACGAGCTGACCATGCGGCAACTGGCTGAGTTGATCGTGTCGCTCTCCGGCAGCAGCTCCCAGGTGACCTACATCACCCGCAGCGCCGACGACCCGGAGATGCGCCGCCCCGATCTGACGCTGGCCCGCGAACTGCTCGGATACGAGCCGACCGTGGCGCCCGAAGACGGCCTGCGACGCACGATCGAGTACTTCCGGGCGCGGCTAGGGTAACCAGCCGGCGACGCGCGGTCGGTCGCTGAACGTCACCTGAAGGCGGCAGTGGCCCGCGCTACGTACCCTGAGTTACATGTCAGCGACCTCGTCTGCCGGCGTTCCGCACCCGTACCTGCACCGCAGCGCCGGGCGCGCGTCGGTGCCCGGCCCCGACCGCGGCGCCTCCGGGCGCGCCCGTCCGACCGAGGCGCGTTGGTACCCGTCACCCGACGAGGAGCGGCCCCGGCCGAGCAGCCCGGACGGGCCGAAGGGCCCCGGTGGGCCCGGCGGCCCGGGTGGTGCCGGCGGGCCGGGCCGGCGCGGCCCACGGCCACGCTGGGGGCGGATCGGCCTGGTGGCCGGGGTCGCGGTGCTGGTGCTGGCCCTGCTCGGCGGCATCGGCGCCTGGATGTACGCCCGCAACCTGGACAACGACCTGGCGCGGACCGACCCGTTCGCGCAGATCACCGGCGGCCGGCCGGCCAAGACCGTCGACGGCGCGCTGAACATCCTGCTGGTCGGCAGCGACTCCCGGGATCCGGACGCGCCGGTCGACACGAAGAGCCAGTGGCGGGCCGACACGATCATCGTGATGCACATTCCGTCCGACCATCAGGAGGCGTACCTGGTCTCCATCCCGCGTGACCTCTACGTGCCGATCCCGGAGAGCGCCGGCGCGGAGTGTGGCTCCGGCCAGCGCGCGAAGATCAATGCCGCGTTCGCGTTCGGCGGGCTGCCGCTGGCGGTCCGCACCGTGGAGTGCTTCACCGACGTCCGCATCGACCACGTCATGGCGATCGACTTCGCCGGCTTCAAGCAGGTCACCGACGCGCTCGGCGGGGTCGACCTGAAGGTGGAGCGGACGATCACCTCGATCCACAAGCCGTACCGCACGTTCACCAAGGGCACCAACCACATGGACGGCGCGGAGGCGCTGGACTGGATCCGGCAGCGTAAGCAGTTCCCGGACGGCGACTTCGCGCGGATGCGGCACCAGCAGGAGTTCCTCCGGGCGCTGATGGACAAGGCGGCGAGCACCGGCACGCTGGCCAACCCGAAGAAGCTCAACGACTTCCTCCAGTCGGTGACGGCGGCGGCCACCGTCGACGAGGGCTTCTCGGTGACGGACATGGCACTGCAGTTCCGCAACCTGCGCGGGCAGAATCTCACCTTCGTGACCAGCCCGAACTCCGGCAGCGAGACGATCAACGGCGAGTCGGTGGTGGTCTCCGACCGGGAGAAGGCGCTCGCGATGTACCGGGCCATGTCGGCGGACACCATGGCGGACTGGGTCAAGGCCAACCCACCGAAGGGCACCGCCGGCGGCTGACCGAACCGGGCGGCTGGCCCCGGCGGCCCGGCCCGTGGCGACCGCACGGCCGCCGGACGGTCGACCGCCCGTTCGGGCCATCGAGTGGCGACGATCGACCGACCCTGGTGAAATTGGCGTCCGAATTGACCCGGGATGAACTCGCCAAGTCGAAATGATGTACGTACAGTGGGGCCGCCCCCTCCTGATCACGAGCTGGAGCACGCATGCCGGTTCAGGCCAGCCGTCGCCCTTCCTCCGTCGGGTCCGCCGCGCCCAGCGGCCGGATCGCCGCGTCCATTCCCGTCCAGTCGCGCCCCACGGGCGGCGGACCGGGTGGTCGCCCGCCCGGCGACGGTGGCCGGTCCGGTGGCGGCGGTGGGGCGGCGAAGAAGCGGCCCCGGCGCAAGGATCCGCTCTGGGCGCGACTGACCGTGATCTTCGGTGCCGTGCTGATGCTCAGCAGCGGGGTGGCCATCGTCGGCAGCAAGGTGCTGATCGGCCAGGCGACCGGCGACATCGCGCAGCGCAACCTGCTGGGCGAGGCCGGCAAGTCCGACGCCGAGGGCGGGGCGAGCCTCGACGGCCCGATCGACATGCTGCTGCTCGGGGTGGACGCGCGTGAGCGCTGGGCCGCCGACGATGTCCGCTCGGACAGCATCATCATCCTGCACATCCCGGCTTCGCACGACCAGGCGTACCTGATCTCCATTCCCCGGGACACCGAGGCGCAGATCCCGGCGTTCCCGAAGAGCGGCTTCGCGGGCGGCACCGACAAGATCAATGCCGCCTTCCAGGCGGGCGCTCGCAACGGCGGCGGCTGGGAGGGCGGCGCCCAACTGATGGCGCAGACCATCAAGCGGCTCACCGGGGTCAGCTTCGACGGCGCGGCGATCATCAACTTCGGCGGCTTCAAGAACGTCATCGACACCCTGGGCACGGTGCGGATCTGCGTCACCCAGGAGGTCAAGTCGCTGCACATGTCGTACGTCGACGGCAAGCCCATGTGGAACGCGGACGCCAAGAAGACCGGCAAGTCGATGACCCCGGTGGTGCACAAGAAGGGCTGCCAGGACATGGAGGGCTGGCAGGCGCTCGACTACTCCCGGCAGCGCAAGACCCTCCGCAACGGCGACTACGACCGGCAGCAGAACCAGCAGCAGCTGATCAAGGCGATGGCCAAGAAGGCCACCGACGGCGGCATGCTCACCAACCCGGCAAAGCTCCAGCAGCTGATCAAGGCGGCCGGCAAGGCGTTCGTCCTGGACACCGGCGGGGTGCCGATCGAGGACTTCATCTTCACCATGCGCGGGGTCACCGCGAACGAGCTGAGCATGCTCAAGACCAACAACGGCACGTTCCACGGCAACGGCAACAACCGCGAGGCGTTGAGCGAAGAGACGATGGCCATGTTCCAGGCCGTCAAGCAGGACAAGCTCGCTGAGTTCGTCTTCAACCACCCCGAGGTGATCTCCGGCCGCAAGTGACGGCGGCCGCCGGCCGGAAGTCCCGGAAAGCCGGCGACCGTACCGTCACCCTGCGTAGCCTGACGTGAGCGGGTTTCACGTATCGGCTGCGGGGAGGCGGTCACGTCCAGGTGGGGGCGGAACGCAGCGGGCCGGGCCGGCGAGGCCCGATCCGCCCGCTCGCGCCGCACCCGCTGGTCACGGATCCTGCTCGGCATCGGCCTGACCCTCGTCCTGCTGGCCGGCCTCACGCTGATCGGGCTCAAGACCCTCAGCCACCGGTACGAGCGCACGGTCGCCAGGGAACAACTGCTCGACCCCGACGCCCGCACAGACCGGACCGACCTCGACGGAGCGCTCAACTACCTGCTGGTCGGCTCCGACCGGCGGCCGGGCGACACCGGGCCGGACCAGCGCTCCGACACCATCCTCATCGTGCACGTGCCCGCCGGGCGACACGAGGCGTACCTGGTGTCCATCCCGCGTGACCTGCTGGTCGCCATCCCGCCCGCGAACGGGTTCGGCGGCGGCCAGGACAAGATCAATGCGGCGTACGAGCACGGCGGCGGTGGGCAGGCCGGCGTCCAACTGCTCTCCGCCACCCTGAACCGGCTCACCGGCATCCGGTTCGACGGCGCCGCGCTGATCGACTTCTCCGGCTTCCGGAAGGTGATCGACCTGCTCGGTGGGGTGCAGATGTGCGTCGACTCCGAGGTCCGCTCGATCCACACCAACCGGGTCTTCCCCACCGGCTGTCAGCAGATGAACGGCGCGCAGGCGCTGGACTACGTGCGGCAGCGCTACAACCTCCCCGGCGGCGACTACGACCGGCAGCACCACCAGCAGCAACTGCTCCGGGCGATGCTGGACAGCGCCGGCCGGGCGGACCTGCGCAGCGATCCGGTCAAGCTGGACCGGGTGCTGCGGGCGGTCGGCAGCTCGTTGACCGTCGACACCAACGGCGTACCCCTGGAGGACCTGCTCCTCGCGCTGCGCGCGCTGCCGCCCGACGGGATGCGCGGCGTCCAGGTGCCGTCGTCCCCGCAGACCATCGACGAGGTCTCGTACGTGGTGCTCGACAACGGCGGCAACGGGCTCTTCGAGGCCGTACGCGGCACCCGCATGCCCGCGTGGGCTCAGGGCAACCCGCAGTGGGTGACCCGGTTGTGACGGGTCCGACGGCCGGGTCGGTGCCGATCCGGCCGACGAGGATCTAGTGTTGCTTCCTGTGTTCGGACCCCAGGTTCCCACCGTGCCCGTGACCGAGATCGCCGACGACACCTACCTGCTCGACGTGCGGGAGGACGACGAGTGGGCGGCCGGCCACGCTCCCGCCGCCCACCACCTGCCGATGATGGAGCTTCCGGCGCGTCTGGCCGAGGTGCCCACCGACCGGGACGTGGCGGTCATCTGCCGCTCCGGGGGGCGCTCCGCCCAGGTCGTCGCCTACCTGGTCAACAACGGCTGGGAGCAGGTGCGTAACGCCGACGGCGGAATGCGCCAGTGGGCCGCCGTCGGGCGCCCGGTGGTGGACTCGAACGGACAACCCGGTCAGGTCATCTGAGGCGGGCGGGATGGGTGGCCCTCTGGTTTTCGCGCACCGCGGCGCCTCGTACGACCTTCCGGAACACACCCTCGCCGCCTACCTCCGCGCCCTCGACGAGGGCGCGGACGGCCTGGAGTGCGACGTCCGGCTGACCCGGGACGGGCATCTGGTCTGCGTCCACGACCGGCGGCTGGACCGCACCAGCAACGGTCGTGGGCTGGTCAGCGCACGTACCCTCGCCGAGCTGGAGTTGCTGGACTTCGGCTCGTGGCATCCGGGCAGCGCGCCGACCGGTGACCTGCCGCCGGACGAGTCGCACACCCGGCTGCTGACCCTCGCCCGACTGCTGGACGCGGTGCTGGCCGCCGGCCGGCCGGTCCGGCTGCTGGTGGAGACGAAGCACCCGTCGCGTTACGGCTCGAACGTGGAACGGCGACTGATCGAGCTGCTGCGCCGGTACGGGCTGGCCGATCCTGCGCCGGACGACCCGGTCCAGGTCACCGTCATGTCGTTCTCCCCGCTGGCCGTGCGGCGCGTCCGTGAGCTTGCTCCGACGCTGCCCACGGTGCTGTTGCTGGAGGTGCTGCCGCGCTGGCTGCGGCTGGGCCGGCTGCCGTTCGGCGCCCGCGTCGCCGGGCCGGGCATCGGCCTGGTCCGGGCCCGTCCGCAACTGCTGCCCGCGTTGCGTGCGGCCGGCAACCAGGTGTACGTCTGGACGGTCAACGAGCCGGCCGACCTGGAGCTGGTGCTCGCCGCCGGGGTGGACGGGATCATCACCGATCGACCGGCGCAGACCCTGGCCCGGCTGGACCGCTGACGCCGCCGGCCGGGTGGGGGTGCCGAAACCCGGGTCGGCGGGGCAGACTCGGCACATGCCGGAGCGTATCGATTTCCCCGCTCTCATCGCCGGCCACACCATCGTGATCGAGATGATCAACTCTGGGGACGCCGGCCTGCCGGTCCTCACCCAGCTGCTCCGTGTGGCCCAGCCGGCGCTCGGCGCGGCCGGCATGGCGTTCGCCGAGTTCGGCCCGACCGGTGGCCGGGTGATCGCCGCGACCGGCGCGGCCGAGTGGACCCTCGGCCGCCCGCTGCCCGCCGACGATCCGGACACCGTCTGTCTGCTCTCCGGCCCCCGGACCCGCCAGGCCAGGGTCGACCACCTCAACGGCAATCTCGCCGGCGAGCTTGCCGGCAGCGGCCTGCGCCGGATGGTGGTGTCCCGCGCGGAGATCGGCGGCCACACCGTCGGCAGCCTGCACGCGTTCTATCCCGCGGACGACGAGCCCAGCGCCGAGCAGCACGGTGTGGTGGCCTACCTGGCGGCCTGCGTCGGGCACATGTACGGCGACCAGAGCGGGCTGCCGGTGCACGGTGACGGGCCGGTGGTGGCGGCGCTCGCCGACGGGCTGGCCGTGGTCGACCGGGACGGGCACGTCCGGCTCTGGAACCCCGCGGCCGCCCACGTGACCGGTCGGGCGGCCGAGCAGGCGCTGAGCCGCCCGCTGCCGTTCCCGCTGCCGCCCTCGGGTCAGGTCCGCGACCACCGGCTGCCGGACGGGCGCTGGCTGCGGATCACCTCCGGCGACCTGCCCGGCCCGGGCACGCTGCGCGTGGTCACCTTCCGCGACATCACCGACCAGCAGCGCCGTGACCACGACCGGGAGCTGTTCGTCGCGGTGACCAGCCACGAGCTGCGCACGCCCGTCACCGTGATCAAGGGGTACGCCGACACCCTCACCGACCACTGGGAGTCGTTGACCGAGACCGACCGCCGGCAGGCCGCCCGGGTGATCGGGCAACGCGCCAACGAACTGGCCCGGCTGGTCGACCGGCTGCTCTCCTCAGCCGCCGAGGCGGGGCCGGGGGACGACCCGCCCACCCCGTTCGACCTTGGCGAGGCGCTGCGCTCCGCGGTCGTCGACCTGCCGGCGGAGCTGCGCCGACGGCTGGTGCTCCGCCTACCGGCCGACCTGCCCAAGGCGCTCGGCCACCGGCCCAGCCTGGCCACCGTTCTCACCGAGCTGGCAACGAACGCCGGCAAGTACTCGGCGCCCGACTCAGCGATCGAGATCACCGCGGCGGTCGACGGTCAGCTGGTGGCGTTCCGCGTCAGCGACCGGGGCATCGGCATCCGCCCGGAGCACGTGGAGCGGGCGTTCGACCGGTTCTGGCAGGGCGAGTCGGGCGACCGGCGCGGCTACCCGGGCGCGGGGCTCGGCCTCTATCTCGTCCGCCGGATCGTTGAACAACAGAATGGATGGGTATCCCTACGTCCGAGGACCGGCGGCGGTACGGTCGCAGAGGTGCGGCTACCGCGCGGTTGACCGGCGGCGGCGCGACGTGGAGGCGACGGTGGCAACGGCAGTGGTAGCGAGGGAACGGGCCTGGTGCGTGGTTGTCCCGCACCACCCCGCCGGGGCACGGCTGGCCCGGCACCGGCTCGCCGGTGACCTGGCGGACGTCGTACCACCGACGCTCCTCGCGGACCTGATCGCGGTGCTCGCCGAGCTGGTGGGCAACGCGGTGCGACACGCCCGGCCGCTGCCCGGTGGCGTGGTCCGGGTGGCCTGGCGGTTGCGGCCCTCGGCCGACGGCCCGCGGATCCAGCTGCGGGTGACCGACGGTGGCGCGGGCACCGGTCCACGGCTCCGGACGGTCGACCCCGACGCGGCGGACGGGCGGGGGCTGCACATCGTGGCCGGTCTGGCCACGCGGTGGGGCGTCGAGCGGGACGGTCTGGGCCAGCGCGTCTGGGCGGAGTTCGACCCGGCCCCCACGACCCGGCCCGACCTGGTGCCGACGGGCTGAGCGACGGCTCGGGGCGGGTCCCGCCCACGACGAGCCGGTCGGGCCTCTAGGCTGTGACGCCGTGAGCAAGCGTCGAAAGAGCCAGCGCACCGCCGCCGACACCGCCCCGCGCAGGGACAAGGTGCGGGACATCTTCGTGCCGCGACCGTTCGAGGGGCTGATCGACGAGCCCGAGTGGATCGCGCTACGCGAGCTGGTCCCCGCCGCCTCCGCGCCGCTGCGGCTCGCACCCGCCCTGGTCGAGGAATTCGGTGACCGGCCGGCCACGCTGGCCACGGTGCTGCCGATGGCCGCGCCGGCGATGACCAAGCCCGACGGCCGGGTGCTCATCGGTCTGCAACGCCACCAGCAGTCCGGCGACGTCTCCCGGGACCTGGCCGAGGCGCTGCTCTGCGCGCTGCGGACCGAGCCGGGCGACCAGGTGGCCGTGCCGCCGCTGCCCGGCCCCGGTCCCCGCCTGCAGGACATCCTCGTGGACGGTCCGTTGGAGATCACCATGCACGACGGGTTCGAGTTCTGGCTCGACCCCGGCGCCACGGACGACCCGACCGTGCAGGCGTCGCTGGAGCGGGCCAACGCGGCCATCTACCCGACGGTGCGGCTGACCGCTGCGAAGGCCGCGTACTGGTGCCAGGTCCCGGAGAAGGCGCACGTGCGTTTGGTGCTGCCCGACGACGAGGACGCCGCCCTGGACGCGCTGGCCCGGCTCGGCGCGGCCGGCACGCTGCCGCTCGGCGAGCAGACCCGGTTCGCCGGGATGTTCCGTGCGCACGGCCGACTGGCGCCGGTCTGGGACCTGCCGGAGGAGACCCCGGCGACCGACTGGGAGGACCCGGTGGCGCAGTTCGCCAAGCGGTACGCCGAGGCGCTCGCCACCACCGGCCCGCTGGACGCCGCCGGCCGCCGCGCCCGGCAGGGTCTGCTCGGCCGCCAGCTCACCCTGCGCTGAGCCGGGACGGCCGCCGGTCCGGCCTGAAACCGGACCGGCCGGCCACCGGCGCCCAGCGCGAACCGCTCAGCCGGCGACGGGCAGCGGGTCGCGGACGATCGGGCAGGACATGCAGCGCGGGCCGCCCCGCCCCGAGCCCAGCTCCGAGCCGGCGATCGGGATCACCTCGATGCCGGCCCGCTCCAGTTGGGCGTTGGTCTCGGTGTTGCGCTCGTAGCCGACGCAGAGCCGGGGCGCCAGGGCCAGGGTGTTGTTGCCGTCGTCCCACTGCTCGCGTTCCGCGGTGACCGGGTCGAGCCCGGTGTCGATGACCCGGAGCTGGTCGAGGTCCATCGCGTCGGCGGCGGCCCGCAGGAACGGCGCCGGCCCGTCCACCCGCGGGTCCTCGCCGTCCGCCCCGGCGATGACCGTGTACGCGGAGAGCGTGCTGGCGATGTTCGGGTACATCAGCACGGCGTCCACGTCGACCATCGTGCAGACGGTGTCCAGGTGCATCGTGGCGCGCTCCTGGGCGATCGGCACCACCAGGATGGTGTGGGCGAGCCCGGCGGCGAAGACCTGCCGGCCGAGGCGTTCGGCGCCGGCCGGCGTGGTCCGCTCGCCGACCCCGACCGCCAGCACCCCGGGGGCGAGCAGCAGCACGTCCCCGCCCTCCAGGTGCTCCAGGTGCGGGCGGTAGACGAACTCGGTGCCGGCGAAGCGTGGATGGTGGCGGTAGATGGCGTCGGTCAGCGTGGTCTCCCGGCGGCGGGCCGGCATGGCCAGGCTGGTGACGCCGACCCGGTCGCCGATCCACAGCGACGAGTCCCGGGTGAACAACAGGTTGGGCAGCGGGTCGATGACGAAGTCGTGGCGGTCCATCAGGGTGTAGACCAGCCCGCCCGGCCGTTCCGAGCTGATCCGCAGTTCCTCGTGGGCCAGCCCGGCGGTGAGCACGTCGGCGAGCGCGGCCGGGTCCAGGTAGGAGAGGTGGTCGGCGACCCGGGCGCGCAGGGTGTCGCCGAGCCGGCGGGAGCGCAGCACCTGCTCGGTGAGTTCGGCCCGCGCGTCCGCGACGGCCAGGGTCTCGGCCAGCAGTGTGGCGAGGTAGAGCACCTCGACGCCGCGCTCGCGCAGCGCGGCGGCGAACGCGTCGTGCTCCTCCTGCGCGCGGCCGACCCAGGGGATCGCGTCGAACAGGAGGGAGTCGTTGTTGCGGGGGGTGAGCCGGGCCAGTTCCGGGCCGGGCCGGTGCAGCAGTACGGTGCCGAGCCGGCCGACTTCGCTGTCGACGTAGTGGGTCACCCCCGCAGCGTAGGGCAGGGTTTGGCGGCATCCGAGAAAAGAACTGTGGATGAATATGGCATTCATCCACAGTCACTCCGGCGTTCCGGCTTGCAGAACACCGGGAGTAGCAACGTAGGGTAGTGAGGACATAACTTCGAGGGACCTTTTGCCGGAGGTCGCGATGACTGTCTTTCCCGCACGACGAGCCGTACCGACCGCCCGGGCACTGCCGCCCGTCGCGGTGCCCCACCCCCGCGTCGAGGCGCCGGGGGCTCTCGCACCGGTCCGTCCCACACCGCTCGAATGGGCCCGCCGTCGTCGGGCCGAGCGGGGAGCCCGTCGACTGGAGGCGGCCGGAGCGCGGGCGCTGGGCCAACTCGACCACCTCGGGCCGGCCTGGCACGTCATCGAGTGGCCCCGCACCGACGTGACGGACGTCCTCCTCGATCGGGGCCAGGACGAGCGCGCCGGGTTCCTCGCCATCGGGCCGAGCGGCCTGTTCGCGGTGACCATCGCCGACCACGGGCGGGCCCGTGTGCTCGTCGCCGGGGACGTCGTGCAGATCAACGGCAAACGGCCGCCGTACGTGGCCGAGGCCCGCCGGGACGCGAAGCGGGCCAGCAAGGCCCTCTCCGACGCCGTGGGCCTGCCCGTCCCGGTGACGCCGGTGCTGACCTTCGTCGGCTCCGGCGTGATCAGCGTCTACGGCCTGCCGAAGGACTGTCTGATGGCCACCCACCGGGAGCTGGACCGGCTCCTCGTGGCGGGCGGCAGTCGGATCAGCCCCGCCACCGCCGAGAAGCTGTCGCGCGTCGCGCAGCACCCCGGCACCTGGCTGAACGGCACGTACCGTCCAACAGGCGACTACCGGTGGTACGACGAGGGCCGAACGGCCGCTGACAAGCCGGCCCACCGCCGGTAACGTCACCGGCGACGCCACGCGGCCCCGGTCCCCGTCCCCCCACCCGGTCCCGCGCCGTCGGCGGCCGCCTGGCTCATGGCAGCGCGGCCCGGCGGCCCGGTGCGCTCGGTGGTTCCGTCGGCGACCGGCTAGCGTGGACAGTTCGTCGGTGTACATAGGAGGCGCGGTGGCCCACGTCGAACTTTCGCTCTCGGAAGTGTTCGTGCCGGCGGCGCGGGCCTCGACAGAGGCGGAGTCCGACAACTTCGGCCACTGGTCCTCGACAGTCTGCCGGGCCGATGAGCCCTGCCTGCTGATCGATGCCGACACCCGGGTGGTGGCGATCTCCACCGCCGGCTGCGAGTTGCTGTGTCTGGGCGAGCCGGACGGCCTGATCGGGCGGCCGCTGCTCGACGGCGGGTTGCGCCTGCTCGACTTCACCGCCAACCGGGGTGAGCTGACCGAGGCCGAGATCGACAAGATCCCGCCCCTGCTGGCGCTCTCCTCCGGCCGGCTCGCCCGCGGGCTGCTCCGCGTGCAGGCGGCCTCGGCCGACAGCTCCGACGCGACCGTCGACGCGATCTCCACTCCGGTGCTCGCCGACGGAGCCGTGGCCGGCTCGCTCACCTTCTTCTCCGAGGTCTGACCTGCGACGGAGTGTGTCGTTCGCCGCACGTGGCAATGCTGGGGCGGGCCGGCGATGAGGCCGTAAGGTGCCCTCATGCTCGATATCGCTCTGCTGCCGGGGGAGTACGCCGTGTGCCGGTTGGCCGCCGACGCCGCCCTGCCGCACGCGCTGTCGAGCGGGCTGGGCCGCGCCGACGTGGTCACCGTGAGCTGGACGGCCGACGGGATCTCCGTGATCTGCCCGGCCGACCGCGCCCCGGCGCAGGCCGTGGTGGAGACCGCCTGGCGCTGCCTGCGGGTCGCCGGTCCGGCTGACCTCGCGGGCACCGGCACCCTGGCCGCGCTGGTCGACCCACTCGCCGAGGCCCGGGTCAGCGTGGTCACGTTCTCCACCTTCGACACCGACTATCTGCTGGTGCCGGCCGTCCGCCTGACCGAGGGCACCGCCGCGCTGGAGCGCGCCGGTCACCGCGTCCTCGGCTGACCTTCACGCCACCGGCCGCTCCCCCTACGATGGGCTCGGCCACCCCGGCCGCGACGACGTTTCCGATGTCCCGAGGATCGGCCCGTGCCGTTCACCCCGCCCCGCCGTGCGTCCGCCCCACCCTGGGCGGCGACGCGCCTCTTGCCGCCGGTGCTCACGCTGCTCGCGACCGCGGCGCTGACCGGCTGCGGCGCCCCGCCCGAGCTGCGGGACCCGGCCGCCGTGCCGCCCGGCACCGGAGCCCCGACCGCACCGGGCCCGACCGGCACCCCGAGCGCCGCACCGACCCTCGCGCCCACCGGACCACCGGTCGGCGCGCCGCCGGCCACCCCGGACGCCGGGCTGGTCGCGACCGCCTGCCCGAACGGGCCGACCGGGCAGCGGGTGGTGCAACTGCTGCGCGGCCGGGCCGCCGTGCTGCCCGACAACGTCCGGGTGCAGGTCCGCACCGGGCCGCTCTGCGCCGCCGACTGGCAGTACACGGTGCTGACGGTGACCGGGCACGAGGAGCTTCAGGTGGTAACCCGGGGCCGGCCCACCGCGCCGGAGCTGGTCACCGCCGGCACCGACGTCTGCACCATCGAGGTACGGGCCACCGGTCCGAGTGGGATCCGGACGCTCGCCTGCGACGCCGGTCCGGCCGTCGGGCCGGGTGCGTAGGCTGGCGGCATGCCGGGAACACCGCCGACGCGCTTCGTCTACCTCGGTCCGGAGGGCACGTTCGCCGAACAGGCCCTGCGCACCGTCCCCGCCGCCGAGCACGGCAGCCGTACGCCCGCCCGCAGCGTCGGGGAGGCGCTGGACAGCGTCCGCGCCGGCGACGCCGACGCCGCGCTGGTGCCGTTGGAAAACTCGATCGGCGGCGCGGTCGGCGTCACGCTGGACGAGATGGCCGAGGGCGAGCCTCTGGTGATCACCAGAGAGGTGGTCCTGCCGGTGGAGTTCGTGCTCGGCGCCCGACCGGGCACCCAGCTGAGCTCGATCCACACGGTGGCGGCCCACCCCCAGGCGTCCACCCAGTGCCGGGGCTGGCTGCGCGACCACCTGCCCGACGCGGTGGTGGTCGACGTGCTCTCCAACGGCGCGGCAGCCGCCGGCGCCGGGTCCGGCGAGTACGACGCCGCGATCTGCGCGCCGATCGGGGCGACCCGGCACCGCCTTGCGGTGCTCGCCGACAAGATCGCCGACCACCCCGACGCGGTGACCCGGTTCGCGCTGGTCTCCCGCCCCGGGCCGCCCCCGCCGCCGACCGGGGACGACCTCACCTCGCTCGCGGTCTACATCGCGCACGACCGGGTCGGCGCGCTGCTCTCGGTGCTGATGGAGCTGGCCGTCCGCGGGGTCAACCTCACCCGGATCGAGTCCCGCCCGACCGGCGAGGCGCTGGGCCAGTACGTCTTCTTCCTCGACTGCACCGGGCACGTGGCCGACGTCCGGCTGGGCGAGGCGTTGCAGGGGCTGCGCCGGGTCTGTGCCGACGTGCGTTTCCTCGGCTCGTACCCCCGGCACCGCTGGGCCGGGGCGGCGGGTGAACGGCCGGTGCCCGCGCCGGCCGGCCTCTCCGACGTCGACTACGCCGACGCGGCGGCCTGGCTGGCTCGACTGCGCACCGGCGAGCTGAGCTGATCGGACGTGCCGGCGCCCCGCGATCGGGAGCGCCGGCACGGGGTGGTCAGCTCAGCAGGCCGCCCAGCAGGCCACCCTCCTGCTGCTGCGCGCCGCTGCCCATGATCGGTGGCTCCTCGGACGGCTGCACCACCACGAAGCCCTGACCGGCGAAGCTCATGGTGAACGACTCGCCGGTGCGCCGGCCGAGCAGTGTGCCGAGGCCGAGCTGCTCGGCCCGGTGGTAGCCGGTCTGGAGGTTGGCCGACCAGCAGACCGCGGCCTGCGGGTCGACGTACGTCGGGGCGTCCACGTTGAGCACCACCGGGGTGCCCCTGGTGGTGATGGCGATCCGGCCGTGGCCGCTGAAGACGCAGTTGAACAGGCCGGACGACGAGGCCATTCCGGCGCCGCCGACCATCCTGATGTCGTACTGGAGAGTCGAGTCGAAGGCGAGCACGCTGGATCCGTTGATGGAGAGCGCGTCGCCCGGTTCCAGGTCGATGATGTGCACGTCCTTGGCCAGCTCGGCGAGGAAGACGTCACCCCGCCCGGAAACCTTCATCAGCGGGACACCCTCGCCGGTGAGCTTCTGCTTGAGGAACTTGCCGAGCCCGCCCGAACCCAGCGCCTGGAACTGCACCTGCCCCTGGTAGGCGACCATCGAGCCGACGCGGGCCATCGCCTCGCCGTTGAGCTCGATCTTCAACATCTTCGAGTTCTGCAGCCGCATTCCGGGCTGCGCGGACTCCTTCTCGAGATTCTCCGAGGAGAACAGCTCGCTGCGCATGAAACGTGCCTCCTGAAAGGGTCGCGGTCGCTGCACCGACGGTAGGCGACCAGGGCAAGGAGGAGACATCAGCCGAGCGGCGAGTCGGAACGACCGGGCCGGGAGCTCAGCCCCAGCCCAGCGCGTGCAGCCGCGCGTCGTCGATGCCGAAGTGGTGGGCGATCTCGTGCACGACGGTCACCGCCACCTCGTCGACGACGTCGTCGTCGTTGTCGCAGATGCGCAGGATGGGGTGACGATAGATGAAGATCCGGTCCGGCAGGACGCCCGCGTAGTCCCAGCCCCGGTCGGTGAGCGCATGCCCCTCGTAGAGGCCGAGCAGCTCGGGCTCGCCCGGCGGCGGGTCGTCCTCGACGAGGATGACCACGTTGTTCATCAGCCCGAGCAGCTCTCCGGGCACCTCGTCGAGGGCGTCGGCGACCAACTCTTCGAAGCGCTCGCGGCTCATCTGCACCGGCATCTCACCTATTCTGCCCGACGCCGAACAGGCCGACCCGGTCAGAATGCGCGGCCCCGAAAGGGTTCCGCGCGTTCACGGAGAGAGCGGCCGCCCGAAACGGGGCGGCGACTCCTTCCGTGAACGAGCGGCGTACGGGTCGACCGACTCAGGAGGTCAGGCTGGCGGTGAGGGTGATCTCGGCGCCCGGCGAGAGCAGGCGGGAGATCGGGCAGTTGGCCTTGGCGGCCTCGGCGAGCTTCTGGAACTCCGCGTCGTCGATGCCCGGGACCTGGCCGACGGTCTCCAGGTCGATCCGGGTGACGGTCATCCCGGCGTCGGTCTTGTCCAGGTGGACCTTGGCGGTGGTCTCGACGGAGGTGGGCGTCGAGCCGGCGTCCGCGAGAGCCTTCGAGAACGCCATCGAGAAGCAGCCGGCGTGCGCGGCCGCGATCAACTCCTCGGGGTTGGTGCCCTCGCCCTCCTCGAAGCGCGACTTGAAGGAGTAGTTGCCCGACAGGCCGCCCTTGCCGGTGCGGACGGTGCCGGAGCCCTCGGTGAGATTGCCCTGCCATTGTGCGGAAGCGGTACGGATTGGCATGACCCGAACGCTAGCGGAAAGGCGACCGCCGAGCGACCGACCGGCGCCGACGCGTGCCCTGCGATTCCGGTCACCACGCCCGGGCTGTGCCATGATTCGACGCAGGCCCGTGACCGGCGGAAGGATGGCCGATGTCCGAGGAGCTGCCGATCCCCCGGCAGGGTGACCGGTCCGACGGCCCCGCCGTGATCGAGTGGGGTGCCGTCGAGCCGTCCCCGCGACGTCGGTTCGGCCGGTCCCTGGCCGGCCTGACCCGTGACCCGCGACTGCCCCTGCTGCTGGCTGCGCTCGGCGCGGTGGCCGGGGTCGCCTCACTGGTCGGCGAGTGGCTGGTCATGACCGTGCCGGACGCCGGACCCGACGGGAACAGCGCGATCGAGGTGCCCGCCGGGTTGTCCGAGGTCGGCGGCTTCGGGGTCGGCTACCTGGTCGGGCTGCTCGGCCTGGTCTGTGTCCTGGCGCTGGCGCTGCGGGGCACGGCGGCCGTCCGGCCGAACGCCCGGTTGGTCGGGCTCACCCTGGTCGGAGCCCTGCTGGCGCTGCTGGTGGCCGCCGTGGCGACTCTCGACGACCCGGCGCAGCGCAGCTTCCTCTTCTCGGCGCAGGACGGCTTCCGGGCCGAGTACGGACGGGGCCTGGTGATGGCGTTCGTCGCCTGTGTGCTGCTCGGTGTTGCCCTGTGGCTCGCACCGACCGCTTCGGGCGGGCCGGCGGAGGATGACGGGGCGGATGACGACACGGTGGGACGAGGCTGGCGTCGCCGCCGCGACCGCGACCCGATCGACGAGGACGGCAGGGCCGCCCCGGCCGACCTGACCGTCACCCCGGCCGTCCCGTTCGCCCGCCCCGAATCCCCGAGCTGAGCAGCGCGGATTCGACCTCGCAGGACGTCATTCGGGGGGTCTCACCCGCACTGCGTCCTTCCGCTGTCGCGGCCACCGGCAGCGCCCCCGGCGTTGGCGTCCGATTCGCCTGGAAGCCATGGTTGCGACCCTTATCGCGAGGTACGGTTGCTGCCCGCCGTCACGCCGGGTCTCGGCACCAGTACCGCACGGCAGGCTGCGACGGCGGCGGGCGAAGGAGGAACGATGACCCGCCCGGGACTGCCCAAGCTGATCGCGACCGACCTCGACGGGACACTCGTCCGCAGCGACGACACCGTCTCCGCGTACACCCACGGGGTGCTGGACCGGGTGCGGGCCGCCGGAATTCCGGTGGTCGCCGCGACCGGGCGCGGCCCTCGGCTGACCGAGCTGACCCGCAACGACATCCGGGCCGCCGACTTCCTCGTGATGGCCGGTGGCGGGCGGGTGGTCGACCAGAGCGACCCGACCGGCCCGGTGGTGCTCCGCGACGAGCGGCTGTCCGCCGAGGTGCTGGCCCGGCTGCTCGCCGACCTGGAGGCCGAGGTCGGCCCGCTGACCGTGATGGTCGAGGCGTCCGACGAGCACGACGCCCCGCTCTGGGGCGACTACCACGCGAGCTGGCCGTACCAGGACAGGTTCGAGGCGCGCAGCCGTGCGGAGTGCCTCTCCTGCGACGTGATCAAGGCGTTCGCCCGGACGGCGGACCACCACGTGGACGAACTGCTGGCGGTGGCCCGCCGGATCGTCCCGCCGCAGGTCGCCACGCTCACCCAGGCCGGGCTCGGCTTCATCGAGATCTGCCCGCCCGGCGTCGACAAGGCCACCGGCCTGACCGTGGTGGCGCAGTCCCTCGGCGTCGACCCGGCCGATGTGCTGGTCTTCGGTGACATGCCCAACGACCTTCCGATGTTCGAGTGGGCCGGCTGGTCGAGGGTGGCGGTGGCCAACGCGCACCCCACCGTGCGCGCCGCAGCCGACGAGGTGACCCTTCGCAACGACGACGACGGGGTGGCGGTGTACCTGGACCGGCTACTGTCCCGGTGATGGGAGAGACGCCCCGGCTCATCGCCACCGACATCGACGGCACGCTGATCCGCGACGACCACACGGTCAGCGCGCACACCGCCGACGTGCTCGCGCGGATCTCCGCGCGGGGCACGCCGGTCGTGCTGGTCACCGGCCGTCCCGTCCGCTGGCTCAAGATGGTGTACGACCAGCTGGCCGAGCCGCTGCCGGCGGTCTGCGCCAACGGCGCCGTGGTCTACGACCCGGTCGAGGACGAGGTGCTGCGGGCCGACCCGCTCGCGCCGCAGCACCTGGCCGAGGTGGCCCGGCGGCTCCGCGCCGAGGTGCCCGGAATCAGCTTCGCGGTGGAGATCCTGGACAGCCGGCAGATGCGGCACGAGACGGACTACCCACTGCGCTGGGACGCCGACCCCGAGGGGATCCGGCCGATCGAGACACCGGAGGAGCTGCTCTCGGTCCCCGCGGTGAAGCTGCTCGCCCGTGCTGGCGAGCAGGACCCGGACGCGTTCGCGGCGCTGGTGGCCGCGGTGGTGGCCGGTGTGGCGGAGGCGACCCACTCCTCGTCCTCCGGGCTGGTGGAGATCTCCGCGGCCGGGGTGACCAAGGCGGCCGGGCTCGACTGGTACTGCGACCGGCTCGGCGTGGCCGCAGCCGACGTGTTGGCGTTCGGCGACATGCCCAACGACGTGCCGATGCTGAGCTGGGCCGGACGCGGTGTGGCGGTGGCGAACGCGCACCGCGCCGTCCTCGCGGTCGCCGACGAGGTGACCGGGGCGAACTCCGAGGACGGCGTGGCGGCGTACCTGGAGAAGGTCTTCGGTTTGGACTGACCGGGCCGGTGCCCGGCGGGTCAGAGGTACTGGCCGGTGTTGTGTCCCTCACCGCCGGTCGGCTGGCCGATGCCGGGCATGCCGGGCACCACCCCGCCGGGCCCGCTGGGCAGCGCCTGCCGGCCGGAGCGCATCTGCTCCAGCTGCACCCGGGCGGCCATCTGCTGGGCGACCAGGGCCGCCTGGATGCCGTGGAACAGGCCCTCCAGCCAGCCGACGAGCTGCGCGTGCGCGATCCGCAGCTCGCTCTCGCTCGGGGCCTTGTCCTCGGTGAAGGGCAGCGAGATGCGCTCCAGCTCGTCGCGCAGCTCGGGGGCGAGACCCTCCTTGAGCTCGACGATCGAGCGCTCGTGGATCTCGCGCATGCGGTGCCGGCTGGCGTCGTCGAGCGGGGCCGCCTTGACCTCCTCCAGCAGCTGCTTGATCATGCTGCCGATCCGCATCACCTTGGCCGGCTGTTCGACCAGGCGGGTCGGATCCTCGCCCTGACCCTCGTCGGTCTGCACCGTGGCGACCGGCTGGCCGTCGGGGCCGACCACCACCACGGTGCCGGAGTGACCGGTGCCCTCGGGGCCCGGCTCGTCGTTCTGTCCAGAGGAGCGCGCTTCGGTCATGGGGTCCATCTTTACCCAGTGGGGCCGACCCATGCCTGCCGGGACCGACTCCCAGGGCCGAACCACCCGGGCGAGGCGCGCTACCGTTCGCGCCATGTCTGCCGACCCGCGCGCCGTGCTGACCCGGCCCGCCCCGGAGCCGGACCGGACCGTGGCGTACGGCGACCACCCGGACCAGGTGGCCGACCTCCGCCACCCGGCCGGCGCGGGGCCGGCGCGCCCGTTGGTCGTCGTGGTGCACGGCGGTTTCTGGCGGGCCGAGTACGACCGCCGGCACACCGGGCCGCTGGCCGCCGCGCTCGCCGCTCGCGGGTACCCGGTGGCGCAGCTGGAGTACCGGCGGACCGGGCAGCCCGGCGGAGGTTGGCCGGGGACGTTGACCGACGTGCTGACCGGGGTGGCCGAGCTGCCCGGGCTGGCCGCCGAGGTGCTGCCCGGTCGGGTGAGCCAGGCCGCGCCGATCCTGGTCGGTCACTCCGCCGGCGGCCAGCTCGCGCTGTACGTGGCGGCCACCGCGCCGTCGACGGTGGGTGGGGTTCTCGCCCTGGCCCCGGTGGCCGACCTCGGGGAGGCGTACCGGCTGGACCTGGACTCGGGTGCGGTGGCCGCGCTGCTCGGCGGCGGGCCGGAACAGGTTCCGGACCGGTACGCGGCCACCGATCCACGGATGTTGGTGCCGGCGCGAACACGCACGGTAGTCATACACGGTTCGGCGGATCGGCAGGTGCCGGTGGCGATGAGCCGCGACTTCGTCACAGCCGCACGTGCGGCAGGGTCCGATATCTCCCTTGTTGAGCTGCCGCAATGCGAGCATTTCGGGCTGATAGACCCGGAGTCCCCGGCCTGGCCCCGGGTCCTCGATGTGTTGCGGTCCCTGCACGATGATCACTAGCCATTGACGCAGCGTCGCCGAGCAGGTAGAACGCCGGAGGGGCGCTGTTCTGCCCTGCAACGCTCCTGGAAGGAACTTGGTGTCGCAGATGAACCGCAGGCGGGCGCTCCAACTGTTGGCCGCGCTCGGTACGACCGGATTCGTGGCCGGATGCGGCTCCGACACCGAGGCTGAGCCGGGCGCCGACCGGAGCCCGATCAAGATCGGTCTGATCACGCCGCAGTCCGGCGGGTTCAAGAGCATCGGCGACGACATCACCAACGGCTTCCAGCTCTTCCTGGACCTGCACGACCAGCGGCTGGCCGGACACCCGGTGACCCTGCTGACCGCCGACGAGGGTGAGGACGCGAAGAGCGGCAAGGCCGCCGTCGACGACCTGCTCAAGCAGGGCGTCCTGGCGCTCACCGGTGTGGTCAACTCGTCGGTGATGGTCGGCATCCGGGACACCGTGGAGCAGGCCCGCGTGCCGCTGATCGGCTCCAACGCCTCGCCGAGCAGCCTGCAGAGCGTCTTCTACATCTGGCGGACGTCCTACGTCCTCGACGAGGCCGGCCGCGCGCTGGGCCGCTACCTCCGCGAGAAGCTGCCGGCGAACGGCCGCGTCGCGATCATCATGCCGGAGAACGTCGGCAGCCCGGACGTGGTGCGGGGCTTCCGGCAGGAGTTCGGCGCCACCGACGCGCGCATCGCCGACCCGGTGACCTACACCAACGGCACCCCCAACCCGGGCAAGTCGACGTACGTCTCGGACATCAACAAGGCCCTGGCCAAGAAGCCGACCGCGGTCTTCTGCTTCTTCGCCGGCGCGGCAGCCGTGGAGTTCATCAAGCAACTGCGCCAGGTGTACTCCGGGCCGATCTACGCGCCCGGGTTCCTCACCGAGGGCACCGTGCTGGAGAGCCTGAGGGGCGACGGGCTGGGCATCCAGACCGCCCTGAACTACTCGGCCGACCTCAACAACACGTCCAACCGGGTCTTCGCCTCGGCCTACCGCAAGAAGTACCAGGTCACGCCGACCACCTACGCCATGGCCTCGTACGACGCGGCGCAGGTGCTCGACCAGGCGATCCGGCTGACCGGTGGGTCGCCCACCCCGCAGCAGGTCAACCTGGCGCTGGGCAAGATCGGCCAGATCGACAGCCCGCGCGGCATCTGGCAGTTCAACCAGCCCCGCACGCCGCAACAGAAGTGGTACCTGCGCGAGGTGCAGCGCGACGGCCAGGTCATGTCGAACGTGCTGATCAACGAGCTGGCCACGCTGGGCTGAACGCCCACCCGAACGCGATCAGGGGCCGATCTCCCGGTGGGAGGTCGGCCCCTGACGTACGCGGCAGGGTTCGGGTCAGTGCCGCAGCTCGGCGATGCAGCACTTCACGCTGCCACCGCCCTTCTTCAGCTCGGCCAGCTCGACCGGGACCGGGTTGTAGCCGGCGGCCTTGAGCTTGCCGGCCAGCCGGGTGGCCTCGCTGTTGAGCACCACGTTCGCGCCGTCACTGACCAGGTTGAGTCCGAACGCCATGGCGTCGGAGTCGTCGGCGACCACCGCGTCCGGGAAGAGCTGGGTGAGCACCCGCTGGCTGGCCGCGGAGAACGCGCCGGGGAAGTAGACGACGTTCGAGTCGTCGATGGCGGCGAGCGCCACGTCCAGGTGGTAGAAGCGGGGGTCGATCAGGCGCAGCGACACCACCGGCCGGCCCAGCGCCTCCTGCGCCTCAGCGTGCGCGGGAATCTCGGTGCGGAAGCCGTGCCCGGCCAGGATGAGCCCGCCGTGCGCCTCCGGCACGTACGCGAAGTCACCCTCACCCTCGTTGGTCTCGCTTGGGGCGATGAAACGCCAGCCCTGCGACTCGTAGAAGGCGTGGTGCGCGGCGGCCTCGGCGGCCCGCTGCTCGTGCTTGAACCGCGCGCCGTAGACGCTGCCGTCCACCATGAAACCGCCGTTGGCGGCGTAGACCATGTCGGGCAGGCCCCGCTCGGGGGTGAGCAGGTGCACCTCGTGCCCGAGATTGACCAGCGTCTCGCGCAGCCGGTCCCACTGCTTGACGGCCAGTTCCCGGTCGACCGGGGTGGTCACGTCCATCCACGGATTGATGGCGTACTCGACCGCGAAGTGCTCGGGCGAGCACATGAGATATGTCCGCTTTCGCGGGACTCGCTGCTGGTTCACGGTCACCAAGAGTAGGTACCGTTGAACTTTGGTAACAGCCACAACCATTGCTTCCCAGAGGCGGAACGTTGCAGATAGACGCGGTAGACCAGCGGATCATTGCGTTGCTCGTCGCCGACGCCCGTGCGTCGTACGCCGACATCGGCACCCGGGTGTCACTCTCCGCCCCGGCGGTCAAGCGCCGCGTCGACCGGCTCCGCGCCACCGGCGTGATCAGGGGATTCACCGCCGTGGTCGATCCGGCCGCCGTCGGCTGGACCACCGAGGCGTTCGTCGAGCTGTTCTGCGCCGGCCGGACCACCCCGGCACAGATCGGCGTGGCCGCCCGCCGGCACCCCGAGGTGGTCGGCGCGTACACCGTCTCCGGCGAGGCGGACGCGCTCGTGCACCTGCGTGCCGCCGACATCGCCCACCTGGAGGCCGCTCTGGAGCGGCTGCGCGCCGAGTCGTTCGTGACCTCCACCCGGAGCACCATCGTGCTCTCCCGACTGGTCGAGTCGCCCGGCGTCGGTCCGTCCACCCGCTGACCTTGACCTCAAGCCCGCTTGAGGAGTTGGACTGGTCGTGGCGTGCGGGCACCGTGCCCCATCGTGGCCGAGGAGGTTTCCATGCGGGCGGTCTGGTTACGTGAGTTCGGCGGGCCCGAGGCGCTGGTGCCGGGCCCGGCACCCGACCCGAGGCCCGGCCCCGGCCAGGTGCTCATCGACGTCGCGCACGCGAACATCACCTTCGTCGAGACGCAGCAGCGCTCCGGCCGCCCCGGACCGTTCCGGGTCACCCCACCACTGATCCCCGGCAACGGCGTCGGCGGGGTGATCACCGCCGTCGGGGCGGACGTCGACCCGGCACTGACCGGACGGCGGGTGGTCAGCGCCACCGGCGGCTCCGGCGGGTACGCCGAACGGGCGGCGGTCGACGCGTCCGCCCCCTTCGAGGTGCCGGACGGGCTGGCCCTGGACGCGGCGGTGGCGCTGCTGGCCGACGGACGTACCGCCACCATGCTGGTCGAGGCGGTCGGCGTCCGTCCCGGCGACCGGGTACTGGTGGAGGCCGCAGCGGGCGGTGTGGGCAGCCTGCTGGTGCAGCTCACCGCCCGGGCCGGCGCGCGGGTGATCGGCGTGGCGGGTGGGCCCCGCAAGGTGGACCTGCTGCCGGGGCTCGGTGCCGAGCTGGCGGTCGACTACCGCGTGCCGGGCTGGGCCGACCGGATCCGGGAGGCGGTGGGCGGAATCGACGTGGTGCTCGACGGTGTGGGCGGTGCGGTCGCCCGAACGGCGTTCGAGCTGCTGACCCCGGGTGGCCGCATGGTCAGCTTCGGGTTGGCCAGCGGCGAGTGGTCCCCGGTGTCCCCCGAGGACGCGGCCGCCCGGCAGGTCACGCTGGTCCGGCCCGAGGTGCCGCCCGCGCGGCTGCGCGCGTACACCTCTCAGGCGCTGGCGGACGCGGCGGCCGGCCGGCTCCGACCCTTGATCGGGCAGCGCTTCCCGCTGGAGCGCGCCGCCGACGCGCACGCCGCCATCGAGTCCCGCGCGACAGTCGGCAAGACCCTGCTGGACGTCTCCTGAACCGCGCTCAGAGGTACATGCCGGTGCGATGCTCGGACTCGTCGCGGCGCGGCTTGTCGCCCTCGCCGAAGAACCGCTTGCCGCCGAACTCGCCGTGCAGCCGGTCGTCCAACTCGTCGGCGAGCCCCGTCATCACCTGCACCGCCAGCATCAGGTGGGTGGCCTGGAAGTTGCGGCCGAACACCGGGATGGACGCCCACACCGTGTCGTCGGCGCAGTAGAGGCGGCCGATCGGCATCCGGTTGGTCAGCTCGGAGAGCTTCACGTAGAGCCGCTCGGTCGGCTCGACCTCGGTGAGCACCGGGGAGAAGACGTCCACCAGAGGCGGGTTGTCCCGCACCCGGACGAAGACCATCGCCGAACCGGCGCGGATGGTGATGTCGCCGTCCGAGTCGATCTGCAACCGGTCCGTGTCGGACTTGAGCATGGTGGAGACCACGGTGCGGACCCGATCCGCCAGGTCGAGCACGTCGTCCCGCTCGACCTGCGCGGCGGCCGCCTCGGCCAGCGCCTCCTCCAGGTCGCCCTCGACGTCGGCGTCCGGGCCGAACTCGCTGCGCGCGGTGCCCAACGGCTCCACGGCCAACGGCTCGCCCTCGGCGTCCTGCACCAGGTAGACGAGGAACGCCGGGTGCGGGGCGCCGTACACGTCGCGCAGCGTCCGGGAGAGCAACGCGGCGATCCGGGGCGCCTCCGCCGCCGTACCGTCCAGCCCGAAGGAACCGCCGGAGCCGGCCACCACACCGGGCGGGGACCAGCCGAGCGCGATCATGTCGGCCACCGCGGTGCGGTCCAGCCGGTACCCCTGCGGCAGCGTGGCGTTGCCGACCGCCCGGGCGGAGAGCGAGCCGTCGCCGTCCACGTCGACGCTGATCGAGTAGACGGCGTCCCCGGTCCCGGAGGCGGTGGGGTCCAGGGTCAGTTCCAGGTGCGCGTCGGCGGGCAACTCCCGCAGGCGTACGGCGAGCGCACGGGCGAACTCCTGCCACGCCTCGGTCACCTTGGCCCGCAGGTCGGTGGTGCTGGGCTCGTCGAGCAGGATCGACTCCGCCGGCTCGGCCGTTGCTGTGTCGCCGGGCTCACCGACCGGCGCCGAGGGGTGGTCAGCCGTCATGATCGCCTCCGTCCGTCACGATCACCCTACCCACGCCGCCCGGGGGCCCAATCAGCCCGGACCGGGATCGGACACCCGGCTCGCCCCGCCGGCACGCGGATGCCGAGAAGCGCCTGCTCGCGCCGCCTGACGCTCAGGGGCGCGTCGGATCGGCCGGCTCTGCGCCCAGCTCGACGGGCCAGTTGCCGGCCAGGGCACTGAGCCGGGCCGCGGCGTCGGCCGGGTCGGCACCCCGACCCACCGCCAGCCCCAGCAGGTAGGCCGCGACCGGCGCCCCCGGCCGCAGCACCTGGTGGGCGACGTCGCGGGCCAGGTCCAGCACCGCGGGCACGGACACCTGGGTCGGATCCAGGTCCAGCTCGGCGCAGGCCGCCGTGACCCAGTCGTCCATCACCGTCATCGCACCCACTCCTCCGCCCGGCGTACGTCCTCGTCAGTGTCGCAGTCGAACCACGGCGGCGGGCCGTCGCCGGACCAGGGCACCTCCCGGACGACGAGGTCACCCAGCAGCGCCCGGACCGGAGCCCCCGCCACCGTGCCACCCCGCCCGGCGGCCAGCCGGCCCAACGCCGCCCGCAGCGCGGCCACCCGCCACACGCCGCACAGCGACTGCCGCCGCCCGTCCGCGTCGACGAAACACGCCCCGTCGAGCCGGCCGGTGCCGCGTTCCGGGCGGGAAGGGCTGGTGCCGCCGTCCAGGACGGGACCGGCAACGGCGCCTTCCGGGTCGTCGAGGTGGGTCAACAGCTCACCGATCGCCGCGCGGGTCAGCAGCGGCAGGTCGGCGGCGAGCAGCGCCACCAGGGTCGTACCCGGGTCGAGCAGCGCCAACCCGGCCGCCGTCGCGGCGACCGGTCCCCCACCGGGCGGATCCTCCCGGGTCACCCGCACCCCGCCCGGGACGGCGTCGGCCGGGCCGACGAGTACCCGCGGCGCCGCGTCGGCGACGGCGGCCAGCACCCGGTCACGCATCGGTCGGCCGCCGACCGGCAGCGCGGGCTTGTCGACCCCGCCCATCCGCCGGGCGGCGCCACCGGCGAGCACCAAAGCGGCGTACGTCCCCATCCGGCCACGGTAACGGTGCCGACACCCGGTCGGCATCCGCTGCCGAGCCCCGATGCCCGGTGGCCGTGCGGGCGTACCGGCGCGGGGTGCAGGATGGCGGGATGGGACGGGCGACTGACCGACGGGGCGTACTCCGCATCGACCTGGACGCGGCGGCCGACGGGCGCGGATCCGTCCGCCGGCCGGACAACCTGGCGGTGGAGGAGCCGCTGGAGATCCGCGTCGGCGCGGCCGGCCCCGGCCGGCGACGGCCGCTCGCGGTCACCATGCGCACCCCCGGAGACGACCTCGACCTGGCCATCGGGTTCCTGCTGACCGAGGGGCTGATCCGCTCGACCGACGACGTGCTCACCGCGCAGCTCTGCGCAGGCGCCGAGACGCCCAACACGTACAACGTGGTGGACGTGGTGCTCGCCCCCGGCGTGCCGGAACCAACCACCGACCCGTCCCGGAACTTCTACACGACCAGCTCCTGCGGGGTCTGCGGCAAGGCCAGCATCGACGCGGTACGCACCCGCTCGCTGTTCCCCGTCGCGGCGGACCCGCTCACCGTGCCAGCGGCCCTCCTCGCCGAGCTGCCCGACCGGCTGCGCGCCGCGCAGCGCGGCTTCGACCGGACCGGCGGCCTGCACGCGGCGGGACTGTTCACCCCCGCCGGGGAGCTGGTGGTGCTCCGGGAGGACGTGGGCCGGCACAACGCCGTGGACAAGGTGATCGGCTGGGCGGTGCGGGAACGCCGGCTGCCGCTGGCCGGGCACCTGCTGCTGGTCTCCGGCCGGGCCAGCTTCGAGCTGACCCAGAAGGCGTGGATGGCCGGACTGCCGCTGCTCGCCGCGGTCTCGGCGCCGAGCACCCTCGCCGCGGAACTCGCCGACGAGGCGGGCATGACCCTGGTCGGCTTCCTGCGCGGCCGGACCATGAACGTCTACGCCGGCCCGCACCGGATCACCGTGGAGCAGCCGGCCTGACGGGCAGCTCAGCGGTTGAGCAGGTCGAACAGCTCCAGCCGGACGGCGGCGTCGCGGGCGACCAGGAAGCCGACAATGCCGAGGAGCCAACCGAACGCGCTGCCCGCCTTCGTGCTGATCCAGGTGTTCAACCGGGCCAGCACCGGCTCGACCAACGCCGGGCGGGCCACCCTGGCAGCCAGCAACAGCACCGCCGGCAACACCATGACCAGGCAGTATCCGGCCAGCAGGACCACCACGGTCGCCGAGCCGACCCCCGAGGTGGCCAACAGACCCACCGCCGCGAGGTACGGGAGCATGGTCGCCACCTCGGCCAGCGCGGCGAGCAGCGCGAGCCCCACCAGCCAACGAGCCGACGAGTCGCCGGCGGTCGCCCGGTCCCGCCAACGGAGCACGCCACCGGTTCTTGGACGCCGTTTGCCGTCGTAGCGGAAGCTGAGCGCGAGCAGCGCGACGCCCAGGACCAGTTGCGCCCAGAGCACCCCACGGTTGTCCATGGCCCCACCCAGCACATCGGCCAACCTGGCACCGCCCCAGACGAGCAGCAGCCCGACCGCGAGGTAGAAGGCGGCGATCGTCGCGAGGTAGGCCAGGATCCGCCGGACGCTGACCGGCCCGGGCGCGAGCAGCAACCAGACCGGGATGAAGAGGGTGCCGATGCTGGTGCTGTCCACCAACGCCAGCCCGGCCAGCGAGAGCAGCAACGCGATGGTCATGTCGTACCAGTGCGGGGAGCGGACACCAGACCATTGTCCGGGGGTGGCTGCTCCGCCGAGTCGGCCGTGAACAGGAGAGACGCGTACATCCTTCGACGGACGCGTCAGCCGGTTCGAGGATGCTCCACGGTTCAGCGGCGGCCACGTCGGCTCCGCCTGCGGGGACGGACGACGTTCGGCAGGCCGACCGACGGCCAGCCGTCCAGCTCCGACGGGGGCACCCCGCGCCGGAGCAGGTCGTCGAGGAGCAGCGCGAGCGAGTAGTCGGGGTGCACGCTCAGCACCCGCTCCAACGCGACCGCCGCCAACGCCCCCTGCCCCGCCCGCCAGGCGGCGAACGCCAGCAACGCACCGGGCGCGGCGGTCAGCGCCGGCTCCGACCGGCGCAGGACGTCGGTCCAGAGGGCCATGTCCCGGTCCCGACCGTCGGTGCGTTCCCAGGCGTGGTCGCGGATCGGCAGATGGGTCAGCAGCAGGCCCAGCCAGGCCACCTCGTCGTCGTCGAGCCGCTCGTCGCGCCGCTGCCGGCGCTGCGCCTCCCGGACCGCCGCCACCCCGGCGGAGCGCAGCGCCCGGCCGCCGAGCAGGTCGCTCGCCGGTGCCTGCTCCACCAGCTCGGTCAGTCGCCGCTCGGCCCGGGCGGTCGCCGCGACCAGCGCGTCCCGGGCGGGGCCATCCACCGGCGACACCTGCGCCACCAGGGCGGCCCGGTCGGGAAGAGCGACCTGACCGGCGAAGACCGCCGAGGCCGTCACCTGGTTGGCCGCCGGGTCGTGACGCCGGCCCTCCGGGGGGCAGCAGTCGGCCTCGGTGCAGAGGTAGGACCACCACCTGCCGTCGGTCACGCGCAGAACGTCCAGCACCTCCAGCCCGGCCCCGGTCAGGGCGGCGCGCACCGCGTCCACGCTCGGCGTCACCCGCTCGGGCGGCCCGTAGCCGACCACGGTCGCGGCCTCGGCACCCTGCCGACGGATAACCCCGGCGAGGTGGCGTGCCCGCTCGACCGGGTCGTCCGACGGATCGGGCAGGTCGGCGCGGGCGGCGAAGATGATCCGCCGTCCGCGCAGCGCCACCGCGACCACGCTGTCGGCCGGGTGGAAACCGAGCAGATACGGCACAGCGGCGAGCAGGTCGGCGGGTGAGCGTACGGCGAGCCGGGGGCGTTCGGTCGAGGTCATGCCGGAAGCCTGCGGCGGGCCGACGGGGCTTCGCCGCCCCTGTGGACGACACGCGACTTATCCACAGTCACTCACCGTGTTGTCCCTGCTCAACGCAGCTCAGGACGTGCACGGAAGGGACCGGTCGTCTCGCGAGTCGAACCGATGTGTTCGGGCGGCACCGATGTGTCATGGGGAGCGGTTACCGTGCGCTGATGGACCTGGCGTACCTGCGCGCGCACCCGGCACACCTGCCGACGTTCCTGACCCACCAGCGGATCCGGGAGACTCCGGTCGCCGGAGGGGACATCTGCGCCGCCGCCCGGCTCACCCTGGACGACGGAAACTCCGTCTTCGCCAAGTCCTGGCCCGAGCGGGCCGCCCGGCCGGTGCCGGAGGGCTTCTTCGCCACCGAGGCGGCCGGGTTGCGCTGGTTGCGGGAGACCGGCACGGTCGCCGTACCCGAGGTGATCGTGGCGTTGCCCGATCTGCTGGCGCTCGACTGGGTGGAGCCCGGCGAGCCGACGCCGGAGGCCGCCGAGCGCTTCGGCCGGGAGCTGGCCGGCCTGCACCGCGCCGGGGCACCGGCCTTCGGTGCGAGCTGGCCCGGCTTCATCGGTGCGCTCCCGCAGGACAACACCCCCGACGACGGCCCCTGGCCCACGTGGTTCGCCGACCGACGACTCGTCCCCTACCTCCGGCGATCGGTCGACAACGGCGCGCTGGGCAGCGCCGACGCCGACCTCGTCGAGCAGGTGATCGGCCGCGTCGGCGAGTTCGGCGGGGACGAGCCGCCGGCCCGCATCCACGGCGACCTGTGGCCGGGCAACGTGCTGTGGGGCGCCGACGACCGGGCCTGGCTGGTCGACCCGGCGGCGCACGGCGGGCACCGCGAGACCGACCTCGCCCAGCTGGCGCTCTTCGGAGGCCTCCCACACCTGGGCCGGGTGCTGTCCGCCTACGAGGAGAGCTGGCCGTTGGCCGACGGCTGGCGATCGCGGGTGCCGCTGCACCAGCTGCACCTGCTGCTCGTGCACACCGCGCTCTTCGGCGGTGGCTACCGCGATGCGGTCATTGAGCACGCCCGAGCCGCCCTGGGCCGGCCCGAGCGCGCTACGGTCGACAGGTGAGCGTCGCCCCGCGGACCGACGGCGTCCTCGTCGACCGGTACGGCCGCGTCGCCCGGGACCTGCGCGTGTCCCTCACCGACAAGTGCAACCTTCGGTGCACCTACTGCATGCCGGCCGAAGGGCTGCCCTGGCTCGCCGGCCCCGAGCTGCTCAGCGACGACGAGGTCGTCCGTCTGGTCCGGGTGGCCGTCGAGCGGCTCGACGTGACGGAGGTGCGGTTCACCGGCGGTGAGCCGCTGATCCGACCCGGGCTGCTCGACATCGTCGGCGCGGTCGCCGCGCTGGAGCCGCGACCACGGATCTCCATCACCACCAACGGCATCGGCCTGGACCGGCTCGCCCCCGCGCTGCGCACCGCCGGCCTCGATCGGGTGAACGTCTCACTGGACACCCTGGACCCGGCACGGTTCACGCAGCTCACCCGCCGTCCCCGGTTGGACGCGGTGCTCGCCGGGCTGGCCGGGGCCGCCGCCGCCGGGCTCACCCCCGTGAAGATCAATTCCGTGTTGATGCGCGGCGTCAACGACGACGAGGCACCGGCGCTGCTCCGCTTCGCCGTCGACCACGGCTACCAACTGCGGATCATCGAGCAGATGCCCCTGGACGCCCAACACGGCTGGGACCGCGGCACGATGGTCACCGCCGAGGAGATCCTGGCCTCCCTGCGTACCCGCTTCGATCTCAGCCCCGACCCGACCGAACGCGGCGCGGCACCGGCGGAGACCTGGCTCGTCGACGGCGGGCCGGCCCGGGTCGGCGTGATCGCCAGCGTCACCCGTCCCTTCTGCGGCGACTGCGACCGCACCCGGCTCACCGCCGACGGCCAGGTCCGCGCCTGCCTCTTCGCCACCGAGGAGTCCGACCTGCGGGCCGCGCTGCGCGGGGGCGCCGACGACGACGAGCTGGCCCGGCGCTGGCGCACCGCCATGTGGGGCAAGCGCGCCGGGCACGGCATCGACGACCCGACCTTCCTCCAGCCGACCCGCCCGATGTCCGCGATCGGGGGCTGAGTCGTGGAGCCGACGCCGCTGACCATCCGCTACTTCGCGGGCGCACGCGCCGCCGCCGGCCGTGCCGAGGAGGTCACCCCCGCCGGCCGGTCGCTCGACGACCTGACGGTCGAGCTGGCCCAGCGGCACGGCGACCAACTCGCCGCCGTGCTGCGGGTGGCGAGTTTCCTGGTGAACGGTGTGACCTGTCATGATCGTCAGGCACCCCTGCCGGGCGGGGCCACCATCGATGTCCTGCCCCCGTTCGCGGGCGGCTGAGAGAGGCGCACAGATAATGGCGGTTGTGGGTTTCGTGGCCGTCCTGGCGCTGATCACCGGTCTCATCCATCTCTACCTGTGGAAGCGGCTGGTTCGCGACACCACCGCCCCCGGCCGCTGGCGGCGGATCGGCGGGATAGCGGCCCTGGTGCTGGCGCTGCTCGTGCCGGTCACCCTCGCCGGGACCCAGGCCGGGCTCTACTGGCTCGCCTGGCCGGGCTACCTCTGGCTCGCGCTGATGTTCTACCTGCTGGTCCTGCTCGCCGTGCTGGAAGTGCCGATGCTGGTCACCCGGCTGGTGCTGCGCCGCCGGGTGGTCGCCGCCGAGCCGACCACCGCCGCCCCCGAGCCGGTGCTGGTCGGCGCCGCCGGGCCGACCGAGCCGCCGGCCGCCGGTGCCGTTGCGGCGCCCGACCACGACCCTGCCCGCCGGCTGCTGCTGGCCCGGGGCGCCGCGATCTTCGCGGGCCTCACCGCCGTCGGTGTCACCGGGTACGGCGTACGCACCGCGCTCGGCCCGCCCCACCTGGACCGGGTGCGGATCCCGCTCGCGAAACTCCCCCGCAGCATGGACGGCCTGCGCATCGCGACCGTCTCCGACATCCACCTCGGCCCGCTGCGCGGCCGCGCGCACACCGAGCGGATCGTCGCCGCGATCAACCGGCTCGACGCCGACCTGGTGGCGGTCGTCGGTGACCTGGTCGACGGCTCGGTCGCCGAGTTGGGCTCGGCCGCCGCGCCGCTGCGGGACCTGCGCTCCCGGTACGGCAACTTCTTCGTCACCGGCAACCACGAGTACTACTCCGGCGTGGAGGAGTGGGTCCAGGAGGTGGACCGACTCGGGCTGCGGGTGCTGCAGAACCAGCGGCAGGAGATCCAGGCCCGGGGCGGCGTCCTCGACCTGGCCGGCGTGAACGACCTGTCCGGCACGGGCACCGGCCTCGCCGCCGGGCCGGACTTCGCCGCCGCCCTCGGTGACCGCGACACGAGCCGGCCGGTGGTCCTGCTCGCGCACCAGCCGTTGGCGGCGGTCGAGGCGGCCACGTACGGCGTCGACCTGCAACTGTCCGGGCACACCCACGGCGGGCAGATGGTGCCGTTCAACCTGGCCGTCCGGCTCGAACAGCCGGTGGTCAGCGGGCTCGGCGAGGTCGACGGCACCAAGGTCTACGTGACCAACGGCGCTGGCTTCTGGGGTCCACCGGTCCGGGTCGGCGCCGAACCACAGATCACCCTGGTCGAGTTGCGCTCGGCATAGCGGACGTCACGTCCGCGCGTGGCGGCAGGCGGCCGCCGCGCCGGGCGTGACAGGATGCGGCGTGCCCCCGTTCAGCGCCGTACCCCCCGGTGGCCTCCCGCCATTCGTCGCGGACCTGCACATCCACTCGAAGTACTCGCGCGCGTGCAGCCGGGACCTCACACTGCCGAACCTCGCGTGGTGGGCCCGGCGTAAGGGCATCGCCCTGCTCGGCACCGGAGACTTCACCCACCCCGCCTGGTACGACCACCTGCGGGAGACGCTGCGCCCGGCCGAACCGGGGCTCTACCGCCTCGACCCGGACGCGGAGCGGGACGTCGCCCGTCGACTGCCACCTCGACTCGCCAGCACGGCGGAGACGGACCCCGTCCGGTTCATGCTGAGCGTCGAGATCTCCACCATCTACAAGCGGGACGACCGGACCCGCAAGGTGCACCACCTGATCTACCTGCCCGACCTGGACGCCGTGGCCCGGTTCAACGCCGCGCTCGGCCGGATCGGCAACCTCGGCTCCGACGGTCGACCGATCCTCGGCCTGGACTCCCGGGACCTGCTGGAGATCACCCTCGAGGCGAGCCCGGACGGCTACCTCGTCCCCGCACACATCTGGACGCCGTGGTTCTCGGCGCTGGGCTCGAAGTCCGGCTTCGACGCGATCGCCGACTGCTACGCGGATCTGGCCGAGCACATCTTCGCCGTGGAGACCGGCCTCTCCTCCGATCCGGCGATGAACTGGCGGGTCGGCAGCCTGGACCGCTACCAGTTGGTCTCCAACTCGGACGCGCACTCCCCGCCGGCGCTGGGCCGCGAGGCGACCGTGCTGACCGCCCAGCGGGACTACTTCGCCGTCCGGGAGGCGCTGCGGACCGGCGACGGCCTGGCCGGCACCATCGAGTTCTTCCCCGAGGAGGGCAAGTACCACGCGGACGGGCACCGGCTGTGCGGGATCAACTGGTCGCCGGAGCGCACCCGGGCTGCCGGCGGCCGCTGCCCCGAGTGCGGCAAACCACTCACCGTGGGCGTCCTGAGCCGGGTCGAGGAGTTGGCCGACCGCGCGGAGGGGCACCGGCCGGCGCACGCCCGGGAGGTCACCCACCTGGTGCAGCTCGCCGAGATCCTCGGCGAGCTCAACAAGGTGGGTGCCCGCTCGAAGAAGGTCGAGGGGCGGCTCAACGAGTTGCTCGCCGCGCTCGGCCCCGAGCTGGAGATCCTGACCACGACACCGTTGACCGACATCGCCCAGGCCGGCGGTGAACTGCTCGCGGAGGGCATCGGGCGGCTGCGGCGCGGCGACGTGCGCCGGGTGCCCGGCTACGACGGCGAGTACGGCGTGATCACCCTCTTCGACCCGTCGGAGCTGGGTGCCGCTGCCGACACGACGCAGGAGACGCTGTTCGACGTACCGGTGCCGGCGCAGCGCCGACCCGCGGAGCCGGCGGCGAAGGTGAAGCGCCCGGCGGCGACGAAGGCGGAGCCGAAACGCAAGCCAACGCCACCGCCCGCCCCGCCGATCGCGCCACCGCCGTCACCGCACGAGCCGTTCGAGCCGATGCTCGCGGGCATGGAGGAGGTCGGCACCGGCCTGCTGGACCGGCTGGACGCGATGCAGCGGGTGGCCGCTTCCGCGCCCGGTGGTCCGCTGCTCATCGTGGCCGGCCCGGGCACCGGCAAGACCAGGACACTGACCCACCGGATCGCGTACCTGTGCGCGGAGCTGAACGTCTTTCCCGAGCACTGCCTGGCCATCACCTTCACCCGCCGGGCCGCCGAGGAGCTGCGGCACCGCCTCGACAGCCTGCTCGGCCCGGTCGCCGAGGACGTCACCGTGGGCACCTTCCACGCGCTGGGGCTGACCATCCTCCGCGAGAACGCCGACGCGGCCGGCCTGCCGGCGACCTTCCGGATCGCCGACGACACCGAGCGTGTGGCAGCGCGGTCGGAGGCCGGTGACGACCCGGCCAGCTACACCGCCCTGCTGCGCAAGCAGGACCTGGTCGACCTGGACGAGTTGGTGAGCCTGCCGGTGGAGCTGCTGCGGGCCGACCGGGAGCTGGTCGATCGGTATCGGGACCGCTGGCGGTGGATCTTCGTCGACGAGTACCAGGACGTCGACGCGGTGCAGTACGAGCTGCTGCGCCTGCTCAGTCCCGCCGACGGCAACCTCTGCGCGATCGGCGACCCGGACCAGGCGATCTACTCGTTCCGAGGCGCCGACGTCGGCTACTTCCTGCGCTTCTCCCAGGACTTCACGGACGCCCGGCTGGTCCGGCTCAACCGCAACTACCGCTCGTCGGCACCGATCCTGGCCGCCGCGGTGCAGGCCATCGCGCCGTCCTCACTGGTCCGGGGTCGACGGCTGGACCCGGCCCGGCTCGACCCGGAGGCGCCGCTCGTCGGCCGCTACCCGGCGGCGTCCGTCGCCGAGGAGGCCGACTTCGTGGTACGTACCGTCGACGAACTGGTCGGCGGCCTGTCCCACCGGTCACTCGACTCGGGCCGGATCGATGGCCGGTCCACCGCACTGTCGTTCTCCGACATCGCCGTGCTGTACCGCACCGACGCGCAGGCCGCGCCGATCGTGGACGCCCTCACCCGGGCCAACATCCCGGTGCAGAAGCGCTCACACGACCGGCTGCGGGACCGGCCCGGGGTGGCGGCCATCGCCCGCGAGCTGCGGCACGTCGACGGGTTGGCCGGCTCACTCGCCGCCCGGGTGCGGCTGGCCGGCCAGGTGGTGGCGGAGCGCTTCGCCGTGCCCACCCTGGACGGCGCCAGCGCGGGCCGCCCCGAGGACGTCCGCTCCGCCGTGGACCTGCTGACCCCCCTCGCCAGACGCTGCGGCGACGACCTGGAGACGTTCCTGTCGCAACTGGCCACCGGCGCGGAGGTGGACGCGCTCGACCCGCGCGCGGAGGCGGTCACCCTGCTCACCCTGCACGCCGCGAAGGGCCTGGAGTTCCCCGTGGTCTTCCTGGTCGGCGTCGAGGACGGGTTGCTACCGCTGCGCTGGCCGGGCTCGACGCCCGACGAGGACGCGGTCGCCGAGGAGCGCAGGCTCTTCTTCGTCGGCCTGACCCGAGCCCAGGACCGCCTGTACGTCAGCCACGCCGCACGCCGGACCCGCCACGGCGTGGAACGCGACTGCGCTCCGTCGCCGTTCCTCGGTGCCATCGACCCCGGCCTGTTCGAGCGGTTCGGCGAGGCCGAGCCCCGTCGTCCCAAGGATCGCCAGCTCCGCCTCATCTGACGCCCTGGCTCCGCGGCTGCCGGCTCGCGGCTCGCGGCGCTACCCGTCCAAGGGTGGCCTCGCGCCAGCGGGCGACGACATCTGGCGGTCCGGTTTACCGACGATGCCCGTCAACCAGCGGCCCGTGCCAAGCCCTCGGGTGGAGGGAACGGACCAATGAGGCTGATACCTCAGAGGCATAATATGACTCTGAGGTATCACGCTCGTTCAAGTGAGCGCCGTCGGCGGCGTCACCCACAGTGAGACCAGCCAGTGAGTCAGCCGGCCAGAGAACGGTGACGGGCGGGAAGCCCGCGCCGGGCGGGTGGCGCGTTGGTCAGACGAGGAGGACGGCGAGCCAGGCGCCCGCGAGCAGGGCCGGACCGAGTGGCAGCAGGGTGTCCCGGCGTACCCGTCGGGCGGCGAGCAGGCCGAGCACCAGGCCGCCGTGCAGCAGGTGTGGCAGGAGCAGGCCGGCCAGCAGGGCGTCCCGGCCGAGCCAGCCGAGCGGCAGGCCGAGGACGGCGGCGAGCTTCACGTCGCCGAAGCCCAACCGGGACCCGGGCAGCAGGGCCAGCAGCACGTGCGTCGCGCCGGCGATCACCGCCCCGGCCAGCGCGCCGAGCAGCCGGCCAGGGGTGCCGGCGAGCAGCGCCGCAGTGGTCAGGCCGCCGAGTGCCAGCAGCGCGGCGGTGCGGACGAGCGGGTCCGGCAGCCGCAGGCAGGCCAGGTCGACCCCGGCCAGCACCAGTCCCACGGCTGCCACCGCGAGGAAGGCCGGCAGCGCCGGGTCGTCACCCCGTGCGACGGCGAGGCCGACGAACACCACGGCCGCGACCACCGGGCTCAGCCATGCCCACAGGGCGGGCCGAGAACCCGCATCCGCCGCCGGGCGGGCGGGCGGGGTGGCGAAGCGCCGTGCCAGCGGGGGTACGGCGAGGCCGACCAGCGCGCCGACCAGCGCCACCGGCACCAGCGCCGCAGCCGACATGGGCCGGACGTTACCGCCGGTCGCCCACCCTCGCCGCCCCCGACGGCGATGCCGGGGCCGGGCGGCGGGGACGTTCGGTGGTCACGACCAGGGCCACCCCGGCGACGATGACCGCACCGCCGAGCAGCACCTGCGGCGTGACGGGCTCGGCCACCAGCAGTGCGCCGAGCGCCACCGCGACCGCCGGGTTGACGTAGGCGTACGTCGAGACCAGCGAGAGCGGTGCGTTGTGCAGCAGCCAGACGTACGCCGTGAAGGCCACGAGCGAGCCGGCCACCATGAGGTAGCCCAGCGCGAGCCAGGACCGGGTGCTGACCTCCGCCGGGTGGAAGTCGCGCAGCTCGCCCCGGCCGGCGGCCACCACGGCCAGCACCAGCGCACCCGCGATCATCTCGTACACCGTGGCGACGAACGGGTCGGCGGGCATCCGGATCCGTCCGGACAGGAACGACCCGACCGACCAGGAGGTGGCCGCCGCGACCACGGTCAACGCCCCGATCAGGGGCACCGCGTCCGCGCTTCCGGCGGGCAGCACCAGCAGGACCAGACCGACGAAGCCCAGGGTGACACCGGCGAACGTCAGGACCGGAGGACGGTCCCCGGTGGCGGAACGCAGCAGCACCACCAGCAGCGGTACGGTCGCCACCAGCAGTGCGGCGATCCCGGACGGCACGGCCACTCCGGGCGGCCCGGACTCGGCGAGCACCACCAGCCCGTTGCCACCGGCGAGCAGGAGCACCCCGACCAGCGCGGCGGAGCCCAGCTGCCGGCGGTCCACCCGCAGCGAGCCCGGCCCTCGGCGCAGTCGCAGCACCACGGCCAGCACGAGGCCCGCGGCCGCGAACCGCATGGCGGCCGACGTCAACGGGGGCAGCGACTCCACGGCGATCCGGATGCCGAGATAGGTGGAGCCCCAGAGGAGGTAGACCACGATCAACGCGGTCCAGATCAGTGTGGGTGCGGCGCCGGTGCCACGGCCGGCCAGGCCGGCGGCGCTCGGTGAAGATGAGCTCATCGGTGGACCACGCTACGGTGACCTCGGAGTCGGCGTCGCGCTTTGGTGGCCGGCCTCTCACCACTCGTGCAGGAGGGCCGCATGACGAACTACGGACCACCGGGCGGCGGCGTCCCCGGACCGTGGCGTGGGCAACGACCCGACGAGACACCCGGGCGGCCCGCACAGCAGCCCTACCCGCCCGCACAACAGCCCTACCCGCCGGCGCCCGAGACGTACCCGCCGGCCGTTCCGTCCTACCCGCCAGGCGCCCAGGGGCGCCCGGGGCCATACGGCGACAGGCCCTACGGCGAGGGTCCGGGCAGCTCCTACGGTGGTGGGCCGTACCGGCCGACGGAGGCGGCGTACCGCGGGGAGTCGTTCCGGCCCGACGGCCCGTACGGCGGAGATCCTTCGCCGCCGGCTGGCGGGCGCGGTCGAGGTCCGCTGATCGCGGTGGTGGCCGTCGTGCTGCTGCTGGTGGCCGCCGGCGGTGGCGCGTTCTGGTTCTTCAGCAGGTCGGACGATCCAGCACCGTCGGCCGCACCAACGGGACCGGCCGTCAACGGGGATGCCAGCGCCGACGCCACCGCACCGGTCGAGCCGGTGCCGAGCGCCGCAGCGCCGGAGTCGTCGGCCGACCCGCGGTTCGTCAAGGTCGGCCAGTGCGTCCGCAACGACGGTACGGCCGGCGGCAAGCCGAAGCTGCTGATCAGCGGCTGCGCCCCGAAGTCGTACGAGGTGCTGCGCCGCATCGACGGCGCGACCAGCGGTGAGCGGGACGCCGAGGCCAAGTGCGCCAAGGTCGAGGGCTACACCAACTGGTACTTCTTCGACAGCGAGCTGGACACCCTCGACTTCGTCCTCTGCCTCAAGCAGCGCTGAGACCACCCACCCCTGGGGATGACATGACGACCTACGGACCACAGGGTTCCGAGCAGCCGGACGACCCGTACCAGCGCCCGCCGACCGGCCCCGACGGCCCGCCACCGGTCGACCCGCCCCTGCCCGAGTGGGGTCCGCCCGGCGGGCAGCCGTCGCAGTGGGGCCCGCCGCCTGGGGGCGCGGAGCCGCCGACCGCACCCATGTGGGGTCCGCCGCCGGCCTCCGGGCCGGGTTACCCGCCGCCTACCGGTCCGGGTTGGGGGCCGCCGCCCGGCTCGGGCGCGGGTTACCCGCCGCCCACCTCCGGCGCCGGATACCCGCCACCACCCGGGCCGTTCCCGCCTGCGGGTCCGGTGCCGGGTCAGCCGCCCGGGCCGTGGGGCCCGCCGGCACCCGGTGGGTACGGGATGCCGCCCGTCGCGCCGGAGAAGAAGACCGGCCGGAAGGTCGCCCTGATCATCGCGCTGGTGGTGCTGCTCCTGCTCTGTCCCTGCCTCGGCCTGGCCGGCTGGGCGGTCTGGAGGGCCGCCGACAGCGACAGCACGGCGGCGCCCACGCCGTCGGCGAGTGCGCGGGCCCTACCACCCGCGCTGCCCAGCGACGCGCCGACGACGGCCGCGCCCAGCCCGAGCGACGTCGAGTTCGCCAAGGGCGACTGCGTGGTCAACGACGGCACCGAGGACGACGCGGAGTTGCGCAAGGTGCCCTGCGCCCCGAACACCTACCAGGTGCTGCTGCGGATTCCGGCGACCACCGACGGGGACCGGTGCGAGACGCTCGCGCCGCAGGCCACCGCGAACTATGTGCACGACAACTCGATCGACCTGTTCGACTACGTGCTCTGCCTGCGGAAGCGATGACCGGTAGCCAAAACTAGGGCTGTCTAGCGTGGACGCTAGACAGCCCTAGTTTGTTGTCGACGACACCGACACGCCGTAGCCCCATCTATCCATATCTAGCCTCGCCGCTAGATGGCCCGATACTGTGCGATGCGTGGATCCGGTCCGCAACCCGTACGCACCGGGCGCCGGCCAGCGCCCGCCCGAACTCGCCGGGCGGGGGCGGGAGCTGGACGTCTTCGACATCGTGCTGGAGCGCATCGCCCGCGGTCGCCCCGAACGCAGCCTCATGCTCACCGGGCTGCGCGGCGTCGGCAAGACCGTCCTCCTCAACACCCTCCGGTCGCAGGCGATCAGCCGGCTCTGGGGCAGCGGCAAGATCGAGGCGCGGCCGGACCAGTCGCTGCGCCGCCCGGTTGCCGCCGCGCTGCACATGGCGGTCCGGGAGCTCGCCCCCCGACACCGGGCACCCGACCGGATCGATGCTTTCCTGGGCGTCCTGAAGGCGTTCGCCCAACGGTCCGCTCCGACGGGCCGTGCCGGCACCGCATCGAAGCTGCGCGACCGGTGGCAGCCGGGGATCGACGTACCCGCGGCCAGTGGTCGGGCCGACTCCGGTGACATCGAGATCGACCTGGTCGAGCTGCTCAGCGACGCCGCCGCCGTGGCCAGTGACGTGGGCACCGGCATCGCCATCTTCATCGACGAGATGCAGGACCTCGGCCCGGAGGACGTGTCGGCGCTCTGCGCCGCCTGCCACGAGCTGTCCCAGCTCGGCGCGCCGCTCATCGTCGTCGGCGCGGGCCTGCCGCACCTGCCGGCCGTGCTCAGCGCCGCGAAGTCGTACTCCGAGCGGCTCTTCCGCTACCAGCGCATCGACCGACTCGACCGGATCGCCGCCGACCAGGCGCTCTGCGCGCCGGCCGAGCGCGAAGAGGTGGAGTACGAGCAGAAGGCGCTCGACCTGCTCTACGAGAAGTCCGGCGGGTATCCCTACTTCGTCCAGGCGTACGGCAAGGCCACCTGGGACCATGCTCCGCGCTCGCCGATCACCGCCGCCGACGTCCGGGTCGCCGCACCGGAGGCGGAGGCCGAGCTGGCGGTCGGATTCTTCGGCTCCCGGTTCGAGCGGGCCACACCCGCCGAGCGGGAGTACATGCGGGCGATGGCGACGCTGTCCCTGGTGGAGGGCGAGTCCGGGGGCGTGGTCCGGGACGACATGGACGCCGCGGTGCCCACCGCCGAGATCGCCCGGGCCCTCGGTCGTAAGCCGGCCAGCCTCTCCCCGGCCCGGGACGCCCTGATCAAGAAGGGGCTGATCTACTCCGGTGAGCGGGGCACGGTGGCTTTCACCGTCCCGCACTTCGGCCGGTACCTGCGCACCCAGCCGGCCTGAACGGGCACCGGGGGTCGCGTCGGATCGCCGCGGTCAGACGTGGGACCAGGGCGCCGGAAAGATGACCTCGCCGCGCGGCGGCGGCCCCTCCTCGCTGGTGGACGGCGGCAGCACCAGCGCCTGCCAGGGCTCACCGAGACCCGCCCACGGGCTGGTCAGCCCCAGGTCACTGGCCGGCGCGAAGCCGAACCGGCGGTAGAAGGCGGGATCACCGAGGACAACGACCAGTCGCTCGCCCAGCTCGGTCCCGGCGTCCAGAGCGGCCTGTACCACCGCGGTGCCGTGCCCGACCCGCTGTCGGTGCGGGGCGACCGCCACCGGCCCGAACGCGAGGGCCGGCACGTCGGCCCCCCGCTCCGGTCGCACCCGTACCCGGGTGAGCAGGGCGTACCCGACCACCTCGCCGCCGTACTCGGCGACCATGGCCAGCTCGGGCAGCCAGGCATCGGTGCCCCGCAGCGCGTCGACCAGGCCCACCTCCGGCGGCGTGGCCACGTCCGGCCGGGCGAACGCCGCGGCCAGCACCCGACGTACCGGGCCGGCGTCGGCCGGGTCCTCGGGTCGTAGCCGCAGCGTGGTCACCCGCGCGACGTTACCCGTCACGGCCGGTCCATCAGCGATGGTCGCTCGAATCGGCGTGGCGCATGTGCACGGCCACCGATCCGGATCCGCCGGTTGCCGGGGTAGCAAACCCCGCGAGGGGGTATGACTGATCCATGACGCCCGTACGCTCTCTAGCCCGCGCCATGCTGAGCGGCATCTTCGTGGTCAGCGGGTACCGCAACTTCCGCGACCCGGACCGTCTGGCGGCGACGGCCCAGCCGGTGACGGACAAGGTCGCCCCCCTTCTGCAGAAGGCACACCCGAGCTTCCCCACCGACACCAAGACCCTGATCCGGCTCAACGCCGCTGTGCAGGTCAGCGCCGGCCTGATGCTGGCCACCGGGCGGTTCAGCCGACCCGCCGCGCTGGTCCTCGCCGGTACGCTGGTGCCGGTGACCATCGCCGGGCATCCCTTCTGGAACAACGACGACCCGGTCGCGCGCAACAACAACCAGGTCCACGTCCTGAAGAACCTCGGCCTCTTCGGCGGCCTGCTGCTCGCCGCGGCGGACACCGGAGGCAAGCCGGGTCTGCGGTGGCGGACGGGTCACCGCATCGGCCGCTCTCGACGTTCCGTGCAGCGCGCCGTCCGTACCGCCCGTCGGGACGCTCGGATCGCCGTCCGGTCCGCCGCCACCGCTCGTCGACTCCCGGGCTGACCTGCGTCGATGCCCCCTGCGCCGCCCCCACCCCCCGCTAAGGCCGCGAATTACCTGAACCACCCGGTAGGCGTTAACGCGGTGGAAATGTCAAAAACATGTGTGGGATCGGACACGGTCGCATAACGCGGGAGGCACTGACGTGAGGCGCCGTTCTAGGCTCCGTGCAGGACCTGGACGGGTAGGACGACGACCTTGGTATGGGGGTGGCCACGCCATGCCGACGACCGTCGGTAGACGGGCGGACCGCCTCGCCCCGATCCAACGCGTGACGCGTGGGATCGATCGCAGGAATGTCGTACGGGGTGCCATCGTGGCCGCCGTCGCGTACGCCGCATGGCTCGCCATCGGTGCGTTCGGACGGCCGTACAACTTCTTCGACATGAAGATCTACCACGGCGCGGTCGTGTGGTGGGCGAGCGGCCATGAGCTGTACGAGTTCATCGCACCGGGCACCACCCTCGGCTTCACCTACCCGCCGTTCGCCGGCCTGGTCATGCTGCCGATGGCGCAGTTGCCGATCGAAGCGGCCGGGATGGTCAACGCCCTCGCCAGCATCGCCGCGTTGGCGCTGGTGCTGGCCGGGCTGCTCCGCCCCATCGTGGACCGGCTGGCCTGGCCGCTGTGGTTCACCGTGGCCGTGGCGGTGCCCCTCGCGGTCGCCATCGAGCCGGGCCGGGAAACGCTCGGCTACGGGCAGGTCAACATCCTGCTGTTCGCGCTGATCATGGCGGACCTGATCGGGCTGCGCTGGCGCTCCCGCCGGGGCACCCACTACGCCGCGACCGACGGCCCCCTGCTGCGCTTCATCTACGGCGGCGCCTGGGCCGGCGCAGGCATCGGCCTGGCCACCGCGGTCAAGCTCACCCCGGCGCTGTTCATCGCCTACCTGCTCATCACCCGCCAGTGGCGGGTGGCGGCCACCGCGATCGGCACCACGATCGGCGTGACGGTGGGGACGTTCGCGATCGTCGGCGACGAGTCACGGGCGTACTTCGGCGGTGTGCTCTGGCAGACCGAGCGCGTCGGCGCGGCCGACATGACGCCGAATCAGTCGCTCGCCGGTCTGCTGGCCCGGCTGTACGACTCGATCGAGACGCCTGGTCTGCTCTGGCTCTCCTTCTCGGTGCTGATCCTGGCGCTGGGCCTGTCCCGGGCGGCAAGCTCGCGCGCCGACGGTGACGAACTCACCGCGTTCACGCTGGTGGGTCTGACCGCCAACGTGATCAGCCCGATCTCCTGGACGCACCACCTGGTCTGGGTCATCCCGGCGATCATCGTGCTTGCTGACGCCGCGGTGCGCCGACGGGAGGCGAGTCGGGGCCTGGCGTTGCGCACCGGCCCGGGGCCGACGTTCGGCGGGCTGCCGGGGCTCAACGCGCTCCGACCGCCGATCTGGTACCCGACGCTGACCGGGCTCCGACACGGCGTCGCCGCGGTCGGGCTCTACCTGCTCTTCCTGATCTCCCCGATCTGGCCGTACGAGCACCAACTGCCGGAGATGTCGCACTACCAGGACGGTCTGTTCGGCGCGCTGATGGAGAACTCGCTCGCACTCGCGCTGATCGTGCTGGTCGCCGCGCTGCCCTGGCGTCCGGGTGCCGAGCCGGCGTTCTACGGCGATCGGCTCGCCCGGGCAGTGGTGGGCAACGGCCGCCGCTGAGCGGTCAGGGGCAGTTGACCCATTCCTCGGTGCCGTCGGCGAAGACCTGCCGCTTCCAGATCGGCAGTCGCGCCTTGACCTCGTCCACGAGCCGGGCGCACGCCGCGAAGGCCGCCGCGCGGTGCGCGGTGCTCACCGCGGCCACGAGCGCCACCTCACCGATCGCCAGTGGGCCGACACGGTGCGAGACAGCCACCGCGTAGACGTCGGGCTCGGCCGCGATCTCGGCGGCCACCTCGCGCAGCACCTGCTCGGCGCTCGGGTGCCCTTCGTACTCCAGGCTCACCACCGGACGGCCGTGGTCGTGGTCGCGGACCACGCCCTGGAAGGAGACCACCGCGCCGGCCCGACGGTCGGCCACGGCCGCCTCGTGCGCGGCCAGGTCGAGCGGCCGGTCCGTGACCTCGCCGAAGGTGGTCGCCGGAGCGGTCATGACGCCCGCTCCCCGGGCAGCAACGGCAGTGGCACGATCGGCACCCGGTCACCCGGCTCCCCGTTGGTGCCCGGTCGAATGACCGCGAACCCGTCCGCCCCGGCCAGCCCACGCAGCATCGCCGAGCCGACGTGGCGCACCGGGTACGCCGTGCCGGCGGCCCTGTCCAGACGGACCAACGCCAGATGGGTGTGGTTGCCGCGACCGGGCACCGCCTCGGCCAGCGTGACCTGCGGCAGCACCGGCATCGCGCGGCCCTGGAGGCCGGCGAGCAGTGGGGCGACCAGCGACACCAGCGCGACGATGGCGGACTGCGGGTTGCCCGGGAGCCCGGCGACGAACCGGACCCGCCCGTCGGGGTCGACGATCCGGGCCAGCAGCATCGGGAAACCGGGCCGCACCGCCACCGTGTTGACCACGTAGTCGGCGCCGAGCGCCTCCAGGGTCGGGTGCAGGTGGTCGACGGGGCCGTTCATCGTGCCACCGGTGGTGCAGACCAGGTCGGCGGTGGCGAGCGCCGCGCGCAGGGCCGCCACGTGGGCGGGCAACGTGTCGGCCACCGGGCCGACCACGTCGGAGGGACGGACCTGGCAGCCGTAGCGGCGCAGCCACGCGGGCACCGCCGGACCCAGCGCATCGCGGACCCGGCCGGCCGCGGGCGGGCCGGCGGTGAGCAGTTCGTCGCCGAAGATCAGCAGCGCGGCACGTGGCGCCCGCCGCACCCGCAGCACGTCGTGCCCGCAGGAAGCCGCCAGGCCGATCACCGCCGGGTCGACCGGCGTGCCGACCGGCAGCAGCTCCTCGTCGGCGTACGCCTCCTCGCCGGGCTGCCGCCACTCCGGCGCTTCCCGGGGGGTGCCGCTGACCAGGCCGTCGACGATGGCGGACTCCTCGACGCGCAGCACGGCGGTCGCACCCTCGGGGACCATCGCGCCGGTGGCGATCTCCACGGTCGTGTCGTCCTCGGTGAGCGGTGCCGGGGTGTTGCCGGCCAGCACCCGGCCGACGACACGCCACGGGCCGGCGCCGCGCACGGCCCAGCCGTCCACGCTGGAGGTCGGGAAGGCTGGCAGGTCGGTGCGGGTGGTCAACGGCTCGGCCAGGGTCAGCCCGTCGGCGTCGACCAGCGGCCGGGCGACGGCGGGAAGCGCGGCGGCCAGGCCCACCGCGTAGACCCGGGACCGCGCTTCCTCCCACCCGGCCGGTGGGGGCGCGGCGACCCGGTCCGCGGTTGGTGCGGTTTCCGTGCTCACCCGCCGAGCCTATCGGGGCGGACCGACACCTGCCGGGCCTGAACGCGGACCGGTCCGTGGTCTCCGCCACGAACCGGTCCGTGGTGCCGACGCGGACCGGTCAGTGGTCTCCGCCGCGAAGCTGGTCGACGGTGTGCGCGAGGATCGGCCCGAGCACGGCCAGCCCGTCGCGGGCGCCACCGGTCGAGCCGGGCAGGTTGACGACCAGCATCCGGCCGGCCACCCCCGCCAGGCCCCGGGAGAGCACCGAGGTGGGCACCCGGTCGCGGCTGTACGCGCGGATCGCCTCGGCGATGCCCGGGACCTCGTAATCCAGCAGCGCCCGGGTCACGTCCGGCGTCCGGTCCGACGGGGTGACACCGGTGCCGCCGCTGGTCAGCACCACGTCGACGCCGTCGGCGAGCGCGGCCTCCAGGGCCGTGGCGACCGGGGCACCGTCGGGCACCACCACCGGCTCGTCGACCTGGCAGCCCAGCTCGCGCAGACCGGCGACGAGGAGCGGGCCGCTCGTGTCGGCGTAGACGCCGGCCGCGGCCCGGTTGGAAGCGACGATCACCCGGGCCCGGATCACGGCCGGTCCTCCGGCCGGACCCACTCGCCGGTCTTGCCGCCCTCCTTGCGCAACACCCGGACCGCCTCCACCGAGGCAGCCGGGTCGACCGCCTTGACCATGTCGACCAGGGCGAGCCCGGCGACCGCGACCGCGGTGAGCGCCTCCATCTCCACCCCCGTCCGGTCCGCCGTGCGGGCGGTGGCGGTGATCTCCACGCTGTCGGCGGTCAACTGCAGGTCAACCGTGACACCGTGCAGGGCGATCGGGTGGCAGAGCGGGATCAGCTCCGGCGTGCGCTTGGCACCCATGATGCCGGCCAACCGGCCGACCGCCAGCGCGTCACCCTTGGGCAAACCGTCACGGTGCAGCAGGTCGATGACCTCGGGCGTGGTCCGTAGCCGGCCCGCCGCGACTGCCAGCCGACCGGTCACCGCCTTGGCGGAGACGTCGACCATGCGGGCCGCGCCGGCGCGGTCGACGTGGCTGAGCTGCGCGGGTTCGGTCACGGTCGTGAGCCTATCGGTGCGGTACGACGTCCCGGCGGACGGAAGGAGCGGCGCCACAGTGCCGGCCACGCCGAGTGCTGTCGGCCCGGCGGCGGTGCGCCGCTCCTCCCTCACCAACCCGCCACCGAAGTCGCTGGGGGGACCTGGCAGCGGGCGTGTGTCGGCGACCCGGTTCTGCCCAGGGGCAGAACCTCCCCCGTTCGCCGATACGGCCGAGAGGCTAGCGGGCTCGGCGATAAGAAATCGATAAGCGACGTTCGGGCAGGTCAACGCCCCGCGTCAATGGCGGTGTCACCCAGTTCGGCGAGGCGACGCTCGGCCTCGAAGCGCTCCGGCACGCCCATCCGGCGGAAGATCGCCAGCGCTCGCTCCCAGTGCCGTCGCGCCTCGGCCGCGTCGACGCCTGCGAAGTACTCGGCGAGCCCGGCAAGTGCCCGGCCCTGCTCGTGCGGGTGCGAGATCCGGGTGGCCAACCGCAACGCCGCCTGGTGCATCTCGAACGCTTCTCCTACCCGCCCCCTGGCCCGCAGGGTGCGGCCGAGCTCGTTCAACGCCGCCGCCTCGACGTGCCGTTCCCCTGAAGCGACCGCCAGCCGCCGGGCCGCCTCGTGCTCCTGCTCGGCCTCCCCGAGACGACCGAGACCCCGATACGCAATCCCGAGGTCGTTGCGCACCTCGGCTTCGGCGTACCGGTGGCCGGTCCGGTCACGCAGCGCCAACGAGGCCTTGAGGATGCGGATCGCCTGGGGAAGGTCACCCATCCGCGCCCGTACCGTACCGATATGGCTGAGGGCGTTGAGGATGTGGAAGTCGTCGGAGTTCGCCCGCGCCCAGGTCAGGTGCAGGCGATGCATCCGCAAAGCCTCCTCGTAACGTCCCAACGACGTCAGGGCTATGCCGAGGTTGGGCAGCACCATCGGCGTCTCGACGTGGCCGTAACCCTTGTAGTCACGCAGGCTCTCCAGACCGACCGTCACCGCCTCGGTCAGGTTGCCGCTCCACCAGTAGACCGCGGCGAGGTTGGCGCGGTACCGCGCCGTGTTCAATCGGTCCCGCGAGTTGCGCGAGAGTGAGACGGCACGGGTCAGGTGGTCGAGCGCTCCGCGATTGTCGCCGGTCCGTACGTAGGCGGAGGCCAGGTAGTTGTTCATCAGGGCCATCGCGTCGACGTCCCCAGTGGCCTCCGCTGCGGCGAGCGCGTGACGGTGGGTCAGGATGATGTCCTCGAAGTAACCGCGGATGTAACAGAACCGCCAGAGGGCGCGGGCCAGTCGCCAGGAGTGCTGCGGAAAGTCGGACTGCTGCGCCGAGACCACCATTGTCACCAGGTCCGCCCGCTCCGCCTCCAACCAGTCGACAGTCCGTTCGCCGAGGGCCTCAATCAGTTCCGGTCGCACGGAAGGGGTGGAAGCGATCTGGGATTTGATGACGCCGGGTTCCAGTAACTCGGCGACTCGCAGAGCCGCCTCCAGCGTGAAGTCGAAGAGATGACCCAGGGCCATCCTCCGATCGGCCGGGGAATCGGAGCGGGAGCAGAGCTCGACACAGTACTGGCGGACCAGGTCGTGCAGCTTGTATCGCCTGGAGTCCAGGTCCTCCACCAGGTTCCGGTCGACGAGTTCGTCGAGAGCAGCCTCAGCTTCCGCCACAGTCAGGCCGGTGAGCGCGGCGACGGCCGACGGGCTGAACCGGGTGCCGGGATGCAGACCCAGAAAGCGGAAGACTCGCTTTATCGACCCTGGGAGCGGCTCGTAGGAAGCGGCGAAGGCACCGGCCACGGTGCTCTCCTCCCGGGCCAGATGTCGCAGCGCTGGCGTACCACCGGCCAACTGTTCGGCGAGGTCCGCCAACCGCCAGCCTCGCCGGTGGGCCAGCCGGGCTCCAGCCAGCCGGATCGCCAGTGGGAGATGGCCGCACTGTCGGGTCACCTTGGCTGCCGCCTCGGGCTCGGCATCGACCCGGGCCCGTCCCACGCTGAAGGCCAGCAGATCCATACTTTCCTGCGCTGTCATGACCGGCAGGGTCTGCGAAGGCCCTACATCCGGGTGGGAGAGTCGTCGTCGTGACGTCACGAGCACGACGGTGGTCGGCTCGGTCGGTAGCAGGGGCGCGAACTGGTCGCTGCTCGCGGCGTTGTCGAGCACGATCACGGATCTCCTGCGCGCGAGCTCACGCCGCCACAGTTCGACTCTGGCGTCGAACTCGATCGGAACCCGCTCGGCCGGTACGTCGAGCTGACGAAGAAGTGTGAGCAGGGCGGTGGAGGGCTCCACCGGGCTCCTCTCACCATGCCCACACAGGTCGACGTACAACGTGGCATCCGGATACTGCTCCGACAACCGGCGCGCCAGGTGCACGGCCAGGGTCGTTTTGCCGCTGCCCGCCATGCCGTCGATGATGTGCACGGCCGGGACCCGATCCTCGACCCGCCGCGTCTCCGACAGCAGCCGCGACATCACGTCCTCCCGACCGACGAAGTCGGTCACCGCCCGGGGGAGGTGATCCACCGGATCGGGTCGACGTGGCCCGTCGGACACCGGAAGACCAGCTAGAGCGGTTGCGGCCTGGGCGGGAAGTTCATCCCGTGCGGCCGGCCGGGACACGACGCTGTTCAACGAACGCCGAGGCGGAGTCACCGCGACAATTGAGCGGTGGAGATCCTGGATGTCGGCGCCCGGGTCAACGCCCAGGTCCGCCTTCAGCTTCCCCCGGGCCTCACCGTACGCGGCGAGCGCGCCCGCATGATCACCGCGCTCGTAAAGGGCCCGCATGAGAAGGGCGTACGCCGGCTCGCGCAGAGGGTGACGCGCGATCACCTCCCGCAGCAGCGGGATCGCCAGGTCGTCCCGTCCCGACCTCAGCTGTACATCGGCGAGGAGTTCCACGGCCAACAGCCGCTCCTCTTCGGCGGCCGCCGTGCGTGCGGCGAGCACGGGTCCGAGGGAGATGCCAGCGAGCATCGGCCCCTGCCACCGCGCCACGGCCCGCCCGAGCAGTTCGACGGCGTGGTCCGGGCGGCCGGCCATCAGGGCCTCCCGACCCGCGTTGTGCTCCATCTCGAAACGGAATATGTCGATCAGTTCCGGCCTGAGGACGAGCCGGTAACCCGTTTGCTGCCGGACGATGACTCCTCGCCCTGACTCGAACGTCTCGAAGGTCCGGCGCAGATTGGCGGCGTAGGTACGCACATTTGCAACAGCAGAGCGCGGCGGGCCATCAGGCCACAACTCGTCGACCAGGTCGTTCATCGTCACCAGTTGACCGGGTTGGACTGCGAGCATCGCGAAAACGGCCTGCTGTTTGGGTGTACCAAGGTGCAGCTTGCGCGCGGGCAGTTGCGCCGAGAGGCCGCCCAGAAGTTGAATCTCCACCCGTCCCCCTGCTTCAGCGGGGTATTCAATCGATCACCCAACGAAGCTTACGGGCACCGTACGTAACGGGACGGAGGCAACCTGCGGAGCGATCGTCAACGGCAAGGCATCCTTGGCGGCGACCCTGGCCAGCGCGGCGGAACATGCCTGCTGCAGGTTGCGGCGTTCCCGCCAGAGAGCGACCTGCAGGGCGGCGTACCCGGGGTCTGAGGGGCAATTGGTCACGCCTCAACGGCATTCGAGACCTACAGCGGGCCTAACCGGTTGTTACCTCTGGCCGAACTCCAGATGATGCGGAGGGCGAGAAGCCGTCAGACTCGAGAGAATAGGGCTGGCGTAACCCATCGGAATCAACCTATGGCGGTGAGCAACGGCACCTGGCATGGAAGTTCCGAACATCCACAGTGCGCTCAGGACTGCGGACAGAACGTCACAAACTACCGCCTAGTTGGCTAATGTTGCGCATAGAGACATATGACAACCTGTACCGGCGCATATCTCCACTAGGCTACCCCCGTCAGCAAGTCGTGCATTAATGGCGAATCAATCTTTTGCCACTAATGCCTCAGCGCCCGGGAGGTAGTCATGCGCGGCAACGAGTGGATGTGACAACGAGCGGGCCTGCCGCTGGCTCACAGTCGTGCGCTACGGTGCCAGGAGCGAACCGGGCACCCTCGGGAGCGGCATGCCTTCCCAAGCGCAACACGACCAGGAAGATCCTCGACGGCTGACCCAGATCATTGGCGTCATCGTCGCTGTAGCTGCGGCGGTCTGCGCGCTGTCCCTGGCCGCGACCATTTCCGACCCCCCGGCAACCGTCAACGAGGTTGCCACTGTCATAGCACTCACCTCCATGATCGCCGTTGCCACCATGGTGAAGGCAAGGGTGCGAATTCGATCGACCACCCACTCGATCACTTGGAATGAGGCGGCGATCGTCGTCGGTGTGGCAATCGCGCCGGCGTCCTGGGTCGTACTGTGTACGGCGGCCGGGGTAGCGGTGGCTTTCGCGGCCCTGCGTCTACCGGCGATCAAGATGGCGTTCAGCATCGGAAAGAACGCCCTCGTGGCCACCGGTGCCGGAATGACCCTGGTGGCACTGGACTGGGCCTGGCCACCCTCAAAAATCATGGAACTTGTGGGCCCGGTAGCCCTCGCATACCTGGCCGCCACGCTGCTCGACGAGATCATCGCGATCCCGGTCATCGCTATCGCTTCCGGTAGCAGCGTCCGCCAGCAGTTCCGCGCCAACTGGGACCTGCGGGGCGTCGGTGTGGCGCTGCGATTCCTCGTCGCCGTCTGCACCCTGCTCCTCCTCCGGGCGGACCCACGCCTCCTGGTGGCCGTTCCGCCACTCGTGCTCAGCCTGCACCTCGCCTACTCAACGAGAATTCGTTCCAGGACCGAGCAGCAGGCGTGGCAGCGCCTCGCCCGCACCACCGACGCGCTCAACGTCGTGGACCTCGACAACGTCCTCACCACCGCCGTCACCCAGGCCGCCGAGCTGTTCTCGGCCGACGAGGTCGAGATCGAGCTGCGCGACGGCGGCCGCACCGTACGTGGCGGCACCGGCGGCCTCACCTTCGACGGCGCGACCGGCACGCCCACCGACGTGGACGGCACCATCGTCCCCGCTCCCCTGGAGGGGCATGACCGCTCCGTCGACGTGGGCGTCCTGCGGCTGCGGTTCCGCGGCCCGGTGCAGCTGTCCGAGCGGGAGCAGTACACCCTGCGTACCTTCGCCTCCGCCCTCTGCACGGCGGTCCGGAACGCCCAGGCGTACGCCGAGCTGGCCCGGGTGGCCGACGAGCACGCGTACGCCGCCGCGCACGACGCGCTGACCGGCCTGGCCAATCGTCGACACCTGCTCGACGAGGGCACCGAGCAGTTGAGCGCCCGGCACGCCGACGGGGTGACCGCGCTGGTGCTGATCGACCTCAACCACTTCAAGGAGGTCAACGACACGCTCGGGCACGCCGCCGGCGACCAGGTGCTGGTGCAGGTCGCCGAACGGCTGCGAGGCGCCGCGCAGGGTGGTGACCTGGTGGCCCGCCTCGGCGGTGACGAGTTCGCCGTACTCCTGCGCGGGCTGCCGGCCCCGGCGGTGGCCGCGCACCGGGCGGAGACGCTGCTCGCCGCGCTGCACGAGCCGTTCGAGCTCGACGGCATGCGGATCAGCGTCGAGGCCAGCGGCGGTATCTCCGTCGCTCCGGCCAGCGGCGGCATGGCCGAGCTGCTGCGTCGCGCCGACGTGGCGATGTACCAGGCGAAGCGCGCCGGGCAACGGATCTCCACGTACGCCCCCACCCGGGACACGGCCGACCTGAACCGCCTCACCCTCGGCGGTGACCTGCCCCGGGCGGTCGCCGACCACGAGTTCGTCGTCAACTTCCAACCGATCGTCGACCTGGGCACCGGCGAGGTGACCAGCGCGGAGGCGCTGGCCCGCTGGCACCACCCCACCCACGGCATGATCGATCCGCTGCGTTTCCTGGAGGCGGTGGAGCGCTCGGGCCTGCTACCGGCCTTCGCCGAGGCGATCCTCGACCAGGCGTTGATCGCGGCGGCTGGCTGGCGCGACGCCGGCTTCGACGTACCGGTCGCGGTCAACGTGTCCCCGCGCAGCCTGCTCGACGCGCGGTTCCCCGGCTCGGTGCTGGCCCGCCTGCGCGCCCACGACCTGCCGCCGGACCGGCTGGTGCTCGAGTTGACCGAGACGCTGACGCTCAGCCAACTCGACGTGGTCGACCGGGTGTTGAGCCGGCTGCGCGACGAGGGCGTCCGGCTGGCGCTCGACGACTTCGGCACCGGCTACTCCTCGCTCTCCCTGCTCTCCCGCATCCCGGTGCACGAGCTGAAGATCGACCGCAGCTTCGTGACGACGATGGAGAGCTCGGCGGAGGCCGCCGCCGTCATCCGCTCCACCCTCGACCTGGGCCGAAGCCTCGACCTCGACGTGGTGGCCGAGGGAGTGGAGAGTGAGCCGCAGCGGCGTGCCCTCTGGGAGTTGGGTTGCGCCGCCGGCCAGGGCCACCTCTTCGCCCGACCGATGCCCGCCGGTGCCCTGCTCGCGGCGCTGCAACGCGGCTCGGGCGGCCGGCCGGGCACCCTCGCGCCGCCGCTGCACGACGCCGGCGCGGTGATCCGGCTGAGCCAGACCCGCCGCCAGGGCGGGCGTGCCCGCCCCGACCGCCTACCGCACCTCCCCGCCTGACCCGGCGGCCCGTCGGCGGGGTCTGCCAGACTGGCGCGCGTGATGGCCGACGACCAGACCGCCCGCCGCCGTCGCTGGCGGACGCTCGACACCGCCGCCGGCGGGCTCGCCCTCGACCTCGGCCTGTACGCCGTCTCGGCCATCTTCGCCGCGATCACCGCGGTCACCTCGACGTTGCTGCCGCACCGGGCCTGGGGCGCGGTCGCCGCAGTCGGCTACCTGGTCGCGACGCTGGCCGTGGTCGTCCAACTGTCGCTGCGGCGCCGCACTCCGGCCTCCCGGCTGGTCGGCCTGCCGGGTCGGTGGGCGGTCACCGGGTTCACCTGGGCGAGCACCGCTCTGCTGCCCGTGCTCTGGCAGAGCATCGATCGGTCCGCCGGACGCACCGATCGGGCCCAGGAGGAGGTGCTGGTGGTGGAGCATTCCGGCGCCCGCCTGCTGGAGCACGGCACGCCGTACCTCGGCCCCGACGCGATTGCCGCCCTGCCGCCCGGCGAGCAACTGCTCGGCTACACCCCGTACCAGCCCGGCATGGCGATGTTCGGCCTGCCCAGGGCACTCGTCGACGCCTGGTGGACCGACGCCCGGGTCTGGTTCGCCGTGGGCACCGCGCTGGCGCTCGCCCTGGCGGTGGTCGCCCTACGCGGGGCGCCGGCAAGCGCCCGGCCCACGTCTCCGGCCACACCCGCCGGTGCGGATGACCGGCGGGACGCCGCGCTGCTGCGGGGCGTGCAGGCGGCCACCGTCCTGCCGATCTGCGCGCTCACCCTCGCCACCGGCGGCGACGACCTCCCCGTACTCGCGCTCTGCCTGCTGGCCCTCGCGCTCGCCGCCGCCGGCCGACCCGGCCGGGCCGGCCTCGCGATCGGGCTGGCCGGCGCGCTGAAGCTGTTCGCCTGGCCGGTCGCCCTGGTCCTGATCGTCTGGGGGTTGACCCGACGGGCCGGCGGCCGGGTCGCCGCCGGCGCGATCGGGTTGCCCGTGGCGGCGCTGCTGCCCGCTCTGCTGGTCGACCGCGACGCACTGACCGAGAACGTGCTGCGCTTCCCACTCGGCCACGGCCTGGTCACCAGCCCCGCACAGTCCCCGTTCCCCGGCTACCTGATCGCCAACGCACTGCCCGCCGGCCGGCTGATCGCCGCCGCGCTGCTGGTCGCGGCCGGCCTGGCCATCGCCGTCCGGCTCGCCCGCCGCCCGCCTCGCACCGCCGTCGCCACCGCACTGATCTGCGGGTACGGGCTGCTCGTCGCGATCGCCCTGATGCCCTCGACCCGGTTCGGCTACCTGTTGTACCCGCTGGCCCTGCTCACCTGGGCTCCCGCCCTGCACCGGGAGGCCGACACGTCGACCGTCCCGATGCCCGGCCACCTGGCCGGTCGGGCCAGTTCGGCGTAACTGCCGGGCGGAACGGCCCGGCAGGGCGTAGACCTGAAGGCATGACCACATACCGCGACCGGGCAGAGGCGGGCCGGGTGCTCGCCGAGCGACTCACCGCACTCATCGGCGAACCGAACGTCGTCGTCCTCGGCCTGGTCCGCGGCGGCGTACCGGTGGCCCGGGTCGTCGCCGAACGGCTCGGCGCGCCACTGGACGTGCTGGTGGTTCGCAAGTTGGGCATGCCGTGGGCTCGGGAGGTCGCCTTCGGCGCGCTCGGCCCCGGAGGTGTTCAGGTGCTCAACGACGCGGTGGCCAGCCGACTCAGCAGCGACGACATCGCCGAGGTCAGCCAACGGGAGCAGGCCGAGTTGGAACGCCGGGAGCGCCTCTACCGGGGCGCTCGCCCACCGCTGGACCTCACCGGACGGACCGCGGTGATCGTCGACGACGGGCTGGCCACCGGAGCCACCGCCCGAGCCTCCGTGGAGGTCGCTCGCCACCTCGGGGCGCGCCGGGTGGTGGTCGCCGTCCCGGTGGGCGCGCAGGAGGCGTTCGAGCTGCTGGCCGCCGAGGCGGACCAGGTCGTCTGCGCCCAGCGCCCGGCCGATTTCGGCGCGGTGAGCGTCTACTACGAGGACTTCCACGAGGTGTCCGACGACGAGGTGATCGAGTCGCTAACCGCGACCGCGTGACTCGACCGGGTACCTTCGGATGATGAGTCTCACCTGTCCCAAGTGTCACGGAGAAATGCGTCAGTACGAGCGCAGCGGCGTCGTCATCGACCAGTGCGGGGAGTGCCGAGGCATCTTCCTCGACCGCGGCGAGCTGGAGAAGCTGTTCGAGGCGGAGGCCAACTGGAGCCGCCAGCAGGCCGGCGGCGCGCCGCCCCAGCCCGCCCAGCAGCCGGGCGGCTACCCGCCACCCCACGCTCCGGCCCAGCACCAGCCCGGCTACGGCGCTGTCCCCCCGCCGCCGCCCCCGCCCGCCCACGGCTACCCGCCGGCCCCCGCGTACGGCGGTCACGGCCAGCAGCAGCACCACGGCTACCACGGGCACTACCGGCAGAAGAAGCGCAAGGGCTTCCTCGACGAGATGTTCGGCTGAGCCCGGACCGACATCCCGCCCGGGCCGATCCACGCGTCGGCCCGGGCGCATCGCCCACCGCCACCGGTTGGCGGGCGGGAGGGTCCGTGCGAGGCTGCATCGCATGACCGCGATCCGGCCGGACGAGGCGCTGGCTCAGGCGTACGACGGGATCACCGCGGTGGTCGACGGCCGCGACGACGCGGACCTGCAACGTCCAACCCGGTGCCGGGGCTGGCTCGTCGCGGACCTGCTCTTCCATGTGCTCGGCGACGCGCAGCGGGCCCTGGTCGCCCTGGCCACCCCTGCCGCCGGCCCCGCCGACGTGGACGACGTGACCTACTGGCGCGGTTTCCCCGCCAGCGGTGATGACGACGCCCGTCACGCCTGGTGGGTCCGCCGGTCTGCCGCCGCCTTCGACCGGCCGACAGGGATCGTGCGGCTCTGGGCGGAGACCGCACCCGCTGCGGTCCGGGCGGCCAGGGCAGCCGACCAGGCGGGGTACGTGGCCACGCAGGGGCACGTACTGCGCGTACCGGATTTCCTCGCGACCCTGACCACCGAGGCTGTCGTGCACCACCTGGACCTGACGCCGGAGCTGCCCGGCGCGCCGCCGCCCGGGCCACTGGCGGTACGGGTCGCGGTGGCCGCCATGGACGGGCTGCTGAGCGACGACACGGTTCGGCCCACCGGTTGGGACGACCACGAGTTCCTGCTGAAGGCCACCGGGCGGCTCCCGCTCACCGATCGGGATCGGCTGGAGCTGGGCGAGTCGGCGGGTTGGTTTCCGCTGCTGGGTTGAGCGTGCCCGCCGGTCAGCCGATGGCCATGTCGACGAAGCGGGACAGGTGCAGCTGGGCCGCGACGGTCACCGTGTCGGTGGGGCCGTTCCGATGCTTGGCAACAATGAAATCGGCCTCGCCGGCGCGCGGCGACTCCTTGTCGTAGTAGTCGTCGCGGTGCAGCAGGATCACAACGTCGGCGTCCTGTTCGATCGAGCCCGACTCACGCAGGTCGGACAGCTGGGGCCGCTTGTCGGTGCGCTGCTCGGGGCCACGGTTCAGCTGACTGACCGCGATCACCGGGCACTCGACCTCCTTGGCCAGCAGCTTCAGGCCACGGGAGAGGTCCGCGACCTCCTGCTGCCGGCTCTCGGTGCGCTTCGGCGAGGTCATCAGCTGGAGGTAGTCGACCACGATCATCTTGAGGTCGTGCCGCTGCTTGAGCCGGCGGGCCTTGGCCCGGATCTCCATCAGGTTCATGCTCGGCGTGTCGTCGACGAAGAGTGGCGCCTCGCTGATCTCACCCATGCACCGGGCCAGCTTGGTCCAGTCGTCGTCGGAGAGCTGCCCGCTGCGCAGCACGTGCAGTGGCACCCGCGCCTCAGCGGAGAGCAGTCGCATGACGATCTCGACCTTGCTCATTTCCAGCGAGAAGATGGCAGCCGCCTGGTTGGCGCGAATAGCAGCATTTCGGGCAAAGTCCATACTTGCCGTAGACTTACCCAAACCCGGCCTGCCGGCCACGATGATGAGCTGCCCGGCGTGCAGGCCGTTGAGCAGCCGGTCCAGGTCGGTGAAGCCGGTCGGGACGCCGGTCATCATCCCGCCCTGCGCACCCACCGCCTCGATCTCGTCCAGCGTCGGCTGCAACATGTCGGCCAGGACCGCGAAGTCCTCGCTGACCCGGCGTTCGGTGACGTCGTAGACGGCCTGCTGGGCGAGGTCCACGACGTCGTCGACGTCGCGGCTGCCACCGTTGGCCGTGCCGTAACCGAGCTGCACGATCTTGGTGCCGGCCTCGACCAGGCGGCGCAGCACCGCCCGCTCGCTGACGATCCGCGCGTAGTACGCGGCGTTGGCGGCGGTGGGCACGCTGGCGATGAGCGTGTGCAGGTACGGCGCGCCGCCGATGCGGGCCAGGTCACCCGAGTCGGTCAGGGCCGCCGCCACCGTGATCGGGTCGGCCGGCTCACCCCGGCCGTAGATGTCCAGGATGATGTCGAAGATGGTGGCGTGCACCGGCCGGTAGAAGTCGTTGGTCTTGAGGATCTCGACGACGTCGGCGATGGCGTCCTTGGAGAGCAGCATGCCACCGAGGACGCACTGCTCGGCCGCGACATCCTGCGGTGGGGTCTTGTCGAACTGGCCATCTCGCTGCGCAGGCGGCTGGCCGCCGGAGCGTTGCTCCGCCCGCATATCGTCGGTGACCGACACGGGTCCCCCCTCCACTGCGCCGGATCCGGTCCCAGCTGTATCGCCGGGGTACGACATTTCCGTCCGACCGGGCCGGTCGATCGGGGGCCATCGCGCCGGCGGTCGAGGGCCAACCATACGGATCCCGAGGTCAGCGACTCAACAAGGCCGGTGGACGAGCCTCGGGACAACCTGTGGACGCCGGTGGGCGAGCATGTGCGCAGGGTGTGCACAGGCTGTGGACAACCATTGGGGAATTCTCGGCGATAACGCGCTGACCTGGGGTTATGCGGTCCCCAGCCTGTGGAGGGAAATATTTCGGTCGGGCCTGTGACACGATCGTCCCGTACTATCTCCAGCGAACGGCTACACCTGGACAGCGGATTCCGCTTTCGGTTCAGAAGGGTCACACTCCGGCCGTGAGTTACCGGGACTGGGGACGCGGGGAGGGCAGCCCGCGCGAGCGCCAGCCGATCGCCTCGTGGGGTGAGCCCGCGCCGGCGCTTCCGGTCGACCCGTACGACGAGGACGTGCGCTACCGCACCTCGAGCCGCCGGCGGGCGTTGGACCGTGGGCAGGATGAGCCAGCCGACGCCTACCTTCCACGGTGGGCGCTGGAGTCGGGGGTTCGGCACGCGGACGGCGCTGGCCGGCACGCCGCGCCCGACGACGACGAACCGGAAGCGGAGCCGCCGAGTTCCGGTGCCGGCTGGCGGTCCACCGAGACGAGAAGCAGCCAACGGCGGGCCAGCGAAACGAGCTGGCGGGAGCAGCCGGCACTCGACGCGGCGCCACATTCGGACCACACGAAGGAGTGGACGCTCGACCGTCCGCAGGACCAGGGATACTCCGGCCGCCGGCGCGCCGACTCGGTGGAGGGGGAGCCGGTCTCGGGAGCGGTCCCGGACCGCCGTCCCCGCCGTGCGCCCGCCGGCCGTCCTCAGGTCGTCTGGTCCGGCGGTGACCTGGAGCCCGCTCCCGTCGAGCCGGCGCCCCGACGGGACCCGGACCGGCCCAGCCGACGAAGCCGCCGTGCCGCGGAGGAGTCCTGGTCCCGACCGGCTGTCGACCCGTGGGAGCGCGAGTCCGAGCGGGCGGTGGAGCCCGAGCCGTCGTACGCCCCGGCGGTCGACCCGTGGGACGCCTCGGGCGTGCACGCCTGGCCGCCGGCGGCCGGTGCGGACGACACGGACCTGAGCGGGCAGTGGTCGCAGGCGGAGAGCATCGGTGGCTGGGAGCGGTCCGACCGCACCGGTCAGTGGGAGCGGTCCGCGGTCGAGGACGACCAGTGGGATCGGACGGTGCCGCCACGCTCCGACCGGTCGGTGGCGGCGGAGGGTTGGCCGAGCCGGGCCGAGGGGTTCTGGTCGGGCACCCGGCTGGCCGGAGACGACCCCCGGTGGATGGATTCGTCGACGTCGGCACCCCGGTCCCCGGTGGTCGGGTACACCGCTCCGCGCCCGCGCAGCGCGCCCGTACCGCGTGCTGGCGGTCCGGGGCGCCGGACGGTTCAGCCGCCGGTCGGGACGGCGTCGGTGCGCCGGCGGGTCGAGACGGCGGCCACGGGCGCCTGGGCTCGGCGCCTGGAGGACGACCTGCTCGACCCGGATCCCAGCGGGCCCTTCCTGTCGCTGCTGTACACCGCGGCCTGTTACCTCGTGCCGGCGGTGCTGATCTTCGTCTGGCTGTTGACGCTGGACGGCCAGCCGCCGGCCGGCTGTGTCACCGACATCAGCGGGGGTGGCTGCGACTCGGCCCGGTCGCGGGCGCTGGAGTCGCTGCTCGCCGGCGCGCCGCGGTTCGGGCTGGCGCTGGTGAGCAGCCTGGTGGTTGCGGCGTTGCTGCGCCGGGTCGGCACCACGTGGCGCTCGGCCACCATCGCGGTCGCCGCTGCGGTGGTGGGCGGGGGTCTCTCGACGGTGCTGATCAGCGCGGTGACCGGTCAGCCGATCGGCTGACCGGCGCGGGCACCACGACGAACACGCACGAAGGCCCGTACCGATCGCTCGGTACGGGCCTTCGTGGTGGTGTTGCTGGCGTCAGCCCTGAACGACGTTCAGGCTGAACGACGCGGTCACCTCGGGGTGCAGCTTGATCTTCACCGGGTAGCTGCCGATCGACTTGATGTGACCGGGCACCTCCAGCCGGCGCCGATCGAGGACCGGGCCGCCGGACGCCTTGACGGCGTCGACGATCTCGGCCGGAGTGACCGAGCCGAAGAGCCGCCCGCCGTCGCCGGCGCGGGCCTTCAGGCTGACCTTGAGACCCTCGAGCTGACCCTTGACCTCGTTGGCGTGGTCGAGGTCGCGGATCTCACGGGCCCCACGGGCCCGCTTGATGACCGTGACCTGCTTTTCCGCGCCCTTGGTCCAGACGATCGCGAAGCCCTGCGGCAGCAGGTAGTTACGGCCGTAGCCGTCCTTGACCTCGACGATGTCGCCCGGGGCACCGAGGCCGGACACTTCCTGAGTCAGGATGATCTTCATATCGGTGCCTCCTCTCAGCGGGTGGTGGCCGTGTACGGCAGGAGCGCCATCTCACGGGCGTTCTTGACCGCACGGGCGATCTGCCGCTGCTGCTGCGAGGTCACGCCGGTCACCCGCCGAGCGCGGATCTTGCCGCGGTCGGAGATGAACTTGCGCAGCAGCGCGGTGTCCTTGTAATCGATATAGGTGATCCCGTCCTTGTCGAGCGGGTTCACCTTCTTCTTCGGCTTGCGAAGTGCCGCAGCCTTGGCCATTGCACGTGCTCCTGGTTTGCGATCGCGGGCGCTCGGCGCCATTAGAACGGTGGCTCCTCGTCGAAATTGGCGCCCGAACCGGCACGCGCGGGAGAGGGTGCAGCCGAAGCCCAGGGGTCGTCGAAGTTGCCTCCGCCGCCACCCTGACCACCACCGCCACCGCTACCGCCACCAAAGCCGCCGCCACCGCCACCGGAGCGGGACATCTTCTGCACCTTCGCCGTGGCGTAGCGCAGCGACGGGCCGATCTCGTCGACCTCAAGCTCGATGACGGTGCGCTTCTCGCCCTCGCGGGTCTCGTACGACCGCTGACGCAGCCGACCCGAGACGATCACGCGGGCGCCCCGCTGGAGTGACTCGGCAACGTGCTCCGCCGCCTGACGCCACACGGTGCAGGCCAGGAAGAGCGGCTCGCCGTCCTTCCACTCGTTGGTGGTCTTGTCCATGAAACGGGGCGTCGAAGCGACCCGGAACTTGGCGACCGCCGCACCGGACGGGGTGAACCGCAACTCGGGGTCATCGGTCAGATTGCCGATGACCGTGATGGTGGTGTCTCCTGCCATGACCATCTCCTCGCGCACTCAGCGTCTCGTCGTACAGGCTCCCAGAGCCGTACGACAGAGCCGCGGAGGCTGATCCGGGCGAACCGGGTTGAATGCTTAGCGCATCTCCGGCCGGATGACCTTGGTGCGCAGCACGGACTCGTTGAGCCGGAGCTGACGGTCCAGCTCGGCCACGGCAGCAGGCGTGGCCTGCAGGTCGACGACGGCGTAGATGCCCTCGGCCTTTTTGTTGATCTCGTACGCGAGGCGCCGGCGGCCCCACACGTCCGTCTTCTCAACGGAGCCACCCGCGGTCCGGATCACGTTCAGGTACGTGTCGAGCGACGGGGCGACGGTGCGTTCCTCGAGGCTGGGGTCGAGGATCACCATGATCTCGTAATGACGCAAGACGTGCTCACCTCCTGTGGGCTAAGCGGCCACGGTCCTTCCGTGGCAGGAGGTCGTGCGTCGCTGCCCGCACGTGCCGGGGGAACCCGGCCGGACGCGGACAACCTGACCAGGATACCCGGTCCGGACGATCATGCCCGGGGTGGTCGGCTCGGCGCCGGAACGTGCCGACGGGGGCCCACCGTCCGACCGTCACCGGTCGGTGGTGGACCCCCGTCAACGAGGCCGCGGGGCGTCCCGTCCGCATTCCTTGGGTGGGACCTGGGGAGGAACGACCACACCGATGAGGTTGGACCGAAGACGCCCCGCGGAGCTTTATCGTGTTGTTACCTGACGATACAACGGCTCTCGTACCTTGTCGGGGGAAAAAGCACAAATTTCCGAGATTGTTCTTCGGCGGGAACTGGTCTCTCGAAGGGGTCGCCCCCCGCCGCGCCGGGCCGCGCGACGGGGGTGACCTCGCTGTCGGTCCGTCGACCACCGGCTGCCGTTCGCGGCGCTCGCGCCGACGGCGGTACCGGGCGCTGGCCGCCGGCTCCAACCCATCAACGATCGTCGGTCCCACGGGTGACGCGTCGACGTCCGACACCGCGCCGGCCATCACCCCACCCGTCGGGGGCGCGACGTAGGCTCGCTCGCATGCGTATCGGAGCCCACGTCGATTCGACCGACCCGCTCGCGGAGGCGGCCGCCCGGTCCGCCGACACCGTGCAGTTCTTCCTCTCCGACCCCCAGGGGTGGAAGGCCCCCAAGCCACGGGAGGACGCCGAGCAGCTACGCGCGGCCGAGGTCGATCTCTACGTGCACGCGCCGTACGTCATCAACGTGGCGACGCTCAACAATCGCATCCGGATCCCCAGCCGCAAGCTGCTGCTCGGGCACGCCACCGCCGCCGCCGCGATCGGTGCCAAGGGCCTGATCGTCCACGGCGGGCACGTCAACGCCGGCGACGACCCGGCCGTCGGCTTCGACAACTGGCGCAAGACCTTCGCGTACGCGGCCGACTCCGGCGGTTTCGGGGTCCCGGTCCTGATCGAGAACACCGCCGGCGGCGACAACGCCTGCGCCCGCCGTCTGGACGCGCTGGCCCGGCTGTGGGACGCCGTCGGCGACCACGAGGTCGGCTTCTGTCTCGACACCTGCCATGCCTACGCCGGCGGCGAGGATCTGCTCGGCCTGGTCGACCGGGTCAAGGCGATCACCGGGCGGATCGACCTGGTGCACGCCAACAACTCCAAGGGCGCGTTCAACTCGGGTCAGGACCGGCACGACAACCTGGACGGCGGGACGATCGACCCGGAGCTGGTGGTGGCGGTGATCCGGGCGGCCGGAGCGCCGGTGGTTGTCGAGACCCCGGGCGGTGTGACCGGGCAGTCCGCCGACATCGACTTCCTCCGCCAGCAGCTCGGCACGGAGAGCCCGGCGGCATGACGACCGGACAGTCCGGGACCGGCAACGCCCGGCCCGCCTCCACGGGTGACACCGAGACCAGACCGGCCACGTCGCCCGCCGCCGGCACCCCCGCCGCCCGCACCGCCGGCACCGCGTCAGACGCAGCCATCACCACCGCTGCCAAGGACGGCAGCGCGGACTCCAAGGCCAAGGACGACAGGGCCAGGGACGACAGCGCGGACGCCGTGGGCGAGACCGACACCGCCAAGGACGGCGACGCGCGGGTCGACACCGCTCCCGATGCCAAGGTCGCCACCACGACGGGCAACGCATCCGAGCCTGCCAAGGACTCCACCGCGCAGGACGCAACCGCGAAGGACGACTCCACGAAGGAGGCCGCCGGGAAGGGCGCGGCGGCGGCAGATGGCGACGGCGCGGCGAAGTCGACCGAGCCCGAGCGTTGGGAGGCCTTCGCCTCCGCGCCCGAGCCGGTGCCCAGCCGCCTCACCAGGGCGGCCCGCGCCGTCGGCCGGTTCCTGATCCACGAGTGGACCCTGGCCAGCCTCGGCGCGCTGGCGCTGGCCGTGCTCATGACCTGGCCGACGCTGCGGTACCCGCGCTACACGCTCCCACAGGACTACTGGGACCCGAGCCTGCAGGCGTGGCAGATGGCCTGGTCCGGGCACATCCTGCTGACCGACCCGGCGCACCTCTGGCAGTCCAACACGTTCTTCCCCGAGCTGTGGAGCTTCGCGTTCTCCGACACGCTCCTCGGCTACGCCCCCGCCGGGATGCTCGGCAGTGGCCCCGAGGACGCCGTGCTCCGCTACAACATCATGTTCGTGCTGGCGCACGCGCTCGCCACGCTCGGGGCGTACGCGCTGGCCCGACAGCTCGGCTCGGGCCGGATCGGCGCCGCCGTCGCCGGGGTCGCCTACACCTACGCGCCGTGGTGGCTGGCCCAGGCCGGGCACCTGCACGTGCTCTCCAACGGCGGCATCCCCCTGGCCCTGGCCATGCTGGCTCGTGGGCACGGCTGGTCACTGCGGCACGGCTACCGCCCGGAACGCCGGCACGACGGCTGGGTCTACGCCGGCTGGCTGGTGGCGGCCTGGCAGCTCAGCCTCGGCTTCGGCATCGGCCTGCCGTTCGCGTACTTCCTGGCCGGCGCGGTGCTGGTCGCCGCCGTTCTCTTCCTCGTCAGGCGGCTCCGGAGCGGGCAGGCGCCGCCGTTCGGCCGCCGGCTGTTCATCGCCGACGTGGTGGGCGGGGTGCTCTTCGCCGGGGTCGGTCTGCTGATGGCCATCCCGTTCTTCAAGGTGACCGAGCTGCACCCGTACGCCGAGCGCACCGTCGGCGACATCAGCCTCTTCTCCCCGCCGGCGTCGGGCTTCGTGACGGCACCCGCCGAGTCACGGATCTGGGGTGAGCTGCACGAGGGTGCCCGGGCGGCGTTGCCGTGGCACCCGGAGATGACCCTGCTGCCCGGCTTCGTGCTCTACGCCCTGGCCGCGGGCGGGCTGTTCTTCTCGGTCTGGCGCCTACGGCACCGCCTGCTGCTGCTCGCCGGTGTGCTGGTGACCATGGCCTTCGCGATGGGCACCCGCTTCTTCGACGGCACCTTCACCTACATCCCGCTCTTCGAGCACGCGCCGGGCTGGAGCGCACTGCGTACCCCCGGGCGGTTGATGCTCTGGACCACGCTGCTGCTCGCCCTGCTCGCGGCCGGCGCGGTCACCGCCCTCACCGACCGGGTCCGCGAGCTGGCCGCACAGCGGATCCCATCCTGGCCTGGCCCGTGGCTGCGGCTGGCCACCCTGCTGCCGCTGCTGCTGGTCACCGTCGAGGGCCTGAACACCACCCCGCATCCGGTGGTGCCGACCCAGCCGGCCGCGCTCCGCACGGCGGAGGGACCGCTGCTGGTGCTGCCCAGCAACCAGAGCCTGGACCAGCACGTGATGCTCTGGTCGACCGACGGCTTCCCGGACGTGGTGAACGGCGGCAGCGGCTTCACCCCGCGCCAACTCGACGACGTCCGCCGGGTCAGCCAGTCGTTCCCCGACCAGACCAGCGTCGACTACCTGCGCACGCTCGGCGTCCGCACGGTGGTGCTGCTGCGCAACCAGGTGCCGGGCACGCCGTGGGAGATCACCATCAACACGCCGGTCGAGCCGCTCGGCATCACCCGGCAGGAGGTCGGCGACGCGGTGGTCTACCGGCTCTGACCGGGATCAGGTGGTGGTGACGGGCTCGGGTGCGGGCTTGTCTGCGGGGCGGCGCCATCGGTCCAGCCAGGGTGCGTCGGGCGCGCCGTCGAGCACGCCGCCGTCCGGGTCGTCCGGATAGGTGGTTCGCACCGCGTCCCGCTCGGGATGCAGGATCTCCTGGACGATCAGCACGCAGAGCACCACCACGGTGGCCAGCCGGAGCGTCGAGGCCAGCACGAACACTCCCTCCGGGAAGACCGGACGGCTGGTCGCCGCGCCGAGCAGCTCGCCGTAGAAGGCGACGAAGTAGCAGACCTCGGCGAGCTGCCAGGCCAGGAAGGCGCCCCACTTCGGCCGGGCCAGCACGGCCAGCGGCAGCAGCCAGAGCACGAACTGCTGGGACCAGACCTTGCTGAAGATGAGGAACGCGGCGACGACCAGGAAGGCGAGTTGGGCAAGCCGCGGTCGTTGGGGTGCCCGCAGCGCCAGCACGGCCACGCCGAGGCAGGCCAGCCCGAAGAGGGCGTACGAGATGGTGTTGAGGGTTCCGATGTTGACGTTGAGCCACTCGAACGGGCCGAGCCGGGCGGGGTCGCCGCCGACCTTGCCGTCCAGGTAGCGCCCGATGTACCAGAGCGTGCCCCAGTCGATCGGTCGGGTGCTGTTCAGCTCGAAGAACCGGTCCCAGTTCTCCCGGTACGCCAGCGCGGGGGGCAGGTTCACCAGCACCAGGGCGGCGATGGCGCTGCCGATCGCGATGAGCGCGGCGCGTAGCCGTGCGGCCCGCAACGCCAGCACCAGGATGGGGCCGAGGAGGAACAGCGGCCAGAGTTTCGCCGCGCCGGCGAGGCCGAGCAGCACACCGGCCAGCGCCGGCCGTTTGCGTGCCCAGGCCAGCAGGCCGAACGCACCCAGCCCGATGGCGAGCAGGTCCCAGTTGACGGTGGCGGTGAGCAGCAACGCCGGGGCGAGCGCGAACAGCGCGGCGTCCCAGGGTCGTCGACGGCGCAGCGCCAGGATCACCGCCACGGTGGCCACCGCGAGCGCGCCCAGCACCAGTGCGTTGAGGTTGTAGAACCACTCGCCCTGGTTGATGCTCGGGTCGCCGTCGCCGAGGGCGTGCACCGGCAGGCCCAGCGCCCCCATGAAATAGCCGGTCAGAACGGGATACTCGACCGGGTGGTCGCGGTAGGGCACCTTGCCCTCGTTGAGCCCCTCGGCGTAGTAGAGGGCGAGCACGTCGGTGTAGCAGAACCTCGTGTACTGCTCGTTGTTCTGCCAGGCACCGTCCTGGCAGGGGGACTTCTGCACCCAGTGCAGGGCGAGCGTGAGGCAGGCCAGCGCCAGCACGATCCGGACGGCGGTCCAGAAGCGCCGCTCACCGCCGGCCGGCCGGTCCAGCGCCGTCGCGTGGTCGCCCAGCGGACCGCCGATCACGCCGGAGATGCCGCGGACGAACCCGTCGGAGCGGGACGGGTGGTCGGTGGTTCCGGCGTCGTCGATGCCGGGCGTCGACTGGGTGCTCATGGAAAGGCATCCTGCCGTACGTCGGGGGTGCGCGTCCCGTCCCGGCACGCCGGATCCGGATACGGAAACGCCGCCGCCGGCCGGACAGGTCGTCCGGCCGGCGGCGGCGTCGTGGAGTGGGTGCGGGTCAGTCCCGGTTGGTCGGTGCGAGGCCGGGCAGTAGCCCGCCGCCGTTGCCGCCGTTCCCGCCGTTGCCTGGCCCGCCGGGGTTGCCACCGTTGCCGTCGGTACGCGGGCAGAACGGGTTGGTCAGCGGGTCACAGGGCGGCTGCCCGCCCGGCCCGCCGGGCCCACCCGGCAGACCCGGGATGACAGGTGGCGTAACCGCCGGCTCCTCGCCGTTGCCCTTGGTGGCGTCGCCCTCGCCGGTGACGCTGGGCAGAGGAATCTCCTCCTGGCCCTTCAACGCGGTGTTCATGTACTTCTCCCAGATCGGGCCGGGCAGCGTCGAACCGCCGATGGCCTTACCGCTGGCGAGGCGGATCTGGGGCTTCTTCGGATCCCGGCTGCCCACCCAGACCGCGGTGGCGTTCTGCGGGGTGTAGCCGACCGTCCACGCGTGGGCGTTGTCCTTGTTGTCGTACTCCCAGGTGCCGGTCTTGGCGGCGGCCTGGCGGCCGTCTTCGAGCGAGAGCTTGTTGGGGGCGGGGATCTGCTTCAGGACACCGGTGACCTCATCGGTGATCTTCTTGTCGATCCGCTGCTCCGGCTTGATGCGCTCGCTGCCGACCACCTTCCACTTGCCGGTGTCCTTGTCCTGCTGCTCCACCTTGATGACGAAGTGCGCCTTGATGTACTTGCCGTCGTTGGCGAACGTGGCCATGGCGTTGGCGTGGTCGAAGACCGTGATCGGGTACTTGCCGAAACCGGTGTAGTTGTCGAAGGGGTTCGGCCCCTTCTTCGACAGGTCGAAGGCCTGCGGCGGGTCGACGCCCCACATGGTGGTCACGCCGGCCTTCCTGGCCATGTCGACCACCTTCTCGGCGCCGACCTCCTTGGTGACCCAGTAGAAGGGCACGTTGTACGACTGGATCGTCGACTCTTCGAGGGTGCACCACTTGCCGCACTTGAGGTTGGTGCGGCCGGCGTTGCCGATCGCGACCTTGGAACCCTCGGGCTTGTACGGCGTGGGGTCCCAGTGCGACTTGACCGAGATGCCGGCCTCGATGGCGGCGGCCAGGGTGTACACCTTCATCGACGAGCCGGGCTGGTGGCCACCGGTCAGGTCGCCGTTCTTGTCGGTGTTCTTGCCGGCGTAGTCGAAGTCCGCACCGCTGTCACCGCCGTAGTAGGCGAGCACGCGGCCCTTCTTCGGGTCGATCGAGACGACGGCAGCCATCAGGTTCTTCGGCTGGTCGTTGAGCTCGGAGCCCTTCTTCGACTGCATCGCGGTGTTCTCGGCGGCCGCCTGGAGCTTCGGGTCGATGGTGGTGGTGATCCGGTAGCCGCCGTCCCGCAGCGCGTCGACGCAGCTCGTCTTGCCCTCCGCGCCGCTGTCGGAGCAGAGGCCCATCGCGTCCATCTCCTGACGGACGTAGTTGATGACGTTGCCGCGAGGGCTGTCGACACCGAAGCCGACGCCGTCCTTCTTCGGGGGAAGCACCTTGGGGTACTCGACCGGTGCCGCCTGCTGACCGGGGGCGTCCAGCCAGCCTTCCTTCTTCATGCCGGCGATCACGTAGTCCCACCGCGACTTGGCGTCGGTCGGGTTGACCGCCGGGTCGAACCCCTTGTGCGTCTCGCTCGCCACCGGCTGCTTGATCACTGCGGCCAGGACCGCGCCCTCGGCGACGGTGAGTTTGCTCGCCGGCTTACCGAAGTAGGTCTGCGCCGCGGCCTCGATGCCGTACGCACCACGTCCGAAGTAGATCACGTTGAGGTAGTGCTGCATGATCTGCGGCTTGTCGTACTTCTCGTTCAGCTTGGAGGCGAGGATCGCCTCCTTCACCTTGCGGCCGTACGTGTCGTCCTGGAGGTTCTCGAACGCGTTACGGGCGTACTGCTGGGTGATCGTCGAGGCACCCTGCTTGTCGCCCCCGGAGACGTTGTTCCACGCCGCCCGGACGATGCCCTTGTAGTCGACGCCCGAGTGCCGGTAGAAGTTCCGGTCCTCGGCGGCGGCCACCGCGTGCTGCACGTACTCGGGGATCTGGTCGATGGTGACGAAGCTGCGGTTCTCGCTGCCCAGCTTGGCGAGCTGGGTCTTGCCGTCCTTGGCGTAGACCGTCGTGGACAGGGGCAGCGGCATCTCGTCGGGCATGACGACGTTGGTCGAGTAGTAGGTGAAGCCGACCACGCCGACACCGGCGAGCATGATGAAGACCGCGAACCCGGCGATCAGCAGGTTCATCCGCTTGCGCTTCTTCGCCTTGGCCGCCGCGCCCGGGTCACCCGGACCGCGACCGCCCCGACCACCACGACCCGGACCGTTCGGCCCACCGGGGCCACCGGGGCCACCCGGGCCGCCGGAGACCGGTGAGACGCTCGCCCGTGCGACCGCAGCCCGGCCGCCCACGGACGCGGAGCCGACACTGGCCCGGCCCGCCGAGGCGGCGCCGACGGACGCCGCGCCCACCGTGGCCCGACCCGCCGGCGCACCGGGGGCCGGGGACACGGGCACCGAGGCCCGGCCGGCGCCGGCACGACCGGCGGCCACACCCGGTGCCGGGGACACCGGCACCGACGCCCGACCGGGTCGGCCGGGCGTGGCCGGACCGACCGAGGCGGAGCCGGCGGCGCCGCGTGGCGGGACCGCGGCCGAACCACCCACGGAGGCCCGTCCACCGGCGGCCCGCGGTGTCACCGAGGCACGACCGGGGGACGCTGGGACCTCCGGGGCCGACCAGCCACTCCCACGAGAGTCACCGCCGGTTCGGCGGTACGCGTCGTCCGCGCCCGGTCCGGGGTCGCCGTTCGGACCCGGGTACTGGGCCCGTCCGCGCGCAGAACTGGGATCGCCGTACGAGTTCATTCCTCACACCCTGCCGGTCGCGGTGGGGCGCTGCTGCGCCGCCACCGGGTTGCCGTGAGTTGCTTCACCCGGGACACCGGCACGGGGGTGCCGGTTCACCGAGGTCATTGCAGTATCAATCGGGCTAATCAGACCAACGAGCGGTCGACCGTCCCGGGTCATGTCTACGGCCCCGGGGCCAGTCGAACCAGCTGAGATCACCGTTGCGCCTCTCGCCTCCGCTGAGCGGTGCCTCCGGCACCCGCCGCGTCCTGCTCACCATCGCCGTCGCCGCTGAGACCGTCCCGACCGAGCAGGTACTGCTCGACGAGATGGTTCCAGTCACAGCCGAGGCACACCTCCACCACGAAGACCTGGAACTCACGCAGCGTCATTGCCAACACGGGCAACTCGGCCAGCGTCCGGGCCTGGCCGGCGGACTGCTTGAGTTCGTCACCGTAAATGTAGTGGACGTTGGTCAGGTTCTCGCTGCGGCAGATGGGGCAGCGCCGGTCGGTCGGCTCGCCGTGGAACCGGGCGGCGTTCTTCAGGTACGGCGACGCGTCGCAGACGTCGTACGTGCCGACCCGGCCGGCCAGGAGCTCACGCAGCACCGCTCGCTTCTGTAGCGAGTAGTCGACGACCTGGCGCTGCGTACGCATGCGGAGAAGGGTACGCGGTCCGGCTCGACCAGGCGACCACGGTCACGATCCGTGACAACAGGGTCTCGGAACGAGGGTTTGCCCTGGCACCCACGAACCGCTAACGTGCGATGTATCGGTCCGATACATCGCGGCGGTTACGGCTCCGCGCCGGGGGTAAGAGAGGGTGGCCAGTGCTCGAGTTCGCCATCCTCGGCCTCCTGCAGGAGTCTCCAATGCACGGCTACGAGCTGCGCAAGGAGTTGACCGCCAAACTCGGCGCGATCCGGGCGGCGATCAGCTACGGCTCGCTCTATCCGACCCTGCGCAGGTTGCAGGCAGCCGGATGGATCACCGAAGCTGCCGAGACGCCCGCCACCGCCGAGGAGGTTCCCGCGCTGACCAGCCGACGAGGTCGGGTGGTCTACAAAATCACCGCGGAAGGCAAGGAACGCTTCGCCCAGCTGATCGCACAGGCCGGGCCCGAGACGTACGACGACACGGGCTTCGGGGTGCACTTCGCGTTCTTCGCCCGGACCGACCAGGCGACCCGCCTGCGCATTCTGGAGGGTCGCCGCCGCAAGATCGAGGAGCGTCGCGAAGGGCTTCGCGACGTGCTGGGCCGGGCGGCCGAGCGCCTCGACGCTTACACCCTGGAACTGCAGCGCCACGGCCTTGACGCCTGTGAGCGCGAGGTCCGCTGGCTGGAGGAGCTCATCGCCAACGAGCGCTCCGGCCGAGCCCCGACGGTCCCGAACACCGGGACGGCCGGCGGCCGACGAGAAGACAACAGCCCGCCTCCGCCTGGAGAGACCAGGAAAGAGCGGCCGTGACAGAAAAGAAGGAGGCAGACGCTATGGGCTCCGTCCGCGTCGCCATCGTCGGTGTGGGTAACTGCGCCTCGTCCCTGGTTCAGGGCGTCGAGTACTACCGGAATGCCGACCCGAACGACCGCGTCCCGGGTCTCATGCACGTCGCCTTCGGCGACTACCACGTCAACGCCGTGGAGTTCGTCGCGGCATTCGACGTGGACGCCAAGAAGGTGGGCATGGACCTCGCGGAGGCGATCGTCGCCAGCGAGAACAACACCATCAAGCTCTGCGACGTGCCGCCGACCGGCGTCAGCGTGCAGCGCGGTCCGACCTTCGACGGTCTGGGCCAGTACTACCGCGAGATCGTCGAGGAGTCCGACGCGACCCCCGTCGACGTGGCGCAGGCGCTGCGCGACGCGCAGGTCGACGTCGTCGTCTGCTACCTGCCGGTCGGCTCCGAGCAGGCCGCCAAGTTCTACGCCCAGGCGGCGATCGACGCCGGCTGCGCGTTCGTCAACGCCCTGCCGGTCTTCATCGCCTCCGACCCCGAGTGGGCGAAGAAGTTCGAGGACGCGGGCCTGCCGATCGTCGGTGACGACATCAAGAGCCAGGTCGGCGCCACCATCGTGCACCGCGCCCTGGCGAAGCTCTTCGAGGACCGCGGCGTCGAGCTGCTGCGCACGTACCAGCTCAACTTCGGCGGCAACATGGACTTCATGAACATGCTGGAGCGTAAGCGGCTGGTCTCGAAGAAGATCTCGAAGACCCAGTCGGTCACCTCGCAGATCCCGCACGAGATGAGCAAGAGCGACGTGCACATCGGCCCGTCGGACCACGTGCCGTGGCTGGACGACCGCAAGTGGGCGTACATCCGCCTGGAGGGCCGCTCGTTCGGTGACACCCCGCTCAACGCCGAGCTCAAGCTCGAGGTGTGGGACTCGCCGAACTCGGCCGGCGTCATCATCGACGCGGTCCGGGCCGCGAAGATCGCGCTGGACCGGAAGATCGGCGGCCCGATCCTGTCGGCCTCGTCGTACTTCATGAAGTCCCCGCCGGTGCAGTACGCCGACCACGACGCCCACCAGGCCGTCGAGGAGTTCATCGCCGGTGAGGTCGAGCGCTGACCCGCTGAGCGCCACACACGGCCGAGGGCCGGGTCCGAAAGGACCCGGCCCTCGCCGCGTTCAGTGCCTCGTCGCCGGATACGGCGACCGGCTCACTTCCAGCTCGGCGTGCTCTTCATCGCAGCGGCCGCCCGGCGCGCCTTACGCTGCTCGGCCGACTCGGCGCTGCGCGCCGTCGCGCTGGCCGAGAACGGCATGATGCCCGGGTTGACCGAACCGACGCCGATCACGAACGCCACCACGTCGATGATGATGTGGGTGGTCCGGGCGGCGTAGACCGAGATGGCGTCGGTCAGACCGTTCTCCACGTCCTCGTAGCCGATGCCCGACATGAACGAGTTCGAGAGCACCTGGTTGGTCAGGTAGTTGATCGTCGAGAAGTTCGCCGGACGCGGCGCCCCGAACGGGAAGATCTGCACGAAGCCCCCGGCGACCGCGGTCGTCACGGTGAGGTTGCCGAAGAGGGCGTCGCCGAAGTTGACGAAGTCGCTCAGGTCGATGTGGATGGTCTGGCCGTCACGCAGGCGACCCGAGCTGTCCAGGGTGGTCGACGAGGCGTTGACGATCCGGGCGCGCGACGCCGCCGAGCGGGTGTCGACGAGCCGCTGCGGCGTGATCGGGACGATCTGGTTCGAGTTGCCCGTGGTGTGCACGTACTCGAGGTACTTGTAGCCGCCGAACTCGGCGACCACCTGGATGTTGCCGTCGGTGTCCATGCCGATCGAGCCGGCCTCGGAGGCGGGGTTCAGGACGTTCCCGCGCGGCGTCAGCTGCAGCGACGGCCGGGCGAACACCGTGCCGTCGACGGTGGTGGTGCTCGTGTTCTCCAGACGCAGGGTGGCCCCGGCCCCGGTGCTGGTCAGCGCCGTGGTGGTGGCACCGGCGTTGTTCGCGGCGCCCTGGAGCACCGCCTGGCCCGGGTCGGCCTGGGCGGGGCCGGCGACGGCGGCGCCCACCACGGTGGTGCCGGCGACGCCGGCGGCGACGGTGCCCGCGCGGCGCAGCAGCCGGCGGCGGTTAACGGTCTTGTCCTCGTGCTCGGTCATCGGTCCCCCGCAGAGTCGGTGAAATGACGCCCGATCATGACGGTTACAACCACGCGTCCACATCGACCGATCGGTCGATAAACGAGAGATCTTCCCGAGGGGTTCGGACCGGTCAGGACCACGCCTGTTGCAGGGCCACCCGGGCCTCCAGCTCCAGCAGGTGCACCTTGCGCGGCAGGCCACCACCGAAGCCGACCAGCCGACCACCGGCGCCGACGATGCGGTGACACGGGACGATGACGGGGATCGGGTTCCGGTTGCAGGCCACGCCCACCGCCCGGGCCGCTCCGGGGTCACCGACCCGGCGCGCCACCTCGCCGTAGGTCAACGTCTCGCCGTACGGGATCAGGGTCATCTCCCGCCACACCGCCCGTTCGAAATCCGACCCACGCGGAATCGACACCGGAACGGTGAACCCGGTCAGCTCACCGGCGAAGTACGCCCGCAGCTCGGCGACGGCCTGCCGGGACAACGCGTGGTCGGGCTCGTCCGCCGCCGCGTCGACCCGACCGAAAAGCGTGCCGCAGACGCTCACACCGTCGCTGGCCACGGAGAACTCGCCGATCGGTGAGTCGAGCACGGTCCAGCGCATCGGCCCATTGTCCCCGACCCCACCGACAGTGGTCGGTCCCGGCCACCATGGTCGCCCGCCGGGCCTGTCCACGTCTGCTCCGGAGCCCTCGTCAGGAGATCATTCTCGCGTCCCGCCGAGCCGTGGGACGTTGCGTGGCGTCGATACCGTGCAGGTCGTGGCCACGGGGACGCTCATCTTTCTGATCATCGGCGGTGCGGGCGTCGGTGTGCTGGCGCTCGCCCTGCTCGGCACCGAACTGTTCCACTTCGGGCACGCCGACGTGGACGGGCCGATCTCCACCGAGACGGTCGCCGGCTTCGCCGGGGCGTTCGGGTTCGGTGGAGCCATCGTCAACGAACTGCTCGGTGCGCGTACCCCCGGCATGATCGCCAGCGCGGTGGCCGGCGGCCTGCTCGCCGCCGTGCCCATCGCCTGGTTGGCGTCCCGGCTGAGCCGGGCGGCGCGGAACATGCACACCGATCCCACCCCCACCCGCGACGACCTGGTCGGTGCGCTCGGCCTGGTCGTCACGCCGGTGCCGGTCGACGGCTACGGCGAGGTCCGGGTACGCGTCGCCGGCCAGCCGGTCAAGCTCAACGCCCGCGCCGACCAGCCGATCCCGATCGGCGCCCAGGTCTTCGTCGTGCAGGCGCTCAGCGAGACCAGCGTGCACGTCGAGACCTACTGACTCCTCTTCGCAGACAGGACTTTCGCCATGCCCCTGTTAATCGCCATCGGCGGCGCGGTACTGCTCGTACTCGTCCTGGTGTTCTTCGTGCTCTCCCGGATCAAGGTGGCCGGGCCGAACGAGGCCTTCATCGTCACCGGCCGCAAGGGCCGCACCACGCAGACCGCCGACGGTGCCCGGTCGACCGACATGTCCGGGCAGAAGGTCGTGCTGGGCGCCTCGGTCTTCGTGCTGCCCGTGGTGCAGAAACTCCAGTCGCTCGACCTGTCCAGCCGACGGATCGACGTCGGCATCCGGGGCGCGGTGAGCAAGCAGGGCATCCGCACCGACCTGCACGGCGTGGCGATCGTCAAGGTCGGCGGGACCGAGGACGCGATCCGGGCCGCCGCACAGCGCTTCCTGCACCAACAGGACGAGATCGACAACTTCACCCGCGAGGTGCTGGCCGGGGCGCTGCGCTCGATCGTCGGCCGGCTCACCGTCGAGGAGGTGATCCGGGACCGGGCGGCGTTCGCCAGCGCGGTCGCCGAGGAGGCCGAGCACTCGATGACCAACCAGGGGCTGGTGCTGGACACCTTCCAGCTCCAGGACATCCTGGCCGAAGGCTCCTACCTGCAGGACCTGGGCCGGCCCGAGGCCGCCCGGGTGCTCAAGGACGCGGCGATCGCGGAGGCGCGCGCCCGGCAACAGGCCGAGCAGGAGCGACTGCTCGCCGAGGAGGCCATCGCCGAGGCGAACCGGAACCTGTCCCTCAAGCAGGCCGGCATCCAGGCGGAGATCGACGCGGCCAAGGCGAAGTCCGCGGCGGCTGGGCCACTGGCCCAGGCGGAACGCGACCAGGCGATCCTCTCCGAGCAGCAGAAGGTGGCCGAGCGCAACGCGGAGCTCAAGCAGCGCCAACTGGACACCGAGGTACGCAAGCCCGCCGACGCCGCCCGGTACAAGGTGGAGCAGGAGGCCGAGGCGGCCCGTAACGCGGCGGTGCTGCACGCCGACGCGCAACGGCAGTCGGTCATCGCCGCCGCGCAGGCCTCGGCCGAGCAGGCACGGCTCACCGGTGAGGGCGAGCGTGCCCGGCGGGCCGCGCTCGCCGAGGCGAACGCCATCGAGGGTGCCAAGGAGGGTGAGGCCGAGCAGCGCCGGCGCTCCGCGATCGCCGAGGCGGTCGAGCGGGAGGGCCAGGCCGAGGCAGCGGCCATCCTGGCGAAGGGCCAGGCCGAGGCGGACGCGATGGCCCGCAAGGCCGAGGCGTTCGCCGCGTACGGGGAGGCGGCGGTGCTGGACCTGCTGGTCAAGGTTCTGCCGCAGGTGGTGGAGGCGGCCAGCGCCCCCATCGGGGCGATCGACAAGATGACCGTCATCTCCACCGACGGCGCCTCGTCGCTGACCAGGTCGGTGGCCGGCAACGTGGCCCAGGGGCTCCAGCTCGGCAGCGACCTCACGGGGGTCGACCTGGCCGGCCTGCTGGCCCGGCTCAGCTCCGCGTCCACCCCGGCCGGCAAGGGCACCGCCTCGGTGGACGGGACGGCCGTCGAGGCCCGCTGACGCCGTACGCCGACGGGCGCCGCTCCCAAAGATCGGGGGCGGCGCCCGTCGTTTCCGGGTCAGTGCCGGTCAGTCGACGATGCCCTCGGCGCGGGCCCAGCGCAGCAGTTCGGCCTCGGCGGCGTCGCGGTCCAGCGGGCCGTGTTCCAGGCGCTGTTCCTTGAGGTGCTTCCAGGCACGCCCCACCACCGGCCCCGGCGGTACGCCGAGCAGTTCCATGATCGCGTTGCCGTCGAGGTCGGGACGGACGCGCGCCAGGTCCTCCTCGGCCGCGATCCGGGCGATCCGATCCTCCAGCGCGTCGTAGTCGGCGGCGAGCTGGGCGGCCTTGCGCCGGTTGCGGGTGGTGCAGTCCGAGCGGGTGAGCTTGTGCAGCCGGGGCAGCAGGTCACCGGCGTCGGCGACGTAGCGGCGCACCGCCGAGTCGGTCCACTCGCCCCGCCCGTACCCGTAGAAGCGCAGGTGCAGCGCGACCAGCGCGGTCACCTTCGCCGTGATCTCCTTGGGGTACCGCAGCGCCTTCATCCGGGCCTTGGTCAGCCGGGCACCGACCACCTCGTGGTGGTGGAAGCTCACCCGGCCGTCGGAGCCGACCGATTTGGTCGCCGGCTTACCCGCGTCGTGCATGAGGGCGGCCATCCGCAGGATGAAGTCACAGCCGTCCTCCTCGTAGGAGACCGCGTTCTCGACGACCGTCAGCGTGTGCTCGTAGACGTCCTTGTGCTGGGCGTGCTCGTCGATCTCCAGCTTCAGCCCGGTCAGCTCGGGCAGGAACCGCTCGGCCAGCCCGGTGTCGACCAGCAGCCGCAGCCCGGTGATCGGGTCGGCGCCGCAGAGCAGCTTGGTGAACTCGTCGCGGATCCGCTCGGCGGTGATCCGGTCCAGGTCGGCGGCCATCCGGCTCATCGCCGCGTGCACGTCCGGGTGCACGGCGAAGCGCAGCTGCGCGGCGAACCGGGCGGCCCGCAGCATCCGCAGCGGGTCGTCGCCGAACGACTCACTGGGCGCGCTGGGGGTGCGGATCACCTTGGCGGAGAGATCCTCCAGCCCGCCGTGCGGGTCGGTGAAACGGTGCTCCGGCAGGCTGACCGCCATCGCGTTGATGGTGAAGTCACGCCGCTTCAGGTCCTCGGTGAGGTTGGTGCCGTACACGACCACGGGGTTGCGGGTGACCTGGTCGTACGACTCGGCGCGGAACGTGGTGATCTCCAGCCGGAGGCCGTCGCGTTGAGCGCCGATGGTGCCGAACTCCCGGCCCGTCTCCCAGATCGACTCGGCCCAACCCTTGATGATCCGCAGGGTCTCGTCGGGGTGCGCGTCGGTGCAGAAATCAAGGTCGTCACCGAGGCGACCGAGCAGGGCGTCCCGCACCGAACCGCCCACGAGGTGCAACTCGTACCCGGCGCGGACGAACCGGCGGCCCAACTCGTCGGCGACCGGGGAGACCCGGAGCAGTTCGGCGACGGCGTTGCGCTGCGCGGCGGTGAGTTCGCGGCGGTCGGCGGCGTGGGGAGCGGAGGCTTCGGACATGGGATCGCCAGCCTATCGGGCGTGGTCCGCATCCCATCCGCCGGGCGCGGGTAACGGGTACCGGTTGACTATGGTCTGTGACGTGCGGGTCGGTGCCCGGCTCGACGTACCCCTTGGAGGCTGGAGATGAGCGGCGGGCTCTACCGCAGCGCGAACGCCGCGCAGGACGGCGGTGCGGGAGCCGGCGTGCGCCCGGGGGACGGCGCCACGTTCATCTCCGCCGAGCCGCTGAACCAGCCGGCCATGGAGTCGACCGCGCCGCCGCAGGAGCAGGTGGGCGAGGCCAGCGCCGCCGCCAACAGCGCGGTGATGGCCGTCGGCAGCCTGGTCAGCCGGGGTACGGGTTTCCTGCGCACACTGGTGCTGACCGCCGCGCTCGGTGGGGCACTGGTCGGTGACGCGTACACGACCGCGCAGATCCTCCCCGGGATGGTCTACGAGTTCCTGCTCGGCGGCATCCTCACCAGCGTCCTGATCCCGGTGCTGGTCCGCCGGCGCAGGATCGACGCCGACGGCGGCCAGGCGTACGCCCAGCGGCTGTTGACCCTCGCGGTGCTGACGCTCGCCGGGGCGGCGCTGCTGGCGGTGCTCTCGGCGGGCCTGCTGACCAAGCTCTACGCCGGCGACAACACCGGCGATGACTTCCGGGACCTGGTCAAGGCGCTGTCGTACCTGATGCTGCCGATGATCTTCTTCACCGGCCTCAGCGCGCTGATCAGCGCGGTGCTCAACACCCGGGGGCACTTCGCGGCCCCGATGTGGGCGCCGATCCTGAACAACATCGTGGTGATCGCCACCGCGGGGCTGTACATCGCGATCTTCGGTGCGGAGATCATCCGACCCGAGCAGATGACCACCGGCCGGATCCTGCTGATCGGTGGCGGCACCCTGCTCGGCGTCGCGATCCAGGCGGCCGGGCTGCTGCCGGCGCTGCGGAAGGTCGGTTTCCGCTGGCGGTTCCGGTTCGACTTCCGCACCCTCGGGCTGCGCGAGCTGGGCCGCCTCGGCGGCTGGATGTTCTGCTACGTCGCGGTCAGCCAGATCGGCCTGATCGTGCTGTTCAACCTGCTGAACCGGGCCGGCAAGGAGAACGCCGCCGGCCCGCTGATCTACAACAACGTCTTCCTGCTGCTGATGATGGCGCACGGCATCATCGCCGTCTCGATCATCACGGCACTCATGCCCCGGATGAGCGCGGCCGCCGCCGACGGCCGGTACGCCGACGTCGCCGCCGACCTGTCCCGGGGCACCCGCACCGTCTCGGCGGTGCTGGCCCCGATCGCGGTCTGCTACGCGGTGCTGGCCACCCCGCTGGCCGTGGCGCTGTTCCGTTACGGCGCGTTCAGCGACGAGAACGCCGCGGACACCTCGCTGGTGCTGCTGCTGGCCGCGCTGGCCCTGGTGCCGTTCGCGATCAGCCAGCTCTTCACGTTCGCCTTCTACGCGCTGCCGGACACCCGCACCCCGGCGCTGATCAACATTCCGGTGGTGGCGCTGCGGATCGGCGTTCAGGTGGTGCTCTACGTGGCGTTCGCCGCCCACTTCGCGGCAGCCGGCATGATGATCGGCAACGCCGTCTCCTATCTGGCGGCGGCGTTCGCCTCCGCCTGGCTGCTGCGACCCCGGATCGGCCGGATCGGGATGGGCACCATCCTGCGGACTCTCGGCCGGGTGGCGGTCGCCGCGCTCGGCGCCGCACTGGTCGGGCTGCTGGTGGTGAGCCTCCTCCCCGGCGGCGACACGCCGAGTTGGGTGCAGGCCGTGGTGCAGCTGGTCGTCGGCGGCGCGGTGATCGGCGGAACGTACCTGGGGCTGGCCATGGTGCTGCGGATCGGGGAGATCACCGAGGTGGTGGGTATGGTCCGCCGTCGACTCGGTCGCTGACCGCGACCATCCACACACCAGCAGTCAGTGTTCACACGGTCCGTGACTGCGGATCACCAGGCTGGGGACGCTCCTGTGGATAACTCCGCGATTCGCCGGTCACCCGCCGGATCGGCCTGTGGATAACCAACCGTACGGCTGAGCGTGCCGACCCGATCGGTGGGAACATGCCGGTTGGCGGGAGCGCCAATCGGGGCCGGCCCCGGCGTCGGTCACTTGCGGTGAAGCCGTAGATTGGCTAGTACATGTGCCAGCAACGTGGCTGACAACGGTCGTAACCGGACGACTTCCCCGACTCCCGGCACCCCGCCGGGTACGGCGGGAAGATGACATGTCGGGGAGACGGGCAACCCGGGTAAGGTCGCTCTCGACGGGTACGGCAGGGCGCCGACGCTGCGCGTCGACACCGGTCGGCCGGTTCCTTCGACGGCAGAGCGGGAAGCCACATGCCCAGCAGTTCGGGTCCATCGATCGACACGATCACCGAGGGAGGACGGGTGACCCAGGTCGGCGAGGGTCAGGAGGCGGACGAGAGCGCTCCGCCGGTCATGACCTTCGGTGCTCCCACGGCCGGTGAAATTCTCGCCGAGCGGTACGAGCTGGTTGAGCACATCAACAACGACAGCGCGGGTCGGCTGGTCTGGCGCGGGGTCGACGTCATCCTGCGCCGTCCCGTCGCGGTGGTGCTGCGATACCCGGGTGGCGACTCCGCCACGGAGATGCTCCAGGCCGCCGTCGCGGCCAGCCGGGTGATCCACCCCAACCTGGTCGGCGTCTACGACGCGATCGACGAGGCCGAGCGGGCCTACGTGGTGCGCGAGTGGGTCGACGGGCAGTCCCTGCGCGACCTGGCGACCGAGGGTCCACTGGACCCGGCCCGGGCAACGGCGATCGGCAACTCCGTCGCCAGCGCACTCGCCGCGGTGCACGCCACCGGAATGGTGCACGGCAACGTCCACCCCGGCACCGTCATGATCAGTGACGAGGGCCGCGTGGTCCTGGCCGACGCCCGCACCGACGGTGACGACAGCCAGGAGAACGACATCCGGGCGGTCGGCGGCATCCTCTACTTCGCCCTCACCGGCCACTGGCCGCACGCCGAGGCACCGCTGCGCGGCGCCACCGCCGGCCACGGCCGGGCCGCCATCCCGGACGCGGTCCGGGACGCCGCCGGCGCGATCGCGGCACCCCGCCAGGTTCGGGCCGGGGTGCCCGCGTACCTGGACGACCTGACCATGGACCTTCTCGACGCCGAGATCGCGCCACCCTCGTCCGACGTGCTCGCCGCCGAGCTGGCCCGGCTGGACGTGCCGGCCGAGGACGAGCACTACCTGGACAACAGCGGGCCGCTGCGGTTCGCCGCCGACACCGAGGAAGAGCCGTCTCCGCTGGCCGCGGCTGGCGGTCGCAAAGTCGCCGTGGGCATCGCCGGCCTGCTGGCGGTCGCCCTGGTCGGTCTGCTCATCGGCATCAGCGCGCTGAACGGCGACGACAAGAAGCCGCAGAACAACGCGGCGGCCGCGCCCACCGCCACCGCCCCGGCCACCGAGGCCACCCCGGCCGCCGGCACGGCACGCAAGTTGACCGTGAAGGACGTCCGGATCATCGACCCGGACAGCAAGAACCGCAGCGAGCTCGACGGCGCCGACAAGGTCATCGACGGTGACGAGGACAAGGGCTGGGAGACCGAGACCTACCGGGACCGGCCCAACTTCGGCAACCTGAAGAAGGGCATGGGGGTCTGGCTCGACCTCGGCGAACCGCACAACGTCAAGTCGGTGCAGGCGGTGCTCTCGGCCACCAACGCGTCCGCCCAACTCCTCGCCGGCACGGTCAACCCGCCGTCGAGTTCGAACGGCGACAAACAGTTGGTCGCGAACTACAAGACCGCCATCGGGCAGCCGTTCGAGGAGCACGACGGCACCACGATGACGTTCAACGGATTCGACGCGGACACGAAGTACCAGTACCTGCTGTTCTGGATCACCGAACTGCCTCCGGCCGAAGGTGGCTTCAAGCTGGGGGTGCAGGAGATCACGGTCCAGGGGTCGTGAGCTTGGCACCTCCACCAGGGCACCGCCTCCGCTGGACGCGGTGATGGACGGGCGCGACGCCGCAACCGACCTGGAGCTGCTGCGCGCCCACGTCGACGGGGACAGGGACGCCTTCGCGGTGCTGTTCCACCGGCACCGCGACCGGCTCTGGGCGGTGGCCCTGCGTACCCTCGGGGACCGCGAGGAGGCCGCTGACGCCCTCCAGGACGCACTGCTGTCGGCGCACCGTGCGGCCGGCCGCTTCCGGGGCGACTCGGCCGTCACCACCTGGCTGCACCGCATCGTGGTGAACGCCTGCCTTGACCGGATCCGACGCCGGCAGGCGCACCCCACCGTGCCGCTGCCCGACGGCACCCGGAGCGACGACGGGTCGCGTACCGGCGGTGTGGAGCCGGCCGCACCGGCGCAGGACCACGACACCGCACTGGTCGTCCGCGAGGCCCTCGCCGCACTGCCCTTCGAGCAGCGGGCCGCGCTGGTGCTGGTGGACGTGCAGGGCTACCCGGTGGCAGAGGTGGCCCGGATCCTCGGTGTCGCCGAGGGGACGGTGAAGAGCCGGTGCGCCCGGGGACGGGCCCGGCTGGCCGTGCTCCTCGGGCATCTCCGCCCCGCCGCCGGCGCGACGCCGTCGGCCCACCCGGGTGCCAAGCCGGTCTCGGACGTGCCCGTCGTCACCCCGGGGAACCCCCGCCTGGCCGACGGCGTCGGATCGGGGTCGGGCCGGTACCGGCGGGACGCCAATCAGGAGGACACGTGACGACCGAGGGATTCAGGGAGGTCGACGACGACCTGCTCGCTGACTACCTCGGCGGGGCGCTGGACGGCACGCCGCAGCAGGCGGAGGTCGCCCGGCTGGTGGACACCGACCCGGGCTGGGCGCAGGCGTACGCGTTGCTGGCCCCCGCGGTGACGGAGGTCCGCGCCGATCTGGCCCGATGGGCCGAGCCCTCCCTGGAGCTGCCGTCGGCGGTCGCCGAACGCATCGCCGCAGCGCTGGCCGCGGCGGATCCGGTGCCCGACGACACCGAGACCGGCGAGGACACCGAGCCGGCTCCCGGCGCGCCCACTCGTGTGGTCCTTCCGGTGCAGGGTGGCAGCGGTCCCGGTCGCCCGCCCGCCGGCCCATTCCCGGTCGAATCGGAGCGCGGCACACCCACCGGTCCGGGTCGCCGCCGGCGACGTTGGGTTCGGCGCGGGGCACCGGCGGTGGCGGTCGCCGCGGTCGCCGTCATCGGGGTCGGGCTCGGCCTCAACCAGCTGTCCAGGAACGCCTCGGACACGGCCGACACCACCGCCCTGAACCAGCCGGCCAGCGCGCCCGAGGGCGCGGCGGCGGCCGGTGCCGTACGCACCACGGGGCCCGCACTGCACAGCGGCACGGACTACACGCCGCAGATGCTCGGCGACGCCACCGTCGAGCCGTCCGCCCGGCAACAGGCGAGCGGTTTCCCGGACGAGCAGCCCCGGGTGGACGCCGAGGAGGGCCGTCGGCCCTCGCCGAACGGGCTGGACCCGCTGGCGCGGTTGACCGACGAGGCCGCGCTGACCACCTGCCTGGCGGACGTGGCGGCCGAGCACGGCGCTGCCCCGCTGGTGGTCGAAGTGATCGACTACGCGCAGTTCCGGGGCGAACCGGCGCTGGTCATCCGGTTCACCGACGCGGCCGGGCTCCGCTGGGCCTGGGTGACCGGTCCGGAGTGCGGGGTCCCCGGGTCCGGCTCGGACAGCCGGTATTCGGCGCGGGTAGGGTGAATCCACGGTCACCTGCGCGATGACCTTCTACGTGACCTGACCCACCGGATGCCCGTCTCGGGAATCCCCGGTTCGTACGATGGCGTTCTGGAAGTCAGTTCCGGCACCCCTGGGTCGCCGGACTTGGATCGGCATCGGTGCGCGCCGACGCCGAACACACACAACTCGGGAGACGGCAGTGGACGAGGTCCGCAACCTGATCATCATCGGCTCCGGGCCGGCCGGTTACACGGCGGCCGTCTACGCCGCGCGCGCCAACCTGAAGCCGCTGATCATCGAGGGCGTGCAGTCGGGTGGCGCGCTGATGACCACGACCGAGGTGGAGAACTTCCCCGGTTTCGCCGACGGCATCCTCGGCCCCGAGCTGATGGACAACATGCGTAAGCAGGCCGAGCGGTTCGGGGCGGAGTTCCTGACCGACGACGTCACCCGGGTGGAGTTGGTGGACACCGGCGACATCGGCTCCGGCGCGGTGAGCACCGTGTGGGTCGGCGAGACCGCCTACCGCGCCCGCGCCGTCATCCTCTCCACCGGTTCGGCCTGGCGTCCGCTCGGCGTGCCGGGCGAGCAGGAGTACCTCGGCCACGGCGTCTCCTCGTGCGCCACCTGTGACGGTTTCTTCTTCCGTAACCAGCACATCGTCGTCGTCGGCGGCGGCGACTCGGCGATGGAGGAGGCCAGCTTCCTCACCCGCTTCGCCGAGTCGGTCACCATCATCCACCGGCGCGACTCGTTCCGGGCCAGCAAGATCATGGCTGACCGGGCGCTGAGCAACGAGAAGATCAAGGTCGAGTGGAACAGCGCCGTCGAGGAGATCCTGGGCGAGGACGGCAAGGTCACCGGCGTGCGGGTCCGCAACGTGCACACCGGCGAGACCAAGGTGATGGACGTGACCGGCGTCTTCGTGGCCATCGGCCACGACCCCCGCAGTGAGCTCTTCCGCGACCAGGTCGAGATGGACGACGAGGGGTACGTGAAGGTCCAGGCTCCCAGCACCCGGACGAGCGTGCCCGGCGTCTTCGCCGCTGGCGACCTGGTCGACCACACCTACCGTCAGGCGATCACCGCGGCCGGCACCGGCTGTGCCGCCGCGCTCGACGCCGAGCGGTTCATCGCGACGATCAGCTGACAACGGAAACATCCCGGAGGAGGGGCATAGTGGGAAATACCAAGGCGGTCACGGACGCGAGTTTCGTCGCCGACGTGCTGCAGGCCGACAAGCCGGTTCTGGTGGACTTCTGGGCCGAGTGGTGCGGGCCGTGCCGCAAGGTGTCGCCGCTGCTCGAGGAGATCGCGGGCGAGATGGGTGACCAGGTCACCATCGTCAAGCTCAACATCGACGAGAACCCGGAGACCGCGCGGGCCTACCGGGTGATGTCGGTGCCGACGCTCACCGTGTTCAAGAACGGCCAGCCGGTGCAGTCGATTGCTGGCGCCAAGCCGAAGGGTGAGCTGGTCCGGCTTATTGAATCGGCCCTCTGACCAGCAGAAACGTCACCGAACCCCGTACCCGGTCTCCGGGTGCGGGGTTCGCTGTGTTCCGGGCCCACACCATCGGCGTTTTTCCGGCCCGAGCCACCTCGCCGCCCCGGAACGCATAGCCTCAAGCCTGGGCCGCCCGGCCAGCCAGCGTCGTGCAGAGGGGGTCGTGCGTGCGTCCGATCCGACCCGGTGACCGGGGACCCGCGGTCACCGAGATCCGTACCATCCTCACCGGCCTCGACCTGCTCGCCTCCACCGCCGGCCCACCGGTCGACGAGTTCGATCTCGACACCGAGCGGGCGGTCCGCGCCTTCCAGCAGTCGCGAGGGCTCAGCGTGGACGGCCGGGTCGGATCGGAAACCTGGGGTGCGTTGGACGCCGCCCGCTGGCGGCTCGGCGCCCGCACCCTGTACCACGCGGTCCCCGTGCCCCTCACCGGCGAGGACGTCAGGTCGCTCCAGGAGCGACTGCTGGAGATGGGGTACGACGTGGGCCGGGCGGACGCCATCTACGGCATCCGGACCTCCCGTGCTGTGGCCCAGTTCCAACGCGAGGTCGGGCTCACACCCGACGGCTCCTGCGGACCGCAGACCATGAACGCGCTGCGCCGCATCGGCCGCAAGGTGGTCGGTGGCCGCCCCCAGTGGCTACGTGAGTCCGACGCGATCCGGCAGTCCGGGCCGGCGCTGGTCGGCAAGACGGTCGTCATCGACCCGGGCCACGGGGGCACCGACCCGGGCGTGGTGGTGCCCGACGGGCCGCTGCGCTGGACGGAGGCGGACCTGGTGCACGACCTCGCCAGCCGGCTGGAGGGGCGGCTCGCCGCGTCCGGGGTACGGGTGCAGCTCACCCGGGGTCCGGCGCCCGACAGCTGCCTGCCGGACACCGACCGCGCGCTGCTGGCCAACTCGCTCGGCGCCGACGTCTTCATCTCCCTGCACCTGGACGGGCACGCCAACCCGGACGCGGAGGGGGTGGCGACCTACCACTACGGCACCGACAACGGCGTGACCTCAGCGACGGGCGAGCGGCTGGCCGGGCTGGTGCAACGCGAGATCGTCGCGCGGACCGGGCTGCGGGACTGCCGTACCCACGCCAAGGCGTGGGACCTGCTGCGGCTGACCCGGATGCCGGCGGTACGGGTCGAGGTCGGTTACCTCACCTCGCCGTCGGACCGCGCCCGCCTGACCGACCCGCGGTTCCGGGACCGGGTGGTGGAGGCGATCGTGGCCGCGGTACAGCGGATGTACTTCCCGATCGAGCGGGACGTGCCGACCGGCTCCATCGACGTCAGCGAGCTGCGGGCTGTGGTGGCCGCCGGCACCGTTATCGACTGAGGCCGGTGTCAGCGTTCGGTCAGCCGCTGGTGGAGCGGGTGGCCGGGGCCGGACGGACGGGCCGGAGCAGGGTATCGGGGCTCATCGAGCCGAGCAGCTTCTCCAACGCGTACTCGACGTCGGACTTCCAGCTCAGCGCGGTGCGCAGCTCCAGCCGCAGCCGGGGGAACCGGGGATGCGGACGGACGGTCTTGAACCCGACGGAAAGGAAGAAGTCGGCCGGCGCGACGCAGCCGCCCGCCGGGTCGTCAGCGTCGCCGAACTTCGCGTCGCCGAACGCCTCGATCGCCTTGATCCCCCGCTTGGTCAGGTCCCGGGCGACGCCCTGCACCAGCATCCGACCCAGCCCGCCGCCGGCGAACGCCGCGACCACGTTGGCGGTCATCAACAACGCCGCGTCGGCGGAGACGGGCGAGGTGGGGAACGCCATCGACCGGGGCACGTACGCGGGCGGGGCGTACATCACGAAGCCCGCCGGCATCCCGTCGACGTACGCGAGTTTGCCGCAGGAGCCCCACTCCAGCAGCGTCTGGGAGACCCACGCCTCCTTCTCCAGGCCCGGATCCCCGGCGGCACAGGCCCGGTCGGCGGAGACCGGGTCCAACTCCCAGTAGACGCACTGGCGGCACGGGCGAGGAAGGTCTTCCAACGTGTCGAGGGTCAGGCTGACCAGACGTCGCGACATATGGCGCATCCCCACAATAGGCTCGGTGGTAAGACCGGCATGGAACGACAGCGCCGCCTTCCTGCCCCCGACGAGCGATCGTACGCCGCCGATCGGCGGTACGGGAGGGGACGCGCAGATGGCCACCGCACCGGGGGACACCGGGAGCGGTCCGGGATGTGGAAGGTCCGCCTCGGCAGGCCTGCAGCCTGGCTCCGGCGGGCTAGGATCGACAATCGGTGTCCCCGCCGCCATGGTCGCCAGCGTCCGGGGTACCCGCAGCGGGAGCCACCCGAGCAGCGATCGAGGTGAGGTCATGACCGGCACGACGCTCGACGACTACACCGACCGGTACGCCCGGCGGGTACGCGGGATGACCGCCTCCGAGATCCGAGCACTCTTCGCGGTGGCCAGCCGGCCGGAGGTCGTCTCGCTCGCCGGTGGAGCGCCGTACATCGCCGCGCTGCCGCTCGACGCGGTCGGTGAGATGCTCGGTCGGCTCGGCTCCGAGCACGGTGTGACCACCCTCCAGTACGGCATCGGTCAGGGCACCCTCGAGTTGCGCGAGCGGATCTGCGAGGTGATGACCCTCTCCGGGATCGACGCCGCCTGCGGCGCATCGCCGGAGGACGTGGTCGTCACCGTGGGAGGGCAGCAGGCGCTGGACCTGGTGGCCCGGCTCTTCCTCGACCCGGGTGACGTGGTGCTCGCCGAAGGGCCGACGTACGTCGGCGCGCTCGGAGTCTTCCAGGCCGCCCAGGCGCAGGTGGTCCACATCCCGATGGACGCCGACGGGCTGATCCCGGAGGCGCTGGAGACGGCCATCGACGACCTGGCCCGGGCCGGCCGACGGGTGAAGTTCCTCTACACCATCCCCACCTACCAGAACCCGACCGGCGTGACGCTCAGCGAGGAGCGCCGGGAACGCGTCCTCGACATCTGCGAGCGCGCCGGTCTCCTCGTCGTCGAGGACGACCCGTACGGCCAGCTGGGGTTCGAGGGCGAGGCGCCGGCGCCGTTGCGGGCCCGCCGCCGCGACGGGGTCTTCTACCTCAGCACCTTCTCCAAGACCTTCGCCCCCGGGCTGCGGGTCGGCTGGATCCTGGCGCCGCACGCGGTCCGCGACAAGCTGGTCATCGCGAGCGAGGCGCAGATCCTCTGCCCCAGCGGCTACGCCCAGGCCGCCGTGGCGACGTACCTGAGCACCATGCCGTGGCGGCAACAGCTCAAGGTCTACCGCGAGGTCTACCGCGAACGCCGGGACGCCATGCTCGACGCGCTGGCCGACCTGATGCCCGAGGGCACCAGCTGGACCACCCCGGCCGGTGGCCTCTTCGTCTGGGCAACCCTGCCGGACGGGCTGGACTCGAAGGCCATGATGCCGCGCGCGGTCGCCGCCCGGGTCGCCTACGTGCCCGGCACCGGCTTCTACGCCGACGGCACCGGCACCGGCACCATGCGGCTCAACTTCAGCTTCCCGCCGCCGGAGCGGATCCGTGAGGGCGTCCGCCGGCTGGCCGGCGTGATGGAGCAGGAGATCGCGATGCGCCGGGTCTTCGGCGCCGTGGGCGGTGCCGCCGGGCGACGCGGCCGGGCCGGCTCGGACGTGCCGGGCCCCGACTTGGCATGATGCCGGCATGGGTACGACCGCTGCCGAGCGCTTCCTCGTGACCGATTCCGCCATCGCGGCCGACCTGCGCGTGCTGGTACTCGCCGGCGGGCTCTCCTACGAGCGGGACGTGTCGCTGCGCTCCGGTCGCCGGGTGCTCGACGCGTTGCGCGCTGTCGGGATGGAGGCCGACCTGCGGGACGCCGACGTGGCCCTGCTGCCGGCGCTGGCCGCCGACCCGCCGGACGCGGTGGTGATCGCACTGCATGGCGCCACCGGCGAGGACGGCTCACTGCGCGGCGTCCTGGACCTGTGCGACGTCCCCTACGTCGGCTGCGACGCCCGTGCCTCCCGGCTCGCCTGGGACAAGCCCTCGGCCAAGGCCGTGCTCCGCGAGGCTGGCATCCCCACCCCGGACTGGGTGGCCCTGCCCCACGACCGTTTCTCCGAGCTGGGCGCGGTCGCCGTCCTGGACCGGATCGCCGACCGGCTGGGCCTGCCGCTGATGGTCAAGCCCGCGCAGGGCGGTTCAGGGCTGGGTGCCGCCGTGGTCCGGGACACCGCGTCGCTGCCGGCCGCCATGGTCGGCTGCTTCGCGTACGACTCCACGGCCCTCGTGGAGCGCTACGTACCCGGCATGGACGTGGCGGTTTCCGTCGTCGACCTCGGTGACGGCCCGCAGGCGCTGCCCCCGGTGGAGATCGTGCCCCGCAACGGGGTGTACGACTACGCCGCCCGCTACACCGCCGGTCGGACCACGTGGCACGCTCCCGCCCGGCTGGACCCGGAGGTGGCCGCCACCGTGGCCGACGTGGCCCTCGCCGCGCACACCGCGCTCGGTCTGCGGGACCTCTCCCGAGTCGACGTGATCGTGGACGCGGCCGGCCAGCCGCACGTGCTTGAGGTCAACGTGTCGCCCGGCATGACGGAGACGTCGCTGCTCCCGCTCGCCGTGCAGGCCGCCGGCCTGGACTTCGGCCGGCTGCTCGGCTCCCTGGTCAACCGGGCCGTCGCGCGCCGCATCACCAGCTGACCTCCGAACTCGGTCGCCGGCTCACCCGGTCATGAGGTTGGCGGACCCAACACGCGGTGCCGCCGCCAACCTCATGACCAGGCTGACGATCAGCGGATCGTCGGCACATCCGTCGGTGCGCCGCGGCCGTTGTCGCGTGGAGTGTCGGCCGCCCCAGCGGCGGACGGGGTGTCGGCCGCAGCAGCGGATGCGGGCGGGGTGTCGGCCTCCGCTTCCGTGGCGGTGCCACGGTCGAGGGCGGTCGGATCGGCCGTGACGACCGTCTGGGCGCTGCCAGTGGATGCCGGTTTGGCGGCGGCCTCCCCGGAGTTGGTGCCGGGCACCGCATCGGCCGTCGGCGCGACCGCCGATGCGGTGGTCCTGGCCGCGGATGCCGGGACGGTCGGCTCGCCTGCCGCACCGGCCCCGGTGTCCGTACCGTCGTCGCCGTCGGCGTCGGTGTCGCCGTCGGACTCGGGCGTTGGCTCCGGAATCTCCCCAGCCGCCTCGATGACCGACACGGCCTCCGCCGCGGCTGCGGCGGCGTCCGCCGCGGCCGACTGGGCCAGCAGACTTGACGGTGCCTGCCACTGGATGCGGGGCGGCTCGGCGAGCGGCCGGCCACCGAACTCGGCCAGCCAGGCGGCTACGAGCGCCAGATTCTCCCGCCACTGCGCCTCGGAGATCGGCGGCAGGATCGAGTCCCACAGCGACAGGAAGGTGCCCCGCAGCTGAAGGCGACCGTACGGCCGGGCGAGGAACCACATGTGCAGGTGAGCCGAGCCGTCGCCCCACCGGTTGACGTGCACCCGCGCCACGCCGTCCAGCGAACGGATGGCCCGCTCCAAGCGGACGGTCATCACGCCCAACTCCGCGGCGAGCAGGTTCGGCAGGTCACCGAGGTCGAGGTGGGTGCGGGATTCGAGGATGAGCACCATGGGCAGGCCGGTCGGGCGGTCCATGGCACGTACGCGCCACCGCTCACCCACCCAGATGTAGGCGTCGTCGGGAGCGTTGCAGGCGGTGCATTCCCGGAGGCCCTCGCCCTTGCGTGGCGGTTCGACCGGGACCGGATCGTCGAGCTGCTTCACGCGGAGGTCTCCCTCGAAGGGGAAGGAGGGCCACTGGGTGAAGTCCGGGACTGAGGGAGGGGTGTCGTGCACGACGCTGACCCTAACCGAGTCTGGCACCGCTGTCCCTACCTGTTCGATCGGCATCGGCCGCCCGAATCAGTGCTCATCGTCGATCGAGGTACGGGCCGCCGGCTTCACGACGCAGCGATATCCACAGGCTGCCGAGATCCTGAATACACCCCGTCATCCACAGGCTGGCACCCGCTTTCACGCGGTGTTTCACGTGAAACGGGGGGTGCCTGTGGACAACCGGTGTGGATAACTTTTCGGCCCTTCAGTCGTTGCCCGAGAACCGCTCGTAGGGGTCGGCGGCGGCTCCGCCACCCGTCGGCTTCGCGACGGTGTCGGGACTCGATGGCGGGCCGGACAGTGGGCCGCTCGTTCGGGTCAGCGACACCGGCGCGTCGGGTGCCCGGCGATGCCTCCCAATGGCGACTGAGGGAATGAGCGGCGGACACGGCGGCCGTGCCGGGCATCAGGCGGCGGGGCTGCCTCGAGGACGGACGCCCTCTGGCGCAGACCGCGCCAGCCGATCCGGGTCTGCTCGTCGACGGCATGAGGCTGCTCCGCCAGATCCTGGCCCATCCGTTCTGCGCCGCCTGCTTCGGTCGGGCACGCGAGGCCGGTCCGATCGCACCGATCGCCTCCCAGCCAGACGACCGTCTAGGACCCCCGGCCACCCCGCGAGCCCGCACGACCGCCCAAGGACAGGACCATCCGAAGACCGGGGCCACCCTGAGGCGGCCGACCACTCACGAACCTGAACCACCGCCAAGGGCTCGAACGGCGGCCCGTGGCCTTGGCCATCCCCGCAGTGGCCGGACCGCCTCCAAGCCTTCCGACCCTGCGCGGGACCCGAACCACCGACCGCCCCGACAAGGCCTGAAACAACCAGGGCTGGCGCCCAGAGGGCTACGCGCGCTCCACGAGCCGGCGGACTGCCAGATGCCACGGAGGTCGCTGTGATCCCCGAGAGGCCGGCGCTTGCGCTTGTCCGACGCGACCTCGCCCGGCGCCTCAATCGCATCCCGTGCGTGCGCCTCTACGCCGCCGTGCTGGGCCAAGACCTGCACAGCTTCAGGGATGTTGTGGTCTCCACCGCTCAGGAGTCAACAACATCCCTGAAGTTGCGGCCCGCGCCGGTCGCCGCGTTGATTTCAGGCGGTCAGGCAGGGCTTCGACGCTGCGCCGTTAGGCCAGAGGGAGGTGGGAGGCGCCGAGTAGACGCACGTGCGGAGGTGCGCGGCACGCGGGAGTACCGGCCTGAAGGCCCGAAGGTGGGAGACGCGGACGCGGAGAGGCGGACTTGGAGACGCGGGGCACTCGGCCGCCGCGGCGGTGGCGCAGACCTCGACAGTCCACAGCGACCAGCAGTCTCGTGAGACGGCTCAACCACCAAGACCACCCAGCGCGGCGTTCAAGGCGGCAGCGGGGCACTCAGCGGCGCGCAAGGGCCGTTCCGTCGCCGGTCGCCCCTGGCGGTCCGCATACAAGAATGACGGGCCTCCGTTTCACGTGAAACGAGCCGGATCTGCGAGGAGGACAAGGGGTCTCTCGGGCTCCACCGTTCAGCCGGGCGGCCTCCTCCGCGATGCCGTCCGGAGGCGCCACGGCGGTGACACCGTCTCGCCTGGGGCGTCGCCACCGGCTGCCGGGCCGGCGGGACGGACAGGCAGGACGAGGACGTCGAGCCGGTCGGGCTCGGCGATCGGGCGGATGGCGAAGCGTCTCGACGCCCCCGTCGCGAACCGCACCCGTTTCACGTGAAACCGGCGGAGGGGGAATACAGAGCGGCCGCGCACCCGAAGGGAAGCGCGGCCGCAGGAGGCAGGGGAGGTCAGTCCTCGGCCCCACCCTCCTGTTGCACTCCGATGATCCCGACGATCCGCTCCAGGTCGTCCACCGTCGCGAACTCGATCGTGATCTTGCCCTTGCTCCGACCGATGTCCACCTTCACCCGGGTGTCGAACCGGTCCGACAGCCGATCGGCGAGGTCGGTCAGGGCCGGCGCGTGCGGCTTCGGGCGCCGCTTCGCGGCCTGGCCCTTCGCCGACCCGTCGTTCAGGGTCAGAGCCACGATCTCCTCGGTCGCCCGAACAGACAGTCCCTCGGCCACGATTCGCAGCGCCAACTGCTCCTGCGCTTCCGCCTCGTCGAGACTCAGCAGTGCCCGGGCGTGGCCCGCGGACAGGATCCCCGCGGCGACCCGCCGCTGCACCTGCGCCGGCAGGTTCAACAGCCGAATGGTGTTGGAGATCTGCGGGCGGCTCCGCCCGATCCGGCGGGCCAACTCCTCGTGGGTGGCGCCGAACTCCTCCAGCAACTGCTGGTACGCGGCCGCCTCTTCGAGCGGGTTCAGGTTGGCCCGGTGGATGTTCTCGAGCAACGCGTCGCGGAGCATGGCGTCGTCGCGGGTGTCCCGGACGATCGCCGGGATGTTCTCCCGCCCGACGGCCTGGGCGGCCCGCCACCGCCGCTCGCCCATCACCAGCTCGTACTTCTCGTCGTCGAGCTGGCGGACGACGATGGGCTGGAGGAACCCGACCTCCTGGATCGAGGTCTTCAGCTCCTCCAGCGCATCTTCGTCGAAGACCTGTCGGGGCTGCTTCGGGTTGGGCACGATCGCGTCGACCGGGATCTCGGCGAAGCGGGCTCCCGGCACCGGGCTGAGCGTCGACTCCGGCTGCGGCGGCGGGCCGGAGGGCGTAACCGCCGGCAGCGCAGCGCCGGCCGCCTCGTCATCCACATGCCCGTTCTCCGGCTCGGCCGTCACCGTGCCGGCGGAACCCGGCACCGGCCCGGTCGGGATGAGCGCCCCGAGGCCTCGACCCAGACCGCCCCGAGGACGGTTCTTCATGCCACGCCTCCCAGCGATTCGTCCGCACTACGCATTCCGGCCCACCGGCTCCTTCACGCCCCGCTCGGCGATTTCCTGGGCCGCCTCGAAGTAACTCGTGGCACCCCGCGAACCGGGATCGTAGGTCATCACCGACTGGCCGTAGCTGGGTGCCTCGGACACTCGGACGTTGCGGGGGATGACCGCCTGGAGGACCTTGTCGCCGAAGTGGTTCCGGACGTCCTGCTCGACCGCGTCCGCGAGGCGGGTACGGCGGTCGTACATGGTCAGCAGGATGGTGGAGACATCGAGCTTGGGGTTGAGGTGTTGCCGTACCAGGTTGATGTTGTTGATCAGTTGGTTGAGCCCCTCCAGCGCGTAGTACTCGCACTGGATCGGGATCAGCACCTCCTGCGCGGCGACCAGCGCGTTGACCGTCAGCAGGCCGAGCGAGGGCGGGCAATCGATGAAGACGTAGTCGAACTGCCCGGGGTAGGCGGCGATGGCCCGGTCGAGGCGCGACTCCCGCGCCACCACCGACACCAGCTCGATCTCCGCGCCGGCCAGGTCGATCGTCGCCGGTACGCACCAGAGGTTCGGGATGCCCTCGACCGCCTGCGCCACCTCGGACAGCGGCACGCTGTTGATGAGGCAGTCGTAGACGTCGGGGATGCCGGTGTGGTGCGGGACGTTGAGCCCGGTCGAGGCGTTGCCCTGCGGGTCGAGGTCGACCACGAGCACCCGGTTGCCATGCAGGGCGAGCGCCACCGCAAGGTTGACGGTGGTCGTGGTCTTGCCCACGCCGCCCTTCTGGTTCGCGACGCACATGACCCGGGTCCGGTCCGGCCGAGGCATGGTCACCTCGCCACTGGGATTCAGGATCTGCACGGCGCGCATCGCCTCCATAGCCAACGGTGGGTCATCCTCTTCGCGCGTCGGGGTTTCACGTGAAACGTACGTGGAGTCGCTTGCAACGGCGGCCAGCGACTCGGCCGACGCGACGGGCATGTCGGCGACCGCCGGCGCGGCGTCCCGACCCGCCGCGTTGGGTTGTTGCGGAACGGCCGGCTCGAAGCGGACCGACGCCGCGGTGTTCCGTCGCCCCGAGGCGGTTCGCACCTCTGCGGCGTTGACCGGCCGGGCCAATCCCTCCGATGCCCGGCGAGCAGCCGACGGCTCGGGGACCTCTGATCCGGTCGCGTGCCCACCGGGCTCGTCGCGTACCACTGGCGGATCGTTCTCCGCCGGCTGTGGCGACGACCCGGGCGCGCCGGGCGACCAGCTGGGGTAGTCGGTTTCACGTGAAACAGGGTCGCTGGTTGACCCGGTCACGCGTGGATCGTCGTACCTACCGTCGTCATGCACCTGTCATCCCTGCCCGCTTCGGATGGTCGGTCCGCGCCCCGGTCACCTTGGCCGCACCCGCGCTCGCACCCCGGAGCGTACGACCCTCGGGAGCGGTCGGAGACCCGTGACGCCGCCGCCCGTTCCACACTATCGACGCGCGGTCAGCCTACGGCGGACGGGCGCGGCCGGTCCACGTCGGGTTCTCATCCCCTCGTCCATCCGCACCGGTACAACGAGGCAACCCACCGGCCGGACGCCCGATGGCGCGCACCGTCAGCGGCGACGGGAGCGTCCGCCTCGGGATCGCTTGCTGGCGGCCGGACGGGCCGGGCCGACCATCCGCTCGCGGACGATCTCCACGACGGTGGCGGGTGGGTCGATCACTCCGACGCCGCAGAGGTGCACGGCCGGCTCCCCACCACCGAGGCGTGCCACCACGTCGGCGTGCTCCTCGATCTCCGCTGCCGCGGACGAACCCTTCAGCGCCAGCAGCCGTCCGCCCCGCACCGCCAGCGGCAGGCTCCAGGCCGCCAGTCGGTCCAGTGGTGCGACCGCGCGGGCGGTCACGACGTCCCCGCTGATCGACTCCCGGCCGCTCGACCCGCTGGCAGCCTCGTCGGCCCGACCGCGGAACACGCGCACCGTCCTGGTCAGACTGAGTCGCTCGACGACCTCGATCAGGAACGACGTCCGCCGGGCGAGCGGTTCGATCAGGGTGACGGTCAGGTCGGGGCGCGTGATGGCCAGGACCAGACCGGGTAGACCCGCACCGGAGCCGACGTCGAGCACGGTCGCCCCGGCCGGGATGCGCTCAGCGACCGCGGCGCAGTTGAGCAGGTGCCGGTCCCAGATCCGAGGTGCCTCGCGGGGGCCGATCAGACCCCGGACCACCCCGTCGGTGGCCAGCAGTTCGGCGTACGCGGCGGCAACGTCGAGGCGCTCGCCGAAGAGCGCCAGGGCGGCCGGAGCCAGCTCGGGCGGTAGCGCCGCGTCGGCCGGCGACGGCGTACCGCCACCCGCCCCGTCCCGTGCTGGATCGGTGCCCGGGGACTCGGGCCGGACAGGGGACGGCCCGGGCGGCGTGCCGCCCGGGCCGGTCACGGCGTCGGCCGTGGTGTCGTCGTGGGTCACCCGGTCAGTCCACCGGCCGAACGACGATGCGGCGGCTCGGCTCGACACCCTCGGACTCGCTCGCCACACCGGACATGGCGTTGACCACGTCGTGCACGCACTTGCGCTCGAACGCGGACATCGGCTCCAGCCGGACCGGCTCGCCGTACTCCTTGACCTTCTCGACCGCGTTCTTGGCGACCGCGGCGAGTTCCTTGCGGCGGTTCGCGCGGTAGCCGCCGACGTCGAGCAGCAGGCGGCTCGGCGTCCCGGTCTGCCGGAAGACGGCGAGCCGGGTCAGCTCCTGGAGCGCCTCCAGGGTGGCTCCACGCTGACCGACCAGGTTCTGCAGTCGAGCGCCGACCACCTCGACCACCGGGCGGCCGCCGGCGACCAGCTCGTCGATGTCGCCGTCGTAGTCGAGGATGTCGAGCAGCCCCTCCACGTAGTCGGCCGCGATCTCGCTCTGCCGGAACAGGTCGCCCTCGCCGACCGCCTTCTTCGTACGGCCGCCGGCGCTGGCCTCGGTGTCGTCGGACTCCGGGGCGTCGGTCTCGTCGTCGTCGTTGTCGTCGTCCACCGCGAGCGGCGCGGTCTCCTCCTCGTCCAGGGACTGCTCGGCGCGGGGGATGCTGGTCTCGGTCACGGTCTCATCTCCGTACTCGCTCGGCCGGACCGTCGGGTCCGCTGGTTTCCCGGGGCCGGCGGGAGGTCGCCGGTGCCCACGGGCACGTCTGTACGGGCAGTGTCGCCCGTGGCCGCGTCACGCGCGGTCGGTTCCGCCCGGCGCCGGCCATACGGCGGCTGCGCGGTGCGGAACGGGCCGCCGCCGGTTGCCCGGCGACGGCCCGGACGGGTCAGCCCTGCCGCTTGGCGGGGCGGCTCTTCTTCGGGTTCACCGGCTTGGCGCCCGGCTTCGGCCCGGCCACCTTGGGCGCGGTCGCCTTGACCGGCGCCGGCGGGGCCGACTTGCCGCGGCCGAACAGGCCGCCGGACTTGGCCGGCTGGACGGGGTTGCGGGTGCCGACGGCGGGGGTGGTCTTCTTGGCGGTCACCGGCGGCGGGAACTTGCGCAGCACCCACTGCTGCTGGCCGAGGGTGAAGAGGTTGTTGGTGACCCAGTAGATGATCACGCCGATGGGGAAGATCGCACCGGAGATCAGCAGCGACGCCGGGATGCCGTAGAGCATCAGCCGCTGGATCATCCGCTGCTGCGGGTCTTCCGCCCAGCCGGTCTTGAGGATCATCTGACGGCTGGTGAGGTAGGTGGTCGCGATCATGACCAGGACCAGGATGCCGGCGATGACCTTGACGGTGGTGCCGTTGGCGCCGAGGCGGGCCAGCTCGTCCGCGGTGGAGCCGAACTTGCCGGCGATCGGGGCGGTGAAGAGCTTCGCCTGGGAGGCGCTCTCGAACTGGTCGGCGGTCCAGCCGTAGAGGGTCTTGCTCTGCTTGGCCGGGTCGAGCCGGCGCAGCACGTGGAAGAGGCCGAGGAAGACCGGGATCTGGAGGAACATCGGAAGGCAGCCCATCAGGGGGTTGGCCTTTTCCTTCCGGTAGAGCTCCATCATTTCTTTCTGGAGCGTCTCCCGGTCACCCTTGTGCTTCTCCTGCAGCTCCTTGACCTTGGGCTGCAGCGCCTGCATGGCCCGCTGCGACTTGATCTGCTTGACGAAGACGGGGAACAGGATCACCCGGACGGTGACCACCAGGAAGACGATGGCCAGGATCCAGGCGAAGTTGGTGCCGATCACCGCGCCGACGGGCACCCCGATGGCGTCCCAGGCAGAGTGCCAGGTCAGCAGGATCCACGAAATCGCGTAGTAGATCCAGTCGAGACTCAGACTCAATTCGGGGCTCCAGTCACATCAGCACGTCGGCGGCCGCCCGGCTCCGGCACCGGGTCATGTCCACCAGGGTGAAAGGGGTGGCAGCGCAGCAAACGCCGGACCGCCAGCGCGGCTCCCCGGAGCGCGCCGTGCCGGGCTACCGCCTCCTGGGCGTACGCACTGCACGACGGGTAGAACCGACAGCGGGCCGGCAGTGCCGGACTTATCCACCGACGGTACGCGATGATGGGCGCGATCAGCACCTTGGCACCGGTCGACTGCGGGCGCGGGGTGGTCGGGCCGGCACTCATCGGGACCGCCGCTCTCGGGGCGACCGGGCGGCCGCGATGGCGGCGTCCAGGTCTGCGGCGAGTCGGGGGTACGACGCGTCGGCCGCGGCGGGCAGCGCCCGGACGACCAGGGTGCTGTCGGCGGGAAGTGCGGCCAGCCGCTCCCGCACCAGCGCCCGAAGGCGGCGCCGGACCCGGTTGCGGACCACCGCGTTGCCGACGGCCTTGGACACGACAAAGCCGGCGCGGGCCGGGGCGGAGGACTGCTCCGCACCGGTGTGCCGCGCCGGCTCCGGCGAGGGCGGTGTGCTGGGGGCCACGGGCGCCGGCACGGTCAGGTGGACCACGACGACGCCTCGTCCGGCGCGTCGGCCACCGCGAACCGCTGCGGCGAAGTCAGAACTGCGCCGCAGTCGCTGTGCGGCGGCCAGCACGACTGCCCACGTCCCCTGGACCGGCCCGGTCGGCTCAGGCCGACAGGGTGGTGCGACCCTTGGCGCGACGGCTCGACAGGATGGCACGGCCGGCACGGGTGCGCATGCGCAGCCGGAAGCCGTGGGTCTTCGCGCGCCGGCGGTTGTTCGGCTGGTAGGTGCGCTTGCTCACGTCAGGCTCTCCGTTTTCGTACGCGCCCCGCGCGACGGGATCGCCGGGGTCGTGGGGTGGTCCAGGCCACCTCGACGGTGGCCCCCGATCGGTGCTGCCCGGCGGAGCGGGACCTCGGCGTTGCGGGGATGCGACCGCGGACAGCAAGCACCCATCACCCTAGCAGAGGGCGAAATAGCAGCCGCTCCAGCCTACGCAGGGGTGCAATGACCGTCAAACACCCCGCGGCGGCGGACACCGGGACGCGCCCGGGACCGAAGCGGCCGTTTTCGCTGATGCCGAGAAGGACCCGGGCACGTCGCCGGTTGATGGCGCAGGGACAACGCTGTTACCGTGCCCGATTGCGGTGAGCGTCGGATGCTCCGGTCGTCGCGCGCAGGCAAGACCGGACAAGGTAGTGAATCGTTCGGCACGGTGAACCCGCTTCAACGCCCGTTCAGGCAGGGGCAGGTCCCACCCGCGTCCGGCGGGAGGCCACAATCGGTCGGTACACAGGCTGTGGATAACCTGTGGACGACCACTGGTCAACCGTCCGGGTGGGTGATGTTCCACCCGCGAACGCGGCGGGCCCGGGACGGCCGGCTGGCAGACAGCGGCGGCCGGGAGCAGAGGCGAGGGGGTGGCACGACGGTGGCCGGTACGACCGACCTTGCCGCGGTGTGGTTAGCGGCGACCGACGAGCTCGCCGACGAGATCATCTCCGCCCAGCAGCGCGCCTACCTCCGACTGACCCGGCTGCGGGCGATCGTCGAGGACACCGCGCTGCTCTCCGTCCCGGACGCGTTCACCCGGGACGTGATCGAGTCACGGCTGCGCCCGGCGATCACCGAGGCGCTCACCCGCCGGCTCGGCCGGCCGATCCAGGTGGCGGTCACCGTGCGGGTGGCCGAGGACGCCGCGGGCCGCCCGGCCGGCACCGTCTACCGCAGTGCCCCGGAGCCGGGGCCGGTCGACGTCGAGGGTTCGCACGCCGGGCCGTTCGACGACGACCCTGCCGGACGACCGGACCCCGAGGGCCGCATCCCCGAGCAGCAGCACCCGACGCGAGCTTCCGAGCCGGGCCCGCCACCGGCGCCGGCCGGTCCGCCCGCCGCGTCCAGCCTCGACGGGCACCGGTCGGGTCTGATCCCGACCAGCCGGGACGGGCAGGAGGCGCTGTTCAGCGCCGCGTTCGTGGAGCCGCAACGGCCGCCCCGGTCGGGCCCGGACCGGCGCTCCTACGACGAACAGACCGCCCGCCTGGACCCGCCCGGCCCGGACACCCGGCCCTACGAACCGCGCTACCGGGAGGACGCGGCGTCGCCGCGGGACCAGCACGTGATCCGTGCGCTTCCTCGGGACAGCGGAACGGACAGTGGCCCGGGCCGCAGCGGAGTGGACCACCGAGCGGGAGGCCGCGACGATCGCCGGCTGCCCGGCGCCGACACCGGCGGCAACCGGCTCAACCCGAAGTACATGTTCGAGACGTTCGTCATCGGTTCGTCCAACCGGTTCGCCCACGCGGCGAGCGTGGCGGTGGCCGAGTCACCGGCGAAGGCGTACAACCCGCTGTTCATCTACGGCAGCTCCGGGTTGGGTAAGACGCACCTGCTGCACGCCATCGGGCACTACGCCACGACGCTCGGCAACGCCCGGTCGGTGCGGTACGTCTCGACCGAGGAGTTCACCAACGACTTCATCAACTCGCTCCGGGACGACAAGACAAGCGCGTTCCAGCGGCGCTACCGCGACGTCGACATCCTGCTGATCGACGACATCCAGTTCCTGGAGAACCGCGAGCGCACGCAGGAGGAGTTCTTCCACACCTTCAACACCCTGCACAACGCCAACAAGCAGATCGTGATCACCTCGGACCGGTCGCCGAAGCAGTTGGCGACGCTGGAGGATCGGCTGCGGACCCGGTTCGAGTGGGGCCTGCTCGCCGACATCCAGCCGCCGGACCTGGAGACGCGGATCGCGATCCTGCAGAAGAAGGCGGCGCAGGAGCGGCTCTACGCCCCGCCGGACGTGCTGGAGTTCATCGCCTCCCGGGTGTCGAACTCGATCCGGGAACTGGAGGGCGCGCTGATCCGGGTGACAGCGTTCGCCAGCCTGACCCGGTCGACCGTCGAGCTCTCGCTGGCCGAGGAGGTGCTGCGGGACTTCATCCCGGACGGCGCCGGCCCGGAGATCACCGCGGACCAGATCATGGTCTCCACGGCGGACTACTTCGGGGTGAGCCTGGAGGACCTGCGGGGTCAGTCGCGCTCCCGGGTGCTGGTCAACGCCCGCCAGGTGGCCATGTACCTGTGTCGGGAGCTGACCGAGCTGTCGCTGCCCCGGATCGGGCAGGCCTTCGGTGGCCGGGACCACACCACCGTGATGCACGCCGACCGCAAGATCCGTCAGCAGATGGCCGAGCGTCGCTCGCTCTACAACCAGATCGCCGAGCTGACGAACCGGATCAAGCAGAACACCTGAGGGGTACGCGAGCCGACGCGACGGCACGCAGCCCTGGGGAACACGCCCGGCCGGACCTCCGGCCGGGCGTTCTTTTCGTCTTCGGCGGCGTTCCGGCTTGACCCTCGACATGGTGTAGACCACAGCATCGACGCCGTGTCCGCCTCGATCCTCGCTCGTTGTCCACAGCTCGTTGTCCACCGACGGTGGATAACTACGGTCCGTCCCACGCCGGTTACCCACAGGCTGTGGAGAAACCCTGTGCACGACGCTGTGGACGCTTGGGGACAACGTCGCCGTTGTCCACCGGCAAGCGTCGCCCTGTGCACGACCTGTTGAAGGTTCTGGGGATGACGGCAATGGTGATCTTCTCGGTGATCCACAGGCATGGGGAGAAAGTCGGTGGATTACCGGTGGACAACCGGTGGACAACGGTGGACAACCAGCCGCCGCAGCCGGGCTGTGGACGAACCAGGCGGTTGTACCCCCGGTTCTCCACAGGCAAATCACCGGTGGATAACCTGTCTGAGCTGCGCAGACCCGAGTTCTCCACAGTTTGCACAGGTGCGATGAAGACGATGAGTTATCTCTTCTAAGAGAACAAAAACCAATCATCACCGTTGGACTTTCTGTGGATCGGGCCGAGCACTGCCGGATCAACCCGTCAGCACTGACACGAACCACGGGGTCGGGCGCACAGCCGATGCCCCCGCGCCCTAAGGTGCGATGGGTACCCGCACGGTTGGGCGGGACGGTAGGCAGCGGTCGGCATGAGAGAGTTGTCGCTGACGTCGACGCGGAGGCATTGATGAAGTTCCGAGTGGAGCGCGACGCGCTCGCCGAAGCCGTGGCCTGGACCGCGAAGAGCCTGCCGAACCGGCCATCCGTACCGGTGCTCGCTGGTGTGATGCTTCGCGTCACCGACGGCAACCTGCGGGTCTCCGGTTTCGACTACGAGGTGTCCAGCCAGGTCACCGTCGAGGTGCAGGGTGACGCCGACGGCGCCGCGCTCGTCTCCGGTCGCCTGCTCGCCGAGATCACCAAGGCGCTGCCAGCCAAGCCCGTGGACATCGCCGCGGTCGGCGCCCACCTCGAGTTGGTCTGCGGCAGCGCCCGGTTCACCCTGCCGACCATGCCGGTGGAGGACTACCCCGCGCTGCCCGAGATGCCGCAGAGCGCCGGCACGGTCGACGCCGCCGCGTTCGCCACCGCCGTCGCCCAGGTGGCCGTCGCCGCGGGCCGTGACGAGACGCTGCCGATGATGACCGGCGTCCGCGTCGAGCTCTCCGGCAGCACCCTGTCGATGCTCGCCACCGACCGCTACCGGCTGGCGCTGCGCGAGATCCAGTGGCGGCCGGACGACCCCGAGGTGAGCATCAACGCCCTGGTGCCGGCCCGCACCCTGAACGACACCGCCAAGGCGCTCGGCCCGCTGGGTGGCGAGGTCACCCTCGCCCTCGCCCAGGGCGCCGCGGGCGAGGGCATGGTCGGCCTCGCGGGCGGCACCCGGCGCACCACCAGCCGGCTGCTCGACGGGGCCAACTACCCGCCCGTGCGCTCGCTCTTCCCCGCCACCCACAACGCCGAGGCACGGGTGCCGGTCAGCACGTTGATCGAGGTGGTCAAGCGGGTCGCGCTGGTCGCGGAGCGGACCACCCCGGTGCTGCTCAGCTTCAGCGCCGACGGGCTGGTCGTGGAGGCCGGCGGTTCCGAGGAGGCGCGGGCCAGCGAGGCGATGGAGGCCACCTTCACCGGTGAGGCCCTGACCATCGGCTTCAACCCGCAGTACCTCATCGACGGCCTGGCCAACCTGGGCTCGCAGACGGCCATGCTCTCGTTCGTCGACGCCTTCAAGCCCGCGGTGATTTCGCCCGCCGGTGAGGATGGCGAGGTCATCCCCGGGTACCGGTACCTCATCATGCCGATCCGCGTGTCCCGCTGATCGCGCCCAGCAACACCCAGATCCACGGAGGTAGGAACACATGCAGCTCGGCCTGGTAGGACTCGGCCGGATGGGCGGCAACATGCGCGAGCGGTTGCGGGCGGCCGGCCACGAGGTGGTCGGCTTCGACCACAACGCGCAGCTGAGCGACGCGGCGAGCCTCGCCGAGCTCGCGGAGAAGCTCGAGTCGCCGCGCGCGGTCTGGGTCATGGTTCCCGCCGGTGTCACCGACGCCACCATCGACGAACTCGCCGGGGTGCTCGGTGAGGGCGACATCATCATCGACGGCGGCAACTCCCGGTTCAGCGACGACGCCCCGCGGGCCGAGCGGCTCAACGAGCGCGGCATCGGTTACCTGGACGTCGGTGTCTCCGGCGGCGTCTGGGGCCGGCAGAACGGCTACGCGCTGATGGTCGGCGGGGCCGACGAGCACGTCGAGCGGCTGATGCCGATCTTCAACGCTCTCAAGCCGGAGGGCGAGTTCGGCTTCGTGCACGCCGGGCCGGTCGGCGCCGGGCACTACTCCAAGATGGTGCACAACGGCATCGAGTACGGCCTGATGCACGCCTACGCCGAGGGTTACGAGCTGATGGCGGCCTCCGAGCTGGTCACCAACGTGCCCGGGGTCTTCAAGTCCTGGCGCGAGGGCACCGTGGTGCGCTCCTGGCTGCTGGACCTGCTGGACCGGGCGCTCGATGAGGACCCGGAGCTGACCGAGCTGAGCGGCTACACCGAGGACACCGGCGAGGGCCGGTGGACGGTCGACGAGGCGGTCCGGCTGGCTGTGCCGCTGAACGTCATCACCGCCTCGCTGTTCGCCCGCTTCGCCTCCCGGCAGGACGACTCGCCGGCCATGAAGGCCGTCGCCGCGCTGCGCCAGCAGTTCGGCGGCCACGCCGTCCACAAGCGCTGAGCGGTATCCACAACCTGTGTACGTCCACCGGCTGGAACTGGTCGACTTCCGCTCGTACGAGCGGGTGGGCGTCGACCTCCAGCCGGGGGCGAACGTCCTGATCGGCGCCAACGGCGTCGGCAAGACCAACCTCGTCGAGGCGTTGGGCTACGTGGCGACCCTGGACTCGCACCGGGTCGCCACGGACGCGCCACTGGTCCGGATGGGCGCCACCTCGGCGGTGATCCGTTGCGCGGTGGTGCACGACGGGCGGGAGCTCCTGGTGGAGCTGGAGATCGTGCCCGGCAAGGCCAACCGCGCCCGGCTGGGCCGTTCGCCCGCGCGGCGGGCACGTGACGTGCTCGGCGCCCTGCGTCTGGTGCTCTTCGCTCCCGAGGATCTGGAGCTGGTCCGGGGCGACCCGGCCGAGCGTCGCCGCTACCTGGACGACCTGCTGGTCAATCGGCAGCCCCGGTACGCCGGTGTGCGGGCCGACTACGAGCGGGTCGTCAAGCAGCGCAACGCCCTGCTGCGTACCGCGTACCTGGCCCGCAAGACCGGCGGGTCCCGGGGCGGTGACCTCGGCACCCTCGCCGTCTGGGACACCCACCTGGCCCAGCACGGCGCGGAGCTGCTCGCCGGCCGGCTGGAGCTGGTGGCCGCGCTGACGCCGCACGTCGCCAAGGCGTACGACGCGGTGGCCGCCGGTCGGGGGGCGGCGGGCATCGCCTACCGGCCGTCGATCGAGCTGGCCGAGCTGACCACCGACCGGGCCGCGCTGGCGGAGGCGTTGACCGCGGCCCTCGCCGCGTCCCGCTCCGCCGAGATCGAACGGGGCACCACCCTGGTGGGCCCGCACCGCGACGAGTTGGCGCTGACCCTGGGCCCGCTGCCCGCCAAGGGGTACGCCAGCCACGGCGAGTCCTGGTCGTTCGCGCTGGCGCTGCGGCTGGCCGGGTACGACCTGCTGCGTGCCGACGGTATCGAGCCGGTGCTGGTGCTCGACGACGTCTTCGCCGAGCTGGACACCGGGCGCCGGGAACGGCTGGCGGAGCTGGTCGGCGGGGCGAGCCAGCTGCTGGTCACCTGTGCGGTGGACGACGATGTGCCGGCTGCCCTGCGCGGCACCCGCTACCAGGTCGGCGAGGGGACGGTACGCCGTGTCGGATGAGTCGGGCACCAGCAGGGGTGACGCCGGCCGGCGGGCCGGTCCGGGCGACGGGGCGCCCGCGCGTACCGCCGGATCGGAGGCGACCGGCGGCGCCGACGGCGGTGGGCAGGCGGCGGCCGCCAGCGGGCCGGAGCTGGCCCGGGCGGTGCTCGACGCGGCGCTGTCCCGGCGGCAGGCGGCGGCCCGCGCCCGGCGTACCCCTGGGGGCGGGAGCGGCGACGGTGCCGGCGGCTCGGGACGGCGGCTGCGCGGCTACTCCGGCCCGGGCCCCGACCCACGTGACCCGCAGCCGCTCAGCGCGGTGCTGAACCGGCTCGTGAAGGCGCGGGGCTGGCAGCAACCGGCGGCCGAGGCCACCGTGTTCGGCGCCTGGGAGCGGGTGGTCGGCGCGGAGGTCGCCCAGCACAGCCGGCCGGTCAAGCTGGAGAACGGCGAGCTGACCGTGGAGGCCCGTTCGACCGCGTGGGCGACCCAGTTGCGGCTGCTGGCCGGCTCGCTGCTCAGGCAGATCGCCCAGGAGGTCGGCCACAACGTGGTGCGCAAGCTGCACATCCACGGCCCGGCCGCGCCCTCCTGGCAGAAGGGGCCGCGTCGGGTGCGCGGCCGGGGGCCGCGGGACACCTACGGCTGAGCCGGCGTCAGCTCCGCCGGTCGGCCTCGCGGGCGGCGCGCTTGCGTGCGCGCTGTTCCCGGGTGTAGCGCTTGCGCTCTTCGAGGTCGCGTTTCCACAGCTCGCGGGCCTGCGCCGAGCCGCCCTGCACCGCTCCCTGGACCTCGGCCGGGCCGGCGAGGTGCCGGTAGGCCCAGCGCATGAAACGGCCCCCCTCGCCCGGTGACCTGGTGGCCGCGCCGTCCTCGCTCATCTGCCGCCCTCTCCTGCGTCGCCACTCCGCCCGTCGCCCGGACAGATGCTTGGGGCACCAATGCTTGGTACACCAATCATCGGTACCATAGCCATCGTGCTTGGGGAGGGCAACCGATGAGCGAACGACCGGACGGCGTCGACCCGCTGGCCCTGGAACAGCAGGTCTGCTTCGCGCTCTCGGTGGCCGCACGGAGCGTCGTGGCCGTCTACCGGCCGCTGCTGGAGCCGATGGGCCTGACCCATCCGCAGTACCTGGTCATGCTGGCGCTCTGGCAGCACGCGCCGCTGTCCGGCCGCGACCTCAGCCGTCTCCTGCAGCTCGACCCGGGCACCCTGTCACCCCTGCTCAAGCGGCTCGAAGCCGCCGGCTACGTGCGCCGTGAGCGTGACGCCGCCGACGAGCGCAGCCTCGCGGTCACCCTCACGGCGAGCGGGGCTGCGCTGCGCAGCCGGGCGGAGCTGATCCCGGCCGCGATCGTGCAGCGGCTCGGGCTGCCCGTGGAGGACCTGCAACACCTGCACGCGGTGCTCACCCAGGTGATCGCCGCGGCGAACCGGCCCGGCGCCGAGCAGTCCGCCCCGGACCCGGGCGGTCAGGCGTCGGCGTAGACGGCGAAGCCGCGCTCGGCGCAGCGCCGGTAGAACGCGGCGAGCACGCCCAGCTCCGCGCAGGTGAAGTTCCACTGCGGCGGGTTGCCGCTCTCGTCGCGCAGGGCGTCGAGTCGGTTCTCCAGCCACCGCAGCTGCTGCTCGGCCAGCCGCCCGTCGCCGAGCAGCGAGCGCAGCACCGTGCTGACCGATTCGAAGGTGACCGCCTCGCCGTGCGGGCGGTGGCCGGCCACGAACCGCTCTATGCCGCCGGCGATCCAGGCGCAGCCGTCCGGATCGATCACCGGATCCTCGTCCTCGGCCGCGGCGTCTGTGGCATACAACACACCTTCGAGGCCGAGCAGGAGATCCACCAGCTCGGTGTAGGCGGTCGCCCGGACGGTGCCGGTCTTCGCGATCAACTCGGCCAGGGCGGCTGTCGGCGCGGAGATTCGCGGCAGGTCGACGATCTCGCCGAAGTCGACGAACTCGGCCGGCGCGACCGGATCGTAGAAGCGGCCGGTCCGCGGCCAGTGCACCGCGACGTTGTCCAGCCCCATCTGTCACCTCTTAAAGAGCACGTGTCGGGTCGATCGGGTCGATAGTCCCGGTTCCGGCCCGTAAAGATCAAGGCCGCTTCCGGGGCGCCGCAAACGTACGGCACCGGCGATCCGACCGCGACCCCCGACCCGCCCGACCGCGGGTCAACCCGTCCGGCGGCGGCGCGTCCGATCGGAGCGTGGCGTGTGGGGGGAGTCGTGGGCAATGGGGTTCTGCCGGCTACGGCTTTCTCAGCCGCCTCGTTGAGGGTGCCGAGTGGTGGTTCTGTCCTCCGCGCACAGTAGGATTGACAGTGAGACGAAGACCCGGTGCGGAGCGAGGGACGGGGCCGGTGGCCCCAGCATCATTCTCCACGTCGGGTCGAGCCGATCGCGATCCGCGGGCAACCGCGGCGACCGGCGCGTTCGACCCGCTGTCCGGAGGTCTCCGGCACCGGTCCGCGCGCCGACGTCGCGTCCTGTCCGCCGAACCCGCGCCCGACGCGCCCTCCTGGCGCGGACGACGCGAGAAAGTGGCCGAGGGTGGCAGCGCAGGACAAGCAGGAGTACGGCGCAGAGTCGATCACCGTTCTTGAGGGGCTGGAGGCGGTCCGCAAGCGGCCCGGTATGTACATCGGGTCCACCGGCGAACGCGGCCTGCACCACCTCGTCTGGGAGGTCGTCGACAACGCTGTCGACGAGGCGCTGGCCGGATACTGCGACACCATCGACGTGGTGCTGCTGGCCGATGGCGGGGTCCGGGTCACCGACAACGGCCGTGGCTTCCCGGTCGACCTGCACCCGAAGCTCAAGAAGCCGGGCGTCGAGGTCGCGCTGACCGTGCTGCACGCCGGCGGCAAGTTCGACGGCAAGGCGTACGCGGTCTCCGGCGGTCTGCACGGTGTCGGCGTCTCCGTGGTGAACGCGCTCTCCACCAGGATGGCCGTCGAGATCCACAAGTCCGGCTTCGTGTGGCGGCAGCAGTACAACAACTCCAAGCCCGGTCCGCTGGACAAGGGCGAGACCACCGACCGCACCGGTTCGGCGGTCTCCTTCTGGCCCGACCCCGACGTGTTCGAGACCGTCGACTTCGACTTCCAGACGATCTACCGGCGCCTGCAGGAGATGGCCTTCCTCAACCGGGCGCTGCGCATCCACCTGCTCGACGAGCGGGTGGCCGAGGAGGAGGACGGCCGGCAGCGCGAGGTCACCTTCTACTACGAGGGTGGCATCGCCGACTTCGTCCGGCACCTCAACGCCTCGAAGAGCCCGATCCACAAGACCGTGGTCGAGTTCGACGCCGAGGAAGAGGGCATGTCGGTCGAGATCGCCATGCAGTGGAACGAGTCGTACGGCGAGTCGGTCTACACCTTCGCCAACACGATCAACACGCACGAGGGCGGCACCCACGAGGAGGGCTTCCGGTCCGCGCTGACCAGCGTGGTCAACCGGTACGGCACCGACAAGAAGCTGCTCAAGGGCGACGAGAAGCTCTCCGGCGAGGACATCCGGGAAGGGCTCGCGGCGATCATCTCGGTCAAGCTGGCCAACCCGCAGTTCGAGGGCCAGACCAAGACCAAGCTGGGCAACACCCCGGTCAAGAGCTTCGTCCAGCGGATCTGCAACGATCGGCTGGTCGACTGGTTCGACCGCAACCCGGCCGAAGCCAAGATGATCATCACGAAGGCGTCGCAGGCGGCTCGCGCCCGGATCGCCGCGCAGCAGGCGCGCAAGCTGGCCCGGCGCAAGTCGCTGCTGGAGTCCGGCTCGATGCCCGGCAAGCTGGCCGACTGCCAGTCCACCGACCCGCGTGAGTCCGAGGTCTTCATCGTCGAGGGCGACTCGGCCGGCGGCTCGGCCAAGCAGGGGCGCGACCCGCGGACCCAGGCGATCCTGCCGATCCGCGGCAAGATCCTCAACGTGGAGAAGGCCCGGATCGACCGGGTGCTGAAGAACAACGAGGTCCAGGCGCTGATCACCGCGCTGGGCACCGGCATCCACGACGACTTCGACATGGAGAAGCTGCGGTACCACAAGGTGGTGCTGATGGCCGACGCCGACGTCGACGGCCAGCACATCCAGACGCTGCTGCTCACCCTGCTGTTCCGCTTCATGCGTCCGCTGGTCGAGCTGGGCCACGTCTACCTGGCCGCTCCGCCGCTCTACAAGATCAAATGGAACAAGAAGGGCGACGACGCGCAGTACGCGTACTCCGACCGTGAGCGGGACGGTCTGATCGCGCTGCGCCAGCAGAAGAAGCCGAACGCGAAGCCGGACGACATCCAGCGCTTCAAGGGCCTCGGCGAGATGAACTATCCCGAGCTGTGGGAAACCACGATGAACCCGGCAACGCGTACCCTGCGTCAGGTCACGCTCGACGACGCGGCGACCGCCGACGAGTTGTTCAGCGTGCTGATGGGTGAGGACGTCGAGGCGCGCCGGTCGTTCATCCAGCGCAACGCCAAGGACGTCCGGTTCCTGGACATCTGATGGACCGCGGTGGGTCGGTGGGCTCGTGCCCGACCGGCCCACCGATCCACAGAGTTATCCACAGCTTGGCCGGTATCCACAGCCGTTATCCACAGCACGAAAACGACTCTGAGTCTGATAAGGGTATACAGTGACCGATTCTCCCGAGTCCACACCGAACGAGCCCGAGGTCCCCGCCGACGCCATCGCCGCCGTGGTCGCGCACGACCGGATCGAACCGGTCGGGCTTGAGGTGGAGATGCAGCGCTCCTACCTCGACTACGCGATGAGCGTCATCGTCGGTCGAGCGCTGCCGGACGTCCGGGACGGGCTCAAGCCGGTCCACCGCAAGATCCTCTACGCGATGTTCGACTCCGGCTACCGGCCGGACCGGGGCTACGTGAAGTGTTCCCGGGTGGTCGGCGACGTGATGGGCCAGTTCCACCCGCACGGCGACTCGGCGATCTACGACGCGTTGGTCCGCATGGCGCAGCCCTGGTCGCTGCGCTACCCGCTGGTGGACGGCAACGGCAACTTCGGCTCGCCGGGTAACGACCCGGCCGCCGCCATGCGGTACACCGAGTGCAAGCTCGACCCGCTGGCCATGGAGATGCTGCGGGACATCGACGAGGACACCGTCGACCTGCAGGACAACTACGACGGCCGGGCCAAGGAGCCCACCATCCTGCCGTCGCGGATCCCGAACCTGCTGGTGAACGGCTCCGAGGGCATCGCGGTCGGCATGGCCACCAAGATCCCGCCGCACAACCTGCGCGAGATCGGCGCGGCGGTGCAGTGGTGCCTGGAGCACCCGGAGGAGGACGAGGAGACCACCCTCGAAGCCCTGCTCGGCATCGTCAAGGGTCCGGACTTCCCGACCCACGGCCTGATCGTCGGCACCACCGCCATCCAGGACGCCTACCGCACCGGGCGCGGCTCGATCCGGATGCGCGCCGTCGTGGAGGTCGAGGAGGACAAGCGCGGCCGGCCCTGCCTGGTGGTGAGCGAGCTTCCCTACCAGGTCAACCCCGACAACCTGGCCGAGCGGATCGCCGAGCTGATCAAGGAGGGCAAGCTCGCCGGGATCGCCGACATCCGCGACGAGTCCTCCGGGCGTACCGGCATGCGGATCGTGCTGGTGCTCAAGCGCGACGCGGTCGCCAAGGTCGTGCTGAACAACCTCTACAAGCACACCCAGCTCCAGGAGACGTTCGGCGCCAACATGCTGGCCCTGGTCGACGGGGTGCCGCGCACGCTCAACCTGGCCCAGTTCATCCGCTACTACGTCGAGCACCAGATCGACGTGATCCGCCGGCGGACGGCGTTCCGGCTGCGCAAGGCCGAGGAGCGGGCGCACATCCTGCGCGGTCTGGGCAAGGCGCTGGACGCACTGGACGAGGTGATCGCCCTGATCCGGCGCTCGCCGACCGTGGACGACGCCCGGCAGGGCCTGATCCGGCTGCTGGAGATCGACGAGATCCAGGCGACCGCGATCCTGGACATGCAGCTGCGTCGCCTCGCCGCCCTGGAGCGGCAGCGGATCGTGGACGACCTGGCCAAGCTGGAAATCGAGATCGCCGACCTCAAGGACATCCTCGCCAAGCCGGAGCGGCAGCGGCGGATCGTCTCCGAGGAGCTGGGCGAGATCGTCGCCAAGTGGGGCGACGACCGCCGCACGCAGATCATCCCGTTCGACGGCGAGGTCTCGATGGAGGACCTCATCGCGCGGGAGGACGTGGTCGTCACGATCACCCGGACCGGGTACGCCAAGCGGACCAAGGTCGACCTCTACCGCTCGCAGCGGCGCGGCGGCAAGGGCGTCAGCGGCGCCACGCTCCGGCAGGACGACATTGTCAGCCACTTCTTCGTATGCTCAACGCACGACTGGATCCTGTTCTTCACGAACAAGGGCCGGGTCTACCGGGCCAAGGCGTACGAGCTGCCGGAGGCCAGTAGGGTAGCCAAGGGCCAGCACGTGGCAAACCTGCTCGCCTTCCTACCCGACGAGCAGATCGCGCAGATCATCGAAATCCCGAACTACCAGGTGGCCCCCTATCTGGTACTGGCCACGAAGAACGGCCTGGTGAAGAAGACGCGTCTCGAGGAGTTCGACTCCAACCGTTCCGGCGGAATCATCGCGATCAACCTGCGCGATGAGGACGAGCTGGTCGGTGCGGCGTTGGCTGCCCCGGACGACGACCTGCTGCTGGTCTCCAAGAAGGCGCAGGCCATCCGGTTCAACGCCTCCGACGAGGCGCTGCGACCGATGGGTCGGGCCACCTCGGGCGTGATCGGCATGCGCTTCACGGACGACGACGTCCTGCTCGCCATGGAGGTCGTTCGGGAGGGTCTGGACGTTCTGGTGGCCACGAACGGGGGATACGCGAAACGTACCCCGATCGAGGAATACCCGGTGCAGGGCCGGGGAGGTAAAGGCGTGCTGACTGCCAAGATCACCGAGCGGCGCGGTGGTCTCGTCGGCGCGGTCGTGATCGATCCGGACGACGAACTGTTCGCGATCACGAGCAACGGTGGTGTCATCCGGACTCCGGTGAAGCCTGTACGCCGTACGCGTGACCGGAACACAATGGGGGTCAAGCTGATGGACCTCCCGGACGGCGTGACTATCGTGGCGATTGCTCGCAATGCCGACGAGCCTGACGAACAGGACTAGTTGAATGACGGAGACACAGGCGAAGTCGGGGAACACGGGGACCTCGGCCAACCCGGTCGACGAGGAGGCCGCCAAGGGCGGCACACCAGCGACCGGCCGCGCGGCCGTGGGCCGGGCGACGGTCCCCGCCGACGCGCCTGCCCCGAAATTCACCCGGGCTCCCGGCATGACACCACCGCCGGACCAGCCCGGCGAGGACGGCGGGTCGGGCGACAAGACCGAGACGTCCGTCGAGGCTCCGGCCGCCCCCGGCACACCCCCGGCGGCGGCCTCGGCCTCGGCTCGCCCGTCGACCACCCAGCCGATCAACGTCCGGGCCGGTCAGGCGGCGTCCACCGGGGCCACCGGCACCCAGCCGCGGATCACCCCCGGCATGACCCAGCCGCAGCCGGACCAGGGGCGTACCACCCCTACCGGCCGCCCGGCCAGCGGCGGTGGCCTGCCCCCGGGCATCGGCAACGCGTCCGCCGTCGGGGCGGCCAGGGTCGGTGACGCGGTACGCGCCGCGCGTACCTCGGTCAGCTCGGCCGCGTCCCGCGGACCGCGCCGGGCCCGGCTCAACCTGAAGCGGATCGACCCCTGGTCCGTGATGAAGTTCGCGTTCGCCGTCTCGGTGGTGCTCTTCATCGTGGTGGTCGTCGCCACCTCGGTGCTCTACCTGGCGTTGGACGCGATGGGCGTGTTCCAGAGCGTCAACGACAGCCTGAGTGACCTGGTCAACGCCGGCGGTGGGCAGAGCACCAACGGCTTCCAGATCACCGCCAAGGGCGTGATCCTCAGCTCGGCGCTGATCGGCCTGGTCAACGTGGTGCTGTTCACCGCGCTGGCCACGCTGGGAGCGTTCGTCTACAACGTCTGTGCCGACCTGGTCGGCGGGATCGAGTTGACCCTCGCCGAGCGGGACTGAGCGAATCGGAGCGCCGGAGCGCCGCGTAAAGCGGTCGCTCCGGCGCTCCGCACTCGGGTAGGTTCTGGAGGCGTCAACGGCCCGGCTCGCAGGCCCGGACCCCGATTTGGGGCCGGCCCCGCGGATGGGTTAATCTTGCTCGTCGCAACGCGGGGCTATAGCTCAGTCGGTTAGAGCGCAGAGCTGATAACTCTGAGGTCGATGGTTCGATTCCATCTAGCCCCACCGCAGGTCGTCCGACGGTAGTCGAGCGCGAGGGGTCGCCCCATGTTCAAGAAGCTGCTGATTCTTGCCGGCGTCGTCGGCGTGGCCGCCGTCGTGTTCAACAAGGTCAAGGCGTCCAACGACGAGCGTGCCCTGTGGCACGAGGCGACCACCGCGCCCGACCTGCGCTGAGGTCCGGCACGGCGGCGAGTGGTCGGCGGCGCCGCCCGCCCACGGGGCCCTAGCTCAACTGGCAGAGCACTGCCTTTGCAAGGCAGGGGTTAGGGGTTCGAGTCCCCTGGGCTCCACCAGCACTTTCTTTGGATGATCTCGGTGTCAGGTACAGCGAAGCGGTCACGCCGTCTCCTCCCGGCCGAGAGCCCGGTCAATGGCTGAGGCAGCCTGATGAGCCCGCGCCGGCAGGACATGCCGTAGGTATCGGCCGTCATCCGGATCTTGGAGTGCCCGAGCAGCTCCATCACCGTGTGCAGCTCCTCTCCCTGATCGAGCAGGAACGTGGCGAAGGCGTGCGCAGAGATGGCTCTGAGGCCCGCCGTGTCGCAGGGATCGATCACGCCGCCCGGGTAGGCGGAAGGGCCATGGGTAGTGTCCGGCTGCATGGAGGTCTTCCTGCTCTGGCACGTTCGCCACGCCCGTTGGCTCGACGGGCGACCAACAACGCACCGAGACGAAGCCGGCGAGCTGGTGTGGGCCGAAGAAGATGGTGACGATCTCAAGGTTCTGGGGGTGTACTCGTCAGAGGCACGAGCGGAGGAACGGATACAGCGAGCCAGGGAGCTGCCTGGCTTCCTCGATGAGCCCGACTGCTTCTACATCAACCACTACACCGTCGACCAGGACCACTGGACCGAAGGCTTCGCGTCCATCCCGTGCGAGGGTAAAGCCGACTAGGCAGACAGCTGGTTACCCTGCGGCCCGCCGTAGACGTCGGCGGTGTCGAAGAGTTGATACCCGCGTCGATCGCGGCGTCCATGACGGCGAAGCTCCTCGCCTCGTCCACGAGGTATCCGACGTTCATGGTCCCGAGGCCGATCCGGCTGACCAGGAGACCCGAGCGCCCCAAGTGCCCATATGTCATCTCGTGGCCCGTGCCGCGAGCGTACGTGCCACCTCTGCGGCGAAGCAGGCCCTGCTGGGCACCGCGTAGCGTCTGGTGGCGAGCGTCGGATGCTGGGCATGCGGTTCCTGCCAGCATCTGGTCTAGGCTCCGCCGCGTGACCGAGAACGATGTGAGCGGCGTGGATCTCGACGATGTGCTGCTCGCGGTGGAGAAGGCCGCCCCGGTCGACGCCGTGCAGGCGGTGACGCGCAGCATCGGGGTGAGCCTCGAGGCGTCGTGGGTGTCGTTCCTCGTGGCGGACATGAGCGGCCGCGCCCTCGTACGCCTGATCCACGTCCCGATCGGCGACCTGCCCGGCGGCCGACGGCAGGACGAGGACGTCGCGATGGTGCTGCCCTTCGACGGCGGCCCGCAGGAGCAGGCACTACGCGCACAGCACGTGCTGGTCGAATACGTCGGTGACCAGCACGTGGTGCGCGCACCTGTCACCCAGCGTGGCGAGGCCATCGGTCTGTTGGAGATCGCCCTGTCCGCCGCACCGACCGCCGCGGTCGTGCAGCAGGTGTCGCGGGCCGCACACACGCTGGCGTTCGTGGTGATCGCCAACCGTCGACACACCGACCTGTTCGAATGGGGCCAACGAACGAGCCCGTTCACCCTCGCCGCGGAGATCCAACGGCGGCTCCTACCCTCGTCGTTCACCTGCGAAGCCGACTCGTTCACCCTGGCCGCATGGCTGGAACCGGCAGCCAGCATCGGCGGCGACACCTTCGACTACAGCCTGGCCCGCGACCTGCTGCACCTGAGCATCACCGACGCGGTCGGCCACGGCGTGCACAGCGCGCTCACCGCGACCCTGTGCGTCAGCGCACTACGCAACGCCCGCCGCCGCGGCGGCACCCTGCTTCAACAGGCACAGGCCGCAGACCAGGCACTCATCGCCAATGCTCCCTCCGGGTCGCCCTTCGCCACCGGGCTCCTCGGCCGCCTCGACCTGTCCGCCGGGATCCTCCACGTCGTCAACGCCGGGCACCCCACACCGCTGCTCGTCCGCGACGGGGTCACCCAAGCCGTGGCACTGCCCGTCAATCGACCCTTCGGGGTGCTTCGCCACAAGCCCTATCAACTTGCCGAGATCGAGTTGCGACCCGGCGACCGTCTGGTGCTGCTCACCGACGGCATGCTCGAACGCGGCGCCGCCGCTCTCGACCTGTCCACACGACTGCAACACCTGAGCGAACTGCACCCCAGAGAGGTGGTTCGCGTCCTCGCCGACCTCGTCCTCGAAGTCGCCGGACCCGTCCTACCCGACGACGCCTGCCTACTGATCCTCGATTGGCACGGAGGGCACGGCAACACTCGTCACACCACAGCCGGCGCGGACCCTCACCGGGCCAGCAAACCCCACGGGGATTAGCAAACGGGCGGCGGCGCCGAGCGCAACAGCCGTTCCTGGTGGCTAGCCCGGCTGCCGGCGGTTCAGGTCGGCGCAGTCGTCCTCGTCCGGCAACAGCGGCCGAATGAGGACGACGACGCTGCCGGACTGCTTCTCGCCGCTCCGCCACTGGGTGCCCAGGGGGGTGCCGCGGCCGATTGCCTCGATGGCCGGCACCGCTGCGCCGCTGCGCGTCGTGCACTCGCCGAGGTCGGTCCGCACGCCGGCCCGGAGATCGCCGTCCGCCCACCGCTGCTCGGGCACCCGGCTGACGCCCCCGACGAACCAGCCTCCGGTCGCAAGCACGGCGACCCGATCCGGTTGGTAGCCGGCGCTCGGATCTGCGGGGACGGCGAGCTGCTGTACGGTGCGGCGGAACTCGGCGATCCGACGGCGCGCCCCGATCTCGAACCCTCGCCCGAGGGAGACCACGGTGGTGGTGTGCAGGTGCCCGGCCGACCGCAGCTCGGCGACCAGCAGCGTCCCGTCGGTGGTCTCTCCCCGATCGGGAAGGTGTCGGGAGCGGCCGAGCCCGGCGGCGTGTGCCAGGCGGTAGATCTGCCGGTACCGATCCGGGCTGAGGGTGAGCTCCCGGGCCTGGTGCAGCGAGCCGTCCCAGCCGTTTCCAACGATCACCCGGCCGCCGCCATAGAGGCTGAACTCCGGCAGCTCCGCCAGCTCTGGCGGCCCACTCATACTCCGCCACAGGTGGAGCTGGAGTACCAGCATGTCTGGATCGGACGGTGGTTCGGGGACGTCCAGCCCGGTGAAACTCGGTGTCGAGCCAGTCAGGACGCCGGCCGAGATGATCGCCACGACGAGGGAGAAGAAGCCGGACAGCCGGGCGGGTGATCGCACCGGGATGTGACGCCGGACCACCGCAGCCGGTTCCGTGGTCTGGTTCCGCGCAGCTTGGCTAGCCGGGTGTAGCGGGCGGGATCGGCCGCGTGCCGGGCAGCGACTACCACCGTGCTTCTGGCCGCCCGCTCATGCGCCCTTTCTAACGGGCGCCTGCAGCTGCCGACGCGAGCGATCGGTCGAGCAGGTAACGCTGAGGCGTGCCGGCTTCCCCAGGCAGCGCGCGCTGACCATGATCCTTGTATGGACGAACAGTCAAAGCCCGTCACCCTGCACCTGTACTGCCGGGTCGATGTGGTGGTCACCGATCCGGCGGCTGTAGCCGACTTCGCGGTCGCCGAGCTACGGGCGGCCGACATCGACTGGTCCGAAGAGGACGACGATCTCGACTCGGCGGCCGCCGAGCTGCGGGGTGAACTCACCACCTCGCTGGCGAGCGTGGTGGACATCAGTCGGGTGGTTGAGGGTGTGCCCGGTGTCGAGTTCCGCGGTGGCCGCTGCTGGGCGGAGCCCGGCCCGCGCCGCGACGTGTTCTGAACCAGGTGCGTCGCATGGTCGGGAGTCCTCGGGGTAGGAGGAACGGCAACAACCCCCAGGAAGTGAGGTGTCAGACCAATGCCGACCGCACGCGAGATCATGACGAACGACGTGAGCTGCGTCCGCGAGCAGGACGACCTGAAGTCGGCCGCGAAGCGGATGGCCGAGCTGGGGGTCGGCTCGCTGCCGATCTGCGGCGACGACAACCGGCTCAAGGGCATGTTGACCGACCGCGACATCGTGGTGAAGGTGCTGGCCGAGGGGCGTGACCCGGCCAACGTGACCGCCGGTGAGCTGGCCCAGGGCGAGGCGGTGACCATCGGCGCCGACGACGACGCGGCCGAGATCCTGCGGACCATGGGTCAGCACAAGGTACGCCGGCTGCCGGTGATCGACGGGCACGAACTCGTCGGCATCGTGGCGGTGGCCGACGTGGCCCGGTCCCTTCCGGAGCGCCCGGTGGGCGACCTCATCGAGGCCATCTCCGAGCGCAGCTGACCGTCACACCCCTCATCGATCGCCGCCACCGGCCACGCCGGGTGGCGGCGATCGGCGCTTGCGGCGCCTGGCGTGACCGGGGGTGCTCAGGAGGGCGGCGTCAGCGGGGCGGTCTCACTGCGGGCGATGGTGCGTACCTGCTTCACCCATCCACGGCGCCGAGCCTCTTCCACGAAGTGTGCCAGCGGGGAGCGGAACACCGGATAGTCGTCGTAGTGGATCGGCACGGTCAGCTTCGGCCGGATCAGCTCCACCAGGTCGGCGCCCTGCTGGGCGTCCATCGTGAGGAGAATCCCGGCGACCTTCGTGCCGCCGAGGTGGATCAGCATCGCGTCGACGTCCGGGTACCGCTCGGGGACAACGGTGAGCAGCGGCCGGTTCAGGGTGTCGCCGGTGACGTAGAGCCGGAACTCGCGCGTCCCGGCCCGTTCCACGTCGATCATCGTGCCCATCACGTCGGGCATGAGAACGTCCAGCGCACCCGGGCCGTGCTGGCCGGGCATCGACGTCAGCCGCACGGTCGTACCGTCGCGGTGCAGCTCCCGCGACGACCAGGTCGGCAGGCCCTCGGCGGCCCGGAAGCCCCAGCGGCGCAGCTTGCGTTCGGCCGCGGGAGTGGTGACGATCGGCAGCTCGCGGTCCAGCTCACGGCGGGCCACCCGGTCGAAGTGGTCGCCGTGCAGGTGGGAGAGGACCACCGCATCCAGCTCCGGGAGCTGGGCGACCCGCAGCGCCGGGTCCGTGCGCCGGCGCGACCACAGACCCTTGCCGAGGTACGCGCGCTGGCCCCGGTGCAGGAAGTTCGGGTCGGTCAGCAGGGTGAAACCGCCGATCCGCAGCACGGTCGTCGCGGTACCGATGAATGTGACCTGCGGTTGCTCCACCATGCGGCCCACCTCCTGGCCCCTGCCGTACCCCGCGTGGCCCCGGCCATGCGGAGGGCCGGGGGTCAACCGGCGGACGCGCTCGCGCCTCCGCCGTCCGCCGTGGACGCTCCGGTGTCCGACCCCGGTTCGCCATCGTCGGCCGGCGGCTTCCCGGCAGCGTCGGATCGGGTCTGGGGCAGGTGCTCCATCAGCCGGGTGAGCGCGCCGTTGGCGAAGGTGGCACCGAGCGCGGAGCCGGCCCCCATCGTCCAACCAACCGGTCCGAGCGGGGTGCACCCGAAGAACTGACTCAACCCCGGTGTCTGCACGACCACGACCAGCGCTCCCAGCGACGCCGCCGTGGACGCCAGCACCGCCGGGCTGGTGCCGCCGGCCAGGATGGTCTGGCCCAGCTGGGTGCCGACCAGGGAGACCAGCGCGACCGTGCCGGCCCGCTGACGGCGGCCGGTGTACCGGGCAAGCGTCCAGCCGACGGTGGCGCCCAGCGTGGTGGCGCCTGCCCGCAAGCCGATCTCCCTGGTCAGGGTCTCGCCGAGCGACACGTCCGGGCCCTCCCGGAGCAGGCTGTCGGTGCGGTCCGAGGCGGGCGGGCGGATCGCGATGGCCAGCGCCGGCGCCAGGTCGGTGAGCAGGTTGACCAGCAGAAGCTGCCGTCCGGTGAGCGCGGAGCGGCCGGTCACCGCGGCGGTGAGCACGCTGAACGCGATCTCGCCGAGGTTGCCGCCGACGAGGATGCTGAGCGCGTGCCGCACCGACGACCACATCGCCCGACCCTCGACCAGGGTCGCGATGATGGTCTCCAGCCGGTCGTCGGTGACGACCAGGTCGGCGGCGGCCCGTGCGGCCGGGGTGCCCCGCTGGCCGAGGGCGATGCCGACGTCGGCCAGCCGGATCGCCGGGGCGTCGTTGGCGCCGTCACCGGTCATCGCCACGGTTCGCCCGCACTTCTGCAACGCCTGGATGATCCGCACCTTGTGCGCCGGGGTGCAGCGGGCCACGACATCCGTACGGGCCAACCGCTTGGCGAGCGCTTCGTCGTCCAACTGGTCGAGCTCGCCGGCGGTGACCACCCGCTGCTCGTCGTGCTCGCTGATGGTGGCGGCGATCGCCTCGGCCGTCGCCGGATGGTCGCCGGTGATCATGATGGTGTGCACGCCGGCCTGCCGGATCCGGCGCACCGCCGGGGCCGCGCTCTCCCGGACCCCGTCGGCGAGGGCCAGGAACCCCACGAAGGTCAGGCCCCGGACGTCCCCGTCGGACACCGTGGGGTCGTCCACCTGGCACTCGGCGACGGCCAGGATCCGGTGCCCCGCCCCGGCCCGGTCGGCGAGCACCCGCTGCAACTCCGCGCGGCCGGCGTCGTCCAGCGGCTCCCGGCGGCCGTCGGTACGCCGTGCCGAGCAGCGTGGCAGCACCGACTCCGGGGCGCCCTTGACGCTCAACAGCAGGTGGTCGCCGGTCTCACCGATGCTCGCGTGGTACCCGCGGGACGGCTCGAACGGCAGCCCGCCGACAGCCCGCCAGCCGTCGGCGCCGGTCTGCTCCACCACCCCCGCGACGGCGGCACCCTTGCGGACCGCGCGGTCGGTCTGCAGCACCAGCTCCTCCGGGTTGGCCGCGGCGGGGGTGGCCCGCAACGCCGTGGCCAGCGTCAACCGGAGCCGGTCGTCCAGCCGGTCCACCGGGGCGTACCGGTCGGCCACGCCGTCGCCGACCCCGGCGAGCAGCAGCTGGCCCTCGGTGAGGGTGCCGGTCTTGTCGAAGCACAGCACGTCCACCCGACCCAGCGCCTCGATCGTTCGCGGGTTGCGGACCAACGCGCCGTGCTCGGCCAGCCGCCGGGCCGCCGCCAGCTGCGCGGCACTGACCAGGAACGGCAACCCCTCCGGCACCGACGCCACGGCCAGGTTCGCGGCGGTCGCGGCCGTCTCGGCCAGCGGTACGCCCCGGAGCAGACCCGCGCCGGCCACCGCCACCGCCGAACCGGCGGCCAACGGGATGGCGAGACTGGTCAACGAGCCGAGCCGCGCCTCGACCCCACTGGTCGGTGGCGCCTGCCGGACCAGCGCCAGGCTGCGCCCGGCCTCGGTGTCGGTGCCGAGCGCCACCACCACGGCAGTTCCGTGCCCGGCGGCGACGGTGGTGCCCTCGTACAACATCGAGTGCCGGTCGGCGACGGAGGCGGCGACCACCGGACGGTCGGTCTTGGCGACCGGCAGCGACTCGCCGGTCAGCGATGACTCGTCCGCCTCCAGCCCCACCGATTCGAGCACCCGGCAGTCGGCGGGCACCGAGTCACCCGGCTCAAGCGTGATGACGTCCCCCAGGACCAGGTCTTCGGCGGCGACCACCCGCTCGGCGCCGTCGCGGCGGACCCGGGCGGTCACGGCCGAACGGGACAGCAGCTCCGCCAGCGACCGTTCGGTGTTGCGCTCGTGCACCGCACCGATCAGCGCGGACCCGCCGACCACGCTGCCCACCAGCGCGGCGTCGACCAGCGAGCCGAACGACGCGGACAGCACCGCCCCGGCGGCCAGCACCGGGGTGAGCGGGTTGGCCAGTTCGTCCACGAAGGCGCGCAGAAGTCCGCCGCCTCCGGGTGCGTCACCGCCGGTCGCGCCGCCTCCGTCGTGGCGGCGCCGTGCTTCCGCGCTGTCCAGGCCGTCCGGTCCGGTGCCGAGGCGGTCGAACACGCCGCCGACCGGCATCAGGTGCCAGGCCGTCGCCACCGGCGCCGGAGTGTCCGACTGATCGGGCAGCCGCCTCGCCCGCCAGACCCCGTGTGCGAAGGCCAACCCGGAGGCGCCGTTCACCGCGACCAGCGCGCGGTGGGGCAGTTGGGCCGGTGCGGCGGTGAACGCACCGAGCGCACCGAGACCGGTGCCGGCCATGCTCAGCCGGATGTTCTGCTCGGTCATCCGCCGGGCCACCCCGGTCGCCTCGATCAGCAGGGCCACCACCCGCAGGTCCGCGCCGACCAGCAGGTGCGCACCCCACGGTGGCAGCTCCTCCGGAGCGGACATTCCGAGGCCACAGTCGGACGCGCCGAGCGCCGTCCGGTCCCCGGACACCAGCATCACCACCGCCCCGTCGCGCTGCAACGCGCGTACCGACTCGGTCAGCCGGTCTCCGCCGGGCAACATCGCGTCGGCGAAGCCGTACCGCTGCTCGTCGCCGCCGGCCACGACCAGCCGCAGACCGGCCTGCCGGGCGACGGACGGCAGGCCGTCGACGCCCGGCGCGGGCTCCGGCTCGACCCGCAGCAACGCGGCCAGCCGGTCGCCGTGGGCCAGACCGACCAGTTGGCCGCCGGCGGTTCGCAGCCGATCGCTGTCCGGGATGTCACCGGGGTCGCTGGCGGGCAGCTGGTCCAGCGGCCCGAGCCGCCAACCGTCCGCACCTCGGGAGCCGCCCGGATCGGCCGGGTCGAACAGCGCGAACGCCCGCTCCGCCACCTGGTCGACGTCCACTCCGTGCGCCGGGGCGAGGTCGGCGAGCACGCCCCGGTCCGAGCCGAGCACCGCCGCGTCCAGCACCAGCGTGTCGATCCGATCCAGCTCCCGCAGCACGCCCCGGTCCATCGCGATGACCCCGCGTCGGGCCAGGATCTGACCGAGCTGGGCGGCGTACCCCTCGCGTCCGCTGCCCGGGGCCTTGGGCAGCGCGGACAGACCCAGCGCGGCGGCCCTCTTGCGTCCAGCGAACGGTGCGGCCGCCGCAGCGGCCGCCGCGCCGGCGGCCAGCGACCGGTTGACGTACCGCTCGACCGGGCCGTCCGGCTTCGGCCGTGGGCGCCCGGCCACCGGCCAGCGTGCCTCGGCGCGCTCCGGGGCGCCGGTGAGCCGCGGCTCGGCCCGCTCCCACGCGGCGAGCTGGGCTCGTGCCTCACCCCACTGCACGATCCGTTGCGCGCCGTCGACGACGATCCCGGCCCAGCCCCCGGCCAGACCCTGCACCACCGCCTCGGCGAGCGGAAAGATGATGTCGGCGCGAGGGTCGGCGCGCAGCCCTCGGCCGGCGAGCGCGTGCAGCTTCGGTTGCAGGTCCACCGCGGCGAGCAGCCCGGCGACCTCGCCGGGCACCGGCGCGAACGGCAGGAGCCGGGTGGCCGCCGAGAGGGTGAGGCCCAGCGCGTCGGAGGCGAGCGCACCCAGGGTGCGCGGGGTGCGCGGCCCCTCCTCCGGTGGGTGCGGCGGTGGGATCTCCGGATCAGGTTCGTGGTCGCAGGTCTTCTCGACCCGCGCGATCGTGGTGATGAGGTCGCGCAGCTTCGGCTCGGGGTCCTGTACGGCGACCACCACCCGGCCGGACGGGGCGTTCACCCGGGCCCAGGCCACCCCGGGCAGCCGCTCCAGCGCGCCCTCCACCTGCCGGGCCAGCCGGTCGCCGCCGTCCTGGCAGACGCCGTGCACCTCGATGTGGTGTCGCCCGGGTCGGGACCAGACCCGACGCCGGGTGAGCCCGGCAGTCCGGGCCAGTCGGGTCGCGGCCGAACCCACCGTCCGGGACGCCTCGCCGACCAGGTGCGGCACGCCGATGGACGGCAGCAGACGGCCGACCGCGCGACCTGCGGCCGTCATCGAGGCGTACGGCAGGACGAACGCTCCCCGCTGCTGCCAGTTCTGCCGTCGGTCATCTCGTCCTCCCACCGCCTCGCGTCCGGCGGCCTGGCTTCCCGACCTGGCATCCGTTATGCCCTCCGGGCAGCGGAACTTTCCGTCGTCGGCGGGGCATGGACGGCGTGGGCGGTGGAATCCCGCGAACGTCACCGGACACGGGGGAGGCCGGAATGAGCACACTGACCCGACACCTCAACGGTTCGCGCGAGACCGTCCAGATGTACAGCCGGCGGGTGGACGTGCCGATGCTGGGTGAGATGGCGGTTCCACCGCCGGACAAGCTCGCCTACTACGCCGGGCTCGGGCTGCTCGCCGCGCTCCAGGTCATCGAGTGGCCGCTGGCCCTGGTGATCACCGCCGGTCACCTTCTGGCCGACCAGCATCTTTCAGGGCTGGTGCGGGGCTTCGGAGGTGCGTTGGAGAACGCCTGACGAGAGCCACGCCACCTCTGATTGACATGAATCCGGGTTGAGGTCGCAGGCTCTCGTCCATGCCGAGTCCATCCGCCACCGCCGTACCGGCGGCCCCACCGGGACTGTTCGCACCCAGACTGCGGGCGATGACGGTGGGCAGCGTCGCCCTGATCTCGCTGCTCGCGTTCGAGGCGCTCGCGGTCGGCACGGCGATGCCGACCGTGGCTCGCAGCCTGGACGGGCTGGCGTTGTACGGGATCGCCTTCGGTGGCCCGTTCGCCGCGGGCGTGTTGGCCATGGTGGTCTCCGGCATCTGGTGCGACGCGCGGGGGCCCCGGGGGCCGATGTGGCACGGCGTCGCCTGGTTCGTGGTCGGACTGCTGATCGCCGGGACCGCCCCGGTGATGAGCGCACTGGTCGTCGGCCGGGTGGTGCAGGGCTTCGGCTCCGGGCTGCTCTCGGTGGCGCTCTACGTGATCGTCGGGCACGCGTACCCGGAGGAGCTGCACCGGCGGATCTTCGCGGCGTTCGCGGCGGCTTGGGTCGTCCCGTCGCTGATCGGGCCGGCGCTGGCCGGCCTGATCGTGGAGCACCTGGGCTGGCGGTGGGTCTTCCTGGCGGTGCCGGCGGTGGCGGTGCCGGCGGTGCTGCTGGTCCACCCCGGTCTGCGGTCGCTCGACCGGAGCACGCCGACCCGGCCGCCGGCCGGCGCGGTGGCCCGGATCGGCTGGGCGTGCGGGGCGGGGGCGAGCGCCGCACTGCTGCACATCGGGGGACAGCAGCGCGGTCCGGCAGCCCTGGCGCTGATCGCGCTCGCCGTGGCCGGCCTGCTGGTCTGCGCCCCGCGCCTGCTGCCGGCCGGGTTCCTCCGGGCGGCCCGAGGTCTGCCCACCGTGATCGGGCTGCGGGGTCTGGCCTCGGCGGCGTTCGTCGGCGCCGAGGTCGTCATCCCGTTGATGCTCTCCCGGGAGCGAGGTCTGTCACCGACCGCCGCCGGGCTGGTGCTCACGGTCGGGGCACTGGCCTGGTCGGTGGGCTCGTGGGTGCAGGGCCGGATCCCCCTGCCGGCGTCCCGCGCCAGCCTGCCCCGGGCCGGGTTGAGCTGCATCACGGTCGGTACCGCCACGGTGGCGTTGGCCGTCCGGCCCGAGTTGCCGGTGGCCGTGGCCGTGCTGGGCTGGGCGGTCGCCGGCCTCGGCATGGGTCTGCTCTACCCGTCGTTGTCGGTGCTCACCCTGGAGCTGTCCGCCCCCGGGGAACAGGGCCGCAACAGCTCATCACTGCAACTGGGCGACTCGCTCTTCGCGGCGACCGTGCTGGCGCTCACCGGGGCGGTGCTGGCGGCCGGTAGCGCGCCCGGCCCGGCCAGCTACGCGGCGACGCTGGCGGTCGCCGCCGGCCTGGCGCTGCTCGGTGCGCTGCTGGCCGGCCGGGTGGTGGTGGGCGGGACGGCACGGCTGGGCGGCTGATCCGCAGATTCGACGGCGTCCGGTCCCGGTCGGCCGGGAGGATGGCGGGGCGATGAGTTTCCTGACCGTCCTGCCACTGGCCGTGGTGATGGTCGCCGGGACCCAGTTGGTCGTGGCGGTCTTCCTCGCCTCGTCGGACCGGCCCCGGGCCGCCTCGCTGGGCTTCCTCGCCGGCGCCGGGCTGGTGGTCGCCGCCGGGGTGACCGTGAGCTGGCTGCTCACCCGGCTGGTGGGCGGCGTGGCCACCGACGCCAGCGCCGTCGCCGGCCGGGTCGACCGCGGCCCCGCCATCGACCTGGTGGTGCTCGCCCTGCTGCTCATCCTGGCCGTGGTGGTCTGGCTGCGTCGGAACCGGTCCGCGCCGCCACGGTGGCTGGGCAGTATCGGGCACGCCGACCCGCGCTGGGCACTGCGACTGGGTGCACTGCTCTTCGTGGCGACGCCCACCGACGATCTGACCATGGCGGCGGTCGGCGCGAGCGTGGCCCGGCACGACCTGCCGTGGTGGCACCTGCTGCCGTTCGTGCTGCTCACCGTGACCCTGCTGGCCCTTCCGTTGCTGGCGTTGCTCCTGCTGGGGCGTCGCGCCGCGCGGGTGCTGGCCCGGATGCGGGCATGGGCCGAGGGACACGCCTGGGTGGTCAACGAGCTGCTGATCGGGTTCTTCGCGGTGCTGACCGTGCTGGACCTGATCCGGTCTGGGTGAGCAGTCGCACACCCGGTCACGGGCCGTGTCGGGACGCCGTCATCAGCGGGTGACGGCTCAGCGGGCGGACGGATGCCGTGGTTCGCGGCGGGACGGGAGGACGAGATGAGGGTTCTGGTCACCGGGGCGGGCGGCCACCTGGGCAGCGCGGTGCTGACCCGGTTGCGCGACGACGGGGTCGACGTCCGGGCCGCCAGCCGACGGCCGCGTACCGGCTCCGGGGTGGAGTGGGTGGTGACCGACCTGGCCACCGGGGACGGGCTCACCGAGGCGGTGGCCGGCGTGGACGCGGTGCTGCACCTGGCCTCCTCGCCGCGGGGTCGGCAGACCTACCAGGTGGACGTCCTCGGCACCCGCCGGCTGGTCGTCGCGGCCGGCGCGGCCGGCGTCCAGCACCTGGTCTACATCTCGATCGTCGGAGTGGACCGGGTGCCCATCCCGTACTACCGGCACAAGCTCGCCGCCGAGCAGGTCGTCGCGGCCGGCCCGGTGCCCTGGTCGGTGCTGCGGGCCACCCAGTTCCCGCAGTTCCTGGACGATCTGCTGACCGCCAGCGCGCGGCTGGGTCCGGTGATCGGGGACAGGGCGGTGCTCGCCCAGCCGGTCGACCCGGCCGAGGTGGCGGCCCGGCTGGCGGCCCGGCTGTTCGCCGGCCCGCTGGGCGGGATCGAGGAGTTCGGCGGACCGCAGGTGCTCCGCTTCGACGAGGCGGTCCGCGCCTGGCGGCAGGCCCGGGGTTCACGGCGGCCGTTGCTGCCGGTGCGGATCCCCGGCCGCCTCGGTCGCGAGCTGCGCGCGGGCGGGCTGGTCACCGAGGCGCTGCCCCGAGGCGTACGCACCTGGGCCGACCATCTCGCTGACACGTACGGGGGAACCGGGCGGAGATGAGAGGAAACCCGGTTCACATTCGCCTTACGGTGACGCCATGTTCGCTGTCGTCGTCACCGTGATCCTCTACGTCTTCGGTTTCGTCTTCCTCTACGGCGTGATCCGGCTGGGTGTCCGGCACGCGCTGGAGGACCTGGAGCTGCAACGGGCCAAGGCCCAACGCGCCGAGGAGCTGGCCGCGTCCCGTGACCGCACCTTCCTGCGCGACAACGCCTTCCTCGCCGGGAGCTGAGCCGCCGATCGGTTCGGCCCGGACGGGTGGTGTCGTGTCGCGGCTCCGGAGTCGCCGGGCGGCCCGCCCGCACACCTGCGAGGATCGCACCCGTGATGGGAACGCTGAAGACCGAACCGGCCCGTGTCCGCCTCGACCTGCTCGCCCCGCCGGTGGCGGCGGCCATCTCCGAGTGGCCGGCCGACGCGCCGGTGAACGTCGACGACGTGCTGGTCGCGCCGATCGACGCCGACCTGGCCGACACCGCCGCCTTCTGCGCGGCGTACGAGGTGGGGCTGGACGTGTCAGCCAACTGCGTCGTGGTGGCGGGCAAGCGCGAGGGTGTGGTCCGCTACGCGGCCTGCATCATCCTGGCCACCACCCGGGCCGACGTGAACGGCGTGGCCCGCCGGGCGCTGGACGTCCGCAAGGCGAGCTTCGCCCCGATGGACGACGCGGTCGAGTTGACCGGCATGGAGTACGGCGGGATCACCCCGATCGGGTTGCCGGCGCAGTGGCCGATCCTGGTCGACGCGCGGGTGATCGCCACTCCACACGTGATCATTGGATCCGGTGTGCGGCACAGCAAGATCGCCCTGCCCGGGCCGGCGCTGGGCGCGCTGCCCGGCGCGCAGGTGGTGGAGGGTCTGGCCAGGCCGGCGTGACCGGGCACCGGCATCGATGTCGTTGCACGTGAAACATCACGCGTGTCGATGCCGGGTGCCGTGCTCAGTGCGAGTGCGCCCCGGACTCGCGCTGCTCGACCTCGGCGAGCGCGGCGAGCAACGTCTGCGCATCCTGGGCGCCGGTGACCGCGTACTTCCCGGCCAGCACGAAGGTCGGCACGCTGGTGACGCCCAACTCCCGGGCGGCGGCCAACTAGGCGGCGACCTCGGCGGTACGCTCGTCGGAGTCGAGGAACCGGCGCACGTCGGCGACGTCCAGGCCGATCCCGCCGGCAAGCGTGGCCAGCGCCTCGCGGGAACCGACATCGACGCCCTGGGTGAAGTGCGCCTGGTAGAGCGCCTCCACCATCTCGGCCGCCAGGCCGTGGTCGGCGGCATAGGAGACCAGCCGGTGCGCCTCGAAGGTGTTCGCGATCACCGCACGGTCGAAGTCCAGCCGCAGCCCGTCACCCGCCGCGACCTCAGTCACGTGGGCGAACATCTGCCGGGCCCGCTCCGGACCACCGAACTTGGCGCCCATCGCCTCCACCAGCGGGCGGGGCTCCGACACCGGCGACGGGTCGAGCTGGAACGGCCGGTAGCGGACGGTCACGTCGCCGTCGTAGCTGGCGAGGGCCTGCTCCAGCCGGCGCTTGCCGATGTAGCACCACGGGCAGACGACGTCCGCGTAGATCTCGATCTCCATGATCGGTGGCAACTGCCAGCTCAGCCGAGTTGTTCCCGGACCTGACGCTTGAGCCGACCCAGGATCGCGGTGCCGCCGCGTACCCGCAGCGGGCTGATCGCCTGGGCCAGCCCCATCCGCTGGTAGAGGTCGTCCGGCACGGCCAGCACCTCCTCGGCGCTCGCGCCGGCCAGCCCTTCGGCGAGGATCCCCGCGAACGCCCGGGTGGTCGGTGCCTCCGGCGGACAGTCGAACAGCGTCTCGACGGTCCGCTCCGGCGTCACCCGGGCGCGCAGGAAGAACGAGGTCTGGCACTCCGGCACCTGCTCCATGCCCTCGCGGTCGGTGGCGTCGGCCGGCAGCGGCGGGATGACGTCGGCGTACTCCAGCAACATCTCCAGCACCAGCTCACGCGGTGCGGAGGCGAACTCGTCGACGATCTCGGCCAGTCGGGCGGGCATGTCAGCCATGCGTCGAGGCTACCGCTGTCGGCGGGGGCCTTTCCCCGCACCTCAAACGGTCGGGGACTGCTCGCTGATCTCGCTCAGGGCGCTGGTGGGGTCGAGCTGCATGGCCAGGTCGCCGAGCGAGACGATGCCGACCAGCTTGCGGTCGGTGTCACAGACCAGCACCCGCCGGATGCCCCGATCGCGCATCAGCGCCGCCGCCTCGCCCGCCGTGCAGTGCTGCTCGATCATGACGACCTCGCGGGTGACGATCGAGCCGATGGTGGTGGCCGCGGGTGAGCTGTTCTCGGCCACCGCCCGGACCACGATGTCACGGTCGGTGAGCATGCCGGCGAGGCTGGCGCCGTCGGTGACCACCACGTCGCCGATGTCGGCCTCCTTCATCACCCTGGCCGCCTCGTCCAGGGTGGTCTCCGCCGGCAGGTAGACCACCTGCTTGGTCATCACGTCGCTGACCCGGTAACCGGTCATGAGAGCCTCCGAAGACGTTTCCACCCGATCGAACTGCGGTACCCCGTGGTGCGATGGCTACACCAGGCTCCCACGGTCCCGGCGCACCTCGTGGACCAGTCGCTCCACCAGGCCGTCCAGGTGCAGCTCGGTGCGTCCGTCGCCGGCCCGCTCGCGCAGTTCGACGTACCCGTCGGCCAGCCGGCGGCCGACCACGACGGTGCGCGGGATGCCGACCAGTTCCGCGTCGGTGAACTTCACCCCGGCCGAGACGTGCGTCCGGTCGTCGACGAGAACCCGCAGGCCGGCGTCGGCGAGCCGCCCGCCGAGCTCCAGCGCCGCGTCGAGCTGCGGCCCCTTGCCCGCCACGACCAGGTGTACGTCCAACGGCGCGACCGCCGCCGGCCACACCAACCCACGATCGTCGTGGTGCTGCTCGGCGATCGCCGCCACCGCCCGGGACACGCCGATGCCATAGCAGCCCATGGTCGGCCGGACCGGCTTGCCCGCCGGGCCGAGCACGTCGACCGCGAACGCGTCGGTGAAGCGGCGGCCGAGCTGGAAGATGTGGCCGATCTCGATGCCCCGCCGGATGGTCAGCTCGCCGCCGTCGCAGTCGGGGCACGGGTCACCGGCGCGTACCTCGGCCGCCTCGATCGTGCCGTCGGGCGTGAAGTCCCGGCCGCAGACCACGTTCGTCGCGTGCCGACCCGGCTCGTTCGCCCCGGTCAGCCAGGCCGAGCCGGGCACGACCCGCGGATCGACCAGGTAGCGGATGCCCAGCTTGTCGAGCAGTTGCGGCCCGATGTACCCGCGAACCAGCTCCGGATGGTCGGACCACTGGTCGAAGACGGCCACCTGGGCCGGGTGCAGGGCGGCACCGACGCGCTTCAGGTCGACCTCGCGGTCACCCGGAACCCCCACCACCAGCGGTTCGGCCCGCTCCGTGCCCGGCTGACGTACGGACAGCACGACGTTCTTCAGGGTGTCGGCGGCCGTCCAGCCGTCCCGGCCACCCAGCCGGCGGGCGTTGGCCAACTCCACCAGGCTGGCGATCGTCGGGGTCTCGGGCGTGTCGTGGACCTCGACGGCCGGCTGTGCGGCCGGGTCACCGGCGGCGGGCACCGGGGTGGTGACCGCCTCGGTGTTCGCCGCGTAGTCGCAGGCGGTGCAGCCGACGAAGGTGTCCTCACCGACCGGCGTGGCGGCCAGGAACTCCTCCGACGCCGAGCCACCCATCGCCCCGGACATCGCGTGCACCACCGTGTAGTCCAGGCCCAGCCGGTCGAAGATCCGCCGGTACGCCGCCCGGTGCCGTCCGTACGCGTCGCGCAGCCCCGCCTCGTCGAGGTCGAAGGAGTACGCGTCCTTCATGAGGAACTCCCGGCCGCGCAGCAGACCGGCCCGGGGCCGTGCCTCGTCGCGGAACTTCGTCTGCACCTGGAACAGCGTCACCGGGAAGTCCCGGTACGAGGTGAACAGGTCCTTGACCAGCAGCGCCGCCATCTCCTCGTGGGTGGGTGCCAACAGGTGCTCGGCGCCGCGCCGGTCGGCGAGGGTGAAGATGTCGTCGCCGTACTCCGTCCACCGGCCGCTGCTCCGGTACGGTTCCGCCGGCAGCAACGCCGGGAAGTGCACCTCCTGGTCGCCGATCGCGATCAGCTCACGGCGCACCACCTCGGTGATCCGGTCCAGCACCAGCTTGCCCAGCGGCAGCCACGTGTAGCCGCCCGGTGCGGCGCGACGGATGTAGCCGGCGCGCAGCAGCAGCCGGTGGCTCGGCACCTCCGCGTCGGCCGGGTCCTCGCGCAGGGTTCGCAGCAGCAGGGTCGACATGCGTAGCAGCATCAGCGCAGCCTACGAGCGGTGAGCTGGGATGAGCGACCCAATTCGGACCTGTGCCGAGGGGTGCTCGAAACGGGCAGGCTGTTCGCGTGATCGACCCGGCTTCCGTTAAGTCGGGGTGTCCGGGTGGTGGGGATGGCCCGACCTCCGGGATGTCGACCGGGTCAACCAAGGCGTCGCAGGCACCCCGCGGACGAGCAATGACCTCCGCCACGTCGTCCGGTTCGGGGCACCGACGGCCGCGTATCCGGTGACAGACTGGTCGCCGCAGGCAACGGGTGGCGTGAGGGGGCGCGGGTGCGCTGGCGCAGTTATGTCGCGGTCGGGGACAGCTTCACTGAGGGTATGGACGACGCGTACCCGGACGGCACCTACCGGGGTTGGGCGGACCTCGTGGCGACCCGGCTGGCGGCGGAGGCCGGCCCCGACTTCCGCTACGCCAACCTGGCCATCCGCGGTCGGCTCTTCCCCAGCGTCGTGGCCGAGCAGGTGCCCGCCGCCGTGGCGATGAAGCCCGACCTGATCAGCTTCGCGGCCGGCGGCAACGACGTGCTGCGCCGCACCTTCGACCCGGACACGCTCGTCGCCCGCTTCGACGAGGTGGTCCGGCAACTGCGCTCGGGCGGCGCGGACGTGCTGCTCTTCCGGTTCGCGGACGTGATGGCCCGACTGCCCGGCCAGCGCCTCGTCGCACCCCGCGTGCAACTGCTCAACCAGGCGGTCGGCGAGACCGCCGAGCGGCACGGCGCCATCATGGTCGACCTGTACGCCGACGACACCTTCCTCAACCCGATGCTCTGGAGCACCGACCGGCTGCACCTCTCGGCGGCCGGTCATCGTCGGGTCGCCGGGCAGGTGCTGAACGCGCTCGGGGTCGGCTGCGACGAGGAGTGGCTGATGGTGCCACCGCACCCCGCGCCCTCCCCGTGGCTCGCCGCCCGCGCGGCCGACCTGCGCTGGGCGGGGCAGCACCTGGCTCCGTGGATCAAGCGGCGGCTGACCGGCCGCTCCTCCGGTGACAGGGTCACCGCGAAGCGTCCGCTGCTCGGGCCGTTCGCCGACTGATCGTGCGGACCATCCACACCGCCACGCTGCTGCGGATGACACCGGACGACGAGCCGGTCCCCGGTCGGGCGGTGCTGGTGACCGGTTCCCGGATCGAGGCCGTGGCGTCACTGGACGAGCTGACGCAGGCGTACCCGCAGGTACGGGTGCGGCGATGGGCCGGCACGCTCGGGCCGGCGCTGGTGCACGACGGTCCCCTGCCGCCCGCGCCCAGCCCACGCGAACGCGTGCACGCGCTGTTCCAGCTCGGGGCTGCCGCGGTCCTGGCCGCGCACGTGGCCGAGCCGGCGTTGCGGGCCGCCGCGGTCCGCAACGACGTCGCGGTGCTCGACGAGGTACGGCCGCAGGCCCTGGTGCCGTCCGCCCGTGCCGACCTGGCTGTCTTCGCCGCCGACGGCACCTGCCTCGCCGCTGTCGTCGCCGGCCGGCTGGTGCACCGGCGGGCCTGACACCGAGGCCCATCCCCTGTGGTCCGTCGTGCCGACGGTCACATCCGCGGCACCCGATTACCGATGGCCGGCCGGCGGGCCGGGATCCGGCGTACCTTGGGGATCATGTCTGTGCCGAGCGATCCTGATCCCCGCCTCCAGTCCTACGCGGACCCGCAGCGGCTGGTCACCACCGAGTGGCTGGCCGAGCACCTGGGCGACGAGGGTCTCGTGGTTGTCGAGTCCGACGAGGACGTGCTGCTCTACGACACCGGTCACATCCCGGGTGCGGTCAAGGTCGACTGGCACCTGGAGCTGAACGACCAGGTGACCCGGGACTACCTGGACGCCAAGAGCTTCGCCGAGCTGTGCGCCGCCAAGGGCATCGGCCGGGGCGACACCGTCGTCTTCTACGGCGACAACTTCAACTGGTGGGCCGCGTACGCCCTCTGGGTCTTCTCGCTCTTCGGCCACGCCGACGTACGGCTGCTCGACGGCGGCCGGCAGAAGTGGATCGCCGAAGGGCGCGAGCTGACCCGCGACAAGCCGAGTCGACCGCGCGCCGCGTACCCGGTGTCGGAGCGCGACGACGCACCGCTGCGGGCCTACCGCGAGCAGGTGATGGCGCACATCGCCGCCGGTCGGCCGTTGGTGGACGTCCGGTCGCCGGGCGAGTACACCGGCGAGACGCTGCACATGCCGAACTACCCGCAGGAAGGCGCGCTGCGCGGCGGGCACATCCCGGGTGCGGTCAGCAAGCCGTGGAAGTCGGCGGCCAACGACGACGGCACCTTCAAGTCGCGCGACGAGCTGCGCGCGATCTACGCCGACCAGCTCGGACTGAGCCCGGACGACGACGTGATCGCGTACTGCCGGATCGGTGAGCGGTCCAGCCACACCTGGTTCGTGCTGCGGCACCTGCTGGGCTACCCGCAGGTGCGCAACTACGACGGCTCGTGGACCGAGTGGGGCAACCTGGTCCGGGCTCCCGTCGTGAAGGGCGACCAGCCCGGCGGCCTCGCCGCCTGACCGACCCGGCGGCCTCGCCGCCTGACCGACCCGGCGGTCCCGCCGCAGCACCCGTCCCCGCGCGACCCTCCGGCCGCGCGGGGACGAGGGCTCAACCGGCCAGCGCCACCACCCCGTTCAGGTCGCGGACAACGCCGGTGACCTCACCGGTCTCCGGGTGCCAGCGCGCCACGCCGGCCGGTTGCAGGCGGAGCAGTACGGCACCCTGGTTGTCCCAGCCCAGCACGTCGCAGCAGCCCTTCGTCCGGTCCCGGCCCAGGTCGAGCATGTGGGTCACCGCGCCGGTGCGGGCGTCCAGCACGGCCACCCCCTCGGCCCCGTCGATCTGGCTGTTGGTGATCCACGCCGCCCGGGCCAGTCGCTCGCCGTGCAACCAACCCCGGCCGTAGAACTCGTTGACCTGGTACGGCACCGGCATCGCGGTGCCGGTGACCTTCTGTTCGGAGCGCACGCTGCCCTCGCGGGCGGTCCGGCTACGCAGCATCAGGCCGTCCCGCTCGCCGCCCACCTCGACGAGCGCCGCCTGGCGGCCGGCCGCCGGGTCGGGTGCGACCAGATCCCAGATCGACACGTCGACCTCGCTCGCCGAGCCGGTGATCCGGTCCACCGCGTACGTCCGGTCGTCACCGCCGACCAGCACCCGGTCGCTCGCCCAGACCACCAGCTCCAGGTAGCCGTCGAGCGGGATCCGGCGCACGGTCGCCGCGGTGAGGTCCACCATGATCAGCTCGTTGGTCTGTGCGAACGCGGCCGACCGACCGTCGGGCGACAGCACCCCGGGCTTCACGGCCGGCGCCTGGTTGCCGTCCTCGTCCCGAGTGGGTGCCGGGGTCACCACGTCGAGACTGCGCACCACGCCGTCGTCGCCGAGGATCCGGACCGGGCCGTCCGCGCGGTACTCCTGATCCATCGGCTGGAACAGCGCCAACGCCCGCTGGACCGGGCGCGCGGAGAGTGGCACGGTCGCCGGGTCACCGAGCCGGGACAGCGGGTCGGGTGGGAAGGTCAGCTCGGCGGGGGCCTGCACCACCGGCCCGGCGTGGGTGGGCGCGACGGTCGGGGTCGGGGCCACCGAATGGTCCGGCGGTGGGTTGGCGGGCGGTCGCAGGGCGGCAACCGTGCCGCCGCCGACCAGCACCACGGCCAGGGCAACCGTGCCGACGGCCCGGCGGGTACGCCGAGTGCGCCGGGCCCGTTCCCAACCGGCCACCGCCGGGTGGCTGGGCCGGACGTCCTCGACGCTGACGGTCAGCAGCCGACGCAGGTCCTGCTCGTTCACGGGTTCACCTCCAGGCCGGTGGGCAGGTCGCCGGGCGTCGCCGGGCCTCGGCCCGACCGGGCGTCCCGGGCGAGGTCCGGAGCGACCTCGCGGAGTCGGCGCAGGGCCGCATGACACTGGCTCTTCACGGTGCCGACGGTCACGCCGAGCGCCTCGGCGGTGGCGACCTCGGTCAGATCCTCGTAGTAGCGCAGCACCAGCACGGCCCGCTGCCGGGGTGGCAGCAGGCCCAGCGCGTGGTGCATCGTCAGCCGCAGCGCGCCGTCGCGATCGGGAGCCGTCTGCTCCGGCGGGTCGGCGCTGAGCCATTCCCGACGCCGGCGACGCCACCACGACACCGTGTCCCGGTAGAGGATGGCTCGCACGTACGCGGCGGGGTCACCGTCGCGGACCGAGGCCCAGCGCAGCGCCAGCTTCAGCAGCGCGTCCTGGAGGAGGTCCTCGGCCTGGTGGCGGTTGCCGCAGATCAGGTACGCCGCGCGCAGCAGCCGGTGCTGGTGGCTCTCCACGAAGGCGAGGTAGCTCTCGCGCCCGTCGTCTGCCGCCGGTCCCATCCGCCCACCTCCCGGCCGTCGCGTTGCCGCGTCACCTGCCAGACGCACGGGGAGGGGGAAAAGGTTGGGTCAGTTCTCCGGCAGCCCGGTCAGGTAGCGCTGCAGGGTCGGTGCGACCCAGGAAACCAGTTCCTCCGGATCCACGTCCACCATTGGCGGTAGGCGGACGATGTAACGGGTGAAGGCGAGGCCGAGGACCTGGCTGGCCACCAGGCCGGCGCGTCGCGCGGTGGTGGCCGGGTCGGTACCGAACGTGGAGACGGCTGCGACGAGTTGGTCGGCGAAGAGGCCGCGCATGCGTTCGGCCGCGCCCGGATTGGTGCTGGCCGCCCGGAGCAGCGCCGCCAGCGTCTCGTCGCCCTCCCACCGGGCGAGGAAGTGCCGGATCAGCACCTCGCCGAACTGCCCCGGAGGCACGGCGGTCAGGTCGGGCAGCCGTAGGTCGAACTCAGCCGCCGCCGCGAACAGCCCCTCCTTGCTGCCGTAGTAGCGCATCACCATCGACGGGTCGATCCGGGCGTCGGCGGCGATGGCCCGGATCGTGGCGCGTTCGTACCCGTCCGCGGCGAACCGTTCGCGGGCTGCCCGCAGGATCGCCGCGCGGGTGGCGTCGGAGCGGCGCGGGCGGTTCGGGTGGGCGGGCGCTGTCATGTCAACGACCGTAGGCCAACAACTGTTGACACACAACGAGGGTCGTCCTAGCGTCGCCAACAAGTGTTTGCCAACATGTGTTGGCAACGGCATTTCCGGAGGTGGCCATGCTGCCCACGAGTACCGACGTTCTGGTGGTGGGCGCCGGCCCCACCGGCCTCGCCACCGCACTGACACTCGCCCGGCGCGGGTTCGAGGTGACCGTGCTGGACCAGTTGGCCGAACCGCCGTCGACCTCGCGGGCGGCCGTCGTGCACGCGTACACCCTGGAGGTGCTGGACCGGATCGGTGCCGCCGCGCCGCTGGTCGCCCAGGGGGTACGGGCCCCGCGCTTCACCGTGCGCGACCGGGACCGGGTGCTGCTGTCGGTCCCGTTCCACCAACTGCCGTCCCGATTTCCCTACGCGCTGCTGGTCTCCCAGGCGATCACCGAGGCGGTGCTCGCCCGGCAACTGGCCGACCGCGGCGTCCAGGTGCGGCGACCGTGCCGGCTGACCGGCCTGAGTCGGACCGGCGACGGGGTGCGCGCCCGGATCGACGGTGCGGCGCTGCGCGCCGGGTTCGTGGTCGGCGCGGACGGCCTGCACAGCACGGTCCGTCGGTTGGCCGGCATCGGCTTCACCGGCCCGAGCGACGAGGAGTCCTTCGTGCTCGCCGATGTCCGCGTGCACAGCACCCTGCCCCGCGACGAGGCGGCGCTCTTCCTCGCCCGCTCCGGACCGCTGATCTGGGCACCGCTCCCGGACGGGGTGGTCCGGCTGGTCGCCGCCGTGGCGACGGCCCCGGCCGAGCCGGATGCGGCCTACGTCCAGGCGCTGCTCGACGAGCGCGGCCCGGCACGGCGGCCCGACCGGGTCACCGAGGTGCTCTGGGGTTCCCGCTTCCGGGTGCACCACCGGATCGCCGACACCTTCCGGTCCGGGCCGGTGCTGCTGGCCGGCGACGCCGGGCACGTGCACAGCCCCGCCGGCGGGCAGGGCATGAACCTCGGCATCTGCGACGCGGTGGCCCTCGGCACCGCGCTGGCCGACGTGCTCGACGGCGGGCCTGAGACGCTGCTCGACGACTACACGGCCCGGCAACGCCCGATGGCCGAGGACGTGCTGAGCTTCGCCGCCGGGCTGACCCGGCTGGCCACCCTCTCGCCGGCCCGCCGCCCGGTCCGTGACGTGCTGCTCCGGCTGCTCGGTGCCGTACCGCCGGCCCGCCGACGGATCGCGCTTCGCCTGTCCGGGCTGTCCCACCGGGAACGCACGCAGGGCTAGGCTGCGCCTCGTGGGTCAGGTCTGGCGGGACTGGGGCGACGTCCTGCTCGCCGTGCTCGCCGGGTTGCCGCTGCTGGTCCTGGTCACCGCCGGGCTCGCCCGGCTGAGGCGGGACGTGCCGACCGGTCAGGCGTGGCGACGCAGCACCGCCGAGGTTGGCGCGGTCGCCGGCACCCTGCCCTGGGTGTGGATGATCCTCACCCCGCGCGACGCGCCGCGCCAGGTCGACCCGGTGCCACTGCGTGACCTGGCCGACCTGCTCACCGGGCCGCCGACGACCGTCGTGGTGCAGGTGGTCGGCAACCTGCTGGTCTTCGCCGCCCTGGGCTTCTTCGCCCCGGTACGCCTCGCCGCCCTGGCCAGCGTCGGTCGGCTCTTCCTGCTCGGCGCGGCCGGTTCGCTGCTGGTCGAGTCCCTCCAGTACGCCCTGGACCTCGGCCGGGTCTCCTCGATGGACGACGTGCTGCTCAACGCGACGGGTGCGGCGCTGGCCGGGCTGCTGTCCCGCCGCTGGTGGGCGCGTCAGCCGGCGACGCCGGTCGCAGTGCCCACGACGCCGCGAGGGTGACCAGCGCGAACGTGCCGGCAGTGGCACCCGCCACCGGCACCGTTCCGTGTGCCGACGCGACCAGCCCGGCGAGCACCGCGCCGACCGGTGCGGTGAGCAACCCGACCATCCGCTGGGCGGCACCCACCCGACCGAGCAGCCTGGCCGGCACGTGCTGCTGCCCGTACGACGCCCACAGGCTGTTCCACACCACCGTGCCGGCGGCGAAGACGGCCAACGCGAACCCGCCCGGCACCGGATGCCGGGCCAGCGCGAACCCGGTCAACGCGACGGTCTGCGCGGCGAGCACCGCGCACAGCGCGGGCACCGTGCCGAGCCGGGCGGCGAGGCGACCCGCCCCGAGCGCCCCGGCCACACCGCCGAGGATCGCACTGGCGGCGAACAGCCCGTACCCGGCTGGTGGCACCCGCAGCACGTCCAGCGCGTAGAGCACCAGCACCGCCAGCAGCCCGCTGATCGCGAGGTTGCTGGCGGCCGCGAGCAGGGTGACCCGCCACAGGGTCCGGTGTGCGCGCAGCCAGCGCAGCCCTTCGGCGATCTCGCCCCACACCGATCCGCGCCGCGCTTCCGTGGCGGCCGGAGCGGTGGTCGGGGCGAGGGCCAGCACGAGCAGGGCGGCCACGGCGAAGGTCACGGCGTCGAGGGTGAACGGGAGGGCGGGGGCGGTGGCGAAGAGCACGCCGGCGGCGGGCGCGCCGAGGAATCCGCCGGCCACTGCGGTGCCCGCCTGGAGCCGGCCGTTCGCCCGGGGTAGCGCTGCCGGCGGTACCAGCGCGGGGAGCAGCGCGAACGAGGCCGAGTCGAAGAGGGTGCCGAGCGCGGCGAGCAGGAACGCGGCCACCAGCAGCACCGCGACCCCCGCCCGGTCGAGGGCGACCGCCACGGCCAGCGCAGCCACCACGGCGGCGCGTGCCCCGTCCACCAGGGCCATCGTGCGTCGCCGGTCCCAGCGGTCGGCGTAGACGCCGCCGAGCAGGCCGAAGAGCAGTGGCGGCAGCTGCCCGGCCACGGTGACCGCTGCGATGACCCGGGGGTCGCGGGTGAGCGTCGCGGCCAGCAGCGCCAGCGCCGGCGTCCGCAGCGCGTCCCCGAACCGGGAGGAGACGGCGGCGGACCAGAGCAGCCGGAAGTCCCGACCGAGAGCGGAGGAGGTCATACCGGTGACGGTGCGGGTTCGACCGGGTCGAGGGTCAAGCCCGGAGGCGTGCGCAACCGGGCGGTAACCACCGCTCCACCGGCGGGCAGATCGCGGTCTAGGCTTGCCCGGTGACGGTGGAGCAGCAGGCACGGGGTGCGGCGGGTGCGGGCCGGCGTCGGTCCCGCAAGGACGAGATCCTGGAGATCGCGGTCGGTCTGTTCGCCGCGCGCGGCTACCACGGCGTGTCGATGGACGACATCGGCGCGGCCGCGGGGGTCACCGGACCGGCGCTCTATCACCACTTCGCCGGCAAGGAGGCCATGCTGGCCGCCGCGCTGATCCCGGTCAGCGACGGGTTGCTGGCCGGCGGTCGGGAACGCTCCGCCGGGCACCCCGATGACCCGCGTGGCGCGCTGGAGTCGCTGATCGACTTCCACGTCGAGTTCGCGCTGGCCAACCCGGCGGTGATCGCGCTGCACCTCCATGAGCTGGACCGCCTGCCCGAGGAGCCGCGGCGGCGGATCCGCCGCCTGCAGCGGCTCTACGTCGAGGAGTGGGTGACGGTCCTCACGGCCCTGCACCCCGGCATGCCCGACGGCGAGGCCCGGGTGCTGGCGCACGCCGCGTTCGGCCTGATGAACTCGACCCCCTTCCTCGGTGGTGAGGTGGACCGTCGACGCCGCGCCGAGCTGCTGCGCGGCGCCACCCTGGCCGCGCTGCTCGCCTGAGCCGACTCGTCAGCACGGCACCGGTCATGGTTCCCTGACAACCGTCCCAAATCCTGGACGCTGGGAGGAATCATGATCGAGTCACTGCTGGTCGCCAATCGGGGCGAGATCGCCCGCCGGATCATCCGGACCGCCAGGCGGCTCGGCATCCGCGCGGTCGCGGTGTACTCGGAGGCCGACGCCGACCTGCCGTTCGTCGCCGAGGCGGACGAGGCGGTCCTCGTCGGCCCGCCGAATCCGGCACAGAGCTACCGCAACACCGAGGCGATCCTCGCCGCCGCCAAGTCGACCGGCGCGCAGGCCATCCACCCCGGCTACGGCTTCCTGTCGGAGAACGCCGAGTTCGCCCGTACCGTCGAGTCGAGCGGCCTGATCTGGGTCGGACCCGGCGCGGACGCGATCACCGCGATGGGCGACAAGATCAACGCCCGGAACCTGATGGCGGCGGCCGGTGTTCCGGTCGCGCCCGGCACCACCGACCCGGCCGCCGACCTGGACGCGGCGGTGGCCGCCGCCGCCGGGATCGGTTACCCGGTGATGGTCAAGGCCGCTGCGGGTGGTGGCGGCATGGGCATGGGTGTGGCCGTCGACGAGGCCGCGCTGCGCACCGAGTACGACAAGGTACGCGCGTTCGCCGAGCGGATGTTCGGCGACGGTTCGGTGCTGATCGAGCGGTACTTCCCCCGGGTGCGTCACGTCGAGGTGCAGATCCTCGGCCTGGCCGACGGCCGGGTGATCGCGCTCGGTGAGCGGGAGTGCTCGGTGCAGCGGCGCAACCAGAAGCTGGTCGAGGAGTCCCCCTCTCCAGCGGTCTCGCCGGAGCTGCGTGAGCGTTTCCTGGCCGCCGCGGTGCGGGCCGGTGAGGCGGTGGGCTACCGCAACGCCGGCACGGTGGAGTGCCTGCTCGATCCTGCGACCAACGAGTTCTTCTTCCTGGAGATGAACACGCGGCTGCAGGTGGAGCACCCGGTGACCGAGTACGTCTACGGCGTCGACCTGGTGGAGGAGCAGTTGCGGGTGGCGTCGGGCCTGGCGCCGACCTTCGACCCGGACGCGCTGGTGCCGCGCGGGCACGCCATCGAGATGCGGATCAACGCCGAGGACCCGAAGCGTTTCCTGCCCGGCCCGGGCGTGATCAGGACCTGGGTTGAGCCGACGGGTGAGGGTGTCCGGGTGGACTCCGGCTACACCGAGGGCAACACGGTCACCCCGTTCTACGACAGCCTGATGGCCAAGCTGATCATCAGCGGCGCGACCCGCGACGAGGTGCTCGAGCGCGCGAAGGTCGCGGTCGCCGCCTTCCAGATCGAGGGCCCGAAGAACAACGTCCCCTTCTTCGCCGAGCTCCTCGACAACGAGGAGTTCCTCTCCGGGGCCTACGACACGGGCATCGTCTCCCGCATGCGCTGAGCCGGCCGGGTCGTCGTTCCGGCGGCCCGGCGAGACTGGTACCCGCGCCCTTTGCTCTGCTTACCTGGACGCAACAGCGGTTGTCCGGATATCGGACGGTCACCGTTGCCTTGGTTGAAGCAGAGCAAAGCGGCCGAACCCCACCCCGATCCGACGTCACAGCGAGGTGACCGATGAGCCAGTTGCCAGATTCCGTCTCGATCCGCGAGGTCGGGCCGCGGGACGGGCTGCAGAACGAGGACCCGATCCCGACCGACGCCAAGGTGCGGCTGCTCGACGCGCTCTCCGGCACGGGTGTGCGCAGGATCGAGGCGGTGTCGTTCGTGCACCCGAAGGCGATCCCCCAGATGGCCGACGCCGACGAGGTGTGGCAGCGGGCGGTGAAGGCCGACGGGGTGCGTTACTCGGCACTGGTGCCCAACACGCGGGGCGCCCAGCGGGCACTGGCCGCCGGGTTCACCGAGATCGAGGTGGTGGTCTCGGCCAGCGACACGCACAACCGGCGCAACGTCAACCGTTCCACCGACGAGTCGTTGGACGACATCGCCGAGCTGATCGACCTGCTGCACGGGGCGTCCGCGCGGGTCGAGGTGATCGTGGCGACCAGCTTCGGCTGCCCGTACGAGGGGGACGTCGACCCGCAGCGGGTGGCCGGAATCGTGGACCGGGTGGTCCGCGACGGGGCGGACCGGGTGGCGTTCGGCGACACCACCGGCATGGGCACTCCGCGCCGGGTCCGCGAGCTGCTGACGGCGGTACGCGACCGCAACGCGCACGTGCCGGTGCTGCTGCACTTCCACAACACCCGGGGTACGGCGCTGGCCAACCTGCTGACCGCGCTGGAGCTGGGCGTGACCGAGTTCGACGCCAGCGTGGGCGGCCTCGGCGGCTGCCCGTACGCGCCGGGGGCCAGCGGCAACCTGGCCACCGAGGAGGCCGTGCACATGCTGCACGACATGGGCATCGACACCGGCATCGACCTGGCCGCCCTGATCGAGGCGGCCGAGCTGGCCGAGCACCTGCTCGGCAAGAAGCTCCCGTCGGGCGTGCTGCGCGCCGGTCCCCGCACCCGTCTGACGCCGATGCCGAGCTGACCGTCCGGAAACGCGGGGAGGGGCCGGCGTGGTGCCGACCCCTCCGTCGTGCCCGGTCGGTCAGCTCACGGACGTGAGCGCGGTCGGCCAGCTGTCGCGGAAGATCTCGGACCCGGCGCGGTCCGTGCTGCGCTCGGTGGCGATGCGGGTGCCGGCGAAGAGGCTGGTCACCCGGCTCGCCTCGGCGCTGCTCGGGTACGGGTTGGTGCAGCTGGTGCCGGCGCTGCCGCCGGACATCAGGAGCGCGCAGTTCCCGTTGTAGTTGTCCGGCAGGCCGAGGATGTGCCCGATCTCGTGGGTCATGATCCGCAGCGGGCTGTACTGCGCGGCCTGCTGGGTGTCGATGTACACCCGGCCGTTGCCGAGGCTGGTCCGGACGGCGTACGAGCCGCCGCCGGTGATCTGGTAGATCCGCAGGTTGGAGCCGCAGTTCGCCGAGAGCGTCAGGTTGGACGTGGCGTTGTTCCAGATCGAGGCGGCCTGGTTGGCGGTGCCGGCGAAGCTTCCCGCCTGGCTGGTGTTGTAGCAGATCGTCATGGCGGCGGACGCGGGCGACGGGTTGGCGACCGTGACGCCGAGGGTGGCCAGTGCCGTCGCGAGCACCGCGACGGCGAGCCGATTGAGTCGTGAGGTCATCGCTGACTCCAATCCGGGAGGGAGGGGTGTCAGGAGCCTAGCCATATAGATCCATGTATTTCAATATCTCTCTTGAGCGCGCGGCCGAGGTTGCCCCCGATCCGGCCACGGGTCGCCGAGCGTCGCGCGGATGCGCTAGCCTAACGATCGTTCAGGTCAGTGCGGCGAGGGAGTCAGCGTGACGCTCGACGGTGAGGCGCTGGAGCAGCTGCGCAAGCGGGCACGATCCGGTGGCGCGGACAAGTACCACGCGGCGAACGCCGCCAAGGGCAAGCTCTTCGCCCGGGAGCGTGTCGCGCTCCTGGTCGACGAGGGCTCGTTCGTCGAGGACGGCCTCTACGCCAACGCCCTCGCCGAAGGGCTGCCCGCCGACGGCGTGGTCACCGGCACCGCCACCATCGACGGCCGGCAGGTCTGCCTGATGGCCAACGACTCCACCGTCAAGGCCGGCAGCTGGGGCGCCCGCACCGTCGAGAAGATCATCCGGATCATCGAGCGCGCATACTCCACCAGCGTGCCAATGGTCTACCTGGTCGACTCCGCCGGCGCCCGGATCACCGACCAGGTCGACCTGTTCCCCGGCCGGCGCGGCGCCGGCAAGATCTTCTGGAACCAGGTGCGCGCCTCGGGCTCGATCCCGCAGGTGTGCGCGCTGTTCGGCCCGAGCGCCGCCGGTGGGGCGTACATCCCGGCGTTCTGCGACGTGGTGGCCATGGTCGACGGCAACGCCAGCATGTACCTCGGCTCCGACCGGATGGTCGAGATGGTCACCGGCGAGAAGACCACGCTGGAGGCGATGGGCGGGGCGAAGGTGCACACCGCCGAGTCCGGCGTCGGGCACTTCCTCTGCAAGACCGAGGCCGACGCGCTCGACGTGGTGCGCCGCTACCTGTCCTACCTGCCGGCGAACTGGACCCAGACACCGCCGACCGCCGAGGCGGTCGCCGCGCCGGAGAAGGCCGACCTGGCCGCGCTGGTGCCGGCCAGCGAGCGGCAGGCGTTCGACATGCGGCGGTACGTCAAGGGCCTGCTCGACGAGGGTTCCTTCTTCGAGATCCAGGCGCTGTGGGCCAAGGAGCTGACCATCGGCTTCGGCCGGCTGAACGGCGAGGTCGTCGGCGTGGTCGGCAACAACTCGATGTTCAAGGGCGGCGTGCTCTTCGTCGACTCGGCCGACAAGGCGACCCGGTTCGTGCAGCTCTGCGACGCGTTCAACGTGCCGCTGCTCTTCCTCAGCGACGTACCCGGCTTCATGGTCGGCAGCGCCGTTGAGAAGCAGGGCATCATCCGGCACGGGGCCAAGATGATCACCGCGATCTCCGAGGCGACCGTGCCGAAGATCTGCGTGGTGGTCCGCAAGGCGTACGGCGCGGGCCTCTACGCGATGGCCGGCCCCGGCTTCGAGCCGGACGCCACCATCGCTCTGCCCAGCGCGAAGATCGCGGTGATGGGAGCCGAGGCCGCGGTGAACGCGGTCTACGCCAACAAGATCGCGGCGATCGAGGACGAGGCCGAGCGGGCAGCCTTCGTCGCCGCGAAGCGCGCCGAGTACGAGCAGGACATCGACGTCGTCCGGCTCGCCAGCGAGCTGGTCGTGGACGCCATCGTCGAGCCGCACGACCTGCGTGCCGAGCTGGTCCGCCGGTTCGCGGCCGCGCGTACCAAGGATCGGCAATTCTCCCGGCGCCGGCACGGCGTCACCCCGGTCTGACCCGACGACCGACCGGACCGCCACAGCGAGCCGTCCCGGCGTCACGAGCGCCGGCGGCCCGTCGACACAGGAGGACGAGATGGACTTCCGGCTCACCGACGAACAAGCGGCGCTGCGGGAGAGCGTGCGGGACTTCGCCCGCGAGGTGGTCGCACCGGTCATCGCCGAGCACTACGAGCAGCACACCTTCCCGTACGAGGTGATCCGGCAGATGGGCAAGATGGGCCTGTTCGGCCTGCCCTTCGGCGAGGAGCACGGTGGCATGGGCGGCGACTACTTCGCCCTCTGCCTCGCCCTGGAGGAGCTGGCCCGGGTCGACTCCAGCGTGGCGATCACGCTGGAGGCGGCGGTGTCGCTCGGTGCCATGCCGATCTACCGGTTCGGCACCGACGAGCAGCGCGCGACCTGGCTGCCGAAGCTGCTCAGCGGCGAGGCACTGGCCGGCTTCGGGCTCACCGAGCCGGGCACCGGTTCGGACGCCGCCGGCACCCAGACCCGGGCCGTGCTGGACGGTGACCACTGGGTGATCAACGGTTCGAAGGCCTTCATCACCAACTCCGGCACCGACATCACCGCCCTGGTCACCGTCACCGCGGTCACCGGCACGAACCCGGACGGCTCGAAGGAGCTGTCGACCATCATCGTGCCCACCGGCACGCCCGGCTTCACCGTGGCGCCTGGCTACTCCAAGGTGGGCTGGACGGCCTCGGACACCCACGAGCTGACCTTCGACGACTGCCGGGTGCCGGTGGCCAACCTGCTCGGCGAGCGGGGTCGGGGCTTCGCCCAGTTCCTGCAGATCCTCGACGAGGGCCGGATCGCCATCGCCGCGCTGGCCGTCGGCCTCGCCCAGGGCTGTGTCGACGAGTCGATCAGGTACGCGAAGGAGCGCCACGCCTTCGGCCGCCCGATCGGCGCCAACCAGGCCATCCAGTTCAAGATCGCCGACATGGAGCTGAAGGCGCACACCGCCCGGCTTGCCTACTACGACGCCGCCGCCCGGATGCTGGCCGGTGAGCCGTTCAAGCGGCAGGCCGCCATCGCCAAGCTGCACGCCAGCACGATCGCGGTGGACAACGCGAGGGAGGCCACCCAGATCCACGGTGGCTACGGCTTCATGAACGAGTACCCGGTTGCCCGGTTCTGGCGGGACTCCAAGATCCTGGAAATCGGCGAGGGCACCAGCGAGGTGCAGCGCATGATCATCGCGCGCGATCTGGGTCTCTGAGCGGTCCTCGGCGCCGGCCGGCCGGGCGGCGGTTGCGGGCCGGGATCCGCTAGCTGTCGGATATCGGCGAGCAGCCGTCGGCAGCCCGACGTTCGACTGCCGATGGTCGGAGCCGATCCGTACTCTTCGTGCCCATGACTCCCGATCATGATCGGTCGCGGAGCCCGGCGGGCCGTACCGGGCTGTCGGACCTGCTCCGTGGGCATCGGCGTACCGCCGGGCTCACCCAGGCCGAGCTGGCGTCCCTGGCCGGCGTGGGCGTGCGGACGGTGCGTGACCTGGAGCGTGGCCGATCGGTCCGGCCTCAGCGCACCACCGTGGAGTTGCTCGCCGCGGCCCTGGAGCTGACCGGCGGCACCCGGGCGGCGTTCCTGGCCGCGGCCCGCAACACCGCCGGCGGCGAGCCACCCCAGGCGGACAACATCCCGGCGGCGCTCGTGGCCACCGGCGGCACCGCGGCGACAGTCGAGCCCGCCGGCCCACAGGTCGCACTTCCACCGCCGGTCGCGCTGATCGGCCGCGACCGCGATGTCACCGAGTTGGCCGGCATGCTGACCGCCGAGCGCGGCCCCCGGCTGGTCAGCCTGGTCGGGCTGGCCGGGGTGGGCAAGACCGCACTCGCGCTCTCCGTGGCGCACGCGACCGGCGGTGCCCACCCGGGCGGCGTGGCCGGGGTGCTGGTCGGCGAGGGCTCGGACGGCCCGGACGTGCTCGCCGCCTCGATGACCGTGCTCGGCGCGGCCCGGCTGCCGGAGCTCGTCGCCCGGCTCGCCGGCCGACCGGTCCTGCTGGTGATGGACGCGGTGGAGCGCGCCCCGGGTCCGGTGGCCGAGACGCTGCACCGGCTGACGGGCGCGCTGCCCTCGCTGCGGGTGCTGGTCACCGGACGGCACCCGGTCGGGCTGCCCGGCGAGCGGGTCTGGCCGGTCGCGCCCCTCGACGTGCCGCCGCCGGGCGCCGAGCGGCGCGGGCCGGCCACGCTCGGGTCGTGGCCGGCGGTCGCACTGTTCACCGCCCGTCTGGCCCAGGTCCGTCGGGAGCCACCCACCGCGGACGAGCTTCCCGCCCTGGCCGCACTGGTTCGCCGGCTCGGCGGGCTGCCGCTGGCCATCGAGCTGATGGCCGCCCGGGGCCGGATCCTCGACCTCACGGAGCTGCTCGACCGGTACGGCGACCGCGTGCTCGACCTGGCCACTCCCGCCGACCAGGCGGTCCATTCCGGCTGGGACGGGCCGGACGCGCCCACCCGCCGTCCGGTCGGCCCGGACGCCACGCGCGCAGCGGTGGCGGTGACCCTGCGGGACGCGGTGGAGACCAGCTATCGGCTGCTCGCGTCGGAGGAGCAGGCCGCGCTGCGGCGGCTCGCCGTGTTCCGGAACCGCTGGTCGGTGGAGCTGGCCGAGGAGATGCTCGCCGACGAGGCCGACCGGGACGGCACGGTGGCGATCGATCCCGTTCCGCTGCTGGACCGGCTCGTCGAACTCGGCCTGTTGAGCGTGCGCGGCACCGGTCCCTTCCGGTTCCGCCTGCTCGACGCGGTCCGCGACTTCGCCGCCGAGCAGGCGGCCGGCGGCGGTGAACTGACCTGCATCCGGCGCCGGCACGCCGTGGTGATCGCTCGACTGGTGGCGCGGACCGCCACCGAACTGGTCGGCCCACGGCTGCCCGAGGCGGTGCACCTGCTGGACGAGGTCAGCAGCGACATAAGCTCGGCGCTGGCCCACGCCGCGAGCGACGATCCGCTGACCGCGCTCCGTCTGGCCAGCTGTCTGACGCGTTGGTGGAGGTTCCGTGGGCGCGACGTCGTCGGCCGGCAGTGGCTGCGCCGACTCCTGGCCGACCCGCGGACCGCGGACGCCGGTCCCGTGCTGCGGGGGTGGGCCGCCCTCGGGGTGGCCCGGCTCGCCGCCGAGCACGGCGCGGGCGGCGAGGAGCTGCCGACGGCGTGGGCCGCGCTGGACGCGTTCCGGCAGGCCGGCGACATCAACGGCGAACTGGATGCGCGGATCGTGCTGAGCGCGCTGCTGGTCGCCGTGGGCCGGCGTGACGAGGCCCGCGAGCAGGCCGAGGCGGTGCTCCGGCTGGCCGCCCGCAACGGCCGGATCCGGGACATGGCGGTGGCCCAGAACGCCCTCGCCTGGCACGAGATCCGGGCCGCCGACCTGGCTGCGGCGCACCGCCGGCTGGCCGCGGTGGACCGGCTCGCCGCCGAGTGTGGGGAACAGCGGCTGCGGGTGCTCTCCTGGGCCAACCGGGCCGAGGTCGTGCGTCTGGAGGGCCGGTACGCCGACGCCGTGGACCAGGGCCGGCGGGCGGTTGCGGCGTTGTCCGAGCTGGGTGACCCGCGGCATCGCCGGCGGGTGCTCGGCACGATCGGGTTGGCGCTCGCCCAGGACGGTCGCGGCGACGAGGCGTCCGAGGTGCTCACCGAGTTGCGCGCCGATGCCGCTGAGCTGGCGCTGGCCGTACCGTCACGACCGCCGGCCGGGCGGGCCGGGCCGCCGAGGCCGCGTACGGACGATGCGGTGTCGGTCTGGGGTGAACCGAAGGCGGCGATCTGCGCCTTGATCGAGGGCAACCTGGCACTGCACCGGGGCGACCGCGAGTTGGCGGCCGAGTGGTTCGCCGCCGCGGCGGAGGCGGGTCGGGACCGGCGGGACGCGGTGGAGGCGCTGGTCGGGCTGGCCGCGAGCACCGGGGACCCGGCGGTCCTTGATCGGCTCGACCGGGTCTGCCAGGAGAGTGGCATCCGCCTGCTGCCGCACGAGTCGGAGCTGCTCTACGCGTTGACTGCCTCGCGGGGCGGGCCGGCGGCGCGGTAGGCGGGGTCGGCCGGGTGGGGAGTGGCGCGAGCGAAGAGCCCCCTTGGTGCTACCCCTCGCTGTTCGCCCGCGCCGTCACCCCCCGGTGATTCCCCGGTGGAGGAAAGCCTGCCACCGTGATCGGGGCGGAAAGCCTGTTTCGGCCCGCATGTCCGGCTGGCAAGGTCAGTTCTGCCGGTCTTTCTGCCGGTGGCGCCGATCACTGCTCAGGCCGTCGCCGACGCCGGACGGCGGTCAGCAGGTGGCGCCGTTGGCGTTGGCGGTCTGGTCGGGGGCGGTGTCGGTGCTGCCCGCGGTGGCACCGGGATGCACGGCGTCACGAACCCGGCGCAGGCCGTCGAGCAGCGCGGCCAGGGCCTCGGGGTCGAGCTGGCCGGTGAACCACTGCTCGATGATCCGCAGGTGCCCGGGCAGCGTCTCGTCCAGCCGTCGCAGGCCGGCGGCGGTGACCACCGCGTACGAGCTGCGGCGGTCGTGTGGGCAGGCCCGGCGGGTGAGTAGTCCGTCGCGCTCCATCCGGTCCACCACCCGGGTCACCCCGCTTGTGGACAGGGAGGTCTGGGCGGCAAGGTCGGTCATCCGGAGCTGATTGCCCGGCGAGCGGGCCAGGCGGGTGATCACCTCGAACTCGACCGAGGAGAGGCCGTGCTCTTCGAGTTGGGCGGCGAACCGGGCCGACAGCCCGGCGTGCGCCTCGTAGAGCAGGCCGACGGCGGTGATCCGGGGATCGTCGAACACGTTGGTCACTGGTTCATCCTACCAGTCCTTGACACAGGGAATGTTGTTGCCGCTATAGTTGCTCAAGCAGTCGTTGGGCTACTAAACAATTCTTCTGGAGGACAGCAGCATGACCAGCAGCATCGATGCGGTTACCCGCGACTGGGACGGCCTCACCATCCCGGCCCCCGGCACCTACGCGCTCGACGTCGCGCACAAGCGGGTGGGCTTCGTCGCTCGCCACATGATGGTCAGCAAGGTCCGCGGTGAGTTCAACGAGGCGACCGCCACGATCACCGTTGCCGAAGACCCGCTGCAGTCCTCGGTCGCGGCGACCATCCAGGCCGCGAGCATCGACACCACCCAGGCCGACCGGGACGCGCACCTGCGCAGCCCCGAGTTTCTGGACGCCGAGAACTTCCCGACCCTGGAGTACCGCAGCACCGGGGTCAAGTCCCGCCGCGGCAACGAGTTCGTGCTCTCCGGTGAGCTGACCATCCGGGGCGTCACCCGCCCCGTCGACCTGGAGGTCGAGTTCGAGGGTGTCGGCCGCAGCCCGTTCGGCCAGGACATCTTCGGCTTCTCCGCGAGCACCGAGATCGACCGCGAGGAGTTCGGCCTGACCTGGAACGTCGCGCTGGAGACCGGCGGCGTGCTGGTCAGCCGCAAGATCAAGATCGAGATCGAGGGCGAGGCCGTCCGCCAGGCCTGATCCTTCGGATCGCCGGTACGCCGGGCCCGCGCCGCACGTCGGCGCGGGCCCGGCGCCGTCTCCGCCACTCGTCGCCGAACTCGTGGCAATTGTCACGAGTTGTTCTCGCGCGCATCCGGTCCGGCACGGCGCCGACGGGGTACAGATGGCCCCACGAGCGCATCCCCCTCGGTCGGCGTCGGATCACCGCTGCCGTCCTCTGGCCTCGGCCAGGTGAGCGCTCTTACCGTGGATGGTTCACAATGCGCTTTCCGGGATGGCGGCAGGATCCCGACCGCGCCGGGCGTCGGGAGGACACATGGGCAGGGACGTCTCGCAGGGCGCCTTCTCCCGGGAGGACCGCGTCCGTTACCGGCAGAAGGTCCGGCGCTGCCTGGACGTCTTCGCCCTGATGCTGGACGACTTCGGCTTCGACGCCGACCGGCCGATGACCGGCCTGGAGATCGAACTCAACCTGGTCGACTCGGCGGCCGAGCCGGCGATGCGCAACGAGGAGATCCTCGCCGACATCGCCGACCCGCTCTTCCAGACCGAGCTGGGGCAGTTCAACCTGGAACTCAACGCCGAACCCCGGCTGATCGAGGGCACCGGCTTCGCCGACTACGAACACGACCTGCGCAGCAGTCTCTCCCGCGCCGACGAGCGCGCGGCCAAGTCCGACGCGAAGATCGTCCTGGTCGGCATCCTGCCCACCCTCACCGAGGGGCACCTGGTCGAGGACAACCTCTCCACGAACGAGCGCTACCGGGTGCTCAACGACCAGATCGTCGGTGCCCGGGGCGAGGACATCGAACTCGACATCCGCGGCGTCGAGCAACTGCGTACGCACACCGACTCGATCGCCCCCGAGGCCGCCTGCACGAGTCTCCAGTTCCACCTCCAGGTGGCGCCGGACAGCTTCGCCGACTACTGGAACGCGTCGCAGGCCATCGCCGGCGTGCAGGTCGCGATCGGCGCGAACTCCCCCTTCCTGTACGGCCGTCAGCTCTGGGCCGAGACCCGGATCGCCCTCTTCGAGCAGGCCACCGACACCCGTCCCGACGAGCTGAAGGCCCAGGGCGTACGCCCCCGGGTGTGGTTCGGTGAGCGGTGGATCACCTCGATCTTCGACCTCTTCGAGGAGAACGTCCGGTACTTCCCGCCGCTGCTGCCGATCTGCGAGGACGAGGACCCGGTGGAGGTGCTGCACGCCGGCGGTGTGCCCCAGCTCGGTGAGCTGCGGCTGCACAACGGCACCGTCTACCGGTGGAACCGCCCGGTCTACGACATCATGAACGGTCGCCCCCACCTGCGGGTGGAGAACAGGGTGCTGCCGGCCGGCCCCACGGTGGTGGACATGCTGGCCAACGCGGCCTTCTACTTCGGGCTCGCCCGGGGCCTGGCCGAGGCGGACCGGCCGATCTGGAGCCAGCTCACCTTCAGCTCCGCCGAGGAGAACTTCCACGCCGCCGCCCGGCGGGGTCTGGACGCCGTACTGCACTGGCCCCGGCTCGGCGACGTGCCGGTCACCAAGCTGGTGCTGGAGCAGTTGCTGCCCACCGCCGCTGCCGGCCTGGACGGGTTCGGTGTCGCCCCGGCGCAGCGGGACCGCCTGCTCGGCATCATCGAGCAGCGCTGCCGGACCGGCCGCAACGGTGCCGTCTGGCAGACCGAGGCGGTCTGGGCGGCGGAGCGGCACCGGGGCATGGACCGGCCCGCCGCGCTGCACCACATGGTGCAGCGGTACGCGGAGCTCCAGCGCGGCAACGAGCCGGTGCACACCTGGCCGGTCGACTGACTCCGCTCACCCGGCCACCACGGTGGTGGCTCGTCGCCGCCGGGCGCCTCAGTCGGTGAGGGGCCGTCCGGCCCGCCGGGGCGATCCGCTCCGCCGGCTGCCCGTCGCCGCACCCTCCGCCGGCCCACCGTCGGTGGAGGCGGTCGGACCGGCGTCGTCCGGGTCCCTGCGCGGTGCCGGCACCCGGGGTACGCCGGCCCGCTTCCCCGGGACGACCTCGTCCACTGGGGGCACATCGCCGACCGAGTCGCGCCCGGCGCCGGCCTCGGCCGAAGGGCTGACCGGGGCCGGGGCCACCTCGTGCGACCGAGGTGAAGAGGGCTCGGCAACCGGATGCGGGCCCGCCGTTGCCGCCGCGTCCCGGTTGCGGTCGGCCCGCTCGGCGAGCGCGGCGATCAGCACCGAGCCACCGATGCCGGCGATGACCGCGTACGGGGCGATCAGTTGGGTGGACAGCTGCTCCGGGCCCAACACCGACCAGCGCGGCACGGTGGTCAGGTAGGCGAGCGCGACGAGCAGCGGACCAGCCGCGCCGGAGGCCGCCGCGCCGACCCGGTGCCCGGCCGACCGGGCGGCCCGCCGCGCCGCCAGCACGCCGATCAGCAGCGCGGGAACGAGCGCCAGCAGCGCACCCGGCCAGTAGAGCTGGTCACCGATCCAGTAACGCGGGTGGTCCGGGTCGAGCTGCCAGGTGCCGAGCTGGGCACCGGTCAGTCCGCGTCCGACGCGTACCCCGTCGACGACCGAGACCACCGCGAGCAGCCAGAGCCAGGCGGCCGTCGCGGTCACGTTCACCGCGGCGGTGCGGGAGCGCAGCGCCCAGACCGCGACGAGCACGCCGATCAGGATGCCCAGGCCCGCGTGCAGGGCGGCCGCCCGTTGCGGCGCTCCGGTGTCGGCGCCCACCGCGACACGCGCGGGCACGGCGACCAGCAGCACGGTGACCAACCCGCCGATCCCGGCACCGAGCGCCACGGCGACCCGCCGCAGCAGACCGTCGTGCTCGCCGGGCGGGACCTCGTGCGCCGACCGGTCGCCCGCCGAAGTCGGCCGGTCCGGGCCGGTGTCGTCGACCGCAGTCGGACGGCCGGCCGCGACGGTTGCCGGTTCCGGCGCGTCCGACCCGTCCGGGGCTTCCGTCCCGGGAACGGCGGTCGGTGTCAGCTCGTTGTCGGTCACCCTCGGGTCGGCCGTCGGCGGTACGGCCCGCTGGTGCAGCCGCTGGGCGCAGACCGCACCCAGCACGGTCGAGCTGGCAGCGAGCCAGGTGGCCCAGGCGAGGCCGTCCGCCCAGGCCGTGTCGGTGGCCCCGGCATCGGTGGGCGTCCAGGTGATGACGCCGAGCCCGTAGCCGAAGCCCAGTTGAGCGGCGCCAGCGCCAGCAGCGATGCCGACCGCCGTCGCGATCGATACTCCCCAGCCCCGTCTGGCCATGCCGGGCAGCGTAGCGTCCCGTCGTCGGCGCGGCGAGTGGCAACGACCCGCCGGGGTCGAGCGCCGGCGCAGCGTGTTGGGCGGCGCCGGGTACGGTCGCCGGTGATGAGGCGGTGGGCGGTATGACGGACGCGAACACGGGTCGGCAGGATTCCGCGGGCGGCCGGGACGACGGTGGTCCCGGGCGGGCCAGTGTGCTGCTGGGCGGCGGGCTGGTCGCCGTGCTGCTCGTCGCGATCGGTGCGACCGGCGGGTGGTTGCTGGCCGGCGAGGATGAGGGATCTCCGACGGACCCGCTGGCGGTGGCGACCGCGACCGTTACGCCGACCGGCCAGGCGACGACACCCCGACCGAGCACCGGCCGGACCACGCCGTCGGCCCCTCGCACCTCCTCGACCAAGGGGAGCGGGCTGACCGTGCCACCGGTGGTCGGCACCGACTTCGTGCAGGCCCGGGACATGTTGCGCAAGCAGCGACTGGGCTGGCGTCTGGTCTTCGGTACGGGCACCGGTCGTACGGTCGAGAGCAGCTCGCCCGCCGTGGGCGCCACGGTCGCCCGGGGCGCCACGGTGCAACTCCACGTGGCTGGCCCGGCGCCGGCGGCGGAGGTGCCGGACGTGGTCGGTGACGACTGCGCGGACGCCGCCGCGGACCTGGTCGAGGAGGGCCTCTACCCGCGCTACCGCAGCGGACGCACCGGAGAGGTCAGCCGGCAGGAACCGGCCGAGGACGGCGCGGCCCGCTGGAACGACGAGGTCAGCATCTGGTGTGGGGCGGCAGCGCCACCCAGCCTGCCGAGTGTGGGACCGACCCTCTGATCCCTGGCTCGGTGACCAACGACCGCCAGCGGCGGCCGGCGCGGGGTCGCCGGAGATCGGGTCGTCCCGATCGTCGACACCGGTTCGGGCCGGGCGGTTCGGGCCGCTGATACCAGCCGATCCCGGTGTGGGCGGTTAGGTTGGCGGTCGAGGGCCACGGCGCCCGTCCGGTTCGGGAAAGGACGTGCGATGAGCGACGACCGCCAGGAGCCGCCCGCCGGGGATCACGACGACGACCGGACCCGTCCCCTGCCGCCCGCCGCCGACCAGCCGGAGCCGCCACAACCGGCCGAGCCCTCCACCCCGCCCCGCACCGCGTCGCCGGACGAGACCGCACCGCTGGACCGGGCCGCCGGACCCGACCAGACGGCGCCGATCGACCGCACCGCTCCGGCCGGCCCGGCCGCGTCGCCGGACCAGACCATGCCCATCGACCGCGCGGCGTCGTCCGGTCCCGGCGCGCCGGCCGACCGGACCATGCCGATCGACCGCGCCGCGCCGTCGCAGCCGGGCGGGCCGGTGGACCGGACCGCGCGGATGCCCGCGGAGCCGTCCACTCCGCCGCCGCCGTGGTCCGGGCGGGCGGAGGTGCGGGCGCCGCGACCGGCCGAGCCCGCCGGAGAGTGGTACGCCGAGGAGCAGGGCGGCCGCCGCTGGTGGATGCCGATCCTCTGGGGCGTGCTCGCGCTGCTGCTCGCGGGCCTGCTCGGGGCGGCGCTCTGGGTGGTGCTCGCCGCGCGGGACGACGACCCGGACGACCCGCGGACCACGCCGTCGCTTCCGCCGGCCAGTGCCACCACCGCGGCCCCGACCAGCGCGGCGCCGACCTCGGCGGCCCCGACCAGCGAGTCACCGAGCAGCCCGGCGGCCACCACCGAGCCGGTCGAGGTGCCGGTGCCGCCGGTCACCGGCCTGCCGCAGGCAACCGCCGAAGGGCTGCTGGACCGCCTCGGTGTGACCTACCGGGTGGTGTACCGCCCGTCCGAGTTGCCGCCGGGAACGGTGGTGGGCACCGAGCCGGGGGCCGGCACGACGGTGGCGACCGACGACCAGGTACTGCTGATCGTCTCGCAGGCCCGGCCCTCGACCGGGGTCAGTCCGACGGTGCCGAGGCCGACGGTGACGAACACGCCGTGACCGGCGCTCACCACATGCGGCGGCGGGTGCCGACCAGGCCGAGGCCGGCCAGCGAGATGGTGAGGCCGAAGATTCCGGACCAGAACAGTGAGCGGCGGACGTCCGTCTCGGTGTGCCGGGCAGGAGCCGCCTCGGTGATCTCCTGGCGGCCGTCGTACTGACCGCCCGCACCGGCACCGGCCGCAGGACCGGTCGGGTCGGTGCTGTGGGTGGGGGCGCCGGCGCCGATCCAGCCGGGCTCCTCGTCCACAGGCGGGTCGGCGTCGATCACGGTGATCTCGGGTGCGGGCACCGGCGTGGTCAGCCGGGTGGACGACATCGCCGGGTCGCGGACCAGGACCAGGACCGTGGTCATGGCCCCGAGCAGGGCGAGGAGTCCGAAGGCGTAGGCGATACGGGAGCGGTGGTGCCGCCGCAGGGCGGGCTGATTGACCATGACCATCCCAGGCTCAGGGCCCTGGACGCGCGGGTGGAACGGTGCCGGGGTGGGCGTACCAATTCTATGGCGACGGCACGCCCACCGGCGGCGGATCGCGTTGGTCAGCCCACCCGGACGGGAGTACGGACGACGGGGCGCCGGGTCCGTACGGTGTGCGGGCGGGCCTCCGGTGCGGACTGCACCTGTTGCAGCCCTTCCCGCTGGACGAAGATCGACCGTCGGGTGACCGCGTCGCCCGCCGCGTTCAACTCGTAGCCGTCGAGCCAGAGCCAACCGTCGTAGGTCGGCCAGTCGAGCACCCGGATCACCCGGTATCTGATGGGCCTGAGGAACTGGACACTCGCCGCGCGAGTCACGTGCAGTACGTCACCGGAGCGGGGAAGCACATGGGCTCCTGGGGAGGTCGGCCGGCGGTTGCGCCAGCGGTGACTGATCGGGGGAACGCCTCGGCCCGGTGACGGGATCGCGCCTCGGGGACCGGTGGTGCGGTTGGTGGTGGTCGGGCCGTACTCCGCTGGTGGCGTGCCGCCACCCGACCATCACTCGACTGCTTCCGGGAACCGCGCCCGCCGCCGCAGCTTGCCGGCTTGCAGCGGCGGGGTCTTCACCCCGGAGCAGGTCTCGGTGTCGCTGGCCGGGCCCGCGTCGCATCGGCTTCCCCGGATCGGTGGGATGACCACACCGGGGGACCGGACGGAGACGCTGAGTGATCCGTGCCATACGGACAGACTGCATCAGGGACGTGCTTCATGCAAGTTGCACGTCGACTTTTGCCTATACGTGAGTCGCTGATCGAAAGCGGCGCTTGAAGCCATCCGCGTCCGGACGGCACACTGAGGGCCGGTTTCGCCCGTCGCGGCCGGCCGATGACCGGCACCACCCCTTTCGCCGCGAACGCTCGCCGGTCGACGGTCGCGCCCCCGGCGGGTGCAGCCAGTGGCGCGTCGACCGGAGGTAGCCCGAGTGGGGTCGAGCAGCCAGCGGCGAGGATCAGCGAGGCAGTGGTTGCGCCATGAGTGAGCGGCGCAGCCCAACCATCCGACGGCGACGGCTCGGTGCCGAGCTGCGCCGTCAGCGGGAGTCCGCCGGCATCACCATCGAGGTGGTGGCCGAGCAGTTGGAGTGCTCGGCGTCGAAGATCTCCCGCATCGAGACCGGGCACACGTCGGCCACACCGCGCGACGTCCGCGACATGCTGCGGATCTACGGCGTGGTGGGTGCCGAGAGCGACGAACTCGTGCAGATCGCCCGGGAGGCGCGGCAGAAGGGCTGGTGGCACCCGTACAGCACGGTGCTGGTCGGTGCGTACGTCGGGCTGGAGGCCGCGGCGAGTTCGATCCGGGCATACGAGCAGCAGGTGGTGCCCGGTCTGTTGGAGACCGAGGAGTACGCCGGGGCGATGATCCGCGCCGCCCGGCCGGACTTCACGGCCGATCAGGTACATCAGCGGGTGCGTGTCCGTCTGGGCCGTCAGTCGTTGTTGACCCAGGACGATCCGGTCGATCTGTGGGTGGTGCTCGATGAGGCGGTGGTAAGCAGGCCGGTGGGCGGGGACGAGGTGATGCGTGGCCAGCTCAAACGGCTGGTCGAGGTTGCCGAACTGCCGAACGTGACGTTGCAGATCCTGCCCTTCGAGGTGGGTGCGCACGCCGGCATGGACGGGACCTTCACGATCCTCAGCTTCCCCGAGCCCGGTGATCCGGATGTCGTGTACGCGGAGAACGCCACGGGTGGGCTCTTCCTGGAGAAGAGCGACGAACTACAGAAGTACAGCTTCATCTTCGATCACATCCGCGCTGCGGCCATTCGTCCGGAGGAGTCCGTCGCACACATCGCAAAACTGGCAGAGGAGCCGTTGTGGAAATGGCGACCAAGGGGTTCCCCGTGGACCTGACGCAGGCAACGTGGTTCAAGAGCTCGAAGAGCGGGCCGAACTGTGACAACTGCGTGGAGGTGGCGTACGTGACCGGGGCGGTCGGAGTGCGGGACTCGAAGGACAAGGCCGGCCCGGCCCTGGTCTTCGCCCCGGGTGACTGGCACGCCTTCGTCGCCGGCACCAGAGGTGGTGTGTTCGGCTCGGCCTGACCACGTGGGTCACGGGGGTCCCCGTCCGGTTCGACCGGACGGGGACCTTCCCGTGTCCAGCGCCGCCGGGCCACGGGTGCGTGCCGACGGCGGGCCGGCGAGGTTCCGTCGGGATTCCCGTCGCCACAGCGGGTCCGCCTCGTTGAACCGGTCGGTACGGCGCTGGTCCACGACCCGCCGCACCGATCCGCAACCGAGCGAGGTAGGCGAGACAGATGACGACGATCGGGTCTGACAACCTCACCAACGGTCCGGGCAAGCCGGAGCGGTTCGGTGGCAAGTACCGCGGGGCGCGTCGGGACACCGTACTGACCGAGGTGGTCTCGACCGACCAGGAGTTGAGCGGGCGCGAGGGGTCGGCGTCCGAGACGGCCGACCCGCCGCTCTCCCTGCCGTCGTTGGACCCGAACCCGCTGGTCGAGCCGTCCTTCCCACCGACCGGCTGGCCGATGGAGGCCGCCGGGTCGCTGGCTGACCACCCGTTGCTGCGTGGCCTGCTGATGGAGCTGCCGCCGAAGGGCAGCGTGCCGCCACCGGGCTGGCTGGACCGCTGGTTCGAGGCGACCCGGGCGATCCTGGAGTTGCTATACGTGCAGGGGCCCGGGCGCTCGCGCTGACCGCTGTGCGTCCGGCCGGGCCCGCTCGGCGAGCCTGCTGTGCCGGAGCGCGTGTCGGACGCCGATGGCCAGGATCCCGAGCGCGCCGACGGTGATCGCCGGACCGGTGACGCCCGGTACGGCGAGCAGATCGGTGCCGTTCGCCGCGACCACTGCGGGCACGGTCAGCACACCGGTGACCTGCAACGGGAGCCCGATCAGAGGGTGCGCCGCAGCGGCCCGAAGGCCGTACGGCGTGGGTGTCTCCGGCGCTGCGGCGAACGCTCCCGCGCCGGCCCGGAGCCGGCGCACCCGGCGTACGGTGCAGACCGCCACCACGAGTGCGGGGAGCCCGGCGAGATTGAGGGCGGCGGCGGCCTGATCGGCCGGGGCGTTTCCGGCACTGAACAACCCGGCCGCAAGCACGGTCGCCGTGAGCGTCAGACCCACGAGGGTCAGGATGAGCAGGTGCCCGGCGCGTCGGCGCAGCGCGCGGGCGCGGCCAAGCCGGGGCAGGCCGTCCGCGACCACGCCGGCGGCCACCCACAGGACGGTGATCGGCAGCAGGGCGGCGAGGGGGCTATCCATGCTGGTCAGCCTCTCCGATCGGGGCCGTCCGCGAATCCGGGCGCAGCCCTCGTTCGTCCCGGACGCCGTCCCCGTAGGGGGGCATCCTCTCCGCGTTATGGACGATGCGACATGTTTATCTTCATCACTGCACTGACCTACTCTCGGAAAGATCGGCCGTCATGGATCTGAGCGGGACCCGCGTCGGGCGGCTGCCGGTCGGAGGGAGGTAAGAGATGCGTCTTGCCCACAGGTCCGCACTCGTCGGGGTGGCAGCACTGACCCTGTTGGCCGCTGCCACACCCGCCCTGGCCGCCGAACCGTCCGGAGCCATCCGGGCGGCGGGTGGGGACACGGCCGTCGCGGACAGCTACATCGTCGTCTTCAAGGACACCGCCGTCAGCCGGGGCACGGTCGGCGACAACGCGGACCGGCTGGTCGGCCGGCACGGCGGCACGGTGGCCCGCACCTACGGCGCGGCGCTGCGCGGCTTCGAGGTCCGGGTCGGCGCGAAGGCCGCCGCGCGGATCGCCGCCGACCCGGCGGTGGCGTACGTCGAGCAGAACCACACCGTCTCGATCGCCGGCACCCAGACCAACCCGCCATCCTGGGGCCTGGACCGGATCGATCAGCGGAACCTGCCCCTGAACAGCTCGTACACCTACCCGAACACGGCGTCGAACGTCCGCGCCTACATCATCGACACCGGCGTGCTGTACGGGCACAACGACTTCGGCGGACGGGCCGTCTCCGGCTTCGACGCGGTGGACGGTGGCTCTGCCGACGACTGCAACGGCCACGGCACGCACGTGGCGGGGACGGTTGGCGGCTCGGCGTACGGGGTGGCCAAGGGTGTTCAGATCGTCGGCGTCCGAGTGCTCAACTGCCAGGGCAGCGGCACCAACGCCCAGGTGGTGGCCGGTATCGACTGGGTGACCGCGAACGCGGTCAAGCCGGCGGTGGCGAACATGAGCCTCGGTGGTGGCGCCAACAGCTCGATCGACACGGCCGTCACGAACTCGATCAACTCTGGCGTCACGTACGCGGTCGCCGCCGGCAACGGCAACGCCCTCGGCGTCCGGCAGAACGCCTGCAACTACTCCCCGGCCCGGGTCGCCTCCGCGATCACCGTGGGTGCGACGCAGAACAACGACGCCGCGGCGAGCTTCTCCAACTTCGGCACCTGCGTCGACATCCTGGCCCCGGGCGTCAACATCACCTCGGCCTGGTACACCGGCAGCAGCGCGACGAACACGATCAGCGGCACCTCGATGGCGTCGCCGCACGTCGCCGGCGCGGCGGCGCTGGCACTCTCGGCGAACCCGTCCTGGAGCCCGCAGCAGGTCCGGGACAACCTGGTCAACAACTCCACCCCGAACGTGGTGACCAACGTCGGCACCGGCACCCCGAACCAGCTGCTCTACGTCGTGAACGGCACCCCGCCGGCCAACGACTTCTCGATCTCGGTGTCGCCGACCTCCGGCTCCACCGCTCCGGGCGGCTCGGTGACGGCCACCGTCGGCACGGCCACCACCGCCGGCTCCGCCCAGTCGGTCAGCCTCTCCGCCAGCGGCCTGCCGGCCGGCGCGACCGCGTCGTTCAGCCCGTCGACGGTGACCTCGGGCGGCTCGTCCACCCTCACCATCGCCACCTCGGCGAGCACCCCCGCTGGCAGCTACCCGGTCACCATCACCGGCAGCGGCGCGGCGGGCACCCGCACGGCCACCTACACGTTGACCGTGACCGGTTCGGGTGGCGGCGGCTGCTCCGGCAGCAACGGCACCGACGTCGCGATCCCGGACACCGGCGCCACAGCGTCCAGCTCGATCACGATCGCCGGCTGCGGCCGCAACGCCTCGGCGTCCTCGACCATCGCCGTGAACATCGTGCACACCTACCGCGGTGACCTGGTGATCGACCTGGTCGCCCCGGACGGCTCGGCGTACCGGCTGAAGAACAGCAGCTACTTCGACAGCGCCGACAACGTGAACACGACCTACACGGCCAACGTCTCCAGTGAGGCGGCGAACGGCACCTGGCGACTCCAGGTGCGGGACGTCTACTCCGGGGACACCGGCTACATCAACACCTGGACGCTGACCCTCTGACCTTGTTCCCACGGCCGAGGCCCCACCCGGAACGCCGGGTGGGGCCTCGTGCCGTGCCGATCAGGGTCAGACCGCGAAGGTGGGTGGCCGTTCGGTGGCCGGCGCCGGAGGGCGGGCCTTCCACAGGCCGGTCTTCTGCCCGGCGAGCCGGGTCAGGTAGGCCGGGTTGAGGATCAGGTAGCGGCGCCAGAGCCGCTTCGGCTCCAGGCCGAGCCGCCAGAACCACTCGAGCCCGGCACGCTGCATCCACGCCGGCGGCTGGTGCAGCAGCCCGGCGTGGTAGTCGAAGGCCGCGCCGACCGCCATCAGCGGCATGTCCAGCAGGGGCCGCATGGCGTACGCGAAGACCTCCTGGCGCGGGCAGCCGAGCCCGACCAGGACCAGCCGGGCACCGCTGGACCGGATCCGGTCGGCGATCTCGGCGTCCTCACCGGGCTGTACGGCACGGAACTTGGACGGCTCCACCCCGGCGATCTTCAGCGCCGGGAACATCCGCTCCAGGGCCGGGATCAGCCTGGCCAGGGTCTCCTCGGTCGAGCCGTACAGGTAGACGGGCAGGCCCTCGTCGGCGAAACGGGAGAGCACGTGCAGGGTCAGCGTCGGTCCGTAGACCCGGTCGGTGAGCCCGGCGTGGTGCAGCAGGTTGAGCGCCCAGCGCACCGGCTGCCCGTCGGGGGTGACCACGTCGAAGGAGTTGAGCCGCGCGTTGTGCGCCCGGTCCAGCACCCCGGTCATCACCCCGTGTACGGCCAGCGCGGTCAGCGCGAGTGGACGCCGCTCGTGCGCCGCGCTCACCACCGCCTCGGTCGCCGTGGCGTAGTCGGTGGCGTCGACCAGGACGCCGAGCACGTTGCGCTTCGTCTGAGTGGTCATGCCTGCGGCACCCACTTGTCCACGTTGGCCTCGTAGATCTCCCGCAGGATCATCGGCACGTCGTAGGTGATCCTCCAGTCCGGGTACTGCTTCTCGAACCGGTCCATGCTGCTGACGTACCACTGGTGGTCGCCGGTGCGGTTCTGCTCGACGTAGTTGATCCGCGCCTCGCGGCCGGTGATCTCCTCGGCGATCCGGAACGCCTCGATGTGCGAGGTGTTGGAGTGCCGGCCCCCGCCGAGGTTGTAGACCTCCGCCGAGCGTGGCGCCCGGAAGAACGCCTCGAACGCGGTCAGCACGTCATGCGAGTGGATCGCGTCGCGGACCATCTTGCCCTTGTAGCCGAACAGGTTGTATGTCCGGCCCTCCATCACGCAGCGCATCAGGTACGCCAGGAACCCGTGCAGCTCGGCCGCCGAGTGCGCCGGGCCGGTCAGCGTGCCGCCCCGGAAGCAGGCTGTCCTCATGTCGAAGTAGCGCCCGTACTCCTGGACCATCACGTCCGCGGCGACCTTCGAGGCGCCGAAGACCGAGTGCAGCGAGTTGTCGATCGACATCTCTTCGGTGATGCCCTTGTACCAGCGGTGGTCCTCGGGCAGCTCGTACCGGGTCTCCAGCTCGACCAGCGGCAGGCTGTTGGGCCGGTCACCGTAGACCTTGTTGGTCGAGCAGTGGATGAACGCCGCGTCGATCGCGTGCAGCCGCGTGTTCTCCAGGATGTTGAGCGTGCCGCCGGCGTTCACGTCGAAGTCCGTGTACGGCTCCTTGGCCGCCCAGTCGTGACTCGGCTGCGCCGCGCTGTGGATCACCACGGCGATGTCCGACCCGTACTTCTTGAAGACCTGCTCCAGGCCGTCCCGGTCCCGGATGTCGACTGCGAAGTGGGTGTAGGCGCTGCCCAGGTCCCGGCTCAACCGCTCCAGGCTCCACGAGGTGGAGCCGTCCTCGCCGAAGAAGTACCGACGCATGTCGTTGTCGATGCCGACGACGTCCAGACCGAGGCCGGCGAAGTGCCGGACCGCCTCGGAGCCGATCAGACCGCCCGACCCGGTCACCAACGCGACACTCACACGCCACTCCTGGTCCATCGGAGGAAGAGACCTTCGGAGCATAGCGTGATGCCCGGCACGCCCCGATATGACGGAAGGGCCCCGCATTCCGCGGAGCCCTCGCCTGTGGGTGGGGATGGGGGGAGTTGAACCCCCACGCCCTTTCGGGCACACGGACCTGAACCGTGCGCGTCTGCCATTCCGCCACATCCCCGTGGCACGACCCGGAACACTCTAGCTGCCCCGAACCCGCTGTCTCCAGCGGGCCTCGGAGATACTACGCTGTCCAAGGCGCTCGCCACGAGCGGTTACCGTTCGTGGCGGACGAAAGAGTAGCACGGTAGTCCCGGCCCACCCGAACGGGCCGGTAGCAGGCGGCCGAGCGGCGTGTGAGCTGCGCGCGCGCCGGCCGGATACCATCATGTCCTCGGGACCCGAGGAGGAGCCGGTGAGCGTGCTGCAACGCTTCGAGAAGCGTCTGGAAGGCCTGGTCGAAGGGGCTTTCGCCAAGGTCTTCAAAGGGGTGGTCCACCCCGTGGAGATCCTCAACGCCATGCAGCGGGAGGCCGAGGCGCACAAGGCGATCCTGGCCGGTGGGCGCACGTTGGTGCCCAACCGCTACGTGATCGATCTCTCGCCGTTCGACCACAGTCGGCTGGCGCCGTACGCCGCCGCGCTGGCCCAGGAGTTGGCCCAGTCGCAGGCGGAGTTCATCGGCGAGCAGGCCTGGACGGTCTACGGCGATGTGATCGTGGAGATTGAGCGGGGCGAGGGCCTGGACACGGGGATGTTCCGGGTCACCGCCGAGGTCTACACCGGCGGCGAGGTCGCCCCGGTGTCGGCACCCGGCTACGACGCCGGCCCGCCCGCGTACCCCGCGTACGACCAGGGTGGTGGCTACGGCCCGCCGCCCGGTCATGGTGGTGCCCGCAACGTCCGGCTGGTCTCGGGCGACGGGCGCACGTACCCCCTCCAGATGGGGTCGACGGTGATCGGTCGCGGCGACCAGGCCAACCTGCGCCTGCCCGACGTCGGCATCTCCCGGCGACACGCCCGGCTGGATTTTGACGGCGGACAGGTCGTGCTGACCGATCTGGGGTCGACCAACGGCACGATGGTCAACGGCCAGCGGGTCTCCGCGGTCGCCCTCAACCCCGGCGACATGGTTCAGCTCGGCACCACGACGCTGACCTTCCGCGTGGACGGCTGACCCGCCTTGCCGGAGCTGGTCATCACCGTTGCCCGGTTCGGGTTCCTGATCCTGCTGTGGATCTTCGTGTTCACGGTGGTCGGTGTGATCCGCCGGGACCTCTTCGCGGGAGCACGGTCCGGCCGCCTGGTGGCCGCGCCGCGCGCAGTGGGCGCCTCGACGGGGCAGGCGGCCAAGCCGGCGAAGGTGAAGCGGGGCAGGGCGGCACACCAGCTGGTGGTGACCGCCGGTCAGCTGGCCGGCACCCGGATCACTCTCGGTGAAGCGCAGATCACCATTGGTCGGGCTGAGGACTCCACCCTGGTCATCACCGACGACTACGCCTCCGCGCGGCACGCCCGGCTCGTGCCGCGCGACGGGCAGTGGTTCGTCGAGGACCTCGGCTCGACTAACGGCACGTACCTCGATCGCGCTAAGGTCACCGGACCAACCCCCGTCCCCCTCGGCGTGCCGATCCGGATCGGCCGCACTTCCCTCGAATTACGGCCATGACTCTGACCCTGCGCTATGCGGCCCACAGCGACCGCGGTCTGATCCGAGACGGTAATCAAGACTCCGTCTACGCCGGGCCGCGGCTACTCGCCGTCGCCGACGGCATGGGCGGCATGGCCGCCGGTGACGTCGCCAGCAACATCGTCATCGGTGCCATGGCGCCGCTCGACGAGGACGTCCCGGGGGACGCTCTCGTCGACGCGTTGCGTTCGGCCGTGGGCACCGCCAACCAACAACTCCGCGACACGGTGGACGCCAACCCGCAGCTGGAGGGGATGGGCACCACGCTGACGGCGACCCTCTTCTCCGGCAGCAAGCTGGGGATGGTCCACATCGGCGACTCGCGGGCCTATCTGCTGCGCAACGGCGAGTTCGCGCAGATCACCAAGGACGACACGTACGTCCAGATGCTCGTCGACGAGGGCCGGATCAGCGCCGAGGAGGCGAGCAGCCACCCGCAGCGGTCGCTGCTGACCCGCGCCCTGGACGGCCGGGACATCGACCCTGAGTACTCGGTGCGGCAGGTGTTGCCGGGCGACCGGTACCTGATCTGCAGCGACGGCCTCTCGGGCGTGGTCAGTGCCGACACCATCGGCGAGACCCTGCGTGAGTACCCCGACCCGCAGAAGTGCGTCGAGCGGCTGGTGCAGCTCGCGCTGCGCGGCGGCGGGCCGGACAACATCACGGTGATCATCGCCGACGCCACCGACCACGACATCGTCGAGGCGACGCCGATCGTCGGCGGCGCCGCCGCCCGCGACCGGGGCATGGCCACCTCCGCCGACGACTCGACCCCGGCCGCCCGGGCCTCGGCGCTCTCCGCGCCGCGTCCTCCCGCCCCGGAGGAGCCGGCGTCCCAGGACGACGACGAACCGGAGCGGCGGAAGCACCGGCCGGTGCGGGCGACCGCCATGGCGCTGGCCCTGCTGGTGATCCTCGGCGGCGGCGTCTTCGCCGGCTGGACCTACACCCAGCGGCAGTACTACGTGGGTGCCACCGAGGAGGGGCAGGTCGCTGTCTTCCGGGGCATCCAGGGTCAGATCGCCGGAATGGACCTCTCCAGCGTGCACCGCACCAGCGGTACCCGGCTGGACGACCTCACCGTCGCGGCGCAGGACACCGTCAAGGTGGGCATCCGGGCCAAGAGCGAGCCGGACGCCGAGCGCCAGCTCGCCGAGCTGACCAGCGACACCCCGAGCAACCCGAACCTGAAGCCGCTCTGCCCGGCCGACCCCACCACGGCGGGTGGCGCGCCGACGCCGACCCCGACGCCTGCCGGGACGACCCCGGCGCCGAACGGCAGCCCCAGTGCCGGCGCGCCGGTGACCCCCAACGGGGTCGTCAGCCCAACGCCGACCACTGACGCCACCGCCGCCGTCGGTGCGACCGGCCCGACCACCACACCCGACGCCACGCCCTCCGACCCGGCCAGTCCGGCGCTCGACCCGGCCGGTTGCCGGTCTCCCGAGTGAGCGTCGGCTGAGATCCCGAGGACTCCACCCGTGACCGTAGCGGCCACACCGGCACCCTCGCCCGCCACCACGGGCGGGGAGTCCGGCGTACGCCTGGCCCGGTCCCGACGCAACGCCGAGCTGTCCCTGCTGCTGCTCGCCATGGTGCTGGTGGCCGCGTACGGGGCGACCGTCGAGGCGAACCTGCTGGACACGGTGACCCCGGACTTCTGGATGCCCGCCGCCGCACTCGGCGCGGTCTTCCTCGGCCTGCACCTGGTCATCCGGTTCCTCGCCCCGTTCGCCGACCCGGCGCTGCTGCCGGCGGTGGCCCTGCTCAACGGTCTCGGGGTGGGCTTCCTGCGCCGGATCGACCTGGGTGAGGCCGCCCCGGTCGACCGGGAGAGTCTCGCGATCTTCGCCGGCATCGGCGGGCGGCAGTTGGCCTGGACGCTCGCCTCGGTGATCCTCGCCGCCGGGCTGCTCGCCATCATGCGTGACCACCGTTCGGTCTCCCGGTACGCGTACACCCTGGGTCTGGCCGGCATCGTGCTGGTGATGCTCCCGGCGGTGCTGCCGAGCAGCATCTCCGAGATCAACGGAGCCAAGCTGTGGATCCGGATCGGTGGCTTCTCCATCCAGCCGGGTGAGTTCGCCAAGCTGGCGCTGCTGGTCTTCTTCGCCTACTACCTGGTGCGCAAGCGCGAGGTGCTGTCGCTGGCCAGCCGGCGTTTCCTCGGCATCGACTTCCCGCGCGGGCGCGACCTCGGCCCGGTGGTCGTGGTCTGGCTGATCAGCCTCCTGGTGCTCGTGTTCGAGAAGGACCTGGGCACCTCGCTGCTGTACTTCGGCATGTTCGTGGTGACGCTCTACATCGCCACCGAACGGGTCAGCTGGCTGCTGATCGGCCTGGTCCTCTTCTTCGGCGGCGCCTACCTCGCCTACGTCCTCGGCGAGATGGTCGGCGGCCCCTTCGCCAACTTCTACCTGCGTGCGGAGATCTGGCTGGATCCGTTCGCCGACCCGACCGACAAGGGCTACCAGCTCGTCCAGGGGCTGCTCGCCCTCGGCACGGGCGGGCTCTTCGGCGCCGGGCCGGGCGGCGGTCAGCCGGAGATCCTGCCCGAGGTGCAGAACGACTTCATCTTCGCCGGCATCGGTGAGGAGATCGGCCTCTTCGGGCTCTCCGCGCTGCTGGTCGTCTACCTGCTCATCGTGGAGCGGGGCCTGCGCGCCGCGCTCGCGGTCCGGGACTCGTTCGGCAAGCTGCTCGCCGGTGGTCTCGCGTTCACCCTCGGCCTGCAGGTCTTCGTGATCGTCGGCGGGATCAGCAAGCTCATCCCGCTGACCGGCCAGACCACCCCGTTCCTGTCCGCCGGTGGCTCGTCACTGATGGCGAACTGGCTGCTCATCGCGGTTCTGCTGCGGGTCTCCGACGGAGCCCGCCGGCCGGTCACGGGGGGTGGCGGCAAGGCCGCCCGGCCCGCCGGTGGCCCGCCCGAGCAGCTGCACGGTGCTCCCACGGAGGTGATCAAACCGTGAACGCACCCCTGCGCCGCGTCGGCGTCGTCGTCATGGTCCTGTTCGGCCTGCTCTTCGCCAACCTCAACTGGATCCAGGCATACAAGGCCGACGAGTACCGCACCAGCGACTACAACGGCCGGGTCCAGGTCGCCGAGTACGAGCGTAAGCGCGGCAACATCGAGGCCGGCGGCACGGCGCTGGCCACCAGCAAGGAGACCAGCGGCAAGCTGAAGTTCCAGCGCACCTACCCGGGCGGGGCCAAGTACGCGCAGGTGCTCGGCTACAAGCCGGTCAACCTGGCCGACACCGGCATCGAGCGGGTGGAGAACGATTTCCTCGCCGGCACCAGCGACCAGCTGATCGGCGACCGGTTCAAGGACATGTTCACCGGCGACCAGACCGGCGGCGGCAATGTGCTGCTCACCCTCTCCAAGCGTGCCCAGGACGTGGCGTACGACCAGATGCGCAACAACCAGCAGGGGGTGAAGAAGGGCGCGGCGATCGCCATCGACCCGCGTACCGGGGCGGTGCAGGCGCTGGTCTCCATGCCCAGCTTCGACCCGAACCCGCTGGCCAGCCACGACACCAACGAGGCGGCCGCGGCGTACAACAAGCTGGAGCAGGATCCGGATGGCCCGCTGAAGAACCGCGCGCTCGGCGAGACGCTGCCGCCCGGCTCCACCTTCAAGATCGTGGTGGCCGCGGCCGCGCTGGAGAACGGCATCAGCAAGTCCACCCAGATCCCGGCCGGCTCCAGCTACACCCCGCCCACCTCCGGCGAGCCGATCCGCAACGCCCATCCGTCGATCTGCCCCGAGCCGCAGGTCACCCTGCTGGACGCGGTGACCGAATCGTGCAACACCGGCTTCGCCCAGCTCGGTGTGCGCCTGGGCGCCAACACCATCAAGGAGAAGGCGCGGCAGTTCGGCTTCGAGCAGGACGACCTCACCGTCGGCCAGCTCGGCGAGGACGGCCTTCCGACGGCGGCCAGCCGGACCGGCACCATCCAGAACGCCGACGGCGGGGACGACCCCGCCGCGCTCGCCCAGTCCTCGATCGGCCAGCGGGACGTCCGGATGACCCCGCTGCAGGGCGCGATGATCGCCGGCGCGGTCGCCAACGGTGGCAGCCAGATGCGGCCGTACCTGGTCCGGCAGCTGCTCGCCCCGGACCGGACGACCAGCTACTACACCGCCAAGCCGAGGGAGCTGCGCCAGCCGGTCTCCGGTCAGGTCGCCGGTGACCTGCGCGACATGATGGTCAGCGTGGTCCAGAAGGGCACCGGCGAGAAGGCGGCGATCAACGGCTACACGGTCGGCGGCAAGACCGGCACGGCGCAGTCCGCGCCGGACCGACCCGACCACGGCTGGTTCATCGGCTTCGCGCTGGACAAGAACGGCACCCCGGTCTCCGCGGTCTGTGTCGTCCTGGAGCAGGCCGGCAGCGGCGGCAGCGCCGAGGCGGCCCGGATCGGCGGCCAGATCATGCGGGCCGCCATCGCCGACCCCGGGGGCCGCTGACATGCTCAGCCCCGGCGTCCAGCTCGGTAACCGCTACCGTCTCGACGAGCGGATCGCCAGCGGCGGCATGGGCGACGTCTGGCGCGGCACCGACCAGGTGCTCGGCCGGACGGTCGCGGTGAAGAGCCTGCTGCCCGCGCTGCTCGACGACCCGGACTTCGCCGAGCGGTTCCGCGGCGAGGCCCGGACGATGGCCACCATCAACCACCCCGGTGTGGTGGACGTCTACGACTTCGGCAACGACCAGCAGATCGCCTTCCTGGTCATGGAGTACGTCGAGGGCGACGCCCTGTCGTCCACGCTGAGCCGCGTGGGCCGGCTCACTCCGGCCCGGACGATGGCACTCGTCGCGCAGGCCGCCGACGCGCTGCACGCAGCCCACGAGAAGGGCATCGTGCACCGCGACGTGAAGCCGGGCAACCTGCTGGTCCGGCCGAACGGCACGCTGGTGCTGACCGACTTCGGCATCGCCCGCTCCGACCTGGTCGGCCAGCTCACCGCCGCCGGTTCGGTGCTCGGCACCGCCTCCTACATCTCGCCCGAGCAGGCCACCGGCGGGGTCGCCACCCCGGCATCCGACGTGTACGCGCTCGGCGTGGTCGCGTACCAGTGCCTCGCCGGACGGCGACCGTTCGAGGGCGACAACGCGCTCGACATCGCCATGCGGCACGTCCGGGAGACGCCCAGGCCGCTGCCCGCCGACATCCCGCCGCAGGTCCGGGCCGTGGTGGAACGGGCGCTGGCGAAGGACCCGGCCGCCCGTTGGCCCAGCGCCGCCGCCCTCGCCGGGGTCGCCCGCCAGCTCAAGGCCGCGCTCTCCCAGCAGGCCAGGGCCGGTGGCCAGTCCGGGCCGATCTCCGGGGTGCCGTCCTCGCCTGCCGCGCCCGGCCGGGCCCAGGTGCCGCAGGCGCCGCACCACCGCCCGCCGGGTGCCCCGCACCGCCCGCCGGCCGCCGCACAGCGGCCGACCGCGATCGCGCCGGCCCAGCAGCCCCGCCCCACCGCCGTCGCACCGGCCGCCCCGCACGCCCGGCCGCCGGTCGCCCCGACCGGTTACCCACGCGGCGCGGCGGCGGTCCCGCCTGCACACACCCGGCAGGAGCACCCGCCGGCGTACGTCCGGCAGGCCGGCCCGGCGCTGCCGGCACCCGACCCCCGCCGGTCCCGCCCCGGAATGGTGCTTCTCGCCATCCTGCTGGCCGTACTGGTCCTGCTCTGCTCCGGCGTGATTTCCTACAACCTGCGGAAGCAGTCGCAGGCTGGTGAAGCGGATGCACCGGCCGCACAGACCGTGACGTCCGGCGCGCTGGGGCTCGACGGACGCGACGATGCGACCCGGACGTCGTACCGTCGTGAGGTACGGCTCCAGCCGGGCGACGGCGGGACGACGACGAGCGAAGGACGACAGACGCGATGACAGCGCAGGCCCGCCTGCTCGGTGGCAGGTACCAGGTCGGCGAGCTGCTCGGCTATGGCGGCATGGCCGAGGTGCACCGCGGTCGCGACCTCCGGCTCGGTCGGGACGTCGCGATCAAGATGCTCCGCACCGACCTCGCCCGGGACGCGACGTTCCAGATGCGGTTCCGTCGTGAGGCGCAGAACGCCGCCTCGCTCAACCACCCGGCGATCGTGGCGGTCTACGACACCGGCGAGGAGACCGCGCCCACCGGCGAGACGCTGCCGTTCATCGTCATGGAGTTCGTCAACGGACGAACCCTGAAGGAGGTGCTCGGCGCCGAGGGCCGGCTGCAGCCCCGCCGCGCGCTGGAGATCTGCGCCGACATGTGCGCGGCGCTCGAGTTCAGCCACCGGCACGGCATCATCCACCGGGACATCAAGCCGGGCAACGTCATGCTCACCCAGACCGGCCAGGTCAAGGTGATGGACTTCGGTATCGCCCGGGCGCTGGCCAGCGGTGCGACCACCATGACGCAGACCAGCGCGGTCATCGGCACGGCGCAGTACCTCTCGCCGGAGCAGGCACGCGGTGAGGCCGTCGACGCCCGCTCCGACGTGTACGCGGCCGGCTGCGTGCTCTTCGAGCTGGTCTGCGGCCACCCGCCGTTCGTCGGGGACAGCCCGGTCAGTGTCGCCTACCAGCACGTGCGGGAGACGCCGCCGACGCCGAGTGACATCAACCCGGACGTCACCCCGGCGGTCGACGCGATCGTGCTCAAGGCGCTGTCGAAGAACCCGCTCAACCGCTACCAGAGTGCCGGCGAGATGCGCGCCGACCTTCTCCGCGCCGCCGCTGGCCGTCCGGTGCTGGCCACCCCGGTGCTGCGCGAGGCGGAGACGGTGGCGATGGCCCCCGCCGGTGGCGGTGGCGGCTACCCGCCTGCCGCCGGCGCGCAGCAGACCCGGCAGATTCCGGCCCGGGTCGGCGATCCCCGCCAGCGCAAGGCGTCCTCCTGGCTGATCGCGACGTTCAGCGCGGTCGGCGTTCTCGCGGTGATCGCGCTGGTCGCCGCCCTGCTCTGGAGTCAGCAGCAGGACAAGAACCTGAAGTCGGTGCCCACCGTCACCGGGAAGAGCCAGGAAGCCGCGATCACCGAACTCCGCAACGCCGGCTTCCAGGTGCAGGTGGGCGAGGTCCAGAACGCCACCTGCACGAAGGGCGCGGTGGACAGCCAGAGCCCGCAGCCGGGCACCCGCCTGGCCGAGGCTGGCACGGTGACCATCCAGATCTGTGGCGGCAAGCCGGACGTGAGGATTCCCTCCGGTCTGGTCAACTCGCAGCTCGAGAACGTCAAGGACCAGCTCGAGGGCCAGGGCTTGGTGGTCGAGGAGCGGCAGGTGGACAACCCGGCGCAGAAGGGCATCGTGGTCAAGGTGACCCCGCCGTCCGGGTCCACTGTCCCCGGCGGGAGCAAGGTGACCGTCGACGTCTCGCGGGGCAACGTCGGCAAGGTCCCGAACGTCATCAACTCCACCCGGGACGAGGCCGCCCAGGAGCTTCGCGAAGCGGGTTACAAGGTCGCCTTCCGCGACGGTGACGAGGTGCCGGCCGACCAGGCCGGACGGGTCCAGAAGCAGAGCCCGGATCCCGGCACCGAGCTGGCCCAGAACAGGACGGTGACCATCGAGATCAGCATCCCGGAGAAGGTCGACCCGACGCCCACCACGCCGGTGACGCCGACGCCGACGCCGACGGGCACGCCGACCGGCAACGGGGGTGGCTCTGGTCTGCCGTGGCCGTTCCCACCGAGCCGGCTCCCGGAGGAGTAGGCCGGGTGTCCCGGTTCCCGGGCCCACCGGTATGAGTGTCGACGAGTCCTCCGGTGCCGCCCGCGTGAGCCGGTGGCCTCGACGCCTCAGACGCGCCGCCGTCCTGGGAGCGGCCGCACTGCTGCTCGCCAGCCTTCCGTGGCTGTGGACGGTGATCGCCGCACGCGGTCACGTCCACGCCGAGTCCGATGCGCCGACCGCCGACGTCGTGATCGTCCTCGGCACCGCCGTGGCACCCGACCGGCGTCGACCGGGGGATCGGCTGACCGGCCGCCTGGAGACCGCTGCCGCCCTGGTGACCAGCGGGCGGGCTCGGGTGGTCCTCGTGTCGGGCGACGGGGGTGGTGCGTCGGGTGACGAGACGGCGGTGATGACGTCGTACCTGACCGATCTGGGTGTCGACCCGCGTCGGGTGGTGGCCGACCCGTTCGGCCTGGACACCTACGACAGTTGTGCCCGGGCCCGCGAGGTGTACGGCGTCGAGCGGGCACTCATCGTGACCCAGTCCTACCACGTGTCCCGGGCCGTGACGCTGTGCCGACATCTCGGCCTCGACGTCGACGGCGTGATCGCTCGCTGCCCCGGCTGCGGGCCGGCCCTGCTCGTCGAGAAGTCGATCCGGGACTATCTCGCCAGCGGCAAGGCGGCGTTGGACGCTGTCCGGCGCAGACCGTCCGCGGTCCACTCACCCGTCAACCCGGCCGTGCGGGACGCGCTGAAGGTCTGACCGGCCGCCGAGCCGGTGCGCGTATGCCGGGGCAGGCCGGGGCGGGGCGGTTTCAGGTGGTGGCGAAGGCGGCCCGGCGGCGGGCGTCGACCTCGGCGGCGAGTTCCGGTGCGCGCTCCAGCGCCTCCCGGTAGCCGCAGGCGGCGAGCCAGTTGGCCAGCATCAGGTGCCCGCCCTCGGTGAGCACCGACTCCGGGTGGAACTGCACACCCTCGATCGGCAGCGTCCGGTGCCGCATCGCCATCACCACGCCGGACCCGGTCCAGCCGGTGACCTCCAGCTCGTCGGGGAGCGTCTCGGGCAGCACGGCCAGCGAGTGGTAGCGGGTGGCGGTGAACGGGTCGGGCAGGCCGGCGAGGACGCCGACCGACTGGTGCCGTACCTCGGAGGTCTTGCCGTGCAGCAGCTCGGGCGCGCGGGTGACGGTCGCCCCGAACGCCTCGCCGATGGCCTGGTGGCCGAGGCAGACGCCGAAGATGGGCAGCTCGCCCGCGTACCGGCGGATGACGTCCAGGCAGATGCCGGCCCGGTCGGGGCTGCCCGGCCCCGGTGAGAGCAGGATGCCGGCGGCGCCCAGGCTGCCCACCTCGGCGACGTCGATCTCGTCGTTGCGGCGGACCTCGCAGTCCACGCCGAGCTGGCCCAGGTACTGCACCAGGTTGAAGACGAACGAGTCGTAGTTGTCGATCACCAGGACGCGCATGGTCACCTGTTCGGGGAGGGGGGCGCGGAGTTGTTCTGGTCGGTGTCGTAGGGCAGCTCGTGCTCGTCACCGGCCGGAGCGTCCCCGGGCACCGTGTCACCGCCGCCCGGGGCTCCGGGGACGTCGGAGTCCTGGGTGACCTGTACGTCGTCGAACGGCAGCAGCGGCTCCGCCCACGGGAACGCCACGTACCAGAGCAGGGCGACCGTGGCGGCGGCGAGCAGCAGCGAGCCGGTCAGCTTGCCGGCCAGACCGAACGGGAGCTTGCGCCAGATGAACGCGTACATCGGGTCAGCCTCCCAGCTCCGCCGGGCGGCCCGCCGACTTTGGTTGGGCGCGGTCCAGCTCGGCGTGGATGATCAGGCGCTGGTAGTTGTCGAACTTCGGGTTGCAGGTGGTGAGGGTGAGCATCCGCCTGGTCGGCTTCTTGTTCGGCTCGCCGGGTACCGGGGCCACCACCTCGACCTGGGTGGGCTTGACGATCCGGGACTGCGACACCCGGTAGACGTACCAGTCGGTCTTGCCCTCGACCACGATGGCGTCGCCGTCGTTCAGCTCGTCCAGCCGCCAGAAGGTGGCCCGGTTGCGGTGGCCGGCGACGGAGAAGTTGCCGACCTGGCCGGGCAGCGCGCTGGTCGGGTAGTGGCCCGGGGCGTACCGGATGTCGGCCTGGGTGACGCCCTCGACCACCACCCAGTTCTTGTCGAGCTTGGGGATGTAGAGCCCGGCGATCGGCTTGCCGCGCACGGGTGGCGACGGTTTGACGCTCGGGGCTGCGGCTGACGGTGCGACCGTCGGGTCGTCGGTCGGGCCCCACGCCTGGGCGAGTTGCTGGCTGAGGTCGTCCTGGTGGGCGTCGACGATGGCCGACTTGCCCCACACCTCGTAGCCGGCGAAGAGCAGCACCACCAGGCCGAAGGTGATCAGGACCTCGCCGGTGACCCGGATGCCGGTGCGCACCCGGGAGCCGAGCGACGGGCGGGTGAGCTCGGAGTAGACGCTCTTGTAGCCCTCGCCGGTCTGGTGTGGCCGGAGTTGGACCACCCGCTCGCCACGTCGGGGCCGGGGCGGCTCGGCGGCGCCGTCCTCTGCGCCGGCCGGCTCGTCGGTCGTGGCCGTACGGGGGACGGCGCCCATCAGCGCCGTCGAGTCCATGGCTGGCGGACGGGCCGCGGTGGGCATGGACGGGATCGGTTGGGTGGCGGCCGGGTCAGCGGCGCGGTTCGGCGGGGCCGGGGAGACCGGGGCCGCCGGGGAGCCGGTCGCCCGCGTGGGACGGGCGCCGACCGTTGGCATGAACGCGGTGGGCGCGTCGCCACCCGACGGGGTCGAGGTGCGGGGAGCCACCGGCGGGGCCGGGGTGGCGGATGTCGGTGGGCGGGTCGGGGCGTTGCCAGGGGCGGCAGGCCGGACCGGTCCCTGGTTGGGTGCGGTCGGACGGCCGGGGGCGGGCGGACCTGCGGGGCCGCCGGGCGCGGCCGGTGCGGCGCCGGGCCAGGGCGGCGGAGCGTCGCTCCCCTGCTGACCCAGGGCTGGGCCGGCGGTGGGCGGCTCGGGGGCGGCCGGCGGGCGGGTCGCGCGGGGCCGGGTGGGCAGCACCGGATCGGGCCAGTTGCCGGCCGGGCCGGGCCGCGCCGGTGTCGGCTCGGGCCGGTCGAACTTGGGCAGGAACGCCGTCGGCTCGTCGGCCTGGTCCCGGTGTCGCCCGTCGCGCCGGTCGTCCGCGCCGCTCACCGGGGCACCGTCGCCGAGCGCAGGGCGGTCGAGTCCTCGAACGCGGGGACCGTCACCGTGGAGGCGGACTCCTTGTAACCGAGCTGGTAGTCGTCGACTGCGTCCTTGAACAACCGGACTCCCTCAGAGCTGGCGAGGGCCTGCTGGAGGGCAGCGGGATCGCCGATTGCTACGATCTTGAACGGTGGGGAGTACACCCGGCCGTGGAGCAGCAGGGTGTTACCGACGCAGCGTACCGCGCTGGTGGCGAGCACGCGGACGTTCATGATTGACATGGCCTCCGCTCCACCTGCCCAGAGCGCGTTGACCACCGCCTGCACGTCACCCTGGTGCACCACGAGGTCGTCGTTGCTGGCGTCCGAGGGGGTCTGGTCGCTCCGTCGCGGCGCGTCGTTCAGCTCCACCGTCACCCCGGTGCCGGTCAGCGCGGTGAACCCGGCGGCCTGGAGGTTGAGCGCCCCGCGCTGCTGCTGGGCCTTGATCGGGCCGTCGGAGTCGGCCAGCGCGTCAGTTCGTTGCTCGACCTCGCCGCGCAGTGTGGCGGCCCGGCGCTCGCTCGCCGCCACCTGCTCGCGGCGGTCCTCGATGAGCTGGTTGAGCTGGGGCCGGCGGTCCTCCCGCAGCGCGGTGCCGCCGGCTGTGGTCGCGGTGGTGGTGAAGAGCAGTCCCGCCGCGGCGGCGATCAGGGGCACCCCGATCGACCAGCCCGGTCGGCGTTGACGCGGTCGCCGGGGCAACAGCCCGGCGCCGGCCCGTCGGAGGGCCTTCTGCCAGGAGGCTGCGCCGGATGTGTACTCCACCGAGCGTTCCTTCCGCGTGTCGGGGATCGTCCGCCCCGGCCGGGGCCGGTGATCCGAACAGTCCCGCCTTTTTCGGTCACTCCGTGCACCGGCCTGACCCCATTCGTGGTCCAGACGGGCGTTCGGGACTACGCTAGCTGTCGAACATTATTGGCCATGGACCGTCGCCCCTGCGCCCGGTTGTCAGGCCGGACGAGGTCGTCACCCCCTCTGGAGAGCGTCGTGCCCAAGTCTCAGGTCCGCAAGAAGAAGGTGTACACCCCGCCGACGGACGTCCGTCCGACGACGGCGGCGTCGACGCGCAAGCCTAGCCCGGTGTGGCTGCCGGTCACGGCGGTCGCCCTGATCGTGGCTGGCATCGGTTGGCTGGTGATCTACTACCTCTCCGAGCAGCAGTACCCGGTCGCGTCGTGGCAGTACTGGAACCTCGCGGTGGGCTTCGGCGCCATGGTCGCCTCGCTGGCTCTGCTCTCCCGCTGGCGCTGAGCCGGCTCGGCGCTTCCGCGCCGGAGGACCCACGTCACCCCGTCGAGCCCCTGCCCGGCAGGACCGGGCGGGGCACCCTATGGTGTCCGCAGGCGGCGTGGCCTACTGCGAGATGACTCACGTTACTGCTGGGTAACCTTGCGCGTAGGCTGCATTGCATGACCGAGCGGAGCGAGGTCATCGACCGGTCCGGTCGCAGGTGCGGCAGCGGTGCGACGCTGACCTCGGCCTGACCCGGCCCCGGTCGCTGAACCGCTCGACAGCAGCAGACCGGGGAGGCCAACTCGATGGGCAGCGTCCAGATCGTCACCACGATCCTCGCGGCCGCCATCACCGCCGTTGCGGTGTGGCTTGCGGTGCGTGCGGTCCTGAAGATGGTGGCAGTCATCCGGCTCGGGCAGCCCGCGCCGGAGCGGTTCACCGACAAGGCCGCCCGCGCGAAGACCATGCTGGTGGAGACCGCCGGCCACACCCGGATGCTCAAGTGGGGCGTCGTGGGTGCGGCGCACTGGTTCGTGATGGTCGGCTTCATCGTGCTGTCGCTGCTGGTGCTCGAGGCGTACTTCGAGGTGGTCACCCCGACCGGCGGGCTGCCGATCATCGGGCACTGGACGATCTTCGGACTGGCCACCGAGGTCATCACCGTGCTGGGCCTGGTCGGCATCCTGGTGCTGATGGCGATCCGGCTGCGCAACCGGCCCAACCGGCCGGGCGGGCGGTCCCGGTTCACCGGCTCGACGATGTGGCAGGGCTACTTCGTCGAGTGGATCGTGCTGCTGGTCCTCATCTTCGGGTTGCTGATCCGCGGCTTCAAGGTCGCCACCGACCACTTCGAGTACCCGCTCTGGGCCACCCCGGTCAGCCACGCGGTCGGCGCGGTGCTGCCCGACTGGCAGGACGGTACGAGCGTCGCCGCTGTCATCAAGATCATTATCTCGATGACCTGGCTGATCGTCATCTCGCTGAACGTCACCATGGGCGTGGCCTGGCACCGCTTCCTCGCGTTCCCGAACATCTTCTTCAAGCGCGAGCCGGCCAAGCCCGCCGGCTCCGGTCTCGGCGCGCTGCGCCCCATGACGAGCCAGGGCAAGCCGCTCGACTTCGAGGAGGCCGACCCGGAGAAGGACCAGTTCGGCGTCGCCCACGTCGAGCAGTTCAGCTGGAAGGGCCTGCTGGACTTCAGCACCTGCACCGAGTGCGGTCGCTGCCAGTCGCAGTGCCCGGCCTGGAACACCGGGAAGCCGCTGTCGCCGAAGCTGCTCGTGCTGAGCCTGCGCGACCACGCGTACGCCAAGGCGCCCTACCTGCTGGCCGGCGGCGGCAAGGACCTGACCGGCGAGGAGAAGGCCACCCAGGCGCAGCTCGCCCACCTGGACGTGTTGGCCCTGGCCGAGGCCGACAAGCCGTTGATCGGCACCGCCGAGGAGGGCGGCGTCATCGACCCGGACGTGCTCTGGTCCTGCACCACCTGCGGCGCCTGCGTCGAGCAGTGCCCGGTCGACATCGAACACGTCGACCACATCGTCGACATGCGCCGCTACCAGGTGCTGATCGAGTCGAGCTTCCCCTCCGAGGCCGGCGTGATGCTGCGCAACCTGGAGAACAAGGGCAACCCGTGGGGCGCCCCGCAGAACACCCGCGAGGACTGGACCAAGGGGCTCGACTTCGAGGTGCCCCGGGTCGGCGAGGTGGACGACTTCGAGTACCTGTTCTGGGTCGGCTGCGCCGGCGCGTTCGAGGACCGGGCCAAGAAGACCACCCGCGCCGTGGCCACCCTGCTCAACGAGGCGGGCGTGACGTTCGCGATCCTGGGCGAGGGCGAGACCTGCTCCGGCGACCCGGCGCGGCGGATCGGCAACGAGTTCGTCTTCCAGATGCTCGCTCAGCAGAACGTGGAGACGCTGAACGAGGCGTTCGAGGGCCGCGAGAAGGCCAAGCGCAAGATCGTCGCGACCTGCCCGCACTGCTTCAACACCCTGGGCAACGAGTACGGCCAGCTCGGCGGCGAGTTCGAGGTGGTCCACCACACCCAGCTCCTGGCCCACCTGGTGTCCACCGGCAAGCTCACCCCGGTGCAGCCGGTCGACGGCGGGGTCACCTACCACGACCCCTGCTACCTGGGCCGGCACAACCGGGTCTTCGCGGCTCCCCGCGAGGTGCTGGGGGACGCCATCGAGGGCGAGCTCACCGAGATGCCGCGTAACAGCGAGCGCTCCTTCTGCTGCGGCGCCGGCGGTGCCCGGATGTGGATGGAGGAGAAGATCGGCAAGCGGATCAACGTGGACCGGGTCGAGGAGGCCATGTCCACCGGGGCGAAGACGGTCGCCGTCGGCTGCCCGTTCTGCTCGACGATGCTCAGCGACGGGGTGAACGGCAAGGGCGCCGGCGAGCAGGTCGAGGTCATCGACGTGGCCACCGTGCTGCTCCGCTCGGTCAAGCCGGAACAGCAGCAGGGCGAGAAGGAGGCCACGCCGGTCGCCGGCTGAGGCCCGTACCCCCCGGTCTATATGGTCGACGGCGGCGGCACCCGTGGGTGCCGCCGCCGTCGTGCAAGAATCTCGCCGAGGTGAGGCGAACATCGACGGCCTGCTCTTGACCACGCTGCTGCCCCTGGTCGGCTTCGTTGCCCTGACCGCGGGCAACGCGTTCTTCGTCGCGGCCGAGTTCGCCCTGGTCACGGTCGATCGTGCGGAGATCGACCGGCGGGCCGCCGCTGGCGACGAGGCCGCCCTGAGGGTACGCACGGCGCTGCGCGAGCTGTCCTTCCAGCTCTCCGGAGCGCAGCTCGGCATCACCATCACCGCGCTGCTCACCGGCTACCTGGCCGAACCGGCCCTGGCGCGGATCTTCACCCCGCTGCTGCACCCGGTTGCCGGCGACAACACCGAACGGTTCACCCCGTTCCTGGCGTTGGCCCTCGCGACTCTGATCTCCATGCTCTTCGGCGAGCTGGTGCCCAAGAACGCCGCGCTGGCCCGGCCGATGCCGGCCGCGCTGGCCACCGCCGGCCCGATGCGGACCTTCTCCCGCACGTTCGGCTGGGTGATCCGGGGGTTGAACGGCTCGGCGAACCGGCTGGTCCGGGCGCTCGGGGTGGAGCCGCAGGAGGAGTTGGCCAGCGCCCGCTCACCGGAGGAGCTGGGTCTGCTGGCAGCCATCTCCGCCCGGGCCGGTGCGCTGCCCACGGACACCGCGATGCTGCTGCGCCGCACCATCCGCTTCGGTGACAAGCGGGCGGCCGAGGCGATGACCCCCCGGGTGGACGTGGTGGCGCTGCGCGCCACGGCCACCGTGGCCGAGCTGCTCGACCTGTCCCGGCAGACCGGGCGGACCCGGTTCCCGGTGTACGAGGAGACCCTGGACCTGGTCACCGGCGTGGCGGGAGTGCCGGACGCGCTGGGGGTGCCGCTGGCCGCTCGGGCGTCGACCATGGTCGCGTCGGTGGCCCGCGAGCCGGTGTACGTGCCGGAGAGCCTCGACCTGGACGGTGTGCTGGCCGCGTTGAAGGCGGCGGGGGCCGACCTGGCCATCGTGGTCGACGAGTACGGCGGCACGGACGGCGTGGTGACGGTGGAGGACCTGGTCGAGGAGTTGGTCGGGGAGATCGCCGACGAGTTCGACCCGGCCAGCGTTGACGACGCCGGCCCGGGTGAGCTGACCGTGCCGGGCGGGGAGCGCACGGTGCTGGTCGACGGGGTGCTGCGCTCCGACGAGCTGGCCGAGCAGACCGGTTTCCAGCTGCCCGACGGGCCGTACGAGACGCTGGCCGGGTTCCTGATGGCCCGGCTCGGGCACATCCCGCTGGCCGGTGAGGCGGTCGAGGAGGGTGGCTGGGAGTTCACCGTGGTGGAGGTGGAGCGGCACCGGATCGAGCAGGTCCGGGTGCTGCGACCGGCGGAGCCGGACGACGATGACTGAGCTGCTGGTGACCGTGGTCCTGTTGCTCGGCAACGGGTTCTTCGTGGGCAGCGAGTTCGCGCTCATCGCGTCCCGGCGGACGGTGATCGAGCCGTTGGCCGCCGGTTCGAAGCGGGCCCGGTGGGCGTTGTCGGCGATGAACCAGATCCCGCTGATGATCGCCGGCGCGCAGCTCGGCATCACGGTCTGCTCGCTGGGCCTCGGCGCGATCGCCGAACCGGCGCTGGCGCACCTGCTGGAGTCGCCGTTCCACGCGGCCGGCCTGCCCGACAGGGCGGTGCACCCGGTGGCGTTCGTGCTGGCACTGGGTGTGGTGGTCTTCCTGCACACGGTGGTCGGCGAGATGGTGCCGAAGAACATCACGCTGGCCGGTCCGGAGGTCTCGGCGCTCTGGCTCGGCCCCGCGATGCTGGCGTTCTGCGTGGCCACCAAGCCGCTGCTGCTGGCGATGAAGTGGGCGGCCCGCCGTGTCCTCGCGCTCTGGCGGGTCGAGGCGTCCGAGTCGGTGAAGACGGTGTTCACGGCCGAGGAGTTGGCCGGGCTGGTCTCCCAGGCGCGTACCGAGGGGTTGCTCGACGCCGAGCAGCACGCGCGGATCACCGGCGCGCTCGCCCTGCACACCCGGACCGCGGCGGACGCGTTGCAGCCGTGGTCGACGGTCGTGACGGTCGCCGAGGACGTCTCGCCGGCGTCGCTGGAGGTGCTGGCGACGCGGACCGGCCGGTCGCGGTTCCCGGTGGTGCAGCGTTCGACCCGCCGGGTGCTCGGCTTCGTACACGTCAAGGACGTGCTCGGGTACGCCGGGCAGGGTCGCCGGGCACCCGTTCCGGCGCAGGTCTACCGGCCGCTGGCGGTGGTGCCGCCGGAGCGTACGTTGGCCGATCTGCTGCTGGCCATGCGCCGCGAGCGGCGGCACATGGTGCTGGTCAGCGACGGTCGGCGACCGCTCGGTGTGGTCACGCTCGACGACGTATTGACCGCAATCGTTGGCTGATCGGCCAATACCCTTGGTGTGCAAGCGGTTGCGGCACAGTGATGATGACGCGGTCCGCCTTGATTACCGCCCGCCACTTCCCTAATGTGGGGCACCGACCGCTGTGGGTCGTCTGCCTCGGCCCTTCCCTCACGCGAGGCGCCCGGCGGTCGGTCGCAAAGGAGTCGGTGCCGGTGGCAACCATGCCCCCTCATCGTCACGCCCCTGGACTGTCCACTCGGCCGGGCGGTCTGCGTCGTGTCGCCCACCGTCTACTCGTTCTGGTCGCCGCCGCAGCCGTCGGCGCCGGAGTCCTCGCCGCGCCGGCGTACGCCGAGCCCACGGTCGACGAGATCGAGGCGCAGATCGACAAGCAGTGGGAGCAGTTGGAGCCCACCATCGAGCAGTACAACAAGGTGCGGGCGCAGCTGAAGGACAACCGGAAGAAGTCGACGGACCTGCAGAAGAAGATCGAGCCGCTGGCACTGCAGAGCGAGTTGGCGCTGAACCGGGTCGGTGACCTCGCCTCCCGCTACTACATGTCCGGGCCGTCGCAGGACATCGGCGCGCTGCTGGTCAGCGCCAAGCCGGACACGCTCACCGAGCAGCTCACCGTGCTCGACCGCCTGGCCGCGCAGGAGCGCAAGGAGGTCGAGGGCGTGCTGGCCGTGCGGGCCAAGTACGACGGTCAGAAGCAGAAGCTCGACGCGCTGATCGCCACCCAGACGAAGCAGCAGAACGAGCTGGCGGCCAAGAAGAAGCAGATCGACGGCGAGATCAAGCGGCTTGAGGCGTCCCTGCCGAAGACCACGGTCAAGACCGCGGGCTGCCCGACCATCAACGGTGTGGTCAGCGACAAGGCCCGCACCGCGATCCGGACGGCCTGCGGAAAGATCGGCAAGCCGTACGTCTGGGGCGCCACCGGCCCGAACTCGTTCGACTGCTCCGGCCTGACCCAGTACGCCTACAAGGCCGCCGGGATCAACCTGACCCACCACACCGGTGACCAGTGGCACGAGGGTAAGGCCATCTCGCGGGCCGACGCCCGTCCCGGTGACCTGGTCTTCTTCTTCAGCGACCTGCACCATGTCGGCCTGTATCTGGGCAACGACCAGATGGTGCACGCGCCACGCGCCGGTAAACCGGTGCAGGTGGCCAGCATCAACAACATGCCGGTCGCCGGGTTCCGCAGACCCTGACTCACCGCACGCACGACGACGGCCCCCGGTCACCGACCGGGGGCCGTCGTTTCCGTTCAGCCGGGTGCGCCCAGCGGCGACGGCAGCAGCAGCACGTCGTCCAGGTTGACGTACATGATCCGGTGACCGAACTGGACCTGCACGTAGCGCAGGTCACCGCGGACGACGGTCCAGTCCCCGGGCGACGACCCGTCAAAGGTGGTCGCGCGGTAGTACTCGCTCGGCAGGATCCCGCCCACCGCGTACCGCTGCCCGGCGGCGAACGTGTACTGCAACGGCGAGATGGCCTGGTAGGGCACGCCGGCCGGATAGGCGGCCTGCTCCGGGTAGGCCCGCCCGTAGACCGGGATGGTGGCCTTGCCCGGCTTGGGCGTCACCACGAAGCCCGTGGCCCACTTCGCGGTCCGCGCCGAGGTGGGGTTGTGGAACCAGGCCTTCTGGCCGAGATACCAGATCGCCGTCCAGTCGCCGCGGACCTCCGCCACCGCGTACGTCTGGCCGGCCGAGGCGCGTGCGCCGTGGTCGGAGACGTACATCGTGTCCGGTGAGCCGTCCGGGCGCAGGGCGATGTCGTTGACCAGTGGTGCGCCGTGGTCCGGCGCGCTGCGCAGGATCACCGCCGACGAACCGCGCGACGGGCACGGCGCGGCCGGCGGCACCGGGGTCGGCACGCCCGGCGGCTGCTGGTTGCAGCCGTAGAAGGCGGGCCGGTTGGTGGCGAAGTCCGGGTCGATGGTGACCAGGCCGGTGTGGGCCGTGCCGGTGGTCCGGAACGGCGCCTTCATCAGATCGAAGTAGTGCGACCAGTCCCAGTAGGGGCCCGGGTCCCAGTGCATGCCGCGGACGTTCCCCGCGATGGTGCCGGGAACGTTGTCGTGGCCGATGATGTGCTGGCGGTCGAGCGGGATGTTGAACCGCAACGCCAGGTGCCGCACCAGCTTGGCCGAGGTGCGGTACATCGCCTCGGTGTACCAGGTGCCCTGCCCCGCGAAGCCCTCGTGCTCGATGCCGATCGACTTGGCGTTGACGTACCAGTTGCCGGCCTGCCAGCCGACGTCCTTGGCCTTGATGTGCTGGGCCACGTAGCCGTCCACCGAGCGCAGCGTGTAGTGCCAGCCCAGGTAGTCCGCCTGCTTGACCAGGTCGACGCTGGGCGCGAAGTAGCCCTCGGTGTCGTGGATGACGATGTACTCGATCTTCTGCTGTGCCGGCCGGTTGCCCAGGTCGTGGTTGCCGTAGTCGCCGGCACCCGGCCCGTACTTCTCGTACGGGGCGGGAATCCACTCGCAGGCGAGGCGGACCGGGCACTCCAGCCCGTCCGGCCGTTCCGTCCGCCGCAGCCCGAGCCGGTGCAGCGCGCTGGCGTCCGGGTTGACCGCCTGGGCGGTCAGGGTGACCTGGTGGCCGTCGTCGGTCCGCCGGCTCGCGCCGACGCGGATCTGGTCGTACACCTCGTCGGCGAAGGCCGCCGCGGCGGCCTCGGTGTCGGCGCCGGAGTACCGGGCCACCGCGCCGTACCAGGCCCCGGGGTCACTCACCGCGCCGACCGGTCCGCCGAGATCCCTCTGGTACGAGGAGAGCAGCGCGGCCCCGCCGCGGATGTTGGCGGCCGGATCGGAGCGGAGCGTCTCCGTGCCGACTCCGACGAGGCTTGCCGCTGCCTGGAGGGTCTGCAGCGCCGCCGCCGCGGGCGGGGCCTGCCGCGATCCCGTCACCGTGGGCGCGGTGACGGTCAGCGGCCGGGACTCGTCGCCGCGCGGGTCCTCGCCCTCGTCGACGTGGCCGCCGGCGGGCAGCGTGGTGACGTGGGCGGCGTCGGTCAGGTGCAGCGGGCCGTAGCCGCCACTGGTGCTGGGGGTGCCGGGATGGATGTCCCACCGGGATTCCAGATACGAGACGCCGAGAAGGATGCTCTCCGGAACGCCGTACTCGGCGGCTGCGGCGGCGTACTGCTGCAGGCGGTCGGCGGTGGGCGCGGCGGCGGCCGGCCCGGGTATTGGTGCGGCGGTCAGGGCGGCGACCACGGTGGCGGCGAGCAGCGCGCGCCGGCCGGTCGACAGGGTTGGATGGTGCATCGAACCCCCTAGATATCGCGAGTACAGGTGAGGTCACCTTCGCGCCGTCCGGGAGTCCGCGTCAATATCTTTCCGAATATCGGCGTGACAGGAAACAAATCTCCGGCAACGGTGGGTGATCCCGTCGGATCGGTACGGAGTGTCACGGCCGCACGGGTTGCGGATCGGTAACAGCCGTCTCTACTCTGGTCATTCGTCGGCCCGATAGCAGGTCCACCCAGCCCGGGCGGTAACGGACCGACACCGCCGAGTCGCTTCCGAGCGAACCGGGGACCCAGGTTTTCCGGGGTGAATCCGCAACCACTGCGGTAGGGCGCCAACTTCCCGCCCGAACCCGTCAGCTAACCCGGTAGGCGGTCAGGAAGAAGGAGTACGGAACCCGGTGGCTCACCATGCCCCGCGGCCGTCGTCCGAGCGGTCGGCGTCAGCCGGCCCGACGTCGATCGTGCCGCGCCCACGCTGGTCCCGCTTCACCACCGCCCTCGCCGCACTGGTCGGCGTCGCCGTCGTCCTGACCGGCAGCGCGACCGCGGCCCACGCGGACCCGTCCGTCGCCGAGATCGAGCGCCAGATCGACGCCGACTGGAACAAACTCGAACCGATCATCGAACGGCACAACGCCACCCGCACCGACCTGGCCGCCAAGCGCAGGCAAGCCGACGCGCTCGCCGCCCGGATCGCCCCGCTGGAACGCCAGGTCGACGCGGCGATGGACAAGGTCAGCGCGCTCGCCGTCCGCGCGTACAAGGGTGAGGCCGTCTCCACCGTCAACGCCGTGTTGGGCAGCCGGTCGCCGAGCGAGGTGGTCGGGCAGCTCGAGATGCTCGACCGGTTCGCGCACAACCAGCAGGAGGACGTCCGGCAGGTCGCCGACCTGCGCGACGAGCTGGCCCGGCAGAAGGCGCCGCTGGACGAGATGGTGACCCAGCTCACCCGGACCGAGGCCCAGCTGGCGGCCAAGAAGAAGCAGATCAACGAGGAGATTGACCGGCTGCAGAAGCTGCGCCTCAAGGTGTACGGCAACGGTGGCGGCGGCCCGCTGCGTCCGGCGCCCTGCCCGGCCAGCTACCCGGGCGGCGGTGCCGGCGTGGCCGTCAAGTTCGCCTGCGCGCAGATCGGCAAGCCCTACGTGTGGGGCGCCGAGGGCCCGAACTCGTACGACTGTTCCGGCCTGATGCTGGCCGCCTGGGCCAAGGCCGGGGTTTCGCTGCCGCACAACGCCGCCCAGCAGAGCCGGGTGACCAAGGACGTCAGCAGGGCCGACCTGCGCGCCGGTGACCTGGTCTTCTACTACAGCGACATCCACCACGTCGGCATGTACGTCGGCAACGGCTGGGTCGTGCACGCCTCGCAGGCCGGCCAACCCATCAAGATGAAGAAGGTCGACGACGGCCCGATCCACAGCTACGGCCGCCCGGGCTGATCCCGGATGACCGGAGGGCCCGTCGCGATCAGTCGCGGCGGGCCCTCGTCGTTACCGTGTCAGCGGGTGGGCCAGGTGCGCCAGTGCTGCCAGGCGCGGCTCGGCGTGGGCCCCCGCTGGCCCTGGTACCGAGAGCCGTAGACCACCGAGCCGTACGGGTGCTCGGCCGGCGAGGAGAGCCGGAAGATGCAGAGCTGCCCGATCTTCATGCCCGGCCAGAGGGTGATCGGCAGGTTCGCCACGTTGGACAGCTCGAGCGTCACGTGACCGGAGAATCCCGGGTCGATGAAACCGGCGGTGGAGTGGGTGAGCAGGCCGAGTCGGCCCAGGCTCGACTTGCCCTCCAGTCGGCCAGCGAGCTGGTCGCCGAGCGAGATCACCTCGAGCGTGGAGGCGAGCACGAACTCCCCCGGGTGCAGCACGAAGGGCTCACCGTCGGGCACCTCGACCGCCGAGGTCAGGTCGTCCTGCTGCATCGCCGGGTCGATGTGCGTGTAGAGATGGTTGTTGAAGACCCGGAACAGCCGGTCGAGTCGTACGTCGATGCTGGACGGTTGGACCAGGGTGGGCTCGAACGGCTCCAGGCCCAGCGTGCCGGCCTTGATCTCGGAGACCAGGTCGCGGTCGGAGAGCAGCATTCGACCACCATAGCGGCGTTGCCGAGAACGCCCGGATCCGGTGCCGGTGACCAGCGCGTCGAGGTCGCTAGTCGTACATTTGTTCGATAGAATGTCGGCATGGCTTCCTGGTCCGAATTCGCCGCCGACGAGCCCCGCCTCGCCGACGGGATCCGCGTTCTCCTCCAGCAGTACGGGCCAGGCTTCGGCTACCTGGCAACGGTCCGCGCCGACGGCGGGCCCCGGGTTCATCCCGTCTCCCCGGTCATCACCGACGAGGGGCTGTTCTGCTTCGTCATCGACTCGCCGAAGCGCCGTGACCTCGAACGGGACGGCCGTTACGCGCTGCACTCCTTCCCACCGGAGGAGAGCGACGACGAGGCGTACGTGGCGGGGCGCGCCTGGCCGGTGACCGATCCGGCCCGGGTGGCTCGGCTGGCGCAGAGTTCCCGGGCGGCTCCGCAGGTCGACTGGCAACTGTTCGAGTTCACCGTCGACGTGGCGATGCTGACCCGCCGCGAGCAGCATGCCGCAGTTCTGCCCGGTGACGCGCCGGGCGGGCCTGCCGTTCAGGTCTGGCTCGACCCGCACCCCCCGGCCATGGCGGCCAAGCCGGCCGCCGTACCGCAGACCCGCCCGGCCCGTCGCAGCCGTGACGTCCAGCGTTCGGCCGCCTGACCGCTGCCCACAGACCCGGTCCTGGGGGAAAGACACCGGTGCCGGCTCCGTCGTGACGGAGCCGGCACCGGTGGTACGCGGGAAAGCTACGCCGCGCGGTACGCGTTCCACGCGGTCAGCATGCGGCTCGCCTGACCGGGAGTGAACTGGTACATGCACGAGTCGTAGGTGTAGTCCATGAAGTTGGTGATCGGGTCGAGCCCGGTCGCCGAGCAGGTGTCGCGCCCGGTCGGGCACTGGAAGGCCGGCGACGCCTCGGCCGGGGTGTCGCTGACGCTGTCACCCGAGCCACCGCAACCACCCTGGAAGGTGTGGTAGAGGTTCAGCCAGTGGCCCACCTCGTGGGTGCCCGTGTCGCCCTGGTTGTAGTTGGTCGCCGTGCCACCCGGCAGCGACTCGCTCAGCACGACCACGCCGTCCATGCTGCTCAGCTTCCGCTGCGGGAAGGTGGCCCAGCCCAGCAGGTCGTCACTCAGCTCGCCCAGGTAGATGTTGAGCGTGTTCTTGCCGCCCACGCGCAGCGAGGACTTCATCGACCGCTCCGCCGTCGAGCCCTCGACGATCGGGTACCAGGACGGGTTCGTCACCCGGTTGATCTTGTCGAGCCGGAAGTCGAACGCGGTGACCGCGCCGCCGGTGGCGCCGGCGTAGGCCTGGTTCAGCACGTTGATCTGGGCGGTGATCAGCGAGTCGGGGATGTTGCCGCCGGCCCGGGTGCTGTCCCGCTGGATCACGTGCACCACCACCGGGATGGTGACGGTGGCCAGCACCGAGGCACCGGCCCCGGCCCGGAAGTTCGCGCGCTCACGCAGCGCCGCCACCAGGTCGGCGTCCCGCTCGCGGACCTGCTTCGCGGTCAGTTCGTTCGGCTCGTGCTTGGCCGCGGCGCCGGGCTTCACCCGGGCGTTGGTGTGGCTGTCGGCCGGCTCCACACAGGCGCCACCGGGCGCCGCGGAGAAGGCCGAAGCAGCCGGAACGACGCCCACCGCAGCGGTGCTGAGCAGCAGCGCGAGGGTCGTCGACGCGACACCGGCGGCACGCCGGGTCAGCAGGTTGGGACGGAGCCCCATTGGCCCACCTTCTTTCTGGCGGCGTGGCAGGGGGTGTGTCACGCCGGGCTGAGAACGTGTGGCAGACGTTACAACTCATCGACGCATTTGAGAACGGCCATATGTTGCCGTCCGGAAACTTCTTTCCGCAAGGTGCGGTATGCCGACGGTGACGACGGCGGCGCGGCGGGGTGGGTCTGGCGCGCAGGGGTACCTGGGTGCACCGGCTGGGTGACTCAGGTACAGTGGTGCCGCCTGCGGGTGTAGTTCAATGGCAGAACATCAGCTTCCCAAGCTGACAGTGCGGGTTCGATTCCCGTCACCCGCTCCACGTACGGGAGCCCTGGTCAGGACCAATGGTCCGCCAGGGCTCCCGTGTTTCTGGGGCGTGACGGGGATGGGCCATCGGTCGCCTCAGCGGCCGGTCGGTCGCCGTGCTCAGCCGACCGGTTGCGTTGTCGGGTCCGGGCGTACCGCCGGTTCGAGCAGCGACAACGTCCGCTGCTGCGCGTCGAGGCCGACACGGATGCCGACCGGCATCGGCAGATTCGGGCCGGCGTGTCCGAACTCGACGTTGCCCAGGACCGGGATGTCACGGTCGCCGAGGACGTCGAGGACTATCTCGGACAGGGTCGGGGACGCGTCGGGTGCCTCCAGCCCGTCGATCGCGTACGGGATGCCCACGACCATGCCGGCAATCCGATCGAGGATGCCGCAGTGCCGCAGCACCTGCAGATAACTCCACACGTACGACGCCTGGCCACCCATCTCCTCCCAGAACAGCACCGCGCCGTCGAACCATTCGAGCGGCAGCGCGTAAGGCGTCGCCTGCGCCAGCACGATGCGATTGATCACCCCGCCGATCAGCCGGCCTTCGGCACGACCGGCACGCCAGCACTCCCACGACGGGCTGGCGGGCAGCGTGCCGATCGCCTCCGTACCGGTCAGCAGCGTCGAGTAGAGCTGTTCAAGTTCCGCTCGGCGCGCCGCGGGCGCAGCCTGCCACGCCCCGCCGAGTCCGGGCGTGGCCAGGTCGGCGTGGAACCCGACCAGACCCGTGCGTGCGTAGAGCACCAGGTGCAGCAGCGAGATGTCGCTGTAGCCGAGGATCGGCTTGGGGTCGGCAACGATCGCCTCGACGTCGATCAGGTCGAGGTAGCCGAGCGCCGTCTGGCCGCCGTCGTGCGCGATGATGGCACGCACCTCAGGATCACGTAGAAGAGCGTTGAAATCCCTGGCGATCTCCGCCGGCGTGGCCGCGCTCCACCAGTGGTGCCGCCCTGCTTCGAGCAGCGGTGCCCGACGTACGCGGAATCCCATCCGCTCGAGCACGACCACTGCCTGGTCGAGGTCGGGTTCGTAGGCGGCATGGAGCGGCCCGGACAGCGATGCGACAACGACGAGATCTCCGGGCCGCAGAGCACGAGGTCGAAGCAGTTGAGGCAGTGCCGGACCGGTCACCGACGCAGTGTTCCAACGCGCGTGACAACAGGCCAGGCATTAACCGACCGACCGCCCAGCAGGTGGGGCTCACCAACCACCGCAGGTCGATGGTCACCGTCTCCAGAACAGGAGGTGGGTGACTCCACTGGGGCTTGGCACCGAGTCGAGGTGGAAGCGGTCGAGAAGATCGGTGTGGCTCTCCCACAGCCGCTCACCGCGACCGAGGTCGACGGGCGCGACGGCGATGTGCATCGTGTCGACCAGGTCGGCCTCGATGAACTCACGGATCGTGGCTACTCCACCACCAAGGCGTACGTCCCGGTCGCCGGCGGCCCGCTTAGCGCGTGCCAGCGCCTCGACCGGGTCCGCGTCGAGGAAATGGAAAGTGGTGTCAGCCAGGGTGAACGACGGGCGTTCGTGGTGGGTGAGCACGAAGACCGGCGTGTGGAACGGTGGGTTGTCCCCCCACCACCCCTGCCACTCGTGGTTCTCCCAGGGGCCACGCTGGGGGCCGAACTTGTTGCGACCCATGATCTCCGCGCCGATGTTGCAGTCGTAGTCGCGGGTCATGTAGTCGTCCAGCCCGCGAGTGCCGCCGGGTTCGGTTCGGTAGTGGAAGCTGGCGGTGGCGGCGCGCCAGGAGAACAGGGGGGCGGGGTCCGCGTGGCCGAAGGGCCGTTCCAAGCTCTGACCCTCACCTGTGCCGAATCCGTCACGCGACACGTTGAAGCACTGCACCCTCAACAGCTGCGGCATCGATCCTCCTTGGTAACTGTTCAGCAGATCGGTACGGGGAAGGGCTAGTGTCCGTTTTGGAGGTGATCCCGTGTTCACCGAAGCTTTTCCGATCGTGACGACGCCCGACCTGCCCCGGCTGATCGCGTTCTACCGGGACGTCGTCGGCTTCGAGCAGACCTACCGGTTTCCGGACGACGGCGACCCGGAGTTCGTCGCACTCCGGCTGGGCAACAGCGAACTGGGCCTGGCCGCCGACCCGAAGGCGGGCGGCCCGTCCGCGGCACTGCGATGGGAGTTGTGCGTCTACGCCGACGACTGCGACGAGGCCGTGGACGTGCTGCGCGCCGCGGGTGCCACGGTCACCGAGGAGCCGGTCGACCAGCCCTGGGGTGAGCGGTCCGCCCGGGTCACCGACCCCGACGGCAACCGGTTGCTCGTGTTGTCGCGCCTGTAGGCGCCGGTCGCCGGGAATCACTCGGTCGCCGTCGGGCCGCCGCCGCTGCCCCGGTCGTCGAGCACGAGCGGGGCGCGACCGGTCACCGCGTACCGGATGTGGGTGACCTGCGGCGTGTGGAGGACGCGGGTCGGCGTCAGCTCGATCCCCTCCTTCTCGCCCAGGTCGAGGTCCGCGTCGAACAGCCGGAGGCCGGTGCCGAGCACGACCGGTACGACGTGCAGCTCCAACTCGTCCAGCAGGCCGGCCTTGAGCACCTGCCGCACCAGGCTGCCGCCTCCGGCCACGGCGACGTTCCGGCCGCCGGCCGCCGCGCGTGCCTGCTCGACGGCGCTGGCCACACCATCGGTGACGTAGGTGAAGCTGGTGCCACCTCCACGCAGGAGAGGCTGGCGGGGGCGGTGCGTGACGACGAAGACCGGCGCGCGGAACGGCGGCTCCTCGCCCCAGGGCACCTCACCTCCGTCGGCCATCCGCCGTCCCATCACGTACGCGCCGGCCGCCCCGAACGACTCGGCGACCACGTCGGAGTTGGTGTCCCGCTCCCCACCGGCGAAGCCCAGCCGTTCGCGCCACGCCATCGCCTCGGTCGCCCAGCGGGTGACCCGGAAGAAGCCGAGGCTCTCGGCCGAGCCCATCCAGTTGCCGTCGCCGGTGAACTGCGGGCCGGCGTAGAACCCGTCCACCGACACCGACAGCTGTGCGGTCACCTTCGTCATCTCGTGTGGTTCCTCTCCCGTCGTGCGACACCCAGCCTGGGTGCTCGCTCAGCAACGGGTCGGAGCTGGGCCTACGAGTTCCTACCGAACACCTGTGTGACGACGGTCACATATCGGGCAGCGCCAGGATCGACGGGCATGCCCGCAGGGTACGGGCCGGCCGGAACGGGTGGAAGCCCGATCGCCACCGGCACGGCTAGGCTGGCGATCATGCGGATTGGCATCGTGATCCTGCCGGACCAGCGCTGGGCGGAGTCGCAGCGTCGCTGGCGACAGGTCGACGAGTGGGGCTTCGACCACGCCTGGACGTACGACCACCTGGGTTGGCGGGACCTGGTGGACGGCCCGTGGTTCGACTCGATGACCACGCTGACGGCAGCCGCGACGGTGACCTCCCGGATTCGGCTGGGCACCCTGGTGGCGTCGCCGAACTTCCGGCACCCGGCCGCGTTCGCCCGGCAGATCACCACTGTGGACGACGTTTCCGGCGGTCGGCTGCTGCTCGGTTTGGGCGCGGGCGGCATCGGGTTCGACTCGGCGGTGCTGGGCGGCGAGACGCTGCCGCCGCGCCAGAGAGTCGACCGGTTCGCCGAGTTCACCGAACTGTTGGACCTGATCCTGCGGGAGGACGGCACCACCTGGCGTGGTGACTGGTTCACGGCGGTGGACGCGCGCAACAACCCGGGTTGTGTGCAGCAGCCCCGGGTGCCGTTCGTGGTGGCCGCCAACGGGCCGCGGTCGATGCGGCTGGTGGCCCGGTTCGGTCAGGGCTGGGTGACCACCGGCACCGAGGCGGAGGACGTGGAGGGCTGGTGGGGCACCGTGTCGGCGCTGTGCGCCCGGATGGACCGGACGCTGGACGAGGCCGGCCGCGACCCGGCGACCCTGGACCGCTACCTGTCACTGGACGCGGCCCCGGTCTTCTCGCTCAGCAGCGCCCAGTTCTTCGCCGACCAGGTCGGCCGCGCCGCCGATCTCGGTTTCACCGACGTGGTGACGCACTGGCCGCGGGCCAGCAGCTGGTACGCCGGTGACGAGGCCGTCCTGGCGGACGTGGCGACCCGACTGCTGCCAGAGCTGCGCGGCTGAGCCGCGCCGCCTGCATCGCCGACGTCACGTGCCCAGGTCGCCGCTGGCCACGCCGCCCTCGCCGCCGGAGACGAGCCGCAGCCGGAGGCAGACGATCGGGGTGTCGTCGTCGACCGGGGTGCCGAGCCGCGCCCAGTAGGCCGAGTGGCCGGCCCGCCACTCCTCGATCGAGCGGTCACCCTCACCTTCGGAGCGGGCGAAGTCCCAGGGCACGTCGGCGAAGCGGACCACCTCCACGCCGGTGATCTCCACGACGCCGGCCAGCGCGTCGTCGTCGTCGACGAGGGCCAGCCGTTCGCCGACCCGCTCCAGCTCCTCGTTCTCTGCGGCGTACTCGGCGAGCCGGCCGGCCGTGGCGGTCTTCACGCCGGCCAGCACCAGGGTGTTCAGGGTCGCCCGTAGTTCGCCCGGGGTGCCGAGGGCGAGCGTGCGCAGGTCACCGATCCGAGGCCACATCCTGCCGAGGCTAGGCCAGCGCGGCCCGCGCCGCCGCCGCAATACGCCGCGCCCGGTCAGATGAGCTGGCCGGCGTAGCCGGCGGCGCCGAGCAGCCGGTCGTCGCCGGTGGCGGCGTGCGCGTCGAGCACCGCGTCGGCCAGCTTGACCACGTGCGCGTCACCGTGCCGGGCCGCTCGGGCGAAGACCTCCGCCGGGGTAGCGGCCGGCACGGTCGGCGGCGCGATTCCGTCCGTCGGGGCGTACACCGAGGTCACGGCCGCCGTCGCGGCCCAGGCCGCGGCGAGGCTCGGTGCCCAGAGTGCCCGGTCCAGTGCCGGCAGGGTACGCAGCACCGCGGTCGGCGCGGTGACCGCGTGCACCAGCATGACCGGCGCGGCGTGCCCGAAGCGCAGGTAGTCCAGGCCGGCCCGGTGCACCAGCGTGGCGAGCCCTCGCTCCGCCTCGGCCGGGGTCCGCGCGGGGCGCAGCGCCGCGAGCGCGGGCTCCCACCGGGGTACGCCTCGCAGCCGGCCCAGCCGGTCCAGGATGCCCCCGGACCGGTCGTCGATGCGGGGCAGCGCGGCCAGGGCGGCGGCCACGTCCGGCCCTCCCGCCTCGGCGGAGTGGTGCTCGCTCGACGCCGCCGGGTCGAGGATTCCGTCGGCACCGGGGACGGGCTGCCAGCGGGCCGCCCAGTAGCCGAGGGCCTGGCCCAGCTCGGTGAGCCGCTGCGGGTTCGCGTCGGCCGTGTCGAGCGCGCGTACGGCGTGCCCGACCCGGATCACGCCGTGGGTGGCGCCGGCGGCGATTCCGGGCAGCAGCCGAGGCCACCAGGTGCCGAGCACCTCCCGCCACGGGTGCTCGCGCAGTTCCCGGTCGAAGTGGGCGAGCCAGTCGCCGGCCCGCTTCGGGTCACCGAGTGCCTCCCGCCAGTCGTCGATCGGGCGCAGCCCTCTGGGCAGGTCGTCGAGGCGACCGAGGTAGTCGTCGAGCCAGCGGTGCACCCGCTGCTGGTGCCCGTGCCGGGCCAGCGCCTCGACGGCCATCGGCCCGTGGTTGGACAACCAGCCCTCGTATTCGGGGCCGGTGCGGTGCAGCCGTTCGTACGCCTCGTCGAGAATCCCGTCGCTCATGTGCCGATCGTCGGAGATGAACCAAGGTTCAGGTCAAGACGGCAGATCCGCGCCGGCGATCAGACCGGTGATCCGCAGCGCGGTCGCGACGTCGGGCGGGCAGTCGACGGCCACCACGGAGGTGCCCAGCACCTCGGAACCGCGCGCCGCGCAGATGTCGTACAGGGCGCGGATCTGTGCCCCGGTGCGCACCCAGTCGTCCACCACCAGGACGCGGTCGCCGGGGTTGAGGTGCCGGTCCCGCACGGCCAGGTCGACCCGCCGGCCCCGGTAGTCCGGCGGGCTCTGCGCCCAGGTGAGCGGCCCGGCCGGCAGCCGTCCGTCGCCGGGCTTGTGCGCGGCCACGAAGCCGACCCCGAGGGCGGTGGCGGCCAGTGGCCCGAGCAGCAGCCCGGTGACCGCGGGGGCGAGGACGACGGTGGGCCGGGCGGCCCGGTACGGCGCCACGAGGGCCGGCCCCAACTCGGCCAGCACCGCCGGGTCGCGCCACCAACCGGAGATGTCGCTGACCAGGTGGCTGGTGCCCGGCCCGGGGTCGATCCACCGGAACATGGCGGTGAGGCGTTCGGTCAGCTCGGCGGGCATCCGTCCATCCTGGGGCACGCGTGCCCGGCGTGTCGGCACCCGGGCCGGGCGGCCCATCCCGCCTCGGATGATCGGCTACACGTACCAGCGCAAATGCGGTCATACCACGATGATCACGTTGACGTCGGAAGTGCTTCTCTCGTTACGGTCCGACCCGGTTTGTTCAGTCGACGAAAGGACCGGGCCGGTGGCTGGTAGGCACTCCCGTACCCGCATGTTCTCCTCCCCGGCGGGCATTGCGGCCACCGCGGCGGTCGGCGTCGCGCTCGCCGTCGGAGGCACCGTCGGCGCCGTGCAGTTGACCTCGGGCTCCGCCCAGCCGGAGCAGGCCGCCATCGAGTTCGTGCCGACCGCCACCCCCAGCAGCCCTGCCGCGAGTTCCCCGGCGGCCTCCCCGAGTGCCAGTGCCTCCCCGAGTGCGTCGGCCAGCCCGTCCGCCAGCCGCTCGCCGCAGGCCGCCTCCCGGAACAAGGCCCGCACCGCCGCGCCGAAGCCGACCCCGACCGCGAAGAAGACCACGGCGAAGCCGAAGGTCCTGGAGAGCGGCTCGTGCGGCGCGTCCTTCTACTCCGACGGTCAGCTCACCGCCAACGGTGAGTCGTTCAACCCGAACGAGCTGACCGCGGCCCACAAGACCCTGCCGTTCGACACCCGGGTCCGGGTGACCAACCCGAGCAGCGGCAAGTCGGTCCTGGTGCGCATCAACGACCGCGGTCCGTTCATCGACGGCCGCTGCCTCGACCTCTCCCGGGCCGCGTTCGCCACCATCGCCTCGGTCGACGTGGGCGCGCTGACCGTCAGGTACGAGGTCCTCGGCTGACCGGCGTGGCCGACGCCGATCTGGTCGGACACCCGGGCCGGGTGGACAGAACATCCTCAGACGACGGGCCAGGTTCATTCACCCGTTCACGAGGATCAGGCATGCTGTCCCTCGTACCCACGCGACTCCTCCAGTCGGGCCGTAGCCCGCTGAGCCCCGGATCCCGCGCCGGCCTCGGCGCGGCCCTCGTTCTGCTCGCGATCGTCTCGGCCGTGGAGGTGGCGGACGGCCGCAGGGCGCACTACGTCGCGCTGCTGGTGGCCGCCCCGTTCCTCGCCGCCTCCCTGGCGTCCTGGTCGGTGGTGCTCGGGGTGGGCACCGCGGCGACCCTGATCGGGGCCGGCTTCGCCGTGGTCGAGCCGAAGATGTCGCTGGTCACCTCGGCCAACGTGGTCGCGGTCGCGCTCGCCACCGGGCTGGCCGTCGCGGTGGCGTCGGTGCGGCAGCGGCAGGCGGAGCAGATCGGTGAGTTGTCCAAGCTCGCCTCGGTGGCCCAGCAGGCGGTGCTGCGTCCCCTCGGCCCGCAGGTCGGCACGCTCTCGGTGGCCGGCCGCTACATCTCCTCCACCGCGACCGCCCAGATAGGCGGCGACCTGTACGAGGCGATCGACACGCCGTACGGCGTGCGCATGATCATCGGTGACGTGCGCGGCAAGGGCCTGGACGCCGTCCGGCTGGCCAGCATCGTCCTCGGTTCCTACCGGCACGTGGCCTACGAACGGGCCGACCTGCGCGCCGTCGTCGCGGACCTGGATCGCGCGGTGGCCCGCAACGTCGGCGACGAGGACTTCGTGACCGCGGCGCTGGTGGAGGAGCGTGGCGGCACGCTCACGATCGTCAACTGCGGGCATCCTCCGCCGCTGCTGCTGCGTCGGGGCGCGGTGATCCCGCTGGAGCCGCCGGCACCGGCACCCCCGCTCGGGTTCATGCCGGTGGTCCGCCCCCGGGTCGAGCGCCTGGAGCCCGGTGACCGGTTGCTGCTGTTCACCGACGGTCTCGGTGAGGCGCGGCGGGACGGCGAGTTCTTCCCCACGGCCGACCGGGCCTGGCGGCTGCTCGGCCACGGTACGGTCGCCGACGGGCTGGCCTCGCTGGAGACGGCCCTGGTCGAGTGGGTGCACGGCCGGCTCGACGACGACATCGCGCTGGTCCTGATGGAGTACGTTGGCGCCCGGACCGGGGTGGCTGCAGCCGTGCCGAGCTGGGAAGTCGGCGCCACCGAGAGCTGACCGACCGACTGGGCGGCCCGGACGGCGCGAGTGTGTAATGGCCGTCACTTACGAGATCCGCTTGTCGCTGGCTACCCGCGAGTAATACAGTCGGGGTTACTGATCGGTAACACCTGTCCGGAAGCGGGGCCAGTGAGCATGACCCACTACAAGAGCAACCTCCGGGACCTCGAGTTCAACCTTTTCGAGGTCTTCGGGGCGGACCGGGCGTTCGGCCAGGAGCCGTACTCGGATCTCGACACCGACACCGCCCGCAGCTTCCTCGCGGAGGTCGACCGCCTCGCCCGCGAGGACCTGGCCGCCAGCTACACGGACAGCGACCGCAATCCGCCGGTCTTCGACCCGGCCACGCACACCGCGCCGCTGCCGGAGTCGTTCAAGAAGTCCTACCAGGCGTTCATGGACTCCGAGTTCTGGCGCCTGGACCTGCCGCCGGAGCTGGGCGGCACCAATGCCCCGCGCGCCCTCTGGTGGGCCCTGGCCGAGCTGGTGCTCGGCTCGAACGCCCCGGTGTGGATGTACGCCTCCGGCCCGTCCTTCGCGCACGTGCTGCACGTCGAGGGCAACGAGCGGCAGCGGCAGTGGGCCAAGCTCTTCATCGACAAGCAGTGGGGCTCCACCATGGTCCTCACCGAGCCGGACGCCGGCTCGGACGTGGGCGCCGGCCGCACCCGGGCCATCCAGCAGCCGGACGGCACGTGGCACATCGAGGGCGTGAAGCGCTTCATCACCTCGGGCGAGCACGACCTGAGTGACAACATCGTGCACTACGTGCTGGCCCGCCCGGTGGGCGTGGAGGGCGTCGGCGGCCCCGGCACCAAGGGCCTGTCGCTCTTCGTGGTGCCGAAGTACCACTTCGACGAGACCACCGGCGAGCTGGGCGAGCGCAACGGCGTCTACGCCACCAACGTCGAGCACAAGATGGGCCTGAAGGTCTCGAACACCTGCGAGGTGACCTTCGGCGAGCACGGCGTACCGGCCAAGGGCTGGCTGCTGGGCGACAAGCACGACGGCATCCGCCAGATGTTCATGATCATCGAGTACGCCCGGATGATGGTCGGCACCAAGGCCATCGCGACCCTCTCCACCGGCTACCTCAACGCCCTGGAGTACGCGAAGAACCGGGTGCAGGGCGCCGATCTGATCCAGCAGGCGGACAAGACCGCGCCCCGGGTCACCATCACCCACCACCCGGACGTGCGCCGCTCGCTGCTGCTGCAGAAGTCGTACGCCGAGGGTCTGCGTGCCCTGGTCCTCTACACCGCGACCTGGCAGGACAAGGTCGCCATCGCCGAGGCGGCCGGCGACGAGAAGGCCACCAAGCTGGCCAAGCGGGTCAACGACCTGCTGCTGCCTCTGGTCAAGGGCGTCGGTTCGGAGCGGGCGTACGAGCTGCTCGGGCACGAGGCGCTGCAGACCTTCGGCGGCTCCGGCTTCCTCCAGGACTATCCCCTGGAGCAGTACGTCCGGGACGCCAAGATCGACACCCTGTACGAGGGCACCACGGCCATCCAGAGCCTGGACCTGATCTTCCGCAAGATCGTCCGGGACAACGGCAAGGCGCTGATGGCGGTCGCCGGCGAGATCCAGGAGTTCATCTCCTCCGAGGCGGGCAACGGCCAGCTCAAGGAGGAGCGGCAGGCGCTCGGCAAGGCGCTCGCCGAGATCCAGAACATCCTCGGCGTGCTGACCGGCTGGCTGGGCGAGGCGCAGGGCGGCGACACCCGCGCCCTCTACAAGGTCGGGCTGAGCAGCCGGCGTTTCCTGCTGGCCATCGGCGACCTGGTGGTCGGCTGGCTGCTGCAGAAGCAGGCCGACGTTGCGCTGAAGGCGCTGGCCGGCGAGGTCTCCGCGACCGACAAGGCGTTCTACACCGGCAAGGTGGCCGCTGCCCGGTTCTTCGCCCGTGAGGTGCTGCCGCGCATCGGCGCGGACCGGCGGATCATCGAGGGCGCCGACCTCGACATCATGGACCTCCCGGAGGAGGCCTTCTGACCGTGCCACGGCACGCCTGACGGTTCCGGGTAGCACCACCTGGCGCCGACACCGACGGCCGGCGGGGCGATCGCCCCGCCGGCCGTCGGCCTGTCCGGATCGGGTTTCCCCGCGTCGCCGGGCGGCCACCGGTCCCGCATTCGGCGAGCCCCGTCGGGTAGGCGGCCGGTGTGGCGGGTAACCGTCGCGTGTCCACGACAGAGAACGCCCAGAGCCACCGCACGGGGGAGTGCAGCGCACATGGGTGTAGGAAGCGGCATCTTTCTCATCGCGATCGGCGCCATCCTGACGTTCGCGATAAGGGCCAACGTCTGGTGGATAGACCTGCGGGCGGTCGGCTGGGTGTTCATCCTGGCCGGGCTGGCCGTACTGCTGACCACGCTCTGGTTCTGGCAGGACCGGCGTAAGCGGGCGCGGACCCTCATCGTGGAGGAGAACCGGCTGTCCCATCCGACGGCGATGATGCCGCCGCCGCCCGACCCTCCGCCGCCGACCGCGCCACCCTCCTGAGCCGCGTACGCCTGAGCCACCCGTCGACCATCGGCGGGTGGCTCAGCCGCGTGCGGTGTGCCGGTCGGTGATGGGCGCCCCGGCCCGGTCCAGTTCCGTCCAGGCGGCAGTGGCGCGGTGTACCGCCAGTTCGGTGGTCCGCAGACCCTCCCCGTCCGTCCCCTCCGGGTCCAGGAGCGCGGAGAGCAGCGAGATGCCCGGATTGTGGGCGATCAGCAGAGCTGTCCGGGCCTCCGCGTCGACGGTGCGGACCAGCGCCAACAACTCCTCCGGGTGGGCGTCGTACGCGCCGGGCTCGTAGCGCACGCTCGGGCGGGGACCGGCCGGCCCGCCCTCGGGCGGCGTACCGGTCATCCCCATCGCCACCTGGTGCCAGGTCTGTCGCGTGCGTCTGGCGGTCGAGCAGATCACCACGTCGGGCAGCAGTGCCTGACGCGCCAGCCAGGCGCCGGCGGCCGCCGCGTCGGCCTGCCCACGCGCACTGAGCGGCCGCACCGCGTCGTCCGTACCGTCGCTGCCCTGCTCGGCTTTCGCGTGCCGCAGGAGGATCAGAGTCCGTGTCTCGGCGGGGACGTCCGTCATGCCCTCAGCTTGCCCGATTGGCGATCTCCGTGCCGGGGTAAGTCGATGGATGCCGCACCCCTACCGACGGCCGCGGCGGGCCGTACGCCAGGTAAGAGCCGAGGAGCGAGACATGGGCATTGGTGGCAGCATCTTCCTGATCGCGCTGGGCGCGATCTTCGCATTCGCCGTGGAGGCCGACCTGGGCTGGCTGAACCTGGCCGTCGTCGGCTGGGTGTTGATGCTGGCCGGTGTCGCCGGTCTCCTCACCACCCTCTACTTCTGGAACAGCCGACGCCGCACGGTGGTCGCCGCGCCGGTCCGCGAGGACCGCGTCGTGGCCGATCGGGTGGTGCCGGTCCAGGACGACCAGGTCATGCGGGAGTACCGCGAGGTGCGCCGGCCGGGCCGGCCGGTCTGACCCGAGCACGCAACGACTCCGGGGTCCCGCAGCGTCGCGGGGCCCCGGCTCGCGTGTGCCAGGCCCGGCTCGCCCGGTGCGGTCAGGCGAACAGCGCGAAGTAGATCGCGATGTGGTGGCAGAGCGCGGCCAGCAGGGTGCAGGCGTGGAAGAACTCGTGGTGACCGAAGACGGTCGGCCACGGGTTGGGCCGGCGCAGCGCGTAGAAGACCGCGCCGACGCTGTAGATGGCCCCGCCGACGATCAGCAGCACGAGCGCCGCGACACCGCCGCCGTGCAGGATCTCCGGCAGCATGGCCACCGCCACCCAGCCGAGCGCCAGGTAGAGCGGCGCGGAGACCCAGCGCGGCGCGTGCGGCCAGACCACCTTGAGCGCCACGCCGGCCAGCGCACCGCCCCAGACCAGGCCCAGCATCACAGTGGCCGGTCGCGGGGCGAGCAGCATCACGCACAACGGTGTGTACGTGCCGGCGATGAACACGAAGATCATCGAGTGGTCCATCCGGCGCATGATCTGGTAGCCGCGCTCGGACCACACTCGACGGTGGTACAACGCGCTGGTGCCGAAGAGCCCGCAGACCGTCACGCTGTAGATGACGCAGCTCACCAGGGGTGCCCACCCCGGTCGGGTGGCGGCGATGGAGCAGAGCACGATGCCGCAGACCAGGGCGACGAAGAAGGCGTACGTGTGCAGCCAGCCGCGCATCCGGGGCTTGCCGATGTCGACCGGCTTCAGGCGAAGCGGGGCGGAGGTGGTCACGACATCAGGTTACGGCACCGTAGGTTACTTGCAAGTAGTCGGACCGGTGACGCCGGGCACCGTCACCGTGAACACCTCGCCGTCACCAGATCGGCGAAGATGAGCCGATGCGGATCCGATCCGTCGGGGCGCACGCCCTGCTGCTCGACTGCACCGACCCCGCCGACGTGCCCGAGGCCGCCCTGGTCGAGGCGTGGCGCGCCGAGCTGTGGCGGCGTCGCGAGCAGGGCGAACTGATCGCCACCGAGATCGTGCCGGCGGCCAGCACCGTCCTGCTCGACGGCGTACCCGACCCGGCTGCGACGGCCGACCTGCTCTCCCGCTGGGCGTCGACGGTCGCGACGGCCGCCGCCACCGAGGGCTCCACCGACCGGGAACGCGACGGCGGCGGTGCCGAGGTGGTCGTCCCGGTCGATTTCGACGGGCCGGACCTCCCGGCGGTCGCCGAGCACTGGAACGTCGACGTGCCGGCCGTCCTCCGGCGGTTGACCGGCACCCCGTTCCGGGTTGCCTTCTGCGGCTTCGCCCCCGGCTTCCCCTACCTGACCGGGCTGCCCGCCGAGCTGGCGCTGCCCCGACTGGCCACCCCCCGCCCCCGGGTACCGGCCGGCTCGGTCGCGCTGGCAGGCCCGTACGCCGGCATCTACCCGGGCGCGTCTCCGGGCGGCTGGCTGCTGGTCGGCCGGACCGACCTGGTCCTCTTCGACGTGCACGCCGACCCGCCGGCCCGCCTCAGCCCGGGAACCCCGGTCCGGATGGCGGCGACGTGACCCGGCCTCCCGAGATCGAGGTGCTCCGCGCCGGTTCGCTCACCACCGTGCAGGACCTGGGCCGGCCCGGCTGGGCACACCTGGGCGTACCCCGGGCCGGCGCCCTCGACCCGGCGGCCCTGCGGCTGGCGAACCGCCTGGTCGGCAACCCGGAGCACGCCGCCGGCCTGGAGGTCACCCTGACCGGCTGCGTGCTGCGGCTGACCCGGGCCACCACCGTGGCGGTCACCGGCGCCGAGGTGCCGGTCCGGGCCGGCGACCGGCCCGGCGACGTCGGACGCCCGCTCACCATCCCGGCCGGGACGGTGCTGCGGATCGGCCCGGCCCGCCGGGGCGTACGGAGCTGGCTGGCCGTGGCGGGTGGGATCGACGTGCCGCCGCTGCTCGGCAGCCGGGCCACCGACACCCTCTCCGGGCTCGGCCCGCCCCCGCTGCGCGACGGCGACCGGCTGCCGCTCGGCGAGCCGCAGGGTGAGCCCGCGCCGGTGGACGCGACCGTCAGCCCTCCACCACAGCCGGAGCTGCACCTGACGCTTCGCCCCGGCCCTCGAGACGACTGGTTCACCCCCACCGCGCTCGACCGGCTTCTCGGCACCGCGTACACCGTCAGCCCGGTGAGCAACCGGGTCGGCGCCCGACTCACCGGCGCACCGCTGCCCCGCGCGGTCGCCGGCGAGCTGCCCAGCGAGGGCATCGTGCTCGGCGCGGTGCAGGTGCCGGCGGACGGGCAACCCCTGATCTTCCTCGCCGACCACCCGACCACCGGCGGATACCCGGTCATCGGGGTGGTGACCGACGTGACCCCGCTCGCGCAGGCCCGGCCAGGCACTACCGTCAGATTCCATGGACCTCAACGCTGACCTGGGCGAGGGATTCGGCATCTGGCGACTCGGCGACGACGAGGCGCTGCTGCACCTCGTCACCTCCGCCAACGTCGCCTGCGGCTTCCACGGCGGCGACCCGTCCACCATGCGGCGGGTCTGCGAGAGCGCGGCGCGGCGCGGCGTCGCGGTGGGCGCGCAGGTCGGCTACCGGGACCTGGCCGGCTTCGGCCGGCGGCGCATCGCGTACGACTTCGCCGAGCTGCGCGACGAGGTGACCTACCAGCTGGGCGCGCTCGACGCGTTCTGCCGGCTGTTCGGCACCCGGGTCCGCTACCTCAAACCGCACGGAGCGCTCTACCACGTGGCCAGCACCGACGAGTCCCAGGCGGCGGCGCTGGTCGCCGCGGTCACCGGCCACGACCCCGACCTGCCCGTGCTCTGCATGGCCGGCTCGACGCTCGCCCAGCTCGCCGTCGGTGCGGGCCTGCCGGTCGTCGCCGAGGGCTTCGCCGACCGCGGCTACCTGCCCAACGGGGCGCTGGTGCCGCGCGGCACACCCGGCGCGCTGGTCACCGACCCGGACGAGATCGCCACCCGGGCGGTGCGGATGGCCACCGAACGGACCGTGGTGGCGGTGGACGGCACGGTCATCCCCTGCGCCGTGGACTCGATCTGCGTGCACGGAGACACCCCCGGCGCGGTCTCCGCCGCCGAACTGGTCCGCGCCTCGCTGATCGACGCCGGAGTCCCGCTCGCGCCGTTCGCGTAGCGGGACTCCGGCGTGCCGTACGGACGGTGCCGGTCAGGCGTCGAGGCCGCGCAACACCAGTGGAAGCCGGGCCGCCGCACCGTCGACCACCCGGACCGGGACGCCCCAGTCCTGCCGGGTCAGGTGGCACGCGGCGTGCTCGACGTCCGCGTCGCAGGTCGCCGCCTGCGCGGTCACCTGGAGCACCCCGTCGGTCACCTCGCCGTTGAGCACCAGCCGCCGGGACAGCTCGGTGCCCGTCCCGGCACCCTCCACCAGCAGCTCCGGTGGGGACGCGGAGACCACCAGCCGGGTCGACGGCCCGTACGTCTCGTCCAACTTCTGCCCCGGCGCAGGCGTGAAGACGATGTCCAGGGTGACCTCGCCCGCCGCGACGTCGGTCGGCTTCCGCTCCGTGCGGTGCCGGGGGCCGTCCACCGTGCTGGCGCCGGCCGCCGACAGCGCACCCGGCGCCAGCCGGGTCAACCGGTGCGCGGCGGACTCCACCACCAGCACCTCGCCGGCCGGGGTGAGCACCAGGTCGCTCGGCTCGGCCAGCCCGTCGGCGACCGTCGACACCTGACCCGTCTCCGGGTCGAAGCGGCGCACCGCGCCGTTGTAGGTGTCCGCGACCAGCACCGAACCGTCCGGCAACGCGCACACCCCCAGCGGATGCTGGAGCAGCGCCGACTCCGCCGGCCCGTCCACGTGCCCGAAGTCGAACAGGCCGTGCCCGACGGCGGTGCCGAGCACCCCGTTCTCGACGTACCGGACGGCGCTTGTCTCACTGTCGGCGATCCAGAGTCGGACGCCGTCGGCGGAGACGGAGAGTCCCGACGGCTGCGCCATCCACGCCTCGGCCAGTGGGCCGTCGCGCAGCGCCTCGACCGTGGTGCCGGCGTACATGCCGGCCGTCCGCTTGATCGGATCGAACCACCAGAGCTGGTGGATGCCGGCCATCGCGATGATCAGCTTGTCGTCGTACCAGGCCAGGTCCCACGGGGACGAGAGGTCCACGGCGAGCGCGTCGTGCGCGTGGTCGTCGACCGTGGCCCGCCACTGCCGGCCGCTGCCGGCCACGGTGACCACCTCACCGGACGCCAGGCGTACGCCGCGCAGCAGGTGGTTGACCGTGTCGGCGACCACCAGGTCGTAGCCGGCCACCTCGGCGACGTGCGTGGGCAGCAGGCAGAGCCCCTGCGGCTCGGAGAACGTCGCCGCACCCGCCGGCCCGTCAGCCCGGCCCCGCTCGCCCGAGCCGATCCGTCGCACCGACGACTCGCCGTCCGGGGCGACCTCGACCAGCGAGTGCCGGGCCGAGTCGGAGACCAGCAGGTTGCCGTCCGGCAGCACGACCGCCTTGCCCGGGAAACGCAGCGTGGTCTCCGGTGCCGGCGGCGGGACGTACGGGCCGTCGCCCCGGTGCAGGGTGCCCTTGGCCTCGTGGGTGGCGATCAGCTCGTCGATCAACCGGGACAGCCCTTCGGCGTGTCCCTCGCCGGCCATGGTGGCCACGACGTACCCCTCGGGGTCGATCACCGACAGGGTCGGCCAGGCCCGGGCCGCGTACTGCTGCCACATGTCCATCTCGGGATCGTCGAGCACGGGGTGGTGCACCCCGTACCGCTCCACGGCGGCGGCCAGCGCGTCGGCGTCCTTCTCGTGCTCGAACTTCGGCGAGTGGACGCCGATCACGACGAGCACATCGCCGTACTTCTCCTCCAGCGGACGCAACTCGTCGAGCACGTGCAGGCAGTTGATGCAGCAGAAGGTCCAGAAATCCGCCAGGACGATCTTGCCGCGCAGGTCGGCGAGCTTCAGATCGCGTCCACCGGTGTTCAGCCAGCCCCGACCGCGCAGTTCGGGGGCCCGTACTCGTGCGCTCATGACTCCATCGTGCCTGACCACCGGCCCGCGACCGGCCGGAGGGGGCCGAGCCGCCCGCCCGCAGCGGGGTGGGACGACGACGGCGGGGCCACGGATTCCCCGTGGCCCCGCCGTCGGTGTGTCTACTTGGTGGCCGGCTTGAGGCAGAGCACCCGGTTGGTGCCGTCGCCGGGCAGCACCACGTGCGGCTGCGTCGTATCGGTGCACTTGTCCTTCGCGTCCACCTTGGAAACGATGGTGAACGCGCCGGCCTCGCCGCAATCCGTCGCCGAGGCACCCTGACCGGACTGCTTCACACAGGTGCCGACCGCCGGGTCGAAGGCGGGCGCCTCGTCCCCGCCGCCGAACTTGCCGAGCAGCATCAGAAGGCCGAGCGGCACCGCCAGGATGAGCACCGCGGCGATCAGCACCGCGGCGAGCACACGGCCGTTGCGCACCTTCGGCACCGGCGGCTCCGCCTTCGGCTCGTCGGCGTCCGGCTTGAACGCCTCGAACCTGTTGTGGTCGGACTCGCCGGCCTGCTGACCCCAGGACGGCGCCGCCTGCTGAGGTGCTGGGGGGAACGTCGCCGTGAAGCCGGCACCCGGTGCCGGCTCCGGCGGGCCCCCGAAGCCCGGTCCACCGAAGCCCGGAGCGCCGTTTACCCCGGCGCTACCGGCCGCCGGTGACCCGGGGCCGAACCGGTCTTCCGGGCGTTCGGCGCCGGCCTGCGGCCGGACGCCGTTCACCGGCCGGTTGTTGCCGGGCGCGTCGACGAAGGAGGGCACACCGGGCGGGAACGCCGGAGGCGCGGACGCGGCCTCGAACCCGTTCGGCGCCGACGGCCGCTCCCGGTCGTCGAAGCGCGGTTCGGCCGGGGAGTCGCCACCCCAACCCGGGCCGCCCTGACGGTCCGGGCCGTTCTGCCAGTCCGGTGCGGCCTGACGCTCCGGGCCGTTCTGCCAGTCGGGTGCGGCCTGCCGGTCCGGGCCGTTCTGCCAGTCCGGCGTGCTCTGACGCTCGGGGCCGTTCTGCCAGTCCGGTGCGGCCTGGCGCGCGGCGCCGTTCTGCCAGTCGGGCGTGCCCTGACGCTCGGGGCCCGGGTCGGCCTGGAACGCCTCCGGCGCGGCCTGCTCCGGCTCGGGTTGGGCCGGACGGCCGTACACCCGGGGCTGCGGCGCGGACGTGCCGGTCGGTCGAATGGCCTGGTCGGTCGGGGGCATCACCCGGCTGGCCAGTGGCACCGAGGCGCTCGCCGAGGCCCGGCCCACCGCGCCGGCCGCCGACTCGGCCTCCTGCGCCGGTACGACCGCGCGGCCCGCTCCGGACTCCGGAGAGGTACGCGGGGCGGGCACCACGGCACCGCCTGCCGGCGACTCCTCGGCCCGACCCCAGGCGGCCGGCTCCGCCTCGTACTGCGCGGCGGCGTCCGGGGTCTCCCGCTCGGCGTACGACGGCTGCTCGGGGATCGCGGCGAACGGGGCGGGCGACGCGTAGTCGACCGGCGGAGCGGCGGCCAGGCTGGCACCCGGCACGCGCTGCTCCTGCGGGGGCAGCGGCACGGCGTTGGCCGGCGAGATGCCCGGCGCGGGCCCGGGCTGGTAGGCCGGCGGCTCGTCGCCCCGGTCGGCCTCCCAGCCACCGCGGGGCTGTGCGGAGGCCTCCGCCTCGGCGCGACCCCACACCTCGCCGGGCGCCCACGGCTGGGCATCGGGCACGCCGGAGCTGCCCTGGGCGGCATTGTCCGGGGCGGCGGCCCAGGCCGGCGACCCGTCGTTGCCCGGCACGCTGGCGCTGGCCCGCGCCGCGGTGCCGCTCTGCTCCGGGGTCCACGCCGCCGGCTCGGGCCGGTCGGTCGGCTGGTCCTGCGCCGACAGCACCCAGTCCGGCTGCTGCGGACGGCCCTCGGCGCCACCCCAGGCGGCCGGCTGCCCGGCCTCGTCCGGCTTCACGTCGGCGCCGTCGCCCCACGTACCGGGCTGCGCCTGCTGCTGTGCGGCCCAGCCGCCGGAGCGGGCCGGGTCGTCCTGGCCGGGCCAGTTCGCCGCCGGTGCGGGCACCTGGGCCGCGCCACGGGCGGCGGCCGGCTCGGCCTGCCCCCAGCCGGGGGCCGGCTGCTCGGTCGGCTCGGCGGCCTGGCCCCACGTCTGCGGGGACTGGTCGGCCGGCGTCCACACGGGCTGGTCGTCGCGCGCGGCGGCGCCGGTGGCCCAGCCGCCGGAGCCGGCCGGGTCATCCTGCTGGCCGTTGCCGGACCAGCCGGTGGCCTGCGCCGACTCGGGCTGCTGCGACTCGGCGCCACGCCAGTCACCGGCGGGCGGGTTGGACTGCGCCGCGCCGCCCCAGCCACCGGAGCGGGCTGGATCGTCCTGCGGGGAGTCGGTGTTCCAGCCGCCGGAGCGGGCCGGGTCTTCCGGTGCCGGCCAGGCGGCGGTGGCCGGCGGGACCTGCGCGGCACCCCGCGCGGCGGCCGGCTGGGCCTGCGCCCAGTCGGGCTGCTCGGGGGCACCGGCGGCCCAGGCGGGACCGCCCTGCTCGGCTGGCGTCCAGCCCTGCTGCTGCGCGCCCCACGGGGCGGCCTGAGCGTTGTCCGGTGCGCCACCGTTACCGGGCCAGGCGCCGGGCTGCTGCGGCTCGCTCGCGCCACCGCCGTTGGCCCACGCCGGCTGCGTCGGCTCGGGGGGCTGCGGCGCGGCACCGGAACCCCAGGCGGGGTTCGGCTGCTGCTCCGACTGGGTCGCCCACGCGGGTGCCGGCGGGTTCTGCCGCGCCGGCGGTGGGGGTGCCCAACCCAGGTCGGGACCGGCGGCGTTGTAGCCGTTGTCCGGCTGCGCCGGGCGGTCGCCGTACGGCGCCGGTCCGCCGGCGCCCGGTGACACCTCGTCCGGCTCCTGGCCGGGACGGTGCGGGCCCTCGGACGTCATGGGTGCGCCTCCTCCATCACATGTCGGCCGCCGGTGCCGATCGGTCTCCTCGGCATGGCTGCCGGCGTCACCGGCGTACGGCCGTGCCGGCTCCCCGCACGGTATCCGGTGGCCGCACAGCGCGTCCAAGGAGCACCGGTCGTCACTCCGCGTTGCCGGTCGGTGTCGAGCGGCTTCTATCGGATCGGCTGGTGCCGGGCCGGCGGGCGGTGACCGAAGCCCACCGTACCGGGCGCTGCGGCAGGGCGGAATCCCGGTGCCAAGAGGTGGTGAAACGCCGACGGCCCGCCCGGCGGACCGGGCGGGCCATCGATCTGGAGGAGGTGAGGAAAGTGGTGGAGCATCAGCTCATGTGACGCTGGGCGATGACGAGGAGCTCCTCGCGGACCGCCGGCGAGGTCGCGGACCGCAGCGCGTGCTCGATGGCACGGGCACGGCGGGTGGCGTCGCGGTGGTTGCGGATGCGCTCGATCATGCTCATTTGTGGTTCCCCCTGGTTGTCAGCCCCTGATGTCTCTATTCAACCGCAGAAGCCCACCAACTTCCATCGATTATTAGGTGAGCTGAGACACCTGCCTAACAATCAAAGGTGACAGGGCTCGTCAACCAGCGGTTCCGTTGCCGAACGGCCACGGCCGGTGTGCCGGGCGTTAACCCGTGGCACACCGGCCGTGGCCTGGTGTTCGGACGGTCAGGTCCAGGCGAGCAGCGCCGCCTCCGGGTCGGCGAGGAAGTCGCCGATGTCGCGCAGGAACTTCGAGCCCAGCTCACCGTCGATGATGCGGTGGTCGAAGCTCAGCCCCAGCGTGGTGACCTGACGCGGCTTGACCTTGCCCTTGTGCACCCAGGGCATCTCCCGCACCGCGCCGAAGGCCAGGATGGCCGACTCACCCGGCGGCAGGATCGGCGTGCCGGTGTCCACCCCGAACACCCCGACGTTCGTGATGGTCAGGGTGCCGCCGGACATGTCGGCCGGCGAGGTGCGGCCCGACTTCGCCGTCTGCACCAGATCGTTCAACGCGTCCGCCAGTTCGCGCAGCGAAAGCCGGCCGGCGTCCTTCACGTTCGGCACGATCAGGCCGCGCTCGGTGGCCGCCGCGATACCGAGGTTCACGTACTCCTTGACCACGATCTCGTCGCCGGCCCAGGTCGAGTTGACCATCGGGTGACGCTTCACGGCCAGCAGCACCGCCTTCGCCACCAGCAGCAGCGGCGAGACCCGGACGTCGCGCCACTCCCTCCGGCCCCGCAGCCTGTCCAGCGCCTTCATCGCCCGGGTCACGTCGACGGTCAGGAACTCCGTCACGTGCGGGGCGGTGAACGCCGAGCGGGACATGTTCTCGGCGGTGAGCTTGCGCACCCCCTTGACCGGGATGCGCTGCTCGCGGTCCGCGCCGAAGCTCGCGGCGCTCGTCGCCACCGACGTCGCCGCGACCGGCTCGGCCGCCGCCACGGACCCGTTCGCCGCCTGCTGCACGTCCTCCCGGGTGATCGAGCCCAGTGGGCCCGAGCCGGTCAGCGTGCCCAGGTCGACCCCGAGGTCCTTGGCGAGCTTGCGTACCGGCGGCTTGGCCAGCACCAGTCCGCCGCTCGTCGCGGCGCCCCGCCCGTTGGCGACCGGAGCCGGAGCCACCGGAGCCTGCGCGACCGGAGCCGGTGCGACCGGAGCCGGTGCGACCGGCGTGGTCGTCGGCGCGGCCTGCTCCGGGACGGCACCCTTGCGCGGGCGTCGCTTCGCGGCGGTGGTACGCGGGCCGTAACCGACCAGTACCGCGGTCCGCCCACCCGGGGCCGGGCCGCCGATCAGGCCGGGCTCGACCATGCCCTCAGCCGGTGCCACCTCCACGGCGGCCAGCGAGGCCGCCGACGGGGTGGGCAGGTCACCGCCGGGCGTGGACGTGGTCGACGGCGCGTCCAGCGGGCCGGCACCCGGGTCGGTGTCGATCGCGATGATCGGCGAGCCGACCTCGACCGTCGTCCCCTCCGGGTGGAAGATCCGGTGCACCTGACCGGCCCACTTCGCCGGGATCTCCACGGCCGCCTTGGCCGTCTCCACCTCGACGATCGGCTGGTTCAGCTCGATGGTGTCGCCGACCTTGACCAGCCAGGCGAGGATCTCGCCCTCGGTCAGCCCCTCGCCCAGGTCGGGCAGGTTGAACTCCTTGATCCGGGACATGTCGATCACCAGCCGAAGGAGCGGTCGACGGCGTCGAGTACCCGGTCCAGGTCGGGCAGGTACTCCTCCTCCACCCGGGCTGCCGGGTAGGGGGTGTCGAAGCCGGTCACCCGCAGCACCGGCGACTCCAGGGAGTAGAAGCACTCCTCGGTGATCCGCGCGGCCAGCTCGGCGCCGATGCCGATGTTCGACGGAGCCTCGTGCACCACCACGGCGCGGCCGGTGCGCTTCACCGACTCGTACGCCGCGCTCAGGTCCAGCGGGGAGAGCGTGCGCAGGTCGATGACCTCCAGCTCCCGGCCGTCCTCGGCGGCGGCGGTCGCCGCGTCCAGGCAGGTCCGCACCATCGGCCCGTAGGCCAGCAGGGTGACGTCGGTGCCGGGTCGCACCACCCGGGCCGAGTGCAGCGGGTACGCGTCGGCCAGCGGCGCGTCCAGGTCGACGGGACCCTTCTCCCAGTAGCGCCGCTTGGGCTCCAGGAAGACGATCGGGTCGTCCGAGGCGATGGCCTGCTGGATCATCACGTACGCGTCCTGCGGGTTGGCGCAGGACACCACCTTCAGGCCGGCGGTGTGCGCGAAGTACGCCTCCGGCGACTCGGAGTGGTGCTCGACGGCCCCGATGCCGCCGCCGAACGGGATCCGGATGACCATGGGGATGCTGAGCTTCCCGCGCGAGCGGTAGTGCATCTTCGCCACCTGCGACACGATCTGGTCGTACGCGGGGTAGACGAAGCCGTCGAACTGGATCTCGCAGATCGGCCGGTAGCCACGGATGGCGAGGCCGACCGCGGTGCCGATGATGCCGGACTCCGCCAGCGGGGTGTCGATGACCCGCTGGTCGCCGAAGTCCTTCTGGAGCCCGTCGGTGATCCGGAAGACGCCGCCGAGCTTGCCGACGTCTTCGCCCATGATGATGACCTTGGGGTCGTTCTCCAGGGCGCGGCGCAGACCGGTGTTGAGGGCCTTGCCGAGGGTGAGCGTCTCCGTGGCCATCAGTGGGCGCTCCCCTCGAACGACTCCATGTACTTGCTGAACTGCGCGCGCTGCTCGTCGAGCAGCGGAGACCCGTTGGGGTAGACGTGGTCGAACATCGTCACCGGCTCCGGGTTGGGCATGGCGAGCACCCGCTCGCGCAGGTGCACCGACTCCCGGCGGGCCTGCTCGTCGACCTCGGCGAAGAAGGCCGCGTCGGCGATCTGCTGCTTCTCCAGGAAGGCCTTCACCCGGGAGATCGGGTCCTTGGCCTGCCACGCCTCGACCTCGCTGGCGATGCGGTAGCGGGTCGGGTCGTCGGAGGTGGTGTGCGCACCCATGCGGTAGGTGTACGCCTCAATCAGGCTCGGGCCCTGCCCGTGCCGCGCGTTGTCCAGCGCGGTACGGGTCACCGCGTAGGTGGCCAGCACGTCGTTGCCGTCCACCCGGATGCCCGGGAAACCGAAGCCGGCGGCCCGCTGGTAGAGGGGGATGCGGGTCTGCCGCTCCAGGGGCTCGGAGATCGCGTACTGGTTGTTCTGGCAGAAGAAGACCATCGGCGCGTTGAACACGCCGGCCCAGACGAACGCCTCGTTGACGTCGCCCTGGCTGGTGGCACCGTCGCCGAAGTAGGCGATCACCGCTTCGCCGTCGTCGGTGCCGGTCTTGCCGTCCATGTTGATGCCCATGGCGTAGCCGGTCGCGTGCAGGGTCTGCGCCCCGATCACGATCGTGTACATGTTGAACTTGAACTCGTTCGGGTCCCAGCCGCCCTGGTCGACGCCGCGGAACAGGCCGAGCGGCATGATCGGGTCGATGCCCCGGCAGTAGAGGACGCCGTGCTCCCGGTACGTCGGGAAGGCCATGTCCTGCGTGCGCAGTGCCCGCCCGGAGCCGACCTGGGCCGCCTCCTGGCCCAGCAGGCTGGCCCAGATGCCCAGCTCGCCCTGGCGCTGCAACGCGGTCGCCTCGGCGTCGAGCTTGCGGACCAGCACCAGGTCGCGGTAGAGCCCGCGGTACTCCTCGTCGGTGAAGTCGACGCGGTACTCGATGCCGTCCGGGCCGGTGACGCTGTCGATCCGCTCGCCTTCGGGGGTGAGCAGCTGCACCAGCTCGGGGTTGCCGGTCGCGCTCTTCCTGGAGCGGGGTGCCGCCCGCCTGCCGCGGGTGGTGCCCCCGGGGTCGCCCTTTGCCATCCGTCTCTCCCTGTCGTGTCTGCGTCGGCACCGGGGGGTCACCCGGCCGCGCAACTCGTGCGCCTGTCCGGCTGCTGCCGGACCGGTTCCTGGCGGCCGCGCCTAGCCCCGGTGGGGGTTGCCGCGCGGCGTGAGCCGGATTCTGGCCGAACCCGGTTCGGGAGCGCCGGCGCTCAACCGCGCCTGCCGCGAGGGTGCGCGGAGGTCACGGCTGCGTTGCCGTCGTGCTCCATATTCGCAGAGGAGGTGAGCGCGCCCACAGTACGCCCGCCCCGCATTCCGACCGCCCACCCTTTGCTGACCTTTGTCGCCATGATGCCGGGAAGCGATCGACGGGCGGTACGGCGACGGTTCGTCACCGTTCGGTCATCTCCGCGTGTCGACACGCGGTGGAGGTTGGCTGACGGAGGGTAACTAGGCGAGGCTGATTACCGCAGGATCGCGCCGATCGGGTGATTTGCCGGTGTTTTTCAGCCGACGGTGTCCATCCGCGTCCTCCAACGGCCGACGACAAGGGGTGTGCGGTGCACGAGCCAGGTGACGGTCCCGGCACACCGGCGCTCGGCCGGCACCGGTCGCCCGGTGGATACCGCCCGGTGGTGGGCGCGCACCGCGCGCCCGGCGCCGGCGGCCCCTCCCGGGGCTACCTGCTCACCGTCGCGCTGCTGGCCGGCACCGCCTCGATGCCCATCCTCGCCGCGATCAGCGCGGGCTCGGCCACCCCGGGCAGCACCGCGCTGCCGGACAGCAGCACCCCGTTCATCCCCACCCCGTCGGTCGGGCCGGTGGTGATTCCGCTGCCGATGACCAGTCAGCCGGCGCTTCCGCCAGCCGGCACGCCCAGCGTCGGCCCGACCGCGACCGGTGGTTGGCTGCCCGCCGCTCCCCGACACAGCCCGGAGGGGTCGAGGCCCGAGTCGGCCGCAGCCGATCAGGGGCCCGCACCCCGGGCCGTGCCGCGGCCGACGCCGAGGGCGACCCGCAGCACCCCGCCGGCCGCACCACCCAGCCCGTCGCCGGTGCCGTCACCGACCCGTACGCCGACCGATCCTCCGGATCCCGACCCCGACCCGACCCCCACGCCGAGCCCGACGCCGACCGTGCCGGCAACCCCGACCGGGACCGACTCCTCGACGCCGACCGCGGTGCCGACCAGCACCCTCTCCGTGCCAGCGACCAGACCCACGCCGCCGGCAACCCCCGCCTCCTCGGGCAGCCGACCCAGCCCCACCAACCCGCCGACGACCCTGATCAGCCGGTCGCCGCTGGCCGGACCGACACACCCCACGGTGTCCCCGCCGGTACGGTGACGATCAGGCGCGACCAAGCCGGCGCCGGCGGTGGTCGGCGGTAGACGCGTACCGGAGGGGGCGGCGTGGGCGGCGGTGGGGAACTCCGCCCGGTCACCACCCGACCCGGCCCGGGGCTGCGGGTCGCGCGACTCGTCACCGAGGTGACCGCGCCGGCCGTGCTGGTGTCGCTGCTGATGGTCACCGTGAGCTGGCACAGCGCCCCGGTCGCCGCGCACGGCCTGGCGTGGGGGCTGCTCGCGACGATCTTCGTCACCGGCATCCCGTTCGCCTACATCGTCGGCGGGGTACGCCGTGGCCGGCTCACCGACCACCACGTCGGCCGCCGGGAGCAACGCCGGCTGCCGCTCCTGGTCGGCCTCGGCTCGGTCGCTGCCGGCCTGGCCCTGCTCGCCGTGCTCGGCGCACCTCGTCCGCTGCTGGCGCTGGCGGTGGCCGGTCTGGTCGGCCTGGTGGTCGCCGTGTCGGTGAGCCACTGGTGGAAGATGTCCATCCACTCGGCGGTGGCCGCCGGCACGCTGGTCATCCTGGCGCTGACCTTCGGTGCCCGGCTGCTCGTCGCCCTGCCGCTGCTGGCCGTGGTCGGCTGGTCCCGGGTGCGGCTGCGCGACCACACCGTGCCGCAGGTGCTGGCCGGCGGCGTGCTCGGCGCGCTGATCGCCGGGGTGGTCTTCGGCCTGCTGCGCTGACCGGGCCTGAGATCCGGGTCGGCGGCACGGGGCCGCCGACCCGGATGCTGTCAGGCGCCGTCGTCGGCGAGCCGGTGCCGGTTCGCCTCGATCCAGGCGTCGAGCGCGGCCGGGTCGTCCGGGTCCACGCCGTCGGCCATCAGCTGGGCGACGGCGGCGGTGGCCGGGCTGCGCCGCTCACCGGTGGAGTAGAGGCGGGCGAACTCCGGGACCATCTCCTCGATCGCCTCGTCGGTACGGGTGGCGGCCGACTCGGGCAGCCCGCGCTGGCGGGACGCGTACCGGGCCCAGGCGCGCAGCACCCGGGGCAGCATCGCCGCGTCGTCCATGTCCAGCACCGCGCGGCGGTGCACCCAGTCGAGCAGGAAGAGCCCGGACATCGCGGGGCTCCACCGCATCGGGTCGGCGTCCGGGAACGTCGCCGAGTGGTCCAGCAGCAGGCTCAGGCAGAAGTGCAGTGACGCCAGCTCCGGGCCGTCGATGGTGTCGAGCCCGAACCGGGCCGCCTCCGGGGCGGCCAGGAACCGCCGGACCAGGTCGGTGCGCTCGGCGGCGGTGAGTGGCTCGACCTCCGCCGGGCCGGTCGGGGCGGCGGCGGTGGGCAGCACCGCCAGCCGGGCGCCGACCAGCGCGCGGTCGGTGGCGAGGGAGCCCTCGCCCGGCAGTTCGCCCAGGTCGTCGGTGACGGCGAGATGCCGGGCCACCTCACCACGCAGCCGGGCCGGGTCCTCCGTGCGGAACCAGGTCAGCTCGTCGTCGGCGCACATCTGGCGGACCTGGTCCAGGATCCGTTCCGCCGGGCCGCCGACGAAGATGTCCTTGGTGATCCCGATGTTGTGGTCCACCAGTGCCACCAGCGCGTGCTCGGGGCCCCCGGTGGCGTCGTCGTAGGCGAAGGTGGCGAGGTAGGAGGTCTGGTCGCCGTACACGTCGCCGTACGCCCAACTGCCCGTGAGGTGCACCCGGCCGAGCTGCCCGGACCAGGCTGGCGCCTGGCTGCCCGGACGCACCCGCTCGGTGCCCTCGGCGTTGGGCACGAGCGCGGCGAAGACCTGGCGGATGGTGGTCGCCGCCACGATCCGGCGGCGGGCGGTGGCGGTGAGGAACCCGGTGACGAACTCCCGTACGGCGGTGTCGCGGTCGGTCTCCGCGATCGAGTAGACGCTACCCAGCAGCGCGCTGCCGAGCATCTCGGCGTCGAGCGCGGACTCCAGCTTGGTCACGTCGCGTGCGGCGTGCAGCACCGCGTCGTAAGGGGTCTGAGGCGTGGCCATGCTTCGACCCTACGCCGCCGGGAGGGTACGCAGAGGGGTAGCGAGCCGTGCGGGGCCTCAGCGCCGGGCGGCGTCCTTCAACGCGTCGCGTGCCTGCGCGTACGAGGCGAGCACGATCCGCACCGGGGCGAGCACGTACTCGTCGCCCACCCGGGCGACCTCGGCCGTCAGCCGCTGGTCGGCGCGGGCCCGGGCCCGACGGGCCGCCCAGCGCACCAGCGGCCGGGTCAGCGCCGCCACCAGCAACCCGGCGAGCAGCCCGCCGAGCAGTAGGAGGGTGGGCAGTGGCACCTGCCCGACCATCGGGTTGTCCAGGGCGGGCAGGCCGAGTGCCCGCAGCGCGTAACCGAGCACCAGCCAGCCGAGCCCCACCACGGCGGCCAGCGTCACCAGCCACTGCACGCCGCCGACCAGCCGCCACCAGAGCGGTCGTCGGCCCAGCCCGAGGTCGGTGCCGGCGACCGCGCGGTCCAACGCGTCCGGCAGGTCGCCGAGGCGGGACCGGGCGGCGGTGGTGACCGCGGCCGGCCAGGCGGCGGGCAGGTCGGCGGCGGCCCGGTCGGCCACCGCGCGGATAGCCAGGCCGAGCGCGGAGCGCTGGGCGGCCGTCGGGTCAGGCACCGAGGTCGCCGCGACCAGGCTTTCGGCCGGGTCGGCCTGGTCGCCGGCCGTGCCGGGCAGGTGGAGCCGGCGCAGCGGGTCCGGCCGCAGCCGTCGCCAGCCCCGGACCACCGGCCAGCCGGTGGCGGCGCCGGCCCGATGCCGGTACGCCTGCTCCACCGCCTCGGTGACCGCCGGTACGCCGGCCGCGCCGGCCAGTGCGCGGTTCAGCCCGTCGACGGCGGTGTCGTCCGGTCCGCCCGCCGGTCGGGCCGAGCCGACCAGTTCGTCCAGCGCGGCGACCACACCGTCGACGTCACCGGCGAGCCGGCGCAGTGCCGCCTGCCGCTCGGCGACCGTCTGCTCCAGCGCGGTGCGCAGCCCGACCATCCCGGCCGGGTCGATGGCGGTGGTGGCCAGCAGGGGCACGTCGGTCAGCCCGTCGGCGTCGAGCAGCCGGCGCAGGTCGTCCAGGACCCGGGGAAGCTCGGCCGGGGGCAGCCGGTCGGCCTGGTTGAGCACTACCAGGGTGACGTCGCGGTGGCGGTGGAACTCGCGCAGGTAGCTGTCGTGGATCACCCGGTCGGCGTACTTCTGCGGGTCGACCACCCAGACCACCTGGTCGACCAGGCCGAGCAGCCGGTCGACCTCCAGCCGGTGGGACCGCTGCACCGAGTCGAAGTCGGGCAGGTCGAGCAGGATCAGCCCGTGCAGTGCGGTCTCGTCGTCCGCGTCCAGCGCGCTCTCCCGGACGAACCGGTGCCGGGGCAGTACGCCGACCCAGTCGAGCAGCCGGTTGGCGCCCTCCAGCGGCCCCCACACGCAGGCGTGCGTGACGCCGGTGGTCGGCCGGCGGACCCCGACCGGCGAGAGCTCCAGCCGGGCCAGCGCGTTGAACAGGCTGGACTTGCCACTGCCGGTGGCACCGGCCAGGGCGACCACGGTGTGGTCCCGGGACAGGGCGAGCCGGGTGCCGGCCCGCTCGACCAGGGTGTGCGCGGGCACCAGTTGGGCGTCCGGCAGCAGGCCGTCCACCGCGGTCAGGAACCGGCGTACCGCGTCGAGGCGGGCGATCAGCGCGTCCGGGTCGACCCGCTGGTCGCCGCGGAACGCCTCGCGTATCCGGCCGGTGATGTTGCTCACCGGGAGCCCTCCTCGTCGGCGGCCGGCAGGGTGTCGTCGCCGGAGGCCAGGCCGCTGCGGTGCCGGGCCAGCTCGACCCGGCCTGCCGCCCGGCGCAACCCGTCGCCGGCCTCGGCGGCGGGGCGGGCCTGGGCGGTGCGGGTCAGGAAGCGGTCGGCCTCCGCGTCGAGCAGCGTCCGCACCCGGTCCAGCAGGTCGCCCCGGGCCTTGGCAGCGAGGGTACGGACCGCCTGGTCGCCGAAGATCGCCTGGAGTACGGCCTGCGCGGCGACCGTGGTGCCGGCCCCGGTGGCCAGCTCCAGCCCGGTCGGGATGAACGCGGTGGAGGCGAACACGGCGATCATCACGGCGAGGCCGGTGGCGTTCACCGCGTACGCGGCGGTGCGGGCCACGAACCGTTTGTCGCCGCCCTCGACCCGGACCAGCTCCAGCACGCCGCGCTGCCAGTCCCGGACCATCCGCTCGGCGCGTTCGGGCAGGTCGTCGCTCGGGTGGGCGAGCGCCGGCTCCAGCAGTTCGGCCCCGGCCGGGTGCGCCTTCCACCCGGTGTACGCGCTCTCGGCGGCCTCGGAGGCCACCCCGCGCAGCAAGGTGACCAGTTGCGACTCGATGGCGTTGCGCAGCTCGGTCGAGGGCGCCGGCCGGCCGGTGACGGCGGCCACCACGCGATCCCGCAGCCGCCCGATCCGCGCCTCCAGGGTGCGGAAGAGCTCCCCGGTGCCGACGAACTCCTGCCACCTGGCGAGCACCTCGCCGCGGAGCAGCCGACCGTCCCGCAGGCCCTCCTCGACGGTCCGCTCGGCGCCCCGGTAGGCGGCCCGGACCCGTTCGTCCAGCGCGTCGGCGGCGGCGACCTGCTCGTCGGCGGCGTTCGCCAGCTCCTCGACGGCCGGGTGCACCGCGGCCAGCGCGCCGTCCAGCGTCTGCCGGACGACGGCCGCCCGGGCGTCGGCGTCGGCGGCCAGCCGGGCGAACCAGTCGGCCAGCGGCGCGGTGACCCCCTCGGGCAGCAGCCCCTGGCCGTCGACCCACGTCTCGGGCAGCACGAACAGCGGTGCCCGGCCGAGGCCCTGCGCGGCGAGCATCTCGGTCAGGTGCGCGGCGATCTCGTCGCTGGCCTCGGCGGGCACCCGGTCCAGCACCATGGCGATCACCGCGCCCCGGGCCCGGGCGCTGCGCAGCAGCTCCCAGGGCACCGCGTCGGCGTACCGGGCGGCGGTGGTGACGAAGAGCCAGAGGTCGGCGGCGGCCAACAGTTGACCGGCCAGTGCCCGGTTGGCGTCGACCACCGAATCGATGTCCGGCGCGTCGAGGAAGGCCAGCCCGGCGGGCAGGGCCGGGGCGGTGACCAGGTGCAGGGCCCGCGGATCGTCGCTCGGCTCGGTCGTACGGGTCAGCCCGGGCAGCAGCTCACCCTGGCGGAACCAGGCGGCGTCGGCCGGGTTGCACACCAGCACCGGCGAGCGGGTGGTCGGCCGGAGCACGCCGGCGGCGCTGACCCGGGCCTTGACCAGGCTGTTGACCAGGGTCGACTTGCCCGCGCCGGTGGAGCCGCCGACGACCACGAGCAGGGGCGCGTCGAGCCGGGCGAGCCGGGGCAGCAGGTAGTCGTCGAGCTGGTCGGTGAGGGCGGTGGCGGTCTGCCGGGCTGATCCGGCGGAGGGCAGCGCGAGCGGGTACCGGGTCGCGCCGATCGCGGCCCGGAGACCCGTCAGCGCCCCGGGGAGGCTGTCGTCCCCGATGGTGGCGGGCTGCTCCTCCGCGGCGTCCGGCGGGCCGGTCCGGGCTGCGACGGCGGGCGCGCCGGAGCGGGTGGCGGGATCGCCGGGCGTCGTCACCGCTAAAGCGTGCCCGACCGATGCAAGGGAAGACAACCGGACGGTAATAACGGCTGGGTTGCGTCGGGTCGGCTCAACCCAACTTGACGATTCGTCGGCGCGTGGCACTATTGAGTCAAGTTCACTCAACTTGTGGTGTGGTCCGCTCCGGGCGGTGCCCGCCGGCAGCCCGCGGGCAACGCCCGTCACCTGCACAACCTTACGAAGCGAGGAAGCGAAGATGGCACGTGCGGTCGGTATCGACCTCGGCACGACGAACTCCTGCGTCAGCGTTCTCGAGGGCGGTGAGCCCACCGTCATCGCCAACGCTGAGGGCTCGCGGACGACGCCGTCGATCGTCGCGTTCGCCCGCAACGGCGAGGTGCTCGTCGGTGAGGTCGCCAAGCGCCAGGCGGTGACCAACCCGGACCGGACGATCCGGTCGGTCAAGCGCGAGGTCGGCACGAACTGGTCCGTCGACATCGACGGCAAGAAGTACACCCCGCAGGAGATCTCGGCCCGGACCCTGATGAAGCTCAAGCGGGACGCCGAGGCGTACCTGGGCGAGCAGATCACCGACGCGGTGATCACCGTTCCGGCCTACTTCAACGACAGCCAGCGGCAGGCCACCAAGGAGGCCGGTGAGATCGCCGGCTTCAACGTGCTGCGGATCGTCAACGAGCCGACCGCGGCCGCCCTGGCGTACGGGCTGGACAAGGGCTCCAAGGAGCAGACCGTCCTGGTCTTCGACCTCGGCGGTGGCACCTTCGACGTGTCGCTGCTGGAGCTGGCCGAGGGCGTCATCGAGGTCAAGTCGACCAGCGGTGACAACCACCTCGGTGGCGACGACTGGGACCAGCGGATCATCGACCACCTGGTGAAGACCTTCCGTGGTGAGCACGGCATCGACCTCGGCCAGGACAAGATGGCCCTCCAGCGGCTCCGTGAGGCCGCCGAGAAGGCCAAGATCGAGCTGTCCGCCGCCACCACCACCAACATCAACCTGCCGTACATCACCGCCGGCTCCGCCGGCCCGCTGCACCTGGACGTGACGCTCAGCCGCGCCGAGTTCCAGCGGATGACGCAGGACCTGCTGGACCGCTGCAAGGGCCCGTTCGAGCAGGCCGTGAAGGACGCCGGGATCAAGATCTCCGACGTCGAGCACGTGATCCTGGTCGGCGGTTCGACCCGGATGCCCGCCGTGACCGACCTGGTCAAGCAGCTCACCGGCCGCGACCCGAACAAGGGCGTCAACCCGGACGAGGTCGTCGCCGTCGGCGCCGCCCTGCAGGCCGGTGTGCTCAAGGGTGAGGTCAAGGACGTCCTGCTGCTCGACGTGACCCCGCTGAGCCTGGGCATCGAGACCAAGGGCGGCATCTTCACCAAGCTGATCGAGCGCAACACCACCATCCCGACCAAGCGCTCCGAGGTCTTCACCACGGCGGACGACAACCAGCCGTCGGTGCTGATCCAGGTGTTCCAGGGCGAGCGGGAGATCGCGGCCTACAACAAGAAGCTCGGCACCTTCGAGCTGACCGGCCTCCCGCCGGCGCCGCGCGGCGTGCCGCAGATCGAGGTCGCCTTCGACATCGACGCCAACGGCATCGTCAACGTGCACGCCAAGGACCTCGGCACCGGCAAGGAACAGAAGATGACGATCACCGGCGGCTCCTCGCTGCCGAAGGACGACATCGAGCGGATGCGTCGGGACGCCGAGGAGCACGCGGAGGAGGACAAGCGCCGCCGCGACGACGCCGAGACCCGCAACGTGGCCGAGGCGCTCCAGTGGCAGACCGAGAAGTTCCTCGCCGAGAGCGGCGACAAGCTGCCCAGCGAGAACCGGGAGCAGCTCAACGAGGCGCTCGGCGAGCTGCGTGGCGCCCTCGGCGGCCAGGACATCGAGAAGATCAAGTCGGCGCACGAGCGGCTGGCGCAGGTCTCCCAGCAGGCCGGTTCGCTGCTCTACTCGCAGCAGGCCGAGCAGGGCCAGCAGCCCGGCGGCGAGGCCGGCCCGGGTGCGACCGGGGCGACCGGCCCGCAGGCCGGCGGTGCCGGTGGCGCCGACGACGTGGTCGACGCGGAGATCGTGGACGAGGACGGCAAGAAGTGACCGTCGGCCTCCGACACGTGTCCACTGCGAAGGGGATGAGGTAGCCGCATGACGCAGAAGCCACGAGCCGCCGACCCGGGCGACACCGGGTCGGCGCCGGGTGGCTCCGCGCCCACCGAGCCGGCCACCGGCGACGGGGAGCGGGTCGTCATCCGCAACAACCGCAAGCTCACCGACACGACCGAGCCCGAGGGCACGGCCGCCGACGCGGGGAGCGACGTCGCCGCGGAGGGCCTGGTCGAGGACGCCGAGATCGTGGTCGACGAGATCGAGATCGAGTCGACCTCGGTCGACGGTCCCACGCCGTCCGGTCCGCCGGTGGTGGACGCTCCGGCGCAGCCGGTGGGCGGCGGCGGCACCGGTACGCCGCTCGGCGCTGAGCTGGAGGCGCTCCGGGCCGAGATGGACGAGCGGACCCGGGACCTGCAGCGGGTGTCGGCGGAGTACGCCAACTACCGCAAGCGGGTCGACCGGGACCGCAGCCTGGTGCAGGAGCAGGCGACCGGCTCGGTGCTGGCCGCACTGCTGCCGATCCTGGACGACCTGGACCGGGCCCGGGAACACGGCGACCTGGTCGGGCCGTTCGGCACGGTGGCGGAACAGCTCACCACCGCGCTGGGCAAGTTCGGCCTGACCGCCTTCGGCGAGCAGGGCGACCCGTTCGACCCGACCCGGCACGAGGCGGTCGCGCACCAGACCTCGGCCGAGGTCAGCGAGCCGACCTGCGTGCAGGTCATGCGGCGCGGTTACCAGCTCGGTGAGCGGCTGCTGCGCCCCGCGCTGGTCGCGGTCGCGGATCCGGAATAGTGCGAAACGGTGACCGGGCCGTCCCGTCCGCTGCGATGCGGCGGGCGGGACGGCGGGCCACGACGGTAGGAAGGGGGTGGACCGGTGAGTTCGAAGGACTGGCTCGAGAAGGACTTCTACGCCGTGCTCGGCGTGGACAAGGCCGCCTCCGCGGATGACATCAAGAAGGCGTACCGCAAGTTGGCGCGGGAGTCGCACCCGGACCACAACCCGGGCGACCCGAAGGCCGAGGAGCGGTTCAAGGCCGCGTCCGAGGCGTACAACGTGCTGTCGGACACCGGCCGTCGCCGGGAGTACGACGAGATGCGCTCGCTGTTCGGCTCGGGCGCGTTCCGGCGCAACGCGCGGGGCGCGGGCCAGCCGGGCGGCATGCCCTTCGACGTCTCCGACCTGTTCGGCGGCGGCGGGGCCGACGGCGGTGACCGTCGTTTCGGTGGAGCCGGTTTCCAGGACCTGTTCAGCTCGATCTTCTCGGGTGGACAGGGTGGTGGGCAGGCCGCGCCGCGTGGTCCGGCCCGTGGCCGGGACGTGGAGACCGAGGTCGCGCTGGACTTCGGTGACGCGGTGCGCGGGGTGACTCTGCCGCTGACGCTGCGTGCCCCGGGCGTCTGCGACACGTGTCACGGCAACGGGGCCAAGCCGGGCACCCAGCCGCGCACGTGCCCCGCGTGCCACGGCGCCGGGGTGACCACCCGCAACCAGGGTTCGTTCAGCTTCTCCGAGCCGTGCCGCACCTGCCAGGGCGTCGGCACCGTGGTCGAGGAGAAGTGCCCGGAGTGCCACGGCAGCGGCGGGGTCACCAAGACCCGCACGCTGAACGTGCGCTTCCCGGCCGGGGTGGCCGACGGTCAACGGATCCGGCTGGCCGGGCGGGGCGAGCCTGGCGAGCGCGGCGGTCCGGCTGGTGACCTGTTCGTGCACGTCAAGGTCCGGCCCGACGAGCTGTTCGGGCGTACCGGCGACGACCTCACGCTGACCGTGCCGGTCACCTTCGCGGAGGCCGTGCTCGGCACGGACCTCCGGGTGCCCACGCTGGACGGCGCGGTGACCCTGCGGGTCCCGCCGGGCACGCCGAGCGGTCGGGTGCTGCGGGCTCGGGGCAAGGGTGTGGTCCGCCGCGACGGGCAGGCCGGTGACCTGCTGGTCACGCTGGACGTGGTGGTGCCGGCCCGGTTGTCGGACGAGGCACGCACAGCGTTGGAGGCGTTCGCCGAGCAGAGCCCGCCGGCGGCCCGGGAACATCTCGACGCACGGGTGCGTCGGGTCAGTTAGTCCGGTGGGATGGACGCGGAGGTGAGCGGGATGTCGGGCGAGTTCCTCGGTTCGGGTGACCCTGCCTACGAGGCCAAGGTGTTGATGATCTCGGTCGCGGCACGGATGGCGGGGATGCACCCACAGACCCTTCGCCAGTACGACCGGCTGGGGCTGGTGCAGCCCGGCCGGGCGGCCGGTGGTGGGCGTCGGTACAGCGTCCGCGACGTGGTGCTGCTGCGCGAGGTGCAGCGGCTCAGCCAGGACGACGGCATCAACCTGGCCGGGGTCAAGCGGATCATCGGGTTGGAGCGGTTGCTGGAGCAGGCGCAGCAGCGGGTGGCCCGGCTGGAGGCCGAGCTGGACGCCGCGTACCGCCGGGTGGCCGAACTGGAGTCGCTGGCCCGCTTCCCGGGCCGGGATCTGGTGCCGACCAACCGCACCTCCACCGCGCTGGTGGTCTGGCGGCCGCGCCGCACACCCGACCGCTGACCAGACCCGCACCCGGTTCCGTTTCCTCGGCCCGGTTCGCGCCGGATTTCCCGGCGCGGGCCGGGCCGTTCCGGTTAGCCTGGCGATACGGGTTCTATCGTCTTATTTCGGACCTACCGCCATGGCAGGGGGAGCGATGACGGAGCCGGCGAAGCAGGTGGCCCAGCAGACGGAGGACCGGCTGGAAGACCTGGCCGACACCGTCCGCGAGAAGTTCGACAAGGTGACCGACGGAACCTTCCGGGACAAGATCGTCAAGGGACGGTTCGCCGACCAGGGAAACCAGGGCGTCGACCCGGGCCGGACCGAGGCCCCCCGGAAGCAGGACTGACCGGTAACCGACGTGCGGGTCGGGACCCACGGGGGGTCCCGACTCGTTCGCCGTTCAAGACTGCGGGTCGGGACGCGGTGATCCCCGCGGTGGGGGTCCCGACTCGTTCGCCGTTCAAGACTGCGGGTCGGGACGCGGTGATCCCCGCGGTGGGGGTCCCGACCCGTTCGCCGTTCAAAGACCGCGGGTGCTCGTTCGGCCTCAGCCGAGGCGGCGGTTCTCGCGGACCAGGCCGCCCTCGCACCAGTCGCGGTAGACGAAGAGGTCCGGTCGGGCCAGCAGCACCCGGCCGTTGTGCGCCCAGATCTTCATCAGCTCGTCGCCGTCGCGCTCGGCCTGCTCGACCAGCTTGCGGAAGCGGCGCTTGGGGTGCGCGCGGAAGTTCGTCCGGATGCCGTCGGCCGCGTAGATGTAGAGGCAGTGCAGCGCGAAACGGCGCGCCGGGCAGGCGGGATCCATCGCCAGCTCGAAGAGCGTCAGCACCAGCCGGTCACCGGAGACCAGCAGGTCCCAGTCGGGTGGCATGGAAGCCAACGGCACCGAATCGGGCTGGTACGCCCAGGCTCGCAACTCCGCCGGAGTCGGATCGACGGGGTTGGCGAAGCCGTGGAACGTCGACTCCTGCACGCTCACCGGCCAACCTTCCGCTCTCGCCCGCGACGGCACCGGCCGTCCGCGAACCCTGGCTGCTGGGGCGAAACGGTAACCCGCCGTCGGGTGCTGCGGTAGCCCTCGTTGGGAGCAATTCAGCAACCGTTGGCCTGGCCGGGCCAACTGGATGGTCGAGCGGACACACGCGCCGCCGCCGCCGCTCAGAATGCGGGAAACGGCGGCGGCGGCGCGTCAGTCGCTGACCGGAACCGGCTCCCGCCGCTGGGCCGCCGCGCGGGTGCGCAGCCACCGCTTGAACCACGGGAAGTCGGGCAGGCGGGCCAGCATCGGCCCGGTCACGACGGTGATCAGAACGTACGCCGTGGCCAGCGCGGCCAACCGCGGCTCGACGCTGCCGGCGGCCACCGCGAGCCCGGCGATGACGATGGAGAACTCACCTCGGGGTACGAGTGCCAGGCCGGCCCGCCAGCGACCGGGTTCGGCGATGCCGACCCGACGGGCCGCGAGGTAGCCGGTGAGCGTCTTCGTGGCCATGGTGACCACGGCCAGCGCGAGCGCCGGCAGCAGCACCGGCGGGATGTCCCGAGGGTCGGTCACCAGGCCGAAGAAGACGAAGAACACCGCAGCGAACAGGTCCCGCAGCGGGGAGAGCAACTCGGTCGCGTGGTGTGCCACCGGGCCGGAGAGCGCGATGCCGACTAGGAACGCGCCGACCGCCGCCGAGACCTGGAGCTTCGCCGCGAGACCGGCGATCAGCAGGGTCAGACCGAGTACGCCCAGCAGCAGCGCCTCCGGGTCCTTCGCCGACAGGGCGGACGAGATCAGGTGGCCGTAGCGGATCGCGACGACCAGCACGAGCAGCACCGTGCCCACCGCGATGGCGAGTGCGATGCCGCCACCGAGCAGGCCGGTCCCGGCCAGTACGGCGGTGACCAGCGGCAGATAGAGCGCCATCGCCAGGTCCTCGATCACCAGGACCGAGAGGATCACCGGGGTCTCCCGGTTACCGAGCCGGCCCAGGTCGGCGAGAACCTTGGCGATCACGCCGGAGGAGGAGACCCAGGTGATGCCGCCGAGCACCAGTGCGGCCACCCAGTCCCAGCCGAGCAGCAGGGCGAAGGCCGCACCGGGCAGCGCGTTGAGTACGCCGTCGATCAGCCCGGCCGGGGCCGCCGAGCGGAGGTTGCCGACCAGTTCGTTGGCCGAGTACTCCAGGCCGAGCATCACCAGCAGCAGGATGACGCCGATCTCGGCGCCGACGGCGAAGAACTCCTCGCTGGCGTTGAGCGGGAGCAGCCCGCCGTGCCCGAACGCGAGCCCGGCGAACAGGTAGAGGGGGATGGGTGAGAGGCCGACCCGGCGGCTCAGGCGGCCGAGGATCCCGAGCAACAGCAGCAGCGCGCCGACCTCGACGAGCAGTGTGGTGGATTCGTGCATCCGCCTCAGCCGTCCGGGTCACTGTCGGCGAGGATGGCGGACACGCCGTCGAGACCCCTGCGGGTCCCGACGACGACCACCACGTCGCCGGCTGCGAAGCGGAAGGTGGGAAGCGGCGAGACGATGACCTCGCCGTCGCGCAGCACCGCCACGATGGAGGCGCTGGTGCGGGTACGCGCCTTGGTGTCGGCAAGCTGCCGGTTGACGTACCGCGACCCTGCCGGGATGGCAATCTGCTCGGTGAGCAGACCGGCGGCCTGCTCGCGCAGCCCGGAGAGTTGACCGAGCATCAGCGACGCGCCGAGGATGTCGGCCAGGGCCTCAGCCTCGTCGTCCGTCAGCGGGATGTCCGCCTGGCAGGAGTCCGGATCGTCGGGGTCGTAGAGGACAAGATCACGGCGGCCATTGCGGTGGGAGACAACGCCCAGGCGGCGTCCGGACTCCGTCACCAGATCGTGGCGTACCCCGATCCCCGGTAAGGCGGTCTGCTCGACACGTACTCGCACCCGTGCAAGGCTACCTTTCGGAGGCGCCAATGATCGGACGGAGATCAGGTCGGACTGTGGTGCTGCTCCTACCCCTGCTGGTCGGATGTTCGATCGGCGACGTCCGTCGGCAACCACCGCCCGCGCCGTCCCGACCGGCCGCCACCGCGCCGTCCCGACCAGCCGCCACCGCGCCGTCGCCACAGGCCGCCGTCGCAGAGGTACGTCGCGTCCGGGTCGCCGTCCCGCAGCGGTACGACCCTCCCTACATCGAGTTCGTCGACGCCGAACACGGCTACGCCCTGTTCGCCAATTGCGGCGAGCCGCCGCCCGGCCCCGATTGTCCGGCGCTGCTCTTCGCCACGGGCGATGGCGGCCGGTCCTGGCGGGCGTTGCGGCATCCCCACCCGGTGGCGGAGAACCACCAGCTCTACGCCGCGCCGGGGGTGCTGACGTTGTGGAGTGAGCCGCACGGCTGGTGGACCTCGACCGACGGTGGCGCCTCGCTGGTGCACAGCCGGATCGGGCCACCGCCGCAGTGGGTCGGCGCCCAGGGCCGTTTCCAGTTGATCGAAGCCAGTGGTCAGGTCGGCGAGTGGGACGGCCGGCGGCTGCGTCCGCTGGCTGCGCAGCCGCACGTACCCGGGTTGAACACCGTCGACGCGGGCGACGGGCTGCTGGTGGTCGCGGCCGGGACAACGGACGGGAAGCCGCATGCGGCGGTCTCGTTCGACCGGGGGCGGAGCTGGCAGCAGACCCCGGTGCCGGCACCCGACGGGCACGTCGGCGTGCTGCGAGCCGTGGTCGAGCGGGACGGGACGGCGTGGCTGGTTGGGGAGCGGCCAGACCGTAGGTCCTTTCCGGCGCTCTGGCGACTGCGCCGAGGGTGGGATCCGATCCGAGCCGACGGGCATCCGCCACAGATCCAATCCGTCGCGCCGATCGGAGGCGGGCTGCTCGCGGTGACCGGCTCGGGCGGCGCGGGTGCGGTCGGAGACGGTCGCTACACCGAGTTGCCCTGGCCGGTCGGTCCCGACCACAGCCTGTCCGTGCTCACCGACGGCACGATGGTGGCCGCCGGCGGGGACGGCGAGATCCTGCTCGGCATCGGCTGGGTGGCCGAGCGCCGGTGGGCGAAGATCATCCTCGACAACTCCTGACCCGCCGCGTTCCCCGCGCAGGCCTCGCCACTAAACGGCCCCTCCACGCGCCGTCACCTGCCACAAGCTACTTCTCCGCTACGAAGACGCCGACGCCCTCCAGCGTCTCGGTGAGACCGGTCGCTCGGAGAATCATCATGGCCTTGCCGACCACTGTGTCCGACACGCCGTACTCCTTGCAGAGCTGTGACCGGCTCGGCAGTCTCGTGCCGGGCGGCCACTCGCCTGATTCGATTTTGTTTCGCAGTTCGTCTGCGAGCACCTGGTACTGCTGCTTGGGCATACACACTCCCCGGATGGCACGCCCATTCGATCACGTGGCCACCTCCAACCTCAAGCAATCGGAGCTTGGTCGTTGACCTACAACCGCTAGCGATTGTTGGTTCGAAGTGAACGCTTCCGGATGGCACTGGGGCGCTCAGCAGGCCGGGGCGAGCTTCCCCGTGGTTCGTCCCGGCCCTGTTCCTTCCACCGCAACCCGCGAGGAGAGCCATCACTCATGCCTGACCTGGTGCAGCGACGATGAGCGGCCGGTTTGTCATCCATCTGCCGGTGGCCGCGCCCGACCTGGCCCGAGCCAAGATGCTGGGCCGGACCGCCGGCCGGTCGCTGGCCTTCCTGGCCCGGATCGACCTGGGCGGGATCACCGTCTCGACCAGGGGGTACGGCACTGGGTCTTTTGCGACCGGCGGCTGGACGGTGGCCGTCGCTGTGTGCTGCGCGCCGACCACGAGACTCCCTGCACCGCCCGCCTGCCCCGCCGAGTTGGTGGGTGATGTCGTAACCGATTCAGCTCCATAGGCGCCGGACGCGCCGGTGCCCGCCCCGGCAGAGCAGGGCGGGCAGCCGAGCACGCGTTGGTCAGCGAAGGCTGGCGAAGAACGCGCGGATGTCCGCGACCAGCACATCGGTGGCCTGGTGGGCGGCGTAGTGGCCCCCGACGTCACCGCGGCCGTCGACGTCCTTGTCGTACGCCGTCCACCGGACGATGTTCGCGTGGTCCCGGTCGGCGAAGCGGCGGATGGACTGGAAGTCGCCGGGGAACATGGCCAGCGCCGTCGGGACGGTGGTGGGGCCGGTCGTCGGCTGGTCGGCGTGTGCGTCCTCCCAGTAGAACCGGATCGCCGAGGCGGCCGTGCCGGTGAACCAGTAGAGCGCCACGTTGGCCAGGATGAATTCGGCGTCCAGGCTCTCGTCGAAGAGTTGCGCGTTCCAGGCGAGCAGCCCGACCGGGGAGTCGGCCAGGCCGAACGCCAGGGTCTGCGGCTGCTGGCTGTGCACCTGGTTGAAGGAGAACTTGTTCTCGTAGAACCACTGGAGGTGCGCGAGCGCCGCCTGGTCCGCCTCGGAGAGGTCGGCGAACTCGGCAGGGTCGCCCGAGGGGAACGAGAAGAGCTGGGTGACGTGCACGCCGAGCACGCGCTCCGCGTCGGTCCGGCCCAACTCGGGGGCGATCATCGAGCCGGCGTCGTTGCCGACCGCGCCGTACCGGTCGTACCCCAGGCGGTTCATCAGCTCGGCCCAGGCGCGGGCGGTGCGGAACCGGTTCCAGCCGGTGCTGCGGGTCGGGCCGGAGAACCCGAAGCCCGGCAGCGACGGGATGACCAGGTGGAAGGCGGGCGCGTCCGGTGCCGTCGGCTCGGTGAGCGGGGCGATCACGTCGAGGTACTCCAGGACCGAGCCCGGCCAGCCGTGGGTGAGCACCAGCGGGGTGGCGTCCGGGCGGGACGACCGGACGTGCACAAAGTGGATCTGCTCGCCGTCGATCTCGGTGACGAACTGCGGGTGGGCGTTCAGCCGGGCCTCGACCGCCCGCCAGTCGAACCCGTCCCGCCACCGGTCGGCCAGCGCGCGCACCCGGTCGGTGCTCATCCCGTACGTGTCGCCGGAGCCCGGAAGGTCGGCGGGCCAGATGGTGCGACCCAGCCGGGCTGCCAGGTCGTCGAGGGAGGTCTGCGGGATCTCGACGCGGAAGGGACGGATCGCGGTGCCGGTCATCTCGATACTCCTTCGGAACGGAATGTTTCGTTCTGCAATCACAGTAGCAGACCGGAACGATCCGTTCCACTGTTATCCTGGAGTCATGCCGACTCCCCCCGGAAAGACCGACGCGCCGCTGGCTGGTCGCCGTGCCCAGGCCGCGCGCAACGACGAGGTGATCCTCGAAGCCGCGCGCGAGGTCTTCCTCGACGACCCGAAGGCGCCGATCGCGGCCGTCGCCGAACGCGCCGGCGTCGGCATCAGTGCCCTCTACCGGCGGTACGCGGGCAAGGAGGACCTGCTGCGCCAGCTCTGCCACGACGGGCTGCGCCGGTACGTCGCCGAGGCCGAGGCGGCCCTCGCCGAGCCGGACGACTGGGCCGCCTTCGCCGGGTTCCTGGCCCGGGTGGTCGACGCCGACGTGCACTCGCTCACCGTCCACCTGGCCGGCACCTTCACCCCGACCGAAGAGATGGGTCGGGCCGCGATGCGCGCCAACGAGCTGGCCACCGTGCTGTTCGAGCGTGCCCGCGCCAGCGGGCGGCTGCGCCCCGACGTGGTCGTGCAGGACCTCGGGCTGGTGCTGGAGGCGTGCGCCGCGGTACGCGTACCCGATCCGGAGCGGACCGCGCAGCTGCGCTGCCGGCAGCTCGCGGTGCTGCTGGCCGGACTGTCGACCACTCCGGACGCGGATCCGTTGCCCGGCCCGCCCCCGGCGGCGGGGGAGTTCGACTGGCGGTGGCGCCGCCGCGAGTGATGGGTGTCACAGCGCTAGGGTTGAGTGGAATACGCTCAACTCTGGTTGTGTCCAACCCAATGGACAACGCCGATCCGGGGGAGCCCATGAACACCGAACGCCTCACCACCAAGAGCCGCGAGACCATCACGGGTGCCGTCGCACTGGCCAACCAGCGCGGCCACGCGACCGTGGAGCCGTGGCACCTTCTGCTGTCCCTGCTGGACACCGACGGCTCGACCGCCGCCGGCCTGCTGCGCGCCGTCGGGTCCGACCCCGCCGAGCTGCGCCGGGCCGCCCAGCGTGCGGTCGATGCCCTGCCCGCCGCACGCGGCTCCAGCATCGCCGAGCCCACGCTGGCCCGGGAGTTCGTCAACGCCATCGGCGCCGCCGAGCAGATCGCGCGGCCGTTGGGCGACGAGTACACCTCCACCGAGCACCTGCTGGCCGGCCTGGCCCGGGTGGGTGGTGCGGTGTCGGGCGCGCTGAAGTCGGTCGGCGCCACCGAGGACGCCCTGGTCGCCGCCTTCCCGACCGTTCGGGGTGGGGACCGGCGGGTCACCACGGCCGACCCGGAGCAGACCTACCAGGCGCTGTCCAAGTACGGCGTCGACCTCACCGCCAGCGCCCGGGACGGCAAGATCGACCCGGTGATCGGTCGGGACTCCGAGATCCGCCGCGTCATCCAGGTGCTCTCCCGGCGTACCAAGAACAACCCGGTGCTGATCGGCGAGCCCGGTGTCGGCAAGACCGCGATCGTCGAGGGCCTGGCGCAGCGGATCGTGGCCGGTGACGTGCCCGAGTCGCTGCGCGACAAGAAGCTGATCTCGTTGGACCTCGGCGCGATGGTCGCCGGCGCGCAGTACCGCGGTCAGTTCGAGGAGCGGCTGAAGTCCGTGCTGGAGGAGATCAAGAACTCCAACGGCCAGGTCATCACGTTCCTCGACGAGCTGCACACTGTGGTCGGCGCCGGCAAGGGCGAGGGCTCGATGGACGCCGGCAACATGCTCAAGCCCATGCTCGCTCGCGGTGAGCTGCGGATGGTCGGCGCCACCACGCTGGACGAGTACCGGGAGCACATCGAGAAGGACCCGGCGCTGGAGCGCCGCTTCCAGCCCGTGGTGGTCGGCGAGCCGACCATCGAGGACACGATCGGCATCCTGCGCGGCCTCAAGGAGCGCTACGAGGTGCACCACGGCGTACGGATCACCGACGCCGCGCTGGTCGCCGCCGCCTCGCTGTCCGACCGCTACATCACCGATCGCTTCCTGCCCGACAAGGCGATCGACCTGGTCGACGAGTCCGCGTCCCGGCTCCGGATGGAGATCGACTCCCGGCCGGTCGAGGTGGACGAGATCGAGCGGGCCGTCCGCCGGCTGGAGATCGAGGAGATGGCGCTGGCCAAGGAGCCGGACGACGCCTCCGCCGAGCGGTTGGTGCGGCTGCGCAAGGAGCTGGCCGACAAGCGCGAGCAGCTCACCGCGCTCTCCGAGCGCTGGCAGACGGAGAAGAGCCACATCACCAAGCTCTCCACCGCCAAGGAGGAGTTGGAGCGCCTGGGTGGCGAGGCCGAGCGGGCCGAGCGCGACGGTGAGCTGGAGCGGGCCGCCGAGCTGCGCTACGGCCGGATCCCCGCGCTCAAGGTCGAGTTGCAGCAGGCCGAGGAGGAACTGGCCCGGCTCCAGGCCGACGGCGCGATGCTCAAGGAGGAGGTCGGCGCGGACGACATCGCCGCGGTCGTCGCCTCGTGGACGGGCATCCCGGCCGGCCGTCTGTTGGAGGGCGAGACGGCGAAGCTGCTCCGGATGGAGGAGTCGCTGGGCGGCCGGGTGGTCGGCCAGGTCGAGGCGGTGGGTGCGGTCTCCGACGCGGTGCGCCGGGCCCGGGCCGGCGTGGCCGACCCGGATCGTCCGACCGGCAGCTTCCTCTTCCTCGGCCCGACGGGTGTTGGCAAGACCGAGCTGGCCAAGGCGCTCGCCGAGTTCCTCTTCGACGACGAGCGGGCGATGGTCCGCATCGACATGAGCGAGTACGGCGAGAAGCACTCCGTGGCCCGCCTGGTGGGTGCCCCGCCCGGCTACATCGGTTACGAGGAGGGCGGCCAGCTCACCGAGGCGGTGCGCCGCAGGCCGTACTCGGTGATCCTGCTGGACGAGGTGGAGAAGGCCCACCCGGACGTCTTCGACGTGCTGCTCCAGGTGCTCGACGACGGTCGGCTCACCGACGGTCAGGGCCGCACGGTGGACTTCCGCAACGCGATCCTGATCCTCACCTCCAACCTCGGGTCGTCGGTGATCGGCGATCTGACGCTGGGCGAGGAGCAGCGCCGGGAGGGGGTCCTCGCGGTGGTCCGCTCGCACTTCAAGCCGGAGTTCCTCAACCGGCTGGACGACATCGTGGTGTTCGCCGCGCTGCGCGGCGACGATCTGAGCTCCATCGTGGACATCCAGCTCGACCGGATGCGAAAGCGTCTGGCGGACCGTCGACTGGCACTGGACATCACCGAGTCCGCGCGTCAGTGGCTGGCCGAGCACGGCTACGACCCGATCTACGGTGCCCGCCCGCTACGCCGCCTGGTCCAAACCGCGATCGGCGACCAGTTGGCCAAGGCCCTCCTGTCCGGCACCATCCGCGACGGCGACACGGTCAAGGTCGACCTGTCCACCCCCACGAACACCCTCACGGTCACCCCCGCCTGACCCCGCCCACCAGCGGTGATCAAGAGGTTTGCGTCATCGGGACGTCTTCTCATGACGCAAACCTCTTGATCAACAGGGTGGGGAGTGGGTGGGCGGGGAAAGGATGGGGACATGTTCGGGATCGGGAAGAAGTGGGAACGGGAACTCGACGCCGCCGTTGACGAGTTGGTGGGTGCCGACACGCTCGCCTTTGGTGGGGTTGGTATCGCCGGCACGATGCTGCCGGTGACCGAGGCTTACCACCGGGTCGAGGCCGCCGTCGACGACCATCCCGAGGAGGTACGCCGACAGCTCGACCGGCTGCTGGCCGAGGGCTCGCCCGCCGGCCGTGCGTACGCGGCCACGCTGCTGGAGCGGATCGACCCGTCGGCGGCCCGGGCGGCCTGGACGTCGCTGCGGGACGACCCGACCGAGTTCACCACCTTCGTCGGCTGCGTGATGGATCGCTCCACGCTTGGCGACTACGCCGCCCAGCGGCTCGCTGCGGCATGATCCATCCGCCGGTCGGGGCTGCCCCCGGTGGCTGAGCTGTCGGCCACAGCGCAAGCCTCCCCGGTGCCGAGGGTTGTTACCGTTCGCGCCGACGTACCTGGGGAGGTGGTCGGGTGGACGCTCCGGTGATGTACCTGGTGGCGGCGGTGGTCGTACTCGCGGTGCTCGTGGTCGTGATCGTCGTGCGGTCGCGGCGGCGGGCGGCGGCCCGGCCCGCCGGGCGGCCCGCGCCCGGTCGGACAACGGAGTCGCCGCGCGGTGGCCCGCACCGCCTGGCCCCGGGCGACCGCGTGCGGATCCGCGACCGGGAGTACGCCGTGAGCGGCACGATCCGCCTGGTCGAGGGGGACTGGAGCTGGGTGCAGCACCTGCTCGACGACGACTCCGGCACCGGGCACCGGCTCTCCGTGGAGGACGGCCTGGACCTGGAGCTGGTGCTCTGGACCGCCGAGCCGGGCGCGACCGTCACCCCGGGCGCCCCGACCATCGACCTCGGCGGCCGGCGCTACACCTGGTCCGAGACCGGGCAGGCGCGCTACACCGCCATCGGGGAGACGGGGCTGCCCTCGGCCGGAACCATGCGGTACCACGACTACCAGTCCGGCGGCGACGCGCGGCTCTCCTTCGAGGCGTACGGCGAGGAGGGCTGGCGGGTGGCCCGCGGCGACCTGCTCGACCCCGCCGACCTGACGATCCAGCCCACCGAGGAGCGCTGAGGGCGACCCGACGGGCGCGCCGGGCTCGCCGCGGCATGCCAGAGTGGCCGGTTGTCGATACGGTGTGGGCGCGATCTAGGGAAGGAGAATCGTGGTCGATTCCCAGAGCACGCCGGCCCGCCAGCGGCCATCCATCGTGACGATTTCCAGTTATCTGCTCTTCCTGTTCCTGGCGTGCCAGGTGGTCAGTCTGATCCTGACGCTCGCCACTGCGGGCAAGACCCGTGACGCGCTCCGTGAGGCGTACGAGGGCAGCACCGCCGAGGGCGCCGACCAGGTGGCGGACGTCTTCTACGCCATCGGCCTCGGCAGCGCCGTCCTGCTGCTGCTGCTCGCGGTCGTCCTGGGCGTGCTGGCCCTGTTCAACAACCAGGGCCGCAACGGCGCCCGGATCACCACCTGGATCGTCGGCGGCATCATGGTCTGCTGCGTGGGCGGCAGCCTGCTCAGCGGCGCGGCCGGCAGCTTCACCGGCGGTGACACCGGCGGCGACATGCCGAGTGCCGAGGAGATCCAGCGCCGGCTGGACGAGGCGTTGCCGTCGTGGCTCACCCCGGTCAGCATCCTGCTCGGCGTGATCAGCCTGCTCGCGCTCCTCGCGGCGCTGGTCCTGCTGGCACTGCCCAAGGCCAACGAGTTCTTCCGCAAGCCCACCGCCGGCTGGGAGCCGCCGACTCCGGGCGCCAGCTACCCGGGCTACCCGCAGACCCCGGGTCAGCCCGGTTACCCGCAGGCCCCCGGCCAGCCGGGCTATCCGTCCAGCGGCGAGCCGGGCTACCCGTCGACGCCGGGACAGGCGACCGGGTCGGGTGAGCCGGGCTACCCGCCGCCGCCCTCGACCGGTCCGTCCGGCACCGACCGGCCGGACGACACGCCGCCGGCCGACCGCCCCGGGACGCCGCCGTCGACGAGTTGACGATTCGATAGACACGACGCCGAGGATCCCTCCGAGTAGGTTGCAACCCGACGCCTACCGGAGGGATTCGTCGTGTCGTACCCCGGATCGGCACCGCCCCGCCGGCCCGCCGTGGTCCTGCTGGCCTCGGCCGTGCTGCTGGTGATGGCGGTGGCCGCACTCGCGTACACCGTGGCCGACCTGGCGGTGCTGGGGCGGACGGTCGACGCGTTCCGCTCCGCCGCTCAGGGCACCTCGGCGAGCCCGCAGCAGATCGACGACGTGGTGACGCTGCTGCGGGCGTCCGCGGCACTGTCGGCGGTGGTGGCCGCGCTCTCCGCGCCGGTGCTCGTCGGCCTGGCCCTCGGGCTGCTGGCCGGTCGCTCCGGCGTCCGGGTGGCCACCTGGGTGGTCTGCGGGCTCGGCCTGCTCGCCGGGTGTTGCAGCGTGGCGGTGCTCATCGGTGAGCGGGCGGCACCGCTGCGGCTGGGCGACGGCGAGCGGGCCACGGCCGAGTTGCTGGGCCTGATCGCCGACGCGTACCCGTCGTGGTGGATCCCGTTGAACGCCGGGCTTTCCGTCGGACAGTGCCTCGGTTACCTTGTGGTAGCCACGCTGCTGACCCTGCCGGCGGCGAACGCCTGGTTCCGTCGGCACCGTCCGACGGTGCCGACCATGCCGTCCGTTCCACCCCGGTTCCCGCCCACCCCGCACCAGCCCCCGCCGGCGCCAACCGCGCCTCCGTACCCGCCCAGGTGAGGACCAGCCCGTGACGCTCGACCCGACGACCGCCGAGCGACGGGCACTGATCACTGGTGCCACCGCCGGTATCGGCGCCGCGTTCACCCGCCGGCTGGCGGCCGACGGTTGGCACCTGGTGCTGGTCGCCCGGGACGCGGGCCGGCTGAGCGAACTGGCCGCCGAGCTGGGTGCCCGGTACGGCCGCGAGGTGGAGACGATCTCGGCGGACCTGTCCACCGACGACGGCTGTGCGGCCGTGGAGCAGCGGCTCACCGAGGGCACTCCCGTGCACCTGCTCGTCAACAACGCCGGCATCAGTCTGAACAAGCCGTTCCTGCGTTCCACCGCCGAGGACGAGGCGCGCCTGCTGCGGCTCAACGTGCACGCGGTCATGCGGCTGACCATGGCGGCGCTGCGGCCGATGACCGAAAGGCGGGATGGGGCAGTGATAAATGTCTCTTCGGTCGCCGGTTTTGGCGCGGTGATGCCGGGGTCGACCTACTCGGCCAGCAAGGCGTGGGTCACCAATTTCAGCGAGTCCGTCGGCCAGTCGACGCGCCCGTTCGGCGTCCGGGTGATGGCACTCTGCCCCGGCTACACACGCACCGAGTTCCACGAGCGGGCCGGCATCAACATGTCGAAGACACCCGAGTGGATGTGGCTGCGGGCCGAGGATGTGGTCGACGAAGCCTTGCGTGACCTGCGCAAAGGCAAGTTGGTCAGCATCCCGGCCTGGAAGTACAAAGTGGCCGTTGCCGGTCTGCGGCACGCACCGCGCCGGCTGCTCCAGGTGGTCGCCCGGGACACCCGCGGCCGGATCGGTCGCGACGAGCGCTGAGCCTGCGCCAACCGGCCGGCCCGAGAGTGCCGTCGCCGGGACGTTGGCGCGCCGCAACCGGCCCGGTCGCTGAGCGTAGTCGAACATCGCCAACCGTCGGTCCCCCGGCGGGCTGATCAGGGTGGACCCCGCACGCGGCGTTCAGACTTGCGCAGTAACCTCTATCGCCATGGGGGACCACGACGACCTGCGTAAATTCATTACCGACCTGGCTGTGGTCCACGGACGGGTCGTGCTCTCCTCGGGGCGCGAGGCAGACTGGTACGTCGATCTGCGGCGCGTCACGCTCCATCACCAGGCCGCTCCGTTGGTCGGTCGGGTGTTGCTTGACCTCACCGCCGACTGGGAGTTCGACGCCGTCGGCGGGCTGACCCTGGGCGCGGACCCTGTGGCGTTCTCGATGATGCATGCCGCTCCGGCCGATCGGGCACTGGACGCCTTTGTGGTGCGCAAGGCGGGCAAGGCCCACGGTCTGCAACGGCGGATCGAGGGACCGGAAGTGGCCGGCCGCCGAGTGTTGGCGGTGGAGGATACGTCCACGACGGGTGGAAGTGTGTTGACGGCGGTCGAGGCGCTTCGTGAGGCCGGGGCCGAAGTCGTGGGTGTGGCGGTTATTGTTGATCGAGGCGCCGGCGACGCGGTGCGAGCCGCCGGATTGCCGTACAGGGCGGCCTATACGTTGGCTGACCTCGGCCTTGTGGCGTAAAAGTTTGCCGATTCGGATCTGCTGATATGCAGGCGGATCGATGCTGCTGGTGGAAGGATGGAATACGTGGGAACTGCGTTGGCCGAAATGACTATGCCTCAGATCTCGCCGCTTGCCGGCGAGCCGATCGAACGTGCCGATGCCGAGCGTCTCGCCGGGGTCCTCAAGGCCCTCGCCGATCCCGCTCGGTTGCGGCTGCTCAGCCTGATCCAGTCGGCCCCAGAGGGCGAGGCGTGCGTCTGTGACCTGACGGCGCCGCTCGGCCTCTCTCAGCCGACGGTCAGTCACCACCTGCGTATCCTCACCGAGGCCGGCTTGCTGGAGCGGGAGAAGCGCGGTGTCTGGGCGTACTACCGGCTGGTCCCGAGTGCGATCGCGACGATCGCCGACCTGCTGACCCCGCCGCGTAAGCGGGCCACCAAGAAGGCCCGCTGAAGTAGGCACTGCACACCGTCCCGCGCCGGGACGGTGTCCGGTGGCGAGCCAGGGGTGGCGCCATCGGTGGGTGACACCTGCTCGTCCCCGGCCGCACCGCCGGAGGCCGGGTCCGAGATGCCGACGGCCGACCCCCTCACCGGGGGCCGGCCGTCGTCGTATCTCCCCTCAGCGCTCCTGACCGTGCTCCGGACGCCGACGGTCGTGCGGGTGGTCGTCGTGGTCGAACGTCTCGCGCACCGCCTCCACCGCGCCGACGGCGCTGGCCGCCGCGACCACGGCGACCGCCTCGCCGCGCTTGCGGGCCCGCCGGTCGCGGAGGAACTCGAAGAAGATCGGCAGCACCGAGATCACGATGATCAGGGCCACCACCGGCAGGATGTAGTGGTCGATCTTGTCCCCGATGGCCTGGTAGATCTGCTCGGCCAGCAGGTAGCCGATCAGCAGGATGCCGTCCACCCAGAGCACCGCGCCGACGATGTTCCAGAGCAGGAACTGGCGGGCCGGCATGCCCAGTGCCCCGGCAACCGGGTTGAGGAAGGTCCGCACGATCGGGATGAAGCGCGCCAGCACCACGGCCTTCGCCGGGCCGAACTTCTGGAAGTAGTACTCGGCCTTCTCCACGTACTCCCGCTTGAAGAGCCGGGAGTTCGGCCGCTCGAACATCGGCCGCCCGTACCGGGAACCGAGCCAGTGCCCCAGCTGTGCGCCGACGATGGCGCAGATCGGGCCGCCGATCAGCAGGCCGGCCAGGGAGAGCCGGGTGCCGTCGCCGAAGATGGCGTCCGCCACCGGGGATGCGGCCACCCCGGCGAGGAACAGCAGCGAGTCCCCCGGGAAGAAGAAGCCCACCAGCAGGCCGGTCTCGGCGAAGAGGATCACCCAAACGCCGATCAGCCCGAAGGTCTGCAACAGTTCCTTGGGATCGAGCGGGTTCAGGGCGACGCTCTCCACGAGCGCGCGGGTCTTCTCAGCTGTGTCCACGGCCACAAAGGGTACCGAAGACCCGGTCTCGTACCGCGCCGGACCGGGCCGCACCACCCCCTGGACGTTCACCGCAGCGGAAGTGGACGAGCCGGAAGGTTCAGCGGTGTCTCCGCAACGTTCCGGGCGTCCACTTCCGTCAACTGAGGCAGGAGCCCGGGAGGTGCAGTGACGTACGAGGAGTTCGCGGACACGCGGCTGGCCCCGCTGTTGCGGTACGCGGTGATGCTCACCGGTGATCCGCACCAGGCGCAGGACCTGGTGCAGGAGACGATGGTCAGGGTCCAGCTCAACTGGCGGCGGGTCGCCCGGGCCGACTCACCCGAGCGCTACGTGCGCCGCATGCTCACCAACCAGTACGTCGACTGGCGTCGCGGCTCCTGGATGCGCCGGGTGCTGCTGCGGGGGGAAGCCGACGAGGCGGTGGCGGCGCCCGCCGACCACGCCCAGTCCGCCGTGGACCGGGACCAGATCTGGTCCTGGCTGTCGCGGCTGCCGCGCCGGCAGCGGGCCACCCTGGTGTTGCGCTACTACGAGGACCTGCCCGACGCCGAGATCGCCGACATCCTCGGCTGCGCCGTCGGGACCGTACGTTCGTCCATCTCCCGCGCCCTGGCCACGCTCCGGGCCGAGTACGTGGAGGCCTGACCATGATCGAGGACGACCTGCGTGCCGCGTTCGCCCGGCACGAGCCACTGACCCCGCCGACCGGCCCGCTGCGGGCCGCGATCGACCGGTTGGCGACGGGCCGGCGGCGGCGCCGCCGACGCTGGCAGGCCGGCGGTGCCGCGTTGGCCGTGGCCGGCGTGCTGGGGATCGGGGTGCCCCTGCTCGCCCCGGAGCGCTCCGCGCCGCCGCCAACCGCCGACCTGCTCGGCGGGTCGAGCCGGCCGGTGGCGACCGGTGCGCTGAACATCCTGCTGCTCGGTCTCGACGGCGACGGGCGGGAGGCGTCACGAGCAGACTCGGTGGTGTTGGTGCACATCCCGTCCGACCGGAGCCGCCCGTACCTGGTCTCGTTGCCGCGTGACCTGGGGGTGCCGATCCCGGGCCACGGGACCGACAAGCTGAACGCGGCGTTCCCGTTCGGCGCCGGGTTCGACCGGCCGGACATGTCCAAGGGCTACGAGCTGACTCGACGTACGGTCGCCGAGCTGACCGGGGTCCGGGTGGACGCCGGCGTGGTGCTGACCTACCCCGGGCTGCGCAGGCTCACCGACGCGGTGGACGGCGTGCCGGTCTGTCTGCCCCAGCAGGTGCGCTCCGTCCACACCCGGCGGGTCTTCCCGGCCGGCTGTCACCGCCTCGACGGTGCCGCGTCGCTCGACCTGCTCCGCCAGCGGCGTGGGCTACCCGAGGGCAGCCTGGACCGGGACCACAACGCCCGGCTCTTCGCCGCTGGCCTGGTCCGCCAGGCCGCCAAGCAGGGTGTGCTCACCAACCCGGTACGACTCTCCACGCTGCTGGGCACCGTCGGCCCGGATCTCCTGGTGTCACCCGACCGAGCCGCAGTGCTGGACCTGATGCGGCTCGTGCCCACACTGCGATCGGTCGAGCCGAGCGGGCTCAGCCTGCCGGTCACGGAGCCCACCGGGCCGCCCTTTCACCTGCGCCCCGACCCGAAGCTCGCCCCGGAGTTCCTGACCGCGCTTCGCGAGGATCGGCTCGGCGACTGGGCGGCCCGCCACCCGGAGCGGGTCGACCGCTGACGCTCCGGCCGGGCTGCGGGGTCAGCGGTAGTCGTCCTCGTCTCCGCTGACCACCCGGGCCTGCTCCATGGCGTCCCAGTCGCCGACTTCCAGGCCGCGGTGCGGCTCGGCGTCGGCGTCGGCGGGGCCGACCACCGTGGCCTGCTCGACCGCGTCGGCCGGCTCCGCCTCGGGATCGCGTTCGTCCGCGTCGAGGTGGTCGCCGGGGGTGAAGTCCTCATCGGGCTGACCCATCGTCCCTCCCGGGGCTCGGTGCACGGTTCCCACCCACCGTACGGGGTGTGCCGGTGCCGCGCCGGGAAGCCGAGTCGGCGGAATCAACCCTCGGCGGCGTGACCCGGTGCCAGGATGGGGCCGTGGGCTTCCTCATCCGGCTGGCGATCACCGCGGTCGCGTTGTGGATAACCACGCTGATCGTGCCCGGGGTCGACGTGCACGGCCGCTCGGGTGGCAACACCGTGCTCACGCTGATCGTGGTGGCGCTGATCTTCGGCGTGATCAACGCGGTGCTCAAACCGATCATCAGGGTGGTCGGTTGTGTCTTCTACCTGCTGACCCTGGGCCTGTTCGCGCTGGTGGTCAACGCGCTGCTCTTCCTGCTCACCGACCGGATCGCCCGCGGGCTCGACCTGCCGTTCCAGGTGGACGGTTTCTGGGCGGCGTTCTGGGGAGCGATCGTGATGACCGTGGTCACCTGGCTGATCAGCGTCATCGTGCCGGACCGCCTGGACGACCGGTGATCGGAATCTCGGCCAGCACCCGGGGCGGTTTCTCCTGCACACCTCACCTACGGGATACTGCCCGCGGAGGACAGCGCGGTCCGGCGCACCCATGAACAACAGCGGCCAGCACGGCCGAGAGTGGTAAGTAAGGAGCGTTCGACATGCCCATCGCTTCCCCCGAGGCTTACGCGGAGATGCTGGACCGGGCCAAGGCTGGCCGGTACGCGTACCCCGCGATCAACGTGACCTCCTCCCAGACGCTGAACGCGGCGCTCAAGGGCTTCGCCGACGCGGAGAGCGACGGCATCATCCAGGTCTCCACCGGTGGCGCCGAGTACCTCAGCGGTCCGTCGATCAAGGACATGGTCACCGGCGCGGTGGCGTTCGCCGCGTACGCGCACGAGGTGGCCAAGAAGTACCCGGTCAACATCGCGCTGCACACCGACCACTGCCCGAAGGACAAGCTGGACGGGTTCGTCCGGCCGCTGATGGGCATCTCGCAGGAGCGGGTGAAGCGCGGCGAGCAGCCGCTGTACCAGTCGCACATGTGGGACGGCTCCGCGGTGCCGGTGGCGGAGAACCTGCAGATCGCCTCCCAACTGCTCGACGAGGCCGCCAAGGGCAAGATCGTCCTTGAGATCGAGGTCGGCGTCGTCGGTGGCGAGGAGGACGGCGTCGAGAACGCCATCAACGACAAGCTCTACACCACCGTCGAGGACGGCCTGGCCATGGTCGAGGCGCTCGGCCTCGGCGAGAAGGGCCGCTACATGGCGGCGCTGACCTTCGGCAACGTGCACGGCGTCTACAAGCCGGGCAACGTCAAGCTGCGCCCGGAGATCCTCAAGCAGATCCAGGACGCGGTCGGTGCCAAGTACGGCAAGGACAAGCCGCTCAGCCTGGTCTTCCACGGCGGCTCGGGCTCCCTGCTGAGCGAGATCCGCGAGGCGCTGGACTACGGCGTGGTGAAGATGAACATCGACACCGACACCCAGTACGCCTTCACCCGGCCCGTCGCCGACCACATGCTGCGCAACTACGACGGCGTGCTGAAGATCGACGGCGAGGTCGGCAACAAGAAGCAGTACGACCCGCGTACCTGGGGCAAGGCCGCCGAGGCCGGCCTGGCCGCCCGGGTCGTCGAGGCGTGCGAGCACCTGCGTTCGACCGGCACCTCGATGTCCAAGTAACGACGTCCCACCGACGGCCGGCTCCCCTGCAGGGGCCGGCCGTCGTCGTGTCGTCAGGACGACGCGGTGAGCAGCCGTACGGCCTCCCGCACGTCGTCGGTCAGGTGGATCGTCGACGACAGGTCGCCGAACGGGGATGCGGCCAGCAGCGGGCGCAGCAACGCCTCCACCGGCAACTCCTGCGTCCAGTACGCCCGGTCCAGGAAGACGTACGCCCCACTCGCCCCGTCGGTGCCGTAGTAGGTCTTGGTGGCCGCCTGGAACACCTCCTGCACGGTGCCCGCCCGCCCCGGAGCGAAGACGATGCCGCCCCGGGCGAGCCGCAGGATGGTGTCCTCCCGGATGGCGTTCGAAAAGTACTTGGCGATCCGCCCCGCGAACAGGTTCGCCGGCTCGTGCCCGTACAGCCAGGTCGGGATGGCCAGCCCACCGGCCCGCGCCCATCCCGCGTCGGTGCCGCGCTGCCGGGGCACGCCCGTGTACCGCTGCCGGACCGCCAGCGCCGTGGCGGTGTAGCGGTGGTGGTCGGTGAAGTCGGGCGCGGTGGCCAGCAGGTCGATCGCCGCCGTCAACTCCGCCGCCGGCTGGTCCGCCAGGTAGGCGCCGAGGTTCGCCGCCTCCATCACCCCGGGGCCGCCGCCGGTCACCACCAGCCGGTCGGCCCGGGCCAGCTCCCAACCCAGCACGGCCGCCATCCGGTACGCCGGGCTGCCGCGCCGCACCGCGTGACCGCCCATGATGCCCACCACCGACTGCGGCCCGTGTGCGACCAGCCAGGCACGGGTCGCGTCGGCGAGGGCGTTGTCCACCCCGTGGTCGTGCAGCCGCTGACCGAGCGCCTCCTTGACGTCCGGCAGCGCGCCGCCGTGCGCCCGGTAGTGCTCGTACACCCTGGTGTCGTACATGCCGGTGAACCCGCCCTCGGCGAACCCGGCGGCCAGGTCCTCGGGGGTGTAGAGGTGCGCCGGCTGGGTCGGGTACGGCAGCCCGGAGAAGGGCGGCACCACGTTCGCGCCGCGCCGGACCAGGTCGGCGCCGACGTCCCGGGACGCGAAGCGGCAGCCCACGAAGAGGGTGCCGGTGACCTCGACGCCGGTCAGGTCGGGCACCGGGGCCAGGTCGAGGCGTAGCCCCTGCACGGTCAGCCCGGTCAGGCGGGCGGTGGCCAGTTGCCGGTCGAACTCGTCCCGGGTCTGGATCTCGTCGGTGTGCAGGTGCGGCTCGATGACGTCCGCGGGAGGTGGGGTCGGCACCCGGCCATCCTGCCCGTCGGGCGAGGCCGGCCAAACCCCGGGCCAGGGTCGCAACGAACAGGAGCCCGGTGACCGTGGCCACCGGGCTCCTGCCTAACCGGGTCCTGGGGAGGCTCCGGACCATTAGTTGTAGTGGAAAACACCTGGCGGCGGCATAGGCCGCAGGCGTGACCAAACCCTCAGCCGTTCAGCCGAACGCGTCGGCCGACCCGCTCGCGTGTCGCACTGTCCAGCGGGTTGAATGGGGCGATGCAGAACCTTTTGCCAGAGCCACCGGCCACCCTCCTCCCGGCGAACGACGAGGCTGACGCCGCCCTGGCTGCCGCCGAGGCGGCCGGCACCGACGAGGCGTACGCCGAGGTGGCGGCCCGCTTCCCGACCTACAGCGCGGCCTGGGCGGAGCTCGCGGCGCGGGCGTTCGCGCAGGGCCAGGTGGTGACGGCGTACGCGTACGCGCGCACCGGCTACCACCGTGGGCTGGACCAGTTGCGCCGCAGTGGCTGGAAGGGTCACGGCCCGGTGCCGTGGTCGCACGAGCCGAACCGCGGCTTCCTCCGCTGCCTGTACGTGCTGTCCCGGGCCGCCGACGAGATCGGCGAGGCCGACGAGGCGGCCCGCTGCGCCCAGTTCCTCCGCGACTGCGACCCGGCGGCGGCGGACGCCCTGGCCAGCAACTGAGACCCGTCCCGACGGCCGGTCCGGCACGCACGCCGGGCCGGCCGTCGGCGGGTCACAGCCCTTCGGCGACCGCGGCGGCGATCTTCAGCCAGGCGTCCCGGGTGGCCGAGGAGAGCCCGCCGTACCGGATCGGCTCGCCACTGTCGATGAGTCGCTCGTACGGCGCCAGCAGCACCGCCCGGGTCCGGGCGGCGAAGTGCTCCTGGATGGCCGGCAGGTCGATCTCCTTGCGGGACGGCGGCATCGACACCACCGTCACCGCCTGCCGGACCAGCCTCTGCCGGCCGCTCTGCTCCAGGTGGTCCAGCATCCGCGCGGCGGTCTCCGCCGAGTCGTTCCGGGCCGACATGGTGACGACCAGTTGGTCGGTGGCGTCCATCGAGGCCTGCCAGTTCTGCGCCCGGACGTTGTTACCGGTGTCCACGAAGATCAGCTTGTAGAACCGGCTGACGACCTCCCGGATCTCCGCGAACGCGGCCGCCGTGAGCATCTCGCCGCCGGTGGCCGACTCGTCCGAGGCCAGCACGTCGAACATGCCCTCGCCCTGCGAGCGGACGTACTGCGACAGGTCGCCGACCCGTCCGTGCGCGCCCTGGAACTGACCGAGGTCACGCAGCATGTCCCGCACCGTGCGCGAGTGGAAGTCCTGCTGGGCACGCATCCCGAGGGTGCCCTGCGTCTCGTTGTTGTCCCAGGCCAGCACGTAGCCACCGCGCTTCTGCCCGAACGTCATCGCGAGCAGCAGGATGGCCACCGTCTTGCCGGCACCACCCTTCGGGTTGACCACGGTCACCTGCCGCAGCCCGCCGAAGTTGCGGCGCACCATCTCGATGTCCCGCTTGAGCTCCTGCTCCTGACGGCCGGGAGCCAGGCGGAGCAGGCCCATCTTGTTGACGACCGCGCGTACGCCCATGGTGGCGACCGGGTCGGCGGGCCGTACCTGCCGACGCCGGGCGAAGTCCTCGGCGGTGGGCGCCGCCGTGGTCTCCGGTGTCCAGGTGGCGTCCGGATAGCCGGTGGACGGCACCCGGGTCACCCCCTCGGCCTCCTGGTACTGCTGCGGCGGCGGCGTGGCCCCGGGCGTGCCCTGCTGCCAGGGCGGCGGGTACCAGCCCGGCGACGGCGGGAACGGCCCCGGCGGGGCCACCGGCGCACTCTGCTGCGGCACCGGGTTGTTCGGCGGGCCGAACTGGGGCACGTCCGGTGGGGGCGGGATCGGCGTCGGACCGGTCTGGCCCGGGGTCGCCCCGGCGTACGTCTGCCCCGAGTAGGTCTGCCCCGAGTACGTCGTGCCGGGGCCGGCGTGCGGGGTCGGGCCGCCGGATTGCGGCGGGCCGGGCGGAGCCGGGATGGGCGGTGCGGCGGCAGTCTCGTCGCGGGCCGGTCCCGACGTGCCGGCCGGTCGCTGCGGCGGATACGCCCAGGGCGACTCCGTGGTCGGCCGCGCCGTTGGCACGGCGGGGCCGTCCTCACCGGTGCCGGTCTCGCCGTCCGGGGTCGCCACCGGATCGGCCGCTGCGGCATCGGCGGTGGCGGGGCGCTCGACGGGCACGGCCGCCGCCGGGCGGTCCAGGGTGAACGGCTGATCCAGGTCGACGCCGCCCGGCACGATCGGCGGCGCGGGAACAGCCTGATCACCGGCCTGCCCCGGCGCCACCGCCGGGGCGGGTGCCCACGGCCCGGGGCCCGCTGCCGGCTCGGACGCCGCTTCAGGTGAGTTGTTCGTCGGCGCGGAGGCGATGCCCGGCGGGCCGCCGGTGGCTCCGGTGCCTCCGGAGGTCCCGGTGGCGCTGCGAGCCGACTCGTCCGCGGCTGCGCCGGCCATCTCGCCGCCGGCAGGCTCGGTCGACCTGCCCTGCGGACCGGCGGCAGCGACCACCGCGCCGTTCGCGGCGGAGTCGGTCGTCGGCGGGCCGGAAACGGCGTCCGGAGTCGGCGGGGCGTCAGCGGCCGTCGGGCCGGGAGCGTCGGGTGTCGGCGGGTCGGCCGGCGGCGTCCAACTCGGCTGCGGCGGGGCCCAGCCCGACCCGGTGGCGGACGGGCCGGTGACCCCCCAGCCGCCCGGAGGCGGCACCGCACCGGTGAGAGACGGGTAGTCGGCCGGCGACGGCGGCGCCGCGGCCGGTGCCCCAGGTTGCCAGGGGACCGCCGGACCGCCCGTGCCCGGTGCGGCCACCGGCGGCAGAACGGGCGACGAGTCCCCGGCCGACGACGGTCTCGCCGGCCGGTTGGCCACCGACGCCCACGGCGGCACGGCACCGCCCGCGCCGGGATCGGCTGGATCAGATGGCCAGAGTGGTTCGATGTCCCGCTCCGGCACCGGCTGCTGGCCGGGCACCTGCGCCCGGTCGGCTTTGTCGTCCATTACGGCCTCCCCAGTCCTCCTGCGAGGATAGGCCCACCAGCCGACGAGGGCCGGCCGGCGCAGCCGGGGTCAGATCGACCACACCGCCCAGGCGCCCGGCTCGATCCACCAGGACCGCTTCCGGGTCAGCTCGCCCTCGACGCCGTCGTCGAGGTAGGGCACCTTTCCCTCCCTGGGCAGCACCGACACGGCGCGCCCGCGAGCCCGCCGCACCTCCAGGCGTACCCGCTTCCTGCCCAGCGGCGAGCGGACGACCACCGGCACCGCCACCGCGACCTCGACCTGGCCGTCGGCCGGGTCCGGCGCCGCCAGGAGGGCCACGTCGTCGAGCCGGGCGTACCCGCCGGCGTTGCCGATGGCGCACGCCGACAGCGGTTCGTCACCGTTGGTGAGGACGGTGTCGTCCACCTCCACGCGGGCACGCCAGTGCAGCGGCCGACCGGCGTCGTCGGCGGCACCGAGCAGAGCGCCGTCCAGGGTCACCGAGCCGCCGTCGTTGCGCAGCAGGTCCAGCCGGCGTGGCGTGCCGTCCAGCACCGCGGCGGCCACCGCCGCCGGGTCGCGGGGCAGCCCGAGCTGCGCGGCCAGATCCCGGTGGGCGCCGCCGCGCGCCGGGTCGAGCGGGAGTACGGCCACCGGCGGCAGGTCGGGCACGGTCCGGTCACCGGGCAGGTCCGCCGGACGGCGACTCGGCGCTGGCGCGTACCGCCGGACCAGCCGGCGCAGCACGGCGCGCAACTGGGCGTCGCTGGCCGTGGCCACGACCAGGCGGGTCTTGCCGTCCAGGTCCGGCCAGGTGAGGCCGTCCGGGCGGGGCGGGCCGTCGAGCTGCGCCAACACCTCGTCGATCTCCGCGTTCGAACGGGCGGTGACCGTCTGCACCCGGGCACCCCGGGCGTTCAGCGCGTCAGCGCAGGCCAGCACCGGTACGCGGGGTCGCTCGGTGGCGCACCCGTCCCTGTCGCGGGCCTCTGTCCCCGGGTTGGTGTCGGCATCGGTCGCGCCGCCGCAGCAGGCCCCGCCGCTGCCGCAGCCCCCGGGAGCGTCCCGCTCCGAACCGAGGGTGAGCAGCACCACGTCGTACACGGAAAGAGCCTCCTGCCTCTCGCCGCGACCCCTGCCGGCCGCGCCGTCACTACTTGTTAACCTGACACCCCGGGCTCGCCAACCGGTCGCCACCTGGCACCCGAGCCTTCTGGAGGCGGAAAAGATGCCAGCGATCGTGCTCATCGGCGCTCAGTGGGGCGACGAGGGCAAGGGCAAGGTTACCGACCTGCTGGGTGAGCGGGTCGACTACGTCGTGCGCTACTCCGGCGGCAACAACGCCGGCCACACGGTGATCACCCCGGACGGCCAGAAGTACGCGCTGCACCTGATGCCCTCCGGCGCGCTCTCGCCCAACGCGATGATCGTCATCGGCAACGGTGTGGTGGTCGACCCGAAGGTGCTGCTCGCCGAGATCGACGGCCTGGCCGAGCGTGGCGTCGACGTGTCCCGTCTGCGGATCTCCGGTGACGCGCACCTGATCATGCCGCACCACCGGGCGCTGGACCGGGTGATCGAGCGCTACCTCGGTTCGTCCCGGATCGGGACCACCGGCCGGGGCATCGGCCCGGCGTACGGCGACAAGGTCGCCCGGATCGGCATCCGGCTCCAGGACCTGCTCGACCCGGGCATCCTGCGGAAGAAGCTGGAACTCGCGCTGCGCGAGAAGAACCAGATCCTGTTCAAGGTCTACAACCGCAAGGCGATCGACCTCGAGGCGACCGTCGAGGAGTACCTGGAGTACGCGGAACGGCTCAAGCCGTACATCGCGGAGACCCGGGCCATGCTCTGGGACGCCCTGGACCGGGGCGACACGGTGCTGCTGGAGGGCGCCCAGGCCACCATGCTCGACATGGACCACGGCACGTACCCCTTCGTGACCTCGTCCAACCCGACCGCCGGCGGCGCCTGCGTGGGCGCCGGCATCCCGCCGACCGCCATCAACAAGGTGATCGCGGTCAGCAAGGCGTACACCACGCGGGTCGGCGCGGGCCCGTTCCCGACGGAACTGTTCGACGCCAACGGCGCGCACCTGCGCAAGATCGGCGCGGAGTACGGCACCACCACCGGCCGTGAGCGCCGCTGCGGCTGGTTCGACGCCGTGGTCGCCCGGTACGCCTGCCGCCTCAACGGCGTCACCGACCTGGTCATCACCAAGCTGGACGTCCTCACCGGGCTGCCCAAGGTGCCGATCTGCGTCGGCTACGAGATCAACGGCGTCCGGGTCGACGACATGCCGATGAGCCAGACCGACTTCCACCACGCCAAGCCCGTCTACGAGGAACTCGACGGCTGGTGGGAGGACATCACCAAGGCCAGAAGCGCGGACGACCTGCCAGAGAACGCCCGCCGCTACATCGCCCGCGTAGAGGAACTCTGCAACACCAGGGTGAGCGTCGTAGGCGTAGGCCCAGGCCGAGACGAAAACGTCCTCCTCCACCCCCTCCTCCCCTAACCCACCCCGGCCCCCGGCCCCCGGCCCCCTCCGGCCCCGCACGGCCCGCTTCACCCCGCGTTGATCATGAAGTTATTGCCCGCCACCTCGGCGTGTCGCGGCAATAACTTCATGATCAACCGGCGGGCGATCCGGGTTATCCACAGGGGGCGGGGGTTGTCCACAGGGGGTGCATGGGGGTTTTGGGTTCGGTCAGGGTGGGCTGGTGGACGCCTTGGACGTTGTGCGGCGGGTTGCGGCCGCACAGGACGGGATTGTGACGCTTGGGCAGGCGCGAGTAGCGGGCCTGACTACGCACGAGGTGCAGCGGTTCTGTCGGGCGGGCCGCTGGCGCGTTGTGGCGCGCGGGAGTTATCTCGTGGATGCCGACCTGTATGACGGGGTGCCTCGGCGAGCGCGGATCAGGGCGGCGGTGACCTCCTTCGGCCCGGCGTCCGCCGCGGTGCTCGCAACGGCCGCGGAGCTGCACGGGCTGGCGGGTATGCGGGTCACCGAGATGATCCACCTGTCGGTGCCGGGTCCCGTCGCCAGGCCGGCCAGGGCCGCCCACCCGGAGGTCGTGGTCCATCAGTTGGTCATCCCGCCTGAACACCTCGTCCGGGTGGACGGAATCGTCGCCACCGAGCCGATCCGGACCCTCGCCGACCTCAGCCTGCGCGCTGATCGTTTCTCGGCGGTGAGCGTGCTGGATTCGGCGTTGAATCGTCGCCTCGTAGCGGCCGATGACCTGCTCTCCGTCCCGCGCCTGATCCGCGGGCGGCGGGGTGCGGTCGCGGCTCGTAGCTATCTCGGAGAGGCTGACGGACGGGCGCAGTCGCCGCTAGAGACACGCGCCCGGCTCCGTTGCGTGGACGGCCGGGTGCCACCCGAGGTGCTCCAACTCGAGGTCCGCGACGGCGACGGCTATCTGCTCGGCATCGGGGACCTCGGCTGGCGTGGTCACCGGATCATCGCCGAAGCCGACGGCCGGGACACGCACGACAACCCGGCGGCGGTCTTCGCCGACCGCCGCCGCCAGAACCGCCTGGTCAACGCAGGCTGGACCGTCCTGCGCTTCACCTGGTCGGACACCCTCCGTCCCGACTACATCCCGTGGACGGTCCGCCAGGCGATGGCCGCCGCCACCCGACGCCGTCGACCATGAGGTTGTTGCCCCGACACGCCGGGGTGGCGGACAACAACTTCATGATCAACGAGGGGAGGCGGTGGGGACAGTAGGATCTGGCACCGTGCGGGTTCTTTTGGTGGGTGGTGGGGGGCGGGAGCATGCGCTCGCGCTTCGGTTGGCGGCTGATCCGGCTGTTGCCGCGCTGATCGCGGCACCGGGTAACCCGGGGATAGCGGACGTGGCCGAGTTGCGGACGGTCACTCCGACCGACCCGGCCGCCGTGGCCGCGCTGGCCGTGGAGATCGGGGCCGACCTGGTGGTGGTCGGGCCCGAGGCGCCTCTGGTCGCCGGGGTCGCCGACGCCGTACGCGCCAAGGGCATCGCCGTGTTCGGCCCCTCGGCCGAGGCCGCCCGGCTGGAAGGGTCCAAGGCGTTCGCGAAGGACGTGATGACCGCCGCCGGTGTGCCGACCGCCCGGGCGTACGTCTGCACGGACGAGGCGAGCACCGCGCTGGCGCTGGACGAGTTCGGCGCGCCGTACGTGGTGAAGGACGACGGCCTCGCCGCCGGCAAGGGTGTGGTGGTCACCGACGACCGGTCGGCGGCGTTGGCGCACGCGCGGGAGTGTGGCCGGGTCGTGGTCGAGGAGTTCCTCGACGGCCCGGAGGTCAGCCTCTTCGTGGTCACCGACGGCGAGGCGGCCCTGCCGCTGCTGCCCGCGCAGGACTTCAAGCGGATCGGCGACGGCGACACGGGCCCGAACACCGGCGGCATGGGGGCGTACGCACCGCTGCCCTGGGCCCCGGCCGGGCTGGTCGACGAGGTCATGCGTGACGTGGTCCACCCCACGCTGGCGGAGATGCGCCGCCGGGGCACCCCGTTCGCCGGCCTGCTCTACGTCGGGCTCGCGATGACGCCCTCCGGCCCCCGAGTGATCGAGTTCAACGCCCGCTTCGGCGATCCGGAGACGCAGGTGGTGCTCGCGCTGCTGGAGACCCCCCTGGGTGGGCTGCTGCACGCGGCGGCCACCGGCACGCTGGCCGAGCATCCGCCGCTTCGCTGGCAGCCCGGCGCAGCGGTCACCGTGGTGCTCGCCGCCGAGGGCTATCCGGCGGCGCCGCGTACCGGTGACGTGATCACCGGCGCGGACCGGCCGGGCATCATCCACGCCGGCACCGCGCGCCGCGCCGGCGACGGCGCGTTGCTCTCCGCGGGCGGCCGGGTGCTCTGCGGTACGGCCACCGGCGCTGACCTGGCCACCGCCCGGGCGGCCGCGTACGCGCTGGTGGACGGGGTAGGGCTGGCCGGTTCGCAGCACCGCACCGACATCGCCGCCGCGGCGGTGGACGGCCGGGTCAGGATTCCCGGCTGACCCTTGGCGGGCGACGTCAGCTGAAGTACCGGCGCAGTTCGCGGCTGAGCACCTTGCCGGTGGCGTTGCGGGGCAGGTACTTCACGTAGATGACGTCCCGGGGGACGGAGAAGCGGGCCAGGTAGTGCCGGACGTACTCGCGGACGGCCTCGGGGTCGAGTGTCTCGCCGGGGTGCAGGGCGAGGAACGCGGCCAGCCGCTGGCCGTACTCGGGGTCGGGTACGCCGATCACGGCCGCCTCGCGGACCTGCGGCAGCCGGGCGATCAGATCCTCCACCTCGGACGGGAAGACGTTCTCGCCGCCGGAGACGATCATGTCGTCGGCGCGGCCGTCGACGAAGAGCAGCCCGTCGGCGTTGAGTCGGCCGAGGTCGCCGGTGTCGAGCAGGCCGTCCCGGCTCTCCCGGCTGTTGCCGGAGGTGTAGCCCTCGAAGAGCATCTCGTTGCCGACGAAGATGCGCCCGACCCGACCGTCGGGGACCGGCTGACCGGCGTCGTCGAGCATCTTCAGCCGGGTGCCGTGCGGCGGCCGGCCGGCGGTGGTGGGCGCCTGGCGCAGGTCGTCCGGGCCGGCGATGGAGGCCCAGGAGACCTCGGTGGAGCCGTAGAGGTTGTAAAGGACGTCCCCGTAGACGTCCATGAACTTCGGTGCCAGGCCGCCGGGCAGGGCGGATCCGCTGACCGCGACGACCTTGAGTGGGGGGCGCGGGTCCGGCGGGGGCACCTCCATCAGCCGCTGCACCATCACCGGTACGGCGAACAGCGCGTCGCAGCGGTGTGCCACCAGGGCGGCGAGCGTGGCCGCGGGGTCGAAGCGGCGGTGGAGCACGATGGTGGCCCGCAGGGCGAAGCAGACCTGGAGGGCGGCGAACCCCCAGGTGTGGAAGATGGGTGCGGCGATCATCACGCGGTCGCGGGTGTGCAGCGGGATGCGGTCGATGATGGACACCAGTGGGCCGAAGCCGTTGGGGGTGGGGCGGCGGGCACCCTTGGGTGCACCGGTGGTGCCGGAGGTCAGCACGATGATCCGGCCGTCCCGCTCGGGCGGGTGCAGCTCGCCCGGCAGCGCGCCGGCCACCAGTTCCTCACGGGCGCGTTCGTCGAGGCGGGGCAGGTCGCCGGGGAGCCCGAGGACGCGCTCGGCGAACTCGTCGTCGTGCACCAGCAGCCGGAGCCGCTGCTCCTCGGCGACGGTGGCCAACTGGGCTGCGGAGAGCCCGGTGTTGACCAGTACCGCGTCGACGCCGAGCAGGGTGGCCGCGACGATCGTCTCGATCAGCCCGTGGTGGTTGCGGCAGAGCACGCCGATCCGGTCGCCGGCCTGTACGCCGAGCCCCGCCCGCATCGACCGGGCCATTCTTTCGGCCCGGTCGAGCAGATCCTGATAGGTCAGCTCGACGCCGTCCTCGTCGATGATCGCCGGGCGGCCGGGGTCCCGGGCGGCTGCCTGACGTAGTTCGCCGGCCAGGCTCCATCCCCATTTGCGCAGGGCGCTGAGCTGGGAGGCGACCCGGATCGGCCGGCCGGGGGTGAGCAGCCCGCGACGGGTCAGCGTGGCGATGATGAACGGCAGGTCCATGCCGCAGACCTCCTCGGGGGTGGTGCGCGGACGGGCAGGGGACTCCCCGTCCGTCAGGGCGTCTTCCTTGATCATGCACTGGGTGCCGTGTCATGCCCAGTCGACGGCGGCGCGGGGTGACGAAGACGGCACGGATCGTGGGATCAGGGGCGGCCTGCGGGAGGACGCCCGGCACGCCCGGCCGGGTCCGGCTCGCCGGACCCGGCCGGGGCCTGCCCGGTCAGCGAATCTGCATCCCGGAGATCGCCCGGGAGATCACCAGGCGCTGGATCTCGGAGGTGCCTTCGAAGATGGTGTAGATCTTCGCGTCCCGGTACCAGCGCTCCACGGGGTGGTCGCGCAGGAAACCGGCACCACCGAGCAACTGCACGGCCTTCTCGGTGACCGACACCGCCACCTCACCGGCCTTGAGCTTGGACATCGACCCCTCGCCGGCGGTGAAGGGGCGGTTGTTGCGGCCCATCCAGGAGGCCCGCCAGACCAGCAGCCGCGCCGCGTCGATCTCCATCCGCATGTCGGCCAGCGCGAACGCGACCGCCTGGTTCTCGATGATCGGTCGTCCGAACTGGACGCGGTCCTTGGCGTAGTCCAGGGCGTACTCGTAGGCGGCCCGGGCCACGCCGAGCGCCTGCGCGCCCACCGTGGGTCGCGACAGCTCGAAGGTGCGCATCGCGGCCTGCCCGCTGGCCCGCTGCCCGGAGCGCGCCCGGTCGAGGCGTTCCAGCAGGGCGTCGCGGCCGCCGAGCAGGCAGCGGCCGGGCACGCGTACACCGTCGAGGAAGACGTCGGCGGTGTGCGACGCGCGCAGTCCCAGCTTGCGCAGCTTGCGGGTGGCGGTCAGGCCGGGAGTGCCCGGCGGTACGACGAACGCCGCCTGCCCCCGGGAGCCGAGCGTGGGGTCGACCGAGGCGGTGACCACGTGCACCCCGGCGATGCCGCCGTTGGTGGCGTACGCCTTCTGGCCGTTGAGCACCCACTCGTCGGCGGCCTCGTCGTAGACGGCCCTGGTCCGCATCGCGCCGACGTCGGAGCCGGCCTCGGGCTCACTGGTGCAGAACGCGGCGACGGCCGGCGAGTCGACGTCACCGAAGCACTGCGGCACCCACTCGACCATCTGGTCGGGGGTGCCCGCGCCGTAGATGGCGGCGACGGCCAGCGAGGTGCCGAAGATGCTCAGGCCGATGCCGGCGTCACCCCAGAAGAGTTCCTCGCTGGCGATGGGCAGGGAGAGACCGGTGGGGTCGGCCCAGCAGGTGGCGAGGAACTCGAAGCCGTAGAGGCCGACCTTGGCGGCCTCCTGGATCACCGGCCACGGGGTGTCCTCGCGCTCGTCCCACTCGGCGGCGGCCGGGCGCACGACCTCGGCGGCGAAGCCGTGCACCCAGTCGCGCAGGTCCCGCTGTTCCTCGGTCAGGTCGAGTGAGAACTCGGTCATCTCAGGCCTTGGGGATGTCGAACAGGTTGGCGATGTTGGCGGCGAGGCCGAGGTCGCCCTTCGCCTTCAGCTTGCCCGTCATGAACATCATCACGGGGTTGGCGCCACCGGAGACGATCTTCAGGAACTCCACCGGGCCCATGGTGAGGCTCAGCTTCGGGTCGTGCTGCGGGGTCTCGTTCACCTCGCACTTGCCGTCGGCGATGACCACCTCGTAGGTGTCGCTGCCGCCGTCCGGGCGACCGGTGATGACCCAGTGGATGACGGCGTTGGTGGAGCCGGCCCGGTCCGCGCGGAACAGCGACGGCATCCGGCCGAACACCTCGCCCAGGATCTTGCCGCGCAGGTCACCGGACATCACCTGGGCGATCTTGTCGTCCGGGGTGGACTTGACCAGCTGGGCGAACTCCTTGGGGCCGACGTTGGCGAAGGTGGCCGGGTCGAAGTCAGTCATGAGATGCGCCTTCCGGGAAGATTTGGCTACTCGCGCGTAACCCTACGCACGAGTAGGTATGCTCGCAAGGTGTCCACCCCTCCCGCCTTCAAGCGCCTGCCACGGGCCGTCCGTGAGCAGCAGATGCTCGACGCGGCGGTCAAGGTCTTCTCCCGGCGCGGCTTCCACGCCGCGAGCATGGACGAGATCGCGGAGGACGCGGGCATCTCCAAGCCCATGGTCTACGCGTACCTCGGCACCAAGGAGGAGCTCTTCGTCGCCTGCCTGCACCGCGAGGGCACCCGGATGATGCAGGCCATCGCCGGCGCCGCCGCCCCCGACCTGCCGGCCGATGAACGGCTCTGGCGGGGGCTGCGGGCGTTCTTCGGCTTCGTCGGCGCACACCGCGACGGTTGGGCCGTGCTCTACCGCCAGGCCCGGGGCGAGCAGCCGTTCGCCGGCGAGCTGGCCACCATGCGGGCACGGCTGGTGGAGGTGGTCGCCGGGATGCTCGACCACGCGCTGCGCGCCGAGGGCCGCGAGATCGCCGCCATCGACCTGGAGGTCGTCGCGTACGCGCTGGTCGGCGCGACCGAGTCGCTGGCCGACTGGCTCGCGGACCACCCCGAGGCTGACCCGGAGCGGACCGCCACCCGGATGATGAACGTGGCCTGGCTCGGCGCCGGCCAGCTCCTGCACGGCGTCACCTGGCGCCCGCCGGCCGACTGACGGCTCCGACCCGCCGTCACCGCGCCGGTGTCCGGCTCACGGGCCCGGTCGTCGCCATCGCCGCCGAAGGCCGGCGACGCCGGAGCAACCAGCGGACCACCTCGACGACCAGGGTCACGGTCAGCGCGAGACCCAGCCCGAGCAGCAGGCCACGCAGCGGGTCCTGCTCGAAGGCCAGCCCACCGAGATAGCCGACCAGCGCCGAGTAGAGCCCCCACGAGCCGGCGGCGAGCGCGTCGAAGGCCAGGAAGCGTCGCCGGGGATAGTGGACCGCGCCCATGGTGAGGGTGACCGCGGTCCGGCCACCCGGCACGTAGCGGGCGACGGTGAGGATCAGGCCGCCCCGGGTGGCGATTCCCCGGCGGGCCCGTTCGACGGCGGTCCGACGTCGGCCGTCGGGCGGGAGCCGGTCGAGCAGCCGCCCGCCACCGCTGCGACCGATGGCGTACGAGACGTGGTCGCCGACCAGTGCCCCGGCGGCGGCCACCAGGATCAGCGCGGGCAGGTACGGCGCGCCGGAGGCCGCGAACACCCCAGCGGTGATCACCGCCGTCTCGCTCGGCACCACCGGGAAGAAGCCGTCGAGCACCGCGATTGCGAAGATCGCCAGGTACACCCACGGCGAGGACATCGTCTGGTGCAGCAGGTCGAGCAGGTTATCCATGATTCCGATGCTGGTGCCGCCGTCGGCTCCCGCCATCGGCCAGTGGTCAGCCGTGCGATGTCACTTAGGTAGCGTCCGGCCCGGACGGCGGGTAGGGGTCTTCCCCCACCGCACCCGGGTCTGCGGGCGCGGGGCCGCCCGTTTCCCCGGTGGAGACCTACGCTCGCTGCGTGGCCTCCAGCTCCGTCGTGCTCCGGCGGGTCGTCGAGCGGTACGCCCCGCTGCTGCTCGCCGTCGTGGTCGCCGCCGCCGTCTGGGCCAGTGCGACCGGCGCGATCGGGGTCCGCTCGCCGCTGCCGACCGTCGTCGTGCTGATCCTCGCCGGGGCCTCCGGTTGGGCCGCCGGCCTGGTCCGGGCCCGGCGTTGGCCGCTGTTCCTGGCCGCCGCGGTCAGCTGGTTGGTTCTCGCCGCCGCGGCACCGGGGGTGGTCGCCTCGTACCAGGCGGGCCTGCGGCTGCGTGGCCGGCGGCTCACCGATTTCCTCCTCGGAGCCGCCCTGGTGCTGGCCGGTGGAGTGCTGGTCGGGCTGGCGGTGGGCGGCGTGCGCCGGCTCACCACCGCCACCGTCGGCAACGTGCTGCTGCTCGCCACCTGTCTGGTCGGATTTCCGCTGGTCGTCGGCCTCTGGGTGCGGGCGCGCCGGGACACGCTCGCCGCACTACGGGACCGGGCTGAGCGCCTGGAACGCGAGCAGGAGGCCCGTGCCGACGGGGTCCGCGCCGAGGAACGGACCCGGATCGCCCGGGAGATGCACGACGTGGTGGCGCACCGGGTGTCGCTGATGGTGGTGCACGCCGGGGCGCTGGAGGTGACCGCCGCCGAGCCGGAGACCGTCGAGGCGGCCGCGCTGATCCGCAGGACCGGCAGGCAGGCGCTCACCGACCTCCGCGAGGTGCTGGGGGTGCTGCGACAGGCCGATCCGGCCGTGGCGCCGGAGCGAGGGCTCGACGCCCTGGACGAGCTGATCGGGGAGTCGCGTGCCGCCGGGCTCCGGGTGTGTCGGCGGGACGAGGGCGTTCCGACGGCACTGCCGGCGACCGTGGGACGCACCGCGTACCGGGTTGTCCGGGAAGGGCTGACCAACGTGCGTAAGCACGCCGCCGACGCCGAGACGACTGTCTGCCTGCGTCACCTGCCCGACGGGCTGGAGGTGGTGGTCCACAACGGCCCGTCCGAGGGCGGGCCCTCGCTGCCCGGCGCCGGGCACGGGCTGCTCGGGCTGCGCGAGCGGGTGGAGTTGCTCGGCGGCCGGCTGGAGGCGGCACCGGTGGACGGCGGGTTCCTGGTTCGCGCACTGATCCCGGTGGCGGGTGCGGCGTGATCCGGGTGGTGGTGGTCGACGACGAACAACTGGTCCGCGCCGGCCTGCGGCTGATCCTGGAGGCGGCGGAGGACATCACGGTGGTGGGCGAGGCGGCGGACGGCTCCGGCGCGCTGGAGCAGGCCCACCGGTTACGCCCCGACGTGGTGCTGCTCGACGTGCGGATGCCGGGCGTCGACGGGCTGACCGTCGCGCCCGACGTGGTCGCCGCCGGACCGAAGGTGATCATGCTGACCACCTTCGACCTCGACGAGTACGTGCACCGGGCGCTGCGGGCCGGGGCGGTGGGCTTCCTCCTCAAGGACACTCCGCCCCGGGAACTCGCCACCGCCGTCCGCACGGTGGCCGCCGGGAACGCGATGCTCGCCCCGACGGTGACCCGGCGCCTGATCAGCTCGTTCGCCGACCGTGGGCCGGCACGCCGGGACGCGGCGCGTCAGCGGCTCGCCCCGCTCACCGCGCGCGAGCTGGAGATCGTCCGGGAGGTGGCGCGCGGGCACGGCAACGCGGAGATCGCCCGGCGGCTGACGATGAGCGAGGCCACCGTGAAGGCGCACGTCAGCCGGGCGCTGGCGAAGCTCCAGGCGGGCAACCGGGTGCAGTTGGCGATCCTGGTGCACGACGCGGACCTGCTGTGACGGCTGCGCCGGTCAGTTGCGGGCGGCGGTGCGGCGGCTTGCGCGATGGCGGAGCCAACGGACGCCCTCGATGCCCAGCGTGACGATCACCGAGAGGGCGATCCCGGCGAGGATGCCCTTGACGGGGTGCCGCTCGAAGGCCAGCCCGCCGAAGTAGCCGAGCAGCCCGCAGTACAGCGCCCAGGTGACCGTCGCGATCGCGTCATAGAGCAGGAACGACCGGCGGGGATAACGGACCGCGCCCATGGTGAGGGTGACCGCGGTCCGGCCGCCCGGCACGTACCGGGAGGTGGTCAGGATCAGCCCGCCGCGCCGTTCCAACGCGCGCCGGGCCCAGTCGGAGCTGGCCCGCCGACGGCTGTCGACGGGAAACCGGGCGAGCCGGTTCGCGCCGCCGCCGCGCCCGATGGCGTACGAGACGTGGTCGCCGGCGCAGGCGCCCAGCGCGGCGGCGACGATCACCGCCACCAGATTGGGGTTGCCGCCGGTGGAGAGCACGGCGGCCGTGATGACGGCTGCCTCGCCGGGTACGGCCGGGAAGAACGCGTCGACCGCCGTGAGCCCGAAGATCAGCAGGTACACCCATGGTGAGGCGACCAGCTGTCGGAGCAGGTCGAGCGCGGAGTCCATGCCCCCATGCTCGCCGGGCGCGACCCGCCCGGTGGCCGAGTCGCCGGATCACCCGGGCCATGCCCACGGGCGTCAGGCCGAGCGGACCAGGGCCGGTGGGGCGAGCAGCGGGCCGTGCGGGGTCTTGTCGCCGGAGGTGGGGCCGTGCGAGGTCAGCACCACCGGCGCGCCCAGCTCCGCGCGTACCGCCTCCGCCCAGTCGGGCGGCGGGCCGTCGTACACCGGGCGGGAGCGCAGCAGACGGGCGGTGAGCGCGGCCTGCCGGTCCAGGTCTCCGGGTGGGCCCGGGGTGAGCCGGTCGGTGGTGTCGTAGCGGCGGCAGATCCGCAGCCCCGGGCCGGCGAGGTCGAGGTGGGTCAGCGCCAGGCCGTCGACCCCGCCGGCCGCGGCGAGGGCGTACCGGTGGGCCACCGCGTCGAAGTGGCCGAACCGGAACCGGCCCTGCCACGGGTTCGTCGGGTTGCGCGGGTCGGTCAGTGCCAGGCCCGGGTCCTCGGTCACCAGCGGACCGGGCCCGTGCCGGGTGGTGACCAGCCGGAGCACCCCGATCCGGGTCGCGCCGCCGGGCAGGCCCGCCTCGGCGAGCAGGCTGTCGGCGTTGGCGAACGTGGTGGTGCTCCATGTCGTGTACGGGTGGAAGCCGTGCCACTCGTCGAGCAGCACGCCCTGCGCGCCCTCGAAGACGCAGGTCCCGGTGCGCAGCGCCCCGGTGAGCCAGGTCCTGTCCACGATCGCGACCCGCCCGGCGAACCCGGTGAACGCGGGCAGGCAGTCCTCGACCGGTGGCGCGTCAAGCGGGCCGAGTTCGGCGGTCAGCCGGTCCCGCAGGGCGGTCAGCCTGCGGCGCAGCAGCGCCGGGCTGCCGCAGTCGGCGACCCGGGGCGCGTCGCCGGGGTGGGCGAGACCGTACGCGACGGCCTCACCCACCCCGAGCCCGCAGGAGCCGTGCCGGTCGGCTCCCCGGGCGATCTCCCGGGCCCGGTTGGCGGCCCGGTGGTACGGGGTGGCGAGCAACGCCTCCCCGTCGACCGTCAGTCGGTCGAGCGCGTCGGGCACCCCGACCGTGGCGAGATGGTCGGCCTCGGCGGCCAGCGCCAGCGGGTCCACCACCACGTGCCGCGACAGGTGCGTACGGACCCCGGGATGGAACGTGCCGGCGCCGAACTGCGCGAACGTGTGGTGCCGCCCATCGCGCAGCACGACGTTGTGCGCCGCCTGCGCGCCCCCGTTGAAGCGGATCACCGTGTGCACGGGCCGGGTGGCGCAGAGCCAGTCCACCACGGTGCCCTTGCCGGCGTCGCCGTAGCCGAGGTCGACCACCGCCACGTGCCTCACAGCCGGGTCACCCCACCGGTGGTGTCGCGGAAGGCCGGCAGCGTGGACACCTCGGCCCGCCGCCCCCGCCCGAGGCGGGCCAGCGCCTTGGACACGGTGCCGGCGGCGCCGGAGCCGGTGTGGTCCAGGTGGCGGAGGCCCTCGTCCAGGTCGATGGCCTGCTCGCCGAGGCCGATGGTGAGCGCGATGGTCTCGCAGACCGCGTCGAGGTCGTCGAGCACGACGGCGTTCTGCCCGAGCAGGTCCCGCCAGAAGTCGAGCACCTTGGCGTTGCCGGCGTAGTGGCTGCCGGCGGGGAGCAGGTAGTAGGTGTCCCAGCGGCGGGTCACCTCGTCGACGACCTGTCGCAGCGGTACGTCCTCGGCCAGGTCGTCGCCGATCAGGCGGGCCACCTCCCGGGCCTTCACCCGGGGGTACGCCAGCTCGTCGCCGATGATGAACAAGTAGCCGCGCCGGCCGCGCTTCTCCCAGCTGTCGGTGACGGTGTGTCGGGCCATGAAGTACATGGCCAGCTCGTACGACTCGGTCATCTGCCCGCCGCCACCGCCCTCCAGCACGATCCGCCCGAGGTCGTCGTCCATCCGGTTGTCCGACTCGAACTGGCCGACCTGCAACGGCACCCGGTCACAGGTGGCGTCGCCGATCGCGCCGAACATGATCTGGGGGTCGCTGGCGTAGCCCTGCCGTTGCAGCAGCCCGAGCAGTTGCGGCAGCTTGGTCTGCAGGACGCGCGGCACCTTTAGCATCGAGCCGGTCACGTCGAAGAGCACCGCGACGGGCGTCGACTGCGGGTGCTCGTCGGAGTCGCGGCTCTCGCGCGTCGCGTCGCGGGGGTCGAGTGCGGGGTGCACGGTGCGTGCCCCGCTGTCGCTGTAGGAGAAGGCGCTCCTGCCGGTGGACCGGCGGTAGCGGTCGGCGGCGTCGTACACGTCGGTGGACCAGATTCCACTGCCCATGACAGCTCCCTAGGGGGTGAGGGTGAAGGGTCGGAAGGTGCGCGGCCCGTAGAGCCGGTCCAGCACCTGGTCGAGTTCGCGGAGCAGGCGCCAGGCGTCGTCGGGCCGGTCCTGGAGGAATCGCTGCCGGCAGCCCTGGGCGAAGCCGAGCAGCTCGCGCGGCGCGTGGCGGTTCAGCAGCGAGGTCATGCAGCGGGTGGCCATCCAGATGTCGGTGCCCGGCCCGCAGGGCTGCTTCCTGGGGACCTCGGGCGGGTACCAGCCCTCCTGGTCGGGCACCAGAGCCGGGACCGTGCCTCCGACGGGGGCGGAGAAACACCAGTCGACCAGCACCACGCCGTGGGCGTCCGGCTCGATCAGCACGTGTCGCGGCAGGACCGCGCCGTGCACCACGCCCGCCCGGTGGGCCAGGCCGAGCGCCACCAGCAGCCGCCGCCACATCCAGGCCACGTCCCGGGCGTCCAACCCGTCGGGGTACGCGCGCCGCACCTCGTCGAGGTCGTGCAGACCGGGCGCGGTGGCGAGCACGTTGATCCGTCGTTCGGCGCCGGAGGCGGCGTCGCGGTGTGGGAACTCGTCGACGAGCCGTGGCACGTACGGCAGGTAGCGCGGGTCGCCGCGTTCGGCGATGGTGCGCAGGGCGTGCGCCTCGCGGGCCATCAGGTCGTTGTCGGTGGGCCGTCGGGGGAGCTTGAGCAGCCGGTCGTCGCCGACGTCGTAGAGATCGGCCAGGTCACCCGAGTGGACCGGCACGCCGAGGCGGTAGTCGCCGAGGACGGTGACCTGCCGGGCCTGCCACCGGGTGGTGACCTGGATGAACGCCTCGGTGGCCTCGGCGCGTACCGCCGGGTCGGCCGGCAGACGGTCGGGGTGCAGGGCCGCGACCAGCTCGCGGTAGCGCCGGGCCGGCTGGTCGGTGCCGAACAGGTCGGCGTCGGTGCGGGCCGCCGTGACCAGGCCGATGGCCTCCGCGGTCCTCATCGCACCGTCTCCTCCCGGGCGGGGCGCAGCAGCGCCGGGTGCAGCAGCCGGGCGTCGCCGGCCCGGTAGAGCCGGGCGCGGGGGCCGCCCCGGGCACCGCCGCGCTCGGTGCTGGCGCCCGTGCTCTCCACGAACCCCGGCACGGACAGCACCTTGCGGTGGAAGTTGCCGGCGTGCAGGGGGTGACCCCAGACCGTCTCGTAGACGGCGCGCAGCTCGCTGATCGTGAACTCGGCGGCGAGGAAGCGGGTGGCGAGCGGCGTGTATTCCAGCTTGGAGCGCGCCCGCTCCAGGGCGTCGTCGATGATCCGGCCGTGGTCGAACGCGAGCTGCCGGCTGGTCAGTGCGGTCACCGGCAGCCAGATCGCCTCGTCGGCGTCGCTGCCGGCGGCCGGGTCCGGCAGGTCGGGGGCGAACGCGAGGTGGGCGACCGAGACGACGCGCATCCGTGGGTCGCGGTCGGGAGCCCCGTAGCTGCCCAACTGCTCCAGGTGTACGCGGCGCAGCCCTGCACCGCCGAGCCCGGTCTCCTCGGCCAGCTCCCGTCGGGCGCCGGCGGTCAGGTCCTCCTCGGGGCGGACGAAGCCACCGGGCAACGCCCAGTGCCCCTCGAAGGGCGGCTGCCCACGCTGGATCAGCAGCAGGTGCAGTGCGTCGTCGCGGATGGTCAGGGCCACCACGTCGACGGTCACGGCGACCGACGGATAGGCCCGGGGGTCGTACGCGGCCAGGAAGTCCTGCTCGTCAACCATGTCTCTCTCAATCTGAGAACATCTCGATCTGAGAAGAACTTAGCGCAGAAAAACACCCCTGCCAAGCCCCGAATCCGGTTTGGCAGGGGTGCCTCAGCGCAGGAGACCCGCCAGGTGTGGTCGGCCGCGCGAGTCGTGCAGCGCGAACCCACCGTCGGGCAGGAGGGCGAAGCTCACCGTGCTCGGCAGCGGTACGGGCAGCTTGAAGGCGACCTCGACGGTGTAGGCGTCCGGCAGCCGGTTCTCCAGCGCGGCCAGGCAGCGGGCCTTGCTCCACATGCCGTGCGCGATCGGCCGGCGGAACCCGAACAGCCGCGCCCCGAGCAGGGAGGTGTGGATCGGGTTGTGGTCCCCGGAGACCCGCGCGTACGCGGTGCCGACGCGAGGCTCCACCCGCCAGCGGGCCGTGCCGGCCGGCGTCTCCGGGCGTCCGCTCCGGTCGCGCCGCTCGCCGCCGCCGGGCATCCGCTCCCGACCTAGATACGTCGAGACGCCGCGCCAGACCTCATCCCCGTCGACCGAGGCGATGAGCACCACGTCGACCTGCCGCCCCCGGTCGTGCGGGCGCAGGTTCTCCGCGTACGTCGTGAAGTCGAGGGTCTCGTCGGCGGTGACCGGACGGTGCACGGAGATCCGGTTGCCGACGTGCACCACGCCGGTCAGTGGGATGGGGAACTCCGGCGCGGTCATCAGCCGCAGGGCCAGCGGGAAGCCCATGACGTGCGGGAACGTCGCGGGAAGCCGGTCGGTGAGCCGGAACCCGCAGACCCGGTCGTAGTCGGCCAGGTGCGCCCGGTCGACGGTCACCCCGCTCACGGTCAACTCGACCGGCGGCAGGCCGGGTCCGCGCCGCCCTCCGCCCAGGCCCGGCAGCGCATTGAGCAACGCCCGCCGGTAGAGCGCACCTGCCGCCGGCATCCGGGGCAGCTCGATCGGGGTACGGCTGCCCTCCGGCCGGCCAGCCGCGGCCAGGGTCTCCGCCGACAGCGTCTCCGTCGGGCCGTCGATCAGCTCGTGCAGGGAGACGTCGTCGTCCGTGCCACCCATCACGCCCCCAGCAGGCTCTGGCCGCAGACCCGGACCACGTTGCCGCTGACCGCGCCGCTGGCCGGCCAGGACAGCCAGCCGATCGTCTCGGCCACGTCCACCGGCAGCCCGCCCTGGGCCAGGCTGTTCATCCGGCGTCCCGCCTCGCGGACGACCAGCGGGATGCGCGCGGTCAGTCGGGTCTCGATGAAGCCGGGGGCCACGGCGTTGACGCTGATCCCCTGGTCGCGGAGGGCCGGGGCGAGCGAGCCGACCAGCCCGATCACGCCGGCCTTGCTGGTGGCGTAGTTGGTCTGCCCGCGGTTGCCGGCGACCCCGGCGATCGAGGAGACCGCCACGATCCGCCCGCCGGCCGGGATCAGCTCCCGCTCCAGCAGCACGTCGTTGATCCGCTCCTGGCTGGAGAGGTTGACGTCGATGACCTGGTCCCACCGGTCGGCGTCCATCCGGCCGAGCGTCTTGTCCCGCGTGATGCCGGCGTTGTGGATGACCACGTCGACCCGGCCGTGCCGGCTTGCCAGGTGGTCGGCGAGCCGGGTCGGCGCGTCCGGCGCGGTCAGGTCGAGCTGGACGGCCGTGCCGCCGATGTCGTTCGCCACCGCGGCCAGCGCGTCCCCGGCGGCCGGGATGTCCAACGCCACCACCTGCGCGCCGTCGCGGGCGAGCACCCGGGCCAGCGCGGCGCCGATGCCCCGCGCGGCGCCGGTGACCAGCACGACCTGCCCGTCGAGTGGGCGGTCCCAGTCGGCCGGGGCGCTCGCGTCGCCAGCGCCGACCCGGATGACCTGCCCCGACACGTACGCGGACCGCCCCGACAGGAGGAACCGGAGGGTCGCCTCGAGGCTGGTGAGCGTGCCGGTGGACCGATCCGGTCCGCCCGGGTCGGCCGTGGTGACACTGCCGTCGCGGGTGACGTGGACGAGTTGCGCGGTGATGCCCCGGCCGAACTCCTTGCCGATGCTCCGGACCAGCCCTTCCAGGGCGCGCTGGGCGGTCGCCTCGCGGGGCGTCGGGCACTCCTCCGGCGGGGTGCCCAGCACGATCACCCGACCGCTGGGCAGCACGGCCCGCGCCTGGGGGTGGAAGAAGTCGTAGAGCTGGCGCAGGTCGGTCGAGTCGGTGATCCCGGTGGCGTCGAAGAGCAGTGCGCCGTACCGCTGCGGGGTGTCGGCGGAGGCGGTGGCGGCCGGGTCGGCCAGGTCGACCCCGGCGGCGGTCAGGATCTTGGCGACCGGCTCGGCGAGCCGGCTGCCGGTGGCCGCGCCGAGCAGGGCCGGCCCGGGCAGCAGCGGGTCGCCGGGGCGGTGCCGGCGCAGTCGCGGTGGGTCGGGCAGCCCGAGGCGCTTGACCAGCGCGCGGCCGGCGGCCGATTGGACGAAGCTCGCGTACCTGTCGGTCATGGGCGTAGCCTACTGGCGAGTAGGGTTCGAGCAACACCTGTTGAGGAGGCGGATCGTGCAGAGCATCCGACGTGTCGCTGTCATCGGGGGCAACCGCATCCCCTTCGCCCGTTCCAACTCCCGCTACGCGGACGCGTCCAACTCGGACCTGCTCGGCGCGGCGCTGGACGGTCTGGTCGCCCGGTACGGACTGGCCGGCCAACGGGTCGGCGAGGTGGTGGCCGGGGCGGTGCTCAAGCACTCCCGCGACTTCAACCTCACCCGCGAGGTGGTGCTCGGCTCCCGGCTCGACCCGCACACCCCGGCGTACGACATCCAGCAGGCGTGCGGCACCGGCCTGGAGGCGGCGATCCTCGTCGCCAACAAGATCGCCCTCGGGCAGCTCGACGTGGGCATCGCCGGCGGCGTCGACACCACCTCCGACGCGCCGCTCGCGGTCAACGAGGAGATGCGGCGCACGCTGCTCAAACTCAACTCCGCCCGCACGCTCGGCGAACGGCTCAAGGTCGCCGCGAAGCTACGGCCGCTCCAGCCGTTCAAGCCGGACATCCCGCGCAACGCCGAGCCGCGTACCGGCCTGTCGATGGGGGACCACGCCGCCCGCACGGCGCTGCGCTGGCAGATCGACCGGCGGTCCCAGGACGAGCTGGCGCTGCGCTCCCACCAGCGACTGGCCGCCGCGTACGACCAGGGTTTCTTCGACGACCTGATGACGCCGTACCTCGGGTTGACCCGCGATGCGAACCTCCGCCCCGACACCAGCCTGGAGAAGCTCGGCTCGCTCAAGCCGGTCTTCGGCACCCGGGGCCCGGACGCCGAGCAGGCCACCATGACCGCCGGCAACTCCTCGCCGCTCACCGACGGCGCGTCCACCGTGCTGCTGGCCAGCGAGGAGTGGGCGAGTGCGCACCACCTGCCGGTGCTGGCCTGGTTCAGCTGGTCGGAGACGGCGGCGGTGGACTTCGTGCACGGCGACGAGGGACTGTTGATGGCCCCCGCGTACGCGGTGCCCCGGATGCTGGCCCGGGCCGGGCTGACGCTGCAGGATTTCGACTACTACGAGATCCACGAGGCGTTCGCCTCGCAGGTGCTGGCCACGCTCGCCGCCTGGGAGTCGCCCGAGTTCTGCAAGGACCGACTCGGCCTGGACGCGCCGCTGGGCGCGATCGACCGGGACCGGGTCAACGTGAACGGGTCGTCCCTGGCCGCCGGGCACCCGTTCGCCGCCACCGGCGGGCGGATCGTGGCCACCCTGGCCAAGCTGCTGGCGCAGCGGGGCGGCGGACGCGGGCTCATCTCGATCTGCGCGGCCGGCGGCCAGGGCGTGACGGCCATCCTGGAGCGCTGAGCCGCCGGCCACCGCGCCCGATCGTCCCGGGCCGCCCCTTACCGGGTCATCCGCAAGCAGACGTTAACGGTCTGTTCAGGACCCGGCCCGCTGGTGGGAAGTTCGCCACGCCACGGTGATCGCTACCGCACCCTCGGTGCGGCACCGATCACTCCTGCGTGCGGAACGGGGCCGTAACACGATGGAGTCCGTCGTCCCCGGGATGACCACCCTGTCGGTGGTCGTCCCGATGTTCAACGAGACCGCGGTCATCCCGGCCCTGGTCACCCGGCTGCGGCCGGTGCTCGACGCGCTCGGGGTCGACTACGAGGTGGTCGCCGTCGACGACGGCAGCCGGGACGACACCGTGGCGGTGCTCTTCGACCACGGCCGGGACTGGCCGCAGTTGAGGGTCGTCCGGCTGCGGCGGAACAGCGGCCACCAGGCGGCGTTGACCGCCGGACTCCACCGGGCCGTCGGCCGGTGGGTGGTCAGCCTCGACGCGGATCTCCAGGATCCGCCGGAGGTCATCGCGGACATGCTCCGGGCGGCCCGCGAGGACGGCGTGGACGTGGTCTACGGCGTTCGCGCCGACCGCAGCACCGACACGGTCTTCAAGCGCAACACCGCCCGGGTCTACTACTGGCTGATGCGCCGGCTGGTCGGTGCCGACCTGCCGGCGCAGGCCGGTGACTTCCGGCTGCTCAGTCGAGATGTGATCGAGGTGCTGCGCCGGTTGCCGGAACGCGCCCCGGTCTACCGGCTGCTGGTGCCGTCGCTCGGTTTTCCCAGCGCCGAGGTGCGCTACGTCCGTGCGGCACGGGTCGCCGGCCAGACGAAGTACCCGCTGCGCCGGATGGTCGCCCTGGCCTGGGAGAGCACGGCGAACTTCTCCGCCGCGCCGCTGCGACTGGCCACCTGGCTGGGGATGTGCAGCTTCCTGCTCTGCCTCGGGCTGATCGCGTTCGGCATGGTCGCGTACGTCGCCGGCGCCACCATCCCCGGCTGGACCTCGATGTTCGTCGCCGTGCTGCTGCTCAGCGGGGTGCAACTGGTCTGCCTCGGCCTGCTCGGCGACTACGTCGGGAGGATCTACGCCACCGTGCAGAACCGGCCGGCCTTCCACGTCGGGTTCGACTCGCTCGACGACGTCCCGCGTGCCGCGACGGTCGGGCCGATCGGTGACGAGTCACGCGCGCCCGTGGTCGGCGCCCGTGGCTGACACCCTGCTGGCCGGGCGGGTCGACACCCCGACGCCGGTGTCGCGGCGGAACGCCCTCCTGCCGGTCCTCACCGGGCTGCCCTGGGCGCTCGCCGTCAGCGCCCTGCTGGTGCTCTGGTGGCGCGGCGGCGTGCCCGTCCCCGACCTGGCCCGGTACGCCGCGTACTGGACGTTCGCCCTGGTGCTGCCCGGGACCCTGGTGCACCGCGCGCTGCGCGGCGGCCGGGGCAACCTGCCGGAGGACCTCGCCCACGGCGCGGCCACCGGCCTGCTGCTCGAACTCGTCGCCTGGGCGTCGGCCGCCGCGACCGGCCAGCAGTCCCTGCTGCGCTGGTGGCCGCTTCCGGTGCTGGTCGCGTTCGCCGCCGTACCCGCGCTGCGCCGGCACTGGCGGATCGGCGAACGCCGGCCGCTGCCGATCGGTTGGCACTGGGCGATGGGCGGGGCGCTGCTGCTGGTGCTGGCCTGGGGGTACACCCAGTGGCGGATGGTCCCGCTGCCCCCGGTGCACGGCGGCTACTACCAGGACCTGCTCTACCACCTGGGGCTGGTGCAGGAGTTGACCCGGGCGATGCCGTTCGAGTTGCCGCACGTCGCCGGCGAGGAGTTGCGCTACCACTACCTCTCCGACGCCCACGTCGCCGCCGGCAGCATGATCACCGGCATCTCACCGCCGGTGGTGCTGCTGCGACTCTGGCTGGTGCCGGTGATCGGCACGGCGGTGGTGCTCGCGGCCGGGCTGGTCCGGGACCTGAGCGGCGCCGCCTGGACCGGCCCGGTGGTCGCTGTCGCCGGCTTCCTCGGGACCACCGTCACGCTCGCCTCGCCCGCCGGCGCGTCCGGTGAGATGCCGCTGTCGTACGCCAGCCCGTCGCAGACCTACGTCCTGGTGCCGCTGCTGCTGCTCACCGGGCTCTGTGTGGAGGTGGCGCGGGGGCGTGGCCTCGGCCGGGCCTGGCCGCTGGTCCCGGCACTCGGGCTGGTGTGTGCGGGGGCGAAGTCGAGCGCCCTGCCGCCGTTGATCGCCGGCCTGGGTCTCACCGCGGCTGTGGTCTGGTGGCGGGAGCGACGCGTGCCGCGGCCCGCGCTGGTGGCGTTGGCCTGTCTGGTGGCGGCGATGGCGCTCGGCTTCCGACTGTTCGCCGGAGGTGGCGCCTCGACGCTGCGGGTGCAGGCGTTGGCGCTGCTGCACTTCACCGCCCCGTACGCTGAGACGCTCGGTCGGGGCGACGGGATCTGGCCGGCCGCGCCACTGCCGCCGGGCATCAACGACGGTGGTGCCCTCGGGTGGCTGCTGGCGTTCGCCGTGGTCGGGTGGTGGGTGCTGGGCCACGCCCCCCGGTGGGTCGGGATGATCCTGCTCGTCGACCGGGGGCAGCGGGCCGATCCGGCGGTCTGGCTGCTCGCCGGCACGGTGCTGGCCGGGGCCGCGACCACCTGGGTGTTCCAGCACCCGTCGGTCAGTCAGATCTACTTCTGGATGGGCGTCATCCCGGTCGGCGCGGTGCTGACCACCTGGTCGCTGGCTGCGGCCCGCGTGCCCTGGCCGGTGCTGGTGTCGACCGCCGGAGCGGGTGCGCTGGTGGCGCTCGCCGCGGCCGGAGCGCTGGGTGGGCTCGTCGTGCCGGCCATCGGCCGTCCCGACCGGAGCATCGAGGGGTGGCTGCGGGTGCTGGGCGCCTCGGCGGTCCGGTACGCGGTGTTCGTCGCACTGGCCGCGGCCCTCGCCGTCGGGGTGGCGGCGCTGTGGCGGCGGCGGGTCCCGTCGTCGGGGGGTCGTCGGCGGGCGGCCACGGTGGCGGTCGCCGGTGTCAGCGCCGCGCTGCTCGGCGCCAGCATCGCGGTCAGCGTGTCCGGGACCCTCCGCTCGGTGGCGAGCGAGCCCGGGCCGGCGAGCGGGCCGCAGCCGTACGCGCTGACCGCCGACGAGATGCGCGCCGCGTTGTGGCTGGACGCGAACGCCGCCGCCGACGACGTGGTCGCCACGAACGTGCACTGCCGGCCGGTGCGGACCACCCCGCACTGTGATGCCCGGGCATTCTGGGTGACCGGCCTCGGCGGGCACCGGGCCGTGGTGGAGAGCTGGGGCTACACCGACGCGGTGGTGGCCGCGCACGGTGTGGCCAACCTGGGGTACGCCCGGCAGAGCTTCCCCGACCAGGAGCTGTTCGCACTCAACGAGCGGATCTTCACGGCGCCGGCGACGGCCGACCTGGACCGGCTCCGGACGGCGTACGGCGTCCGGTGGATCTTCGCGGACACCCGGGCGGGTGCCGTGTCGCCGGAGCTGGCGCGCCTGGCCCCGGTGCGGCTGGTCTCCGGCTCGGTCACGGTCCACGAGCTGACCGGCCCCTGAGCCGTCGGCCCGGTCCGGGTGCTGACCAGCGCGTGCGGGACAATGAGGTACGTGACGACGATCCCCAACGTGCTCGCCAACCGGTACGCCTCGCCCGAGTTGGTCGCCCTCTGGTCCCCGGAGGAGAAGGTCCGGATGGAGCGGCGCCTCTGGCTCGCCGTTCTCCGCGCTCAGCGCGACCTCGGTGTGCCGGTGCCGGACGGCGTGGTCGAGGCGTACGAGCGGGTGCTCGACCAGGTCGACCTCGCCTCGATCGCCGAGCGGGAGCGGGTCACCCGGCACGACGTGAAGGCCCGGATCGAGGAGTTCAGCGCGCTCGCCGGGCACGAGCACGTGCACAAGGGGATGACCTCCCGGGATCTCACCGAGAACGTCGAGCAGTTGCAGGTGCGCGCCTCGCTGGAGTTGATCCGGGACCGCGTGGTGGCCACCCTGGCCCGCCTCGCCTGGCTCGCCCACGAGCACTCCGAGCTGGTGATGACCGGCCGTTCGCACAACGTGGCGGCGCAGGCCACGACGCTGGGCAAGCGCTTCGCGTCGGCGGCGGAGGAGCTGCTGATCGCGTACGAGCGGTTGGAGGACCTGATCGCCCGCTACCCGCTGCGTGGGATCAAGGGGCCGGTCGGCACGGCCGCCGACCAGTTGGACCTCTTCGACGGCGACGCCGACAAGGTGGCCGAGCTGGAGCGCCGGGTCGCCGAGCACCTGGGCTTCTCCCGGGTGCTGCACAGCGTCGGGCAGGTCTATCCCCGGTCGCTGGACTTCGACGTGCTGGCCGCGCTGGCGCAGACCGCCGCCGCGCCCTCGTCGCTGGCCACCACCATCCGGCTGATGGTCGGCCAGGAGCTGGTCACCGAGGGCTTCAAGCCGGGCCAGGTCGGCTCCAGCGCGATGCCGCACAAGATGAACACCCGCTCGTCGGAGCGGGTGAACGGCTTCGCGGTGATCATCCGGGGTTACCTGTCGATGGTCGGCGAACTGGCCGGTGACCAGTGGAACGAGGGGGACGTCTCCTGCTCCGTGGTCCGTCGGGTGGCCCTGCCGGACGCGTTCTTCGCCGCCGACGGGCTGTTCCAGACCTTCCTCACCGTGCTCGACGAGTTCGGCGCGTACCCGGCGGTGATCAACCGGGAGCTGGAGCGGTTCCTGCCCTTCCTGGCCACCACGAAGATCCTGGTGGCGGCGGTCCGGCGCGGCGTCGGCCGGGAGGTCGCACACGAGGTGATCAAGGAGCACGCGGTCGCGGTGGCGCTGGCCATGCGCGAGAAGGGTGCCCCGGAGAACGATCTCTTCGACCGGCTGGCCGCGGACGGCCGGCTCGGCCTGTCCCGCGCCGACATCGACACCCTGGTCGCCGACCGCACGGCCTTCGTCGGCGCCGCCTCCGCCCAGGTGGCAGCGGTCACCCGCCGCATCACCGAGGTGGTCACGGCCCACCCCGAAGCCGCCACCTACTCCCCACCCCCCATCCTCTAACCCCACCGGCCGCCCCCCCGGTTCGTTTGATCATGAAGTTGTTGCCCCGACACGCCGAGGTGGAGGGCAACAACTTCATGGTCAACAGGGCTGGGCTGGGCTGCGCTGGACAGGGCTGGGCTGGGCTGGGCTGGGCCTGGTCAGTCGCCGGTGGGGGTTTCGGCGGCGGTGCGGAGGTTGGGGGCGCTGGCTGGTTCGGCGATGCCGCCCGGTGCTTCCACGACGCCCGGCTGCTGCGCCGTTTCCGCCGCGATCGCGGGCTGGTCGGAGGGCATGACGTCCGGCATGACGGGTGCGACGATCACGGCCGTGCCGTAGGCGCAGATCTCCATCCACATCTCGCCGCAGTCCCGGCTGTCGAACCGCATGCCGATCACCGCGTTCGCGCCCAGCCGCAGGGCCTCCTCGCCGAGCCGGGCCACCGAGTCGGTGCGCCACCGGGTCAGGTTGTCCGGTGCCATCGGGTCGTACGCGCCACCGCGCAGGTTCTTGACCCCCTCGCGGTACGGGTTGCGCGTCCTGGCCATCGATGACACCACCTCACCGAGAATCTGGCGGATCTCGTAGCCGGGCAGTTGCTCCGTCGTCACGACCAGCACGTTTCCGATGCTGTCAGGAGTGGCGCGACCCGATCGTGTGCATTGTTCACCTGATCGGATGCTGCAAAACGACGCGGCGCGGACGGCCGGCACGCCGCCGACCATCCGCGCCGCGCCGGGCGCTAACCGTCAGACACCGGCCACCGAGGTGATCCAGGCCCGGTTGTACGCAACGCTGCCGTAGTTCTGGATGCTGTAGCCGTCGGCCGTGGAGGCGACGCCGACCTGCTGGCCGTTGTAGAACTGCGGGCCACCGGAGTCACCCCGCCAGGCGTTACCGCTGATCTCGCTGCTGCGGATCGCCTGCCCGCCGTACGCGTCGGTCACGCTGTTGCTGGTCACCCGGACGGTGGCGGTCTTCAGCTGGGCGGACGCCGAGCAGCCGCTGTAGCAGGTCATGCCCCAGCCGTAGATCGAGTTCGTCGAGTTGATCGGCGGGTTGCTGCTGGCCAGGCTCACCGCGGAGGTGGTGACGGCGCTGGAGAGCCGCATGAGCGCGAGGTCGTAGCGGGTGTAGGTGGCGCTGACGGTGCGGGTGACCCCGCCGGAGGCGCGGTAGACGCTGCCGACCCGCACGGACATGGTGCCGTTGATGCAGTGCCGGGCGGTGAGCACCCACTGGGCGGCGATCACGCTGCCGGAGCAGGTGAACGAGCCGTTGCTCATGACCGCGGCGGCCCAGGGCGCGGACGAGACGGTGCCGCCGCCGATGATGGGTTGCGGGCCGGCGGGGGCGGCGACGGCGCCGGACGAGGCGCCGAGGACGCCGACCAGCGCGGTGCCGAGCAGGGCGAGCAGGGGACGGATGCGCATCGGGTGGACTCCTTGGACGGGGCGGGCCCGGGGTCGCCGGGCGCGGGAGGGCGGCAGCGGGGATCCCCGCTACCACTGACATCGAACTGCGTCGATGTACAGTAGGGCGCGCGGCGGCCGTTTTCAAGGGTCGGATCGAGATTAACAAATGTAACGGTTTGGCTACTCGCGGCGCTGCATATCCCCTGGTGAGACCTCGTTTCCCGCCTGACGGCCGGTCCCGGAGGCCGGTTATGTCGATCACTGCCTGAACTGCGCCCGGCCGGTGCGTCCGCGACGGAATCTGCCAGGTACGCTGGCTGCGCTCGCCCGTTGTGGGTCGGCACCCAACTGCGTACACAGTCAGGAGTGCCCAGTGCCTCGCGTCGTCGTCGACGTCATGCTCAAGCCCGAGATCCTCGATCCGCAGGGCCAGGCCGTCGCAAACGCGCTGCCCCGGCTCGGCGTCAGCGACGTCGCCTCGGTTCGGATCGGCAGGCGGATCGAGATCGAGTTCGCCGGTGAACCGGACCTGGACCGTGCCCGGGAGATCGCCGACAAGCTGCTCGCCAACCCGGTCATCGAGGACTTCACCGTCCGCCTGGTCGAGGCCGACGAGACCGCGGACGCCCGCTCGTGACCGCCCGGGTCGGTGTCGTCACCTTCCCCGGCTCGCTCGACGACGGGGACGCCGCCCGAGCCGTCCGGATCGCCGGTGCCGAGCCGGTCCGGCTCTGGCACGGTGACCCGGATCTGCACGGGGTCGACGCGGTCGTGCTGCCCGGCGGCTTCTCCTACGGGGACTACCTGCGCTGCGGGGCCATCGCCCGGTTCGCGCCGGTGATGGAGACGATCGTGGACGCCGCCCACGGCGGCCTGCCGGTCCTCGGCATCTGCAACGGCTTCCAGATCCTCTGCGAGGCGCACCTGCTGCCCGGCGCGCTCACCCGCAACCAGCACCTGCACTTCCGCAACCGGGACCAGATCCTGCGCATCGAGTCGGCCGGCACCGCGTGGACCAACGCGTTCCAGCCCGGCCAGGAGGTGCTGATCCCGGTCAAGAACGGCGAGGGCTGCTACGTCGCCGACACCGCGACGCTGGACCAGCTGGAAGCCGAGGGCCGCGTCGTCGCCCGCTACGTCGGCGGCAACCCGAACGGGTCGCAGCGCGACATCGCCGCGATCACCAACCCCGCCGGCAACGTGGTCGGCATCATGCCGCACCCCGAGCACGCGGTGGAGGCGCTCACCGGCCCCTCGCTGGACGGCCTCGGCTTCTTCACCTCGGTCCTCAAGCATCTGGTGGGGGCGCCGGCGTGAGCGGGAGGAGTGAGCCCGGTCCGCGAGCCCCGCAGTCGCGAACGAAGTGCGGAGCGGTGACCGGCGGCACGATCATCGGTCAGCTCAACCGCCGGTCAGGCGGGCACGAGCGCAGCGAGGAGAGGTCATGACCACCCATCCGGACCCGGTACGCGACACACCGGAGGCGTACTCCGCCCCGGCGCAGCCGACCGAGCCGCTCCCGGCGCAGCCCGCCGCCCAGCCGGCCGCAATCGACTGGACCGAGGGCGTGGACACCGTGCCGCGTGCCGGTGGCACCCCGGGCGAGCTCCAGCCGTACACCGAGCTGGGCCTCCGCGACGACGAGTACGACCGGATCCGGCAGATCCTCGGCCGTCGCCCCACCCAGTCCGAGCTGGCGATGTACTCGATCATGTGGAGCGAGCACTGCTCCTACAAGTCGAGCAAGGTGCACCTGCGCCAGTTCGGTGAGAAGGCTCCGCACAGCGACCGGCTGCTCGCCGGCATCGGCGAGAACGCCGGTGTGGTGCAGGTCTCCGACGAGCTGGCCGTGACCTTCAAGGTCGAGTCGCACAACCACCCGAGCTTCGTCGAGCCGTACCAGGGCGCGGCGACCGGCGTCGGCGGCATCGTCCGGGACATCCTCGCCATGGGCGCCCGCCCGATCGCCGTGATGGACCCGCTGCGCTTCGGTGCCGCGGACCACCCGGACACCGCCCGGGTGCTCACCGGCGTCGTCGCCGGTGTCGGCGGCTACGGCAACTGCCTCGGCCTGCCCAACATCGGTGGTGAGCTGGTCTTCGACCCCTCCTACCAGGGCAATCCGCTGCTCAACGCGCTCTGCCTGGGCGTGCTGCCGGTCGACCGGCTGCAGAACAAGGCCGCCGCGGGCCCCGGCAACGTGGTCGTCCTCATGGGCGCCAAGACCGGCCGGGACGGCATCGGCGGTGTCTCGGTGCTGGCCAGCGCGACCTTCGACGAGGCCAGCGAGCAGCGCCGACCCGCCGTTCAGGTCGGTGACCCGTTCACCGAGAAGCTGCTCATCGAGGCCTGCCTGGAGCTGTACGACGGCCAGCTGGTCGTCGGCATCCAGGACCTCGGCGGCGCCGGGCTGACCTGCGCGCTTACCGAGACCGCCGCCGCTGCCGGCACCGGCATGCGGGTCTGGCTGGAGCGGGTGCCGCTGCGCGAGCCGTCGATGGACCCGCACGAGATCCTGGCCAGCGAGTCCCAGGAGCGGATGCTGCTGGTCGTCGAGCCGGACAAGCTCGACGCGGTGCTCAAGACCGCCGAGAAGTGGGGCGTGCTCGCCACCGCGATCGGTGAGGTCACCCCGCCGGAGGCGGACGGCAGCCCGGGACGCCTGCTGATCACCTGGCAGGACCACCTGGTGGTCGACGTACCGCCGGGCTCGCTGGTCGACGACGGGCCGGTCTACGCCCGTCCGATGCGCGAGCCGGCGGACCTGATCCTGCTCCAGGCCGACCGGGCCGAGACGCTGCCCCGCCCGGCCGACCCGGAGGCGCTGCGGGAGACCGTGCTGCGCATGATCGCCTCGCCCAACCTGGCCGACAAGACCTGGGTCACCGAGCAGTACGACCGCTACGTGCTGGGCAACACCGTGCTCGCCCAGCCGGAGGACGGCGGTGTGATCCGGATCGACGAGCGGACCGGGCTCGGCGTGGCGCTGTCGGTGGACGGCAACGGCCGGTACGCCCGACTCGACCCGTACAACGGCACCAAGCTGGCGCTGGCCGAGGCGTATCGGAACGTGGCCGTGACCGGCGCGAAGCCGATCGCCGTGACCAACTGCCTCAACTTCGGCTCGCCGGAGGACCCGGGCGTGATGTGGCAGTTCGCCGAGGCCGTGCGCGGCCTGGCGGACGGCTGCCTGGAGCTGGGCATCCCGGTGACCGGCGGCAACGTCAGCTTCTACAACCAGACCGGTGCGGCCGCCATCCACCCGACCCCGGTGGTCGGCGTGCTGGGCGTGCTGGACAACGTCGCCGACCGGGTGCCGATGGGCTTCGTCCCGCGCGCCGGCGGCGACCACGACCAGCTCTACCTGCTCGGCGAGACGAACGTGGAACTCTCCGGCTCGGAGTGGGCCTGGGTGACGCACGAGCACCTCGGCGGCATCCCGCCGCAGGTCGACCTGGCCCGGGAGAAGGCGCTCGCCGAGCTGCTGGCCGAGGCGGCCCGGGTCGGTCACCTGACCTCCGCGCACGACCTCTCCGACGGTGGCCTCGCCCAGAGCCTGGTCGAGTCCTGCCTGCGTCGCGGCGTCGGCGCCCGGATCGCGGTGCCGGAGCACTTCACCGGCGGCTCGATGCCGTTCGTCTACCTGTTCAGCGAGTCCGCCGCACGGGCGCTGGTGTCCGTGCCGCGCGGCCACGACAAGGCGTTCGCGGCGCTCTGCGCCGAGCGGGGCGTGCCGTTCGAGCTGATCGGTGTCACCGACCCGGCCGGCGGTGCGCTGGAGGTGCACGGCCAGTTCCGGATCGGTCTGGACGAGCTGCGCGCCGCGCACACCGCGACGTTGCCGCGCCTCTTCGGCGGCGCGACCGCCGTCGAGGTGCCCGCTCCGGCGGCTGGCGTGGCGGGCGCGGTCGAGGCCGTGCCGCTGCCGGTCGAGGAGGCCGAGCCGGTGGACCCGGCGGCGGTGGCCGCCGAGCCGATCGCTTCGGCCGGCCCCGCCCCGCAGACCGGTGCCGTCGAGCCGGTCGCCGAGGTGTCGGGCCACCGGGCTGAGCCGGAGCAGTCGATCACCGCCGAACCCGGCGAGTCGTCCGAGTCTGACTCCGGTGTCACCGAACCGTCGCCTGACGAGCGCTGAGGCGTTGGCGGCGGCCGTCTACGGCCAACCCGGTTCCGGTGCCCGGTTCGACTGGGGGCTGACCGGGGCGGCCGAGCTCGGTCGCGTCTGCGCGGCGTTGGTGGTGGTGGACGTGCTCTCGTTCACCACCTCCGTGGAGGTGGCGGTCGCTCGCGGCATGCGCGTGCACCCGTTCCCGTGGGGTGAGCAGGCCGCCGAGTACGCGCTGCGGGTTGGCGCGGTGGCCGCGGTGGGCCGTCGGCGGGTGACAGCGGAGCATCCGTGGTCGCTCTCGCCCGCCGCCCTGAGTGCCGCGCCGGTGGTGGCGGACCTGGTGCTGCCCTCCCCGAACGGCTCGGCGATCAGCGCCGCCGCCAGTGCCACCGGGCTTCCGGTGGTCGCGGCGTGCCTGCGCAACGCCCACGCCGTCGGGCGTTGGCTGCGCCGCCAGGGGTACGGCACGACGGACGCCCCGATCGGTGTGATCGCCTCGGGGGAGCGGTGGCCGGACGGGTCGCTGCGCCCGTCCGTGGAGGATCAGCTCGGCGCGGCCAGCGTCCTCGATGCCCTCTCCGGCGTGCCGGGTGGGCTCTCCGTGGAGGCGGCGATGGCGCTCGCCGCGCTGGCCAGCACCCCGGACGTGCCCGCCGCGGTGCGGGGAAGCGTCTCCGGGCGTGAGTTGACCGAGGGTGGCTTCGCCGAGGACGTGGAGGTTGCCGTCCGCGTCGGCGTGTCGGACGTCGTGCCGGTGCTCCGCCAGGGCGTGTTCTCCGCCGCCTGATCACGCGTCCTCGCTGATCAACTCGGCTTCCCTGAAGTCGCGGTGTCCAGGTGGACGGAACACCGCGATCTCAATAACCACGAGTGGATCTGGCGATAGCGAAACGGCTACCCGGATCTCCGGGTAGCCGTTTCCCTGCGCTGTGGTCGGTCAGTCGTCCAGCCAGTCGAGGCGTCGACCGCCCCGCTCGGTCGGCGGCGGGCCGTCCGGACGGGCCCGACCGGGCTGCTGGCCGTAGCCACCCTGCTGGTCATAGCCGGCCCGGTCGTCGTAGCCGCCGCGCTGCTGCGGGGGCTCCTGGCCGTAACCGCCCTGGTCGTAGCCACCGGCCTGCTGGCCGCCGTAGCCACCCTGCTGGTCGTAGCCGCCGCCCTGGTCGTAGCCGCCGCGCTGCTGCGGGGGCTCCTGGCCGTAACCACCCTGGTCGTAGCCGCCGGCCTGCTGGCCGCCGTAGCCACCCTGGTCGTACCCGCCGGCCTGCTGGCCGTAGCCACCGGTGGGCTCCGCCCCCCGGCCGCTGTACGGGGTCGTCGGGTCGGGCTGGCCGTAGCCCTGACCCTGCTCCGGCTGGTAGACGCCGGTGGCGTACGGGTCGGCCGGGGCCGGGTACTGCGTGCTGTCGCCGGTGTACCGGCCGGTCGGCTCGTCGAAGCGCTCGCCGTAGGCCGCGCCACCGGCGGGAGCCGGCGGGTATCCGGCGGCACCGGCCGGGGCCGTGTAGTCGCGGCTGCCGTAGCCACCGCCGGAGGACGGCGCGTTGCCGTAGCCGGGGGCGGGAGCGCCGCCGTAGCCAGCGCCGGAGCCGGGTGCGGCACCGTAGCCGTCACCGGCCGCGCCGGCACCGTAGCCACCCTCGGGGGTCGTCGCCGAGCCGTAGCCGCCGCCCGAGGCGGGAGCGTTGCCGTAACCGCCGGCACCGTAACCACCGGGCGCCGGCTCGTCGCCGTAGCCGGTGCCACCCCAGCCCTGCTGGCCAGCCGCGCCGTACGGCTGCGCGGGCGCGGCGTACGGGTCGGGCGGGACGTCGTCGACCACCGGACGGTGCATCATCGTCGGTGCCTCGCTCAGCGCCGCGCCGCCGACCATGGTCGGGTCCGGTCCGCCTCCGGGCCGGCCCACCACCCGGGTCTGGTCGTCGGCCCCACGGAAGCCACCACGCGCCGCCGGCACCGCGCCGGCCGCGCCGGCACCCGCCGGGGCGTCCTCGTCGTCGCCGTTCTCCTTGCGCTTCATCCACAGCAGCACGATCGTGCCGACGCCGGCGGCAACCAGCAGACCGCCCAGCAGGATGATCATGTACGAGCCGATCCCGCCGCTGTCCTCGGTGTTCGCGGCGTTCGCGGGTGCGCCAGGGCTGGCCTCCTCGGACGGCTCCTCGGCGCCCTCCTCGGTCGTCTCCTCGGTGGGGAGGGCCTCAGCGGTGGGGGACGGGGTGGCGCTCGGCGTCACCTCGACCTTGATCGCGAGGCTGATCCGCTGCCCGGTGATGGCCTGACCGGCGGTGGCGTTGAGGCTCTTGGTGGCCAGCACGTTGTCGAAGCTGGCGCCCAGGTCGATGCGACCCGGCGCGATCGGCTTCTCGCTGGTGCCGGTGAAGCGGAAGTTGCCGCTGCCGTCGCTGGTGGTGTCGTAGCGGTGGCCCGCGCTGTCCTGCAGCATGACCACGGCGTTCGGCACGGCCTTGCTGTCGGCCTGCACGACGACCTTGCCGGAGACCGACCGCACGGTCTGCGCCTGCGGGGGCGGGGCGGCCTTGGCGACCAGCGTGACGGAGGTCGACGCCTCCTGGCTCTGCTTGAGCGGGCCGGAGGAGTCCGTGGCCTTTACGGTGATGTTGGCGCTTCCGTTGGCCGCGTCGTCCGCGAGCTTGAAGGTCGCGTCGTAGGTGCCGCTTGCCGTCACCCGGCCGCGGGAGCATCCGTCAACGCAGGTCAGTTTCGGATTGCTCGAGCTGAAGCTGATGTCGGCAGGCTCGGCGCCATCCTCAAAGGCGAGCCTGTAGCTGATCTTCGTGGTTTTACCGGCCTCGACGCTGCTCGGCGAGGCCGACACATCTGTGACGTCGGGCGCGGCCAGGGCTGGTGTGGCGGGGACGGCGAGCAGAGCGCCGGTAACCAGCGCTACGACCACACCGGCCCGCTGATACCAGGCACGTCGGTGTGTTGACACGTCCACCGCCTTCCGGGCTGACTTCCCTTGACCGGCGGGGCGCCGGGCCGGGGATCATCACGGTACGAATACGCCGTCGGCAACTATGCCTTGTCTTGCTGGATCGGCGCGACCCAGGGCCAGCGTCACATGCTCTACCTGCGGGTCGTATCGTCCCGTCGTGTCCTCTCCGTACAGTAAGTCCGCCGCCGTTACGGCCGCGTTGTCGGCGCTCGACGAGGGGCGTACGCCCGAACGGCCGGTGCTCCGGGAGGCGGTCCGGTCGTTGTTGGCCGTCCTCGCGGAGCGCGCCCCCGGCCGATCGGTGGAGGTGCGCGTCCCACCATACGGGGCGATCCAGTGCGTTCCCGGTCCTCGACACACCAGGGGAAACCCGCCAAACGTGGTCGAGATGAGCCCGGAGACGTGGTTGGCGCTGGCCACCGGGCGCATCGGTTGGGCCGAGGCGGTTACCGACGGTCGCGTCCAGGTGAGCGGCGTCCGCGCGGACCTCTCGGCATACCTGCCCCTCTAGCTGCCCGGATGTCCGGGTGATCGTCACGGTGGGCAGGGGAATCGTGACTTTCTGTATCGATAGCTGTTCGCGTACACTGTCAGGCGACGACAGTGGTCCCGGCCGAGGAGTGTGGATCCGCCCCGTGATCCCCGCCAGGCCGGTCCAGACCAGCATGAGGGAGCGGTAGGTGCCCCGAGGCGACGGCCGGCTGAGCCACGACCTTGACCCCCAACGACCCGGCCCCCAGGACGCCTGCGGCGTCTTCGGCGTCTGGGCCCCCGGCGAAGAGGTCGCCAATCTGACCTACTTCGGTCTCTACGCCCTCCAGCACCGCGGCCAGGAGGCGGCGGGCATCGCGGTGAGCGATGGCTCCGGCGTGGTGGTCTACAAGGACCTCGGCCTGGTGGCCCAGGTCTTCGACGAGCCCACGCTGGCCAGCCTGCGCGGCCACCTGGCGATCGGGCACGCCCGCTACTCCACGACCGGCGCCTCGAACTGGGAAAACGCCCAGCCGACCATCCGGTCGACCAGCTCGGGCACGACCATCGCGCTGGCTCACAACGGCAACCTGGTCAACACCGCCGAGCTGGAGAAGGAGGTCGCCGAACGCGGCCTCGTCGCGGACGGCTCGACCAACGACACCTCCCTGGTGACCATGCTGCTGGCCAGTCGACCGGACCTGTCGGTCGAGGCCGCGGCGCTGGAGGTGCTGCCGCAGCTGCGGGGCGCGTTCAGCTTCGTCTTCATGGACGAGTCGACCCTCTACGCGGCACGCGACGCGCACGGCGTGCGCCCCCTGGTGCTCGGTCGCCTGGAGCGCGGCTGGGTGGTTGCCAGTGAGACCGCCGCGCTGGACATCGTCGGCGCCAGTGTGGTGCGCGAGGTCGAGCCCGGCGAGCTGATCGCCATCGACGAGGACGGGCTGCGGTCCACCCGGTTCGCGGCGCCGGAGCCGAAGGGCTGTCTCTTCGAGTACGTCTACATCGCCCGCCCGGACGCCACGATCGCCGGGCGCAACGTGCACGCGGCGCGGGTGCAGATCGGCCGGCAGTTGGCCAAGGAGCACCCGGTCGAGGCCGACCTGGTCATCCCCGTGCCCGAGTCGGGCACGCCGGCCGCGATTGGCTACGCGGAGGCGTCCGGCATCACCTACGGCGCCGGCCTGATGAAGAACCCGTACGTGGGGCGCACCTTCATCCAGCCGTCGCAGACCCTGCGCCAGCTCGGCATCCGGCTCAAGCTCAACCCGCTGCGGGAGAACGTCCGGGGCAAGCGACTGGTGGTGGTGGACGACTCGATCGTCCGCGGCAACACCCAGCGGGCCATCGTGCGGATGCTGCGCGAGGCGGGGGCGCTGGAGGTCCACGTCCGGATCTCCTCCCCGCCGGTCAGCTGGCCGTGCTTCTACGGCATCGACTTCGCCACCCGGGCCGAGCTGCTGGCCAATGGGTTGGACAACGACGGCATCCGGCGTTCCATCGGAGCCGACACGCTGGGCTACGTCTCACTTCCCGGCCTGATCGCCGCGACCGAGCAGCCGAAGACCCGGCTGTGTCGGGCGTGTTTCGATGGGGAGTACCCGATCGAGCTGCCGGCCGGCAACCTGATCGGCAAGCACGTGCTCGAAGGGGTGGGCCGACGGGTCGCCAACTCGGCGCCGGAGGCTCCGCACACCAACGGCTCGCTCGTCGCCACTCCTGGTGGCGTGACCGCAAACCGCCCGTAGCACCAACCGGCGCGGCCCGGCCTCCGCCGGCGCGGCACCGAGAACCACAAAGGGGAGAACCGTGACGCACGTGTCCGAGCGCAGCGGCGCAGGAAGCAGCCCGACCGGCGCCGGCGGCGACCGCCAGCCCTGGACGGCCGGCGCCGGCCGTCAGGCGCGCAAACGCTCGGTCTCGTACGCCGACGCCGGCGTCTCCATCGACGCGGGAGACCGCGCGGTGGAGCTGCTCAAGTCGAAGGTGCGCCAGACCCGCCGCCCCGAGGTGCTCGGCGACCTCGGCGGTTTCGCCGGCCTGTTCCGGCTGGACACGACCAAGTACAAGAACCCGATCCTGGCGTCCTCCACCGACGGGGTGGGCACCAAGCTGGTGATCGCCCAGCAGATGGACATCCACGACACGGTCGGCATCGACCTGGTCGCGATGGTCGTCGACGACCTGGTGGCGTGCGGCGCCGAGCCGCTGTTCCTGCTCGACTACATCGCCACCGGCGAGGTCGTTCCGGACAAGGTCGCCGAGATCGGGGCGGGCATCGCCGACGGTTGCCGCTACGCCGGCTGCGCGTTGCTGGGCGGGGAGACCGCCGAGCACCCCGGCGTGCTGCGTCCGGACGAGTACGACATCTCCGCGACCGGCGTCGGCGTGGTCGAGGAGAGCGACATCCTCAGCCCCGACCGGGTCGAGGTGGGCGACGTGGTGATCGCCATGCGCTCGTCCGGCCTGCACTCCAACGGCTACTCGCTGGTCCGGCACGTGCTGCTCGGCGCGGCCCGGATGCGGCTGGACATCGTGATCGACGACTTCGGTCGGCAGCGGACCCTGGGTGAGGAGCTGCTCACCCCCACCAAGATCTACGCCAAGGACTGCCTGAAGCTGATCGCCGAGGCCGACGTGCGGGCGTTCGCCCACGTCACCGGCGGCGGCATCCCCGGCAACCTGGTCCGGGTGCTGCCGGAGCACGTCGACGCCGTGGTCAACCGGTCCACCTGGAAGCCGCAGCCGGTCTTCGACCTGATCCAGTCGAAGGGTCGGATCGACGACCCGGAGATGGAGTCGACCTTCAACATGGGCGTCGGCATGTTCGCGATCGTCTCGGCCGAGGACGCCGACCGGGCGTTGGCCACGCTGACCGGCCGTGGGGTCGAGGCGTGGCAGGCCGGCGAGATCATCGAGGGCACCGGCAACGTGCAGATGGTTGGCCAGCACACCCGCGGATGATCACGCTCTGGTGATCGTACGGGCACCTGATCAGGGCTTCACCCGAGTGGCCAATGCCGCCTAGCCTGAAGGGCACCCTCAGGCTAGGCGGAGGAGGGCAATGGCTGCTCGGGGACAGTCGTTCAGCGGGATGCGCGGTCTGGCCGCGGTCCCGTCGTACGTCGTCATGCAGCCCACCACCCTCTGCAACCTCGACTGCTCGTACTGCTACCTGCCGTTCCGTGCCGCCGACCGGCGGATGCCGGTGTCGGTGGCCGAGGCGGTGGCGGCGGCGGTCAACCCGTGGGCGGCGGTCGGTCGCTTCTCCGTGGTGTGGCACGGCGGTGAGCCGCTGGCGGCCGGCCGGGAGCACCTGGCCGACCTGATCGCGCCGTTCGGGCCGCAGGTCGAGCACCACGTGCAGACCAACGCCACGCTGATCGACGACGAGTGGTGCGAGTTCTTCGCCCGGCACGAGGTGCGGGTGAGTGTGAGCGTGGACGGGCCGCGGGAGCGCAACGGCGACCGGGTCAACCGGGGCGGCCAGCCGGCGTACGACCGGATCCTGCGTGGGGTCGCCGCGCTGCGCCGGCACGGGCTGCCCTTCTCCGCGCTCGCCGTGGTGTCCAGGCCGGAGGCGGGGCTCGCCGCCGAGCTGTACGAGTACTTCCTCGGGCTGGGCTGCGACGTGCTGGGCGTCAACATCGAGGAGACCGAGGGCGTCAACACCCGCGACAACCGCCACGAGGCGGCCGCGGTCACCGCCTTCTGGGCCGAACTGGTGACGGCCTGGCGCCGGGAGCCCCGCATCCACCTGCGCGAGATCGAGTGGTCGCTGCGCTACGCGGCGGCGGTGCTCGACAACTCGGCGGACAGGGTGCTGCCCCGCCAGCTCGATCCGATCCCCACGATCGGGCACGACGGCTCGGTGACCGTGCTCTCCCCGGAGCTGGCCGGCTTCACCGACCCCCGCTACGGCGACTTCAGCAGCGGCAACGTGCTGACCAGCCCGCTGACCGAGATCCTCATGGGCGCCCCGGCGACGCCGTGGGTGAGCGAGTTCCTGGCCGGGGTGGAGGCGTGTCGGGCGTCCTGCCCGTACTTCGGCTTCTGTGGCGGTGGCCACGCCGCCAACCGCTACTTCGAGCTGGGGCGTTTTGACGGCACGGAGACCGAGCACTGCCGCAACAGCAAGATCCGCCTATTGGAGGGAGTGTTGGAGCATGCCCGAGACCACGAGTCACCGGTTGCCTGACAGCGAAGCGGATGTCGCTCCGGACGGAGTCACCGAGCGGGTGCGGGAGGTGGCCCCCGGGCTCGTCGCGCTCCTTCAGGAGGCCGAGGACGCGCGGCGGCTGCGGGCGGAGGTGTCGGGCGGGGACGGCGCCAGCGCGGTCTGCGCCTGGAACCACTTCGAGAACATCCCGACCTTCTACAACTGGAACAACCGGCCGCGCTGAGGGCGACCGCGGTCAGGGGCCTGTCGAACGGCCGGAGAAGTCTCCCGCCGGGCCAGGCCCCCGATCGTCGCCGCTGATACCGCCCTCGACGGACACATGCGTGAGCACGCGGGGGTCACCGCGTGCTCAGCTGCATCGAGAGGTCAGCGGGTCGGACGAACCCAGGGATCCGGGTCGTCGTCCGCGTGATCCTCATCATCGTCGTCGACAAACTCTTTTGAGTCGTCGTCGAAGTGGTGCTCAGACTTACCAGCACCCGCCAGTTCGCGCTGCAAGGCGGTGAGGTCGGTGTTCGGGGAGTGGTACTTCAACTCCCGGGCCACCTTCGTCTGCTTGGCCTTAGCACGGCCGCGCCCCATGGCTCGACCCCCTCGCACAGAATGCGGGGCAGCCCGAAGGCGGGCCCCGATGACGTCAGGCATCTCTCGTGGCTCTTACGGTACATGGGGATGCCATCGTTCGGCACCTCGGGTTACCGTCAGCCGGCTCTGCGCGTCGCGTCGATCCGGCCGTCACCCAGTGTACCCGGTAAGGAGCGAATCGTAGAGCACCCGTGACACCGGACAAAACGCGCCAAACTCGACTGGGCCTCAGCTTACCGAGCAGGACTCCTGGCGTGGGGCCCGGAGGCGGATCCGGTCGGTCCGCCTCCGGGTGCCGCTCAACGCAGGTGGATCGTGCGCAGCCGGCCGACGTCGGCCATCCGCCGCTCGGCCAGCCGGTCCGCCGCCACCGCCGGGGGAACGCCCTCGGCGTCCGCCAGGTGCAGGATCTGCCGGGTGGTGTCGTAGATCCGGGTCGCCCGCAGCTTCGCACGGTCGAAGTTGAAGCCCTCGATCTCGTCGGCCACCTGGATCACACCGCCGGCGTTGACCACGTAGTCCGGGGCGTACAGGATGCCCCGGTCGGCCAGCAGCTTCTCGATGCCCGGGTGGGCGAGCTGGTTGTTCGCCGCTCCGGCGACCACCTTGGCCCGCAGCGCCGGCACGGTGTCGTCGTTCAGCGCGCCGCCCAGCGCGCACGGGGCGTACACGTCGATGTCGGCGGCGACCAGCGCGGCGGCGTCGTCGACCAGGGTGACCTGCGGGTGGTTGGTGCGCACCCACTCCAGCGCCTTCGGGTTGACGTCGGTGGCCACCACCTCGGCGCCGTCCTCCAGCAGGTGCCCGGTCAGGTACTTGCCCACCTTGCCCAGACCGGCCACGCCGACCCGGCGACCGCGCAGGCTCGGGGTGCCCCACACGTGCTCGGCGGCGGCCCGCATGCCCTGGAAGACGCCCCAGGCGGTCAGGATCGAGGAATCGCCGGCGCCGCCGTGCTCGACGCTGCGGCCGGTCACGTAGCGGGTCTCGCGGGCCACGACGTCCATGTCCGCCACGTAGGTGCCGACGTCACAGGCGGTGTAGTAGCGACCGGCCAGCGACTCCACGAAGCGGCCGTACGCGCGCAGCAGCGCCTCGCTCTTGATCTGCTCGGGGTCACCCCAGATGACGGCCTTGCCGCCGCCCAGGTCCAGCCCGGCGAGCGCGTTCTTGTACGCCATCCCACGAGACAGGTCGAGCACGTCGGCGAGGGCGTCATCCTCGCTGGCGTACGGGTAGAAGCGGGTGCCGCCCAGCGCGGGCCCCAGTGCGGTGGAGTAGATCCCGATGATCGCCTTCAGCCCGCTCTGCTTGTCCTGGCAGAACACGACCTGTTCGTGACCGGTCGATACCGGGTCGTCGGTGCTCGCGAATACGCCCATGACTGGCTCCTGGAGTGGTGTGCGTCCTTGTGGGACGCGGACCTGGTGGACCCCGGCGGGGATGCTGCCGGTGCCGTCGAGCCTAGTATCGGCCGCCCTGAGGGTGCCCGACGCGTCGCCGCCGTCCCACGTTGCGGCGCGCGTGGTCCGGCCGCTGGCGGCGTCCGGGGGCGGTTCGTGGGAGGATCGCGCCGTGCCGTCGCTCTTCGCTTCTTACCTGCGCGTGTACGAACCGCTGACCGCCTTCGACCGCGACCGCCAGAGCTACTGGCGCCGCTACGTGTCGGAGGGGCGGGCGGTGGCTCCGGTCGAGGGGCCAGGCCGGCAGCGGACGGCGGTGATCGAGGCGCTGGGCGCGGGCTGGACCCGGCTGCCCGACCTGCCGGAGGAGGCGTACGTCCTGGAGACGGACGACAGCCTGCTGGTCTGCCCCTGGAACCTGCGGATCCGGGTCGCCGAGGCGGCGCTCAGCGCCCGGGACGGGGTGCCCTCGGTGCTCGCCGACGCCTTCGTGCCGCCGGTGCTCGCCGGTCAGGCCAGGGCGGTGGTCGACGACTGGCGCAGCGGTGCCCGGGTGCTGGAGCACGGGGTGCCCCGCGTGCACGAGCAGATCGCGACCTGGGGCGTGCCGCTGCGCTGGTTCGTCCTCTTCGACCCCACGGAGCGGGATCTGGTCACCGAGCCGGGCCGACGGGCGCTGCGCTACCGCACGGAGATCTCCAAGGCCCGCCGCCGTTCGTCACGGGCGCTGTCGGTGCTGCGCAAGTCGGTGGGCGAGGCCCCGATCACCGAGGCGGTGGAGGAGGCGGCCCGCTGGCTGGAGGAGTTCCACCCGCGTTCGGTGGTGGAGCTGGACTACGGCGGTCTGGTCGACCTGCTCTCCGACGAGACGCTGACCGCGGACGACTCGCCGGAGCTGGTCGCGGGTGGCCTTGCCGGGCTGTCGCGCGGTGAGGCCGAGGAGGCGTCGGCCGCGTACGACAAGCTGGTCGCGCGGTGGCGTGCCGTGCAGTTGCTGGAGCGGTGCAACTAAGGCAAATCGCCCGAGGAGCGCTCCCAAGATGAGGTGTGCTCGTAGTTGACGCATCACGAACCGTGATCATGAGTCCGAATAAGGTACTTTCTGCCGTGTAAAAGTCGTAAAAATCGGGCATGGTTCATCCGTCCGTCTAGGGACCTTCATCCGTTCGGCCCATGTCGGACATCGGGGACTAGCCGGACCATGGGAGACGCGTCGGCCGGCGGGACCCCGGCCGATGTCTATACACGTGGAGGAGTGACCGATGGCATCGCGAACGCACGAACCAGAGCCGCTACTCACACCGGCCGAGGTGGCGTCGATGTTCCGTGTCGACCCGAAGACGGTGACCCGGTGGGCCAAGGCCGGCAAGCTCAGCGCCATCCGCACCCTGGGTGGCCACCGTCGGTACCGCGAGTCGGAGGTCAGGGCGCTGCTGCAGGGCCAGATCCCGCAGCAGCGGCAGGGCGACTGAGCCGGCAGCAGTTTTTCCGGTCAGAGGCGGTGGATCTCGATCCGCCGCCTCTTTCCATGTCCGGGCTTCGTCGCCCCGGCCTCAGCCGCGCCCGTCGGCCAGCGTCACCCGGATGCCCACCGTGCCGCCCTCGCCGCGTCGCAGCCGGCTGCCGAGCAGGCTCAACCGACCGATCAGCCGGTACTTGTGCTTGAGCAGGTCGCGCACCCGGCCCGTGTCGCCGCCGTTGTAGATCGTCGCGTGGGCGGGCACCTCCGCACCGTGCGGCCGGCCCCGCACGTCGCACGGCGCCACGGTCACCTCGCCGTTGTGGCGGATCCGCTTCACCTTGCCCGAGTCGGCGCGCGTCCAGACCGCCAACGCCTCTCCGTCGCGGACCGCCCAGACGGGGGTCGGCACCGCCCGACCGTCCTTGCGGAAGGTCGTGAGCAGGATGTACTTCTCGGCCGACAGCCGGTCCAGCGTGGTCACGCCGCCAGGATACGGCCGCTGCGGGCCACTGAGTGGCCGGATAGCGTGAACGTCGTGACGGGGGAGCCTCTAATCGGTGACGTTGTCGGCGAACTGCTCCGGGACACGCTCGCCGTGGCCACCGGAGTGGGACCCCGACCTCTGGTCGGCGGGCGACTGCCCAGGCCGGTCATCGAGATCATCGAGCGCGACGACGGGCTGATCAATGGCGCGCCGGCCGCGCACTACCTCGACGGGCCGGCGGACTGGCAGCCGTACGACCACCGGGCGGTGGACCGCGCCGAGGGCGAGACGCTCGACATCGGCACGGGTGCCGGCCGGATCGCGCTACTGCTCCAGGAGCGTGGCGTACCGGTCACCGGGCTGGACACCTCGGCGGGCGCGCTGGCGGTGAGCCGGCGCCGCGGGGTCCGGCGCCTGGTCCACGGCACCGTGGACACGCACGTCGCCGACGGTCAGCGGTACGACACGTTCCTGCTGCTCGGCAACAATCTGGGGCTGTTCGAGGGGCGGGAGCGGGCGCCCGGGTTCCTGGCGGCGCTCGCCGCGCTGGCCCGGCCGGGGGCGCAGATTATCGCGCACGGCACCGACCCGTACGGCACCCGCGACCCGCTGCACACCGGCTACCACGAGCGCAACCGGCGCCGTGGCCGGTTGGGCGGGCAGCTCCGGCTGCGGCTGCGCTACCGGGAGCTGGGCACCGAGTGGTTCGACTACCTGGTCTGTTCGGCGGACGAGTTCGCCGGCCTGGTGCACGGCAGCGGCTGGCGGTTGACCGATGTGGACGACCGCGACGCCCCCTACTACCTGGCCACCCTGCGCCTCGCCGGCTGAGCGCCCGTCGCGCCGCCTGGCCGTCGCTGTCAGCAGGGGCCCCTGTCACGCGCCAGGCGATGACAGGGGCCCCTGCGCACGACTCAGACCTGGACGGTCGGGGGGAGCTGCTCGGGTGGGAGGCCGCCGTCGCCGTCGACCACCTCGTCCGGGGTGCCGTCCTCGTCGATGTCGACCATGGTGATGTCCACCTTGCCGTCACCGTTGGTGTCGAACTGGAACAGGTCGGCCTTGCCGTCGCCGTCGGTGTCCACCACCCACACGTCGGTGCGGCCGTCGTTGTTGGTGTCGGCGCGCAGCAGTTCGACCCGCTCGTCGCCTCGGGTCTCCACGGTCTCCCCGTCGGTGCTGCCCGGGTCGGTGACGCTCTCCGGTGCCTGGCTCATGTCGACTGGTCCTTCCCTCGGTTGACGGGCCGTCAGTACCCGATCCCGCGCTCCCCCACGCATGGGCCGGGTCGCGGTGCTGCATAGGGTCGCACCATGAGCGAGCGGAACGGGCGGATCACCCGGGCCGGCGTGGCGGAGACCCCGCGCGCCGCAGGGCGGGACAGGGAGGCGTGATGAGCGATCGTTTCGTGGTCGTCGGTGCCGGCACGATGGGCCTCGGCATCGCGTACGTGGCGGCCGGGGCCGGGCACGACGTCGAGTTGGTCGAGGTGGACCCCGACCGGGGCGCGACCGCACTGAACCGTCTCGCCGAGCTGTGGGAACGGGCGGTGCAGCGCGGGAAGCTGAGCGCCGACGAGGCCGCCACGAACCGGCTGCGGGTGACGCTGCGCCCGACCCTCGCCGAGGTCGCTCCCGCCCCGGACGTGATCGTGGAGGCGGTGCCCGAGCGCCTCGACCTGAAACGGGCGGTTCTGCGGGACGCCACCGCGCTGCGCCCGGCACTGCTCGGCAGCAACACCTCCAGCATCGCCATCGGCGAGCTGGCCGCCGGCCTGGACCGGCCCGAGAGTTTCCTCGGCCTGCACTTCTTCAACCCGGTCTGGGCGATGACGCTGCTGGAGATCGTGGTCGGCCCGGCCACCGCCGAGGAGACCACCGCCGCGGCCGTCGCGCTCGCCGGCCGGTTGGGCAAGGACCCCGTCGTCGTACGCGACCTGCCCGGCTTCGCCACCTCCCGGCTCGGGGTCACCCTCGGCCTGGAGGCGATCCGGATGGTCGCCGACGAGGTGGCCAGTCCCGCCGACATCGACAAGGCGATGGTGCTGGGCTACCGGCACCCGATCGGGCCGCTGGAGCTGACCGACCTCGTCGGCCTGGACGTGCGGCTGGACATCGCCCGCACCCTCCAGGCCGCGTACGGGGACCGCTTCGCGCCGCCGCCGCTGCTGGTCGAGATGGTGGCCGCCGGGCGGCTGGGCAAGAAGTCCGGGCACGGCTTCTACCGTTGGGACGCCGGGGGCAAGCGGTGAGCGCGAGCAGTGAGCTTGCGAGCCCCGCAGTCGCGAACGAAAGGCGGGCACAGCGGTGAGCGCGAGGAGTGAGCTTGCGAGCCCCGCAGTCGCGAACGAAAGGCGGGCACAGCGGTGAGCGGGCTACGGATCGAGGATCGACCTGACCGGCTGGTGGTCACGCTGGACCGGCCGGAGAAGCGCAACGCCATCGACGCCGACCTGATCGCCGAGCTCCACCAGGTCTGCGCGGAGTTGGAGGCGCGCCCCCGGCTGCTGCTGCTCACCGGCGGCGCGGAGGGCATCTTCGCCGGTGGCGCCGACATCGGTCAGCTCCGCGAGCGGGGTCGCACCGACGCGCTGGCCGCGATCAACTCGGCCGCCTTCGCCCGGATCCGGGCGCTGCCGATGCCGAGTGTGGCCGCCGTCGACGGTCCGGCGTTGGGCGGTGGCGCGGAGTTGGCGTACGCCTGCGACCTGCGGGTGTGTACGGCCCGGGCGGTCTTCGGCCAGCCGGAGGTGCGGTTGGGCATCCTGGCCGGCGCCGGCGCGACCCACCGGTTGCCCGCCCTGATCGGCGAGGCCCGGGCCAAGGAGCTGCTCTTCACCGGCAGGCGGGTCGACGCCGCGGAGGCGCTGCGGATCGGCCTGGTGAACCGCGTGGTGGACGAGCCCGGCGAGTTGCTGACGGTGGCGCACGGACTGCTGGACGAGATGGCCCAGGGCTCCCCGCTGGCGCTGCGGCTGACGAAGCTGGCGGTCGACGCGCCCGCCGCCGCGCACCCGCAACTCGACCTGGTCAGCCAGGCGGTGCTCTTCGAGGACGAGGAGAAGCACCGCCGGATGACCGAGTTCCTGGAGCGTCGCCGCAGCCGTTGACCCTTGGACGGAAACGGCCGCACCGGCGGGAAGCCGGTGCGGCCGTCGCGGTCCGCGGTCGGTGCTCAGTGCCGGATCTGCACCCCGGTGTCGGCCAGCGCCCGGATCACCTGTGCGGACTCACCGAAGCCGATGACCAGCACGGCGTCCGCGCCGAAGTCCTTGATCTCCTTGGCGCCGCCACTGAAGTCCACCGGCGGGGCCTTCGCGTCGGCCGGAGGATCGTAGGCGAGCAGCTTGAGCCGGTCGGCGGTGATGCCGGCCTTCTCCAGCTCGTCACGGACGGTGGCCTGAAGGCCCTCGCCGTAGGAGTCCTTGCGGGCGACGATGACGATCTTCTGCGACCCGTCGCGGAGGATCACGTCGGCCAGCGCCCGGCCCTGCAGGCTGTCCGGCGGGGCGGTGCGGAAGTAGAGGCCCTTGTCCTCCACGTCCGTCAGGCCGCTGTCGGTGTTGGACGGCGAGAACAGAATCTTCCCGGCCTTCACCACGTCCGGCAGCACCTCGCGGGAGATGCCCGAACCGCCAGCGCCGATGATCACGCTTACGTTGTCCGCCACGTGCTTGGCCACGGTCGCCCTCGCGACCGCCGGGCTGGTGCCGTCGTCCCCGTCCACCCAGGTCACCGGCTTGCCCAGCGCGCCGCCAGCGGCGTTGATCTCCCTGATCGCCAGGGCCGCGCCAGCGGCCATCGGCGGGTAGGCGATCGCCAGGTCACCGGTCTTCGGCAGCAGGCCGCCCACGACGAGCGGCTCCTGGTCGGCGTTGTCGCCGGCGGGCTGCTTCCTCGGCTTCGGCGGCGCCTTGGTGCTCGCCGCCGACTCGGTGCCCGCCCCGACGAACTCGGTCTTGCCGTCGTTGATCTGCTGGCCGTCGAAGGTCAGCGTGGCGTAGCTCGCGGTGGCCGGCTCACCCTTGTCGGTGAAGCCCGCCCGGGTCAGCGACACGCTGCGGTACTCGATGTCCTGGCCGGCGCGCGCAAGCGCCAGGCAGGTCGCCGGGTCCTCGCAGCGCTGGCCGTTGTTGGTCACGCCGACGATCTGCTTGGCGATGGCCGCCGGGTCGGTGCTTCCGGCCAACTGGGCGGCGAGCACCCCTATCACCACAGCGTCGTACGTCTCGGCCGAGTAGAGGTAGTCCGTCAGCGCCGGATCGACGGACCGTAGCCGGCTCTTGAAGTCCTCCGGCAGTGGGGTGAGCGGGGTGGTCCCCTTCATCCCGTCGACGAGATTGGCACGTTCCTTCAACTCCGCAGGGTAGGAGTTGAGCATGTTGCCGTCCGTGCCGTAGAGGCGCACCTGTTGAGCGCTTCCCTCCTCGGCTTTGTCATCCCCGCAAGCGCTCGTGGCGAGCAGGATCGTCGCGCAGGCGGCCAGGGAGGCTACCCGCGAGCGGCGTGTAAAGAGCATGGTCGTCCTTCCTCCGGCGAAGGTCCGCTGCGCACATTAGCGTGCCGTGCCGAGTGGCGGGACCGTGGAGGTGACGTAATGCGCAGGTCGCCCGCGTTGAACACGGACAGTGACGGTCGGGGCAGGCCTTGACCGCCCGTCCTACTGTGCGCTGGGTGACCGACCTACCACAGCAAACGTTCGACGACGCGGCCGCCGTACTTCGCTCGGCGCTGGCCGGGGATGGAGACGCGGTGGTGGGGACGTTCGACGCGGTCGTCGACCGTGCCGGTCTGAGCGGCGCGTACGGGGTCGCCTGGTGCCTGGCCGCGACGATGGTCGGTGACGCACCGTCGGGCAGTGGATGTGCGCTGGACTTCCCGGGGATCGACCAGGCGGAGTACGACACCCGCTGGGTGGCGCGCTTCGTCAGCGCGTACGCCAACCGGGACGTCCCGACCGGGGAGGCGCTCTTCGGCGCGGCGGCGGCCGACGGGCTGCTCCCCGACTGCCTGCTCACCCTGGCCGGCTCGACGATCGCCACCCTGCGCAGCCGGTCCGGCTGACGAGGCCCCCGGGCGCGGCGCCCGTCGGGACCGGTCGCCGCGCCCGGGTGGGTCGCTCAGAACGCGTGGTACGCGACCAGCGGCTCGTACTCGTAGCGCAGGTTGTCGAAGCGGACCCGGAAGTTGACGCCGTCGCGCACGTTGGTCGCCACCGTGATCCACCCCGAATTGGCCGGTAGGTAGGTCCAGTAGTTGCAGGCGCTCGTCTTGTCGACGAAGATCACGCACGCTTCGGTGCCGTACGCGCTGGCGTTGCGCACGTTGATGTCGCGGCAGCGGCTCGTGGTGCGGTAGGTGCCGGCCTGGCCGCCGTAGCCGCCGGTCTGGAAGTACGACCGGACCGCCCCGCCGTAGCAGGTGGCGAGCGGGGCGAAGAGGTTCGCGTCGGGGGTGGCCTCGGCGGCCCGGGCGGGCGCGCCGGCGACGAGCGTCGCGGTGGCTGCGGCGGCGGCGGCGGCGAGCAGGCGGGCGGTCGGGGATGACATGCATGCCTCCGGAGAGCAAATGGTTGACCGTCCGTAGTGGACGGAGGAGCCGATCGTGACGATGATTCGGATCGATCGATACGGGCGTGGCCCCGACTTCGGCCGGCGGATGTGATAGCTCTGGGGGATGTCCGAGGCGATGCTCAGCAAGGTCCGCAAGCTGCTGGCCCAGGCCGAGGACCAGGCCTGCACGCCCGCCGAGTCGGCCGCGTTCACCGCCAAGGCCACCGAGTTGATCGCCCGTTACGGCGTGGACCGGGCGCTGCTCGCCGCCCGGGACCCGGCCACCGACCCGGTCGGCGACCGGGTGGTCGACATCGTCGCCCCGTACGCCCGCGACAAGGTCGGCCTGCTCGCCGCGGTCGCCGAACCGCTGCGCTGCCGCTGCGTACGCCGGCGGCAGGGCAACGGTTTCGCGCTGCACCTGTTCGGCTTCGCCAGCGATCTGGAGCGGGTCGACCTGCTCTTCACCTCGCTGCTCGTGCAGGCGGCGCACGGCCTGGCCGGCACGGCGGTGCCAGCCGGTGAGCATCCGGCCGCCTTCCGGCGGTCCTGGCTCGCCGGCTTCGCGCAGGTGATCGGCGGCCGGCTCTGGGCGGCCGAGACCGCGGCGGCCAGCGAATCGGGCACGCCGTCGGTGGCGCTGGTGCTGGCCGACCGCTCCGATCGCGTGCAGCGGCGGGTCGCCGAGCAGTACCCGCGACTGCGCACCGCTCCGCCGCGCCGGCTGGCCGGTACCGGCTTCGGCTCCGGAGCGGAGGCTGGCCACCGTGCCGACCTGGGTGGCCGCGACCTCACCGGCGGCCGGGGCGCCGGGCGACACCTCGGCCGCTGACCTCCCGTGCCGTCGCTCAGGCGGGCGCGGTGGGGTGGTCGCGCGACACCGTGGCGAGGTAGCGGGTGAGCAACTCGTGCCAACCGGCGGTGAGGGCCTTGCGGTATCCCTCGGCCGCCTCACCGTGCCGGTCGAAGTGCCGATGCTCCAGCTCGACGCGGGTGCGCTCGGGGCCGTCGGGAAGGAACAGCACCTCGACCTCGCTGGCCCGGGCCGGGTCCGGCACGGGCACCCGGTCCGGGCCGATCTGCCAGGCGAACACCAGCCGGCGCGGCGGATCCCAGGTGAGCACCCGGCCCCAGTCGGCGCGGAAGCCGTACGGGCCGATCTCGTAGAGCATGCCGCCGGGCCGGGGCTCCATGCCCAGCTCGGCGAGAGCCTCCGGGCCGGACCAGGTGTACTCCGTGACCCACCAGTCGGTCAGCTCGTCGGTGAAGACCGCGAACGCGTGCTCGGCGGAACCCGGGACGAGGAAACTGCACCGTAAGGAGAACCGTTCCAGGTCCTGCCGGATGTCGGCCGGATCAGCCATTCCCTGTCCCATAGGCCCGGACCATACCGGCTGATGCCCCGCTGTGCAGCTTCGCGAGGTGCCCGGTTCCGGACAATGGGTTGTCGGGTCGTCACACACGGGTGCCCCGCTGGAAAGCGGGTAACCGCGCCCGACGGCCCGGACGACCGGGCCGGTGTGGCGACGGAGCGGGAGAGCATGAGCGAGAGCGCGCAGCAGCGGGACCGGGAGGTCGACCGGCCGGGCCAGGCCAACGGCGGTGCCGACCCCGACGTCCTGCTCGACATCCCCAAAGTCTCGGTCGACTCGATCCGGCTCGCGGTGGACGGGCTGGACGCGGACCTTTCGCTGCGAGCCCGGCTGGCCAACCTTCTCCAGCTCGACGCCGGCGTCCGCGTGCACCTGCAGGGCGTCGAGCTGGACATCAACGGGGTGCAGGCCGAGGCGCAGCTGCGGGTACGGCTGGAGCAACTGGTGGAGATCCTGGGCCGGGCGTTGGAGACGATCGACAACAACCCGCAGATCATCGACTCCCTCTCCCGGTCGGCCGGTGCCGTGATCGACGACGTCAATCGCAGCACCCAGCAGTTGGCGGCGGGAGCCGCCGAGGTCACCGGGTCGGCTCGGCGCTTCGGCGTACCCGATGATGTACGTCGGCAGGCCGGCGCGGCCGCCGACCGGCTGCGACCGGGTCCGGGTCGCCCCGGGGCCGGCGAGCAGGGCCGGGCGCAACCCACCGGTCCGGAGGGCAGGCCGCCGGAGGGGCCGAAGCCTGAGCGGCAGGTACCGCAGGGCCAGCCACCGACGGAGCCCAAGCCTGAGGGGGCGAAGCCGCAGGGCCAGGCGCCGCAGGGTCAGGCGCCGCAGGGTCAGGCGCCGCAGGGTCAGCGGCCGCAGGGGCAGCCATCGGAGGGAAAACCCCGCAACGAGCCTGGCGCGTCGCAGGGACCCGGCCCGTCCGGGAATGGTGACGGCGGTCAGGGCGGTGGTGGCGTGCCGGGCGGGGCGCAGGCCGCCGCGCAGAGTGCGGCGCAGCTCGCCGAGCAGGCGGGGGAGACGCTGCGGCAGGCCGGGCGCAGCGTGTGGGAGGCGATCCAGGGCGGCATGGCGCAACACCGCCAGCAGGGGCGCCGGGATCAGTGACAGGCCGCTTGTGACGGCCCGGCGCGGAGGTACGCGGCGGCGGGCATGCTCTGATCGACCTCGTCCACGGAACCCTGCCGCTCGCTCCACCGGGAACCCGCTGGTATCTCGGGGTGGAGGGCGGGCCGAGAACCATCCCTTCGGTTGAGCGGAGCTAGGCGACGCTGCGGGCAGTGAGATCGGCCCGCCAGGCGTGGATACTCAGGACTCATGGGCAGTCGCAAATATCTGTTCTGTTGGTGTCGCCGGCATCTTCCTCCGCCTGTCCCGGGGCGGGAACCCAGCGGTCGGCGCTTCCGGAGGGTCGAGGAGTGCCCCCGCTGTCGACGCTTGTGGCAGGTGCGGGAAGACAGGTTCCATTGGCAGCGGGTGATGGACAGTGGAGGCGGAGCCTCCAGTTCGTAACGTCGCCATGCAGCTGGTTCCGGATCAGTTTCAGGCCACCCACATTCGCGGGAGTGCCGCCCGGAGCCGCCGTGCCATCTCTCGTACGACTGCGACCTTGACCACCCCTTCGATGATGGCCGCATGAGTCTGGATGACGGGGACCCGGTCATGGTCGCCTTGAGCCTGGTGGCCGTGGTCCTCGGCCTCGCCTCAGTTGTACTGGGCGTGCGGGTGGCCGTGTCGCGACGGTTCCCCGCAGCCTGGGTTCGGCTGGCACGCCTGACACCGAGCCAGCGGTCTCAGCCCCTGCGCATGGGCAGCGCCCAGGCCATGATCGGTGCCGGCCTGGTGGTCCAACAGGCGCCCTTCCTCATCCCCATGCCCTTTCCGGTCGGACGCGCCCTGTTCGCGGTGTCCCTGCTGTTGCTGGTGACGGCGGCGGGATCGTTCGCGCTGCTTCGCCGCTAACCGCACATGAGGATGTGCCGGGGCAGTCGCGCGACAATGTGCGATCCACGTGCGATTTGTGGCGGTGATCACCGGCCAAGAGTGGTCGTCAGCGACAGGTGGGGCCGACCGAAGCGCACGAGGCCAACAGCAAGATCCCCACCTGCGTTTCCGCTGGTGGGGACCTCTGTAGCCCGGCGAAAGGCTATGTGGCCAGGGGCGGGGTCGAACCGCCGACCTTCCGATTTTCAGTCGGACGCTCGTACCAACTGAGCTACCTGGCCGTGTCGCTCGGCTCATGCTACCCGCCAAACGGATGAACCGCTGGCAGGGTGACACGCTCCGATACGCAGAACGCCGCGCTGGGCGCGGCGTCGGCGCTGCGGTCCTGACGGGACTTGAACCCGCGACCTCCGCCTTGACAGGGCGGCGAGCACTCCAACTGCTCCACAGGACCTAGCTTGTGTTGCTCCGGCTTGCGCCGGTCGTGCCCCCAACGGGATTCGAACCCGTGCTACCGCCTTGAAAGGGCGGCGTCCTGGGCCGCTAGACGATGAGGGCGGCCCCGCCATCATTGCACATTCGCAACTTCAAGCGGACTTGCTCCCATCCGGCCCCGCCGGAGGCTTGGAAAGCATACGTGATCCCTGGTCGGTCGACAAAACCGGTATGGCGGGACCCGCAGGTCGGCCCAAAACCGCAGGTCAGGACCGGTCTACTTGAGTCGGGTGATGCCGAAGCGGTGCTTCAGGTCGGCGATCACGTGCGGGCAGGCGGCGAGCGTCGCGGCCCGGTTGCCGCCCCCGTCGTGCAGCAGCACGACGGCGCCGGGACGGGCGGCGGAGTGGATCCGCTTGGCGATCGTGGCGGCGGTGGGCTTGTCCCAGTCCTGCGGGTCGACGTTCCAGTGCAGCGGACGCATGCCGAGCTCCTTCGCCACCCCCAGCACCTCTGCCGTCCACCGGCCGCCGGGTTGCCGGTAGAAGGGCACCGGCGCGCCCGGAGCCGCCGCCTGGATGGCCTTGTTGGTCCGGGCCAGGTCGGCTCGGATCTCGGCGATCGGCCGCCGGGCCAGGTCGAGGTCGTGCCGCCAACTGTGGTTGCAGAGCTGGTGCCCCTCCCGGACGATCCGCCGCACCAGTTCCGGGTGGCGCTGCACCTCCCGGCCGACGAGGCAGAAGGTGGCGGTCACCCGGGCGGCGCGAAGTTGGTCGAGCACCTTGGGCGTCCAGGCCGGGCTGGGGCCGTCGTCGAAGGTCAACGCGACCGGGCCCACACCGGTGCTGCGGCGCAGGCCACCGGGGAGCTTCGCCGGCAGCGGGCGCAGCGGTGGCTTGGTGCGGGTGGGGCGCGGCGACGTGGCGGGTTTCGGGGTGGGCGGAGCAGTCGACTCCGCCGGCTGCGGCGGGCCGGCGGGTGCGATGGTGCCGCCGGGTTGGGCGCAGCCGGACAGGACCAGCACCACGGCGAGGACGGACGCCAGGACGGCGCGGGCTTGCATCTGCTCGCTCCCGGGGGGTCGGGGTAGGCGGACGCCCAGACGCTAGTGGACGCCGCCGACGGCGGACAGCCCGGTCAGTCCCCCCTCGACTGGTCCAGCGAGTCGCGGACCGCGACGGCGAGCGAGACCGCCTCGGCCAGGTCGACCGGCCGGACCACCCCGGCGGGCAGGGTGTCCGCCCGCCAGCCGGGGCCGGCGGCGAGCACCAGCAACGGGCGGCGGGGCGCGGCGAGCAGGGCGCTGAGCTGGGCCGGGTCGGCGGTGGCCCGGGTGTGCGACCAGAGCACCACGGCGGCCGGGCCGGTACGCGTGACCGCCTCGACGAGGGCAGCCACCGGCACCCGGGCGCCCAGCATCCGGTAGCTGACCCCGGCCTCGGCGAGCGAGGCGGCCATCGCCTCCAGCGGCAGACTGTGCTGCTCCTCGTCGGCGCAGGAGAGGAGGATCCGGGCCGGTCCGGTCGGCGGGGTGGCCCGGCCGGCCGCCGCGAGCGCCTCCGAGACGCAGCGGCTGACCAGGTGCTCGACCTCGATCAGGGCGCCCGTGGCGGCGTGCCGTTCGCCGATGCCGGCGAGCACCGGGCGCAGCAGGCCGTCCCAGGTGGCGACCACCCCGCTGGCGGTCAGGGTGTGCGCGATCGTCTCGCTGATCGCCGCCGCGTCCAGTCGCATGGCGGCCCGGGCCAGCCCGCGGGCGGCGGGGCCGGCGCGCCCCACCGGGATGCTTCCGCCGCCGTCCCGACCGGGCGTGCGGATCCGGCTACGGACGGCGTCGGCGGGCATCGGATCCGGTGTCTGGCGGGCCCAGCGGGCCGCCTCGGCGGGGCTCACGCCCTCGGCGGTGAGCCGTTGCATGATCTCCAGGCGCGCCAGGTCCGCCGGCGTGTACCGGCGGTGGTGGCCCGGGATGTGTTCGCTGGGCCCGAGCCCATAGCGCTGGTGCCAGGTGCGCAGCGTGGTGACCGCGACCCCCAGCCGGCGCGCGACGGCGCCCGCGCTCAGCGCCTCATCGGCCACCCGACCGCTCCGCCGCGTTCTCCGCCGACGATCCGGACGGGGTCACAGCCGAGCCGGGTACGCCGGACGCCGACCCCGAGGGGCGCAGCAGCCGGTTCACCACCCCGCCCAGCCAGGGTGCGTACGAGCGGGGGTCCAGGTCGAGGTCGGCCTCCAGGGCGGCGGGCTCGGCCCAGCGCAGCTCGGCAACCTCGTCCGGGTCGGGCAGCAGCGGGGCGCCGGGAAGGAACCCGCCCTTCAGCACGTGGTCGTACTCGAACTCGACCCGCCCGGTGGCCGGGTCTTCGGCGTAGTAGACGTAGACACCCACCTCGGTCAGCTCGACCGGGCCGGCGCCCAGCTCCTCGCGGAGCCGCCGGTTGGCCGCCTCGGCGAGCGGTTCACCGGGCTGGGGGTGGCCGCAGCAGGAGTTGGCCCAGCGCAGCGGGAACCGGGTCTTGGCCGCGGCCCGCCGCTGTAGGAGCACCTGACCGTCCGGGTCGACCAGCAGCACCGAGAAGGCCCGGTGCAGTTGACCCGGCGGCTGGTGGGCGGCCGCGACGGTGACCTCGCCACGAGGTCGGCCGGCGTCGTCGACGAGCTCGACGAGGTGGTTCTCGCGGCTGCTCATCGGCCCTCCCCGGTGATGCGGCCGGCGGCGAGCTTGCCGGAGATCAGCACCATCGGTACGCCGACGCCGGGCTGGGTGCCGGAGCCGACGAAGACCACGTTCGACAGGTCGCGGTGCAGGTTCGACGGGCGGAACGGGCCGGTCTGGAAGAGGGTGTGCGCGGCGGCGAACGGAGTGCCGGCGGCCATTCCCTGCTCCGCCCACTCGGCGGGGGTGATGGCCTGCAGCACCTCCACTCCGTCGCCGAAGCCGACGTAGCCGCGCTCCTCCAGGGTGCCGATGAGCTGGTCGCCGTAGCGGCGGGTCAGGTCACCTCGCCACTCGAACGGGGCCCGGTCGAGGTTGGGCACCGGCGCGAGGACGTAGTAGGTGTGCCGGTCCGGTGGGGCCACCGACGGGTCGGTCCGGCTCGGGTTGGTGACCAGCAGCGACGGGTCGCTCATCAGCTCGCCCCGCCGGATGACCTCATCGAAGGTGCCCTTCCACGCGCGTCCGAAGTGGATGTTGTGGTGGGCGATCTTCGCATAGCCCTGCCGAGAGCCGACGTGCAGGACGACGCAGGAGGGCGAGTAGGTGAGCCGGCGTTGGTGGGGGGCCGAGAGCAGATCCCGGTAGGCGACCGGCAGGTCGGGGTTGAGCACCACCACGTCCGCCGGCACCAGCTCGCCGTCGGCGGTGAGCACGCCGGTGGCCCGCCCGTTCGCGGTCTCCACCCGGGTCACGGTGGTGTCGTACCGGATCTGCACGCCGTGCTTCTCGGCGGCGCCGGCCATCGCCCGGGAGACCGCGTGGATGCCGCCGCGTGGGAAGTAGACCCCGGCGACCGAGTCGAGGTACGCGATGACCGCGTAGATGGCCAGCGCGTCGTGCGGGGCGAGCCCGGCGTACATCGCCTGGAAGGAGAAGATCCGCTGGGTGCGCGGGTCCCGGAAGAACTGGTTGATCTTCGTCTGGAGGCGGCGGAAGGCTCCGCCGGTGAGCAGCTTGAGCAGGTTGCCGGTGATCAGGTCGGTCGGCGCGTCCAGGTTGCGTTCGATGAAGTCGGCCCGCTCCAGCCGCCACAACTCCCGCGCGTAGTCGACGAAGCGCAGGTAGCCGTCGGCCTCACGCGGCCCGCAGACCCGGGAGATCTCGGCGGCCATCCGCGTGGTGTCGGTGAGCACGTCGAGGGTCGAGCCGTCCGGGTAGTACGCCCGGTAGGCCGGGTCGAGTGGGGTCAGGTCGAGCCAGTCCCGGAGCTCCTCGCCGACCGCGCCGAGCGCCTCGGCGATCAGGTCGGGCATGGTGAGCACGGTCGGGCCGGTGTCGAACTCGTACCCGTCCACGGCGAGCCTGCCGGCCCGCCCGCCGGGCACCGGTTCCCGCTCGATCACGGTCACCTGCCGACCGCTGCCGGCCAGGTGCAGCGCGCAGGCCAGCCCACCCAGCCCGGCGCCGACGACCACCACCCGGTCGGTCCGTCCCGTCACCGTCCGCACGTGCCCACCTCCTTGAGAAAGTTGCCCATCAGGCCCGCCGGTTGGTGGCGGCGACGGCCAGCCCGGTCAGCGCGGTCCGTGCCGTCCGGTCCACGGGTGCGGCGTCGAGCGCGGCCAGCGCGTCGCCCACCCGTTCGGCGATCATCCGCTCCACCCGGGCCACCGCGCCGGTCTCGGCGACCAGCTCGGCGAGCCGGTCGACGGGCCCTCCGCTCGCCCGTTCCAGCGCGTCGAGCTGGGCCGGCGTGGCCAGCTCCCGGGCCAGCATGAGCAGTGCGGTCGGCTTTCCGGTGCGCAGGTCGTCGCCGGCCGGCTTTCCGGTGGCGGCCGGGTCGCCGTAGACGCCGAGCAGGTCGTCGCGGAGCTGGAACGCCTCACCGACGGCCACACCGTAGCGGGTGTACGCGGTGACCAGCGGGTCGTCGGCGGGCATCCCCGCCAGGCATGCGCCGAAGAGCAGTGGCCGCTGGACGGTGTAGCTGGCCGTCTTGTAGCGGGCCACCCGCAGCGCCCGGTCGACCGACCAGTTGACGGCGTCGTTCTCGCCGAGCACGTCGAGGTACTGCCCGGCGACCGTCTCCACCCGCATCTGGTCGTAGCAGCGGCGGACCTCGAACAGCCGGGCCGGCGGCACGGCGGCGTGTGCCAGCAGCCGGTCGGCCCAGACCATGCAGAGATCGCCGATGAGGATGGCGACGGCCTCGCCGAACCGGTCCGGGTCGCCCCGGTGGCCGGCGGCGATGTGCTGGGCGGCGAGTGCCACGTGCGCGGTGGGCCGGCCGCGGCGGGTGGTGGAGGCGTCCATCACGTCGTCGTGGACGAGCGCGAAGGTGTGCAGCAGCTCCAGCGCGGCCAGCGCGGGCAGCACCGGTGGCAGCGGCTCGGTGCCGCCGACCGCTCCGCGCCAGCCCCAGTAGGCGAAGGTCGGCCGGATCCGCTTGCCGCCGGCCAGGACGGCGTCCCGCGCGGCCGCCGCGAAGCCACCCATCGCCGGGTCGATCTCGCCCAACGTGTCGACCTCGGCCGTGAGGAAGGTGGCCAGTGTGTCGTCCACCGCGGTGATCAGGTCCTTGGTGTACGCGGCCAGCACGGCGCGGACCGGATCGTCCCCGTCGCCCGGCCGGTCCGGCGCCAGGCGGATCGCGTTACCCGCAACTGCGTCGTTGGCCATGCGGCCGAGCGTACCCTAGGGTTACGAGTTGCGTCGATTGGTGCGTCGATAAGGGAGGAGGCCCGGTGGACACGGATCTCACCGCCGCCTATGACCGGTGCCGCGAACTGCACAGAGGGCACGGCCGCACCTACTATCTCGCCACCAGGCTGCTCCCCGCGTGGAAACGGCGACACGTGCACGCCCTCTACGGGTTCACCCGGTACGCCGACGAGATCGTCGACCGCACCGAGGACCTGCCGCCGGCCGAGCGGGCCGCCCGGCTCGACGACTGGGCCAACCGGTTCGTGGCCGGTCTGCACGGCGCGCCGGTCGACGATCCGCTCCTGCCGGCCGTGCTGCACACGATCGCCGTCTTCGATCTCGACCGGGACGATTTTGCGTCGTTTCTGAAGAGCATGGCGATGGACCTGACCGTCGCCGCGTATCCGACCTACGACCACCTGCTCGACTACATGGAGGGCTCGGCGGCGGTCATCGGCACCATGATGCTGCCGATCCTGGGCAGCTCCGACCCGGCGGCGGCCCGGGAGCCCGCCCGGCAGCTCGGCTTCGCCTTCCAGCTCACCAACTTCATCCGGGACGTCGCCGAGGACCTCGACCGGGGCCGCACCTACCTGCCGGACGAGGACCTCGCGAAGTTCGGCGTCACCCGCGACGAGTTGGCCCGGGCCCGCGTGCGGGGGCGCGGTACCCCCCGGACCCGGGAGCTGATCGAGTACGAGGTCACCCGGGCCCAGGCCCACTACGCCGCCGCCGCGCCGGGCATCACCATGCTCGCGCCCGCCTCGCAGGCCTGCATGCGCACCGCGTACGCGCTCTACGGCGGCATCCTCGACGAGGTGGCCGCGCAGGACTACGACGTCTTCACCCGGCGGGCCCTGGTGCCGCAGCGACGCCGGATGGCGGTGGCCGCCCGCGCGCTGCTGACCTCGACCGGTACCCCGGTCACGATTCCCGGGCCGACGGTCCACCCGGCGGCCCGGTGACCGCGAGCACCGCGATCGTGCTCATCACCCGGAATGGGGCGGCAGCTCAGAGCACCGAGTGCAGCGCCTCGACCAGCTCGTCCACCCGGTCGTGCTCGGCCAGCCGGGCGGTGGCGTACGCGAAGGTGTAGCCGCGCTCCGGGTCGGCCCACGCGCTGCTGCCGCCGAGGCCGCCCATGCCCCAGCTGCCATCCTGTTCCCACTGCATGCCCAGCGTCCATGCGACCTGGCGGTCCAGCACCAGGTCCGGCCCGTCGTACTGGACCCGGGTCGCCTCGGTCACCAGGTCCTGGCCGAACAGCCGGACGTCGTCCAGGACGCCGCCGGCCAGCAGGCCGGCGTAGAGCCGGGCCAGGCCGGACGCGGTGGCGTGCAGGTTGACCGCCGGCATCTCGGCACCCCGCCAGAGCGGAGTGTTCAGCACGGCGAGATCCTGACCGCCGGCCGGGTTGCCCATGGCCCGTGCCCGCAGTGATCCCGGCTCGCCGAGCGCCCGAACCGGCCACTGCGGGTCGCCGTACCGCAGGTCCGCGCAGCGCCGCTGGTCCGCCTCGGACAGCGCGAAGCCGAGGTCCAGCCGCCAGGGACCGGCGATCTCGTCGGCCAGGAAACGGCCCACCGGCCGGCCGTCGACCCGGCGGACCAGCTCGCCCACCAGGTGCCCGTACGTCCAGGCGTGCTCCCCGGCCACCGAACCGGGCGCCCATTCGGGCTCGGCGGCGGCCAGATCCCCGGCGAGCAGCGCCCAGTCGGCGATCGCGGTGGCCGGCCGGGGTACCGGGAAGGCCGGCAGCCCGGCGGTGTGCGACAGCACCTGGCGCACCGTGGCCGGGGTCTGGAACTCCGGCCAGTACCGGTCGACCGGCGCGTCGAGGTCGACCCGCCCCCGGTCGACCAGCATCAGCAGGCAGAGCGCGGCCACCGGCTTGCCGACGGAGTAGACGTTGACCAGCGTGTCCGGCCGCCACGGGTCGCCGCCCGCCGCGCCGCCCGCCGCGCCGGTGCGGGAGCCGCCGGTCAGGTCGAGCACCGGGTGGCCGTCGTACCAGACGGTCAGGCTGGCGCCGGACTCCCGGCCGGTCGCGAGCAGATCGTGGAAGCAGTTCCGGACCGGACCGAAGCGTTCGTGCATGGCGCCACCGTAGGCGGCTCGGGCAGTGAGCGCGCCGACTTTTCCCCGGACCCCGATGGTCGGGGCGGGATCGCTGGGGGATGCTGTCCAGGTGGCGGAGCCGGAGCTGGTGGATGTGGTCGTGATCGGGCTTGGCGTCGGCGGCGAGGAGGTGGCCGGGCGGCTCGCCGAGGCCGGTCTGAGCGTCGTCGGCATCGAGCGGGACCTGGTCGGCGGGGAGTGCCCGTACTGGGGCTGCATCCCGAGCAAGATGATGATCAGGGCGGCCAACGCCCTCGCCGAGGCGCGCCGGGTCGACGGGCTGGCCGGAACGGCGCAGGTCCAGCCGGACTGGGCGCCGGTGGCGAAGCGGATCCGCGAGGAGGCCACCGACACCTGGGACGACACGGTCGCGGTGCGGCGGTTCACCGATCGGGGCGGCCGGTTCGTCCGGGGCAGCGGTCGGCTCGACGGCCCGGGTCGGGTCCGGGTCGGCGACCAGGTGTTCCAGGCCCGGCACGGGATCGTCCTGGGCACCGGCACCCGACCCTCGGTGCCGCCGATCGACGGCCTGGCCGACACTCCGTACTGGACCAACCACCAGGCGATCGAGGTCGAGCAGTTGCCGGAGTCGCTGCTGGTGCTCGGCGGCGGCGCGATCGGGCTGGAGCTGGCCCAGGTCTTCGCCCGCTTCGGGGTCCGGGTCACCGTCGTGGAGGCGCTGGACCGGGTGCTGGCCCTCGAGGAGCCGGAGGCGTCCGAGGTCGCCGCCGCGGCGCTGCGCGCCGACGGCGTGGACATCCACACCGGGGTACGCGCCGAGCGGGTCGGGCACGACGGGCACCGGTTCACGCTGCGCGGCGCCGGTGGAGCGGAGTTCACCGCCGACCGGCTGCTGGTCGTGACCGGACGGCGGGCACACCTGGACGAGCTGGGGCTCGACACGGTCGGCGTGAACGCCAACCAGCGCTACCTTCCGGTGGACGACCGGTTGCAGGTCTCCGACGGCATCTGGGCGGTCGGTGACGTGACCGGCGAGGGCGCCTTCACCCACATCGCCATGTACCAGGCCGGCATCGTGATCGCCGACGTCCTCGCCAACGCCCGGCAGGCGAACGCGGGGCCGGACGCCAGCGGGACCGCCAGCGTGGTCGGGGGCGCGATGGGCGCGGCCAGCTCGCTCGGTGCCAGCGGGTCGAGCGGGTCGGCCGGCAGCGTGCCGCGCGCCGACTACCGGGCGCTGCCCCGGGTGACGTTCACCGACCCCGAGGTCGGCGCGGTCGGGCTGACCGAGAGTCAGGCCCGGGAGCGCGGCATCAATGTGCAGGTCGGCTTCACCAAGCTCGGCAGCTCGACGCGGGGCTGGATCCACCGGGTCGGCGACGAGGGGTTCATCAAGCTGATCGCGGACGCCGACCAGGGCGTGCTGATCGGCGCGACGTCGGTCGGCCCGGCGGGCGGCGAGGTCCTCTCGGCGCTGGTGGTGGCGGTGCACGCCGCGGTGCCACTGAGCCAGCTCCGGCACATGATCTACGCCTACCCGACCTTCCACCGGGCCATCGAGGACGCCCTGCGCGACCTGTCCTGACACTGTCGAGACGGGAAGCGACGGGCAAGGCGCGGCAAGGAAGCGGCAATTGCTCCGCAGTTTGCTGTTCAGTTCTTTCATTCTGGTGACGTACGATTGCGGTCGTGACCAAGCGGTTGACTGAAGTTGCCAAGAAGGCGGGCGTCAGCGAGGCCACCGTCAGCCGGGTGCTCAACGGTCGGGACGGGGTCTCCGAGGCGACCCGGACGGCCGTGCTGACGGCGCTGGACGTGCTCGGCTACGAACGGCCGACCAAGCTGCGTGGCGAGCGTGCCCGGCTGGTCGGGCTGGTGCTGCCCGAGCTGCAGAACCCGATCTTCCCGGCGCTCGCCGAGGTGGTCACCGGTTCCCTCGCCCAACGGGGCTACACCCCGGCGCTCTGCGCCCGCACCATCGGCGGCGTCTCCGAGATGGACTACGTGGAGATGCTCCTCGACCACCAGGTGTCCGGGGTGATCTTCGCCGGTGGCTCGTACGCGCTCGCCGACGCCAAGCACGACCACTACCGCCGGCTGACCGACCGTGGCCTGCCGGTGGTGCTGGTCAACGCGGGCGTGGACGAGTTGGGCTTCCCCCGGGTGTCCACGGACGACGCGGTGGCGGTGGAGCAGGCGTACGGGCACCTGCGCTCGCTGGGGCACGAACGGATCGGGATGGTGCTCGGCCCGGAGGGGCACGTGCCGTCCCGGCGCAAGCTGGACGCGATGATCCGGGCGGCGGGCTGGGCCGACGACACGGACTGCGTCGAGCGTTCCAGCTTCTCCATGGAGGGGGCGCGGGTCGCCGCCACCAAGCTCGTCGAGCACGGCGTCACCGGGATCATCTGCGCCAGCGACGTGCTCGCCCTGGGCACGATCCGGGCCGCGCGCCGGCTGGGTCGTGTGGTGCCAACCGACGTGTCGGTGGTGGGCTTCGACGACTCGGCGTTCATGACCTGCACCGACCCGCCGCTGACCACGGTTCGGCAGCCCATCGAGACGATGGGGCAGGCTGCGGTCGACCTGCTGGTGACCCAGATCGAGGGTGCCGGCGTGCTGCAGGACGAGTTGCTGTTCGAGCCCGAGCTGGTGGTACGCGGTTCCACCGCGCCGGCCCCCGGCCGCTGACGGTCCCGCCCGACGACTGACTGGTCCACCCGGCCACGGGGTCACCCCCTGGTCGCCGAACGGCGCTCCGGCCGTCGACCGCTTCCCGCGGTCGGCGGCCTTTTTCGTCGTTGCTGAGGGTGAGCAGGGCTGGCGCGATCCGGTCGTGGCCATAAAGGACGAAAAGCCGACATCTCGGTCTGCTTTCAAGATCTTGCCAACATCTGTCGTTAGTAAGTCGTGTCCTTTCACAACAGAATCGATACCTTGCCGAAATGAGTCGGCCTCGCTACAGTGACTCCACTCACACCTGGCTCCGACGCAGCTACTGGGCGTCAGGTCGCATCACCGCAGATCACGAACGTCATGGAGACACCCGTTCCCGAAGGGATGGACAGATGTCCGTACCGCAATACCGAAAGGCTGCGGCGTTAGCGCTCGTGGCCGGCCTGGGGTTCAGCCTGACGGCATGCTCCACGAAGAGCGACGACAAGGACACGAACGCAGGCGGCAAGGTCACCATCACGGTCGACTGCCAGCCGGTGGGCGCTCAGAAAGAGCTGCTGAAGAACTGGAACGACGATGTCGCCGAGTTCCAGCGGCAGAACCCCGACATCATCATCAAGAGCGTGAGCGTCGGCGAGCAGTGCAACAACCCGCCGGACTTCACCGCCCGCCTCGCCGGCGGCACCGTGACCGACGTGTTCTACGGGTACATGACCGATCTCCAGCAGGTGCTCGACTCCGGTCAGGCGATGGACATCTCCCAGTACGTCAACAAGGACACGATCCCGACCTGGGACAGCGTCGACCCGGCCCTCAAGGAGGTCTTCACCGACGGCGGCAAGCTCTACGCCGTCCCGGTGAAGAACTACTCGATGGGCCTGGTCTACAACAAGGTCCTGTTCCAGCAGGCGGGGCTCGACGTCAACAACCCGCCGAAGACCTGGGCCGAGGTCCGGGCCGCCGCCAAGAAGATCGCCGGGCTCGGCAACGGCATCGCCGGCTACTCGGAGTACAGCGCCGGCAACACCGGCGGCTGGCACTTCACCTCCCTGCTCTACTCGCAGGGCGGCCAGGTGCTCAGCGCCGACGGCAAGAAGGCCGACTTCAACAACGCCGCCGGCAAGCAGGTCCTGCAGAACCTCAAGGACATGCGGTACGGCGACAACAGCATGGGCGCCCGTCAGCTGCTGCAGTGGGGTGACCTGCTGACCAACGCCGGTGCGGGCAAGGTCGGCATGTTCATCGGCGCGCCCGACTCCACCCAGGCGATCGTCAGCCAGTTCCAGGGCAAGTTCCAGGACTGGGCGATGAGCCCGCTGCCCGGCCAGGACGGCCCGGCGAAGGGCACCCTCGGTGGCGGCGAGGGCTACTTCTTCAAGAAGGACCTCTCTCCGGAGCAGGTCAAGGCCGGTCTGAAGTGGATCGCGTACCAGAAGCTGACGCCGGGCAAGGGCCAGTTCGACTACGTCCGGGCCAAGCCGCAGAACTACCCGGTGGGTCTGCCCCAGCCGCTGCTCTTCGCCAACGGCAGCGAGGCACAGAAGCAGGAGCTGGAGCTGCGCAAGGCGAACGCGAACGTCGACACCGCGAACTTCGCGCTCTTCGAGGCGACCCCGGTTCCGATCAAGGGCGAGCCGCGCAACGCGCAGGCGGTCTACGCGGTGCTCGACGCGGCGATGTCCGGGGTGCTGACGAACCCGAACGCGAACATCGACGCGCTGCTCAAGACGGCTGAAGAGAAGGTCAACCAGCTCCTGGCCGCCGAGAGCTGATCCGGTCAGGTGGGGGCCGGTACGCCGAGCCGGCCCCCACCCCATCGCGCCGCACCGTCCGGTCACCGAACACCGCAGGAGTTGCCTTGGCGATCACCACCGTCCCGGGTGCCACCAGGAAACCGGGACGTCCCACACCGCCGTACGCGGGGCCGCAGCGTACGAGCCTCGGCCGCAAGGTCAGGGACAACCTCACCGGTCACGCGTTCCTGATCGGCGCGGTGCTCTGCTTCGTCGTCTTCTCCTGGTACCCGATGATCCGCGGCATCGTGATGAGCTTCCAGCGCACCAGGCGCGGCGAGACCACCTGGGTGGGCTGGGACAACTACTCCCGCATCATCGCCGACCCCAGCTTCTGGCCCGCCTGGCAGAACACGCTCTACTTCACCCTGCTCGCGCTCGTCCTCGGGTACGCGGTGCCGTTCTTCGTGGCGATCCTGCTCAACGAGTTCCGCCACGCCAAGGGCTACCTGCGGATCCTGGTCTACCTGCCGGTGATGCTGCCGCCAGCCTCGGCGCTCTTCCTGTTCAAGTTCTACGCGTACGACCCCAGCGAGGCTGGCCTCTTCAACGCGATCCTCAAGGCGCTGCACCTGCCCACCTCGCAGTGGATGCAGTCGCCCGAGATGACGATGCCGGCGATGGTGGTCGCGTCGACCTGGATGAACATGGGCGGCGCGGTGCTGATCTACCTGGCGGCGCTGCAGAACATCCCCGGCGAGCTCTACGAGGCGGCCGAGCTGGACGGCGCCGGGATCTGGCGGCGGATCGTCAACGTGACGATCCCGCAGACCCGGCTGATCCTCGCGCTCCTGGCGATGCTGCAGATCGTGGCCACGATGCAGCTCTTCATCGAGCCACTGATCCTCGCCAACGGCGCGGGCACGGAAGACTCCGCGACCTCGGTGGCGTACCTCATCTACCAGCACGGCTTCTTCCAGAACGACCTCAACGGCGCTGCGGCGCTCGGCGTGATCATGCTCGTGGTGCTGGCCGGCTTCTCCGCCGCCTACCTGCGGCTGAGCGCGAAACAGGACTAGGACGGGACGGGAAATGGCACAGGACTCCGGAACCCGGACCCTCATCTCTCACGCGCAGCTCAGCCGCGGGCGCGGCAAGGTCATCTACTGGACGCTGCTGGCCGTCGTCGTCGTGGGCTTCACGCTCGTCTTCCTCGGGCCGCTCTACTGGATGGTCACCGGCGCGCTCAAGTCCGGCCAGGAGATCGCGCAGACCCCGCCGTCGCTGTTCCCGAAGGATCCGCAGCCGCAGAACTACGTCGACGCGTGGAACAACCTCGACCTCGCCAAGTTGCTGTTCAACACCTTCTACTACGCGGCCGGCGCCGTGCTGTTCCAGTTGGTCTTCGACACCGCCGCGGCGTACTCCCTGTCCAAGCTACGACCGATGTTCGGCAACGTGATCCTCGCCCTGATGCTGGGAACGCTGATGATCCCGGCGATGGTCCTCATCGTCCCGCAGTACGTGACCGTGATCGACCTGCCGATCCTGCACATCAACCTGCTCGACTCGCCGTTCGCTATCTGGCTGCCGCTGGTCGCGAACGCGTTCAACATCTTCCTGTTGAAACGGTTCTTCGACTCGATTCCCGAGGAGCTGATGGCGGCCGCCCTGATGGACGGGGCGACGTCGCTGCGCACGCTGTGGTCGATCATCCTGCCGCTGTCGCGCCCCATCCTCGGCGTCGTCTCGATCTTCGCCGTGACGGCGGTCTGGAAGGACTTCCTCTGGCCGAAGCTGGTCATGCCGTCGCCCGAGACCCGGACGGTGAGCGTCGGCATCTACGCCTTCTCCGGTGGGACGCCGATGAACGTGGTGATCGCCGCGTCGGTCATCGCCGCGATTCCCACCGTCATCATCTTCCTGATCTTCCAACGGAACATCATGTCCGGCCTGACCAGCGGCAGCCTCAAGGGATAGGCCGAGGATGCGGACACGGACCGTGGCAACCTTCAGGCGGGCTCGATGAGGGGCTGACCGCATCGGCGCACCACCAGCGCAAACTCCCGCGGCGGACAACGACCGTTCGCCCCGCACATATCTAGGTCCGGCGAACCCGCCGACGTACTGACGCAGAAAGCAGGTGCTCGTGTCCACAGCAGACAGCAGTCCGTGGTGGCGTGGAGCGGTGATCTACCAGGTGTACCCACGTAGCTTCGCCGACGGCAATGGCGACGGCATCGGCGACATCGCCGGCATCCGGTCCCGGCTGGACCACCTGTCCGCGCTCGGCGTCGACGCGATCTGGTTCAGCCCCTGGTATCCCTCACCGATGGCCGACGCCGGCTACGACGTGTCCGACTACCGCGACATCGACCCGGTCTTCGGCACCCTCGCCGAGGCGGAGGCACTGATCGCGGAGGCACACGCGCTCGGCATCCGGACCATCGTCGACGTGGTGCCGAACCACTGCTCCGACGCGCACCCCTGGTTCCAGGCGGCACTCGCCGGCGGGCCCGGCGCACCCGAGCGGGACCTGTTCTGGTTCCGCCCCGGTCGAGGCCCGAACGGTGACCAGCGGCCCACCGACTGGGTCGGCGAGTTCGGCGGCGAGACCTGGACCCGCACCACCAACCCCGACGGCACCCCCGGCGACTGGTACCTGCACCTGTTCGCCCCGCAACAGCCGGACTTCAACTGGGACCACCCGCGGGTACGGGCGGAATTCGAGGACATCCTGCGGTTCTGGTTCGACCGGGGGGTCGACGGCATCCGGATCGACTCGGCCGGGCTGCTGGTCAAGGACGGGGAACTGCCCGAGGTCCGACCGGACCAGCCGCACCCGTTCCACGACCTCGACGGGGTGCACGACATCTACCGGGGCTGGCGGCGGGTCGCCGACTCCTACCCCGGCGAGCGGGCCCTGATCGGTGAGGTGTGGCTGCCCGACCGGCAGCGGTTCGCCAACTACCTGCGCGCCGACGAGCTGCACGCGGCGTTCAACTTCGACTTCCTCGGCTGCGCCTGGGACGCCTCGGCGCTGCGCGAGAGCATCGACGGGACGCTGAGCGCACACGCGCCGGTCGGCGCGCCTGCCACCTGGGTGCTCTCCAACCACGACGTCACCCGGCACGTCACCCGCTACGGCCGGGCGGACACCACGTTCAGCTTCGCCGCCAAGCGTGAGGGGATCCCCACCGACCTGGAGCTAGGGACCCGCCGGGCCCGGGCCGCCGCGCTGCTGTCGCTGTCGCTGCCCGGCGCCACCTACGTCTACCAGGGCGAGGAGCTGGGCCTCTACGAGGTCGAGGACATCCCGTTCGCGATGCGCCAGGACCCGATGTGGGAACGCTCCGGCCGGATCGACCCCGGTCGGGACGGCTGCCGTGTGCCGCTGCCCTGGGCCGGTGACGAGCCACCGTTCGGCTTCAGCCCAGACGGCGCGGTAGCGCCCTGGCTGCCCCAGCCGGCCGACTGGAAGGACCGGACGGCGCGGACGCAGACCGGCGACGCGGCCTCGATGCTGGAGCTGTACCGGGCGGCGATCGCGATCCGGCGGGCCGAACCGGCGCTCGGCGACGGCCAGATGACCTGGCTGCCCGCACCGGACGGGGTGCTCGCGTTCAGCCGCGGCGGTGGCTTCCGCTGCCTGGTCAACATCGCCGACTCGTCGGTCCCGCTGCCCGCCGAGGGGGAGTTGCTGCTGGCCAGCGGGCCGCTCGACGACGGGCTGCTGCCCCCGGACACCGCCGTCTGGCTGCGTGCCAACGAACCAACCGACGGCCCGGACCTGAACTGATC
>NZ_JAMHIW010000006.1 GCF_023896955.1 Micromonospora sp. RHAY321
AGGGTCACGCCGAACCGGGCGTGCACGGTGTCGCGGATGTCGGCGGCGAGGGCGAGCAGGTCGGCGGTGCGGGCCGTGCCGCTGCGGTTGGTGAGGGCGAGGGTGTGCTTGCTGGAGATGGCCACTCCGTCCGGGCCCGGGTGACCCTTGGCGAAGCCGGCCTTGTCGATCAGCCAGGCCGCGCTCACCTTCACCGTGTCGTCGACCCCCGGCCAGGCCGGTGGCTCGCCCAGCTCGGCGGCGCGCTCGAGGAGCAACTCGTACGTCGCCCGGTCGAGCACCGGGTTGGTGAAGAAGGAGCCGACCGAGCGGGTGTCGGGGTCGGTGGCATCGAGCACCATGCCCTTACCGGCGCGCAGCCGCAGCACCGCCGAGCGGGCGTCGGCCAGCGGGACCCGCTCCCCCACCTCGACGCCGAGCGCCCGCGCCAACTCGGCGTAGCGCACCGGACCGGACAGCGGGGACCGGGCGAGCCGGAAGTCGACGGAGAGCACCACCCAGCGGTCCCGGTACTTGAAGATGCTGCCCCGGTAGGCGAACCCGCAGTCGGTGGCGGGAACGACCTGGCGGGTGCCCTCGACCCGGTCGTACACCTCGACCCCGGTGATGGTCTCGGCGACCTCCTGGCCGTACGCGCCGACGTTCTGGATGGGGGTGGCACCGGTCGAGCCGGGGATGCCGGAGAGGCACTCCACGCCGGCCCAGCCGTTGGCCACCGTGGCGGCGACCAGGTCGTCCCACGGCTCGCCGGCCTCGACCCGTACGGTGACCGACCCGGCGTCCTCGGCGACGACCCGCAGGCCACGGGAGCGGACCAGGACGACGGTGCCGGGGAAGCCGGCGTCGCCGATCACCACGTTGCTGCCGCCCGCGAGGATCAGGACCGGCTCGTCCCCGGCCTGGACCGCTCGAATGATCTCGTCGGCACTGTTCGCGGCCACGATCCGCCCGGCCGGCCCGCCCATCCGCAGCGTGGTGTAGCTGGCCAGTGGACCAGGGATGGCACGATCGGCTTCGGTTGTCGACTGGGCGTAGGCGTCTGACACGTCTTTCACCTTAGGCTGAGGGGTAGCCGTGGCACCCACTGGTCGCCCGGCACCCCCGGGAGGATGGCAGATGAGCAGACTGCAGGGCAGCAAGGATTTCTGGATCGGTGCGCTCCGGACGGAGGGTCCGGCCTTCGCCGCAGCGGTGGCCGAGGCGCCGCCGGAGACACCGGTGCTGTCCTGTCCGGGCTGGACGGTCAACGATCTCACGCTGCACCTCGCCGGCATCTACCACTGGGTTTATTCGTTCGCCGGCTCCGGTGTGACCACCGCGCCGGCCCCCCGGGACCGGTCCGGGGCGGGCACGGGTGTCAGTGCTCTCCAGTTCTGGCAGCAGGGGTACGACAAGCTGATGGTCCTCCTCGACGGGCTCGACCCGGAGGCCCCGGCGTGGAACTGGGCCCCGCAGCCGAAGAGGGCCGGCTTCTGGCCGCGTCGGATGGCGCACGAGACGGCGGTGCACCGCTGGGACGCCCAGCTCGCCATCGCCGCCGGTGACCCGGTGGAGTCCAAGCTGGCGGCCGACGGGGTGAGCGAGGTGCTGGACACCTGGCTGCCCGCAGGCAGGCGGCAGGTGGCGGGCGACTGGCACGGGGTGGTGCAGCTGTCGGCGACCGACGCGGCCCAGGACTGGTACCTGCGGCTGCGCGGCCAGGGTGTCGCGCTGCTCGACACCGCGACGATCTTCGACCACGACGACCACCACGCCCGGGCACAGGTGAGCGGCACGGCGAGCGACCTGCTGCTGGCGCTCTGGGGCCGGATCAGCTTCGAGACGCTGGACGTCGCCGGCGACCGCACCCTGCTCGGCGGCCTGCGTACCGGCTGACCGCCAACCGGACATTCGTCGAGGGCGTCACCCCACCGGGGTGGCGCCCTCGTTTCGCGTCGATGTCCGACGGCCAAGAACGAAAACGAGAGAGCGCTCTCTTGACAGCGCGGAAGCGACCGGACACCCTGTCGTGAGAGCGCTCTCCCAGCCACTCCGAACACCACCCGACCACCTTGAGAGGGGTCCGAATTCCCATGGCTGTCTTCCCGCGCCGCCGCCTCGCCGCGGTGGCTCTCGCCGCCGCCACCGCCCTGCTCGTCACCGCCTGCGGCGGCGCCGACGAGGCGGACGGGGACGGACCGGTCACGCTGACCGTCGACGTCTTCGGCCAGTTCGGCTACGAGCAGCTCTACCAGGAGTACATGACCGCGCACCCCGACGTGAAGATCGTCGAGCGCGGCACCGGCACCAACCTCGACGAGTACTCACCGAAGCTCACACAGTGGCTGGCCGCCGGCCGGGGCGCCGGCGACGTGGTGGCCATCGAGGAAGGGCTGATGGTCGAGTACAAGGCCAACCCCGGCAACTTCGTCAACCTGCTCGACCACGGCGCCGCCGACCTCAAGGGCAACTTCCTCGAATGGAAGTGGAACGCCGGGCTGACCGCCGACGGCAAACAGCTGATCGGCCTCGGCACCGACGTCGGCGGCATCGCCATCTGCTACCGCAAGGACCTCTTCGAGAAGGCCGGCCTGCCCACCGCGCGGGACGAGGTCTCCAAGCTCTGGCCGACGTGGCAGGACTACATCGCCACCGGAGAACGGTTCGTCGCTGCGAAGACCGGGGCGTCCTTCCTCGACGCGGCCACCAACACCTTCAACACCATCCTGCTCCAGACCGCCGGCAACACGACCGGCTACAGCTACTACGACACCAGCGGCAACCTGGTCGTCGACAGCAACCCGGCGGTACGGCAGGCCTATGACACCACCATGGACATCATCGACTCGGGCCTCTCCGGGAAGTACGGCTCCTGGTCCGAGGAGTGGGTCTCCGCCTTCAAGCAGTCGAAGTTCGCCACCATCGCCTGCCCCGCCTGGATGACCGGCGTCATCGAGGGCAACGCCGGCCCGGCCGCCCAGGGCAAGTGGGACATCGCCCGGGTGCCCGGCGACGGCGGCAACTGGGGTGGGTCGCACCTCGCCGTGCCCAAGCAGAGCAAGCACCAGGCCGAGGCGATCGAGCTGGCCAAGTTCCTGACCAGCGCCAAGGGCCAGATCGGCGCGTTCAAGGCCAAGGGCCCGCTGCCCTCCTCGCCCCAGGCGCTCGACGACCCGGCGATCGCCGGCGCGACCAACGCGTACTTCTCCGGGGCACCTGTCGGCGCGATCTTCGGCACCGGCGCGAAGAGCCTGAAGCCGGTCTACATGGGCCCGAAGAACCAGGCCGTCCGCACCGAGGTGGAGAACGCCGTACGGACCGTCGAGCTGGGCCAGCGCAACCCCGAGCAGGGCTGGGCCGACGCGGTGGCCAACGCGAAGAAGGCCGCCGCCAAGTAGCCCCTTCCCACCCCGCCGATCCAGGGCGAACCGTCGTGACCGGAGATGAGCTGGCCGCGACACGCCCTGGATCGGCGCGGGACGGGAGGCCGGAAAGGAGCTCTCGGGCATGACCGTTCAGCTTGACGCCCGGCCGCCGGTCGCACCGGCGGCCGGTGGCCATCGCCGATCGTCGGGGCGGCTCAGCCGGCTCGACACGCGCTACTCGCCTTACCTCTTCGTCGCACCGTTCTTTCTGCTCTTCGCGGTGTTCGGGGTCTACCCGCTGATCTACACGTTCTGGGTCTCGCTGCACGACTGGGACCTGCTCGGCACCGACCATCCGTTCGTCGGCGCGGCCAACTACACCCAACTGCTCGCGGACGGCGACTTCTGGCACGCGGTGGTCAACACGCTGGGCATCTTCGTGATCTCCACCGTCCCGCAGCTGCTGGCCGCGCTCTGGCTGGCCAACCTGCTCAACCGGGGGCTGCGGGCCCGCACCGGCTGGCGGATGGCGGTGCTGGTGCCCAACGTGACCTCCACCGCCGCCGTGGCGATCGTGTTCGGGGTGATCTTCGGCCGCGAGTTCGGCATGGCGAACTGGCTGCTCGACATGGTCGGCCTGGACCCGATCGCCTGGAAATCCGACCGGGTCGCCTCCTGGGTGGCCATCTCCGCCATGGTCGACTGGCGGTGGACCGGCTACAACGCCCTGATCCTGCTGGCCGCGATGCAGGCCATCCCCCGCGACCTCTACGAGTCGGCCTCGATTGACGGCGCCAACCGGGTCCGGCAGTTCTGGTCGATCACCGTGCCGCTGCTCAAGCCAACGATCATCTTCTGCGTCATCATCGCCACCATCGGCGGGTTGCAGCTCTTCACCGAGCCCCGGCTGTTCCACTCCGGCACCAACCCAATCCGCGGCGGATCGCTGCGGGAGTCGCAGACCGTGACGATGTACATGTTCGAGAACGCCTTCGCACCGCACTACAACTTCGGGTACGGCTCGGCCGTGGCCTGGCTGCTCTTCGCGCTCATCGCGCTCGTGGCGGCGGTCAACGTGCTGGTCCTGCGGCGGCTGGGCGGGTCGGGCATGGGGCCCGGGAAGGGAGCGGACCGATGAGCCGGCTCTGGCGGGCGAGCCCGCTGACGTACCTGGCCCTGGTGGTCGCCGCAGGGATGTCGATCTTTCCGATCTGGTGGATGTTCGTGGTGGCCAGTCGGTCCAGCGACGCGATGGGTCAACTGCCGCCACCGGTGACCCCCGGCGGCAACCTGGGGGCCAACATCGCCCGGCTGTTCGACAACACCGACGCGTACTTCCTGACCGGACTGATCAACTCGACGATCGTGGCGGTCACGGTGACCGTGTCCGTGGTGTTCTTCGCCAGCCTGGCCGGGTTCGCCTTCGCCAAGCTCCGGTTCCGTGGCCGCAACGCGCTGCTGCTGACGGTCATCGCGACGATGATGGTGCCGACCCAGCTCGGCGTGATCCCGCTGTACATGCTGATGACCCGGCTGCAGTGGAACGACCGGCTGCCCGCGGTGATCGTGCCGGCGCTGGTCACCGGGTTCGGGGTGTTCATGATGCGGCAGTACGCCGGCCAGGCGGTCAGCGACGAGCTGATCGAGGCCGCTCGGATGGACGGCTGCGGCACCCCCCGGATCTGGTGGCACGTGGTGGTGCCCGCCCTGCGGCCGGCCGCCGCTGTGCTCGGCCTGCTCACGTTCATGACCACCTGGAACGACTTCCTGTGGCCGTACGCTGTGTTGAACGACCCGGCGAACCCGACCGTGCAGCTCTCCCTGCGAGCGCTGTCGGACGGGTACTACCAGGACATGTCGCAGGTGTTCACCGGGACGGCCATCGCGACGCTGCCCCTGCTGCTGGTCTTCGTCCTGTTCGGTCGGCAGATCATCGGCGGGATCATGGAAGGTGCGGTCAAGGCGTGAATGAACTGCGGTTTCCCGAGCACTTCCTCTGGGGAGCGGCCACCGCCGCTTACCAGATCGAGGGCGCGGCCAGCGACGACGGACGCGGCCCATCCATCTGGGACACCTTCAGCCGCACACCGGGGAAGGTGTACCAGGGCCACACCGGCGACGTCGCCTGCGACCACTACCACCGCTACGGCGACGACGTCGCGCTGATGGCCGAGCTGGGGCTGCGGGCGTACCGGTTCTCGGTCGCCTGGCCCCGGATCCAGCCGGACGGCACCGGCCCGGTCAACCCGCGTGGGCTGGACTTCTACGACCGGCTCACCGACACACTGCTCGACCGGGGGATCGACCCGATCGTCACCCTCTACCACTGGGACCTGCCGCAGGCCCTGGGCGACCGGGGCGGCTGGACCAACCGGGACACCGCCGAGCACTTCGCCACGTACGCCACGGCGGTGTACGCCCGGCTCGGCGACCGGGTGGACGTCTGGACCACGCTCAACGAGCCGTGGTGCTCGGCCTACCTCGGCTACGGCAACGGGGTGCACGCCCCGGGTGAGCAGGATCCGGCGGCCGCCTTCACCGCCGTACACCATCTGCTGCTCGCGCACGGCCTCGCGGCGCGGGCGTTGCGGTCGGCCGGCGCAGGCAGCGTGGGCATCACCCTCAACCCCGCGGACGTGCAGCCGGCCGATCCGCAGAGCGCGGCCGACGCCGCCGCGGTCCGCCTGGTCGACGGCCTGCACAACCGGATCTTCCTCGACCCGCTGCTGGCCGGTGGCTACCCGGACGACGTGCGGGAGCACGTGGCGCGCATGGTCGAACCGACGTTCATCCGGGACGGCGACGAGAAGCTGATCGCCGCCCCGATCGACCTGCTCGGCATCAACTACTACCAGCCCAGCTACGTCGCCGGGCGCCCCGACGGCGCGGGTGGCGGTGGCGCCTACCCGGGCACCGAGGGTGCGGTGCAGTTCCTGCCGCCGACCGGGCCGCTCACCGACATGGAGTGGATGATCGAGCCGGCCGGGCTGACCCGGCTGCTGGAGCGGATCGCCACGGACTACCCCGGGGTGCCGCTGCTGATCACCGAGAACGGCGCGGCGTTCCCCGACAAGCCGGGCGCCGAGTCGGCCGACGGGCCGGGGCAGGTGATCGACACCGACCGGATCGCCTACCTCGACGGGCACCTGCGGGCCGCACACGAGGCGATCTCCCGGGGCGTGGACCTGCGCGGCTATCTCGTATGGTCATTCCTGGACAACTTCGAGTGGGCGGAGGGCTACCGCAAGCGGTTCGGGATCGTGCACGTCGACTACCTGACCCAGCGGCGCACACCGAAGGCCAGCGCCCGGTGGTACCAGGAGGTGATCTCCCGGAACGGGCTGTGACGAGCGGGGGGAGGGCGCGATGACGACGGCGCAACGGCCGACGCTCGAGGCGGTGGCGGCGCGGGCCGGGGTGTCCCGGGCCACCGTGTCACGCGTGGTCAACGGCTCCACCACCGTCGCCGAGCCGATCCGGGAGGCGGTCAACCGGGCGGTCGCCGAGCTGGGGTACGTGCCCAACCTCGCCGCCCGCAGCCTGGTCACCCAGCGCACCGACTCGATCGCCCTGGTCATGCCGGAGGCGGCCACCCGGGTCTTCTCCGACGACCAGGTCTTCCCCGGCATCATCCGGGGCGTCAGCCAGGAGTTGGAGGCCGCCGACAAGCAGTTGGTGCTGATGCTGGCCGGCTCACCGGCCGGGCACGACCGGGTCGAGCGGTTCACCACGGGCCGGCACGTCGACGGGGTGCTCTTCGCCTCGCTGCACGGCGCCGACCCGTTGCCCGGAACGCTGGCCCGCCTCGGCATCCCGGTGGTGTGCAGCGGCCGTCCGCTCGGCGACGTGCCCGTGCCGTACGTGGACGTCGACCACGTCGGCGGGGTGACGGCGGCCGTACGGCACCTGATCGACAGCGGTCGCCGACGGATCGCCAGCATCGCCGGCCCGCAGGACATGGTGGCCGGGATCGAACGGCTCGCCGGCTACCGCAGCACGGTGGCCGCCGCCGGGCTGCCCGAGTTGGTCGCGGTCGGCGACTTCACCCGAGAGTCCGGAGCCGCGGCGATGCACCGGCTGCTCACCGAGCATCCCGACCTGGACGCCGTCTTCGCCGCCTCCGACCTGATGGCGCACGCCGCTCTGCGGACGCTGCGCGAGGCCGGCCGGCGTGTGCCGGAGGACGTCGCGGTGGTCGGCTTCGACGACATCGAGACCGCCGCGTACACCGAGCCGCCGCTGACAACGGTCCGGCAGCCGATCGTGGAGATCGGCCGACGGATGACCCGGCAGCTGCTCCGGCTGGCCGCCGGCGAGTCCATCGAGCCGGCGGTCATGCTCCCCACCGAACTGATCCTGCGCGACTCGGCGTAGCCCGGGGCCCTCCTCGACGAGGAGGGCCCCGGGGACACGGCCGGAGGGTCCGTGTCCGCTGCGGTGCTGACGATCAGCCCTCCGCGTCCCGGCGACGGCGTACGGCAATGAACGCGGCACCGAGCGCCACCGCACCCAGGCCGAAGATGGCCATGGGCAGCAGACTGCCCGCCGACGTGCCGGTGATCGGCAACTCGCTCTTCGTCGGGGTGGCCGTGGGCGGCGCGGTGGTGGTGGGCGGCGCGCTCGTCGGCGGCTGGGTGGTGGGCGGCGGCGTGGTCGGCTGACCGCTGGCGGCACAGGTTTGGGTCAGCACGAAGAACCCGGCCTCCCCGGTGATCACCGCACTGGCGTCGGTCAGCGTCCAGCCGGCAGGCAACCGGATCCACGCCTTGCTGGTGCCCATGTCGTTGACGATCGCACCGCCGTCGACCGGTATGGTCCGGCTCACGGTGCCGTTGTTCGGGATGCTCCAGGTGCCCGTGACCGTGAGGAACTGACCGGAGGTCTGCGGGTTGCCCGGCAGGTTGAAGACCCACACGTCCTGGTTCGGGAACGGCCCGCCCCCGAGGTTCGGATCGCAGTTCTGCGTGAAGGCGGCCGCTGTCGTGGGGACGTTGCCGGGGTTGATGTCGATCGTGCTGGGCGGGGGCGGCTGGGTCGGCTGGGCCTGGGCGGCGCTTGCCGCCCCGGTCAGGAACGCACCGGCTGCTACACCTGTGGCGACGAGCTTGACGAGTGCTGCTCTCATGTCTCCTCCATGATTTGTTGCTGATAGAGACGTTCGTACCGACTATGAAAGTTAGTCAGGACCTGGCCGATAAGTGCGTGATTCGGCTGTTTTGCGTAGGTCGACCGCATCACGGCTAGGCTCCCGGCCGGTTAATGCGTCGCCCAGGCACCCGATCGTCGCTAGCGTCGCCGGCATGCCGGATCCCGTCGCGCTGCTGCATGTCCCTGCCCTCTCCGATGTCGCCGAGTACGCGTACGCGGCCACCGTCGAGCCACCCGCCCGGCTGGTGTTCACCGCCGGCGCGTGCCCGCTCGACGCGGAGGGGCGAACCGTTGCGCCGGGCGACCACGCCGCGCAGGCCCGGCAGGTGATGGCGAATCTGGAGACCGCACTCGGGGCCGCCGGTGCCCGGCTGACCGACGTGGTCAAGACCACGGTGTACGTGGCGTCGTCCGACCAGGCCGATCTCGTGAAGGTCTGGGAGGTGGTCCGGGACTCCTTCGGCGACCACGACCCGCCGAGCACCCTGCTCGGGGTGGCCGTGCTCGGCTACACCGACCAGCTCGTCGAGGTCGAGGCCGTGGCCGCCGTACGGATGGCGGCCTGACATGCGGATCCGTGTGGCGCAGCCCGACGACGCCCCGGCCGTGGTGGCGCTGCGGGCACTGGTGTACCCGTACCTGGTGCGCGGGGTCGAGTCGACCCGGAAGATGATCGCCGAACCGCCACCGGAGGAGGGGTGGACCGCCTTCGTGGCCGAGGTCGACGCCCAGGTGGTCGGCTGGGTGTCGGCTCAGCGCGTCGGCTGGACCTCGACCGCGGACGTCGGCGACATCTCCCTGCTGCACGTGCACCCGGAGCACCGGCGACGCGGAATCGGCACCGCGCTGCTGACGGCCGCGACCGGTCACCTCGCCCCGCTGGGGATCCATCGACTGCGCACCTGGGCGCAGCCGGACGCCTTGCCGTTCGCCCACAGGCACGGCTTCCAGTCCAGCCGCGAGGTGCGCTACTCGGCGCTCGACCTGGATCCGGCGCCCGCGTCACCCGAGCCGCCGCCGGGCGTACGGCTGCGTCCGATCGCCGAGCTGGACCCGCACCTGCTGTACGAGGCGGACGCCGCCTCGGCGGTCGACGAGCCCGGCGACGTGCCGGTCGACTCGATCAGTTACGAGAGCTGGCAGTACGACGTCTGGGACAACCTCGGCCTGGACAAGCAGGCCAGCACGGCCGCCGAGGTCGACGGGCAGATCGCCGCGTTCAGCCTCGTGAAGCGCGACGGGGAGCGGATGTGGTCGGACTACACCGGCACCGTCCCCGCGTACCGGGGTCGTGGGCTGGCCCGACTGGTCAAGACGGCGGCGCTGCACCGGGCCGCCGCCGGCGGCGTCCGAGTCGCGTACACGTCGAACGACGAGGCCAACGCGCCGATGCTGGCGATCAACGCGCGGCTCGGCTACCGGCCGGTCGCGGCACAGTGGTCCTGCCTGGCCGAGCTGACCTGATCAGCCGGGCGTCGGGTCGGGTCAACCGGCGTCGAGGACCTGGCGCGCCGTGGCGTGGGTGTCCGCCCCGAAGAGCACCAGCCGGGCCTCGGTGACGGCGGCCGGCGAGGCCGCGCGCAACACCGACAGTGCCTGACGGACCGCGTCGTCGACCGGCCAGCCGTAGACGCCGGCCGAGATCAGCGGGAACGCCACGGTGGCCACGCCCAGCTCGTCGGCCACCCGGAGGCTGTTGGCGTAGCAGTCGCGCAGCAGCGGCGAGCGGTCCTCGGTGGCCGACCAGACCGGCCCGACGGTGTGGATCACCCAGCGGGCCGACAGGTCTCCAGCCGTGGTCGCCACGGCCTGCCCGGTGGGCAGGCCCCGGCCGTACCGCGATGCCCGCAACGCCCGGCACTCCGCGAGGATGGCCGGCCCGCCGCGCCGGTGGATCGCCCCGTCGACTCCGCCGCCGCCGAGCAGGGACGAGTTGGCCGCGTTGACGATCGCGTCCGCCCGCTGCGCGGTGATGTCCCCCTCGACCAGGGTGATATCCATGTCAGCGCTCCTCGATCGGCTGGCCGAGCGAGCGGCGGGCCAGCAGGGTGGCACCGGCCACCGCCGCCGGCATGACCAGCACGGCGCCGAGCGGGATCAGGAAGCAGAGGAACACCGCCACCCCGAAGCCCAGCGCGGCGGGCCGGTCGGCCTTGAGGATCGACCGGCGCTCCGGCAGCCGCATGCCGCGCCGGTAGAACGGGGCGCCGACCAGCTCCACGGCCAGGAACCAGCCGCCCACCGCCGCCCCGATCACCGGGACCACCGTCTGGCCGACCACCGGGATGAAGCCGGCGAGGAAGAGCGGGATGCCGACCAACGCCGTGAGGGCCACCAGCCGTACCGAGTCGGCGAGGCTGCGGCGCAACGACGACCAGAAGGAGACCTCCACAGCGCCGGGAGTGCCCCCCAGCCGTTCCTCTACCCGCTCGGAGATCTTCTCGTAAAACGGGTCGCCGATGACCAGGGTGACGGCGGTGAAGCTGACCACGGCGAGCAGGCCGCCGAGGCCCAGGAAGGCCAGCCCGGCGATCACCCGGAGCAGGTTGCGGGCGGTGGTCGACCAGTCGTCGGCGAACGGGGTGACCAGGGCGGCGATGTCGTCCACGAAGTACACCAGGGTCGCGAACGCGGCCACGAAGAGCACACCGGAGATCAACGCCGGCACGATGCCGAACAGCATCAGCTTCGGGCTGCGCACGTAGAGGCCGAGCCCGCGCAGGAGCAGGCCGACCCCGGCGAAGAAGCGTCCGACGACCCCGGTCACCGGGCTGGCGATTCTGCTGGCGTCCACGACCGAGCAGCCTAGCGATCACCGCGGACCGCCGCCGGGCGGCGCGTCAACAGCAGTGCCATCCCCGGCACATCAACCGGTTGGTGGATCGCCGGGGTCAGCCGCCGCCGCGAACGATCATCAACGGCTGGTCGATCCGCCGCCGAGCCGACACCCCCAGGCTGAGGAGGCACAGCTACGACGGCGGAGGGCGGCACCATGCCGGTCATTGAGGTGACCAGTCTGCACAAGCGGTACGGCGACCTGGTAGCCGTGGACGACGTGTCGTTCACGGTGGCGGAGGGGGAGATCTTCGGGGTCCTCGGCCCCAACGGCGCCGGTAAGACCACGACCGTCGAGTGTGTCGCCGGGCTCCGCGTCCCGGACGGGGGCGGGGTGTCGGTCCTCGGGCTCGACCCCCGCCGGGACGCGGCCCAGCTCCGCCAGCGGGTTGGCGTGCAGCTCCAGGAGAGCCAACTGCCGGACCAGCTACGGGTCGCCGAGGCCCTGGATCTGTACGCCTCGTTCTACCGCGACCCGGCCGACCCGGCGCACCTGATCGACACGCTGGGTCTGGGCGACAAGCGGAACACCGCGTACAAGAAGCTCTCGGGCGGCCAGAAGCAGCGGCTGTCGATCGCGCTGGCGCTGGTCGGCAACCCGAGGGTGGCGATCCTGGACGAGCTGACCACCGGGCTGGACCCGCAGTCCCGGCGGGACACCTGGACCCTCATCGAGCAGGTCCGGGACAGCGGCGTGACGATCGTGCTGGTCACCCACTTCATGGAGGAGGCCGAGCGGCTCTGCGACAGGGTCGCCGTGATCGACCGGGGACGGGTCGTCGCACTGGACAGCCCGGCCGGCCTGGTGTCGACGGTGGCTCCGGAGCAGCGGATCCGGTTCCGGCCGTCCGCCTCGATGGACGACCGGCTCCTCACCGACCTGCCCGAGGTGACCGCCGTGCAGCGCACCGGCAGCCAGGTGGTGGTGACCGGCACCGGTGACGTGCTGCACGCGGTCACGTCGGTGCTCGCCCGCAACCAGATCGTCGCCGCCGACCTGCGGCTGGAGCAGTCCACCCTCGACGACGCGTTCGTCGAGCTGACCGGGCGCCGGCCCGCCGAGTGAGAGGGAGCGACATGCACGCCTTCGGGCAGATCCTCAAGATCGAAACGAGACTCTTCCTGCGGGACTTCGGCTCGCCGCTCACCACCGTCGTGTTGCCGCTCGCGCTGCTGGTGGTGTTCGGGCTGATCCCGGCGGGGCGCCAGCCAGAGGAGCAGTTCGGCGACCTGTCGTTCATCCAGTACTTCGCCCCCTCGCTGCTGGTGATCACGCTCGCCATGTCGGCGGTGAACATCCTGCCCACGGTGCTGGCCACCTACCGGGAACGTGGGGTGCTCCGCAGGCTCGCCACCACCCCGGCCAGCCCGGCCGCCCTGCTGGCCGCCCAACTGGTCATCTCGCTCGCCACCATCCTGGTCAGCGCCGTGCTGCTCATCGTGGTCGGCCGGTTGGCGTTCGACGTGCCACTGCCCCGGCGTCCGCTGGGCTTCACGCTGGCCCTCGTCCTCGGTACGGCCGCCCTGCTGGCGCTGGGCCTGCTGGTGGCGGCGGTGGCGCGGACGGCCAAGTCGGCGCAGGGGTTGGCCGTGCCGTTGTTCATGGCGGTCATGTTCTTCGGCGGCGTCTACGTGCCCCGGTTCCTCCTGCCGGACTTCCTGGTGCGGATCGGCGACTACACGCCACCCGGGGTGCAGGCGCTGCTCGACGCCTGGACCGGGACGTCACCACACCCACTGCACCTCGGGATAATGGCCGTGGTCGCGTTGGCCGCCGGTGCGACCGCCTCGAAACTCTTCCGTTGGGAGTGAGCGAAGACCGATGACCAGCATCGCCGAACAGGTCGACCGGCTGGCCGTGTGGGAGGCGCGCGAGGCGAGCGTCTACCGGGTCGCGCCCTTCCTCGGGCTGCTGGTCGGGACGGTGCTGGCACGCTTCGCCCCGGCCCCGGGCAGCCTGCCGTTCCCGCCGACCCTGGCCGTCGCCGTGGTGGCCGGCTGTTGGGTCGCCTGGTTCATCACCCTGCACCCCGGGTGGATCACGCGGCAGGCGTTGATGGCGGTCTACTACGTCGGGCTGCTCGTCTCCAGCGCCGTGCTGGTGGTCGCCAGCCCGTGGTACGGCTTCTTCGCCTGGGTCGGCTTCGTGCACGCGTTCCTCGTGCTTCCCGGCCGATGGCGGTTCGCCGGGGTGGCCGTGACCGGCGTGCTGGTCGCCACCGCGCAGAGCGCGGGCCCACCGTCCTCGGCGGCGCACTGGCTGCTCTGGTCGGTGCTGGTGCTGTTCAACGCCGGAGCGGCCGGCGCCGTGAGCTGGTTCGGCACAGTCACCGAGCGGCAGAACGCCAACCGCAAACTGCTGGTGGAGGAACTGGCCGAGGCCAACCGGAGGCTCGCCGACACCGCCCGGGAGAACGTGGGGCTGCACGCCCAACTGCTCACCCAGGCCCGGGAGGCCGGCATCCTGGACGAGCGCCAGCGGATGGCCCGGGAGATCCACGACACCCTGGCCCAGGGGTTGACCGGCATCATCACCCAACTGGAGGCGGCCGAGCAGACCCGCGACCGTTCCGCCGACTGGCGCCGGCACGTGGACAACGCCATCGCCCTCGCCCGGGAGAGCCTCACCGAGGCCCGCCGCTCGGTGCGCGCGGTCCGCCCGGAGCCGCTGGAGACGGCCCGGCTGCCGGACGCCCTCGCCGAGCTGGGTGGCCGCTGGTCGGCCCTCAACGGTGTACGCGCCGAGGTGGCCACCACCGGCACGCCCCGTCCGCTGCACCCGGAGGTCGAGGTGACCCTGCTGCGGGCCGCCCAGGAGGCGCTGGCCAACGTGGCCCGGCACGCCGCCGCGTCGCGGGTGGGGCTGACCCTGTCGTACATGGAGGACGTGGTCACCCTGGACGTCCGCGACGACGGGACGGGATTCGACGTCACCAACCAGCCGGCGTCCCGGGAGCCGGGCGGCGGGTACGGGCTGACCGCAATGCGGCAACGGGTGACCCGGGTTGGCGGTGAACTGGCCGTCGAGTCCGAGCCGGGCGGCGGCACGGCGGTCTCGGCGTCCGTCCCGGCGCTTGCCGGGGGTGCCGGTTGACCACCCCGGTCCGGCTGCTGATCGTGGACGACCATCCGGTGGTGCGGGACGGGCTGCGGGGGATGTTCACCGGCGACCCGGGGTTCGACGTGGTGGGCGAGGCCGCGGACGGGGCCGAGGCGTTGGCCCTGGTCGAGACGCTGCGTCCGGACGTGGTGCTGATGGACCTGCGGATGCCCGGGATGGACGGGGTGACGGCCATCGGCCGGTTGGCCCGTTCCGGCAGCGCTGCCCGGGTGCTGGTGCTCACCACGTACGACACGGACGCCGACGTGCTGCCGGCGATCGAGGCCGGCGCGACCGGCTACCTGCTGAAGGACGCGCCCCGCGAGGACCTCGTCCGAGCGGTACGGGCCGCCGCCCGGGGTGAGTCGGTGCTCGCGCCGAGCGTGGCCGGCCGGCTGATGGGACGGCTGCGCGCCCCGGCCGAGGAGCCGCTCAGCCACCGCGAGTTGGAGGTGCTGACCCTGGTGGCCCGGGGCGCCTCGAACCGGGAGGCGGCGGCCCGCCTGTTCATCAGCGAGGCCACGGTCAAGACGCACCTGCTGCACGTGTACGCCAAGCTCGGGGTCAACGACCGGGCCGCGGCCGTGGCCACCGCGTACGACCGGGGCCTGCTCACCCCCGGCGGGCGGTGAGTGGGACCGGGCAGGATGGGCGGGTGCGCGCCTCCCGACTGATCTCGCTGCTGTTGCTGTTGCAGGCGCGCGGGTCGATGACGGCGGCTGAGCTGGCGCGGGAGCTGGAGGTCTCCGAGCGCACCGTCTACCGGGACGTGCTGGCGCTCTCCGCCGCCGGGGTGCCGGTCTACGCCGACCGGGGTCGGGCCGGCGGTTACCGACTGCTCGGCGGCTACCGGACCCGGCTGACCGGGCTGACCCGGGACGAGGCGGAGGCGCTCTTCCTCGCCGGACTGCCCGGTCCGGCCGGTGACATGGGGCTCGCCGACGCGGTCGCCGCCGCCGAGTTGAAGGTCCTCGCCGCGCTGCCGCCCGCACTGCGGGACGCGCCGGCCCGCGCCGGACAGCGGTTCCACCTGGACGTGCCGGGCTGGTTCCGGGAGACCGGACCGCCGCCCTGGCTGGCCGAGCTGGCCCGGGCGGTCTGGCGGGACCGGGTGGTGCACCTGCGCTACCGGCGCGGCGACCGGGAGGTGACCCGCCAGGTCCGGCCGTACGGGCTGGTGCTCAAGAACGCGGTCTGGTACCTGGTCGGCCTGGTCGGCGACGACGCGCGCACCTACCGCGTGGACCGGGTGACCGGGGTCGAGGTGGGCGAGGAGAGCTTCAACCGGGACGAGGACTTCGACCTGGCCGGATACTGGCGTGAGCAGGCCGGGTCGTTCCTGCGGACCATGCTGCGGGCCGAGGTCACCGTCCGGTTCAGCCCGGCCGGCCTGCGCCAGCTCCGGCACCTGGTGGACGCCCCCTTCGTGTACGACGAGGTGGTCGCCGCCGCCACCCAGCCCGACGGGCAGGGCTGGGTGACGGCCCGACTGCCGGTCGAATCCGTCGCGGTGGCGTACCACCAACTGCTCGGACTCGGCCCCGAGGTGGAGGCCCTCGACCCGCCGGAGCTGCGGGAGATGTTCGCCGAGGCGGCCGAGCGGTTCCGCGCGCTCTACCGGTAGCCGGTGACGTCGGCCGGCTTACCGGCGTCGACCACCTCCGTGATGTACCGGAATGCCTCCGGCTGGCTGCCGTCGACGTCGGTGAACCCGTACACCTTGGACAAAGTGCCGGCGTCGACGGACATGCCGTTCCAGCGGGCCTTCTCCTCGTCCGCGGCGAGCGCGGCCACCGCGCGTCCGACGAAGGCCGGGGTCTCCGAGATGAGGAAGTGCGGGTCGGTTGCGGCCCCGTCGCGCCAGTTCTCCTCGGTCACGCCGAAGTGCTCCAGCATGGCCTCCGAACGGATCCAGCCGGGGGTCAGCGCGACGGCGGTGCCGCCGTGCGGCTTCAGCTCGTGCCCCTGGCTGAAGCCGAGCCGGTTGACCGAGGTCTTGGCCAGGTCGTAGAAGACCGAGAGACGGTAGTTCTGGTCGTTGTACGCCTTGGTGCCGTCGCCGATCTCCACGACCAGGCCGCCGGGCCTGCGGATCAGCAACGGCAGCGCGAAGTGGCTCGTGATGATGTGCGTGTCGATGGCCAGCCGCAGGGTGCGGAAGCCGGCGTCGAGCGGCTGCTCCCAGACCGGCTTCTCCCAGGTGACCAGCGGGTCGCCGCCCCAGATGTCGTTGACCAGCACGTCGAGGCGCCCCTGCTCGGAGTCGATGCGGGCGACCAGGTCGCGGACCTGCTCGGGCACCAGGTGGTCGACCCGGACCCCGATGCCGGTGCCGCCGGCGGCGGTGACCAACTCGGCGGTCTCCTCGATGGTCTCCGGCCGGTCCATCTCCGAGCGGCCGGCCCGGCTGCTGCGGCCGGTGGCGTAGACGGTGGCCCCGGCCGCGCCGAGCTGGACCGCGATCTGCCGCCCCGCGCCCCGGGTGGCGCCGGCGACGAGCGCGATCTTTCCTGTCAGCGGTTGTGTCATGCCTCCGAGGCTGTCAGCCATACCTGACAGCCCCCGTCCGATTTTACGAATCCGGTGCTGCCCGGCCCGGTGGCCGCCCGGGTGTCACTGCACGTCGAACTCGTTGCCCTCCGGGTCGACCATCGTGGTGTGCCGGCTGCCCCGGTCGGCGACCTCGCGCAGCACGGTCGCACCGAGCCCGACCAGCCGCTGCACGGTCGCCTCCCGCTCGTCCGGGCCGGCGTGCAGGTCGATGTGCAGCCGGTTCTTGACCTGCTTGGGCTCCGGCACCGCCTGAAACAGCAGCCGGCGGCCGAGACCGATGCCGCTGACCGGCTGGACCGGGTCCTCGGGGTGACGGACCGCCGCGAGCTCCCGGAACGCGAGGCGACCGTCGGTCTCGACGTACGCCTCCGGCCCGATCGCCCCGGACGTGGCCAGCTGATCGATCAGGGCGCTGTTGTCCTCGACCTCGTAACCGAGCGCGGCCGCCCAGAACCGGGCCAACGCGATCGGCTCCGCGCAGTCGACGACGAGCTTCCATTCCAGAGCCATCGGGTTTCCTCACCTTCGTGACGACCGCGCCATGCGGACGGGTCCTGTAACCGTTTATAGTGGTTACGTGACCGACGTCGCAAGTGGAATCACCCTGGTGTCGCTGAGAGGGACCAGCTTTCTCTTCGATCCCGGCGCACTCTGCCTGGAATTCCTCACCACCGGCGGGCCGGGCATCGGCGCCCGCTACGAGGTGATGCACGCTCCGGCGGATCTCGCCGACTGGTTGGCGCGGTCCCGCCTGCGCCTGGACCCGGCTCAGGTCGACGTCCAACCGGCGGAGCTGGCCGACGCCCGGCGGCTGCGGGACGCGCTGTGGCGACTGGTCTGCGCCCGCACCGGCACCCGGCCACCCGCCGAGACACCCACCGACTTCGACGCGACGCCCGACGACCTCGACATCCTCAACGAAGCGGCGGCCGCCGCGCCGCTGGCCCCCCGGCTCGACCCGGACGGCACGCGGCGCTGGGTGCTCCCGGCCAGCGGCCGACAGGCCCTGGCCAGCATCGCCCGGGACGCGGTCGAGCTCTTCAGCGGGCCGTACGCCGACCGGATCCGGGAGTGCGGCGCGCACAACTGCTACCTGGTCTTCGTGGACACCTCACGCCCCGGGCGGCGCCGCTGGTGCTCGATGGAGCGCTGCGGCAACCGGCACAAGATCCGATCGCTGCGCGCCCGCCAGGAGAGCTAGTCCGCCAGGCGACAGCGCCGCCTAGTCCGCCAGGCGACAGCGCTACCTAGTCCGCCAGGCGGACGCGGACCCGGCGATTGGCCCGGCCCTTGCTCTCGACCTTGACCACCTGCACCTTGCCGATCTGGGCGGTGGACGCGACGTGGGTGCCGCCGTCGGCCTGCACGTCCAGGCCGACGATGTCGACGATCCGGACCTCCTGCTCGTCCGGCGGAATGAGGTTGGACTGGGTGCGGATGATGTCCGGCAGGGACAGCGCCTCGGCGCGCGGCAGCACCCGGACGGCGACCGACCGGTCGGCGGCCACCTCGGCGTTGACCAGCTCCTCGATCCGGCTCTTGAAGTCGGCCGGCACCTCGGGGAGGTTGAAGTCCATCCGGGCCTCGCCCGGTTCCATCGAGTTGCCCGTGACGAGTGCGCCGAAGTCGCGGAACACCACCCCGCAGAGCACGTGCAGCCCGGAGTGGGTGCGCATCAGTCGGGTGCGGCGCTCGTCCTCCACCGCGCCGACGACCTCGGTGCCGGCCGGCGGCAGTGGATCACCCTCGGCGGGGATCAGGTACGGGTCGTCGCCCTTGCGGGTGCCGACGATCCGGGTCTGCACGCCCTGCCAGAGCAGCACGCCGTGATCCGGCGGCTGACCGCCCCCGCCCGGGTAGAAGGCCGACCGGTCCAGCACGATGCCCTGCTCCGGGTCGGCGTGCAGAACCGTGCAGGTCCACTCGCGCAGGGTCGGGTCGGCGAGGTCCAGCCGGTGCGTCCGGCCATGCTGTGTGACACCCATGGCAGGGGACGTTACTCGTTGAGGAAGCTGGACACGCGCTCCCGCAGGTCGGCGCGTTCCGTCCAGAGCACGCCGGGCCGGTCGTACACGTGCAGGGTGGCCTGGGGCAGCGCGGAGGCGAGCTGCTCGGCGACCTCGACCGGGTGCAGGTCGTCGCCCGCACAGCCGATCACCAACGCCGGTGCGGTGACCGCCGCCAGGGCGGAGGCGTCGCGCAGCGGCGCCTGCTCCGGGAGAGTGGCCAGCCCTTCGGCCAGACCGTCGCGGAGCAACTGGTCGAGCCGCTGCCGCAGGTACGCCCAACCGGCCGGGGTGTTGCGGACCGCCGTCGGCAGCTCGAGCGAGACGACGTCGGCGACCGCCGAGGCGTCACCGCTCTCCACCGCCTCCAGCAGGGCCGTGACGCGTTCCCGGGCCACCGGCCCGCGCGGCTGGTCGAGCACCGCCGGCAGGAAGAAGACCAGCTTCTCGAAGCGGTCCGGGCTCTCGACCAGCAGCCGGCACAGCGCGCCGGCGCCGAGGCTCGCCCCGAACGCCCGGCTGGCACCGCCGAGATCCGCCACGGCGCGCAGATCCCGGGCCAGGTCGAGATAGCTCCACGGCCCGGCCGGCGCGTCGGATCGGCCGTGCCCGCGGAACTGGAAGAACACCTTGCGACCGGTCACCCCGCTGCCGAACGGGCGGGTGGTGGCGATGCCGTTGCCCAGCCCGTGCGCGAAGACGGTGACCGGCTCACCGGTGCCGGTGACCAGCCGCTCCAACCGCACGCCGTGCGGCGTGGTGATCAGCTCGGTCTCCGGTTCCGGCAGCGCCGGCCGGCCGGTACGCGGACCACCCGGACCGGGCCCCCAGGTGCGGGGCCCGCCGTCCGGTGGAGGCGGCCAGCGGAAACCCCTCACCAGAACCCTTTGCCGTCACTCAGGTCGCGCAGGCCGACCCGGACGTCGAGCAGGTAGATGAGGGCGGCGGCGATGCCGATCAGTCCGAAGAGGCTGATCGGACCGAAGCCCAGCAGGGTGAGCACGAGGCAGACCGCCAGGATGGCGATCCAGCCACCCTTCGGCAGCGTCCCGATGGCGGGGAAGGCGTCGGAGCGCTGCGTGACGGCGTGCACCAGCGCGACACCCTGGATGATCAGCGCGAAGACGAGCAGGATCAGCTCGATCACGTAGCGGACTTCGAACGCGAAGATCGGCGCGGCGTTGGCCATGCCGGCAAGCTTATGTCCACGACCCCGACTACGTCCGACAAGGACGCCGCCGGGGTCGTGGACAGCACGAACTACTCGGCCGCCGGGCGGGTCCGCTTGGTGGCCCGGGGCAGCTTCGCCGACGGGGTCGAAGCCGGCTTGGCGGCCTTCGGCGCCCGGGCGGCCTTCTTGACGGCGACCGGCTTGGCCTCGGCGATCTCGGCGACCTCGGCCGGGCTCGGCACGTCGGCCGGGCTGGCCGGGGCGGTGGCCTCGGTCGGAGCGGCCGGGGTGGCGGCCTCGGTCGGGGCGGCGGCCGGCGTGACAGCCTGGGTCGCCTCGATGTCGGCGTTGACCGTCTCGGCGGCCTCCAGCACGCCAGCGCCGACGACCCGCTCACCGCGGGCGACCAGCGCGCCGTACGCGGCGAACGCCCGCTCCTGGGCGGCCTGGGCACCGGCGACCACCACGGCGGCGTTACGGGTCGCGGCGGCGCGCAGCCGGTCCAGGTCGGCGACCTCGCGGAGCTTGGCCAGGTCGGCCGACTCGCGGAGCTTGGCCAGGTCCAGCTCGGCCTGGGCCCGGCCGCGCAGGCTCTCGGCGGTCTCGTTCGCGGTACGCAGGGTCTCGGTGGCCTTCTGGCGCAGCTCGAAGCCGGTCAGCACGGCCCGGCCACCCAGATCGGCGACGACCCGGGTGCCGAGGACGCCGACCACGCTCGGCAGCTTGCGCAGCTGCTGGAGGGCCAGCTCCCCGGCGCCGGCGGCGGCGTAGATCGGGGCGGGGATGCGGTTGGTCTTCGGCTCGGTCATGAGGTTTCCTCCTCGGCCGCATCGGCGGCCTTCCGGACCGCCGGACCGGCGGCCTTCTTCTCGGGGGTGTTGGTGCTGGTCGGGGCGGGGGTGGAGCCCGCCTCGGTGACGGCCACCGACTCGAGTACGGCCTCGGTCGGGGTGCCGCCCGCGGTGGTGGGGCCGGTCGCGGCCAGGTTGGCCACATCGGCCGGCTCGTCGGCGACGTCGGTCGGGGTGGTGATCCGGGCCCCGCCGCCGGTGGTGTCGATGTCGGTGTTGGTGCCCTCGGCCTCGGCCAGGCGGACGTTCTCCCGGCGGAAGGTCTCGTAGATCTGGCTGAGCGACTGCTTCTGGGCCATCGTCAGGTCGGCGTCGACCGCGATGGCGGCGAGCACACCGTGCCCCTCCTTGTCGTCGAGCAGCCCGGCCCGCAGGTACATCGCCGGGGTGGACACCCGCAGGGCGCTGGCGAGCTGCTGGAGCACCTCGGCACTCGGCTTGCGCAGGCCGCGCTCGATCTGGCTGAGGTACGGGTTGCTGACCCCTGCCTGCTCGGCGAGCTGCCGCAGCGAGATTTTCGCGTTGCGCCGCAGATCGCGGATGAACCCGCCGACGTCGGGGAGGTCCTTCGGTGTGGCCATGACGCTGACGCTAACCGGCGTTGCTAACTCCTGCAAGCAAAACGCTAGCCAGAGTTAGCAAGGTCTCAGCATCCTGTTTGCGCGTCGCCCGCTCGATCCGTACCGTCCGTCCGTGCACAAGATCGCAGTCAATGGAGCAGTCATCGCGTACGACGAGGCCGGCACCGGATCGCCCGTCGTGCTGCTGCACGCCGGCATCGCCGACCGACGGATGTGGCGGGGGCAACTGCCCGCGCTCGCCGCCCGGCACCGGGTGATCGTCCCGGACCTGCGCGGCTACGGCGACTCGGAACTGCCCCCGGCCCCGTTCGCGCACCACGACGACGTGGCCGGCCTGCTGGACGCGCTCGACATTCCCCGAGCCGCCCTGGTCGGCTGCTCCTTCGGCGGGTCCGTCGCCATCGACACCGCGCTGGCCCACCCCGACCGGGTGAGCGCGCTCGCGCTGTTCGACACGGCCGTCTCCGGCAACGAGTGGTCCGAGGAGGCCAACGACCTCTGGGACGATCTGGTCGGCGAGGTGGACCCGGACGACTTCACCGCCGGGGCGGCCGGTGAGGTGCGGTTCTGGGTGGTCGGCCCGGGCCGCCAGCCGGCCGACGTCGACCCCGGCCTGATCGCGTTCGCGCAGGAGATGGACCAGCGCGCGCTCGCCGCCGAACTGGCCCTGGGTGCCGTCGAGGTGGGCGAGCTGACGCCACCGGCGATCGAGCGCCTCGGCGAGCTGCGGGTGCCCGTCCTGGTCACCGCCGGCGCCGCCGACGTGCCGGACATCCGCCGGCTCGCCGACCGGATCGCCGCCGAGGTGCCCGGCGCGGTACGGCTGCCCGACGTGCCGGACGCCGCGCACCTGCTGCCGCTGGAGCGTCCCGAGCCGGTGAACGCCGCCCTGCTCGACTTCCTGAGCTGACCCTGCCGAGAAGCCCCTCAGTGGTGTCGGGCGGACGATCGGGGCCAGCCGCCACTCACCAGAGCGGACGGACCGCGCCGACCGGAACGCCGCCGCCGAAGAGCGGCACCTCGGCGTACTCGGCCAGCACCGGGGCGTCGACGCCGAGCCGGCGCAGCGCGGAGACCAGCACCGGCATCCGGGCGCGGTCCGCGCCGTCGTCGATCTTCAGTGCCACCGCGCCGACGCCCGGCAGTCCCACCGCGATCACGCCCTCGGCGCCGACCTTCGCCAGCAGTCCCGGAACGCCGCGCATCAGCCGGGTGTCGTCGGCCCGCGTGCCGCCCACGATCTCCGGGTTGGCGCGCATGGCGTCGGCCACCGTGCGCGGCACCGAACCGGGCTCGGCGTCGACCAGCCGGAGGTACGCCCCGGCCAGGCCGGTCAGCGACACCGCGAGCACCGGGGCGCCGCAGCCGTCCACGCCCACCGCCGCCGCCTGTTCGCCGGTGAACTCCTCGATGGCCGCCCGCAACCGCTGCTGCAACGGGTGCTCCGGCCGCCAGTAGCCGTCCAGCGGCCACCCGGCGGCCTGGCAGGTGAGCAGCATCCCGCTGTGCTTGCCGGAGCAGTTCATCTGCACCCGGGTCGGACCGCCCCCGGAGCGCAGCACGGCCTCGCGTGCCGCCGCGCCCACCGGCAGGTCGGGCGGGCAGTGCAGGGCCGAGGCGTCCAACCCGGCCCGCCCCAGCAGCGCGCCCACCCGGGCCAGGTGGAAGTCCTCACCCGCGTGGCTCGCCGACACCAGTGCAAGGTCGGCCGGGTCGGTCAGCGGCAGGCCGGCGCGGAGCATCCCGATCGCCTGCATCGGCTTGCTGGCCGAGCGGGGAAAGATCGGAGAGGTCACATCCCCGGCGGCGGCCACCGGCGCACCGGTCGCGTCCAGCACCACCACCGAGCCGCGGTGCGCACCCTCCACGAAACCGGACCGGACCACCTCGGCGAGCGGCGCGCCGCCCTCGTACGTCTTTCCCACGTGCTGGACGGTACCCACGCCCCTGGGCTGCCCGACGGCGGGGTGACCAGGTCGTCCACCGCCCGGGTGACAGGGGCGCCGGACAGAGCCGGCCTTACAGCCCGAGCAGCTCGCGCGCCTCGGTGGTGGTCAGCGGCGGACGCTGGGCGAGCTGCGCGAAGCCGACCGCGCGGGCGACCAGCTGCATGTTGGACTCCACCGGCCGCCCCTTGGCGTAGGTCACGGTGTCCTCCATGCCGACCCGCAGGTGCCCACCGGTCGACAGCGAGGCCAGCATGACCGGAATGGTGCTGCGGCCGATGCCGGTTGCCGAGAAGGTGGTGCCGTCCGGCAGGTCCCGCAGCATGCGGTGCGCCGCAACCAGCGTCTCGGTGGTGCCCGGCATGCCGCCCGGCACACCCATCACGAAATCGACGTGCACGTGCCCGCCGGCCGGCAGCCCGTACTTGCCGAGCAGCCGCTGCAACGCGGCCAGGTGGCCGAGATCGAAGATCTCGTACTCCGGCACGATCCCGCGTTCCTGCATCCGGGTGTGCAGGTCGACGATGAACTCCCAGCGGTTGAGGAAGACGTCGTCGCCGAAGTTGACCGTGCCCATGGTGCACGAGGCCATGTCCGGCTGGGCGTCGAGCACGGCCAGCCGGGACGCCTCCGGGTCGGTCACCGCGCCGCCGGAGGAGAGCTGCACGATCAGGTCGGTGCCCTCCCGCAGCGCCGCCACCGTCTCCCGCAGGCGCACCGGGTCGAGGCTGGGCCGCGCCGCGTCGTCGCGGATGTGAACGTGGATCACGGCGGCGCCGAGCGCCTCGCACTCCTTGGCGGTGAGCAGCAGCTCGTCGAGCGTCACCGGCAGCGCCGGCACCTCCGCCTTGGCCGACTCAGCGCCGGTCGGGGCCACCGTGATCAACGTCCCTGTCGTCATGCCGGCGATCCTAGACGGCCCGGTCAGGACGGGTCGATCGCCGCCGCGGTCTCGCCGATCAGCAGCACGGCGTCCTCCGGGACGTTGCGCTTCAGCACCGCCAGGGCGATCTGGCCCAACTCGTGGTGCAGCACGGCGGTGCCGACGAAGCCCACCGTCCGGCCGTCGAGGGTCACCGGCGTACCGGCGGTCGGCGGCTGGTCGGTGGTCACCCCGTCCAGGTGCAGCAGCACCAGACGACGCGGCGGCCGGCCCATGTTGTGCACCCGGGCGACCGTCTCCTGCCCCCGGTAGCAACCCTTGTCCAGGTGCACGGCCGGGCCGATCAGGTCCACCTCGGCCGGGATGGTCCGGTGGTCGGTGTCCACCCCGACCCGGGGCCGCCGGGCGGCCACCCGGATCGCCTCGTACGCCCAGAGACCGGCGACCGGCACACCCGCGCCGCGCAGCTCCGCGACCACCTGCTCCATCGCGCTCCGGGGCACGAGCAGGTCGATCCCGAGCGGGCCACGGCGAGCCCAGCCGCCGGTCGGCAGTGGCCGTACGTCGTACCGAACGGTCGCCCGGGGCGGCACGGCGCCGGCGGCGAACTTCGGACCCGGCACGGCGATCAGGTCCGGTGCGGCCAGCCCGGTCACGCCGAGCGTGCCCAGCGCGTCCGTCGCCGCCGGCCCGACCAGCGACAGCAGCGCCCGCTCGGCGGTGGCGTCGCGCGGCTCGACCTTGCTGAAGAACCGCATCTTCTCCAGGTACGCCAGCAGGCCGGTGGTCGCTCCGGGCTCGGTGTCCAGCCAGGTGGTCTCGCCGTCCTCGGCGACCACGGCGTGCTGCTCGACGTGCCCGTGCGGGGAGAGCACCAGCAGCTCGGTGCCCTCGTCGGCGGCCAGCGTCGCCAGGTGCTGCGAGGTGATGGTGTGCAGCCAGCCGGCCCGCTCCTCCCCCGGCACCGCGATGACGCCCCGGTGCGACCGGTCGACCAGGCCGACCTCGGTGTCCAGGATGCGCTGCTCGCGCAGCGGGTCGCCGTAGTGCGCGGCGACCCCCCGCACCCCGGCCGCGACGTGCGCCGGCTCCGGCTGGTCCCGGCTGGCCTCGTCGATGCTTTCGACGGCCACCGCACCCGCGATGTCGATCATTTGTGGTCCCCGTTCTGGCAGCGTTCGCAGACACCGAAGAGCGACACGTGCCCGATGTCCACCCGGAACCCCCGCTGGGCGGCCAACTGGTCGGCGAGCGGGCGGAGCAGCTCCGGATCGATCTCGTCGATCGCGCCGCACTCCCGGCAGACCAGGTGGACGTGCTGGTGTTCACCGGCCGCGTGGTAGGTCGGCGAGCCGTGCGAGAGGTGGGTGTGGGTCACCAGGCCGAGCCGTTCGAGCAGCTCCAGCGTGCGATAGATGGTGGTGATGTTGACGCCGGCGGCGACCTCCCGGACCGCGGTGTGCACCTGCTCCGGGGTGGCGTGGCCCAGATCGAGCACCGCCTGGAGGACAAGCTGCCGCTGGGCCGTCAGCCGCAGCCCACGGGCCCGGAGCATTTCCGCGAGGGAGGATTCGGACACCGTCCGATCATAGTTCGACAACCGTGCCGGTCTCCGCGCGCTGCGGACCGCCGCTACGCTCGACGGTCATGGTGATGTCGTCCGTCGAAAAGGTCGCGGCCCATCCGACCGCGCGGATCGCCGTGCTCGGGCGCGGCCCGGTGCCAGCCGGCGAGCCCGTCCTCCGCGCTGACGACCTCGGCGTTCTGCGCGGCGACGGCCTCTTCGAGACCATGCACCTGCGCCACGGCCGGCCGTGGCTGCGCGACGAGCACCTGGCCCGGCTGGCCGCGGCGGCCACCGCCTTCGAGCTGACCCTGCCCCCCACGGCCACGCTGATCGAGCTGCTCGACAACCTGTGCGAGGGCTGGCCGGCGCAGGTGGAGGGGGCGCTGCGGCTGGTCTGCACCCGGGGCCCGGAGGTCGGCGGCCCGCCGACCGTCTACGCCACGCTGACCGAGGTGCCCGCGTCGTCCCGGGCGGCCCGCCGCGACGGCATCACCGTGGCCACGCTGCCGCTGGGGGTGCCCGCCGACGCGCGGACCGGGCTGGACTGGCTGCCCGCCGGAATCAAATCCACCTCGTACGCGGTCAACAGCGCCGCCCGCCGCTGGGCCGGCCGCGCCGGGGTCGACGACGTGCTCTGGATCTCCTCCGACGGGTACGCGCTGGAGGGCCCGACCGCCAACGTGGTGTGGCTCACCGGCGGCACGCTCTGCACCGTGCCCGCCGCCACCACCGGCATCCTGCCCGGCACCACCGTCGCGTGGCTGCTCGGTCACGCGGGCGAGCTGGGCCTGACCGCCGACGAGCGGATGGTCACCCCGGCCGAGTTGCACGCGGCGGACGGCGTCTGGTTCAGCTCGTCAATGCGGGGGATCATCGAGGTCCACACCCTGGACGGGGTGCGCCGCGACCGAAGCCCGCGCACCCCCGTCCTGCAAGCGCTGCTGGGCTTCCCCGTCGTCTGAACGTCAGCCGCCGACCCGGACGAGCCGGGCGGAGAGGTGCGGGCTGAGCGGGTGCCCCATCGCGGCCATCTCCTGGGCGTAGAGCAGCGCGCCCTCGACGATGCCGAAGAGCCGGTGCCCGCCGGTGACCTCCTTGGCCGTCGCGGGCCGGACCACCGCGTCGGTGGCGAACTCCACCTGGGTGCCGGTGCGCTTGCCGAGATGCAGCTCCATGATCCCGGTCGGGGTGGTCAGCAGGGCCTCCAGCTCGTCGGTGGCCCGGCCGTCGACCAGCACCGGCCGCCACCAGCCGACCTCACGCCCGGCGGGGCGGACCGGCTTGCTCTCCTCGTCGAGGATCCAGGCACGGGACTCGTAGTGCAGAAACGGTCGGCCGTCGTGGCTGATCCGGATCTCCTGGGCGTAGTCGAAGTCCTCGATGGTGGGGAAACCACCCTTGCCCCGGCCACGCCACAGCCCGATGTACGGCAGCAGGCCGTCCAGCGCCGGGTGCAGCTTCGGCCCGACCCGCAGGTCGTGGCTCTCCTCGAACGGGTACGGCTCGACCGGCGGCGCGTTCAGCCACGGGGGCTGCAGCGGGTTCTCGTCGCTCACCAGCGTCACCAACGTCCTCTCGATATGCGTACGGCGAGGTAGACCAGGCCACCGGCGAGCCCGCCCAGGCCGGCGACCAGCAGGCTGACGAACCCGATCTCGGTAACCATCCGGACCATCCTATGCTGGGCCCCATGGCCCGCAATCTCGTCGTCAAGGCCACCGCGGGGGCGGACGCCCCGGAGCGGTGCGCGCAGGCGTTCACGGTCGCCGCCACGGCGGTCGCGGCCGGTGTCGACGTGTCGCTCTGGCTGACCGGCGAGTCGACCTGGTTCGCGCTGCCCGGCCGTGCCCAGGAGTTCGAGCTGCCGCACTCCGCGCCGCTGGCCGAGCTGCTGCACGTCATCCTGACCAGTGGCCGGGTGACCGCCTGCACCCAGTGCGCGGCCCGGCGGGATATCGGCCCCGACGACGTGCTGCCCGGCGTCCGGATCGCGGGCGCCGCAGCCTTCGTCGAGGAGGCGCTGGCCGACGGCGCGCAGGCCCTCGTCTACTGAGGCGACGGCGGTTGCCGCGGCCGGTACGGGCGGAGTACCGATACCGACCCGACATCTCGGACGACTGCCTACGATTCGGATGTGACCGAGGCGGCGGAGAGGTTCTTCGAATCACTGCCGGCGCGCGCCCCGGAGGTCCTGCGCGGCCTGGTCGCCGGAACCCTGCAGATCGACCTCGCCACCGATGAGCAGACGACCGAGCACTGGCTGGTCCGGATGCGCCCGGGGACGGTGGAGGTCAGCCGCAACCGCGGGCCGGCCGACGCCATCTGGTACAGCAGCGCCGCCCTGTTCGACCGGCTGGTGACCGGCGAGGCCCAGGGGGTCGCGGCGGTGCTGCGCAACGAGAGCACGTTCAGCGGCAACGTGGTGCTCTTCCTGGCCTTCCGCCGGTTCTTCCCGAACCCGCCGGGCACCCGCGACCCTCGTGAGGTCGCCCGGAGGCAGGCCGGGCGGCCGACGTGAACGACCTGGTCAGCATCCTGGACGGCAACACCTTCCTGGTCAGCGACCGTACGGGCGACATCGAACCGTCCTACGACTTCCCGACCGGGCTGTTCTCCTTCGACACCCGCTTCCTGTCCAACTGGGTGCTCAGCCTCAACGGCAAGCGGCTGCACGCCCTGTCGATGGACACCTCCGAGTCGTACCGGACCAAGTTCTTCCTGGCCCCCGGAGAGCCGACGCACTACCTGGACGCCAAGGCGTCGGTGATCCGCAGCCGCGCGATCGTGGGCAGCTTCGAGGAAGAGCTGACCGTGCTCAACCACAGCGGCGAGGACGTCGAGTTCACCGTCCGGATCGAGATGGCGGCCGACTTCGCCGACCTGTTCGAGATCAAGGACGCCCTGCAGAAGCGGGGGCAGACGACGGTCACGGTGGCCGACGACCAGCTGCGGCTGACCTACCGCCGGGAGGCGTTCCACCGGGAGACGCTGATCACCTCCACCGCGCCGGCCATGGTCGACGCCGGCGGGATGACCTTCCAGATCCGGATCGCGCGCAACAGCGAGTGGAGCACCCGGCTGCACGTGTCCACGGTCGTCTACGGGGCGCGTGGGGAGGACATCCGGGCCACCCTGCCGTACGGCGGCAGCCGCAGCGCGGACGCCATCCGCGCCGAGCAGCAGGAGCTGATCGACCGGGCACCGAAGCTCGGCTGCGACTGCCAGCCGCTGGCCGGGGCGTACCGGCGCAGCCTCAACGACCTGGCCGCGCTGCGCTACGAGTCGATCGCCCTGGGCGTACGGCTCATCGCCGCCGGACTGCCCTGGTTCATGACCCTGTTCGGTCGGGACAGCATCATCACCTCGTTGCAGGTGCTGCCGTTCCTACCGGAGCTGATCCCGCCGACCATCGTGATGCTGGCCGGCCTGCAGGGGCACCGGGTGGACGACTTCCGGGACGAGGAGCCGGGCAAGATCCTGCACGAGCTGCGGTACGGGGAGACGGCCGGTTTCGAGGAGCAGCCACACTCGCCGTACTACGGGTCGGCCGACTCCACACCGCTGTTCATCATCCTGCTCGACGAGTACGAGCGCTGGACCGGCGACGTCGAGCTGATCCGGCGACTGGAGCCGCAGGTGCGCGCGGCGCTGGAGTGGATCGACACCTACGGCGACCTGCTCGGCACCGGCTACCTCTGGTACCAGACCCGCAACCCGCAGACCGGCCTGCAGAACCAGTGCTGGAAGGACTCCTGGGACGCCATCTCGTACGCCGACGGCCGGATGCCCGACTTCCCCCGGGCCACCTGCGAACTGCAGGGCTACGCGTACGACGCGAAGATCCGCGCCGCCCGGCTGGCCCGGACGTTCTGGAACGACCCGGCCTTCGCCGACCGCCTGGAGCGGGAGGCCGCCGCGCTCAAGCAGCGGTTCAACCACGACTTCTGGATCGCCGACCGCGAGTACTACGCGCTCGCCCTGGACGCCGACGGGAAACAGGTCGACGCGCTGTCGTCGAACATCGGCCACCTGCTGTGGAGCGGGATCGTCGACGAGTCCCGGGCCGGCAAGGTGGTCGAGCACCTGCTCGGGCCACGGCTCTTCTCCGGCTGGGGGGTGCGGACCCTCGCCGAGGACCAGAGCCGGTACAACCCGATCGGCTACCACGTGGGCACCGTCTGGCCGTTCGACAACTCGATCATCGCCTGGGGTCTGTGGCGGTACGGCTTCCGGGACGAGGCCGGGCTGATCTGCGACGCGATGCTGGCCGCGTCCCACTACTTCGACGGGCGGCTGCCCGAGGCGTTCGCCGGTTACGCCCGCGACCTCACCGACTACCCGGTGGAGTACCCGACCGCGTGCAGCCCGCAGGCCTGGTCGACCGGCACGCCGCTGCTGCTGCTGCGGGTGATGCTGGGGCTGGAGCCGCAGGGCGAGCATCTGATCATCGACCCGGCGGTGCCACCGGGCATGGGTCGGGTCGAGCTGCTGGACATTCCCGGTCGCTGGGGCCGGGTCGACGCGCTGGGCCGCAGCCGTGGCCCGGAGGAACAGCAGGGCAGCTGACCGGCGCCCGGCTCAGCCGGGGCAGCCGACGGTGGCGGCGAGCCGGGCGGCGTCCGGGGTGATCTCGGCCAGGACGGTGACCGGGCCGGTGCGGTACGCGTACACCGGTGGGTTGTCCAGTAGCGGGTTGCCGGCGGCCAGCGGGACGAGCCCGCCCTCCGACGCGGCCGGGCCGGGACCGGCGGCGGACCGCGCGGTACGGGCCAGCGCGCCGCCCGGACAGGGCGCGGTCACCAGCTCCGGCGCGGCGTCGGCCGGCCGGCCGAGCGCCCGCAGTGCGGCCGTCAGGGCGGCGGCCTCAGGGTCCCCAGCGGTGGACGGGGCCGGGGTGTAGCCGGAGCCGACCGGTCGGCAGCCGGTGTCGACGCTCAACCGGATCCGACCGTCCCCGGTCGGCCGTCCCTGGACGGCGACGAACTCCCCGGCGTCGGCGCGCAGCACCGGGCCGTCCCGCCCGGGCCCGACCCCGGCCCGCCAGCTGGCCGGAAGCCGCTCGGCGATCCCGGCCAGGACGGTGCGTTCGGTGCCGGCGGGCGCGAGCACACCGACCTCCCGCCGCAGCGTGGCACCGTCCGCGAGCGGGGTGACCCGGCAGCCCGACCCGACTCGCGGTGGGCTCAGCTCCAGCAGCGCGGCCGCACCAGCCGCCCGGGCCAGCTCGCCGACCGCGCGGTCGACCACCGGGCCGGCCTGGTCGAGGGAGCGCTGCTCCCGCACGGTCGGTGGATCGTCGCGGACCGACGTCCAGACGAGCAGGGCCAGCAGCACGGCCCAGACCACGCTCCCGATCAGCAGCCAGTGCCGCCGTCGCCGCGTGGGTGCCGGCTCGGCGGGACCGGTCGACGGGGCCCACCCCGTCCGGACAGCACCGCTCACCCGGCCATGGTGTCACGGGCGATCAGCCGGCCCGGCGGCGACCGGCGCCCGCGGCGGCGGCCGGACGCGCGGGCCGGCGGGCGGTGGGTCAGGCGGGCGGGGGTGGCGGGTCCAGCCGGTAGCCGACCCCGCGCACGGTGTGCACCTGCGGCCCGCCCGGCAGGCTGCGCAGCTTGTGCCGGAGCCGCCTGATCGCCGAGTGCAGCGTCGCGGTGTCGCCCCGGTGCGTGCCGTTCCAGACGGCGGAGAGGAGCTGCTCGTAGCTCCACACCACCAGCGGTGGGCCGATCAGCCGGGCGAGCAGCTCCCGCTCGGTGCGGGTGAGCCGGAGAGGGTCACCGCACCAGGTGACCCGGTGTCCGGCCGCGTCCACGACCAGGTCGCCCCAGGTGACCGGCCCCTGCGGCGCCGACGCTCCGATCGGCGGGTCGGACGGGGCCGAGCCGCCGGGCGGCGACGGGAACAGCATCGCCCGCAGTTCGGTCAGGTCGGCGCAGCTCAGCACCGGGCCGACCCCGTCGAGCTGGCGTACCACCCGCTCCCGCACCGAGACGTCCGCGCTGACGCAGACGACGATCGGGACCTCTTCATCGGATACGGCGCCTCCACCGGCACCAGCCGTACTGACCGTGACTACCACCCGACGATAGTGACGTACGCCGATGGATTTCGGGGGGCGGCGCATCCGATCCGCCCGGAAACGACGGGGCCGGTCACCCGCGAGGGTGACCGGCCCCGGTCGATCGTCCGGTGGGCTGTCAGGCGACGGTGACGCTGACCTCGTTGATGCCCCGGCCGGCGGTGACGGCGGTGTCGCCGTTGCCGTGGCGGGACAGCGCGCGCAGCGTCCAGGAACCCGGCGCGGCGAAGAACCGGAACTGCCCGGCCGCCGAGGTGACCACCTCGGCGGTGAACTCACCGGTCGAGTCGAGCAGCCGGACGTACGCGCCCGACACGGCCTCGTCCCCGGCGGAACGGACGATGCCGGTGATCACGGTTTCCTTCTCCAGGTCGAGGCTGGCCGGCAGCGGCGCGGCCTGGTCCGGTGCGGCGCAACCGGCAGCGGTGGGAGCGGTCATGGTCAGGCCTCCCCGGGCTCGTCGCCGAGCGCGACCGGCACGCCGACCAGCGAGCCGTACTCGGTCCAGGATCCGTCGTAGTTCTTCACGTTGCGGTGGCCGAGCAGCTCCTGGAGCACGAACCAGGTGTGCGAGGAGCGCTCGCCGATCCGGCAGTAGGCGATGGTGTCCTTGCCGTCGTCGAGCCCCGCGTCGCCGTAGATCCTGCGCAGTTCGTCGTCGGACCGGAAGGTGCCGTCCTCATTGGCCGCCTTGGACCACGGGACGCTGATCGCGGTGGGGATGTGACCGGCCCGCTGCGCCTGCTCCTGTGGCAGGTGGGCGGGGGCGAGCAGCCGGCCGGCGAACTCGTCGGGGCTGCGCACGTCGACCAGGTTCTTGGTGCCGATCGCGGCGACGACCTCGTCGCGGAAGGCCCGGATGGAGGTGTCCGGCTCCTGCGCGACGTACTGCGTCGCCGGGCGGGTCACCGTGTCGGTCACCAGCGGACGGGCGTCCAGCTCCCACTTCTTGCGACCGCCGTCGAGCAGCTTCACGTCGCGGTGGCCGTAGAGCTTGAAGTACCAGTAGGCGTACGCGGCGAACCAGTTGTTGTTGCCGCCGTACAGGATGACGGTGTCGTCGTTGCTGATGCCCCGCTCGGAGAGCAGCGCCTCGAACTGGGTCTTGTTGACGAAGTCCCGGCGGACCTGGTCCTGCAGGTCGGTCTTCCAGTCGATCTTGATGGCACCGGCGATGTGGCCGGTGTCGTAGGCCGAGGTGTCCTCGTCGACCTCGACGAAGACGACGCCCGGGGCGTCGAGGTTCTTCTCGGCCCACTCGGCCGAAACGAGTGCGGTGTCGCGACTCATCGAATCACTCCCTGGTGAGGATGGATGGTGAGCCAACGCGCGAATATCGATGTCTTTAACTGTCGCACCGCGCGCGGGACCCAGCGGAAGGACGGGATCACGGGTTCGTGCGACGGCGCCGCTGCCGGGCGTGCGGTGGGATCACCGGAGGTTACGAGAACCCTGCGTGCCGGTGGCCGCCGTCAGGCGGCCGGAAACAGCCCCGCCGTCAGATGACGGGGCGACACAGGCAGGTGGCCACGCGGCACAGGTCGACCGCGCGCCGTTTGGTGAGGTGGGTCCCCATGGCCACGGAGCCTACCAGCCAGTGACCGTGCTGCCACCGGGCCGACCAGCATCCGGGAATCGACGACCGACGGGCGTTCCGCCGCGCCGGTCTACTGGTCGGCCGCTCAGCCGGCGGAGTTGATCGGCACGTTCTTCGCGTCGGCGGTGACCGCCAGCCCTTCGGGCAGCGGCCGGACCTCCCGCACGGCGAGCTGGAACGGCAGGTCGGGCAGGGGCACGTCGACGGAGATGCCCTTGGCGTAGTTGTTGAGCACAGCGCGGGCCAACGGCAGGTTCGGCAGGCCCGCGGCGTCCAGGTCGTTGAAACGCAGGGCGACCGCACCACTCTTGGCGACCGTCACGTCGGCGGTGCCGCTGACGGTGAACTTCTGGCCGAGGACGTCGACCGGTGCGGTGACGGCCAGCTTGCCGCCCTGCTCGCCGAGGGTGAGCCCGGGCCGGTCCAGCAACGCGGCGAGGCTGTCGTAGCTGATCGTGCCGGTGCCGTTGACCGTGTCCGCGACGACGTCGCCCTGCCCGGTGCGCAGCGTGTCCAAGGAGGCCCGCACGTTACGGGCGTCCACGTCGAGCACGGGCAGCCGCACGGCGTCGCCCTCGACCGAGGCCTGCACGTCCCGCAGCTTGATGGAGATCCGCTCGTAGCGGCCGTCGAGCACCTGGGTGAGGAACGGGGTCCCGCCGACCTCCACATCGGGCGCGGCGGACTGCGCCCCCTGCTTGGTGACCTCCTGGCTGACCCGGTCGGCGATGGCCCGCTCGGCCACCCCGACGGCCACCCTGTCGGCGACCACCAGCAGCACCCCCACCAGCAGGAGCAGAACGACCAGGCCGATCAGCAGCTTGCGACCGCGGCGTCGGGGCCGGACCTCATCCGCCGGATACTCCTGCGTCACGCCGCCTCCTGTCTCCGCCCGCCGCGTACGACGGGTCGTCCGTGCCGGTGCCGCAGCGCGGCGCACCCTAGGTACCCGACCGGTCCCGGGCTCAAGCGTGGCTCAGAGGAACAGCATGCACATGGCGTACGCGGCCGGGGCCGCCAGGGCGAAACCGCCGAGCGGACCCTGCATGTGCCGGGCGACCCACATGGTGGGCGGCTCACCGGCCATCAGCCGGCCCGCCTCCGCGTACCCGACGGCGAGGTCGGAGAGCACGGCGGTGACGGCCGCGACCAGACCGATCACCGCGGCGCGGGTCGGCGTGAAGGGTGCCACGAGGTAGCTGCCGAGGACCGCGCTGACCAGCGTGCCGACCATCGCGCCGGCGACCACGCCGGCGGCGCCCCGGGGGACCTGCGGGGCCAGACGGGGCCAGGGCAGCACCGCGTCGGTGAGTCGAGCGACGGTCAGCGCGACCCCGCTCGCGGTCAGGCAGACCGTGATCGCCTGGGTGCCGGCCGGGATCCTGCTGAGCACGATGAGGGTGCCGAAGGCCACCACGCCGACCACGATGAGCAGCGTGGCGCCGAGCGAGTCGGTGACACGGACCCGGTCGACCCGGCGGACCAGCTGACCGAGCACCGCGGCGAGGAACCCGCCGGCGGCCAGGTAGCCCAGGGGCGCCAGGCCGGCGATGTCGGTCTGCACCGCCGCGATGTCGGCGAGCGCGGCGACCGCGGCGCTGATCCCGGCGACGAGCAGCAGCGCCGGTGGGCGCATGGCCATCGTCCAGGCGAGCACGAACAGCAGTTGGACGCCGAAGATGATGAAGGCGAACGGCAGCCGGTGGCCGGGGCCCGAGGTCTGCGCGCCGAGCACCAGGCCGACGCCGAGCAGGGCGGCGAAGCCGGCGATGGTCAGCGCCAGCGGGCGGCGCACCTCGACCGGGGGTACGACCTCCTCCTCCGGCTCGTCGATGTCGTCCTCGGAGCGGCGGGCCGGCTCACCGGCGCGGCGTGCCCGACGGGGCCCGCCCCGTTCGCGGCGGTCGCCGTCGGTGGCCGCCGGGCCGGTGCGCGGCGCGGGCGGGTGGCCACGGGTCGGTGCGGCCGGGCCCGGACGGGGCCCGTCGGGCCACGATTCGCGGCCGGCGTCGGCCGAGGTGGAGGAAAACACGCCCCGATCGTGCCAGACCGACCCCCCGACGCGGTGGTCACGGGTTTCAGCAACGTTAAAACCTGGGCCACGATCAGGGGCAAGCTGGACAAACGGGAAATGGCCCGGAGGCGCGGCGAGGGCGATCGGTTACGCTCAACCCGTTACCCCGCCCGTCAGCGACGCCGGGACCACGCAATTTCTCAGCGCACTCCCCTCACGAGTGTGTCTGGTCGCGCGCGGCCACGTGCCGCCGGGACGGAGGTGATCGTGGAGATCCTGTTGCTGGTGACCGCACGCGCAGGGGAACCGTCCGCTGTGCTGCCGGCACTCGACCTGCTGCCGCACTCGGTCCGCACCGCGCCGCGCGATGTCCGCACCCTGGTCGCCGGCCCCAGCCCGGACGCGGTGCTGGTGGACGCGCGGTCGGAGCTGAGCGAGGCCCGGGCGACCTGCCGGATGCTGCACGCCACCGGGCTCGGAGTGCCGCTGGTCGCGGTGGTGACCGAGGCCGGCCTGATCGCCCTGAACGCCGACTGGGGCGTCGACGACGTCATCCTCGCCTCGGCCGGCCCCGCCGAGGTGGAGGCGCGGCTGCGGCTGGCGGTGGGCCGCCTGAGCAACGCGACCGCCGGCGCCGGCGGCTCGATCCGGGCCGGCGAGCTGACCATCGACCCGGACACCTACGCGGCCAAGCTGAAGGGACGCCCGCTCGACCTCACCTACAAGGAGTTCGAGCTGCTGAAGTTCCTGGCCCAGCACCCCGGCCGGGTCTTCACCCGGGACCAGCTGCTGCGCGAGGTGTGGGGTTACGACTACTTCGGCGGCACCCGCACCGTGGACGTGCACGTCCGACGCCTGCGCGCCAAGCTCGGCTCCGAGTACGAGTCGATGATCGGCACGGTCCGCCAGGTGGGTTACAAGTTCGTCGTACCGCCGTCGCGGTCGCTGCCCGAGGCGGAACACGCACCGCTGCCCGTCTGATCCGCACCAACCGGGGACGATTCCCCATATGCCCTTTTTGCGCAGCTCGTCGGTTCTATTCTGACTGCCGGGTTTGTCGGAGAAGGGGGCGACGGTGCGCGCAGTGACCACGGGGACCACGGGCCGGCGTGACCGGTCAGCCGGGCGAAAGCCGTGACGCGGGTCAACTCGACCGCCCGAGCGGCGGGGATCGTGGTGTTGGTGGTGACGGCACTGCTCGGCTCGGCGTACCTGCTGGGCCGCAGTCTCATCCCCGACCAGCCCCAGCGGCAGACGACCGGGGTCAACGCGAACGCCGACGGGCCGTACTACGCCGACCAACCGACCGACGACACGCCGAGCGGCGCCCCTACCGCCACTGGTGGCGGCCCCACCGAGGGCGGTCAGGACGGATCGCGGCGCGACGCCGAGGGCGACAAGCTGTTCGGCGCGCACTCCACCACCGGCACACCGCGAATCGCGCTGACCTTCGACGACGGGCCGGATCCGCGCTACACCCCGCAGGTCCTCGCCACGCTGCGCGAGTTCGACGTCAAGGCCACCTTCTGCGTGGTCGGCGAGAACGCCCAGAACCATCCCGACCTGATCCAGGCGATCGTCGGCGACGGACACACCCTGTGCAACCACTCCTGGCACCACGACATCACCCTCGGCACCCGTTCCGCGGAGACGATCCGCGCCGACCTGCTGCGCACCAACGAGGCGATCCGCGCAGCGGTGCCGGACGCGCCGATCGTCTGGTACCGCCAGCCCGGCGGCGCCTGGACCTACCCCGTGGTGTCGGTGGCGCAGCAGCTCGGCATGACCCCCCTGCACTGGTCGGTGGACCCGTCGGACTGGGAGGCCCCGGGCGCCGGCAAGATAGCCGCGGCGGTGGTCACGCAGGCCGAGCCGGGCTCGGTGGTGCTGCTGCACGACGCCGGTGGGGACCGGCAGGGCACGGTGGACGCGCTGCGCCGCATCCTGGTCGACCTGACCGAGCGGTTCGAGCTGGAGGCGTTGCCCACCGACCCGACGTGAGCCGGTCGGGGATCCGGGCCGACCGCCGCCACCGGCGGCTACGGTGACGGGATGAGCAGCGCGGAGCCGACCAGCGACCAGGTGACCCGGAGAGACCGACTGGCCCCGGCGGAGATCGCCGACGTGCTGGCCCTGGCCCGTTCCGCGGGTGACACCGACGGGGCGGACCCGCTCGACGAGCACGTCCTGCTCCGGCTGCGTGACCCGGACGCCCCGGCCGTGCACCTGATCGCCCGCGCCGACGACGGCACCCTCACCGGGTACGCGCACCTGGACACCACCGACCAGGTCGGCGGGATCGGGGTGGAACTGGCGGTGCATCCGGCGTACCGGCGGCGGGGCACCGGTCGCGCACTGGCCAGGGGCGTGCTCGCCTCGGCCACCGGCCCGCTACGGGCGTGGGCGCACGGCGACCACCCGTCGGCCGCCGCGCTCGCCGTCGACCTCGGGTTCACCCGGGCCCGGGTGCTGTGGCAGCTGCGCCGGCCACTGGCCGCACCGCTGCCCGAGCCCCGGCTGCCCGACGGGGTGGCGCTGCGCGCGTTCCAGCCGGGCGCGGACGACGCGGCCTGGCTGGCCCTCAACGCCCGGGCCTTCGCCGAGCACCCCGAGCAGGGCCGGTGGACGTCGGACGACCTGCGGGTCCGGCTTGCCGAGCCGTGGTTCGACCCGGCCGGCTTCCTGCTCGCCGAGGAGACCGCGACCGGCCGGCTGCTCGGCTTCCACTGGACCAAGGTGCACGAGCGCCCGGGATCGGCACGGATCGGCGAGGTGTACGTCGTCGGCGTGGAGCCGACCGCACACGGCGGCGGGCTCGGCCGGGCGCTGACCACCGCCGGGCTGGCCTACCTGCGGGACCGGCGAGGGCTGGACCGGGTGATGCTCTACGTGGACGACTCGAACACCGGCGCGGTGGCGCTCTACGAGCGGCTGGGCTTCGCCCGCTGGTCCGCGCACATCAACTACCACCTCGGCTGAGCGACAGCGCGGAGCGGGCGGCCGTCCGTCCGGGGCTGACCGCCGCGGCCGGGTCACCGGCGGATAACGCCCATGCGTCGGCGGGATAACACCCTACCGGAAATATGCCCATACTTCCGACAGGCGTACCCCGGTTCACTTAACGGACAACTCGCCCTCAGCGAGCGGTCACCTCGGGGGCCGTACGTGTTCACCTCGCGTTCACTTGCGACCGGCGAACCGGCTACCTGGCACTTCTAACTTTCGTGTCAGCCGGTCAGTGCCGGTCCTCGGCCCCCGGGATCGGGGCGCCAAGTCAGACGCGAAGGGAAACCCCTCAGGTGAAGCTCCAGCGGTACGGCACTATTGCCTGCCTCGCTCTCGCCGCGACGCTCGGCCTCAGTGCATGCGGCTCGGACAACAACGAGCCCACTCCCGGCGCCAACGCTTCGGGCTCGGCCGCCGCGGTCGACTGCGCCACCGGCACGCTGAACGCCCAGGGCTCGTCGGCCCAGAAGAACGCCATGGCCGAATGGATCAAGGCGTACCAGCAGAAGTGCCAGGGCACCACGATCAACTACGAGGCTTCCGGCTCGGGCGCCGGTATCCAGGCGTTCACCGCCGGGACCGCCGACTTCGCCGGCTCCGACTCCGCCCTCAAGCCGGAGGAGCAGCCGCTGGCCGACGCCAAGTGCGTCGGTGGCAAGGCCATCCACCTGCCGATGGTGATCGGCCCGGTGGCCGTCGCCTACAACGTCAGCGGCGTGGACAACCTCCAGCTCAAGCCGGCCACCCTGGCGAAGATCTTCGCCGGCAAGGTCACCAAGTGGGACGACGCCACGATCAAGGCCGACAACCCGGACGCCAAGCTCCCGGCGACCACGATCCAGACGGTTCACCGTTCGGACGAGTCGGGCACCACCGACAACTTCACCAAGTTCCTCTCCAAGACCGCCGAGGCGGACTGGACGCTGGGCAACGCCAAGGCCTGGAAGGCCCCGGGCGGCACCGGCGCCAAGGGCTCGGACGGCGTGGCCAGCCGGGTCAAGGGCGCCGACGGCTCCATCGGCTACATGGAGTGGTCGTTCGCCGAGAACGCCGGCCTCAAGATGTCCAAGATCGGCAACGGCAACGGCGAGTTCGCCGCGCTGACCGCCGAGGCGGCCGGCAAGACCATCGCCGGCGCCAAGGTCGAGGGCCAGGGCGACGACCTCAAGCTGTCGATCGACTACAACACCAAGGAGGCCGGGGCCTACCCGATCGTCCTGGCGACGTACGAGATCGTCTGCAGCAAGGGCCTCGCGGCCGACAAGCTGAAGCTGGTCAAGGGTCTGCTGGGCTACGCCGCCAGCACCGAGGGCCAGAACTCGCTGACCGACCTGGGCTACGCCCCGCTGCCGGAGACGGTTCGCACCAAGGTCGAGACCGCGGTCAAGAACCTCTCCTGACCCGACCCCACCACCTCAGCAACCGAATCGAGCGAGCAGATGGGTGAAACCCCTCACCGCTCGGCCGACGCCGGCACCGGCGGGACGCGCGTGACCCAGAGTCACGAGTGGCCCGCCGGTGCCTCGGCGCGTGTGGCCGAGGCACCAGTCAGCACCCGTTCCCCGGGCGGCGCCGGACTGGGCGGCGGCGGCGCGCTGCCGCGCAGCCGCAAGTTCGGGGCCGAGCGGGCCTTCCGCGGTCTCACACTGGCCGCCGGCACCGCCGTTCTGGTCATCATCGCCGCCATCGCGATCTTCCTGGTCGCCAAGGCGGTACCGGCCCTGCGCGCCAACACCGAGAACTTCTGGTCCTACGAGGGCTGGTCCCCCAACGACCCGGAGCCGAAGTTCGGCATCGGCACCCTCGCCTTCGGCACCGTGCTCAGTTCGGCGCTCGCCCTGCTGATCGCGGTTCCGGTGGCGCTGGGCATCGCGCTCTACCTCTCGCACTACGCACCGCGCCGGCTGGGCACCGCGCTCGGCTTCCTGGTCGACCTGCTGGCGGCCGTGCCGAGCGTGGTCTTCGGCCTCTGGGGGCGGGACGTCTTCAGCAGCCCGGTGCGGGACTTCTCGATCTGGCTCAACCAGCACTTCGGCTGGATCCCGCTCTTCGGCGGCGACGGCCCGTTCGGCGCCTCCATCATGCTGGGCGCCCTGGTGCTCGCGATCATGGTGCTGCCGATCATCACCTCGCTCTCCCGTGAGGTGTTCCTCCAGACGCCGACCGCGAACGAGGAGGCCGCCCTCGCCCTGGGCGCCACCCGCTGGGAGATGCTCCGCACCGCGGTGCTCCCCTACGGCCGTCCCGGCATCATCGCCGCGGTGATGCTCGGCCTGGGCCGCGCCCTCGGCGAGACCATCGCCCTGGCGCTGACCCTCGGCATCACCTTCGGCATCTCGTTCAACCTGATCCAGAACGGCGGCAACACGATCGCCGCCAACATCGCCAACGCGTTCGGCGAGGCGAACGAGACCGGCCGTGGCGCTCTGATCGCCTCCGGCCTGGTGCTCTTCACCATCACGCTGATCGTCAACATCACCGCCCGGGCGATCATCTACCGTCGCCGGGAGTTCACGGAGTCGGCCGCATGACCACCACCGTCACCTCCCACCGCACCCGTCCGCCGGCCCAGCCCGCCACGCTGCGGGCGCGGCGGCTGCCCTGGTACGCCGCACCGGCCATCGCCGTGGCGGCCCTGGCGCTCTCCGCCGTGATCGTCTACGGCACCGACATCGGCGGCCCGGTCCTCGTCGTCGTCCTGGCCGCGGTGCTCTACCTGGTCGGGCTCTTCGCCGCCGCCAACGCGGTCGAGGGGCGCCGGTCGGCTCGCAACCGCACCTGGAGCGCGCTCATCCATTCCGCCTTCGTGCTGGCGGTGCTGCCGCTCGTGTCGGTGGTCTGGACGCTGGTCAGCAAGGGCGCCGAGCGGCTGGACGTCAACTTCTTCCAGACCTCGATGAACAACATCGGGGCCCGCGACGCGAACGGCGGCGCGTACCACGCGATCCTCGGCACGCTGGAGCAGGTCGGCATCGCCACCCTGATCACCGTGCCGCTCGGCATCCTCTGCGCGATCTACATCGTCGAGTACGGGCGGGGCAAGTTCGCGTTCGCGATCCGGTTCTTCGTGGACGTGATGACCGGCATCCCGTCGATCGTCTCCGGCCTCTTCGTGCTGGCGTTCTGGGTGCTGATCGTGTCGCCGTGGTTCAACGACGGCCGGCCGAGCTTCTCCGGCTTCGCCGCCGCGCTGGCACTGAGCGTGCTGATGCTGCCGACCATCGTCCGGTCCACCGAGGAGATGCTCCGCCTCGTCCCGCCGCCACTGCGCGAGGGTGCCTACGCGCTCGGCGTACCCAAGTGGAAGACCATCCTGCGGGTGGTGCTGCCGACCGCGCTGCCCGGCATCGTCACCGGCGTGATGCTCGCCATCGCCCGGGCGGCCGGCGAGACCGCGCCGGTGCTGCTGGTCGCTGGCGGCGGTGCGGCGATCAACACCAACCCCTTCGAGAACAACCAGTCGTCGCTGTCCCTCTTCGTCTACCAGCAGGCCGGTGACGCGTCGAGGTACGCGCCGGCACGGGCGTGGACGGCGGCACTCACCCTGGTCGCCCTCGTGCTCATCCTGACGATCGCGGCGAAGCTGCTGGCCCGCCGTAACCGGCTCAGCCGATGAACCCCGGAGGTACCACCATGGCCAAGCGCGTCGAAGCCTCGAACGTCACCGCCTACTACGGCAGCTTCAAGGCGATCGAGAACATCAACCTGACCGTCGAGCCGAAGACGGTCACCGCCCTGATCGGCCCGTCCGGTTGCGGCAAGTCCACCTTCCTGCGGTCGATCAACCGGATGCACGAGGTGCTGCCGGGTGCCCGGGTCGAGGGCAACCTGACCATCGACGACCAGGACATCTACGACCGGGACGTGGACGTCACCGCGGTCCGGCGGATGATCGGCATGGTCTTCCAGCGGCCGAACCCGTTCCCCACCATGAGCATCTTCGAGAACGTGGTGGCCGGGCTGAAGCTCAACGGGGTCCGCAAGAAGTCGATCCTGGAGGATGCGGCCGAGAAGGCGCTGCGCTCGGCGAACCTGTGGGACGAGGTCAAGGACCGGCTGGGCAAGCCCGGCGCGGGCCTCTCCGGCGGTCAGCAGCAGCGGCTCTGCATCGCCCGGACCATCGCGGTCGAGCCGCAGGTCGTGCTGATGGACGAGCCCTGCTCGGCCCTGGACCCGATCTCCACGCTGGCGATCGAGGACCTGATGTTCCAGCTGAAGGACAAGTTCACGATCATCATCGTGACGCACAACATGCAGCAGGCCGCGCGCGTGTCCGACCGGACCGCCTTCTTCTCCATCGAGAAGACCGGCGACCCGGGTCGGCTGATCGAGTACGACAACACCCAGAAGATCTTCAGCAACCCGAGCGTGAAGAAGACCGAGGACTACATCACCGGCCGCTTCGGCTGAGCCGGTGGCTCCGGTCCGCGAGGGGCGTCGGTCGACCTGACCGGCGCCCCTCGGCGTACCCCGGCTCGCTCAGCCGAGCACGAAGCGGGGCTCGCCGTCCGGCGGGAGGTCCAGGCGTGGGGTGATCGGGGTGGCGGCGTCCCGCTCGGCAGCCGCCTGCGCCATTCCCGCCAGATCACCGGCCGCCGCCACCTGGGCCAGCGTCACGAGGGTGGGCGGCAGCATGGTCAGCTCGCCCGCCTTGGCACGGGCCAGCGCGTCCGCCGGCCGGATCCACAGGGTGTGGTCGGCCTCGCCGGAGACGTCCCGGGTCCGCTGCCCCTCCGGCAGCAGGGCGACGAAGAAGTACGTGTCGAAGCGGCGTGGCTCGAACTCGGGAGTGATCCACCGGCTCCACGGCAGCAGCAGGTCAGACCGAAGGGTGAGCTGGCGGTCGGCGAGCAGGGCGGCGAAGCCGAGCCGGCGCCCCTCCAGGTCCTGCCGGGCGGCCTCCCAGTCGTCGCCGCTGACGTCGCCCACCACCGTCGCCGGGTCCGGGCCGGCGAGCAGCACGCCGGCCTCCTCGAAGACCTCCCGGGCGGCGGCGCAGACCACCGCCTGGGCGGCATCCGGGGCCACCCCGAGCCGGCCGGCCCACTCGCTCGGCACCGGGCCGGCCCAGTCCAGGTGCGCCTCGGAGTCGGAGCGGTCCACCCCGCCGCCGGGGAAGGCGTACATCCCGCCGAAGGTCATCGCGGCGACCCGGCGGATGACGTACACCTCGAAGTCGGCGCCGGTCGGACGCAGCAGCAGCACGGTGGCCGCGACCCGCGGCACCGCCGGGGTGCCACCCTCGGCCTGGAACCGGCGGGCGTGCTCGACCAGGGCGGCGGGGGCGGCGAAGCCGTCGCTGTCGATCGTCATGCCGCGAGCCTAGTTCCCTCGACCGGGGGGCCGGCTGGTGTGCCGGGCACCTCCGCTCGGCCGCCCGACCACACCCAACCGCGTGCGCAGGCGTGGCGGACAACCGAGCGGCACAGCGGTCCGGCGGATGAGCCCTCGGGCGACGGGCCGGGCAGCGGGCGGTTCACCTGGCTCGGCTAGCGTGCCGGCATGACTCGTTGGGGCATCCTGGCCACCGGCCACATCGCCAGCCGTTTCGCCGAAGACCTCCGGCTGGTGCCGGACGCCGAACTGGTCGCGGTCGGCTCCCGCGCCGCCGACAGCGCGCAGCGCTTCGCCGACAAGCACGGCGCGAAGCGCGCGTACGGCTCGTGGGTGGAGCTGGCGGCCGATCCCGAGGTCGACGTGATCTACGTGGCCACCCCGCACGCCGCGCACTACGAGGCGGCGATGACGTGCCTGACCGCCGGGCGTGCCGTGCTGCTGGAGAAGCCGTTCACCCTCGACCTGGCCACCAGCACCGAGGTGGTGGACACCGCCCGGGCGGCCGGGGTCTTCCTCATGGAGGCCATGTGGATGCGGACGAACCCGATGATCCGGCAGGTGGCGCAGCTGATCGCGGACGGGGCGATCGGCACGGTGAGCAGCGTCCGGGCCGATTTCGGGGTGTCCGGGCCGTTCCCGCCGGAGCACCGGATGCGCAACGCGGCGCTGGGCGGGGGCGCCCTGCTCGACCTGGGGATCTACCCGATCAGCCTGGCCCACCTGCTGCTCGGCGTGCCGCAGCACATCCGCTCCTGGGCGCAGCTCGGCCCGGAGGGGACGGACGAGAACACCGGCATGCTGTTCGGCTACGACACCGGAGCGCTGGCAACCCTGAGCTGCGGCATGGTCGGGTTGAGCGGGCAGACCGCCTCGATCACGGGCACCACCGGGCGGATCGACCTGCCGGAGCCGTTCTTCCGGCCAGGTTCCGTGACCCTGCACCGGGACGGCGCGGAGCCGGAGACGATCGTCACCGACGGGGCCGGCAACGGCTACCAGTACGAGGCGATCGAGGTGCAGCGCTGCCTGGCCGCCGGGCTGACCGAGAGCCCGCTGGTGCCGCACACCACCACGCTTGAGGTGATGGCCCTGCTGGACGCCGTCCGTGAGCAGATCGGCGTGCGGTACATCTGAGGCCGGTTGGCGAACGGCCCCGGCCACCGCGGTCACGCGGGAGCCGGGGCCGTCGACGAGCCCGGTCGGGTCAGCCGAAGAGCGGCCGGACCAGCAGGTAGGTGACGCAGGCGATCAGCGCGGCGGCCGGGAACGTGATGATCCAGGCGATCACGATGTTGCCGGCGACGTTCCAGCGGACCGCGGAGAGCCGCTTGGTCGCGCCCACACCCATGATCGCCGACGTGATCGTGTGGGTGGTGGAGATCGGCGCCTTGAGCACCAGGGCGTTGAAGTAGAGCACCGCGCTGGCGACCGTCTCGGCGGCGAAGCCCTCCGGCGGCCCCAGGTCGATGATCTTGCGCCCGAGGGTCCGGATGATCCGCCAACCGCCGGCGTACGTGCCGAGGGCCAGCATGGTCGCCGAGGTCCAGAACACCCAGCCGGGGATGTGGGTCTTGCTCTCCTGGAAACCGCCGGTGTAGAGCGCCAGCACCACGATGCCCATGGTCTTCGCGGCGTCCTGCATGCCGTGGCCGACCGACATGGCGGCCGCCGAGGCGGTCTGCGCCCAGCGGAAGCCCCTGTTGAGCTTGCCCGGCTGACCCTTCCGGAACAGCCAGAGGATGGCCAGCATCAGCAGGTAACCGAGGGTGAGGCCGACGATGGGCGACAGCACCATCGGCAGCAGCACCTTCACGCCGATGTTGCCCCACTGCACGATGCCGCCAGCGGAGAGCAGGGTCGCGCCGACCAGGCCGCCGAAGAGCGCGTGCGAGGACGACGAGGGCAGACCGAAGTACCAGGTGATCAGGTTCCAGGCGATGGCGCCGAGCACCCCGGCGAAGACCACGCCGAGACTGCTCACGCCGGTGGGCAGGGTGACCAGGCCGTCGCCGACGGTCTTGGCCACTCCGGCGCCGAAGTGGGCACCGATGAAGTTGCCGACCGCGGCGAGGAGCAGGGCGATCCGGGGTGTCAGCGCCCGGGTGGAGACGCTGGTCGCGATCGCGTTGGCGGCGTCGTGGAAGCCGTTGGTGTAGTCGAACGCCAGGGCTACCCCGATCACCGCCAGCACGGCGATGAGTTCGGGTGTCACAGTCACAGGATCAGGACTCCTTGACCGCGATGGTCTCGACCGTGTTCGCCACGTGCTCGAAGGCGTCACAGGCGGCCTCCAGCTCGTCGGCGACCTCCTTCATCTTCAGCACCGTCAACGCGTCGTACTCGCCGGAGAAGAGGCGCACGAGCAACTGCCGGTTGATCCGGTCGCCCTCGTTCTCCAGCCGGTTGCACTCGATCCAGTAGTCCTCGAGGTCCTTCATCGACTTCAGGCGCGGCATCGCGTCGGCGGTCAGCTTGGCCTGCTGGTCGAGCACGTTCACCATCTCGTGCAGCTCCCGGGGCAGCGCCGGCAGCTCGGTCAGCCCGTACAGGTAGAGCAGGTCGCCGACCGCCTCCAGGTGGTCCATCACGTCGTCCAGCAGCGAGCCGAGCCGGTAGATGTCCTCCCGGTCAAACGGCGTGATGAACGTAGAGTTGATCTTCTTGTACAGCTCGTGCGTGATCTGGTCGCTGTCGTGCTCGACCTCGGTCAGCCGCTCGCTGACCGACTGCACGTCGACGCCGGGCAGGGCCAGCTCGTTCAGCAGGGCGGTGCCCCGGACCAGGTTCTGCGCGGCCCTGGTGAAGAGCTCGTAGAAGGCGCCCTCGGTGGGGCGGAAGGAAAACTTCACAGCACAGACCTCGTCGCGTCGGTGGAAGGGTGGCGGCGCCCGTGGGGGTACCCGCCCGGTGAATGCTAGGAAACGGCGGAACAGCGAATTCGTCGGCCCACCCCTGGTCGGGCCTCATTCACCGTTCGTTCACCTGCCGTTCATCTCGGGCGTCCCATCCGCCCCCACGCCCCCAGCACACAGCCGCTCCCGCTCGTGCGCCACGTCGAAATCGGCAGCCGGATACCCCAGATCAAGCGTGTCGAACGTCTCTCGCAGCAGGTGGGCCACCGCCCAGTCCCGGTACCACTTGCGGTCCGCCGGCACCACGAACCAGGGTGCGGCGTCCGTGCCGCACCGGCTCAGCGCCTCGGCGTACGCGGCCTGGTAGTCGTCCCACCGGGCCCGGGAGTCGACGTCCGACGGGTTGTACTTCCAGTGCTTGCGGGGATCGGTGAGCCGCTCCAGCAGCCGCTCGCCCTGCTCGGCGTAGGAGATGTGCAGCATCACCTTGACCAGGGTCACGCCGTCCTCGACCAGCTCACGCTCGAAAGAGTTGATCTCGTCGTAGCGGGCCCGCCACGTGGTCTCCGGCACCAGCGAGCCGACCCGGGCGATCAGCACGTCCTCGTAGTGCGAACGGTTGAACATCCCCACGTACCCCGGCGGCGGCAGCGACCGGCGGATCCGCCACAGGAAGTCGTGCCGCAGCTCCTCGGGGGTCGGCGGGCCGAACGAGCGGATGTGCAGGCCCAGCGGGTTCATCGCGCCCGCCACCCGCTTGATCGTGCCGTCCTTGCCGCCGCAGTCCATCGCCTGGAGCACCAGCAGCACCCGGCGCGCCGGCCGGCCCGACCCGGCCTTGGCCATCGCGAAGAGCATCTCCTGCTGCCGGCCCAACTCGCCGCCGACCAGCTCCACCTGCTCACGGGCCCAGGCCTTGCGCTGCTCCCCGGTCACCTCCACGTCGGGCAGACCGGGCGTGGACCGCGGGCCGATCGCGCCGAGATCCACCGGTGCGGTGACCCGCAGCAACTCCCGCACGGAACCGCCGACCGGCGCCACGATCTGCGCTTGCTCGGGTTCGCTCATCCTCGGATCATCACCCACCCGCGGACCATCCGCCCGCCGAGCGCCCTCCGCGACGGGCCGGCTGTCACGTTCGGGGCAACCGGCGCGTCCAGTTGGCAGGAGGATGTACGCCGGGACGGTGCCGGCCGGGAAGGATGGTGGGTCGTGCGGGACCTGGCGACGGAGTTCGAGGCCGAACGGGGCCGCCTGCTCGCGGTGGCCCACCGGATGCTGGGCAGCCGCAGCGAGGCCGAGGACGCGGTGCAGGAGACCTGGCTGCGCTACGCCGGCGCCCTCGCCGACCCGGCGGCCCGCGCCGAGATCCGCGAGCTGTCCGCCTGGCTGACCACCGCCTGCGCCCGCATCTGCCTGGACGTGCTGCGCTCGGCCCGGGTCCGCCGGGAGGCGTACCCCGGGGAGTGGCTGCCGGAGCCGGTGGTGAGCCCGCTGGGCACCGCACCGCCGACCGACGGGTACGCCCCCGACCCCGCGGAGCGGGCCGTACGCACCGACCAGCTCGGCACCGCGCTGCTGGTGGTGCTGGAGCAGCTCGCCCCGGAGCAGCGGGTCGCCTTCGTGCTGCACGACGTGTTCGCGGTGCCGTTCGCCCGGGTCGCCGACGTGCTCGGCACCACCGAGGTGGCCGCCCGGCAGCTCGCCTCCCGGGCACGGCGGGCGGTCACCGCACCGGACCTGCCCCGGCACACCGCCGACGCGGCCGAACAGCGCCGGGTGCTCCAGGCGTTCGTCGCCGCCACCGAGTCCGGTGAGCTGGACCCGCTGCTCCGCGTGCTCGCACCGGACGTGGTCTTCATCGGCGACTCGGGCGGGCACTTCCCGGCCGCCCGCCGGCCGGTGGTCGGCGCCGACAAGGTGGGCCGCTTCGCGCTCGGCCTGTTCGGCCGGGCCGGCCGGTACGCCCAGCGGGTGCTGGCCCGACCGGTGCTGGTCGACGGCGTGCTCGGCCTTCAACTGGAGACGGTGTACACCGACGGCCGGCCGATCCGCATGGTGACCTCGTTCGCCGTCGACCAGGGCCGGATCACCGGCCTGTTCAACCAGCTCAACCCGGAGAAGCTGACCGACGTGCCGCCGCTGGGCGACGACGACCCGTGGCCGCCCCGCTGGTGAGCCGGCCCGGGGCCGCGCGGGCTCAGACCACCAGGGCCAGCCACTTGCGGTACGAGGTGGCGAACGGCTCGGTGCCGTCGCCGAGCGCGCCGTACAGCCAGCGGGCCGCCGCCTCGGCTTCGACCACCACGTCCTCCGGGTAGCCGTACCGCACCCGGTGCTCGGCGAACTCGTCCTCGTCGAGCAGCTCCACCAGGCCGGTGGCCCGACGCCGCACCACGTCCAGGTCCAGGTCGATGAGGTGGACCGTGTCGTCGGACTCCCAGCGGGCCGGAGTGGCGATGTCGCAGTAGACCTCGCTGGTGCGCGGCGGCGGGTTGAACATCCCCGTCCACCAGGCGTGGTGCGGCACCAGCAGGACGAACGGGATCTTCTCCACCGACGGGCGGCCGTGGTAGACCGACTCGGTGCCGGCGGGGACGCCGAGCCAGATGCCGAGGTCGTCCTCGGCGAGCCGGCGGGCCGGGTAGTCACGGTGGGCGCTGCCGTCGTACTTGCGGTAGATCACTCGGACCACGTCGCTCGGCATGATTCGCACCCTAACCGATACTGCCCACGCGTCGTAGCGCGGCCGTAACGGGACGGCGTGGACCGACCGGGCGAGGAGCGACGGCGCCGCGCCACGCGGGCGGATGGGCGCAGCCGGTGTCGGGCGCGACGGGTACCGTCGCACGGTGACTCCGCCCCGCACCGCCACCGGTTCCGCCACCCCGTCGGCCCGTGGCGGCAGCCGGCGGCGGGGTGCCCGGCCCAGCGGCACGGAGCTTCTCGCGGCGGCGGTCGGCGCGGTGCCCGGCGGCGCGGCGCGCCCCGGCCAGCAGCAGATGACCACGGCCATCGAGGAGTGCGTCACCAGCGGCGAGCACCTGCTCGTCCAGGCGGGCACCGGCACCGGCAAGTCGCTGGCCTACCTCGCGCCGGCGCTCACCGTGGACGGCCCGGTGGTGGTGTCCACCGCCACCCTGGCGTTGCAGTCCCAGCTCGTCGACCACGACCTGCCCCGGCTGGCCGACGCGGTCGAGCCGCTGCTCGGCCGCCGCCCCACCTTCGCGGTGCTCAAGGGCCGCCACCACTACCTCTGCCTGGCGCGACTGGACAACTCCACCGAGGAGGAACCGGAGGACACGCTCTTCGACGCCCCGGCCGCCCGCCCCGGCGGCGGGACGAAGTGGCTCGGCGAGGCGGGCCGGATCGGCAAGCAGATCGAGCGGCTGCGCGACTGGGCCGAGCGGACCGCCACCGGCGACCGGGACGAGCTGGACCCGGGCGTCGACGACCAGGCCTGGCGGCTGGTGTCGATGCCGGCCAGGGAGTGCGTCGGTGCGACCCGCTGCCCGTTCGGGGCGGAGTGCTTCGCCGAGGCGTCGCGGGCCCGGGCCCGCGAGGCCGACATCGTGGTGACCAACCACAGCCTGCTCGCCGTCGACATGCTGGCCGACCGGCACATCGTGCCGCCGCACAAGCTGCTCATCGTGGACGAGGCGCACGAGCTGGCCGACCGCGTCTCCTCGGCCGCGCAGGCGGAGCTGGTGCCGGAGTCGATCGACCGGTCCACCCGGCGGGCCCGCCCGTTGCTGCGTCCGGAGACCGCCGAGGCGCTCACCGCGGCCGGCGACGCCCTCGCGGTCGGGCTTGCCGAGGCGCCGGGCGGGCGGATCACCGCCGGGCTGCCGGGGCCGCTCCGCGAGGCGTGCACGCTGCTCGACGCGGCCACCCGCGCCGCGTTGGACGCGATCGGCGAGGTCAAGTCCGACGATCCCGACCCGGTCCGCAAGCAGCAGGCCAAGGCGGCGCTGGACGAGCTCTCCACGACCGCGCAGCGGCTGCTGGAGGAGGCCGACCACGACGTGGCCTGGGTGGAGAAGAACGACAGCGGTAGCCGCCGGGCTCTGGTGGTCGCGCCGTTGTCGGTGGCCGGCACCCTCGCCACCCACCTGTACGACGAGCGCACCGTGGTCGCCACCTCGGCCACCCTGGCGCTCGGTGGCCGCTTCGACACGGTGGCCCGCGCCCTCGGGCTGGACGCCCCGCCGGTCCCGGCGTCCCCGGCCGCCGCCTCGCTGGCGGCCCGCACCGGCCCGGGTCGCCCGGCCGCCGAGACGCCGGGCCGCCGGCTGACCGACGTCGCCACCGTCCCGGCGACGGAAGGCCCGGGCTGGCGGTCGCTGGACGTGGGGTCGCCGTTCGACTACGCCCGGCAGGGCATCCTGTACGTCGCGGCCCACCTCCCCCGGCCCAGCGTCTCCGGGCTGCCCGAGGCGGCCGGAGAGGAGCTGCTCGCGCTGGTCGAGGCGCTCGGTGGGCGTACTCTCGGGCTCTTCTCGTCCCGGCGGGCGGCGCAGCAGGCGGCGGAGCTGCTGCGCGCGCGCACCGACCTGCCGGTGCTGTTGCAGGGTGAGGAGGCGTTGCCGCTGCTGGTCCGCCGGTTCCGTGAGGAGCGCGCCAGCTGCCTGTTCGGGGTGATGTCGCTCTGGCAGGGGGTGGACGTGCCGGGCGATGCCTGTCAGCTCGTGGTCATCGACCGGCTGCCCTTCCCACGGCCGGACGAGCCGCTGGCGGCGGCCCGCGCCGCCGCCGTGGACGCGGGCGGCGGCTCCGGCTTCGCCGCGGTGAGCGTGCCGATCGCGGCGGTGCGGCTGGCCCAGGGCGTGGGCCGGTTGATCCGGGCCACCGGTGACCGGGGCGTGGTCGCGGTGCTCGACTCCCGGTTGGAGACCGCCCGCGGCTACGGGCCTTTCCTGCGTCGCTCGCTGCCGCCGTTCTGGTACACGACCCGCCCCGAGGTGGCCCGCGGCGCGCTGCAACGCCTCGCGGGCTCCTGACGGGTCAGGGAGCCTGTGCGGCGACGACCACGGCGTCGGGCGGGGTGTCCGGGACCGTCCGGGCGGCCAACCGGCGGACCGCGGTGTTCAGCACCGCGATCAGCGGCACGGACACCAGCGCGCCGGTGATCCCGGCGAGCACCACACCGGCGGCGATACCGATGATCACCGCGAGCGGGTGGAGGGCCACCGCCCGTCCCATGATCAGCGGCTGGAGCACGTGCCCCTCCAGCTGCTGCACGCCGATCACGGCGCCCAGGATGATCAACGCGGTGACGGGGCCGCTGTCGACCAGCGCCACCAGCACCGCCACGCCGCCGGAGAGCGCCGCACCGACGATCGGTATGAACGCGCCGAGGAAGACCAGCGCCGCCAGCGGGAAGGCGAACGGGATGTCGAAGACGACCAGGAAGATGCCGATGCCGACGGCGTCGATGAAGGCCACCAGGACGGTCGCCCGGACGTAGGCGCCCAGCGTCTGCCAGGAGGCCCGGCCGGCGTCGTCGACCTTCCAGCGGGCGGCCACCGGCAGCAGCCGGACCAGGAAGCGCCAGATCCGGTTGCCGTCACGCAGGAAGAAGAACGTCGCGAAGAGCACCAGGATGGCGCCGGTCAGCACCTCGGCGAGCGTCGCGGCGGTGCTCAGCGCGCCGCTCGTGAGATCGCGGGTGTTGTTTTCGATCCAGCCCTGCGCCTCGTCGATGTAGCGGTCGAGCTGGGTGTCGGAGAGGTGCAGGGGGCCCGTCTTCAGCCAGTTCTGGATCTGCCGGACGCCCTCGGAGGACTTCTCGCTCAGCTCCGGCACCCCCCGGATGAACTCGTTGACCACCAGGGTGAGCGTGCCGATCACCGCCGCCAGGCCGCCGACCAGCACCACCGCCGTCGCCAGCGAGCGGGGCAGCCGAGCGCGCAGCAGCCAGCCCACCGCCGGAGCGAGCAGCGCCGAGAGCAGCAGCGCGACGGCCAGCGGGATGATCACGATCTTGACCGTGCCGACGATCCGGAGCAGCGCCCAGGCCACCACGCCGATCACGATCAGCCGCCAGCACCAGGCGGCCGCGATCCGCAGACCGTGCGGGACGTCCGCGTCGTCCCGGCTGGAGGTCGAGGTGTGCAGATCCGCCGGAGGTTCCGCGCCGACGACCGTGGCCGTCGGTGACGCGACCGGTCCCGGCGCGGCGGGCGAGGCCACCCGGGCGGGCTCCGGAACGTCGTTCGGCTCGCTCTGGTCGGCCCGAACCGACTCCCGTCCTGACTGGTAGGCGCGGCGCAGTCGTCCGCGTACCCGCTCGAAGCGGCTCAAGCGCACCTCCTGGCAGAAGAATCGGTCCGCCCACGGCGACAGGTCGGACAGCATACGTCCGTCTCCGACACCGTAGGGCAGTTCCGCCACACATTGCCCGGGTCACCTCGCGCGTAACCACCGGCGGACGGCCGCCGCCGACACGGTAGCGTCTGCGGCGTGACCGCCGACCAGGATCTCGACGCCGGCCTGCCGATCCGCCTGCTGCACGACCGGGTGCTGGTACGCATGGAGGGCAGCGAAGGCGAGCGCCGCTCCACCGCAGGCATCGTCATCCCGGCCACCGCCGCCGTCGGCAAGCGCCTCGCCTGGGCCACCGCCGTCGGGGTGGGGCCGAACGTCCGCGCCATCGTCTCCGGCGACCGGGTGCTCTTCGACCCGGACGACCGCTCCGAGGTCGAACTGCACGGCCGCGGATACGTGCTGCTGCGGGAGCGCGACGTGCACGCCGTGGCCGCCGAGCGCATCGAGAACGACTCCACCGGCCTCTACCTCTGACAGCTCCCCCGGCCACACGCCCCCGGCGGCACGCCCGTTTGTCCCGGCGCACGACGGGAAGCCATCCGGCGACCGTGGCCCTGGGGAGGGACGATGCCGGTATTCGTGAAGAAGCTGTTGGCCTGGGGCAGCGTCGCGTTCCTGATCTACTTCATGGCGTTCCGGCCGGACGGCGCCGCGCAGATGTTCAAGGCGATCGGCGCGGCGCTGGTCGCCATGGCCCAGGGCCTCGGTGACTTCCTCACCACCCTGATGACCTGAGCCGCCAGCGCGTCAGGGTTGACCGGGCGGCCAGGGCGCCGCCGGCCGCAGGCCCTGCCAGCCGGGCGGCGCGTACCCCACCGGGGGCGGCGGCGCGGCCAGCACCACCGGGATCGGCACCACCGGCTCGTCCGGCGCGGCCACCGGACGCTGGGAACCGTCCGGGAAGCGCAGGTGGTAGCGACTGCCGTCCCAGACCCCGACCGGAGCCTGCGGGTCCCGACCCACGAAGAACGACCGGTACGAGGTGATCGCCTCCAGCAACTCCCGCTCCTCGCGGGCCGTCCGCTCCAGGTCGGCCGGCTTGCGGTCCAGGCCGCGCAGCGTCCCGTCGCGCAGCAGAGCCAACCGGGTGGCGGCGAACTGGTACCCCCGCATCGCCCGCACCCCGGCGTCCCCGGCCACGCGGCGCGCCCAGGTACGGGCCGCGTGCCGACGGCCCAGGCTGCTCAGCGCGGCCACCTCGGGCGGGCTCAGCCAGCCGGCGCGCACGTAGTCCGGCAGCGTCCGCTCGGTGAGCCGCCCCTCCCACGCCCGCAGCCACACCGCCAGCCCCACCATCCCGAAGAACACCGGCACCATCAGGCCCAGGAAGCCGTACAGCATGATCACCGCTTCGCCGGTGGCCTGGGTCAGGGTGGGCAGCAGGTTCCAGGTGCCGTGCAACATCATCGCCAGCAGCAGGCCGGCGACCGGAGCGAGCACACGGACCCGACGGTCGGCCGTCCGGGCCGCGACACCCAGGCCCACACCGGTCATCGAGGTGAAGAGCGGGTGGGCGAACCCGAACAGCAGGATCCGGACGATGAAGATGGCGATGACCTGCTGGGTGCCGGTGGCCGGGCCGTACCGGTCGGCACCGGCGGCGTAGCCGTACCCGCCCAGGTAGAGGATGTTCTCCACCATGGCGAAGCCAACCGCGGAGAGCCCGCAGTAGACCAGGCCGTCGGTGATCCCGGACCACTCACGGCGACGGAACACCAGCAGCAGGATCGGGCCGAGGGCCTTGGTCAGCTCCTCGATGAACGGCGCCACCAGCACGCCGGTGAGGGCGGCCGGCAGCCCCCAGTCGTCGAACCGCGCGGCGGCGAACTCGTTCACCGTGAGCGAGGCGGCGGTGGAGACGAACGCTCCCCAGGCGAAGCAGAAGATGAGGTACTTCAGCGGCTCCGGCTCGTAGCGGTCCAGCCAGAGGAAGCAGGCGACCAGCACCGGCACCGGCAGGACGGCGGCGACCACCCCGATCAGCAGCGCCCGTACGCCGAGCGACTGGCCGAGCGTGAAGACCATGAAGACCGCGCACGCGGCGATGAAGAGCACCACCCCGGCCAGCACCAGGAACCGCCGCCAGCCCAGTCGGCGCAGCGGCATCCGGGGCGCCTCGCCGGCGGACGGAGCCGCGGGCGTGGGCGGCGACGACGGCAGGGGTGCACCGGGCGGGGTGTCGGCCATGCGGTCAGCGTAGCCATCCGCCGCCGGCTGGTTCGGTCGCATCGGCAGCGCTATGCTGCCAGCAGGTCACGAGCGCCAGCGTCAAGCCCCGGCTTGCTGGCCGGCAACCCTCGTCGAGTTCGCGGTGGGGTGCCCCGGGTGATGACCGGGCCCAGCCCGATCGGCGTGCTGGGCAAGCGCGGACCCCGTCCCGACACCAGACCCGGGGTCCCTGACCCCGGAGGTTCCGGCGTGTCCGTCACCCTCGCACCCTCGCTTCCCATCCCGTCCGCCGTCGCGTCCGCGCCGGCGCCGCTCGACGTGCTCGGCGTGCCGGGCGAGATCAACCTCGACTACGCGGCCAGCGCGCCGTGCGCGCGGGCCGCCGCCGACGCGGTGGCCGAACTGCTGCCCTGGTACGCCAGCGTCCATCGCGGTGCCGGAGCGCTGTCCCGGCACTGCACGCTGGCCTACGAGCGTGCCCGGCAGACGGTCGGCGACTTCTTCGGCGCCCGCGCCGACGATCACGTGATCTTCACCCGCAACACCACCGACGCGCTCAACCTGCTGGCCCGGGCGGTGCCGGCCGGCACGACGGTGGTCACCTTCGCCGGCGAGCACCACGCCAACCTGCTGCCCTGGCCGCGCGGCTCGGTCCGGCTGCCGGTGCCCAGCGACCCCGCCGGGGCGGTACGCGCCCTCGCCGCCGCCCTCACCGAGCTGCGCCGGGACAGCAACCCGGCACAGCCGGTGCTGGTCGCGGTGACCGGGGCGAGCAACGTGACCGGCGAACGGTGGCCGGTCAGCGAGCTGGCCCGGGTGGCCCACCGGCACGGGGCACGGATCGCCCTGGACGCCGCGCAGCTCGCCCCGCACGCCCCGGTGGACCTGCTCGCGCTCGACGTGGACTACGTGGCTGTCTCCGGCCACAAGCTGTACGCGCCGTTCGGCGCCGGCGTGCTGATCGGCCGGGCGGACTGGCTGGACGCCGCGCCTCCGTACCTGGCGGGTGGGGGTGCCACCAGCCATGTCGGGCCGGCCACCCACGACGTGACCTGGGCGACCGGTCCGGCACGGCACGAGGGCGGCACCCCCAACCTGGTCGGCGCGGTGGCGCTGGCCGCGGTGTGCGCAGCACTGGACGACGCGGACCGCGCCGCGCTGGCCGCCCACGAGCAGGCGCTGCTGGCACGGCTGCGCACGGGCCTCGCCGCCCTGCCGCACGTGGTGGAACTGCGCACCTTCGGCCCGGACGCGCCCCGGGTCGGCATCGTCTCGTTCGTGGTCGCCGGGTGGGACTCCGCCGAGGTGGCCGCCCGGCTGGCCGCCGAGCACCGGATCGGCGTACGGGACGGGCTGTTCTGCGCCCACCCGCTGGCCCGGCGGCTGCTCAGCGAGGCGGCGGGGCGTACCGGCCGGCGGGACCTGCCGCCCACCGCGCTGCGCGCCAGCCTCGGCCTGGGCAGCACCCAGGCCCAGGTGGACCGGCTGCTCGCCGCGCTCGCCGCGTTGGGCTAGACCGGCAGGAGGCGGCCCCGATCAGCCGACCGGCGGAGCGGTGGGGGGCTTCGGCCCCTCGCCCGGCTCGACCGGTTCACCCATCGGCCGCTCCTGCTCCCCGAAGGCGGTACGGATCCACCGGTTCGCCTCCTCCTGTTCGATTCCGGAGGCCACCAGCAGGTCACTGGCCGTGGTCCGGATCTGGGCGATCACCACGCTGCCCGAGAAGCCGACCCCGGCGCCGTACGCCCGGCCGGCCTCGCTCACGGCCCGCAACGACCGTTCCCGGGCCTTCTCCGGCTCCTCGCCCGCGGCGAACTCCTGCTTGAGCAACCGGACCGACTCGGCGAGGTGGCCGACCCCGTCCGGCATCGGATCCGGCACCGGTTCCTCGTCCTCGATCAGCGTGACGGACCGGCGGATCAGCGTGCCGCTGTTACGCATGGCCCGGTCGATCGGCTCGGCGGCCTCCGCGTAGTGGGTCAGTTCGTCCCGCCGGTGCCAGCGGGCCGGGGAGAGGGTCGCGGTCTCCTTCGCGCCCTCGATCGCCTCGGCCAGCACGGCCAGTTCCTCCTTGTTGTCGCGCAGCCGCTCGAGCGCCCGCTGGATGGTGGCGCGGTCCCGGTTGCGCAGCCCGTCGGCGGTCATGTCGAGTTGGGCGGCGAGCAGGTCCAGCGCCGGCCGGGCGGCGCGATTGATCACCCGGAGCGGGTTCAGTGGCAGCAGTACCGCCGTCACCAGCAGCGCGATCCCACCGCCGAGGAACGCGTCCACGAAGCGTGGGATCTCCAGGTTCTGGGTCGACGGGCTCAGGGTGACGATCAGCACCGCCGTGGCCGCCGCCTGGATGACGATGGCCACGCTGGCCCCGGCGAAGATCGTGAGCAGGATCGCGACCGTCACCACCAGGCCGAGCTGCCACGCCCCGGTGCCGAGCAGGTAGATCAGGAGGTCGCCGATGGCCACCCCGATGCCCACCCCGACGATGAGTTCCACGGTCCGTCGGAACCGCTGGCCGACCGACGCGGCCAGCGTGCCGACCGCGGAGATCGGCGCGAACACCGGCTGCGGGTTGCCGAGCAGCCGGTGCGAGATGTAGTACGCCAGCCCGGCCGCCAGCCCGGCCTGCACGGCCAGCCCGCCAGCCATCCGCACCCGGTGCAGCCGGTCGTGCAGGGTGGCTCGGCCGCGGTGCCGCAGTTCCTCGGTGGCCTCCGCGATCCGGGCGCCGTCGACGTCGACCAGTCCTTCGCGCAGGGGGGCACGCCGCACCATCGGAGGTCGCTTGTCCCGGGCCACAGCCATGGGCGCGACTACCCGTGGCGGGGCCGCTGAATCCTGCCGTTCCCGCGCTGCGGTCGGATGCGGCAGACTCGGGCGGTGACCGATCTGCTGGACCGGTGGCGGGTGGCGGCCCGTGGCGTCGGGGCTGAGCCCGGCGCCGGCTCGACGCGGGCCGGGCGGCAGTTGCTCGCCCGCTGGCAGGAGCCGCACCGGCACTATCACACGGTGGCCCACCTGACCGCCGTGCTCGACGTGGTCGACGGGCACGCCGGGCTTGCCGACCGGGCGGACCTGGTCCGGCTGGCGGCCTGGTGCCACGACGCGGTCTACGACCCGCGGGCCGACGGCGACGCCAACGAACGGGACAGCGCCACGCTGGCGGGGAGCGTGCTCGCCGGGCTCGGGGTGCCGGCGCCCGCGGTGGCCGAGGTGCAGCGGCTGGTGCTGCTCACCGCGGGGCACGTGGTGGCCCCCGGTGACCGCGACGGCGCGCTGCTCTGCGACGCGGACCTCGCCGTGCTGGCCGCCCAGCCGCCGACCTACGACCGCTATGCGGCGGCCATCCGCCGGGAGTACGCGCACGTGCCGGAGCCGGCCTTCCGTGCGGGGCGGGCCGCAGTGCTCAGACATCTGCTGGAGCTGCCCGCCCTGTTCCGGTTGCCGCCGCTGGCCGACCGGTGGGAGCGGCCGGCCCGGGCGAACCTGCGCCGCGAGCTGGCCACCCTCAGCCCACCCGGGCCGCCGGCGCGCTGACCAGATGCTTCGGACGGCGCAGCCCTGCGTCCCGGAGCAGCCGGACCAGATCCCGGCTCGGCACCACCCGGGCACCGAGCCACACCGCCGCCGCGAACCGCTCGGCCGGAATGTCGTAGTGGTCCCGGTCGAAGCCACGCCGCGGCGCGCCCAGCGCCTCGGCGAAGGCGTGCAGCTCGGCGTAGGAGACGTCGCTGATCAGGTGCGACCAGAGCCGACCGCGCCACGGCCAGGCTGGCCGGTCCAGGTAGAGCATGGTGCCCAAGCTAGCCGGTCGCAGTCGATCATGTTGATGATCGGCGGTCGGCGACCTAGCCTCAGCTGCATGGCCCCCACCCCGCTCCTCGACGACCTGCGCGCCGCGCTGGGCGAGAACGCCGTGCTCACCGACCCGGACCTGCTGCGCATGCACCAGCGGGACGAGGCCGACCTCTGCGCCGCCGGCACGCCGCTGGTGGTGACCCGCCCACGCACCACCGAACAGGTGGTCGCCGTGGTCCGGGCGGCGGCGCGACACGGCGTACCCCTGGTGCCGCAGGGGGCGCGGACCGGGCTGGCCGGCGCGGCGAACGCGGTGGACGGCGCGGTGGTGCTCAGCACCGTCGCGATGGACGAGATCCGGGAGATCGACCCGGTGAGCCGGATCGCGGTGGTCCAGCCGGGGGTGGTCAACGCGGCGCTGGCCGGGGCGGTGGCCAAGCAGGGGCTCTGGTACCCGCCGGACCCCGGCTCCTGGGAGTCGTCCACCATCGGCGGCAACGTGGCCACCAACGCCGGCGGCATGTGCTGCGTCAAGTACGGCGTGACCACCGAGTACGTGCTCGGCCTGGAGGTGGTCCTCGCCTCCGGCGAGGTGCTGCGCACCGGCCGGCGTACCGCCAAGGGGGTGGCCGGCTACGACCTGACCCGGCTCTTCGTCGGCTCGGAGGGCACCCTCGGGGTGATCACCGAGGTGACCGTCGCGCTGCGCCCCGCTCCGGCCGACTCGCTGACCCTGGTGGCGGTCTTTCCGTCCACGGCGGCGGCCGGCGCGGCGGTGGCCGAGATCGCCGCCCGGGGGCTCACCCCCAGCCTGCTGGAGCTGCTGGACCAGACGCACCTGCGGGCGATCGAGGCGTACCAGCCGATGGGGCTGCGGACCGACGCGCAGGCCCTGCTGCTGGCCGCCGCCGACACCGGCAGCCGGGCTGCGGACGACCTGGCCGGCCTGGCCGAGGTGTGCGAGGCGGCCGGTGCCGACGAGGTGTACGCGGCCACCGACGCGGTGGAGGCGGCGGCGCTGCTGCAGGCCCGGCGCCTGGCCCACCCGGCCATGGAGAAGTTCGCCGCCGACGCGTACCCGGGCGGCAACGGCGGCCTGGTGATCGACGACGTGGCGGTGCCCCGCGGTTCGCTGGCCGCGCTGCTGGACGGCGTGGCCCGGATCGCGGCGGAGTGCGACGTGCCGATCGGCGTGGTGGGGCACGCCGGGGACGGCAACATGCACCCGAACATCGTGGTCGACCGGGCCGATCCGGCGAGCGTGGATCGGGGTCGGCGGGCGTTCGACGAGATCATGCGGCTCGGCCTGGACCTGGGCGGCACCTGCACCGGCGAGCACGGGGTGGGGTTGCTCAAGCGGGACTGGCTGGCCCGGGAGATCGGCCCGGTCGGCGTCCGGGTGCACCAGGCGATCAAGTCGGCGCTGGACCCGGACGGCCTGCTCAACCCCGGTAAGGTGCTCTGACCTCGGGGCCGCACCGGCGGCGCCCGGCGGGGGTCAGCCCTTGACCTCGGCCGGGGTCGCCTGGGTGAGCAGCAACAGGATCTCCCCGGCGACCGGCGGGCGCTCCTCGCCCGGGCAGTCCTGCGAGGTGACCAGCCCGGCGGAGGTGAGCAGGCTGGAGGTCAGCGCGTCGATGCATGTCGGCCGGTACTGCCGGTTCTGATCGGTCTCCTTGGCCAGCGTCGGGTCGGCGAGCAGCACCTGGAGCCGTTCGGTCAGCTCCGGAGCGAGAGTGCCCCGGGAGGTGACCCCGTCGCCGGCACAGTCGATGCACTGCCACGCCCCGTTGCGCTCGACGCTCAGCGTGCGCAGCGGGCCGTCGGCGCCGAGCCGCTGGAGCAGGCTGACCTGCCCGGCGGCGACGGTGGTGGGAACGTCGAGTGCCTGACCGCCGGCTGCGGCGCCGGCCGACTGCGCCGCCGGTGGAGGCGTGTCGCCGCCGTCCTGGTCGAGCAGCGAACACCCGGTCAGGGCGCTGGCGAGCGCTACGGCGAGAACGGGAACGAGGAGACGGAAGCGCGCGCGGTAAAGCACGCGCGGAAACCTACCCCACCGTAGGTAGCGACGGAAACCACCAACCGGGCCGCTATCGATAGTTACCCTTCGGTAACGTCTCTTTTCGTCACCGATTGGACGGGCGCAACTCAGCCTGATCGTCGTCCCCGCCCCGGTCGGCCGCGTAACCCCGCACGTCCGGAGCGCCGAGCCGGGCCGCGTCCGCGGCGGCGTCGTCCGGCATCAGCTGAGACTGCCGCTCCGCCTCCACCCGGGCCCGGTAGTGCTCGACCTCACGGGCCCGGGTGGCCGCGTCCCAGCCGAGCACCGCGCCCATCAGTTCGGCGGTGTGCTCCGCCGACTCCAACCCCCGGTGGCTCGTCTCGAAGGAGATCCGGGTCCTCCGGGTCAGCACGTCCTCCAGGTGCAGCGCACCCTCGGCCCGCGCCGCGTACGTGACCTCGGCGGCCAGGTACTCCGGGGCTCCGGCCAGCGGGGAGGCGAGCAGCGGATCGGCGTCGATCAACGCCAGCAGGTCCAGGGTGAGCGTGCCGTACCGCTCCAGCAGGTGCTCCACCACGCCCACCGGCACGCCGTGCCGGCGGGCCAGGTCGGCCCGGTCCCGCCACATGGCCGGGTACCCGTCGGCCCCGAGCAGCGGCAGGTCGGCGGTGCGCGACGGGCGCGCGCCGCCCAGTCTGCGGGCGGCCCGGTCCACCACGTCGGAGGCCATCACCCGGTACGTCGTGTACTTGCCGCCGGCGACCAGCAGCAGCCCGAGCATCGGCTCGAAGACCGCGTGCTCCCGGGACAGCTTCGAGGTGGAGTCGGCCTCGCCGGCGAGCAGCGGGCGCAGCCCGGCGTACACGCCTTCGATGTCCGCGGTGGTCAGCGGGCGGTCCAGCACGGCGTTGACCTGCTGCAACAGGTAGTCGATGTCGCGGGCCGAGGCGGCCGGGTGGGACCTGTCCAGTCGCCAGTCGGTGTCGGTGGTGCCGATGATCCAGTGCCCACCCCACGGGATGACGAAGAGCACCGACGTCGCCGTCCGCAGGATCAGCCCTGTCTCACCGGTGATCGCCGAGCGGGGCACCACCAGGTGCACCCCCTTCGAGGCGCGCACCCGGACGCCGGGCCGCAGCCCCACGTCGTTGAGCATCCGGGACATGTCGTCGCTCCACACACCGGTGGCGGCGATGACGGTGCGGGCCTGCACCTCGAACTCCGCGTCCGGTGAGCCGGCCGGCGCCTCCAGGTCGCGGACCCGGACGCCGGTCACCTCACGCGCCTGCCGGATCAGCCCGACCGCGCGGGTGCTGCTGACCACCGTGGCGCCGAGGCTGGCCGCGGTGCGGGCCAGGGTGACCACCAGCCGGGCGTCGTCGACCTGCCCGTCGTAGTACCGGATGGCCCCGGCCAGCGCGTCGGCCCGCAGGCTCGGGAAGATCCGCCGCGCGCCCTCCCGGGTCAGGTGCCGGTGCAGAGGCATGCCCCGGCCACCGCCGAAGATCCCCGCGAAGGCGTCGTAGGTCGCCACGCCGGCGCCGTAGTACGAGCGGCGGAAAACCCGCGCGGGCAGGCCCCGCAGACCCCGACCGGCCGGCAGTGGCACGAGGAACGGCACCGGGCGGACCAGGTGCGGCGCGAGCCGGGTCGCCAGCAGGCCGCGCTCGGTCAGCGCCTCGTGGACCAGGTGGAACTCCAACTGCTCCAGATAGCGCAGGCCGCCGTGGATGAGCTTGCTGGACCGGCTGGAGGTGCCCGAGGCGAGATCACGGGCCTCGACCAGGGCCACCTTCAGGCCCCGGGAGGCGGCGTCCAGGGCGGCACCGGCACCGGTCACACCACCCCCGATGACCAGCACGTCGAAGCGCTCGGCGCGGAGCCTGCGCAGGTCGGCGGCGCGGCGGACCGGCGAGAGCTGCCCGGCGACGGATCGGGAGATATTGGGGTCGCGCACCTGTCCACCGTATCCGCCGAGGCCATGGTGTCGACATGCGCCGCCCGCCCCGTACTGTGCGAGTCATGCAGGCCGGCTTCCCGTCACCCGCTGGTCAACCATGGCCTCACCAGCCGTCGCCGCCGGGCCGGGCCAGTCCGTGGCCGGTGGTCGCGGCCGTGCTCGCCGGCTGCTGGACGGTGGCCGTCACGGTGGCGACCCAGGCGGGTGGCTGGCTCACCGACCAGGTCCTGCTGGGCTTCGGACGGGACCGGGTGGGCTGGCTCTGGCCGGTGCTGGGCCTGGCCACCGTCGTGCTGGTGGGCACGCCCGCGCTGCTGCTGGCCGCGCTGCCCCGGTCGGCCGCGGTCCGCGCCACCGGCCGGGCCTGGCTGGGCGCGGCGCTCGCGCTCGGCGTACTCACGCTGCTGCGGGTCGTGCCGCAGGTGCACCACGAGGCGTACCTGGCCGCGCTGGCGGCCGCGGCGGCGCTCACCGCGCTCGTCGTGCGGTGGTCGGCACGCCGGTCGGCGCCCGCCACGTCGGTGGGCGGAGGGCCGGTCGGCGCGGTGCCCGGCGACGACAGGGCCGCGCCGCCGATCGGGGTTACCGCGTCCGGCGGCATCGAAGGCGGCTCGGCAGGCCGCGGACGGAGGGCGTTCCGGTCGGGTCCGGTGCCGCTGCTCGCGGTGGCCGCCGGGCTGGCGCTGCTGCTGCCGTGGGTGTGGCTGGGCGCGCTCGGCGGGCCGCTGGAGACGGTTCTCGCCCTGCTGGCGGCGGCCGCGCTCGGTGCGTTGGCCGCGACGCTGCTGGACGCCGCCTTCTGGTCCCGGTTCGCGATCGGCCGGCCCCCACGGCCGGCCCGTCTGGTGCTGCTCGGCGGCCTGGTCGCCGGGGTGGCGCTGCTGCTGCTCGCCGCGGGCACGGGCCAGTCCGGGGCGCAGCTACCCATGCTGCTGACCCTGCCACCGGTGGGCTTCACGCTGGCCGCCCTGTGGGCCGCCATCTGGCGTCCGACCGCTGACGGGACGGCGGAGTCCGAGCGCCAGGCCGCGGCCGCGGTGCGCGCCGGCCGGGCGGCGACCGGCTGGCTGGTGGGTCTGGCCGCGCTCGGCCCGCTGGCCTTCACCGACCCGGAAGAGATCAGCCTGCTGCTGGTCGGCACCCGCGACGTGCCGTTCTGGGTGGCGGCCGCCGCCGGCGTCGGGCTCGCCGTCGCGGTCCTGGTCGCCACCGGGTACGCGGTGCTGCTGGCCCGGCGTGCGGCCCGTACGCCCAGCCGGCGGGTGGCCGCGCTGGCCGCGGTGGTGCTGCTGGTGGGGGTCGGCGTCGTCGACGCCGGTCCCGGTCAACCCGGCCTGCACGGCGAGCGGCTGCTGGTGGTGCTGCGCGAGCAGGCCGACCTGACCGGCCTTCCGGCCGGCGCACCGGGCCGGGCCGGGCGCGACGCCCGGGCGGCGGAGGTCTACCGGCGACTGGTGACCACCGCCGACCGGAGCCAGGCCGACCTGCGTCGGGAGTTGACCCGGCTGCGACTCAACCCGGTGCCGTACTACCTGGTGAACGCGATCGAGGTGGACGGCGGTCCGGCGGTGCGCGCCTGGCTCGGCAGCCGACCGGGCGTGGCCCGGGTGCTGGTCAGCCAGCGGCTGCGGCCACTGCCGGCCCCGGCCGGGCAGAGCCGGGGCACCGCGCCCGCGCCCACCGGCCCGGAATGGAACATCCGCCAGCTCGGCGCCGACCAGGTCTGGTCGCAGCTCGGGGTGACCGGCGCGGGCATCGTGGTGGGCAGCTCCGACTCCGGGGTGGACGGCACCCACCCGGCGCTGCGGGCCGGGTTCCGCGGCGGGGACGACAGTTGGTTCGACCCGTGGGACGGCGCCCGGACCCCGACCGACAAGGGCGGGCACGGCACCCACACGGTGGGCAGCGCCGTCGGGCGGGGCGGCATCGGGGTGGCGCCGGACGCCCAGTGGGTGGGCTGCGTCAACCTCGACCGCAACCTGGGCAGCCCCGGGCACTACCTGGACTGCCTCCAGTTCATGCTGGCCCCCTTCCCCACCGGCGGTGACCCCTTCACCGACGGCCGGCCCGAGCGCGCCCCGCAGGTGCTGACCAACTCGTGGGGCTGCCCGGCGATCGAGGGCTGCGACCCGGGTGTGCTGCGGCCGGCCACCGCCGCGCTGGACGCAGCCGGGATCTTCGTGGTCGCCGCCGCCGGGAACACCGGCCCGTGGTGCGCGTCGATCGACGACCCGCCCGCGCCGTACCCCGACGTGTTGACCGTGGGCGCCGTCGACGCGCAGCGACGGGTGGCCGAGTTCTCCGCCCGGGGGCCGGTGCCGGGCGGCCTGCACAAGCCGGACGTGTTGGCGCCCGGCGTGGGCGTGGTGTCGGCCATGCCGGGTGGCGGTTACGCCGCGCTCGACGGCACGTCGATGGCGACCCCGCAGGTGGCCGGCGTGGTGGCGCTGATGTGGTCGGCGAACCCGGCGCTGGTCGGCGACCTGCCCCGGACCCGGCAGATCCTGCGGGACACCGCGACGCCCGCCGAGCCGACCTACCGCAACCCGGCGGACGCCTGCGGCGGCCCGGCGAACGTCACCGGCGCCGGCCAGGTCGACGCTCTGGCCGCCGTCCGCGCCGCCCAGCGGTGATCTAGGGTCGCGACCATGGACGCCGAGATCACCATCACCGAGCTGACCCTCGACCTGACCCCCGCCGTCGTACGACTCTGCGAGCAGGCGCTCGACCTGCCGGAGGACGCCACCGAGGCGGGTCCCGTGGTGGACGCCCTCTGGCCCCGGGCCGCCCCCGAGCGGCTGGTGGTCGGGCTGGGCGCGTACCGGGGTGCGGACCTGGTCGGTGTGCTGCTCTGCTCGGTGTCGTCGACCGACCCCGGTCTCGGGCACGTGGACCTGGTCGCGGTGCTCCCGGAGCACCGTCGCCGGGGCGTCGGTCGGGCCCTGCTGGCGCGGGCCGAGCGGGTGCTCGCCGAGCGGGGGGTGGCCGAGGTGCTGCTGGCCGGGAACCCGCCGTACTACGCCTGGCCGGGCATCGACGTGCGTTACACGCCAGCCGTCTGTGCCGCCGTGGCCCTGGGCTACCAGCAGGACCGGACGGCCTGGAACATGACCGCCGACCTGTCGTACGACGGGTCGCCGGCGCTGCGTTCCACCGAGGCGGCGGAGCAGCGGCTGGCCGGGCAGGGCATCACGGTACGCCGGGCTGAGCCGGGCGACCTGCCGGCGCTGACCGCGTTCGCCCGGTCCACCTTCGGCGGTACGTGGGACGGCGAGCTGGCCGAGTCGGTGGGCCGCGCGGGCGCCGGCTGTCACCTGGCGGAGCGGGCCGGCGAGCTGTTGGGCTTCGCCGCCTACGGCTCGTCCCGGCCGAGCTGGTTCGGGCCGATGGGCACGGCGCCGGCCGCCGAGGGTTCGGGCATCGGCGGGGTGCTGCTGCGTCGCTGCCTCCGCGACCAGCAGGCGGCGGGCCTGGACCGGGCGCAGATCGGCTGGGTCGGGCCGGTGCCGTTCTACTCGGGCAGCGCGGGTGCCCGGATCGAGCGGGTCTTCTTCCTGTACCGCCGGACACTCAACGCTGAATAAGGGCGAATAGGATATAGACCTAGATAACGCCATTCACCCTGCCTTGGGCATCGACGCCCCCTACCGTTTCGGTAGAGGAGGCAGCCATGACCACGGATGACGACCAGACCGAGGACGGCCCGCCCGTGACCTGGAAACCGGTCGGCGAACTCCCCGGCCAACCGCCGTTCGACCGGCTCGACTACGGCGACGCCGAGCAGTTGGCCGAGATGACCGCCGGTGAGCCGGTGATCGAGGAGCCGCAGGAGATGGTGGACGCACCCATCCAGCTGCCACCGCCGTACGACCGGGCACAGAAGCGGCGCAACCAGCGCCCGCTACCCACGTGACGACGAACGGGGCGGACCGCGTCAGCGGCCCGCCCCGTTCTGTGTTGGAACTGGACTCAGAAGTCCATGTCCCCGCCACCCGGGCCAGCCGGGGCAGCCGGGGTCTTCTCCGGCTTGTCCGCGACGACGGCCTCGGTGGTGAGGAAGAGCGCCGCGATGGAGGCGGCGTTCTGCAGCGCCGAACGAGTCACCTTGGCCGGGTCGATGATGCCCGCGGCCAGCAGGTCCACGTACTCGCCGTTGGCGGCGTTGAGGCCGTGACCCGCTTCGAGGTTACGGACCTTCTCCACCACGACGCCGCCCTCGAGGCCGGCGTTGACGGCGATCTGCCGCAGCGGCGCGTCCAGCGCCACCTTGACGATGTTGGCACCGGTCGCCTCGTCGCCGACCAGGTCCAGCTTGTCGAAGGCGGTCTTGCCGGCCTGCACCAGCGCGACGCCACCACCCGGGACGATGCCCTCCTCGACGGCCGCCTTCGCGTTGCGAACGGCGTCCTCGATGCGGTGCTTGCGCTCCTTGAGCTCGACCTCGGTGGCCGCGCCGACCTTGATCACCGCAACGCCGCCGGCCAGCTTGGCCAGCCGCTCCTGCAGCTTCTCCCGGTCGTAGTCGGAGTCGCTCTTGTCGATCTCGGCCCGGATCTGGTTGACCCGGCCCTGGATCTGCTCGGCGTCACCGGCACCGTCGACGATGGTGGTCTCGTCCTTGGTCACCACGACCTTGCGGGCGCGGCCCAGCATGTCGAGGCCGACGGCGTCCAGCTTGAGGCCGACCTCCTCGCTGATGACCTGGCCACCGGTGAGGATGGCGATGTCAGCGAGCATGGCCTTGCGGCGGTCACCGAAGCCCGGCGCCTTCACGGCGACGGACTTGAAGGTGCCCCGGACCTTGTTGACGACCAGGGTGGCCAGAGCCTCGCCCTCGATGTCCTCGGAGATGATCAGCAGCGGCTTGCCCGACTGCATGACCTTCTCCAGGATCGGGAGCAGGTCCTTGACCGACGAGATCTTGCTGTTGACGATCAGGAGGTAGGGGTCGTCGAAGACGGCCTCCATGCGCTCCGGGTCGGTCATGAAGTAGGCCGAGATGTAGCCCTTGTCGAAGCGCATACCCTCGGTGAGCTCAAGCTCCAGGCCGAAGGTGTTGCTCTCCTCGACGGTGATGACGCCTTCCTTGCCGACCTTGTCCATCGCCTCGGCGATGATCTCGCCGACGGTGCTGTCGCCAGCGGAGATGGAGGCGGTGGAGGCGATCTGCTCCTTGGTCTCGACGTCCTTGGCGAGCTTGGACAGCTCCTCCGAGACGCTCGCGACCGCGGCCTCGATGCCCCGCTTCAGGGCCATCGGGTTGGCGCCAGCGGCCACGTTGCGCAGGCCCTCGCGAACCAGGGCCTGGGCCAGGACGGTCGCCGTCGTCGTGCCGTCACCGGCAACGTCGTCGGTCTTCTTGGCGACCTCCTTGACCAGCTCGGCGCCGATCTTCTCGTACGGGTCCTCGAGCTCGATCTCCTTGGCGATGCTCACACCATCGTTGGTGATGGTGGGGGCACCCCACTTCTTCTCGAGCACGACGTTGCGGCCCTTGGGGCCGAGGGTCACCTTTACGGCGTCAGCGAGCTGGTTCATGCCTCGCTCGAGGCCGCGGCGCGCCTCTTCGTCGAACGCGATCATCTTGGCCATACGGCGTTGTCCTCCTGGACACTCACGGGCCACCCGAGATGTGCCCCGGATGGGCCGCCTGGTGTACGCACCTTGGGACGTCGCCACCTGGCGACGACGACGTCCTTCGGCCGGGCCGGATAGCCCGCGACGACCGGCCATGCCGCCCCGGCGTCTCCACGCCGGTGCAACCTGGCCCCACCGTCCCGACCATTGGCACTCGCGGTATGCGAGTGCCAATACCTTGTTTAGCACTCTCCCCTGCCGAGTGCAAGCACGACCGCCGTCGTCAGCCGAGTTCCGCAACCAGTCCGGGGCTGTTCACCGGCCTCTCATGAACCCGCTGCTCGGCGTACGTCACCAGCAGCCCCACCAGCTGTGCGAGATGGGCGGGGAGGGCCAGCACCGCGCTGAGGGCGATGACCAGCACCACGCCGACGGCGGAACCCGGGGTGGCGAGCGGGTCGACGCCGAACGGAGCGGTTCCCACGCCCTCCAGCACGCCGGCGACCACGCTGACGACGATCACCGCGGCCGCCACCAGCGCCACCCGACCCAGCAGCAGCCCCAACCGGTCGTGGAACATCCGGAACGACCGCCCGATCGGGTTGTACCGCTCGAAGAGATACACCGGCCCGGCCATGCTGAGCGCGAAGGCGAGGTAGATGCCGGGCAGGACGCAGAAACAGACGCCGAGGCCGACGATCACGCCGACCAGAAGCGTCCAGCCCCAGAGCCCGAGCGCCCGGCGCAGACCGAAGCGCAGCGCGTCGCCCAGGTTCACCGGCTCGCCGGCCGCCTGCCGGGTGATCACCCAGGTGCCGGCGGCCCAACCCACGGCCTGCACCAGCCCGATCAGCAGGCTGCCGCCGATGAGCACCAGGAACATGGAGGCCAGGTCGGTGAAGAAGGTGTCGGGCAGCGCGGTCGACTCGTCGATGGCGCCGGTCTCCCAGTCCGCGCTCGGGTCCAGCCCGAGCGAGAGCACCGACAGCACCGCCGCCGGCAACACCTGGGTGAGCAGCAGGATGGGCAGCAGCAGACGCCAACCGCGCTGGACCGCGCCCGCGCACCGCTCGAACCAGCCGCTCAACCCGGCGCCGGGCGGGGTGACCAGCCGGTCGGACGGGTCGACGCCCGGCGGGTACCAGCCGGCGGCCGGCGGTCCCGGATACCAGGGCTGCCCGCCGTACGGACCGGCACCGACCGGATAACCGCCGGTGGGTGGGAACACCCAGCCCTGCGGCGGCGGCCCGGGGGGCGGCCCCCAGGCAGGTGGCACGGTCGGATCCCAGCCAGGCGGAGGGCCGGACGGATCGGGCTGGCCCGGTGGCGGGACGGCCGGGGGCGGCTGGTCGGACATGAACCCTCCTCAGCGACGGCTGGAATGGTTCACGATCTTCCAGGGTCCGGCCGCGCGCCGCTGCCCCGGGCCGGCAGCGCACTCAGCGGCGGCGTCCCGCTCAGGCGACGACGCGTACCCGCTCCGCCTGCGGACCCTTCTGGCCCTGGGCGATCTCGAACTCCACCCGCTGACCGTCGTCCAACGCCTTGTAGCCGTCCATCTCGATCGCGGAGAAGTGGACGAACACGTCCTGACCGCCGTCGACGGCGATGAAGCCGTAGCCCTTTTCGGCGTTGAACCACTTCACGGTGCCCTGTGCCACGGTGCACTTCCTCACTCTGCGCGGCGTTCCCTGCCCCGGCGCGCGGCACGGCCGAGCGCCATCGGACCACCACCCCGGCGATCGATGACGGCCGCTGAAGCAGGTGACCGAAATCGCACGCTACACGAGGAGTGACGGCCGCGCACGACCACAAACCGGGCATATTTCGGGTCCGTGACGGGTGCTGCGGGATTGTCAACCATCGCTGTGATAGGTATGCGGCATGAACAGCGCGCCCAGCCGGGCGGACGGCAGCGGCACCGACAGCAGCGCGCCCGAACGGCGCGACGGCGCCGGCGGCACGGTGGGCACGGCGCCACGCGCCCCGATCCGGCGGGTACGTCCGGCGGACGCGGCCCGGATACGCGCGCTCCGGCTGGAGATGCTCGCCGACGCCCCGCTGGCCTTCCTGGAGACGATCGCCGACGCGGCGGCCCGACCGCACGCCGAGTTCGCCGCCCGCGTGGCGTACACCTCACGCGGCTCGGAGACCGCCCAGTTCGTGGCGGATCCCGGCGGCCGGTTCGTCGGGCACGCCGGGGGCACGGTCGCGCCACGCGAGGCAGGGCTGACGGTGATCTACGCGGTCTACGTCACGCCCGCGTGGCGGGGCACCGGGCTGCTCGGCGACCTGATCGACGAGGTGGCCACCTGGTCGCGCGCCTGCGGCCGGCCGGAGTTGCTGCTGGAGGTGGTGGTCGGCAACGACCGCGCCTACCGGGCCTACCAGCGGCTGGGCTTCACCGACACCGGCGTACGCGTCCCCCACCCCACCATCCCCGCACTGACCGAACTCCAGATGCGCAGACCCGCCTGAACCAAAGACACCCTCCCAGGGCAGAACCCCCATGATCCACACCCGAGACCCGGACGGTCGCAACCAGCGCGACCCGGGAGGGTTTCCGGGGCAGCCCGCCCCGCGCAGGGATCAAGCCTGACCGCCCGGAGCGGGGCGGGCTGCCCCGGAAACCCCAACCGCAACCAAGGATCAGACCGGCCGCCGCGACTGCACGATCCGGAACCGGTTGGCCACGTACGCCCCATCGGTCAGCGCCGAGTTGGCCGCCGCGTTGGCGCCGCTGCCGTGGAAGTCGGAGAAGGCCGCCGACTGGTTCACGAAGACCCCGCCGGTCAGGTTGCAGGACAGGTGCACACCGACCTCGACAGCCACCGCCTCGGTGGCGTCCAGCACCGACTCGTCGGTGGAGTAGACCCCCGCGGTGAGCGCGCCCTTCTCGCCGACCGTCCGGCGCAGCAGTTCCAGGCTGTGCGCGGTGGACTCGGTGGCGATGGCGAACGAGATCGGCCCGAACCACTCCCGGCCGTACGTCTCGGCGTCGTCCGCGCCCAACTTCACGATCGTCGGGGTACGCACCACCGCGTCCGCGTACGCCGGGTGCGTCACGGCCCGCGACTCCAGCACCGGCTCGCCGACCTTGGTCACCTCGGCCAGCCGCTCCAGCACGCCGTCGTTGACGATGGCGCCGGTCAGCTCCACGCCCCGGGCCGGGTCGGCGGTCAGCTTGCCGACCGCCGCGGCGATCCCGCCGGCCACCTCGTCGAAGCTCTTGTGCCCCTGGTCGGTCTCGATGCCGCCCGCCGGGATGAGGATGTTCTGCGAGGTGGTGCACATCTGGCCGCTGTAGAGGGTCAGCGTGAAGCCGAGGTTGCGGCACATGCCGGCGAAGTCGTCGGTGGAGTCGATGACCACGGTGTTCAGGCCGGCCTTCTCGGTGTAGACCGCCGCCTGCCGGGCGTGCGTCTCCAGCCAGTCGCCGTACTCGGTGGAACCGGTGAAGTCGACGATCTTGACGGACCGGTGCAGGGCCAGGTCGCTGGCGAGCTTCTCGCCGGGCGCCTCGGCCGCCAGCATGATGAGGTTCGGGTCGAAGCCGGCCTCGGCGAGCACCTCCCGGGCGTACTTCACGGTGATGGCCAGCGGCAGCACCGCACGGGGGTGCGGCTTGACGAGCACCGGGTTGCCGGTGACCAGCGAGGCGAACAGCCCCGGGTACGAGTTCCAGGTCGGGAAGGTGTTGCAGCCGATCACCAGCGCCACACCGCGCGGCACCACGTGGAACGTCTTGGTCATCCGCAGCGGGTCACCCTTGCCGGCGGACTTCTCCCAACCGGCCGTCGCCGGGTGCCGGGTCATCTCGGCGTACGCGTACGCCAACGCCTCCAGCGCCCGGTCCAGAGCGTGGGCGCCGCCGGCCTGGAAGGCCATCACGAACGCCTGCCCGCTGGTGAACTGCACCGCGTTGGCCAGCTCGAAGATGTGCTTGTGCAGCCGGTCGAGGATTTCCAGACAGACCCCCACCCGGGCCTGCGGGCCGGCGTCGCGCCAGGTCGGCAGCGCCGCGGAGGCGGCGGCGACCAGCTGGTCGGCGCCGGCGTGCGGGTACCGCACCGCCAGCTCAACGCCGAACGGGCTCGCCTCGGTGGCGACCCGGTCGCCCGTGCCCGGCTGGTCGAGGGGGAAGTCGCCACCCAGGTACGCCTCGAAGGCGGCCTTGCCGTCGGCGGCCGCGGTCTCGCCGTACACACGGGGGCTGGGGGACTCGGGATAGGCGGACCAGTAGCCCCGCTCCGTGATCGCGGTCAGCGCACGGTTGAGGGTGTCGGCGTGCCTGTCGTACAGGGGATGCGGGGTCTCCGTCATGCCCGCCATCATGCCTGAGCCACGTCGTGCAGCAGTAGCGCCGATGTCCGACCGTGCGGGCGGGGCGGGATTGCCCGGGGCGGCAGCGGGTACCCGCGAGCCTCCGGCCAGGGAGGGCGACGGGTGGGGATCACCGAGATCCGCGTGCACGGGGTCGCCGACAGGGGACCCGAGGCGATCCTCGACCGGCCCATCGTGGTGCGGGTCGCGGGAGACGACAACGCCGGCTTCTACCGGCCCCGGCCCGGCTACGGCGACGCCACGGACCGGGGTGGGGCGACCCTTGAGGCGTACCGCTGGAGCCGGCTGGCCGGCGGCACCGCGACGCGGACGTTCTCCCTGGTCCTGCTTCTGCCGTTCATGCTCAGCAACATCGCGGTCTGGATGCTGCCGGTTCCCGGCCGCGGGGGTGCCGCCGCGCGGGCGCTGTGCCGCCTACTGGCCGCGACGATGACCGCGATGTACGTGCTCTCCACCGTCGGGGTGTCCCTCGACCTGATCGCGTGGCAGTGCGCGGCCTACCCGAGGTGCATGGACGGACGCCGGGAGATCTCCTGGCTGGGCGGCGTGCCGCCGGGCCAGCGCCTCGCGCTGCTGGCCGTACCGCCGATCATCGCGATCGTCGTGATCTGGCGGCTCGGTGCCCGGACCTGGCAGCTCCCCGAGGATGGCGCCCCCGTGCCGGGGGTGGGCGCGGACCGGCTCGACTCACCCGCCTTCTGGGACACCCGTTCGCTGCTGCGCCGGCTGCGCTCGGTCCACGTCGCGGTGGCGTTGGGCACGCTCGACGTCGCCCTGCTGCTGGCTCTGGCCCCGCACGACGCCGCCCTGCCCGGCTGGCTGCTGCTGGCCGCGGACGTGGTGCTGCTCGCCGGCGCGGTGGTGCTGCTCTGCCGCCCGGCCATCGAGCGGCGCGGCGAGCAGGAGCATGTGAGCGCACGGGGTGTCCGGTGGGCGGCGATCGCGCTCACCGCACTGACCCTGGGGTACGCGCTGGCGCCCCGGCCGCCGTGGTCGGCCGAGGGGACGCTGCCCGGGTACGGCGTGCTGGTGGCCGGCCTCTTCGCCGGGCAGTTGGTGCTGCTGGCGGTGCTGGGCCTGGTGGTCGGGGTGCAACGCCGCCACCTGCCACGGCCTCGGTTCCTGCTCAGCGGGCTGGGCGCACCGGTGCTGATCTCCGTCGCGATCGGGCTGGGCGTGGCGTACTCCTCGGGCCTGACCTACGGGCTCGCCGAGTATCTGGACCGTGGTTCCAGCCCGACCCCGGCCCGGCCGCTGCCGCCCGGCGCGCCACCGCTGTCGCCGCCGGTCGCCTACCGCTGGGTCACGCTGGGGTTCTCCCTGGCGGTGCTCGTGGTGGTCGTGACGGCGCTGCTCGTCCCCCGCATCCAGCGCGCCCGCCGTCGCCGCGCCGCCGAGGAGCTGGTCCGGCGGGACTACCCGGAATCGTCACAGGTGCCCCCTGAGCGGGTCCGGGCCGTCCGCGACGCGATCGTGCGGGCCGGGCTGACGGAGCGGCTCGGGCGGCTGTTGTCCACCGCGTACGTGGTGTTGGTGCTGCTCACCCTGGCGGCGGCCGGACTGTCGGTCACCGGCCACGGGCCGGGTGTGCTCGCCCTCTGGCTCGGCGGCCAGTCACTGGCCCGTCCGGTGATCTTCGTGACCGACCTGGGCGCCCTGCTGATCGGCCTGTTCGCCCTGGTCCTCGCCGTGCTGGGACTGGTCGCCTACCGGTCCGGTGCGATCCGGCTGGTCGGGGTGCTCTGGCAACTGGCCACCTTCTGGCCACGCGCCGCGCACCCGCTCGCCCCGCCCTGCTACGTCGAGCGGGCGATCCCCGAGCTGACCCGCCGGATCAGACAGCTCACCGCCGACGGGAACGGGGTGGTGCTCTCCGGGCAGAGCCACGGCAGCGTGCTGGCCGCGGTGACCGTCCTCCAGCTTCCGGACGACTGCCGCCGGAGGGTCGCCCTGCTCACCTACGCCACCCCGCTCGGGAACCGGTACCGCCGCGTCTTCCCCGCCTACGTCAGCGACGAGATGTTGGGCGAGGTCGGCAACCGGTTGTCCTGGCGGTGGATCAACCTCTGGCGCTACACCGACGCGATGGGTGGGCCGGTTTTCGCCCCGTTCCCCGGCGGACCCGACGACCCGGCCGCCCGGGTCGACCGTCGGGTACGGGATCCGAAGGGCCTGCTCATCCCGCCGACCGACACCGTGCCGCCCCCGGTGAGGGGCCACTCGTTCACCCCGGACGAGGACTTCCACGCCGCGGTCAGCGAGCTCATCGGGCGGCTGGACCGGCCGGACGGCTGACCGGCGGGTCAGAGCGTGAGCTGCCAGTTGTTCCAGGAGTCCACGGGGCGGAAACCGAGCCGCTCGTTGATCGCCACCATGTAGCTGTTGCTGGCCGCGTTGAACGTGTCGATGACGCGGACCTCCTGCTCGTGGGTGAGCAGATGGTGCAGGTTCTCAATCTTGGCGAGCAGGCCGAGCCGGTGCCCACGGTGGTCCGGGTCGACGATGGTGATCTGCTGGAACGCGTGCCAGTCGGCGGAGGCACCCACGTCGAGCAGCGCCCAGGCGACCAACCGGCCGGACTCCTCGTGCCGTACCCCGAGGTGGTAACGCCGCCGGCCCCTGGCGTCCAGAGCGCGTTCGGTGCCGCGGATCCGCTCGGCGTCCACCTGCTCCGGTTCCCACTGCACGTCTCCCATGGGCGCGTCCATCAGCAGCCGGCCGTCCAGGTAGGCGACGTCTGCCACGTACTCCTGCGGGGTCGCGCCCTGCCAGCAGACCGACTGGTAACCCTCTGCCAGCGCGTGGGCCTCGGCCAGGGCCGCCCTCAGCGCGACCCGGTCGATGGCGGCGACCTCCAGCCGGCGACGCACCTCGGCCAGCGCGGAGTGGGCTCCGGTCGCGGCGGCGAACGCGTCACCCGCCCCCGTCCGGGCCGGCCCGTCGGGCAGCGCCGAGACGGTCATGGCGACCACCCGCTTGCGCCCGTGCTCGCGCAGCAGGCGCACCCCGTACTCGTGCAGTGCCCGGCCGACGCCCCGCCGCCGCAGCTCGGGATGCACCACCAGCTCGGCGGTGGCGTTGTCGGTGTTGTCGAGCTGGGGCAGGTCCAGCTGGAGGTAGCCGGCCGGGACGCCGTCGAGCCGGGCCAGGGCCCAGAGCGTGGCGGTGCCGGGCATCGGCGTGTGGAAGAACGCGTCGAAGCGCCGCCGGCAGAACGGCGGGAAGTCCGGCAGGTCGGCGTCGTTGGCCGCCGCGCCGATCCGGTACGCCTCGTCGACCGCGGCCCGGTCGGCGCCGTCGAACGACGCGATGGTGATGCTCATGCCGCCGAGCGTGCACCGGGAAAAACGATCGGGCCAGCGAATTATTCGCTGGCCCGATCGGACGTGGTCGGGAGGGGCACTCGCACAACGCCTCCGGCGTTGGGTCGCAAGAACTTCAAAAGTCTTCGGCGAAATGCCCTCCCGCACGGAGCATCTTGCGCCGTCCGGTTCCTGTCGTCAAGTCCAGAGCGGCGGGTTTTCCACACTCAACGCGAAAAGCCAGTTACCCGGCGGATCGGCCCGATCCCCCTTCCGGGTGATCCTCCCTCGTCCGTCGAGCCCGCTGACCCGTCGCGGCGGACAGGTGCGGTCAGCCGAGGAGGCCGGCGTCGCGAGCGGCGCGGAGGGAGGGCTTGATGTGGTGGGTCGGGCCGACCTGCCCGGCTACCGCGTCGATGGTCTTCAGGCCCTCGCCGGTGTTGAACACGACGGTCTCCGCCGCCGGGTCGAGCCGGCCGGACTCGACCAGCTTGCGCAGCACCGCCACGGTGACGCCGCCAGCGGTCTCCGCGAAGACGCCGGTGGTCCGGGCCAACTGGCGGATGCCGGCGCGGATCTCGTCGTCGTCGGCGTACTCCATCCAGCCGCCGGTGCGGCGGACGGCCTCCAGGGCATAGAGGCCGGCGGCCGGGTCGCCGATGTTGAGCGACTTGGCGATGCCGGTGGGCTTGACCGGGGTGATCGTGTCGGTGTCGGCGTGCAGGGCCGTGGCGATCGGGTTGCAGCCGGCGGACTGGGCGCCGAAGACCTTCCAGCCGCCGGCCGGCGCCTCGACCAGACCGATCTCGACCAGCTCGGAGAACGCCTTGTCAATCTTGGTGAGCAGCTCGCCGCTGGCCATCGGGATGACCACCTGCGCCGGGATCCGCCAGCCGAGCTGCTCGGCCACCTCGTAGCCGAGAGTCTTGGAGCCCTCCGCGTAGTACGGCCGGACGTTGACGTTCACGAACGCGGTGTCCTCGAACTCGTCGGTCTCCACCAGCTCGCCGCAGAGCCGGTTCACGTCGTCGTACGAGCCGTCGATGGCGACCAGCTCGCCGCCGTAGACCGCGGTGGTGATGACCTTGCCCTGCTCCAGGTCACTGGGGATGAAGACCACCGAGGGCACCCCGGCGCGGGCGGCGTGCGCGGCCACCGAGTTGGCCAGGTTGCCGGTGGAGGCGCAGGCGAACCGGTTGAAGCCGAGCGCCCTCGCGGCGGTCAGCGCCACCGACACGACCCGGTCCTTGAACGAGTGGGTCGGGTTGGCGCTGTCGTCCTTGACCCAGAGCGGCGCGGTGATGCCCAGTTCGGCGGCGAGGTGCGGGGCCGCCACCAGCGGGGTGAGCCCCGGGTTGAGGGTGACCCGGGTGGACGGGTCCTGACCGGCGGGCAGCAGAGCGGCGTACCGCCAGATGTTGTCCGGGCCGGCCTCGATCTGCTCACGGGTGACGGTGGCCAGGGCGGCGGTGTCGTAGTCGACCTCCAGCGGGCCGAAACACTCGTAACAGGCGTGCTGGGCGGCGAGCGGGTAGCGGGCCGAACAGGCGCGGCAGACCAGGGCGCGGGCGGGGCTGGCGGAGGTGTCGATGCCGGAGGCGGCGAACGTCGACGTCATGTCGAGGAGTCCTCTCATCTTTCCCCGCATCGCACGGTGCGGCGGGGACGGAATTGGCACCTGCCCCGCGGGTCGCTCAGCGGTGAGCGCGCGGGGTGGTTGCCGGGGCGTCGTCGGGCCGTATCCCTCAGCCCCTCTGGATGAGGTATGCAGTTGTGCCGTCGAGTCTAGGCAACGCCGCGCGCTGTGGCCACCACGGCTGCGGGGTCGACCACCGCCACCGGGTCCGTGACCGCGGTCGGTTGGGGCAGCGACGGGGCGCCACTGCGGACCCGGGTGGCGAGGTTCGCGGCGACCAGCGCGGCGATGGTGACGGCGGCCCCGACCAGCTCGACCGGCTCCGGCCGGTAGCCGCGGGCGATCTGCACCGCGAACGTGGTCACCGGGACCAGGTTCATGAACAGGGCGGCGTTGGCGGCTCCGAGCCGCTGCACGCCAGTGTTCCAGGCCAGCACCGCGATGACGGCGGCCACGATCACGGCGTACGCCAACTGCGGGGCGACCGCCACGAGGTCGGCGGCGGCCGGCGCGTGCTGCCATCCGATGCCGTCGGCCAGCACGCTCGCGGCCAGCATGGCGGCCGTGCCGGCGACGGCGGTCAGGGTGGTGTAGCGCAGCGGGGACCAGGTGCCGAACCGGCCGGCACCGTGGGTGTAGATGGCCCAGCCCAGCACCGCGCCGATCATCATCAGCCCGCCGACGCCGAACTGACCGAGCCCGGTCAGGCTCCCGCGCGTGATCACCAGTCCGACGCCGAGGAGCGCCACCAGGGAGAGGACCAGCAGGAGGGGCTTCGGGCGTACGCCGTCGCGTGCCCAGCGGACCAGTTGGGTGATCACCGGGGTGGTGGCCACGAACAGGGCGATCTGCTGCGGGGCCGCGTGTTCGAGCGCCAGGTTGGTGAGCAGGTTGAATCCGGCGAAGCCGACCACGCCGAGCACTGCCACCTCGACGGCCCGACCGCCGAGCCGCAGCGCGCCGGAGCCCTCCCGGATCAGCAGGATGGCGACCAGGACGAGGGCGGCCAGCAGGTAGCGGGCGGTGGTCAGGTTGAGCGGGTCCACCCGGGTCAACGCGCTGGCCAGCACGGGGAACATCACTCCCCAGCTCAGCGCGGCCAGCAGCGGAAAGGCGGCGGCACGGGATCGCATCGTCAGCTCCAATGTTCGAGTATCGTCGAACCAACGACACCGACCCTAGGGGGATGTTCGACGAATGTCGAACAACGGTTACACTGGTCACATGGAGCCGCACGAACCCGATCTGGCCGAGGTACCGGTCACCGCCGTGCTGGCCGCACTCGCCGACGACGTGCGGCTACAGATCGTGCGGGCCCTCGCCGAGGGCGGCGAGCGCTCCTGCGGCACCTTCGAGTTCGGCGTCTCCAAGGCGACCCGCAGCCACCACCTCAAGGTGCTGCGCGAGGCCGGCCTGACCCGCACCCGGGCCGCCGGCACCAGCCGTTACGTCCGGCTCCGCCGGGACGAGCTGGACCGCCTCTACCCCGGCCTGCTGAACGCCCTCCTCGACCCCCGCACCCCTGCCTGACGCCCCGTCAGGCTCGCCCGTGCGGCGACGGTCCTCGCGCTGCGCACCGTTGGGCAGCGACCATTCGCGTGCTGTGGAGCTGAATCGTTTGCGACATCGCCAGGGAACCGGAGCGACTTCCCGACCCGCTACGCCGCCTCGCTCGCATGATCCACTCCTTGTCAGCGATGTTGCGCGTTCAGGTGACTGGGACACCGCGACGGCCGCGCGGAAGCGGATCACCAGGCGAGCGATGTCCCAGGCGATTCAGCTCCAAAGGCCCCACCGGAGCCGGGCTGGACGGCGGTGGGACGCTCACGTCGGCGATGATCGGCAGGTGATTTCTCGAGGCACGGCAGCACGGCGACGCACGATCCCCGGCGCGGCGGTCGCGATGGCACTCCTGCTCGGCGCCTGTGCTCCCGCCGACCACCGAGGCCAGGCCGGGGACGCCAGGAGCCCGCTGCCCGGGCGCACAGCCGCGTCCAGCCCGACGCCCTCGGCGTACGTGAGCCCGCCGTTCTGGTGCCCGGAGTCGGGCGTACGGATCCGGTCGAGGGGATCGGACGCCGCCATGGGGCTGCGCGCACTCGGCCTGGAGCTGGTCAACTGCGGCGACCGCCCGTACCGGATCAAGGGACACCCGTCGCTGCGCGTGTTGGACGAGGACCGCAAGCCGATCATCCTGCGCGTGCTGCCCGGGGCGAAGGAGATCACCGCTGGCTTCGACCAGCCGCCCCGCGAGGTCGTCCTCGGTCCTGGTGAGCGGGCCGTCGCCACCGTCCTCTGGCGCAACCTCGTCACCGAATCGGCCGTGCCGGCCACCAACGGAACGTACCTGCGGGTCGCCCCCGCTGCCGGGCAGCCAGCCGAGGACGTCGACCCGGACGGGCCCATCGACGTGGGCAACACCGGCCGGATCGGCGTCAGCGCCTGGAAGAAGGACGACCAGTCGGCGCCGGTGCCGGCTCGGCCGCCGGTGCCGAGCGCGGTGCCGTCGTCGGTGAGCCCGCCCGACAGCCGGCTGTGAGGCCGCCAGCTACGACGTGATGTCCTTGCGGGTGAAGCGCCAGAAGGCCAGCCCCCAGAACAGCGTCGCGTAGCTGATCGCCGAGATGCAGCCGCGGACCACGTCGTCGGTCTGCACCGGGGTGGAGAGCAGCCCCAGCCAGGCGGTGCTGAAGTGGGTGGGCAGGAAGTCACGCAGCGCACCGAGGGCGGTGATCTGGTCCAGGATGCTGGACAGGATCCACAGCAGCACCGCGCCGCCCACCGCGCCCAACGCGGCGTCGGTGGTCACCGACAGCAGGAACGCCAGACCGGCCACCACCAGCAGAACGACCGCCAGGTAGCCGAGTACCGCCAGCAGCCGCAGCAGCCCCTCGGTCGGCTCCAGCTCGGCGGCGACCGTGCTCCGCAACGGCGACCAGCCGTACCGGAGGGTGCCGGCGACCAGGGCGGTACCGGCCAGCAGCAACAGGGCCAGCCCCGAGTACGCGAGCGCGACCACCAGCTTCACGGTGAGCAGCCGGGCCCGGGGCACCGGGATCGCCAGCAGGTACCGCAGGCTTCCCCAGCTCGCCTCGCTGGCCACCGTGTCGCCGCAGAACAGCGCGACGACCACCACCAGCAGGAACGATGCCGACACGAAGATCGAGAACAGGGTGAAGTTGAGCCCGCCGGAGGTGGCCAGGTCGACCAGGCTGGCGAACTCGTTGTTGCCGTTGTCGTCGTCGCCGCCGGAGTTGAACTGGAAGGCGACCAGGATGATCAGCGGCAGCAGCACCATGAACCCGAGCGCCAACTGGGTCCGGCGCCGCGACGCCTGACGGCGGAACTCCGCGCCGAACGGCAGGGTGGCCGACGGCCGGTAGCCCCGGGCCGCACCGGACGGGTCGGCGACGCCCACCGGCGCCTCGACGGAAGAACCAGCCATCACCGGTCACCGCTTCCCCGAGAGTTCTCGCCCACCAGGGCGAGGAACGCGTCCTCCAGGCGCCGCCGGGGCACCACCCGGTCCACTCCGATGCCGGCACGCACCAGCTCGGCCACCACCTCGCTGCGGGCCGTGCCGTTGGTGTCGACCACCAACTGGCCGTCGCTCTCCGGCAACACCCGGACCCCGTGCAGCCGGTCCAGCACCGCCCGCGCCGCCACCGGATCGGTGACGTCGAAGAGCACGCTGGGCGACTCGCCCACGATCTCCCCCACCGGCCCGGACGCCACGATCCGGCCCTTGTTGACCACCACCGCGTGCGTACAGGTCTGCTCCACCTCGGCCAGCAGGTGGCTGGAGACCAGCACCGCCCGACCGTCCGTGGCGTACCGCTGGAGCACCCGGCGCATCTCGGCGATCTGCGGCGGGTCGAGCCCGTCGGTCGGCTCGTCCAACACCAGCAGTTCGGGGAGACCGAGCATGGCCTGGGCGATGGCGAGGCGCTGGCGCATCCCGTGGCTGTAGTTCCTGATCTTCCGGTGTACGGAGTCACCCAACCCGGCGATCTCCAGGGCCGCGTCGAACTGTGCGTCCTCCCACGGGCGTCCGGTGGCCCGCCAGTACGCCTTCAGGTTGTCCAGGCCGGACAGGTGCGGCAGGAAACCGGGCCCCTCCACCAGCGCGCCGATCCGGGAGAGCACCGGCGAGCCGGGCACCAGTCGGCGGCCGAAGACGTAGATCTCCCCGGCGGTCGGCTGGGTCAGCCCCATCAGCACCCGCAGGGTGGTGGTCTTGCCCGCGCCGTTCGGCCCGAGCAGGCCCACCACCTGACCCGGGTGCACCTCGAAGTCCACGTTCGACACCGCGACGAAGCCGTCCGCGTACTCCTTGCGCAGCCTGCGCACGGCCAGCGGCGTGTCCGCGTACTCCGGATGCACGGAGCGGTCCTGCCGGCGGTGCCGGCGGCGGACCACGGCCACGACCACGACGAGGCCGATCGCGATGGCGGCGAGCAGACCGGCCAGCACCCAGCGCCACAGCGTCGCCGCGGTCGGAATCGGCTCGCCGCTGATCGTGGGCAGGCTGACCGCGCCGTCCGCCGCCACCGTGTAGACGGTGGGCTGGGCCGGTGTCGTGTACGCCTGGTCGGAGCTGGCCACCACCAGCCGCAGCCGGTGGCCGGCCTCGACCCGGCGGACGATCCCCGGCAGCGTCACGGTGACCGGGCGGGCGTCCTGCACCCGCTGCGGCAGGCCGGTGAGCCGGACCGGGGCGACCAGACCGTTCGGCAGGGTGGCCGCGCCCTCCGGGTCGACGTCGTAGAGCTTGACGAAGAGCACCGCCTCGCCGGTCGGCGACGCGGCCCGCAGGGTGACGGTGGGCGCGCCCGCCACGTCCACCGCGTCGGTCAGCGGCGCCGACTCGAACCGGGCGTGCTGGCCGGGCACGTCGCCGGCCACCCCGTCCAGCAGCGAGGCGAGCCCGCCGGCGAACGGGATGGAGGAGATGGCGGCCGGGTTGCCGTTCGGCGGGTTCGCGATCGGCTGTGCCGGGCCGGCGACCGCGACCTCCTGGCGGGCGTTACCGGTCAGGCCGGGGTAGTCGGCGCGGCGGAAGCCGGTGGCGACCAGACCCCGGTCGAGCGCGTCGAAGCCGGCGATCCGCGACCAGGTGAAGTCGTCGCCGGGAGCCCTGCCCTCGCCCTTGACGTAGTGGTCGAGCCACTGGACGGTCAGGAACTTCACGCGGTCCGAATCCGAGCGGGGGCCAGCGCCCCCGTCGTGCCCGCCGGTGAACCAGGCGACCCGCACCGGAGTGCCGGCAGCGGCGATGCCGCGCGCGTTGGCGTCCGCCTCGCCGAGCGGGAAGAGGGTGTCCGCCTCGCCCTGCACCAGCAGGGTGGGTGCCGTGATCCGGTCCAGTACGCCCGCCGGGCTGGAGCGGCGCAGCAGGTCCACGGCCGCCTGGTCGGCCCGCCCGGTGGTGGCGATCCGCAGGTACGCGGCGCAGACGTCGGCGGCGAACCGACCGCAGGACGGGTCGGCGGCGCCGGCCGGGGCACCACCTGGACCCGTGCCCGGGCCGGAGCCCGGCCCGGGGCTGGGCGGGCCGGCGGAGGCCGGTGCGCCCTGCGGCTGGGCGGCGGTCCCTCCGGAGATCCCGGCCGGGCCGGTGCCCACGTTGCCGCCTCCACCGAAGAAGAGGCCGGCCCAGCCCTTCTTGAACACGCCCTCGGTCGGCGCCCCGCCGGTGCTCTCCGGCAGGAACGCCCGGGACAGGTCGTTCCAGGTGATCATGGGGACGATCGCGTCCACCCGACGGTCCTGGGCGGCCAGCAGCAGCGCCAACCCACCGCCGTACGAGCCGCCGACCACGCCGACCTTCGGGTCGCCGGCCGCGTCCGTACGCACCTCCGGCCGGGCTGCCAGCCAGTCCAGCAGGCGCTGCGCGTCGCGAACCTCGTAGTCGGGGCTGTCCAGGTGGATCTCGCCGCCGCTGCGGCCGAAGCCCCGCGCGGTCCAGGTGAGCACCGCGTAGCCGCGCCCGGCGAACTCCTCCGCGTCGGACCGCACCGACTCCTTGGTGCCACCGAACCCGTGTGCCAGCAACACCGCCGGCACCTTCCGGCCGGACGACGCGTCGTCCGGCAGGTAGAGGGTGGTGTCCAGGTCCACCGGCTGGTCACCGGCCGGTCCGGAGCGGACGGTCAGCATCGCGCTCTCGGTGCGTACGCCCGGTCCCTGCGGCCACACCGCCCAGGTGACGGCGGCCGCCAACAGCACGACGACCACGGCTGCGGCGATCGCACGGCGGCGGGTGGGCAGTGCACGCCGGAACCACGCGGCCGGCGACGGCGATCTCATGCGGCACACGGTACGGGCCACAGCCTGAGCGTTGGCTGAGATCCGCCGTACGTCCGTCCGGTTGCCCCGATCGGCGACCGTACGGCTGCGACCGCGCACCGTCCGACGCGGCCCAGTGAGTTGAGTTCGCATCACGTGAATTCCGATCTTCGGCGGATATCCACCTCGATCCCTTCATGTCACACCCGCCGATGGAACACAGCGTGCCGGCAACACGGACGAATAGTGACATCGCTCGAACTGACGCAAAACTGACTCACCGACGACCGGTTGGCCAACGGAGGGTTCGGTTAGTTTTCCGGTCCGGTGCACGGGACTCATCGGCGAAACCCGACACCGCGCGACCCCCTGCCCGACGCCGGAGGAGACACACATGACAGTCCCCGCGCCGCGGGTCCGTCGACGGCCGTCCATGGTGGGTCGGCTGCTGCCGCTGCTGCTGATCACGGCGCTGCTGGCGCCGGTGGGTCTGCTCCTCACGCAGACCTGGCGGCAGACCGGCGACGACCGGGACCTGGCCGCCCGGGAACGGCTCGGCGTGCAGTACCTCCGCGCCCTCGCCCCGGTCACCGGCGCACTGGTGGACGCCCAGTCCGCCGCCGTCGGCGGCCGTCCCGTCTCCCGGGAGGCGCTGACCCGCGCGGTCGAGGAGGCCGCCGCGGTGGACGGCCGGATCGGCGCCGAGCTGCGCAGCCAGGAACGGTGGGCCGGGCTGCGGGCCAAACTGGAGGCGCTGCGCGACCGTGTCCCCACCGACCCCGAGTCCGCCTACACGGCGTACGGCGAGGTCAGTGACCTGCTGCTGGCCCTGCACCGCAAGGTTCGGGAGAGTTCCGGGCTGGTGCGTGACCCGGGCGCCGACTCCTTCTTCCTCCAGGACAGCGCCGGTCAGGAGCTGCCCGAGGCGGTGGTGTCCGCCGGCCGGCTCGCCGACCTGGGCACGCTCGCCGCTCGGCGTCCGGCGGACCAGCGGACCCGCAGCCTGTTGGAGCTGACCGGTCTGCGGGTTGCCGCCCTGACGCCCGCCACCGACCTGGTCGACAACCTGCGCGCCGCGGTGGACAGCTCGGAGAGCACGGACCTGGGCGCGAACGTGCTGACCCCGCTGGACACCTACCAGCGCTCGGTGGAGGCGCTGGCCGCCTCCTCCGCCCCGGCCGCCGGCACGCTGGACCCGGCCCGGCTGGCCGCCGCCCGGCTCGATGCCCACACCGCCGCCCTCCAGCTCCAGCCGGTCATCCTCGGTGAGCTGGACGCCCTGCTGGTCGAACGCATCGACGGGTTGGACCGGGACCGGTGGGTGACCATCGGCGCCGGGGCAGCCGCCGTGCTGCTGCTGGGTTGGCTCGGCGCACTGCTGACCGCAGCCACCCGTCGGGCCCGCCGCCGGGCCGCCATGCCCGCCCCGCCCGCGCAGAGCCGCGACAGTACGCCGCCGGGCGACCCCTGGCAGCCGCCGGTCGGCGCCGGCCGACCCGGCGACGCGCGGCCGTTGCAACCGGTGGGCGCGACGCACAACCCGGAATCCGCCCAGTGGGGGCCCTTCGATGCTGCTCGCTAGGCTCCGGATCCGGGGCAAGCTCGCGCTGCTCGTGCTGATCCCCCTGCTCAGCATGGTCGGCCTCGCCGTGCCCGTGGTCCTCGACCGGGTGGCCGCGGCGCAGCGCGCCGACGACATCGCCGAGCGGGTGCGGCTCGCCAGCCGCGTCGGCAGCCTGGTGCAGGACCTCCAGCAGGAACGCATCCTGTCGGTGGGCTTCCTGCTCGGCCGGGTGGAACGCGCCGAGCTGATCCGCAAGACCGCGGACGTGGACGACCGGGTCGCCGACCTGCGGGCCGCGGGAAGCGACGCGCTGACCGACCGGATCGACCACGCCCTGTACCGGGTTTCCAGCCTCGTCGACCTGCGGACCGCCGTGCTCGCCCGCTCGGCGAGCCCGACCCAGGTGATGGACGCCTTCGGCCCGGTCAACCGGGGAATGATCGAGTCGCTGCGGCTGCCGTTCAGCGTGGACACCGACACGCGGCCGGGCCGCCAGGTGCTGGCCCTGGACGGGCTGCTGCGGGCCGACGAGGGGCTGGGCGCCTGCGCCACCCTGATCGTGCTGGTCAAGGCGACGGACAGTCCACAGGCCAGCGCCGCGTACGTGGCGTGCATCGCCGCCCTCCAGGTGGACAGCCAGCGCTTCCGCGCCCTCATCACGCCCGAGCAGTTGACGGTGGCGCGGCTCAACGACGTGGCGGTGGCCGCCCGTACGAGCCCCGACTTCCTGGTCAGCAGCTCCCGGGACCCGGCCGGCGCGATCCGCGACGTGCCGCTGGACGCTCTCTTCCCGTCCGTCCGCTCCATGATCCGGCTCGGCCAGTTCGTGGAGAAGAAGCTGGTCGCCGACGTACTGGCCGAGGTGACCGCCGAACAGCGGCGGGCGCTGACCGCCGCGTACCTGGTCGGAGGCGCGGCAGCGCTGATCCTGGCGATGGTGGTGCTGCTCAGTGCGGTGGTCGCCCGGACGGTGGCCCGGCCACTGACCCGGCTCACCCTCTCGGCGGACCGGGTCGCCCGGCTCGCCGAGGCGGAGCTGGTCCGGGTAGCCGACGACGAGACGGAGATCGCCCAGCCGGTCCGGCTGGATCCGGTGGACATCCGCGCCCGCGACGAGATCGGGGACCTGGCGCGGGCCTTCGACCGCGTGCAGAGCACGGCGGCCCGGCTGGTCGAGCGGCAGGTCGCCGGCCGGCGCAACGTGGCGCAGATGTTCGGCCACGTCGGCCGCCGCACCCAGAACCTGGTGGGTCGGCAGATCGCGCTGATCGATCGGCTGGAGCAGCAGGAGGCCGACCCGGGCCGGCTGGAGCACCTCTACCGGCTCGACCACATCTCCAGCCGTCTCCGGCGTAACGCCGGCAGCCTCGTGGTGCTCTCCGGCTCGGCCGGGGCCGACGCGCACACCGCGCCGGTGCCGCTGGCGGACGTGGTCCGGCTGGCGCTCGGCGAGATCGAGGACTACACCCGGGTGGAGGTGCGGGTGCCGGCGGGCATCTCGGCCGCACCGGCGGTGGTCGGCGACCTCGTGCTGGCGATGGCGGAGCTGATGGAGAACGCCACGGTCTTCTCCCCGCCGCACACCCGGGTGCTGGTGGTCGGCGAGTCGTCCGGGCTCGGTGCACGGATCACGGTGGTGGACAACGGCATCGGCATGAACGAGCAACGGTTGGCCGAGGAGAACGCCCGGCTCACCCGCCGGGAACGCCTCGACCTGACGCCGACCGAGGTGCTCGGTCTCTTCGTGGTGGGTCGGCTGGCCCGCCGCCACGGCTGGACGGTGAACCTGGCCGCCACCCCCGGTGGCGGGGTGACAGCCCGGCTGGAGATCCCGCCGGCGTCGCTGGTGCTGCGACCTGCCGACCGGGCCGGGGTCACCGTGGCACGGGCCGCGGTACCGGACCGGGACCGCCGCTCGCCGGCCGCGCACGACCGCGACCGGGGTACGCGGTCCCTCACGCCGGCCGCCCCAGCGGCTGCCGCCGGCTTCGACTCGGACCTGCTCAGCCGTGCCAGCCGCAGCCTGGAGTCGGGCAGGTCGTGGGACGCGTTCGGTGCCGGCGCCTCCGTACCGCGGCAGATCGGCGCGCCCGCCGACGCCTCGGCGGCGCCCGCCCCGGTCGACCTCCCGGCAACCGACTCGGGCCTCCCCCGCCGACCGGCGCGTGGCACGGCCGGCGGCCCGGGTATCGCCGGTGCCGGCATCGGCCAGCCGGGCCGTACAGGGCCGGGACGCCCGGAACCAACGGGTACGGCCGGCCCACGGGTCCGGCAGCGGGTGCCCGGCGCGAGCCTGCCCACCACCGTCGCGCCGGTCGGGCCGGTGGACGCCACCAACGCCGACCCGGCCGCCGCCCGCGCGCTGGTCGAGGCGTTCCAGGCCGGCGTGCGACGGGCCGAGCGGAGTGTGCCGACGGCCGGAGCCGGATCGGCGGTGGTGGTGGACCCGGGCGTGACCCTCGACCTGCCGGCCACGCCGGGCGGTCTCGGCCCCACGGCGGCGGACACCGACGGCTCGGCCGGGGCCACCTCGGGCCGGCCCCGGCTGAGCCGTCGGGTACCGGGAGCCAACCTCACCGTCACCCCGCCCTGCCAGGCGGCCAGCTCGCACCTCGGGGACCCGGCCGAGGTCCGCGATCTCATCAGGGAGTTCGAGGCGGGCGTCGCCCGTGCTCTGCGCGAAGTCAGCCCAGACCGTCGGAACGAAGAAGGATCATCACGGTGACCAGCCCCTTCCTGCACGACAACGTCGACCATCAGAGCCAGTCCGGCGCCGTCGGTGACCTCAGCCCGGAGGCCCGCACGTTCAACTGGCTGCTGGACTCCTTCACCTCCAGCACGGCCGGCGTGCTGGAGGCGATCGCGGTCTCCTCGGACGGGTTGCTGATGGCCATGTCAGCGATCAAGGACCGCTCCAACGCCGAGCGGCTCGCCGCCGTCGTCTCCGGCATGACGAGCCTCGCCGGCGGCGCCGCCAGTTGGTACGCCCTGGGCGGCCTGAACCGGGTCATCGTCGACATGGCCGACGGCTACCTGCTGATCAGCGCGATCAGCAGCGGATCGGTCCTCGGCGTGGTCGCCGACCGGTCGGCGAACCTGGGCACCGTGGCGTACGAGATGACGCTCTTCGCCGGACGGGCCGGTGGCGCCCTCACGCCGCGCTTGATCGTCGAGCTGAAGAACGCCGTCCAGCAGTGACGCCCGACGTCGCCGGCGAGGATCCGGATCCGGAACCCGGGGTTCGGATCCGCCCCTACCTGCGTACGCCGCCCACCGGTGGCGGCGCGTCGGCGGCGCTGCCCGAGCCGGGCGGTGAGGGGCCGGGCGGTCCCCGTCCGTTCGTCCTCACCTCCGGGCGGGTGTCCGGCGCTGATCCGGCGATCGGCCTGGAGACGCAGGTGACCGCCCGCGCGGACGGCGGCTGGTGGGCCGGCGCGCCGGCCGCCCTGCTGGCACCGGAGCTCCAGGCGATCATCGCGCTCTGCGTCGACCCGATCTCGGTGGCCGAGATCTCGGCCCGGACCCGGCTGCACTTCGGCGTGACCCGGGTCCTGGTCGGCGACCTGCGGGCCGCCGGGCACCTGGACGTGCACGTCACCGACGCCGACGACGCCTACGACCCCGACCTCATCCTGCGAGTGATTGATGGACTCCGTGCGATCTCCTGAATGGCCGGTCGCCCCACTCGGGGGGCTCGCCGGCAACAGCGCCGCCGCCCGCTACGGCACCTCGCCGGTGCCCGCTCCCGCGCTCGGACGCACCGACCAGCCACCGGCCGCGCCAACACCGCCGTACGGGCAACCGACCGGTGCCGGGTCGCCGCCTCGGGCCGGCCGGCCGCCGGCCGCGCCTCCGGTCCCGGTGAAGATCCTGATCGCTGGCGGGTTCGGGGTGGGCAAGACCACCACGGTCGGCGCGATCTCCGAGATCGCACCGCTGACCACCGAGGCGGAGATGACGACCGCCGGGATCGGTGTGGACGACCCGGGCAACCGGTCGACGAAGACGACCACCACGGTGGCGATGGACTTCGGTTGCGTGACCATCGACCGCAGCCTGAAGCTCTACCTGTTCGGAACGCCGGGGCAGACCCGGTTCGGCTTCATGTGGGACGACCTGGCCCGGGGTGCGCTCGGCGCCCTGGTCGTCGTGGACAGCGCCCGGCTGGACGACTGCTTCCCGGCGATCGACTTCTTCGAGCGGGCCGGGCTGCCGTTCGTGGTCGGGGTCAACGCCTTCGACGGGCGGCTGGCCCTGGAGCTCGCCGAGATCCGGTGGGCGTTGGCCATCGGGGATCATGTACCCCTGGTGCAGTTCGACGCCCGGGACCGGCTTTCGGTACGGGACGCCCTGCTGGTCGTCCTGGACCGTGCGCTGGACCGGGCCACCCGGGACAGGAGGGCCTGAGCCGACCGGCTCCGGCCGTGACGGGAAGGGGTGATCTGGTGAGGGGTGACCTGGACGAGACGCTGGCCCGGTTGGCCCGGCGCGAGGAGGCGCTGCGCCGGCGGGCCAACGACCGTGACGACAGCGAGCCACCGCCGGGTCCGGTGGGTGGGCCGGTCCAGCCCGCAGCCGGCCGGACCGACGCCCGCAACGCCGGGCCGGGCCGGCACGACGCCCGGCACGCGGGACGGGAGACCCAGGAGCTGGCCGGGTGGGGTCCGGTCGAGGAGGTGGCCGAGGCGGTACGGCAGGTCGTCGGCGCCCACCCGGGGCTGGCGGTGACCGTCCGTGTCGAGCACGCCGGTCGGACGTACCCGCTGCGGGTCTCCTGGAACGGTCCGGACGTCACGGTCGGTCCGGAACCCTCGGCGGCCCCGGTGGCACCCCCGCCGGCCTGGCCGCTGTCGGGCCGGACGGTGCCGGCCTGGGCGCCCGGCCCGGACGGGCTGACCCCTGATCCGGCGGCCCGGCTGGCCGAGCTGATCCGGCGGGACCCGTCGCTGTTGGACGAGCTGGATCCCCGGCGGTGACCGGCGGGGCTGGCCGACGGCGCGTACGGTCGGGCGGTGGCGCAACCTGACCTGACCCTGACGGCGAGCCTGCGGCCGGCGGCGCTGGACGCCCGCCGGGGCATCGTGCGGCTGCACCCGGAGGTGCTGGCCGCGCTCGGGCTGCGGCCCGGCGATCCGGTGCGGCTGGCCGGCCGCCGGGAGACGGCCGGAATCGTGGCGCCGGCCGAGCCGGGCGCGGGCGCCGCCCTCCTGTACGCCGACGATCTGACGCTGGGCAACCTCGGCCTCCGGGACGGCGGTCAGGTGCGGGTGACCCCGGTGCCGTTGACCCCGGCCAGCCGGGTCACCCTGGCCGGGCCGGTGGAGGTCGTCGCGGCGGTCGGTCCGGAGATGCTCCGGCTCGCCCTGCTGGGCAAGGTGGTCACCGCGGGCGACGACGTGTCGCTGCTGCCGCAGGACGTGCTGCCGGACGCCTCGGTACGCGCGCTGATCGAGGCGGCCCGGCGCAGCCTCGCCAACACGGTCGGGTTCGCCTGGACCAGCACCCTGCTCACCGTCGTGGCGGTCGAGCCGGCCGGCGGCGCGCTGGTCACCATGGACACCCTGGTCGGCTGGGAGCACGGCCCGGTCACCCACGGCTCGGTCCCCGGCCGGCTCGCGCCGGCGGAGCGGCCCCGCGGGGATGCCGGCGGGTACCGGCCGGCCGCTGCGGCTGCGGCGGTCGACCCAGTGGACGACGACGCGCCCGACGTGGAGGAGCTGCCCGGCCTGCGGGCCCAGGCCGAGGAGTTGACCGAGCTGCTCGACCTCGGCTTCCACCACCGGGAGGTGCTGGGCCGGCTGGGCACCACCATCTCGTTGGGAGTGCTGCTGAGCGGGCCGGCCGGCTCCGGCAAGTCCGCGCTGGTCCGGGCGGTCGCGGCCCGGGTCGGCGCCCGCGTCCACCCGCTCTGGGCGCCGGAGGTCGCCGCACTGGCCAGTCAGACTGCCGCCGACCGGTTGCGCGCCGCGGCCACGGCGGTCCGGGCGGGCGGGCCGGCCGTGCTGCTGGTGACCGACGTGGAGGCGCTCGCTCCGGCGGACGAGCCCGCCCCGGTGGCCACGGTGTTCCGGCAGGTGCTCGCGGAGACCGTCCGGGCCGGCGTCGCCGTGGTCTGCACCACCGGCCGGCCCGAGGCTGTCGACCCGGCCCTGCGCGCGCCGGACCTGCTGTCGCTGCGGATCAGCATCCCGCTGCCCGACCCGGCGCTGCGCCGCGAGCAGCTCACCGTGCTGACCCGGCAGGTGCCGCTCGCCGACGACGTCCGGTTGGACGAGGTGGCGGGGCGTACCCCCGGATTTGTCGCGGCGGACCTGGCGGCGCTGGTCCGGGAGGCCGGGGTACGGGCGGCGCTGCGGCAGAAGTCGGCCGAGACGCCGACCGTGTCGATGGCCGACTTCGCGGCAGCCCTGGAGGTGGTCCGGCCGACGACGATGGCCGCGTCCACGCTGGAGCTGGCCTCGGTGACCCTCGACGACGTGGGTGACCTGGTCGAGGTGAAGCAGACGCTGACCGAGTCGGTGCTCTGGCCGCTGACGTACCCGGACACGTTCGCCCGGCTGGGCGTGCAGCCGCCGCGCGGCGTGCTTCTCTACGGGCCGCCGGGCTGCGGCAAGACGTACCTGGTCACGGCGCTGGCCGGCTCGGGGCGGGCGAACGTGCTCTCGGTGAAGGGCGCGGAGCTGCTCTCCAAGTGGGTGGGTGAGAGCGAACGGGCCGTCCGCGAGCTGTTCCGGCGGGCCCGGGAGGCGGCCCCCACGCTGATCTTCCTGGACGAGGTGGACGCGCTGGCGCCGGTCCGTGGCCAGGCCAGCGACGGGGGCACCACGGATCGGGTGGTCGCCGCGCTGCTCACCGAGCTGGACGGGGTGGAGACGCTGCGCAACGTGGTGGTGGTCGGCGCGACGAACCGGCCGGACCTGGTCGACCCGGCGCTGCTGCGGCCGGGCCGGCTGGAGCGGCTGGTGTACGTGCCGCCGCCGGACGGCGCGGCCCGCGCGGAGATCCTGCGCGCCTCCTCCCGGAACGTGCCGCTGGCACCGGACGTCGATCTGGCCGCGCTCGGTGGGGAGCTGGACGGCTTCTCCGCCGCCGACTGCGCGGCGCTGGTCCGGGAGGCGGCACTCGCCGCGATGCGGGAGTCGTTGACCGCCGCCACGGTGACCGCCGCGCACGTGGCCGCGGCCCGACGCCGGGTTCGTCCGTCCCTGGACCCGGCGCAGGTCGCTGCGCTGGCGGCGTACGCCGCCGGCCGGTCGTGATCCACGAAAACTGATCCAGGAGTCAACCTTTCGCGACGGCCAGAGTGTTCCTACGACGTCAGATTCCCCAGTGGAGACATCCACGACGACGTCAGGCGGTGCTTCTTGCGCAAGCTGCTCGCTCTTCTCGCCGTTCCCCTGGTGGCGGCGGCCACCCTCGCCACGGTCGGTTCGCCCGCGACCGCCCATCCGGCGAAGCCGTTTCCGGCCCGGATCGCCCTGCCCGACGGGTTCACCCCGGAGGGACTGACGATCGGACACGGCACCACCACCGTGTATGTAGGGTCCATATTGGACGGTGCGGTCTGGCGGGGTGACTTACGCACCGGACGCGGCTCGGTGCTGATCCCGGGCGTGCCCGGCAAGGACAAGGCCGGCCTCAAGCTCGACCAGCAGGGCCGGCTGTGGACCGCCGACTTCTCCGGCGGCGGCGCCAGCGTGTACGACGCGGAGACCGGCGCCGAGCTGGCCCACTACCAGTTCACCGACGAGCCGGGCAGCTTCGTCAACGACCTGGTGATCACCAAGCGGGCGGTCTACTTCACCGACTCGGCCCGCCAGGTGCTGTACGTGGTGCCCCTGGGCCCGGGTGGCCGCCTGCCGGCCGCCGGCAACTTCCGGGTCCTCCCGCTCACCGGCCCGGCCGCCACGCCGGACGTCTACCACAACGGGATCGTGGCGCTGCCGGACGGCGATCTGCTGGTCGCGCAGATGCTGCCCGGCCGGCTGGTCCGCATCGATCCCCGCACCGGCGGCAGCCGCCTCGTCGACCTCGGTGGTTACTCGGTGGAGCGGGCCGACGGGCTGGTGCTGCGCGGGCACACCCTCTACGTGATCCGGAACCTGACCAGTGTCATCGCGGTGGTCCGGCTGAACGCCGGTTACACCGCCGGTGTGGTGCAGCGGGAGATCACCGGCCCGCAGTTGCGGGTGCCGGCGACCGGTGACCTGCTCGGCTCGTCGCTGTACGTGGTGAACGGCCGGTTCGACGTCGAGTCGACGCCGGACACCGACTACGACATCGTCCGGGTGCCGGCCTGATCCACGCGGTCGGCGGCGGCCCTCTCGGGTTGCCGCCGGCCGGGTCGGGTCAGTCCGTGGGCAGCAGCGGACCGAGTGGGCCGAGGTCCAGGTTCAGGTCCTCCGGGGCGAGGCCGAAGTGCTCGCGCAGCCCGGCCATCTGCTCCTCCAGCGCCATCAGCGTCACCCCGATCCGTTCGACCTGCTCCTCGGTCAGGTCACCGAGGTCGACCCGGCGCAGCGCCTGCCGCTCCATCAACTGCCGCAGCAATTCGACGACGGTGAGCACCAGGCTGGCCAGCCCCCGCTCGACCGACTCCCGGTCCACGGCGATCCGGGCGTCCAGCGGGGTGACCCGGGGCGGTTGCCACGACTCCGCGCCCAGCGCGGCGGTGAGCTCCGCCGCCTCGTCCCGCCCGCTCACGCCGCGTCCTCGGGCGGGGCCAGCGCGCCGACCGAGGCGACCAGCGCACGCAGCGAGATGCGGACGAGGTCCACCTCGGCGATGGCCAGCGTGATGTCGCCGCTGATCACGACCCCGGTGGCGAGCACCCGGTCGAGCAGGTCCACCAGCGCGACCGGGCGGTACGCCAGCGGATCGTCCGCGCTGCTCGGCGCGAGCGCCGTGGTCACCACGGCTCCCGCACGGTGAGCGCCGGCTCCGGCCGTTCCGCCACGAAGGAGTACGCCGGCCACGGCCCGGTCAGCTCCAGCCGGATCTCGGGGTGCCGGTCACTCAACGCGCGGACCAGGTCGGTGAAGGCGGGCAGCGCCGCGAGGTCCAGAAGGTACGCCCCGTTGAGCACCATCGGGGTCGCCACCCCGGACAGTCGCCGGTCCTGCGGGGCGTGCCGCCGGCCCGCCACGGCCAGCTCGCACAGGGAGGCGTGCACCGCCTCGGCCGCCGCACTGGCCGCCTGCTGGCCCTCCTCCCGGGCGGTCAACTGCGCCCGGCGGCGGCGCAGGTACGCCGTCCCCACCCCTCCGCCGCCGACCGCCGCGGCGCTCGCGGCGGCCGCACCCGGCACCAGGTAACCCTTCACACCCCACTCGCCGCGCCCGGTGAGGCGATCCAGGGTGGCGACCAGTTCGGCCCGACGGGCGGCGAGTGACTCGGCCACCCGGCTGTCGTCGGTGTGCACGGTGGCGAGGCGGGCGGGCACCACCGGCCCCTGGCGGGCCAGCGCCTCGACCACGGCGTGATGCGTACGGGCCGCCCGCTCCAGCCAGGCCAGGTCCTCCAGGTTGCGGCGCAGCGGCTGCTCGCCGTACTCGTCCAGCGGCGCGGTGCTGACCACGGCGACCAGCCCGGCCGCGGAGACGGTACGGACCGGAGCACCGTCCATTCCGGGGATCGCCGCCAGCGCCGCCGGATCGGCGTCCCGGACCACACCGTGCAGCCAGGCCCCGGCGGCCGGGGCGGCCCGGTCGGCGGCCAGCTCAGCCGTCGAAGTCATCCCACTCCTCCAGTTCGGCGTCCCGGCGTCGCGCCCGGGCCGCCACCCGCGGCCGGCGCTCCGCCTCGACCTGCTCCGGGTCACGCGGTCCCGGCTCCAGCGGAGGCCGGGCCCGCGAGCTGAGCCAAGGGTCGTGCTCCCACCAGTCGATGCCGATCTGCCGCGCGGTGTCGACCGACGCGATGACCAGCCGCAGTTTCAACGTCAGCAGCTCGATGTCGAGCAGGCTGACCCGGATGTCACCGGCGATCACGATGCCCCGGTCGAGCACCCGCTCCAGGATGTCGCCGAGATTGGCCGGCTCGTGGCCGGCGGGCAGGACCTGCCCGGAGTTCTGCACGACCGACGGAGCCTGCGGTCTGGTCATCTCACCCCACCTCGCCCTTCCCGCGCTGGTAGCGCCGCACCCGTCGGTAGCCGAGCAGCCCGCCCTCGATGTCGAGTTCGACCTCGTAGAGGCCGAGCAGATCGGTCGACGCGGGAATCCGGTGATCCTCGACCACCTCGACCCCGATCAGCCAGCCGTCGTCTGTGGCCTGGACCGAGGTGGCTCCGACCGGGTCCCGGCCGGACAGCTCGACAACCTGGCGCAGCCCCTCCCGGACCGCCTCGGCGGCCGACACGGGCTCGACGTACTCCTCCTCGTCGTACTGATCGGCGTCGTCGCCCTCCGGCTCCCGCCGGCGCGTGCGTTCGCCGTCGCTGCGGATTGCCACCTCGCTCACCTCCCCCGCCGCCGGTCCGGGTCACCCGGCCGGTCGGCACGCCGTCGCTGGCCGGTCCCCCGTGGCCCCCCGGAGCGGGCCGGGCGGTCACCCTCCCGGCCCGCGCCCGGGGCAGCGCTACGAGCGCCACCACCCGTGCCAATCAGCCGGTCCAGGACCTGCTGCTGTCTCAGGTCACGCTCCTGCGAGGTGATGTCGCCAGCGGCGGCCGCCGCGTCCAACTCCTCCAGCTCACGCCGGACGTTGGCCGGGTCGTACCGCTGCGACTCCGCCTCCCGCGCGATCACCTTCACCACGGCGGTCAGCCCTCGCATCGGGGCGTACGGCAGGGTCAGCAGCCCCCAGAGGATGTCCATGCGTCACTCCACCAGCTGATGGGCGCTGACGAAGTCGTACGGGGCGAGCGGCCCGAGCAGCCGCATCCGGATCAGGTCCCGGCGCTGCTCGGCGAACTCCTCCAGCACCCGCACGAACTCCTCCTCGTCGTCGGCGGCGACCAGGAAGGCGACGTTCATCGCGTCCAGTTCGCTGCTCGGTGGGCGCGGCGCGTGCGCCACCGCGTACGGGGTGAGCAGGTCGATCAGCGCCCGGTTCTCCGCCTCCCGGCGCAGCTCCACCCCCTGGCTGATCATCTCGCCGAGCCGGATCCGCTGTTCTCTGCTCTCCGCCTCCGGCCGGCCACGCACGTGGTCGGCGAGCGCGGCGGCGGAGGGGTTCTCGGCGAGGAAGTCGCTGATCATCTCCTCCTCGTCGAAGCGGCCGTGCACGGTGTACTGCAGCCGGTCCTCGAACTCGTCGAGGGCGGCGGCGAACCGGTCGTGGTGGGCCTCCAGCAGGTCCTGGACCGCGTCCGGCCCGGTCACCACCGTGCCGAACCGGACCGGCAGCACGGGGGCGACGGCCGCCGTCCCGTCCAGCAGCGTCTGGTACGCGGTCAGGTCGGCCGGGCGGCCCATCGGCTCCTCCAACCCGACCTCGCTGACCAGCGCGGCCAGGTCGCCGTGCCGGACCACGGTCACCTCGCCCGGCGGGTTGCCGACCCCTTCCGCGTCCGGGGTCGGCTCCACGTCGGACGGCACGATGCCGTAGATGAACAGCCCGGCCTCGCCGGCCGGCTGGGCCTGCTCGTCGGTCATCTTCACCGCTCCTCGTCCCGGCGTCGGCGTGGCCGATCCCGCCCCCGGTCGGAGCCGCGGTCGCTCAATGAGTCCGCGACCGCCCCGCTGATCTCCTGGGCCGCCTTGCCGAGGCCGGAGATCGCCTTGCCCTTGGTCGCCGCCCCGGCCGCGTCTCCCGCCAGGTCGGGCAGCCCCTTCGTGCCCTTGGGCACGATGCTCAGCCGGTCGACCGTCTCGGCGAACCGCAGGTACGTGTCGACGCTGGCGATCACGATCCGGGCGTTGATCTCCAACAGCTGAATGCCGACCACGGCGACTGACACCTGCGCGTCGATCACCACGCCCTTGTCCAGCACCGTCTCCACGACGTCGGCCAGAGTGCCCCCGCCGCCGCCTCCGCCGCCGCGCTCCAACGCGCCGCCCTGGCGTCCGCTAGTCGTCGCGATGCTCACTGGTCACGGTCCTCACGTCGACGGCGGACCACCGGCCGTCGTGGTGCCTCCGGCGCCCGACGGGCGGCGGGGCGGGGGCGCTGCGGCTCCTCGCGCGACTCCCGCTCCTCGAGCGACTCCCGTCCCTGCCGGGGTTCGCGCTCCTGGCGCGGCTGGGGGCGGCGGGCCCGCTCCGGCTGGCGCCGGCGCGGTGGAGGCTGCTCTTCCTCGGGCTCTTCCTCCTCGTACCCCTCGTCGTAGTCCTCGCCCTCGTCGTACGCCTCGTACTCCTCCTCCTCCGGGGGCCGGCGGCGCTCCGGCGGCCGACGGCGGCCGCGCTCGGTGGGCCGGCGCCGCTCCTCCTCCGACTGTTCCTCCCGCTCCTCCTCGGGCTCCTCCGCCCGGCCCTGCTCCTCGCGGGCCTCCTGCTCCTCGCGGAGCGCGGTCTCGTGGTCCTTGACCACCTGGGAGTCCTCGATCTCGCCGCGCCAGCCCTCGACCGAGTCCAGGTTCAGCACGGTAGAGGTCATCACGTGCCGGACGAAGTGCTTCAGCTCCAGCCGCACCCGCCGGCCCTGGGCGCGCCACAGGTTGCCGGTGTGCTCGAAGAGGCCCTGCGGGTGGTACTCCAGCACCACCAGGATCCGGGTCAGGTCCGGGGTGACCTCGTGGAAGCTGACCGTGCCGTCGACCGAGCCCTTCTCGCCCTTGGACCGCCAGTGGATGAGCTTGTCGGGCACCTGCCGGACGATGGTGGACTCCCAGGTCCGGTGTGACCAGAAGACCTGCGCCTTCCAGGTCAGCTTCTCGTCCGACGCGGTGTCGACGTTCTCGACCTTCTTCATGAAGCTGGGGAAGTCACCGAACTGCGTCCACTGGTTGTACGCGGCCCGCACCGGCACGCCGACCTCGATGGTCTCGACGATGTTGGTGACCTTCTGCTTCTTGCCGCCCTTGTCGCCGCCCTTCCCGCGTACGCGGCCGAGAGCCGACATCACCTTCTCCTTACCGCCGGCCATCCCGGCATGCACCATCGCCTTCATCGGTGACCCGCCCTCGGCGAGCTTCTGCGCGCCGGTCGCGGCGGCGATCAGACCGGGCCCGCCGCCCTGGCGCGCGTACTCGCTGAGGCGGCCGGTCGCGCCGGTGATCCGCTCGCTCACCACGCTCATCGCACGCTCGCCGATCGCACCGGCCAGGTTGCGCACCTCGTCGGCCAACTGGCCGCGGAGCTTGTCGCCGAGACCGCCCGGGTTCGTGTTCGGGGCCATGGTCACCGCCCCCGCCGCTGCTCGGCCGCCGCGTCGTCCCCGTCGGGCTGGTCGGTCGCGTCGCGGTCGCTGTCCCGACCCGCGCCGTCGTCGCCGGCACCGCTCTGGTGGCCGGAACGGCTGCGCAGGGCGTCGGCCGAGCCGCGCAGCCGACCGGTGAGGGCATCGACCCGGCTGCCGGCTGCGGCGGTGGCGGCGGCCTTGCCGGCGTTGACGAGCGGCCCGCCGAGGCGGCCCAGACTGCTCAGTTGGGGCGAGGCGTGCAGCACGTCGGTGCCCCGCTTCACCAGCCCGCCCGCGTCGCGGCTGGCCCGGCCGGCGGCGACCGCGGCGGCCAGGGTGAGCGCGGTACGCAGCTTGCGGCGCCGACCGAGTAGGTAGCCGAAGCCCACTGCCAGTCCGATTCGTGTTCCGGTCTTCATCAGCTCTCCTTCGCTCCCCGAAGGGTCCGGACGCCTGCCCGGTGGAGGCCGAGAAGGGCTACCGGGGAATTGCGCGAACGATTCCTTGGATCAGGCGTCCGTATCTGCGGACCCGGCGGGCAGTACCCGCCGACATTCCGCCGAAACCCTGTCGGCAATTCCCGTCAGGAAGCCGGAAAGGCCATCTGGAAATGCAGCACCAGACGGCTCAGATCGGACTTTCGGGCGACAATGAGCAGGGAGAACGACAGGAAAGGCGAAACCTCTGAATTAATGTCAGAGGGCCGGGGGCGTCGAATCGAGGCAGATTTCGGCGCGCACCTTGTCGCCATCCTCACGCAATTTCGCACCGCACTTCCTCAGCACGGCGACCGCCCCGACATTGTCCGGCGTCGTCTCGGCCACCACGGCGCGCATGCCGGCCCGGGCAGCGGCGTTCAGCAACTCCCGCAGGGCGGTCGCGCCGATCCCCTGCCCGCGCGCCGACCGCCCGAGCCACATGCCGGCCTCCACCGTGCCGGGCTCGTCACAGCGCGTCATGCGGACCATGCCCATGACCTCGCCGCCGACGAGGATGGCGTACATCTGGGAGCGGGTCGGGCCCGCCAGGCCGCCGAAGCTCGCGCGGTGGAACTCGCGGAAGGCCTCCCGACGGGCGAGCGACCAGCCGGCGGGAGCGTCGACCGGAGGCATGACGTCGCCCGGCTCAGCCTCGGCAGCCGCTACGGAGAGCAACGGCTCCAGGTTCCGCTCGTCCACCGGCTCCAACCGGACCGCACCCGCCACGTGCCGCAGTCTGCCGCCCTCATCGGCCGAAGTCCACCCCATTGGCCATCCACTGGCGGTCCGGTCACCGGTATCGGCCGGTCGGGCGGCCAGGGTGTTCCACCTCACGCTCCGTTGCCACCCGGCCGGTTGGGGCGGCGCTCAGACCGCCGGCCCGAACTCGCAGAACACCACCGAGGCGTCGTCGGTGGGCTTGTGCCGCCGCAGCCGGTCGGGGTGGTCGCGCTCGGCGTCCCGGACCCGATCGACCAACGCGCCCGGCCCGTCGGCGCTCAGCATGTCCAGCAGCCCGGCCCAGTCGGTCAGCCCGAACTGCTCGACCGCGCTGGACGCGCCGTCGCTGAGCAGCGCCGCCCGGCGCACCGCCGCCGGCCCCCGCTGCGGCAACGTCCCGGTCACCGCGTGGAAGGCCGCGTCCGGATCGGCCGCCGCCACCCAGTAGCCGTGTGTGCGGTTCATCCGCTCCCGCTGGACCCCCACGGCGTTGCGGAACCGGGTGACCGGGTCCGTACCGCCGGCCGGCACGGTGGCGACCGTACGGCGCAGCTCCGCCATCGCCGTCTCCAGCCGGTCGTCGGTCACCACACTGACCTGGCCGCCCGCGTCCAGCACCAGAGGGCTGTCGCAGAGCACCAGGTAGTCCACCTGATCGCCACAGTCCCGCAGCAGGCAGACCGTGCTGGACGGCGTACCCGGGTGGTCGAGGTCGCACTGCCCGCCGTGGTCGGCCCGAACGGCGAGGATGGCCGCGGCCAGGTTGCTGGTCAACCGGGCCGACGGGCGCGCCGCCTCGGCGACGCCGAGGCGGGCGGCCAGGTGCCGGACGTACCACTCCGGCCCGTGTACGCAGCCGGTGTCGAAGCCTTCCGGAACGGTGGCGCCGTCCAGGACGCCGACCAGCGGGCCGAACCGGAAGACCAGGTCCTCGTTGACGGGCCGGCCCGGGGCTGGCGCCGACGCGGAACTCACCCGCATCATCGGCGCCGGCCCCGGGTCACCTCAGCGCTGCCGGAGGTCGTCGGCGGCAGCATGCGCCTGCCCCTGTACCTGACCAGCGGCCGAGCGGCCCTGATCCCGGACGGCGGACACCCCCTGCTGGGCGGTGGACCGTACGGACTGCGCCGCCTGCTGCGCGGGCTCCCGCATGTTGTCCCGGACCTGGTTGCCGACCTGGCTCGCCTGCTCGCGCAGCTCACCGGAGTGCTCGCTCACCATGTTCCGGGCACGGCCGGCCATCTGCCGCTCCCGGCCGCTCGGCGGGACCAGCGAGGCCGCCAGCAGCCCCACGCCGAAGGCGACCAGGCCAGCCGCCAGCGGGTTGCCCTGCGCCTGCTCGCGGGACTGCTGTCCGAGCGAGCGGGCCTCGTCCCGCGCCGAGTACACCGCGCCCCGGGACTGCTGCCCCAGCGACCGGGCCTGGTCGCGTGCCGAACCGGCCATGTGCGACATCCGCTCGCTGGTCTCCTGCCCCATGTGACTCGAAGTGCCCATCACCTTCTCCTTCGCTCGGGTGAACGCGCCCCGGGCCTGCCCGACACGGTCACCGGCGATCCGACGCGGGTTGACCTTGTCGGTCAGCGCGTCGACGTCACTGCTCAACTCGTTGCGGGTGCTCTCGATCTCCCGCCGGATCTGATCAGGATCACTCGACATGACCGCTCCCTCCGACTCGTTCACCGGCCGCGCAGGGCGCCCGGCATCTCCCGGGCGGTCTGCTTCGTCCGGGGCAACACCGCACGTGCCCGGCGCAGCTCGTTTCGGGCGTTGACGAAGAGGCCAGCAGCCACGACGCCCCAGACGACCGCGACGATCAGCGCCGCCCAGCCCTGGTCCATCACGTTCGACAGCCCCCACCACGCCGCGAACGACACGAACAGGATGGCCAGGAACCCGGCCAGCCCCGCACCGCCGAACATGCCACCGGCCTTGCCGGCCTGGCTCGCCTCCTCGCGGAGCTCGGCCTTGGCCAGCTCGACCTCCTTACGCATCAGCGTGGAGAGGTCCCGGGTCACGTCACCCAGCAGGTCGCCGACCGATGCCTGTGTCCGCTCCTTCTCCGGGGCGCTCACAGTGCCACCCCGCCCGGTACGTCCGGGTCGCGGCGCCCGGCCGGCGAAACGTTCTGCGCCCGTGCGGTCCCGGTGTACGGCTGATCGGGCTCGTACGGCTGCGGCCCGGTCCCGGCTGCCTGGCCCTGCGGAGCCGGTGCACCGCCGGACATTCCGCCGCCACCACCACTGGTCAGACCACGGGTGAGCCGCCCGACCAGCAGACCGGCCACCGCCGCACCGGCCAGGAACGTCCCCGGATGCTGCCGCGCGTACGTCCGCACGTCCTCCAGCACCTCACCGGGCTCCCGTCCGTCCAGCCAACCGGCGGCCCGTTGGGCGGCGTCGGCCGCCCGGCGTACCGCCTGGCCGGCCATTCCGGAGTCGCCGTCCCTTTCGGCCATCGAGTTGAGCCCCTGCCCCAGATCGCGCAGCCCGTCAACGGCCCGTTGCTGTTGCGACCGGGCCTGCTCACGCAGCTGGTTGGTGGCCTCCCCGGTCAGGTGCCGCGCCTGCTGGCGCGCCTCGGTCGCCACCTGCCCGCCCTGCTCAGCGGCGGCGTGCGCAACCTGGCCGCCGGCCTGCGTGGCCTGCTGTCCGACCCGGGATGCTTCCTGCCGAGCCTGCTGCCCGGTTCCGGTCGCACCCTGCGATGGCCGGCTCGGGTTCATACCCGTCATAGCCCGCTCCCTTCCTCGGCCCGAAGCCGCGCGACAGCGACCCGGGACCCGTCCCGCCTACCCGTCGCACGCGGCGACATGCTTTCGCCGTTCGCGACGGGTCGGACACCGGGGACGGGCCTCTCAGACGGGCGGTCAGCGACGGCGGTTGCGGGCGCGGGACGACCGGAGCCGGCGGAGCCGGCCGATCAGCACGGGGTCGGCGGCGAGCGCCGCGGGATTGTCGAGCAGCGCGTTGAGCAGCTGGTAGTACCGGGTCGAGGAGACCCCGAAGGTGTCCCGGACGGCCTGCTCCTTGGCGCCGGCGTGCCGCCACCACTGCTGCTCGAAGGCGAGGATGGCGCGTTCCCGCTCGGTCAGCCCCGCCGCAGGGGCGGCCGGTTCGGCTTCGGCCCCGGCATCCGGGGCGGGATCAGCGGTGCTCTCGACGGACGGCGCCGGCCGGGGTGTCGGGACGGTCGGCCCACCACCGGTCGACACGGCGCCCGGACGAGCGTCGGTGGACGGCTCGGGGGCGGTCGGGGTGGTGTCGGCGGGCATGACGCTCAGCCTAACCAGGGACGACCCGGGTCGCAGCAGCCGACGCGGCCGGCCCCGCACCGCCGGGAACCCCGACGGCCGGGCCGGCCGCGCCGCACCACCGGTCAGGAGATGTCGCGTCGGCGGATCGCCCAGAGAGCGGCGCCGAGGATCACCACCAGGCCGACAGAGAGGAGCACGGAGGACTGCTGCCAGGTGATGTCCAGCGTGTCCGGCTTGCACTCCCCGTAGTAGTTGGCGTTGCAGGAGTTCCAGTCCTGCAACGTGATCTTCTTTTGCATCCAGGCGGCCGCGTACGTGGGCAGCAGCCACGCCTCGGTGAACCGGACGCTCGCCATCGACAGCAGGATGCCCAGGCCGAACTGGCCGACCACCATCACCGCCACCACGCCGCCGAGTGCCATCGCCGTGTGCCGGCCCAGCGAGGCCAGCGCGAAGCCGATGGTGGTGAGCACCAGCACCAGCACGACGCCGCGCAGCCCGGTGAGGGCGGACGACTGCCAGGCTCCGGCGGTCATCTTCTCGGTGCTGCCCCGGAACGAGGCGACCGCCCAGAACCCGGCGAACCAGAGCACCGCCGCGGGCAGCGTCACCGCCAGCATGCCGGTGAGCAGCGCGGCCAGCTTGGTGAGCAGCACGGTGAGCCGCTTCGGCCGCCAGAGCAGCAGGTTCATCATGCCGCCGGTGCTCCACTCGGCACCGACGAAGGACGCACCGACCACGAACCCGACCAGGGCGAGGATCGCGGCGAACGGGATCAGCGTCTCGTCGAACGTCTCCCGGAAGTTGAACGTGGAGGGCAGGAACCAGTCCGCCTGGATCTGCTCGCGGGGCGGCGGTGTGATCACCGAGCAGTCGTCGGGGTACCGGCCGTCGGTCGCCGTACCGGCGGTCTTGGCCTGCTCACACGCTGCGCGTTCCTGCTCGCTCCAGCGCACCTGCTCCTGGTAGCTCTGCTCGGCCTGGCGCTCGGCCTGGGCCATCTGATCGGCGCCGATCTTCTGGTTGGTGAAGAACACCCCGATCACCACGGCGGCCAGCACCAGCAGGCCGAGCAGGGACATGTAGCGGGTGAAGCGCCGCTTCGCCAGCCGACGCAGCTCCGTACGATAGAGGCTCACGCGCCCCACCCTCCTCCGGTGGCGCCGGGCTGCCCCGTCCCACCGACCTTCGTGGACTCGTCGACCTGCCGGTGCTGCCCCGGTACCGGCGCGGTGGCGGTCAGTTCGAGGAAGACGCTCTCCAGGTCGACGGCGATCGGGGCCAGCTCGCTGACGTAGAGGTTCTGCTCGGCAAGCAGCCGGGTGATCATGGCCGGCTTGTCGACGCCGGCCAGCATCAGGTGGTCCGGGTGACCGGTGACCCGGATCCCGGCCCGGGTGAGCGCCTCGGTGGCCGTCGGCAGGTCGCTGACCGCCTCCAGCCGGACCCGGACGGCGCCGGAGGAGTGCTGCGCGAGCACCTCGTCGACCGGGCCGAAGGCGACCCGCCGGCCCAGCGAGATGATGGTGACCGAGTCGCAGATCAGCTGGATCTCGCCGAGGATGTGGCTGGACAGCACCACGGTCATCCCGGATTCGGCGAGCGTCCGCATCAGCGTGCGCATCTCCCGGATGCCGCCCGGGTCGAGGCCGTTGGCCGGCTCGTCGAGGATGAGCAGCTTCGGGTTCTTCAGCAGGGCGGAGGCGACGGCGAGCCGCTGCTTCATGCCCAACGAGTACGTCTTGACCCGCTCGCCGGCCCGGTCGCGCAGCCCGACGAGCTCCAGCACCTCGTCGACCCGGGTGGCCGGCACCTCACCGGCACCGGCCAGCAGGGACAGCGTGTCCCGTGCCGAGAAGTGCGGGAAGAACTGCGGGCTCTCCACGATCGCGCCGACCTGACCGGCGACGGTGGGCAGCGCGGCGGGCACCTCGTGCCCGAGCAGCGTCATCCGGCCGCCGTCGGGACGGATCAGGCCGAGCAGGGTACGCAGCGTGGTGGTCTTGCCGGACCCGTTGGGGCCCAGGAAGCCGTGCACCTGCCCTGCGTCGACCCGCATGTCGAAACCGTCGAGCGCGTTGCGGGTGCCGCGTCGACGACTCTTGTACGTCTTACGTAGACCTTCGATCTCCAGGACAGCTGGCAAGCTGCACCTCCCCCGATGATGGGCGTGACAGGCGACACCATACGCGGTATGCAGCCGCGCGCAATACCGGGTATGCATCGACGCGCCGAACGAGGTCGTTGATCTACGGAGAGTGACCGGTCAGGCGCAGACGACCTGCACACCGGCGGCGCGGAACGCCTCCACCACCGCCGGGGCGGCGCCGGAGTCGGTCACCAGCGTCTCGACCCGCTCGACCGGGCAGATCCGGGCGAAGGCGTGACCGCCCAACTTGGACGAGTCCGCGATGATCACCACCCGCTTGGCGCGGGCCACCATCAGGTTGTTCATGGCCGCCTCGCCCTCGTGGTGGGCGGCGGCGCCGAGCTGCGGGTCGATCGCGTCCACGCCGAGCAGCGCGACGTCCAGGGTGACCTCACGCAGCAGCGCTCCGCCCAGCGGACCGACCAGCTCGAACGACTTGGGGCGCACCACCCCGCCGGCCACCACGACCTTCATCCGGGACCGGACGAGCAACTCGTTGGCGATGTTCAGCGCGTTGGTCACCACGGTCAGCTGGGCACCCTCGGCGCTGGTGTTCAGGTCCGGCCGGACGGCCAGCGCCCGGGCCACCTCGGTGCTGGTGGTGCCACCGTTGAGGCCGACCACGGTGCCGGGCGTGACGAGCGCGGCGGCGGCGGCGCCGATCCGCTGCTTCTCCGCTGAGTGCTTCGCCGTCTTGTAGCGCAGCGGCAGGTCGTAGGAGACCCCGTTGGCCACCGCGCCGCCCCGGGTCCTGGTGATCATCTGCTGCTGGGCGAGCTGGTCGAAGTCACGGCGGATGGTGGCCTGGGAAACGTCCAGCCGCTCGGCGGCCGCCTCGACGCTGACCCGACCGTTGTCGGTCAGCATTTCGAGCAGGGCGTTCCATCTGGCGTACCGGTCCACCTCGGGGGTCCTCCCAGTGACTGCACGGACGGTGATTGATTGCGTGCACACTAGTGCGCGAAACTAGGCTGGCGCAAAAGACCGGCCTGCGCGATCGGCCGGTCGGTTGCCACGGCCACCCGGGTTCGCGCAGAATGACGCGCGAAATACGGGTGTAACGAGCCGTATTGCGCACCGGTCGGCCCTGCGAGGAGTTTCCCATGGCGTACGTGGACGCGGAGATCGCGAGCCAACCCGACTGCTGGCGGGAGGCGGCCGACCTGGCCGGCGTCGTCCGTGGCGACCTGCCCCGCCCCGGCGAGCGGGTCGCCGTCGTCGGCTGCGGCACGTCGTGGTTCATGGCGATGGCGTACGCGGCCCGCCGCGAGCAGGCCGGCCAGGGCGAGACCGACGCGTTCCAGGCGTCCGAGTTCCCCGCCGGCCGCCGCTACGACCGGCTGATCGCGATCACCCGCTCCGGCACCACCACCGAGGTGCTGGAGCTGCTCACCGCGCTGCGCGGTCTCGTGCCCAGCACCGTCATCGTCGGCGACCCGGCGTCCCCGGCGGTCGACCTGGCCAGCGCCGCGGTGACCATGCCCTTCGCCGACGAGCGGTCGGTGGTGCAGACCCGCTTCGCGACGACCGCGCTGGCCCTGCTCCGCGCCCACCTCGGCGACCCGGTGCCCGCTCTCGCCGCCGACGCGGAGGTGGCCGTCCGCGCCCCGCTGCCGATCGATCCGGCCACCATCGAGCAGGTCACCTTCCTCGGTCGCGGGTGGACGGTCGGGCTGGCCCAGGAGGCCGCGCTGAAGTGCCGCGAGGCGGCCACCTTCTGGGCCGAGGCGTACCCGGCGATGGACTACCGGCACGGCCCCATCTCGATCGCCGCGCCCGGCCGCCTGGTCTGGGCGTTCGGTGAGCTGCCCGACGGGCTGCCCGAGGACGTGGCCGCCACCGGCGCGGCCTTCGTGCACAGCCGCACGCACGGCTGCCGCACCGTGCTGGGCAGCTGGGCCGCCGGCCGCACGCCCGTCGACCCGATGGCCGACCTGATCCTCGCCCAGCGCTTCGCGGTGGCGCTGGCGACCAGCCGGGGCCTCGACCCGGACGCCCCCCGGCACCTGACCCGGTCGGTGGTGCTGGCGTGAGCGACGGCGACGCTGTGGCCACCGACCGTGTGGTCGTCGCACTGGACGTCGGCGGCACCGGCATGAAGTGCGCCCTGGTCCGGCCGGACGGCGTCGTGGTCCGCTCCGAGCGGCACCCCACCGACGCCGCGCGCGGACCGGCCGCCGTGGTCGGCACCATCCTGGACATCGCCGAAGCGCTGGCCGGCAAGGCCCGCGCCGACGGGCTCACCCCGGTCGCCCTGGGCATCGCCGTGCCCGGGGTCGTGGACGAGGCGCGCGGCGTCGCGGTCTGGTCGGCGAACGTGGGCTTCCGGGACGTACCCCTGCGGGACCTGGCGGTGCGGCGGCTCGGCCTGCCCACGGCGCTCGCCCACGACGTACGGGTCGGCGGCCTCGCCGAGGCCCGGCTCGGCGCCGGTCGCGGCACCGGGCACGTGCTCTTCGTGGCGATCGGCACCGGCATCGCCGCCGCGCACGTGGTCGACGGCACGGCCGCCGTCGGCGCGCACGGCGCCGCCGGGGAGATCGGCCACATCCTGGTACGTCCCGACGGCCCGCGCTGCGGCTGCGGACGGCCCGGCTGCCTGGAGGCGGTCGCCTCGGCTGCCGCGATCGGCCGCCGCTACGCCGAACTGGCCGGTGGGACCCCCGACGGCCCGGTGACGGCGGCGGAGGTGGCCGAGCGGGCCGCGGCCGGCGAGCCTCTTGCCGGCCGGGTCTGGCAGGAGGCGGTCGAGGCGCTCGCCGACGGGCTGGCCTCCGGGCAGGCGCTCTTCGACGTGGCGACGATCGTGCTCGGCGGCGGCCTGGCCCAGGCCGGGGACCGGCTGCTCGTCCCACTGCGGGCCGCGATGCACGAACGGATGACCTTCCACCGGGAGCCGCGCCTGGTCGCGGCGGCCCTCGGCGACGAGGCCGGCTGCCTCGGCGCCGCCCTGCTCGCCCTGGACGCCGCGGGCGTCCTCGTCCCTCAGGAGAAGCGATGACCGTGCGGGTGAACGGCCGAGTGGTGACCCCGAACGGTGTCATCCGGCAGGGCTGCGTCGAGTGGGACGGCGACCGGATCACGGCGGTGGCCGAGTACCCGTCGGTGCGTGACGGGCACTGGATCCTGCCCGGCTTCGTCGACATGCACACGCACGGCGGCGGTGGGCACACCTTCACCACCGGCGACGCCGACCAGGCCCGCGCGGCGGCGGCCTTCCACCTCGGCCACGGCACCACCACCCTGCTGGCCAGCCTGGTCAGCGCGCCCTTCCCGCTGATGCGCGCGGCCACGGAGGCGTTCGCCCCGCTGGTCGACGAGGGTGTGCTGGCGGGCATCCACTTCGAGGGGCCGTACCTCTCCGCCGCCCGTTGCGGAGCGCAGAACCCGGAGTACCTGCGCGACCCGTCGACCGACGAGCTGACCGAACTGCTCGAGCTGGGCGGGGGCGCCATCCGGATGGTCACGCTCGCCCCCGAGCGGGACGGCGCCCTGGAGGCCATCAAGCTGCTCACCGCCCAGCGGGTGGTGGCCGCGGTGGGCCACACCGACGCCACGTACGACCAGACCCGCGCGGCGGTCGCCGCCGGCGCCAGCGTCGGCACCCACCTGTTCAACGGCATGCGGCCGGTGCACCACCGCGAGCCCGGCCCGGTGATCGCCCTGCTCGACGCACCCACCGTCGTCTGCGAGCTGGTGGCCGACGGGGTGCACCTGCACGACGGCACACTGACCTTCGCCACCGCGACCGCCGGCCCGGACCGGGCCGCTCTGATCACCGACGCGATGGCCGCCGCCGGCATGGCCGACGGGGAGTACGAGCTGGGCGGCCAGGCCGTCACGGTGGCCGACGGGGTGGCCCGGCTGGCCCGCGACGGCGCGATCGCCGGCAGCACCCTGACCATGGACGCCGCTCTGCGGCACGCCGTGGACGCGGGGATCCCGATCGCCGACGCGGCCCGGATGGTGGCCACGACCCCGGCCCGCGCCATCGGCCTGGGCGACCGGGTCGGCTCCGTTCAGGTCGGCCTCCGCGCCGACCTGGTGGTGCTCGACGATGACCTGAACGTGGTCCGGGTGCTCCGCGCCGGCTCCTGGATGGAGTGACATCCGTTCGCTGGTTCGAGCCGGCGGGTCCTGCGGCGCCGATCCCCGGCCGAGCACACCGCGGCCTGGCCGGCCTGGGTTGCACCCCCGGGCCCCTTTGGAGCTGAATCGCTTGTGACATCGCGCCGTCCGGCGGTGAGCTCCGGCGCCCGAAGGACGACTGGGGGGTGCCGCAGTCCGAGCGGCGGGCCAGACCGGACGGCCACCGGCTCGACGGCGACGGCCGACGGCTCGACGGCGACGGCCGACGGCTCGACGGCGACGGCCGACGGACCGATTGGCCCGACGTTGACGAGTGCGGTGCGCTGAATCGTTTGCGACATCAGCTCCAAAGGCAGCAGCCGCACCTACCCAGGGGGTCGGGAGGGCGGCGGGCGCAGGGCGCGCCGGCCCGGGCAGGCACCGCGACGCCCGGGTCAGCCGGCGGTGGGGACCTCGACGCCGAGCACGGCCTGCTCGTCGGGGCGGTGCACCAGCACGTCGGCCAGGTACGAGTGGACCGCGTGACGCATGCCGACGTCGCGGCCGGCCCGCTCGGAGAGCAGCCACTTGTGCTCGATGATCTGCGCGAACAACTCCTGCGGCTCCAGCTTGCGGCGCAGGTGCGCGGGAACGGCCCGGACCACCGGCTCGAAGACCTCGGTGAGCCAGCGGTGCGCCGCCTGCTGCTCGTCGGTCAGGTCGCTCTCGGCCCGGTACGCGTCCAGGTCGTTGAGCAGCTTGCGGGCCTGGTTCTCCTCGGCGTCCAGGCCGGTCAGCCGCAGCAACCGCCGGGTGTGGTAGCCGGCGTCGACCACCTTCGGCCGGATCAGGTAACGCCCGTTGTCGATGGTCGACATGGCCACCTCGGCCACGTCGAAGCCCAGGTCGTTGAGGCGGCGGATCCGGCCCTCGATGTCGTGCCGGGCCTCCCGCTCGACCGCCTGCTCGTAGGTGATCTCGTGCCAGAGCCGCTCGTAGCGCTGCACGACCTCCTCGCAGACCACCTCCGGGTCGATGGACTCGTGCAGCAGGCCGGCGGCCTGCAGGTCCAGCGCCTCACCGAAGATGTTGACCCGCGCGATCTCCAGGTCCTCGCCGCGCTGGCCGTTGGAGAGCGAGTTGTGCAACGCGCCCGTCTCGGCGTCCACCAGGTACGCGGCGAAGGCGCCGGCATCCCGTCGGAACAGCGTGTTGGACAGCGAGCAGTCGCCCCAGAAGAAGCCGGTCAGGTGCATCCGCACGATCAACGCGGCCAGCGCGTCGAGCAGCCGGCTCATCGTCTCCGGTCGCAGGGTGTGCGAGAAGAGCGCCCGGTAGGGCAGCGAGAACTGCAGGTGCCGGGTGATCAGCACCGATTCGAGGGCTTCCCCGTCCTCGGTCTGCCGGTCGGCGACGACCGCCACCGCCTCGACCGACGGGAAGTCGATCCGCTCCAGGGCCCGGAGCAGGTCGTACTCCCGTTCGGCGATCCGCTCGCGGGTCTCCTTGAACGCGTAGACGTAGTCACCCAGCCGGACGAACCGGACGATGTGTCGGGAGATGCCCTGCGGCAGAGCCACCAGGTGCTGGGCAGGCCACTCCTCCAGCGGTGTCGACCAGGGCAGGTCGAGCAGCGCCGGGTCCACGAGGGCAGACGTGATCCGCACGGGCACAAGCATGACTGGTCGCCCCCCGCATCCGCCTCCCATCGTGGCTGGGCACACAACGCCGGACATCCCTGCCTCGACCGGGGCCGGTAGCGTGGTCCCGTGCTCAAAGCCACGGCGGTACGACGTGACCTGCGGCTACGGCCGGTCCGGCCGGCTGGCTGGTGGTTCGATGCCCTGCTGCTGGCGGTCCTGGTCGGGCTGACCGTGGCGCTCGCCGCGGACCAGCTCTTCGGGCTGGACCGGGCGGTGGCGGACTGGGCCGACGGGCACAGGCCCGCAGTCGCGTACTGGGTGGCCCGGGTGCTGAACCTGCTCGGCCAGGGCACCCCGCTCACCCTGATCGCCGCCGGGCTGGGCGTGCTGCTGGCCGTCCGGCTCCGGTCGGTGCGTCCGATCCTGCCGCCCGTGGGCGGGTTCGTGCTGACCTATCTGACCATCGGCCCACTCAAGGTGTGGACCGCCCGGGCGGCGCCGAGCGCGAGCGTCAAGGAGCCCTTCCTGCCGCCCGAGCAGACGCTGCCGCTGTTCCACGACGACCTGCCCGTCCGTTTCGCCCAGTCCTACCCGTCGGGGCACGTCGCCAACGCGATCGTCTGGTACGGCGTCATCGCGCTGCTGCTCGCCCCGCTGGCGCGCAGCTTCGGCCGGCAACTGCCGGCCCGGCTGGTCACCGTGGTCCGGGTGGTGCCACCCCTGGTGGTGCTCACCACCACCACCTACCTGGGCTGGCACTGGTTGACCGACTCGGTGGCCGGGCTGCTGCTCGGGCTGTTGCTGGACCGGCTGCTGCACCGGATGCCGTGGGACGACCTGCCGCTACCCGGCCGGCTCCGTGAATGGGACCGGCCGTTCACCTCGTCCCCCTAGGGTGCGGCGTGTGAACCAACTGGCTCGGCGGCTCGGCGTACCCGATGCGGTGATCATCGGTCTGGGCTCGATGCTCGGCGCGGGCGTCTTCGTGGTCTTCGGCCCCGCCGCCGCGGCGGCCGGCGGTGCCGGCCTGCTGCCCGCCCTGGTGCTGGCCGGCTTCATCGCGTACTGCAACGCGACCAGTTCGGCCCGGCTGGCGGCCCGCTACCCGGAATCCGGCGGCACCTACGTCTACGGGCGCGAGCGCCTCGGACCGTTCGCCGGCTTCCTCGCCGGCTGGGGCTTCGTGGTGGGCAAGACCGCGAGCTGCGCGGCGATGGCCCTGACCATCGGGGCGTACCTGTGGCCGGGTCAGGCCCGGCTGGTCGCGGTCGGCGCGGTGCTCGCGGTGACCGCGGTGAACCTGCGCGGCATCGGCAAGACGGTCACCGTGACCAGGGGCCTGGTCGCGCTGGTGCTCGCGGTGCTGGCCCTGGTCGCGGTCGTCGGCGTCGCCGGTGGCGACCTGAGCCTGGACCGGCTCGGCGACCCGGGTGGCTCCGGCCGGGGCGTGCTCACCGCCGCCGGGCTGCTCTTCTTCGCCTTCGCCGGGTACGCCCGGATCGCCACCCTCGGCGAGGAGGTCCGCGATCCGCAACGGACCATCCCCCGCGCGGTACCGCTGGCGCTCGGCGTGGTGCTCGCGATCTACCTGGTGCTGGCCGTGGTCACGCTCGGCGTACTGGGCGCCGACCGGCTGGCCGGTTCCGCCGCGCCCCTGGTCGACGTGGTGACCGTCGCCGGGCAACCCGGCCTGGCCTGGGTGGTCCGCGCCGGGGCCACGATCGCGGTGATCGGGGTGCTGCTGTCCCTGGTCGCCGGGGTCGGCCGGACCACGCTGGCGATGGCCCGCCGCCGCGACCTGCCGGGCGCGCTGGCCGCCGTGCACCCGGTGTACCAGGTGCCGCACCGTGCCGAGGTGGCGGTGGCCGCCGTGGTGATCGTGGTGGTGCTGCTCGGCGATGTGCGGGACGCCATCGGCTTCTCCAGTTGCACGGTGCTCGTCTACTACGCGATCACCAACGCGGCGGCGCTGACACTGGGCCGGGAGTCGGGGCGGAGACTACCGGTTCAGGTGCTCGCCGGGCTGGGGCTGGCCGGTTGCCTCCTGTTGGCGGTCAACCTGCCACTCGGCAGCGTCCTCGCGGGCTTCGGCGTGCTCGCCGTCGGCGCTGCCTGGCACCTCCTGCGGCAGCGGGCTCGGTGACGGCACCGGAGTCCGCACCGGATGAGCCGCGCCGGGAGCGGAGGCGGCGACCTCCCAGTCCGCCGGCACCGGCCTCGGCACCGTCGGCGGCTCACCGAGGACGGCCCCGGCCGGCCGGGGCACCGAGCCGGTACGGGCGGGCGGGGCGCACTGCCTGGTCAGCCAGTCCAACCCGCGCCGGCGGGCGACCACGGTGAGCCGGTCGCCCGCGAAGATCACCTGTCGGGGGTCGAGGTCCTTCCACCAGATGGTCCTGGCGCCGCCGGCCGGGGTCCGGGCGATCAGGCGGACCTGCCCGTCCCGGTTGACCACGTCGAGCGGCCGGCCGTCCAGCTCGGAGCCGGGGGCGACCGGCACCTCGGCGACCGGCAGCGCGTGCCGGTCGACGGGGATGGTGGTGATCACGGCGCGTTCGGTGAGGGCTCCGATGAAGGCCGGGGCCGCGAGGTAGGACACCGAGCGGGACACTCCGAGGGCGAAGGTCTCCTCCACCCGTTCGGCGAAGTCACCGTCGAAGAGCCGCAGCACCACCCGCAGGTCGTCGCGGAGGTCCCGGGCGGCCAACGCCGCCTCCAGGTTGGCCACGTCGTCGGTCGACGCCACCACCAGCGCCTGGCAGTTCGCCACGGACGCCGCGGCCAGGGTCTCGGGCAGCGCCGCGTCCCCGACGATCAGCGGCACCTCCAACTGGCGGGCCAGGGTGGCGCCCCGCGGCTCCGGGTCCTTGTCGATCGCCACGACCTCGACGTCGTACTCGCGGAGCTGGGCCATCACCCGGGTGCCCACGTTGCCGAGGCCGACCACCACGAAGTGGCCCTCCCGGGAGGGCTGCAGCCGGCCGGTGTGCAGGGCCAGCCGCGCGTTGACGATGCCGTCCACCACGACCGCCGTGATCAGCGGGATCAGCGCCAACCCGGCCAGGTTGAGCACCACCTGCATGATCTGCGCGTCGGCCGCCTTGGCGGTGTCCGGGTCGGCGCCGCTGAGGGTGGTGACCAGCGTCAGGTAGAGCGCCTCGGCCGGGGAGACGCCCTCGGCCCTTGAGATCAACGCGCCGAGCACCGCGATCACCGCGAGCACCAGCATCACCGCGATGCCGATCTTGCGGGTGGCGAAGCCGCGTACCGCGCGCAGCAGCACCGCCATCGGACGGCGGCGCCGTCGCGCCCGGACCAGCCGGCGGGCGGCGACCTCCGTGCCCGGCGGCTGCCCGGTCGCCTCGGCCAGCACCAGGTCGGCGCCGGCCTGGTCGGCCGGCAACAGCTCCACCCCCTGCTGCTCGGTGAAGTACGCCAGCGCGCAGACCACGTCCTGCGGCCGGACGTCGCCGAGCCGGGCCACCCGCAGCGTCTTGTCCCGGTGCTGGAAGGAACTCGGGTCGACCTCGCCGAGCGCGGCGGCCACGAACGCCGGCGCGGCCATCTCGGCGTCGGAGAGGACCTCGACCGGCGCCTTGAGCAGCTTGCGCACGCCGTCGGCGAGCGTGCCGTTGAACATCCGCAGCACCTGACGGACCCGCTGGTCGACGGCCTGCGCGCAGAGCGCCGCGTGCAGGTTGCCGACATCGTCCTGGTGCAGCAGGGCCAACCCCGTCGCACCGGCCAGCCCGGCGGCCTCGAAGGTCGCCACGTCCAGCCGGTCCGAACGGACCACCCGGACCCCGCGCAGCCCGGCCACGTCCGGCCCGTTGCTGCGGTAACGCTCCGGCACCACCACGGTCACCCGCGCCCCGCCGGCCGGCAGGTCGGATTCGAGCATCGCCCGGGCCACGTAGTAGGCGAGCGCATCCCGACCGCAGATCACGTAGTGGGGTCGCGGGTCACCGGCGGAGCGCAGCCGCCAGTTCCACTCGACCGCCCGTCGCGCCCGGTCCCGCCACGGCTCCGCCATGCCCGGATCGTAGTCAGCACCACCACGGTGGGCGACCCCGTCCGGATCATCCCCGGCCAGGCATGCCACCCCGGGCGGCGGGTAGAGCAGCGGCATGCAGACCTTCCTCCCGTACCCGGACTTCCTGGCCAGCGCCCGGACGCTGGACCAGAAGCGGCTGGGCAAGCAGCGGGTGGAGGCCATCCAGGTGCTGCGCGGGCTCACCCGGCCGGGGTACGGCTGGCGCAACCACCCGGCGGTGAAGATGTGGGCCGGGTACGAGGAGGCGCTGACCCGCTACGGGCTGGACATGTGCGCGGTCTGGACCGAGCCGGGGCGGGCCGACACCTGCGCCGCCACGATGACCATCGACCTCGCCGCGGCCTGCGGAGCCGGCGTCGTGCGTACCCAGACCGAGCTGGCCGAGGCCGGCGAGCTGCCGCCCTGGCTGGGCCGCGACGACCTGCACCTGAGCCACCGGTCGTCGCTGCTGCGCAAGGACCCCGGGCACTACCGCCCGATCTTCGGCGACGACGTCCCGGAGGACCTGGAGTACGTCTGGCCCGCCTCCGACCGGGCCCGCCGCTGCCTACCGCTCGACTGACCGGCCGGTGCGGCAGACTGGAGACTCCGTCAGCCCTGGGGAGATGCTCATGGCACTGTCGCAAGTGGTGGGGCGGCTCATCGGCGTACGGCAGCACCAGGTGGACCCGGGCGGCGGTGGCGCCGACCGCGTGCCGGGACCGGTCGCGGCGGTGGTGGTGGGTGGCGGCATCGCCGGCATGTCGGCGGCCGTGGTGCTGGCCGAGCGCGGCGTGGCGGTGACGGTGCTGGAGGCCGCGCCCACCCTCGGCGGCCGGCTGGGCGCCTGGCCGGAGACCCTCGCCGACGGCACCCAGCAGAACGAGCACGGCTTCCACGCGTTCTTCCGGCAGTACTACAACTGGCGGTCGATCCTGCGCCGGATCGACCCCGATCTGGGCTTCCTCACGGCGATCCCCGGCTACCCGATCCTCAGTGCACAGTGGCCGACCGAGGAGTTCGGCAAGCTGCCGCCCGCACCGCCGGCGAACCTGCTCGCGCTGCTGCTGCGCAGCCCCAGCCTGCGCCTGGCTGACCTGAGGTCGATGGACCGGGACGCCGCGCTGCCGCTGCTCACCTACGACCCGGTCCGCACCTACGCCGAGCTGGACGACCGCACCGCCGACGAGCTGCTGGCCTCGCTGCGGCTGCCGGACCGCGCCCGGGCGATGCTGTTCGAGGTCTTCTCACACTCGTTCTTCAACCACGAGGCGGAGATGTCGGCCGCCGAGATGGTCGCCCAGTTCCACTTCTACCTGCTCGGCAACCCGGAGGGGCTGGCCTTCGACTGCCCCGACGAGGACTACGGCTCGGCCATCTGGGAGCCGCTGACCCGGCACGTGGAGAAGCACGGCGGCACGGTGCTCACCGGGGCCGCCGCGACCGGGGTGCACCGTGACGGCGGCGGCTGGCGGGTGACGACCGCTGACGGCGGCAGCCACCCGGCGGGCCATGTGGTGCTGGCCGTGGATCCACCGGCGCTCGCCGCGCTGGTCGGGGCATCCCCCGACCTGGCCGCGCACGCACCGGAGCTGGTCGCGCGGATGCCCGCCTTCGGCACGCCCGGGCCGCCGTACGCGGTGGCGCGGTACTGGTGCGACGGGGACGTGGCCGCCGAGCGGGCGGTGTTCAGCGGGGTGTCGAGGCAGCCCACGCTGGATTCGGTGACGCTCTACCACCGGCTGGAGAACGAGTCACGGCGCTGGGCGCGGCGGACCGGCGGGTCGGTCGTCGAGTTGCACGCGTACGCCTGTGAGCCGGGGTTGCCGGCGGAGGAGCTGGCCGAGCGGATGCGCCGCGAGCTGGTGACGCTCTGGCCGGAGGCCGCCGGCCTGCGGGTGCGCGAGCTGCGGGCGCGGGTGGAGGCGCAGGCGCCGGCGTTCACCCCGGGCAGCCACGCCTGGCGACCGGGGGTACGCACCGACGCGAGCGGCCTCTACCTGGCCGGGGACGGGATCGCCACGGACTTCCCGAGCGCCCTGATGGAACGCTCCGCGGCGACCGGCATCATCGCCGCGAACCACATCCTGCGTGCCGAGGGCGGCGCGGCCGAGCCGGTGCGCTCGATCCGGCCTCGGGGCCTGCTGGCCGGGCGGGGCCGACCTCACCACGAAAAACCATCAAAACTGCCATAAGGGACAATACGCTGCCGTACGCTCGGTTGATCATCCGTCGATCGACCGGGCGGGAGGCAGCGGGAGATGTCGCCACTGCACCGCGCCGGCGCGCAGAGCGGGCCACCGGTCGAGGAGATCGGCCGGGACGACGCGTACCCCCTGATCCGCGACGAGCGCGCCTGCATCGTCACCGCCCTGCGGCTGGGCTGGTGGATGGCGGACGCGTACCACCACGGCCAGCACGCCGAACTCGGCCTAGCCGCCGACGCCCGTTCGCCCGGCCCACCGGCCAAGCTCTCCAACTTCACCGAGATGTCCGCGCCCCGGCGGATGCGGATGTACCTCGACGGAGTGGACGTCGCGCTGGGCCAGATCGCCGAGCTGACCCGGCACACCGGGCCACTGCCGGACACCTCGGCCTCCCGGGAACGACTACCCGACCTGGACCGACCCGGCCCCGCCGACCCGGGCCCGCTGCTGCTCGCCCTCGACGACCTCAACATGGAGGTCCTGCGCTGGGCGATGGCCACCAACCACCGGATCGGGCTCGCCTACCGGCTCGGCCGGTCGCTGGCCGACACCGTCCGATCCGGTGACGCCGCCCAACTGGCGCGGCGCTTCGGCGGGCGGCAGATCGAGATCAGCCGGTGGCTGGAGGAGCTGGCCAGTGTCCTGCCGCCGTACTCCGCGGCGGTGGTGCGCCGCTCGCTGACCACCTGGGCGACCGCCGTGGAGAAGGCGGGCCGGGGCGACCCGACCGAACCCGCCCTCGCCGAGCTGGCCCGGGAGCTGCGCAACCAGGGCGACCTGTGGCGTGGCGTGCTCACCGGCGGCCTGCATCCGCGCGACCTGCTCGACGAGGAGGACTACGCGGTGGTCGCCCGGAACCTGATCATCCGAGATCGCCGGTTGGTGGCGCAGGCGGCCCGGGGCATCTTCTGGCCGGTGCTGGTGCCCCTGCTGGTGGTGCTCTTCGCGGTGGTCGGGGTGAGTGCCGCCGCGGCGTCCGGCTCGCCGGCGACCCGAGCCACCGTCGCCCTGCTGGGACTCGGTGCCGGGCTGGCCGCCATCTGGCGGTCGGTCTCCGGGCCCGCTCTGGCGGTCGCCGGCGAGGTCAACCGGCCGCTGCTGGACAGCGAACTCGCCGCGCGGATGGCCGTGCGGGTGGACCGCCCGCTGGCCACCGCCCGGCAGGCGGCCGGAACCACCAGCCGGAGGAGCCGTCAGCGCCGCCCGGACGAGCCGGACGGGCGATCGAAATACGTTGCCCACCTCTCCGGTGCGGACCTACCGTGAGCGCGCAAGGTCAACCACCGCCGCGGGAGCAGATCATGACGATGTCGCACGTCACCACCGTGCCATCTGTGCTGCCCGGCGACGGTTGCCGAGCGGAAGGTCCCCGGGCGGGCCGGCCCGACTGACGCGTGTCCGTACGCGCCGAGCCGCCCGTCCGACAGCCGGACCGGGCGGCTCTTCGCTGTCCGGAGCAACTCGTCCGTCACTGCCCTGGAGGGAGATCCCGGTGGACGCCGTCCTCGTCATCAACGCCGACCTCGGCCCGCTGCACCGGGTCACCGTTCAGCACGCCGTCCGGATGCTCTGCCGCCGGGTGGCCGAGATCCACGAGGCGGAGCCGGACCAGGTGATCGGGGTCTTCCCGATGCCCCGGGTGGTGCGGCTCGTCCGCTACGTGGTCACCCGGTGGCGGTTCAGCTCCGGGCCGGCCTGGTCCCGGGCCGGGGTGTTGCGCCGCGACGACCGGTGCTGCGCCTACTGCGGCGGCTCGGCGTCCACCATCGACCACATCCTGCCCCGCTCGCGCGGCGGCCGGAACACCTGGCGTAACACCACCGCCGCCTGCTACGGCTGCAACCAGCGCAAGGGCGACCGCACGCCGGCCGAGGCGGGCATGCCGCTGCGCCGGGAGCCGGTGAACCCGGGCTGGGCGGCACTGGCCGGGCGGTGACGGACCGGCCGGCGGGAACGGGGGGCCGCGTCGGGGTACGCCCCGGCGCGGCACCCGCCGGCCCCCCGGTCAACCGGTGCGCTCCTTGACGTTCGGCTTCGGGCGCCCGTTGGCGCAGTGCACCCGGATCTCGCTGCGGTGCTCGGCGGAGGTCAACTCGACGCGGATCTGCTTCGCCGGGCCCTGGTCGTACGCCTCCGCCCGGTAGCCGGCGGCGGGCGTCACCGCCAGCACCTCGGCCGACCCCCCGAGGCAGCGAACGGTCACCGTCCCGCCCCGGGCGTCCACCGGCACGCCCGGTCCCGGAGCGGGCGGCGGGGCTCCGGTCGGGGCCGGCGCGGAGGTGCTGGTGGCCGGACTCGGGGACCGTGTGCCCGCCGGACCCGTCGGTGTGCCGGTCGGCGCGACGGCGGGCGGGCGGGGAACGGCGGGCTCGATCGGCTCGGCGGGCTCGATCTGCTCGGCGGTACGTGGCAGCCCGACCGTGGTCGTGCCGTCCGGCCCGGTGCCGGTGCGGGGCGCGCCCGATTCCTGTCGCCGGCCGCCGGGGTCGCCGAGTGACCCGCCCATCGCCACCGCGGCGACCACCGCGCCGCCGACCGCCAGGACGGCTCGCCGTCGACGCCACGATTCCCGCCGCACGGCACCACCCACCGGTCCGGCCGACCGGGCGGTCGGCACGTCCGCGTTCTCACCGGACGGCGGCGGGCTCGGTCCGTCCACGTCGGCAACCGCCTCGGCCCGGACCTGAGCCGGTTCACACGCGCCGCCGATCACTTCGGCGCCGGCCGCTTCGGCGCCGGCCGCCGTCGATCCGCTCGCGACGGCGGCCGCCTCGCCCGCCGTGAGCAGGATGCGGGCCGCCTCGGCGGCCGGGGGGCGGTCGGCAGGGTCGTGAGCCAGACACCAGCGGTAGAGCCGCTGGATCTCAGGTGGCACCCCGTCGATCGCGGGCAGCGGGTCCGGCTCGACGTGCGCGGGTGCGCTCGGCATCCCGGTCGTCGCCTCGGTACGCCAGGGCAGCCGGCCGGTCAGCACCCGGTGCAGGAGCAGGCCGAGCGCGTACACGTCGCAGGCCGGCAGCACGTCGCCGGCTTCCAGCCGTTCGGGCGCGAGGTAGGCCGGTGTGCCCAGCAGCCGCCCCTCGAAGTCGATCTCCGAATCGCCGACGGCCGCCGCGATGCCGAAGTCGAGCACCTTGACGCCGGTGGGGGTGAGCATCACGTTGCCCGGTTTGATGTCCCGGTGCACCAGCCCTCGGGCGTGCGCGGCAGCCAGGGCGGCCGCCACCTCGGCGCAGACCCGCAGGCCCGCGCGGGGCGGCAGCGGCCCGGTCGCCAGCCGCTGTTCGAGGGTGTGGCCGCCGAGCAGTTCCATCACCACGAACGGAACGTGCGAGCCGTTGAACGACGACTCGCCGTAGTCGTAGACGCTGGTGACGTGCGGGTGCGACAGCCGGGCCGCCGCCTTGGCCTCGGCCCGGATCCGTTGCCGGGCGCTGGCGTCCGAGGCGACGAGCACCTTCACCGCCACATCCCGTTCGAGCACCTCGTCGTACGCCCGGTGGACCGCGGACATGCCGCCGCTGCCGAGGCGCTCCAGGAGCCGGTAGCGGCCCGCAAGCAACTGATCACGCTGCACGATGGACAGCCTGCCGCACCACCAGGGTCACGCGCCAACCGGGTATCGAACCGGCCCGATACGGACCACCCGCTGACGAGGTCGTCCGCGACTGGATCAGTCGCCGGCCGGAGGCCGCCAGGCGAAGCGGGGCGGCCTCCGCTCGGCAATCGCCGCCACCCCCTCCCGGGCCTCGCCGCTGGTCGCCACCTTCCGGTGCCACCAGGCGACCCGGGCCGGGCCGGCCCGGTCGTCGACGATCTCCTTGGCGGCGGCGACACTCAGCGGCGACCGCTGGGCGATCGTCGCGGTGAGGTCGTCCACCCGCGCGCCGAGCCTGTCACCGGGCAGCACCTCGTCGACCAGGCCGATCCGGAGCGCTCGCTCGGTGTCGATCAACTCGGCGGTGAACAGCAGGTGCTTGGCGGCGGACGGGCCGACCAGCCGGGCCAGCCGGCGGGTGGTCGGCGCCGGGTAGACCAGCCCGAGCCGGGCCGGCGGTACGCCGAACCGGGCGTCGTCGGCGACGATCCGCAGGTCGCAGGCGACCGCGAGCTGGCAGCCACCCCCGACGCAGGCGCCCCGGATGACCGCTACGGTCGGCTTGCTGAAGCCGGCCAGCCGCTCCTCGGCGGCCACCGCGATGCTGGCGTCACCGGCGTCCAGCAGCTCGGCCAGGTCGCCCAGGTCGGCGCCGGCGCAGAAGGCGTCGCCCGAACCGGTGAGCACCAGCGCGCGAATGTCGGGGTCGGGCTCCAACCGGTCGAGCAGCTCGGGGAGCTGGCGCCACATCGCCGCCGTCATGGCGTTGCGGCGAGCCGGGTTGTGGATGACCACCGTCGCCACCGGTCCGTTCACCTCGACGGTCAACTCCGCGTCCGACACGTCCACCCCTTCCCGCGTCACCTGTCCGACGCCGCCGATCCGGCCCGCCCGCGGCGTGCGCCGGTGCCGCGACCATAACGGCGCGGACCCGGCGACCACCGTCGAGGGTGGCCGCCGGGTCCTGTCGGCGATCGGTCAGGTCAGGAGACGGTGACCGCGGTGTCGTCGACCACGAAGGACGTCTGCAGCGAGGAGTCCTCGGTGCCGGTGAACCTCAGGCTGACGCTCTGGCCGGCGTACGCGGCCAGCGAAAAGGACTTCTGGCTGTAGCCGGTGGCCCTGTTCAGGTTCGAGTAGGTCGCCAGCGTGGCCAGCACCGTCCCGCCCGAGTTCAGCACCTGTACGCGCAGCGTGTCGTACGCGACGCTGGTGGTGGTCTCGGCGGAGTCGATGTGCAGCCAGAAGCTGACCGTGTAGGACGAGCAACCCGGCGGCAGGCTCACCGACTGGGCGAGCGTGTCGGTGCGGGTGGTGCCGTACCCGTTCAGCCACGCCTTGTACGACCCGGTGCGGGCGGCCTGGCCGCTGGAGTTGGTGATCACGCCGGAGCTGGCCGTCCAGCCGGTCGCGCCGGACTCGAAGCCCGGGTTGGCGAGCTTCTGGCCGGGCGCGGTGCACCCGCCCCCGGTGCCGTTCACGGTCAGCGTGTACGTCGCGTTCCGGGTGACCGAGCCCGCGCCGTTCACGGTGACCGAGTAGGTGCCGGGCGGGGTGCCGGCCGAGGTGCTGATGGTGAGGGTGGACGAGCCGCCCGAGGTCACCGAGGCGGGGCTGAACGCGGCGCTCGCCCCGCTCGGCAGGCCGGACGCGGAGAACGTCACCGTCTGCGCCGAACCGCTGGTGGTCGCGGTGGCCACGGTGGTGGAGGCCGAGCCGCCCGGGTTCACCGAGCCGGCGGTCGGCGAGAGCGACACCGAGAAGTCGTTGCCGGTCGAGCAGGGTGCGTCGTTGCCGGCCACGTTCACCGCGGTCCAGGCCGCCTGCACGGCCCGGTACTCGGTGGAGCAGCTGCCGTACAGGTCGGTGGCGGCCCGCAGGCTGTACGCCCGGGCGGTGTTCGCCGGGTTGCTGGTGTTGACGTACGACGTGTTGGACGTGAAGTAGATGTCCAGCGCCCGGAACCAGATCTTCTCCGCCTTGGCCCGGCCGATGCCGGTCATCGCGGGTGCGGAGCCGCAGAGCGGCGAGGTGCCGTACGCGGTGGCGCCGGTGCCCTCGGCAAGGTTGAAGTAGAAGTGGTTGGCGACTCCGGAGGAGTAGTGCACGTCCTTGTTCTTGGTGCTGGTGGACCAGCAGGTGTCGGACGAGCCGTCCAGCGACGGGTTGTACATGTAGCGCAGCGGCGTGCCGTTGCCGTTGATGTTGATCTTCTCGCCGACCTGGTAGTCACCCGGGTCGGCGGAGGTGTTGGCGTAGAACTCGACCATGTTGCCGAAGATGTCGCTGGTGGCCTCGTTGAGGCCGCCGGACTCACCGGAGTAGGTCAGGCCGCCGGGAACAACGTTCTCGGTCACGCCGTGGCTCATCTCGTGCGCGGCCACGTCGAGAGAGACCAGCGGGCGGGAGTTGCCCGAGCCGTCGCCGTAGGTCATCCGGGAGCCGTCCCAGAAGGCGTTGACGTAGTTGTTGCCGTAGTGCACCCGGCTCGGCACGCCGGTGCCGTTGCCGAAGATGCCGTTGCGGGCGTGCGTGTTCTTGAAGTAGTCGAACGTCTTGGCGGCGCCGAAGTGCGCGTCCACCGCGGCGGACTGCCGGTTGGAACTGGCGCCGGTGCCCCAGGTGTTGTCCGCGTCGGTGAAGGTGGTGCAGCTCGACGTGCCGTTGTTCATGTCGCAGGTCGAGCCGTTGCCGTGCGACGGGTCGATCATCTGGTACGTGCTGCCGGAGAGCGTCGTGTCGACGGTGACCGCGCCGGAGTAGATGCTGTTGCCGGTGCCGTTCACCGCCTCGATCTCGTCGTATGACCCCACGGCCGCGCCGGTGGTGGCGTCGGTGATCACGTGCAGCCGGGACGGGGTCTGCCCGTCGGGCTGCCAACCGCTGACCACGGTCTCCCAGGCCAGCCGGCCCTGGCCGGAGCTGGCGTCGACGAACAGCTCCGGGGCGCCGACGGCCTCGACCGTGCCGGTGAACCCTGCGCGGGCGGTCTTCTTCGCCGCCGCGGCGGCGACCTTGGCCGTGGTGCCCAGGGTCAGCGGTGCGGCCAGGCCGACGGAGCTGCCGGCGTAGGTGCCGCTGGGCGTGGTGTGGATGACGAAGTCACCGCCGTACACCCGCAGGCCCTGGTAGGTCCGGGTGTAGCGGGTGTGCGCCGCGCCGGTGGCGTCCACCCTGGTGCTGTGCACCTGGTAGGACTCCGCGCTGGAACCCTGGACGGCGCCGGGGTTCGCTCGCAGGACGGTCGCCGCCCGGGCCGCGGCGGAGGCGTCCGGCGCGGGGGCGGTGGGTGGTGCCGCATGCGCCGAGGTGGCGACGCAGGTCAGCAGGCCGCTGGTGAGCAGCGCTGCGCTGACGGCGGCGAGTGGTCGTTTCACGTGCCCTCCTGAAAGGAGAAAGATTGTGACGGGGGTAGTCACGCATGTAGATATAACTATGTGTCGAGGAAAAGAGAAGCCTTGGACCGCTTGCAGACATCGACAGTGGCCGTTCGGATGAGGGGTGTGACAAGGGAACCGACCAAACGAGCCGCGCGTCCGAGCGGCATGAGACCCGCCTCGACGACCGGCGTCATGATCGCCCTCCTGGCCGCCACCCTGGCCGGCTGCACCGCCGCCGACCCGGCCGACAGCACCCCGGACCGACCCCCGGCAACCGCCGGCCCGACCTCGACCGCCACCACACCGCTGCCGACCACGGCGCCCGCCACCCCGGGCGTCCCCGCCCCGACCGGCCCCACGGCCACCGACGGCGCAACCGGACGCGTGATGCTGTTCCGCTCCGGTGGCTTCGCCGGCCGCGGCGACGCCGTCACCGTCGAACCCGACGGCCGGTGGACGATGGTGGACCGGGCCGGCAGCCGACGAACCGGCCGGCTCGACCCCGCGGACCTCGGTCGGCTGCGGGGACTGGCCGCCGATCCCCGGCTGACCGCCGAGGCCCGCCGCCCGACCGCCTCGACCGGCTGCGCGGACGCGTTCAGCTACCGGCTGACCGTCGGCACCGTCGAGACCGGGTACGTCGACTGCCCCGCCGACCCCGCCCCGCCACCGGCCACCCGGGCGCTGGTCGAGCTACTGCTTCGGGCCACCGGCTGACCGCCCGCGGCTCAGACCAGGTAGTCCGGGGGCAGGCCGGTGCCGCGCAGCTCCGGCGGCAGGTGCGCCACGTCGTTGACGGCGACCAGGTTCGGCGGGCCGGCCGGGCCGTACCGGATGACGGTCAGCCCCGCGTTGTGCTGGTTCAAACCCAGCCACCGCTGCTCCGGCGCGTCGAGGGCGTGCCGGATCAGCCAGGCGATCAGGAAGCTGTGCGTCACGACCAGCTCGCGGACCGGTTCGGCGCCACCCACGCCCCCGGCTTCCTCGGCCACCGGGCCGGCGAACCGCCGTACCGCCTCCGCCGTCACCCGTGGCCCCTCGACCCGTTCGGCCGCCGAGAACTGGGCCAGGAAATGGGCGTACGCCGGAGGCAGGCCGGCGGGCTCCGTGTCGTGGGGGAGGTGGTCACCGGCCAGCTCCGTGGCGTACACCGGAACGCCGGGCAGTGAGGCGGCGACCAGCTCGGCGGTCTCCGCGGCCCGGCGCAGCGGCCCGTGGTGCACGGCGGTGAACGGCCGGCCCCGCAGCCGCTCGCCGAGCAGCCTGGCCTGCCGCCGACCCCGCTCCGACAGGCCGGCCTCCGGCGACTCGGTCGCCGCGTCCTCCTGCTCGCCGTGCCGGGCCAGGTACAGCAACCGGGTGATCATGTCCCCCAGCCCAGCACACGGGAGGCGCGGAGTCGACCCCGCGCCTCCCGGTCTGACGGCAGCCGGCTCAGTCCACCCGGCCGGACGCCGCCTGAGCGAAGGTGACCGACACCCACAGCCAACCGACCGTCACCGCCAGGCCGAACGCCACCATGACGGCCGGAGCCGGGCGGACCATCAGCGCCACCCAGGCCACCGCGAAGAAGGCCCCGGTCGCCAGGCTGAACCCGGCCCGACCTCGCGCCCCACGCCGCGCGGCCCGGCGGCCGGCGACCACCGTCGCCACGATCAGCGAGACGAAGGCGACCGCCGCCACCAGGAAGTGCAGGCCGCCGTGCCAGCTGATCTGGCCGGCGCCCCGGGGCGTGCCGACGGGAAACCCGTCGGCCGGGTCGGCGCTGAATATCGCCGCACCCACCAGGCCCAGCCCGTACAGGACGAGCAGCCGGGGCACCCACGCCGAACCGGTGTCGGTGGAACGCCGGAGCGCCCCGGCGGCCAGCACGCAGAGCGCTCCGGTGACCAGGAATGTGGTGATCTGAATCCAGCCCAGCTCACCGGTGCTCAACACGCTGGCCGGATGCCGCCGGAAGTCGAAGCCGTCCCTGGTCAGCCCCTGGAGCAGCGCCGAGCCGACGAAGATCGGACCAGCGAGCACGCCGCCGGCCAGCAGCGCACGGTCCAGGCCGGCGACGGCCGGTCGGACCCCGGGAAACGGAACCGCCTGGCTCATCGGTGGTCCCTCAGGCCCGGGGGAACATCTGGCCGATGCGGATCCGGTTGCCGAACGGGTCCCGGATGCCGAAGTCGATCCCGTACGGGCGCTCGGTCGGCTCGTCGGTGATCTCGACCCCCCTGGCCACCAGCTCCTCGTACGTCTTGTGGGCGTCGTCGGTGGTCATGAAGAGGGAGCCGCCCAGCGCCCCCTTGGTGAGCAACTCCCGGACCGTCGCCGCGGTGGCCGGGTCCATCGCCGGCGGGCCCGGCTTCTCCAACAGGATCTCGCGCTCCGGGTCGCCGGGCAGGTTGACCGTCAGCCACCGCATGAAGCCGAGGTCCTGGTCGGTGTTGAGTTCCATGCCGAGCTTGTTCACGTAGAAGTCGAGCGCCTCGTCCTGGTCGAGGACGTAGATCTGAGAGCGGCTGATCGCGTTCATCGTCATGGCAGTCACGCTAGACGTGGCCCCTGACCTGCTGCTTATCCAAAACTGACCTGTTGCTATCCAAAACTGCTTGGTCGGGTCCAGGCCTTGGTGAAACAGGACGGCACGTTCGTCGGCGTCCCGCGCCGACGGAAGTCCGAGGGTGACTCGCCGACGATCTGCCGGAACGTCCGGCTGAACGTGCCGAGGCTGCTGAAGCCGACAGCGAAGCAGATGTCGGTGACGTCCCGCCGGGTCTCCACCAGCAGCGACATGGCCCGCTCGACCCGTCGACGTTGCAGGTAGCGGTGCGGGGTCTCACCGAAGGTGGCCCGGAAGGTCCGGATGAAGTGCGCCTCGGAGACATGGGCGATCCGGGCCAGCGCCGGAATGTCCAGCGGCTCGGCGTACGCGCGGTCCATCGCGTCGCGGGCACGCAGCATCGCCCGGTTCGACTCCTCCACCGCGCGACTCATCAGCTCGCGTCACACCCGATCCGTTGGACGACACCGTCGCGGGCGGGTGCCCGCGCTCGTGCTGCCGCCCAGCATACGGCCGGTGCCCGCCGCCGCCGCTCGCCTGCGGTCCGGGGGCTGGTCAGCCGCCGGGCGGGGGCAGGACCGACGTCTGGGTGACGTCCTGTGCCCGCAACTTCCCGTACACGGTCTCCGACGTGAAGCCGCCGATGAATCCGATGGCCAACACGAAGAACACGAGCTGCCGCGCGCTGCCGTCGGCCAGCAGATCCGGGTTGGTGGAGAGCTGGGCCGCGACGAACAGGAGGAACGCGATGACGCCGGCCGCCGAACCCACCGCCGCCGCTCGCAGCCAGTTGCCGCTGCCGTCGTAGGCGTTGCGGACGACGGCCCCCCAGGCCGACGCCAGCAGCGGAGCCGCCACCAGCACCGAGATGGCCTGCCAACCGCCAGTGGGCGCGGCATGGGCCAGAGGGATCGTCGCGACGGCGAGAACGAGCAGGACCAACGCCGTGACCAGGCCGGCCACCGTTCGCCGACGGGCGGTGCGCTCGGCCTGTCGGGCGGCCTGCTCCTGCACCCGGTGGCGTTCGACCTGGGTACGGAGCCCTGCGACGATCGACTGGGCGGCGTCCGGCTGCCACGGCCTGGCCAGCAGCGCCACCTCCTCCTCGGTGGCCACGTTGCGCTCACCGTTGAGCCGGTGCCAGACCTTCTCGGCACCACCACCGAACGCCGCCACCGGGGCGATCGGGACGCGCCGGGACAGGCCGAGGAGCCCGGCGATGAACGTGGACCGCCCGCCGCCCACCAACAGCAGGGCGTCGGCCGTCAGCAACGACCGGTAGAAGGCGACCTCCCAGTCGTCGGTCGACTCGGGCACGACCGTGAAGACCGACGGGTTCTGGTGGGCTTCCTCGAAGCCGACGTCCTTCCCGTACCGCCCGCGAACCAGGATCGACCCGCGCTCGGCCCGACCGGAGCCCACGTACCCCCGCACGACGTCGCACTCCAGGTACCTCGGGTCGCTGGAGTAGACGATGATGTGGCATCCCTGTGCGGCGAGTTCCGCTCCCAGCTCCACCGCCGCGGCCGCCGCAGCCTCCGGATCACGCACGGCGGGCGAGTAGGCGCGGTCCACCTGGGCGCTCCCGATGATCGCGACGACCGGGTTCATGCGACTCCTTCGCGGTCGGTGATACCGGCACTATAGGAGTGGCCGGCCATCGAGCGCGGTTGCTGCCGCAATGACCCGCAGCATGGCGACAAAGAGCATCATCATGAGCGGCACAAGGACGCCCTCGCTCGGCAGCGACTCATTGCTGCCGCTCGGCTGTTGGAGAGCCGACCACCTCGAGGCGTTCGAAGATGTAGTAAACGGGGACGGCGCCGATGATGGCCAGTGCCGCCGGCGGGCTGACGAACGCGACGGCGATCGCGGCCAGATACAGGACCGACGCTGCCCCGAATCGCAGCCGCGCCTTCCAACGTGCCCGCTGCGGCAACGGCTGCTTGAGCCGCCCGGAACGCAAGGTCCATTCGAAGATCCCTGCGAAGCTGAATCCCATCCCCATGAAGGCAGCCGCATACAGAAGTACCGCTACCCGGGCGTCCTGCCCGCCCAGTGCGAGGTACTTGGCCACCGTCGCCGTATCTACCGGGATGAGGACGACGAACAGCAGCAGGACGAGGTTGAGGAGGGCCAGGGTCCGGTCAACGACGACGACGTTCTGGACGAGGGCGTGATGGTTGATCCAGATCAGCCCGATCGTGGCGAAGCTGATCAGGTAGGCGACAAATGCAGGCCAGTGGTCGGCGACCTGATGCAGGAGCGGGCCATGACCCGGGCCGGCCACCGCCAGATTCAACGCGAGTAGCGTGATCGCGACCGCGAAGACCGCATCGCTGAATACCTCCAGCCGAGTTCGGCTCACTCCACAGTTCTACCGCAACGGCATGATTTGCCACGGGGATTCAGCCCTGGCCAGGTACCACCGGGCCCGGCCGCCGCAACCCACCCGCCCTGATGGCGGCGTGTCGGAGGCTCGCCGAGGCGGCGGCGCGTGCGGCCCTCTCGGGCGCCTTGACGGGCGGCTGTCGTGACCCGGTTGCGTCAACCGGTCGACTCACGGCAGTGCCCGTCGGGAAAGCCTGGTGGAATTGGAGCCCCCGGCCGGGATCGAACCGGCGACATCTCGCTTACAAGGCGAGTGCTCTGGCCAGCTGAGCTACAGGGGCGCGTGCGTCGAGGTCAGCATAGCGACTGACGTCCGGTTATCCCGCTCGCGAGGCCTCCCGAGCATGGGAAACGTCAACAACCCGACGCCCGTACGGCCTCGCGCCGTCCACTCGTACGTCGATTGATGTCTGACCGTGCCTGAGTGCCCGGATTGTGTAGGCAATGCGCCACCCCTGATACTCCCCTGCCTTGGCAGCGCGGGGAAAGCCGTTTACGGTGCAGTGACACGGAGGACAGGTGCGGTCGCCCTCGCGACCGACCCGGCCGTCCGTTGACCGGCACGGCCACCGTGCCGGTCGCTCCTTCACTCGGATCGTCCGGCACGTTCCTGCCGGTGAAAGGAAGCGCTTCACCATGGCTACGGTCACCTATTCCAAGGCATCCCGGGTCTACCCGGGCCAAGAGCGTCCCGCCGTCAACGAGCTGGACCTCGAGATCGGCGACGGCGAGTTCCTCGTCCTGGTCGGCCCCTCCGGTTGTGGCAAGTCCACCAGCCTGCGGATGCTCGCCGGCTTGGAGGACGTGGACGCCGGCTCGATCTACATCGACCAGCGCGACGTCACCCACCTGCCCCCGAAGGCCCGCGACATCGCGATGGTCTTCCAGAACTACGCCCTCTACCCGCACATGACGGTGTACGAGAACATGGCGTTCGCCCTCAAGCTGCGCAAGACCTCCAAGTCGGAGATCGACCGGCGGGTCAAGGAGGCAGCCGGGCTGCTCCAGCTGGAGGAGTACCTCAGCCGCAAGCCGAAGGCGCTCTCCGGTGGTCAGCGTCAGCGTGTCGCGATGGGCCGGGCGATCGTCCGCGAGCCGCAGGTCTTCCTCATGGACGAGCCGCTGTCGAACCTCGACGCCAAGCTGCGCGTGCAGACCCGTACCCAGATCGCCTCGCTGCAGGCCAAGCTGGGCGTCACCACGGTCTACGTCACGCACGACCAGGTCGAGGCCATGACCATGGGTCACCGGGTCGCGGTGCTGCTCGACGGTGTCCTCCAGCAGGTGGACACCCCGCGGGCGCTCTACGACACCCCGGCCAACGTCTTCGTCGCCGGCTTCATGGGCTCCCCCGCCATGAACATCAAGACCGTCCCGCTGAACGAGCAGGGCGCCGAGTTCGCCGAGCTGCAGATCCCGCTGACCCGCGAGCAGGTCGCGGCGGCCCGGGCCGAGGGCGGCGACGGCAAGGTCACCGTGGGCTTCCGCCCGGAGGACTGCGACCTGGTCAGCCCGACCGAGGGTGGCATGCCGGTCGTCGTCGAGCTGGTCGAGGACCTGGGCTCGGACGCCAACGTCTACGGCCACGCCGCCCTGGGTGGCAACTCGGAGCGCTTCGTCGTCCGCACCGACCGGCGCTCGATGCCGAACATGGGGGACACCGTGTTCGTCAAGCCGCGCACCGGCCGCAGCCACGTCTTCCACGCCACCACCGGCAGCCGGATCTGACGTAACGCCGTACCAACGGGGCGGTCCGCTTCGGCGGGCCGCCCCCGCTGTCTGCCAGGTCCCTCGGACGCGACGAGGCCCCGTCCCCACAGTGGGAACGGGGCCTCGTCGACGTGTCGTTACAGTTCCGCCGCGCGGCGACGGGAGACCTCGGCCAGGGCGACCGCAGCGGCCACGCTGGCGTTGAGCGACTCGACTTCGGAGATCATCGGGATGCTGACGGTCAGGTCGCAGGTCTCGCCGACCAGCCGGGACAGCCCGCGCCCCTCCGAGCCGACCACCACGACCAACGGGCCGACCGCGGCCTCCAGGTCGTAGAGGTCGGTGTCGCCGTCGGCGTCCAGGCCGACGACCGTGAAACCGGCGTCCCGGCAAGCCTTCAGCGACCGGGTCAGGTTGGTGACCTGCGCCACCGGAACCCGCGCGGCCGCGCCGGCGCTGGTCCGCCAGGCGGTCGCCGTGATCCCGGCAGCCCGACGCTCGGGTACGAAGACACCCTGCGCGCCGAACGCGGCCGCCGACCGGATGACCGCGCCCAGGTTGCGGGGGTCGGTGACACCATCCAGCGCCACCAGCAGAGGGGCCTGCTGCTCCACCGCCGCGGCGACCATGTCCTCGAACGGCTGGTACGCGAACGGCGGCACCTGGAGCCCGACGCCCTGGTGCAGCACCCCGCCGGTCATCCGGTCCAGCTCGGCCCGGCTGATCTCCAGGTTGGCGATGCCCCGGTCGGCGGCGGTCCGGATGATCTCGTTGATCCGGTCGTCCATGTCGATGCCCTGGGCGGTGTAGAGCGCCGTCGCCGGCACCTGGGCGCGCAGCGCCTCCAGCACCGGGTTGCGCCCGACCAGCAGCTCCGGCGTGTCCCTCGCCGGGTTGGACTTGCGCCCCGGGGTAACCCGGGGACCCGACCGGCCGCCGGGCTTGCCGCCGCGGCCGCCGGTGCTGCCACCCCGGTTGGCCGGAACGCCCCGGCCGCCACCCCTGCCCCAGGTGGTGTCCTTGCTGCCCGGCTGGCCGATCTTCGGGGCACGCCCCTCCTCAGCCGCCGCCCGACGCTCCTTGTCCTGCTTCCAGGCGGTGCGCTGGGGCAGCTTCTCGGTGCCCGAGTAACCCTTGTGCCAGGGCCGCTCGTCGGCGGGAAGGGTGCGACCCCGCCCGGCCAGGGAGTCCTTGTTCTTGCCGCCGGAGCCCTTGGGGGCGCCCGCCTTCGGCGTCAGTCGCCGGCCACGGCGCTGCGAGTTGCCGGCCATCAGTCCTGCTCTCCAATAGTCCAACGGGGCCCCTGGGGGGTGTCTTCGACCACCACGCCGGCCAGCTTGAGCTGGTCGCGTACCGCGTCGGCGGCGGCCCAGTCCTTGCGGCCCCGGGCCTGCGCGCGCTGCTCCAGGGCCAGCGCGATCAGGGAGTCCACCACGGCACGCAGATCATCCGTACGGCCGCCACCGGTCCAGGCCGGGTCGAGGGGGTCGATGCCGAGGATATCCAGCATCGCCCGCACAGAGGCCAGGGTGGTGCGGACGGTCACATCGTCGCCGGTGCTCAGCGCGGTGTTGCCGTCCCGGAGCTGCTGTTGCAGCACCGCCAGCGCGGCGGAGGTGTTGAGGTCGTCGTCCATCGCCGCGGCGAACCCGGCCGGCAGCTCGCCGAGGTGCCCGGCACCGACCCGCTCGGCGGCCCGCAGCACGAAACCCTCGATCCGGCGGTACGCGGTGGCCGCGTCGCGCAGCGAGTCCTCCGAGTAGTCGATCACGGAGCGGTAGTGCGCGGCGGCGTAGTAGTAGCGCAGCTCCACCGGCCGCACCCCGAGCGAATCCACGTACCTCAGATCCAGGGCGTTGCCGGCGGACTTGCCCATCTTGGCCCCGCCGATGCTGAGCAGCCCGTGGTGCACCCAGTAGCGGGCGAACGGCAACCCGGCCGCCTGGGACTGGGCGATCTCGTTCTCGTGGTGCGGGAACGTCAGGTCCAGCCCGCCGCCGTGGATGTCGAACTCCGGACCCAGGTAGCGCCAGCACATCGCCGAGCACTCGATGTGCCAGCCCGGGCGACCCAACCCCCACGGCGACGGCCAGTAGGCGTCCGCCGGCTCGCCCGGCTTGGCGCCCTTCCAGAGCGCGAAGTCGCGCGGGTCCCGCTTGCCGCGGTCGGGGGCGTCCCCGGCCGACTGCATCGCGTCGGGCGACTGACCCGACAGCGACCCGTACGCCGGCCAGGAGGCCACGTCGAAGTAGACGTCGCCGGAGCCGTCGGAGGCCGGGTAGGCGTGCCCGTCGGCGATCAGCTTCGTGATCAGCTCGTGCATCTCGGGGATGTGCCCGGTGGCGCGCGGCTCGTAGGTGGGCGGCAACACGTTCAGCGCCCGGTACGACTCGGCGAGGATCAGCTCGTTCGCGTACGCGATCGACCAGAACGGCCGGCCCTGCTCCCCCGCCTTGACCAGGATCTTGTCGTCGATATCGGTCAGGTTGCGGATGAAGGTGACCTGGTAGCCGACGGTCAGCAGCCAGCGACGCAGCACGTCATAGTTGACGCCGGAGCGAAGGTGACCGATGTGCGGCGGGGCCTGGAGGGTGAGACCACACAGGTAGACCCCCACCTTGCCGGCTTCCCGCGGGACGAAGTCCCGCACCGATCGGGTGGCGGTGTCATACAGGCGTAGCGTCACCGTACAAGGGTAGCCGTCCGCGCCTGTCCGAGTCCGCCGGTGCCGGGTCGTACGCTGCCAGGCGTGGATGCGACCGCACGCCCCGGCGAACCGCCGGCCCGCCCCAGCGCCAGCGCCCGCCGGGCCGACGACGCCGGCGGACGGGGTGGGGAGGCATCACAGACCCTGGACCGCGGGTTGCGACTGCTGCACCTCGTCGCCGACGCGCCGGGCGGGCTGACGGTCACCGAGGTGGCGAACCGGCTCGGCATCGGCCGGGCGGCCGTCTACCGGCTGGTCGGCCCGCTGACCGGGCACGGCATGCTGCGCCGCGACGGCGACGGGCGGCTGCGCCTCGGCGCCGGGGTGCTGCACCTGGCCCGGCGCGCCCAGCCGCTGCTCGCCGAGGGGGCGCTGCCCGCGCTGCGCCGGCTCGCCGAGCAGGCCGGCGCCACCGCACACCTGACCGTGGTGGAGGGCGGCGAGGGCATCGCCCTGGCCGTGGTCGAGCCGAGTTGGACGTCGTTCCACGTCGCGTACCGGACCGGGGCGCGGCATCCGCTGGACCGGGGCGCTGCCGGTCGGGCCATCCTGGCCGGCCGAGCCGGGGTGGCGGAACCGGTGAGCAGCAGCGGTGAGTTGCAGTCCGGGGCGTACGGGGTGGCTGCGCCGGTGCTCGGTGTGCCCGGGCTGGAGGCCAGCGTCGGAGTGGTCGCGCTCGCGCCGCTGGACGTCGACACGGTCGGCCCCCAGGTGCTGGCCGCCGCCACGGCCGTCGCCGTCGCCCTCCGCTGACCCACCCACCTCACCGAGGCCCGTGCCATACCACGATCCGCGAGTGCGTCCGCTCTTGTCCACAGGGGCCGGCCGGGCACCTGGGCGGGGTTTTCCACAGGGGTTTCGAGGGCCGCTCGGCGGTCGGCACGCTGCCTGCCATGCCGCCACGTCCGCACCGACCCGAGACTCTGGCCTGGCAGGTCTTCCGCGGCTCCGACGCTGTCCGGGACGACCTGCTCACCGAACACCAGCTGCGCAGCACCGCCTGGGTGCGACTACGCCACGACGTGTACGCCGACGCACGACTGGACCGGGACCACGCCCTCGCCTGTCGCGCGGCCCTCCTGCGGCTACCGCCCGGCGTGGTGGTCGCGGGCCCGTCAGCCGCCTACCTGCACGGTGTCCAACACGCCGCCACCTTCACCGACGACGTGCACATCCTGGTGCCATCCCCGCTGCGGATCGGCGCGCAACGCGGCCTGCGCGTGCACGCCAACCCCATCACCCCGCTCCCCGACGTCGCAGCGGAGTGCTCAGCAGGCGTCGGGAACGCGATACCCCGCTCGGACCCCGGTCAGGCCGCCTGGGAGACGGCCGTCTGGTTGGAGCCGGTCCGTGCGGTCACGATCGTCGACGCACTGCTGGGGCAGGGGCTGACGGATCGCGACACCCTGGCCGGCGTGGCCGCCCACAACATGCACCGGTCTGGCGGGCGGCGGGCACGGTGGGTCTTCGAGCTGGCCGATCCGGGCGCCCAGTCGCCGCCGGAGTCGCAGTTGCGGGTTCGGCTGGTGCTCGGCGGGCTGCCCCGGCCGGTGGTCCAGCATCCGGTCCGGCTGGCCAACGGTGTCGTCCTGCATCTCGACCTGGCCTGGCCCCAGTTTCGGGTGGCGGTCGAGTACGACGGGCAGTGGCAATCCGACGCTGATCAGTTGCACCGCGACCGCCGCCGGCTGAACCTGCTCGTCGGCGCCGGGTGGCTGGTGCTGCACGTGACCAGCCGACGCCTGCACGCCGAGTTCCCGGCGGTGCTCCGCGAGGTGCGCGGCGCGCTGGCCGGTCGGGGTTGGCGCCGGTGAGTGCCCCGACTGACAAGGTCGACTCGGCTTCCTGGGAAACCGCGCGGTCCGCAGGCCCGTGACACCCCGCCATCAAGGAACCCGAGTCGATCAAGGCGTGCGACCACAGCGCGAGGCCGAGACGCGCACGGCCGAGACGCGCACGGCCGAGACGCGGACGGCCCAGACGCGGACGGCCCAGACGCGGAAACGACGTCGGGGCCTGGCCGACGTGGTCGACCGGGCCCCGACGTGCTGCCTTACGGCTGGGCGTTCGGCTTGAGCGGGGTCTTCACCGCCGCGTAGGCGTCGACGATCCCGTAGCCGTAGAAGCCGTTGAAGTTGACCCCACCGGCGCAGTAGGCGTCGTAGGTCTCGTCCCGGCCCTCATTGCGGTACTGCTGCAGCCGCGGCTCCGGGCAGGCGTGCTCGGCCGCCGTCCGGTAGAGGTGCTGCTCGACCAGGTCCGGCGACATCCCGAAGCCACCCCGGCGCTCCGCCTTGCCGAACCGGCTGACGATCAGCGCGGCCACACCGGCGGCGTGCGGGGACGCCATCGAGGTGCCCTGGAGGTAGGTGTAGTAGCCGCACTCACCGTTGGCCTTGCACTGCTTGAAGACGAGCGTGGCCACCCGCGGGTCGATGTTGCCGTTGGCGTCCACCCGGGGGTCCGGGATGGTGGCGGAGATCGGCTCCTCCTGGAGCACCTTCAGCGGGTAGGTGGAGAGGATCCGGTTGCCCGGGCTGTTGTACGACGGGGTCCCGAAGCCGTCCCGGGCGAAGCCACCCGGCGCGGCGACCGAGATCTGCTCGGTGCCGTAGTTGGAGAAGTCCGCCTTCTTGCCGGACGGACCGACCGACGACACGCCGATCACGTGCGGGCCCTCTGCGGGCAGGTCCCAGCAGCTGTTGTTGTCGATCGGCCGGTCGTACGGGGCGGCGCCGTAGTCCGGACTGGTGGTGTCCGTGCGCGGGGCGCCGAGGTCCTCGTTGTTGTTGCCGAGCGCGCCGACCAGGGTGACGCCCTTGTTGTGGGCGAAGGTCAGCGCGCGCTTCATCGCCTTGATGATGGCCCGCTGCTCGGCCTGGCTCGTCGGGGAGTCGGCCGGGTTGGCGGTGCAGTTGTAGAGCCACGGGTCGACGTAGAACGACATGTTGACCACGTCGATCCCGGACCGGCCGGCGTAGAGCAGAGCGTTGACGACCGGGTTGAGGAAGAAGTAGCCGGAGTCCTGGCCACCCTTCAGCTCGACCAGGGAGACGTTCGGGGCGACGCCGGAGAGGCCGAGACCGTTGGCCGCGGCGCCGATGGTGCCCGCCACGTGGGTGCCGTGCCCACCGTCGTCGGTGCCCACCGCGTCGAGGCAGCTCGGCACCTCGCACGGGCCGTCCACATCGGTCATGTCGGGCGCGAAGTTGCGCGACAGCGACCAGTTGAAGTTCGGCGCGATGTCCGGGTTGCTGGCGTCGACGCCGGTGTCCAGCACGCCGACGGTCACCCGGCGGTCACCCGGCTCGATCTTGCGGGCCTGGTCGGCCCGGATCATCTCCAGGCCCCAGAGCTTCTCGTCGAGCGGGTCGAGCTTGGCGCCCTTCTTGGCGGCGGCACCGGCGGCGGCCGTGTTGGCCAGCACCTGCTCCTGCTCGACCCGGTCCAGCTTCGGCTTGCGGCCGATGGCCTTCTGCTCGGCGGCGCCGATCAGGGCCGGGGCGGCCGTGGCCCTGGCCGCGAAGTCGGCCCGGTCACTGGTCACCTGGAACATGCCGACCTCGTCGGACCGGGCCACCACCGTGCCGCCGGCGGCACGGATGGCGGCCACCGCCGCGTCGGCGGCGACGCCGTCCTCGGCGACGACGGTGAAGGTTCGAGAGCTGGTCGGCGCGGCGCTGGCCGGTACACCCAAGCCCGCAGCCGTAAGTGCCAGCACAGCCGCGGTCGCGACGGCACCGGCGGTGAAGCGCTTGCTCACCACATCGGATCCTCTCGTTGAGGGACGTGGCAGCCATCACACAGCACCCGGCGGGTTTTCGCCACGTCAGCGTCCGTTATGGCGATGAATCTCTCCTTCATCCACCCGGATCGACGCGAGCCCCGTCCGGGTCGGCGCGAACCCCGGGCAGATCGGTCCGTACCGCCGGCCGGTCAGCCGGCATCGCGGGCAGGTCGGCCAGCAGACCACCGGAAGATCGGCCACGGTGGACACTGCGACGTCGGGTACGCACCCGGCCGGCCTGGGCAGGCCGTGCGGTTCAACCACACCGAGCGCGCAGGCCCGCCCGCCGGGAACCGCCGAACACCACGGTGCCTATCGGCTGTCGGTGGCCAGCGCGGGCTCGGACGCGGCGGGTGCCGGCGCCGACGGCGACCCGCGCAGCTCGTCGAGGCGCACCAGGGCGACCCCGGCGACGATCAGCGCGCCGCCGAACAACTGCCAGGCGGTGGGCAGTTCGTCCAGGAACAGCCAGGCGATCAGCACCGCGAAGAGCACCTCGGTCAGCCCCACGAACGACGAGAGCCGGGGGCCGAGGATCCGGGTGCCGGCGATGCCGGCCATGTACGCGATCACGGCAGCCACCAGGGAGAGCCCGACGATGGGCAGCAGCCAGCTGGTGCGCTGCCCGGCGAAGGTGACCTCACCGAAGGTGGCCCGCAGCGGCAGCACACCGGTCAGCCCGATGATGAGCAGCGCGGCGGCGCCGACGGCCATCCCGCCGCTGGCCATGGCGACCGAGGGCAACCGGGGATCGACCCGACCGGCGAGCACGAAGTAGCCGGCCAGACCGAGTGCGGCGCCCAGCCCCCAGAGCACGCCCACCGGGTGGAAGTCGGCGGTGCCGGCGAGGTCCAGCACGAACGCCAGCCCGGCCAGGGCGGCCACCGATCCGGCCACGGTGAGCTGGCGGGGGCGCTGCCCGTGCCGCAGCCACATCCAGGCGACGACAAGGATGATGCCGAGGTACTCGAGCAGCAGCGCGACGCCGACCGGCAGGTAGCGCACCGCGTTGAAGAAGCAGACCTGGGCCAGCGCCACACCCAGGAGCCCGAACATTCCGATCGCCGCGGTGTTCTGCCGCAGCACGTGCCACCGGCCGCGCAGCGAGAGCAGCGCGGGGATCGCCAGCACCAGGGCGGCCACGCCGACCCGGGCGATCACGGCGGCCTCGGCCGACCAGCCGGCCTCGATGAGCGACCGCGCGAAGGTGCCCGAGGTGGCGAAGGTGAACGCGGAGACCAGCGCCAGCGCGGCACCGGCGGCGGGTCGTGACTGCATCTCGCGCTCCTCGGGACGGCACCGTGTCATGAGCAAACTATCCTTGTGCCCATGACGCTAGGCGGCCCCTGTGACAGGAGTCAAGTTGCTTTTCGCTCATGACACCGAATGTTCGCTGATCGCCGCCGCCGCGCTCGTCAACACGGCGGGCCGGGACGGCGAACTGCTGCCCGACATCGCCGCGCTGGACGCGTTCTTCGTCCGGCACTCCTACAGCGGCCGGCACGAGCACACCGAGGCCGAGCTGCGCGCCGTCCGGGAGCTGCGGCCCCGGCTGCGCCGCATCTGGTACGCCGAGCCCGCCGAGATCGTCGCCGTGGTCAACGGCCTGCTGCTCGAACACCGGGCGCTGCCACAGCTCATCGAGCACGACGACGAGCCGTACCACCTGCACGCCGTACCCCGGGATGCGCCGCTGGCCACCCGGATCGCGGTGGAGGCCGCGATGGCGATGGCCGACCTGGTCCGTGCCGGGGAGCTGAGCCGGCTGCGGATCTGCGAGTACCCGGACTGCGACAACGTGGTCGTCGACCTGTCCCGCAACCGGTCGCGGCGGTTCTGCGACGCCGGGTGCGGCAACCGTGCCGCCGTGACCGCCTACCGTGCCCGGCGGGCCGCCGGCCGTTCCTGAACGGTGTCCGCCCACTCCCCGGCCCGCAACTCGTACTCCACCTCGCCGTGCTCGGTGCCCGGAATCGGGTCGTCCCACTGCAGGTGGAAGGTCCGTACGTAGCGCAGGCCCGCCTTCGCCATCACCCGCCGGGAGCGTTCGTTGACCGCCATCGTCTCGGCCCAGACCCGGCGCACGCCGACGGTGGCGAAGGCGTACCGGACCAGCGCCCGGGAACCCTCGGTGGCCAGCCCACGCCCCCACGTCGAGCGGCGCAGCCGGTAGCCCAGCTCGGCCTCCGTGCCGTCCTCCGACGGGTCGAGCGCGAACCAGCCCAGGAAAGCGCCGGTCTCCCGGTCGAGCGCCGCCCAGCGGCCGAGCCCCGGATGCCGGTCGTACTGGGCCAGCAGCCTCGGCAACTGCTCGTCCCGGACCGTGGCTGGCGGGGTGGCGACACCACCGGTGAGGAAGCGCATCACCTCGGGATCGCTGTCCAGCTCGACCAACGCGTCCACGTCGGCCATGGCGAGCCGCCGGAACCGCAGCCGCTCGGTCACCGGCGGCAGGCCCTCGTCTTCTCCGCCCATGGCGGGATCATCGCGCCGCGAACCGACACCGTCGAGCCGATTTCCGGCGCACCGGCGACCACCCGGTCAGGGATGGGTCATCCGGAGCAGGTCGAGCGCCTCGTCGAGCTGGGTCTCGCTGAGCTTGCCCGAGTCGACATGCCCCCGGGAGATCACCACCTCGCGGATCGAGGTCTGCCTGGCCAGCGCCTCCTTGGCGACCGAAGCGGCCTCGTCGTACCCGAGGTAGCGGTTGAGCGGGGTGACGATCGACGGCGAGCCCTCGGCGTACGCCAGGCAGACCTCGGCGTCCGCGACCACGCCGGCCACCAGGCGGTCGGCGAACAGCCGGCTCGTCGTGGCCAGCAGCCGGATCGACTCCAGCAGGTTGCGGCCCATCACCGGGAGCATCACGTTCAGCTCGAAGTCGCCCTGCGAACCGGCGAAGCCGACCGTGGCGTCATTGCCGATCACCTGGGCACAGACCTGCCGCATCGCCTCGGCGACCACCGGATTGACCTTGCCCGGCATGATCGAGGAGCCGGGCTGGAGGTCGGGGATGCGCAGCTCCCGCAGGCCCGCCCGGGGGCCGGAGCCCATCCAGCGGATGTCGTTGGCGATCTTGTAAAGGCCGATCGCCACCGTCCGCAGCTGCCCCGAGGTCTCCACCAGCGCGTCGCGGGCACCCTGTGCCTCGAAGTGGTTGCGCGCCTCGGCCAGCGGCAACCCGGTCGACTCGCGCAGCTTGCCGATCACGGCGGCGGCGAAGCCGAGCGGGGTGTTGATCCCGGTGCCCACGGCGGTGCCACCCAGCGGCAGCTCGGCCAACCGGGGCAGCGCCGCCTCCAGCCGCTCGACCCCGTAGCGGACCTGGGCGGCGTACCCGCCGAACTCCTGCCCCAGCGTGACCGGGGTGGCGTCCATCAGGTGCGTACGCCCGGCCTTGACCACGGTCTCGAACTCTGCCGCCTTGACCTCCAACGCCTCCGCGAGGTGGGTCAGCGACGGCAGCAGATCCTCCACGATGAACTGCGTGGCGGCCAGGTGGATCGAGGACGGAAAGACGTCGTTGCTCGACTGGGAAGCGTTGACGTCGTCGTTCGGGTGCACGTCCCGGCCCAGCTCCCGGGTGGCCAGGGTGGCGATCACCTCGTTGGCGTTCATGTTGGACGACGTCCCCGACCCCGTCTGGAACACGTCGATCGGGAACTGGTCGTCGTAGCCGCCGTCGGCCACGTGGGCCGCGGCCGCGGCGATCGCCGACGCCACGTCCGCGTCGATCACACCCAGCTCGCCGTTGACCTCCGCGGCCGCACCCTTGATCTGGGCGAGCGCCTTGATCTGGGCCGGCTCGATGCCCCGGCCGGAGATCGGGAAGTTCTGCACCGCACGCTGGGTCTGCGCCCGCCACAGCGCCTCGGCGGGCACCTCCACCTCACCCATCGAGTCACGTTCGATCCGGTAACCGGTCGCCTCTGGAGTCGTCACGCGTACCATCCTGCCGCGCCCGTCGCCGACTTGCAGATGATCCGTCAGTCCAACTCGGCCAGCAACTGCTCCACCTCGCGCTGGTCCGGCGAGTCGATCTCCCGCAACAGGTACATCGCCCTGACCAGGTGCGCGCGGCACGCCGCCGGGTCCGTGTACCGAACGCAGCGGGCCATCCCCACCAGCGCCCGGGACTGCTCCTGACGGGCGGCCAACCGGGTGGCGTCGGCGAGCACCCGGCGGTGCAGGTCGAGGGCGCTGGTCACGTCACCCTGATCCAGGATCGCCCGGGCCAACAGGTTGCGCGTGGCGCACTGGGCGATCCGGTCCCCCGCCTCGGCCATCGCGACGAGGGCCGCGCGGTGCAGGTCGGCGGCGCGCTCCGGGTGACCGGCCTCCCGTTCCATGGTCGCGATCTCGTTGAGCACCTCGCCCTCGCCGAAACGAGCACCGGCCCGCCTCTTGAGACGCAGCGCCACCCTCAGCAGCCGGGCGGCCGGCGCCAGGTCGCCCATCCGGTGCCGGATCATGCCCAGGTGCCCGAAGGCGTTGCCGATCTGCCGCGGGTCGCCGATCTCCCGGCCCAGGGCCAGGTGGCGCCTCGCCGTGCGCAGGGCCTCCTCGTGCCGGCCCCAGAGGAGCAGGGCGATCGACAGATTGTTGAGCACGTTCGCCAGCGCCACCGAGTCCTGCATCCGCCGCGCCAGCGCGGCGGACGCGTCGTAGCACTCCCGGCCCCGGCGGTAACCGCCGTTGGCGGCGTGCGCGGTGCCCAGGTTGCCCAGGGTGTTACGGACATCGCGACGCGACCCGAGCCGGCGGTAGAGGTCGACCGCCCTCTCCATCAGTCGGATCGACTCGGAGTACCCGCCGAGGCGGTAGTGGGCCGACGCGAGGTAGTTCAGCGTCATGGCCACCGCCGCGTCGTCACCCAACTCCTCGGCGGCGCGCAGGCCGACGGTGTGCGTTTCGATCAGCTCGTCGAGTCGACCGCCCTCGAACTGGGCGTGCCAGCAGGCCCGCGCCAACTGCCAGCAGTGGCGCGGAAACCCTTCGGCATCCGCGAGCCGGACCAGGGCGCTCAACGCGGGCAGGTTCTCGTCGAACCAGGCCCGACCCTGCTCCGCGACGAGCGCGACCAGGTCGGGGCGGACCGGCTCGGGCAACAGCGTCAGCGAGTGACCCGACGACAGCTCCGTCCTCTGGGCGATCGTCGCGGCGACGTGCAGGTGGTGGCTGAGCAGTCGCTCGACACCGTCCCGCCGCTCGGCGGCCCGCTCCGGCCCGGCAACCAGCGTCCGCGCGTACTCCCGGACGAGGTCGTGCAGTCGGTACCGGCCCGGCTCCGCCTCCTCCGCGAGGTGCGCGTCGACCAGCTCGTCCAGCAGGTCCTGTGCCTCGGGTAGGGGCAGCTCCGCGAGAACGGCGACGACCGGGTTGTCGAACCGTACCCCCGGGTGCAGGCCCAGCAGCCGGAACGCGCGCTGCGCCGCCGGCGACACCTGGGCGTACGACAGGGCGAAGGCGCGGCCGACGGACCGCTCGCCCGCTTCGAACTCGGCCAGCGGGTCCCGCCGGGAGGTCAGCCGCTCGGCCAGGTCGGCGATCCGCCAGCGGGGGCGGTGCGCCAGCCGGGCGCCGGCCAGCCGGATGGCCAGCGGCAGGTGCCCGCAGCGGCGGACCACCTCGGCGGCGGCCTCCGGCTCCGCCGCCACCCGGTCCGCGCCGGCCACCCGCCCGAGCAGCTCGACGGCCTCGTCGGCGTCGAGCACCGGTAGTGACGACGGTCGTCCCTCGTCCACCCCGACCAGCCGACGGCGGCTGGTGATCAGGACGAGGCAGCGCGGGCTGTTGGGCAGCAGCGGGGTCACCTGGTCGGCGCTGGCCGCGTTGTCGAACACCACCAGGGCGCGCCGGCCGGCCAGCTCCGTCCGCCAGAGCGCCAGCCGGTCGTCCAGGTTCACCGGCACCCGCTCCGCCGGAATCCCGAGCTGACGCAGCAGGGTCGCCACGGCCGCGCCGGGCGTCAACGGGCTGCGCTCGCTGTGCCCGTGCAGGTCGATGAAGAGCTGGGCGTCCGGGTAGCGGTCGGCGAGAGCCGTGGCGACGTGCACGGCGAGGGTGGTCTTGCCGCTGCCGGCCATCCCGTCGATCAGTTGGATCTGGGCGACGTTCTCCTCCACCTCCTTGACCAGGCGGGCGACCGTCTGCTGCCGGCCGGTGAAGTCACCGATGGCGCGAGGCAGCGAGCGGACCGGGGCGACCGGGCGGGTTTCCCGGCCGGCCAGGGCAAGGTCGCCGGCGAGCACCCGTTGGTGCAGTTCCTGCAACTCGGCGCCCGGCTCGATGCCCAACTCGTCGGCGTAGATCCGCCGGCCCTCCCGGTAGACCGCGAGCGCGTCGGCCTGCCGGCCGACCGAGGAGAGCGCGAGCATCAGGTGGACCCGCAGCCGCTCCCGCAGGGGGTGCTGGTCGACGCTCTCGGTCAGCTCCTCGATCAGTTCGGCGGCGCGCCCGAGGCGCAGCTCGACGTCGACGCACTCCTCCAACGCGGTGAGGCGCTGCTCGTCGAGCGCCTGCGCACGACGGCGGACGCTGCGGCCGGGGATGCCGCCGAGCGCCGGCCCCCGCCAGAGCGCCAGGGCAGCACGGAACCGGTCACGGGCGTCGGTCAACCGCCCGGCCGTGACCGCTGCACGGGCTGCCTCCACACCCCGGGTGAAGACCTCGGCGTCCAGCTCCGCAGGCCCGGTACGGACGCCGTAGCCCGCAGGGTCGGTGACGATGGTCTCCGGCGCCAACCCGAGCTCGGCGAGCCGGCGCCGCAACCGCGACACGCAGGTCTGCAACTGTGCCCGGGCGGTGACCGGCGGGTGCTCCTCCCAGACCGCGTCGACCAGCTCCTCGACCGGCACCAGCCGGTGGGCGCGCAACAGCAGCATGGCGAGCACGATCCGGTCGCGACCGGCGGTGACGGTGGACTCGCCACCGCCGACCCGCAGAGGCCCCAGGATCCCGAACCGCATCTGCTTCCCCCGCATTGACCGTGCAACTTCCAGCAGAGTAGCCCGGCGGTCACGGATCGCCCCGATCCGTCGATAGTGATCTGAGAGCGGATCGACAGCGACAACCCGGAGACTCGCTCCGGGTTGTCGGTGACGACATCCGACGGGGGCGGTGCGCCCGTTCCACCCCAGCGGGGCGGGCGCACCGATGTCGGTAGTGCACGGACGACAGAGGGGGCATCGGGCCGATCAGCCCGGTGCCCCCTCGCGTGTCGGCCGGGTCAGCGGCGGCCGACGGTGAGCACCGGCTTGGTGACCTCGGCGAAGAAGTCGTTGCCCTTGTCGTCGACGACGATGAACGCGGGGAAGTCCTCCACCTCGATCTTCCAGACCGCCTCCATGCCCAGCTCCGGGTACTCCAGGACCTCGACGTGCTTGATGCAGTCCTGGGCGAGGCGTGCCGCGGGGCCGCCGATCGAGCCGAGGTAGAAGCCCCCGTGCTGCTGGCAGGAGCGGGTCACCTGGCCCGACCGGTTGCCCTTTGCCAGCATCACCTGCGAGCCACCGGCGGCCTGGAACTTCTCCACGTAGGCGTCCATCCGGCCGGCCGTGGTCGGGCCGAACGAGCCCGAGGCGTAACCCTCGGGCGTCTTCGCCGGGCCGGCGTAGTAGACCGCGTGGTCCCGCAGGTACTGCGGCATCGGCTCGCCGGCGTCCAGCCGTTCGGCGATCTTGGCGTGGGCGATGTCGCGGGCCACCACCAGCGGGCCCGACAGCGACAGCCGGGTCTTCACCGGGTACTTGGACAGCTCGGCGCGAATCTCGTCCATCGGCCGGTTCAGGTCGACCCGGACGACCATCTCGGCGTCGAGAGAGTCGTCGGTGACGTCGGGCAGGAAGCGCGCCGGGTCGGTCTCCAGCCGCTCCAGCCACACACCCGACGGGGTGATCTTGGCAACCGCCTGCCGGTCCGCCGAGCAGGAGACGGCGATGGCCACCGGGCAGGAGGCGCCGTGCCGGGGCAGCCGGACCACCCGTACGTCGTGGCAGAAGTACCGGCCACCGAACTGCGCGCCGATGCCGAAGTTGCGGGTCAGCTCCAGCACCTGGGCCTCCAGCTCCAGGTCACGGAAGCCGTGTGCGCTCATCGAGCCGGCGGTGGGCAGCGCGTCGAGGTACTTGGCGCTGGCGTACTTCGCGGTCTTGAGGGCGTACTCGGCGGAGGTGCCGCCGATGACGACGGCCAGGTGGTACGGCGGGCAGGCGGCGGTGCCGATCAGCCGCAGCTTCTCCTCCAGGAACTGCATCATCCGCGTCGGGTTGAGCAGCGCCTTCGTCTCCTGGTAGAGGTACGACTTGTTGGCCGAGCCGCCGCCCTTGGCCATGAACAGGAACTTGTACGCGTCGGGGTGCCCGTCCGGGTCCTCGGCGTACAGGTCGACCTGGGCCGGCAGGTTGCTGCCGGTGTTCCGCTCGTCCCACATGGTCAGCGGGGCAAGTTGGGAGTAGCGCAGGTTCAGCCTGGTGTACGCCTGGTAGACGCCCCGGGAGATGGCCTCGGCGTCGGCGCCGTCGGTCAGCACGTGCCGGCCGCGCTTGCCCATCACGATGGCGGTGCCGGTGTCCTGGCACATCGGGAGCACCCCGCCGGCGGCGATGTTGGCGTTGCGCAGCAGGTCCAGGGCGACGAACCGGTCGTTCGGCGAGGCGGCAGGGTCGTCGATGATCGCCCGGAGCTGGGCCAGGTGCGCCGGTCGCAGGAAGTGCGCGATGTCGTGCATCGCCTCGGCGGTCAGCGCGGTGAGCGCGGCCGGCTCCACGGTGAGGAACCGGCGGCCTCCCGGGCCGTGTACGACGTCCACGCCCTCGTCGGTGACCAGGCGGTAGTCCGTCTGGTCGGGGCCGGTCGGCAGCAGGGGGGCGTACGAGAATGCGGCGGCACTGCTCATGAGCGGCAAGCCTAGGGCAGACCGGTCGATCATTCCCACCCGCCGGGCTGCTCGTGGGACGCCGCTCTCATCCGCCGGGTGGGCCCGCGCTTCCAACCCCTACCGGGCACCGCCACTCAGGGCGAGGCACGCCCCGAGGGACCGTGAGCTCAGCCGTCCTTGCCATCGGCCGGGTCGGGGCAGAGTTCGCGCTTGGGCCCGCAGGTGCCGCCGTCGTCGGGGTTGGAACCCGGGCCTCCCGGGCCGGGGATGCCACCGTCGCCGGGCGGCGGGGCGGGGCCGCCGCCGGTGGCGCCGAAGCGGACGTACCCGATCTCCCGCCCCTCACCGATGATCATGCCTTGGGGCCCGACGGCGAGGGCGTTGGCGGAGGTCCGCAGGGCGGCCAGTTCCCGGCCGGTCCGCGGGTTCACGGCGACCAACCGGTTCGGTTTCTCGTCGGCGACCACCGCCGCGTACGGGGTGAGCGCGGCACCCGCCTTGCCGCTGGCGGGCCGGGTCCAGAGGACGCGGTCGGTGCCGAGCTCCCGGGCCACCACGGACCGCTTGTCGGCGGCCCGGAACACCGCGTAACGGTCGTCGACGGCGATCAGCCGGGCGTTCGGTTCGCCGACCCAGAGCAGTCGCCCGTCGTACCCGTCGATCACCGCCTCGCGGCCGTCCGGGCCGACGCCGATCAGGACGTTCCGCGCGCCCTGCGGGTCCTCCCGCTGGACGCAGCCGGCGCTGTCGGCGGTGCGCAGGTTGACCCCGGCCCGCTGCCAGGCCTCCTGGCCGGTCGCCGGGTCCCGGGCGGAGATGGCGAAGTAGCAGCTGCCGTCCTGGGAGCGGGCGACGATCCGCAGCATCCGGCCGCCCACCACGGAGAGTCGCTCGTCCTGGCCCGGTTCGACGTTCTGCAGCACGCGCCCGGTGGCGGTGTCGACCACGTGCACGCGGCCGTCGACCGGGAAGCCGAGCAGCGGTGGCGCCGGCTCGGGCCCGGCTACCCCGTCGTCGACCCGGGTGGCGGTGAGCCGGCGGGTGCCCCGCAGGCCGGGATTGTCCGCGAGCAGTCCACTGTGCACTCCGGGCAGGAAGGCCGTCCACAGTGGCGCGGTGCCGCGCGGGTCCCAGGCGCTCAGGGTGCAGTCGGTGGCGTCCGTGCAGTGGGCGTCCAGCAGCAGGTTCCGGTAGGTCCAGACGGCCACCGCGTCGTCGTCGCGCCGCCGGGTCGCTCCGGTGGTCGGGTCGAGCAGTTCGTAGCCCTTGACCAGCAGCTTGCCCACGGCGACGACCGGGTCGCGGTCGCCGCCGGCGACCGCCGACCAGTCGGCCTTGCGCTCCCAAAGCTTGTCGCCGGTGGCGAGGCTGCGGGACTCGACCCGGGTGCGTTGCTCGACCACCACGGTGTCGCCGGCGATGGTCACGCTGCGCGGCGTGCCGCCGACCCGCTGCTGCCAGACCACGTCCGGTTCGGAGATGGGTTGGCTGCGGTCCACCCAGTCCCACAGGCCCGGGAAAGGGTTCCACACCCCGGTGGCGGCGAGGGCGACGACCACGGCGAGGCCGAGCAGCAGGCCACCGCGCACGCTCCCCTTCGCCACACCGCACACCGTAGCCACGATCACGGATCTTCCGTACGCCCGCGCCGCCGTGTCGCCGCGCTTTCTGCGGCCGGAGGTGTTAACAGGGGCCTGCGCGACCGGACGGCCGGTCCCTACTGTCGTACGGCGCTGCGGATCAGGGGCAGCGTGCGGTACGGGATCTGCTCGGCCAGCGCGATGATCGTCGACGCCCGGGTGATGCCGGCGAACGAGACGATCTGGTCGATGACCCGTTGCAGGTCGGTGTTGGAGCGGGCCACGATCCGGCAGAGCAGATCGCTGGAGCCGGTGATCGTGTGGGCCTCCAGCACCTCGGGGATCGCGGCCAGGTGGGCGGTGACCGGGTCGTGGCCCTGCCGCTGACTGATCTCCAGGGTGACGAAGCTGGTCACCCCGAACCCGATCTCGGCGGGTGAGACGTCCGGGCCGAAGCCGCGGATGACACCCCGGTCGACGAGCTTGTCCAGCCGGGCCTGCACGGTGCCCCGGGCCACGCCCAACCGCCGGGAGCACTCCAGCACCCCGATCCGCGGCTCGTCGGCGAGCAGTTCGATCAAGCGCACGTCGAGCGCGTCGAGCTGTACAGCCTGCTCACCGTTCATGGGTTAGGACCATACCGAATGTGCAACCTGACCAGCGTCTACTCCGACAGTTGCCCAGCCGGGGGCGGCAGCGCGATCCTCGCCACAGCAACCGACAACGGCGGCCCACGAGGCCGGCCGGTACGCGAGGGAGGCCACCATGACCCAGGCGATCGACCGACCCCAGTCGACCGAGGACGTCGACGTCGACCAGCTCGTCGGCGCCGTCGACCACGACATCAGCCACGACCCGTTCCCGGTCAAGGGCCTCGACCACGTGCACTTCCTGGTCGGCAACGCCAAGCAGGCCGCGCACTACTACTCCACCGCCTTCGGCATGACCTGCGTGGCGTACCGCGGGCCGGAGCAGGGCTACCGCGACCACGCCCAGTATGTGCTGACCAGCGGCTCCGCCCGGTTCGTGCTGACCGGCGCGGTGCGCCCGGACGCCGACGGCGCCGAGCACGTGGCCCGGCACAGCGACGGGGTCAGCGACATCGCCCTGGAGGTGCCGGACGTCGACAGCGCGTACGCGCACGCCATCGCGCAGGGCGCCGCCAGCGTGGTCGAGCCGCACGAGGTGACCGACGAGCACGGTACGGTCCGGCTCGCCGCCATCGCCGCGTACGGCGACACCCGGCACACGCTGGTCGACCGGTCCCGCTACACCGGCCCGTTCCTGCCCGGCTTCGTGGCCCGCGGCCCGATCGTGGACCGGCAGCCGATGATCGACGCCGGCATCCAGCCGAAGCGCTTCTTCCAGGCCGTCGACCACGTGGTCGGCAACGTGGAGCTGGGCCGGATGGACGAGTGGGTCGAGTTCTACAAGCGGGTGATGGGCTTCTCCAACATGGCGGAGTTCATCGGCGACGACATCGCCACCGACTACTCGGCCCTGATGAGCAAGGTCGTGGCGAACGGCACCCGCAAGGTCAAGTTCCCGCTGAACGAGCCGGCGATCGCTCGCAAGAAGTCGCAGATCGACGAGTACCTGGAGTTCTACCAGGGGCCGGGCGCCCAGCACATCGCGGTCGCCACCAACGACATCCTGGCCAGCGTCGACGCGATGCGCGCCGCCGGGGTGGAGTTCCTCGACACCCCGGACTCGTACTACGAGGACCCGGAGCTGCGCGCCCGGATCGGCAACGTCCGGGTGCCGATCGAGGAGCTGAAGGCCCGCCGGATCCTGGTCGACCGGGACGAGGACGGCTACCTGCTCCAGATCTTCACCAAGCCGGTGCAGGACCGCCCGACCGTCTTCTTCGAGCTGATCGAGCGGCACGGCTCGCTCGGCTTCGGCAAGGGCAACTTCAAGGCGCTCTTCCAGGCGATCGAGCGGGAGCAGGAAGCCCGGGGCAACCTGTAACACTTGCGGGCGTGACGCAGCCTCCGTCGTACCCGACGCCGCCGGCCGGTGGGCCCCCGCCCACCGCCGGCGGCTTCGCGCCGCCCGGACCACACCCCCAGGGGTACGCCGTGCCGCCGCAGTACGCCCCGCCCGGGTACGCCCCGCCGCACTGGTACGCGGGACCACCCCGACCGGTGGCCCCGCCACCGACGCTGAGCCCGGGCGGGCAGCCGCTGGCCAGTTTCTCCGACCGGCTGCTGGCCGCCCTGATCGACACCGCGGTGTTCATGGTGATCGGCATGGTGCTCGCCGTGCCCGCGATGATCATCTTCTTGGTCGTCGTCATGCCCGACCTCGTCCGGGTGGCGCCGGACGGGACCATCGGAGAACCCGACTTCCTCAACGACTTCCTGCTGCCGCTGCTGTGGTTGGAGCTCGCGATCGTCGCGATCTCGCTCGTGATCGGGTACGTCTACTACGTCGAGATGATGTTCAAGACCGGCCAGACCTTCGGCAAGAAGAGCATGAAACTGCGCATCGTGCCGCTCGACCCGACCCGCACCCTCGACCGCCGGGCCGCCGCCAAGCGGTACCTGGTGCAGCAGGGCACAGGCCTGGTTCCCGGTCTCGCCTACCTCGACGGGTTGTGGCAACTGTGGGACAAGCCCTGGCAGCAGTGCCTCCACGACAAGGCCGCCCGAACGGTCGTCGTTAAGGTGTCCGGGTGAGCGTGCAACCCGGCTGGTACGTGGACCCCGCCGATCCTGAGACCCGGCGGTACTGGGACGGTGAGGGCTGGCTCGGTGCGCCCATCCCCGTCGACGCCACCCCGCCGGAGGGACCACCCCCGGTCGAACCCCCGCCCGCCCCGGTCACCCCGGCCGCGCCCACCACGCCGGCCGCCCCCGGCCCAGGGACCGCCGGGCCGGGTTGGCCGCAGCACCCCGGCCCGGGGCACGGCCCGCAGCCTGGGCACGGCCCGGGCTGGGGGCCGCAGGCCGGTCCACCCGGCTCGGCGCCGCAGGATGGCCCGCCAGGAGGGGCACCGCAGGGTGGCTGGGGGCCGCAGGCCGGCCCACCCGGCTGGGCACCGCAGGGTGTTCCGCCAGGCTGGGCGCCACAGGCCGGCCCGCCCGGGTGGCCCGGACGGCCGCCAGAGCCGCGTCCCCACGGTCTGGAGCTGGCCGGCTACGGTCGCCGGCTGACCGCCCGGCTGATCGACTTCGGCATCGTCTTCGCACTGAACGCGGTGGTCAACGGCTGGTTCGTCTGGCGGTTGGTCGAGGAGCTGCTGCCGTACTGGCGGGAGGTGATGCGGCGAGCGCTGGAGGGCAACACCTCCACCGAAGGGCTGCCGCCGATCGGCGAGCAGGCCGGGCTTCTCCAGATCGTGATCCTGATGATCGCCACCGCGCTCTGGCTGGCGTACGAGGTGCCCGCCATGGCCGCCGGCGGGCAGACCGTCGGCAAGCGGGTGATGCGCATCCGCGCGGTGCCGCTCGCCGCCGACCAGCCGCTGGGCTTCGGCCGGGCGCTGCGCCGGTGGACCACGCTGGGCCTGCCCACCCTGCTCTGGTACTGCGCCGGGCTCGGCCTCGTACTGCAACTGGTCGACGCGCTCTCCCCCCTCTTCGACCACCCGCTGCGTCAGGCGCTGCACGACAAGCGCGCGCAGACGGTGGTCGTCCAACTCCCCGTCACCACCGGCTCCGCCGCCCCGAACGACCGCAACCAGCCCTCGGGAGACACCCCATGACCGACTCCGGACGTCAGCAGCCGGCGCTGCGGCTGACCCGCGCCGACCTGGACGCGCTGCCCAACTACGTACCGGGGCGCAGCCCCGCGGACCTCGCACGCGAGCTGGGTCTGCCGGAGGCGATCAAGCTGGCCAGCAACGAGGTGCCGTACGGGCCGCTGCCCGGCGTGGTGGAGGCGGTCACCGAGGCGATCACCGCTTCGCACCGCTACCCGGACATGGGCGTGGTGGCGCTGCGCGAGGCGCTGGCCCAGCGGTACGGCGTCGACGCCGACCGCATCGCCACCGGCTGCGGGTCGGTGGCGCTCGCCGAGCACCTGGTCCGGGCCACCTGCCTGCCGGGCGACGAACTGCTCTACGCGTGGCGGTCGTTCGAGGCGTACCCGATCATCGCGGCGACCAGCGGCGCGACCAGCGTGCGGGTGCCCAACGACGCCGGGCACGGGCACGACCTGGCGGCGCTGGCCGCGGCGGTGACCGACCGGACCCGGATGATCCTGGTCTGCAACCCGAACAACCCCACGGGCACCGCGGTACGGCGTGCCGAGCTGGACCGGTTCCTCGATGCGGTACCGGACGACGTGCTGGTGGTCATCGACGAGGCGTACCGGGAGTTCGTCACCGACCCGGACGTGCCGGACGGGCTCGACTACCTGGACCGGCCGAACGTGGCGGTGCTGCGCACCCTGTCCAAGGCCTGGGGCCTGGCCGGGCTCCGGGTCGGTTGGCTGGTCGCCCAGCCGGTGGTCGCGGCGGCGATCCGCAAGGTGGTGACCCCGTTCTCCACCAGCACGGCTGCCCAGGCCGGCGCGCTCGCCGCGCTGACCCAGGCCGGCGAGATGGAGCGGCGGTGCGCCCTGGTCGTCGCCGAGCGGGACCGGGTGACCGAGGCGGTGCGGAAGTTCGTGCCCGACGTGCCGACCAGCCAGGCCAACTTCGTCTGGCTGCCGTTGGGCGAGCGGGCGGTGGCGTTCGGCAAGTCGTGTGAGGCGCGCGGGGTGATCGTCCGGCCGTTCCCGGGTGACGGGGTCCGGGTCACCATCGGCACCCCGGTCGAGAACGACGCGTTCCTGGTTGCCGCGGAGGCGGCGCTGACCTGATCGAACTCGGCTTCCGTGGCCTGGCCGGCCGACGCCCCACGATCAGGTGGCGGCCAGGATCACCGCTTCGGAGGTCAGGTAGTAGCGCTGGTCGTCTCCGTCCGGGTCGACGGGCTCGCGGAGCCGTTCGACCGACAGGTAGCCGTCCATCGCGGCCACCGCCCCCGGTGCCCAACCCGTCCCGTCGGAGCCGACGTTCAGCGAGAAACGGGACAGCTGCCCACCGGTCACCGGATCAAGCGTCACCAGGTCGTTCTCCCCGGTCAGCAGGTGCGCCCGGCCGGGTTGCACGGCGAGCATCCGGGCCTCCGCGCCCAGGCCACCGACCCGCCACAGCTCGGCACCCGAACGTGCCGACCGGCCCACCGCCACCCCGTCGAGCACGGCGACCGCCTGGTCACCGACGAGAGTGGCGCCGGCCGGGTCCAGCGCGGGTGCGGCGACCGGCTCACCGTCGCCCAGGAGCCAACCCCGGCCACCCGCGTCACCCGGCCCGGCGGTCCGCACCGCCGCGCAGTCGGACCGGCCGGTGCGGCAGCCGAGCGGCGTCACCACCAACCCGTCGGCAACCCCCGACGGGCGCCAGCGGTCACGCACCGCACCGGTGGCCGCGTCCCGGAACTCGACCGTGGCCGGGCCGGCGCAGCTGTCCAGGCCGACCAACTGCCCGGACACGCTGGTGCCGACATCACTGCGGCAGCGGCCGGGCAGGTCGACCCGCCACAACTCCCGGCCGCCGGTCACCTCCACCCCCCGCGCCTGGGTGTCCCCGGTGACCACGAGCACCGACCGGCCGTCGGCCAGGTCGGTGAGGTAGAGCCCGCGCGGGTCCCAGACGGTGGCTGCCCCGGTACGCCGAACCACGGCCCCACTCTCGGCGGGCACCGGACCGTCGGCCCGCCAGAGCACCCGGCCCGTCGGCGCGTCGAGCGCGACCAGCCTGCCGTCGGACCAGCGGCTGACCACCGTTCTGCCGCTGGCCACCACCCCGGTCAGCTCCGCCGGCCAGCGCCGGTACGACCAGTACGGGGTGGTGCGGTGCCGCCCGTCGACCGGGCGGTCGGCATAGACCTGACGGTGTGCGGCGTACACCCGCAGCCGGCCGTCCACGATCAGCGGGGCGACCGGCAGCCGACCGACCACGCCGGCGGGTGGCTCGGCCGAGGCCGGATATTCGCCCCGGGCCACCGTGCTGACCTCGGCCGGCGCGAGCACCCGGTGGACGATGACCGCGACCGCCGTGGTGGCGAGCAGCGCCGCCACCACCGCCACGAGCCGTCGCCGGCCCTTCGGGAACCCCATGCCGCACCTCCGCCCGGCACCCTACCCAGCGGAACCGGCCGGACCCCGGTCAGGTCACGCCGGCTGGGGTGTCGGGGTCAGGCGGCTTCGGCGGACCCGGCGGCATGGGCCGCGACGGTCAGATCGGCGAGATCACGGCGGAGCGCCACCTCGACTGCCCGGGCGGCGAGCCCGCCGAGGAGCAGGGCCACGACCCGGCCGTACGGGGCGGTCGGCACCGCTTCCTGGGTGACGGTGACCGCCGTGCAGCCACGGCGGCGACGCCGGACCTGTCGCAGGCTCCAGGTGATCCGGTAGTCCGCGCCGGCACCGGAGGAGCAGAGGACCAGCCGATGGGGGGCGAGCGCCTCCACCACCAGGAACTCCTCGGTCAGCGTGCCGCCGCCCGGCTGGGCGCGCTCCTCGCGCCACGCGGTGCCCGGCCCGAAGGGGCCGGGGGTGAGCAGCTCGACCGGGCCGGCGGCGGTCAGCCGGGAGGCGCGGCCGGGCAGGTCGGTCAGCAGACGCCACACATCGACAGCGTGCGCCTCGATGAACCCGGTAACCGCCACCGTCGACATGCCACCCTCCCGTGATCTCGACGGTACGCGGGGTGAGGGCTGGACGGGGCCCCCGGGACGGAATTTCCACCGCCCGGAGGCCACGCTGTCCATTTCGGTGGTTGCTCGGCGCCGGTCGTCGACCGGCGCCGGTCAGCGCTCGAAGCGGCCGGCCCGGATCGCTCCGATGAAGGCTGTCCATCCCGGCGGGCTGACGGCCAGTGTGGGACCGGCCTGGTCCTTGGAGTCGCGGACCGCGACCAGACCGAGGACGTCGACCAGGTTGTCCGCCACCTCCACGCAGAGCCCCTGGTCATTGGAACGGCTGCTGGTACGCCAGACCGCGCCCGCGAGATCGTGCATCGTCATCTACCTCCGTGTGCGATGGGATGCCCCACCGCTGCCGGCCAGACGACCGGCCCGTACCGCGCGGCGGGGCGACGGAATCCGGGACGATCAACGGGGAAATCCGGATCGGTGATCGCACAGCGGGTGCGATCAACAGTCCCGCCGACGAGACGGGTCTGTCGGGTGGGTGACCAGCGCGGTTCCCGGCGGCCCGGTCCGTCTGGTGGCCCGGCGACTCAGCGGGCCGGGCGGACCGTTCCGGTGACCTCGCCGAGGGCGATGGTGGTGCCGTCCGGGCCGGGAGCGGTGGCGGTGATGGTCACCGTGTCGCCGTCGGCGAGGAAGGTGCGGCTCTCGTCGCCGAGCTTCACCGGCTCCGCCCCGCCCCAGGTCAGCTCCAGGAACGAGCCGACCTGCCCACGGTCCGGGCCGGAGACGGTGCCCGAGGCGTACAGGTCGCCGGTGCGCAGGGAGGCGCCGTTGACGGTGAGGTGCGCCAACTGCTGTGCCGGAGTCCAGTACATGGTGGCGAACGGCGGCTCGCTGACCCGTTCGCCGTTCCACTCGACCGCCAGCCGGAGGTCCAGCCCCACGTGGGGCACGTCGCGCAGGTAGTCGGCGACCGGCGGATCCTGGTCGGGGGCCGGTACGAAGGCGTCGGCGAGCGCGTCCAGCGGCGTCACCCAGGCCGAGACCGAGGTGGCGAAGGACTTGCCCAGGAACGGGCCGAGCGGCTGGTACTCCCACGCCTGGATGTCACGGGCCGACCAGTCGTTGACCAGCACCACCCCGAAGACGTGGTCGGCGAAGTCGTCGACGGACACGGGTGTCCCCAACGGGCTGGGCACACCGACCACGAAGCCGACCTCCGCCTCGATGTCGAGGCGTACGGACGGGCCGGTGACCGGGCCTTCGGCGGAGGCGCGCTGCCCGGTCGGGCGGACCACCGGCGTGCCGGAGACCACCACCGTGCCGGCACGCCCGTGGTAGCCGATCGGCAGGTGCTTCCAGTTGGGCAGCAGCGGCGGCTGGCCCGGGCGGAAGATCTGCCCGACGTTCGACGCGTGGTGCTCGGACGAGTAGAAGTCGACGTAGTCGGCGACCTCGACGGGAAGCAGCAGCTCCACCTCGTCCAGCGGCACCAGCAGCGGCTCCACCGCGCCCCGGTGCGCCGGGTCGGTCAGCAGCTCGGTGATCCGCTGCCGCACGGCCGTCCACTGCGGACGACCCAGCGCCATGAACTCGTTCAGGGTGGGCCGGCACAGCGCGCCGGCGGCGAGCACCAGGTCGGCGGCCTCCGCCCCGGCCAGGTCGAACACCCACGACCCGATCCGGACGCCGATCCGCGGCCGGCCCCCGTTCTGCCGGAACACCCCGTACGGCAGGTTCGTCACCCCGTACGGCGAACCGTCGGCGCCGGTCACCCAGGTCATGCGTCGTAGCCCCCGTTCACCAGCCCCAGCCGGATCAGATCGGTCAGTGGTTCCAGGATGCTGCACGAGCCGAAGCCGACCCAGAGCGGGCGGGGTGCGTCCAGCCGGCCGGTCGTCCGCTCCAGCAGCGGGCGCGGGTCGGCGACAGTGAGCAGCTCGGCGACCGGGCCCACGCCGTCGCCCTCGGCCGCCGCCAGCGTCGCGGCCAGCACATTGGCGTAGCCGTGGTGGGTGAACCCGGTCTCCGGGTCGAGGTGCCGGACCGCCTGGTGCAGCCCCGCGGTCAGCTTGAACGGCAGGTCGCGGTCCCGGCAGGCGCAGATCACCGCGGCCAGCTCGGCCGGGGTAGGAAAGAGTTCGGCGGCCAGCCCACCGGTGCGGAACTTGGCCGCGACCGGCACCCCGTCGGCCCGGGCGGCGACGAGCGCGTCCAACGCGCCCATCAGCCCGAAGGTCAGCGGCAGCTCGGCGTAGACGGCCTCGACGTCCGGCAGGGAGTCGGCCACCCGCAGCAGCTCGGCGATGCCGGGCAGTGGGTCCTCGCCCCGCCGGGCGACCGCGACCTCGACCTGTCGGGCGGTGACGCCGTCCGGCGCGAGGAACGACAGCGCGAAGGGCAGGTTCCCGATGCCGGTGTCACCGATCGCGCCGATCACCAGGCCCTCGCCCGGGTCGACGAGGCCGCTCAGGTCGCCGCGCGTCAGGGTCGAGGCCGGGACCAGCAGCGGGCCGACCAGGTCGGCGTACCAGGCGGTGCGGTGGCGGCGGTGGGCGGCCAGCGCCTCGTGCAGCGTGGCGCTACCCGGAGGGAAGACGGCGGCGTCGTCCACCAGGCCGTCGAGGAGTGCGGGCACCTGCGTTGACACGGAACAAGAATGTACGGGACGCTACAAGGAACGGACAACAGCGTCCGATTATCGGACGCCTCCGGCCGGTGAACGGGACATATCGGGAGGCGAGATGCCGTACTACCGCAGCGTCGGCGAGGTGCCGCGTAAGCGCCACACCCAGTTCCGCCAGCCCGACGGCAGCCTCTACGCCGAGGAGCTGATGGGCCAGGAGGGCTTCTCCTCCGACTCGTCCCTGCTCTACCACCGGCACGCGCCCACCGCGATCCTGGCCGCCGACGAGTTCACCCCACCGGAGTTCACCCGGACGCCGAACCTGCCGCTCAAGCCCCGCCACCTGCGCACCCACAAGCTCGACACCGGCGGCGCCGACCCGATCCTCGGCCGGCAGTACCTGCTCGCCAACGACGACGTCCGGATCGGGTACGTGCTCGCCGACCAGCCCTCGCCGCTGTTCCGCGACGCCACCGGCGACCACTGCCTCTACGTCGAGTCGGGCACGCTGCGGGTCGAGTCCCCGTTCGGCGTGCTGGAGGCGGTGGCCGGTGACTACGTCGTCATCCCCACCTCGACCATCCACCGGCTGGTGCCCACCGGTGAAGAGCCCGTCCGCCTGCTCACCATCGAAGCGTCCGGGCACATCGGCCCGCCCAAGCGCTACCTCTCGGTACGCGGCCAGTTCCTCGAGCACTCGCCGTACTGCGAGCGCGACGTCCGCGGCCCGGAGGCCCCGCTGCTCGTCGACGGCGAGGAGGCGGAGGTGCTGGTGCGCCACCGGCGTGGTTGGACCCGTTACGTCTACGCCCACCACCCGTTCGACGTGGTCGGCTGGGACGGGCACCTCTACCCGTGGGCGTTCTCCATCCACGACTTCGAGCCCATCACCGGCCGGATCCACCAGCCCCCGCCGGTGCACCAGACCTTCCAGGGCCCCAACTTCGTCATCTGCTCGTTCGTGCCCCGCAAGGTCGACTACCACCCGGACTCGATCCCCGTGCCCTACAACCACCACAACGTCGACTCCGACGAGATGCTCTTCTACACCGGCGGCAACTACGAGGCCCGGCGCGGCTCCGGCATCGAGCAGGGCTCGATCTCCCTGCACCCGTCCGGTTTCACCCACGGCCCCCAGCCGGGTGCCGCCGAGCGTTCCATCGGCGCGGACTACTTCGACGAGTTGGCTGTCATGGTCGACACCTTCCGCCCGCTGGATCTCTGCGACGCGGCCCGCAGTTGCGAGGACGACGGCTACGCCTGGACGTGGGCACGTCGCGCCTGAGCTGGCCGGCCGCGCGCCGGGTCAGCGGATGGCGGTGCGGGTGAAGATGGCGAACTCGGCGACCGCGGTGGCGGCGACGGCCAGCACCAGCGGCCACGGCGAGCCGATCACCGCGTACACCAGCAGCAGCACCGGGGCGGCTCCCACCGCGTAGATCGCCAGGGCCAGCGACCGGTCCGAGTGCAGCAGCTCGGGCAGGACGGTCCGGGTCAGCCCCGGCAGCCGGGCCGCCAGTTGCCACACCACGACCCCGCCGGTGAGCGCGGCGAGCACGGCCAGGAGGCGGGAGAACCCGTCGTTCGCCGAGGCGGCGAACGCCACCACCACCGCGGCCACCAGCGACCAGCCCGCGCCGTAGAGCACCAGCCGGTGCAGGCCGTGGGCGATGGTCCGCCCCGAGTCCATCCGCTTCGGGCTGATCGTGGCCGCCTCGGCGAGGTGCTCCAGCGCCTCCGACCAGCGGCGCTGCTCCAGCCGGATGACGCCCACGTCGTGTCGGGCCTCGGCGAGGCGCGGGTCGAGCCGCAACGCCTCCCGGTAGGCCCGCTCGGCCAGATCGAACAGCTCCAGCCGGGCGGCGACCAGGCCGAGCACCAGGTGCGCCTGCGGCTCCTCGGGGGCCAGCTCGACCCCACGCCAGGCCGCGTTCAGCGCCGGCTGGCCGTTGCGCGCGCCGGCCAGGATCGCCGCCGCGCTGCGTTGCGCGTACGCGTCGGCCGGGCCGAGCGCGAGGATCCGGTCAGCGGTGGCGGCGGACTCGGGGTAGCGCTCCAGGTCGGCCAGCGCCATGCCTCGGGCGACCAGTGCGGGGAGCGCCTCCGGTGCGGCGGCCACGGCCGCGTCGGCGGCGGTGAGCGCGTCGGCCGGCCGGCCGGCGGCCAGGTGTACCCGGGCCAGCATGGTGAGCACGTCGGGATCGTCGGGCTGCAGGGCGAGGCCGTAGGTCAGCTCCCCGGCCGCCTCGTCGTGGCGGCCGAGCTCGGCGAGAAGCTGGGCTCGCTGGAGGTAGCCGTCGGCGGCGGACTGGTCGGGGGCGGGTTCGCTGGACATCGCGGCGAGCCTAGGTGGCCGGCGCGTCGTACACCAGGGCCACCGCGATACCGGCCAGCCCTTCCTCACGGCCGGTGAAACCGAGCCCGTCGGTGGTCGCCGCGGAGAGGGTCACCGGCGCACCGACTGCAGCGGAGAGCACCTGCTGGGCCTCCTCGCGGCGTCGGCTGATCTTCGGCCGATTGCCGACCACCTGCACGGACACGTTGCCGATCTCCAAACCGGCGGCCCGCACGCGCCGAGCCGTCTCGGTCAGCAGGGCGACGCCGGTGGCGCCGGCCCACTCCGGCTGGCCCACCCCGAAGACGGAGCCGAGATCGCCCAGGCCGGCGGCGGAGAGCAGCGCGTTGCAGGCGGCGTGCGCGGCCACGTCGGCGTCCGAGTGCCCGGCCAGGCCGTCCTGGTCGGGCCAGAGCAGACCCGCCACCCAGCACGGCCGGCCAGGCTCGAAGGCGTGCACGTCGGTGCCGATGGCCACCCGGGGAACGATCATGATCAGAGGGTACGCGTCACTCGGCGGCAGCCAGCAGATGCTCCGCCAGCGCCAGGTCGAACGGGCGGGTGATTTTCAGGGCGTACTCCGAGCCCGGCACGCAGCCCACCGTGACGCCCTGCTTCTCGACCAGACCGGCGTCGTCGGTGAGCGGATCACCGGCCGCGGCATGCGCGGCGGTGAGCACGGAACGGCGGAAACCCTGCGGGGTCTGCACCGCGCGCAGGGCGGATCGGTCGACGGTGCCGAGCACCACCTCGCCGGCGCCGACCTCCTTGATCGTGTCGACGACCGGCAGGACCGGGATCACCGCGTCCCGCCCGCCCCGGACCGCGGCGGCGACGGATTCGACCAGCTCGGGCGGGGTGAGCGCACGGGCGGCGTCGTGCACCAGGATGATCTCCGGGCCGGCGGGCACCGCGGCCAGCGCGGCGGCCACCGATGCCTGCCGCTCGGCGCCACCGGGCACCACGGTCACCGGCGCCACCGCAGCGAGCAGCTCGCGCACGGCCGTCACCTCGGTCGCCGGCGCGGCCACCACGATCGTGTGTACCGAGGGCGCCGCGGCCAGCCGGCGCACGGCGTGCACGAGCAGCGGCTCGCCGGCCAGCAGGCGCAGCGCCTTGGGTCGGCCGGGGCCGAGCCGTACACCGGCACCCGCCGCAGGAACGAGGACCGCGACGTCACCGCGCGGATTGAGCTGCGCGGTCACGTCACGGTCCTCGGTTTGTTCGCTACGAAGTGGGTACGACGATGCTGTGCGGACTAGGCCTCGGTGAGCACCTTGTCGAGCAGCGTCTCCGCCTCGTCCTTGGTGCTCTTCTCGGCCAGCGCGACCTCGCCGACGAGAATGTCACGGGCCTTGGCGAGCATTCGCTTCTCACCCGCGGAAAGGCCCCGCTCCCGCTCCCGACGCCACAGGTCTCGCACGACCTCGGCGACCTTCAGCGGGTTGCCGGAGGCCAGCTTCTCCAGGTTGGCCTTGTAACGCCGCGACCAGTTGGTCGGCTCCTCGGTGTGCGGAGCCCGAAGAACGTCGAAGACCTTGCCGAGGCCTTCTTCGCCGACCACCTCACGCACACCCACGATCTCGGCGTTCTCGGCCGGCACCCGGACCGTCAGGTCACCCTGAGCAACCCTCAGGACGAGGTACTGCTTGGGCTCGCCCTTGATGACCCGAGTCTCGATTGCCTCGATGAGTGCGGCCCCGTGGTGGGGGTAAACAACGGTCTCGCCGACACTGAAAACCATAGGTTCGAAACCCCTTTCGCTGTGTCTAGGGTAACACGGTCAGGCACCGATGTCTCACCGATGTCCTGACCGTTGGCGCAGCTCAGGGGCCCTGTGAGAGGTCTTTCTTCAGCTTGACAGGCGGTCAAACCAATGGTTCGAACACGCTCCGTAACGTACGGATGACTTCCCGGTACGGGTGAACAGAACGTCGAGATCAAGGGCTATGCGCTCACCTCATGGTATCCCGCCGAGCGGAACTGCGCCCAGGTGTAGCGGGAGGTGCCCCCGTGGGGGACGCTGGAGGCGGAACCGCACTCCGCTCTCGAGACGCTGTCAGGGGGTCCGATGGGCAGGCCAGACGCAGAGGGCCAGGGGCCGTCCGAAGGGCTGCCCGACCTGCCACCCGAGTGGGGTCGCGTGGTGGTCCCCGACGACGCCTCCGCGCTCGCCGCCGAGGCGGCCGAACTCCGCCGTGAACTGCGCCGGGCCGCCGGCCAGCCCGGCGACGGCCCCCGTGCCCTCGCCCTGCCGCTGCTGGTCCTGCTGGTGGCGCTGCTCACCACGCTGGTCGGCCTGCTCGCGGTCACCTGGCCGCGCGCCGGTCGCGGCACCGACCGCCCGACTCCCGCCCCCTACTCGCCGCCCGCCGCCCTCACCGGGCGGCCGCTGCCCGCACTCGACCTGGTCGACGCCACTCAGGCGCCGGTGCCACTGCGTGGCCTGCTGCCCGCCATGATCATCCTGTTGGACGGCTGCACCTGCCCGGAGCGGGTCGCCGAGGCGGTGGGCGCGGCACCCGCCGGGGTTTCCGTGGTCACCGTCAGCGGAGGGCGGACGGTGACGGCCCAACCGTCGACCGGACGGGACGTACGAGCCCTCGCCGATCCCGCCGGCGGCCTGCGCGCCTTCGTGGGTCAACCGGCCCACCCCGGCACCGCGACCGCGCTGCTGGTCGACCGTGCCGGTGTGGTGACCCGGGTGCTGCCCGAACTGGGGCCGGTCGACGCGTACCGCGCGGACCTGACCGCCCTCGCCGCCTGACCGCCCCGCCTACCGGGGCAGTGCGACGAGCTGCGCCTCGACGTCGACGGGCCGATCGCCGACAGCCGACAGGGACACCCGGAACGGCCCGCCACCGGGCAGCACCTCGGCGGAGGCGATCATGCCGTCGCAGTCGATGCGCGGCGGGCCGGCGATTTCGGCCCCGGTGCTCGTCACCGCCATCGTGCCCGGGCGTGTGCACCTGTACTGCAGCAGATAGCGGGCGCCGTCATCGGTGGACTGCCGGGTCATGCCCTGGCCAGGGACGAGCTCCCTCTGCTCCCGCCAGATCGTCTCGCGGAACGAGGGCAGATCACCCTCGGAGAAGAGCAGTCCCGGATCGCCGTCGATGTCGGTGATCATGCCCGTCGCCGGGTCGATCATCGCTCTCGGGGCGCTCTGCACCCTGAAGCCCTCGCCCGTCTCGGGATCCACCCGCACCGTCACCCGCTCACCAGGGACGGCAGTGGCCATGACGCGCTCCAACTCCGTGCTGACGCTCGGCTCGGCTGTCGGGGGGCCGACCGGCCCGGCCACCGGAGCGGGCGCGGCGGTACGCCACCACCAGCCGCCCACCGTCAGCGCGGCCAGGGTCACCCCGGCCAGCACCGCCGACCGCAGCCGGTCGTCCGCCGCCGCGTCCATGCGGCGAGAGTACCGCCGGGCCGCCGGACGGTCAGCCCTGCTGATCGAGCAGAGCGGCGTACAGGGTCAGGCCGGGGCCGAACGCCAGCATGACGATCCGTCGCGGCGCCGGCGTCTGACGGCTCAGCCGGTCAAGGATCAGCAGGACGGTCGGCGACGAGCAGTTGCCGTGCTCGTCGAGCGTCGCCCGGGACGCGGCCAACGCCTGCGGCGGCAGGGCCAACTCCCGCTCGACCACGTTGAGGATTCGGGGCCCGCCCGGGTGCACCGCCCAGCCGTCCACGTCGGAGCGGCTGGTGCCGTGCCGGGCCAACAGGTCGTCGACCAGCGCACGGACGTGCCGGGAGAGCACCTGCGGCACCTTCGGCGACAACCCCATCCGGAAGCCGCTGTCCGTGACGTCCCAGGTCATGTGGTCGGCGGTGGAGGTGTCGGTGACCGAGGTCAGCTCGCGCATCGCGTACCCCGGGCCGCCCGGCACGACCACGGCGGCGACCGCGGCGTCCGAGAAGAGTGCGTGCGAGACGATCTGCTGGGTGTCCACCCGGGCGCTGGACGGCTGGATGTGCAGGCTGGTCAGCTCCGCGCAGAGCAGCAACGCCGGGCGACCCCGCGCGGTGACGAAGTCACTCGCCGCCCCCAGCCCCGGCAACGCCGCGTAGCAGCCCATGTGACCGATGAACATGCGCTGGGTGTCCGGGGCCATGCCGAGATCCCGGGCGAGCAGGATGTCCAGCCCGGGGGTGGCGTACCCGGTGCAGGAACAGACGATGAACAGCCCCACGTCGCCGGCGCCCAGCCCGGCCGCCGTCAACGCGCGGCCGACCGCCTCCTTGCCCAGCGGCAGCGCCTCCACCTGGTAGCGACGCATCCGCCGTTCGGTCGGCCAGTCCGAGACGTCCTCCAGCAGGGGGTTGACCGCGGCCTGCCGCCGCGTAACCCCGGAGTTCGCGAAGATCCGCTGGGCCAACGACCGGGTGGTGCCAGAGAAGTGCCGGGAGAAGAAGCCCTCCCACAACTCGTCCTGCAGGGCGGACGGCGGCTGCGCCGTCCCGAGCCCCGCGATCACTGGTACGGGCACGATCCCCACCTCTCGTCCGACGCTGTCCTCCCCCGGGCCGTCCCACCGGCCACCGTGGCCGGCCAATCCCCCACGGCGGTCGAACCGCTGCGGCTCACCAACGCGGGGCCGATCCGTCGCGGTCCGGGTCTCCGCCGAGCGCGGCGATGCCGAGCCAGTCGGCGCAGACGTCCGACGTGGCCGGATGCAGCGAGCCACAGCGGGCATCCCGGTAGAGCCGCTCCAACGGATGGCCGCGCCGGGTCGCCGAGGTGCCCGCCGCCTCCAGCATCGACGCCGCCACGTCGGCAGCCGTGGTGCCGGCCAGCAGCTTCGCCCGCCACACCCAGCGGTTGGTCTCCGCGTCGCCCGGCATCTCGTCCACCCGTCGGGCGGCCTCGGCCACCACCAGTTGCGCCGCCGCCGTGGCCGCGTCCGCCCGCCCCAGTCGAGCGCGCACCGCCGGCAGGCCGGCCAGGTTGCGGGCGTTGAGATGCTCGGCCGCCGCGTCGATCGCCGCGCGCGCCACCCCGACGTAGACGGCCGCGTAGCTGGCCACCAGCCAGTGCGGCATCAGCTGGGCGACCACCAGCGCCAGCCCCTCCACCCCGCCGAGCAGCCGGTCCGCCGGCACCTCCACGTCCAGGTGCAGGTCGTGCGAGGAGGTGGCGCGCATGCCGAGCGCGTCCCACGTCGGCTCGACGGTCAGCCCCTCCGGGCCGGCCGGAACCAGGAACTGGGACACCATCGATTGGTCGGCGGAACTGCGTGCGGCGACGAGGTAGCCGTCCGCGTGCCCGGCACCCGAGCAGAACGTCTTGCTGCCCTTGAGACGCCAGCCCCCGTCGGTCGCCTCGTAGACCGTGCTCAACTGGGAGAGCCGGGCACCGGCGCCGCGCTCGCTCATCGCGACCGCGTACCAGGAACCCTGCGCCGCGGCGGTGAGCAGCCGGTCGCGGGCGGCCAGCGCCTCGTCCGGCACACCCAGCGCCTCGGCCAGCTCCTCGGTGACCGCGCCCAGCGCACCGGTCACCGAGGCGTGCATGTTGAACACCAGGGCGGTGGCGCCGTTGCCCCGGGCAAGTTCGGTGGCCACGGCGGCGTACTCGGCGAAGCTGGCACCCAGGCCACCGAGGGCCCGGGGCACCATCAGGCCGAACAGGCCGGCCTCCCGTAGGTCATGGAAGTCCTCGACCGGGAAGGAGCCGTCCCGGTCGTGCTGTGCCGCCCGCGCGGCGAACCGCGGCGCCAACCGGCGGGCCGCCTCAAGCGCGTGCACCGTCATATCGCCCCCTTCTCGGCGTCCCTTACCCCCGCCACGACCGACTATCCGTTGCGGACTCCCCGACCCTGGTACAACACGGCAGTGGAGCGGGTCGGCACGATGCGCGGAGCACGGCCGCCGGTGCCGGCACCGGGCGTCCGGGACCCGCGAGCCCGCCGCAGCAGCCAGGCGACCAGGCCGCCAACCTGCGGGCGGATGCCGCGCAACCGCAGTGTGACACCGTGCCGGGCGCACTCGGCCACCAACGCGCGAGCGTCCACGAACAACCGTGGATCGTGGATGCCGCGCGGCACCGTCGGCAGTCGCTCGGCGATCCGCACCGCGACCAGACGTGCCAACGCCGTGTCGTTCAGGGTGTCCAGCACCAGCAGGCCACCGGGGCGCAGCACCCGACACGCCTCGGCCACCGCGCGCCGCCAGTCCGGCACATGTTCCAGCAGCTCACCGGCGGAGACCACGTCCGCGCAGCCGTCGGCGAGCGGGATGGCGGTGACGTCGGCCTGGAGCACGCGCACCCCGTGCTCGGCGGCCTGGACCAGCGCCGAGCGGGTCAGGTCGACGCCGACGTGCCGGTATCCCTTGCCCGCCAGGTGCGGGGCGAGCAGCCCGGCACCGCAGCCGAGGTCGACCAGGAGCGCGTCGGGTCGGGTGGCCGGTGGCACCATCGCCGCGCGGGCCTCGGCGAGCCAGTGCAGCATCGCGAACGCGCCATCCGGACGCCACCACTCCCCGGCCAGGTCGTCGTACTGGCGCGGATCGTTACGCGGCAGCACCCGGGGGCCGGTCGACGCCGCGGCCGCAGCCACGTCTCGCATGGCTCTGAGCGTGGCACGACTGCTCGGTAACGACCAGACTTCCCTTATGTCGTCGAGGGTGTTAGGGCTGGTCAGGGCGAGCCATCCGGAACCGGGCGCGGCGGTGACCACGGTGGCCGGTCTGCTGGCCTGGGGAGTGGGGCACCGGCCGGCCGGAATCGCCTCGGTGGTGCTCGCCGTGCTGGCCAGCCAGCTCGCCGTGGGCTGGACCAACGACGCGCTGGACGCCGAGCGGGACGCCACCGTGGGGCGTACCGACAAGCCGGTCGCCGCCGGCGCGGTCGGCCGGCGCACCACGGCCTGGGCCGCGGCGGTGGCCGCGGTGGCCTGTCCGCTGGTGGCGCTGACCACGAACCCCACGGCGGCGTTCTGGCTCACCGTCGCCCTGGTCTCCGCGCTGCTCTACGACTGGCCGCTCAAGGCAACGGTCCTCTCGGTGCTGCCGTACGCGGTCTCCTTCGGCGCGCTGCCCGCCTTCGTGGTGCTGGCACTGCCGGGCGAGCCGGCCCCGCCGGCCTGGCTGGTGACGGCGGGCGCCTGCCTGGGTGCCGGCGCGCACTTCGCCAACGTGCTGCCCGACCTGGCCGACGACGCGCGCACCGGCGTGCGCGGCCTGCCACACCGGCTGGGCGCGACCGGCAGCAGGGTGGCGGCCGCCGGGCTCCTCCTCGCGGCGACCGCGGCCCTGGTCCTCGGGCCACCCGGGCCGCCGTCGGCGGTCGGGTTGGCGGCGATCGGCACGGCCGCCGTGGTGCCGCCACTGAGCTGGTACGCCGGACGCTCGGCGGTCCGGGCCGGCCGGCGGCCGGTGGCGGCCTTCCGGGCGGTGTTGCTGGTGGCCCTCATCGACGTGGTCCTGCTGGTGGCGAGCGGTCGGGTGGTGTGACCGGCGCCCGGGAAGGTGGCATTGCCGGGTCCGCGTGCGGGCCTCGATCAGCTCCAACTACCCTGGAGCGCGGTCTGCGCGGGTATGGCCACCGTGCCCGGCGTGCGGCCGGGTGGGGATCGTGACGAGGAGGACCGACGTGACGCGCTCGATCAGGGGATCCCGGCGGGCGGCCCTGCTGCTGTCCGGGATTGCGGCGGCGACCAGCCTGCTGGCGTCCGGGTGCGGCGCCGGCCAGATCGCCGAGACCGCCAACAAGGAGCCGTCGGTCCAGGGCGTCAACCTCACGGCCGGCAACGGGGCCTTCGCGGTGCGTGGCCTGCTCGTCGACTACCCCGGCGCCGAGGGCTACAAGGCCGGGCAGGACGCCCTGCTCAACGCCGTGATCTACAACGACTCGAGGGACACGGTGACGGTCACCGTCACCACCGAGAGCGCCCGCGAGGTCGTGATCAGCGGCGGCTCGGCCAGCCCGTCGCCGTCCGCCTCCGCCTCGGCCAGCCCGTCCGAGTCCGGCTCGCCCAGCCCGTCGACCTCCGGGTCCGACTCGGCCAGCCCGTCGGCGACCCCGTCCGAGACCGGGTCGTCCTCGGCCACCCCGTCCGCCCCGGAGTCGGCGCGGGCGTCGGGCTCGGCCAGCCCCTCCACCCCGGGTCAGCCCGCCCGGATCGAGCTGGCGCCGCTCAGCTACCTCCAGCTCAACTCCGAGGCCACCCAGCAGCTCCGGCTGATCGGCCTGACCGAGGCGCTGCGCTCCGGCCAGAACGTCTTCGTGACCTTCGACTTCGGTAACGGCAACACGGTGACCGGGCCCGCGCCGATCGCGGTGCCGCTCACCCCGGCGGCACCCCCTTCGCCGATCATCGAGCGCGAGGGCGGCTACGAAGGTCAGGAAGAGGGTGGCTCCGGCCACGGCTGACCTGATCCCGGCATCGACGAACACCCCGGCGTGGTGACCACCACGCCGGGGTGTTTTCGTCGTACGCGAGGGCTAGCGTCCTGATGTGACCACCTCCCGATCGGCCGCTCCGCGCGGCGGCACGGCCAGTGGCGCCCGCGGCCGGTCCACCGCCCGCGAGCCCCGTCCGGCCTACGAGTGCGACGCCTGCGGCCACCAGCCGCCCAAGTGGGTGGGGCGTTGCCCGGAATGCGGCGAGTGGGGCTCGGTCGTCGAGAGCACGGTGACCGGTCCGACCGTGTCCGGTCGGGTGGTCAGTTCCCGGCTGCCGGCCGAGCCGGCGCGGCCGATCGCCACCATCAGCGCGGCGCCGGCCCGCGCCCGGCCCACCGGGGTGAGCGAGCTCGACCGGGTGCTCGGCGGCGGCCTCGTCCCGGGCGCGGTGGTGCTGCTCGCCGGCGAGCCCGGTGTCGGCAAGTCGACCCTGCTGCTGGATGTGGCGCAGCAGTGGGCCGCCGGCTCCGGCACCCCCTCGCTGGTTGTCAGCGGGGAAGAGTCGGTCAGCCAGGTGCGGTTGCGCGCCGAGCGGATGGGCACCCTGCACGACCAGCTCTACCTCGCCGCGGAGAGCGACCTGGCGGCGGTGCTGGGGCACCTCGACGCGGTCAAGCCCGGCCTGCTGGTGCTCGACTCGGTGCAGACCATCTCGACCACCGGCACCGAGGGCGTGCCCGGTGGGGTGACCCAGGTCCGCGCGGTCACCGCCGCGCTGGTCTCGGTCGCCAAGGAGCGGGGCATCGCCACCGTGCTGGTCGGGCACGTCACCAAGGACGGCCAGGTGGCCGGCCCCCGGGTGCTGGAGCACCTGGTCGACGTGGTGCTGCACTTCGAGGGCGACAAGCACTCCTCGCTGCGGCTGGTGCGCGGCGTCAAGAACCGGTTCGGCGCGGCCGACGAGGTCGGCTGCTTCGAGATGCACGAGGGCGGCATCAGCAGCCTGGCCGACCCGTCCGGGCTGTTCCTGACCCGCTACTCGGAGCCGGTGCCGGGCACCTGCGTGACCGTCGCGATGGAGGGGCGTCGGGCCCTGGTCACCGAGGTGCAGGCGCTGATCGGCGCGACGGTGGCCGGCTCCCCCCGGCGCACCGTCTCCGGCCTCGACTCGGCCCGGTTGGCGATGGTGCTCGCGGTGCTGCAACGCCGCACCGAGCGGCTGACCCTGCACGACCGGGAGGTCTTCGCCGCCACCGTGGGCGGCATCCGGGTGGTGGAGCCTGCGGCCGACCTGGCGGTCGCGCTGGCGGTCGCCTCCGGGGGTCTCAACCTCGCCATCGCGCCGCACCTGGTGGCGATCGGCGAGGTGGGGCTGACCGGCGAGGTGCGCAGGGTCGGGGCGGTGCCGCGCCGGCTGGCCGAGGCGGCCCGGCTGGGGTTCAAGGTGGCCCTGGTCCCGCCCGGTTGCGGCCCGGCCAGCACCGGTGCCGGTCCCGAGCAGATGCGGGTGACCGAGGTCACGGACGTGCGTTCGGCCCTGCACCATGCGGCCCGCGCGTCCGCCGAGTGACCCACCGTGTCGACGGGGACGGCGATACCGGACAGCACGCCCCAAGCGGGAAACGGTTCGAAGGGCGGCATCGTGACACATCACAGTAACCACGACAGCACCCACCGCACGGCAGTCCGTAGACTGTGCCCGTGCCGATCGACCGCGATACCACCAAGCCTGCCGGCGCGCCGCCTCACGCCCGCACCGGTGGCGTGGGCTCGCCCGCCCGTCCGATCAGCGTGAGCGTGACGGCGGGTGCCGCCGGAAGCGCCGGGGATCCGCTGCGGGCCAACCTGGCCCTGATGGCACCCGGCACCGCGCTGCGGGACGGGTTGGAGCGCATCCTGCGCGGCCGCACGGGCGCGCTCATCGTGCTCGGTTACGACAAGGTCGTCGAGGGCCTGTGCACCGGTGGCTTCCCCCTGGACGTGGAGTTCTCCGCGACACGGGTGCGGGAGCTGTGCAAGATGGACGGCGCAGTGGTGCTCTCCAGTGACGGCACCAGGATCGTCCGGGCGGCGGTGCACCTGATGCCCGACCCGTCCATCCCGACGGAGGAGTCCGGCACCCGCCACCGCACCGCCGAGCGGGTGGCCCGGCAGACCGGCTACCCGGTCATCTCGGTGAGCCAGTCCATGCGGATCATCAGCCTCTACGTCAACGGTCAGCGGCACGTGCTTGACGACTCGGCGGCCATCCTCTCCCGGGCCAACCAGGCGCTGGCCACCCTGGAGCGCTACAAGCTCCGGCTGGACGAGGTCTCCGGCACGCTCTCCGCTCTGGAGATCGAGGATCTCGTCACCGTGCGGGACGCCGTGGCCGTGGTGCAGCGGCTGGAGATGGTCCGCCGGATCGCCGACGAGATCGCCGGTTACGTGGTCGAGCTGGGCACCGACGGCCGACTGCTCGCGCTCCAGCTCGACGAGCTGATGGCCGGCGTGGACGCCGACCGGACGCTGGTCATCCGGGATTACCTCCCGGTCGGCCGCAAGTCCCGCACCCTGGACGAGGCGCTGGTCGAGCTTGACCTGCTGGGTGCCACCGAGCTGATCGACCTGGTGTCGGTTGCCAAGGCGATCGGTTACCCCGCCGCATCGGACGCGCTGGACGCCGCGGTCAGCCCCCGTGGCTTCCGACTGCTGGCAAAGGTGCCCCGCCTGCCGGTGGCGGTGGTCGACCGCCTGGTGGTGCATTTCGGCAGCCTCCAGCGGCTGCTGGGTGCGACGGTGGAGGATCTGCAGGCCGTCGAGGGGGTCGGCGACGCCCGCGCCAGGGGCGTCCGCGAGGGGCTGTCCCGGCTCGCCGAGGCATCCATCCTGGAGCGGTACGTCTGACCCGGCTCAGCCGGTGATGGTGATCTTCACCGGTGCGCTCAGCTTGGTGCCGACCCGGGCGAACACCTGGTACGTCCCGGCCGGCGGGAAGGGCCCGGCGGCCAGCCCGTTGTTGTCGCACCGGCTGGTGTCCCGGCCGTTCCAGCCCACCTGGTAGGCCCGCTCGAAGTTGGGCGTGAAGGACTGCACGTCCGACCCCTGCACCTTGCCGCAGGTGTCCGACGACCAGATCTTCTCGGCACCGGACTTGATGAAGATCTCCTGGAGGTCGGCGCCGACGTTCCGGCTGCACGTCCGCTCCGCCGTGTTTTTGATCTTGAGCTGGAGGTCGACGACCGCTCCGCGCTGCACCGAGGTGGGCTGCGCCACCGAGGTCACGGTGATCTCCGCGTCGGTGCAGGTGCCGTCGTCCACCGACCCGGCCGCGCCCGGCGGCGGCACGTTGCTGGTGATCTCGGGGCTGGGCTCCCCTGCGGCCGGATCGGCCGACCGGGACGCCGGCGGAGCCCCGCTCTGCGGCGTCAACACAGACTCGCCGGGGCCCGGGGCCGCGGCGGACGTCGGCGCCGACGTCGGTGTCGCCCCTGCCTGCGGTCGGCCGCCGGAGCGGCCCGAACCCGTGCAGGAATAGAGCAGGACAATCAGGAAGAGAAGCCCCGCTCCGAGTACGACGGCGCGACGCCGCCAGTACACGGCGGGTGGCAGGGGGCCGACCGTCAGACGCATGATGCCTCCCACCGTAGCGGCGCGGCACCCGGCAGCCCGGCGCGACGCGCCGGAGCGCCACCGGCTCGACCGGTCGACTCTCCAATCAGGACGGACAGTTCGATGGTCCAGCGCCGGGTCAGAGGTAGACCTTGCGCTGGTAGACGGCGTGCGCGCCGGCCACCCGGTCCAGGAACAGCAGCCCGGCGCAGTGGTCGATCTCGTGCTGCAACGCCCGCGCCTCGAAGCCGTCGGTCACCAGCCGGACCGCCTCCCCGGTCCCCGGCAGGTCACCCTCCACCACTAGTCGGCTGGCACGCTTCACGTCCCCGGTCAGGTCCGGCACCGACATGCACCCCTCCCGGCCCGGCTTCCACCGCGTCGCCTCGACCACCCGCGCGTTGCAGAGCACGAAGGTGCCGTGCACGGTCACCGCCTTCGGATGCCCGGTCACATCGACCGCGAAGACCCGGGCACCCACTCCGATCTGCGGTGCGGCCAGACCCACGCAGCCCGGCGAGACCCGCATCGTGGCCACCAGGTCGGCGGCCAGCCGGACGGTCTCCCCCGCGGTTGGGTCGACCTCGCCGCCGGCCCTGCTCAGCACCGGGTGGGGGGCCGACACCACCGGCCGCACCTCGCCCGGCACCGCCAGCGACTCCGGCGTCCAGTCACCCAGACCGGCGTACGTGCCGACCTCCCGGCCCGCGTCCGCCCCGCTCCGCTCGCCCGTCACAGCAGGTCCGGGTCCGCCGGCCGGAGGGTGACCTCCACGCCCAGCTCGGTGGCCGTCCGGTGCAGCCGGTCGGTCAACGTGTCGGCCACGCCGGGCGGCAACTCGACCTCCGCCAGCACCACGTAGAGCGAGCCGGCCAACCGGGTGCTCAGGTCGGTGACGTTCCCGCCGGCGTCCACCAGCACCCGGGTCATGGCCGCGACGATGCCCATCCGGTCCGACCCGTGCACCGCCATCACGTACGGCTCGCCCGCCGGCGGCACCTCCCCGTCCGGGGTGACGGCGCGTACCGTCGCCAACAGCTGGCCCTCGGCGGCCAGCGGCGCCAGCGCGGCCTCGACCTCGGCGGTGGCCGGGCCGGTGCAGATGAGGGTCATCGCGAAATGCCCCCGCAGGCGGGTCATCGTGCTGTCGGTGAGATTCGCGCCCAGTCGGGCCAGTACCTCCGCGACGTCGGCCACGATGCCCGGCCGGTCCCGGCCGATGACGGTGATCGCGAGCTCGTTCATCCGCGCATTCTGCCCGATCCGTCCGCCGCCGCAGCGACACACCGCCCGAGCCGCCCATCCAGCGGGAATGCACCGCGTGACATCATCGACGACGCGATGACTCAACCCGATTTCGCCACCATGGTCAGCCGGTGGTACCAACAGCACGCCCGTGACCTGCCGTGGCGCGAACCCGGAGTCAGCCCGTGGGCCATCCTGGTCAGCGAGGTCATGCTCCAGCAGACACCGGTGGTCCGGGTGGTGCCGGCCTGGCAGGCGTGGCTGGCACGCTGGCCGGACCCGGCTGCGCTCGCGGCCGACAGCCCGGCCGAGGCGATCCGGATGTGGGGACGCCTCGGGTACCCCCGTCGGGCGGTCAGGCTGCGGGAGTGTGCGGTCGCGATCGTGGACCGGCACGGCGGCCAGGTGCCGGACCGGCTGGAGCAGCTTCTGGCGCTGCCGGGAGTCGGCACGTACACGGCGCGGGCGGTGGCCGCGTTCGCGTACGGGCAGCGGCACCCCGTGGTCGACACGAACGTGCGACGGGTGGTCTGCCGGGCGGTGGCCGGCGAAGCCGACGCCGGGCCGGTGACCCGGCCGGCCGACCTGGTCGCCACCGAGGAGCTTCTCCCGCTCGATCCGGCAGCGGCGGCGCTCGCCAGCGCGGCGTTCATGGAGCTGGGAGCGGTCATCTGCACGGCCAGATCGCCCCGCTGCACGGCCTGCCCGGTCGAGTCGATCTGCGCGTGGAGGGCCTCCGGGCAGGAGGCACCGGCCGGACCCACCCGTCGCCCGCAGCGGTACGCGGGCACCGACCGGCAGGTACGCGGGCTGCTGCTCGGCGTACTCCGGGAGGCCACGGGACCGGTTGGGCACCAGCGGCTGGACCAGGTCTGGACCGACGACGTGCAGCGCGCCCGTGCCCTGGCCGGCCTGATGCAGGACGGGCTGGTGGAGCCCGCCGGGGTCGACAGTTTCCGCCTGGTCGGCGACGGCCCGTCGCTGCCCGTCCCCGACCTCACCGCCTGACCCGCGCCCCATCCTTCGGTGGTGGCGAAAAGGCGGGGCCCCGGTGGCTCGCGCCACCGGGGCCCCGCCCCTTGCTACTGGTCGTACTACTCGTCCGCGCCCGCGGCGGCGGTGCCGCCCAGGTCGGCCGGCACGGCGTCCGGAACCTCGACCGGCTTGTCCGCGCCCCGGAAGACGAGCTTGGACTTGTCGATGTCGTTCGGGTCGCCCTCGCAGTCCACCACCACGATCTGACCCGGGGTCAGCTCGTTGAACAGGATCCGCTCGGAGAGGTTGTCCTCGATGTCGCGCTGGATCGTGCGACGCAGGGGACGGGCACCGAGCACCGGGTCGAAGCCCTTCAGCGCCAGGTACTTCTTGGCGTTGTCGGTCAGCTCCAGACCCATGTCCTTGTTGCGCAGCTGCGACTCGATCCGCTGGATCATGATGTCCACGATCGAGAGGATCTCGTTCTGGCGCAGCTGGTGGAAGACGATGGTGTCGTCGATCCGGTTGAGGAACTCAGGCCGGAAGTGCTGCTTGAGCTCGTCGTTGACCTTCTGCTTCATCCGGTCGTAGGTGGACTCGGAGTCCTCCGACTGCTGGAAGCCCAGCGACACCGCCTTGGCGACGTCACGGGTGCCCAGGTTGGTGGTCAGGATGATGACCGTGTTCTTGAAGTCCACGATCCGACCCTGACCGTCGGTGAGCCGACCGTCCTCCAGGATCTGGAGCAGCGTGTTGAACACGTCCGGGTGGGCCTTCTCGATCTCGTCGAAGAGAACCACCGAGAACGGCCGACGCCGCACCTTCTCGGTCAGCTGCCCGCCCTCGTCGTAGCCGACGTAGCCGGGAGGGGCACCCACCAGCCGGGAGACCGTGTAGCGGTCGTGGAACTCGGACATGTCCAGCTGGATGAGAGCATCCTCGCTGCCGAAGAGGAACTCGGCGAGCGCCTTGGACAGCTCGGTCTTACCCACGCCGGACGGGCCGGCGAAGATGAACGAGCCCGACGGGCGCTTCGGGTCCTTCAGGCCGGCCCGGGTACGCCGGATCGCCTTCGAGACCGCCTTGACCGCGTCCTCCTGGCCGATGACGCGCTTGTGCAGCTCGTCCTCCATGCGCAGCAGGCGAGAGGTCTCCTCCTCGGTCAGCTTGTAGACCGGGATGCCGGTCCAGTTGCCGAGCACCTCGGCGATCTGCTCGTCGTCAACCTCGCTGACGACGTCCAGGTCACCGGCCTTCCACTCCTTCTCCCGCTGCGCCTTCTGGCCAAGGAGCTGCTTCTCCTTGTCACGCAGCTGGGCGGCGCGCTCGAAGTCCTGCGCGTCGATCGCGGACTCCTTGTCGCGACGCACCTGGGCGATGCGCTCGTCGAAGTCGCGCAGGTCTGGCGGCGCGGTCATCCGGCGGATCCGCATCCGGGCGCCGGCCTCGTCGATCAGGTCGATCGCCTTGTCCGGCAGGAAGCGGTCGGAGATGTACCGGTCGGCCAGCGTGGCGGCTGCCACGAGCGCGGCGTCGGTGATGCTCACCCGGTGGTGCGCCTCGTAGCGGTCGCGCAGGCCCTTGAGGATCTCGATGGTGTGCGCCAGCGACGGCTCACCCACCTGGATCGGCTGGAACCGGCGCTCGAGCGCGGCGTCCTTCTCCAGGTGCTTGCGGTATTCATCAAGCGTGGTGGCACCGATGGTCTGGAGCTCACCACGGGCCAGCATCGGCTTGAGGATGCTCGCCGCGTCGATCGCGCCCTCGGCGGCACCCGCACCCACCAGGGTGTGGATCTCGTCGATGAACAGGATGATGTCGCCGCGGGTGCGGATCTCCTTGAGCACCTTCTTGAGGCGCTCCTCGAAGTCACCGCGGTAGCGGGAACCGGCGACCAGCGCACCGAGGTCGAGCGTGTAGAGCTGCTTGTCCTTGAGCGTCTCGGGCACCTCGCCCTTGATGATCTTCTGGGACAGGCCCTCCACCACGGCGGTCTTACCGACGCCGGGCTCACCGATCAGGACCGGGTTGTTCTTGGTACGGCGGGAGAGCACCTGCATGACCCGCTCGATTTCCTTCTCGCGCCCGATGACCGGGTCGAGCTTGCCCTCGCGGGCGGCCTGGGTCAGGTTGCGGCCGAACTGGTCCAGCACCAGGCTGGTCGACGGCGCGGCCTCACCCGGCGCGGCGCCAGCGGCGGCCGGCTCCTTGCCCTGGTAACCGGAGAGGAGCTGGATCACCTGCTGGCGGACCCGGTTGAGGTCGGCGCCGAGCTTGACCAGCACCTGGGCAGCGACGCCCTCACCCTCGCGGATCAGACCGAGCAGGATGTGCTCCGTGCCGATGTAGTTGTGGCCGAGCTGCAGCGCCTCGCGCAGCGACAGCTCCAGCACCTTCTTGGCCCGCGGCGTGAACGGGATGTGCCCGCTCGGCGCCTGCTGGCCCTGGCCGATGATCTCCTCGACCTGCTGGCGGACGCCCTCCAGGGAGATGCCGAGGCTCTCCAGGGCCTTTGCCGCGACGCCTTCACCTTCGTGGATCAGGCCCAGCAGGATGTGTTCCGTACCGATGTAGTTGTGGTTGAGCATCCGGGCCTCTTCTTGGGCCAGGACGACAACCCGTCGCGCTCGGTCGGTGAACCGCTCGAACATGCCCTCGTGCTCCTCACGTGCCGTGCGCCTTGATGGTCTAGATCTCGGCGGGGCCGGTGCGCGGACGTCCGGGACGGGCGTCCGTGCCTCCTTACTCTATCGTCGCTGACCGACTCAGCTGAGGTCGTGTGTCTCCGGTGCGGGTCGGTTCCACGTCGTTTTGGACAACCGTCCGCGCTCAGGAGGTGTTCCGGTACCCCTGTCGCTACGCGCAGAGCGAAATCCGACCAGCGCGACGAAGCTCGCTCCCAGCCCTGGAGGGGGGCCGGGAGGGGGGCCGACGCCGACGACGGACGCCGCGCGCGACCCTGGGGGAAGTTCTCCACAGGCTGTGGATAGCTGCTCCACTGGTTGTGGACAACGTCGGGCGGGCGGTAATGCTTCCCGCTGCGGACACGGCGACGCCGGGCCGGAGAATGCCCCGGCCCGGCGTCGGTGTCGCCCTTCGGTGGCCGCTGCCACCAAGCTGCTGACGATCAGCGCTTCGCGTGGAACTCGTCGACGATCTCCTGCGGGATACGACCCCGGTCCGAGATGTCCTTGCCGGCCTTCTTGGCCCAGTCCCGGATCGCCTTGTTCTGCTCCCGGTCGGCGGTCGCGCCACCCCGACCGCGGGCGGCACGCCCACCGATCACCACGCCGCCCCGGCCCACCTTGGTGCCGGCGCCCACGTACGGCGCGAATAGGTCGCGCAATTTCGCGGCGTTGGAACTCGACAGGTCGATCTCGTACTGAACGCCGTCGAGGGCGAACTTGACGGTCTCGTCCGCGTCCCCGCCGTCCAGGTCATCGACCAGCTTGTGAATGATCTGCTTGGCCACGTCCCACATTCCTTTCGAGCAGGGTGCTCCTGCTAACGAGAGCACAATAACCCGCGCGCTGCTCGCCCCGTCAATAGGATGCGGTATCGACGTGGCGCGAGCCGGCCGAGACTACTCGGGCCGGACCAACGGGAAGAGGATCGTTTCCCGAATTCCGAGCCCGGTCAGCGCCATCAACAGCCGGTCGATTCCCATTCCCATACCGCCGGCGGGTGGCATTCCGTACTCCATCGAGCGGAGAAAGTCCTCGTCGAGACGCATCGCCTCGTCGTCGCCACGAGCCGCGAGCTGCGCCTGGGCCATCAGCCGTTCCCGCTGCACCACCGGGTCGACCAGCTCGGAGTACGCGGTGCCCAGCTCGAACCCGAGCACGTACAGGTCCCACTTCTCGGCCAGCCCCGGCTCGCTGCGGTGCGCCCGGGTCAGCGGGCTGGTCTCCTCCGGGTAGTCCCGGACGAAGGTGGGTGCCTGCAGGCCGGGGACGACCAGTTCCTCGAACAGTTCCTCGGCCAGCTTGCCCGGGCCCCACTTCGGGTCCACGGCCAATCCCACCTTGTCCGCGTACTCCACCAGACGGTGCCGTTCGGTGCGGACCGTGACCTCCTCGCCGAGCGCCTCGGAAAGCACCCCGAACAGGGTCACCGACCGCCACTCGCCGCCCAGGTCGAACTCCCGCCCGTCGGCGTGGGTCACCACCGTCGAGCCGCTGACCGCGATCGCCGCCTGTTGCACGAGATTGCGGGTCAACTCGGCCATCGTGTTGTAGTCGCCGTACGACTGGTACGTCTCCAGCATCGCGAACTCCGGCGAGTGCGAAGAGTCGACACCCTCATTACGGAAGTTGCGGTTGATCTCGAAGACGCGGTCGACGCCGCCGACGACTGCGCGCTTGAGAAACAGTTCCGGGGCGATTCGCAGATACAGATCGGTGCTCAATGCATTGCTGTGAGTCACGAACGGTCGGGCCGCCGCGCCTCCGTGCAACAGTTGCAACATCGGCGTTTCGACCTCGATGAAGCCCTGCCCGTGCAGCGAATCGCGCAGGCTGCGCACCGCGGCGGCCCGGGTACGGACCATCTGCCGGGCCTGGGGCCGGACGATCAGGTCGACGTAGCGCTGGCGGACCCGGGCCTCCTCGGAGAGGGGCTTGTGCGCCACCGGCAGCGGCCGCAGCGCCTTGGCGGTCATCTCCCACCGCTCGGCCAGCACCGACAGTTCACCCCGACGGCTGGTGATCACCTCGCCGGTGACGCCGACGTGGTCACCGAGGTCGACGAGGCGCTTCCAGTCCTCCAGGCGCTCCGGCCCGACCCGGTCCAGGGAGAGCATGGCCTGCAGCTCGGTGCCGTCGCCGTCGCGCAGGGTCGCGAAGCAGAGCTTGCCGGTGTTGCGTACGAAGATCACGCGACCGGTCACCGAGACCTGGTCGCCGGTGGCGGTGTCGGTGGGCAGGTCGCCGTAGCGGGCCCGCACCTCCGCCAGCGTGGCCGTACGGGGAAATCCCACCGGGTACGGCTCGACGCCGTCGGCGAGCATCCGGTCCCGCTTCTCCCGGCGGACCTTCATCTGCTCGGGAAGGTCGTCGGCGGGGTCCACTGGCACGGGGTTCTGCTCGGTCACGGCACGCTTCCTCGTCACGGAGATACAGGGGGTCAGGCCCGAGCGTACTCAAGCCCCTGGGGGGCCGTTACCGGATAACCTGCCCGCCATGGCCGATCACACTCAGGCTCTCTCGTTCGGCGCCGCGGCGGCCGATTACGACCGGTTTCGTCCTCGGTATCCGGAGTCCGCCGTACGGTGGGCGCTCGACGGCGGGACCGGCGCGGACAGGCCGCTCCGGGTCGTCGATCTCGGCGCGGGCACCGGGATCCTGAGCCGCTCCGTGCTGGCCCTGGGCCACCGGGTGGTACCCGTGGAGCCCGATCCGGGGATGCGGGCGCAGCTGGAGAGCGCCACCGCCGGCACCACGGCGTTGGCGGGCAGCGCCGAGGCGGTGCCACTGCCCGACGGCGCGGCCGATGCGGTGCTGGTCGGCCAGGCCTACCACTGGTTCGACCGGGAGCGCGCGCACGCCGAGATCGCGCGGGTGCTCCGCCCCGGCGGTACGTTCGCGCCGATCTGGAACATCAGGGACGAGCGGGTCGGGTGGGTGGCGGAGCTGGGGCGGATCGCCCACCTGGGCGACAACGCCGGGAACGTGATCGAGAAGTACACCGACTTCGGCACCGGGTTCGCGCCGATCGAGGTGGGGGAGTTCACCCACACCACGACCCTCACGCCGGACGACGTGGTCGCCCTGATCCGGACGCGCTCCTACTGGCTCACCGCGCCGGCCGAGACCCGGCAGACGGTGGAGCGGGAGCTGCGGGAGCTCCTCGCCAGCCACCCGGAGCTGGCCGGGCGGGAGACGGTCGAGCTGCCGTACCGCACGATCGTGCTGCGGGCCCGCCGACGGTGAGACGTGCCTCGTCCGGGGCGGGGTCAGAGGTTGCGGTCGTAGACCATCCGCAGGCCGATCAGGGTGATCATCGGCTCGTGGTGGGTGATGCTGCGGCACTCGTTGATCACCAGGGAGGCGAGACCGCCGGTGGCGATCACGGCCTTCACCGTGCCCAGTTCCTCGGTCATCCGCTCGACGATCCGATCCACCTGCCCGGCGAAGCCGAAGTACAGGCCGGACTGGAGGCACTCGACGGTGTTCTTGCCGATCACCGAACGGGGCTTGGTCGCCTCGACCTTGCGCAGCTGGGCGGCGCGCGCGGCGAGCGCGTCGAAGGAGATCTCGATGCCCGGGGCGAACGCCCCACCGAGGAACTCGCCCCGACCGCTGATCACGTCGAAGTTCGTGGTGGTGCCGAAGTCCACGACGATCGACGGCCCGCCGTAGAGGGTGTACGCGGCCAGGGTGTTCACCACCCGGTCGGCGCCCACCTCCTTCGGGTTGTCGATCGCCAGTTGCACCCCGGTCCGCACACCGGGCTCGACGATCACGCTCGGCAGGTCGGCGTAGTAACGGCCGAGCATGGTACGCAGCGACCGCAGCGCCGCCGGCACCGTGGAGCAGGCGGCCACCCCGGTGATCTCGACGTTGTCCCCGGCGAGCAGGCCCCGGAACATCAGGCCCAGCTCGTCCGCCGTCGAGCGGGCATCGGTCTTGATCCGCCAGGAGTGCACCAGCTTGTCGCCGTCGAAGGTCGCCAGCACGGTGTTGGTGTTTCCGATGTCGATGCAGAGCAGCACGCACGCAGCCTAGACAACCGCCGTACGGGCCGGTGCGGACCGGCCCGCGGACCGTATCCTTGGTCGTATCGCGACATGAACATGGGTCAATCCACGGCGCGGCCGGACGGGGAGCGGACATGTCGGGGACGTGGTGGATGCGGGGCCGCAACACCCTGCGCCGGCGCCGGAGACACGTGCTGGTGCTGGTCGCGCTGGCCGGCGGCGCCGTCTGGATGATCGTGCAGGCGTGGCGGGCGTCCCTGCGGGAGGCGGGCAGCTTCGCCGGCGATCTCTACCTCAACATCGGCGCCGCGCTGATCATGACGCTCCTGACCTACGTGGTGCTCAACCCGCTCTTCCGCGAACTACAGACGGTCAGCATCATCGAGCACCCCCGGCTGGACCGGGACGCGTTGATCGAACGGGTCGCCCAGTGCCGGGAGATCGTGGCCATCCTGGAGACCTGGACCAGCATGCTGGAGGGCCCGTACGCGGCCCGGTTCGTGGCCGCCCTGCGCTCCGCGCTCGCCAACGGCGCGGCCGTCAAGGTGCTGCTGCTCGACCCGGACTCACCGGCGGTACGGCTGCGCGGCGAGGAGTTGCGCCGACGGGACGCCTCCGTGGCCATCCTCAACAACCTGTGGCACCTGGCACGGCTCAGCGAGGAACTGCCCGAGTCGGCCCGCGCCCGCCTCCAGGTCAGGGTCTACAGTGCCGCCCCCTCGGTGCAGATGTACCGCTGGGACGGCAAGGCGTTCATCTCCTTCTTCCCGGTGCAGGGCAGCACCTTCGACACGCAGCAGATCGAGGCGTTCATCTCCACGCCGCTGGGTGAGTTCGTCGACGACCGGTTCGCCGAGTTGTGGGAGACCGCGCCGCTGGAGGACCTGGCGGCCTGCCTCACCCTGCGGCTCTGCCTGCGCCAGGCCGGTCGGGACCTGGAAACCTGCGAGGCGCTCTACGTCCGCTCCGACGGCGACTGGTACATCGCCGGCACCGACCTGGTGCGCAACGTGGCCCGGCACGGGCTGGCGGGGTTGAGCGTGGTGCTGGACCGGCCCGAGGCGGAGGGCGAGACCTTCGCCATCGGCGAGGCCGACGAGCTGCCGCCGGAGATCTACAACCGGGTGCTGGAACTCTTCCGGGCCAAGTACGGCCTGGACGGCCGGCAGGACACCGAGAACCGGGTGATCTTCAACCTGGCCGCCACCTCGCTGACCACCGTGTGAGCCCGGCCGGGCATCCGATCACTCGATCCGCAGGTCCATGGCGATGTCCAGGATGGGCGACGAGTGGGTCAGCGCCCCCACCGAGAGGAAGTCGACGCCGGTGGCCGCGTACCGGGCGGCCACCTCCAGGGTCAGCCCGCCGGTCGCCTCCAACTCGGCCCGGTCACCCACGGCCGCCACCGCCTCGGCCAGCGTCTCGGGGGACATGTTGTCGCAGAGCAGGAAACCCGCGCCGGCCTCCACCGCCTCCACCGCCTCGTCGACCGTGGTCACCTCGACCTGCACCGGCACCTCGGGGAACGACTCCCGGACCCGCCGGTACGCCGCGGTGATACCCCCGGCGGCCAGCTTGTGGTTGTCCTTGATCATGGCCACGTCGTAGAGGCCCATCCGCTTGTTGGTGCCCCCGCCGGCCCGCACCGCGTACTTCTCCAGCGCCCGCAGGCCCGGCGTCGTCTTGCGGGTGTCCAGCACCATCGCCTTCGTGCCGGCCAGCGCGTCCGCCCAGGCACGGGTGTGGGTGGCCACCCCCGACATCCGGCAGAACAGGTTGAGCGCGGTGCGCTCGGCGGTGAGCAGCAGCCGGGTCGGCCCGGTCACCGTCACGAGCACGTCGCCGCGGGCCACCCGCTCGCCGTCGCGGGCCAGCACCGACACCTCGACGGTACGGCCGAAACCCGTCACCTCACCGACCAGCTCGAACACGGCGGCGGCCACCGCCGTCCCGGCCACCACGCCGTCCGCGCGGGCCACCAGGTCGGCGGTGTCGGTCTGCTCCGCCGGGATGGTGGCCACGCTCGTGACGTCCAGGAAGCCCGGCCCCAGATCCTCGACCAGCGCCTCCTCGATCACCCGCCGCACCTGAGCCGGGTCCAGTCCGGCCGCCTGCAACGCGAGCCGCGTCGACTCCGTCATCGCCTTCCCTCCCACTGCTGCGTCACCATGCCCTGCGCCCCGACCGACCCGACCAGGTGGCCCAGCCACCGCTCGTCGGCCGTCGGGAAGTCCTCCCGCCAGTGGCAGCCCCGGGTCTCACCGCGCGCGTACGCGGCCGCCACCAGCGTCGATGCCACGGTGAGCAGGTTGGTCGCCTCCCAGTCCGCGGTCCGCGGACGGCCCCGGGCGGCACCCACCTCGGTCAGCGTCCCGGCCGTGTCGGCCAGCGTCGCTGCGGAGCGCAGCACACCCGCGCCCCTGGTCATCGCCCGTTGCAGGGCCGGCGTCGCCTCGGCCGGCACGACCCAGCCCGCACCACCACGCCAGGCGCCGGTGTCGGCCGGCTGGACCTGCTCGGGCAGGCCGGCCGCGATGTCGTCGGCGATCCGCCGGGAGAAGACCAGACCCTCCAGCAGCGAGTTGCTGGCCAGCCGGTTCGCGCCGTGCACGCCCGTGCAGGCGACCTCGCCGCAGGCGTACAGGCCGGGGATGGACGTGCGGCCGCGCAGGTCGGTGCGGACGCCGCCGGAGGCGTAGTGGGCGGCCGGGGCGACCGGGATCAGGTCGGTGGCCGGGTCGACGCCGATCGCCAGGCAGGACGCCACGATGGTCGGGAACCGGCTGGCCAGGAAGGCCCCGCCCAGGTGCCGGGCGTCGAGGAAGACGTGGTCCGCGCCGGTGGCCATCAGCACCCGGTGGATGCCCTTGGCCACCACGTCCCGCGGAGCCAGCTCGGCCAACTCGTGCTGGCCCACCATGAAGCGCTTGCCGTCCGCGTCCACCAGGTACGCGCCCTCGCCACGCAGCGCCTCCGAGACCAGCGGCTGCTGCGCGTGCCCGGCACCGGGCACACCCGCGCCGGGCGGGGTGATCAGAGCGGTCGGGTGGAACTGGACGAACTCCACATCGGTCACCGCCGCGCCGGCCCGCATCGCCAACGCCACCCCGTCCCCGGTGGAGACCGCGGGGTTGGTGGTGGCGGCGAAGATCTGGCCCATTCCACCGGTGGCCAGCACCACCGCCCGGGCCAGCAGCGCCCCCACACCGTCCTCGCTGCCCTCGCCGAGCACGTGCAGGGTGATCCCGCACGCCGGGCCGAGCCCGTCCGGGCCGTCTCCGGGGGCCCGCAGCAGGTCCAGCACCAGCGCGTGCTCGACCAGCCGGATCCACGGGTCCCGCCGTACCGCCGCGTGCAGGGCCCGCTGCACCTCGGCCCCGGTGGCGTCCCCGCCGGCGTGCACGATCCGATCCGCCCGGTGCCCGCCCTCACGCGTCAGCATCAGCGAACCGTCCGGATGGCGGTCGAACTCGGCGCCGATCCGCATCAGCTCCCGCAGCCGGACCGGGCCCTCCTCGACCAGCGCCCGGACCGCCGCAGGGTCGCAGAGCCCGACCCCGGCGATCTCGGTGTCCCGGGCGTGCGCCGCCGGGGTGTCCGCCGGGTCGAGCACCGCGGCGATGCCGCCCTGCGCCCACCGGGTCGAGCCGTCGTCAATGTTGACCTTGGTAACCACCGTGACGTGCAGACCCGCCTCGCGCAGGTGCAGCGCCGCCGTCAACCCGGCCACCCCGGAACCCACCACGATCACGTCGGTGGTCTCCACCCAGCCGGGTGCCGGGGCGGCCAGCAACGAGGGCAGGGCCGGCAGGTCCACCGTCGGAAGGTCCATCCCCCCAGTCAACCCGAACCGTCCTCGTCCGGGGCGGCGGGGGCGCGACGAGTGGTATGGACTACCCCGTCCGGCCCCGGCCCTGCCGGCGGCCCACGGTCACTTCGTCCGGACCGGCAGGCCGGCCGGCCCCGCGCCCCGCAGCGAGGCGGTCACCGTACGGTCGCTGAGCCACAGGTAGCAGCGGACCCCCCGGTCGCCGACGCGCCAGCGCCCCGCACCCGGCGGGCGGACGACCACACCGCTGCGGAACCGCAGCTCGGCGTCGTCCGGCACACCCACGTACCGGCCCAGGACCGTGCGGCAGCCCGTGTAGAGGGGCGCCCAGTCCGCGTCGCGGGTCGGGTACGGGGTGTCCGGCGCTCGCCACACCCCGACGAACTCCGCGTCGTGGCGGGCACCGCACTCCACCGGGACCAGTGTCTGCACACCCCGGCCAGCGCCGCCGCGGGTCTGCTGGCAGCCCAGCCGCAGCGCCGAGGCCCCCTTCAACGCGTCCCGCAGACTGCCCGACCGGACCACCACCGTGGCCGCCGCCTCGACCGTGGTCAGCTCGCTGAGATCGCACCGGTACCAGCGGGAACCGGCCGCCCAGCCCGGACCCGAGGGCAGCGCCACCGACAACCGCAGCCGGCCGGCCCGCCAGTCGTCGCCCACGTACCCGGTGGCCCTCGTGTCGCACTCGGCGAAAGCGCCCCGCAGCTCGGCGGAACCGCCGGCCGGGGGCGCGGCCCGCTCGACCGGGAACGCGCCCACGTGCACGGTCTCCACCCGGTGCGGGCCGGCGCAGTCCACCGGCTGGTAGCTGGCCAGGGTGACCACGTCGGTGAAGTCGGCGGCCTGACACACGCCGACGGCCGGGGTGAACGCCGTCGCCGGCGGCAGCGCCGCCCAGTCGTCGGTCAGATCACCGTCCAGGCCGCCGGACCCGCCGCAGCCAGCCAGCAGAGCCGCCGTGACGGCAGTGGCGAACAGGGTCGTCATGGCACGGCGCATCGCGGCCTCCCCCAGCCACCGACCATCTTCCGACGGCGTGCCAAGGGTAACCGGACATGACCTTCCGGTGACAGACCGGAACCATCGTGCGTGGGTCAGACGCGCACCACGGCCAGCGGACTGGGCACCGGGTCACCGGCCGTGCCCGGTGCCGCCGCGGCCGGGTCGGCACCCAGCTCGACCACCCGGTTGTCGGCGTCCACGTGCACCACCCGCGGCTGGTACGACCGGGCCTCGGCATCGTTCATCTGGCCGTACGAGATCAGGATGACCAGGTCACCGGGGTGCACCAGGTGCGCGGCGGCGCCGTTGATGCCGATGACGCCGCTGCCCCGCTCGCCCGGGATGACGTACGTCTCCAGCCGGGCACCGTTGGTGATGTCGACGATCGCCACCTGCTCGCCGGGAAGCAGGTCGGCGGCGTCGAGCAGGTCCTCGTCCACCGTCACCGAACCGACGTAGTGCAGGTCGGCCTGGGTCACGGTGGCCCGGTGGATCTTCGACTTGAGCATGGTCCGCAGCATCGGGGTGGCCTTTCGCGAGGGTGGTGGAGGGTGCGGCCGGATCAGGGGCGGGGGGCGAGGTGGATCGCCGCGTTGTCGATCAACCGCGTGCTGCCCACCCACGCGGCGATCACCAGCCGCGCCGGCCCGGACACCGGCCCCGGCTCCAGATCGGGATCGGTCAGCACCAGGTAGTCGAGCCGGGCACCGGGCGTACCGACGCCGAACGCGGCGTGCGCGGCGGTCAGCACCGCCCCCGCGTCCAGGCCGTCGTCGGCGGCCCGCGCACCGGCCCGCAGCGCGGCGGACAGGCTCAACGCTGCGGCCCGTTCCGACTCGCTCAGGTAGCGGTTACGGCTGGACAGCGCCAGGCCGTCCGGCTCGCGGACGGTCGGCACGCCGACCACCTCGACCGGCACGTCCAGGTCGCGGGCCATCCGCCGGACCAGGGTGAGCTGCTGGTAGTCCTTCTCGCCGAAGAACGCCAGGTCGGGCCGGGTCAGCTGGAGCAGCTTCAACACCACGGTGAGCACGCCGTGGAAGAACCCGGGGCGGCTCGCGCCCTCCAGCTCCGATCCGAGCGGACCCGGGTCGAGCCGCACCCGCGGCTGACCGTCCGGGTACATCTCGGCCACCGACGGGGCGAAGACCAGGTCGGCGCCGGCCCGCCGGCACACCTCCAGGTCCGCGTCGAGCGTCCGCGGATAGCGGTCGAAGTCCTCGTTCGGCCCGAACTGCAAAGGGTTCACGAAGATCGTCACCAGCACGTGGTCGGCCCGTTCCCGGGCGGCACGCAGCAGCGTCTCGTGCCCGGAGTGCAGCGCGCCCATGGTCATCACCACGGCGACCGTGCCCTTCAGCGCGGCCCGGGCCTCGGCCAGGTCGACGCGGGTGTGCACGAGCTGAGTCATGCCGCCACCTCGGTTCGCGACTGCGGGGCTCGCAGGATCGACTCACTCCTCGCGCTCACGCCGCCACCTCCCGTCCGCTGTCAGCCAGCACGCCGAGCAGCGACTGCGCGTCCACCGGTCGGAGCCGGCCGGCGGCGATCGCCCGGTCGGCGGTACGCCGGGCCAGCGCCAGGTAGGCGGGCACGGACTCCGGCGCGGTCTCGGCCAGCCGGGTGAGGTGCCGCTGGACGGTGCCCGCGTCGCCGCGGGAGACCGGGCCGGTCAGCGCGTCGTCGCCGAGCCGCAGCGCGTTCTCCAGGGCGGCCCGCAGCAGCGGGGCCAGCACCTTCTCCGGCTGGGCCACGCCCGCGTCGCGCAGCCGGTCGGCCGCCTCGTTCACCAGGGTCACCAGGTGGTTCGCGCCGTGCGCCAGCGCGGCGTGGTAGAGCGGGCGGTCCGCCTCACCCACCCACTCGGGCACTCCGCCGAGGTCGGCCACCAGCCGGGCGGCCAGCGGGCGCAGCTCCGCCGGGGCGGTCACCCCGTACGAGATGCCCGCGAGCCGGGCCAGGTCGTCCGGCGTACCGGTGAAGGTCATGGCGGGGTGCAGGGCGAGCGGCCGGGCACCGACCGCGACGGCCGGCTCCAGCACCGACAGCCCGTGCGCGCCGGAGGTGTGTGCGACCACCTGACCCGGGCGCAGCGCGCCCCGAGCGGCGAGGTCGGCGACCACTCCGGCCAGCGCGTCGTCCGGCACCGCGATGAGCAGCAGGTCGACGGCGGCGTGTGCGACGGCGACGGCCGGACGGCGGGGCACGTCGGGCAGCAGCAGGGCGAGCCGGGCGCGGCTGGCTCCGGAGCCGCCGGCGACGGCGGCCACCCGGTGCCCGGCGGCGGCGAGTGCGGCGCCCAACACGGCACCGACCCGGCCCGCGCCGACGACACCGACGGTGAGCAGGCGGGAGGTGGCGGCAGCCGGGGCGCCGATGACGGCGCGATCCCGCGGTGCGGCAGGCCCGAGTTGGGCGGCCGGACGCGGGCGCAGCGGTGCGCTCATGACGACGATCCAGTCCTCGAGAAGGGGTACCGGTCGATCGCAAGTATGCGCCCGGCCCGCCGAACCGGGACAAGCATGTGTGAAAACGCTCACGGCCCGAGGAAGGGGGGTGGGTGACCGTAGGGTCGGCACGGTTGACGCACCCAGAAGACGGGACGAACTGATGCCGGTTTCCTGGCGGGACGCGATGGGCCAGGCCCTCTACGGGCCGGGCGGCTTCTTCGTCGCCGGTGCCGGGCCGGCCGACCACTTCCGGACCAGCGTGCACGCCTCCCCTGCCTTCGCCAGCGCCCTGCTGCGCCTGATCACGCAGGTCGACGCGGCCCTCGACCACCCCGCACGACTTGACGTGGTCGACGTGGGTGCCGGTCGGGGGGAACTCCTTCAGACCCTGCTCAGGCTCGTCCTGTCCGAGGGCGCCGCCGGGGTCGCGGTGGGGGTTTCCGGGGAGTCCACCCGCTCCGGGCGGTCAGGCTTGATCCCTCCGCGGGCGGGCTCCCCGGAAACCCTGACCTCCACGGCCGCCGCCCGTCCGTCGCGGGATGAGCCGTCGTCGGTCCCGGTTCGTCCGTCGGTCGCGGAACGGGTGCGGTTCACGGCGGTTGAGCTGGCACCTCGCCCCGCACACCTGCCAGAGGACATCGACTGGGTGTCCGAGATCCCTGCCGGAATCACCGGGGTGCTCCTGGCTACGGAGTGGTTGGACAACGTGCCCCTGGACGTGGCGGTGCACACCGACGACGGCTGGCGGTACCTGCTCGTCGAGCCGACCAGCGGGGTGGAGACCCTTGGGGAATCCGTCAGCACCGCTGATCTTGGTTGGCTGACGACATGGTGGCCCAGCCCCACGAGGCTGCCCGGAAACCCCCCACGGCGACCACCCACGAGCCGAGATCGGCCGAAGCAGAGATGAGGCGTGGGCCAACGCGGTGCAGAAGATCGAGCGGGGCCTGGCGGTGGCAGTCGACTACGGGCACCTGCGGGAGAGCAGGCCGGTCGACGGGACGCTGACCGGGTACCGGGGTGGGCGGCAGGTGCCTCCGGTGCCCGACGGGTCGGGTGATGTGACCGCGCACGTGGCCATGGACTCGGTCGCCTCCGCCGGTGCGGCGGTCGCCCGGTGCGCGTACTCCCTGGTCTCGCAGCGGGAGGCGTTGCGGGCGCTCGGGGCCGACGGTGGCCGACCGCCGCTGAGCCTGGCCGGCACCGACCCGGCGGGGTACGTGCGGGCGCTGGCCGCCGCGTCGGCGGTGGCCGAGCTGACCGACCCGGCCGGGCTCGGCGGGCACTGGTGGCTGCGGCAACCGGTCGGCATCCCGCTCGGGCCGGCCGTGGCACGATGACGGGCATGACCACCGACGCCGGGGACCTCCGTGAACTGACCGTCGGCACCGGGGCCGGGCTGGTCGCCGGCACCGGCGACCAGCAGCTCGGCACCGACATGGTGTTGAACATCGGCCCGCAGCACCCCTCCACGCACGGCGTGCTGCGGTTGAAGCTGGTCCTCGACGGCGAGCGGGTCATCGCCTGCGAACCGATCGTCGGCTACATGCACCGGGGCGCGGAGAAGCTCTTCGAGGTGCGCGACTACCGGCAGATCATCGTGCTGGCCAACCGGCACGACTGGCTGTCGGCGTTCTCCAACGAGCTGGGTGTGGTGCTCGCGGTGGAGCGGCTGATGGGCATGGAGGTGCCGGAGCGGGCCACCTGGCTGCGGATGGCCCTCGCGGAGCTGAACCGGGTGCTCAACCACCTGATGTTCCTCGGCTCCTACCCGCTGGAGATCGGCGCGATCACACCTGTCTTCTACGCCTTCCGGGAACGGGAGACCATCCAGGCGGTGATGGAGGAGGTCTCCGGCGGCCGGATCCACTACATGTTCAACCGGGTGGGCGGCCTCAAGGAGGAGGTGCCGTACGGCTGGACCGGCCGGGCCCGGGCGGCGATCGGCGAGGTACGACGGCGACTGCCCGACCTGGACCACCTGATCCGGCGCAACGAGATCTTCCTGGCCCGCACCGTGGGGGTGGGCGTGCTCTCCGCCGCCGACGCCGCCGCGTTCGGCGCGTCCGGGCCGGTGGCCCGGGCCTCCGGGCTCGACCTGGACCTGCGCCGCGACGACCCCTACCTGGCCTACGACGAGCTGGACGTGCCGGTGGTGACGAAGACCGCCGGGGACTGCCACGCCCGCTTCGAGGTGCTGCTCGACCAGGTGTACGCCTCACTCGACCTCGCCGAGCAGTGCCTGAACCGGGTGGACCGGCTGACCGGGCCGATCAACACCCGCCTGCCCAAGGTGCTCAAGGCGCCGGAGGGGCACACCTACGCCTGGACGGAGAACCCGCTCGGCATCAACGGCTACTACCTGGTGTCCCGGGGCGAGAAGACGCCCTGGCGGTTGAAGTTGCGCACCGCCTCGTACGCCAACGTGCAGGCGCTGGCCACCCTGCTCCCCGGCTGCCTGGTGCCGAACCTGATCGCCATCCTCGGCTCGATGTTCTTCGTGGTCGGGGACATCGACAAGTGACCCGAGCCCGGCCCTGGCTCAGCGCCAGCGGTCGGTGACCGGGGCGCCGCCGGCGCGCGGCACGTCGTCCTGCGGCGGATAGCCGTACCGCTCCTCGACGCGGCGCCGGCCGGCCCGCTCCGGTGCGGGGTCCGCCTGGTGGCCGCGCTGGCGCGGTGGGCGCCACTCGTCGGGCACCGGCACGCCGCCGGCCGGCAGCGCCGGCCGGTCCTCCGGCTCGGCCCGCCAGCCGCCGTCGCGGTCGTGCCGGCGCGCCGGCTCGTCCCGGGGGTACGGCTCGCGCTCGTCGTAGCGGTGCGGCTCGTCGTAGCGGTGCGGCTCGTCGTAGCGACGCGCGTCCTCGTGCCGGCGTGCTCCCTCGTGCCGGCGGGGCTCCTCGTGCCGACGGGGCTCCTCCTGCCGGACGGACGCCCAGCGGTCGGCCACCCGGTACTCGGTGCCGGTGGCGTCCGCCTGCACCTCGGCCCGGCGCTCACCGACGCGCAGCTCACGGCCGTGCTCGTCGTCCCGGACGGCCGCCCACCGGTCACCGGCCCGCAGCTGCGACCAGTACTCGCCGGTGTCGTCCGCCCGCAGGGGCGGCCCGGGCTGGGGTGCCGCCGCCCGGTCCGGCGCACGCTGCTCCGACCAGCCGCGGTCGTCGTGACGGTCGTCCGGGTTCGCCCAGGCAGCAGGGTGCGACCGCTCCGGAGCGTGCTGCGGTCCGGCATCCCAGCCGGGTTCGTCGGGCTCGTCGTGCGCGTCGCGGGGATCGGGCCACTCCGGCTCGTCGCGGCGGGCCGTCCAGCCGGGCCCGTCGGCGGGTTGGGCACGGTCGTCGCCGTGACCGGACCGGGGACGCTCCTCGGGCTCACCCCACGAGCGGTCCGCCGGCCGGGAACGCTCGTCCGCGCCGCCGCCCCGGGTCCACTCCCGCGCCGGCGCGGTCCACTGGCCTCCGTAGCCACCGCCGTACCGCCCACCGGGCTCGGCCGGACCGCCGTCCACCACCGTGTGCCGGGTGGTCACGTGCACGGTCTCGGTGTGCCGGACCACACCGACCGGCCGGTGCGCCGGCTCGGAACGGTCCTGGTCACGAGGGCGGGGCGCCGAGCCGTACCCGGTGGCTCGCTGCGCGCCGTACACCCCGCCGGCCGTGGGCGGCTCGGCACCGTACGGCCCGGCGCTGACCGGAGGCTCGGCGGCGACGTCGGCGGCCGGTCGCGGGTACGCAGGCTCGTCGTCGGCACGCTCGGGGCGGCCCCAACCGGGGACGGCGTCGGGGGCTGCCATCCGGGCCCGACCGGCCGGGGTGTCACCGGGCACCGGCACCCGACTGCGGGCGGCCGGAGCGGCCTCGACCGGCTCGGCGGCCGGCACCCGTGCCCGGCCGGCACCCGCCGGGTCGACGGAGGCGGCGGCACCGGCGAGAGCCGCACCGCTGGCGTCGAGGCGGCGACGGACCGCGGCGAGGCCCTCCTGTGCCCGCTGCGCCTGGTCGAGTGCCTGGTTACCGCGCTGCGCGGCGGCCACGATCTCGGTGCGCAGCTCCCGGCGCAGTTCCTCGATCTCGTCCAGCAGCTCGTCGGCCTGCGCCGAGGCACCGTCGGGCCGCAGCGCGATGGAGAGGCCGATCAGCACCACCGCCACGATGGCGAGCACCGCCGCGAAGCGCAGCGGCCCGTTGCCGTCGGCGACCAGCAGGATCAGCGCCGCCACCGGAGCGAGGCCCACGCCGGCCCAGAAGAGCATGGTCAGCAGCGGCGGTTGACGCCGGGCGTCGGGAGTGACCGGGGCTGGCATGGCTGTGCAGCCTACCGACGATCCCCACCCGAGGGAACGGGTCCCCGGCACGCGCGGACGCCCCCGCCCCGGGTGGGGCGAGGGCGTCGTCAGCACGCCACGAGGTGGCTCAGCTGGTGGCGAAGGCGCCGTCCGAGGAGAAGATCAGGCCGACGCTGATGGAACCGGTGCGCAGCCCGTTCTTGGTCAGCGGACCGCCCTGGTCGAGCGAGGAGAACGACCCCACCGAGAGGCCGTACGTCTTCTCCAGGCCCGGCTTGCAGAACGGCCGCTGCTGGCACTCCGGCGGACCACCCAGCACTGTCGCGTTGCCGGAGCACTTCGCGGCCAGCTCGGAGAGGGTCCGCACGCCGTACTTGTCGGCGAAGGCCTGCGTGACCGCGAAGGCGTTCTGGTCCTGCGCGGCAGCCGGGGTGCCGAAGGTGATGCCCACCTTGTCACCCTCCGCCTTGAGTGCGGTCACCGTGGTGTTGATGTCGGGCGAGGAGACCGGCTGGGCGTTGGGACCCTTGGCCTTCGTGTTGAGGAACTCCGCCATCGTCGCCGCGTACTCCGGGACGACCTGGACCTCGCCCTTCTCCAGCGCCGGCTCGTACAGCTCGCGGTTGCCGATCTGCTGCACCTTGACCTGGTAGCCGGCGGCGGTGAGCGCGATCCGGTACAGCTCGCCCAACGTCTGGCTCTCGGCGAAGTTGCCGGCACCCACCACGATCTCGCCGCCCGGGCCCTTGGCGATGCCCGCGGTGATGTTGTTGGCGGAGGCGAACTCCTCGGCCGCCACCTTGGGGGTCTTGCGGTCGTCGTTGACGGCCTTGTTGAGCTGGATCAGCTTCGGCGTGTCGAGCGCCGCCGAAACCTTGTCCAGCGCGGCGATCAGCTGCGGGTTGGCCGCCTTGCTGTTGACCGCCGGAATGACGTTGTCGGAGTTCTGGAGCTTCTTGTCGTCCTGCAGTGCGATGAGCTGCTGCCCGGCGACCGGGGCGCAACCGGCGCCGGAGGCGCCCTGCTGCGGTGCGTCGGTGCCGGACGAGCCGGCGTCGCCGCACCCGGTGAGGAGCGCCGCCGCGGCGACGGCGCCGACCGCCCCGAACGCCAGACGTGTACGTGCGCGCATGTGCCCGCCTTCCGTGTCCCGGCGCGACCCGTCCCGGGCCGGCCGCGTGTCCGACGGGCGAACCTGGCTGTCGGTCGCCCGCGAATGTCCACCCAACATCGTCCGCAACCGACCGACAACCTTGGGAGGGCTTCGTCACCGCATCGTCACCGGCCGGCCCGCCGCCGGTCGGTGGTTCGACGATCGCTCACCCGGACGGATCACCCCGTCGGGACGTGCCCGGGTGGGTCAGGCGCGGCCGGTGGCGTCGGCGGGTCGGGGTCGCGCCGCGCCCTGCCGTACGCGCCGCAGCGGACGGGGGGTGACCAGGCGTTCGAGGCCGCTGAGGAGCACCTCGGCCAGAAGCGCGAGACCGGCCACCAGCAGGCCGCCGGCCACGATCTGACCCCCACCGGCCGCGATGCTCAGCCCGAACCCGGTGCGGATGATCTCGCCGAGGCCCCCACCGTTGACGAACGACGCCAGCGCTGTGGTGGCGATCACCTGCACGGCGGCGGTCCGGAAACCGGCGGCCAGGTAGGGCACGGCGAGCGGCAACTCCACCCGACGCAGCAACTGCCCGCCGGACAGGCCCATCCCGCGAGCCGCGTCGCGCGCCTCCGGGTCGACCTGGCGTACGCCGAGGTACGCGTTGGCCAGCAGCGGCGGAATGGCGAAGACGGCCAGCGCCACCACCACCGGCGTGCGGCCGAAGCCGAGGAAGGTCAGCGGCAGGATGGTCAACAGCGCGAGCGTGGGGATGGCCAGGGTGGCGTTGGACACCAGCACCACCAGGCCACCGCCGCGCCCGGTGTGCCCCAGCCAGAGCCCGAGCGGCCAGGCCACCAGGCAGCCGAGGGCCACCGCGGCGGCGGAGATCGCCAGGTGCTCGCCGAGGCGGTCCAGGATCCCGCCGGGGTTGGTCCAGTTCAGTGGGTCGTTGAGCCACAGCACCGCCTGGTGCACGGGGCTCGCCGCGGCGCTCACCGGGCGCCCCGCGCGGCCCAGGGGGTGATCAGGCGGCCGACCAGGACCAGCAGCAGGTCCAGCAGCACGGCGAGCGCCACACAGAGCACGGTGCCGGTCATGATCTCCGCCTTGTAGAGGTTGTTCTGGAACCCCGCGAAGATCAGCTGCCCGAGACCGCCGTGCCCGACCAGCACCCCCACGGTGACCAGCGCCACCGTCGACACGGTGGCCAGTCGCAGCCCGGTCAGGATGCCCGGGATCGCCAACGGCAGGTCGATCCGGAACAGTCGTCCCCACCGCCCGTAGCCCATGCCCTCGGCGGCCTCACTGACCTCCGGCGGCACCTGGTTGAGCCCGGCCACCACGTTGCGGACGATCAGCAGCAGCGCGTACAGGACCAGTCCGACCAGCACGGTGGTGGCACCGGTGCCCAGGTATGGCGCGATGAACGCGAACAGGGCCAGCGACGGGATGGTGTAGATCACGCCGGTGACGCCGAGGATCGGGCCGGCCAGCGGGCGGAACCAGTACGCGACCACGGACAACGGCAGAGCGACCAGTGCCGCGATCAGCACCGCGCGCCCGGTGAGGGAGGCGTGTTCACGCACGGCGGCGAGGATCGTGTCAGAGTTGTCCCGCACGTACTGCCAGGAGAACCAGGGGTTTCCCGGGTCGGCCCGGTAGCTCAGGCGGAAGGACATACGTGGACGTTACCCCGGAGGCCTCCGGCGTGGCCGAGAGCGCTCGCGCCGCGTCGATCTCCCTGCAGGGCATCCAGAAGCGCTACCCGAACGGCACCGAGGCCGTCCGGGACCTCAGTCTGGAGGTCAAGGCCGGCGAGCTGGTGGTGCTGATCGGGCCGTCCGGCTGCGGCAAGTCGACCGTGCTCCGCATGATCAACCGGCTCATCGAGCCCACCGCCGGGCGGATCATGCTCGGCGACGAGGACGTCACCGACGTCGACCCGGTGCGGTTGCGCCGACGGATCGGCTACGTGATCCAGAACGTGGGGCTCTTTCCACACCAGACCGTCCGGGCGAACGTGGCCACGGTGCCCGGGCTGCTCGGCTGGTCCCGCAGTCAGATCCGGACCCGGGTCGACGAACTGCTCGACCTGGTCGGCCTCGACCCCGCCCAGTTCGGCCGCCGCTACCCGCACGAGCTGTCGGGCGGGCAGCGGCAGCGCGTCGGGGTGGCCCGCGCCCTCGCCGCCGACCCGGTGGTGCTGCTGATGGACGAGCCGTTCTCGGCCGTCGACCCGATCGTCCGGGCCCGTCTTCAGGAGGAGTTCCTCCGCCTCCAGGCCGAGGTCCGCAAGACGATCGTGCTGGTCACCCACGACCTCGACGAGGCGGTCCGGCTCGGTGACCGGATCGCCGTGCTCTCGCAGGGCGGGCACCTGGAGCAGTACGACACGCCGGCAGCCCTGCTCGGCGACCCCGCCACCCCGTTCGTACGCGAGTTCGTCGGGGCCGACCGGGGCATCCGCCGGCTTGCGGTCACCCCCCTGGACCGGGAGGCGCTGGACCCGGTGCCCGGCGACGCCGCGGCGGACCTGCCCACCGTCGGACTGGACGGTTCCGCGTACGACGCGCTGGCGGTGCTGCTCACCTCGGGACAGGACCGGCTCGTGGTGACCGACGAGGGCCGGCCGGTGGGAGCGCTCAGCCGACAGCGCCTCCTCGACCTCGGCCGCCCGGCGAACTGACCGGGCCGACCCCGCTCGGGCGGCCTGCACGGTGTCCGGCCGAGCGGTCAGGCCGGTGCGTCCGGCCGGGTCACGCCCGGCCGCCGAGGCTGGCGGTGCCGATGATCCACCCGGAGAGGAAGCCGTAGCCGGCGCCCTCGCTGGCCCCCCGCAACGCCGCCAGCAGCGACGGCTCCGGGCCAAGTAGCGCCGCCAGTACGGCGGCCAGCCCGCCGGCCAGCACGTACGCGGCCCAGCCGGAGAAGAACTGGCTGACCGAGCCGGGCACCCGGGCCACCTGGGCGGCGGGCAGCAGGTACAGCAGGGCCACCGCGAGGACCACCAGCAGGACCGCCCGCACGTCGGCGGCGAACAACCCGCCGGGCTGCCCGTCCGCGTCCAGCCGCCAGGCCGGCCAGGCGAGCACCCGCAGGTAGAAGGCGACGCCCGACTCCGGGTCCGTCTGGGTGCCGGCCCACCGGGTGTACAGCGGGCTGCCACACAGGCCGACCAGAAACAGAACGGCGAGGGCGCCGGTGCCGGCGGCCGTCCCGTAGCGGCTGACCGGGCCGGTGCGGTGGAAGAGTGCCATGATCCGCCCAGTGCCCGACCCGGCCGACCGGGCAAACCTGGGCTGCCCCGACCGGCTCAGTGCTTCAGCAGGTAGTCGATGAAGGCTGCCCGCAGCAGTGGCGCCGACTCCTCGTAACCGTGACCCGTCAGCTCCCGCCACAGCGCGGCGGCCTCGTCGATCGTCGGGCCGATCGAGTTGGGCGCGCCGTCCAGGACCGTCGCCTCGTCCGCGTTCGGCAGACGCCGCAGCACCGACCAGAAGAAGCCCACGTCGCGGTGCTCCCGGGCCCGGGCGAACGCCCGCTCCCGCAGCTCCTCGGTGGACAGCAGGTCGAGCTCCTGGAACGAGGCTCCGCCGGGGGTGGCGGCAGGTGTGTCGGTCATGCCGCCGAGCCTAACCGTCGAGATCAGCTCCGGCTCGCGGACGCGACACGGCTCACCGGTCATCGGCGTCCCACCGGCGCGGGCTGTCCTCCCAGCGCGGATCCCGCCACGGATCGACCTGCTGGGGCGCGGCGGGCGTCGGCAGCGTAGGGGGCCAGTTGTCGACCGGCTGCGACAGCGGCACGGTCCAGCCCGTGCTGATCGTGCCGTCGCCGACCGGTTCCGGCCTGTCGGTGCTGCCCGGCCGGGGCCGCCCGAACGTCTCGACCAGTCGGGTGACCAGCAGCCCGACGCCGAGCGCCACACCGCCGACCGTCCAGGTGTCCACCGTCCAACCGCGCGCCCGCGCGTACGCCTGGAAGACGGCGACCAGGCCGACCGCCAGCAGGGTCCCGAACACACCGCCCCGGCGGCCGAACGCGCTGGTGCCGCCGAGCAGGGCCACCCCGATCGCCAGCACGGTCCAGTCCAGCCCGGACGTCGGCGCGACCGGCCCGGGGCCGTTGGCGGCGAGCAGCACTCCGGCGAGAGCGGCCAGCACGGTCGAGCCGATCAGCGCGACGGCGGTGACCACGGCGGCCACCACTCCCCGGCGGCGGGCCGGATCCGTGACCGGCCGGTACCGGCCGACCAGCCGACGGATCGCCCGGATCGCGCCGAACAGCCCTCCGAGGACCGCGACCGCCGCGAACCCGGCGAAGAGGTAGCCGGCGCTACGCCCCGGGTCGTAGTCGCCCTGCACCAGCACGGGCGCCGACCGGCGTTCGATGTACACCACCACGCCGGCGGCGCCGGCCAGGCTGGCGGCCCAGCCGGGCACGTGCAGCACCACCACGGCCAGCGCCAGCGCCAGCCCGCCCAGCGCGGCGACCGCGATGGCCGGGCCCACGGAATCCCGCAGGCCCTGGTCGCCCTGCTCCGCGTAGTGCAGTGCGGCGGCGACCGCGATCGGCCCGACGGCCAGGTTCGGGGCGGCGGTGCGCAGGCTCAGCCCGGCGGCGAGAGCGAGCAACCCCAGCCCGACCGCACCGACCAGCAGCGTGCGCAGGCCCGCGCCGCGCAGCGCGGCCGGGTCGGCCCGCCAGAGCAGCCAGCCCAGGACGGCGAGACCGACCAGCAGCAGGATCTCCCAGAACACGTGCACGCCGACCCGGTCCCGGCCGGGCTCGCCGTGGGTGGGGTCGTCGAAGACGTTCTCCAGAACGGCGGCGGGCACCCCGGACGAGGGCTCCGCCGACCGGTCCCGGCCCGTTTCTTCGTACGCCATGACGCTGCCTCCCCGCTGGCCGGCCCTCCCCGGTCCCGCGCGCGGACGGACCGGGGGCGGCCGTTGCTCTCCGGTCGCAGGCACCGTACCCGCGCCCGGAGCCGGGCGTAACCCCCTGCTCAGCGCTGGCCGGGGCGGCTCTCCCGCTGGTCGGGCTCGCGCTCGTCGTCCGGGCGCTCCGGCACCCGGCAGGAACGCTCCAGCCAGAGTGCGGCGCCGACCAGCGCCAGTGAGGCGAGCAGGCCAGCGCCGGCGGCCGGACGATCCTCCGTGGCGGCCCGGGTGGTCTCGACGAAGAGCCAGCCGGTGAGCCCCGCGTAGAAGCCGGCGAAGATGGACGCGGCCAGCGCCGACGCCTTGGCGAGCACCACGAACCGGGCCACCATCAGCGGGTTCACCGGATCCCGGCCGGGCTTGCGCTCGATGCGGCCCCGCGTGTTGACCGCCGCGTACCCCTCCAGCACGGCGAGCCCGGCCAGCGTCACCACCGGCAGCCAGGGCAGCCGGGGGATGCCGCTGTAGTAGAGGGTGCTGATCAGCAGCCACGCCACCGCCGCCGCGGCCAGGGCGGCCACGACCAGAGTGGAGATGCGGGTGGGGCCCATCCGTGACCGGTCCGGGCCCGGCCCGCCCGGTGGTGGGGACTTCGCCTGCGTCATGCCGGCCGGCTCCGCTCGGTCATGCCGTCGACTCTAACGCCAACTCCGGCCGGGGACGCAGATCCAGCGCGTCCTGGGCCGCCGGGCCGGTGGTGAGCAGGTCGGTCAGCCAGCCGTGCCCGGGCAGCCGCCCGTACGGCTGGATGTCGATCCACGGCCGCAGCACGAAGGCGCGCAGGTGCGCCCGGGGGTGCGGCAGGGTCAGCTCGGGATCGTCGCTGAGCACCGGCTCGTCGTCGTCACCCCAGACCGCGATCACATCCACGTCGAGGGTGCGTGGCCCGAACCGCCGCTGTGGGTCACGGACCCGGCCGGCAGCGTGCTCCGCGGCCCGCGCCCGCTCCAGCCAGTCGCGCGGGGCGGCGGCGTCGTCCTGTGCCAGCAACACCGCGTTGAGGTACGCGGGCTGGTCGGCGTCGCCCCACGGTGGAGTCTCGTACACCCCGGACAGCACCAGCACGCTGTCGCCGAGCGTGGCGACGGCCGTGCGCAGATGGCCCAGCCGGTCGCCCAGGTTGCTGCCGAGCGACAGCACGGCCCTGGTCACCGGGCACGCGCCCGGGTCATGGTGACGGCGACGTCGGTGAACGTGTGCGGCACCGGGGCCTCCGGCTTGTGCACGGTGATCGTGGCGGTGTCGACCCGCTCGTCGGCCAGGCAGACCGTGAGCAGCCGGTCCGCGAGGGTCTCGATCAGGTTCACCGGCTCACCGGTCACCACCGCGACCAGGCGTTCGGCCAACTCGCCGTAGTGGACGGTGGCGGTGACGTCGTCGCTGGCGGCGGCCGGGGCGAGGTCCAGTTCGAGGGTCGCGTCGACCACGAAGTCCTGCCCCTGGGCGCGTTCGAAGTCGTACACCCCGTGCCGGCCGCGGGCCCGCAGGCCGGTGAGCTGGATCCGGTCGGTCATCGCATCCCCTCTCGCCGGTCGGCCACCCGACCGGTCGCTGCCGCAGCCGTCGGGCGCACCCGACGTGGGCCGGTCATTCGGGCCGCCCCGGGCCGACCCGCGTCGGGGCCAGCCGCGGACGCCCGGTGGCGACCCACACGGCGAGCGCGTCGGCGGTGGCGCGCACGTCGTGCACGCGTACCCCCCAGGCGCCTGCCGCCACGGCCAGCACGCTGGTGGAGACGGTGGCCGCCTCCCGCTGCGCGGTGGGCCGCGGCGTGCCGTCCGGGCCGGCGAGCAGCCGTCCGAGATAGGACTTGCGGCTGGCCCCGAAGAGCAGCGGGTACCCCAGGTCCAGCAGCTCCGGCAGGCGGGCGCTGAGTTCCCAGTTGTGTGCGGCCGTCTTGGCGAAACCGAGGCCGGGGTCGACGATGATGCGGTCGGCCGCCACACCGGCGGCCAGCGCCGCGTCGATCCGCTGTGCCAGCTCGGCCCGGACGTCGGCCACCACGTCGGTGTAGCTGGCCAGCTCGCGCATCTGCCGGGAGTGACCCCGCCAGTGCATCAGCACCCAGGGACAGCCGGCGTCGCGGACCACCCGGGCCATGTCCGGGTCGGCCAGCCCACCGGAGACGTCGTTGACCACCGCAGCGCCAGCGCCCAGGGCGGCCTCGGCGACCCGTGCCCGGCTGGTGTCGATGCTGACCCGAACCCCGGCGGCGGTCAGCTCCCGGATGACCGGCAACACACGGTCGGCCTCGGTTTCCGAGTCGATCCGCTCGGCGCCCGGACGGGTCGACTCGCCGCCGACGTCCACCAGGTGCGCCCCGGCGTCGCGCAGACGGACGCCATGTCCGACGGCAGCGTCGAGGTCGGCGTACCGTCCGCCGTCGGAGAAGGAGTCCGGCGTGACGTTGAGGACGCCCATCACCACCGGGCCCGGAGCCCGTACCAGATCGGTCACGACTAGACGGTACCGGTCGCGGCGACGGCGCCCACCGACCCGGGTCGGCCCTCGCCTCACCACCTCTGACGTGCACATTGGAACAGGTGTACGATCGGTCGTCCGGGCACGATCGGGCAGTCCCGTCACGGCTTGTCGCAATCCGGGGCGGCCCGTACGCTTTGGAATTGGCCAGCATCGAGATGGCGAAGCGTGGAGGGAGGGCCGAAGCGGGGAAAATCCGCCCAAAGCTCGCCACTCTCCGTGGTGAGTAACGAACGCAGGGTCGAGAACGCTGCGCCCTGCGAGCACATTTCCCGCCAGGCTTGCCTAATGCACCGCCGCGGCACCGCCGGCCGCGCTATGGGGAGGTTCCAGTGATCGCCTTCGAGCTCATGGAGACGGCGTCGTCCGGCGTCGCCCACGCGCTCTCCACCCTGGCGTCGGCTCCACTCGCCGAGCCGGCACCGAAGGGGATCGACACCAACAGTGTGGTCACCTTCTTCGCCAGCAAGATCGCGCCGATCCTGCTGGCCGTCCTGGGCGTCATCTTCATCGGCCGAGCCAGCCGGGGCGAGATCTCCAAGGTCCTGACCAGCTCCGCCATCGCCATCGTCGGGCTGGCCTTCATCGCCGGCGCGGCCACACTCTTCTTCGTCGGCGATTACCTGATCGACCTGATCTTCGAATAGGCGCGGTCATCAGATGCGGCTGCGCACCGACGACGACATCTACCGGGCCCGCCTGGTCTACCTCGGGCCGCCCGGTTACACCCTTCCGGTCCATCTGCCGTACGCCCAGTACGGGCTCTTCATGCTGCTCGTCCCCCTCTACATGTTCATCCACTGGCTGTTCACGCTGAATGTCGAGCTGTTCCCCGCCTGGGAGATCGCGCTCGCCATCGTGACCACGTCGTTCATCTTCCGGCACGTCGACCCGGATCGGCCGGCGCGGGTTGTCATCCGCACCGCACTGACCGACTGGCGACGCACCCGGGAGCCGGCGATCGAGCAGCGCGACCCGCGCCTGGTCGGCAGCCGGATCAGGATTCGGGAGGAGCTGGCATGACCGGGCGTACGCCGATCGGTCCGTCGCACGACGCGGGTGAGGCGGTCGCATGAGTCGCTCTTCCACGCCGGGGTCCCCGGCCGGCCACCCGGCCGGGCCGGCAGGTCACCGTGCGCAGTCATTTGACTACACCGACACCGAGGACGAGGTGGCGCTGGATCCCGCGCTGGTGACCTCTCCCGGTCACGGCGCGGTCGGCGTCTTCCAGGCGCCCCGACCGGTGCCGCGCCGGACGCCACCCGCCGAGCCCACCGCCGTGTCGGCAGGCGAGAACGCCGACATCGACTCCCCGTTCCTGGACCTCTTCGGCGCGTCCCGGCCCGGCGGAGCACGGGCCGTGACCGCCGGCCCGGCCACCCGGGAGCAGCCGGCGATCCCCCAGCAGCCGCCCGCCGCCCAGCCGACCCGTCGGGTGCCCGACCCAGAGCCATCATGGACAGCCGACCAGTCCACCGACGTCGGACGACCCATCGAGCCGCGGCGCGCGGCCGGCGGTCCCGCCGTCGAGTCCCGCGTGCCACACCAGGCCGGCGACCGGCTGCCGATGCTCCGCCCACCCCACGAGCCCGACCCGACGGCCGGAGGCGCATCGCCGTCGTCGGCCAACGGTCCGGCGACCCTGCCAGCCAACTCGGCGCCTTCGGCACGGGCGGCCGAGCCGGCCAGCGCCGTACCGGCGGACCGGCCGGCCCTGGAACGCGCGCCGAGGCGTGGCGCCCCAGGCCGGCCCACCGCGGTCGGTGCCGAGCAGACCGGGCGGGAGGTGGCCACACCCCGCCAGCGCCCGGCGGCCCGGCCGGACAAGCCGACCCGCGTCCGCGCCCCGAAGATCAAATTCGGGGACCGGGACCCGTCGGTCGAGCTGGCCATCACCGAGATCGCCGGCCACCTGACCTTCACGCCGAACACCGTCACCGCCTGGTACTGGCTACCCGAGGTGCGCTGGGCCTTCCGGCCCGACGCCGAACGCGAGGCGCTGCTGTCGGCGATCTCCGAGCAGTACGCCGGCCTGGCGGGCTTCCGGCTGCACCTGCGCCGCACCACCCGCCCGTTCCCCGCCGACGAGTGGGCGCGCACCATCGACGCACACACGCCGGCACCGCTTCCTGACGTGCCCGGCACCGCCGGCTGGGCCGACCACCTGGTCGCCGCGCAGCGGCACCTGATGGCGGTCAACCACGCCGAGGGCCAGACCTACCTCGGCGTCACCTTCGCCCGCCGGTCGCTCGGCGACTCGCTCACCGAGCGGTTGCTGCGCACCTTCGGCCGGGGCACCGCCGAGGGCGAACGCCGCAAGCTGGGCCGCACCGTCGAGCAGTTCGACGAGGTGCTCGGCGCGTTCGGCATGCGCGGCCGACGCGTCACCGCACAGGAGCTGGAATGGCTGCTCTACCGGTCGGTGGCGCTGTGCATGGCGCCGCCCGGCCGGCTCTCGCCCGTGACCGACGGGCGCTGGGAACGCGGTGACCTGCTCGCCATGACCGAACAGGTCGAGCGCTACCGCACCCCGTACGGCTCGACCGTCAAGCTGGTCAACCGGATGACCGGCGAGGAACGGCACGTCGCCGTGCTCGCCGTCGGCCGGATGGAACCCCTGGAGATTCCGGAGCGGCACGAGCCCTGGCTGCACTTCCACGAGCGGCTGCCATGGCCGATGGAGATCTCCACCCGGGTCGACATCCTCGGCTCCGGCGACTCGTTCCGCAATCTCGAACACCGGCTCCGGATGATCCGCTCCCAGCAGCTCGACTACGCCGAGCACGGCATCGACGCCCCGCCCGAGCTGGAACGACTGGCCAAGCGGGCACTGGTGATCGGCGACGAGATGACCACCGGGCTGCCCGTCGACTCGGCCCGCGCACACGGCTGGCACCGCATCGCGGTCGGCGGCCGGACCAGGGAGGAGTGTCTGGAGCGGGCCCGCCGGCTCATCCAGCTCTACTCCCGGGAGCTGCGCATCTCGCTCCAGCACCCGAAGAACCAGGACTGGCTGGCCCGCGAGTTCATCCCCGGCGAGCCGATCGCCAACACCGGCTACGTCCGCCGGATGCCCGTCCCGCTGCTCGCGGCCGCGCTCCCCCAGGCCGCCTCCAACGTGGGCGACCGGCGGGGCGACCTGATCGGCCGCACCGCGGGCACCTGCCGCCGGCCGGTCTTCCTCGACCTGCACTTCCCCATGGAGGTACGGGAACGCTCGGGGCTCGCGGTCTTCGTGGCCGAGCCGGGCGGTGGCAAGTCCACCCTGCTCGGCGCACTCGGCTACCTCGCCGCCCGACGGGGCGTCCAGGTGACCCTGCTCGACCCGTCCGGGCCGCTGGCCCGGCTCTGCGCCATGCCCGAGCTACGGCCGTACTCCCGGGTGCTGAACCTGACCGGCTCGGAGCACGGCACCCTGGCGCCGTACTCCCTCATCCCGACGCCACTCCGCAGCGAGTTCGGTGCCGGGGCCGCCGGTGACCGGGAGTTCGAGATCGCGGTCTCCAACGCGCGGGCCGAACGGCGGATGCTCGTCCAGGACATCTGCATGATGCTCGTGCCACCGCAGGTGGCCCGGGAGGCGTCCACCGCCACCCTGTTCCGGCACGCGGTCCGCCAGGTCCCCGCCGAGGAGACGTCCACGCTGGACGACGTCGTGAGCTGCCTCGGGCGGCTCGACGACGACGCCGGCAAGGAGCTGGCCAACCTGCTGCTGGACACCGCCGAGATGCCGCTGGCCATGCTCTTCTTCGGCCGGCCACCGGAAGGGCTGCTCGGCGCCGACGCGGCCCTCACGGTGATCACCATGGCCGGGCTGCGACTGCCCGACCTCAAGATCGAACGGGAGTACTGGTCCGCCGAGGAGGCACTCGCCCTGCCGATGCTGCACACCGCGCACCGGCTCGCCGTCCGACGCTGCTACGGCGGGTCGATGTCCTCGCGCAAGCTCGTCGGCCTGGACGAGGCCCACTTCATGGAGGGCTGGCGGTCAGGACGTTCGTTCCTGGTCCGACTCGCCCGGGACTCCCGCAAGTGGAACCTGGCCGCCCTCGTCGCCTCCCAGAACCCACGCGACATCCTCGGCCTCGACGTCCAGAACCTCGTCTCCACCGTCTTCGTCGGCCGGATCGCCGAGGACGCCGAGATCGCCTCCGAAGCGCTACGGCTGCTGCGGGTACCGGTCAACGACGGTTACGAAGCCACCCTGGCCTCGCTCTCCGCCGCCGACACCAGCTCGGCCGCCCGGCTCGGCTTCCGCGAGTTCGTGATGCGCGACGTCGACGGGCGGGTGCAGAAGGTCCGGGTCGACGTCTCGTACGTCGAAGGGCTGCTGGACCACCTCGACACGACGCCCGCCGCGATCGCCGCAGCGGCCGGAGTGCTGCCGAGCATCCCCCTGCCGGATCTGGAGGCGTGACATGGCGAGGGCCCGGGCACGGATCGCGGCGTTCCTGCTCGCCCTCGGCGTACTGGCCGGGGCCTCTCTCACCTGGCCACTGATCGGCGCGGAGGCCGCGGCCGCCGCCCCGCCGGCCGCCCAGGCCCGCGCCGACCTCTGCACGACCCAGGAGTGGCAGGCCGACTTCCGGACCTGCGTGAACAAGCTCAAGGAGGTCAGCGAGACCGAGGTCACCTGCCGCAATGCGCCGACCCCCGGTACGCCGGACTCGGGGCTCGCCGGCTGGTTCGCCGGTCGGCCGGACTCCGCCAAGCAGCCCGGCCCGAAGGGGCTCTACAGCGACTACGGCTATGCCGGCTACAGCTATCCGACGTACGACATCCCCGGCGGCTGTGCGTCGTCGGTCCTGCACCCGGACTACAAGTTCACCACCACCGTGGCCAACGGCGAATTCATGATCGCCACCGCGATCATCGGCGCCTCGAACGCGCTGCGGGAGCGGGCCTGGGACCCGAGTTCGATGTGGGGTTGGGCCGATCCCCTGGTCGAGCAGGCGACCAAGGCCGTCTACCAGAAGGTGTTCAGCGTCTTCGGAATCGTCACGCTCTGCGTGGTGGGGCTCTACCTGCTCTGGCGCTCCCGTCAGTCGGACATGAGCAACGCCATGACCACCGCTGGTTGGGCGCTGCTGGTCATGGTGGCGGTCACCGCGCTGGCCGCCTGGCCGGTCAAGTCGGCGAATATCGCCGACGGCACCCTGGTCACCACGCTGGGCGTGGTGCACGACGCCGTCGGTCCCGCAGCCCGCGACACCCCGCCGGATCAGTGTGACGATCCAAATCCTGAGGCTTGTAAGGACAACCGACCGCCCGCCGTGCGGGCCAGCGACACCGCCACCGAGGCGATGCTCTACCGCAACTGGCTGCGCGGGGTGCTCGGCTCGGCCGACAGCGAGACCGCTCGCAAGTACGGCCCCGCGCTCTACGACGCCAAGTCCCTCTCCTGGGAGGAGGCGGAGAAGCTGCGCGCCAACCCGGCTACCCGGAACGCGACGATCAAGGCGAAGCAGCAGCAGTGGGCACGGGTGGCTCAGCAGATCCAGACCGAGGATCCGGAGGCGTACGAGTACCTCCAGGGGGTGCGGGACATGGACCGGGTCGGCGCCGGCTTCATCGCCGTCCTGGCCTCGGTGCTCTTCGCCATGTTCGACCTGACCGCGTCGCTGCTGGTCCTGCTCGGTTTCCTGATCTTCCGGTGGGCGGTGATCGCGGCGCCGATCCTCGGCACCGTCGGCCTGCTCCGGCCCGCCAGCGCAGGGCTGCGGCGGCTCGCGAACGCCGTGGTCGCCGCAGTCTTCAACATCGCCATCTTCGGCACCGGGGCGGCCATCTACCTGTTCGCGGTTGATCTGATCATGAGCACGCCCACCCTGCCCGGCTGGCTCCAGGTGGTGCTGGTCTGGCTCTGCGGAGTGGTCGGCTGGCTGCTGCTGCGGCCGTACCGGCGGATCACGCAGCTCGGCGGCAAGGACAGCAGCGAGGCGGTCAGCTCGGCCGGGTCCTGGCACCGCCGGTTCTTCCGAGACATGCGGACCGCCGCACGGCTGGACGTGGCGGAACCCGGCGGCACGGCGGAGCCGATCGGGGGACGTCGTCAGTCGCCGGTCGCCGAGCGGACCTCGCTGCGCCCGGAGGCGCGGCAGGAAGACGTCGGCTCCGCGCCGACCCGCCCGACGGACGGCCAGCGCACCGGTACCGGGCGCCCGGACGGTAAGGAGCGTGCGGACGAGGTGCCAGCGGAGGAGACGGGCGGCCAGAACCGCCCGGTCCCGCCCCGGCCCCGCCGCCGGCAGCCGGCGACCTGGACCGAGCCGGACGTGCCGGCCGAGAACCCGTCATTCGTGGTCTACCGACCGGGCTCCGTCGAACAGACACCGGACCGCCCCGGACCACGGGTGCGCTCAGAGGCGCGGTGACCACGATGCGACGGGCACTGGAGTTTCTGGTCACCCGGGTGCTGCGGTCGCGGCTCGGGGTGGCGCTGGTGATCGCGGTGCTCGTCTTCGGCGTACTCGGAGCGGCCCGGCTGGTCTCCGGCCCCGGCGACCCGGGGATCGGATTGAGCAACCGACCGAACCAGCCGATCACCACTGTTGATCCCACGGCCGGCGACGACGGTCTGATCGCCACCGACGCACCGCCGTCGCCGGTGACCCGGCCGGGCGACCGCACGCCCGAACAGACCGCCGACCGGTTCGCCGCCGCCTGGCTCGGCCGGCCCGGAATGAACGCCGAACAGTGGCAGACCGGCCTGCGGCCGCTCTCCACCCCGGCGCTGACGGAGAAGCTGGCCGGCGCCGACCCCGGCGGAGTCCCGGCCGAGGAGGTCACCGGACCGCCGGTGGTGCAGTCGCGCACCGAGACGTTCGTCGAGGTGCTGCTGCCTCTCGACACCGGTCGGCTCCGACTGGAACTGGTCGCCGCGGACGGCGGTTGGCTGGTTGACGTTCTGGACTGGGAGCGCCCATGAACGACGGCAGGGCCACCGCCCCCCTCCGCCGGCCACTGCGGGTCGGCGTTCTCGCTTCAGTGCTGACCGGGGTGCTGCTTCTGCTCTGCTGCGCCGGCGGCACCGCGGCCTTCTTCCTCAGTGGTCTCAGCGGTGACGCGGAGGAGGGGGACACTCTGGCCAACGAGGACTGCGGCCCCGTGCGGCCGGTCGACATCGCCGGCAAGCTGCCCCGGTTCACCGAGTACGGCGACGCCCAGGTCCGTAACGCCGCGATCATCATCAAAGTCGGCCAGGACATGGGGGTGCCCTCGCGGGGATGGGTGATCGCCCTGGCCACGGCGATGCAGGAGTCCGGCCTCCGCAACCTGGCGAACAGTGGCGTGCCGGCGTCGCTGGCCCTGCCGCACGAGGGCGTCGGCGCTGACCACGACTCACTGGGCCTGTTCCAGCAGCGGCCAGGTTGGGGCACGGTCGCCGAGCGGATGACTCCTGCGTACACGGCCCGCAAGTTCTACGAAAAGCTCGTCGGGGTGCGGAGCTGGCGACAACGACCGCTGACCGCTGTCGCGCAGCAGGTCCAGATCAGCGCCTACCCGGACGCCTACGCCAAACACGAGGAGCTGGCCAGCCGGATGGTGAACGCGTTGTCCGGCGGCGCGGCCCGCACCGTTGAGATCAACGGCAAGGCGATATGCGACGCGGCCGAGGGTGGTCAGATCGCCGCCTCCGGCTGGACTGCCCCGATCCCCGGTCGGGTCGGCTCCGGCTTCCGGACCGCCAGCCGGCCTGGCCACGACGGGGTCGACATCGCGGCAGCCAAGGGCACCGAGATCCGCGCTGCGGCCGCCGGTCGGGTGCTGGTCGCGAAGTGCGACCCGGACAACAACAACCGACTGGACTGCGACGTGGACGGGTACCCCGACAAGGGCGGCTGCGGCTGGTTCGTCGACCTGCAGCACGCCGGTGGCTACATCACCCGGTACTGCCACATGGTGGTCAAGCCCCGCGTCCAGCTTAATCAGATGGTGGCGGCCGGCGAGGTGATCGGCCAGGTGGGCAGCAGCGGCAACTCCTCCGGTCCCCACCTGCACTTCGAGGTGCACCTACGCAACGACCGGACCAGCCGTGGCGCCATCGACCCGAATCAGTTCATGCGCGCGCGGGGTGCCCCGCTGCGCCGGCCGGCGTGAGGTCGACGAAGGCATGAACGAACCCCTGCCGGACCCGTTCGCGGACCAGCCGGACTGGGCGCCCCGGCCACCCCGACCGCTGGCGATCGTGCCCGCCACCGAGCGGGTGGAGCTGCGCGGACGGCGCGTGCTGGTCGGGCTTCCCGGGCTGGGCTGGCGGGGAGATCTGCGTGCCGACGACCGCGTGGTGCAGGGCGCCCGGACCTATGTGCCGGTGATTCCCGAGCACGAGTGGTACCGGGCCGAGGCCGATCAGGTCGAGGTGTTCGCGCCACTGGTCCCGGTGGACCGGGTCTGGGTGGAGACGCTCGGCGGCCGGCCGGGCCAGGACGCCTCCCCCAGCAGCACCGGCATCCGGCTGGTCTCGCTCGACGGCCCGGCTCACCGGTCCCCCACCCCGGTGTTCGAGGCGGACGCGGTGACCGGGCGCCGGGTGGTGCATGTCGAGGGCGCCCAGGAGCACCGCGACCTGCGCGCGGTCACTGAGACCTATTCGGGTGCCGAGGGTGACATCTGCGTCCGGATCACGCCCGAGGTGGAGTGGTACCGCTGGGCCTGGCGCGGCCAGTCACCCACCACCCTGGAGGTCCCGGTCCATCTGCTGTGGATCGAATGACGTCAACCGGCGCGTGTGCCGCCGCAGACCCGCCAGCCATCCTTGTCTTCGACAACGCTGAACACCCAGTTCTCTCGCCGGCTGCTCCTGGGAACGCCGTCGGCAGAGCCGGCAATGGTGAGCGTCGTACCGACGGATTCGCCCTCACTGGACGGAGTCCTGGTCAGCGGACCCCAGCTGACTCGCACGACCACGTCAAACTTCGTCTCACGCTGCTCGACCTCAAGACGGAGGTCCCGCATGGCCTGAAGCTCAGCACCGCCGCCGTCACAGGTGAAGAGATCGGCCCTCGTGTCGTTGCGATCCACGAGGAACGCGCGTAGATAGTTGTCCACCACCACGTCCGGCGCACTGCGGTCCGGGGCCGAGGCGCGGTCGTACAGCACATAACCGGTGATGAGAGCGCCGACGCAGAGCAGGGCGAGCACCCCACCGACCACCGTGAGCACCGTCCGCATCCGACGGCGTGGCGGCTGCGGCGCCGGCGTGGCCGGGGCCGGTGGCAACTGCTCGGACGGCGTCCGCTGGGCCGGTACGCGGGAGACCTGGGAACCGGCGGGGGGCTGCACTGATTCCACCTCCTGAAGTTATCGGCTGGACGCCCCGGAGCCAATGCCTCAGATCCAGCGGATCGTGACGGACCCCTCCCCACCGGTGAGATCCACGACAACACCGGCGCACCGCCGTGGCACCTCCCGGAGGAGATGCTCCGGCTGGGATACCGTCTCTGATCGGGGAGGGGTTGCCAACCTCGGGCAGAGGGGGTGGACGCGGTGGCCGGTCCGAAGGCACGCACGAACCGCGCCGCAGCTCTGCACCGCCGGGCGGCGGCTGTCGCGACCGCTGCCGCCGGCATCCTCGACGAGACCCGACCCGCCCCTGCCGATCAGCGCCGCCAGTACGAGGTGGCGGACCGGCTGCGGGCTGTGGCGGCAGGGCTGGCTCCGGGCTGGTCGGGCGCCGTACTGGACTCGCTCACCGTGGACTTCCCGGCGGGCGACGGCCCACCGCCCTTCGTCCGGGTCGGCACGGCGGCGCCGCTGGACGATGCCCGCTTTCCCGCTCTGGTGCCGCTGTTCGGCACCGGGCACCTGTGCGTCGACACCGATGCCCGGGAGCCGCGGGTGGCGGGGTTGCTGCGGGCCGTGCTGCTGCGGTCGTTGGGCGGGGCGCCAGCGGGCGCCCTGCTGGTCCGCGCGGTGGACGCCACCGGTGCCGTGCTCGCCCCGTTCGGGGCGCTGGCCGACGCCGGCCTGTTGCCGCCTCCGGCGGTGGACGTGGCGGGCCTGCGCGCGGTGCTGACCGAGGCGGAGCAGTGGGTCACCCCGGGTGCGAGCGGACCGCGTCGACATGACCGGACGCTGCTGCTGGTGGTCGCCGCGCTCCCGGAGCGGACCGGCCCCACCGACCTGGCACGGATCGAGGCGCTGGCCGAGCGGGGTCCGTCGGCCGGGCTGCACCTGGTGGTGGCCGGCTGGCCTCCCACCGGGCGGGCACCGCTGCCGCACGCCACACCACTGGTGCTGCGCAACGCGTACGCGCTGCTCGGCGATCCACCGGCGGCGTCGTTCGCCAGCCCCGGCGCTGATGCGCCGGGCGGGCTGAACTCACCGGTCTTCGTCGAGGCGGATCCGCCGGCGGAACTGGTGGACGCGGTCTGCCGGCGGCTCGCCGCGCAGGTGGAGGCGGGCTCCCGGTTGGCCCTCTCGGATCTGCTTCCGGTGACGGGTGAGCAGCTGTGGTGTTCGGATCCGGTGGACGGCTTGACCACCACGGTCGGTGACGCCGGTGGCAGGCAGGTGTCGCTGGGCTTCACCGAGCTGACCCCGCACTGGCTGGTGAGTGGCCGGTCCGGGGCGGGCCGTGCCGCGTTCCTGACGACCGCGCTGCTCGGGCTGGCGGCCCGGTACGGCCCCGACGACCTGGCGCTCTACCTGGTGGATCTCGGCGACGGCGAGTCCTTCGTGGAGTTCCTGCAGACCGAGCGGGACCGGTCCTGGGTTCCGCAGGTGCGGGCTGCCGCGATGGCCGCCGACCGGGAGTACGTCCGGGACCTGCTCGACCAGTTGACGGCCGAGGTGCAGCGCCGGGCGGAGGCGGGCGCACGGGCCGGTGGGCAACGGTTCGCGGAGTTGCGCCAGCACAAGCCACTGCCTCGGATCGTCTGTGTGCTGGACAATGTGCCGCTGCTCTTCGCCGAGCGGGACCGGCTGGCCGCGGAGGTGGCCGCCCAGCTGGACGGGTTGGCCCGCACCGGCCGGGCGTACGGCGTCCACCTGGTGCTGGCCGGCGCGGGTGAGTTGGGGTTGAGTGCCCGCGCGGACGCTGGGCACCGGGATTCGGTGCTGGGGCAGTTCCCGGTGCGGGTGGCGTTGCCGGGCGGTGGCCCGGTGCTGGAGCCGACCAACGATTCGGCGGCCGGTCTGCCGGTGGGCAGCGCGGTGGTGAACACCGCTGGCGGGCTCGGCGGCCCTCGGGGCGCGATCCGTGGTCACGAACGGCTGATCCGCCACCCCGATCCGCAGGACCACCCGGAGGTGGTGGAGCGGCTGCGGCACGAGCTGTGGACGGCCCGGCCGGCCGGGTCGGTGCCGCCGGTGGTCTTCGCCGGCTATGCCCGGCCGCTGCTCGCCAACGATCCGCGACACCGGGCGGCGTTGGCCGGGCAGGCCCACGGGCCGGCCGCCCTGCTCGGCAGAGCGGTGGACGTGGCCCGCTCGACGGTCGCCGTACCCCTGGGTCCCGCTGCGGGGCGCAACCTGGCGGTGCTGGGGTCGGGTCCGGCGGCGGGTGGCCTGCTGGCGACGGCGGCCCGGAGCACCGGCGACCACCATCAGCCGGGCACCGCCCGGTTCCTGGTGGCGGCGCCGGACCCGGGCGCCCGACCGCTGGCGGAGTCGTTGACGGCGGAGCTGACCGCCCGGCATCCGGCCACCATGGTCGACCTGTCGACGCTGCTCGCGGACGGGGACACGGCTCTGCCCACGTACCTCGTGGTCTTCGGGCTGGACCGGCCAGGGCCCCGGGAGCTGCCGGTGGACCGCCTGCGGGCGCTACTGCGGGACGGACCGCCGGCGGGCCGCCACCTGCTGGGCTGGTGGCGGGCGGTGCCGCCGTTCGCCGCGCTGCTGGAGCCGGAGGGCGAGGTGGACAAGCTCGCCGCGGTGGCCGTGCTGGACGTGCCGACGGCCCAGCTCACTGCGGTCTTCGGTCGGCCGGTGGAGTGGCGGGCGCGCCCCGACCGGGCGGTGCTCTGGGATGGTCCGGACGAGCGGGGCACGGTCCTGGTGCCGTTCGCCGACGAGGCCGGGTGATCCGGTGGTGCGGGCGGGAGGTGTCGGCATGGGTCCGAAGACGACGGTGACCGGGCCGGGTCGGCAGCGGGTCGCCGAGCCCGGCGTGGACGTCGCGCCGGTCGGCGCGGAGCCGGTGCCGGCCTGGTCGGAGTACCTCGCCGCCGCCCGCCAGTTGGACGGTGTACGCCGCAGCGCGGCCGCTGCCGCCGGTGAGCAGGCCCGCTCCGCGGAGGCTGCCCGGGAGGAGCTGACGATCGTCCGCACCGGTCTGGCGAGCCAGCAGGAGCGGCTGCGTGAGCTGGGCGTACCGGCGATCTCGCTGGTGCCGTCCCCACCGGAGTTGACCGAGGCCGCCCGGTCGATGGCCGGCGGCCCGGCGGCCGTGCTGGCGGCGCTGCGCGTGGCACGCGGGCAGGCCGAGGCGGCTGACGCGGCACTGGCCGCGCGCCGCCGGGTGCGCCCGGGGTCCTGGCCCGCGCGGCCCCGCAACCTCCTGGTGTACGGGCCGTTGGCGCTGCTGGTGCCCCTGATCCAGGTCGTGGTGTACGTGGCGACCGGCGCGGGCGCGGCGAGCGTGGCCGCGTTGATCTGTGGGCTGCCGATGCCGGCGGTCGCCTTCGTGGCCGCCTGGGTGGGTGTCGGGCGGGTGTTCCGGGCCGGCCCGGGTGAGCGGCTGGATCGCACGGTGCGCTTCGGTGCGCTGGTCTGCCTGGTGCCGGCGGTGCTGGTCACGGCCGGCCTGTTGCTGGCCCTGCTGGCGGGCTGACCGACCGCACCGGGCCGGAGGACGCGGGTTCGGCGACGAAACGGCCGGCCGTCCCGGAAGGGGTCGGCCGGCCGTTCGCGTGTCCGGTGTGTCAGCGGGGGATGATCAGCGCCATCGCCTCGGCCCGCGACTTGGAGTCCGTCTGCAGGATGCCGCGCACCGCCGACGTGATGGTCTTGGCTCCCGACTTCTGGATGCCGCGCATCGCCATGCACATGTGCTCGCACTCCAGCACGACCACGACGCCGCGCGGGGCGAGCTTGCTCATCAGCAGGTCGGCGACCTGGGAGGTGAGTCGCTCCTGCACCTGCGGCCGGCGGGCGAAGACCTCGACCAGCCGGGCCAGCTTGGACAGACCGGTGATCCGTCCGTCCGGCCCGGGGATGTAGCCGATGTGCGCGCTGCCGCGGAACGGCAGCAGGTGGTGCTCACAGAGGCTCATCACGTCGATGTCGCGGACGATCACCAGCTCTTCGTGGTTGGCCTCGAAGGTGGTGCTGAGCACCTGGGCCGGGTCGACCCGCAGGCCGGCGAAGAGCTCGGCGTACGCCCGGGCGACCCGGGCGGGGGTCTGCTGGAGCCCGTCCCGGTCCGGGTCCTCGCCGACCGCGATCAGGATCTCCCGGACCGCCTTCTCGATGCGGCCGAGGTCGATGGCGTCCTCGATCGGCCTGCCGGTCAACTTGCCGCTGATCAGCCGGGCGGCCACGTAGTCCAGCCCGTCGTCGCCGTCGGGCTCGGTCGCGGAGACGGCCAGCTCCCGGTGCGGGGAGCTGGCCGTCGAGTCGTTGCTCAGTGCGTACCGTCCGAGTTGTTCGATCCGGTGGAGCCGCCGCCGACCGCCGCCTGCGCGCCGTCGGCCTGGGCCTGTGCCTTGAGCTTGTCCTTCTCCGCGGGCGTGAGCACGGGCGGCTCGGTGGAGGGCTGGCGCTTGCCGAAGCCGTTGTACGGCGCCAGCGGCGGGCGCTTGACCACCCGCGCGCAGATCCGGGCCATGTCGGCGGTGGAGAGGGTTTCCTTCTCCATCAGCTCGAGCACGATGCTGTCCAGGACGTCCCGGTACTCGACCAGAATCTCCCAGGCCTCGTCGTGCGCCAGCTCGACCAGCGCCCGCATCTCGCCGTCGATCTCTGCGGCCACCGAGTCCGAGTAGTCCCGCTCGTGGCCCATGTTGCGGCCGAGGAACGGCTCGTCCCCGCTGGTGCCGTACTTGATCGCACCGAGCTTGGAGCTCATGCCGTACTGGGTGATCATCGCGCGGGCCAGTTGGGTGGCCTTCTCGATGTCGTTGCCGGCACCCGTGGTGGGCTCGTGGAAGACCAGTTCCTCGGCGGCCCGACCGCCCAGCGCGTACGCCAGGGTGTCGATCATCTCGGCGCGGGTCTGGGTGTACTTGTCCTCCGTGGGGAGCACCAGGGTGTGGCCCAGCGAGCGGCCACGCGACAGGATCGTCACCTTGTGCACCGGCGCGGCGTGCGGCAGCGCCCAGGCGACCAGCGCGTGCCCACCCTCGTGGTACGCGGTGATCTTCTTTTCCTGGTCGCTCATCACCCGGGTCCGCCGCTGCGGACCGGCGATCACACGGTCGATCGACTCTTCGAGCGAGTCGTTGCTGATCGCCCGCTGGTCCTTGCGGGCGGTGAGCAGGGCCGACTCGTTGATCACGTTGGCCAGGTCGGCGCCGCTGAAGCCCGGGGTACGCCGTGCCACCGAGTCGAGGTCGACGTCGGGGGTGAACGGCTTGCCCTTGGCGTGCACCCGCAGGATGGCCTTGCGACCCTCCATGTCGGGGGCGTCCACCGGGATCTGCCGGTCGAACCGGCCCGGACGCAGCAGCGCCGGGTCGAGGATGTCCGGCCGGTTGGTGGCCGCGATCAGGATGACCCCGCCCTTGGTGTCGAAGCCGTCCATCTCGACGAGCAGCTGGTTGAGCGTCTGCTCGCGCTCGTCGTGACCGCCGCCCATGCCGGCGCCACGGTGCCGGCCGACGGCGTCGATCTCGTCGACGAAGACGATCGCCGGGGCGTTCGCCTTGGCCTGCTCGAAGAGGTCACGGACTCGGCTGGCGCCGACACCGACGAACATCTCGACGAAGTCGGAACCAGAGATGGAGTAGAAGGGCACCCCGGCCTCGCCGGCGACCGCGCGGGCCAGCAGAGTCTTGCCGGTGCCGGGCGGGCCGAACAACAGCACGCCCTTCGGGATCTTGGCGCCCAGGGCCTGGTACTTCGCCGGGTTCTGCAGGAAGTCCTTGATCTCGTGCAGCTCCTCGACGGCCTCCTCGGCACCCGCGACGTCCGCGAAGGTCGTCTTCGGAGTGTCCTTGGTGATCATCTTCGCCTTGGACTTGCCGAAGTTGAGCACCCGGGAGCCGCCGCCCTGCATCTGCGACATGAAGAACAGCAGCAGGAGCACGAGCAGCGCGATCGGCAGCAGGTTGACCAGCAGGCTCACCCAGATGCTGTCCGACGAGACCTTGGCGTCGGCCGGGCCGGTGACCCGGTTGTTCGCCTTGGCGTCCAGCACCTCGTTCCAGACCTGGTCGCCGGCCTGGTACGGGAACTGGGCCTCGATCTTGTTGGTGGTGGTCTCGCCGAACTTCGTCTTCTGGGCCAGGTCGAGCTGGAGCGTCTGCTCCTTGTCCTGGAAGACGACCTTATTGATCTTGGCGGTGTGGAGCTGGTCGAGCGCAACGGAAGTGTCCACGCGGTGGTAGCTGGGACCAGCGGTGAACAACTGACTGAGCACAACGGCGCCGAGGATGACCAGGATGATCCAGACCACCGGTCGGCGGAAGAAACGCGTACGTTCCATACTGTTGTCGAGCGCCGGAGCGCCCGCATCCTCCTGATCGACGTCCTGACCGTCTGATGGTGTTGCCGCGATGAGCGGCGGCCGGAGCCGCCGTGCGGGCCGGCCTCGACCCCGAAGCGCGCAAACTGCCGCGCCGCGGTCATTCGACGGTACACCGTGTACGCGAGGAGTGAGCTTGCGAGCCCCGCACTCGGCGCACGTTCGCCATCGACGGCGCGCACCGTGGGCAGGCTCGCCAGCCCCGCACCGACACGTACGGCGGGTCCGGGCAGAAGCCGGCGTGGCGGAGAGTCCGGCCCGCCCACCCGAACGCCCGGTCACGCGGTCGAGGGGGTCGGGCGCGGATGAGCCTCCGCGCCACCGTGCTCCACGGTAACCGCAACACCTGAGAGTGCGCTGAACGTCGGCTTGACGGATGCCGATGCGAGTTGGCCTCACGCCGCCCGGGCGCGCGGGCCGAGCCGCCGTCAGTTGCGGGCGTACACCTCGGGCTTGAGCACCCCGACGTACGGCAGCTCCCGGTAGCGCTCACCGAAGTCCAGGCCGTAGCCGACCACGAACTCGGTCGGGATGTCGAAACCGACGTACTTCACCGGGACGGGCACCTTGACCGCGTCCGGCTTGCGGAACAGCGCGACCACCTCGACGCTCGCCGCGGAACGGGACTCCAGGTAGCGCAGCAGCCAGGAAAGGGTCAGCCCGGAGTCGACGATGTCCTCGACGACCACCACGTGCCGGCCGGCGATGTCCCGGTCCAGGTCCTTGAGGATGCGGACCACGCCGGAGGAGGTGGTGCCCTGGCCGTAGGAGGAGATGGCCATGAAGTCGAGTTCGGCCGGGGGGCCGTTGCGGCCCAGCGCCCGGGCGAAGTCGGCCATGAACATCACCGCGCCCTTGAGCACGCAGACCAGCAGCAGCCCGTCGCCCACGTGGGCGTAGTCCGCGGAGACCTGCTTGGCCAGTTCCGCCGTCTTCTCGCGGATCTGCGCCTCGGAGATGATCACGTGGTCGATGTCGGCGTCGTACCAGGAGCCATCAGCCATGACTCCTAGCCTGCCGTACGTCGGATGGCCTCCGTCGGCGGGGCCGCACCTTTTGGCGCGGTCCCGCCAGGGATTTTCGCCGCAAAAACCACCAAACACATCAGCTGGTACGGGACCGCCAGCGGCGGCCGTCATCGCTGGGCTTCCAGTCGGCCGAATCGTGGCTGTCGGCGGTGAGGCCGGAGGCCGAGGCGGCGACGAGCAGGACGAGGAACAGGAGGAAGAGCAGGAACTCCATGGCGGCGCTCACTTTCGCATGATTGCTGTCGGTTTCGCCGCCGGTGCGCACCGGACTGAGACCAGTCTGCGACGACTCGCGCCGACCGGACAGCGGCAGAGATGCCATCGGGCATCGATTTCCTGCCACCTGTTGGGTTACCCTCGTCACATGCTTCGCTCCGTGGCCGTCCTCGCCCTCGACCAGGTCGCTCCGTTCGAGCTCGGCGTGCTCGCCGAGGTGTTCGGCACCGACCGGACGGCCGACGGATTCCCCGGTTACCGCTTCCACGTGTGCAGCCCGGACGGCGCGCCCGTACGCACCTCGTCCGGCTTCCACCTCACCCCGCACGCCGATCTCGGCCCGGTGGAGGACGCTGACCTGGTGGCCGTACCGGCCCACAGCCAGGGCACCACCGTCCCGGGTCCGGTGCTCGACGCCCTACGCCGGGCCGACGCGCGCGGCGCGTACCTGTTCAGCGTCTGCTCGGGGGCCTTCCTGCTCGGCGAGGCCGGGCTGCTGGACGACCGGGAGTGCACCACCCACTGGCGGTACGTGGACGAGCTGCAGGACCGGCACCCGCGCGCCCGGGTCCGCTGCAACTCGCTCTACGTCCAGGACGGTCGCCTGCTCACCAGCGCCGGCACCGCGGCCGGCATCGACGCCTGCCTGCACCTGATCCGCCAGGAGCACGGCTCGGCCACCGCGACCCGGCTGGCCCGGCGGATGGTCGTCCCGCCGCACCGCGACGGCGGCCAGTCGCAGTACGTCGAGGCGCCCATCCCGAAGGCCCCCGAGGCGCCCACCCTGGAGCCGGTGCTGGAGTGGCTGATGGGGCACCTGGACCGGACGATCACGGTGGAGGAGCTGGCCGCCAGGGCCGGCATGGCGCCCCGCACGTTCGCCCGGCGGTTCCGGGCCGAGACCGGCACCACCCCGCACGACTGGCTCACCAACCAGCGGGTGCTGCTCGCCCGGCGGTTGCTGGAGGAGACCCCGCTGAGCGTGGAGGCGGTCGCCGACCAGGCCGGCTTCACCGACGCGGCGGCACTGCGCCACCACTTCAGCCGCCGCGTCGGCGCCACCCCGCACAGTTACCGGACCACCTTTCGCGACCGGGCGCACAGCGCCTGAAGCCAGCCGGCACCGCCTCGTAGAGCCAGATGACCAGGGCAGGTGGCCGACCCCTGGTGCACCACCGGCAGCCTTTGCTCAGCTTCAACCCACGCACCATCGCGGCTCGACAAGTGTTGCGCCGGTTGAAGCAGAGCAAAGGGACCGCAGGGTGGTGGGGCGGGTCTTCGGCGGGGGGCGTTCGAGGCGCGGACCGGTGGCGGATCAGCTGGGATTCACCGGCGACAGCCGGCCGTCACGGCGGAGCACCCGAACACCCCCGGGCAGGTCGGCGGGGCCCTGACCGTGCCACTCGGTGATCAGGGCGTCCAGCGCGGCGACGTGCCGGTGCGAGAGGGCACCCGGCGGGGCGCCCAGCTCACGCGCCCAGGTGTGCAGCACACGGCCGCGCACCGCGGGAACCAGGCCGGCCAGCGCCGACACGGAAAGCCCACCGTCGGAACACCGGGCCGCCGCCAGCGCCGTCTCCGCCAACTCGTCCAGTGCGGCGTTGTCTGCCGCCACCAGCAGGGCGGTACGCGCCAGGTTGTCCAGGACCCCCGGCCCGAGCGCCCCGACCAGCGCCGGCAGCACGTCGGCCCGTACCCGGGACCGGGCGTACGACGGGTCGGTGTTGTGCGGGTCCTCCCACGCGGTCAGCCCGAGCACGGCACACGCGGCCCGCGTCTCGTCCCGGCCGACCGTCAGCAGCGGGCGCAGCAGCGGCACCCCGGCCAGCTCGCGCCGGGCGGGCATCCCGGCCAGCCCGCGCGGACCCGCGCCCCGGGCGAGCGCGAGCAGCACGGTCTCCGCCTGGTCGTCGCGGGTGTGCCCGGTCAGGACCGCGACGGCGCCGTGCTGCCGGGCCACCTCGGTCAACGCCTCGTAGCGGGCCTCCCGGGCGGCCGCCTCCGGCCCGCCCACCCGCCCGGCGACCTCGACCCGGGCCACCGTCACCGGCGCGAACCCGGCCTTCCTGGCCCAGGCGGCCACCGCCTCGGCCCGTTGTGCCGAACCGGTCTGCAGGCCGTGGTCGACGGTCACCAGGCCGGCGGTCCGGCCCAGCCGGGGCGCCACGAACACGGTGGCCGCCGCCAGGGCGAGCGAGTCGGCCCCGCCCGAGCAGGCGACCAGCACCGGCCCGCCGGACGGCAGGCCGGTCAGCGCGCGACGGACCGCCACCCGGATCGCCGCCACCGGCGGGGCGAGCGCGGCCACCGGCGGACGGTCAGCCGGCGGCCGGGACGGTGCCGGCCGGGCCGTGCACCCGGGCCACCCAGGCATCCGGGTCGCCCAGCTCGGACAGGCGCGGCAGGGTGAGCGGCGAGTTGAAGATCGAGTTGAAGCCCTCCATACCGACCCGCTCGACCACGCCGTGCACGAACTTGCGCCCCTCGGCGTACTGGCGCATCTTGACGTCCACCCCGAGCAGCCGGCGGATCGCCTTCTCCAGCGGGTTGCCCGCCTCGCGGCGGCGGTTGAACGACGCCCGGATCCGCTCCACGCTCGGGATGACCTGCGGCCCGACGCCGTCCATCACGAACTCGGCGTGCCCCTCCAGCAGGGTCATCAGCGCGGTGAGCCGATCGAGTACGGCCCGCTGGGCAGGGGTCTGCACGATGTCCAGGACGCTGGTGCGGCTCTCCGGGTCGCGGACCGCGTCGGACAGGGTGGCCACCCCGCGCCCCAGCCGCTCGACCAGGTGCTCGCCACCGCTGGACGAGGCGTCCACGAACGCCTGCACCTCGCTCAGGAAGTAGGCCCGCATCCACGGCACGGCGGTGAACTGGGTGCGGTGGGTGACCTCGTGCAGGCACACCCAGAGCCGGAAGTCCCGCGGGTCCGCGCCCAGCTTCCGCTCCACCTCGACGATGTTCGGCGCGACCAGCAGCAGCTGGCCCGGGTCGGCGGAGAAGACCTCGTACTGGCCGAGGACCCGGCCGGAGAGGTACGCCAGCACGGTGCCGGCCTGCACGCCGGTCAGCCGCGACCCGATCGCCTCGGTCAGGGCACCGGGCTGCTTGTCGCCGGAGAGCCGGCTGACCAGCGGGGTGATCACCTCACGCAGCCCGGCGATGTTGGCGGCGGCCCAGTCCCGGCGGTCGACCACCCGCACCGGCGGGTGGGACACCTGCGCCCGCAGCCCCGTGTAGTCGGCCACGTGCCCGGCCGCCTCGTCGGTCAGCCGACGCAGGTCGCCGACCACGTCGGTGGCCTCGGCGTACGACACCCGAGGGCCCGACTTGCTCAACGCCCCCGCGGTCGCGGCGGCCAGATCCCAGTCCACGAACTGCGCCATGGACCCACCGTACCCGCGCCGCAACACCCCGGCCCGGGCTCGCGTCGGCGCTCGACGGTCCTCCCGGCTCGGTCGACCGGGGGCAACGCCGGGACGACGGCCGTCAGGCGCAGCCGCAGCCGGCCAGCGCGGCGGTGATCCGGTCCAGCGCCGGTTGGGCGGTGTCCGTGCCGCCGGACGCGTGGTCGGTGAGCACCGCGAAGGTGAGCAGACGGCCGTCGGCCGTGGTGACCAGGCCCGCGATGGAGTGCACGCCGGTCAGGGTGCCGGTCTTGGCCCGCACGGCACCCGCCCCGGCGGCGGTGCCGGGAGCGCCCCGGTAGCGGTCGTCCAGGGTGCCGGACCAGCCACCCACCGGAAGGCCACCGAAGATGCCGGCCAACTCCGGATGGTCCGGGCTGGCGGCCAACCGGATCAGGTCGGTCAGCAGCGACGGGCTGATCCGGTTGCGGCGGGACAGCCCGCTGCCGTCGGAGAGGGTGATCTCGTCGGCGGGCAGGCCCAGCTCGGCGACCTCCGCGTCCATCGCGGCGGCCGCCCCGTCGAAGGAGGCCGGCTGATTGCGGGCCAGCGCGACCTGGCGGGCGAGGCCCTCGGCCACCAGGTTGTCGCTCTCGCTGATCATGATGTCGACCAGCCGGATCAGCGGCGGAGACTGCACCACGCCGAGCTCGCTGCCCGGCGCCGGAGTGCCTCCGGTGGCGGGGGCCTGCGCCGGGGCCGTACCGCGCTTGACGGCGCTGGCCGGTACGCCGAGCAGTCGGGCGAACGACCGGCCGGCCGCCAGGTCCGGCTCGGCGACCCGCTCGGCGCCACCGCTCTCGGCACCCGGGTCCTTGCGCGCGCCGTCGGTCATCAGCGCGGTCATCGCGCCGCCGTACCCGCCGGTGGGGATGTCGTCGTCCCAGCCCGGGCCGTAGACCGGGCCGGAGTAGACCGAGCCGTCCACGATGACGCTGGTCGGGGCGGTGCCGCCGAGCGCGGTGCGCACCTGGGCGGCCAGGTCGTCGAGGCGCGCCGCCCCCGGGTAGTAGCCCTTCTTGTCGACCGCGAGGGTGGGATCCCCGCCGCCGACGATCACGACCTCGCCAGCCTTCGCACCGGCCACCGCGCGGGTGGGGATCCGGTACCCGGGCCCGCGGGCGGCCAGCACGGTCACCCCGGTCGCCAGCTTGGTCACCGAGGCGGGCACGGTGCCGTCGTCCGCCCCCTTGGCGAACAGCGTCTGGCCGGAGGTCACGTCGGCCACCGAGACGTTCACCCGGTCGCCCAGGGGGGCGGCGGTGACCAGCGGGTCCAGTGCGGCGCGTACGCCCTCGGGGGTGGGCAGCGGGGCGTTCGGGTCCGACGCGGCCAGCACCTCCGACGGGTCGGGCTCCGGAGTCGCGCCGGCGGCGGCCGGCGCCGGCTCGGCGTCGTCGCCCAGCCAGCCGGCGACCGGGCCGGGCCGGGTCACGAAGACCCCGACACCGGCGAGCACCAGGAGCACCACCAGGGTCAGCACGACCGGGAGCCGTCGGCGGCGTGGCGCGGCGGACGCGGGCGGCGGGGCGGTGGGCGGTTGGGTGCCCGCCGGAGCCGGCAGCGCGGAGATCGGCGGACCCAGCGGCGGGACTCCGGTCGGGACCCGAGGGTTCGGGCCGTCGCCGGACACCGGGCTGGTCGGGATCGTCGCCCTCCCGATCGGCGGGGCGCTCGTGGGTCGATCACCGCCGAGGACCGGGAACCGACCGGTGCTCGGGCCGGTGGGCGCCGACCCTGCCGGCGGACGCCAGGGCAGCGGTGCGGCACGCTCAGGCCCCGTCTCCGGGCTCTGGGCCGACGGGCCGGCCGCCCGAGGAAGGTGGGCGTCAGGCACCGGGACACGCCCGGTGGCACCGCCGGAGCCGGATCGTCCGTTACCGCGCGCGTCGCCCCCGTCCGGGCGGTAGTGTGAATCTTCCCTCCCCACGACCCCCTCCTCCCCCAGCGAAAATCGGCTTGGGTGACACTACTTCGGTCCGAAGACTATGCGGCGGCCGGAGTCGGCGGGTGGGCATTCACCTGTCCGGGGGGCCGCCAGTGGTTTCCGTTAGCCAGCGTGGGCAGACGAGGGAGCGTGCAGATGGATTTCGACGTGACGGTTGAGATCCCCAAAGGTCACCGGAACAAGTACGAGGTGGACCACAAGACCGGCCGGATCCGGCTGGATCGCACCCTCTTCACCTCCACCCAGTACCCGGCCGACTACGGGTTCATCGAGGGCACCCTGGGAGAGGACGGCGACCCGCTGGACGCTCTCGTGCTGGTGCCCGAGCCGACCTTCCCGGGCTGTCTGATCCGCTGCCGCACCATCGGCATGTTCCGGATGACGGACGAAAAGGGCGGCGACGACAAGGTGCTCTGCGTGCCCTACGAGGACCCGCGCCAGGAGCACCTGCGTGACATCCACCACCTGGGCGAGTTCGACCGGCTGGAGATCCAGCACTTCTTCGAGGTGTACAAGGACCTGGAGCCGGGCAAGTCGGTGGAGGGCGCAACCTGGGTCGGCCGCACCGAGGCCGAGGCCGAGATCCACGCCTCCTACCAGCGGGCCCGCGACGCCGAGGCGCGCGGCGAAACCGCCCACTGACGAGCACTGACGCACCGGGCCCGGGGGCCGCTCAACCGAGCAGCCCCCGGGCCCGGTCGTACAGGTCGAGCACCGCGCAGGCGACCGGCACCACGGCGACCACCAGGGCCGTGTCGGCGAGGTCCGCCACTCGGCCCACGTACGGCGAGACCGGCCGGCGGGAGTACCCGGTGCCGGCCGCGACAGCCACCAGTGCCAGCGCGGCGCCGCCGAGGACCAGCGCCAGCCGCCCGGTGTCATCGGCCCGGCCCACCAGCACCGCGCCCAGGATCGCGTAGCCGGCCAGCCCGGCGAGCACCGGCGGCACCCGGTGCCGCAGCGCCACGAACAGCCGCGACCGCAGCAGCAGCACGGCCGAGGCCACGGCCACCAGCACCCGGCCGGCCATCCCGCCCGCCAGCCCGAGCACCGCCGCCGCGGCCACCGCCAGCAGGGCGTGCCCGAGCAGCATCCCGGTGAGCATCTCCTCGGTGCGGGTCACCGCCGCGTGCACCCGACCACGGTCCGGCAGGTCCCGAATCCGCTCCGGCTCCCCGGCGGGGGCGGCGGCCGGCAGGGTGATCGGCGGCAACGGCAGCTTGCCCAACCGGATGGCCAGCAGCGGGATCACCCCGACGGCGAACACCAGCGCGCTGAGCAGCACCGCGGCCGTGCCGGCCGGGGTCAGCAGCAGCCCGCCGAGCGCCGCACCGGCACCGATCAGGCCGACCGTGACGCCGGCCACGAAGACCCGCAGCCGGCTGGCCACGCCGAGCAGCCCGAGCAGTGCGACCAACAGCAGCGCCACCGAACCGGCCAGCAGCTCGGGGGCACCGACCCAGCGCGCCGGGCCGAGCGGCCCGACCGGGTCGCCCGAGCCGACGGCGAGGGCGCCGGCAGCGAACGCGTACGGCAGGGCGTAGCCGCCGAGCGTCGCCCCGGCGGTGCCGTCCCCGTTGGCACGGGACGCGACCGTGCCGGCCACGGTGAGCAGCAGCGCCACGACGGCCGCCGCCAGCCAGCCGGGCCGGTGCGCCGGTGCGCCGGTGAGCAGGGCGAGCAGCCCGACGCCGAGCGGCACGGCGGCGCCGGCCAGGCCGGCCGCCCGGGTGGCGGCGGGCGACCATGCCCCGCCCCGGCGGCGGGCACCGTCGGCGATCGCCTCCACCACGTCGTCGTACTCCAGCTCGGGCCAGTGGGCGCGGGCCGGCACCAGGTGCAGCACCTCACCGTCGCGGACGCCCTGCGGCAGCAGCGCCTGGGCGGTCGCCAGCAGTGCGCCGTCCGTGCGGCGCAGCACCCAGCCGCCGTGCCGCTCACCGTCGTCGGCCAGCCCTTCACCGGCGTGCCTGAGCACGTCGGGCAGCAGCTCGGCGAGGGGCACCTGCTCCGGCAGGGCGACGTCCACCCGCCGTTGCGGAGCGCTGATGGTGACGCGGGCCAGCCCGGTTGTCATCGATTGATCTCCATATCGAGGGGGGTCGGAGGCTGCGCGGACGACAGGACTTTACCTACCATGAGCCAGGCTCGGGTTACCCAGCGCAGTCAGGAGGCCGAGTGTCCACCGTCGTCATCAAGCGCCCACCCCGCCGGGCGGCGCCCGAGATCCCCGCCGGCGAACTGCCGGTCGAGGCACCGCCGGAGATCCCCGCGGTGACCGGAGGGCGGTGGCAGCAGATGCTCATGCTGCTGCCCATGCTCGGCGGCACGGTGGCGATGGCGATGATGTTCGGCCGGGGCGGTGGGGCCTACTCGTACGTGGTGGGCGGGATGTTCGGGCTGTCCTCGCTGGCGATGCTGGTGACCTCCTGGGGCAGCGCCTCGGGCACCCCGAAGAAGTCCGAGATGATGGCCGCCCGCCGCGAGTACCTGCGCCACCTGGCCACGCTGCGCCGCCGGGTCCGGCAGACCGCCGGACAGCAGCGGGCCGGGCTCTACTACCGACACCCGGACCCGGGCCGGTTGTGGTCGACCGTGGACAGCCACCGGGTGTGGGAGCGGCGGCCCGCAGACCCGGACTTTGCGGTGGTACGCGTCGCCGTCGGGCCGCAGACGCTGGCCACCCCGCTCGTTCCTCCGGTCACCCGGCCGCTGGAGGAGCTGGAGCCGATGACCGCCGGCGCGCTGCGCCGCTTCCTGGACGCGTACTCCGTGGTGCCGGACCTGCCGGTGGCGCTGTCGCTGCGCAGCTTCGCCCGGGTGCACGTGCGGACCGCCGGCAGCCGCACCGGCCCGGCCTCCGGCGGGCCGCCCACCGGCGACCCGGCGGCGCAGGCGCTGGTCCGGGCCGTGCTGACCCAGCTGGCCGTCTTCCACGCCCCCGACGAGCTGCTGGTCGCGATCTGCGCCGGGCCGGAACGCCGGGCCGGCTGGGAGTGGGTGAAGTGGCTTCCGCACGCCCACCATCCCGGCCGCACCGACGCGCTCGGTCCGGTACGGCTGGTCGCCAGCTCCGCCGCCGAGCTGGAACGCCTGCTGGGCGACGTGCTGGCCAGCCGGTCCCGGTTCAGCCCGGTCGGCCCGGCCACGGACGGCCCGCACGTGGTGGTGGTCCTCGACGGCGGCGACCTGACCGGCGCCACCGACCTGACCGGCGACGGCGGCATCGACGCGGTCACCGTCCTGGACCTGGACACTCCGCCGCCGCGCCTGCTCGACCGGTACGCGCTGCTGCTGGAGCTGCGCGGCCGGCGGCTGCACTCCTGGTCGGTCGAGGGGCACGCCGAGGTGGGCACCGCCGACCAGCTCGACCCCGCCGACGCCGAGGCGGTCGCCCGGCGGCTGGCGCCGCTGCGGCTGGCCGGCGCGGCTCGTGGCCCGGACGCCCCGCTCCAGGCCGACCTGGGCCTGCCCGAGCTGCTCGGCCTCGGCGACCCGGAGAGCTTCACCGCCGAGCAGGGCTGGGCGCCGCGCTCGGCGCGGGACCGGCTGCGGGTGCCGATCGGCGTGGGCGCCGACGGCGGGGCCATCGAGCTGGACCTCAAGGAATCCGCCCAGGACGGGATGGGCCCGCACGGCCTGCTCATCGGGGCCACCGGTTCCGGCAAGTCCGAGCTGCTCCGCACGCTGGTGCTGGGGTTGGCCGCGACCCACAGCTCCGAGCAGCTCAACTTCGTGCTCGTCGACTTCAAGGGCGGCGCCACGTTCGCCTCGTTCGACCGGCTGCCGCACACCGCCGCCGTGATCACCAACCTGGCGGACGCGCTACCCCTGGTCGACCGGATGGTGGACGCCATCAACGGGGAGCTGGTGCGCCGGCAGGAGCTGCTGCGCCGGGCCGGCAACTTCGCCAGCGTGCGCGACTACGAGCGCGCCCGGGCGGCCGGCAGCCCACTGGCACCGCTGCCGTCGCTGCTGCTGATCTGCGACGAGTTCTCCGAGCTGCTCTCCGCCAAGCCCGACTTCATCGACCTGTTCGTGCAGATCGGCCGGCTCGGCCGGTCGCTCGGCGTGCACCTGCTGCTCGCCAGCCAGCGCCTGGAGGAGGGGCGGCTGCGAGGGCTCGACACGCACCTGTCGTACCGGATCGGTCTGCGTACCTTCTCCGCTCTGGAGTCGCGCACCGTGCTCGGGGTGCCGGACGCGCACGAGCTGCCCCGGTCACCGGGCCACGGCTACCTGCGCGCCGGCACCGACCCGCTGGCCCGGTTCAAGGCCGCGTACGTCTCCGGCGCGGTCCACCGCCGAGCCACGGCGACCGGCGCCACCGCCGGTGGCGGTGCCCGCCTGCTCGCCTTCACCACCCACGTCGTGCCGGTGCCCGAGCCGGCGACGCCGGCCGTGCCCGTCGAGTCCGACGAGGACGGTGCCCGGGAGACCCTGCTCGACCTGCTGGTCGACCGGCTCGCCGGGCAGGGCCCGCCCGCGCACCAGGTCTGGCTCCCGCCGCTCGGGCAACCGCCCGCCCTGGACGAGCTGCTCGGCCAGGTCGAGGTCGATCCGGCTCGCGGGCTCAGCGTGGGCAACCCCGAGCTGCACGGCGCGCTCGGGGTGCCGGTGGCCGTGGTGGACAGGCCGCTGGAGCAGCGCCGGGACCTGCTCTGGCTGGCGCTGGACGGCGCGGCCGGGCACGTCGCGGTGGTCGGTGCGCCGCAGAGCGGCAAGTCGACCGCGTTGCGCACGCTGATCTGCGCGCTGGCGCTCACCCACACCCCGACCGAGGTGCAGGTCTACTGCCTCGACTTCGGCGGTGGCGGGTTGGCCGCGCTGCGCGACCTGCCGCACGTGGGTGGGGTGACGGGCCGCGCCGACCCGACCGCCGTGCGGCGCACCGTCGGCGAGATGAGCACCCTGCTGGCCGACCGGGAACGCCGCTTCGCCGAGGTGGGCGTGGAGTCGATGGCCGCGTACCGGCAGCGCCGGGCCGCGGTGGGGACCGCCAGCCAGCCGGGCGCCGACCCGTACGGCGACGTGTTCCTGGTGATCGACGGCTGGAGCACCGTGCGCGGCGAGTACGACGACCTGGAACCGCTGGTCACCGACCTGGCCACCCGGGGCCTGTCGTACGGGCTGCACGTGGTCGCAACGGCGCTGCGCTGGCTGGACTTCCGCCCGGCGATCCGGGATCTGTTCGGCTCACGGCTGGAGCTGCGGCTCGGCGACCCGTCCGACTCCCTGGTGGCGCGGCGGGCGGCGGCGAACGTGCCGGAGCGCCCCGGTCGGGGGGTGACCGCGGAGAGCCTGCACTTCCTCACCGCGCTGCCCCAGCTCACCAGCGGGGACACCGCCGACCTGGTCAAGCGGGTTGCCGGCGGTTGGGCCGGCCCTCCGGCGCCCCGGGTCCGGCTGCTACCGCCGGTGCTGCCGTACGCCGAGCTGGACCTCGCCGCGACGACCGGGCTGCGGCTGCCCATCGGGATCGCCGAGGCGGACCTGCGCCCGGTGGTGCTCGACTTCGCCACCGAGCCGCACTTCGTGGTCTTCGGTGACTCGGAGTGCGGCAAGTCCTCGTTCCTGCGCGCGCTGGCCACCTCGATCATCACCCGGTTCAGCCCGGAGCAGGCCCGGGTGATCCTGGTCGACTATCGACGCAGCCTGCTCGGCGTCATCGAGACGCCGCACCTGATCGGTTACGGCACCGCGGCGGCGCACACCGCCGACCTCGTCGAGTCGGCCGCCGGCTACCTGGAGCGCCGGGCGCCCGGGCCGGAGGTCACTCCGCAGCAGCTGCGCGAGCGGTCCTGGTGGTCCGGGCCGGAGCTGTTCGTGCTGGTGGACGACTACGACCTGGTGGCGGCCGGGCCGGCGAACCCGTTGCGGGCACTGGAGGAACACCTGCCGCACGCCCGCGACGTCGGGCTGCACCTGGTGCTGGCCCGCCGCTCCGGCGGTGCGGGCCGAGCCCAGTACGAGCCGATCGTGCAGCGGTTGCGGGAGCTCTCCACGGCTGGCCTGGTGATGGCGGGCAGCCCGGAGGAGGGCGCGCTCGTCGGGCCGGTCCGGCCCGGGCCGCTGCCGCCGGGGCGTGGTCGGTTGGTCACTCGGCGGGAGGGTGTACGCCTCGTCCAGCTCGCTCAACTGCCGCCACCGTGACCTGTCTCCCCGGTTCCTCCCGTGACAGGTGGGGAAACCGGTAATCTCCGATCGTCATGGTTCCGTCGGGATGAATGGCTGAGGATGTGACTGGGGTTCGGCACAGCGGTCCGGCAGCGGCCCGACGGGCGACCGGCCGCGTCGTGCTCGGTGTGGTGGCGGCGCTTGCTGTCGTCGCCCCGGCCGCAGCCGCCACGCCCGTCGCCGTGCCCACGGCGGGGGGACAGCTCGCCGGCGCGCCGGTCGCGTTCGCCCCCGGTGACAGCGTGGCCCGCGGCGACCAGGTCCGCGACGAGCAGTGGCAGCTCGACGAGCTGCGCGCCGAGACGGCGTGGCGCACCTCGACGGGACGGGGCGTGACGGTCGCGGTGGTCGACTCCGGAGTGGACGCCAACCATCCCGACCTGGCCGGTCAGGTGCTGCCCGGCGAGGACCTGGTGGGTCCCGACGGCGGCGCCGGGCCCGATCCGGTGGGGCACGGCACCACCGTCGCCGGCCTGATCGCCGGGCGCAACGACGACAAGCGGGGCGTGGTCGGCCTGGCGCCGGACGCCCGGATCCTGCCGGTGCGTGTGCTCGACGAGGAGAACCGGTACGACGACGCGCTGATCGTCGCCAAGGGAGTCCGTTGGGCGGTCGACAACGGCGCCCGCGTGATCAACCTGTCGCTGGGCGGCAGTGGTGACAGCCCGGCGCTGGCGGCCGCGCTGGACTACGCGTTCGCCCGGGACGTGGTGGTGGTCGCCTGCACCGGCAACCTGGCCACCTCCAGCAACTCCAAGGTGTGGTACCCGGCCCGCGAGCCCGGCGTGATCGCGGTCGCCGGCCTGGAGCGCAGCACCGACAACCTCTGGTCCGGCTCGATCACCGGGCGGGCGACGGTGCTGACCGCCCCCGCGACCGGGCTGGTCGGCGCCAAGTCCCCTGGTGGGTACTGGCGGGTGCAGGGCACCAGCTTCGCCGCGCCGCTGGTCACCGCCACCGCCGCGCTGGTCCGTTCCCGCTACCCCCGGATGCCCGCCGGCGAGGTGGTCAACCGGCTGCTGGCCACCGCCCGTGACCTCGGCCCGACCGGGCGCGACGACCGCTTCGGGTACGGGGTGGTGGATCCGGTGGCCGCCCTGACCGCGCAGGTGCCTCCGGTGACCACCAACCCGTTGGACGACTCGACGTCGCCGGGTGTGGTCGGCTTCGGTCCCGCCCCCGGTTCCGCCGACGACGATGCCGTGACCGGCGCGGGCAGTGACCCCCTCGGTCTCACCGCACCCCGGCAGCAGACGCGGTGGACGGCCCGGGTGGCGGGCGCGCAGGACGACTCGGCACCGGAGCAGCTGTGGACCGGGGCCGCGCTCTTCGTCGCCCTGGCCACCGGCGCGGTGTTGATGCTGCGGCGGTTCCGCCAGCGCGCCCGCTGATCGCGGCCGCCGCCCGCAGGCCTGATCGCGCCGCCCGTGGGGTAGAACCGTCCGCATGAGTACGCCCGGCCCGCGCACCCTGGCCCCCGCCGACCACCCGTCCTGGCGGCGGCGCCGTCTCGACCCGGATCATTCGCTGGGCCTGCGGCTGACGCTGGCCGCCACGGCGGCGTTCCTGGTGCTTGTGCCGTTCGCACTGCTCACCCTGCTGGTGCTCGGGGCCTGGGCGCCGCTGCACCGGCTGGACGCGACGATCACCGACGCGCTGCACGGGCATGCGCTCGACCATCCGGCCTGGGTCGCGCTGATGCGGATCTGGACCGAGGTGTTCGCACCGATGCCGCTGCGGGCGGTCGTCCTGCTCGTGGTGATCTGGCTGCTGCGCCGGGGAGCGCGCCGGCTGGCCCTCTGGGTGACCACCACGATGGTGGTGGGCGGGTTGATCGGCCCGCTGCTCAAGCTGCTCGTCGGCCGGAACCGGCCGGAGCTGCTCGACCCGGTCGCCCGGGCTGCCGGTTACTCGTTCCCCTCCGGGCACGCGCTGAACGCCACCCTGGCCGCCGGGGTGCTGCTGCTGGTGCTCCTGCCGTACGCGGGGCGGGGGGTGTGGCGGGTCGTGCTCTGGGTCGCCGCGGTGCTGCTCGTCGTGGTGACCGGGCTGAGCCGGGTGGCGCTCGGCGTGCACTTCGCCAGCGACGTGCTCGGCGGTTGGCTGCTCGGTGCGGCGGTGGTCGCGGCGACCACGGCCGCCTTCACCAGCTGGCGGGCGCACAGCGGTCTGCGACCCGTCCGGCCGACGCGCGACGGTGTCGCCCCGGAGGTCGAGCGGCACCCCGGAGCGGCCTGAGGCGTGCCGACGACCGCGACAGGGTACTGGCCGACCCATGTCCGACACCGTGGTCCAGATCGTCCGGCGTGTGCTGCTGCCGGTGTCCCTCCTGCTCGGCGTCATGGTGCTGCTCGGTCTGCTGGTCACCCGCGTGTTCGCTCGGACCTGGCCGTTCACCGCGGAGGACTCGGTGAACCGGGAGCTCGCCGGGGACCGCACCGCCGGCTGGAACGACGTGTCGCTGGTGTTCAGCACCTTGGCCAGCACCCAGATGATCGTCGTGGTGACCGTCCTGGTGGCGCTGGCACTGCGGCTCTGGCTGAACCGCTGGCGGGAGCCGCTGTTCCTGTGCGCGGCGGTGACCGCCCAGGCGTTGGTGTTCCTGCTGACCACGCTGGCGATCGACCGGCGGCGGCCGGCGGTCGAGCACATGGACGTCTCCCCTCCCACGTCCAGCTTCCCGTCCGGGCACACCTCGGCGGCGGTGGCGCTCTACGTCGGCATCGCGCTGCTGCTGGCGCTCCGGGCACGGAGCACCGGCGCGAAGGTGGCCTGGTGGACACTGCTGCTGGTGGTGCCCCTGGGCGTGGCGCTGACCAGGATGTACCGGGGAATGCACCACCCCAGCGACGTGGTGGCGTCCTTCCTCAACGGCGGCACCTGCGTGGCGATCATGGCGCGCAGCGTGCTCGACCGGGGGGTGAAGTGGGGACGGGCGAAGCTGCCCACCGGCAGCAGGTCGACGGCGCCAGCCCGGAGCTGACCCGGGCGAGGATCAGGTGCACTCGCCGGTGCCGACCCGCCGGTTGCGTTCGGCGCCGGCCAACGCGACCGGACGGGCCTCGGCCGCCGTCACCGCGAAGCCCGTGTTCGGGTCGTCGGCCGCCGCCGCGAAGATCACGCCGAGCACCAGCCCGTTGGCGGAGAGGAGCGGGCCGCCGGAGTTGCCGCTGCGGACCAGCGCCCGGATCGTGTAGACCTCCCGGGTGACGTCACCGGAGGAGTAGATGTCCGGCCCCTTGATCCGGTCGACGTCACGAACCCGTGCCGACTGCGCGTTGTACGGGCCGTCCAGCGGGAAGCCGAGCACGATGGCGTCGGAGCCGCTGCCCGCGTTGCCGGCGGCGAACCGCAGCGACGGCCCCGGCAGCCCGGGGACGAGCAGCACGGCGAGGTCGCGGTCGGGGTCGTAGACCACCACCTCGCCGTCGTACCGGTCGCCGCCCAGCTCGACCGCCACCGAGCGGGTGCCGGCCACGACGTGCGCGTTGGTCATCACCCGGTCGTCGGCGTAGACGAAGCCGGAACCCTCGATCCGGCGCGAGCAGCTGGGCGCGGAGCCGAGCACCTTGACCACCGACCGCTGGCCGTTGACCACCACCTGGGAGCCGGCCAGCGCCGGATCGGGCGGCTCGACCTGCCGTGCCCGGGTGGGTGCGAGGTCGCCGAAGACGTCCGGGAAGCCGTCGGTGTCGACGGTGTCCCGCAGTGCGGTGGAGAACTGGTGGGCCTGGTCGGGCAGGACCCGGTTCACCACCGTGATCAGTGCGCTGTTGCGGACCGACGCGGCCAGCCACGGCAGGGACGACGACCCGAGCGGCACGGCGACCAGCCAGGCGAGCAGCAGCACCGCGAACAGCGACACGAAGGCACCGCCGACATCGTCGGCCCGCTTACCCACGTCGCTGGTGATCGTCTTGCGCAGGTGCGAACCGAGCCAGCCGGCCAGCGCCTGACCGACCACGGCCAGGCCGAAGACCACGACCAGGGAGATCAGCACCCGGGTGCCGGCGTCCGCGAACTGTCGGGCGAACAGCGGCCCGAGCTGGAGGCCCAGCAGCAGCCCCAGGAAGAACCCGGACAGCGACGTGATTCCGATGACGAAACCCTGCCGGTATCCGCTGATCGCGAACACGAGCATGAGCAGCAGCAGGACGAGATCCACGACCGACACGGGTCAAGCGTACGGGCAGCGCGCCCGGCGGATGACCATCGCTCGCTGAAGGTGACCGCGCGGTCAGCGCAGGGCCGTCTGGTCGACGTCGTCAGTGCCGGCGGAGGGCGCGGGTGTCGCCCCGGTCGGCGGCAGCTCGACGACCCTGCCGCGCGACCACGGCCCGGCCCAGCCGCCCATCTCCAGCAGGGTGGCCAGCACCCCGGCGGTGAAGCCCCAGACCAGCATGCCGCGCGCCGAGAACGCCGGCCCGATCCAGCCGCTGGGGTGGCGGACCCGCAGCCGGTTGGCCGGGTCGACCAGCTCGCTGACCGGCAGCCGGGCCACGTGCGCCACCTCGGCGGGCTCCCGGGGGTGCACCGGGTGCGGGTCGTGCCACCAGGCCAGCACCGGGGTGACCACGAAGTCGCTGACCGGGATCCAGAGCTTCGGCAGCTCTGCCAGCACGGTCACGCTGGAGGGGTCGAGGCCGACCTCCTCGTTCGCCTCGCGCAGAGCGGTTGCCCGGACGTCGGCGTCCTCCGGGTCGGCCGCGCCACCGGGGAAGGCCGGCTGACCGGCGTGATTACGCAGGGTGGCGGCTCGTTGCAGGACCAGCACGTCCGGGCCGATGCCGGGTTGCTCGCCGAGCAGCACCAGCACGGCGCTCTCCCGGCCGCCCTCGGCCGGGGTGGTCAGCCGGGTGAAGTCCTCGGCGCGGGCGGTGCCGAGCCGCGTCAGCAACGGCTCGATCCAGTCGGGCGGTCGGCGGGTCACGCCGCAACCTCCAGACCGAGGTGCTGGCGCACCAGCTCGGCGAGCCGGGTGTCGTCGAGCGCGCCGGTGGCGTCGACGTGTCGGATCCGGCCCTGCGCGTCGACGAAGAGGGTCAGCGGGATGGCGTTGCGCTTCAGCTCCCGTTGCAGAGCCTCGCCCTGGTCCACCAGGATCGGGAACCGGACGCCGAAATCCTCGCCGATGGACTGGGCGCCGCTGCGGCTGTCCCGGCTGTTCACACCGACCACCTGGAGCCGGCCGGCGGCCCGCTCGCTGAGCCGCTGGAAGGCGGGCAGCTCCTTGCGGCACGGCGGGCACCAGGAGGCCCAGACGTTGATCACGGCCGGACCGGCGATGGACGGCAGCGTGACCGGGGCGCCGCCGGTGAAACAGGCCAGGGTCAGCTCCGGCAGCGCCTGACCGCCCGAGGTGGGTGTCGCCACGCCCGCGGCGGACGGGGGTGCCGTGCTCAGCGCGGCGCAGTCCTGGAAGGGGGACGGGCGCTCGGCGGCCGCCGGCCGGGGTGGAGGCTCGTCGGCCGTGCCGTCGGTGCAACCGGCACCGACCAGCAGGAGCAGTGGCAGAAGCAGCGGGGCGAGGCGCCGGTTCACGGCACCTCCGCCGCGACCGCCTGGGCGGGCACCAGCGCCGGGTCGACCCCGGCCGCCGCTGCCAGGTCACGCGCCCGGGGGCCCTTGAGCAGCTTGGCGGCGGCAGCCGGCTCGGTCGGGCCGGTGCCGTACGACGGGCAGAGCTTGGCCAGCGTGCACGCGCCGCAGGCCGGCTTGCGGGCGTGGCAGACCCGCCGCCCGTGGAAGATGATCCGGTGCGACAGCATGGTCCAGTCGCGCTTGTCGTACAGCGCGCCGATCGCGTGTTCGATCTTGACCGGGTCGGTCTCCGTGGTCAGCCGCCACCGGTGCACCAGCCGCTGGAAGTGCGTGTCGACCGTGATGCCCGGGACGTCGAACGCGTTGCCCAGGATGACGTTGGCGGTCTTGCGGCCGATCCTGGGAAGCGTCACCAGGTCGACGAGCCGGCCGGGAACCTGGCCGTCGTACCGGTCGAGGAGGGCCTGCCCGAGCTTGAGCAGCGAGTCGGTCTTGTTGCGGTAGAAGCCGGTGGGCCGGATCAGCTCCTCCATCTCGCCCCGGTCGGCGCCGGCGTAGGCGGCGGCGGACGGGTAGCGGGCGAAGAGCTTCGGAGTGACCTCGTTGACCTTCTTGTCCGTGCACTGCGCGGAGAGGATGGTGGCGACGGCCAGCTCCAGTGGGCTGGAGTGGTCCAGCTCACAGTGCGCGTCGGGGTGCGTCTCGGCCAGCACCCGGCCGATCTTCCGAGCGCGACGTTTGCGCCCGAGGTCGGTCTCGCTGGCACCGGGAGGGCTACTGGTCACGACGGTCAGCCTACGTCGCGCCCCGGACGTTCCCGACGGGTCAGCCGGCGGTCGGCGGCGAGATCCTGCCCTGCCCGTCCAACCGGGCGCCGCCCTTCGGGAAGTCACTGCGACTCAGCTCGGTGACGAGCCCCAGGCCCCGGTCGTCCGGGTCCATCGTCGGCTTGCCGGCCGAGTTCATGTAGGTCGAGGTGAACGAGCCGCCTGCCCAGGAGCCGTCCGGCTTCAACGACACCTTGAGCACCCCGCCCCAGCCGAGCCGGCCGGTGTTGCTCAGCGAGTTGCCACCACCGGCGAAGTTGCCCAGGCTGTACGCGATCAGACGCCCCTGGTAGAACTCCATCCCGCGCAGCACGTGCGGCCCGTGGCCGACGATGAGATCCGCGCCGGCGTCGATCATGGCGTGCGAGAACTTCACCGGGTCACCGCGGTTCTCACCGAGGAACATCTCGGTGCCGGGCTTCACCCGGGTCTTGTCCGCGCCCTCACCACCCATGTGCACCTGCACCACGACCAGGTCGGCCAGGGTGGCGGCCTTGGCGACCACCGTCTTCGCCTTGGCGATGTCGACCAGGCTGTTGGACCAGACGTACGACGAGAAGCCGGCCACCGCGACCTTGACGCCCTTGACGTCGACCACCGTGATCTGGTCCGGCGCGCCGGTGTGCTCCAGGTCGTACTTCTCCAGCGCCTGCTGGGTGTTGCGGTAGCCCTTGGGGCCGTAGTCGTAGCCGTGGTTGTTGGCCTGGTTGAGCACGTCGAAGCCGGCGTCGCGCAGGTGCGCGGCGTACTCGGGCGGCGCCCGGAACTGGAAGCAGCGGGTGGAGTTGGCACCGCACTTGCCGGTGCCGGTGTCCACCGTCAGCGGCTCCTCCAGGTTGCCCATCACCAGGTCGGCCTTGAGCGCCTCGGTGACCGAGGTGAAGAAACCCTTCCCGCCGGCGGCGGGCAGCCGGCTCGGGGCGTTGCCCATGATGATGTCGCCGGTGGCGGAGAGCGAGATCGCGTCGCCCCCGCCGGAGGCCGAGGGCCCGCCGCTGGCCGTCGGGCCGGCCGTGGCGACCGGCGCGCCGGTGCCACCGCCGCCGGCGCCCGGCTGCCAGACCGGCGCGTCACCGGACTCGGCGCAACCGGCGACGAGCAGGGCGGCCAGCAGCGCGGCGAGGCCGAGGGCGACACGGCGGCGCGGTCGGGGCGAGAGGAACTCGGAAGCGTACATCGTTCGCGACCCTACCGGGCCGTAAACGCGCCGACGATGGCCGATCGGTCGGAAATTCAGCCGGTCAACCGCTCCGACCAGGGCACCACCGGCCGGCCACCACCGGCGAGAACCGCGGCGTGCACCGCCCGGGCCAGCGGGGCACCCCAGGTGGAGCGCGGTCCGCCGTACGCGGCCTCCGGCCCGTCGACCGGGCAGAGCACGGTGACCGCGTCGGTCGGGGTGCCGGTTCCCGACAGTCCCAGCTCCCCGATCGCCTGGGTCTTCGCCTCGGTAGCGGTGGCCACCGCGTTGACCAGGGCCGAGTCGGCGAGCCGGGCCGGCACGTACACCACGATGTTGACCGTGCCGACCCGCTGGGTTAGCGCGGCCGGAGCCGGCGCGGCGGCGAGCACCGGGATGCCGAGCCCGACGGTCGCCCAGACCCGCACTCCGGTGTCGGTCCGGGCCACCACCTCGGCCACATCGACGCCGGTCAGCAGACCCACTCCGGGCCCGTCGAGGGTGAGGTCGGCGGCGAGCGCGGCCAGGTGCCCGGCGGGGTCGTCGCGGTCGTACGACATGGGCACGGTCGCGTTCAGCACCCAGTGCCGGACGCCGATGCCACCGCCGAGCGGGCCGCTGCTGACCGCCCGCAACGGCGCGTCGGCGCGCCAGACGAGCAGCGGAATGTGCCGCCCGTCTTCGGCGCGGCTGGTCAGGGTCGGGTCGCTCAGCACGTCGGGCAGGTTACGCCCACCGATCAAGATTCCAGGGGCGACCTCTGATTCATGCTCACGTGCGCCTAGACTTGGCGGCGCGCGAGGGGATCAGCGGACGGCGGCCCCGGCCGACGGACGGCACGCGCAACCGGAGGTGCGCGATGGACGAGGTACTGGCCCGCAGCGGGATCTTCCAGGGTGTTGACCCGGAAGCTGCCGAGGCGCTCGCCAAGGAGATGGAGACGATCGAGGTCCGCAAGGGCGAGATCGTCTTCAATGAGGGCGAGCCCGGCGACAGCCTCTATATCCTGCTGTCCGGGAAGATCAAGGTTGGTCGCCGCGCGGCGGACGGCCGGCAGAACCTGATCGCGGTGATGGGCCCGTCGGACATGGTCGGTGAGCTGTCGCTCTTCGACCCGGGTCCGCGTACGGCGACCGCCACCGCGGTGACCGACACCCGGCTGGTGCGACTGCGCAAGCAGGCGCTGCGGCCGTGGCTGAACAACCGTCCGGAGATCGCCGAGCAGTTGCTCCGGGTGCTCGCCCGGCGGCTGCGCCGGACCAACGACTCGCTCGCCGACCTGATCTTCACGGACGTGCCGGGTCGCGTCGCGAAGAACCTGCTCCAGATGGCCGGCCGGTTCGGCACCCGGGACGGCGGCGTGCTGCGCGTGACGCACGACCTCACCCAGGAGGAGATCGCCCAGCTCGTCGGCGCCTCGCGGGAGACGGTCAACAAGGCGCTGGCCGACTTCGCCTCGCGCGGCTGGCTGCGCCTGGACGGCAAGAGCATCATCATCCTGGACCCGGAGCGCCTCGCCCGTCGCGCCCGCGTCTGACAGCACGTTTCGTCCCCGCCCACCGTCACCGACGGTGGGCGGGGACGTTTCGTTTCCCGACCCGCCTCCCGTCCCTCTCTGCCCGGCGCAGAATCGCTGGACTCGGCGCAGCGACGGCGGAGAGGGTGGGGCCATGCTGAACCGGGTCGCGGTGCTGTCCGACATCCACGGGGTGCTCCCCGCTCTGGAGGCGGTGCTGGCCGAGCCGGACGTCGCCGCCGCCGACCTGATCGTGCTCACCGGCGACATCGCGGCCGGTCCGCAGCCGGTCGAGGTGCTGGACGTCCTCGCCGGCCTCGGCGACCGCGTCTGCTGGGTGGGCGGCAACGCGGACCGTGAGCTGGTCGAGGCCCGGGCCGGCCGGGCCGCGTCGATCGAGGTGTCGAACTGGGCCGCCGGGCAGCTCAGCGATGACCACCTCACGCGGCTCGCGGCGCTGCCGCTGACGGTGACCCTGGAGATCGACGGTCTGGGCCCGGTGCTGTTCTGCCACGCCACTCCCCGGGACGACGAGGAGGTCGTGCTCGTCGACACCCGGATGGAGCGTTGGGCGGAGGTCTTCGCCGCCCTGCCGGCGGAGGTGACCACGGTGGTCTGCGGCCACACGCACATGCCGTTCACCCGGTTGGTCGACCGCCGGCTGGTGGTGAACCCCGGCAGCATCGGCATGCCGTACGGCGGGGCGGGCGCGTGGTGGGCGCTGCTCGGGCCGGGTGTGCACCTGCGCCGTACGGACTTCGACGTCGACGCCGCGTGCGCCCGGGTTGCTGCGGAGTCGACCTTCCCGGACGCGGCAGCCTGGGCGGACGAGTACCTGCGCTCCCAGCACAGTGACGCCGACGCGCTGGCCGTCTTCGCCCCGCGCGACGGCCGCTGACGCCAGCACCGACCCGGGCCAGCGCCGGCCACGGGGTAAAAAATCAGTCTTGACTGTTTGTTTCGTAGGCCGCAGGCTGTCCCCGTGTCCACCGCATCGACGCGCGTCCCTCAGCAGGAACGCAGCCGAGCCACCCAGGCCCGGCTGCTGGAGGCGACCGTCGACTGCCTGATCGAGCACGGCTGGTCCGGCACCACCACCACCGTGGTCGCCGCCCGGGCCGGCGTCTCGCGCGGCGCTCAGCTGCACCACTACCCCACCAAGGCCGCGCTGGTCACGGCCGCCGTCGCTCACCTGGCCGAGCGCCGGGCCGACGAGCTGCGCACCGAAGCGGAGGCACTGCCCACCGGGCCGCGGCGGCTGGACGGCGTGATCGACCTGCTCGGGGCCGCGTTCACCGGACCGCTCTTCGTCGCCGCTCTCGAACTGTGGGTCGCCGCCCGCACCGACCGCGAGCTTCGCGACGCCCTGGTGCCCCTGGAGGCGACGGTCGGCCGGGAGATGCACCGGCTCACCGTGGCCCTGCTCGGCGTGGACGAGCGCCGGCCCGGCGTCCGCGAGGCGGTGCAGGCCACGCTCGACCTGCTGCGCGGTCTCGGGGTGGCCAACCTGCTCACCGACGACTCCGCCCGCCGCACGGCCCTGCTCGCCACCTGGAAACGCCAGCTCGCCACCCTGCTCACGCCCTGACCGGAGGCATCATGGTCGACCTCAAGGACCTACTCGCGGACCTGGCCGACGAGTCCGATCAGCTGGACGCCCTGGTCAGCGAGCTGCCGACGACCGACTGGGCGCGGCCGACCCCCGCACCGGGCTGGAGCATCGGGCACCAGGTCGCCCACCTCGCCTGGACCGACCACGTGGCGCTGCTGGCAGCCACCGACGCGACGGCCTTCTACGCCTCGGTGACCGCCGCCCCGGATCCGGCCCGACTCGTCGACCACGGCGTGGAGCAGTTCCTCGCCCCGCCGGTCGAGCTGCTGGCCCGCTGGCGCACCGGTCGGACGGCGCTCGCCACCGCGTTGGCCGCCGTTCCGACCGGCGAGAAGCTGCCCTGGTACGGCACCCGGATGTCGGCCACCTCGATGGCGACCGCCCGGATCATGGAGACCTGGGCGCACGGCGAGGACGTTGCCGACGCGCTCGGCGTCGTCCGCCCTGCCACCGACCGGCTCCGGCACGTCGCGCACCTCGGCGTGCGTACCCTCGGGCACGGCTTCGCCGCGCACGGCCGGCCGGCACCGACGGCACCGGTCCGGGTCGAGTTGACCGGGCCCGGCGGCGACACGTGGAGCTGGGGTCCGGCGGAGGCCGCCGACCGGCTGACCGGCCCGGCCCGGGACTTCTGCCTCCTGGTCACCCAGCGCCGGCACCGCGCCGACCTCGCCCTGCTGGCGAGCGGCCCGGTCGCCGACGAGTGGCTCGACGTGGCGCAGGCGTTCGCCGGTCCGCCAGGTGCCGGCCGCGAGCCGGCCGCCGCGACGGCGGGTGGCGACGGAGCGCGGGCATGATCCGGATCGGCAACGCCTCCGGCTTCTACGGCGACCGGTTCACCGCCTGGCAGGAGATGCTCGACGGCGGTGAGCTGGACGTGCTGACCGGTGACTACCTGGCCGAGCTGACCATGCTGATCCTCGGCCGGGACCGGCTGCGCGACCCCGACCTCGGCTACGCGAAGACCTTCCTGCGGCAGCTGGAGACCTGCCTCGGCACCGCCCTCGACCGGGGGGTACGGATCGTCACCAACGCCGGCGGGTTGAACCCCGCCGGCCTGGCCGCCGCCATCGACCGGCTCGCCGACCGGCTGGGCCTACCGGCCCGGGTGGGGTACGTCGAGGGCGACGCGATCACCCGGCCCGACGCGCTGACGGCGAACGCCTACCTGGGCGCGTTCGGGATCGCCGCCTGCCTCGACGGTGGGGCGGACGTGGTCGTCACCGGACGGGTCACCGACGCGTCGCTGGTCGTCGGGCCGGCCATCGCCCGCTACGGGTGGGGCCGCGACGACCTGGACGAGCTGGCCGGGGCGACCGTCGCGGGGCACCTCGTCGAGTGCGGCGCGCAGGTCACCGGTGGCAACTTCAGCTTCTTCACCGAGCTGCCCGACGGTGGGCACCGGCCCGGCTTCCCCATCGCCGAGGTGCACCCGGACGGCTCCACGGTGCTCACCAAGCATCCGGGCACCGGCGGAGCGGTCACCGTGGAGACGGTCACCGCCCAACTGCTCTACGAGATCGGTGGGCCGGCGTACCTCGGGCCGGACGTGGTCACCCGGTTGGACAGCGTGACGCTGCGCCCCGACGGGCCGGACCGCGTGCTGGTCTCCGGTGTCCGGGGCACCCCGCCGCCCGCCACGCTGAAGGTGGGCGTCAACAACCTCGGCGGCTTCCGCAACTCCATGACGTTCGTGCTCTGCGGGCTGGACATCGAGGCGAAGGCGGCCCTGGTCCGCGGCCAGGTCGAGGAGGCGGTGGGCAAGGACGGGCTGGAGTTCACACTGGCCCGGACCGACCATCCGGACGCCGTCGACACCGAGGCGGCAAGCGCCCTGCTCCACGTACACCTGCGCGACAGCGACCGGACTCGGGCCGGGCGGGCCTTCTCGGCCGCCGCGGTGGAACTGGCGCTGGCCTCCTACCCGGGCTGCACGTTGACCACCCTGCCGGGCGACGCGACACCGTACGGCGTGTTCACCGCCGACACCGTGGCGCAGGACGCGGTGGCGCACGTGGCGGTGCTGCCCGGCGGCGAGCGGGTGCCGATCGCCCCACCGATCCGCACCGTACCGGCGCCCGCCCCCGACGCCGAGACGTCACCGGGTGGCGGGGCGGCGGTCGACGGTCCGACCCGGCGAGGGCCCCTCGGCGAGATCGTCGGCGCGCGCTCCGGGGACAAGGGCGGGGACGCCAACCTCGGCGTCTGGGCACGCTCGGACGCGGGGTACGCCTGGCTGCGCGAGTGGCTGACCGTCGAACGGCTGGCCGAACTCCTGCCGGAGACGTCGCCGCTGGGCGTGCGGCGGTACGAGCTGCCGAACCTGCGCGCCGTCAACTTCGTGATCGAGGGACTGCTCGGGGCGGGGGTGGCCGCGTCCACGCGGTTCGACCCGCAGGCCAAGGCACTCGGTGAGCTGCTGCGCTCCCGAGTGGTCGACCTGCCGGTGGACGTGCCGAGCGGCCCGGCGACCCCGGTCGGGACGGGTGAGGTGACGGCGTGAGCATCGTGGACACACCGGAGCGTCGGCAACTGCGCGAGCTGACCCGGGCCTTCGTGACCCGCGAGGTGCTGCCGCACCTCGACGAGTGGGAACGCGCCGGTGAGGTGCCCCGCGCACTGCACGCCACCGCCGCGAAGCTCGGCCTGCTCGGCATCGGCTTCCCCGAGTCGGTCGGCGGTAGCGGCGGTGACCTGCTCGACTCCATCCTCGTGACCGAGGAGCTGATCCGCTCCGGCGGCTCGTCCGGCCTGGTCGCCGCCCTGTTCACGCACGGCATCGCGTTGCCGCACATGGTCGCGGCGGCCGGCGCCCGCTCCGGCGGGTCGCTGGGCGGCCGGCTCGGCGGCGGGTCGACACCCGGTGGCGACGACCTGATCGAACGGTACGTCCGGCCCACCCTGGCCGGCACGACGATCGGCGCGCTGGCGATCACCGAGCCGGACGGCGGCTCGGACGTGGCCGGAATCCGCACCACCGCCCGCCGCGACGGCGACCACTACGTCGTGAACGGGTCGAAGACGTACATCACCAGCGGGCACCGGGCCGACTTCGTGACCACGGCGGTCTGCACCGAGTTTCCGGGCAGCGGCGAACTCACCCTGCTGGTGATCGACAAGGGCACGCCCGGCTTCACCGTGGGCCGCCGGCTGGAGAAGCTCGGCTGGCACTGCTCGGACACCGCCGAGCTCTCCTTCGTGGACGTCCGGGTGCCGGTGGCGAACCGGATCGGCGCGGAGAACACCGGCTTCCTGGCGATCATGCAGCACTTCGCGGCGGAGCGACTGTCGCTGGCGACCCAGGCGTACGCCACCGCGCAGCGCTGCGTCGAGCTGGCCGTGCGCTGGTGTCGGGACCGGGAGACCTTCGGCCGCCCGCTGGTCAGCAGGCAGCTGGTCCGGCACCGGTTGGCCGAGATGCACACCCGCACCGAGGCGGCCCGCTCGTACGTGCACGAGGTGGCCGCGCGGGTGGCGGCCGGTGAGCCGGTGGTGACCGAGGTGGCGATGGCCAAGAACATCGCGGTGGCCGCCTGCGACCACGTCGTCGACCAGGCGTTGCAACTGCACGGGGGCTTCGGTTACCTGCGCGACGCCGAGGTGGAGCGGCACTACCGCGACGCCCGGATCCTCGGCATCGGCGGCGGCACCACCGAGATCATGAACGAGATCATCGCGAAGGGGATGGGTCTGTGAGCGTGCGGAGTGAACCGGGCCTGCGAGCCCCGCAGTCGCGAACGCAGGAGGCACGGTGAGCATCCTGGGCAGCGCGATCGACCCGTCCGCGGCCGGCTACACGGCGAACCGGGCGGCGCTGCTGGACCGGCTGGCCGAACTGGACGCCGCACTGGATCAGGCTCGGGCCGGTGGTGGCGAGAAGTACGTGTCCCGGCACCACGCCCGCGGCAAGCTGCTCCCCCGGGAGCGGATCGAGCTGCTGGTGGACGCCGACAGCCCGTTCCTGGAGCTGTCGCCGGTCGCCGCGTACGGCACGGACTTCCCGGTCGGCGCCAGCGTGGTCACCGGCATCGGTGTGGTCGAGGGCGTGGAGTGCTTGATCGTCGCGAACGACCCGACGGTACGCGGCGGCGCCGTCAACCCGTGGTCGCTCGCGAAGACCCGGCGGGCCGGCGAGATCGCCCTGGCCAACCGGCTGCCGATGGTCAACCTGGTCGAGTCGGCCGGGGCGGACCTGCCCACCCAGGCGGAGATCTTCATCCCGGGCGGCCGGGTGTTCCGCGACCTGACCCGGCTCTCCGCGGCGGGCATCCCCACGGTCAGCGTGGTCTTCGGCAACGCCACGGCCGGTGGGGCGTACGTGCCGGGCATGTCCGACCACGTGATCATGATCCGGGACCGGTCGCAGGTATACCTGGCCGGGCCGCCGCTGGTGAAGATGGCCACCGGCGAGGTCACCGACGACGAGTCGCTGGGCGGCGCGGCGATGCACGCCGGCACCTCGGGGCTCGCCGACTACCTGGCCGAGGACGAGCGGGACGGCATCCGGCTGGCCCGGCAGTGCGTCCGCCGGTTGAACTGGCGCAAGCAGGGCCCGCCGCCGCGTACGCCCGTTCCGCAACCACCCAGGTACGACCCGGAGGAGCTGCTCGGCATCGCCAGCGCCGACCTCAAGGTGCCGTTCGACCCGCGCGAGGTGCTGGCCCGGATCCTGGACGGCAGCGACTTCGACGAGTTCAAGCCGGCGTACGGGGACGCCCTGGTCACCGGCTGGGGCGAGCTGCACGGGTACCCGGTGGGTGTGCTGGCCAACGCCCGCGGCGTGCTGTTCAGCGAGGAGGCGCAGAAGGCGGCGCAGTTCATCCAGCTCGCGAACGCCGCCGACACCCCGCTGATCTTCCTGCAGAACACCACCGGCTACATGGTGGGCACCGAGTACGAGCAGCGCGGCATCATCAAGCACGGCGCACTGATGATCAATGCGGTGTCCAACTCGACGCTGCCGCACCTGACGGTGAACCTGGGCGCCTCGTACGGGGCCGGCAACTACGGCATGTGCGGCCGGGCGTACGAGCCGAGGTTCCTGTTCACCTGGCCGAACGCGAAGTCGGCGGTGATGGGCCCGGCGCAGCTCGCCGGCGTGCTGTCCATCGTGGCCCGGCAGGCTGCCGCCGCCCGCGGGCGCGACTACGACGAGGAGTCCGACGCGGCGATGCGGATGATGGTCGAGCAGCAGATCGAGTCGCAGTCGGGGGCGCTCTTCCTCTCCGGCCGGCTCTACGACGACGGGGTGATCGACCCTCGGGACACCCGGACCGTCCTCGGGCTCTGCCTCTCGGCGATCCACAACGGACCGGTGAAGGGCGCCGAGGGCTTCGGCGTCTTCCGGATGTAGGGGGCTGACAGCCGTGAGCGCGAGGAACGCAGCGAAGCGGAGTCCCGCAGTCGCGAACGAAAGGCAGGCACAGTGATCTCGAGATTGCTCGTTGCCAACCGGGGGGAGATCGCCCGTCGGGTCTTCGCGACCTGCCGGTCGCTCGGCGTGGAGACAGTCGCCGTGTACTCGGACGCCGACGCCGCCGCGCCGTTCGTCGCCGAGGCTGACCAGGCGGTCCGGCTGCCGGGGGACACGCCGGCCGAGACGTACCTGCGGGTGGATCTGATCCTGGACGCGGCCCGCCGCAGCGGCGCGGACGCCGTCCACCCTGGCTACGGCTTCCTGGCCGAGAACGCCGAGTTCGCGGCAGCGGTGACCGACGCCGGGCTGACCTGGGTGGGGCCACCGGCCAAGGTGATCGCCACGATGGGCGACAAGCTGGCGGCGAAGGCGCTGCTCGCCGAGGCGGGAGTGCCCATGCTGCCCAGCTGGACCGCCACCGACGAGATCACCGACTTCCCGGTGCTGGTGAAGGCATCCGCCGGCGGCGGTGGGCGCGGCATGCGGATCGTCCGGGACGCCGGCGGGCTGCCCGAGGCCGTCGCCTCCGCGCGCCGCGAGGCGGCGTCGGCGTTCGGCGACGGCACGGTCTTCATCGAGCGGTACGTCGAGCGCGGCCGGCACGTCGAGGTGCAGATCTTCGGTGACGTCCACGGCACGGTCGCCGCTCTGGGAGTGCGGGAGTGCTCCATCCAGCGCCGACACCAGAAGATCATCGAGGAGGCGCCCGGGGTCGTCCCCTCGGAGCTGCGGGAGCGGCTGCACGAGGCGGCCGTGGCCGCCGGGCGGGCGGTCGACTACGTGGGGGCCGGCACGGTCGAGTTCCTGCTGGCGCCGAGCGGGGAGTTCTTCTTCCTGGAGATGAACACCCGCCTCCAGGTGGAGCACCCCGTCACCGAGCTGATCACCCCGGTCGGGCTGGACCTGGTCCGGCTGCAACTGCTGGTGGCCGAGGGCGCCCCGCTACCCGAGCACGCCCACTATCCCGCCGCGCGCGGCTACGCGATCGAGGTGCGGCTGTGCGCCGAGGAGCCGGCGCAGGGCTGGCGGCCTGCCACGGGCACCCTGCACCGGTTCAGCGTGCCCGGGGTGGACCGGGAGTTCGGCTGGCTCCAACGGGCGGGCCTGCGGCTCGATTCCGGCGTGGTGGCGGGCTCGGTGGTGGGCGTGCACTACGACTCGCTGCTCGCCAAGCTGATCGCCGTGGCGCCGACCCGGGCGGAGGCGACCCGGGCGCTGGCGGGCGCCCTGGCCCGGGCCGAGCTGCACGGGGTGGCCACGAACCGCGATCTGCTGGTCCGGGTGCTGCGCAGCCGCGAGTTCGCGGCGACGGAGATCGACACCGGGTTCCTGGACCGGCACCCGGAGGTCTTCGAACCGCTGCTCCCCGCCGACCAGCTTCCGGTCACCGCCCTCGCCGCGGCACTGGCGGCCGCCGCGCACCGCCGGGCGACCGCACCGGTGCTTTCCGGGCTCCCCTCCGGCTGGCGCAACGTGCCCGCCGTCCCGCAGGTAGCCCGGTTCGCCGGCCCCGACGGCGACGAGATGGAGATTCGCTACCGCCTGGACCGGACCGGCCGGCTCGCCGACTGGTCCAGCACGCCGGCGGCTTCCGGTGCCACCGAGGGCTCCCCGGACGAACGGGAGGCGGCTGCCACGCCCATCGTGGCGCTGGTGGAGGCCGCCCCGGACCGGGTCGTGCTCGACGTCGTCGGGGTGCGGCGCGCGTATCGCGTACACCGGGTGGGGTCGGAGATCTTCGTGGACGGCCCGGACGGGGCGACGAGCCTGACCGAGCTGCCGCGTTTCCCGCTGCCCACCGCGGAGCTGGCCGCCGGGTCGCTGCTCGCGCCGCTGCCGGGCGCGGTGACTCGGGTGCACGTCCAGGTCGGTCAGCGGGTCGCGGCCGGCGACCCGCTGCTCACCCTGGAGGCGATGAAGCTGGAACATCCCGTGCTCGCCCCGACCGACGGCGTCGTCGCCGAGCTGCCGGTGCCGGCCGGCGGTCAGGTGCGCACCGGCGCCGTACTGGCCGTGGTCACTTCTGAGGAGGACTCCCGATGACCTTCGACCTCACCTCCGAGCAGGACCAGCTGCGCGACGCCGTACGGGCGTTGGGTCGCCGGTACGGTCACGGCTACTTCGTCGAGAAGGCCAAGGCCGGCGAGCACACCACCGAGCTGTGGGCCGAGGCCGGCCGGCTCGGCTACCTGGGGGTCAACATCCCCACCGCGTACGGCGGTGGCGGCGGTGGCATCACCGAGCTGGCCATCGTCTGCGAGGAGCTGGCGGCGGCCGGCTGCCCGCTGCTGCTGCTGGTGGTCTCTCCCGCCATCGCGGCCACCGTCATCAACCGGCACGGCACCGAGGAGCAGCGCAAGCGGCACCTGCCCGGCCTCGCCGACGGGTCGGCGAAGATCGTCTTCGCGATCACCGAGCCGGACGCCGGGTCCAACTTCCACCGTCTCGGCACGGTGGCCCGCCGCGACGGTGACGGCTGGCTGCTCTCCGGCCGAAAGTGCTACATCTCCGGGGTGGACGAGGCGGACCACGTGCTGGTCGTCGCCCGTACCGAGGATGCCGGGACCGGAAAGCTCAAGCCGGCGTTGTTCATCGTGCCGACCAACGCCGCCGGGCTGACCCGGTCCAAGCTGGACATGGAGATCGTGTCCCCGGAGAACCAGTTCCTGCTCTACCTTGACGACGTGCGGCTGCCCGCCGACGCGCTGGTCGGCGAGTCACTGGACGCCGGGTTGCCGGCGCTCTTCGCCGGTCTCAACCCGGAGCGCATCACGGTCGCCGCGATGGGCGCCGGCACCGGCCGGTACGCCATCGAGCGCGCCAGCGGGTACACCGCCACGCGCAAGGTGTGGGGTGGCCGGAGCATCGGCTCACACCAGGGGGTGTCGCACCCGCTGGCACACGCGGCGGTGCAGGTGGAGCTGGCCCGACTGATGATCCAGAAGGCGGCCACCCTGTACGACGCGGGCCGCGACCTGGAGGCCGGTGTGGCCGGCAACATGGCCAAGTACGCCGCCGGGGAGGCCGCCGCGCTCGCCGTGGACACCGCCGTCCAGGCGCTCGGCGGGGCCGGGATGACCACCGAGTACGGGGTGGCCACCCTGCTCGGCGCCGTACGGGCCGGCCGGATCGCCCCGGTCAGCCGGGAGATGATCCTCAACTTCGTCGCCCAACACGTCCTCGGCCAGGACAAGTCCTACTGAGCAGGCGGCACGGTCGTCAGCCGGGGGCGCGGCAGGCGGCGTCGATGCGGTGCACCGGCCGGACGCGGCGGCCCATCCCCTCCAGCAGCGAGTCCTCGACGTGGAAGTCGTGGATGCGCAGCCGGTGTCGAGGCAGCTCCTCCTCGCTCGGGCAGAGCACCTGGGCGCGAACCTGGTCGACCGGGACGTACCGCACGCCGCCCCGCTCCTGAAGGATCACCATGTTGACGTCGTCGGTGGTGACGACATGCCCCCGCACGTCCTCGGTGGGCCCGTTCTCCGCGCCCACCGTCGTGACGGTGAGCGGCAGCACCGGCGTGCTGATCACCGGCAGGGCGGCCCAGACCAGCATGGCCAGCACCGCCACCTCGGTCACCGACGCCAGCGGTCGGATCACCATCCCGGGCAGCGGGCCGGCGATGAAGAGGGCCAGCACCGGCGGCACCACGATGAGCGCCAGGACCAGCCGCTCGCCGCCCTGCTCGACCGCGTCGCGCAGTGTGGGCAGCACCAGCCAGCCGTACGCCGCGAGCAGCGCGACGATCAGCAGCAGCCGTGGCGCGACCCGCTCGTGCAGCCGCCCGGGGCGGAGCTGGAAGGCGGCCACGATCGCCGGCAGCAGCAGCGGCAGGTAGAGCAGCGGCCAGGTGAGCAGGGCGAGCAGGAAGCTGGCCAGCACCACCCAGGCCGGGGTGAGGTCGGCCCAGCGGGCGAAGAGCGGGCGGCGGGTGCCCGGCGGCAACCGGTCCACACTGACCGCCAGCACGGCACCGAGCGCGAAGACGGCGACCAGCCCGGTGGAGAGCAGTCGGGCCGCGGTGGTCAGGAAGCCGGCGAGCAGGTTGACCGGCCCCACGTTCGCCACGAGCAGCAGCGTGGTCTGGAGTTCACCGCCCGCCTCCACACCGAGCCGGAGGACCGAGAAGATCGCCGGTACGCCCACCACCGCCGTCCAGAACGACTGGCTGGCCCGCGCGCGCCGCTCCGCCGGGTCCCACCGCACCCGCCCGGGCTCGACGGCCGCGACGACCGGTTCGGCGGGTTCGGCGACCGGCACGCCCGCCGGCCAGCGGGCAGAGTCCGCGTCGACAGCGGTTGGAACGTCGACACCCGGCGTGGCGGCGGTGTCGCCCGGCACGGACGCCCGGGGCGGCGGGACCGGGCCGTCGGTGGCGGTCGGCGTCGTGCTCACCTCCGGGGCGCCTTGTCGTCGAAGTCGACCAGCTTCGGCACGTCCAGCGGCTGCGGTTGGCGCTTCTCGGCCCGCAGCCACGGGCCGAGCGTCCGGTTGTACGCCGTCTGCCACGGGCTCGCCTGCCCGTCCCGACCCTGCTCGTAGCTCTTCTGCAGGAAGAACGCGACCAGGTCGCGCAGCGCGGGGTCGCCGATCGGCACACCGATGCCGAGCAGTTCGCTGGTGCCGAACGGCATGTCCACCAGCTCGAACTCCTTGGGGAAGCTGGCCAGGAAGCCGGCGAGGATCGCCTCGTCGGAGCTGACCGCGTCGTACCGGCCCTCCCGGATGCCGTCGACGCAGTCGCCGACGTCCTTCACCACGAACGTCCTGACCTGATGCTTCTCCAGCTCGGCCTCGGTGGTGGAGCCGCCGCTGGTGCAGACCTTGTAGATCGGGTCGCGCAGGTCCTCGATGGTGCGGATCTTGTCCTTGAGCCGGGTCGGCACCATCACCTCCTGCGTGGTGACGAGGTACGGCCCCGCGAAGCTGACGAGCTTCTTGCGGTCCTCGGTGATGGAGAAGCTGGACACCACCAGGTCGACCGTGCCGCCCTGGAGAGCGGGAATCCGGTCCTCCGTGGACACGGACACGAACTCCAGCCGCTGGTCGCCCTCGTAGCCCAGCGAGGCCGCGACGTACCGGCCGATCTCCACGTCGAAGCCGTAGTGCTGGCCGTTGCGCAGCTCACCCATCAGTGGCTCGTTGGTGGCGACCCCGATGCGCAGCTTCGACTGCCCGTAGATGTGCGACTCGCGGAGTTTCTCCTGCACCGACGGGAGGTCCGGTTCCTGTCGACTGTCGCACCCGGCAGCGGCGGCCAGGGTGAGCGTTAGGGCGACCGCCACCGTCGTCGCGATCGAGCGGAGCCGGGACTGGGAACTGCCTGCGTTCATGGGCGACCTCGCTGACCGAACGGCCCTGTGGGACACCGAGAGTAGCGGCTTCGGTCCATTCCGTGTGGACGCCGATCGGCCCGCCTCGGGCGACCGGTCGGGCGACGTGATCGGCGCGCCGGGTCGGCTCCGCGGTTGACAGCCGGCCCACCCGCGACATGCTGGTGGGGTGAGCAGACTGTCCAGGCTCGACGCGCGGGTCGTGGCGGCCGTCGCGGCGCTGGGAGCCCTTGCGCTGCTGGTCATGCTGGTCGTCTGGCGCCGTCAGGATCTTCTCGGCGTGGTCCTCGCACTGCTCTGCGTCCTGCTGGCCATGGTCACCGGGGTGGCCGTCTCCGCCGCCCGTCAGGCCCAAGACCCGGAGCCGACGGACCGTCCGGCGGCCGCCGGGCCCCCGGAGTTGATGCCGTACGGGCTCGACGCGGACACCCTCGACGCCCTGGACAGCCGGGACGCGTTGCGTGCGGTGCGTGACCGGCGACGCGGGCGGGGCGGGGTCAGCGACCGGTGAGGGTGGGCGCGGTGAGCGCGTCCACGCCCCGCCCGGCCAGGCACCGGTAGGTCCGGTCGATGCTGCCGTCCACCGGTGGCAGCACCTCCAGGTGCCAGCCGGTCGACTCGGTGATCCCGGTGGTCAGCCGGAACGTGGTCATGCTGCACACCTGGCGCACCGGCTCGGCGGCGACCACCTCGGCGTGTTCCGCGCCGATCAGCGACACCGGCAGGATGCCCTCGGCGTACGTCTCCCAGGTGTGCCGCCCGGCGCAGGGCACACGTGCCGCCTCGGCGCTGGTGCCGCGGATTCGCACCGGACCGAAGCACTCGAGCTCGGGCAGGCACCGCGCACCGTCGGGCAGGGCGCTCGGCGCGCCCGCGCCGGTGGTGCAGCCGGGCAGCGGACCGGTGGCCGGCGCGGCGACCCGGCTGACCGAGGGGGTGGGTCCGGGCGACTGTGGATTGCCGGCCACCAGGGCTCCGGCGGTGGCCGAGGCGGCCAGCGCGAGCACCCCGGCGCCGCCGAGGAACCAGCGTCGCAGCGAGCGCCGCCCGCCGGGGACCGTCGGGTGGACATCCTCGACCGGAGGTCGGGGCACCGGCTGACCGGCGGCGTACGGGCCGGTGTGGGTGGCGCCGCCGCTGACCGGGGCACCGCTGACGGGTGCCGACGGCGAGCCGAACGGCAGGCTGACGAGCAGGTCGTGCAGTTCGAGGGCGGAGGGCCGCTCAGCCGGGTCGTTGGCCATGCCGGCGCGCAGCACGTCGATCAGCTCGTCCGGCACGCCGGGCAGGCCGGGGACCGGCTGGTTGAACATCTCCAGCACGGTGACCAGGCTGGGGTTGCGCTCGGACTGCCAGCGCGGCGGCCGACCGTGCATCACCGCGTAGAGGGTGGCGCAGAGCGCGTACACGTCGACGGACGGCGACGGTGGGCTGTGGCTGAACATCTCCGGTGGCGCGTACGCCGGGGTGAGCACCTCCAGGGTGACCGAGGCGTCCCGGGCCTCGGCCAGCACGGCCAACCCGAAGTCGGCCAGCACGGCCGGGTTGAAGTGGGAGTAGAGGATGTTCGCGGGCTTCACGTCGCGGTGGAGCACGCCGGCCGCGTGCGAGTGGGCCAGCGCGTCAGCGATCTTGATGCCGAGGTCGCGGGCCTCGATCGGGCCCAGCCGCGACGTGCGCATGCGTTCGGCGTACGACCCGTCGCAGAGTTCCATGATCAGGTAGGGATGCTGGTCGACGGTGACCCCGACGTCGAAGAGGTCCACGACGTGCGGGTGCGACGACATCCGCCCGGCCGCCCGCGCCTCGCGGAGGAAACGCGCCTGGTCGCGTTCGCTGTCCAGCGTGCGGTTCTCCACCTTGACGGCGACCTCACGGCCCACCGAGATCTGGGTGGCCTGGTAGACCGTCGCGTAACCACCTCGGGCAAAGACCCGCAAATCGGTCAGACCGGGCACGATCGGCACCGGTAGGCCGCCGGTCGGAGTGTCGGTCACTGCTCGAAAATACCCAACCCGGCCGGTCGCTCAGCGCACCGCGTCCGCCGGAGCGGCACCGGCCGAGCCCGTACCCTCCCCGGCGTCGGCCGCGGGCGGCACCGGGTCGGTGCCATCGGGCGTCGCGTCACTGTCGACCGGCGCGCCCCTGCGGGCGTCCAGGCGCAGGCCGACGGCGGTGGCCAGCGCGCCCAGCCCCTCCCAGGCGGCCACCCCGAAGAACCGGTCGGGGGCGATGTCGGCCAGCACCGCGATGCTGAACACGGTGAACGTGACCAGCCGGAAGACCACCGTGAACCGGTAGAACGCCCGCCACTCGGTGACCGTGGCCAGCAGGTAGTAGACCCCCATGTTGAACGACGCCATCGACGACGCGAGAACGAACGTGCCGGTGTGGTCACCCGTCGAACGGGCGGCCGGCACCTCCAGCCCGAGCATGCGCAGCATCGCCTCCGGCCAGAGCAGCCCGAGCGTGCCCATCATCAGCGCCAACACGCCGAAGACCGCGATGGTCCAGCCCGCGACGGAACGCGGCAACCTCATGGAGTGCCTCCCCAGGCGCGGCGACGGTCACCTGTGGACCGCCGCACGGTGTTGACACGCTAGCCGCTACCCCCGACCACCACATCCCCAAAACCGCCAAAATCCGCCCTCGCGCGGGCGGAGGGTCAGAGGGCTGCGGCGAGACGGGCGCGCAGGGCATCGGCGGCGGCTCGCTCGCTGCGCTGCTCGGTGGAGTACGCCAGGCGGACCGCCTCCTCCGCGCAGGACAGCGCCTCCGCCGGGCGGCCACAGGCAGCCAGTGCCTCGGCCAGCACACTGGCCGCGATCACCTGGCTGCGCACGTCCTCGGCCGGCGCGGTGACCGCTCGCCGGGCCCAGTCCAGCGCCTGGTCCCGCTGACCGTGGGCGAGCAGCGCCGACGCGTACCGGGCCATCGTCTGGCGGCGGGAGAAGAGCAGCGAGGGTGCGCTCGCGGCGGCGGTCGCCACCGGGGCGAGCAGCCCGACCGCGGTCGCCGGGTCGCCGGCGGCCAGTCGGGCGGTGGCCAGCAGCACCCGGGGTGCGACCTGCGCAGGGGCCTGCGGGTTGTGCGGCTCGACGGCGGTCAGCACCGCGCGGGCGACCTGCTCGGCGGTCTCGCAGTCCCCCATGTCCAGTGCCACGAAGCCGCGGAGCGTGCCGGCCATCCCGGTGAGCAACGGGTGCGAGGTCCGCTCGGCGTACGCCAGCGCGTCGGTGAGCAGGTCGGCCGCGTGCTCCGGCTCGCCCAGCCCGCGCGCCACCACGGCCCGGACCACCAGTGCGAACCCGCGCCCCCAGTCGTCGGAGGCGGCCGCGAACTCGCGGTACGCCCGGCGGGCCTCGCGGTCCGCCTCGGCCAGGTCACCCAGCTCGGCGGTGGCGAACGCCGCCACCGCCCGCAGCGTGCCCACCGCCCACGCCTCGCCGACCCGCTCACCGAAGGGCAGGAAGACCTGCGCCATCCGACACGCCTCGCGCAACCGGCCGGCGAGCAGTCGGGCGAACGCCGTGGTGCCCCGCAGCCAGGCCCGCCCGTACGGATCCTTCAGCTCGGCGAAGAGTCGGGCGGCCCGGCCGAGCACCGCGTCGGTGCCGGCGAAGTCGCCACGGGTGGTGGTCACCCAGGCCAGGTTCTGCAACGACCAGGCCTGCCCGCGCCGGTCCTGCGCGCCGAGGCTGACCTGATAGGACGATGCCAGCCGGCTGCTCGCCTGACTCAGCCGGCCGGCCACGAAGTCGGCCATGCCGAGCCGGCGCATCGCCGAGGCGCGCAGGGTGGGCAGGCCGCCGGCCGTGGCCACCTGCAGGGCCTCCTGCCAGGCGGCGACCGCCCGGGCCTGGTCGCCGAGGGTCTGCTGGGCCTGCCCGGCGAGCAGCAGTGCGCTGCCCCGGACGGCCTCGTCCCCCGCGTTCGCGGCGATCTTCTCGGCGTAGGCGAGCGCGTCGACGACCCGGCCGATCTGGAGCAGCGCCCGGGCGTGCACGACCCGGTCGGCCGCCGGGACCCCGTCGCGGGCCAGCTCGTTGGCGCGTTCGGCGTACTCCACGGCCAGCGCCGGCTCGCCGGCGGACAGCGACCGGCGGGCGGCCCGGCCGAGCGCGGCGACCCCGAGCGGGACCACCGCCCGGGCCGGCGCGTCCGGGCGCAGCTTCACCGCGTCGGCGAGCGTGGCGGCCCGCTCGACGTGCGTCGCCACGAAGTCGTCCCGGGCCTCCTCGGTGAACCCGCCCGGTGCCCCGGCCGCGGTCTCGTCCCCCGGCGCCGCCCAGCGGGCCAGCGCGGCGTGCCGCTCGGCCAGCTCGGCCTTGCTCACCCCGGCGTACGCGGCCTCCCGCATCAGCGGGGTGGCGAACGCGTAGCCCGTCCGGGTGCGGTGCAGCATCCGTCGTTGCAGCAGTTCCTCGACGGCCCGGTCGAGTTCGACGGCGACCACGGCCGAGGGCCGGCCGTCACGGCCGGCCCGCTGATCACGCAGTGCCTCCAGGGCTCCGGTGGGCACCGTGTCACCGATGACCGCGGCGTCGCGCAGCACCGAGCGGGCGTCCGGTGGCAGCGCGTCGATGCGTGCGGCGAGCACGGCGGCGAGGTCCCGGGAGAGCAGCCGGCTGCCCAGTGAGCCGGGCACCAGCCGCCAGCCGGCCGTGCCCTGGTCCCGCTCGCCGGCCGCGGTCCGGCCGCCGCGCCCCGGTTCGACCGTGGTGAGCGCTCCGCGCTCGATCAGCAGCGTGACCAGCTCGGCCAGGTAGAACGGGTTGCCCTGGGCGGTGGCGAGCAGCCGGTCCGCGTCGGCCGGCGGCAGCTTGCCGCCGCCGAGATAACTGGTGAGCAGGCGGGCGGCATCGGCGCCGCGCAGCGGAGGCAGGGAGTGCACCTCGGCGTCCGCGACCCGGGTCAGCGCGCCGGCGGTACGGACCAGCTCGGGACGGCCGAGCAGCAGCACCAGCACCGGGCCGGTGAGTCGGGACAGGGTCAGCCCGAGCGCCCGGATCGTCTCGGAGGTGGCGTCGTGCAGGTCGTCCACCACGATCACCAGCGGCGCCTCCGTGGCGAGCCCGCTGAGCAGGTCGGCCACCGCGTTCGGCACCGCTTCGGCGTCAGCCGCCGGGACGGTCGCGCCGGTCCACTCGCCGTTGTCGGTGCCGCCGTGCGCGGGAAGCTCGGCGTAGCCGAGCAGGGCGAGCAGCTGGTCGGTGACGATCGGCGGCTGTTCACCCCCGGCCCGGGCGAGCCGCTGGCCGAGCCGGCGCAGCCGTTCCTCCACCGCCGGCCGGGTCAGGGCGGTGGACGCGTCACTGGGCAGGCCGACGGCCGCGCGGACCAGGTCGGCCAGGGGCGCGAGCCGGCGCCGCTCACCGAAGGCGGCGCAGCGCACCGAGAGCACCCGTGCGCCGGTGTGCGCGGCGTACCGGCCGGCGCCCACGTCGTACCCGGCGGCGAGGCGTTCCACCTCGGCGGCGAAACGGGACTTGCCAATGCCCGCCTCGGCGGTCATCAGCAGCACCCTCGGGTCACCCTGGTCGATCACCTCGGCGAGCCGGCCGGCGACCCGGCCGATCTCGGTCTCCCTGCCCACGTAGGGCGCCTCGTCGCCGAGGCCCGAACGGGTGCCCGGCGCGTCCAGCAGACCCAGCAGCTCGTACGCCTCGACCGGCTCGCGCTTGCCCTTGAGCCGCAGCGGGCGCAGCGCCCGCCAGGAGGCGACGTGCCGGGTGGCGGCGGCGGTTCGCGCGCCGGCGTAGACGGCGCCGACCGCGGCGGCGTCGGCCAACCGGGCGGCGGTGTTCACCGTGTCCCCGATGACCGTGTACTCGATGGCCGCCTGGATGCCCGCGATGACGTCACCGGTGTTCAGCCCGACCCGCAGCCCCAGCGGCGCACCGCCGCCCCGCTCGTCGTCGAGCACCCGGCGGACCGCCCGCTGCATCGACAGGGCGGCACGGACGGCCCGTTCGGCGTCGTCCTCGTGCGCCACCGGGGCGCCGAAGACCGCCATGATGCCGTCACCGGTGAGCTTGTCGACGTGCCCGCCGAAGGTCTTCACCGCGCCGGCGAGGGCGGCGAGCACCCGGTCGGTGACGGCACCGACCCGTTCCGGGTCGAGATCCTCGGACCAGGACGTGAAGTCGGAAAGGTCGCCGAAGAGCACGGTGACCACCCGGCGCTCGGCCGCCGGCAACGTCGCGGCGGCCGGCAGCGCGGCGCCGCAATTGTGGCAGAACCGGGCACCGGGAACGGCGACGGTTCCACACACGGGGCAGGTCACGCTTGCTCCAACCCGCTGACCCCGCGCTCAGATTCCCCGGTGCCGACGCCCAGATACTCCAGTTGTGCGCGGACCGACCATTCGGCTGCCCACCAGAGCGAGCGGTCCACGTCCGCGTAGACCGCGGCGACCACGTCGGCGGGGGTGCGGGCGCCGGCGGTGACCACGGCCCGGACCTGGTCGAGCCGGGCACGACGGTGGGCGAGGTAGAAGTCGGCGGCGGCGGCACAGTCGGCCAGCGCCGGGCCGTGTCCGGGCAGCGCCGGAACCCCCCGGTACGCGGACAGCAGCTCCAGGCTGGCCAGGTAGTCGCCGAGGTGCCCGTCCGGGTGGGCCACCACGGTGGTGCCCCGGCCGAGGATCGTGTCACCGGTCAGCACCACCCGCTCGTCGCCGTGTTCCACGAGGAAGCAGACCGAGTCGGCGGTGTGCCCGGGGGTGTTCAGCAGGCGGATCTCCAGGCCGAAGCCGCCGAGGTGCTCGGCCGGCTCGGTGAGGGGCTCACCGCCGATGGTGTGTGCGGGGTCGGCGGCCAGGACGTGCGCCCCGCCGAGCAGCTCACTCAGGCGGGCCGAGCCCTCGGTGTGGTCCGGGTGGCCGTGGGTGATCAACACGAACCCGATCGGGCCGTGCGCGGCGATCGCCGCCAGGTGCCCCTCGTCGGCCGGTCCCGGGTCGACCACGACGCCGTACTCCGACGCCGGGGCGCGCAGCACCCAGGTGTTGGTGCCGTCGAGGGTCATCGGGCCAGGGTTCGGCGCGCGCAGCAACGTCACCCAGCTCGGCAACTCGTCGGCGAGCGCCGCCGCCGGCGCCGTCACGTGCCCGCTCATGGCTGCGATCGTACGACCCCGCCCGCCACACCCCGCGATCATGCACGTGCCGCCCCTGATTCATCCCCGTTCAGGGCTTTTCATCCGGGCCGGACGTGCACGATCGCGACGTGGCGACGGTCAGGCGACTTCGACGATGAGTTCGATCTCCACCGGAGCGTCGAGGGGAAGCTCGGCCACCCCCACGGCACTGCGGGCGTGCCGGCCGGCCTCGCCGAAGACGGTGCCGAACAGGTCGGAGGCGCCGTTGACCACGGCGGGCTGACCGGTGAACCCGGGCGCGGACGCCACGAAACCGGTCAGCTTGACCACCTTGACCACGTTCTCCAGGCCGACCAGTGAGTCGACCGCGGCCAGCGCGTTGAGGCCACACCGCTGGGCCAGGTCCTTCGCCTGCTCGGCGGAGATCCCGGCGCCGACCTTGCCGGTGGCCAGCAGCTTCCCCTCGGCGATCGGCAGTTGGCCGGAGACGTACACGTGCTGCCCGGACTGCACGGCCGGCACGTAGCTGGCCACCGGCGGCACCACCTCGGGCAGTTCGAGACCCAGCTCGGCGAGCTTCGCGTGCGGACCGTTGCTCATGCCTTGGGCCGCTTCAGGTACGCGACCAGCTGGTCCGGGTTGGGCCCGGGGACCACGGCGACGAGTTCCCACCCGTCCTCGCCCCAGTTGTCGAGGATCTGCTTGGTCGCATGGACCAGCAGCGGGACCGTGGAGTATTCCCACTTCTGCATCGCTGGAGGGCTCCCTCTCGGTGCGGACTTCTTCGAGGCACAGCCTACGGTCCGCTCGCCGGGTGGGGCGCGGGACGCTGCTCCGGCGCGGTCGGCAGCTCTCCGCAGGGTCCCTGGTGCTCGTACCCCTGGGGGCAGCGGGACCGGTCGGGCAGCAGCAGGTCGCAGAAGACCCGGTGCCGGTTGTTCTGGTCGTCGGCGTTGGACACGGTGGTCTCGCCGGCGTCCAGCTCGGGCAGGAAGCCCAGGGACACCGCCACCCGACCGGCCAGCGTGGTCGCCGCCGCCAGGTCGGGCACCCGGATCGGCAGGTGGATGACGAAGCCCGGCTCGTCGTCGTCGCGGGCCCGCTCGGCGGGGCGGCTCGTCACCCGGGCCACCTCCGTCGGTTCCGGGACCCGGCGGTACGACCGCTCGTTGACCGGCAGGCTGCCGACCGGCGCGTCGACCTGGCCGACGGCCCCGGGCCGGTGCGACCGGTCGTTGGTCGGAAACTGGGTGCGAGGGATGTTGTCCGCGTCGCGCATGCACTGCCTCCGGGTCGTACCTCTCGGATCACGCTTCCGGTCCGAACCATTCGTCCGTTCCGGTCCCCCGCACCGGACGAAGGTAGGTCCCGGACCGCAGTCCCGCCAACAGGACGCGCACGACCGGTCACCGATAGTCACATATGCGACACATCGCAGGTCGGAGACCTGACGGTGCCGAACCGGCAGGGTCCCGTCGGCCGGATTCGAAGCGGGCACGACGCGACACGGGCGACATCGACGCGGTGGTTGACCGCTACCCTTCCGGTCGGACGGTCGCGCAGCGCCCGGACGCCCGCTCGATCACGCTCGACGCCAGGGGTGGCGGCGGGCGCCGCACCCCCGGGGGAAGAGATGACCCAACCGCCCAGCGGCGACCAGGCCGGCCCGCCCGCACACCCGCCGGCCCACCCGGGTCCGGCCGACCAGCCCGAGACGTCGGCCGTCCCCGGCCAGCCCGCGCAGCCCGCCCGACCGGCGGTCCCTGCGCAGCCGGCCGAGCCGGCCTTCCCGGCCTCGCCAGCCGGGCCGGCCTTCGCCGCCTCGCCGGCCTTCCCCACGTCGCCCGCCGGGTCCACCTTCCCCACCCAGTCCGGTGGGACGACCTTCCCCGGGCAGGCTGCCGGAGCTGCCGGTGCCGGTCAGCCCGAGGGCCCGGTCGGCGCGGCCACACCGGTGGCGCCCGGCACTCAGGACCCGTCGATGGTTCCGCCACCCCCTCCCGGTTACCCGCCCTACGCGGGCGCTGCCAAGCCGAAGAAGAAGCGGGGCCTGCTCATCGCGGCGATCGCGCTGGTCGTGATCATGGTGCTCTGCGTGGGCGGCGGCGCGGTGGCGTTCCTGACCCTGCGCAACGCCGAGAACGGCGAGGGCGCCAAGGAGCCGGCGGTCGCCGTCGACGAGTTCCTCACCGCGGTCTACAAGGATCGGGACGCGACCAAGGCGGCCAGCCGCGTCTGCGCCGCCTCCCGCGACGACAAGAAGATCGCCGCGAAGGTGGCCGAGGTGCAGAAGTACGCCACCGAGTACCAGAACCCCCGTTTCCGGTGGACCAGCCCGAAGGTGGACAACCAGACCGGAGACCGGGCCACCGTCTCCACGCGGGTCACCATGACCACCGCGGACGAGAAGGTGGCCGACCAGGACCTGCGCTTCACAGTGGTGCAGAAGACAGGTTGGTGGGTCTGCGAGGTCGCGTGACGGCCAACCCTGGATAGGCTCGACGGGTGCGTGCAGCTGAGCGGCCGTCCGACCCGGCCGGTACCGGATGGTCGGCCCGCCTCCATGTGGTGACCGGCAAGGGCGGCACCGGCAAGACCAGCGTGGCGGCGGCGCTGGCTCTGGCGCTGGCTGCGGGCGGCCGGCGCACCCTGCTGGTGGAGGTCGAGGGGCGGCAGGGCATCGCCCAGCTCTTCGGCATCGACCCGCTGCCGTACGAGGAGCGGCACCTCGCCGACGCCCCGGACGGCGGCGAGGTGCGCGCGCTGGCGGTGGACGCCGAGGAAGCGCTCCTCGAGTACCTGGACATGTTCTACAAGCTGGGTGCGGCGGGTCGGGCGTTGCGCAAGCTCGGCGCCATCGACTTCGCCACCACCATCGCCCCCGGCCTGCGCGACGTGCTGCTCACCGGCAAGGTCAAGGAGGCCACCACCCGCACCTCCGGGCAGCGGCGGGTGTACGACGCGGTGGTGCTGGACGCCCCGCCGACCGGGCGGATCGGGCGTTTCCTCAACGTCACGGCCGAGACGGCCCGGCTGGCCAAGGTCGGCCCGATCAAGACCCAGAGCGAGGGGGTCGCCGCTCTGCTGCGCTCCCCGATCACCGCGGTGCACGTGGTCACGCTGCTGGAGGAGATGCCGGTGCAGGAGACGGTGGACGCCATCGCCGACCTGACCGCCCTCGGCTTCGGGGTCGGAAAGGTGATCGTCAACGGCACCCGGCCTCCGCTGCCGGCCGGCCGGCCGGTCAGCGCGGCCGAGCTGAGGCGCGGGCTGGTCGCCGCCGGGCTGCCGGCTGACCGGGAGACCGTCGCCGGCCTGCACGACGAGGCACGCGACCAGCTCATCCGGCGCGAGCTGGAGGATTCGCTCCGGGCCGACCTGGTGGAGCTGGGGCTGCCGATGACAGAGCTGCCGTTGCTGCCTGACGGGGTGGACCGGGCGGGGCTCGCGACGCTGGCCCAGGCCCTCGTCAGCGCCGATTGACTCACACCTGAGCTCCGCACGGGCGCGCGGACCCAGCCGGCCCGATACGCTCGATTGGTGCCTTCCGAAGACGCGGCGCCGCAGCTGGACGTCGACCAGATCCTCGCCGACCCGGGCGTGCGGATCATCGTGTGCTGCGGGGCCGGCGGAGTCGGCAAGACGACCACGGCCGCGGCGCTTGCGCTGCGGGCCGCCGAGCAGCACGGCCGGCGCACGGTGGTGCTCACCATCGACCCGGCCCGCCGGCTGGCCCAGTCACTGGGCCTGACCGAGCTGGACAACACCCCCCGCCAGGTCAAGGGGATCGACGTCGAGACCAGCGGCGGCGAGCTGCACGCCATGATGCTGGACATGAAGCGCACCTTCGACGACGTGGTGCTCCAGCACACCGATCCGGCGAAGGCGGCGGAGATCTTCGCGAACCCGTTCTACCAGGCGATGAGCTCGACCTTCGCCGGCACCCAGGAATACATGGCGATGGAGAAGCTGGGTCAGCTGCACGCCCGCGGCGAGTGGGACCTGATCGTCGTCGACACCCCGCCGTCCCGCTCGGCACTGGATTTCCTGGACGCGCCGGCCCGGCTCTCCCGGTTCCTCGACGGCCGGATGCTGCGACTGCTGCTGGCTCCCGCCCGCAGCGGCGGCCGAAGCATGTTCAGCCTGGTCACGGCCTCGTTCGGGATGTTCTCGAAGGTGGTCCAGAAGGTGCTCGGCGCGCAACTGCTCACCGACCTGTCCGGCTTCGTGGCCGCCCTGGACTCGATGTTCGGCGGTTTCCGGCAGCGGGCCGAGCAGACGTACCGGATCCTGCAGGCACGGGAGACGGCCTTCGTGCTGGTCGCGGCGCCGGAGCCGGACGCGGTCCGGGAGGCCGCCTACTTCGCGGGCCGGCTGCGGGAGGAGAAGATGCCGCTGGCCGGCCTCGTGCTCAACCGGGTGCACCGGCCGGCGGTGCCGGAGCTGGACGCCGAGCAGAGCCGGGTCGCCGCGGAGCGACTGGCCGAGCTGGGTGGGCACGAGGCCACCGCCGAGGTGCTGCGGGCGCACGCCGCGCTGGCCCGTCAGGCGGTACGCGAGCAGCAGGTGGCCGCGCGGTTCACCGAGGCGTTCCCGGCGGTGCCGTCGGTGTCGGTGACGGCGCAGCCCGCCGACGTGCACGACGTCGACGGGCTGCGGACGATCGGCGCGGCGATCAGCCGGCCGTGACCGGTGTCAGTTGGCAGCGCTAACGAGAATCTTGTCCTTGCCGGCCTTGTCCTTGCTGTTCTTCTTCATCGCGGCCTCGAACATCTTGCGCCAGCTCGTCACCTGCGGGTGACGACGCAGCAGCGCCCGCCGTTCGCGTTCGGTCATGCCACCCCACACACCGAACTCGATCCGGTTGTCCAGCGCGTCGGCCAGGCACTCGTACCGAACTGGGCAGCTCCGGCAGATCCGCTTCGCCACGTTCTGTTCGGCGCCCTGTACGAACAACGCGTCCGGGTCCCCGTTCTGACACGCCGCCAGCGACGGCCAGTCAGTGATCATGCCCATGTGTACTCGTCCCCCCTTGCAGTACCTACCGACCTCGTTGCACGTCAGCCGGCAATTCCCCCCGATCGCCCGGCCGGCCTTCCCCAAGGCGGCGCGGACGACATGTGGCGCTGTCGCCGCCCTCATCATGCTCTGTAGTCGACTGATTACGCAACGTTGTCGGCGAAATCCATCATTCCGGACACTCCCGGCTTCCCGGGCTCTCGACCGCCGGTTACCCCTCCGAGGTCGACGAAAACGCTGCGCCGTCTCCGCCAATCAGAGGAGACTCACGCCAGGTCAGACGCAACCACGCACCGGGGGTCGTGCGTTTAGCACAACGAGGGCAGCGCGCGCAGGAAATGGGGAAAGAACGCCCCAGCGCCCCTCGTTCCCTACTCGCGTACCCTGCTGAGGTGACCTGGATGCGGAAACGTGACCACAATGTGCTGACCAACGCCGCATCGCTGCTCATATGTGGCCTGTTGGCTGGCGTGGTGGTCGCTGCGGCGGCCTTCCCCGCGGTGGCGATGTCCGGCTTGGCCGCCAAGGCCGGTGCCGAAACCTTCGGCGCCCTACCCACGGAGCTGACGGTGGCCCGCGCGCCGCAGATCAGCTACCTGCTCGCCTCGGACGGCAAGACGCCGCTCGCGACGATGTACGACGAGAACCGGCGGGACGTGAAGCTCGCCGACATCTCGCCGTACATGCAGAAGGCCATCATCGCGGCCGAGGACCACGACTTCTACAAGCACAACGGCGTCGACATCAACGGTGTCGCCCGCGCGTTCGTGAACAACCAGAACGAGGCCGCCGGCCGGCAGGGCGCCTCGACGCTGACCATGCAGTACGTCCGGCTGGCCATCGCCTACTCGGCGACCCACCCGGCCGACGTGGTCGCGGCGACCGAGGACACCAGCGCCCGCAAGCTCCGCGAGATGCGGCTGGCCCTGCAGGTCGACAAGGAGTTCTCCAAGGACGAGATCCTCACCCGCTACCTCAACCTCGCCTCGTTCGGCAACGGCGCGTACGGCATCTACGCCGCCAGCCAGGTCTACTTCGGCAAGCCGCCGAGCAAGCTCAAGATCGAGGAAGCGGCGCTGCTGGCCGGCATGGTGAAGGCGCCGACCACCAACGACCCGACCACCAAGGCCGGCTACCCGCTCGCGCTGGACCGACGCAACTACGTCATCCAGAACATGCTCGACATCAAGGCCATCACCCAGCAGGAGGCCGACGCGGCCAAGGCGACCAAGCTGGAAGTGAAGGACAAGCGCACCCCGAACGGCTGCGTCGCCGCCAACGTCAACAGCTGGGGCTTCTTCTGCGACTACTTCTACCGCTGGTGGATGCAGCAGGAGACGTTCGGCTCGACGTCGTACGACCGGGAGCGGCGACTCAAGAGCGGCGGCTACACCGTCGTCACCTCGATCGACGTTCAGGCGCAGAAGGGCGCGGACGCGGCGGTTCGCAGGGCCAAGAGCGAGAACAGCAAGGAAGCCGCCATGGTCGCCGTGGTGGAGCCCGGCACCGGCCGGGTCCGGGCGCTCGCGGTCAACCGGCAGTTCAAGCTCGACGACCCGAAGAAGCCGAAGAACAAGATTTCCAGTGATCCGGCGAAGAGCAGGAAGGGCATCCGGGGCAACTACCCGGCGACGGTGAACCCGCTGCTCACCGGCGGCGACGGCATCGCCGGATACCAGGCCGGCTCGACCTTCAAGATCTTCAGCATCGTCGCGGCACTGGAGAAGGGCATCCCGCTCAGCTACCAGATCAACGCGCCGCAGCAGTTCAAGTCGGAATACATCATCGACAGCAGCAGCCCGGCGGCCTGCAAGGGGACGCACTTCTACTGCCCGACGAACTCGAACAACAAGGCGGGCGGCGTACAGAACATGTGGAGCGCCTTCGCCCAGTCGGTCAACACCTACTTCGTGCCGCTGCAACAGCAGGTCGGCGCGGAGAACGTGGTCGACGTCGCCAAGCGGGCCGGCATCCAGTTCCGGGCCAGCAGCGACGCCAAGTTCGCTTCCACGAAGGACTACGCCCACCAGTGGGGCGCCTTCACGCTCGGTGTCTCCTCGACCACGCCGCTCGACCTGGCCAACGCGTACGCCACCCTCGCCGCGGACGGCAAGTACTGCGAGCCGATCCCGGTGCAGGAGATCCGGGACCCGGAGGGCAAGAAGCTGGACATCGCCAACCCGCGCTGCGAGAAGCGGTTCAGCACCGACGTGGCCCGGGCCGCCGTGGACGCCGCCCGCTGCCCGGTCGGCGACAACTCCAGCACCAGCAAGTGCGGCGGCAGCCGCACCGCCGCCATCGTGAAGAGCGTCGTCGACGCGCCGGTGGCCGGCAAGTCCGGCACCACCGACTCGGAGAAGACGGCCGCCCTGGTCGCGATGACCAAGCAGTACGCGGTTGCCGGCATCATGGCCGACCCGGACTGGCCGCAGACGAACGTCAAGATGAAGCACAAGGAGAAGGACGGCATCAACCCGCCGGTGTACGAGACGCTGCGGGACGCGATGAAGGGCAAGCCCCGCATCAACTTCGAACCGCCGGGGCAGAAGATCTCCGAAGGTGACCAGCGCAGCATCCCCGACGTGAAGTGTCAGTCGGTGGAGACCGCGAAGTCCCGACTCAAGGGCGCCGGCTTCGAGCCGATCGTCTCCGAGACGAGGGTCCCCTCGTCCTGCAAGGCGGGCGACGCGGCCGGCACCAGCCCGGACGGACGCACCATCAAGGGCGGCGTGGTGACCATCCAGGTCAGCAGCGGCGGCGGAGCCACCCCGCCGGGCACCAACAACCCGGGCAACGGGCCCGGCAACCAGCCCGGCCGACCCGGCACGGGCCGCCCCGGCGGCTGAGCAGGGCAGACGTACGAACGGGCGGGCACCCACTCCGGGTGCCCGCCCGTTCGCCTGTCGGGAACTGTCGCCGGCGTGCGCCGATCGCTCAGAGGCCGAGCTGCCGGCGTACCTCGGCGGCCACCCGGCCACCCTCGGCCTGACCCGCCACCGCGGCCTGGGCCGCCTTCATGGCCGGGCCCATCTGGGCCTTGCCGGTGAAGCCGCCCTCGGCGAGCGCCGCCGACACCAGCTCGGTCAACTCGGCGTCCGAGAGCTGCTTGGGCAGGTAGCGGTCGAGCACCTCGCCCTCGGCGGTCTCCTTCGCGGCCTGCTCGGCGCGGCCCGCGTCGGCGAAGGCGGTGGCCGCCTCCCGACGCTTCTTGGCCTCCTTGGTCAGCACCGCGAGCACCTCGTCGTCGGTGAGCTCGCGCTTGGCCTTGCCGGCGACCTCGGCGGTGCCGACGGCGGCCAGGGCCATCCGCAGCGTGGAGGTGGTCAGCTCGTCGCGCGCCTTGAGCGCGGAACGCATGTCGGCAGTGAGGCGGTCCTTCAGCGTGCTCATGGACGGTCAAACTACCCTGAACGCCATGCGAAAGCGCACACTATTCCGACTCGCCGCCGGAACCGCCGCAGTCGGCGCGGCCACCCTCGCGTACGCGTCGCTCATCGAGCGCAACATGTTCACCCTGCGGCGGTACGACGTGCCGATGCTGCCGGCCGACGCGGAACCGCTTCGCGTGCTGCACCTGTCGGACCTGCACATGATGCCCGACCAGGCGCGCAAGCAGCGCTGGGTGGCGTCGCTGGCCGCCCTCGACCCGGACCTGGTCGTGGTGACCGGCGACAACATGGCCCACCCGGGCGCCGTGCCGGGGGTGCTGCGGGCGCTGCAACCGCTCCTCGACTACCCGGGCGCCTTCGTGTTCGGCTCCAACGACTACACCGGGCCGGTGTGGAAGAACCCCTTCACCTACTTCCTGCCCGACCGGGAGTACACCGAGGGCACCGAACTGCCCTACGAGGAACTGCGCCAGGTGTTCACCGGTGCCGGCTGGGTGGACCTCAACAACGCCCGGACCACGCTGAAGGCCGGCGGCCGGCAGCTCGACCTCGTCGGCGTGGACGACCCACACATCGACCGGGACGACTACGAGTCGGTGTCCGGCGCGGTCTCTTCCTCGGCCGACCTGTCCATCGCGCTGGCGCACTCCCCCGAGCCCCGGGTGCTCGACCAGATGGCCGCCGACGGCTTCGGGCTGCTGCTGGCCGGGCACACCCACGGCGGGCAGGTCTGCGTACCGGGCGCCGGGGCGCTCGTGACCAACTGCGGGCTGCCCCGCTCGATGGCGCGCGGACTGCACCGGTGGCCCGGCTCGGACTCCTGGCTCCACGTCTCCGCCGGCCTCGGCACCCACCCGACCGCCCCGGTCCGCTTCGCCTGCCCCCCGGAGGCGAGCATCCTCACCCTGATCCCCCGCTGACGCATCCCGGGACGCCTCGGGCGTCCCGGCGCGTCCGGCGTCAAGATCCGCGCAACATCAGGGATGTAGGCGACTCGCGGCGTCGGGAGGCCACAACATCGGTGAAGTTGCGCGGATCTTGGCTGCTCGGGGCGCGGTCCGGTGCGCGGGGGTACCGAGTTTGACCATCGGGGCGGGTGGGCTACTATTTGTCGGCACCACTCGGGGTGTGGCGCAGCTTGGTAGCGCGCTTCGTTCGGGACGAAGAGGTCGTCGGTTCGAATCCGGCCACCCCGACCAGGCAAGAGGGCACATCCGATCCATGGATGTGCCCTCAGTGCTTTCTGTCGGTGGATCATGTGGCGTCTAAGCTGCCGCCGTGGACAGAAGGCATGGAGAGATCGTCGGCGGCCTCGGGACAGCGGGCGCGACCATTGGAGCGGTCCTTGTCTTTCTTGGCCTTGTCGGCCTTTACGACGACGAGGTTCTCTTCGCCGGTGCGCTGCTGGTGATCGCTGGCCTGCTGCTACGTATCGAGGCTGCCGTGTCGAGGGGCGGGAGGACGGGACCAGGCCTCTGACGGTGAGACGCCGAACGACCCGTCACATGGAGTCGGACAGCCGGCTACCGGCGAAGTGGACGCTTTTATTTCCGCACGACCTGTAGATCACCATCTGCGAGACTCGGCTCGTGTCTGGCAGCGGTGGGCAGCGTGATGTGACGGTCCTGTGGCGTCCGACAGGGCCGAGGGAGCTTGAGTTGGTCGCTGCCTCCGGTTGGCGTCGCTGGCCGCCGCGACTGCCGGACCAGCCGATCTTCTACCCGGTGCTGAACGAGGACTACGCGGTCAAGATCGCCCGCGACTGGAACGTCGCGGCCTCAGGCGTGGGCTACGTGACGAGGTTCGGCGTGGATTCCGCCTTCGTTGCTCGCTATCCCGTCCAGCAGGTCGGTGGGCAGACGATCCTGGAGTTGTGGGTGCCAGGCGAGGAGCTGGAAGAGTTCAACGACCACATCATCGGCAAGATTGAAGTGGTTCACGAGTTCCGGTGACCTTGTCTTGGTCGATGCCTGAGTGCGGGCCACAGGTCATCGCGGCCTGCACCGAACAGAAGGCCGCCTCGGCGTCAGGTCGCTCGACCGTCCCGGCGTCACACCCGGCCACGCACCACGAGGCGCTCCCCCGGCCGGTCTCGGCAAGACGCGTGATACCTCAGAGGCATATTCATGCCTCTGAGGTATCGCAACCACCGCAACGACTGCCACCAGGCCGGGACCTGCCGTGCCCGGGGGCAGGTATCAGGACGTGGCCGTCTGATGACCGGGGCACCGAGCGGCACCGCCCCGGGCGCGGACATCAGAACCTGTGGTGCGGCGGCCTGGTGCGGCCAAGATAGGTGTTTCTGCCGATCCCCCGGCCTCGGGCGGCACCTAGCGTCGGTGGCACAGCGAACCGTCCGAGGGGGGACCACCGATGAGCACCGCAATCGATCTCAGCACCGTCAAGGCACGACAGCAGGTGACCTGGGCCAGCGGCGACTACGGCGCTGTCGCCGCGCTCATCCATCCGATCTCCGAATGGCTGGTGGCGGCGGCCGACCTGTCGGCCGGTTCCCGGGTGCTGGACGTGGCGACCGGCACCGGCAACGCCGCCATCGCCGCCGCGCGCTGCGGCTGCCTGGTGACGGGCGTCGACTACGTACCCGAACTGCTGGAGCGCGGCCACGCCCGGGCGGCGGCGGAGCGACTGCCGGTCACCTTCGTGGCCGGTGACGCGGAGCGGTTGGCGTACGCCGATGGTTCCTTCGACGCCGTGCTCTCCGTCGTCGGTGTGATGTTCGCGCCGGACCAGGAGCGGGCTGCCGCGGAGCTGGTCCGGGTCTGCCGGCCCGGCGGCACGGTGGCGCTGGCGTCGTGGACGCCGCAGGGATTCATCGGCGACCTCTTCCGCACGGTGGGGCGGCACGTGCCGCCGCCAGCGGGGCTGCGCCCGCCGGTCCAGTGGGGAGACGAGGACCGGGTCCGCGAGTTGCTCGGCGGGGCCGTCGGAGAACTGCGAACGGTACGTCGGGAGTTCGTCTTCCGTTTCGGTACGCCGGAGGAGTTCGCGCACTTCTTCAGAGCCAACTACGGGCCGACGCTGAAGGCTTTCGAGGCGCTGCCCGAAGAGCGGCGACCGGAGCTGCAGGCCGACCTGGTGGAGCTGGCGCGGACGCACAACCGGTCCACGGACGGCACCGTGCGGATTCCGGCCGAGTACCTGGAGGTGGTGGCCGAGCGGTCGGCCTGATCCGCGTCGGAACGCGATCGGTCAGCGGGGGGAAACGACCGGGGCCGGCACCACCAAGCGGCGCCGGCCCCGAGTCGGTGACGGTCGGTCAGGAGGCGGCGGCGATGAAGTAGCCGGCCTGGTCGACGATCACGTCCGTGCTGCCCGAACTGGCGTTGTACAGCGCCACCGAAGTCACCCCGACCCGGACGACGGCCAGGTTGGAGGCCGTCTCGCCAGCGACGAAGTTGAGGTTGGACGTCGTCGGGCGCGGCTCTTCGAATGGGTAGGCGGTGAGCACGCCCGCGGTGGTCGGCCGAGTGACCGTCAGGTTGGCGATCAGCGCGGTCGGGCAATCCTTGCTGCTGCTACTGCAGTACGACCTGTTCTGCACGTTCGCCGGGGCGAAGCCGATCGACGAGTTCGACGCGACCGGCCCGATGGGGCGGTACGACAGGCCGGTGCCGTCCCGCGTGTCGGCCACCCGGCGCGGGCCGTACGGCACGTAGGTCTGGTCGGCGCCGGAGACCGTCGAGCCGAACCAACCGGCCAGGTCGGCGATCACGTGCACGGTGCCCGAGCTCTGGTTGTAGATGTTCACCTTGCCATTGACGACCGGCACCATCACCAGGTTGGGAATCGTCTGCCCGGCCGCGAAGTTCAGGTTGGACGCCACCGGCACCAGGGACCCGCCGGGGAACACCTTCAGCACGCCGGCGGCCGTCGGCGCGGTGACCGTCACGTTCAGGACAGCGGCGGTCGCGTCGACCGGCAGCCTGGACGACAGGTCGATCTGCCGCGACGTGTCCGGCAGGTACGGGCCGGCGGTTCCCTCGCGGCTGTCGGCCACCCGCACAGGGTTGAGCGGCTTGAACCCGGAACCCGTGGCGCCGAACCAACCCTGGAGGTCGGCCAGCACGTGAACGGTGCCGCCGCTGCTGTTGCGGAACCGGATCGTTCCGTTGGTCAGCGGAATGGTCACCAGGTTCGGCACCGTCTCGTTGGCGACGAAGTTGACGCTCGACGCGCTCGGCAGCGGGGTGCCGTCCGGGTAGACGGTGAGGAATCCGCCGGTCGTCGGCTGGGTCGCCGTCACGTTCAGCACCACCGCGCTGATGTCCGCCGCCGGCACACCACCGATGCTCGGCACCGGCAGCAGCACCTCGGCGTTCGGCGCGACCGGCACGGAGGTGCTGGTCCCGATCCCGGACCGGGTGTCCAGCAGCCGGGTCGGGGTGACCGGGTTGTAGCGGGCGCCGACCACCGTGCAGCCACCCTTGTACAGGTCGAACTCCGGGACGACCCGGAAGCCGTTCGCGCTCGCGTACACCCGCACGCAGGCCTGGCCAGCCCGGCGCACCGTCTGCTCGTGGACCGGGCTGCCGGCGAGCTGCATGAAGCGATCGCCGAGCAGGTGGTAGGCGAAGGTGCCGCCAGCCGTCTCCACCGGCCACGAACGCGTCCAGGGCAGCCGGGTCACGATGTCGAACGGGCCACCGCCCACCTTCCGGCTGACGGTGACGGTGTCGCTGCCGGTCCAGGGGCTGGAGACCTCGACCGCGCCGCGGTCCCGGTACCCCGACCCGGTGCCCGTGTTCGGTACCTCCGGCACGTCGGAGCGAGGGTTGCCGAGCATGTCGAGCGGGCCGGAGCCGACCGCGCCCGCGTCCGCCGAGTCGATTGCCGGCGACGTGCGGTCGACGGCGATCCACGGCCGCTCGGCACCCTGCTGCGGCGTGAGCTTCGGATCGGCGGCGATGTCCTGGGCGCCCTGGCCGGTCGCCGCGCGGAACGCCGCGAGGTCGGCGTAGGCGGTGTCGCCCCAGGCGTACAGCGCGCCACCGCTCGCCGGGTCGATCAGGTTGTGGTCGGCGACGCTCTGCCCGACGGACGCCGCAGAGAGCGTGATCGCGGTGGCGGCGGCCGGGTCGGCGCAGGCGGCGGGCGCACTGCCCGACAGGTCGGCGGCCTGCACGATGTTGTTCCGAATGGCCACCCCCGGCGAGGAGCCGGTCACGGTGATGCCCGAGGCGCAGCCGGTCACCAGCGTGTTCCCGGTGATCGCCGTGCCGGGCGCGTCGGTGACCGTCAGGCCACCCCGGAACTGGTTGCCGGTGACCACGGCACCGGACACTCCGGCACCGATCGTCACCCCGGGCGCACCGGAGGCGCCGAACCAGCTCCTGCTGACGGTGACGTCACCGGACGCCCCGGTGACACGGACCCCGACCACGCCGGACAGCGGGCGGACGCTGAGCCCGTCCACGGTCACCCGGGTCGATCCGTCGACCAGGACCGGCTCGGCGGCGCCCGACGTCCGCACGGAGAAGCCCTCGACCCTGACGTCATGCACACCGTTGAGCGAGAACGCGTTGCCTCCGGAGGCGGGCGCGCTCACCGTCACAGCGCCGTTCGGACCGTTCACCGCCCGGAAGGTGATCGGTGCGTCGCTGGTGCCCGAGCGGGTGATCGCCACCTTCTCCACGTAGGAGCCGGGTTGCACGAGGATCGTCTGGCCCGGCTGCGCGGCCGCAGAGGCGGCCGAGATCGTGCAGTACGGCCGGTCGACCGTGCCCTCGCCCGGGCCAGGGTAGGGACAGCCGGCCCTGCTGACGTACACATCGGATCCGCTCGCCACCGCCTGCCCGGCGGCCGGTGCCGCTCCCGCGGGCGGCGTCGGCCCGACCAGGCCGACACCACCAACCAGTGGTACGAGCGCAAGCGACCACAGTCTTGTTCTCATCACAGCCCCCGCTGAAAGATCGACCATCTGCGGACGGGAGCCTATACCGACGTTCGGCTATGCGGGGCCGCCGACCGGTGCACTGTCGGGTCCCCGGTACGGGTGTGTGGAACGGCCGCCCATCGATGGACGATGGACGGCCGTGGACACTCGACGGTCAGGGCGTGCCGGCGATGAAGTGGCCCGCCTGGTCGACAATCATGTGGATGTAGCCGGAGCTGTTGTTGAACAGCACGATGGCTCCCTCATCGCCGACGCCCACGATGGCGTGGTTGGCGGCGGTCTCACCGGCCACGAAGTTGACGTTCGACGCGGTCGGCTGGTCCGACCCGTTCGGGTGGGCGGTGAGCACGCCGCCCTTGGTCGGTGCGGTGACGGTCAGGTTCGCCACCAGCGCCGTCGGCCGCGGTGCCGTCTTGTCGCCCAGGGGGTCGAGGAACGGCACGGGGATTCCCGCCGAGCTGAAGGGCGACTGCGGCCATCCCTCTCCGGCCTCTCCCCGGCTGTCGTAGATCCGGCGCGGGCCGAACGGCACGAACACGTCGGTGGCACCGCCGCCGAACCAGCCGGCGAGGTCGGCCACCACATGGGTACGCCCGGAGCTGACGTTCTGGATGGCCACCTTGCCGTCGACCACCGGCACCATCACCAGGTTGGGGATGGTCTGCCCGGCGACGAAGTTCAGGTTCGACGCCACCGGCACCGCCGTGCCGTACGGGTGGACGGTGAGCACACCGCCGGTCGTCGGCGCGGTCACGGTCACGTTGAGCACGGCGGCCGTGACCCCCGACGGAATCCGCCCGGTCAGGTCCAGCGTCCGGCCGGTGTTCGGTGCGAGCGGCGAGCTGCCCGTGTTGCGGGTGTCCAGGACCCGCAACGGGGCGATGGACCGGAATCCGGAGCCGCTGGCCGAGTAGTAACCCTGGAGGTCGGCGACGACGTGCACGGTGCCGCTGGCGGTGTTGCGAATGCGCAGGTTGCCGTTGGTCATCGGCACGGTGACCAGGTTCGGCACGGTCTCACCGGGCACGAAGTTGACGTTCGACACGTCCGGCAGGGTGGCGCCGTCGGGATAGACCCGCAGGAACCCGCCGGTGGTCGGCGCGGTGACGGTCACGTTCAGCACCACGGCGCTGATGTCCGCCGCCGGGAGCCCGTTGACCTGCGGCAGCGCGAGCACGACCTCGGCGTTCGCCGGGATCGGCACGGTGTCCGGCACCCCGATCGCGGCGCGCGTGTCCAGCACCCGCTGCGGTGGCAGGGGCGTGTAGGCGGCACCGACCACCGTGCAGGTGAGGACCGGGGTCCCGAAGACTCTCCGGAAGTCGTTGAAGCTCACCTGGTGGGTTTCGCAGGCCTTGCCGGCCCTGCGGAAGTGACGGTCCTCCGGCCCGACCCGACCGATCCGGCGGAACGGCTCGTCGCTCCAACTGCGGGACACCTTGCCCACCGGGCCGTCGGTGGTCCACGCGGCGGTGACCGAGAGGCCGACGGTCACGTCCAGGGGCGAGCCACCGGGCTTGTGGTGGACCGGGATCTCCCGCACCGTCACCGGGCCCTGCGCCTCGACGGCACCCCGGTCGTGGTAGCCGGGACCGGTGCCGGTGTTGGGCGTCTCCGGGCTGTCCGTGTGCGGGTTGTCCAGCAGGTCGGTACGGGAGACACCCTCGGCGGTGGCGTCGGCCGAGTCGACGGCCGGAGAGTGGCGGGAGATCTCGTAGTACGGCCGCTCGTACGCCTGGGTCGCCGTCAGCCACGGCACGGCGGCGATGTCGTGACCACCCTGGCCGGTGGCGGCGACGAACTCCGGCAGGCCGGTGTACTCGGTGGCACCCCAGCGGTAGAGCGGCCCGCCGCTGGCCGGCTCGATGAGGTTGTAGTCCGCCACTGTCTGGGGAACGCTCTCGGCTGAGACGGCGATGGCGGTCGCCTCCGACGGCACCTCGCACGCCACGGCGTCACTGAGGGGGCCGGTTGCGGTCTCCAGGATGTTGTTCCGGATCGACACGCCCGGCGAGGTGCCGGTGACGTCCACGGCGAGGGTGCAGTCGGTCTCCAGGGTGTTGCCGACGATCTTCGTACCGGGCGCGTCGCGCACCGTGATCCCGCTCTGGGTGAAGGTGCTGGCGGTGACCAGCGCCCCGGCGACTCCCGGATCCACCACCAGGCCCCTGCCCGGTCCGACGTAGCTGCGGCTCACCGTGATGTGCTCGGACGCGCCGGTGATCCGGATCGCTGCGGGGGCGTCGTACTCGGAGGCGACGAGCCGGTCGAGGGTGATCCGGCTGGAACCGTTGACGAGGACCCCCTCGGCCGTTCCGTCGCCTGCGGCCAGGAAGCCATCGAGGACGACGTCGTGGACCCCGGTGAGGGTGAAGGCACTCTCGTTGCCATTGGCACCGCGCCGTTTGCCGACCTTGACCACGGTGGTGCTGAGGCCCGGCCCGTTCAGCGCCCGGAAGGTGATCGGGGCGCCGTCCGTACCTGACCGGGTGAGCGTCACCGACTCCCGGTAGTCCCCCGGCTGCACCAGGACCGTCTGGCCGGGTCCGGCCACCGCCGCGGCCTGGGTGATGGTGCAGAACGGCGCCTCGATGGTGCCGTTGCCGGCCATGGTGCAGCCCACCTTGCTGACGTACAGGTCGGTGCCGGAGGCAGCGGCGGCTGGTGCGAGGGCGGGCACGGATGCCGGCGTGCGGGCGGCGGCGGGCGCCGCCGGGCCGACCAGGCCGGCGGCACCGATCAACGGTACGAGCGCGAATCGCGCCATCACAGATCGTGTCATCGATAACCCCAGGAAAAGTAGATCTCAAGCAACGGTCAGGACGCGGCGGCGATGAAGTAGCCCGACTGGTCGACGATGACGTGGGACGTACCCCCGCTGTTGTGGAAGAGGTCGACGCCGGAGCCCACCGCGACCACGGCGGCGTTCGACGCGGTTTCGCCCGCGACGAAGTTGACGTTCGAGGCGGTGGGTCGCTGCCCCCCGCCCGGATAGACGGTGAGCAAGCCGGCCGTGGTCGGTGCGGTAACGGTCACGTTGCCCACGATCGCGGTCGGGGCCGGGCAGGCCGGCACGCAGGTCACGCTGCTCCGGAACGGCGCGAACCGGACGGTCTCCCGCGCGGCGAGCGGGGCCGGCGCGCGGCCGGCCAGCCCGGTGCTGTCCCGGGAGTCCACGATCCGCGTCGGCGTGATCGGTACGAACGTCTGGGCGGCGTCCGGGCTGAACCAACCGGCCAGGTCCGCGACGACGTGCGTGGTGCCGGAGCTGTTGTTGAAGATGTTGACCTGACCGTTCACGACCGGCACGGTGACCACGTTGGGGATGGTCTGCCCGGCGACGAAGTTGAGGTTGGACGCGGTGGGTGCCGTCGAGCCGTACGGGAAGACCGTGAGAACCCCGCCCGCGCTCGGCGCGGTGACCGTCACGGAGAGCACGGCCGCCGTCGCGCCGACGGGCAGCCGCCCAGAGAGGTCGAGGGTCCGGGTGCCCTTGGCGGCGATCGGGCCTCCAACGCCCTCCCGGGTGTCGAGGACCCGCACCGGCGGTGCCGAGGCGAAGCCGGAACCGGTCGCGGCATAGAAGCCCTGAAGGTCGGCGACCAGGTGGACGCTGCCCGAGCCGGCGTTGTGGAACATGACCGACCCGTTGCGGACGGGTACGGTGACCTGGTTCGGCACTGTCTCCCCGGCAACGAAGTTGACGCTGGAGGCGGAGGTCCGCTCGCCGGCCGGGAAGACGCTGATGAAGCCGGCGGACGCCGGCTGGGTCACCGTCACGTTGAGGACGACCGCGCTGATGTCCGTGGCCGGAACACCACCGAGGGTGCCGATCGGCAGCTCGAGCACTCCATCGGGTGCCACCGGCTGGGAAATGGGAACACCGACCTTGGCTCGGGTGTCCAGCAGGCGGGTCGGGCTTACCGGTACGTAACGCGCGCCGACCTGGGTGCAGACCCGCTCGTCGCCTCCGGCGGGCGACCGGAAGTCGGACACGCTGATCTGCACCTGGACGCAGGCATCACCGGCCCGTCGCAGCGTGAACTCCGCAGTGGCGGAGTCGGTCACCCGCCACAGGTGCCCACCGTCGAGGGAATACGCGTACTGGGCCCGATCCTGCTCGACCGGCCACGTCTGGTGCCAGCCGGCCCGCGCGACGATGTCGAGCGGTCCGCCGCCCACCTTGCGCTCGACACGTACCGGATCCTGGGTGACAGCCGATCGGGCTTCCACCGCTCCCCGGTCGCGGTAGCCGCTGCCGGTGCCGCTGTTCGCCGCGCCCGGATCGTCGGCGAAGGAACCGTCGAGCATGTCGGTGTCCAGGGCACCGGCGGCGGTGGCGTCGGCGGAGTCCCGGGCCGGCGACCCGCCCAGGGTGAAGAGGTAGTCACGGTGCAGGGCGTTCGTCCACGTGAGCTTCGGGTCAGCCGCGAGGTCGTGGGTGGCCTGCCCCGTCGCCGTCACGAAGGAGGCGAGGTCCGGGTAGTCGATGCCCGCCCAGTTGTAGGGTGCCCCGCCGCTGAGCGGTTCGATCAGGTTGTAGTCGGTGCTGGTCCCGGACACGGACTGGGCGGACACCCGGATCCCGGTCGCGTTCGTCGGGGTGGAGCAGCGCTTGCGCTGCCGGGCGGTGACGACGATGTTGTTGCGGATCGAGGCGCCCGGGGAGCTTCCGGCCACATCGATGCCGCGTCGACAGTCGACGTAGACCGTGTTGCCGGTGACGGCCAGACCGACGGCGTCCGTCGCGACGAGGCCGGAGTTGTCGAACTGGTTCGCGGTCACGGTCGTAGCGGTCACGCCGGGCTCAATGGACACGGATGGATTCTGTGCGGCCCGGATGACACTCCGGCTGAGCATCACCGTGTCGGACTGGCCGCTGATCCGCACCCCGCTGAGGCCGCCGAGGCCGAGGTGGACGGTGAGCTTGTCAAGGCGAACCCGGCGGGAGTCCCGCACTGTCACGGCGTCAGCGAGATTGGCCCCGAACACGACCAGGCCCTCCACCGTCACGTCGTGCACATTGGCGAGATCGAGGACGGTGCCCGTCACGGACGTGGTGTCGAAATTGCCGACTCGCGCCATCTGCCAGTTGACGTTGACCGCGCGAAAGGTGATCGGCGCGCCCTCGGTGCCGGACCGGGTGAACCGCACGCTCTCCCGGTACTCCCCCGGGTGGATCAGCACCGTCTGGCCCGGGCCAACCACCGCCGCCGCTTCCGAGATGGTGCAGAACGGCCGCTGCTCGCTGCCGTCTCCGGTGCTCTGACACCAGGTATCGCTGACGTGCAGTTCGTTGGCGACCGCCGCCGCGGTGACCGGTGCGGCCGCGGCGGGCGCGGGCGCCGCCGCGGGGCCTACCAGGGCCGCGCCACCGATCAGTGGTACGAGCGCGAGTCGCGCCCAACGTCGCATGTCCATCAAGGGCCCCCGTGCAAATGTCGATCATGCAAGTTCGCGGAGAATACCGTGACAGACACCGATGTGGGCAGTGCTGGCCGGGTCGCGCGTCAGGACCGATCGGCTCGACAACAGAGTCGAACGGCGCAGCGGCCGGGTACCGGGTTGACCCGGTACCCGGCCGCTGCGGACCGTCGGCAGGCGTCAGAACACGGGGGCGAAGAAGTAGCCCGACTGGTCCACCACCACGTGCGTCTGCCCGCTGCTGTTGTTGAAGGCATCGACATACCCGTCGCCAACCCTCACGACGGCGAGATTGGACGCCGTCTCCCCGGCCACGAAGTTGACGTTGGACGCGCTCGGGGTCGCCACCCCGCTGGGGTACGCGGTCAGCACGCCCCCTGCCGTCGGCGCTGTGACGGTGAGGTTCAGCGCGGCGGCGGTCACCGGGGGGCACTCCTGCCCGCACCACGACTCCCCGAAGACCGCGACACTGCCCTTGGCGAACGGGTTGAACGGACCGTCGTAAACCTTGATCCACCCGGCGTTGACGCGGGAGTCCGCGATCCGCGCCTCGGAGGGTACGTATGTCTGGTTGGCGCCGGAGGCGACCGAGCCGTAGTAGCCCGCCAGGTCGACGATCACGTGGGTGGTCCCCGAACTGACGTTGCGAATCATCACCTTCCCGGCCACCACCGGCACGGTGACCAGGTTGGGGATGGTCTGCCGAGCCACGAAGTTCAGGTTCGAGGCCAGCGGTACGGGCGACCCGTCGGGGTAGACGGTGAGCACACCGGCCGTCGTCGGCCCGGTGACCGTGACGTTGACGACCGCCGCCGTCGCGTCCGCGGGCAGCTTCCCGGAGAGGTCCAGCCGCCGCTCACCGTTCGCGGCCAGCGGGGTGCCGGCACCGGTACGGGTGTCCAGCACCCGAGCCGGGTCGAGCGGCATGAACCCGGATGAACCGTGCCGGCTGTAGACGCCCTGAAGGTCGGCGATCAGGTGGACGGTGCCGCCGCTGCGGTTGACCAACCGGACGACCCCTCCCCGCACGCTCGTCGTGACCAGGTTCGGGACCGTCTCGTTGGCGACGAAGTTGACGCTCGACGTGGTGACGACCCCACCCTCCGGGCGGGTACCGATGAAGCCGGCCGCGGTGGGCGCGGTGACGGTCAGGTTCAGCACCACCGCGCTGATGTCGGCGGCCGACACGCCACCGACGGCGGGAATTGCCACCACGACCTCGCCGTTGGCCGGAACCGGGGTGGTGGTGGCGATGCCGACCGCTGCCCGGGTGTCCAGCACCCGGGTCGGGGCGGACGGCGTGTAGCGGGCCCCGACCCTCGTGCAGCGCGAACCTCTCTTCGGGTCGGTTCGCCGGAACCCGTCGTAGCTGATCGAGATGGAGACGCAGTTCCGGCCAGCGCTCCCGAACGAGTGCGCGACCGTGCTGGCGGTGGTGGTCCGCGGGTACCGCGCGCCATCGAACTGGTAGGCGATGGTCCCGCCCTCCCCGTCCACCGGCCAGGTGTACTGCGGGATCCCGGTCGCCGTCACTGCGAAGGAGTCGTCTCCGGCCTTGTGCCGCAGGTCGTACTGCCCGTCCTTCAACGGGCCCTGAACCTCGATCGCGCCACGGTCGTGGAAGCCGTTGCCCGTCCCCGTGTTCGCCACGGCGGGGTTGTCGCTGTGCGGATTGCCGAACATGTCGGTGCCCGGGACGCCCGGCGCCGCGGCGTTCGCGGAGTCGACGGCGGGCGAGGCCGGATCGGCCGGAAGGAAGGCCCTGGGGCCACTCTGGCTCGCGCCGATCAGTGGGTCGGCGGCGAGATCGTGCCCGCCCTGCCCGGTGGCCGCCCGGAATGACGCAAGGTCGGGATAGGCGGTACCGGCCCAGTGGTAGCTGGGACCACCGCTGATCGGGTCGATGAGGTTGTAGTCGGCGACGGCCCCGCTGGCGGCCGACGCGCCGACCGCGATGGCGATGGCATCCTGCGGTGTCTTGCAGGCGCCGTGGAACGGGCTGGTACGCACGATGTTGTTCTGGATCGACAGACCGGTCGACGTGGCGGTCGCGTCGATTCCCCGCACGCAGTTGGTGATCACGGTGTTGTTGGTGACGACCGTGTCGGCGCCGGCGGCCAGCAAGCCGCCCATGTACAGCTGGTTGCCGACGACCTTGCTGCCGCTGACATCCGCGTCGATCCGGATGGCCGGGGTTCCCGACCCGTTCAGCCAGGACCGGCTGATGGTGATGGCGCGCGAGCTACCGGTGACGTGTACCGCCGCGGAGGCACCCGATGCGCGGGTGGCGATGTCGTTGATGGTGACCCGGGTCGAGGTGTCGACCACGACGGGTGTGGCGCCGGTGGTTCCCACGACGTGGAAGCCCTCAACGACGACGTCGTGCACGTTGGCGATCCTGAAGACACTGCCCACGACGGTGGCGCCGAGGTTGCCGACGTTGATCGGGCCACTCAGGGTGTTGACGGCGCGGAAGGTGATCGGGGCGCCCTCGGCGCCCGAACGGGTCAGGTCCACGGACTCCGGGTATTCACCCGGCTGCACCAGCACGGTCTGGCCGGGCTGCACCACGGCCGCCGCCGCCGAGATCGTGCAGTACGGCGCCCACTCGCTGCCGTCCGCGCCTGACGTGCAGCCCTGGCTGCTCACGTACAGCTCGTTGCCCGGAGCGGTCGCCGCCCGGGCAGCCGGCTCCGGGGCTGCCGCCACCGCGGGCGCCACCGGCCCCACCAGGCTCGCGCCACCAAGCAGCGGTACGACCGCGAGCCCAACCCATCTACGTTTGTCCATCAACAGCCCCCGTGGCAGAGTCGATCAAGTGCGCGTGAGCGTAGCGTGACACCGCTCGCTGCGAGCAGCGCCGATCGGTCGATGCCCTCGGCCCTTTGGCCCGAGGTGTCAGTCGTGGCGTTCGGTGCGCTCGATCTCTGCGAACGCCGCGCTCAGGTACGCGTCGAACGGCCGAGGTGTCAGCGCCAGCAGATCGGCCACGAGCAGCGGGGCGTGCCGAGCGAGCGCAACGGAATCGGGTGGGGAGTCGTCGTCGCCCGGGTCGTACACGCCGAGCGCCCCGGCCAGCAGGACCAGCACGACATGCGGGTCGACGTCCGGTCGCCACGGGGCGGCCGCCCGGACGCACTGCTCCAGCACCTGACGGACATCGTCGCCGTCCAGCCCGTCCGGGTGGGTCTCCTCCAGCAACAGCCGCACCACGGCACCGAGGACCAGACCCGATCGCTCGGCGGCGGCGAGGCGAGCCACCGCCACCTCGTACGCCTCGCTGTCCTGGGCCTTCGCGGCCTCGACCGCCTCGGTGGCGGCACCGGCGATCTCGCGGGCCGATGCGGGCAGGTGTCGCCAGGTGCCGGTCATCGGCCCAGCATCGCAGACCCGCCGGACATCGACGGATCGTCGTCGAGCTGAGTGGATCATCGTGCGATTGGTCACCCGACGGCCCCGGCCGCAGCCTGGTGCCGCCAAAACGGTTCGCGCGACGTCACACCCGGCGAACAGAATGCGGGTCATGCTGCGTCGCGCCCTACCCCGCCGCTCGGAAGCTCGCCGGCTCCTCATCGGCACCCTGCTGTCGGCGATCGGGCGCGGCCTGACCCTGCCGTTCCTGTTCATCTACCTGACCGATGTGCGAGGGCTCACCGACACCCGCGCCGGGCTCGTGATCGGCTGGTACGGCGCGGTCACCCTGGCCCTGTCGCCGCTGGGCGGGACGCTGATCGACCGGTTCGGTGCCCGCCGGGTGGTGGTGCCGTGCCTGCTGATCGAGGCGGTCGGCACGGGCTCGCTGGCGCTGGTCCACTCGACCGGCTCGGCCCTGCTGGTCATGACCGTGGTCGCGATCGGCAGCTCGGCGATCTGGTCGGGGCAGAACACCATCCTCGCGTCCCTGACCGACGACGACGAACGGCAGCGCGTCTTCGGGCTGAACTTCGCCCTGCTCAACCTCGGCATCGGTATCGGCGGCATGACCTCCGGCGCGATCGTCGACACGGCGCGACCCGGGACCTTCCAGGCGATCTACGTGCTCGACGCGGTGAGCTACCTGATGCCGGCGCTGATCCTGCTCACCCTGCCCGGCGTCGGCCACCGGCTCGGCAAGCGCCGCACCGGCAACGAACCCTCACCCGGCGGCTACCTGACCGTGCTCCGCGACCGTCCGTTCCGCCGACTGGTGATCTTCGGCCTGGTCCTCACCACCTGCGGGTACGCCCAGATCGAGGTGGGCTTCGCCGCGTACGCCGTGCGGGTCGTCGAGGTGACGCCCCGGGTGGTCGCCTGGGCGCTCGCGGCCAACACGGTGATGATCGTGCTCGCCCAGCTCCTGGTCATCCGCCGGATCGAGGGGCGCAGCCGCACCGGTGCGCTCGCCGTGGTCGGGGCGGTGTTCGCCGCCGCCTGGCTGGTCCTCGGCGCCGGCGGCCTGGTCAGCGCGGGCAACGCCGTGACGGCCGCCCTGTGCGTGGTGGCGTGTTCGGCGATCTTCGGCTTCGGCGAGACGATGCTGTCGCCGGTGATGCCGGCGCTGACCAACGCGCTGGCCACCGACGAGCTGCGCGGGCGCTACAACGCCATGAGTTCGATGATCTTCGGGATCAGCGGCGTCATCGGTCCGGTCACCGCCGGCCCGCTCCTCGGCGCCGCCGACGGCAAGGTCTGGGTGGCGACGGTCGTCGGCGGCTGCCTGGTCGCCTCGCTGGTCGCGCTCTCCCTGCGCCGACTGCTCACCGCCGCCCAGGACGGCCGGACGACGACGGCACCGACCGCACCCGACCCGGCCTCCGTCCCGGCCTGACCCAGGCTGGGCCGGACCGGGCCACACGGCGGGCGGGTCCGTGCAGCAACCCGGGCGTTGGGGCATGTGGGATGCGTCGGAGACGGGTCGGGCCCCGGAGCGAATGCTCCGGGGCCCGGTCGTCGCGGGGTCGTCCGTCAGGCGGCGGGGACCTCGGCGGTGGTGCGGATCCGGTCCAGCGTCGGAGCGGAGACCGGCGACTGCGCGGTCAGGTACGCCACGAACGCGTCCAGGTCGATCATGCCGGTGACCAGGTTCGTGCCCGCGGTGAGCGCGCTGAACCCGTCGCCGCCGCCGGCCAGGAAGTTGTTCACCGTGATCCGGTAGGTGGCGGCGGGGTCGACGGCGGTGCCGCCGATGGTGAGGCTGCCCCGGACCACGCGGGTGCCGGCGCACGGGTCGGCCGCGGTGGCGGTGGTGCCGTTCAGGTCGACCACGTAGCGCAGGGTCGAGGACGGGTAGAGCGTCCGGCCGGTGACGAACTGCTGCTCCAGCACGCAGTAGAGCTGCGCGCCGGTCAGGTCGAGCGTCACCAGGTTGTTGGCGAACGGCTGCACCGTGAACGCCTCCCCGTAGGTGACGGGACCGGCGTCCAGGCCGGCGCGGACCCCGCCCGGGTTCATCAGAGCCGCGACCGCGTTCTGCTCGTCGTCGGTGGCGGCCAGTTGAGCGTCCGCGATCAGGTTGCCCAGCGGCGACTCACCGCACGAGTTCGGCACCTGCACCGAGCAGGTGGCGAGCAGGTTCTCCTGGGTCGTCGGGATCGCGGTGGCGGTCACGCCGACCTGGCGGTCGGCGACCGGGCCGAGCACGGTCTTGTAGCGGTCGATCAGGTCAGTCTGCTTCCGGTCCCTGGCGACGTCCCGGGTGACCACGACGTTCTCCGCGCCGGCGGAGAGCACGTCACCGGTCCGACGGTCGATCTTGAGGTCGATGTCGGTGACCAGGCGACCGAACGAGCTGGCACTGGTGACCAGCTTGCCGTTGATGTCGCAGTTGTACGCCTGGTGGGTGTGCCCGCTGACCACCACGTCGATGGACGGGTCCATCCGGTTGGCGATGTCCACGATGGGGCCGGTGAGACCCACGCAGTCGTTGATGCCGCCGGTGGCGGCCTGGGCACCACCCTCGTGCAGCAGCACGACGATCGTCTCCACGCCCTTGGCGCGCAGCTCGCGGGCGTACCGGTTGGCGGTGACCGCCTCGTCGGCGAAGGTGAGCCCGGCGACGCCCTGCTGGCTGACGATCTGCGGGGTGCCCTCCAGGGTCATCCCGATGAAGCCGATCTTGACGCCCTGCACCTTGTGGATCGCGTACGGGGGCAGCAGCGGACGACCGGTCTCGGTCTTGAACGCGTTCGCGGAGAGGTACTGGAAGCCGGCGCCCCGGTACGGGGTGCCGTCGGCGCAGCCGTCCACCGGGTGGCAGCCGCCGTTCTGGATCCGCAGCAGCTCGGCGGCGCCCTCGTCGAACTCGTGGTTGCCGACGCTGGCGTAGTCCAGCCCGGCCATGGTCAGCGCCTCGATGGTCGGCTCGTCGTGGAACGCGGCGGAGAGCAGCGGCGACGCACCGATGAGGTCACCGGCGGCGACCGTGATGGTGTTCTGCTTCTTGGCGGCGGCGCGCAGCTCGGCCAGGTGGGTCGCAAGGAACTCGACGCCGCCCGCGGCCTGCCCGGCGATGCTGCCGCTGGAGCCGGTCGGGGGTTCGAGGTTGCCGTGGAAGTCGTTGAGGGCCAGCAGGGTGACGTCGACCGGCTTCGGCCTCGCGTCGGCCTGCTCGGGGGTGGTGGCGACCGCGCCGAGCGCGGCCACCGCGAGTGCGGTCAGGCCGATGCCGGCCCGACGCATCCCGGGGATGGACATGGAACTCCTCGTGAGAATCGGCGCGTGCGGTGCCCGGACTGTGGGTCGACCGGGCCGCCGACCGACGCCGTCGGAAGGGTCGATCGCGGATGCCGGCGGTGGGGATCGCCGCCCGCCCGGACAGCCTCTCATCCGGACGCCGACCGGTCGAGCCGGGCGGCACATCAGAGCTGCAGATATGCACAACCGCCCGCATCCATCGGCGCCAACAGGGTCCTTTGCTGGTGGACCCCGCCGCTGGTCCAGAAAGGACGGGACAGGCGGTGCGAACGCGGGCGACCTCGTGAGCCGACGGCCCGCGACGGCTCACCGTCGGGCCGCGACGCCGGCCGGCACCGTGACCCCGCGTCAGGCCGTGGTCAGCGCCTCGGTGACCAGCGTCGCGACGGCACCGGCCGGCCAGCCGTCAGCGACCCCCGGGCGCTGCGCCAGGTAGTCGGCGATCCGCTCGGCCGGCCAGCCGTGCGACTCGCACAACCCTCGGGCGATCATGCCGAGGTAGACCGGCGCCGGTGGCCGGCACCGCCTGGCGGACGCCGGCTCCGGAGCGGTGAAGGTGAGCATCGGCAGCCCGGTGTGGTGGCCCGGGCAGACCAGCGTCTCGTAGCGGCCCGGGCCGAGCGTGGCCCGTCCGTCGGCGACGGCCGCATCGATCGCCGCGCCCGTCGCCGGGATGAGGTCGGCCGTGTCGCCCGGCGGCCGGTACATCTCCTGCGCCGCGATGTCGGTGAACTGCTCGACGGTGACCAGGTAGGCGCGGGCCGCGGCCACGCCCGGCAACTGCGGGTCGTAGAACGCCATGCCGCCGGTCCAGGCGCCGGACTCGCCGGCGAAGTAGATCCCGCCGGGCAGTGACACCGGCACCGATCGGCTCGGTGGGCGGGGGTCCCGGCAGCCGGGGTACGTCCGTCGCCCGCCGGGCGGGCAGCCACCGCCGATGTACCACGCCAGCCGGGCGGCGTGCATGTTCGAGCCGTACGCGACGTACCAGACCAGCCGCTCCTCGGCGCCGACCACGACGGGTGTCCTCAGAAGCCGCAGATCTGGCCGGCGGAGTGGCTGACCTGGACGGTGTGCGTCACGCAGCCGCCCGGCTCGACCAGGTGCAGCAGGAAGGCGGTCGGCTCGGCGACCCAGCCGATCTGCTCGTCGGCACTCATGGTGAGCGTGCTCTGCCGCCAGGTGCTGGGCGCCACCGTGAGCACCGTGCCGGCGTACCCCGTGGTGACCGGCCGGTGCAGGTGCCCGGCGGCGACCCGTACGACGTGCCGGTGCCGCCCGATCACCTCGGCGAACGCGTCGGAGTCGGCGAGGCGGATGCCGTCGGCCACCGGGATGCCGACGGCAACCGGCGGGTGGTGCAGGCAGACCACGGCGGGCACCTCGGGCCGCCCGGCCAGCACCCCGTCGAGCCAGCCGAGCTGCTCCTCGCCGAGTTGACCGCCGTCGCTGCCGGGGACGAGCGAGTCGAGCACCACGACGGTCGCCGCCTCGTGGTCGACGTGGTAGTACGCGGAGAACCCGCCGCCCAGCCAGGGCGTGCCGCCGAACGCGTCGAGCAGCGACTCCCGGTCGTCGTGGTTGCCGGTGACCAGGTGCACCGGCAGCGGGAACCGGCCGATCAGCTCGCGGAGCGCGGCGTACTCGTCGGGCCGACCGTGGTCGACCAGGTCACCGGTGATCACGACGCAGTCGGGTCGGGGGCGCAGCGCCAGCACCCGGCCGAGCGCGCGGTGCAGCCCGGCGGCCGGTTCGGCGGCGAGCACGCCGGTGGTCAGGTGGGGGTCACTGAGCTGGGCGATGAGCATGAGCCCGCCTCCTCGGCGCCGGGAACTCCACGCTATCGCTGGTCGACATCCTCCGGGGTCCCTGCGCCCACAGGCCCTGTCCACAGCCTGTGGATGGCACATGTGTACGAAGACAGATCGACTCCGAGCCACCGTGAGTACGCTTGATCGCGCGGCTCGGCGCCGGCCGGCCCCTCCCCTACCTGGAACGACGTGCGAGTGGATCATCAGCGAGTCATCCGTGACGTCACCGTCCGCCTGCCGATGGCGTCGAGCGCTCTCGAGGCCTGCCGGTGGACGGTCAACGCGCTGTCCCGCCACACCCCCGCGACCATCTCCGTGCTGCTCGATGTCCACGACCGGCTGCGCTGCGTCGCGGCGACCGGTGCGTGGCAGGTCTTCGCCACCGTGCCGCCGCGGACCGGGATCGTCGGCCGGGTGTACGCCACCGGCAGCACCGCCGTCGTCCCGGACGTCTCCACCGACCCGGACTACCTGCCGATACGCCCCGACGTGACCGCGGAGTTGTGCGTGCCGGTGCTGGACCCGGCGGGCCGGGCGATCGGTGTCCTCGACCTGCAGTGGAGTGAGCCGGTCGACCTGGAGCCGTGGCGGGAGACCGCCGAGCGGGTGGCCGTCCGACTCGGCGCGCGGATCGTCGCACTCGGCGGCACGCCAGCGGAGAGTCGCAGCGAGAAGCTGCTCCGGCACGCCGCCGCGCTCTCCTCGGCGCCGACCGAGCTGGACGTGATGGGCGCGGCGACCTGCGCGGCCCGGGAGGTCTCCACCCTTTCCGCGGCGATACTGCTGGTCGCCGACCCGGAGGGTGCCGGGCTCGGGCCGTCTCCGCTGATTGCGGGCGAGCTGGAGACGCGGATCCGGGCCGAGCTGGACGAGGCGGGTCCGGCCGCGCTGGGCCGGATGGTCGACCGGGCGCACCGGTACGGCGCCGGCTACACGCTGGGCGAGGCGGGGCACCCTCCGACCGAGGACTACCGGCCGCTGACCCGGGCCGGGGTGCGCACTCTGATCGCCGTACCGGTCGGGCCGTCGGACGCCGGCGGGGTGCTGCTGGTGGCCGACGAGCGGTTGCTGCGCCCGGACCCGACCACGGTCAGTCTGATGGAACTGCTCGCCGGGCAGGCCTGGACCAGCCTGGACCGGCTGCGCACGCTGGCACGGCTGCGGGAGCAGGCCAGCTCCGACCCGCTGACCGGGTTGCGGCACACCGGCCAGTTCGGGCGGCGGATCGCGGCGGCCACCCCGGGGCGTACGGCCCTGCTGGCGATCGACGTGGACGGCTTCAAGATTGTCAACGATACGTACGGCCACCAGGCCGGCGACCAGGTGCTGGTCGGGCTGGCGCGGGCGTTGGAGGGTGCGCTGCGGCACGGCGACGAGCTGTACCGGATCGGTGGCGACGAGTTCGTCGCGGTGATCGAGGTGAGCCGCCCGGAGGAGGCGGTCCGGATCGCGGAGCGACTGACCGAGGCGGCCCGCCGTACCGGCCGCACCATCAGCGTGGGCGTGGCGCTGCCCCGCCCCGGCGAGACCCCCGACCTCACCCTGCGAAGAGCCGACCAGGCCCTCTACGCGGTAAAACGCCAGGGCCGCGACGGCGTCCACCTGGCCGCCGCCTGACCCACCCCCCTCCCCCACCCACCCTCGCGATCTTGCACTTGAGGTCCTGCTTTTGCGAGGTTCACCCCGTTTGTCAGGGCAGGAACTGCAAGATCGCGGGGCGGGGGCGCGGCGGCGCGGGGAGAGGGAGGGCGGTTAGGCCGTCAGGTCCTTGGCCAGGAGTTCGGCGATCTGGGCGGTGTTGAGGGCGGCGCCCTTGCGGAGGTTGTCGCCGGTGATGAAGAGGTCGAGGGCGCGCGGGTCGTCGAGGGCGCGGCGGATCCGGCCGACCCAGGACGGGTCGGTGCCCACCGCGTCGATCGGCATCGGGAACTCTCCGGCGGCGGGGTCGTCGACCAGGATCACCCCGGGGGCGTTGCGCAGCGCCTCGCGGGCGCCCTCGGCGTCGACCTCGGTGGCGAAGACCGCGTGCACGGCCACCGAGTGACCGGTCACCACCGGCACCCGCACGCAGGTGGCGGAGACCTTGAGGTCGGGCAGGCCGAGGATCTTCCGCGACTCGTTGCGGACCTTCATCTCCTCCGACGACCAGCCACCGTCGGCCGGCGAGCCGGCCCAGGGCACCACGTTGAGCGCCAGCGGCGCCGGGAACGGACCCAGGTCGTCGCCGACCGCCTGCCGGACGTCACCGGTGCGCGAGCCGAGCGCGCGGTCCCCGGCGACCTTGGCGAGCTGGTCGTGCAGGATGTCCACGCCGGCCTGACCGGACCCGGAGACCGCCTGGTAGGAGGCGAGCACCAGCTCGCGCAGGCCGTACTCGCGGTGCAGCGGCGCGACCGCGACGATCATCGCGAGGGTGGTGCAGTTGGCGTTGGCGATGATGCCCCGGGGTCGGTTGCGGACCTGCTCCGGGTTGATCTCCGGAACCACCAGCGGGACGTCCCGGTCCATCCGGAAGGCACCGGAGTTGTCCACCGCGATCGCACCGCGGGCGACGGCGATCGGCGCCCACTCGGCGGAGACCTCGTCGGGTACGTCGAACATCGCCACGTCGACGCCGTCGAAGGCCTCCGGGGTCAGCGCCTGGACGACGAGATCCTCGCCCCGGCAACGCACCCGCTTTCCGACCGAACGCTCGGAGGCGAGCAGGCGGATCTCACCCCAGACGTTGCGACGCCCGGTGAGCAGCTCACACATCACGGTGCCGACGGCACCGGTCGCTCCGACCACTGCGAGGGTGGGCAGCGCCGTCATCGGCGCTACCTACCCGTCCCCGCGTAGACCACGGCTTCGGTGTCGCCGCCCAGCTCAAAGGCGTCGTGGATGGCACGGACCGCGGCGTCGAGGTCGGTGTCCCGGCAGACCACGGAGACCCTGATCTCGGACGTGGAGATCATCTCGATGTTGACCCCGGCCGCGCCGAGGGCGGCGAAGAAACCGGCGGCCACGCCGGGGTGCGAGCGCATGCCGGCACCGATCAGCGAGACCTTGCCGACGTGGTCGTCGTAGAGCAGGCCCTTGAACTTGACCGACTCCTGGATCTTGCTGAGCGCGGCCATCGCGGTCGGGCCGTCGGTCTTGGGCAGGGTGAACGAGATGTCGGTCCGGCCGGTGCCCTCGGTGGAGACGTTCTGCACGATCATGTCGATGTTGATCTCGGCGCCGGCGACGGTGTCGAAGATCCGCGCGGCGGCGCCCGGCTCGTCGGGCACGCCGACGATCGTGATCTTCGCCTCGCTGCGGTCGTGCGCAACGCCGGTGATCAGTGCCTGCTCCACGGAAAGGTCCTCCATCGATCCGGTGACCATCGTGCCGGTGTTGGTCGAGTATGACGAACGGACGTGGATCGGCAACCCCGCCCGCCGGGCGTACTCCACGCTACGCAGGTGCAGCACCTTCGCGCCGCACGCGGCCAGCTCCAGCATCTCCTCGTAGGTGATCTGCCGGATGTGCCGGGCGTTGGGGACGATCCGCGGGTCCGCGGTGAAGATCCCGTCGACGTCGGTGTAGATCTCGCAGACGTCGGCGTGCAGCGCGGCGGCGAGCGCCACGGCGGTGGTGTCCGAACCGCCCCGACCCAGCGTGGTGACGTCCTTGGTGTCCTGGGAGACGCCCTGGAAGCCGGCCACGATGACCACCGAACCCTCGTCGAGCGCGCCCTTGAGCCGCCCGGGGGTGACGTCGATGATCCGCGCGCGGCCGTGCACCGAGGTGGTGATCACGCCGGCCTGGGAGCCGGTGAACGACCGGGCCTCGTACCCCAGGTTGTGGATGGCCATGGCCAGCAGCGCCATGGAGATCCGCTCGCCAGCGGTGAGCAGCATGTCCAGCTCACGGCCCGGCGGCAGCGGGCTGACCTGGTTGGCCAGGTCGAGCAGCTCGTCGGTGCTGTCCCCCATCGCGGAGACCACCACCACCACGTCGTCGCCGGCCTTGCGGGCGGCGACGATGCGCTCGGCCACCCGCTTGATGCGCTCGGCGTTGGCGACGGAGGACCCGCCGTACTTCTGCACCACGAGTGCCACGACCGTGCACTCCCTCCCAGCGACCCTGAGCGTGCCGACGCCGCCGGAACCGGGGCCGGCGGCGCGTGTCAGACCCCTTGAGGGTATCCGGCGGGTAACGACGCCGGGTCAGGTGATCCCACCATCCGGCCCGCACGGCCCCAGGGCGGGCCGACCTGCCGCGCCCCACCAGGTCCCCGAGGTACGCCGGCCCGGCCCGCCCGACACGCCGGACCGGGCCCGGTGCACGGCGGCCCCCGCCGCCCGTCCGCACCCACCAGAATGGGCCGGTGCCCGTCCTCACCCGCTCGGCCGGCCGCGTGCTCGGGCCGCTCGTGTTCGCCCTGCCGACTCTCCTGGTCGCCTGCACCAGCGAGCAGCCCCCATCCCCGCCGCCGCCGACCGATCCCGGGCCGGTCGAGGTGGCCGCCGCCCGCGACGAGCTGGCCGCGCTGGCCGCCGCGGCTCAGGACCGCCACCTGGTGGCGCAGTACGTGTACAGCCAGGCCGGCCAACCGGACCGGACGATCGTGTTCACCAGCGCCAACGACGGCGGCTGGCGGGTCGACGTGCCGGGTGGCGCGCTGGGCGGCACCGTCGACGTCTCGCTGGCCGCCACCGCCGACGGGCTGTTCCAGTGCGCCCTGCCGTCGGCCGGGCGGCCGGAGCCGGCGCACTGCGTACGCCTCGGCGAGCGCGACGACGCCCTCCCGCGCAAGCTGGATCCCCGGGTTCAGCACCCGCTGACCGACTGGCTGGACGTGCTCACCGACCGGCGCGCGCCGCTCGCCGTCGCTCCGGCCGACACGCCTCGGGGCTTCACCGGCACCTGCTACTCGGTGGACTCCACGTCCGCCTCGCTCAACGCCCCGCTGGACGTCGGCATCTACTGCTACGACCGGGACGGCACACCGACCGGTGTCCGGACCGAGGCGGGGTCGCTGAAGCTGGCCGCCCCGCCCGGGCCGGCGCCGGCCAGCGTGCAGTTGGCCGGCCCGGTGGTGGTGGACCAGGAACCGCTGGACACCGCCGCGCCACCGACACCCGATCCGTCCGAAAGCCCGAGCGCGGGAACGCGCTGATCTTCTTCCCGTTACGGGTGCGTTTGCCCACATTCAGCGAGGCTGGCCTGAGCCGCGAATCACCCATACAGGACGATTCTCGCCATGGCTGACCTGACCCCGCTGCTCGCCTTCCGCTGGAGCCCTCGGGCCTTCGACCCCAGCGCCGAACTGACCCCGAACGAGGCGGCCTCACTGCTGGAGGCCGCGCGGTGGGCACCCTCGGCGGACAACGGGCAGCCCTGGCGGTTCGCCCTCGGTCACCGGGACGACGACAACTGGAAGCGGATCCTGATCAGCCTCCCGGGCAGCGACCAGGTGTGGGCCCGGCACGCCGCGACCCTGGTGGTCGGCGCGCACACCGGCGGCGACGCCGAGCGGGCCGCGTACGACCTCGGTCAGGCGATGGCCCACCTGACTCTGCAGGCCACCGCGCTCGGCCTGCACGTACGCCAACTCACCCGCTTCGATCAGGCCGGCCTCGCCACCGAACTCGACCTGCCCGGCGGCGTCCGACCGCTGGTGGTCGCCGCCGTCGGCCGGCTCGGCGACCCGTTCGCCCTCCCGGCCGAGCTGCGCGCCCGGGAGACCGGTCTGCGCCACCGCCGCCCGGTCGCCGACCTGCTGCTCGCCTGATCGCCCCTCGGGTCACCCGCCCCGGCTGGCCCGGAGCAGGACCCGTGCGGCATCGGTGTTGCGGTAGAGGACGTGCCGGCCCTGTCGGGACCGGTGGACCAGGCCGGCGGCGTGCAGCGCGGCCAGGTGCTGGGAGACGTTTCCGGCGGACATCCCGGCGAGTCTGGCCAGGTCGGTGGTGGTGGCCGCGGTGTCGAGCAGGTGCAGCAGCGCGGCACGCCCGGGGCCGATCACCCGTGCCAGCGGGTCGCCGGCCGGTGTCCCGGTCGCCTCCCAGAGCGTTCCGACCGCCCGGACCGGGTACGCCCCGGCCGGCAGCGAGTCCTCCAACAGGTTCCACAGCACCCGCCGCTCGGTGAACACCGTCGGGTTCAGCGCCAACCCACGACCGCGGAGGTCGAAGTCCCGCTCGAACGGGTCGTCGCTGACCACCCGGTCACCGTGCCAGCGCAGACTCGGGTGGAGCTGCTCGAAGAACTGACCGGCACCCCCTTCGGCGAGCTGAGCAGCGCGGTACGCCACGTCGGCGTCGAGCAGCGCCCGCATCCGCGGCCAGTCCGGGGCGATCGCCTCGTCGTACCAGACCCGCACCGCGTCGACGAGCTGCGGCAGCAGCTCGCGGGGCTCGGTGAGCAGCGCCCGCCCGTACGCGCTCAACGGCCGACGCGGGGTGGTCGCCAGCAGATCCTGGACCACCACGTCCGGTGGCGTCGCCGCGATCTGGTCGAGCTGCTCGGCCATCTCCACGTTCGGCCGGGCCGCCGGGGTGAGGAAGTCGGGCAGCCAGCACCGCGGCCGGGCCAGCTCCACCAGCGGTCGGACCCGACCGGCCACCTCGGGACGACGCAGAGTCACCCGGGCGCGGTCGATCCAGGGCAGATGCACCGCGTAGTGAACCGGGCTGGCCAGCGCCCACATGCTCATGACCGTCTCGTTGGCCGGCGACACGGCGAGCCGCACTCCCGCCACGTCGGCCAGGCTGAACCGCAACTCGGACATGGCCACCCCCGGCGCAGGATTTGACTCAGCCTAAAAGGCTCGACCGAGGTCGTGGGGGCACGGTTCACTCCCGGCCATGGGGGCCAGAGAAACCATCCGCATCGCTGTCCGAAACGTCGTACCGCCGGCCGGGCTGACCCGCGCCCTGGCCGTGCAGGCCATGGTCTACGCCGTCGGCAGCGGCCTGTTCCACGCCGGCAGCGCCGTCTTCTTCACCCGGGCGCTCGGGCTCAGCGCCGCCCAGGTCGGGCTGGGGCTGTCCATCGCGGCGGGGGTGTCGCTGCTGGGTACGGTGCCGCTGGGCGGGCTCACCGACCGGTACGGACCGCAGCGGGTCTGGATCTGCGGGCTGGTACTGGACGCGGCGCTGTTCGCGACCTACCCGTTCGTGGGGGGCTTCGCCGGGTTCCTCGCCGTGGTGGTGGCGCTGGCCGCCGTGGACGCCTCGACCGGCGTGGCCCGGCAGGTCTACTCGATCAACGCGCTCCCCCCGGCCGAACGGGTCACGGCGATGGCGTACCAGCGTTCGTCACTGAACGTCGGGTTCGGGCTCGGTGCGGTGATCAGCGGCGTGGTGCTGGCGGTGGACACGATGGCGGCGTACCGAGGGATGGTCTGGTTCATCGCGGCGGTCTTCCTGGTGACGGCTCTCTTCGTGCGGCGACTGCCCCGGCTCCCGGAGGTAGCCCGGCCGGTGGAGCCGATGGGCCGGCTCGCCGTGCTCCGGGACCGCCCGTTCATGGCGGTGTCCCTGCTCTCCGGGCTGCTCACCGCGCACCAGACGCTCTACCTGACGGTGATGCCGCTCTGGATCCTCACCCACACCGACGCTCCGAAGACGGTCATCGCCGGGCTGGTGCTGCTCAACACGGTCCTGATCGTGCTGCTTCAGGTACGCGCCAGCCGGGGTGCCGACACCGCGTCGGGCGCCGCTCGGGCCTCCCGCCGGGGAGCCCTGCTGATCGCCCTGTTCTGTCTGGTCCTGCCGATCTCCGGGCTGACCCGGGGCGCGCTCACCGTGGTGGTGCTGGTGGCCGCCGCGACGGTGCTGATCCTGGCCGAGCTGATCGAGTCGGCGGGCGCCTGGGGCCTCACCGCCTCCCTCCCGCCGGCCGGCCAGCGCGGCGCGTACGTGGGGGCGTTCCGGCTCGGCTCCCAGGTGCAGTACCTGATCGCCCCAGTCGGTCTGACCGCGCTCGGGGTGACCACCGGCGGGTGGGGATGGTTACCGGCCGCAGCGATCTTCGCGCTGGTCGGGCTGGCGATCGTACCCGTGGTGGGTTGGGCCGGGCGGACACCGCGGCTGGGTGCTGCGGCGCCGGAACGGACCATGACGCCGGTCCCATAGTCCGGACCTACCTTCCCACCCCCCGTTCCATCACGTAGGGTGACTTGGTCATGTGGCAGGCGCTGCTTCTCCTTAGCCGCCGCGACGAGGCCTAACCGGCCGGCACCTCGTCGCGGAGTCGCATCGCGCCGTCCAGCACATCCGAGTTTCTTCTCGGCACCGCCGCGCACCGTCGCCCGGCATCTCGCCGACACCTTCCGATCTGCTGACGCCACATGTTCCAGGGAGCACTCTGAGATGGCTCAACCTGCCACCGACGCTGAGACCGATCCGATCGCCCGGCAGCGCCCCAGCCGGATGCCGTACCACCGCTACCAGCCCTACCGCGAGCAGTTGCGGGTCGACCTGCCCGACCGCGCCTGGCCCACCCGGCACGTCGACACCGCGCCGCGCTGGTGCGCCGTGGACCTGCGCGACGGCAACCAGGCGCTGATCGACCCGATGTCGCCCGAGCGTAAGCGCCGGATGTTCCAGCTGCTGGTCCAGATGGGCTACAAGGAGATCGAGGTCGGCTTCCCGTCGGCCAGCCAGACCGACTTCGACTTCGTCCGGCAGCTCATCGAGCAGGACATGATCCCCGACGACGTCACCATCCAGGTGCTCACTCAGTGCCGGGAGCACCTGATCGACCGGACGTTCGAGTCGCTGCGCGGGGCGAAGCGGGCCATCGTGCACTTCTACAACTCGACCTCCACGCTCCAGCGGCGGGTGGTCTTCGGCCTGGACCGCGACGGCATCGCCGACATCGCCACCACCGGCGCGCGGCTCTGCCAGAAGTACGCGGAGATCCACACCCCGGACACCGACATCTACTACGAGTACTCGCCGGAGTCCTACACGGGCACCGAGCTGGAGTACGCGCTGGAGGTCTGCTCACGGGTGATCGACGTGATCGACCCGACGCCGGACCGGAAGCTGATCATCAACCTGCCGGCCACCGTCGAGATGGCCACTCCGAACGTGTACGCCGACTCGATCGAGTGGATGCACCGGCACCTGCCGCGGCGGGACAGCGTGGTGCTGAGCCTGCACCCGCACAACGACCGGGGCACCGGGGTGGCCGCCGCAGAGCTGGGCCTGCTGGCCGGCGCCGACCGGATCGAGGGCTGCCTGTTCGGCAACGGCGAGCGCACCGGCAACGTGGACCTGGTGACGCTGGGGCTCAACCTCTTCTCCCAGGGCATCGACCCGATGATCGACTTCTCGAACATCGACGAGATCCGGCGGGCCGTGGAGTACTGCAACCAACTGCCGGTGCACGAGCGCCACCCGTACGCCGGTGACCTGGTCTACACCGCCTTCTCCGGCTCCCACCAGGACGCCATCAAGAAGGGCTTCGACGCCCTCGCCGTCGACGCGGCGGCCGCCGGCGTACCGGTGGACGAGCAGACCTGGGCGGTGCCCTACCTGCCCATCGACCCGAAGGACCTGGGCCGCACCTACGAGGCGGTCATCCGGGTCAACTCGCAGTCCGGCAAGGGCGGCGTCGCGTACATCATGAAGAGCGAGCACCAGCTGGACCTGCCCCGCCGGCTCCAGATCGAGTTCTCCGGAGTGGTGCAGCAGGTCACCGACCACGACGGCGGCGAGGTCGACCCGACCGCCATGTGGGAGATCTTCGCGACGCACTACCTGCTCGACCACCAGCCCGACCCGGCCTTCCGGATGGCCGGCTACACGCTCGGCACCACCGACGGCAAGGTCGAGATCGAGGCCCAGGTCGGTGTGGGCAGCGAGCAGCGGTCGCTCACGGCGGTCGGCAACGGCCCGATCGACGCGTACGTCAACGCGCTGCAGTCGGTCGGGGTGGGCGTGCGGGTGCTCGACTACCACGAGCACGCGCTCTCCTCCGGTGGTGACGCTCAGGCCGCCGCGTACGTGGAGTGTGAGGTCGACGGTCGGACGGTCTGGGGCGTCGGCACCGACGCCAACATCGTCACCGCGTCGATCAAGGCGGTCACCAGCGCCGTCAACCGCGCCCGCAGCTGAGACACCCGCGCCACACCCCCGCAGTGCTCAGTGCGGGGGTGTGGCGGTGGGCATCGAGTGGCAGGGCTGCGACGGTGGAGCGGACCGGGGCGGTCGGTGGACCAGGACGAGGGCCAGCACCGCACCGGCCAGCAGCAGCCCGGCACACCAGATCATCGCGCCCCGGAACGCGTCGGTCAGCTCGGCCTTCTGCTCGTACCCGCCTCCGGAGAGGCCGACCAGCAGCGGCAGCGCGGCCACCGCCAGCAGGCCCCCGGCCCGGGAGGCGGCGTTGTTGAAGCCGCTGGCCACCCCCGAGAACCGGTCCTCGACGGCGGCCAGCACAGACGCGGTGAGTGGGGCCACCACCAGGGTCAGTCCGATGCCGAAGAGCAGCACCCCGGGCAGCACGTCCCGCCAGTACGACGCGCCGGGGCCGACACCGCGCAGCAGCAGCAGACCGACGGCGGCCACGACCGGGCCGATGCTCAGCGGCAGCCGGGGGCCGATCCGCGCCGACAGGGCGCCGGCCCGGGCCGATCCGACCAGCAGCAGCACCGTCATCGGCAGCAGCGCGATCCCGGTGCGGAAGGCCGACCACTCGACCACGTTCTGCAGGTAGACGGCGAAGAAGAAGGTGAACCCGCCGAGCGCGGCGTAGACCACGACGGTGAAGATGTTCAGCACCGAGAAGAGCCGGCTGCCGAACAGCCCGGTGGGCAGCATCGCGGCGTCGCCGCGCCGTCGTTCCAGCACGACGAAGGCCACTGCCGCCAGCACCCCGACCAGCGCCGCGATCAGCACCGGGGCCGAGTCGAAGCCGCGCGCCGGCGCGTCGATCAGGGCGTACGTGACGCCGGCGAGGGCGAGTGCGCCGAGCAGCGCGCCGAGCACGTCGAACCGGTGCCGGGTCCGACCCGGCCCGGCGGTCCGCGAGGCGCTCTCGTCCCGGCTCTCCGGCACCCAGCGCAGGGCGGCCAGCAGCACCAGCACGGCCACCGGCAGGTTGAGGAAGAAGATCCACCGCCAGGAGAGCGCGTCGATGAGCCAGCCGCCGATGAACGGACCGAGGGCGGTGGACACGCCGGACAGGCCGGCCCACGCGCCGATCGCCCGGCCCCGGTCGTCGGGGTGGAAGCTGGCCTGGAGCACCGACAGCGATCCGGGGGTGAGCAGGGCGCCGCCGGCACCCTGGAGGAACCGGGCCGCGATCAGCCAGCTGGTCCCCTGGGCCAACCCGCACAGCACCGAGGCGGCGGTGAACCAGACCACCCCGACGAGGAAGACCCGCCGCCGGCCGAACCGGTCGCCGAGTGCCCCGCCGAGCAGCACGAACGCCGCCAGCATCAGCAGATAGCCGTTGATGGTCCACTGGAGATCGGCCACGTTCGCGCCGAGGTCCTGGCCGAGCTTCGGCAGGGCGACGTTGACGACCGTGCTGTCCAGGAAGACCATGCCGGATGCGAGCACCGCGGCGAGCAGGGTGCCCCGGCCGGCGGCGGTGCCCATCCGCAGCGCGGGCGCCGGTACGGGAGCGGTCATCCCACCAATCTGCCTTGCACCATGTGGGAGACGCCACGAAACGCCGAAACCATGCCCGGGTACTGTGCGCAATCGCCGGGAGCCCGCAAGCTGGAGAGGTGTCGTCTGTGCGTACCAGATCAGGACCGCGCGTGGCGGTGGCCGCGCTCGTCGCCGCGCTGGCGCTCGGCGTAGCCGGGTGCGTCCCGCCCGCTGAGCCGGACACGCCGCCACCGAGCGGCGGTGGCAATGCCGTGGAGCTGTTGGGCCAGCTCACCGTCGCCACCGCCGGCTCGATGAAGGGCTACAGCCGCGACCACTTCCCGCACTGGCGGGACACCGGCAAGAACTGCGACGTGCGGGACAGCATCCTGCAGCGCGACGGCAAGGACGTGAAACTCTCCGGTTGCAACGTGGTCGGCGGGCGCTGGGAGAGCGTGTACGACGGTCGCAGCGCCACCGATCCCTCCGACGTGGACATCGACCACATGGTGCCGTTGGCCAACGCGTGGCGCTCGGGTGCCAACGAGTGGGACGACGCGAAGCGCGGCGACTTCGCCAACGACACGACACGTCCGCAGCTCATCGCGGTTTCCGCGTCCTCCAACCGGGCAAAGGGTGACCAGGACCCGTCCCAGTGGAAACCGGCGAACCGGTCGTACTGGTGCCAGTACGCCAAGAACTGGGTGACGGTCAAGCACCACTGGCGGCTGACGGTGACCAGTGCCGAGAAGACCGCCCTGACCGACATGCTGGAGGGCTGCACATGAGCGAACAAGCCGTGACAGGCGGCGAGGCGGCCGGTGACACCGCCCCGACCACCGCCGGGATGACCGCCGACGGCACGGCCGAGACGCCGGCCGCCGTGCCGGGGGCCGGCATGGTGGCTGATGCGGACGGCGCCGGCGGTGCGCAGAACCGGACCGCCGACATCGTGCCCGGGCCGGGCGGGGTGATGACCGACGAGGTCGGGGTCGTGACCGGCGATCTGACCCTGCGCACCGAGTACGCGGACGGCCGGGTCACGCTGCGCGTGCAGTACAAGGACGCGGACGAGTGGTACGTGGTGACCGGCGGGACGGTCGGGCTGGCCGACCCGGCGGGGCTGGACGCGGTGCACGGCATCGCGGTGGCCCTGCTGCACCGCCCGGAGGGCTGATCCCCCCTCGGGCGGCGGTCCGTCGAGCGTGACACCTCTCAGGAATGTCGATGCCTGAGAGGTGTCACGCTCATCGGGACGGTGGGGCTCAGACGTAGGAGCCGGGCTCGCTGGGGGCGGACACCACGCCCGGCGACTCGCCCTCGCCCTCGGGGCGGACGATCTCCACGCTGACCTGGTGCGGACGCAGCTCGCCGGTGGCGATCTGCTCGGCCCAGTGGCAGGCGACCCGGCTGGCGCCGATCTCCCGCAGCACCGGCCGCTCGTCCTTGCAGCGGGTGGGCTGCGCCCACGGGCAGCGGGTGTGGAAGCGGCAGCCGGACGGCGGGTTGGCCGGCGAGGGCAGGTCGCCCGCGAGCAGGATCCGCTCGCGGTTGTCCTCCACGTCCGGGTCCGGCACCGGCACCGCGGACATCAGCGCCCGGGTGTACGGGTGCAGCGGCTCGGTGTAGAGCCGGTCGCTCGGCGCCTCCTCGACCAGCGCGCCCAGGTACATGACGCCGACCGTGTCGGAGATGTGCCGGACCACCGCGAGATCGTGCGCGATGACCAGGTAGGTCAGCCCCAGGCTGTCCTGCAGCTCGTCCAGCAGGTTCACCACCTGGGCCTGGATCGAGACGTCGAGCGCCGAGACCGGCTCGTCGGCGACGATCAGCTCCGGCCCGAGCACCAGCGCGCGGGCGATGCCGATGCGCTGGCGCTGCCCACCGGAGAACTCGTGCGGGTAGCGGGACAGCGCCCAGCGGGGCAGCCCCACCGCGTCCAGCGTCTCGCCGATGATCCGCCGCCGGTCGGTACGGTCGGTGCCGATCCCGTGGGTCTGCAGACCCTCGGTCAGGATCGACTCGACGTTCTGCCGCGGGTCGAGACTGGACATCGGATCCTGGAAGATCATCTGCATCCGGCGACGCATGCTGCGCAGCTTGCCCGCCGGCAGGGTCGTCAGCTCGACGCCGTCGAAGCTGACCTCGCCCGACGTCGGCGGGTTGAGCTGGAGCAGCGCCCGCCCGAGGGTGGACTTCCCGCAGCCGGACTCGCCGACCAGGCCGTACGTCTTGCCGCGCGGGATGCTCAGGTCGACCCCGTCGACGGCCTTCACGTGGCCGACCACCCGGTCGAAGAGCACTCCCCGCTTGATCGGGAAGTGCACCTTCAGGTCGCGCACCTCGACGAGGATGTCCTTGTCACTCACGCTGATTCCTCCTCGCGCGGGGCGGGCACCGTGCCGGGCACCGGCTCCGGGTTGACGCACCGGTAGCTCCGCCCGTCGTAGGTGTGCACCAGCTCCGGTGGCTGACCCACGCAGTCGTCGATCCGGCGGGCGCAACGCGGGGCGAAGGCGCAGCCGTCCGGCCAGGGCAGCAGGTCACGCACCGAACCGGGGATCGGGTTGAGCTTCTCGCCCCGCCCGGCGTCCAGGCGCGGCACGGAGCCGAGCAGACCCACGGTGTACGGGTGGCGCGGCTCGCGGAACAGCGGACGACGGCGGGCCGTCTCCACCACCCGGCCGCCGTAGAGCACGTTGACGGTGTCACACATGCCGGCCACCACACCGAGATCGTGCGTGATCATCAGCAGGGCGGTGCCGGAGTCCCGGACCAGCCCCTTGAGCAGCTCCAGGATCTGGGCCTGGATGGTGACGTCCAGGGCGGTGGTCGGCTCGTCGGCGATCAGCAGCCGAGGCTGGCAGGCCACCGCCATGGCGATCAGCGCCCGTTGCCGCATCCCGCCGGAGAGCTGGTGCGGGTACTCCTTCAGGCGGCGCTTCGGGTCCGGGATGCCGACCCGGTCCAGCAGCGACGCCGCCTCCTTCGCGGCGGCGTCGCCCTTCATCCCCCGGTGCCGGGTGAGCACCTCGGTCACCTGCAACCCGATCGGGATCACCGGGTTCAGTGACGACAGCGGGTCCTGGAAGATCATCGCGATGTCCCGGCCGCGGATGTCCCGCCGGGACCGGTCGTCGAGCTGGAGCAGGTCGGTGCCGTCGAAGACGGCCTTGCCCCCAACGCGCAGACCGGGCTGCTTCGGCAGCAGTCCCATGATCGCCAGCGAGGTGACGCTCTTGCCACAGCCGGACTCGCCGACCAGGCCGACCACCTGACCGGCGTCGACCGAGAAGGACACTCCGTCGACCGCGTGCACGGCACGCTGGCCGCGCCGGGCGAACGTGACGGAAAGGTCGTCCACTTCGAGCAGTGCCATTACTGGGCCTACTTCCGCAGCTTCGGGTCGAGGGCCTCGCGCATCGCCTCACCGAGCAGGGTGAAGCCGAGCGCGGTGATGATGATCGCGACCGCAGGGTAGATCGCCAACGACGGCCGGATGCCGAGGTACTGCTGCGCGTCGGCGAGCATGACCCCCCACTCCGGAACGGCGGTGTCGGGGTTGCCCAGGCCGAGGAAGGAGAGTGCCGCGGCCTCAATGATCGCGGTGGCCAGGGTCAGCGTGGCCTGCACGATCACCGGGGCGAGCGAGTTCGGCACCACGTGGGTCAGCGCGATCTTCGACTTCTTCACGCCGAGCGAGGTGGCCGCCAGCACGTAGTCGCTGTTGGCCTGGGAGATCATCGAACCGCGCAGCAGCCGGGCGAAGACCGGCACCGAGACCACGCCGACGGCGATCATCACCGTGGTCAGGCTGGCGCCGAGCAGGGCGGCGATGCTGACCGCCAGCAGCAGGCTCGGCATCGCCAGCAGCATGTCGATGAACCGCATCAGGGTGGTGTCGATCCACCGCCCCCACCGGCCACCGAGGCCGGCAGCGGCGCCGGAGACGCCGCCGATCAGCGCACCGATCGCCAGACCGATCAGGGTGGAGACCACGCCGACCAGCAGGGTCTGCCGGGCGCCCACGATCATCCGGCTGAACTCGTCCCGGCCCTGGTGGTCGTAACCGAACCAGTGATCGCCGTTGACGCCGGGGATGACACCCGGCTTGATCAGCCCTTCGCGGATGCCGATCGTGTCGGTCGGCGCGTACGGCACGAGGAACGGGCCGACCACCGCGACCAGCACGAAGAGCGCCAGGATGATCGCGCCGACGATCGCCGCCGGGTTGCCCCGCAGCCGGCGGAACGCCTCCTGCCAGAGGCTGACCCCACGCTCGTCGTCGCGGGCAGCCAGCTCGGAGAGCCGGTCGATCTTTTCGCGCTTCTTGCCCGGGCTGAGGGTCATCGCACCCTCACCCTCGGGTCGATGAAGCTGTAGGAGAGGTCGACCAGAAGGTTCACCAGCACGTACACCACCGCGATGATCAGAATGAAGCCCATCAGCACCGGATAGTCGCGTTGGCCGATGGCCTCGGCGACGAAGGCTCCGATGCCACTGAAGGCGAAGACGGTCTCGGTCAGCACGGCGCCGGAGAGCAGACCGCCGGCGAGCAGGCCGATGGAGGTGGCCACCGGCAGCATCGCGTTACGCAGCACGTGCCGGCGACGGACCGTCTGCTCGGTCAGGCCCTTGGCTTCGGCGGTCCGGACGAAGTCCTCGTTGAGCACCTCCAGCACGCTCGCCCGGGTGATCCGGACGATGATCGCCAGCGGGATGCTGGCGAGCGCGATGGCGGGCAGCACCAGATGCCAGAGGGCGTCGGCGGCGGCGTCCCACTCGCGGGTCATCAACCCGTCGAGGACGAAGAAGTTGGTCACCCGGGTCGCGCCGAGCGTCGGGTCCTGCCGGCCGCTGGACGGGAACCAGTGCAGGTTCTCCGAGAAGATCGCCTTGAGCACGTAGCCCAGAAAGAAGACCGGGATGCAGATGCCGATCAGCGAGCCGCCCACGGAGGCGTGGTCCAGGAACCGGCCGCGACGGCGGGCGGCCAGATAGCCCAGCGGGATGCCGATACCGATCGCGATGATCATCGCGGTGATGGTCAGCTCGACGGTGCCGGGGAAGCGCTCGATGAACTCCGTGGTGACCGCCCGCTTGGTGGAGGTCGAGGTGCCCAGGTCGAGCTTGATCATCCGCCGTACGAATCGTCCGTACTGCACGAGGATGGGCTCGTCGAGGCCCATGTTGCGGCGGATGGCGGCACGCATCTCAGGCGTGCCGCGCTCGCCGAGGATGGCGGTCTCGGGGCCGCCGGGGAGCCGGCGGAGCCAGATGAAGAGCAGAAGGGAGAGCCCGAACAGCGTGGGTATCAGCTGAAGCAGGCGTCTGACGATGAACCGGAACACGGCGGCCTCGAAGGGGTGCGGAGGGTTGCGGGCGGGCGCTGTGCGACAGCGCCCGCCCGCGTTCCTTGCGTCAGATCAGGACTTACTTGAACTCGGCGGTGGCGTACCGCTCGTCGGTGAGCGGGCTCGCCTTGACGCCGGTCACGTCCTTGCCGAACACGATCGCCGGCGGCGAGTGCGAGATCGGCACACCGGGCAGGAACTCCATCACGGACTTGTTCAGGGCCTTGTACTTCTCGGTCCGGGCCGCGATGTCGGCGGTGGTGTCCGCGTCCTTGAACTGGTCGAACAGGGCCTTGTTGTTGAAGCCCCACTCGTCCTTCGGCCGGTCGAAGAAGGTACCGATGAAGTTGTAGGCGTCGCCGTAGTCACCGGTCCAGCCCAGGAAGTGGATGTCGTGCTTGCTGCCGGAGGTGGTGGCGTTGAGGTAGTCCGGGCTCCACTTGAGCGGGATCGCCTCGACGGTGATGCCGACGGCCTTCAGGTCCGCCGAGAGCAGCTCGAAGATGTCCTTCGGGTTCGGCATGTACGGCCGGGTGACCTCGGTCGGGTAGTGGAACTTCAGCGTCAGGTTCGACGCGCCGGCCTCGGCCAGCAGCGCCTTCGCCTTGGCGGGGTCGTAGGTGTACTTGGTGACGTCGCCGTTCCAGCCCTCGACGGTGTCCGGCATGAAGTTGTCGGCCACCTTGGCGCCCGGCGGCAGCTTCGAGTCGACCAGCTGCTGACGGTTCAGCGCGTACGCGATCGCCTGCCGGACACGGATGTCGGCGAGCTTCGGGTTGCCCTTCTGGTTGATCGCCAGGTAGAGCACGTTGAACGCCGGGCGGGTGAGGACGTTGAAGCCCTCGCCCTTCAGCGGCTCGACGTCGGCCGGGCCGACCAGGTCGTAGCCCTGGATGTCACCGGAGCGCAGCGCCTGCTTGCGGGCGTTCTCGTCCGAGATCGTCTTGAAGATCAGGGTCTTCAGCTTGGCCTTGGTGCCCGCGTAGTCCTCGTTGCGCTCGAGGGTCAGCGTCTTGTTCGCGACGTCCCAGGCCTTGAACTTGAACGGGCCGGTGCCGGTCGGGTGCTCCGTCGCGTACGACGGGTACTTGATGTCCTCCGCGGTGCCGGCGACGTTGCTGGCGTCGAACTCCTGCAGCGCCTTCGGGCTGTGGATGGAGAACGAGGGGAGCATCAGCGCAGCCGGGATCTTGCTGGAGACCCGCGTGAAGGACAGGTCCACAGTGGTGGCGTCCTTGGCGGCGCAGGACTTGAAGAGGCTCGGCGGCAGGTCCGCGTCCTCGTTCTTGGCGAAGCCGCCCATGACGTCCTGCCAGTACGCGGTCACGTCCGGGCTCTGCATGAGGCCCTTGGCGTTGTACCACCGGTTGAAGTTGGCGCAGACGGCCTCGGCGTTGAACTCGGTGCCATCGTGGAACTTGACGCCCGACCGGAGCTTGAAGGTCCAGGTGGTGCCGGCGGCGTCCGGGGTCCACGACTCGGCCAGGCCGGGGGTGACCTTGGTGCCACCCTCCTCCGGTCGGACCAGGGTCTCGAAGACCTGACGCGCCACACGCAGCGACTCACCGTCGCTGGCGAAGCTCGGGTCGAGCACCTTCGGGTCTCCGGCAACGCCGAAGACGAGGGTGTCCTTCTTGCTACCGCTGGAGCTGTCGTCGCGGTTGCTCTCGGCGCAGCCTGCTACCGCGAGGGCCGCGACCGCGACGGCCGCGATCGCGACCTTCGGCCTGGGTGCACGCATCGTGCTTCACCTCGTCCTTGGGGGTACGGACAACGTGGTGACAGGGGTCACCGATGGCGGTGACCATAGCTCCCGTTGCGTCCACCCGGAAACCGCCGGGTGGACGGTTGGTATCGGATCGTGCCTCAATCGTCGCTTGACATTCGATTCGAAGGTCAACAGGGCTCGAAACCGTGCAATCCGCACCCGTGATGCCAAACTGTTACGTCGAACAGGCCGCAGGAGGAAGCAGGTGTCAGATCATTTCCGGGCATCGACGCGACGATGGCCGGCACCCGTACAGGGCACCGACCATCGGTCGTACGTAGTCCGACTCAGACGGCCCGGCGACCCTCGAAGGCCCGGCCGAGGGTGATCTCGTCCGCATACTCCAGGTCGCCGCCGACCGGCAGGCCGCTGGCGAGCCGGGTCACCGAGATCCCCATCGGCTTCACCATCAGCGCCAGGTACGTGGCGGTCGCCTCGCCCTCGGTGTTGGGGTCGGTGGCCAGGATCAGCTCCCGGACCGTGCCCTCGCCGAGCCGGATCATCAGCTCCCGGATGCGCAAATTGTCGGGCCCGATCCCCTCCAGCGGATTGATCGCGCCACCGAGCACGTGGTAGCGGCCGCGGAACTCACCGGTCCGCTCGATGGCCACCACGTCCTTGGGCTCCTCCACCACGCACAACACCTCGTTGGTGCGGCGCGGGTCGCGGCAGATCCGGCACTGCTCGGACTCGGCCACGTTGTAGCAGGTCGTGCAGAACCGGACCAGCTCCTTGACCTTGCGCAGCGCGCCGGCCAGCCGGTTGACGTCGGTCGGATCGGCCGACAGGACGTGGAACGCGATCCGCTGGGCGCTCTTCGGGCCCACGCCCGGCAGCCGACCCAGCTCGTCGATCAGATCCTGGATGGCACCTTCGTACATCTGCCGCTCAGAAACCGGGCAGGCCGAGGCCGCCCATGCCGCCGGTGACCGGGCCCATCTTGCGCTCGGTCAGCTCCCGTGCCGCCTCGGCGGCGTTGTGCACGGCCGCGACGACCAGGTCCTCCAGGGTCTCCACGTCGTCCGGGTCGACGGCCTTCGGGTCGATCTTGATCGCCTTCAGCTCGCCGGCACCGGAGACGGTCGCGGTGACCAGCCCACCGCCGGCAGTGCCGGTCAGCTCCGCCTCGGCCAGCTCGGCCTGGGCGGTGGCGATCTGCTGCTGCATCTTCTGCGCCTGCTTCAGCATCTGCTGCATGTTCGGCTGTCCACCTGGGCGCACGGATGGCTCCTTCTCGCACTCGTCTGCTGGGCCGCCGCCCAGCCTAACCGCTGTGACCGACCCCGCCCCGCCCGGTGCGTCCGCCCACGCCGGGTCTTCCGGGCTCCTCCGGAAACAGGGGACGGCGCGGGTCAGAGCCGGTCGTACTGCTCGCGGACCAGGGACTCGACGACGGGCACGGTGTCCGCCGAACCGCCGACCGCGCTGACGATCACGACGATCTCGTCCCGGCCCGCGACGGCCCACACGCCGGCCCGCTCGGCACCGACGAAGGCCGCCGAACTGAACTGGTGTCGGCGGAGTCCGCGGCACCTCCCTCTGGAGTCGAGGTGATCTTCACGGCGCACATCCTGACAGCGCCCGCGAACACCGTCCACCCCGCCCGAACGGCCTGCCGGGGTACGGCTACCACCACCCCGAACCGGCCATCTGGAGGTAGTGCGCCGGGGTCGGGCGCACTGGTCTGCTCGACGGCATGAACCTCAACCGCACCGGACGGATCGGCGCGCTGTGCTGGGCCGCTGCCGCGCCGGCCTTCCTCGTTGCCAGCCTCGTCACCGGCCTGCGCTGGCGCCAGCCGACCTACAGCTGGGCCATCCACAACATCAGCGACCTCGGCAACGTCCACTGCGGGATCTGGGACACCACCCGACCCCGCTACGTCTGCTCCCCCTGGCACCCGCTGATGAACATCGCGACGCTGGCCACCGCCGTCCTGCTCGCGGCCGGGCTGCTGTTGACCTGGCGGCTCCTCGGTCGGGGTGGCGTGGTGCGGTCGGCCCAGACGCTCCTGCTGCTGGCCACCGGCGGGTACGCCCTGGCGGCCCTCTACCCGGCGGATGTCGACGAGAACCTGCACGTCCTCGGCGCAGTCCTGATTATGGGGCTGGGCAACGTCGGGCTGCTTCTCGCCGGCTTCGCACCGGGCACCACGCTGCTCGGCCGGTGGCGACGGCTCACCCTCGCCGCCGGGCTGACCGCGCTCGTGGGCACGGTGCTGTTCTTCGCCCAGCAGGGCATGGGGATCGGGGTGGGCGGCATGGAACGGGTCGCCGTGCTGCCCTTCCCGCTCTGGGCCTGCTGCCTGGGCGTCCTGCTCGCCGAGACGTCCGCCGGCCGGGCAACGTCCGCCCGGTCGGACACACCGACCGGAGCCACCGCCGAGTGACCAGCGCTGCTAGCGCGCGTCGACCTCGTCGATCTTCTCGGCGCCGAACGTCTCGCGGAGCAGCCGTACCGCCTGCTCCTCGCTGGACTCCCGGGCGGTCTTCTCGTCGATGACCTCGTCCAGCGGCTCGTCGCCCGGATCGAACCCCTCGTAGGTCGGGGTCGCCGGGGGCGCCGCGCCACCCGGCTTGCCGCCGCGTACCGGACCGTCGAAGTCCGGGTCGTAGGGCGGTTCGCCGGCCCATTCGGCGTCCGCGACGGGCCGGGCCGCCGCTCCGGTACGCGGACCGCGCCCCGCCGCCGCAGCGCGGGCCGCGGCGATGGCACTGCTCACCGGGGCACCGCCGGTGGCCGGCTGGCGGGCCGCCGGCGTCGGGTTGGCCCGACCGCCGGGCCTGCCGTCTCCGGCCGCCGCACCCGAGCCGTGCCCGTTCGACTGGGCGCCGGTCCCGTTGGTACGCCCCGGGCCGGCGCCATTCGCACCGGTCGCGCCGGAACCGCCGGTGGGGTCGTCCGCGGCCGAGCCGCCCGGCCGGGCGGCCTCCGGCCAGTCCTCGTCGTCCGTCGCCTCGGCGGCGGGGGCGCTGCCGCCGGGTCGGGCCGCTTCCGGCCAGTCGTCCTCGGCGTCGGCCGGCGCGGCCGATCCGCCGGGCTGGCCACCGCCCTCCCGACCCGCAGTATGGCCGACGGGCCGGGCTGCGCCCTGCCCACTCGCACCGTGGCCGACGGGCTGGCCACTGCCCTGCGGACCCGCACTGTGGCCGACGGGCTGGCCACCGCCGTGCGGGCTCGCGGCCTGACCGGCGGACGAGACACCGGGGCCGCCGCGCGCACCGGGCGACCCACCGGGCAGGTCACCCGGGGCGCCGCTCGGGACGGGTGCGGCGTTGGTGCTCGGCGGGGTGGCGGGAGCGGGAGGGGTGTCCACCGGGGCGGGTCGGGCCGGCGCGGCGGGCTGCGAGCGTGGCGGGCCGGACAACGACACGCCGCCCCGCTCGCCGGCCACCTCGCAGCGGATCTGCCAGCGCCCGCCCAACTCCTCGTAGAGCGCGTCGGTCAGCACCGCCGCGTGGTCGGCCATCATCTTGGCCAGCACGGTGGACTTCACCGTCAGCACCAGCATGTCGCCGTCGAGTTCGCGCACCACCGCGTCACGCATCAGGGCGGCGATCCGCTTGTTGGTCCGGTTGACCTTGCCGATCACGTCGGGCCACGCCCTGCGGACCGTGACCGCGTCCAGCGCAGCCGGCGTGGCACCGGGTCGGGGCGGCTCCGGCGTCGCCGGGTCGGGGAGCACCGCCGACGGCGGCACCGCGCGACGTGGGGCCGGCGACCCCCCGGGCGAACCGGTGCCGGCGGGTGCGCCCCGGTCGGCGGAGGTCGGCGCGGCGGTCGCCGACGCGCCGGGTGACGCCGGGATCGGGGAGTCGGCGTTCGGGGCCGTCACGTTCGAGCCTGCGGCGTTCGGGGCCGGAGCGCTCGGGGCTGGGTCGACGTTCCACGGGGGTGCCGAGGTCGGGGCGGCGGCGGGTGCCGGGGCGGCGGCAGCCGGGGACGGAGTGGCCGGCTGTGGGCGTACCACCGGGTTGGTGGCCGGCGCGGAGCCGGCGTCGGCGCCGCCCAGGGTGAGCCGGCGTTCCATCCGCTCCAGGCGCTGGAGCAGGCCGCCGGTGGTGTCGTCCGCGCCGGGGAGCAGCATCCGGGCGCAGATCAGCTCCAGCAGCAGCCGGGGCGCGGTGGTGCCGCGCATCTCGACCAGCCCGTTGTGCACGATGTCGGCGCAGCGGGACAGCGTGGCCGAGCCGAGCTGCGAAGCCTGGGCGGCCATCCGCTCGATCTGGTCGGCGGGGCCGTCGATGAGGCCCTTCGCGGCGGCGTCCGGCACCTGCTGGAGAACGATCAGGTCGCGCAGCCGCTCCAGCAGGTCGGAGGCGAACCGGCGCATGTCGTGCCCGGCCTCGGCGACCCGGTCGACGGTGGCGTACGCGGCGGCGCCGTCACCGGCGGCCAGCGCGTCGCACATCTCGTCGATCAGCGCCGAGTCGGTGACCCCGAGCAAGGCGACGGCCCGGGCGTAGCTGACCCCCTCCGCGCCGGCGCCGGCGATGAGCTGGTCGAGCACGGAGAGGCTGTCCCGCATGCTGCCGCCACCGGCGCGCACCACCAGCGGAAAGACCGCCGGCTCGACGGTGACCCCCTCCGCCTCGCAGAGCTGCTCCAGATAGGGGCGCACCACCTTCGGCGGGAACAGCCGGAACGGGTAGTGGTGGGTCCGAGACCGGATCGTGCCGAGGACCTTCTCCGGCTCGGTGGTGGCGAAGATGAACTTGACGTACTCCGGGGGCTCCTCGACGAGCTTGAGCAGGGCGTTGAAGCCCTGCGTCGAGACCATGTGCGCCTCGTCGATGATGTAGATCTTGAAGCGGCTGCTGGCCGGCGCGAAGAAGGCACGCTCGCGCAGCTCGCGGGCGTCGTCGACACCGCCGTGGCTGGCCGCGTCGATCTCGATCACGTCGATGGAGCCGGTGCCGTCGGTCGCCAGCGAGCGGCAGGACGCACACTTGCCGCACGGCTCGGGGGTGGGGCCCTGCTCACAGTTGAGCGAGCGGGCCATGATCCGGGCGCTGGTGGTCTTGCCGCAGCCACGGGGGCCGGAGAAGAGGTAGGCGTGGTTGAGCCGCCCGCTACGCAGGGCCTGCGACAACGGCTCGGTGACGTGCTCCTGCCCGATGACCTCGGCGAAGGTACGCGGCCGGTACTTGCGGTAGAGCGCCAGCGTCACTCGTCCCGCCTCCTCTCGACCGAGCCATTCTGCGCCGGTCGGGCGCGGGTGACCACCCACCCCGCCGGGCACCTTGGGTTACCGCGCTTGATCGACTCGGCTTCCTGGAAACCGGGGTGTCCGCATGCCCGGGATGCCCCGACATCACCGATGTCGAGTGGATCAACCAGGCCCACAGACAAAAAGGCCTCCCGTGCACCCGGCAGAGCTCGCTTATCCTTGCTGCCTTCCGGCCCTGGGGAGGTTCACGAGATACCGCCGCACGGGAGGTGACGCCAAGCCTACCCGACGGCCCGTCGATCTTCAGGGGGTGGTGGGGTGACCCTGCCCGTGGGGGCCTGTATCCTGGCTCGCGGAGGATTCGCCTAGAGGCCTAGGGCGCACGCTTGGAAAGCGTGTTGGGTTTACACCCTCACGAGTTCGAATCTCGTATCCTCCGCTCGCCTGAGCAGCACGAACGACAGGGCCGGCCCCTACGGGGACCGGCCCTGAGTCGTCTCTACGGCCGCTGCCGTCCCAGTTGTCGTCTCACTTGCCCTGCGCCGGGCGCTCGGGCGGCGGTCTGGCGCCGCTCTCCCCCGCCTTTGCAAGGCAGCGCTCAGGGGTGCTAGCCGCTCCGACGGTTCGAACCACGGCGAGGGGTTGCAGCCGCACAACCGGGGCAGTCCAGCAGGCCGAGGATTCGGTCGCGACCTCTGCCCCGCAGGTGCACACCAGGTTGGGGCCATCGCAACCGTCTAGGCCCCAGCAGCCGTTCCGGCGCTTGCGGTCCGGATGTAGGCGACGCACAAGCAGGCTCGGGACAAAGAGATCAAGAATTAAGGCGACAGGCCAGTCTTTGATCTCGATGACGCTGATTCGAAGCGACTCGATCCGGGGCGATACCCGCGCCGCCCCGGATCGAGTGCTCAGCGGGCGGTCAGCAGGTCACGACGGCCGCGTTGACGACAGCTTCGCCGCCGGCGGTAACGGTGACCGGGTTGGTCCAGGCCCGACTCTCGTAGGGAGAGCTGTTGTCGTAACTGGCCAGGGGTGCGTCGGCGGTGGGAGTGAAGCAGTACGGCTTCCGAAGGTAGAAGTCCGCCACGACACCACCGGGCCGGATCTGCGCGGTGAACGTGCCGTCCGCGTTGACCGACGCGGATACGCGGTTGTGGCCCGTCGAGTCGGAGTGCACCGAGACCTGAAGGCCGCTGTTCGTCACGCCCGACTCCTCGGCATCCCGCACCCCGTCCCGGTCAGCGTCCAGCCAAACGGTGCCGCGCACTGTCGCCGGCTCAACGATCGCGACGGTGGACTGGGCGGTGTTGTCGGAGATGTCGTCTTCCAGCGACGTGGTTGTCGCCGTAGCGGTCACGGTCGCGATGTCACCCGGCGCGGCGCTGGCCACCGTGGCGGTCAGTTGCATTGGATCGGGGGTGTATCCGGCCGCGATGTAGGTGTTTACGCAGTCCCAGGCTGGCCGGCCGGAGGCGGGGTCGGTGCCGAACGTGCAGTGCCAGGGATAGTTGTACGGCTCTCCGACACGGGCGAAGCCGTCCGGCAGCGGCACCGTGACGTGGATGTCGCGGGCGGCCATGTTGCCCGCGTTGCCCACCTGCACGGAGATGTTCACTGTGTCGCCGACGATCGCCTCGGCGGGATTGGCCTGAACCGCCGTGACCTCCAGGTCGGTCACCCCCCGGACGTAGGCGATCGTGGCCTCGCCCACGTTGTTGGCCGTGGACAATTCGCTGCTGGTCGTCGTGGCCGTCGCGGTCACCGCTGCGGTCGTGCCGGCCGGGGCGGGCGGAAAGGAGAAGTCGAATCGCAGCTTCGGGGCGCTCGCCCCCGCAGCGAGCGTCCCGTACGTGCAGGTGCCGGCGACGAAGTCACACTGCCAGCCCTCTGGCGGCCAGTTGCCGTCAGTGAAGTAGGCGCCGGCCGGTAGACCGTAGGTCAGGGTGACGTCCTCGACCCGATTCCTGCCGATGTTGCGGACCTCGACCTCCACGGTGACTCCACCGCCGACGTCGACGACCTGGTCACGGGGGGCGACACCGGTGGCGGTTACCGTCAGGTCAGCCCGGCTGGGCGCTGCGAGGGCCGGTGACGCGGGCAGCACCGCGGTCACCAACGACACAAGTAAGCCCAGGCTGAGCGCCTGGGCGAAACGACGACGTGGATGAGAGGTGGAAGACATGGGGTCCTGTCTGCCGTAGGGGCCGGCCGGCATGTCGCTGGACCGGTAGGGGCGTCTGCGCCCCTCGCGTCATGAGCGACGATCGAGCGGGTCACGTTACAAATCCCTTATCCCGTCGGGCTTTAGCGTGTTGCGATGCGTCAGGCCGACCAACGGCGGTCCACTTACGACAGAGATCACGGGGGCGCTGACAGGAGGGACGACGGCGGCGGTGCCCGGACCAGGAGGCCGGACACTGCTGCAGCCCTTCCATCGGGGAGACGCTCCCGTTGCTGGTGGGATCCCCGGACGGATGGGCTACTGCTGCTGGAAGCGGCTCAGGAACTCGTCCACTAGGTGCGGTTTGGTGTAATCCATCCGGGTCCGAGTGCCCGACGTGAGGCCGCCCGCCTGGCCGCCACACGGGTAGATCAGCGGCACTGGTGCCGGTCCGGATAGCGCAGCACGAACGAGTGCTCGTGGCTGTATCCGATCAAGGGGCAGGCCTCGCCCATCGGCTCTGGGGCGGCATCGGGCCACCAGCCGCTGTGTCGCCGCTGCCACTGCCGCCAGGCATCGTTGCGGTTGGGTAGTCGGTTGAGCAGCGCGGCGAAGTCGGCGGCCCCGGCACGCAGCACCCGCTGAGGTGGCGGGTGCGCCACCCCGGGACGCTGGATAGGCAGTGCCGTGGGTGTGGTGCACAGCAGCACCTCCGTGACGCCGGGCGGCACCAGCGGGCCATGGGCGTCGACGAACTGGCGCCGCTCCTCGATGACCGGGCAGCCATCCGATCCGAGTAGAATTTCATACGGAGTGCCAGCCATTGCTGGCCAAGGAGACGCGGTACGCCGGACCCAGGCGATCGTGACCACACCCGCGGCCACCGCGACCACCGTCACCACGACGACCACCGCCCGACGTCGGCGTGGGCTCCACTTGGATCCTCCGCTCGCTTGAGCAGACGTGAACGCCCGGCAGGTCCGCAAGGACCCGCCGGGCGTTCGTCTTGTGGTCTCCGTCGGCCGGCCCGGAGGGACGGCGCGAGGACGCCAGGGCCGACGGACGGGCCGGCCCTGGCGTCAGTCGGTGCGGGTCAGAACTTGCCCTCGGCCACGTCCGCGAGAGTCACGCGGGTCACCGTGTAGTTGATGGTCACGCCCACGCTCTCCGAGACGTATTTGATCAGCAGGCCGGTGTCGGCGTCGATGGTCAGGCTGTCGGTGCCGCCGCTGGTGATCAGCGCGCCGGCGGCGAGGGTGATCACCGGCTGGCCGTCGAGGTTGCCCTCCGTGACCTTGACCTCGGGCATCTGCCCCAGCAGCCGCACCACCCCGGCGCGGACCGTCGGGCTGCCGGCGCCCGCCTTCAGGGCGTCCATCGAGTTTTCCCAGACCCAGTTGTCGGTCCGGTTGCCCACGGAGGACGCGTCCTGACCGGTGGCCTTGAGCTTCGCGGCGATATTGGCGTCGATCGACGGCTTGGCGCCGGGCGCCTCGAGAGTCGGCGCGGTCCTCGCGTCCTTCACGTACGCGAGCGCCATTCTCTTGCGGGCCTCGTTCAGGTCGCCCTTGGCCGCGTACTCCGCCGCCGCGACCGCCTTCTTCCTCCCGGCCTCGTCCTCGCCGCTCGTCGCGTGCTTCCCCTTCACCTGTGCAGGGAGGGCACCCCGGGTCTTGGCGAAGTAGAGGTCGCCGTTGTCGGCGAACAGGTCCCAGACATCGACCTTGAGGCCGTCCGTGTAAACCTGGTCGCGCAGCACGAGCGTCGCGTCGCCCTCGGGCTGCGGGGCGGTGGTCAGATAGCCGACCAGCTTCACCAGCGGAGCGTTCTCGGTGGTCGCGCTGCCGGTCGCCGCGGGCTTCGGGGCGGCGAGGTTGGGTGCCGGGGCCTGGGTGCCGGTGCCGGCGGTGACCACGGCGACCGCCGCGACCGCGGCGGCGAAGCCGGTGCCGGCGGTCGCGCGCCACGCCAGGCGGCGGTGCCGCAGCTTCCGCCCGCGGCTCTCGATCTGCTCGAGGTCGGGCGCGTACGGCCGGTCCCCGACGATGCCCTGCAGAGTCGCGCTCAGACGTGCCTCGGTGTCGTGTGGCATGGTCAGATCTCTCCTCGGTTCAGTACGGACTTGAGCTTGATCAACGCCCGGCTCGTCTGGCTCTTGACGGTGCCCTCGCTGCACCCGAGGACCGCGGCGGTCTCCCGCTCGCTGAGCCCTTCGAGAAACCGCAGGACGACGGTCGCCCGCTGCCGCGCGGGCAGCGACTGCAACGCCTGGAGCAGCTCGGCGCGGTTCACCACCTCGTCGGACATGTCCGCGACGGTGCCGTCGACGTCGGCGTGCACGGTGATGTTCCGGACCCGGCGCCAGCCGCGTCGCGACTCGTTGATCAGGATGCGTCGCACGTACGCGGACGGGCTGTCGGCCCTCTGGACCTTGCGCCAATTGCTGTACGCCTTCGCCAGGGCCTCCTGGACAAGGTCGTCGGCCAGGTACCAGTCCCCGCAGAGCAGGTACGCCGTGCGGTGCAACGATGGGGCGATCCCCTGGACGAAAACCCGAAAATCGTGCTCCGAGTCGCTCGCCGTCCCGGCTGGTCGGTGCTTCATTGCGGTCGTCACATGAGGGAAGACACCCGTGTGTGCGCGGACGTTGTCAAGGGTGTCGGATCTTTCTCCGGATCCTGTGGTCTCATCGACGTCGTGGCAGCGACGGCGTGGGAATGGGACGAGACGTTGTACGCGGGCAGCGCGAGCCACTACAGCGTCGGGCGCATGCCCTACCCGCCCGGCCTCGCCGAGGCCGTCGCCGAGGCACTCGGGCTCGACGGCACCGGCCGACTGCTGGACGTCGGATGCGGACCCGGATCGGTGACGCTCCTGCTCGCGCCCCTGTTCGAGGCAGCGGTGGGCGTCGACGCCGACCAGGGCATGATCGACGAGGCGCAGCGCAGGGCCGGCGAGGTCGGGGTCACCAACGTCGGGTGGCGGCACCTCCGCGCCGAGGCCCTGCCGGCCGGCCTGGGCACGTTCCGGGTGGCCACGTTCGCCCAGTCGTTCCACTGGATGGATCGGCTCCTCGTGGCCCGTCTCGTCCGCGACATGCTCGCACCGGGCGGAGCCTGGGTCCACGTCAGCGCCAACACCCACCAGGGCGTGATCGGGGACGACCCGCTGCCGTACCCCCGGCCGCCGTGGCAGCAGATCGACGACCTGGTCGCTGGTTACCTGGGACCGGTCCGCCGGGCCGGTCAGGGGTGGCTGCCCGCCGGCACCCCCGGCGGGCAGGAAGAGATCATGCGGCAGGCCGGCTTCTCCGGTCCCTTTCGCATCACCGTCGAGCAGGGGATGGTGGTGGTGGAGCGCGGCGTCGACGAGATCGCCTCTGCGGTGTTCTCGCTGTCCAGCTCGGCACCACACCTGTTCGCCGATCGACTTCCCGCTTTCGAGGCGGACCTGCGTCGCCTGCTGTCCGAAGCGGCCCGAGATGGTCGTTTCGCGGAGCGGAGGCGAGGGATCGACGTCGCCATCTGGCACCCCTGACCGCGCTTCACCCGCGGGCGCGGGCCCAGGAAAGGAAGCGGTCGGTCAGCCGGGCCGGATCCACTCCGGTGAGCTGTTCGCCGGCCTCCGCCTGAAGCGTCGCCAGGTAGACCGTCAACGCCACCCGGTCGTGCCGGTACTCGGCGAGCAGCCGCAACTTCGCCGCCGAGCAGGGCCAGGCGATGCCGCACGACTGGCAACGCCAGGTGGGACGGGTCGGTAGATGATCCCGGTAGCGGCGGGGCATGGCCGGGCCTCCTTCGAGGTGGAAGGGGGCCGCCCGGCCTCCGCGCCCGGGCGGCCCCTGACTGACGCCGACCGCCGGGCTCTTTCGCCTCCACCGGCCGCGCCGTCTTCTGCGGATCACCCTCGCGCGCGTCACCAGACAGATACACCGCGTAGCGATATGGTCAGCAGATATTCGAGACATCCGATGGAGGGGCCGTGAACGATGCGCTTCGGGTGGCACTGAGCGATACCGGGCACACCACCGAATCCCTCGCCGAGACCGTCGGCGTCGACCCGAAGACCGTGGCGCGTTGGTTGACCGAAGGCCGCATCCCGCATCCTCGGCACCGGTTCGCGGCAGCGGAAGCTCTCCATAAGGACGTGTCGGACATCTGGCCGGACACTTCAAGACGTCGGGATCCGATTTGGTTCCGTCCCTGGCAGGAGATCGAGCGCGAGGCAGTGTCACTGCGCTGGTTCGAATCGACCGTCCTGCCGGGACTACTTCAGACCGAGGCGTACGCCCGCGCCGTGCTCAGCGGCGCCGGCCTGATCCCCCGCCCTGACATCGAGCGGCATCTGACGGTCCGACTCAGCCGGCAGGGCGTACTCAAGCGGGACGACCCGCCCCAGTTCACGGCGGTCATCGACGAGGCCATCCTCCACCGGCCGGTCGGCGGTCGACCGGTCATGCGTGAGCAACTGCTGGCCGTGGTCGCGGCCTGCGCCGAGCCGCACATCCGGGTGCACGTCGTGCCCGCCACCGTCGGCGCCTATGCCGGCCTCAACGGGCCGTTCGTGATCGCCCACAGTCACGACCACCGGGTCGCCGGCTACCTGGACAACCAACTCCAGGGACAAGTCGCTAGCGACCCGGAGGACATCGCGGCCATGATGGCGGCGTGGGAGAACGTGCGCGGCGAGGCGCTGTCCCACTGGCAGTCGGTCGACCTACTTACGGAAGTGGCGGAGACATGGAGCTGAACGGCGCCCGGTGGCGCAAGAGCAGCCGCAGCAGCGGCAACGGCGGCGCATGTGTCGAGGTCGCCGACAACCTGCCCGGCGTTGTGGGCGTACGGGACTCGAAGGACCCGACCGGTCCGGCGCTCACCTTCACGCCAGTCGCCTGGCGCGCGTTCGTCACCCGGCTCGCTCCGCCGGCCTGACCGGAACCGCCTCGTCCGGCCGGTCCGGCAGCACAGGCGGGGTGCGGAGAGACCAGAGCGCCAGGGGTACGGCGGCGACCGCGGCGGTCAGCAGGATCAGGCGGTGGTCGACGAGTTCGAGCAGGCTCGCGCCGGCCAGCAGGGCCACGGTGGACGGGCCGAAGGTCAGCGTGTTGACCGTCGACGCCACCCGGCCGACCAGCTCGCCCGGCGTCTCCCGCTGGACGGCCGTCCAGACGGTGACCAGCACCAGCGGCACGCCGAGGCCGACCGCCAGCCCGCCGGCGACCACCGGTGCGACCGAGGTCGTGGCCCGTAGGGCCAGCCCGATGGCGAAGACGGCGACCGCCCCGGCCACCACCCGCCGGTCGCCGAAGCGGCGCAGCAGTGACCCGGCCGCCAGCCCGCCGATGAGCGACCCGACGCCCTGCACGGTGGCGAGCACGCCGTTGAACTCCGGCGGCCGTCCCAGGCCGGCGTCGACCACGGCGTACGCGACGGCGCCGTTGAGCCCCATCAGCACCATGGTGAGCGCGGCGCAGCCGACCACGTGCCGCAGCGCGCGATGCCGCCGCAGGTGCCCCCAACCATCGGCGAGCTGCCGCGTCCAGCGCTCGGGACGCCCGGGCGGCTGCTCCCGGACCCGCAGTGACCAGAAGACAATGCCGGCCAGCACGAAGGTGACCGCGTCCAGGAGCACCACGGGGTGCGCGCCGTACGCGGCGAACAGCCCCGCCCCGGCCAGCGGGGCGAGCAGCTTCATCCCCTCGTTGATCGTGGTGCGGAGCCCGTTGAAGTCTCCGAGCAACGGGCCGGGAACGACCGCCGGCACCAGCGCGGCCTCGGCCGCGTCGGTCAGCACGAAGGTGATCCCGTACGCGGTCATCACCGCGAAGATCAGCCACACCCGGGTTGCCGAGTCGACCAGCAGCAGCACCGGCAGCAACGCCGCCATCACCGCGTGCAGGACGATCAGCAGCGGCCGGCGACGGAACCGGTCGGCGAGCAGCCCGAGCAGCGGCCCGAGCAGGGTGGGTGCCCACACGCCCAGGGTCACCAGGGCGGCGAGGCTGCTCGACCCGCTCAACTCCTTCACCCAGATGCCGGCCACCAGCAGCATCGCCGCGGTGCCGAAGCCGGACACCAGCACCCCGCCGAGATAGCGGCCGGCGTCGCGATCGGTCAGCACCCTCGCCGTACCCCAGCTCATCGCACCTCCCCGCCAGCGGCAGATTCTGCCCCAGCGGTGGCTGCGGCGGGTGCCTCGCCGCGCGGCGGGTACGGTCCGGGGATCGACGCCGGCACGGCCGGAATCCGTCGTACACATGTTCTATCCACAGCCTGTGGACGGCGGAGGGTTCGATGGGTTACCAGCTCAGCGCGGTGGTCGCGGACGCCGAACTGCTCCGCGAGCAGACCGCCGAGCTGGATCACGCGGTCCTCGGCGAGCTGCGCCAGGACTTCGCGCTGCTGCCGATCACCCCGCAGCTGGTGGTGGAGCTGACCGGGTCGCTGCCGGACTTCGCGGTGGACGACCGGAGCCCCGAGCATCCGTTCGGGCTGGTGTTGTCGCCGGCGCTGGTCGAGGTGCTGGTCCGTTGGTCGTTGCAGGGGCCGGTGGCATACCTGGAGGCCGAGTTCTTCGGCGGCGCCGGCTACCAGTCGGCGGCGGTGTGGCTGGGTGGCGCGCTGTCCTGGGGGCCGCGGTTCGACGGCGTGCTCGACGCGCCGCGCGACCAGTGGCCGATCAACTCGGCGCTGACCCGGCTCGGTGTCGAGCCGGGCACCTGGATCGACCCGTTCGCGGAACTGGGGTTGCACCTGGAGCGGAACACGGACGGTTGGCTGGCGCACGGGCGGCGACGGCTCAGCGCCGACTACTGGGATGAGCTGGTCGAGGAGTGGGAAAACCAGTAATCCGGCGATCGGCAGCAACCTGAACGGCCTGGTCCCGTTGGGGACTGGGGGATTCCATGAAATTGCGACAATTTGCTTTTATTGCCACGCTGCTGACGGCTGCCTGGATTTCCGGCAGCGGCGCTCCGCCATACGGGCCGACCCCGGACGAGCGACCCGCCGGCAGCGTGGAGGTCATCGACCTGAACGGCCTGCGCAACATCGAGTTCGGCGACACCGAGGACGAGCTGACCCGCCGGGGCATCCTGCGTACCGACATGGACGCCTGCGGGCCGGTGCTCGCCGGCCACGACATGGTCAGCCCGGTCTTCGCCGAGGAGAAACTGGTGCTGCTCTGGGTCGGCGACCCGATGCGGACGCCGGAGGGCATCACGGTGGGCTCACCCGTCGACGAGGTGTGGTCGCGCTACCCGTCGGTCACCCGGTTGCGTGCTCCACAGGGGACACACCGGTTCGACGGGCTGCTGGCCCGCAGCGGCGATCGCGCGTACCTCTTCCTGCACGACGGGCTCACCGTCCGGAAGACCATCGCCGGGTACGCCGAATGGGCGCGCCGCCTCTTCGACGAGGGCACCGGCCCCTGCTGACGACATTCGGACCGTAACCGGGACGTGAGGGCCCGGCCGGCCGCTTGTGTGCGTCCCAGGTGGACGGTAGAGACGACGCATGCATCGGGTAACCACGGTCGTCCTGTCGGTGATCTGCGTGGCGCTGCTCGGCGTCGCCACGAACGTCGCCACTGGCGCGTTGCCCGATCGCTGGTCGCCGTACCTCTGGTTGGCCTGGCCTCTGCTCCTGCTGCTGGTCCTGGCGCTGGTGGCGGTCGAGGTGATCCGATCGCGGGAGCCACGGCAGATGGGCGCCCCCGCGACGGCGCGGGCGCGGCGGGTGCTGTTGGAGCGGGTCCGCCGCTACTGGGTGACCAGCGTGTTGGAACGGTCGCTGCACGAGGAGGCCCGCATCGAGCTGGGCATCGCGGCCACGGCCGACGACCGCCGCCATCCGTGGGCGTTGCAGGCCACCCGCCGGGACGGGTTCGCCGCCACCCTGGACGACCGGGCGTCGATGTACGCGCTCTTCGACGAACTCGACCGGGCCGTGGTGATCCTCGGCGCGCCCGGCTCCGGCAAGACGACCACGCTGCTGGAACTCGCCCGCGACCTGCTCGACCGGGCCGAGGCCGACCCGGACGCCCCGATCCCGGTGGTGCTGAACCTCTCCTCCTGGCCGACCCGCCGACTGCCGCTGGCCCGCTGGCTGACCGAGCAGCTCGGCGAGCGGTACGGCATCCCGCCCGCGCAGAGCGCGGCATGGGTGGACGCCGGTGAACTCCTCCCCCTGCTCGACGGCCTGGACGAGGTGGCCGAGGAGCACCGGGACGCCTGCGTCCAGGCGATCGCCGACTTCCACCACAGCCAACCCCTCACCCCGCTCGCTGTCTGCTGCCGGTTGGCCGAGTACGAGCAGCTCGGCACCCGACTGCCCGTCTACGGCACCGTCACCATCCAGCCGCTCGACCGGGCGCGGATCGAGCGGTACGTCGAGCGGGCCGGGCTCGCCGGGCTGCGCAGCGCGCTCGCCGCCGACCCGGGCCTGTGGGACCTCGCGGACTCACCGCTGCTGCTCAGCATCATGGCCCTCGCGTACGCCGACGATGCCGACGTCCGGACCGGCCCGACGGCAGCCGGGACTGGTTCGGGCCGGTCGCGGCTCTTCTCCCGGTACGTCGAGGTGATGCTGAACCGCCGGCCGCACCGGAGCTACTCGCCCGCGCAGACCCGTTCCTGGCTGACGACCCTCGCCGACGAGTTGCGTCAGCGCCAGCAGACGGTCTTCGTGCTCGACCTGATCACCGAAGGCTGGTCGCCCCGGTACGGCCTGATGCCGACGGCGCAACTGATCGCCCACCTGACCGGCCTGCTCGGCCTGAGCCTGGTACTCGCCCCGGCGGGCTGGTGGCTCGGCGGCCCGGCCGGCCTGGTCACCGCCGCCGGTCTCGTGGCGGTGACCCAGGTGCTCTACGCCGACCAGCACAGCAACCTCTGGTCCCTCGCCTTCTCCGCGAAGGAGTCGGACCCGGTGGGCGGCCTTGGCTGGCTGTCGGGGGTGGCCATCAGGCTGGCAGGCGTCTTCGTGGATGACTGGGCCACCGTGTTCCGTATCGCGGCGCTCTCGGTGACCGTCGGGATCGGTGCCACCCTGGTCGACGGTGGCCCGTCCTGGGAGGTCGCCCTCGGCTACGGCGCCGGCTTCTTCATGGCCAACCTCATCGCGTTCGTGGCCGTGGACGAGGCGCAGATGATCCTCTATTTCGAGCCGCCCGCACCCGGCGCCGGCCGGCGCGAGCTGCCCAGCCCGATGCTGCGGCAACGACTCGCCTTCGCCCTGGGCGGGGCGGCCCCCATCGGGACGGCCACCGGTTGTCTCGCCGGGGTGTTCGTCGCGGCGGCGACGGACGGGGCGCACGGTGTCCGCACCGGGGCTCTCGTCGGCCTCGGCGCGGTGCTGATGGTCCTGACCCTGATGGCGTTGGCACCGATGCTCGATCAGTGGCTGGTCCGCCGCCGACTGGCCCGGCAGGAGATCCTGCCCCACCCGCTGCTGCCCTTCCTCGGCCACGCTGTGCAGTGCCTCCTGCTGCGCCAGGTCGGCGACGGCCACATCTTCGTGCACCGGGAACTGCTCGACCACTTCGCCGACCGGGCTCAGCTTCCCGAGCCACGGACCACCACCGGCCTGGCCGAGGACGACCTCGGCGCTCGGGCACGGGAATGAGCAGAACGGCGTCAGCGATCGACCTCAACGTCGAGAGTCTCTTCGAATTCGGCCTGCAACGCCTGCTCGACGGGGTGACGGCGCTGCCCGATCGGTGAACGCTCAGGCCGGGTTGGTGGCGTGCTCGGGCAGCCGCGCCCCGGACGCGGCGGCGAAACCGGCGAGCGCGATCTCCGCCGCCTGCCGCAGGTCCTCACGGCTGACCCCGGCGGCGGCGTGTATCGCGTGACCCTCGGTGACGATCATGACGAAGCGGGCGAGCGCGGCGGGGTCTGCGTCGGCGGGTAGGTCCCCCTCGGCGACCGCGCGGACGAACCGGTCGGCGAGGGCGCGTTCACCGGCCAGGCGGCTGGCGGCGAGGAACCCGGCGACCGGGGCGTTCTCGGTGGAGCAGGCGGTGCCGCCCTGGATCGACAGGCAACCGGCCGGGCGGTCGGGTCGGGTCACGGCGAGCACGTTCTCGCGGAGCAGGGTGGCGACGACCTCGTACGCGGTGGGCTGGGCGAACGCGGTGCGCGCGTACTCCATGTCCTGTTCGGCGTAGCGGGCCACGACCTTGCGGAACAACTCCTCCTTGCCGCCGAAGGCGGCGTAGAGGCTCGGTTTATTGATGCCCATCGCGGCGGTGAGGTCGGTCACCGAGGCGCCCTCGTACCCCTGACGCCAGAAAACCTCCAACGCGCGCTCCAGCGCCTCGTCGGCGTCGAACCCGCGTGGTCGCCCTCGCTGCGGCACAGCCACCACCTCCGCCCACCATGCTACCCACCGTGAAAACCGATCGGTACAGAAATTTGCGGCCAGGCCGGGAGGTTGCTACGGTCGGATCAGTACCGATCGGTACAGAAATCGTGAGGAGATCGATCGTGGGACAGCTTGACGGCAAGACCGCCCTCGTCACCGGGGGAACCACGGGCATCGGCCTGGCCGCCGCCCGCCGCTTCGCCGCCGAAGGCGCGTACGTCTTCGTCACCGGCCGACGCAAGGGCCCGCTGGACGAGGCGGTGGCCAGCATCGGCGCCAACGTCACCGGTATCGCCAGCGACGTCAGCAAGCTCGACGACCTGGACCGGGTGATGCGGGCGATCCAGGACCGGGGCGCGGGGCTGGACGTGGTGTTCGCCAACGCCGGGGGCGGCGAGTTCCGTCCGCTCGACTCGATCACGGTCGAGCACATCGCGAACACCTTCGACACCAACGTCCACGGCACCATCTTCACCGTGCAGAAGGCCCTGCCCCTGCTCAATGAGGGTGCCTCGATCGTGCTGACCGGCTCGACCGCCGCGAGCAACGGCACCCCGGCATTCAGCGTCTACGCCGCGTCCAAGGCCGCCATCCGCTCGTTCGGCCGCACCTGGGCCGCCGAACTGATCGGCCGGAAGATCCGGGTCAACACCCTGGTTCCCGGCTCGACCGAGACCCCCGGGCTCGCGGGCCTGGCACCCAGCCCCGAGGAGGCCCCCGGGCTGCTGGAGGCCATCGCCTCGGGCGTGCCCATGAAGCGAATGGCACACCCCGACGAGATCGCCAACGCGGCGCTGTTCCTCGCCTCCGACCAGAGCAGCTTCATGACCGGCGGCGAGCTGTTCGTCGACGGCGGCGAGCAGCAGCTCTGACGCGGAAAACGCCCGGCCGATCCTCGCGGATCGACCGGGCGTTTCTGCATTTCAGGAGCGGTGGCGGAGGGATTTGAACCCTCGGAGGGCGTTAACCCTCACACGCTTTCGAGGCGTGCTCCTTAGGCCGCTCGGACACGCCACCGCCGACGAGGGTACAGGACCAGTGGTTCCGACGCCGAACCGGTATCGCCCGCACCGGCCTGGCAGGATCTTTGCCATGAGTACGCACATCGGCGCGAAGCCGGGCGAGATCGCCGAGCGGGTCCTGATGCCGGGCGACCCGCTGCGGGCCAAGTGGATCGCGGAGACCTACCTCGAGGGCGCGACCTGCTACTCGACGGTTCGGGGCATGTTGGGCTTCACCGGCCGCTGGAACGGCGTCGAGGTTTCCGTCCAGGGCTCCGGCATGGGCATGCCGTCCGCCTCCATCTACGCCCACGAGCTGATCAACGAGTACGGCGTGAAGACGCTGATCCGGGTCGGTTCCTGTGGCGCCCTCAGCACCGACCTGCAGCTGCGCGACGTGGTGGCGGCGATCGGGTCGTCCACCGACTCGAACATGAACCGCATGCGGTTCGACGGGTTGATCGACTACGCGCCGGTGGCCGACTTCGGGCTGCTGCGTACCTCGGTCGAGGTGGCCGAGCGGCGCGGCATCGCCATGCGCGTCGGGCCGATCCTGGCGGCGGACGCCTTCTACACCGACCGGCCGGACCTCTACGACACGCTGGCCGACTACGGCGTGCTGGCGGTGGAGATGGAGAGCGCGGCGCTCTACACGATCGCCGCCCGGTTCAAGGCCCGCGCGCTGACCGTGCTGACCGTCAGCGACCACATCAAGACCGGCGAGAAGACCACCTCGGAGGAGCGGGAGCAGACCTTCAGCCAGATGGTCGAGATCGCGCTGGACACCATCATCGCCTGACCGTTCGTCGTACCCGCCGCCCCGTCGTCCGTCCGGACGGCGGGGCGGTGCGCTGTGGGGCGGGGTGACGGCGGTCACGGGTGAAAACAATACGACCGGTCGTGCTTGTTTAGTACGGTGTCCGCATGACCGTCGACGGACGCCTGGCCCGGGGCGAGCGCACCCGCAACGCCGCGCTGGACGCGGCCGTCGTGCTCGCCACCCAGGCCGGCCTCGACGGGCTCAGCCTCGCCCAGCTCGCCGACACGCTCGGGGTGAGCAAATCCGGCCTCTTCGCGCACTGGCGGTCGAAGGAGGCGCTCCAGCTCGCCGCGATCGACCGCGCGGTGACGCTCTGGCAGGAGCGCATCGTCGCGCCGGCCCTGCTCGCCCCGCGGGGCGTACGGCGGCTCCGCGCCCTGCACGAGGCTCGGCTCGACTTCTACGCCACCGGGGTCCTCCCCGGCGGCTGCTTCTTCGCCAACACCCAGTTCGAGTTCAACGCCCGCCCCGGCCCGGTCCGGGACCGGCTCGCCGAGACGTACGGCCAGTGGACGGCGTTCCTGGAACGCCTCGTCCAGCAGGCGGTCGACGCCGGCGAACTCCCCGCCGACCTGGACGTCCCCCAGTTGGCGTACGAGATCGACGCCCTCGGGATGGGTGCCGCGATGCAGTCCCGGCTGCTCGACCCGGACGCCGCCTACCGGTACGCCCGCGCCGGCCTGCTGGACCGCCTGCGGGCGCTCTGCCCCGACCCGACCCTGCCAACGGAAGGCTCCCCATGACCCGCGCCGTCGCCGACCAGCCCACCGTCGAGTTCGGACACGTCGAGCACGTCACGGTGCACTTCGACGACCTCGACGCGATGGGCATCCTGCACAACGCTCGTTACGCGGTGCTGCTGGAACGGGCCCTGACGCCGTACTGGACCGAGCGGGGGCTGGCCTACCGGGGCGGCGCCACCCCGCCGGACCTGTTCCACGCGGTCCGCGAGTTCACCATCACCTACCGGGCGCCGATCGCCGCCACCGGCCCGGTGGCGGTGCACTTCTGGCTCGAACACTTCGGCACCAGCAGCGCCGAGTACGCCTTCCAGTTCCGCTCCGTCGACGGCGCGACGGTGCACGCCGAGGGCCGGCGGGCCATCGTCCGCCTCGACCCGGCCACCCTGCGGCCCGCACCGTGGACCGAGGCCGCCCGGGCGGTGGCCGCCACCCTGCTCCGCCCCGCCGCCTGACGCGCTGCGGCAACGCCTTCGGGTGCGTCCACTGTCGCCGGAGCGACAACAGACGCACCCGATGGAGGCGTCCCGGGCCGGCGAGGGCTCAGCCCAGCGCCTCGGTGGGGGCGAGCCGGGCGGCGCGGACGGCCGGGTAGAGACCGGCCAGACCGCCGATCAGCAGGGTCGCCCCGACGCCGCCGGCCATCGCCCAGACCGGCACCACGGTCGGCCACTGCCGCCAGAGGGCGTAGCCGGCGGTGACCAGGATGCCGAGCAGCACCCCGCCCGCCCCGCCGAGCGCCGAGAGCAGCAGCGACTCGGCCAGGAACTGGACCCGGACCTGCCCCCGGGTGGCACCCAGCGACCGCCGCAAGCCGATCTCGGCCCGCCGTTCCAGCACCGAGATCACCATCGTGTTGGCGACCCCGACACCACCGACCAGCAGCGCCACCGCGCCCAACCCGAGCAGCAGCCCGGTGAACGCCTCGTCGGTGGCCGCCGCGGCGGCCAGCGCGTCCGAGGGCCGGGAGACCTGCACCTCGTTCGGCGCCTCCGGGTTGGCCGTCGCGCCGAGCACCGTCCGGACCGCCTCCACCGAGGCATCCCGCGACCGGGTGTAGACCGTGGTCGGGTGCCCGTCGAAACCGAGGTACGCCGCCGCGGCGGGCCAGCCGACCAACGCCGAACTGTCCAACTCCGGGGCGAGTGGGGCCGGGGCGAGGATGCCGACCACGGTGAACCAGCGCCCGCCCAGGTGGACCTGCACGTCCGGTCCGGCCGCGCCGAGCCCCAGCCGCCGGGCGGCGGCGTCGCCGAGCACCACGGCCGGATAGCGCTCGGTGGCCTCGTTCAGCCAGGTGCCGCTGCGTACCGTCGCGCCCACCGTGCCGAGCAGGCCGAGGTGGGCGGCCCGGGTGGCGATGCCGCCCGTCTCGCCGGACGGGATGCGATCACTGCGGTAGACCGGGGTGTCCGGCAGTTGGGCGGTGGCGGCGACACCGGTCACCGGACCGATCCGGCCGATCATGGCCACCGACTCCACCGGCAGCTTCGCCTGATCACCGAAGAGCGTGTTCCCGGGCGCCACGGTCAGCAGGTTGGTGCCGAGCCGGTCCAGCGTGCGGTCCAGGTCGGCACGGGACGACGAGGAGATTCCGACCACCGCGACCATCGCCGCGATGCCGATCGCGATGCCCAGCGCGGAGAGGAACGCCCGCAGCGGACGGGTGCGCAGCCCCACCCCGCCGACCCGGAACACGTCACCCGGGCCCAGTCGGGCCGGCGTGAGCCGTGGCCGCGCGTCCACCGGCACCAGCCGCAGACGGGTGTCGGCCGCCATCAGCGCACCTCCTCGACGAACGGGCCGGCGGCCGGGCCGGTTGCCGGATCGGCCACCACCCGGCCGTCGCGCATCCGCACCTGCCGGGGCAACCCGGCGGCGATCTCCCGGTCGTGGGTGATCACCAGGACCGTGGTGCCGGCCGCGTGCAGGTCGCGCAGCAGAGCGAGCACCGCGGCACCGGCGACCGAGTCGAGGTTGCCGGTCGGCTCGTCGGCGAGCAGCACCGCCGGCTCCCCGACCACCGCCCGGGCCACCGCGACCCGCTGGCGCTCGCCGCCGGAGAGTTCGTGCGGCCGGTGGGTCAGCCGGTGGCCCAGCCCGACCCGGTCCAGCGCCGCCTCCGCGCGCCGCCGCCGCTCCCTTCGCGGTACGCCCGCGTAGAGCAGCCCGTCGGCCACGTTGTCCACCACCGGCGTGCCGGCGGCCAGGTGGAACTGCTGAAAGACGAAGCCGATCCGGCGGGCCCGCAGCGCCGAGAGCTGCCGGTCCGGCAGGGTCGCGACGTCGTACCCGTCGATCCGTACCCGGCCGGCGGAGGGGCGGTCCAGGGTGCCGATCAGGTGCAGCATCGTCGACTTGCCGGAACCCGACGGGCCGACGATCGCCACCAGTTCGCCGTACCCGACGCGCAGCGAGACCTCGCGCAGCGCGGCGACCCCGCCCGGGTACGTCCGACTCACCCCGTCCAGCACCACGGCGTCACCGGTCACGCCGGCACCCCCACGGTCAGGCCCTCGACGATCTCCGGGCCGCTGACCTCGACCCGGCCGGCGGCGAAAAGCCCGGTGGTCACCGCGACGATCCGGCTGCGACCGCCGTCGACCACCTCGACTCCGTAGCCGCCCTCGGCGAGCGCGAGCAGCGCCGCCACCGGCACGGTGAGCACGTCCGGGCGTTCGGCGGCGGTGAAGGTGACCTCGACGCTCGCCTGGTCGTAACCGACGAGCGTCGCCGGGTCGGTCACCGAGACGGTCACCTCGATCTTCGTCTCGGCCTCCTCGGACTGCCCGGTCGCGCCGGCCGAACCGGCCTCGATCACGGTCTGCACTGACTCGATCTTTCCGGCCACCGGGTCGCCCTCTGGCAGGGCGACGCTCACCGCGCCGCCCTCCTTCGCCAGCCGCTGGTCGTCCACGTCCAGCTCGACGGTGACCAGCCGAGTGGTGCCGGTGTACGTGAGCACCGCCTGACCGGGCTGCGCCGCGTCCCCGGTCGCCGCCTGGTGGCTCTCCACCCGCACCGCGCCGTCCGCGTAGACGATCCGGCCCGGTTCGACCCGCCCCGTCTCGGGCAGCCCGAGCTTCTCCTGCCACTCCCGGACCGCGTCGGCGGTGCTGCCGGTGTACTCGTCGTCGACGGTGAAGCCGTCGTGGCCGAGCGCCCGTAGGTTTCGCTCGAACTGCGCGACGTCGGACCCCTCGACGCCCGGTTGGAGCACCCGGTACGCCGGCAGCGATCCGTAGAGCAGCAGCACCGGGTCGTTGTCCACCGCGTACAGCCGGCCGCCCCGCTTCACCACCGCACCCGTCTCCGGCAACGCGGTGATCGTCCCGTCGAGCCGGGCGGTGGCGGTCCGGGTGGTGCCGTAGCCCAGCTCCCCGTCCACGCTCTGCGCGTCGGTCAGCGTCTGCCGGGTGACCGCGGCGGTGGCCGGCGGGGTGGTGCCGGCGGCTGCCGTACCCCGGTCGGTGCCGCCGAATCCGACGGCGGCCGCGACGCCGGCCGCCGCCGCCACCACGACGGCGACGGTCAGCGCGACCGTCCGGAGCCGAAGGCGACGAGCCCTCACCGGGTGGCTCCGGCGATCTTCGGCGCGTACTGCCGGCACTTCTCCATGGCGGCCTTCACCTTCGGGTCCTTGATGTTCACCTGGTCGAGCCGCAGCTGTATCCCGCCGTCGGCCGACGGGTCCGGGAACTCCGGCACGCCGTTCTCCCGCATGCACACGGCGAGCTTGCGCAGCCGCTCCACCTGCTCCGGGTCGAGCTTGAGCTTCTCGCCACCGTTGGGCAGGTGCTGGCGACACTTCTCCATCGCCGTCTGCACCTTCTGCGGGTCGGTGTCCTTGCCGAACTTGAACAGCCGACCGCCGCCGGGCTCCGGATCCGGCACCTCCACCCCGTTCTCCCGCATGCACTCGCTGAACTTGAGCTGCCGTTCGTCGTCGCTGAGCTGGGCCGCCGGGCTGGCGGACGCCGCTTGCGCCCCACCACCGGCGGTCGCCACCGCCGGTTCGTCGCTCGACCCGCCGCAGCCGGCGACGGCCAGCGCGAGCAGCAGCGGCAGCGCGAACAGTCCTCGTCGCATCGCACGCTTCCTCTCCCGGCCCGGCGAAACCGCCGGGCGCTCCGATCCGCCCGACGGAACCCGCCGGGCGTCCCGGTCAGTCCACGACAAGGGGCGTATCCCGGGCGTAACCGCCGACGTTTACGGTGGCGTTATCCGGGCGCGGAGCACTATTGCCGGGTGAGAGTGCTGGTGGTCGAGGACGAGAGCCTGCTCGCCGAGAGCATCGCCGAGTGGCTGCGCCGGGAGGCGTTCGCGGTGGACGTCGCGTACGACGGCGACGCGGCGCTGGAACGGCTCGGCGTCAACGACTACGACGTGGTCGTCCTGGACCGGGACCTGCCGGTGGTGCACGGCGACGAGGTGTGCCGGGCGATCGTGGACAGCGGCGGGGAGACCCGGGTGCTGATGCTCACCGCGGCAGCGGCCGTCCGGGAGCGTGTCGCGGGCCTGGCGCTCGGCGCCGACGACTATCTGACCAAGCCGTTCGCCCTGGTGGAACTGTCCGCCCGGGTGCACGCGCTGAGCCGGCGGACCCGCCGGGCCGCGCCGCCGACCCTGAACCGGGCCGGCATCCTGGTCGACCCGGCCCGCCGCGAGGTGCACCGTGACGGCCGGTACGTGCCGCTGTCCCGCAAGGAGTTCGCCGTGCTGGTCGAGCTGCTGCGTGCCGACGGCGCGGTGGTCTCGGCCGAGGAGTTGCTGGAGCGTGCCTGGGACGAGCACATCGACCCGTTCACCAACGTGGTCCGGGTCACCGTCATGAAGCTGCGCCGCAAGCTGGGCGAACCGCCGGTGGTCGAGACCGTGCCGGGTGTGGGATACCGGGTGCCGTGAAGCGTTTCTCCCTCCGGGCCCGACTCACCCTGATCTACGGCGGCCTCTTCCTGGTCGCCGGTCTGGTCCTGCTCGCGGTCACCTACGTGCTCGTCGAACAGCGGACGGCCCAGCCGTTCGGGGTGGCGCTGCGCGACGCCAAACCGATCATCCCCGAGCCGGGGACGAAACTCTCCGGCAACCAGGCCGAGCAGCTGCGCCTCATCATCAACAAGGCCCAGGACGACGCCCGGGACCAGACGCTCTACTCCCTGCTCACCCAGGGCGGGATCGCGCTCGGCCTGGTCTCCGTGGTGGCCATCGCCTTCGGCTGGCTGATCGCCGGCCGGGCGCTGCAACCGCTGCACCAGATCACCGGGACGGCCCGGCGGATCGCCGTGGGCGGTCGCGGCCTGCACGAACGGATCTCGCTCCCCGGCCCACCCGACGAGGTACGCGAGCTGGCCGACACCTTCGACGAGATGCTGGAACGGCTGGACCGCTCCTTCGACGGGCAGCGCCGCTTCGTCGCGAACGCCTCGCACGAGCTGCGTACGCCGCTGGCGCTGAACCGGTCGCTCATCGAGTTGGCGGTCACCCGGCCCGGCGCCTCCGAGGACGTACGCCGGCTCGGCGAATCGCTGCTGGCGGTGAACGAGCGGCACGAACGGCTGATCGACGGACTGCTCACCCTGGCCGACTCGGAGAACGAGCTGACCGCCCGGTCCCGGGTGGACCTGGCCGACCTGGCCGACCACGTGCTGGACCAGGCCGGCCCGGGTGAGGCCGCGCCGACGGTGACCCGGGAGCTGGCGCCTGCGATGGTCCACGGCGACCCGGTGCTGCTGGAACGGCTCACCACCAACCTGGTGGAGAACGCGCTGCGGCACAACCTGCCGTCCGGCGGTTGGGTCGGCGTGAGCACCGGGCTGCGGGACGGCCGCTCGACGCTGACCGTGCGGAACACCGGTCCGGTGGTGCCCGGCTACGACGTCGAGGTCATCTTCGAGCCGTTCCGCCGGCTCTCCGGCGAGCGGGTCGGCGGCGGGCGCGGGTTCGGCCTGGGGCTCTCCATCGTCCGGGCGGTGGCCCGGGCACACGGCGGCACGGTGACCGCCCGACCGCGCGACGGCGGCGGCGGTCTGGAGGTCACGGTCAGCCTGCCGCCGGCCTGAGCCGGCTCCTGGCGGAACACCGGGCCACCGTGAGGTTCAGCCCGAACCGTCAGCGGAAGAAGGCGCGGAGGACGGCTGCGGTCTCGGCCTCCAGCACGCCGCCGTAGACCTCCGGGCGGTGGTTGAGCCGACGGTCGCGCAGCACGTCCCAGAGTGAGCCGGCGGCGCCGGTCTTCGGTTCCCAGGCGCCGAACACGACGGTGGAGACCCGGGCCAGCACCAGCGCCCCGGCGCACATGGTGCACGGTTCCAGGGTGACGACCAGGGTGCATCCGTCCAGCCGCCACCGGCCGGCCCGTTCGGCTCCCCGACGCAACGCCAGCACCTCGGCGTGCCCGGTGGGGTCGCCGGTCAACTCCCGCTCGTTGCGCCCGATCGCCAACTCGCTGCCGTCGGGGCCGTAGAGCACCGCGCCCACCGGCACGTCGTCCACGTCGGCAGCGCCCGTGTCGTCAACGGCCGGGCCGGTGACGGCGACCTCCAGGGCGCGGCGCATCCACAGCTCGTGTCGCTGGCGGCGGCCGACCTCACCCGGGTCGGCCAGACCCTCGTGGGCGCCGGGTCCGGCGCGGCCCACCGCCCCGGGGGTCGGCTGCCCCGGTCGGATCGTCTCGAGCTGAGGATCGGTGGCGTCGGTCGGCTCCGTACCACCGCCCGCCCCCGCGCCGGTGGGCTCAGACCTCACGCAACTCCTCGACCTGGTCGGTGCAGCCGAGCACCTGGCAGATCTCGGCGGTGACGTCGGCCGGCATCATTCCCTCGTGCGAGCAGAGGGTCAGCAGTCTCTGCGCGGAGATGCCCAGGTTGGCGAGGAGGTCGGCGTCGCCCACCGGATCGGCCTCCGGGTCGACGACGGGCTGCTCGCTCTCCTCGTCGCCGCTGGCCACCGGGCGTGGCTCGTCGCCGTCGTCGAGCCCGGTGACCGAGGTCTTCAGGTCGGCGACGAGCAGCGCCCCCAGCGGGGACTCCTCGGCGTACGCGGAGTCCGACCCGAACACCCGCAGGTCCTCACCCTCGTCGAGGCGCAGGATCACCAGGTAGGCGTCATCGGCCTCGACGAAGAGCAGCGACACGTCGGCCTCCGGGTCGACGTCGCGCAGGCGATCGGCGACCTCGTCGATGTCGGTGGCGCCGCGCAGACTGACCTCTGCGGCGGTCCAGCCACTGTCGTCGCGCACCACGGCCGCAGCGAAGTACGACACGGTCCCCCCAATAGCCCCTCGACACAGCGCCGACTCGTTACGCGTGCACGTTAGCCGGTCGGGTCGGCAGGCGACCGGTCAACGCCCCGAAGGGCCGGTCATTCCTGACAAAGTCGGATCAGCCGGCTACCCGACGGCGGGTGGCGATGAGCTGGCGCAGACGCTCGGTGCGCAGCCGCTGTGGCCGGTTGCGCTGGCGTACCGCCCGGGCCCCCGCCAACTCGGCGAGCAGCTGCAGGCGGCGGCGGCTTCGATCGGGGTCCTGCCGCGGGGTGTTCCAGGCCATGGTGCCGAGCGTGCCGAGTCTCGGCGGCCACGTCAAGACGGCGTTCGCTACGCAGCCAACCGGGCACACGGTGCAGTCGCCGGCACCCGGTGTGCGGCCGATCCGGCCCCCGTCACCAGAGCGGCCAGTCGCCTCCGGTGGCCCAGCGGACCGCCACCACGGCGGCGGCGATGCTCCAGCCACCGGCGGTGACGATGGCCACCCCGGTGGCCACCCCGCGGTCGCCGAAGCGGACCAGCACCAGGGCGGTCAGCCAGGCCAGCAGGCCCGCCAGGACCGTCCACCAGGCGTAGCTGGACACGTCGGTGCCGAGGAGGCCGAACAGCAGCAGCCACACGGTCGCCGCGCCGCCGCCGGCGGCGACACCACCGCCGGTGACCGGGTGCGGTTCGCGGTAGGTGGGGCGCGTCGGTGGCCCGGCCGGGAAGAGCCCCGAGGGGGTACGCGGCAGCGGGCGATCGGCGAAGCCGGGATCCGGGTTGGGGCCGGGCTGGGCGATGGTCACCGTCGCTGCCCTCCCCTCACGCGCGTCGTTCGTGCCCACGGTACCGGTCTGCCAGGATGACCGGATGCCCTCGCCGACGATCCGCCGGGCGCGTCCGGCGTACCCGATCCTGCTGCTGCTCGCCCCGCTGCTCGTCGGCGGCTGCGCGACCACCCGGCCGGGGGTGCCTCCGGGCGGCGCCGCGCCGACGACGCCGGCGGCATGGGCGACGGGCGACCAGCCCGCGGCGCCGTCGGCGACGCCGACGGTGACCGGCCCGGCGCGCCCGGCGCCGTCGTCGGCCGGGCCGTCGGCGACCACACCCCGCACCGGGCTGCGGCACGTCTTCCCGGTACGCGCCGACGACGTCGCCTACCACCCGACGCACGGTGCGTACCCGGCGACGGACATCTTCGCCGACTGCGGTGAGCCGTTCGTGGCGGTGACCGAGGGGACGGTGCTGGAGGTGAGTCGCACCGACCGGTACGACAAGCGCGGGCCACAGGGTCCGGAGAACGGCGGCCTGTCGGTCGCCCTGCTCGGTGACGACGGGGTGCGCTACTACGGATCACACCTGAGCGTCGTGGCCGCCGGTGTCGACGCCGGGGTCCGGGTCCGCGCCGGGCAGCAGCTCGGCAAGGTCGGCCGGACGGGCAACGCCAACAACGTGTGCCACGTGCACTTCGGCATCTCACCCCCGTGTACGGGCAGGGACGGCTGGTGGATCCGGCGCGGGGTGCTCTGGCCGGCGCGCTACCTGGACTCCTGGCGGCGGGGCGGCAACAAGGAGCCGGCCGCCGAGGTGACCGCGTGGCAGCGCGAACACGGCTGCCCCAAGGCTCCCTGACCGACGTCGCACCGACTAGGTTCGGTGGGATGAAGGCCCGGGACCCCATTGCCGACCTGCGCCGGATCGCGTTCCTGCTGGAGCGGGCGAACGAGGCCACCTACCGGGTGCGGGCCTTCCGGTCGGCGGCGAAGGCGCTGGCCGGCCTGCCTGCGGCCGAGGTGGCCGAGCGCGCCGACAACGGCACGCTCACCAAACTGGCCGGGGTCGGTGACGTCACGGCCCGCTGCGTGACGGAGTCGCTGGCCGGCGAGGAGCCGGTCTACCTGCGCCGCCTGGTGGCGACCGAGGGCAGCGACCTGGACGCGGAGGCGACGGCGCTGCGCGTCGCCCTGCGCGGCGACTGTCACACCCACTCGGACTGGTCCGACGGTGGTTCTCCGATCGAGGAGATGGCGCTGGCCGCCGTGGAGTTGGGCCACGAGTATCTGGTGTTGACCGACCACTCGCCCCGGCTGACGGTGGCCCGGGGGCTGACCGCCGACCGACTGCGCCGCCAGCTCGACCATGTGGCGCAGGTCAACGAGGCGCTGCCGGAGGGTTTCCGGATCCTGACCGGGATCGAGGTGGACATCCTCGCCGACGGCTCGCTGGACCAGGACGAGAAGCTGCTGGCCCGGCTGGACGTGGTGGTCGGCTCGGTGCACAGCGGCCTGAACGACGAGCGGGCGAAGATGACCCGGCGGATGTTGACCGCGGTCGCCAACCCGCACCTGGACATCCTCGGCCACTGCACGGGCCGGATGGTGTCGTCCCGACCGGTCGGCGTGACCGGGCCCGGCGATCGGGGGCACCGCGCTCGCACCCGCAAGGAGAGCGACTTCGACGCGGACGCGGTCTTCGCCGCCTGCGCGGAGCACGACACCGCAGTCGAGATCAACTCTCGGCCCGAGCGGCAGGACCCACCGAAGCGGCTGATCCGCCGTGCCCTGGAGGCCGGCTGCCGGTTCGCGATCAACACGGACGCGCACGCGCCGGGCCAGCTCGACTGGCAGCGGTTCGGCTGTGAGCGGGCCGCCCTCTGCGGCGTCCCCGCCGACCGGGTGGTCAACACCTGGTCGGCGGAGCAGCTCACGGCGTGGACCGGCGCGCGGGCCTGAGGCGCCCCGCCGGAGCCTCAGCGGCCGACGGGCTCCGCGGCGGGCTCGGCGGGCGCGCCGACGCCGACCACCGGTCGGGGCCGCCGCCGGCCGAACACGCCCTGCGAGACCGCGACCCCCACCAGCACGATGAGCGCACCGACCGGCTGGTGCCAGTTGAGCCGCTCGCCGAGCACCACGGCCCCGATCAGCACCGCGAAGATTGGAATCAGGTAGGTGACGGTGGAGGCGGTGCTCGCCCCGGCCACCCGGATGTTGCGCATGTTGATGACGAAGGCGAGCCCGGTGCCCAGCGCGCCGAGAGTCAGCACACTGGCCAGCACCTTCGGCGAGAGGTCGGTGGGCAGCGGCGGCGCGCCCGCCACGAACGGGGTGACGATGGCCAACTGCACGGCGGCGAGCAGCAACTGCGCCGTGGAGAGCGACAGGCCCGAGTGCGCGCTGCCCGCGATGAACCGCTTCTGGTACGGGATGGAGACGCCGTAGCAGGCCGCCGCGCCGAAGCACATCAGCTGCCCGGTGAAGTGGGCTCCGCCGAGCCCCTCCCAGACACCGAGCACCACGAGGACGCCGAGGAAGCCCAGTGCGAGCCCGACCGCTCGGCGCGCGGTCAGCCGCTCGGTGCGGAAGACCAGCACCGCCAGCGGCAGCACGATCAGTGGCGTGGTGGCGTTCCAGATGCCGGCCAGCATCGACTCGACGCGCTGCTCGCCGTAGCCGAAGAGGGTGAAGGGCACGGCCACGCCGAACGCGGCGACGACGGTCAGGTGCGCCCAGACCCGGGGCTCGCGGGGCAGGCGGTCGCGCAGCATCGCGAGCACCACCAACAGGGTCAGCGCGCCGGCGGAGACCCGGTAGAGGGTGAGCTGGACGGGGTGCAGCTCCGCCACCCCGACCTTGATGAACAGGAAGCTGGAGCCCCAGATCACGGCGAGGGCGACGAAGCCGGGCAGCCAGGCGCGCAGCGGTGCCCTGTCAGGAGTGGTATCGGCGGTCACCCCTGACACTCTGCCGGAGCCGTACGACAAAGTCCCGCGACTTTCGGACACCGTGGCGACCACCACCATGCCGCCGGTTCTGCTGGTCGAACACGACAAACGGCGTCGACATCGGGGCGGGTCGGTCACGTAGGGTCGCACCGTGGGACGAATTGATGAACTCGCCAACCGCTACGTTGCCGAGTGGGCGCCGTTGAGCCCCACCGGCGCCACCTACGTCGGCATCGCCGGCCATGACGACCAGCTCGACGACCTGTCGCCCGATGGCTACCAGGCACGCGCAGACCTGACCCGCCGCACGCTCGCCGAGCTGGAGGTCACCGAGCCGGCCACCGAGGCGGAACGGACCGCCAAGGAGGCCATGCAGGAACGGCTGGGCCTGGATCTCGCCCGGTACGACGCGGGCGAGGCGACCAGCGAGGTCAACGTGATCACCAGCGGGCTGCACGACATCCGCATGGTGTTCGACCTCATGCCGACCGAGACGGCCGACGCCAAGGCCAACATCGCGGCCCGACTCAGCGGCTTCGCCAGCGCGCTGGAGGGCTACAAGACCACGCTGCGCGAGGCGGTCGCCGCCGGCCAGGTCAGCTCGAAGGTGCAGCTCATCGAGGTGGCCAAGCAGTGCGACATCTGGGTCGACCCCGATGGGGACAACTTCTTCCACGGGCTGGTCGAGCGGCTGGGCGCCGACGGCACGCTCGGCGCTGACCTGCGCCGGGGCGCGGCGGCCGCCACCGCGGCGACCGCGGAGTTCGGCCAGTTCCTGCGTACCGAGCTGGCCCCGCACGGGCGGGACAAGCAGGCCGCCGGCCGCGAGCGCTACGAACTCGCCTCGCAGTACTTCCTCGGCGCCAAGGTCGACCTGGACGAGACGTACGCCTGGGGCTTCGCCGAGCTGGCCCGCCTGGAGGCGGAGATGCGCGTCGTCGCCGGGCGCATCGCGGGTTCCGGCGCCAGCGTCGACGACGCCGTACGAGCGCTGGACGCCGACCCGGCGCGCACCATCCAGGGCAAGGAGGCGTTCCGGGACTGGATGCAGACGCTCGCCGACAAGGCGATCAGCGAGCTGCACGGCACCCACTTCGACATCCCGGAGCAGGTCCGCCGGATCGAGTGCTGCCTCGCACCGACCAGCGACGGCGCCATCTACTACACCGGGCCCAGCGAGGACTTCTCCCGCCCCGGCCGGATGTGGTGGGCGGTGCCGCAGGGCATCACCGACTTCTCCACCTGGCGGGAGGTGACCACCGTCTACCACGAGGGCGTGCCGGGTCACCACCTTCAGGTGGCGCAGACCGCCGTCCGGGCCGACCTGCTCAACCGCTGGCAGCGGCTGCTCTGCTGGGTCTCCGGGCACGGCGAGGGCTGGGCGCTCTACTCGGAGCGGCTCATGGACGAGCTGGGCTACCTGGAGGACCCGGGCGACAAGCTGGGCATGCTCGACGGCCAGGCGATGCGCGCGGCCCGGGTGATCGTCGACATCGGCATGCACCTGGAGCTGGAGATCCCGAAGGACAACCCGTTCGGCTTCCACCCCGGGGAGCGGTGGACGCCCGAGCTGGGCTGGGAGTTCATGCGGGCGCACTGCCGGGTGCCGGACGAGAACCTGCGCTTCGAGCTGAACCGCTACCTGGGTTGGCCGGGGCAGGCGCCGTCGTACAAGGTCGGTGAGCGGATCTGGTTGCAGGCCCGCGAGGACGCCAAGGCCCGCAAGGGTGCCGACTTCGACCTGCGGGAGTTCCACCGGCAGGCGTTGGACCTGGGTGCGCTGGGCCTCGACCCGCTGCGTCGGGCGCTGGCCCGGCTCTGAGCCGGTCACGGCTCCGGGCGCCGGCGGTACGACGGCGTCGGCACCCGGGGCCGTGGTGACGGGCGTGCCGCTCAGCCGAGGGTCAGGGCCAGCCCCGGCCGGGCGGTCAGCGTGTCACTGGTGACGAACGCCAGGTCGATGACCGGGTCGGTGAACGTGATCGGGATGGGCGAGGTGACCGGGAGGCCGTCCGGCAGCGGCAGATCCGGAGTGAGCGTGATCTTGATGCCGAGCAGCCGGCCGACGAACCGGGTGGAGTAGAAGGCCACGTCACCACGGACGGTCAGCCGGTCGGTCGCGTACCGCTGGGTGCGCCCCTGCGGGCCGTCCGCGACCAGCAGGAAGTCGTCGGTCACCGCCTCGCGCATGCTGAACTTCAGCACCTTGAGGTTGCCCTTCTCGGTCTGCAACTCGGTGGTCCCGTCGAACCGCAGCCCGGTCATGGTCACCTTGGAGCCGGTGAGCTTGGACGGCGTCTGCGCCACCCTGGGCAGGCTCGGGTCGGCGGCGATACGCGGCAGGGGCTTGCCCGGCTCCACCGTGGGCGGTGTCGTGGTGCCCGGGCCGCCCGGCCGGGCCGGTGTCGGCGACGGGCAGGCGGTTTTCCCGGGGCGGGTCGGCGTGCCGGTCGGCTGCGGCGTGGGTTGCGCGGTCGGGCTCACCGACGGCGTGGGGTTGTCCCTGTGGCGTCCACCGGTGAGCAGGTCGCCGATCCCGTCCAGGATGTCGGTGATCACGTTGCCGCCCCGCTCCGGGCTCGGGCTGGGCGTCGGTGTCGCGGTCGGCGCGCTGCGGCTGGGCGACGGCGTGGCCGTCCGGGACGGGGTGGGACAGGCGGTCGCGGTGGGCCGGTTCGGTGCGGCCTGCACCGCTCGGGGTTGGGTGGCCAGTCCGATGGCGGCGAGGCCGAGCACCACCAGCGCGATGCCGAAGGCCCGCGGATCGGCGGAACGTCCCGGCCACTCGGGTGGCGCGTCCGCGCCGGTCGCGTCGCCCGCCGGGCGATCCACCCGCTCGTCGACGGCCGACGTCGTGGCCAGCACCGCATCAACGTGCTCGGGGCGGGCCTCTTCAGCCTCGACCTGTTCGGCGTTGTCCCGTTCGGCGTTGCTCTGGTCGGCGTCGACCTGGTCCCCGTCCGCCTGTTCCGCTGCGGCCGGCGACGGTCGGGCCGGCGTCCAGGCGAAGGCGAGCGCGCTGCCAACGATGCCGAGCAACAGACCGATGAAGAAGCCGCCGAGGTTGAGCCCGATCAGCGAGTAGACAGCGGTGACCGCCGCGACGACCGAGTAGAACGGCCGCTGCGCCGGGCTGAGCCAGAGCAACAGGCCGCAGGTCACCAGGATGATCGGGATCAGTAGCGAGAGCAGGCCGGTGGCGCCACTGTGGAAGCTCAGGCCGTTGATCGTCATGCGGGTGGAGGCGAACATCTCCACCCCCGCCAGGGCGGTGAGGAGGCCACCCCAGAACGGTCGGCTCCGCTGCCAGCGGCGGAAGGTCCGCCACGCCTGGGCCGTACCGCCGGGCCGGGCGTGGGACGGGTTGGCGGTTGTCACGTACTCCTCCTGGCGCAGCGGGGCGGGACAGGGACGTGGCCCCGCGGTGGTCGGCCACCGCGGGCCACGACTCACCTCAGAAGCACTCCTTGCCCTTGGCGTCGTCGCCCACGTTGACCTTCAGCTTGAGTCCGACGAGGTTGAAGGTGGCCGCCGTGGTGTACCGGGACACCTGCTGGAGGTTGGTGATGCTGACGTGGTCGGAGTTCTGGCCGAACGAACCCTTCTGCGCCGTCGGGTTCAGGTCGGTCGCGTCCCGGCCGATCTTGATGTTGGTGAACGTCGCGTTGCCGTTGAGCGAGTCCATGGCGATCAGCAGGTCCTTGGCCCGCGCGGGCTCCTTGCCCTGGCCGGCGTTGATCGTGAGCACCACCGGCATGCCGGGCAGGTCGGCGCGGACGGACTGGCAGAGGTTGTACAGCTCGGCGCTGCTGATCTCGGAGAGGGCGATCGGGTGGACCTTGCCGTCCTTGCCCTTCTCCCGGACGACCCCGCCGTACTGGGTGAAGCCGTCGCCCTCAAGGCGGTCGGCGCCGATCTTGAACGTCTGCCCGGACACCGTGATGTCGGATGCGATGGCGCCGGACGACATACCGAACAGGATGGCGCCGGCGGCGGCCGTGGCGGGCACGAGCATCGCGGCGAACCGCCGCCACCGGGTACGACCCTGACTGTCAAACCGATCCTGCACGGGTTCCTCCTCAGGTGGATGCGCGCGGGTGGTCGGTCCCGAACTGGCGGCCCGCACCGGGCCCGTCATCTGTTACCGGCGGGTAACGACCGAGCCTGATCGTGCACCCGCTGCGGCGGGCCTCACAACCCCCTGATTACCCGGCGGTAACAGGAGGGCGACCCACGAGCACGCTGCCGTCACGAAACGTGGTGGTTCTGGGATGGACAGAAGCCTTATGGCGCTACAAAAGTGGCATAGCCCTGGACTGCAGCAGCGCAGAGTGACAGAGCATCGACGGATTACAATTGAGTAACGGATGTAAAGTACGCAGGTCGGAGAGCCGGGCTCGGCTCACGCCCGCTCGCCCGAACGTCCAAGCGGACCACAAACCAGCCGCCCCCCAATGGACGCCCGGTTGCCCTAGGGTTTCGGCGTGGATCTGGGAGATGTGCGACGTGACTGGACCACCCTGGGAGCTGAAGATCCACTCTGGGCCGTCCTCGTCCAGCCCGGCAAGCGCGGCGGGCAGTGGGACGTCGAGGAGTTCCTGGCCACCGGCCGCGCCGACGTCGAGGAGACGGCGGGCCGGCTCCGCCAGCTCGGCCTGCCGAATCGTTGGGAGCGAGTGCTCGACTTCGGCTGCGGCGTCGGACGGCTGTCCCAGGCGCTGGCTCCGCACGCGGGCGAAGTGGTCGCCGTCGACATCGCTCCGCCCATGCTGGAGACCGCCCGACGACTGGACCGGAGCGCCGGGAACATCCGGTTCGTCCTCAACGATGCGCCCGACCTGAGCCAGTTCCCTGACGGCCACTTCGACCTGGTCTACAGCGCCCTGGTGTTGCAGCACCTGCCGCGCCCCGCCATCGACCACTACCTGGCCGAGTTCCTGCGCGTGCTGCGACCGGGCGGGACCGCGGTCCTGGGGTTACCAACCGAGCGGGCGTGCACGGCCAGAGGCATCATCTGGCAGGTGGCACCCTTCCGCATGATCAGCTGGGCGCAGCGCCACCTGCTCAACTATCCGGCGCCTATGACCATGACGGTCGTGCCGCACACCGACATGGTGCGACTGATGGCCGCACAGGGTGGCGACATCGTCGGGCAGTGGCGCGATCTGCGGTACAGCGAAGACTGGGTGAGCATGCGATACGCGGTGCGCCGCGCCCAGTCACCGAACGACTGAGGGGTGGACCGCATCGCGGCCACCCCTCAGTCGTGCTTCCGGTCGTACGCGCGTCAGCGCTGCTCCACCTCGCCGGGCGCCGGCCGCTGGGTCGGCACCGTCGGGTCCTCGGACTTCCAGTTCGTCGACGCCGGCGGGATCTCGTCGGTCAGCGGACCGGCCGCGGGCTCACTCCTGGACTGCTCGACGGTCTCGGAGTCGCGTACCGGCTCCTGGTCCACCCGCGTCGTAGACGTGTCGGCGGCCGGCGCCGCAGCCGGCGTGGCGACCGCCGGCTCGGCACGGTGCCGGGCGGTGCCGCCGTTGGGCCGCGTCACCAGCCACACGCCGACAACGAGGGCGAGCAGGCCGAGGACACCGGCGGCGATCGGGCCCCAGAGACTGATCAGGCCGATCTTGAAGCGGTTGTCCTTGACCGTCTCGACGCTGCGGCTGACCGTCTCGTCGGTGTAGTTGAAGTCCGCGTCCAGCAGCACCGTCGGGCTGCCGGTGTTCGGGCGCAACTCCTTGTGCTGCTGCTCCCGGACGTTCACGTACGAGCCAGTCACCGGGTCGACCCAGAGCGTCCGGGTGTTGCTGTAGACGATCTGGCCGCTGGTGGCACCGGGGGCGAACTTGCCGATCAGGGTCTGGAGGCTGCTCTCCGGGGTGGCCAGCACCTCGTTCTCGATCCGCTGCTCGAAGCGGTACGCCTCGACGCCCTTGATCTTCTCCGTGCCGGTGAACTTCGCCGGGATGGCCCGCTTCAGGTCACGGTCGAAGACCTGGTAATCCCGCTTTCCCGTACCGAACGGGAACTTGTAGACCTGGCCGGAGTAACTCACGTTGCCGACCGGGGTCTCGTCCGCCCCGGTCTCGTTGAGCCACTGGTCCTTCCACGGGGCGGCGGCTCCGGAGATCCGGTACAGAGCGAGCTCCGTGCTGTACTGGCTGACCACATCCTCGTTGTCGGCACGCCTGACCGTCTGGTAGACGTCCCAGATCACCGCGTCGCCCTTGAGCTCCTTCGGCAGCCGGTCCTTCGTGTCGTCCGGCTGCGGAATGACCTCCACGTTGGACAGCAGCGTGGCCTGCGGGACCTCGATGCTCACCGAGCTTCCGTTGGCGGTGATCTTCAGGAACTTGGCGTCCTTCGCCTCAGCGATGGACGTCGTCGGTTCGAGATCGTAGGGGAGTTTGGTCACGGCGGGGGCCACATAAAACGGCAGCCCGGCCGCGAAGACCAGCAATAAGACGCCAAGCCCGAAGAGCGCGGCGCCCACGCGAAGCTTCACTCATCCTCCTGTAACCTGCCGCCCTACGACCTGTTGTCCGGGGCACCCGATCCTTAACATGGCGGGAGGTTACTCTCCGGTCACCTTCAAAGCGACCCCCTGGATGTCCAGATGTCCACAGCCGCCGCGCCAATAGCGTCGGAGCCTTCGGTCACCGGCCGGCTACCCGCCCTCGACGCGCTGCGTGCGATCGGCGCCATCGCCGTCGTCGGCCACCACGTCGGCTTCCAGACCGCCGCCACCATGAACACCTCGTGGGGCGGCTGGCTGGCCCGGTTGGACGTCGGCGTCGCGATCTTCTTCGTGCTCTCCGGGTTCCTGCTGTTCCGGCCGTGGGCCCTCAACGCCGCGACCGGCCGGCCCCGGCCACGCGCCGGGCGGTATCTCTGGCGGCGGGCCCTGCGGATCCTGCCGGCGTACTGGCTGGCGGTGGTGGTCTGCCTGATCGTCCTGCCGCAGAACCGGCCGGCGTCCGCCGGTGACTGGATCCGGCACCTGACCTTCACCCAGATCTACCAGCCCGGCCAACTGCGCTCCGGGCTCAGCCAGACCTGGAGCCTCGCCACCGAGGTCACGTTCTACCTGATCCTGCCGCTGGTCGCCGTGCTCGCCGTGGGCCGGTCCTGGCGTCCGGTGCGAACCGTCGTGATCGTCAGCACCGGAGTGCTGGTGACCGCCGGGTGGCTCGCCCTGATGGGGCTCGGCCGGCTCGACAACGCCCTGCACACCATGTGGCTCCCCTCGTACGCGGCCTGGTTCAGCGCGGGTATGGCCCTGGCGGCGGCGCACGTCGCGCTGCGGACCGGAACCGCGCCGCGCGCCTTCCGCGTGCTGGACGACCTCGCCTCGGCCCCCGTCGCCTGCTGGGTCGCGGCCGCCGGCCTCCTGGCGATCGCCACGACACCCGTCGCCGGTCCCCGCGACCTCACCGGACCGACGGCCGCCGAGTACACGGTCAAGCTGACCCTGTACCTCGCGACCGCGTCGCTGATCCTGATCCCGGTGGCGTTCGGCGGGCCGACCCGGGTGAAGGATGCCTTCAGCAGCGGCCCCGCGCGCTGGCTCGGCACGGTCTCCTACGGCCTGTTCCTGTGGCACCCGCTGGTCCTGGAACTCATCTACGTGCTGGACGACCGCCCGTTGTTCACCGGCGGGCTGCTCAGCACCTTCGCCCTCACCATGGTCTTCGGCCTCACCTACGCCGCGGTCAGCTACTACGGCGTCGAGCGCCCCATCCAGGTGCTCGGCTCCCAGCGACGCCGGCCGCGCCGCGCCGGACGGGTCCCGGAAGCACCGGCCCTGGACGCGGCCGCGGCATCCCCGGGCGCTCCGCCGCCGGAGGTCGACACCGGCACCGCGGCACCGGCGGTCGGTCCGTCACGCTGAGCAGCCCTCGCCCATCGGGGATTGCCGGCCGCGACTTCCAGCCCTAGTGTGACGCGCGTCGCTAAATTACCTGAGAGTAGGGTTCGCGTGCAGCGTTGCGTCGACATGCCCGGACACGTGCTGTTCCTCAACTGGCGAGACACTCGCAACCCCGAGGGCGGCGGTTCCGAGGTGTACGTGGAACGGATCGCGGCCGAGCTCGTGGCACGCGGATTCCGGGCCACCCTGTTCTGCGCCGCCCACAGCCAGGCCCCCGCCGAAGAGGTCAACGAGGCGGGCGTACGGCTGGTGCGGCGCGGCGGTCGGCACACCGTCTACCTCTGGGCGGCGCTCTGCTACGTGGCCGGCGCACTGGGTCTGGGCCCCCTGGCGGCGCGACGGGGCGGCCGGCCCGACATCCTGGTCGACGTCTGCAACGGGCTGCCGTTCCTCGCCCCGCTGTGGGCACGGCGGCCGGTGGTCAAGCTGATCCATCACGTGCACCGCGAGCAGTGGCCGGTGGTCCTCCCGCAGTGGGCCGCCCGGTTCGGCTGGTGGATCGAGTCGTCGCTCGCCGTACGCGTCTACCGGCGGTGCCGGTACGTAACCGTCTCCGAGGCCACCCGCAGAGAGTTGGCCACGCTCGGCGTACCGCCGGAGCAGGTCGCGGTCGTCTACAACGGCACGCCGGGGCTGCCCCGCACCGACACCGAGCGGGCGTCGTTCCCGCTGCTCGTGACGCTGAACCGGCTGGTGCCGCACAAGCGGGTGGAGGTGGCGCTGCGGGCCGTCGCGGCGCTCGCCGACGAGCTGCCCCAGCTTCGGCTGGTCGTCGCCGGCCAGGGCTGGTGGGAGCCGCAGCTGCGCGAGCTGGCCGCGGAGCTGGACATCACCGAGCGGGTCGACTTCCGTGGCTTCGTGACCGAGGAGGAGAAGGCCACCCTGCTCGCCTCGGCCTGGGTCGCACTGACCCCGTCGCTGAAGGAGGGCTGGGGTCTGACGATCGTGGAGGCCGGGTCCGCGGGTACGCCCACGGTGGCGTTCCGGGAGGCGGGCGGCGTGGCCGAAGCGGTCGTCGACGGGCGCACGGGCCTGCTGGCCGACGACATCGACGACTACCTGGCCAAGGTGCGCACACTGCTGCACGAGGACGAGCTGCGGCGGGAGATGGGCGCCGAGGCCCGGAAGCACGCGGCGAGCTTCACCTGGCAGATCGCGGGTGGACGCTTCGCGGCTCTGTTGGAGGGTGCGGAGTCGCCCCGCCCGGTACAGCGGCGGGGCGAGCCGTCCTACCTGGTGCCGTAAACCTCGGGAGCGTACGGGTCCTGCTTACCGGCCCGCTTGGCCGTCTCCGAGACGTTCCTGGCCTCGGTGGCGGCCTCGTCGTCGGTGGCGGTCGCGGCGGCCGAGAGGCCGCCGAGGGCCAGGATCCCCAGCAACGCCGCCACCAGGCCGGACACGACCAGTGTCAGAGTTCTACGCATGCCAATCCTCCAATGGCGAGACGTGCGAGCGGACGTTACCACGCGGTAGGCCGCCGGTGTAGCGCCGAAAAGGCGGCAGCCGCGCACAGGAGGAGGGCGGCGGCGAGCGCTGCCACCACGGCCCACCGGGCGTGCCCGGCCGCGACCGAACCGGGCGGTACGGCCGGATTGCGGTAGAGAGTCAGGAATGGTCCCTCGTGGACGATCTGGAGATCGGCGAGGGCCGCCGGGTCCACACCACCGGGCACATGGTGCTGCACCACCACCCAGCGCACACCGGTGGCCGCCACGGGTCTCCCGTCGGCCAGCATCCGGCGCACCTCCCTCAGCCGTGGATTCTCCCCGGCCACGGCGACGTCGCCGACCCGGAGCGTGTCGTCGGTCAGCACCGTCCCCGGCAGGTAGCGGGGCGCCGGATCCAGGACGACCCGTCCCGGGTTCCACGGATAGGCCCGGTAGGCGCTCAACGGCAGCGCGAGGATCTCACCCGGTTCGTCGGCCACGCGGTCGGCCACCGACCGCCAGTCCGCCGGATAGCTCACCGGACGAAGACGGCCGGCACCGCCGAACGCGAGATCCGGCATGACGGCCACCGGCAGGAACAGCAGACCGACCAGGACCACCGCCGCCACGTCCCGGTCGATCCCGGCCAGCAACCGCTCGGCGCCCAGCGCCGCGCACACCACCAGCAGCAGCGCGTACGGGGCCAGGAACTTCTGGCCGTCGCGGAGCAGCCCCGCACCCGGCACCTCCACCACCGCCCAGCGCAGCACGGAGTCCCCGCCGGGCAGCACGCCGAGGGCGGCCAGAAGGTAGGCGGCCCCCGCGAGCACCGCCAACCGCACCCCCGTGCCCGGGGGCAGCCGGCGTCGCAGCAGTCCGGCGCCCACGCCCGCCAGAATCAGCAGCACCAGGGTCGCCAGCGGAACCAGCGGAGCCGCCCGACTGGCGGGAGTGGCCTGCGCGTTCCAGATGCCGCCGGTACCCGCGAGCGCCACCAGCGGACCCGCCCAGTTCTCGGAGCGCGTCGCGAACGCCGCCACCCCGGCCGGGTCGGAAGAACCGCCGGCGCCGGTGACCAGGGCCGCCGTCACCCAGGGGGCGTTCAGCAGCGCGACACCCGCCACCGCGAGCGCCGACGGACGCGGGCGCGCCCGATCGGGCACCAGCAGGACAACCGTGCCCAGCGCGATCAGCCCGCCGGTCGGGGTGATCGCCGCAGGCGCGGCCGCGAGCACCAACCGGGCGAGCGCGCCGTCGCGGCCCGCCCGCACGTCCAGCGCCGCCCGCACCAACCAGGGCAGAGCGGCGTACGCGAGCAGCAGCCCCCACTGCCCGATCAGCAGCCGCTCGGCCAGGTAGGGCGTCCACGCGTACGCCACCGCGGCGAACAGCCGGACCGCGCGCCGGTCGGTCGGCACCAGCCGACCGGCGCCGACGGCGGCCAGGAGGATCGCCCCACCGAGCACCAGCCGCTGCACCAGCCAACCCGGGACCACCTGCGTGACCAGGGAGACCAGCGCGTCCATCGGCACCGCCCTGGGCAGGCTCTGCGCCGGGGCGACGAGATCCCAGCTCAACGGCTGGCGGGGTACGAACACCATGTCGTACAGCAGCGCGTAGCCCGGTGCGGCGAGCGGGGCGAGCACCACCACCGTGACGACCGCCGCGACGGCGTACAGCGGCAGGGTCTCCCGCGCCGTCCGGTGCCGTGGGGCGTCGACGGTGGTGTGCCGCTCAACCATTCACGGTGCCGGCACCGCCCGGCCCACGGTGATCAGCTGGGTGCACACTCCGACCTGCGGGGTCTGAACGGTGATCTCGACGCTGCTCCCGGCGCCCTCCAACAGGAAGAACACCTCGTTCAACCCACGCTGCAGCGTGATCTCCCGGGTGGCCGCGCCGAGCCGGAACACCGCCGTGGATTCGCCCGAACTGAGGTAGCCGAACTGCACCACGTACGGCCACTCCTCCAGGTACCCGTCCAGCGGGATCCGGGTGGTCCGGCCGCCCTCCGCCAGGTGCCCGCAGTCGGGCACCGTACCCGGGAGGATCTTCCGCCCCTGGACCACGACCGGACGGATCCGGCCGTACTCGTCGAACATCGACGGTCGCGCGGCCTCCGTCACGAACGTGGGTCGGTGGTCCGCCGGACGGAAGAAGTGCGACTGCAGATTGTCCGGCCAGAAGTAACCGGCGACGACGCGGTCCGGGACGACGGTGTCCAGGAAGACGGTGCCCGGCGGCGCGGCCGCCAGCTCCGCCTGCGCCGTCGCGAGGTACTCCCGCCCGTACTTGGTGCTCCAGTTGTCACCGAACCGGGCCGTGCTCCAGAGGGTCCCCACCCCGATGGTGGCCAGGAGGAGGATCATCGAGACCAGGCCGACCGCGAAGGCGCCCGGTTCCCGCAGGACCGTCGGCACCGGCCACGCCGACACGTCGTCCTCGTTCACGTCCTTCGTCCCGAGCAGGGCCGCGCCGACACAGATCGCGGCTACCAGCATCACGTCGGCGACGTACCGGGGGACGACGCCGACCACCGGGCCGAGCGGGCCGCCGAGCCGGGTGACGGCAAAGAGCGCGGCGACCAGCCCGAGGTAGCACACGAGCAGCAGCCAGGCCCGGCCGGCCGACGGGCGCCGCCGGACGGTGACCACGACGAGCGCCACCAGCACAGCCCACGACAGCCACTTGGCGACGTCGTACGGGTCCACGAGCGGCGGGCCGTCACCGGCGTACGTCCAGCGCCACGGCCCGCCGACCAGACCCGGCACGACCGTTTCGCCGACCAGGTCACCGAGGAAGGTGAGGACCTGACCGACCGAATTCGGTTCGTCCAGTTCGCGGGCGGGACGGGTCAGATAGAACGCCAGGTACGCCCCGGAGAGCACGCCGAGCACCAGCCACGCCGGCCAGTAGCGGCCAATCGCCCTCCGCAGGCTGCGCCACACGCCGCCCGACGTGAAGAGGAATACGGTCAGCAGGAACAGCAGCGGCACGATCAGCAGGGCCTTGGTGTCGAAGAGAAGACCGAACACCACCCAGAGGACGACCACCGGCAGATGCCGCAGGCGGCCGGTTCGCACGTACCGGACCTGGGCCGACACCGCCAGGACCAGGGCCAGCTGCACCGGCAGCACGAGCAGCCCGACCAGCCAGAGCGAGGACACCTCCAGCGTCAGCGGGCTGAACACGTACAGGCACAGCGGGATGAGCAGCCCCCAGCCCGGCCGGAGCAGGTCACGCAGCAGCCGGTAGAGGGCGATGCCGACCGCCGCCTGGCCGACCGCCAGCAGCAGCACCCACGGCCAGCTCACGAAGCCGGCCACCCGCACCATCCCCCACGCCACCAGCAGACCGCCCGGCATGAGGTGGTTGTTGAAGGTACGCAGGAGATAGTCCGGGTCCAGCCGCGTGTCGAGGACCTGAGCGGCGATGACGAACTCGTCCTGGGAGAACCAGCCACGGGTGGCGAGGCCGGCGCGCCAGGCGACGGACACGACGATGAGGGCGACCGCGACCGCCCGGACCCGGTCGGCCCGGAGCCACCGACCGATCGGCCCCGGTCCATCGTCATCCGGGGCGACGGCCTCCGGACGCGTCTCGGCCTCAGCTTCTGGCATTGACATGGTCGGCAGCCTGCCACACGCTTACACGCCGTGGGGACGGCCGTTCTCCCGATAACGCCACCGCAGCGCCCCAGGTCGCCCGTCCGTGCCCGGTCCGGATAACGTCGCGCGACAGTCGTCGGCTGCCGGTGCGCGTCCGGCCGGCGCAGACAGGAGCCGAAATGCGTGCAGAGGTGACCAGTGGCGCCGGTCCGGGATCCAGTCGTACCCGGCGTACGGCCCGGCGGTTCCGGCACCTGGCCATCTGCATCGCCCTCACCGCGCTCGCCTTCCAGCAGGCCCCCGGGCAGGTCGTCCCCGACACCAAGGTCGATCTGAGCATCAACCCGGCCGGGTGGATGCTCCGCTCACTGCACCTGTGGGACCCCAACGGCACCTTCGGACAGCTCCAGAACCAGGCGTACGGATATCTCTGGCCGATGGGCCCGTTCTTCCTGCTCGGGTCGGAAGCCGGTCTCGCGCCGTGGGTGGTCCAGCGGCTGTGGTGGGCACTGATCTTCTGTGTCGCGTACCTGGGCGCGGTGCGGCTGATGGGTCGGCTCGGGATCGGCACGCCCGCCGGGCGAATGATCGCCGGTGTCGCCTTCGCGCTGTCGCCCCGGATCCTCACCCAGCTCGGCTGGTCCTCGGTGGAGTCCTGGCCGAGCGCCCTCGCCCCCTGGGTGCTCATCCCCCTGGTGGGCCTCGCACGCGGCACGCCGCTGCGGCGTGCCGTCGCCGGGTCGGCCGTCGCCGTCGCCTGCGCCGGCGGGGTCAACGCCACGGCCGTGGTCGCGGTGGTGCCACTCGCCCTGCTCTGGCTCGCCACCCTGCACCCCGTACGCCGCCGCGTCACCGCGATCGCCGCCTGGTGTGGCGCGGTCGCCCTGGCCACGGCGTGGTGGTTGGTTCCGCTGCTGATCCTCGGCCGATACAGCCCACCCTTCCTGGACTACATCGAGACCGCCCGCAACACCACCAGCGTCACCGACGCGACGACCACGCTGCGCGGCGCCTCCTACTGGGTCGCCTACCTGGGCAATCCGTTCGGGTCGACCATCCCGGCCGGCGCGCGGCTCGCCAACGAGCCGCTGTTGATCGCCGCCACCCTGGCGGTCGCCGCCCTCGGTGTCCTCGGCCTGTCCCGGCGCGGGATGCCGCACCGCCGGTTCCTGATCACAGGTCTGGTGCTCGGTGCCGCCCTCGTCGGTCTCGGGCACGTCGGCGACCTGCCGAACATCCTCGCGGAGCCACAGCGGGCATTCCTCGACGGCGTCGGCGCCCCGCTGCGCAACGTGCACAAGTTCGACGTCCTGCTCCGCCTGCCGTTGGCGCTCGGGCTGGCACACCTGATCGGCCTGGTCGTCCGCGCGGCACGCACCGCGCCCGCGCAGTACCGCTCGCGAACCGTCGCGCGCGCCTGGCTGACGGCCGGAGCTGCCATGGCGGCGGTGGCCGCGGTCGCCACACCGGCGCTCGCCGGCGGGCTCGCCACACCGGGCGCCGTCAAGGAGGTGCCCGGCTACTGGCACGAGGCCGCCGACTGGCTCGACGCCAACACCGGACGGGGGCGGGTGCTCGTCGTCCCCGGGGCACGCTTCCCGTCGTACGACTGGGGCAACACCACCGACGAGATCACCCAGCCCCTGCTGGACAGCCGGTGGGCGGTACGCAACGCCATCCCCTTCACCCCACCCACCACGATCCGGCTGCTGGACGCGGTCGAGTCGACACTCGCCACCGGTTCCGGCTCCACCGGCCTGGCCGACCTGCTCGCCCGCTCCGGGATCAGCCACGTCCTGTTCCGCGCCGACCTCGACCACGGCCGGTCCGACACGGCCCGGCCGGCGATCGTCCGCCAGGCGTTGGAGCGTTCACCCGGCCTGACCCGGGTCACCAGCTTCGGCCCCCTGCGCGGCGGGCCGTCGAGCCCGGACGAGTTCCGCGACCAGGGGCTCGACGTGCCCGTACGGGCCCTGGAGGTCTACCAGGTCGACCGGCCCGTCGAGCCGGTGGTCGCCTACGACCGTGACGACGTGACCACCGTCGTCGGCGGCCCCGAGTCCCTCCTCGACCTCGCCGAGGCGGGCCAGTTGAGCCCGGCGCCCACCATCCTCGCGGGTGACGCGCAGGCCGGTGCCGCCGTCGGACCGGTCGCGATGACCGACGGGCTCCGCCGGCGCGACGTGTCGTTCGGCCGACTGCGCGACAACGCCTCCCAGACCCTCACCGCCGACGACACCTTCGAGGTGTCGGCACCGGCCCACGACTACCTGCCCGAGTGGGGTGCGGAACGGTCCACCGTCGCTCGTTTCGAGGGCATCAGCACGATCCGGGCGTCGACCGCCGCCTCCCAGGTGGACGCCCCCGGCGGCGCCCGCCCCGAGCACCAGCCGTACGCGGCGATGGACGGCGACCCCGCGACCTCCTGGCAGTCCGCGCCGTACTCGCCGAGCGACCGGCAGTGGGTCGAGGTCGTTCTCGCGAAACCGACGCGGGTCACCCGCGTGGAGGTCCGCTTCGACCTGAAGGCCGACTCCCTGCCGACGGCGGTGACCGTCACGGCCGGGTACGAGAGCCGCACGGTCGAGCAGTTCAGCGACCACATGGTCTTCGAGCTGCCCGGCGTCCACGCCACCCGCGAGGTCCAGATCTCGGTCGACGGCGCCTTCGCCCTCCGCCCGCTCGGCACCGGGACGGTCGGCATCGCCGAGATCGGCATCCCCGGCGTTCGGACCAGCCGGACACTCCAGCTTCCCGCCGCACCGGCCACCGACCGGCCCGCGACCGTCGTCGTGGCGGCGGCTCCCACCACACCGGCCTGCTTCTCCGTCGACGGACGACCCCGCTGCTCCAACGACGCCGTCCGGGGCTCCGAGGACGGGTCCACCATCGACCGGACGCTCACCCTGCCGACCGACGGGGCGTACACCCCGACGCTGTGGGCGCGGCCGACGCCCGGCCCGTCCCTGGACGCGGCGCTCGACAAGCTGGTGACCGACGCACAGACGCTACGCCTCGCACCGCAGGTCAGCGCCTCCTCGACGGCCGTGTCCGACCCGGCTGGCCGGCCCGGCGCGGTGCTCGACGGGGACCCGACCACCAGTTGGTCACCGGCGGTCAGCGACGAGGCACCGATCCTGCGCCTCAAGTGGCTCAAGCCGCGGGTCATCAGCGGGCTGCGCTTCACCGTCGACCCGGAGGCCGCCGCCACCCGGCTCGGCAGCCTCCGGGTGGTCGGCGACGACGGTTTCCGCAGCAGCCTGCTGGGCGACGACGGCCTGCTCACCCTGGACCCGCCGATGCGGACCGACGAGGTCACCATCCAGTTCCTGGACAAGCCGTCCGCCTCCAGCACCGACCCGTACAAGCTGCGGTTGCCGGAGTCGTTGCCGGTCGCGGTCGGCGAGGTGACCGTGCTGCCGGGCGCGTCCGCGGTGCGGCCACGCCTGGACACGCCGCTGAAGCTCGCCTGCGGATCGGGTCCGACGCTGCAGGTCGGCCAGGCCCGGGTGACCACCACGCTCAACGGCACACTGCGCGACCTGCTGGAACTGCGGGAGGTGCGGGTCGCGCCCTGCGGCCGGGACACGCCCAAGCAACTGGAGCTGGGCCGTGGCGAGCACCGCCTCGTCACCACACCGAGCGCGCTGGCCTCGCCCACCCTGGTGGCCCTGGTGCCGCAGACGTCCACGCCCGCACCGGCGGCGACTCCCAGCGCCATCGAGGTCGACTCCTGGGCGGCCACCGAACGACGGGTCCGCGTCGCCGACCACCCCGTCGACCGGGTGCTCGCCGTACGGGAGAACACCAACGACGGCTGGCAGGCCACCATCGGCGGGCGGACGCTGAAGCCGGTGGTGGTGGACGGCTGGCAGCAGGGCTGGATCCTGCCCGCCGGCACCTCCGGCGAGGTGGTGCTGCGCTTCGCCCCGGACACGACGTACCGGGCGGGTCTGCTGGTCGGCGGGGTCCTGCTGGTGGCGGTTCTCCTCCTCGCGGCACTGCCCGTCCGACGGCCCGCCGGGTCCACCGCCGTGCCACGCGCTCGGCGGCCGGTCACCCGCTCCCTGCCGCTGCTGGCCGTGGGAGCAGCCGCGCTGGTGCTGTCGAGTGGCCTCATCGGCGGCCTGCTGGTCGCGGCAGGGTTCATGCTGGCCGTCCCCGGCCCGCGCCGCCTGCCGTGGATGTCGGACCCCCGGCGGGCCAGGACGATCCGTCGGGCCGTCGAGACGTGGCTGCCCGGCGCGCTCATCCTGCTCGCCGGGTGGATCCACCTCGCCTCGGAGCAACGGCACACCGACGCCTTCTCGCAACTCGCGGTCGTGGTCGCGCTGGGCGCTCTCTGGCTCTCCACGACCGTCCGACGACGACCGGTGCGTCGGGCCACGCCGGCCACGGGCGCCCAGCCGGCACCCAGGGTCGACCAGGCGGCACCGATCGATCGGTCGGAGACGGCGGAGCCCGGGGTGCCGGAGCAGCGGAAACCGGACACGGAGACGCCGGACCCTACCGACGGGCACCTACCCAACCTCTCCCAGATCACATGAGCCCTCGACGGCAGGACCGTCCGGGGCGGACGGGCGGACGGGACACCGGCCTGGGCGCGGCGGGGGTAGCCGTCACCCTGGCCGGCGTCCTCGTCAACGGCATGGCCTACCTGGTGCCGGTGCTGGCGGCCCGCCGGCTCGACCCCGCCGACCTCAGCGCGCTCGCCACCGCCCTCGGCCTGGTGGCCATCGCCGGCGTGCCCGGGCTCGGCCTGCAACTGGCCGTCGCCGTACACCACGCCCGGCACGGCTCGTCCGACACCCGACGTCTCACCGCGGTGACCGCCGCCGTCTGCGCGGGAACGCTCGTCGTGGCGACTCCGCTGCTGGTCGCCGCCCTCGACCTCCCGGTCGAGGTTCCCACGCTGCTGGCGGTCACCACGGCGGCGGTCGTGCTCTCCTCACGCTCACTGGGGGAGTTGCAGGGCAGCCAGCGTTTCCTGCGACTCGCCGCCGGGATGGCCCTGCTCGCCGTGGGCCGCTACGGCGGAGTGGTCGCCGGGCTCCTGCTCGACGCGGGCCTCACCGGCGCGCTCGTGGCCGGCGCGCTGACCGCCGCGCTCGCTCCTCCGGTACTGGCCCGGCTCGCCCGAGCACCCCGACGCCCGTCCACCGCACCGGCCGCGCCACGGCTGACCTACGCCCAGGTGCTCGCCGGCTGCGGGGCGACCCTGGCGATGCTCGTCGTCTCCTACGCCGATCTGCTCCTCGCCCGTCAACTGCTTCCCCCGGCGGGGGCCGGCGCGTACTCGGTGGGCACGGTGTTGAGCAAGGGCGCTCTCTGGGCGCCGCAGGTCGCCGCCGTCCTCGCCCTGCCGCGGCTGGCGCGGGGCGACCGCCGCAGCCGCACGGTGGCGCTCGCGGTGACCGGCGGGTGCGGGCTGGTGCTGGTGCTCGCGTCGACGCTCGCCGGTGGGCTGGCGTTCCGCCTCGCCGGCGGCCCCGACTACACCCACCTCGGCCGGTACGCGCCGCTCTTCGCCGCTGTCGGGGCGCTCTACGCGGTGGCGTTCGTGCTGCTCAACGACCGCCTCGCGGCCGGCGTACGGTGGGCGGCCGCACCGCTGTGGGTGGGCGCGGCCGGCCTGGTGACCGTCGCGGCGACAGTCCGGCCCCGCACCGTCCCCGGTCTCCTCCTCGTGGCCCTGGGCACGGCCGTGGTCACCACCCTGATCATGGCGGTGCCCGCCCGTCGAGCACGTACGGTGCCGGTGCCCGCGGATCCCGCCATGGCACCCCGGTCGGGCTGACCGCCGTCAGCCCTCGACGAGCCAGTCACGCAGCAGCTGGTGGTCGATGGCGTCGACCCGGCCGAGCGTACGACCGGAGGCCACCCGCTCCCGCAGCTCCGCCCGGGTGAACCAGCGCGCCGCCAGCAGTTCGTCGCCGTCGACGCGTACCTCCTCGGAGGTGGCGGTGGCTCGGAAGCCCACCATCAGACCGGCGGGGAACGGCCACGCCTGCGATCCCTGGTACGTCACGTCGGTCACGGTGATCCCCGCTTCCTCGGCCATCTCCCGCCGTACCGCGTCCTCCAGGCTCTCGCCCACCTCGACGAACCCGGCGAGCGTGGACCACCCGTCCTCGGACGCGCCGGCGTGCCGGGCCAGCAGGCAGCGCCCGGGCGGCCCGGGCGCCTCGACGAGCACGATGATCGCCGGTTCGATCCGGGGGAACAGCAACCGCCCGCACTCCCCGCCGGTGCAGGTCCGGACGTGCCCGCCACCGCCGGCGACGGCCGGGGCACCGCACGTGCCGCAGTACCGCTGCTGCCGGTGCCAGTGCAGCAACCCCCGCGCGTACGCCTGGACGGCCGCGACGCCGGCGTCGAGCCGCCCGACCAGAGCCCGTACGTCGACGGCCCGCACCGCGGCGGCCATCTCGACGGCGGACCGCTCGGTGAGCGCGGAGAGGTCCACGGCGAACACGGCGGCGCCATCCCCGTCGAGCCCCAGGAAGACGGTCTCACCGGCGGCGGACCGGACGAGAGTCGCCCGGTCCGCGGTCAGCCGCACCGGGCCGTCCCCGTCGACGAGACAGCGGTCCCGCCAGAGCGGCAGCACCACGCTGGTCGGGTCGGTGACCAGCTCGCCCAACCGGGTCGGATCGGTGCGCAGCGCGCCAGCCCGGTCCAGCCACCCGCCGCCGTACGCCAACACGCGCTCCGCAGTGTCCACGGGGCCACCGTGCCACGTCCGCGACCCGGCCCTTCCACCGCCCCGAGCCGTTTCGCGACACGCCGGAACGACACGCGGTACCCGCGCGGGTGGGCGCAGCCCGCGAGGACGGCCGGGCATTCGTTACCGTAGGTGTCCTCCGGGAGGGGGGACCTCCCGCAGCACCTGGCGATCGAGGTTGCAGTGACGCTGTACGGCGAAAAGAGTCCACCCGCCGACGACCGGCCCACCGTGCAGGTCACTGCGGTCACCTGGCCCGATGACGGGCCGGAACCGCGCACGGCGCCCACGGGCGCTCCGGAGGGCGGCCGGCGCCGCCCGCGCCGGGTGCGGATGCTGCTCGCCGCCGGCGTCACCGGCGGGGTGCTCGCCGCCGTGGCGGGTGCCGGTGCCTGGGCGTACGCCGGTGACGTACCCCGGGGCACGAGCGTGCTCGGCACGGAGCTGGGCGGCCGGAGTCGCACCGACGCCGACCGGGAGCTGCGGGCGGAGCTGGACCGGCGGGCGGCGGCCCTCGCCGCGCCGCTGCGGGTCACCATCGGGCAGCGCACCGCCGAGATCAACCCGGCCGAGGTGGGCCTGGGTGTCGACGTTCCGGCCACCGTGGCGGCAGCGGCCGAGGCCGACGCGCACCCGGTCAGCCGACTGGTCGGCTCCCGGACCGTGGACCCGGTGGTCACCGTCGACGTGGACCGGCTGGACGCCGCGCTCCGCAAGGCGCTCGGCGACGAGGCACGTGGCATGACCATGCCGGCGATCACCTACCAGGGCACCACACCGAAGGTGGTCCAGCCCAAGCCGGGGCTGGCGCTCGACCCGCAGCGCTCCGCGGACGCGGTCCGCGCCGGTTGGCTGGCCGGCACCCCGGTCACCGTGCCCCTGGTAGAGAGCCACCCGGCGACCACCGCGGAGGAGTTGGACCGGCTGGTCGCCGAGCTGGCAAAGCCGGCGGTCGCCGCGCCGGTCACCCTGCGCACCGACAAGGGCTCGCTGAAGATCCCACCCGCCGCCATCGCGAAGAGCCTGCGGTTCACCGCCGACAAGACCGGCCTGCTGACCCCGACGGTGGACGTCAAGAGACTGCGCACGGCGCTCGGCGACGACCTGGCCGCCATCGAGGTGCCGCCGAAGGACGCGACGATGACCATCGCCGGTGGCCGTCCCACGGTCACCGACGGGCGGGCCGGGCAGCAACTGGACACCGCAACCCTCGGCCGTGACCTGCTGGCCGTGCTGCCGAAGTCGGACGGCCGCGAGGTGACCGGCGAGCTGAAGCCGACGCCGCCCGAGCTGACCGCGGAGAAGCTCGCCGGTCTGGGCATCAAGGAACGCGTGTCCACCTTCACGACCCGGTTCACCGGGGGCATGGCCTCGTCACGCAGCCAGAACATCGCCACGATCGCCAGAGAGGTGGACGGCACGGTCGTCCTGCCCGGAAAGACGTTCTCGCTGAACGGGCACACCGGTGAGCGCGGCTACGCCCAGGGCTACCGCGACGCGCCGGTCATCCTGGACGGCAAGCTGGTGCCGGGCGTGGGCGGCGGCACCTCGCAGTTCACCACCACGCTGTTCAACGCCACCTACTACGCCGGGCTCGAGGACGTCGAGCACAAGCCGCACTCCTACTGGTTCGACCGGTACCCGGCGGTCATCGAGTCGACCATCTTCTGGCCGGACCTGGACTTCAAGTTCCGCAACAACACCCAGTACGGCCTGCTCATCGACACCTCGTACACGTCGAGCACGATCACGGTGTCGATCTGGAGCACGAAGATCTACGACAGCGTCAAGACGGAGTACGGGCCACGCCGCAACATCACCACGCCGAAGCTGATCCACCTCGAACCCGGCCCGTCCTGCATCCCGAGCAATGGCATCAACGGCTTCACCCAGGACGCCTTCCGGGTCATCAAGAAGGACGGTGCGGTGGTCAAGCGGGAGAAGTTCAGCTGGCGCTACGACGCGGAGCCCCGCTACGTCTGCGGCCCGAAGCCGTCCTGATCCCTGGCTCAGCGCAGGCGCGGTAGATCACCGGGCACGTCTCGCCAGTACCGGCCCTGAACTGGTGGCCTGCGCGCCGCTGTGAGAGTGCTACCTGCGCGGAGTGGCCGGTGGGCCTTCGGTCCGCCGCCCTCCCGCGGCGAGGCCGGCGTATCCGGAGACGGTATGGTCTGCGCTCTCGCTGTCGGTCACGTCGCTGGCGCCGCACGCTTCAAGAAGCCTGATACCTCAGAGGCATAAATATGACTCTGAGGTATCACGCTCATTGGTGTGCCGCCCCCCGGCCGTTCTCGTGGGGCACCGTCGGTCGTCGGATGTTGCGGGACCCTCGGTCGTCGAGGCTGCGGCGCTGAGGAAGTTCGGAGTCGGCACCGATGTCCTGGACGGCACCTGGCCCGATTGCAGGGCCCGCGGCAAGGCCCTACCGCGGCTGTAGGCGCGCGCCGACTGGTCACAGCACCTGCGAACCAGGTGGCCCTAACCGATCGGCCGGCCCTGATTGCCTTCGAGCCGGCGTACCTGGCTACGGAAATGCGTCAGGGCCAC
>NZ_JAMHIW010000007.1 GCF_023896955.1 Micromonospora sp. RHAY321
TGGCCGGCACCGAACCGGATCGCCAGCTGCGCGGCGGTCGGGCGGCGGGCCGGGTCGGCGGCCAGGCAGGCGACGGTCAGCTCGGCGATGTCGGTCGGCAGGCCGGACACCCGCAGCGGCGGCACCGGAGTGCCCCGCCGGTGCACCTCCAGCGCGTCCTCCCAGCTCTGCACGGGCAGCGGCGCCTCCCCGGTGAGGGTGCGGTAGAGCAGGGCACCGAGGGCGTAGACGTCGCTGGCCGGGTCCGGCGGGCCGGCGGCCAGCCGCTCCGGGGCGAAGTAGGCCGGCGTGCCCATCAGGGGCTCGCCGGCCTGGCCGCCGAGTGGGTGGTGCGGCCCACCGAGGGCGGCGATGCCGAAGTCGAGCACCTTGGCGCCGGTGTCGGTGAGCATGATGTTGCCCGGCTTGATGTCACGGTGCACCACGCCGATGCGGTGCGCGGCGGCCAGCGCCGCCGCGATCTGCCCGGCCACCCGGATCGCCTCCGGCCAGGGCAGTGGCCCGGTCCGGAGCCGGTCGGCGAGGTTGTGCCCGTCGACCAGTTCCATGACCAGGTACGGCACCACCACACCGCCGGCCAGGGTCGCCTCGGCGTAGTCGTACACCTGGGTCACGTGCGGGTGGGTCAGCCGGGCGGCCGCGCGGGCCTCCCGTTGGATGGTGGCCCGCAACTGCGGGTCGGCGGCGAGCTGCCCGGCGAGCACCTTGACCGCGACCGGTCGGCCGAGCACCTCGTCGTCGGCCCGCCAGACCTCGGACATGCCGCCGAGGCCGATCCGCTCGTGCAGCAAATAGCGGTCGTGGAGGCGGAGGGTGGGCGTGAACGGTGACATGGCCACACCAGTCTGCCTGGCTGTGTCCCGCTCGACCACCCAGCGTGCCTGATCCCGACCGACTCCTCCCGTGCGTACCGAAATGACCGGTGGCGCTGGCCGGATCAGGCTACGAGCAGCGGGTCACGGTGGGCAGCGGTCGCGGCTGGATCCGGTCGGCGAGCCGGCGCAGGGCGACGGCGGTGGCCTGTCGGGTCGGGGCGAGCAACGCCGGGCGAACGCGTTCGACCTGGACCGGGGCGTCCGGGCGGGCCGAATTGACGTGTCGGTTCACCGCGTCGAGGGCGGCGAAGTATCCGGTCGAGTGTTCCATGGTCAACTCCTCGGGACAGGTCCGGTGGAGGCCCGGACGACGAGTGCGGTGGGCAGCAGCACATGACCGGCTGCGGCGTCCACGGGCGGGTCGAGCAGCAGCTCGGCGGCGATCCGGCCCTTCTCCTCGGCCGGTTGCCGGACGGTGGTGAGGCCGGCGGCGGCGGCCTCGGGAACGTCGTCGAAGCCGGTCACCGAGACCGGCGGGCGCCGGCCGGCCGGCCGCTCGGCCAGCGCGTCGAGCACGCCGAGGGCGAGCACGTCGGAGCCGGCCAGCACGGCGGTCGGTGGTGTGGGCCGGTCGAACAGCCCGGCGACGGCGGCGGCCGCCGCCTCGCGGCTGTTGCTCCGGGCGTTGAGCAGGGTCAGCTCGGCCCACTCGACGCCGACCTCGGCGAACGCGTCGGCGAACCCGGTGAGCCGACCCCGCGTCGTCGGGTGCCCAACCTCGTGCACCCCGGACAGGGTGAGCGGGCCGGCCGGCGCGTCGAGCAGCACGGAGTCGGCGAGCAGGGCCACCCGGCGGTGACCCAGGCCCGCCACGTGCGCGGCGACGCCACGCGCGGCGGCCCGCTCGTCGATGCCGACGAACCGTTCGTCGGGGCCGGCGTCGTCTCGGGCGGCGGTGCTGACGAACGGCAGACCCCGTTGCCGGATCACGTCCAACGCCCATTCCTCGTCGGCGACGCAGTAGACGCAGAACCCGTCGACGGCGGCGTTCTCCACGGCCCGCCGGGCGTCGGTCTGCGCCGGTGGCAGCGGCACCAGCAGCATGCTGGTGCCGTGCCGCTCGGCCGCCGCGCCGACGCCGGCGAGGAAGCGGACCGCGAACGGGTCGGTGAAGGCGTACGACAGTTGGGAGGTGAACAGCACCCCGATCGAGCCGACGAAGCCACGGCGCAGCGAGCGGGCCGTGGGGTTGGGGCCCGGGTAGCCGAGCTGCCGGGCGGCGTCCAGGATCCGCTCGCGCAGCGCGGAGGAGAGCTGGTCGGGGCGGCTGTAGGCGTTGGACACGGTGCTGCGGGAGACGCCGACGGCGTCCGCCACGGCTTGCAGGGTTGGCTTCACCGGCGCCCCTCTGTATCGATCCAGTCTGTATCGATTCAGAGACTAGCCGGACCGGTCGGCGTCGGTCAATACCACGTGTTGATCCCGCGGAGACCGGCGAACCGTCGTGCCGACGGATCAGGGCAGGCTCGCCACCGCGCCGTACATGCTCACCTCGACCACGTCGAGATGGGTGAAGAAGCCGGTCAACTCGGCCCGCGGTCGCTGGTCAGGCCGGGTAGAGGTCCTCCAGCAGCCGTCCGAGGATGTCCGCCGTACGCTCCGGCGGCTCGGCCTCGACGCAGAGCCGCTCCATGGCGACGGCGTAGTAGTCCAGGTCGTCGCGCTTGTCGAGGTAGATGGCGCTGGTGAGCTGTTCGATGTAGACGATGTCGGGCAGCTCCTGGTCGCCGAAGCGCAGGATGGTGAAGGCTCCCCCGGCGGCGGCGTGGCCACCGGCGGCGAACGGGATGACCTGGAGCCGGATGGTGGGTGACTTGGTCGCCTCGATGAGGGCGGTCAACTGGCCGCGCATGACCTCGGGGCCACCGATCGGGCGGCGCAGCGCGGCCTCGTCCACCACGGCCCAGAGCTGCGGCGGGTGCTCGCGGCGGAGCAGTTGCTGGCGTTGCATCCGCAGGGCGACCCGCCGGTCGATCTCGGCCGGATCGGCTGTGCCGTGCCCGAGCAACACGACCGCCCGGGCGTACTCCCGGGTCTGCAAGAGGCCGGGCACGAACTGCACCTCGTAGCTGCGGATCAACGCGGCCGCCGCCTCCAGACCCAGGTAGGACTGGAACCAGGTGGGCAGGACGTCACCGTAGCGGTGCCACCAGCCGGGGCTGTTGGCGTCCCGGGCCAGTTTGAGCAGCGCGTCCCGCTCCTGCTCGTCGGTGACGCCGTAGAGGGTGAGCAGGTCCGACACGTCGCGTTCCTTGAACCCGACCCGACCCAGCTCCATCCGACTGATCTTGGATTCGGAAGCCCGGATCTCCCAGCCGGCGCCCTCCCGCGTCACCCCGCTGGACTCCCGCAGCCTGCGCAGCTGGGCACCGAGCAGCATGCGCAGAACGGTCGGCCCGCTTGTCGGGCCGCCCTCGGCGGGGACCATCGTCACGTGCGGACCTCCGGATACCGACCACGGTGGTCGGGCACCCGGCCCGACCGACGTGTAAGCATGCCATGGACCGACAGTGAGGTGTACTCCTCCGGAGCGGTGAATCAGTCCCGTCGCCGGGATGGTCCATCGGCAACGTTCAGTTGATCAGGTGGTCGAAGTCGCCGTCCCGGGCGCCCAGCACGAAGGCCGCGATCTCATCCACCGTGTAGATCAGCGCCGGCCCCTCCGGATGTCGCGAGTTGCGGAGCGCGATGCCGGCTCCACCGGGCAGTTCGGCGAGCTCGACACAGTTCCCGCTGGGGTTGCTGCGGCGACTCTTCTGCCAGCTCAGCGGGGGCAACTGATGGATCGGAACGCCATTCGGTGGCTGCTGCATGAGGGCGTCTTTCTGCTCACGAGCCCGCCGATGCCCGTGGGGAGGAGCGGTGACGGCGAGGGGTGCGGTATCGACATTGGACCGTGCTGCACGTGCATCTGCTATTGCATCTGCACCGGACGGCGAGCATGATAACGCACGTGAACGGTGCCCATCCGTTCACGTTGAGTTACCCCCGTCTGGGGCAACCACGAGGAAGAACCGGGCCTGACGCGGCACGCGCGCCGCGTTGGCCGAAGGCTGGAGGCGGTCGCGGCGATGGGAGGGCTCGTGCCGGATCCGATGACTGTCGCCTCTGGCATCTGCGCCGCGGGCGCGCTGCTCTCCTCCTGGCAACTCCGCCGACGGGCGCTGCGCGCCGAGGCCGAGATCGGGCACCTCCAGGCCGAGCTCGCCGCCGAGCGGCACGCCGCCAGCCACGACCCGCTCACCGGGCTGCCCAACCGGCGCGCCTTCTACCGGCTCGCCGCCACCCTGCTCACCGACGCGGTCGGGCAGCCGTTGATCGCCATCGTGCTCGACCTGGACGACTTCAAGCAGATCAACGACCGGTACGGGCACGCCGCCGGTGACCAGGTGCTGATCTGCGTGGCCGAACGGCTGGCCGGGTTCGCCGGGGACAACCTCGTCGCGCGTCTCGGCGGGGACGAGTTCGCCGGGCTGCTCGCGAGCCCGACCGTCGACCGGCGCTGGATCGAGCACGCCACCCGGCGGCTCAGCGAGACCGTCGCCGCCCCGATCCGCCTGGGCTCCGGCAGCGTCCAGGTGACCGCCTCCGTCGGGCTCGCCCCGGTCGCCGGCCCGGCCCAGCTCACCGACGCGCTCAGCCGCGCCGACGCGGCCATGTACCAGGCGAAGAGCCTCGGCGGCAGCCGCTCGCCCCGGCAGCTCGTCGACAGCGTGCGCCTGGCCGAGTGCTGAGCGGTCCGGGCTCCGCCACCGCCCGGGCCGTGCTCACCCCCGCGGGTCGAGGCCACGCAGCGCCGCGTCGGCGAGGGTGACCAGGCCGACCGGCGACACGAGTCCCCGTACGATCTCCGCCGCCCTGATCCGGTCGGCCGCGCTGGCTTCGGTGTCCAACGCCTGCCGGGTCCAGTCGGTGAGATCGTCCAGCGCGCGGACCGCGAGGAACCAGGCCAGGCGGGCCCGGTCGACGTCCGCCCGTCCGTAGCCGGCGAGGGCGGCCGCCTGCTGCTCCGCGGTGATCGGTGCGAAGGCGAGCACCCCGCCGATGACGAACATCAGGTCACACTCGGGCGGGGCGAGCACCGCGTCGTCCCAGTCGATCAGCCAGACCTGCCCGCCGGGGCCGAGCAGCAGATTTCCCAGGTGTGGGTCGCCGTGACACACCACCACCGGACCCGGCCGCGCGCCGGAGCGGCGCTCGACCCCCTCGACCAGTGTGGACACCCGCTGCGCCGCCGCGGCCCATACGGCCGCCAGTTCGGTGAGAAGCGGGCCGGCGGGGTCGGCCGGGTCCGGGTCGCGCAGCCGCTCGGCCATCGCGCGGGTCGCGGCCACGATCGTCGGGTACGTCGCGCCGCCGGCCGGCAGCCGCCGCGCCAGCTCGTCGGTCACCGGCACCGCGTGCACCGCGGCCAGCAGTTCGCCGTACGCGCGCCAGTGCGCCCCGGTCATCGGGCCGTCGAGCGCCCGCCGGTGGGAGACCCACGGCACCACCGAGAGGCGACGGCCCTCGCGGTCACCGCACAGCCGCCCGTCGTGCGTACGCAGTGGCGCGGGGATGCCCGGCACCTTCTGCTCGGCGAGGTGCGCCGCCACGACCAGGCCAGCGGGCGTGCCGCCACCGCTCACCTTCACCGCGTACCGGCTGCCGTCGGCGGTCCCGGCCCGCCAGAGCCGGGCGTGCTGGTCGGCGCCGTGGGTGACCTCGTCCATGGTGGTCAGCTCGATGCCGAAGTCCGCCTGGACCCAGGTGGCAACCTGCCGGGACGCGTCCTCGATCATGCGCGACACCATGCCACCGGGTGGGTAGCCCGGCCCACCGAATTAACCTGGCGGTGGCCGGTCAGCGCAGGGTGGCGAGGTGCCGGTCGAGCGCGGCGTACGACTCGGCGGCGCCCTGCGCCATGCCGGACTCGACCATGCCGTCGCGCTGGGCGGTGGTGTCGAACCGGGTGGTGCTGGTGAGCGTGGTGCGGCCTTCGTGCTCGGTGAAGACCAGCGTCTCCACCGCCACCTGGCCGGGCATGCCCTCGAACTCGAAGGTCTGCACGATCCGCTCCGGCGCGACGATCTCCCGGTACTCGCCCCGGAAGGCGTAGTCGTTGCCGTCGTCGGCGTGCTCGACGCAGCGGTAGCTGCCGCCCTCCCGGAAGTCGATCTCGACGTCCACCGGGTTGCCGCGCGCCCACCACCGCTTCAGGTGCTCGGCCTGGGTGTGCGCGGCGAAGACCAGCTCGCGCGGGGCGTCGAAGGAACGGGTGAGGGTGATCTCCCGGTCGGACGGGAGGTCGATGGCGAGGTCACTCATGGCTGTTCTCCTTCAGGTCGCGTAGGTAGTCGTCCAACGTGTCGTAGCGGTCGTCCCAGAGCCGGCGGTACTGCTCGACCCAGTCGGCGAGCGTGCGCAACGGCGCTGGGTCGAGCCGGCAGCGACGCCACTGCGCCTCGCGGGTCCGCACGATCAACCCGGCGCGCTCCAGCACGTTGAGGTGCTTGGAGATCGCCTGCACGCTGATCGGGAACGGCTCCGCCAACTCGTTGACCGTCGCCTCGCCGGCCGCCAGCCGGGCCAGGATGGCCCGACGCGTCGGGTCGGCCAGGGCAGCGAACACGGTGCTGACCGGATCTGTTGTCATGGTGTCGCTCTCTACCAACTGGCTTATAAACCGATGGGTTGAATATACAGCTCAAGGAGGCTGCGTCAACACTCTTCCGGAGAAGACAACCGACCGCCGTGTCATCGGGGTCGGCGCGGGGTACGACGTGGCGAACGTCCCGAACCGGCGGCCGAGAGGAACCGACGTGGCGAAGATCCGCGCCCTGGTGCTCAACTGCACCCTCAAGCCGTCACCGGCACCGTCCAGCTCCGACAAGCTCGCGCGGGAGGTGCTCGCCGAGCTTTCCGAGCAGGGCGTGGACGGCGAGATCATCCGCGTGGTCGACCACAACGTGCGGTTCGGGGTGTCGACCGACGAGGGCGGCGGCGACGGATGGCCGGGCATCCGGGCCAAGCTGCTGCCAGCCCAGATCCTCATCATCGCCACGCCGATCTGGCTCGGTCAGCCGTCCAGCGTCTGCAAGATGGTTCTCGAACGCCTCGACGCCGAACTCTCCGAGACCGACGACCAGGGCCGTCTGCTCACCTACGGCAAGGTGGGCGGCGTCGCCGTCGTCGGCAACGAGGACGGCGCCCACCACAGCATCGGCCAGGTGCAGCAGGCACTCAACGAGGTCGGGTTCACCTGCCCGGCCGCCGGCGCCACCTACTGGGTCGGCGAGGCGCTGCACAAGACGGACTACCGCGACGCCGGCCCCAAGCCCGACACGACCGGCCGCACCACGAAGGCGTTGGCGCTCAACAGCGCCCACCTGGCCCGGCTGCTCGCCGAGCAGCCGTACCCGCCGCCGGACGCGCGGGGCGCCGGGGTGGGTCCCAGCCGCGAGCCGGCCTGACGGGCCGTCCCACCACCGGCTCCGACGTGGGTACGGTCAGCGCCAGCCGTAGCCGGCGCGCAGGGCCTGCCCGACCCGGTCGAACCGGGCCCGGTCCAGCACGGCGCCCTCGCGGCGGATGCTGTCCTCGCGCATGGTGAGCACCCGGTCGAGTCGAACCCAGCTCGGCCGGTTGTCCCGGTCCCAGTCGCCGGGCCCGAGCGCGAACCAGTGGCGCTGGCCGTGCCGCTCGCTCTGGCTCGACAGCATCAGCCCGAACAGCGTCCTGCTGTGCCGGCCGACGACCAGCACCGGGCGGTCCTTGCCCTGCCGCGGGTCGTCCTCGTACGGCACCCACGTCCACACGATCTCGCCGGGGTCGGCCTGCCCGTCCCGCTCCGGGGCGTAGGTCAGCTCCCGTCGCTGCAACGCGCTCACCTGGCGTCGGCGGGCCACCTGAGCCGGGGCCGGCCCGGTGCGCCGGGGCGACGGGATCACCGCGCCCACCCGGGAGATGCGCGCCGCCACATTCCTCAACAGACCAGCCACGGCGGGCAGCCTACCGGGCGCCGCGCCGGGCGCCGGAGCGGACGGCGCTGCGGCAGACTGGTGCCCGGCAGCGGGACGACACGGAGGTGCGCCGCAGTGACCATTGAGGTACGGACGAGGAGCCTGCCCGGGGCGGTTACGGCGCTCGGGTCCGCCGGGGCGTACACCCTGGTGGTGGACCGGCCGGCGGACGCCGGCGGCGGCGGGCTCGGTTTCAACGGCGGCCAGCTGCTCTACCTCGCGGTCGCCGGCTGCGTCTCCAACGACCTGTTCCGGGAGGCGCGGGCTGCCGGCCTCGACCTGCACCGCGTCGAGGTGACGGTGCGGGGCGACTTCACCGGCGAGCCGGCCGTGTCCACGGAGGTCCGCTACGACGTACGGGTCGAGGGCGACGCCCCGCCAGAGCTGCTCCGGGCACTGATCGAGCGGGTGGACGCGATCGCCGAGATACCCAACTCGCTGCGCGGTGGCACCTCCGTACGGCTGGGTCGCACCGAGGTCGCGGGCACTGGGCGTACCGATGGTTGAGCTGCCGCGTGACCTGCCGATCCTTGAGCGGAGCGCGGTGCGGGTCGTGGTCCGCGACTCCGCCGACCGGGTGCTGCTGTTCCACACCCGAGACCCGGACCACCCCCGCCTGGGCACCTGGTGGGAGCTGCCCGGCGGGGGCATGGATCCCGGGGAGACCTACCGCGACACGGCGGTGCGCGAACTGCGCGAGGAGACCGGCATCGCGGTGAGCCCGGACCAGGTGGGCGCACCGACCTGGCGACGACGGGCGAGTTTCCTGCACCGTCAGCTGCGCCACGTCCAGGACGAGGTGGTCGTCGCGGTGCGGCTGGCCGGCCCCGGGCCGGACGTGGACGAGGCGCAGCGGCTCGACTACGAGGTGGACGACTACTTCGGCTTCCGCTGGTGGCCGCTGCCGGAGGTGGTGGACAGCCGGGAACGGTTCTACCCTGGTCAGCTCCCCCGGCTGATCACACCGTTCCTGGCCGGTGAGGAGATCGACGAACCGTTCGAACTGTGGTCGTGAGCCGCGAGGATGCCGTACCGGACGGGGGCGGGCAGAGTGGGGGCATGACGACCGACCTGCACGGGCCGCTCTCCGGGTACGCCGCGCGGCTGCACGCCACGATCGGCGACCGGCACCACGTCGCCTCCCCTCTCGGTGCCTGGCTGCTGCTCGCGGTCACCGCCACGACCGCGACCGGCGGCGCGGACCGCCCGGCGGCCGACGGGCTGGCGGAGGCTCTCGGCACCGACCTGACCAGCGCGGCCGAGGTCGCCCGCGCGCTGCTGGACGCGCCCCACCCGCTGGTCGCGTCCGCGACCGCACTGTGGCACCGGCCGGATCAGCGCGCCAACGGGTCGACCGGCTGGCGGGACGCCCTCCCCGCGACGACCGACGTCGGCCCGCTACCCGACCAGGCCGGACTGGACGCCTGGGCGCGCGAGCACACCCATGGCCTGATCGAGAGGTTCCCACTGCGGGTCGGGCCGGACGTGGTGCTGGCCCTGGCCAGCGCGCTGGCGACGAGGATCTCGTGGGCCGACCCGTTCGAGGTGGCCGACGCCGGCGCACTCGGAACGGGCAGCGCCTGGGCGAGCCGGCTGCGCCGGGTGCTGCGCAGCCCGGGCCACGGCCACCGGAGCGCCATCGCGACGACCGAGCGGGCCGGTGACGTGATCGTGCACGCCGCGCCGGCCCAGGCGGCCAACGGTGCGGGGCTGATGGTCGTCTCGGTGGCCGCCGCGCCGCAGGTGCCGCCCGCTGATGTGCTGGCGGCCGCGTACCGGATGAGCGCCGACGCCGCCGACGGCGGTGAACCTGCCGGTCGCCGCTCACTGTTCGATCTGCCGCTCGGCGACACTCCCCTGTGGACGCTGCACGAGGAGCGGGTACGGACCAGTGCCCGCGACGGTCGCGAGGAGCGGCACCGCGCGGTCCTCCCCTGTTGGTCGGCCCGCAGCGAGCACGACCTGACGGCTCCGGCACTGGGCTTCCCGGCCGCGTCGGCGACGCTGGCGAGGACGCTGGCGCTGCCGGTGCGGGACTTCGAGGCGCGGCAGGTGGCGATGGCCCGGTACGGCCGGTACGGCTTCGAGGCGGCGGCGGTGACCGGCATGTTCGGGCTGACCAGCCTGCCGCCGGAGGGCGTCGCCCGCACCGCCGAGCTGCGCTTCGGCCACCCGTACGCGGTGGTGGCGGTCGCCACCGACAAGCGCTCCGACGGCGGGACCGGGCCGTGGCACGGGGTGCCGGTCTTCTCCGCCTGGGTCGCCGAACCGGACGAGTTGCCCGAGGCCGACGCCGTGGACCGGTGAGCACGCACTTCACGTACTGATATGCCGTTTTAGGAGACTTTGTCGCTTACGCTGGCTCCGTGGCTCTCATAGGAGGCGGTGCGGGGTGAACGGCGCGGAAGCACTGATGCGGACGTTGGCGGACGGCGGCGTGGAGGTCGTCTTCACCAACCCCGGCACCACCGAGCTGCACCTGGTCGGGGCGCTGGATGCGGTTCCGCAGTTACGCGGGGTGCTGGCCCTCTTCGAGGGTGTGGTGACCGGCGCGGCCGACGGCTACGCCCGCATCGCCGGCAAACCGGCGGCGACACTGCTGCACCTCGGTCCGGGGCTCGCGTACGGCCTGACGAACCTGCACAACAGCCGACGCGCCAACTCACCGGTGGTGAACCTCGTCGGTGACCACCCGACCTACCACAACGCCTTCGACCCGGCGCTGGCCTCCGACATCGCGGCCCTGGGCGGCTGGCTGCGCGGCCCCGTCCGCCGCCCGGAGAACGCCGCCGGCGCGGGGACGGACGCCGCCGCGGCCCTGGCCGGTGCCGTGGAGTCACCCGGACAGATCGCGACCGTGATCGTGCCGGCGGATGTCTCGTGGTCCGACGGCGGTGTGGTGGCCGAGCCGATGACCTCCAAGCCGGCGCCCCCGGTGGCTCAGGACGTGCTCACACAGGTCGCGGAGGTGATCCGCAGCGGCGATCCCGTCGCCCTGGTGATCGGAGGTCCGGCACTGCGCGAGGCCGGGCTCTGCGCGGCCAGCCGCATCGCCGCCGCCACCGGCGTCCGCGTCCTGCAGGAGCTCTACTCCAACCGGGTCGAACACGGGGCGGGTCTGCCCACGTTCCCCCGGCTCGGCTTCTACCCGGACCAGGCGCTCGAACAGCTCGCCGGGGTACGCCACGTGATCACCGCGGGTGCGAAGGCACCGGTCTCCTTCTTCGCCTACTCCGACAAGCCCAGCTGTCTCGTTCCGGAGGACGCCGCGACGCACGTGCTCGCCGAGGTGGGCCAGGATGCCGTCGCCGCGCTCACGCAACTCGCCGACCTGGTGGCCCCCGACGTGGCGGCCGACGTCGTCGAGCCGCGGCGCCCGGCACTGCCCACCGGTCCCCTCACCCTGCAGAGCTGGTGCGACGTCGTCGCGGCGTTGCTACCCGAGCGGGCGATCGTCATCGACGAGAGCGTCAGCTCGGGCGTCGCGCTCGCGGACGCCACCTCCGGTGCGCCCCGGCACGACGTGCTCATGCAGACCGGTGGCGCCATGGGCGACGGCATGCCATTGGCCGTCGGCGCCGCCGTCGCCGCACCCGACCGCCCCGTGGTGGCTCTGATCTCCGACGGCTGCGCCATGTACACGGTCGCGGCGCTCTGGACTCAGGCACGGGAGAAGTTGAACGTCACCACGGTGATCCTCGACAACCGCTCGTACGCCATCCTGCGTCAGGAATGGAAGTACTACAGCCGCCGACCGGGTGCCGGCGACCCGGACAGCAATCCCCTGTTCGACCTGGCCGACCCCGCGATCGACTTCGTGCGACTGGCGGAGTCCTTCGGGGTGCCCGCCACCCGCGCCACCACCGCCGAGGAACTCGCGGAGCAGTTCTCCAACGCCCTCTCCGAACCGGGTCCGCATCTCATCCAGGCCGTGGTCCCACCCGCCGCCTGATCGTCGGTCTCCACCCGTTCCCATCTGTGCAGCGTCCGTCGTCCGCTCCTGGTGCTCCGACGCCACCGCGCGTCTGGGGTCGAGAATCCAGATACTTGATGGTCGGATAAAAAAAGCTGACCTTTCGGCATTGTGTCCTTGAAAATATCAAGGTACAAATGAGCGGCACGGGCGTTGTCGAAGCGAGGGAGCCGAGGGTGGACTGGCAGGAACTGACCGACCTGACGCAGGGGCAGCCGTTCGTGGTCGAGCGGGTCCGTCTCTCCGGCAGCGGCATCGCGGTCGAGGGCCAGTTCGAGCCGCCGCAGCTGGCCCAGCTCAGCGTCGACGACCAGGTGTTCGTTGCCGCGTTCGTCCGGTCGCACGGCTCGATCAAGGAGATGGAGCGGATCTTCGGGGTGAGCTATCCGACGATCAAGTCCCGGCTGAACCGGATCGCCCAGCACCTCGACTTCGTCGACACCGACCCGGCGCCCACCGGCGCCGACGTCGTCGACCGCCTGCGGCGCGGGGAGATCAACGTCCAGGAGGCTCTGACCGAGCTGGAGCGGTCCCGATGATCCCGCAGCTGGTGACGTACCACCAACGCCGTCGCGACGGCCGCTGGTTGCGGCTGTACGTCCCGGTCGTGCCGGTCGCGTTGCTGCTGTCTCCGCTGCTGCTGGTGGCCGGGCTGGCCGGACTGGTCGCCTGCCTGGTCTTCCGGGTCAGCCCGGTGGGCGCGCTGCGCGGCACCGCGCAAGTGCTGTGGGCGCTGCCCGGCAGCCGGTTCGAGATCGAGCAGGGCCGAACGGCCGTGCTGGTCAGCGTCAGATGAGTGAGAAGGAAGAGGGGCGACCAGTGAACGAGCAACGCCGCCAGATCCTGGAGATGCTGGGCGAGGGCAAGATCACCGCGGACGAGGCCGAACGGCTGATCAACGCCGTCGAACGGGAACAGCCCGAGTCGCCCCCGGGAGCCGCGCCCCGCGCGAAAACCCGACCGAAGTACCTGCGCGTCGTGGTGCACTCGGAGGACGACTTCAACGGGCCGAGCCGGGTCAACGTCCGGGTCCCGCTACAGCTGCTGCGCGCCGGAGTCCGGCTCACGAGCCTCATCCCTCCCCAGGCGCTCACCGAGGTCAACGCCAAGCTGAACAAGTCAGGTGTCCCCATCGACCTGACCCAGCTCAAGCCGCAGCACATCGAGGAACTCATCGAGCAGCTCGACGACGTCACCGTCGACGTCGACGACCCCGACACCAAGGTGCAGGTGTTCTGCGAGTGACACCGCCACGGCGCCGGCCGCCCGCCGGGCCACCCGGTCCGGCGGGCGGCCGTCTACTGTCCGCTGCCGCCTGAGCCGCTGCGCAACCGCACGTCGGCACCGTTCTGCTCGTAGCTCTGCTGCGACACCTGAACAAGCGTCGCGTCGCGGTGGAAGGTGCCGCCCGGAGAGACGGTGCTTCGGGTACGCCTTGCTGCGGTTACGGCCGCTCGGCGACGTGGGCGATGAACGCCTGCCACGCCGTCGGGCCGAACGCCAGGGTGCCGCCGTCGCGGTTCTTCGTGTCGCGGACCAGGACAACGCCGGGGAGATTGTCGGCGACCTCGACGCAGTCGCCGCCGTTGCTGCCGCTCTTCGTGCTCTTGCGCCATCGCGCGCCGGTCATGTCCATGATGCTGCCGCTTCTTTCAGGAGGTCCAGGGACCGCCCCCGAGGAAGGGCTTCGCCCCGTATGCGTTCCCACCGTCGCTCGAGGGTAGCAATTTCCGACGCCTGATCGACGATCTGCGCTTGCGCTTGGCTGTCCACATGAGCCACTCGCGTCCCATCAGGCAAATCGGCGAGCGTGAACGGCCCATTCAGCCCGGGGTAAGCCGCAGCATCGGCGGGCACGATGTGGAGCTGAACGCTCGGCAGTTCGGCACAGCTCACCAGGTGAGCTAGCTGCGCAGCCATGAGCGCCCGGCCACCGGCGACCGCACGACGGATGATTCCCTCGTCCAGCACCGCGACGAACAACGGCCCTCGATCACGGGTCAGGATCACTTGCCGGTCCACCCGTGCGGACGCGAGTTCGTCTATTTCCGTCAGGGTCAGCGCCTCCCAGGCGAGCGTTGCGCGGGCGTACGCCTCGGTCTGAAGGAGGCCCGGCACCCAGGCAAGCTGGAACGCCCGCAGCGCGACCGCTTCGCGCTCGATGTCGACCCATGGTCGGAACCACACCGGCTCCCGTCGGTTGAGCACGTCCGGCCAAAGCTCGACAACGTCCTTCCTGAGGATCTTTGCTACTTCGGCACGATGCCGGCTCTGCGGGACACGCCCCGGGTTTGCCCACCGGGCGACCGTCTTCGGGTGAAGACCGATGCGATCGGCCAGACTCTCGGCCGTCTCGCACGCCTCGGCGAGCGCCGCGACAAATGCATGGTTCATGCCCGCGTCCCTTCGGGAGTCAATGGAACGTACCGAAGAAATCATCTAACGCTGTGTGATTGTCAGGCAACCCTCGGCAGGGTGCTGGGTAGACGGCGCGAGCGGTGGAGGCGACAGCCCGGCGTGCGCGTTCGTAGCGGGGGCCCGGCCGACCCGACGGCGAGCACCGAGGCCGGGCCTCCTTCCACTCGACCGATGCGAGGGACAGCCGTGCCGGAGACACCGAAGCGACACCGCCGGAAACTGCACGCACGATGACCAGCCGGCCCATCCGATCCGGCGACGTGCTGTTGCTGACCCGCGAGGCCAGTCCGCAGTTCACGCGACCGGTCAGCGTCCGCGTGATCCGTGTCCTGGCCGACCGCCACACATACCACGACTGGCTCTGGATCGAGGGTTACGAACTCGGCCCGAGTGGCGACGCGGTGGCCCGGCGCGAGCTGTACCTGATGCCCGCGGGCCTGCGCTGGCTGGAGGCCACGCCCGCACGACCGGACCTCCCCTGCCATCGCCGTCCGGCCACAAGCGGGCGGGTGACGGTGTGAACCGGCACAGGAACCATCTGCCCTCGCGGCCCACCTGGCGCTGCCAGGCGTGCGGGATCGCCTGGCCGTGCTCGCCGGCGAAGCTGCGGCTCCTCGCCACCTACCGGACCAACCCAACCGAGCTGCTGGTGTGAGCAGCGATGGATCTGCGGACCGCTCGGGGATGCCGCTGCCCGTGCTTCGTCGTGACGAGGCAGCCGGTCAGGCTCAGGCGGGAAGCAATGCCGCCAAGTCGGCGAACAGCAGGGGAAGGCCGCCCAACTCGCCGATCCCGACCCAGGCGATGTCGTCATGTTCCTCAGGTGCACGGTTGGTGGGAGAGCCGGCCCAGTCTCCAATTCGCCAGACGCCCACGTGAACGGCGTCGTCACCACTGCCGGCATGCCAGTCGCCCAACCGTGAAGCGGACTGCGCCACAATGCGAACACCGAGCTCCTCGTGCATCTCACGCGCGAGGGCCTGTAGTTCCGACTCACCCGCCTCGACGTGCCCCCCGGGCAGATCCCAGAGATCCGGGTATGCGCGGCGGGTCGGGCTGCGGTGTACCAGCAGGACCTCGCCGTTCTCCACGAGTGCGCCGCAGACGACGACATGCATGACGGGATTGGAGCACAGGGATACGACAAACTCGCCCCAGCGAAAGGGACACCCAGCCCGCGAGTCGCGCACCCATCCCCGGCAGGGCATAGTGTCCCGCGACGCCATCGGCCGATGTCGCCTGCCCGCGGAGAGGATGGTAGGAAGTGACGACGCGCTTACGTGCTCGATGGGCCCGGGCCGCCGCATTGATCGCCTTGACCGGGGGGACGCTCGCGGTGTCCGCGACACCCGTGGCGGGCGCACCGGCACCCATCAGCATCCTGAGCGTGTCGGCGGAGAACGTGAAGCCCGGCGACAAGGTTCGCGTTCAGTTCCGCGTCACGAACAACGGGAGCGGGGCCGAAACGGCCATCGTGGTGGTCAGTGGCGGCCTGCAATGCACCACCGGCTGCCGGGCGGCGCCGAACCTCAAACCCGGCCAGAGCCAGGACTTCCAGGCCACCCTCGTCGCGCCCCAGGTGAGCGCGGGCGAGATCTCCGGTCGCAACATCTCGGTCGCCGTGCGGCTCGACGGGCAGAACAGCTTCGACTACAAGATGGTCTACGTTCACGGCGCGGGCACGTCGCAACCCGGCGCGGGCGCGCCGCAACCCGGTGCGGACAAGCCGTCGTCCGTGGTCGCCGGGGTGTCCGGCCAGGTCCGCGACTCCAGCGGCAAGGCGGTCGGCGGCGTGGCCCTGACCGTCCGGGACAGCGCCGGGCACGAATACCGTACGACGAGCGACCGGAGCGGCCGGTTCTCGATCAAGTCGGGCGCCGGCAAGACGATCGCCGAGGGCCCGATCACGGTCGTCGCGGCCCTGGACGGCTATCGCACCACCCGCACGACCGTACAGGGCTCCGCCGGTGGCACCGCGAGCGTCCGGCTGACCTTGACCGCCGTGGCCGCGCCCGCGACGACCCCGCAGTCTCCCGCCGCAACGGCGGCAGCGGACGAGGCTTCCGCGCCGGAGACCAGCGTAGCCGCGACGGGGGCACCCCTCGCCCTCGAAGCTGTCAGCGACGAGGGCAGCGGTTCACTGCCGTACATCCTGGGCGGCCTGCTGGTCGCCACCGGCCTGGGCGCACTGGCCCTGATGGCGAACCGCCGCCGGAACACACCGGACAAGCCGGCTCCGCACGCGACGACTCAACTGACGGCGCCGGCCGGAGCGGGCATGAGCGACGCACCGACCGCGGTGCTGCACACGAGGCCGCCGGCCGACGGGTTCCCCGGTCCGTACAGCGGGCCCCCGCAGGGCGGCATCCAGCAGATCAGCCACGACCCATACGGCGGGCCGGCCCTCTAATACTGTTGCGGCGGTCCGTAGCAGCCTCCATCACCGTCGCCGTCCCTACGGTGCCGTCCCGTGGCGCCATGTCTCGGCGAGCAGGGCGTACGTGTAGCCGTCCACCCAGCCCAGCTCGGCGTGCCAGGAGTCGCCGACGCCGTGCTGCTCACGACGCATGCCGACCTTTTCGAGGATCCGCACCGAGGCGAGGTTGTCCGCGAAGCAGCCGGCGGTGATCCTTCGGACGCCCAGCCGGTCGAACGCGTGCGCCACCATCGCGGTGACAGCCTCAGTTGCGTAACCATGGCCCCCGTACGCCGGGTCGAAGATGTAACCGAGTTGGGCCTCCGTGCACGGCGGCATGCCGGGCTGACCCATACCGTCGACCACGTCAAGCGAGACAGTCCCGATCACCACGCCGTCCACGGCCACCGCCACGCTGTGGTCGTCGGGGTCTTCCGCCGCGCGCCGCCACGCCGCCCGGAAGGACGCAGGGTCGACCTCGGTGCGCAGTAGCCAGCGAGTGACCTCCGGCAGGTTGCGGTACTCCAGGATCCGGTCGACGTCCTCGTCACGCACCGGGCGAAGCTCGAGGCGTTCGGTGCGTAGGTTGGTGCTTGCCATGAGGCGGGACGTTAGCGGACGCACCACGGCGACGCGTCCGGTTATCCGGCCGTCCGGCCGGACAGGGTTCACCTAGCAGGTACGGCGCGCACGTGCGCCGACAGCACCTGTCGCACTGAACTTCCTCATACTTGACCTTGACGAGGGCGGTAGCGGAGGTGTACGACGCCGTTTCGGAATCGGCGCTCATCGAGGAGCTCGAGGTCGGCGCGTATGCCGGTCGGCAGCCCTGGCTTGCCGCCGCCGACGACAACGGGCAGGATGATCAGCTGGCACTCGTCGACCAGCCCGGCCTTGAAAGCCTGCGTCGCGAGGTTGGCACCTCCCACGGTGAGATCGCTGCTGGCCGTGGCCTTCAGTTCTCGTACTGCGGCGGGGTCGAAACGGCGTTCGAGTCGGGTGTCGGCAGTTGACACCGCGGCGAGGGTCGTGGAATACACGACTTTGCTCGCCGCCTGCCAGGCGCTCGCGAAGTCGGCCGTGAGGTCGGACTGCGCGGCCAGAGCGGCGTCGGTCTCCCAGAGGGACATCGCCTCGTACAGACGCCGCCCGTAGAGAAGCGTGCCCACGGACCGCAGGAGGTCGGTGTGGAAGGCGAATACCTCGTCGCCGATTGGGAACCAGTCGAACGCGCCGTGTTCGTCCTCGATGTAGCCGTCAAGCGACACGTTCGTCACGTAGATCAGCTTTGCCATGTCCCTACCTCTCGATGATCAGTTGCAACAATCTGGACATTCCTCAGCGTGGTGTCCAGCTTGGTGAACGCCTGGCACCAACCCTCCTCGCTGGGCTGCTCCAGATGCTCGGGGAGCCACTGGCGGATCTCCAGTCGCGTCCGTCCGTCAGCCTCGTCGTGGAACTCGACCCGCAGCCTCGTCTCGAACGGCTCGATGCCCTCCTGCAGCCGGCCACTGACGTGCATGACGCCGTCGAGCAGTTCGCCGTCGGCGACGTCTGTGAGGACGACGTGGATGTGCACGCGAAGGCCGGGGTCGGATGCATTGACCTCCGTCCACCGTTGATAGCCGCCGGGGCGCACGTCGAACTCGATCTCGTCGCGTGGCAGTGAGTTGCCGACCGGGCCCCACCACGCCGCGAGGTGATCGGGATCGGTGAAGGCCCGATAGACGAGCTCCCGCGGCGCGTCGAACACGCGCGAGATGACGAGCTGCGGAGTTTCCGTCTTCATTCGAGCTCCCTGGGGTCGTCGACCATCCGGTCCGTTGCCCGTCCGGCGGCCTGCACTGCGGCGAGGTGGGCATCGAGGCGGGTGAGGGACGAGTCCCAGAACCGCCGGTAGCGGTCGATCCAGTCGGCCGCCTCGCGTAGCGGGGCAGATTCGAGGTGGCTCGCGCGCCACTTGCCCGACCGCGACCGCGAGATGAGCGCGGCGCGCTCGAGCACCTTCAGGTGCCGTGACACCGCTGGCATCGAGATGGACAGAGGAGCGGTGAGTTCGGTGACCGTGGCGTCGCGTTCGGCCAGCTCGGCGATGATCGCCCGCCGAGTCGGGTCGGACAGCGCCGAGAACACCGCGCTGAGCTGATCGGTTCCAGCCATCGGAAGCCCCCCTTCACTTAACCATATTGTTAAGCGTATTGAGACGCGAGCGATGCTGTCAACGGGCGCGCGCGGACGGCTCGTCACGGGCGACCTACCAACGCCGCCGGCGCAGCTGCCAACCCGCTCACCGCCTGGCCGGCGAACGCCGTTTCGGTACGGTGGGCCCGGCCCTGCCAACACCTGACGGAGGAGCTCCTGATGGCCAGGTACGTGATCACTCCAGCCGTGGCGCTACGTCTGGCGCACGACGAGGTCGCGATTCCCGATGAGCATCAGCTCGTGGCCCCGAGCCTGCTCCGCTCACAGGTGCTGTCGCTCCTCTACCAATCGGTACGTCGAGGGACGCTGTCCAGGAGGGACGCCGAGCGCCACCTCACCTATGTGCGTGCGCTGCGCATCCGACTGCTCGGAGACCGCGTCCTGCAGAGCGTCGCGTGGAAGATCGCCGATCAGCTCGGGTGGCCGGACACGCTCGACGCCGAGTACGTCGCCCTGACCACGCTCCAGGCCGATGCCCTCATCACGCTCGACCCGGAGTTTGCCGACGCGGTGCGGAGCATCGTGCCGGTCGCGCCCATCGACGTGTTGGCCTCGTCGCTCACGATTGTCTGATCGTGGAACACGATCTTGACGCACTGGCCGCAGGAGTGGCGGACCACGTGGATTTCGCGCACTTCGCGTACGCCCTCGCGGCCGACGTCGCCGACCACCCCGAGAATTGGGAGAACCGCAACCTGGAGACGTTCCTCGAGGCGTGGGGCGACTTCTCCCGAAGCATCGAGTCCTGGGCCCGGAACAACGGGGAGGAGGTCCCGATCACGCTGAGCTGGAGGCTTCTCGCCGAGATGCTCCTCGTCGCGCGCGAGTACGAGTGACGCTGTCCGGACGGCGGGCTTGGGACGGCCGCCGCGGCGCCGAGGAGACACCGCGGCGACCCACCATGCTCACACCCCCACGGGCACCCGCTCCTCCTCGCGCTGCGCGGCGCGGGCGGCCAACCGCCGTTCCCGCTCCTGCGCGCCGATCAGGTCGTCGGGCAGCGAGTCGGGCACCTCCAGGTCGAAGCGGCGCAGCAGCCGGATCGCGAAGCCGCCCAGGGTGATGAGGATCAGCGCCGCACCGAAGCAGACGTACGCGAAGCCGATGCCCCGACCCGGGCCGGTGCCGATCACCGCGCCCACCGACCCGGCAAGCCCTCCACCGGGGGCGAGCAGCGGCTCGAACAGCGCGGTGGCCCCCGGCGCGAGCAGCGCGAAGCCGATCGGCAGCGTCGACCAGGAGATGGTCTGGTTGAGGCTGAACACCCGGCCGTGGAAGCGCTGCGGCACCTTGACCTGGACGATCGTGGCGTAGATGGACTGCGCGGTGGTCATCGACATGGCCAGCCAGAAGGCCCCGACGCAGATCATCGCGACCGACGCGTCCAGGCCGACCAGGACACAGCCGACCGCCGTGCCGAGGTTGCCGATCAGCACGCCGATCATGCGGCGGTGCCGGGGGCCGCCCCACAGCGCCATGAGTACGCCACCGGCGACCGCCCCGACCGCCTCGGCGAGAGCGACCTGGGCGACCTGCGTGGCGCTGCCGAAGGAGAGCACCAGCGGGGTGGTGAGCACCAGCGCGGGGGCCAGGAAGATGTTGCCCAGCGCGAAGTAGCCCAGCATCAACCGGAAGCCACGGTGCCGCCACGAGTAGCGCAGGCCGTTGGCGATCGCCACCAGCAGCCGTTCCTTGGGCCGCCAGCCGAGCAGGTCGGGGAAGCGGACCAGCGACAGGGTCACCACGGCGACCAGGTAGCTGACCACGTCGAGCAGCAGGATGCCCTTGAGGTCGATGGCGGCGAGCAGACCCGCGGCGAAGACCGGCATCAGCAGCATGGCGAAACCGTTGGAGAGCTGCGTGATGCCCATCGCGTGCCCCAGGTAGCGCTTGGGCACGAGCTGCGGCACCGCCGACTGGAACGCGATGCGCTGGAACGACCCGGCGACCTGGCTCAACGCCACCAGGGCGTAGATGTGCCAGAGCGACAGGTTGTCGGTCCACAGCAGCGCGGCGAGGATCAGCTGGATCGAGCCGGCGCTGCAACTGGCGATCATCATGATCTTGCGTCGGCTGACGCGGTCGGTGATCGCGCCCGCGACCGGCAGCATCAGCACCCCGCAGACCAGCGCCAGGGCCCACAGCAGGCCCAGGTTGGCGACCGAGCCGGTGCGGGTGAACAGCCAGATCGGCAGGGCGAACGCGGTCAGCGCCGAGCCGGTGGTGGAGACCAACTGCCCGGCGGTGACCGCCACGAAGCGGGCCATGCTCGGGCGGACCACCGGTTGCTCCGGGCCGACGACGGCGTCCACGCCGCGGGTGTCGGCCACCGCCCAGCCGGCTTCCTCGCCGCGTGCCCGCGGGGTCAGCGTCCCGACGTCGCCGGCGAGGAGCGCCGGGTGCACGCGGGTGACGATCTCGGCCAGCTCCTGCGCCCGGTACTTGAGGAAGAAGTGCCCGGCCTGGTCGAGGACGACCAGCGCCAGCCGGTCGCTGAGGAACTGCCACTCGGCGTACCGCTCGGTGTGGTAGTCGGTGACCGGGTCCTCCGAGCCGACCACGGAGATGATCGGAGCGCGCAGCTTCACCGCGCGCCGGTCGAGCAGGTCGGTGAAGTACTCCTCCGAGGCCCGGGAGTCGGCGCGCATGTTGCTGATGATCCGATCGGCCTGCTCCGGGTCGAGTTCGTCGGTGTCGACGCCCATCGACTTGAGCCAGCTCGCGTAGTGCCGGTTGCTGCGCAGCTTCTCCAGGCGGGTACGGACCGCCGCGAACAGCCCCTTCGGACGGGCGAACGGGAACATCGCGCCGATGTAGAGCGCCGTCAGATCCCGGCCGGCGGCCTCCACCTTCCGGGCCACCTCGGCGACGATCGCGCTGCCGACCCCGCAGTGCCCGTACAGGGCGAGCGGACCCTCGACGCGTTCCAGGATCTCCTCGGCGACCCGGGTGGTCAGCTCGTCGAAGGGCAGCGCGTCCTCGGTGAGGCCCACGTCGTGCCCCGGGATCGCGAGGGACCAGAGCGCGTGTCCGGCCGGCAACGCGTCCGCGAGGGGCTGGTAGACGATCGCGCTGCCGCCGCCGTACGGCACGCAGACGTACGTGATGACCCGCTGTGCCGCCGGGATCGGCTTGGTCAGCTCGTAGAGCAACCGGCGCGGCCCATCGCCCTCGCCGCCGCCGGACATGAACGTGGCCAGGTCGCGGATGGTCCGCTGCTGGAACAGGTCCATGACGCCGACCGGCCGCCCGCCGTGCTCGGCCTTGCGGATCCGCGCCACGACCTGGGTGGCGAGCATCGAGTGCCCACCCAGGTCGAAGAAGTCGTCGTCGATGCCGAGGGTGTCCACCCCGAGCACGTCGGACCAGATGCCGGCGAGCATCCGCTCGGTGTCGTCGCGCGGCTCGACCAGAGCCACCGACGCGGCGCGGGTGACGACCGGCGCGGGCAGCGCTCTGCGGTCCAGCTTGCCGTTCGGGGTCAGCGGAAGCGCGTCCAGGGTCACGAACGCGGCCGGCACCATGTACTCGGGCAGGGTCTCCTTCAACGCCGCCTTGACCACGTCGTGGTCGGCCGCGCCCACCAGGTATCCGGTGAGCCGCTTGTCGCCGGGGGTGTCCTCGCGGACCAGCACCACCGCCTCGGTCACCCCGGGTTGGGCGCGCAGCGCACTCTCGATCTCGCCCAGCTCGATGCGCAGCCCTCGCAGCTTGACCTGGTGGTCGATGCGCCCGAGGAACTCCAGCACCCCACGGGCCGGGTCGCCGGGTGCCACGCGCCAGCGGGCCAGGTCGCCGGTGCGGTAGAGCCGGGCGCCCGGCTCGGCGGCGAACGGGTCCGGCACGAACCGCTCGGCGGTCAGTGCCGGCCGGCGGTGGTAGCCCCGGGCCAGCCCGACCCCGCCGATGTGCAGCTCACCGGCGACGCCGACCGGGCACGGGTTGCCCCGGGGGTCCAGCACGTGCAGCCGCAGGTTGCTGATCGGTGCACCGATCGGCACGCTGGTCAGCTCGCCCAGCAGCGCCGGGTCACACTCCCACGCGCTGACGTCGATGGCCGCCTCGGTCGGGCCGTACAGGTTGTGCAGACCGCTGGCGGGCAGCCGGGCCGTGAAGTCCCGGGCCGCGGCGAGCGGCAGCTCCTCGCCCGAGCAGATCACCCGGCGCAGCGCGGTGGCCGCCTCGACGCCGTCCTCGGCGAGGAAGACGGTGAGCATCGACGGTACGAAGTGGGCGGTGGTGACCCGCTCGGAGACCAGCAGGTCGCGCAGGTAGCCGGCGTCCTTGTGGCCGCCCGGCTCGGCCAGCACCAGCCGGGCGCCCTCGCGCAGCGGCCAGAAGAACTCCCACACCGACACGTCGAAGCTGGCGGGGGTCTTCTGCAACACCGCGTCGTCGGCGCCGAGCCGGTAGGTGCGCTGCATCCAGTCCAGGCGGTTGACGATGCCCCGGTGGGTGTTCGGCACACCCTTGGGACGGCCGGTGGAGCCGGAGGTGTAGATGACGTACGCGAGGTTGGTCGGGCCGGCCGTCGGCGTCGGGTCGGTCGCCGGCTGACCGGCCCAGACCGCCTCGTCGTCGAGGGCGAGCACGGTGGCGTCGGTCGCCGGCAGCACGTCCCGCAGGTGCTCCTGCACGAGCACCACCGGCGCGGCGGCGTCGGTCACCATGAACGCCAGCCGGTCCGCCGGGTACTCCGGGTCCAGCGGCAGGTACGCGCCGCCGGCCTTGAGCACGCCGAGCAGGCCGGCGACCAGCTCGACGGAACGTTCCGCGCAGACCCCGACCAGGGTCTCGGGGCCCACTCCGGAGGCCCGCAGCCGGTGTGCGACCCGGTTCGCCGCCGCGTTCAGCTCGGCGTACGTCGTCGACCGGCCGGCGAAGCGCAGCGCGACCGCGTCCGGCGTACGGGCGGCCCGCTCCTCGATCGGTGCGTACAGCATCTGCTGCCGGGGGAAGTCACCGTCGGTGTCGTTCCAGCCGGCGAGCAGTTCCCGCTCGGCGGGGGCCAGCAGGTCCAGCGCGGAGAGCGGCTGGTCCGGGGCGGCCATCACGGCGCGCAGCAGGGTGGTCAGCCGGTGCGCCATCCGCTCGACGGTGGCCCGGGTGAACAGGTCGGTGTTGAAGACCAGCTTGCCCCAGAGCCCGTCACCGGTCTCGACGGCGTGCAGCTCGAAGTCGAAGCGGGTGGCGCGCAGCTCCATCGGATGCCACTCGAAGCCGACCCCGGCGTCCTCGGCGACCCCGTCGAACCGGCCCATCTCGTAGTTCTGCAACACGAACATCGCCTGGAACACCGGTGAGCGGCTGACGTCGCGGGGCAACCCCAGCTCGTGCACCACCCGGGCGAAGGGCACCTCGGCGTGCTCCAACCCGTCCAGCACCGCACGCCGGGTCCGCTCCAGCAGCTCACCGAAGGTCGGGTCACCGGCCAGCTCGGCGCGCATCGGCAGCATGTTGACGAACATGCCGACCACGTTCTCCAGCTCCGGTGCCGACCGGCCGGCGACCGACGCGCCGACCGCGAAGTCGTCCTGCCCGGCGTGCCGGGCCAGGAACACCTGGTACGCGGCGAGCAGCGTCATGAACAGCGTGCCGCCGTAGGAGCGGGTCAGGGCCAGCAGCCCCTCGGTGGCGGCCCGGTCCACGGTGAACTCGACGAAGTCACCCCGGTAGGTCTGGGTGGCCGGGCGCGGCAGGTCCAGGGGCAGCTCCAGCGGGGTGATCCCGGCCAGCCGCTCCTTCCACCAGTCCAGGTGCCGGCGGGCGACCGGGCCGGCCAGCTCCCGCGCCTCCCAGACGGCGAAGTCGCCGTACTGCACCGGCAGGGCGGGCAGCTCACCGTCGCGGTAGCGGGTGATCAGGTCGCGCAGCAGCACGTCCACCGACCAGCCGTCACCGACGATGTGGTGCTGACCGAGGAAGAGCACGTGCTCGGTCGGCGCCAGCCGGATCAGCAGGGCACGCAGCAGCGGCCCGCCGGCCAGGTCGAACGGCTCCGCCGCGGCCTGGTCGACCAGCGCCTGCGCGGCGGCCTCGTCGGCGGCCTCGACCACGGTCAACGGCACCTCGACCGCGTCGTCGAGCACCACCGTGGGCCGCCCGTCGGAGTCGGCCGGGAACCGGGTGCGCAGCGACTCGTGCCGCCGGGTCAGGTCGGCCAGCGCGCGGCGCAGCGCCGCGACATCGAGCGGGCCACGCACCCGCAGCGGCACCGCGATGTGGTACGCCGCCTCGCCCGGAGCGAGCTGGTCCATGAACCAGACCCGCTCCTGGGCGTACGACAGCGGCACCTGCGCGTCCGGCGGGCGCGGGGTGATCCGGGAGGCGGGTGTGCCGCCCGACCGGCGGCGCAGCCGTTGGGCGATCAGCGCCTGTCGGGCGGCGTCGCGGGCCGCGTCCTTCACGTCGGTCATGAGGAAATGTCCTTCTCCGCCGCGAGCAACGCGGCGACCTCGGTTTCGGAGAGTTCGTCGAGTTCGGCGGCGATCCGCTGTTCGATCTGGGCGGCCAGGTCGGCCACCACCGGGCTGCTGAACAGCGCCCGCATCGGCAGCTCCACGTCCACCTCGGCGCGGATGCGGGCCATCGCGCGCATGCCGCGCAGCGAGTTGCCTCCCAGGGCGAAGAAGTCGTCGAGCGCGCCGACCTTCTCCAGTTGGAGGATCTCGGCGTAGACCTCGGCGACCAACGCCTCGGCGTCGGTGCGCGGGGCGAGGAAACCGTCGGAGGTGGCGGCGGCCGGCGCCGGCAACGCGGCGGTGTCCAGCTTGCCGTTCGGGGTCAGCGGCAGCGCGTCCAACCGGACGAACGCGCCCGGCACCAGGTGCGCGGGCAGGTCGAGGGCCAGCTCGGCGGCGAGTGCCGTCTCGTCGACCGTGCCGACCAGGTAGCCGACCAGCGTCGGTTCGCCGCTGTCGCTGCGGACCACGACCGCCGCCGCGTCCACGTCCGGGCGGGCGCGTAGCACCGACTCGATCTCGCCCAGCTCGATCCGCATCCCGCGGATCTTGACCTGGTCGTCCCGGCGGCCCAGGTAGTCCAGCGTGCCGTCGGGCCGCCAGCGGGCCAGGTCACCGGTGCGGTACATCCGCTCCCCCGGCGGCCCGTACGGGCAGGGCAGGAAGCGCTCGGCGGTGAGCGCCGGGCGCCGCAGGTAGCCCCGGGCCAGTTGCGCGCCGGCGACGTACAGCTCGCCGACCACGCCCGGCGGCACCGGGTTCAGTGCGGCGTCGAGCAGGTGGACCCGGGTGCTCCAGGTGGGCTGGCCGATCGGCACCGGCCCGGCGTGCACCGGTTGCCCGGGCGGGATCCGGGCCGCGACACAGCCGACGGTCGCCTCGGTCGGGCCGTACTCGTTGATGACCGCCACGTCGGGGTGCGCCGCCCGCCAGCCGGCCAACTGCTCGCCGGTCAGTGCCTCCCCGCCGATCACCAGGTCGGTGGTGGGCGACAGCGCGCCGTCGAGCAGCGGCAGGTGGCTGGGGGTTACCTTCAGGAAGGTCGGCGGTCCGCCGGCCCGGGCGCCCGGCGTGTCGATGCCGGCGAGCCGGACCGTGCCGCCGGCGGTGAGCGGGCCGAGCAGCCCGGTCACCGTCAGGTCGAACGAGACCGGCGAATGCAGCAGCGCCGTGCCGGCCAGACCCGGGTATGTCTCTCGTGCCCAGGCCAGGTAGGCCGCGACCGCGCGGTGCTCGACCACCACGCCCTTCGGCCGGCCCGTGGAGCCGGAGGTGTAGAGCACGTACGCCGGGTGCTGCGGGCGCAGCGGCGCCCGGCGGTCGTCGTCGGTGAGGTCGGTGTCGTCCAGGTCGGCGGCGGTCGTCGGCTCCAGCAGCAGCGCGCCGGCCGGAGCCAGCGCGGCCGTCTGCGCGGTGGCCAGCACCAGCGTCGGCTCCGCGTCGGTCAGCAGGTAGCCGATCCGGTTCGCCGGGTAGCCGGTGTCCACCGGCAGGTACGCCGCGCCGGCCTTGAGCACCGCGAGCATCGCCACCAGCAGCTCCGCCGAGCGGGCCAGCAGCAGCGCGACCCGGGTCTCCGGGCCGGCACCACGGTCGACCAGCAGCCGGGCCAGCCGGTTGGCCCGGGCGGCCAGCTCGGCGTAGCTCAGCTCCACCCCGTCGCAGATCAGGGCGATCGCGGCCGGTGTGGCGGCGGCCTGCCGTTCGACCTCGGCGACCACGGTGCTCGGGGCCACCTCGTCGCCGGTGCCGGTCCAGGTGAGCAGCAGGTCGCGTTCGGCATCGTCCAGCAGTGGCAACGCGGACAGCCGCGTCGCCGGATCGGCGACGGCGGCGGTGAGCAGCCGCAGGTAGCGGGCGACGACCGTCTCGGCGCTGGCCCGGTCGAACAGGTCGGTGCGGTAGACCAGCCGGCTGGTGCCGCCGGTGATGTCGAAGGCGAGGTCGTCCTTGGTGGTGCCCAGCGGCACCGGGTCCAGACCGGAGTCCGGGATGAGGTTCAGCGCGGTCTGGAACACCGGTTGCACCGACGGGTCACGCTGCGGGGCGACCGCCTCGACGATCCGTTGGAACGGGGTCTGCCCGTGCTCCATCGCGTCCACCAGGCCGGTACGCACCCGGCCGAGCAGCTCGGTCACGCTCGGGTCGCCGGTCAGGTCGCACCGCAGCGCGACCGGGTTGACGAACATGCCGATCAGCGGGGTCAGCTCGGCGGTGTCCCGACCGGCGGTGGAGACGCCCACGACCACCTCGGGGTCACCGGAGATCCGGGACAGCAGGGCGGCGAAGGCGGCCAGCAGCACCATGTACGGGGTGGCGGAAGTGCCCGCCGCGAGCTGCCCGACCCGGTCCAGCAGCCCGTCGGGAAGGTCGAAGCGCACCTCGTCGCCGGCGAAGCCGAGCTGGGCGGGGCGCGGCCGGTCCAGTGGCAGGCCGGTCACCGCCGGCGCGCCGGCCAGGTGGTCGCGCCAGAAGGCGAGCTGCCGGTCCAACTCCTCACCGGCGAGTTGGTCGCGCTGCCAGACGGCGAAGTCGGCGTACTGGATGGGCAGCTCGGGCACGTCGGCGGGCGCGCCGGTCAGCGCGGCCCGGGTGAACGCGGCCAGTTCGGCGTCGAGGAGCACCGCGGAGTGGCTGTCGAAGACCGCGTGGTGCACCACGAACTGCAACCGGAGCTGGTCGGCGGAGAAGCGGACCAGCCGTGCCCGCCACAGAGGTGGGGCGTCCAGCGGGATCGGGGTCCGGGCCAGCTCGGCCATCGTCTCGGCGTGGCGGCGCACCTGCTCGTCGTCGGGTAGCCCGGTCAGGTCCAGCACGGGCACCTCCAGCGGCTCGGCGGCCCGGACCACCTGCACCAGCGCGCCGTCGACCATCCGCAGGTGGGTGCGGAGCGACTCGTGCCGGGCGACCACCTGACCGAGCACCTCGACGGCCTGGGCCGCGGTGACGCCCGCCGGGAACCGCCACGGCGCGGAGACGTTGTAGACCGGTGAGCCGGGGTCGAGCTGGTTGGCCGTCCACACCCGCTCCTGGGCGAAGGAGGCCGGGAAGGTCCACTCTCTGGTCATCGTTGCTGCCTTCCGTTCGCGACTGCGGGGCTCCGCTTCGCTGCACTCCTCGCGCTCACTTGCTCGCCTCGCGTACCGAGCGGGGACGCATGTCGGTCCAGACGGTGTCGATGTGCTCCAGGCACTCGGCGCGGGTGCCGGCGAACGCGGCGTCGTGCCACCCCGCCGGGAGGTCCCGGTCGGCCGACCAGATCGAGTACTGCTCCTCGTCGTTGCGGACGACCAGGAATCGGGGTTCGGCCATCACTGTGCTCCATCGGTGTCGGGGGTGTGCGGTTCGGCCATCGCGACGGCGATCTTGCGGGGGCCGGTGAACGGCTCGCGGCCGTGCGCTGCGGTCATGTTGTCCACCACCAGCACGTCGTCACGCTGGTAGTCGAAGCGGACGCTGGCGGCCCGGTAGGCGGCGCGCAGGTGGTCCATGACGTCGGCGGGAATCTCGCCGCCGTCTCCGTAGTAGGTGTTCGACGGCAGTCCGTCGGCGCCGAACATGGCCAGCAGCCCCTCCTGGAGGTCCTTGGCCAGGCTGCTCACGTGGAAGAAGGTGGCGTGGTTGAACCAGCGGGGAACGTCCGAGCCGGGGCGGTTGTGGACGGCGTCGCGGACCGCCCGGGTGCGCAGACCGTCGCGGCCCACCCACTCCAGACTGATCCGGTTGGCCGTCGCGTACGCCTCGACCTCGGCCCGTTCGTCGGTGCCGAACACGTGCTGCCAGCTCGCGCCGAAGTCCTCGTGGAAGTTGCGCATCAGCATCCAGCGGCGGCGGACGAACTCCTCCCGTACGGCCGGGTCGATCTCCTGGTAGACCCGGCGGATGTCGGCGAGCGGGGTGGCGCCCAGCGTCTGCGGCGCGGTGATGCAGTAGAAGAACAGCGTCAACGGCCAGCGCGCCTGGTACGAGTTCTCGTTGTGCAGGAAGATCTCCTCGTCCGGCGGGTAGTCGGTCGAGGTGTACACCCGGCCCTTGATGGCGTGCCGCGGTGAGGACCGCTCCGTGTAGGTCAGCGGTTCACCGGACAACGCCCGGACCACCTGGTCGAAGCCGTCGACTCCGCCCACGTCGAAGCCCCGGAACAGCAGCCCGCCCTGCTCCGCGAGGGTCGCGCGCAGCTCGGCGCGGCGTTCGGTGATCAGCTCGGTCAGCGCCCGGCCGTCGGATTCGACGACGACGGGCAGCGTGGCGATCGTGTCGCTCATGGCTCTCTACTCCTGCTTTCTCGTCACGCGCGGGGCAGTCGCGGAATGGCGGGGATCGGTGCCGGGCTGGCCGGCTCGTCGGTGGTGGTGGCGCGCATGTCCTCGATCCGGGCGGCCAGCCCGGCCACGGTGGGGGTCTCGAAGAGGCTGCGCATCGGCAGCTTCACGCCGGTCGCCCTGCGCATCGCCGCGATCAGCTGCACCGCGACCAGGGAGTTGCCGCCCAGGGCGAAGAAGTCGTCGTCCACGCCGACCTCGGCCACCCCGAGCCCGTCCTGCCAGACCCGGGCGATGGTCATCTCCAGCTCGGTGCCCGGTGCGGCGCCGCCGACCCCGGCGGAAGGGGCGGGACCGGAGACCACGTCGTCCCCGGTGAGGTTGTCGGTGGTGACCCGGCCGGCCCGGCGCCGGATGTCGTCGACCGTGCGGGTCGCGATGACCACCTGGGCGCCGAGGCCGGCGGTGAGACTGCGGCGGAACGCCTCCGCACCGTCCACCGGCCGGATGTCCTCGGTGGTGGCCGGCGGTGCGGCCTCCGCGGTGGACGCTTCGGTGAGGCCGCCGGTGACGGCACCCTGGTCGACCCGGCGCAGCACGAACTCGCTGATCGCGACGAGCTCCCGGCCGTCCGGGTCGCGCAGCGACAGGTCGGCGGTGACCACCTCGTCCGTGCCGCCGGCCCGGTGCCGCAGCTCACTGGTGAACCGGGCCGGCAGCGGCCCGCGCACCACGATCCGGCCGTACGACAGCGGCAGGTAGGTGCCACTGCCCTGGCCCCGGCCGAACGCGGTCGCCACGTCCAGCAGTGCGGGGTGCAGGCCCCAGGCGGGCAGGTCACCGACGGCCGCGGCGGGCGCCTCGACCACCGCGAGTTCGAGGCCGTCGGCCAGGTGGTGCTCGCCCAGCGCGGCCCAGCGCGGGCCGAAGGAGAGGATGCTGGTCCGGCCCCGGCCGAACGACGCGTCGTCGTCCACCCGTCGCCCGGCCGGGGCGACCGGTCGGGCCGGCGGGGCCGGTTCGGCGGTCCAGCCGGCCGCGCCGCGCACATGGGTACGCAGCCGGCCGCCGGCGAGGCTCCGCACGGCGAAGTCGGTGCCGCCGTCCTCGGCCGGCGTCAGCTCCACCCGGTACTGGGCGACGGTGCCGTCGGGCACCGCGAACGGCTCCAGGAACACCACGTCACGCAGCTCGACGGCCGCGCCCGGCCCCGGGGCGGGCAGTGCGGCGGCCACCGCGGCCCGCACCGTCTCCAGGTGGGCGGTGCCCGGCACCACCGGCACTCCGCCGATCCGGTGCTCGTCGAGCAGCCAGTGCGTGCTGGCGGACACCAGCCCGTGCAGCACCGTCTCCGCCGGCCCGGTGACCTTCGTGGTGAGGACCGGGTGGTCGAGCCCGCTGGTCACCGTGTCGCGGCCGGCGGCCCGGAACCCGGCTGGCGCCGTCGTCTCCACCGCCATGCCCACCTCGGCCCAGCCGCCCCAGTTCTGCGACAGCACCGGGGCGCGCCAACCCGCGCCGGAGCGGGCGTGCGCGTCCAGGAACGCGTTGGCCGCGCAGTAGTCGACCTGCCCGAAGCCGCCGACCACCGCCGTGATGGACGAGCAGAGCACCACGAAGTCCAGCGGCAGGTCACCGAAGACCTGGGCCAGGGCGAGCGTGCCGGCGAGCTTCGGGGCGAGCACCCGCTCGGCCTCGGCCCGCTCCTTGACCTCGGCCATCCCCCCGCCCGGCAGGCCGGCCGCGTGCACGATGCCGTCGACGCCGCCGTACGCCGCCGTCGCGGCGTCGCGGACCCGGCGCAGGTCGGCCGGGTCGGTGACGTCGGCGGCGAGCACCAGCACCTCAGCCCCGGCCGCCTCCATCCGCCGGATCGCCGCGATGGCCCGACCGGCCCGGTCGTCGCCGTGCACGGCGAGGTGGTCGTCCCACCGGTCGCGCTCCGGCAGCCCGGACCGGGCCAGCAGCACCAGCTTCGCCCGGGCCCGGGTGGCGAAGTCCTCGGCCAGGGTGATGCCGATGCCGCCGAGACCGCCGGTGATCACGTACCGGCCGCCGTCGCGCAACGCGCCCGGCTCCCCCTCGGCGTCGATCGTCACCTGCTCGACGTCGGCCACCCAGCGGCGGCCGCCACGCAGGGCCACCTCGGGCTCCCGGGGGCGGCGCAGCTCGGCGACCAGCGCCCCGGTGTCGTCGCCGGTCGGGTCCGCGTCGACCAGCCGGACGCCGAGCCCGGGCAGCTCGGCGGGGAGCACCCGGGCCAACCCGGCGAGGGTGGCGTGCTCCGGGCGGCGCAGGTCGTCGCCGCGTACGTCGCCGGTGCCGGCGGTCACCAGATCCAGGGCGAGGTCGCTCTCCTCCCCGGTCAGCCCCGCGCCGGCGAACGCCTGCACCAGGTGCAGGGCGCTGAAGAAGCCCAGCTCCTGCGCGGCCCAGGTGGCTGCGATGTCGGTGCCGGTGGGCGCGCCGTCCAGGGTGAACGCGTGCACGAGCCGGGTCGGCGGCGCACCGTCGGCGGTGAGCGCGGCGACCAGCGCGTCGTGGTCGGCGCGTACGCCGGGGCGCAGGCGGTAGCCACCGTCGGCGGCGGCGAAGGAGTCGCCGGGGCGTACCGGCACCGGCTCGGCGCCGGCGGCCCGCAGGCCGGCGACCAGCGCGTCGCCGCGCGGACCCGCGGTCAGCACCAGGCAACGACCCAGCGGCCCGGCCGGCGGCAGCGACGCGGCCTGCCGCCAGACCGGCACCGCGAACCACTCGGACAGCGGTCGCGGCCCGGTCTCCACCTCGGCGGTGGTGGCCGGCTGCACCGGGTCCGGGTCGATCCAGTACCGGCGGCGTTCGAACGGGTAGGTGGGCAGCGGCACCCGCCGGGCGGTCGGGTCGGCGTCGACGCGCACCGGCATGCCGGCGCACCACAGCGCGCCGGCGGTGCCGAGCAGGGTAGCCAGGTCTCCGCTGCTCGCCCCGGCGGCGGGCAGGCTGCCCAGCGGGGTGAGCGGGCGCTGCTCCGGCGTACCCTTCGCGACCTGCATCCGGGCCAGGTTGGCCAGTTGTCGCCCGGGGCCGCACTCGACGAGCTGCCACGTGCCCGTGGCGAGCAGGGTCGCCACGCAGTCGCCGAAGCGGACCGGCCGGCGCAGGTGCCCCGCCCAGTACGCCGGATCGGTGGCCTGCTCGGCGGTGATCCAGGTGCCGGTGACATTGGACAGGAACGGCACCCTCGGCGGATGCAGCGGCACCGTGCCCATCAGCGCCGTGAACTCGGCGAGGATCGGCTCCATCATCGGCGAGTGGAACGCGTGGGAGGTGCGCAGGACCTTCGACTTGCCCTTCAACGTCGCGGCGAACGCCTCGACGGCCGCCGTCTCGCCGGCCACCACGCAGGTGCCCGGGCCGTTGACCGTGGCCACGGAGAGCCCCTCGGGCAGCAACTCGGTGACGACCGCCTCGTCCAACGCGACGGCGAGCATCGAACCGGCGGGCAGCGACTGCATCAGCCGGCCCCGGGCGGCGACCACCCGCAGCGCGTCCGGCAGGGTCAGCACACCGGCCACGGTGGCCGCGACGTACTCGCCGATGGAGTGGCCGATCATCGCGGCCGGGTGGACTCCGGTGGCCTGCCAGAGCACGGCGAGGGCGTACTCGACGGTGAACAGCGCCGGCTGGGTGTAGCGGGTCTCGGTGAGCTTCTCCCCCGCCGCCGGGTCCCGGCCGAGGATCAGGTCGCGCAGGTCCAGGCCCAGGTGGGGGCGGAGCAGCTCGGCGCACTCGTCGACGGCCGCCGCGAAACGGGGCTGCTCGGCGTAGAGCTGTGCGCCCATCCCGGCGTACTGGGCGCCCTGGCCGGAGAAGAGGAACGCCACTGTCGGGGCGGGACTGGTGGTCAGTGGTTGCGGTCCGCGTGGTCCGCGCACCGGGGCGCGCAGGGCCGTGACGGCCTCCGGGATGTCGGTGGCCACCACGGCGCGGCGGTGCGGGTGGGCGCGACGGCCGACGAGCAGGGTGTGCGCGACGTCGGCGAGGTACGCGGGCCCGGCGTCAGCCGTGCCGTCCAGGTGGGCGGCGAGGCGCTGCACCGCGGCGTCCAGGGCGCTCGGGGTGGCCGCGCTGAGCTGGAGCAGGTGCGCCGGCCGCACCCGCCTCTCGGTGCGGTACGCCGCCGGCGCCTCCTCCAGCACCACGTGGGCGTTGGTGCCGCCGATGCCGAACGAGCTGACCCCGGCCCGGCGCGGCCCCCCGTCGGTGTCCCACTTGGTGAGGGTGTTCGCCACGTAGAACGGGGTGTCGGCGAACTCGACGGCCGGATTCGGCGTCTCGAAGTTGATCGTCGGCGGGATCAGCCCGTGCTCCATCGCCAGCACCGTCTTGATCACGCTGACGATGCCGGACGGCTGGCTGAGGTGGCCGATGTTCGACTTCACCGAGCCGATGCCGCACCAGCCCCGATCGTCGGTGTCCCGCGTGTACACGGCGGACAGCGCGGCCACCTCGATCGGGTCGCCCATCGCCGTGCCGGTGCCGTGCGCCTCGACGTAGCTGATGGTGCGCGGGTCGACGTCGGCCATCGCGACGGCCTGGGCGATCGCGGCCACCTGCCCGTCGACGCTCGGCGCGGTGAAACCCACCTTGCCCGCGCCGTCGTTGTTGATGGCGTTGCCGAGCACCACGGCGCGGATGGCGTCCCCGTCGGCGATCGCGTCGGAGAGCCGCTTGAGCAGGGTCACCCCGACGCCGCTGCCCCACACCGTGCCGTTGGCGTCGGCGTCGAACGGGCGGCACCGGCCGTCGGGTGAGGTGAAGCCGTCCATGCCGAGGTAGCCGACGTGCGGCAGCTCGACGTTCACACCACCGGCGAGAGCCATGTCGCACTCGCCGTTGCGCAGCGCCTCGCAGGCCAGGTGGAACGCCACCAGCGAGGTGGAACAGGCGGTGTGCACGGTCATGCTCGGCCCGCGCAGGTCCAGCCGGTACGACACGTTCGTGGCCACGTAGTTCGGCGAGTTGCCGGTGGCGATGGAGACCGCGCCGTGCGGGTTGCCGCCGACCCGCCGGTTGCGCAGCACGTTGCGGTGCAGGTACGTGTTGCCGCCGGTGCCCGCGTACACGCCGATGGCTCCGTCGTAGCGGGCCGGGTCGTAGCCGGCGTCCTCCAGCGCCGCGTGGCAGGACTCCAGGAACAGCCGGTGCTGCGGATCGGTCAGCTCGGCCTCCCGGGCGGTCATCCCGAACAGGGTGGCGTCGAACTCGTCGTAGCCGTCGACCAGCGGGGCGCGGTTGACCCAGCCCGGGTCGTCGACCTCATCGAGCCTCGCGCCCCGGGCCAGCTGTTCCTCCCGGGTCAGCTCGGTGACCGACTCCACCCCGTCGACGAGGTTGCGCCAGAACTCGTGCACGTCTGCCGCGCCGGGCAGGCGCGCGGCCAGACCGACGATCGCGATCGGTTCGATGCCCTCGTGGGGCAGCTCGGAGACGTCGTCGGGTAGGTCGACTGTGGTCGGATTGCTCATCAGGCTGTCCTTCGTCACGCGGTGCCGCCGGGGCGGCGGGGAGGGATACGGCGGGTACGGCTGCGGCGGGCGGCGGCGCGCAGGGCGGCCCGGGCCAGCTCCGGCCGGTCGGCCGCGCCGTCGAGGCTGGCGGCGAGCGCCCGGACGGTCGGGTGGCGGAACAGGTCGAGCATCTTGATGGACCGGCCGGTCGCGGCGGTCAGCCGGGCGTGCACGGCGGCGAGCGCGAGGGAGTGCCCGCCGATGTCGAAGAAGTTGTCGGTCACCCCGACCCGGTCGCGCTCCAGCACCTCCCGCCAGATCCCGGCGATCAGCTCCTCGGTCTCGGTGAGCCCGTCCGGGCCGGCGGGCATCAACCCCGCCGGAGGGCCGGCGGCGTCGCCACCGGCGACCGTCATCGCGCCGAGCTGCGGCACCCGCACGGTCGGGCGGGGCAGCGCGGCGGCCACCTCGCGGGCCGGCGCGTCCGGTGCGGCGGCCAGCGCGCCCACCAGCTCGGCCAGGTCGGCGAGCAGGTCGTCGATGCGTCCGGCGTCGAACAGGTCCGGGTTGTAGACCACCTCCACGCCGGTACGCCCGTCGGGCTGCACCACGTAGACGGTGATGTCGAACGGTGAGCCCGGCTTGGGCACCGGCACCGGCTCGGCCGTCAGACCGGTCAGGGTCAGCCGGGGTGGCGCGAAGTTGAGCACGTTGAACAGCACCTGCACCAGCGGCGCGCGGGCGGTGTCCCGGCCGACGCCCAGCGCCTCGACGACGCGTTCCAGCGGCGCCCCGGGGTGGGCGGTAGCCTCATGCAGCTCCCCGGTGCACCGGTCGACCAGCTCGGCGAAGCTCGCACCGCCCGTGCGGACCCGCACCGGAACCGTGTCGATGAAGAAGCCGATCACGTCGTCGAAGGCGGCCAGCCGACGGTCGGCGACGATCGCGCCGAGCACGTGGTCGTCGCCGCCGGTGAGCCGCGCGATCAGCTCACCGAAGGCGGCCAGCAGCACCGCGGCGACGGTGGTGCCGCGCCGCTCGGCCAGCTCGCGTACCGCGCGGTCGGTGTCGGCGGGCAGCCGGATGGCCGCCTCCGCCCCGGCATAGGTCTGCACGGCCGGCCGGGGCCGGTCCCTGGGCAGGTCCAGCACGGTCGGTACGCCGTCCAGGTGCGCGGTCCACCAGGCCAGGTCGGTCGCACCCCGCAGCCGGTCCCGTTCGGCACGCCACACCGCGTAGTCGGCGTAGCGGGCGGGCAGCTCGGGCAGCAGCGGCGGCTGCCCGGCCACCGCCCGGGCGTAACCGGCGGCCAGGTCGTCGTAGCAGACCCGCTCGGACCAGCCGTCGAAGACGGCGTGGTGCCAGGTCGCGGCCAGCACGTGCTCGGCCGGACCGAGCCGGTAGACGGTCACCTGCCAGGGCGGCCCGGTGGCCAGGTCGAAGGGGTGCGCGGCGCCGGCGGCGAGCATCCGGGCCAGCTCCGCCTCCGGCTCGGCGGCGCCGGTCAGGTCCACCACCGGCACCGCCACGTCGGTCGGCTCGGCGCAGACCGCGTACGGCACCCCGGCGGTCTGCGGGATCCGCCAGCGCAGCACGTCGTGCCGCTCGGCGACGGCCCGCAGCGCCGCGCCGAGCGCGGCCGTGTCGAGCGGGCCGTGCAGGCGGTGCGCCACGGCGATGTTGTACGGCGCGCTCGACGGCGCGAGCTGGTCGACGAACCAGAGTCGGCGCTGCGGCGGGGAGAGGGTGGGTGGGTTGCCGGTGCTCAATCCGTCGGCGCCGGCCGGAGCGGCGGCGACCCGCTCGGCCAGCCGGCCGAAGGTGCGCTGGGTGAACACCTCGCGGGTGTCGACCTGTCGGCCCAGCTCGGCGCGGAGTGCCGCGACCAGGCGCATCGCCGCGATGGAGTTGCCCCCGGCGGCGAGGAAGTCGGTCTCGGGCTCGGGTGCCGTGCCGAGCAGCCGGCTCCAGATGCCGGCCACCGCCGCCGCCACGGACCCGTCCGGCACGGCCGACCCGCCTGCGGTGGCAGCGTCGGCGGTGGGGCGGGCGGCGGCCAACGCGCGCAGCGCCGGCCGGTCCAGCTTGCCGCTGACCGGGCTGACCGGCAGCGCGGCGCAGCGCAGCACCCGGGCCGGCAGCATCGCCGCGGTCAGCCGACTGCCGGCGTACGCGCGCAGCCGGGCGTCGTCGGGCGCGTCCGCGGGGCTGAGGAACGCGACCAGCTCGACGCCGGCCGGGCCGGGCACCGCCTCGACCGCGACCCCGGTCACCCCGGGCAGGTCGGCCAGCACCGCCTCCACCTCGCCCAGCTCGATGCGCTGCCCACGGATCTTGACCTGCCGGTCGGCCCGGCCGAGGTAGACGATCCGGCCGTCCGGGTCGTGGCGCACCAGGTCGCCGGTGCGGTACAACCGCTCGCCCGGCAGCCCGGAGAACGGGTCCGGAACGAACCGCTCGGCCGTCAGCGCCGGCCGGCCCAGGTAGCCGTCGGCCAGCCCCGGCCCGCCGACCAGCAGCTCACCGGTCTCGCCCGGTGGCACCGGGTCCAGCTCGGCGTCCACCACGTACGCCCGGTGGTTGGGCAGTGGCCGGCCGATCGGCAGCGGATCGGTCTCGGTGGCGCTCAACGGGCCGCTGACCGCCAGCACCGTCGTCTCGGTCGGGCCGTAGCCGTTGAGGAAACGCCGGCCGGGTGCCCACCGGGTGGCGAGCGGGGCCGGCACCACCTCGCCACCGCACAGCACCGTGCGCCAACCGGGCAGCTCCGCGGGGTCCAACATGGACAGCACGGTCGGCGTGATGAAACCCCAGTTGACCTCGTGCTCGGCGATGAACCGGGCAAGCCGGACCGGGTCGGAGCGGTCCTCGGCGGGGAGCAACTGCACGGAGCCGCCCAGCAGCAGCGGCACGAACAGGTCCATGGTGGCCGCGTCGAAGCCCAGCGAGGCGATGCCGAGAGTGCGTACGCCGGCGTCGGCGCCGGTGAGCGCGACCACGCCGGTCACGAACTCGACCACGTTGCGGTGGCTGGTCAACACCCCCTTGGGCCGGCCGGTCGAACCCGACGTGAACAGCACGTACGCCGGGTCACCCGGGCGGGCCGGGCAGGGCGCGGGGATGCCCGGGCCGGGCAGCCCGACCGCCTCCACGCCGGGCGCGTCGCCGAACTCCGCCTCGGCGGCGTCGCCGACCACCAGGGACACGCCCGCGTCGGCGGCGATCCCGCGCAACCGCCGACGCGGGCCGCCCGGCTCCAGCGGCACGTAGCAGCCGCCGGCCAGCAACACCCCCAGCACGGTGGCGACCAGCTCGGGCCGGCGGGCGCCACACACCCCCACCCGGGTCTGCCGGCCGACGCCCCGGGCGCGCAGCGCGGCGGCCACGCCGGCGGCCAGGGACAGCAGCTCGGCGTAGCTGAGCCGGCGGTCCCACTGGCGCACCGCCACCGCGTCCGGGGTGCGGGCGGCCTGCGCCACCACCAGCTCGGCGATCGTCGCGTCCGGCCAGGGCAGAGGCTCGCCCCGCACGGCGCTGATGGACAGGATGTCGGTCACCCGTTCCCCCCGGGGTAGCTGCTCGGATCGGTGATCTGCAGGCGCAGCTCGCTGACGTAGGCGCGGCCCGACGCGTCGGTCACCCAGCTGTCGGTCGGTGCCGGCAGCAGCTCGCTGACCACGAGCGTCACGTCGGGCCCGCTGCGGGCGGCGGCGTCGACCATCGCGCACAGCGACTGGGCGTAGAGCGGGCCGGTCAGGTCGACGTAGCAGGGCTTGACCTCGGTGCCGACCTTCACGAACGCCCGCTCGGGCAGGCCGAGCCGGGCTCGCCACCGGCGCACCGCGAGGAACCGCTCCGCCTCCCCGCTCACCCCGGCCAGGCCGCTCTGGCCGACCGTGGTCCGCCAGGTGCGTCGGGCCACGACCAACCGGTCGATGGTGATCCTCGGCGTGTGCGGCGCCGGGTCGAGCAGCTTGAAGGCGTCCAGCAGCAGCGAGCCGAGCAGGTTGGCGAAGACCTCCATGAGCGGCCAGCGGCTGCCGTCGGGCAGCACCGCCGCCAAACGGTCGCCGTCGGGCACGACCCGTACCCCGGTCGCCGGGACCAGCCGGTCGACCTCGCCGCCCCGGGCGGTGTCGATACCGAGCTGCCGGTCGGCGGGGCCGGTCAGGCCGTAGGTGGTGCGGGTGGTGACCCGGGGAAAGCCGTCCGGGTAGAGCACCCGGAGACGGGCGGGACCGAGGTCGGCGTCCAGGCCGGCGCGCAACGCCACCGGGTCGGGGTGGAACGGCACGAAGACGGCGCTGTCGAAGGTGGCGTACGCCGGGTGCAGCTCGCCGAGCACCAGCAGGAACTCGCCCCGGTTCAGCGCGGCCAGGTCGACGGCGCTGACCTGCACGTCGGGGCTGTGGATGCGGGCCGACGGCCAGCCGGGCGACTCCGCCGGGAAGAGCCGGCGCACCCGTTCGGCCAGGTCCTCGCTGCGCAGCCGCAGCTCGGGCTGCCCGGGTGGCAGTGCCGCCAGGCCGAACAGTTCGGCCCAGCGGGCGGTGAAGGCGGCCCCGGCGGCGGCCAGTGGCCCGTCCGGGGCGAGCAGCAGCCCCTGGGCCAGCGACCAGACGTCGGCCAGCCGCACCGGCCCGTCGGTACGCAGCTCCTCGTACAGCTCGGCGAGGACGCGCTCACACGCGGCGCCGATCTCGGCGGTCAGCCAGCGGGCCGCCCGGAGCACCACGGCCAGCGGCGCGGCGAGCGCGTCGAGCACGTCGGCGCCCACGGCGACGGCGAGGTCCCGGGCGCTCTCCTCGTAGGCGATCGTGCGGCCGACGTACATCTGACCGGCCCGCCGGGTCGCGGGGCGCCCGGTCACGGCGGTGAACTCGGTGTTCAGGGCGGCCAGCGCGACGCCGAGCCGGTCGGGGTCTCCGGCGCTCGCGGCGACCTCGTCGCAGGCCGCGCAGAGCCGTTCGAACCCGGCGGTCACCTCCGCGCGCAGCGCGGGGTCGCCGATCGCGGCCAGCCGTTCCCGCAGCACCTGCTCGGCGCGGGGGCTGATCGGCAGGCCGGCGTCCCAGGTCAACAGGTCGCGATCGACCAGCCGGTCGAGCAGCAGGAATCCGTCGGCGTCGGTTCGCAGCCCGTCGTCGTCGGCGCGGACCCGCTCGACCAGCCGCACGGCCGGGGTACGCCCGTCGCAGGAGGCCAGCAGCCGCGCGTCGAGGGCGGACAGCTCCACCGGCGGGTGCAGCGGCCGGTGCAGCCATCGGCCCACCACGCTCAGGTGCGGCGGCAGCGCCGGCGGCCACCAGCGGCGGACGGCCAGGTCGTCGGCGAGCCGGTCGGCGTACGCGATCAGCGCCCACGCCTCGAAGTGGACCTCACGTCGGGACACCAGTTCCGGCCCCGGCCACAGGCGGGTCGCCGGGTCGGTGGGGTCGAGGGTGCCCCAGCAGACCGGGCCGAAGAACCCGATCGTCTCGGCCTTGCCGCAGTATCGCTGCCAGTAGCGCAGCAGGCTCAGCTCGCGCTTGCGCCGCCGGACGTTGCGCACCGCCGGGTCGGTGCGCAACAGCCCGCCCAGGGCGATCAGCATCTCCGGGTTCTGCCAGGTGACCGCCTCGCGCAGCAGCGGGTCGGCGGCGATCCGGTTGGCGGTGGCCGAGGTGTCGGCGAGCGCCTCGGCGAACGCCTTGTCGAACAGCTCGACGGTGGTGTCGCCGGCCAGCAGCGCGTCTGCCGTGGCAGCGGCGTCCGGCGCGGTGAAGGCGTGCAGCCCGTCGGCCGGGAAACCGGCGGTGCGCAGCACCACGTCGCGCCACACCGACCAACCGGTGTCGCCCAGGGGCAGCAGGTGGCTCATCGGGCGGGCTCCGACTCGTCCACGATGTGCAGCCGCAGCTCGCTGAAGTAGCGCTGACCGGCCGCGTCGGGCACCCAGGCGTCCTGGGCGGTGGGCAGCATCTCGCTGACCACCAGCGTCGTGTCGTCGCCACCGTCACGGCGCGCCGCCCGGACCATCGCGCAGAACATGTTGGCGAAGGCGGGGCTGCTCAGGTCGACGAAGCACGGTTTGGTCTCGGTGCCGAGCTTGACGTACACCTGCTCCGGCAGGCCCAACCGGCGCCGCCAATCCCGGACGGCCAGGAAGCGTGCCTTCTCCCCCGTCGCCGTGCAGAGGCCACTGGCACCGACGGTGGTCCGCCAGGTCTGCCGGGCCACCACCAACCGGTCCAGCGTGATCCGAGGGGTGTACGGCGCGGCCGCGACCAGCTTGAACCCGTCCACGGCGTGCGCGCTGAGCAGGCCCGCGCAGACCTCGGTCAGCGACCAGCGCTGCCCGTCGGCGGCGGCGACCACCAGCCGGCCGTCCTCGTCCAGCACGGTCAACGCCACGGTGGGCAGCACCCGCTCCGGCTCGGCGTTCGGCGCGGGCGCGAAGGCCAACTGCCGGTCGGTCGGGCCGATCAGCGCCTCGGCGACCCTGCTGGTGCGCCGCGGCCAGTCGGTGGGAAACAGCAGCCGGATGCGGTGCGGGCCCAGGTCGGCCGCCAGCGCGTCGCGCAGCCGCTCGACGTCCGGATGCGAGGGGGTGAACGCCTGGCAGTCGAACGACGACCATGCGGCGTGCAGCTCGCCCAGCACGACGGTGTAGTCGCCGCGGGCCAGCGCGTCCGCGTCGGCCGCGCAGATCTGCAGGTCGGGGCTGTGCAGCCGGGCGTTGGACCAGCCCGGCCCGACGGTCGGGAAGACCTCTTCGACCCGGGCCGCGAGGTCGGCCACGTCCAGCCGCACGTCGGTGCTGCCCGCGGGCAGGTCGGCCAGCCCGAACAGCCCGGACCAGCGGGCGGCGAAGTCGGCGGCCACCGCGTCGACCGGGCGCGGCCCGCTGCCCCAGAAGAGGCCCTGCATCAGGAACCACAGGTCGGACAGGGCCACCGGGGCGTCGCCGGCCTCGGCGCGCAGCTCCTCGTAGAGGTCCCGGAACACCGCCCCGTACGCCTCGTCGAGCGCACCGGCCAGCCAGCGGGCGGCCCGCAGCAGCACGGCCAGCGGCGCGGCGACACCGTCCAGCAGCGGCTTGCCGAAGACGACATCCAGGTCCCGGCTGGTGTCCTCGTAGCAGAGCGTCCGGCCGGCGTACATCTGCCCGGCCCGGCGCTGCGCCGGCTGCCCGGTGAGGTCGGTGAACGTCTCGTCGAGTGCGTCCAGCGCGACGCGCAGCCGGTCCGGGTCGCCGGCCGCGGCAGCCACCGCGTCCCGGGCGGCGCAGAGCCGGTCGAAGCCGGCCTGGGCGGCTGCCCTGGCCGGGGCGTCGCCGATCTGCGTGATCCGCTGCCGCAGCACCTGCTCGGCGGCGGGGCTCACCGGCAGCGCGGCGTCCCAGGTGGCCAGCTCCCGCTCCACCAGCCGGTCGAGCAGCGCGTACCCGTCCTCCGGCCGGCGCAGCCCGATGGCCGGGTCGGTGACCAGGTCGCGCGCCGGGCGGTGACCGTCGGCGGCGGCGAGCAGCGCCGCCTCGACCGGGGACAACGGCACGGGCGGCCGGCCCGGCCGGCGCACCTCCCGGCCGGTGAGGCTCAGCTGCGGCGCCAGCCGGGGTGCCCACCACTGGCGCACCGCGAGGTCCGCGCCGATCCGTTGCGCGTACGCGGTCAGCGCCCACGACTCGAACCACACCCAGCGGCGGCGGGTCAGCGCCGCGCCGGGGCGGACCTGGGCGGCGACCGGCAGTTCCGGGTCGAGGGTGACCCAGCAGCTGGGGCCGAAGAAGCCGACGGTCTCGTTCTTGCCGCAGTAGCGCTGCCAGTACCTCAGCAGGGCGCGTTCCCGGTCGCGCCTGCGGACGTTGCGAGGAGCGTCCGGGCCGGTACAGGCCAGCCCGTCGAGGGCGATCAACGCGCCCCGGTTCTGCCAGGTGACGGCCTCGCGCAGCAGCGGGTCGGCGGCCAGCTCGGTGATCCGCCGGCTGGCGGTGGTCACCGCCTCGGCGAACTCCTTGTCGAACAGTTCGGCGCCGGCGCCGGTGGCGAGCAGTTCGTCGGCGGCCGCGGCGGCCTGTGGGGCGGAGAGCGTCATCAGCCCGTCGGCCGGGAAGCCGGTGCTGCGCAGGATGGCGTCCCGCCACACCGACCAGCCGGTGTCGCCCAGCGGCACCCGGTGCCCGTGGGCCGACGCGGCGGGCGGGTGCCGGTGGGCGGCCGGCTCGGCGGTGAGCGCGCCGGTCAGGTCGGCGCGGATCGCGGCGGCCAGCTCGGGTAGCGCGTCGTGCAGGAAGAAGTGCCCACCGTCCAGCTCGTGCAGGGTGAAACCGGCGCTGGTGTGCTCCCGCCAGGCGGCGCTCTGCTCCCGGGTCACCGCCCGGTCGGTACGGCCACTGAACGCCACGATCGGCACCGGCAGCGGATCCTCCGGCCGGAACCGGTAGCCGTCCACCCGCTCGAAGTCGGCCCGCAGCAGCGGCAGCAGCAGCTCCACCAGCTCGGGATGCTCCAGCACCCCGGCGGGCAGCCCGCCGCCCGCCCGCAGGCGGCGCAGCAGTTCGTCGTCGTTTACCCGGGACAGCCCGTCGAAGGCGCTGGGCTCGGTGACGTGCGGGGCGCGGGCGCCGCCGACGTAGAGCCGCAGGGGCAGCGGCAGCCCGGCGCGGCGCAGCTCGCGGACCACCTCGAAACCGAGCCGGCCGCCCATCGAGTGGCCGTAGAGGGCGTACGGGCCGTCAGCCCGTTCGGCGATGGCGGTCGCCACGTCGAGCACCCGGAAGCGAGGGTCCTCGCTGATCCGGTTCTCCCGACCGGGCAGCTGCACCGGCAGCACCTGGATGTGCGGGCCGAAGCGCCCCGGGAAGTGGCGGAACGCGCTGGCGCCGGCGCCGGCGTAGGGCAGGCAGAACAGGGTCACCGGTGCCGGATCGCGGCTGCCGGCGGAGAGGAACCAGTTCACCGCACACCTTTCTGAGGGGGGTCGATCCAGTACCGCTGCCGCTGGAAGGGGTAGGTGGGCAGCGAGGTTCGCCGGATGTCGCCGGCCGGGTGCAGCGTCGTCCAGTCCAGGTCGCGGCCGGCCACCCAGTCGGCGGCCAGCTCGCGCAGCGCTCCAGCCGGACCGGCCACCCGGGAGTCGGTGGCCAGCAGCTCGTCCAGTGCGGCGACGGCCCCGGTGGCGTCGGTGGCGATCACGGCGGCCCGGCAGCCGAACTCGCGGCGGCCCAGGGCCAGCGTCGCGGCGACCTCGGCCAGCGCCGGGCCGGTGCCGGCCAGGTGCCGCCGCAGCCGGGTCAGGGCCGCCCGCAACGCCACCGGGGTACGCGCCGAGACCGGCAGCAGCTGCGCGCCGGCCGGCCCGGGGTCGACCGGCTCGGCCGGTGGCGGTTGCTCCACCACGATGTGCGCGTTGGTGCCGCCCAGCCCGAACGAGCTGACCCCGGCCACCCGGCGCGGCGCGTCCGGCCAGTCCCGCACCTTGGTCGGTACGTAGAACGGGCCGGCGGCCAGGTCGATCTCCGGGTGTGGGCGGGTGAAGTGCAGGTTCGGCGGGATGACGCCGTGCTGCACGGCGAGCACCGCCTTGATGAGCCCGGCGATGCCGGCGGCGGCGTCGAGGTGACCGATGCTGGTCTTCACCGAGCCGAGCGCGCAGCTCTCGGCGGGCGCCGCGCCCTGGTAGACCTCGTGCAGCGCGGCCACCTCGATGGCGTCGCCGAGCGGGGTGCCGCTGCCGTGCGCCTCGATGAAGCGCACCTCGCCGGGGGCGACCTCGGCGGCGGCGAGCGCGCCGGCCACCGCGGCGGCCTGACCGGCCGGCCCGGGGACGGCGTACCCGGCGCGGTCGGCACCGTCGTTGGTGACCGCCCAACCGGGCAGGATCGCGAGGACCCGGTCGCCGTCGGCCTGCGCGTCGGCGAGCCGGCGCAGTGCCACCACTCCGACGCCGGAGCCGAAGCCGGCGCCCTGGGCGGCCTCGTCGAAGGCCCGGCAGCGGCCGTCGGGTGAGGCCAGGCCGCCGGGGGTGTGCCGGTGCCGGGGCCAGGTCACGCTCACCCCACCGGCCAGGGCGATGTCGCACTGGTAGTCGGCCAGGCTCTGCGCGGCGAGGCACACCGCGACCAGCGAGCTGGAGCAGGCGCTCTGCACCGCCACCGCCGGCCCGGTGAGACCCAGCCGGTACGCGACCTGGCCGGGCAGGTGGTCGGTGAGCTGCCGGCCGACCAGTCGGGCCTCCCAGTCGTCCGGGTCGACGTCGCCGACCACGGCCGGATTGTCCATGAGGTGGAACAGGAAGTACCGGTTGACGGAGGTGGCGCCGTACACGCCCACCAGGCCGGGGAACCGGGCCGGGTCGTGCCCGGCGTCCTCCAGCGCCTCCCACGCGGTCTCCAGGAACAGCCGGTGCTGCGGGTCGGTACGGGCGGCCTCCCGGTCACCGAAGGCGAAGAACTCCGCGTCGAAGTCGGCGACGCCGTCGAGCCGGCCGGTCGCCTTGACGTGCCGGGGGTCGGCGCGCAGCCCCGGGCCGACGCCCAGCGCCGCCAACTCCTCGTCGGTGTGGTCGTGGATGGCGTCCATCCCCGCGCACAGGTTCCACCAGTAGGTGGCCACGTCCGGCGCGCCGGGGAACCGGCCGGCGAGACCGACCACGGCGATCTCGTCGCCGGTGTACTCGCGGGTGCCGACCGGTGTGGCGGAGGTGGCAGTCGGTGGCGCGGCGGGCAGCGTCGGGGCCGGGGTGACCACCGGCGGGGTCGGAGGCGTCGCCGGTGCCGGCGGGTCGACCAGCCGGGCCTGGGCGGCGACCGTCGGGTGGTCGAAGAGCCGCAGCAGCGGCACCGACACACCGAACCGTTCGGCCAGCCGCTGCTGCACCTGACCGAGTAGCAGGGACTGCCCGCCGACGTCGAAGAAGCTGTCGGTACGGCCGACCGCGTCCCGGCCCAGCACGGCGCACCAGATGTCGTGCACGACCCGCTCGGTGGGCGTGGCCGGCCGGTCGCCGGGCGGCACGGCCCGCGCCGGGTCCGGCAGCGCCCGCTCGTCGACCTTCCCGCTGACGGTCAGGGGGAACTCGGCGACCGGCACCACGGCGCGGGGCAGCGCGTACTCGGGCAGTTGCCGGGCCAGGGCGGCCCGCAACGCGGCCGGGTCCACCGGCGCCCCGGCCGGCCGGACGTACGCGAGCAGTTCGCCGTCACGGGCGATGGCGCGTACCTCGGCGATGCCCGGCTCGGTGGCGAGCACGGCCTCGATCTCGGTCAGCTCGACCCGGAACCCGCGCACCTTGACCTGTCGGTCGAGCCGGCCGAGGCAGCGCAGCTCGCCGGTGGGCAGCAGCTCGCCCAGGTCGCCGGTGCGGTACACGGGCACCCCGTCGGGGTCGTGGCCGAACCGGTCGCTGTCCTGGTCGAGGTAGCCGGGGGCGAGGTGCCGGCCACGCACGACGATCTCCCCGTCCGGTGCCAGCCGCAGCGTGTACCCGGGCAGGGCGGTGCCGATCGGCAGCGGGCCGGTGGCGGCGGGGTCGACGTCGGCCAGGGGCAGCGCGTACCGGGCGGCGAAGGTCATCTCGGTGGCCCCGTAGCCGTTGACCAGGACACACCCCGGCGCGAAGCGCCCCCGGGCGCGGGCGGCATCGGCGTAGCCGGCCTGCTCGCCGCCGAGGAGAACCACCCGGACGCGGTCCAGCCGCTCGACGCCGGGGGTGTCCAGCAGGTAGCGGTAGACGGTAGGGGTGGAGTGGTAGATGGTGACGCCGTTGCGGGCCAACTGCTCGGCGGCGTACGCCAGCCCGTGGCGGCGCAGGTCGACCGGGACGACGGCGGCGCCGGTGAGCAGCGCCGGGTACAGGTCGGGGATGGCCGCGTCGAAGCTGAACGAGGCGAGCAGGCTGAGCCGGTCCTCCGGACGCAGGTCGAGGGTGGCGATCTGGTTGTCCACCACGTGCGTCAGGTTGCGGTGGCTCTGCCCGACCGCCTTGGGTCGCCCGGTGGAGCCGGAGGTGAACAGCACGTACGCGAGCGCGTCCGCGTCCACCGGCACCGGTCGCAGCGGCGCGGGTCGTACGTCGACGGCCGGGATGACTCGCAGGCCGGGCCGGTCGGCGGCGAGGCGCCGGGCCAGCTCGGTGTGCTCGCCACCGCAGAGCAGGACGGTGACGTCGGCGCCGTCGAGCAGGTGTCGCAGCCGCTGCTCCGGGAAGCCGGGGTCGAGTGGCACGTAGGCGGCGCCGGAGGCGAGTGTGCCGAGGATGGCGGCGATGGTGCCGGCGCCGTGCGCGGTCAGCAGACCGACCCGGTCACCGGGCCGTACGCCGGCGGAGGCCAGCAGCTCGGCGTGCCCACCGGCCAGGGCGGCGAGCCCGGCGTAGTCGAGCGGGCCGGTGTCGCCGAGCACGGCGGGTTGGTCGGGGTGAGCGGCGGCGGCATCGCCGAAGCGGTGGATCAGCGTCGAGTTTCCCATCTCAGGACGCGCACACCGCTCCACAACAGACGGACGCGCAGCAATCGACAGCCATGATCATCATCCCCCCCAGGACTTCACAATGGAAGGAGCATATGGCTCGATGCCTGCTGCGATAGATCATCGACTAGAGTCGACCCGAAGGGGCGATCAAAGGCTCCGACAAGGGACGGCGAACATCGTCCGATCATCCCCCTGGCGCGACGGGTATTTTTCGCCTAATGCAACTACTGACAACCATTCTTCCGGTCGCATTTAGTTTGCGCCGAGGAATTTCCCTTTCGATAGCACCTTGTCCGAATAGCGACGCCGAACTGTTCAGTCCGTGACAGACGGGGGAACGGGCGCGACCCCACCGTCCGGATCCCGGGGCAACCCCGCCACCATCTCCCGGAACTCCCGCACCGTGACCGCCTCGCGCAGGGTCGCGAAGACCGCGGCGGTGCCGGCCCGGGCAGTCACCTCGTCGACCCCAGCCCGCTCCCCCACCAGGCGCAGGAACTCGGCCGGCCCGGCGGCCGGCGGCGGCCCGGCCGCGGCGCGATCCGGTCCACCCACATAACCGCTCAGGTCGTCGGGGAGGTGGCCGGCGAGGTCGGCCGTCGGACAGCCGGTCACCCGTTCGGCCATCGTCTGCAGCACGGCACGCGCCACCACGGCGGCCTGCTCGGTCGGCAGCCCGGAACGCCGGGACACCGCGTCGATGAAGCGGGGGAACCGCACGCCGCCCTCCTGTCCACCACGGGACCCGCGCTTACCCGGGCGCGGTCGCCACAAACGGCGACGCGGGTCAGCGCAGCAGGCCCGCCGCCCGCAGATGGTCGAAGACGAGGTGGTCGACCGCGGAGGTGCGGTGCCTGTCGGCGTACGCGAACCAGGCCGTCTCGGCGATCTCGTTTGCCGGCCGGAGCCGCCCGGAGTATCCCGCCTGGTAACAGGTCATCCGAACGGTAGTGCCGGCCGTGTGGCCGTGCGCCGGTGCGGTGAACGTGCCCAAATGCGCCGCTCCGCGCACGTCGACGGCGACGCTCAACTCCTCCTCGACCTCCCGGCGCAGGGTGTCCAGGTCGGTCTCCCCCGGCTCCCGCTTGCCTCCCGGCAGGTACCACACGTCCTTGCCCCGGGACCGGGTGCTCAGCACCAGCCCGTCCTCGATGAGGATCCAGGCCACCTTGTCGATCTCGGACACGCCACCCCTCCCGACCGTGGGACGGGCACGCTACCACCGGCTGCGCCGGAGCCCTGTCGCTCAGTCCGTGTCGGGCGGCTCCTCGGCCAGCAGGTCGAGCAGCAGCGCGGCGGTCCAGCCGAACGCCGGCGAGCCGAGCCCGGCACCGGTGTCCGGGTGGAAGTACTCGTGGCAGCCGGCCCCGGCCACCAGCCCGATCATCGACCGACGCAGGCCGGCGGCCAGGTCGGAGTGCCCGTGCGCGAGCAGCCCGCGCCGCACCAACCAACCGACGTTGAGCCAGCTCGGCCCGCGCCAGTAGCGCAGCGGCTCGAAATCCGGCGCGGTCCGGTCGTGGCTGGGCAGCGGCCGCACCATCCGGCGGGCCACCCCGAAGCGCGCCGAGCGGGCCTCGACGACCAGCGCGTCGACCTGCCGGGCCGGCAGGTCGGGCAGGATCAGCGGCGCCAGCCCGAGCACCGTACGGGCCGGGATCAGCCGGTCGGCGCGCAGGTCACGGGGAGCGAACGTGCCGGTGGTCGGGTCGTACAGGCGGCGCACCACGGCCTCGGTGATCCGTGCCGCGCGGGCGCGGTGCGGCCCCGGGTCGGCGCCGACCAGCCCGGCGATCCGGGCCAGCGCGTGTTCGGCGGCCCCGAACGCCGCGTTGAACAACGGGCACTCCACCAGGAACGGATGCCCGTCGGCCAGGTCCCGGTCGGAGTAGGCGCGCTCCCGGTAGGCGGCGACGATCGCCAGGTAGCGCGCGTAGTCCAGGTCCGTCGGGCGGTGCGCGGCGTCGGCGTGCGCGGTGTCGTGCCGGCGGTACGCGCGCATCACCGCCGCCTCGGCCGGGACCACGGCCATCGGCTCGTCCCAGGCCGGGCTGTTGTCCAGACCGGACTCCCACGGGTGCACGATGCAGACCAGCCCGTCGCCGGTCAGGTCGCGCCGGTCGGCGAGGTAGCGCTGCTGGGCGACCAGTGCGGGATAGAGCCGGCGCAGCGCGGCCAGGCCGGTCGGGTCGGGTGCCCGCCGGTACGCCAGCCACGCGGCGAGCGCGTGCACCGGCGGCTGGACCAGGCCGGAGGTGTCGACGGCCGGCGCGCCCTCGGCGCTCGCCGAGCACCACAGTTCCGGCCCCGGGAAGTACGCGCCGACCCGTATCGCCGGGTTGAACACGATGTGCGGCACCCGACCGTCGGCCCACTGCGCCCGGAACAGGCTGGCCAGCTCGCGCCAGGCCCGCTCGGGACGGGCCTGGGCGAGCCCGACCGCGATGAACGCGGAGTCCCAGCTCCACTGGTGTGGGTAGAGCGTGCGGGACGGCACGGTGTGGTCGTGTTCCCAGTTGGCGTCGAGCGTGGCGACCGCGAGCCGGCGCAGCCCGGCGAGGTCGGCCGGCCCGCCGGTCCGGGCCGGGGCGGCGGTCATGCCGCGGCCCGCCGGGGCAGCGCGTGCCGCAGCACCGTGGCGGCCTGCTGAAGCGCGCGGACCGGGTCGCCGCGCAGCCGGCACTCCAGCGCCAGCCAGCCCCGGTAGTCCAGCTCCAGCAGGGTCCGCACCAGCGCCGGCCAGTCCAGGTGCCCGGCGCCCGGCTGGTACCGGTTCGAGTCGCTGACCTGCACGTGCCCGAGGTAGGGCGCGGCGGCACGCAGCGCCCGGTGCATGTCGTCCTCTTCGATGTTCATGTGGAACGTGTCGGCGACGACGCGGACCGACGGCAGCCCGACGGCCGCGCAGAGCGCGACCGCCTCGTCGAGCCGGTTGACCATGTGGTCCTCGTACCGGTTGAGGGGTTCCAGGAAGAGGGTGACCCCCTCGGCCCTGGCGTGCTCGCCCAGCTCGCCGAGGGCGTCGAGGAGCACCCGCCGGTCGCCGGTCGGCTGCCGCGGCGGTTCGAACGGCGGCAGCCGCCGGGAGAACATCCCCCAGGCCGCCGGGGTCATCGCCCCGACGCCGCCCAGCTCGGCGATCACCGACAGCTGGGAGCGCAGGTTGCGGACGGCGTCGGCGGACCGGCCGGGGTCGAAGTCGCCGATGAAGTGGTCCATCTCGACGCAGACGGTGGGCATCACCACCCCGGCGGCGCGGGCCCGGCGCAGTTCGGGCAGCCGGCGGGCGAACGCGAGGTCACCGCGCCCGCGCAGCTCGATGCCCTGGTAGCCGAGGGCGGTGGCGAGAGCGTACTTCTGGATCAGGTCGGTGCCCGGCAGGAGCTGTTCCTGGCAGGCCAGCGCGATGGTGGTCATCTAGAACCTCAACACCACTTGGAGGACGTCACCGGCGCCGCGGTCGAGCAGCGCGAGGGCGTCGGCGACGTCGCTGGCGTCGACGATGTGGCTGACCAGCGGCAACGGGTCGACGCTGCGCTCAGCCACCAGCTCCATGAAGGTCTGCGCGACCCGGTCTCCGGTCCACCGGCCGGCCATGCTCGGCGCGGGGGTGGGCCCGGAGATCTGGGCGGCCACCAGCTGGATGCGGTTGTGGTGGAACTCTTCACCGAGGCCGAGCCCGTCGGCCTGGCCCTGGTAGAAGCCGGCGGCCACGACCCGGCCGGCGTGTGCGGTGGACCGGATGGCCTCGTGCAGCGCCGGGTACGCCCCGGACAGCTCCAGGCAGACATCCGCGCCCCGGCCCCCGGTGGCCTGGCGAAGGACGGCGGCGGCGGACTCGGCGCGGGCGTCCACTACGGACCGTGCGCCGTAGCGGGCCGCGTGCTCCAACCGGTCGGGCACCGGGTCGACCGCCACGACCCGGGCGCCGGAGAGCACCGCGAGCCGGGTGGCGAGCAGCCCGATGACGCCCTGCCCGAAGACGCCGACCCAGTCGCCGAGGTGCAGGTCGCCGGCGAGGACGGCGGTCAGCGCGATGGCGCCGGGCCGGGCGAAGACCGCGGCGAGCGGGTCCAGGCCGGCGGCCAGCGGGCGGACCGCCTGGGCGGCCAGCACGGCCTCGGCGCGGTGCCCCCAGATGCCCCACACCATCTGCCCCGGCTGCCGGTCGGTGACCTCCGGGGCCACCTCGACGACCTCGCCGACCTCCTCGTAGCCGAAGCCGATCAGCGGGTAGGGCACCGGGGTCCGGCGGGGCACGAACATCCGGGCCGCGTCGTCCCAGTCCTTGCTGAGTCGTGGATTGCTGCCCCGGTAGAGGGTCAACTCGGTGCCGGCCGAGATGCCGGAGTAGCAGGTGCGGATTCGAACCTGGCCGGGACCGAGCGGATCTGGCGGGCAGGGCTCGAGGCTGATCCGTCGAGGCCCGGCGAGAGAGACAACCCAATTGCCCATGAGTCACACCCCGGTAGCACTGGGCTCCAGGATAGGCAAAAAATCGGCATATGTCTTGTCATTGATCAATCGAAGGTGTTGAATCCGTGATGTACCCTTCGAGAGGAGTGCCACCGATGTCAGCACCTCCGAGGCGGATACTCGCCACCACCCTGATCATGGCACTTACCGCGTCCACCCTGCTGGCCTGCGGCGACGACGAATCCGACAGCAGCAACAACAAGATCACCGTGTGGAGCCTGGAAGACGTGGCCGACCGGGTCACCGCCACCAAGGCCATCATCGCCGACTTCACCGCGAAAACCGGGATCCAGGTCGACCTGGTCACCGTCAACGAGGACCAGTTCCCGTCACTGATCTCCGCCAACGCCGCCGCCGGCGACCTGCCCGACGTGGTCGGCTCGGTCTCCCTGGCCGGCATCCGTACGCTCGCCGGCAACGAGCTGCTGCACGCCTCGGCCAACACCGAGATCGTCGACAAGCTCGGCCGGCAGACCTTCTCCCCCCGCGCGCTGGAGCTCACCTCCGACGATGGCAAGCAGCTCTCCGTGCCCAGCGACGGGTGGGGGCAACTGCTCGTCTACCGCAAGGACCTGTTCGCCGCCGCCGGCCTGCCCACCCCCGACACGTACGAACGGATCACCGCCGCCGCGGCCAGGCTGAACACCGGCGGCGTCGCCGGGATCGCCGCGGCGACCTCCCCCAGCGACGTGTTCACCCAGCAGACCTTCGAGCACCTGGCGCTCGCCAACGGCTGCCAGCTCACCGACGACGGCGGCGCGGTCACCCTGGACTCGCCGCAGTGCGTCGAGGCGTTCCGCTTCTACGGCGACCTGATCCGCAACAGCTCCGTGAAGGGCGCCCAGGACGTCGACACCACCCGCGCCACCTACTTCGCCGGCAAGGCGGCCATGGTGGTCTGGTCGCCGTTCATCCTCGACGAGCTGGCCGGGCTGCGCAACGACGCCAAGCCGACCTGCCCGCAGTGCCAGGCCGACCCGATGTTCCTCGCGAAGAACAGCGGGTTCGTCACCGCGATCAAGGGCCCGAACGGCACCGAGCCGGCCCAGTACGGCGAGATCAGCTCGTGGGCGGTGCTGGACGGCGCCGCGACCGATCCGGCGAAGTCCTTCGTGGAGTTCATGCTCGGCGACGGCTACCCGCGCTGGTTCGGCATGTCCCCCGAGGGCCGCTTCCCGGTGCGCAAGGGGACCCAGGCCGAGCCCGAGGCGTACCTCACCGGCTGGAACACCAGCCAGGCCGGCGTGGACGCCAAGAAGCCACTGGCCGAGGTGTACGGCGACGAGGTGCTGGCCACGCTGCGCCGCAGCCCGGACACCTTCCAGCGCTGGGGGCTGACGCAGGGGCAGGGAAAGCTGGTCGGCGCCATGCTCGGCGAGTTGCCCGTGCCCAAGGCGTTGAACGACGTCCTCGCCGGCAAGTCCGACGCGGCGGCGGCCGCCGGCCGGGCCAAGAAGGACGTCGAGGCGATCAAGGCAGGGGTGAATTGACCACCACGGCACCCGGCACCGGCCGCTCCCCCACCCGGGAGCGGCCCGCGCCGGTCCGCCGCCGACCACTGACCCTGCGCCGCCGCGAATCCCGCGCCGGGCTGGCGCTGGTCGCACCGACCCTGCTCGTCACCATCGCGGTCATCGGCATCCCGATCGTCTGGACCGTGGTGCTCGCCTTCCAGCGGGTCCGGCTCGCCACCCTGCGCAAGACCGGCCTGTTCGGCGAGTTCACCATGGACAACGTCGACCGGGTGCTGCACACCCCGGGCTTCGCCGACACGCTGTGGACCACCCTGGTCTACAGCCTCGGCGGCACCGTCGGGTCGATCCTGCTGGGGCTGGTCGCCGCCCTGGTGGTCCGCCGGCCGTTCCGCGGCCGCACCCTGGTCCGGGCGTCCATGCTCCTGCCGTACGTGGCACCGGTGGTCGCGGTGACCTTCGTCTGGCAGGTGATGCTCGACCCGCAGCTCGGCATCGTCAACGACTGGGGCCAGCGGCTGCTCGGCTGGGACGCGCCCGTGCCGTTCCTGTCCCAGGAGTCCACCGCTCTGGCCACGGTGATCGTGTTCGAGGCGTGGCGGTACTTCCCGTTCGCGTTCCTGTTCCTGCTGGCCCGGCTCCAGGCGGTGCCCGGCGAGCTGGAGGAGGCCGCCCGGGTCGACGGCGCCACCCCCACCCAGCGGTTCCGGCACATCCTGCTACCGCAGTTGCTGCCGGTGATCGCCCTGCTGGGCGTGCTGCGCTTCATCATGACGTTCAACAAGTTCGACGACGTCTACCTGCTCACCGGCGGCGCCGCCGGCACCGAGGTGGTCAGCGTGCGGGTGTACGAGTTCCTCACCGCCCGCACCGACATCGGCGCGGCCGCCGCGCAGGCGGTCGTGCTGGCCGTGGTGCTCATCGTGTTCGTGCTGATCTATCTGCGCTTCTTCGGACGGAGGGCCGGCTGATGGACCGGGACGTCGTCGAGACGGTGAGCCTGCGCTGGCTGCGCCGTCTGGTGATCGCCGTGTTCCTGGTGGTCACCGTCTTCCCCTTCTACTACATGCTGATGCTCTCGGTGCGACCCATCGAGCGGCTGCTGCTCGACCCGGGCTCGCTGGTCGTCGGCTTCGGCGAGCTGACCGTGTCCACGTACGCCGAGGTGCTCAAGGCCACCGACGACGGCGGTCAGGGTTTCCTCACCTTCATCCGCAACAGCGGCCTGGTCGCCGTCGCGGCGACCCTGCTCACCCTGGTGGTGGCGATCCCCGGCGCGTACGCGGTGGCCCGGCTGCGGTTCTTCGGCCGCCGGCAGGTCGACTTCCTGTTCCTGGCCGTCTACCTGTTCCCGTCGATCGTCATCGCGATCCCGCTGTTCGTGGTCTTCACCCGGGCCGGGCTGCGCGGCTCACTGTTCGGCCTGGTGCTCGTCTACATCTCGCAGACACTGCCGGTCTCGGTCTACATGCTGAAGAACTACTTCGAGACGATCCCGGTCAGCCTGGAGGAGTCCGCAGCCATCGACGGCGCCGGTCGGCTCGGCATCATCCGCCGGGTCAGCCTGCCCCTCGCCATGCCGTCGATCATGGCCGTGGCGCTCTACGATTTCATGATCGCCTGGAACGAGTTCCTCTTCGCCCTGCTGTTCCTGGTCGACAAGCCCGACCGGTGGACGGTGTCGCTGGGGCTGTCCCTGCTCGCCGACGGGGTGGAGGTGCCCAAGACGGTGCTGATGGCCGGGTCGGTCGTCCTCACGCTGCCCATCGTGATCCTCTTCTTCGCCAGCGAGCGGCTGCTCACCGAAGGGCTGACGAGCGGCGCCGAGAAGGGCTGAGTCGGCCGGCGTCCTCGGTTGGTGGAAATCCCAGCCGAGGACGCCGCTCTCCGCGTCCGGCGTCCGTACCATCGACGGGTCCGCATCCACCCAGTCGAAGGGGCCCGCGATGAGGAACAGCCGGCCGACCCCGCCGAGAGACACCGCCGGCGAGGACTACACCGAGCGGCTGCGGCGACTGGGCGGCGCCCGCTGGAAGCGGCTGCTCGACGTGCAGGCGCCCTACCGGTGGAACCTGCGCCGGCTGCGGTTGGGGCGCACCCTCGACGTCGGCTCCGGTCTCGGCCGTAACCTGGCCAACCTGGACGGCAACGGCGTCGGGGTCGACCACAACCGCACCTCGGTGGAGCACACCCGGGCCGCCGGCTTCGAGGCGTACACCGTGGAGGAGTTTCCCCACAGCCCGCACGCACGCCCCGGCGCGTTCGACTCGTTGCTCGCGGCGCACCTGCTGGAGCACCTGCCCGCCGACCAGGCACGGGAGGTCGTCGCCTCCTACCTGCCGTACGTGCGCTCCGGCGGCACCGCCGTGTTCATCACCCCGCAGGAACGCGGGTACGCCAGCGACGCCTCGCATGTCCGCTTCGTCGGCTTCGCCGAGGCGGCGCAAACCTGCCGGGAGCTGGGCCTGACCGTCACCCGGCAGTTCTCGTTCCCGTTCCCCCGGTCTCTGGGGCGGCTTTTCACCTACAACGAGTTCGTCACCGTGGCCCGCGTGCCCTGATCCCGCTCCCCGGGTCGCCCGCGGCGCCCGCGCCGGCCCGGTTACGGTGGCCCCATGGCCAACCCGACCCGCTGGGCGACCGACACCGGTCCGGAGCACTCGCAGTGGTACATCGACCGGTTCCGGAAGCTCGCGGCCGAGGGCGCCGACCTCGCCGGCGAGGCCCGGCTGGTGGACGCCCTGGTCCCGCCCGGCTCGCGGATCCTCGACGCCGGCAGCGGCACCGGCCGGGTCGGTGCCGCGTTGGCCCAGCGTGGGCACACCGTGGTCGGGGTCGACGCCGACCCGGCGTTGGTGGCCGCCGCCAGCGCCGACCATCCCGGCCCGCGCTGGCTGGTCGCCGACCTGGCCGAGCTGGACCTGCCCGCAGCCGGTGAGACCGAACCGTTCGACGCCGCGGTGCTGGCCGGCAACGTGCTCGCCTTCGTCGCCGCCGGCACCGAGCCGGAGGTGCTGCGCCGAGTCGCCGGGCACCTGCGTCCCGACGGTGTGCTGGCGGTGGGCTTCGGCACAGACCGCGGTTACCCGCTGACCGCGTTCGACGCCGACGCCGTCGCCGCCGGGCTACGCCTGGAGCACCGCTTCGCCACCTGGGACCTGCGCCCGTGGCGCGACGACGCGGACTTCGCGGTCACCATCCTGCGTCGCCTGGCCGCCTGAGACCCGACCCGGCGGCCGCCCTCAGGCGGGGGCGGCGACGGCCCGCGCGGCGGCCGGGTCCAGGGTCGCACCGGCCGGCACCAGGCTGACCAGGCCGGCTGGCAGCCGCTGTGGGCGCACGTCGCGGTAGCCGAGCATCGCGAGCACGTCGCGGTCGGCCACCACGTACCGCCGGCCCAGGTCGGTGATCACGGAGATCGCACCGCCGGACGCGCCGGGCGCCGCGGCGGCCTCGACCACCGCGCCGCGACCCGGCTCCACCATCACATGGTCGGCCAGCACGGCGCCGCCGGCCGGCGGCGTGCGCGGCACGGCGGCCAGGTCCGGCAGCCGTACGCCCCACCGCACCTCGCCGGCGCCGCCGTCGTCGCCGACCCGGGCACAGAGCGCCCCGTCGTCGCCGGCCGCGAGCCGGGGCGGGACCGGCGGCGGGGCGGTCGGACCACTGGGGGTCAGGTCGGGCACCGTGGGCAGCGCGGCGAAGCGGCCCAGCGTCATCGCCTCCGGCTCACCCTGACCGGTGCTGGCCAGCAACAGCCCGGCCTGCAACTCGGTGATCCCGGCCAGCCCCTCGTCGAGCGCCACCGCGTACTGCCGGCCACCGCCGGAGTTGCGCACCAGGTAGACCTGCCCGATCGTGGCGCCCGGCACCCGCGTGGCGGGCCGGCCCAGGCCGGGCAGGGCGAGCGGGGCCAGGTCGACGCCCGCGGGCAGCGAGTTGAGCAGGGCGGGTGCCACCGGCACCGCCCGGGCCCGGGTGGTGGCCAGCGCCGCCAGCACCCGACTGGGATCGCGGATCAGGTAGCGCCGCTGATGCCAGACCAGGTGCAGCCCGCCGTCGGGGTCACGCAGCAGCAGCGCGTCGTCGCCCAGCGGCCGGCCGCCGCCGGGCGCGGCGCCGATCAGCAACGCGGATCGGGGTACGTCGTCGGCCGGGACCGTGGAGCAGACCGTCCACGCCGCGGTGGCCAGCCGGCTCGGGGCGGGCAGTGAGTCCGGCGCGTCGGCGATGCCCAGCGGCAGGCCGCGCGGCACCCCGTCGATCGAGCGCCGGGAGACGAGCACGGTCTTCGACCGGTCCGCGCCCACGATCAGCAGCGCCGAGGCGTAGTTGAGCACCGGGTGCAGCTTCTGCTCGCGGTAGACGAACCGGGCGCCGGACTCCTTCTCCACGATCACCGCGCCCGCGTCGCGCCAACCGCTGCCCCCACCGGCGAACAGGCCGTAGAGCGCGGAGCCGCCCAGCCCGATCGCCGCGACCAGGACGCTCGCCAGGCCGGCGCCGGCCAACCGCCGAAACGGCGACTGGGCCGGGTCGGTCTCCCGCATCACCAGGGCGGCGACCGCCCGCTGGACGCTGAACTGGTAGGAGTGCAGCTGGTCCTGCCGCGACGGCATGAGGTCCCTTCCGGTGGATCGGCCGGCCACAGGATATGCGGTGCGTCGATGTCCCGTGGACCCTGCGTGGCGGCGAGGGTCCCGACCGGTACCATCCGGGGACGAATCCGGCGGCGAGAGGGCACCCGTGGGCGCGCGTTTCGAGGAGCTGGCCTGGCGGGAGACCCCGATCGGTGCGATCAGCCTGCGCCGGCGCCGGGACCCGGCACTCCAGGTCGAGGTGTACGAGGTCAAGCTCGACGACGAGTTCCTGATGTCCAGCCTCTTTCCGGTCGCGGAGATCGAGCTGGCCCGGTTGGGCCTGGCCGGACTGACCGGTGACACGCTCGACGTGGTGGTCGGCGGGCTCGGGCTGGGCTACACCGCCTGCGCCGCGCTGGACGACCCGAGGGTGCGGTCGCTGCTCGTGGTGGAGGCGATCGAGGACGTGATCGACTGGCACCGCCGAGGGCTGCTGCCGTTCGCGGCGGGGCTCGCCGAGGACCCGCGTACCCGGTTCGTGCGGGCCGACTTCTTCGCGGCGGTGGCCGGCGACGTCGGTTTCGACGCCGAGGTGCCCGGGCGGCGGTTCGACGCCGTCCTGCTCGACGTCGACCACTCACCGCGCAACGTCCTGCACCCCAGTCACGCCGCCTTCTACGCGCCGGCCGGGCTGCGCCGGCTGGCCGCCCTGCTCCGCCCGGACGGGATCTTCGCGCTCTGGTCGGACGATCCGCCGGACACCGGGTTCACCGCGGCGCTCACCGAGGTGTTCGCGACCGCGGAGGCACATGTCGTGCCGTTCGCCAACCCGCTGACCGGTGGTCAGTCCGCCAACACCGTCTACGTCGCCCGCACCGCGAGCTGAATCGCCGCGCGTCTCGCACGCGACCTGCGCCGGGTGCGGCTCCTCGCGCCGTTCGGGCATGGTGTCCGCCGGAGCGGGAAGGTGGGCCCGGGGTCGCCGCTCGGTGCGCGGCCGGTGACGGGAGGTCGAGATGCGTGCCTTGCTCTGGGTCGTCGGCGTGGTCGCCGGTGTGCTGATCCTGCTCGGGCTGCTCCTCGAGGCGGTCCGCTGGCTCATCATCATCGGGTTGATCGCGCTGGTGGTGGTGATCGTGCTGGGCGTGGTCAAGGGACGGCAGGCGATGAGCCACCACGGGCGACGGTGAGGCCGGGCGGGAACGGCCCGCTCAGAACCAGTCCGCGCGCATCTCCAGCGTGGTCCGGTCCCGGCTGTCCAGCAGGTCGAGTTGCGGGCCGGTGCGCGGCAACTCGACGGTGAAGAAGTAGCGGGCGGCCTGCCGCTTGCCGGCGTGGAACGCCTCTGCCGACCCCTGCGGCGGCAGGGCCAGCACCTGCTCCAGCCACATCCACGCGATGACGACGTGCCCGACCGCCTCCAGGTAGACGCTGGCGTTCGCCAGCGCGAGGACCGGGTCACCGTCGGCCCAGAGTCGCCGGGTGACGGTCACGACCCGGTCCACCGCGTCCGCCAGCCGGTCGGCCAGCTCGCCGGCCTCGCCGCCGGCCTGACGTGCCCGGGTGACGGTGCCGCGGATCGTGTCGGTCAGCAGGAGCAGGCCCGCGCCGTCGTGCATGGTCATCTTGCGGCCCAGCAGGTCCAGCGCCTGGATGCCGTGGGTGCCCTCGTGGATCGGGTTGAGCCGGTTGTCCCGGTAGTGCTGCTCCACGTCGTGGTCGCGGGTGTAGCCGGCCCCGCCGAGCACCTGGATCGCCAGGTCGTTGGCGGCCAGGCACCACTGCGACGGCCAGCTCTTGGTGATCGGCGTGAGCACGTCCAGCAGCAGGTGTGCCCGCTCGCGGTCGGCCTCCGCCGGCGCGGTCTTCTCCTCGTCGAGCAGCCGCGCGCAGTAGAGCACCAGGGCCAGAGCCCCCTCCACGTAGCTCTTCTGCGCCAGCAGCATCCGCCGTACGTCGGGGTGGTCGATGATCGGCACCTGCGGCGAACCGGGGTCCTTGGCGCCGACCGGCCGGCCCTGCGGCCGCTCCCGCGCGTACGCCAGGCTCTTGAGGTAGCCGGTGTAACCCAGTGCGGTGGCGCCGGCCCCCACCCCGATCCGGGCCTCGTTCATCATGTGGAACATCTGGGCCAGCCCCTGGTGCGGCGGGCCGACCAGGTGACCCACCGCGCCAGGCTGGCCGCCCGGGGTGTGCCCGCCGTCGCCGAAGCTGAGCAGCGTGTTGGTGGTGCCCCGGAAGCCCATCTTGTGGTTGAGCCCGACCAGCACCACGTCGTTGCGGTCGCCGAGCGACCCGTCCGGCCCGACCAGCACCTTGGGCACGATGAACAACGAGATGCCCTTCACCCCGGGCGGGCCGCCGGGGATCCGCGCCAGCACCAGGTGGACGATGTTCTCCGCCAGCTCGTGGTCGCCACCGGAGATCCACATTTTGGTGCCGAAGAGGCGGTACGTGCCGTCGGGCTGCGCCTCGGCGCGGGTGGTGATGTCGGCCAGCGAACTGCCCGCGTGCGGCTCGGACAGGCACATGGTGCCGAAGAACCTGCCCTCCAGCATGGGCCGCACGTAGGTGTCGACCTGCTCGGCGCTGCCGTGCGCCAGGAGCAGGTTGGCGTTGCCCAGGGTGAGGAACGGGTACGCCGAGGTAGCGACGTTGGCGGCCTGGAACCAGGTGAAGCAGGCCGCCGCGACGACGTGCGGAAGCTGCAGGCCACCGACCGATGCGTCCAGCCCGGCGGTGAGCAGGCCGGTCTCGGCGAAGCTCTCCAGCGCCGCGCGAACCTGCGGGATGAGCCGCACCCGCTGGCCGTCGAAGGTGGGCTCGGCGAGGTCGGTGGCCCGGTTGTGCGGGGCGAACTGCTCGGTGGCCACCTGCTCGGCGAGGTCCAGCGCGTCGTCGAAGGTCTCCCGGGAGTGCTCGGCGTAGCGGGGACGCTCGACGAGCCGGGACACCTGCAACCAGTCGTGCAGCAGGAAGTCCAGGTCGCGGCGGGAGAGCAGGGTGGACGGCACGGCACTCCTCATCGGGCACGGGGGCGGGTCGGTCCGGGGCGCCGGCCCGCCGCCGCCCCGGCCCATCCTGGCGGATCCGCCGGGTGCGCACCACCGGTGACCTGTCACACCGGCCGACTAGGGTCGCGGACCGTGACCGAACCCGGAGACGTCCCGCCCGAGGTCCTCGACCGGCTGCGGCCGATCTGCCTCGGGCTGCCGGAGAGCTACGAGGAGCCGGCCTGGGTGGGCACCCGCTGGCGCATCCGCAAGCGGACCTTCGCCCACGTGCTCACCGTCGACCCCGACCGTCAGGTGGCCCACGCGCGGGCCGCCGAGCTCGACCAGCCGGCCTGCCTGCTGATCTTCCGGTCGCCGCCCGACGAGATCGCCGGGCTCGTGGCCAGCGGGCGCCCCTTCTACAAGCCGCAATGGGGTCCGACCGTGCTGGGCATGGTCGTTGGCGACGACACCGGGTGGGACGAGGTCGCCGAGCTGCTCACGGAGAGCTACTGCCTGCTCGCCCCGAAACGGCTCGCCGCCCTGGTCGACCAGCCCGGCCCGCCGCCCGCCTGAACGGCCGGACGGCCGGGCCCGGTCGGCGGTTTCGGCCGACGCGGCCCGGGGATACCGCGCGGCGGGTGGCCGAGGCCGTCGGCCGCCCGGTGGAGACCGGGACGCCGTCGGGCGGGTGAGGAGCGCAGCGATGTCCACGCTGCCCACCGAGGAGGACCCGCGGCTGAGCCCGGCGCTCGCCGAGGACCGGGTGTGCACGGGCGTGACGACCCTGCGGGGTCGGGTGTTCCTGAGCTACCCGTCGGCGGACCGGCCGGGCGTGCAGGTGACCGAGGCGCTGCCGGACGGTCGCCGCAACCCGTACCCGGATGCCGCGTGGAATCGGGCAGGCCAGGGGCCGGACGGCGCGTTCGTCCAGGTCAACGGATTACGGGCCGGGCCGGACGGCCGGCTGTGGATCATCGATGCGGGCGCGCCGACGATCGGTGCCCGGCAGGTGCCGGGCGGGGCTCGACTCATCGTGGTCGACCCGGACGGCGACCGGGTGCACCGCGTCTATCACCTCGACGCGGCGGTGCACCCCGACAGCTACGTCGATGATGTCCGGTTCCACGACGGCATCGGTTACCTCACCGACGCCGGGGCGCCCGGCCTGATCGTGCTCGACCTCGACTCCGGGCAGGCCCGGCGGGTCCTGGACGGCCATCCGAGCACGGTGGGCGAGCGCCTGGTCGCCGACGGCCGGCCGCTGCGCGACCCGGACGGCGGCGAGGTGCGGTTGCACGCCGACCAGCTGGAGGTGTCACCGGACGGGCGGTGGCTGTACTACCAACCGGCGTCCGGCGGCATGTCCCGGGTCGGCACCCGGTGGTTGGACGACCCGACGGTGTCCGCCGACGAGCTGGCCCGCCGAATCGAACGGTGGTGCGACACGCCCAGCACCGGCGGTACGGCGATCGACGCCACCGGCACCATCTACCTCAGCGACGTGGAGCGACGGCGCGTCCTCGCCCTGGCACCGGACGGCGGCATCCGCACCCTCATCGCCGATCCGCGACTGGTCTGGGTGGACGCCATGTGGATCGACGCCGACTCCCGGCTCTGGCTGCCGGCGGCCCAGTTGCACCTGACCGCCGGCCTGAACGGCGGTCAGGCGGCCGTCGACTACCCCGTCCGGATCTACCGGATGCCGGTCGAAGCCGGGCCGTCGACACTGGACCACCAGTGACCGGCTACCAGTGGACGCGGACGCGTCGTCCCGCGGTCGCCCGGGCGCACGGTCCGACGATATTCTGCGTCGCATGCATCGGAGCCGCGTGTACGCGCTGCTGATCGACGCACCCGCGGCGGAGGCCGCGCGGGCGGCGCGCTTCTGGTCGGCGGCGCTGGGCGTCAGCACCCGGTCCGATCCGGCGGAACCACAGTTCATCGACCTGCACGAGGCGCTGCCCGGGCTGGTCACCGCGGTCCAGGCAGTCGACGACGCTCCGCGCTTTCACCTCGACATCGAGACCGACGACGTGGCGGCCGAGACCGCACGGCTGATCGACCTGGGCGCGACCGAGGTGTCGCAGTGGTTGGAGTGCCGGATTCTGCGGGCACCCGGGGGGCACCTGCTCTGCGTGCTCCCGGTGGCGAGCCCACCGGCGGTCTTCGCCGCCCAGGCCCGAGTCTGGCCCTGATCCGCCGGGGTGTCGCAGGCCGGCGCTAGGGTCCCGGCCATGGTTGATTTCGTACTGGTGGCCGGGGCGTGGCTGGGCTCGTGGGCGTGGGACGACGTGCTGCCGCCACTGCGCGCGGCCGGGCACGGCACCCACCCGCTGACCCTCTCCGGCCTCGCCGAGAAGCGGGGCGTGCCGGCCGGGCAGCAGACCCACGTGCAGGACATCGTCGGTGAGATCGAGCGGCGCGACCTGCGCGACGTGGTGCTGGTCGGGCACAGCTACTCGGGCATCACGGTGGGTCAGGCCGCCGAGCGGATCGGCGACCGGCTGACCCGGGTGGTCTTCGTCGACTCGGAGGTGCCGGTCGACGGTGGCTCGTTCGCGTCCGGCTGGTGGCAGGGCCCGGCGGCACTGGAGGCGTTGATCGCCGACAACGGCGGCTACTGGCCGCCGCTCGGCCCGTCCGACTTCGACGGTCAGGGTCTCACCGACGAGCAGGTCGCCCGGCTGGTCGAGGGCTCGACCCCGCACCCCGGTGCCACGGTGACCGAGCCGGCCGTGCTGACCCGCCCGCTCGGCGAGCTGCCGGCCACGTACATCAAGTGCCTGCTCGACGGTCCCGAGCCCAACGACACCGTGGCGAAGCTGCTGACCAGCGAGCACTGGCGACTGGCCACGATGGACACCGGCCACTGGCCGATGATCTCCCAGCCCGCCGAACTCGCCGGGCTGCTGCTGGCGGAGGCAACCTGACCCGCGCGACGGGTGGGCTGAGGTCAGGTCTCCGGGTCGTCGAGGGTCCTGATGTGGCGTACCGGCGACGCGAGCAGCCAGAGCACGGCGAGCACGCCACCGAGACCAGCGACGACGAGCGTCGGTCGTACCCCGATGGTGGTGCCCAACGCGCCGCCGACCAGCGCGCCCAGCGGCCGGATGCCGTAGTTGACGGCGCTGTACGCACCGGCTCGACGGCCCCGCGCCTCGTCGGGGGTGACCGCCGTGATGAGGGCGTTCAGGTTGACGTCCATCAGCATCACCCCGACGCTGGAGACCAGCTCGATGGCGGCCAGCATGCCGACCTTCGCCCAGGTCGGGCCGCTCACCAGCGCGGCCAGCGCCAGCGGCGCGGGAAAGAGGACCACGCCGATCATCGCGGTGCGGCCCAGCCCGATGGCGCGGGAGACCCGGGGCGCCAGCGCCGCACCCGCCAGCCCGCCGACCGCACCAGCGCCGAACGCGATGCCGATGGCACCGGCCGACAGGCCGAGGTCTCGGCTGGCGTAGAGCACCAGCAACGCGGTGGAGATGAAGGTGAAGAAGTTGACGGTGCTGGTGCAGCCGAGCGCGGCCCGTAGCACCGGGTGGCGCAGCACCAGCACGAGACCGTCGCGGACGAGGCCCAGGGTGGACGACTGTCGCGGCGGCGGAGGCGTCTCGGTCACCGGAATGCGGCCGATCAGCAGCGCGGAGCCGAGGAACGACACCGCGTCGACGACGACGGCGACCGGCGCGGTCAGCGCCTGGACCAGTCCACCGCCGACGGCCGGGCCGGCCACGAACGAGACGGCGCGGCTCATGCTCAGCTTGCTGGTCGCGTCGACGTACGCCGAGCGCGGCACCAGCGCGACGAAGAACGCCTGGTGCGCCATGGCGAACAGCACCGCCCCGGCGCCGGTGAGCAGCGCCACCAGGTAGAGCTGGGTGAGGGTGACCGCGCCGAGGAGGTAGGCCACCGGCAGGCTGAGCAGCACCGCCGCCCGGACCAGGTCGGCGATGATGAGGAGTCGGCGCTTGTGGGTGCGCTGGTCCACCCACGCGCCCAGGAACAGGCCCAGCAGGTTGGGTAGCCAGATCAGCGCCGTGAGGACGCTGACCTGCGCCGGCGTCGCGGCGAGCAGGGAGACGGCGATCAGCGGCAGGGCCAGTTCGCTGATCCGGTCACCGAACTGGGAGATCGTCTGGCCGATCCAGAACGTGCGGAACCGGCTGTCGCGGTGCAGGGCCGGCGGGGGCGCGCTGGTGACGGTGGTCATGACGCGGAGGGCTCGTCGCCGGGCTCGGGCAGCAGGTAGCGCAGCATCCGGACGAGCTGCGCGCCGGCCGGTGACGACTCGTCGTCCTTGCGCCGCACGTACGGCGCGAGCAACTCCTCGATCGCGGTCTCCAGTTGCCGCAGCTCGTCGGCGGTGGCCACGAACCGGGTGTCGGCCACCCCGGCCAGCCCACGCCACTCGGCGTCCAGCCGGGGCTCGTCGTTCAGCAGCCACTGCTGCGGCGCCTCGGCGGTCCGCGCGAACATCTCGCCCCGCAGCTGGCGCGCGGCGGCCTGCCCCTCGGCGTCCTCGGGAAGCGTGAAGCGGAAACCCCGGGCAGCCGCCTGCCACCAGCGTTCCCGCCTGCTGGTGGCGCCCTCCCAGTCGGCGACCAGGCCGAACGTCGCGAGGTGCCGCAGGTGCCAGCTGACCACCGATGGTGTGGCGCCGACGTGTGGCGAGAGCCCGGTGGCGGTGGCCGGGCCGTGCCGCTGCAGGCGGTCGAGGATGGCCAGCCGGACCGGGTGCGCCAGCGCCCGCAGAGCCTGCGGCTCGGTGATCTCGAAATCCCCGTACGGGTTCTTGAGAGACATGTCTCGAAAGTAGTCTCTCAGATTCCGTAGGGCAACCCCCGAACCGCGCCGGGCGCCCCGGTCAGCTCACTCCCAAGCGCGCCAGCGGCTCCACCAGCTCGCGCTCCTCGTAGCTGAGGTGGGACAGCAGGGCGTCGCTCAGCAGATCCACCGCGGCGCGCAGCTCGGCCATCCCGTCCGGCGCCCCGACGTACGCGACCAGGGCCCGGTCGACGCCCTCCAGCACGTCGTGGATGGCGTGGTGTTCCTGCTCCAGCCGGTCGACGACCGGGTTGAGGCGCGGGTCGCGCTCGCGCAGCCGCGGGAAGAGCGACTGGTCCTCGATCGTGTGGTGGGTGGTGACGATGCGGCAGTAGGACTCGCAGTAGACGCCGAGCGTCCAGCGGTTCTGCCGCATGGTCATCGTGTTGATGTGGGACCGCGCCGCGCCGGCGTCGATCTCACCGGTGGCCACCTGCTCGATCAGGTCGTGGATCTGGGCCAGCTCAGCGCGCAGGGCGTCGTGCACCTGCACCAGGTGCTGACCGGTGGCCTGCTCGTGCGGCGTGTAGGTGCGCGTCGGGTCGGGCGCGGGGCCGGTCGGCCGGGTCGACTCGTCCCAGACCTGGCGGTTGCTGCGCCGCCGGCCGTCATCGGGGGTCGGCACCACGGCGAACGCCCCGCCGGTCACACTCGGGCGTGCCGCCGGAGCCGGCGCGGCGACAACCGGCGCCGACTCGGTAACCGGCGTACGGTCCTGCGCGGTGCCGCCGTCGCGCTCGGCGGCGACCAGCTCGCGGACGGCGGGGGCCACCTCGCCGGCGAACCGGCGCAGGTCGTCGGGGTCGTCGCTGGCGAGGATGAAGACGCTGACGCCCGCACCCAACGCGAGCTCGGCCAACTCCCGGGCCCACTGCTCGGCTGGCCCGTGCAGCGGGCCGCGTCCCACCGAGGCGAACTTGCCCGAGATGTTGAGCAGGCGACGGACGTCGCCGGGCGAGCGGCCGGCCTGTCGCGCGGCGTCGTCGATGATCCCGTTGCCCTTTTCCAGGTCGCCGGGCTGGAGGTAGCCCAGTGAGGGCAGCCAGCCGTCGGCCCGGCGACCGGTGAGTTCGAGCATCCGCGGCTTGTACGCGCCGAGCCAGATCGGCACCGCGTGCGCGGGGGCGGGGCCACGCTTGGCGCCGACCACCCGGTGGAACTCGCCGTCGACACGCACGCCGCCGCGCGTCTCGGCGTCCCAGACCTGGCGGATGACGTCGATGGCCTCCTCCAGCGCCCGTACGCCCTGCCCGGGGGTCAGCCGCCGGCCACCCATGGCCTCGATGGCGTCCCAGAACGCCCCGGCGCCGAGGCCCAGCTCGACCCGGCCGCCGCTGAGCAGGTCCAGGCTGGCCACGCTGCGGGCGAGCACCGCCGGCGGACGCAGCGGCAGGTTCGTGACGTTCGCCGAGAGGTGCACCCGCGTGGTCCGCGCGGCGACGTAGCTCAGCAGCGTCCAGGTGTCGAGGAACTTCGGCTGGTAGGGGTGGTCCTGGAAGGTGACCAGGTCCAGGCCGACCTGCTCGGCCAGGACGGCGAGGCCGACGGTGTGTTCCGGATCGTCACTGCCGGGGGTGGTGAACGATCCGAAGACCAGGTCGTGGCCGTAGTCGCTCATCTGCAAGCCTCCCGTGTCGCGCGACGCCTCGGACGATGCATCATGACCTAAACCTTATGCCATACAGAACATCTTCCGCCAACAAGGTCTGCACTACTGCGCTATTGTCAAGACATGACGGGTGCCAGCGACGCGCGCAACCGGCCCGATCCCCTCGACGAGGATCTCGGCTGGATGCTCGGCATCGTCTTCCGTGGCTACGTCCGGGCTGCCGAGCACGCGCTCGCCGACTTTCCCGGTGGCCCCCGCGGCTACCAGGTGCTCACCGCCGCGGTCAACGGGCCGACCCGCAACCAGGGTGCGATCGCCGAGGAACTCGGCATGGACCGCACGGTGCTCACCTACGTCATCGACGACCTGGAACGACCCGGGTTGGTCGCCCGTCGGGCAGACCCGGCCGACCGGCGGAGCCGACTGGTCGACGTCACCGACACCGGCCGTGCCGCGTGGGAGCAGCGACGGCGGTCGCTGCGGCAGGTCGAGTCACACCTGCTGGGTGCGCTCTCGCCGGCCGAGTCGACGACGCTGCGGGCCCTGCTTCAGCGGGTCGCCTGCTCCGCCCAGGCCGTCGACCCCCTGCGGGATCTCTGCGAGGTGGTCGCGCAGGTCCGGCCCGACCCGACCCCACCCGGTCCATCGCCGAGCGCGTCGGCGGCGTCCGCACCCGCGGGGCGGACGCCGACCGCCCGCACCCGCCGTCGCGGTTGATCTGCCAGCGGCCTGGTCAGGCGGCCGCCCGCTGCGACAGTGGACGACGGCGCAGCGCCGGATCGGTGAGCACCGTCGGTGACCAGGCTCCATCAGGCTGGTAGAGGTTCGTTCCGGGCGCGACGATCTCGTCGATCCGGTCGAGCACCGCGTCGTCGAGGGTGAGCGCCGCACCCGCCAGCAGCCCGTCGAGCTGCTCCATGGTGCGCGGGCCGATGATGGCCGACGTGACGCCCGGGTGCGCAACCGTGAACGCCACTGCCAGCTCGGGCAGGGTGCAGCCGATCTCCTCGGCGAGGGCGACGAGCTGGTCGACGGCGGCGTACTTGGCGGCGTTGCCCGGCAGCGCGGGGTCGAAACGGGCCGGGGTGAGGGCGGGTCGACCGGCGCTCAGATCGACCGGTCGGCCGGCCCGGTACCGGCCGGAGAGGAACCCGGAGGCGAGCGGGCTCCAGACCAGCACCCCCATGCCGAGACGCTGGCAGACCGGCAGCACCGACGTCTCGATCCCCCGGGCCATGATCGAGTACGGCGGCTGCTCGGTGCGGAACCGACCCAGCGCCCGCCGGTCGGCCACGTGGTACGCCTGCACGATCTCGTCGGCGGGGAACGTCGAGCAGCCGAAGGCGCGGATCTTGCCGGCCCGCACCAGGTCGGTGAGCGCGCCCAGCGTCTCCTCGATGTCGGTGGTGTGGTCCGGCCGGTGCACCTGGTAGAGGTCGATCCAGTCGGTGCCCAGCCGGCGCAGGCTCTCCTCGACCTCCCGGACGATCCAGCGCCGGGAGTTGCCGCCGCGGTTGGGGCCCTCGCCCATCGGGAAGTGGACCTTGGTGGCCAGCACCACGTCGTCCCGCCTGCCGCGCAGCGCCTTCCCGACGATCACCTCGGACTCCCCAGCCGAGTACATGTCGGCCGTGTCGACCATGTTGATCCCGGCGTCCAGGGCGGCGTGCACGATGCGGACGCAGTCGTCGTGGTCGGGGTTGCCCACCGCGCCGAACATCATGGTGCCCAGACAGTGGACGCTGACCTGGATGCCGGTGCCGCCAAGGACGCGGTAGCGCATGGGTGCCCTCCGAGGGGTGCTCTTCGCCGCACGGACCGGGGCGGCGTGGCCGGTGCGGCGAACCTAGGCATTCGAGCGCACTCGAGGTCAAGCGGGCACAGGTCGGGCCGGCGGGCCCGGCTCTGCGCTGGCCTGGAATCCGGTACGGCGACCCGGTCCCGTGTCCCTGGGTTAGCCTCGGACCGAGGCGCCCGCCCCACCGGCGCCCGATCCCCGAACGCACCCCCTCCCCACTCCGGCCTGCGTTTTCTCCCCCAGCACAGCTTCCCGTGCGAGACCGACGGCGCCCTGATCCGGTGCCGCCGCCCGCGGGTCGGCATCGGGAACCACGGCATGCTCGGGGGGCGTGGATGGCAGATCGAACGCGGGACGCACCGTGGCGATCCACGGACTTCCGGCTCCTGATCGCCGGTCAGACGGTCACCCAGCTCGGCACCGACGTCACCGCGATCGCCTTCCCGCTGATCGCCGTGCTCCTCCTGGACGCCACCGCGTGGCAGCTCGGCGCCCTGGTGGCCGTGCAGAACGGCGCCTTCTTGCTGGTCGGTGTGCCGGCCGGCGTCTGGCTGGACCGTCGGCGGCTGCGGCCGGTGCTGATCGCCACCGACCTGGTCCGGGCCGCGGCGCTGCTCACCGTCACGGTCGCCGCCGCGGTGTCGCAGCTCAGCCTGCCGCTGCTGATGACGGCGGCCGGGGTGCTGGCCGTGATGCGGGTGCTCTTCGACATCGGCCACCAGTCGTACCTGCCCACCCTGCTGGACCGGCGCGACCTGCTGCGCGGCAACTCGGCGGTGGAGCTGGTCCGCTCGTCCGGGCAGGTCACCGCGCCCAGCATCGGCGGGTGGCTCACCCAGCTGGTGGGCGCGACCAACACACTGCTGGTCGACGCGGCGAGCTTCCTGGTCAGCGCCGTCTGCCTGGCGCGGATCCGGACGACCGAGCGCGGCCCGACCCGGGTCGGGCGGGCCGGGATGGTGCGGGAGGCCCGCGACGGGCTCCGTTTCGTGCTGGCCAACCCGGTCCTGCGGGCGATCGCCGCGACCAGCGCCGTGTCCAACCTGCTGTTCACTGCCGCGACCGCGCTGATCGTGCTGTTCCTGATCGACACCGTCGGCCTGCGCCCCGGCACCGCCGGAATGCTGCTGTCCGCCGCCCCCGTCGCGGCCCTGCTCGGCGCCGCCGTGGCGGCCCGACTCGCGCGGCGCGTCGGCTCGGCCCGGATCATCTGGCTGGCGCTGGCCGTGACCGGCCCGTTCAACCTGCTCATCCCGCTGACCGGACCGGGCTGGCGCACCGGCTTCTTCGTCGCCGGCATGGTCGGCGGCGGTGTCGGCCAGGTCGTCTACGGCATCACCCAGGTCAGCTACCGGCAAGCGATCGTGCCGAGCGAGTTCCTGTGCCGGGTCAACGCCAGCATGCGGTTCCTGGTCATGGGCGCGCTCCCGCTCGGGGGCCTGCTCGGCGGGGCCCTCGGTGGCGCGCTCGGCGTACGCGCCACCCTGCTCCTCGTCGGCGCCGGGCTGACCCTGGCGCCACTGCCGCTGCTGCTGTCCCCGTTGCGCCGGGCCCGCGACCTCGCCGACCTGACACCGGCGCTGGAGACCGGCACCCGCCGGACGCGGCGCGGGTCCACCGCCACCGTCCGGCCGTAGGAGGCCGGGCCGGGTCGGCGGACCCGCGCCGGTGCGCCGGGTCAGCGCACGTGCACGAACACCGGGTTCGAGTAGAACCACAGGTCGTCCCACGGGCTCTCCAGCCCGTCGGCGAGCGGCTCGGCCTCGTCCGTGCTGGTGCCCCGGACCCGCGCGTAGGTGTCGGCCTCGACGTTGCGCAGCGTGTGCCGGATGACGTGGTCCTCGCCCTGCCGGCGCCAGTCCCGCGGGCCGAACCGCGCCACCACCTTGGTGGTGGGGTTGGTGTCGGCATCCGGGTTGGTGCTCGGACCGGTGATCTGGCCGACGATCAGGTCGACCCGGCGGACCTCGGGGCGGTCACCGTTGGCGTTCGCGCCGTTCAGCGGACGGAACCTGATCTCGATCTCGACGTCGGTGCGGCCGCGGCGGCTGACCGTGATGGTCTCACCCACCTCGGCGGTCCGGCCCTGGGAGCTGGCGGTGACGTCGAGGCTGCGGACCAGGTCACCGGTGGTGACCCAGATCCGGCCGTTGCGCAGGCCGTCCATGATGTCGCCGTAGTCCTGGCGGGCGTGCACGTAGGTCTTGCTGTACTCGCCCGGCCAGAAGTCCGAGCCGCCACGCGTCCAGTGCACGTGCGAGTCCGACGTCGCCGTGATCCACCAGCGGCGTCCCTCACCGAGCAGCGAGTCCCAGAGCCCACCGACCCGCGCCGTCATCTGGTCGAAGCCGCCGTACGTGGGGTGGTTGCCGTACCCGCCACGCTTGCCGCCGTTGAGCGGACCCGCCTGGTGACCGGGCGCGCCCTCGAAGCCGATGTAGACGTCCGGAGCGGCGTTGTTGCCGTTACGGAACTCCCGTGGCGTGTCCTGGCCGTAGACGCCCAGGCCGGGCGCCGAGCGGGACGTGTGGTGGGCGATCACCAGCGGCTTGAGCGGCATCCCCCGGGCGACCTTGAGGAACTCCACCATCTTGGCCTCGGTGTCCCGCGCCGGGTCGGTGGGGAACGCGTCGTACTTGGCGAACCGACTCTCCAGCTCGAAGAGCTGCTTCGCCTCGTCGTCGTGGCGGGGGATCATCAGCGTGTGGTGGTCCAGCGCCGGCGTGTCGAACTCCATGCCCCAGAACTGGAGCACCTCGGGGACCAGCTTGCGCGAGCGCAGCAGATCGGGGTACGCCTGCTCGATGTTGACCTTCGAGTGGGTCGGTCCACCGTGGTCGGTGCACATCGCCCAGCTCAGGCCGAAGTTCTTCGCCATGATGGCGTTGGTGACGATCGGGTAGACCGCGTCGGCGCCCTTGTGGAACACCACCGGGGACTTGGTGGTGTCGAAGTCGCCGCTGTACTCGGAGTGGATGTGGTGGTCACCCGCACGCCACGCCCGGTTCTTCGAGCCGCCCCGGTCGCTCGTGTCGTCGCCGGGCCTGCGCTCCTCGTCGGCCCACGCCGCGCCGCCGCCCACCAGCGGGCTGGCCGCGGCGAGCGTCGCGCCGACGCCCGCGTACTTGACCAGCTTGCGCCGCGACAGCAGCGCGCGCTCGGTCTCTTCGGGTTGCTTGTCTCCCACGTGTGAGCCTCTCCTCGATCAAGCGAATGCTCTTTCGATCGAGAAGCCTCAAAGAAGCCCGTGAACGGTCGCTGTACGGGGCGCGGGCGCACGATGAACACCCGCTCCGGACTGCCGAGCGGCCCGGCCGGCGAGCGGCAGGATCAGCTCGCCGCAGGCCGGGCGGCGGTCACCGGAGCGGTGGGCAGCGCCGCGAGCAGCAGGCCAGCCAGGACGGCGGCGGTCCCGGTGCGGATGCCCTCCTGCCTGGTGTGGACCGCCGAGCAATCCTTGTCGGGCGCGGGGCACGGGGCACTAGGTGCGGGCGCGGGGCAGCCAGCCCAGGAATCGGTTCCGGACCCGGGGCAGCGGCAGGGTCGGCAGGTCCTGGGCCGCGGCGACGAGGCAGGAGCCGAGGTACACGGCGAGGGCGGCGCACGCACCGCCGAACTCGGCGAGGAGTTGGCTCTGCTTGGTGGCGCAGGGCCAGTCGCGGCCGCAGCCGGTGCAGGTCCAACTCGGTGGGTTGGGCAGGTGCTCGGGCAACCTCGTCCGGTGGTACCGGCCCACGACGCTGTTGTCCGCGCGCACGTCGCGTCGCCGCGGCACGGGGCGTCCGTTGCGGCGCCCGGGGGGCAGGGCGGTGGGCAGGTACCGGCGGACGGTGCCGAGGAGCACGCCGACGCGGATCAGCGCGTCCGGACCCACGTGGTGGGCCAGCAGCGCCGTCATCAGGTAGTGCCCCAGCAGGTCGAACGAGTCCCGGTTCAGGCGCAGGTCACGGCAGAGGTCGACGAAGTCGGGCGTGGTCAGTGGAACCCGGTCGTCGAGCGCGCGGCGCAGCACCTCGCGCAGCGCGACCTCGAGATTCGCCAGTGTCTCGCCCCCACCAAGCCCACCGCTGTCCCGGTCGGCCGCCCGCGCCAGCGCCTCGGCCACGGCCAGTCGGACGACGTGCTCAGGATCGGAACCGTCCAATGGTCACCCCCATTCGATGGCCGGTCTCCCGGCGGCGACCCCGGCCGCCCTGCGACGCCCGAGGAATAGTGAACAAGATTCCGCCGGTGCAACCTGCATGGCTAGCACAGTTAACGCAGGAACCCCCGAGGGGTGGTCAAAAAGCGAAGTCGACGAACCGACACACCGAAGTGGAAGGACAGACCGACGACCAGCGCCATCGTGTGGTGGAATTCCCATGAATAGTTATTGTGTTTGTGGGAATTGCCGACACTCAGCTCATACCCGACTATGCCGCAACCGGTCGCCGCCGTCCCGCTCGCGACGCTCCACTCTCTCTCCGACAACCGGTCAAACGAGTGCTGCCGGCCCGGTCCACCACCCGGCCGCGCCTTCCCCAGACGGAGACAGCGGATGACCTCACCAGTGCAGACCCGGGGGTTCGAGAGCCGAGATCCGGCGGCCATCCACCACTTCCTGGCCCGGACGTACGAAACGGACGTGCGCATCCGCGGCGGGGACGGCGGCTACCGACTCGCCCACCAGCGCGTCGACGCCGGATCGTTCGCTATCGCGGCCATCGGCCAGACCGGGCACCTCGACGTCGGCGTCGGCGGTATCGACGCTCTGGTCATCTGCCGCAACCGCACCGCCCAGCTCGAACGCGCCGCCGATGGCTCGGTCCACCGGTTCGGCCCCGGCGACGTCTTCCTCACCACCAGGCCCAACCGACCGTTCGAGGTGTCCTGGCAACCCGGCGGGGTGGAACTCTGCGTACTCGACCTGGCGGTGCTGGCGCAGGTCGCCACCGCCGCACCGGCTCGCCGACCCGGTCAGATCCGGTTCACCGACCTCGGTCCCGCCACTGCCGCTCTCGCCCGGCAGTGGCGGAACACCACCCGCTACGTCAGCGACGTCGTGCTGACCAACCCGATCAGCAGCGCCCAACCGCTGGTCATCGGCAACGCCGCGCGGATGCTCGCCGCGGCGGCTCTCACGGTCTTTCCCAACACGGCGGTCACCGAACCGACCGTTCAGGACCGGCGCGACGCCGGCACCGCCACGTTGCGTCGGGCGATCACCTTCATGGACGAGCACGCCGACCAGGACATCAGCGCGACCGACATCGCCAACGCCGCCGCCGTGTCCCTGCGGGCGGTGCAACTCGCCTTCCGCCGTCATCTCGGCACGACCCCGATGGCGTACCTGCGCCGGATCCGGCTCGATCGGGCCCACCACGACCTGGTGCGGGCCGACCCTCGCCGGGACACCGTGTCGGCGATCGCCAGTCGGTGGGGATTCGCCAACCACAGCCGGTTCACCGCCCGCTACCACGCCAGCTACGGGGTGCCGCCCCGCGAGACGCTCAACGCCTGACCGTGGGTCGCCTCCGGTCGGCGCACTCGGCGCTTGTGGCAGGGCGGAGGCCCGGCGAGAATCGGCGGCGGGAGGCCGAATGAGACGTTCGCTCCGGGTCCTGCCGCTGGCCGCCGTGCTGGCTCTGTCGGCCTGCACCGACCCGGCCGAGCCGGCCGCCACCGCGCCGCCGGTCACCACACCGCCGCCCGTCACCACACCGCCGCCGGTGACCCGCTCCCCCGCCGCCTTCAACAAGGCGCTGCACGACGAGCTGGTCGCGATGTTGGCACGCGACCAGGCCGACCGCAACGGCACGCCGCAGACCGAGACCGACCAGGCGCGTACGGCCCGGCTGAAGGACATCATTCGTGCCCACGGCTGGCCGACGTTCGGCCTCGTCGGCCGGGACGGCGAGAACGCCGCCTGGGCGATCGCCCAGCACTCCGACTTCGATCCCGCCTTCCAGCAGCAGGCGATCGTCCTGCTGCGCGACGCCGTGGCGGCCGGCCAGGCCTCGCCGGGCAACCTCGCGTACCTGGAGGACCGGGTCGCGGTCGCGAAGGGCGAGCCCCAGGTGTACGGGACGCAGGTCGGCTGCGGGCCGGACGGTCCCGTTCCGGCGACTCCGATCAGGGACGAGTCGGGTGTCGAGCTGCGCAGAGCCCAGGCCGGTCTGCCGACGCTGGCCAGCTACCTGGCCGAGATGACCACGATCTGCGCGCAGGACGCCAACTAGGCAGCTCGCGGCGGCTGGCGGAGGCGCCGACGAGGGCTAGGCCCGGTCGCGCTCGTGGGCGTCGCGGGCGGTCTGCAGCTCCGGCACCGAGCTCTCCAGCAGGTCGGCGAGGCCGCGCAACTGCTCGGCGACCCGAGCGCCGAGGGGGGTCAGCGAATATTCGACGCGGGGCGGGATCGCCGTGAGGACCTCGCGGGTCAGCATGCCGTCGCGCTCGAGGGTCTGCAGGGTCTGGGAGAGCATCCGCTCGCTGACCCCGTCGATGCGCCGACGCAGCGCGTTGAACCGGTACCGCCCCTCGCCCAGCGCCAGCAGGGCCAGCGAGGCCCACTTCGAGGTGACGTCCTCGAAGGCCGCGCGGGAGGTGCACCCCCGCGCGAAGACATCGCTGACCAGTTCCTGGGTAGGCCCCGCCGGGTCCTGGGACGGCACGTCGCTCACCCCACCAGCCTACCGCACGGTTACGGGTTAGCATGTACTGTAGATTAGTAAGTGCCTACTGATTTGCCATCGTTGCACCGGAGGTCTCCATGCCCACCTATGCCGTCACCGGCGCCACCGGCCGCCTGGGCCGCCTGGTGATCGAGCAACTGCTCGACGCCGGCGTACCCGCCACCGAGATCGCCGCCATCGTCCGCACCCCGGAGAAGGCGGCCGACTTCGCCACACGCGGCGTCGAGGTCCGCAAGGCCACCTACGACGACCCCTCGACGCTGCCCGGCGCGGTGGCCGGCGTACGCCGCCTGCTGCTCATCTCCGGCGACACTCCCGGCCAGCGCGTGGCCCAGCACACCGCGGTCGTCGACGCGGCAAAGCTGGCCGGGGTCGAGCGCCTGATCTACACGAGCATCCTGCGCGCGGACACCACCACGAACCCCCTGGCGCCGGAGCACAAGGCGACCGAGCAGGTCATCGCCGCCTCGGGTCTGCCGTACACGATCCTGCGCAACAGCTGGTACACGGAGAACTACACCGACCAGCTGCCGCAGTACCTGCAGAGCGGCACGATCCGCGGTGCCACCGGCGGCAGCAAGATCTCGGCCGCCACCCGGGCCGACTACGCCGCCGCAGCCGTCGCGGCGCTGACCCGCGAGGAGGACGGCAACGCCGTCTACGAGCTGGGTGGGACGGCCTTCACCTTCGACGAGCTGGCCGCCGCCGTCACGGAGGTCACCGGCACCACGGTCGTCCACGAGGACCTGTCGGCCTCCGAGCTGGCCTCGGCCCTGGAGAACGTCGGGCTCGACGCGGGCACCGCCGGGTTCGTCGCCGCTCTCGACACCTCCATCGCCATCGGCGAGCTGGTGACCGACAGCGACGACCTCAGCCGGCTGATCGGCCGCCCGAGCACACCGCTGCGCGACGCCATCCGGGCCGCCCACGCCTGACCGGCTCCGTCCACGAACACGCCGGGCGGGCGACGGGTGCGTACCCGTCGCCCGCCCGCGCTCCGGCAGCCCCCACGGTCGACACCTGCCGGAGACACCCCGGTCCACTACTCCGTCTCGTCGTCGTCCTCGTCGGTCAGCTCGGCCAGGACGTCGGCCGCGTCCCGGTTGCCGCCGTCGGCGAGCCGTCGAAGCTCGGCGAGGTCCACCCGCTCGGCCGCCAGCTCGACCAGCTGATCGGTGGCGTCCCGGTCGCCCCGGTCGGACAGGCGCCGCAGCTCGTCCATGTCGCCACGCTCACTGGCCAGCTCGACGAGCTGAGCCGCCGCGTCGGCGTTGCCGGCCTCGGCGAGCTGACGCAGCTCGGCCAGGTCACCCCGCTCACCGGCCAGCTCGACGAGCTGGTCGACCGCGTCCCGGTCACCCTTCGCGGCCCGTTCCCGCAGGCTCGGAAGATCAGAGTCTGACACGGCCACACACCCCTCACGCACGGCAATTCGCCGTCATCGTCGGCCGTCGCGTACGGCCCGATGGACCAGATCACCCCCCGGGAGGGCTCACCACCGAAACCTAGACAACCGGCGCCACGTCGGGCAGGCGAACGCCCCAACAGCGTCGGCTGGTGGCGCACCCCGCGCCGTTGTCAGCGGGCAGCGTCCCGAGGCTCGGTGAGGAGCAACCCGGTCAGCAGGCTGCGCAGGGTCCGCTCGAAGAGATCCGCCCGGGGCGCGGGCGCGGAGGGCCGACTGAACGCCGAGACCAGGTGCGGGTACGCGGCCAGATCGGCGCCGGCGAGGCTGAACGACCCGGCGGCGGCCTCGCTCCGGGCGAAGAGGCTCACCACGCCGGTCATCATCGCGATCGCCTCGAACTTGACGGTGACGGCGCAGTCGACGGGCTCCAGGATCCGGATGCAGTTGTCGAACCAGGCCAGGCTCTCGGGGCCGATGCCGGACGTCCGGTGACTGAGATCGAGCAGCCACGGGTGGCTCCGGTGCAGCGCCAACTGCCGGCGGGCCAGCAGCAGCATGGCGTCCAGCCAGTCGCCCTCCGCCTGCGGGTAGGGCCGCAGCTCCCCCACGACCCGGTCGGCCATCAGGTCCAGGAGGTCGTCCCGTGAGGACAGGTACCGGTAGAGCGATCCGGCGCCGGTGCCGAGCGCGGTGGCGACGGCACGCATCGACACGGCGGCCAGTCCCTGGGCGTCGGCAAGCGCGACGGCCGCCGCCACGATGGCGTCGCGGCTGTGCGCGGGAGCGGGACCTCGGCTGCCGCGTTCGGGCCTGGTCCAGATGGGCTGCCGGTCGGTGTCACCACCACCGGACTTCCTGGGTGCGTCGCTCACCGATCTACTGTAAACTGCAAACGTCGTTCGCAGTTTATGTCGTCGCGGAAGGGCGGACCGATCATGGAGCGGATCACGGCACGGGACGGCGCCAGCATCGCGGTGCACTCCACGGGCAGCGGACCCGGCATCGTCGTGGTGCACGGCGGCGGGGTCACCATCGACGTCTACCGTCGGTTGGCCACGGCCCTCGCCGACCGGTTCACCGTGCACCTCTACAACCGGCGGGGGCGGGCCGACGCCCCACCCAGGTCGACGCCCTACACGCTCGACCAGGAGATCGACGACCTGGCCACGGTGCTGGAGCACACCGGCTCCGGCAACGTCATCGGCCACAGCTCCGGCGGCTTCATCGCGCTCCAAAGCGCGCTCCGGCTGCCAATCGAACGGCTCGCCCTCTATGACGCCGCGATCTCCGTCGACGGCGGCTGGCCGTCCGCGTGGCTGGAGCCCGCCCGCGAGGCGCTGCGTCGCGGCGACATCGCCCGGGGCCTCGCCGTCACCGCCGCCGGCATCAACCCGCAGATGGCGGCGGTGAGGCTCCCCCTCGGCGTGCGGGTCGCCATCATCCGCGCGTTCATGCGTACCCCGATCGGGCGCACGATGGGCGAGTTGCTGCCGATGACGCTGGATGAGACCGCTCTGATCCTGGCGCACGACGGCCCGGCCAGCCAGTGGGAGGCAGTGACCGCCGAGGTGCTCCTGGCCTGCGGCACCGACGGCCCGCCCTACTACGTCGACGCCAACGAGGCGTTGGCCCGCGCGTTGCCCCGAGCCAGGACGGTGACGATCCCCCGCAGCGGGCACGACGCCATCAACCGGGCGTACCCGAGGATGGTCGAGCCGCTCGTCGACTTCTTCACGGCCCCGGTGACGCCGGAGCGCGCGCCCCGCACCTGACGGGCCATCTGGCGCACGGTGCGCGGGGCCGGTCCCGATTATTGATCTTGGCTAGGCTGACGGACATGCCCGAACGCCCCGCGCAGCGCCATCACGACGGCCACCGGTGGGCCCGCCCAGCGGCTCCGGAACACACCACCGAGTCGGTCGGCTGGTGAGTGGAGCACCCGCACCTGCCCAGCGCAGTTTCGTGGACCTGCTCTCGTTCCTGAAGCGGAACGCCCCGGACCCGGTGACCCGCCGGATCTGCTGGCTGGCCATGCAGGACGAACGCCGGCACGTGGTGTTCGGCATGGCGCACCTGGAGCACCAGGCCACGGTGGACCCGCGGCTGCGCGACCGTCTGCGCGCCGCCATCCACCGCCGCCACGACGTGCTCATCGACACCGCCGGCCTCAACGCGGACGTCTTCGACGCGCTCGTCGTGCTCGCGGCGGGCGGCTGGCACCCCGATGACGTGTCCGCCGGCTTCGACCGGGTGCAGGAGCTGCAGCACGCGATGGACCAGGGTCGGCAGCGCCGGCTGGTACGGCTGGGCTTCCGAGCCGACGAGGCGGCCGCGCTCTCCGCTCTGCACACCCGCAACTTCATGTAGACCGGCGACACCTCGGCCCGCCGGGATGACCACGGTACCGTTGAACGGTCATGAACAGGGACGACAGCTCGATCCGCGCGGCACTGCTACGGCTACGCGACGAAACCGCGGCTCAGGCGACAGCCCTGGACGGCGATCTGCGGAGCCTCTTCGAGGCGTCCCGGTCGTCCAACGCCGATGACGAGCACGACCCCGAGGGCAGCACGATCGCGTTCGAGCGGGCACAGCTCACGGCCGTCCTGGACGCGGCACGCCGGCGCCTCGCCGAATTGGACGTCGCGTTGCAACGGGTCGATGCCGGCACGTACGGCGTGTGCGAGCGGTGCTCACGGCCGATTCCCGCTGAGCGGCTGGTCGCCCGCCCCTCCGCCCGTACGTGTGTGGCCTGCGCCGGCCGAAGGTGACACCGCGTCAGCCGCAGCAGCCACCGGCCGGACCGTCGCCGGGTGCGGCGTCGACGTCACCGACCGCCCGCGGCCAGCTCGGCGAGCATCCCCTCACAGCTGCGGACGACGACCTGCGCTCCGCGCCGCTGAGCCAACGGAAGCAGGGGATCCTCCGCCCGGTCCCGCCACCGCCACTGCGCATCGGCGGCGACCTCCCAGAGCCGCTGCACCGTCGCCTCGTGCTCGACACCCAGCCGGGCGGCCAGCCCGACCCCGTCGCCCCCGATCAGCCGCTGCGCCTCGGCGACCAGCTCGGCGTCGAGCCCCAGCCGGGAGTTCCGCAGTGCCACCAGCAGGCGTAGCTCCCGGAACTCGTGCGCACCGGCGAGGATCTGCTCGATCGCGCCGACCAGCTCGTCGGCGCCACGCGTGGGCTCGGCCCGCAGCAGGGCCTCCACGGCGGCCAGCGCCGACCGGGCCTTGAGGGTGTCCCGGCGGTCGATGAAGCAGCGCGTCACCGCCTCACGCAGCTCGGTCAGACCGCTGCGCCGGATGAGTTCGGCGGAGAGCTTCACCCGGCTGTCGAAACCGGAGCGGACCAGGGTGGTCGCCAACCGGATCCCGAAGAGCCCGAACCGATCCAGCAGTTCGGCGCGGACCTCGGGTTCCAGCCGTACCGGCAGCTCGCCCCGGAGGAAGCGGTCGGCCGAGAGCAGGTGGGCCTCCAACTCCGGTCGGGCCACCCCGGCCAGCATCGCCAGCGCCGCGAAGTCGGACTCGCCGAGCACCCGGCCCGCCAGGCCGATGGCCCCACTGCACGCCACCACGTTCACGCAGAGCGCACTCACCCGCGGATCCCGGTGGTGCCGTCGGGCCAGCTGGCGGGCGGTGAGCAGCCCGTCGATGCGGCCGCCGCCGGTCTCGTCCGCCCGGGACAGCACCATGATCACGTTCACCGGGGCGGCCTGGCCGACGGCACTCTCCCTACTGGACTCCAGCACCCGCAGATCGCTGTCACGGCCGTCGCGGGTCAGGTACAACACCGCGTCCGAGTCCCGCAGCACACGCTCCATGACCGGCGGGTGGCCCTGCTCGCCGGTCTCGGTGACCGCCGGGGTGTCGATCAGCGTGACCTGCCGCAGTGCCCGGGTCGGCCACTGCACCACGATGTCGCGCACCTCCCCCGCCCGCCAGCCGAGATCCACCCGCATCCCGGTCGCCGACTTGAGCACCGTCAGCTCCTGCGGAGGCTGACCGGCCGGATAGGCGGTGGCGCGGGGCTGGGCGCCGTCCTCGTACCAGGTGAAGACGCCGTCGGCGCCCTCGACCGGCGCGACCTCCTCGCCCATCAGCGCGTTCAGCACCGTCGACTTGCCGGAACGCCAGGGGCCGGCGACCGCGATCCGCAGCGGTTGCTCCAGCCGGGCCACCTGGTGCCGCAACTCCCCCAGGGCTCGGGGGTTGCCCTGGTAGACGTCGATGGCCTGGTGCAGCAACCCCCACGCCGCCTCGTCCAGCCTCATCCCGACGGTCACGGCCGGGGCTCCAGCAGCACCGGGGCGGAACGGGCGCCGCTCAACTGCTGGGCCTGCTCGTAGAGCGCGGCCAACCGGGTCATCTTCAGTCGGATCTCGCGCTGCCGCTGCTCGCGCAGGGCGACATCGGTGTCGGCCTCCTGCTTCGCGCTACGGAACGACTGGACGATGGCCTCCTGCAACTCCTCGGTCAACCCGGTGAAGTGGTCCCGCAGCATCCGCTGCACCTGGCGGGTGGCGTCCCGGCAGTCACGGATCATCCGGACGAAGAAGTCGTCGACGTGCCGCTGGATCGCCGTCTTGACCGTCGACTGGCGACGGCGGAGCAACTGCTTGCTCTCGTCGCGGATGCTCTTGCCGCCGAAGAGCGCACCGATGCCGACCGAGACCGGGTTGATCATCGGCATTCCGGCCAGCGTCGTCGCCAGACCGAACATCAGCATGCCGCCGTACGAGCCCTTCATGCCGGTGAACAGCTTCTGACCGGTGGTGAACCGGTCGATCCTCGGCCGTTCCAACTCTGGTAGCCGGTCGCCGAAGTCCTCCGGCATCGTCATCGACCAGGGCGGCAGCACGTCGTAGCCGTACCGGGCGAAGTTGGCGGCCACCCGGCGGGCGATCCAGTCGCAGCGCTGGATCAGCCATTCGTGGTTCGCCTCGGCCGCCTCCACCAGGCTCCGCTCCAGCCAGTCCTGGAAGGTGTCCCAGGCGACCAACGGATCGGCCGTGTCGAACGCCTCGTCCACCGTGCGCAGGATCTGGCGGGTCCGGTCGCGCAGGTCGTACTCGATGTCGGAGAGCAGGTCCGCCATCTCGTCGTTGAGGGTGTTCTGCCACCGGGTGGAGCAGCGGCGCAGCTCGTCGACCTCACGCTGGGCCGCGTGCAGCCGGGAGATCGGCCCGGACTGCTCCTCGGCCTCCTGGGTCGCCAGCTCGGCGCGGAGCGGCGCGGCCAGCTGCTCCACCACCGTCCGGGCCACCCCCTGCACCGAGGCCCTGGCCAGCTGGTCGGACTTGCCGGCCAGGTCCCGCTGCAACCGGGCGATCAGCGCGGGAAAACCGGACTCGGCGTTGAGGGCGCGGTCGTCGGACGCGGCGGCGCGCAGCCGCAGCGCCGCCGAGACCGGGATCAGCGGCACCGGAGCTCCGGCCTCGGCCAGGTGCTGTCGGTTCCGCTCGGCCACCGCACGCCAGTCAGCCACGAGATCGGTCTTGCTCTGCACCACGACCACGTTCGGATGCGAGCGCAGGACGTGCAGCAGCATGTTCAGCTCGGTGACCGAGAGTTCCCGGGTGGAGTCGGAGACCAGCAGCACGGTGTCCGCGCGGGTGGGAGCGGCGATCGGTGCGGCACTGCCGAGCGTGGCGATCTCGTCGGTGCCGGGAGTGTCCACCAGCACCAGTCCGCCACCGAGCAGGGCACGGGGCAGCCCGATCTCGACGTACGCCGGGCCGCCACCGGGCCGACGCCCGACCGTGCCGGCCACCCCCGCCGCGACCTGGTTGAGCGCCACCGGGGTTCGCTCGACGATCGACGCGGGTGCGGCGCCGGTGGGCCGGCCCGGGGCCGGAGGCGGCGCCTGGACAACGGCCGCGCTGGGGGCGGCGGCGTGCTGCACCACCGTCGGCAGGACGGTGGTGCGGCCGTCGCCGACCGGGCAGGCCGGCGCGTTGATGATCGCGTTGATCAGCTGGCTCTTGCCCTGGTTCGGCTCGCCGATGACCAGGACGCGGAGCTTCGGGTCCAGCAGTTGGGCACGCCGCTGCCGCACCGTCTGCAGCAGGTCGCCTCGTCCGTGTGTGGTGCACGTCCGGGCGATTTCGTCCAGCACGTCCAACCAGATCCCGGCCATCACCGCACCAAGTGTGCGGATTTCGGCTCAATTATCAAGAGGGACCGGTTGTGGAACCCGAGAGGGCCGGATCGCCCGAGACGATCCGGCCCTCCGCTCCTACCGGGAATCCCCGTCAGAGCAGACCGCCGGTGATGCCCAGCAGTCCGTTGTCGGACGAGGCGTGCCCCCCGTCGTGCGAGTCGCCGAGCACACCGTCGGTGACCCCACCGGTCACGTCGCCGACGGTGCCGGTGACACCGGGGACGAGCCCGTCCACCTGGTGCGTCACGCCACCGACGACGGACGGCACGTCGAGCGGCGGGACCACGCCGCCGACACCGCCACCGTGACCCAGGCCCAGACCGCCCAGGGTGTCGTCGACGCCGAGGGAGCCGACGACACCGTCGAGCTGACCGGTGGTGCCGGAGATGAGACCACCGGTCAGGTCGCCGCCGAGCAGGCTCGGGTCGCCGGTGCCGAGCACGCCGACCGGGTTGCCGACCGTGCCGGTGACATCACCGATCACCGGGTCGACGATGCCGTCCACCGGCGCCACCACGTCGGCGTCGAGGGTGTGGGCCACGTCGCTGACGCCGGTCAGGTCGGTGTCGAGGCCGCTCGGACCGACACCCAGGCCGATCCCGGGCAGCACGGTGACCCCGGCGGCGACGGTCGCCGGGTCGACCGCGATGGCGCCCAGCACGCCGGCCTTGACGTCCAGGCCGGTGGGAGAGCTGGTGATGCTGATCTGCTGCGCCACGCTCTGCAGCTGACCGACCACGTCGGTGGCGTCGGTGACCAGCGGGTCGAACCCGAGCTGCCCGACGGGGGCCAGCGGCGCGAGGCCCTGCCCCGGGGCGTAGTCGACCACGAGCGGAACCACGTCCTGCACGTCGGCGGCGGTGATGTCGGTGAGCCCCGCGGCGTTCAGGGCACCCTCCGGGTCGAGGTCGAACGCCGACCGCGCGTCAGGGTTGGTCAGCAGGTCGAGCACGAAGTCGTGAAGGGTCTGGTTCGAGTCCATGTGCCGGTTCTCCTCGGATTGGCGTCGGCGACCGTCGTTCGTCGACAGTGACGTTATTGCGGGGAGCGGCCGTGGGCATCGGGGCTGCACCCGCATCCGGTGCCGCCGCGTTAGGGCCTCCGGGGACCTCCTACGTTAGGGGGACTGGGGGAAACCGTCCCGGTCAGATTAGGGTCCCGAGCGGGAGGCGATCTCTGGTACGAACGTAGGAGCCCGCGGGGTTCGCCGGGGGTGGGTCGTCGGGCAGCACCGACGCCATCGCCATCGGCCAGCCACCTCACGGGGAGAGAAGAGACGGATGCCGTACGTCCTGGGGATAGACATCGGAAACACCAACACGGCCGCCGCCGTCGCACGGCGACAGGGTACGACCTGGACGCGCCCCGAGGCGGTGCCGCTGAACGCCGGCACACCCCTCGTACCCTCGGTGTTGTACCTGTCGACGGACGGTTCCCTGCACATCGGCGAGCCCACGACCGACGACGGCAGCCGCACCACGCGCGACTTCGTCCGCCGCATCGGCGACGACGTGCCGCTGCTGCTCGGCGGCGAGCCGTGCGCACCGCAGACGCTCACCGCCGAGCTGGCGACGTGGGTGGTCGAGCGGGTGTACGAGCTGGAGGGCGGCCCGGCCGAGGCGGTCGTGCTCAGCCACCCGGCGAGCTGGCGACCGTACCGGCGGGAGTTGCTGCACCGGGCGCTGTTCGACCTCGGCCTGCGCAACGTGACGCTGCTGCCCCACACGGTCACGGTGGCCGAGAGCCACGCGGCGCACGGGTTCGGGGGCAGCACGGCCGCTGTCTACGCGCTGGGTGGCAACAGCTTCGAGGCGGCGCTGGTGCGGCGCACCCCGCGGGGCACGTACGAGAGCTTCGGCACCCCCCAGGGCCTCGACCCGATCGGCGGGGCCGACTTCGACGAGGCGCTGGCCGGGCACGTACGAACGGTGCTGGCCCGGGAGCTGGCCACCACCGCACGCCGCGACACCAACGCCGCCCTGCGCGGGCTCCTGTCGCAGTGTGACCGGGTCAAGCGTGAGCTGACCGTCGACCTGACGGCCGACGTGGTGCTGACCCTGCCGACCGGCCCGGCGCGGATTCCGGTGACCCGTGCCCAGTTCGAGGACATGATCCGCCCGACGGTGCAGGCCACCGTCGACCTCCTGCTCCGGACCGTGCGCGGTGCCGGGCTGAAGCCGGCGCAGCTCGACGGCGTCCTGCTCGCCGGCGGCTCCACCCGCATCCCGCTCGTCACCGAGCTGATCAGCGCGGCCCTTCCGGTCCCCGTCGAGGTGGAGCCGGATTCGCAGCTGACCGCCGCCACCGGTGCGGCGCGGGCGGCCTGCCAGGTGGTGTCGCCGCGTCCCCGCCGTCCGGAGCCGGTACGCGAAGCGGCGCCGGTCAGCGGCGCCGGCCGGGCACCCCTTCCGGCGCCGCGCCGCCCCCACCACGACACCACCGTCCCGGGCGATCCGCCACCCCGACCCCCGGTCCGGATCCTGCCACTCGACCTGCCGAAGGCGTCCCGCCTGGCGCTGTCTCTCAGCCGGGGACGCGAAGGATGACCACAATGATCATGAATGATGTCGCCGAATCCAGACTGGTCCTCGGCAAGGGGCCGAAGGCCCTGCTGGACACGGTCTCGGAGGACCCGACCGGCCCACTCACCGTCGGCCTGGTGGGGCCGGGCGGCCACGGCAAGTCCGCACTGCTCGCGGAACTGGCGCGGGTCCACCAGCACGCCGGGATCCCCGTACGCACCGGCGCTCCCGAGCCCGGCGACCCGGTCGCCCCCGACGCGCTGCTGCTGGTCGACGACGCGCACCTGCTCGACGACGCACGGCTCGGGGAGCTGCTGCGCCTGGTGTCCACCCGCCGGCACCGCGTCGTGGTCGCCCACCGCCCGTGGCCCCGGTCGGCGGCCCTCATGGAGCTGGCCGACACCCTGCGCCGGGACGGGCAGGCCGTCCTGCTCACCCCGTTCACCCGGGAGCAGACGGCGGCCTACCTCGACGCCGCGCCCGAGCTGGGTCGGCGGAGTGACCTGGTGGACTTCGTACAGGCGCAGACCGGCGGTGTGCCCCGGGACGTCGAGCGGCTGGCCCGTGGACTGCGCGTGCCGCACGGCAGCCCCGTCGAGCCGCCCCGGTCGGTCGTCCTGGAGTTCGGGCCGGACCTGGAGGTCCTGCCCTCCGACGTCCGACGCCTGATGCTCGCCGTCGCGGCGGGCGTGCCGCTGCCGGTGAGCATGCTCGGCGCGCTGCTGGGCCGCGAGCCGGAGGCCGTCGACGAACTGATCGCCCTGACCAGGGCGGCCGGGCTGCTCGGCGCCGACGGCCGGCTCGCGCCGATCGTGCGGCGGGCCGTCACCACGCTCAGCCCGGCCAACGATCGCGCCGCGGTCTGGCGCAGGCTCACCGAGCTTCAGCTCGCGCGGGGCGGCGCGGTGCTGCCGCTGGTCCGCTCGCTGCTCGCGGCCGGTGTGCTCGGCGACTGCCCGGCCCCGACCCTGGCGGCCGCCGCCGAGGAGGCGCTGGCCGAGGAGCCGGCCTTCGCCGCCGAACTGTTCGCCGCCGCCACGGCTGCCGGCCTGCCGGCGAGCGCCCGGCAGGCGCTCGCCGCCGCGCTCGCCGGCAACCTCGACGACGCCCTGCGGGTGGCGGACCGGCTGCTGATGACGGCCGCGCCGATCGACCGCACCGAGGCTGCCATGGTGGCCGCGACCGCCCTGGCGCACCGGGGGCACGTCGGGCGCAGCGTGGAGCTGTACCGCTGGTCGGGCACCGCGTCGTCGGTGGCGTTCGCCACCGTCGGCGGGCTCGCCTCCGGCGACCTGACCGCCGCCGCCGAGCCCGCGGCCGGCGAACCGGCCGGCGAACCGCCGACGCTGCACGCCAGCGCCGCCCGGCTGATGGCCGACGGGGTACGCGAGAGCGTCACCGGCCCACCGACGGCCGCGCTCTCCGCCCTCGTGCAGGCCGCCGCGCTGCTGGAGCCGGCCGGGCGGGCGGCACTCCTGCCGGACAGCCCGGCGGCGCTGGCCGCCCTGACGGCGGTGCACTGTGGCGAGCTGGAGATCGCCGAGCGGGTGCTGCACCGGGCCCTGGTGGCCGGTGTCGGCGGCCCCCTGATGGCCCGCCGCCACCGGCTGCTGCAGGCCTGGATCCTGATGGTCCGGGGCCAGACGCACGCCGCGGCCGAGCACCTCGCCGCGGTGACGGTCGACGGCCGGCCGTTGGAGTCACGTGATTTGCTCTTCGCCGCCGCGCTGCGGATGGGCATCGGCCGGCGCAACAGCGACCTCGGCGCGCTCAAGCGTGGCTGGGGGCAGGCGTTGGAGGCGGTGGTCCGGCACCCCGTCGACCTGTTCACGCTGCTGCCGCTGGGCGAGCTCGCCATCGCGGGCGCCCGGCTGGGTGACCTGGCCCGGCTCGATCCGTACCTGCGGGAGGGCCGGTCGCTGCTCGGCCGGCTCGGCGAGCCGGCACTGTGGAGCGTCCCGCTGCACTGGAGTGGGCTGCACGCGGCGATCCTGACCGACGAGCCCTCTGTCGCCGACGAACACGTCGCCGCCCTGCTGGCCGCCGCGGGCCACAGCAGGTACGCGGCCGTGGTCGCCGCGGCCGCCGAGAGCTGGGTGGAGGTGCTCCGGGGCGTGGTCGACCCGGTCCGGGTGGAGGCCGCCGCCCGAGGTCTGCACGACACCGGGCTGTGCTGGGACGGCGCCCGCCTCGCCGGGCAGGCCGCGATCCGGACCTCGGACCGGCGGGCGATGACCACGCTGCTGGAGTGCGCCCGGGTGCTCCAGGGCCGGCCGGCGGGCGCCAACGGCGGGCAGCGGCCGCCGGCCGGCGAGGGCGCCCCCCAGGTCGCCGACGCCATCGCCGGTCCCGCCCAGCAGGGGCTCAGCGACCGCGAGTACGAGGTGGCCGAGTTGGTGCTGGCCGGGCTGACGTACCGGGAGATCGGCGACCGGCTCTTCATCTCGGCCAAGACGGTGGAACACCATGTGGCCCGGATGCGCAACCGCCTGAACTGCGCCAACCGCGCGGAGCTGCTGGCTCTGCTGCGCACCGTCGTCGCCGACCGCGCCAGCAACGCGGCCGGGCAGCCGTGGCCGCGACGGTCGGCCCGATGAGACGACCCGGTGGACACCGGTGGACCGAGCGGAGCGGAACGTGACCGAGGACCGGCCCATCCGGATCAGGCTCGTCGCGCTGGCAGCCGTGCTGGTCACACTCTGGTCGTACGCGGCCTACCTGACCGGCCAGGACGCCGCCGACCTGCTCCGGGTACGGGCTCTGGCGGACACCCTGGGCCAACCGATCGACCGGCTGATCCTGAGCCTCCAGGCCGAACGCCGGCTCACCGCCGAGACGATCGCTCAGGGCGAGCGGGCGGGGACGGCGCTGGACGGCGCACGCCAGGGGACCGACCGGGCGGCGGCCGAGGTGCGCGCGTTCACCGAGGGCACCGATCTGCGGCTGCTCACCGCCGGAACGGTCCGCGACCGGGCCGACGCGCTGGTCCGGCGACTGAACGGCCTGGGCGCCATCCGGTCCAGGGTGGACGCCGAGCAACTCGACGGCGCCGAGGCGACCGACGGCTACGACCAGCTCGTCACCGTGGCGTTCGGTGTCTACGGCCCGGAGTGGGGCGCGTACGAGAGCGAGCTGGCGGCCGACACCCGCGCGGTGATCGCGTTGGCGCGTGCCCGCGAGCTGCTCGCCCGGGAGGACACCCTGGTCAGCGCCGCCCTGGCCGGCAACCAGATCAGTGCCGACGAGCGGCGTCGCCTGGCCGAGCTGGTCAACAACCAGCGGTACGCACGCGCCGAGGCGACCGCCGGGCTGGCGATCGACGGCCCCGGAGAGCAGGGACTCACGATGGACCCCCGGTTCGAGGGCCTGCTCGCCCTGGAGGACAGACTGCTGCGCACCGGCGGCACCGACCCCCTGAGCGGGATCACCATGCCCGACTGGCGGGCCGCGGCGGACGCCGCCCTCGGCGCCCTGCACGAGCTGGTGACGGCCACCGCCCGCAGCAGTGTCGAGCGCGCCACGCCGGGTGCGGCCGTGATCGTCGCGCGTACCGGCGCGGTGGTGGGGCTCGGTCTCATCGCGGTGATCGCGGTCCTGTTGAGCTGGGCCGGCACGATCCGGCGGCTGACCGGCGAGCTGGCCCGGTCGGGCACCGACCCCGACCGGTGGCAGCCGCCGGCCGGCCCGACCGGCACCGCGTTGACCCACCCCGGCCTCGCGGAGGACGTCGGCCCGGTCCCGACCCCGGGTCCCACGGCGGCGGAGCGCACCCAGGACCTGTTCCTGCGGGTGACCCGACGCAACCAGGTCCTGCTCCGCGACCAGCTCAATCTGCTGGACGGGATGCAGCGGCGGGAACGGGCCGCCGAGGAGGCCGACGAGCTGTTCCAACTCGACCACCTCACCACGCGCGTCCGGCGCAACGTGGAGAAGCTGGTCACCCTCGGCGGCGCGACGCCCGCCCGCCGGTGGCGGCGCCCCGTGCCACTGCTCGACATCGCGCGCGGCGCGGTCGCCGAGGTGCCGGACTACCACCGGGTTCTGATCGCGCCGCACTGGCCGTGGTCGCTCGCGGGTCCCGCCGTCACGGACGTCATCCACCTGCTGGCGGAGCTGATCGAGAACGCCCTCGTCTTCTCGTCGACGGAGACCACCGTCCGTGTCGCCGGGGAGCACCGGCCGCAGGGTTGCGCGATCGTGGTCGTCGACGACGGACCGGGCCTCGACGCGACCGCGCTGGCCGAGGCGAACCACCTGCTCGGCAACCCACCACCGGACGGACCACCCGTCGGCCCGGTGGGGCTGTACACCGCCGCCGTGCTCGCCGCCCGCTGTGGCGCCCGGATCTCGCTGCGTCCCAGCAAGCGCGGCGGGACGGCCGCGATCGTGCTGCTCCCGGCCGGCCTGGTCACGGCGACCGGCGCCGTCGGCGGTGGACGGCCCGGCACCGGCGACGGAGCGGCCACGTCGGCTCCCGCCCCCGCCTACCCGCCGGACCTGGACGGCGTCGGCGCGACCGACCCGGGCGGCCACGGCGAGCTGCCGACGCGGATCCGCCAAGCCGGGCCGAGCGGCCCCCACGCCGGCAGCGCCGGCCCCGAGACCGTCGAGCTGCCGGTCGCCAGAGCAACAAGGAGACATCGATGACGCATGCAGTGGTCACCAGCGACAGCCTGACCGGCGCCCTGGACCGCCTGGTCGACCGGGTGCACGGCGCGGAGCTCGCTGTGGTCCTCTCCCCGGACGGTCTGCCGCTCGGCGCCTCCCGGCACGTCGGGGCGAAGCTGGCCGAGCAGATCTCCGGTGTGGTCGCCGGCCTGCTGGCGCTGGGGCAGGCCACCACCCGGACGTGCGACGCGGGCGAGCTGCGTCAGATCGTGGTACAGATGTCGCGGGCGTTCCTGTTCGTCGCCACCATCCGGAACGGGACCATCCTCACCGTCCGGATCGCCGGGGACGACGCCGAGGTCGGCGACATGGCGTACGAGGTGGCGCTTTTCGTGGGGCAGGCCGAGCGACACCTGCCCGTCCGCCTGGAACCGGCCTCCTCGGCGATGAGCGGGGATTCTGGTGTACACCACCGGCGCGGCTGACGAGGCGTGGTACGACGACGACGCCGGCCCGGTCGCCCGCCCGTACACGATGACCGGTGGGCGCACCGCGCCCGAGCGCGGGCGGTTCGACCTGATCTCGCTGGTCGTCGCCCGGCGGGCGGTGACGCCTCGCGCACCGCTCTTCCCCGAACAGGCGCGGATCGTGGAGCTGTGTCACCATCCAGTGTCGGTGGCTGAGGTCGCCGCCGAGCTGGATCTGCCCCTGGGCACCGTCCGGGTCCTCCTCGGCGACCTGCTCACCGCTGGGCTGATCGAGACGCACGAACCGCCGACGCTGTCGGAGCTGCCGTCCGAGGATCTGCTCAAGGCGATCCTCGTCGGGCTTCGCGCGCTGTAAGCGGGCGGGTGCCGAGGCGACCCGGGAGGTCGCAGGCGCGCGTCCGGGACGAACTGAAGGGGAGACAGGTAGTGCCGGCAACACCGCCCCAGCCACGGCGTACCGCGGCGATCATTCTGCTGGACCGGGTCGTGGCCATCGCCTCGGCCGTCAAGCGGGCGTTCACCGGTCGCGGCGACGGCTCACGGGCCACCTGGGTGGCCGTGATCGCGGCGCTCGGGGTGCTGGTCGCGACGGCGGTCTCCGTCGTCGGTGTGCTGCGCACGCCGGAACGGCTGGCACCGGTGACCCTCGACCCGTCACCGTCCACCGACCAGGTGAGCACGCCACCGGCCGGTACGCCCCGGGCGCAGGCGAGACCGGCGGCCACGAGCCCGACCAGGCCCACTCCCCCGCCGGCCACGCCCACCGCCGAACCGTCGGCCAGCACGCACGCACCGCCGCCGTCGACGGCCTCGACGGCCTCCCCCATACCGGCGCCCCTGCGCGCCGACTTCGCCATCGCGGAGAACGCCCTGCTCAGCTACGGTGCCGCCGTGACGATCAGCAATCCCGGACCGGTGCCGGTGACAGAGTGGACACTGGTCGTCACCCTGCCCCGGGATTCGCTGCGCGTCAGCTCGGTCGAGGGCGCGCGGGCCAGCCAGGACGGTGCCGTGTGGACGTTCGTCCCGGACGGCAGCGCCGGGCAGGTGCCCGGCAGCGCCTCGGTCCGGGTGACGTTCCGGGTGAACGGCTCGACGGTCGGCTCCGCCCCCACGGCGTGCACCGTCAACGGCGCCGCATGCGCCGGCCTGCCGGACTGACCGGCCTCCCCCACCACCTTCTGATCGTCCCCAGCGCGACGGACCGCCCTAGAACGGCGGGGCCGGTTCTTCGTCCGATCCGCGCGGTGAGCGTCGCCAGTCCGCGATGGCGATGCCGAGCAGCACGATGGTGGTGGCCGCACCAGCGGCGAGCGGCGGCAGGGGAAGCGCTGCCGGCACCAGCAGCCCGAGGGCCAGCAGGCCGCCTGTCCGGGATCGGGAGACGCGGCCGAAGACCTGGAACTCGACGACCGATCGGCCGGCGAGGAAGAGTGCGGGACCACCGAAGATGGCGATGAGCCAGGTCCCGGGGAGGTCCGTGAGCGGCTCGGTGATGAACAGCTCGAATCCCACGCCGGTCAGCACGATCCCGGCGATCATGATCAGGTGGGCGAACGCCATCTCGGTGGCGAGTCGAGCGGCGTTCCGGGAGCGGCTGATGGCCTCGCCCAGCACCCGTCCCGCCCGGTGGAAGTAGATCCGCCAGAGCAGGACGGTGCTGGCCAGCGCCAGCGCCAGCGCGAAACCGAGTGTCTGCTCGGCGTGGAACCCGCTGCCGCTGAAGGTGAGCCCGATGACGAAGATCGCCTCGCCGAGCGCGATGAGGAGAAACTGTTGGTACCGCTCGGCCAGGTGCCCGGCCGCCAGCCTGCCGGCGCCGAGCCGTTGCGCACCGAGCCGGGGGGTCGGCCACCCGAGGAGCAGTCCGGTGTAGTCGACGAGCACCGCGACGGTCCAGAGCGGCCCGCGGATCGTGCCCTCCTGGACCAGCCCGCCAACGGTCCAGAGCGGCGCGCTCATGCAGAGCCAGAACAGGACCCGTATGGTTTGCCGCGAATTCGGTTGGCCGTGTCCGACGAGGTGGAAATACACCACCCGGCCGATCTGGAGGGTCACGAACGTGACGGCGAAGAGAGGGGCCCGCTCGCCGAAGCCGTCGGGCACCGCGACGGCCATCACCATGGCGCCGACCAACGTCATGATGACGACGGTCTGGACTATCGGCGTCTCCGGCTCCAGCCAACTGGTCGACCAGACCGTCAGTGACCAGAGCGCCCACAGCGCCAGGAAGAGCAGCAGGGCCTGACCGATGCCGGCGGGTACGCCTCGCTGCCCGCCGGTGAAGTCCGCGATCAACCGCGCCGAGATGCGGGTGAGCGCGAAGACGAAGACCAGGTCGAGAAAGAGCTCCAGGAAGGTGGCCCGTTCGGGGCTGGCCGCGCTGCGCAGCAGCCCCCGGTCACCGGACGCGGTCATCGGCGTGGAAGGTGCGTCGCGCGCGGGGTGTGCGGGGCGGCGGGCCACCTCAGCTGGGACCCGCCGCGCCCGTCCCGACGCCCACCTCCCGCCGTTACGGCTTGAGCACCACCTTCAGGCATTCGTCCTGCTTGTTCTTGAAGATGTCGAAGCCGTGCGGAGCGTCGTCCAGCCGCATGGTGTGGGTGATGATGAAGCTCGGGTCGATCTCGCCCTTGCGGATCCGCTCCAGGAGCGGCCGCATGTAGCGCTGCACGTGCGCCTGCCCGGACCGCATGGTCAGCGAGCGGTTCATGAACGAGCCCATCGGGAACTTGTCGATGAAGCCGCCGTAGGCGCCTATCGCCGAGATGGTGCCACCGTTGCGGCAGCTCAACACCGCCTCCCGCAGCGCGTGCGGACGGTCGGTCTCCACCTTCGTCGCCTGCTTGGCCCTGTCGTACGCGTGCAGTGCGGCCGACGCGTGGTGTCCCTCCATGCCGACGGCGTCGATGCAGGCGTCCGGCCCGCGTCCGGCCGTCATCTCCCGCAGCGCGTCCAGCACGTCGGTCTGCTCGTAGTTGATGGTCTCCGCGCCGGTGTTCTCGCGGGCGATCCGCAGGCGGTAGGGGAACCGGTCGATGACGATGACCCGTTCCGCGCCGAGCAGGAGGGCGCTGGCGGCCGCGAACTGGCCGACCGGCCCGGCACCCCAGATCGCGATGGTGTCGCCGCGTTTGATGTCGCACATCTCGGCGGCCATGTAGCCGGTGGGCAGCACGTCGGACAGGAACAGCACCTTCTCGTCCGGCAGGTCGTCCCCGATCTTGATGGTGCCGACGTCGGCGTAGGGCACCCGGGCGTACTGCGCCTGGCCGCCCGCGTAGCCGCCGAGCAGGTGCGAGTAGCCGAAGATGCCGGCGGGCGAGTGGCCCATGACCTTCTCCGCTATCGCCGCGTTGGGGTTGGAGTTCTCGCAGATCGAGTAGAGGCCGCGCTCGCAGGAGGCGCAGTTGCCGCACGCGATCGGGAAGGCCACCACCACCCGGTCACCGATGCGCAGGCCGTCCCGTACGCCCGGGCCCAACTCCACGACCTCGCCCATGAACTCGTGACCGAGCACGTCCCCCTTCTTCATCGCCGGGATGTAGCCGTGCAGAAGGTGCAGGTCGGAGCCGCAGATCGCGGTCGAGGTGATCCGCACGACGGCGTCGCGCGGGTTGAGGATCTGCGGGTCGGGCACGTTCTTGACCGCTACCTTGTTGGGCGCGATCCAGCAGTTGGCTCTCATGGTCGTCCTACCTTCCGGACCCGCGGGTCGCCAGCGGCTGAGCCGGGCGCTGCTTCACCTGTTGCTGGACGTTGCTGCCGTCCGGGCTGCCGTCAGAGCGGGTGATCTCACCGGTCTCGATCACCTGCTTGAACCTGCGCAGGTCGTCGCAGACCTGCTGCTGCGGGTTCTCGCCGAACAGCTTGGCGGCCCTGGTGCCGAGGACGCCGCCGGGCGCCCGGTAGCCGAGCTCGATGCGTACCTCGGTGCCGCGACCGCCGGCGACGGGGATGAAGCGCACCGATCCCGAGTTGGGAACCCGGGCGCCGCCGACCGACCGCCAGGAGATGAGCTGACCGGGGCGGTCGTCAACGATCTCCGCGTCCCAGCTGACGCTGCGCCCGGCCGGTGCCTTCGCCGTCCAGCGCGACCGCCGGTCACCGGTCGTCCGGACGGACTGGAGGTGGGACATGAAGCGCGGCAGGTTCTCGAAGTCGTGCCAGAACCGGTAGGCGTCCGCGGCACTGCGGTTGATCGTCACCGACGCGTACACCCGGTTCGCCTCCCGCAGGCGTCGTCCCCGGGTGGTCCGCACCGCCGTGTACAGGTCCAGCGCGGTGATTCCGGCCAACGCCCAGGTCGTGTACGTCAGGCGCTGGCGCCGTTCGCCACACCGATCCTTCATCGCCTGACCGGCGGCGGCGAGGTCGAGCACGTCGCCCGCGACCCTGCTCCACGCTCCCCAGCCCGCCCGCCGGGGAATCAACAGCGCGGCGGCGTGGCCCAGCTCCCGTACCCCGGCCACCGCGAGGACCTGCCGCGCGGTGGGCGAGTCGTCGACCCCGCACAGTCGGCTGACCTGCTCCCGGCGCGCGAGGGTGGCCACTCCCAGCCCGAGGCTGACCCAGCCCAGGAACCGGGCGAGTCCCTCCGATCCACGGTCCCGACCGGCCCGCTCGATGCCCAGGCTGTCCGTCACCGAGCGGACACCCATCGTGGTTCTTGCCATGATCACCCCTTCTGCCGTGACGGCCGCGCCGTGTCCGGGGCCGTCGCCTGACGTCGAGCCGCTGAGGGGGTACCGGCCCGCACCTCACCAGCAGATCAGCCGGAGGCCGTCCCCGCCGGCTGACTGGGAAGATGACCCCGGGCGATCGACAATCCGCCGCGGCGCTCTCCACCGCCCGCGGGCGTGTCGTGCCGGTGTCGGTGCCGGTGTCGGTGTCGTGTCGGGGCGGTGTCAGGCGACCCGCGCACGCTGTACGGCATGACAGCTGACCTGGTGATCGAGGCCGAGGGCCTCGTGAAGAACTTCGGGAAGACGAGGGCGCTTCAGGGCGTGGACCTCGCCGTGCCCAGGGGGACGGTGCTCGGGGTGCTCGGGCCCAACGGCGCCGGCAAGACCACCGCCGTGCGCATCCTCTCCACGCTCCTGAGCCCGGACGCCGGCACGGCCCGGATCGGCGGCTTCGACGTCGTGCGCGACGCCGAGCGGGTCCGGCGGAGCATCGGCCTCACCGGCCAGTACGCCTCGGTCGACGAGGATCTGACCGGGCGGCAGAACCTGGAGCTGTTCGGCACCCTGCTGGAGCTGGGGCGCACCGGCTCTCGACGGCGGGCCGCCGAGCTGCTCGACTGGTTCGACCTGACCGCCGCCGCCGACCGGCAGGCCAAGACCTACTCCGGCGGTATGCGGCGGCGGCTGGACCTGGCCGCCAGCCTCGTGGGCTCACCGGACGTGATCTTCCTGGACGAGCCGACGACCGGGCTGGACCCGGCCAAGCGCGAGGACATGTGGGACGTCGTCCGGTCGCTGGTCACGAACGGCTCGACGGTCCTGCTCACCACGCAGTACCTGGAGGAGGCCGACGCGCTGGCGGACGCGATCACGGTGATCGACCACGGCCGGGTCATCGCGTACGACACGCCGGAGGGCCTCAAGCGGGTGGTCGGGGGCCAGACGCTGGAGGTCCGGCCGTCCGACCCGGCGCACCTTTCCCGGATCGCGGCGATCCTGTCCGAGGTCGGCTCCGGCGCGCAGGCCGACGAGATCCGCAAGGGCGTGCTCGCGGTGCCGGTCAGTGACGACGCGGCCCTGACCGAGACTGTCGCGCGGTTCGCCGCCGCCGGCATCTCGGTCACCGAACTCTCCCTGCACCTGCCGAGCCTCGACGAGGTGTTCTTCACCCTCACCGGGCGTACGGCATCCGACGACGACACCACCAGCCTCACGGAGGTCGCGGCATGAGCACCCTGGTCGGCACCCCACCCCGGACGAGCTCCGTGCTCTCCACGGCCGTCCCCAACCCGCGACCGTTCCGGCTGGTCCGGCACTCGCTGGCGCTGGCCAGGCGCAGCCTCATCAAGACCTGGCGTACGCCCGAGGCGCTCATCGACGTCACGCTGCAGCCGGTGCTGTTCCTCATCATCTTCGTGTACATCTTCGGCGGCGCCGTCGCCGGTTCCACGCATGACTACCTGCAGTTCCTGCTGCCCGGAATCCTGGCGCAGACCATCGCCACCGGCGCCATCGCCATCGGCGTCAACCTCAACACCGACATCGCCAAGGGGATCTTCGACCGGTTCCGGTCGCTGCCCGTCCCCCGCTCGGCGCCACTGGTCGGCGCGGTCCTGGGCGACGTCGTCCGGTACGTGATCGTCACGGTCTCGACCCTCGCGATCGGCTACCTGCTCGGCTTCCGGATCGAGTCCGACCCGCTCCGGGCGATCGCCGGCTGCCTGCTCGCGGTGCTGTTCGCGCTCTGCCTGAGCTGGCTGCCGGTCTTCGTCTCGATGAAGGTGCGGACCCCGGGTGCCGTGCAGGGCCTGATGTTCGCGCTGATCATGCCGCTGAGCTTCGCGTCGAACGTGTTCGTCAGCGCCGAAACCCTGCCGGGCTGGATGCGGGCGTTCGTGGACGTCAACCCGATGACCCACCTGGTGGCAGCGGTACGCGGGCTGTTCCTCGGCACACCGGTCGGCTCGCACGTGTGGTGGACGCTCGCCTGGTGTGCCGGCTTCGTGGTGGTGTTCATGCCGCTGGCGCTGCGCGCGTACCGCCGGAAGATCTGACCCTAGGCGAGCAGGTCGTCCATCAGCTCGCGGATCCGGGCGACGGTGGCGGCGACCGGCCGCTCGCGCCACACGGCCAGCAACGGCTCACGCTGCTCCTCGTCCCCGAGGGCGGCGTCGAGCCGTTCGCCAGGCCCGGGTGGGAAGAGGGCCCCGACGCTGGTGCCGATCCGCGTCCCGAGCACGGCCAGTTCCCGAGCCGTCGCCGCGTCGTCCCGGTGCGCCGCGAACTCGGCACCGCCCAGTGCCCATGTCCCGATCACCGGCAGGTCCTTCGACGACAGCGCGTCGTCCCGGGCGAGCATCAGCAACGCGGCGGCGCGGGCCTCGGCGTCGGCGACCGAGGTCGGCCGCCGCTGCTCCATCCGCAGGTAGAGGACCGCCACCGCGACCCGGAGCAGGACGCGCGGTTGCGGCGGCGGCCCGACCCAGCCGGCCAGGGTCCGGATCACCCCGTCGGCGTGGGCGAGCGCCTCGTCGTACCGCTCGCGCTGCCAGGCGAGGTGGGCCAGCCCGAGGCGCGCCTGCCCGGTGTCCACCTCCTCGGCCTGGCCGGGTGCCGCCGTCTCGCGCAGCCGCCGCTCCGCTTCCGCGTCGCCGGCCAGGGCGAGTTGCACGTCCAGCAGCACCCGGATCGACCGGGCGTCCTGCGTCGCACCGACCAGGTCCATGTGGTGGACGCTGCGCGCCAGCCACTCGGCCGAGCGGGAGTCCCCACGCAGGCTGAAGAACTGCCCGGCTCCGCCTGCGGCCATCGCCATGCCCCAGTGGTCACCGGCCATCTCGAAGCGCCGGTACGCCTGTTCGGCGTCGGTGATCGACGCCTCCGTCATGCCGCCGTTCTCGCGGATGGCGGCGCGGGCGAAGAGGCCGAGCCCCTGCACGTACGGGTCCGGGTGCGCGATCATCTCGCCGGCGGCCTTCATGCTCTCCTCCGGGTCGGACGCGTCGAAGCTGGGCAACGCCGTCGCGAGAGCGGTCAGCCGGGACGACACCTCGTCGGGCCGTTCGGCGAGAACCGTTCGGAGTGCCCGCCGGGCGAGGGCGGCGAGCCGCAGCTCGCCGCCGATGCCGGCGTTGACCCCGATCACGAGGCAGGTCCATGCGAGCCGGTTGGCGTCGGGCAGTGGCCGCCCGGCCGCCCGGCCGCGCAGGATCGCCGAGCGTCGCCGCCTCTCCGCCTCCTCGGCGTGCAACAGGCCGCGCGCCCACCCGACGACCTCGAGGTGCAGGCCGCGCACCGTCCAGACGTGGAGCAGCGCGGTGGCGACGTCGATCGCGGCCGGCTCGTCGTCGTGCCCGAGCGCCCAGCGCAGGCCGGCCACCAGGTTGTCCTGCTCGGCGACGCAGCGGTCGAACGCCTCGACCTGTCCGGGGCCGACGAAGCGGGCGGCGAGCGCGGCGGCCTGCTCCCGGGCCCAACCGACCAGGCCGGCCATGGCCGGATCACGGCCACCGGCGGCGTCGAGGCGAGCTTCGCCGTACTCGCGGACGGTTTCGAGCATCCGGTAGCGGGGCGGGCCGTCCCCTTCGACGAGGGTCAGCAGGGACTGTTCGACGAGCGTGGCGAGGCCACGTCGTACGTCCGGGGTCCGCGCGACAGCGGCGGCGAGGTCCGCGCCGAACGGACCGGGGATGACCGCGATCCGCTGGAGCAGCTCGCGGTCGTCGGGCGCGAGGAGTTCCCGGCTCCAGTCGACCATCGCCCACAGGCTGGCGTGCCGCTCCGGCAGGCCCCGCAGGGCGTCGTCGAGCAGCGCGAACCGGTCGGTCAGCCCGGCGAGCACGTCGTCGATCGGCATGTGCCGCAGCCGCGCGGCGGCGAGTTCGAGAGCCAGCGGCAGGTTGTCGAGCCGGTGGCACAGGGCGAGCGCCCGTGTGGTGTCCCAGGTCGGCACCGCGCCGCCGGCCTTCGCGCGGGCCTCGACGAGCCCGAGGGCGTCGGCGTCCGGCAGGACGGTGAGCCGGTGGACCAGTTCGCCGGCCAGGCCGAGCGGGGCCCGGCTCGTCGCGAGGACCGCGACCTCCGGCGGGGCCACCGCGATCAGGTCCGCGACGACGGTGGCCACCGCGTCGAGTACGTGCTCGCAGTTGTCCAGCACGATCAGCCCGTCGAGGTCCGGTGCCACGGCGCGTAACCGTTCCTCGGGGCTGAGCACCCGCCGTTCGAGGCCGAGGTTGCCGCCGGTCGCCGACGTGTCCGCCCCACCGAGTGCGGTGAGCACGGTGGGCAGCACCTCGTCGGGTGAGCGCAGACCGGCGAGTTCGATCACCCGTACCGCCTGCCCGGCTGCCGCCGCGCGCCGCGCCACCTCGGCGGCGAGTCGGGTCTTGCCCGCGCCGCCGGTCGCCACGACGGTCACCAGGGGTGCCGCGGTGAGCGCCTCGTCCACGCTCTCGACGTCCCGCTCCCGACCGACGAGGGCGGTCATCGGCCGGCGCCACGCGGCGGGCAGGGCGCTCCGCGGCGGCTGCCGGGGCGGACGCACCACGGCGGGGGTCGTGAGCTCGCCGCGCAGCAGCGCCAGGTGGACCTGTGTGATCACCGGCGACGGGTCGGTGCCGTACCGGTCGGCCAGTTCGGCGCGCAGCCGCTCGACCACCTCGAGCGCCTCCGCGTCCCGGCCCTGGGCGGCGAGGACCCGGACGAGCAGGGCGGCCGACGGCTCGTCCGGCGGCGTACGCGCGACGAGCCGACGCAGGTCAGCCTCGTCGTAGGACCCCGCACCGGCGAGTGCCGCCTGCGCGCGCAGCGCGGCGACGTCCGCGAACAGCCGCGTGTCCTCGGCGGCGGCCAGCTCCGGGACCTCGGGGAACAGGGCACGGGCCTGATCGGCCGAGCTGCGGGCGGCAGGGGCGTCACCGGCCGCGAGGGCGGCGCGCGCCCGCTCGACGAGCGCCCGCGCTTCGACCGCGTCGACGGTGACCGCCTCGGCGGGAAGGCGGTATCCCGCCGGCACGGCGACCACGGGCAGCCCCAGACGGCGTACCCGGGACACGAGCGCCTGGACGGCACCGGTCGTGTCGTCCGGCGGCGCGCCGTCCCACACGGCGTCCACGAGCAGCGTGGTGGAGACCGCCCGTCCGCGCGCGTCGACGAGCGCGCGGAGCACCGCCGCGAGTCGCTCACCCCGAACCGGCCGGCCGTCGACGGCGAGCGGGCCGAGGATCGTGATCTGCACGAACCCAGCATCCCCCACCCGCACACGGGGTCGCCGGGCACCCGCTCGTGGTCGTCACCCGCACCGGTACCGCGCGTGTGAGGATCAGTTCGTGCGTGCCGTGATCTTTGACCAGTTCGGTGTCCGACCCGAGGTCCGCGACGTACCGGACCCGGTGCCGCCGCCCGGTGGTGCTGTCATCCGTGTCGAGGCGACCGGGTTGTGCCGCAGCGACTGGCACGGCTGGCAGGGGCACGACCCGGACGTCCGCCCTCCGCACGTCCCCGGGCACGAGTTCGCCGGAGTCGTCGCCGAGGTCGGCGCCGGCGTACGCGGCTGGCGGCGCGGCGACCGGGTCACCGCGCCCTTCGTCTGCGCCTGTGGGCAGTGCCCCGCCTGCCTCGCAGGCGACCAGCAGGTCTGCGAGCGCCAGACACAGCCGGGCTTCACCCACTGGGGGTCGTTCGCCGAGTACGTGTCGGTGCACGACGCCGACGTCAACCTGGTCCGGCTCCCCGACGAGCTGGGCCACCCGGCCGCGGCAGCCCTCGGCTGTCGATTCGCCACGGCGTTCCGCGCCGTGGTGAGCCAGGGGCGGGTCGCCGCCGGTGAGTGGGTGGCGGTGCACGGCTGCGGCGGCGTGGGACTCTCCGCGGTGATGATCGCTGCGGCCTGCGGCGCGCAGGTCGTGGCGGTCGACATCGCCCCCGCCGCGCTCGACCTGGCCCGGAGCTTCGGGGCCACGGTCTGCCTGGACGGCAGCACCCTCACCGACCCGGGCGCGGTCGCCGCCGCCGTTCGGGAGGCGACCGGCGGCGGAGCGCACCTGTCACTCGACGCACTGGGCAGTCACGCCACCTGCATCGCCTCCGTGGAGTGCCTGCGCCGGCGGGGCCGGCACGTCCAGGTCGGCCTTCTTCCCGCCGTCCAGGGCCGCCCCGCTCTGCCGATGGACCTCGTCATCGCGTACGAGCTGGAGCTGCGGGGCAGCCACGGGATGGCCGCGCACGCCTACCCGGAGCTTCTACGGCTGGTCACCGCGGGCGTGCTGCGCCCCGCCGAGCTGATCACCCGCACCATCGGCCTCGACGCGGTGCCCCACGCGCTGGCCACGATGGACCGCCCCGGTCACGGCGGGATGTGCCTCATCCACCCTCGGTGAGAGGACGTACCCCCACAACGGGGACCGTCTACGGGGATGCGGACGTGGCCGCGCTGAGTCGGCCCTCGTTCCCGCTGCGATCCAGTGCCGACACGCAGTAGGAGAGCGGCCCGTCGGCCGGCGCGGTGCGGTCGACCCAACTCCCACCTCGGGCGGTGCCGACGAGCCGGGCGGTGTCGCCGTCCACCCGGTAGACGGCGAAACTCGTGGCCCCCTCGCCACGCCAGGTCAGCATCACCCCGCCGTCGTCCGTCCGGCGCAGTTCGGTGACCACCGGCGCGGCCGGAGGTGCCGCTGGTAGCTGCGCCATCGTGGGTGGCAGCGCCGGGGTGGCGTAGTGGGCGGCGCTGTACCGGCTGACCGCACCGAGTTTGTCCGCCCGTACCTGCCGGGCGCTGAAGTGCACGCTCCCGCTCACCCCGTACCGGCGGTTGAGGGCGAGTTGGCGGTCCAGCTCGGCCGGGTCGCGCCACGCGCCGCGCTCACCCACCCGGTAGTCGGCCTGCCCGATGTAGAGCTGCACCCGGGTGCCCTTCACCGTGGCCGCCCACCACGGCAGGAGCTTGGCGTAGTCGGCCCTGTCGAACCCGATGTGCCAGTAGAGCTGCGGCACGACGTAGTCCAGCCACTGCTTCCGTACCCACAGTCGGGTGTCGGCGTAGATGTCGTCGTAGCTCTGCAGGCCCCCGGTGGCGGAGCCGGTCGGGTCGGTGCGCGCGTTGCGCCAGATGCCGAACGGGCTGATCCCGAACTTCACCCACGGCTTGATCGCCTTGATCCGCTCGCTCATCTCCCGGACCAGCGTGTTCACGTTGTCCCGCCGCCAGGCGTGCTTGTCGGCGAACCCCCGGCCGTACCGGGCGAACGCCGCGCCGTCGGGAAAGTCCTGCCCGGCCTCGGGGTACGGGTAGAAGAAGTCGTCGAAGTGCACCCCGTCGACGTCGTACCGCTGGACGGCCTCCAGCATCGAGTCCTCGACGAAGGCGCGCGCCTCGGGGATGCCCGGGTTGAAGTAGAGGCGGCTGCCGGGTCGGTCGGCGCTGGGATAGGTCACGACCCAGTCGCGGTGCCGCCGCAGCGGGTGTGTGGGCGCGAGCTGGTCCAGCTTGGGGCCGGGACCGCCGACCGTGGCCGGCTGTCCGCCCCGGTACGGGTTGAACCAGGCGTGGAACTCCAGGTTGCGGGCGTGCGCCTCGGCGACCATGAACTCCATCGGGTCCCAGCCCGGGTCACGGCCGTCGCGCCGTCCGGTCAGCCACTCCGACCAGGGCGCGTAGGTGGACGGCCAGAGCGCGTCCCCGCTCGGTCGTACGTGCACGAAGACCGCGTTGTGGTTGTGTCGCACGGCCAGGTCCAGCCATCCGCGGAATTCCGCCCGCACCGTCTCGGCCGGCAGCCCCTTCCGACTCGGCCAGTCGATGTTGTTCACCGTCGTGATCCACATGCCGCGCAGCTCGCGGGCAGCCTGGGCCGGCCGGCCCGCACAGGCGGGGGTGCCGCCCGCCGGCCCGACGCCGGGTGTCGCGCCGGCGGCGGCGTCGCTCCGCTGCGGTGCGCCGTCCTCGCCAGCGGTCCGGTCCCGCAGCGACCAGGCCCCGACCGCGACCACCATGGCGACCGCGACCACCACCGCCCCCAGCACCTGGGTACGACGTCGGTGAGCGGGGGCAGCGGGCGGAGCGGCGGCGGGCATCGGCCCAGTCTGCCCAGTGTTGCCGGCCGGACGAAACCATTTGGGCCGTTACTTAACGGTCAGCTAAGCCGGCAGCCGCCGCGTGCCGGGCCTCGACACCCGATGCGGGGTGTCGAGGCCGAGCGACGGGTCAGCAGTAGAGGTTGGCTCCGGCGGGCACGCCGAGGATGCCGACGAACTGCTGGTACTTGGTGACGCGGCTCTGCACCTGGGCGGGGTTGCCGCCGTTGCACTCGATCGAGCCGTTGATGCTGCGGATGGTCTGGCCGAACCCGGCGCCGGTGACCATCGCGTTGTGGGCGGTCATGGTGCCCGGCCCGTTCTGGGTCATCCAGTACCAGATGGCGGTCTTCCAGGCCACCGCGGCGTCGGTCTGCACCAGCCAGGGGTTGGTCAGCAGGGGCAGCCCGAGGGCGTTCCCGGCGGCGTTGTAGTTGAAGTTCCAGCTGAGCTGGATCGGCCCGCGCCCGTAGTAGGCGGCCTGCCCGGCGGGACAGCCGTAGGGCTGGCCGGGGTCGCAGTAGTGCGGGTAGTTCGCGGTGTTCTGCTCCACGATGTGGACGAGTCCGCCGGTCTCGTGACTCACGTTCGCCAGGAAGGCCGCGGCCTCCTGGCGCTGGACGGTGGCACTGCCCGTCCTGGTGAACGCCGAGTAGGCGCTCAGGGCGGTGACCAGCCCGGAGTACGTGTAGAAGGAGTTGCGGCCCGGGAACATCTGGTTGAACTGGGCCTCGCTCACCACGAAGCCGCCGGGGTTGGTGGGCGGCGGGCTGGTGGGCGGTTGGCCGCCGCAGCTGTACGGCTCCCAGTACCAGGTGCTGATGATGGGGTCGTACCCGGGATTGTCGTGCTCGGCGATGTAGTACAGGCCGTTGGTGTATCGCACGATGGCCCCGGTGGAGTACCACGTGCCGGCGACCCAGTTCGGGTGGGTGCAGCTTCCCGACGGCGGCGGGGTGGTGGTGCCTCCGCAGGCGCCGAGGTCCTGCCAGACGCCGGTGGTGCCGGGGGGCGCCTCGCTCTGGGTCCACCACTGTGCCTGATAGTTGCGGCCGTTGTGGGAGACCTGCGCGCCTCCCGTGTAGACGGCCGAGGACTGCCACGGTGCCGCACAGGCCGCAGCCGAGGCGGCGGTCGACGGGATGATGGCCATCAGTCCGCTGGCGACAGCCAGTGCCGCGAGCGCGACCAGGGCGCGCAGTCTCGTCATGTGATCACTCCTTTCCGGGATACGACAGGCCGAGGGCTCGACGTCGCATAGACAGGAGTGACTGTAACATCTTCTGTTCAGAACCTTTACTATTAGCCGCGAGATGGAGGTGGCACCCAGCCTCACGGCCGGGCGGGCCGCCGGCCGCCGCCGTACAGTGGGGAGGGTCCTGGCCCCAGAGATCGTGGCAGGCGCTTTCGCTCGTGCCGCCTGCCCGCCCGGAAGGAGCACAGTGAACCGACCCCTCAGGACCGCACTCGGTGTCGCCCTGACCGCCTCTCTCCTGACCTCCGTCGCCGTCGCGCCCGCGCAGGCGCACGCCGGGGGCCGGCCGCCCACCGTCCTCGCCCTGCCGGACGGGTTCCAGCCGGAGGGCATCGCCACCGCCGGCCGGTACGCGTACTTCGGCTCCCGCGCCAACGGCGCCATCTACCGCGTCGACCTGGTCACCGGCGCGGGCAGGACGATCGGTGCGCCCACCGGCACCCCGTCCCTCGGCCTCAAGGTCGACCCGCGCGGCCGGCTGTTCGTCTCCGGCGGCACGGCCGGCGACGCTCGCGTGCTCGACGCCCGCACCGGCGAGGTGCTGGCGCGCTACCAGTTCGCCACCGCCCCGACGTTCGTCAACGACGTCGTCCTCACCCGCGACGCCGCCTACTTCACCGACTCCAACCGACCGGTGCTCTACCGGGTGCCGCTCGGCCGCGGAGGCGCACTGCCGCCCGCCGACGGCTTCACCACCATCCCGCTGACCGGCGCGTACCAGCAGGTCGGCACGGGTGTGAACCTCAACGGCATCGTCACCACGCCGGACGGCAGGGCCCTCATCGTCGTCCAGTCCGCCACCGGCACGCTGTTCCGGGTCGACCCGGCGACCGGCGCGACCACCATGGTGGACGTGCCCGGCCACACCTTCACCAACGGCGACGGGCTGCTGCTGCTCGGCCGCACCCTCTACGTCGTGCAGAACCGCCTCAACCTGGTCGCGGTGGTCACGCTGAACCGCGCCGGCACCGCCGGAACGCTCACCGGCACCATCACGGACGCGAACTTCGACGTGCCCACGACGGTGGCCAAGGCGCTGGGCCGGCTCTACCTGCCCAACGCCCGCTTCACGACTCCGGCGACCCCGACCACGCCGTACACGGCCGTCGCGGTCCGCACCCGCTGATCAAGCCGAGGGGGTACGCGCACCGCGCGTACCCCCTCGGCCGGCCGGCCGACAGGTTCGACCCCGCTCATCACCGCCGACGCGCAGAGCCACCGAACGCGGCACGGCGAAGGGGCGACGCGGGTCGAGAATGTTTCCTTTCGACCCGACAGCCTGCATGGCGCGCGGCAGCAAATGGAACCGCGTCGGCGGCTGCTTTCGTCGTCGCCGCCACGCGCGCACCACATCATGACCGGTGTGGCGCTCAGTGCCGTCCGGCCTGCTTCCGCTAGCCTGAAACCAGCAAGGACCGAGCCGCAACTTGCAGGTAGCTCAGGTTGTCGCGTCCGTTGCACCACGCAATAATCGGCATTGATTAATTGACGGACACCAATCTTGACTTGTCAGGTAAGTCGGCGCACCGTGAAGAGCCAGAGGCAGATGCGCGCCATTGTCAGCCCCAACAGGCTGGTGTGTCCAATGCGGGTGCTGCCGGTTTTTTGCGGTGTTTCAGGAGGCCCTACATGCGGTTGAGTCCATTCACCGGGGCATATCTCACCGATCCGGCCAGTGTGTGGCGGCGCATTCTCGACGATCCCGACGGAGTGCACTACGCCGAGGACCTCGGGCTGTGGTTGATCAGTCGGCACGGGCATGTGCGGCGCGCCCTCGCCGACCCCGCGACGTTCGGCAACGCGCTCACGCTGGCCCCGGTCTACGAGGTCTGCCCGGAGGCGATGACGGTCGTCATGCAGATCGACGCGCCACCCACCACGGCCGCCGCGGACCCGCCGGTGCACCCACGCACACGCCGGGCCCTGCGGGCCACCTTCGCGAACACGCCCGACCGCGCCGAGGCCGACTACGGCCCCATCGTCCGTCGCAGGGTCGACCAACTGGTGTCCCGGCTGGTCGGCCAGCACGGCGAACAGGTGGACCTCCTCCCGGAGTTCGCCACCGAACTTCCCCTGCTGGTCGTCCTGGACATTCTCGGGGTACCCGACGCCGACATCGACCGGATCCGCAGGTGGGCGGACGGCCAGATCGCCCTCGTCTGGGGGCAGCCGGACCCGGCCGAGCAGGTGCGCCTGGCACAGGGCCTGCTGGAGTTCTGGCACTACTGCCAGGAGCTGGTCCAGCAGCGGATCGACAGCGGTGACCACGGCGACGACTTCATCAGCCGGGCACTGGCGTACCGCGACGACGACGACGCCGTGCTGACCGTGGCGGAAGTGGCGAGCATGGCCTTCAACCTCCTGGTCGCCGGTCACGAGACCACGGCCGGGCTGCTCGCCCACGCCCTCGACCAGGCGCTCTCCGAGCCGCAGCGGTGGCGCGCGCTCGCCGCCGACCCCGGGTCCGTCCACGCGTTCGTGGCCGAGACCCTGCGGTTCGCACCCGCGATCGACGGCTGGCTCCGGGTGACCACCCGCGACGTCACTCTGGGAACGGTCACCATACCGGCGGGGGCGCGCTGCCTGCTGTTGATCGGAGCGGCGAACCGTGACCCCGCGGTCTTCGCCCACCCGGATCGGTTCGACCCGCACCGTGGCGACGTGGCGGATCACCTGGCCTTCGGCCACGGGCCACATTTCTGTATCGGCGCGGCATTGGCACGACTCGAGGCCGGGATCGCCCTCACCCGGCTCGCGGCGGCCATTCCCGGCCTCCGGCTAACACCGGGGCAACATCGTTCATACAAGCCGAATGTTGCGTTCCGCGCACACCACACGCTGCCCGCGATAATCGATATCATGGCACCGGCCGACGATCAGATGACACCGGAAGCGGCGGGCGCCGAGGTGCACGCCGCCCGACAGTGACCGCGAGCCGTCCACACGGCGGCCGTGGCTGGCCTGCGCTCGGATCGCGCGTGGGGCTGGTCCTGCCGAACGCTCCACGCCCGGCCCACCGCGGCACCGGAGGCCACCCGCCGCGCATTGCTCGTCAATCCATGTCGGTCAACGTCTTCACACCCATCGGATCCTGGGTTAAGAATTGCCTCTATGAATTTTCAGCCCATCGGTCGGCCTCGAGTTAATGCCTGCCGCTGATTCGCTGGCGCCACGAAGGTGAGCACATGGAGCACACGCCCCCGTCGAACGTCACTGACTCCGCGGCCAGCCAGCGGTTCCGGTGGGAACTGCGCAGTTGCCGTATCCGGCGGGGCCTGACCCAGCGGGCCCTGGCGGATCTGGTGCGGTTCAGCCGGGAGACGGTCGCCGCCGTGGAGTCGGGTCGTCGCTTCGGGAGTCACGAGTTCGCGGTGCGCTGCGACGACGTGCTCGACACCGGCGGCCGGCTGGCGGCACTGTGGCCGCAGGTCGCGGCCGAGCAGTTGGCGGCGGACGGCCGCCGCGGCCCCCGCTCTCCCGAGCCCGTGCCGCTGGGTCCGCAGGTGCCGCGCCAGCGTGGTCGGCGTGACGCTCGCGACCCGGGTGCCATGGTGGACGCCATCGACGAGTTGCGGGAGCTGATCGGCCAGGTGCTCAACGGCCCGCCCGACTCCGACGACAACGGCCGGCGCCCGACGGCCGAACCCCTCGACGACCAGCGCTGACGTCGCCGACCCGGATCATCCCCGTCGCGCCAGCGGCTGCTGACTCTGGGTACAGATGCTGGTACGGGCAGTTTGTACCACGGCCAGGTCTGGTCTCTGGGCTCGGGTTCCGGCGGAATGGGACTTGCATTCGGCAACGTGCAAATAGACCGTCGTCGACGAGTCGTGGGAGTCAATCTTGGCGTCGAGCACGAAGTCCCACGCGGCCCGACCCTACCCGACCCGGCGACGCGGTTGGAAGATTGCCGGCCGGATGCGCCTCATCGTCGCTGCCCCGCTGGTCGCCGTCATCGGGTTCGCCGGTCTCGCGCTGACCGAGAGCGCGCGCCAGACGACCCGCGCCAGCGACCTGGAGGTCCTGGCGCGCCTCGGCGCCGAGGCTGGTGACCTGGCCTACCGGCTGCAACGCGAGCGCATCGCCGCCGCCGACCTGCTCACCTACGCCGCCCCGGAGCAGCAGGACGCCTTCGGCGCGGAGATGGCCGCCACCGACGACGCGGTCGCCCGCTACCGCCGGCAGCGCGACCGGGTGCCCGCCGACGCCGACACCAGCCGCGCCCTCCTGCGCCGCATCGACACGGCGCTGAACGACCTCGCCCCGCTGCGCACCCAGGTGCGTACGGCGGCTCACGCATCGGTGTCCGCGATGACCTTCAGCTACCGCATCGCGATCGCCGACCTGATCAACTTCCGGGAGAACGTCTCGCACGGCGTGGTCAACGCCCAGCTCGCCGACGGGATCCGCGCCTCGGCGGCGCTGTCGAAGACGGCCGAGGCGATCGGCCAGCAGCAGGTGGCCGTGCTCCGCGCGGTCGCAGCCGGCGAGCTGACCCCCGCCATGCAGCAGGACATCACCGCCGCGCGCACCAGTTACACCGAGACGAGCCTGTCGTTCCTGGCCCTGGCCCCCGCCGAATGGAGCCTCTGGTGGGAGCAGGTCGGCACCGGCAAGGAGGCACTCACCCTGCAACGGATGCAGGACGAGGTGTCCCGTGCGCAGCCGGGGACCCGGCTGCAGCTGGAGACCACCGCGTGGGTGACCACGACCCAGGAGCGCTCCGCCCGCCTGGCCGACCTGCGGGGGCGGGTCGACGCCGCGGTGCTCGACGACGTCCGGGCCGCGCACGACGACCAGCGCCGCCGAGCCGTGGCCGAGGCGATCGGCGTCCTCCTGGCGCTGCTGTTGACCGCGCTGGTGACCTGGGCCGTCGCCCGGCAGATCACCCGTCGACTGCGTCGGCTGCGCGACGCGGCCAACGCCGTCGCCTTCGAGCAGCTCCCCGCCGTGGTGGCCCGACTCCAGCACCCGGACAGCTCGGCCGTCGACCCGCAGGAGCTGGCCCGCCAGCAGTCCACCACCGCCCTCGAACCGTCCAGCGACGACGAGATCGGCGAGCTGGGCCAGGCGTTCAGCGCCGTGCACCAGGCCGCCGTGCGCACGGCCGCCGAGCAGGCCGTCATGCGCGCCAACACCGCCGACATCTTCATCCACCTGAGCCGCCGCGAGCAGCGACTGGTCGACGCCGTCCTGGCCCAGGTCGACCGGGTCGAACGGGACGAGACCGACCCCGACCGGCTCCACCAGCTGTACACGCTGGACAACCTGGCGACCCGGATGGGGCGGATCAACGCCAGCCTGCTGGTGCTCGGCGGCGTCGGCGTCGGCCGGGTACGCCAGCACGACGTACCGCTGCAACAGGTGCTCCAGGCGGCGCTGTCCCAGATCGAGCACTACGCGCGGATCCGGCTCGGCATGATCGACGGGGACGTCGCCGTCGCGGCCAAGGCCGTCGACGAGGTCGTGCACCTGCTCGCCGAACTCATGGACAACGCGACGGCGTACTCGCCGCCGGGAAGCGAGACCTGGGTGACCGGGCGCAGCCTCGGCGACCGGGTCATCGTCCAGATCAGCGACGAGGGCGTCGGACTGCCCCCGCAGCGGCTGCAGCAGCTCAACGACCTGCTGGCCCGTCCACCGGCGATCGACGTCGCCGCCGTACGGGCGATGGGGCTGGTCGTCGTGGGTCAGCTCGCGGCCCGACTCGGCGCCAGCGTCCAACTTCGACGCGGCCCCCGGCGCGGCACCCTCGCCGAGGCGACGCTACCCGCGGCGATAATCCGGTCCCTGCCACCGGAGGAGTACCTGCTCGCCCCCGGCCGGCTGTCGCGGCGGGCGGCCCGGACACCCGGCCCCCCGCCGCCGTACCGGTCGCACCCCGAGCCCACGGCCGGGCGGCCGCCGGCCGAGCGGACCCTGCCGGCGGCGCCGGTGTTCCGGCCGGCACCCACGCCTGCGGACCGGGGTGAGGCCCCCACCGAGGAGCTGCTCATCTTCGAAGAGGTCAACCACTGGTTCCACACCGACGTCGTCGACGGTCACGACGGCCGCGAGTGGTCGAGCCCGGCCGACGACGCCTGGCGTACCGCCGCCCAGGCGCACGCTCCCGAGGTCGCCGCGACCACCAACTCCGGTCTGCCCAAACGACAGCCCCAGCGGCACCTCGTGCCCGGCGGCGTCACCGTGCCCCAGCAGCAGCAACGGTCCGAATACCGCGATCCGGCCCAGGTGGCCACCGCCATGGCCGCCTACGCGCGCGGCGTGGCGTCCCGCCGACGGACCCCGATCAACCTCGGCAAGAAATGATCCGACAGGGAGAGCACGTGAGCGACCAACAGGACCTCGGCTGGCTGCTGGACAGCTTCGCCGAGCGCGCGACCGAGGTCAGCCATGCGATCGCCATCTCCGCCGACGGCCTGATGGTGGCCACCACCCGCGATCTGCCGCCGGACCGGGCCGACCAACTCGCCGCGACGGGCAGCGGCCTGGTCAGCCTGCTGCGGGGCGCGGCGGCCTTCTTCGACGCCGGCGCGGTGATCTCCAACGTCACCCAGCTCGAAGGCGGGTTCATGTTCTCGATGGCCTTCAACGACGGCGCCTCGCTGTTGGTGCTCGCCGCGCCGGAGTGCGACGTCGGCAAGGTCTCCTACGAGATGACCGAGCTGGCCAACCGGATCGGGGACGCGCTCACCCCCGCGGCCCGAGCGGCGCTCGCCCGCAGTCGCTGACATCCCGGCACCCCCTCGCCGGAGATCCATCCCTTCCCCTGGAGAAGACATGTCGTTCACCACCCCTCGGCGCAGCCGTGCCCTCACCGCAACACTGCTCGCGCTCGTGCTGTCCACCGGCACGGCCTGCGCCGGCGACGAGTCCGGCCCGAGCGCGAGCGGTTCGATCAAGATCGGCCTGCTGGCGTCGCTGTCCGGCACGTACCAGGCCGTCGGCAAGGACATCCGCGACGGCTTCGAGCTCTACCTGGCCACCCACGACGGGAAGCTCGGCGGCCGACAGGTCGACCTCGTCGTCGCCGACGAGGGCAACGGGGCCCAGACGGCGGTGCCGGCCGCGACGAAGCTACTCAAGCAGGACCGCGTGGTCGCGCTCACCGGCATCGTCGGTGGTGGCTCCGTCGCCGGGGTCTACCCGCTGCTCAACGAGACAAAGGTGCCGCTCGTCGGCTCCAACGGCCGGCCGGAGCTCAAGGACGTCTCCCGCGTCTGGCACACCTCGTACCTCTCCGACGAGCCCGGGGCGGCGATCGCCCAGCACGTGCGGGACAACGTGAAGGGCTCGGTGTACGCGATCGGCCCGGACTACCAGGGCGGCTGGGACGAGTTGCGCGGCTTCACCGACGCGTTCGCCAAGATCGACGGGAAGCTCGCGAACCCCGACGGCAAGACCACCTTCACCCCGTTCCCGGCCACCACCAACTTCACCCCGTACTTCGCCAGGATCAAGGCCTCGGGCGCCCAGGCGGTCTACACGTTCTACGCCGGCAGCGCCGCCGTCGACTTCGTCAAGCAGTACGCCCAGTCCGAGATCAAGGACATCCCGCTGTACGCGGCCGGGTTCCTCACCGAGGGCGGCGTGCTCAACGCACAGGGCGAGGCCGCCCGGGACATCTTCTCGGTGCTCAACTACTCCCCCGACCTCGACAACGCCGAGAACCGTGCCTTCGTCGCGGCGTGGAAGGCCAAGCACGACGGCTCCCCGACGACGTACGCGCTGGCCTCCTACGACGCCGCGGCGGTGCTGGACCGGGCCATCGCAGCCGCCGGGAGTGACCCCACCCCGGAGGCCATCAACACGGCCATCGGTCAGCTCGGGCAGATCGCCAGTCCGCGCGGCACCTGGCAGTTCTCCACCACCACCCACTCCCCCGTGCAGAAGTGGTACCTGCGACAGGTCCGCCAGGACGGTCGCGCCCTGTCCAACACCGTCGTGGGTGACCTCGCGACCATCGGCCGGTGATCGCGGTGGCGGCCGGCGCGAACCGGATCGACCCGTACATCATCCCGGCGCTGGACGGAGTCGCCTACGGGCTGCTCGTCTTCGTCGCCGCGGCGGGCCTGGTCTTCTGCTTCGGCGTCGCCAACATCCTCAACCTGGCGCACGGCACGCTCTACGCGATCGGCGGGTACACCGCCGCCGCCCTGCTCGACGGCGGCTGGCTGAGCCTGGCGCTGGCGCTGGCGGTCGGTGTGCTCGCCGCGGCCGCGGCGGGTGTGCTGCTCGCCGGCCTGCTCACCCCGGTCGCCACGGGCAACCACCTCACCCAGGCGCTGCTGACCTTCGGGGTGGCGCTGGCCGGCGGCAGCCTGCTCGTCGCCGGTTTCGGACCCGACGACCCCCAGGTGCGGGTGCCAGCCGCCCTGGACGGGTCGGTCGTCGTGGCCGGCCACCGCTACGCCGCCTACCGGCTGGTCTTCATCGTGGTGGCCGCCGTGATCGCCACCGCGCTCTACCTGACGGTACGGCGTACCCGGGCGGGAATGCTGGTCCGGGCCGCCGTCGACGACCCGGAGATGGTCGCCTGCATGGGTGTGAGTCCTGGGCGGATCCGGGCCGGTGTGCTCGCCGCCGCCGGCGCGCTGGCCGGCGCGGCGGGGGTCCTGGGCGCGCCCATCATCGGCCCCGGCGCGGACACCGCCGACACGGTGCTGTTGCTGTCGCTGGTGGTCGTCGTGCTCGGTGGCCTCGGCTCCATGGCGGGCACTCTGCTCGCCGCGCTCGCGATCGGGGAGATCCAGACCCTGGGCGTGGCACTGCTGCCGTCGGCCGCACCGTTCCTGCTGTTCGCCGCCATGGCAGCCGTCCTCGCCGCGCGGGCGCGCGGCCTGGCGACCTCGTGGAGGGCGACATGATGGACGAGGTGATCCGCCGGGTACGGCGTAGCGTCGCCGCACTCGTCCTGGTGGGCCTGGTCGTGGCGCCCTGGGTGGTCGACGACTACACCGCCGCGATCCTGGCCCGGACGCTGGCGCTGGCCCTGGTCGGGGTGAGCGTGGCACTGCTCACCGGCGTCGCCGGCATGCCCACGCTCGGCCAGACCGCACCGTACGCGGCCGGGGCGTACGCGTGCGCCGTGGTCGGCAGCCAGATCTCCGACGTCGGCGTCGTGCAGCTCGTCGTCGCCGCGGGGGCCGGGGCGGTGCTGGCGGCGCTGACCGTGCCGCTCGTCGTCCCCGCCCGGGGCGTGATCGTCCTGATGATCACCCTGGCCATCTGCGAACTGGTCGTGACCGTCCTCGGGCGGTGGCGGTCGGTGACCGGAGGCACGGACGGGTTGGCCGGCATTGCCGCGGTCCGCCCGTTCTGGGGTCTGCCGGCCCTGGCTTCCGACCAGGCGCGTTACCTGTACACCCTGGTGGTCGTGGCCACACTGGTCGGCGCGGTCCTGCTGCTGTTGCGTACCCGGGTGGGGCTGGTGCTGCGTGCCGGCCGCGACGACGAGACACGGCTGCGGGCCAGCGGACACCGGGTGCCGTTGTACCTGTCGGGCGCCCACATCCTCGCCGGGGCGATAGCCGGCGCCGCCGGCTCACTGCTGGTCGTCGCCCAGCAGTACATCTCCCCCGCCGATTTCGGCTTCGACACCTCCGCCCTGCTGCTGCTCGGTGTCGTCATCGGCGGCACCGCCTCGGTCGGCGGCGCCCTGGTGGGCGCCGCGCTCGTCATCGCCGTCCGCGACTGGCTGTTCGGGGTGCTGCCCGGCCATGCCCCGCTGGTGCTGGGCGTGCTGTTCGTGGCGACGGTCTACCTGCTGCCCAGTGGCGTCAAACGAGTCCGGGGCCCACGCGACAGGTCGCAGCCACCGACGGTCCCGCCGAGCCGCCCGGACGCCACCCCGGCCCGTGACCACGCGACGGTACCGGAGCTACGCGCATGACCTGCCTCCTCCAAGCCCAGGACGTCAGCGTCCGCTACGGCTCGCTCGCGGCGCTGACCGGCGTCGACCTGTGCGTCCACGACGGCCAGCGGCACGCGCTCATCGGTCCCAACGGGGCCGGCAAGACGACCCTGCTCAACGTGATCGGCGGGTCGACGAAACCGCAACGCGGCTCGGTGCGGTTCGCCGGGCGCAACGTCGGCCGGCTCGGCCCCGCGGCGCGGGCACGCCGGGGCATCAACCGGATCCACCAACGACCGGCGGTCTTTCCGACGCTCACCGCGACGGAGAACGTCGTGGTCGCCGCACTGCCCCGGGTCATCCGGCGTCGCAGGTGGTGGCCCGGCGGAACTCGCCGAACCGCGCAACACCGCGCGGGTTCCCTGCTGGAGCAGATGGGCCTGGCCGATGTCGCGGCGGTGCCCGCCGGTCACCTTGCACACGGGCAACGACGCCAGTTGGAGATCGCGATGGCCCTTGCCGGTCGCCCCCGCCTGCTGCTGCTCGACGAACCGGCAGCCGGGCTGTCCGCCACCGAGGTCGGCCGGCTGGTCGACCTGCTCCGGGCGCTGCCCCGGGCGGTCGCCGTGTTGCTGGTCGAACATCGACTCGACCTGGTGTACGCCCTCTCCGACACGGTCACCGTGCTCCGCGACGGCCGGACGTTGGCCGCCGGGACGCCGGACGAGATCCGTACCTCGCCGCTGGTGCGGCAGGCCTACGCCGACGGGGTGTCGTGATGTTGTCCGTGGAGCGGCTGTGCGCCGGCTACTCCGGTGGCATCGTGCTGCACGAGGTGAGCCTGCGGGTGCAGCCGGGCAGCGTCCAGGCCGTGGTGGGTCGCAACGGGGCGGGCAAGAGCACACTCGTGCACACCATCGCCGGGCTGGTGCGGGCCTCCAGTGGTCGCATCGAGATCGGCGGCGTGCACGTGGCCGGCCGACAACCCCACCGCATCGCCCAGTCCGGGGTCGGTCTCGTCCCGCAGGGCCGGCGGGTCTTCTCCCGGTTGACCGTGGCCGAGCACCTCGTCCTGGCGGCCGCGCCGTGGCGGGCCGCGACACCCGGCGGCGAGGGGTGGACCGTGGCCCGGATCCTCGAGCTGCTGCCCAGGCTGGCGGCGCGGCTGCGTCACCGCGGCTGCGAACTCTCCGGCGGCGAGCAGCAGATGCTGGCGATAGCCCGTGCGCTCCTCGGACAACCACGGGTTCTGCTGCTCGACGAACCGTGCGAGGGCCTCTCCCCCGACCTGGCGGCGCGGGTCCGTGAGCTCATCGGTGGCCTGGCCGCCGACGGGTTGACCGTGCTGCTCGTCGAGCAGCAGCTCCAACACGCGATCGAGATCGCCGACCGGGTGGCGGTGCTGGAGTACGGCCGGGTCGTCTACGACCGGCCGACGTCCGAGGCCCGCGCCGATCCGGCCCCGCTGGTGGCGATGTTGAGCGTCGCCGCCACCGCCCCGACACCCCCCACCACGGGACCCACCCCTCGGCTCTGGGCCGACACCCCGTAGGTCATCCGACCCTCTGAGAGAGGTAGACACCGATGACGACCGCTACCAGCGATGGCGCGTACACCTTCGACAACGGCGCACCGGACGCCGTCCCCCAGATGCAGGCGCTGGAGTCCTTCCTCGACCCGATCACGATGCGCCGCCTGGCCCGCCCGGTCCTGCGCCTGGGGGCGAGCTGCTGGGAGGTCGGGGCCGGTGGTGGCTCGATGGCCCGGCGGATCGCCCGCGCCGTCGGCGACGACGGTCACGTGCTGGCCACCGACATCGACCCCACGCACCTCACCGCGGAGGGCAACCTGCGCGTACGCCAGCACGACGTCCGCACCGAAGCCCCTCCCGGTGACGCGTTCGACCTCATCCACGCCCGGCTGGTGCTGCTGCACCTGCCCGACCGGCGGCGGGTCCTCCGCACGCTCGCCGGCGCGTTGGCTCCCGGCGGGTGGCTGGTGGTCGAGGAGTTCGACTGCACGGCGCCGCTGCGGGTGTTGACGGCCCCGACCGACGACGCCGCGAAACTCTTCGCGCAGGTGATGGACACCATGATGGGTGTCCTGCAGGAGCACGGTGCCGACCTGGGATGGGCGCAGGACGTGCACACCGAGATGGCCCTGAACGGTCTGACCGACGTCGACACCATCACCCACTCGCAGAGCTGGGTCGGCGGTTCGACCGGCACGTCGCTCTACGAGACGAACTCCCGCCAGTTGGAGCCGGACCTGCTCGCGGCGGGTCTGTCCGCCAACCAGCTCCACGCCTTCCGAAGGCTGGTCCGCGACCCCGGGTTCGCCGTCATGTCGTACCACTTCGTCTCGACGCGGGGCCGTCTGCCGGGCCACGAGGGCAGGTAGACGCGTCGGTAGCGCGGAGCGGCCGGGCTCCCAGCGGGGAGTCCGGCCGTCCGCGTACCCGGGGATCAGTGGTGGCGGCCCTCCCCCACGCGGTAGGTGCGCAGGTTCGGGTCCGCCTTGATCTGCGCCTCGGTGTACTTGATCGTGTCCCAGCCCTTCCCGGAGTAGAGCGCCGTCTGGTCGGCGTACCAGGGGGAGTTCGGGTTGGTCGACTGCGAGTAGGTGAGGATCTGCCGCCCGGACGGTCCGTCCGGGCCCAGCTCGACGGCCATCACGAAGGACGAGCCGTGCACCACCTTCGGGTAACCGACGCCGGGCACCCGGTTGTTGACGATCATGTTGAAGACACCGGCCTCGGCGCGTCCGCCGTGGATCGGAATGCGCCGGTCGCCGCGCGGCTCGGTCTGAACGGTGCCGAGCCGGGCGTCGAGCGGGATGCCGGCGAGACGTTGCACGGCGTCGGCGAGCGCCGTGCGCACCGCCGGGTTGGCGGTGTCCAGCCGGCGCGGTGTACGCACCGGGTCGCTGACGGCGAAGGCGTCGGCGAAGCGCAGCCCGTTGGCCAGGACGAACTCGGTGAACAGGTGCGCGCCGCGACTGTCCAGGTCGACGTGCAGGTCCCAGCGCGCCAGTGCGGTGCAGGCGGCGCGCAGGTCGACTGTCGCGCCGTTCGAGGCGGTGCCCGTGGGCTGGGCGGTGCAGAGCGCGACGAGGTCGTCGCGGACCAGCTCACCGCCGTACACCCGGTTGCCGAAGACGGTCCGCCACAGCCGGTCGGCGGTGAACCCCCGGCCGGGCAGCCCGTCGGTGCCGGCGAGGCGCTGCTGCACCTGGTCGAGGCCGAGACGGGTACGCAGGCTGCGCGGGGTGCGTTCGTCGCCGATGATGCGCGGGTAGCCCTCCAGGGGCGCCTTCGGGTTGGCCAGCCAGTAACTGTCGTTGGAGTTGGTGACGTAGTCGGTGCGGAAGCTGACCGGTAGGTTCGCCGGGCCGAGGATGCCGGGCACGGCGGCGTCCGGGTCGGTGCCGAGCGCGCAGGCCGATCGGGAGCCGTCCAGGACGGCCTGGCCGCTGCTGGCGTAGAGCGGCTGGAACGGCGCCGGAATGCAGGCGGCGGCGAGGGTGGCGGTCACCCGGGGCACCACCGAGTGGTCGGCGTAGAGCGCCTCCCCGCGGGCGTCGGCGGCGATCACGTTGACCCAGGGCAGGAACTGGTAGCGGTCGAGCACCCGCTTCAGGTCGCGGACCGTCTCGGCGCGGCCCATCTGCAGCCAGCCGTCGAAGGCCCGGTTGTTGGTGGCGTTGACGTCGGTGATGGCGTACGCGGCGCTGCTGTTCCAGTCGAACGTGCCAGGCACCACCACGACCGGCCCGAAGTGGGTGTCGTGGAAGGTCCGGCTGACCGGTACGGTGCCGCCGTTCGAGCCGGGCACCTGCACGGTGACCGTGCGGGTGGTCATCTTTCGGGGCTGACCGTCCAGGTAGTACGAGGTGGGGTCGCCGGGGACCAGCGCGAGGCGGTGCCAGACGAACCGGCGTGCCGTGGAGACGGTGTGACTCCAGGCGAGGGTGCGGTTGTGGCCGATCTCGATGATCGGGTCACCGATCAGGGCGGCGCCCTCGACGTCGTAGCGGCCGGGCACCTTGAGGTGCATCCGGTAGAAGCGTTCCGCGCCGTCCCACGGGAAGTGCGGGTTGGCCAGCACCATGCCGCCCCGGTTGGCGGTCGCCGCCTCGCCGAGGCCGTACGCGTTGCTGCCCACCCCGGCGGGGGCACCGTCGGAGGAGGCGAGCACGGCGGCCGCGCCGGGTGCGTCCTGGGCGGCCGCCGGGCCGGTGGCGGTGGGCGGGGCGGCGGCGACGATCCCGTCGAGCAGCGCCCGGGAACCGGCCCGGATCATGCTGGCCCAGGTGGTGCGCCAGATGTCCATCTCGGTCAGCGGGCGCACCCACGGCCTGGCCCGGCATGCCGGGTCGGTGAGCTTCGCGGCACCGGTGTGGCGCAGGTAGGAGTTGTAGCCGGCGACGAAGCCACGGATCTGGTCGCGGACGTCGTTGGACGGTGCGTGGACGCCGTCGCGGCGGCCGTCGAGCAGGCGCTCCACCGTCCGGTCGTCGATGGCCTTGCGGAAGAAGAGGTCACTGCGCACGTTCGCGTCGGTCGGGCCGGTCGCGCCGAAGTAGCGGGAGCGTTCGGCGTTGACCGTCACCACCTTCTCGGCGATGACGCAGAGGTTGTCCTCGGCCTGCACGTGGCCAACACCGAAGCCGAGGTTGGCGAAGCTCGTGGCGGTGATGTGGGGCACGCCGTAGGACGCGCGGCGGATCTCGGCCGAGTAACCGCGGTCGCGCTGGTGGGCGCCGGCCGGCGGCGCGCTCAGCACCGCTGCCACCAGGCCCAGCGCGGTCACCGCCGCGCCGAGGCGTGTTGCTGCTTTCATCGCGTCCTCCCCCCGTCACGCCCCCCGGACGCCGTTGCCAGAGGGACATTCACGTTGGTCGGCATTCTCGTCGCTGCCACGCCGTCCCGTACACCCCTGGACGGCGATCACCCGGCCCGACGTGGGTCTGTGGTCGACGGATACGTCGATCGACAACCGATAAGTTGATCAACATACTGCCTGCTACGGTGGGTTTCATGTCCACCACCGACCCCTGCGAGCTGCCGGCCGACCGCGAGCGGGGTTCCAACTTCGGCTGGTCGCTCGGCATGGTGCTGCGCCGCTGGCACGAGTACGTCGAGGAGGCCCTGAAGGATCTGCCCCACGGCAGCCGCGGCTACCACATCCTGGCCGTGGTCGTCCACGAGGACGTGCCGACCCAGGCGGCCCTGGCGTCCCGCCTGGTGATCGACCGCAGCGTCCTGACCTACGTGATCGACGACCTGGAGAACGCCGGCCTCATCGAGCGGCAGTTGGATCCGCGCGACCGGCGTGCGCGCCGCATCGTCGCCACCGAGCGTGGTCGGGAGACGCTGGCCGACGCCGAGAAGCGGGTCGCGCACGCCGAGGACCATGTGCTGGCCGGTCTGCCCGAGAAGCAGCGCGCCACCTTCCGCGACTTCGCCGAACGCGCCGCCGAGGCGATCCACACCGCCGGGCCCGGTACCGACCCCTGCGCCGCCGTGACGGACGTCCTTCGCCCGGAGGACCAGCCCGCGCGCTGACGCGGGCCTGACCAGGCTCGGGCGACCGCTGGGCCGCCTCGAACCCGGGCGGCCGGGCTGACCGCGTCGCAATCGATTCCCTCCGGCCGGTCAGGCGGCGGCTGCCCCGGGGTAGCTGATCGGCGGGACGGCGAGTTCCCTGCGGAGCACCGGGGCGACCTCGGTGGCGAGGCGCTCCACGGACGCGAGGAGCTGGGCCTGGGGCATTCCCCCGAAGCCGATGTGCAGGAGCAGCCGGCTGATGCCGTACGTCTGGTGGTAGGCGGCGATCTTGTCGATCACCTCCTGCGCGCTGCCCACGACGAGGGCGCCCTGTGGACCGGTGTGGGAGGCGAACTTCTCCGGGGTGAGCACGAATCCCTGGCCCCGCTGGTGGTTGTTGTCGCGGAAGCCGGCGGTGAAGTACGGATACATGGTCCGGCGTGCCTCCTGGCTGCTGCTGCCGACATAGCCCTGCACCGCCACCCCGACCCGCAGGGTCGCCGGGTCGCGCCCGGCCTGCTCGGCCGCTCGTCGGTAGAGCGTGACGTTGCCGGAGTGTCCACCGACGGCGCCGAGCAGGACGCCGACCATCATGGGCAGCCCTCGGGCGCCGGTCTCCAGTGCCGAGGTGGGGCTGCCTCCGACCCCGACCCAGACCGGCAGCGTCTCCTGGAGGGCCCGGGGTGCGATGTCGGCCCGGTGCAACGGCGGACGGAAGCGTCCACCCGCCCAGGTGAGTGGGTTGGTCTCGCGGATCCGCAGCAGCAGGTCGAGCTTCTCCCGGAACAGCTCCGCGTAGTCGGCCAGGTCGTAGCCGAAGAGCGGGAAGGAATCGGTGTACGAGCCGCGCCCGGCGATGATCTCGGCACGACCGCCGGAGAGCAGGTCGAGGGTGGCGAACTGCTCCCACAGCCGGACAGGGTCGTCGGAGCTGAGGACGGTGACCGCGCTGGTGAGGCGGATCCGGCTGGTGTGTTCGGCCATTGCCGCGAGCACCATCGGGGGCGCCGTGGCGACGAAGTCGGAGCGGTGGTGCTCCCCGACGCCGATGACGTCCAGTCCACCCTGGTCGGCGACTTGGGCGAGCTCCACGAGGCTGCGCAGGTGCCGCCGTGGTTCGGGCAGCCGACCGGTGGCCGGATCGGCGGTGAGTTCGCCGAACGTGATCAGGCCGATCTCAAGCGGCATGGTCGTTCTCCTCTTCGGTCCGCCGGACATCCGCCGGCGGAATGGGGAAGTTGCGGTTGAAGACGTTGTCCGGGTCGTACGTCGCCTTGATGGCGCGCAGCCGGCTGAGGGTGGGCTCCGGAAAGGCGTCCAGGAGCCGTTCCGGACTGGTGTCGGACTCGAAGCTGAGGTACATGCCGTCGAGGTGCTCGTACAGATCGGCCCAGAGCTTGTCGAGCTGGGGCCTGCGATCCGCGACGGTGGCGGCGAGCACCGAGAAGTTCTGATCCCGGTGTGCGTAGGCGGTCGCGTCGCGGGCGACGTCGTTGACCGCTCCCCCGACGGAGCGGAACTGCATCACCATCACGTCACCGGAGCGGATCATGGCTGCCATGACGTCGGCCGCCTGCGGGGTGATGTGGTGCAGCAGGCCGCTGTGGCTGTCGGACAGCCCCTGACCCCGATGCTGGTCGTCAGGTGGCGCGACGATCGCGGGGTACGGCACGAGGTGGGCCTGCTGGCCGAGGATCGGCCCGATCTCCAGGAACGGGGTCAGGGCGGACTGCGCCGCCTCGACGTCGTCTCCCGCGTGGACGAGGGTGACCTGCGCTGTCACCGGGTTGCCCCGGCGGGCGGGGAACAGGGCGAGGAAGCTCGTGATCTCCCGCGGCGCGTCCTCGACGAGCCGACCCCACCGACGGAGCACGTCGGCGGTGTCGGTGGCGTCGACGACGAGTTGGGCGAAGGCGACGTCGCCGACCTCGTACGCCTCGAGTTCGAGTGCGGTGACGACGCCGAAGTTGCCGCCGGCGCCACGGATCGCCCAGAACAGGTCGGGGTGCTGGTGCTCGTCGACGCGCAGCAGGCTGCCGGCCGCGGTGACGATCTCCGCGGCGACGATGTGGTCGATGGTCAGGCCGTATTTGCGTACCAGGTAGCCGATGCCGGCGGTGGTGGCCAGGCCGCCGACGCCCACGTCGCCGTAGTCTCCCGAGCTCATCGCCAGGCCGTACGGGGCGAGCGCCCGGGCGACGTGCCCCCAACGGGCCCCCGGCTCCAGGCGGATCCGGCGGGTGGCCCGGTCGAGCACCTCGACCTTGTTCATGGCGGACATGTCGATGACCACGCCACCGTCGTTCGTGGACCGACCGCTGATGCCGTGCCCGCCACTGCGCACGGACATCGGCACGTTCTGCGTCCGCGCGTAGACGACCGCGTCGACGACCTCGGCGGCGCTCTGCGGGCGGATCACCAGGGCCGGCGACCCGTGCCAGCTGTGGCTGTGGCGCACCTGCTCGTAGTCCGGGTCGCCGGGCTCGACGGACCTGCCGGTGAGCGACGCGGGCAGCGCGTCGTAGTCGATGCCGGGCTGGCGTTTTGCCAGGCTGACGGCGGACCGGACCCGACCGGTCGGTGCGTTCCCCGCGCGCTCTCTGGCCACGGCCTCCCGCAGCGCGGGAGCGATCTCCTCACCGAGGGTCTGGATGAGCCGTGGATCGTCGCGGCCGATCAGGAAGGCGCTGAACCCTTCCTCCAGGACGAGTGGGAGGAGCTGGTCGACCCACTGCTCGGCCGGCCCCTGCAGGAAGCCGCGGTTACGCGACGACACGTCGACCGTGAAGACGTTGAGCAGCCGACGGATCTGGCGGGGGTCCCTTCCGGCCTCGACGGCCGCCTCGTCGATGAGCCGGTTGGCGGTGACCCGGTCCGGCGACCGCAGGTACTCCAGGGTCGGCAACCAGCCGTTGGCCCGCTGGCCGGTCAGTGCGAGCATGCGTGGCTGGTAGGCGCCGAGCCAGATGTCGATCTCGTGGGCCGGCGCCGGGCCCCGTTGCATGCCGGGGATCGGGTAGTAGGTTCCCTCGCGGCGCAGCGGCCCGGGGGCCGCGTCGTCCCAGACGCCGCGCAGCACGTCGATCGCCTCGCGCAGGGCGTCGACGCCCTGCCCCGCGGTCAACCGACGGCCGCCCATGCCCTCGACGCCGTCCCAGAACGCGCCGGCGCCGAGGCCCAGCTCGAACCGGCCGTGCGACAGCCGGTCCAGGCTCGCGGCGGCGCGGGCCAGGACGGCCGGCGGACGCAGCGGCAGGTTCAGGACGTTCGCGGAGACCCTCAGCCGTTCGGTACGAGCCGCGACCCAGCTCAGCAGGGTCCAGGTGTCGAGGAATTCGGCGTTGTACGGGTGGTCCTGGAAGGTGGTGAGGTCCAAGCCGACCGCCTCGGTCAACTCGGCGAGCGTCACGACCCGATCCGGGTCGGCCGCGCTGGGCGTGAGAAACGTCCCGAACAGGAGTTCGTGTCCGTAATCGGGCATTGTGCTGGTACCACCAATCTCGGTCGTCTGGCCTGCATATCCGTTGATCGACAACTGATTTGCCGGCCAGCGCATTCCCGACCTCAGACGTGTGTTGATCCCAACATGAGTTGTCGGACAAACGATCTGGTCGCATGCTTGAGGCAAATGAGCAGTTCGGCCGGAACGCAGAGCATTACGTCATGGCGCGTCCGGCCGCTGACCGTGGAAGTGAGGGCGTCATGGGAACACTGACCGGCCGGGTCGCGGTAGTCACGGGCGCCGCCCAGGGCATCGGAGCCGGCATCGCCAGGGACCTCGCCGCAGCAGGCGCCACCGTGGTGGTCAACTACTACCCGGGAGACACGCGCCGGGCGGCACAGGTGGTAGCAGACATCGAAAATCAGGGCGGCAGGGCGATCGCCATCGCCGGTGACGTCACCAGCGGACCAGACATGGAGAGCATGTTCCAGCAGGTGATCGCCGAGTTCGGGTCGGTGGACATCCTGGTGAACAACGCGGGTGTCTACGAGTTCGGCGCGCTCGATAGCGTCACCGAACGGGACTACCGGTTCCAGTTCGACGTGAACGTCCTCGGGGTCATCCTGGCGACCAGGGAGGCGGTGAAGCGCTTCGGCCCCAACGGTGGAAGCGTGGTCAACATCAGCTCGACCGCCGTGCACCTGTCCCAGCCGAACCTGATGATCTACACCGCCACGAAGAGTGCCGTCGAGGCCATCACCCGCGTACTGGCCAAGGAGCTGGGCCCCCGGCAGATCCGGGTGAACGCCGTGGCGCCTGGCGGAACGGAGACCGAGGGCGGGCACGAGCACGGGCTCGTCGACAGCCCGTACGTCAAGGAACTGATTGCCCAGACCCCGCTCGCCCGACTCGGTCAACCCTCCGACATCGCTGGCGTCGTGACATTCCTCGCCGGTCCGGAGGCACGGTGGCTGACCGGAGAGGTCATCCTGGCCTCGGGCGGCCTGCGCCCCTGAGTTCCGTCTACCCCAGCCCCGGGAACGGCAACTAGCCTGCGCAGATGCGACACACCCTCACCCCGGGCGACGAGACCCTGCACGGCCACTTCTCCCCCGACTTCGCGCCGGTGCTCACCATCGACCCCGGCGACACCGTCACCTACCGCACCCTGGACTGCTGGTGGTCGGCCGGCCCCTACACCGCCGGGCCGAACCGGGAACGGCCCCGGGCACCGCAGTACCAGCCCGACCACGGACACGCCCTGATCGGTCCGGTCGCGGTCCGCGGCGCCCGCGCGGGCCAGACCCTCGAGGTACGCGTCGACGCGATCGTCCCGGCCACCTGGGGAACCACCGTGGCCGGCGGCTGGCCCAGCGACTTCAACCAGCGGTACGGCGTCGAGTCGGACGGCGTGGTGCACGCCTGGGCGCTCGACCCGGTGGCGATGACCGGCCGCAACCAGCACGGCCACACCGTCGCGTTACGTCCCTTCATGGGGGTGCTCGGCATGCCACCCGCCGAGCCGGGCCGGCACTCGACGGTGCCGCCCCGGCCGCACGGCGGCAACCTGGACTGCAAGGACCTGACCGCCGGCAGCACCCTGCTGCTGCCGATCCCGGTCGACGGAGCACTCTTCTCGGTCGGCGACGGGCACGCCGCGCAGGGAGACGGCGAGGTCGGCGGCACCGCGATCGAGTGCCCGATGGACGAGGTCACGCTGACCTTCGACGTCCGGGACGACTTCCCGCTCACCGGCCCGGTGGCGCGCACCGCGGACGCCTGGCTGACCCTCGGCGTCGGCGCGTCCCTCGACGACGCCACGTACATGGCCCTGAACTCGATGCTGACCCTGATGCAACGGCTGCACGGCGTGAGCCGCCCGGACGCCGTGGCGCTGGCCAGCGTCGCCGTCGACGTACGGGTGACGCAGATCGTCAACCAGACCGTCGGCGCGCACGCGGTGCTCCGCGACGACGCGCTGCGCTGAACCGACGCGGCGCCACCGTGACGACTCCCGTCGCACGGGGACAGCCGCACCCGTCGGACGCAGGTGCGGCTGTCCCGATCCCGTCGGCAGCGCTCCGGCTGCCGAGGTCAGGTGCGGGAGGTCGCCCAGTCGCCGCAGTCGACCTGGTTGAACACGCCATACCGGGTGCAGACCCGGATGGTGATGTACCGGTTCTCCGCCACGTCCTCGTTGCAGCCGAGCCGACCGCCGATGTTGTCGCCGCAGAACCCGGTCCGGCCGTAGTTGGTGTACCACTCGGCGTAGGAGGCGTAGTGGCCAGGATAGGGGTCGTAGGTGTAGTGGGTGAGGGTGATGTAGTCGCCGGCGCTCTCGAAATTTGCCGATCCGTATCCGTTGTACGAGTACGCGTCGGCACTCGCCGGCGCCGCCGTACCCATCACGAGCGCGGCGGCCACCGCACCCGAGATGGCCAGTGTCTTGAGCAACTTCATCGGTGTCTCCCTGCCGTCGACTGTGGAGCACCCCGGCTCCGGCCCAATCCTGACCAGCGGCCCCGGATGCCGGAAGCACCTCGAACAGTCCCGAACAAACCCGAACTGGGGTGGCTCGGCTCTGCCGCTCACCGACGCGGGTGCCGGCCGCGACCCCACCGCTGCCTGCCGTCCCGCCACCGCCCTGGCGGTAGCCTGGTGGCCATGATCTTCATTACCGCGAAGTTCCGCGTCCTGCCCGCGCACGCCGACCGCTGGCCGCAGATCGCCGCCGACTTCACCGAGGCGACCAGGGCCGAGCCGGGCTGCCTGTGGTTCGACTGGTCCCGCAGCCTGGACGACCCGACGGAGTACGTGTTGGTCGAGGCGTTTCGCGACGACGAGGCCGGCGGGGCCCACGTGCAGTCCGCCCATTTCCGTGCGGCCCAGGAGACCCTGCCGCCGTACCTGGCCGAGACGCCTCGCATCGTGAACGCGACCGTGCCGCAGCAGGACTGGTCTCTGCTCGGCGAGATGGCCGTCCCCGAGGGGCGCTGACCTCCTCCGAGGTGGCGGGTGACCTTTAACGCATCCCGGGACGCCCGTACCGCCGCGGGGATCGCCGGCGGTGGTCGGTAGGGACGGCCCTACTCGCGACCGTCCGGGCTGCGGGATATCGACACACCGGCGAGGTTGAATAGCGTCGAAGAATGCAGTCGTCAACGGGGGAACGGCGAGCCGACCGTCCACATTCAGCGTCCAATTCGCGGATCAACGACATCGACGCGCTGCGAGGCGTGGCCCTGCTCCTCATCCTGCTCGTGAACATCGCCTTCTTCGCCTCGGGATACGCGTTCCATCTGGTGGCCGACCCCGCCGACAACTGGTTCGACCGGATGATCTCCACGCTGGTCGAACTGCTGTTCGCGATGAAGGCGTACCTGCTGTTCTCGTTCCTGTTCGGCTACAGCTTCACCTTGCAGATCGAGTCGGCGGCCCGACGTGGTGTTCCGTTCCTGCCGCGGTTCCTGCGGCGGCTGTCGGGGCTGTTCCTCCTCGGGATCGTCCACGCGGTCCTGCTGTTCCAGGGCGACATCCTCACCGCGTACGCGCTGCTCGGGCTCCTCCTGCTCGCCGCGCGACGGATGAGCCCCCGCACGGCCCTGACGGCGGCGGCCTGCGTCGTCGGCGCCGTCGCCTTCCTCATCGGAGTGGCCGCGGTGCTCGGCGCGACCCTCGTGCCGGACTCCGCCGCCGCGGTCGAGGCCGGCGCTCGCTCCACGGCGGCACTCCAGGGCGGTCTCGGCGACGTCGTGGTCGAGCACCTGCGGTCGCTGCCCGCCGCGCTCGGCGGGCTCGCCGTCCAGGGACCGCTGGCGTTCTCCGCGTTCCTCGTCGGGCTCGCGGCCGGAAAGCAACGGATGCTCGCCGAGGTCCCCGCCCACCTGCCGCTGCTGCGCAGGATCGAGGCGGTCGGCTATCCGGTCGGACTGGCCGGTGCGACGCTCTTCGCCGTCGGCGGCGGCACCAGCAACCTGACCGGCCTGATGCTCAGCGTCATCACCGCCCCGTTCCTCGCCGCCGCCTACGCCGCCACGATGCTCCGCCTCTTTCACCGGCGACGCCGGGTTGCCGACGTCCTGGCGCCGGTGGGACGGATGGCGCTGACCAACTACCTGGGCCAGTCCCTGGCCTGCGTCGTCATCTTCACCGGCGTCGGAGTCGGCCTCGCCGGGCACACACCACCCGCACAGGTCCTGCTGGTCGCGCTGGCGCTCTTCGCCGTGCAGCTCGCCGCCAGCGCGTGGTGGTTGCGCCGGTTCCGGTACGGCCCCGCGGAATGGGTCCTCCGGGCCTGGACCAACCGGGAACGACCCGCGATGAGACGGTGACCGTCGATGGCGGGACTATCGATACCGCCACACCTGAGCGTCAACGATTTCCGGAAAAAGTTGCGGAAGGGCAGCGCCGCTCGCGCTCATCCCGAGAGGCATTCCACCTGGTCAATGTCCTGCCGGGCAGATCGACCGACGGACCAGGCCACCATGGCGATCGGATATCGAGGTCGCACGTTTCCGGAAGTTGTTGACCTGTTCGAATTCCCGCTGCAATACTCCGATCCACTCAGGTCGATGCGACCGACGTACCCGCGACGCACCCACCGGTCCGGCCTTTGCTGTCCGGGCACCGAGCGTGTCCGGGCCCGTGGAAGGGGCACCAGATGAGCAACGTCTCCGCCGGCAGCGTCATGCGGTCCGGGCGACTGCGCGCGGCGCTGTCCGTGCTGGCCACCGCCGTTGCGACCTGCGGCGTCGTCGTCGCGGCCACCGCGACCCCGTCGAGCGCCGCCACCTGCAACGGCTACGTCGGGCTCACCTTCGACGACGGGCCGACCGGCAGCACCAGCGCCCTGCTGACCGTGCTGCGCAACAACGGCGTACGGGCCACGATGTTCAACGTCGGGCAGAACGTCCAGAACAACCGGGCGGCGGCGCAGGCGCAGGTGGCCGCCGGCATGTGGGTCGGCAACCACAGCTGGAACCACGCCCACATGACCTCGATGACTCAGGCTCAGATGCAGTCCGACCTGTCCCAGACGAGCACGGCGATCCAGTCCGCCACGGGCAGCCGGCCCCAACTGTTCCGGCCACCGTACGGGGAGACCAACTCGACGCTGCAGTCCGTCGCCTCGTCACTCGGCATGCGGCAGGTCATCTGGGACGTGGATTCCCAGGACTGGAACGGCGCCAGCGTCAGCCAGATCGTGTCCAACGCCGGCCGCCTCCAGGCCGGTCAGGTCATCCTCATGCACGACGGCATCCAGAACACCCGCGACGCGATTCCGCAGATCGTCGCGAACCTCGCCGGCCGCAATCTCTGCCCGGGCATGATCTCGCCGTCCACCGGCCGCGCGGTCGCGCCCGACGGCACGAACCCGCCGCCCGGCGGTGGCACCCCGCCACCCCCGTCCGGAAGCTGCACCGCGACGGCGACGACCACCAACGTCTGGGGTGACCGGTACAACACGTCGGTGACGGTCAGCGGCGCCAACACCTGGACGGTGGTCGTGGCCGTCACCGCGCCGCAGAGCGTCACCACCACCTGGAACGGCAGCGCCAACTGGGACAGCAGCGGCAGAGTCCTGACCATGCGCTCCAACGGCAGCGGCAACACCTTCGGCTTCACCACGATGTTCAACGGCAACAGCGCCGCCCGGCCACAGATCCGCTCCTGCACCGCCGGCTGACCCAGGGTCGCCACCCGCACGGTGGGACGTGCGTCAGCGTAGGCGGCGGGCGGTGAAGCTGGCTGGCGGTTCGGCGATCGCGTCCTGGGCCGCGATCAGCTGGATCTCCCGGGTGCCCGCCGCGAGGGTCGCCTCCAGGACGGCGAATACGGAGGCGATGGTGCGCTCCAGCGCCGTCGCGGGCGAGCCCGTCGTCCGCAGATGCGCCAGGTACAGCGCCGCGGTGACGTCCCCTCCGCCGTTCGGGTTGATCGGTAGCAGCGGTGTGGTGACCGCCCAGGCGCCCTCGTCCGAGACGGCCACCACCTCCAGCGAGCCCGCCGGCACGTCGCCGTGGAGCACGCTGGTGACCAGGACGTGCCGGGGTCCCGTCTCGCGCACCACGTCGACCGCCTCCAACACCTCCGTCAGCGAGTTCGTCGTACGGCCGGCGAGGAAGTCCAGCTCGAAATGGTTCGGGGTGATGATGTCCGCCCGTGGGACGACGATGTCCCGCATGAACTCCGGAATGCCCGCCCGGACGAACATCCCCCGGCCAATGTCGCCCATCACCGGGTCGCAGCAGTACACCGCGTCCGGGTTGGCCGCCTTGACCGTGTCCACCGCGTCGAGGATCACCGCGCCCATCGCCGGGTCACCCTGGTAGCCCGACAGCACCGCGTCGGCACTGCCGAGGACCCCGCGGTCCGCGATGCCCGCGATCACCTCGGCCACGTCGGTCGGTGCGAGCAGCGGCCCGCGCCACGCGCCGTACCCGGTGTGGTTGGAGAAGTGGACCGTCAGGACCGGCCAGACCTCGTGGCCGAGCCGCTGCAGGGGGAAGGCGGCCGCCGAGTTGCCGACGTAGCCGTAGGCGACCGACGACTGGATGGACAGGATCTTCACCAGCTCATCATGGCGGTACCCGCTGGTGCCGCACGTGCGGCCCACCGTTTCTGTCGGATGACCCACTCCGGCCCCGCTCTCCCCCACCGCGGTGGCGGGACCGTCCGGCAGGGTGCGCAGCCGAGCGCGGGCGAACGCCCGGACGAATTCGGTCCCGGCACGGTGCGCGAGACCTCCACCGGGCCTCTTCTCGATCAGCCGGAGCTTGTGGCACGGTACGAAGCTGACCTTGAAACCCGAGGTGCACCCGAGCAAGGAGATCGTCGTTGCGCAAGCTCGTCTACTACATCGCCGCCACCCTGGACGGCTTCATCGCCGGCCCGGACGGCGCCGACCCCACCGGCCCCGGCGGCTTCTGGCCGATCCCCGAGGACTACCTGCGCCACCTGGTCGCCGAGTACCCGGAGACCCTGCCGGGCCCGGCCAGGCAGGCGCTCGGCGTCACGGCCGAGGGCACCCGGTTCGACACCGTGCTGGAGGGGCGTCACTCCTACGAGATCGGGCTGAAGGCCGGCGTCACCGACGCCTATCCCCACCTGCGCCACCTCGTGTTCTCGCGCACGCTGTCCGGAAGCCCGGACGGGGCGGTCCAGGTCCTGTCCGGCGACCCGATCGGCACCGTACGTGACCTGAAGCGGCAGGACGGCAAGGACATCTGGGTGATCGGCGGCGGAGCCCTGGCCGGCGCCCTGTACGCCGAGATCGATCAGCTGATCGTCAAGCTGGCTCCGTTGACCATCGGAGCGGGCATTCCGCTGTTCGGGCGCGACGCCGCCTTCGAGCCCCGTACCTGGCACCTCAGCGACCACACCGTGCTGGACAGCGGGGCGATCTTCCTCACCTACAGCCGCACGTCCGCCGTTCCGGAGTCGGTCTGACCACTCGCCCGGGCAGGCTGGCCATGCCTGCCTGCCCGGGCGGGGAGCTATTTGACCTTGCGGGTCGACCGGGCCACGATGCCCTCGTACTCCGGGTGCTTGACCAGCCACTCGGCGAGGAACGGGCAGATCGGGACGACGGTCCGGCCCCTGGCCCGCGCGTCGTCCATCACGGCACGAGCCAGGGTCGAGCCGACGCCCCTGCCCTCGAACGCCGGATCAACCTCGGTGTGGGTGTAGACGATGATGTTGCCGGTCAACTGGTAGGTGACCAGCCCGGCGACCACGCCCGCCTCGTCGCGCGCCTCGAACCGCTCCCGCGTCGGCGCGTCTGTCACGGTGAACTGCACCTGACCATCCAATCACGCTGCCGGTCGACCCCCGGCCCGGTGGGTGGGCCGAAGCCCCGGCCCGCCGTGGTCGCGGACCGGGGCTTCGGGGCTAGAAGTCGTCGTCGAAGGCGACGGCGCCGGTGATCCCGACCTGGTACGCCGACACCCGCCGCTCGAAGAAGTTGGACAACTCCTGCACGTCCTGCAACTCCATGAAGGCGAACGGGTTGACCGACCCGTAGTGCGGGGCGATGCCGAGCTGGGCCAGGCGCCGGTCGGCGACGTGCTGGAGGTACTCCCGCATGTCGGTCAGGGTCAGTCCCGGCACACCGTGGCCGAGCAGGTCCTCGGCGAACTGGACCTCACACTCGACGGCCTCGGTGAGCATCAGGCGGACCTGGTCGGCGAGGTCGTCGTCGAACAGGTCGGGTTCCTCGCGACGCACGGTGTCCACGACGTCGAAGGCGAAGGCCATGTGCATGGATTCGTCGCGGAACACCCAGTTGGTGCCGGAGGCCAGGCCGTGGAGCAGCCCCCGCGAGCGCAGGAAGTAGACGTAGGCGAACGCGCCGTAGAAGAACAACCCCTCGATGCAGGCGGCGAAGCAGATCAGGTTGAGCAGGAACGTCCGCCGGTCCTCGCGGGACCGCAGCTCCCGCAGGTCGTTCAGGGAGTCGATCCACCGGAAGCAGAACTCGGCCTTACGACGGATCGAGGGGATGTTCTCGATGGCCGCGAAGGCGTCGAAGCGCTCGGCCTCGTCGGGCACGTACGTGTCGAGCAGGTTGAGGTAGAACTGGACGTGCACCGCCTCCTCGAACAGCTGCCGGGACAGGTAGAGGCGGCCCTCGGGGCTGTTGACGTGCTGGTAGAGGTTGAGCACGAGGTTGTTGGCGACGATGGTGTCGCCGGTGGCGAAGAAGGCCACCAGGCGGCCGACCAGGTGCCGCTCGGCCGGCGAGAGCTTGTCGAGGTCGGCGAGGTCGGCGTGCAGGTCGACCTCCTCGACGGTCCAGGTGTTGCGGATGGCGTCACGGAACCGGTCGAAGAAGTGCGGGTACCGCATCGGGCGGAGGGTGAGGTCCATCCCGGGGTCGAGCAGCATGTGCGTGGTCCTCGTGTCGGTGGTGGTGTTGGCGGCGGTCACTGGCAGGCCTCGCACGACTCGGGGTTCTCCAGCGAGCAGGCCAGCGCCTCCGTGTCGGTCGCCGTGGGTGCGGTGAGGGCGACGGTGGCCTGCTGGATCCGGGTGGCGGGGCGGGAGCGCAGGTAGTAGGTGGTCTTCAGCCCGGCCTTCCAGGCGTACAGGTACATCGAGGAGAGCTTGCCGATGGTCGGCGAGGCCAGGAACAGGTTCAGCGACTGCGACTGGTCGATGAACGGTGCGCGGGCGGCGGCCAGGTCGATCAGCGCCCGCTGCGGCAGCTCCCACGCGGTACGGAACAGCTCCCGGACGGCGCCCGGCAGCTCAGCGATGTCCTGCACCGACCCCTCGGCGCGCCTGATCGCCGACCTGATCTGTTCGGTCCACAGGCCACGGGCCTTCAGCTCGCGTACCAGAGCGGTGTTGACCTGGAGGAACTCCCCCGACAGGGTCTCGCGCTTGAACAGGTTCGACACCTGCGGCTCCACGCACTCGTAACAGCCGGCGATCGAGGCGATGGTGGCGGTCGGGGCGACCGCCACCAGCAGCGAGTTCCGCAGTCCGTCCGTCTCGACCCGCTTCCGCAGCGCGTCCCACCGCGCGGTCTGCGTGCCCTCGACACCCCACAGGTCGGGCTGCAGCTGGCCCCGCGCGGCCCGGGTCTGCGGGTACGCCGGATGCGCGCCGAAGCGGCGCGCCAGGTCGGCGGAGGTTTCCAGGGCGGTCAGGTACAGCTCCTCGCTGATCCGGGTGGACAGCTCCCGCGCGGCCGGGGAGTCGAACGGCAGCCGCAGGGCGAAGAACACGTCCTGCAGGCCCATCAGCCCGAGCCCGATCGGTCGCCAGCGGGGGTTGCTCGCCGCCGCCTGCGGGGTCGGGTAGTAGTTGATGTCGATGACCCGGTCGAGGAACGTCACGGCGGTACGGACCGTGGCGCGCAGCCGCTCCCAGTCGACGCCGCCGTCGGTGAGGTGAGCGGCGAGGTTCACCGAGCCGAGGTTGCACACGGCGGTCTCGGTGTCGCTGGACACCTCGATGATCTCGGTGCAGAGGTTGGACAGGTGCACCACGTTGCCCGGCTCGGCGGTCTGGTTGCACAGCCGGTTCGCCGCGTCCTTGAAGGTCATCCACCCGTTGCCGGTCTGGGCCAGGGTGCGCATCATCTTCCCGTACAGCTCCCGTGCCGGGACCTGCCGCACCTGGCGGCCCTGCGCCTCGGCCGCCCGGTACGCGGCGTCGAACCGCTCCCCCCACAGGTCGGGCAGTTCCGGCACCTCGTGCGGGTCGAACAGCGACCACATCTCGTCGGCCTCGACCCGGCGCATGAACTCGTCCGGGATCCAGTTGGCCAGATTCAGGTTGTGGGTGCGCCGGGCGTCCTCGCCGGTGTTGTCCCGCAGTTGCAGGAACTCCTCGACGTCCGGGTGCCACGGCTCCAGGTAGACGCAGGCCGCGCCCTTGCGCCGGCCGCCCTGGTTGACCGCGGCGACGCTCGCGTCCAGCGTGCGCAGCCACGGCACGATCCCGTTGGACTGCCCGTTCGTGCCGCGGATCAGCGAACCCCGGGACCGGACGCGGGAGTAGGCGATGCCGATGCCACCGGCGAACTTGGACAGGTTGGCGACCTGGGCGTACCGCTGGTAGATCGAGTCCAACTCGTCGCGCGGGGAGTCGACCAGGTAGCAGGAGGACATCTGGGTGTGCCGGGTACCGGAGTTGAACAGCGTCGGCGAGCTGGGCAGGTAGGCCAGGCTGGACATCAGCCGGTAGAAGCCGACCGCCTCGTCCGGCGTACGGGACAACCCGCAGGCCACCCGCAGCAGCCAGTACTGCGGGGTCTCCAGCACCAGCCGACTGCTCGGGTGGCGCAGCAGATACCGGTCGTAGACCGTGCGCAGGCCGAAGTACTCGAACCGCCGGTCGCCGCCCGCGTCCACGGCGTCGTCGAGGGTACGGGCGTGGGCGGCGACGAAGGCGGCGGTGTCGTCTCCGATCAGTCCCTCGGCGTGGCCGGTCCGGATCGCCGCGCTGAACGAGGTGATGCCCTGCCGGCGGACCTCCTTGTCGACGTAGCCGGCCAGCAGCCGGGCGGCGAGGCGGGAGTACTGCGGTTCCTCTCCGATCATCTCGGCCGCGGTCTGGATGGACAGCCGGTCCAGTTCGGCCGTCGTCGCGCCGTCGTACAGGCCGCTGATCGTCCGGGTCGCCACCCGCAGCGGGTCGACGTCGGTGAGGTCGTCGGCCCACCGCTCGACCGCCCGGACGATCTTGTTCACGTCGACCTGTTCGGTGGCGCCGTCGCGTTTGCGGACACGCATCTGCGTCCGCCGACCGGGCGGGGCCGGGTCGGCGGTGACCGGGACTGCCTGGGTGACCGTCACTACTCACTCCTCGCGAGTTCGGGACCTGATGGCCCTCGGACACGAGGAGGCGGACACCGGCGGACGGCACGCCGACGGGCGTGGGTCAGGTGGCGTCAGCCGTCCCACGCGGCCTCGGACCGCCGCCCACCCGGGTGCGGGTGTGCGGCGCGCTGGCAGGTCTTCGGACTTGCGGGCACGACCGGACTCGCCGGTCACCTACTGGCCGTCGCTTCCCAGGCCGCTTCGCGGCCCAGTGCTGATGACGGCGGTCGTTCCCACTCACCGCTGCGGGGCAGTCCCGGATTTCCACCAGGTTCCCTCTTGCCTCGGCCACTGCGATGAGCGGTCGAACCAGCTGCGCTCGACACCATATATGGGGAGGGATTCCGTTGTCACACCCCACATGTCGGTCCCGGGTGTGTCGGGCCTCGCACCTGGACGGCCCTCCTGGGCGCTCACCAGCCGGAACGGCGCACGGTGCACGCTGGAGTGATCTCAGCGCGCACCGTGCGGCAGTGCGGATGCGGTGACCCGCTCCCGTCGGTCAGGCGAACGTCGAGCGTCCTGACGTGGACGTCAGCCGCACCAACCCGTTTTGTTGTTCCCGGCGTTGGAGTCCGTCGGCGGGTAGTAGATGTTGCCGATGACCCAGATGCACTTTCCGCTGGCGTAGGCGGTCACCGGACCGGCGTAGTACCGGTAGGTGCCGTGGTCCCGGTCGTCCGGCGCCAGGAGCCGGCAGTTGCTGGTGCCCGACGAGCAGACCCACAGCTCGACGGACATGACCTTGCTGACGCCCCAGGTGTTCGGACTCGACACGGTCCGTGCGCAGTTGTAGCCGCCGCTGTAGTAGACCTCGACATATCCGTATCTCGTCGAACCGTTGATGGCCACGTCCCCGTACAGGTCGAAGCCACCGACCTTTGAACCCGAACAGGTACCGGTCGCCGCCTGCGCCGGCGGACCGGCGAGAAACACCGTCCCGGTGGTGAGGAGGACCAGCGCGGCGAGCATCGCCAGGATTCGCGGTCGCGAGGTGGTCAAAGGTGCCTCCGTTCTCTCGGCGCCCCGCCCACGGCGGGCGCTTCCGGACCGGCACAGTCAACATTCACGTGCATCGCCGACCAAGTGATTCGAACTGGTTCGAATCACTGCCGCGCACAGGTTGTCCGTCACCGGCCGGACGGAAGCTGGTTGCGTCTGTTCGACCAGCCCGAGCTCGAGCCCACCAGCTGGGGCAGCCGCCCGGAGGAGAGCAGGTACCAGGATGCGCAGGTGGCTGCCACTGCTGACGGTCTGTCTGGGTACGTTCATGCTCCTGATCGACGTCACGATCGTGATCGTCGCCCTGCCCGACATGGTCGACGACCTGGGCGCGTCCTTCGGCGCGTTGCAGTGGGTCATCGACGCGTACGCCCTCGCGCTGGGCGCACTGGTGCTCGGCGCCGGCTCGATCGGCGACCGGGTGGGACACCGCCGCGTGTACGTCGTGGGGCTCGCGCTCTTCGCGGTCTCGTCGCTGATGTGCGGTCTCGCACCGAACTCGGGCGTGTTGATCGCCGCACGCGCCATCCAGGGCGTCGGCGCGGCGGCCATGTTCGCGACCACGTTTGCCCTGCTCAACAGCGCCTACGCCGGCCGTGACCGGGGAAGCGCCTACGGCATGTGGGGTGCCGTGTCGGGCGCCTCGGCCGCGGTGGGCCCGATCCTCGGCGGGCTGCTCACCGAGGGCGCGTCGTGGCGCTGGATCTTCCTCGTCAACCTACCGGTCAGCGCCGTCGCCATCCTGCTGTGTCGAACGGCCCTCACCGAGGCCCGTACGCCCGTCCGGGGCCGGATCGACGTCCCCGGCATGGCGAGTTTCACCGCCGCCGCGGCCTGCGCGACCTACGCACTCATCCGGGCCAACGAGGACGGGTGGTCCAGCCGCGTTGTCTGGTCGCTGCTGGTGGCGGCGGCGCTCCTGCTGGCCGGGTTCGTGGTGATCGAGGCGCGCACCCGACACGCCATGTTCGACCTCACCCTGCTGCGCAACCGCTCGTTCGTCGCGGTGCTGCTCGCCGGTCTGTTGCTCACGTTCGCCGCCTTCACCACGTTCACCTACACCTCGATCTGGCTGCAGTCCGTGTTGGGGATGAGTCCGCTCGCCGCGGGGCTCACCGGTCTGCCGCTGTCCGTCACCGCGTTCGGTGTCTCGGCGGTGCTGGGGCGGGTGCTGCACGGTCGGCGGCCGGACCTGGTCATCGGCGCCGGGCTACTGTTCGTCGGGCTCGGCAGCCTGCTCACCGCGGCGCTCGTGCACGGTGCGGCCGGGTGGCCGTCGCTGCTGCCGGGGCTCGCCCTCGTCGGCGTCGGCGTCGGTCTCGCGACGCCCATCCTCGGCTCGGTCTCCATGTCCCTGGTACCCGTGGAGCGGGGCGGCATGGCGGCCGGCGCGGTCAACACCACCCGCCAGCTCGGTTTCGCCTTCGGCATCGCCGCGCTGGGCAGCGTCTTCACCGCCCGCGCGGAAAGCATCCTGGCCGGACGGGGCATTCCGGATCCGACGCACGTCGCGCACGCCATCGCCGGCGGGCAGACACCCGGCCTGCTGCGTGCCGCCCCGGCAGCCGGACGGCAGGTGCTGGACAGCGCGGCGCACGCCGCCGGGGTGGCCGGCGTCCAGGCGACCTTCGCCGTGGCTGGAGCCGTCGGCGTCATCGCCGGCCTGCTCGTGGCCGTCCTCATGCGACCCGCCGGCCCACGCACCGCTACTCCGGCGGAGCGTCCACCCGTCACCGAAGGCGCGGCACGCTGACGGTGCCGACGCACTGTCCCCCGAGCGTCGATGAGCCCGGTCGACGAGCCCCTGGTCAGGCGGGGTGGTTCGTGAGTGCCCGGCCGAGGACGCGCGCTCCGGCGGGGAAGGCCGTGGGATTCGGCCCGGCGTAGTTGAGGCGTACGAACGGGCCGGTGGGTTCCGCCGGGAACCACTCGTTTCCGGGGGCGATGATGAGCCCGGCCCTCTCGCAGTCGTACGCGAGCTGGTGGACGTCCGTTCCCTCGGGGAGGCGTACCCAGAGGTTCAGCCCTCCTGCCGGCACCATCTCGACGTCCGCCGCCGCGGCGTGCTCGCGCAGGGCCGCGACGAGAAGGTCCCGCCGTGTGCCGAGCTGCTGCCGCAGGTCACGGAGGTGCGTCTGCCAGGCGGGTTGGGTCACCACGTCGAGCGCCGCGGCCTGCAGGAGGCCGCTGACGTACATCGACTCGGCTCCGCGGTCGGCCAGGAGCCGTTCGCGTGCCGGTCCGCGCGCGATGACGGCGGCGACGCGGACGGCCGGCGAGACGCTCTTGGTGAGTGAGCGCAGGTAGACGACGTGGCCGCCGTCGTCGTGGGCCGCGACGGGAGTCGGGGTGCAGGTGATGCCGAAGTCGTGGGCCCAGTCGTCCTCCACGAGGAACGCGCCGTGCTCGCGCACGACCGCCAGCACCTGCTCACGCAGCGCCGCCGGCCACTGCGCTCCGGTGGGGTTGGCGTAGTTCGGTTGCGCGTAGAACACCCGCGCGGCCGACTCCCGGAAGGCGCGGGCCACCTCGGCAGGGTCCGGGCCGGTCGGGCCGGTGGGTACCGGCACGACGAGGACGCCGGCCTGCCGTGCGGCCAGGATCGCTCCCCAGTAGGTCGGGGACTCCATCAGCAGGGGCTGCCCGGCCCCCGCCAGGGTGCGGAAGATCGAGCTCAGCCCGCTCTGGCTGCCGGGAAGGACGACGACGTCGCCGGGCGTGGGCGGCGTGATCCCGGCCCGGGTCGCGGCGCCGAGTTCGGCGGCGAACCAGGACTGCAGCTCCGGCAGGCCCGCCGCGGGTGGCCGGGTCAGGGCGGCGTCGGTACGCGCCGCGCGCGTCAGGGCCGAACGGACCAGACGCTCCGGGAGAAGCTCGCGATCCGGGTAGCCGGCGTGCAGGGCGATGACGTCGTTGGGGGCGCTGCGCAACGCCGTGGACAGCGCGTGGACGCGCGCGGGAGGTGAGCGTAGGGCGGCGGTCTGCCAGCCGTGGTCGGCCGGTCGCACGGTGCGGGCGGCCCGGACGAACGTGCCGACCCCGGGGCGGCTCTCGATGAGCCCCTGGGCGGTGAGGGTGCGTAGCGCCTGCTGCACCGTCACCGGGCTCGCCTGGTAGCGGGCGACCAGCTCGCGGGTGGACGGCAGCCGGGCACCCGGCGTGGCGGCGGCCACCCACTCACGCAGAGCGGCGGCGATTCGCGAGCTGCTACTGTCATCCATGAGAGATCAGAGTAGCGCTACTGCGATTGTGGATGCCCCGGTACCGGCTACCGGCCCCTCGGGGCTGTGGTGGGGCCTGCTGGGAGTGGTCGCCTTCTCCTTCACCGTCCCGCTGACCCGGGTGGCGGTGGGAGGTCTCTCGCCGCTGTTCATCGGCTCCGCCCGAGCGGTCGTAGCGGCGGCGCTGGCCGTCGTCGCACTGGCCGTCACCCGCCAGCGGCTGCCTCGGGGCGCGCAGTGGCCACGCCTTGCCGTGGTCGGCGGTGGCGTCGTCGTCGGGTTCCCGCTACTGACCTCGTACGCCCTCACGAGCGCGCCGGCCAGCCACGGTGCCGTCGTCATCGCCATGCTGCCCGCCGCGACCGCCGTGCTGGCGGTCATCCGCGGGCACGAGCGCCCACCCGTCGGGTTCTGGGTCGCCGCCGGCGTCGGCGCCTTCGCCGCGTCGGCCTTCGCATCCGCCCAGTGGGGCGGCCTGGGTCGGCTGCACTGGGCCGACCTGCTGCTCTTCGGCGCGGTGGCGTCCGCCGCCGTCGGGTACGCCGAGGGCGGCCTGATCGCTCGGGAGCTGGGCGCCTGGCAGACCGTCTCCTGGGCGCTCGTGCTGTGCTCCCCGCTCATGGTGGCCCTGACGGTGGTGTCCGTGGCCGGGCAGACCCCGACGGGGACTCCGGCACAGTGGACGGCCTTCGCCTACCTCGGCGTTGTCAGCATGTTCCTCGGCTTCTTCGCCTGGTATCACGGGCTGGCGATCGGCCCGCTGGCTCAGGTCAGCCAGGTGCAACTCGTCCAGCCCGTCATGAGCATCGCCTGGGCCGGTCTGCTCCTGGGTGAGCACATCGGCTGGGCCACGGTGGTCGGCGGCCTCGTCGTCATCCTGTGCGCCGGGGCCGCCGTCCGCGTACGGCTCGGTCGGTGACACTCACCGGACTCAGGAGCGCAGCTTCACCGCGAGGTCGCTGATCGCCTTCGTCGCGTACCGCTGCATCCCCGGACCGAAGGTGATGCGCGTGGCGCCCAGCCGTGCCAGCCCGGCCACCGACTCCCTGTCCGGTCCGGCAGCCATGTTGACCGGCCCCTCGACGCCCTCCCGGAACACCGGGAACACCTCCGCCGGCGCCATGAGCGGGTAGACGCAGTCGGCGCCGGCGGCCACGTACAGGCGGGCGCGTGCCACGGCGTCGGCCGGGTCACCGGTGCCGAACAGGAACGTGTCGACGCGCGCGTTGATGAAGAGAGCGTCGCCCGCCTCGGCCCGCACCTCGGCCAGCCAGTCCGCGTGCCGCTGCGGGTCCTTGAGCGTGGCGTGGCCCTCGGAGTCCTCCAGATTGCAGCCGACGGCACCGGTCTCCAGGAGCCGTGCGACCAACTCTCGGGGAGCGAGGCCGTAGCCGCCCTCGATGTCGGCGGACACCGGAACGGGGACGGCCCGGACGATCCTCGCCACCGCGGCGAACATCTCGTCGGGCGGGGTGGCGCCGTCCTCGTAACCCAGCGAGGCGGCGACTCCGGCGCTCGGGGTGGCGAGCGCCGGGAAGCCGGCGTCGGCGAAGGCCCGGGCGCTGGCCGCGTCCCACGGGCCGGGCAGGACGAGGGGGTCGCCGGCGGGGCGGCCGTGGTGCAGGGCACGGAAGGTGGCGGCGGTCATCGAACTCATCTCCCGAGGGGATCCGGAGGGGTGATGGTATCGGTTCAGGCGCGCGTCCCGGGCCAGGTCAGCCCTGACCGGGCTCGCCGGTCTGCTCCCACATCGACTTCATCTCGCCGAACGCCTGCTCCATGATCTGGACCATCGCGGCGCGGGCGCGGTCGCCGTCGCGCCGCTGGATCGCCTGCGCCACGTCGGCGTGCAGCTGGAGGGCCTGCTCGTGCGGGTAGTGCGGCATCAGGTCGTAGTGGTGGCGGCCGGTGAGCACCTCCGCCACCAACTCCTGCAGCTTGACGAACATCTCGTTACCGGAGGCGGCCAGCACCCGCCGGTGGAACTCGATGTCGAGCCGGAGGAAGCGCTCCTCGTCCCCGGCCTTTCCGGCGGCCCACATCTTGGCCGCCAGGCCGACGAGATCGCTCGCCTCGTCGTGGTTGACCCGGTTGGCGGCCAGCCAGGCGGCGTGCGGTTCGACGGCGGTCCGCAACTCGGTGATCGAGCGCATCTGCGCCATCCGCCCTGCTGACGCGAGTCGCCAGCGGATCACCTGCGGGTCGAAGACGTTCCAGTTGTGCGCCGGCCGGATCAGCACCCCGACCCGGCGGCGGGTCTCGATGAACCCCATGGCGGCGAGCACCCGCAGGACCTCGCGGACGACCGAACGCGACACTCCGTACCGGTCGACCAGCTCGTCGATGTTGAGCACCGAGCCGGGCGCCAGGTGGCCGCCGCAGATGGCGGTGCCGAGGTGGTCGAGAACTTGTGCGTGCAGCCCGGCCTCGGCAGGGGCCTTCTTCTGGACGGCTGCAACCCCCGATGAGGACGGTTCCACACGTTGGAGCATATCAGTTGAAGATCACCTCTTGAATAAATCCGCTTTATCGGCCTAGCATCCGGACGTTAAGCGGATGTAAACGTGAGGTTCCGCCCTACCCCCGGCGGCGACCACGACAGAAGGAGAGATGGGCGTGCGACGTCGATCGATATTGGGAACTTCTCTGGCCGTGGTAGCCGCCATGGGCCTGTCGGCGTGCGGCGGCGACGAGGACAGCGCCGCGTCGACGACCGTACGGGTGACGCTGGCGAACCACGTGTGGACCGAGAACATCAAGCAGGCCCTGCCCGAGTTCGAGAAGCAGACCGGGCTCAAGGTCGAGATCACCCAGCTCGGCGAGGACCAGCTCTCCGACCAGTACAACGTGAAGCTGAACGCGGGCTCCAGCGACCTCGACGTGATGATGTACCGCCCTCTGCAGGAGGGGAAGCTGTTCGCCAAGAACAAGTACCTCGCCGACCTGTCCGACGAGGTGAAGTCCAACAAGGACTGGGACTTCAGCGACTTCCAGGCCGGCCCGGTGGAGGCCACCTCGTACGAGGACAAGGCCGTCGGTGTCCCGATCATCACCGAGCAGGAGGTCCTCTACTACCGCAAGGACCTGCTGTCCAAGGCCGGTCTGACCGCCCCGCCGAAGACCCTCGACGAGCTGAAGACGGCCGCAGCCAAGATCAAGGCTGCCGACCCGAGCATCGCCGGCTTCGTGGCCCGTACCGGCAAGTCGCCGGCGGTCACCCAGTTCTCCAGCTTCCTCTACAGCTTCGGCGGTGACTTCGTCGACAGCAGCGGCAAGGCCACCGTCAACAGCGAGCAGGCCAAGCAGGCGTACGCCTACTACGGCGGGCTCCTCAAGGACCACGGCCCCGCGAACGTCAGCACCGACATGAGCTGGCCCGAGGCGATGGCCATCTTCACCCAGGGCAAGGCGGCCTTCTACACCGAGGCCAACTCGCTCTACAAGAACGCCACCGACCCGGCCAAGTCGAAGGTCTCCGACACCGTCGGCTTCGCGCCCTTCCCGGCCGGCCCCGCCGGATCGAAGCCGTACAACATCCCCTCCTGGGCGCTGGGCATCAACGACAGCTCCGAGAACCAGAGCAACGCCTGGAAGTTCGTCGAGTGGGCGACCAGCAAGGAGCAGACGCTCGCGCAGCAGAAGTCCGGCGTGCCGGGCGCGCGTACCTCGGTGTGGGCCAACCCGGAGGGCACCGCGACGTACCCGAAGGACCTCGTCGAGGCCATCGCGGCCAGCACCAAGGACGGCGTGGGGCACGACCGCCCGCTGGTCAACAAGGTGGCCCAGGCCCGGGAGATCGTCGGCCAGCCGATCGTCGACGCCATCGCCGGCAAGGACCCGGCGGCCGCGGCCGACACCGCCAACGCGGCGTTCCAGAAGTTCCTGGACGACGAGGCCAAGTAGGCCCGACGGCGGGGGTGGCGCGGCCGCGTCGCCGCTCCACCCCCGCCCGGCCCGCCCACCCCGGGAGACCCCATGACAGCAGTGACCACCCCCACCAGACCGCCCCGTGGCACCTCGGAGACGCCGGACACGCCGGCGTGGGCCCGCTGGGCCAACGACCATCGCAAGTGGCTCTTCGCGGCACCGGCCATGGTGTTCGTCGCCGCGCTGATCATCTTCCCGTTGGCGTGGACCGGATATCTCAGCCTCACCGACGCCGAGGGCTCGGTCCGGGCCGAGTCCGAGTTCGTGGGCTTCCAGAACTACGTCGAGGTGCTGTCGGACACCGACCGGTTCTGGCCCGCCGTCGCCCGGACCGCCGCGTTCACCGTCGTGGCACTGCTGTTCGAGGTGGTGCTCGGCATGGCGGTCGCGCTGCTGCTGTGGCGACCGTTCCGGGGTCAGAAGTGGGTCCGGGTCGCCATCCTGATGCCGTTGGTCGCCACCCCGGTCGCGGTCGGCATGATGTGGCGGCTCATCTTCGACCCGAACATCGGTCTGGCGAACCAGGCCCTCGGCTGGATCGGCATCGGACCCCAGCCGTGGCTGGCCGGCCAGCACTCCGCGCTGCCCACGACGATCTTCATCGACGTCTGGCAGTGGACCCCGATGGTGGTGCTGATCCTCCTCGCCGGCCTGACCTCACTCTCCGACGAGCCTCAGGAGGCGGCGCGCATCGACGGCGCCAGCGCCTGGCAGCGGTTCCGGCACGTCACCCTGCCGCTGGTGATGCCGACCGTGATCGTCGCGATCCTGCTGCGCGGCATCGACGCGCTGAAGACCTTCGACATCCTCTACGCCACGAAGGGTCGCGGCGGCGGCTCCTTCCACGAGGTCGAGACGCTCAACGTGTACGCCTACGGCCTGAGCTTCGACTACAACGAGTACGGCATCTCATCGACGGTCCTCATCATCTTCTTCCTGATCATCATCGGGTCGATGTGGGCCCTGACGTCCCGCAGGAAGGAGGCGCAGCGATGAGGTCCCGCCCCGCCTACCGGGTGTTCCGCGTCGTGGCGCTCACCATCGTGGTGATCGCGCTGCTCGCACCGCTGCTCTGGATGGTCGCCGCGTCGTTCAAGACGAACGTCGACATCTACGACACGGGCAAGGCTCTCGTCTTCTCGCCCACCCTGGACAACTACGCCAACGTCCTGGAGCAGGCCAACTACGTCCAGTTCATCGGCAACAGCCTCTGGGTGGCCTTCGCGGCGACGGCGCTCTCCCTCGTCCTCGGCATACCGGCGGCCTACTCGATGAGCCGCTTCAACATGAAGAAGTCCGCGCTCGTGGTGCTGATGGCGCGGGTCATCCCCGGCGTCTCCCTGCTGGTGCCCTGGTACTACGTCTTCTCCAACCTGAAGATGGTCGGCGGGTTCACCGTGCTCATCCTCAGCCACATGTTCGTGTCGCTGCCGCTGGTGGTCTACATCATGATGGGCTACTTCGACAGCCTCCCCCTCGAACTCGAGGAGGCGGCGCTCGTGGACGGGCTGACCCACATCGGCGCGTTCCGCAAGATCACGCTGCCGCTGTCGATACCGGGTGTGGCCACCGCCGGGATCCTGTCGTTCATCTTCAGCTGGAACAACTTCATGTTCGCGCTCGTGCTCTCCGGCGCCGACACCAAGACCCTGCCCGTCGCGATCTTCGACTTCGTCGGCTACGCCAGCATCGACTGGGGCGGCCTGATGGCGGCGGCCAGCGTCGTCACCCTGCCGATCATGCTGATCGCCCTGTTCGTGCAGAAGTACGTCGTCTCCGGCCTCACCGCCGGTGCGACGAAGGGCTAGGCCGTCGTGACGACCGTCGCACGCGTCGAGACCTTCCTGGTCGCCCCGCGCTGGCTCTTCGTCCGCGTCGAGACCGAATCGGGGATCGTCGGCTGGGGCGAGGCGACCTGCGAGGGCCGCTCCGAAACCGTCCGGACCGCCGTCGAGCAGCTCAGTGAGCTGCTGATCGGCCGGGACGCGCTGCGGATCGAGGACCACTGGCAGACCATGACGAAGGGCTCCTTCTACCGGGGCGGTCCCATCCTGGCCAGCGCCGTGTCCGGCCTGGACCAGGCGCTGTGGGACATCGCCGGCAAGCGGTACGGAGCGCCCGTGCACCAACTGCTCGGCGGCCCCGTCCGGGACCGGATCCGGGTCTACGGCTGGGTCGGCGGTGACGAGCCCAACGAGGTCCGCGACCACATCGCCGAGCAGGTGGCGGCCGGGTTGACCGCGGTCAAGATGAACGCGTCCGGGCGGATGAGCCCGATCGCGTCGGTCGCCGAACTGGACGGTGTGGTCCAGCGGGTCGCCGCCGCGCGGGAGGTGCTGGGCGACGAGCGGGACGTCGCCGTCGACTTCCACGGCCGGTTCACCCTGGCCAACGCCCGCCGCGTCGCCCCGCTGCTGGAGCCGTACCGGCCGCTCTTCCTCGAGGAGCCGGTCGTCCCGGAGAACTCCCACCTCATCGGCGACTTCGTGCGGTCCACGACCACGCCCGTCTCGACCGGGGAGCGGCTCTACAGCCGGCAGGAGTTCCTGCCCGTCTTCCAGGCCGGCATCGCGGTCGCGCAACCGGACCTGTCGCACGCCGGCGGGATCTCCGAGGTACGCCGGATCGCGGCGCTCGCCGAGGTCTACGACGTGCAGCTCGCCCCGCACTGCCCGCTCGGGCCGCTCGCCCTCGCGGCGTGCCTGCAGATCGGCTTCGCCACGCCCAACTACCTGATCCAGGAACAGAGCATCGGCATCCACTACAACCTGGGCGTCGAGGTGCTGGACTACGTCCTCGACACCACGCCGCTGATCTTCGTCGACGGGCACATCGAGCGGCTCACCGCACCCGGGCTCGGCATCGAGATCGACGAACAGGCGGTACGGGCGGCGGACAAGCGCGGGCACGCCTGGCGCAGCCCCACCTTCCGGCACCCCGACGGCTCGTACGCGGAGTGGTGACCGGAAGCCACGCCCGACCAACCCGGCCAGCCGGCACCCGAGAAAGGCAGCTCGTGAAGATCGTCGCAGCGGACGTCATCGTCTCCAGCCCTGACCGCAACTTCGTCACCCTGAAGATCACCACCGATGACGGGCTCACCGGCCTGGGCGACGGCACTCTCAACGGGCGGGAGCTGTCGGTCGCCTCGTACCTGCGCGACCACGTCGTCCCGCTGCTGATCGGGCGGGACTCGCACCGCATCGAGGACACCTGGCAGTTCCTGTACCGCTCGGCGTACTGGCGGCGCGGGCCGGTGACCATGGCGGCCATCGCGGCCGTGGACGTCGCACTGTGGGACATCAAGGCCAAGGCCGCCGGCATGCCGCTCTACCAACTGCTCGGTGGCGCGTCGCGGACCGGCATCATGGCCTACGGCCACGCCTCGGGCCGGGACATGCCCGAGCTGTTCGACTCGATCCGGAGCCACCTCGACCTCGGTTTCCGGTCGATCCGGGTCCAGACCTCCGTTCCGGGCATCAACGCCGTCTACGGGGTGGCGGCCCAGCCCAGCGCCGACGGCAAGCGGTACGACTACGAACCGGCGCAGCGCACCCCACTGCCGGCCGAGGAGGACTGGGACACCCGCTCCTACATGCGTCACCTGCCCGGCGTCTTCGAGGCGGTACGCAACGAGTTCGGGCCCGAGCTTCCGCTGCTGCACGACGGCCACCACCGGATGACCCCGATCCAGGCGGCGCGGCTCGGCAAGGATCTCGAACCGTACGACCTGTTCTGGCTGGAGGACTGCACTCCGGCGGAGAACCAGGAGGCGCTGCGGCTGGTACGCCAGCACACCACCACGCCGCTGGCGATCGGCGAGGTCTTCAACACGGTGTGGGACTACCAGACGCTCATCCGGGAGCAGTTGATCGACTATGTGCGGTCCGCCGTCACCCACACCGGGGGCATCACCGCGATGCGTCGGCTGCTCGACTTCGCCGCGCAGTACCAGATCAAGTCCGGCATCCACGGCCCGACCGACATCTCACCGGTCGGCATGGCCGCCGCCCTGCACCTCGACCTGGCCATCCACAACTTCGGCATCCAGGAGTACATGCGGCACGGCGCCCTGACCAACGAGGTGTTCCGGCAGTCCTTCACGTTCGCCGACGGCTACCTCCATCCGGGTGAGCAGCCGGGGCTGGGCGTCGAGCTCGACGAGGAGGCCGCCGAGCGGTTCCCGTACGTGCCGGCCTACCTCCCGTTCAACCGCCTCAAGGACGGGACCGTCCATGACTGGTGAGCGCCGTGCCGCTCCCCCGTCCACCCGCCGGCGCCTGCCCCGGCACGTCGTCGTGATGGGCGTGTCCGGGGCGGGGAAGACAACCGTGGCCAGGGGGATCAGCGACCTGACCGGCCTGACGTTCGCCGAGGCCGACGAGTTCCACTCCGAGGCCAGTGTGGCGAGGATGCGGTCGGGCGTACCCCTCGACGACGACGCCCGCTGGCCCTGGCTCCGCGCCCTCGCCGCCTGGATGGCCGACCGGGACGCCGAAGGCGTCTCGACGGTGCTGGCCTGCTCGGCGTTGAAGCGCTCCTACCGGGACGTGCTCCGGCAGGGACCACCCACCGTGGATTTCCTGCACCTGGACGGGACGGCGGAGGTCATCCGCGAGCGGATGGCCCAGCGCGCCGGGCACTACATGCCGGCGAGCCTTCTGGACTCCCAGCTGGCCATCCTGGAACGGTTCGAGCCGGACGAGCCGGGGCTGGTCCTCGACGTCTCGCTGTCCCCGGACGCGCTCGTGTCGGCCGCGGTGGACCGTCTCGGTCTCCTGCGCCGCGACGCGCTCGCCATGTAGCGGTCTCAGCCCTGTCGGGCCTTCTGGCGCCGGTCGCTCTTGTTGATGACGAACGTCCTGCCCCGGCGGCGGACCACGATCGAGTTCATCTTGTTCTTCAACCCACGCAGCGAGTTTCTGACCTTCATTTCGGCCACCCTCTCCTGGTCGTATCCCGATTCGCTCGCGTACCCGAGGGACCACCGCTCATTCCCGAGCGGTCAGGGTGGTCACAGGAACAGAATGTGGCTACGGCAGGAAGCGTGTGTTGGACGCTTCGCAGGGCCGCCGCGCACGATCGTTGCGGGAGCCGGCCAGTCTCAGACCCGGTTGTCACCGCCGGACGGCAACGACGACATCAAAGGAACCCGACAATGCCATCAGATCGCGTCACCACGCCTTTCAACGCCCGATCCACCGCCGAGGACGTCGTGGGCGGTGTCGACCTCACCGGGCGGCGTGCTGTCGTCACCGGCGCCTCATCGGGCATCGGCGTCGAGACGGCCCGGGCGCTCGCGTCCGCGGGTGCCGAGGTCACCCTGGCCGTCAGGGATGTGGAGGCCGGCGAGCGGACCGCGGCGGACATCCAGGGCACCACGGGCCAACTGGTCCGGGTAGCCCCTCTGGACCTCTCCGACCAGAGGTCGGTCGCCGCCTTCGTCACCGCCTGGGAAGGCCCTCTGCACATCCTGGTCAACAACGCCGGGGTGTCGGCGACCCCGGAGATGCGGACTGCGGAGGGCTGGGAGCTGCAGTTCGCGACCAACCACCTCGGCCACTTCGCGCTCACCACCGGACTGCACCGGGCGCTCGCGGCGGCCGGCCGGGCCCGCGTGGTGTCCCTCAGCTCCATCGCACACGTGCAGGCGCCGATCGTCTTCGAGGACATCAACTTCCACGAACGCCCCTACGACCGTCTCCTGGCGTACGGCGAGTCGAAGACGGCCACCGCGCTGTTCGCCGTCGAGGCGAACAGGCGCTGGGCCGGCGACGGCATCACCGTCAACGCGGCCAACCCCGGCGCGGTCACCACCAACCTGGGGCGCCACCTCACCGAAGAGGACTACGCGAACCTTCCGGCGTACGACTTCAAGACCCGGGAGCAGGGGGCCGCCACCTCCGTGCTGCTCGCGGCCTGGCCGCAACTGGAGGGCGTCGGCGGCCGGTACTTCGAGGACTGCAACCAGGCCGGGCGCCACACCCCCGAGACCCCGCTGAGCGGAGTCGCCGACCACGCGATGGACCCCGCGGCAGCCGAGCGACTGTGGCAGGTCTCGCTCGACATGCTCGCCGACGCCCAGCGCGCCTGACCGCACCTACGCCGCGACGCCGCCGCCGGCCTCGTCTCGACCGGCGGCGGCGTCGCGGTGGTGGGTCAGGAGTACGGGAGCCGCAGCACCGACTGGTTGCCGATGCCCAGGGTGCTCGGGTTGTTGCCGATCGCCGACCAGACCTCGACACGGACCGTGCCGTTGCTCAGCGCACCCAACGTGCCGGTGGCCGAGGCCAGGCCGGTGTTCTGCGTGTAGTGCTCATAGCCGGGAACCGGGTCGGTGGCGAAGTAGCGCGAGGTCTCCACCCTCTCCCAACTGCCGTTGCCGGTCAGGTCGTAGGAGACCCGCACCTGCACCCCGTTGCCGACTGCCGTGCCGGCATCCAGGAACAGGTCGAACGCGGTCTGTCCGCCGGAGTAGGCGAGGTTCAGGCCGGTCGCCGTGAAGACCTGCGGGTTGGTCGGCGTACCGTCGTGGTTTCCGTTGGCCGCCGCGACCGTGGTCGTGGCCGCGCCGCCGGCGGCGCCCAGCCCTCCCCCGGGCAGCAGGTACCGCGTCGGGGTGCCCGGGTTCGGGGGCGGATCCGTCGGCGGCGGGTCGGTGGGCGGCGGGTCGGTGGGCGGTACACCGCCCGAGGCGTTGCCGCCACTCCAGGTGTACGCACCGGTGGTGGCCGTCCGTCCGGCTGCCACATTGAGCGTGGTGCCGTTGGAGAAGGTCACCGTGACCGGCGTCGCGGTCGGGTTCGACGCCACGTAGGTGCGGGCCCCGTTGCGTGAGAAGACCGCCGTCAGCGGGTGGTTGGCGGTCACCGTCGTGTCGACGGTGCCCAGCGCCGCGAGGTTGCGGATCCAGTGGAAGGTGTGTGCGCGGCTCTCCCCCTCCTCGGGTGTGTAACCGGGGTTCGCGCGGAGGTTCGCCAGCGCCGCGGGGGCGTCGCCGAGGGCCTGGAACTGCCAGAGGATGTCCTGCCACACCGTCGGCTGCCCGCCGTTGTTGCGGACCAGTTCGGCGTAGTTGGTCCGCACGTACGCCGGGTTGTTGCCCAGGTAGAGGTGGCCACCGGTGATCGGCAGCAGGTTGATGCCCTGGATCATCTCCGGCTCGCCGCTGAACCAGGTGGCGTACGCGCCGCCGTCACCCCAGACCATGCCGACCGTCGAGTGCCCGAAGGCGGCGGGGAAGTTCTGGTCGCTGGAGTCGAACCAGTACTCCTGGATGGCCGCGGCCTGGGTGGTGTAGAGGAAGATGCCGGCGTCCCGGACGGCGGTGTCACCGGTCACCTGACCCCACTGGATCAGGGCGTTGGCGAAGTTCATCCCCTCCGACGAGGACTCCTGGTTGTTGCCGGACCCGAACGAGCCGTGCCCGGACGCCCAGTCGTGCCCGGCGTAGATGTCGAAGTCGCGCAGGTAGGGGAACTGGGTGTCGTCGCGGCGGTAGTTGTTGGCGTCCCGGATCAGCAGGTCCACCATGCCGCCGTAGCGGCTCTTGGCGGCCCAGGCCGGGTCGAACTTGGCCAGCGTCGCGGCGGCCGCGATGTAGTAGCCGTAGTGGAAGTGGTGGTCGTTGAGTTCCTGGTCGGAGCCGTACGACGCCGGGTAGCCGATCAGCGTGCCCCAGTTGGCGTTGTAGTAGAAGACCTTCGAGGTCTTGCCGGTCGACGCCGTGAACCAGTCGGTGAGCGTGGCGCGGATCGCGTTCAGCGCGCTGTCCCGCGTCGCGGTGTCGTTGACCAGGTCGGCCACCTCGGCGAGTCGGGCCGCCCGGCCGAGTCCCTTGCCCGTCCAGTACGTGTCGGCGCCGCGCTGGTCCATCGGGTTCGCCCGAGCGGCGGCCAGGTGGCCGTTGAGCGTCGCCAGATCGGCGCCGCTGCCGTCGCCGACGGCCGGCAGTTCCGGCAGGACGCCCTGGAACTTCATGGAGGTGCGGAACTGGTTGACGCCGGTGAGCGCCTTCATCCGGCCACGCGCCGACGGGTACGTCGGGGTGATCGGGGTGGAGCCGGTCAGCGACTTCCACTGGTGCGGGTAGAGACTCACCACGGTCTGCGTGGCGGTCCCCTCCCGGGCGGTCGTGGTGAACGCGTACGTGGTGGTCAGGCCGCTGGTCGCGGGGTCGTAGGCGTACGAGACCCGGGTGCCGGTGACGTGGGCGTGCGCGTACCGGCCGTAGGTCGCGGCCAGCTCGGCGCGCTCCGCCGTGGTCGCGGTCGGCGGCAGGAGGGCGACGGAGAAGTAGCCCCGACCGGCCAGGGTGGAGGAGATGCGGCCGGCGCCGGCCGTCCAGCTGGCGCCGCTGGGCGCGTACGCGACGTAGTCGTGGCCGTTGACCCGGAAGCCGATGGTGGCGCCGCTGTTGGACCAGACGTCGGCGGTGCCGCTCGTGCTGATCACCGCGTCGCCGCCGGTGGTCTGGAAGTACGCGAAGGGCAGGCCGTGACCGATGGTGGCGCGCATCGTCCGCGCCCCGTCGCTCCAGTGCGGGCTGACCGTCCAGTCGGTCCAGCCGTCGACCTTGACCTGTGGCGCGGCGAGCCCGGCCACACCGACCCGGATGTCCTGGACGTACGGGTAGTGGTACTCCCCGACGCCGGTCGAGGTGCCGCTGATGGCGGGGGTGGAGTTGGCGGAGAAGCCGAGGCCGTCACCGAAGGTGTCGTACGAGATCGGATGGGCGTGCAGGGGCTCGCTGAAGGAGCAGTCGGTGCGCTTCCACAGCAGTGAGGACCACCAGTCGTTGGTGGGTATCGCACCGGCCGGAGCGTTGGCGGTGGCGAACTGCCGGGGGTTGCTCGACATCTGGCCACAGCCGCTGGGAAGCGCACCGACGGGGGTGGTGGTGTAGCTGCCGGCGCCGACGGGGGCGGCCTCCGCCGGGCGGGTGACGGCGATCGTGAGGCCGCTGACGGCCACGGCCAGGGCGGTGGTGGCGGCCAGTGCCCATCGACGGTGTGGGACGGGAGGTTTCATGGTGCCTCCATCGCGCGCCAGAACGCCGGCTGGCCGGCCCCGACGCGTTTCGTCGTAATTGAGGAGAAGGTTAGGTGAGAGAGCGCTCTCTCGATCGGCACGGTAATCGAGCACCGAGACCTTCGTCAATGTTTCCAGGGGGTTCCACACTGATGTCGCGATTCGAACAACCGTCCAGCGGAGAGGCGGCCGCCAGGCGAGGCCCACTGTGGACGCCACCCCGATCTGTCAAGTTGGCGACACTTCGGGGATGCCATGGCCGCCGCCGCCACCAATACCATTGGCGCATGTCACCAAAGGTCTCGATTGTCGCCACGGACAGCCACCGCGATCCCGGCCCCCGACCCGGCGCCGACGTGACCTTCCTGCCGCTCGCCGACGACGACGGCGTACCGATCTACGACGAGTCCATCCCGGACCTGATTCAGCATCTGCAGACCGCGGGGCTGTCGGCCGACACCTGGCATCCCGCCGCCGAATGCGACTTCGTCTCGTCCCGAGGGCTGGTGACCGACGCCCTGGTCCAGATCGGCGTGGGAATCGGATCGTCCGCCGGCTGGTACGCCCTACAGTCGCTGCTCCGTCGTCGTGGCGGACAGGTCAGGGTGGTCGCGGTCTTCGACGACGGCACCCAACGGCGGCGTGCCGAGGTGACCGGAGAAGCGGCCGACGTCGTGGAGGCGCTGGAGAAGCTCGACCCTTTCAGCTCGGAGCCGTCCTGATGACGCCGGCCACAGCGTCACCTCGGAGTCGCGCCGGCGAGCGATCAGTTGGGGCTCGTGCGTGAGGCCCCGCGGCGCCATCCGCCGTCCATAGCGGAGGAACGTCGCCGACTCGTCGGGCAGATCGCCACCGTCATGGAGGCGTCGGCGGTGGTCCGCGACCCCAACAGCCGACAGTTGCTGCTTCAGGAGCTGGGGCATGCGCTGGGCGGCGCGCTGGGTTACCGGGAGCTGGTCGTGCTGCGACCCCAGATCGTCGATCTGGTGACGGTGTGCGTGGACCGGCCAGGTGGCCTGCGCTGCCTCGCCGAATGCCTGGAGCTGCTCGAGCCGGGCAGCACACAGACCATCGCGCTCCTGCTACTGGCCGACGAGTGGCAGGCGGTGGAACTCCTCGCCGACTACGACATCTCCTGGCTCCGCAGCCTGTTGTCCACCCTTGAGGCGACCGCGGAGCTGCGACGGTTCGTCACGGAGGCCCGCGCGACCCCCGCACCGCCGTGGTGCGAGACCGCCTGGCATCTCTTCGCCCATCTCGCGTCGGCGAACTCGCACGGCGCGGTGCCACCCTGGCTCTCACTGCTCGACAGGATCGCGCCGGCCGTACCGCAGGCGTCGCTGTCCCGGATGAACCATCTCACCGCGCAGCTCGCCAAGGACTGGGGAATGACGGATCAGGTCGTGGCTTCCACGCCGAGCCCTCCGTCTCCCACCGGCACCGCCTACCTGGTGATCCAGTTCGAGAAGTACGGCGGCGACGACGACACCTACATCATGTCGCACTGGTATCAGTGGGCGTCTCCGGTGTGGCAACCGATCCGCGGCGAGGACCGACACGTCCCGTACGGGGAGCTCGAGGCGGCCGTCGACCAGGTCGTCAACGAGACCGAGCGCCGCTGGGCGAAGCTCGCCGGGGCGGTGACGATCGAGTTCGTCCTGCCCTGGCAGCTGATCAACGAACCGGTCGACACCTGGCGCAAGGAACTCGATTCACCGATGCCGAGTCCCCTGACCACGGAGTATCCCCTGGTGATCAGGAGCCTCGAGCGCCTCCGCGCCAGTCAGTGGCACCGGGTCTGGCGGAGTCGTTGGCGAGGTCTGGCCGACCGCGTCGGCGAGCGAAAGCTGGTCCACTGCGCGGCGCAGCAGCATGCCGACGTTCAGCTCGAGGCGATTCTCAAACGCGAGACCGCCGTCGTGGCGCTGGTGCTCAGCGAGACCCCGACCTCCGACAGCGTCGGCGAGCGGCAATTGCTCGTCGGGTTGCGCTCCGGCGTCCCGGCGATCGTGTGGCACCGTGGATCTTCATCCACAGTGGATCTATGTAAGACTGTTTCGTCGATGCTTGGCGACCACGCGTCGGGCTCCGAGGTGACGGAACTTCCGAACCGTGCCGCGCAATTGCGGCAGCAGGCGTGGAGTGAGGACCCCAAGGGGCTCGACCAGCACATCGGGCACGGCTTCGTGCTCTTGTTCGACGATCCGGACCGGCAGCCAGTGGGGGCGGTCCACGCCGACGGCGACAGGCGAAAGGTCCCTGCATGAGCGGCAACGGCCACGCGACGACGGGAAGCGCCGGCTGGCGTACGCGCCGGCTGGACGTAAGCACTGCCGGCGGGTGCCGTGGCATCCGGCCACCGTGGCCCGGTTCGGGTCGCTGATGAGCCAGTCGACGCCGCTGACCTCCGCCCCCGGCCGACAGGCCGACGGGTCGCCGCTCAGGCCCACGGGCCACAGCCGGGAACTCGTCGTGGTCGTCGACGACGACCCGGTGATGGAGTTCTGGGCCGACGAGATATCCACCTTCGTGGCGGTGCTGCGCGCCCAGAGCGTCTTCCGTTCGGTCGACGTCAGGCGGATGGGGGTCGGCGATGGCAGGCTCTGGGTGACCGGCGGGCCGGACGGTGACCCCGCCGCACCCGCGGATCTGGTCGACCCGGCCGGGCAGCGCGTCGTCTTCCTGTTGACCCACGGTGGTTCCGAAGCCTGGCTCGGCGGGCTCGTCCAACCCGTCCTCGCCTCCTGGGCGGCCCGCATGATGGTCGCCGTCGTCAACGTGCTGCCCCAGCAGCACTGGCGCGAACGACGGATGGAGACGACCGAGGTGGCCTGGAGCCCGGGCGGCTCCGGTGCGACGACCACTGGGTGGTCGTGGCGGGTGAGCGGTCTGGACCTGCGCCCGCCGGGCGAGCAGAACGACGCCCTGTTGACGGCGGTACCGGTCATCGAGCGCGGCACTGACTGGCTGCACCGGTGGAGCCGGCTGCTGGCCGACCCCGCGCCGGACGACGTGCGGCTGCCCGCGCTGCTCCTGCCGCCGGACGGCTCGACCGCTTCCCGGTTGAGGCACTCGCTCAGCGCCCACGATCTTGTCGCCCGATTCCGGGCCACCGTGTCACCCGCGTCGTTCACGCTGGCGACCCGGCTGGCGGCCGCTCCGCTCAACGCCCGGGTGGTGCGCGCCCTGCTCAAGACGGTGGTCCGGTCGGGGCCGGCGCAGTTGACCGAGGTGCTGACGAGCGACCTGGTGCGCCCCGTCCTGCACGGGGGCGCGACCACGAGTGACACCCGCATCAGGTACGAGTTCGTCCACGGCGTCCGCGAGCGTCTCCTCACGCTCGGGTACCGCGACCGCACCATCGAGGTCCAGCACGTCGTGGAATACGAACTCGCGCACGACGTCGAGGCCGTGCGCAATCTGACACTTCGCATCAAAGATCCGCGGAACGCGTCGTTCGGGCGCGTCACTCCGGCCGCCGAGCCGTACCTGCGGGTCGAGTTGGCTGTTCACCTCTCACTGGGCGGGCCGAACCTTGGCGCGGCCACGCGGCTCGGCCAGGCACTCGGGTCGCCCATTCCACGGCAGGTACGTCGAGTCGTGCCGCCATCTTCCGTTACCGCTCACAGGACCATGGAGTCCGGAATGTCTGACAGAGTGAAATCGCCGGGCCCGGGGGTCTCGTTCGGCACCACCACGCCTGACACATTGGCCACCGATTCGGACGTCATCCCCGGCACGCTGCGGATCCACGACCTGGAGACCGCGCATCGACTCGACGGACAGGCACCGGCGATCGTCGGCAACCTTCCGCTGCGGAACACGAACTTCACCGGCCGGCGCGATCTGCTCGACTCCCTGCACCAGCGCCTGCGCGCCGGCACCACCGCCGTCCTGCCGGAGGCGGTGCACGGCGCCGGCGGGGTCGGCAAGTCCCAGCTCGTCATCGAGTACGTCTATCTCCATCAGCAGGACTTCGACCTCATCTGGTGGATCCCGGCCGAACGCCCGGCCCAGATCCAGTCCGCGCTGGTGGAGCTGGCGGTGCGCTTGAACCTGCCGGTGCCGTCGACGGCCAACACGGCCGTGCCGGCGGTGCTGGAGGCGCTGCGAATCGGCCGTCCGCACACGAACTGGTTGCTGATCTTCGACAACGCCGAGGACCCGGACGACGTCGAGCGGTTCTTCCCGACGGGCGGCCCGGGGAGCATCGTGGTCACCTCGCGCAATGGTGCGTGGCGCGAGATCGCGAGCAGCCTTCCGGTCGACGTCTTCGACCGGCAGGAGAGCATCGAACTGCTCCGCCGTCGAGGCCCGGACCTGGCCGTCAACGACGCCGACCGGCTCGCCGCGGCCCTGGGCGACCTTCCGTTGGCCATCGAACAGGCGGCGGCCTGGCGCGCCGAGACGAGGATGCCCGCCGACGAGTACCTCGAACTCCTGGACGCCAGCCGCCCGGTGCTCGACGACGGTACGGCGACGCAGGATTACCCCGCCCTCGTCGCGGCCGCGTGGAACGTGTCTCTCAACTGGCTACGTGACCAGGACAGCTCGGCACTACGGCTGTTGCAGGTGTGTTCGTACTTCGCTCCCGAACCGATCGGCAAGGTGCTGCTGTCGAAGCCGCGCGCACTTCGCATCCACCCCGACCTGGATCCCCTCGTCCGCAACCCGATCCGCCTCAACCGGGCGATCCGTACGATCGGTCGACTGTCGCTGGCCAGGATCGACCACCGGACGAACTCGTTCCAGATGCACCGTCTCGTCCAGCGCGTGTTGATCAACCAGATGGACCCGGACGATCGGGAGGCGATGCGCCACGGTGCCCACCTGCTGCTCGCCGGCAACGACCCCGACCAGCCGGACGACGCCGACCACTGGCCGCGGTACGCCGAGTTGTATCCGCACATCATCGCCTCGGAGGCCGAGCGGTGCTCCAACGAACTCGTGCGGGACATGGTGCTGAACGAGGCGAAGTACCTGTGGCGGTGGGGTGACCACCTCGGTGCCCGTGACCTCTCGCAGCGGGCGTGGACGGCCTGGACCTCCACCGCCGACGGCGCCGACCCGGACAGCCTCCGGATGGCGAGCTGGCTTGGTTTCATGCACTTCGTCGTCGGTGACTACGCCGCCGCGGCAGCACTCAACGCCCGGACGCTGGAGTTGTACCGGCAGACCCGCGGCGACGACCAGGAGGAGACCCTGGACGCCACCGGTGCCGTGGCCGCCGACCACCGGGTCGCCGGTGACTTCACCGGTGCGCTGGATCGCTCGCTCATCGTCTACGAGCGGGCCAAGCAGAACTTCGGCGAGGAGGAGCCGTTCACTCTGCGCGCCGCACACAACCTCGCGGTGAGCATGCGACTGTCCGGCCTCTTCGGGCGAGCTCTCCAACTCGACGAACAGACCTATCAGCGGCTGGTGCAGATCTACGGCACCGACCACCCCGACAGCCTCAGCACCTTCGGCGGCATCAACCTCGACCGCCGTGAACTCGGTGACTACGTCGCGGCGCACGCCAACCAGGAGAACGTCGTCGCGACGGCCCGTCGGATGCTGAAGTACGACGACCACCCGGATCTTCTCCGGCAGAGCCACATGCTGGCGAGCTTCCGGCGCAAGGCCGGTCACCACCACGACGCCCTGGACCTGTCCAGCGACGTGCTCCGCCGCTTCCGTACCCGCTACGGCGACAGCCACCCGGACACCGTGCTCGCCACGCTGACGTTCTCCATCGACCAGCGGCTGACGGGCGACCTACGTGCCGCGCGGGAGGCTGCGGAGGTCGCGGTGGAGGGTCTGCGCCGGCTGTACGGCGAGCAGCACCCGCACACCGCGGGCGCTCAGGTGGACCTGGCGGTGACACTTCGGCTGCTGGGCGAGTGCGAACAGGCCCGGGAGCTCGACCAGACGGCGCTGCAACGGCTGACCAACCGGCTCGGCGAGTCGCATGCCCTGGTGATGGCTTCCCGGATCAACCTGGCGAGCGATCACTACGAGCTCGGCGACTACGAGGAGGCTCACGCCCTCGACCTGGCCACCCTCGCGACCTGCCGTCAGGTCCTCGGCAGCAGCCACCCCACCACGCTCGTGTGTGCTCTCAACCTCGCCATGGACCTTCGGGGCCTGGGACGGGAGGCGGAGGCGGGCATGCTGTTCGACAAGGGCCTCGAGCAACTGCGGCAGACCCTCGGCGTACGACACCCGGCCGTCGCGGCGATCGGTGCCGGCGTACGGGCCAACTGCGACATCGACCCGCTTCCGTTGTAGCGGCACCACGTCCGACCCGGCGGGTCACACAGCCAGCCAGCCCGCCGGGTCGAACGTGTCGAGTTCCTGGTCCGGCACGCCGCGGCCGACCCAGTCGGCCAGCTCGATGGGATCCAGCGCCACCGTTGCGTGGCCCCGCGACCGGAGCCCGTGGACGACGGCCAGGACGAGTTCCGGACGGCACAGCAGGGCGCGGGTCGCCGGGTCGGCGGGACGGTCGATCTGGGTGAGGCCGAGACCCACCCAGCCGTGCACGCTCGACGGGTCCTGTCTCAGTTCACCGAGGTAGCCGGCACGCGCCCGCTCCACGTCGCCGGCCACCAGTGTGAGGTCGGCCGGGGTGGCGCCCGCGACCCTGGCGCCCACCTCCTCGGGCGAGGCGCACAGTCGACCAAACTCGTCCGGGTCGACCAGCAGGTATCTGCGCAGCACAGCCCTCGCGTCGAGCAGACCCTCCGGAGGCGCCACCAGCACCTTCCGGCCGTCGATGGCGAGGACAGCCTCCGCTGCCGGGTCGCGGCGCTGCCAGGCCACCGCCAGCGCATCCCGGTCGGCCGGGTCGAGGCACACGTTGTGGCCCCGCCACATTGCGCGGTGATCGAGGGCGACGGCGTGCGCCGCATCGAGCGCGGCGACAGGCACCGCGTCTTCCTGACACGTCTCCAGTTCCGCGTGCAGCGTCTCGACGAACCGCTGGCCGTGCGTGGTCAAGCGGCCGGACGCCGCCATGAGCCGCAGGACGCCGAGGGTCTGCCGCCGCCACAGCGCGAACTCGAAGTCCGCGGCGGGGCGGTCGGTGGGCGGCGCGTGGTGTCGGTGAACCCGCCAGAACCGGGTGATGCCGGCGAACGCGTACGCGCCCTGAAGGACGCCGGCAAGTGGCCTGGGGTCGTCGCGCCACGGGGCGTAGTAGCGGATCGGGCCGCCGCTCTCGGAGAGGGCGAGCAGGTGAGACAACGCGCCGAGCTTGTGGTGCTGCGACTCGTGCACCAGGGTCACGGCCAACTGTGCCGCGTCGTCCGGCTCGGAGAGCAGGACGCCGCCGAAGGCCTCGGCTCCGGACGCGGACAGTTGGCGGAACCGGTCCCGGCGTGGCAGCGGTGCCACGGTCCGCAGGATCCCGGCGATCGCCAGGGCCGTGCCGCGCTGCTCGCTGACCAGCAGCTCCCAGGCCTGCGCGAGACACGCACGCCAGCGGGCGATCTCGGGTGCCGACAGCGGCTGGGGCGACGAGGGGCCTCGCAGGTCCCGGTACACGTCACGATCGAGCAGTTCGACCCGGAGGCCGACGCCGTCCGCAGCGGCCTCGACGATGATCGGCTCATGCCAGTCCGGATCACCGGCCACGCACCGGACGGTCCGTCCGCCGGTCACCAGGTCGACCTGTCCGTCCCGGGCCCGCACGCGGACGACCGGGACGGCCGACGCGATCGAGGCGGAGCCCACGGTGGGTAGCACCGCCGCGCCGTCGCGCACCGGGATGTCGAGGTCGAAGGAGAGGCCCGCGCGGACAGCGCTCGCCGCGGCCAACGCGTGCAGGTATCCGACGTCCAGCCACAACGGCACGAGAAGGTCGGAGTCGTCTCGCAGCCGACGCAGGGTGTGCGCGGCCCAGATGCCGACCTGTGGCCGGGCCAGGACGTCTTCGGTGACGTCCGGAGCGGCACCGTGCGCCTGGACCAGAAGCTGCCAGGCGTCAGCGACGGGCGCGAGCGGACCGGCGGCATCGGGCCGGGTGGCGCAGCTGTCCAGGAGGACCCGCAGCACGATCAGCCGCCAACTGCGCTCGGACCTCCAGAGCGCCTCGACGGTCCGTTCGGCTCCCCCACCGGACGCCAGGGCGTGAAAGTGCTCGGGTTCGAGGTACGTCGGCCCTAACGGCACGGGATCAGACGCCATGTTCCTCCGAATCCGGCCCGGTGGGCCGCCTCCGGCTCGGGGAGGAGCCGTTGTAGCCGCTGATGCTGCCCCCCGTATCGGCAATGATCGCGCGCACCCGCGAGATCGCCGCAGTCATGCCGGTGAGGTCGACGGATCGCAGGGACGCGACGTCGACCGTTGACAGATCGAGCAACTCAGACTCGATATCAGCGAGGCCTTCCTCCATGTACGGCAACCCTTCCGACGATGACAGTCGATAAAACCATCATCTCTCATGTTTGCAGCGCAACGAAAGCGTCACATGGAGCAACGGGTACGACAACCCGGATTCCGTGCCAGTCTGCGGTGCGGGGTGCCGGCGGCGCGCGATCACGTGTACGGCACCAGCCGGGCGGCCCCGGTCTCGACGCCGGCCATCGCCGCGTCGTCGGTGGCGAAGAAGCGGACCGCCTCGACGAGTTCGGACAGTGCGCCCGGATACCGCAGACAGGTCCGTACGACGCTGATGGTGTCGAGCCGTGCCCCGTTGTGCCGCCGGATCGCCGCGTACACCTGGCCGCGCAGGAGGGACAGGATCTCCTCACGCTCGGCGGGCCGCCGGAACTCGGGTATCTCCAGCAACGCGTCCACGAGAGGGGCCATCACGGTGGGTGACGGTGACGCGGCAGCCACCCGCACCGGCGGCCCCGCCTCGGGCCTGCCGAGAACGAGACCCTCGTCGCCCAGCCCGTTGCGGTACCAGAGGTACGTCGGCGTCTGCCCGGTGAGACCACTCGCCCGCAACTCGGCGAACCGCTCTCGTAGCGTGGTCACCAACCGACCCGGGTCCCCGAGCCAGTCCGTGTCGCCGGACTCGACCAGTCGCAGGATCTCCCGGCTGAACAGGCCGGTACGTCGGACCCGCAGGTTGGCAGCGGCCTGACCGAGACCAGCGGCGAACACCACGTCCTGCGTCCGGCCTTCGACGGGGACTCCGCTGGGGAAAGTCTCGTTGCCGGTCGAGCGCCCCGCCTCGGGGCGCTCGCGCACCTGGCAGGCGTCGACGATCCACAACTGTCGGTTGAACGCCGGGACGAGGTCGGAGGCGAACGTCACGAGCATGGAATCGAGGTCGAGGGCGCCGGCATCGGTGGCGGTGGCGTCGGAGTAGTAGAGCCGCCGATGACGACCGGTGTCGACGTAGCCGTGGCCACCCCAGATCACGTAGAGGGTGGATCCGCGTCGGGTGGGCAGCTCGCGCAGCAGCACGTCCCGTACGGTCCCGCGGTCGGCGGGCCGCACGACGACGCCCGGCGGGACGACGTCCGAACCGGGGTCGGGCGCCAGCAGCACGGTCATCTGCTCCGGTGGCACCCCCCGCGCCACGAACCTGGTGGCGAACCGGACGGCGTCGTCGACCGGCCCGACCAGGCTCCACTCGCTCCCCGCCTCGTAGCGGTCGATGCCGACGATGACGACGTGGGCATCGCGGGGATCGTGCGGCATCCGGTCACCATCCCGTTCCGGAGGTGCGCTGGCAAGGCACCAGGCAGCGGCGCAGGCGGCGCCAGCGGCAACCGATCTTGTCGGAGGCGACGGTTAGCGTGTGGGCACTGTCGCCGCGCCGGCCACGTCGGGCCGGTCGCTGACCCCCTCGGAGGCCCCCATGTCCCAGGAGACGACCTACCTCGAACTGTCCGAAGTGGACGGTGCGCACAAGTTCTACGAGGTCGTTGTCGAGGACGCCACGCTGACCGTGCGCTACGGCCGGATCGGCGACCAGGGGCAGACCAAGGCGAGCGCCTATCCGGACAACGCCCGCGCCCGTGCCGCCGCAGCGAAGAAGATCGGGGAGAAGGTCCGCAAGGGGTACGCCCCGGCCGTCCCCGGGGTTCGACAGAAGCGCACCGTCTCCCGCCGCCAGATCGTCAGCACCCGCTCGACCGCCCACACCGCACCGGTGCTGTGGCGCTACGACTCCGGTGCCCCCGCCTTCGGCATCTTCGTCGACGGGCAGCACTGCATGGTGGGCAACGAGCACGGGGTGATCACCACCCTCGGCCACGACGCCCAGGTGCGCAGCCAGGTCCGCCTCCCCGACGGCGTGAAATGCATCGTCGCCGACGACGCCTGGATCTACGCCGGCTGCGACGACGGCAACGTCTACGACCTCTCCGGCAAGATGCCCCGGGTGGCGTACGCGATCGCGCCGGAGATCGACATCTACTGGCTGGACATTCACGACGGCGTTCTGGGCGTCTCGGACGCCGACGGTGGGATCGCCGCCATCGACCACGAGGACGAGTTCCTCTGGCGCCGCCCGGGGCGGGGGCGCTCCGCCTGGATGGTGCGGTGCGACACCGACGCGCTCTACCACGGCCATTCGCAGGGCGTGACCGGCTACGACTGGCGTACCGGCCGCGAACTCTGGCACACCAGGACCGGCTCGGTGCTCTTCGGATGGCAGGAGCCGGGCAGCGTGTTCGCCGGCACGGGCACCCGCGAGGTGGTGCGGCTGGCGAAGGACGGTCGGGTCGAGCGCAGCTACCGGTGCGACGCCCCGGTCTTCTCGTGCGCCACGGCCGAGGGCGGCCGGTACGTCTTCGCCGGTGACAGCCAGTCCTCGATCTACTGCTTTGACGCGGCGGGCACCCGGCTGTGGAAGCTCGGCACCGGTTGCGGCTCGGCGTACTCCATGCAGTACCGCGACGGTCGGCTCTACGTCGTCACCACCGGCGGCCACCTGGCGTGCATCGACGCCAGCGAGCCGGCGATCCGGGCGGCCCAGGTCGGGGACGTGCCGGAGGTGCTGGACGTCAAGGCGCCCCGCCAGGCACCCCGCACCGTGGAGCCGATGCTGGTCGAGGTGACCAGCGACGCCGGCGCGGGCGTGGTGGTGCAGTGCCTGGACGACCGGGGGCGGCTGCGGGTCCAGGTGCTCTCCGACGGCTACCGACGGGACTGGTCCGTGCAGTTCCCCAAGGGCATCCGGGAGCCGGGTGCCCGCTACCTGGTGACGGAGGTCCGCGAGTCCGGCCGCGGTGGGTTCTACCGGGCGTACGGCGACATCCGCCGGCTGCGCTGAGGGGCCCTTCGCAGCTAGGGGCTGTCCGTGGAGGCGGTGGCGGAGCGCCTCCGGAACAGGCCCAGCCGGAGGGCCCGGAGCAGGGTGCCGGGGTGGCTCAGCGTCGCCGGGTGGTCGAGCATGGTGGTGACCCGGTTCAGCCGGGCGCTGAGCACCGGATCCGTCAGCGAGGCCCGGAAAAGCAGGTCACCGAACCACTTCGTGACCTTGTAGCCGGGCGGGTACGGGCCGTCGACGTGTGGGAGTTCGATGTCGGCGGAGGTGGAGATACGCCAGGCGGCGTCGACGACGACTGCGACCTGGTCGAAGTAGCCCCGCGCCGGCTCGTCCAGCTTCGGGTCCGACCGGAGGTACGCGGACAGGCAGGAGGCGTGCAGCGTCGCGGAGGTCATGCCCTGGCCGTACACCGGGTTGAAGGAGGCGACCGCGTCCCCGGCGGCGACCAGACCGGCGGGCATCCGGTCGAGCCGGTGGAAGTCCCGGCGTCGACTGTCGGCCTGGTGGTACGTGACCACCCCGCCGATCATCTGCCCGTGCTCGGCGATGTCGCCGAACATCGGCGGATAGTGCTCACGGCAGCGGGCGGTGAAGTCGGCGACGTCGCGGCTGGGCCGGTCCTCGTCGTAGCCGGCCACCAACATGATCCAGCGGTCCCCCTCGACGGAGTTGATCCCACCGATCCGCGCGGTACGGCCCTTGCCGGCCATGGTGTGGTAGACCACCACCCAGGCGTCGCTGACCTTCTCGTCCTGCTTGTAGAGCGCGGTCGCGTAGTTCAGCTTGATCGGCATCCGCTGCATGGGCGGGCGCGGCCACCCGTTGTCCGCCAGCCAGTCGCTCAGCCGGCTCGACCGCCCCATCGCGTCGACCACCAGGTCGGCCGGTTCGGCGACCGGCTCCGTGCCGCCGTCGGGCACGTACCGGGCGCCGGTCACGCGGCCGTCGGTGAAGACCAGGCCGTCGGCCCGGCCGTACACCATCCGGATGGTGTCGACGGCGAGGGTCCGCCGCCGGACCAGCGCCTCCAGGAACGGTCGCGTGGTGATCAGCGCCGGTCCGCTGCCGGAGGGCGCCGGTGGCAGCCCCAGCACCCCGTTCACGAAGATCTTCGCGGCGCCCTCGTCCCTCGGCGGAGGCGGGGCGCCGAGCGCGAGCGCCTCGTCGACGATGCCGGGAAACCAGCGCTCCAACTGGACCTGACCGGCCGGCAGCAACGCGTGCACCTGGCTGCCCTGCGGCACACCGGGCCGCGGATCGCCATCCGCCTCGGACGGGTCCCGCTCGATGATCAGCACCTCTTCGGCGTGGTCGCTGAGCACCCGGGCCGCCATCAACCCGGCGATGCTGCCACCGAGCACGACCGCACGCCGCATGACCACTGTGGTCTCGGCCGGCCTGTCGGCTGTCGCTATCTCCGCGAAGATCCGGGACGGGGAGGGTGGCATGCGATCGCTCCTCGGGGTGGTCGGGAAACCTCACCCACGACCGTAGCCACCAGATCCACCGCAGTCATTGCCCAGAACGCACACGGGCGGCCCGGGCCGTCGCCGGCCGGGCCGCCCGCTCGGTCGTACGGTCAGCCGCCGAGGCTGGCGGCGGCTGAGGCGATCGTCGAGGCGAAGTAGCTGACCTGGGTGTAAACACCCGGGTAGTTGGGTCGGGCGCAGCCGTTGCCCCAGCTGACGATGCCGACCTGGATCCAGGCGTTGTTGGCGTCGCGGCGGAACATCGGGCCACCCGAGTCGCCCTGGCAGGTGTCCACACCGCCGCTGGCGTAGCCGGCGCAGATCTCCTCGGCGGGGATGATTTCGCCGCCGTAGTAGGAGTTGCAGGTGGAGTCGCTGACGAACGGGACGGTCGCCTTCAGCAGGTACCGCTGCTGCGCGCCACCCTCGCGGGCGGCACCCCAGCCCGCGACGGTGAAGGTGCCACTGTCGTAGGCGGTCGTGTTGGCGATCTTCAGGGTGCTCAGCCCGGTGACGGGGGTGGCCAGCCGGATCAGGGCCCAGTCCCGGCCGCTGCCGTTGTAGCCGGGAGCCCGGTAGACGTAGTTCGACCGGACGGTGATGCGGCTCGACGACTGGAGGTCGACCGTCCCGAGCGTCGCGGTGATGCTGGTGTTGGTGCCGGTGGCACCGACGCAGTGCGCCGCGGTGAGCACCAGCCGGGCGCTGTACAGGGCCCCGCCGCACCCCATCGAGAGCCGCACCATGAACGGGAACTCGCCCTGGGCGGCGCGGGTGCCACCGACGACGTTCGGCGTCATGGGGTCGTCGGCCGCGGCGGCCGGAGCCGCGAGAGCCAGGCTGCCCGCGGTCACCGCGACCAGGGCGGCGGCCAACAGGCCAGTGAGGGTACGCCAGCGAACCATGCATTCCTCCGCATCAGGAAGGCACGCCTCGTGAGCGCACCTGATTCGAGATTGCGGCCATCATATTGAGATCAATGGATTGCGGAGGACATCCTCTCTGGGTCCTACTTCCGGCGCTATGGATTCCGGCAACGGTCCGGCGATCCGCTGGGCGTCTGCCGACAACCTGCGACCGGACAGAGAGGAGCGCAGCTCAGAGCTGGTGGCGAACCCACACGTTCGGTTCGACGTAGACGCCGTGGTCATGCTCGACGTCGCACCAGACCGGGACGAGCGCACCCGGCACGTGCACCGGGCCGGTGCGGTCGAACGGCAGACCGGTCCAGCTTCGCCACTCCCGCAGCGTGCCCGGGATGGTCATCGACCGGGGGGCCACCGACTCGATCTCCCCGCCGGCACGTACGTGCGTACGCAGCCACGGGTCGACCGGCAGGCCGTCGTCGCGGACACGGAAGGCGTACCGGTCCATCGGTTCGTCGGGAACCTCGTGCTTGGCGCTGGGGCGTACCGGCGCGACCAGCGTGCCGTAGCCGAGCCTGCGGGTGTTGTCGCGCATCGCGTCGAGCATCCTGGCGGACAGGCCCAGGCCGCGGGCCTCGGGACGGATGCAGATCTCCAACGCGGAGACGATGTTCGTCGGCGTACCGGCGAGGCGGTTGATCGTCGCCCGCTGCACGATCCGGTCCCATCCCCCGGGCGGCAGCCGTTCCTCCGTCCAGGACAGCGGAACGCTGTAGGCCCGCGCCACCGCCCGGTCCGGCTCACCGGGGTCGACGGCGAGGAGCACGAACTCCGGGTACAGCTTGTCGGCGAGCGCGTAGTACAGCGATGCCATCGGATCACAGGTCATGAACTCCGGCCAGGCGCCGTCGAAGTCGTCGAGCAGTGGCGCCAGTTCGGGTCGCTGTGCGACCGTCACGAACTCAAGATCCATCTGCCGGACGATAGCGGATCGCTCCGGCGGTGGCACCCGGGTTTCCTCCCCCCTCTTCCCTCCGCCGGCCGGGGGAACCTCCTGGTCGTCACGCGCCCGGCGTGCCGGTGCTCTCCCGACGGACGAGGCGGAACGGCGTCTGCACGGTCAGCGGTGCCGCGACCTCGGCGCCCTCGATCCGGGCGACGAGGCGGCGCACGGCGAGACGACCGATCTCCTCCTTGTCCGGGGCGATCGTGGTGAGGGTCGGCGTGCTGAAGCGTCCCTCCTCGATGTCGTCGATGCCGATCACCGCCACGTCCTCCGGCACCCGACAACCGGCCTCCGCCAACGCCCGGAGCGCGCCGATGCCGATCAGGTCGTTGTAGCCGAACACCGCGTCCGGGGGTTCGCCGAGAGCGAGCAGGTCGCGCATCGCTCTCCTGCCGTCGAGCCGGCCGAACTCGTCGGTCCGGGCCACCAACTGCGGGCGGAACGGCAGGCCGGCCGCGGCCAGGGCCTCCCGGTAGCCGCGCATGCGCAGGTGCGCCGACTGCCTGTCGGCTCCGGGCGCCGCTCCGATGAACGCGATCCGGCGGCGGCCGATCGCCACCAGGTGCTGGATCGCCGCGTGACTCGCGGCGACGTTGTCGATGGCGATGTGGTCGTGCGGCACGTCGTAGACACCCTCACCGATCAGTACGAGCGGGGTGTCGGCGCTGCGGGCCAGCACTTCGTCCCGGCCGATCCGCACCGGACTGAAGATCAGGCCGTCGATGGTGTGCCGATGGGAGCCGTCGAGGAGCAGCAACTCCGCCTCGCGGTCCGCGGCGGTGTTCTCCATGACCAGCGTGTAGCCGAGCCCGGCGGCCTCCCGGATGGCGATCTCGGCCAGTTCGGCGAAGTAGGGGTTGTTCAGCTCCGGGATGGCCAGGGCGATCAGGCCGGTACGGCCCCTGCGGAGATGCCGGGCGCCCAGGTTGGGGGTGTACCCGAGTTCGTCGATCGCCTGCTGCACCCGCTGCCGCGTCCGCTCCCCCACCGGCCGGTACCCGTTCACGACGTTGGAGACCGTGGCCAGCGAGACGCCGGCCCGCTCGGCGATGTCCTTCAGGCTGACGCCCATCCACCGACCCTTCCGGGCGCCCCGGCGCAGACATTGATGAACAAGGATTGACGGGACGTCCGCCGTACCTCTATAACGTTATACGGGTGGTGATGGATGTCAATGTTACGGCCATTGCTCATCGATGGAAGACCACCGACATCCATCGATGACGTCCGTCCCCTCGTCGAGTGACCGCCCGATGCCCACCGCCAACGCGCTCCGGGCCAGCTGCACCGCCCGCGGCGACTCGACCCACGGAGACGGCATGACACGTCACGGCCCCATCCGCCCCGCCCTGCCGCTGCTGCTCATTCTCGCGCTGGTCGCCGGCGTCCTCGCCGCGCCGGCACCGCCGGCACACGCCGCACCGCCCAAGACGCCGCCACTGACCACGCCGTGGACCAGTCAGGCGTTGGCCGGCACGCCACTGCCGGAGTACCCGCGACCGCAGATGACCCGGCCGGACTGGCTCAACCTCAACGGCGAGTGGCAGCTACGCCAGTCCGCCACCGACGACGCCCCGCAGTTCAACACCAACCTGCCCGAGCGGGTCAACGTGCCGTTCCCGGTGGAGAGCGCACTGTCCGGCATCCAGCGGGCCGCCAACGACAACCGCAACTACCTCTTCTACCGGCGTACCGTCACCGTCCCGGCGAACTGGTCGGGTCGCCGGACACTGCTGCACTTCGGCGCGGTCGACTGGCAGAGCACCGTCTGGGTCAACGGCGTCCGCGTCGGTGCCCACACCGGCGGCTACGACGCCTTCAGCTTCGACGTGACCCCGCAGCTCACCGCCGGAACGAACGAGATCGTCGTCAAGGTCTGGGACCCCACCGACACCCGACAGAACGGCAGCCTGCCGGTCATCGGCAAGCAGACCAAGACACCTGGCGGGATCTTCTACACCCCCAGCTCGGGCATCTGGCAGACGGTGTGGATGGAGCCGGTGCCGGCGGCCTCGATCAGCAGTGTGGACGTCTACCCGAACCTGGCCAACAACACCCTTCGGCTCCGGGTCTTCACCCGGGGCACCGTCACCGGCCACAGCGTGCTCGCCGAGGCCCTCAACGGAAGCACCGTCGTCGGCTCCGCCACCGGCGGCTTCACCGACTTCAGCGTGCCGGTGCCCAACGCCCGCCGCTGGTCACCCGACGACCCGTTCCTCTACAACCTCCGGATCACCCTGCGCAACGCGGGCGGCGTCGCCGTCGACCGGACCACGCACTACTTCGGCATGCGCGAGATCACCACCGGCCTGGTGAACGGGGTGCTGCGCCCCAAGCTCAACGGCCAGTTCGTGTTCCAGGTCGGCACCCTCGACCAGGGCTACTGGCCGGACGGGCTCTACACCGCGCCGACCGACGCCGCCCTCGCCTTCGACCTGCAGAAGCACAAGGACCTCGGCTTCAACATGGTGCGCAAGCACATCAAGGTCGAACCGCAGCGCTGGTTCTACCACGCCGACCGGCTCGGCCTGCTGGTCTGGCAGGACATCCCGTCGATGACCGCGCAGGACATCAACCCCACGGACGCCCAGCAGGCACAGTTCGAGACGGAGGCACGCGAGATCGTCGACGAGCACAGCAGCTCCCCCGCCGTCGTCGCCTACACCCCGTACAACGAGGGTTGGGGTGAGCGGGCCCTGGCCGACACCCGCCGGGTCGCGCAGAACATCAAGAACCAGGACCCGACCCGTCTGGTCAACCCGCACAGCGGCCACAACTGCTGCCAGTCCCTCGGCGACCCGGGCAACGGCGACATCGACGACTGGCACGTCTACCTCGGGCCGGACTCCCCTGCGCCGTCGAGCAGCCGGATCGCGGTGCTCGGCGAGTTCGGCGGCCTGGGCCTGCACACGCCGGGCCACGAGTACAGCCCGAGCGGGCAGTTCTTCGCCTACGAGTGGCAGACCAGCTCGACCGCGCTCACCGACCGGTACGTGGGCCTGGTGCAGGGCACCCAGAACCTGATGCTCGGCAAGGGGCTCAGCGCCTCGATCTACACCGAGATCACCGACCTGGAGGGCGAGCTGAACGGCTTCCTCACCTACGACCGGCAGGTGGTCAAGATGGACCAGGCGCGGGTCCGCGCCGCCAACACCGCCGTCATCAACGCCTCGAAGACCATCGGCAGCTCCGCGCCCGTCGCCCTGCCGCTCAACACCCGCCGGTCGTTGCAGGTGACCACTCCCGGTCACACCAACCGGTACCTGCGCCACCAGGACAGCCTGGCCTACACCGAGGTGGTCGACGCCGCCAGCTCCGGCGTGCTGAAGGCCGACGCCACGTACACCATCCGTCCCGGCCTGGCCGACGCCGCCTGCTACTCGTTCGAGTCGGTCAACTTTCCCGGGCAGTACCTACGCCACCAGAACTCCCGGGTCCGCAACTCGCCGAACGACGGTTCCGCGCTCACCCACGCCGACGCCACCTGGTGCGCCCGGGTCGGACTGACCGGCACGGGCGTGTCGCTGGAGTCGCACAACTTCCGGGGCAGGTACCTGCGGCACTACAACTCGGAGGTCTGGCTCAGCAACGGCGCCGGCGGCGACGCGTACAACACGCCGACGTTGTGGGCCGCGGACAGCACCTGGAACATCGCGGCCCCCTGGGCACCCTGACCGGTCAGGAGGTCGAGGCGACGTCGCCGTACGACAGGACGCCGCGGGGAGTTCCGGCCGGACCGGAACTCCCCGCGATGGCGACCCCAGTTCGTCGGCCCGGTCCGACCGTTCAGCGCGAGTAGTACTCGACGACGAGCTGCTCGTCGCAGACCACCGGAACCTCCGCCCGCAGCGGAACCCGGACCAGGCGGGCGGTCAGGTCCGACAGGTTGACGTCGAGATACGGCGCGGGACGCTCCGGGACGTGCGCTCCGGCCGCCGCCACGACGAACGGAGCCTTGCCCCGGCTACGGTCCGCCACGGCGATGACGTCGCCGGGACGCAGCCGTGCCGACGGCCGGTCCAGCCGACGGCCGTTCACCGTGACGTGCTGGTGGGTGACGACCTGGCGGGCCTGGTAGATCGTGCGAGCGAAGCCCGACCGCAGCACCAGCGCGTCGAGCCGGGTCTCCAGATCGACGATCAGCTCCTCACCGGTCTTGCCCGGCCGGCGTGCGGCCCGGTCGAACGCGCTGCGCAGCTGGCCCTCGTGCAGGTCGTACTGCGCCTTCAGGCGCTGCTTCTCCAGCAGCCGGACCTTGTAGTCACTGGTGGTACGGCGGGCACGGCCGTGCTGACCCGGCGGGAACGGACGGCGCTCGAAGTACCGCACACACTTCGGGGTCAGGGCGATGCCCAACGCGCGGGAGCGCTTGACCTTGGGGCGGGTCTGATTCATCCTTCACCTCTCAACTAAGGTAAGCCTAACCTTATTAGGAGGTGTTCAGGTTGAGCAACCAGCTGACCACGACGGACGCGACAGACAGCCCGGCGAGCCGGCTCCGGTCGATGCTCGTCGCCGCCCAGTCCCTGGGCCTGCGCACGCCCGGCTACCGGGCGGACATCGCCGGCCGCCACTCCGTGACCGGCGACGGACGGGTACGGGTCGAGCTGCCGGCGGGCAGCCACATGGCGCGGGACATCGCGCACCAGCGGGAGACGGTCGCGATGATCGAAGTGACCGACCTGGCCCCCACCCCGGTACGCGACCGGGTCCGGGCACGCGGCACGCTCACCGGCTGGCTGAGCCCGGCCTCCATCGACCGGGACGCCGAGGAGGGCCAACTGGTAACCGTCCTCGACCTCGCCACCGCCGAGCTGAGCACCACCGAAGGCACCACCACGATCGACCCGATCGACTTCGTCACCGCCCGGCCCGACCCGCTCGCCGCCACCGAAGCCGAGCTGTTGTGTCACCTCGACCACCACCACCCGCACACGGTCGAACGACTGTGCCGACTGGTGGACCCCCACCGGCTGCACGGTGTCCGCATGGTCCGTCCGCTGCGGCTGGACCGTCACGGCCTCGTGCTCCGACTCGAACTGGTGAACGGCGACCGGGACATCCGACTGAGGTTTCCGGCCCCGGTGCGCCATCCGGACCAACTCGGCGCGCAGATCGAGGCACTGCTCAGGCAGGCCCGCCGCTGCCGACCTCCGCGCGCCCGCTGATGATCGAAAACCGGCGCGGACCAGCCCTGAGGTGAGGCAGAGCGGGCCCGGCCGCCTCGTGTCGTCGTCCAGCGCCGCAGCCTGACCAGCGCACGCGAGATGCGTCGGGCGCCGTACGGTGCGTACAGTTCCTGGTCGGACGTGAGGTGAGCCGGCCGGATCCGGCGCAGGAACGGGACGAGACAGAGACGCATGACGGTGGACAACATTCCCGAAAACGGTCAGAACGGCATTGACCGGAACCGGCTGGAGACCTGCCTCAGCGTCTTCGAGGCGTTGGAGGCCCTGCCTCCGGACCATCCGGACGTCGTCCGGGTGCAGCGGGCCACCGCGAAGCTCTACAAGGTGATCAAGCAGCGGCGACGCGAGGAGCGGCGGGACGCCATCGCCTCGGCCGACCGCGCCGTGACGGCGGCCACCGCCACCGGTGCCCCCGGCCGCATCGACGACGAGACCCAGGGCATCCCGCTCGCCTCCCCCACCGCGGGTGCCACGGCCGGCGTTCTGCACAATCCGCGCGGCTGCTACGTCTGCAAGCAGCGCTACCGCGAGGTGGACGCCTTCTACCACCAGCTCTGCCCGTCCTGCGCGGCGCTGAACCGGCAGCGCCGGGACGCCCGCACCGACCTGACCGGGCGGCGCGCACTGCTCACCGGCGGCCGGGCGAAGATCGGCATGTACATCGCGCTGCGGCTGCTGCGCGACGGAGCGCACACCACCGTGACCACACGGTTCCCGCACGACGCGGTCCGCCGGTTCGCCGCGATGCCCGACAGCGCGGACTGGCTGCACCGTCTGCGGATCGTCGGGATCGACCTGCGCGACCCCGCCCAGGTGATCGCCCTCGCCGACTCGGTCAGCAGCCAGGGACCACTCGACATCCTGATCAACAACGCGGCGCAGACCGTCCGACGCTCGCCCGGGGCGTACTCGCAGCTCGTCGCCGCGGAGGCCGCGGCCCTGCCGGACGGCCCGTTGCCGGAGCTGATCACGTTCGCCAAGCCGGGGGGCCAGGGCACACCGGCGGGCAGCCTGACCGCCGGCCCGCAGTCGACCGCGCTCACCCCGCACGCGCTCACCGCGCTGGCGTTGACCAGCGGCTCCGCGTCGCCGGAACGGATCGCGGCGTCCACCGCCATCGACGCCGGCGGGCTGGTGCCCGACCTCGACTCGGTCAACAGCTGGGTCCAGCGGGTGCACGAGGTCGACCCGGTGGAGCTGCTCGAAGTGCAGCTGTGCAACGTCACCGCGCCGTTCGTGCTGGTCAGCCGGCTACGACCGGCGATGGCCGCCGCGAAGGCCCGCCGTAAGTACGTGGTGAACGTGTCGGCGATGGAGGGCCAGTTCGGGCGCGGCTACAAAGGGCCGGGGCACCCGCACACCAACATGGCCAAGGCCGCGCTGAACATGCTGACCCGGACCAGTGCCCAGGAGATGCTGACCGACGGCATCCTCATGACCAGCGTCGACACCGGCTGGATCACCGATGAGCGGCCCCACCCGACGAAGATGCGGCTGGCCGACGAGGGCTTCCACGCTCCGCTGGATCTCGTCGACGGCGCCGCCCGGGTGTACGACCCGATCGTCCGCGGCGAACAGGGCGAGGACCTCTACGGCTGCTTCCTGAAGGACTACGCGCCCTGCGCCTGGTGATCGGCGTTCCCGCCGGCCACGGCGCACGCAGCGGTTTTTGTGACAATCACCGGGTACGCCCCACCCGCACGCGGGGCCGTCCGCCAACTCGACGAGGAGAAGGTACGCATGCCAACTGACCAGGACTCATGGCCGACGCTGGACGAGCTGGAGCGCGAGGAGATCGAGCTGGAGCTGCCGGGCCTGTCGGAGACGGACGCGTACGGGTTGGGGATGCTGGCCGTCACCGCCGCGGGCGAGCAGCGGCTTCCCGTCTCGGTGGGTGTGTGGCGCGCCGGACGTCAGCTGTTCCACTGCGGCCTGCCCGGTTCGACGCTGGACAACGACGGGTGGCTGCGGCGCAAGGGACGCGTGGTGATGCGGTTCGAGCACTCGTCGCTGTACATGGCCCGACTGTGCCACGACAAGCAGGTGACCCTGACGGAGAGGTACGGCCTGCCGGCCTCGCGGTACGCGGCCGCCGGGGGCGCGGTGCCGCTGCGCGTCCGCGGCACCGGCGTGGTGGGTTGGGTCGGTGTCTCCGGTCTGCCGCAGCTCGACGACCACCGCTTCGTCGTCGACGTCCTTCGCAAGCTCCCGCGTTAGCCTCGCTACCGTCACCCGGTCCGGCCGGGCTGTCGTCGCCGACAGCCCGGTCAGCGCGCTCGCCGGTTGGCGCGCAGGGCGCCCAGGATCACGCCAGGTGTGGCCAGGGAACGCGGGTGCTCCCGCAGGGAGACGACCTCGTTGAACCGCCGCGCGATCGTCACGTCGGTGACCGTGGCCGCGACGATCTGCCGGCTGGCCCAGCTGGAAAGCCGGTAGCCGCGCGGGTAGGGCCCGTCCACGTGGGGCAGCGCGAGGTCGGCTGAGGTCGACAACGACCAGGCGGCGTCCACCACGACCTTCTGCAGGGCGAGGTACCGGCGCGCCGGCACGCTCAGGTCCGGGTTCGACCCCAGGTACATCGCCAGGCACGCCGCGTGCAGGGCCGCCGCGGTGATTCCCTGCCCGTACACCGGGTTGAACGACGCGACGGCATCACCGACGCTGACGAGCCGGGCCGGGAACCGCTTCAACGCGTGGAAGTCCCGCCGCCGACTGTCGGCGTGGCGGTAGGTCTGGACGTCGCCGAGCATCTCGTTGCCGGCGACCTCGCCGAACTCCGGCGGGAACTGATCGCGCAGGCGACGCACGAAGTCCTCGGCGGTGCGCCCCGGGCGGTTGTCCCCGTAACCGGCCATCATGGCCATCCACCGGCCGCCCTCGATCGCGAAGAATGCCGCGCCGGCCACGTCCGACGACATCTTCGGACTGTGCAGGGCCAGGACGACCGTCGAGGCGGGGTTCGCCTCGTTGCGACGGAACAGGGCGGTGGCGTAGTTCAGGTGCACGGTCATCCGCCGCGTGGCGGGTCGGTCCCAACCGGACTGCTCCAGCCACTCCGACAGCCTGCTCGAACGCCCCATGGCGTCCACCACGAGGTCGCCCCTCTCGACGCCGGTCACCCCGTCGACGTCGCAGCGGACCCCGGTGACCTCGTCGCCGTCGAACACCAGACCCGTGGCGCGGGCGGTGACCACCTTGACGTTGGGCAGTCGAAGGACCTGGTCACGGATCAGGCCCTCCAGGAGGGGTCGGCTGCCCGCCAGACTGTCGGCGTCGTCGGGCACGACGACCTTCAGGCGGCCGTCGAGGTAGTTCCGCCTGGCCGCGGGCGGGGCCTCGACCGCCCCCCGGGCCAGCGCCTGCTCCCGGAAACCCGGAAACAGGTGCTCGAGTTGGAGGAAGCCGCCGGGCAGCAGCGCGTGCAGTTGCGTCCCCTGTGGCACGCCGGGCCGCCCGCCGGTCGTCTGCAGGTCGTCCCGCTCGATGATGACGACGCTCTCCGCGTGGGCGGACAGGGCCCGCGCGGCCAGCATGCCGGCGACACTGCCGCCGACCACCACGGCCTTGCCGAGGATCGGGAGCGCCTGGTCGGGAGGCCGCACGGCGTTCAGCGCGGCGAAGACCCGAGCCGGGGAGAGGGACATCGTGCTCTCCAAGGGGTACGAGGTGAGGCGCCCTCTGCCGTGCCTGCCAGCGACTGGTGCGCGGACAAGCCCCGGTGGACGGCCGTTCGGGATGACGCCCGACGATCGTTGCACAGGTGGCGCACCGTGCCCAGGCCGGCCGGTCGGCGGTGGCAATCCCATCGCGGTCGCCGCTCGGGTATGGACCGCTGACCATCCCCCTGCGACGATACTTGCGCTCCCAGTGCAGATACTTTCTCGACCGAGGTGGAGGACCGATGCACACGTCCCGCCGGAGACTGCTCTCCCTGACGGCCGGGCTCGCGCTCGCCGCCGGACTGTCCGTCACCGCCGTTCCGCAGGCCGCCAGGGCCGCAACCGGCGCGTCGTACCGCCCGGTGATCTTCGTGCACGGCAGTGCCGGATCGGCGTCGCAGTTCCAGTCCCAGGCCAAGCGCCTGGCCAGCAACGGCTACCCCACCGACATCATCGAGGCGCACGAGTACGACTCGCCGAACGTCGCCACGATCCTCCCGCAGGTGTACGCGGAGATGGACGCGCGGATCTCACGGCTGCTGGCGGCGACCGGCGCGGACAGGGTGGACCTGCTCGCGCACTCGCTGGGCACCTTCGTCATGCAGGGCTACCTCGCCAGCTCACCGGCGCGCGCCGCGCGCGTCGCGCACTACGTCAACCTGGACGGGCGCACCGCGGCGTCACCACCGGGTGGTGTGCCCACGCTCGCGATCTGGGGCGAGGGCGACCCGGCCCGGGCAGTCGCGGGCGCGACCAACGTGTACCTCCCCGACCAGTCCCACACGCAGACCGTGTCGTCGCCGGAGTCGTTCCGCGAGATCTTCCAGTTCTTCCAGGGCCGCCCTCCCCGGACGACGCGGATCGTTCCGCAACTGTTCGGCACCGCTCGGGTCTCCGGTCGCGCCGTGCTCTTCCCCAGCAACGTCGGCGTCACCGACGCGACGCTGGAGGTCTACCCGGTCAACTCCCTGACCGGCGGGCGGCTGTCGAGCCGGCCCGCGCATCGGGTGCCCCTGAGCGGCGACGGCTCGTTCGGCCCGTTCCCGGTGCTCGCCACCGCCCGGTACGAGTTCGCGATCGTGCGCGCCGGCGCGGCCACGCACCACTTCTACTTCCAGCCGTTCCTGCGGTCCGACTCCTTCGTACGCCTGACGACCAGCCGGCCGGGCGAGGGGCTCGGCGCGCTGGTCGACACCAGCGACCAGCACACGGCGCTGACGATCCAACGGCAGAAGGAGTGGTGGGGCGACCAGGGCGATGCCGGCGACAACCTGTGGATCAACGGCAGGGACGTCCTGAACCCGGCGAACACCCCCCGCGTCAAGCGGACGATCGCGCTCTTCGCCTTCGACGACGGCAGTGACGGTGTCACCGACCTGACCGCGCCGCTGCCGGAGTTCTTCAGCCAGACCTTCATCACCGGCATGGACGTGTTCATCCCTGCCACGCCGGCACACCTCGGCCTGGTACGGATCGCGGTCGGTCAACGCGGTGGCGGGCTCGATGTGATCAACGTGCCGAACTGGAAGTCCAGCGAGCATCGCGTGACGGTGAACGTCGACGACTTCTGATCGGCGCCACCTGTCGACCGTGCGGAGCGGCGAGTTCGCCTAACGAGGCGGGCTCGCCGCAGCCGCCCGTGTTTCGCCCTCAGGCGCGGAGGCGTTCCAGCCCGTCCAGGAGCAAGTTGAGCGTGAACTCGAACTCGGTCTGGCTGTCGCACCACCCGAGCATGGGGTCGGTGACATCGTGGATCTCGGTTGCCATCATGGCCGTCAGGTGCGGTAGCGCCTCGGCCATCGCGGCCAGGTCCGCCTCCGCGGCCTCGGCGTCCATGCTCCCGCCCGCCGACGCCGGACTGAAGATCTCCTGCACGAACCCGAGAGGCAAACTACCGAACGCGTGCAACGCCCGGTGCGCGAGGCGGTGTGAGAAGCCGGCATCGACCAGGGTGCCCACGATCCCGTCGTAATACGCGTACATGCCGACGGGAACGGTCCGGCGCGAGCCCAACAATCCGGGCATCCACGGGTGACGCAGCATGATCCGACGCGCGGCGAGGAACTGCCTGCGCAACCGCCCTCGCCAGTCTTCATCGCCATCGTTTGTGGAGATGGGACCAACAGCCGCATCGATCTCGGCGAACACGGTCTCCACGACGCCGTCGAGGAGGGCCTCCTTGCCGGGCAGGTGATGGTAGAGCGACATGGCCTCGACGCCGAGATCGGCGGCGAGGCGACGCATCGTCAACGCGTGAATCCCCTCAGCGTCCGCCAGTGCGACCGCCGCTGCCAGTACGCGCTCGCGACTGAGCGGTTGCCGGACTGCCTTCGCTGCCACCTGTCCCCCCACCTCTTGCCAGCACCTTACATCGTATGGTTACCTTACAACGTAAGGTCGTGGTCGGAGTTCCACCACCTCCACGAGCCGGTACGGCCCCAAGGAGCCACGATGCCCGCGCTGATCCGTACCGCCCGCATGACCGGACTGCTCTACCTCGCCCTCGCCATCACCGGGGGTCTCGGCTTTCTGCTCATCCGGTCGCAGCTCTTCAATGCCGACGACCCCAGCGCGACGCTCGCCAGTCTGGTCCAGCACGAAACACTCGCGCGCGTCGGCGTCGCCGTCGAGCTGCTCGTCGTCGTGACCCAGGCCCTCGCCGCCGTATGGTTCTACCGGCTGTTCCGGACCGCCGACCGGCTCGCCGCCGGCGCCATCGCCGCGTTCGGCCTCATCAACGCGATCGTGGTCCTCGTCAGCGCAGCACTGCTCGCCACGGCCCTCGACATCGCGCTCGATCCCGTCGGGGACCCGGCGGCAACCGTCCAGCTCCTCTATCTGACCAGCGGCAACCTGTGGGGCGTCGGAGGTCTGTTCTTCGGGCTGTGGCTCATTCCCATGGGACTTTGCGTGCTCCGCTCGAACTGGATGCCCCGCCCGCTGGGCTGGGTCCTCGTCGCCGGCGGCATCGGTTACCTGCTCAGCGCATTCATCGGATACCTCGTCCCGGACGCACAGGGCGTCGCTGACGCCCTGGTCGTTCCCGCGACCATCGGCGAGTTCTGGATGGTCGGCTACCTGCTGACGCGCGGCGTCCGCCACCATGTACTCGACCAGACACCAGCCGACCGGCAACCGGAGGCCACGCCACTGACCGCCTGAGTCCCGAGGCCCGGACACGGCCGAGAGCGCTCGCGCCATGAGAGAGGGCGCGGCATCGGTTGCCTCGACGGGGCAAAGCCTCCAGTGCGGGAGCGTCACACCTCGGCGGGGGGCGACAACGCCATCTTCTGCCAGTTCCGGAACACGAAGCGGTGTACCGACTTCAGCCCGACCCAGAGCGCCGGCTCCAATGCGACACGGCCGAGACCGCGGACCGTCACCGTGCTCGTCCGGGTGATCCTCGTGCCGGCTCCCGCCTGCTCCAGCTCGAACAGATCCCCGAGCTGGTCGACGAACCGGTGGAAGTAGAGGTCGGTCGACTCCATGTGGAACGCCAGTCGGCTCGGTGGCTCCCAGAGGGTGATCCGCTGCCGCACCACACCCTGCTCCGAGACGCACTGCCGCGCCGCGCCCACCTCGCCCGGGCCATCGGGCAGCCGGCACGTCGTCGGCCGGGGCGTGCCCAGGTAGAAGACCGGACACCGGGGCTGCAGCTCAAGGCGCGAGTCGCAGAGCGCGGGCCACAACACGTCCGGTGGGTGGGGCATCGTCCAGCGCGTCCGCACCATCATGCGACCACGATAGGCCCGCCGTCACCGGCGGCGCGGCCCTCGGATCGGCCGTAGGCCTTCTCACCCTCGGGCAGATACCGTCGGCACGGGTGCGGTGGTGTCCGACCTGGTGCACCCACTGGCCGGGCTCTCGCTGAGGGCGATGACGGCGTCGAGCCGGTCCCTGGCCTGGGTGAGTTGGGTTATCTGCCGCTCGATACGCGCGCGTTCGGCCGTCAGCATGGCGCGGGACTCCGGGGTGTTGACCTTCGCGTCGACGCAGGGCAGGAGGTCCAGGATCGTCCTGCTGGACAGGCCGGCGGCGTACAACATCTGGATCAGGTGGACCCGCTCGACCGCGCCCTCGTCGTAGTGGCGCTGGCCGCCGCTGCTGCGGGCGGGGATCAGGAGTGCCTGCTCCTCGTAGTAGCGCAGGGCGCGCACGGACACGCCGGTCCGGGTGGCGAGTTCACCGATTCGCACGGCCCCTCCCTCTGCTGGGTGACGTCGGGCACAGGGCTTGCCCCTCACGTCAACGTCAGGTTCTAGCGTAGCCCGCGTACCGAACCACCGAAACCGCCCTGGAGGCAGTCATGCAGATCTCCGGTTCGATCGCGCTGGTCACCGGCGCCAACCGTGGCATCGGCCGGCACTTCGCCCGACAGTTGCTGGAGCGCGGCGCGACCACGGTGTACGCCACGGCCCGCCACCCGGAGCGCATCGACCTCCCCGGCGTCGAGAAGCTCCGGCTGGACATCACCGACCCGCGGTCGGTCGCGGAGGCGGCAGCCGCCGCTTCCGACGTCACCCTGTTGATCAACAACGCCGGGATCTCCACCGGGACCAACCTCGTGACCGGCGACCTGGACAAGATCCGGTTGGAGATGGACACGCACTTCTACGGAACGCTCGGCATGGTGCGGGCGTTCGCGCCGGTGCTGGCCGCCAACGGCGGCGGCGGAATCCTCAACGTCCTGTCCGCGATGTCATGGTTCTCCTACGACGGAGCCAACGCCTACGGCACGGCGAAGGCAGCCGAGTGGAGCCTGACCAACGGTGTCCGGATCGAACTGGCCGGCCAGGGCACCCTCGTCACCGGGCTGCACCTGGGCAGCGCCGACACCGACATGATGGCCGACTACGACGGCGACAAGATCGACCCCGCCGAGGTTGTCCGCGCCGCACTCGACGGAATCGAGGCAGGCAAGCTCGAGGTCGTCGCCGACGAGTGGAGCGCCCACGTCAAGGCGTCTCTGGCCGCGGACCCCGGCGCCTTCTACGGCAGCGCCGTCAGCTGACGGCGCGGCTCGCCGCACGTCGGGCCGGTGGACACTCACTGGCAGACGCGCCACTCGCCGCGTTCCTTGGTCAGCGGAATCGTCTGCGTGAACCGCCCGCCCGCCACCTGGACCAGTTGGACGGTGACAACACCGCTGACCCGGCCGTTGTAGTTGGAGACGGACACACCGGTGATCTTGTAGCTGCTGATCTTCAGTTGCGCGGACTGGACCCGCGTGAACTCCTCCTGCGGCATGCCGTCGCGCACCCTCTCGCACAGCCGGCCGTAGGCGCCCTGGTAATTGCCGGCCTGCACGTCGTCCAGGTACGCGCCGGTGGCTTCACGAGCCGGCCCGACTGCCGTGTTGACGGTGCGGAAGAGCCAGAACCCGCCGCCGACACCCACCACACAACAGACCGCCAGCACCGCGGCAACAACGATCAGAACCGTACGGGTCGTTCGGTTGGGTTTCCGGTCGGGCACAAGCATCGGCTCGTACGTCATGGCCCGGATCGTAGGGACGGCAGGCAAGCCACCACGGAGTGCCGCCCGGCGGCGGCGCCCATCCCCCTACCCCGATCGTGACCATCGAGGGATCGCAGCGTGATGCCACCTTGGCAGGCTGCATCCAGCCGACGGGCGTTCTCGTCACGTGCGACGACACGTTCTCCCAATTGAGCGTGTTCAGGAACGACAACCGCAACGACGCGAGTGAACGACCGCTGATCACGTGGGGCGTCAGCGGCATGCCGACGAACGAGGTCGTGGAGGTCCCCCTGTTCGGTCAGCCGCCGGAGGGTTGGGAGGTCAAGGAGATTCGCGACCTCACGGCGGCGGAGTCAGGCCTGGCCGTGGATGTCGAACCGCTCACCGGGCGCGGCCACGACAGGACGAAGATCGTGTCGCGGGAGGCCTTCTTGCGCAAGGCCCGGAACAACTGCACGTAGGTGACGCCTGACTCATGTGCCGCCCGTCGGCCGGGCCGGACGTCTCGTGACGTCCGGCCCGGTGTCGACGGGTGCTGATCAGTTACAGCCGGGCGGCGCCGGCTGCGGTGGCCTCCTGCACGGCCGAGGTACGACGGGTCTCCGCCCGCTCGTCCCCGGCGCCCTCCCGCTCCGGAGCCGACGCGACCTGAGCCGACCGGTTGGTGCTGGCCGCCGCCTGGTCACCGATCACGCCGCCACGGATCCGGTTGTTCGCGGCCACCTGGGCGGCCGGGTTGTTGGACGTCACGGTCAGCTTGCCGTCGATGATGTTGTCGTCGACCGTGACACCCCCCGTGGTGCTGGTGATGCTGACGTCCCGGCCCCAGTAGCCGCCGGAGGCGCAACTGTCGAGGGTGCCGTTGGGGCCGAGCTGCACGGCGCCGAGGTTGCCGGCGAACGTGGCCTGGCCCCGGACCGCGCTGCCACACACGACACTGCCGGTGGCGCTGTTCAGCACCGACAGGGTGCCGTCGACGAACGAGTCGTGGACGTCGGTGTAGTAGGTGCCGGTGGTGTTGAGGTTGCGCTCGACCTGGGTGCCGCGGTCGAGCCGGACCTCACCGGCGCCGGCGGTGACGGTCCCGACGATCGTCGACTCCTCCACGAACAGGAAGCTGTCGATCGTCGAGGTGCCCTTCGGCCGCACCGTCACGTTGCCGGTCCGGGCGCCGTTCAGGAACGCGCCGTACCCGCCGGCGGCCAGCACCACCTGGCCACCGACCGTCGTGTTGGTGGCGTCCAGGTAGCCGTCCGTGGCGATGCGTACCTCGCCGCTGATGGTGCCGCCGCTGACCACGAGGTTGCCGCCGGCGGCGACGCTGACGTTGCCGGTGATGGTGGTGCCGGTGAGCGCGCAGGACTCGCCGGCCGGCACGTACAGGTCGTTGGGCACGGTCACGGCACCGCCGGTGCCGATGCAGTAGGTGACCAGGTCAGCGTGTGCGCTGGGTGCCACCGCCAGCACCGAGGAGGCGACGACGGCGGTCACGGTCGCCAGCTTGGCGAGGGTACGTCTGGGCATCGCTGTACTCCCTGTCGATGAGATTCGGTGACTCATGCGCCGACGTCCGATCGGGCCGCGGCCCGGACGATGGCGCCCTGCTGGCGCTGGTTCAGCGTTCCGCCGGTCACGAGCGCGGTGGTGACCGTCTCGACGTGCCGGACGAATTCGGCGTGCCCCGGATAGTCGGCGTTCTCGGCGATCAGATCGTTGATGGTGCAGCCGTTGCCGGTGTCGACGTTGGCCACACCGGTGTCGTCACCGTCGATGATCACCGTTCCCCGGGTGTCCGACCCGGGGCAGGCGTCGGTGCCGTCGGCCACCACGGTGAACGTCGCCGACTGCTCGGTGGCGGTGTTCCCGGCGGTGTCGGTTGCCCGGTACCGCACGGTGTGGGCGCCGACGGCGCGGACGGAGACCGGGGCGGTGTACGTCGTCCAGGCGCCGGTGTCGAGCGCGTACTCGATCTTCGCCACACCGGAGCCGTCGTCGGTCGCCGTGACGGTCACGGTCGCGGCCCCGACGTATCCGCCGGCTGCGTCCCGCTCACCGGTGACCGTGGCGGACACCGCGGGCGGGGTGGTGTCCTCGACGGGCGGGGGCACGACGGTGAAGTGGGCCATCTGCTCCGCCGACGTGTTCCCCGCGACGTCGGTCGCCCGGTAGTGCAGCATGTGCATGCCGACGGCGTCGACCACGATCGGCTGGGTGTACGGGGTGAAGGCGCCCCCGTCCAGCGAGTACTCGACCGTGGCGACGCCGGACTCCGCGTCGGTGGCGGCCAGCGTGGCGGTGGCCGTACCGATGTAGTTGCCGTCGCCGTCCTGGTCGCCGGCCAGGGCGGCCGTCACCACCGGCGGGGTGGTGTCCTCCTGGCTCGGCTCGACGACCCGGAACGACACCGAGCCGACCGCACTGACGTTGCCGGCCTCGTCGGTGGCGCGGAACTGCACCGAGTGGTCACCGATCGCGGTCACCTGCACCGGCTGCGTGTACGGCTGGAAGCTGGTGTCGTCGACCTGGTACTCGACGGTGTCCACACCCGACCCGGCGTCGGTGGCCGTGACGGTCACCGTGGCCGCGCCGATGTAGTTGCCGTCCCCGTCGCGGTCGCCCGTGACGGCGCCCGTCACCGTCGGCGGGGTTGTGTCGCTGCCTCCCCCGCCGTCGGTGACGACCAGTTCACCGACCATCTGGCTGTGGCCCGGGATGGAGCAGAAGTAGCGGTACCTGCCCGGGGTCAGGGTCACGGTCGCCTGGTGCCGGCCGTTGTTCACGTCGAACGGGTTGGCCAGGATGTTCAGCGTGACGTCGTGGTTGTAGCCGTCGGTGGTGGTGTCGAAGGTCAGCGTGTGCGGCATCCCGGTGGTGTTACCGGTGGCCGAGCTGTTCTCCCAGATGATCGTGGTTTCGCCGGCCACCGCCTGGGCGGGTGCGGACTTGTAGCGGGTGATGCTGTCGTCGGCGGTCCAGGTCAACACCTGCGCCTGGGCGTTGGGCGCGGCGGAGGCGGGCGTCGCGACCAGGGGAAGGACGGTGAGCAGGAGCGCCGACAGCGCGGCCATTAATCGTCGGGTCATCGTTTCTCCTAGAGTTCCCGCGCACGGATGTTGCGGAACTCGATCAGGTCGTTGTCGCCGTGGTTCTGCAGCCCGATGAAGCCGCGGAGGAACTGCCGCAGATCGGTTGGCGGGTCGCCCGCGCGGGACGACTGCTTGCCCGGCGTGTTGTCGAACTCGTTGATCACCACGCCGTTGCGGATCATCGTGTAGTGCTGCCCGACGACGCGGATCTCGTAGTCGTTCCACTGCTCCTTCGGAGTGACACCGGCCTGGGCGAGTGGCACGGAGTCGAAGTTGTAGACCGAGCCCGTCTTCTGCGGCTCGCCGGTCTCGCCGTCGTAGATCTGGATCTCGTGCCCGCAGAAGATCGCCACCCACGCCGGTGAGGTCCGGGCCGATCCGACCGTGCCGCAGCTGCCCGGCGGGCGTTGCTCCAGCGGGATCCGTGGGTCCGGGAACCGGGTGAAGACGCCGCTGTTGGCCCGTCCGGTCCCTGGCGCGATGTCGCGGAACTGCAACTTCAGCGAGAAGTCGCCGAACTCCTTGGTGTGCCAGAGCATGCCCAGGCCGCCGCTGGACCTCAGTGAGCCGTCCGGCTGGATGCCGAACGATCCCGATGGTGCCTGCTGCCAGCCGAGCAGCGACTCAGCGGTGCCGTCGAAGAGCGGCTCGTACCCGGTGCGGCCGTCCCGGCCGATGTCGGACGCGGCAGCCAGGCGGGTCAGCGTGCCGGCTTCGCGGGCGGAGAGCAGACCGTCGCGCTGGAGCGTGTCGGTCACCGCCGTCACGTGCCGGACGAAGCTGTTGTGGTCGCCCCACGTGCTCTCGTCGTCGATCAGGTCATTGATGGTGCAGCCCTGCCCGACCGTACGGCTGGGCACCTTCGTGTCGGTGTCGCCGAGCCACACGGTGTCCCGGCTGTCGGGCACCGCACAGCCCACCGTGACCGTGGTCTGCACCGTCGCCGTCTCACCGTCGGCGTACGTGACGGTCAGCTTCGCGGTGTAGGTGCCGACCCGGGCGTACGTGTGCCGAGGGTTCGCCTCGGTCGACGTGGCGCCGTCGCCGAACTCCCACCGGTAGCTGACGCCACCGGAGCGAGAGCCGTTGAAGGCGATGGTCAGCGGCTTGTTCTGCACGGCGACCGAGGTCGCGGCCGGCGCCGGGGTGGGCGCGCCACCGGTGTAGGTGATGCGGATCAGCTTCTGGTTGGGGTGCAGGCTGAAGAACCCGCCTCCGTAGTCCAGCAGGTAGAGCGCACCGTCCGGGCCGAACTTGGCGTCCATCCAGCTCTGCAGGCGGGTGTCGCCGTTGCCGCCGGGGATGATGGCCCGCAGCGACTCGGCGTACACCGGCGGCGCAGCGGTGGGCACGCCGGCCGGGTCGACCGTGACAGCGACACGGTTGTTCGCGTTCGACTGGTCGCCGATGAACCACTTCTCGTCCCAGTACTCCGGCCAGGCCACGCCGCTGTTGGTGTCGACGAGGTCGCGGTGGTAGGTCGGGCCGGACATGATGGCCTGGCCGCCGCCGCGCAGGTAGGGCTGGGTGTAGGTGGCGTCGGCCGCGACGTAGGTCGGCAGGCCACTGCCGTCCGCCCGCTTCGGGAACACCGGTCCGCCGCCGTCCGGCGAGTACCAGATCATGTTGTCCCGGGCCGCCGGGATGTCCACCAGACCGGTGTTACGCGGCGACTCGTTCTTCAGGTTGTCGCAGTCGTACCAGCCGGTCAGCACGGTCGCGTCGGTGGTGCTGCGGTCCCGGTACGGCTGCCGGTTGCCCATGCAGTACGGCCAGCCCTGGTTGCCCGCCGAGGTGATGATGGTCGCGGTCTCGTACTTCGCCGGGCCCAGCGTCGGGCTCGGCGACGAGGCGTCCGGGCCGACCCAACCCGCGGTCAGCCACTGGTGCTCCGGGTCGACCTGCAGGCGGGCGATGTTGCGCACGCCCATCACGTAGATCTCCGGCCGGGTCTTCTCCGTGCCCGGCGGGAACAGGTTGCCCTCCGGGATGGTGTACGTGCCGTCCGCCTCCGGGTGGATCCGGATGATCTTACCGGCCAGGTCGTTGGTGTTGCCCGAGGTGCGGCGGGCGTCCTGGAACGAGATCCCCTGGTACTCCTGGGTCCAGTTGTTGCCGGAGTAGCCCTGCGATCCCTCGGACGAGTTGTTGTCGCCGGAGCCCACGTAGAGGTTGCCCTTGGCGTCGAACGCCATGCCGCCGCCGGCGTGGCAGCAGCTGTGGATCTGCACCGGGAACTGCAGCAGATCCTTACGGGTGGCCTGGTCGATCGTCTGGGTCGCACGGTCGTAGGTGAACCGGGAGACGGTTCGCTGCCCGACCCGCTTCACCCGGTCGATCGAGTCGTGCGGCATCCAGTAGACGTAGAGCCAGCCGTTCTCGGCGAACTTAGGGTCGGGCACGATGCCGAGCAGGCCCTCCTCGTTCTTCACCAGCTCGGAGCCGCTGCCCCGGTTACCCATCACCTCCAGGGTGGTGAGCAGCTTGGCCTGCTTGGTGCGCGGGTCCCACGAGTGGATGGTGCCGCAGCCCAGGCCGACGTCGGGGTTGTTCCAGTCCGCGATCGGGCCGCTCGGGCAGGCCGCCTTGCCGACGTAGAACACCGTGTTGTCCGGCGCGATGGTGAGCCCGTGCGGCTCGCCGATCTGGTCCAGCTGCCCGGTCTGGTTGGCCGCGGTGAGTCGCTCCACCTTGTAGTTCGCGGCGATCGTCGCCTGGCAGTCACCGCGCTGAAGGCCGGTCGTCCACTTGAGCGCCCCGGCCAGGTGCGTGCGGAACGCCTCCTCGCCGTAGCTGCCCTCGGTGTGGCCCATGCCGGTGTAGAACGACCGGCCGCCGTCGTAGTCCCGGCACCAGGACACCGGGTGGAACGGGCCGTTGGCGCCCGGCCCCGGGTTGTAGTGGCGCTCCTCGACCTGGGCGAGGGTGTGCACGGCACCGATCGGGTTCGGGTCCCAGTTCTCCCAGCGGTCCGAGCGGGTGAGCGTCATCGGCAGCGACGCCGTGGCCGGGTGCTTCCGGTCCAGAATGTTGACGACCGCCCGGTTCACCGCGGGCGGCTCCGGCGCGGTGGTGCTGCCGGTGAACAGACGCAGGTCGGCGAGCTGGGTCAGCGGCTCGCCGCTGTTCGCGGTGATGTTCAGGCGGAAGTGCTTGAACTCCTGCGGCGTGGCGATGTCGAACCGCCGGGTCTGGAAGCGCTCCGGAAAGGTCTGGCCGGTCCGCCGGTCCACATCGGACCAGTTCTGGCCGTCCGTGGAGCCCTGCAGGGTCCAGTCCTTCGGGTCACGGCCGGAGGAGTCGTTGGCCGACGTCAGCGCGTAGCCGGTGATGCGCTTGGGTGCGCTCAGCTCGTAGGCCACCCAGGCCGTCGGGGTGCGGACGAGCCACTTGGTGCCGGAGTCGCCGTCGGTCAGCTTCTCCTTGGTCTCGTTCGGCGCGTTCTCACCGCTGGCGGTCACCCGGGCGACCGGCTCGGCCACCGGGATGGCGCCGGCCGGGCGGGTGCCGATCAGGCCGGTGAACCAGGCCGAGTCGACCTGCGCGCGGGCGGCGTCGGCGATGCCGACGAAGCCGCCGCCGGCCTTCATGTAGCTCTGCAGCGCCGCTTCCTGGTCACGGTTGAGCGCGGCACCGGTCGCGGAGAGGAAGACCACGCTGCGGTACGGCGCGAGCCCGGCGGCCGTGAAAACGGCGGGGTTCGTGGTAGCCGTGACATCGATGTCATGAACCGCGCCAAGATCTTTGATTGCCTCCACGGCGCGCAAAACAGGGTCCTGCTGCTCGGCTACCGGCCCGTGGAAGACGAGGACGGCTGCCCTGGCCTCCTGAGCCGCTTGCGGTGCGGCTACCGCCTCCGGTGCCGCTGCCGCCGCCGTTGCCGGCATCAACAAAGCGATGGCCGCTACCGCGGCTAGTGCTCGTCGTACTGTTCCTGTCATCCCCGTCCCCACTCTCGGTTTCGGTCAGCTGCCATGCGTGTGTGTGTGGCCCTGGAACCGGTGGATGGCCTCTTCGGCGCCCGGCGGCATGCTGCCGTCGGCGTTGCGTACCAGGAAGATTCCGGCCATGCCGCCATCGGAGTGCGACTGCACGTGGCAGTGGTACATCCATGCGCCGGGCCCGACGCCCTCTCCGGCGAGCACCTGGAAGCCGAACGAGCTGCCCGGATTGAGGTCCTTGTTGTCGATCACGAGGCTCGGGTCGGCCGTGCTCTCGAGCATCCCCGTGCGGTTGTCCGCCCAGCGGTGCGCGTGCAGGTGGAAGGTGTGGAAGGTGCCGCCGTGCCCGATGGCGATCCACTCCACCCGCTGGCCCAGGTTCGCCTCGAACATCGGGGTGTTCGGGGCCATCCGGTTGTTGATCATCATGTCGTTGAACACGACGGTGAACTGCTTCTCCGGCAGGATGTCGCCGCGGCGCCGGACGATCAGCGCCCCGTACAGTCCCTTCGCGACACCGCCGGTGCCGTGGTCGGTGCCCATCGCGTGGTCGTGGTAGTGCCAGTAGCCGGCACTGCCCGGCATGAACCGCCGGCCGGACGCGAGGAACATCTCCCGCGAGCGCCACACGTAGGTGCGGGTCTCACCGGGATTGTTGAACGAGGCGTTGAGCGGGCTGCCGTCCGAGTCGGTGCTGTAGTCCACCCCGTGCGGATGGATGGACAGCCGCTGGTCGGTGGTGTTGACCAGGGTGATCTCGAGGGTGTCCCCCTCGTACATCTCCAGCAACGGCCCCGGCACCGTGGCCTGGCCGGGCGCCAGACCGTACCCGAACAGCCCGCCGGGCAGCTGCTCGGCGTAGATGGTGACCTTCTTCGTGACGCCGGCGGCCGCGCGGGCCGGGCTGCCGCCGAACGCGGCGCCGATCGCGGGGGCGGACGCCCCCAGGGCTCCGGCGGCGAGGGCTCCGGTGGCGATCAGCGATCTGCGGGACAGGGGACGGTGGGAGCCGACGGGTTGGTCGTCCATGGGACTCCGTTCACCGGGCGAAGCCGTGACGCGGGCACGGTGCAGCGACCGCCGAGCATGAGGGGCGGCAGCACGACCGTGTGGACCTTGTCGCGGACTTTGCTCGGAAGACTCAGAACTTTCGATGGATAACAGCAACTTATGTAATCCATCGACGAAAGTACAGTCCTGATTGCAAGAAGTTTACCGGGACATCACGGCGGCTCTCGATCGATCATGAGCCTGCCACACATCGATGCCCAGGTCAGCCCGGCCAACCCGCCACCTCCGACCCCTGACGCCGGAGCCCGTTCAGGGTGACGGTTGCACATCGACGGTTGCTGCCGCGGACGACCGCGGACCTCGTCACGGGCGCGCGGGGTTGGCCCGCCGGGGCAGCCCGGCGGACAGACGTACGTCGGCTGTCAGAGGTTGTGGCGCTCGTCGGTCGGCAGGCGCGGCGACTCCGGAGGCTCCGGAGACTGCTCGGGCAGACCGAGCTGCGCGACGTGGGTCGGGTCGAGCACCCGGGACAGGAACGAACGGGTCCGCTCGTGCCGCGGCGCGCCCAGCACCTCCTGCGGTGGTCCCTGCTCGACGACCACGCCGCCGTCCATGAACACCACCCGGTCGGCGACGTCGCGGGCGAACGCCATCTCGTGGGTGACCACCATCATCGTCATGCCGTCCTCGGCCAGCTTGCGCATGACGGTGAGCACGTCGCCGACCAGTTCCGGGTCGAGCGCCGAGGTCGGCTCGTCGAAGAGCATCAGCTTGGGCTCCATCGACAGCGAGCGGGCGATCGCCGCCCGCTGCTGCTGACCCCCGGAGAGCTGCGCCGGGAACGCGTCGGCCTTGTCGGTCAGGCCCACGCGCTCCAGGTTGGCCCGCGCGATCCGCTCGGCCTCGGCACGGCCCCGCCGCAACACGCGACGCTGGGCGATGGTGAGGTTGTTCAGCACGGTCAGATGCGGGAACAGGTTGAACGACTGGAAGACCATGCCGATGCCGCGGCGCACCGCGTCGATCTCGACATCCGGGTCGGTCATCTCGACGCCGTTCACCCAGATCCTGCCGGCCGTCGGCTCCTCCAGCAGGTCGACGCACCGCAGCAGCGTCGACTTGCCCGACCCGGACGGTCCGATGACGCACACCACCTCGCCCTGGGCGACCTCGAAGTCGATGCCCTTGAGGACCTCGAGCGGCCCGAAGGACTTGTGCAGGTCGCGGATCTCGACGGCGGGGCGGGACGGAGTCGTCGTCATGCGGGTCACCGAGCCTTGGCGTATCGGAGTTCGAGGCGTCGTACCACCTGGGACAGGGGCAGGGTGATGATCAGGTACGCGAGGCCGGCCACCAGCAGCGGGGTGGCGTTCACCCGGTCGTTCAGCATGTCCCGGCCGAACTTGGTGACCTCGATGGTCTGCGCCGTCACACCCAGCACGTACGCCAGCGACGAATCCTTGGTGAGCAGGATGAGTTCGTTCGTCAGCGGCGGGATCACGATCCGGAACGCCTGCGGGATGACGATCGTGCGCATGGCCGTGAAGTGCGACATGCCGAGGGTGCGCGCCGCCTCCATCTGCCCCTTCGGCACGGCCTGGATGCCGGCCCGGATGGTCTCGGCCATGTACGCGGCGGCGGTCAACCCGAGACCGATCGCGATCGAACCGAAGACGCCGCCCGGGATCTCCCGCTCGGGGAAGGCGATGGGAATGCCGTACCCGACGAGGAAGAGCACCAGCAGCGCCGGCAGACCCCGGAACAGCTCGATGTACGCCGTGGCCACCCAGCGATACGGAGCCACCCGGGACAGCCGCATCAGCGCGAGGATGGTGCCGAACACGAGACCGAAGGCGAACGCGCCCAGCGTGTAGAGCACCGTGTTGCGCAGCGCGACGGTGATGATCGTCGGGAACATCGACTCGATGATGTCGACGCGGAAGAAGGCGTCCTTCAACCTGCCCCAGTCCGCGGCGAGGAACACCACGGCGATGATGGCGATGAAGGCCAGGTACTGGAGCCAGAGGGACAGCCGCTCTCGCTGGCGGCGCCGCAGCTTCACTGTCGTCGCTCCTTGCCTTCCCGGGAGTTACCTACGAGGAGGGCGCGCGAGCCGCGCGCCCTCCTGCCATGAGCTTCGATCACGCGCTGGGCCGCTTGCCGATCCACTTCTCGTAGATCGCGTCGTACGAGCCGTCCTGCTTGGCCTTGGCCAGCACCTCGTTGATCTTCTTGAGCAGCTCCGGGTTGCCGTCCTTCTTCACCGAGAACCCGTACTGCTCGCCGGTGTCGAACTCGGCAGCCACCTCGAACCCGCCCGGGTTCTTCTTGAGGTACTCGGTCCAGACCGGCAGGTCGTTGATGCCCGCCTCGACCTGGCCGTTGGAGACGGCCTGCTGCAGGGCGGCGAGATCCTCGAACTCGACGAGCTGCAGGCCCTTCTCCTTCTCGAACTTCCGGGCGTAGTCACGCCCGGTCGTGGCCGCCTGGACGCCGAGCTTCTTGCCCCGGAGGTCGTCGAGGGCCTTGTACGGCTTGCCGGTCTTGACCAACATCGCCTGGGTCGCGTCGAAGTACGGGTCGGAGAAGTTCATCACCTTCTGCCGTTCCTCGGTGATCGTCATGCCGGCAGCGGCCGCGTCGCACTTGCCGGTGTTCAGATCCTGACCCGACTTGATGCCCTCGAACGGGGTGTCGACGATCGTCTGCTCGACGCCCAACTCCTTGGCGACCAGGTCCATCACCTCGACGTCGAACCCGGTGACCTTGCCGCTGGCGTCCTTGGACTGGAACGGCGGGTAGGGCAGGTGGGTGCAGACGGTCAGCTTGCCCGCCTGGACCAGCTTGACCCCGCTCGCCTGGACCTCGCTGTCATCCTTCTTGGCACATCCCGCACTCGCCGCCAGGGCGGCGATCGCCACGACGAGGCCGGCCTTGCGGACTGCGCTACGGAACCTCACGGCTGTGTCCCTCCGGTTCGGCTCCCCCTGCGACGGGCAGCCAGGTTGGTGCAAAGACGGTGTGACAGGCGACGGTACCTGAATCCACCGGCTGCACCCAGATCACGTCGCCTCATCGGGCCCGAGCGCCACGATCACGGCCAGCAAACCCGACATCCGGCCAGCAACCAGACAGCCAGCGGCGGCGGCGGGACCACCCCTCTCCAGCGAGGCAGTTGAGTAACCGACGGGTCTCGAACGAGTAGGGATCCTCGCCGGCCAACCGAGCGCGACGCCGAAAGCTGGGAGACGATCACGTCGGCACCACGTCCACGCCGTCGGAACACCGGGATGGGTGATCAGATCTGACCATCGAGCGCCGCAGGCCGAGGCACCACCAGACCGAGGGAAGACACGTCTGAGGATGGACACCAGTCCCCCAACGCCCCAACAGGCTTTCGCGCGGTTCGTCCGCCAGGCGGTCACCGACGCCCGTAAGGAGCGCGGTTGGAGCGTCGGCGACATCGCGCGACACACCGGCGTCAGCCGCTCGACGCTGTTCCGCTGGCTCGCCGGCGACTGGCAGCAATACCCCGAGCTGGCCAAGGTACGCAGCCTGTGCACCACCCTGGGGCTCCCCATCGCAGCCGCGATCCGCCCGCTGGCGATGCCGAACGCCACCGCCGTCCCGCCCGACCCCCGGACACTGACGGAGGTCGACGCCGACCTGGGCGCCATCCGCCAACGGTTGCTCGACGACACGGTCTCGCCGGCGGACAAGCATCACATCCGAGGTCTCCTGCGCCACCTCGCCCGACGGGACGTCCCGGTCGAGGCGACCGTGTCGTCGACGCCGCCGGGCACCGCCGGCGCCGGTGACGCCCCTCCTTCCGTTCCACGGGCGAGAGGGTCGCGTCGGTAACCCGCGAGCGTTGCCACCGTGCGGTCCTGCCGCCTTCCGCCCAGCGGAACGGACCGGCTGGGACCCCGGCCCGGAGAGCCCTGCCGCCGCCGAGCACGATCGTGTCAATCCGGCCGATTACTCCCTCGCCACCGCTCCGGTTCCAGACGATAAAGACCACGAGTGACCACGAGAACGAGGAGGCGATCGGCATGAGGCGTCGGCCGAACAGGAGACGGCAGATGTGGCAGGCGGCGGCGATGGTGGTGACCGCGGCGGCGTTCGCGGGGGCGGTCATCAGGGCCAAGCGGCGTACGGCCGGCGACCACGCGGACAGCGGAAGCCTTGGGTTGCAGGAAGGCGCCTTCGGTGCGGGGACCACGTTCGCGTCGCCCGCGGGCGAGGGCGCCGGGGCCAACCGGTCGGTGACAGCCGCCCGCTGAGGCCGTCGACACCCGCAGCCGGTCAGTGACAGCGGTGGGCACCGCCGACACGACGGCCGTGGTCACTTCGGCAACAGGGGCTTCGCCGACCCGGCGACGGCGGTGGCCATTCGGCGTACCGCCTCGGTGATCAGCTCCGGTGCGGTGGCCAGGTTCAGCCGGACGTGGCCGTCGCCGCCGGTGCCGAAGGCCGAGCCGGAGTTGAGCGCCACCCGACCGCGGTCGAGGAACACGGTGGCGGGGTCGTCGCCGAGGTCCAGGGCGCGGCAGTCGAGCCAGGCGAGATACGTGGCCTGACCGGGACGGTAACGGACGGCTGGCAGGTGCTCGGCGAGCAGCGCGGCGAGGAGCCGACGGTTGTCGTCCAGGCCGGTCAACACGGCGTCGAGCCACTCGCCGCCGTCCCGGAAGGCGGCGGTGTGGGCGATCACGCCGAGGTGGCTGGTGCTGACGCTGGCCTCGAACGGAACACGGGCGAGGTCCCCGGCCGCGGCCGGGCCGGCGATGAGGAGCGCACCGCGCAGGCCGGCCAGGTTCCACCCCTTCGAGGCGGACATCAGCGACAGGCCGTTCTCCGCGCCGGGCACCGAGAGGTACGGCACGAACCGCGCTCCGCCGGCCACCACCGGAGCATGGATCTCGTCGGCCACCACCCGGACCCCGTGCCGCTCGGCCAGGCTGGCGACGGCGGCCAATTCGTCGGCGGTGTGTATGACGCCGGTCGGGTTGTGCGGGCTGCACAGCAGGTACGCCGCTGGCCGCCCACCGGCCCGAGCCCGCCGGAACGCGTCCTCCAGTGTGCCGAGGTCGATCCGCAGGTCCTCGCCGAGCGGCGCCTCGAGGATCCGGCGGCCGGCGTGCGCCACGAACTCGTAGAACGGCGGGTAGACCGGGCAGTTGACGACCACCGCGTCCCCCGGCTCGGTGACCAGCCGCAGCGCCTCGACGACGCCGTGCATCACGTCGGGCACCAACGCGGTGCGCTCCACGGCCAGCCCGTCCCAACCCCACCGCCGCCGGGCGAACTCCGCCAGCGCCTGCGGGTACGCCGTACCGGCGGTGTAGCCGGTGTCGCCGCGCGCGACGGCGTCGGTGATCGCCCGCGCGACCGGCTCGGCCAACGGCACGTCCATCTCCGCCACCCAGAGCGGCAGTACGTCCTCGGGGTACTCCCGCCACTTGAGGCTCGTCCGTTGCCGAAGCTGGTCGATCGTGAGCTGGCGAAGGGGGTTCACCGCGCTCCGGGCACCACTGAGCACACCACTCATGGCTGAAGCCTATTCCGGTCCATCCCGGCCCACGCCGACCCAGGTCTCCGCCCGGGTGGACCTCGACAGCCGGTCGAGATCACGGCTGCCGCACCGGCCCCGATTGGCCTGCTGGTACGTGCGCTCAGTGATGGAGTGTTCGCCCGGAACGTCAGCTCACGCCCCGGACCGCCTCGATGATCGTCTCAGCGACCTCGCTCGGCCGGGACACCGCCATCGCGTGCGAGCCGCCAGCGACCTCGCGCTGGCCCCGCGGGTCGGCCCGCTCGGCCATGAACCGGTGCGCGGCGACCGGGATGTTGTTGTCGGCGTCCCCGAACACGAACCAGCTGGGCAGCAATCGCCACGCGGGGTCGCCGGAGAGTCCGTCGTTCAGTGCCTGTTCGGTGATCGGTCGCTGGGTCCGCGCCATGAGCGCGGCAAGGTCGGCCGGCACGTCCGCGGCGAACTGCGTGTGGTAGGCGTCCTGGCCGATCGCCACCTCGTTGCCACCGGTCGACACCGGGTACTGCACCAGCGTGTCGGCGAGCGTGCTGCCGGGGAATTTCGCCGACAGTGACAGCGCCGACTCGCCGGTGTCCGGGCAGAGGGCGTTGACGTACACGAGTGCCCGCACCGACGATTCGTCAGCCGCGGCCTGGGTGATCACCATGCCGCCGTACGAATGACCGACGAGGATGACCGGGCCGCCGATCCCGCGCATCACGTCCCGCACGTAGGAGGCGTCGCCTGCGACGCTCCGCAGCGGGTTGGCGGCGGCCACCACGTTGTACGCGGCGCCCAGCCGCTCGATCACACCGTTCCAGCTCGCCGACTCGGCGAACGCGCCGTGCACGAGGACGATGGTGGGCTGCGAATCGGACATGACACGCACTCCCTTGCTCCGTGACACTGTTCAGCCGCCGGCCGCGCCGGCACGCGTGAATACCCGTCACGCGAGGGTGAAACGTCAGAGCCTCTACGCCCAACCACGGTGAAGCCCTCCCCGACCAACCCACCTGGAAGGCCTTCGCCGAAGCCCTCGTCAGGGCCAGCGGCTACGAATGACGCAGCAGGAAGACCCGCACTTCCTAGATCAACCGACAAGCGTGTCCTGATACCGGTGGTGGGACTGGACGGCCGGCCGTCGCCGACGTCGTGTCCCGTTATTGCTCTCGCTCTAGACGGGCGTGACCGGCGGGATATCGTCGGTCCTACGAGCCTGTGGCTTGATGTCCGAGGAAATCCAGGGCCTCTGCCCGGGCATCGGCCGATGCCGCCGGATGGTCAGCCGCCAGTCTCAGCAGTTCAAGCCATCTGCGCGAGTTGGACGGGCAGGCGTTCTGGAGGCGGTTGGCCATCCACAGGGTCAGTGGGGTCGGCTTTCGACGAACCGACTCGGCGAGCAGCGGGGAATAGCCGGCCCACTTCGGCGGCGATCTCAGTCAGGCTGCGCCTCATGACGGAAGCCTACGGCCGTCGCCGGCGGGCACGTCAGGCCCGAGCCGCCGCCGACTCATGAGCTGACCGACCGGCTCCAGCCGGTAGTGCAGGCGCAGCACGAGCGCGCGGTAGAGCCACAACTCATGGTCGGTGCGCAACACGCCGCGGTGGTCCAGGTAGACGTGGAAACGCTCGTGGATAGGGACGCGGGCGGCGTGGGCTCCGCCGTTGCCATCCCGGACCACGACGTAGGCGCCGTCGCCGCCAAAGGGGCCGGGAGACGAGGACAGCACCAACGAACCGTCGGGCTGGACGCTGGGACGCAGGAAGACCTGTACATTGCCGGACTCCAGCGGGAACGCCACGTGCACGCTGGGCTGGTCGGAGCGGGGCAGCAGTCGGGCCGAGTAGCAGCCGCTGTAGACGTACTCGCCCGTGGCGGACAGGGTCCGCAGCCAGCCGGCGGCGTGCTGCTTGCCGTTGGCGTCGACGAGGTGCACGACGCGCGAGTCCATGCCGTGGGCGACGTCGAGCGGCCGGGTAGGCAGGGCGAGCTGCTGGACCCGGCGGCCGAAGAGTCGACTGACCAACTCGCCGCCCGGCTGGAACAGTGCCGACCACTGCGCCCAGACCTCCATCCGCCAGCACGCGGTGTGCTCGTAAAAGTGACGGACCGTCCGGTCGAGGCCGGCAGCTTGAAACCCTGTGCCGTCGAGAACCGACATGGAGGGCAACAATCCGCCGTCCGCGACATCCTCGCGGACGGAACCGCCGATCCGCTGCGCCTCAGCCGCTAGCCAGGAAGCCCCAACAGGCCCGGAACCACAGGTAGGCGCATTCAACCAGCGCTGGTCGCCGTCCAGGTCCACTCGACGGCCGACCAGACGCCACCATCTCCGCGCACCCAGGTCGAGCATCCTGCCGAGGCGCCCGTCGGTCACTGCAGCATTCCTTCCGACAATCTTCGGACCAGGTCCTTCGACCCAACCGGAACCCACACGTCCCTCAGCCCCGTCCCACCTGCGATCACGCCAGCAAGCCCCGGCGGCAAGGCCGAGGCCTGACCGAGCCCCACGGTAGGCCATCGCGCATTGGCGGAATCCGTACCCTCAAGTCGGTTGCCGCGTCCGGTGGAGATCCCCGTCGTGTAACGCAGCTGTCGCACAGGAGGTCAAGCCTGGCCCGGCACGTCGCTCACGGGGACGGACGGACCTCGGGAACTGCTATCTGCGCTCGTCCGGAGGCTGCTCTTTCGTCAGGTGGAGCAGCCACCCCTCGCCGGTGCGGATGAGCGCGTATCGCCGGCGGCCGGTGCGGCCGTGCAACGTGAACAGCATCCGGCGTTCGGTGCGGTCGTGCTCCTCCCACGTGCCGATGTCGGCGATCGACTTGTCGGCGTCCTCGTAGGTGAGGTGATCGAGGTGGTGGTCGGGCACGGCGATCGCGAGCCGGTTGTCGCTGGGACTGTCCGGCAGGCCGCGAGGCACCGCCCACGAGCGCAGCACACCACCCTCCTCGAGCCGCAGGTCGAAATGCGGACGTGGTTTGCGGTGGTGGTGCAGGACGAAGGCGGGGGGCACTCTTACCATTGTCGACGCCGCAGAAGGCGACGGGGCACATTCCGCGCCATGATCGGCCCTCGATTCACCACCAAGGCCGACGCTCGTACTCGCGGGTTCGCACGGTCGGCAGGACAAGGAGTAGCAGTTCGGTGAGCTTCCACATGCACCTGCGGGCCACCGCCACCAACCAGGTCCCAGAGGACTTCCCGTCGCTGCTTGCCTTCATGTCTGCCGCCTGGAGTGCGCACCAGGAGGAGTACGCGGCTGGCATCGCCGATTCCATTGACAAGGTCTTCGGCCACGTCCACGAGCTCTACACCATGGCCGTGGACGACGGCGACGGCACGAACACAGCCAACAACCTGCCGATCTTCGGTGGGCGTCACCTACACAGCCCGGCTGTAGACGAACCACCGATCGTCATCCTCGACCCGGCTGAAGTTCGGAGGACCGCCGACTTCCTCCGGACCCTTTCCTTCGACGACCGCTGGCGCATCGCAGAAAGGAGCCTCTCCGCGCCGTACACCGGATGGGAGGACGAGAACGCGGCCAGGAACATCTACCTCGGTCATCACAACGCCCTGCGTGCCTTCTACCAGCGGGCGGCGCGAGCGGGAGACGCCGTGGTCAAGGCCTTCTGGTATTAGGTCAGCGGTGGGTCAGATAGTGGCGGGCCGTCTCACGCAGCCGGGCGTGCACCCCCTCGTACCCGCCGACCCCGCCCAGATAGCGCTTGTCCACCTTCGCCACCATCGTGTAGTTCGGGTCGCACACGTTGCCGACCGGAGCCTCACCGGCCTGGCTGACCAGCTGGTACGCGTCGAGCTGGTCCAGCCCGACCAGCTCGGCGGTCCAGGTGACCAGGTCGTGCTGGCTGATCCGGTAGGCGTCCTCCAGTGGGCGGGCCGAGCCGGTGGACATCAGTGCGTCGTCTGACTCCAGCCGCGGCCACGGGGTGCCGACCCCCTTGACGACGTCCACCACGACCGTGGTGTTCATGGCCGCCTCGATGCCGGTGCCGCACACCTCGCCATGACCCTGCCGGCAGTGCCCGTCACCGAGTGCGAAGAGCGCTCCCGACACGTTCACGCCGAAGTACGCGGTGACTCCGGCCCGCAGCTCCGGGGTGTCCATGTTGCCGCCGTGCGCGTCCGGGGTGATCGTCATCCGCGCCTCGAAAGCACCGGGTGCGACCCCCGCGGTGCCGTGCATCGGATCCAGGGGCAGCGCCACCGTGTAGTCGCCCCGGCGTGCCCGGTACGTCGCCGTGCCCGCGGCGACATCGACGTCGTACCGCCAGACCACCTCGTCGAGTGGGGGTTGCAGGGTCGCCGTGGTGTGGGTGCCGGTGAGCGCGCCGAAGTGCGGGAAGGTGGTGGACACGGCCCAGTCCCGGGCCGGCTCGATGGAGATGAAGTGCACGGCGAGGGTGTCCCCGGGCTCGGCTCCCTCGACGTGGATCGGCCCGGTCACCGGGTTGAGGTACGGGAACTGGCAGACCTGCGACGGCAGGTCGTCGGTGCTCCGGACGCGGCCGCCGAAGCAGTCCTCGGTGTACAGCTCGAGGATCGTGCCCGGTCGCACCCGGAGCACCGCCTCGCGCCCGCCGAAGGTGTAGGAGAGTTCGTCCGGCTCCGGCCGGTACTTCACCACGTCCGTGTTCACTGCGGCTCCTTCACTGGCTGCTCGGTGCTGTCGTGGGCGACGTCGACGAGGGCGGGCAGCTCGGGACGCCGGCCCGTCAGGTAGAAGGCCAGCAGGACCAGCAGCCCGACGCCCAGCCAGACGAAGCCGAGCACCTGGGCGGCGACCCTGGCGTTGATCACGACGTAGAGCAGGATCAGGAACCCGATCACCGGCACCACCAGGTGTCGCAACCAGTCCCGGCTGCCGTTGCGCACGACGTAGTGGGTCACGACGGAGACGTGCAGCGCGAGGAAAGCCGTCATGGCACCGAAGTTGACCAGTGTGGACAGCAGCGAGATGCCGTCGTCCCGGCTTGCCATGTAGAGGCCGAGCGCCAGGGAGATCGCGGCGACCAGCAGGGTGGCGTGGGCCGGCACCTTGTGTTTCGGGTTGATCCGGGCGAGGAAGCGCGGCATCTGCCGGTCGCGGGCCATCGCGTACAGCAGTCGGGAGGTCGCGGCCTGCGCGACCAGGGAGTTGGCGAAGCCCCAGGCGATCGCGGTGGCCAGGGCGGTCAGCCCGGCCAGCCAGCCCCCGCCGGCCGCCCGGGCCGCGTCGTAGAACGCGGTTCCCTCGGGGTCGCCGTTGTCGAGCAGGTCGGGCGCGTCCGGCACCAGCAGGGCCGCGACCCACGTCTGCACGACGAACAGGGCACCGGCCAGCAGCAGCGCCGCGACCATCGCCCGGCCGATCTGCCGGGCCTCCTCGCGGCTCTCCTCGGCCAGCATGGAGATCCCGTCGAAGCCGAGGAAGGAGAGCACCGCGATCGACACCGCGCCGAAGACCAGCGGCCAGGAGAAGGTGTCCGCGTCGAACAGTGGCCGGAGCGAGAAGCCCGCACCCTTGCCCTGCGCCAGCGCGATCACGCCGACGACCAGGAAGATCACGAGGATGACCAGCTCGGCGGCGAGCATCACCCGGTTGACCCGGGCGGTCATCCGGATGCCGAAGTAGTTGACGACGGTGTTGAGCACGACGAAGGCCGCCAGCCACGCCCACACCGGCACGCCGGGCACGAGGGAGTGCATGGCCACGCTGGCCACCAGGTAGAGCAGACCGGGCACGAGGACGTAGTCGAGCAGGATCACCCAGCCGGCGAGGAAGCCGACGGGGGGTGCGATGCCGCGACCGGCGTAGCTGTAGACGGAGCCGGCCATGGGGAACGCGCGGACCATCTGCGCGTACGACAGGGCGGTGAACATCATCGCCACCATGCCGATGATGTAGGCCAGCGCGACCATGCCGCCGGAGCCGGCGTACACGCTGCCGAAGATGCCGAAGGGGGCGATCGGCACCATGAAGATCAGTCCGTAGATGAGCAGATCGGTGAAGCTGAGGGTCCGGGTCAGTTCCTGCCGGTAGCCGAACCGTTCGACCTGGGCGACTGTCTCGGACGGGTCGGGAGGTTGAGTCACGGCACGCCTCCTTGATCTGGTGAGGCCGCACGTTAGTCCAGACATCGACGATCAGCTAGGTCTGCGTGCCTGGATTGAGAACATCGCGAATTCGCGACCCAGGAAAGTCGAGCTCCGGGTACAGGCGGCGCCGTCCGTCGGTGCTCGCCGGGTGACGTGCGTGCTCAGGACGAGCGGAGCTGCTCGCGAAGCCAGGCCCGGTCGGGGTTCACGACAGCCTGACCGCCGAGCACGACGGTGGGCACGGTCTCGTTGCCACCGGCTACCGCCCGGACGGCGGCAGCACCCGCCGGGTCGTGCCAGATGTCCACCCAGTGCGCCCGCCGGGCGAGCCGGCCAAGGGAGAACCGGAGCTGGAGGCAGTAACGACAGCCGGGGCGCCAGTACACGATCGGCCGGCCGTCGGCCGCGCTGGCCCGCTGCGCCTCGGCGGCGTCCACCGAGCGGGGGAAGGCCCACGGCGACAGCAGCAGTGCCAGCGCCAAGAAGATCAGCAACTCGACGCTGCCGACGACGGGCAGACCGGCAGCCAGTTGCGCCACGAAGACCAGCACGCCGCACGCCGCCATCAGGATCGTCAGGGTCCACCGCCGCAGCACGCGGGGACCTTACCGGGCGCGGGCGGTCTCCCGCATCATCGGCCCGCACCCTCTGGGCTGGCCGGGGCGCGCCAGGGCGCGAGAGGGTGGCGCACCATGAATCGGCCAAAACTTGACAATTCCTCCCTTAGGTTACTGCGCAGGAGGCTGTCGAGACCGGGAGGCGACGTGGAGAGCTATCCGGCGATCGAGGATCACGGGCTCATCGGTGACCTGCAGACCGCCGCGCTGGTGACGTGCGACGGAACGATCGACTGGTTCTGCGCGCCGCGCTTCGACTCGCCGAGCATCTTCGCCGCGCTGCTGGACCGCGAGCGGGGTGGCTACTTCCGCATCGCCCCGCACGACGTCCGGTACGTCACCAAGCAGCTCTACCTGCCGGGCACTCCGATCCTGATCACCCGGTTCATCAGCGCGGACGGCGTCGCCGAGGTGATGGACTTCATGCCGGTCACCGGCGAACGGGCCACTGACTCGCACCGCCTGGTCCGCATGGTCAACATGGTCCGGGGCAGCATGCGGTTCCGGGTCGAGTGCCGGCCCCGGTTCAACTACGCCCGGGATGAGCACCAACTGGAGCGCCACCGTAACGGGTACGTCTTCCGCAGCCGGTCAGCGGCGCTGACCTTCAACCCGGTCGACCCGGTGCGGCAGCTCATGTCGCAGGGAGGCGACGTCCGCCTGGAGGACGGCGACCTCGTCGCGTACGGCACGCTGAACGAGGGCGACACCGGCGGGGTGGTCCTGGAGACGGTTGGCACGGAGCCACGGGTCATCCCGCCGGGAGAGGTCCAGGGGATGTTCGAGTGGACCCGGGACTACTGGCGACGCTGGGTCGAGCGTTCCCGATACACCGGGCGGTGGCGGGAGATGGTCGAGCGCTCGGCCATCACGCTGAAGCTCATGACGTACGCGCCGACCGGCGCGATGATCGCCGCCCCCACCGCCGCGCTGCCCGAACTGGTCGGCGGCACCCGCAACTGGGACTACCGCTACACCTGGGTACGCGACACGTCGTTCTCGGTGCACGCGCTGCTCGGCCTCGGCTTCACCGAGGAGGTCAGCCGATACATGGACTGGCTGGACGAGCGGATCCGCGAGGCCGGTGACCACCAGGACCCGCTGAAGATCATGTATCGGGTGGACGGCTCCTCCGACCTGCACGAGGAGATTCTCGACCACCTGGAGGGCTACCGGGGCTCCCGACCGGTGCGGATCGGCAACGGCGCCGCCGACCAGCTCCAACTCGACATCCACGGCGAGGCCCTGTACGCCATGCATCTCGCCGACGAACAGGGCATCCGCGTCTCGCACCAGGTGTGGAAGAGCACCGTCCGACTCGTGGACTGGCTCTGCCAGCACTGGGACCAGCCCGACGCCGGCATCTGGGAGAGCCGCCACCACCCCCGCAACTACACCTTCGGCCGGGTGATGTCCTGGGTCGCGCTGGACCGGGCCATCCGCCTCGCCACCCGCACCGGCCGCCCCGGCGACCTCACCTGCTGGTCGGAGCAACGCAACAGGATCTACAACCAGGTCATGGCCCGCGGATACCACCACGCACGCGGCAGCTTCGTGCAGGCGTACGACGAGAACGTGCTGGACGCAGCCCTGCTCGCCATGCCGGCGGTCGGCTTCGTGACGCCGAGCGACCCCCTCTGGCAGTCCACCCTGAAGGCGATCGAGCGCGAGCTGGTCTCCGACAGCCTGGTCCACCGGTACGACCCGGTCCACTCCCCCGACGGTCTTCCCGGGCACGAGGGCACCTTCAACATGTGCACGTTCTGGTACGTCGAGGCGCTGGCCCGCTCCGGTCGGCTGGACGACGCCCGGCTCACCTTCGAGAAGATGTTCACCTTCAGCAACCACCTCGGCCTGTACGCCGAGGAGATCGCCTCGACCGGGGAGCAGATCGGCAACTACCCGCAGGCGTTCAGTCACCTCTCCCTGATCAACTCGGCACTGGCACTGAACGACCTGCTCGACGCCGAGGCCGACGCCCGGCGCCGCCGGTAGAGCGGCCTCAGCCCGGGACGGTTGCGACCTGGATCGGACCGGGCCGGCGAGCAGGCAGCTCATTTGCCACACATCGGGGCGCATCCCATGGAAGTGAGGCGTGGGCAGCGACGCGGCAGATAGCTATCACATTGATGAGCTTGCATGTGATGAGCGATCTCCGGTATGAAGGCTGAAGCACGTATCGGTGCTGGTTCCTGGGGAGGAGCGACAGATGAAACATGCCCTGCGCCGCCTACGAACGGGGGCGGTCGCGCTCGCTGCCTGCACACTCGGGCTGAGCCTGCTGTCGGTACCCGCCGCCGAGGCGTACTCGGCTCAGCCTCTCGCCCCGCAATCCGAGCGGGCACCGGAATCGAACCAATTCTCGGCCGAGGGTGTGACCACGGTCGGTGAACTCCGCACCGTCGACAGCTCGCTGTCCTACGCCAGTGACGGCAGGACTCAGATCATTCAGCACCCCGGTGCCACCTACGTCAAGGTCCACTTCAGCTCGCTGCGTCTGGGCCAGGGCGACTACGTCACGGTGTCGAGCCGCGACGGCAAGGAGAGCTACCGGTACGACCGCCACCTGAACCGGGCGACCGGTTCGGACTACACCACCGACGGACAGCCGGGTTTCTGGGCCATGTCGGTGGAGGGTGACACCGCCGTGGTGACGCTGCACAGCAGCCGCCCCGCACGTGGCAGCGCGGCCACCATCGACCGGTTCTGGCGCGGATACGACCGCACGGAGGTCACCCAGCACAACTTCTCCATCCAGTCCGTGTGCAGCACCGACGCCAGACGGGACGTGGTCTGCTACCAGAACAGCCACCCCACCGAGTACGCCCGCGGCAGGGCGGTTGCGCGGCTGCTGATCAGCGGCGGTGGAATGTGCACCACCTGGCGGGTCGGCAACACCAACCGGATGCTGACGAACAAGCACTGCTTCTCCACGCAGTCCGCCGTCAGCGGCAGCGAGATGCAGTTCAACTACCAGTGCGCCACCTGCGGCGGCGGGAACCCCGGTGCCGGTACCAAGGTCAGCGGCGCGACCCTCTACAAGGTGAGCAGCGGCGGCTCCGGCGAGCTGGACTACGCCCTGTTCTCGGTCAACAACTTCGCCTCCATCCAGGGATTCGGCACGCTGTACCTGGCGACCACCGCCACCAGCAACGGCACCCGGATGTACGTCCCCGGGCACGGCGACGGCAGCCCGAAGCGCCTGTCGATCTACGAGGACACCCAGAACGGCGCGACCTGCACCGTCCGGAACGCGAACTACAACACCTGGAACATCAGCTACAGCTGCGACACCTCCGGCGGCAACTCGGGTTCGCCGGTGCTGAACGCCAGCCACCGTGTGATCGCCCTGCACCACCTGGGCGGTTGCCCGTCCAACCAGGGCGCGAAGGCGCACCTGATCTACAACGAGATCGCCAGCCTGATCGACAACGGCTGAGGCGACAACCGAACCGATGGGCCGCCGAGGCGCGATGTGCGCCTTGGCGGCCCATCGGCATCCTCGCCGCTCGCCCTCGACGACCGCGGCCGCCCGAAGCCGTCACTCTGGTCGCCTTCACCGCAAGGCGCGCCTGCGATGGTCAAGGCCGACGGCAATCAACAGCGGGCCCCAGGCGAGCAGTGGAACGTAGTACCGCAAGGTGTCCCAGCCCGGCCGCTCGTGCACGACCGCGTCCTGCATCGCGGCCGGGCTCCAACCCCGATCGACGAAGTGGAACGCCTGGTTCAGGAGGAAGTAGGCGCAGATGGCCACGAGCAGTAGGCCGCCACTGATCGCCAGCCGTGTCACGGCGCGAGGCGGAATTGGTCTGCCGCCGAGCCAGCGAGGAAGACGCTGGCCCCACTGGTGAACGAGCCCGAGTGTCAGGATGGCGAGGGCCATGGACAGCACGGACAGGGTGGTCAGATACCAGCCGACAGTGCTGCCCGTAGCTCCGGTCAAACGCCAGATTGCTGACGGTAGAACACAGAGCGGCACGGCGTAGGCGGCGGCAACCGCCCAGCGGGACGGGCGGGCATGGGTGAGGCTCATGGCTCCCTCCCTCCAATCGTCGAATGCCCATCACCTTTCCCGGAGCGCCCGCGACCGACCTCCCCCGGGAGAGCCACCTGATTCCCTCGCTCAGGGGGACCGTGGGGACCTACTCATCGGGGTCAACTCGGCCAGTCCGCCGTCTCAAGCGCGGGAAAGCGCTGCAACGGCCTGCCTGACGGGTCGACCGACGCGGGAGTGCGACCGCCGAGGACCGCCAATCCCCCGGCAGTGGCAGTGCACTCCCCTGTGGCGGGGAGGAGAGACCTTCCATCGCCAGCGATCATCGGTCCATGGTGGTCTGTGTGGTTGACGGGTTCCGGCTTCGATGGCCCGGATATCGATCCATCGCGCTCGTCACCGTGCTCCGGGCCGTGCGCGCTATCTCGAGGTCGCACGTCGGCCGGCCGCGCCACCGCCGTCCTTCGGTGGAGGGAGAGCCCGAGAGGATCTGGAGAGGGTGGGGGCCAGCGGTCGCCGCGGTGTGGGTCGCGACGTACGCGGTTGCCCATGGCTGGTGGGCCGTCCGGGGCGCGCCACGGTTCGCCGAGCCCGGCGAATCCCTCTTTCCGGAGGGCTGGCTTCCGGTGGCGCCCGCGATGCTGTCGGCGGCTGCGATCCTGCTGATCAGGGCGGGTGCCGAACGAGACTGGAGCAGCGGGGTTCGATGGACGCTGGCCGCAGTCGGCTGGATGTCCGGCGCGTCGATGATCCTGTACTCGTTCATGTTTCCGCTGAGTCTCTTGATGATCCTCGGTGGCCTGTTCGGGATGGATCTCAGTGCGACGGACTGGGTGACCTTGTCGGCACAGGGGGGTGGTGCCATCGGCGGGGCGGTGACGATCGCCATCGCCCTTGCCGAGCAACGGCGGGCACGTGACGCCTGCCAGAGCTGCGGTCGCGTTCATGGCCGTTCGGCCGAGCGGCGAGACGATCCCTCGCCGTCCTGGGCGTACGTCGCCGGATACCTGGCGGTCGTCGCGTGCGTGGCACGTTTATCGTCATGATGCTCCTCGCGGGCACGCTGCTGCCGCTGGCACTGGTGCACCGCTGGGGTCGCATCTGGCCCGGGTGGGTGCTTCCGCTCGCCGGCCGACGGGTGCCGCGCTGGCTGGTGGCTGGCCCGGGGTTCTTCGTGGGTGCCGGCCTCACCACGTACTTCGGCATCGGCGGCATGACCGCCTGGGCCACCGGCAACAACGTGAGCGGGGCGACGTGGTTCCTGGCCGTCGTGCTGCCGGCCTACACCCTGTGGGGCCTGGGCCTGTTGGTCGCCGCCACCTCGTACCTCAGCCTGACCAGACCCGAGTGCGCGCGAGCTTCGGCGCCACCGCCGGCACACTGACGCTGACTGGCCGCAAACGTGGACGTTCACCCGCTGCAAGGAACTCCCGCCTGCAGCACCCGGTGAGTCCCAAGAGGAGAGACAACCATGGGCAGCACGTTGGCCGACATCCTGGACGCGGCAGCACACGGGCGCTTCCCGCCGGCGGACGGCGGGACCACCGTCGTACTGCAGCCAAGCCACCGCGACGCCGGAGTGATCGCATTCACCGGGCACTCGGTGGTGTTCATCGACGAAGACCCCAGGTGGGTACGCCGCACGCTGGCCACTCTCGACTGCGACGGCCTGGCCGCCGCGATGAATCCACGCTTCTTGACTGCGCTGCTCGACCGCACGCGGCGGTCCACGGACACCATCGACCTCCTGACAGTCGCGAGCCCTCTTCCGGGTGCGCCCCCTCTGAAGCTGAACGAGGTTGTGAACGCCGGTCATCCCCGCGAAGCCAGGGCACGTAAGCGCCGTGATGACGTCCGCGTCTGGGCGGCCGACGGCGGAGTGGTCGTTCTCGGCCGAGGCGTAGCAGGTCGCTGGGAGACGGCGATCGAGGTCGACGAGGGATGTCGCCACCGGGGCCTGGGGCGGGCACTGGCGACAGCAGCCCGGCATCTCGTCCCCGCCGGACAGCCGGTCTGGGCACAACAGGCCGCCGGCAACGCGCGCAGTGTGCGCGCCTTCCAGGCGGCCGGGTTTCGACCGGTGGGAGCCGAAGCCCTGCTTCTCGAGACGTAGGCATTTCATTGTCAAGGCTGACGGAGCCCCGTGTGCGGGAGCACCGTCAGCTGAGAGTCTGGCCGAAACGGCTCAACGTGACGGGGAGGGTCGATGACGAGACTTGCTGTCCGGGCGGCGCGGATGTTCGACGGCGAGCGGCTGGTGGGCGGCGGGGTGCTGCTCCTGCTGGACGACGGGCGCATCGTCGAGGTGCGCCGGGGTCGGGCCGAGGTGCCGGAGGGCTGGCCGGTGCGCGAGGAACCGGACGGCACCGTGCTGCCCGGCTTGATCGATGCGCACGTGCACCTGTGCGCCGACGCTGGGCCCGACGCTCTCGGCCGGCTCGCCGAGCGTCCCGAGCCGGATCTCGACGCGGTCATCGAGGCGTCACTGCGCTCGCACCTGGCAGCCGGCGTCACGACGGTTCGGGACCTGGGCGACCTGCGCGGCGCCGTGCTCCGGTGGCGGGACCGGGAGGTGCGCGACGATCTGCCAACGGTGGTGGCGTCGGGCGCGCCGGTCACCAGCGTCGGCGGGCACTGCTGGTCGATGGGGGGTGAGGCGAGCGGCGTCGACGGAGTCCGCGAGGCCGTGCGGCTGCGCGCGGAGGCCGGCGCCGACCTGGTGAAGGTCATGGCCAGCGGTGGGGTGTTCACCCCCGGCACCGACACCACCCGGCCTCAGTTCACCGACCAGGAGCTGACCGCCGCGCTGACCCGAGCACACGACCTGGGCCTGCCGGTGACCGCGCACGCGCACGCGCTCAGCGCGGTCGAGCAGGCGCTGCGCGTCGGTGTCGACGGCATCGAACACTGCACGTGCGTGAGCGCGACCGGCGCCCGCGTCCCCGACGAGCTCGCGGACCGCCTGGCCACGTCCGGGGTGGCGGTCTGTGCGACGCTCGGCACCGAGCCTGCCGTGGTCACGCCACCGGAGGTGGTGGCGATGGCGGCGCGGCTCGGGCTCAGCGAGGCGACGCTGCGCGACGGCGTTACCACCCTGCACCGGGCCGGGGTCCGCCTGGTGGCCGGCTCGGACGCGGGCCTCGGCCCGGCGAAGCCGCACGGGATCCTGCCAGAGACGCTCATCGAGTACGTCGCGTGCGGCGTCCCCGCCACCGCGGCCCTCGCCGCGGCCACCTCGGTCGGCGCCGAGGTGTGCGGCCTCGGGCGGAGCAAGGGGCGGGTCCGCCCCGGATTCGACGCCGACCTGCTGGTCGTGAACGGCGACCCGACGAGCGACATCACCGTACTGCGCCGCCCGCTCGCCGTGTACCGCGCCGGCGATCCGGTGACCAGATGATTGATTCCGAGGGTCTGTCAGAAGCACCTGACAGACACAGACCGAGGTCGGAGGCAGGCACGGGACAGCCATCGTGGTGCGCCTGATGCCGCCTACGGCTACCGCCCAACCTGGGCTTTCCTGCGCAGGTAGGTCTCGGCCAACTGGCGAAGGCGTGTCCTGTCGAAGCTGTGCCCATGGCCGGGATGGACGACGGACACGTCGAGGTCGGCGAGGAACTCCATGCTTCGCCGGTAGGCAGCCACGTCGGAGTTCGGCAGGTTGTCGATCAAGGCACCGTCGTAGATGACATCGCCGGAATACAAGGTACCCGTGCGCTCCTCCAGCACGGCGACGCTTCCCGGTGTGTGGCCGGGAAGGTGCAGCACAGTCAGTACTCGCCCACCCAGGTCGATTCGGTCGCCGTCGTCGAGCAGGCGGTTCAGGGTCATCGGTTCGACCCGGTAGGTACCCGGGTCGTAGCCGGGAGCGGGCACAGCGTCGATCATGAGCTCCGGGACCGGTTCTCCCGCCGCGTCGATCCCGAGTCTGTCGTAAAGCTCCGCGCCGTAGAGGCTCGCCGGTATCCCCACCGCCAGGAGCTCCGCCTCGGCGGGATGGGCTGCCCGGTCACCGAACTCGGGCGCCCCACCGACATGATCCAGGTGCGCGTGGGTGAGCAGGACCATCGGATCCCGCTCGAACAGGACCGGAATCGCCTCCCGCAACGCGACGACACCGAGCCCGGCGTCGACCACGATGTCACGATCGTTGCCGCGCAACCACCAGAAGTTCGCCGACACCAGCTCGTTGACGTGCGGTTCCGAAATCCGGATGACGCCACCACCCATGTCGGCCTGCGCATACCAGTCGACCATGTCCACACCCACCTGCTCGACAACGTCCTCGCTCACACCGGACCGCCCCTCCAACCCGATACAACTGGGCCCATTCCAGGTCTGCACTCCCCCGGTAGAGGGAGCGCCTCCCCCCTCTACCGGGAGGACAGCCCCGACAGTCGGCACGGAGCATTGCTCCATGACCCGCAAGCCTCGTTCTGTCAGTCCCGGGTGACCCCGGCCGTGGTCGAGATGGTCAAGCGATGACGGCGAGGCAACGGCTAGGGCGCACGCGGGTCCCGGAACGCACGGCCACGAATCCGGCACGGCGTCAGGACGATCCGCAGGGGGTTGGCATGTCAGGTCTTCCGGCTCGTTCCCCCCGACAAGCTGCCGCTCCTCGGGTCCGGCCTTGGGCGGTGGCCTGCGTCGTGTTCGTCGTCGCCGAGCTGACGTTGCGGGCGTACTGGATCGCGGGTGGCCGGTGGGGGTACACCGCCTGCGACCGCACCAATCTGGTCGACCCGACGGGCGGATGCGGCGCGAACCAGGTCGGGACACTGCCGTTCTGGGCGGGGTGGGGAGCGGTGGGGGTCGGTGCCGCCCTCGCGGTGCTGGTCGTGTACGCGGTCCGGTTCCCCGGCCGCTACCCGGCCGTCGGCAGTTGGGCGGCGGCCGCGCTGCTCCTGGTCCTCGCGTTCCCGCTACACCTGCTCTTCGAGATCCCTGCGGCGTTGGCGGGACGCCCCTCGGACTGGCGCGACCTCGGCGCACGGCTCGCGCTGGCGGCCGGCGGTCTCCTGTTCGCCGGGCTCGCCAACGCCTGCGCTCCGCAGCGCGGAGCGCGGGAGGCCGGATACCAGCCGGTGCCGCGGTGGACCCGCCGCTGGGCGTACGTGGCGGTCGCCCTGCCGGTGGTCGGCTGGGCCGTGCCGCACGGGCTGTGGGTGCTCGGCGTTCCGTTCGGAATCTCCCAGCGGGAACTGGATGACATCCACCGGAACCTCTCGACCTGGACCGGCGTGGCGATCACCCTCGTCCCGCCGCTCGCCGGCCTGCTCGTTCTCGGGTTGATACAGCGCTGGGGGCAGAAGTTCCCACGCTGGGTGCCGGGACTGCGGGGGCGCCGGGTCCCCCGGCTCCTAGCGGTGACCCCCGCCGGGGTGGTGGCGCTCACGCTGGTTACCTACAGCGTCTTGAGCGCCGCGGTGCTCGTGAGGCAGGTGCTCACCGGCGACACGCACTGGTCGGATGTGCGGGAGGGGTGGGCGGTGAGCGCCACCCTGCTGGTGTTCCTCGGCTGGGGAGTGGCACTGGGCGTCACCACCACCGGCTACGCCATCACCACCCGGCCTCGTCAGGAGCGAGCCACGAACACCGAGGTCTCGCTCGGAGACGCGTGCCGGCCGGGTACCGCACCTAGCGGACGGTGGCGCGGGCGGCGGTGTCGATGAGGTCTGCGACCGGGCCGGGTTGAGAGACTGCCACGGCGTGGGACGCGTCGATCTCGACCGTCGTGGACCCGGCCCTCTTGGCCATGAAGCGCTGCAGGTCCGGCGGAACCCCCATGTCCTGGGTGGTGATCAGGGTCCAGGACGGGATCGTCTTCCAGGCGGCCTTGGTCACACTCTCCGTCTGGGCGGCTTCGGTGGGCGGCCGCTGCGTTACCGCCATCAGCTCAGCGGTTTCGAGGTCGACGTCGGCGGCGAACACCGCCGGGAACTTGTCCTGATAGATGTACTGCTCCATGGCCGTGCCACCCTCGTCGAGGGGGAAAGGCACCATCTTGACGGACGTGAGGAGCGCGCTTCCCGGGAACTTGGTGGTCAACTGGGCCACGCTTTCGCCGACGTCCGGGCTCACGCTGGCGACGTACACCAGAGCCTTCACGTTGGAGGCACCATCCGCAGCCTCGGTCATTACTGATCCGCCGTACGAATGAGCGGCCATCACGACCGGGCCGGAGACGGTGTCCACAACAGATCGAACGTAAGCGGCATCCTTCTGCACGCCGCGCAGTGGATTCGCGACGGCAATGACCGGGTAACCCCGACGCTTGAGGTGAGCGATCACCCCATTCCAACTCGACGAGTCGGCGAATGCCCCGTGGACGAGCACGACGGTCGGCATCCCTGCCTCCTGGGCAGACATGTCAGAAGCGGCGTTCATCTCGGCATTCCTTTCGAGAGGCCCCGCTATCCGCTGGACGTGATAGCGCAAACCGGACGACGAGGATGTTTCGACAGGGCGTTTCGTTGGCGGCCGCGTACGGGCCCGCAATCCCGACCGTGGGAGCGGTGCAGCATCCAGTATTCAGAGCGGATCAGAATTCTGTCTGCGAGATCTGGAAAGCCGGCTGTACCAGGTCCGGCCGGCGGCCCGGGCCGTACCACAGGGCAGGCCAAGAGCCGGACGTGCCGGTGGGAGCGGTGGCGCACGCCGTAAGGGTTCCGAAAGAGTTCGCGGCCAGCTCGACGGCTGCGGTGGTCGTACGCTGCGGGGGTGAGAAAAAGGATCTTCCGGTCACGGTTGGTGCGGGCCGGTCTCGCCTCCGCTGTCGTCATGGCGATTGTGGCTGCCTACTGGTTCCAGCCGTGGAAGCTGTTCACCGATACATACGTCGACGACGCACTTCCCCCCACCGGGACGACACCGGCCACCACCACTCCGGCGTCCGCGACCCCGCCCCACGCGGCCTCGGCCGCCGCACCAGCAGGGAACGAGATCCTGGCCGCCGGCGAGTTCGTCACCCACGAGCACAAGACGACCGGCAGTGCCGAGATCGTCCGGCTCGCCGACGGGCGCCACCAGCTCGTCATTCGAGACCTGGAGACGTCGAACGGTCCGGACCTGCGGGTGTGGCTGACCGACCAGCCGGTGACCCGAGGCACGGCCGGCTGGCGCGTGTTCGATGACGGCGAATGGGTCGAGCTGGCAAGGCTCAAGGGCAATCGGGGCGACCAGGTGTACGAGCTGGCGGCATCGGTTGACCCGCAAGAATTTCGCAGCGTCTCCATCTGGTGCAAGCGATTCGCGGTCTCCTTCGGGGCCGCCGAACTCACGACCACCTGACCACGCCGCCCGATTCCAGACGCCAGAATCCAGGTGCCGTTCAGCTGGACAGCTCGGCCGGCCAGAACTGGAACAGGAACGACTCCACGCCGCGTAGTTCCTCGATGCCCGATCGTGGCGTCAGGGCAGCGATTCGGGACCGCCCGGCACTGTACGCCCGCACCTCGTACCGGCCTGCTGGCCCGATCCGGAGAACATGCGTGTCGGTTGGCTGAACCTGCAGGTAGCCGCTGTCCAGTCGGACGCGTCCCGCCTGGCTGCTCTCCCACCCGTCGAGCGGGGGCGGCGGCCCGTCCCAGATCTCCAGAGTGACACTGGCGAAATGGTCGGTGGCACCGGCGCTGAACGCGACGACGCAGTTCGGGGAGACCGACAGCCATTCCTGGCCGGACGCCTCGTAGTCGCCCTCGTCGTCCAGCAGCACGATCATGCGCCGAAAGACGAGCACCTCGGTCTCCAGGCGAGTCAGCCGTCGGGGCATCAGGTGTCCTCTCTGGGGTGACCGTGCCCGCCCCACAGTGGAGGCGGGCACGGTCGTCGGCGCGTCACTGCATCGATGGGCTGCCCGGGACGGGTCCGTCACGGGCACCCAACCGACACTACTGGTGCACCTGGAGTGATCCCCCAGCCAGCGGTTGAGGGTCGCTCATATCGAGGTCGTACCCCGCAGTGCCACGGTTGTCGTAGAGCACCGTGTCCTGCGGATACTGTCCGGCCGACAGCGGCCAGACGACGAGCCGGGAGGCATCGGGGTCGTCGAAGCCGTACGCGACGAAGCCGTATCCGGGTACGCCGTTGACGGTGCCGGTGCCCTTCACCGCGACCTTGTCCTCGAGGGTGACGACAAGCCATTCCAGCGCGGTCGAATCGAGGTCGAACGAGGCTCCCTGCAGCGATGCCGACACCTTGCCGCCGCCCGGTACGGGACCGGCCTCACCGGGCAGGTACTTCGGGTTGAACGTGAAGGTCAATTTGCCCGCCACGTTTGGGGCGCCGGTGAGAGCACCGGCCGGCGAATCGAGGAAGCCACCCTGAGTACTGAAACCGCCCTCCGGGTCATACACGATCACCATAACGCTGGCCGCGTCGGCGATGCCGTCGTCGTCGTCGGCGACACCGGTGCTGATCGTGTACATCCCCGGCGCGGTGTAGGTGTGCTCGCGTACGCACTGCCGTCCGCGTGAGGTGAACGTCTGCGAGGTGCCGTCGTCCCAGTTGGCCGAGCACACGTGGGTGTCGTTGAGGCCAGGGTCGGTGAAGTTGGCGGTCAGCTTGACCGACTGCCCGACCCGGAACACCTGCCACGGCGTGGGCGTGACGATACCGGCGGACGACGTGGCCGTGGGGGCCACCGTCATCGTGGCCGGCTGCGGTCCCCCGACCGCAGGTGCCACGTTGTGCACCGTGACCGTCGCGCTGTCGCTGACCGAACCGTTGACGCCGTCGTTTGCCGACAGCGTCACCGTGTAGGTGCCGTCATCAGTACAGGTGATGCCGGTGGTGGTGCTGCCCTCGGCGGTGAAGGAGCAGGCGGCGCCCGGGTCGGTGCCCGGCCCCGGCGCGTACGTCCAGCCCGTCGTCGGAGTGGTCTCCGCGTCGGACGCGCTGCCGCTGAGGGTGATTACCGAACCCTCGTCGCCGCTGACGTCCTGCCCCGCGTTGACTGTCGGGGGTTGGTCGGGATCGCCCCCCTCGTCCGGGTCCTCCTCGCAGGCTGCCGGGTCTCCGGTGTCCGGTGCGTCGGTGATGTGCACGAAGAACTCGTCCTCCGCGGCGGTGGGGACGCCCGGCTGCCACACCAGGATCCGGTCGTCGCGGTAGTACCGCTGCAACTCCCTCCCGGCGCAGCCGTTGACCGCCGCCGTCACACCGAGGACGGAGAAGTTCCAGTCACCAACGCCAGCGCCCTCCCGAGTGGAGGCGAACGGAAACTCGTCGCACTGCTGCGCAGGAGGCTTGTACAAGTGCGCCGGCAGACCCAGCGCGAAGTACGGCGTGCCCTGTTGGCAGGCCTGGTCCTTCTGGTAGCTGTTCCGGGAGTAGTAGGTGACGCCGTCGGGGTGGCTCGGCACCTTCTCGGTGATCCGGTGCAGACCGGGCGCGTCGCGGTTGTCGACGAACTTGCCCGGGACCTGTTTGCCATCCTTCAGGGGCCACGACGTGCAGCCGGGATCCAGTGCGCACTGGATGTGCCGAGCCACCTCACCGTGCTTGGCGCTGATGGCCGAATACTGCAGATGCGGGATGACGTCGTCGAAGACGCACGCCTTGGACCGACTGAGGGCGAAACCGACCGACGCCGAGTCGCACCGCATGGTGTGCGACTGGGCAATCTTCTTCGCAGGCACGCCCGGCAACACGCTGGAGAAGACCCTGGACTTGAAGTGCCACAGGTGTCGCTTCACCTTGTCGAGACCGTCGCCGGCATTCGCGGAGGCCACCGTCCACGAGTGCCAGCTCCCATCCCTGTCCCACTCGTCCATCGTCTTGCCCGCCGTCGCACCCCCTGCGGAGCATCCGTCGAGGAAGTTGTCGCAGTCGACCCACAGGTGCATGATCGCGCTGCGCAGCGACGCCTCGTCCCACGGGAAGAATGCCTGATAGTCCGCCGACCCGGGTTCGGTGCGCAGGAAGACCCGCACGTCGCGGTTGCCGTCGTCCCGCCCGTACGCCGCGGCCCGGAAGATGATGCTGACCGTCCCGACCACGTCGTCGTCCTCGTCGCGCACCTCGCCGCCGATCCGACCACGCTGGCACCAGGCGAAGCGGTTGTAGACGCGGCCGTACTCACCACGCCCGTTGTCGCTGTCCCAGCAGGGGTCGAGGTAGCTCTCGTCAGGGACGGCCGGCGGGCGCCGCGCCCCGCTCGGGGCCAGTGCCGTGCCCTGCCCGGCGCCGGAGAACGACTTGTCGCCCTGGCGCTCCGCCACGTCGCGAGCGTCCTCCGCGGTGGGCTCGCGCTCCTCCGCCGGCGCGAGCGACGTCCGCGCGGCCTGCGGCACTGCATCGCCGTCGGCCTCGATCGGCGCGTAGAAGGGCTGAATCGTGAACGTTTCGCCGGCCGCCGACGGCTCCGTCGCGGAGGGGTCGGCCGCCGCGGCTGCCGGCGTGGCGACGAGCGCGGTCACCCCGAGAGTTGCCGTGAGAGCCGCAGCCAGCAAGCGGCGTCTGAAATTCTGGTATATCAGCAATTTCCACCCTCCGATTCGGGGCCCCGCTGGCGCTATTGCACTCGCGCGGCAATCCCATGTGGAGGGGAGGGTAGCGCGGCCCTTAACGAGCTTTTGCCCCGCGCTGACGTTGCCGTCTATTTACCGCCGTTTATGGGTGAACTTCTCGGAGCATCTGATTGTGCCGCTCACCGTGTTCAATGGTTACCCGGAACCAGGCGTTCGAGGCGGCGGCGTGCCTCCTCGGCCGCTGGGTCACCCACGTCCTCGTAGATCCGCACGGCCTGGCGCCAGGCGGCAGTCGCAGCGGTCCGGTCGCCCATCCCTTCCCGGGTGTCCCCGAGCCGGATCAGGGTCTCGGCCTCGTGATAGCGGTCGACGGAGTCGCGGAAGAGTTGGATCGCCTGCTCGTAGCAGTCGGCCGCGCGGTCGCGTTCACCGAGGCGGTCGTAGGCGAAGCCGAGGCTGTCCAGCGTCGCGGCCTGGCCGTTGCGGTCGCCGCTCTGCCGTTGGTGGACGAGCGCTTCGCTGCAGCTCTCGATGGCCTGGGCGTAGTCGCCGGTGGTGGCCAGCAGCCAACCGATCGCGTTGAGCGTCCGGGCTTCCCCCGAGCGGTTACCGGCCAACCGGTAGAGCCGCAGCGCCTCGCGACCGTGTGCGAGCGCCTCGTCGAGCCGCCCGTTCAGGTAGCAGAGTTCGCAGTAGTTGTGCAGCGTCTGCGCCTGACCAGTCGCATCGCCGAGGCGTTCGTGTAGCTCGAGTGCGCGCTTCAGCCGGTACTCGGCGGCGTCGTGGTCGCCGAGTCGGGTCAGTGCGCGAGAGAGCAGCCTGTTGGCGGCGGCCTGACCAGCGAGGTCGTCAACTTTCTCCGCGGCGGCCAGCGCGACCCGTTGGGTGGTGAGCTGGTCCTGCCACAGGCCGCGCGGTGCCAGGAAGGTGTTCAGCGCCCAGGCGATCTGCCAGGCGTACGCTTCGAAGCCGTTCTCGGCGGCCTGCCGGACCACCCGGACCAGCACCCGGTGCTCCGCCGTGAACCACCCGAGGGCGCCGTCGTGATCGGTCACCGGCCGCCTGGCGGGTACGGGCAGCGGCGGCACCGGCTCGATCGGGGGCCACTGCGGCTGGAGCAGCAGCGCGGCCGGGTAGGCGCCGTGCAGGTAGTGGTCGTACAGCCGATGTCGGGCTGCCACGCGTTCGTCGGCGCGCTCCGAGGACTCGGCGAGTTCGGCCGCGTAGGCCCGCAGAAGATCGTGGAAGGCGTACCGGCCGGGGGTGTGCTCGGCCAGCAGATGCAGCCGGGTCAGCTCTCGCAGTCGCGGCGTGACGGCCGCGGTCGACATGCCGGCTAGCGCCGCAGCCGCGGCGGCGGTCAGGTCCGGGCCCGGATGCAGCCCCAGCAGGGTGAACAGCCGGGCCGCGTCCTGCCCCAGAGCCAGGTACGACCAGGAGAAGACGCGACGGACGTCGCCGTCGGCCAACGCGTCCAGCCTCGCCTCGGCCGAGTGCAGTTCGGCGGCGATGGCGCCGAGCGAAAACGTGGGATGGGTGGCGACGCGCGCCGCCACTATCGACAGCGCCAGCGGGAGCCGGCCTGCGGCTTCGACGATGTCGGCCACCGCAGCGCGCTCGGAGGCGAGCCGGCTGGCGCCGAGCCGGCCGGCGAGCAGGCTCATCGACTCCTCCGCCGTGAGCACGTCCAGCGTCATCGGCTCGGCGCACTCGGCGGCGATCAGGCCGCCGAGCCGGTCGCGGCTGGTGACCACGACCATGCAGCCGCCGGCACCGGGCAGCAGGGCGCGAACCTGGGCGGAGTCGCGAGCGTTGTCGAGCACCACGAGCATCCGGCGGGAGGCCAGCAGGCTGCGGTAGAGCCCCGTCCGGGCTTCGATGTCGGAGGGTATCCGGGCGTGGGGCACGCCGAGCGCTTCGAGGAAGCCGGACCGGGCATCGGGCGGGGACACCGCGCCGGCTTCGTCGTACCCGCGAAGGTTCACATACAGCTGGCCGTCGGGAAAGCGGTCGGCCACCCGGTGCGCCCAGTGCAGCGCCAGGGCGGTCTTGCCGACTCCTGCCATGCCGGACACCGCAGAGATGACCACCGTCGTCGGCCCCTGGCCCCCACGCTCCAGGAGCGCGTCGAGGCTGGCCAGCTCGGCGCCGCGGCCGACGAACTCCGGCACGGCACGTGGTAGCTGTTCGGGGCGCTGGATGAGGGGCCCCGGTGCGGTGCCCGGCAGCGGCCCGTCCGGCACGGTTGGCGGTTGCGCTGCCAGTCCCGGGCGGTGATGCAGGATGTCGTCGTACAACGTGGTGAGCTCCGGCGTGGGATCGAGGCCGGTCTCCTCCGCCAGCACCTGCCGAGCCTGCCGGAAGGCATCCAGTGCGCCGGCCACGTCGCCGATGCGATACAGGCCCACCATCAGCTGACCCCACGCCCGCTGCCGCAGCGGGTGCCGGTCGAGCAGGGCGCGCAGCCGGCGCACCACGTCGGCCGGCGCGCCGAGCGCCAGCATCGCCTCGGCGTAGTCCTCCTCGGCGAGCAGTCGGCGCTCCTCCAGCTGCGCCACCCGCCGGGCCAGCGCCGGACGCAGCGGCAGGTCAGACAGCGAGGCCCCACGCCACAGGCCCACCGCGGCGGAGAGCTCCGCCTGGGCCCGGTTCACATCTGTTGCGGCGAGGGCCTCGCGGCCCCGCGCCGCCGCGGCGTCGAACAGGTCCAGGTCCCGCTCGCCTGGCTCCACCCGCAGCAGGTAGCCGCCGGCCGCAGTGGTTATCCCCTCCCAGGGCTCCCCGCCGCCCAGCGACTGCCGCAGCCCGCGCACGTAGGTGCGCAGGTTCGCCGCAGCCGACGCCGGCTGTTCCTCGCCCCACAGCGTTGCGGCCAACTCGTTGGTGCCGACGACCTCGTTCGGGCGCAGCAGCAGGGTGGCCAACAGGAGGCGCTGCTTCACCGAGCCCAGCGGAACCGGCCGGCCTTCGCGGTACACCTGGAGCGGGCCAAGGAGGTCGAAACGCACAGGCACCTCACATCTGGGCGCTGCCATCTGTCATCAGGTGCGCCGCGCCCGGATGACGGGAGCGGGCGTGGGTGGTGTGTACACCAGTTGTGCGCCGGTTGTACGGGCCCCACCGTACCTTTCTACCGTCCACACTGTCCCATCGGAGAGCCTGGATGCGCTGAGATGCGATGGTCCTGGTTTCGTTTCACCATCCTCGCCCCGAACGATTTCCACTAAAGGAGATGCATGTCCTCGCTCCACTCCGTTCGTCGCGTGCTCCGTAGAGCTGCTGTACCCGCCGTCGGTGCGGTGTTGGCCATCGGCTTCAACGTCGCTATCGCCACGCCGGCCGCGGCCAGCGGCTCCTACACCGGCAGGGCGTACGTCCATGGCAGCGGCGTGGTACCTGACGACTTCGATGACGAGGGCGTCGTCAACGTCGCCACGCACCGCAACTCGAACGTCGCCTGTCTGTGGCAGACCATTCTGTGGGCGAATGGATACCTGCCCTCGTCGGGGGTCGACGGCGTCTTCGGCGACCAGACCGATGCCGCAACGAAGAATTTCCAGCGCGACAAGGGCCTCGTCGCGGACGGCTCTGCCGGTCGGAACAGCTGGACGAAGGCTGGCGACAGGCTCGCGCAGCACGACAACCAGAACGGGTGGCTGTATGTGGTGTATGACGGGGTCACGGGTTCCAGGAGCCCGTACAGCTCGCACGATTTCGTGTTGCAGCGTTCGCCCGACGGGAACTACCGGTTCTACCCGCCTCAGGGCAGCGGCCCTTACTGGGCCGCGTACAACTCCCGCACCTGCTGACCTCGCCTAACCTCGGCCACGGCAATCCGGACGTCGCGAGGTTGGCGGGCCCGCTGGCCCGGCGACGTCCGGATTCCGACGCAACCACCCGTCCGCCCGGAAATAATTGAGCTGCCTCGCTGACACGGAGGGGTTGTCAGCGGGCCAGGTCGAGAAGTGCCGGCCCGTCGCTCAACTCGTGGTCGGCGCGCAGTCGGTACGTGCAGGGCCAGTACGCCTGACAGTCGCGGCACCGGCGAGGATCGTCATCGCACTGGCAGTGCCTGCCGGCGATCGTTTGCCAGTTCTCCATGCTCGAGTCCATGGGCTACAGGTACCCCGGAATCTCAGGGCCACCCATCCCGGGCCGGGCACCAGAGTGCCGTCAGCCCTGGCGACGGTTCCAGGGGCCGGTGACGGCGTACGTGATGCCCGGGTTGTAGACGTTGAAGAACATGGTCCGGCCATCGGCGGAGAACGTCGCGCCGGCCAACTCGCCGTACGCCGGGTCCTCCGCCGTGCCGACGTTGACACGGTTGTGGGCAAAGACGAACACCTCGCCGTCGGCGGTCGTACCGAGGATGTGCTGGTCGCCGATTCCGTCCTCGCACATCATCAGGCCCCCGTACGGGGACATGCAGATGTTGTCCGGAGCGTCGAACTCTGGGTTCTCCGGCGCCGGCGTCGGACGGGTGAAGATGGTTTCCAGACGCAAGGTGTTGGCGCGGGTGTCATACCGCCAGACCTGGCCGTCGTGGTCGCGGGCCGAGCCCAGCTCACGCCGGGCGAATGACGAGACGAAGTAGGCGCAGCCGTCCCTCTCCCCCCACCAGGCGCCCTCGATCTTGTACCCACCGGTGATCGGCTTGCGGTAATCCTGTGCACGGACCGACTCCGTCGTCGCCAGGGGGTCCGGCACGTCAAGCCACTCGATGCCGGAGAACGACGCGCCCGCCTCGGTCACCACGGACAGATCCGGCAGGTCCGGGACGTGCAGAGCCTGCAGCACACCGCCCGCCCGCAGGCTTCCGTGACCGCAGAGCGGCCGGTTCGGTAGGAAGCGGTAGAAGCTGCCCAGCGGTGCCACGAACGCGTCCTCGGTCTCGTAGACGATGCCGGTGCGCGGGTCGACCGCGACTGCCTCGTGCTGGAACCTGCCCATTGCGGTCAGCGGTGTCGGGTCGGTGTTGCGAGCATCGTCGTACGGGTCGACCTCGAAGATGAACCCGTGGTCCTTCGTGTACCCGCGGGTACCGGCCTTGTCTTCGGTCTCCTCACAGGTCAGCCAGGTGCGCCACGGGGTTGGGCCGCCGGAACAGTTGATGGCCGTGCCGCCCAGGCTGACGTGCTCCGAGACGGCGCGTCGTGATGCTCTGACGATGATCGTGCTGGTCCCGCCCCCGGCGGCCGGGTCGTACGTGCGTTCCGGCGGAGCCACGACCCTGATCGTCGCGGTCGGGGAGCACTCGTGGTTGCGGACCAGGCGGGTGCCGCGCGCCCTGTCGGCGAAGGCACCCATGCCGTCGAACCGGCTCGGCACGATGCCGCCGTCCGGCCGGACGGCGCCTTCGCGGGACAGCACCGTGTAGCGGAAGCCCACCGGCAGGTCGAGCATGCCGGCCGGGTCAGGCACGAGCGGGCCGTACCCGAGATCCGGGCCGGACACCCCCAGCGCGGGTGCCGCGGTGAACAGGGCGTCGACCGAACCGGCCACAGCCACGGCGAGACCGGCTCCGGCTGAGCGGGACAGAAACTGGCGGCGAGACAAAGACACGGACAAACCTCCTGGACGTCGGGGCCCGTCGCGGCCCGGGCCGATATCGACCTGAACCGCTCGAACCACTACGTCACATCCCGCCTCACCCGTCAAGGCATCGATCGAGTTGATCGAGACCGATGCATCGGCGACGTCACCGGCGAACCAGAGGGTTTGGCACGAGATGCGGCAGCCGGGCAGCCGCGTCCGCGAGCCAGCCGCAGATCAGATAAGGACTGAACAGTCAATAGGAAATCAAGATAGGTGAGGCCACAGGCGACCCGGAACTGCAAGGCATTGAGATTCCGATCTCTGGCAGCGGTTTTCCTGGCCGACGAGGAGAAACGAACTCTATGCTTGCCGCCGGAATACGCCCGGCCCATCCGGGTCGGGGGGAACACCAGTACAAGGATTGCGAATGCGTCGGGATTCTGCTCTGGACAACGGCACTGCTCGCGTCGGCGAAGTAACACCGGACGGCGAACCGTCGACGTCCAGCGCAGAGGACGTCGCACGCCGATCCGCGGTCGCCGAGGAACAGGAGTTTCTCGACTTGGCCACGGCCCGGCGCGACAGGCTGGCCGACCACCTACAGGCCGAGCTTTCGTCAGAGGCCCTGGACGCGTTGGAACAGGCGCGGCAGCGCATGCTCCGCCAGCAGTACGAAGAACTACGGCGAGCACGGGAAGGGCTGGTCTTCGGCCGCCTCGACGGCCTTGATGGCAGCGTGCGACACGTAGGCCGTGTCGGTCTTCGCAACGACGGCGAGGACAGTGAGCCGCTGCTGGTGGACTGGCGCGCTCCCGCAGCTCGGCCCTTCTACACCGCGACGGCTGTCGACCCACAGGGCCAGGCACGGCGCCGTCACATCCGCACAACGGGATCGACCGTCGTCGGCGTGGACGACGAGCCACTGGACGGGACCCTAACGGCGGAACTCGTCGGTGAAGGCGCTCTCCTGGCCGCCCTCGACCAGCGGCGCACCGGCCGCATGTCGACGGCGATCTCCACCCTGCAACGCGAACAGGACAACATCATCCGGGCCGAGGCGACCGGCCCGCTGATCGTTCAGGGCGGTCCCGGCACCGGCAAGACCGTGGTTGCTCTGCACCGCGTGGCCTATCTGCTGTTCGCCCACCGACAGATGGCCGACCAAGCGGTCCTGGTCCTCGGCCCCTCGCCGCGGTTCCTCCAATACATCGCCCAGGTGCTACCCGCGCTCGGTGAGACCGCCGTCGTCTCGGCGACCTGCGACACTCTGCTGCCAGAGATCCACGTCGGCCGCGACGAGAGCCGGCCTCTCGCCGAAATCAAGGGCCGCGCCCTCTGGCAGCCCGCGCTCGAAAACTACGTCACGTCGCTACTCCCCCGGCCCCGTGAGCTGAAGCTGCGCTGGGAGGGCGAGTTCTACGTCATCACAGCCCCGACAGTGGCGCAGGCGCTCGCCTCGGCGGTGCAGGGACGCCCGTACCACCGCGCCCGCGCGGCGTTCACCGAGCAGCTGCACCACCTCCTTGCCGACGCCGTCGTCGAGCAGCGCGAGGCGCTGATGAACGAGATGGAGGAGGGCTTCGAGGACATCCTGGCCCGCGTCGACAAGGACATGCGGCATGACCACCACCCCGGCACGACGCCCACCGGCAGTGACATCGACGGACTGCTCTCCGAGGAGGAGATCGAACAGCTCCGTTCTCGGATCGCCGAGAACGCCACCATCGCCCGGTTCATCGAGGCATGGTGGCCCACCCTCGACGCCGAGACGCTGCTGTGTGATTTCCTGACCGACCGCACCCTGCTGGCCCGGTTCGCCCCGCAGCTGTCCCCGGACGAGATCACCGCCGTCTCGGCCGAGCCCACCCCGTGGGCATCGAGCGACATCCCCCTGCTCGACGCCCTCGCCGACCAACTAGGCGAGGTCGAAGCCCTGCAACCGCAGGGCGAGTTCGTCGCCGACCTCGCTCGCCGGCAGCGCGGCTGGGTGTACGGCCACGTCGTCATCGACGAGGCGCAAGAGCTGTCCGAGATGCAGTGGCAGATGGTCCTACGGCGCTGTCCCAGTCGCTCCATCACCGCGGTCGGCGACATCGACCAGGCGGAGGCAGCGCACCGGCAAACCAGTTGGGCACAAGCGGTGCGGGCTGCTTTCGGAGACCGCTGGACCGCCGCGGAGTTGACCATCTGCTACCGGACCCCGCGTGAGGTCATGGACCTCACCGAACCGGTCCTGAAGAAGGCTGGCAGCCGCAACGCGCCGCCACGGGCGGTGCGCTCCTCCGGCATCCGCCCCTGGGAACTCACGATCACGTCCGCCGAGCTCGCCGGCGCCGCCGCCCAGGCTGTGCGACAACTACAGCGACGGTGGCATGGTGGCACGGTCGGCGTCGTCGCCCCCGCCGACCGCATCGCCGAACTCCTGGCCGTGCTGAGCGATGTGCCGGTGCTCACCGCGTCCCAGTCGAAGGGATTGGAATGGGACGCGACGCTACTCGTCGACCCCCAGGGCATCGCCGCTGAACCGCGCGGCTGGAACGGCCTCTACGTCGCGCTCACCCGCTGCACCCAGGAACTCGGACAGCTGATCCTCACGCAGCGATCGCCATAGCCTCGGAGGTTATTCGGCCCCCCAGGTAGGGCACCACCGGACGAACAATCCGGCCCAGGGCGCAACGCCCTGGGCCGGAGTAGTGCCGCGGCTGTCGGTCTTGCCGATCAGGTGATGTTGATGTCGCTGCACCACATGTAGGTCTGGTCCAGGTGTGACGCCTTCCAGAGCACGAACAGGACGTGGTTTCCGGTGCGTCCAGGGATCGAGACGTTGAACGAGATGTTCTGTGCTGGCGCGTACCGCCCGGTCGTCGTGATCAGGTCGAGGTTGCCCCACCCGACTCGCTGGGTGGTCGGGTTGAATCCCGGCTTGGTGACATAGACCCGGAGGAAGTCAGCACCGTGGCTGGCCTGGTCGTACAGATGGACCGTCAAGTTGCGGCTGACGGTGGTCGCCTTCCATGCTCCGGGCTGGTTCACCGTGTCGTTCCTGGAGAGGGCGTTGCTGCAGAGCTGTCCGTCCGGGGTACGGGCTTCGTACTGGCCGGCGAGGCCGTCCCGCAGCTGGCTCATCCAGTTCCACATGGTGTCGGGGTTGGCCTGGAACGCCCGCCAGCACATGGGGTCTTGTTGCTGCATGGCCGGGTTCGTGTGTTGGTTGCCCCAGGTCTTCCAGCACTGATAGGCGCGACTCGCCGGGTTGATGATGGTGCCGTGGGCCTGGGCCGCGCCGGTCCAGGGCAGCGTACCGACCACCATGGCGAAGAGCACGACGAGCACTCGGAGGGACTGACGGACTGACCGGGATCGTCCGTCGGATTGATCGGACTTGTGTGAACGCACTGTTCATCCTCCGTTCTAGGTACTGAAGATCAGCGTGGGAACGCTCCCAAACCAACTGTTACATCTATGAGCCTAAATATCAACTTTGATCTATTTAAAGCCTGATGTGGATCAAGCTGACCGGGATCGCCCGGTGGAGGAGATGTCCAGCCCCTGGTTTCGCAGGTGCGGGTACGACCGCCCCGCCAGGCCGCCCGGCCGGGTCAAAGCCCGGCTGCGACGTCGTACCGGCGGCGCTGGTCGGCCATCTCCGACTCGGTCAGCGCCTCCTTGAGCGCCAACTCCTCGTACCTGTCCGGGAACATCTCCCGCAGCCGGTCGACGAACCTGACGTCGGCGGTCGCCTCGACCACCTGGATGCCGGGAGGCTCGGTGGACATATCCATGATCACAGGTCCGGCCAGCTTGACCGCCACGTCCCAGGGGCGCTTCTGCTCGGCGACCCCGCAGAGGTGGAAGCCGTAGACCGTCCGCACGTCGGCGAGCGCGGTGACCTCGGCCGGCTCGTAGCCGTAGACGCGGACCCCGCAGATCACTGGCGGCTTCTTCTCCTCGGCGGCCGCCTGCTGGACACCGTGTCCGGCGTGGTTGTGCTGCCCCGGGTCCGCCTGTTCGAGCGTGGTACGCATCCGGGTCATGATCTGCCCTTGCAGATCCGCCGGCTCTGCCTCCGGGCTGGCCCGGTTGACCAGTACGACCGTGCCGGCCGACACCGCCAGCAGGATCACCGCCACCCACACGAAGCGGTTTCGGTACCAACCCGCGAAACTCTCTCGGGAAATCATGATCGCTTCTCACCTCATCGCCGGTCCTGGTGCGCTGCCAGACCGCATCGGACGCCCCCGAGGTGTCAGACGTCGAGCGCGTCGACCGTCGGGGACACATACCAGGGGATACGGACGGCGGGCGAGGATGCCTGCCCGGCAGAACGCCCGTCGTCACAGAGATGGCCCGGCGATGCGGCATGCGAGCGTCCGCCAAAGCGGCGCGCTGCCGGACTGCGATGCTCCCGTGCTGGCCGTTCCCAGCACGGTTGCCCCCGCGCTGCGGCGATGTCAGCCATTCCAACACGTCCGGATCCACTCTGGCAACATCGACGATCCTCAGTGCATCCCGGCCCGGCCACCCTGTCGGCACCACCAGAGGCCGCGCGTTTGATATTGGCTAGGATCGATGTATCGTGGGAACGCTCCCACCCCGCGTCCACTCACCTGCTCGAGGAGCTGACCATGTCGCGACAGCGTTGGCGCCCGGCCACCATCCTGGCCGGGCTGCTCGTTCTGGTCCTGTCTGCGTTCCTGTTACCACCGGCGCCGGTGGCCGGCACCGCCGCGGCCGGCACATCCCACACCCGCGCGGTGCCACTCGCTGAGCTGACCGTGGTAACCGAACAGGTGGCTTTCGGTCTGCAGCGTCCGATCGCGATGGCCGGGCTGCCGGACGGCCGGATGCTGATCGCGGAGAAGAACGGCACCGTCCGCGCCTACCACCCCGACACCGGCTTGGCGCCCGATCCGGTGCTCGACCTGACCGCCCGGATCGACACCTCGGACAACGAGCGCGGCCTCCTCGGCATCACGCCTGCGCCGAACTTCGCGCGGACCGGGATCCTCTACGTGGCCTACACGAGCCTCCCGGCCGGCGCGCTGACCCTGGCGCGAGTGCCCATCGACGCTCCCGGGCGGCTGCAGGTGCTGCTCACCCAGGAGCACGCCGAGTACGGCAACCACAACGGCGGACAGGTGGCATTCGGCCGCGACGGCTACCTCTACTGGTCCCTCGGCGACGGCGGCCACGCGAACGACCCGTTCAAGTCCGGTCAGAACCTCGGCACCCTGCTCGGCAAGATCGTGCGGATCGACGTCAACCGCACCTGCGGGGGGAAGCCCTACTGCGTGCCCTTCGACAACCCGTTCGTCCGCGTGGCGGGCGCCCGGCCGGAGATCTGGGTCTACGGGCTGCGCAACCCGTGGCGGTTCTCCATCGACCCGGTCGACGGCTCACTGTGGATCGGTGATGTCGGCCAGGGCCTGGTCGAGGAGATCAACCACATCCGCCCGTCGCAGCGTGGGGCGAACCTCGGCTGGTCCTGCCGAGAGGGCACGCCGGTCTTCGACCCGGAGCAATGCCGGTCGGGCGTGCGGTACACCGACCCGGTCTTCGAGTACGAGCATTACCTCACGGAGAACTGCTCGGTGACCGGCGGCGTGGTGTACCGAGGGTCCGCCACCCCGGAGGCGTGGGGGACGTACATCGCGAGTGACTACTGCTCGACCCTCGCGTTCGCCGTGCGCCCCAAACCCACGGGCGGCTACGAGTCCGCCACGATCGGCAACTTCCCCACCCAGCCGACCGCGATCGACAGGGACGTGCACGGCGAGCTGTACGTGCTCAGTGACCTCCCGGGATGGCTGAGCCGGGTGCGGTTCGAACGGGTCCAGCCAGCCTCCAACGGCGGGCCGGCGAACCGCTGAACCTCGGGGCAATCCCTCCGCATCCGCAGTACCCCTGGGGACGGCCGCATCCGACCGGCCGTCCCCAGCTGGCAACATCTGCAGCGCTTGTCGGGGAATCAAGAGACCACGATGCCGCTTCACCGAGGACGGGCTCAGCCGGGTACGAAGGACCTCAGCCGACCGACAGGGTCGACTCGCGCATCACGACTCGGCTCGGGAACTCCTCCGATGTCGGCGCACCGCCGTCGATGGCTTCGAAGAGCCGTTGGCCCGCCATGGCACCGAGTCGTTTGAGGTTCATGTCGATGCTGGTCAGGCGGGGCCTCGAGTGTGCGGAGATCGCCTCCCAGTTGTCGAAGCCGATCACGGAGGTCGTACCAGGCACGTCCCGTCCGAGGTCGCGCAGCGCATCCAGGACACCCCGGGCGATCTGGTCGCTGCCGCAGAAGATCGCGTCGACCTCGGAATGGTGCTCGACGACCATGTGCGCTGCGGCCCGCCCCCAGGACTCGTCCCACGACCCGAAGTACGGTCGCCCGCCAACCATGCTCAGGCCGGCAGCGGCGAGCGCCGCCGCTGCGCCCTCGGCACGATCCCGCGCCGCCTGGAACCCAGCGTCTCCGGTGATGTGGGCGATGTTGCGCCGACCGCAGGCCAGCAGGTGCTCGATGGCGAGCTGACCGCCTCCCACGTTGTCGACGGTGATCGAGACGTCGGCTGGATCCGAGGAGGGGGCGTAGACGTAGACCACCGGGACGGAAATGTTGCCGGCCAACGGTGGACGGGCGTCGGTGCGGGAGCCCACCACGATCAGACCGTCCACCCGGCGCGACAGCAGCGCACGGACGTGATGCTTTTCCCGAATCGCGTCACCGCGCGCGTCGCACAGGAAGACCGACACCTGGCCGGCCCCGAAGGCGTCCTCCGCCCCCATCAGGATGGGAATCGAGAAGCGCCCCTCGAGGTCGCTCGTCAGGAGGCCCACGGTCCCGGTGCGGCCACTGAGCAAGCCACGGGCGAGGGCGTTCGGCGCGAAGGAGAGCAGCTCGGCTGCCTCCAGCACCCGGACTCTGGTGGTCGCCCGCACCTCGCTACGCCCATTGATCGCCTTGGAGGCGGTCGCGACGGACACCCCCGCGAGCTTGGCGACATCGGTGAGCGTGGGCGTGCGGTTGGTGGGGATCCCAGGCTCGTTGGCCATGTGGTGCTCCCTCCCGGCGACCGGCACAGGCGTGGTACGCGGCGACAGGCCGCCTCCGGAGTGCCGTGACGAGCACCCAGGCGGACGAGGATCTTCAGTGCCTTTTCGACGATGTTTCGGTGAGGGTTCGGGCACCGCATTCTCCCGTCGAAGCTCTCACCTGGGCGGAACACTACACCGGCGAGTACTTGCGGCAAGTGTCAGGAATGCACCCTGCAGGTCCCCTCCCGAAATCTCGGCCGAAACGCCACGTCGGCGGAGCCGGTCGGGTGGCGGGGTCGAGCCGGACCCCGCCACCCGATGTCCGGGCTACGGCCTCGGCTGGTTGCCGTCGAGCGCCTCGTACGGCGTCTCGATCTGGACGGTCGCCGACCCACCGTCCACCGTCCCGGTGACCCTGACGGTCGCGGTACCTGCCGGCACCGACGTCCCGCGAGCGTTGAACGCCTGGTAGACGGCCTTGCCCGGGGCGACATCGGCCACCGTCCGCGAGCCGTACGGCGTGCTCAGCTCGATGGTGAGCGGCACGTTGTCGGAGTTGTGGGCGGTGACGGAGACGTGGGCGTTGGCGCCGATGAACCGCGTGTGGGCCCGCACCTCGACGTTCCACGTGGGTGGCGGCTCGAGTTCCCTGTTCGAGCTGGCGGCGTACGAGACGACGAGATCCTTCTCCGCGGCGGTGAAGGCGCCCGCCGTGACGAAGGCCTCGGCGGTCTGCGTGACGGTCGAGACGAACTGTCCGTGGTTGGCGAAGGGCGCCCGGTCCCACACCAGGTCGAGGAAGGTGGGACCGTCGGTGCCGGGTGAGGGGATCCCGGTCACCGGGATGTCGTAGTTCGGCAGGCCGTCATTGCGCCTGCGGTTGGGCACGCCGGTGTCGACCGAGCCGAACACGACGGTCGGCTCGACCCGCCGGAAGTACGACGAGGCGGGCTGGGTGTCACCGATGTAGTACGGCCGCAGGGTGAAGCCGTGCGTGGTGAAGAGGTGGTCACCCGCCGCCGTGGTGCTCGTGTGGGTGATCGCCGCGCGGGAGTAGTCGCCGTCGCGCTTGAGGTGCCGGTACAGCGAGAGTTCCCGGTAGTTCCCGACGCCCGGGTTCCCGAGGACCTGCATGAGGACCGGACCCCAGAAGATCGACTGTGTGTCGGGGCGGTCCAGCGCCCGCTCGATCCGGATGCTGAATGGCATCCGGATCTCGATGGTGTCGCCGGAGTTCCAGGACCGGCTCAGGGTCAGGTAGCTGCCGGGCGTGGCAGTGACGTCCTGAGCGGCACCGTTGATCGTGACGAAGAAGCCCTTCCGCACCCAGGCCGGCACCCGCAGCTTGATGGCGAGCGGGCCACTGCCCTGCACGGTCAGCCTGGTGCGGTCCTGGCGTGGATACGCGGTCTGCTGGGTGATGGTGAAGCCCTTCTCGGCCCAGGTCAGCGTCGACGACACGTACAGGTTGACCCAGAGCGCTCCACCGTCGGCGGACTTGAAGTAGATCGTCTCCTGGTATTTGGTGTGGTTCTCCATGCCGGTCCCGCCGCAGCAGGTGCCGGTGTTGCCGTAGCTGCGGGTGGCTCCCGGGGTCAGCGGCTGGAAGTAGGTGACCTGTGGGCTGCTGACATTGGTGCTGTCCGCCCGCGAACCGGCGATCTGGTTGATCAGGCCGCGCTCGTAGTAGTCCATGTACGCCGGATCGGGCTCGTGGAAGAACAGGTTACGAGCCAGCTTGATCAGGTTGTAGGTGGTGCAGGTCTCGGCACCGCCCTGGGCAATCGAGTTCGCGATGTTGTCCCGGTTCTGGAACAGCTCGGTGTTGTTGTTGGAGCCCGGGTAGTTGCCGCCCGTTCCCCCGTTGGCGTAGGTGCGGTGCGGTACGACCATGCCGAAGAAGTTCTTGGCGGCCTGGAGGTAGTCCTGCTCGCCGCTGTGCTCGTAGACGCGCAGGTAGCCGATGAACTGCGGCACGTGCGAGTTGGCGTGCAGCCGGTCCGGACGGCGACGACCGGGCCGGGTCTGTGGCGTCGTGACGAGGATGTCGCGGTTCTCGACGCAGGCGTCGAAGAGCGACTCCCGGTTGTCGAAGCGCTTGGCGGTGTCCAGGTGCTTCGCGTCGCCGGTGAGCGCGTAGATCTCGGGGAACACCTCGTTCGCGCCGCCGGTCTCGCCGGCGATGTAGAGGTCCCACATGTAGTTCAGGTTGTCCCGGGTGATCGGGCCCGTGTACGCGGGGTGGTTCTTGTCCCCGATGGTCAGTGCGAGGTGCGCCCACTCGGCCATCCGAACGACCACGTCGAGGGCCTTCTGGTTGTCGGTGTGGTAGTACGCGTCGAGCAGCCCACGCATGATCTTGTGCTGCGTGTACCACGGCGCCCAGGTGTTGGTGCTCAGGTCACCGCCGTAGACGGCCCACCGTGGCGGGCCGAGTCGGAGTACCGCGTCCTCGGGGATCGCGCCCAGGTAGCCGGGATGGGTCGGGACCCAGAGGGCTCCCCCGCCGCTCTGGCTGGCCACGATGCCGCCGTCGCGGCCGTTGGGCGAGGCGTCCCTGATCGTGGAGCCGTCCTCCTCCTCGAAGCGGTACCAGGCGATCGACCCGCCGCTGGTGCTCCCGGCCGCCGAGTCCAGCAGCGACTGGATCTCCTGCTGGCTCAGTGCCCGGTCGAAGATGTGGAACTCGTCGACGGTCGCGTCCAGGTACGCGTCGCCGTACTGGGAGCGCCCGATCCACCGGTTTCCCGGGTTTCCGAGGTCGGCCGGGCTGAGGGTCATGGCCGTGTTCTGGCCGGCCTGTTGACCGTTCACGTAGAGGGTGCCGGTGCGCTGGGTGAGGGTGACGGCGAGGTGCACCCACTGGTTGGTCGGCAACGCGGCGGTACCGTCGATCCGTTGTTCGCCACCGCTACCACTGACCGTGATCGCGAACCGCGGCACGTTGCCGGTGACACCGGCGCGCGGGGTCAGGAACATGTTGACCGTGGTGTTCTGACCGAAGTCGAACAGCCGGCTCCAGTTCTGGGTGGAGGCGAGATTCACCCAGGTGGCGATGGTGAAGTCGGCGAGCTGGCTGATCGCCTCCTGGGGTAGGGCCACGTGCTGCGCCCGACTGGGGCCGTTCAGGCGGAGGCCGCTTCCGAAGCGACCCGGCACCCGGCCGATCTGCGGTTCCTCCGGCTCCTCACCACCCGGGTCGCCCCCGCCCATCCGCGCGGTGATCGCGGCCTGGCACGCCGCGAGTTCGTCGACCATCCAGTCGAGCTTGCTCTTGAAGATCGGCTCGCCGTGGTCGGCGTACCCCTGCGCCAGGGCCGTCATGAAGTGGCCGGCCCAGTGGCCGCTGAGCAGCCCACCGTCCTCCCAGCCCCCGGGGACGGAGACGCCCGCCGGGTTCGGTCGGCCGGCCTGGTTGTTGAACAACACGAGGAAGCGCCGCTCGTCGAGCTGCCGGAGGTAGCTCTTCATGCGGTCGCGCTTCTCCTGGAGCAGGCCGTCGCCCAGCGTCACGTCGCGCAGCTGGAACGGCCGAACCGGGGCGGTGCCGCCAGGGCCGGGGTCGGCCGGGGTCACGTTGAGTGGAGTCGGGCCGGCTGGCGCCTCGGTGGCGGCGTGGGCGGCGGTCGCGGGGAGCGCACCCGCGGTGGCCACCGCGGTGACACCGATGGCGGACGCCTGAAGTACCTGACGTCGACTGACGGGCATCTCGTCGGAGAGAACCATTGCGGATCGTCCTTTCACGCGGGGGATCAGGAAGTTTGTGGCGCGTCGCCGGCGAGAGCCGGGGTCCGGGCTTCCGCCCGGCCTTCGTCCCGGGCGTCGGCGATAAGCTGCGCGAGTCGCCGCCGGCGTCGGCGCAGGGTGCTCCGGATGGCGAGGGCCAGGACGGCGAGGACGGCAGCCAGGGCCAGCTGCGGCCACGGCAGCGCCCAGATCGTCACGGTGGCGGTGGCGGGCTCGATCTGGGCGCCGGCGGGGTCACCACCGAGGATGGCCGGGGTGAGGTCGACGCGGGTGCCGAGTCGTCCCACCGACCAGACGCCGTCGAGGCGAGCCTCGACGGCGCGGCTGCCGCCAGGAAGTGTCTCCTCGACGTTCGTCGAGGTGCGCCGTGCGACCAGGCCGAGCGGGCCGGCGGCGGACGTCCGGCCGGTGGCGGCCACCGCGACGTTGCCGTCGTTCGTCGCGGTGTACCTGAGGTGGACCGTGCCGGCCGAGAACGGGTTCCAGGAGCGCTCGTACCGGGCGGTGAGGCCGCTGATCGCCAGGGACGCGGCGACCGTGCCGCTGGCCCGCAGCATGACCCGGAACCCGACCCGGCTCTCGACGGCGACCGTGCCTCCGGCGCTGGTGACCGCCGCCGCGATGCCGGCCGGGTGGTCCCCTGGCGTGGCGTCGCGGGGCGCCGTGATGGTGAACGGCACCACCTTCGTCTGGTGGGGTCCGACGTTGACCGTCTGCTGCACCCTGATCCAGGTGCCGCCGTCCGCCGACTGCTGATTCGACGGAAGCATGTTGAAGCGGCCCTTGTCGGTGAGGTAGCCGTCGGCCGCCTTCAGCGCGAAGACCACCGCGCCGTCGCTGAAGTTCCGCACGGCCAGGTGCTCGGTCACCACCTGACCCGGGTCGAGCGTGCGCTCGACCCACCGGCGGCCGTCCGGGCCCTGTTGGTCGGCCGGCTGGACCGCCCAGGTCAGCGTCGGAGACGTCGGTTGCGCCGCCGCGGCGGCGGGTGCGATCGGCACGGCGACGAACACCGCGGCCAGCACGGCGAGCAGTCGCAGCGGCGTCCGCAGCGAGGTCCGGATCATCGCGGGTCCTTCGACGGAGGGATATGACGGGTGGGGGCCGCGTCGCTGCGACCCCCACCCGTGTGTCACTCGAACAGGGAGAGGGTCAACGTCGAGGTGTACGAGCCGGCGGCGACGTCCGCCGGGGTGCGCAGGTACAGGTCGGCGTCTACCGAGTACGCGTCGCCGGTGACCGCCTCGGAGTCGAACGTCGACACCAGCAGCTCCTGGTCGACCAGGCCCACGTTGTTGCCGGGCTGGGTCGGCTCGTCGAGGACGGTCACCACCTCCTCGCCTTCGGTGACAAGGCCGGTGTCGCCGCCGTCGATCAGGCGCGGCTTCCAGCCGAGATGCCCGGCGCTGATCGGCGTCTGACCGGCGCCGCCGACGAAGTCGGTGGCGCTACCCAGCACGGCCCAGGCGCTGTTGTCGGGCACCTCCTCCGCCGTACGGGTATCGGTCACCGTCACCGTCGGCAGGCTGCCGACGAACTGACGGACCAGCAGCGTCGAGCCGTCCTCGGACAGCGCGACCGAGTCGCCGGCGATCGACATGGCGAGTACGCCGGGTTCGGCGATCTCCTCGATGTCGACCGTCACCCGCACGTCGGTGCTGTCGCCGGGCTCGGCTTGGACCGGTGCCTGCAATGCCACCGTCCCGACCAGCACCGCACCCGCGGCACCGGCCGCGAGCAACCGCCTACGGTTTCCTGTTTTCATGTGCTGCTCCATCGTCGCTAGTGGTTACGGGGCCTGAGGGGGATCGCCGGCACAATCGGCGCCGGCGTGGTCTGCGGTGCGGACGACCGTCACGTCCGTACCGTTGCTGGGTCCGGTGGCCCGGACGGTCGCCGAGCCGGCCGGGATCGATACCGCCCGGGTGGCGAACGACTGGTAGGCGTTAGCACCGGGCGCGACGTCGGCGACGGACCGCTGGCCGTACGCCGTCTCCAGGACGATGTCCACCGGCGCGTCGTGGTCGTTGCGCGCCTGCACGGCGACGTACGCCCTGCCGCCGACACACCTCGCCTGCACGCTGACCGTGATAGGCAACGCGGGTTGGACTCCCGGGTCGTCGGCGACCACCCGCCACTCCGTGATCGCGACCGCGGAGTAGGTGGTGCCGTTCCCGTTGGCCCGGATCGTCGCCCGCACCCGCGCCGTGGTGACCGGATCGAAGGTGACGGTGTTGAACGCGGTGGTGCTCGTGCCGTACGCGGATGCGCCGGTCACGTCGCGCCAGGCCGAGGTCGCCCCGTCCCAGTACTGCAGCACCCACCCGTCGGGTTCGGCGACGCCGTCGCCGGTGCCGCGGTTGGAGTCCCGCCAGAACTTGAGCTCCGTGCCGGTGATGCGCACCGGTCGCGCCCAGTCGTACTGGACCCACTGGGTCGCCGGGCGAGTGCCGGACCAGGTGCCCCAGAGTTGCGCCTGGCTCGGGTTGGACGGGTCGGCGCCGTCGTTGAGGGCGGTGACGCTGTTCCAGCCCGCCGTGTACGAGGCGGTCGGGGTCGCGATGGGCCCGATGTTGCCGGCGAGCGGCCCGGACAGGTCCGCCGGGATGGTGGCGGTCTTCGCGGTCTCCAGGTTTCCCGCCACGTCGAGCGCGCGGAACGACACGGTGTGCCGGTTCGAGTCGGGCGCCGCGATGGCGCCGCTGTAGGCGGTCCACGCGCCGGTGCCGATGGCGTACTCGACGCGGGCGACGCCGGAGGTCGCGTCGCTCGCGGTCACCGTGACCGCCCGGGTGGCACTGTCCACGGTGGCCGTGCTGACCGGTGCCGTCGCGTCGATGGGTACCGGAAGGGTCGCGGGCGACGAGGCGTTGCCCGCACGGTCGGTCGCGGTCGCCCGGACGCTGTGCTGACCGTCGCCGGAGACGGTCACGTCGACGGACCGCACGGCGCTCGTGACGACCGGCTGGTCGTCGTCCACCCGCGACTCGATGGTCAGCCGACCGCCACGGTCGTCGACACCGGCGACGCGCACCCGCACCGCCGACCGGAACCAGCCGGCACCGCCGGCGCTGCCGCTGGGCGTGAGCGTCAGCGTCGGCGGGGTCTCGTCGCCCTCGGTGTCCTCCGGCGAGATGACCCTGACCTGCGCGGAGACGCGACCGGCGGCGTAGCCGAGGACGCTGCCCCCGATCGTGAACGTCCCGGGCGTCGCGACGTTCTCGGGCGTGACCGGGTCCCAGAAGACCGGCAGCCGCAGCGTCTCGGCGCCGAACGCCACCGGGAGACTGTCGGGCAGTTGGGTCTCCCCCACCTCCACCGTCATTCCCGGTGCGGTGACGGACTCCGGCTGTGCGGCGAGGACCTTCCACTCCTCCACTGCCACCGCGGAGTAGGTGCTGCCGTTGGTGGACGCGTCGAACACGGCCCGCACCTGGGTCGTGGTCACCGGGTCGAACGTGGTGTCCTGCCAGCCCTGTGTGCTGGTTGGGAAGCCGCTCGGGTTCGGCACGTCGGCCCATTGACCGCTGTCGAGATTCCAGTACTGGATGCGCCAGCGGGCGGGGGCGGCGACGCCCGTGCCGGTGCCCTGCGGCTGGTCGTTCCAGAAGTCGACCTGCGACCCGGAGATCCGCATCGGCTGGTCCCACGTGTACTGCACCCACTGCTGGGGCGGGTTGTTGCCCGTCCACGTCCCCCACATGTCCGGTGGCAGAGGGTTCGACCGGACGATCTCGTCGTTGAGCGCCTTCACCCAGTACTGCGTGGGCACCGGCTCGTTGGAGACGGTGACCCTGGCCGCCTGGGCGATGTTCGCCCGCGGGGTCCGGTCGGGCCCCTTGACCGGCGTCGGTGTCACGAGCTTCAGCCTCGGCGGGCTCTGCGTGTCGTCCCACTCCACCGGGTCGATCGCGACCGACCGGCGGAAGTGGCCGCCGCCCACGGCGTCGGCGGTGTGGTACGCCATGTACCACCTGCCGTTGAACTCCAGGATGCCCGGGTGGCTCGTCGTCGAGGAGACCGGCCGGAGCATGGTGCCCCGGTAGGTCCACGGTCCCTCCGGCGACGACGCCGTCGCGTACGCGATGCAGGCGTGGTAGTTCGCCGGGGTGCACGGCGAGGTCGGGCCGGCGTTGTTCCCGGCGTACGCCATGTAGTAGGTGCCGTTGCGTTTGAAGGCCCAGGCCGCCTCGAAGAAGCCGGTCAGGCCGGTGACCGAGCGCTGGGTGGTGACCGGCGTCTTCATGTCCTGCTGGAGCTCGATCATCCGCAGCTGGCTGAACGAGCCCCACCAGAGGTACACCCGCTGGTTCGGTGCCGTGCCGTCGATGAGGATCGTCGGGTCGATGTTGTGGATGGTGTTGGCCGTCGGTACGCGTTGGGAGATGATCGGCCCACCCGCGTGGTCGGTCCACGGGCCGGTGGGGCTGTCCGAGACGGCCACGCCGATCGCGAACTTGTCGGACGCCGGGCTGTCCCGTTCGTTGATCGGTACGTACCAGTAGTAGCGCCCGTCCACGCCCCGGACGACCTGGCCCGCGTACGCGCGCCCGGGCGTCGCCCAGGCGAAGACCTGTTCCGGGCGCATCAGCGACGGATAGTGGGTCCACTGGCCGGCCTGGACGTCCGCGGTGCGGAAAGCGCCCCACTCGTTCATGATGAAGTCGTTGGTGGACGGTCCGGCCTGGTCGTGGCCGGTGTAGATGTAGAGCTGGTCCTGGCCGGTGTCGTTGCCGGGAGCGCCGGCCGGCACGACGACCGGCGCCGGGTCGGCCGAGTAGTAGCTACCGTCACCGAGGATCGGGTTGACGGTGTTGGTGAAGGTGTACGAGTCGGCCGCGTAGGCGGGCGCGGCGACCCCGACCAGGCCGGCGGCGACGAGCCCGGCGACCGCCGTCGCGGCGAGCGCCCTGCGGACCCGGCGCGCCGGCCTGCGGGTTGGTGGGGCGGCGCCGCGCACCATGGTGGTGTTCACGGTGTCGATCTCCTCACTGTTGTCCGGAGGTGGTGGCGGCGCCGGTGCGACGCCGCCACCACGAAGGGTCAGCCGCAGGCGAGCGCGCCGAACGGCGCCTCGAACGCCACCGTCACTGGCTGGCCGTCCACGCTGCCGGTGGCCTTCACCGTCGCGACCCCGGCCGGCACCGACTCGGCGCGCGTGGTGAACGCCTGGTACGCGGACTTGCCGGGGGCGACGCTGGACACCGTGCGGGACCCGTACGGCGTGATCAGCTCGATGCTGAGCGGCACGTCCTCGGCGTTGCGCGCGTTGACCGAGACGTAGGCGCGGGTGCCGACACACTGCGTGCGCGCCTGCACCTCGACGTCCCACGTCGGGGTCTCCGGCGGGTCACCCACGATGAGGGTCAGCGTGGTTCGCGTGGCGCCGGCCTGGCTGACGTAGTCGGGCAGGATCAGGTTGCCGATGATGGTGTAGCGACCGGGGGTGTCGACGATGTCCTCGTCGAACTCCCAGTCGACGCCGATGGCCTGGTTGTCCCGGGACCCGTCGTTGTAGGAGACCTCCACCCTGTCCGGCAGGTGCGGCAGCTCCCCCACGTCGACGGACCGCTCGAACGTCTCGGCACCCTGGATCGAGATGCCGCCCGGCGCCGTTTCGGGCCGCACGTAGACACGGGCCTCGGTGATGAGGCCGTACGCGTCGTTCGTGCCGTAGACCACGAACGGCTCGACGTTGGTCTCCGCGACCATCGCCGGCGTGATCTCCTGCCAGTTGAACGCGACGCCGCCGCGGGCGCCGCTGGCGTAGACCGCGTCGAGCGTGCCCGGCAGGGCGGGCACCTCGCCCACGGTCGTCCGGATGAGCACGGGCGAGCGCACCGAGTCGACGGTCTCGCCGTTGGCACGCCAGCGCAGCACGCCGGTGCCCGCGCCGCTGCCCATGAGGCCCCAGATGCGGATGCGCAGATAGCTGGTCGTGACCGGTTGGAAGTCGAAGTGGTTGTAGGTGTTGGTGGCGAGCCCGTTCGCGTACGTCGAGTCCCCGGTGAGGGTGACCGGCGTCCAGGTGGTGCCGTCCGCTGAGCTCTCGATCGCGTACGTCGTGCCCGTGGGCCGACGGGTGCCGCCGTTGTCGTCGTACCAGTAGATGTCGGTCGAGGACAGCCGTACCGGCGCCGTCCACCGGTACTGGATCCACGCCGCCCGCTCCGGGCTGGTGCCGTTCTGCGGCTGACCCCAGTTGCCCCAGCCGTTTCCGGCCCCCGGGTTCGAGCTGGTCGGGGTGGTGCTCTCCTTGACCCGCTGGTGGTTCTCCCACGACGCGGTGCCGCTGGTGCTGATCGTCGCCGAGGAGCCGAACTCCGCGACCACCTCCCGTTTGGCGAGCGTCACCGCCACGGTCGCCTCGGACCGCTTCTCACCGTCGCTGGCGAAGAGCCGGAACACGTAGTCACCCTCGACCGTGCCGGTCACCCGCGTGGTCAGTGCCTTCGGGTCGGAGAAGATGACGCCGGCTCCGGACGGGGCCGAGACGGTCTCCCAGCCGTACGTCAGCTCGCTGTCGTACGGGATGCCGTCGTCGGATGCCGTGCCGACGAGTCGGGTGGACAGGTTGCCGTCCGCCGCACCGTCGCGCGCGGCGGTGACCACGGGCGCCTGGTTGGACACCTCCGGTACGTCACGCCCAGAGTCGAACACCTGGATCTCTGAGATCGCCGTGTAGAAGGTCGGGTTGTTCGTGAACGCGATGCGCAGCTTGTTCGAGGTGACGGTGTGGAACAGCGCCTCGTTGAACTTCGCCGTCGGGACGGTCGGGTTCTTGAACTGGCCCGGTACCTCCTTCCAGCCGCCGTTACCGTCGGGCACCTGCACCCACCAGCGCGCGGGTTCGCGGTAGCCACCGGCCTGGCGGTCGCTGACCGCGTACACCTTCACGTTGTCGAAGGATCTGGCCGACCCGAGGTCGAGCTCGATGTAGCCGTTCTTGTCGGTGGTCCCGTAGTTGCCCCAGTACGGCTCGTTGGCGGTGACGCCGTCGGTCACGGCCGCGAGCGACACCGGCCGCTCGGTCTCCTTGATGGCGCCGGGTGTGTGGTTCATCGACGTGGTGCTCCAGCCGGGCGTGTGGAACTGCCGCCACGGCGTCGGCCGCACGCCCTGCTGGGTGTACGACGAGCTGAGGTTGGCGCCCGCCGCCAGGTTCGGCGCATCCTCGGTGAGGTCGATGCCGGCCGTCTTCAGGTACTCGACGACGCGGGTGTCCTCGATCGGGGTGTCGACCGCGCTCGGCATGTTGGCACCGGTCGTCGCGGTGAACGTGACGGTCAGGCCGTCCTCGGCCTGGACCTGGTTGGTACGCGGGTCGTAGGTGAGCTTGCCGAGCTTGTCGGTGCTCACCTTCTTCTCGCCGTTGAGGAACAGGCTGTAGCCGGCGCCCAGGCCGTAGTTGCTGCCGTCGGGGTCCCAGACGATGGTGACGTCCTGACCGTGGTAGCGCAGGTTGTTGGCCATGAAGTGGTCGTAGCCGAACTGGATCGGCGACAGCTCGATCTTGTCGTCGGAGCGCGGCTGGAGGCCGGCCATGTCCTCGACGAAGATGTAGTTCATGTTGCCGAGCATCACGTGGTTCGGGTTGTTGCGGTTGTAGGTCTTCGCGGTCGGGTCCCAGTTGGAGTAGTACTCCGCCTGGTTCGGGGCGCGCAGGTCCGCGTTCGGGTAGATGCTCCAGGCCATCCAGTCCAGCAGCCGCTTGGCGTACGCCGGGGTGATGTACTTCTGCTCCGGGTCGTAGTGGCGCAACGCCGAGCGGACACCGCGGTACTGCACGGTGAAGTTGATGTTGGAGAAGTTGTTGGAGCCGCCGATCCCGTAGGCCGTCCGGTCGTACTGGTTGGCGGTGTAGAACGGGAAGATCGGGAAGTTGTCGCCGTAGGTCAGGAACCGGAACCCGTCGACGTAGTTCTGCCACTGGTCGAACGGGATGAGGTTCTCGGCGTAGACGTCGTAGAGATTGGACTCCCGGGCCGGGATCAGGTCGCGGGCCGACGCGGGCAGCGGGTTGGGCCGGCCGTTGGCGGTGGCCGCGCTGGTGGCGCCGTGCGACGTGCCGGCGAGGAACATCCGCATGTCGGGGCTCCACAGCCGATCGAGGATCGCCGCGCGGATGTCGTTGGCGCCGCCGGCCATCTCGTCGACCTTGCCCTGGTCGGCGCCGGCGATCTGGTAGAGCTGGCGGGCGGCGTCGAACGCGCCCCACACGTACGCCGACTCGGGGCGCTCGATGGTGCGCGCGCCGGGTGCCCCGGCGTTGGCCTTCGGGTAGCCGAAGGTGATCGCGTCGGCGTCGTTGCCCGGCATGTAGTTGGTGTCGTAGGCGATGAGGTTGTCGCCGTTGCCGTCGTAGTGCTCCAGCTGGCCGACGCCGTCGCCCTCGAAGTAGCGGGCGAACTTCCGAGCGATCTCCCTGCCGCCGCCGTGCACGTTGTAGGCCTCGAGCCCGGCGGTGCCGAGGTACTGCGAGTAGTGGTTGTTCCAGCTCGTGTGCCCCGGGCTGTCCAGGAACGCCGAGGAGCCGGACAGCTCGCCGATGTTGAGGACCTGGCCGTACGGCAGGTAGGGCGTGCGCAGCCACTTGGTGTCCTGCAGGTGCATCGGCTGGGTCAGCGCGACGGCGTTCTGGTAGAGGTTCACCCCCTCGATCGTCGTGGGGTACTGGTAGACGTGACCGGGTGCGTTGGCGTCGAGCGTGTTGTACCGCTCGCCCCACCAGCGGTAGACGATGGCCTTCTCCAAGGCGGGGTCGGGCACGTCGATGTAGGGCACGTCCTGCGCCCAACGGCGGTTGAACGCGGTGATGCCGGTGCGCACTGCCGTGGCCGGCGACATCGCGGCGTACTCCTGGTAGCTCTGCACCGTCTTCGGCAGCGTCGCCGAGGAGACGGCGCCGACCACCGACAGCGACACCGTGCCGCCGGCCGGCACGGTGATCTCGCGGTCGAGGTTGGCTCCGGTACGACTGAAGCCGGCACCGGTGAGGTCGACCCTGACCGAGTCCCACGCGGTGTCGACGAGCCCGTTGTTGGAGCCGCTGGTGATGGTGCGCGTGCCGGTCAGCGTGGCCGCGCCCGGCCCGGCCTGGGTGGCCAGCGGAGACGCGGCGCGGACGGTGAAGGTGGCCGGCGCGTCACCGGGGTTGCCGAAGTCGATGGCGGTGACGGCGACGTTGTCCTCGGTGATGAACTTGGTCTGGTCGGCGGTGACCCCGGTGCTCCCGATCGTGTACCGGGTCCTCGCGTGGCTCGGCGCGTTGAAGCGGTTGGCGTTGACCTCGGTGACGGTCTGCCCGGGCACCGTGACGGTGTACAGGTTGCCGAGGTTGTTGGGGCCACCGACGTACGCGCTGCCGGCGAAGCCCATGCTGGTGAAGTTGTTGTTGCTCGCGCCGCGCATGTAGAGGGAGCGGCCCCGGGTCATCAGCACCGCCGACCCTAGTGTTCCGGGGACCCCCAGCACCCGGTCGAGGTAGTAGTCCGTGCCGCCGGCGGCCAGATCCTTCTCGAAGATCGACTGGTGCATGTTCCCCGCGGTGAACGGCACACCGGGCTTGAGCTGGTTGGCGACGTCGCCGACGTTGCTGTACGCCGGGTCGCCGATCTCCATGGCATGGTTCTGCCCGTTGGTGTAGACGCCGACGTCACCCTCGTTGCCCGGCAGGATCGGGCTGGCGGCATTGGCCGGGGACGGTACGCCGACCGCCCCTCCCACCACCAGCGCAGCCAGGGCGGCCCAGAGGGGCACCCTCCTCACTCGTCTATGGATCATGTCGTTCCTCCTTGTCGTCGGTGCGGCTGAACGGGTGAGGCGGGTGTAGAAGTTAGCGCTAACATCAGAGAGCCTCTCGGCCTGTGACATGTGGTCAGCGCACTGTCGGGAGCCAGACGCGCATGGTCGAGGGCCCTCGGTTGGCCCAGTCGTGGTACGCCACCAGCGGCACCTCGTCGAGGCCCTCGCCGACCGTCGGCGCCGACTCGACCGCGTCGGTCCGGTAGGGCCAGTCGTGGTCTCGCGGGTGGACGCGCCTGCAGCGCACGGTGACCCGGCCATTCACGAGGCGGGGCGGTCGGCTGGTGTCGACGCGGAGCTCGTCGACCGTCTCGACGCCGGGCACGTCCACCGACTCCAGGGCGAGCACGACGGGGCCGTGCTCCACCGCGACGCAGCCACGGACCGCGTCGATGCGCGCGTCCGGGTGGGTGAACCGCGGCGCCATCGGCAGGGACAGGACGACCTCGTCGCCGCGGCGCCACGTCCGGCGCTCGGTGACGAAACCCGGCCCGACCGGCCGGGTGTCTCCGGCGATGGTCAACGTCGCACCCTCGGCCGCCCAGCCGGGCACCCGCACCGTCAGCGACCAGGGCTGGTCGTCGTCGCTCTCGATCCGGACCCGAATCTGCCCGCCGTGCGGGTAGTCGGTCGCCACGCTCACACGAAGATCACGCCCGTCTGCGAACCGGTGCTCGATGGTCCCGGGCAGGTACTGGTGCAGCTGGACACCCTCGTCGTCGGACGTCGCGACGTACGCCGTCAGGCTGGCCAGGGTGCGGGCGACGTTCGTCGGGCAGCAGGAGACCTCGAACCACGGCGCCCGCAGGGAGGCCGCCGCGCGCAGGCTGGGCCGGTCGGCGTCGGGGAGGGTGCCCAGCTCGCGGCGGTGCAGCGTGTTCGTGTAGAAGAAACTCCGCCCGTCGGCCGACGGCGAGGTCGACACCACGTTGAACAGCGTCCGCTCGATGAGGTCGGCGTAGCGGGCGTCGCCGTCGGCGAGCAGCAGCCGCCACGCGAGCATCACCGAGCCGACCCCGGCGCAGGTCTCCGAGTACGCGCGGTCGGGCGGCAGCACCCAGTCCTCGCCGAACGCCTCGTCCTGGTGCCGGGAGCCCTGCCCGCCGGTGACGTACGTGCGCCGGGCCACCCCGTTGCTCCACTGGTTGCGCACCGCGTCCAGCAGGCTGGTGTCCTTCAGGTCGACGGCGACGTCGGCGGCGCCGGCAGCGAGGTAGTTTGCCCGTACCGCGTGCCCCCGCAGGACCGTCGCCTCCCGGACGGGAAGCTCGTCCTGGAAGTACTCCCGGCCGAACTCCACATCGCTGAGCCGGCCGTGGCCCCGGCGGTCGACGAAGAGAGCCGCCTGGCTCAGGTAGCGGTCATCGCCGGTGACCCGGGCGAACTCCACAAGCGCCGTCTCGATCCCCGGGTGTCCACAGAGGCCGTCGATGCCGTCCGGCCCGAACGTCTCGCACACGTTGTCGGCGGCACGGCGGGCGACCTCGAACAGGCCGTCGTCCGCGCCCGGACGCGTTCGGGCGCGGGCGACCGCGGCCTGGAGGAGATGACCGACGCAGTAGAGCTCGTGACCCCATTCGAGGTCGGACCAGCGGGGGGCCTGCCCCGGACGGCCGAATCTCGTGTTGAGGTAGCCGTCGGCCTCCTGCGCCGCAGCCACCCGCCGCACGACGGCGCGGAACCTCGACTCGAGTTCCGCATCGCCGGTCCGGCCGATCTCCCACGCCATCGCCTCGAGGAACTTGTAGATCTCCGAGTCGGAGAACTCGCGACCACGGCGATCGCGTGACAGGTCGCCCCGCACAGCGAGGTCGAAGTTGCCGATCCAGCCTTCCCGCTCGATCCAGTGCTCGATGTGCGGGAGAGTCGCGACGCCGTTGATCGATTGACGCTCGGCCCAGAATCCCCCCGTGATCCGGACCTGGTCCAGCCCGAGCGGCCGGAGCCGGCCACGGATCGGCAGGACGGGGGCGGCCGCAGGTACGGTGCCGCTCATGGTCATCCTTTCATCGCGCCGGACATGAAGCCGCGCACGTAGTGTCGTTGGAGCAGCAGGAACAGAACGATGCACGGAAGGGCGAGCACGACGACGCCCGCTTCGGTCGCCCCGTAGTCGACGACACCCTGGACCTGGCCCCGCAGATTGGACACAGCGAGCGGGAGGGTCATGCGCTCGGTGTCGTTGATGAGGATCAGCGGCGCCATGAAGTCGTTCCACGCGGTGAGGAACGCGAACAGCCCCACGGTGATGAGGCCCGGCTTCACCGCGGGCAACAGCACCCGCCACAGCGCGCTGAATGTCGAGCAGCCGTCGACCATCGCGGCCTCGTCCAACTCGCGTGGCACCGCCTCGAAGGAGATGCGCATCAGGAAGGTCGAGAATGGGAGCTGGAACATCGTCAGCACCAGCGCGACGCCGACGAGGGAGTTCTGTAGCCCCACCTGGTTGAGCAGCACGTAGAGCGGGATCAGCAACGTCGCGTACGGGACCATCAGGATGGCGAGCGTGACCAGGAACAGGATGTTCTTGCCGGGGAAGCGGAACCGGGCGAACGCGTAACCACCGAGGAGGGAGATCAGCAGCGTCAGCGCGACCGCGAGCAGGGCGACGAACGCCGTGTTGGCGAGGTAGCGCCAGATGCCTGCCTGGTAGTTCGCCAGCGTCTCGTAGTTGCCGAAGCCCCAGCCGTCCACCTGGTTCGTGCCGGCCCGCGGGCCGACCGAGGCGACCGCCGTCCAGAGCAGCGGAGCCAGGAAAATCAGCCCGACCGATCCGGAGAACACCCAGTACGGTGTGCGCAGCGCGATGCCGCCGATGGTGACGCCCCTGGGTCTGTTGCGGCGAGTTGGCCCCTCGACGGATGGCGGGGCCCCGCCGTCAGCGATGTGGGAACGGGATACGGCGACCATCGGCGTCAGCTCTCCTCGGACCGGAAGGCGCGCAGTTGCAGCGCGTTGATGAGGACCAGGGCCAGCAGCACGATGAGGGAGAGCGCCGCCGCCACACCAAGGTCGTTCTGACCCTGGAACGCCACCATGTAGATGAGCTGGACGACGGTGATCGTGCTGTTGTCCGGACCGCCCTTCGTCAGGATGTAGAACTGCTCGAAGGCGAGCAGCGAACCGGTCACGCAGAGCACGGTCGTCAGCGCCAGGGTCGGACGCAGCAGCGGCAGGGTGATCTTCCGGAAGGTCTGCCACCGGCTGGCGCCGTCCGCGCGGGCGGCCTCGTACACGTCCGCCGGTATGCCCTGGAGGCCGACCAGCATGAGCACCATGTAGAAGCCGGCGTAGCGCCACACGATGAGGAAGGTCGTCGAGATGAGCGCCGCGGTCGGTGAACCGAGGAAGGTGATGCCGAGCCGATCCAGCACGGGCGCCAGAGGGCTCGCGTACGGCGAGTAGAGCACGTAGAACAGCAGGGACGCCGACGCCAGACCAAGCGCACTGGGAATCAGGAACGACGCGCGGAGCAGGTTGTTCCACCGGCTCGACTCCTGCACGAGCAGGGCCAGCCCCAGGCCGAGGGCCAGGAGCAGCACGGTCGCGAGCACGGTGTACTTGACGGTGAACACCACCGAGTCGGTGAAGAACCGGTGGTTGACCGCCTTCACGAAGTTGTCGGGAGCGTTGATCCCCTGGTTGCCGGTGAGCAGCGGCCATCTCGACACCGACATCCTGATGACGAGCAGCAGCGGTACGGCGAAGAGCGCCACGACGAACACCGCGGTCGGTGTCGCGTAGAGCCAGCCCAGCAGGGCCTGACGGCCGCGTGGCCGGGCACGGCCCCGCGTCGCCGCGCTGGGCGGGCGAGACGGTGCGGTGACTCTCATGGGAACCCTCTCGATCGGTCGGCGGCTGGCGATCGTTGACGTCTGCGGGTCGTTCCGCCGGGGTGTGTGCCGGAAGCCGTGCGTCGGCACACACCCGCGGTGGGCCCTACTGCTTGAGCACTGCGGTGATCTCGCCGTTGTCCTTCTGCAGGTCGCCGCTGCCGTTCAGCACGCGGTTACGAACGAGGGTCAGCCACGGGCTGTTCGGCGCGTTGAACGCCTGCTGGAAGTTCAGCGCGACGGGGGTGTCGCCCTTGCCGGCCGCCTCGTTGATGGTGACCAGCCGCGGGTCCTCGGCGGCGTACTTGTTGTTCGCGAGGTCGGCGCGGGACACCACGTCCTTGTTCTTCGCCAGCACCCCGACCTGGGCGTCCTCGGACATCATCCAGCTCAGGAAGTTCCAGGCCTGAGCCGCCTTCTTCGAGTCCTTCGACACGCCGAGGCCGTCCCCGCCGACGAAGGTGGACCCACCGCCGGTGGGGCCGGGGATCGGGGCCACACCGACGTCGAACGGGGTCGAGGAGAGCAGCGTCGCCGGGTAGAGCATCAGACCGACCTTGCCCTCGGTGAACGGGGCGGTCCAGGTCGGGCCCGTCTCACCGGCCGAGGCCGGCAGCACGGCTCCGGACTTCCACAGGTCGTTCCAGGTGCTGTAGACCTTCTGGGCGGTGTCGTCGGCGAGCTTGGACTCCTTGCCGTCCTCGCTCAGCACCTCTCCGCCAGCGGCCCAGATGGAGGGGAACCAGGTGAAGACCAGACACCCGCCGCAGTTCAGGCCGGCCGCCGTGCCGTAGACGCCGTCCTTCTTCGACGCCTGGACCGCCTTGGCGGCGGCGGCGTACTCCTCGAGCGTCGCCGGGGCCTTCTCCGGGTCCAGCCCGGCCTCCTTGAACAACTGCTTGTTCCAGAACAACATCGACAGGTCCAGCACGAAGGGCAGGACGTGCTCCTTGCCGTCCACGGTGCCGGCCGAGAGGTGCCCCTTGTTGATGGAGTCCTTGAAGCTGAGGCCGTCGATGTTGGCGCTGAGGTCCTGGAAGAGACCCTGCTGCACCCAGTTCGGCACGTAGACGATGTCGGCGGCGAAAAGATCCGGAAGACCGTCCGAGCCCGCTGCCGCGCCGACCTTCGCGACGTAGTCGTCGTTGGGAACGACGGTCAGCTTGACCTTGTTCTTGTGACCGGCGTTGTACGCGTCGACGAGGAGCTTCGCCTGCTTCTCCAGCGGCGCGCGGGTCCACAGGGTGAGTTCGCTGCCGTCGTCGACGCCGTTGGGGCCGGCCTCGGCCGCGCTGGTGCCGCCGTCGTCGCTGCTACACGCGGCCGCGCCCACGGTCAGCGCGGCCACGAGAACTCCGGCTAACGAACGGAGGGCAGTCCGCCTGCCCAGGGTCTTCCTCATGATTCCTCCCACGGGGTTCATCGTTCGGAGGGAACCGCTGGGCGGCCCCCGCAAGACGAGATGTGATCTCCGGATTGCTGCTGCATGCGGACGGCTGGGGTGGTGACGTCGCCGTCAACCGCCTGCCGGGTCGAATCCGCCCGTGACGTGGATGCTGCTCGCGCCGCCGTGACGGGCGATGCCTGCCATGTCGTCATCGCCTCTCCGCCTCTCGCCGGTCTCGGCATGCGGCTCGTGCGGCACATCGTCACCGTCGTGGCCGAGGTGGTGCGCATCACGTTCCGCCGCTAGGGTGTCCCACGAAAACGGTTTCGGCAAGATGTCGCGCGGGTAAAACCCGAACCCGTTTCGGTCGCCTCTCGCTCTTTCGCCTGAACCTGTCTGCGCACTACGCTGGCCGAAACCGCAGGGCTGGCGGGCGATTGCCGTTGCTCTGAAATGTTGCGAAAGGCTTTCGGGTGGGACGGCGACGATCGCAGTCAGTGACGCTGAGTGATGTGGCGGGCCACGCCGGCGTCTCCGTGGCCACGGCGTCCAAAGCACTCAACGGTCGGGCCGAAGTCGCGCCGTCCACCAGGGAACGGGTGCTGCGCGCCGCCGCCGAGCTCTCCTTCCAGCCCAACGCCCTGGCCGCCGGGCTGATCTCGGGACGCACCCGCACGGTGGGACTGCTGACCGACGAACTCGGCGGCAGGTTCGCCATGTCCATCCTGCTCGGTGCGGAGAACGCCCTGGGCAACGGGCAGATGTCTGTGTTGCTCTGCGACGCCCGGGGCGACGCCATCCGCCGTCAGCACTACATCCGCACCCTGCTGGCACGCCAGGTCGACGGATTCATCGTGGTTGGAGACAGCAACGAGGTGAGCCCCTCGTTGACCCAGCAGATCCCGGTTCCGGTGGTCTACGCCTACGCCGAGTCGACGGACCCGCGCGACCTGTCGATCGTCGCCGACGACGAGGGCGGTGCCCGACTCGCCGCAGAACACCTGGTGTCGCACGGCCGACGCCGAATCGGACACATCACCGGGCCGGACAGCTACCGTGCTGCCCGGGACCGGGCCGCCGGTCTGCGAACGGTGCTCGCCGAGGCGGGCCTGTCTCCGGCCGGCGATCCGCTGTTCGGCGAGTGGTCCCAGCGGTGGGGCCGGCACGCGGCACGGCTGCTGCTGGCGGCCAGGCCGGACGTGGACGCGATCTTCTGTGGCAACGACCAGGTGGCCGCCGGGGTCGCCGACACGCTGCGCGATCTCGGCCGCCGGATCCCGGACGACGTGGCGATCGTCGGCTACGACAACTGGGAGTTCTTCGCCGAGGACTGCCGGCCGCCGCTGACCACAGTGGATCTCAATCTCGAGCAGCTCGGCGCAACCGCGGTGCAGCACCTCATCGCGGCACTGGACGGCAACGCCGGCGTTGGTGTCATCCGCCAACAGGGCCGCCTGGTGGTACGCGAGTCCACCGGGCCGGCACTGCCCCGCCGCTGAGACGGCCGGGACCGCCGGGCCGGCGATGCGGAGATCCGTCAGGTCAGGCGCTGTGTGTCAGGCCGGATCGCGTCAGTTCCGCAGCCGGCCGGTCACGATCGCACGGTGCCACCGCACTGCGCCGGATGACCAACTCGGGCACGAGCACGTCCCGCCGGCGCAGCGGCCCGTGCGCGGGCCGGTCGAGCTGCGCCAACAACAGCCGTAGACTGCGCCGGCCCAGCTCGGCGAAGTCCTGCCGCACCGACGTCAGTGGCGGCAGGAAATGGGCACCGTCGGAGGTGCCGTCGAAGCCCACCACGCTGACGTCGTCCGGCACCCGGCGGCCCGCCTCGTGAAGCGCCCGCAGCACGCCGAGGGCGAGTTGATCGCTCGCGCAGAAGATGGCGGTGACGGACGGATCGCGGGCCAGGCACTCACCCTGCTCGTATCCCGTGGCGGCGCTCCAGTCACCGGGCAGCACCGCAGGCACCGGCGCACCGGCGGCTCGGAGCGCGTCGCGCCAGCCGTCGACCCGCTCAGCCGCCTCCGGCCAGTCATCCGGGCCGGCGACGTGGTGAACGGTGGTGTGCCCCAATTCGAGCAGGTGGCGGGTGGCGAGCCGCGCGCCTTCGACGTTGTCGATCTGGGCGCTCGGAACCGCCGGACTGCAGCCGCCGCCCGCAGTCACCGAGGCCAGGCCGGAGGACGCCTCGGCGAACGCGTTGGCCATTGTGGGCTTGGGCGCGATGGCGATGATTCCTTCGACCGAATGCCGGCGCAGCCAGTCGACCGCGTCGAGCACCGACCGGTGGTCCAGGTCGCGCACGCTGGCGACGCTGACGAAGTAGCCCGCGGCGCGGGCCGCGCCCTCGATCGCGTACAGCATCGAGGTCGGCCCGTAGAGCGGGCTCTCGTAGCCGATGATGCCGAGCGTGCCGGATCGGCGGGTGACCAGCGCCCGGGCCGCCGGATTTCGTTGGTAGTTCAGCCTGCTCATCGCGTCCAGGACCCGTTGCCGGGTCCGGTCAGCGACGTGCGGGTGCCCGTTGATGACGCGGGAAACCGTCTGCGAGGACACTTTTGCCAACTCCGCGACGTCGCGCATGATCGATCGGTCGGGATGTCTGGTCGCCCCTTCGGCTTCGTCGCGCCGTGCCGGGGTGGACGGGAGTGATCGCCCGTCAGGTCCGTCGTCTTCGATCACCCTGCATCCCCTCGTCAGGAGGTCTCGACGTGTGCCCTTGGCGACAGGTGGTCCTTCCGTGCACCTCGATCAGCCCCCGGCCGCCTGGTCTTTGACAATGAATGCCGAAAACGGTTTCGGCAATGGCTGTCAGGAGATCTGCAGCAAATGGTCGGTACGGCACCGACGCGGTTTCGGCACCGGCACCACCATGGACACACCGTCTCGGTGATCGACAGCGCAGTACGGGATTGACGTCCCGGCAGCGGCGGGCGGGCCTGTCGCTGCCGGGCCGTGGATCCTCAGTAGGTCGCCTTGATCTCCAGCATCCCAGCATCGGATAGCCTGCACGGAGCGCGACGCCTACTGGGACTGATCACCTCGTAACGTAGACCGGACAGCCGAGCCGGCAGTAAAAACTGACCTCGACGTCGTCCTCGTGCCGTCAGTCCACGGTGATCTCGCCGCGATCGCCGCGGACAGCTCGCCAGATCCGCAGGGCTGGAGCGCCCGCAGGTAACCGAGGTCCAGGTGGTGCTCACCATGCCAGCTCGCAGCCGTGACCACCCGGGTGATTGGGCGGATATCCGCGCATCGAGGGCTCGAACTTGACCTGGGGAGATGAATATCTTCTCAGGTAACGGCGGTAACATCCGGTAACGGATGATCTTTGTTGGCGATAACCGCGCGGATGGTTGGCCGTCGGCGTGCGCGCTGTAGATCGCTCTGACCTGCCGCCTCATCTGCGTCCCGGATGGAGCGGCATTTGGTTTCTTGATTCCGCGTCAAGCGCTGCAGATATTGCCAGCTGCCGCTACATCGGGCACCGGTCGGGACGGCCGGATTCGAACTGACGACCCTTGTTACCGAACGTAGCCATCCCGACAGAGCGGCGCCGGATTCCCGCGTACCCCACAGCCGCCATGGGACCTAGCGAGCGTCACTCAAGAGAACGACGTGCGCCTACCCATCTCGACCCGCCTACCGCAGGAATGGGGTTCGTATCGGTGGGGCGACACGAACCATCGCCCCACCACCGGCGATGCACTTCCCAACGTCGGCAAGAGCTGGAACAGCGTAGGGTCGGCGTGCAGTGAAGACTTCGCGCACGCCGCGCGGGCCTTCCGTCACCTGCACGCCGCGATCAGGCGAGTAACACGCTGCACGTTCACCGACCTGCTTCAGGAGGTTCGATCATGTCCAAGGACTCGACGACCAAGGCGAACGCCAAGAAAAAGGGTAAGACGATCAAGGAGAAGCAGACTGCAAAGCGCCTGAAGCGCGATGAGCAGAACGGACGTTCCTCAAACATCGTGTCCACCGGGCGCTGACACCGGCAGCATCGCGGAATTGTCCGAATGCGGCGGTGAAGGTGGGGGCTGACAATCGTCGGATCCCCACCTGCCGTTGAGGCCGTAGAGCTGCGGCAGGGCCGCTCGCGTGGTGCACAGAGGACAGGGTGCCCGGCGCGGACCTGCACGGTACGGGCGTGAGCGCGAGGAGCCATGAACCGCTGCGCCGCGCGTGTGATGATCTCGTCCTCGGTGCCGGCTGGGCCCTCTCGGGCACGGCGCCGTGACGTTCATGCCGCAGCCACCGTCCCGGTAGTCGGGGCAGGACGAGGGTCGACGTCGTTGACCGTGGTGGTGAGCGGCCGAGCTCCGACGGGCAGAGCCCTGGTTCCCGGCGGCCTTCGCCGCCTTCGAACGCATCTGGTCGGGCCAGCCCACCGCCGCCGACTGGGAGGCGATCACACCGTTCACCCACGGCCGGTGGGACGCCGACCGCCGTGCCCGGGTGCCGGGGAGGCGGGGCAGCGCAACGACGACGCCGCGGCCGTCTACTACTCGGCCGGGGCCGTCGACCCCGGAGGCTGTCAGGTCCGCCCTCGGTCACATTCAGGCACCGGTCTTGCTGCTCGCCGGCGAGTACGACATCGGGCTCCCGCCGAAGCGCGCCGCCGAGTACGCCGGCCTGTTCCCGCGGGCCGAGTTGGCGGCGCAGCCCGGGCGCCGGGCACTATCCGTGGCTCGACGATCCGGAGTGGTTCGTGAAGACGATGGCCGGATTCCTGGGTTGAGCGGTGACGGCCGCGGCGCCCAGCAGCGCCGCGGCCGTTCCTGTCTGCCGTGATTCGTCAGCTGGTCGGCAGGACCGCCTGGCCCTTGCGGTAGTTCTTGCCGCTGCCGTCCGGGGTGTAGTTGTTCTCGACGTTGCCGGCCGAGTCGACCGAGAACCAGTTGATCCGGGTGCCGGCCGGGATCGTCAGGGTCTCTCCGCCCTCGCGGATGCCCGCCGAGCCGTAGAGCGTCGACGAGTACGTCGGCGTAGCGCCGTCGAGGGTGTAGAAGACCGAGGCGGGCTCGGAGACGCTGAAGGTCGCGTTCACCATGCCCGGTGTCGAGCTGGGGGCGACCGTGAGGGTGCTTCCCGGGCGGGTCCGGTCCTTGGCGAAGTCCCGGGCCACCCGCATCAGCTCGACCAGGCCATTGGAGAACTCCATCGCCTCGGAGTGCGCCTCCTCCCAGTCCGGTTGGAAGGACGTGCCGACCTCGAAGTTCCAGGCGTAGATGCCGTACTTGTACCAGAGCATGTCGCCGGAGTTGCCCGCCGCCGAGTAGAGCACGTCGGAGATCGGGCCCGTGCGGGCCGGGGTGACCGCCATGTTCCGGTGCTGCTTGATGGCGGTCAGGATCCGCGAGGACGCGCCCCAGAAGGCCGACTCCTCGGCCAGCGTCGGCCGCGGCGCCGAGGTCCGGTCCGGCAGGGCGTACGCGCCAGGCGACCACATGAAGTAGTTCCCGGAGGAGTGCAGGTTCATCGAAAACTTGATGTTGGGGCGGGCAGCCAGCCAGTCGACGTTGCGGTTCTCCGGCTCGGAGAGCTCGCTCGGCCCGGCATAGGTGCCGCTGGTGCAGCTGCTCGACGCGCCCGAGTACCCGTCGAAGAGGCTGTACTCGGTGTAGTTGCGGTTGTTGTCGACGCCCCACGAGTCCCGGCCGAGGAAGTCTGCGGCCCCGGTCGACGGGCAGTGGTTGGTCATGTTCTTGCGCTGGGAGTTGAAGTCGTAGAAGGAGTAGTGGCCGCCGTCCGGGTTGACCGACGGAGCGATCCAGATGTCCAGGTTGTTCAGCAGCTGCTTGGTCTGCCCGTCGTGCGCGTAGTTGCGCAGCAACCGCTCGGCGGTTTCGACGGTGACCAGCGGCGGCACCCACTCCCGCGCGTGCTCCTGCGCGTAGGCGAGCACCCCGGGCTTCGAACCGTCCCGAACCTTGCCGATCCGGATCGCGTACACCGGCTGCGGATCGCGGGAGACGGAGGCCGGCGCACTCAGGTCGTCGGTGAGCAGGGTCCGCGCCGCCGGCGCGACCGCGCCGCCGCCCGGGCTGCCGCGATAGGTGTACGCCTTGACCAGCGACCCGGCCGCGGCGTTGAGCGCCGCGACGACCTCGGCGGCGGTGCTGGTCACCGCGCCCGCGCCGTCGGTACCGAGGGCCACCCGGATGGCCTTACCGCTCACGGTCACCGCCAGCGCCGCGTTGCCGGCGCCCGGGTTCACCAGCTCCACCGAGATGTCGTTGCCACCCTGATGCCCCCAGGCCAGGGAGTCCACCGCGACCCGGCTGGCGTTGGCGCTGCCGAGGACGGCCTGGGCGTGCCGCCGGTAGCCGTTGGTCTTGTACGGCAGCTCGACGATCTCGGCCAGGTTGGGGAACTCGGCGGCGAGCTGGTGGATCCGCGCGTACAGCTCCGTCGGGGTGAGGTAGCTGGTGACGAAGTCCTTCTGGTAGCCCGGCCCCTCCGGGCTGGTCTCCGGCGTGGGCAGCCACTCCTGCACCTTGACCTCGGCCACGTCCCCGGTGGGGCTGGTGATCCGGATACGGTCCGGCCGGCTGGTCACCGCCGAGGCGCCACGGTGGTAGAGGTAGACGCCGGCGTCGACGAAGCGGGAGATGGTCTGCGTGCCGCCGGAGCCGATTGCGGTGCCCGGCCCACTGTCCCGCTCGACGGTGAGCGTGTTGCTGGCTGTCTGGCCCTGCGCCCACTTCGCCTCGACGGAGAGGACCTGACTGGTCCCGGAGGTGTAGTAGTCCGCGCGGATGATCTTGATGTCGGAGACGTCCGGAGCGGTCGGGTCGGCCGCGGCGGTGGCGAACTCCCGGTTCTCGGCGAGGTGCGCGGCGATGGTCGACTCGCGCTCCTCGACCCGGGCCCGGGCGTCTTCGGGGCGATGCAGCACGTCGCCGAGGGTGAAGCCGGCCGCGGTCAGCCGGGCGGCTTCGCTCGGCGTGATCACCGCGTGCGCGACCACGCCGTTCTCTACGCGTTCGACATGGTGGTCGAGGTCCACGCCGGTGGCGACCAGCGCGTCCAGCTCCGCGGTGTCGGCGAGCAGCACCTCCACGACGTTCGCCGACTCACCGGCGACCGGGCCGGAATCGGCCGGTGCGCCGGCGTCCGGCGCGGTCGCCGAGGCCGGGCTGATCAGCAGCACGACGGCCATGGCGGCGGCCAGCGCCGCCGGGACCGGGAGGCGGCGTCGCCACCGCGCGGGTAGGGATTTCGGCATGGTGATGTCTGCCCTTCTGGCTACTCGGCCTGATGGCCGTAGGAGATGGCCGAGGGGCACGCCCGGGGTACGCGGCTCCATCCGTTGGGTCGCGTGCGGTCGTTGCGGCAACCGAGCGCGCGACACGCTGAGAAAGGGGAAGGTGACGTCGTCCGGCTCCATCGCCTCGACAGGACCCGCATCGCCGAAATGCGAGGCGTCGAACGAGGGTGACGGAGGCTCTCCGGTGACAGTTGGTGGACTGAGGCAATCCTCAGCTGTCACAACGTGAACTGTCAATCCTCTGCTGGGCCCGTTGACTCTCGGGCGGTCACGCCGAAGAGGTCGGGTAGGTGGGGCAGGTCCCGCGCCAAGCCTTCCTGAGCCCAGAAGGCGTCGACGGACCGCCTGCTGTCTCGGGTCAGGTCACCGCGGAGCGGACGCCGAGGCCGATGAGGACGGCGCCGGTGAGCCGGTCGAGGGTACGGCGCACGCGTGGGGTGCGCAGCAGCCGTGCGGTTGCGCCGGTGACCGCGGTCCAGCCGGCCAGCCAGAAGGTGTGCAGCAGGGCGTGTGCGGTGGCGAGCACCAACGTGGGGACCCCAGCTCAACACCGGCCGAGTCTCGACCAGGACCGTCACTCATCCGGCCCCGCGAGGACCCATAGCCCGGCCCATAACAGTAACGCACATCGATGTAGGCGGTCGCTCAAACCGCTTCTGGGGGATAGAAATTGCCCTCTTGACGAGGCACTTCTGCCGCAGTCTAATTGGTGATCATATCGGGAGGCCACGCGCGGGAGAGTTCCAGTTCGCCGTTCTGACGTGGCCGGGTTTCCTTATTTTGTCTCGACCAGCGCGTGTAGATCACGAGCCCGGGATGTAGCAGGCCGCCCCGGTCCATTAGAGATATTGACCCATCGGGAAGGAGCCGGAGATGAGCATGAGGTTCACGAGTCGGCGGCAGTTCCTGCGGCGACTGGGAGGCACCCTTGCTGCCGGAGTAGGCATCGCGTTCTTTCCGGCCGGGTTCGCCTCGGCATCGTCCAAGACCGGTCCGACATCGACCCCTGGCCAGACGGGCGGCGGGCCGGCGTACCCGGAAGACCCCGGCTTTGTCGCCAGGAGTCCAGGGGAACTAGATGCCGCTAAAGCCAGTTGGGAAACGCCGGAATATGGTTACTATACCGGCCATAATCCTTCTACTCCTGGCACAGCGGTCAACTCCCCATGGCAGCTCGTCGCGGTAAACGCGTCCACCGCCTACGCCCTAGGATACCGCGGGCAGGGCGTCACGCTGGGCATGATGGATTCGGGCTACAGGGCTTCACACGAAGCATTTCAGACCGAGCTGATTGCTTCGGTGAGAGCAGAGGGTGTCTACGGCACGTCCGGCTTCGGGTATCGAAACGCAGCAACCCCGGCGAACCCGTTTACTGCGGGCGAGCCGTTCACTCTGGCCGGTGATCAGGCGAGAACAAGTGACTACGGGCACGGGACCGGCATGCTTGGGGTTACCTCCGGCATCCGCGATGGTAAAGACCAGCACGGCATCGCCTTTGGATCGAAGATGTATGTCGCCAAGACCGGCGGTTCCGATACCCAGTCCCACGGCCCCTTCCACGATTACGTGTACTGGCATACAGCCAATAAGGCCCTGGTCGACGCAGGCGCCCAGGTCATCAACAGCAGTTGGGGCTCCTACGTCCAGACTATCGACAGAACCCGCTTTGACGGCTTTGGAAACGACCTCGGAGTCAATGGCAACCTCGCCAACGCTTACCAACTGCGTGGCAAAGACAGCACCAGCGCCACGGCAATGGCGACCATTATCCCCAACGAGCACCTGAAGGATCTGGAGTACCAGTATTTCCTCTTCAAGAAGAGCTACTCGGAAGGCGGCATTCAATACAATCCGAACCACCCCGGACGCTCGTTCATGGATGCCATCTGGGAGGCTATCAAGGACAGCGGTACCGTCAACGTAAGGTCGGCCGGCAACAACGACTGGAGTAACCCGTATTTTCGCCCCGCGTATCCATTCTTCAATCCCTTGGCGGAGAAGCAGTGGGTATCCGTCGGCGGGGTGCAACCGCCCACTGCGGCCAATCCCGAATACACAAAGCAGTTCGGGTACAACGAGGCGGGGCTCGCCAAATGGTGGACCGTGTCTACCCCTTCAAACAGCGTTCGGACCACGAACAGCGGTGGTGACACCAACTATTCAAACTCAAATGGCACGTCACCGGCAACGCCCGTTGCGACAGCGGTGATGGGGGTTCTGCTCTCCCGCTATCCGAACATGGACGCCAAGCAGGTGCGTGAGCTGATGTTCACCACGGCGAACAACAAGATGTCCGACGGCGTGAGATTCCTCGGCACCGGGCAAACCTCCCCCTCCGGGGCATCCATCGCCTGGACCGCTCCCGACGGTCTTCCGGACCAACGCTGGGGCTGGGGCATTCCCGATCTGGCCAAGGGCATGTACGGCCCCGGCCAACTCCTGAGCCCCATGACCTACAACATGGACAAAACGCCCCTGGACGTCTGGTCGAACGACATCAGCCAGATCGCGATCAAGGAAAGGGAAAGGGAAGATCTGGAGTGGCTGGCGGGCTACAAGAAGCAAGGCATTGCCTACGCCGGTGAATTCAGCCCCAACGTGCTGAACCCGGACGGCACGCTTAACGAACAGGCCTTCATGCTTCAGGGCATTTTGGCTGATCCTTACATCCAAGCTATCACTAACGGCCATCCTGAGTTGTACGACAAGGTCACCTATGAAGACGCCGTCAAGTGGCGCAAGGAATGGATGGACGAGCGCGCAGCCTACATTCAGAACAACATCGACAACAACCTCTACACGGCTTCTCTGACCAAGCAAGGCCCCGGGACGCTGATCATGACGGGCGACGACACCTACGCGGGCGGCACGACGGTTCAAGGCGGTAAGCTCTCGATCACCGGCTCGCACGCAAGCTCGATCGACGTCAAGGGCGGCACGCTCGGCGGCAGCGGTTTCGTGGCAGGCAGCATCGACGTCGACAGCGGCGTGCTGCAGCCCGGTCTGTCGTCCCGGGAAGCGGCGTCCGCGGCGTCCATCACCCTCACCGACGTCGCACCCGGCAACGTCCTGAACGTCGGCAGCGACGTGACCGTCAGCCGAGGGGGTCGCCTCGCCATCACCATCTCCGGGGACCACAACTACACGAGCGTGCGGGCCACGGGTGACCTGGTGCTGGACGGCGAACTCGCCCTGGACGTTCGCGCACCCCTCACTCCGGGCACGGTACTGACGATCATGAGCGGCGACTCGATCAAGGGCAACTTCCGTTCCCTGCCGGAACGGCGGATCCTGAACGCGGGCCACCACATGTTCAGGGTGTCCTACAAGGACGGCGATGTGACGCTGACCGTCGTGCGGACGCTGCCCGGGGCAGGGTCCGGCGGCGTCTAGCCTCACGTGGCCTGGACAGCCAGGCTCAGGTTCGCCTGAGCCTGGCTGGCCAGGCCTTCGCCCAACGTGGCTGCGGTAACGAAGCTGCCACCACTGCGCAAGCGCAAGGGCAGCTCGTGGACGAGCGTACAGGCACGGATGTTGCTCGAGTCCTCCCGCGACGGCGACGACTACCTCTACGCCCGGGGTGCCTGCACGCCGACGACGGACCGGCCATCCAGTAGCTCGATGGCCACCAGGTATGGGCGCGTGAAGGGACAATCCGCCGGCACCCCATGTGCCGGATCGTCGCCAGCGGACACATGATCCAGAAGCTCAGCGTGATCGTCCCTTCGGTACGAGCATCTGAGCTGTCCATAGATGAGCTGCGAGGCTTGATATCGCGAGCTGCGTCCTGCTGAGTAACCCGGAGGGACAACGCCACGTCCAATCGATTCGCCGAAGGATGGGGGGCAGCCATGAGCAGGGGCGAGCACGGCCGGACGTATCGCACGGCAACGCCTACGCCACTGCGCTACCTCGCTAGCGTCACCGGCCTCGAGGTCGGGGCTGTCGCACTCATGGCGGCAGCCGGGCTGCCGCCGGACGCCGGGCTTCCGGTGGATCACTGATGCCCGCGATAGAGGCATGGCTGATCGGCGGACCCGTCGACGGCCGCACCACCCCCATCGAGGTCGACGAGGACGGGTCCCTTCCGCAGGCCATTCTCCTGCTGCAGGCTGGCGCCTACCTCGGCGGCCGTGACCATCCCAGTCCGCCTATACAGCGCTATTTCCGTTGCGACGACTCCTGGAAACCGCCCAACCACCATCGCAACCACACCTCACTCGGCGGCAAGCCACCCATCAGCCGCGTCAACAACGCTGCTGGGCACTACAACTAGCGCTGGCTCTGTGCGTTCACCGGTGCTCCCCGGTTCCGCCCCGTCCTGCGCCGTTGCTGCCAGCCGTTGCCCCAGCCTCACCGGCACGTCGTGACTGGATCAGCTCTCTGGCTCCGGTCCCGGTTCCCGAGGCAGGGCGTCGTTCGGCTGGCAACCTTGGCCTGATGACCTTTGAAGGACACAATGCCTCCTGTGAACAGGCAGAACCTGACGACGGAAAAGGTACATGCGTGGCCTCGCGCCTTGGCCGTGGCCGCGCTCCTAACCTCCACATTTGCCGCTGGCTGGTCGCACCTCGCGCAGGGCAACGTATCAGGCGTTTGGGTGGGGTGGCTTCCGGCCGTGATTACAGCGATCCCCCTGTTCACTGTGCGTCGTAAACCTTTCGAATACGCCTGCCTGGCAGCTGGAGTCCTGGTGCTTTGCCTGGCGGTCGTGGGCGTATCCCTCGTGATGCTCTTCCCGGCCGCCCTGATTTTCTTGGCTGCGGTCGCGGATCCGGGCCGGGCACCGCGGCGGGCACGTGTGTCGGTGCTCGTCGGCGTGTTGCTGGCACTCGTTGCAGGCGTGGCGCTGGCCGGGGGAATCTACCCGGCGCTGACGTCCCCGCCGGTTGGGTTCATTGTCCACACCAGTTCCGGGTTAACGGTGACTGAGCCGACGTTTGAACGCGTCGTCCAACGTGCCACCACCGGCTATGGCGTGGAAGGTGGCGTGCGCGTCGACGCTGCGGGCGACGATGAAGGCCCCACCATCACCATCCAATTCCGCTCCAACCTTCCCGCAGACGGGCAGGAGCGGCTCCGGCGACACCTGGCGGAGGTGCCCGGTGTGACAAAGGTCTGCTCGTGGTACCGAGACAACCACCTACGCTCCCGGTGCTAGCTGCAGCCAACGCACATGCTCGTGACTCGCAGTGGGCCCGGGTTGTCTGGGACCTCTGCAAACGCCATAGGGCTCAGGAGCAGAAACGACGCAGCGGACCACGGTCACGTCGCTGATCTCCTCGCCGAGCAGATCGGCTCCCGGCTGATCTCTGAGTAGGGCCGGGGTTCGGGGCAGAGCCCCGAGGTCTTCGTGGTCATGGTCGTTCGTCAGCGTGGCCGGCCCGGCCGATGCCGGCCGGAGGTCGCCAGCGAGGCCGGGGCCTGGCGGCACGGCCCGCTTGCGGGCCGCCTTGATATAGCAAGAGAAGAATTCTGGCAATCAAAGCGCTGGTCACTGAAGCTTGACCGACGGTCAAGCAGCGCCAGGCCAACTCCAACTTGACTGATCTTGGTCCCCAAAACGGCGAAGGGCCGACCCGATTTCCGGATCAGCCCTCTGACCTGCGTCGGGACGGCCGGATTCGAACCGACGACCCCTTGACCCCCAGTCAAGTGCGCTACCAAGCTGCGCCACGTCCCGCCCTCGCGTGGTCTCCCCCGCGACAGCCGGTACAGCTTAGCGCAGCAGCCCCCCGTCGTCCGCACAGGCCCCACCCGAGTCGCGGCACGGCCGAACCACCGCACAACCCCTACGGCGTCCTAGGAGGATAGGGGAGAAGATTGGGCGCGGAAAATGCCGGATGGGCACCCGCCCATCCGGCATTTTCGAGCAGACAGATCAGCCGTGTGCCTTGCCTCGGCCGCCGGGGCCGAGCTTCTTGCGGGGGCGGACCGAGATCTCGATCGGGCTGCCCTCGTACCCGAACTCCTCACGGAGCTTGCGCTCGACGAAGCGCTGGTAGCCGGCGTCGAGCGGGCCGGTGGTGAAGAGCACGAACCGCGGCGGCGCCACTCCGGCCTGGGTGGCGAACAGGATCCGCGGCGCGCGTCCACCGCGCACGGGGTGCGGGGTGGCCTGCACCAGCGCGGTGAGCCACTGGTTGAGGTGCGCGGTCGGCACGCGCGTCTCCCAGCTGGCCAGTGCCTTGTTCAGGGCCGGGGCGAGCTTGTCCACCGCGCGGCCGGTCATCGCCGACAGGTTCAGCCGGATGGCCCAGGGGATGCGGCGCAGTTCGCGCTCGATCTCCTTGTCCAGGTAGTACCGGCGGTCGGCGTCGACCAGGTCCCACTTGTTGAACGCGATGACCAGCGCCCGGCCGGTCTCGGTCACCATCGACAGGATCCGCTGGTCCTGCTCGCTGATGGGTTCGCTGGAGTCCAGCAGCACCACGGCCACCTCGGCGGCCTCGATGGCCGCCGCCGTGCGGAGGCTGGCGTAGTACTCGGTGCCGCTGGCTTGACCGACCCGCTTGCGCAGCCCGGCCGTGTCCACCAGTTGCCAGGTCTGACCGCCGATCTCGACCAGGCTGTCCACCGGGTCGACGGTGGTGCCGGCGACCGCGTCGACGACGGCGCGTTCCTCGCCGGAGAACCGGTTGAGCAGGCTGGACTTGCCGACGTTCGGCCGGCCGACCAGCGCGACCCGACGCGGCCCGCGCGGCCGGTTCTCGACGATCGCCGGTGCCTCCGGCAGCGCGGCGAGGATGGCGTCCAGCAGGTCGCCGGAGCCTCGCCCGTGCAGTGCGGAGACGGGGAACGGCTCGCCGAGGCCGAGCGACCAGAGCGAGGTGGCCTCCATCTCGATGGAGGTGTTGTCGGCCTTGTTCGCCACCAGGATCACCGGCTTGGCGCTGCGCCGCAGCATCTTCACGGCGGCCTCGTCCACGTCGGTGGAGCCCACCATCGCGTCGACGACGAAGAGCACCACGTCGGCGGTGACGACCGCGGTCTCGGCCTGCGCCGCGATGGCGGCGGCGCGGTCCTTCGCGTCCGGTTCCCAACCGCCGGTGTCCACCACGGTGAACGCCCGGCCGTTCCACTGCGCGTCGTACGGCACCCGGTCCCGGGTCACGCCGGGGATGTCCTCGACGACCGCCTGCCGGCGGCCGATGATCCGGTTGACCAGCGTGGACTTACCCACATTGGGGCGGCCGACCACGGCCACCACCGGCTGCGGGCCGGACGGATCCTCGGAGTCGATGTCGGGCTCGCGCAGCTCGACCCATCCGTCACTGTCGGTCATGCCACTCCCAGATCGGATCAGCAGTTCGCGAAGCGGACGGCGACACGTCGCCGTTCCCGCTCCGGAGCTGAGAAGCACGACCGCGTCCGTCGCCGCCGTGCCGGTACACTTGATCCGTCAATGCTACTGTCCGCATTCGCGAACGCCCGAGGTCCCTGCCAAGCTCACGTCGGCGGCGCCACGTAGGCTTTTCAACGGGTGACCTCTACTCATCTTCCCACCGGCCGGTGGGAGACCGGACGGATGGCAATGAACGGGATTCTGGCGGTAGTCGGGCTGGCGGGCACCGGGAAGTCGACGGTCGTCGCCATGGTGCAGAAGGCGACCGGTGCTCCCGTCGTCTACTTCGGCGGCGTGATCGTGGGTGAGGTGCGACGTCGTGGTCTCCCCGTCAACGAACAGACCGAACGCACCGTCCGGGAAGAAGTGCGCCGCCTGCACGGTATGAGCGCTGTCGCCCAGCTCGCCGCCGACGACATCGGCAAGCAGCTGACCGAGCAGCCGCTGGTCATCATCGACGGCCTGTACAGCTACGCCGAGTACGAGTACCTGACCGAGCGCTTCCCGGACACGCTGCGCACCCTCGCCGTGCACGCCCCGCGTGAGATGCGCGAGGAGCGACTGGGCAAGCGTGCCCACCGGCCGCTGACGCCCGAGGAGATCACCTCGCGTGACCTCCGCGAGATCAGCACCCTGGACAAGGCCACGCCGATCGTGCTGGCCGACTGGCACGTCGTCAACGATGACAGCGTCGACGTCCTCGCCGAGCGCCTGGACCGGGTGGGCCTCACCGACGTGCCCATGTCCCGCTGACCGTCGCCGACAACCAGCGCGCCGCGTGGTGTGATGGGCCGGTGGAAACGGGACTCCGGTGACGCGACACCCCCGGGGTCCGGCACTCGTGGTGGCGGTCGAGGGCCTGGAGGGCGCCGGCAAGACCACGGTGGTGCAGCGGTGCGCCGCGATGCTGTCGGCCCGGTCGGTGTCCGCCACGGTGGTGCCGGAGTTCACCAGCTCACCGCTCGGCAGCTATCTGATGACCCGGCTCTCCACCGACCGCTTCCTGCGTGACCCGGCCAACGTCCCGTCGGCGTGGACGCAGGTGTTCTCCGTCGTGGCCGACCTCGCGTACGCGGTCGAGTACGCGGTGCCTGCGGCGGCCCGTACGCACGCGGTCGTGCTCAAGGACCGGTGGCACGAGAGCGTGGTGGCGTGCCAGCACGTCGCGCTGGCCGACGAGTACGGGCTGGACGACCGGGTGGCCTGCGAAATGATCGACGGTGTCGTGCGCACCCTCCCCGACCCGGCGGACGTCAGGATCTGGCTGCACGCACCGGAGGCGGTACGCGTTGACCGGTTGCGGGCACGGGCCGACTACGACCCCGGGGACCTGCCCGTGCTGCGGCGGCGGGAGCGGGCGTACCAGCAGTTGCTGAGTGACCCGCGGCGGCGCGGCGGGTTCGTCTTCGTGGATTCGTCGCGGCCGGTCGGCGAGGTCGTGGACGCGGTGCTGGAGACCATCATGGCGGCACTCGACGGCCCGTCGCTTTAGAGGACCAGCCGGGGCGCCGCCAGCCCCACCTCGCGGTACGCGAACCACCGTTGCAGCACCCGCTTGACGTCGGTGCTGCACTGCGACGCGGCCAGGCCGGCCAGCCCCACCCAGCGGATGCTCACGTGCTCGGAGCTCAGCACGGGGACGGCCGTGGGTTCGACGTCGACCGCGAAGTTGAACTGTCGGGCGAGCCGACCGTCGGAGTCGACGTAGTCGAAGATGGCGAAGATCTCCGAGGCGGCGCGGACGCGCAGGCCGGTCTCCTCGAAGACCTCCCGGGACAGGGCGTCGAGCAGGGTCTCCCCCGGCTCCACCTCGCCACCGACGATCTCCTCGAAGCCACCCATGAAGTCGTCGGGACGCCGCTTGGCCAGCAGCACCTCCGTGTCGCCGTCCACCAGGCGAGGTACGACGGCCCCGACCACGAAGCGCTCGATCTGGTCGGCGGCGGCCGCGGCCACGGCGGCGGAGACGGAGACGGAGACGGGATGCCGGGCCGGATCGGCGTCCGCCATGTCGAGTTCGCTCAGGGCGCGCGCCAGACACGCACCCAGCGCCCGGAAACGCTCGGCCGTGCCCGGGTCCTCCCCCACGGGCACCGGGACCCGCACCACCGCCGACTGGAGGTGTTCCGCCACGGGGACCGGCCGTCGCAGGCTGACACCCGGCTTGTCGGTGACCGGGGACCGGGGGTGCTGGAAGAGGTGCCAGTGGGAGAGGCTGCCGAAGGTGCCCGCGCCGGTCAGCTCCTGGTAGCCGGCCTCCCGCACGTACGCGACCAGCCGCCGCACGTCGGCCGGCGGTCGGTGCACCACCAGGGGCAGCGCGTAGTAGGAGCATCGGACCTCGGGCGACGGCGGCAGCAGCGGCGAGATCGCGTCCACCGGCCCGAGCGCCTCCAGGAACCGCTCGACGTGGCGCTGCTTGGCGACCAGCCAGCGTGGCAGCCGGTCGAGGTAGACGGCGGCCATGGCGACGCCCAGTGGGTGGGCGCGGTACTTCAGGCCCAGGCCGGTGTCGGCGTACCGGTGCAGGGGATGGTCCGGCGGTATTTCGTTGATCGACCGACGGTTGAAGTGCCCCAGCAGGTTGGCCCGGACGTAGATCTCCTGGTCGTCGGTGCAGAGCACACCGCCCTCGCCGGCGGACACGATCTTGTTGCCCTGCAGGCTCCAGGCCGCGACGTCGGCCAGGCCACCGACGGGTTCTCCGGCCACGGACGCGCCATGGGCGTGCGAGCAGTCCTCGACCAGCGCGATCCCGTGCCGGTCACAGAACTCCCGGTACAGGCGGACCGGCTGCGGATAGCCCCACATGTGGGTGATGACCATCGCCCGGGTCCGCGGGGTGAGCAGCCGTTCCGCGAGGTCGAGATCCAGGAGGCCGGCGACGGTCGAGTCGACCAGCACGGGCACGGCCCCGAGCTGGAACAGCGGCAGAGCGGTGGCGAAGAAGGTGTACGCGGGGCAGAGCACCTCGTCGCCGGGCCCGATCTCCAGGGCGTAGTACGCGCTGTGCAGTGCCGCCGTTCCCGACGAGGTGAGCAGGGCGTACCGGGACCCGGGCAGACGCCGGAACCGTTCCTCGAAGTCCTTGAGGACGCCGGACCGGTCGTAGATGGACACCGACTCGTCGAGCTGGCGCAGCACGGCCGCCCGGACCTCGTCGTCGATCGGCGGCCAGGCCTCCGGCCCGGTGGGCGTCGGCTCAGGCGTTTCGGGAGACACCAGGTTCGTCCTCTCTCACCAGCTGCCCCACCGCGTCCGTGCGGTACGCGTCAGCGATCGCGGCCATCACCCGCAGGCCGTGGCGGTTCTCCCACCTGGCCCGGCGGCGCGAGGCCAGGTCGGCCACCGCGCTGCCGATGGTGTGGGAGGCCGCCGAGACGGGATCGTAGGAGAACCGCCAGCTCCGGCTGGCACCGCCGGGCAGCCGCATCTGCAGGTACGACAACCCGGCGCGGATCACGGCGCCGTTGCCCACGAAGATGTACCGCTCATCCGCCACCTCGGCCAGCCTGGAGATCTCCATGGTTCCCCGGCTCCCGTCGCGGTGCACGCAACCGAGCCGGACCTGCTCGTCGACCAGGTAGCCCGGGCGGCGTGCGATGTCGGTGACCGTGAGCAGAGTCGGCCTGCCGAGCAGCCGCAGGACCAGATCCAGGCAGTGGTAGCCCATGTCGGAGATCACGCCGTCGCCGGCCATCTCCGGGTCGTTGCGCCAGGTCTGCCGGTACGACGCCGACGGCCGCCAGTATCGGGCCCGGTAGCGGACCGCGGGGCCGAGCCGGGGCAGCAGGCGGGCGAGCAAACGGAAGACGGGCAGGAACGGTCGGTCGACCAGGGGGTGCAGCAGGTCAGCGGCGTCCCGGTACAGCCGGCGAGCGTGCGACAGGTCGCGGGCGTACGGCTTCTCCTTCAGGACCGGGCAGCCGAGCTGGGTGAGATGGCGGGTGGTCCGCTCGTGCGCGCCGTGCGGCACGGCGACCAGGGCGAAGTCGTACCGTTCGGCGACGGCCGGGAGGCCGGGCAGGAAGCGGGCCTCCGGCGCGACCCACCCGGCCGCCTGCGCGGCCCGGAACGCGTCCAGCCGTTGCGGCGACGTGTCCACCACGTCCACCACCCCGATGCCGCACCGGGCCAGCGCGGGCAGCAGAACCCGCTGCGACCGGTCTCCGAGACCGACCAGCAGGCAGCCCCGCCTCGGGTTCGGCTCGCCGACCCGGCGGAAGGCCGACCGGCCGCGAACACTCACGCGGGTCGGGCGTCGTTCCACAACGCGTCGACCTCGTCGCCGAACTGGCGATACCACCGGCCGTCCGCGGCGGTGACCCGGAGCCAGGGCTTGTCGTAGTTCTCCAGGCGGTACGTGTAGTACTTGAGGCAGATCAGGCCGTTGTCGGTGCGGTAGTCCGCCGCCACCACCCCGAAGGGGAACGGCGCGGGCGAGAACCGGACCTCCGCCCGGGCCTGCGGAATGGCCATGAGCTGACGGAAGTCCGCCGCGCCGTCATTGATCAACCCGCGCTGCCGATCCTTCAGGAAGGGCCGCTTGGACCGCATCACCGCGTAGTCGACCGCCGGCCCGTCCGGGTCGTACAGCATGACCCGCAGTTCCTTGCCGGCCTTCACGAAGGCCGTCAGGTGCGACTCGTAGTTGCTGAAGGTCCGGGCCAGGTCCACACCCGCGAGCACCACCACCGAGCTGCCCGCGAGGAGCGCGGGCAGTTCGTAGGGAGGCTCCTGTTGAAACCGCGCCCCGGCCGCCGCCCTGCGCAGGTCGGCGACCATGTCGGTGAGCTCGAACCGCAACCCCAGCAGCGCGAGACCCAGCGCACCGATCCCGGTCACCGTGAGGGCGGTGATCAGCTTGTCGTCCGCCCAACCGAACAGTGACGCCAACACGGCGCCCAGGCTCACCAGCAGCACCACGGCCAGCTCGACGTGCTGCCCACGGCGGAACGCGCCCACCATCCGGCGGAATCTCACCGCCGCGCCTGTCTCGTCGCTCGCATTCGCGAAACTCTATCCGGCCCCCGCTGGGCGCGGAACCGCCGGAACTGACAGCAAGAAAGGACGATCGGGACGGCGACCCGGTCGAACCCGGCTCCCGACGACGACGGTCGGTGGACGGCGGCAGGTACGGGCCGGGGTCAGTCCCCCACGGCGTTGAACAGGGCGGCGACCTCGGCGTTGGTCAACCGCCGGATCCGCCCGGTGCGCAGGTCACCGAGCCGGATGGGCCCGATCGAGGTACGCACCAGCCGGGTGACCGGGTGTCCGACCTCGGCCAGCAACCGCCGGACGATGTGTTTGCGCCCCTCGTGCAGGCTCAGCTCCACCTGGGCGCTCTTGCCCAGGGTGTCGACCACCTTGAACGAGTCGACCTTGACCGGCCCGTCCTCCAGCTCGACGCCGGCCAGCAGGCGCTTGCCCAGGTTGCGCGGGATCGGCCCGACCACCTCGGCGAGGTACGTCTTCAGCACCTCGTACGAGGGGTGCATGAGCTTGTGCGCGAGGGTGCCGTCGTTGGTGAGCAGCAGCAGGCCCTCGCTGTCCGCGTCGAGCCGCCCGACGTGGTAGACGCGCTGCTCCACCCGGTTGCCGATGAATTCGGCCAGCTCGTTGCGGCCCTTGTCGTCCGCCATGGTGGTGACCACCCCGCGCGGCTTGTTCATCGCCACGTACACCAGGCGGGTGTCGACCTGGAGGCGCTCGCCGTCCACGTGGATCACGGCGGTGGCCGGGTCGACCTTGTCGCCGAGCTTGGCCACCCGGCCGTCCACGGTGACCCGGCGGCGGAAGATCAGGTCCTCGCAGGCACGCCGGGAACCCACGCCGGCGGCGGCGAGCACCTTCTGCAGGCGCTCGGCACCCTCGTAGACGGGGGCGTCGGGTTTGGGGGAACGGTTATCGGGTCGCATCAGCAAGCTCTTCTACGTCGTCGGGCAGGAAGGGTGCGAGGGGCGGCAGCTCGTCGACGGTGTTCAGCCCGAGCTTCTCCAGGAAAAGCGTGGTGGTCCGGTAGAGGAACGCCCCGCTGTCCGTTTCGGTGCCGCACTCCTCGACAAGGCCGCGCGTAACCAGCGTACGGATGACCCCATCGCAGTTCACACCCCGGATGGCCGAGATGCGCGAACGGGTTACCGGCTGCTTGTAGGCGACCACGGCGAGGGTCTCCAACGCCGCCTGGGTCAGCCGTACGGACTGCCCGTCCAACACGAACCGTTCGACATAGGTCGCGTATTCCGGCCGGGTGTACAGCCGCCAGCCGCCAGCCGCCCGGCGCAGCTCGAACCCGTGCCCTGCGGCCGTGTAGCCGGCGGCGATCTCGTCGAGCATCGGCCCGACCCGCTCGGCCGGCTGCTCCAGCACCTGGGCCAGGACCAGCTCGCTCACCGGCTCGTCGACCACCAGCAGGATCGCCTCCAGCGCTCCGCGCAGCTCGGCGTCGGAGAGCACCGGCGCGGGCTCCGGCTCGACCGGCGCCCTCCGCCGCCCCACAGCCTGCCGACGGGGTACGTCCCCGCCCCCGCCCTCCCCCGCACCCTCCGCGCCCGCCTCGACGGCGCCCGGCTCGCCCTCAGCCGGCTCGCCCGCGCCCGCGCCCGGCTCGACGTCGTCCGGCTCGCTCGGCTCGCTCGGCTCGCTCGGCTCGCTCGGCTCGCCCGCGATCTTGGCAGAATCCGGCCCCCCGTCGACTCCGGGAGCGGTCTCGACGACCTCGGAGGCGGTGGGAGCGGGTGGGCGGGGGCGCTCCCACGGCGGAACCCAGGCGGCGGCCTGATCAGCCAGGGAGTCCCGGCGTTCCTCGTCACTCATCCCGCTCACCCTCCGTCGTTTCCGTCCCGTCCGGGCGCTCAGCCGGCCCCGCCGACACAGCCGCCGGCTCGGGCACAGCCTCCGGCCCAGGCGCCGATTCCGGCTCGGCCGGGGTGCCGGCGTACTCGTCGACGTGCAGTTCGGTGTCGCCGTCGGCCGGGCCGGTCCAGCGCACGGTCAACTCCTCCAGGGCCTGCTCCTGCACGAAGGCCACCAGGCCCTCCCGATAGAGCTCCAGCAGCGCGAGGAAGCGGGCGACCACCTCCAGGGTGGCTTCGCAGTCGGCGCACAGCAGCGAGAAGGTCGCCGTGCCGGCGCGGCGCAGCCGGGCGGCGAGGATCGCCGCGTGCTCCCGGACGCTGACCCGGACCATGTGCACGTGGGCGATGGAGACCTCCGGCACCGGCTTCGGGATCATCGCCTTCACGGCCAGTTTCAGCAGTCGCTGCGGGCCGATGCCGAGCACCAGGTCGGGCAGCGCCTCGGCGTACCGGGGCTCCAGGCTCACCGCCCGCGGGTAGCGCCGACCGCCGACCGCCTCCAGCTCGGCGATGTGCGCCGCCGCCTCCTTGTACGCCTTGTACTGCAACAGCCGGGCGAAGAGCAGGTCCCGCGCCTCCAGCAGGGCGAGGTCCGCCTCGTCCTCCACCTCGGCGGCGGGCAGCAGCCGGGCCGCCTTCAGGTCGAGCAGGGTGGCGGCGATCAGGAGGAACTCGCTGGCCTCGTCCAGGTCCCACTTGTCGCCCATGGCGCGGATGTAGGCGATGAACTCGTCGGTGACCTTGTGCAGGGCCACCTCGGTGACGTCGAGCTTGTGCTTGCCGATCAGTTGCAGCAGCAGGTCGAACGGGCCGGTGAAGTTCGCCAGCCGGACGGTGAAACCGGACGTCTCGGGAGCCTCGGGAGCGGGCAGCACGCCGTCGACCTCGGCGGCGACCGCCGGGGCGGTGGCCTCGTGCGGCCCGGCCGGCGGGTCGAGGGGTGGCGCGGTCACCGGACGACCGTAGTGCACGAGGCGGACACCGGGTGTTCCGGCTACCGCTCCGACTGGGCGGCGATCACCTCGCGGGCCAGCTGACGGTAGTTGCGCGCCCCGGAGGACGCCGGGTCCATCGTGGTGATCGGCGCACCGGCCACGGTGGACTCGGGGAACTTCACCGTCTTGGTGATGACCGTCTGGTAGACCTTGTCGCCGAACGCCTCCACCACCCGCTGGAGCACCTGACGGCAGTGCGTGGTGCGGCTGTCGTACATGGTGGCGAGGATGCCCTCGAGCTCCAGGTCGAAGTTGAGGCGCTCGCGCACCTTGTCGATGGTGTCCAGCAGCAGCGCCACACCCCGCAGGCTGAAGAACTCGCACTCGAGCGGGATGAGCACACCGTGAGCGACGGTCAGCGCGTTGATCGCCAGCAGGCCGAGTGAGGGCTGGCAGTCGATCAGGATGTAGTCGTACTCCTTGCGGACCGAGCGCAGCACCCGGGCCAGGGCCATCTCCCGGGCCACCTCGTTGACGAGCTGGATCTCGGCGGCGGAGAGGTCGATGTTGGCCGGCAGCAGGTGCAGGCCCGCCACGTCGGTCTTGATGAGGACGTCCTCGGCGGTCACGTCGTCCTGCATGAGCAGGTTGTAGACGGACAGGTCGAGGTTGTGCGGGTTGACCCCCAGCCCCACCGAGAGCGCGCCCTGCGGGTCGAAGTCGACCAGCAGCACCTTGCGGCCGTACTCGGCCAGCGCCGCACCCAGGTTGATGGTGGTGGTGGTCTTGCCGACGCCGCCCTTCTGGTTGGCCATCGCGATGATGCGTGCCGGACCGTGCCGATCGGTGGGCATCGGCTCGGGAATGGGCTTGCGCATCGTGTAGGCCGCCGGATCCGCCGGACCCAGGTCCGCGCCGAGCGTGGCCTGCTGCTCGCGGAGCTCCGACGTCCAGGTCTCGGCACGGTCACCGTTGCCAGCCATGTCCTCGTTGCCCCCTCCCGACGACCCACCCGGCGTCGGAGCCGTCCGACGTCCTTCGCGGCGCCGCTGCGCACCCCGGTCTTCTCGCCCCAGGAGGTCCGCGCCGATGCCGACTGTACGCCACCGACCAGCAGGGGGTTCGGCACCGGCCCGGCGTGTCGGGGCCGACCGCGACGGGGGCTCAGCCGCGGGCGCGTGGGTGGGCGGTGGCGTACACCTCGCGCAACCGCTCGACGGTCACCAGCGTGTAGACCTGGGTGGTGGTCACCGAGGCGTGACCGAGCAGTTCCTGGACCACCCGCACGTCGGCGCCGCCGTCCAGCAGGTGGGTGGCGTAGGAGTGGCGCAGGGTGTGCGGGGAGACCGCGGCCGGCCCGTCGACCGGCAGCCCGGCCCGGGCGGCGCCGCGACGCAGGATGGCCCAGGCGCCCTGCCGGGTCAGCCCGCCGCCGCGCGCGTTGAGGAAGACCGCCGGGGTGCCCCGGCCGGCGGCGGCCAGCCCCGGTCGGGCTCGGACCAGGTAGGCGCGCACCGCCTCGACGGCGTACCCGCCGATCGGCACCAGCCGCACCCGGCCGCCCTTGCCGCGCAGCAGCACGGTGCCCTCGTCGGTGTCGAGGTCGTCCACGGCGGCGCCGACCGCCTCGGAGATCCGCGCGCCGGTGCCGTACAGGAACTCCAGCAGCGCCCGGTCGCGCAGCGCGAGCGGCGCGCCCTCGCCGGTCGCGGTGACCGGGCCGGCGGTCTCCAGCAGCCGGACCACGTCGTCGACCGGCAACGCCCGGGGCAGCCGGCGCGGCGGGGTGGGCGGGCGGACCTCGCGGCTCGGGTCGGCGCCGGACAGCCCTTCGCGCAGCGCGAAACGGTGCAGGCCGCGCACCGCGCTGGCCGCGCGGGCGGCGGAGGAGACCGCCAGCGGGGGGTGCGTGTCGTCGCCGGCGCGCAACCGGGCCAGGTGCGACTCGACGACGCCGGCGCCGACCGACGCCAGGTCGACGACGCCGGCATCGGCGAGGGTCGCGAGGTACCGCTCCAGATCCCGGCGGTACGAGGCGAGGGTGTTCGCGGACAGGCCCCGCTCGACCGTGAGGTGGTCGAGGTAGCCGCGCACGGCACGGCGCAGGGCCGGCGCGGGCTGTACGTCCGCGCCGGCCGGGGCCGGGATGCCGGTCAGGCCGCCACCGCTCAGGCCAGCGCGTCGGCCAGCGGAAGCACGCCCATGCCGTGCGCCTCGGCGACCGGGCCGTAGGTGACCTGGCCGTCGTGGGTGTTCAGGCCCAGCGCCAGCGCCGGGTCGCGACGCAGCGCCTCGCGCCAGCCGTGGTTGGCCAGCTCCAGCGCGTACGGCAGGGTGACGTTGGTCAGCGCGTAGGTGCTGGTGTTCGGCACGGCGCCGGGCATGTTCGCCACGCAGTAGAAGATCGACTCGTGGACCTTGTAGACCGGTTCGGCGTGCGTGGTCGGGCGCGAGTCCTCGAAGCAGCCGCCCTGGTCGATGGCGATGTCGACGAGCACGCTGCCCGGCTTCATACGGGAGACCAGCTCGTTGGAGATCAGGGTCGGCGCCTTGGCACCGGGCACCAGTACGGCGCCGATGACCAGGTCGGCGTCGAGCACCGCCCGCTCGATCTCGTACGCGTTGGACGCGACGGTCTGCAGGTGGCCGCGGTAGATGGCGTCGGCCTGGCGCAGCCGGGCGACGTTCTTGTCCAGCAGCAGCACCTCCGACTGGAGGCCCAGCGCGATGGCGGCGGCGTTCATGCCGGAGACGCCCGCGCCGATGACCACGGTCTTGGCCGCGTACACGCCGGAGACGCCGCCGGGCAGCACGCCGCGCCCACCGCCGGTGCGCATCATGTAGAAGGCGCCCACCTGCGGGGCGAGCCGGCCGGCAACCTCGGACATCGGGGCGAGCAGCGGCAGGGACCGGTCGGGCAGTTCGACGGTCTCGTACGCGATGGCGGTGACCTTGCGGTCGATCAGCGCGTCGGTGCAGACCTTCGAGGCGGCCAGGTGCAGGTAGGTGAAGAGCACCTGCCCCTCGCGCATCCGGTGGTACTCCTCGGCGATCGGCTCCTTGACCTTGAGCACCAGCTCGGCGGTCTCCCACACCTCGTCGGCGGTGGCCAGGATCTTGGCGCCCGCCGCGGCGAACTCCTCGTCACTGATGCTGGAGCCGACACCGGCGCCGGACTCGACGAAGACCTGGTGACCACCGCGGGTGAACTCGTTGACGCCCGCCGGCGTGATCGCCACGCGGTACTCGTGGTTCTTGACCTCGCGTGGGATTCCGACCTTCACGATGCAGACACCTCTCTTCGGGGCTGCTCTCCCCCGACTGCTCGGTGCCACGACGGCCCCATTGCCACCGCGGTCCACCGGTCCCGCCGGCGGCAGTCTAGGCGCGCCCGGCGCCGCCGCGAGCCAGCACAGTGCCATCCGGTGCCCGGCTGTCCTGACGGAGTGTCAGGGCTGTCGACCGGGCCGGCAGTGGGAGGCAACCTCAGCCGACAGGACATTGTTCGCCCATTATCGTCCCATCTGGCGGGTACCGGTGCGGACAGCGGGCGAGTGGATCACTAGTGTGTCGGCCCATGACCACTCCTCCTTACCAGCCGGGGTACGCCCCGGGTTACTCCGACAAGAGCAAGGTCGTCGCGGGCATCCTCGGCATCCTGCTCGGCACCTTCGGCGCCGGTCGGTTCTACACCGGACACACCAAGATCGCTGTGCTCCAGCTCGTGGTGAGCATCGTGACGTGCGGTGTCGGCGCGCTCTGGGGCGTCATCGACGGCATCCTCATCCTGGTGAACGGCGGCACGGACGCGCAGGGTCGACCGCTGCGCGACTGATCCACCCGGACCAACGGCGAAGGGGCCCCGCGGCTGACCGCGGGGCCCCTTCTCTCGTACCCCTGTGCCGGCTGGACCGGCGGTGACTCTCAGCGTGGCAGCGGCGCGTCCGCCCGGCGCAGCGCCGACCAGCCGGTGTCCCGGGCGCGGGCGGCGGCCAGCAGCCCGGCCACCGCGGAGGCGTTGGTGATCTCCCCGGCCAGGACCATGGCGACCGCCTCGTCCAGGTCGACGCGGACGACCTGGAGGTCCGCCTCCTCGTCGTGGCGTTCGTGGCGCTCGCCGGCCGGCACGTCGGCCAGGTCGCGGGCCAGGTAGACCCGGACCAGCTCGTTGGTGAACCCGGGCGAGCTGTGCAGGTCGACCAGCACGTCGATGCTGCCGGCGGTGAGATCGGCCTCCTCGGCCAGCTCCCGCAACGCGGCGGCCGGCAACTCCTCACCGGAGACGTCCATCAACCCGGCCGGCAGCTCCCACAGGTGCCGCCCGACCGGGTGCCGGTACTGCCGGATCAGCACCACCTGGCCGGCGTCGTCGAGCGCCACCACCGCCACTGCCCCGACGTGCCGGACGAGGTCGCGGCGCGCCGTCCCGCCGCCCGGCATGGTCACCTCCTCGGTGACCACGTCGAAGATCCGGCCACGGTAGCGCTCCTCGCTGGAGCGCACCTCGTAGCGATGCTCGACCGCGCTCACGCCGCCGCCTCGCTACGCTCCGCGGCGGCGCGAGGCGCCACGCTGCTGCGCTCGATGCTTCGCTCGCTCCGCTCGCTCACGACGCGGACGCCGCCTTCGTCGCGGCGCCGTTGCGGGCGGCCCTGCGCGTCGACGGGGCCTCCGTCGCCGCGTCCAGGTCGACCGGCAACTGGTCGGCCTGCGAGTACGCCACGGCGGCCTTGACGAACGACGCGAACAGCGGGTGCGGGCGGGTGGGGCGGCTCTTCAGCTCCGGGTGCGCCTGGGTGGCCACGAAGAACGGGTGCAGATCCCTGTCCAGCTCGATGAACTCCACCAGCCGGCCGTCCGGCGAGGTGCCGGAGATGTGCAGGCCGGCCTTGGTCAGCGCGTCCCGGTAGGCGTTGTTGACCTCGTAGCGGTGGCGGTGCCGCTCGCTGATGTCGGTGCTGCCGTACGCCTCGGCGACGATCGAGCCCTCGGTCAGCGTCGCCGGGTACGCCCCGAGCCGCATGGTGCCGCCCAGGTCGCCCTTGCCGGCGACGATGTCCTCCTGGTCGGCCATCGTGGCGATGACCGGGTGCGCGGCCCGCTCGTCGAACTCCAGGGAGTTGGCGCCGTCCAGGCCGGCCAGGTGGCGGGCCACGTCGATGGTCATGCACTGCAGGCCCAGGCAGAGGCCGAGCAGCGGGATGCCGTTCTCCCGGGCGTACCGGGCGGTGCCGATCTTGCCCTCGATGCCGCGCACCCCGAACCCGCCCGGGATGAGGATGCCGTCCACGCCGGCCAGAGCCGCCGCGGCACCGGCCGGGGTGACGCACTCGTCGCTGGGCACCCAGCGCAGCTGCACCCGGGCCCGGTGGCCGAAGCCGGCCGCCCGGATCGCCTCACTCACCGACAGGTACGCGTCGGGCAGGTCGACGTACTTGCCGACCACCGCGACGGTCACCGTGTGCCGGGGCCGGTGCACCCGCTCCAGCAGGTCGTCCCAGCTGGTCCAGTCCACGTCCCGGAAGGAGAGCCCGAGCCGGCGCACCACGTACGCGTCCAGGCCCTCGCGGTGCAGGACCTTCGGGATGTCGTAGATGCTCGGCGCGTCCGGCGCGGCGACGACCGCCTCGGCGTCGACGTCGCAGTAGAGCGACAGCTTCTCCTTGAGCTTCTCCGGGATCTCCCGGTCGCAGCGCAGCACGATGGCGTCGGGCTGGATACCGATGTTGCGCAGCTGCGCCACCGAGTGCTGGGTGGGCTTGGTCTTCAGCTCACCGGACGGCGCCAGGTAGGGCACCAGCGAGACGTGCAGGTAGAAGCAGTTGTCGCGGCCCAGGTCGTGGCGGACCTGGCGGATCGCCTCCAGGAACGGCAGCGACTCGATGTCGCCGACCGTGCCGCCGACCTCGGTGATCACCACGTCGGGAACGTGGCCGTCGTCGTCCGGGTCGCCCATGGAGAGGATCCGCGACTTGATCTCGTTGGTGATGTGCGGGATGACCTGGACGGTGTCGCCCAGGTACTCGCCGCGCCGCTCCTTGGCGATCACGTCGGAGTAGATCTGGCCGGTGGTGACGTTCGCCTTACCGGACAACGCCCGGTCCAGGAACCGCTCGTAGTGCCCGACGTCGAGGTCGGTCTCGGCGCCGTCCTCGGTGACGAAGACCTCGCCGTGCTGGAACGGGTTCATCGTTCCGGGGTCGACGTTGAGGTAGGGGTCGAGCTTCTGCATCACGACGCGCAGCCCGCGCGCGGTCAGAAGGTTTCCGAGGCTGGAGGCGGTGAGGCCCTTACCCAGCGAGGAGGCGACGCCCCCGGTGACGAAAATGTGCCTGGTCGTCCGTGCTGATGGGGCCAAGGCCTGCTCCCGTGTCGTCTGTCGCGGTCATGCAGACCGCCGTGCTTGATCAGCAAAGTGATCACGCGATCCACGGGATTCCACGGTAACACCTCTCGTGAGGGTCGTCGCAGGCCGCACCCCCGGTGCGACACCAACGGGCCAGCACGACGACGCCCGGCGCTCAGGGCGCGGAAACCTCGGTCGATGCCCGGGTGACCTGACGGGGCAGTCCCGCCACGGCGTCCGGCGTCGGCCCGCCCGGGGTCGGCTCCGCCGATTCGTCGGCGGCCGCGCCGCCGGGCGTCCGGTCGGCGGGAGCGCCGGGCGCCGACACCGACCGGCCGGCCGGCGGCCCGCTGATCGGGCGGGGATGTCCCGCGCCCAGGGGTCCACCACCGCCGGTGGGGCCGTCGCCACCACCGGCCGGACCGGCGCCGCCGGAGCCGTCGTCGGCGCCGTCGTCCCGGGAGCGCCCCCCGGCCGGGCGGGTGCGGTCGGCGGCGTGCCCGAGCACCCGCAGCGAGGCCAGCGCCGCCATCGGCACCACCAACGCGGTGGCGGTGCCGGCGACGTCCAGCGCCGCACCGTCGAGCACGCCACCGAGCACCGCGGCGACCGCGGTGCCGGCCAGTGCGGCCCGGACGGCCGGGTAGATGCCGAACAGCCGCATCAGCCCGCCCCACGGCTGCAACAGGGCGAACCACACCAGCAGCCCGCCGACCAGGGCCAGCACGGTCAGCGGGCTGTTCACCAACGTCTCGAAGTTCTCGGTGCTGGAGCGGTGCACGGTGAACCCGCCGGTGCCGTCACCGACGGCGGACAGGAACCGACCCAGGCTGCCCCGTTCCGCAGCCGGACGCCGCAGGTCCACCACGGCGAAGCCGATGCCGACCGCCAGGGCGGCCATGGTGGCCCAGGCCAGCCGGCTGATCGTCAACCAGCCGCCGGCGCTGATCACCGCGGCCACGCTCAGCCCGGCCGTGAGCGCGATCGCGCCGACCGGGTCGGCGCCCAGGTACGGGCTGCCGACCACCACCACGGCCAGCCCACCCACGGCCACCATCACCGCCGGCCGCCAGCCACGGTGCACCCGCTGGGCGAGCCAGCCGCCGCTCAACAGCGCGCCGGCCAGGAACACTCCCAGCCCGACCGTGCTCAGGCCCGCGTACCGGCCACCCTGCAACGCCGAGTAGCCCACCACGCCGTTGAGCTGCAGACGCGCCCCGGTGAGCACGTCCAGCCCGACGACGAGGGTCGTGAGGCCGGCCACCGCGCCCAACGGGCCGAGGGTGTTGCCGTACCCGGGGGCGAACCGGACCGCCGCGGTGCCCGCCGCGACCAGCAACGCCGTGACGCCGGCGAAGATCCAACCGGGGTGCTCGCCCCGCCACCAGGGCACCGCGTCGGCGAGCAGCGCGGCCGGCACGGTCAACGCCGCCGCCACCAGCAGCAGCTCCACCACCGACACGACCCGCGCGGACACCGGCGTCGGCCCGCTCGGGCCGGCGTGCGGGCGGGCCCGACGCAGCAGCGGCAGCACCGCGAGGGCCAGCAGCACCTGCACCCCGGCGAGCAGGGTGAAGAACCCGCCGGAGACCGTCCGCTGGGCGGCCGCCTCCCGGTCGGCGTCCGCCGGGGCGTTGATCGCCACCGCCAGGTCGGCGGGCCGGCCGTCGGTGCTCACCGCCGGCCGGCCCAGGAAGAGCCGCTCCGGCATCGGCCGGCCCAGCGCTGCCAGGGCGGTCGGTGCGAGGTCGACAAGTTGCAGGTAACCGTCCCGCCCGGTGCTGGCCGAGGTCAACCAACCCCGCTCCCAGCCCGGCCCGTCGGCGACCGCCACGTGCAGCCGGGACGGCTGGGCGGTGTCGGAGATCCCGGCGACCAGCACCAGCGACCTCGGCGGCCGGGCGGCCAGCACCCGGGCCAGCTGGGCGTCCGCCACGCGGGCGGCCTCGGCGCGGACGGCCGGGTCGGTCCCGTCGACCGTGCCCAGGTCGACGATGCTCAGCACGCACGAGCCGAGCAGCGCGCGCGGATCGGCGGGCAGCGCCGAGGCGTACCGGTCGACCCGGCCGAACGGGCGTGCCGCCGCGACGGCCGCGCCCGGGCCGACCGCGACCGAGCAGCGCACCGACTCCGCCAGCGACCCGGGCATCGTGCCCCAGGGCAGCCGCTGCTGGTTGTACTGGACCACGCTCTCCTGGTCGGGCAGGTTCGCGCCGATGCCGTCCGGTTGCTCCACGGCCACGCCCGCCGCCGGGCAGCCACCGGCGGGCCGGCTGCCGTTCCACGCGGCGAAGCTGCCCGCGCCCACGGTCAGCCAACCATCCACCGGGCAGGTGGGCCGGTGCGCGGACCGCACCGACAGCGAACCGATCGACCCGTCCTGGGCCATCCGCCACAGCGTCGGGGTGCTCTGCGGATCGACGTCCTCCCAGCGCAGCCCGGCGATCCCGGCGAGCACCACGAAGTCGGCGGTGCGCTGCGGGGTGCCCTGTGGAGGGCGGGCGGCCAGCGCGGTGATGCCCAGCGCCACCACGAGCACGGTCAACAGGGCGGGGGCGAGTCGGCGCAGCATCACCGGTGTCCCGTCATCGGGGCGTCGGAGTCCGGGGCCGCCGGACCGGCAGGTTCGGCGGCCAGCTCGGCGTAGAGGGCGGCCAGCGCGGCGACCGTGTCCGCCTCGGTGGGCCACGTCGCCGCCCGCTCCGCGCCGCGTCGACCCAGCTCGGCGCGGGCCGCCGGGTCGTCCAGCAGCGCGCGCACCGCCGCGTCGACCGCGTCCACGTCGCCGGCCGGAACCAACGTGGCGGCGTCCCCGACCAGCTCCGGCAGGCCGCCGACCGCCGTGGCCACCAGGGGTACGCCGGCCCGCAGCGCCTCCTGGGCGAAGAGCTGCCGGGCCTCCCAGTCGCTGGTCACCACCGCGAGGTCGGCGCCGGCGAGCAGGTCGGCCACGTCGGTACGGTGCCCCAGCAGGGTCACCGGGGCACGGGCCGCGGACGTCCGGGCCGCCAGCGGCAGGTAGGCCGGCCCGCTTCCGGCGATCACCACGACCGGCGGTGGCGTACGCGTACGCCACCGGGCCGCGGCGTCGATCAGGACGTCGTAGCGCTTCTGCGGATGCAGCCGGCCGACCGAGACGATCAGCGGCTGATCCGGGCGGACACCGAACTCGGCCCGCACGGCAGCCGGACGTCGGCGCGGAGCGGGCAGCGTCGGCGCGGCGACGTTGGCGAGCCGGGCATCGGCCGCTCCCAGGGCGGCAGCCCGCTCCACCAGGTCCGCGGAGGCGCCGAGGGCCACCCGGGCGCCCCGGGCCACCACCCGCTCGGCCAGGCGGGACACCCCGCCCCGCAGCCCGCCCGCGAGCACCGCGTTGTGCCAGGTGACGATCAACGGCGCCGCCGGGCGAGCCAGCACGGCGACCAGCCCGGCACGCAGCCCGTGCGCGTGCACCACGTCGACCCGGGCGGCGGCGAGCGTCCGGCGCAGGGCGAGCACCGCGCGCGCGTCGGCCGGGGTCGGGCTGGCCGGGATCTCGACCGGCTGGAAGCGGGCGCCGACGCCGGTGAAGTCGAACTGCTCCTGCGTCGCCGCCGGCCCGCAGACCAGCACGTCGGCGCCGGCCGCGACGAGACCGCGAGCCACCGACCGGACGTGCTGGCCGACCCCGCCGGTGCTGGAGGCGAGCAGCAACGCGACGCTGCCCGACCACCCGGTGGGCAGAGCTGGCTCACTCCCCGCGCTCATCGGGCCACCGTCTCCTTCCCGTCGCCCCGCTCCGGTGGAACCGCACCCGGCGTCGACCCGCCACCGCGGTCCCCCGGCCCCCGCCGGCCCAGGCGCCGCAGCACCCCGGCGAGCAGTGGCCGTACGTCCCGCCGGTCGACGAACCAGACCACGGCGAGGAAGACGGCCCCGACCAGAACTCCGGACAGCATGCCCTGACCGAGTGCCGCCGCCATCGTCGGGGTGCCGCCACCCGGCGTGTCGAGCCACCGGACGACGCCGGCCCCGGCGAGCGCGGCGAGCGCCCCCGCCAGCACGCCGGCCGCCCCGGCCCGGGCCGCGCCGGCCAGCGCCGCCCGCCCGGCGCCGCGACGCACCGCCACGACCAGCAGCGCCCCGAGCACCAGCATGCCCACCGAGTTCGCGACGGCCACCGCGAGCACCCGGTCGGCGGTGGGCAACAGGGCCGTCAGCGGCAGCGCCACGGCCGGAACCACCAGCCAGCCGAGCGTGATCGCCACGGTCGCCGACCGGGTGTCGCCCCGGGCGTACAGCGCGCGCGACAGGACCGCGAACAGGCCGTAGCCGAGCAGGCCGGGGGCGAACCCGGTGATGGCCGCCGCGGTGGACGCGGGATTGTCCGGGTAGAAGACGGCGGCGATCGGCCCGGCGGTGCCGATCAGCGCCGCGACGCCCAGGCAGCTGAAGAGCAGCACGCCGCGCACCGTCGCGGAGAGGGTCTGCCGGTAGCCGGCCTCGTCGCCCGCGGCGGAGGCGGTGGCGAGGGTGGGATAGGCGGCCACCGCCAGCGGCACGGCGAGGACCGCCCACGGCAGCAGGAAGATGGCCTGGGCCAGGTTGAACACCTGCGGGGAGCCGGTGGGGCCGCCGGAGACGCGGTTCAGGATCACCAGGAGCGCGACCTGCTGCGCCGCGACCGTCACCGCGCCGGCTGTGGCGAGCCCGCCGATCCGGCCCCGCGCGTCGGCGGAGAAGGCGTACCCGAACCGGGGCCGGAGCCGGAGCCGGCGCAGCGGGATCAGCAACGACAGGGACAGCACGACCACGCCGAGGGTGGTGCCGGCGGAGAGAAGCAACTCGCCGCCGCGGCTGACCTGCGCCACGCTGGCGCCGCGTCCCGCGCTGGCGCCGAAGGCCAGGTAGACGACGACCACGGTCAGGCTCGACAGCAGCGGGGCGATCACCGGCCAGGCGAAGCGGCGGTGCGCCTGGAGTACGCCGGTGAGCACGATGCCGATTCCGTAGAGAGGCAACTGCGGGGCGAACACCCGCAGCATCCGGGCACCGGCGGCGAGTTCCGCCGCCGAGCGTCCCTCGCTGATCAGCGAGATGATCGGGTCGGCGAACAGGACGACGAGCACGGCGAGGGGCACCAGCAGGCTCACCGTCCAGGTGAGCAGGGTGCCGGTGGTGGCCGCCACCGCCCGCCGGTCGCCGGCCGCGACCGCACCGGCCAGCAGCGGTACGACCAGGCTGGCCAGAGCGCCACCGGCGACGATCTCGAAGACGATGTTCGGCACCGTGTTCGCGATGACGTACATGCCGCCGAGGTCGCTCTGCTGCACCACCCAGGTGAACACGGCGGTACGGCCGAAGCCGGCGAGCCGGCTGAACACGGTGAGGACGGCGATGAGCGCGGCTGCCCCGGCCAGCCGGCCGGCGCCGGCGAGGGGTGCCGGTCTGGTCACGTCAGTCGGCGCGCCGGCCCAGTGCGTCAAGCTCCCGCAGCCCCGGGGTCTGCTGGATCACCGCCGTGAAGCTGACCTTCTCGCTGGCGGCCGTGAGACCGGCGAGCACGGCCAGCAGCCCCGCCCGGCCGAGCGGGCCGGTCCGGGCGGCGAGCGCGACGCCGAGCAGCGCGCCGAGCGCGTTCGCGCCGCTGTCGCCGACCATCACGTCCTCGCCCAGGTCGTCGCGGAGCAGGCCCGCGGCGGCGCCGACGGCGCCCGCGGCGATACCGCCGTGCGGGCCGCCGGTCAGTGGCGCGCCGAGCAGCAGCCCGGACTTGAGGGCGCGGCCGGGCCGCAGGTCGAGCAGGTTGAGCAGGTTGGCGGTGCCGGCGATCACCCCGGCGCCGAGCAGCACGTCGACGCCGCGACCGAACGCGCGGTGGCGCTGGCGGCGCGGGTGCGCGGCGACCCGGGGATCGGCGGCGAGCAGCGCGGCGGCGCCCAGCCCGGCGGCGCCCACCCCGACGACCTTGACCAGCCCGGCGGTGACCCGGCCCTCACGCAGGGCGGCGAGGTGGCCGGCGAAGCCCTTCGCCGCCTTCTGCTCCGGCCGGCCGCCGACCACGTCGTCGTACAGCCCGACACCGCCGGCGCCGAGGCCGGCGACCAGGGCGGCACCACCGGAGGCGGCGCTGGTGGCGCCGAACGCACCGGCGGCGGCCGCACCGGCGGCGAGCGCCGGCCCGGCGGCCAGGGTCACCGTCCGGCCGCGGAAGTTGGTGCGCTCCAGCGCGGGCCCGGCCGGGGCGCTGCGCACCTCGCGCAGGGCGTAGCGGGCCGCGGCGGCTCCGGCGCCGGCGATGAGCAGCCGGCCCAGCGCGCTCACGCCGCTGCCTCGTCGGTTTCGGACACGGGGGTACGTCGTTCGCTCACTGGGGCAGTCTAGGCAGCAGCGAGGCGGCGTTGTCGCCGACGCCGTACTGACCGGCCTTCTTCTCGGTGAGCTGCTGCACCAGGGCGAGGGTGGTGACCAGTTGACCCTGCACCGTGTTGGCGTTGTCGACGGTGGAGATGGTCTGGGACAGCACCGGGTCACCACGGACCACGGCCACCACGTTGCCGCCGGCCGAGCCGTTGCCGCCGACCACGATCGAACCGGTCCGGTCGAACTGCTCGGCGATCTTGACGACCGACTCGTCGCGCTTCGCGGAGTCCTTGTCGACGTACGGCTGACCGCTGACCACCACGACGGCCTCGGCCGACCCGGTGACCTTGTTGTCGTCGGTGGTCAGGTAGCCGGCGTTGTTGTACGCGGCGAGCACCGCCCGCCGGTCGGCGTCGCTGACCGGCGCGGTGCCCTGCGCCCGGTCCAGCAGGACACTGGCGAGCAGGGCGCTGGAGGTCTCCACGCCGTGCCCGTTGCCCGGCAGGCCGGTGGTCTGCGCGGTCGGGCGGGCGGCGGTGACGGCCAGCTCCAGCAGGTTGGTGTTGTTGTCCGGGTTGATGAACTTGTCCTGCAGGTCGACCCGACCGGTGAGGGTGGCCCCGGCGAGCTGGAGCTTCTTGAGCACGCCCTCGGTGTGGTCACGGCCGTTGGGCAGGCTCAGCACCAGCACCCGGCGCCCGGTGAGGGTGCCCGGCAGGACGACCTGGGACATCTCCTCGGCGAACTCCTCCTCCAGCCCGAGCTGCTTCTCCATGTTGTTGACCGTCTGGCGCCACTGCTGGTTGTCCTTGCGCAGCCCGGTGACCTGCTCCTTGAGAGAGTCGGCGACGGGGCCGTTGAGCGCAGCCGTTCCGACGACCAGGCCGATCGCCAGGGCCAGGAAGACGGCGGTGAGGGACACCACGTGGTAGCGGAAGTTGATCACGCTTGCAGCCTCTTGATCCGTCGGAAACTAGAAGAGCCGGTACAGCTGGAACACGAAATTGTCCCACCATTCGGCGACCACGCCCAGGTACGCCTTCCCGACGGTGGACACGGCCACCGCGGAGGCCATCGCGGAGATCGCCGAGAGCACCAGCAGCAGCAGTGACGAACCGGAGATGCTCTGCCGGTAGAGCCGGCTCACGCCCTTGGCGTCGACGAGTTTGCCGCCGACCTTCAGCCGGGTCAGGAACGTCGAGGCCATCCCGCCCCGACCCTTGTCCAGGAACTCGACCAGCGTGGCGTGGGTGCCGACCGCGACCAGCAGCGAGGCGCCCTTCTCGTCGGCCAGCAGCATGGCCAGGTCCTCGCTGGTCGCCGCCGCCGGGAAGGTCACCGCCGGGACGCCGAGGCCGTTGACCCGGGGCAGGCCGGGTGCCCGCCCGTCCGGGTAGGCGTGCACGATCACCTCGGCGCCGCACCGCAGCACGTCGTCGCTGACCGAATCCATGTCGCCGATGATCATGTCGGGGGTGTACCCGGCCTCGACCAGCGCGTCGGCGCCGCCGTCGACGCCGATCAGCACGGGCTTGAACTCCCGGATGTACGGGCGCAGCACGTCCAGGTCGGCCTTGTAGTCGTAGCCCCGCACCACGATCAAGCAGTGCCGACCCTGCATCTGGGTCTCGATGTCCGGCACGCCCACGCCGTCGAGCAGCAGGTCGCGCTCCTGGCGCAGGTAGTCCATCGTGTTGGCGGCGAACGCCTCCAACTGGACCGAGAGCCCCTCCCGGGCGTCGGCCATCGCCTTGGCGACCGACTCGGCGTCCTGCAGGCTGCCGTGCGCCACCGGCTCGTCACCGGCGAAGACCGTGTTGCCCTCGATGCGGACCTGGTCGCCCTCGCGGATCTGCTCGAAGACGCCCTCGCCGAGGTCGTCCAGGAGCGGGATGCCGGCGGCGATCAACACCTCGGGGCCGAGGTTGGGGTACCGGCCGGAGACCGACGGCTTGGCGTTGAGCACCGCCGCGACACCGACGGCGACCAACGAGTCGGCCGCGACCCGGTCGAGATCGACATGGTCGATGACCGCGATGTCACCCGGACGCAGCCGGCCGACCAGGCGTTTTGTCCGGCGATCGAGGCGCGCGGTGCCGAGGACTCTGCCCGGCTCCGTGCTCCGGTTCCGGCGCAACGTGGGTAGACGCATCGTGACCATCCTGGCATGTGGGGCAGGCTTTTCTGTCGCGACATGCCTGAGCAGGGCCGCCTACCCAGGGAAGCACACGTCGGCACAGGCCGGTGTGCTTGCCGTCACAATACGCGGCGTCACGGGCGCCTTTCCTTCGCCGCCACGGCGAGAAGCTCCTCGGCGTGGGCGATACCCAGATCGGAGTCCGGTAAACCAGCGAGCATCCGCGCCAGCTCCCGGGCCCGTTCGGTGTCCTCCACCACGCGCACCCCGCTGGTGGTCACCGCGCCACCGGTGTCCTTCGCCACCACCAGGTGGCGATCGGCGAAGGCGGCCACCTGCGGCAGGTGGGTGACGACCAACACCTGGTGGCTGCGGGCCAACCGGGCCAGCCGCCGGCCGATCTCCACCGCCGCCTGACCGCCGACGCCCGCGTCGACCTCGTCGAAGACCAGCGTGGGCGGGCCACCCGAGCCGGCGAAGACCACCTCGATGGCCAGCATCACCCGGGACAGCTCACCGCCGGAGGCACCCCGCTGCAACGGCAGCGACGGCGCGCCCGGGTGGGCCAGCAACCGCAGCTCCACCTCGTCGCCGCCGTCCGGGGCGACACCCACCTCGACGCCGTTGACCGGCAGCGCCGGCTCCGACCGACCGACCGGGCGGGGCAGCACCGCCACCTCGATCCGGGCGTGCGGCATGGCCAGCCCGGCCAGCTCGACGGTGACCTGGTCGGCGAAGCGGACCGCCGCCTCCTGCCGCGACGACGACACCCGACCGGCAAGGTCGGCCACCTCGACGGCCAGCCGCTGACCCTCCCGCTCCAACTCGTCGAGCAGGTCGTCGGAGGTGTCCAGGTCGGACAGTCGGGTGCGGGCCCGCTCGGCCCACGCGATCACACCGTCGACGTCGTCGGCGTACTTGCGGGTCAGCCCGCGCAGCGCGGCCCGCCGTTCGTAGAGGTGCTGCAACCGGGCCGGGTCCGCGTCGAGCGTCGCCAGGTACGTCGACAGCTCGGCGGAGACGTCGGTGACCAGGGTGGCCGCCTCCTCCAGCCGGGCCGCCAGCTCGCCCAACGCCGGGTCGGTGCCGGCCTGCGCCTCCAGCGTGCGGCGGGCGGTGCCGAGCAGCGCCGCCGCGTCCGGCGTCTCGTCGGTCACCTCCGCGCCACCGGCCACGCACTGCTGGGCCAGTTGCGCGGCCGTCCGCAGCCCCTCGGCGTGCTCCAGCCGCTGCGCCTCGGCCTTCAGGTCGTCATCCTCGCCGGGCTGCGGATCGACCCGGGTGATCTCGTCGAGGCCGAGCCGCAGCAGGTCGGCCTCCTGGTTGCGCTCGCGGGCGTTGCGCCGCCGGTCGGCCAGGTCGTCAACCACCCGCCGCCACCCGGTGTACGCCTCACGCAGCGCGTCGAGCAGCTTCTCGTGCGCCGGGCCGGCGAAGCGGTCCAGCGCGGCCCGCTGCTCGGCCGGGCGCAACAGCCGCAGCTGGTCGGACTGGCCGTGCACGGCCACCGCGTGCTCGCCGACCTCACCGAGCATCGACACGGGCATGCTCCGGCCACCGAGATGGGCGCGGGACCGGCCCTCCACCGTCACCGTGCGGCTCAGCAGCAGCGAGCCGTCGTCGTCGGGCTCGCCGCCGGCGTCGATGATCCGCGCGTGCACCGTGTCCGCGACGCGACCTTCGAGGCGCAGCCGCCCCTCCACCACGGCACGGCCGGGTTGGGCGCGAACCCGCCCGGCGTCGGCCCGGCCGCCGAAGAGCAGGCCGAGGCCGGTGACGACCATCGTCTTGCCCGCACCGGTCTCGCCGGTGATGACGTTCATGCCGCCGGTCAACGGCAGCGTGGTGTCCTCGATGACGCCCAGTCCGGTGATGCGCAGCTCTTCCAGCACAGCAACCGACAGTAGACGCGAGGGCCGACAGTTGACCAGCCGACCGGGCCGCGGTACGCCCGCCACCTGGCCGACGTACAGTTCTGCCCCGTGTTGGACGTGATCGGCCTGAGCCCGGCTGAGGAGGAGCTCTACCGCTGCCTGCTCCAGCTCACCACGGCCCGGATCGACGAGCTGGTCCGCCGGCTGCACCGGCCGCGCGAGCAGGTCGTGGCCCAGGTCGAAGCCCTACGGATCAAGGGCCTGGTGCAGCCCACCGACACCGACCCGGACGCTCCCCTGCGCCCGACGGCCCCGGACGTCGCCCTCGGTGCGACGCTGCTGCGCCGCCAGGAGGACCTGGAGGCCGCGCGGCGGCGGGTCACCCAACTGGCCGAGGAGTACCGGTACGGGCTGCGCCGGCACCACGTCGACCACCTGGTCGAGGTGATCACCGGTGCCCGGGTGCTCCGGGACCGGTTGCGCGATCTGCAGAATGCGGCACGTACCGAGGTGCTCTGGTTCTGCCGGGCGAACCCCCTCGCCATGGCCGGCCCGGAGAACGTCGAGGAGTTCGACGCGCTGGCGCGCGGGGTGAGCTACCGGGCCATCTACGAGCGGGACCTGCTGCTGGAGCCGGGCGCGCTGGCCGACCTGGCCAAGGGCGTCGGCGCCGGTGAGCAGGCCCGCGTCCTGGACCGGCTGCCGGTCCGGCTGGCCATCGTGGACGCTCGCACCGCGATCTGCCCGCTGGTGCCCGACCGCGACGGCGGCGAGCCGAGCGCCGCCGTGATCGGCCGCAGTCAACTGCTCGACGCGCTGCTCGCCCTGTTCGAGAGCCACTGGCGGGTGGCCACCCGGCTGCGGCTGGAGGACCCGCTCTCCGTACCGCTGGCCGAGGGCCGGCGGCCCGACCCGGACGACCGCCCCGGCGACGGCTACCAGCCGGACGCCGACGAGGCGCGGCTGCTGTCGCTGTTCGTGGCGGGCGTACCGGACAAGTCCATCGCCTCCCAGCTCGGGGTGAGCCGGCGGACCGTGCAGCGACGGCTCGCCGAGCTGATGGCCGCGGCCGGCGTGGACACCCGGCCCGGGCTGGCCTTCCAGGTCGCCCGGCGGGGCTGGATCTGAGTTGGAGCCGATCGGGGCGGGACGGCCCACGGCCGCCCCGCCCCGCTCAGGTCAGCGCAGGCCGTACGCGTCGAGCACGGTCTGGTCGACGGTGTTGCCGGCCCGGTCGCGGGCGTGCACCCGCAGCGACACCGTGCCGTGCCCGGCGGGCACCTCGGCGGTGAACCGGGCCCCCGAGCCGCGTACCGGCGTCGACCGCCAGGTCTTCCCGCCGTCGAACGACACCTCGACCGTCAGGCTGGTGCCGGTGGGCGCCGGTACGCCGGCGGGCTGCCGCAGCGTCAGCCCCAGCCCGTGCGGCCGACGGCCGGACACCTCACCGCGCAGGTCCGCCGGGACCTGGTAGTCCACCTGCAGCAGTGACAGCGGCCGGGCGACGTCCCCGGTCGGGCGGGCCGAGGTGAACTGCCAGGCCGTGTCGGTACGGGTGGCGTAGCGCCACTCCTCCGAGGACCGCTGCGTGGTCAGGTCGAGCCGGTAGCGGGCCGATTCCGCCGTGGTGGGCACGGGTGCCCAACCGCCGGAGAGGTCGGCGATCTGCTTCCCGTCGCGGCTGAGCCGGGCCTGCACGGTGTCCGGCTCCTCGCTACCGCCGGCCGGGGCGTAGTGACCGTCGGCGTCGACGTACTCGGCCACCCGGAGGTCCAGGGTGTCACCGGTGCGACTGGGCACCGGCGCACCGGCAGCCGCCGGTACGGCCGGCCGGATCACCGGGGCGTGCCAGGTCTCGGTGTCCCGGTCGTCGGCGGCGTACCGCCGGGGCTGCTGGGTCAGACCACCGGTCAGCTTCCCCCAACTCGAGAACATGATCTTGTGCAGCACCCGGTGCTGCCACCAGCCGTCCCCGGAGCTGACGAACTCCTGCCGCGTCGTGCCGGTACGCACCAGCCGCTGGTCGTCGTTCCAGGAGGTCTCCTGCCACGGACGCCAGCCGAACCGCTGCTCGGTGGCCCACTCCGAACCACCGACGTCGCCGTAGTGGGCGGTCACCTCGGCGGTGTTCTTCGCGGTGACGGTGTGCAGGATCCGCTCCGGCACCCGGCCCTTCGAGACCTGCCACACGTCGTACAGGTAGGGGCTGTCGACGGTCAGCGTCAGGTCCAGCGTCGCCCGACCGGTGCGTGCCGCGGCAATCAACCGCTGCCCGTCGTCGTACGCCACGGCCAGGGCGGGCACCGGCAGCCGGTCACCCTGTGGCGTCCAGACCGTCCACGCGCTCTGGTCCGCCGGCCGGACGATGAGCACCGTCTTCGCACCGGCCGCCGCGGCCGCCGCGATCTGCTCGTCCTCCGAGACGTCCGGGTTCGTGGTGAGCAACGCCGCGGCGCCGCGCACCCGGGCCAGCTCGGCGGGGGTACCGGTGCCGGCCCAGACCAGCGGCAGCTTCTGCCGGCCGGTCGGTGCCGGCGAGTAGCCGAGCAGGTTGATGTCGAGCGGACCGGAAACCCCGCTGATCTTCGCGTCCACCATCGGTGCGACCAGTTGCCAGCGCGAGGAGAACTCGAACTCACCGCGGCGCACCTGCCGCGTCGGGGTGACGTTGACCTGCTGGATGGTGCTGAAGGTCATCACGCCGTGGTCGACCTGCCGGCCGTTGCCGAAGATCCGGTGCTCGTAGAAGCTGATCGTCGCCCGCTGTTCGGTCGGCTTCGGCGTCTCGATCCGCACCGGAGTGCCCTTACGCGGGTCCACCATCACGGTCATGTCCCGGTCGACCACCAGCTCCGGGTCGGTGACCAGGGTGATCTGCTCGTCCAGCGGGGCGCCGTGCTCGACCAGCGCCTGGAGCAGGTAGGGGCCCTCCTCGACCTGGACCTGCGTCTCGCCGGCGCTCCAGCCGAGGAAGTCGGATTCGGGCTGCTCACCGAAGAGGGTGAGCACCGGCGACAACCCCGGCTGACCCTTCATGTCCAGCACCTTCATGGTGACCGTGTGCAGCGGACCGCTGAGGGTCAGCGCGACGGCGGTCCGCACCGCGACGCCGTCCGCGCCCGTGGCCACCAGCCATCCGCTGTGCACGCCGCGGTCCAGCTTCGCCGGGTCGGCGCGCAGCGGCACGGCGACGCTGCCGCCGGCCGGCACGGTGACCTCGCCGCCAGCACCGGTGACCGCGTCGGTCTCGGCCGCGCCGCTGTCCAGGTTGCGCAGCTCCAGGGCCAGCCGCAGGGTCTGCGGGGTCGCGGTGGTGTTGGTGTACGTCACCGTCCGCTCGGCCGCCGCACCACCGGTGCTCAGCCGGCCGAAGTCGGCGGTGGCGCTGCCGTACACCCGCTGGCCGAGCGCCCGGGCCACGTCGACCCGTCCACCGCCCTGCTCGAACACCGTCAGCTCCGGGTTCGCCTTCGTGGTGCTGACCAGCGCGTCCTTGAGCTTCCCGGCGACCCAGTCGGGGTGTTCCTGGGCGAGGATCGCGGCCGCGCCGGCCACGTGCGGGGTAGCCATCGAGGTGCCGGACGCCGTCGTGTAGGCGTCGCCCACCGGCGTACCCATGGTGGTGCCGGCGGCCCGGGCGGCGATGATGCCGACGCCCGGCGCGGTGATCTCCGGCTTCAGGCCGTTGTCACCGAGGCGCGGTCCGCGGCTGGAGAACTCCGCCAGGTTGTCGTTGCGGTCGACCGCGCCGACGGTGAGGGCCGCGGCGGCGGCACCCGGCGTGCCGACGGTACGCGGTGCGCCCTCGTTGCCGGCGGCGATCACGAAGAGTGCCCCGGTCTCGGCGGTCAGGTCGTTGACGGCCTGGCTCATCGGGTCGGTGCCGTCGGTCGCGGAGCCGCCGAGGCTCATGCTGACCACCTTGGCGCCGGAGTGGGCGGCCCACTCCATGCCGGCGATGATCGAGGAGTCGTAGCCGGAGCCGCCGTCGTCGAGCACCTTGCCGACCAGCAGTTGCGCGCCGGGGGCGACCCCCTTGCGGAGCCCGTCTGAGGCGGCGCCGCTGCCGGCGATGGTGGCCGCCACGTGCGTGCCGTGGCCGTGCCCGTCCCGTGCGCTGCCGCTGCCGGAGAAGTCCTGCGCCTCGGCGATCCGGCCAGCCAGGTCGGGGTGGGTGGCGTCGACGCCGGTGTCGAGCACCGCCACCTTCACGCCGTTGCCGTCGCGGCCGGCCGCCCAGGCCGTCGGAGCGCCGATCTGCGGCACGCTGTGCTCCAGCGCCGGACGGACCTTCCCGTCCAGCCAGATCCGGGCGACGCCGGCGCCGAGCCGGGCGGGCGACCCGGCGGCGGTACGCGCCTGCGGCGCGCCACGCAGCGTCGTCCAGAAGCCACCGAGGTCGCCCTTGCCGACCCGCATCGCCGCGCCGTTGATGCTCTCCAGCGGACGGGCGTCGGTGGCGCCGGCGAGCGGCCGGACACGGCCGGCGGCCGGCTCCTGGTAGCGGACGATCAGCGGCAGCGTGCTCTGCGCGGCGTCGCCGTACCCGTCGGCGGCCAGTTCCTGCACGTCGAACAGGTTGGGGTCGAGCACGCCGGAGGAGAGGTACGGCACGACGTCGCTGGGCAGCACCCGCAGGCCGCCGTCGACCTCGAGGGTGTGGAAGGTGATCCGGTCGCGGCCGGGGCCGGGGCGGACGGTGGCGGCGACCCGGCCGGGCGCGGCCTGGGCGAGGTCGACCTGGTCGCCGGTGATCAGGGTGAGGTGAACGGGCGCGGTGCCGGGTGCGGGCGTGGCCGGGTTCGGGCCAGTGGGCCGGGCCGGTGGGTCGGCGGACGCCGGTGCGGCGAGTCCGACGACCAACGCGCCGACCGCGCCGGCGGTGAGCCAGCGTGGGGGCCTGTGCATGGGTTGGGCTCCTCTACTCCAGGGGACCGGTCTCAGGGAGATCGACCGATCGGAGTCTGCGACGGAGCGCCTCGGGTGGTCACTAGCTGCGGCACGCCGCACCGGCGACATGTCGCCAGGTGGACATCGGGCGGCGGGTGCGGGGCCGCCGGATGTCCGGCGGGTTTCCGCCGGACAAACCGGGCTTCTTCGGTCCTGTCAGGGGGTGCCGGGCGGCCGTCAGCGACGAGAGCCGCGCCAGCCGTGCACCGGGAGCCCGAACTTGGCGACCAGCCGGTCGGTGAACGGGCGGGCCCGCAACCGGACGATGCGCACCGGCAGGGCGCCCCGACGGACCGTGACCCGGGCACCGGGCGGCAGGTCGTAGACCCGCCGGCCGTCGCAGCAGAGCACGGCCAGGGTGGTGAACGGGTCGACCGTGATCACGAACGTGGACGTCGGGGCGGTGACCAGCGGGCGGCTGAACAACGCGTGCGCGCTGATCGGCACCAGCAGCAGGGCCTCCACCTCCGGCCAGACCACGGGCCCGCCGCCGGAGAACGCGTACGCCGTGGAGCCGGTGGGGGTGGCGCAGACCACGCCGTCGCAGCCGTAGCGGGACAGCGGCCGGCCGTCCACGTCGACGAGGAGTTCGAGCATCTGCGCCCGCTCGCCCTTCTCGACGCTGATCTCGTTGAGCGCCCAGGACTCGATGGTGGGGCCACCGTCGAACTCGGCCGTGACGTCCAGGGTGAGCCGCTCGTCCACCGTGTAGTTGCGCCCGACCACGTCGCGGACGGCGGTGTCGAGGTCGTCGATCTCGGCTTCGGCCAGGAAGCCCACCTTGCCGAGGTTGATGCCGAGCAGCGGCGCCTTCGCCGGCCGGGCCAGCTCGGCCGCGCGCAGGAAGGTGCCGTCCCCGCCGAGCGCGAAGACGATCTCGGCGCCCTCGGCGGCCTCCGGGCCGACCACCGGCACGACGCCGGGCAGGTCGAGGTCGTCGGCCTCCTCGGCGACCACCCGGACCTCGAAACCCGCGGCGATCAGATCGGCGGCGACCGCCCGGGCGTGCTCGGTGCTGCGCCGACGGCCGGTGTGGGTCACCAGCAGCGCCGTGCGGCTCATCGGACCGACCGCCCGTCGACGACCGGACGACGCTGCGCCGTCCCCGCCGCGCCGGTGCGGCCGCGTGTCCCGCGCGCCGTGCCGAAACGCTCGCTGCACGCGTTCACCCTGCGACCTCCTCCGCCGCCCCGGCCGGCACGTCGCCGGCCGTTGTCGGGCCGTCCGGCCCGGCCTCCACCACGGCCCGCACCCGCTCCGGGTCGGCCGCTGGTGCGCCCCGGCGCAACCATACGAAGAACTCCACGTTGCCGCTCGGCCCGGGCAGCGGGCTGGCCGCCACGTCGGCCAGGCCGAGGCCGAGCTGCGCCGCCGCGGCGGCCACGTCGAGCACCGCCTCGGCGCGCAGCGCCGGGTCGCGGACCACACCGCCGGCCCCGACGCGTTCCTTGCCCACCTCGAACTGCGGCTTCACCATCAACGCCAGATCGCCGTCGTCACGGGTGCAGCCGGCCAGCGCCGGCAGCACCAGCCGCAGCGAGATGAACGACAGGTCGGCCACCGTGAGGTCGACCGGGCCGCCGATCGCCTCAGGATCGAGCGTACGGACATTGGTGCGTTCCAGGACCCGGACCCGCTCGTCGGTGCGCAGCGGCCAGGCGAGCTGCCCGTAGCCGACATCCACGGCCACCACCTCGGCGGCGCCGCCGCGCAACAGCACGTCGGTGAAGCCACCGGTCGACGCACCGGCGTCCAGGCAGCGCCGGCCGGTCACGCTCAGCCCACCGCCCGCGAACACGGCCAGCGCACCGGCGAGCTTGTGCCCGCCCCGGGAGACGTACTCCTCGGTGGGGTCGGCGCCGGTGACCAGCAGCGGATCGGCGGGGTCGACCATCGCGGCGGCCTTGCGCGCGCGCACCCCGCGCAGCTGGACCCGCCCAGCCTCCACCAGCGCGGCGGCCTGCTCGCGGGAGCGGGCCAGACCGCGGCGGACGAGTTCGGCGTCCAGCCGGTTGCGACGTGCCATGGGTGGTTGTTCTCCGGTCTGCTCAGGCCTGGTCGTCCCGCTCAGGTCTGGTCGATGGTGGCGAGGGTTTCCCGAAGCGTCTCGTAGGCCGCCTCGTACTGCGCGATCTGGTCGGCGGGGGCGAGCGTCGCCGCGTTGGCCATCGCCTGCACGGCGGCGTCGACGGCGGGGTGCCGGGCCTCGTCGTCCCCGACCTCCGGCAGCGGACCCGGGCCGGCACCCACTGGTGGACCCGGGCGGGCGGCGAACGGGCCGGGCCGGATGCCCGGCGGCGGTCCCGGGCGGGCGCCGGACGGCGGGCCCGGGCGGACGTCGCCGTTCACCGGAGGCTCCGCCCGGTCAGCGCGGCGCTCACGGGGTGCCGTCCGGATGCTGCTCGCCGGCCGCCTTCTTGGCCGGCATGTCAGCCGGGGTCGGCGTCTCGTCGGTGGTCCGGCTGAGCGTCGCCGGTGGCTTCTTCATGACGGCCTTCTTGGCGACGGCCTTCTTGGCGACCGCCTTCTTCGCCACGGCCTTCTTCGCCACGGCCTTCTTCGCGACGGCCTTCCTGGCCACCGGCGCGGAGACCGGGGCGCCCGCCTCGCCGTCCGACGGCACCAGACCGGCGTCGGGCTGCGCGGCGCGAAGCTGGTCGGGCTCCGGGGCGGGACCGGTGGACGGCCCGCTGGCGGGCTCGGCGGCCCGCGCCTCGCGCAGCTGCCGTTCCAGGTCGCGAACCCGTCGGGTCAGCTCGGCCACCTCGTCGGCGGTGGCCAGGCCGACCGCGCCGAGAGCCCGGTCGACCTCGAAGCGGACCAGCTTGGTCAGCGCCTCCCGGTTGGCGGCGCCGGTGGTGAGCAGCTCCTCACCGAGAGCCTGCAGTTGGGCGGCGGTCGCGCCGCCCGAGCCGACGAGGCGGCGGGCCACGTCCTGGGCCTTCTTCCGGGGCGCCTCCGCCAGGCCCATGGCCAGTTCGAGGTAGGCGCGCCACGCGTCCTGCATGCCTGAGTCCTTCCGCGGGGCGGGGTGTGCAGGTGTCACGCTACCGGGCACCCCGGACTGGCCTGTGCGGTACGGTGCCGAGGACGGTGTGGCGATCAGCGAGGGGGAGACGTGGCCAGCGTGGACGAGTGCCGGCAGGCATTGCAGGACCTGGCCGCCCGACTGGACCGCAACGCCGAGACGGTACGCGAACGGATCGACCTGGACCGGACGCTGGCCTGCCGCATCACGGACCTCGACACCGCGTTCCACGGCCGGATCACCGGCGGTCGCCTGGTCGAGCTGACCGACGGCGACGACCCCAAGGCCAAGATCGCGCTGAGCACGTCCAGCGACGACCTGCTCGCCCTGGTGCGTGGCGACCTGGACGTCACCGGCGCGGTGGCCTCCCGCCGCGTGTCGATCAAGGCCAACCCGTTCGATCTGCTGAAACTGCGCAAGCTGCTCTGACGAGCGTCGGCGCCGCTCGGCCAGCCGAGCGGGAGCTCACGCGCCCGTGGGCAGGCCGAAACTCTCCAACGCGTGGTCCGCGTCCGGGCCGGTCGGGCGGATTTTCGGCAAAGCCGAGGCCGACCAGGCCGCCCCGCAGAGCGCGGCCAACGCGTCCAGCGGCCGGCCCGAACCGCCCAACTCCAGCGTGCCGTCGCGCTCCGTCACCGTCCAGCCGCCGGCGTCCGCCGGGCCGGGTACCCGCACCGCCGCCGCCGGGTCGAAGAGACCCGCCAGGTCCCGCGCGACGTACGTGGGTCGGCGCTTCGGCTCGGCGGCCAGCAGATCGGGTACGCCACTGACTCCGGTGAGCACGAGCAGGCTGTCCAACCCGGCGCGCCGGGCACCCTCGATGTCGGTGTCCAGCCGGTCGCCGACGACCAGCGTCCGGCCGCCGTCGCTGCGCCGTGCGGCGGTCTCGAACAGCGCCGACTCCGGCTTGCCGACCACCACGTCCGGATCCCGCTCCAACGCGGTCCGCAACGCAGCCACCAGAGAACCGTTGCCCGGCAGCGGCCCCCGCCCACTGGGCAGGGTCCGGTCCGTGTTGGTGGCGATCCAGATCGCGCCGGCCCGCACCGCGACCGACGCCTCGGCCAGGTCCGCCCAGCCGACCTGCGGACCGTAGCCCTGCACCACCGCGGCCGGCTTCTCGTCCGCCCGGGAAACCGGGGTCAGCCCGACCGCGCGCACCTCGGCGCGCAGCGCCTCGGCACCGACCACGAGCACCGGCGCTCCCGCCGGCAGCCGGTCCCGCAGCAGTTCCGCCGAGGCCGCGGCGGAGGTGAGCACCTCCTCCGGCCGGGCCGGCACACCCATCCCGGTCAGCAGGTCGGCGACGTCACTCGACCGACGGGACGCGTTGTTGGTGGCGTACGCCACCGCCCGCCCCTCAGCGTGCAGCCGGGCCACCGCATCGACGGCGCCGGGGATCGGCCGGTCGATCAGGTAGATCACCCCGTCCAGGTCGAAGACCACCAGGGTGTACCCGTCGATCAGCCGATCCCCCGCGTCCACGCTCACCGCTGCGTCGACCCCGACTCGTCGCCCCGGGCCGGAGCGGTCTCGTCGGTGTTCACCGCGTCGCCGTCGGCAGCGCGGTCCGTCTCGGCCTGCCCGCTCTCGTCGGGGTGGCGATCCTCGTCCTCGCCGTCGACGTCCTCGTCGTCGCCGGAGCGGCCGGCAGCGCCGTCCTCCTCGTCGTCGTCGAAGTCCTCGTCCTCGTCGCGGTCGTCGTCCTCGTCGTCGTCGCGGTCGTCGTCGTCCTCGTCGCGGTCGTCGTCGTCCTCGTCGCGGTCGTCGTCGTCCTCGTCGTCGTCGTCGTCGTCGAAGTCTTCGTCTTCGTCGTCTTCGTCGTCGTCGCTGTCACCGGTGGTCAGGTCGGTGTCGGGTCGGGCGGGCACGGCGCCGGGAGCGCCCGGGCCAGCGGCGATCTCCTCGGCCGTCTCGTCCTCGTCGTCGCCCTCGATGACCACGCCGTCGAGCTCCAGCAGCCGCTCGGCGGCGTCAGTCTCGCCCTCGGTGTCCACGTCGGCGGCCCGGGAGAACCACTCGCGGGCCTCCTCGCGCCGGCCCACCGCGAGCAGCGCGTCGGCGTACGCGTAGCGCAGCCGGGCCGTCCACGGCACGGTGGCCTCGCTGGTGAGGTCCGGGACCTGGAGCATCGCCACCGCGGCGTCCTTCTGCCCGAGGTCGCCCCGAGCACCGGCGGCGACGATCAGCAGCTCGATCGCGACGGCCTTGTCCAGCTTCTCCTGGTCGGCGCCGCGGAACAGGTCGATGGCCCGCTCCGCCCGACCCAGGGCACGCTCGCAGTCCGCGAGGACAGCCAGGTGACTCTGCAGCCCGGTCATCCGGTGGTACGTGCGCAGCTCGGCGATCGCCGTCTGCCACTCCCCCGCGTGGTACGCGGCCAGACCGACCGCCTCGCGGACGGCGGAGATGCGCGACGCTAGCCGCCGGGCGGCCAGCGCGTGCGCCAGCGCCTCGGCCGGGTCCTCGTCGATCAGCTGACCGGTGGCGACCAGGTGCCGGGCCACCGTCTCGGCGACCGGCTTGTTCAGCGAGAGCAGCTCGGCGCGAACGTCCTTGTCCAGGTCGGTCGCGACGATGTCGTCCGGCAACGCGGGGGCCGAGCTGCGCCCGCCCTCGAACGACTCGGAGCCCGCGCCACGGTCGTCGCGGCGGAAGTCCCCCTCGCGACGCGGCCGGTCGTCGGCCCGGTAACCACCCTCACGGTCGCCACCGCGGAAGCCACCCTCACGGGGCGCACCGCCCTCACGACGGTCACCACCCCGGAAGCCGCCGCCCTCGCGGCGGTCTCCACCACGGAAGCCGCCCTCACGGGGCGCACCGCCTTCACGACGGTCACCACCCCGGAAGCCACCCTCACGAGGCGCACCGCCTTCACGGCGGTCCCCGCCACGGAAGCCACCCTCACGGGGCGCACCGCCTTCACGACGGTCACCACCCCGGAAGCCACCCTCACGAGGCGCACCGCCTTCACGACGGTCACCACCACGGAAGCCACCCTCACGAGGCGCACCGCCTTCACGACGCTCACCGCCACGGAAACCACCCTCGCGGCGGTCTCCACCACGGAAACCACCCTCGCGAGGCGCACCGCCCTCGCGGCGGTCGCCGCCACGGAAACCACCGTCACGGTCCCCGCCCCGGAAGCCGCCGCCTTCACGACGCTCGCCACCACGGAAGCCACCCTCACGGGGCGCGCCGCCTTCACGACGATCGCCGCCACGGAAGCCACCCTCACGGGGCGCGCCACCCTCACGACGGTCCCCGCCACGGAAACCACCGTCACGGTCCCCGCCCCGGAAGCCGCCGCCCTCGCGACGGTCCCCGCCACGGAAACCACCCTCACGAGGCGCACCGCCTTCACGACGGTCCCCGCCACGGAAACCACCGTCACGGTCACCGCCCCGGAAGCCACCCTCACGGTCGCCACCACGGAAGCCGCCCTCACGGTCGCCGCCACGGAACCCGCCCTCACGACGGTCACCGCCACGGAAGCCACCCTCACGGGGAGCGCCGGAGCGCGAACCATCGCGGTCGCCGCCACGGAACCCGCCCTCACGACGGTCGCCGCCACGGAAGCCACCGTCACGGTCACCGCCACGGAAGCCACCGCCCTCGCGCGGGGCACCGGGCCGGGACCCATCGCGGAAGCCGCCCTCGCGACGCTCGCCGCCACGGAAGCCACCCTCGCGGTCGCCACCGCGGTAGCCGCCCTCACGGCGGTCACCGCCACGGAAGCCACCCTCACGGTCACCGCCACGGAAGCCACCCTCACGGGACGGGCCGGAACGGGTGCGGTCGCCGCCCTGGTAGCCGCCTTCGCGACGGTCGCCACCGCGGTAACCACCCTCGCGGGGGGCGCTGGACCGCGAACCATCGCGGTCGCCGCCACGGAACCCGCCCTCGCGACGGTCGCCACCACGGAAACCACCCTCGCGCGGAGCGCCACCCTCGCGGCGGTCGCCGCCACGGAAGCCGCCCTCACGCGGGGCGCCGGAGCGCGAACCATCGCGGTCACCGCCACGGAAGCCACCCTCGCGACGGTCACCACCGCGGAAACCACCCTCACGCGGGGCAGCCGAGCGCGAGCCATCGCGGTCGCCGCCACGGAAACCACCCTCGCGCGGAGCACCGGAACGCGAGCCATCGCGGTCGCCGCCACGGAAACCACCCTCACGCGGAGCACCGGAACGCGAACCGTCACGGTCGCCGCCACGGGAGCCACTGTCGCGGCCGCCGGCGTATCCGCCTCGGGCGCCGCCAGCGTTGTCCCGGTCTCCCCGGTACGGGGGACGATCGCGGTCGTCACGGCGCGGGCCGCGGTCGCGTCCACCCGGGCCGTCAGTGCGGTCTTCGTAACGACGGGGACGGTCTCCGCCCTGCGGTCCTGAACTCACAGGTACATCCTTCCTCATTGCGCCACCAATGGCGCTACGCAGTCGAGGGCCGACCCGGATGGGGCGGCCCTCGACTGG
>NZ_JAMHIW010000008.1 GCF_023896955.1 Micromonospora sp. RHAY321
ACGCGTCGAGTTCCGGGTCCCCGACCCCTCGGCCAACGTCTACCTCGCCTTCTCCGCGATGATGATGGCCGGCCTCGACGGCATCAAGAGCAAGATCGAGCCCCCGACGCCGATCGACAAGGACCTCTACGACCTCCCCCCGGAGGAGTGGGGCGACGTCAAGCAGGTGCCGGGCTCGCTGCCGGCGGTGCTGGACTCCCTGGAGGCCGACCACGACTACCTGCTCGACGGCGGCGTCTTCACGCCGGACCTGATCTCCACCTGGGTGGAGTGGAAGCGGGCCAACGAGGTCGACCCGGTGCGTCTGCGCCCGACCCCGCACGAATTCGCCATGTACTACGACTGCTGAGCAGCCCACGACTGCTGAGCAGTAGCTCGATCACCGGCTGGGCCGGCTCCGCGATCGCGGAGCCGGCCCAGCCGCTTTATAACGCCCCCCGATATACCTTCGTCTCCGATATATTGAGGCGGTGGACACCCCCCTGCGCGAACCCACGTTCCTGATCCTCACCGCACTCGCCGTCGAGCCGATGCACGGCTACGGGCTGATCGGCGAGGTCGCCGCCCTCTCCGACAACCGGGTCTCCCTCCGCCCCGGGACGCTCTACGGGGCGCTCGACCGGCTGGTCGACGCCGGCCTCGTCGAGGTCGACCGGGAGGAGGTGGTGGACGGCCGACTGCGCCGCTACTACCGGCTCTCCCCCGCCGGCGACGCCACGCTGACTGCCGAGACCGAGCGGCTACGTCGCAACGTCGAGGCCGCCACCACGCGACTGGCCGAGCGGACTCGCGCCGCCCGGCCGATCACCCCGCGCGTGGCCGGAGGGCTGGCATGACCGACCTCGAGCGCCGTTACCTGCGGCTGCTGTCCGCGTACCCCGCCGACTACCGGCGCGCCCGTGGCGCCGAGATCGTCGGCACCTACCTGGACCTGGCCGCGCCGGATCGCCGCTGGCCCTCCCCCGCGGACGCCATGGACCTCCTGCGCGGCGGGCTCCGCCAGCGGGTACGCGCCGCCGGCGCGGCCGACCTGGTGCCGGGCGTACGCCTCGCGGCCGTCCTGGCCCTCCTCACCGCCGCCCCGCTCGCCGGGCTCTGGACGGTACTGGAGTTACGCCCCGCACAGCCCGACTTCGGGCTGCCGGCCGCCGGGCCGTTCGTGTCGCTCGGCATCGTGGCGTGGATCGCCTGGCTGCTCGCGGCGCTGGTGCAGGCCGTGACACCCGGTCGGTGGACCCGGTACGCCGTCGCACTCGCGGTGCTCGTCACGGTCGCTCTCGTCCCCGCCGCCGCACTCACCGGCCTGCCGCGTCCGCCGCTGTTCGTGCTGCTGCCGCAGATCGGACTGGGTCTGGTCGCGCTCGGCGCACCCGACACGGTGCCGGCGCCGTTGCGGGCGGCGCCGCTGGTCGCCGTCGGTGTCGTCGGCCTCGCGGGACCGATTCTGCTGCCCAGGGAGCTGTTCGCCGTGAGCTACTACACGACCTGGACGCTGACCCCGGTCCTGCCGGCCGCCGCCGTGGTGGTGCTCGCGGTGGCGGTGCTGCTCGCCGCGGGGCTGGCCCTGCGGGCCGACCACCGAGGCGGCTGGGCCGCGCTGATCCTGCTCACCCCGGTGGGGCTGCTCGCCCTGTACCCGCTGGCCGGGGCAACTGACGGCCAGCCGAGCGCCTTCAGCCCGAGTTGGGCCTCACTCGCCGCGACGGCCGCCCTGGTCACACTGGTCGGCCCCGCACTACTGCCCCTGACGCTCGCCCTCCGCACCCGCCGAACCCGCCTGGCCTGACCCCCGGTGATCATGAGGTTGGCGTGCCTGTCGAAGATCGACAGCGCCGCCAACCTCATGATCAGCGCGGCCGGGGACGCCAGGGACGCCGCGGTAGGGCGCGCAGGAGCACCGCCAGGAGCAGGGCGGTCATCGCCACCGCGCCGGGGGCCTTCGTGAAGCGGGCCAGGTTGGTGCCGTCGGGTAGGGCGAGGAAGGCGGCCGTCGCGGCCGGCAGCGCGAACCACGTCGCGCGGGTGGGGGTGAGCGCGAGCAGCGCCAGCGGCCAGGTCGCGTACCAGGGGTGGAAGACCGGGGACAGCACGACGGTGGCGGTCAGCGCCAGCGCGGCACCGTGCAGCACCACCCGGGGGCGTGTCGCCTCGACCCCGGCCGCCCGGAGCGGGGCGTCGTGCAGTGTGCGCAGCGCCCGCCACCAGAGCAGCACCAGCACCCCGGCGAGCAGGACCAGCGCGACGGTCCGGACCACCGGCACCGCCCCCGGGTCACGTCCGGCCAGCGCGCCGGCGTAGTCCACCACGAAGCCCACCGCGGTCGGTGGCGAGGTCCACTGCTCGGAGTCCCCGCTGCGGGTCAGCCCACCCACCCAGCCGAACCCCAGGCCGGACAGCGCCGAGGTGACCACCAGCGCGGCCAGCAGCCCACCGGCCAGCCAGCCGCCGTCGCGCAGCAACGCCCGTACGCTGTACCGCCCGTGCACGGCGGCCAGCGCGGCGAACGGCACCACCACCACGGCGCTGGCCTTCACGGTCACGGCCAGCCCGAGCAGCGCGCCGGCAAGCAGCAGCGCCGGGGGCCGGCCCGGTCGACGGATCACCACCAGCAGCCCGCACAGGAGCAGGCCCAGCATCACCGCGTCGTTGTGCGCCCCGGCCACCAGGTGCACCCCGATCAGCGGGGCGGCCAGTGCCAGCCAGGCGGCCCGCCGGGTCGGCACCTCGGCCGCCCGGGCCAGCGCGGGCAGGCACAGCGCGGCCAGCAGCAGTCCGGCCACGGCGATCACCCGCAGCAGGACGATCGTGCCGGTGAGGCCGCCGCCGAGTTTCACCGCGAGCGCCGCGAGCAGCACGAACACCGGCCCGTACGGCGCGGGGGTGTCCCGCCAGATCGGCGCCACCGTCTCCAGCCACGGGCAACCCGCCGCGGCCACCCCCACGGCGTACGGGTCGACGCCGTGCGCGTACGCCCAGCCCTGGCAGGCGTACGAGTAGACGTCCCGGCTGCCCAGTGGCGGCGCGACCAGCAGCGGCAACGACCAGAGTCCGGCGGTGACGTACGCCCACCGGCTCGACGGGGCACTCTCGCGCAGGGACCACCACGCCCCGACCAGCAGGGCCGTGCCGAGCAGCCAGCAGGTCAGCGTCGCCGGCCCGCCCGGGGACCGCCAGATCGACACCGGTGTCGCGCCCAGCGGGATGTCGGGCCGCGCCCCGCCGAGGTACCCGGCCACGGTGAGCAGGACCGCGCCGGTCAGGCCGGCGTACCGGACGGCGCGCGGCGTGAGCGAACGGGGTGCGGCGGCGGATCGCGGCGGGGCGGGCGCAGCGCCGGGTCCGGTCACCGGCGCACCTTCCCTCAGTCGGTGGCGACCGGCTGACGGGCCGCCCGAGCCGACCGTACCAACCGGATGACCAGCACGATCACCAACAGCGTCATCAGCGGAGCCCCGACGGACTTGGTGAACCGGGGCAGCCCGGTGCCGTCCGGCAGCACCAGGAACGACGACACCAGGGCGACCACGGCGAACCATCCGGTCCGCCGGGCGGTCGCCGCGAGCACGGCCAGCGGCCAGATCCAGTACCAGGGGTGGAACAGCGGCGCCAGCGCGACCGTGGCGGCCAGCGCCAGGCCGGCGTGCCACAGCGGCTCCCGGGTGCGGGCCCGCCACCAGAGCCAGACCAGCAGCACCGCCAGCACCCCCATGCCGATGGCCCGGGTGACCGGCAGGGCGTCGATGTGCCCACCGAACGGCACCGCCAGGTAGCCGACGGTCTGCCCGACGGCCGTGGACGGCGAGGTCCAGGCGATGACGTCGCCGCCGCGGGCCAGCCCGCCGACCCAGCCGAAGTCCAGCCCGGCGGCGAAGGTCACCGCGACCACGACGGCGACCGCGCCGCCGACCACCCAGCCGCCGTGCCGGATCAGCGCCCGGATGGAGTACCCGCCGACGATCGCGGCCAGCGCGGCGAACGGCACCACGACCAGCGCGGTCACCTTGATCGCGGCGGCGAGGCCGAGCAGGACTCCGCCGGCGAGCAGCGGGCCGGGGCGGCCCGGCCGGGAGGCGATGACGGCCAGCCCGGCGACCAGCAGGCCGACCATCAGGGCGTCGTTGTGGGCGCCGGAGACCAGGTGCACGGCGACCAGCGGGCACGCCAGCGTCAGCCAGACCGCCCGACCGGCCGGTACGCCGACCCGGCGGGCCAGCACCGGCAGGCTGACCGCGGTGAGCGCCACACCGGCCACCGCGATCAGCCGGAACGCCACGATCGCCGCGGTGAGCGACCCGGTGGCCTTGACCACCGCGCCGGAGAGCACCACGAACAGCGGCCCGTACGGCGCCGGGGTGTCCCGCCAGATGAAGGAGATGGTGTCCAGCCAGGGGCAGGGCAGCGCGGATACGCCCTGCTCGTAGGGGTTGATCCCGGCGGCGTAGCTGGCGCCCTGGCAGGCGTACGCGTAGACGTCGCGGCTGGCCAGCGGCGGCGCGACGAGCAGCGGCAGCAGCCAGAGCCCCACGGTGACGAGCGCCCAGCGGGTCGACGGCACCCTGTCCCGCAGAGCCCACCAGGCGCCGGCCAGCAGCGCGGTGCCGACCAGCCAGGTGGCGATGACCAGCGGGCCGTCCGGCCCCTGCCAGATGCTGACCGGGGTGGCGCGCAGGGGTGAGCCGGGCAGGGCGCCGCCCAGGTAGGCGGCGACGGCGAGCAGCGCCGATCCCGCCAGTCCGGTCCAACGCGCGAGGTGGTGAGGCACGCCCGACATGCTGCCAGTACGGTGGTCGCGGTACGGAGGTGGGCATGCGGCGCAGTCGTGTGGTGGCGGTGGCCACCGGTGCCGCCGTCGTGCTCGGCGCGATCTGGCTGGCCCTGCCCCTGATGGGCTCGGACCTCGCCGCGCAGGTGGCCCGGGCTGACTTCTTCGCCGCCCACGGCCCCACCCCGGTGGACCTGCGCTGGTACGGCGGGGTGCAGCAGTTCGGCTACAGCCTGGTGTCCCAGCCGGTGATGGCGCTGCTCGGCGTGCGGGTGACCGGGGCGCTGGCCCTGCTGGGGTCGGCCGCCGCGCTGGCCGCGCTGCTGGTTCGCAGCGGCGTGCCCCGGCCCCTGCTGGGCAGCCTGGTCGGGGTGGTCACGCTGACCGGCAACCTGGTGTCCGGCCGGGTCACCTACGCCCTCGGCGTCGCGTTCGGGCTGGCCGCGTTGCTCGCGCTGACCCGAGGCGTACCAATCGGGCGGCGGCACCCCGGGTGGCGGCTCGGGCTCGCGGCGGCCGGGGCGCTGCTGGCCTCGGCGACCAGCCCGGTGGCCGGCCTCTTCGTCGGCCTCGCGGGCGTCGCGCTGCTGTTGACCCGCCGGTACGCCGACGGCCTGGCGCTCGGGGTCGCGGCGGCCGCGCCGCTGGGCGCGACCGCGCTGCTCTTCTCCGACGGCGGCTGGATGAACATCAGCCACACCGACGCGCTGCGCGCGGTGCTGACCAGCCTGGTGGTGGCGGCGCTGGTCGCGTACCGGCCGGTGCGGGCCGGCGCGCTGCTCTCCGCCGCCGGGGTGCTCACCGCCGCCCTCGTGCACACGCCGGTGGGGTTGAACGCGACCCGGCTGGTGACGATGTTCGCGTTGCCGGTGCTGGCCGCCGCCGCCCGGCCGCCGGCCTGGCTCACCGCCCGGCTGGCCCACCGGCACGCCGGCCCCGCAACGCCGTCCGGCGGTACGCGGCGGACGCGGCTGTTGGCCGGGGTGGGCCTGGCCGCGCTGCTCGTGGCGGTCTGCGGCTGGCAGCCACCGGTGGTCCCCGCCGACCTGCGCAGCATCGGCGACCCGACCAGCGCGCCGGGCTACCACGAGCCGCTGCGCGCGTTCCTGGCCGGGCAGCAGCTCACCGGCCGCGTCGAGGTGCCACCGACGCGCAACTACTGGGAGGCGGCCCGGCTGGGCGAGGTGCCGCTGGCCCGGGGCTGGCTGCGGCAGGCCGACATCGAGCGGAACCCACTGTTCTTCACCACCGTGCCCGGCGCGGCCGGCACCGGCGTACCGCTGACCTCCTCCAGCTACCGGGCCTGGCTGTCGGAGAACGCCGTGCAGTTCGTGGCGCTGCCGGACGCCCCGCTGTCCTGGGTGGGGCGGGCCGAGGCGGAGCTGGTCGAGGGTGGCCTGCCGTACCTGAGGCCCGTCTGGGCCGGCCCGCACTGGCGGGTCTGGGCGGTGGCCGACCCGACGCCCCTGGTCGCCGCCCCCGCCGAACTGGTCGGCGTCGACGGCGCGGCGGTGACCTTCCGCGCCCCGACCGCCGGGCCGGTGGCGATCCGGGTCCGGCACAGCCGGTGGCTGGCCGCCTCCGGAGGCGCCACGGTCGCCGCCGCCGGGGACTGGACCACCGTCACCGTCCCCCGCCCCGGCGAGTACACCCTCGGTAGCTGACCTCCGCTCACATCTCCAGCACGCGCTGGGCGGCGGCGCGGGAGCGCCGGCCGGTCCGCAGGTACTCGTCGAGGAACTCCCCCGGGTCGTCGCGGCCGAGCAGCCGGACCACCGCCGCCAACTCCACCCCGTGCCGGGGCAGTTGGTCGCCGGCCCGGCCTCGGACCAGCATCAACGCGTTGCGGACCTGCGCGGCCAGGGACCAGCCGGCGGCCATCTCCGCGGCGTCCGCCGGGTCGACCAGGCCGGCCTCGGCGGCGGCCGCGAGAGCGTCGAGGGTACGCGTGCCCCGCAGCGCCGGGACCGCGCCGGCGTGCCGGAGCTGGACGAGCTGAACCGCCCACTCCACATCGGCCAGCCCGCCGCGGCCCAGCTTGGTGTGGGTGGCCGGGTCGGCGCCGCGCGGCAGCCGCTCGGTCTCCACCCGGGCCTTGATGCGGCGGATCTCGACGGTCTGCTCCCGGGAGAGCCCGTCGGCCGGGTACCGCACCGGGTCGACCATCGCCTCGAACTCGGCACCCAGGTCGGCATCACCGCAGACGAACCGGGCACGCAGCAGCGCCTGCGCCTCCCACACGCGCGACCAGCGGGCGTAGTACTGCGCGTACGCGGCGAGGCTGCGCACCAGCGGGCCCTGCCGGCCCTCCGGGCGCAGGTCGGCGTCGACGCCGAGCGGTGGGTCGGGCGCGGGCATGCCGAGCAGCCTGCGCAGCTCCTCGGCGATGGCGTGCGCGGCGCCGCTGGCGGTGCTCTCGCTGCTGCCGGCGGGCGGGTCGTAGACGAAGAGGACGTCGGCGTCAGAGAGGTAGTTCGACTCGTACCCGCCGAGCCGGCCCATGCCGATCACCGCGAACCGCAGCCCGGGCGGTGCTGGCTGACTGGCCCGGGCGGCCCGCAGCGCGGCGGCCAGGGTGGCGTCGGTGACGTCGGCGAGCGCGGTGCCGACGCCGGTGATGTCGCTCAGCCCGGGAGCCTTCCGGGCACCGCCCTCCGGCCGGGTGGGTGTGGGTGCGAGGGCGCCGGCCCGGCAGAGCAGGTCGGCGCAGGCCACTCGGACCAGCTCCCGGCGGCGCAACGCGCGCACCGCCCGGGTGGCCTCCACCGGGTCGGTGTGCCGGGACGCCGCCGCGAGGAACCCCTCCCGGAGCACCTCTCGCGGGCGCGGCACCAGCTCGTTCTCCTCGGCCAGCAGCCGCAGCGCCTCCGGGTCGCGGGCGAGCATGTCGGCGACGTACCGGGAGAGGGCGAGGACCCGGGCCAGCCGTCGGGCGACCGGGCCACCGTCGCGCAGCAGCCGCAGGTACCAGGGGGTGCTGCCCAGCTGGTCGGAGACCTTCCGGTAGTTGAGCAGCCCCCGGTCCGGCTCGGGCGCGTCGGCGAACTCGCTGAGCAGCACCGGCAGCAGGGTCCGCTGGATGGCCGCGGTGCGGCTCAGCCCGCCGGTGAGGGCCTGGAGGTGGCGCAGCGCCCCGGCCGGGTCGGCGAAGCCGAGGATCTCCAGCCGGTGCCGGGCCGCCTCGGGGGTGAGCCGCAGCCCGTCGGCGGGCACCCGGGCCACCGACTCCAGCAGCGGCCGGTAGAGCAGCTTGGCGTGCAGCCGGCGTACCTCGGCGGCGTGGGTGACCCACTCGGCCCGGAAGCTCTCCACGGCGCTGCGCCCCGGCGTGGCCGTGAAGCCCAGCGCTGCGGCGAGCCAGCGCAATGCAGCCGGCTCGGTGGGCACGGTGTGCGTACGGCGCAGACCCTGCAACTGGAGCCGGTGCTCGACGCTGCGCAGGAAGCGGTAGCCGCGCAGCAGCGCCTCGCCGTCGGCGCGACCGACGTAGCCGCCCGCGACCAGCGCGCGCAGCGCCGGGATGGTGCCGGGTGCCCGCAGCGTCTCGTCGCCGCGGCCGTGCACCAGTTGCAGCAGTTGGACGGCGAACTCGATGTCGCGCAGACCGCCGGGGCCGCGCTTGATCTCGCGTTCCAACTCCTTCGGCGGGATGTTGTCGATGATCCGGCGCCGCATCGCGCGGACGTCCTCGACCGCCTCGGGCCGTTCGGCCGCCCGCCAGACCAGCGGCGCGAGCTGGTCGATCCACTCCTGCGCCAGCGGCAGGTCACCGGCGGCCGGGCGGGCCTTGAGCAGCGCCTGGAACTCCCACGTGCGCGCCCACCGCCGGTAGTAGGCCAGATGGCTGGCGAGGGTCCGCACCAGTGGACCCCGGCTGCCCTCCGGGCGCAGCGCGGCATCCACCGGCCAGGCGACCAGCCCACAGATGTGGATCAGCCGGGTCGCCACGGTGGTGCCGGCGGTCAGATCGCTGTCCTCGGCCGCCACGAAGATCACGTCCACGTCGGAGACGTAGTTCAGCTCGCCGCCGCCGCACTTGCCCATCGCCACCACGGCCAGCCGCGGCCGCGCCGTGCCCTCCGGCAGCTCCGCGACCGCGATCTCGTACGCCTCGGCCAGCGTCGCGTCGGCCAGCGCGGAGAGCGCCGCCATGGTCTGCTCCAGGCCACGCCCGCCGGTCAGGTCCGCCGCCGCGATGCGCAACAGTGCCAGCCGGTACGCGCTGCGCAGCACCGCCACCGGGTTACCGTCGCCGACCGGTTCCAGCCGGCCGTCGGCGGTCGGGGCGAGCCCGTCGGAGGCGGTGCCCAGCGCGGCGTAGTGCCCGGGGTGGGCCACCAGGTGGTCGCCGAGCGCCGACGACGCGCCGAGCACCGCGATCAACCGCCGCCGCAGCCCGGGGTCGGCGTGCAGCGCCGCCAGCAGGGGTGACCCCGTGTCCGTCGCCTCCGCTGCTGTGCCGCCGTTCTCCCGGCGTTCGGCCTCCACGATGCGGTGCAGCTGACGCAGCGCCAGGTCGGGGTCGGCGGCCCGGGACAGGGCCGCGAGCAGGTCCGCGGCCTGCTCGTCGACCGGCTCCTGCTCGACCGGCTGCCACAGCCGCAGTCCGTCCGGGCCGAGCAGGTCGGCGGCACGCGCACCGCCGTCGCCCTCGGCGGTGCCGAAGCCGTACCGGGCGAGCCGGCCCGGCGCCCTGGTCGGCCGGCTCATCAGTGCCCGAGCAGCGGCAGGCCACGCCGCGTCGTGCTGTCGTCGAGCTCGCCGAGGGCCAGCGCGGCGAACCGGGCGGCGAACGGTTGCCAGACCTCCTCGACGTCGGGCATGACCGACGCGCAGGCCGCGACCACGAGCTCCGGGTCGTAGCCCAGCTCGGCGAGGAGGGTCGAGTCGGCGGCCCAGTCGGCGATCATGGCCGTGTCGCACTCGATGTGGAACTGCAACCCCCAGGCCCGGTCACCGAGACGGAACGCCTGGTTCGGGTAGCGGGTGGAGGCGGCCAGCAGGGTGGCGCCCCGGGGCAGCTCGGTGATCTCGTCGGAGTGCCACTGGAGCACATCCGGGATCAGCGGCACGTACCGGAACAGCGGGTCGCCCTCGGCGGCGTCCCGCCTGCCGACCACGCCGGGGCCGACCTCCGGCCCGGACGGGCTCCGCTCGACCAGCCCGGCGTGTGCGGTGGCGAGCAGTTGGGCGCCCAGGCAGACGGCCAGGGTGGGCACCCGGTACCGCACGGCCTTGCGCAGCAGCCCTTCCACCGCCGGGAACCAGGGTGCGCCGGGCGAGCCGTCCGGCAGCGGGTACGCCTGCTGTTCGCCGCCGAGCACCACCAGCGCCGCGTACCCCTCCAGGTCGGTGGGGAGTTCGTCGCCGGCGTGCGGGCGGACCACCCACAGGTCCAGCCCGGCCTCGGTCAGCCACTCACCCAGTCGGCGCAGGTCGTCCGTCGGGTCGTTCTCGATCACCAGCGCGGTTGCCACCCGTCGAGGCTAGCCGGTGCACCGTGCGGCGCCACGCCCCGCGCCACCCATCCCGCCCGCGTCGCCCATCCCGCCCGCGTCGGACGCGGGCCGGCAGCGCGGCGTTGGTCGTTAGGCTCTGCGGGTGATCAGCGAGGAGCGCGCCACCGTTCGCCCGCCCGTGCTGCGCCCGGGTGACACGGTGCTGTTGGTGTCGCCGTCCGGGCCGACGTCGCCCGAGCGGGTGGCCCGCGGCATGGAGTTGCTCACCGGCTGGGGCCTGCGGCCGGTGCCCGCGCCGAACGCGTACGCCCGGCGGGGTTACCTGGCCGGCGGGGACGAGGTGCGTGCCGCCGACCTGAACGCGGCCTTCGCCGACCCCCGGGTACGCGGGGTGATCTGCACGCGCGGTGGGTACGGCGCCCAGCGGGTGGTCGACGCCATCGACATGGACGCCGTCCGCCGCGACCCGAAGGTGGTGGCCGGCTTCTCCGACATCACCGCGCTGCAGTTCGCGCTCTGGCGCGGCGCCCGGCTGGCCGGGGTGCACGGCCCGGGTGCCGCCTGGCGCGACGAGCGCACCCCGCTGCGCTCGGCCGAGTCGCTGCACGCCGCGCTGATGACGACCGAGCCGGTGACGGTCACCGCCGTGCCCGGCGAGGACACCTTTCCGGTACGCGTCCCGGGCCGCGCCACGGGCACCCTGCTCGGCGGCAACCTGTGCATGATCACCGCGTCGATCGGCACACCGGACCTGCCCGACCTGACCGGGGCCGTGCTGTTGATCGAGGACGTGCAGGAACCCCCGTACAAGGTCGACCGGATGCTCACCCAGCTGCGCCGCGCCGGCGCGCTGGACGGGCTGGCCGGGGTCGCGGTCGGGCAGTTCACCGACTGCGCCGACGGTTGGGAGACCACGATCGCCGACGTGCTGACCGAACGGCTCGGTGACCTCGGCGTCCCGGTGCTCGGCGGGCTGCCGATCGGCCACGGCCCCAACCAGCTCACCGTCCCCGTCGGCACCCGAGCCACCCTCGACACCGAAACCGCAACCCTCACCGTCCAACCAGCCGTCACCTGACCCCGCCGGTCCTCCCCAAGCCCCAGCCCGGTGATGCCTGGATCAGGGGGTCAGGTGGGCCAGGTGGCCCGTTTCCAGGGCGGCGTGGACCGTGCCGTCGGGGGTGATCGTGATGCCGTGTGGTTCCGAACCCGGGGTCGGCAGGTCGTAGGTGTCGATCCGGCCCGCCGGGTCGACGTGGCCGATCCGGTTGCCGGCCCACTCGGTGAACCAGGCGCCACCGGCCGGGTCGGCGACGATGGCGTGCGGCCGGGCCGTCCGGTCCGGCAACGGGTACTCCTCGATCCGGCCGTCGGGGCTGATCCGGCTGACCTGCCCGGCGGCGATCTCCACGAACCAGAGCGCCCCGTCCACGCCAGCGGTGATACCGACCGGTGCGGCGCCCTCGGTGGGCAGCGGGTGCACGCGTACCGCCCCGTCCATGCCGACCCGGGCGATCGCGTTCGCCTGGTTGAGCGTGCACCAGACAGCGTCGTCCGGCCCGGCGGCCACCATCGAGGCGAACGCCCCGGAGACCGGCAGACGCACGTGGGTGACCGCGCCGTCGGTGCTCACCCGGCCGACGGTGTCGGAGTTCATCCCGGCGTACCAGAGGGCGCCGTCCGGTCCTGCCGCGATGCCACACGGGCCGGTGCCGGTCGGCAGGACGACCTCGGTCTGCTCGCCGGAGGCCGTGATCCGTCCGATCCGGTCGTCGCCGGAGCGGGTGAACCAGAGGGCGCCGTCCGGGCCGGGAGTGATGATCAGTGGCCGGCTGCCCGGCCCGCCCGCCGGCCAGCGGCGCACCGAGCCGTCCGCGTCGACCCGGGCGATCGCACCGGCGTGGACCAGGGTCAGCCAGAGCGCCGCGTCGGGCCCGGTGGTGATTGCGTACGGCCCGGCCTGCGGGTCGGTGATCGGGAGTTCCCGGATCGGGGTGGACGTCACGAGGCCTGCCTTCCGTCGATGGGTACCCGCTCGGCCGGCTCACCGGGCGAGACACGGCGAGTAGTCACCCTCACCCACCCGACGTACCCAGGCAACCGGTTTGTCCGGCTCCCCGGCCGGTTTGCCAGCTGGCGGACAGCTTCGGCATGGGTTCCACCCAGGCGGGCTGGTCACTGTCGGTGATGACATCGCAGCACCACCCAGCATCTGGAGGAGAGCATGTCCCGCACGATCCGCAAGAAGCACCTGCTGGCCGGTCTGGCCACCGCCGGCGTCCTCGGCGTGGGCGTCGCGGCCCCGACGATGGCGTTCGCCGCCGACGCCGGTACGCCGACGCCGAGCGCCAGCAGCACCGCCGACGGCTCGGGCACCTCGAAGGCCGACCGGCAGGGCGAGTTCGCCGAGGCTCTCGCCAAGGAGCTGGGCGTCTCCACCGACAAGGTGACCGCCGCGCTGGAGAAGGTCCGCGATCAGCAGCGCGCCGACCGGCCGGAGCGACCGTCCGCCGAGGACCGGCAGGCCGCGCTCAAGGAGCGGCTGGACCAGGCCGTCAAGGACGGCAAGCTCACCCAGGAGCAGGCCGACGCGATCACCAAGGCCGTCGAGGCCGGCGTCTTCCCCGGCCCGGGTGGCCACCGTGGACCGGGCGGCCACGGCGGTCAGGGTGGCCCCGGCGGTACGGCCGGCAAGTGACCGTTGGCGGCCCCGCCCCACGCGGGGCGGGGCCGCCAGCGAAACAGGCGCTCAGTCGACGGCGGCCGGCGGGGGCGTGAACACGCCGAGGTGGTTGCCGGCCGGGTCGAGCAGGTGGGCGAGGGTGAGCCCGCTCGGCACCGTACGCGCCGGCACCAGCACCTTGCCGCCGGCCGCCTCGGCCTGCCGGCAGGTCTGCGCCACGTCGGCGACCTCGGCGTAGAACACGGCGTAGTTCGGCGACGTCCCGTCGGTCGCCCGGATCGCCCCGCCGATTCCGATGTCGCCACCGGCTTCGGTCACGCGGTAGGACCCGCCGTTGGCCCCGCCCTGCTCCTCGAAGGTCCAACCGAACAACTCGCCGTAGAAGCGCTCGGCCTCCTCCGGCCGGTCGGTGCCGATCTCGAACCAGGTGATGGGCGTCGTGGACATCTGCTGCCTCCAGTTTCGTGCCGGCCGTTCGGCCGTCGTCAGGAGCAGTCTCGGGGGCGTCCACGACACCGTCCTGTCGGTGTTTCCGCATCACCCGACGGGGGCCGCACGGTCGGTCTCAGACCAGGCTCAGCCGTCGGACCCGCTCGCGTGGGATGTCGAGATCCGTCGGGCGAAGCTCCCGGGCCACCACCTCGGGCAGCGCCCGGACACTTCCGATGCGGTCGGTGCGGAAGCAACGCAGCTCGTCGCGCAGCCGGCACCAGGCCAGCAGATACCAGTGTCGGGAGTTGCCCAGGTAGCCGAGAGGCTCGACGTCGCGTACCGAATCGGTGCCGCCCCGGTCGGCGTACCGGATGCGCAGCACCCGCCGCGCGGTGACCGCGTCGGCGACGATGGCCGGGACGGGCGTTGCCGGCCCGTCGCCGACCAGGTGCACCCGGCCCGCGAGCCGGTGGGCCTCGGCCGCGTCGGCGGCCGGCAGCACCGCCACCAGCTTGCGCAGCGCGGTGGCGCCCGGCCCGGCGAACGGTGTGCCGGCGAGCCGGTGCAACGCGACGGCCATCGCCACCGCCTCGCCCGGCGTCAGGTTGACCGGAGGCAGGGTGCGGGCGCGGTCCAGCACGTAGCCGCCGGTGCGCCCCGCCTCCGCCCAGATCGGCACCCCGGCCTCCTGGAGGGCGCCGATGTCACGCTCGATGGTCCGGCTGCTGACCTCGAAACGCGCGGCCAGCCAGCGGGCGCTGCGCGGCCGTGGCGAGACCGCGCGCAACTCCTCGACGAGTGCGTAGAGGCGATCCGTGCGGTTCATGCCCCGCACGCTACGACCGGGGTACGACGACCGTGCTCAGGCGATGCAGGCGCAGACGATCAGCGCCGCACCGAAGTGGGTGGCGGCGCTGACCCGGGCCGCCGGGTGCGGCTCGTCCGAGCAGATGATCTCGCCGAGCTTGCCCGGGGTGAGCAGGTCGAGCACGAAGAAGGCCAGCGCCATGATGGCCAGCCCGACGAGCCCGAACACCACCGTGGAGGCGAGCCCCTTGCCGAAGTCGCTGTAGCTGGTGAGGATCGCGGTGAACACGATCCCGGCGATGCCGAGCTGGTTGGCGGCCAGCAGCAGCCCCGCGTTGGCGTTGCGGTGCACCCAGATCAGCTCCCGCAACCGCCCCGGGGTGAGCAGGTCGACCAGCACGAAGCCGGCCGCCATCAGCCCCACGCCGACGATCCCGAACACGACGCTCTGCCAGGCACCGCTGAGCAGGTCCTCCAGCACCGACTGCCTCCCGACTCTCCGCCCGGAGGGGTACCGGCGCGGTGATCGAGACGATAGCGGCAGCGCGCAACGGCGTCAGCCCCGCGCGGCTACAGCGCCAGGTAGCGCTGCCGCTCGTACGGGGTGACCTCGCGGCGGTACTGCTCCCACTCGGCCCGCTTGTTGCGCAGGAAGAAGTCGAACACGTGCTCACCGAGCACCTCGGCGACCAACTCGGACCCGGCCATCACGTCGATCGCCTCGGCGAGGTTCTCCGGCAGCGCCTCGTACCCCATCGCGCGCCGCTCGGCGCTGGTCAGCGACCAGACGTCGTCCTCGGCGCCCGGCGGCAGCTCGTAGCCCTCCTCGATGCCCTTCAGGCCGGCGCCGAGCAGCACCGCGAAGGCGAGGTACGGGTTGGCCGCCGAGTCCGGCGAGCGGACCTCGACGCGGGCCGAGTTGGGCTTGCCGTACGCGGGCACCCGGACCAGCGCGGACCGGTTCAGGTGGCCCCAGCAGACGTACGCCGGGCTTTCGGTGATCCGGTCCGGCAGGTGCTGCGGGAAGAGCCGCTTGTACGAGTTGACCCACTGGTTGGTGACCGCCGTGTACTCCCGGGCGTGCACCAGCAGGCCGGCGATGAACGACTTCGCCACCTTGGAGAGCTTCATCGGGTCGCCGCCGTCGTGGAAGGCGTTGCGCTCCCCCTCGAACAGCGACAGGTGGGTGTGCATGCCACTGCCCGGCTGGTCGGTGAACGGCTTCGGCATGAAGCTGGCCTGCACGCCGGTGGAGAGCGCCACCTCCTTGACCACGTGCCGGAAGGTCATGATGTTGTCGGCGGTGGTGAGCGCGTCGGCGTACCGCAGGTCGATCTCCTGCTGGCCGGGGGCGACCTCGTGGTGGCTGAACTCCACCGAGATGCCGATCCGCTCCAGCGCCAGGACGCCCTGCCGGCGGAAGTCCCGGGCCACGGCGTGCGTGGTGTGCTCGAAGTAGCCGCCGGTGTCCACCGGCGTGGGCACCGAGCCGTCCTGCGGGCCGTTCTCGAGCAGGAAGAACTCGATCTCCGGGTGGGTGTAGAACGTGAAGCCCTTCTCGGCGGCCTTGGACAGCGCGCGGCGCAGCACGTGCCGCGGATCGGCCCAGGACGGCCCGCCGTCGGGCAGGAGGATGTCGCAGAACATCCGGGCGCTCTCGCCGCTGACCCCGCCCTCGAAGGGGAAGACCTGGAAGGTCGTCGGGTCGGGCATGGCCACCATGTCCGATTCGAAGACCCGGGCGAAGCCCTCGATCGCCGAGCCGTCGAAGCCGATGCCCTCCTCGAAGGCCGCCTCCAGCTCGGCGGGCGCCACCGAGACGCTCTTGAGCGTGCCCAGCACGTCGGTGAACCACAGCCGGACGAACCGGATGTCCCGCTCTTCCAGCGTACGGAGGACGAACTCCTGCTGACGGTCCACTTCCACCCCTCGCAACACCTGTTTGCCATCGCCTGCCGGGCCGGCCGGGCCTGACCGACCAGTTTCCACGGGCCTGGTTACGCCGACGTTACGCCAACGCCCGGCTGCCGTCCCGCCGCGCCCGCCGAGGTGTCCACGGGCGGGCGGCGCCCCGGCCGTGAGCGCTGGCCGATCGGGGGGCGGTGCCCCGGCCGCGCGCGTGGCCGCCGTCTCCCGCCGGCACCGTGTCCGCCCCGACGGGCTGGGGCAAAATGAGGACATGCCCACCCTGCGTCTCGCCCTGTCCCAGGTCAATCCGAGCGTCGGCGACCTCGCCGGCAACGCCGACCTGGTCCGCAGCTGGACCCGCCAGGCCTCCGCCGCCGGCGCCCAACTGGTGCTCTTCCCGGAGATGATGCTGACCGGGTACCCGGTCGAGGACCTGGTCTTCCGGCGCTCGTTCGTCGCCGCGTCCCGCGCCGCCCTGGAGCAGCTCGCCGCCGACCTCGCCGCCGACGGCCTCGGTGAGCTGCCGGTGGTGGTCGGTTACCTGGACGCCGACGGGCCACCCCAGGTCAGCGGGGACGCCGAGCAGGGCCGGGGCGCCCGCAATGCCGCCGCGCTGCTGCACCGGGGCACGGTGGCCGCCCGCTACTTCAAGCACCACCTGCCCAACTACGGCGTCTTCGACGAGGACCGCTACTTCGTCTCCGGCGACATGCTGACCGTGGTGCGGATCGGCGGGGTGGACGTCGCACTGACCATCTGCGAGGACCTGTGGCAGGCCGGTGGCCCGTTCGCCGCCGCCCGGCAGGCCGGGGTCGGCCTGGTCGTCAACATCAACGGCTCGCCGTACGAGCTGAACAAGGACGACATCCGGCTGCCGCTGGTCCGCCGGCGGGCCGCCGAGGCGAACGCCGCCATCGCGTACGTCAACATGATCGGCGGGCAGGACGAGCTCGTCTTCGAGGGCGACTCGATGATCGTGGCCGCCGACGGTGAACTGCTCGCCCGCGCCCCGCAGTTCGTCGAGCACCTGCTCGTGCACGACATCGAACTGCCGGCCGCCGGCGCGCCCCCGGCGCAGGAAACCGTCGCGGACGGCATGCGGGTGGTGCACAGCACGCTGGACGGCATCCCGCCCACGCCGTCCGGCCCGGCCGTCACCGGCGGGCTGATCGAGCCGGTGGCCGACGAGGCCGAGGTGTGGCACGCACTGGTCCTCGGCCTGCGCGACTACGTCAACAAGAACCGGTTCCCGTCGGTGGTGCTCGGGCTCTCCGGCGGCATCGACTCGGCGGTGGTGGCCGCGCTGGCCGTCGACGCGCTCGGCCCCGACCGGGTGGTGGGGGTGTCGCTGCCCAGCCAGCACTCGTCGGAGCACTCCCGGGAGGACGCCGCCGACCTGGCCAAGCGCACCGGGCTGGACTACCGCGTCGAGCCGATCCAGCCGATGGTGGACGGCTTCCTGGCCAACCTGTCCCTGTCCGGGGTGGCGGTGGAGAACCTCCAGGCCCGCGTACGCGGCGTGATCCTCATGGCGCTGTCGAACCAGGAGGGCCACCTGGTGCTGACCACCGGCAACAAGAGCGAGCTGGCGGTCGGCTACTCCACGCTGTACGGCGACTCGGTGGGCGGCTTCAACCCGGTCAAGGACGTGTGGAAGACGCTGATCTGGCGGCTGGCGAAGTGGCGCAACGCCGACGCGGCCCGGCGGGGCGAGACCGCCCCGATCCCGGAGAACTCGATCGGCAAGCCGCCGAGCGCCGAGCTGAGCCCCGGCCAGCTCGACAGCGACAGCCTGCCCGACTACGACGTGCTGGACCCGATCCTGATCGGCTACGTCGACGGCGACCTCGGCCGGCACGGGCTGATCGAGTCGGGCCACGACCCGGCGGTGGTGGACAAGGTGCTGCGGCTGGTGGATACCGCCGAGTACAAGCGACGGCAGTCGGCGCCGGGCACGAAGATCTCGATGAAGGCTTTCGGCCGGGACCGCCGGCTGCCGATCACCAACCGGTGGCGGGAGGACGGCTGAGCCGTCCGACCGGGCGCCGGGCCACCGACCAGGTCCGGCGCCTCACCGCGGTGGAGTGACATCTTCCACTGCGCCCTGCCGCCATCCCGTCCCGCGGTGCGACGATCGCGAGGAACCCGGGGACCGCGCAGGCGGCCTCGAGGAAGGAGACAGTGATGGTGGAGTCCACTCCCAACGAGGTGACCGCGCTGTACGGCGGCCCGGCCACCCGACGGGTCCGTACCCGTGACCTGATCGCCGCCAAGGAGCGCGGCGAGCGGTGGCCGATGCTCACCTCGTACGACCAGTACACCGCGGGAATCTTCGACCAGGCCGGCGTTCCGGTGCTGCTGGTCGGCGACTCGGCCGCGAACAACGTGTTCGGCTACGAGACCACCCTGCCGGTCACCGCCGACGAACTGCTCCCCCTGGTACGGGCCGTCGTGCGGGCCACCCGGCAGTCACTGATCGTCGGTGACCTGCCGTTCGGCTCGTACGAGGAGGGCCCGACCCAGGCGCTGCGCACCGCCGTGCGGTTCATGAAGGAGGGCGGCTGCCACGCGGTGAAGCTGGAGGGCGGCCGCCGCTGCGCCGCGCAGATCGCCGCGATCGTCGGCGCCGGCATTCCGGTGATGGCACACATCGGCTTCACCCCGCAGAGCGAGCACACCCTGGGCGGCTACCGGGTGCAGGGCCGGGGCGACGCCGCCGACGAGGTGCTGGCCGACGCCCGCGCGGTGGCCGAGGCGGGCGCGTTCGCGGTGGTGCTGGAGATGGTGCCGGGTGAGGTGGCCAAGCGGATCACCCACGAGCTGTCGATCCCCACGGTCGGCATCGGGGCCGGACCGGACACCGACGCGCAGGTGCTGGTCTGGCAGGACATGGCTGGCCTCCGTACCGGGAAGGCACCACGCTTCGTGAAGCGGTACGCGGACCTGGCCGGCGCACTGACCGACGCCACCCGCCGGTTCGCCGACGAGGTCCGTGGCGGCGAGTTCCCGTCCACCGAGCACACCTTCTAGGACGATCCGCGGCGGCGGGCCGGCCGGCGCGAGTTACTCTCGCCGGTCGGCCCCGTCACGGACCGATCGATCACCACGACTGGCTTTGTCGTACACCTGTTCTAGTCTCGGTTCGTGGTCGAGGAGTTGGCGCAGGCGGAGGACGCGGTGGCGGCCTGCCTCGACGTGGCCACCTGGGCCGCGGCGGAGCACGAGCTGATCGCGGCGCTCGACGCCGCGCACCGGCTTGAGCAGCGCTTGGCGGCCGTGCAACTGGCCCTGGTGCGCGAGCTGGACGGTCGGGGCACCGCCGTCGCCCAGGGCGCGTCCTCGACTGCGGTCTGGCTACGCGACCGGCTGCGGCTGACCGTTCCTGCCGCACGTCGCCTGGTGAACCTCGCCGGCACGCTGGATGCCGCCGCCCCCGGGATACGCCGCGCGTTGGCCGACGGGGACATCAGCCTGGAGCAGGCCCAGGTCATCGGCGACACCGCCAGCACCGTGCACGCCGCCGCCGGCGCCGAGGCCGCCGACAAGGCCGTCGGCGTGCTGGTCGAGTGGGCCGGGCAGTTCGATCCCGCTCTGCTGCGCAGGCTGGGCACGCGGATCCTCGACCACGTCGCCCCGGACATCGCCGAAGCGGCGGCCCGGGCCGCGTTGGAGGCCGAGGCCCACCGGTCGGCCCGAGACCGTCACCTCACCCTGTCCGAGCTGCACGATGGCCGCCTCCGGCTGACCGGCAGCCTGGATGCCGAGACGGCCAGCCTGCTCCGCGCCGCGATCGACCCGTTGACGGCACCATCGGGCCCGGACGACCCGCGCACTCCCGGGCAACGCCGCCACGACGCGCTCGCCGACCTCTGTCGGCTCACCCTGCGCACCGGGCAGCTACCCGAGCATGGCGGCGAGCCCGCCCAGATCGTCGTCACCACCAATTTCGACGGCCTGCTCCGGCAGCTCGACGCCGGAACCCTGGACACCGGCGTCCGCCTCACCCCCGAAACGGTCCGCCGGCTCTCCTGTGACGCGGCCATCCTGCCCGCCGTCCTCGGCGGTGCCGGTCAACTGCTCGACGTGGGCCGGCAACGCCGCCTCATCACCGGGCCGCTACGGCGCGCTCTGGTCCTGCGCGACCGCGGCTGCGCCTTCCCTGGCTGCGACCGCCCGCCCCGCTGGTGCGACGCCCACCACATCCGACACTGGGCGGACGGCGGCGACACCAGCCTGGGAAACGCGGTGCTGCTCTGCGCACACCACCACCGGCACATCCACCACGGCGACTGGACCGTCCGCCTGGACGGCGACGGTCGCCCGGAGTTCGTCCCGCCGGCCTGGCTCGACCCCGACCGACTCCCCCGCCGCAACCAGTACCACCGGCGAACGTGAGCACAACCGCCAAGCAACGATCACAGCCGCAGGCCAACGTGAGCCCGGCGCTCATCTGACGCGGGCCGGCTCGGCGGTGGGCCGAATCGCGAGTCGGTGGGCTCAGAGGTCGGTGACGCGGATGCCGGCGTGGGCCTTGTAGCGCTTGTTGATGGCGATCAGGTTGGCCGTGAACGCCTCGATCTGGTGGGCGTTGCGCAGCCGGCCGGCGTAGATGCCCCGCATGCCGGGGATCCGGGCGGCGAGCGCACCGACCACGTCGACCAGCTCGCGGTCCTCGGTGCAGATCAGCACGTCCAGGTCGATGGTCTCGACCTCGGGGTCGGCCAGCAGCGGGGCGCTGACGTGGTTGAACGCCGCGCAGACCCGGGAGTCGGGCAGGAGCGCGGCGGCCTGCTGCACGGCGCTGCCCTCGGCGACGGTCAGCGCGTACGGGCCCTGCTTGTCGAAGCCGAGCGGGTTGACGCAGTCGACGACGATCGTGCCGGCGAGCGGCTCGGCGAGGGAGGCGACGGTGGCGGCGTGCCCTTCCCACGGCACCGCGATGATCACCACGTCGCTGCGGCGGGCCACCTCGTCGTTGGCCGCACCGGTGATGTCGACGTCGGCGGGCATCCGGGGCAGCGCGGCGATCTCGGCGGCGGACTCGGCGGCCCGTTCCGCGGAGCGGGAACCGATGAGCACCGTCTGCCCGGCCCGGGCGAGGCGGTAGGCGAGACCGCGCCCCTGGTCGCCGGTGCCACCGATGATGCCGACCGTCAGCCCGGACACGTCGGGCAGCGTGCTCGCGTCGTATGCCATGGGCTCATCCTCGCAAACCGCCCGGTCCGGCAGCAGCGCCAGCCGCTGTGAGAATCCCCGCTGCCACCCGCCCGCCGACCCGGGCCAGCTCGAAACGTGCCTGCCGGCAGCCCGGCCAGGCCAACGTCGGACCAGAACGGCGTGGCGGACGGTTCAGGCCAGCTCGAACTGGATCGTGCGGGCAGCCGGGTCGGCGGTGACCAGCCGGACCCGGACCCGTTCGCCGAGCGGTAGTTGGCCGAGGCAGCGGCCGCGTACCGGTGGGGAGTCCAGGGCGACCGTGCCGCCGGGCGGGCGGGGGCGGGACCGGCCGTTGGGCGGGGGGTCCACATCCAGTACGGCCGCGTCGAAGGTCTCCCCCACCCGGTCCGCCAGCAGCACCGCCTCGGCCAGCTCGACCGCGCCCCGGCTGGCCGCTGAGGCGGTCCGGTCGGTCGTGGCCATCACCTCCGGCAGCCGGGGCAGCGCGGCGCGTGCCCAGTCGGGCACCGGTCGACCCGCGTGCAGGGCCAGGCAGACCTCGGTGGCGTACCGGTCGGCCAGGCGCCGCAGCGGCGCCGTGACGTGGGCGTACGCGGCGGCCACCCCGCCGTGCTCCGGCTGCTCCGGCACCGTCCCGTCGAACGCCGTGTACGCGGCGCCGCGCATCAGCTCGGCAGCCTGGTCGATGAACGCGGCGGCACGCGGCTGGGCGGGGTCCAGCCCGGCGATCACCTCGCCCGGGCCCGCGCCGTCCGGCCAGTGCACGCCCAGTGGCGTTGCGGCCGCCCGCAGCCGTTGCACGGCCTCCGGCTTCGGCGCGGGCATGGTGCGCAGCAGGCCGACCCGGCCGGCCAGCATGATGTCGGCGGCGGCCATCCCGGTCAGCAGGGAGATCTGCGCGTTGTGCTCCTCCATGGGCACCGGACCACGCAGCACCAGCCGCCAACCGTCGCCGTCGGGCTCGACGTCCTGCTCGGGCAGGGGCAGGTTGATCGCGCCACGCCGCAGGCCCCGAGCGGTCAGCCGGTCGCCGATCTCGGGCAGCAGCGCGATCGGGTCAGGAAGTCGCCCGGCGTCGGCTGCCGCCTGCACACCCGAGTAGTCGAGTTTGGCCCGGCTGCGGACCAGGGCGCGTTCCAACTCGACGGCCACGGTGCCGCCGTCGGCGTCCAGGTCGATGGTCCACACCACGGCGGCCCGGTCGTCGTCGGGCAGCAGGCTGGCCGCGCCTTCGCTGAGCGTCAGCGGGTGCAACGGCACGTGGCCGTCCGGTAGGTAGACGGTCTGCCCCCGTCGCCAGGTCTCCGCCTCCAGCGCGCCGCCCGGGTCGACGTGGGCGGCGACGTCCGCGATCGCGTACCGCACGCGGTAGCCGCCACCCGGACGGCGGGCGAGGTGCATCGCCTGGTCCAGGTCCCGCGACGTGGCGGGGTCGACCGTGACGAACGGTACGTCGGTGCGGTCGACGGGCGGCCGCGGCGGCGCGGCGGCGGCCTCGTCGGCCTCACGTTGGGCATCGGCCGGGAAGCCCTCGGGCAGGCCGAGCTCGCGGCGCAGCGCGCCGAAGTCGATGCGGGGCGCGAGTACGCGTCGGATGACCACGGGTCAATCCTGACAGTGCCGCCGGTGATCCGCTTCCCGTGACCGGCCGAGATATCCGACCGGCACACGGAGCAACTACCTCCGGCCCGCTTGGGCGAACCGATGCCCGGACAGGGTCAGCCGGTCGCCTTCCGTGCGGTGGTCCGCGTACCGCGAGGGGCGGTGGCGCGCGCGGCGGCCGGACGGGCCGGCGACTTGCGGGCGGTCACCTTGCGGGCTGGCGCCTTGGCCGCGACGGTCTTCTTCGCCGGCGCCTTCTTCGCCGCCGCCTTGCGGGTGGCGGTCGACGACGTGCCGGTCGCCTTCGCGGCCGGTGCCTTCTTCGCCGGGGCCTTGCGGGCGCCGCCGCTCGGGCGGGTGGCTGCGGTCTTCTTCGCGGGCGCCTTCGTGGCCGTCGTCTTCTTCGCCGCGGTCTTCTTGGCGACCGTCTTCTTCGCGGTGGACGCCTTGGTCGCGGTCTTGCGCGCCGGTGCCGTCGCCGCGGTGGTCGTCTTCTTCGCCGCGGCGGTGGTCCGCTTCGCCGCGGCGCTGGTCGTCTTCTTCGCGGCGCCGGTGGTCTTCTTCGCGGCGGCGGTCGTCTTCTTCGCCGTGCCGGTGGTCTTCTTCGCCGCGGCGGTGGTCTTCTTCGCCGCGGACGCCGGGGTCCGCTTCGCGGCGGCGGTCGTCTTGCGGGTGGTGGCCGAGGTCTTCGCCGGGGCCTTCTTCGCGGCGGTGGAGGCCTTGGTCGTGGCCTTCTTCGCGGGGGCCTTCGCGGCCGTGGTGGTCTTCTTGGCCGGGGCACGCCCCGCCCCGCCGGCTGCCTTCCTGGCCGGTGCCTTCGCCGCCGCCGCACCGGCGGTGGACTTGCGCACGGGGGTGGTCCGGCTCGCTCCCGTGTTCCGCTCCGCCGCGGCGGTCTTCTTCGCGGTGGTACGTCGGGCGGCCGGGCGGGTGGTGGCCTGCTGTGCTTCGGCCATCTCGGTTCCCTCCTTGGGGACGTGCTCTCGCGTGTCTCCTCGCGGAGCACGGAGTACCTCGGCGCGGGCCGTCCCGCGCCGTCTACCTGTCCTCCCCGGCCCAACGGGCGTCCTCGGCCTCCCACGCCTCGTTACGCTCCTGCACGCGCTGCAGGGCGTTCTCCGCGTCGGCCGCCGAGTCGTACGGGCCGAGGACGTGCTTCGCCGGGCACACGTCGGCGTCCGTCTCGACCCGGTGGTGCCGGGTGCACCAGTAGAACTGCCCACCACGTCCGCTGTCGCTCATGGGAATCACTGTGCACCGCGAACTGACCAGCCGCCACCGGATCACGCAAGTCGCCGACCTTCTCCACAGTAGAGCCGGTCCCGGCGCCCCGGGCCGGAACAGCGAAAAGATGCGCAGGCCGGGACGCTTCGCCGCCGCCGGTCGTCGGCTGAACGGCCAGTTCCCGCGCACACGCGGCTGGGGCAGGATCGGTCCCCGTGATCAACACGGTGACCGGCGCGGGGGCGTGCCCGGGGTGTGGGGCCAGCACGGCGTCCGTACGCGACGCGGTGCCCTGGTGCCCCCGCTGCGAGTGGAATCTGGACACCTACGACCCGGTGCGGCGTGAACGCGAGTTCGGCTGGACCTGGGTCGACCGGTGGACCTACCGGATGGCGTTCCGGGCGACCGGGCAGCAGTTCACCCGGTTGGTCGGGCGGCCGCTGGGTGCCAATGGTTCCAGCGGTGCCCGGACGCTGACGGCGGTGGCGTCACTGGTGCTGGTCGCCGCGGTGCTCGCGCTCGCGGTCACCGGTGTGTGGTTGATCGTGGCCTTCCCCTTCCCCAACCTGGCGATCCTGCCCGGGGTGGCGATGGTCGGTCTGGCGGTCGCGCTGCGGCCCCGGTTCGGCCGGCTCGACCCCGAGTTGGAGGTGCTCTCCCCGGACCGGGCACCGGAGCTGTTCGCGCTGATCGGCGAGGTGGCGGCGGCGATCGGGGCACCGGTGCCGGACGTGGTCGGCGTCGACGACGACATCAACGCGTACGCGACCGTGGTCGGGTTGCGGCGCCGGAAGGTGCTGGGTCTCGGGCTGCCGCTGTGGGGCTCGCTCACCGCCGGCGAGCGGGTGGCGTTGCTCGGCCACGAACTCGGCCACTTCGTCAACGGCGACCCGCGCCGAGGGCTGCTCACCCAGCCCGCGTTCACCATGCTCGGCTCGGCGGCCGACCTGTTCCGACCGGTGCGCACCAGTGTCGGAGCCGGGTTGGTGGAGATGCTGGGCGACGCGATCGGCCGTGCGTTCCAGTGGATGATGTCCCGGGCGCTGTTCGTCGCCTACCTGCTGCTGGTGAGCGTGGCGTTGCGGGACAGCCAGCGCGCCGAGTACCTCGCCGACGAACTGGCCGCCAAGGCGGCCGGCACGACGGGCGCGACCAACGTCCTCGACGCCCTGCTCGCCGGCGAATCGCTGGCACTCGCGGTGCGCCGGGAGACCAGGGCGGGACACGGCCCGGACCGGTGGCGTTCCGCGCTGGCCGAGGCTCGCGCGGCGAGCGCCGATCGGCTGCCGCTGCTGCGCCAACTGTCCGTCCGCGACGAGGCGTCGCTGTTCGCCGCCCACCCGCCGACCGGGCTGCGCCGCCGGATGCTCGCCGGCCGGCCGTGGCAGGACCCGGCGGTGGTGCTCACCGAGGCCCGGCTGGAGCGCATCGACGCCGAACTGGCCCGGGAGTACGAGCGCTTCCGCCGTACCGTCAGCTGGTCGGCCTGACGCCGGACGTGTCGTCGCGCAACGGCGGCGGCCACGGGGTCGCGGCCTATGATCGCCGGATGGCGGTACCGGACTACATCCTGCGGATGCGCAAGCACGTCGGTCACGACCTGCTCTGGCTGCCCAGCGTCAGCGCGGTGGTCCGCAACGACGCCGGTGAGCTGCTGCTCGGTCAGCGCGCCGACGACGGGCGCTGGTCGGTGATCAGCGGGTTCGTCGAGCCGGGCGAGCAGCCGGCCGCCGCGCTCGTGCGCGAGGTGCAGGAGGAGACGGGTCTGGACGTGGCGCCGGTGCGGCTGTCCAGCGCCGTCTCGCACCCGCACACCTATCCCAACGGGGACCGCTGCGAATACCTCAACCTGGGCTTCCTGTGCCGGGTGGTCGCCGGGACCGCCCGGGTCAACGACGACGAGTCGCTGGCCGTGCGGTGGTTCCCGATGGACCGGCTGCCCGAGCTGGACGCCCACGCCCTGCTGGTCATCGCCTACGCGCTGCGCGACAACCAGACGGCCGGTTTCCTGCCGCCGGGCACCACCTGGGACGACGTGCCCGCCTGAGCCCACGGGTCAGACCGGTGACGGGGCCGGCGCGAGGGCGACCGGCGCGGTGGGTTCCGACCGGGCCGCCCGGATGGTGTACGCGAGCGCGTACGGCGTGCACGCCAGGTAGAGCATGGGCTCCACCAGCAGCTGGTCGGTGATCAGGAAGATCTCCCACCGTGTGGGCCGGGGCAGGCCGAAGTTCCAGTCGGTCCAGCAGGCGAAGAGCCACAGCGGCGCCGAGATCCGGTCGACGGTGTCCGGCGGTGATCCCGCCGCCACGGCACCGGAGCCGGGAATGTTTCCGACCACGAAGAGGATCACGGCGAGGTCGGCGACGACGAGTGCGCCGAGGAGTCCGAGCCACCAGGCCGCCCGGACGCGTCCCCGCGCGGCGAGGGCCGCCACCGCCCAGAGGACCAGCGTCAGGCCGGCCAGCCAGAGCAGCAGACCGGGCACGGTGCGGGCCAGGCCCTCGGCGGGAAGGACGTATCCGGCCAGGGCCAGGGCCGCGCCGATGGGCAGCACCACGCCGAGAGCGATGCGCAGCGGGCCGCCGAGCACGGTGTGCCGTGCCCAGCGGGTGGCGGAGACCGCCAGCAGCACCGCCAGCCCGGCGGTCAGGGCCGACCAGAGCGGCAACTGCACCTGCGGCAGCAGCAGCCAGTTGAAGACCACGTTCATCAGGACCGCGCTGACGACCACGATCCCGATGCAGGCGAGCGGGGCCAGCAGCAACGCGGCCGCCGTACGGCGGGCCCGTCGGTGCATCATGGCGCGATCGACCAGCGGGGAGCCCGCCCGGCTGACGGCGAGACTCACGGCGAAGCCCAGCATCCTCGTTCGGCGCCCGCTCGCGGCGAGCACGTGCACCTCGGCGTCCCACTCGCGGTGCAGATCGTCGCGGAGGTCGGCCGGCCAGCGTCGCGCGGCGATCGCCAGCAACATCTCGGCGGCCCGGCGGGTCACCATGCCGGCGCCTCGCTGGGACCGGCGCCGCCCCAGGAGGGACGACCGTCAGGAATGGCGGCGCGCAGGTCGGCGAGCGTCCGACGGGCTTCGGCCACCCCTTCGGCGGTGAGCCGGTAGTAGCGGCGGGCTGGTCGGCCCGCCGCCACCGGATCGATGGCCTCCCAGTCGGCGGCCAGCCAACCGGCCGCCCGCAGTCGGTGCAGCACCGGATAGAGGGTGCCGCTGGGCAGGCCCGTCATTCGCATCAGGTCCAGCCCGTACCGCTCCGCGTCGGGCTCGGCGAGCAACGCCGCCAGGACCTTGGCGACCGGGATGGTGATCCGCATCCGACCACTGTATCGGAACTCTACATAGGGGTGGGGACCCGTTCGACGGGGATCCACAGCTCCGCGTCCGCGTGGCCGCCGTCCGGCGACACGCGCACCCGCGAGATCTCCGGACCGGGCCGGCTGCGGTACGGGTTGGACGGGAACCACTGGGTGAACACGTCCCGCCACAGGAACTGCACCGCCTGCGGGAACGCGCCGGACGTCGTGAACACCGCCCACGTCCCGGCCTGCACAGGCAGTGCGTCCAGGTCAGCCGGCACCGCTGCACCGGTCACGACGCCGTGCCAGTAGTCCAGCTCGGTGCCCTCCGCGCGGCTGTCGGCGAGGTTGTCGCTGACGTTGACGATCCCGGCCGGCTCCTGGTCCGAGAGCGCCTCGATCCGTTCCACCGTCTCCCGGTCGATGCCGCGGATGAACGCGACGATCGCCGGGTTCATCCCCTCGTGCACCAGCGGAACCCGCGCCCTGCGCCCCACCAGGGCGAACGCGTCCTTGTCGACGATTCGATACTCCATGCTGCCGCTCCCTTCGACGGTCAGTCGGAAGGACATCCGGGGCTGGGAGCGCAGCGCGGCGCCCGTACGCCGGGCCTCGCCGGGCCCCACGCCGTGCACGCCGTGGAACGCCCGGGCGAACGCCTCCGCCGAGCCGTAGCCGTAGTGCACCGCGATGTCGAGCAGCGTCCGCTCCCCCGCCAGCACGTCCGCGCCGGCGACGGTGAGCCGACGCCGCCGGATGTACTCCGACAGCGGGATGCCGGCCAGCGCGGAGAACAACCGCCGGAAGTGGTACTCCGAGGTCAGCGCGATCCGCGCCAGGTCGGCCACCTCGATCCGTTGGTCGAGGTGACGCTCGATGTGCGCCATCGCCTCGTTGAGCCGCTCCAGCACCCGGGTCTCCTTCCCTCTCGAACAATCACGCTAGGCGGCGGGGCAGGTGGCCCACCCGACAACCGGTGCCCGCAACGGTCGGGTCGGTCTCCGGGGGCGGCGGCCCGCCGGAACGGCCCTCCGCGGACCGGCTGATCGACCGGTATGAGCGTCCAAGCGGTGACGGCAGACTCGCACGGGTGACCTACCCCCCGCCGCAGGACCCGTGGCAGCAGCCGTCGGATCCACCGACCCAACAGCTTCCCGTGCTGCCGCCGTACGGCCAGCCAGCGTCCACGATGCCCGCGCCCGGCGCGCACGGCGCACCGACGGATGGTCGCAAGCCCGTCAGCCGAGGCCGGAAGGTCCTCATCGGATTCCTCGGCCTGGTCGTCCTCTGCTGCTGCGGAGGCGGCATCGTCGCCACCCTGACCGACTCCGGCGACGATCGACCCGCCGCGACGGCGACCACCGCCCGTGGGCAGTTGGTCGAGGAGTCGTCGTCCGCCGCCGAACCGGACGTTCCGTCGCCCAGCCCTCTCGTGCCGACGCGCACAGCGAGCCCATCGCCGCAGCCGAGCCCCACCCGGACCGGCCCGAGGCCGACCCCGACCCGGAGCAGCCCCAAGCCGACGCCGAAGCTCACCACCGGCGCGCCTCGGACCACCGAGCCCGCGGAGCCGATCGTCCGCACCGGGGTACGCCCGGGGGCGTTCTGCAAACCCGCTGGCGCACTCGGCCGGACCAGCTCAGGCAAGCTGATGGTGTGCCGAACGACCTCCAGCGACAACCGACTCCGCTGGCGTGCCCCGCTCTAGTGTCCCGCCCGGCCTCCGGTGTCGTACTCTGGCGGACTTTGATTGTGTGGGCACCGGCTCTTCCGCGACTGGCTGCGATCGCATCCCGACGACCGCGAGCTGTACGCCACGACCAAGCGGCGCCTCGCGCGGGACACCGCGCACCGACCCGGCGACTACAGCCTGGCGAAGAACGCCGTCATCGACGAGATCTACGGGCGCATCTTCGCCGCCTCAGAGGCAGCCGAAGGGTAGTCGAGCGGACCGAGGGCGGTCAGCGCGCCGGCTGTTGCATGATCCAGGTGGGCAGCGGCTCGGAGAAGGAGTCCGCCACCTCCCAGCCGGCGCGGCGGTACAGCTCGACGTTGACGGGGTTGCTGGTTTCGAGGATCGCCGGCAGACCGTCCGCCGCGGCGCGGCGCAGCCCGACACCCATGACGGCGCGGCCCCACCGACGACCGGCGTTGTCCGGGTGGGTACCCAGGACACCGAGGTACCAGAAGGGGGCGTCCGGCAGTGCGGCGTGCACGGCCTCGTCGTAGGCGACGACGCGGGCCAGCACGTCGGCGGGGAGATGAGCGGCAAGGGCGTCCTCGCGCGATTCGGGAGAGGCTGCCGGGGGTTCCCAGATGGCGACCGAGGCGCCGCGCCCGACCGTCCAGATCGTCTCCCTGTGCACCCGCTTGTCGAAGAGGTACCCGAAGAAGGCGGCGGCGTACTGCGGATAGGTCTCCTCGGCCGGGAACAGGTACCGCAGGACGGGATCGGTGGCGAACGCGGCGACCAGAGCGCCGACAACCGCGTCACGGTCCGCCGGGGTGGCGACCGTGATCTCAGGTGCTGTCACAGCAGGCGATGCTATCGGTCACCGGCGGGTGGCGGGAAGGGCGTCGCGGGACACGGCCGTCCACCGTGTCAGCGGGTCGGCTCAGCCGAACGTCAACGCGTACGCCTCGGCGCCGGGTTCGCCGAACGTGATCTCCAGGGTCCGTTCGCGGACCGCGTCGTGCTGGCGTACGAGCTGGTGGAGGCGACCTTCCCGGAGCAGACCGTTGCCGTCCTCGTCGACGTCGACGCCGTGTGACGGGCCCGGAGGTTCGCCGTCGAGGAGCACCCGGAACGGGATGGCCTCACCAGCTCCGGGAGACAGCACGAGATGCGCGTCGCGTGCGTGGAACCGGTAGGCGATGCTCCCGCCGGCCTGGCCCAGCACGGCGTTCTCGGAGCCGATCGTCCACTCCCCCGCGAGGGCCCACTGGTTGAGGGCCAGGCTCTCGGGGACCTCGTAGGCGCGGCGCTCGTCGAGCGCGGCGCCGTTCGGCGACGCGAAGTGTTCGCCGCGCTGGAAACCGAGGTACGTCTCGGGCGTACGCAGGTGAGCCCAGTCAGCCTCCGCCTCCACGCCGCGCCCTTCGACTCCGACGAGGTCGCGCTCGATGCCGAGCAGTTGCTGGATGACGCGCTCGGACTGCTCGTAGCGTCCCTCGCCGAAGTGGTTGTCGCGGATGACGCCGTCCGTGTCGACGAAGTAGAGCGCAGGCCAGTAGTGGTTGTCGAAGGCGCTCCAGACCCCGTAGTCGTTGTCGACCGCGACCGGGTAGTCGATTCCGCGCGCCGTGATCGCCTGTCGCACCCAGCCGGTCTCGTGCTCGAACGAGAACTCCGGCGTGTGGACTCCGACGACGACCAGCCCGTCGTCGCGGTATGCCTGCGACCACGCGCGGACGTACGGCTCCTGGCGCAGCCAGTTGATGCAGGTCAGCGTCCAGAAGTTCACGAGGACGACGCGGCCGCGCAGCTCGGCGGGGCCGAGCGGCTCGGAGTTGAGCCACTCGGTCGCCCCGTCGAACGTGGGCAGGTGCGGACGGCCGGACACGGTCATCTAGCGGAGCGACCGGAAGGCGGCACGCATCTCTTCCGAGAAGATCTGCGGCTGTTCCCAGGCCGCGAAGTGCCCGCCCCTGTCGAGCCTGTTGTAGTGGATGAGATTGGGATACGCCTGCTCGGCCCAACTCTTCGGAGCCTGGTACAGCTCGTCGGGGAACACGCTCACGGCGACCGGGATGGTGACCCCCTTGGTTGCGAAGAAGGAGAGCTGGTTCTCCGCGTACAGACGAGCCGCGGAAACCCCGGTGTTCGTCAGCCAGTAGAGCGAGATGTTGTCGAGGAGGTCCTCCGGCGTGATGCCTCGGGGCTGCCCTGCGACGGACTCGGTGATGAGCTTCAGGCTGGCCACGTCATGGTCGAGCATGTACGCCGCCAGGGCGACGGGCGAATCCGCCAACCCGGTCAGCGTCTGCGCACGCCCCATCTCGATGGCGTAGCCGGAGTGCTTCCAGAAGAAGTCCGCCTGCTCGCACGCACGCCTCTCCTCGTCGGAGAGATTGGACGGGAGTGAGTCGAGCGGGGTGTTCGCACCGGTGATACCGGACTGGAGCAGCGCGTCGATGTCGGGTGGGAACACGCCGGGCATGTTGGTGTGAATGCCGATCAGTTCCTGGGGCGCCTGCACACCCATCAACTCGGTGATGAGCGCGCCCCAGTCGCCGCCCTGCGCCACGTACCGCGTGTAGCCCAGGCGCTTCATCAACTCGATCCAGGCGGTCGCGATGTGTTGCGGGTCCCAGCCGGGCATGCTCGGCTTGCCCGAGAAGCCATAGCCGGGCATCGACGGGATCACCAGATGGAAGGCGTCCGAGGCACTCGCGCCATGCGCGGTGGGATTCGTGAGCGGGTCGATGATCTTCAGCTGTTCGATCACCGAGCCGGGCCATCCGTGCGTGACGAGGAGCGGCAGGGCGTCTTCGTGCTTCGAACGGACGTGGATGAAGTGGATGTCCAGCCCGTCGATCTGGGTGATGAACTGCGGTAGGGCGTTCAGTCTCGCCTCGACCTTGCGCCAGTCGTAGTCCTTCTCCCAGTAACGCGCGAGCGCCTGCATCGTCGCCAGCGGTACGCCCTGCGACTGATCCGGTACGGTTTCCTTCTCAGGCCAGCGGGTGGCCGCGATACGCGCCCGCAACGCCTTCAGATCCGACTCCGGCACTTCCACCGTGAACGGCCGGATCTCCGTGGTGCCTGGGCGCGCTTCGGTCTTGACAGCCATGCGTGCTCCCTCTCATCTGAGTTCACTGGAGGTCGAGCGGGCATTTCTGCTCTCTTGACTGCACAAACGGGACGGCCCGACTCGTGCCTCCCGAAGGCCACTTCGGTTCGAGGCGCCGCCCGGCCATGTCTGCCAGCTCACAGGCGCGCCGCCGCCATATGTCGAAGCCTAGAACGCCTCGCCCCTTGACCGCGGGCATACGAGCAGTCCTCAGTGCCCGTTACCCAAACCTGGTCCCGCGAGTGGTTGCGGCGGAATGGCAGGTTTGGCCATCCCGACGGCGGGGATGCGCGCCTGTGCACATCGACATAAACGAGCCGAATGCCGCCGAACGGTTCTGGGAAGGGATGCAGGAAGTAGCCGCTGCCGCCAGGAAGCACCAGGATTACGATCTGTACAGGGCCATTGTCAAGATTGGCAGGGCAGCCCTGGCTCAAGGCGTCGAACTGGTGCCAACCGGCGGACTGTTCCTCCAATGTCCGGTCTGTGAGGCCCTGCCAGGCCAACGGTGCATCAACATTCCCGGCCACCCACTACACGGCAACATCCTCCACCCCCGACGCTTCGAGTTGGCCGAGAAGGCGATAAAGGGGGAAGTGCCTCCTCCCATTCCCCTCAGCTGATGTCCGGCGCATGACCGACGGCCGCCACGCTGACACCGTAGGGCTTGGCCGAGCGCCAGGATATTGTTGGAGGGGCCGAGCGGGAATGGGATGGGTTGACACGTTTCCACCAACCCGCTCCCGCCGTCCCCACCGTTGACTGGGAAGCTGAGCTTGTGGTGGTGCTGGCTGTTGGTACCCGTCCGGCGAGCGGCTATCAGGTGACCATCGAACGGTTGACCGTCACGGATCGCCAGCTACATGTCAGCGCCTGGGAGGAAAGGAATGGAGGCGCCGCATTGGATATCGTCACCAACCCGGTTCATGCTGTCGCCATGCCGCTGCACGACCTTGGCGATGACCTGCACCTCGTCCAGCGCATCACCCTGTGGACGGACAACTAGAAGCAGCAGGTGGGCGACGGACGAGTCGACCTGTACGCCGGATTCTGTGCGCGACGCGTACCCCGAGGGGTCAGCGCCGGCGGCGGCCATCCATCTCGGCCTACCGTTGCCGGCAGGCTCCAGCGGCCTACCCGCAGACATCGGGCGGGCAGCCCTCAAGCGTCTGCGCGGGGTCGTCATCTTGCGGTGACGGCCCCTACTTGGCCTTGCTCCGGGTGGGGTTTACCGAGCCACCCCGGTCACCCGGGGTGCTGGTGGGCTCTTACCCCACCGTTTCACCCTTACCGTCCCCGTTGGGGTCGGCGGTCTGTTTTCTGTGGCACTTTCCCGCGGGTCACCCCGGGTTGCCGTTAACAACCACCCTGCCCTGTGGAGTCCGGACGTTCCTCGGCGGCGGGCCAGAGCCCGCCGACGCGGCCGCCCGGTCGACTCGTCCGTCGCGCTCTCATCCTAACGACGGGCGGCCCGCCGGTATTGCCACCCCGCCTGGGCAAGATCGCGCAGGTCAGAGGGCGGTCGGGGTGGATCGGCGGCGGGAGTCCGGCGTGCCCGCCCGACCGGGTGGGGGCTAACCTCGTCAGGCTATGGATCTCTCCCACGCCGCGCTGCTGCTCGCCGCCGGTCTCGCCGCTGGCACGATCAACGCGGTGGCCGGTGGCGGTTCGCTGATCACCTTTCCGGCGATGATCGCGGTGGGGCTGCCCCCGGTGCCGGCGAACGTCAGCAACTCCGTCGCCGTGTTCCCCGGGTACGTGGCCAGCGTGGCGGGCAGCCGGGTGGATCTGCCGCGTGGCCGCGCGCTGGCGACGCTGGTGCCCACGACGGTCGTCGGCACGATCCTCGGGGCGTTGCTGCTGCTGGCCACCCCGGCCCGCGCGTTCGAGCTGGTCGTGCCATTTCTGGTGCTCGGCGCGACCGCGGTGCTCGCCTTCCAGGACCCGCTGCGCCGGCTGGTCGGTCATCCCCGGGACCTGTCGCCGCGTCAGCGCACGGTCGCGGTGCAGACGATGGTGGCGCTCGGCGCGGTGTACGGGGGGTACTTCGGCGCGGCGCTCGGGGTGATGCTGGTCGCCGGGTTGGCCCTGGTGCTGGACGCGACGCTCGCCCGGGTCAGCGCGATCAAGAATCTGCTCTCCGCGGTGGTGGGCTTCACCACGCTGGTGGTGTTCGCCCTGTTCGGCCCGGTGAACTGGGCCGCCGTCGCGGTGGTCGCCCCGGCGACCCTGATCGGGGGGTACGCCGGCGCCCGGCTGGTCCGTAGGCTGCCACCGGTGCTGCTCAAGACGATGATCGTGGTGTTCGGGACGGTCATCGGGCTCTACCTGCTCTGGCGCGCCCTCACCTGACCTCCGCCCAACGCAGCCCCGCCGCCCCAATGCCAAGATCCGCGCAGCTTCCGGGAAAGTGCTGCCTCGACAGGAGCTGAGGCAGCAGGTTGCCCGAACGTGCGCGGATCTTGACGGTGGGGGACGGCGGTCAGTACGCCTCGCCGACCGGCTCTTCCGGGGCGTGCTCGGTGCCGGCGGCGACCCGGTTCCAGCGGGACCAGAGCACCCGCTCTCCGTAGCCGGCGGCCATCAGGTGCGCGAAGGCCAGGTAGACCAGCACGCCGACGGCGAGGACGCCGAAACCGACCCAGTACGGCAGCGACAGCGAGTGTTCGGCGAGCTTGCCGGAGATGATCGGTGCCGGCGCGGCGGCGCCCCAGCGGACCAGGTTGAAGGCGCCGGTGGCCACCCGGCGGTCGCTGGAGCCGAGGCCGAGCGCCAGGTCGGTGAGGTTGGCGTTGGCCAGCCCCATGCAGAGCCCGGAGAGCACCAGCACCACCAGCGCCTCGGCGGTGCTGGTCGAGGTGGCGAAGAGGACCATGCAGACCAGCAGGCCGGCGATGGCCACGCCGACGGTCTGCACCGCGCCGATCCGGTGGGCCAGCCGGTGGCCGACCACCAGGATGCCGGCGGCCAGGCCGAGGCCCCAGCCGGTGAAGGCCAGCCCCAGCGGGATGACGTCCAGGCCGAGGAAGAGCGGCGTGTAGCCGAGCACCACGAAGAAGACGAAGTTGTACGTGCCGGTCACCACGCAGAGCGCGATGAACGCCGGCCGGCGGTAGGTGGCGAAGATCTGGCCGACCCGCACCGGGGCCTGCCGGTTGGTCGGCTCGCGCAGCTTGCGGGCGGCCACGCCGAGCGCCAGGACCATGAACACGCCGCACACGAAGAACGGCAGCCGCCAGCTGACCTCGCCGAGCAGGCCGCCGATCAGCGGGCCGACGGCGAAGCCGAGACCGAGGGCCGTCTCGAAGAGGCCGACCACCCATTCCCGGTCGACGGCGAGGTTGACCAGCACCACCATGGCGGTGGCGAAGAACATCGCGTTGCCCAGTCCCCAGACGCCGCGCAGCACGGACAGCTGCACGATGCTGTCGCTGAACGAGGCGAGGATCGCCGCCACGCCGACCACGGAGACGCCGGTGATCAGCACCGGCTTGAAGCCGAACCGGCCGCTGGCCAGCGTCGCCGGGATCATGCCGAGGGCCATCACCGCGATGTACGCGGTGAACAGCAGCTCGACCTGCCAGGCGGTGACCCCGATGGCGTCGCCGATGGCCGGCAGGATCGGGTCGACGACGGCGATGCCGGCGATCGCGAGGAAGGCCACCAGTGTGGTGGCGTAGATGGCACTGCGGTTCGGTTCGGAACGCCGATCCACTCCGACTCCCCAATTAGCTGTATCGTACAGGTACTTACCTTGTATCATACAGCTATGAGCGACGACCCCTACCGGGACACCGATGCCGACGCCGACGACCACGAGGTCACGCTCGGCCGGATCGAGACCGAGGTGGCCCTGCTGATGCGCTTCGGCGAGGCGACCCGGCGGGCCACCGGCACCGCCGAGCACCGGGTGCTCGACCGGGCGGCGTACGTGATCCTGCGGCACCTGGACGCCGCCGGCCCGCAGAACGTCTCCGCGCTCGCCGCCCGGCTCAACCTGGACGGTTCGACCGTGACCCGGCAGGTGTCCGCGCTCCAGCGCGACGGTCTGATCACCCGCGCCCCCGACCCGTCCGACGGGCGGGGCACGGTCATCTCCCCCACCGCGGCGGGCCTGCAACGGATGGCGGCGGTGCGGGCCGCGCGGACCCGCCTCTACGGCGACATGCTCGCCGACTGGCCCGCCGAGGACCGGGAGACCCTGGCGCGGATGTTGCACCGCCTCAACGAGGCCCTGGTGTCCCGCAACCGGGGCCGCTGAGCCTCCCTGACACCGAAGGGCCGCCTCCCGACGCCACGCGTCGAGAAGCGGCCCTTCCTGTGCGCTAGGCGACCGGTTCGCGGGCCGAGTCGGCGTCGCGCTCGGTGCCCGGAGTGACCCGGGGGTCGCCCTCGTCGGCGAAGTAGTCGTCTCCGACGGTGCCGTCGACACCCTCGTCGGCCTTGGCGGCCCGCAGGACCAGCGTCAGCAGCGCCGCGACCGCCAGGTTGACCAGCACCGCCACGATGCCGACGTAGATCGTCTTGGGCGTGTCGAAGCCGAACTTCTCCAGCGGGAAGGCCGAGCCGCCGAAGTGCTTCCGGGTCGGGCTGGCCACCTGGTAGAGCATCCACATGCCGAGCCCCATGCCGGCGACCCAGCCGACGACCAGCGCGGTCCGGTGGAACCAGCGTGTGTAGAGACCCAACGCCACCGCCGGCAGCGTCTGAAGGATGATCACGCCACCGATGAGCTGCAGGTCGATGGAGAACTGCGGGTCCAGGAACACGATGCAGGCCACCGCGCCGACCTTGACCACCAGCGAGGTGATCTTCGAGACGTTCGCCTCCTGCGCCGGGCTGGCGTCCCGCTTCAGGTACTCCTTGTAGATGTTGCGGGTGAACAGGTTCGCCGCCGCGATCGACATGATCGCCGCCGGCACCAGCGCCCCGATGCCGATGGCCGCGTACGCGACCCCGGCGAACCAGTCCGGGAACTGCTGGTCGAAGAGCAGCGGCACGATGGTGTTGTTGTCCACACTGCCCGCCGACGCACCCGGCAGCGGCTTCACCCCGGCCGCGATGGCCATGTAGCCGAGCAGCGCGATCAGCCCGAGCAGCAGGCTGTACGCCGGCAGCGCCGACATGTTCCGCTTGATCACGTTCCGGTTCCGGCTGGCCAGCACACCGGTGATGCTGTGCGGGTACAGGAACAGCGCCAACGCCGAACCGAACGCCAGCGTGACGTACTGGAGCTGGTTGTTGCCGTTGAGCAGGACACCGTCGTTCGGGTTCGGTGACGCCTGGAACTTGGCGTCCGCCGCGTCGAAGATGTCGCCCCACCCACCGAGCTTGTACGGCAGGTAGATGACCGCCACCAGGATCACGACGTAGATCAGGCTGTCCTTGACGAACGCGATCAGCGCCGGCGCGCGGAGCCCGGACTGGTAGGTGTACGCGGCCAGGATGGCGAACGCGATGATGATCGGCAGGTGCCGGGCGAGAGTGCTCTCCCCGGTCACGCCCATGGTCTTGAGGACCGCCTCGATGCCGACCAGTTGCAGCGCGATGTAGGGCATCGTGGCCACGATGCCGGTGATCGCGACCAGCAGCGCCAGCACCGGCGAGTCGAACCGGGTGCGGACGAAGTCGGCCGGCGTGACGAAGCCGTGCCGGTGCGAGACCGACCAGAGCCGGATCAGCACCAGGAAGACCAGCGGGTAGACGACGATCGTGTACGGCACGGCGAAGAACCCGGCTGCCCCGGCACCGAACATCAGTGCCGGCACCGCCACGAAGGTGTACGCGGTGTAGAGGTCACCGCCGACCAGGAACCAGGTGATCCAGCCGCCGAAGTTACGCCCGCCCAGGCCCCACTCGTCGAGGTGCGCCATGTCCTTCGGCGCACGCCAGCGGGCGGCCACGAAGCCCATCACGCTGACCAGCAGGAACAACAGCGAGAAGACGATGATCTCGGTGAGATGATCGCGCCACATCAGCGCTCACCCCGCTTCTTCGTCAACTGGTAGACCAGCGTCGTGGTGGAGACGCCGAGCAGGATCCACGCCAACTGCAGCCAGTAGTACCGAGGAAACCCGAAGATCCGGGGTGAGTCGCCGTTGAAGAAAGCCGGGATCAGCGGCACCACGATGGGGATGAAGAGCAACCAGTTCCAGGGGCTGTGGTCCTTCGCCCTGACTGGCGCCGTGGTGGTCGCCTCCGGTTCGGGTGCAGCCATCTGACACACCTCCGGGAAGTCGTAGCTAGCCATGTAACGGCCGGAGGCTACGACCCTGTGAGCGCCGTCACGCTCAACCAGTCGAGGGCGCTGCGCCGAACGGCATCCGTAGTGCGCCGAGCGGCATCGACCGGCGTACCCGGTGACGGACGACGGGACCGGCCCGGCGACGGCGTGGGGCCCGGGTGCGGTCGGCACCCGGGCCCCACATCGGCCGGTCGTCGGCTCAGCCGGTCGGGGTCACCGCCGGGCCGCCCAGAGCACGGCACGGCCAAGCTGCGACTGAAGACCCTTGGGGTGCAGGCGGAACGTCGGGTCGGTGCCGAACAGCACCACGCCGTTTCCGGCGACGGAGACACCCCGCACGATGCTGGCCTGGTTGGCCGCCGCAGCCTGTCCATTGGCACCGTCGGTGGCCCACCAGCCGGAGAGCAGCGGGTCAGCGGCGTACGACTGCTCGACCTCGACGTTGGCGCCCAGGTGGGTGAACCAGACGGGCTGGCTGATGAACGCGTGCGGGATGGCCGACGTGGTGACGGGTCCCCCGTTGTTCACGATGTTGGCCACCCCGCTGGCCAGGCTCTCCGCCGCGGTGGCGGTCACGGTGAGCAGCGCGGCGGCGTTGCTGAAGGACGCCCCGGCGGTGCCCAGGCCGACCACTCCGCCGCCCCGGGCGAGGAAACCCTCCACGGCGGCCCGGTTCTCGGCGGTCAGGTTCGCCAGGTCGACGTTGCCGGCGACCAGCAGCACGTCGACGTCCTCGGTCAGCGTGCCCGCCAGCGTCGCGGCGGTCACCGCCCGCGCCTCGAAGCCCAGGTCGGCGAGGGTGTCCCGCTCCTCGACCGTGCCGATGTAGCCGACCACGACCCGGTCCAGCGGGGTGCCCCGCCAGCCCCTGGGCGCCGGTTCGAAGCTGACCGCGCGGGCCTTCACCTCGGCGCCGGCCAGCTTACGGTTGGCCGGGGTGCCGGGGACGACCACCGACCCGTCCTCGAGCCGGTAGACGGCGACGCCCTTGGCCAGCAGCGAGTTGACCGCGAGCAGATCGGCGGCGTCCCGCAGATCCAGGCGTAGGTCGGACCGGCCGGCGGGCAGCGTGCCCTCGGCCCGCCCATCGTAGGTCCGCTCCAGGTGCACCCCGGGCAGGGTGTTCCACAGGACGTCGACGGTGGCGCCCCAGGTCAGCCCCTGACTCCAGGCGGCCGGGCCGGCGTACAGGTCGCCCACCCGGTCGGTGATGTCCGCGCCCGGTTCGAGCAGTGAGTTGACCAGGCCGCGCTTCGGCTGGTGCATGTCGACGACGTACGAGCCGGCCCGGTAGCTCTTGCCACCGGCGGTGAACGCCTTCTTCGCCCGCCACACCCGGCCACCGCTGCCGATCAGCAGGTCGACCAGGCGAGCCGCAGCCGGCTCGGAGCGCTGCCCGGTGCCGGTCGGGATGACGTAGGACCGGGGGAAGGTGGTGTTGTAGTTGTCCTCCGGCCCCCAGCCCGGCACGTAGCCGTCGGGGATGTCGCGCAGCGGCTCACCGGCCAGGCCCCGGCGGTAGACCTCGGCCTGGTCGTGCAGCACCTCGGCCCGGTGGTCCTGGATGTAGCGCAGCGAGGTGCGGATCGCCACCTCGTGCACGTCGGTGTTGATGCCGGAGCGACGGACCCGCTCGGCGGGAGTGAGCGTGCTGCCGCGCGGGTTCAGCGGCGCCTCGATGGTGTACGGGATGCTGCTCTGCAGCATGGCGAACGACGGCACGTAGATCGGCGGGAAGTCGTCCCACACGCCCGGCTCGTCGTCGCGGAACGGGATCCGCGCCCGCTGGGTCTCGGCGTACCCGAGGCCGCGCAGTCCCTCCTCGATCGCCAGCGCGTTCGGCAGGCCGTGCTTGATGTACAGGTCGTACTCGTTGTTGACGTTGTGCGGCGGGGTGCTGGGGTGCAGCAGGGTCGGGTTGACGTACCCGTGCAGGTCCAGCGTGATGATCGGCTTGGTGTCGATGATCAGGTCGCGGATGAGGTTGGTCTCGGGTTGCGCGACGATGGTCAGGTCGCGGTTCAGGTCGTAGCCCGCCGCGTTGGCCCGGGTGCCGGCCACCCGGCCGTCCGGGTTGGAGGTGATGTTGAAGACCAGCCGGTTGCGCCTCAGCAGCGCGGCCACCTCGGGGCTGCGGTTGGTGGCGAGGTCCTCGATGACCCGCAGCGCGGCGTCGGTGCCCTCCCACTCGTTGCCGTGGATGTTGGCGTTGACGAAGAGCGGGGTCTTGTAGCCGGCGAGCAGCTTCCGGTCCCGCTGCGCCCGGGCCGGTTCGTCCTCGATGAGCCGCTTCCAGGTCTCCTGCTGCCGGGCCTCGGTGCGGCTCTCCGGCGCGGTCACGGTGACCGCGTACAGGTCGTAGCCGCCGGCGGACCTCCCGGCGACCCGGGCGGAGACCCGGTCGCTGGCCCGCTGGAGGGCGTTCAGCTTCGGCGCGATCTCGTCGTACGGGAGGACACCGATCGGGATGGACGCGTCGGCCGGGTTGTCCGGCCAGAGCGGGAGGGTGCTCTGCCGGGGGTAGCCGCGGATGTCGGAGAGGTCGACGGCACGCGGCGGCACTGTGGGTAGCGCGGTGGCGGACGCGGGCCCGGTGAGGGCCACGGTGGCGAGCAGCGCGGCGCTCACCACGGTCACGGTGAGCCGGGGTAGACGTCTTGCGGACAACATGGACAGGACTCCTGTCGGGGAGGTACGCGCAGGCGGACGCGCCGCGGGGCCGGAGACCAGCGGTGATGGGAACGCGCCTGCAGCGTGCGAGGAAGGAAGGGAACCCGGCGTCAGATGGAGCGTCGACAGGCGGCGCTGGCGACGCGCAGGAGGTCGATGTGACCCCGCTTCGTCAGGTGAACGCTTCGCACGAAACCGATCTTGAATCGGGCGTCATCCACTGTCAACAGTTCCTCACCGGTTGGTGCCGCCGAGCTAAAACCCTCCCGACAGATGGGAATTAGTCGATCTTGGCGAGGTGCGCGGTGTCGTTGACCGTGCGCACCGCGACGCCGCCGTCGGGCCACAGGTCGAGCACCGAGATGCCGGCCGCGTCCAGGAAGAGCCGGTGCAGGAAAGCGTCACCGGCGGCGAGCGCGTCGCGCAGCACCAGCTTGATCGGCGAGACGTGCGAGACGACCACCACGGTCTCACCGGGGTACGCCGTGAGCAGCCCGGCGATGACCCGCTGGCAGCGCTCGGCGACGTGGGTGAACGACTCGCCACCCGGCGGGGCGATCCGGGGCGACGCGAGCCAGGCGTCCATCTCCCCCGGCCACTGCGCGCGCACCTCGGCGAACGTCCGCCCCTCCCAGTCACCGAAGTCGCACTCGATCAGGTCGTCCTCGGTGCGGACCGGCACGTCGCCGAGCGCCCCGGCGATCGCCGCCGCGGTCTGCGTACACCGGGACAGCGGTGAGCTGAGCACGGCCGCGACGGACGGGGCCAGCGCGGCCACCCGGGCGGCGGTGGCCTGGGCCTGGGCCCGGCCGCGCTCGGAGAGGGGCACGTCACCGCGCCCGGAGTAGCGGCGCTGCTCGGTGTACGGGGTCTCGCCGTGCCGGACCAGGATCAGCCGGCTGGCGGTGAAGCTCGGTCGCGGCTCCCAGGACGCCGGCGCGGTCGCCGGGTCGCTGCCGACGATCGGGGCGGTGGCGGGCGTCGCCGCGGCGGGTCGGACGGCGGCGGGCGTCGGGGGCCGGCCGGCGGCGGCATCCATGGCGGCGTTGGCCAGCGCGTCGGCGTGCCGGTTCTGCTCACGCGGGATCCAGGTGAACCGGACCGCGGCGAACCGACCCACCAGCCCGGCCGCCTGGGCGGCGAGCGGTCGCAGACCGGGATGCTTGATCTGCCACCGGCCGCACATCTGCTCGACCACCAGCTTGGAGTCCATCCGGACGTCCACCTCGGCGACACCCAGCTCGGCGGCGGCCGCCAGCCCGGCGATCAGCCCCTGGTACTCGGCGACGTTGTTGGTCGCCGTACCGAGCGAGTCGGAGCGCTCGGCGAGCACCTCGCCGGTCTCCGGGTCACGTACCACCGCGCCGTAGCCGGCCGGGCCGGGGTTGCCCCGGGACCCGCCGTCGGCCTCGACGACGACCACGCGCGGCGCCACGACCTACAGGCCCGACTCGTTGGTACGGACCATGATCCGTCGGCAGTCCTCGCAGCGGATCACGTCGTCCGGGGCGGCCTTGCGGATCCGGGCCAGGTCGGCCCCGGAGAGCTCCAACCGGCAGCCGCCGCACCGGCCGGCGGTGAGCAGCGCGGCACCCAGACCCGTGTCCTGGCGGATCTTCTCGTAGAGGGTGACCAGCTCGGCCGGGAGGTCGGCGGCGAGCGGCTGACGGGCTCCCCGCTTGAACTCCTCCTCCTTGGCGATCTCGGCCAGCGCGTCGTCCCGGCGCTGCTCGGTGGCGGCCCGCTTCTCCCGGGTGTCGGCCAGCCGCTGCTCCACGCCGTCCAGCACGCTCTGCGCGGTCTCCCGCTGCTCCATCAGCTCCAGCTCGGCGTCCTCCAGGTCGCCCTGGCGCCGGTTCAGCGAGACCAGCTCGTGCTGGAGTGCCTCCAGCTCCCGGGCCGGGCCGGTGCCGGCGGCCAGCCGGTTCTGGTCCTTCTCCTTGCGGGCCCGGACCTGCTCGACGTCCTTCTCCAGGCGGGCGATGTCCCGGTCCAGGTCGTCGACCGCCACCTGGGCACGGACCCGCTCGTCCTCCAGCGACGACAGCTCCCGGGCCAGCGCCTCCAGCTCGGCCCGCTCGGGCAGGGAACGCCGGCGGTGGGCGAGCTGGGCGAGGTTGGTGTCGATCGCCTGGAGGTCGAGCAGGCGGCGCTGCACCTGGGGGTCAGCCTTCACGGTCGGGCTCCTTGTCGTCCACAACGGGTGCGGCGGCGTGTACGGTCCACGGGTCGGTGTCCAGGTCGGACACCAGCGTCTCGACGCCCGGCGCCTCCCGCAGGAGGGCTGCCAGATCGTCCAGCCACGGTCGTTCGGTCGCCCAGTGGGCGGCGTCGATCAGGGCGGGCCCATCGGCGGCGAGGTGCTCGCTTGCCGGGTGGTGCCGCAGGTCGGCGGTGAGGAACGCGTCCACCCCGGCGGCGGTCGCGGCGCCGAGGAAGCTGTCCCCCGACCCTCCGCTGACGGCGAGGGTACGAACCATACGCCCGGGATCCCCCGCGGCGCGAACTCCCCAGGACGTGACGGGGAGCACGGCGGCGGCGTGCCGGGTCAGCTCGGCGAGGGTCATCGGGCGGGGCAGCTCACCGATGCGGCCGATGCCCCGGTCGTCGCCGTACGCGGGCGAGGAGGGCGCGGGCCGGTGCAGCGGGCGCAGGCCGGTGAGCCCGAACCGGGCGGCGAGGGCGTCGGAGACCCCCGGGGACGCCACGTCGGCGTTGGTGTGCGCCACGTAGAGCGCCACCCCGGCCCGGATGAGTTGGTGGACGATCCGCCCCTTGAACGTCGTCGGGGCGACCGAGGAGACCCCGCGCAGCAGCAGCGGGTGATGCGCAACGATCATGTCGGCGTCAGCCGCCAGCGCCTCGGCGACCGTCTCCGGCACCACGTCGACCACGCAGAGCACCCGGCGGACCGGGGCGGCCGGCTCGCCGAGCACCAGGCCCACCCGGTCCCACTCCTCCGCCCAGACCGGCGGGTAGCGCCGTTCCAGCTCGGCCACCACGTCGGTCACCGTGGGGGTGGATGCGCATACGCTCACGGCGGGCCAGCTTACCGGCGCGGGAGCCGTCGAGCGGCGACGCCCGGCCCGGCCGCGCCGGTCAGGTGGCGCGGCGGGCGGGCGATCCGACCGCTAGGCGGCGCTCCAGGAGGCGGCGCGCAGCGTGGCCAGCGGCATCGGCCAGGGGAACGAGTGCAGGTGCTGCTCGCCGGTTCCCGGCGGGTGCAGGGCGACCACGTGGTCACCGAAGAGCACCGTGACACCCCACTCGCTCAACCGGGCGATGCCGGCCCGGAACGCCGGGTGGGCGGCCATCGCGGCGTTGGTGTACGGCACCGCCACGATCGGAAGCCCCTTGCCCTGCGCCTCGACCAGCAGCCCGAGCGCCAGGGTGTCGGCGATCCCGGCCGCCCACTTGTTCACCGTGTTCACGGTGGCCGGGCAGACGATCATGGCGTCGGCGGGCGGCAGCACGTCCGGGTCACCCGGGTTCTTGTAGTGCGTCCGCACCGGGTGGCCGGTCTGTCGGGCCAGGGCGGGCTTGTCGACGAACTTGGCGCCGTCCGGTGTGACGACCACGCAGACCTCCCACCCGTCCTGCTGGGCCAGGTCGACCAGGCGCCCGACGTGCCGGGCCAGCGGCGAACCGCAGGCGATGACATAGAGCACCTCACGGTGCCCGCTGATGTGTTGCGGACCGGTCATCAGACCGGCTCCGCGCTCATACCCCTACTCCCATGTGCTCAGCCAACTCCGCTACCGGAGAAGGCGGCGCACCACGTGTGCGACGCAGGATGTCCGACATCACCTCGTGGGCGATCGGCCGGCAGCGGATCTCGGACGGGGCGAGCCGGTCGCCGCGCAGCAGCATCTCGCCGGCGTTCGCCACGTCACCGATCTGAGCGAAGCCACGGGCGATGTCGAGCAGGTGGTGCGCGCGACGCTCGGGCAGCAACGCGTTGAAGGAGGGCTCCACGATGCGCAGCTGGTGCACCTCCACGGCCCTCCCCCCGTCGCCCAGCTCCACCGCGGCGGCGGCCCGGTGCAGCTCGACGTTGGTCGGGCCGAACGAGGTCCAGTAGTGGTTCTGGTCGCCGCCGAGCAGGGTGGCGGCCTCCTCGGCGCCGTTGATCAGGTCGTCGACGGTGGCCGAGTCACCGATCCGGGAAGCGGCCATCGCGCCCTGGAGCAGCAGCATGCCGTAGACGGAGAGCCGGGCCGGGGTGGCGTCGTTTCCGCCCCCGGGTGCGAGCCGGTTGGCGATGGTGACGTTCAGCTCCAGTGCCGGACGGGCCCGACCCATCGCGACCAGGGCGTTGCAGACGCGAGTGGTGGCGATGCCGGCCAGCAGCGGGTCGTCGGCCCGCTGGGCCACCGCCATCGACCGGTCCGCGGCCAGCCAGGCCAGCTCGCACTCGCCGAGCTTGCGCAGCACCGAGGAGGCGATCTGGTAGACCTGCCCGAGCAGGTGAGCGGCCTCCGGGGCCTGCTCACCGGCGTAGCCGGCGTCGGCCGCCTGGGCGTCGCGCAGCAGCTTCGGCAGCGCGCGGGTGAGCATTCCGTAGCGGCCGTACTGGTAGGTGAGCCAGGCGTGGTTGACGGCCTTGCGCATGTCGTCCAGCGGCGGCGGGTACGGCGCGGCGTCGAAGTACGCGCTCATCGAGTCGTACCGCTCCAGCGCCGCCCGGATCTCCTGCACCTCGACCTGGTCGATGCAGTTCAGCGCGTCGGTGCGCCGCTCCGGGTCCTTGCCCATCAGCAGCTGCACGTCCACCTGGAGGATGTCGGCGATCTCGTAGAGGACCGAGAACTTGTCCAACCGACGGACGCCCCGCTCGACCTTGTCCACCCAGCTCTTCGACTTGCCCAACCGGTCCGCGAAGACCTGCTGCGACATCTTGCGTCGCCCCCGCCAGTAGGCCACTCGCCGCCCTATGGGTAGCTCGTCCATCTCCCCATCCCTCCCCCTGCCGCCCCGGCCCATCGGGCCGGAACGATGTCCGCGGGCGCGGCGATACTCGTTCATCTTCAGGTTTTCGCTGGTCGCACAGCCAGTGCGTCAGCCGTACAGCCAGTCCTCGTACTTTTCGTGCAAGTTGCACGAGCCGTTCGTCAACCTCAACGATCGTGGGTTACGGCAGTGACGGTGCTCGACATGCGACCTGGCGTTCGCCGGGCCCGACGATGGGAGATGGCACACATGTGGGGGAACGTCGGACCGCGCGTCGCCGAACTGTCGCCGTTGGAACGAGTGCGGCTCCGCCGGGTCGCCGTGCGGTACGCCGCACACGGCTGGGAGGTCACCCCGGGCGCCTGCCTGGCCCGCAGCCGGTTCGTCTGCGGCCGGGCCGGCTGCCCCACCGTGGGCTGCCATCCCGCCCTGGAGAACTGGGAGCTGGCCGCCAGCGCCGACCCGGCCCGGGTGGCCACCTGGTGGCGGAGCCGCCCACACGGCGTGCTGCTGCCCACCGGCCGGTCCTTCGACGTGCTGGAGGTGCCCGCCCACCTCGGCCGGCACGTGCTCGACGCGGTGCAGACCCACCCGGCCGGCACCGGCGTACGCGGGCCGGTGCTGGCCACCCCCACCGGGCGGTGGATGTTCCTGGTGCGCCCGGGCGATCCGCTCCGGCCGGAGTTGGAGCACTGCTTCCACGTCGTCCGGCACGGGCCGGGATCGTGGATCCCCGCGCCGCCCACCCGGCTGCCGGAGGGGCCGGTCCGCTGGGCGGTCGCCCCGGAACAGGCCCGCTGGCAACTTCCGGATTCCTACCTCGTGCAGAACACCCTGATCGAGGCGCTGCGCGCCACCGGCGTGACGCTCGCCCCCGAGCTGCTCCCCGGTCACCTGCCGCTGCCCCGGCGGGGCATGTGAACCGGCCGCGCCGGGCGATTCGATCCGCTCGCCGACAGCGTCGCCGGGGCGTCGGTGCTCGTTGACAGGGGGACGGCGCGAACGCGCGCCACGAACGGGGGAACGATGTCCACCGACGACAGAGCGCCTCATCCCGGCGGCACGGAGCCGCCCCGGCGCAGCCACCGACGGCACCGGTGGGCCGGCACCCGCCCGTCCGGCTCCCGACCCGGCCGTCCCCGCCCGACGGGCTCCCGTCCCGCCGGCACCCACCGCCCGCTCCGCTAGTCCGTCAGGGGCAGGCTGGTGGACAGGAACTGGCGGGCGTCGTCGGTGATGACGGCGTGGGTGTGGTCGGGGAGGCGGTCCAGCCAGCCGATCCCGGCGGCCCCCATGGCCAGGGCCGCGGTGGCGTAGGCGTCGGACACCCCGAGGTCGGTCCCGACCACGGTCACCGAGCGCAGTCCCCCGGCCGGCGCCCCCCGGCGCGGGTCGAGCACGTGCCGACCCCGCTCGTACACCCCGGACGTGGCCACGGCCAGGTCGGTCCCGGCGACCACCAGGCAGGTCGCCATCGGGTCCCACGGGTGCCGGATGCCGATCCGCCACGGCTCGCCCGACGGGGAGAAGCCCCGCACCCGCACGTCACCGCCGGCGTTCACGCAGTGGTTCGCCGCGCCGGCGGCGAGGAGCCGGTCCGAGGCGACCTGCGCCGCCCAGCCCTTCACGAACCCGGACGGGTCGAGCCGGCCGGTGGCGTACGCGTCGAAGAAACCGTCCGTGGCGCCCCACAGGTCGGCGCAGGCCTCCAGCACGAACCGCAGGTCCGCCGACGCCTCGGAGAGCAGCACCTCGCCCCGGTCGAAGCGGCTCACCTCGCTGTCGGCCCGGTACGTGCTGAACCGCGCGTCCACCTCGCGCATCCAGGCGAAGACCTGGTCGGCCAGCTCACGCAGGCGCTCCGGCGGCAGGTCGTCGGCGAGGTCCAGGGTGATGGCCGTACCCATGATCTGCTCGACCCGGCACAGCCCGGGTCGGGTCATCGCCGCCGGCACGTCAGAACGCCTGCTCGATCGCGCCCCGCAGCGACTGCTTGTAGGAGTTGCTGGTCTCGGTGGCGCCGGAGACGGTGTTGAGGTTCGCGCTCTGCTTCTGCACCACCTCGCCGCCGGTGCCGTTGTACCTGTCCCGGACGTCGCCGCTGTGGATGTCGGACTCGCCTCCGCTGGGCAGCGACAGCGCGACGGCCTCGACGATCCGGTTGCCGGAGACGACGATCTGCACCTGCACGTACCCGTACTCGTTGTCCACGCCCGGACCGGTGACCCGGCGGGTGGTCGGCTGGGGCGCCTTGGTGGTGGTCCGCGGTGCGGTGGGGGCCTTCGCGGTGGTGCGGGTGCCGGACGGGCGGGCCGTGCTCCTGCTCGGCTTCGGCGACGACGGCGCGCCGGCGCTCACCGACGACTTCGGTGTCGTGCCGGCCGGGCCGGCGTCCGGAGCGGCGCTCGGGTCGACGCCCTGCGGGGTGGGACTGACCGGCTGGGCGGCCGGCAGGTCCTGGGCGACCTGAGAGGTCCCCGGTGAGCCCTTGAGCACCACCAGCGCGGTGGTGCTGGCGGCCAGACCGGTGATCGCGAGGAACGCGCGACGCATGGATTGCCCTTCCTACAACTCGAAGGTGGCCAGGTGGATCTGCCGGCGAGGCACGCCGGCCCGGCGCAGCGCGCGCACCGACTGCTCGACCAGCCCGGGCGGCCCGCACAGGTAGACGTCGCGGTGGGTCATGTCGGGCACGAGCTGGAGCAGACCGTCGGGGCTCATCAGTTGGCGGGGGCCGGGGTCGTCGCGGGAGCCGATGACGTACCAGATCGAGGTGTCCCGCGCCTGGGCCAGCCAGTCCAGCTCACGGCTGAGCAGGACGTCGGCCGGGGTACGGGCGCGGTAGATCAGCGCGGCGCCCGGCGGCAGCTCCTCCAGCATGGCGCGGATCGGGGTGATGCCGCTGCCGCCGGCGATCAACAGCGCCCGGTCACGCAGCCGGTGCGCGGCGGTGAACGTCCCCGACGGACCCTGCGCCCAGACCCGGGTGCCGGGATCCAGGTCGCGCAGGTCGGCGGTGTGCGCGCCGACCACCTTCACGGTGAGGCGCAGCCAGCGGCCGTTGGCCGCGGCGGAGACGGAGAACGGGTGCGACTGCCACCAGCAGCCCCGGGTGAGGAAGCGCCAGCGGAAGTGCTGCCCGCCGAGCATCTCCAGCCGGTCCAGCCGTTCCCCGGTGAGATAGATGGAGATGGTGTCCGGGCTCTCCGCGACCACGTCGGCGACCCGCAGCCGGTGCCGCAGGTTGAACGCCAGCGGCGCGATCACCCGGCCCCAGAGCAGGGCGGCGACCACCAGCAGGTAGAGGGCGATCCACCCGGTGCGTACCGGGCCGGGCTTGTACAGCTGTGCGCCGTGGCTGAACTGGTGCCCGAAACCGAGCAGCAGCACCAGGTAGCTCGACCGGTGCAGCAGGTGCCACAGCTCGTAGGGCAGCGCCCGCCGGATCGCCCGCACGCTGCTGAACCCGACCAGCATCATGATGCCGGTCGCGACGAACGCCGAGAGCATGTCCTCGTAGTCGCCGAGCAGCGTGCCGACCTCGGCGAGGACGGAGTGGTTACGCAGGTCCGCGTAACCGACCAGGATCAGCGACAGGTGCGCCAGCACGGCGACCAGCAGGGTCGCCCCGACGTCGCGGTGCCAGCGGCCCAGTTGCTCGCCGCCGATCCACCGCTCCAGCACCGGAAGCCGGCTCATCATCAGCACCTGCACCAGCAGCAGGTAACCGGCGACCAGACCGGTGATCCGGCCGGCGGCGGTCACGGTGGCCGCCGTGGTCCTGAGGGAGCCCGCGGGGGTGCCCAGCCACCACGGCAGCACGCTGGCGAGCAGGCCGACCAGGAGCAGCGCGGCCAGCAGCCGCCGGCCGCCGGGTCCGCGTCGGGCCGGGATCTGCGGGGGTACGGGTTCAGCCGTCCGGCCGCCGTGCCGGGACGTGGTCCCGGTACGGCGGCCGGCGGCGTGGGTGTGCGAGTGCGTCACGCGTACAGCTTCATCGGGGCGTACTTCTGGCGGGGGAAGACCTTGTCCACCTCCGCGTTGGTGAGCCCGAACCGGCCCTGCGCCACCGCGCCGTAGACGTTGAACATGTTGTTGTACTCCGGCACGTCACCGGAGTCGAGCTTGTCCAGACCGTTCCAGGTACCGAGCAGCGAGCCGGCCAGCTTCTTGCCGGAGAGCAGGGTGACCACGCCGCCGTGCCCGTGGTCGGTGCCGCCGCTGTTGGAGCCGACCCGGCGCCCGAACTCGCTGGACACCATGATCGTCACATCGGCGGCCTGGGGGCCGAGGTCGGTGAAGAACGCGGCCATGGCGCTGGCCAGCTCGTTCAGCCGGCGGTGCAGCTGGCCGCCCTCGCGGGTGCCCTGGTTCTCGTGGGTGTCGTAGCCGCCCATGCCGACGGTGGCGACCCGGACGTTGGCGCCGCCCTTGATCAGCTGGGCGAGCTGCTTGAACGCGTTGCCGACGCCCTCGTAGGTGACGCCCTCGGCCGGCTGGTACGGCTTGGCGGCGAGCTTCTGGGCGGTGGCCAGCGCGCCCATGCCCTCCTGCACGGCCTCCTCGACCGGGTGGTTGATCCCGGTGAAGAGCCCCTTGATGGCCTTCTCGGTGGCGGCCCGGAACCGCTCGTCGCCGTTGAGCCGCAGCGAGCCGACGTTGTTCAGCGAGAGCGCGCCGTTGTTGCCGACCAGCGAGCGGGGCAGGGTGCTGCCGATGCCGACGCTGCGGAACGCCGTGCCCTTGCCGAGGTTGTCGACGAGGCCGTCCAGCCAGCCCCGGCCGCCGGTCTCGTTGGGCAGCCCGCCCAGGTTGCAGGCGTCCGCGGCCTGGAAGTGGCTGCGGGACAGCCGCTCGTCCGAGACCGCCGGGATGAAGCCCAACTGGCCGGCGCCGAGCCACTTCTCCAACGGCTTGAAGGCGCTGGTCAGCTTGAAGCCGCGGCCCAGGGCCAGCGAGTCGTTGCCGAGCAGCAGGTCGGGGCGGGCCTTGGCGAGCACCGGGTCGTTGTCCGGCGCGATCAGGCTCAGCCCGTCCAGCCCGCCGTAGAGGAAGACGTGGATCAGGGTGCCGGTCTTCGTCGCCGCGAACGACGCCGAGGTGGTGACGAACTGGGCGGTCGCCAGCGCGGTGGCGGTGGCGGCGGCACCGGCGACGAAGGTCCGTCGGGTGACTCCGCGACCGTCCTGCTGGGCCTCCTCCAGGTTCTCCAGGGTGCGGTAGCGGTCGGCCTCGGCGGCGTTCTCGGCGGCGACGAGGTCGGCCTCCGCGCGCAGCAGCGCCTCGGCCGGGTTGTCCGCCAGCCGCCGCAGGTCGGGGCAGTCGGGGTGCAGGGGGAAAGAGTTGTACACAGTCTTCTCCATCGGGTGCCTCACCGGAGGTGGTGCTGGGGGGAAGCGAGGATCGCCCGCGCGACGGCGGTGATGGCCCCGTTGAACGTGGCGTCGACCTTGGCGGTCGCCGGCACACCGGCCACGCCGAGGATCAGGCCCTTCTCGCGGGCGCTGAGCTTCTGGCCGACCAGGCGCAGCGAGAGCGCGTCCACGTACGCCCCGGCGGTGGCCGGCGACTTGGCGACCAGCTTCTCCGGCGCCGTGTACGTGAAGACCGTGCGGTAGCCGGCGAGGAGTTCACCGGCCTCGTTCCAGCCGTTGACCATGGTGCCGGCCGAGGTCCAGGCGACGTACACGTCCGGGTAGCCGTCCGGGGTGGGCTGGCCCATCGGGTAGTGGCCCAGCTCGCGCAGCTTGTCGTGGATCTGCCGCAGGCCGCGGGCGTACGGGGTGCGCTTGTCGTCACCGTTGTTGTGCGTCGGCGACGGATCCGGCGAGACGCCCAGGGTGCGGTACGTGGCCACCAGGTACTCCATCGGCCGGCGCACCTTCTGGCCCACCGCCGCCCAGAACTCCGAGGAGCTGAACAGCGTCATCAACACCGGCTTGATCAGGCCGTTGTTGGTGGTGTACGTCTTGGCCAGCCGGTCCACGAGGGACTTCGGCGGCGTGTCCGAGACGAACCGGGTCGCCAGGCTCTGCGCCACGTACTTCGCGGTCGACGGGTGCAGCGCGATGTAGGTGATGTACGCGTCGATCGCCGCTTCGGCCTTCTTCGGGTCCGCCGAGTTGTTCGCGTGCGTGAACCCGAGGATCTTCACCTTGCCGACGTAGTGCTGCTCGGGCTTGAAGACGTACTTGCCGTCCTCGACGCCCCGGCCGGTCTGGAGCATGGCCGCCTGGCGCACGTCCGGCTCCTTGTAACCGCCGTCCACACCGACCGAGTACAGCTCCAGGTTCTCCCGGGCGAGGTTCTCGTTGATGGCGTCCTTGCGGGAGTCCTTCTGGTTCAGGTAGATCAGCAGTGCGGGGTGCTTGTTCGCGGCGACCAGCATCTCCGGGTAGCTGCCGAGCGCGTGCGCCCGCACCACGTCCTTGTCGAACGAGTTGCGGTACACCTCGCCGCCGTCGAAGTCCGCGGCGACGTGCAGGAAGTCGTTCCAGAAGTCGACCATCACCTCGAACAGCTGGCGTTTGGACCAGATCTGCCGCGCGATGGTGGCGTCGACCATCTCCCGCTCCGGCTGGGCGCCCTGGTCGTTGAGCTTGTCCCGCTGGTCGCGCAACTGCTGCACGGTGAGCTTCTGGGTGGGCAGCTCGGCGAGCTTCAGCTCGGCCTTGCTCGGCTCCAGCTTGTCCGGGTCGAGCTGGGCGCGGATCCAGCCGTCGATGCCCTGCTTCTTGATGTCGGCGACCACGCCGGGCGTCGCACCGAAGGTGGCCCGCCGGGCCAGGTGCAGGATCGGGTCCTTGGCCAGCACCGTCTTGACGGTCACCTTGGTCTCCGCCGCGGCCGCGGCCGGGCCGGAGAAGGTCCGGCCACCGACCGGGGCGTTCTTCTTCAGCGCCTCACCGGCCCGGGAGCCCATGTAGCTCTCGTTCTGCTCGGTGTAGGTGCGCACCGTGCTGGGCTGCTGGCCGCTGGGCCGGGCCGCGGTGCCGTCGGTGACGGTGCTGCCGGTCGCGTCGCCGGCCACCGCCTCGTCGCCGAAGAGGCCGCGGAACTGCGGGGTCATGGCGAGCGCCGCGCCACCGGCGACGACGGCGGCGGTGCCGCCGAGGGCCACCATGGCCTTGCGCCGGCCGACCTTGCGGTCCGGCTCGTCGCCATCGTCCAAACTGGGCAGTCCGGCGCCGGCAGGCCGGGCCGGGGCCGGGCGCCCCAGGCCCTCCGGGCCGACCCACTGCGGCCCGCGCGGGGCGGGGGCGGGGTGTCCGGCGTGGGCATACTCGTCGGCGTACTGCCCGCGCGGGTCACCCTGCGCCGGGTAGTCGCCCTGGTAGGTGTGTGGCGAGTCGTACCCGTAGGACGCGGACGCGTTGTGGTCGCCGTACGCGTCCGAGGTGTGGTGCTGGCGTCCGTCCCAGCCGCGGTCGTCCCGCGGTCGACGTGGTGGCACATTCTGGTCGGCCATGTACCAATCCCGATTTCTGATGAGCGCCGGAAGCTGCGACCGGGCAGGTGCGGCAGGTGCGGCGACTGTTGCCTGAGGGGGTTGCTACGGCAAGGTAACCAAGCCCTCAGGTGCCTTCAAGGCGGGCTGAACGCCCTCGTGAGGGCACTTAAGACAGCCCTCAGCGCCGCGTTGGCGGCGGGTCGCGCAGCGGGAACGGGGTCGGACCTTCCCAGCAGGGCGGACGCACGGCAGTCGGGTACGGATCGGACCGCGCCGCCGTACGCGACACTTTCCGCGCCGTTCACCACCACAGGGAAACTTAAGGTTCGGATAAGCCGGACGTGAGGCGGTCTCGGAGTCGAGGAAAAGTAACAACAGCGTGAGCGTGAGCCGCCACCGCAGCGGGTATGCCGCCGAACCGCTGAACGCGTGAGGGGAAGGCAGCGCCATGCTCAGCAAAGAGGATCAGCGCAGGTTCGACCAGATCACCCGTCAGCTCCGGGAGAGTGACCCGGCTTTCTTCAAGCGGCTGGACCACCGGGTCCGGGCCCGCAGGGGCCGGTACCTGATGTTGTTGACCATCGTGCTGTGGGCGTCGCTGCCGGCGATGACCGTGTTCGCCGGCCGGCTCGCCGGCGCGATCTGCGCGGTGGTGCTGGTGGCGAACGCCGCCATCATGTGGCGGTTCCGCCGGCGTTGGACGTGACGGCTCACCGGTCGTCCGGGCCGAGCGCCCGGTACGCCCGGCGCAGCCGTTCCAGCAGTCCCGGCCCGCCGATGGCCGGCGCCGGCGGGCCGAGCTGGCGCAGCAGCAGGTCCGGCCCGGTCGCCAGCCGGGGTGGCCGGTCGGGCAGGGGCACCGGCGGCAGCCAGAACCGGTCCGCCGCCTCCGCCAGCGGGGTCGCCGACAGCCCGGCGAGCGCCCGGGCCGCGCCGGCCGGGGGCGGAACGGCGTCCACATCGGACCCGTTTCCGTCCTGATCGGACACCAGGTCGGATTCGTCGGGTGACGTGGTGACCGGTCCGCCGGTGGCCTCGGCACGCCGGGCGCGGAGCCGGTCGAGCAGCTCCGCGCGGGACCGGCCACGCCAGTGCAGCAGCTCGAACGGGTCCGCGTCGAACGCCTCGGCCAGCAGGTAGAAGGTGGCCGCGAGGTGCTTGCACGGCACCGCGAAGTCGGGGCAGCTGCACCGCTGGGTCAGCTCGTCCACGCCGGCCGGGAAGAGCGGCGCGCCGGCGGCGACGAACAGCTCCTCCAGCTCGTCGGGGAGGTCCCCGGCGAGCAGTCGGGCGCTGAAGAACGCCTGCCCGGCCAGCTCCGCCTCGATCCGGGACCAGAGCTCGGCCGGGAACGGCGCCAGCGCGATGGAGACCTGGTACGGCTGCGGCCGCGACCCCTGGACCACGGCGCTGACCAGTCCCGGTGCGATGTCGAGCCGGAGCACCTGCCCGGCCCGCGCGTACGAGCGGCCACGGGTCAGCCGGGTGCCCAGGGCGAACGACTCCAGCACCTCCAGGAAGCGCCGGGACCACCAGGACCGCCCGATCGCGCCCCGGGCGCTGCGCGCCCGCAGACCGCCGTCGACCCGGCGGGGCCGGCCGTAGTCGGCGAACCGGTCACCGGTCGGCTGACTCACTCCACCACCGCCCCGGCCTCCAGGGTGAACAGCTCACGCAGCTGCCCGGTGGACAGCTCGGTGATCCACTGCTCGCCGGTGCCGACCACCCGCTCGGCGAGGTTGCGCTTGTCGGCGATCAGTGCGGCCACCTTTTCCTCCACCGTGCCGGCGCAGACGAACTTGCGTACCTGCACCCGCCGGCGCTGCCCGATCCGGAACGCCCGGTCGGTGGCCTGGTCCTCCACCGCCGGGTTCCACCAGCGGTCCACGTGCACCACGTGGTTGGCGGCGGTCAGGGTGAGCCCGGTGCCGCCGGCCTTGAGCGAGAGCACGAACAGCGACGGCCCGTCCCCGGACTGGAACCGCTGCACCATGGCGTCCCGCTCGGCCTTGCCGAGCCCGCCGTGCAGGAACAGCACCTCACGGCCGAAGCGGGCGGAGAGGTGACCGCGCAGCATCGCGCCGAACTCGGCGTACTGCGTGAACAGCAGCGCCCGCTCCCCCGCCGCCAGCACCTCCTCCAGGATCTCGGTGAGCCGGGCGAGCTTGCCGGAGCGGCCGTCCAGCGGCGACCCGTCGCGCAGCAGTTGGGCCGGATGGTTGCAGACCTGCTTGAGCCGGGTCATGGTGGCCAGCACCAGGCCCCGGCGTTCGATGCCGTCGCTGGACTCGATCCGGGCGAGCATGTCGTCGACCACCACCCGGTACAGGGCGGCCTGCTCGGCGGTGAGGTTGCAGACCACCTCCATCTCCAGCTTCTCCGGCAGGTCGGAGATGATCGACGAGTCGGTCTTGAGCCGGCGCAGCACGAACGGACCGGTGATCCGGCGCAGCCGCTCGGCGGCCTCGGCGTCGCCGTGCCGCTCGATCGGCTCGGCGAACCGCTTGCGGAACGTCGCGGCCGGGCCGAGCAGGCCCGGGTTGGCGAACTGCATGATCGACCACAGGTCGGCGAGCCGGTTCTCCACCGGTGTACCGGTGACCGCCACCCGCTGCCGGGCGGGCAACGCGCGGACCGCCTCGGCCTGCCGGGTGGAGGCGTTCTTGATCGCCTGCGCCTCGTCCACCACCACCCGGTGCCAGTCGATGCCGGCCAGGTCGACGGCGTCGCGGGCGGCCACCGAGTAGGTGGTGAGGACCAGGTCCGCGCCGTGCGCGGCCGCCGTGAACTCCGCCCCCCGGGCCCGCTCCGCCCCGTGGTGTACGTGCACACGCAGCCCCGGGGTGAACCGCGCCGCCTCCCGCTGCCAGTTGCCCACCAGCGACATCGGACAGACCAGCAGGGTCGGCCCGGCGTCCGGCGGGTCCCCGGCGAGCAGGGCGAGCAGCTGCACGGTCTTGCCCAGCCCCATGTCGTCGGCGAGCACACCGCCCAGGCCGAGCGACCGCAGGAAGGCCAGCCAGGCCAACCCGCGCCGCTGGTACGGCCGCAGCGTGCCCTGGAATCCCGGCGGCGGGTCCATCGGGGTGAGCCGCCGCTCGACCGCACCGGCGAGCAGATCGCCCAGCGCCCCGTCGGCGGTGACCTCCAGCACCGGCAGCGCGCCGGTGTCCGAACCGTCGGCCAGCCCGAGGCGGAGCAGGTCGGCGACGGTCAGCTCGCCTGACGAGCGGAGCAGGCGCAGCCCGGCGGCGAGCCGCCCCGGGTCCAGCTCCACCCACCGGCCGCGCAGCCGTACCAGGGGCGTCTTCATCTCGGCCAGCGCGGCCAGTTCCTCGGCCGACAGCGGCTGGTCGCCGAGCGCCACCTCCCAGCGGTAGTCGACCAGGGCGTCCAGCCCGACTCCCGCGTCGGCGCCGGCCACGGTGCCGGGCGCGGTTCTGCTGCGGGCGCGCAGCCGGGCGCCGATCCGCGCCGACCGGCGCTGCCACCAGGAGGGCAGCAGCACGCCGAAGCCGGCCGCGTGCAGCACCGGGGCACCCTCGCTGAGGAACCCGTGTGCTCCCTCGACGTCCAGCTCCATCGCCTCGGGTGCGGCGGTACGCAGCGCGGCGTCCAGATCCGGCCAGAGCCGGCTGGCCCGGCCCAGCTCGGCGAGCAGCGTCTCCTGCGGGCTGGCGGTACGGCCGGCCAGGCCGCCGAGCGTCTGCGGCGCCCGCCAGACCTGCCCCGCGTCGACGTGCAGGCCGGGCTCGTCGGCCGCCTGCAGCCCGAACTCCAGCCGCCACCGCCCGCCGCCGACCGGGTCCACGGCGGCCGGACCACCGGGGACCTGCGCGACTCCGGCGGGCTGGCGGCCGGCCGCGTCGGCGGCGTCGATCGGCGGCGACGCGGTGTGGGCCGGGTCGAGGCGGGTGGCCAGGATCGGTTCGGTGACCTCGTCGGGGGCCGGCTCCACCAGGCGGAAGCTGGCCCGGACCGGGCCGCCGGCGGCGTCGCGCTGCCAGGCGTCCAGCTCGGCGCGGAGGGTGGCCAGTGCCGCCGGGTCGACGGTGAAGTCGCGGTGCGGGCCGGCGAGCGCCGCCAACCAGGCCGGCGCCGGGCCGCCCGGCCGCAGCCCTCGGGCCAGCGTGGTGGTCGCGAGGGCGGCCCGCGCGGCGGCGTCGGTCAGCGCGTCGAGCGCGTCCGCGACCAGCGCACCGGCCGTCAGCTCGGCGCCGTCCGACGCGGCCCCGTCCAGGGTGGCGACGGCCGACGCGGTGGCAGCCGGCGCAGCGGCGGCTCGGGCGGCGGGGGGCAGGGCCAGCGCCAGCGACCGCGCCCATCCGGCGTCGGTGCCGGTCAGCAGCGGACGCCAGACGGCGAGCGCCGTCACCCGCGCACCGGCGTCGGCCGAGCGCTCGCCATCGGGTGGAGCGGCCTCGCCGACACCCGACATCACGGTGTCCACCGTCGGGCCCACGCCGGGCAGGACGCGGCCCCGGGTGACCAGGTCGGCGGCGAAGTCGGCCAGCTCGGCGAGGTGCCGCAGGGTGGCCCCGGGCACCACCGGGAGGTCGTCCAGGGCGCGCAGCAGCGCGAGCGCGTCGTCCGGGGCGTACACCAGCACGGGGACCCGCCACGCGGCCAGGGTGAGCCGGCCGCGGGCCGGGGGTGCGACGGCGGTCCGGATCAGCTCGGGTGAGTCGGTGGGCGCGCCGGCCCGGGTGGGCAGGGAGAGCAGCGCGGTGTCCTCGCGGGCCGGCTCGGCGGCATCGGCGAGGGCGGTGACCAGCGTGCCGTGCGCGGCGGCGAACGGATGTGGGCGCTCGCGGGGCGGACGGCCGGGGCGGCGCGGCGCGGCTGCCGGCGCGGCGCTGTCCTCGGCCCAGACGGCGAGGCCGGAGGTCGAGCCGTCGCCGGGCAACCACAGCCCGTGGATGACCAGCACGTACTCCCCCTCGTCGCCGCCCGCGCCCAGGATAGGCGGCCCGGGAGGGCTACTGTCGGCGCCATGGTCGACCTGCTCGTCATCGGCGGGCTCGGGGTGGACGTGCGGGTCCGGGTGCCCGCGCTGCCGCTACCGGCCGCCGATTCGCACATCGTCGAGCCGATCGAGTTGCGGATCGGCAACACCGGCGCCGGGGTGGCGCTGGCCGGGCGGGCGCTCGGCCTGGAGGTACGGGTGATCGACACCCTCGGCGCGGACCCGGCCGGCGACCTCGTCCGGGCGGCGCTGGCCCGGGCCGGCGTGCCGTCGGTGCTGGCGGAGGACCTCGCCGGGACGCGGCGGTCGGTGAACCTGGTGGACCCGGGCGGGCGACGCACCTCGCTGTACGACCCGCGTCCCTGGCGGGGCGACGACCCGCCGTTCCCGCCGGCGGAGCTGGCCGAGCTGGTCCGGGACGCCCGACACGTGCACCTCTCGATCATGGACTGGACGGTGCCGCTGCTGCCGGCGGTGCGGGCCGCCCTACCGGCGGGGGTGATGCTCTCCACCGACCTGCACGACTGGGACGGCCCGAACCCCTACCATCGGCCGTTCGCCGAGGTCGCCGACCTGATCCTGGTCAGCGGTGTGCGGCTGGCAGAGCGGGCGGCGGTGCTCGCCGGCGCGCTGGCACCCCGCACCCTGGTGGTCACCCGGGGCGCGGACGGGGCCGAGCTGCACCCGGGCGACGGCACGGCCGTTCCGGTGCCGCCCGCGACCCCGCCGGGGCCGGTGGTGGACAGCAACGGAGCCGGCGACGCCTTCGCGGCCGGGCTGATCGCCGGGCGGCTGCGCGGCGAACCGCTGGCGGACGCGGCCCGGTACGCGGCCCGGGTGGCCGCCGCGGCGTGCACCCACGACGGCATGGAGTATCCGTTGGGCCTGCTGCCCACCGAGTGACGCCTCGCCGCGCTCCGGCTCAGACCGCGCCGGTGGCGCCGTCGGTCAACTCACGAAGGATGTCGGCATGCCCGGCGTGGCGGGCGGTCTCCTCGATCAGGTGGACCAGAATCCAGCGCAACGACACTTCGCCGAGCTGCGGGTGTGGGACCACGTGGTCGAGGTCGAAGCGCGCGGCGACCGACCGGGACCGGGCGCACGCCCGCTCGTACGCCTCGACGAGCCCCTCGACGGTGTCGAGTTCGTCGACCGTGAAGCTCGCCACCGCGTCCTGCTCGGAGGTCAGGTACACGTCGCCGGGCTCCGGAGCCAGCAGGGTCGGGAACCAGTTCCGCTCGACCAGGGTCAGGTGCTTGACCAGCCCGGCGAGCGTGGTCGTCGAGGGCACCAGCCGGCGGGCGGCCTCGGCGTCGGACAGGCCGCGCAGCTTTCGCAGCACCACGGCACGGTGGAAGTCGAGGAACGAGTCCAGCACGGCACGCTCGTCGCCGGTGCGGGCGAGCACTGGGCCGAGTGTCGGATCGATGGTCTGCTCCATCCGCCGACCCTAGCCGCGTGTCGGGCGTCCCACTGCCCCGCTATCCGCTGCGGGGGGCGTGCGTGACGGGCAGGATGGGCGCATGGCTTCATCCGTGCAGATCCTGCTCGTCGGCGGCGCCGCGGACGGGCAGAGCGTCACCGTCGAGCTGGACAGCAACGGCCGTCCACCGCTGACCCATCACCACCTCGGGTCCGGTGGGCTCGCCGAGGCGCAGATCTACGAGTTGGAGTCCGCCCGCGAGGAGGACCGCGAGTGGCGCTACCGGTGGACCGGCCCGGCGGTGTGACCGCCTGCTCAGACCCGGGTGAGGGTGTGGCTGCGCAGGCTCTCCAGCACGCCGCGGGTGACCTCGGAGGTGCCCCTGGCCAGCTCGCAGACCTCGGCCACCCGTTGGGCGGTGGCCTCGGCGCGCTGCTCCCGCTCATCCCAGAGCCGGTCGACCTCGGCCAGTAGCGGTCCTTCGACCTCCCGCTCGACGCCGCGCAGCGCCGGCACGCCGAGCCGCTGCGCCAGGTCGAAGACCTTGCCGGCGTACGGCAGCGGCAGGAACGGTGTGCCGACCATCGCCGCGAAGATCAGGAAGTGCAGGCGCATGCCGACGGCCAGGTCGAAGTGGCGCATCAACCCGAGCACCTGCTCCGGTGTGTAGGTGCCGTGCAGGATGCGCCCCCGTTCGGCGGCGACCATGTGCGACAGCACTCCGTGGGCGTGCCGGATGTCGTCGCGTTCCATCGGCACGAACAGCACGTACGCGTCGATCCGGTGCACCAGGAAGTCGCCGATCTGGGCCAGCAGCCGGTGGTAGCCGTCCACGTCGAGGCGTTCGGCGGCCCTCCCGGGCTCCCGCACGCTGATTCCGACCAGCCGATTGCCGGCCGGCACGCCCTCCTCGGCCAGCAGGTGGGGTGGAAAGTCCGCCGGCTGCAACAGGAAGGCCGGGTCGGCGGTGACCGTGATCGGGTTGAGCAGCCCGGCCTCCTCCAGCATCATCCGGGACTCCTGGTCACGAACGGTCACCTGGGCCGCGCTGGCGAGCGTCTCCCGGACCATGCCGGTGTCGACGGCATCGCTGAGCGGCCCGACCCCCACCGCGTACGTGATCAGGGGCAGGCCGCGCTCCTGGGCGACCCGGACCACGCGCAGGTAGCGGCGTGCCTCCCGGTCGTAGAGGATCCCGCCGCCGCCCAGGATGAGCAGGTCGAGCTGGGCGAGGACCAGGGCGGAGTCGGTACGGCTGACGCCCTCCCAGGGCACCGCCTCCACGTGGGGGTGGGCGGCCCGGGTGTGCTCCGGGTTGCGGGAGAAGACGATGATCCGGGCATTCGGCTCCTGTGTGCGCAGATCGGCGAGCAGGCCGGTGAGGATCGCCTCGTCGCCGAGGTTTCGGCCCCCGTACGAGCCGAGCACACCGATGGTCAGTCCGGCGCCGTGCGTCATCCGTCGCTCCTCCCCAGGTGCGGTTCGGGCCGGGTTCCCGCTGGGTGGGTGAACAGTCCTGCCGGGAGGACGCCTGACCGGCCTGCCGCCGGCTCAGTCCGCCGGGTCGAGCCGCTTGACCATCTGCTGGGCGGCGACCTCGAAGCCCAGGCTCCGGTAGAGCCCGATCGCCACGGTGTTCGTGCCGAAGACGTTCAGCCCCAGCTCGGGCACCCCCAGCTGGGCCAGTTCCGCCTCCATGAGCTGGATCATCCGACGTGCGTGCCCCCGTCCCCGGTGTGCCGGGTGCACCTCGATGTTGTGGATCCAGGCCCGAGAGCCCTTGTCGGCGGCGCCGGGCGTCCCGGGCAGGGTCACCCAGATCCAGCCGACCTCGGTGTCGTCGACCCGGGCCACCCGCAGCAGCGCTCCCTCGGTGGCGACGCCCGCCGGCAGCAGCTCCCGCAGTTGGCTCGCCGAGCGCTCCCGGGCCGCCTGCGGGGTCAGCCCCCGGTGCGCGGCCAGGTCCTCGGCGTACACCTCCTCCAGCGACTCCCGCAACGGAGCCAGCTCCTGCTCGCTCATCGGCGTCAACGTCAACTCCACCGGGTTTCCCCCTTCAGCGTCGGTTCCAGCGGCCAGTGCAGCAGAGCCGACGGGGACGCGCCACCCGGATCCTCCCGCGCCGACAATTGGGTTGTCCGCCGCCGCGAGCGGGGCGCACCGTGGGCGGATGGCGGAGCGGACGACGACCCGGATCGGCTGGACGGACCTGCCGGAGCGGGTCCGGGCCTCGGTGGAGGGCATCATCGGCGACCGGGTGGTGCAGGCGGTCTCCCAGCCGGGCGGATACTCGCCGGGCACCGCGGATCGGGTGCGCACCGCGACCGGGCGGCGGGCGTTCGTCAAGGCGGTCAGCCCCGCACAGAACCCGGACAGCCCGGTCATGCACCGCGCGGAGGCACGGACGGCCGCGGCGCTGCCGGCCTCGGCACCGACGCCGCGCCTGCTCGGCTGTCACGACGATGGCGAGTGGGTCGCGCTGGTCTTCACCGATGTGGACGGTCGGCACCCGGCCACGCCGTGGCGCGCCGACGAGCTGTCCCGCGTGCTGAGGGCCCTGGAGACGATGGCCGACGCGCTCACCCCGAGCCCGGTGGCGCACGTGCCGACCGCGGCAGAACGCCTGGCGTGGGACTTCGCCGGCTGGCACCGGATCGCCGCCGACCCGCCGGACCGGCTGGACCCCTGGGCGCGTGCGCACCTGGACCAACTGTGCGCCGCCGCCGACCGGGGCATCGCCGCGTTGACCGGTGACACGCTCTGCCACGTCGACGTACGGGCCGACAACCTGCTGCTCGACGCCGCCGGCACGGTCACCGTCGTCGACTGGCCGTGGGCCTGCCGTGGCCCGGCCTGGCTGGACACCGCGCTGCTGCTGGTCAACGTCCGGCTGCACGGCGGGCACGACACCGAGGCACTGCTGCGCCGGCTGCCGCTCACCGCCGACGTCGACCCGGTCGCGCTCACCGGGATGTACGCCGGGATGGCCGGCTTCTTCGCCGACGGCGCCCGGCGTCCACCGCCGCTCGGCATCCCCACCGTCCGCGCATTCCAGCAGGCCCAGGCCGACGCCCTGCTCCCGTGGCTGGCCCAGCGCCTCGCCTGACCGTCGTCCGGGTTGGCGTGCCGAGCTGCCTACGGTGCCGCTGGCGTGGATTCCAGCCGCTGCGCCAGCTGCGTCAGGTCGTCGAGGCGCAGATCGCCGTCGAGCCCCTTCAGCGCCGCGGTCATCGCGCCGGCCGCGCGCCCCGCCTCCAGCCCCACCTCGGCGTCCTCGACGACCAGGCACCGCGCCGGGGACACGCCGAGCAGCGCGGCGGCCCGCAGGTAGCCCTGCGGATCCGGCTTGCCGGCGCTGACGTCGTCCACCGTGACCAGCACCGGCGCGGCGATGCCGGCGGCGCCGAGTCGGGCCTCGGCCAGCCGGGCGTCGGCGCTGGTCACCACCGCCCAGGGCAACCCCGACCGGGCCAGTGCCGCCAGCACCTGGTGGGCACCGGGGGTGGCCGTCACGTCGGACAGGTCGTCGTACTGCAACGCCAACTGCCGCGCCGCCGCCACGGCGACCGTGGCATCGTCGAGCGTGGGCAGCAGTCGGCGAATGGTCTGATCGGCGGGTCTGCCGTGCGCGATCGCCAGCGCGGCCGCCGGCGCCACGGCGTACTCGGCCGCCCACCGTCGCCAGGCCCGCTCGACGGCGGCGTCGGAATCCACCAGGGTGCCATCCATGTCGAACAGCACCGCGTCGATCTCTGCCAGCTCCACGATCACGCCCCCCGAATACGCTCCGTCCCGAGGATAGATCCGGCCGCCGGGCAGGTGCCCGCCGCCGGGTGACCGATGGCGGGAAACGGACCCGGCGGTGGGAGCGAGGGGTCCGATGGCCGCCAGACGCGCGATCGAACCGGCGACATGATCGTTTGCATGATGACGACGACGACACTTGACGGCAAGGTCGCCCTGGTCACCGGGGGCTCCCGGGGCATCGGGGCCGGTATCGCGCTGCGCCTGGCACAGGACGGTGCCGACGTGGCACTCACCTACCGGCAGAACGCGGAGCAGGCCGCGACCGTGGCGAAACAGATCGAGGCGCTGGGCCGGAGGGCGTTGGTCCTCCAGGCCGACGGCGCCGACCCGGCCGCCGTACGCGACGCGGTCGACCGGGCCGCCGCCGAGCTGGGCCGGCTGGACATCCTCGTGAACAACGCGGCGGTTTTCCTGGTCGGTGCCGTGGACGATCTCGGCACGGCGGAGCTGGAGCAGACGATCGCGGTGAACGTCCGGGCGCCGTACGTCGCCGTGCAGGCGGCGTTGCGGCACCTGGGCGACGGCGGGCGGATCATCAGCATCGGCAGCAACGTCGGTGAGCGGGCCGTCTTCCCCGGGCTGGCGCTCTACTCGATGAGCAAGACCGCCCTGGTCGGGCTGACCCGGGGCCTGGCCCGCGAGCTGGGACCCCGTGGCATCACCGCCAACCTGGTCAACCCCGGGCCCACCGACACCGACGCCAACCCGGCGGACGGGCCGAACGCGGCGGCCATCAGCGGCTTCACCGCCGTCGGCCGCTACGCCCGCCCCGCCGACATCGCCGCCACCGTCGCCCACCTCGCCAGCCCGGAGGCCAGCTACGTGACCGGCGCGGTGGTCAACGTGGACGGCGGCTTCACCAGCTGAGACTGGGTCACCCCTCGCGGTCCAGCACGGGGCGTACCGCATCGACGAACGCGATCCGGCGGGTCGTCCGTACCTCGATGGCGGCGAGCCAGCGCTCCCGGTGCCGCTCACGCAGCGGCACCGTCGCGGCGCCCGGCTCGCCGCCGAGGCGGCGCTGGTCGGCGTACTCGGCGGTCAGGCTGGCCAGCACCGACCGGGCCGCCGACGCGACCTCCGCCGGACCTTCCAACAACACCAGGTTGTACGCCTCGTCCACGGCGCGCATCGCCGCGTACGCCTCGTCGTAGCCGGGCGGTGACTCGTCCCCGCCGGCCTCGACCCACCGCCGGTCCAACCGTCGGTACGCCTGGTCGCAGGCACTCAGGAACCCGACGTACGCCTCCCGCCGCAGCTCGTCCCGGCGCGTGGTCCGCCGCTCGGCGTTCTCCTGGCGGGCGACGGTGAGCTGGTGGGCCAGTTGCCGACGGGTGCTGAGTGCGCCGACCAGCCCGGTCAGGGCGGCGGCGGCCAACGTGGACAGAGAGGTGATCAGCGCGACGGCGACGGTGTCCTGCACCCGCCCATCATTCCGCGATCAGCTACACCGGCCCTCACCGGAGGTGCCGACCCGACTCGGACGCCTGTGCCGAAGGACCATGCGACGTTTCGGTCGTTCCGTGGGACAAGCAGGCCACCGCCGAGTTCGGAGGTGCCCTGCACGTCCTGCGAGAGACGGTGATCGGCAGCGGCTCGCAGGTGCGGTGAGGCCTCCGATCCCCAGGTCACGGGGCCACGTTCGAGGGGGCGGGCTTGGTACAGTCGCGCTTCCCCTTGATCGAATAAAGGACATCCCCATGGCCGACAGCGGGCCTGAACCTGACGCGAACCCGATTCCGGTCCCGGATCCGGCTGCCGCAGCGACACCCCAGGACACGCAGGACACCGAGACGGCTCCGGGTACACCTGCCGACCCCACGCCGGCCACCACCACGTGGACTCCCCCGCCGGCGCCGCCCACCCAGCCCAGCCACACCGGCGTCATCGTCGCCGCGGTCGCGGGTGCTGTGGTGCTGGTGCTGGTGGCCTGCGTCGGGCTGGTCGGCGGCATCGTCGTGCTTCGCTCCGGATCGACCCCGGCGGCCAGCAGCCCGACGTCCCGGGCTCCCCTGTTCCCCACGACCGGCGCCAGTCCCACCGCGAGCGGTCAGCCCGACCAGAGCGAGGAGCCGGTGGCACAGGGGCCGCAGGCGAGCGCCTACCCGGCGGAGAAGATCGAGGACCTGAACCGGGTGTGCGACGAGGACATCTACTACCCGGAACTGCCGAAACGCGCCGGCAAGGCTCCGCACCCGGTCGTGCTGCTCCTCTCGGACACCCCGGGTCTCCGCTACAAGGACGACGGCTACTACTACGACCTGGGCCTGTCGGCCAAGGTCGAGCAGACGTGGGCGTCGGAGGACCCCAGGAAGGTGCAGATGGTCGCCTGCCTCGACCGGGTCAGCACCGGCGCGAAAATCCGCAACTGCAAGTTCGACGACCCCAAGCCGCAGACGCTGCCGCTGGTGCGAACCGGCTGGCGTCTTCGGGTGTACGAGGCGGCGACCGGCCGCAAGCTGCTGGACAAGGCCATGAACGGCGATGACCAGAAGTGCCCGTTCGTCGTCATGGTCGGTGCCGACAAGAAGATCTACGCCGAGGTCAGCGACCGGGCGGCGATCGCGGCACTGCGCAACCTCGTCACCAAGTGACCGGGCTGCCGCGCCCAGACTCGTCCAGACGGTCGTGCTGATGATGAGGTGGGCGCGGCAGGTTTCGAACCTGCGACCCCCCGCTTGTAAGGCGCTTCCGGCAAGAGTCGCAGCGTCCGTTGACGTCCGCTGGGCCGGGGCCGGAGGCGAGACCCGTACAGCCATGGGCGGCCACGGCTGCCACCGTTGATGTCAGTGACTGATGTCAGACCGGCTTTGTTGCCGGCCGGGCATGTCCCACAGTCCACCGCGACAGGCAGGCCGGGCGAGCACCACAATGGCGACGTGCTGAGCTACGTCCGCTGGTACTGGCCGGAAGAGGATCGTTGGAACTACGACGAACTCGACACGGATCGGTGGTCTCTGCGCCACGTCGAGCTGCGGGGGGACGGCGAGGTCCTGGCAGCGGCGTCTCTGGCGGAAGCGCTGGCCGCACGCGACTCAGGAGGCGGGGGCGCTGTTGTGACGTACGAGAGGCGATTCGGCGTCGTACCTGAAGCTCCGTTCCCGCCGCCTGACGGTGACATCGAGCCGGTGCTGGAGACGCTGTCTGCCGGCGAGTTCGAGCAGCTGTGGCGGCACGCTCGCAACCAGCTGGAGCGAGCCGGAAGCAGCTGACCTCTTCGGTGTGAACGCCGTCCGGGGCACCAGGCACTGTCATCCGATGCTGAACCGTGCCGTTGAGCGCGGCGATCTTGCTGCCTGCTGCGCCTCATTGCGCGCCGGTGTCGCTCGTCGCGCTGCCTACTCGCTGCCCGCACCAAAGATCAAGGCTGCTGTCGGTCGGTGTCGACCACTGCGGCAGACCTACTTGTCTCGTCGCCTGGGGTCTGCCCATGACGGTCGGCGTCGACCGGCTTAGCTGTACGGATGGCTGTACAGTCCCGGGCGTGGGCATGGACGTGGATTTGCTTCTAGGAACGTCCAGGCCGGAGGCGCCGCCCTTGTTGGAGCGGATCGCACCTCAGGTCGCAGCGGTGCTCGGCGTCGAACTCGTCGAGAAGACCGGCAGTTGGCGGCATTTCTTCGGGCGAGGCGAGGACTTTGTGGTCTGGCTCGACGTCGATCCGGACACGAAGGAGCCGTTCCTCAGTCATCCCTTCGTGTTGGAGGTGTCGGCCGCTCGGGGGGCCGAGGTCGAGGTTGGCACGAGGCTGTTCCAGCAGCTTGCCGAGACCGGACGCTTCCGGGTGATGCTCCTTCTAGACCACGACTGCGTGCAGTCCACGCACTTCCCCTGCGAGGACTGGTGATCTGGCCGCTGGTAGAGCCGCGTGACCGGATCGGACCGTCGACCTGCGCATTACGAGTCGGCTGCTCGGCGCTGGTCCACCGCTGCGTCCTCGTGCCTCACACGCTGCCGTTGTCCGCGATCGTCCGCCCATGCTCGCCGGTTTGGCTGCTCGCCACCGATGGAGACCAACGCCGGGACATCAATTGCCACGTGAACGAGGATGCAGGTTGCGACGCCTCGCTTACAAGCTCTGTGCAGGCCGTCCGGGCGCATCCGTCCTCGTCCGTGACCTCGGCCCATCGTCCGTCGCTCGCCTTGGCTGGCCTCCGGCGGTTGGGCCCGTTGCTGTCGACAGCTTGTGTCCGGTGCGGCTGCTGCCACCGTGGCCGTTTGTGATGCTCTTCACGAGCTTGGTTGACAGTGACTTACGCTTGACCGCCGGCGCCTAGGCGGGCAGGGCGCTGTGGGAGCGGCTGGGGGAGCAGACAGGTGGACTTGCTGACAGCTGTGTTGGCACTTGCAACCCTTGCCAGCTTCGCGGCTGACGTCTTCGCCATCATTCAGGGCAAGCGGAAGCAGGGCGTCATCCTTCTTGTCGTCTTTGCTGCCCTGGTAGCCGTCCTTGCCTTGGAGGTTCGGCACACCGCCCAAGTAGAGGCCGAGAATCGGGCGCTTACCGACGCGCAGGCGCGAGCGCAGCGGCTACTCGATACGTGGACCGGTTCGGACGGCGAATTTGACCCTGATTTCGTGTCCCAAGGAGAAGCCGAGGGGATAGCAGTAGCCGCCGCTGACCTCATGGAAGACGTGCGTACGTGCCGGCAGCAAGCCTTCCAGGCTGCCCTTGACCGGGTGGCAGACGCGCGCAGGCGTGCAGCGTCTGTAAGTGGGACATCCGACCTGGATGTCACCTTCAAGCGTTCCGACATTTGGCAGGAGACGGCTGTAGCGGCCGTCGAACAGGTGCGCGGCGTCGCAACCGTTCCTCCCGACTGCTAGCTCGTGGCGCCGCTCGTTTACTCCCTGCCGTCGGGCAGCCTGCAAGAGGTAGACAGTTCTGTGTTGGCCGGCGGTGACTCGTCAATGACTCGCGAAAGAGCAAGGCAAAGCCCGTCAGGGACTCGAACCCTGAATCCCTCTCGTGCTGCGAGGATCGTGCCGAACCGGGCGGATCGGCCCGCTGACCTGGGCGAATTATTGCGCTGCCTTACAGCGGTTGACAGCCCTTGTCGGCGTCAGTTGTGCCCGTCTTGTGCCCGAGGATCTTGCCGAGGTGACTGGGACTGAGGCCAACCGACTACCGTCGACCCGTGCTCGATCCTGCAACTTTCTTCGACGAATCAGGCCCGCTGGGGGATCCTCTCACCGACGAGGTTCTGCGGGCTGATGTCAGCCGTGGATGTCAGGCACCCGCCCGACCAGGCAAGGCGCTTGGGCTCGGGCGGGTTTTACCTGGTCAGGTGGTGGTGGGCGCGGCAGGTTTCGAACCTGCGACCCCCCGCTTGTAAGGCGGGTGCTCTCCCACTGAGCTACGCGCCCGGAACGCCCGTACGGCGGGCCGGAGGCTGGCAAGCTTACCCTGCTCGCTGCCGACCCGGGCGCACGGCGTACCCGGTCAAGGTGATGGTCAGGCGGCCGCCTCGGCGATGGCCTTGCGCCAGCCCTGCTGGTCGCGGGCCTCGCCCGGGCCGTTCATCTCGGCGAAGCGGACCACGCCGGCCTTGTCGATGACGAAGGTGCCCCGGTTGGCGATGCCGGCCACGTCGTTGAAGACCCCGTACGCCTGGGCGACGCCGCCGTGCGGCCAGAAGTCGGCCAGCATCGGGAACTGGTAACCCTCGCGGTCGGCCCAGACCTTGTGGCTGTAGACCGAGTCGACGCTGACCGTCAACACCTGGACGTCGTCGTCCACGTACTCGTCGAGGTTGTCTTGCACCTCGCGCAGCTCGCCCTGGCACGTGCCGGTGAAGGCGAGCGGATAGAAGACCAGCAGCACGGTCCGCCTGCCCCGGAAGGCCGAGAGCCGGACCTCCTGATTGTTCTGGTCCTTCAGCACGAAGTCCGGCGCCTCGGCGCCAACCTCGATGGGCATGCGAACTCCTCGGGTCGAGTCGGGGACGGCGCGAGCCTGCCACCCGGCGGTGCGGACCGCCGGGCGCGAAGGGCAACGATTGAGGGCTACTTCTTGCCCTTGACCCCTCGGCGCAGCACCAGGCGGGCGCCGCTCCAGTCCCGGCCGGCGTTGATGGTCGAGGTCTGCTGGAGGCCGGCGGTGGGCGCGGACTCCGCGACCTCACTCGGCTCGACGTGCCCCTCACGCCCCGCCTTCGGGGTGAGCAGCCACACGACCCCGTTGTCGGCCAACGGGCCGAGGGCGTCGACGAGAAGCTCGAAGAGGTCACCGTCGCCGTCGCGGTACCAGACGAGAACCGCGTCGACGACCTCGTCGGTGTCCTCGTCGACCAACTCTCCAGAGCGGTCGGTCAGGGCGTCGCGGAGATCCTGGTCGACGTCGTCGTCGTACCCCATCTCCATGACGACCATCCCCGGTTCGATTCCGAACCGGTCCGCCAGGCTGCGTACCCCGTCGGCGGCCTGACCAGCGGTCGCGCTCACTGTCGCGTGCCTCCTCATCTCGTCCCTGCTCGCGGCGTCGGCGACGCCGTCAGGCAAAGTCCACACAGTTGTGCCTCTGCGCGCAAGTGGCGCACCGGGTGGAACGGAATTTACCGTGCCAGCAGCGTACGGGCACCGTCGGTAATGGCTTCCGCGGAGACCAGAACATGGCGTGCTGCCGGACCTAATGGTACAAACGAGTCAACTCCCGCCACACGTCGCGCGGCGCCGACATATCCGGCGTCGACCAGCGCGGCGATCACTCCCTCGCCGACACCGCCCGACCGGCGGGTCTCGTCCACCACCAGCACACGGCCCGTCGCCGAGGACTCCCGGATGATGTCGGCGACCGGCAGCGGGGCCAGCCAGCGCAGATCCACCACCCGGGTGCCCACCCCCTCCTCGGCGAGGACGGCCGCGGCCCGCAGCGACATCCGCACGCCGTTACCGAAGGTGATGATGGTCAGGTCGTCGGCCGACCCGACCCGGTAGACCCGGGCCCGACCGATCGGCACGTGCCCCGCCACCCAGGCCCCCGGCTCCGGATAACCGGCCAGCCACTCCCCGTCGCCGTCGGCGTACAGGTCGCGGGTGTGGTAGAGCGCGATCGGCTCCAGGAACACGCAGACGCTGCCGTCCACGGCCGCGCTGGCCAGGCAGGTCCGCAGCATGGGCGCGGCGTCGTCCGGCCGCGCCGGCACCGCGACCACCAGGCCGGGCACATCGCGGAGTACGGCCACCGAGTTGTCGTTGTGGAAGTGCCCGCCGAACCCCTCCTGGTACGCCAGCCCGGCCACCCGCAGCACCATCGGGTTGCGGAACGCACCCTGGGAGAAGAACTGCATGGTGGCCGCCTCGCCGCGCAACTGGTCTTCGGCGTTGTGCAGGTACGCCAGGTACTGGATCTCCGGCACCGGCAGCATCCCGGCCAGCCCGGCGCCCAGCCCCAACCCGAGCACCGAGGTCTCGTCGAGCAGGGTGTCGAAGACGCGGGCCGCCCCGAAGCGGTCGCGCAGCCCCTTCGTCACCCCGTACACGCCGCCCTTGGCGGCCACGTCCTCGCCGAAGACGGCCATCTGCGGGTGGTCGAGCAACCCGTCGGCGAGCGCCGCGTTGATGCTCTGCGCCAGGGTCAACGGGCCGGCCAGCTCCGGCGGCTTGCCCCCGAACGCCTCCGCCCGGGCGCCCGCTCCCGGGCCGCTGGCCCGGGCCGCCGCGTCGGCCACCGCCCGCGCCACCCGCACCGGCCGGCGGGGCGCCAGCGCCGACACCACCTCGGCGGCGGAGCCCAGCTTCGGTTCGCCCAGCACCTCCTCGGCGAGGCGGCGTACCTGCCAGCCGGTCTCGTCGTACCGGGCCAGCAGTTCCTCGCCGGTGGCCAGGCCGGCGTCGGCGAGCAGCCGCGCGGTGGCGACAACCGGGTCCCGGTCCAGGTCCGCGGCGAGTTCCCCCGGGGTGCGGTACGCCAACTCCGCGTCGGCCCCGGCGTGCCCCATCAGCCGGACGGTGCGCAGGTGCAGCACGGCCGGACGGCGGTGCCTGCGCACCCATGCCGCGGCCTCCGCCGCCACCGCGTACGCCTGCACCGGGTCGCCCCCGTCGGCGGTGAAGTAGTGGATGCCCGGCCTGGACCGCAGCGTCGCCTCCACCCAGCCCTCCGGGGAGCGGACGCTGATGCCCAGCCCGTTGTCCTCGCAGACGAAGAGCACCGGGATGCGCAGCCCGGCGTGGTCGTACCAGCCGGCGGTGTTGAAGGCGGCGGTGGCGCTGGCGTGGTTGACCGAGGCGTCGCCGAACGAGCACACCACGATGGCGTCCGGCGGCCACGGGGCGTGGGTGGCACCGGCGCCGCTGCCGACCCGCACTCCGGAGGCGGTGCGCCGCCCGGCGCTGTCCATCCGGCGCAGCCGCTCCACGGCCAGTCCCATCCCGACCGCCCGGGGCAGGTGGGAGGCGATGGTGGAGGTGGTCGGCACGATGGCCAGGTCGGCACGACCGAACACCTTGTGCCGGCCACCGGCGATCGGCTCCTGACTGGAGGCGACCATCCCGCGCAGCACGTCCCGGGCCGCCTGCGCGTACGGCGCGAACCCGCCAGTGGGCGGCGCGGAGCCGGCCGGCCCGGACTCGGCCGGTTCGGACTCGGCCGGTTCGGCGGGTGGTTCGGCGGGTGGTTCGTCGTCGGCGGGCGGTTCGAAGGACGTGGCGGCGGTCTGGGTGGCGCGCACGCAGTAGAAGGCTCCGGAGCGGTAGTGCAGCAGCGCCGGGTCGGTGGGCCGCAGCGCGGCGGCGACCGCCGCGTTGCCCTCGTGCCCGGCCGAGCCGATCGTGTAGAAGCCTTCCCCGAAACTGCGCAGCCAACGGCCCGCCAGGTCGAGCTGCCGGCTGGTCACCTGCGCGTCGAACATCTCCAGCAGTTGCGCGCCGGTCAGTGGGGCGTCGTCGGTGACCGGGTCGGCGGGGTCACGCCGTCGCTCGGCGGCGGGCAGCGCCGCCAGCGTCTCCCGGAAGCGGTCGTCGAGATCTTGCGGGGTGGTCACGTCGCACAGCATTACCGACGCAAGCCCTGGTCGCCCAGTGGGACACGGTGGGCGCGGGTGGACCTACTCCGGCCCGCACGGCTCCGGACAGCCGCCGTCGGACACCTTCCAGACCAGGTCGCGCAGGGTGTCGAGCTCCTCGTCGGTCAGACCGGCCAGGAGTCGGGAGTCGGACATCACCTCGGTCACCCGGCCCCGCACACCGCGGCCCTTCCCGGTCACCACCAACGTCTTCTGCCGCCGGTCGGCCGGGTCGGTGCGACGTTCGACCAGGCCGGCCTGCTCCAGCTTGTCGACGAGCGCCGTCACGTTCGACCGGTCGCAGCCGAGCCGCTCGGCGAGGTCGCGGGCCGGCAGGGGACGGTCGGGGTCGAGCTCGTTCAGCGCGCGGGCCGCCGCCGGGGTGAGCCCCAGCTCGGCGAACGCGGAGTCCTGCCGGTGCCGTAGCGCGGCGGTCACGTGCGCCATCCGGCGCACCACGTCGGCGGCCAGGCCGGCACGGTCCGCCGGCACGCCCGCTCGGGAAACCGCCTCCTGCGCCACGGCCACATCGTACGCACGGCACCGGCCGGTCAGCTCGTCGATCGGTCCGGTCACGCCGGCACCCTGAACGACCACGGGTGCAACGGCGGCGCGGGGCGGATCGACCGCGGTCATCGGTGTTCGACTGCCGGCGACAGGGAGGGGCCCTGGCTGTCACCTGCCGGCCATCCGGGCTGGCGAGGCTCCCCACGTCACGAGAGATCGGACTCTGGGGAGGATTTCGTGTCACTGTCCCGACGTACCATCCTGCTGTCCGGCGCCGCCCTCGGCGCCGCCGGTGCGGTCACCGGGCTGCCGGTGGCGGCCCGCGCTGCGGCGGCCCGTCGCCCGCTGGCCTACCCGTTCACCCTCGGTGTGGCCTCCGGCGACCCCGACCACGAGGGGTTCGTGCTGTGGACCCGCCTGGCCCCGCAGCCCCTCGCCGAGGACGGCCTCGGCGGCATGCCCGACCGCGACGTCCCGGTGCACTGGGAGTTGGCCGCCGACGAGCGCTTCCGGCACGTCGTGCGGCGCGGGGTCTCCGTCGCCCGCACCCGTTCGGCGCACAGCGTGCACGTGGAGCTGGCGGGCCTGCTGCCCGGGCGGGAGTACTTCTACCGGTTCCGCGCCGAGCGGCACCTCTCGCCCGTCGGGCGCACCCGCACCGCCCCGGCGCCCTGGACCATGCCGGCCGCCCTGGCGATGGGCTTCGCCTCCTGCTCCCAGTACGAGCACGGCTACTTCACCGCCTACCGGCGGCTGGCCGAGACCGAGCCGGAGCTGATCCTGCACCTGGGTGACTACCAGTACGAGTACGCCCCGGACACGTACAACGTCCCCGGCGGCAACCCGCGCGACCACGAGGGGCCGGAGACCCGGACGCTGGCCAACTACCGGCAGCGGCACGCCCAGTACAAGACCGACGCCGACCTTCAGGCGGCGCACGCGGTGGCGCCCTGGGCGGTGGTCTTCGACGACCACGAGGTGGAGAACAACTGGGCCGACGAGGTGCCCGAGGCGCCGGACCCGGAGTTCCCCGCCCGCCGGGCGGCGGCGTTCCAGGCGTACTACGAGAACATGCCGCTGCGGCGTACCTCGATCCCGCGTGGCATCGACATGCAGCTCTACCGGCGGGTGCGCTGGGGGCGGCTGGCCACCTTCCACATGCTCGACACCCGCCAGTACCGCGACGACCAGGCCTGCGGCGACGGCTACCGGGACTGCGCGGCGGCGGCCGACCCGGCCCGCTCGATCACCGGGGCCGAGCAGGAGGCGTGGCTGCTGGACGGTTTCCGGCGCTCGGACGCCCGCTGGGACATCCTGGGCCAGCAGGTCTTCTTCGCCCAGCGGGACAACAACGCCGGCCCCCTCACCGTCACCAGCATGGACGCCTGGGACGGCTACGTCGCCTCCCGCGACCGGATCACCCGTGGCTGGCTGGCCGCCGGGGTGCGCAACCCCGTGGTGCTCACCGGTGACGTGCACGCGCACTGGGCCAGCGACCTGAAGCTGGACTACGCGGACCCGACCTCGCGCACCGTCGGCACCGAGCTGGTCTGCTCCTCGATCACCTCGACCGGCGACGGCGCGGACTCGGCGTCCGGCTCCCACCCGTGGTTCGGCTTCAACCCGCACCTGCGCTTCCAGAACAACCTGCGGGGGTACGTGCGCACCACGATCACCCCGGGCCAGCTCTCCGCCGACTTCGACGTGCTGCCGTACGTCAGCCGGCCGGGCGCTCCGGCGTACACCCGGGCCTCGTTCGTGATCGAGGACCGCGTGCCCGGCCTGCACCAGACGGCGGACAACCCGCTCCCGTCGGCGGCGCGCACGGCCACCGACGCGGGGGCGGACGAGGGCCGACGCACGGTGGAGCGGGAGACCGTGCGCCCCTGACCCCACGCCATGATCCGCGCAACGTCAGGGACGGTGTCGCCTCGGCTCGCGGTGCCGCAGCGGGCTCCCGGAGGTTGCGCGGATCTCGCGGGAGGTGGGCAGGCGCGGCCCGGACGCCGGGCGGGGCGGGTCAGGCCGGGAGGAAGGAGAAGCGGACCTGGCGGGTGGGGTTGTCGCCGTTGGTGTCGATCAGGCAGACGGACTGCCAGGTGCCGAGGGCCAGGCGCCCGTCGAGCACCGGCAGCGTGGCGTACGGCGGGACGAACGCCGGCAGCACGTGGTCCCGGCCGTGGCCGGGCGAGCCGTGCCGGTGCCGCCAGCGGTCGTCGGTGGGCAGCAGCGCGTCGATCGCGGTGAGCAGGTCGTCGTCGGAGCCGGAACCGGTCTCGATGATCGCCAGGCCGGCGGTGGCGTGCGGCACGAACACGTGCAGCAGACCGTCGCCCTGACCGGACACGAACCGCTCGGCCTCGGCGGTGATGTCGTGGACGGTCGGCCGCGACCCGGTCCGGACGGTGATGACTTCACTGCGCATACGTCGCATTCTGCCGCAGCGCGGGTCAGGAGCTACCGCCACCGCCACCGGAGTCGAGGGCGGTTCGGACGGTCGTAGCGCTAAGTTACCGGCGGGTACCTGTGTTCAGCGTCGCGTCGAGGGGACCTAGACGTGACGACGGGTGCCACCAGGGGGCAGGATGGCGCTAGAGACCTATCCCACACACAACCGAGGGAACGCCTGTGGCTACGGAACGCAAGCGCCCGGTGATCAGCGACGGCCTACCGAGCCAGCTTCCGGACATCGACCCTGAAGAAACCAGCGAATGGGTCGAGTCGCTCGACGGTGTCATCGACGATCGCGGCGCCAAACGCGCTCGCTACGTCATGCTGCGCCTGCTGGAGCGGGCCCGCGAGCGCCAGGTCGGGGTTCCGCCCCTGACCACCACCGACTACATCAACACCATCACGCCCGAGCGGGAGCCGTGGTTCCCGGGCGACGAGCACGTCGAGCGGCGGATCCGGGCGTACGTCCGGTGGAACGCCGCCATGCTGGTGCACCGGGCGCAGCGCCCGGAGATCGGCGTCGGCGGGCACATCTCGACCTTCGCCAGCTCGGCGTCGCTCTACGAGGTGGGCTTCAACCACTTCTTCCGGGGCAAGAACCACCCGGGCGGCGGCGACCACATCTTCTACCAGGGTCACGCCTCCCCCGGCATGTACGCGCGGGCGTTCCTGGAGGGGCGTCTCAGCGAGCACCAGCTCGACGGGTTCCGTCAGGAGCTGTCGCACCCCGGTGGTGGGCTGCCCTCGTACCCGCACCCGCGGCTGATGCCGGACTTCTGGGAGTTCCCCACGGTCTCGATGGGCCTCGGTGGGCTCAACGCGATCTACCAGGCCCGGTTCAACCGGTACCTGCAGCACCGGGGCATCAAGGACACCTCCCAGCAGCACGTCTGGGCGTTCCTCGGTGACGGTGAGATGGACGAGCCGGAGACGCTGGGCGCGATCGGCGTGGCCGCCCGCGAGGAGCTCGACAACCTCACCTTCGTGATCAACTGCAACCTCCAGCGGCTGGACGGCCCCGTCCGTGGCAACGGCAAGGTGATGCAGGAGCTGGAGTCGTTCTTCCGGGGTGCCGGCTGGAACGTGATCAAGGTGGTCTGGGGCCGCGAGTGGGACCCGCTGCTCGCCGCGGACACCGACGGCGCGCTGGTCAACCTCATGAACACCACGACCGACGGTGACTACCAGACGTACAAGGCCGAGTCGGGCGCGTACGTGCGGGAGCACTTCTTCGGCCGCGACCCGCGGACCCGCAAGATGGTCGAGCCGCTCAGCGACGACGAGATCTGGAACCTCAAGCGGGGTGGGCACGACTACCGCAAGCTCTACGCGGCCTACAAGGCGGCCACCGAGCACACCGGTCAGCCGACCGTCATCCTGGCGAAGACGATCAAGGGCTGGACGCTCGGCTCGCACTTCGAGGGCCGCAACGCGACCCACCAGATGAAGAAGCTGACGCTGGAGGATCTGAAGACCTTCCGCGACCGGCTCTACCTGGACATCCCGGACTCGGCGCTGGAGGAGAACCCCTACCTGCCGCCGTACTACAACCCGGGTGAGAAGTCCGAGGAGATCCAGTACCTGAAGGAGCGGCGCGAGCAGCTCGGCGGCTACCTGCCGTCCCGGCGGACCAGCACCAAGCGGCTGGCCATCCCCGGCCCGGAGCGGTTCGCCGACGTCAAGCGCGGCTCGGGCAAGCAGAAGGTGGCCACCACCATGGCCTTCGTCCGCCTGCTCAAGGACATCATGAAGGACAAGGAGTTCGGCAAGCGCTGGGTGCCGATCATCCCGGACGAGGCGCGCACCTTCGGCCTCGACTCGATCTTCCCGACCGCGAAGATCTACTCCCCGCACGGCCAGCGCTACACCTCGGTCGACCGGGAGCTGTTCCTGTCGTACAAGGAGTCGACCACCGGGCAGATCCTGCACGAGGGGATCAACGAGGCCGGCTCGGTCGCCTCGTTCACGGCCGCGGGCTCGGCGTACGCCACGCACGACGAGCCGATGATCCCGATGTACATCTTCTACTCGATGTTCGGGTTCCAGCGGACCGCCGACGGGCTCTGGGCGGCAGCCGACCAGATGGCCCGGGGCTTCCTGCTCGGCGCCACCGCTGGGCGGACCACGCTCAACGGTGAGGGCCTGCAGCACGAGGACGGCCACTCGCTGCTGATCGCCGCCACCAACCCGGCGGTGGTCGCGTACGACCCGGCGTTCTCCTTCGAGATCGCGCACATCATGGAGAACGGCCTGCACCGGATGTACGGGGACGCGCAGGAGAACGTCTTCTACTACCTGACGGTCTACAACGAGCCGATCCTCCAGCCGGCCGAGCCGGCCGGGGTGGACGTGGAGGGCCTGCTCAAGGGCATCTACCGCTACTCCCCGGCTCCGCAGGTCGACGGCCCGAAGGCCAACGTGCTCGCCTCGGGCACGGGCATGCAGTGGGCGCTCAAGGCCCAGCAGCTGCTCGCCCAGGACTGGGGGGTGGCCGCGGACGTCTGGTCGGTGACCTCCTGGACCGAGCTGCGCCGCGACGCGGTGCAGGCCGAGGAGTACAACCTGCTCAACCCGGGCGCCGAGGCGAAGGTTCCGTACATCACGCAGAAGCTCGCCGACGCCGACGGGCCGAAGGTCGCGGTCAGCGACTGGATGCGCGCGGTACCGGACCTGATCTCCCGCTGGGTGCCCGGCGACTACACGTCGCTCGGCACCGACGGCTTCGGCATGTCGGACACCCGGCACGCGCTGCGCCGGCACTTCCACGTCGACGCCGAGTCGATCGTGGTCGCCACGCTGCGGCAGCTGGCCCGCAGCGGCGCGGTGGCCGCCACCGTGCCGGCCGAGGCCGCCAAGAAGTACGCGATCGACGACGTGAACGCAGCCCCGGTCGGCGAGACCGGCGGCGACAGCTGATCCAGCACGATCCAGGAAGGGCCCGGCGCACCCGCGCCGGGCCCTTTTTGGTGCACCCGCACCCTCGCCCCGCACTCCCCAGCGACCGGGCGGACGGCGGGTGAGACGGGGCGGCGGCGGTCCGGGGTCCCTGGCGGGGACCCGGGGCCACCGCCGGGGCGGGTGACGCCGGGGATCGGCGGTCAGCCGACGGCGGCCAGGTCGGTCAGCCGGGCGAGCGAGTCCTCGAGGTCGGCGCCGACCCGACGCAGCCCGAGGCGCAGCAGGGCCGCCTTGACCGGGCCGGCCGGCCAGCGGACGACGATGAGCCGCACGATGGTCCCGCCCTCCTCCTCCTCGTCGGGAGTGAGCTGGACGTAGATCTCGGTGCGCGCCTCCGCGCGAGCACCGGCGCCCTTGGCCCGTTCCCGCCAGCCGATCAAGGTCGGCTCCTGGTAGGCGATCACCTCGGCCTCATGCGCCGAACCGCGCCCCGCCTGGACCAACTGCCGCCGCCCGAAGCCCTCTCCCGAGAGCACTTCGGCCGCGCGGACCCCCGCCAGCCAGGCCGGCAACTGCTCGGCCCGCTGTACGACGTCCCAGACCACTTCCACCGGCGCCGCCACGTGCGCACTGCGTTCCACGAGGATCATTTCCGTCTTTCCTCCAGTGAGGACATCCCACGATATCGGCACTCTATGCGCAAAATCGGACGTACCTGGACGGGTTCGGAAAAAGACACGCCGATCAACCATTGCGCATCCCGCCATCCCGGCCTATGGCGCATTCATCCGGAGCGACCTAGAGTCCCGAGCACGTTTCACGTTGACCGGGAGGGCGCATGTCGACCGCACCGATGCCCGAGTTCCCCACCGGCTTCCGCTGGGGCGTCTCCACGTCGGCCCACCAGATCGAGGGGGCCACCACAGCGGACGGACGCGGGCCGTCCATCTGGGACACCTTTGCGGGCTCCCCCGGGCGGATCAGCGACGGCAGCACCGGCGCGGTCGCCTGCGACCACTACCACCGGCACCGCGAGGACGTCGCGCTGCTGGCCGGGCTGGGCGTCTCGGCATACCGGTTCTCCATCGCCTGGCCCCGGGTGCGGCCCACCGGCGCCGGTCCGGTCAACGCCGCCGGCCTGGACTTCTACGACCGGCTGGTGGACGACCTGCTGGCCGCCGGCATCGACCCGGTGGCCACGCTCTACCACTGGGACCTGCCCCAACCCCTCGAAGACGCCGGTGGCTGGCTGCACCGCGACACCGCCGCCCGGTTCGCCGAGTACGCGGACCTGACCGCCGCCCGGCTCGGTGACCGGGTCCGGCTCTGGATCACCCTGAACGAGCCGTTCATCCACATGAGCCTCGGCTACGGCATGGGTGTGCACGCCCCCGGCCGGATGCTGCTCTTCGACGCCTTCCCGGTCGCCCACCACCAGTTGCTCGGCCACGGGCTCGCGGTCGCCGCGCTGCGAGCCCGCACCGCCAGCCCGGTGGCGATCGCCAACAACTACTCCCCCGTGCGGGTGCTCGGTGACCGCGACGCGGACCGGGCCGCCGGGGAGGCGTACCAGGCACTGCACAACCGGCTCTTCACCGACCCGCTGCTCGGCCGCGGCTACCCCGACCTGCCCGGGTTCGACGCCAGCGTGGTCCACCCCGGCGACCTCGACACGATCGCCGCACCGATCGACGTGCTCGGGGTCAACTACTACAACCCGACCGGCGTACGCGCCGCCGCGGAGGGCTCACCGCTGCCGTTCGAGCTGGTGGGGTTGGAGGGCTACCCGCGTACCGCCTTCGACTGGCCGGTGGCCCCCGACGGGCTGCACGACCTGCTCGGCTGGCTGCGCGACACGTACGGCGACGCACTGCCACCCATCGAGATCACCGAGAGCGGCTGCGCGTACGACGACAGGCCCGACCCGGACGGGCAGGTGCCGGACCCGGACCGGATCGCGTACCTCGACGGGCACCTGCGGGCGGTGCGGGCCGCCATCGACGACGGGGTGGACGTGCGCGGGTACTTCGTCTGGTCGCTGCTGGACAACTGGGAGTGGGCCGAGGGGTTCACCAAACGGTTCGGTCTCGTGCACGTCGACTACGCCACCCGGACCCGTACGCCGAAGTCCTCGTACACCTGGCTGCGGGACGTGATCGCGGCCAGCCGGCCGGGGTCGGTGCGGTGACCACCCTCGACCCGACCCCGGCGTCGCTGCCGGCCGCGCTCGCCGAGCCGACCGTGCCGGTACGGCGCAGCTGGATCGGGTTGATCTTCGCGGCCAACCTCGGGGTCTGGATGGCGTTCTTCACGCCGATCCAGGTGCTGCTACCGCAGCAGATCGAGCAGATCGCGCCGGGCGACAAGGAGACCATGCTGGCCGTGGTCACCGGCCTGGGCGCGCTGGCCGCGGTGCTGGCCAACCCGCTCGCGGGCGCGCTGTCCGACCGGACCTGCCTGCGGGTCGCCGGCCGGGAGTTCGGCCGCCGGCACGTCTGGACCGCCGGTGGGGCGCTGCTCGGCGCGGCGGCGCTGGTGCTGCTGGCCCAGCAGCGGACCATCCTCGGGGTCGCCCTCGGTTGGGTCGCCGCCCAGGTCTGCTTCAACGCGATGCTGGCCAGCCTCACCGCGGCCATCCCGGACCGGGTGCCGGTGGTGCAGCGCGGCGGGGTCTCCGGCTGGGTGGGCATCCCGCAGGCGCTCGGGCTGGTGCTCGGCGCGGTGCTGGTCACCGCCCTGGTCACCGGCAACGCCGCCGGCTACCTGGCCATCGCGGTGGCCATCCTGCTGCTGTCGCTGCCGTTCGCGCTGCTCACCCCCGACGATCCGCTGCCCCGCGCGCACCGCCCGGCGCTGCGGGCGCGGGCGCTGCTGGCCTCGATGTGGATCAGCCCCCGCCAGCACCCGGACTTCGCCTGGGCCTGGATCACCCGCTTCCTGGTCCAGCTCGGCAACGCGCTGGGCACCCTCTACCTGCTGTACTTCCTCACCGACGGGGTGCGCCACCCCGACCCCGAGGGTGGCCTGCTCGTGCTGATCCTGCTCTACACGCTCGGCATGATGCTGACCGCGGTGGTCGCCGGCCGGCTGTCGGACCGCTCCGGGCGGCGCAAGGTCTACGTGATCGTGTCCGGGCTGATCATGGCCGTGGCGGCGCTGCTGCTCGCGGTCGCCCCGGTCTGGCCGATGGCGATCGTCGCCGCGCTGCTGCTCGGCGCCGGCTACGGCGTCTACCTCTCGGTCGACGCCGCGCTGATCACCCAGGTACTGCCCCGGGCCACCGACCGGGCCAAGGACCTCGGCGTGATCAACATCGCCAACTCGGCGCCGCAGGTACTCGGCCCGGCGCTCTCCGCCCCGCTCGTGGTCCACCTGGGCGGCTACCCGACGCTCTACGCGGTCACCGCCGTGGTCACCCTGGTCGGCAGCGCCCTGGTCCTCAAGATCCGCTCAGTCCCCTGAGTCGGGGCCGGGGCCGCAGGGGGTCCTGAGGGAAAGCGGTCGACGGTCGCCGTAGGCTGGGGGACGTGACGGTACGTGTGCGCTTCGCCCCCTCCCCGACCGGTATGTTCCACGTCGGCGGCGCCCGCTCGGCGCTGCAGAACTGGATCTACGCCAAGCAGCAGGGCGGGGTGTTCGTGCTGCGTATCGAGGACACCGACGCGGCCCGGAACAAGCCCGAATGGACCGAGGGCATCCTCTCCGCGCTGGACTGGATCGGCATCTCCCGGGGCAGCTACGAGGGCCCGTACTTCCAGTCGCAGAACGCCGGCGAGCACCGCGCCGCCGCCGCCCGGCTCTACGAGTCCGGCCGTGCGTACTACTGCGACTGCACCCGTGAGGACGTGCAGGCCCGCACCGGCTCGCAGTACCAGGGCTACGACGGCTACCACCGCGACCTCGGCCTCGGCCCCGGTGAGGGGCGGGCGCTGCGCTTCCGTACGCCCGACGAGGGCGCGACCGTGGTGGTCGACCTGATCCGCGGCGAGCCCACCTTCGAGAACCGGCTGATCGAGGACTTCGTCATCGCCCGCGGCGACGGTTCGCCGGTCTTCCTGCTGGCCAACGTCGTCGACGACATGACCATGGGGATCACCCACGTGATCCGGGCCGAGGAGCACCTGCCCAACACCCCCAAGCAGCAGCTGCTCTGGGACGCCCTCGGGGTCAAGCCGCCGGTCTGGGCGCACGTGCCGGTGGTGGTCAACGAGAAGCGGCAGAAGCTCTCCAAGCGCCGCGACAAGGTCGCGCTGGAGGCGTACCGGGAGGAGGGCTACCTCGCCGGTGCGATGCGCAACTACCTGATGCTGCTCGGTTGGGCGCCGTCGGGCGATCGGGAGATCGTCCCGTGGTCGGTGATCGAGGACGAGTTCCGGCTGGAGGAGGTCAATCCCTCCCCGGCGTTCTTCGACGAGAAGAAGCTGCGCGCGTTCAACGGCGAGTACATCCGTGCGCTGCCGGTGGCCGAGTTCGTCGACGCCTGCCAGCCGTGGTTGACCGGCACCGGGACGATCGCGCCGCCGCCGTGGCAGCCGGAGGAGTTCGACGCCGAGGCGTTCGCCGCCGTGGCGCCGTTGGCCCAGACCCGGATCACGGTGCTCAGCGAGATCGTGCCGAACGTCGACTTCCTCTTCCTGGCCTCGCCGCTGATCGACGAGGCCGCCTGGGCCAAGACCATGAAGGACGGCTCCGCCGACCTGCTGGACTCCGCCGTCGCGGCGTTCGACGCGTTGGAGTCCTGGGACGCCGAGTCGCTGAAGTCGACGCTGGAGGCGGTCGGCGCCGAGCGCGGCCTCAAGCTCGGCAAGACGCAGGCGCCGGTCCGGGTCGCCGTCACCGGCCGCACCGTGGGCCTGCCCCTGTTCGAGTCGCTGGAGGTGCTCGGCCGCGAGCGCACCCTGAGCCGGATGCGCGCAGCCCGGGTCCGCCTGGTCTGACCGCCGCGCGCGACGCCGCCTCGCGGTCGGCCGTCGGCCCTTCGGTCGGTGGTCGGCCGCGGTGACGCGTGCGGCGGCTCAGCGCCGCGTCGTGCGACGCCGCAGCAGCAGGCTCGCCGTCACGGCGGCGACCAGCACCACGCCGCCGAGCGCCCAGAGCCACCACCGGCCACCGGAGTCGGCCTGCTCCTGGCCGAGCGGCACGGCCGGCGTCGGGCTCGCTTCCGTGGCCGTCGCCGTCGTGGCACCGGCCGAGGGAACGGCGGCCGACGGCGAGTTCGCCGGCGCCCCGGACGCCGGGCCGGCGCTGGGCGACGGCGGGGCGGACGGGTCGGCGGCCGTGCCGGTGGTGAGGGTGAACCGCACCTCGCCCCTCACCGGATGCCCGTCGGCCGAGGCGAGCTCGTAACCGACGATGTAGAGGCCAGCGGCACCGGGCCGGAACGGCACCCGCACCCGGCTGCCGTCGAAGACCGGCGGCCCGCCGGCGACCACATTGTCCGGTCCGGCTACTGTGATCTTCGTCGTAGCCGGGGCCGGTCTGGCCAGGAAACGAAGCTCGATCCGGGTGGGCGCGCTGGCCACCCGGGCGCCGTCGCGCGGATCGCTGCCGGTCAGCGAATTGTGCGCGGCGGCCGGCGTCGCCGGGATCAACAACGACACACCGAACGCCACGCCGAGCACCACTGGCACGACCCGCGTCAAACGTGTAACCCTGCCCCCCATGAACCCCTCCGTAAGGGTACGATCCGCCCGCTGATCAAACAGCTCCTCATTAGTCGAGCAGAGATCGCAGATAGTTCCAAATACTGTTCCACAAGCTGTAATTCATCGACGTTCTGCGACTCTGTGAGAGTGGCCCCGACCCTGCGGTCGGTTCCGCACCGACCGATCCGGACGTCACGGCGAAGCCATCCATCGAACGGGGCGAGGAGGCGGGATGGTCCGACAGGTGAGGCGGTGGGTCGCCGTGCTGGCCGGCACGCTGGCGGCGGCGCTTCTGTCGCTCGGCACCGCCGGTGCGGCCAAGGCGGCACCGAAGCCCGCGCCAGCCGCGGTGGACATCACCGGCGTGGGGCTGTCAGAGCCGCTGCGGTTGCGCTCGGACACGCAGCCCACGCACGTGGTCGCGGTCATCGACCAGGTCAACTTCCTCGGCCGTACCGGCCAGCCGAACGGTCCGAAGGCGGCCAACCTCGGTCCGAAGTACACGGTCGTGGTGCTCGTCGGCGAGACGCCGAAGCAGACGTACGACCTCTACCCCAAGGCGGTCGGCGGCCCGCGCATCTACCGGCCGGCGAAGCAGCCGGACGGGCGCAAGACCAGTGCCGGCTGGTTCCTCGGCCGGCTCAGCATGTCCGAGACGCTGCGTACCGCCGGGGTGCCGCTGGAGCGGCAGTTCGACACGGTCAGCGGCGGCGTCGGCGGCGGCGAGCGGGTGCTCCCGGAGGACACTCTCGACCCGGCCAAGGATCTCGACGAGGCGCTCGGCGAGTTGCAGCACCTGCTGCTGCTCAACGTCGCGGTGATGCTGACGATCACCGTCGGCCTCGCCGGAATCGCCCTGCTGATCCGCCGCCGGACCCGCTGACCGAGTCAACCGTCGCCGGGCGACCCCGCGCTCAGCACCAGCGGCGCGGTGGGCGCTCGCGGCGGGTGGCCCGCTGACGAGGACGCACCGGGCCGTGCTGGTGGGCACCGGCCCACCCCGGCAGATCACTGCGACAGCCCGCGGCGACGTCGGGCTCCGGCTCACCCGGCACCGTCGGCTCGGCAGCCCGCTGGCGAGGCACCACCGCCTCGTCGTCGGCCCGCTCCGCCGGACGGCCCGTGACCGGCTCCGCCGGGTGCGACGGCACACCGCCGACCGGCCGACGGTGCTTGGCAGCCGCCTGCGGGTCGTGCCCCGGCCGACAGGGCTCGCCCTGGGCGCAGCCGTGCTCGGCCTCGCCGTGCGCCATCCCCGGTCTCCTCACGCTCGCACTCAGCCGCCGGTGCTCCCCCCCGACGTGCCCTGTCACCGTACTGGCCGGGACCGACGGGTCTCGCAGGCGTACCCCGGGGTCAGCGCACCATCGAGTGCCCGAAGGCCACCGAGATGCCCAGGTAGGCGGCGGCGAGACCATGGGTGACGCCGGCTCTGCCCCGGAGGGGTCAGCGGGTGCGGTGGGCCTCCAGGTCGGAGCGGGTGAACAGCGCGCGCAGAGCCACGCCGTGCTCGGCCAGCGCCGCGGCGCCGCCCTCGGCGCGGTCGATCACGCAGAGCGCGTGATCCACCCGGGCGCCCAGCTCGCGCAACTGCCCGGTGGAGATGACCACCTGCCCGCCGGAGGTGACCACGCCTCGACCACCAGCACCCGACGGTCGGCCACCTCCGCCCCCTCGGCCAGCCGGGCGGTCCCGTACGGCTTGGCGGTCTTGCGGACGAAGGCGCAGGGCAGCCCGGTGTGCCGGCCGAGTGCGGTCACCACCGGGATCCCACCCATCTCCAGTCCGGCCAGCACCTCGGTGCCGGCCGGGACCAGGGGCGCCAGGTGGGCGGCCACCCGGTCCAGCAGGTGGGGATCGGCCTCGAACCGGTACTTGTCGAAGTACTCGTCGGCGGTCCGGCCCGAGCGGAGCACGAACTGTCCGGTCAGCCGGCAGGTGGCGTCGATGTCGCGGGCGAGCGTGGCCGTGGTCTCTGCGGAGGTCATGATGATCATTCTGGCCGGATCGACGTGCGGTCGGCGTACCCCTTTCGGCGCACGCCGGGTGCGGCGGGGTCCTCCCCCGGTCGGAGTCCGACCGTCTGCGGCTGTGGTGGGATCGAAGCATGCGACCGTGGCTGGGCTCCGGCACCCTCCGCCGGGATCTCGCACTGGCCGGCGCGTCGCTGGCCGGCGGTCTGGTGCTGTGGACCCTCGGTTGGCAACCGCAGATCCGTCCGCACCCCGACGTGCCGCCCGCGCTGTTCCTGCCACCGCTGCTGGCGATGTGCGTGGCCGTGGGCCTGCGACGGGTAGCCCCACGCACCAGCCTGGCCGTCGGCACCGGGGCGGTGGTCGTGGACATCGCGCTCGGCGGCTCGCTGGGGACGATCCTGATCTACACCCAGGTGCTCTACGACGCCTGCGTGTACGGCCCGCCACGGCTGTGGCGGTGGCTGCTGCGGGTGACCATCGGGCTGAGCCTGGTCGGCGCGGTCGTCGGCGTGCTCCTCTCCGACCAGTGGAGCGGGGTCGCCGTCGGGGTGCTGGTGGTGCTGGTCGGCCTGCTGCCGGTGCTGACCGGGATCAGCGTGCGGCAGTACCGCGACCAGGCCGCCGCCGAGCGTGCCCGGGCCGAGCAGACCGCCCGACTGGTCGAGCTGGACCGCCGGCAGGCGGTCAGCGCCGAGCGTGCCCGGATGGCGCGGGAGCTGCACGACCTGGTCGCCAACCACCTCAGCGCGGTGGCCATCCACGCCACCGCCGCGCTGTCGGTGCCGGGCCTGGAGCGCGGACAGGTCGAGTCGGCGTTGCGGGTCATCCGGGAGAGCAGCGTGCAGGGCCTGGCGGAGATGCGGCAGATGATCGGGTTGCTGCGCGAGCCGGGCAGCGGCGGGGCTCCGGCGGTCGACGGCGGAGCGCTGCCGGAGGCGGTCACCGCGCGGCTGTCCGAGGCGGACCGGCTGGTCGAACGGATCCGGGCGGCCGGCCTCGCGGTGCGGGTGCACACCGATGGCACGCCGGGCCCGCTGCCGGTGGGCGTGGATCTCGCGGCGTACCGGATCGTGCAGGAGTCGCTGACCAACGCGCTCAAGCACGGCACGGGCGAGGCGGAGCTGACGATCGCGTACCGGCCTGCGGAGGTGGTGGTGACGGTGGAGAACCCGGTACGCCGGAGCGGCGCCGGGCTGCCCGGCGCCGGGGCGGGGTTGATCGGGATGCGGGAGCGCGCCACGCTGCTGGCGGGCCGGTTCAGCGCCGGACCGCACGACGGCCGCTGGCAGGTCCGGGCCACGCTACCCACGCGGGTGGACGGATGACCGCGCCGTCGCGCGACCCGGGCGGGGCCGGGGAGCAGCCGGTACGGGTGGTGCTGGCCGACGACCAACCGGCGGTACGGGCTGGGCTGACACTGATCCTGGCCGCCGCGGCGGAGATCGAGGTGGTCGGCGAGGCGGGCGACGGTGAGGAGGCGCTGCGACTGTGCCGGGAGCTGCGCCCCGACGTGGCGGTGCTCGACATCCGGATGCCGCGCCGGGACGGGATCTCCGCGACCCGGGCGATCGTCGCCGAGGGGCTCGCCGACGTGCTGGTGCTCACCACCTTCGACCTGGACGAGTACGTCTTCGGCGCGCTGCGCGCCGGCGCGGCCGGTTTCCTGCTCAAGGACACCGACGCCGCCGGTCTGGTCGCCGCGGTGCGGACGGTGGCGCGCGGGGACGGGTTCATCGCCCCGGCGGTGACCCGTCGGTTGATCGCGGCCTTCGCGGCCACCGCGCCGGGAGCGTCGGCGGCCATCCGGGCCGCCGTGGGCACGCTGACCCCGCGTGAACGCGACGTGCTGGCCTGCCTCGGCCTGGGCCTGTCCAACCAGCAGATCGCCGACCGGCTGGCGATGGCGGAGAGCACCACCAAGACGCACGTGAGCCGGATCCTGGCGAAGTTGGACCTGCGCAGCCGGGTGCAGGCCGCCATCCTCGCCCAGGAGCTGGGCCTGCCCGCCCCCGCCCCGCCGTCCTGAGCCTGGACCGGCGGCCCGGCGTGAAGATCCAGGTCAGGACGTGCCAGGCTGGTGGTGTGGGGAGCACGCCGGGCGGTGGGGAGCTGACGGCCACGCTGCGCCGGATCGAGCGGGCGGCGGGGGCGCTGGCCACTGCCAGCGTCGCCCGGATGGACGAGACACTGCCCTGGTTCCGCGCCATGCCGGCCGACCAGCGCTCCTGGGTGATGCTGGTGGCCCAGGCCGGCGCCCAGTCGCTGGTGCAGTGGCTGCGCGACGGCGGAGGCACCGCGGACAGCACGCAGGAGGTCTCCGACGAGGTCTTCGCCGCCGCCCCCCAGGCGCTGGCCCGGTCGATCACCCTGCAGCAGACCGTCGCGCTGATCAAGGTGACCATCGACGTGGTCGAGGAGCAGGTGTCGCACCTGGCCGCCGAGGGCGAGGAGCAGCAACTGCGCGAGGCGGTGCTGCGCTTCTCCCGGGAGATCGCGTTCGCCGCCGCCCGGGTCTACGCGCGCGCGGCCGAGTCACGCGGCGCGTGGGACGCCCGGTTGCAGGCGCTGCTGGTCGACGCGCTGCTGCGCGGTGACTCGCCGGACGTACTGGCCAGTCGGGCCGCCGCGCTGGGCTGGGCGGACGCGCCGCCGGTCGCGGTGGCGGTGGGTCGCTCCCCCGGCGGTGAGGTCTCCGCCGTGCTGCACGTTGTCTACCGGCAGGCCCGCCGGATCGGCGTGGAGGTGATCGGCGGGGTGCACGGCGACCGGCTGGTGATCGTGCTGGGCGGCGCCGCGGACCCGCTGGCCGCCACCGCCAAGCTGCTGAGCGCGTTCGGCGACGGCCCGGTCGTGGTCGGTCCCGCCGTACCCAGTCTGGACGAGGCCACGGAGTCGGCGCGGGCCGCGCTGTCCGGCTTCCGGGCGGCGCCGGCGTGGCCGACCGCTCCCCGGCCGGTGCCGGCCGGGGAGCTGTTGCCGGAGCGTGCCCTCGCCGGCGACGCGGAGGCCCGCCGCCGGTTGCGGCACGACGTGTACGCGACGCTGGTGCGCGCCGGTGGCGAGCTGCTGGAGACCCTGGACGCGTTCCTGGCCGCGGGCGGTACGTTGGAGAGCGCCGCCCGGGCGTTGTTCGTGCACCCGAACACGGTGCGGTACCGGTTGCGCCGGATCGCCGAGGTGACCAGCTTCTCGCCGCTGTCTCCGCGGGACGCGTTCGCCCTCCAGGTGGCGTTGACCGTCGGCCGGCTGGATCCGGTGGTCCCGGTGACCCCGCCCGTCCCGAGCCAGACAATGACCCCGGCCGCCCGGAAAACGGCTCAAACCGGTGATGATCCCCGCCGATCTTTGTAGGAACCCTCCAAAGGTCCTAGTGTGGTTTGGTCGGGGCCGGCACAGCGCTACCCACGCGTATCCGGGAGAGTCATAGGCGTGCTCGCCGTACTTAGTCCCGGCCAGGGTTCGCAGAAACCCGGCTTCCTGACCCCCTGGCTCGACCTGACCGGCACCGAGGCGCGACTGCGCTGGTGGTCGGCGCTGGCCGGGGTCGACCTGCTGCACCTCGGCACCGCCGCCGACGCCGACGAGATCAAGGACACGGCACGCACCCAGCCGCTGCTGGTCGCCGCGGCGCTGCTCGCCGCCGAGCACCTTCCGCTGCACGACGTGACGCTCACCGCCGGGCACAGCGTCGGCGAGCTGGGCGCCGCCGCGCTGGCCGGGGTCCTGCCGGCCGAGGCCGCGATCACCCTCGCCGGCGTGCGGGGCCGGGAGATGGCCGCCGCGTGCGCCCTCGAACCGACCGGGATGGCGGCCGTGCTCGGCGGCGACCCGGACGAGGTGCTCGCCGCGATCGCCGCGCACGGGCTGCACCCGGCCAACCGCAACGGCGCCGGGCAGATCGTCGCCGCCGGCGCGCTGGACGGGCTGGACAAGCTCGCCGCCGAGCCGCCCGCGAAGACCCGGATCATCCGGCTCCAGGTGGCCGGCGCGTTCCACACCCCGTACATGGCGCCGGCCGAGACCGCGCTGGCCGCCGTCGCCGCCGGCATCGTTCCGGCCGACCCGACCCGGATCCTGCTGTCGAACCTCGACGGCACCGCGGTCGACCACGGCCGGGAGATGGTGCAGCGCCTGGTCCGCCAGGTCACCGCGCCGGTGCGCTGGGACCTGTGCATGCGCACGCTGGCCGACCTCGGCGTGACCGGCGTGATCGAGCTGCCCCCGGCCGGCACGCTCGCCGGGCTCGTCAAGCGCGAGCTCAAGGGCGACAACGCCCCGGAGATCGTCACCCTGAACACCCCGGACGACCTGCCGGCCGCGCGGGACCTGATCGCCCGGCACGGCATGGCGCCCAGCCACAAGCCGACCGTGCGGTTCGGCGTGGTGGTGGCGCCGTCCGCCGGCACCTTCGCCCCCGCCGACGGGCTGACCGAGGGCGGGCCGATCCGCCTCGGCCAGGTCATCGGGCACGTCGGCACCCGCCAGGGGCCGGTCGAGGTGGCCGCGCACCAGGGCGGGGTTCTCACCGAATGGCTCGCCCACCACGACGACCCGGTCGCGCCGGGCCAACCGCTCGCCCGCATCGGAGGACTTTCATGACTGGCAGTCGCATCGTCTCGATGGGGCACTACCAGCCCTCGCGGGTGGTGACCAACGACGACATCGCCCAGCTCGTCGACACCAACGACGAGTGGATCCGGGACCGGGTGGGCATCGTCAGCCGGCGGATCGCCGACAGTGAGACGGTGGCCGACATGGCCGCCGCCGCCGCCGGCAAGGCACTGGCCAACTCCGGCCTGACCGCCGCCGACATCGACCTGGTCGTGGTCGCCACCTGCACGTCGGTCGACCGCAGCCCCAACGTGGCCTGCCGGGTCGCCGCCAAGCTGGGCATCACCGCGCCGGGCGCGTACGACGTCAACACCGCCTGCTCGGGCTTCGGCTACGCGCTGGGCACCGTCGACCACGCCATCCGGGCCGGGGCGTCGCGCAACGCGATCGTCATCGGCGCCGAGAAGCTCTCCGACTTCACCGACTGGACCGACCGCTCCACCTGCATCATCTTCGGCGACGGCGCCGGCGCGGCGGTGGTCACCGCGACCGCCGACGACGAGCCCGCCGGGATCGGCCCGGTGATCTGGGGTTCCGTGCCGGAGAAGAGCGACGCCGTCCGCATCGAGGGCTGGCGCCCGTACATCCAGCAGGAGGGCCAGGCGGTGTTCCGCTGGGCCACCACCGCGCTGGCGCCGCTGGCCCTGCAGGCGTGCGAGCGCGCCGGGGTCGACCCGTCGGAGCTGGCCGCGTTCGTGCCGCACCAGGCCAACGGCCGCATCATCGACGGCATCGCCAAGCGACTCAACATCCCCGACGCGATCATCGCGAAGGACATCGTCGAGTCCGGCAACACCTCCGCGGCGAGCGTGCCGCTGGCCCTGTCCAAGCTGGTCGAGCGCCGGGAGGTGCCCTCGGGCGCGCCGGTGCTGCTGTTCGGCTTCGGCGGTGGCCTGACCTACGCCGGTCAGGTCGTCCGCTGCCCCTGAAACCCCCTCTAGCGCGTACGCGCCGAGGAGTGGCGGCCGGCGACGCCGGTCGCCGGAGAACCCCCGATGAAAGGAACCAACCGCAATGACCCGTGACGAGATCACCACCGGCCTCGCCGAGATCCTCGAAGAGGTTGCCGGGGTGAACCCGGACGACGTGGCCGAGGGGAAGTCCTTCACCGACGACCTCGATGTCGACTCGCTCTCCATGGTGGAGGTCGTGGTGGCCGCCGAGGAGAAGTTCGGCGTCAAGATCCCGGACAACGAGGTGCAGAACCTCAAGACCGTCGGCGACGCTGTCACCTACATCGCGGCGCAGTCCTGATCATGAGTCGTCCCGACGTCGTCGTCACCGGGCTCGGCGCGACGACCCCGCTCGGCGGGGACGTCGCGTCGACCTGGGACGCAATGCTCGCCGGCCGCTCCGGGGTGAGTGCCCTCACCCAGGAGTGGGCCGCGCAACTGCCCGTCCGGATCGCCGCCCAACTGGCCGTGGACCCGTCGGAGGTGCTGGACCGGGTCCGGCTGCGCCGGCTGGACCGCTCCGAGGCGATCGCGATCATCGCCGCCCAGCAGGCCTGGGCGGACGCCGGCCTGGCCGACTCCGGTCTCGACGCGGAGCGGCTGGCCGTCAGCGTCGGCTCCGGCATCGGCGGCGCCACCACCCTGCTCGCCCAGGACGACATCCTGGAGGCGTCCGGGCCGCGGCGGGTCTCCCCGCACACGATCCCGATGCTGATGCCGAACGGTCCGGCCGCGTGGGTCGGGTTGGAGCTGGGCGCCAAGGCCGGCGTGCACACGGTGGCCAGCGCCTGCGCCACCGGCGCCGAGGCCATCGCGCTCGGCCTGGACATCATCCGCGCCGGCCGGGCCGACGTGGTGGTGGCCGGGGGCACCGAGGCGGTCATCCACCCGCTGCCCATCGCCGGGTTCAGCTCGATGCGGGCCATGTCGACCCGCAACGACGACCCCGAGCGGGCCTCCCGCCCGTGGGACAGGGGCCGCGACGGCTTCGTCCTCGGCGAGGGCGCCGGCATCGTGGTGCTGGAGCGGGCCGAGCACGCCGCCGCCCGGGGCGCCCGGGTGTACGCGCGCCTCGCCGGTGCGGGAATCACCTCCGACGCGTACGACATCGTGCAGCCGCACGCCGAGGGCGAGGGCGCCATCCGGGCCATCGCCAAGGCGATCGCGGACGCGGACGTCGCCAAGCGCGACATCGTGCACGTCAACGCGCACGCCACCTCGACCCCGGTCGGCGACATGCTGGAGATCGGCGCGCTGCACAAGGCGCTCGGCGATCACCCGGTGCTCGCCGCCACCAAGTCGATGACCGGTCACCTGCTCGGTGCGGCCGGCGCGCTGGAGTCGATCGCCACGATCCTCGCCATCCGCGACGGCGTCGTTCCTCCGACGATCAACCTCGACGACCCGGAGGACGGCCTCACCCTGGAGGTTGCCGCCCACAAGGCTCGCCACATGGAGATCCCGGCCGCGTTGAACAACGCGTTCGGCTTCGGCGGCCACAACGTGGCGCTCGTCTTCACCCGGGCCTAGACCCACAGCCGCGCGTCTGGCCGGGTGCCACGGATCTCCGTGGTGCCCGGTCCGACGGCGACCGACATCGTCCGACTCCCGGCTCCCGCCGAGACCCGGCGCGATGGTCGCCGACGGCTACCATGCGGTCGTGCCCGACGAGAGCGCGGACGGCGTCGATCTGGATTCCGGTCGGCGGTTCGTGGTCTGCGGGGACAACGCCCTGGCCCGCCGGCTGGTCAACGAACTGGTCGACCGGTACGGCGTGACGGTGACCGTGGTGCTGCCATCGTTGACCGACAACCACGCTCCGGACATCGCCGAGTTCGCCGCCGAGGCGGTCGCGGCGGGTCCGCGCCCCGAGGTGGTGGTGGCCCGCCGGCTGACCAGCGACGTGCTGCACCGGGTGGGGGTACGCGGGGCGGCGGCGGTCGCGCTGGTGAGCGCGGACGACGTGGCCAACGTGGACGCCGCGTTGATCGTCCGGGAGTTCGACCCGGACGTGCGGATCGTCGTCCGGCTGTTCAACCCGGTGCTCGGCGAGGGCGTGGCCACCATGCTCGGCGACTGCGCGGTGCTGTCCGGGTCGGAGATCGCCGCGCCGGCGTTCGTGGCCGCGACGCTGGGCGATGACACGCCGACCTACCTGCGGTTGCCCGACGACGAGCTGCTGAGGATCGCCAGTCGCGCCACCCTCGACCCGGCCACCACGGACGTCGTCTGCGCGCTGGCCGACACGAGCGGCCCCGAGCCGGTCACCCTCCCGGCGGACGAGGACGCCGCCGACCTGGTGCTGGTGCGGGCGTACGGCCGCCGACGGTCGGCGCCCACCCCACCGCGCCGCCGGCTGCTGAGGACGGCCCGGTTGGTGCTCGGCCGACGACTGCGCTGGGCGCTGGGCGCGACCGCCGGGCTGTTCGCGGTCTGCAGCGTGCTGCTCGGCCAGGCCCGGAACCTGGATCCGGTGGAGGCCGGCTACCTGACGCTTCTCACCGCCCTGGGCAGCGCGGACGCGGACCCGACCGGGTCACCGGTGGAGAAGGTCACGGCCCTGCTGCTGGTGGTCACCGGCGTGGCGCTGGTCCCCACGGTGACCGCGCTGGTGGTCGACTCGGTGGTGCGGGCCCGGCTGGCGGTCGCGGCCGGTCGGCTCACCGACCCGCTCGACGACCACGTGATCGTGGTCGGGCTGGGCAACATCGGCACCCGGGTGGTGCAGGAGTTGCACTCGTTCGGCCTGACAGTGGTGGCGGTGGACCGGGCGGCCACGGCCCGTGGCGTGGCGGTGGCCCGGGAGCTGGGCCTGCCGGTCCTGATCGGCGATGCGACCAGCCCGGAGACGTTGCGGGCCGCGTCCGTGTCGACCTGCCGGGCGCTGGTGGTGCTCTGCGCCGACGACGTCACCAACCTGGAGACCGCGCTGCTCGGGCGCTCGCTGCACCGAGCGGCGTCGGGTGGCACGGCGGCGCCGCTGAGGGTGGTGTTGCGGCTGTTCGACGAGGGGTTCGCGCAGCGGGTGCAGCGCGCCTTCGGGATCAACCACTCACGCAGCGTCTCGTACCTGGCCGCGCCGGCGTTCGCGGCGGCCATGATGGGCCGCGAGGTGATCGACACGATCTCGGTGGGGCGGCGGGTCCTGCTGGTCGCCGAGCTGCCGGTCGGTGCCGGCTCGGAGGTGGAGGGCAGCACCTGTCCGCAGATCAGCCGTCCGCGTGAGGCCCGGGTGATCGCGATGCGCACCGGCCGGGTGGGGCAGACGATCTGGTCCCTGCCGCAGCGGCGGCCGCTGGTGCGCACCGATCGGCTGCTGGTCGTCGCCACCCGGGCCGGGCTGGCGGCGCTGCTGGCACGGACGGCGCCGAGCAGCGACCCGCCGCCGATGTCGGCCGGCACGGTCGGTGGGACGCCGTTGCGGTTGCTCATCCCACCGGCGGCGCGCCAGCCGGGCACGGACGCCGCGCCGCCAGGCCCGGCCACCAGCGGCGACGCCGCCGACCGGCCGGCGGCCGGGGACGGTCGGTGACCCGGGCGGGCGGTGCTCGGTCAGGTGGCGCAGGTGGTGGCGGGCAGGCCCGGCACGGCCACCGGGGACCGTCCGCCCGGACGCGCCTTGCCGGCCAGCACGGCGGCCAGCGCGGTCATCGACGCCCGGCTGGAGGAGTACGTCGCCAGCAGCGTCGGTGACGTCGCCTTGGCCAGGACGTACGGGGTGTCCAGGGCGACGGTGACCGCCGCGCCGGCACGCAGGTCGTTGGTGCCGTCGCCGTAGCCGACCAGGTGCACGACGGTGCCGCCGCTGGGCTTGACCGGCACGCCGGCCGCGGTCAGCGCGGTGGTGAGCGCCGCCCGGGTGCTGTCCCGGCCACCGGAGGAGGTGACGGTGACAGGCCCTCGCACGGCGCCACCGCAGGCGCCGCGCAGCACGGTGACGGCACCGGCGGCCAGCGCCTCCGCCGCCGCGCGGTGCGCCGGGGCGTTGAGCGTGGACATCTGCGCGGGCGGAAGCGCCGCCAGCCGGAACTTCATGGTCAGCACCCGGGTGACCGCCTCGACGAGCCGGGCGCGGGGCAGTGACCCGCCGCGCAGCGCGGCGAGCAGCCCGTCGTACGCCTGGCCGACGTTCGGGGTCATGAGGATCAGGTCGTTTCCGGCGTTCAGCGCCCGGACGGCGGCCTCACCGGGCGCCCAGCGCTTCGCCGGCGGCATGTTCATGCCGTCGGTGATCACCACACCCTTGAAGCCGAGCTGACCGCGCAGCACGTCGGTGAGCAGCTTGTGCGAGAAGGTCGCCGGGGTGCCCGGGTCGATGGCCCGCGCGTCCAGGTGGCCGGACATCACGGCCATCGCCCCGGCGTCGATCCCGGCCGTGAACGGCGGCCACGCCCCACTCTGCAGCGCCGCCGCCGACTGGCTGAGGACCGGCAGGTCCTGGTGCGAGTCGTCGGCGCTGTGGCCGTGCCCGGGGAAGTGCTTCAGGGTGGCCGCGACGCCCGCGGCCTGCAGGCCACGGACGGCGCCGCCGACCTGGGCGGCGGCCTGCTTCGGGTCCGCGCCGTACGACCGGGAGCCGATCACCGTGCTGCGGGTGGCCAGCACGTCGGCCACCGGGGCGAAGTCCACGTTGATCCCCATCGCGGCCAGCTCGGTGCCGGCGGCCCGCCAGGCGGCCTCGGTCAGCTCGGGTTTCCCGGCCGCCCCGGCCGCGAGGGCGCTGGGCAGCAGGGTGACCCCGTCGGTGACCCGGGTCACCACCCCGTACTCCTGGTCGGTGCCGATCAGGAAGGGCGCCGGGCCGGCGGCGAGCTTGCCGGCGGCGCCGCGCAGCCCGCCGGTCAGCTCGTGGACCTGCTTCGGGTTGTCGACGTTGGTGGTCTCCTGGTTGCCCTTGGTGGGGTCGTCGGCGCTGAACCCGACCAGGATCAGCCCGCCCAGCCGGTACTTGGCGATCATCTGGGCCGGGGTGTCGACGCCGGCCAACGCCTGGTTGCCGGCGGCGGAGCCGGGTGAGACCTTCGTCGCCGAGTCGCCGTAGGCGTACGGCATCAGCACCTGGCCGACCAGATCCTCGTCGGACAGCGTGGCGACCAGCGCGGTGGCGCGTGCGGCCGGGTCAGCCGGGTCGGCGCTCGGTGTCGTGGCGGGAGCACCCGGGCCGGCGGACGTGCCGGACGGGCCGGGTGTCGGGGCAGGGCGTTCCGGGCCGCCCGAGCAGCCGGAGACGAGCAGGGCGGTCAGGGCGGCGACGGCGACGCTGGCGCGGCGCGGGCGAATCGACACGCCGCCCATCCCACCAGTTCACCCTTATCGGGGCAACTTGACCTTACCGGCCGGCCGGCCCGCGCCAGTGCGCCGACGACGTGCGGGCAGGTGGGCGGGTCGGAGCTGCCCGGGTCACCCGACCCGGGTGAGCAAGGTCACCGGAGCGCCGTCGCCGGCGTACCGGTAGGGCTCCAGGTCAGCGTCCCACGCGGTGCCGAGGGCCTTGTCGAGGGCGTGCGCCAGCGCCTCCGGCGCCCGGCTGCCGGCCATCAGCGCCCGCAGCCGGTCCTCGCCGAGCTGGATGTCACCGGCCGCACCGACGGTGGCCCGGAACAGGCCGCGTGCCGGCACGTACATGAAACGCTCGCCGTCGGCGCCCGGACTCGGTTCCTCGGTCACCTCGAAACGGATCATGGGCCACTGCCGGAGGGCAGCAGCCAGCTCGGCGCCCGTCCCCGGACGACCGGTCCACCCGCACTCGGCCCGGCGTGCGCCGGGGTCGACGGGCTGAGCCGTCCACTGCAGGTTGACCGGCGCGGCTAGGACGCGCGCGATCGCCCACTCGACGTGCGAGCACACGGCGAGCGGGGTCGAGTGGACGTATACGACGCCACGCGTTGGCACGGTGACCTCCCGGAGAGCGAGGTGCGTCTTCCCCTACGACCTCGTCAACCAGGTGGTTCCTGCAACACATGATGACTTGTGTGACGGATGGTGCGCCAGGGAATCGGAAAAAACGCTGGCCGGAATAGCCGGACGGGTGGTCTCCGTTGCCTCTCAGGACACCGCGACGACCAGCCTGATGTCGTGGTCATGTACAGTTCCATCGGCGGCTTCTGCCGCGTTACATCTTCGTGGGCCGACCCAGTGTCGCCCGCACACAGCCCCCGGACGTCCAGTCCTCCCGTACGTCTTGCAAGGAGTACCTCCGTGGCGAGCAACACCTCTAAGACCGCGCGCGCGTCCGTCCGGGCCGGCCAGGCTGGCCAGGGTGGCGCCCTCAGCGTGCTGGGCGAGTTCAAGTACCTCATCCCGCTCAACAACGGCAAGCACGCCTACGTGCGGAACCTGACCAACGGCAAGACCGTGCACCTGCGCACCGACTCCGAGGCCTTCCTCGAGGAGATCCGTGTGCTGGCCGCCGCCGGCCACGCCGCCAAGATCCGGGCGGAGATCAACAACCTGGCCGCGACCCACCCCGGTGACGGCTGGGAGGCGACCGAGAAGCGCCTGGTCGCCGCCGGCGTCTTCGAGGGCTGAGCCCTCCCCCACCGCAGCATCTGAAACCGCCCGTCGGGTCTTCCCGGCGGGCGGTTTCGCGTTGCGGCGGCGGCCGGAGCGCCCGGGTTCAGGCCGGTTCCAGCAGGGTGACCTCTCCCGTGGCCAGGTCGTAGAGGCCGCCGACCACGGCGACCAGGCCGGCGGCGACCGGCCCGGCCAGCAGATCGTCGTCCCGCAGGGTGCGCACCGTGCGCCGGACGTGCCGGCGGATCGCCAGCGGATGCACCGCCGGGTCGTCCAGCCCCGCCTCGATCACGGCCGGGGCGATCTCGTCGACCAGGTACGCCAGCGAGCCGCCGGGACGCTCCCCACCGCGCAGGGCATCCACGGCGGCCCCCACCGCGCCACACCGTTCGTGGCCGAGCACCATCACCAGCGGTACGCCGAGCTGGCCGACCACGTACTCGATGGAGCCGCACACCGCGCGGTCGAGCACGTGCCCGCCGGTGCGGATCACGCAGATCGCGCCGAACGTCTGGTCGAAGATCGCCTCCAGCGGCACGCGCGAGTCGATGCAGCCGAGCACCACGGCGTACGGCTGCTGGTCGCCGGACGCGGCGGCCGCGGCCGTCACGTCGTGCCCGTGCACGGGCTGGCCGCTGACGAAGCGTCGATTGCCGGCGAGCAGGTCGGCCAGCGCGGCACGGGGCGTACCACCGGCCTGCCGCCCCTGCGCCGAAGGTCCGCCCGCCTGCGGGCCGAGCGCTGCCCCCGACGACCCCATGCCGTCCAGCTTGGCCCGCCGTCGCCGGCCACGGGCGGGGTCGGGAATGTTCGCGCGGACGTGATTGGCGTGGTGTCATGGCGGGTAGCCCGTGTTACCGCCGGGTATCCCGGTGCTGGTGGTACGGGGCGGCCCTCGGGAGGTGGCGATGCCGGAGCGGTTCGAGGTCGGGATGGCCGACGGCGTCCGGCTGCACGTCGAGGTGGCAGGGCCCGCGGATGCCCAGGTCACCGCCGTCCTGCTGCACGGCTGGACGCTGGACGGGCGCAGCTGGCACCGCCAGGTGGACGCGCTCACCGGGCCGACCGGCGACGGGGTGCGGGTGGTCACCTACGACGCGCGCGGGCACGGACGGTCCAGCTGCATGGCGCTGCCCACGGCCACGCTGGCCCAGCTCGGCGACGACCTGGCCGCGGTGATCGACGCGGTGGCGCCGACCGGGCGGGTCGTCCTGGTCGGGCACTCCATGGGCGGCATGACGATCATGGAGTACGCGCACCGCCACGCCGCCCACTTCGCGGCCCGCACCGCCGGGCTGGTCTTCGTCTCGACCACCGCCGAGGGGCACACGCACACCGTCTACGGGCTGTCGCCGCGGATCGCCCGGCTGATCAGGCTGGCCGAGACCACCGGCGCCGGCGTCCTGGCCCGCTGCGGCTCGTGGCGACCGCCCCGGGCGCTGCTGCGCGCGCTGCAACCGAGCATCCGGTGGATGCTCTTCGGCGACCGCTGCGAACCGGCCGACATCCGGCTGGTGACCTCGGCGGTGGCCCGCGCCTCGCTGCGCTCGATCGGCGGGTTCCGCGCGTCGATCGGCACCCAGCACCGGCTGGACACCCTCGCCGCGCTGGCGCACCTGCCGGCCGCCGCCCTGGTCGGCGACCGGGACCGGCTGACGCCCCCGCCCTGCGCCGAGTCGATCGCCGCGGCCCTGCCGGCCACCGAGTTGACCGTCTGCCCGGGCGCCGGGCACATGCTGATGATGGAACGCCCGGACGAGGTGAACGCCGCGCTGACCGGTGTCCTGGGCCGGGTGCTCGCCGATCCGTCGCCGGACGCGGCGGGTGCGAGCGCCGTCGGAGCGGGTGCCTGACCACGTTCCCGCACCTCGGGCGCGGGGCGCCCGGTCGGGGGCCGTACCCTTCTGCGGTTGGCCCGCGCGGTTCGCGCCGCTTGCCGGCGACATCGAAGGAGCGTGCGTTGACCGACCAGACCGCCCTGGAGCAGGAGATCGCCGTCGAGCAACGGCACCTCGACCGGGTGTACGCCCGACTGGCCGAACTGCGGCGCTCGGCGGTTCGCGCCGAGCGGGACGGCTACCGGATGGCCCGGGTGGGCACGTTCGGCGCGCTGGTCGAACGCGACGCGATGGTCTTCCACGCCGCACAGCGGCGGCACACCCTCGACGCCGAGCACGAGGGGCTGGTCTTCGGCCGGCTGGACCTGCGGGACCGGCAGGTGCTGCACGTCGGGCGGCTCGGCATCCGCGACGAGGACGCCACCACCCTGGTCGTCGACTGGCGGGCGCCGGCGGCCGCCGCCTTCTACCAGGCCACGCCCGCCCAGCCGCTGGGCGTGGTGCGCCGTCGCACCATCCAGTCCCGCAACGAGCGCGTCACCCGCATCGAGGACGACCTGCTGGACCCGACCGCCGCCCCGGAGGGCATGACGGTGGTGGGCGACGGCGCGCTGCTGGCGACCCTGTCGCGGGCAACCGGCCGGGGCATGCGCGACATCGTGGCGACCATCCAGCGGGAGCAGGACGAGGCGATCCGTTCGCCCGGCTCCGGTGTGACGATCGTGGCCGGCGGCCCGGGCACCGGCAAGACCGCCGTGGCCCTGCACCGGGCCGCGTACCTGCTCTACTCCGACCGCAGCCGGTACGCCGGCGGCGGCATCCTGGTGGTCGGCCCGTCCTCTGTCTTCGTCGAGTACATCGCCTCGGTGCTGCCCTCGCTCGGTGAGGACACCGCGACCCTGCACTCGCTGGGCACCCTCTTCCCGGGGATGACCGCCACCCGCACCGACCCGCCCGAGGTGGCGTCGGTGAAGGGCTCGCTGCGGATGCGCCGGGTGCTGGAGCGGGCGGTCCGGGACGCGGTGCCGGGCGGTCCGGGCGAGTTGCGGCTGCTCTACCGGGGCGTGCTGCTGCGGCTGGACCGGGCCGAGCTGGACCGGATCCGGGACCGCGCGCTGCACCGGGGCGCCCGGCGCAACGAGGCACGCCGGGCCGGTTTCGACGGCGTCTTCGCCGCGCTCTGGGCCCAGGCCCGGCGGCTGAGCGTCGGTCGGCTGCCGGAGCAGCCGGCGTTCGAGGCGGAGATCGCCGAGCGGCCGGAGTTCCGGGAGTTCCTGAAGGCGTGGTGGCCGCGGCTGCACCCCCGGCACGTGCTCGACTGGCTGGCCCAGCCGGATCGGCTGCGCCGGTACGCCGGCGGGATCCTCTCCAGCGCGGAGGTCCGGCTGCTCAGCGCGGCGTACCAGAGCCTGGACACCGACGGGCTGACCATCGCCGACGTGGCGCTGCTGGACGAGCTGGACGCGCTGCTCGGCAAGCCGGCCCAGCCGGCCCGGGCGCGGCGCGACCCGTTCCAGCTGGCGGGCGGGGTCCGCGAGTTGAGCACCTTCGCCGAGCGGCAGCGGGCCGCCCGGGAGTCGGCCCGGGAGCGTCCGGCGGACTACCGGGACTACGCGCACGTGGTGGTGGACGAGGCGCAGGACGTCTCGCCGATGCAGTGGCGCATGGTCGGCCGGCGCGGCCGCTTGGCGTCCTGGACGGTGGTGGGCGATCCGGCGCAGACCGCGTGGACCGGCGACCCGCAGGAGCTGGACCGGGCTCGGGACCAGGCGCTGGGCCGGCGCAAGCGGCACGATTTCACCCTGACCACCAACTACCGCAACTCGGCGGAGATCTTCGCGGTGGCGGCGGCGGAGATCCGCCGGCTCTACCCGGATCTGACGCTGCCGAGCGCCGTCCGCTCGACCGGGGTCGACCCGGTCGAGCTGGTGGTGCCCCCGACCGCGCTGGAGACGGCGGTCGTGGAGGCGGCCACCGGCCTGCTGGCCGAGGTCGAGGGCACGGTCGGGGTGATCACGCCGGTCCCCCGCCGCGACGAGGTCGCCGGCTGGCTCGGCGCGCTCGGCGCGCCGCGGCTGCAGGTGGTGACCAGCCTGGAGGCGAAGGGCATGGAGTACGACGGGGTGGTGCTGGTCGCCCCGAGCGAGATCCGGGCGGATCCGGGTGCCGGCGTACGGACGCTCTACGTGGCGCTCTCCCGGGCCACCCAGCGGCTCACCACCATCGACCCGACCGGCTGACCTGCGGCGGTGAGCCGCGCCGGGGGGTCGCCGGCCCTACACTTGCATACATAGCGATGTGAGCATACATTTGACCAGGTCCCGGCGGACGGCGGAGGGTGGTTTCGTGGGCGCAGGTCATGACCACCACCATGGGTCGGTCGCCAATGCCGCGCACCAGCACCGGGGCCGACTCTGGACGGCGTTCGGGCTCCTCGCCACCCTGATGGTGGTCGAGGCGGTGGCCGCCTTCCACACCGGCTCGCTGGCCCTGCTCTCCGACGCCGGGCACATGTTCACCGACGTGCTCGGCATCGCCATGGCGCTCGCCGCCATCACCGCCACCCGGCGGGCCACCGGCGACCCGCAGCGCACGTTCGGGCTCTACCGGCTCGAGGTGCTCGCCGCGCTCGCCAACGCCGTCCTGCTCTCCGGCGTGGCGGTCTACGTCGTGATCGAGGCCATCGGCCGGTTCGGCGACCCGCACGAGGTGCTGGCCGGCCCGATGCTCGTGGTCGCCACGCTCGGCCTGCTCGCCAACCTGGCGGCGTTCGCCCTGCTCCGCGCGGGCGCCCGGGAGAGCATCAACCTGCAGGGCGCCTACCTGGAGGTGCTCGGCGACCTGCTCGGCTCGCTCGGCGTGATCGGCGCGGCGCTGCTCATCCAGGTCACCGACTGGTGGTGGGCCGACCCTCTGGTCGCGGTCGCCATCGGCGTGTTCATCCTGCCGCGCACCTGGCGGCTGGGGCGGGCCGCGGTCCGCATCCTGGTGCAGGCCGCGCCCGAACACCTCCAGGTGACCGCCGTGCACGACCGGCTGGCCGCCGTGCCCGGCGTGGTCGAGGTGCACGACCTGCACGTCTGGACGCTCACCTCCGGCATGGAGGTGGCCTCCGCACACCTGACCATGGCCCCCGGCGCGGACGTCGGCGCGGTGCTCACGGCGGCGCGTACCGCCCTGCACGAGGACTTCCGGATCGAGCACGCGACGTTGCAGACCGAGCCCGGCGCCGCTCCCGGGGCCTGCGGTTCGGTCAGTTGGTAATGCCTTTAGGCAGTTTTTCTCATTTTAGTCCGAATTACTGGTGACGACGCACGCACCGTCCGTCACATCGGCTGCACAGGTCCCACAGGCACCGGTAGGCTCGGTCCCGGCCTCCACCCGGCGGCGCCCTAACGGCGCCGGTGGCGGTCGCCGCCTAATCGCCCGAGCGGGCGAACCGGGGAACCATGTTCCTGGGGTGCATCCGCGTCAGCGGTAGGGATCTTCCGTCCCGAACCCGTCAGCTAACCCGGTCGGCGGCTGACGGAAGGACATGCGTAGTGGCACCAGCACGACCACCCGCCGCCCGACTGGCGGCCCTGATCGTCGCGATGCTCGCTCTCGGCGTCGCACTGCCGGCCGGCGCTGCCTCGGCCGCTCCCCCGACCAACCTGCGGGCGGCCGCGGCCCCCGACGGCGACGAGGAAGGCGGCACCCCGGCACTCCGGGCGCAACTCGAGGCGGCCAGCAAGGGCTACCTGGACGCGAAGCGGGCCCTGGACACCTCCGTACAGCGCCAGCAGCAGCTCACCACCCAACTCAAGGCCACCGAGACCGAGCTGACCCAACGCAGCGGCAAGGTCGGCGAGATCGCCGGGGTGGCCTACCGCACCGGCCGGCTCGGCACGGTGTCGGCGCTGCTCAACAGCAACACCCCGGAAGGCTTCATGGACCGGGCCGCCGCGCTCGACGCGGTCGCCGCCAACGAGGACCGGGTGCTGCGCGACCTGCTCGCCACCAAGGACCAGGCCAACCGCACCCGGATCGCGCTCGACGGCGAGATCCGCGAACAGCGCAAGCAGGTCACCGTGATGGCCAAGCGCAAGGAGCAGGCCGAACGGGCCCTGACGGTGGCGACCACCAAGCCCCGGACAACCGCCGACGGCGGCGGCTCCAACCGGGGCACCTCGGCCGCGAACGCCCAGGCGGCGCCGCGCAACTCCGACGGCTCCTGGCCATCGGAGTCGTGCAGCGTGAACGACCCCACCCCGGCCACCGGCTGCATCACCCCGCGCACCCTGCACGCGCTCAACCAGGCCAAGGCCGCCGGCTTCACCCGGTACGTCTCCTGCCACCGCTCCGGCGGCTCCGGCGAACACCCCAAGGGCCGGGCCTGCGACTTCGCGGCACAGAAGAGCGGCTTCGGCGGGGACGCCACCGGCGGCGACAAGACGTACGGCAACAACCTGGCCGCGTACTTCATCCGCAACGCCGACCGGCTCGCCGTGCTGTACGTGATCTGGTACCGGCAGATCTGGCTGCCCAGCAGCGGGTGGAAGTCGTACAGCGGAGCGGGTGGCGACCCGTCCAGCGACCACACCAACCACGTGCACCTGTCGGTGTACTGACCCGACCCGTCCGGTGCCCCCTGACACGGGGGCACCGGACGGGGTACGTCAGCGGGCGTACCCCGGATGTCGCCGACGGTCGGACGACCACGGCCGGACCAGGCGGCAGCATCGCTCGTATGCGTCGACTCCCGCCACCCGCCCGCAAGGCGCTGCTCACCCTGCACCTGGTCACGTCGCTCGGCTGGCTCGGCGCCGACCTGGTGCTGCTCACCCTCGGCGTCGCGGCGCTGCGTGGCGCCGACCCGGCCGTCGTCTACCCGGTCGCCGCGCTGATCGGCACCGTGCTGTTCGCGCCGCTGAGCGTGCTGGTCTGGCTGGTCGGCGTGGCCAGCGCGCTGCTCACCCCGTGGGGCCTGCTGCGCTACCGCTGGGTGCTGACCAAGCTCGTCATCACCACGGTGATGGTCGGACTGGTGCTGTTCCTGCTCACCCCGAACCTGCGCCACGCCGGTGCCTTGGGCGTCGCCCTGCCCGCCCGGGACCGCGCCGACCTGGTGATCGCACCGGCGGTGTCCACCAGCCTGATGGTCATCGCGACGGTGCTCTCGACGTACAAGCCGTGGGGGCGACGACCGGCCGCCCGGCCCACCGTCGCCGGCCCGGCCAGCCATGATCGCGCTGCAACCAGGATGTAGTGGCCTCGGAGCCGCAGCAGGCCACTACATCCAGGGCGCGACCTTGGAGGGGCGCGGCGCGGACGCGCGAAGTTGGTCAGGTGGGGGGTGGGGGGACGTCGGGACGGTCCAGGACCGCGCCGAGTCGGGTGGCCAGGGCCAGGTGGGCCGCGCGGGCCTGGCGGAACGCGTACCGGAACAGCGGGGCGGGCGCGGTCAGGGTGATCTCGACATCGATGCGGACCAGGCCGTCCGGCTCGGCGCGCAGCCGGGTGTGGTTGCGCACGGTGGTGGCCGGCCACTGGCGGGCCACCATGACGATCTCGTCTTCCTCGCTGATCAGCACGTCCGCCTGGTAGGTGGTCCGGAAGCGCAACGGCCCCGCCGCCAGCCGGTCGCTGATCGCGTAGCTGGCCTGGGCGCCGGGCCGGGGAGGCAGCATGCGGACCCGGATGATCAGTGGGTGCAGCTCGCCCTGCCGGGTCAGGTCACTGAGCAGCGCCGCCGCGTCGGCGGTCGAGCAACGGGCCTGAACGGTGTAGCTGAAGGTATCGCTCCTGAGCACACCGTCTCCCGCCGTCGATGGTCGCCCGATCGTCCCGTACGCCGGTCGGGCTGGCAACGCCCGGACGGACACGCACTGTTGTCCCGCCCTTCGCACACCGTTCGCACTACGGTCGGCTAATGGGAAATCACCGGCTGTGACGAAGGGGTGGATCTATGAAGGGCTACGACCGGTGAGCGGGCATGTGATGGTCTTCGCGCCCACGCCGCAGCTGACGGTGACCGTCGACCAGCCGAGCGACCAGCCCGAGCTGCACCTGCACCCGGGTGGGCAGGGCGTCTGGCAGGCCCGCATGGTGCTGTCGCTCGGGGTCGACGTGGTGCTCTGCGCCGCGCTCGGCGGCGAGATCGGCCAGGTGCTGGAGCCGCTGCTGGTCAGCGAGGGCGTGGAGCTCAAGGTGGTGGTCCGCGACTCGGGCAGCGGCGGGTACGTGCACGACCGTCGGGACGGGTCCCGGCAGGAGATCGTCGACGTGCCCGGGCAGCCCCTGAGCCGGCACGAGCTCGACGAGCTGTACAACCTGGCTCTCGGCGAGGGCCTGCGGGCGTCGGTGAGCGTTCTCAGTGGACCCAACGAGCCGTGGCTCGTCCCGGCCGACCTGTACCGGCGCTTCGCCGCCGACCTCGGCGCGAACGGCGGCCGGGTGGTGGTGGATCTCTCCGGTGACCACCTCGGCGCGGTGCTGGACAGCGGGGTGTTCTTCCTGAAGGTGAGCCACGAGGAGCTGATCCGCGACGGCCGCGCCCGCAGCGAGGACACCGCGGAGCTGAGCCGGGTGATGTACGACCTGCACGCATCCGGCGCCGAGACGGTGGTGGTGAGCCGGGCGGACCAGCCGGCGCTGGCGCTCATCGACGGGGAACTGTTCGAGGTGGAGATGCCCCGGTTGGAGGCCGCCGACCCGCGCGGCGCGGGCGACTCGATGACCGCCGGGGTGGCCGCGGTGGTGGCCGGCGGTGGAGACATCCGGACCGCCATCCGGACCGGCGCCGCCGCCGGGGCGCTGAACGTGACCCGGCACGGCCTGGGCACCGGGCGGTTGGACTCGATCACCGGCCTGGTGGAGCGGGTGCGGCTGGTGCCGGCGGACAGCCGTCAGCAGGAGCGGACCACGCCCGACGAGCTGGCCGATCGGGCGGTCGAACGATGACGCTGCGGGTGCTGGTCACCAACGACGACGGGATCGCCGCACCGGGCATTCAGGCGTTGGCCTGGGCGGCGGCGCAGCGGGGCCTGGACGTGGTGGTCGCCGCGCCGCTGGAGGAGGCGAGCGGCACGAGCGCCGCCATGAGCGGCATGGAGCAGGACGGCCGGGTGGTGGTGCACGACCATCCGCTGCCGGATCTGGCGGGTGTGCCCGCGTACGGGGTCGGAGGCTCCCCCGGCTTCATCACGCTGATCGCGCTGCACGGCGCGTTCGGCCCGCCGCCGTCGGTGGTGCTCTCCGGCATCAACCGGGGCGCCAACGCCGGCCGTGCGGTGCTGCACTCCGGCACGGTGGGCGCGGCGTTCACCGCCGCCACGAACGGCTGCCGGGCGATGGCGGTCTCACTCGACGTGCTCACCGCCCGCGAGGCGACGGCCGCCAGCGGTGGTGCCGCGGTGGACGCCGCCGCCCGGGTACGCGACGCCGACCGGCACTGGAGCACCGCCGCGCGGGTCGCGTTGGACCTGCTCCCCCGGCTGACCGCCGCGCCGCTGGAGAGCGTGCTCAACGTCAACGCGCCGGATCTGCCGCACGGGCGGCTACGCGGGGTGCGCCACGGCACGTTGGCCAGCTTCGGTCAGGTGCAGATGACGGTGGCCGAGGCCGGGCACGGTTTCGTCCGCACGTCGCTGGAGGAGCCGGGGCAGGCCGCGCAGCCCGGCACGGACGTGGCGCTGCTGGCCGCCGGGTACGCGTCCGTGACGGCCATCCGGGCGGTCACCGAGGTGACCGACGTCGACCTGACCGGCCTGGAGGAGCAGCCCTGACGGGATCGCCCACGGCGCTCAGGCGCCGGGGAGCACCTCGGGGGTGGCGGTGCCGGCGAAGTAGGGCTCCGGGGCGCCGAAGAGGCCGAGCAGCCCGGTGACCCAGAGCTGCCGGTGGACGAACCGGCTGGGCTGGGTGACCACCAGCTTGACGCCACTGACCTCGGCGGTCTGGAAGCCGGCGACCATGGCGCTGATGCCGACGGAGTCGATGAAGGTGACCAGCCTCATGTTCAGCTCGATGCGGAGAGGCCGGCCCTTGGCCAGCACCTCGGCGATCGCTTCGCGCACCTCGTACGCGGTATCGACGTCGATCTCACCGCGCGGGGCGATCTCCACGACACCACCGGACAGAACCGACTTCACGATCGACAGGCTCACGCGAGCACCTCCACCCGCCCGTCCCCCGGGCGCCTCATCAGTACGCGGGCCGCGACCGAGAGTATTCCTCCGACGGCCTCGGTCGCCACCCCTCGGGATGAGCAATTCGCGGATTCGGGCACATCACGTCACCCATCTCCGCAATTTCCGTTATTTGATCACTCGACGATCGGTCGGAGCCGACGCGCCGCCGGACCAGGGTAGCGGTCCCGACCGGACACACCCGACAACCGGTCGGCCGACCGCGTCGCGCCCGCGTGGCACCGGCGTGTCGCACCCGTCCACCGCCGCGGATGCCATCCCGCGGTTGCCGGCGCCGCCTAGCATCGATCCCGACACCCACCGCGACGGAGAGGATCATCGATGATCAAGAGACTGGCTGGGCTGGCCGGTGTCGGCGTCCTGCTCGCCCTCGTACTGGCCTGCGGTTTCGGTGGCGGAGGCGATGACGACGACGATGACGACGACTTCGCCCGGGGCGTCGCGGCGGTGGTGCTGCACTGAGGTGCCCGCCGAGCCGTGCCGGCCGGGTTTGCGTCCGGCCGGCACGGGGCACTGCCGGATGAGCCGTGACGCGTAGGCCGGACGCCGAAGTCCGAAGTGGCCGGCGGCTTCGGCACCCGAGGAGGTAACCACGATGTTCGGAAGCAACCTGCTGGACCGCCGCAGCAAGCCGGAGCGGATCGCGGATCAGGCGTGGGAGCACCTGGTCTCCGCGGTCAGTTCCGCGGGAGACAGCGTGCTGGGCACCGCCCGCTCGGCCCGTCGCAGCAGCAGTGACCTGGCCGACGGGGCGGGCGACCTGGTGGGCTCCGCCGCCGACGAGGCGCGGCGCCGTGCCTCGCTGGCCTTCGACGCGCTCGCCGGCCGCCAGCCGGCTCCGCCGTGGACGCTGCTGATCGGCGCCGCCCTGGTGGGCGCCGCGGTCGGCTGGGCCGTCGGCTCCGCCGCCCGGGCCGCCGGCAGCCGGGACGACCGCGCGGTGGACGACGTCGAGTTCGTCGACGTCGACCGCCCCAACAGCCCCGTCGGCCTGGACGGCTGACCCACCCGTACCCCGTGGGCTTCGCTCGACCGCCGGTCGAGCGGAGCCCATCTTCGTTCCCGAGCCGGGGCCGGCCCGCCGGGGTGCCGGACCCCTCAGGCAGCCCCGGCGGACCGGCGTTTCGAGGCGGTCCGGGCGTCGCCGACCGCGTCCGGATTGCCCCGTGTAGGTGACGGTGGGCCGGTGGCGCGCCGACCGGCGGTGGCGTCGCCGCCCGGGGGACGGGCACGACGCCGGAGGGGCATGAGGTGCCCCGCTCCCGCCTCCGACACGACGGCTCCCGCGATCGGGAACACCGATACCGTAACCGATTCCCGGTCACTTTGGAAGCGCTCCCACCATCGACGCGCGTGCCCGTCCGCCGGTGAGCGCACCCGCACCCTCACCCGCTCCGGGCGAGGCCGACTCACCCTCCCCGACGGCAGGCTCGACCGACGGCGGACCTCGGGCCGCGGCCGTGACCTGGTCCGCCACCCACGCACCGGAGGAGGGACAGATGGCCATCGCGACGATCAGCCGCTCCGACCAGGACATCCAGTCCGCCGTACTCGACGAGCTGACCTGGGAGCCACGGGTGCAGCCGCACGAGATCGGCGTGACCGTCGCCGAGGGCGTCGTCACGCTGACCGGGCGGGTGGACAGTTACGCGAAGAAGTGGGCCGCCGAGCGGGCCGCACACCGCGTCGCCCGGGTGCGGGCGGTCGCCAACGACCTGGCCGTGCGGCTGCCCGGCGGCGCCGAGCGCGCCGACCCCGACCTGGCCGCCGCAGCCGGCCACGCGCTGGAATGGGACGCGTTCGTGCCCATCGAGAAACTTCAGGTCACCGTCTCGGCCGGCTGGGTGACGCTGCACGGCGAGGTCGAGTGGGAGTACCAGCGGCGGGCCGCCGAGCGGGCGGTCTGCCGGCTGACCGGCGTACGCGGCGTGAGCAACGGCATCAGCGTCCGCCCGGCCGCCCCGCCCGACGGCCACGACCTGGCCGAACGGATCGTCGACGCGCTCGCCCGGGCCGGCGCCACCGAGGTCGAGCGGATCAGCGTCCGGGTGCACGGGGACACGGCGGTGCTCGCCGGGCTGGTGCACTCGATGCCCGAGCGGGCCGAGGTGGAGCAGGTTGTCTGGTCCGCCCCGGGCATCCGGGAGGTGCAGAACCACATCGCGGTCGCCCCGGTGCTGAGCTGAGCGTGAGCGCGGAACCACCCGGGGCGGGTGAGCCCACCTCACCCACCCCGGTAGCAGGCTGGGAGGCATGAGTGATCCGAACGGGCTGATCCAACCAGGGCGCTCCGCGCCCGGCTTCACCCTGGCGGGCACACCGGACGGGCGCCAGATCGGGCCCCAGCAGTTCCGCGGGCGGCCGGTGGTGCTCGCCTTCTATCCCGCCGACTGGAGCCCGGTCTGCGGCGACCAGATGTCGCTCTACCAGGCAGCGGCACCCATGTTCGACCAGTACCAGGCCGTGCTGCTCGGGCTGTCGGTGGACAGCATCTGGTCGCACCGGGCGTTCGCCGAGAGCCGGGGAATCGAGTTCCCGCTGCTGGCCGACTTCGAGCCCAAGGGCGAGGTGGCCCGCCGGTACGGCGCGTACACCCCGCAGGGCGAGGCGGCGCGGGCGCTGGTGGTGCTCGACCCGGCCGGGACGGTGGCCTGGAGCTACCTGTCGCCCCCCGAGGTCAACCCGGGCGCGGACGGCATCATCGAAGCGCTGGACCGGCTCACCGCCGATCGGCGGGTGATGGCCGGATGACCACGCCACTGCAGGTCACCGCCCGACTCCGGGACCCGGTGACCGACCAGGACCATGTCCGGGGGCCGGCCGACGCGGCGGTGACCATCGTCGAGTACGGCGACTTCCAGTGCCAGTTCTGCGGTGCCGCGTACCCCAACCTGCACGAGGTGCTGCGGCAGCGGGCCGACACGGTGCGGATGGTGTACCGCTACTTCCCGATCGCCAACGTGCACCCGTACGCCGAACGCGCCGCCGAGACCGCCGAGGCCGCCGCGGCCCGGGGCAGGTTCTGGGAGATGCACGACTGGCTCTACGAGCACCAGGACCAGCTGGACCCGGTGCACCTCTCGCTCGGCGTCGAGCAACTCGGGCTGCCGCCGGACGAGGTGAACGCGGAGGTGGACAACCGGGTGCACGCCGACCGGGTACGCCGCGACTTCGTCGGCGGGATCCGGAGCGGGGTGAACGGCACCCCCACCCTCTTCGTCAACGGCGTCCGGCACGAGGGCGGGTACGACCTGCCCGACCTGCTGGCCGCCGTGGACGCCGCCGCCAACGCCTGACCACCGAGGCACGGTCGGTTACGGCCGCTCAGATCAGCCGCAGCTCGCGCGCCCGCCGGACGGCCTCACGCCGGCGGGTCGCGTCGAGCTTGCGGTAGATGTTGCGGACGTGGGTCTTCACGGTGTTGACCGAGAGCGACAGTTCGCTGGCGATCTCCACGTTGGACAGGATGCTCTGCAGGTAGCGCAGGATGGTCAACTCGCGCTCGGTGAGCGGCTCGTCGAGCGTGCCCCCCGGCTCGGCCGGCGGCCTGACGCTCGTCTGCTCGGCACCCCGGACCAGATCGCTGACCAGCGAGAAGTGTGCGGTGCCGGCGTCCAGGTGCGCGGCCAGCAGGTCCCGCACCGGCGGTTCCGAACGGGTGAAGACCCGGCGGGCGCCCTGCGGGCCGGCCAGGTCGAGCACCTGCTCCAGGATCCGCCCGGCCCGACGACCGTCCCCGCCGCGCTCGGCCAGCACCGCGTCCAGCAGGCCGGCGTCCAGGCGTACCGGCAGGGGCCAGGCGGCGGCCGGCGGCCCCTGCCAGTCGGGCAGCGCCCTCCCGGCCGCGCCGGCGTCCCCGGCGCGCAGCTCGACCCGGGCCAGCGCCACCGCGAGCGCCGGGGACGCCGTGTCCTCGGTGGCGCCGGCCAGCAGTTCGCGGGCCGTGTCCACGTCGCCCCGCTCGGCACGGAGGTCCGCCTCGGCGGCCCGCAGCAGGCCGGCCAACTCGGCGGCGGCAGGCCGGTCGGTCAACGACTCCCGGGCGCGGACGAGCAGCCGCTGCCCGGCGGCCGGATCACCGGTGTCGTGGTGCAGGTGGGCCCGACACAGCGCGGCCACCGCCGCCGCCACCGGCTCGCCGGGCCACCCCGCCGACCCGTCGTCACCCGACTCCGCCACGGCGGAACTCGCGGAGCCCGCCGAGCCTGCGGAGCCGGTCACCGGCACCGCCAGGGCGAGGTTGGCGGCAGCCTCCTCGGGTTGGTCACGATGCAGTGCCACCAGGGCCAACGCCAGGTAGGCGTAGGCACAGTCGAGGCGGCACGACCAGCCCCGGGAGGCCGCCACACCCAGGGCGTCGCGGGCCGCCTGCTCGGCCGCGCGAAGCTCTCCCCGGACGGCGAGCAGCAACGCGGAGCGGCTGGCAGCGACCAGCTCCGTACGCGGCCGGCCGGCCTCCCGGGCCGCCGCCCGCGCCCGGACGAACCGCGCGTCGGGCAGCGCGCCGGCGGCCAGCTCGACCAGGCCCAGCGCGGTGCCCGTGAAGGCCCGCAGGTCCGCGTCCTCGGCGGCGCTGCTCCCGCCGACGGCCTGCGTGGGGTTCGGCACACCGGTCGGCGTCGCCCCGGCCGGACGGCTCCGCAGCAGACGAGCGGCGGCGGCCCGCACCTCGGCCGGATCGCCGGCGAGGCGGGCCACGGTCAGCTCCAGCGCGGTGGCCAACCGCAGGAACCGGTCCCGACGCGGCACCGGCAGGCCGCCCGCGTACCCGGCGGCGGCGCGCAGGTGAGCGGTGGCGCCCGGCAGGTCACCGGCGTACGCCCGCTCGGCGGCGCAGGCCAACGCCACCTCCGGGTCGGCGCGGACCACCTCCGGAGGCGGCGACGCCGGCGTCGGTCCGCTCACCGGCTCCGGGTCGTACCTGGTCAGCTCCGGCCAGTGCGCGACGAACAGGTCACCGGCCCGGTCCCACCGGCCGGCGGCCAACGCGTGCCGCAACCCGTCGGCCGGGCGGCCGTCGCCGGCGTACCAGTCGGCCGCCCGCGCGTGCAGCTCACGCAACTCCTCGACGGGCAGCCGGGCCAGCTCGGCGCGGAGCAGGTCGGCCAGCAGGGGGTCGCAGCGGTACCAGGGCGGGCGGGTGTCCTCCCGGTGCAGCAGACCGCCGGCCCCCGCCAGGTCGGCCAACGACCGGCCGGCGTCGGCACGGCCGGTCAACGCCTCGGCCAGGTCGGCGCAGACGGTCTCGGCGAGAGCGGTACGGCGCAGCAGATCCCGGTCGGCGGGGTCGACCGACGCGAGCACCTCCTCGTGCAGGTAACCGGCGATCTCCGGGTGGTCACCGCCGAACTGCCCCACCCAGCGCTCCGGGTCGGGGTGCCCCCGCAGGGCCAGCGCGGCGATGCGCAGCGCGGCCGGCCAACCTCCGGTGCGCTCGCGCAACCGTCGTACGGCGGCAGCCGGCAGCGGCGCGCCGTGCGCGATGAGCAGGTCGGCCACCTCGTCGTCGGTGAAGGCCAGCTCGTCGGGGCCGATCTCGGTCAGCTCTCCGGCGAGGCGCAGCCGGTGCAGGGGCAGCGGCAGGCCGGCCCGGGCACCGACCACCAGGTGCAACCGCTGACCGGCGTGCCGGAGCAGGAACTCCAGCCCGGTCAGCGCCGCCGGGTCGCCGACCCGGTGCAGGTCGTCCAGGACCAGCAGCACCGACCGGTCGGCGGCGGCGAGCGCGGCGGCGAGTATCTCCAGCTGGTCGGGGCGGGGTGCCCGGTCGGGAACCGGCGCGGCCGGGCCGTCGTCCGCCGGCCCGGTGGCCGAGCGCAGGGCCGCCGCCAGGTACGCCCAGAGCCGGTCGCCGTCGTCACCGGCCTCCACCGACACCCACGCGGGTCCGGGTCCCGCCTCGGGCGTGTCAGCGGCCAGCCGCACCCAGGAGGCCAGCAGGGTGGTCTTGCCCCAGCCGGCGGGGGCGGCGACCAGGGTGACCGGTCCCGCGCTGCCCTCGTCGAGCCTGCGCAGCAGTCGGGGCCGCGCCACCACCGGCTCGGGCGGCGCCGCCGGGCTCAGCCGGGACGCCAGCAACGGCGGGTCCGCCGGTCGCCCCTGTGCCGTGCCGACGCGCACGCGATCCTGCTGTTCCGGCACCCGGCTCCACCCCCGTCGACGCGTTCCACCCCCCGGTCGGCGAGCGGTTACCCGGCCCGGACGTGTTCACCCCTTCCGGGCGAGCCCGCTTCACCCGGTCCGGGCCGAGGGTCGAGGGACGTGGACCGGGAGGACGGGTGGGGCTGATGGGACGGCTGACGCGGGCGCGATCCGCCCTCGGCGGCACGGCGCTGGCCGGGGCGGCGCGCCTGCTCCGGTGGCGTGGCCGGACCGGCGCGGGCGGTGACCCCGCCGCGCCGGCCCGGTGGGAGGTGGTGACGGTGGGCCGGCCGCCGGAGCAGGTGCTGCCCGGCGGCCGGTGGCCCGAGCCGCTGCGCCGCCTGGACGGCGCGGTCGAGGTGCGGATGCGGCCGGCGCCGGGCGACCGGGGCACCGAGCTGGCGGCCCGTCCGCTGGCCGGCGCCACCCCGACCGTCGGGCTGGCCGCGCATCTGGTCGGCGACGACCCGGGGCTGCTGGTCCGCCGCACGCTGCGCCAGGTGAAGCAGCGCATCGAGACCGGCGAGGTGCTGCGCCCCGACCGGTCCCCACTGGACGTTCCCCGCGCCGGCTGGTGGTGACGACGGATTCCCGCGCTCATGATCTACCGGTGGCGGCGGTGGGTGGCAGACTCTGGGGATGGCTGGGGAGCGGACGTATGACGTGGTGCTGTTCGGAGCCACCGGGTTCACCGGAGGGCTGACCGCCGAATACCTGGCCCGGCACGCGCCGTCCGGGCTGCGCTGGGCGCTGGCCGGGCGCAACCCGGATCGCCTGGCCGCGGTACGGGACCGACTCACCGCGATCGACGCGACCCTGGCCGGGTTGCCGCTGCTCACCGCCGACGTGACCGACGCCGACTCGCTGAGCGCGGTGGCCGAGAGCGCCCGGGTGGTGGCGAGCACCGTCGGCCCGTACATCCACCACGGGGAGCCGCTGGTCGCCGCCTGCGCCCGCGCCGGCACCGACTACCTGGACATCACGGGTGAGCCGGAGTTCGTCGACCTGATGTACGTCCGCCACCACGCCGAGGCGACCCGCACCGGAGCGCGGCTGGTGCACGCCTGCGGGTTCGACTCCGTCCCTCACGACCTGGGCGTCTGGTTCACCGTCAGGCAGTTGCCCGCCGACGTCCCGATCACCGTGGACGGCTACGTGCGCGCCGGCGGCCGGTTCTCCGGCGGCACGTACCACTCCGCGCTGACCGCGTTCTCCCGCACGGGGCAGGCCAGCCGGGCGGCCCGGGACCGCCGGGCGCTCGAGCCGCGCCCCACCGACCGACGGGTCCGGGCGGTGCCCGGCCGGCTGTCCCGCTCGGCGGAGCTGCGCATCTGGACCGTGCCGCTGCCCACCATCGACCCCCAGGTGGTCCGCCGTTCGGCGGCGGCCCGCCCGGAGTACGGCCCGGACTTCCGCTACCGGCACTTCGCCGCCGTGAAGCGGCTGCCGACCGTGCTGGCCGGCGCGGCGGGGCTCGGCGTACTGGTCGGGTTGGTGAAGGTGCCGCCCACCCGGCGCTGGCTGCTCGGCCGGCTCGCCTCCGGGCAGGGGCCCACCGCGCAGCAGCGGGCGGCGTCCTGGTTCCGGGTCCGGTTCGTCGGCACCGGCGGCGGGCGACGGGTGGTCACCGAGGTCGCCGGCGGCGATCCGGGCTACGACGAGACGGCGAAGATGCTCGCCGAGTCGGCGCTCTGCCTGGCACTGGACGAGCTGCCGACGACCGCCGGCCAGCTCACCCCGGTCGCCGCGATGGGTGACGCGCTGCTCGACCGGCTCGTCCGGGCCGGGCTCACCTTCCGCGTGCTGAAGCAGGAGGCCACGACCCCGGGGCCGGAGGCGCCGTCGACGCCGGGGGCCGAGGCGGCGACTTGACCCTCGACCGGGTCGAGGGGGCAGGATGCCCGGCGTGGAGAGCGACCTGCACAGCATCGGTGAGCTGGCCCGGGCCAGCGGCCTGACCGTCAGCGCGCTGCGCTTCTACGACTCCGCCGGGGTGCTGGAGCCGGCCCTGGTCGACCCGGTGACGGGCTACCGCTGGTACACCGACGAGCAGATCGCCCCGGCCCGGCTGGTGGCCGGGCTGCGCCGGGTCGGCATGCCGGTGCCGGAGATCGCCACGGCGGTACGCGCCGAGCCGGCAGCGGTGCACCGGCTGCTCGACGCGCACCTGCGCCGACTGTCGGACGGGCTCGCCGACGCCCGCCGGGAGATCACCCGGCTCCGCGCACTGGTCGACCCGGCGCCGCCGGCGACCACCACGCTGCTGCTCTCCCCCGCCGAGCTGGCCACCGCCCTCGACGCGGTGCGCTTCGCCGTCGGCGCCGATCCGGAACTGCCGGTGCTCTCCGCCGTGCTCTTCGACGTCGAGCTGGACGGCGTCCGGCTGGTCGCCACCGACCGGCACCGGCTCGCGCTGGCCCGGGCCGGTGCCAGCGTCGACGGGCCGCCGGTGCGGGTGCTCGTCGGGGTGGACCTGGTCGACCGGCTCCGCGCGCTGCTCGACGTCGCCGACGCCCGGCCGGTGCGGCTGACCGTGTCCGGCGCGGACCTGCGGGTCGCGGTGGCCGCCCGGACGCTGACCGGCACCGCCCTGCCGCACGACTTCCCCGACTACCGCAGGCTGCTGCGGGAAACCGTCGGTGAGCGTCCGGCCGCGTACCGGATCCCGGTGGACACCGCGGCGCTGCGCGCCGCGCTGACCGACCCGGCGGCCCCCACGGTCGCCCGTGAGTTCGGTGGCGAGTCGCTGGCGGTCACCGTGCTCGGCCTCGACGAGCGAGGTCACCTGCGACTGCTCCCCGCCGCCGGTCTCGCGCCGGACGGCCACGACCCGAGCGGGCTGCGGGTCGGTGTGAACGGTGGCTACCTGCTGGACGCGCTGGACGCGGCCGGCGGATCGCAACTCGTGCTGGAGCTGGACGGGCCGATCGCACCGCTGGCCGTCCGCCGCCCCGACGACGCGGACACCTTCTCCGTGCTGATGCCGGTCCGGCTCTGAGCCCTCCGGCGCACACGCGACGGTGGGCTCGCGCTCCCCGTCCCGGCGGGGCGGGGGCGCGACGGTAGCATCTGGTGGTCCACTCGACCCCGGACGGAGGCGTACGGAGCAGCATGCTCGACATGGAGTTGATCCGGAAGGATCGCGAGGCGGTGGCGACCGCGCTGGCGAAGCGACTGGATCCCGCCGAGGTCGATCGGGCCCTGGACGAGATTCAGCGGCTCGACCAGGAGCGGCGCGCCCTGATCACGGAGATCGACGCGGAGCGGCAGCGCCGCAAGGCGGAGGCCCGGGCGTACGCGCAGGCGAAGCGCGCCGGCACCGCGCCGCAGGTCACCGCGCCGGAGGCCGAGCGTAAGCAGCTCGCGGAGCTGGAGTCTCAGCTGGACGAGGTGCAGGCCCGGCTGCGCGACGCGATGAGTGAGCTGCCCAACCTGCCCAGCGACGACGTGGTGGCCGGCGGCAAGGAAGCCAACCGGGTGGTGAAGACCTTCGGCGAGCCACCGGTGATCGAGAAGGTCCGCGACCACGTGGAGCTGAGCCGCGCGTTGGGCCTGGTCGACTACGAGCGCGGGGTCAAGCTCGGCGGGTCCGGTTTCTGGATCTACACCGGGGTCGGCGCCCGGCTGGAGTGGGCGCTGCTCAACTACTTCGTCGACCAGCACATCAAGGCCGGTTACGAGTTCCTGCTCCCGCCGCACTTGCTGCTGGATTCGGCCGGCTTCGCCGCCGGGCAGTTCCCCAAGTTCTACGACGACGTCTACCACCTGGACTCGGCGTCCGCCCCGCGTGGCCAGTTCCTGCTGCCCACGTCGGAGACGGCGATCCTCGGCGCGTACCAGGACGAGATCCTGGAGACCCCGAAGCTGCCGCTGAAGGCGTTCGCGTACACCCCGTGCTACCGGCGGGAGTCGGCCGGCTCGCACTCGGACGAGCGCGGCACGGTGCGGGGGCACCAGTTCAACAAGGTGGAGATCTTCCAGTTCACCCTGCCGGAGCAGGCCGACGCGGCGCTGGAGGAGATGCTCGCCCACGCCGAGAGCCTGGTCGAGGGGCTGGGTCTGCACTACCAGCGCACGCTGCTCTCGGCCGGTGACGCCAGCGCCTCGATGAAGAAGACCCTCGACATCGAGGTGTGGATGCCGAGCACCGGTAAGTACAAGGAGGTGTCGTCGGTCTCCTGGGCCGGCGACTACCAGGCTCGTCGGGCGGCCATCCGTTACCGCGAGCCGGGCGGCAAGCAGACGCGCTTCGTGCACACCCTCAACGGGTCGGCGCTGGCCACCAGCCGGCTCTTCCCGGCCATCCTGGAGCAGTACCAGCAGGCCGACGGCAGCGTCCTGATCCCCAAGGTCCTCCAGGACCGCCTGGGCACCGACCGCCTGACCCCGCTGCGCTAGCTGGAAAACAACGCTCCCCGCACCTGGTCGACGGCGGCGGGACTGATGCCTGCGCACCAGTCCCGCCGCCGTCCACTCGGCCACGATTGTGACACCGTGGTCAATCCCGACGCTGAGCTGTTCCGGCTCCCGCGCGGACGTGCGGTGCCGGTTCAGGCACCGAACACCTCCGCGTGGGTCAGGCGGGCGTCACCGGGCTGCCAGTCGGCGACCGCGATCGCCACGTACCGCCCGGAGGACCTCGTCGAGATGGTGGTCTCGGGTCGCGGCTTCGGGACCGAGGCGACCGCTACGTAGCCGAGCCCGTCGGCAGAGGTGGCTACGGTGATCGGCCGCCGCCGACCGGGAGTCCAGGTCAGGCGGACCGATGCCAGACCCTGGAGCGATCCGAGGTCGATCACCAATCGGCCGGTCGGGCCGGGTTGCCAGGCGGTAACCGGGTCGCCGTCGACGGCGGCCGACGGGTCGGTCATGCCAGCCGGGAGCGGTGAGGTCGGGTAGGTCGTCCGAGACCGGGCCAGGTCGCTGGTTGGCGTCACCATCCCACCCGCGAACGCGACGTCCCGGCTGCGTCCAGCGGGTACCGTCACCCGCCGTCGGGCACCGCCGGCCATGGACTCCAGCTGCACCATCACGATGTGCTCGGCGGGTGCGGTGATTCGGAGGTGGTGCGAGTCGGTGACGTCGAACCGGGTACCGGCGGGAATCGACTTCGCCGGTCGTACCGCGGTCGCGGTGAACCGCGGCGGCTCGACGCGTGCGGTGGCGGCGGCAAGGTCGACCTGGTAGCTGGTGGTCCCGGATCCGGTGACCTGGCTTCCGTGGTAAAGCCGCAGCGTGGCGTGCTGCGACAGGGTGACGGCCGCCGTCGTGATGTCCTCGTCGGACAGGTTGAACAGGCTCAGGTATCCGTCCGCGTCACTCACCCGCAACGCCTCCGGACCGCCATTGGGCAGGGTTCGAGACGCCGCGGCGGCCAGGGCCGACCTGCTCGCGCCCGTGTACCCCTCGATGATCAGCCGAGTGCTGCCGGTGGCCGGTCCGCTGGACAGGGTGACGGTGGTGGCGGTCACGGTGATCGGATTCTGGCCGTTGTGGACTACCAGACCCGCTCGTCCGTCGACGTCCAGCCAGGAGCCGGCGATAGTCGGGCTGTCCGGCACGACCGCCGCGTCGCTCCAGTTGATGCCGTCCAGAGAGGTCTGGATGACGTATCGGGTGCCGTACGCGGCCTCCCAGTCCAGGCGTACGCCGCTGATGTCGATGGACTCGCCGAGGTCGACGGCGAGCCAACTGTCCGCGCGGCCGCGTTCCTCCCGGGCGACCGCCCAGCGGGTGCCGGAGTTGCCGTCGGTCGCGTTCGGTGCGGGGTAGGCGGGGTCGGCGGACGAGGCCGTGGTGGGCCGACCGGTGGCGAGGTCGATCCCGCTGGCGCCGAGCACGGCGAAGGCGAACAGCGAGTAGCCGTACTGGTTGACGGGGGATCGGCCGAGCATCCGCACGTACCTGGCTGGACGAGGCGCAAAGCTGATCTGGTCGGTTCCGCCGTCGCCGAGGCCCTGTTGTCCAGCCAGGGTGACGGACCCCTGTTCGCCGGTGAAGGTGCGGGTGCCGGTGAGCCCGGGTACACCGGGCATGTCCAGGTTGAACAGGGTGAGCGCGCCCTCGTCGGCACCGATGCCGGTGGTGGCGTACACGACCGTACCGGTGGGCAGCGTGACGTATCCCGCGGTGCCGCCGGCGACGCGTAGAACGGTGGCCGTGGCGTCGAGACCGTCCCGGGCCATGGTGTACGCAGCGGAGGTGCGGCCCAGGACCGGCGCCGACTGCCTCGGCAGCAGCGAGGCGGCCCGGGTGTCGAACAACCAATTATCGTGGGCGGGGGCCCACAGGAACGAGACGTACCCGGTCTTGCTGACCGCCGCGGCGAAGGCGGTCGGGGTTTGCTGGGCGGTCAGCCCGGCCTGCTCCCCGAAGTCCCGGGTGCCCGCCGCCGCCGCGAAGAACGTGGTGCTGGCGACCGGCTCGACCACGCCACCGTTGGCTGCCCGCCAGGAATGGAAGAGATAACTGATGGCGAGTTCGGCCCGGGCCTCGGGCTCGTACTTCGGCTCGCCGCTGAACTTGGTGAGCCGATACTCGGGCGGGTAGTTCAGGTAGGGCATGAGCCGGTCGGCGAGGTCCGCCTCGGCCCGGGCGGCGTGCCGGTCGCCTTGGACCTGCGCGAGGAAGGCGAGTGGCAGGACATCACGGCCGTACAGGTGGTAGCGGTCCGCGACCATCGGCATGAAGGGTTCGCCAGCATCGCTGGCCAGCAGCCGCATGGTCCGCCACAGCTGGGCGGCGCTGGGCTGCCGGGTGAGTGCCTCGGGGAGCGGTTGGCCGGCGGTCAGGAAGTGCGCAGCGGTACGACCCGCAGTGCGCCACAGTTCTTCCTGGTAGTGCGGGCCGAAGGAGCCGTGATTCTCGACGAGGAACGTGTCGTGGATGTTGTGGGCGGTGTTCCAGTCCGCGACCGCCCGCCCGTCGACGACGGCGGCGTTGGCGCGGTCGGCTGCGGGTAGTCCGGTCGCGTTGAGCGTCCACGTCAGGAACCGCTCGCGCCACGCCGCGGCTGCGGGGTCGTCCGTCGCCCAGGCCAGGCCGGGCGCGATCGCCTGGGCGTAAACCCCCATCTCCTCGAGCTTGGTGTCGCCGATCCAGCCACCGGTGAGGCCGTTCGGCGTCCAACTGCCACTCAGCGGGTCGTTACGGGTGCCGAGGGAATGGGCGTACGCGGCCTGCCCGCGGGCGATGCGGTCAACGTTGTTGCGGGTCACCTCGTCCAGTTCGGACCACAGCAGTCGGGCGGCCAGGACGAAGTACAGCTCGAAGGTGCTGTCCCAGAAGAGCTGTCGGCCCCACTCGGTGCCGCCGGCGAGCCGGTTGGTGGCCGCAAATCGGCGGATGGTGGCGACGGTACGGGCGTGGAGCGTGTCCCGGTCGACGCCCGCGGCCGCCGGGTCGTACCCGGGCGAGATGAGCAGGACCGCGTTACCGAGGACGACCGCGAACCTGAAGTCCGCGAGGCGGTATGCGTTGATCGCCGGATCCCATTGCTCCTCGGCCCATCGGGTGTGGGCGAGCAGCAGCGCGTGGTAGGTGTTGGCAACCGGGCCGGTGGCCGCGGCGTATGACGTGGTGGCGGCTGGCGCGGCTTGGGCGGTGGCGGTGGGTCGGGCGATGGCGAGTCCAGCGCCGACGGCGCTGCCAAGGATGAGGAGCCGCCGCCTGCTCAACTCGAATTCGGATATACGCATGGTGGTCCTTCGGTGTGACAACGTTGTCAGACAGACTCTGACGATCGTTTCCGGATGTCAAGACCAACGTCGTTGCCTCAGGGCTTCGGCCGGCGGGGGTTCCGGTACCGCAAGACACCCCCGCCCTTCCGGCCGTCGATCATGAAGTTATTGCCCGTCGCCTCGGCGTGTCGTGGCAATAACTTCATGATCAACGAGGCTGGGTGGGGTGCGGAGGCGGTGGGTGCGGGCCTGGGTCAGGGCTGCCAGGATCAGCAGGGCCGCCAGGGCGGCTACGAGCAGTGCCGGGCCGATGGCGTCCAGGGCGTTGGACAGGGTTCGTTGTAACTGGGACGCCGCTCGGATGACCGGGTCGTGGAGGGCGTCGCGGCGGCCGGCGGCGAGCCGTAGCTCGTACCAGCCGTACCAGGCGACGTAGCCGCCGGCGGCCAACAGCACCAGGCCACTGAGGCGGGGCACCAGCGCACCGGCGACGCGCAGCCGGGCCACCAGGCCGTCGCGCAGCAGCGCCACCCCGAGGGCGGCGACCGCGACCACCAGCCCCATCCCGAGGGCGTACGCGCCGAACAGCGCCAGCCCCTGACCGGTCGAGCCGGCCTGGAGGCTGGTCACCACGATGGCCAGGAACGGCGCGATGGCGCAGCCGAGCGAGGCCAGCGAGTACGCCGCGCCGAACAGCGCCATCGACGGCCAGGACCGGGTCAGCCGGGGCGCCCGGGCGGACCAGCCGGGGGCGGGCAGCCGCCGACCGGCGAGCAACCAGCAGCCGGCCAGCACCAGCAGCACGCCGAGCGCCACGGTCAGCCACGGCAGCCGGGGCCGCAGCCAGCCGGCCAGCGGCGCGAGCGCCAGGCCGAACGCGCCGAACACCAGCACGTACCCCAGGGTCAACCCGGCCGCCGCGGTGAGCGCGCGGCCGACCGCGCCGCGGGTGTCCGACTTCCCGGCGACCAACAGCGAGAGGTACGCGGGCAGCAACGCGAAGCCGCACGGGTTGACCGCGCCGAGCATGCCGGCGGTCAGCGCGAGCAGCAGTGCGGCGGTCACGCCCCGGCCAGTGCGGCGACCTTGGCGGTGAGCGCCTCACCGTCCAGGAAGCCGTGGTGGACGACCGCGCCGTTCCGGTCGATGATCACGAAGATGCTCTGCTCGGTCACCTTGAACCGCTTCCAGAGCGCACCCTTGCTGTCCTCGATCTGTGGCGTCGCGCCGAGGTCGAACTCGGTGACGAACTCCTTCATGGCCTTCCGCTCGCCCAGCCCGGCGACGCCGACGATCGGCACGGTGTCCCGGTACCGGGGTTCGATCTCGGCCACCGTCCATGCCTGACTGGCGCAGGTGGCGCACCACGGCGCCCAGAACCACAGCACCACCGGTTTGCCGGCGAGCTGTGCCGCGTCGAACGCGGCCCCGCCGAGGGTGGTCCCGGTGAAGCGCAGCACGTCCGGGATCTGCGTTGGGGCGGCGGGTGGTCCGCCGGTCGCCGCGCCGGTCGGGGTGGGCGGGGCGCCGGTCGAGGCCGGGGCCGATCCGGCGGCGGCGGGCCCACCCGGCGCGGTGCCGGTACAGGCGGCAATGCCGAACAGGGCCACCACCAGCGCTGCGGCGGTGGCGGCACGGCGTAGCTGCCCGACCCCTGTCCACGCCATGCTGATCCGCATCCGCTCCTCCGTTCCGGTCCGGAAGGGACCCTTCCTAGCCGTGAGGCGTTGACAGGTGCCCTTCCCTACTCGGCCTTGGCGAGTCGGAGAGCCAACTCCGGGCAGACCTTGACCGCCTTCAGCGCGCCCTCCCGCAGCCAGGTCGGCACCGGGGTGGGCGGGAACGCGGGGTATCCGTTGCCGTCGAGTCGGATGAAGTCCGGCACGACGTGCGCGCACAGCCCGTGCCCGTCGCAGCGCGACCAGTCCAGGGTGAGCTTCTGCGGGTTCGCGTCGGGTGCGCCCGGCAGCCCCATCACGCCCTTGACCCGGCGGCCGCAGCCGTCGCCGGTGGTGTGCAGCCGCAGATCGTCGGCGAAGACCTCGATGGCGGAGAGGGCGAACCGGGCGGTGCCGTCGGGGTGGCTGCACGCGCCCCGGCCCTTCACCTCGCCGGCGGCGGCCCGCACCACGTCCGCCGGCTGGCTCCCGGCCACCGCCAGGTCCACCGCGCGGGCCAGGTCCGGCAGGCCCATCTTGCACGGTCCGCACTGGCCGGCGGACTCCCCGGCCAGGTAGCGCACCACCTGGGCGGCCTCACCAAGCGGGCAGGTGTCGGTGCCGAGCGGGACGATGATGCCGGCGCCGAGAGTGCCGCCGACCGCGGCCAGGCCCTTGCGGGAGACCTCCGCGCGGTCCGCCGCCTCCGGGGTGATCCACTTGCCGTGGTAGCCGCCCATCAGGATGCCCTGAACGTCTGGCACCTCGCACAGGTCGAGGACGTCGCGCAGCGGCATACCGGCGGTGCACTCCACCACGGCCGGTCGGCCCGCCGCACCCGTCACGGTGAGCAGCACGGTGCCCGGCTCGTCGTCGGTGCCGAGCGCCGCGTACTCGTACGGGCCGAGTCGGGCACCGACGGCGAGCTGGGCGTACGTCTCGGCGTTGGAGAGCAGGGTGGGCAGGCCGCCGACCCCGGAGTCGCTGGAGCGCTTCTTGGTGCCGGGTGGGATGTGCGGCAGCCCGTTGATCCCGTTGACCAGGGCGCCGCCCTCGCCGGAGATGAACCGGTGCGGCACGGTGACGATGGTGGCCGGCACCGGCATCCGCCGTTCCGCCAGCGCCTCCATCAGCGAGTCCCGGCCCACCCCGTCGTCGGCCACGCCGATGACGATCTCCTCGGCGTCCAGCGCGTACGCGGCCAGCGCCGCACCGTCCAGGATCAGGTGCGGGGCGCGGGTCAGCAGCACCTTGTCCTTCCAGCTGGCCGGCTCCCCCTCGGTGGCGTTGACCACCACCACGGCGGCGAGGTCCTGCCGCTCGCAGGACTCCAGCACCGCGCGCAGCTTGCGGGCGAACGGGAAGCCCGCCCCGCCCTTGCCCTTGAGCTGCATGCCCTCGGCGAGCCGGAGGAGCTGCGCCGGCTCCATCGGGCCGATCGGCCCGTGCACCTCCTCGTGCGCCGCCAGGTCCAGCCGGCCGAACTCCGCGAAACCGGCGGTGAGCCGGGGCTCGCCCACGCAGGCGACCGGGGGCACCGTCGTACGCATCACTTCGCCTCACCCCGCAGCCCGGCCCAGTACGCGCCGTCCACCGCGTCCGCGCTGGCCTTGCGCCGCTTGGCGGACCGGCTCTCGCCGGCGGCCCGCCGTGCCCGCCGCGACGCCAGGTCGACCAGGGTGGGGGTGTCGTCGACGGGCGGCGGCACCTCCTCCGGTACGTACCGGGTCGGCGGGCGCCAGTAGTCCGGCTCCTCCGGCAGGTCGTCCTCGGCGCTGTGCCGGCCGCTGCCACTGCGCGGCGCCGCCGAGATCGGACCGGCCGAGATCGGACCGGCCGAGATCGGACCAGCCGAGATCGGACCAGCCGAGATCGGTTCGGCGGAGACCGGCCCTGCCGAGATCGGCGCGGTGGCCTGCCACCGGCGCGGGCTGTCCCACGGCTCCTCGGGCTCGTCGAGCATCCGCTGCGGCGAGGCCGAGTACCTGGTGCCGTCGTCCTCCACCGACCGGGAGCGGCGGCTCGAGCGCCGGGCGACCGGCTCCAACTCCTCCTCGTCGCGCCGACGGGTGACCGTCTCCTCCGCGCTCCGGCGACCCGACCGGCGGGTCGACGACTCCCGCTCGTCGCGCCGGCCACGCGTGGCCCGTTCGGTGTCCCGCCGGGCCGCCGGCTCCTCGTCGCGTCGGCGTCGGGTGGGCCGCACCGGCTCGGCGAGCGAGCCCGGCTCGGGCACCACCGGGACGGTGAACCGCTCGGGGTCGCGCCGCCGCGGGCCGGCCGGAGCGGTCCACGAGGCGGTGGTGGTCTCCGCCCAGGCGGGGCGCTTCTCGTCGCTGTTCTCGCGGCGTCGGCCCAGCCCGGCCAGCAGCGAGCGGCCCCGGCTCTCCTCGCCGGCCCGACCGGCCATCGCCGTGTTGCGCAGCGCGGCCTGGTGCTGTTCGCGGCTGCGCCGGCCGATGGTGACCGAGAGCCGGACCAGCAGTGCCAGCACGACCAGCAGGACGCAGCCGAGGTAGCTGAACACCACCCAGGACTGGGCGACGCGGCCGGCGTACAGGCCGTGGAACAGGGCGAACGGCCAGGCGACGTACGCCGTGGAGTGCAGTGCGCGCCACAGCCACTTCGGACCGACGCCGGCGAAGCGGGCCCGGATGATGCCGGTCCAGATGACGCTGACCATCAGCAGGGCGGCAACCGTGCCGAGCCCGACGTAGAACCCTCTGCCGCCGATGAAGGGCACCAGCGCGTCGGTCGCCGCCGCCCGGCCGGTGGCGATCTTGGTGAGCACGTGGAAGACCAGCCCGGCGACGCCCAGCACACCGGTGGCCCGGTGCGCCGACTGCATCAGTACCCGGTGCGAGATGCGCAGCACCAGCCGGTCCGTGGCGAGCAGGCCGAGCATCACGGTGAGGCTCAGCGACACCAGGGCGATGACGCCGGCGAAGAACTCGGTGAAGAAGAAGCCGTACGCGTACGCCGTCTGCCCGGCGCCGGTCAGCATGGTCGCCGCCCAGAGCGCGGCGAGCACCGACGCGATCAGCATGGCGGTCGCGGACCGCGATCGGGTGCGTACCCCCCGACTGCTGGCACTGGTCCGGACGGTGGCCGCCTTCTGGTTCTGCTTTGCCCGGGCCATCTGCTCCTCGATCGTCTCGCGGCGGCGCACCACCGGCCGACCCCTGCTCCCCCATCCAGTACGGACCGGCAGGGCTCGCGGATCACCCGGCGGCGGAAATTTCTGAGCCGGATCGAACCAACCGGCGCCGGGACGCGTGTAGCGCCCCACCGCCGGAGCGCGCGTCGACGCACCATCGGCCGAAATGGACAGTGACGGATGTCCATGCATTGACAGGCGCTGCAACACGCTTGTAACCTTTCGGAAAATTTCAGCCTGTGCTGCAAGATTCCGGCAACCAGGCTCTCTTCCCCCTGCGGCGCCACCCCACCCCCGCCCCCGTCAGGAGTCCCGATGCACCGACGTCGACGCGGCTCGGCGATCCTCGCCCTCGGCCTGGTCGCCAGCCTGCTCGTCCCCGCCACCGTGACGGCTCCCCCGGCCGTCGCCGCCCCGTCCGGGGCCAAGAAGGTCATCGTCCAGCTCTTCGAGTGGAACTGGCCCTCGGTGGCCAGCGAGTGCCAGAGCACGCTCGGCCCCAAGGGCTACGGCTACGTCCAGGTGTCACCCCCGCAGGAACACGTGCGGGGCAACCAGTGGTGGCTGGCGTACCAGCCGGTCAGCTACCGGATCGAGTCCCGCAAGGGCACCCGCGCCCAGTTCCAGTCGATGGTGAACACCTGCCACGCGGCCGGGGTCAAGGTGATCGTCGACGCGGTGATCAACCACATGTCCGGCCAGGACAACGGCGGCACCGGCTGGGCCGGCTCCTCGTACTCGCACTACGACTACCCGGGCATCTACCAGACGCAGGACTTCCACCACTGCGGGCGCAACGGTGGCGACGACATCGCCAACTACAACGACCGGTACGAGGTGCAGAACTGCGAACTGGTCAACCTCTCGGACCTGAAGACCGAGTCGGACTACGTCCGCACGAGGATCGCCTCGTACCTGAACGACCTGCTCTCCCTGGGCGTCGACGGCTTCCGGATGGACGCCAGCAAGCACATGCCGGCCGCCGACATCGCCGCGATCAAGGGCAAGCTCTCCCGCTCGGCGTACATCGTCCAGGAGGTCATCCACGGCGCCGGCGAGCCGGTCCAGCCGACCGAGTACACCGGCAACGGTGACGTGCACGAGTTCCGCTACGGCAAGGACCTGGCCCGGGTGTTCCGCTCGGAGCGGCTGTCCTACCTGCGCAACTTCGGCGAGGGCTGGGGGCACCTGCCCACCGGCCCGTCCTCGGTGTTCGTGGACAACCACGACACCCAGCGCGACGCCGGCGGGGTGCTCACGTACAAGGACCGGGGCATCTACGCCCTGGCGAACGCCTTCATGCTGGCCTGGCCGTACGGCTCGCCGACGGTCATGTCCAGCTACACCTTCAGCAACCGGGACGCCGGTCCTCCGTCGGACGGCGCCAACAAGACGCTGAACACGGCCTGCTACTCCGGCTGGGAGTGCGAGCACCGCTGGCCGGTGATCGCCAACATGGTCGGCTTCCGCAACGCCACCGAGGGCGCCGGCGTGACCAACTGGTACGACAACGGCAACAACCACATCGCGTTCAGCCGCAGCGGCAAGGGCTTCATCACGGTCAACGACGAGGACTCCGCGGTGAACGGTCGCTCGTACTACACCGGGCTTCCCGCCGGCCGCTACTGCGACGTCATCCACGGCACGTACGCGGGCGGCACCTGTAGCGGCCCGGTGATCACGGTGGACGGTGGCGGCTGGTTCGCCGCCAACGTGCCGGCGCACGACGCGGTGGCCATCCACGTCGGCGCCCGCGTCTGACCTGCCGGGAAGGGGCTCCTGTCACCGCTTCTTTGTCGGGCAGGAGCCCCTTCTGGCGGCGCAGGTCCGATAGAGTGCTTTAGTGCCGTTTGACCGAATGACCCCGTACCGTCGCCGTGGCGTGTGGATGGCCGCCGCCGTCGCCGTGGCCGCGATGCTGGTCGCCGCGCTGCTGGTCGGCCAGGCCCTCACGCCCCGCTCGACGACCACCGACCGACCAGTTGCGACGGCGCCCGACCCGACGCCGAGCAGCATCGAGCAGAGCCCCGAGGAGTCGGTGCCACCGGCCGCGCCGGCCCCGGACGGGCTACCGGTGGTCGACTACGACCCCGCCCCCAAGGGCTTCCCCACCGATCCGGACACCATGGACACGACGCCGCTGACCGAGGGCGTGCACCCGACGCGGCGGATCGCCGCGTACAACGCGCCCGGCGGGCGTCCGCTGGCCTTCCTCGAACCGACGCTCGCCGGCGTCGAGCTGACGGTGCCGATCGCCCAGCGGCGGGCCGGCTGGACGGCGGTCCTGCTGCCCTCGGCCAACCGGCGGCTGGCCTGGCTGCCGCCCGGCGGGTTCGACGTCGTGCCGCTGCGGGACCAGATCGTGGTGGAACGCAAGGTGCACCGGCTCACCTGGTACCGAGCGGGCAAGGCGGTGCGCTCCTGGGAGGTCAGCCTCGGCCTTCCGGGGCAGGACACCCCGCTCGGCCGGACCTTCATCCTGGGCCGCACGCCGCCGCCGCAGGACGTCTACGGCGGAGTGGACATCTACGCCCTCGGCTCGGTGCCCGACGACCCGGACTCCGTGCCGACCGGGTTGCGGGGAGCGCACATCGGCGTGCACACCTGGTACAACGACGACGACCTGGGCAAGAACACCACCAACGGCTGCATCCGGTTGACCCCCAGCGGCCAACGGGAGCTGCTCGCCGAGGTGCGCCCCGGCAGCAGCCTGGTGGTGGTGGATCAGCTGCCCACCCCGCCGCCCACCGCCTGAGCCGCACCGGTCACTCGCCGAGCAGCCAGCCGTTCTGCTCGGCGATCCGCACCGCCTCGGCCCGGTTGCGGGCGCCGGTCTTGCCGATCGCCGCCGACAGGTGGTTGCGCACCGTCCCCTCGGACAGGTGCAGCGCCCCGGCCAGGTCCGCGACCGTGCCGCCGCCCCGGGCCGCCCGCAGCACCTCGGCCTCCCGCTCGGTGAGCGGGCTCGCCCCGGTGGCCAGCGTCTCCGCGGCCAGCGTCGGGTCGACCACCCGCAGGCCGGCGTGCACCCGGCGGACCGCGTCGGCGAGCTGCCGGGCCGGGGTGTCCTTGACGACGAACCCGTTCGCGCCGGCCTCCATGGCCCGACGCAGGTAACCGGGCCGACCGAAGGTGGTCACCACCAGCACCCGGCAGGCCGGCAGAGCGGCCCGCAGCGCGGCGGCGGCCGCGATCCCGTCCAGACCGGGCATCTCCACGTCCAGCAGGGCCACGTCGGGCCTGGTTCGGCGGGCCTCGGGCACCACCTCGTCACCCCGGCCGACCTCGGCCACCACGGTCAGGTCGGGCTCCAGCGAGAGCAGCGCGGCCAGCGCGCCACGAACCAGCGCCTGGTCGTCGGCGAGCAGCAGCCGGATCGGCGCGTTGGCGGGGCCGGTCACCGGGCTGCCACCGGCGCGTGCACCCGCAACAGGAAGCCCGTTCCGTCCGGACGGCGACCCACGGTCACCGCCGCGTCCAGCCGCCGCGCCCGCTCGCGCAGACCGACCAGGCCGTGCCCGGCGTCGTCGTCGGGAGTGGACGGACCCCGACCGTCGTCACTCACCTCCACCCGGTCCCGGCCCACCCGGACAGTGCAGTTCCGCGCCCCGCTGTGCCGGACCACGTTGGTCACCCCTTCCCGCACCGCCCAGCCGAACAACCGGTCCCACTCGCCCGGCAACGCCGGCACCTCAGCCGGCAGCTCCGCCGCGATGCCCGCCGCGGCCAGCGCCGAACGGGCGCCGGCCAGCTCACCGGCGAGGGTCACCTCGCGGTACGCCCCGACGGTCTGCCGTACGTCCGCCAGCGCCGCCCGGGCCAGCCCCTCCACCTCGGCGATCTCGATGGCGGCCCGCTCCCGGTCCACCTCGATGAGCCGGCCGGCCAACTCCGCCTTGATCGCCACCACCGTCAGCGAGTGCCCGAGGATGTCGTGCAGGTCGCGGGCGGCGCGGGCCCGCTCCTCGGCGACCGCGAGCCGGCGGATCTCCTGCTGCGCGGCCCGGAGCTCACTGTTGCGCTGGGCCAGCCGGGACACCCCGAACATGGCGAACGAGGCGAGCAGCACCGCGAAGACGATGGTGTTCTCCGCCTCCCACGCCGGCACCAGCCAGGACGCCACCAGCGGGGTCACCGCGCAGACGGCGACGCTGGCCAACGCCTCCCGCGACGGCAGCAGGAACACCGCGGCCGCGGCGACGTACACCAGGGTGGCCAGCCAGTCCCCGTCGGTGCCCGGGATGCTGGCCAGGCCCACCGCGAGCAGCAGGAGCAGCCCGGCCCGCGCCCGGGGCACCGGGATCGGCCGCAGCGACTCGCGCAGCCCGCGGGCCCACTGGAACAGCAGGACGTAGCCGACGCTGAAGGCGATCAGGGCGGCCACGCCGAGGACCCGTCGCCAGGGTTGTGGCTGGTGCAGCGCGGTGGCGAGCGGCACGTTGAGGAAGAACAGCCACACCGCGGCCAGCAGCCAGCCGGTGAACCGCCAGTGGCGGCTCACCGGCCGGGGCTGATCCGTCGAGAGGTGCATCGCGTCCACGCTAACGGTCGCCGGTTGTCAGACCCGGGCGGTGTCGCGGCGGAACAGCCGGACCGCGCCGATGCCGAAGACCAGGGCCCAGAAGGCGATGTTGGCCAGCGCCGCCATGCTCACCCCGTCCCCGGTCAGCGGGGCGCGGGACAGCTCACCCACGCCGTAGACGGGGGTGAACGTCGCGACGTGCTGGAGGACGTCCGGCAGCACCTCGACCGGGACGAAGAGCCCGCCGAACATGGCCAGCACGGCCAGGACCGGGCCGATGAACTGCATGACGTTCTCGGCCGGCACCAGGTAGCCGATGAACAGGCCGAACGCGGCGAAGACCAGCGAGCCGAGCCAGGCGGCCAGCCCGGAGAGCAGCCAGACGTACACCGGGATGCGGACGCCGGCGGCGGCGCCCACCAGGAACTCGACGACGACCGCGAGCAGGCCGAGGGTCATCGCGGTGATCAGCTTGGTGGCCACGTACGCGGTCGGGCGCAGCGGGGTGAGCCGCAGCTGCCGGCTCCAGCCAAGCGCCCGCTCGGTGGCCACCGCACCGCCGGCGCTGGTGGTCGCCACCATGGCCGCGTACACGGCCAGGCTGATCATGACGTACGCCGTCACCGGGCGGCCGTTGTCCAGCGCCTGACCGCCCTGCGGCAGGCCGAAGATGAGGAAGAAGACGCCCGGCATGATCAGCGTGAAGGCGAGGGTACGGCGGTTGCGCAGCATCCGGCGCAGCTCGATGCCCTGCACCGCCGGGGCGAAGCCGCCCAGGGCGGGCAGCCGGCGGTCGGTACGGGTGGCGGCGGGGGTGGCCGGCAGGGTGGTCATCTCAGGCTCCGGTGTGCTCGGTGGTCAGGGCGAGGAACGCGTCCTCGAGATTGCGGGAGGTGATCTCCACGTCCCGGGCCGCGGTCCGGGCGAGCAGGTGTCGGGCGACCGCGTCCGAGTCGCCGGTGCGCACCAGCACGCTGTCGCCGCGTACCTCCACGGCGTCCACGCCGGGCAGCGCGGCGAGCGCGGCCTGGTCGGCGCCGGGCAGGGTGGCCCGGACGGTACGGCCGGCGGCAAGGTTCTTGATCTCCGCGGTGGTGCCGTCGGCGACGACGCGCCCCTGCCGCACCAGCACGATCCGGTCGGCGTACGCGTCCGCCTCGTCGAGGTAGTGGGTGGCGAAGATGACCGTCCGCCCCGCCCGCGCGTCGCGGCGCAGCGCCTGCCAGAAGTCCCGCCGGCCCTCGACGTCCATGCCGGTGGTCGGCTCGTCGAGCACCATGAGGTCCGGGTCGGGCAGCAGCGCCAGCGCGAACCGCAGCCGCTGCTGCTGGCCGCCGGAGCAGCGCCCCACCACCCGGTCGGCGATGTCGGTGATGCCGGCCCGCTCCAGCACCTCAACGGCCGGGCGGGTGTGCCGGTAGAAGTGGGCGGTCATCCGGACGGTCTCGCCGACGGTGAGGTCCTTGAGCAGGCCGCCGGTCTGGAGCACGGCGGCGACCCGGCCCCTGGCGACCGCGTCGTCCGGGGTGCCGCCGAGGATGCGGACCGTCCCCGCGTCGGGGCGGGCCAACCCGAGCAGCATGTCGATCGTGGTGGTCTTGCCCGCGCCGTTGGGGCCGAGGAACGCCACCACCTCGCCGGGCTGCACCCGCAGGCTCAGCCCGTCGACCGCGGTGACCGGGCCGAAGGTCTTGGTGAGGCCGTTCAGCTCGACGGCCGGATGCGTACTGGTCATGGCACTCATGCTCCGGCGGCCCGGGGGCCGGTACCCGGAGCGGTCGTCACGTTCCGGCCGTGACATTTGTCAGGGGCCCGTCGCCGGCGGCCCGCGTCATCGCCTGGGCGACACGGAGCGGGCGGCGAGGAATTCCGCGCACGGCAACGGGTAACCGCCGGGCCGGGACGCCGCGACACCGGGAGGACGCGATGGGTGCCACACCGCAGGGCCAGGTCGACACGGTCGTGCTGGTCCACGGGCTCTGGATGACCCCGCGGAGCTGGGAGGGCTGGGCCGACCGGTACGCCGCTCGTGGCCTGCGGATCCTCGCCCCCGCCTGGCCCGGCATGGACCGGGAGGTCGAGCGGCTGCGCGACGATCCGGCCCCGATCGCGCAGCAGAGCATCGCCAGGATCGTCGCGCACTACGACCGGATCATCCGGACGCTGGTCCGGCCGCCGATCATCATGGGGCACTCGTTCGGTGGGCTGATCACCCAACTCCTGGTCGACCGGGGCCTCGGTGCGGCGGCGGTGGGTGTGGCCCCCGCCCCGGTCAAGGGTGTGCTGAAGCTGCCGTTGAGCACGCTCCGCTCGGGCTTCGCGATCCTGCGCAACCCCGCGAACCGCAACCGGGCCGTGCCGTTCACCCCCGAGGAATTCCACTACGCGTTCGGCAACACGATGAGCCGGGCCGACTCCGACCGCGCCTGGCAGCGCTACGCCGTCCCGGGCGCGGGGCGGGTGCTCTTCGAGGGCGCGTTCGCCAACCTCGACCCGACCTCCCCGGCGAGGGTGGACAACGGGCGCAACGATCGGGCCCCGCTGCTGCTGATGGCCGGGGAACTCGACCATGTGGTGCCGCCGTCCGTGGTGCGCTCCAACGCCGGGCTCTACCAGAAGTCCCGGGCGCTCACCGCGTACGAGGAGTTCCCGGGACGATCACACTTCACCGTCGGCCAGGACGGCTGGGAGAAGATCGCCGACTACGCGCTGGACTGGGCGCTGCGCGCGGCGGCCCTGCCCCGGGCGGCGACCATCGCCAGCGAGAGCCCTCGCCGCTGAGCGTCCCCGGTGTGGGCCGCTGCCGGGCGCATGAGCGGGCCGGCCACGGGTAACGGGGAGGGATGAGGGCGAGTTTCCGGCTTGGCCGGATCGCGGGGGTGCCGGTCGGCGTCAACTGGAGTGTCCTGGTCATCTTCGCCCTGATCGCGTGGGGACTGGCGGCCAACCAGTTCCCCCGCTCGTACCCCGACCGTTCCCCGGTGGCGTACACCCTCGCCGGGCTGGCCGCGGCGGTGGTCTTCTTCGTCGGCCTGCTGGCCCACGAGGTGTCGCACGCGGTGGTGGCCAAGCGCAACGGGCTGACGGTCGACGGCATCACGCTCTGGCTGTTCGGCGGCGTCGCCGAGTTGAAGGGCGAACCCCGCGACCCGGGCGCGGAGCTGCGGATCTCCGGGGTCGGGCCGCTGGTCAGCCTGCTGATCGGGGCGTTCTTCGGCGTCATCGCCGCGCTGCTCGCGCTGGCCGGGCAGGGTGGGCTGCTGCTCGGGGTGCTGGCCTGGTTGGCCGGCATCAACGTGCTGCTGGCCGTCTTCAACGTCCTGCCGGCCGCGCCGCTGGACGGCGGTCGGCTGCTGCGCGCCGCCGTGTGGAAGGCGACCGGAGACCGGACCCGGGCGTCGGTGGTCGCCGCCCGCGCCGGGTGGGTGCTCGGCGCGCTGCTGATCGGTCTCGGGCTCTGGCAGTTCCTGTCCGGGGTCGGCTTCGGTGGGCTCTGGCTGGCGCTGATCGGCTGGTTCCTGATCGGCGCCGCCGGGATGGAGGAGCGGCAGACCCGCGCCGGCAGCGCGCTACGCGGGGTCCGGGTCGGCGACGTGATGACCCCGCAGCCGCAGACCGCCTCGGCGGAGATGACCGTCGCCGACTTCGTCGACCACTACCTGTTCGCGTACCGGCACTCGGCGCTGCCGCTGACCGAGGAGGGCCGGCCGACCGGCCTGGTCACCCTCGACCGGGTACGGGGCGTACCGGCCGACCGGCGGGCGTCGACCACGCTGGCCGAGGTGGCCTGCCGAGCCGACCAGTTGGTCCTCGCCCAACCCGGCGAGGAACTCAACGACCTGCTCCCCCGGCTCCGTGAGTGCGCCGACGGCCGCGCCCTGGTGGTGACCGACGACGGCCGCCTGGTCGGCATCATCTCCCCCAGCGACATCAGCCGCGCCGTCCAGAGAGGCACCCTCCGCACCCCCCAACCCACCCCCCACTGACCGCGGTGATCATGAAGTTAGCGGCACGACACGCCGACACTGATGTCGCTAACTTCATGATCACCGGTGCGGGGGCCGGGGTGGACCCCCGGGGAGGCCTTAGCGGGGGAAGTGGGTGTCCAGGTCTTTGGTGCGGAATTTGCCCTTTGGGTCCAGGTGGGTCAGGAGGGCGGTGAAGTCCCTGTGGCGGGGGTAGCGGGTGGACAGCGTGGCCGGGTCGGTGACGAAGACCTTGCCCCAGTGCGGGCGGAACTCGAACGGCGTCAGCCGCTCCTCCACCTCGGCCACCACCGGCAGCACCCTGGCGGCGTCGGCGATCCAGGTGAAGTGCAGGACGAAGCTGTCCCGGTGGTGGTTCGGGCTGAGCCACAACTCGTCGGCCGCCACCGTACGCAGCTCGCACACCTGCAGCACCGGGGCGATCAGGTGCGCCACCTCGTCCAGGGCGGCGAGCGCGTCGGCGGCCGAGGCGCGTGGCACGTGGTACTCGGACTGGAGTTCGTCGCCGTTGCTCGGGGTGAACCCGAGCTTGAAGTGCGGCAGCCGCTCCTGCCACGGGCCCGGCACGCCGAGCTGCGGGGTGCAGTTCTCCGCCGGCATCCCGAGCACGGGGTGGCGCGGCCGGTCGGCGGCCGTCGTGCCGAGCCAGTCCGCCGGGGGCGGGGCCTGGTCGGCCAGCTGCTTGCGCCACACCTCGCGCAGTCGCGGCGCCCGCCAGTCGGTGAACACGCTGACGCTGTAGGCCGAGCCCAGCGCCTCGTCCAGCGCTTCCCGGGGCAGGTCGAGCCGGACGTACTGGCGTACCTCGAAGGCCGGCACCAGGTCGAGGGTGACCCGGGTGACCACGCCGAGCGCGCCGAGCCCGACCACCATGCCGGCGAACGTGTCGGTGTCCCGGTCGACGTGGAGCAGGTCGCCGTCGGCGGTGACCAGCTCCAGGCCGGCGACGGAGGTCGCGAGGTTGCCGTGGGTCTGACCGGAACCGTGGGTTGCGGTGGCGACGGCACCGGCTACCGAGATGTGCGGCAGCGAGGCGAGGTTGGGCAGCGCGTACCCCTGGGCGTACAGCTGTGGGGCGACGTCGCCGTAGCGCAGCGCGCCGGTGACGGTGACCCGTGCGCGCTCGCGGTCCACGTCGATCGACGGCGGCAGCCCGGCCAGGGTGACCAGGTCACCTTCGGTGTCGCCGAGCCGGTTGAAGGAGTGCCCGGTGCCCACCGCCCGGATCCGGTCGCTGCCGGCGACCAGTCGGCGCAGCTCGTCGACGGAGGTGGGCCGGTGGAACGCGCGGGCGGCGTAGCGCACGTTGCCGGCCCAGTTGCGACGTGGGACGTCGGCAGCGGCGGCCGACGGGCCGCCCCGCTCAGGCTCGGTCACGTGGCGCTCTCCCGATCGGTCGAGGGGTGGTCGGCCAGCGCGGCGACCAGCGCGTCCAGCGCCGCGTCGACCTGGAGCCGGCCGTAACCCCGCTGGGCGACCGGCAGGCCGGCCGCGGAGGCGTGTTCGATCTCCGCCCGGGCCGCCTGCCGGGTCGGGCCGTCGCCGGACACCAGGGCGTCCTGGCCGCGCCGGATCAACCGGTCGACGGTGTCCATGCGGTAGCCCCGCAGGCCCGCGGGGAGGTCCGGGTCGGCGAAGGCGGCGCGGCGCAGCGCGGGCAGGTCCACGAACCGGTCGCCGGCGTAGCGGGTGAGCGCGGCGGACACCTGTTCGGGCTGCTCCCGGACCTGGTCGAGCACGAGCAGCTCGACGGCGGGCCGGCCGTCGAGCGGATGGCGGGCGGTCACCGGCGGCCCCAGCGTCACGCCGGGCGTGGGCACCAGCAGCAGTCGCGGCGGCTCCGGACGGCCGTCGCGGCGGGGTGGCTCGTCGAGGATCAACGCGTCGACCTCGGCCCACCGGATCGACCGGCGCAGGCCCGGCCGCCGGATGGTCAGGCCGTCCGCGCCGATCCCGAACCGGAACGGCCGCAGCGCGCTGCCCAGCGCGACGACGCCCAGGGCGACGGCTCCCACCGCGATGATCGTGCGTAGCAGGGCGTCCTCGCGGGGCAGGGCGAGCAGCACCACCCCACCGAGTACGCAGACCAGGGCGAGGACAAGGGCTCCCCGACTCCGGCGTAGTTCCACGCTCGGACCCCCGTTCATGACCGTGGCGTCGGTCCCAGCATCCTCCGACACACCGGGCGCCACGGACACCGGACGATCGGGCACGGTTGTTCTCGCCATCGTCGGGGAACCCTACGCCCATGAGCACTTACCGTGATCCGGCCCTGCGGGGCGACGTGTTCCCCTCGGAGGAGGAGCTGGACCCGACCGGCAGCGGGGTCGAGCCGGCGAGCGCCCCACCGGTCGGGGGGTTGCCGAGCCATCCGTCACCCACGCCCGGTCCCCGACCCACACCGGCACCCGCGCCGGCCCCGACGCCGGTGCCGGCGCCCGGCCCGCCGCCGCGTGCCCCCGGGGCGCGGTCGATCGTGACCCGGCATGTGGACGGCTCGGTGGAGGTGGTCACCGACCTCGACGGGGACGGCGTCGCCGACATCGTGCAGGTCGACCTGAACGGCGACGGCGCGACGGACGTCACCTATGTGGACAGCGATCGGGACGGCCGGCTGGACACCGTGCTGCGCGACCCGGGCATGGTCGGGACGGGCGGTGGAGCGCACCGGGAGGTCTGACCGGCCGCCGGATCACGTCGGGCTCAGAGCTTCGCCATCACCTCGCTGGCGACCAGCTCGATGTGCTCCAGGTCGGTGAGGTCCAGCACCTGGAGGTAGATCCGCTGGCTGCCGATCTCCGCGTACCGGCCGATGGTGTCGAGGACCTCTGCGGGCGTGCCGGCCAGGCCGTTCGCCCGTAGTTCGTCCGTTTCGCGGCCGATGGCGGCTGCCCGGCGGTTCACTTCGGCGTCGTCACGCCCGCAGCAGAGCACCAGGGCGTTGGACCAAACCATCTCGGCCGGGTCCCGCCCGATCTCGGTGCACGCCGCACGGACCCGGTCGAACTGCGCGGCCGTGTCGGCCGCCGAGGCGAACGGCAGGTTGAACTCGTCGGCGTAGCGCGCGGCCAGCCGCGGGGTGCGCTTCGGGCCCATTCCGCCGAGCAGGATCGGTGGGCGGGGCTGCTGTACCGGCTTGGGCAGGGCCGGCGAGTCACTGATCGGGTAGTACCGGCCGGCGTGCTGGAACCGCTCCCCCGGCGGGGTGGCCCAGAGCCCGGTGATGATCGCGAGCTGCTCCTCCAGCCGGTCGAACCGCTCGCCCAGGGACGGGAACGGGATGCCGTACGCGGTGTGCTCGTCGGCGTACCAGCCGGTGCCGATGCCCAGCTCCACCCGGCCACCGCTCATCTCGTCGACCTGGGCCACGGTGATGGCCAGCGGGCCGGGCAGGCGGAAGGTGGCGGCCGTCATCAGGGTGCCGAGCCGGATCCGGCTGGTGTCCCGGGCCAGGCCGGCCAGCGTGGTCCAGGCGTCGGTGGGGCCGGGCTCACCGGTCGCCGAGCCCATCGCGAGGTAGTGGTCGGACCGGAAGAACGCACCGTAGCCGGCGTCCTCGGCGCAGCGGGCCACGGCGAGCAACTGGTCGTAGCTGGCGCCCTGCTGGGGTTCGGTGAAGATCCGCAGTTCCATTCCCCGAGCATAGGAAGCCGGGCGGGCTGCCGCTCCGGTACGGTGGGCGCTCCTCGTATGCCTTGACAGTCATATAACGGGTGGGACATATTGGGCTGGTGTCCACCGACGCCTTCACCGTCCTCGCCGAACCCACCCGGCGCCGGATCCTCGACCAGCTCCGCGACGCGGAGCGCAGCGTCGGCGAGCTGGTGGACAGCCTCGGCGTCAGCCAGCCGGCCGTCTCCAAACACCTGCGCGTGCTTCGCGAGGCCGGCTTCGTCTCCAGCCGGACGGCCGCCCGGCAACGGATCTACCGCCTCGACCCGGGCCCCCTGCGGGCCGTCGACGGCTGGCTGGACCCGTACCGCCGGCTCTGGGACCGGCACCTGGACGCCCTGGAACGGCACCTCGACAGTCAGGAGCAGTGAATGGACCGCAACGCGTTCCGCCCCAGCCCACCCGCGGACGTCCGCGCCGAACCCGCCGACGGCGGCGCCACCCTGGTCTTCGTCCGCGACCTGCGGCACCCCCCGGCCACCGTCTGGGCGGCGCTGACCGAGCCGTCCCGGCTCGCCGAGTGGGCGCCGTTCCTCGCCGACCGTAACCTCGGCTCCCCCGGCTCCGCCGTGCTCACGCTGATCGACGGCGAGACGGCCGCGCCGACCACCGCGACGGTACGTCGGGCCGAGCCGCCGCACCTGCTCGAGTACACCTGGGGCGACGACCTGCTGCGCTGGGAGCTGAGCCCGCTGGGCAGCGGCACCCGGCTCACCCTGCGGCACACCGTCGCCGATCGGGGCCTGCTGGCGATGGTCGCGGCCGGCTGGCACCTCTGCCTCGACGTCGCCGACCGCCTGCTCGACGGTGACCCGGTCGGCCCGATCCGGGGTGCCGAGGCCAAGGACTTCGGCTGGCCCGAGCTGCGCGACGCGTACGCCGATCGGCTCGGTGAGGGCTGACCCGCCGCGTCCCCTGGCCGGCGAACGCGCCGCCCGCCTCCCCCGACCGGGCCGTCACCGGCGACGGGCGTCCGGGTCATCCGGTGCCGACGCCCCTTCCGCCCGCGCGCCCGGGACGTCCACGCTGGACGGAGCGTGCCGCGACCGGCGGCTCGGCGGACGCGAGGAGAAGACGATGGATGATCGGCACCGCGACCGGCTGACGGCGGCCGTGGCGGACCTGGTCCCGGAGCTGTCCCGACGGGCCGGCGAGATCGAGCAGGCCCGGGAGCTGCCCGCCGACCTGCTCGACGCGCTGCGCGCCGCCGGCTGCTTCCGGATGTTCGTGCCGCGCAGCCACGGCGGGTACGAGGCCGACCTGCGCACCGGGCTGCGGGTGCTGGAGACGCTGGCCCGGGCGGACGGGGCGACCGGGTGGACGGTGATGATCGGCGCCGAGACCCCGCACCTGCTCGCGATGCTGTCCCGGGAGCGGTTCGACAAGCTCTACGCCGAGGGCCCGGACGTCGTGGTGGCTGGCGGCTTCGCCCCGCAGGGACGGGCCGAACCGACCGACGGCGGCTACCGGGTCACCGGGCGCTGGGCGTTCGCCAGCGGCAGCCGCCACGCCGACTGGATCTTCGGCAACTGCGTGCTGACCGGCACCGGGCAGCCGGCGGCCGGCGAGCGGCCGCAGCTGCGCTCGATGCTCTTCCCGGCCGACCGGGTCACCGTGCACGACACCTGGCACGCGTTGGGGTTGCGCGGCACCGGCAGCCACGACGTCGAGCTGACCGACGCGTTCTGCCCCGCCGAGGACAGCCTCGACCTGTTCACCGGGGTGCCCTGCGTACCCGGACCGGGCTTCGTCGCACCGCTGGTGCACTTCGTGCTGCACCTCGGCGCGGTCGCCGTGGGCATCGCGCAGGGCGCCCTCGACGACATGGTCGCGTCGCTGGCCGGCGGCCGGCAGCGGCTCTACGCCCGCCAGTCACTGGCGGACTCGCCGGCCTTCCGGATCCAGCTCGGCCGGGCCGACCTCGACGTCCGAGCCGCCCGGGCGCTCCTGCACGACCTGGCCGACGAACTCTGGGCCGCCTGCGCGACCGAACCGGCGGCGGTGGCCCGGCTGCACCCGCGGATCTCGGCCGCGCTGCCCTGGGTGACCGAGCGGACCGCCGCAGCGGTGGACGCCTGCTACCGGGCCGGTGGTGGCGGGGCGTCCCGGGACGGCACGCCGCTGCAACGCCGTTTCCGGGACATCCACACGTTCAGCCAGCACGCCGCGGCGGCCGAGGGCTGGCTGGGCAACAACGGCACCGAACTGCTCGGCCGCCCGGTCGAGCTGGCGTACTGAGCGCCGGCGGGTCGCCCGCCGGCGGCGCGGTCAGACGTACGGCCGGGTGGCGTACGCGGTCCGGAGCGCGGCCAACCCGGCCGGCTTCGGCGACAGCGTGCCCCACCCGGAGTTGAAGTAGTTGGTCCGGACGATCCGTGGCCCGCGCTCGGCGTTGAGCTGCGCCACGGCCGCCGGGACGGTCGCGATCCAGGCAGCCTGATTCGGGATCTCAGCCGACCGCACCCCCCACTCCGCGATGATCACCGGCCGGGACAGCGCCACCGGCCCGAGGTCCGCCACCGCCCAGTCCTTTGTGCGGCGAAACCGGGACAGCGCGGTGTCGTTGGCGTTGGTGGCGTAGACGTTCCACTGGAGGAAGTCCAGCCGGGGCATCAGCCACTCCGGGTGGGTGCGCTGGAAGCAGGCCCGGTCGAAGCCGCCGAGGCCGATGGAGAAGGTGGTGCCGGCGGGCATCGTCCGCGACTTGAACCAGGTGAGGATGTAGTTCACCGCCTGCAACGCCCGCGCGTCCGACTCGGCCCACGTGTACGCCTTGCCGGCCTCGGTGGTGCCGAACTCGTGGTCGGTGTCGAACTCCGAGGCGAGCTGGATGTTCGCCGCGAAGCCGAGCGTGCGGTACTGCGCCAGGGCGCGGTGGAACAACCCGTCGCACTGACCGTTGAGCACCTGGGTGTACCCGTACGCCTTCGGCCAGGTGGTGCCCGGCCGCTGCTGGATGGTCATCGACGGCGCCGGGACGGTGTAGCTGGTGCCGTCCACGGTGAAGGTCTGCGGCCCGGTGTCCGGGGCACCGTAGTGCTTCAACTCGAGGACCATGTTCATCTGCACGCCGGCCTTGCCCAGGTTGACCAGCCAGGGTCGGTTGTAGCCGGGGAAGGTGTAGCCGTCGGCGAAGCTGCGGTACTGGGTGAGCGAGCGGAAGTTGCCGCCGGCCATGTCGGCGGTCGGATCGGCACCGCCGGAGAGGTAGTAGCCACCGAGCACCGGCTGGCTCAGCGAGTAGTCGGCGGTGGCGGTCGCCGTGTTCCCGGCGGCGTCGCGGACCTGGACGGTGACCCGGGGCATCACGCCACCGCCCGGTACACAGCCACCGCGCCGTTGTCGGAGACCCGGGTCCAGATACGCCCGGAGTTGTCGGTGACGGTCACGGCGAGCGGGTCGATGATCGCGGTGACCCTGACCGGGGCACTGCTGTTGCCCTGCGCGTCGCTGACCACGATGGTGACGGTCAGCGGTTTGGTGTCGGCGTCGGAGTAGGTGACGGTCAGCAGCATCTGGTCACCCGGTGCGTAGACGGATGCGCTCAGGGCGGCAGTCGCGGTGGGAGCGGCCATGGTGGGCCCTCTCTGACTCGGCCGCCGGGCCGGGGACGCGGATGAGCGACGCCGGACCGGGCGGGGTCCACAGTGCGATGAAAGGCCGGCGGGGCACGGGCGCGGCGCGACCGTGGGCGGCGTCGCGCCCGGCTGTCGGCGGGTGATGACGTCCTTGTCCCGTGGGCGGTGACACCGCTGCGGGCGCCCGGAGCGGTGTAAACGGCAGTCGCGGGCCTTGCGCGTGGTCGGGCCGGCGGCTGTGCCGTGTCCGCCGCGACCTCAGGGCCGGGCTGGGTGAGGGCGGCGCCGGTACGGACGGTGCTGTCCTCACCGGGCCGGAGGAATGGGATGTGGCCCGACATCCGTCAGCCTCTCCACCTGCCCCAACAGTGCTCTACCAGGGGCTTTACCGTCTTGTCCGGTTTGCGACAGCACCGGAGGGCCCGCAGACGGTCGCCCGCGCGGGGCTGCCGTCGGTCACGTTACGTCGCTGCTACCGATGCCGGCCTCGGCTGGTCCGACTAGCGTTCCAGCGGCGCCGACACCGGCGCGACCGCTTCCCTGCCACGCACTGAATGAGGGCCGATGTTGTTCCGCGCCACCACCGGGGCCGATCTCGACCGGGTCACCGGCTTCTCCGTCGACGAGCCGGTCAGCACGATCGACGCCGACCGCTATCTCGACGAGTTGGGCAAGGGGATGTACCGGCCGGAGTGGACCTGGATCGCCGAGGTCGACCGACGGGTGGTGGGCCGCGCGCTGTGGTGGGGGCAGGCGTCCAGCGAGCACCCGGTCGCCCTGGACTGCCTGCACGTCGAGGCGTCCGTCGCCGACCGCGCGGCGGTCGCGGCTGGCCTGCTCGACGCCGGGCTGGGGGCCTTCGCGCGGCAGGGCGCGCCGAAGCCACCGCTGTACAACCTGACGCTGCCCAACGGCTGGCGCGACGACGAGGCCGTCTCCGCGGCGGTGGCCTGGCGGCGGAGCGCGGCGCTGGCGGTCGGGCTCACCGAGGAGGTGGAGCGGCTGCGGTTGGAGTGGACGCCCGAGGTCGGCGTGCCCTCGGGCAGCGGCAGGCTCGTCTTCTCCGAGGGCTCCGACGAGGAGTTCCTGGACGTGTTCCGCCGGATCGCGGTGGGCAGCCTGGACCTGGAGACCCGCCGGAACCTGGCGGTCAAGGGCCCCGAGGTCACCGCCCGGGAGGAGATGGACTTCTACCTGGGCTGCCCGGGCGAGCGGGCGTGGTGGCGACTGGTCCGGACCGCCGACGGGACGCTCGCCGGTCTGGCGATCCCGTCCGCGACCCCCTACAACCGCAACGTCGGCTACCTGGGCGTGGTGCCCGAGCTGCGCGGACGTCGCTACATCGACGACGTGCTCGCCGAGATCACCCGGTTCCACGCCGAGCAGGGGGCCGAGCTGATCACCGCTACGACCGACACGACCAACGTGCCGATGGCCGCGGCCTTCGCACGGGCGGGTTACCGCACCGCGCAGATCCGACTGCTCTACTCGGCCCCGGGCTCATGAGGCGAGCAGCGTGGCGAGGTCGGTGCGGGAGGTGACACCGAGCTTGGGGAACGCCCGGTAGAGGTGGTGCCCCACGGTTCGGGGGCTCAGGAACAGCTGTGCGGCGATCTCCCGGTTGGTGGCGCCGGCCGCGGCCAACCGGACGACCTCGCGTTCCTGCGGGCTCAGCCGGCTGAGCGGTCCGCCCAGGGACGGTTCCGCCGCGTCGCCGCTGGCCCGCAGCTCCGCCCCGGCCCGGCGGGCCCACGGCTCGGCGCCGAGCGTCGTGAAGGTGTCGAGGGCGTCCCGCAGGTGGCGGCGTGCTTCGAGTTTCCGGCGGGCGCGACGGAGCCACTCTCCGTGGAGCAGTGCCGTCCGGGCCCGGTCGACGGCACCGCCGCCTTGGTGCAGCCGGGCGGCCGACACGAAGTGCTGCTCCGCCTCGCCGTCCGACGCGGTCAGGGCACGACAGCGGTGGGCCAGCGCCACGAGCCCTGGGCGACCCGTCTTCCGCGCCCACTCGTCGAGGAGACGCGTCGGCTCGACGGCCCGCTCGGGTCGGCCGGCACGTACCGCCGCTTCGACGAGATCGGGCAGCAGGAAGACACCGAACAGCCGGTGACCCGGGGCCGCCCGCGCCGCCTCGAACCGCTCCAACGCTGCGTCCGCGCGTCCGACGCCGAGGTCGAGCAGGCCCAGCGCCCACAGTGCGTCCGCCGTTCCCCGGCCGATGCCGCGTGGCTCGGTGTACGCCAGAGCGTCCCACGCCAGCCTCCGGGCCTGCTCCTCCTCTCCGCGTACGGCCGCCAGGGTCGCCAGGACGGCGCGCAGGTGGGCGGCCCGGTGTGCCAGGTTGTATCCCTCGGCCAGCCGGAGTCCGTCGGTGGCGTGCACGGAGGCGGCGTCGTACCGCCCGAGGGTCAGCTCCACCCGGGCGAGCAGGTGCAGCGCGGTGGGCAGCCACCCACCCATGCCGCTGTCCCGGCAGTGGTCGACCGCCTCGGCCGCGATCTCGTACGCGGCCTGGTCATCGGCGCTCAGGTGGCAGTAGATCCCGGTCATCAGCCGGTCCATGAACCCGCTGTCGGTTCGACCCCGCGCCGCCATGAGTGGGTGGAGCGCGCGCAGTGCTCCGGGCACGTCGTCGGCGAGTAGGCGGGCGGGGACGGCCAGCACGAGTTCGGTCGGGGCCCGGGCCGCGACCGCCGCGATCAGCTCCGCGTTCCCGGAGGAGAACGCGGCGTGCAGGGCGTCCACCAGCAGCGCGGGGAGTTTGTCCGGCCGGCGGACCCCGATGTGATCGGCGCAGTCGAGCAGTATGCGGGCGGCGACGTCCGGACTGCCGTACCCCAGCTCCACCACCGCCCGGACCCGCGCGAGATCCGCCGCCAGGCCGGGGTCCTGCGGCGTCACCTCGACCATCGCGGCGAGCCGGCCGCCCCGCTCGTCCTGGCCCGCGTCCGCGGCAGCCTGGGCGGCGGCGACGAACCGGCGGGCCCGGGTCTCCGGCTCGGCCGTGAGCTGGGCGGCCCGCTCGTACGCCGCCGACGCCGACGCGAGCGCCTGCCGGCCGCCGGCCCAGACCGCGACCCGCTCCAACTCGTCGGCGACCTCCTCGTCCGGCCCGGTCGCCGCGGCGGCCAGTTGCCAGGCGCGCCGGTGCGCGTGCTCGGGTGCGACGAGCACGGCTGCCAGCGCCCGGTGTGCGGCGACCCGGCCGGCGAACGGGCTGCCCTGGTACACGGCGTACCGGATCAGCGGATGCCGGAAGCGCAGCACGTCGCCGGACAACACGATGAGGTCGGCGCGTTCGGCCGGCTCCAGGTCAGCGACCGTCGCCTCCGCGGCCCGCAGGATCACATCGAGTGTTCCGGTGTCATCTGCCGCAGCCGTCAGCAGCAGTGCCCGGGTGGTCTCGGGTAGCCGGCTGATCTGCGCCTGGAAGGCGTCCTGGACCCGGCTCGACGGTGCGGACATCGTCAACGGGCTGAGCTGACCGGCGCGCTGCGTCGGGGTCAGGGCGGCGGAGAGTTCCCGCAGCGCGAGCGGGTTGCCCTGCGCCTCGTCCAGGATCCTTTCCCGAACGTACGGCGGCAGGTCCGAAACCAGCGCCGCGGCGGCCTCCTGGTCGAGTCCCGCCAGGTGCAGCGAGGGAAATCCATCAACACCGGCCACCCCTGCGGTGCTCCGGGCCGCGAAGATCAGCACGACCCCCTCGACCTGCAACCGGCGGGCGGCGAACGTCAACGCGTCCACCGACGCCCGGTCGAGCCACTGCGCGTCGTCCACCAGGCAGAGCAGCGTTCCCCCGTCGGCGGCCTCCGACAGCATGGTGAGCACGGCCAGGCCGATGACGAACCGGTCGTGCACCGTGTCGTCGGTGAGCCCGAAGACCGCCCGCAGCGCCCTGGCCTGAGGGCTGGGCAGCTGGTCGACACGATCCATGACCGGCAGGAACAACTGGTGCAGGCCGGCGAAGGCGAGTTCCGTCTCCGATTCCAGGCCGACGAGCCGCAGCACCCGCATCCCGGACGCGCGGGCGGTGGCGTAGTCGAGCAGCGCCGTCTTGCCGATGCCCGCTTCACCGTGGATCAGCAGGACGCTGCTCGCGCCGCCCCGGGCATCGGCCAGCATCCGGTCGACCCGGTCGCGCTCCGCCGCCCGGCCCTGCACCACGTACCCCCGTCGTCACCCGTCCCGCCGCCCCGTCGACGCGACGCCGCACGTCAGACAGCTCGACACGCAGCTCAAGAACCTAGCCGAGCGGACGCCGCCGATCGGGAACGGGCCTCGGGTTGGTGTCCTGCGCTACCGGGCGGGCGTCACTCGGGTGCGGCGCCCCGGACGGCCCAGGCGCGCGCGGCGAGCCGGATCGAGCCGTCCGGCTCGACCGGCAGCCGGGCGGCCAGCAGCTCCCGCAGCGCGGTCCGTTCCGGCTCGGCCAGGGTCGTGACGTACGCCGGGGCGGCGCCCTGACCGCCGAGGAACGGCGTCCAGTAGTCGGTGAAGTCAGCGAAGACGGTCGACACCTCGACGGCCCGGACCGACACCTCCCCCAGCCCGGCTTCCACCCACAGCGCCCGCAGGGCGTCCGGCTGGCACACCGGAAAGCGGCTTCCCTCGTCCAGTTCGGCGGCGACCGGGTCGGGCTGGGCGGCGGCCGCCCAGAAGTGCCGCATCATCGCCATGCCCTCGGCGTAGTCCCAGACGTACGCGGCCACCGCCCCCGCCGGCCGGACCACCCGGGCGAACTCGGCCACCGCCCGCGCCGGCTCGGGGACGAAGTTGAGCGCCAACCCGCTGACCACCGCGTCCACGGCGTTGTCGGGCAACGGCAAGGCCCGGGCGTCACCGACCTGGAAGGTCGCCCGAGCGTCGGTGACGCGGGCTCGCGCGTTGCCGACGAAGCCCACGGAACGATCGATGCCGGTCACCCGGGCAGGATCGGTGTCGGCGAGGATGGTCGAGGTCAACGCGCCGGTGCCGCAGCCCACGTCCAACCAGTGCCGCCCGGGCGGCACGTACAGCCCGTCCAGGAAATCGGCCGCGATCAGGCGGCTCCACCGACCCACATACGTCTCGTACGCGTCACCGTCCGCCCACACCGGGTGCGCCATGCCGGAACGATACGACAGACCTGGGTTTCCCATGACCCGCCGAACCGTCGGTGGCCGTGACCCGTCGGCCCCGACACTCGACCACCTGGCCGATCGGTGCGCGCTGCCCCTGGTCGACGAGACGGGCGGCTCGACGAGGGGCACCGCCGGCGGCGGCTTCAGTCGTCGCGCCCGGCACCGCGGTCGGGTGCGCTCATGTCCCCCGTCCCGGGCGTGCCCTCGGCGAGCCCGTAGCGCAGGTACACGGTGCCCTTCGGACTGGCCACCGGCGGTTCGAGGAGTGTGACGTTCGTGGGCACGACGCCACCGTCGAACACCTTCTTCCCGACGCCGAGCACGACCGGGTACACCCAGAGGTCGAGACGGTCGAAGAGCTTCTCGCGCAGGAGGGTCTGCACCAGGTTCAGGCTCCCGACGACCTTCACGTGCTCGTGCCGGTCACGGATCTCGCGGACCGCGCCGGCCAGATCTGGGCCGAGCTGGCTGGACCCGGCCCACGAGAGGTCGGGTCTGCCGCGGGAGGCCACGTACTTCGGGACGCTGTTGAAGAGTGTGGCGATCTCGCTGTCCTCGCCGCCCTCCTGGTGGGGCCAGTAGCCGGCGAAGATGTCGTACGTCCGCCGGCCGAGCAGGAGGGCATCCGTGCCCTCGTACGCGGCACCGATCTGCGCTCCGGTGGCCTCGTCCAGCAGGGGCGCCTGCCAGCCGCCGAACGGGAACCCCGCCGGGTCCTCGTCGGGGCCACCGGGCGACTGCCCGACGAGGTCGAGGGTCGCGAACAGCTCGATGTGGATGAGGCCCATGCCTGACTCCCGATGAGTTGGTTGTCTCGGTGCGCAGCGCGCTGCCCTGCGTACGTCACCAGGCCCGGACCCCGCACCAGCACTCCCCGCTCACGATAGATCACAGACCGCGTCCACACTGGTAGCTGCCATCCAGCGTCACCGCAGGTGTTGGTCGGTGCCGTGGATCTTCGCCAGTTCCGCGGCGAACTCGGCCTCGGTGAGCGCGCCACGCTGGTGACGGGCGGTGTCCAGCCCGCGCGGCTCAGCCGCCGACCCGGTCGACCAGGGCAGCGGTGACCTCGCGGGTGGTGGCGGTGCCGCCGAGATCGCGGGTACGGGTGCCGGGGTCCCGCAGCGTCGACTCCATCGCCGCCAGCACGTCGTGCGCCGCCGCCGGATGGCCGAGGTGGTCGAGCATCATCGCCGCCGACCACACCGCGCCGACCGGGTTCGCCACCCCCTTGCCGGCGATGTCCGGCGCGGACCCGTGGACCGGCTCGAACATGGATGGGCAGGTGCGCGTCGGATCAAGATTGCCCGACGGGGCGATGCCGATCGAGCCGGCCACCGCCGCCGCGAGGTCGCTGAGGATGTCGCCGAACAGGTTGGACGCCACCACCACGTCGAAGCTGCCCGGTTGCAGCACGAACTTCGCGGCCAACGCGTCGATGTGCTCGCTGCGCCACTCGACGTCCGGGAAGCCCGCCGCCCGTTCGGTCACCACCTCGTCCCAGAAGGGCATGGTGTGCACGATGCCGTTCGACTTGGTCGCCGAGGTGACGTGGCGACGGCGGGTGCGGGCCAACTCGAAGGCGTAGTCGGCGATCCGGCTCACCCCGGCCCGGGTGAACACCGACTCCTGCACGGCCATCTCCTCGGGCTGGCCGCGACCGAGCCGGCCGCCGATCTCGCTGTACTCGCCCTCGACGTTCTCCCGCACGACGACGAAGTCGACCGCACCGGCCCGGGCGCCCCGCACCGGGCTGTCGACACCGTCGAACACCCGCACCGGTCGCAGGTTGACGTACTGCCGGAAGGCCCGCCGGATCGGAATCAGCAGGCCCCACAGCGAGACATGGTCGGGCACGCCGGGCGCGCCGACCGCACCGAGCAGGATCGCGTCGTACGGCCGCAGCACGTCCAACCCGTCGGCCGGCATCATCGCGCCCTCGCGCAGGTAACGCTCGCACGACCAGTCGTACTCGTCGTAGCTGAACTCGATGCCGTGCCGGCGGCAGACGGCGTCGAGCACGGTGCGCGCGGCGGCGGTGACCTCGGTGCCGATGCCGTCGCCGGGGATGACGGCGATGCGCTGGCTCATCGGCCGACTCCGGTGACGGCGAGCATCAGCGGCAGGAGGAGAAGGATGACGATCGCACCGATGACGTCGAACGACGCGCCGGACCGGATCATCCGTGTGATGGGTACGGTGCCGGAGCCGTAGACCACCGCGTTCTGCGGGGTCGACACGGGCAGCATGAAGCCGAAGGACGCCGCGAAGGTGGCCGCGAGGGCCGGCACGAACGGATCCACGCCGGCGGCCACGGCGACCGGAATGATGATCGGTACGACGACCGCGGCGGAGGCGGTGTTGCTGGTCGTCTCGGAGATGATGATCGCCAGCACGACGGCGAAGGCGGTGATCGCGAAGACGTTGGTCAGGCCGAGCCAGTCGGAGCTGGCGTTGCCGATGGTCTTGGCCAGGCCGGTGTCGTCGAGCAGCGCCCCGAAGATGATGCCGGTGCCGAAGAGCAGGATGGTGCCCCAGTCGATGCGCGCGGCGTCGCTCCAGTTGAGGGTGTACTCCCGGTTGCGCCAGTCGGTGGGCAGCAGGAAGAGCAGGGACGCGCCGAGCACGGCGACGATGCCCTCGTTGAGGCGGCCGCTGACCGTCTCGTAGACGCTGGACTCGGTGCCGGCGACCAGGGCGACGATGCCGGGAAGGATCCACAGTGTCACCGTCACCGCGAAGGCGACGAGGGTGTTCTTCTCGGCCCGGGACAGCTTGCCCAGCCGGGCCCGCTCGGCGGCGACGTACTCTTCCACGCCCTCGATCCGGCGGATCTCCGGCTTGTTGAGCAGCAGCAGGATCGTGGCCAACGCGAGGAACATGACCAGGCAGATCGGGAACGCCGTGGCCATCCAGCCGGCGAACGAGATCCGCTCGCCGGTGGCCTCCTCGATGAGGGCGCGCCCGATCAGGTTGGGGGGCGTACCCACGGGGGTGAGCAGACCGCCGACGCTGGCCCCGTACGCGAGCATGAGCATCAGCGCGAAGCCGACCCGCAGCCGGGTCGGGTCCCAGCCCGGCTTGGTCAGGCCGCGGCTCTGGAGCAGCTTGGCGATGACGGCGAGGATGCCCAGCGCGGTGGGCAGCAGCATCGCCACCGTGGCGGTGTTGGACACGAACGCCGACAGCAGAGCGGTGATCACGCCGAAGGCGACGATCACCCGGCCCGTCGTCCTGCCGACGCCGGGCAGCGACAGGATGCGGAACGCGAAGCGTTGCGCCAGGCCGTGTTTGAGCATCGCCTGGGCGAGGATGAACGCCCCGATGAAGGTGAACACCGTCGAGGAGCCGAACGGCTGCAGGACGTCACCGGCCGGGGCGACACCCATCAGCACGATCACGCCGACCCCGATGAGACCGCCGACCGGGATCGGCACCGCCTCGGTGATCCACAGGGCGATCACGCCGATCAGGATCCCGGCCAGGGTCTGCTGGCTGGGTGGCATGTCCAGCGGCAGGGCGAGGAAGATCAGCGCCAGGACCGGCGCGAGGATCAGCCCGACCGTGCGGCGCCGCTTCTCGAATCGCTCTTCGGTCTCGGAGAGCCGCTGCTCGGCGAGGCCGCGATAGGTGGCACCACCGAGCAGCGCCTTGTCGACGTCCACCCGGGCCGGGTCGTCCGGCCGGTCGTCACCCCGTTGCTCCGGTATCGTCGCCCGTGGCTCGCTGTGACCCGCGTCGATGTCAGCCATCCATCGATGGTCCAACTGTGCGGTACGTCACGCAAGGCGCGATCGAACTTCTCTCGCCGTGCGGCATCGACCACCGTCGGCGCCACGGGGGCCGGACGGGGCGGCGGTCTCTCTTTCTGTCTCCGCACCGGCACCACCACGGCGGGCGTCGATGCCCGGTCGGGTCGGCAACGTCGTACCAGCGAGGAATGTTGACATCGGGAGCAACAGGCGATGCTTGTTGAATGACAACCAGCCATCCCGGGGGTGCGTCTTCGGTCCGGAATCGGATCTGGCGCGACTTCCTGGCCGCCGCCGTGGAGGCGGTGCGGGGCCGCACGAGCGGGCAGGAGGAGGCGCTACGGGCAGAGCGCGCCCGCGGGGTGGACCGGCTCGGCCAGCAGGTGGTACGCCAGGAGCGGGCACGACGCAGGACGGCCCCCCGCCGCGCGCTCCGCTGGCTGGCACGCCGCAACGCCGCCTGAGTCGGCGCTCTACCCGTCGCCTCGCTCCACCCGGAGACCACCGCCGCCGCGCGGGATCATGTCGCCGGGCAGCACCAGGAGCGGCTGCCCGACAACCAGACGACGACGCCGGTAGAAGGCGTTCGCGGGCGGCAGGGCGAGCAGGACGACGGAGACCAGCAGCGCGGGCGACGCCACGTACCCCGTGAAGGTGGCGACGGGCTCGACCCACGCCGGTATCCACTGCCCGGCGATGGCATCGACCCTGTCCCAGTCGGTCCTGTCCCCGGCCTCCGCCGGAGGAGTCGGAATGAGACGCAGGGCCAGCCAGCCGCCCGCCACCGCGAGGGTCACGCCGCCGATGACCCAGGTGACGATCCGGGTCCAGTTCCACCCGCCGAGGTTGACCAGCGCCAGCACGACGACGACGAGCGCGCCCAGCGACACGACCAGACCGACGCCCATGAGGAAGGCCATCGGCAGAGCGGCGAACGCACTCGGCGTGCCGACCGCCTCGTGCGCCTTCAGGTACGCGTTCTGGGTGACCGCCTCCGCCGCCACCTGCCCCAGCCGTGCCAGGCCACTCAGCGCCAGCAACAGGCTGGACCCGACGACAACGGCCGGAACCGCTCGCCGGGACACCTGCGCCTTCGAACTCCCCGTGGTCATGAGGACGGATGCTAGTGCCCTGCCCTAGTCGGCTTGAGCGGCTCACGGGACTGGGACAATCTGTGGGGCCGTGTCGATCGGCGGGCCGCTCGTTCGACGTGTGGGAGCGAGGGCCGAGGGACGGACCCGCCGGACGAGGAGAACGCGATGTCGAAGTACCTGCTGATCATGCGGGGCACCGATGAGACGAACGCGGCCATGATGGCTGATCTCGACGAGATGATGGCCAGGACCCGCCGCTTCATCGAGGACATGATGAAGGCAGACGTTCTCGTCGCCGCAGAAGGGCTCGACGATCCGGGCCAGGGTGTCGTGGTCGACTTCAGCGGCGAGGCGCCGGTGGTCACGGACGGGCCGTACGGCGAGACCAGGGAACTGTTCGGTGGCTACTTCCTGCTCGATGTCGCCACGAAACAGGAGGCGGTCGAGTGGGCCAAGCGGGTCCCGGCGGTGCGCGGTTCCACGATCGAGGTCCGGCGGGTGGCCGAGGCCGACGAGGTCCCGCAGGGCAGCGAGAGCAACGGCCCGATCTGATGGGTACGGCCGACGTCGAGACCGTCTGGCGGATCGAGTCGGCCCGGATCGTCGCCGCGCTGACCCGGTTCACCGGCGATTTCGGGCTGGCCGAGGACGCGGCCCAGGAGGCGGTGGCCGAGGCGCTGGCGTCGTGGCCACGTGCCTCTCCGGCCAACCCGGCCGGCTGGCTGATGGCCACGGCCCGGCGGCGGGCGATCGACGCGATCCGCCGCCGGACCGCCCTGCAGGACCGGTACGCCCTGCTGGCGGTCGACCTGACGGTCGACTCGGCGGTCGACGAGGACCTCGACCCCGACAAGATCGACGACGACGTCCTGGCGCTGATGTTCGTCAGCTGCCACCCGGTGCTCTCCCCGGAGGCCCGGGTGGCGCTGACCCTGCGCGTGGTCGGCGGCCTGTCCAGCGAGGAGATCGCCCGCGCGTTCCTCGTACCCGTGCCGACCGTGCAGGCCCGCATCACCCGGGGCAAGAAGACGATCGCGGCGGCCGGGGTGCCGTTCGAGCTGCCGCCGGCCCGCGAGCGCCGGGAACGGCTGGGCGGCGTGCTCAGCGTCCTCTACGTGATCTTCACCGAGGGGTCGACGGCCACCTCGGGCGACCGGCTGCTGCGCCCCGACCTCGCGTACGAGGCGATCCGGCTGGCCCGCACACTGGCCGCGCTGCAATCCGACGAGCCGGAGGTGCACGGCCTGCTCGCGCTCTGCGAGCTGACGGCCGCGCGCTTCCCGGCCCGGACCGGCCCGGACGGTTCGCCGATCCTGCTCGAGGACCAGGACCGGCGGCTCTGGGACCTCTCGGCGATCCGCCGTGGGCTGGCCGCGCTGGCCACGGCATCGACCCGCGGCCTCGGCCCGTACGGCCTGCAGGCCGCGATCGCCGCCAGCCACGCGTCGGCACCATCGGTGGAGGAGACCGACTGGGACCGGATCGTGCTGCTCTACGAGGTGCTCGGCCGGGTCGCGCCCTCGCCGGTGGTCGCACTCAACCGGGCCGTCGCCGTGGCCATGGCCTCGGGTCCGGCGCAAGCCCTGGCCATCGTGGACGAGCTGATCGCCGCGGATCGGCTCCCCGGTTCCCACCTGGTGCCGACCGTACGCGGGGAACTGCTGGCCCGCCTCGACCGGCGACCGGAGGCGCGCGCCGAGCTGGAGCTGGCGGCTCGGCTGTGCGCCAACCAGCGCGAACGCGCAGTACTGCTGCGCAAGGCGGCCGCGCTGGGCTGACCTTGTCCAGCTCGGCCCGCCGGGATTCGAGTGCGCCCGGATGCCGGCGATCACGCAGCGGATGCTCGGGCACGGCGCAGGTCTAACATCCCGGGTCATGCGTGGGTTCTTCACCGTTGGAAGTCGAAGGCTCTCCTATCTGGACTTCGGTGGTTCGGGGGCTCCGCTCCTGGCTCTGCACGGGCACTACAACGAGGCGTCGGCATTCGCGCCGCTGGCCGAGGCGTTGGCACCGCGGTGGCGGGTGATCGCGCTCGATCAGCGCGGGCATGGAGCGTCGGACCGCGCCGACAGCTACGAACGTGACGACTATGTTGGCGACGTCGCCGCATTCCACCGGCATCTGGAGATCGGCCCTGTCGCTCTGCTGGGCCACTCACTCGGCGGAGTGAACGCCTACCAGTACGCCGCGCGGTACGCGGACCGAGTAACCGCGCTGATCGTCGAGGACATCGGCGCGATCGTGGACGTTGATTGGTCGTTCACGACCAGCCTCCCCCGCCACGCGCCATCGCGGGACGCGCTGGCCTCGGCCCTGGGCGCGGCGGCACCCTACCTGGAGTGTTCCTTCCGCCAGGCCAAGGACGGCTGGGGCTTCTCGTTCGACATCGGCGACACGATGGCGTCCCAGAAAGCACTCAGCGGTGACCACTGGAAGGACTGGGTCTCGGTGAGCTGCCCCACCCTCCTGATTCGCGGAACGCGCAGCGATGAACTGGCCGCCGACCACGCCCGCGAGATGATCGCCCGTCGCGCCGGCCAGGCCCGTCTTACCGAACTGCCCGCCGGTCACGTGGTGCACCACGACGCTCCGGCGCAGTTCGCCGCCGCTGTCAGCGCCTTCCTGTCCGAACTCGACTGAGGCAGGATGCGGACAGCGGTCCCTGGTCCCGCGCCCTAGCGTGGCAGCGTGGCTGCACCTCGCACGACCCAGCCAGGGGTGATGAGCCGCCGGCTGACCTTCCTGTTCGCGGTGGCGGCGGGAGCGGCCATCGCCAACCTGTACTGGGCGCAGCCGATACTCGGCCTCATCGCGGGCGATCTGGGCGCCGCGACCGCGACGATCGGTTGGCTCGTCACCGCGACCCAGATCGGGTACGCCGTCGGCGTGCTGCTGCTCGTGCCGCTCGGCGACGTCCTCGACCGCCGCCGGTTCGTCCCGGTGCTGCTGCTGACCTCGGCCGCCGCGCTGCTGCTGTGCGCGCTGGCGCCGTCGACAGGCGTGCTCCTGCTCGCACTGGGGGTTCTCGGCGTGACGACGATTTCCGGGCAGGTCCTGACACCGCTGGCCGGGGACCTTGCCGGCGACGCCCACCGTGGTCAGGTCGTCGGCGTCGTCGGGTCCGGGACCCTCACCGGCATCCTCGCCTCCCGTACGACCAGCGGTTTCGTCGCCGACGCCGCCGGGTGGCGTGCCATCTTCGCCCTCGCTGCGGTCGTCGCCGTCCTGCTCGCCGTCCTGCTCTACCGCGCGATCCCACCGCTGGCACCGCGAACGCGCATGCCGTACCCCGCGCTCATCGCCTCGGTCGGCGCGGTGGTCATGCGCGACCGGGCGGTCCGATGGACGCTTCTCCTCGCGGCCACCGGATTCGCCGTGTTCTCGTTGCTCTGGACGGCGCTGACGTTCCTGCTCAGCGACCCGCCGTTCGAGTACCCGGTACCGGTGATCGGGTTGTTCGGGTTGGCCGGCCTCGCCGGCGCTCTCGCCGTCCAGCACGCCGGTCGGCTGCACGACCGCGGGTGGTCGCTTCCGGCCACCGGCGCGGCATGGGTACTGGCCCTCGGCGCCTTCGTCGGCGCGGCGTTCGCCGGCCGGTCCGCCGTGCTCCTCGTCATCGTGATCGTCGTGGTCGATGTCGTCCTCCAGGCACAGGCCCTGCTCAACCGGGCACGGTTGTTCGCCCTGTCTGAGGAGGCTCGCAGCCGGCTCAACACGGCGCTGGGCACCGCCAACTTCATCGGCGGCGCGGTCGGCTCGGCCGCCGCGACCACGCTCTGGTCCGCGGGTGGCTGGACAGCGGTGACGATGGCGGGGACGGCGCTCTGCTGCTTCGCGCTCACCGTGTGGGCGCTGGGACGTCGGGGCCCGCTCGTGATCCGCCACGGCGTGGTTGACCGCCCTCAAGCCTCCGCGTGATCGCGCGGCGTTTGGACCGGGTGCTCGGACGTCGAACCCGCGAACGAGGGGTTATGAGACCACATTGCCCGCCATGACGACCTGGGTGGATGAGGACTGGCGGCGGAAACCCTCTCGAATCTCACACCACTCCCGGGCCATCCGCTGCCCTCCTGCCTAAATGCGGACCGCAGGTGCCGGCGGCTGGAAACGCCGCCAGATCGAACTGGACTTCAGCACGCCGTGGGCGACGCCGACGTAGATCGCAGTGGGGCCAAGCACGGCGACCACGCCGCCCAGGCATGCCAACAGTGTGCCGACGAGCGGTACGTCGGTTGCAACTGCGACGACAGCCACATAGACCGTGGCCAGCGCTGCGGCGACGGTCCGCAGGGGTGCTGATAGCCTGCTCGGCCAATTGGGCAGTACAAGCTAGGCCGACGAAGCAGAGGACCTGCGGGACTGGAGGCGCGGTCAGATGAGGTCGAGGCTACGAAAGCTGCATATCGGCGGTCGAGAGTTCACCTGGAAGGCCGATATCCGCGATGCGTCTGGACCTGATGGTCCCATCCATCGCTGCATCCGAATCCGCGTCTGGGGAGCGGGAAAGAATGGCCGCGCCCTGCAGGCCGACCTTACTGACCGCCCCCAGCCGGCACCTGGGGAGGAAACGTATCCGTACCCCACGGCTGAGAACGTGCGGGCACTTGCCCAGTACGCCATGAGCGTTGGCTGGACGCCTGAGGCGGTGGGCGGAACGTTCCGAATCACTTCCCCCGCTGACGTTGACTTGCCCGGGTTTGCCATCACTGATCTTTTGTGGATCGCAGAACCCTCCCACTAGCTCTGGTACGTCCCGAGCCGCCTGCCGACTCGGCCACGGTGGCTTCTGACAGGCAGCCGCGTCGGTCCAGATCATGACGCGGGTCGTCCGGTCTAGCAGCGGAAACGCCTCTCGACTTTTCCCACCACTCCCCCACCATCCATCGACCTCTTGCGGACTGGATGCGGCTGTACGGCCAGGCGATGGCCTTGGCGGGCTAAGCCGGGAAAACAGCGCCGTGGGCACCACGGTACGGGGCCGGTTCCATCTGGCCGCCCAGTGCGGCAGCTACCGCACGAGCAGCAGCCAGCTTGACGTCGCCGTCGCACGTGTCGGCCGGGGAATCCCCGATCATCGTCAGCGTCACTCGGCTGGCGCGGTTGCGGCCCTGTACGTGGGCGAGCGCATATCGCGCGCCCTCTGTCGCCTCGGTGATGAACTGCGGGTTGACCGGTCTGTTGACGACAGCATGCGGTCCGTACAGATCCCGCAACCAGTCAAACGCATGGGGAGAAACGACCACCTGGTCCTGGTCGGCCGGCTCAGCCTCAACCGCAACCTTCGCTATGTGAGCCAGCCCGGCGACTATCTGACGGAGCACGAAGACTGCTTCCACGGGGACAACCTACTCAGAACGGGTTCTCCCAAAGATGGAGCATGGCTGGCCGGCTGGCCGTCGGCACGAACCTCGACGCGGTTCGCCCGGGTCGTCGGCAGCATGGCTGACCAGGGTTTTGCTTGGTGGGGCGGGCGGGACTCGAACCCGCGACCGAGGGATTATGAGTCCCCTGCTCTAACCGGCTGAGCTACCGCCCCTGACACCGCGCCGGATCTTATCCCGCCCGGTGGATCACGGGCCAGCAGTGACCCGGCCCCACCTCATCACCGCCGTCGTCGCTTCAACAGCACGATGGGCAACGCGAGGATAACAGTGAGCAGCCAGCCCACCGCGATGATGCCCCAGAACCACGTGTCGTCCGGTTCGCTGTCGGCGGCGAACATGCCGATGGTCAGCAGCAGGCAGAAGCCGCCCATCAGCAGGGTGCCAAGGCCACTCAGCACCATCACCGGGATCTCCCACCAGGAGCGTCCGGCGGGCTCGGCCTGTCGGGCGACGGGCTTCGGCTGGGGGATCTGGTCCGGTGTGCGGGCGGGCATGGTGACGTGCCGGTCGGCGGGCACCTGGGCGTCGATGGCCTGGATCGTTCCCGGCGGCAACTGGAGCATCGTCGGCTCGATGTGCAGCACGATGGCGTCGGCGCCGATCAGTTGTCGTGCCCCGTCGGGCCAGGCGAGCATGGCGGAGCAGTCGTCGTAGCGGACGGTCAGCGGCCCTTCGGCCCTCAGGGAGGTCACACCGTCGGTGCCGACGCGGATCCCGCCGGCACCCTGCCTCGCCCGGTACGTGGTGCCGTCGACGGTGTCGGCGGAGTGGGTGGGCGCGGCGACGAAGCCGGCCCAGTCGGCGGTGTGCCCGCCGGGCACCATCAGCAGTGCCGACGCGGTCATCTCCCCGGCCACCTCGTGCAGGTCGGCGAGGTTGACGGCCTTCAGCTCGGCCCGGTGCTCGTCGATGCTGATGTTCGGCTGCCCGGTCAGCACGTTCAGGGCGTACGACGGCAGCCGCCCGGCGTCCACCTCCGCGGTGCCGAGGACGTCCTCCCGCTTGGCGACAGTGGCGTCGAGGTCCGCCTGCTCGATCCGCCCGACCCGCATCTTGGCGAGCACGTCGATGAAGCCGCCGAGCACGGCGTCCTGCTTCTCCGACAGCGAGTCGGCGAGTGCCCGCAGCGTGGCGTACCCGTCGCCGCGCGGCTCGTACCCCGTGGTGGTGGTGTAGGAGAGGCCGGCGTCCTGGCGCAGCGAGCGGTACAGCTCGCGCTCCAGCACGCCGGCGAAGATGTTGGCGGCGGTGCTGCGTCGCACCACCGAGTCGAGCACCACGGCGCGGGCGCCGCTGACGAAGTACGCCGGCGTCTGCGGCAGCGCCGACGACGCCACCGGCACCGGCTGCCGGACTCCGCCGGGCAGCGGGAGCCGCAGCCCGGCGGGCACCCGGTCGCCGGTGATCCAGAGCACCGCGTTCTCCCGGGTGAACCACCGGGCAGTCCATTCGCGCAGGTCGTCGGCGGTGAGCGCGCCCAGCCCCCACTCCGGGTAGCTGCTCAGCCCGAAGTCCCGGGCGCCGTGTCGCCACAGCGGAATCTCGTCGACGGCGGCGGTGCCCCGGCTGCTCCACTCGGTGCGCAGGATCTCCTTCTCGACGTCCAGCCGTGCCGTCGGCAGGTCGGAGAGGTGCCCGCAGACGGCGGTGAGGAACGCCGCGATGTCCGCCTCGGAGCCCTGGGTGTGGAACATGGTGAACGCGGGGGCGGTCATGCCGTTGACGTGGTAGTCGGCCAGACCGAGCGGTGCCAGCGCGAGGTGCTCGATGAGGTGGGTGATGCCGGCGCGGCCGAGCGTCTCGTCGGCGGTGCCGACCCGGAAGGTCAGGCCGGCGTGCATCGGCCCGCCGGTGGGGGCGAGCAGCGTGGGCACCCCGTCCACGTCCAGGTGCTGGATCACGACTGGCCACCCTTCGCGTACGCCTTGGCGCGGTACTTCGTGAAGCCTTCGGCTCCGCCGACATAGCCCCAGGGGTATTCCGTGCCCAGGTTGCCGAGCGCGGTGAACTGGTTCGCGGCGGCGGACCACTGGCCGGTCACGCTGAACATCACCGCGAACGTCGAGCGGACCCAGACCCAGTCCGCTCGGTCGACGTAGTCGGGGTGCAACACGGATCGTTGCCCGGCCTGCATGATCTCGTTCGCTACCCGCACGCTGTGCAGGTAGTCCGTCTGCTCCTGGTGACTGTCGAAGTCCAGCCAGCGTTCCATGTGCGCTTCGGCTACCAGCACGGCGTTGGGTGCCCCGTCGGGCGCGGCCTGGGCGCACTCGAAGGCGAAGGCGAAGGCCCGGTCCCAGTCGCCGCTCCACTTCGGGCAGAGTTGCTGGAGCAGGCTGGCCTGGGCAGGCAGGTGGTGTGGGTGATGTCGGGCGAGGCGGTCGTAACGGCGACGCGTCTCGTTCTGCCCCAGTTCCAGACCCCGGGCGAGGGTGATCCGTTGCGTCCAGGCCGCCGCGTCGTCCTCGTGCCGGGCGGTGACGTCGATGAGTACCTGTTCGGCCCGCCGCAGGTGGTCGTGGAACTGGTCGAACTGGTTCCGGCTGACGTGCTGGGCCCGGGCACCGCTGCGGATCCGCCAGCCGGTGCGGATGAGGCAGTTACCGAGCAGCGTGCCGGCGAGGGCGTCGGTGGGGTCGTCGTCGTACACCCGCCGCAGAAACGGCTCGGTCCCTTCCTGGTCGCCGGCCGCCCCGACCAGCAGCGTCCGGACGGCGGGGTCGCGGTCAGCGAAGACCGCCTGGACGGCGGGCCAGTCGGCGGCGTCGAGCGCCTTGCGCAGGTCGTTGACCTCGGGGTACGCGGCACCGGCGTCGAAGGTGGGGGCCGATAGAGGGGCGGGCATGGCGGCGATCATAGGTGATCAACTACGGCGGCGATGTCCCGCTTCTTCTGGTCATCCACCGTCGGACTACGTCGCGCGCAACTCCTCCAGCACCGCGCCGGCGGCGCGCCAGCCGCTGGCGAGAGCGCCCTGGATCGATGGGCTGTCGCGGTGGTCACCGGCCACGAACAGGCCCTGCCCCAACGACACGGGTTTGCGCAGCCGCCCCTGCGGTGGCGGCGCGGCGGGCAGCGCGTGCGGGACGGCCACGGTGGTGAGATGCGTCCAGTCGGCGGTGGACCGTCCGTACAGCCGGGTCAACTCGGCCCGTACGGTCGGCTCGCGTGGGGCGGTCGGGCCGACCACGGAGGTGGCCACCAGGTGCCGGCCGGCCGGCGCGTACGTTCCGGCGGCGTTGCTGAGCACCACGGTGTTGGCGACGATCTCGCGCCGATCACCGTCGACGAGCAGGATCGGCTCGGTCAGCGGTGGCTCGGGAGAGCTGTGGTAATAGGTGGTGTAGCTGTGCATCCGTACCGTCGGGAGGGTCGGCAGCAGCGCGGACGCGGCGGGCGGGTCGCCGGCGACCACGACGGCCCGGCAGCGGATGTCGCCGGCCTGGGTCCGCACGCGGCCGGGGGCGACCTCGGCAACCGGGGTGTCCAGCGCGATGAGGTCCGCCGGCAGCGGGTCGGCGATGGCCCGGGGCAGGGCCGCCATCCCCTCGGCGGGCAGGCCGATCCGGCCGCGGGCGAAGGAGCGCAGCACCATGGCCAGCACGCGGCTGGAGGTGGCGAGTTCCCGGTCGATGAACACACCGGACAGGAACGGTCGCAGCAGTTCCTCGATGATCGCGTCGGAGAGGCCGGCACGGCGCAGCGCCACCTCGGCGCTGGTCTCCGGCGCGGCGAGCAGCCGGGAGGTGGGCAGGGTGGCGCAGCCGGCGGCGAGCGCGGCGAAGCGCACCCGGTCGCGCAGCGAGCCGACCCCGGCGAGGGCGGTACGCGGCCCGCCGGTCGGCTCGCGCAGCGGGTTGACCAGCCGCAACAGGTCGTCGCCCCTGCGCACCAGCACCCCGGACGTGAAGTACCCGAGGTGGAGCCGGCCGGTGTCGAGGAGCGTGCCGAGCCGCGGGTAGGCGGTGTTGAGCACCTGGAAACCCCGGTCGATCAGGTAACCGTCCACGACGTCGGTGGCGACCCGGCCGCCGAGGCGGCTGCCGGCCTCCAGGAGCCGCCAGGGCACGCCGGCGCGGTGCAACCGGCGGGCGGCGGCGAGACCGGCCAGGCCGCCGCCGACGATGACGACGTCGGTCTCAGCCAGCATCGCGCGCCTCCCGCCCGCCGTTGGCCCGGGCCAACCGGCCCGGCCACCAGATCTTCGGCCCGACGTCGTACGCGAGCGCGGGCACCAGCAGCGACCGGACGATGATGGTGTCGATGAGCACCCCGACCGCGACCGCGGTGCCCAACTCGACCAGCACCACCAGCGGCAGGACAGCGAGGGCGGAGAAGGTCGCGGCGAGCACGATTCCGGCGGAGGTGATGACCCCGCCGGTGACGGCGAGGCCGGCCAGCACCCCGGCCCGGGTGCCGCGTCTGACCGACTCCTCGCGGACCCGGCTCATCAGGAAGATGTTGTAGTCGATGCCGAGTGCGACCAGGAACACGAACGCGAACAGCGGGAACGACGTGTCCACACCGGGGAAGCCGAAGGCGTGGCGGAACAGCAGCGCGCAGAGGCCGAGGGTGGCCGCGAAGCTGAGCAGCACGGTGGCGATCAGCAGCAGCGGGGCCAGCAGTGCGCGCAGCAGCAGGGCCAGGATGATCGCGATGACCACCAGCACCACCGGGATGATGACGTTCTGGTCGCGCCGGGCGGCGTCGGAGGTGTCCACGTTGATCGCGGTGAAGCCGCCGACCACCGCGTCCGCGCCGGGCACCCGGTGCACGGCCACCCGCAGCTCGCGGATCGTCCGCTCGGCGCCGTCGCTGTCGGGCGGGTCGGCCAGCGTCGCCTCCAGTTGGACCCGCCCGTCGACGACCTTCGGTGCGGCGGCCGGGTCGGGCGGGCCGGTCTGCTGGCCCGCGCTGACCGGGCGGACGGCGGCGACGCCGGGCACGCCCTGCGCCACCTGGGCCACCTGCCGGGCGGTCTGTTCGGTGGCGAAGATGGTGGCCGGGCTGCCGGTGCCGGCCGGAAAGTGCCGGGAGATCACCTCCTGGCCGTCCACCGAGTCGGTGCGCTGGGTGAACAGGTCGGACTGGCCGAGGGTGGTGGCCCCGAGCTGGGTGAGGCCGAGCGTGAGGACGGCGAGTACGACGGCGGTGGTCAGCCAGATCGGTCGGGCGTGCCGCGCGACGAAACCGGCGATGCGGCTCCAGATGCCGTGCTCGGCCCTCGGGTCGGCCTCGTCGGAGCGTGGCCGCCGGGGCCAGAACGCCCACCGGCCGCCGAGCACCAGCAGCGCGGGCAGGAAGGTGAGCATCACCAGCAGGGTGGCGGCGATGCCGATGGCGGCGACCGGGCCGAGCGCCCGGTTGGAGTTGAGGCTGGACAGCAGCAGGCAGAGCAGGCTGACGATGACCGTCCCGCCGGAGGCGATGATGGCCGGCGCGGCACCCTTCCACGCCGTACGCATCGCGTCCCAGGGTCGGTCGTGCCGGTGCAGTTCCTCCCGGTAGCGGGCGATCAGCAGCAGCGCGTAGTCGGTGCCGGCGCCGAAGACCAGCACGGTGAGGATGCCCTGGGCCTGCCCGTTGAGCTTGAGCACGTCGGCGTCGGCGAGCAGGTACACGAAGACCGAGGCCAGCGCGTACGACATGCCGGCGGCCAGCAACGGGAAGATCCAGAGCACCGGGCTCCGGTAGACGATCAGCAGGATGACCAGCACCACGACGAGGGTGACCAGCAGCAGCGGCCCGTCGATGGCGGAGAACACCTCGATCAGGTCGGCGAGCAGGCCGGCCGGCCCGGCGACGTCCACGGTGAGCCCGTCCCGGTCGCCGTCGGCGATGTCGCGCAGCTGCTCGACGACGGCACCGATCTCCTCCCCCTCGGCGTCGTCGACCGGCACGACGACCTGGAGCGCCTGGCCGTCCTCGCTGGGGATCGGCGGGGGCAGCGGGGTGACCACGCCGGGCACCTGGGCGAAGCGGGCGGCGTCGGCGCTGACCCGTTGCCGGTCGGCGTCGGTGATCCCGGAGGTGCGCTCGTAGACGACCAGCGCCGGGATGGTCTCCCGGTCGACGAACTCGCCGGCGAGGTTCTGGGCGCGCGTCGCCTCGGCGTCGGTGGGCAGGAAGGCGGCGTTGTCGTTGGTGGCGACCTCGCTGAGGCGCCCGGAGTACGGCCCGGCCACGCCGCCGATCACCAGCCAGGCCAGAACGACCGCCACCGCGATCAGCGTGGCCCGGCCGAAGCCTCCTCGTCCGGACATCCGCGAACCACCCCAAGAATCGACGCATCAATCGACGCAGCGGGAGTCTAAGTCGACATCGACCATCCTGCCGGGCGACGCCGTCGCCGGAGGGCGAAACCGGGACGAGAGGGGCGCGACGCGCTGGGCGGCGGCAGGGAGGACGCACACGAAAACGCCCGTCGGCGTGGTGCCGACGGGCGTTGGGTGGAGAAGCTCCCCCGATTGGACTCGAACCAATAACCTGCCGGTTAACAGCCGGCTGCTCTGCCAATTGAGCTACAGGGGACCGTGCACCGCCCGGCTCCGGGATCTCCCCGACGCCGTGCGACGGGACAAGAGTACAGGACATCCCCCGGTGTTGGTCCAGTGGGTTGCACCCCCGGCCACCCGTGATCGAGGTGTCCAGGTCAGCGTCGCGAGTAATCGACAATTCGGGTAAATCGTCATCCCGGCACAAGCAGGCATGAGCGGAGAGCAGGATGGGTAGTTAGCTGCGGACAGAGGACGCAGGCGCGAGTTGGTCGCTGCCGACGGGGCAATCCGCCGGGGCGACGGCGCGTCAGGTACGGAAGGAGCCGCCATGCGCGGAAAGATCATGTTCCTTGGCGGGCTGGCTGCGGGATTCGTCCTGGGTGCTCGTGCCGGCCGGGAGAAGTACGAAGAGCTGGTGGTTCGGGGCCGCAAGGTGCTCGACCACCCGACCGTCCAGGAGGCGGCCGGGGTCGCGCAGGCCCAGGCCAACCGGCTCTACAGCGAGGGCAAGGACAAGCTCGGCCAGACGAAGCTGGGCGAGAAGCTGGGCACGGGCAACGGCAGCACCGGCACGCAGGAGCTGACCGCCGCCGACGACGCGTTCGCCGGCACGCCCGCCACCATGGGCGCCAAGGCGGGCTCCGGCTCGTCGGGCGGCAGCTCGGTCGGCACGACCTCCGGGTCGCCGTCGGCCACCCCCCGCCCCAAGTCGTCCGGCTCGGGCACCAACGCCAGCACGCTCTGACCAACCCGCACGTCAACGGGCCGGTCGCCGCAGGGCGACCGGCCCGTGGTCCGTCCCGGGACGGGTCAGTCCTTGCTGCTGAACGCCGCGTCGAAGGCGGCGCTCGGAGCGTCGAAGGCGAGCCGGCGGACGAACTGCAACGCCTCCGGTGCACCGACCAGCCGGTCCATGCCGGCGTCCTCCCACTCGATGGAGATCGGGCCGGTGTAGCCGATCGCGTTCAACGCCCGGAAGCAGTCCTCCCAGGGCACGTCGCCGTGCCCGGTCGAGACGAAGTCCCAGCCGCGGCGCAGGTCAGCCCAGGGCAGGTGGGAGGCGAGCCGGCCGCGCCGGCCGTCCCCGGTGCGCACCTTGGCGTCCTTGCAGTCGACGTGGTAGATCCGGTCGGCGAAGTCGAAGATGAAGTTCACCGGGTCCAGCTCCTGCCAGACGAAGTGCGACGGGTCCCAGTTCAACCCGAACGCGGGCCGGTTGCCGATCGCCTCCAGCGTCCGCTTCGTCGTCCAGTAGTCGTACGCGATCTCGCTGGGGTGCACCTCGTGCGCGAACCGCACCCCCACCTCGTCGAACACGTCGAGGATCGGGTTCCACCGGTCGGCGAAGTCCTGGTAGCCGCGCTCGATCATGGACGGCGGCACCGGCGGGAACATCGCGAGGGTGTGCCAGATCGACGAGCCGGTGAAGCCGACGACCGTCTTCACCCCGAGCTTCGCCGCCGCCCGCGCGGTGTCCTTGATCTCCTCGGCGGCCCGCTGCCGGACGCCCTCGGGCTCCCCGTCACCCCAGATCCGGCCGGGCAGGATGTCCTGGTGCCGCTCGTCGATCGGGTGGTCGCAGACCGCCTGACCGACGAGGTGGTTGGAGATCGTGAAGACCTCGAGGTTGTGCTTGGCGAGGGTCTCCCGCTTGCGGTCGACGTACGAGTCGTCGGCGAGCGCCTTGTCGACCTCGAAGTGGTCGCCCCAGCAGGCGATCTCCAGACCGTCGTAGCCCCACTCGGAGGCGAGCCGACAGACCTCCTCGAAAGGCAGGTCGGCCCACTGGCCGGTGAAGAGCGTGATGGGTCGCGCCATTGTCCTTCTCCCCTGTTGTGATGGGGATTCCTTGTGCGGACCGGGGCGAGGTGACCGGTCGGGCCGGTACGCGGCGGCGGAACGGAGCACCGGTGGATGCGGTACGCACCTGAGCCCGGCGGGTTGCGCCTCCCACCGGGTCACCGGCCACCGTCACGGTCGCCGTCCCCACCCTATTTCCGCCGCCCCCGTCGCGAAAGCCCACGGCCCCGGGTAGTTCGGGCGGTTGGCGCGGGAGCACGCGCCCGACCGTCAGTCGGCCACCTCTTCGGGCGCGGGCAGGACGGCCCGGACGGTGAAGCCACCCCCGGGGCGCGGGCCGGCGGAGAAGGTGCCGCCGATCCGCTCGGCGCGCCGGCGTACGCCGGGCAGGCCGCCACCAGGTCCCGGGGTGCCGCCGCCCGCCGGCCCCTCGTCGCGTACCTCGATGGTGATGCCCTCGGGGTCGTAGCGCAGGCGGACCGCGACCGGCGCGCCCGGGGCGTGCCGTCGCGCGTTGGTCAGCGCCTCCTCGATGATCCGGTACGCCGCCACGTCGACCGCGCCGGGAAGCGGCCGGGGCGGTCCCGACAGGCTCCAGCGCACCGGCTGGCCCGCGGCGAAACCGTCCACCAGCGCGTCGAGGCGGTTCAGGCTGGGCGGCGGCCCGCCGGACGTGTCGAGTTCCTCGGCCCGGCCCAGCGCCTCGCGCAGCCGGTGCCCCTGCACCCGGGCCATCCGGCGCCACCGCCCGAAACTCCCCATGCCGGTCAAGGTACGGCAGCCGGCTGTGAACCCGGCCGTGGACTCGTGGTCACGCCCGGCGTGGCGCGGCGTCCGACGGCACCCCCGTCAGGGCTCGCCGGTCAGGGTCGCAGGCCGGGCGACCCCCGCGCAGCGGCCCGCCGGGCGGGGCACGCCCGGCGGGCCGGATCAGCGGGTCGGATCAGCGAGGGGTCAGGGCAGGGTCCACTTCTGGTTGGCCGCGCCGTTGCAGGTCCAGAGGTGCACGATCGTGCCGTCGGCGGAGTTGTTGCCGGAGACGTCGAGGCACTTGTTCGACGACGCGTTGCGCAGGCTGCCGTCGGCCTGGGCCGCCCAGTTCTGCGCGCCCGTGCCGTTGCAGGTCCAGAGCTGGATCTTGGTGCCGTCGGCGGTGCCGCTGCCGGACACGTCGAGGCACTTGCCGAGCGCCTTGATCGTCGAGTTCGGCGTCACGGTCCAGGTCTGCGCCGTACTGCCGTTGCAGGTGTAGATCTGGATCTGGGTGCCGTCGGCGGTGCCGCTGTTGCGCACGTCCAGGCACTTGCCGCCCAGACCCTTGACCGCGCCGACCCCCGGGGTGCCGCCACCGCCGCCCTTGACCAGGGTGAAGTCGTCCACGTCGAAGAGCCCCGTGCCGCTACCGGTGAAGGTGAGGTAGAGGTTCTGCGTGCTGGACGGGACGTTGGACAGGGAGGTGGTGACGTTGGCGAAGGTCGTCCAGCTGCCGGTGTTCGGCACCGTGACCGAGCCGAGGACCGGGCCGGTGGCCGAACCGGTGCGCACCTGGATGGTGCCGCCCGCGCCGCCGGAGACGACCCGGGACGTGAACGAGGTGACCCCGGTCAGGTTCACACCGTTGTACGCGGCCCAGTCGCCCGGGTCGATGTAGCCGATGGTCTGGCCGCCGTTGGCGCCCGCCTTGGTGAACGGGGTGACCCCGTTGGCCGAGCTGAACGCCTCGGCCTGGATGGTGGTGTTGACGGGCGGCGGCGTGGTGCCCAGCTCCTTGATCCGGATGTTGCGGAACGAGGCGTCGTCACCGGTGCCGTGGTTCTGGATACCGATGTGGCCGGCCAGCGAACGGACCGGGTTGGTGTTGGTGAAATCGTTGATCTTCACGCCGTTGAGGAAGATCTGCAGCCGCTCGCCCTCGACCAGCAGCTCGTAGGTGTTCCACTCTCCCGCAGCGTTCAGCGCCGCGTCGCGGGCGGCGATGTCGGCGGACTTGAACGTGTAGACCGCCCCGGTGGTGCGGTCCGCCGCGTCGGTGGCGTCGATCTGGATCTCGTAGCCGTTGTCCACCGCCGACCACGGGTCACTGGACGGCGGGAAACCGATGAAGATGCCGGAGTTGTCGTCACCGGCCAACTTCCAGTCCAGCTTCAGCGAGTAGTTGGTGAACTGCTTGGCGTTGTACCAGAACAACCCCATGCCGCCGGTCGAGGTGAGGGTGGCGTCGGAGTTGGTGAAGCTGCCCGGGCCGGCCTGCGACCAGCCGGCGGTCGAGCCGTTGTAGATCGGGGAGTAGCCCGTCTCGGGCCGGCAGTCGGCCTTGCTCCGACCGGCCGCGTAGCGGATGCCGCCCAGCAGGTGGGCCCGGAACGCGGGCTCGGCGTACGACGCCTGGGTGTGCCCCGCGCCGGTGTAGAAGGACCGGCCACCGCCGTAGCCCTTGCACCAGCTCAGCGGATGGTCGGCGCCCATCCCGCCACCGGAGTACGACGACTCGTCCAGGGTGGTCAGCACGTGGGCGGTCGACCGGGCGTTGGTCCGGTAGTTGTACCACTCGTCGGTGCGGGTCCAGGTCTGCGGCAGGTGCGCGGTGGCCGCGTGCCCCCGGTCCTCCACCTTGGTGTTGGCCTGCTGGATGGCCGGGTGCGAGGCGAACCACGCGCCGACGAGGTTGCCGTAGAACGGCCAGTCGTACTCGGTGTCGGCGGCGGCGTGCACGCCCACGTACCCGCGACCCGAGCCGATGTACGACTCGAAGGCCGTCTGCTGGCTGGCGTTGAGCACGTCGCCGGTGGTGTTGAGGAAGACCACCGCCTCGTACTGGTTGAGGTTGGCGGTGGTGAACGCCGCGGCGTCCTCGGTGGCGGTGACGGTGAAGCTGTTCGCCGCGCCCAGGTCGCGGATGGTCTGGATGCCGACCGGGATGGCGTCGTGGCGGAAGCCGGCGGTCTTGGAGAAGACCAGCACGTCGTAGGGGGCGTCGGCGGCGCTGGCCGGGGTGGCCGGGGTGGTGCAGGCGAGAACGGCGAGGGCGGCGGTGGCCGCGCCGAGGACGGGACGCAGGAGTCTGCGCATATCGCTCTCCTAAGAACGGTTAGGAGGGGTCCCTTGTCCAACACTAGGCGTCACACAAGGGGCCCTTCCGCTCAACTCAGGGCAGGATCCACTTCTGGTTCGCGGCGGCGGTGCAGGTCCAGAGGTGCACGACGGTGCTGTCCGCCGAGTTGTTTCCCGAGACGTCGAGGCACTTGCTCGACGCCGCGTTGCGCACCGTGCCGTCGGCCTGCGCGGCCCAGTTCTGCGCCCCGGTGCCGTTGCAGGTCCAGAGCTGGATCTTGGTGCCGTCGGCCGAACCGCCACCGGAGACGTCGAGGCACTTGCCCAACGCCCTGATGGTCGAGCCCGGCGTGACCGTCCAGGTCTGCGCCGCGCTGCCGTTGCAGGTGTAGATCTGGATCTGCGTGCCGTCGGCCGTGGCGGCGTTGCGCACGTCCAGGCACTTGCCACCCAGGCCCTTGATCGGACCGGCCCCACCGGTCGGGGGTGCACCGGTGACGAAGGTGAACGCGTCCAGGTCGTAGAGGGCACCGGTGCCCGACCCGGCGAACGTCAGGTAGAGCGTGGTGGTGCCGGTGGGCGGGTTGGTGATCGTCCCCGTCACGGTGGTGAAGGTTTCCCAGCCGCCGGTGACCGGGACCGTGGCCGAGCCGAGCACCGTGCCGGTGGCCGAGCCGGCCCGCACCTGGAGCGTGCCACCGGCACCCGCCGAGGAGACGCGGGCGGTGAACGAGGTGACGTTGCCCAGCCGGTACGGCTGGAACGCGATCCAGTCGCCGTTGTTGATGTCGCCGACGGTCTTGCCGCCCTCGGCCGGGGTCTTGCTGAACACGTTGATCCCCGACGAGGTGCCGAAGAACTCGGCCTGCCGGTGCCGCGGCGGCAGCGTGTGCTGGGTGTGCGTGGTCAGCCCACCGGCGTCGGTGTACTCGGCGTCGAAGATGGCGAAGATGTTCGCCGCGTCGTCGTGCTCACCGTCGACGGGGATGGTGATCGAGCCGGAGCAGCCGGTCTTCGAGGTGATCTGGTGGCCGTGCTGGTCGTGGCCGAGCACGTAGGTCATCTTGACCTTCGTGCAGTCGATCGTGCCGTCCTCCGGGTCGGTGACCGTGATGCTGAAGGGCACCGTGTCGCCGAAGCTGAACAGCTGCCCGTTGCCGGGGCTGTTGATCGTCACCGTCGGCGCGGTGTTGCCGACGTTGATCACCACGCTGGCGGTGCCGGTGGCGCCCTGCGGGTCCCGCACGGTCAGCGTCGCGGTGTAGGTGCCGTTGGTGGTGTACGTCTTCGTCGGGTTGGCCGCCGTGGAGGTGGTCCCGTCACCGAAGTTCCACGAGTACGTCAGCGCGCCACCCTCGGGGTCGGACGAGCCGGCCGAGGAGAACGTCACCGCCAGCGGCGCGGCGCCGGAGGTCCTGTTCGCGCTGGCCGTGGCGTTGGGGGCCCGGTTGCCGCCGGCGACGTAGTCGAAGCGGTACAGCGCCGAGTTGGCGTCACCGTTGAAGTAGCCGGTGCCGTAGTCGAGCACGTAGTAGGCGCCGTCCGGCCCAAAGGCCGAGTCCATCACCTGCTTGCCGACCCAGGGGAAGGTGTCGATGACGCCCCGGGAGCCGTCGGCGTTGACGTGGATCGGCTTGATCCAGCCGCGGCCGAACTCGGTGGCGAAGAACTGGCCGTCGAACGACTGCGGGAACTTCGTCGTCGAGGTCGACGAGGCGTTGTACCGGTAGACCGGGCCGCCCATCGGCGACTCGGAGCCGCCGCCGAACTCCGTCGGGGTGCCGGCGTCGCCGGCGTACCGGATCCAGGCCGGCTTGGCCGCCGGCAGGGTGGGCAGGCCCGTGTTGCGGAAGGAGTTGTTGGTCGGCCCGCCGGTGCAGTTGTACTTCGCCCCGCCGGTGTTGGCGGCGAAGTCCCACTCGTTGTACGTCTCGGTGGTGGTGTTGGTGCCGGTGCAGTACGGCCAGCCGTAGTTGCCCGGCGCGGCGACCCGGTTGAACTCCACCTGGCCGGACGGACCGCGGGTGGCGCTGGTGGAGCCGGCGTCCGGCCCGTAGTCACCGACGTAGACGACGCCGGTGGCCTTGTCCACGCTGATCCGGAACGGGTTGCGGAACCCCATCGCGTAGATCTCCGGCCGGGTCCTGGCCGTGCCGGGCGCGAACAGGTTGCCCGCCGGGATGGAGTACGTGCCGTTGGCGTTCACCTTGATCCGCAGGATCTTGCCGCGCAGGTCGTTGGTGTTGCCGGCGCTGCGCTGCGCGTCGTACGCGGGGTTGCGGTTGGTCCGCTCGTCCAGGGGGGCGTAGCCGGCGGACTCGAAGGGGTTGGTGTCGTCGCCGGTGGACAGGTAGAGGTTGCCGGCGGCGTCGAAGTCGATGTCACCGCCGACGTGGCAGCACAGGCCGCGATCGGCCGGCACGTCGAGCACGTCGACCTTGCTGGCCTGGTTGACCGTGAAGTCGGCGTTGAGGGTGAACCGGGAGAGCCGGTTGACGCCCTGCCAGGCCGAGAAGTCGGTGCCGGTGGCGGGCGCGTCGCCGCCGGGGGTGGACAGCGGCGGGGCGTAGTAGAGGAAGATCTGCCGGTTGCTGGCGAAGTTCGGGTCGACCCCGACGCCCTGCAGACCCTCCTCGTCGTGCGTGTAGACCGGCAGGGTGCCGATCACGGCGGTGTTGCCGTTGGCGTCGGTGCGGCGCAGCGTGCCGTTGCGGGCGGTGTGCAGGACCGAGCGGTCGGGCAGCACGGCCAGCGACATCGGTTCGCCCATGTCGGCCACGCCTCGGGCGAGCTCGACCTGCTGGAAGTCGGTGGCGTTGATCGGGTGCGCCTGGGCGGGGGTCGGGCCGCCGAGTGCGGCCGGGCCGGCGCCGAGTGCGACCGTGCCGGCCGCGGCCACCAGCAGCAGTGCCGATCCCGCGGAGAACCACCGTCGGGACCGGTGTGGGGGAGCGTCCTTCATGGACATGTGTGCTGTCCCTTCCTGACGATTGACTGCCAGGCCGGGCGCGCGCCGTCGCGCCAGATGCCGTAGCGGTGGTGGGGGATGCGGTCGGCCTGCCGGGATGCCGTCCCGGCCGGCCGTGACCACCGAGGCGGTGGGGGGTCACATGCTCGGAGGTCACCAGTCGATGGGTTACCGCGCCGCCGGTTCACCTCGACGAAACAATGTCGTGTTGGCCACGACACTAAATTGCGAGTGTCGATGTGTCCATACCTTCCGGCGGATCGCCGTGAACTTTCGTCGATTCGACTGAAAGTCGCGAGACAGCGCCGTTCCCCGGACACCGCAGACGATGCCCGGGGACCGTGTTCCGGCGATCGCCGGCGGATCAGGCGTGGCGGTCGATCGCCTGCGCGGCCAGCGCGACCAGTGCGGCGCGGGCCTCCGCGTCCACGGTCGCGCGCTCCAGCGCGGCCAGCGCGGCCTCGGTCCGGACCCGGATCATCTGCTCGATCCGCTCCCGTGCACCGGTCGCCTCGATGATGCCGCGCAGCTCGGCCGCGCCGTCCGCGTCCAGCGCGGGATTGCCGAACAACTCCCGCAGCCGGGCGGTCTGCGGTCGGTCGGCGGCGCTACGGGCCAGCGCCATCATCACCGTCGGCTTGCCCTCACGCAGGTCGTCCAGGACCGACTTGCCGGTGACCGCCGGGTCCCCGAAGACGCCCAGCACGTCGTCGCGGAGCTGGAACGCGTCGCCCAGCGGGTCACCGAACTCCCCCAGCGCGGCGATCAGCTCCGGTCCCGCACCGGCCAGGGCCGCGCCGATCTGCAACGGCCGGGTCACCGTGTACCGGGCCGCCTTCATCCGTATCACGGTGAGCGCGCTGGCCACCGAGCCGTCACCCACCCCGGACACCAGGTCCAGGTACTCCCCCGCGATGACCTCGGTGCGCATCAACGCGAACACCCCGTACCCCCGGTGCACCTGCTCGGTGCTCAGGCCGCACTCGTGGAACATCTGGTCCGACCAGGCCGCGCAGAGATCCCCGCAGAGCAGCGCGGTGTTGCGTCCGTACGTCTCGGGGTCGCCCCGCCACGACGAGCGGGCGTGCAGATCGGCGAAGAGCCGGTGCACCGACGGCTCACCCCGGCGGCGGTCGCTGCCGTCCAGGATGTCGTCGTGGATCAGCGCGAACGCGTGGAACAGCTCCAGCGCCGCCGCGGCCACCACGATCGGGGTGCCGTCGGCCGCCCCGGCACCACGCCAACCCCAGTAGCAGAAGAGCGGTCGCAGCCGCTTCCCACCGGCCAGCACGAACCGGTACAGCGCGGTGAACACGCCACGCGGCGCGCCGTCCGGCCAGTCCGGGCCCTGCCGGTCGAGGAAGCCGGCCAGCTCCGCGTCGAAACGCGCCCGCAACCCGCTGGTGTCGGTGGGCGCGACGGTGACCGTCATGACCCCTCCCCCGGCCCGCCCGGCTCCGCACCGTCGACGGTCAAGCCGGCCAGCTCCAGCAGCAGCCCCTTGACCTCGGTGGCCGCGATCCGGTCGCGGGCTGCGGCCGGGTCGGAGCAGAGCAGCACCGGGGCGTCCGCCGGGTCGTCCGGCAGCCGACCGTGCGAGCCGCGCACCGCCCGCGCCCCGGCGTCCAGGCCGACCGCGCTCATCAGGTAGCGCATGCCCAGTTTCTTGCGTGCCAGCGCCACCCCGGCGCGGCGCTTGGCCGCACCCGGCGCGGCCGGGTCGAAGAACAGCTCGGCCGGGTCGTAACCCGGCTTGCGATGGATCTCCACCAGCCGGGCGAAGTCCGGCGCGCGGGCGTCGTCCAGCCAGTAGTAGTAGGTGAACCAGGCGTCCGGCTCGGCCACCAGCACCAGCTCACCCGCGCGCGGGTGATCGAGCCCGTGCGCGGCCTTGCCCTCGGCGTCGAGCACCTCGGCCACCCCGGGCAGCCCGGCGCAGAGCTTCGCCACCGCCGGCACGTCGGCCGGGTCCTTGACGTAGACGTGCGCGACCTGGTGGTCGGCGACCGCGAACGCCCGCGACGTCCACGGGTCGAGGTACTCCATGCCGGCCTGGGTGTGCACCCGCAGCAGCCCCTCGGCGCGCAGCAACCGGTTGACGTCCACCGGCCGGGACACGTCGGTGATGCCGTACTCCGAGAGCACCACCACGGTGGCGTCGCGCGCCCGGGCGGCGTCCAGCAGCGGCCCGAGCACCGCGTCCAACTCGGCGGCCGCGGCCGCGGCCTGCGCCGAGGACGGGCCGAACCGTTGCAGGTCGTAGTCCAGGTGCGGGACGTAGACCAGGGTCAGGTCGGGTGACACGTCGGCCAGGATCTGCTCGGCCGCCTGGCAGATCCACCGTGACGAGGGCAGCCCGGCCGTCGGCCCCCAGTAGGTGAACAGCGGGAAGGTGCCCAGCCGCCCGGTGAGGGCGTCGTGCAGCTCCGGCGGGTCGGTGTAGCAGTCCGGCTCCTTGCGCCCGTCGGCGTAGTACACCGGGCGCGGGGTGACCGTCCAGTCGACGTCGGCGCCCATCGCGTACCACCAGCAGACGTTGGCGACGGTGTAGCCGGGCTCGGCCCGGCGGGCGGCCTGCCAGAGCTTCTCCCCGCCGACCAGCGCGTTGTGCTGCCGCCACAGCAGCACCTCGCCCAGCTCCCGGAAATACCAGCCGTTGCCGACGATCCCGTGCCCGCTGGGCGCCTCGCCGGTGAGGAAGGTGGACTGCACCGAGCAGGTCACCGCGGGCAGCACCGTGCCCAGCTCGGCCCGGAAGCCGCCGTCGGCGACCCCCCGCAGCCGGGGCATGTGCGCCAGCAGTCGCGGGGTCAGCCCGACAACGTCGAGCACCACCAGTCGCCGACTCATCGTGACACCCCCATGCTTACGGTTCGCTCTGCGGTCAGGCCGAGGCCGACCAGTTCGTCCCGGGCGAAGGCCAGCTCCGCGGCGATGCCGGCGGCCAGCTCCGCGTCGGTGCCGGGCCGTCGTGCGGCCGGCAGCACCCCCCAGGTGTACGTCTCGACGTCGAGGTGGTCGCAGCCGGCGGTCGGGCCGTCGAAGAGCGCTCTCAGGGCCGCGCGGAGCACCGGCAGGGTCGAGCCGAGCGGTTCCTCGGGTGGGGCGTGCAGGGGCACGTGGTAGTGCACCCGCCACGGCCCGGGTAACGCCCGGTCCAGCGCCTCGTCCAGGTCGTCGGCCGCGTACGCCGGGTCGGCCGGGTCGGCCAGGCCGGCGCAACCGGCGCCCCGGGTCTGGTGCAGGAAGCGTGGCTCCACCCAGCGGCGCAACGCGTCGGCCCCGCCCTCCGGGTCGGCGGCCTCGACGGCGGCGGAGACCTGCACCTTCACCACGGGCAGCCCGGCCGCCCGCAGTCGTTCCAGTGCCTCGGCCGGCTCCTCCCAGGCGCAGGCCAGGTGGGCCAGGTCGAGGCAGACGCCCAGCCGCTCGGTGTCCATCCCGGACAGCAGCGCGGCGGCCTGGCCGGTGCTCTCCACCACGCAACCGGGCTCCGGCTCGAAGGCGACCCGCACCTCGCGGCCGGTGTCCCGCTGCACGCCGGCCAGACCGGCGGCGAGCTGGTCCAGCCGCCGTCGGGCGGCGTCGGCCTGGTCGGCGCCCCAGGGCTCCCGCCACGCCAGCGGCAGGGTGGAGATCGAGCCGCGGGCGGCGTCGTCGGGCAGCAGATCGGCGAGCACCCGGGCCAGATCCAGGGTGTACGTCAACCGCTGCCCGGTGGTCCAGTCGGGCCGGTAGACGTCGTGCTTCACCACCGGCGCCTGGAAGGCCGCGTACGGGAAGCCGTTGAGGGTCACCACCTCCAGCCCGCGCGCGTCCAGTTCGGCGCGCAGCCGGCGGCGCAGTGCCGGGTCGGCGGCCAGCTCGGCGGCGACCGGGGCGGCCAGCCACAGCCCGAGGCCGAGCAGGTCACTGCCGAGCGCCTCGCGGACCGGTACGGCGTAGGTGTCCAGTTGGGCGAGGATGCCGGCGAGGTCCTCGGCGGGGTGCACGTTGGTGCAGTAGCCGAGGTGGACGGTGTCGCCGCCGGCGTGCCGCAGCCGCATCAGCTGCCGCCGCGCAGGATCGAGTTGCCGGTCTGCGGGTCCACGGCGGTGACCTCCACGTCGGTCAGGTCGAGGCGACCGGACTGCCCGTAGAACTCCACCGGGTTGCGCCACAGCACCCGGTCGACGTCGTCGTCGGTGAACCCGGCCAGCAGCATCGCCTCGCCGGTGGCCCGGGTCAGCAGCGGGTCCGAGCGCCCCCAGTCGGCCGCGGAGTTGACCAGCATCCGCTCGGTCCCGTACTCCCGCAGCAGCTCCACCATCCGCGGCGGCGTCATCTTGGTGTCCGGGTAGATGGAGAAGCCCAGCCAGCAGTCGCTGTCGCGGACCAGCTTGACGGTCACCTCGTTGAGGTGGTCGACCACGACCCGGCCCGGGTCGATGCCGGACTCGTTGACCACGGCGAGGGTGCGCTCGACGCCCCGCGCCTTGTCCCGGTGCGGGGTGTGCACCAGCGCCGGCAGGTCGTGCGCGACGGCCAGGGCGAGCTGCGCGGCGAACGCCTCGTCCTCCTCCGGGGTCATCGAGTCGTACCCGATCTCGCCGACCGCCACGACCGCGTCCTTGTCGAGGTAGCGCGGCAGCAGGTCGAGCACCGGGCGGCAGCGCGGGTCGTTGGCCTCCTTGGGGTTCAGCGCCACGGTGGCGTGGTGCCGCACCCCGAACTGCCCGGCCCGGAACGGCTCCCAGCCGATCAGCGAGTCGAAGTAGTCGGCGAACGAGGCGGCGCTGGTGCGCGGTTGACCCAGCCAGAACGCCGGCTCCACCACCGCCCGGACGCCGGCGGCGGCCATCCGTTCATAGTCGTCGGTGGTGCGTGAGGTCATGTGGATGTGCGGGTCGAAGATGCGCATCACGCCTCCGTGGGGGTGGTCCGGTCGACGGTGCCGGTCCCGCCGCTGTGCGCGGTGAGCCGGTGGAGCAGGTCGGTGGCGTCGGCGGGCAGCTCCCGGCCGGCGGCGTGCCGCTCGGCGGCCAGCGCGGCCAGCATCGCGGCCAACTCACCGTCGGCGCGGGTGTCCAGGTCGGCCACCGCGACCAGCGGCACGCCGGAGAACACGCACTTGAGCACCGCCTGCCGCCAGGCCGCCGGGTCGAGGTGCCGGGCGTACGGGCCGAGCGCGGCGGCGACCAGCCGGGTGTCGTTGGTCCGGATCGCGTCGTGCAGCAGCGGGACTCCGGCGGCGCCGATCGGCAGCAGCGGCAGGGCGCGCAGCACGGCCCGCCGCTCGGCGGCGTCGCCGTGCCGGTAGAGGGCGTCGGCGTACGCGACGTGCTCGGCGGGCAGTGCGGTGAGCAGGAGCACGCGGGCCGCGTCGTCGGCGGTCCAGTCGGGGGCGTCGGGCAGTGCCGCCCGGCCGCAGCGCCGGCCGGCGGCCGGGAAGAGCCGGGTGATCGCGGTGGGCTCGGTCGCGACCCGCCGCAGCGCCGTGTCCAGCCAGTCAGGATCGGGTACGCCCCGCAGTGCGGCCCGTAGTGAATCCGGTGTCATCCCGTCTCCTCCCCTTGTGCTGCTCCGCAGGCACCCCCAGGCGCGCCCTTTGCTCTGCTTCAATCCACGCGACGGCCACTGTCCGGGTATCGGACGGCCGCTGTTGCGTCCGTTGAAGCAGAGCAAAGGGCGCGTGGGGGCACCTCGTCCTCGGTGGGCTGGCCAGCCGCCGCCGTGCTCGCGGTGGTGGTCCGCGCCGCCGCCGTCGCGGCCGCGGCGCGCAGGAACTCGATCGACCGGGCGGCCACGGCCGGCGCGGCGTGCGAGTCCCGGGGCAGCTCGACGGCGACCAGCCCGCGGTAGCCGGCCTGCGCGAGGGCCGCCAGCACCGGCGGGAAGTCGATCTCTCCGGTGCCGAACTCCAGGTGCTCGTGCACGCCCCGGCGCATGTCGTCGATCTGCACGTTGACCAGGTGGTCGGCCACCTCGGCGACACACTGCGGCACCGGCCACGGCTCCAGGCAGCGGCAGTGTCCGATGTCGAGGGTGATGCCGAAGGAGGCGGGGTCGCCGAGCGCGGCGCGCAGCCGGCGCCAGTCGGCGATGTCCTCGACCAGCATTCCCGGCTCCGGTTCGAAGCCGAGGGTGACACCGGCGGTGTCGGCGGCGTCCACCACGGCGGAGCAGCCGGCCACCAGCCGGTCCCACGCGCTCTGCGCCGGCACCGTGCCCGGGCGGACGCCGGCCCAGAAGGAGACCGCCTCCGCGCCGAGGTCGGCGCCGATCCGGACGGCCCGGCGCAGGAACTCGATCCGCCGCGTCGGGTCGTCGTGCAGCAGCGTCGGGGCGTGCTTGTGCCACGGGTCGAGCAGGTAGCGGGCACCCGTCTCGATCACCACGGCCAGGCCCAGCTCGTCCAGCCGGCGGCTGACGGCGGCGATCCGGCGGGTGAGCCCGGGCGCGAACGGGTCGAGGTGGTCGTGGTCCAGGGTCAGCGCCACCCCGGCGTACCCGAGGTCGGCGATGACGGCCAGCGCGTCGTCGAGCCGGTGGTTGGCGAAGCCGTTGGTCCCGTACCCGAAGCGCAGCGTCGAGGCGTCGGCCGGTGGCGCGGAGCGGGGCTGTGGAGCGGTCATGTCGGGGAGACCTTCCGGGCCAGTCGCCGACCCAGCGGCGCCGCCGCCGCGACGGCCAACCCGAGCAGGCCGGCGCCGCCGCGCGCGGTGAGCGCCCCCTGCAGGGCGGGCAGTCCCGTGATCCCGGCGCCGACCGCGGCGCGTACCCGGCCGGCCGACGGGTCCCGGACCACCTGGGCCTGGGCGGCTCCGTAGCGGGCGGCGTACCAGGCGGCCAGCACCGCGGGCAGCGCGGCGGCCAGCCCGACTCCCGGCCGGGCGGGGCGGTCACCCGCGCCGGATCGGCCGTCGGTCGGGATCGGCCCGGTGCTCCGGGCGGCGGCGCCGGGCGCGGCCACGGCGGCGCTGGCAGCGACCAGGGCGGTGCCGGCCAGCGTGCGCAGCGGCAGGGCCGCGTCGGCGCCGGTGACCTCCCGGCGGGACAGCGCGGTGACCGTCCAGGTGTGCGCGGCGACGGTCGCCGCCGCCGGCAGCGCCCGGGTCAGCCGGCCGCCGGACGCGCCGAGCAGCACGTCCAGCCCTCGGCAGGCGGCCATCACGGCCGGCCCGGCGGCGGTGTTCTTGGCCAGCAGGTCGTACCCCCAGATGGTGGCCGCCAGTGGCACGGCGAGCGCGGCGGCGCGGCGGCCGCCCACGGCGGCGGCCAGGCCCACGCCGGCGGCGGTGAGGCCGGCGGCGAGCCCGACCGCGGCGGCCGGGGCGACCCGACCGCTGGGGATCGGCCGTTCGGGCCGCTCGACCGCGTCCAGCCGCCGGTCGGCCCAGTCGTTGGCGGCCATGCCGGCCCAGTACAGCAGCACCGAGGCGCCGGCCAGGGCCGGCGTACGTCGGCTCAGCGCGCCGGCCGCCGCCGCGCCGGCGACCACGTCACCGGGCACCGAGAGCGCGGCCGGCGCCCGGACCAGCTCGGCAAGGTCAGCCAACGTTGTCATGGGAACCGTCCCGGCCGGCGTGCAGCCCACGCGTGAAGTCGGCCAGCCGGGCCCACTGGTCGGCCAGCGAGTGGGTCGGCGTGCCCAGCGGATCCTTGAAGAAGAAGCCCAGCTCGGTCAGCGGCCCGACGTGACCGGCGTCGTGCGCGGCGGCGGTGAGCCGGGCCAGGTCGAGCACCAGCGGCGCGGCCAGCGCGGAGTCGCAGCCGTGCCAGGTGAACTCCATCCGCATCCCGGTGCCGAGGAAACCGGCGAAGGTGATCAGATCCCAGGCGGTCTTGAAGTCGCCCAGCTCCTCGACGTACTCGATCCGGGTGCCGCCCTGCGGCACGTAGCCCAGCGTCTCGCCGAGCACCCGCTGCTTGCTCTGCACCTTGGCCGCGTTGGCGGCCGGATCGGCGAGGGTCGCGCCGTCACCGCCGCCGAGCAGGTTGACCCCGGACCAGGACCGCACGGCCAGGTTCCGCATCGCGAACATCGGCGCGAGCACCGACTTGACCAGGGTCTCCCCCGTCTTGCCGTCGTGCCCGGCGTACGGCAGCCGGACCTGTTCGGCCAGCGCGGTCAGCGCCGGCAGCCGCAGCCCGGTGGACGGGGTGAAGTCGACGTACGGGCAGCCGGCCAGCAGCGCCGCGTACCCGTACAGGGAGCTGGGTGGCAGCACCTCGTCCGGGCCGGTGAGGGCGGCGCGCAGGGCGTCGGGGTCGGCGTGCCCGGGGTGCGGCGCGGGGGCCGGTTCGGTGGCGGAGACGTTGACCACCACCACCCGGTCGAGCTTGTGCCGCTCGCGGAAGGCGGTGAGGTCACGGACCACGGCGGCGGCCCGGTCGGCCTGGGTGGCGCCGACCGGCGCCGGGCGCAGTTCCTGCTCGACGGCGGCCAGCTCGTCGGGGAGCGCCGCGACCAGCCGCCAGGGGATGACCCCGGTGTCGGCCAACGCCTCGGCCCGCTTGCACAGCGGAGTGGTGGCCAGGTCGTGCCCGCCGAAGACCAGGTCGGTGAAGGACGGCAGGGCGGGGCCGCGCAGCTCCGGCAGCTCGGTGACGCAGCCGGTCGGCCCGGCCAGACCGGCCCGCAGGGCGAGCCCTCCGACGATGCTGGTGGTCGCGACGGAACCGCGCGCTCCTACCAGCCAGACACCCGTTCGCATGGTGCTCCTTCCCGTCCAGGAGGAACCGTCGGTGAAACTAAATATAGGAATATCAGAATATTTCTCGAAAAGATACGGCCTTGCTGGATGGGCCCCGTCCGCCCGCCCCGCACCGGGACGGCACCGGGTTCCGACGTCGGCGTCGGCGGCGACGACGCCGGACCGGCTCCCGGTACGGGTGCGGGCAGACGGGGCTGGTAGGCAGGGTCGGTCGGCGTCTCGACCCTGCCTCCCCCGCATCCGGCCGACCGGGGCGTTGGCGTGCCCCGGCCGGACGTCTCAGGCCGCCGTGCCCACCGGATCGCCGACCGGTGTGCGGCACGCCGAACGTCGGCGGGCGGTAGCGGTACGGGTGGGGACAGCGGCGGGCGGTGCCATGTGGTCCTCCGGGTCGCCGGGGGTGGTGGCGGTCCTCCGGTGCGGCCGGGGAATCCCGGTCCGGTCGCACCGGACGACCGTCCTGCTCGTGCGCCACCGGGCCTCAGGGCCCGGCTGCACGCCCTCCGGTGCCGACCTCGTCCCGGCCGCGGGGCGCAACCGCGGCCGGTCCCTCGCCGGTCGGCTCCGGAAAGCCGGTCGGGCGATGGCGGCGCGAACACCGCCATCGCGGATGGACAAGTTGTCAGACGGCCACAGCGGCCAGCGCCGGTGCCACCTCGGTCCAGGAGGAGCCGACCTCCGCCGAACGGGTCACCGCGTCCAGCACCAGCTGGACCTGCAACGCGTCGGCGAACGACGGAGCCGGGTCGACCCCGGTGGCGATCGCCTCGATGAAGTCACGCATCTGGTGGGTGAAGGAGTGCTCGTAGCCGATGATGTGGCCGGGTGGCCACCACGCCGACATGTACGGGTGCTCACCCTCGGTCACCAGGATGCGGCTGAAACCCTGTTCCACGCTGGGCCGGGTGGCGTCGTAGAACTCCAGCTCGTTGAGGCGTTCCAGGTCGAAGACCACACTGCCCAGCGAGCCGTTGATCTCGACTCGCAGGGCGTTCTTACGGCCGGTGGCGAACCGGCTCGCCTCGTACGTGGCCAGGGCGCCACCGTCGAGCCGGGCCACGAAGACCGCGGCGTCGTCGACGGTGACCGTCCCGGTGGGCGACCCGTTCCCGTCGACCGAACCAGCGCCGTCCAGGGTGGCCGCCAACCCGCTCGACCCGGCCGGCAACGGCCGTTCCTTGACGAAGGTCTCGGTCACCGCGCTGACGCCGGTGATCCGCTGGCCGGTGACGAACTGGGTCAGGTCGATGATGTGCGCGCCGATGTCGCCGAGCGCGCCGGAGCCCGCCCTGTCCTTCTGCAACCGCCAGACCAGCGGGAACTGCGGGTCCACGATCCAGTCCTGCAGGTACGTCGCCCGGACGTGCCGGATCACCCCGAGTCGCCCGTCGGCGATCATCTGGCGCATCATCGTGACCGCAGGGACCCGCCGGTAGTTGAAACCGCACATCGACCGCGCTCCGGCGGCCCGGGCTGTCTCCGCCGCGGCGGTCATCGCCCGTGCCTCGGCCACCGTGTTGGCCAACGGCTTCTCGCACAGCACGTGCTTGCCGGCGGCCAACGCGGCTAGAGCGATCTCGGCATGGCTGTCGCCCGGGGTGCAGACGTCGACCACGTCGATGTCGTCCCGGTTGATGACGTCACGCCAGTCCGTCGTGTACGCGTCCCAACCGAGCCGGTCGGCGGCGTCGGCCACCTTCCCGGTGTCCCGGCCGCAGATCAGTGCCATCCGGGCCCGCGCCGGCAGGTCGTACACGCGGTTCACGGTGCGCCACGCCTGTGAGTGCGCGGCGCCCATGAACGCGTAGCCGACCATGCCGACCCGCAGTTCTTTGTCTGTCGTGGACAAGGTGGGTCTCCCCCCGTGTGTCAGAACCCGAGCTTCTCGTAGCTGCTCGCGTTCTCCTTGGTGATCGTCTCGGAGGCGAGGGTCACTTCCTTGGGCACCTGCAGCTCCGTGAGGTCGCCCAGGCCCCGGCCCTGCGCGATGAGCCGGGCGAGTGAGATCGCCGACGAGGCCATCGACGGGTTGTAGGTGACCGTCGCCTTGAGCACCGTGTTGTCGGCCTTGATGGCGTCGATCGCGACCTTCGCGCCCGCGCCGCCGACCATGAAGAACTCCTTGCGGCCAGCCTGGTTGATGGCGGCGAGCACGCCGATGCCCTGGTCGTCGTCGTGGTTCCAGATGGCGTCGATCTTGGGCAGCGCCTGGAGCAGCTGGGCCGCCTCGCGCTGGCCGCTGTCGGAGGTGAACTCGGCCGAGCGGCGGTTGCTCACCTTGAACCCGTACGTCGCCAGGGCCGCCGCGAAGCCGGCGCTGCGCTCGACGGTCAGCGGGATCTCCAGACCGGCGATCTCACCGATCACCGGGTTGCTGACGCCCTTGTCCTTGAGCTGCTTACCGATGAAGTGCCCGGCCGAGACGCCCATGCCGTAGTTGTCGCCCTTGATGACCAGCCGCGAGGCCAACGCGTCGGGGAAGGCCCGGTCGAGGTTCACGATCGGGATGCCCGCCTGCATCGCCTGGAGGGCAACGGCGTTGACCTCCTTGCCGTCGTGCGGCAGCACGACGATGATGTCCGGCTTCTGGGCGATCAGGGTGCCGAGAGTCGAGCGCTGGGCCTCGGAGTTCGACCCACCGTCGACCTCCTTGAACTCCACGTCGGAGTAGGCGGCCGCCTGGGCCTTGGCGTTGGCGTGGATCGCGCCCATCCAGCCGTGGTCGGCGGCGGGAGCGGAGAAGCCGATGACCACCTTCTTGCCGGGAGCGTTGTTGCCGGCGCCGTCTCCGGCGGCCTTGGTCTGGGTGCTGGCCGCCGGGGTCTCGTTGCTGGTGCAGGCGGTGAGCAGGGTGGCGGCACCGACGGCGGCACCGCCGAACAGCAACCGACGGCGCGACACGTCGCGACTGTGCTGGGTCATGACGACCTCCTGGGAGCGGGTTTCAGTTGGTGAGGGTGTGCGAGGTCCGGCCACTGTCGAATGTCTCGACGTCGCCAGGAACAACGTGCGGTGCATCAGGGTGTGGTGGTGAGCCTGTTCCGCGCGAGGAGCCGAGTGAAGGACTTGAACTGGAACTGCTGGACCAGGACGGCGGCGACGATAATGCCGCCCTTGACCATGTTCTGCGCCTCGATGGAGAGGCCGTTGATGGCGAAGAGGTTGGTGATCGTGGCGAAGATGATCACGCCGAGCAGTGAGCCGACGATCGTGCCCCGGCCGCCGCTGAGCAGAGTGCCGCCGATGATCGCCGCGGCGATCGCGTCCAGCTCGTAGAGGTTGGCCATCGCCGCCTGCGCCGAGGTGGCCTGGGAGGTCAGCATGATGGCGGCGATACCGCAGCAGAGACCGGAGAGCGCGTACAGCAGCATGGTGTGCCGGCGGACGTTGATGCCGGCCAGCCGCGCGGCCTCCGGGTTACCGCCGACGGCGATGGTGCGCCGACCGAAGGTCGTCCGGTTGAGCAGGACCCACCCGGCCAGGACCACCGCGCCGAGGATGTAGACGAGGATCGGAATCCCCAGCACCTTGCGCGCCGCGATGTCGTTGATGACCGTGCTGGTCGACACCTGGGTCTGCTTGTTGGAGATCTGCGCCGCCAGGCCACGCGCGGCCACCAGCATCGCCAGCGTCGCGATGAACGGCACCAGTCGCCCGTACGAGATGAGCACACCGTTGACCAGGCCGACGCAGATGCCGACCGCGATCGCCGCGAAGATCATGCCGCCGGCGCCGTAGCTCTGGGTGGCCACCGTGGTGCACCAGACGCCCGCCAGCGCGACGATCGCTCCGACCGACAGGTCGATCCCGCCGCCGATGATCACGAAGGTCATGCCCACGGTGACCACGCCGACGACGGAGGCGAGCTGCAGGATGGCCAGGACGTTGTTCCAGACCCAGGTGGGGTCGCCGTAGAGATCGGGCTTGGTGATCGCACCCACCGCGATGAGTGCGGCGAGCACCCCGATCAGACCGAGGTTGCGCTTGGCGCCCTCGCCGCCGTCACCCCGCCACCAGGACAGCTTTCCGGTGGAGGCCGCCTTGTCGCCGGCCACCGCCGTCTCGGCCGGGTCCACCGGCGGGGACTGCGCCGGCAACTGCGGGCGCTCCGGTGTCGCGGTGGGAGTGGGAGTCGCGTCGCTCATGCCGGTGCGCCTTCCATCAGGGACCCCGCCATCACGAGGTCGAGCACGGTGTTCTCGTCGAGTTCGCCGGCGGGGGCCTCGCGGATGACCCGCCCCTCCCGCATCACCAGCACCCGGTCGGCCAGGCCGAGCACCTCAGGCACCTCGCTGGAGACCAGCAGCACCCCGACACCGCGGGCGGCCAGCCCGCGGATGACCTGGTACAGCTCGGCCCGGGCGCCGATGTCCACGCCCCGGGTCGGCTCGTCCAGCAACAGCAGCTTGGTGTCGCCGAGCAGCCAGCGCCCGACCACCACCTTCTGCTGGTTACCGCCGGAGAGGGTGCGTACCGGCCGGCGGACGTCGCGGGGCCGCAGCTCCAGGCTCTCGGCGATCCGGTCCGCCTCGGCCTCCTCGGCGCCGGCGTTGGTGAAGCCGAACCGGGCGTACCGGCCGAAGGTCGCCAGCGTGACGTTGCGGTAGATCGGTTCGCCGAGCAGCAGCGCCTGGCTCTTGCGCTCCTCGGGCGCCATGCCCATCCCGGCCCGGACCGCCGCGCCCACGCTGCCGGCCCGCAGCGCCTTACCGGCCATCCGGACCGTGCCGGCCTCGGCCGGCCGCGCGCCGTAGATGGTCTCCAGCAGCTCGGAGCGGCCGGAGCCGACCAGCCCGGCGATGCCGACGATCTCGCCGGCCCGGACGTCGAGTGACACGTCGGCGAACTCGCCCGACCGGGTCAGCCCGTCGACCTGGAGCAGCTCCGCGCCGGCCGGGCCGGCCGCCGGGCGCTCCGGGAAGACGTACTCGATGCTCCGGCCGGTCATCCGGCTGACCAGGTCGCGGGTGGGAGTATCCCGGGCCGGCAGGTTCGCCGCCGTCGTCCGGCCGTCCTTGAGGACGGTGACCCGGTCGCCGATCTCGCGGATCTCCTCCAGCCGGTGGGAGATGTAGATGACGGCGATGCCCTGGGCGGTCAGCTCCCGGATGATCCGGAACAGGTTGCCCACCTCGTCGTGTGCCAGCACGGCGCTCGGCTCGTCCATGATGATCAGTCGTGCCTCGTGCGACAGGGCGCGGGCCATGCTGACGATCTGCTTGCCCGCCGCCGGCAGCGCCCGAACCATCCGGCCCGGTGGGATCTCGCCGTGGCCGAGCCGGCCGAGGATCTGCCGGGTCCGCCGGGCCATGTGCCCACGCCGGACGAAGCCCATCCGGCGCGGCTCGTGACCGAGGAAGGCGTTCTCCCCCACCGACAGGTCGTCGACCAGGTCCAGTTCCTGGTAGATGGTGGCGATGCCGGCGCGCATGGCGGCCTGCGGGTTGGCGAACGTGATCGGCTCGCCCCGCCACTCGACCTGCCCGGAATCCGGCTGGTGGACGCCGGCCAGCACCTTGATCAGGGTGGACTTGCCCGCGCCGTTCTGCCCGAGCAGACAGTGCACCTCGCCGGCGCGCACCTCCAGCTGAACGCCGTCGAGGGCGCGTACCCCGGGGAAGGTCTTGACCAGATCGGTGAGGCGCAGGACCACCTCGCCAGCGACGGTGTCGGCGGGAGCCTCGACCAACGGCGCCTGCGTGCCGGCGTCCGCCGGACCGGTGGCGGCGATCTCCTCGGGCTGGGCCACAGTCTCCTCCTCGCTCACGACGGTTCTTCGGTTGGCGACTGCGGGGTCGCGGACGGCGTCTCTGCTCGCGGCTGCGGGGTCATGAGGCTTCCCCGAAGGCGACGTCGCTGGCGAGCACGGCCGCACCGGCGACGCCGGCACGGCCGCCCAGCTCGGACAGCACGACGGGCAGGTTGCCGGTGGCCAGCGGCAGCGACCGGCGGTAGACCACGCTGCGGATCTCGGCGAGCAGGATGTGCCCGAGCTGGGCGAGCCCGCCGCCGATCACGATCATCGACGGGTTGGTGAAGCTGACCAGGCCGGCGAGCACCCCGCCGACGCGCCGTCCGCCGTCGCGGATCAGCTGGATGCAGGACACGTCCCCCTCGACGGCGCCCTCGGCGACGTCCAGCGCGGTCACCGCGCCGCGCAGGGCCAACCGCTCGGCCAGCGCCGGCGACGCCCCGCTGCGGGCGGCGGCGATGGCGTCCTTGGCCAACGCGGCACCGCTGAACAGCGCCTCCAGGCAGCCGACGTTGCCGCAGGAGCACATCGGACCGTGCGAGTCGACCTGGATGTGGCCGATGTCCCCGGCGCAGCCGTCGGTGCCCCGGTAGACCTCGCCGGTGAGGTAGATGCCGCACCCTATTCCGGTGCCGATCTTCACGAAGAGGAAGTCGTCCACCGAGTGGGCGACGCCTCCGTGACGCTCGCCGATCGCCATGATGTTGACGTCGTTGTCGACCACCGCCGGGCAGCCGTGCTCCCGGCTGAGCAGCTCACGCACCGGGAACCTGTCCCAGCCGGGCATGATCGGCGGCGAGACCGGAACACCGTCGCGGAAGCTGACCGGCCCGGGCACCCCGATGCCCACCGCGTCCAGCCGCTCGTACGCGCCGTCGACCCGGGCCTTGTGCAGCAGCTCGTTGACCCGCTGCAGGGTCACCTTCGGCCCGTTGCGGATGTCGGCGGCTTCGGCGTAGTGGGCCACCGGTTCGAGTCGGCCGTTGACCACCTCGACGTCCATCGAGCTGGCGCCCAGGTCGACGGCCGCGAACCGTAGCTTCGGGTTGAGCTCGACCAACGTGGAGCGGCGCCCGCCCCGGGACGCGGCGAGCCCCGCCTCTGCGACGTAGCCCAACGCGACCAGCCGGTCGAGCTCGGCCAGAAGGCGCGGGCGCGGCATCTGGAGCCGGTCACCCAGCTCGGCCCGGGACACGGCCCCCTCGTCGCGGAGCAACCGCAACAGCCGGACGTGCAGGGGGTCGACGGTCCGCACCGGGGACTCACCTCTTCACCGGACTCGTTCACATCGACGCAATGCCGATGTGTTGTGTCCGACACAGTAGGAGCGTTCCGTACCGCCTGTCCAGAGCTTCAACCGTTCTGATCCCAACTTTTGTCCGAAAGAACAAAAGCTACTAGTCGATCAAGAAAAGGATCACGCGATGACCACGTCCGCTCGCCGGCCGTGGGACCACCGGACAGGCAACCGCCCCGCCACCCGTTCTCCGGTGGCGGGGCGGTCACGGACCGCAGGTCAGCGAGGGCCGGCGGAGTTCCGCTTCTTCCTGAGCTTGCGGTCGTCGCGCAGCTCGACGTACGGCTCGTCGTCCACGGAGTGGCCGGCCGAGATGGCCCGGCTGCGCTCCAGCTCGGCGTCGAACTCGGCACCCAGCAGGATCGCGATGTTGCTCAGCCACAGCCAGACCAGGAAGATGATCACCCCGGCCAGAGCCCCGTAGGTCTTGTTGTACGAGCCGAAGTTGCTCACGTAGAAGGCGAACAGGCCGGAGATCACCAGCCAGATCACCACGGCCAGCACACCGCCCGGGCTGACCCAGCGGAACCCGCCGTGCCGCGCGTTCGGCGACGCCCAGTAGAGGATCGCGAACATCAGGCTGACCAGGAGCAGCAGCACCGGCCACTTGGCGATGTTCCAGACCGTGACCGCCGTGCCGCCCACCCCGATCGCGTCACCGACGATCTCGGCGAGACGACCGGTGAAGACCACGATGACGGCGCAGACCAGCAGCAGCACGCCGATCACCGCGGTCACGCCCACCCGGATCGGCAGCGTCTTCCAGATCGGCCGCCCCTCCGGCACGTCGTAGATGGTGTTCGAGGCGCGCATGAACGCCGCGATGTACCCGGAGGCCGACCAGAACGCGGCCAGCAGACCGATGATCGCCGCGATGCTGGCCAGCCCGCCGTTCTGATCCGCCTGGTTGATCGCGTCAGTGATGATCTTCTGGATGTTGCCCTCCGGCACCGCCTGGCTGACGGTGTCCTTGACGCCCTCGGTGGCGCCGGAGCCGAGCAGGCCGAGGAGGGAGATCAGCACCAGCAGCCCGGGGAAGATGGACAGCACCCCGTAGTACGTCAGTGCCGCCGCCCAGTCGGTCAGGCTGTCGTCCTGGAATTCGGTGACCGTCCGGCGCAGAGCCGCCTTCCAGCCACTGCCGGGCAGGTCGGCGGGGCTGTCCGGCCCCTCGTCCGGGCCGACGGGGCCACGGGCCGAGTCACGGTCACGCCCGCTGCCAACGGAAGACTGCTCGGAGGCCATCGCCCCTCCTCATCGTCGTGGTGTCACCTCCGACATGCCCCGAGGAGGGCGGCGGGTAACCCCTACCGGTAGAGCAACCTGCCCATCCGGCGTGAGGCGACCAGCAGGCCGAGGGCCATCATCGCCAGCAGGTAGAGGACGTCGAGCAGCCACGACCAACCGTCGACACCCAGCGCGACACCGCGGATCAGGTGCACCGACCGGTAGAGCGGGGTGACCTCGACCAGCCAGTGCAGCAGGGTCGGATAGGCCTGCGCCGGCACGAACGTGCCGGAGAAGAGGAAGAGCGTGAACTGGGCCGAGCCCATCAGGTCGAAGTCCTGCCAACTGCGCATGAAGGTGGAGAGCGCCATGCCGAGCGCGCCGAACGCGAAGCCGACCAGCACGGCGGCCGGGAGGGCCGTCAGCGCCCGGGGGACCGTGGTCAGGTCCAGCGCGATCATCACCCCGAGGAACGCCGCCGAGTAGGCGCTGCCGCGCAGCATCGCCCAGCCCAGCTCGCCGAGGGCGATCTCGAACGGCCGTACCGGGGTGGCGATCACCCCGTCGTACAGCTTCATGTACTTCATCTTGCCGAAGAAGTTGAAAGTGGTCTCCGCGAGAGCGCCGGTCATCGCCGAGGAGGCGAGCATCGCCGGGGCCACGAAGGCGGCGTACGACACCAGCCGCCCGTCGGGCAGCGGCAGGTCGCCGACCAGCGTGCCGACGCCCACCCCGATGGAGAACAGGTAGAGCAGCGGCTCCACGAACCCGGAGAGCAGCAGCAGCCAGTAGACGGACTTCAGCGCCGCGACGTTGCGCTCGACCACCGACGCCGACCGCCGGGACGCGGCGGAGACGTCGACCAGTCGAGGCAGGATCAGCGTGACCACGACATCCTCCCTAGACGACGAGCCTGCGACGGAACGCGCGCAGCGCCAGCAGCCAGCCCGCGAGAGCCCAGGCCGCCAGGTAGAGCAGGTGCCCCACGATCGACCACTGTGGGGCGACGCCGAGCGTCGCCGCCCGGCATACGTCGACGGCGTGCCAGAGCGGCGTCGCGTACGCCAGCCAGCGCAGCGCGTCGGGCAGCGACTCGACCGGGAAGAACACCCCGGCGAACAGCGTCATCGGGATGACCGCGAACCGGAACAGCATCGCCAGCCAACTGTCGCTGGACACCGACGCCGCGTACGCGAAGGTCGGCGCGGCGACGGCCAGCCCGAGCAGCGTCACCACCGGCAGGGTGGCCAGCGCCCACGGTGAGCGCAGAGCCCCGAACAACCCGGTGACCAGCAGGAACGCGGCGATCGTGCCGAGCACCCGGAACATCACGAAGGCCAGGTGCCCGGCCAGGATGTCGGCGACCCGCAGCGGCGCCGCGCTCTGCGCGAAATACGTCTTGATCCACTGGAAGTTGCTGAACACCGGCCAGGTCGAGTCGCCGATGGCCACCTGGAGGGCGGTCGAGGCGATCAGCCCGGGGACCAGCCAGTCGAGGTAGCGCACCCCGCCGACTCCCTGGTCGATGTACGCGCCGACGCCGAGCCCGAAGCCGAGCACGGTCAACACCGGCAGCAGGAACGAGGAGAACACCCCGGCCCGCCAGGTGCGTCGGTAACCCACCAGGAAGTAGTTGAACACGGCGAGCGCCGGCACCCGTGGCAACGCCGTGCGGCCCTGCTCCCGCGCCGATCCCGCCACGCTCACCCCGACCACCCCCGCCACACCGTGCCCGCCACGTCGACCTTCCTACCCCCGGGGTACGACAGGCCGCCGGTCACCCTACGGCGACCGCCACCGACCTGTCCCCCGGTTTCCTCCGGCCCGCGACCCATGATCGAGCGCGCGGGCGGAGGCGGACGCGGCGTTGACCGTGATACCTCCTGGGCATTTTTATGACTCAGAGGTATCAGGCTCGCGGCAGCAGCTCCGCCTCAAGGACGCCGTTCCGGGCGCTGCCAGTCGGGGCGTGCGTCAGCCCGAACGGTGGGTGCGAACCAGCGCCTGTACGGCGTAGCCGAGCAGCAGCAGCCCCGCTCCGGTGCCGACCACCAGACCGGCGGACACCGTCGAGGCGAGTGCGATGGCGAGGCCCACCGCCGCCACCACGCACAGCGCGACACCGAGCGGCCGGAGCAGCGGGTCCCGCAGCAGCGGCGCGAGCGGAAAGAAGTGCAGCCCGACCACCGCGCAGACCAGCACCGGGATGTACCCGGACCAGCCGACGGCGGCCAGCACGGCGGCACCCAACCCGGCTGCGGCGAACTCGGCGACGGCGATGAGCAGGTACCGCCGGTCGGTCGCCCGGTCCCGGACAGCGCCGCCGGCACCCCGGGTCGGAGCCACCAGCACGCCACCCGCCACGGCGGTGAGCAGGGCGGCGAGGCTGCCCACCACCAGCAGGGCGCGCAACGGCTGCTCGGCCGCCGGGACGCTGAACCACACCGTGGCGAAGATGCCCAGGTACAGGGCGGTCAGCGCGGGTCAGTCGACCAGGGTGCGGCCGGTCAGGTGCAGGAAGACGTCCTCCAGGCCGCTGCGCCGCACCAGCACGTTGGCCGGATTGAGCCCCAGCGTGGCGACCTCGGCGACCGCCGCGTCGCCGTCGGCCACGTACAGGAGGATGCGGTCGGGCAGCACCTCGACCCGCTCCCCCAGCCCGTCGAGCTTGCCGGCGAACGGCTCCTGCGACTCGGCGGCGAAGCGCAGCTCGACGACCTCGCGGGTGGAGTGCCGCTCGATCAGCGCCCGGGGCGAGCCCTCGGCGACGATCCGCCCGCCGTCCATCACCACCAGGCGGTCGCACAACTGCTCGGCCTCGTCCATGTAGTGCGTGGTCAGCACCAGGGTGACGCCCTGCTGCTTGAGCCGGAACAGCCGCTCCCACACCAGGTGCCGGGCCTGCGGGTCGAGCCCGGTGGTCGGCTCGTCGAGCAGCACGATCTCCGGCTCGTTGACCAGCGCGCGGGCGATGGTCAGCCGGCGCTTCATCCCACCGGACAGTGGCTCGACCTTGCTGTCGGCCCGCTCGGTGAGCTGGACGAAGTCGAGCAGCTCGGCGGCCCGCTCCCGGGCGGCGCGGCGCGAGATGCCGAAGTAGCGGGCGTAGACGGTGAGGTTTTCCCGGACCGTCAGCTCCGGGTCGAGATTGTCCAACTGGGGGCAGACGCCGAGCCGCGCCCGGATGACCGGCCCGTCACGGACCGGGTCCAGGTCGAGGATGCGCAGCTCGCCCCCGCTCGGCGGAGAGATGCAGCCGACCATCCGCATGGTGGAGGACTTGCCGGCGCCGTTGGGCCCGAGGAAGCCGAACGCCTCGCCCGAGCGCACCTCGACGTCGATGCCGTCCACGGCGGTGAAGTCGCCGAACCGCTTCACCAGCCCACGAGCCTGAATCAGTGGTCGCCCCGAAGTCACCGCCCGACCCTAGCGGCCAGGTCCGACAGCCCTCCAGGCAAATTCCCGCGACGGCCCGCGCGGCGTGGCCGACACCCGGTCCCGCCGCGACGAAACGCCCGTCGATGCCCCACTCGCCGCTCGATCGACGTGTATCGTCCCCTCGTGTCGCCCATCCGTTCGCCCGACGGTTCGCTGCCACCCGCCCGACCAGCCAACTCCCCCGCCGGCGAGCCCACTGCGGGCAGCGGCGGCACACCACCACGGCAGGTCGCGCCGTCCGGGGCCGAGGACACCGTCGCGGAGCGGACCGGCGGCGCCGACCAGGCCGCGCGGACCGACGACGGCGACACCCGCACCGCCGCCGAACGGGCGACCCGGGATCTGGCCGCCCAGTTCGAGGACGAGAAGCCGGGCCGGGTGTTGTCCGGGCCGGCCGGTCTGCTCCTCACGGCGGCGGCGCTGGCGGTCAGCGCCCTGGCCCTCTGGCAGGTGTTCCGCCCGCTGGCGCAGGGCAGCAAGTATTACCTGATCATCTTTCTGGCGGGCGTACTGCCGCTGGTCTTTCTGGCCTACCCGGCCGACCTGCGGTTGCGGGCCTGGCCGCGGGGCCGGCGGGGCCGCGCCGGTCAGTCGCTCGACCCGAGCCTGCCGGATCCGGTCCGGACGGGACCCACCATCGTGGACTGGGCACTGGTCGCCCTGGCGGTGGTCGGCTGCCTCTACCCCGTGCTGCCGGTGGCCATCGGTACGGGTGGTGGCGGCTACAACGCGTTCCTCGACCGCCAGGGTCTGCTCGTGCCGCTGGACCTGGTGATGGGCACCCTTCTGCTGCTTCTGCTGCTGGAGGCGTGCCGGCGGACCACCGGATGGATCCTGCCCACGGTCTGTCTGCTGTTCCTCGGCTACGGCTACTACGGTGGCCTGCTGCCGCAGTCGTGGCCGGTCGCCCATTCCGGGCTCGACTTCGGCCAGTTGGTCGACGCGTTCTACAACTCCGACAGCGGCTTCTACGGCACCCCGCTGGACGTGGCCGCCTCGTACATCGTGCTGTTCACCATCTACGGCGCGGCGCTGGAGCTCTCCGGGGCGGGGCGGTTCTTCGTCGACCTGTCGGCCGCGGCGTTCCGCCGCTCCCGCACCGCCGCCGGCCGGACGGCGGTGGCCTCCGGCTTCCTGCTCGGCACGGTGTCCGGGTCCGGGGCCGCGACGACCGTGAGCATCGGTGCGGTCACCTGGCCTCTGCTGCGCCGCGCCGGCTATCCGCCGGAACGGGCCGGCGGCATGCTGGCCGCGGCCGGGGTGGGCGCGATCCTCTCCCCACCCACGCTGGGTGCGGCGGCGTTCATCATCGCCGAGTACCTGGGCGTCTCGTACCTGCAGGTGCTCGGCTGGGCCACCGTGCCGACGGTGCTCTACTACCTCGGCATCCTGCTCGCGGTGGAGATCGACGCCCGACGCTCCGGGGTACGCCCGGTGGTGATCGACGTCGCCTCGCCGTGGCGCCTGCTGGGCCGCTTCGGCTACCACTTCGCGTCACTGATCGCCATCATCGCGCTTCTCGCCGTCGGCGTTTCCGCGACGCGAGCGGTCGTCTTCGCCACCATCCTGGCGGTCGCGCTCTCCTTCCTGGACCGCACACACCGGCTCACCCCCGCCCGGCTGGTGGCCGCCCTGGTCACCGGCGTACGCGGCGTGCTGGCGGTGACCGCCGTCTGCGCCGCCGCCGGCATCATCACGGCGACCACGACGAAGACGGGCCTCGGGCCACAGGCGGCGGCGCTGCTGGTCGGCGGGGCGAAGGCGGCCACCTCGGACCCGACCCTCGTGCTGGTGCTCACGGCGCTGCTCGCGGCCGTGGCTCTCACGCTGCTGGGCCTGGCCGTGCCGGTCACCGCGTCGTTCGTGATCGGTTGGGTGATCGTCGGGCCGGCGCTGCTGGACCTGGGCGTGACCCAGCCGGCCGCCGCGATGTTCGTCTTCTACTTCGCGGTCCTGTCCGAGGTGTCCCCACCGACCGCGCTCGCGGCGGTGGCCGCCGCGGCGGTCACCGGCGGTCGGCTGGTGCCGACCATGTGGCAGACGCTGCGCTACGCGCTGCCGGCCTACCTGACACCGATCGCCTTCGTGATCACGCCGGCCGGGCTCGGCCTGCTCGGCATCGGCGGCCCGGGACGGATCGTCTTCGCCGGCCTGGTCACCGCGCTCAGCGTGGCGGTGCTCGCCGTCGCCGCCGGTGGCTGGCTGCCCGGCGTTGGTCCCGCGGGTGCCCCGGAGCGCGTGCTCGGCGCGCTCGCCGGCGTCACCCTGCTCTGGCTCGAACCCGTACCGGTCACGATCGGCGCCGCGTTGGCCGTCCTGGCGGTGGCGGGGGTGCTCGTACGACGTGGATCCGCCGGCCGGACCGGCGGGCGGTCAGCCGGATCACCAGCGAACCTCCGGGAGGAGACACTGTGAGACGCATCGATGTACGGCTCGTGGCGGGCCTGGGCGTGGTCGCCCTCGTCGCGGTCGGCGCCGCCGGTTGCGGGGGTCAGCAGGGCGGCGCGGCCAAGGACGACGCGGCCAGCGAGGTCACCTGCGAGGTGACCCGGGAGACCCGGGTCGGCATCGCCACCGGCAACGCGACCGGCGTCTACTTCGGGGTCGGCAACGCCCTCGCCGGGCAGCTGTCCGGTGCGACCGGCGGCAAGCTCACCGGCACCGCGGCGGAGACCGGCGCCTCGGTGCAGAACGTCGAGCAGCTGGTGGGCGGCCAGTACGACGTGGCGTTCTCCCTTTTCGACACGGCGGTCAACGCGGTGCAGGGCAAGGGCAGCTTCACGGCGCCGCAGCCGGTCGAGGCACTCGCGCGCATCTACGACAACTACACCCAGGTCGTCGTCCGCAACGACTCCGGGATCACGTCGGTGGCCGACATGCGGGGCAAGCGGATCTCCACCGGTTCGCCGAAGTCCGGCACCGAGGTGATCGCCAACCGGCTGCTGGAGGCCGCCGGCCTCGACCCGGCCAAGGACATCCGGGCGCAGCGGCTCGACCTGACCAAGACGGTCGAGGGGATCAAGGACGGCAGCGTCGACGGCTTCTTCTGGTCCGGTGGGCTGCCCACCGGGGGCCTGACCGACCTGTTCACCACCGCCGGCGACACCGTGAGGTTCGTCGACATCGCGCCCCTGCTGCCGAAGATGAACGAGTTGAGCCCCGCGTACCAGGCCGGGACGATCGGCCGGGACGCGTACCGGACGGCGACGGACACGCCGACGATCGTCGTGCCGAACGTGCTGCTGGTCCGGAAGGACCTGGACGCCAACGTGGCCTGTGCGATCACCCGGACGGTCTTCGACAAGCGGGACGCCCTCGCCCAGGCGAACCCGGCGGCCCGGGGCATCTCCCTGGAGACGGCCCGCAAGACCGAGCCGGTTCCGTTGCACCGTGGTGCCGCCAAGGCGCTGGAGGATCTCGGCGCCAAGTGACCGGGGCGGCGGTGGGCCGCTCGTCGGGCTATCCGTCGACGGGTGCGGTGGCGGCTCGGGCCGCGCTGACCAGGCGGTCGGTCTCGGCGAGCAGGTCCTCCCCGTCCGGCGGGGTGCCGGGGTCGAGACGGACCGTCCAGGTCAGACCGTCCACCCCGGGTGCGCGCCGGGCCGCGACCCGGGCCCCGCCGCCGGGCACCGGGTGGTGTTCGGTGTGCGCGACCGAGCGGGTCACCCGGGCGCGCACCTGGTGCGGCAGCTCGCCCGGGTCGAGCAGCAGGTACGTCTCGGTCGGGCAGTCGGCGACCACGGTGTAGCCGTCGCGCTCGACGAGGGTCTCGGCGGGCGTGACGGTCAGCTCACGGCCTGACCAGACAGCCTTGAGGATGTCGTGCCAGCCGAGCCGGTGCCCCCGGCCGGGCAGCCACAACCCGAGGTTGCTGGCGACCACCACCCCGTCGCCCTCGCCGTTGCCCACCGCCGCCCAGGCCAGCACCCGCTCGTCGGGTGCGAGCGGCGGCCGATCGGCCGGGGGGAGCTTCGGCTTGCGGCTGAACAGTCCCATCTAGAGGCCTCCCGCGGCCTGCTCGCGCAGCGCCCGGGCGTGCTGCTCCAGTGACAGCAGCTCGCCGAAGGCGGCGAAGTACTCGTCCTTGTTGTTGACCGGGTTGATCCGCTGGATCCGTGACTTGAGGTCCCGGACCCGGGCCGTCACCGACCCGAACTGCACCCGCGCCATGGTGATCGACACGTAGCGCGGGTCCGGCTCGCCGTCGATGCGCAGCGGCTCCACCGCCAACTCGCCGACCAGCGCCGCCGACGCCAGGTCGTCGCAGGCGTCGCGGACCGACTCGATCCAGACGGCGCCACCGGTCGCCGACGCGGCCCCACCGGCCGCCGCGATGGCCGCGCGGACCGCGACGTGCACCGGGTGTCGGTACTCCGTGGCCTCGACGGCGTCGAACATCGGCCCCGCCAGCACCGGCTGTTGCAGGGCGAGCTTCAACGCCTCCCGCTCGACCATCGACTGCGGGCTGTCCACCGCCGGTTCGGGGCGGGCCGGCGCGGGCCGGGCGGCGGGTGCGGCGTCGCGGGTGCCGGACGGCGGGGTGTTGGCGGCGGCGAGCACCGCCCGCTGCACCGGTTCGATCTCCATCCCGAGGTCCATGGCGAGCTTGCGGACGTACTCGGGGCGCTTCTCCCGGTCCTTCAGTCGCGAGACCAGCGGCGCGGCGTGGCGCATCGCCTCGACCCGGCCGTCGACGGTGTCCAGGTCGAAGCGGCTGATCACGTGGCGCAGCGCGAAGTCGACCAGCGGTTCGCGGCGGGCGACGAGGTCACGCACCGCCAGGTCGCCCTTGGCCAGCCGCAGATCGCACGGGTCCATGTTGTCCGGGCTGACCGCGATGAACGTGCGCCCGACGAAGCGCTGATCATCTTCGAAGGCGCGCAGTGCGGCCTTCTGGCCGGCGGCATCACCGTCGAACGTGAAGATGATCTCGCCGGCCACCTCGTCGCTGTCGAACAGGAGCCGACGCAGAACGGAGATGTGGTCCGCGGCGAAGGCGGTGCCGCAGGTCGCCACCGCCGTGGTCACCCCGGCGAGGTGGCAGGCCATCACGTCGGTGTAACCCTCGACGATCACGGCCCGGCCCTGTTTGGCGATCTCCCGCTTGGCCTGGTCGATGCCGTAGAGCACGTGCGACTTCTTGTAGATCGGCGTCTCGGGGGTGTTCAGGTATTTCGGGCCGTCGTCGTCGTCGAAGAGCTTGCGCGCGCCGAACCCGATCACGTCGCCGGCGAGGTCACGGATCGGCCAGAGCAGCCGGCGGCGGAACCGGTCGATCAGGGAACCGGAACGGGACTCCCGGGACAATCCGGCGGTGACCAGTTCCTGGTGGGTGAAGCCCTGCTGGCGCAGGTGCTTGGTGAGCAGGTCCCAGCCCTCCGGCGCGAAGCCGCAGCCGTAGCGCTCGGCGGCGGCCCGGTCGAAGCCACGCCGGGCGAGGAACTCCCGGGCCGGGCGGGCACCGGCGGTGCTGAGCTGCGCGCGGTAGAACTCGACGGCGGCGGCGTGCGCGGCGACCAGGCGCTGCCGCTGGCCCTGCTGCGGGCGCGGGCGCGGGGTGCCCCTGTCGTCCTCGATGTAGCGCAGCTGGATGCCGGCGCGGCCGGCCAGCCGCTCGACGGACTCGACGAAGCTGAGGTGCTCGGCGTCCATCAGAAACTTGATGGCGTCGCCGCCCGCCCCGCAGCCGAAGCAGTACCAGACGTTGCGGGCCGGCGAGACGTTGAACGACGGGCTCTTCTCGTCGTGGAACGGGCACAGACCCTTGAGGTTGCCGCCTCCGGCGGACTTCAGGGTGACCGTCTCGGAGATCACGTCCCCGATCGAGGTGCGTTCCCGGACCAGTGCGATGTCCTCGTCCCGGATCCGCCCAGCCATGCGCCACCCCCTCGCCGTACATCCTGCCCTGCGGGACCGACGGCACGCCGGCCGGGGCACGCGCGTGTGGCGACCGCCGCTGCCGGCTCGCCGGTTCCCACCCGGGAGCCGGGGCCGCGCGGGGACCATGACCAGATGCGGAGGGTACGGACCGTGGGCGCCAGCCTGCCGGGATGGCTGGCCGGTCGGCTGGGTGTGCGCGGGCCGGCACCGCTGGAGGACGAGGCCGGGCACCGCCACGCCACCTGGCTGGAACTCTTCCTGGACGTCATCTTCGTGTACGCCCTGGCGGCGGTGGCGGCCCGGCTGGGCACCGAGCCGACCCCGTCACCGTCGGCCATACTGGCCGTGATCGGGCTCTTCCTGGTGATCCAGTGGGCGTGGCTGGGGCAGGTCTACTACGACACCCGGTTCGACCCGGACGACCTGCCGCACCGGCTGCTGGTGCTGATCGCTCTGGTCGGCGCCGGTGCCATGACGCTCGGCGTGGACGAGGTGCCGGAGAGCCCGCTGCTCCCGATCGGGTACCTGATCGTGCGGGGCGTGCTGCTCCTGCTCTACCTGCGGGCCCGGCCCACCAGCCCGAGGGCGCGCACGGTGACCTCGGTCTACCTGGTCGGCTTCGGGCTGGGCTGGCTGATCTGGTTTGTCTCGCTGACCGTGCCGACCGCGCTGCGCCCGGCGCTGTGGATCGTCGCGATGACCATCGAGCTGGCCACGCCGTGGATCGGCCGACGTCGGCTCGAACAGTGGCCGGTGGACAGCCGGCACCTGCCGGAACGGGTCGGGCAGTTCACCATCATCGTGCTGGGCAGCGCGCTGGCCAACCTGCTCTTCGCGGTGCCCGACCACCCCCGGCCGCACATGATCCTCACCGCTGGGTTGGCCTTCGTGGTGCCGGCCGCCGTCTGGTGGGTCTACACCACCTTCGTCACCACCAACCTCGTGACGAGCCGCCTCCGTGCCGGGCAGGCGTACACCTATCTGCACATCCCGCTCGGCGGCGCGCTGCTGCTGCTCGGCTGGTCGCTCGGGCAGGCGGTCCGGCTGGTCGACGCCGGCGCGAACCGGCTGCCGCTGGAGCTGCGGCTGCTGCTGGCGGCCTCGGTGGTGGTCTGGGTGCTCTGCGGGCTGGGCCTGTACGCGCTCGCCGCCCGGCCGAGCGCGGCCCGGCTGGCGATCACCGCCTACGGGGTGATCTCGGTCAGCCTCATCGGCGCGACGGTGGGCGAGGCGCGGCTGCTGTTGTTCCTGGTCGCCGCGGCGATCGTCGGGTACGCCGTGCTGCTCAACCGGCGGCTCGCCGCGGTCCGGAAGGAGTGGGACCGGCAGCGCGACGAGCGCTGAACCGTGCTCAGGCGGCCGCGGGCTCCTCGGCCGCCACCTGCCGGTTCCAGTCGGCCTTGGTGGAGCGCCAGCCCTCGTCGTCCATGCCGCGCCGCCAGTAGCCGGAGATGGAGAGCCGGTCGGCCGGTACCCCCCGCTCGGCGCGCAGCAGCCGGCGCAACTCCCGCACGAAGGTCGCCTCGCCGTGGACGAAGGCGTGCACCTGCCCCGGCGGGAACTCCAGCTCCCGCACCGCCGCCACCAGCGCGGCGCCCACCGGACGCTCCCCACGGTGCAGCCAGGTGAGCTGGACCGCGCCGGGGCTAAGCAGCTTCTGCTCCTCGGCCGGGTCGGAGATCTCCACGAAGACGTGTGCCGGAGCGCCCAGCGGCAGCCGCTCCAGGGCCGCCCCGATCGCCGGCAGCGCGCTCTCGTCGCCGACGAGCAGGTGCCAGTCGGCGTCCGGGCTCGGGGCGTACGCCCCGCCGGGGCCGACGAAGTGCACCGGGTCGCCCGGGCGCAGCGCGGCGGCCCACGGACCGGCCAGCCCCTCGTCGCCGTGGTGCACCACGTCGACGGTCAGCTCCTCGGCCAGCGGGTCCCACCGTCGCACGGTGTACGCGCGCAGCCGGGGCCACTGCTCCCGGGGCAGGTCCCGCCGGATCGCGGCGAGGTCCAGCGGCTGCGGGTAGGCCACGCCGGGCTGCGGGAAGACCAGCTTGATGTAGTGGTCGGTGAACTCGCCCACCGGCAGGTCGGCCAGCTCCTCCCCACCGAGGACGAGCCGGATGAGGTGCGGGGTGGGCCGCTCGGTGCGCAGCACCCGGACCGAGGTGACGTTCCTGGGGCGTTCCGTCATGCCACTTAGGCTAGCCTAATCTTCGCCGGCGGCATCCGGCGGTGCACCGCCACCGACCAGGCGGGTGTGCCAGGTCACCGCCGCCGGGTCGGTGAGCGAGGCGACCTGGTCGATCACCACCCGCAGCCGGGCGGCGTCGTCCGGGGCCGCCCGCCAGAGCGGGGCGAAGACCGGGTCGAGCCCGTCGGGCGCCCGCCGGACCAGCGCGGCCACCAGCTCGGCCAGCATCACCCTCTGCCGCTCGTAGCGGCCCCGGAAGCCGGAGCGACGCATCACGTAGCGCAGCGCGATGCCCTTGAGCAGGGCGCACTGCGCCCGAACCCGGCGCGGCACCACCAGGTCCGCCGCGTAGCGACGATGCGGGCCGGCGCCGTACCGCTCCTCGGTGGCGGCCACCGCCGCCGAGACGAACCGGCCGGTCAACCCGCTCGTGGTGGCCTTCAGCGCGGCCTGGGCACGGTGGCTGCCGTCGTACCCGACGAGTGGGGCGAGCAGCGGGTCGGCCAGCAACTCGACCAGCACCTCCCCCAGGTCGTCCGGCGACTCGCCGGAGTAGGCGGCGGCCACGTCGGCGCAGAGGGCCGCCCGCTCGTCGGCGTCGTCGAGCAGCGGGCGCAGCGTGACGTACCCGCCGTGGATGCCGTCCTCGACGTCGTGCACCGAGTACGCGACGTCGTCGGCCCAGTCCATCACCTGGGCCTCCAGGCAGCGCCGATCGCCGGGCGCGCCGGCCCGGATCCAGTCGAAGACGGCCGCGTCGTCGGCGTACACCCCGAACTTGCGCTGCCCGGGACGGCGCTGCCAGGGGTACTTGCCGATCGCGTCGAGCGAGGCACGGGTCAGGTTGAGCCCGGCGGACGAGCCGTCCGGGGCGAGCACCTTCGCCTCGAGGCGGGTCAGCACCCGCAGCGTCTGCGCGTTGCCCTCGAAGCCGCCGCACGGCGTGGCGAGCAGGTCCAGCGCCGCCTCGCCGTTGTGCCCGAACGGCGGGTGCCCGAGGTCGTGGGCGAGCCCGGCGACGTCCACCACGTCCGGGTCGCAGCCCAGCCGGGCACCCATCTCCCGGGCGATCTGGGCGACCTCCAGCGAGTGGGTCAGCCGGGTGCGCAGGAAGTCGTCGGTGCCGGCGGTGTGCACCTGGGTCTTGGTGGCCAGCCGGCGGAACGCCGCGGAGTGCAGCACCCGGGCGCGGTCGCGCTCGTACGGTGACCGCCGGTGGCCGGTGTCCTTGGGCGGCTCCTCGACCAGCCGGGCGTCCGCCGCGACGGACGGCGGTGGGGTCAACCGTTCACCGGCCCAGCCCCGCCGCTGCCACGACCGCGGGGCTCGCGAGCCCGGCTCACCCCTTGCGCTCGCGGAGCACGCAGAACTCGTTGCCCTCCGGGTCGGCCAGCACCGTCCACTCCACGTCACCCTGGCCGATGTCGACGTGCCGGGCGCCCATGTCGACCAGCCGTTCGACCTCGGCCTCCTGGTCGGCGGGGCGCAGGTCGAGGTGCAGCCGGTTCTTGCGCTCCTTGCCGTCGGCCACCGGCACGAAGACCAGGCCGGGGAGCCGGTCGGGGGCTTGGCGGATCTCCACCTCGTCGAGCTTCTCGGTGATGATCTGATAGCCGAGCGCCTCGGCCCACCAGCGGGCCAGTCGGCCCGGATCGCGGGCGTCGACGGTCAGGCTCTCCCAGACGCTGGTCATGCAGTCACCCTTCCCCCTCGACGGCGTGCGCAATCGGCGGTGTGCGAGCGAGCCAAGATTACGCCCGCCGGAGTCACCCGGCCTGCCCGCGACGCCTCGCCCAGGGGTGCACAACCGCCGACTGGCCGGCAGTTGCCAGCCGATCGCCGAGGGTTACGGCGCCGGCGGCGGGCCGGAGCCCACCGCCGGCGTACGCCGGTTCGTCAGCGGCTGTCCGACCCGCCGGTCTCCACGACCGCCCGGCCGGCCTCCAGCCGGGCCACCGGCACGCGGAACGGCGAGCAGGAGACGTAGTCCAGGCCGACCTCGTGGAAGAAGTGCACCGAGTCGGGGTCGCCGCCATGCTCACCGCAGACACCGAGCTTCAACCCGGGCCGGGCCGCCCGGCCCTCCTCGGCGGCGATCCGCACCAGCCGGCCGACACCGTCGCGGTCGATCGACTCGAACGGCGAGATGCCGAAGATGCCCAACTCCAGGTAGCGCCAGAAGAACGCGCCCTCGACGTCGTCCCGGGAGAAGCCCCAGCCCATCTGGGTGAGGTCGTTGGTGCCGAAGGAGAAGAACTCCGCGGCCTCGGCGATCTGCCCGGCGGTCAGCGCCGCCCGGGGCACTTCGATCATGGTGCCGATCAGCACCTCGACCCCACTGTCGCCGACCACCTCGGCGATGATCTTCTCGGCCTCGGCGCGGACCGTCTCCAGCTCCTGCACGGCGCCGACCAACGGCACCATGATCTCCGGCTTGGCCACCCGGCCCCCGCGGGCGCAGGTGACGGCCGCCTCGGCGATGGCGCGGACCTGCATGGCGAACAGGCCGGGGATGACCAGGCCGAGGCGTACGCCCCGCAGCCCGAGCATCGGGTTCTCCTCGTGCATCCGCCGGACGGCGGCGAGCAGCGCCTCCTCCTTGGCCACGTCCTCGCCGCGCTCCTGCGCGACCGCCACGTTGACCGCGAGCTGCTCCAGCGGCGGCAGGAACTCGTGCAGCGGCGGGTCGATCAGCCGGACGGTCACCGGCAGGCCGTCCATCTCGCGGAAGATCTCCTCGAAGTCGGCCCGCTGCAACGGCAGCAGCGCCGCCAGCGCCGCCTCGCGCTCACCCTCGGCCCGGGCCAGGATGAGGCGCTCGACCAGCTCGCGCCGGTCGCCGAGGAACATGTGTTCGGTGCGGCAGAGGCCGATGCCCTCGGCGCCGAAGCGCCGCGCGCGGGCGGCGTCCGCGCCGGTGTCGGCGTTCGTGCGGACCGCGAGCCGCCGCTTGCCGTCGGCGTGCGTCATGATCCGGTGTACGGCCCGGACCAGCGCGTTGTCGATGTGCGCGGGGTCGAGACTGCCCTCGAAGTACTGCACCACCTCCGACGGCATGACCGGCACCTCGCCCAGGTAGACCTTGCCGGTGGTGCCGTCGATGGAGACGACGTCGCCCTCGGTCACGGTCTGCCCGGCCACGGTGAACCGCTTCGCCGGCACGTTCACGTCGATCTCGTCGGCGCCGGAGACGCAGGTCTTGCCCATCCCCCGGGCCACCACCGCGGCGTGGCTGGTCTTACCGCCACGCGAGGTGAGGATGCCCTGGGCGGCGATCATGCCGTTCAGGTCGTCCGGGTTGGTCTCCCGGCGTACCAGGATCACCGACTCGCCCTCGGCGGCCAGCTCGACGGCCCGGGCGGAGGTGAAGACCACCTTGCCCGACGCCGCGCCGGGTGAGGCGCCGATGCCCTTGGCGACCGGCTGGAAGTCGTGGTCGAGCTGGAAGCGGGGGAACATCAGCTGGGCGAGCTGGGCGCCGTTCACGCGGTGCAGCGCCTCGTCCAGGTCGATGAGGCCCTCGTCGACGAGCTGCCCGGCGATGACGAACGCGGCGGCGGCGGTGCGCTTGCCGACCCGCGTCTGCAACATCCAGAGCTTGCCGCGTTCGATGGTGAACTCGATGTCGCAGAGATCCTTGTAGTGCTCCTCCAGCCGGGCCATGATGCCGAGCAGTTCGTCGTAGGAGGACTTGTCGAGCTGCTCCAACTCCTGCAGCGGCACGGTGTTGCGGATGCCGGCGACGACGTCCTCGCCCTGGGCGTTGGCCAGGTAGTCGCCGTAGATGCCCTGCGCTCCGCTGGCGGGGTCGCGGGTGAACGCGACGCCGGTGCCGGAGTCCGGGCCGAGGTTGCCGAAGACCATGGTCACCACGTTGACCGCGGTGCCGAGGTCGGCCGGGATGCGCTCCTGGCGACGGTAGAGCACCGCGCGCTCGGCGTTCCACGACTCGAAGACGGCCCGGATGGCCAGGTCGAGCTGTTCGCGCGGCTGCTGCGGGAACTCCCGACCGGTGTGCTTGACGAAGATCTTCTTGTACGCGTCGACCAGCCCACGCAGGTCGTCGGCGTCCAGGTCCAGGTCGTTGTGGGTGCCCTTGGCCCGCTTGATGTCGTCGAGGGCGTGCTCGAACTCCTCGCCCGGCACCTCGCAGACGGTCTTGCCGAACATCTGGATGAGTCGGCGGTAGGAGTCCCAGGCGAATCGGTCGTTACCGCCCGCCTGGGCGGAGAGGCCGACCACGCTCTGGTCGTTGAGGCCGACGTTGAGGACGGTCTCCATCATGCCCGGCATGGAGAACTTGGCGCCGGAACGCACGGAGACCAGCAGGGGGTCCTGCGGGTCGCCGAGACGCTTGTCCATCGCGCGCTCCAGCGACTCCAGGTGCGCCTCGATCTGGCCGGCGAGCCCGTCGGGCTCCCGGCCGGTCGCGAGGTACGCCTTGCACGCCTCGGTGGTGATGGTGAAGCCGGGGGGCACCGGCAGGCCGAGGTTGGTCATCTCGGCGAGGTTCGCGCCCTTGCCGCCGAGCAGGTCCTTGAGGTCCTTGTTGCCCTCGGAGAAGTCGTAGACGTACTTGTGATCGACGGTCTCTTGCGCTGCCACCAGAGCCTCCCACGCGCGCCGGATTGACACTTAACGAAGGTTCAGTTTCCTCATACCCCGGAACGGACCACCGGTAATCCCGGGGTCGACGTCGCTCGGTGGGCGAAGGTTAAGCGAACATCGGGTGGCCTGGGACCGTTCGGTGACAATAGGCACAGCCATCACGACTATCCGCGTTCGTACCGGTTTTTGGGAACGCTTCCACGCGCACGATCACGCATCCCGACCTGTCGCCGTACCCTTGACGGCAAGGCGGTCGTGAACCTCGCTTTTGCCATAACCGACGCGAATACACCCCCCGGAGCTGCCGCCGTGCCGACCATCCCCTCCCCCGGACCCGCCGTCTCCCCCGACGCTGCGGGATCCACCGGCCCGATCCCCCTGTCGGCCCACGAACCGGACGCCGCCACGCTGGCCCGGACGGCCGAACTGGCCGCCGCCGAGCTGCTCGCCCCGCCGGCCCCGGCTCGTCTGGCCGACGTGGTGCCCGCCCCGCAGCGGGTCGTGCCGGACCCGGCCGAGGACTGGCTGCTCCCGGCCGACGCGGTCATCGTGGCCAGCGCCGACCCCGCCGCGCAGGCGGTCGCCGACCAGCTCGCCGAGCTGCTGCGACCGGCCACCGGGTACCCGCTGCCGGTGACCGACGCCGCCCGGCCGACACCGGTGGGCGGCATCGCGCTGGTGCTGACCGACGACGAGGGCCTGGGCACCGAGGGGTACCGGCTCGTCGTGACCCGGGCCGGGGTCAGCATCACCGCGTTCACCGCCACCGGCCTCTTCCACGGCGCGCAGACCCTGCGTCAGCTGCTTCCCCCGGCGATCGAGAGTCCGGTTCCGGTCGCCGGGCGCTGGGTCCTGCCCGGCGGCGTGATCGCCGACCGGCCCCGGTTCCCGTACCGGGGCGCGATGCTCGACGTGGCGCGACACTTCTTCGCCGTCGAGGACGTGCTGCGGGTCGTCGACCACCTGGCCCGCTACAAGCTCAACCACCTGCACCTGCACCTCACCGACGACCAGGGCTGGCGGATCGCCGTCGACTCGTGGCCACGGCTGGCCACCGTCGGCGGCGCGACCGAGGTCGGCGAAGGGCCTGGCGGGCACTACACCAAGGCCGACTACCGCAGGATCGTCGAGTACGCCGCCGCCCGGCACATCACGGTGGTCCCGGAGATCGACCTGCCCGGCCACACCCACGCCGCGCTGGTCGCCTACCCGCAGCTCGCGCCGGACAAGGTCGCGCCCGCGCCGTACACCGGCACCGAGGTCGGCTTCAGCTACGTCGACCCGGCCGACGAGCGGACGTACGACTTCGTCGCCGACGTGCTGGGCGAGGTGGCCGCACTCACCCCCGGCCCGTGGCTGCACATCGGCGGTGACGAGGCATTCAAGGTCAAGGGCGAGGTGTACACCGATTTCGTCGAGCGGGTGCAGCGGATCGTCGCCGACACGGGCAGGACGGTCGTCGGCTGGCACCAGCTCGCCCCCGCCGCGCACGTCGACGGGCGGGTGCTCCAGTGGTGGGGCACGAACGGCGAGGACCCGACCACGGCCGAGGCGGTACGCCGAGGCGCCCGGCTGATCGTCTCCCCCGGCAACCACGCCTACCTGGACATGAAGTACGCGCCGGACACCCCGATCGGGCAGGACTGGGCCGGCCTGATCGACGTGCGACGCGCGTACGACTGGGATCCCGGGTCACACGTGACGGACGTGCCGGAGGAGGCCGTCCTCGGCGTCGAGGCCCCGCTCTGGACCGAATCGGTCACCTCGCTGGCCGAGATCGAGTTCATGCTGCTGCCCCGGCTGCCCGCCATCGCCGAGCTGGGCTGGTCGCCCCGGGCGACACACGACTGGGACGGCTTCCGCGACCGGCTGGCCGGCCAGGGCCCCCGCTGGGCCACCGCCGGGATCTCCTTCCACCGCGCACCCGAGATCCCCTGGCCGACCATCCCGTCGCAGCGTCGCCCGGGCCAGGCCGACGCCGCGACACTCTGAGCCCTGGCCGAGTTCGCACAGGCCGGCGATAACCGGACAATTCGGGATAATCGACCGGGTCTGCACGGTGACCGGGGGCACCCCGACGGTGGAATCGGGGGGCGGCCGGGGTCGTTATACCTGGCATGCCGCCGTAGCCCCGGGCCTTGGCGCGCGGCGCCCCAGCCGGGAACACCCGGCCGACCGCCACGGTTACATCCCCCGGACACCCGAGCAGGCCCCCGAGCAGCCGGGCAGATCCCCTTTTCTGAACTTTCCCGCGCGACACACGCCCCTGGTTTCTGTGTGCCGTGCGTATCCCCCGATGCAGAGGAGCACGCCATCATGCGTACCGATCTGATCCGTAAGACCGCTCTGACCGCCGCCGGGCTCGCCTTCACCGGCGGAGCCATCGCCGGACCCGTCACCGCCGCCTACGCCGCGTCGGATGCCAAGCCGGCCAGCCAGACGCAGACCGACCGCAAGCCCTCCGGTGAGCGTCAGCTGGGTGTGCGCTACGAGGCGCAGCCGAACTTCTACTACTGCGGCCCCGCCGCCGCCCGTAACGCCCTGTCCGTGCAGGGCAAGGACATCAGCGTGGACGCCATGGCCAAGGAGATGGGCACCACCGAGGCCGGCACCAACTCCATCAACGACATCACCCCGGTGCTGAACAAGGAAACCGCCAAGGACGCCTACCACAGCGTGGAGATCAGCACCCCGAACGCTGATGACAAGCAGACCGATCGGCTGCGCGCCGACATCGTCCGCACCGTCGACGACGGCCGGGCCGTGGTCGCCAACATCGCCGGCACCACCACCGACACCGACGGCGGCGTGCACTCCTTCGAAGGCGGGCACTACATCAGCGTCGTGGGCTACCGCGACGGCGGGAACGTGGTGAAGATCGCGGACTCCGCGGACCCGAACACCGCCTCCTACGAGGTCACCGTCGAGCACCTCGCCGACTGGATCGCCACCCGCGGCTACGCCACCAGCTGACCCCGCGGAAGCACCACACGACAAGGGCCGGACCCCACCACGGGGCCCGGCCCTTTCGTCATGCCCGGGTCAGTTCCGTGCGGCCGGGACCGGATGGCCCGCTGGTCCTTTGGAGCTGATGTCGTAAGCGATTCGGGGTATCGCGGTGACTCATCTGCGGTGACTCGTCTGCGACATCAGCTCGATAGGGGCGCCAGCAGGGTCAGCCGCCGGAGTCGTCCATCTCGGCGCCCTCGGGTACGACGTCGTCGTCCCGGCTGGCCAGCCAGCCGTCGGGCAGGAAGACCTTGCCCGGGGAGTTCGTCCGCCCACGCGGCTGACCCAGGGCGGCCACCGGGAACGGCTCCGCCGGGTCGAGCTTGCCGAGCAGATCGTCGAGTTGAGCCAGGCTCTCGATCATCGCCAGCGAACGGCGCAGCTCGCCGCCGACCGGGAAGCCCTTGAGATACCAGGCGACGTGCTTGCGGAAGTCGGTGCAGCCGTCCCGCTCACCACGGGCCGGGTTGCGCGCGCCCGCGACGAACTGGTCGACCAGCAGCTCAGCGTGCCGGCGCATGGTCACCGCCACCTCGCCGAGGGTGGGCATCCGCCGCTCCGGCCGACCGTTGAAGGCGGCCTCCAGGTCGGCGAAGAGCCACGGCCGACCCAGGCAGCCCCGCCCGATCACCACGCCGTCGACCCCGGTGTGCGCGACCATCCGCAGCGCGTCGTCGGCCTCCCAGATGTCGCCGTTACCGAGCACCGGCACGTCGAGGGCCTGCTTGAGGGTGGCGATGGCGTCCCAGTCGGCGGTGCCCGAGTAGCGCTGCCCGGCCGTCCGCCCGTGCAGGGCGACCGCGGCCACCCCCGCGTCCTGCGCGGCGAGCCCGGCCTCGACGTACGTCAGGTGGTCGTCGTCGATGCCCTTGCGCATCTTCACGGTGACCGGCACCCCGGCCGGTGCCGCGGCGTCCACCGCGGCCTTCACCAGCCGGGCGAAGAGCCGGCGCCGCCACGGCAACGCCGCGCCGCCACCCCGGCGCGTCACCTTGGGCACCGGGCAGCCGAAGTTGAGGTCGATGTGGTCGGCCAGGTCGCGCTCGACCACGATCCGCACGGCGGCGGCGGTGATCTCCGGGTCCGTGCCGTAGAGCTGGAGGCTCCGCGGCTGCTCGTCCGCGCCGAACGCGATCATGCGCAGCGTCTTCGGGTTGCGCTCGACCAGCGCCCGCGTCGTGATCATCTCGCAGACGTAGATGCCGCCGCCCTGCTCCCGGCAGAGCCGACGGAACCCGACGTTGGTGATCCCGGCCATCGGCGCGAGCACCACCGGCGGCCACACCTGGTACCGCCCGAGAGTCAACGGGCGCAGCGCAGGAAGGGTCGAGGCGGTCACCGGACAAGTGTACGGGGCCCCGACCGGCGCTTTCCGCGTCGGCCGAAGCCCCGTACCCGCTGGCTCAGCAGCCGGGGAGGCGCTCGATCAGGTAGCGCTCGACCTGGTCCAGGGAGACCCGCTCCTGGGCCATGGTGTCCCGGTTGCGGACCGTCACGGCGTTGTCGTCCAGGGTGTCGAAGTCGACCGTCACACAGAACGGGGTGCCGATCTCGTCCTGCCGGCGGTAACGGCGGCCGATCGCCTGCGAGTCGTCGAACTCCACCACCCAGCGCTTGCGCAGCAGCGCGGCCAGGTCCTTCGCCTTCGGCGACAGCGCCTCGTTGCGGGACAGCGGCAGGACCGCCACCTTGACCGGGGCCAGCCGCGGGTCGAACCGCATCACCGTGCGCTTGTCCACGCCACCCTTGGTGTTGGGCGCCTCGTCCTCGTCGTACGCCTCCAGCAGGAAGGCGAGCACCGCGCGGGTCAGGCCGGCGGCCGGCTCGATGACGTACGGCATCCAGCGCTCACTCTTGGTCTGGTCGAAGTACGACAGGTCGACGCCGGAGTGCTTGCTGTGCGTGGAGAGGTCGAAGTCGGTGCGGTTGGCGACGCCCTCCAACTCGGCGAACTCGGTGCCGCCGAACTGGAAGCGGTACTCGATGTCCACGGTCCGCTTCGAGTAGTGGGAGAGCTTCTCCTTGGGGTGCTCGAACAGGCGCAGGTTGTCCGCCGACAGCCCCAGGTCGAGATACCAGTTCCAGCGCTCCTGGAGCCAGTACTCGTGCCACTGCTCGTCGGTGCCCGGCTCGACGAAGAACTCCATCTCCATCTGCTCGAACTCGCGCGTCCGGAAGATGAAGTTGCCCGGGGTGATCTCGTTGCGGAACGACTTGCCGGTCTGCGCGATGCCGAACGGCGGCTTCTTGCGGGCGACGGTCTCGACGTTCTTGTAGTTGACGAAGATGCCCTGGGCGGTCTCCGGGCGCAGGTAGTGCAGCCCCTCGTCGCTCTCCACCGGGCCCAGGTAGGTCTTCATCAGGCCGTTGAACATCTTCGGCTCGGTGAAGGTGCCCTTGTTGCCGCAGTTGGGGCAGTTGAGCTCGGCGAGCGAGACCGGAGGCTTGCCGTGCTTGGCCTCGTACGCCTCCTCCAGGTGGTCCGCCCGAAACCGCTTGTGGCAGAACTGGCACTCGGTGAGCGGGTCGACGAACTCGGCGATGTGGCCGGACGCCTCCCACACCTTGCGGGCCAGGATCACCGCGGAGTCGAGGCCGACGACGTCGTCGCGCTGCTGGACCATGGTCTTCCACCACTGCCGGCGGACGTTCTCCTTGAGTTCCACGCCGAGCGGGCCGTAGTCCCACGCCGATCGGGTGCCCCCGTAGATCTCGCTGGAGGGGAAGACGAAGCCTCGACGCTTGGCGAGGCTGACGACGGCGTCGATACGGTCTGCGGGCATGTTTCCTCCTACGCCGGCTGGCGGTCGGCGGGGGCAGATGTGGATGGATCGGTCGGTTCGGGACAACGGTACGACCACCGTCGCCCCGAGCCCAGCAGAATACCGGTGGCGGGTCAGCTCACCCCGCAGACCTCCATGCCGCCGGTCTGACCGTCCTGGCCCAGGCTCACCTGCTGCTGCTCCCGGTCGCCGCCGTCGAGTGTCACGTCCACCGGCACGGTCAGGTTGGTGGTGTCCACCTCACCGACCCGGAACGCGGCGACCTGCGGCTCGGCGGCGGCCCGCCGCTCGAACTCCGGGCGGGACTCGCGCCGTTGGGCGTCGTCGCAGAGCTGGTCGTAAGCCCGCCCGTAGTTCCGCTCGACCAGCGCCTGGTAGTAGTCGCCGGTCACGGTGCGGCCCTGCTCACGGATCGCCTGGACGCCGGTGACGGCGAGGCCGACCACGGCCGTGCCGCCTCCACCACAGCAGAGCAGCACGGCGAGCGCGCCGACGCCGAGGCCGATCCAGAGCCGGGTCCGACGGCCCTCGGTGGGCGGCGCGGCGAACGGCGGAGCCACCCCGGGACCGGGCGGTGGGGCGGGTGCGGTCATAGGAGCAGGGTAGTGCCCGACGGCTCAGCGGTAAGGACCAGCAGCCCGATCACTCTCGGCGACCACCACGGCTCCGCCGGGCGCCGCGCTGGCGAGCACCTCGTACGCGGACGGCTCGTCGACCGACTCGGCGAGCAACGGCACGGCGCTCACCTTGACCTCGAAGGCACCCAGGGCCCGCCGGTAGGTGCCGACGGATTCCCACTCGGTGACCAGGGTCCAGTACCGGGGGTCGTCGAGGGCCCGGACCAGTTGTCCGCGCAGGTAGCCGGGTCGGGCGGCCAGCGCGGTGAGGGCGGCGTGCGCCCGTTCGGTGAAGTCGTCGGCGACATCGACGTCGACCACGAACCGGTTGGTCACCAGCACCCGGGGTTCCTCCTCGTAGAGTCTGTGGGATGCAGCGTACGCAGCGCCCTCTGCTGGCCCGGTTGGCCGGGGCGAACCCGACGTCGGTGTTCCTGCTCACCCTGGTGGTGGTGCTGGTCGCGTTCTTCACGCCCGGCGTCGTCGGCGGGCTGCTGACGCTCGCGCTCGCCGCGTGCCTGGTCGCCCTGTTGGCGACCACCTGGGCGGTTCAGGCTCCACAGACCCGGGTGGTCCGGCTGCTGATGCTGACCCTGCTGGTGACGGTGGGCCTGGCGAAGCTGCTCTGACATGCAATCATGCGTTTTTGACAATCATTATCGTTACGACGGACAGTTGCCGGCATGACCAACCGCACCACATCCCGCGTCCTGGCCACCGCCACCACCGCGCTGCTCGCCCTGGGTGCCGCAGCCGGCTGCTCCACCGGCGGTGCCGCCGGCGCCGACCCGCAACGGGTCGACGTGGTGGCCGCGTTCTACCCCCTCCAGTTCCTCGCCGAGCGGATCGGCGGCGACGCCGTCCGCGTCACCAACCTCGCCAAGCCCGGCGCCGAGCCGCACGACCTGGAGCTCAGCCCCAGCCAGGTCGGCCAGGTCAGCGACGCCGAGCTGATCGTCTACCTGAAGGGCTTCCAGCCGGCGGTGGACGAGGCCGTCGCGCAGAGCGAGGGCGACCGGGTGTTCGACGTCACCGGCGTGCAGCCGTTGCTGGACGCGACCGCCAGTGGGCACAACCACGAGGGCGAGGAGGAGCACGGCAAGGAGGAGCAGGGCGCCAAGGACCCGCACGTCTGGCTCGACCCGACCCGGCTGGCCGGCATCGGCGACCAGCTCGCCCAGCGCCTCGGCAAGGCGGACCCGGACCACGCCGCCGACTACACCGCCCGCTCCGCGGCGCTGCGCGCCGACCTGACGACGCTGGACGGCGAGTTCAACCAGGGCCTGCAGACCTGCCAGCGACGTGAGATCGTGACCAGCCACGCCGCGTTCGGCTACCTGGCCGACCGGTACCGCCTCGAGCAGGTCGGCATCACCGGGCTGAGCCCGGACGTCGAGCCCTCGCCGCAGCGCCTCGCGCAGGTGATCGAGGAGGCGAAGGAGCACCGGGCCACCACGATCTTCTTCGAGACGTTGGTCAGCCCGAAGGTCGCCGAGACCATCGCCGGTCAGGTCGGCGCGAGGACCGCGGTGCTGGACCCGATCGAAGGGCTCGCCGCTGGCAGCGACGGGGACTACCTTTCGGTGATGCGTACCAACCTGCAGACCCTGCGGACGGCGTTGAGCTGCTCGTGAGCGCACCCGTCATCACCGTCGAGCACGGGGCGGTCGGCTACGACGGCCGCCCCGTGCTCCGGGACGTCTCACTCACCGTGACCGCCGGGGAGGTGGTCGCGGTGCTCGGCGCCAACGGCTCCGGCAAGTCCACGCTGATCCGCGCCGTGCTCGGGCTGGTGCCACTCAGCGCCGGCTCGGTCACCCTCTTCGACCGCCCGTTGCGCCGCTTCCGCCAGTGGGAGCGCATCGGGTACGTCCCGCAGCGCCTGGGCGCCGGCGGCGGCGTGCCGGCCACCGTCCGCGAGGTGGTGGCCTCCGGCCGGCTGGCCCGCCGTGGCGTGCTCCGCCCGCCGGGTGCGGCCGACCGGGCCGCCGTCGACGCGGCGCTGCGCTCGGTCGGGCTCGCCGACCGGGCCTCCGACCCGGTGGCCACCCTCTCCGGCGGCCAGCAGCAGCGCACCCTGATCGCCCGCGCGCTTGCCGGCCAGCCGGAGCTGCTGGTCCTCGACGAGCCCACGGCCGGGGTGGACGCCGCCAGCCAGGAGGCCTTCGCCGGTGCACTGCGCGACTTCGTCACCGACGGCGGCACGGTGCTGCTGGTGGCCCACGAGTTGGGCCCGCTGCGACCGGTGATCAGCCGGGCGATCGTCGTCCACCAGGGTGGCATCTGTCATGACGGCACGGTGCCGGACCCGGCCGGCCACCACGCGGAGCCTGACCACGACCACGTGCACCCGCACGGTCCCGACGAGCCCGCCGGGCTGTGGAGCAACTGAGCATGGAACTCTTCCAGTACCCCTATATGCAGCGTGCCCTGATCGGCGCGCTGGTGATCGGCCTGGCCGCGCCGGCGCTCGGCATCTACCTGGTGCAGCGCCGGCTGGCGTTGATCGGCGACGGCGTCGGGCACGTGGCGTTGACCGGCGTCGGCGCCGGCCTGCTGCTCAACCGCTCACCGGTGCTGGTGGCCGTCATCGTCGCCACCCTCGGCGCGATCGCCATCGAGCTGGTCCGCGCCCGCGGGCGTACCTCCGGCGACCTGGCTCTGGCTCTGCTCTTCTACGGCGGAATCGCCGGCGGCGTGCTGCTGGTCGGCCTCTCCGACGCGACCAGCACCAATCTCAACGCCTACCTGTTCGGGTCGCTGACCACCATCCAGGTCTCCGACCTGATCACCATCGCGGTGCTCGGCGCGGCCATCCTGTTCACCATGGTCGCGCTGCGGCCGGCGCTCTTCGCGGTCTCCCACGACGAGGAGTACGCGCGGGTCTCCGGCCTGCCGGTACGCACGCTGAACCTGCTGATCGCGGTCACCACGGCGGTCACCGTGACCATCGCCATGCGGGCCGTCGGGGTGCTGCTGATCAGCGCGCTGATGGTGGTGCCGGTGGCCACCGCCCAGCAGGTCACCCGGGGCTTCCGGAGCACCATGACCGCCGCGATGGCGCTCGGGTTCTTCGCCGCGGGCGCCGGCGTCTGGGTCGCGGCCACGGCGGACACCCCGCCCGGTGCCTCGGTGGTGCTGGTGGCGATCGCCTCGTTCCTGGTGGTGGCCGTTGCCGGCGGGGTCTGGCGGGCGTTGCGCCGCCGGGCGACCCCGACCGCCGCGCTGGCGCCGGAACCGCACGAGGTCGTGCTGCACTGAGCCGGATCAGCGGGATGTCGGCGGTATTGGTTACCGTTGCAGGGTGACCAGCGCAACGGGCTATGACGGGTTCGATGGGGCCAGCGAGTTGCTCCGCGCCCTGTCGGCGCCGATCCGGCTGGCCATCGTCAGTGAGCTAGCCCACGGCGAGCGGTGCGTGCACGAACTGGTGGAGAAGCTGGGCGCCGCCCAACCGCTCGTTTCCCAACACCTGCGCGTGCTGCGCGGCGCGGGCGTGGTGCGGGGTTCACGCCGGGGGCGTGAGATCGCGTACAGCCTGGTCGACGAGCACGTGGCGCACATCGTGGCGGACGCGGTCAGCCATGCCGGGGAGGGATCATGAGCGAGAGTGGCACCGCGGTGCGCAACACCCGGCAGCGTTCGGCGGTGAGCGCCCTGCTGGCCGAGATGGAGGGCTTCCACAGCGCCCAGGATCTGCACGCGATGCTCCGGCAGCGCGGCGAGCGGGTCGGCCTGACGACGGTCTACCGCACCCTGCAGGGGCTGGCCGACGCGGGTGAGATCGACGTGATGCGCCCACCGGGCGGCGAGCACCTCTACCGCCGGTGCAGCGAGGGGCACCACCACCACCTGGTCTGCCGGGCCTGCGGGAGCACGGTCGAGGTGGCCGGCCCGGCGGTGGAGAGCTGGGCCGACCGGGTCGCGGCACAACACGGCTACGCCGACGTCAGCCACACCCTGGAGATCTTCGGCACCTGCCCGGCCTGCGCCCGCTGACCGACGCCTCGGGCGCCCTCCACACCCCCTCCTTCAGCTCGGCCACCTCCGCGTCGGCTGATTCGACGAGTGCCGTGCCGGGCCGTTCGTGGCACGCTGTCCCGCGTGAAGATCTACGCCGATCGCTTTCCGGCCGCCGTCCGCCAGTTGCTCACCGACCTGCTCGTCGTCGCCTGGGTGTACGTCGCGATCCGCGGCGCGCTGTGGCTGCACGACCTGGTGCAGAAGCTCGCCGTACCGGGGCAGAAGCTGGAGGGTGCCGGCAGCGGGCTCGCCGACAACCTGGGCGACGCCGGCAGCAAGGTCGGTCGTGTGCCGCTGGTCGGCGACGAGCTGACCGCGCCCTTCCAGCGGGCCGCCGACGCCGCCCGGTCGCTCGCCGACGCGGGCCGTGACCAGCAGCAACTGGTCGACCAGCTCGCCCTCGCCCTCGCCATCGCGGTGCTGATCTTCCCGCTCGGTCTGGTGCTGTTCGGTTGGCTGCCACTGCGGGTCCGTTGGATGCGCCGGGCCTCCTCGGCCGCGAAGCTGGCCGCCGGGCCGGCCGGCCGGGACCTGCTCGCCCTGCGCGCGTTGGCCACCCAGCCGCTGGGCCGGTTGACCCGGATCGCACCCGACGTGGCGGAGGCGTGGCGGCGCGGCGACGACGACACGGTTGACGCGCTCGCCGCACTCGAACTGCGTCAGCTCGGCCTGCGTGCCAGGAACCGCCAGGTGGACCGTTAAGGTCGTCGGCGTGTTCTACTTCCTGATCGTCATCGCCGTCCTGCTGCTCGGCTACGCCGCGGTCCTGGTCTCCTTCGTCCGCCGGGGCAGGAAGATCCCACCGGCGGCGTACCTGGCCCTGGCGGGGCTCAACGGCCTGATCCTGGCGGCGGTGCTGGCCTGGGCGGTCGCCCGCTGACCGTCCGGCGGGGTGCACGCCGGGCGGCACCGGTCACGGCTTCGGCGGGATGCGGCGTCGCACATCCTCGGCGGTGGACGGGCCGGGCGACCAGCTGGCCACCCAGGGCAGCTCGTCGGACGGGGTGATGACGCCGTCCTCCAGGCCGGCGTAGCGACCGGCGAGGATCCGTTTCGCCGCGGCCGTGTCGACCGAGTCGGTGTTGTCCCAGAGGGCACCGAACAGCGCATCCACCCGCACCCGGGCCTGCCGGCAGAAGAGGTCGGCGAGTTCGACGTTCTCCGGTCGGCTGTCCCGTTCGGCGAAGGCCCGGACGCAGACCGCCGACATCGCGAACAGCTCGGCGCCGATGTCCACCACCCGGCCGAGGAACGCCTGCTTGCGCTCCATCTTTCCCTGCCAGCGGGACATCGCGTAGAACGTCGACCGCGCCAGCTTGCGCGATGACCGCTCCACCTGCCGCAGGTGCGCGGCCAGCGGCCCGAACTCGGCGTACGCCGAGGGACTCTGCCCCTTGCCGACGGCGAGGGTGGGCAGCCACCTCGCGTAGAAGGCGCCGGCCCGGGCACCAGCGCGGGCCTTGCGGCCGAGCCCCGCCTCCGGGTCGATGATGTCGCCGGCCACCGACAGGTGGGCGTCGACCGCCTCCCGGGCGATCAACAGGTGCATGATCTCGGTGGAGCCCTCGAAGATCCGGTTGATCCGCAGGTCGCGCAGCATCTGCTCGACGGCGGCCGGGCGTTCGCCGCGGGCGGCCAGCGAGTCGGCCGTCTCGTAACCGCGCCCACCCCGGATCTGGATCAGCTCGTCGGCGATCTTCCAGGCCATCTCGCTGGCGTACAGCTTGACCAGCGCCGCCTCGATCCGGATGTCGTTGCGGTCGTCGTCGGCGAGCAGGCAGCACAGGTCGAGCATGGTCTCCATGCCGTACGTCGTCGCCGCGATGAAGGAGAGCTTCTGGGCGACGGCCTCGTGCTCGCCGACCGGTCGGCCCCACTGGACCCGGTCGACGGACCACTCGCGGGCCACGTTCAGCGCCCACTTGCCGGCGCCCACGCACATCGCCGGCAGTGAGAGCCGGCCGGTGTTGAGGGTGGTCAGGGCGATCTTCAGCCCCTTGCCCTCGCCGCCGATGACGTTCTCGGCCGGCACGAACACGTCGTGGAACCGGGTGAGGCTGTTCTCCAGGCCGCGCAGGCCGACGAACTCGTTGCGCTGCTCCACGGTGATGCCGGCGCTGTCACCGTCCACCACGAACGCCGTGATGCCGCCGCGCCGACCCTCGGCGGCCGGCACCCGGGCCATCACCACCAGCAGGGTGGCCACGATGCCGTTGGTGGCCCAGAGCTTCACCCCGTTGAGGCGGTAGCCGGTGCCGTCGCCGGTCGGCTCGGCGGTGGTGGCCAGCCGGGCCGGGTCGGAGCCGACATCCGGCTCCGTGAGCAGGAACGCCGAGACCTCGCCGGCGGCGAGCCTGGGCAGGAACCGTTGCTTCTGCTCGGCGGTGCCGAACATCTTCAGCGGCTGCGGCACCCCGATCGACTGGTGGGCCGAGAGCAGCGCGCCGATCGCCGGGCTGACCGAGCCGGCCAGCATCAGCGCCCGGCAGTAGTGCAGGTTGCTCAGCCCGAGGCCGCCGTACTTCCGGTCGATCTTCATGCCGAACGCGCCGAGGTCGGCCAGCCCGTGGAACACCGCGTCCGGAATGGACCCGGCCCGCTCGATGGCCTGGCCGTCCACCTCGGACGTCAGGAAGGCGCGGAACCGGCCGAGGAAGTCCTCGGCGCGGGCCACGTCGGCCGGGTCGGAGCGGGGCCACGGATCGATCAGGTCGAGCCGGAACCGGCCGAGGAACAACTCCTTGCCGAAGCTGGGCCGGTCCCAGGCGGACTCCCGGGCGGCCTCGGCGACCTGCCGGGCCTCCTTCTCGGAGACCTGCCCGGCCTCGGCCGACAACGGGGCCGCGGCGCCCGCGGTGCTGGGGGTGGTGCCGGAGTCGGGGCCGTCCGGTGCAGGTCGGTTGTTCTGCGTCGTGGTCACGGCTGCCCCCTCGAAGATCGGTGCGGCTGCGTCGACGTGCGCGACTACCGTCACGCTACCCCCGGGTGTTACCCAGGGGTAGCGGTCCGTGAAGATCGAGTTCCATCGCTCTGGCGGTGTCAGCTGCCGAGGGTCCGTGGGTCGTCGTCCTCGTCGTCGATGTCGTCCTCACCCCAGTTGCGCCGGGCGAACGGCAGGAGGACCCAGAAGCCGAGGAACCAGAGCCCGGTCAGCCCGCTCAGCACGAACGCGATCGGCCGGTCCAGCACGAAGTCGGTGATCAGCAGCACCGCGCTGACCATCGAGATGAGCATGAAGGCGAGCCCGCCGCTGGCCATCCGGTGCGCGAACCGGACCAGCTCCGGCTTGCGCCCCTGCCGGAACAGCGCCCGGTGGAACGCCACCGGCGAGATGATCAACGCGGTGGCGGCGGCCGCGGCGAGCAGGGCGACGATGTAGACGTCCCGCTGGAACTCGGTGGTCTCGCCGAACCCGTTGCTGAACGGCAGCGTGAGCAGGAAGGCGAAGAGGATCTGTACGCCGGTCTGGGCGACCCGCAACTCCTGCAACAGGTCGGCGAAGTTGCGCTGCCAACGCTGCTTCTCGGTCTCCTTCGACACGCGCTACCTCCGGTCAGACGGTACTGCCGGCGGTCCTGGCCGCCGGCAGCAACGCCAATGCCCCACCCGGCCGAGCGCGAAACAGGTTCACGACACCGGCCGGCCGAGCGGTGACTCAGGAGCCACGCCGGATGCGGCCCGCGTACCGGGCCTCCAGCGCCGCGTTGTGCTCGTCGCCGTCCGGGATGTTCGCCGACAGGTAGACCGGGGGCCGCTCCCCCGCCGCCAGCAACCGGGCCACCACCTCCACGGTGACCTGCTGCGCCAACAGCGCCGCGGTGATCGAGGAGACCGCGCCGACGGCGCCACCACCGGGCAACGGCAGCGTCGCGTCGCCGTACGGCGCACCGTTGTCGAGCACCACGTCGGCGAGGTCGGCCAGCTTGTGCCCCGAGGGGTGCCGGGAGGTCATCCGGCCGGAGTGCTGTGCGGAGGTGATCGCGACCAGCCCGTGGCCATGCTGCTTGACCAGCGTGGCGAACTCCACCATCGCTCCGTTGACCCCGGAGTTCGAGGCGAGCACGAAGACGTCGGAGGGCCGGACCGGGGCCAGCTCGTAGAGCCGGTGCGCCACCGCCGGATCCCGTTCCAGCAGCGGGCCGAGCCGGTCGGCCGGCTCCCCGCCGAGCAGCACCAGGTCACGCAGGGCGATCCGGTTGGTCGGCACGAGGCCACCCGCCCTGCCGGCGATCTCCATGGCGAGGGCCTCCGAGTGCCCGGTGCCGAAGGCGTGCACCACCCCGTCGGCACGGACGGCGTCGGCGATCAGGTCGGCGGCCCGCCCCACCGCCTCCCGCTGGCTGGCGGCCACCCGGCCGATCGTCTCGGTCACCACGGCCAGGTAGTCCTCGGCGCTCACCGTCATGCGTCCTCCGTTGTCCGGTTGCGGGCCAGCCATTGCACCGCGAAGTCGACCGCCGCCCGCTGGCGCATCAACCTGCCGGTCGCGACGCCGACCGGTCCGGCACGGACCGCACCGGTGGCGTCCAGGTCCCGGCCCAACGCGACGAAGTCGGTCGCGTCGAGCCGTACGTCCTGCCACCACACCCAGTCGCGGCCACCGTCGGCGGTGCGCACCGCCGCCCCGACCCGCTCCCGGGGCGGGCCCGGCCGGCGGTACTCGGCCAGGTGCAGTGAGGTGTTCACCCCGTGGTCCACGCCGAGGAGCAGCACGTCGGCGTCCCGCTCGTAGAGCCGTGCCAGCGGAGAGCCCTCACCGAGCATGTCGGCCCTGGCGTGCCCACCCACCACCTGCTCGGCGGCCGGCCCGAGCGCGGCGAACGACACCTGTGGATGCGAGCTGCGCAGCGCGCCGGGCCAGCAGCGGATCGTCTCGGCGAACACCCCCATGCACCGGCTCGGCGTGACCGCCGGGTCGAAACCGGGCATCTCCGCGCGGATCAGCGGCCACCAGTCCACCGGCACCGGCGGGTTGCGCCACTCGGCGGGGTCGCTGTTGTCCGGCGTGTGGGTGGGCACCACGATCGTGCCGTCCGGGCCGAGGACGTCGCGCAGGGCGAGCGCCACCGCCTGCGGCCCGCCGCACACGTAGCCCAGCGAGCGCAGCCCGGCGTGCACCAGCAGCGTCGCCCCTGGGCGTACGCCCAGCAGCCGAAGCTGCGCGGCGAGCGTCCGTCGGGTGCCCGGCGCGCTGGCGTCCGTCGTCACGGTGGTCCTCCTCGTTGCGTGGCGCGGCTCAGGCCGAGCCGGCGACCCGGGCCAGGATCGCCTCGGCCAGCGGGCCGGGCGCCGCGTCCGGAATCCAGTGACTCACCCCGGGCAGCTGGATGAAGCGGTAATCGCCGGTGACGTTCTCGGCGCACGCCTCGGCGGCGGTCCGGCCGATGGCGATGTCGCGGTCACTCCACACGTACGTCGTCGGCACCGCGACCGGGCCGACGCCGGCCAGGTCGGCGCGGGACATCGCCCGGTACCAGTTCAGGGCGGCGGTGAGCGCCCCCGGCTCGCGCATCGGGTCGGCGTAGCGGTCCACCCGGGTCGCGTCACCCACCCCGCCGAGGAGCTTGCGCAGCGCGGTCGCGTTCCACGCCAGCAGCATCTTCTCGGCCTTCTCCTCCTTGCGGAACAGCGCGATGTACGACGAGCGGGCCTTCTGCTGCCCGTCGTTGGCGAGCGCGTGCGCCATGGCCGCCGGATGGGGTACGGACACCGCGGTCAGCGTGCGGACCCGCTCGGGGTGCCCGGCAGCCACCGCCCAGGCCACGATGGCGCCCCAGTCGTGGCCGACCAGGTGGACGGCGCCCAGGCCGAGCGCGTCGAGCACGGCCACCACGTCGGCGACCAGCTCGGGGATCCGGTACTCGGCGACCGCCGCCGGCCGGGCGCCCGGAGAGTAGCCGCGCTGGTCGAGCGCGTACGTGGCCAGGCCGGCGGTGTGCAGCGTCGGGACGACCTCGTCCCACTCCCCGGAGTGCTGGGGGAAGCCGTGCAGCAGCAGGACGGGCGCCCCGCCCGACGGACCACCGGTGTGTACCTCGAACGTGAGACCTCGCGCGTCGACCCGCATGATCGTCAGACTACCCAGCGCAGCGCCGGCTGACCGTACGCCGAGGTGGCGGTCTCCCTGCTGGGCCGGCGACCCTCGTCGGTGCTAGCGTCAGCGAGACAACTTCACATCCGACAGGGGAGCGCACAGCGCTGAGAGTGCGGGCACGCCCGCAGACCCTCGAACCTGATCTGGGTAATGCCAGCGCAGGGAGTTCGGTCGACCTCCAGCCGCGCCGCCGTCCGGTGCCAACCGGGCGTGCGGCGTGCGTCTTCTCCTGGTTCGCACTCTGGACTGGGAGCATCCACATGAACCACAGCGACACCAACCGCTGGCGCACCATCGACATCGTGGTCGCCTCGGTGATCGCGGTCGCCTTCGGCGTCATCTTCTGGGCCTGGGGCCTGGTCTGGAGCGCCACCGAGGGTGCGTTCGCCTTCTTCCCGCCGGCGCAGACCCTGCTCTACGGTGTCTGGCTGATGCCGGCCGTGCTCGGTGGGCTGGTCATCCGCAAGCCCGGCGCCGCGCTCTACTGCGAGACGGTGGCCGCGGTCCTCTCCGCCCTGCTGGGCAGCCAGTGGGCCGGCACGGTGATCCCGCAGGGCATCGTGCAGGGCATCGGCGCCGAGCTGGCCTTCGCGGCCTTCCGGTACCGGTCGTTCCGGCTGCCGACCGCGGTGCTCGCCGGCGCGCTGACCGGGCTCAGCGCCGCGCTGTTCGACTTCTTCGTCTGGAACGTCGACTACGCGCTCGGCGACTACCGCATCCCGTACGCGCTGCTCACCATCGTCAGCGCCACGCTCATCGCCGGCGCCGGCGGTTGGCTGCTCACCCGCGCCCTGGCCAACACCGGCGTCCTCGACCGCTTCCCGGTAGGCCGCGAACGCGCAGCCATCTAACCCCACCCCACACCCCTCACCCCCACTCCCGTCGTTGATCAAGAGGTTTGCGTCAACGAAGGGCGGCCAACTGACGCAGATCACTTGAACAACGACCGGAACACGGGCGGCCGGCACGGGAGGGAGGGTGGGGGTTGGTGAGCGGGGTACTGCTGCGGGGGTTCGGGTGGCGGCACGCCGGGCGGCGGGCCTGGGCGGTACGCGGTGTGGACCTGCGGGTCGAGGCGGGCGAGCGGGTGTTGCTGCTGGGGCCGTCGGGGGCTGGCAAGAGCACCCTGCTCAGCGCGCTGGCCGGGCTGCTGCCGGAGGACTCCGGCGAGCAGGAGGGCACCGTCGAGATCGACGGGCTCGACCCCCGCAAGGCCCGGGAACGCGTCGGCATCGTCTTCCAGGACCCGGAGACCCAGCTGGTGATGGCCCGCTGCGGCGACGACGTCGCGTTCGGGCTGGAGAACCGGGGGGTACCGGCCGGTGAGATCTGGCCCCGGGTGGACGAGGCGCTGCACCGGGTCGGCTTCCCGTACTCCCGGGACCGGAACACCGCCGCGCTCTCCGGCGGCGAGCAGCAACGCCTCGCCCTCGCCGGTGCGCTGGCGCTGCGCCCCGGCCTCCTGCTGCTCGACGAGCCCACCGCCAACCTCGATCCTGCCGGTGCCACCCTGGTCCGGCGCGCGGTGGCCGGCGCGCTGGACGCCGACACCACGCTGATCCTGGTCGAGCACCGGGTCGCCGAGGCGCTGCCGCTGGTCGACCGGGTCGTCGTTCTGGAACCGGGCGGCGGTGTCCGCGCGGACGGCCCGCCCGGGGAGGTCTTCGCCACGCACGGCGCCGCGCTCGCCGCCGAGGGCGTCTGGGTGCCTGGTCACCCCATCGCGCCCCGGCCGGCGACCGCCACCCCGGGGGAGTTGTTGCTCACCGCCGAGGGGCTCGGCCTGCCGCCCCGGCTGGGCGCCACCGACCTGGGGGTACGCGCCGGGGAGGCGCTCGCCGTACGCGGACCCAACGGGGCCGGCAAGTCGACCCTGGCTCTGCTGCTGGGCGGGCTGCTCCGGCCGGGCACGGGGCGGGTCACCGCGTCCGCCGAGCTGGCCGGGGCGGATCGGCGCACTCCCCCGCACCGGTGGCGGGCACCCGCGCTCGCCCGGCGGATCGGGTCGGTCTTCCAGGATCCGGAGCACCAGTTCGTCACCAGCACCGTCTTCGACGAGTTGGCCCTCGGCCCGCGCCGGACCGGCCAGCCGGAGGCGGCGGTCAACGACACCGTGGCCGGGCTGCTGGACCGGCTGCGGCTGGACCGGCTCGCCGCCGCCAACCCGTACACCCTCTCCGGTGGCGAGGCGCGGAGGCTGAGCGTGGCGACGGCCCTGGCCACGGCGCCCCGTCTGCTGATCTGCGACGAACCCACCTTCGGCCAGGACCGACGCACCTGGCGGGAGTTGGTCGACCTCTTCGCCGACCTGCGCGACGCCGGGCACGGCGTCGTGACGGTCACCCACGACGTGGACTTCGTCGCCGCGCTCGCCGACCGCACCGTCACCCTGGAGCGACCGTGACCAGCCGGGACGACATCCGATGATCAGCATCGAGCCGGTCGCCGCGCCCGGTGCGCCGCTGGCCCGCCGCAACCCGGTGGCGAAGGTGGCCGCCGCACTGGTGTTCTCGTTCACCCTGCTGGCCACCCTCGACCCGGTGGCCCCGGCGATCGCCATCGCGGTCGAGCTCGCCGTGCTGCCGCTGTTCGGCATCCGCTACCGGGTGCTGGCCCGGCGGGCCTGGCCGCTGTTGGTCAGCGCCGCCGGCATCCTGATCACGCTGGTGCTCTTCGCCGCCGACCGGTCCGGCCGGGTCCTGCTGGACGTGGGACCGGTGCTGGTGACCACCGGAGTGCTGCTCACCGCGCTCGGCCTGGTGCTGCGGGTGCTGGCGGTGGCCCTGCCCGGCGTGATCGTCTTCGCCACCACCGACCCCACCGACCTGGCCGACGCGCTGATCCAGAACGCGAAGGCACCGGCCCGGTTCGCCATCGGGGCGCTGGCCGCGTTCCGGCTGGTGCCGCTGCTCGGTCAGGAGTGGCAGATGATCAGCATGGCCCGACGGGCTCGGGGCGTCGACGCCGGCCGCAACCCGGTGGCGAAGCTGCGGCTGTTCACCTCGACCGCGTTCGCCCTGCTGGTCGGTGCGATCCGCCGGGGCACCCGGTTGGCCGTGGCCATGGACGCGCGCGGCTTCGACGCCGGCACCCCGCGCACCGTGGCCCGCCGCCAGCCCTTCACCCGCGCCGACACCCTGCTCATCGCCGCAGCCGCCGCGCTGGCCGCCACCGCCCTGACCACGAGCATCCTCGTCGGAACCTTCCGCCCCCTGATCGGCTGAGTCGCCGCTCCCCCATCGCGCCGACCGGCGTCTCTCCACGCCTCGCCTCGCCGCCGCGCCGGCATGATCCGCACACCATCAGGGATGGTGCTGCTTCGTTGGGCGGTGAGGCAGCACCATCCGTGTTGGTGCTGCCTCACCTCCGCAACCCTGGGACAGCGCCGCCGGGTGGTGCGGGTCGGTCAGCTACGGCGGAAGGCGTAGCGGCGGCTCTGGCCAGCTTGTTGGCCACGTCCGCCGGTCGAGCGCGTCCCGCCACCCTGCGGCGGTCCGGCCGTCGGTGCCTTCGGTCGCCCGGCCACCTTCGGCAGGTCTGCCACCACCGGCGCGTCGACCACTACCGGCACGTCGACGGGCGGCACCAGCTCACCCGGCACCGCCGCCGGCAGAGCCGACTGGTTCAGCACCGCCGGCAGTGGCGGCTCGACCAGCACTGCCGGCTCACCCAACGCTGCCGGAAGAGCCGGCTCGACCAGGAGCGTCGGTTCAACCGCGAGATCCACGGCGGGGCGGGTTGGTAGGAGCGCGTCATGGCCGGCCGCCGGGTCTGCGCCGGCGGGCGTGGGTGTGGTGGTACGGGACCTCTTCGGTTTGCGCCTCGCGGGCATCCGGGCCTCCTTCGGTGCCGACCGTCACTGCCGGTCCCGCGCTCCGGGGCCGGTCGGCTCGACTGGTGACCGTCGCGGCGCGACAGTCGAATCGGGAAGGGACTGCTCACCGGGATCGACAGCGCCAGCCACCGCCACACGGCGGGAGGAGAATGCGGGACGCCCGGGAGCGCACGGACCGCGGCGCGGGGCTGCGGGCCGGCTCGGAGGTGGGGCGTCACTTACGCATGCCGGCACGCTATCGCGTGGGTGGGCGGCGGCGCATCCGGTTTTCCTGGCACCATCGGCGGCATGCTGATCGCGTTCTCGATTACCCCGCTCGGTGTCGGTGAGTCCGTCGGTGACCTGGTGGCCGAGGCGGTGCGGGTGGTCCGCGAGTCGGGTCTGCCCAACCGGACGGATGCCATGTTCACCATCGTCGAGGGCGAGTGGGACGAGGTGATGGCGGTGGTGAAGCGGGCCGTCGACGTGGTGGGCGCGCAGGCACCCCGGGTGAGTGTGGTGCTCAAGGCCGACATCCGTCCGGGAGTGACCGACGCGCTCACCGCGAAGGTGGCCCACGTGGAGGATCGGCTGGCCCGGGGCTGAGCGCCACCGGTCGGTTACCGGCTGTCGACGACGCCGCCCGCACCGCCGCGCACCGCGATACGGTCGCAGCACGGCAGTGCGACGGTGAGAGGTGGCGGCACGGATGGCTGAGCAGGCGACGGCGCAGATCGGCGTGACCGGGCTGGCGGTGATGGGTCGCAACCTGGCCCGCAACCTGGCCCGCAACGGCTTCACGGTGGCGGTGCACAACCGCTCGCCCGAGCGCACGCGCAGCCTGATCGCCGAGCACGGCGACGAGGGCACGTTCGTGCCCGGTGAGTCGATGGCCGACTTCGTGGCGTCGCTGGAGCGGCCCCGCGCGGTGATCGTGATGGTCAAGGCCGGTGCGCCCACGGACGCGGTGATCGACGAACTGGTGCCGCTGCTGGAGGAGGGCGACATCGTCGTCGACTGCGGCAACGCCCACTTCGCCGACACGCGCCGCCGGGAGGAGGCGTTGCGCACGCACGGTCTGCACTTCGTCGGCACCGGCGTCTCCGGGGGCGAGGAGGGCGCACTGCTCGGGCCGAGCATCATGCCGGGCGGTTCCGCCGAGTCGTACGCGAAGCTCGGGCCGATGTTCGAGAAGATCTCCGCCCACGTGGACGGCGTCCCGTGCTGCATGCACGTCGGGCCGGACGGCGCCGGGCACTTCGTCAAGATGGTGCACAACGGCATCGAGTACGCCGACATGCAGCTGATCGCCGAGGCGTACGACCTGCTCCGGGCCGGCCTGGACGCCGAGCCGGCGGAGATCGCGGAGATCTTCCGCAACTGGAACGACGGCGAGCTGGAGTCCTTCCTCATCGAGATCACCGCGGACGTGCTGGCGCACCGCGACGCCGACTCCGGCCGGCCGTTCGTGGACGTGGTGCAGGACCGGGCCGAGCAGAAGGGCACCGGGCGGTGGACCGTGCAGAGCGCACTCGACCTCGGCATCCCGATCACCGGCATCGCCGAGGCGACCTTCGCGCGTTCGCTGTCCGGGCACGTGGACCAGCGTGCGGCGGCCCACCGGGCGTTTCCCGACGCTGGTGATAAGTGGCAGGTGGCCGACCGGGACGCGTTCATCGAGGACGTCCGCCGCGCGCTGCTCGCCTCGAAGATCGTCGCGTACGCGCAGGGCTTCGACCACATCCGCGCGGGCAGCCAGGAGTACGACTGGAACATCGACCTCGGCGGCACGGCAACCATCTGGCGGGGCGGCTGCATCATCCGGGCCCGGTTCCTGAACCGGATCCGGGAGGCGTACGACGAGCAGCCCGACCTGCCGACGCTGCTGGTGGCGCCGTACTTCGCCGACGCGGTCGGTGCCGGTGTGCCGAGCTGGCGGCGCGTCGTGGCCGACGCGGTCCGGGCGGGGGTGCCGACGCCGGCGTTCTCGTCGTCGCTGGCGTACTTCGACGCGCTGCGCGCCGAACGGCTGCCCGCCGCGCTGATCCAGGGCCTGCGGGACAACTTCGGCGCGCACACCTACCAGCGCGTCGACCGCGAGGGCTCGTTCCACACCACCTGGGCGGCTGACCGCACCGAATCGCCGGCCTGACGGCGGACGCCTGGCCTCGCCCCACCCGGGGTGGGGTCAGGCGATGGTGGCGTGCATCTCCCAGACCAGGATCTCGGCCGGCTCGTCCGCGGTGACCCGCCGCCCGCCCGTGCTGGTGAGCCGGGCCGCGTCGCCGGTGCCGAGGGGGCCGCTGCCCTCCAGGGTCACCGTGCCGTTGGGCACGTACAGGTGCACGTAGGGCGCGTCGGGCAGGGTGACCTCGTCGCCGGAGCCGAGCCGCGCGGCGTGCAGCGTGGCGTAGCGGTTGCGGATCCGGATGGCGGACGCGCCGTCGTAGCGGTCCATCCCGGAGGCGATCGGCACGAGGCCCCCGCGCAGCAGCTCGTCCTCGATCTCCAGCTGCTCGTAGCCGGGGTCGACGCCCTCCTCGTCGGGGAGCACCCACATCTGCACGAAGTGCACCGGATCGCTGTGCGGTTCCAGGTTGCTGAGCCGCCAGGCGTCGTTCTTCTCCGAGTGCAGGATGCCGGTGCCGGCGCTCATCCGCTGGGCGAGGCCCGGGTAGATGACCCCGGAGTGGCCGGTGGAGTCCTGGTGTACGAGGGACCCGCGCAGCACCCAGGTGACGATCTCCATGTCCTGGTGCGGGTGGGTCTCGAAGCCGGCACCCGGGCGGACCACGTCGTCGTTGTTGACCAGCAGCAGACCGTGGTGGGTGTTGGCCGGGTCGTAGTGCCGGGAGAACGAGAAGGAGTGCTTCGAGTCCAGCCAGGAGATCCGGGTGGCGAAGCGATCCTCGGCCCGGCGCAGGTCGACCGAGGGGGCGGACGCGGTCACCAGGCACGCTGCCCGGTGTCGGAGGGCGTCGGCGCCCAGGTCAGCGCCGGCTCCCCGGTGGCCAGCTCGGCGATCTCACCGCTGCGCAGTTGCGGCGTGTGACCGAACTCGGCGCAGTGCTGCTCGGCGATCTCCGCGCAGATGTCGGCCACCTGCTCGCAGATCGGGTCGCCCAGGTCGGCCGCGTTCAATGCCATGATCATCTTGTACCGGAGATCCCGCATGTCCACCCCCGACCGCCGTGGTCCCGCCACCTTCGGACCCTACCCGCCCCCACCCGTCGCCACCCCGAAACGACCAGGTGGGGACACGCGGCGGCGCCGCCCCCGGGAAGATCTGGGGGCGGCGCCGAGGGTCACGCGGGTTACCAGAACCGCCGGCGCTTGGCCTTCTGCGGGCGGATCATGTCGGCACCCTTGGTCAGCAACCGGCTCACCCCGGAGGGACCACGCCGGGCCTCCAGGGTGTGGCTGAGACGGCGGGCACCGGCCGCGGCCAGTGGCACCGCGACCGCCATCACCGCCCACTGTGCGATGCGCTTCTGGATCATGTGGGTTCACCTCCGTCAGTGGCTCCTGACGTCACTGATACCCACCGTGAGGTGCTGCCAAGCCTCCGTCAGACCACCGGGGCGACGGGGTTGGGCAACGCGCCGCCGAACCGCCGGTCCCGCTGGGCGTACAGCTCGCAGGCGTACCAGAGGTGGCGACGGTCGAAATCCGGCCAGAGCGTGTCCAGGAAGACCAGCTCGGCGTACGCGGTCTGCCAGAGCAGGAAGTTGGAGATCCGTTCCTCCCCGGAGGGCCGCAGGAACAGGTCCACCTCCGGAATCTCCGGGTGGTAGAGGTACTTCGCCACGGTCTTCTCGGTGACCTTCGCCGGATCCAGCCGGCCGGCCGCCACGTCGCGGGCGATCGCGGCGGCAGCGTCGCCGATCTCGGCCTGCCCGCCGTAGTTGACGCAGAACTGCAGCGTCAGCGTGGAGTTGCCGCGCGACATCTCCTCGGCGGTCTGCAACTCGGAGATGACGCTCTTCCACAGGCGCCCCGGCCGGCCCGACCAGACCACCCGGACGCCCAGGTCGACCAACTGGTCGCGGCGGCGGCGGATCACGTCCCGGTTGAAGCCCATCAGGAACCGGACCTCGTCCGGCGAGCGCCGCCAGTTCTCGGTCGAGAACGCGTACGCCGACAGATAGGGGATGCCCATCTCGATGGCGCCCTCGATGGTGTCGAAGAGGCTGTGCTCCCCCGCCTCGTGCCCCTTGGTGCGCGCCAACCCGCGCTCCTTGGCCCACCGGCCGTTGCCGTCCATCACCACCGCGACGTGCTTCGGCACCGCCTCGGTGGGCAGCGCCGGCGGGCGGGCGCCCGACGGGTGCGGTGTCGGCGGCACCGGCTCACGCCGGCCGGCCCTCATCGATCGGATCACTCGGCTCTCTCCCTGCTCGCACCGTCCGCCCCGGCCGCGACGTCGCCGCCCGGCTGGAGCATCGTGGCCCCGGCGCCCCCCGGCGGCGGGATCGTGCCGGCCACCGAGGGACCCCGGTCGACCAGCGGCAGCGAGCGTAGCGCGCGTTCCAGATGCCACTGCAGGTGCGCCGCGACCAGCCCACTGCACTCCCGGCGTACGCCGCTCTCGGTGGCGTCGGCGACCACCCAGTCGCCGGTGGTCAGCGCGGACATCAGATCGATGGTCGCCGGCGCGGGATGGGCCGCGCCGGGCGGCCGGCAGTCCGGGCAGACCGCGCCGCCGGCCGGCACGGAGAACGCCCGGTGCCGCCCGGGGGTGCCGCAGACCGCGCACGCGATCAGCGCCGGCGCCCACCCGGCGAGGGCCATCCCGCGCAGCAGGTACGCGTCGAGCACCAGCGTGGTGGCGTGCTCACCACGCGACAGTGCCTTCAACGCGCCCACGGTGAGCTGGAACAGCCGCAGCGACGGCTCCCGCTCCACCGGGGTCAGCCGCTCGGCGGTCTCGGCGATCGCGCTGGCCGCCGTGTAGCGGGGATAGTCACCCAGGAACCGCTTGCCGTACAGGTCGATGCCCTCGACCTGGCTGACGGTGTGCAGCGAGCTGCCGTGGTTGCCCTTCGGGTCGCCGGCGAGCTGGAGGTCGACGTGGCCGAACGGCTCCAGGCGGGCGCCGAACTTGCTGGTGGTGCGGCGGATGCCCCGGGCCACCGCGCGCAGCCGGCCGTGCCGGCGGGTGAGCAGGGTGATGATCCGGTCGGACTCGCCGAGCTTCTGCACACGCAGCACCACCGCGTCGTCGCGGTAGAGCTGTCGGCGGTACCCGGCCATCGGACCATTCTCCCTCGGGGTGTGAAATCAGGGTCGGTTCGGGGTGGATGCGCGGACGAACCCCGATGCGCCGGACTCGTGACCGGTCGTAGCGTGCTGGACATGGCACTGCACCGGATCTCCGCCCCGCGCCGTCGTCGCGCCGCCACCCCCGTCGCGTTGGGGCTGGCCACCACCCTCATCGTGCTCGCCGGGTGCGACAACCTGTCCTTCCGCCGGCTCGACTACGACGACACCGAGCCGGTCCGGGTCACCGCGATCCAGGTGCGGGGTGGCTCGGGCGACGTGGTCGTCCGCGGCACCGGCCCGGCGTCCGAGGCGCGGATCAAGCGGGTCGTGCGCTACCAGGGCGGGGAACCGGACAACGCCCGGTACGAGATCGAGGGCGGCGAGCTGGTGCTGGACACCGACTGCGGCTCGCGGTGCACCGTCTCCTACGAGGTGATTGTGCCGGAGGGCGTGGCCGTGCGGGGCGAGGTCGGCTCCGGCAACATCGAGCTGAGCCGCGTCGGCACGGTGGAGCTGCAGCTCGGCTCGGGTGACGTGCGGATCGCCGGAGCCTCCGGCGCGCTCGGGGTGGAGACCCGGTCGGGCAACATCGAGGTGAGCGAGGCCAGCGCGGCGGTACGGCTGCGCGCCTCGTCCGGGGACATCACCGCCCGCCGGCTGGCCGGCGCGGTCGACGCCGAGGCCAGCTCGGGCAACGTCACCGTCGAGCTGGACAAGCCGGCCTCCGCCCGTGCCCACGCCTCCAGCGGGGACGTCACGCTGCTGGTGCCGGCCGGCAGCTACCGGGTCCAGTCCAACGCCGGCTCCGGCGACGAGCGGGTGACCGTCGCCGACGACCCGGCCGCGTCCCTGGTGCTCGACGGCTCGGCCGGCAGCGGCAACGTCACGATCAGCCAGCGCTGATCTCGACGGTGGCCGCCTCCATGGGCACCCGCTGCGCCGGCACCACCGCTCGCCCGACCGTCGCCTCCGCCGGGCGGGCACCGGGTACGGCCGCCGGATCGGTGCCGGCTCGGGCCGCCGGTGTGGCAGCGGCCCGGGCCGGCGGTCCGGCGTTGCCCGACTGGCCCGCGGGCACCAGCTCCGGGACCCGGCGGGCTGCGACGTCCTCGACCCAGCCGACGGCCAGGGTGACCACCCCGACGAGCGCGAAGACCAGCAGCACCCGGATGGCCAGCCCCAGCGGATCCTGGTGGGACCAGCCGACCACGTCCACCAGCGGGGTGAGCGCCACCACGAACGGCATGTGCCAGAGATAGATGGTGAGCGCCCGTCGATTGACCACGGTCACCACCCGGTCGGCCAACCGGCTGCGCGCCAACCACGAGATCCCCGCCGGTGCCCGACCGAGGGCGATCAGGATGAACGCGGCGGACCAGAGGGCGTTGCCGAGGTGGTTGTCGTTGAGGTCGTACCCTCGCGGGCCGGGATGGGCGACGATCCAGGCCCCGCCGGCCACCGCGAGCACCAGCGCCGCCGGGTAGAGCACCCAACCGGCGAGCCGGCGCAGCATCCCCGCGTGGTGGGCGAAGCCGAGCAGCCACGCGCCGAAGTACAGCCCGAACTCGCGCAGCACCGGTGGCGCCGGGTAGATCCCCGCCTCGATCGCCACCAGCAGCAGGTACGGGGCGAGCAGGGTGGGCAGCGGAGCCCGCCGGAACAGCCAGAACGCGATCGGCGAGGCGAGCACGAACCACAGGTAGTCGCGCAGGTACCAGATGACGCTCAGCGCCAGGGCACCCCAGTGGTTGGCCGGCGGGTCGGCGACCGGGAACAGCCACAGCAGCAGCCGCGGTGTCACCGGTAACCCGGTGAACAGCATGGCCGGCACGAAGACCGCCGCCATGACCCACAGCGAGGGCAGCAGCCGGCGCAGCCGGCGACCGACCGCGGCCGGCCCGACGCGGGTCAGCGTGGCGGCCATCAGCGAGCCGGCCAGCGCGAACATCACCGACATGGCAGGGAAGACGAGCGTGAGGGTCGCCCACCCGGTGACGTGGTAGACGACCACTCGGACGATGGCCAGGAAACGGAGGACATCGAGGTACCTGTTGCGCATCAGCCTGCATCTCGGTCGGGGACACCGGATGTACGTCCCCTACCCTGCGCGGCGGCGGCACCAAACGGCCGGGACCCCGGGCAAACGTGAATCTTGCCATCGGCCCGACCGAAGATGATCACGCCCGAGGGGTACGCCGCACCCCGCGCCGGACCGACCGGGAGTGCCCGGCCGGACCGGTGGGATGCGTCAGAAACCGAGTTTGCGCAGCTGCTTCGGGTCGCGCTGCCAGTCCTTCGCCACCCGCACGTGCAGATCCAGGTAGACCCGAGTGCCGAGCAGTTCCTCGATCTGCCGGCGGGCGTTGGTGCCGACCTCCTTGAGGCGGCTCGCCCGGTGACCGAGCACGATCGCCTTCTGGCTGGGCCGCTCCACGTACAGGTCGGCGTAGATCTTCATGACCTGACCCTCGGGGATCATCTCCTCCACCACCACGGCGATGGAGTGCGGCAGCTCGTCGCGGACCCCCTCCAGGGCAGCCTCCCGGATCAGCTCCGCGACCAGCACCTGCTCCGGGTCGTCGGTCAGCATGTCGTCCGGGTAGAGCTGCGGGGACGCCGGCAGGTAGTCGGTCATCACGTCGACCAGGGTGTCGACCTGGTGCCCGGAGATCGCGCTCACCGGCACGATCGCCGCGAAGTCGCCCATCTCGCTGACCGCGAGGAGCTGCTCGGCCAGCCGGCGCTTGTCCACCAGGTCGGTCTTGGTGACCACCGCCAGCACGGTCGCCTTCAGCTCGGCCAGCTCGCCGGAGATGAACCGGTCACCGCGCCCGACCGGCTCGTCGGCCGGGATGCACAGGCCGATCACGTCGACCTCGGTCCACGTCGACCGGACCAGGTCGTTGAGGCGCTCGCCGAGCAGCGTACGCGGACGGTGCAGGCCCGGCGTGTCGACGAGGACCAGCTGCGACTCCGGCCGGTGCAGCACGGCCCGGATGACGTGCCGGGTCGTCTGCGGCTTGTTCGAGGTGATCGCGATCTTGGTGCCGACGATGGCGTTGGTCAACGTGGACTTGCCCGCGTTGGGCCGGCCGACGAAACAGCCGAACCCGGCCCGATAGGGGCGGGGCTGCGGGTCCTTCACGCCGCCGGTCACTGGGTCACCGTGCCGAGCACCGTGCCGTCCGGCGCGGCCACGTGGATCGGCGCGTCCACGGCGAGGTCGCGTACCGCTGCGTGCCCGGCGCCGTCCAGCGTCGACGCCTCGGTCACCACCGCCGCCGCCTCCAGCCGGCTCGCCCCGGCCGCCACGGCCGAGGCCACCGCCAACTGCAACGCCGTGAGCGTCAGCGAGGGCAGCGCGACGCTGGCCGCCGCGTACGTCCGGCCGTCCTGGTCCCGGACCGCGGCGCCCTCCACGGCGCCGACCCGCCCGCGGGCGCCCCGGGCCAGGACGACGAGCTTGCCGTCCTCGGCACTCAGCGGGGCCGGCGCGGTGGGGGTGGGCCGGGCGGCGGGCGCGGCGGGTGTCTCAGGCATCGGCGGGTTGCCTCTCCTCGTCTCGATTGTGACCTTGGTCGTCTCCGGGGCCGGCGTGCTCGCCGCGCCCCGCGTTGTCCTGCTCGTCGCCCGGCTCCACCTTGCTGACCAGGACGGTGTCGATCCGGTTGCGCCGGCCGGTGGTGCCCTCGGCGACCAGCCGCAGGCCGGCCACCTCGACCTCCGCCCCCGGGATCGGCACCCGCCCGAGCGACTGGGCGAGCAGACCACCGACCGTCTCCACCTCGTCGGTGGGCAGGTCGGTGTGGAACAGCTCGCCCAGATTCTCCACCGGCAGGCGGGCGGTGACCCGCACCGAGAAGTCGGTCAGGCGTTCGACCGGCGGGCGTTCGACATCGTACTCGTCGGTGATCTCGCCGACGATCTCCTCCAGGATGTCCTCGATCGTGACCAGGCCGCCGGTGCCGCCGTACTCGTCGACGACGATGACCAGGTGGTTGCGGGCGGCCTGCATCTCCGACAGCAGGTCGTCGACCGGCTTGGACTCCGGCACGAAGGTGGCCGGGCGCATCAGCTCGGCCACCGGCAGCTGCTCGGCCGCCGGGTCACCGCCGCGGGAGCGCCGGATCAGGTCCTTGAGGTAGAGGACGCCCAGCACGTCGTCGACGCTCTCGCCGATCACGGGGATGCGGGAGAAGCCGGAACGCAGGAAGAGCACCAGCGCCTGCGAGAGGGTCTTGCCCTCCTCGATCCACACCATCTCGGTACGCGGCACCATCACCTCGCGGGCGATGGTGTCGCCGAGCGCGAAGACCGAGTGGATCATCTGTCGCTCGCCGTGCTCCACCACGCCGCGCTGCTCGGCCAGGTCGACCAGCTCACGCAGCTCCACCTGCGTGGCGAACGGCCCCTCCCGGAAGCCGCGCCCCGGGGTGACCGCGTTGCCGATCAGGATGAGCAGCGACGCGAGTGGGTTGAGCGCCCGGCCCAGCCAGCGGACCAGCGGCGCCACCGCCCGCCCCACGGCGTACGCGTGCTGCCGGCCGATGGTGCGCGGGGCGACCCCGACCACCACGAAGCTGACGACGGTCATCGCGCCGGCGGTGACCAGCGCGGCCCGCCAGCCGGCGCCGAACGTGTCCACCGCGACCAGCGCCACCAGCGTGGTGGCGGTCAGCTCGGCGAGCAGCCGCAACAGCAGGAGCAGATTGAGGTGCCGGACCACGTCGCCGGCCACGGCCTGGAGGGTGCGGGCGCCGCGTACGCCGTCCCGGGCCAACTCGGCGGCTCGAGCCGGTGACACCGCGGCGAGCGCCGCCTCGGTCATCGCGATCACGCCGGCGAGCACGACCAGGCCGGCCGCGAAGACGATCAGTTGCAGGTCGGGCAGGCCGGCCGTGGGGCCGGCCGCCAGTAGTGGAGTGGGCATCACTGGGTGCGGGTCGACCGCCAGCTCGCCAGCAGTCGGGCCTGGAGCGCGAACATCTCCCGCTCCTCCTCCGGCTCGGCATGGTCGTAGCCGAGCAGGTGCAGCACCCCGTGCACGGTGAGCAGGTGCAGTTCGTCGGCCGGGGCGTGCCCGGCCGTCGCCGCCTGCTTGGCCGCCACCTCGGGGCAGAGCACGATGTCACCGAGCAGGGCGGGCTCGCCGCCGCTCGGGGCGGTCTCGCCCGGGCCGTGGTCGACGCTGCCCTCGTCCATGGGGAAGGCGAGCACGTCGGTCGGGCCGTCGCCACCCATCCAGCGATGGTTCAGCTCGGTCATGTAGTCGATGTCGACCAGCAGCACGGACAGCTCGGCGAGGGGGTTGACCCCCATCTCGTCGAGGGCGTGCCGGGCGACGGCGAGCACGGCGTCGGTGTCGACGTCGACACCGGACTCATTGGCGATCTCGATGGACAACAGCTTTCCTCTGCTTTAGCGGCGTCGGCCGGCCCGGCCGCCCTGGGCGGGTCGCCCGGGCACGGCGTGGACGCCCTGCGCCTGCTGGTTCTCCCGCTCGGCGTCCCAGCGGGCGTACGCGTCGACGATCTGCCCGACCAGCTGGTGGCGGACCACGTCGGAGCTGGACAACTGGGCGAAGTGCACGTCCTCGACGTTCTCCAGGATGTCCCGCACGACCCGCAGACCGCTGGTCGTCCCGCCGGGAAGGTCCACCTGGGTGACGTCACCGGTGACGACGATCTTGGAATTGAAGCCGAGCCGGGTGAGGAACATCTTCATCTGCTCGGGCGTGGTGTTCTGCGCCTCGTCCAGGATGATGAACGCGTCGTTGAGGGTCCGGCCACGCATGTACGCCAGCGGGGCGACCTCGATGGTGCCCGCCGCCATCAGCTTCGGGATCGACTCCGGGTCGAGCATGTCGTGCAGCGCGTCGTAGAGCGGGCGCAGGTACGGGTCGATCTTCTCGTTCAGCGTGCCGGGCAGGAAGCCCAGCCGCTCACCCGCCTCGACCGCCGGCCGGGTCAGGATGATCCGGTTGACCTGCTTGGCCTGCAACGCCTGGACGGCCTTCGCCATCGCCAGGTAGGTCTTGCCGGTGCCGGCCGGGCCGATGCCGAAGACGATGGTGTGCGAGTCGATCGCGTCGACATACCGCTTCTGCCCGAGGGTCTTGGGACGGATGGTGCGCCCGCGCCGGGAGAGGATGTTGAGCGTCAGGACCTCGGCCGGCCGCTCGGCGCTGCCCTGCTCGAGCATGCCGACGGTACGTTTCACCGCGTCAGTGGTCAGGGTCTCGCCTTTCTCGATGAGTTCGAGCAGCTCACTGAAAACCCGCTCGGCGAGGGCGTTGTCCGCGGGGGCACCGGTGATGGTGATCTCGTTGCCCCGGACGTGCACGTCACTGGTGACCGAGCGTTCGACGAGTCGTAGGATCTCGTCACCCGCGCCGAGGAGATTGACCATGATCTTCGAGTCGGGCACGGTGATCCTGGTCTGCACCCGGGGCGGGCCGGGAGGTGGGGTGCCGGTCATAAGTTGGGCCGAAGGGCCCTGCGCACCTGCTCTCGATCTCAGCGCCGGCCCTGCTGGCACGGCGTGCGGACGTTACACCCATCGTATCCGTTCAACGCGGCCCGCATCGCTCCCATTTCCGCTGGCCGCGATCAACTCCCGGCCCGGAAGTCGTACCGGTCGAAGCTCTCCTGGTGGCGGGTGAACCGGTACGTCGCCCAGTGCATCCGGACCACCGTGCCGGCCTCGTCCCGGGTCAGCCGCAGCAGCTCCCCGGTCTCCCGCCCGGAGACCGTGCGGAACACGTCCGGGCGGTCCGGCAGGGGGGTGAAGACCGCCGGCGGGCGTCCCGCCGGGTCGCCGGCCCCACGTGCCCGCAGCGTGCCGTCGTGCCAGGAGAAGACGTACTCGAAACCCTCACCCCACCAGCGGCCCAGCACGCCCCGCAGGGCCGCCGGAGCGGGCGGGCCGGGCCGCCAGGGCTCGATCTCGGCCGGGTCGTGCTCGACCGCCGCGGCGAGCAGTTGGTGCGGCAGGTCGAACAGCTCGGCCGCCGTGCCGGACGAGCCGAGCACGGCCGCGCCCATCGCGCCCGCCGTGCCGTCGCCACCCCGGCGGCCGTAGACCGCCGCCAGGAAACCGGGCATCGCCCCGTCGTGCCCCACGTGCACCACCCGTTCGCCCTGCGGGACCAGGATCAGCCCCAGCCCGAAGCCGGCACCCCAGAGCGTCTCGTCGGTGGTGGTCACCGGCCAGCGCATCTCGTCCAGGGTGGTGGGGGCGAGCACCGCGCCGGTCGGGTCCAGCGCCGCCGGGTCGGCGAGGAACGCCGCCCAGCGGGCCATGTCGGTGGCGGTGCTCCAGAGCTGGGCTGCCGGGCCGACCCCGCCGAAGTCGGTCGGCGGCTCCGGGTGAGCCTCGTCGGAGTACGCGTCGACCAGGAACCCGGTGGCCGCGGCCGGCCCGGGAGTCACGGTGGTGTCGGTCAGCCCCAGTGGCGTCAGGACCAGCTCGCCGAGCACCTCCGCCCAGCTGCCGCCGCGCAGCCGGGCGACGAGCTGCCCGAGCACGGCCACGCCGAGGTTGGAGTAGTGGAAGCGGCGGGCCGGCGGCAACACCCGCTCGGCCCGGGCCAGCTCGGCGACCAGTTCGTCGGCGTCCGGCGCGCGCAGGGTGTCCCACACGTCGCCGAACGGCTCACGCTGCAGGCCGCCCGTGTGCGACAGCAGCCGGCGGACGGTCAGCTCCCCGTGCGCCGGCAGGTCCAGGTGCCGGCCCACCGGGTCGTCCAGGTCGAGCAGTCCGTCGTCGCGGCACTGCAGGGTGAGCGCCGCGGTGAACGTCTTGGTGACCGAGCCGATCCGGAACTGGGTACGCGGCCCCAGCGCGTCGTCGGTGCCGGTGCCGCCGACGGCGCACTGCCACAGCGGCCGGTCCGCCCGGTGCAGCGCCGCCGACACCGCCGGTACGCGCGCGTCGGCCTGCACCCGCCGGACCAGTCGTCCCAACCGCTCGTCCACGCGGCTGTCCGGCGCCGGCCCCGCGTTCACGCCAGGTCCCGGGCGAGCATCGGCCCGAGCGGAGCGCCACCGAGCAGGTGCGCGTGCGCGTGGAACACCTCCTGCCCGCCGTACGCGCCGGTGTTGAACATCAACCGGAAACCGTCGCCGAGCAACCCCTCGTCGTCGGCAACGGCGGCGGCCGTGGCCAGCACCTCACCGGCCAGTGCCGGGTCACCCTCGGCGAGGGTGGCCACGTCGGCGTAGTGCTCCTTCGGAATGATCAGCACGTGCACCGGCGCCTTCGGGCCGATGTCCCGGAAGGCGAGCGTCGTGGCGGTCTCCCGGACCACGGTGGCCGGGATCTCCCCGGCGACGATGCGGCAGAACAGGCAGTCGGATCCCATCGGGGCAGTCTAAGGAAGGTGCCCCGGGCGACGCCGCCGGTGGCGGAAGGGTCCCTTCCCGACGTTCGCGCCCCTACGGCAGGATGCCGTGCATGACGGATCGAGCGGTACTGGTGACCGGGGCCTCGCGCGGGATCGGACGGGCGGTGGCGGCGGCTTTCGCAGCCGGCGGCGACCGGGTGGCGATCCACCACCGGGACTCGGCGGACGCCGCCGAGGAGGTGCGTGCGCACCTGCCCGGAACGGGGCACGTCGTGGTCCGCGCGGACCTCACCGACCCGGAGGCGGTACGGGCCATGGTCGACCGGGCCGCCGAACTGCTCGGCGGGATCGACGTGCTGGTCAACAACGCCGGGATGTACGGCGGCCGGGACGATCCGCACCCGGTCTTCGGCGCCTCCTACGAAGAGTGGCAGCGGCGCTGGCGGCAGGTGCTGGAGACCAACCTGACCGGCGCCGGCAACGTCACCTGGTGCGCCGCCCAGCACATGCGGGAGCGCGGCGGCCGGATCGTCAACGTCTCGTCCCGGGGCGCGTTCCGCGGTGAGCCGCAGCAGCCGGCGTACGGCGCCAGCAAGGCAGGGCTGAACGCCCTGGGCCAGTCCCTGGCCGTGGCACTCGCGCCGTACGGCATCGCGGTGGCCACCGTCGCGCCGGGTTACGTGGCCACCGACATGACCACCGATCACCTGAGCGGTGAGGGCGGCGCGGCGATCCGCGCGCAGAGCCCGTTCGACCGGGTCGCCCAGCCGGAGGAGATCGCCGCCGCGGTGCACTGGCTGGCCTCGCCCCAGGCCGAGTGGGCCTCCGGCACCATCGTCGACCTCAACGGCGCCTCCTACCTCCGCAGCTGACCCCCGGCCTCCGCGACCCCCGGGTCGACCGAGGCTTTGTCGTCTCGCGGGACCACGCCGCCGAGAGCCGTCCGGCCGACCACCGGTCAGCGCGGCGACAGCGGTCAACCCGGCTACGCCGGCGACCGGGCCGGTTCGGAGGCCGGACTACCAGCGGTTGAGGCGGGTGGCCAGCACGCTGAGTGCCGCCACGCCCGCCGTGGAGGTGCGGAGCACCGTCGGGCCGAGTCGTACGGGCCGGGCTCCGGCCTCGCGGAACGCGGTCAACTCGGCCGTGTCGATGCCGCCCTCGGGGCCGACCACCAGGACGATCTCCCCGGTCGAGGGCAGGTCGGCGGTGGTCAGCCGCTCCTCGGCCTCCTCGTGCAGCACGAACCCGGCGGCGGCGCCGGCGATGCGGCGGGCCACCGTCGCGGTGGACTCGTCCGGTGCGCCGGCAACCACCGGCAGCCAGGGCCGGCGGGCCTGCTTGGCGGCCTCCCGGGCGGTGGCCACCCACTTCTCCCGGGCCCGTACGCCCCGGTCGCCACGCCACTGCGTCACCGAACGGGCCGCCGCCCAGGGCACGATCTCGTCGACGCCCACCTCGGTCATCGCCTGCACGGCCAGCTCACCCCGGTCGCCCTTGGCGATGCCCTGCACGCTCACCAGTCGGGGTACGGGCGCGTCCGCGTACCCCCGCGAGGTGACGGTGAGTTCCAGGCTGCCCCGGCCGACGGCGGTGACCACCGCGGCCGCCGTGCCGCCCCGGCCGTCGGAGAGCAGCAACTCCTCGCCGACCCGCAACCGTTGCACGGTGGCGGCGTGGTGCCCCTCGGGACCGTCGAGGGTCAACGCGTCGGCGGTGGGCAGGGACTCGACCAGGAACAGCGGCGCGGACACGATGATCAGGCTAGCCGCGCCGGTCAGGCGTGGCCGTTGAACGCGTCGCGCATCCGCGAGAAGAAGCCGCCCTGCTTGCTCAGCTCGGCGACCTCCTCGCCGCGGGTCTTGGCGAAGTCGCGCAGCATCCGCTCCTGGTCCGGGTCGAGCTTCGTCGGCGTCCGGACGTCCAGGTGGACGTAGAGGTCGCCCCGGCCGGTGCCGCGCAGGTGCGGCACGCCGCGGGCACGCAGCCGCAGGGTACTGGCCGGCTGGGTGCCGGCCTTGACGTCGACCGTCTCCTCGCTGTCCAGCGTCTTGATGGTCAGCCGGGTGCCCAGTGCCGCCGCGGTCATCGGCACGGTGACCCGGCAGTGCAGGTCGTCGCCCTTGCGGGAGTACACGTCGTGCGGCCGCTCGTGGATCTCCACGTAGAGGTCACCGGCGGTGCCGCCACCCGGGCCCACCTCGCCCTGCTGGGCCAGCCGGATCCGCATGCCGTCCTCGACGCCGGCCGGGATCTTGACAGTCAGCGAGCGGCGGGTCCGCACCCGGCCGTCGCCGGCACAGGTGGGGCAGGGGTGCGGGATGGTGGTGCCGTAGCCCTGGCAGACGGTGCACGGCCGGGCGGAGACGACCTGGCCGAGGAAGGTGCGCTGCACCGACTGCACCTCGCCCCGACCCCCGCACGCCTCACAGGTGGCCAGGTGGGTGCCGGCGGCCGTGCCGGCGCCGGAACAGGTGGTGCAGAGCACCGCGGTGTCGACGGTGATCGGGGCCTCGACGCCGAACGCCGTCTCGTGCAGGTCCAGCTCCAGCCGCAGGATCGCGTCGGCGCCCGGACGGGTGCGCGGGCGCGGACCACGCGCGCCGCCCCCCGCGCCGCCGAAGAACGCGTCCATGATGTCCTGGAAACCGACGAACGGGCCGGCGCCGCCGGGACCGCCCGGACCACCGGCGCCGCCGCCACCCGGGGCGAGCGGGTCGCCACCCAGGTCGACGATCTGCCGCTTCCGGTCGTCCGAGAGGACCTCGTACGCGGCGTTGATGTCCTTGAACTTCTCCTGTGCCTCCGGGTCCGGATTGACGTCCGGGTGGAACTGGCGCGCCAGCTTGCGGTAGGCGCGCTTGATCTCGTCGTCGGAGGCTTCCCGGCTCACACCGAGGATGCCGTAGTAGTCCCTGGCCACTGCGTTCCGTGTCCTCATGTTCGTCTCGCGTTGCGCCGGTCGGCGGCCGCAGCCGGCCGTCGGCCCTGACTGGTCAGTTCTGGGCCAGCAGCTCGCCCACGTAGCGTGCCACGGCGCGCACCGTGGCGATGGTGCCGGGGTAGTCCATGCGGGTGGGCCCCAGCACCCCCAGGCCGCCCACGATGGTGGCGCCCGGGCCGTACCCGGTGCTGACCACCGAGGCGGCGCGCAGGTTGTCGAACTCGTTCTCGTCGCCGATGAGCACCCGGGTGGTGCTCGGCTCCGTCTCGCCGATGAGCTTGAGCAGCACGACCTCCTCCTCGAGCGCCTCGAGGATCGGCCGCAGGGAGCCCTGGAAGTCGAGCAGGCCGCCGCGTGTGAGGTTGGCGGTGCCGGCCAGCGCGATCCGCTCCTCGTGCCGCTCGACCAGCGTCTCCAGCAGCACCGTGGCGAGGGTGGTCATCGTCGGGCGCAGCTCGGGCGGCGCCTCGTCGACCAGCGTCTGCACCAGCGGCGGCGTGTCGGACAGCCGGGCGCCGGCGAGCTTCTCGTTGACCAGCCGGCGCAGGTCGGTGACGTCGTCGGCGGGCACCGGCCCGGGCAGCTCCACGAGCCGCTGCTCCACCCGCCCGGTGTCGGCGATCATGACGAGCATCAGCCGGGTGGTGGAGATCGGCACCAGCTCCAGGTGCCGCACCGAGGAGCGGGCCAGGCTCGGGTACTGCACGACTGCCACCTGCCGGGTCAGCTGCGCGAGCAGCCGCACCGTGCGGTGCACCACGTCGTCGAGGTCGACCGCGCCGACCAGGAAGCGCTCGATGGCCCGGCGCTCGGCCGGGCTGAGCGGCTTGACCCGGGACAGCCGGTCGACGAAGAGCCGGTAGCCGCGGTCGGTGGGCACCCGCCCCGCACTGGTGTGCGGCTGCCGGATGTAGCCCTCCTCCTCCAGCACGGCCATGTCGTTGCGGACCGTGGCCGGGGACACACCAAGCTGGTGCCGCTCGACCAGCGCCTTGCTGCCGACGGGCTCCTGGGTGGAGACGTAGTCCTCGACGATGGCGCGGAGCACGGCGAGCTTGCGGTCGTCGAGACCCATCCTCCGCACCTCCTGTCGCACGTCGGCCGCCGCCCACGGTGGGGTCGGCGGGCCGTCCTGGCACTCGACTGTAACGAGTGCCAGTCTACGTCGGCGTGCCCGCCAGCGCGATGATCAACGACGCACCGTCGGTGCGGTCCGGGACGCCGGGTGGCCGAGCGGCCTGCCGGGCCGGCGGTGTCGCTCTGGTGCGCCGTTGCCGTGGACCCCTACCGTGACATCCATGACTGAACCTCCTCGCCCTCCCGGAGCGGGTGACCCCGGCAACTACCCGCCGGAGCCGACCTCCCCGGGCTCGTCCCCCTCGGCCGAGCCACCCACCGCACCACTGTCCGGGGCACCCGCACCGGGCGGCTATCCCCCGGCCGGTGGCTATCCGCCGCCCACCGGTGACCAACCGCCGTCAGGCGGCTACCCTCCGCCCGGTGGCTACCCTCCGCCCGGTGGCTACCCTCCGCCCGGTGGCTTTCCTCCCGGCGGTTATCCGACCGGTGGCGCGTACGGGCCGCCCGCCGGTGGCTTCGCCAACAACGAGGACAAGACCTGGGCCCTGGTCGCGCACTTCGGCGGCGCCCTCGGCGCCCTGATCAGCTTCGGCCCGCTGGGCTTCGTCGCCCCGCTGGTGGCCTACCTGGCCCGTGGCCAGCAGTCGCCGACCGTCCGGGCGCACGCCCTGGCCGCGCTGAACTTCCAGATCCTCTGGTCGATCATCGCGTTCGTGCTGCTCTTCGTGAGCTGGTGCCTGCTCTTCCTGCCCAGCATCGCGGTGGTGGTGATCCAGATCCTGTTCGGCATCATCGCCGGGATCAAGGCCAACGAGGGCACGCCTTACCGCTACCCGATGTCCGCCAACTTCATCAAGTGACCGGGTCGGCCGCTCCCCCGGCCGGCCCGGCGCACCGTCACCCGCGGCGGTGCGACCGGGTCAGGGGAGCAGGTCGCGGACCACGGCGTCGGCGAGGAGCCGGCCCCGCAGGGTGAGCACCGCCCGGCCGGCCGCGTACTCCGGGCCGGCCAGCAGGCCGTCGGCCAGCGCCCGCTCGGCGCCGGCCCGACCGGTGGCGTCGAGCACCGCCAGCGGCAGGCCGCTGGCCAGCCGCAGCCGCAGCATCACGTCCTCCATGTGCGCCTCGTCGACCGTGAGCACCTCCCGGGCGAGGCCGGGAGACGTGCCGGCGGCCAGCCGCTGGGCGTACGCCGACGGGTGCTTCACGTTCCACCAGCGCACCCCGCCGACGTGGCTGTGCGCCCCCGGCCCGAGGCCCCACCAGTCCGCGCCGGTCCAGTAGAGCAGGTTGTGTCGGCACCGGGCCTCGTCGGTGCGGGCCCAGTTGGAGACCTCGTACCAGGACAGGCCGGCCGCGCCGAGGGCGGCCTCCGCGGCCAGGTAGCGGTCCGCGGCGACGTCGTCACTGGGGTACGGCAGCTCGCCGCGACGCATCCGCGCGGCCAGCCGGGTGCCGTCCTCCACGATCAGGGCGTACGCGCTGACGTGGTCCACCCCGGCGGCGACCACCTGCTCCAGCGAGGCGGCGAAGTCCTCGGCCCGCTCCCCCGGAGTGCCGTAGATCAGGTCGAGGTTGACGTGCTCGAACCCGGCGTCACGCGCCTCCAGGGCGGCGGCGGTGGCCCGACCCGCGCTGTGCTTGCGGTCGAGGATCGCCAGCACACCGGGTGCGGCGGACTGCATGCCCAGCGAGATCCGGGTGTAGCCGGCGGCCCGCAGCAGCTTCAGCGATTCCGGGGTGACCGACTCCGGGTTGGCCTCGGTGGTCACCTCGACGTCGGCGGCCAGCCCCCAGGTGCGGTCGATGCCGTCGAGGATGCGGGCAAGATCGTCGGCAGGGAGCAGCGTGGGCGTGCCGCCGCCGACGAAGACCGTGTCGACACGGGGCGGTGGGCTGTCGCCGAGCACCCGGGCGGCGAGGGCCAGCTCGGCCAGCACGGTGTCGGCGTACCCCTCGCGGCTGGCGCCACCGCCGAGCTCGGCGGCCGTGTAGGTGTTGAAGTCGCAGTAGCCGCAGCGGCTGGCGCAGAAGGGCACGTGCACGTACACGCCGAAGCCGCGCTCGCCGACCGCGGCGGTGGCGGTGGCGGGCAGCGATCCGTCGACGGGGACGGTCTCACCATCTGGAAGGACGCCGGGCATGGCCACTAGTGTGCCCGGCATGACCTCTCCCGACGTCCTCGTGCGGGTCGCCACGGCCCGTGGGGTGACCACCCTCACCCTGGACAGCCCGCACAACCGCAATGCGCTCTCCACCGGTCTGATGACCCAGTTGCTGGCCGGGCTGGCCGACGCGGTGGCCGACGACGCGGTCCGGGTGATCGTGCTCGACCACACCGGCCCGGTCTTCTGCTCGGGTGCCGACCTGAAGGAGACCGCTGCGGCGTACGCCAGCGGGACGGTGCCGGCCGGGATGCTGGGCGACGTGCTCGCGGCGCTCTGGGAGTGCCCGAAGCCGGTGCTGGCCCGGGTGGCCGGGCCGGCGCGGGCCGGCGGGCTGGGCCTGATCGCCGCCGCGGACCTGGCGGTCTGCGCCGAGGAGGCGACGTTCGCCTTCACCGAGGTGCGGATCGGGGTGATCCCGGCGGTGATCTCGGCGACCGTGCTCCCCCGGCTGCACCCGCGTGCCGCCGCCGAGCTGTACCTGACCGGGGACACCTTCGACGGCCGGCGGGCGGCCGAGATCGGTCTGGTCACCGCGGCGGTGCCGGCGGACGGGCTGGACGCGGCGGTACACCGGTACTGCGACTCGTTGGTGCGGGGCGCGCCGGGTGCGCTGGCCGGCGCGAAGGAGTTGCTGCGCCAACCGGGCACGGCCGAGCTGCGCGCTGAGCTGGCCCGGCTGTCCGCTCTGTCGACGGGCTACTTCCTCTCCGACGAGGGACGCGAGGGCGTCACCGCGTTCCGGGAGAAACGACCGGCGCGCTGGGTGCCCGCTCTCGACGTCTGAGCGCTCCGGGCGGCGTTGCTGTGTGCGTCCTCGATGAGGGTCGGGGTGCCACCCGGGAACGGCGGCATCCCGGAGCCCGTCACCACGCGGTAGCGCCGCCGTCGACCGGGTAGTTCGCCCCGGTGATGTACGACGCCCGGTCGGACGCGAGGAAGACCACCAGTTCGGCGACCTCCTCGGGTTGGGCGAAGCGCTTGACGAGCGTCTTGCCGGTGATCGCGTCCCGGGCCGCCTGGTTGTCGCCGAGGTCGCGTTCGCTGGCCGGGCTCACGATGGGCCCGGGACTGATCGCCACCGCGCGGATCCCGTGGGGCGCGCCTTCGAGCGCGAGTTGCCGGGTCATGCCGATGATGCCGGCGTTCGCGGCGGCGTGCCCCACCATCGGGGGGACATGGCCACCGATCATTCCGGCCATGGAAGCGGCGCTGATGATGACGCCGCCACCGCGCCGGACCAGGTGCGGCCACGCGAACTTCGACACGAAGAAGGGAATGTCGAGTTCGCCGGTGATGGTGAACCGCCAGTCCTCGACGGAGAAGTCGGGCATCGGACCGAAGCGGAGGGCGGCCGCGTTGTTGTAGACCACGTCGAGCCCGCCGTAGGCCGCCACGGCGTCCTCGACGAGCTTGCGCACCTGCTCCGGGTCGGTGAGATCGACCGGGGCGATGCCCGTCATCTCACCTCCGGCGTTCCGGACGAGTTCGACCGTCTCGTTGTTGCCGTCGATCTGGATGTCGGCCCCGACGACCCGTGCGCCTTCTCGCGCGAAGGCCAGCGCCGCGACGCGGCCCAGACCTCCTCCGGTGCCGGTGATGAGCACTACCTTGCCATCCATCGTTCCCATGGAACCTTCTCCTTGGCGTGTGGCCTGTCGGTGATTGACATGTCAATCGGAGATAAGCCCTTGACTGGTCAATCACTTCCCAGCGACAGGGCCGCGGTGACGCGCGAGACAGGCCAGGACCGGGCGGGCGTCAGACGGCTGCCACGGATCGGTGCAGGCAGCACGAATGCGGTGAGAACGCCCAGGCCCCGATTGTCGGCGAATTCAGCCGGACGGGAGGCGATATGGCAGGTGAGACCGGTGTCGAAGCGGGAACCTCGGGGTGAGCTGCGCCGGGCGGCCAGGGTCGAAACCGGTCGGACGACCCGGACCGGTCGCGGAGGGACGTACGCTTGTCGGACTGTCGATGTGGGGGTGTGGGTGCGAACTCGGGCAGCCGTGGCGGGTGGAGTGGTTCTCATCCTCGTCGCCGTGATCGCAGTCTGGCTCGTCGTGCGGCAGGTGGGGGACCGTCTGCAGCTGCCACTGTCGGCGCGGAAGTGCACCGTCCAGGCCGACGGCCGGGTCGCCCTGGACGCCGACCAGATGGCCAACGCGGCGACCATCGCGGCGATCGGTGCGCAGCGTGGGATGCCGGAGCGGGCCGTGGTGGTCGCGCTGGCCACCGCGTACCAGGAGTCGGGGCTGCGCAACCTCGCCGACGGCGACCGGGACTCGGTCGGCCTGTTCCAGCAGCGCCCGAGCCAGGGCTGGGGCACCCCGACGCAGATCCGCGACCCGCGCTACGCGGCGAACCGCTTCTATGCGGCACTGAAGAAGGTGCGCGGCTGGGAGAAGATGCGGGTCACCGACGCCGCCCAGCGGGTGCAGCGCTCAGCCTTCCCCGAGGCGTACCAGAAGTGGGCCGACGACTCCGAGGTGCTCAGCCGGGCGCTGCTGGGCGACGCCACCGGCGCGGTCGCCTGCACGGTGGGGCGTACCCCGGTGATGCGCGGTGCGGCGGCGGCCGCGCAGCTGACCCGCAACCTGATGCTGGACTGGGGGTTGTCCGGCACGGACACGGCCGGGCAGACCGGGCTGGCGGTGACCGCGGGCGACCAGCGCGACGGCTGGCGGTACGCGCACTGGCTGGTGTCGCACGCCCAGGACCACGGTGTGAAGCGGGTTCGCTTCGGCGACCTGGAATGGACCGCCCGGGACGGCACCTGGGGCCAGGTGACCGGCGAGCAGGGTGCGACCGGCCAGGTGGTGGCCGAGGTGTTCGCCGAGGGGTGAGCGGGCCCGGATCTCTTAACCGGCAGTCATCGCACAATCGGACAAAATCCCCTATAACGCCTTATTGATTGTCGAAATCTCACTCTGCGGAGCGGTTTCGCTGCGCATGGTCCGGCAGCGGTTCTTTCCTGCCGCGCGCCCTCCCCGACGCCGAGGTGATCGCGTTACGATCGGCGGCCTGTGCCAGAAATGGTTCCACCTCATGGGGAGGGGTACGACACGGTGTTCGATTACGGCGACCGGACCGGCTACGAACCGATCAGCGACACTGACCGCAAGGAGTTCCACGAGCAGGGCTTCCTCCTGCTGCGCAACGTCCTGACGGAGGACCACCGGGCGGCGCTGGAGGCGGCCGTGGACCGCGTCTACGCGGAGGAGCAGGCCAAGGGCAACACCAAGAAGGACGGCACGCTGCACCTGCTGGGCTTCCTGGAGCGCGACGAGCTCTTCGGCGAGCTGCTCACCCACCCGATCGCCTTCCCGTACATGTGGGGGCTGGCCGGCTGGAACATCTACACCCACCACAACCACCTGGACGTCACTCCCCCGGCCCTGGAGCCGGAGAAGCCGTACTGGGGTTGGCACCAGGACGGGTACCGCCAGAACTCCGACCCGGAGACCATGGACCCGAACCTGCCCCGCCCGATGTTCTCGCTCAAGGTCGCGTACGTGCTCTCCGACCTCTCCGAGACCGGTCGCGGCGCCACGAAGGTCATCCCGGGCAGCCACCTGTGGAACTCGCTGCCCCGGCCCGCCGACCTGAGCGTGCACAACCCCGACCCGGAGGGCACGGTGGAGATCACCGCCAACCCGGGCGACGCCTTCATCTTCGACCGCCGGCAGTGGCACTCCCGGTCGACGAACCTGTCGACCATCACCCGCAAGATGCTGTTCGTCGGCTACACCTACCGGTGGATCCGCCCGCTCGACGAGCTGCACCCCGACCTGGACGGCGAGTGGTACCGCAACCGCACGCCGGTGCAGCGCCAGCTGATCGGTGAGGGCACCCACACCGCGAACTACTGGGGCATCAACTGGGACGGGTACGTCGACGACGAGATCCCGCTGCGCAAGGAGCTCAAGGAGCGCGGTCTGCTGGACCGCAACATCCCCTGGCTCCGCTGACCCACCGACCGGGAGCCCCTGTCATCCGACGATGACAGGGGCTCCCGCGCGTCCGGCGGTTGTCCGTCAGCCGCGGCTGGCGAGTCGACGGCGGGCCTTCTCCCGGATCGGCTCCGGCAGGTCCTCCGCGTCGAGCAGCCGGGGCAGCAACTCCGGTTCCAGGCTGGTTGCCCGGAACACCTCGCCGATGGTCACCCCGTGCGCGGGCCGGTCGACGACCTCGACCGGGTCGCCGGCACCCACCTCACCCTCGCGCAGCACCCGCAGGTAGGCCCCCGGGGTGGCACGCACGGTGAAGCGCCGGATCAGATCGGGCATCCCCCAGAAGCCGGCGAACGTCGTGCAGGGGGTACGCGGCATGGTCACCTGGAGCACCGCCGTGCCGATCGCCCACTGCTCGCCGATCACCGCCCCGGTCACGTCGATCGCATAGGTGGTCAGGTTCTCGCCGAACCCGCCGGGCCGGACGCCGCGGCCGATCTCCGTGGACCACCAGGCGGCGTCCTCCTCGGCGTACGCGTAGACGGCCTTGTCCGGCCCGCCGTGGTGGGCCCGCTCGCCGATGAAGTCGCCGGCCAGACCACCGGCGAGCACCGGCACCGGCCCGTCGACGGGTCGCTTGTCGATGCCGCTGCGACCGCTCGCGTCGCCGGCCCACTCCGCCTCGGTCACCACGCCGAGGTTCACCGATGCCACCCTGCCCGTCATGGCGATCAGCCTAGTGGCGACCCGGCGCCGGCCGCGTCCGCCGATCACCGCGCTCCGGCGTGCCGGCCGGTCAGCCCTTGACGGCGCCGGCGACCAGGCCGGAGACCATCCGCCGCTGCACCAGCAGGAAGAAGATGATGACCGGCAGGGTGAACAGGGTGGAGGCGGCCATCACGGGCCCCCAGTTGGTGTCGTCGCGGCCGAAGAAGAAGGTCATCGCCACCGGCAGGGTGTAGCGGCCCTGGTCGTTGATGAACGTCAGCGCGAAGATCAGCTCGTTCCACGCCGTGATGAAGGAGAAGATGCTCGTGGCGACCAGGCCGGGGGCCACCAGCGGGAAGAGGATCCGGCGGAACGTCTGGGCCCGGCTGGCGCCGTCGATGGCCGCCGCCTCCTCCAACTCCTTGGGTACGGCGGCGACGAAGCCGCGCAGCATCCAGACCGCGAACGGCAGCGAGAAGCCGAGGTACGTGAGGATCAGGCTGGGCAGGGTGTTGTAGAGCCCGAGCCGCTGGATCATCAGGAACAGCGGGATGACCAGCGCCTCCAGGGGGATCATCTGCACCACCAGCAGCATGATCAGGAAACTGGTCCGCAGCTTGAACCGGAACCGGGCCACCGCCGTCGCGGCGAGCAGGGCGACCAGGCCGCTGAGCACCACCGTCGAGACGGCGACCAGGGCGCTGTTGAGGAAGAAGTCGAAGAAGCTCACGCCGGGGATCAGGTTGCCGGTCAGGATCTCCCGGTAGTGCGTCAGCGTCGGGTGGGTCGGCACCGGCTGCGGAGTGGACGAGAAGATCTCGCTGCTCGGCTTCAACGAGGTGGAGATCATCCAGTAGACCGGGAACGCCGCGAAGAGCGCGACCAGCAGCCCGGCGGCGTTGAGGGCCACCTTCCTCACGACTCGTCCTCCTGCCTGAGCACCATCCGTACGTAGAAGCCGGTGACCACGAGCAGGATCAGCGTGAGGATCACCGCGATGGCCGCACCGAGCCCGTACTTCGGCGGCGGCGAGAACGCCTCCGCGTAGGAGTAGATGGAGAGCATGAACGTCGGCCGGTCCTGGGTGCCGCCGGCCAGCACGAACTGCTGGGTGAAGACCTTGAAGTCCCAGATGGTGGAGAGCACGATCAGGATCCCGAAGACGGGGCGCAGCAGCGGGAAGGTGATCCGCCAGAACACCCGCCACGCGCTGGCGCCGTCCACCCGTGCCGCCTCGTGCAGCTCGCTCGGCACGCTCTTCAGGCCGGCGAGCACACTCACCGCGATGAACGGGAACGAGTGCCAGACCACCACCAGGGTGAGGATGGCGAAGAAGAGCAGCGGGGAGTTGAACCACCCGTAGCCGGTCCAGTCGCTGCGGCCGAACAGGCCGTTGGACAGGCCGTCGGGCAGCGCGTTGAACAGCCAGGTGACCAGGCCGCTCGTGTCGTCGAAAATCCACTTCCACACGATCGTGCCGGTCAGTGCCGGGGTGGCCCAGGCGAGCATCACGCAACTCGCCACGAAGGTGGCCATCTTGCGGCCGAGCCGGTTGAGCAGCAACCCGACCAGGGTGCCGAGGACCATCGTGAGCAGCACGTTGGCCACGGCGAACAGGACCGTGTTGCGCAGCACGGTCAGGAAGAACGGATCGGAGAGGATCTGGGTGTAGTTGCCGAGCCCCACCCACGGCCACTCCCGGTCGCCGCGCAGTTGCCGGACGCTGTTGAGCCGGTAGAAGGACATCGCCACCACCTGGCCGAGCGGCCAGAGCAGCAGCACCCCGATGATCACCAGTGCGGGCAGGAGCAGCAGGTAGGGCAGGCGGTCCACCCGGCGACGCCGCCGCGCGGGGGTCTCCCGCGCGGCGGCCGTCTCCGGCACCTCGGTCAGCGTGGTCACTTGGCGTTGAGGATGCTTTCCATCTCACCGGCCGCGTCAGCGGTAGCCTTCTCGACCGTCTTCTGACCCTTCATGACCGAGCTGTTCATCGCCTGGGTCACCGTCTTCGTCCGGCTGACCTCCACCCACTTCGGGGTGAGCGGCGTGAGCTTGGTGTTCTGCATGGTCGTGGCGAACGCCGCCATGACCTTGTCGTTGGCGTACGCGTCACCGGCGACCAGGTCCTGGTAGACCGGGAAGAAGCCGAGGCTGCTCGCGAAGCTCTGCGAGTTCTTCTTGTTCAGCAGCACGGTCAGGTAGTCCCAGGCGAGGTCCTGGCGCTCGCTGTCCTTCCAGATCGCCACGTCCGAACCACCGGCGAAACCGGGTGCGGCCTTGCCGTCCGGGCCGGGGATCGGGAACGTACCCCAGACCTTCTCGATCTCGGGGTTGTCCTTCTTGATGGCGCCCTGCTGCCAACTGCCGGCGAAGGCCATGGCCGCCTTGCCGGTGGCGAACTGGGTGCGGGCGTCGATCTCGTTCCAGCCCGCGGCGGCCGGCGGGGCCACCTTGTGCACGGTCACCAGGTCGGTCCAGAACTTGACCGCCCGCTGCGCCTCCGGCGTGGTGTAGCCGGACTTCCAGGTGCCGCCCTGGTTGGTGGCGATCTCGCCGCCGGCACCCCAGAGGAAGGAGTAGAAGGGCAGCTCGGAGTTGCCGGGCAGCGCGATGCCGTAGGTGCCCGGCTTCTTCGCCTGCACGGTCTTGGCCGCGGTGACCAGCTCGTCCCAGGTCTTCGGCGGCTGCACGCCCGCCTCGGCGAACCAGTCGGTGCGGTAGTAGATGGCCCGGACGCCGGCGTACCAGGGCACGCCGTACTGCTTGCCGTCGAGCTGCGCGTTGCGCACCAGGTCGGGCAGCAGGTCCTTGCCGTCGGTCCAGCCGCCCATCCGGCCGCTCACGTCGGCGAGCGCCTCCTGGGCGGCCCAGCCCTGGGTCTCGGTGTTGCCCAGCTCGGTGATGTCCGGCCCCTCACCGCCGGCCAGCGCGGCCTGGAACTTCTTGGGCGCCTCCAGCCAGGGGATGTACTGCACCACCACGTCCGTGTCGGGGTGCTTCTGCCGGAACTCGGCCTCGACGCCGTCCAGGAACGTGTTCTGGGCGTCGCCGCCCTCGCCCATCATCCAGACCGTGAGCTTGCTGTTGTCGGCCGCGTCCTCATCGGAGCCCCCGCAGCCGGTCAGCACCATCGCGGCCGAGGCCACCACGGCGGTGACCGGGGCCAGCCGCTTCCACCTGTTCACGCCACTTCTCCCCTCGCGCCGCCTGGAACTAACCTTCCACGCCGCACCTTAGTACGAAGATTTCCTTTACGACAGTGGGCGCGGAGGCGGAGGCGAGGCGACCGTACCGCAGGGGGTCGGCGAGAGGGGCTGGGGCATCGGGCCGAACTCGGGCATCGCAGCACGAAAGAGCGCCCGGCCGATGGCCGGGCGCTCTTTGGTAGTGCGGTGATGCCGGGTTGTTACCGCGTGACGCTGCGGCGGCGACCCACGCCGGCCACCAGCGCGACCGCGATCGCGGCCACCACGACCTGCACCAGCAGCTCGCCCCAGTCGACACCGTTCGTCTCGGTCGCGATGCCGATGGCCCGCGCCAGCACGGTGCCCAGCAGAGCGGCACCGACGCCGATCAGCAGGTGCAGCCAGATCGGCATGTTCTGGCGGCCCGGGACGACCAGGCGGCCCAGCGCGCCGACGATGAGACCAACAACGATGGCGGTGATGATGCCCCACACGGTGAGCTCCACGGTCGCCCTCCTTCAAAGAATGTCTGACACACAATGTGTGCTTCCTGTCGTGACCGCTAAGTTCCCGACCCGTCGAAATCCCAAACCGACTTCGCTCACCAGACGATCACGATCGGGCATACAAGGGCGGGTTCCACCGCCACCAGCCCACCTCCGGTGGCCGGCCTTCGGCTGCTCAACGCCACGATCCCCGCACCATCGCTGAAAGTGCCGCCTCCCAACGGGTTGAGGCAGCACTTTCGGCGAAACTGCGCGGATCTTGGGGCCGGCGGGCGGCCGGACGCGAGACGTCTTCGGGAGAGGGGTGGACGCCGATGGGCGCCCGACCTGTCGGCCGGGCGCCCATCGAAGTGTCGCGGTGGTACGGAGTGCTGTTGCGCGGGTTATCGGGTGACGCTGCGGCGGCGACCCACGCCGGCCACCAGCGCGACCGCGATGGCCGCCACGACGACCTGCACCAGCAGCTCGCCCCAGTCGATGCCGTTCGTCTCGGTCGCGATGCCGATGGCCCGCGCCAGCACGGTGCCCAGCAGGGCCGCGCCGACACCGATCAGCATGTGCAGCCACATGGGCATGTTCTGCCGGCCCGGGACGACCAGGCGGCCCAGCGCGCCGACGATGAGACCAACAACAAGCGCAGTGATGATGCCCCACACGGTGAGCTCCACGATCGCCCTCCTTCAAAGAATGTCTGACACACAATGTGTGCTTCCTGTCGTGACCGCTAAGTTCCCGACCCGCCAAAAATCCAAACCGACTCACCTCGGGCAGCAGCGGCACACGTCAATGCCGGATCGGGTGCGTCGATTGGCGTGGGAGCGCGTCCATCCAGGTAGGAGGCCATGTCGTCGGGTCGTCCACCACGCGCCGGGCGCAGAAAAATTTCTCCGCGGGACGCCGGACGCCGGACGCGAACCGCCAGACGGACGCCCGGACGCCGGACGGCCGGTGCCCCGCCGGACCGGTCGTCAGGACCAGGCCCGGCCGTGGACACCGGCCGTCTTCGTCGATCAGCGCCGGCGCAGCGGCGTCAGGGTCACTTCTTGCCGGCGGACTTGCCGTCGCCGGAGTCGGAGGAGAGGGCGGCGATGAAGGCCTCCTGCGGCACCTCGACCCGGCCGACCATCTTCATCCGCTTCTTGCCCTCCTTCTGCTTCTCCAGCAGCTTGCGCTTACGGCTGATGTCACCGCCGTAGCACTTGGCGAGCACGTCCTTGCGGATCGCCCGGATGGTCTCCCGGGCGATGACCCGGCTGCCGATGGCCGCCTGGATCGGCACCTCGAACTGCTGACGCGGGATCAGGGTGCGCAGCTTGGCGGCGATCGTGACGCCGTAGTTGTACGCCTTGTCCTTGTGCACGATGGCGCTGAACGCGTCCACCGGCTCGCCGTGCAGCAGGATGTCCACCTTCACCAGGTCCGACGCCTGCTCGCCGGAGGGCTCGTAGTCGAGCGAGGCGTAGCCCTTGGTGCGACTCTTCAACTGGTCGAAGAAGTCGTAGATGATCTCCGCGAGCGGCAGCGTGTAGCGCAGCTCGACCCGGTCGGCGGAGAGGTAGTCCATGCCGAGCAGGCTGCCCCGCCGGCCCTGGCACAGCTCCATCACGGCGCCCACGTAGTCGTTGGGCGTCAGAACCGTGGCCCGCACCACCGGCTCGTACACCTCGGCGATCTTGCCGGTCGGGTACTCGCTGGGGTTGGTGACGACGATCTCCTCGCCGTCGTCGGTGATCGCCCGGTACACCACGTTGGGCGCGGTGGAGATCAGGTCGAGGTTGTACTCGCGCTCCAGCCGCTCCCGGATGATCTCCAGGTGGAGCAGGCCGAGGAAGCCGCAGCGGAAGCCGAAGCCGAGCGCGCCGGAGGTCTCGGGCTCGTAGTCCAGCGCGGCGTCGTTGAGCTTGAGCTTGTCCAGCGCCTCACGCAGGTTGGGGTAGTCGGACCCGTCGATCGGGTAGAGGCCGGAGTAGACCATCGGCTTCGGGTCCTTGTAGCCACCCAGCGCCTCTTTCGCCGGCCGGCTGTTGATGGTGACCGTGTCACCGACCCGGGACTGCCGGACGTCCTTCACACCGGTGATCAGGTAGCCGACCTCGCCGACACCGAGCGCCTCGGCCTTCACCATCTCCGGAGAGATGACGCCGATCTCCAGCAGCTCGTGCACCGCACCGGTGGACATCATCTTGATCCGGTCGCGGGCGCTGATCCGGCCGTCGATGACCCGGACGTAGGTGACCACGCCGCGGTAGACGTCGTACACCGAGTCGAAGATCATCGCCCGGGCGGGCGCCTCGGCGTCGCCGGTCGGCGGGATGAACTGCCGGACGATCTCGTCGAGCAGGTGCGGCACGCCCTCCCCGGTCTTGCCGGAGACCCGGATGCAGTCGGCGGGGTCGCCGCCGATCAGGTGGGCCAGCTCCTCCGCGTACTTCTCGGGCTGGGCGGCCGGCAGGTCGATCTTGTTGAGCACCGGGATGATGCGCAGGTCGTTCTCAAGGGCCAGGTAGAGGTTGGCCAGGGTCTGCGCCTCGATGCCCTGCGCGGCGTCGACCAGCAGCACGGCACCCTCGCAGGCGGCCAGCGACCGGGACACCTCGTAGGTGAAGTCGACGTGCCCCGGGGTGTCGATCATGTTGAGGACCGCGTGCTCGCCGGCCCGCTCGCCCTCGCGGATGGTCCACGGCATGCGGACGGCCTGGCTCTTGATGGTGATGCCACGCTCGCGCTCGATGTCCATCCGGTCCAGGTACTGGGCGCGCATCTGCCGGGGGTCGACCACACCGGTGAGCTGCAACATCCGGTCGGCCAGGGTCGACTTTCCGTGGTCGATGTGGGCGATGATGCCGAAGTTCCGGATAACAGCCGGCTCGGTGGCACCGGGAGCGTTCCGGGCGGAATCGGGCGTCGGTGGCACAGCGGTCCGTTCTGATCGGCTGACGTGAGCGGGCCGGCGCGACGCCGACCCCTTCTATGATCCCACGCCGCCGGGGCGCGTCCGCTGCGCGGGCGATCCTCCCCGCCCCGACCCGCGCCGCACCGCCCGGACCGTCACTCCATCGGCGGCTCCACGAAGAGCGCCGCCAGCCGGGGCAACCGCCGGCGGGCCTCCTCCTCGTCGTCGAAGTCCCAGAAGTCGTTGAGGTCCGGCGCACGCACCGGCTCCCGGTCCGCCGGTAGCTCCGCCGCGGTGGCCCTGCGGTACGCGTCCCACGGGACCGCCAGCATCTGCTCGGCGGAGAACTCCTCACCGGTGAGCGAGGCGGCCCGCACCTGGGGCAGCTCGGCCAGCGAGTCCGGGTCGGCGACGGCGCGGGCGAAGACCGCCCGGCCCTGGGTCATCAGCCAGCCCCGGAAGTGCTCGAAGCCGTCCGCCGAGGCGCCCCCGTTGATCAGGTACGCCGCTCCCCAGAGATCCGCCTTGTGCGAGGCGGCCAGCACCCGCGCCTGGTGCCGCGCGTACCCGACGATGTCCTCCGGATCGCGCTCGGCGAGCAGGGCGACGGCCCGCGCGGCGACCGGCCCCGGCTCTCCCCCGCCACCGGCGCGGGCCTGGTCGATCAGCTCCCAGAAGTCCTCGGTCCTCATGGCTTGGCAGTCTCGCAGTGTCGCCGCGCACCGCGCACGTACCCCGGGGCAGCATGGTGGGGTGTCGTCGCCCACGTCGTTGCCTCCGGTGCCGTACCACGCCAGCGCGCTGCGCCCGTCCTGGTCGGCGCTGCCGGCGGCGCTGCGGGACGCGCTGGCCGACCGCCTCGGCGCGCCGGTGGTCACCGTCCGGGTCGCGGGCGCGGGCTTCACCCGGGGCTTCGCGGCCGTGCTCGACACCGCCGACGGCGGCCGGGCCTTCGTGAAGGCCGCACCCGCCGCCGAGCAACCGCATCTGGTCGACTGGTACGCCCGGGAGGCCGCGATCCTCGACCGGTTGCCGGCCGGCCTGCCGGCGCCCCGCCCCCGGTGGACGCTGTCCGAGGCCGGCTGGTTCGTGCTCTGCACCGACGCCGTCGACGGCCACACGCCGCAGTTGCCCTGGGTGCCGGCCGAGCTGGACGCCACCCTGGCCGGGTACGCCGGGGTCGCCGCCGCGCTGGCCGACCCGCCGGCCGGGCTCACCGCGCTCGGCCTGCCGCATCTGGCGGACCTGGCCCGGTCGGACATCCTGTGGTGGGAGGAGGTAGCCGCCGGCCGGGAGCCGTCACCGGCGCTGCCCGAGCCCGTGCGGGGCCGGCTGCCCGAGCTGGTGGCGTTGGAGTCGCGCCTCCCCCGGTACGCCGCCGGGGCGACCGGTCTGATCCACGGCGACCTGCGGGTGGACAACGTGCTCATCGGTGCGGACGGCCGGGCCTGGTTCTGCGACTGGACCTGGGTGTGCCACGGGCCGGCCTGGTTCGATCTGGCCGGCCTGCTGATCACCGCGTACGCCGGCGGCCTGGACGCCGACCGGCTCTTCGCCACGCACCCGGCGACCGCGGACGCACCCCCCGACGCGCTGGACGCCAGCCTGGCCGCGCTGGCCGGCTACTACCTCACCGGCGCCGAGGCGGCACCGGTGACGGCCTCGCCTCACCTGCCCGCCCACCAGCGGTGGAGCGGCGGACACGCTCTCGACTGGCTCGCCCACCGCCAGGGCTGGCGGTGACGGGCCGGCTCGGCTGAGTGTCGGGCGTAGTGTGGTCCCGACGGGCCGGGTGACCGGCGCGTTCGGCCGCGCGAGGGCCGAGCCGTTTTGGCTCGTCCCGGGCGACCTGGTAACCTGGCTCTTCGCGCAGCGATGACGCATGTTCGTCATGCCGCGCACAAGCTGACCAACCCGAGCTATCAAGACGAGGCTGTCGCGTGGCGAACATCAAGTCCCAGATCAAGCGCAACCGGCAGAACGAGAAGGCCCGGCTGCGCAACAAGTCGGTCAAGTCGTCGCTGAAGACCGCCGTCCGGAAGTTCAACGAGGCTGCTGAGGCCGGTGACGTCGAGAAGGCCACCGCGCTGATGCAGGAGGCCTCGCGCAAGCTGGACAAGGCCGTCAGCAAGGGCGTGATCCACTCCAACCAGGCCGCGAACCGCAAGTCCGCGATCGCCAAGCGCGTGGGTGCACTCTCCGCCTGACGACTGCCGTCAGACTGATTCGGAAAGCCCCGGACTCCGGTCCGGGGCTTCCGCATGTCCAGCCACCGTCGCTGGCGGCCGTGCCGGCGGCGGCGGCGGTCAGTCCGACCGGTCCGAGCGATGGGTGGGCCGCACCGGATCGGCGTCGACCACCACGCCGGTGACGCTGTGCGAGATCCACTCGACCCGGGCCCGGCCGACCACCGGCTCCATCTGCCGGCGGAAGCGGTCCCGTTCCTGCTCGGGCACCAGCGCGGCGGAGCGGACCACCATCGCGGCCACCATGTCGTTGAGTTTGACCATCGCCGCCACCACGGCCGGCAGCACCAGCACGGCCCACCAGGTGACCAGTTCGGCGAGCGCGAGCAGCACGGCCAGCGCGATGGTGCCCTCGAAGAAGAGGAAGCAGAGCACCCCACCGGGGTTGACGAACCGCAGGCCGAGGAGCCGGGCGTAGAGCGGCCGGTAGCGCTCCTCGTCGGCCGGGATGGTGGCCCACGCCGTACGGTTCGGCCCGGTCACCGGCTGCTGCCCTGCCGGGCCGCCGCCACCGAGAAGACCGCGCGTTCCAGGGCGTACGCCCGGTCGTCCGAGCCGCCCTTGACGGCCGCGTTGCATTCGGCGGCGACCTGCATGGCCCGTACCAGGCCCTCCGGCGTCCAGCCGCGCCCCTGCCGCTGTGCGCGCTCGATCTTCCACGCCGGCATTCCGAGGCTGCTGGCGAGCTGGTACGGGTTGCCCCGCCCGGCCGAAGCCACCCGGGCCACCGTACGCACCCCGTCGGCCAGGGCGTCGGCGATGGGCACCGGGTCGACCCCGACGTGCAGAGCCCAGCGCAGCGCCTCCAGAGCCCCCGGCACGTCGCCGACCATCGTGGCGTCCGCCACCGTGAAGCCGGTCACCTCGACCCGGCCCCGGTAGTAGCGGGCTACCGTGTCGGCGCCGATCCGCCCGTCGGTGTCGGCGATCAGTTGGGAGCAGGCGGCGGCCAGCTCGCGCAGGTCGTTGCCGACGGCCGCGATCAGCGCCTCGGCGGCGTCGTCGGTGCACTTGCCGCCGAGCCGGCGGATCTCGTCGCGGACGAAGGCCACCCGGTCGCGGTGTCCCTTGAGCTTGGCCGCCGGGACCACCGTCGCGCCCGCCGACCGCAGCCCGTCGGCGAACGCCTTGCCCTTGGCGCCGCCCAGGTGCAGCACCAGGAGCTGGACCTCGGGGTCGGGGTTCTTCGCGTACGCCAGCAGCGCGGCGACCAGGTCCTTGCGGGCGTCCTGGCCGGAGCGCAGGATGAGCAGCCGCCGCCCGCCGAACAGCGACGGGCTGAGCATCTCGGCGATCTCGCCGACGGTGAGCGCACCGGCCTGGTACTCGCGGACGTCCACCTCGGGATCGACGCTGCGGACCCGTGCGACAGCTTCGGTCACGGCGCGCGTGGCGAGCAGTTCCTCGTCACCGAGGACGAGCAGAATGGGGGCGAGGTCGGCGGGGGTCACGCCGCCCATATTCGCACGGCCCACGGCGGGATCGTGCCTGGTCATTGGCTGCTCAGTCGGCGCAGCCCGCACTCAGTGCAAATCCCGACATTCATCGTAATCCACCGCACAATCCTCAATACACCCACCATTTCGTCGGTGATGCTGCAATTTCCACGAACCTCTGTTGCCCGTCGTGGGCCGGTTCAGGGTTGCCGGCCCGGTGGCACGCCTCGGCGGACCACCGCCAGGCCGGCGCCCGTCCGGATCGCCGCCACGTCACCGTCGGTGTCGGTGCGGAGCACCCGGGCGCCACCCCTGCTCAGCCGAGCGAGCAGCCCCGGGTTGGGGTGCCCGTAGGTGTTGCCGGTGCCCACGGTCACCAGCGCGACGGCTGGCCGTATCGCGTCGAGGAACTGCGGGTCCTGGTACGCCGAGCCGTGGTGGGCGACCTTCAACACGTCGGCGCGCAGGTGGCCCGGCGCGACCCGCGCCAGCACCGCGTGCTGCTCCTCGGTCTCGGCGTCGCCGGGCAGCAGGATCCGCACCCCGGCAACGGTGGCGCGCAGCATCAGTGAGTTGTTGTTCGGGTCGGATCTGGTGCCGGCCAGCGGGTACGGCGGGCCGAGCACGAGCAGGTCGACCCCGCCGACCGGATGGCGGGCACCGGCCACGGTGGTCAGCAGTGGGGCCCGCCCGGCGGTCGCCACCGAATGGACCAGATCCCGGCCGCCCGCCGGATCCGTCGACGGTGGCGTCAACACGGCCATCACCCGGCGGCCCCGGAACACCCCGGCCACCCCGCCCACGTGGTCGGCGTGGAAGTGGCTGACCACCAGCAGCGGCACTTCCCGCACGCCGAGCCGCCGCAGGCAGCCGTCCACGGCCGCCGGCTCCGGCCCGGCGTCCACCACGACAGCCCGACCGGGGGCGACCGGCAGCACCAGCGCGTCGCCCTGACCGACCGCGCAGGCCACCACCACCCAGCCGGGCGGCGGCCAACCGGAGGCCACCAACCGGACCGGGAGGGCACCGAGCAGCGCGGCGACAGCCACCACCGCCACCAGCCGGCGCACCAACGGCCGGCGAACCGCGACCAGCAGCGCCACGGTCAACGCGGCCAGCAGCAGGGCACCGGACACCCCGCCCGGCCACGGCAGGGTGCCGGCCGGCAGTCGGGCGCCCTGTCTGGCGATGACCACCAGCCACCAGGCCGGCCAGCTCGCCAGCCATGCGGCGAACTCGGCGCCGGCGGGCCAGACGGGCGACACGGTGGCCGCCACCACGCCCAGCACGGTCGCCGGCGCGATGGCCGGCACCGCCAGCAGGTTCGCCGGCACCGCCACCAGGCTGACCGTGCCGGAGAGACCGGCGACGACCGGCCCGCAGGCCAGTTGCGCGGCCGCCGGGACGGCCAGCGCCTCGGCCAGCCCGGCCGGAACGCCCCGTCGGCGCAGCCCGTCCCGCCAGCGGGGGGCGAGCAGCAGCAGACCACCGGTGGCGAGCACGGACAGCGCGAACCCGGCATCGCCGGCCAGCTCCGGGTCGGCCAGCACCAGCACGGTGATGGCGGCGGCCAACGCGGGCAGCGCGGCCCGGGGTCTGCCGGCGGCCAGCGCGGCGAGCCCGATCGCTCCCATCGTGGCGGCCCGGACGACACTCGGCGACGGGCGCACCAGGATGACGAAACCCACCAGTGCCACCCCGCAGAGCCCGGCGGCGAGCCACGGGCCGGCCCGCGCCCACCGGGCCAGCAACAGCACCGCCCCCACCACGATCGCCACGTTGCTCCCGGAAACGGCGTTCAGATGCGTCATGCCGGTGGCCTGGAAGTCCTCCTCGACGCCGGGCGGCAGCCGGCTGGTGTCGCCCACCACCAGCCCTGGCAGCAGGCCGCCCGGTTCGTCGGGGAGCGGTTCGCAGGCCCGTTGCAGGCCGGCGCGCAGCGTCCCGGCGGCGCGCTGGGCCCAGGACGACGCACCGCGCCGCTCGGGAGGACCGTTGGTGCTGAGCACCGCTGCGGTGAGGTCACCGCCGCGTGGAACGCCGAGCCGGCCGTCGGCGGTGAGGCGCTGCCCGGGCAGCAGGCCCCGCCAGGCCGGATCGGTGGCCAGAACCAGCAGCCGCACCGACGCTCGGACCCGTCGGCCGTCCGGACCGGTGAGCCGGACCAGCTCGGTCGGCACCAGCAGCATGCCCGGCCGCCCGGCGGACCGGATCGGGCGTGGATCGTCCCGGACGACCAGGTCCGCGGTGACCGGGGCGCGCTGCTCAGCCAGGAGGCGGATCGGCGGTGCGTCCCGGACGGCGAGCCGGGCGGCGGTGGCCGTCGCGCCGCAGACCACTCCGAGGCCGACCGCGACGGCGATCCAGCCGTAGCGGCGGACGGTCGCCCCGGGGCGGCCGAGGCGGCCGAGCAGGTGCAGGGCGCCGACCACCGTGGTGGTGGCCGCAACCGCGGCCACCACCAGGAGCGGGCGGGCGCCGAGGTGCAGGCCGGCAAGCGCGGTGAGCCAGGCGGCCACGGCGAGCCCGGCCAGCCGCAGGTCCGGCGGCGAGGGATCCGGCGGCTGCGCACGGGCGGCGGGTGGGGCGTTCACACCGTCACCAGGTCCTTGAGCTGCTCGTAGCGTGCGTCGCCGATCCCGTCGACCTGGCGCAGGTCACCGACGGACTTGAAGCCGCCGTGCTGGTCCCGGTGGGTGAGGATGCGCTGGGCGAGCACCGGCCCGACCCCGGGCAGCGCGTCGAGCTGCGCCAGCGTGGCGGTGTTGAGGTTCAGTGGCCCGGCGGCGGGTACCGCCCCGCCCGCCGCCGGGCCGGCCGGACCATCCGGCACCGGCGGTGGTGTCACCCCGACCACGATCAGTTCCCCGTCGGTGACCTTGCGGGCGGGGTTGAGCAGCGCCACGTCGACACCGGGCAGCGCCCCACCGGCCGCCTGCACGGCGTCGGCGAGCCGGGCGCCCGCCGGCAACCGCACCAACCCGGGCCGGCGAACCTTGCCGGCGACCGCCACCACCAGCTCGCCCGAGCCGGACACGCCGGGGTCGCCAGCCGCCGAGGTGGCCGGAGCGGCCTCGCTGGCCAGCGGGGCCACCGCCTCCTGCTGCGGCCTGGACCGCCAGGCCCACCCGGCGGCGGCCAGCACCACCACGGCGGCGACGACGGCCAGCGCCCGCACGCCACGCCGCCCGGGGTCGAACGCCCGAGGCCCGGGAAGCCGCGACCCCGCCGAAGCCGTCAGGCCGTCCGGAGTCGGAGGTAGGCCGGCCTCCAGCTCCGCGAGCGGCGGCATCTCGACGAGGGGTGACGGCATGCCCCTGGGAGGTACGCCCGACAGTGGTGCCCCCTCGGGCGGCTGTCCCCCGGCCGGCGGGTAGGCCAACCGGCGCAGGCGCTGGCGTACCTCTGTCTCCTCGTCGTGCGACACGACGCGACGCTATGGCGGCGGACGCGGGCAGCGGGCGGGCTGTGGTCGTCCTGTGGACAAGCGGCGCCACTGTGGACAACCGCCTGATCATGCCTCCGTCGTGCTAGCGGTCGTCGGGGTTTGAGGGTTCACCGCGAGGCCATGCGCTGCTGATCGGGAAAAGTCTCAACCGATGTTTCAAGGGTACGTTTGAGCCACATGAGCCAGGACATTCGAGACTTCGTACCCGAGCCATGTGACCTTCTCGCCCTCGGCGAGCCGACCCACCAGGAGCCCGCGTTCGGCGCGGTCCGCAACGAGCTCTTCGCCCAACTGGTCGAGCTCGGCTTCCGTTCGATCGCCCTGGAGACCGATCGCGTCGCGGCGCTCGCGGTCAACGACTATGTCCTGCACGGCACCGGAGACCTCGACTCGGTGATGACCGAGGGGTTCTCCCACGACTTCGGCGCCCTGGACGCCAATCGGCGGCTGGTCGCCTGGATGCGGGAGTACAACGAGGATCGACAAGCTCAGGAGCGCCTGACCTTCCACGGTTTCGACGCCCCGACCGAGAACACCAGCGCACCCAGCCCGAGAAGCTACTTCGAGTACGCACGCGACTATCTCCACGTCGAAAACCTCGACATCGCCGGCATCGCCGGAGACGACCTTCGCTGGAGCCGCGATGAGGCGATCCTCGACTTCGCCCTGTCCATGGGCACCAGTCCCGAGGCAGAGCGGCTGCGAAAGATCGGCGAGGATCTGCTCACGAAGCTGTACGCCCGCGCACCGGAGCTGATCGCGAGGACCTCACGCGCCGAGTGGCTCCGGGCCAAGACGCACCTCGATGCCGGCCTCGGGCTGCTGCACTACCACTGGCAGGCGGCGCAGCCCCTCGCCCAGAGCGATCGGATCTGCCTCCTGCTGACCACGCGGGACACGCTGATGGCGCGCAATCTGCTCGACATCCGCAGCGTCGAGGCGGGGCGCGGCCGGACGATGGTCTTCGCCCACAACACGCACCTGCAACGAAACGGAAGCACCTGGAGCGTGGGCGACACGAGCGCCAACTGGTTCGGTGCCGGGGCCATCGTCGACTCCCTGCGGATCGGGAGCTACCACTTCATCGCGGCCAGCCTCGGACGCAGTGAGGCCCTCAAGCTGGGCGAGCCCGAGCCGGACACCTTCGAGGGTTTCCTGCAACACCGCATCACCGGCTGGGGCCTGATCCCGGCCACCGAGGTCTCCCCCGCTCGCACCCGCACGGACACCCTCCCGCAGCAGGGCTATTTCCCGCTCGTCCAGGCGACCGTCGACGGAGCAGACGCGATCCTGCACATCACCGGCTGAGGGACGGCATTCACCAGGCAGGCACCTGCCGATGCCGGCGGGATCCAGCGAGCTGCGCCCCGGCCGTCCGAATCATTGTGACTACAGCCATGCGGCTACTGCTCGCTCCTGACCAGGCTCGGCGAGTCCGACTCTCCCGACAGCTTCGCGCTGACCAGCGAGGTGAGCACCGACAGCACAGCGGCGCCGGACGCGATGCCACCAGCCGCCGCCCAGTCCGCCTGCCACGCGTTGAACGCGACGTCGGCGCCCCAGTAGAGCAGCAGACCCTGCGCGGCGCTCTTCACCGCCCGCTCGGCGGTGGCCTTCCAGAACTTCGTGGTGAACATGGTGATGCCTCCGGGGATAGGTTCGCGGAACGGCCCATGTGCCAAGAATGCCTGGTCAGGAGCGGTTGGTGCTTGTCGCGTTGTTCGGGGTTGGCCGGTCGCCCCACCTTCGAACCAACCGGGAGCCCCACGCCCATCAACACTCTGAGGCGGGCCGCTGGGCTGATAGCGTCGCCGGTCGTGGACAGCGCTGCTGACTTACAACTCGCGTTCGACACGTCGGATCTGGCGGCGGATCTCGCGCTCGCCTACTTCGAGTCCGGTGTCTCCGCAACGCTGAAGGCCGACGGCACACCAGTCACGGAAGCCGACCGGGCAGTCGAGCGGCTGTTTCGCGAGATGTTGTCTGCGGCGAGGCCAGAAGATGCCCTTCTCGGCGAGGAATTTGGTCGCCTCGGCCAGTCCGATCGGGTCTGGATCATCGACCCGGTTGACGGCACGTCGTTCTTCAGCCGGGGAGATCCGAACTGGCGAGTGCACATCGCGCTGGAGGTTGCCGGGAGCACCGAGCTCGCGGCCGTCACCGCTCCTGCGTTGCGACGCTGCTGGTGGGCGATCCGGGGCGGCGGCTCTTTCGAATCATCCTGGCCCCGTGAGGAGGCCGAACCGAAACGCCTCGAAGTCAGCGCCACGTCGATGTTGGCTGAGGCTCGGTTCGATGCTCTGGACAATGCGTCCAGATCCATTCTCCCACCGAGTGCCCGCCCACCAGCGAGCCCTCTCCCGCTCGTCGAGCTTGTTCGTGGCGAGATCGATGCTTTCCTGGTCGAGCGCTACCACATCTGGGATCACGCGCCATGGATCCTTCTCGTCGAGGAAGCAGGCGGCCGTTTCACCGATCGAACCGGAGGACGTGCGGGCGATCAGGGCGGTGGCCTGTACTCCAACGCCAACCTGCACAGTCAGTTGCTCACCGCGCTCCAATACCCGGCGCGCCCCTGACCGTCAGGACCAGGCGGCCTCCGGCGGTGACAGATAAGCCCCGGCACACCCGTCACGGGTGACCGGGGCTCTCCTTGCCTCTGGTCAGCTTGCGGTGCCGATCCCCTTGGCCAGGTTCACGAAGCTCCGCCAGGCCGCCGGCCCGAAGGTCAACGTTCCGCCGTCCCGGTCCTTCGTGTCGCGGACGAGGACGACGCCGGGAAGGTTGTCGGCGACCTCGACGCACGCCCCACCGTTCGAGCTGCTGCGGGTGCTGGTGCGCCAGCGGGCGCTGGTCAGGTCATCCATGCTCGCGCTCTCATCAGATCGATGGTCAGGTCTCGCGGTAGCGCTACCGATCTCACGGTATCCCACACCGCCCACAACGGAGCAACGTCATTACTGATGCGCCCCGATGCCTGGTCGTCGAGGTAGCCGACATCGTCACCTGCGGGTGTGCTGGCGATGACGAACGGTCCTGCTTGCCCGGGATGGAATCCAGCCGTCAGCGGGACTACGTGAACCATGATGGCTGGCCGCTCGGCGAGCGCTATCAGGTGATCTATCTGCTCGATCATGATGTGGGGTTGCCCCCGGCGTAGTGCGGCCTCGTCGATGACGAAGACGGTGAGCGGCGGACGAGGCCGATTGAACACAGCAGCCTGACGGCGGAGGCGGGTCTCGACGTGCCCTTGGATATCGTCGCCGGCCCAGTGCCCACTGCTCAGCACTGCTCGCGCGTACGCCTCGGTCTGAAGGAGGCCGGGTAACACAGCGGACTCGTACCACCGCAATGCGACAGCCTCGCGCTCGATGTCGGTCCACGGCCGGAACCATGCTGGTTCTCGCCGCTTGAACAGGTCGGGCCAAAGGTCCGTCTCTTCGCGGCCGAGGATCGCCGCCACCTTTGCCCGATGGCGAGTCTGCGGAATACGTCCCGGGTTGGCCCACTTGGCTGCCGTCTTCGGGTCGACGCCTATCTGACCTGCCAGGCTGTCCGCCGTCTCGCCCGATGCCGACATCGCTTCGATGACCGCGTGGTTCATCTGAATCCTCCCCGGAACGTTCTGCACGTCCACAGGAGATATTGCTACGCAGTGTGTTGGTTCGGCAACAGTTGGCAGGGTGCTTCGTAGACGGCGTGGCCGGCAGGGACCCGAACCCGGCGGACGCGTTCGTAGCGGGGCCGCCCTGCGGGCGAGCACTCACCGGGGCGGCCCCTCCCAACGAGTTCGAGGGGCGCACTGTGCCGAATGACAAGCCGCAGCCGAAGCCCACTGGACCGCCACTGACGCCACCGCCAACGTCGCCGCCCGCCCGCCCCGTCGTGCCGGGCCGCATCGCGCGCAGCGTTCGGTCCGGCGACGTCCTGCTGCTAACCCGTGCGGCGAGCCCGCAGTTCTTCCGACCCATCACGGTCCGGGTCATCCGGGTGCTGGACTGGATCGCGTACGACGGCTGGCTGTGGATCGACGCCTACCAGCTCCGGCCTGACGGCATGGCGCTGGCCCGACGGTCCCTGTACGTCATGCCCGGGGGTGCGCAGTTCGTGGTCGCCCCTGCGGTCGTTCCGGGACGCCGCCGCTCGGTTGGCCGGACCACGGTGAGGGTCGGCGGATGACCGGGCGCTCGGAACACCCCGTGCTCAAGCCATCCTGGCGCTGCCGAACCTGCGGGATCGCCTGGCCCTGCTCGGCCGCGAAGCTGCGTCTCCTCGGCGAGTACCGCGATGACCGTCCGGCCCTGCTGGTGCATCTGGCGTCCCTTCAGGAGGAAGCCGCCCGCGACCTCACCGCGCTGAACCCGAGCAACCCGCCCGTCAACCTCACGGACCGCTTCGTCGACTGGGCTCGCGCCCGCTGACGGGAGAAACGACCCGACCGTGACAACGGGCTCAGCGGGCCTCCGGGTCGAGGCCGAGCACGGCCCGTCCCCCGTCCACCGGCAGGGTGACCCCGTTGATGAAGCTCGCCGCGGGCGACAGCAGGTACGCGACGGCCTCCGCCACCTCGTCGGCCCTCCCGATCCGGCCGACGGGATGCAACCGGGCCAACTCGGCGTCGATCCACTCGGCCTGGGTGGGCTCCTGCGCGGCCAGGAAATCGGTGTGGCGTTCGGTGGCGATCGAGCCGAGCGCGACCGCGTTGGCGCGGATGCCGTGCCGTCCGTACTCGACGGCCAGCGCCCGGGTCAGCCCCTCCACCGCGGCCTTCGCCGTCGAGTACGGCAGGGCGCCTGACACCGGTCGGTGGGCCTGGTGCGACGAGACGTTCACGATGGCTCCACCCGCGCCGGCGGCCAGGAACCGGCGGACCGCCACGGCGGCGCCCACCACGGCCGGGCGCAGGTTCTGCCCGATGAGGTCCAGCACCGCGTCGGCCGACGTCGAGTGCAGGGAGGCGTCCCGGAACACCGCCGCGTTGTTCACCCAGCCGGTCAGCGGCGCGGCCCGCTCCGCCAGTTCGGCGGCGCGCTCGGCCACCCGCTCGTCGCCCGCGTCGCCGACCACCGCGATCAACCGGTCGGCGGCACGGTGCCCGGCCAGCCAGTCCAGCGCTTCGGCGTCGTGCTCGATGACGACGACGATGCCGTCGGTCGCCGCCAGCCGTTCCACCACGGCACGGCCCACACCACGGCCACCCCCGGTCACCACGCACGACGTGGGCACGGCTCAGCCCTTCGGTCGGCGGTGGACGACGACGCAGGCCAACCCCGGACCGGCGTGCGCGGCGACCACGGCGCCCGCCTCGGAGACGTACGTGTCGTGCAGCCGCTCACCCAGCCGTTGGGTCAGCGCGGCGAGCAGCGCCTCGGCCCGTTGCGGCGCCGCCAGGTGGTGCACTCCGAGGTCCACCTCGTCGTCGCCGGCCGCCTCGACGGCCAGGTCGACCAGTCGGGCGACTCCCCTGCTGGCGGTGCGCACCTTCTCCCGCAGCACGATCGCGCCGTCCGGCATGTGCATGATCGGCTTGACGGACAGGGCGGTGCCGAGCAGCGCCTCGGCCGCGTTGATCCGGCCGCCCCGGCGGAGGAACTCCAGCGTGTCGACGTAGAACCAGACGGTGGTCCGGGCGACGGCGGCGAGCGCCGCGTCGCGTACCCCGGTCAGGTCGGCGCCGGCCTCGGCGGCCCTGGCGGCCGCGATGGCCGGGAAGCCGAGGCCCATGCCGGCCGAGCGGCTGTCGACCACCTCGACGCGGCCGTCCAGGTCGGCGGCGGCCAGCCGGGCCGCCTCCACCGTGCCGGAGAGGCCGGCGGAGAGGTGCACCGAGACGACTCCGTCGGCGCCGGCGTCGAGCAGCCGGCGGTACGTCTGCGCGAACTGTTCGGGTGCCGGCCGCGAGGTGCTGGCCGTGACCCGCCGGCCGCTGAGCGCCCGGGTGGCGTCGGCGGGCTGGGTCTCCACCCCCTCCAGCCCTTCGGCTCCGTTGAGCACGACGGTCAACGGGACGACGGTCAGTCGGTGCGCCTGCACCAGGTCAGGCGGAAGGTAGGCGGTGGAGTCGATGACGACCGCGACGGGCATGCCCGGCACGCTAGCCGATCGGGGCGCCGAACGCCGAGGCGCGGGCGGACGCCGGTCAGCGGAAGCCGGCCCGCGCGCGACGGCGGTCAGAGCGCGTCGACGACGGCCGGCGCGCTGACCACGCCGACGTTGTGTGCCCGCAGTTGCCAGCCCCGGACGTCGTCGTGCCGCAGCTCGGTCCAGTGGCAGTTGGCCAGTGAACCGATGGTGCGCAGCACACGGTGGTCCCAGCCGAGCAGGTGACCGACGCCCTGCCGGGAGCCGCCACCGTGGGTGGCGATCACCACGGTGCCGCCGGGCGCCGTGTCGGCCGCCTCCCGCAGCGCCGCGGAGACCCGCTCGCCGAGGTCGCGCAGGGGTTCCAGGTCGGCGCCGGGGGCCGGGTCACCGGCGCGCCAACGGGCGTACTCGTCGGGGAAGCGCTCGGCGACCTCGGTGAGGTGCAGGCCCTGCCACTGGCCGAAGTGCCGCTCGCGCAGCCGGGCGTCGCTGCGGACCGGCAGCCCGGTCAGCGCGGCCAACGCGGCGGCGGTCTCCGCGGCGCGGCTCAGGTCGCTGGACACGATGGCGTCGGGATGCAGCGACGCGAGCAGCGGCGCGGCGGCGCGGGCCTGGTCGCGCCCCAGCTCGTTGAGGGGTACGTCGGTCTGCCCCTGCACGCGGTTGGCGGCGTTCCAGTCGGTGTTGCCGTGCCGCCAGACGATCAGACGGGTCATTCGGCTGCGGTCGACCCGCCGGCCTCGGCCTCGACCAGGTCGCGGTCGACGAACGGGATGGTGGGGCAGTCCTTCCAGAGCCGGTCGAGCGCGTAGAACTCGCGCTCCTCGGTGTGCTGGACGTGCACCACGATGTCGACGTAGTCGAGCAGCACCCAGCGGCCGCCACGCTCACCCTCGCGCCGGATCGGCTTGGCCTTCTCGGGAAGCTCCAGCAGGCGCTCCTCGATGGCATCGACGATGGCGAGCACCTGACGCTCGTTGGGGGCGGCGGCGAGCAGGAACGCGTCGGTGATGGCGAGCTGGTCGCCGACGTCGATGATCGCGATGTCCTGCGCCTTCTTGTCGGCGGCGGCCTGGGCGGCAGCCATTGCCAGCTCGTGAGCGCGTTCGGAAACTGTCACCGTTCTCCTTCGATCAACCGTGCAATCCACCAAGCGTCTCACACCCGGCGACGCCCCGACTTGTCAGTTCTGGCCGTTTACGCGGATGAAATGGGCCATACCGGGCGTCATCAGCGCTGATAAAGGCGCCGCTTGGCGATGTACTGCACCACACCGTCGGGCACGAGATACCAGACCGGCTCGCCCCGGGCCACCCGCGCACGGCAGTCGGTCGACGAGATGGCCATCGCCGGCACCTGGATCAGGCTGACGGTGTCCGCCGGCAGATGCTTGTCGCTGAGCGCGAAACCCGGCCGGGTCACCCCGATGAAGTGGGCCAGCTCGAAGATCTCGTCCAGATCCTTCCAGGACAGGATGCGTTGCAGCGCGTCCGCGCCGGTGATGAAGAACAGCTGCACCTTGGGGCCGTACTCGGCCTGGAGATCGCGCAGCGTGTCGACGGTGTAGGTCGGCCCGCTCCGGTCGATGTCGACCCGGCTGACCTGGAAGCGGGGGTTGGACGCGGTGGCGATGACGGTCATCAGGTACCGATCCTCGGCGGGACTGACCGGCTCGTCGGCCTTCTGCCACGGCTGCCCGGTGGGGACGAAGACGACCTCGTCCAGGCCGAACCGGTCGGCCACCTCGCTGGCCGCAACGAGGTGCCCGTGGTGGATCGGGTCGAAGGTGCCACCCATGATCCCGATCCGCCGGATATCTTCCTCCACCCCGTGATCGTAGGCCGGGCGTCTCGGCGGACCGTTCCGGCCCGTCCGGGAAGCGAGTGGGTCACGGCCGAGGGTCGCGGCGCGATGTTCCGCGCGCCTATACTCGTAGACGAGTAATCGGAAGCGAGGACAGGAGGGTGTCGTGCCGAAGCGGCGCAAGGTCGGCAACCTGCTGGCGCTGGCCGTGCTGTCCGCGCTGGTCCAGCGGCCGATGCACCCGTACGAGATCGCCACCGCACTCCGCGCCTGGGGCAAGGACCAGGACATGGACTTCAAGTGGGGATCCTTCTACACGGTGATCCGCAACATGGACAAACACGACATGATCGAGGCCGTGGAGAGCCTCCGCGAAGGCCGGCGACCGGAACGCACCGTCTACCGGATTACCGACGCGGGGCGGGCGGAGCTGGTCGACTGGGCCCGCGAGCTGGTCTCCACCCCGATGCCGGAGCATCCCCGTTTCCGCGCCGGCCTGTCCGTGCTCGCCGCACTACACCCCGACGAGGCCACCGACCTGCTGCGGCAGCGCCTCGACCGTCTGGAGGACACGATCCGCCAGGAGCGGGAAACGCTCGCCGCGCACCTGCGGGAGATCCCCCGCCTGTTCCTGGTGGAGGCCGAGTACGACCTGGCCATGCGGGGCGCGGAAGCGTCCTGGCTGCGGGCACTGCTCGCCGAGCTGACCTCGGGCAGCTATCCGGGGCTGGCCACCTGGCGGGCCTTCCACGAGACCGGCGCGATGCCGGCCGAGCTGACCGCGCTGGCAGAGAGGACCAGCAACGGAAACGTCGACACCCCCGACTGACGGACGGCTCCGGCGGGGTGCGCCAACACCCCGCCGGAGCCCATACCTCGAACCGACACCTGGGAAGGCATCCGGCCCGAAGCGGCAACCAGAGGATAGCCGGGGTCCCTCCCAGGTCGGTTCGTTCGCGCACACACCGACGAACCCCAGGGAGAGAGCATGACCACGGTACGAACCGCGATCGTCGTCGGCGGCGGCATCGCCGGCCCGGTGACCGCACTCGCGCTGCACCGCGCCGGCATCACCGCCACCGTCCACGAGGCGTACCCCGCCACCGCCAGCGGGGTCGGCGGCATCGGCGGCACCCTCGCGCTCGCGCCCAACGGCGTGGCCGCGCTGCGCACGGTCGGCGCGGACCAGGCGGTGACCGCCATCGCCACGCCGATCGAACGCAGCGTCATGGCCGTCGGTCGCCGCCGCATCGACCTGCCCATGCTGGCCGGGGTGCCGCCTCTGCGCGTGGTGCACCGGGCCGAGCTGCACCGGGTGCTGCACGACCGGGCGGTCGCCGAGGGCGTCCCCTTCGTCTACGGCAAGCGGCTCGTCGACGCCGAGCAGACGCGGAACGGCGTGACCGCCCGCTTCGAGGACGGCAGCACCGCCACCGCCGACATCCTGGTCGGTGCCGACGGCATCCGGTCCACGGTGCGTGGTCTCATCGACCCGGCCGCGCCCGGCCCGAGGTTCACCGGGCTACTCGGCTTCGAGGCGGTGGCCCGGCACGAGATGGAAGTCGAGCCCGGCACGATGACCTTCGCGTTCGGGCGACGCGGCTACTACCTCTACTGGCCGGAGCCCGGGGGCGGCACCCGATGGGGGGCCAACCTGCCACACCAGCGGCCGTTGAGCCTGGTCGAGGCCCGCACGGTGCCGTCGGCGGAGTGGCTGTCCACGCTGCGCACCGCCTACGGCGACGACGATCCGGGCCGGGAGCTGACGGCCACCAGCAGCGCCGACGAGCTCCAGGTGGTCGGCGCGCTCCAGATCATGCCGCCCGTGCCGCACTGGCACCGGGGGCGGATGGTGCTGGCCGGCGACGCGGCGCACGCGCCGTCGAACAGCTCCGGGCAGGGGGCGTCACTGGCCATCGAGAGCGCGGTGCAGCTCGCCCGCTGCCTGCGTGACCTGCCGGACGTGGCGTCGGCGTTCGCCGCGTTCGAGCGGCTGCGCCGCGCCCGCGTCGAGAAGGTGGCGGCCCGCGCGGCCCGCATCAACCAGGCCAAGGCGCCGGGACCGGTCGCCCGGACGCTCATGCCGCTGCTGATGCCCCTGCTGGTGCGCACCGCCATGGACCCGGAGAAGACGGTCGCCCACGAGCAGCGCTACGTCATCGACTGGGACGCCCCGGTCACGGCGGAGCCCGCGCTGCGCTGAACGCCGGTGCGGGGTGGCCTCTCCGGCCACCCCGCACCCGAGGCGTCTCAGGCCGTCGCGGCAGCCACCGCGGTCCGGGCGACCAGCGCGCGGCGCAGGTCATCGTCGGCGTCGGTGACCACCCGACGCAGGCCCGGCGTCAGGTCGTCTCGGGCCAGCAGCGCCGCGGCCGCCTCCCGGGTCGGCTGCGCGACCGCGTAGCGGGGGAACGCGAGGGAGGCCACCCGGTCGGCCGTCCACGCGGTACGCCGATGCGCGGCGGCCGGCATGTCCGCGAAATACCGCTGCACGTACGCGGCGGTCAGCTCGGGCTGCTCGGGTTGCCAGAACCCCTCGGCGGTCGCCTCCAACAGTCGGTTGGACAGCTCAGTATCCCGCACGATGATGTCCCATGCCGCCTGCTTGGCGACCGGGTCGGGCAGGGCGGCCCGGCAGCGGGCGGCCCGCTCCGCGCCGGTGGCGCTGGGGTCGGCGGCCGCCTCGGCGGCGATCTCCGCCTCGCCGGCGGCGCCCAGCACCACCAGCCGGCGCAGCACGGACCAGCGCAGCTCGGCGTCGACCTTCAGCCCCGCCGGCACGGCCCGGCCAGCGAGCCAGCCGGTGAGCAGGTCCGCGTCCGTGGTCGCGGCGATCCAGGCCCGCGCGGCGGCGAGTTGCAACGACTCCCCCGCCGGTGCGCCGTCGAGAAGCTGCCAGCACGCCCCGGCGACCCGGGCCAGCGCCGCGGACCGGGTCAGCGGGTCGAGGTAGCGGTCGACCAGCGAGCGGCTGAGAGTGAGCACGTCCTCCGCGATGATCACCTCGGTCTCGGCGGGCAGCGCCGCGACCATCAGGTCGACCAGGCCGGTGACCGGCCGCTCCCCGTCGGTCGCCGCGTCCAGCGCCTCGCTCCAGAGCACCGCCCGCGCCAGCGGATCGGCCAGCCCTGGCAGCACCAGCGGCACGGCGTCCGCCGACGCCGGGTCGAGGCGCACCTTCGCGAACGTGAGGTCGCCGTCGTTGGGCAGCAGCAGCCGGGCCGCCGGCTGCCCGGCCAGCTCGCCGAGCACCGTCCGGCCGCCGTCGGTGACCGGGTCGAGGTCCACCTCGTCGCGTCGCACGGTGCCGTCCGCCGAGTAGCGGCCCACACCGATCCGGTGCGGGCGCAGCACCGGGTACGACTCGGGCGCGGTCTGCACCACGGCCACCTCGGTGTAGCGGCCGTCGGCGTCGACGGAGACCTCGGCGCGCAGCGTGTTGACCTGCGGCCGGCGCAACCACACGTCGGCCCAGCCGGACAGGTCCCGGCCGCTCGCGGCGGTGAGACTGGCCAGCAGGTCGGCGAGGGTGGCGTTGCCGAAGCGGTGCGCGGCGAAGTGCGCGTTCAGCCCGGCGAGGAACGCCTCGTCACCGAGCCACGCGACCAGTTGCCGCAGCACGCCGGCGCCCTTGGCGTACGAGATGCCGTCGAAGTTGAGCAGGCCCTCGTCGGTGTCGGCCACCTCCTCCGGGGCGACCGGGTGGGTGGAGGGACGCTGGTCGGCGGCGTACCCCCAGGCCTTGCGGCGCATGGCGAAGGTGGTCCACGCCTGGTCGAACCGGGTCGCCTCGGCGGTGACCCGGGTGCCCAGGTATTCCGCGAAGGACTCGTTGAGCCACAGGTCGTCCCACCAGCGCATGGTGACCAGGTCGCCGAACCACATGTGTGCCATCTCGTGGGCGATGGTGGTGGCCCGCAGCTCGCGCTGGGTGTCGGTGACCGCCGAGCGGAACACGTAGTCGTCGCGGAACGTGACGATGCCCGGGTTCTCCATGGCGCCGGCGTTGAACTCCGGCACGAACGCCTGGTCGTACTTGCCGAACGGGTAGCGCTCGGTGAAGAGCTGGTGGAACCGGTCCAGGCACTGCCGGGTGATGGTGAAGATCTCCTCGGCGTCGGCGTCCAGGTGCTCGGCGAGCGACCGGCGGCAGTAGATGCCCAACGGGACACCGTCGTGCTCGGCCCGCCGCACGTGGTACGGCCCGGCGATCAGCGAGAAGAAGTAGGTGGCCAGCGGCGCGGTCGGGGCGAACTCCCAGCGACCGGGCGAGGGGTTGGCGGCCAGCTCGGCGTTGCTGGCGACCGTCCACTCCGGAGGGGCGGTCACCGCGAGGGTGAACGACGCCTTGAGGTCGGGCTGGTCGAAGGCGGCGAAGACGCGCTGCACGTTGTCGAGGAACGTCACCGCATAGAGGTAGGTCTCACCGTCGGCCGGGTCGACGAAGCGGTGCATCCCCTCCCCGCTGTTGGAGTACGCCATCTCCGCCTCGACGACCAGGGTGTTCTCCGCGTCGAGGCCGCTCAGCGGCAGCCGGTTGTCGGTCAGCACGCCGGGGTCGACGTCGCGGTCGTTGAGGCGTACCGCCAGGAGTGTGGCGGGTTTGATCTCGGCGAAGGTCGCGGTGCCGGGGGTCGCCCGGAACCGGATCTCGACACACGAGCGGAACAGGTCGGCGCCGCCGGTCAGGTCGAGGTCCACCTGATAAGACTCGACAGTAATCGCCGCGCCACGCGCGGTCGCCTCTACACGGGTCAGGCTGGGCATCCGCTTATCCTGCCCGATGGGGATCCGCACACGGTCACCACACGACCCTCGGCACTGGAGGAAAGAACCATGGCGCAGCACCCCAAGGGCGACTTCGACCTCTCTCGGGCGGTCTGGCAGCGGGCCGAGGGGGACACCTCCGACAGCGCCGTCGAGGTCGCGTTCGTCGACGACCTGATCGGCATGCGCAACTCCGCCGAGCCGGAGGGGCCGGTGCTGGTCTTCACCCAGGCCGAGTGGGACGCGTTCGTCGCCGGCGCGCAGGACGGCGAGTTCGACCTGGACTGACGGTCGGCCCGGTTCGTTGACCGCCGTGCCGGTGCCCCGCCTCGGGACACCGGCACGGCGACGCTGGTGGTCGACCGGCGGTCACCCATCGCCGGGGCCGTCACCGTCGCCCCAGCCCAGGCCGCCGGGGCCCGGGGCGTGGTGGAAACCTGGATGGTCGGCCACGTCGACGCAGCGCTCCCCGTCCGGCCCGACCGCCCCGCAGAACAGCCGCTCGGCCCGGTGCCAGGCGTCCGCCGGTGACAGGGCCGCCGCACCGAGCGCCAACTCCGGGCGGAGCAGGCTCAGCGACTCGGCGTACGCCACGGCCACCTCACGCGCGTCGGCCGCGCCCGGCGCGGTGAAGCCCAGATGCACGGTGAAGAACCGGTGCGGCCGGGTCGGTCGCCCGGGCGGACGGATCAGCCCTGCGCCGTCCCGCCTCCGGCCGATGCCGAGCGCCCCGACCGCCCGCCGCTGCCGCCAGTACGGCGACCTGTTGTCCCGCATCCACCCTCCCCGTGATCCGTGGTCGCGGCCACGCCGCCGGCCACCCGGCCCCGGCCCCCGTTTCCGGCCGGCCACCCACCGAGTAGCCAACCAGTTTTCCGCGCCGGTGGGAGGGGCCAGCGGACGCCGATCCGGTGGCCGTCGCGAACCGGGCGGACGGCTCCCACCGCGTCGGGCCGCGGCGGGGTTCAGGAGCGCCGACCTGGGTAGACGCACCGGGCACCCGCGCGTGAGGAGACCCGATGGCGACCATGCCAGTCGACCGCAGCCCCGAAAGCACGCTCGCGTTCCTCCGCGCCGGCTACCGGTTCGTCAGCGACCGCTGTGACCGGTACGGCAGCGACATCTTCCAGACCCGGATCCTGCTGACCCGGACGATCTGCATGCGCGGCCGGCCGGCGGCGGAGCTGTTCTACGACACCGAGCGCTTCCAGCGGCGCACGGCGATGCCGCTGCGGGTGCAGCGGACCCTCACCGGCCGGGGCGGGGTGCAGGGGCTGGACGGCCCGGAGCACCGGGACCGCAAGGCGATGCTCATGTCGATCATGACCCCGACCGCGATCCGTCGGTTGGGTCAGCTCTTCGACGACGGGTGGCAGGCCCGCCTCCCCGCGTGGGAGGCCGCCGCGCCGGTGGTCCTCTACGACGAGTTGGGCCGGCTGCTCACCCGGACGGTCTGCGCCTGGGCCGGGGTGCCGCTGGCCCCGTCGCAGGTCGACCGCCGTACCGTCGACCTGCACGCCATGATCGAAGCCCCGGCGATGGTCGGCCCCCGGCACTGGCGGGGTCTGCTCGCCCGTGGCCGCGCCGAACGCTGGCTCGCCGACGTCATCGAACGCACCCGGGTCGGCACGCTCTCCGTGCCGGACGGCAGCGCCCTGCGGGTGATCGCCGAGCACCGCGACTCCCGGGGCCGGCTGCTCCCCCGGCGGATCGCCGCCGTCGAGCTGCTGAACGTGCTGCGGCCGACGGTCGCCGTGGACCGGTTCATCGTCTTCGCCGCCCTCGCCCTGCACGACCACCCCGCGTGGCGGGACCGGGTCCGCGACGACGACGAGACCACCGGGCAGTTCGTCCAGGAGGTACGCCGCTACTACCCGTTCTTCCCGCTCGCCGCGGCCCGGGTCCAACACTCCTTCGACTGGCAGGGCCACCACTTCCCACAGGGCCGGCGGGTGCTGCTCGACCTGTACGGCACCAACCACCACCCGGCCCTCTGGCCGCAGCCCGAGCTGTTCCGCCCGGAGCGGTTCGCCGGCCGCCGCGTGGACCCGTTCGAGCTGGTCCCGCAGGGCGGCGCCGACCCCGACACCGGGCACCGCTGCGCGGGTGAGTGGATCACCATTGACCTGATGAAGCGGGCGGTCACCAACCTGACCAGCACCATGCGCTACGAGGTGCCCCCGCAGAACCTGGCCCTGGACCTGCACCGGATGCCCGCCCTGCCACCGACCGGCCTCATCCTCACCAACATCCGCCGCACCGCCGGAGCCGAGCGCACCACCGCGTCGACCTCACAGGCGCCGCACCGACAGGACTGACCCGGCGGGTCACGGCGACGGCACCTGCGAGACCAGCGCGTAGCGGCTCAGGGGTGCAGGACCGAGCGGAGGCAGCCGTCCTGCTTCTTCTCGAACAGCTCGTAGCCCTCGGCGCCCTGCTCCAACGGGAGCGGGTGGGTCGCCAGATAGCCAGGGTCGATCTCGCCGGCGGCGAGCCGGTCGAGCAGCATCGGGATGTAGCGCTGCGCGTGCATCTGCCCCATCCGCAGGACGAGCGCTTTGTTCATCGCCGCGCCGAGCGGGAACTTGTCGATCAGACCCGCGTACACGCCGACGATGCTCACCGTGCCGCCCTTGCGACAGGCCATGATCGCCTGCCGGACCGAGGTGGGCCGGTCGGTCTGCAACCGCGCCGACTGCTTCACCCGGTCGTACCCGTACGCCGCTCCGACGTCGTGCGACTCCATGCCGACCGCCTCGATGCAGGCGTCCGGCCCACGGCCGGCGGTCAACTCCCGCAACGCCTCCAGCACGTCGGTCTCCGCGTAGTTGATCGTCTCGACGCCGACCCGGTCGGCGGCCGTCGCCAGCCGGTCAGGGAACCGGTCGATCATGATGACCCGCTCGGCGCCGAGGAGTTGCGCCGACCGGGCCGCCATCTGACCGACCCCGCCCGCACCCCAGACCGCGACCACCTCGCCGCCGGTCAACCCGCAGAAGTCCGCGGCCATCCAGCCGGTCGGCATCGCGTCGGACGCGAAGACCACCGAGTCGTCCGGCACCCCGTCGGGCACCGGGAACGCGCCGACGTCGCCGAACGGCACCCGGATGTACTCGGCGTGCGAACCGGAGTAGCCGCCCGCCGCGTGCGAGTAGCCCAGGATCCCGGCCGGCGAGTGCCCCCACAGCTTCTCCGTGAACACGGGCTGCGGGTTGGAGTTGTCACAGAGGGAGTACTGCTCCGTCCGGCAGTACCAGCAGCCGCCACAGGCGACCACCGACCCGACCACCACCCGGTCGCCGACCCGGTGCCGCCGTACGCCCGGCCCGGTCTCCACCACCTCGCCCATGAACTCGTGGCCGAGGATGTCGCCCTCCCGCATCGCCGGCAGGTACCCGTTGATCAGGTGCAGGTCCGAGCCGCAGACGCTGCTGGCCCGCACCCGGACGATGATGTCCCCGTCGGCACGGACCTGGGGCTCCGGCACGTCGCGTACCGCCAGCTTGCCGACGCCTTCCCAGCAGAGCGCCCTCACGCCCGTCCTCCCGTCATCAGCTTCTCCCGGACCTTGTCGGTCGCCTTCTCCTGCGCCGGGCTCCGGCCGGACGGGTCGCGCCGCGTGTCGATCACCTGGCCGCACTCGATGAGCGCCTTCACCCGGCGCAGGGTGTCCCGCAACGCCAGGTCCGGCTCGTGGCTGGTGACCAGGCCGAACGCTCGGCGCAGCGGGCCGGAGCGGTACCGCAGCTCGGCCCGGATCTCGGTGCCCCGACCCTGCGGGGCGTCGGCCAGTTCGACCCGCCCCTCCTGCGGCACCGGACCGTCCTCCACCCGCCAGCGCAGCGTCCCCGGCCCGTCGACGGTGATCTCCGCCCGCCACTCGGTGCCCCCGTCGGACGGGTCGCGTGCCACACAGCGCCAACGCTGGTCGTCGAGCTGCTCCAGGACCGCCCACCCGACCAGCGCCTGGTCCAACCGTTCCCGGTCGGTCCAGAAGCCGATCACCGCGTCCCGGGGCCGGTCCACGGTCACCCCGCGGCGCACGACGTACCAGCCGTTCTGCCGCTCGGGCTGGTGCCGGTGGCGGCGGCGCGCCACCGTCCGCCCCACGCCGACCGCGGTCGCCGCGGTGACGCCGAGCAGCGCCCACCTCGTTCCGTTGGTCATGTCGTCTCCTCCACCCGGGGGCCCGGGAATGGACCGCCCGCACCCGCAGCGCTACCCGACGTCGACCTGTCGAAACGACATACCGGTTTGATCGGCCGGAATGCGGGCACCTGCTGCGGACGTCCCATCCCACGTCCGGGAGGAAGCGGTGCCCTTCGACGCCAGCGAGTACGGCCGACACATACCCGCCGACGTCTACGACGACGCCTTCGCGCACCTGGACCCGACCGAGGCGGTCGACCGGCTGGCGGCGCTCGCCGAGGGCGGGCCGGTCTGCGAGTTCGGGATCGGGACCGGCCGGCTGGCGCTGCCGTTGCAGGAGCGCGGGCTCACCGTGGCCGGTGTCGAGGGATCGTCGGAAATGGCGGGGCAGCTGCACAAGAAGACCGGCGGCGACCGCATCCAGGTGGCCATCGGCGACTTCGCCTCGACCCGGGTGCCGGGCGAGTTCAGCCTGGTCCTGCTGGCGTTCAACACGATCTTCGCCCTGCCCGACCAGGCCGCCCAGGTGGCCTGCTTCCGCAACGCCGCCGCCCACCTGCGACCCGGTGGCCGGTTCGTCGTCGAGGCGTGGGTGCCCGACCCGGGCGCTTTCCGGGCCGGCGCGGCGCTGCGGCCGGTCCGGGTGGCGCAGGACGAGGTGCTGCTGGAGGCGGCCCTGCTGCACCCGGCCGAGCAGCGGATGACCACCACGAAGGTCCGGCTGACCGGCACGGGAGTGGACCTGCTGCCCGCCAACCACCGTTACGCCTGGCCCGCCGAGCTGGACCTGATGGCCCAGCTCGGCGGGCTCGTCCGTGAACACCGGTGGGCGGACTGGACCGGCCGGCCCTTCGCCGACGACAGCCGCGACCACGTGTCGGTCTACCGCCGGCCGGTGTCGGCATGAGCGCCCCGACCCGTCCTGCCGGCCCGCCCGGCGGCCCCGGGGACCGCCGCCACGGCACCACCCGCCCCGGCGGCACGCCCGCCCCGGCCGGGGGCGCGCCGCTCGCCGGCGGCCGGGCCGCACAGCGGCGTCGGGCGGGTGTCCGGTCGCCGCACCTGCCGCTGGCGTACGTGCTGCCGCTGCGCTGGTCCGACGACGCCGGCCTGGCCGAGCTGACCGACTACCTGCGCTGGTTGGGTGGCCGGGTCGAGGTGACCGTGGTCGACGGATCGCCGCCCGACCTGTTCACCCGGCACGCCGCCGCATGGCGGGGGCTGGTCCGGCACCTACCGCCCGACCCGGCCCTGCGCGGGGTGAACGGCAAGGTGACCGGGGTGCTCACCGGCGTCCGCGCCGTCCGCCACGAACACGTGGTGATCGCCGACGACGACGTGCGCTACGACGAGGTCGCGCTGCGCGAGGTCCACCGGCTGCTGGGTCGGGCCGACCTGGTACGGCCGCAGAACTACTTCGACCCGCTGCCCTGGCACGCCTGGTGGGACACCGGGCGGACGCTGCTCAACCGCGCGCTCGGCGCCGACTACCCGGGCACCCTGGCGGTACGCCGGAGCACGTTCCTCGCGATGGGCGGCTACGACCCGGACGTGCTCTTCGAGAACCTGGAGCTGATCCGCACCGTGCGGGCGTACGGGGGCACCGAGGCGACGCCGCGCGGCCTGTACGTCCGTCGGTTGCCGCCGGACGCCGCGCACTTCCGCGGCCAGCGCGTACGCCAGGCGTACGACGACCTGGCCCAGCCGGCCCGCCTGCTGACCTCGCTCGCGGTCGTGCCGGCGCTGGTGGCGGCGGTCGCGTCCCGCCGGCCGGGGCTGCTGCTCGGCGCGGCGGCCACCACCGTCGGCCTGGCCGAGCTGGGCCGGCGGCGGGCCGGCGGCGGCGCGGTCTTCCCGCCGAGCACCGCGCTGGCCGCGCCGCTGTGGCTGCTGGAGCGCGGCGTCTGCGCCTGGCTTGCCGTGGGCCGGCGGGTGCTGTTCGGCGGCGTCCGCTACGCCGGCGGCCGCGTCCGCC
>NZ_JAMHIW010000009.1 GCF_023896955.1 Micromonospora sp. RHAY321
CGTCAACGCCGGCGGCCGACTCGTCGTCACCGCCACCCGCGTCGGCGGAGACACCCAGCTCGCCCAGATGGCCAAGCTCGTCGAGCAGGCCCAAACCGGCAAGGCAGCCGTGCAGCGCCTCGCCGACCGGATCTCCGGCGTATTCGTGCCGATTGTCATCGCGCTCGCCGTGGGCACCCTCGGATTCTGGATCGGCAACGACGGTGGCGTCACCGCCGCGTTCACCGCCGCCGTGGCGGTACTGATCATCGCCTGCCCCTGCGCGCTCGGCCTGGCCACCCCGACTGCGCTGCTCGTCGGCACGGGCCGGGGCGCCCAACTCGGCATCCTCATCAAGGGACCGGAGATGCTGGAATCGACCCGGCGGGTGGACACCGTGGTGCTGGACAAGACCGGCACGGTCACCACCGGGAAGATGACCCTGGTCGACGTGGTCCCCGCCGACGGGCAGGACGCTGACGAACTACTGCGCCTCGCTGGCGCGCTGGAGGCCGCAAGCGAGCACCCGATCGCCCAGGCGGTCGCCGCTGGCGCCGCCAAGGCCGGCGCGCTAGCGCCGGTGGAAGGCTTCGCCAACGCCGAAGGGCTCGGCGTGAGTGGCGCCGTTGACGGTCGCGAGGTACTGGTCGGTCGGCTTCGGCTGCTGCGCGAGCGCGGCCTGGACGTACCGCCCGAGGTCGAGCAGGCCGCGGCCGACGCGCAGACGGCAGGTCACACAGCGGTTCTGGCAGGCTGGGGTGGTCGGGCCCGAGGGGTGCTGGTGGTCGCCGATGTGGTCCGGCCAACCAGTCGAGCCGCGATCGGCCAGCTCCGGTCACTGGGGCTGACCCCGGTGCTGCTCACCGGCGACAACACCGCCGTCGCCCGAACCGTCGCGGCGGAGGTCGGCATCGATGAGGTGATCGCTGAGGTCATGCCGGCTGACAAGGTCGACGTGGTCAAGCGGCTGCAAGCCGACGGCAAGGTTGTCGCGATGGTCGGTGACGGAGTCAATGACGCCGCCGCGCTGGCCCAGGCCGATCTGGGACTGGCCATGGGCACCGGCACCGACGTGGCGATCGAGGCATCGGATCTGACCCTGGTCCGCGGTGACCTGACGGCCGCCGTGGACGCCATCCGGCTCTCCCGCCGAACCCTGCGCATCATCAAGAGCAACCTGTTCTGGGCCTTCGCCTACAACGTGGCCGCTCTGCCGCTGGCCGCGGCCGGTCTGCTCAACCCGATGATCGCTGGCGCGGCGATGGCCTTCTCGTCGGTGTTCGTGGTGGCCAACAGCCTCCGGCTGCGCCGCTTCCAACCCGTCAGCTAGGACATCGCACATGAGGCGCAGCTGCTTGGCACTGTGCCCGAGATCAGCAGGTCGAGCTGCCCCAGGACCAGGGCGGCGTCGGCCCGACCGATCCTGGCGTCCCAGGAGCCACGACCCGGACCCGCTCCGTTGGTGACCGGAACACGGATACGGCCGATGTGGCAACACGCCACATCGGCCGTATCCGTACCCGGGGTGGGTCGCCACTCGAAGCGGGCCTTCCCGCCGTGTGCGCCCGAGAAGGACGATCTCTGTTCAGCTCATCCAATCAGGGCGCCGGCGGCACCTACCGGAGCTGATCGCGCAGATTGTTCATCTCGGACACGTCCTGCAGCTGCTCATCATGGATCTTCTTTGCCAGCTCCGCCGCCTGGCCGGTACCGGTGGCCGACTCCATGTCCGCCATCATGATCGCCGACATGTGGTGACTGCTGAACATGTCCAGCCACGCGAGGTCGAACTCGCGGCCGGACAGCGACTGCAGTTGGCTCATCTCCTGTTCATTGAACCGTGACAGCGGCGGCTCCGGCGGCTGCGCGCTCATGTTGGCACCCTGGGCGACCTGCCGAAGCTGGGGGAGTTCGGCCTGCTGATTCCGCTGGGAGCGTTCGGCGACCGCCTTCACTCCCGGAGTTGATGCCTTATCTATCGCCAGCTGCGCGAGTTCGATGCCCTCTTCGTGGTGGGACACCATCATGGCGGCGAACATGGCCGATCCGTGGGTTGATCCTGATGGCGACGGGCTAGCCGGACTGGGCGCCGCGAAGGCTGCCACGTTGCCACTGCCGCCGACCGCGATGGCCAGTGCGATCAACGCGCCTGCTCCGATGACCCGGAAACGTCGTCTGCTCATGTCGTGCCTCCACACTGACCCCGAAGGGCCTTGATGAGGATCCGATAGCGCGAGCGGTGGCCACGCACATCGGCGAAATCTGGGCGGCAGCGCATACCCCTGCAGCCGCTGCACTAACGCCGACCTCTCCGCCGGCCAGCGTCGGGCAGGGGTCACCTTGGCCGCAGGTCTCCATCGGAGCTGAACAAGCCCTGGCGACGCTCGCCGGAAAGCAATCAACGCTCGCGACGCGTGCTCGCCGCAGCTGTGATCCTGTGCCGTCCAGCAGCCGTCCTGATGCTCAGCCCGCGTGCCGCGCCGTTGACGCCGTGTGGACCGGCTTGGAGGATGCCCGCCTTCGCTCAGGGTCGACGCGCACCCATGTACGGCATGGTGTCCAGACGCGCCATCTTCACCGGCACCCCGGCACGAGAGGCGTGGACGATAAGACCATTGCCCACGTACATGCCGACGTGATGCAGGTCGCTGTAGAAGAAGACCAGGTCGCCGGAGCGCAGGTCGGCCCGGGCGACAGGGGTTCCCTGGCGCCACTGGGCACCGGTGAAGTGGGTCAGCGACACTCCTGCTGCCTTCCACGCGTACTGCGTCAGCCCGGAGCAGTCAAAGGAGTCCGGCCCATCTGAACCCCACACATACGGCTTGCCGATCTGGGCGCACGCCACCTTCACCGCTGTCCCGGCGGCACCGCCGGGGTTGACCGCTGGGCAGGAGCCAATCCGCAGCGACGCCGTCGACGCGCTTGATCCGCCGCCGCTCCGCGACCGCAAAGTCTCGAGCCGGTCGACTTCGGCCTGGATCACCTTGCGGCGTCCTGCGAGTTCGGCGTCCAGCCGCTTCTGCTTCGCGACCAGCGCTTCGACGCTCGCGCGCTGACGCATCAGGTCGTCGCGGGCTGCCACCACCCCGGCGATTGCCCGGTTGTTGGACCGCGAGACGTAGTCGAGCATCGCTAACCGATCCGACATCGACTGCGGGTCGCCCGTCGCCAGGACGGCGTTGATGTAGGAGGCAGGGCCCAGCCGATACTGCCGCGCCGCCAACCCGTTCACCTGCCCCTGAGACAGTTCAACCCGTAGTTGCAGGGGCGCGATCTTCTTCTGCAGCGCCGCGGACTTGGCTTTGTTGGACTGCAGCTCCGCATGGATCCCGTTGTACTGCTCGATGACCGGTTCGAGTTTCTCCCACGCCGCATCGAGCTGCCGCTCAATCTCCGCCGCTGACGGCTCGGCTCTCGCTGGCACCGCGACGCTCACCCCGCCTGCCACGCTGATCAACGCGACCATGACCGCACCGACCAGCAGGCGGTTCATGCGTGACCTCACCACTGCACACCCTCTCGGCCGAGCGGATTCGGCTGACACGTCGTCGGGCACGTTGAGCGGCCATCCCCACACGGCGGTATTTCCACGCCTGAAGTGCGGGCCGGCCGATCACACCGGAGGTTACACAGGCACCGTCGAGCCGTCTACTACCGGCTGTTAGTAGTCGGCGGAAGCGGGTAGGCATGGGGGCCAGCGGCTGACGTGAAAGCGAGGACCCAGTGATATCGACGCGTCGAGCATCGACGGCGAACTCACCCACGTTGATCCGGATCAGCTATCCGTCGAATGACGTGCGCACCTACCGCGGGCTGGCACGCCAGGCGCGAGGCTAGGCGCCTAGTGATGACACCGCGACACGATGCTCGACTGGCTGAGCGGCACTGCGACGCCGACGCAAGGGTGGTCATGGATGCGCCTTGCGGTGTCCGTAGCTGGTGAGCCCTCGGGGCTTGACCACGGACAGGACCAATGCCGTGAGCAGGAGGGCCACTGCTGCGCCGGCGTGCAAGACGGGGGAGGGGCTGCGCATAAGATTGAGATCTGCTGGGCTGGTCGCGTTGCGGGCTAGCGTCGCCAGATACCCCAGGGTCTGCATGTACAGCAGGAGCACGCCGACCGCGACAAGGTTCATCGCCAGCTTTGTGAGGACCCAATAGTGCCGGAACAACCCCCACCTGCTGCCCAGGGACTGGACGAGGCCGGTAAGCAAGGACGCGAGGCTCAACGGGATGAGGGCGTACCAGCCGACGACCTCGAGAACAAGGTAGGCCCCGCGCGTCATCGCAGCGTCACTAGCGAGCCACCCCGCCATGGCGAGAACCAAAGACGTCACAACCGCGCCTAGCCAGCCGACTGAACACCCGATGTGCATCACCAATGCGACCTTGCGACCACGCGGACTCAAGCGCACGACCGGCACGCCCCGCGCCCGCTGTCCACGCCCAGGGTCACAACCGGAGAGGCGCCGACAGCGGCGGCCGCACCGTGCATGTGCCGGCCGGGCCCGTGGCCGGCGAGCAGCATCGCGATCACCAGCAACAGCAGTGCTGCCCCGACCACCGCCAGCACCTTGAACCAGCGCGGGGCCCGACCAGTCGCCGTCGCGCGAGCATCGGCCGAGGCCTTCACCGGACGAGTGGTCGAACTCTGACCGTCGCTGTTCACCGTTTGATCATCCATGGAGCATCTGCCTCTCAAGCGCCTATCGGTTTTTCGAGACAGAGTGTCGCACCTTGAGTCATGGTGACGCCAGGGGGCCACCACGTATGATTTCTTCGTGCCCAGGCTCTGGACGACCACGATCGAGGAACACCGCCGGACCGTGCAGGCCGCCGTCCTCGACGCGACCGCCGACCTCGTAGCACAGCACGGACTGACGTCGGTGACGATGTCGCAGATCGCCAAAGCCACCGGGATCGGGCGGGCGACGCTCTACAAGTACTTCCCCGACGTCGAAGCCATCATGATCACGTGGCATGAACGGCAGATCGGGCACCATCTCGACCACCTCGCCGCCATCGGATCGAAGGATGGCGGCCCGGAGCAACGGCTCCACGCCGTGCTGAATGCCTACGCGGCCATCCAGCATGGGCACCGCGGCCATCCGCTCGCGTCGCTGCTGCATCGAGGCCCTCATCTGCTCCAGGCACGTCGCCAACTGCGCGACTTCTTCGCCGAACTGCTGTCCGAGGCCGCGGCAGACGGACACGTCCGCGACGACATCGCGCCGAGCGAACTCGCGGACTACTGCCTGCATGCCCTAGACGCCGCGACCGAGCTATCGACCGAAGCCGCTGTCAACCGGCTTGTCGTCGTCACGGTCGCAGGGCTACGCCCCTAGGATCTGCGTCGAAACCGGTCGAAGCCGAGGCGGTGGTGGATGGAGGCATGGCCGGCGACATGCCCCCGTTGCTGCCCGCGAGGCCGCCCGCCTGGCGTGTGACGCTTGGACGTCACGTTCGACTACGGTGCCTTTTTCTGTGGGCTTGGGGCGCGATCCCCGCTCATGGTGGCCGTTCCTGCCGCAGAGTCGTGGGCATGGCACGCCCGGAAGGACTGGGCCTCTCGGCACGCCTGGCCACCGGGCTGCGGGCGTGGTCGGACTGGAAGGCCCTACACAGCGAGTACGGCGGTGGTCGGGTCGCCACCGACGAGCAGTACCGGGAGTGGATCGGCCAAGGCCGGAAGCTGGCTCGGCGACTGTCGGAGGAGACCGGTGCGACGGTCGCCTACCCGGGGGATCGCGGCGAAGCCAATCCCGACTTCCCGCACTGCGGCTAGGCGGAGTCGGATACCGCCATTCGTTTGATAACGGCGGAGTGGAGCGTCGCCCTGGTAGTGCGCGGCCGTTTGTCGAACGGGTTAGCGACCGCACTTCAGCCCCCGGTCCAGGCCGGGCCGAGCTGTCCAGGTGGGACAGCGGGGCGCAGAAAGGCCCGGCCTGGACTTCCGCGCTTTCGTCAGGCGGGGACCGCCTCGTAACCGGCTTCCTGGATCGCCCTCACGATGATGGCGTCGTCGATGTTCACGTCTGACGTCACCGTCACCTGACCGGTGGCAGAGTCCGCCTCGACGCTGGCGATGCCCTCTACCGCACCGACTCCGGCCTTTACCTTGTTCGCGCAGCCGTTACAGGTCATTCCGTTGACCTTGTAGGTCTTGGCACCCACGACCATCCCCTTTCTCCTATACCCCTACAGGGTATGCACTTGCTCGGACCCTACGTCACAGGAGTGGGACCGGACAACCCCAACCCCCTACGGGTATTCACGCCTCCACGGCATGCTTCGTCGGCTCACACACCCCAGCCAGGTCCTGGCTCGGGTGCCTCAGAGCCTTCCGGCGCACACAACGGGGCCTGTCGCAGAGGCGTCCTGATGCGGCGATGTCGCTTGTCCGGCGGAGGCTGCTTGCCGGCCGGCGCAATCAGCGCCTGCCCTTGCCGAACGTGTCGCCGGTGGAGTCCCACCCGACCGGCGACACGTTCAGGGGTCAGTTACTGGAGTGTGGTCTGGGCGTGATGATGAAGGCCAGGCCAGCGGCGGCGGCCGCGATGATGGCGCCGGTGGTGAAACCACGGGAGAACCCTTCAGTGCTGGTCCCGGCGATACTCGCCGCGGCCATGCTCGACACGACAGCGGCGCCGAGCGATGCCCCGAACTCGTGGAACGTGCTGACAATTCCAGACGCCAGCCCGGCCTCTCGTGGATCGATCTGCGCTAGAGCGGTGGCGGATGCGACGACGAAGACGGCCCCGGTGCCGGCGGCGGCAAGGCTGACGCCGGAAACCATGGCCACGGTCCCGCCCCATAGCGCGGGGATCACGAAGCCCGCCGCGGCGAGGAGAAGTCCCAGCACGGCGAGGGTGCGCGGGCCCGTACGACCAATGACGCGGCCCGCTGCGTTGGCTCCGAGCATGGTCGCGAGCGCTACCGGGAGAAAGAGCAACCCGGTCTGCAGGGCGCCGTAGCCGCGGTAATCCTGAAGGTAAAACGACCCGAGGAAGAAGACAGTGATCATCAGGGCAGTGGCCACCAGGATCAGCAGAGTCCCGGTCGCCACCGGTCGGCGCAGCAGCAGTCCCAAATCCATGAGCGGGCTCGCCGCGAGGCGCTGACGGACAACGAAACCACCGTAGAGAACCACCGCCGCTGCAAGGAGCGCCGCGGTCGTCGGAGTACCCCAGCCCTGGTCTCCAGCCCTAATCAGGGCGTAGATCAGAGCTCCGGTGGCAGCGGTCACCAGCGCCGCTCCCGGTACATCGAGCCGACCCGACGCGCCAGTGCTCTGCTGGGGCGGGAGTTGTACTCGCAGGATGAGCAGCAGGACGAGTCCCACCGGGACGTTGATGAAGAACACCCACGGCCAGCCCGGTCCGGCGGTCAATAGGCCACCGAGAAGGACCCCCAGGGCTGCCCCGCTGCCACCCAGCGCAGACCAGATCCCGAGGGCCTTGTTGCGTTCGTCGCCCTCGAAAATCGTGACGACCAGAGAGAGCGCGGCGGGGGACAGGATCGCCGCAGCAACGCCTTGGGCGATGCGACCGCCCAGCAGCATGGGGCCGTTGGTTGCCAGTCCAGCGAGCAGGGACGCGGCCGTGAACAGAAGGAGCCCCACGATGACAAGGCGTCGGGCTCCGAACAGGTCTGCGGCGCGGCCCCCGAGTAGCAGCAGGCCACCGAAGGCGAGGGTGTAGCCGCTCACCACCCAGGTGAGGGTTTCCCGCTCGAGGCCGAGGTCGGCACCCACGTGGGGAAGGGCGATCGCGACGACTGTGACATCCAGGATCAACATCAATTGGGCGACGCCGACGAGTCCCAGGATCTTCCAGCGGTGTGGGTTGGGTCCGCGTGTCGGACTCGTCGGGGCCATGGTTTCGGCCATGACTATCCGCCTCCTTCAGGTAAGTTGAACAGTGCTGTTCGAGTTGCAGTGGGTACCATAACTCATACAGTGGTGTTCAACTTGGAGGAGTTGCATGTCCCACTCGGGAACCAGCCAGGCCCGCAGAGCCGACGCTCGGCAGAACGTGGAGAAGATCCTGGACGCCGCGATCACCAGCCTCAGTCGAAACGCCGACGCGAGCGTGAGCGAGATCGCCCAGGCCGCAGGAGTGGGTCGAGTCACCCTCTACGGGCACTTCCCGACTCGGGACGCCCTCATCGAGGCTGCGCTGGTACGAGTCATATCCGAGGGGGAGGCGGTCCTGGCGAAGCTGGATCTCTCAGGCGACCCTCGACGGGCATTACGCGTCCTGATCGAATCAAGCTGGCTACTGATCGCCCGGGCGAGCGCCGTCCTTGCAGCGGCGCAGACGGCGCTCCCTCCCGGACGGGTACACCAACTTCACGCCGAACCGGCCCAGCGCGTCGACGAACTGATCCGTCGCGGCCAAGCCGAGGGAGCCTTTCGAGACGACCATCCGGTGACCTGGCTGACCAGCGTCCTGCACCACTTGTTGAAGGGTGCGGCGGTGGACGTAGCCAACGGGCTCCTAGCGCAGGCGGACGCGCCACGTCTCATCGCCGAGACCGTCCTGGCCGCCTACACGCGTGCCGACACATAGCAGGATTGCGCCAGCGCAGGCTGCTTCACCCACCTGAATCCGGGGAGCAGGCTGAGGGCAGCAGAGTGGGGGCCTAGGGGAGTCGTTCCAGGGAGACACCATAGACACTGGATCTCCTCCGCCGACACCCCGTAGCGCCGGCCGATCTCCGTTACGTCCTGGCCCTCACCGTATGCAGCAATGATCTCGCCCGCGCCTTCCTCTGCTGTTGGTTCGATGGCCTCCGGAGACATGTCCAGCACCGTAGTGTCGTCCACAACGGACCCACGTCCCCCACTTGGCCGACCTCGGACCCCAACGAGACGTCCGCCCACTCGCCCATCGGCCCGCACGCGGAACCCCTCAACTCGGCTCCCTAACTCCCAGCCTCAGAGACGGAATCGACGATGGCCCGGTCCTGACCAGCCACGATCAGGCCGCACCGGCATCCGGCAATTCGGCCCAGATCCGGCCGTTTCCGCCGGTCATGTCAGCCACACGACACCCGTCCGCCCTCGGGGCCTTCCCGCCACGGCCCGAGCGGGGTGCATCATCGTTCGGATGCGCACCCGCCTCAGCATCGTCGCCCTGGCCACTGCCGTCACCCTGACCGCTATCGGCTGCGGCAGCGATATCAACAGCAGTCCCTCCGTCACCGCCACCACCGCTGTCGCCGCCCCGACAGCCGCCCCGACGCCAGCCGCTCCGCATGATGCCAAGACCGTCCTCGCTGCGCTCACCGCCGCGAAGGTGGGTCTTAGCGGCGGTGCCGTGCAATCCGAAGACACCGACCCGAACGACCTCCTCGGCCGCCCCAACGGCTACCTATCCCGGGCCTCAGCGGACATGCCCGGCGGGGACCGCGACGGCGATAAGTACGGCATCGAACGGGGCCTCGTGATCGAGGTGTTCCCGACCGCGGCCGACGCCGACCGGCGGTCCAAGTTCATCCAGGACACGCTCAAAAGCATGCAGATCCTCGGCACCGAGTATCACTATCGGGCCGGCGGGGGTGCGGTGCTGGTGCGGGTGTCGGGGAAGGTAAAGCCGTCGGTTGCGAAAAAGGTGCAGGCAGCCGTCGCCACACTGTGACCGGCGGACCCGCTGCGCGGCCTCGTTCAACAGGGTGAGGGCGGCCCGTGCACACTTGGCGAATGGACAACGGCCCCGTCCTCTGACTTGTGGGCGGGGCCGTTTACTCGTGTCGTCAGTCCTCGAAGGCACCCGGCGACGCGTACGCGACGCAGGAGGCCGGCTTGCCGGTCATGAGGAGGTCTATCTCGGCAACTGCCTTGCCTGAGGGCGGGATCAACTCGGGGTAGGTGAAGGAACCCCCGCTGATCTTCTTTGCGGCGTCGTAGCAGACGACGTCTACCTTAGGGCTCTTGAGCGGCTCCGTCTTCGGGTTGGTCACCTCGACCTTGGCTGTGAATCCGTCTCCGTACTCCGACTTCGCCACCTTGACAGGGCCAGTCTTGATCTCCGGGAAAGGCTCGGAGGAAAAGGTGCTCTTGTCCTCAACGAGCAGCGTCGCCTCGACCTTGGCCGCCTTCTTGCCCTTGGGCATTTCCACCTGGGTCTGGACCGGGAACTTCTGTCCGGCCCGAGAGAAGTGCTCGACCTGTGACTCGCTCGCGAGTAGTTCGCCGTTAGCGTCCTTGACGTTGAACTGCACGGTCACGGACTGCCCAACTTTGTCCGAGGTGTTCTGCACGATGGCGATGAGCGACACGTAGATGTCCCTCTGACCGAAGCCGGTCTCCAAGAGCGAGCCAATCGGCTTCTCCTCGGCCGCGGCTGCGGTGCTGTTGGTCCCACCCGTCGAAGAGCCCTGCTCCACCTTGTCAGCCTCACCGCAGGCTGCGAGGGACAGTACAGAGCACGCAACGAGAGCGGCGATCCGAATATTAATCAAGCTGGTCCCCGTTCAGGAGTTGTTAGGCCCGGGAGACGATAACGCAGCTTACCGACACGAAGGCCAACTATCCGGTGTGCGCTGTCGCACGAACGGCTGCATCGGTCGCGCCCTTCGTCAGAGCAATTGGTCGAGCGGATGCAATTGACCAACTGGCCGCTGGCATACGGCAGCCAGTTCAACCCAGATTTCTTGGCCACCGCCGTGAGCAACCTGGACTTGCTGCCGCAGGCCTCGCTGCGAGTCACCCCTGCCGTCAGCCCTGAAGGTGCAAGTTCAGCGTTACGGCTGTGATGAGGGATGATGTCGATCCGCCATGATGAGCGACGGCGGGTAATGGAGGGTGGTCCGGCCCCTGCGGCCTGACCAGGTCGAGGTCGAGAGCGTCAGAGCGGCGCCCGCATCTCCGGATGGATCGCACCAGACCGGATGTGCGACGCGGCCCTGGGGTACCGAGGGGTACGGTCATCCGATGGCGCATGTGCCTTCCCTGCCGCGGCGGGAGCGGCAAGTGTTGGCCGCGCTGTCCGCGGTGGCCGGGCGCTACGGCACGGCATGGGTCGGCACGCCCCCCGCGCCGAGGCGATCGCCGCAGTGCACGAGGTGACCACAAACCCGTGGCTGCTGCACGTTCAGCCGAATCGGTAACCGGACCCGTTCTTCCTTCCGCTGCTCGTGAAGGAGGCGGGTCTCCTGGCCGACGCAGGCGAGCAGCGGCGGCGGGCCGAGTCAGCCGCCGTGCCCTCCGGTCCCACGCATGCTGCGGATCCGCCATCCGGGACGCGAGACACCGTGGCCCGACTTGCCGAGCGGACCCCGCCAAGCAACTGGGTGCAGGCCACGAGGGACAGAGACCGCCCGCACCTACTGACGACGGTGGCGTCCCAGCGGACGACCGCCGATCGCTCACGCTCGTGAGTCACGCCGTGCCACACGACGGGAGGACGGAAGGCGACGTGCCCTCGAAAACCGCGGCCGCTGTGGCCTACTGGTACCGGCGGATCCCGATCTGCATCCGGCGGAGATCGCCGCGAATCGGCCGATCCGAACGCGCCGTACGCCGGCATTGGCCGCCGCCCACAGACACCGCCACGCCTCCCGTCAACGGGCCGCACCCTCGCCACGTCGCTGACGGCCTGCGCCGTGGACGCCCCGGTCTGACAACCTATCCGGCCCTTCCATCGAAGGGACCGACTTTCACGTCTCGCGGCCACTCCGGCCACATCTCCGCTTACTTCTGACCACCCGTACGGCCGCTAGTTCTTGCTCCAGCGTTGATCTAGATTGCAGTCCTCATGCCTGCCTCGAAAGGTGAGAAGGCATCGACATTCAGAGGAACCGAAATGGCACAGCCTTCCACCCCGCCCGTACCGCAGCCGCCGCCCAACCAACCGCCGTCCGGTGACCAACCCGTCGCGGCCCTGGCTGCGCCCACCGCAGCACGACCAGTCCGTGAATGGATTGTGTTGGGAGCCGGTATTGCGGCCGTCATCGGCTCATTCATGCCGTGGGGCAAAGTGAGCGCACCAATTCTTGGCACGGTCACCGTGTCGGGTGTCGACGGACCGGACGGTTGGATCACGGCGGGTCTCGGCCTGGTGCTGGTCGTCTACGCCGGCATGAGCCTGCGCGGCCAGCGCACACCCATGGCCGTGCCCGTCCTTGCCGTTCTCGCTGCTCTCGGGCTGCTTGGTCTAGGCGTATGGAAGATCGTTGACCTGCAGGCGACTGAGGCGGATATGCGAGCGGAAATGTCCGGGGAGGACGATGTCCTGGGCATCGGAAAGGCGATGAGCGCGGCCGTACAGGTGAGCGTCGGGTCCGGGCTCTGGTTGCTGACCTTCGCTGGGTTGGCGGGCTCGGTCACCATGGTTCTCATCATGGTCAGCCGGTATCGCGCCCGCGACAGCAGCTGATGTCGCTGGCGCCGAAAGCGAGTTCGGCAGCAGTCCCTCTTCACGACTATGGATCGTGTTGCGTGTTGGCCTTGCGGGAGTCCTGTCCCTTGCCGCTTGCGGTTCATCGGCCCCAGGCTCGACGCCGGCAAACAGAACGGGGTCCTCCACCTCGCCTGCTGTTGCCTCGTCCAGTTCCCAGCAATCGAGCCCGGCAGCCCAGCCCTTGCTCGACGACCCCACCTTGATGGCATCCCTGAAGACCTACATCTGTGGGGCGCCTGAGCTGCCGTGCCCGCCATCTTGGGTTGACTCGACAACCATGGCGAAGGATGGGGACTCGATCAGGACCCATCTACCGATAAAGAGCGACACGGCCGGTGCCGAGTCAGCTGGCAGGTGCCTAAACGATCGGTGCGGCGGGCGGTGCGGCGGCAGCGTCACCGGCGGCAGTGCGCCCGATTCATAGCGTGTGCGGTAGCACACACATGGTGATCGCAGCTGACGTCAAGGCTGCTACAAGCTTGATCTTGGACATTTGTACACATGAACGACGCCGCACCGCGTGGCCGGCGACCCGCCCGCTATCTCACGGTCGCGCTGGCCGTCGCCCTCTGCTGCGCCCTCGTCGTGTTCATGAGTGTCCGCGCCGGCCACACCGCAGCCGCCCCGCCGAGCGAACCGTCGCTGACGGACTCGCCGTCGGACCAGCCGTCGGATCCGCCGTCGGACCCGCCGCCGGCAGATCCGACGCTGCCGGCTGACCCGCAGCCCTTGAAGGTCGCCCCGGGTGACACAAGCGTGGCGGTCGCCGCCTCGGTCCAGACCTACCTCAAGAGTCAGGGCGACCAGGGTGCGGTAGCCGTCCTGGACGCGACGACCGGAGCGCAGGTGGCGGTGAACGCGGACGTTGGATTCCATACGGCCAGCATCGTCAAGGTGGACATCCTCGCCACCCTGCTGCTCCAACGCCAGACGGAACAGGGTCTCACCGCGAACGAACGAAGCCTGGCGTACGACATGATCACCAAGAGCGACAACAACGCCGCGACAAGCCTCTGGAACGAGATCGGCGGCACCTCTGGGCTGGCCGCCGCCAACCGCACGCTCGGCCTGAGCGAGACCACCCCCGGCACCGGCAACTCCTGGGGTCACACGACCACCACAGCGAAGGACCAGCTTCGCCTCCTACAGGATCTGACCAGCACCAGCGGCCCGCTCAACGCGACCAGTCGCAGCTATGTGCTGAACCTGATGAGCCAGGTCGAGAACGATCAGGACTGGGGCGTGCCGGCCGCGGCGTCAACGCAGGCCACCGACGTGTACGTGAAGAACGGCTGGCTGGACGACGCCACCGACAATGGGCTGTGGATCAACAACAGCGTCGGCCGGATCGTCGAGCCTGGCCACGACTGGCTGGTCGTGGTGCTAACGAGCGGGAACACGAGCGAGAGCAGCGGCATCAATGTCGTCGAGCACGCCGCGACCCTCGCTGTGAGCGGCCTGCGCGCGTCGTAGCCGGCACCCACCTACCCGGTGCACCCCTATGCCTGGCCGGCACCGGCCCGGCCCAGCTGCCGGTGGCGCTCGGAACGATGGGCGGCTCCCTGAATTTCTGGTCGTACTTCGACGGCTGGGGCTACGTACACCTCTACCGCAACCAGAACGGCAAGATGACCGAACTGGCTCCGGCTGAATCGGGACCACCTCCTGAAGCATCGGGAGGTGCTGAGCGTGGAGGACTGGGCGGAGATCCGGCGGCTTACGGCGGTCGGAGGGGATGGCGATCCAGGCCACAGCACAGCGATTGAGGATGTCTCCGCAACACCGTGCAAAAGGCCCTGCCCAGTGACGAGCCGCCGCGGTATGGGTGGGCAGCGAAGGGCTCGATCGTTGGTGGTAGCCCGTAAATGCCGGTTGCAGCCGTGGGGGCGTCGTTGACGACGCTCGGGTCGATGCTCCAGCGACTGGCCATCGCCATCCGTCCGATTCGGACGGTGTTGTTTCGTACCAGGCTGTCCACTCATCGTCCGACCAGTGTTCCCATCCGTGTTCCATACCGCGAGTGCCGATGCCCAGTTCGATCTCGTCGGCCGTCGGAGCGCCGACGAACAGCGGAATCTCGCCTCGCTCGCCGTTGAAGCAGTAGGCGCGCGACAGCTCACCATCCAGGGCCCGGGCCCAGGCTTGATAGTCCGGAACTCGTTCGTAAGCGAAGAACTGCACCTCGCCCAGATGCTGACTCAGCACTCTGAGCCAATCGGGGAAGGGCGGCTCGGTCGCGTCGAAGCCCGGTGGCATATGCCGCCGGCCGTGGGCGAGGGTCCAGCCTGGCACCGCCGCGTGGGATGGACGTTAGGCCTGGCTTGCGGTCGTCGTCTTCCTGAACGCGATGGTCAACCTGTCCTACTACCTGCGCTGGATCGTCCCGACCTACCCCGCGCTCGCATCGCCGGACAGCGACCAGCCCCGTCGCATGACACGCCGGGGAGGCGATGGTCGGCGAGGGGTGCGGCGACCCCTGCCGCCCTCACCTTCGCGGTGGGCGTCCGCGCGGGCCTGCTTCGGGGCGTGGCGGCGTCGCCGTAGGCACCGAACCCGGAACACCCACCACACCCACCGGTCCCGACGGTCGCCCGGCCGGGCGTAAGGCGAGGCTCCGACGGGATGTCTGCCAGTCCAGGGACAAAGATCGCGGGGAGCGAATGGACCACCACCACGTCCTTGCACCAGTCGCGGCACGGCATCGATCAATCGGCTCGTGGGTACCGAACCCGTGGTGCCGTTCCTTCTACTTGATAGCGATGACAACAGCGGCCAGGACAAAGCCTGCCGCGGCGATGACCGCCAGGCAGAACATGACGAACAGCGGAAGATCGCCGCCCATCAAGCGTCGCCGTTGTGGTGGTCTGCCATCAGATCCGAACATCGCAAGAGCCCTTTCCTGTTGGACGGTTCCGCCTTCGGCCTCGTTCGGTGCGTTCGTTGACGACACCGGTGGGCAGGTGAACGGCTCAGCGGCGGTTCCGTAGTCGCTGGGCGAGCTGTCGTAGCCGTCGCGGGTTCTCGGGCTTCTTGAGCTGCTCGCGGCCCTTCCGGATCATCCGCTGTCCTTGCGGACTGCCGACGAACCGGCGGATGCGATCGATGATTGATGCCATGGTCCTGACCCTTCAATTGTGAGGAACAAGCCGATAGGGGTTGCTAGTCGCACCGGCGACCGGGCTGTGGGTGGCCCGTCTGCGCCCGTCGACGTGGACACTGCGGGCGGAGGGCCTTGGTCTTGTAGGTTTGATCAAGTTCCTCGGCTGAACGCGACCGCTTCATCTGCGGCGGTGTGGCGACAGACGCAGTCAACTGTTGTGATCGCCGGTTGGCCGGCAATAGTTCCGTGGGCTCGTCGCGGAGCCAGGGATATGGATGATCACTTCTCGGCGGTGGCTTCAGTCGCGTCGGCGACTGTTCCCGTGATGTCAGTGACCGCTCCTGTCGTTTCGGTGACCGCCCCGGTGGCGGTGTCGACGAATGTCTGACCCGCCTCGGTGATGCTGCCGGCGGCCTGGCCTGGTAGGTCGGCCAGACCGCCGGGCAGTTCGATACCAAGCTCGCTGACTTGGTCTCCGGCTCCTTGCAGCAGTTCGGTTGCCTTGTCCTTGAACATGTCGAACAGACCCATGGCAGTAGCCCTTCGGTTGATGTCTGGGGGTATGGAGATGCCCGCTGCCCCTGAGCGGCACCGATGCTCGGCAGCTCACGTTGGCGCTGCGTCTAGCGTCCGCTGCCGTCTACCGCTTGCTGTACGCGCTGCTGGTTGTCCGCCGGGTCAGCCGGCGCCGGTCGGAAGGGTGCGGTGAGGGTGGGCAGGATGTGGCGGCGGTTGCGGATCAATGCCGCGAGGGCGATCGCGGCGTAGATGCCGGACAGCACGTAACGCGCTGTCTGGCCGGGCAGGGCGAATTGCACGACGAACAGGCCGAGCAGGGTCCAGGCGGCCCAACGGGGGAACCGCAGGGCGAGTAGTGCGGCGACGCCGAGGAGGGTTTGGGTCGCGGTGAGCAGGAATTCCTCCACCTGGCGGGCGTCCAGGTGCAGGGATGTGGTGCCACCGCCGAGCAGGTAGGCGATGGGAAGACTGCCGACGAGCAGGGTCCACTGATTGACCTTGCTGGAGATAAGCGTGCCGATCGCGGCGGCGCCGTTACCGCGTACGGCGAACAGGATCGCGACGATGAACTCCGGGGCCTCCGACGCCAGCGGCGCGAGCCACTGCACGAGCAGGAACTGGTCGATGCCGAGCTGGGTGCCGGTGCCGATGAGCGCGTGGGCGAATGGTTCGGCGCAGGCCAGGATCACCGCGGCGGCGAACGTGAACAGGCTGACAACAAGGACGCGGCGGGTGCGTGTCGGAAGCTGGCCGATAACGGCTGCCGGGCCGACCAGGTGGGGCTCTTCGACCTCGCTGCGGGAGACTTTCCACAGGTAGAACACGAAGAAACCGAGCAGGGCGAACCCGAGCAGCAGCGAAATCTGACCGGTTACCGGGATGACGAACGCGACGACCGACGCGATCGCCAGGAACCCAAGTTCGACCCGGTAACCGGACTCCAATGTCAGCTCCCGTACCGACTTGCCGGTGCGCCGCTTGGCGATCGCCAGGGAGACGAGGACCACCACTGACCAGCCGAGGCCGAGCAGCAGGCGGTTGGAGCCGGTCATGTTCGCCGCGGCGTAGGCGACGTACTCCGGGTTACTGCCGGCGGTGTAGGCGAAATATAGATCGACGGCGTACTCGGGCAGCACGGCGATGACGGCGAGGATAGCGATCGCCAGCCCACCGGAGATGTCCACCTGCGCGGCCTCGGCGGCCCAGGCCAGCACGAATGACGCCGCTACGACCGCCATGCCGAACAACAGCAAACCCACCACCGGGGTCGGGGACACGCCGGCGAACCGCACAAACAGCGCGGGCACCGTCAGGCCGGCACACAGGGCGAGCGGGCGCAGCAGCTTCGAGAACATAGTTCTCCTTCCCGGTCGGCGACCTGCCTCGACCGGGGGATTCCCAGGGGTCTCGGCCAGACGCAACATCGACTGGCCGAAGGTCTCGCCCACCCACGTCAAACGCGGGCCCTGCCGGCGGAGAACACCAGGGTTCTCAGCATGTCGACTGGCAGGCTTGCGGGCTACTCCCCTTCGGAACCCGACCAGCGTGACACACGCTTCGTCGCTTTCGCAACCAACGAAACGAGGCGATAATCCTCAACGTCCAGGTTGCCCCTGCGGAACAATAGGATCGCCATGCCGAACCCGCCGCCACCTGACACCGCGGAGCCATTGGTGCACGCCGACGCGGAGCCCACCCGGGCCCAACTTGCGGCCGCAGCCGCTACCTTCGCCCTGCTCGCCAGCCCGACCCGGCTGCACCTCGTATGGCTGATCACCCGAGGCTCCTACGACGTAGGCACCTTGGCGAAGCGCGTCGGGGTAGGCATCGCCACCGCCAGCCAACACCTGGCCAAACTTCGCCTCGTCGGGGTCATCACCGCGCGCCGCGAGGGCCGGCACCACATCTACGCCGTCGACGACCCCCACATCGTCACCATGGTCGAACAGATCTTCGACCACATCGCCCCCGACGGCAGCCTCGCACCCGACCCGCCCTCGCGCCCAGCCACCGACACCGCCTAACCGCCCCATCCCTCCCAGTGCCCGGACTGGACTGCGACGCGGCCCGCAAGCCGGTCCTGCAGCGATCGAACGATGTGTGGGGTAGGCGGCCACAGCACCGCCCAGGGGCCCGAGTCCGGCACAACCGAAGCGGGCCGCGCATACAGCAGCGGGGCTGTCTCGCTAACGGTGTTTCCGGCGATCTTGGTTAGTAGGTTTCAGCGGCTGGGAAGCGGTCGCTGAAGGTGATGGCGAAGGCGTTCAACGCGGGTTTCCAGCGCATCGTCCATCGGGTTCTTCCTACTCCGGTGGGGTCCAGGGACCGGGTCACCAGGTACAGACACTTCAACGCGGCCAGCTCGTTGGGGAAGTGGCCGCGGGCTTTGATCGCCCACCGGTAGCGGGCGTTGAGTGATTCGATCGCGTTGGTGGAGCAGATGACGGTGCGGATCTCCACGTCGTAGTCGAGGAACGGGATGAACTCGGCCCAGGCGTTGTCCCACAAGCGGATCGCCGCGGATACTGCCCGCCCCACTTCTGCGCCAGGTCGTCGAACGCGGCCCTGGCGGCGGTGGCATTCACGGCGGTGTAGATCGGCTTGATGTCGTGTTTCCTTGGCCGCCCGGACCAGCTCAGCGGCCTCCTTCGCCTCCGCCGAGGGCTCCGCGCGCTTCTTGCGTCCGCTCTGATCATTATGTGTCGCGGTCATCACGGCACCCTCCTCACCAGGCACAACGCCTGACGGGTCAGGCCGGGAACAACGTTAGATCCACAGTCCCTGTGTGGTGCGATCGGAGAATCGGTCAGACCACCGGACAAGAGTGATTGAGCGCGATCGCGTCTATTCACCTGCGATCCAGGACGAAGTCGTTCTCGGGCGCGTCGCCGGGCTTCCCGGGCACCTGTAGGCGCGTCCGCCCGCCTGGACAGGACCGGGTCGTCTGCTGTGTGCGCACCGCCCGGTCCTGTTACTCCCGGCCCCTGACGTCACTCGGACGACTTCCCTCATCCACCGGATCCGCTCCGCCGGAGAACCGCTACTTCCCGCATCCGCGCCGTTCATGTCAGGGCTGAGCAAGCTCGCCCAGCCGCGCACCCAAACGACGACCAAGCCGACGAGGCTTCCCACGGCCCTCCGACGTGGTCATCAGCGCCTCCCGCAGTTGCGCCTCGGTGGCCTGGGCATGGCCTCGTCGGCGGGGGCTTGCGGTGGTGGCTGCTGCTGCGCTCAGCCTCGCGGTGGGTGTCGCCGCAGACCTGCGGACGTGGCGGCCGGGCCATAGGCACCGATAAGGCGGCCCGGTGAACGGTGAGGGAACCAGCCATGACATCGGTTTGCGAGTCGGTGGTCAAATGAGGTCGAATCCGTTGGTCTGGTACTACCCACATGCGAACGAAGGAGTGTGGCATTACCCGAAAGGATGAGCTGATGGATCAGGCGACGGAGGCCGTCTCTCCGCGTCCTTTCGGCCTCGCACTGCTCGGCGTTTGGGTGGCTGTACGCCCAGCACGAGTGGCGAGCCTGAGGTCGTGGACGCGATCCTCGCCTGACCAGGGCCGCTAGCGCCGCGCTTCTCGGGCTACTACCGACCCACGAAGCCGCAGACGTTCCTGACCTACAACGTCCTCGGCGGGGCGCTCTGGGGCATCGGCGTCCTACTCGCGTCAGTGTTACGGGCGACCGGTCCGGTGTGACGAATTCGTCACACCGAGCGCTGGACCAGTGACGGAGGCAGCCCCGCCCCGTCCTGGCACTGCCCTCCCCATCACCTCCCGAAGGAAGCGACGTGAGTAGAACCCCCACACGACGCGGCCGCGCAGCGGCTGCGGTCGTCGCGTCGGTGTTGACCGCCGGCGCCCTCACCACAGCGTTCGCCGGATCCGCCAGCGCCCAGCCGTCCGCCAACGTTGTCAAGAGCAGCCCCACAGGGTGGAGCCCCACTGACCAGGACCGGCTGGCCGAGGCCCGCAACAACGGCCAGCAAAAGGTTACGGTCCTAATCGGAGCGCAGTCCGGGCAGACCGGCACTGTCGCCGACGGCCTCGCCGGCCTCGGCGCGGACGTGCTCTACCGCGATGACGACCTGAGCTACCTACGGGCCAGCATGGCCGTCGATCGGGCCGACCGGGTTCCGCGGCTCAACGGCGTGCAGACCGTCGAGATCGACGCACCGGTCCCGCTGCCGGACCCGGCCCCGGACGCCTCCCAGCCCCCGGCACCCCAGCCGGCGCCCGGCAAGAACACTCCCGCCGCCAACCCATACATGCCGATCAACGACATGGGCGCGGCGCAGTTCGTGGCCGAGCACCCCACCCTCGACGGGCGCGGTACCACCGTCGGCATCCTCGACACCGGCGTCGACCTGGCACACCCGGCCCTGCAGAACACCACCACCCGTGAGCGCAAGATCGTCGACTGGGTCACCGCGACCTCCCCCACCGACGACGGCGACCCGACCTGGATCAGCATGGCCAAGAACGTCTCCGGGCCGAGCTTCACCGTGGACGGCCGCACCTGGACCGCCCCGGGCTCCGGCTCCTACCGCTTCGGCGTCTTTAACGAGCGTGACGCCGCTCTCGGCGGTGAGGTCGGCAACGACGTCAACCGGGACGGCAACCCGACCGGCAGCAGCGGCCTCTTCGGCGTCCTGTGGGACGGCGGCACGACCGTCTGGGTCGACACCAACCAGAACGGCACCTTCGCCGACCAGACCCCGATGACCGACTACAAGCTCCGCTACGACGTTGGCACCTTCGGCATAGACAACCCGGCGACCCCGATCGCCGAGGCGATGCCGTTCGTGGTGCAGGTCGATGGCAAGGGCAAGTTCGTCAACATCGGCATCGTCTCCGGCGCGCACGGCTCGCACGTCGCCGGCATCACCGCCGGCAACGGGCTGTTCGGCGGCAAGATGACCGGCGCCGCGCCGGGCGCCAAGCTGATCTCCGTCCGGGTCTGCATGTTCGTCGGCGGCTGCACCTCGCACGCCCTAATCGAGGGCATGATCTATGCCGCCAAGCAGGCGAACGTCGACGTCATCAACATGTCGATCGGTGGCCTGCCGTCGCTCAACGACGGCAACAACACCCGGGCGCTGCTCTACAACCGCCTCATCGACCAGTACAACGTGCAGATGTTCATTTCGGCCGGCAACAGCGGGCCGGGCACCAACACCGTCGGCGACCCGTCGGTCGCCGAGAAGGTCATGAGCATCGGGTCGTACATCACGGACGCCACCTGGCGGGCCAACTACGGCTCCAGCTCGCCGTACCAGGACAACCTGCACTATTACAGCTCTCGTGGCCCGGCGGAGGACGGCGCCTTCAAGCCCAACATCGTCGCCCCCGGGTCGGCCATCTCGTCCATCCCCACCTGGCAGCCGGGCGGCCCCGTCACCGGCACCTACGAGCTGCCCCCGGGCTACGCCATGTTCAACGGCACCTCGATGGCCTCTCCGCAGGCCGCCGGTGCCGGAGCGCTGCTCGTCGGCGCAGCCAAGGCGCAGGGCTTCCAGCGCAAGCCGGCTCAGCTCCGGCAGGCCATGATGTCCTCGGCCCGCTTCCTCGACAACATCGGCGCGTACGAGCAGGGCGCCGGCCTGATTGACGTGCCGGCGGCGTACGACGTGCTGCGCAAGAACATCAAGACCGTCGACATCACCTCCTCAGTGCCGGTGAACACCGTGCTGTCCGGCTTCCTCGCCACCCCCGGCGTCGGCGTCGGCATCTACGACCGTGAAGGCGTCACGGTGGGCCGCAAGTACACCCGCACCTACACCTTCACCCGCACCACCGGCGGGTCGAAGACCGTCACCTACGACCTGTCCTGGGCGGGCAACGACGGCACCTTCTCGTCCGGCACCTCAGTGGCTCTGCCCCTGAACAAGCCCGTCGAGGTACCGGTCGCGATCAACCCGGCCACGCTAGGCGCGCACTCGGCGATCCTGCGACTGGACGACCCGGCGACCACCGGCGTCGACTACCAGACGATGAACATGGTGGTCGCCCCGTACACCTTCGCGGCGGCGGACAACTTCCAGGTGACGATCAACGGCAAGGTCGGCCGTAACCAGTCGCTGCGCTACTTCTTCCGCGTGCCGGCGGGCACGCCGGCGCTGAAGGTGGACTTCACCGGCCCGTCCAGTGAGCCGGGCGCCGGCCAGGCGCGGTTCCTGCGCTACCACCCGTACGGCGTGGCGATCGACGACAACGCCTCCACCTCGTGCTTCGTCCCGGCCGCGGGCGCCTGCGCCACCGGGTCACCGAACAGCCGCACGACCTCCAACCCGCTGGCCGGCGTCTGGGAGGTCACCGTGGACGGCCGGCGTACCTCCGATGCGGAGTGGACCAAGTTCGCGTTGACCGCCTCGGTCCTCGGCGCGACGGTCTCCCCGAACCCCGACGTGATCGACTCCGCCACGCTGAACGTGCCGGTGTCCCGGTCGTACTCGCTGACCAGCACGCTCGGCTCGTTCACCGGCCGGGCGGTCGGCGGCACTCTGGGCAGCGCCCGGCAGGGCCAGTTCGCCATTGGCAACGGGACCGTCCAGGAGTACGACCTGACGGTGACCCCCGGTTCCACTCAAATGCGGGCCACCATCGGTGGCACCTCCGACCCAGCCGCCGACCTGGACCTGTACGTGCTCAACTGCACGTCCGGGACCTGCGTGGAGGCCGGGCGCAGCGCCGACGGCGACTCCGAGGAGTCGGTCACCATCGCCAACCCGGCGGCAGGCGCTTGGAAGGTGCGTGTCGACGGGTACTCGGTGCCCTCCGGCTCGACCAGCTACAACTACATCGACGTCTTCACCAACCCGGCCTTCGGCACGGTCGCCGTGAGCGACGCGAACGCGCCGCGCCCCAGCGGCACCTCCTGGACTGTGCCCGGCTCCGTGACCGTCAAGGCCGCCCCTGCCACCGGCCGAATGCTGTACGGCACGGTGCAGGTCCGCACCGACACCAACATCCTGATCGGCAGCGGTGACATCCTTGTACGAAACGTAGGCTGACACTCCTTGAGGCAGGAGGCCCGCCCCCGGTTCTCGGGAGCGGGCCTCCTCGCGTTCGTCATGCATCCGATCCGCCGGCCGTCCCATAAGCCTTCGATCCCACTGGTCCGGTAGACGATCGTGTCGTTGCGGTTGCCCGGCTCTTGGGGCGCCGCGCGAGCAGCTCTGCTTTCCACTGCGCGACCGACGCCCGATAGTCGAGCTTCCCTGCTCGGGTTACAGCACGCTGTCTCCCCGCTGGCTAATGCGGCGGCGGCAGGGCGGTTGATGGATGGTGACACCGGGCGGGCAGACTGGATGACCATGTCGCCGTTCATGCCCACCCTCCGGTTGCACGATCGGTACGTCTTGCGCGAGCGCATCGGGCTCGGCGGGATGTCGGAGGTGTGGCGCGCCGACGACGAGGTGCTCGGCCGGCCCGTCGCCATCAAGGCACTCGCTGGCGAGTTCGCCGTCGACCCGCAGCTGCGGGCCGCCATCCAGCGGGAGGCCCGCGCGGCCGCCCGGCTCACCCACCCGCAGATCACCCAGGTGTACGACTACGCCGAGGCGACCCTGCCCGGCGGTACAGTCGTGCCGTACCTGGTCATGGAGCTGGTCGACGGAGGCAACTTGGCCGACCGGCTCACCAGCGGGCCGCTGGCCTGGCCGGAGGCGGTCCGGGTGGCCGGGCAGATCGCTGCGGCGCTGGCCGCCGCGCACCGCATCGGCGTGGTGCACCGGGACATCAAGCCGGGCAACATCATGCTCACCGAGACCGGCGCCAAGGTGCTCGACTTCGGCATCGCCGCGCTCGCCGGCCCGCACCACCCGCTGGCTGGGCAGACCGGTGAACTGCTGATGGGCACGCCGGCCTACTTCGCGCCGGAGCGGCTGGCCGCCGGCCCGCCGGACCCGGCCAGCGACGTCTACGCCCTCGGTGCGCTGCTCTACCGCACCCTCACCGGGGAGGCGCCGCTGCCCGTGCGGACCTGGGAGGACGCGCTGGAGGTGCACGGCCGGCACAGCCCGGTGCCGCCGCTGCGGATCCCGGGCCTGCCCACCGACATCGCCGAGGTCACGCTCGCCTGCCTGGCCGCCGATCCGGCCCGCCGGCCCACGGCGGCGCAGCTCGCCACCCGGTTCGGCGCCGGCCAGCCGGCCGACCCACCCACCGCGATCCTGCCCACGCTTGCGGGCGGCCCGGCGGCCGTCGCTCCGGCGCACCCGCCCACGCTGATCGACCGCCCCCCGATGGCACGGCCGCAACGACTGGGACTTCCAGCCGGCTCATCGCGCCAGTCGAACCGGCTCCTCGGCGTGCTCGTCGCGGCCGGCCTCACCCTCGTCGTGGGTCTGGTCGGGGTACTCGCCCTCGACGACGGATCGGACACTCCGCCCGCTGCGGGACCGTCCAGCGTCGGGCCCGTCGACCAGCCGACGTCGGAAGCGCCGCGCCCGCCGTCCGGGTCAACTACCGCTGCGCCACCGACCGGCGGAATCACTTCGGTCACCCTGCAGCAGTTGGCCGCCCAGCTGGCGGGGGTGATCGACAACGCGGAGCGCCGGGGCGAGATCGACCCGAAGACGGCCGAGGAGTTGCGGGACAAGCTCGCCGAGCTGGATCGGGGCAAGCCGAAGGATCGGGCCAAGCGGATCGGGGAGTTGACCGAGCGGATCGCTGAGGCGGGTGACCGGGGCCGGATCAGCGCGGACACCGCGAACCGCCTGCGGGACCTGCTCGACGGGTATTCCCAGGAGCGCCGCGGTGAAGACGACGACTGACAGCTCAGGTGGCTGGGTGCCCCGGTGCCATTCACCCTCAGCGCGATCGATACGAGGTGACGCAGGGCGTGCCGTATTAAGCAATTTGTCCCGACCCTGTCCGCGTGCGTGTTTCGTAGTGGCTGCTGGACACCCCGGCTTCCACCACGAACACGCCTTCAATCTCCGGGCTTCCACGCAGAGGCGAATTGGCAGGTTTGATGCCCTTGCATCATTGCAGTGCTTGTCGGAAAGCAATGGTCGCGGATCCGCCGTTGGCGGCTAGCCTGCTGGTATGAGCGACGGCGGTGACCGGGTGGGCGTAGGGGTGGGCCTGGGCGTACACGGCATACAACCGCCAATGCTGCTATCGCAGCCGTTCACGGGCGCCACGGTGACGCAGGTGCGTCATCTGCTTGCCGCGCAGGTCGCGGCGGCCGGGTTGTCCGGCGATGCCGCAGACGACTTCGTGCTGGCGGTTCATGAACTGGTGACCAACGCGGTGCGCCACGGCGGTGGGGCAGGCCAGTTGGAGCTATCCCTGCGCGCTGACGTGTTGGTGTGTGAGGTGACCGATCACGGTGCCGGCATGGGTGACCTGCTCGTCGAGATGCCGGCGGCGGACGTCCCGGGCGGCCGAGGGCTGTGGTTGGCGCATCAGCTAACCGGCACGCTGATGGTGGTTGCAGGGCCTGCCGGAGTCACTGCCTCGGTGAGCGCCTGCCTCACCGCGCAATCGACACTTGTCGCTCCGGACAGCTCAACCTCTGAAAGGGATAGGGTGGACTGATCTGCCGATGAAGGGTGAGCAGGCGTGAATCCGGAGCAGAACTGGCAGTATCAGGTCCGTGCCGACGGTGACGCGAGGACTGTCGCGCTGTCCGGCGAGATCGACATCAACGGTGCCGAGGAGTTGCACAGGTTGCTGCAGGAGGTGGTTGAGGTTGATGCAGGCAGCGGGGTGCAGGTCGACCTCGCCCGAGTGACATTCATCGACTCCACCGTCATCACCGCGCTCATCAAGTCGCGGAACTCGGCGAGGGCTACAGGTCGCACTTTCGCTGTGGTCAACCCCGCCGCCCAGGTGAAGCGGGTACTCGCGGTGACCGGCGTCCTGAACGCCCTGACATCCGGCACGCGCTGACCGCCACAACAGGCCACGGGTCGAACAGGATCCGGCAGCGATGGCGCAGGGACGCACGGCGGCAACACTCTCCACACCTGCCTATATGGGCATGTGGCGATGTTGGGTCTGCGGCCATTGGTGGCCGCTGCCGTGGGCATGCCGCCGATGTCGTCAGCGCCGCCGTCAGATGCGGCGCGACTACCTGCGTCGAGCAGCGCCGCAGGACGCGCTACGGGACATGACCCTACGCAAGGACGATCAAATGTAACGCTGCGACCCCGACCGGCGCATGTATACCGGACGCGCGGTGTCAGCGCTCCACGCGGCAAGGGCGGGGCTGCCCACCCTCCAATCGCCCGAGGGCGACCCCGCCCTTTGCCGCGACCTGCTGAGCTTGACCGCCGCGGGGCACGGGTGCCGGCTAGAGCACGCCCCCGCACAGGCACAGCAGAATCAGCACGGCGGCGACCAGGGCTGCCTGCTCACCGGTCCACGCCGGCTTCACGACGACACCACCGTGGGTCGGCGTGATACGGGCCGCCGCGCGCCAGTCCCGCTTGACGTAGACGCGGGTCGGGCCGCTTCGGGTGGTGACGCGGAAACCGGCAGATGTAGCCGCCGCAACCGCCTGGTCGATCGGCACCTGCCACGCGCGGCTGCGCACACTACCCCTCGGAGAGAACGGGCTATCCGGCGGGGTGGAGGTGGCGGACACGGGACTCCAGGGGGCGGCGGTCGAAGCCAAGCGGTCAATCGATCACTGTAGGTGTAAGCCGCAACCCGAAGCAACGGTGCGAACCGGATGTAACGGTGCATGGCCAGGCGGCGCATGTACATCGGATGCGGTGCGAGCATCCACATGCAACAGGGGCGGGCGCCCGGCCCCTCCCCGACCCCCGGAGGGTGGTCCCGCCCCTGTCGCATCCTCGGCGCGCCACGCCCTAGCTAGTCGTCGTCGCCCGGGAAGAAGTCGTCCAGATACTGCGTGCGCATGTACTCGCGCCACCGCTCCGGCGTCGGCTTGGCGGCCGCGGCCTCGGCGATCCGTGCAACGGCCTCAGCCGACAGGACGCCCGCCCGCTGAAGCTCCGCGATGAGAGCGTCGATGCGGGCCTCGTGGATCACCGAATTCCGGGTCAGGGCCTCTGCCCTCGGCTGCCAGCCCATGCCGACCATGCTGCGTTGCCTCGGATCGCCCTCCTCGGTGACCAGCACCAGAAGATAGCGGGCACCACCGTTGTCGGTGCTCTGCCAAGGGCAGCGGCCACCGAAGCGCATCGACAACGGCTCGTCCCGGACACCGACCAGACGGACGGGCAGGTACTGCTTGTCCAGGTCCAACGTTTCCGGGTCGTTGGCGTCGTACTGCTCGGTGATCAGCCGAGTGAGCTTGCCGTGCTGCTCGGCGTCAACCGTGACCAGTGCCTCCACCATGAAGCCCTCGTCCTGGAGCAAGCTGAGGCGATCGACCTTGGCCTTCTCGGGTACGAGCGACAGGTCAGCGAACTCCAGCTTTCGCACCTCGACGGCGTCATGCTGACGGAAGGTCAAGCTGTGCTCCCAGGGTCCATTGTCTTGGTAGGCGTGGTGTTCCTCCACGGCCCACAGCCCACCATCGGCATCCTCGACGGGCTGGACCTCCAGATTGCCGAGGCGGCTCGCGTTCAGCCTCTCGCGGAGCTGGTCGTGCAGCCCGGCGCCAACACGCATCTCAACCGAGATGCGCCTTAGCGGCTTGAGAGTCAGCGGAGATGTGACGGGCTCCAGTTCGGTGAAGTCCAGGTCGCTCGGCTCGCCCAGCAGGACCAATCGAATGTCATCAGGCATGAGAGACATTCTGACGTGCGCGACCGACAATCCCGCGGACCCGCGCTACCTGCCCGGTAGCGGTTCCACGCCATACCGTCGGTGTTGTTACCCCCCGGGGCGAGTTGCCCTGCCACACTCGTTGCATGGCTCAGGCAGGGCCGCTTCCGGGCCGCGCCTGCTGCCCCCGCCGGGCGGGGAGTGGTTCAGCCCCCTGCCGTGCCCCCTCAATGCGCGGAGCCGAGGTCCCGGTCTGCCCGGGATCCTCGGCTCCACCGTCGGTGCGGGCGCGGTGGGATCGCGACCCCTCACAACGTCCGAACGATACGCACGGCAATTTCCTGGCCGGCGAACATGCCCGCCGCGGCGGTGACCTTCGCGGGTACCCCGAGCTGCCGGCCGACCGGTGCCAGCAGCGAGCCGACGACCGTGCCGATCGCCGCTCCGAGGACCCGCACGAGGATGTCTGCTGGCGTCATGTCGCACTCCTACCTTTCCTGAGTTGGGCTTGCGGGAGGGTAACTGTCGGGTCCGACAACAGCGGCGGGATGTGCCAGCCGGCACCCAGCACCGCCGCGAGTTGAGACCCGGAAGGCCGCCGCCCAGACACCCGTCGGGACGGGATCTGGGCCCGAACCCGATCTCTGTCCTGATCCGTGGCGTCGTGTCCTGGCTGCCGAAGGCGTCCGTCGCGATCGTCATCGTCGTGGTCGCAGCAGCGATCGCCAAGGCGGTCAAGGACCTTCATCTCGGCCGCCCTGGGCGGCCTGTCCTACGGCCGGGTGCTGGCGAGCATCGCCTCGGTGTTCATCCTGGCCCTTGGCGTGATCTCCGCGCTCAAGCAGATCGGGGTGGCCGCCACGGTCACCACCCCGATCCTGATCGCTGTCCTGGCGACCGTCGCCGGTGTGCTCATCGTGGGTGTCGGTGGCGGCCTGGTCCGGCCGATGCAGAACCGGTGGGAGGGCTGGCTGACCCGGGCCGAGGAAGAGTCATTCCAGGCCGCCGTAGGGGTTGGCAGGTTCAGCCGGTCGTAGCATTTGATCCTGTGGTTCGGTGGGACAGGATGTTGCGCCGTGCGTGCAATGCTGACTCTGGCTGATCGCGAAGAGATATCCCGTGGCTTGGCCGGAGGCTTGGAGTACAAACAGATCGGCGTCCCACGTCCTGAGCATCGAGGTCCTGCCCCCGACGCTCCGCCGAGCGACCGGCGCGCCGGCAGCCCGGCGAGTCGGGCCGGTCCACAGGCAGAGGCTGCGGCAACGGCGCAGCGATAGCCTGTCGTCATGGCGAGTGCCGAACTGGATGAGTTGATCGTCGCGGACGCCGACGCGCTGGGCGCGTGGTTGTCGGCCAACCACGCCACGTCGCCCGGTGTCTGGCTCGCCCTGACCAAGAAGGGCGGCACAGTCACGACGCTGACCTGGCAGCAGGCGGTCGACGAGGCCCTGTGTTTCGGCTGGATCGACGGGCAGGCCCGTAAACGGGATCAGGAAACCTCCTGGATCCGGTACACCCCTCGCAGGCCCCGCAGTTCCTGGTCACAACGTAACGTCGCCCACGTGGCCCGCTTGGAGGCGCAGGGGCGAATGCTGCCCCCAGGCCGCGTCGCGGTGGAAGCCGCGAAGGCGGACGGGCGGTGGGCGGCGGCCTACGCCCCGCCGTCGGAAGCCGAGGTACCCGCCGACTTACTCGCCGCCATCGCTGCCGACCCCGCCGCCCAGGCCATGTTCGACGTACTCACCAAGGCCAACCGGTTCGCTCTCATCTACCGCGTCAATGCCGTCAAACGGGCGCAGACCCGCGAGCGGAAGATTGGCGAGTTCGTTGCCATGCTGGCCCGTCACCAGACGATTTACCCGCAGAAGGCCAAGTCTCCGAACTCGCCGTAATCGGCGTCTTCATGATCATATGCACTCATCTGCCGCCCTCCGTGCATGCTGACCGACTGAGGCAATCACGCTCGGTAGCTGGCCTCTGAGAACAGGGCCTGCAGATCCGACATGGGCAGTGCTTGAGTGGGCGACTCCATGCACGCCACGGTAGTGACCTCGGCTCACCTCATTGCTCGCCAACGTCAGCCGTCACGCAAGATTGAATGCACTGTCATGCCGCCGACCGCGCGCGGTGTCTAACCGCGCCGGTCACAGTGGGTAAGGGCCAGCCCTGGTGCTGTTCCTGAGGAGACGCGCCGGTGCGAAGGTCAAGGCGTCGGGCGACGCCGCGGTCACGCGCCGGCGATCGGGGAGCACGTGGGGAGCAGCCGGATGCGCTGAACGGCGTTGAACTGCATCCAACAGCACGCAACGCCGCTCAACTGCACCCGCGTCCACCTGCGGCTTCTCGTTTCTGCACGTCAGAGCTGGTGCAGCGTCCTGCTTCACACCGAAGAGCTCACCACCAACTAGGCTCTCACGAGCTTCAAAGTCGCGCCGAGCGTCATCGGTGGTGGGGCAATGGGTCGTGTCGCCCCTCGGACACATCATCACCACATATTGATCATGATCCGCGCAGGTTGGCCTGCGCGGATCTTTTTGTTGTTGGTGTGCAATGCCCCTGGTCGCAGACGATGGTGATCTTCCTCTTGTGCAGGAGTGCGACCAGGTCATGTGGGGTCTGGATCCCGCTGGGCAGGCGGGGATGGTCGGCGAGTCTTGCGATGATGTGGTCTTCCCTGAGGTAGAGGATCTTGCGTCGGCGGTCGGTGGGCTGTTGAGTGCTGGTATGGCCGTGGCGGCATCGGTAGCCGGGGCGTTGGTTGATCCAGTGAGATTCCAATCTTCGGCCGCATGGTCCGCAGCGCAGTAGGCCGGTGAACAGGTAGTGGCGGGTGGTGCCGTCGTGGGCGCTGCGGTGGGAGCGGATGGTTTGGGCGGCGACGAAGTCCTGCTCGCTGACCAGCGCGGTGTGGGCCTGTTGCTTGGAGACCACCCAGTCCACGGTCGGGTTCCGTCGGATCGGTTCTCGCTCCGAGCGGCTAGCGTCGGCGTCGTTGTGCGCGGGTTGCCGGTTCCAGACCTGCCGACGCGTGTAGCGAGGGTTGGCGAGTATCGCCGCGACCGTTCGTAGGGTCCACCGGTCGCCACTGCGGTGTGGATTGCGGTCGGGATCGATGCCCGACGGGCACGGTATCCCGGCGTCGTTGAGGGCGCGCGCCATGCTGGCGAGACTCTGGCCGTCCAGGCGTTGAGCGAACATCCACCGCACGTGTACGGCCGTGGCCGGATCCGGTTCGAGGCGTTGAAGCCGGCGACCCCAGCGCGCTTGGGCGGCGTTTGGATGACGGCCGGCGTCGTGAGTCGGTAGCCGTAGGGCGGCCGGCCTCCGAGATACCGTCCCTGCTCCCGCGCTTGGGCCCGCATTGCCGTGACGACCCGGAACCGGGCGCGCTGAACCTCGCGTTTCGACTGGGTGCCCAGCATCAGGATCAGCGCCTGGTGGGTCGGGTTGTGGTGATCGACAGGCCCGTCCGTCTCGGGCAGCCATAGCTGCACAGCGTGCTGTTCGAGCACGGGTGCCAGGTGCTGCAGCTGATTGGCGGAGAACGCCCGCTCGTACTCGCCGACCACGATCGCGTCGAACCCGCGATCTGGGTCGTCGAGCGCGGCCAGCAGCGCGGCGGCCTGCGGGCGCTGCCGCCAATTGCGGCGTCGAGAGCAGCCGACATCGAAGTATTCGGCGACGATCACCCCGTGAGCGGCGACGAGTTCAGTGGCGCAGTCCCGTTGCCAGTGCCGGGAGGTCACCCGGTCCTGGTGCTCGACGGTCGACATCCGACCGTAGAACGCAAACCGCAGACCACGCCGCCGTTTGGTAGGCAGCTGCGGGTTGGCCTGCGGCTGCCCGTTGAGCCATCGAGTCAGGGGATCCTCGAGATCGTCACGCTGGTTGTCCGACACGCCGATATTTCTACGAAGGATCTTCGCGGTCGAGTCGGACAAGCAGTCCGCTGGCGTTAATCACGGCAGTCGGGCGATTCGAGCACCAAGGCCCTCGTCAGAGGATGCCGCGAGCCAGCCTGGCAGGTTGTGCTGGTGAACAAGGCATGGGGCGCCGCCGTCACGACGATCGATCCCTGCCCGTGGGCTGCCTCTGGGGCATGGTGCATGGCGGTCCCGAGCTTCTACTCTCTGCCTATGGCTGATCCACATACCGTGGTCGACGGCGACGTCAGCGCCGAGCGGCCAAGTGAGGGCTGGACCCCTGATCTTCGGGTATCGGAGGATTTGACACCGCTGCCTTACGTTGATCGGGCACTGCCAATCCTCGGTCTGTTCGCCGGGCTGGTGGGGCGCGGAACCCTTACCCGGTATCGGGTCGCGTTGCTGCGTGAGCTTGCGGCCCAGCCGCGAGCACGAATGAAGATTTGGGAGATCCAGGAGAGTGTCGATTGGCTTGAGCCCGCGTCTGTGACCCGGTTGATGCAGGACCTGCGCGGCCGTCGCCGGCCAGCGCGGAGCTCCTTTCGGAGGTGCTGCGCGACGCGGGCCGTTTCGACGAGGCCGTTGACGTCTGCGATCAGGCCTGGCGCACGTACGGCACCCTAAAAGCGTTGCATTACAAGGTCAACATCCTGGCGGCGCGAGGCGACCTCGACGGCGCCGAGGCGTGTGCCGCGCAGCTGCTTTCCTGCCCTGATCTGCCCGCCGAGCAGCGCCGCCAGCTGCACCACCGGATGATCGAACGTCGGGTGATGCTCGCCGACTGGCCCGGCGTCGAAGCATGCTGCCGGGCCGCGGTGCGCGACGGCCCCGACGACGACGCCGCATGGGGCTTGATCGTCGCGCAGCTCAACCAGAACCGGTGGGAGGCCGCATGGGCGTCGTACCGTCAGTTGATGCCCGGCGTCGAAAACCCGGACGCCCTGACGGCGTGGGTCGACCTGCACTTGCGGTTCGGGATCACGCCGCACACGCCGGCCGCCGTCACGACGTTGAAGATCCGGTTCGGTGCCGACGCGCACGCGCTGGCCCAGCTGGCCCGACTCGACGCTGGGGCACCGTGACGGCGAACGCGGCCCTATCGGAAGGCCCGTCTCACCGGCTGACCCGCCACTCCCGGCCAGGTGACACCCCGGCGCGATTGCGGCACCATGCGACCATGACAGGCCGATCCACTCGGCGGTGGCCGGGCGCGGTTAGAGCTGTCCTGCGTGCGAAGAGGTTTCGCTGATGTTCGTTGCCCGCGCTGGCGACTTCCTCGTGGAAGCGGAACGGGACCTTGACCGGACAGCCGACTACCGATGCCCGGTCTGCGGCCGCCCGGCGGTGCTGAAACCGAGCCGGGTGAAGGTCGCGCATTTCGCGCACGCGGATGGGGCGGACTGCCCCGCGTCCGGGCATGAGGGTCCCGATCACCTGGCCGCGAAACGGATCCTGTCACAACGGTTCCGAGACCTCGGGTACACCGTGCGGGCCGAGGAGACATTCGGGTGGGAACGCCGTGTGGACCTCGCCGTGGCTATGCCGGACGGATGCTGCATCGCTGTCGAGGTCCAGGACAGCCCGATCCCGGTGGACGAGATGAAACAGCGGATGCGTGTCGACCAGGACAACGGGTTCGTAGCGACCCTTTGGGTGTGGATCGGCCGCAGGGAGCAGCAGCTGCGGCAGGCCGAGATGGACGGGGAAGGCCGCATAGCAAACGAGGTCCGCTGGCTCGCGAACCGGATGGACGTCGGTGTCTTCGCCCTGCCGATCGACTACGACGACCTCGCCGACGGCGTCGTCGAGCCGCTGCTGCCACGGCGGTACACATTCGATGACGTGTATCGAGAAGGCCACGAGGCGTCGTGGTTCGAAAGCGGCGTCGAAGTCGGCGTCAGCTACGCCGACCGGACCTTGCGTGCCACGAAACAGGCCGCCAGCGAACCATGCGGGTTCGACATGTACGTCATCCCCGGCCGATACCACAGCCCCCGGAAGGCCGACTGGACCGTCGTCCTCGGCAAGCGGCTGCCGCGCCGGTCATGGGACCCGCCGTGCAGCGAAGACCGTGACGAGCCAACCGGCTTCTGGGAGCAATAAGGAGCGGGCGTTCAATGGCCAGCACCGTGGGCGGATCACGGTATCCGGAATGGCACGCGCCACGACCAGCTCCGCCGAATACAGCAGACGCTGCCCAGCACCAAGTCACTCGGTGCTGGCACGGACCGGACGGCCGCAGGCGGCGCAGCCGCCGGTCTCACGGGGGCAGCGGCGCGCGCGCCGGCGAGGGCGACACCTCCTCGGGGCCCTGATAGTGCAGCACGATCCCGGTACCGACGGGCATGCGCCGGGCGCGCAGCACCCCGTGCCGCTGCGGCACCAGGCGAACCGTCGCCTCGCCCAGCAGGTCGAACCCCGTCGACCAGATGTTGATTCCTCCTGGGTACGTGTCGGTCACCCGTAGCCACCTTTCGGGATCCGGTGCCGCCGCGTACCAGACGACATCCGGTACAACCACGGTCTGCCGGCGCCACCGGCGTGCTCGGCGGGTCAATGAAGGGTTCGCGAACGCCTCCCACGCCGACCGCGCCTCGGGTGTCGGCCACTGCGGGCTCAGCGCGAGGGCGGGGTCGAGGTTGTCGATCCAGTGGGTGGTCGCGCCAGGCAGAATAGCTCGCAGTCCCTTAGCCTCCTCCCCGGCAGGAAGTACGTATGGTTGCCCTTCGATCTCGCCGCCTGGAGTCCATCTTCGGCACGGCGCTGGACACCCTCGCCTCGCACCACATCCACGCACTGGTGACTGCGGGCGTGCAGGAGGCCTTCGACCTGGACTTCAAGCAGACGCTGTACGGCGGGAAGGACCAGGAGAAGCGGGCGCTCGCCGGCGATGTCGCGGCCCTGGCGAACACCGGGGGAGGGGTGATTGTCCTGGGAGTCGAGGAGGACGACCAAGCCCGTGCGACGAAGGCGCCGGGTGTCGCCATCTCCGATGCCGAGGTGGCCCGGATGCGCCAGTCGATCGCGTCGCTCGTCGCGCCGATGCCGGCAGTAGATATCCTCACCGTGCCCGAGCCGACAACCGGCGTCGGCGACGACGACACCCAGCAGGGCTTTATCGTCGTGGCGGTACCCCGCAGCCCTGGTGCGCCACACGCCGTGCTGATCAACGACGGCCTGCGCTTCCCCGTACGCAACGGTGCCACGACTCGCTACCTGTCCGAGCCCGAGGTCGCCACCGCCTATCGCAACCGGTTCGCCAGCGCGCAGCGGCAGGACCAGCGGATCGTCGAGGTCGAGCGGGAGGCGATCAGCAGGCTCGCCATGGACGACAACTACGCCTGGGTGATTGTGTCGCTGGTGCCCGACCTGCCCGGCGACATGATCCTCCAGGACGCGTTCAGGGCCTGGGAGATGGAGATCAGGCGCAGGCCGACCATCACCGACGAGGGCGTCGGGATCCATCGGACGCGTGTCGGACGCAGGCGACTCCTGGCTGACGGGACGAGCAACTACGCAGCCGAGTCCCGGTTCGTCTCGCTGGAGCTGCACACGGACGGCTCCGGGGCCTTCGCGTTGGGGATCTCCAACCTAGGGTCGCGGAGAGCAACGGCGCAGCGCGGGGGCGAGCCTGACGACTCTGGGCACCAGGTGGTCACCGACGAGGGGATCGCCGCAGGTATCGTCTCCGGACTTCTCCAGCTCGGTCGGCACGCGCGCGACCGGGCGGCGGCCGGCGGCACCGCCCTGATCCGGGCCCAGCTGCATCCGGTTGGAGAATCGCGGCCGACCACGATCGGCCACACCCGGTTCTACGGCATGGGGGAGACCCGCACTGGCGAGCAGTACCAGGTCAGGGCCGATCCGGCCGAAGCCGCTGCCGCCGTCGACGACCTGGCGCAGCCCGGCCCAGCTCTCATCGAAGCTGGGGCACTGCTGCTCGACGAGCTGGGCCAGGCGTTCGGCGTACCAGAGATGGGCCAGCTGACGCGGGACGGTCGGATCCGCCGAGGGTACTGGAGTTCCAGCCGGCAGTCCGAGATTGTCCAGTGGGCCGAGGCGTACGGCATCGAGGTGACCGAGGAAGGCATCTGATCGCCAACCCACGAAGCCCTGGCGCAGCGTCGGGGCTTCGTGGCGTGGCACCAGAGCGTGGCAGCCGCGACGGACGCGCGAGTGCTACTTGACTTGCCGAGGTCAGTTCTCGCCTGCTCCAGTTCGTCCGACGAAACGCGCAGCCTGTTGCCGTTCATGCTCACCGTGCGAGCCTAAGCGCTGGTAACGACAGTCCCATCGACAGTGGGCGAACGTCTCCGGCAACCTGGCGGCGCGCTGTTTCCCCGCTGACAAGGCGCGGCGATCGTGAGCGTGCTTGACTGCGGCGGCTGCGGGAGCCAGCGCTGGTACCAACCAAAGCACTGGGCCGGCATCTCACGATCAGTCGGCGGCCCGGTGCGAGCCCCGGTTTAGGGGGCAGGTTGGGAGACTGGGTCTACAGGCAACCATCGACAATGTGTCGAAAATAATTTAGATGACGAAGCTCGCTTTAATGAGCAAATGTGGCAAACCGATCAAAGCGTGCATGCGGCTGCGGGGAGTGTCACATGCCCCTGGTATGACGGTGCCCGGGCGTGGCAGGGGACCCCGATCTGGATCGCGCCTAGGGTTCGGGCACGATGGGGGGCTGCCGCGCGCCGAGGATGTGGCGTGGCACGTGGAGCGAGAGGGCTGAGCGTAAGACGATGACGGATGACACGGACGTGGGTACGGAGCTGGCTGCCGCCGATATCGATGAGGTCGACGAGGTGGAGGCCAGTTCAGCAGCCACGGCCGGGTCGCTGGCCGAAGACGAGGTTATCGACTACATCACCGACCGGCCGGTCAAGCTGCGCGGCAACGAGGAGGTCCGGCAACGGATCGCCCGCGCGCTGTTCCTCGAGTACGGAATATCTGTCGACGACATGGAGCGGGACTTCCCCATCCCGGTGTCGATCGACGGCCGCCGCCGGAGTACTAAGCGGGCGGATATCGCGGTGTTCGCTCCTGGACGCGAGCACACCCTGGGCAACCTGCAGCGGGTGGTGGTGTGCAAGCCGGAACCGAAGAGCGGCCGAGCGGTCACTAAGATCCGGACCCACGAGCAGGCACAGAAAGACCTCGAAGCGCTGCAGGACCTGCTCGGGCAGGACCAGACCCCGCAGGCTCAGTACGGCATGTGGACCAACGGGCTTGACTTCTTTTTCCTGTACCGTGAGTCGACCCGTTTCGGGGTGAGCTTTGAGCCGCGCGCCGACTGGCCGATCGCCATCGACAGCGTCAGCGGTACGTTCGGCACGGCGGTACGCCTGCGGCGTGGCGAGGCCGCCATGCTCAAGACGGTCTTCCGGCGCTGCCACAACTACGTGCACGGCAACGAGGGGCTTCCCAAGGACGCCGCCTTCTGGCAGTTCCTCTACGTCATCTTTGCCAAGGTGCACGACGAGCGGGAGAGCCGTCGTCTGGGCGTGCCGCGCCGCTTCTACGCGCTGCCGCAGGAGCCGTTCACTAACGACGGACGGCAGGCGATCCACGATCGCATACTCGCCCTGTTCGCAGATGTGAAGCGGCGGTACGAGACCTTCACCGAGCGAGACGAGATCACGCTGTCCCCCCGGGCGCTCGCGTTCATCGTGGGTGAACTGTCCTCCTACGACCTCGGCGGCACGGACATCGACGTTAAGGGCATCGCCTACCAGGAGTTGGTAGGCGACAACCTACGGGGTGACCGCGGCCAGTACTTCACGCCTCGTGGCGCGGTCGAGCTGATGGTGGAGATCCTCGATCCGCAGGAGGGCGACATCGTCTTCGACCCCGCCTGCGGGACGGGTGGGTTCCTGCGGGCCACCCTGCGGCACCTGCTCAAGAAGTGGCAGGACGAGGAGGGAACCGCCGGGCTGCCCGACACCGAGGAGCAGCTGGAGACCCACCAGGAGCGGCTGGCGGCGTACGTCGCGGACCACCTGTACGGGGCGGACTTCGACCCGTTCCTGGTCCGAGCCACGCGCATGAGCATCATGCTGCTCACCGGGGTGACGGGCAACGTCTTCCACATGGACTCACTGGCCTTCCCAAAGGGACACCTGCTAGGTGTGGATGAGGCGCGGAGGCGCCTGCCGCTCGACAAGCCGGTCGTCGACATCCTGATGACCAACCCGCCCTTCGGCACCGACATCAAGATTGAGGACGGGGAGATCCTCGACCAATACCGCAGCGGCGTGGCCCAGCCATGGTCGCGCAACCGCGAGACCGGGATGGTCGAGGCCACCCCCGGCGGTCGGGTCTCGGCGATGTCGCCGGAGCAGCTGTTCATCCAGCGGGCCGTGGAGTGGGTCCGACCCGGCGGCAAGGTCGGCATCGTACTTCCCAACGGGATCCTGTCCAACCCCGGCCCGTCCGACGAGGGCATCCGGCGCTGGATCCTGGACAACTGCTGGATTCTGGCCAGCGTCGAGCTGCCCGTGGAGACGTTTGTGGTCGAGGCGGAGGTCAATATCCTCACCTCGCTGCTGTTCCTGAAGAAGAAGACCGAGCGCGAGCGGCTGGCCGCCGACTTGGGCCACCAGGTGGATTATCCGGTCTTTATGGCCGTGGCCGAGAAGGTTGGGTTCGACCGTCGGGGCAACCCGGTGTACAAGCGACGCCCCGACGGCGAGGTCATCACCGAGGCGACGGAGGAGGTTGAAAACGTTCGCCGCAACGGGGTCGAGACGATCCGGCGGATCGTCCGCCGACGCAAGGCCGTTGACAACGACCTTCCCGAGATCGCGAAGGCGTACCGGCGGTTCCGCGAGCGTCATCCCGAGCCCGGGGCACCGCGATGAACGGCCGGATCGACTGGTTCCCCGAGGAGACCCCGTGAAGCTCGCCGAAATCGACAATCCGGTCCGGGTTGCCTGGCTCGCGGACCAGGGCCTCCGCCTCGACCCCGGCCCGTACGTCTCCGAGGGGTACGCGGCACGAACGTTGCTCCAGCGTTTCCCTCGGACTGAGCCGCTCCAAGATGTCACCACCCGCATCTTCCATGCCGGCCGTTTCCGTCGACATTGGACCACCCATCAGCAGCACGGAGTTCCCTTTCTCGGAAGTGCAGACATCTTTCAGGCAGATCTGTCCAATCTGCAGATGATCACGAAGAGATCCTTCGCCGATACCCCGAATCTTCCGCTGGAGCCGGGGTGGACGCTGATCACCTGTTCCGGCATGACATCTGGACGTGTCACCTACGCCAGGCTCAGCATGAACGGGTCCGCATGTAGTCAAGATGTGATGCGAGCCGTTCCTGACCAAACGAGAATTTCGCCGGGATACCTCTACACGTTCCTTGCTGGGCCGCTTGGCGCTTCAATGATCAAGGGAGGTATCTATGGAACCAGTGTACGTCATATCGAACCAAGCCATATCGCCGACATTCCGGTCCCTCGGCTAGACGAGGAGACCGAACTGAAGATCGACGGTCTCATCCGGGAGGCTATGCAACTTCGGCAGCGGTTCGAAGACGGCATTCAGACTGCCACACAAGACCTATTCAAATCCGCTGGACTTCCTGAGCTTCTCGACCTTCTCTGGCACGATCAGTCTCGCGACCTCGAATTTAGTGCCAAGCCAACGTCGACGACCATTAGGGCATTGAACCATGCCCCCCGAGCGCAGCGCCTCCTTTCAACTCTGAGGAGCGTCCCTTACCGCACCCTCGGAAGTATTTGCGGCGGCGGCCAACTCAGCTCGGGAGTTCGCTTTAAGAGAGTTGATAGTAATCCCGGTTTTGGCGCAAGGCTAATCGGTCAGCGCCAAGGCTTTTGGCTCCGCCCGGAAGGGCGATGGATTGATCCTGGACAGGCGCCTCCCGGCATTTACGCTAAAGATGAGACTGTCCTCATTGCGGCACAAGGTACGCTGGGTGAGAGTGAGGTCTATTGCCGGCCTATTTTCGTAACTGGAACTTGGCTGGAGCACGTGTACAGCCAGCACTTTCTTCGTGTGGTGTCTGGCGATCCAGAGTTCCCTGGCGCGTACTTGTTCGCTTTCCTCCGGTCGGAGGCGGCGTTCAGAATGTTGCGCTCCATGAGCGTCGGCGGTAAGCAGCAAGACATCCATCCAGAGCTACGGGTTGAGTTGCCGGTGCCCGTGTGTACAGCATCCGACAGAGAGCGAATCGCTGAGACGGTCCGGCAGGCCTACCGAGACCGCGACGAGGCTGATAGGAAAGAGGATCTAGCGTCTGCACTGTTGGACGAGGCGGTGCGAGAGGCGGCGCGGTAGGCATGGCGGAGATCGTCGACGGGGGTCCTCCGGCCAACGATGCGGAACGCTTGGTACTCAAGCACCTGGCTGAGCATGCCCCGGACGACTGGGTTGTTCTGCACAACGTCGAGGTCCCGGTGCGTGGAGACTGCTACGAGATCGACCTGGTCGTGATCAACGGTCGGGGCGTCTGCCTGGTCGACGTCAAGGGGACCCGGGGGCGTATCGATGTCGCCGGTACCCGGTGGCACCCGGCGAGGCGAGCCCCGTTCCATTCGCCTGTAAGAAAGTTGCGCGGACACACCCGGGCGGTCAAGGGCTTGCTGACCAATCATCAGCCGGGGCTGTCGCGGGTGTACGTCGACCAGTTGGTGGTGCTGCCTTGGCCGGACGCCCGGCTGGTCGACCCGAATGACCGTGAGGACGCCGACGCGCTGCACGTAACCGACCTGGATGGGCTGATTCCGGCGCTTGGGGATGTCTCTCGGGTCCGCTCCGGGATGCTGCGTGACGTCCGGCAGCATCGAAACGCCATCCTCACGGCGCTGCATCGCAAGGTACGCCAACCAACCGGTCCCAAGAAATTTGGCGACTGGGTGGTGTGCGAGCGACTCGGCGGCGACGACGAGGTCACCGAGTATCGGGCGCGGAACGCGATGGCTGGCACGTCCGAGACGGTTCTGCTGCGGGTATACCGCGCGGACCCGTTCCTGCCGGAGCTCGAACGCGCCACTCAGCGGCACATGATCGCCAACGCGTACGAGGTGCTGGCAAAGTTGCCGCCGAGCCCGTTCATCGTCGGGCGTCGGACCTTCTTCGCCATCGAGGACGAGAGCCAGTTCGTGCTGGTTCTCGACGACACCCGCGGCCAGGCGTTGACCGTGCACCTGACAGATCCGCGGCAGGCGTTGGGCGCCGACGCGAAGCTGCGGGTCTTCGGTGACCTCCTGCGCGGGCTGGCGCACGCGCACGCCTACGGGGTCCTGCACCGGGCATTGACGCCGGCCGCCGTACTCGTCTCGGACGTCAATGGCCGGGCGCTGCTCACTGGGTTCGACTACGCCCGTTCCGAGGGGCCGCGGGATTACACGGTGGCCGGCCGGCTCGTCGAGGTGCTTGGCCCGGTGTACGTGGCGCCGGAGTGTCAGGGGCACGCCCCGGCGATGAGCCAGGCATCGGACGTCTATGCGGCAGGTGTGGTCGGCTTCCAGCTGCTGACCGGTGAGGTGCCGTTCGCGTCGTCGGCCGAGCAGTTCCAGAAGGGCAGCGAGCTGCCGTCGGCGGTGTTGGCCGCCGCCGGTGTCGGTACGGCTCTGCAGGCGCTGCTGCGGCGGATGTGTGCCCGGGCGCCGTCCGGGCGGCCGTCGGCTACGCAGGCGTTGCGGGAGCTGCAGCGCCTGGCCCGCACCGGTGCCGTCGGCTCCGAGGACAGCGGGCCCAGGCCGAAGCCGACGGCCGGCGTCGACTACGCGAGCCTGCCGGCCGGCTACCAGCTGACCCCCAAGTACCAGGTCCGGGACAAGCTCGGGTCGGGGCACTTCGGCACGGTCTACCGAGTGTATGACAATCTGGCCGATGAGGATCGAGTCGTTAAAATTGTTCACAAAGGCTCTGACTCGGTAGTCGAGCGGCTGAAGCGGGAGTTCCAGCTCCTGCTCAACCTGCCACGGCACCGCTGTGTCGTTGAGGTACGCGACGCTGACTATCTCGATCTGGGCCGGGTGCCCTATCTGGTGTTCGAGTTCGTTGACGGCCGCGACGCGAAGGTGCTGGTGGCCGAGCGGGCGTTGGGGCCGGCCGACGTCGTGCGGTTCGGTATCGACGTCGCCGAGGGACTCGTCCACTTGCATGGTGAAGGGATCTCGCACTGCGACATCAAGCCCGCGAACCTGCTGCGGACGGATGCTGGCTGCAAGATCCTGGACTTCAACGTGGCGACCAGGGCAGACGACAGCCTGTCCCAGGTGGGCGGGACTCCGCAGTACGCCCCGCCCGACTTCGCCAGCGGCCCGCTGACCCGGGCGGATCTGGCTGACCGGGACCTGTACGGGCTTGGGCTGACGCTCTACGAGTTGCTTACCGGGGGGTGGCCCTTCCAGGGCAAGCACCAGGCCACAGGTGAGAGGGCGGCCGATCCGCGGACCTACACCGGCCTGGGAAGTCTGTCCGATGGGCTGGTGGATGTCGTGCTGCGGGCCGTCGCGCCGTTCCGAAGCGAGCGGTATGCGGACGCGGCCGAGTTCCTGGCCGCCCTGCGGTCGATCGGTGGCCGGGTCCACCAAGCGGTGGATGTCCCAGCAGAGTTGGCGGTGCCAGCCCCGGCAGCCCCGGCAGCGCAGGCCGATCGCAACCTGTTCGTCGAGCACCTGCGGTCGCTCTATAGCCAGAGTGCCGGCAGCAACGCTGGTACTCGCAGCGGTAGCACGGGCGGCACCGGCGAGCGGATCGACCTCTATGTGGCGACGGCGCTCGACGCGAAGCTGACGCCGACGGTCCTCGCAGGGCGGTACCGGTTGGTCATCATCACGGGCAATGCTGGCGACGGGAAGACGGCCTACCTTGACCGGCTGCTGCACGCCGCTCGCGCCGACGGCCCGCGCGCGCCCGTGTATCGCGACAATGGCGCGGATTTCCAGTTGCTGGATGGGCGCTGGCTGCGAACCAACCACGACGGCAGCCAGGACGAGGGCGACCGGGCTAACGACGATGTCCTGCTGGACTTCTTCGCCCCGTTCGCCGGGGCCAAGCCGACCGGTGACCCGCAGGAGACCAGGCTGATCGCGATCAACGAGGGCCGGCTGGTCGACTTCGTAAGCACCCACGAGCAGCGGTTCCCGACGCTCGCCAAGCGGGTCCGGAGCGGGCTGGCCGGCACCGCCGAGGACGGCCCGATCGCGGTGATCAACCTCAACCGGCGAAGCTTGCTGACCGAGGTGGACGACCTCGAAGCACCGGTCTTCGACCGCCTGCTGGCGCGGATGACCGATCCCCGCCGCTGGGAGGACTGCGCGGGATGCTCGCTCGCGGCGACCTGCTACGCCCGGCACAACGCCCAGACACTCGCCAACGACGGGGTCGGCCCGAAGATCGTGACGCGGCTACGGACGATGTTCACCGTGACAGCGCTACGGGGCGTGCAGCACTTGACCATGCGGGACATCGGATCGGCACTGGCCTACCTGCTCACCAGTGGACGCAGCTGCGAAGAGATCCACCAGCTGTACGCCGACGACGACAGCGCTTCGGTCCTCGACGGGTTCTATTTCAACAGCTGGGCCGGGCCGGCCGGCGGCCGTGACCGGCTGCTGTCCCTACTGTCGCAGGTGGACGTCGCGGCCGTCGCTGACCCGGCACTCGACCGACGGCTGGACTACGTCGGCCCCGACGCCGGCCGGGCACTCATGGTCGTCGACCAGCGTGGCGACTACGACCTGCAGCTACTCGCCGGGCTATTCGCGCAGCTGCCGCGTGGCGCTGCCGGCACTGCCGCCGACGCCGACCTGCACCGCCGCTACCTGGCTGCGGCCCGCCGCCGGTTCTACTTCGAATGCGTCGACGAGGAGCGCTCGGCCGTGATGCTGCCCTACCGGTCGGCTCGGGCATTTATGGATCTGCTTGCCTCCCCCGACCGGGTGCCTCGTTACTTGACCACGCTCATCGCTGGGATCAACCGCGGGGAAGGGTTGCCAGGCGCGGCGGTCCCCGATGGAGCGCTGGCGCTGCAGGTCAGGGCAGTGCCGGGCGGCACAATCCGCAGCTACCGGCTGTTTCCCGCCAGCAGCCTCCGGCTTTGGCCCGCTGGCGATGCCGCCTCGACGTACCTGGAGGGCGGGTACCAGGAGTTGATGCTCAGCCATCGGGGGGTCGCCGGTCACGAGGCGCAGCTGCGGATCCGGCTGGATCTATTCGAGCTGCTGTCGCGGCTCGGCGACGGGTACCTGCCCAGCGCCGCCGAGCAGCAGGGCCTGTACCTAGGATTGAGCATCTTCAAGCACGAGCTGTCGGCAACGCCGTACCGGGAATTGCTGCTCACCGTGACGGGCAGGGACGTGCACCGGATCCACATCGCCGACGGCGGCGTGTTGGTGATGGACGGCGGCGTGACGGTCACGGACGGCGGGGAGGCGTGATGGGGCTGCACCGCGACGACCGTGAGTTCCGCCATCCCGGGGTGAGCTTCCTCGACTACAAGCAGCTCGACATGGATCGAGTGCTGACCGGGCTGCTGCCGCGGCTGTGGTGGCGGGGTTCGTCGAGCGTCGTGATCGGCTCGCCCAACGACGTACCGGTCGGTGAGTACGCGGCCACCATCCTGGAGAGCACGGCCTGGTTCCAGGGGTTCGATCCGGAGATCACCCACCGCTGGGTCGAAACCTGCCTGCTTGACCTGATCAACCGGGGCAGGCAGGGGCAGGCGGTCGCCGGGCTGCGCCCCCTCCACGGCTTCGCCTACAGGTACCGGGTGGCCAAGCGTTCCCGTCCGTACGGCGCGGACGAGCAGCTGTACTGGATGATCTACCACGAGCCGGGCGGGCGGGGACCACGAATCCTGGGAAGCCTCAAGCAGTTCTTCTTTGCCGGCATCGACGCCCGCACAGGGACGCCCACGCCGACGGCCGGTAACGGGGTCGACGTGGAGACTCAGGCGCTGATCAACCTTTCCCAGGTAATCCACCGCAAGGTTACCGACCGGGAGGCCAAGGCGGCTCAGGGGTATCCGCCGATGGACCCGGAATCGGCGCGGCTGCTCGTCGACGACGTGATTCGGCTGCTGTACCACCAGGAGCTCATCCCGCGGTCGGTGCTCGTTGACCACCTGAAGATCCTGTTCGCGTTCCATCTCGCCCGCTACCACCTGAGGCTGATGCGGCTGCTGCCGGCGCGGATCACCGGTGAGGCCGCCGACCCGCCGTGCGGGTTCTTCCTCGACGTTGCCGGCGTGCCCGGCACTCCGCCGGCCGTCCTGGCCGAACGCAGCGCGCGGCACTGGTACGCGCGGATGCCCGAGTTCATCCAGGCCACCTTCACGGTCAAGAAACTCGACGACCTAGCCTCGCACCTGGTGAAGATCGGCAAGCTGCACCGGCCGCCCACAGGCGTGTTCGCGGTGCCCGAGCTACTGCGCCTGATCGGCCCGTCTTACCGGGCCGACCGGGACCGGTTCGCCGAGTCCCGGCTGCCGAGGGTCCTCGAAGCGCTCCAGGAACCTGGACAGGATCTGGATCCGGCGATCGCTGATCTACTCGACCTGGGCCTGGACCCGTTCACCACCTACATCGAGATCATCGCAAGTTGTCGGGTGTCGTTCCACCGCAAGTACCTCACCGGTTGCCTGGACGCGCTACTCCTGAAGAACCGCCCAGGGGCAATGATCGCCCAGCCGCGGCGCGGCGAACGCCGGTTCGTTCTCGACAGCCGCCTGCTGGAGGTCCTTCTGCAGTTGGCGCTGTTGCGCCCGGACGCCGCTGGCGGGCTACACACCGAGCCCATCCGGGTCGACGAGTTCCTCGCCCTGCTCCGCGAGCGTTATGGCCTGTACATAGACCAGCTGCCGCCCGGCGACGGGTTCAGCGTGACCAACCTTGCTGACCAGTCCGCGCTGCGTGCTAATCGGGAAGCGTTCGTCGCGAAGCTGCGCCAGATCGGCTTCTACAACGATCTGTCCGACGCGTACCTCACCCAGACCATCACGCCCCGGTACCGCCTCACCTCGGCTGGAACATCGCGATGAGTACAAGCACAGGGCTGCGGGAGATCACCGACGCGGACTTCGACGAGGCTCTGGAACGGATTCTCGTGCCCCGGTTGTCTGGCCTGATCGCGGGCCGCGGGCCGGGCCACTGTGCCCGGATCACAGACGTCCCAGCCCCGCTGGCCGAGCGCCTGTGCCGGCGGCTGCGCGACGCCTCGGGCAGCCGCGCCCAGATCCACGTCCTCGGCCAGCCGCCGGTGGTGGCCGAGGACGTGGCCGTGACGAGCACCAAGCTGGTAGAGCTGCGCAACCCGGACGCCGAGGGCCGGCAGCGCCCGGTCCTGCTGGTGTTCATCCCGCCGGGCGTGCACGTCAGTGCCGAGGACTCCTTCGACGTGGCCACCTTCGAAGACGTGGCTCTTGGTTCCGTCTACCCGGAGCTCGTCGAGCGGCTGCTTGCCAGCGTGCCGGTCGAGCTTCGCCACGACATCGGCGAGGTGTTCGCCGTCCTCGACGACGGCACGGCCGTGGGGCGGCCGGGCGTCGGCGCAGCAAGGCCGGCCGGGGCCGCCGAGCGGGCACGGTACCTGCTGACCGTGACCGCCAACGACCACGACCGGCAGGCGGCCGGCGCGGCGTTGTTCGAGCTCGGTCTGGTCCCCGACTTCGAAGTCTTCACCGATCCGGCCAACCTCCGAACCAAGGTAGAGCGCAACGCCAGCCGGGTCCGCACCCTCAGCACACCGGACCGCTCGGTTCGGCAACGAGTGCTCGCCATGCGGCTAACCGACCGGGCCTTCCGAGCAAGGCTTGCGGACTTCCTCGTCCACACGGGCCTAGAGGATCCAAGGACGTGGACCCGACGAATCGTCGTTGACCACGCGAACTGGCCGCTGGCCTTCCACCGCTGGCCCCTGCCCGACGAGCAGCCCGCACCCACCGTCAGGATTGAAGTCGACGAACTGAATTTGCCGCTGGCCGGCAGCAGCCAGGAGCACGCCAAACACCCGGTGCTCGCCAACATCACCGGGCAGCCGTACCTCCTCGCCGGCCCAACCGGACCAGCACAGCTCCCCGTTGCCTTTCGGGTCGAACCCGACCCCCGAGGGGTCACCGGCCTGGCCAGGTTCGCCGTGCGTCTGGTCTCGGAGGACGCCGGACCGACCGGCATTCAGGCCACCGTCAAGGTCTCCACCACGGCCCGGGACCCGTACAAGGCCGTCCTGAAGAAGCTCCGCGCCGTTCACCTGGAACCCGGCTGGCACTACCTGCACGTCCAGGCGCTCGACGCGGCCGGCGTCCCACTGCCCACCGCCACCGACCAGGGTCGCGCGCCGATTAGCACCGCACCAGGCAGCACGGCGCCAATCGGCCACCCGCCCGAGGAGAGCGACCGCTTCTACGTCGTCGCCGACGGCGACCTCGATGAGCCTCCGCCGCAGCAGCGGGTGAGCAGGGGGCACGGCGTCACCCAGGTGCTGAGACAGCTGCAGTTCGCCGCCCTCGCTGAGGGGCGCGACTGGCGCGCGATCACCTGCCGTTCGGCAGCCTGGAAGGACCCGGACCGCACGACGGTGGCGGCGGGGTTCGGCGCGCGAGGCAGCACCGACATCGTGCTCGGCCCGGTCCTTGGCACCCTGGAGCGGGAAATCCTGGCCGCACCACGACAGCTGCGCCCCTGGCGGATCAGGGTGGCGGCCGGCACCCAGCCGCAGCTCGATCCCCCCATGGCACACGACACCGATTCAGCGGGTGGCCAGCTGACCGACGCAGACGAGCCGACCAGCGTGCTTCTGCAGGCACGTGCCGCGGTGTTCCAAGCCGTAAGCGGCACCGACGGCATGGTTCTGGCCGGCCGGGACCTGTCCGAGCTCCGCGAGCCGATCATCGCCTACGCCCAGGCGTACGCCACCGCCCTCACTTCGTACCTGCGCCGCGTGGAGCAGCCGGCCGTCGGGCCCGGACTGCTGCGTGACCTCGCCGGGCTACTGCGTATCGACACCGTGACGGTCGACCACCGTGACGCCGGCGGTGCCCACCGCGAGCTCATCCTGGTCGCCCCTACCCATCCGGTCCGGATGCTATGGCTGCTGACCTGGGCCGAGCTGGGTCGCAAGTGGCTGGACGACGCGACGGCCGCCTCCGCCAACACGATCGCCGCCGCCGGCCACACGCTCCTAGGACTCGATCCGAACGGGTTTCCCTTGACCGTGGTGACCGATGACGGGCGGCTGACTATGGCTGCCGCAAATCTCACCCCGTACTGGGGCGTCTGCCTGCCTTCCGAGACCCAGGACCCGCAGACAGTCCTCATGGACCTAGCCACAGCGCTAAAGGTCGCCGGTGGGCCAGCGGCGGGAAGCGCGGTGTCAGCTACCGCACTGGCCGACCGGCTCGAACGGTACCTGCGCATGCACCCGTACGTCCGCACGCTGGTGGTATGCGTGATCAACCCGGGCCGCGGCGAAACCCTCGCCGATACTCTGGTCGAACTCGAACGCCGACCGGCGATGCGGCACCTCACCTACGACCTGCGTCTGTTCACCACCGACCCGCAAGCTCTCGACGTCGGCGAAGCGCTCGCCGAGCTCCTGCGCGGGACCTGGAGCGCCACAGCCGAGGCGGAAGCCTTCTGTACGCCGAGCCACACCACACCGATGCCAAAACTGTCGGTCGCTGTCCGACCACTCGACGAGTACCGTTCCGCCACGAGCCAGCACAGCGCCCACGTGACGTTCCTGTTCGATGCATTCGCTGGCGAGCAGTTCGACGTGGGCGACGACCTCGATCCCGTCCCCGTCCCCGTCCACGGCCTCGTCCAGCCGATGAATCTGAAGTTCAACGACACCGGCACGGTGGTGGCCTGGCACAAGCAACCCCGTCATGGCAGAGCGCGCGAACTGCCCGACGCCGAGGAATGCTCGGACCTGCTCGCCGCACTACCGGCAACCATCGCCGCAGCCACCGCCACCGTAACCACCGGAGAACCCGGACTGGGACGGGTTCTCCGGATCACCCTTAGCCTTGACGCCGATGACACCGCTCTGCTGCACCAGGCCCACCGGTATAGCGACTGGGTCATCACCATCGACCGCACCCTCGGCGTCGAGTACTTCGATAGCCCCGGCAGCACCCGCCGGCCCAGCTACGTCATCGACTACGCACCAGACGGCGACGCGGGACTCAGCCATCACATCGTCGTCAGCTCTCGATCGATCGACGAGCTGCGCGCCATGCTCACCCCGATGGTCGACCAACACGGCGTGCAAATCGACCGGCGTCACGCCGGTACGTTCTTCGACCAGCTACGGCTCCTGTCCGGACGGCTCGCCTTCAAGATCGCATCGGCCGCGCCTAACCAGCGCACCGAAGTCTTGGGTCTCGCCATGGCGCGGCTGTACCTGGACTACCAGGGCGCCCTGCAGGATCAGATCCTGGTCCCGCTCGACGCGCACCTAGAGCTCTACCGCGAGGCCCGCCGCCGCGCCGACGAGGTCGCCGAAAGCGTGACCCTGCGCCGTACTGACCTTGCCCTTTTCAGCCTCGACGCACGTCGGCGTACGATCACCTGCCGCCTCGTCGAAGTCAAATGCCACACCGCCTTGACCACCATTACCGACCTGCAACACCTAAGAGACACCATCGTCGAGCAGCTCGACCGCAGCGCAAACGTCCTCGCCGACAGCTTCGACCCCCACCGTCACCAGCCCGACCGCCCCGACCGCCCGGTCCGCAACACCGAGCTGGCCGCACTGCTGCGCCACTACCTTGGGCGGGCAGTACGGCACGGGATCATGAATCTCGAAGCCGCAACCGAGGCGCACTGGCTGCTCGACCACCTCGACTGGACCTACCGCCTCGACTTCACCCGGACCGGCCTGATCTTCGACCTCTCCGGCTCGGGAACCAGCGTCGACTCCGAAGCGGGCGTCGAGTTCCACCGAATCGGCCGAGACATCGTCGAAGACCTCCTCGGCGCGATCGAGACCGATCCCGTGCTCGCGGCACGCGGGTCCGCTGACAGCCAGACCTCGCCGACGAGCAGCCGCCGCGATCTTGCCGTCCCACGGCTCGCCGACGCGGCGTTTCAGTCGCCCGCTAGGTCACATGAGGTCCCAGGCTACGAGCCTGCGCAATCTGACCAATCCCTGGCTGCCGAAGACGATGTCGTCGACGATCAGCCCGCCTACGACGGCAGCACCGGTGGTACTGCCGAGTCGGCGGTGCGTGAATCGAATGAGCCGCAACACCCAAGTCGACCGGCCGAGCAACCGGCCCTCCGAGGGGGCGAGCAGAACCCGGCCGTCATTCCGGACATCGTCGTGGGCGCAAACCGTCAGTCGCCGCAGTACGGCGTCCTCGGTGAGATCTCAGGCAAGCGGATCGCGCTCGACCTCAACGAGACCCATACCATCAGCCTCTTCGGGGTCCAAGGTGGCGGGAAGAGCTACACCCTCGGCTCCATCATCGAGGCCGTGTCACTACCCGTTCCGCCTCTCAACCAGCTGCCCAGGCCGCTGGCCACCATCGTGTTCCACTACAGCCCGACGCTCGACTACCCGCCCGAGTTCGCCAGCATGGTGGCGCCCAACGACGACGCTGAGCAGGTCGCGCGACTCCGCGAGCGCTATGGGGCCGAACCAGCGGCGCTGACCGACGTGGTCATGCTGGTGCCGGCCGACCAGGTCGAGCAGCGACGCAAGGAGTACCCGGCCATCGAGGTTCGCCCACTCAAGTTCGGGTCGGGTGAACTGCGCGCCAGCCACTGGCGTTTCCTCATGGGGGCTGTCGGCAACCAGTCGACCTACATCCGTCAACTCGGCCGCATCATGCGTGCCAACCGAAGTGCGCTCTCACTCGATGCGCTCCGCACTGGCATCGACCAGTCCACGCTGTCCGACCAGATCAAGCAGCTCGCCCACCAGCGGCTTGACCTCGCCGCCGACTACATCGACGACAACACTTGCATCCAGGACCTGATCCGTCCCGGCCGGCTGGTCATTGTCGACCTGCGGGACGAACTCATCGAGAAGGACGAGGCACTCGGCCTGTTCGTCGTGCTCATGGAGCTGTTCGCGGAGGCCACGAGCGCAGGTGAGCGTTTCAACAAGCTCGTCGTCTTCGACGAGGCGCACAAGTACATCGAAAGCCCCGATCTCGTATCTGGCCTAATCGAAAGCGTCCGCGAGATGCGCCACAAAGGCATGAGCATCCTTGTCGCGAGCCAGGACCCACCCTCCGTCCCGATCCCGCTCATTGAGCTGTCTAACCACGTGATCCTGCACCGGTTTACTTCACCGGCCTGGCTCAAGCACCTGCAGAAGGCCAACGCCGCGCTAGCCGACCTGACACCGGCGAAACTGGCCGCGCTCGGGGTCGGTGAGGCGTACCTGTGGTCGAACAAGTCCACCGATCCCGCCCTGACTCGCTCCGCAGTCAAGATCTCGCTGCGCCCACGGGTGACCCGGCACGGCGGCGGTACGCGAACGGCAGTCGAATGAGCCATCGGAGCTGCCTGGCACAACCTGAATCCTACGCGTTTCCCGTTGAGAAAGGAAAACAAATGAATTCAGAAGAGGTTGATCTCTCAAATAACTGCCCAGGAACTGGGCGGCAAGGAAAGATTGAGTACCAACAAGGCGGCGACGATTGGTACGTCAAATGTCCCGTTTGCGGAACGACCTGGGCGGGGGGCAATCACACCATCGAGGCACACGAGGATTGGCGTGCGCGATAGCCGCGCGATGTGCTAGCGCAGTCACCGATCAGCCGTCGTGCGGCCGGTTCGGCTATCGCCAGCGACCCGGACCGGTTGGCAGGGTGTAGCGGCGTGACCGGGGACAGCGGCGCGTGCCCCGGCCGTCGACACACCGCTTTTCGAAGTTAGCCTTTTTGGCTGAGAGGGATTAGGTGACCGTGACCGCACTTGATAGTCCCCTCGCGATTCAGATATTCGGTGAAGTTCCAGGTATCCTTTCATATTTCTCGGACAATCGGCCAGTCCTTGATCTTCTGCAAAACCACGGGCTTGATCGCATAGGTCTTGAATCAATTGAATCTGATCTGAAAATTGCGCTTATGCGCCCCTCCTTCGTGCACGAGCAAGCCCTTGAGCTCCCAGGCATGACCAGTGGTTTACTGCAGGCCCTAGCCGCCCTCGGCCGAACCTTTGTTCGGCGGGAAGCCGCAGTTCATGCACTGCTGACCCTCAAAGTCAGTAACCAGGCTGACTTGCATAACCGCGTGAGTGAAATACTCAGCAGTATTCCGCAGCTCACTTCGAAAATGTCGTGGATTCGCAAATCCTCGTTAGTGGCAAGATCCGAAGATCGGGAAAGCTTCTCGCCTGCGGTCTGCGCCGAAATTTGCCATCAACTCTTGGGTTTTCTATGCGTTGCGGGACAGGCCCCCGCTGCTGCAAGCCTCGCTCGCTCTCTATTCGGGGCTAGCAGTACCATCGTCCCTGCGGAAGTCGTCGACGGGACTGTACTTGGTAAGCGGTCCCATAGAACCCCTCGAGAGCATCTGGATGTGGTAAGCCAGGTGGTGCGTCTATTCAAATTGCCTGAGCGTGCATCAATCTTGGTGTCGTCTGCGTTGACTCATAGGTCTTGGACGTACAGCATGAACCAAGCGTCTAGATCGGCTTCTCCAAATTCGAGTCCAGTGCTAGCTGCTTTTGGATCCGCCGTACTCTCCTACGAGTACGCGTTATCTGCTGTGACTCAGGCTTGTCGACAGCCTCCTGCCGTTTTCAGGTTTGAAGACCTAACACAGACCCACTTCGTGAAATCATTTGAACTTGCGAAGCTTGAGCCCGGAGTGCTGCTGTCGCCGAGCGAAGAGCGGCTTGGTATGCGAGAGAAGATGGCCGCCGAATTTTTTAAGGCGGTGGTTGGTGCTGTCTACTTGGCAAAGGATTGCCCAAATACGCTCGTTGCCGACTGGCCCGCCGAGTGGGCGATTATTTTAAGGCACATCGCACCCGGTGTTCTTCGGGCACTTAGTCCTATCGACGCGTTGACTAAGACGCTTAAGACGACCCAGATTGAGATCGAGGCATGGCGGGTTGAGGTCCGAGGTCCGAAGCATGCGGAGCAATTCCGGGCTTACTTGACGATTAATAGCCCCGCTCTCGGCAAGTCCTGCATAATTGACGGCCCGTTAACTTCCGGGCGTGACGTCATCGCTAAGAGTAGCGCAGCACAAATTGTGCTCGAGGCTCTGGTCGCCGACTACGAGGATTTTGCTGCCGGCGCCGCATCCCCCCTCGCTAGCTTCATCCACGACCACTTCCGCACACTAACAGAGGAATATGGGACCCGCCTCACCGATGATCGCAGCGCAGGCACCAGCGGTTCTGGTCGCCGTTGTTATCGATATGTTGCTGTAGAGGCTTACATCCCAGCCGGAGCGCGGTATCCTGAATCTGGCAGTCGCGTAATGGTTCGTCCAGAAGCAGGGTTAGTCAGCCGATACCTTGACTGGCTTGTTGGATCAGGTAGGCGTCTCGTTCCTCGTCACCGCATATCGGTGCCTGGCGCTAAGGGCTATCTCTTCACCGATATTTTTGACGCCCTTACCTTCGAGCTCGTGGAGGCAAAATCTTCTGCGCGTCGTGATCCCGTGCGGTTGGCTATAGGCCAATTGCTCGACTATGCGAGGTTTGTGAGTTACCGCAGGCTTGCTGTCCTGCTGCCATCCCGGCCTGAGGACGACTTATGTGACCTGTTAATCTCTCTCGGCATCTCCTGCATTTACGAGGCTGGGCCAGGCGATTTTTGCCGAATCGACGCCGATGCGGGTAGCAATGGCCCATATCCTTACGGTTCCGAGCCGCCTGCGCGCTGAATCGTATCGGACCGCTGCTGTGACGCCGGCGCTGCACTACGGGTTGCCGGGTCGGTGGAGATGAGGAATCCGGCGAACTTGCTGCGCAAAGCGATCCGGCACCTGGACCCACCCGCGCTGCGAAAACTGTCCGGGATCTTGGCGTCGTGAGCGGAGCCCGGATTTGAGTGAAGCTGGATGCGCGAGTTGGCACCAGAACCAGGTTGGAGCATCCATTGACCGTGCCGGTGGACGCTCCACCGCTCGCTTAGGACGAGGTAGTCCAGGTCATTGAGCGCAGGCGAGCTTGCCCTATCCCCAGTGCTCCTCCTGATACTTGATGAGGTCGTCGCCGTGAAGCTGTTTGGTCGCGTTGCCGACGCGCACCCAGAAATCCGACGCGTCGGCGCCGCCCTTGGCCGGTTTGGCGAAGATGGGCCGGCCGGACGCCGCAACGCTGACCTGGCAGATCATCTTTTCTTCGACCTGGGGGAACCGGATGCGCACGGTGGAGGCGGTAGAGGCGGACAGGTTGTGGTCGAGCAACTGCCGAAGGAACAGCTCGTAGCCGTCGGCGTTCTGCTTTGTGCCGAGCGTGGTGAAGTCGCTCTCGATGCCTAGCACATTGCCGTCGTCCTCGACGCCGATGAGCAGGACGCCGCCCTCGGCGTTGAGGAAGCCGCACACCGCTTTGACGAGGATCTGCCCGAGTTTCGGGTCGTGCTGCTGGGTGTGGACGTTCCATCGGCCGCTGGACTTGAACTCCGTTGTCTGCGACTCGCCCGCTGCGATCAGATCCTCCGCGGTCGTCGGCACGTACCTCTTGCGCTCGCCGGCGAGCGTGTTGAAGGCGTCCCGGACGACCCGTGCGATGAGTTGGCGGCGGCGCTCAAGGAAGGTTGGGTAGTCCAGTTGCTCCCAGCCAACCGGAAGCGCGTGCCAGCGGGACTGCCGGGCGAGGGTCTCCGGGTCGATCGTCTCCGCGATGCGGGGCAGATAGTCGCGCGGGGCGTCGGCGTTGGTGCGCTCGGTCGGTGGCCAGTCGACGTACGCCATGTTCGCAATCGCGTTGGTTTGTCGGGTGCCGGAGATGCCAAGGGATTCGAGGTGCCTGCGATGGAACAGCCGGTCGCGTTCGATGGAGCGGGGCGCGGCACCCGAGGGATCCAGTAGGTCCTTGACGCGCAGGTCGCTGAAGAGCACTTCGGCGTCGAGGATGTTGAGCGCGGCGAGGTAGGCGAAAAGCGCGGGGGAGCGGGACGAGGACGTGTCGAGCCGGTTCGGCAGTGAGATGTCCCAGTAGTCACCGGTGAAGTTCGCGGCGACGATGCGGTCCAGCTCGGCGACGAAGGCGGTGCCGTCACCGGCGGTAAGGCCCGCGATCCGACCGAGATCCGACTCGAGCTGAGACTCCGGCGAGCCGGTATAACGACCGGTGGTGTGCGCCATGAAGAACCACCGCCCGATGACCGGGCGTAGCGCTGGCACTTCGAGGCCGAAGTCGTGTCGGCCGATGAGCCAGAGCGTGTAGCTGAACAGCAGGGCGTTGTCTGACGTGATCATCTTTCGGCTGCGGAAGCCGGCGGTGGCCAGGCACTTGAGGAATTCGTGCCAGCTGGTCAGGTCGAGCGCCTTCTCCTGCGCTGCGGCCAGCCGCTCGAACTGTTGCTGACGGCGCTCCGCGCTGACCCGGCCAGTCTCGAGGTCCTTGCCGCGCAGGATGTTGTAGACGTGCTGCAGGCGGGCGCGCCGGAAAGCGACCGCAACGGCGACCCGCAACAGCTGGTCCGGACTCGGGTCCAGAAACGGGTTCCGGGGGCTTGGCCCGGTCACCGTGGGGTCGACGGCGGCGCGGCTGAAGTCCTCGAGTTGCCGTCGGCCCTTTTCCGCGTGGACGGACATGAGGGTGAGGATGAAGTCCGACTGGTTGAGCTGGACGCCCTCGGAGTTGATCCTGACGAAGATCTCGGCGACCTGTTCCTCGTCGGCGGCCGCCCCCAGCTCGACCACCTGGAACCGGAAGTCGCGTAGGTCGCGGACTCGGTCGATGCGCTCTTCCAGCTCATCCTTTGCGGCGTCCGGCATGTCCTCGGCGGTCACCTGGCTCAGCCGGTCGAAGAACTGGCGCACCGTGGTCTTGTAACCGCTCGACCACAACGCGGTGATGTCCGGGATGAAGTGTGCATCTCGCTCGATGGCCGCGTCGGCCACCTCGAAGGTCTGGTCATCGGGACGGAAGGCGATCCGGATGCGGCGCTGCTCGAAAGATTTGGTCAGTACCGGTCGACCGGTGAGCACGGCGAACAGAGAGGTCAGGCGCTGCTGACCGTCGACGATGAGCAACTGCGGCGACCGGCTGGCGGACTCCATGCCGATCTGGCGGGTGCCGACCTCCGCGCCCGTCTCCCAGAACATCAACGTGCCGATGGGGTAGCCGCGGTACATCGAGTCGAACAGGTCCCGCGTCTTGGCGGCTGACCAGACGAACGGGCGCTGGATATCCGGGAGGCCGATGCGCCCGACCTTGATGTCCTCGATCAGGTGATTCAGGGAATACCCGGTATCGCGATACAGAGTGGGCGGCACGGTCGGTGCTCCTTGGGCGGACTGTCTCAGGTGGACGTGAGGCACGTCGCGGTGGTCACTACTTCTACCACGCGTCATCCAGCATCGAGGTCCCTGAACCCTCCGAGGACCGATAACCGGGTACCCAACTGTCGCGGCACCGCCGCCGAGTTTCGTCGTCCGCCGCCACCCGTGAGTTCATCGCCCCTCGCAGGTTGGAGGTCCGATCTTGCTGGGCGTCGAATGGTGAGCCGGGCGCGCCGGGTGTTTCCGCACTCCGAACCCGCGGCGGCCGAGCAGAAGCGCGGAAGCCGCCGTCGCGACGACACCACCACCCTCCGCGCCAGGTCGGAGCAGATCGCGTCGGAGATCGCCGACGACTGGCCGGACGCCAGCCGGGCACTACGCAGCACCGAGCACCCCGATCGGCTGCTGTGGGCGCTGCGCGCGGCCACCGACCTGGCCGAGGGCCGGACCCACGATTCCCTCCGCGCATTCGTGCAGAGCCATGCCAACGACACGAAAGCCCGCGACGACGTACATCACCTGCTCGCCACTATGGGCTTCGACCACGAGACACTCATCGCACTCGGCGTGGCCCGCAACCCGTACATTTGGCTCGGCGGCCCGATCCTGCTGCACACGACCGACGGCTCCGTCCTCGACCTGTCGGCGTTCCCCGGGCCGTACGACATTCGGCTGAGCCCCCACATGCTGCCCCGAGTGACCGTCACTGGGCCGTGCGATGTCCTGCTGGTCGCGGAGAACCGGCAGGCGGCCGAAACGGTCTGTGACACCCGGGCGGACCTGCCGGCCGTCTGGTGCCACGGGCAGCTGCCCGACGCTGTCGTGTAGATGATCGTCCAGGCGGCGCAGCAGACCTCCGCGGTCGTCATTTGCGCCGACGCCGACCTCCGCGGCGTCCGCATCACCGCCCGCATCCGTCACAACCTGCCGCCGGACACCACCATCCACGTCGTGGACGTCGGCACCGTGCCGCACGACGAAGGCCGGCCCTTCAACGCTTACAACCACAGCCACCTGCAGCAGCTCGCACATCGCCCGGATCAGGTCGGCGCTTTTGCGCAACGCTGCCTGCACCGGGGCTACGCGATCGAGCAGGAAGCCACTGCACAGGTCGCCCTACAGGCTGTCGCAAGCGTCGGCCGGCTCGGATAGGCATCGACGTGCTCGTCTCCCGCCTCGCCGACCGACGTGAGTACATCCATCGCAATGAGCCCTTAGCCGCCGCCGAGGTCACCGAGCTACTCAACAGCGTCCTCGCCATCGAAGGCTTCGAGATCCCCCACCGCAGGGGTGACCAGTCATCCGTCCCTACAAGCAGCCAGAGGACCAAGAGCAACAGTCACCAGACGTCATGCTCCACGTGGCCATGGCAGACATCGTCCGCGACGCCGACCTCGCGATCGTCCTTGAAAGTCGGCTCAACGAGGCACGTATCTGCGACCGCAACGGTGCCTACGCCAGCGCGATCATCATGCTCGGCAGCCTTCTGGAAGGCGTTCTCCTCGACGCCGTCAAGGCCCGCACGCCCAACGCACAAAAGCCTCTCGACAAGTGGACCCTGCCCGAGCTGATCGAGACCGCCCACCATGAAAAGTGGATACAAGCCGACGTCCGCGGTTTCGCTGGAAAACTCCGCGAATACCGCAACCTCGCGCATCCCAACGCCCAGGTGAAGATCGGCCATGCTCCAGACCGCGATACTCTCAGCATGTGTTGGCCGTGATCAACGCAGCCCTTAACGACTTGGCGGCCACCGCAAGATGACACCGAGGCTGCTGCTGGCCGCTTGACGTACTCGACATGCCTCAAGAGATCCCGTGCGGCAGCGGGCCCCAGCCGTCGTCGGCCGGCTGACCAGCGCAGAGATCGAACGAGGGCGGTGAACCTCGTGCACCGAGCGCCGAAGAATCCGACCGCTACGGCTGCCGGCACGTCGACCGGCTGAAGCGCGCCAAAGGCAGAAATGCTTAGCGGCGGCTCGCCGACGCCTGATTGAGCGGTCATAGGGGATAGCTGCACATTCATCTTGGCCAGTCGATGACGGGGCGAGCCGCTGTGCAAGGCATGTGGCCCAATGTGTCCGAGCTACCATTCATGCTCACGCACAGTGATGTGGATTTTGGGGATTGAACCAATCCTGGCCATGCCGTAACCTATGAGCATGTGCACCCACAATGGTGCACAAATGATGCGTACAAGGGTTCGAATCCCCCCTCGGACACAAACAAATTCCTGACGGTGTGCGCTGAGATCGACTGCGGCGCGCACCGTTTGCGTTTCCGGCTGGTAGTTCAGTCGGAGGCCGAGTTGCCGGTAGACCCCGGCCTGTCGGCGGGATCCGCGTTCCGGAGCACGACCAGTCTTCACATCTTGGCAGCGACGTGCGCCTCCGCTACCGTCCATGGGAACGCTCCCATGAAGTTAGAAACATCTATGTGATCAGGAGGCAACACGTCGTGCCTAACCTCTCCTCGCTCCGCCGCAGATCGGCGGCCATCAGCGTGGCGGCCGTCGGGGCCGCCACCGCCGTCGGCGTCTGCCTCGCCGTCGGCACCGCCTCCGCTGGCACGCTGTCCGGATCGCTCTACCGCGACCCGAGCTCGGCCGTCGTCCGCTGGGTCGCCGCCAACCCCGGCGACTCGCGTACCGCTGTCATCCGCGACAAGATTGCGAGTCAGCCGCAGGCCCGCTGGTTCGCCAACTTCAACCCGTCGACCGTGCAGTCCGAGGTCTCCGAGTTCGTCGGCGCCGCCAACGCGGCGCAGCAGCTCCCGGTACTGGTGGTGTACGAGATCACCAACCGGGACTGCGGCGGGGCCAGCGCCGGTGGGGCCCCCGACCTCAACCAGTACCAGACGTGGGTGTCCAACTTCGCAAGGGGACTGGGCAACCAGACGGTCCTGATCATCCTGGAGACCGACTCGCTCGCCCTGCAGACATGCCTGAGCAGCGCCGAACTCAACGCACGCAACCAGGCGATCACGACGGCCACCCGGACCATCAAGTCGGCCAACCCCAACGCCAAGGTGTACCTCGACGGCGGTCACTCCAGCTGGAACAGCGCAGGTGAGACGGCCAACCGGCTCCGGGCGGCCGGCGTGCAGTACGCCGACGGCTTCTTCACCAACGTCTCGAACTTCAACTCCACCTCCGGCGAGGCGAACTTCGGCCGCTCGGTCATCTCCGCCCTCGCCGGCATGGGTATCGCGGGCAAGCGCCAGGTCATCGATACCAGCCGCAACGGGGGTGCCAGCGGGGACTGGTGCGGCGACGACAACACCGACCGGCGCATCGGGCAGTACCCGACGACCAACACTGGCGACGCCAACATCGACGCGTACCTCTGGGTGAAGCCGCCGGGGGAGGCGGACGGCTGCCGCTACACGGCCGGCTCGTTCCAGCCCGACCTGGCCTACAGCCTGGCCAACGGCGCGCCCAATCCGCCCACCGCCCCTCCGACCACGACCCCGCCGACGACCCCGCCGACGACCCCGCCGCCGACCACGGAGCCCCCCACCACCCCGCCGCCGACCGGTAACGGCTGCGTGGCGTCGGTGGCGGTCAACCAGTGGGCCGGCGGCTTCACCGCGAGCGTGACGGTCACCGCCGGCTCTGCGGACATCAACGGCTGGACCGTGACCATCACGCTGCCCGGCGGCGCCGCGGTCACCAGCGCCTGGAACGCCCAGGCCAGCGGCACCAGCGGAACCGTCCGGTTCACCAACGTGGGCTACAACGGACAGGTAGCCGCCCGGCAGTCGACCAACTTCGGCTTCCAGGGCACCGGCACCGGCCCGGGCGCGACGGCCACCTGCGCGGCCGGCTGACAGCACCCCGATGCCGCGGCCCGGCGCGGAGGACCACTCTCCGCGCCGGGCCCGTCCCCGTCCTGCGGGACGGGGTGATCGGTCCGTCGCCGGGCGTCGCGCTGATCGCGCGTTACCGCTCGAGACGGAACCCGTCCGGCGATACGGTCCACCGCCTGCGACCGCCTGTTGGGCGGCCGTCTGCTCTCCCCGCGCGCGAAGCAGGACACGCCGCTGATCCTGACGCAGCCGCGGCCGTCGGTGTCGTCGTTGCTGATCCGGTAGGAGGGGCGGCAGGGCTGGTCAGGGTCGGGCAGGGGCGCTGATGGCCATGACAGCGGTGTCGTCGGTGAGCCCGGCGCCGAAGGTACCGAGCAGGTCGGTGACGGCGGTGATGGCGTCGGCGGCGTTGGTGGGTGCGAGCTGGGCGGCGAACCGGGCGAGGGCGGCCGTTCCGTAACGGCCATCGGCGGTCTCGCTGCTGGCGGGACGGGCCTCGGTCAGTCCGTCGCTGTAGAGGAGCAAGGTGTCGCCGGGGTTCGCTACGACGGTGGTGTTGGTGTATTGGGAGGTCGAGAACGCCCCCACGATGCGGCCCTTCGTCTGTTGGTAGTGGACGGAGCCATCGGCCCGTAGCAGCAGCGGTTCGGGGTGCCCGCCGCTGGCGATGACCGCGGTGAACCCGCCCGTGGCCGGTGTGGGTGTGAGGATGCCGAACACGACCGTGCAGTAGCGGGCGTCCTCGCGGTATTCCTGCCAGAGCACCGTGTTGAGGCTGCGCAGCGCGGTGGCCGGGTCCGGGTTGTAGACGGCTGCGGCACGCAACGTGTAGCGGGCCAGGGCGGTGACGGCGGCCGCTTCGACGCCTTTGCCGCTGACGTCGCCGAGGAAGAATCCCCAGCGGTCGTCGTCGAGGGGGAACAGGTCATAGAAGTCGCCGCCGACTTCGTCGGTCGAGGCCATCCGGTAGTACGCGGCGCTGTCCAGTCCGGGCGGGGTTTGCAGCACGGCGGGGAGCAGGCTGCGTTGCAGTTTGCTGATGAGTTGCCGGAGCCGCTCGTCCTCGCGTTCGGCGGCTCTGCGGGCGTTGAGGAGTTCCTGTTCGTAGGCGCGGCGCATTCTGGCGTCGAAGATGGCCGTCCGGATGAGTGGGGGCTGGCCTTCGCTGCCGGCCTTGACGACAGAGGTGACGAGGACCGGCATGCGGGAGCCGTTCTTGGCGCGAAGTTCGAGGGAGACGCCGCCGATCTCGCCCTGCATGGCCAGCATCGGTGCGAAGTGGGTCTCGTGGTAGATACGGCCCCCGCCGGTGAGAAGGTCGCTGAAGCGGCGCCGGCCGACGAGTTCCTCGCGGCTGTAGCCCAGCCATGCCAGCAGGGTGCCGTTGATCTTCGCAATGGTGCCGTCCAGGAGAGTGGACAGGCTCCCGCAGGGCGCATTCTCGTACAGGTCTTCGAGGTTGTCTTCCAGCAGCGCAGGGAACCCCGCCGCGCTCGGTCGGGCGCTCCCGTCATCGCCTGGACCTTGGCCGCGAGGATCACGCCCGGCGATGGCGGTCATCGGTAGGCGGCCCTGATGAACGACGTGATCTCCGCGGCCGTGGCCTCCGGCGCGCTCAACTGCGGGCAGTGCCCGGTCGCGTCCAGGGTCACCAGCCGACTTCCGGCGATCTGCGCGTGCACGAACGCGCCGACTTCAGGCGGCGCGATGGCGTCCTGGGCACATTGCAGGATCAGGGTGGGCACGCTCACCGCGGCGAGGTCGGCGCGGTTGTCGGACAGGAACGTGGCGCGGGCGAACACCTGCGCCATAGCGGGGTCCGTCCGACAGAAGCTCGCCGTCAGCTCTTCACCCAGCTCCGGCCGTTCCGGATTGCCCATGATCAGGGGTGCCATGTTCGACGACCAGCCGAGGTAGTTGCTGTCGAGTGACTCGAGCAACTCGTCGATGTCATCGCGGGTGAAACCGCCTCGGTAGTTCCCGTCATCGATGTAGCACGGTGAGGGGGTGACCAGGACCAGCGCGGAGAAACGATCCGGTTCGCGGTTCGCGGCGAGCACGCCGATGCTCGAACTGACCGAGTGCCCGACGAAGACCGGCTGCCGAAGGTCCAGGTCATCGCAGATGGCCAGCACGTCATCGGCGTAGCCGTCGAGGGAGGCGTACCGGTCGGCGTCCCACGCCGCCGGATCAGCCTTGCCTGATCCGACGTGATCGAACAACACCACCTGGGCCCATTGTCCGATTTCGGCAGCCACGTGGCGCCACATGTGCTGATCGCACCCGAAGCCGTGCGCGAGCACAACGGTGGGACCGTCCTCACGGCCGGCCAACACCACGTTGTTGCGGTTCCGTACACGCATTCACCTATCCTCCACCACCCGCACCTCGGGACCAACTGCTGCTCACCTGCGCGAACGTCGCCGCGGACCCGCGGTGCCTGCGTCACCGACGCCAGGTGTGGGCATCCGCTCATGCCGCCGACACGGCACGGCTCGTTCGGGGGCGGTCGTCGTCCCATGCGGCCGCGCTGATACGCCAGCCGGCGTCGGTGCGCACGAACTGCATCGACTTCATGCCGCCGCCGGTGTGGGGGGCGCCGTTCACGCGGCCCTGCTTGGAGTACCTCCCGAACCACTGGGCGATGTCGCCGAACACGTCCAGTCGGCCCGACCGGGCTTCTTCGTGGAAGTCGGTGAGCGTGCCGTCGGTGAGCATGGCTCGCCGCGGCTCGATGAACGCGTCGATGTCGTACACCGCAGGGTTCATCCCGCACGTTCGGACGATGATGGCGCCGGGCAGCATCGCGTCGCGCAGTGCCGCCATGCGTTCGTCGACTCCGGAACCGGAGGTGAAGGCGTCGAAGTAGCAGCGGATGAGGGCGTGGATCTCCTCCTGGTCCCCGCTGGTCCTTGCAGGCGTTCGCCAGTCGTCTTCGGTCAACGCGAAAACGAGCTGAGTGGCCCAGCCGCCCTTGAACCAGATGTTGTCGACCAGCCGCGCTTCCTGGACGAAGCCCAGGCGTCGCAGGAGACGGGCCGAGGGCTCGTTCTCGTCGACGCACACCGCGGTGATGCGGTGTAGGCCCAGATCCTCGAAGCCCAGGCGCAGCATCTCGGCGGCGGCTTCGGCGGCGTACCCCCTGCCCTGATGGGCACGCCCGAAGGCGAAGCCGAGCTCCCCCTGCTTGTGCTCGGCGCTGGCCCACTTCAGGAGGACCTCTCCGATCACGGTCCTCGTCTCGCGCAACTCCACGGCGAGCACCAGCCATTGGCCCGGTTCGGTGAGGGTCGCCTGGTCCAGCTTCGCGGTGAGCGCAGCGTTCGTCGCCTCCCGGTCGCGGAGGGGCCACGGAAGGAATCGCACGACCTCGGGATCGCCGTGGAACTCGAGCAGGTCGTCGAGGTCGTCAGCGCGGTGCGGCCGCAGCGCCAGCCGCGGCGTCAGGATCGGGTAGTCGGGTCGAAAGGCTTCGTGCATCATGCGACTCCTCTGGTCGTCCTCGTGGTCAGGGCCGGATCGCGATCTTGACTGCCTGGCGTGTGTCCATGGCTTGGTAGGCGGTGGCGACGGCATCGAGGGGGATCTCGGCCGAGAAGACCGGTGACGGGTCCAGCCGCTCGGCGAGGACGTCGGCAAGGAGGGGCTCCATGTAACGGCGGGCAGGGGCGACCCCCGCCCTCAGGCCGATGTTGTCGCGGAACAGCCGGTAGAGGTCGACACGGTCCACACCGTTCGGCACGCCGACGGACCCGATCGTGCCACCGGACCGGACGAGGTCGATCGCGAGGTCGAGGGCGGACTGGGTTCCTGCGCATTCGGCAACACCCGGCACGCCACCCTCGGTCGCCTCCCGGATGAGGCCGACGGTCGCGGGGTCGTCCGCGGAGAGAACGTCAGTCGCCCCCATGCGTGTGGCGAGAGCGCTCCGGTCGCGGTGACGGCCGACGAGGATGACCCGTGCTGCTCCCGCACGGCGTGCGGCGAGCGTCGCGCAGAGCCCGACGGCACCGTCGCCCACGACGACGGCGGTCGCACCAGGCTGGACTCCGGCCAGCGCGATGGCGTGGGCGCCGGTCGCCATCACGTCGGTCAGCGGTAGCAGCCGGCGCAACAGCTCCGCGTCCGCATCCGCACGCACCGGGACGAGCGTCGCGTCGGCGAACGGCACGCGGACCGCCTCGGCCTGCCCCCCGCCGTTGCCGCCACCCCAGAAGCCGCCGGCAGGGCAGGAGGTGAACCAGCCGTCGCGGCAAGCGGGGCAGGTGCCGTCCGCGAAGGCGAACGGGGCCAGGACGAGATCTCCCGGCCGGACACGAGCGACGTCGGCGCCGACCTCCTCGACGACCCCGACCCACTCGTGCCCCATGCGATCGCCAGGCGTGAACGACTCCTGCCCCCGGTACGGCCACAGATCGGAACCGCACACGGCCGCCAGGGACACCCTCACCACAGCGTCACCACGATGCTCGATCGCCGGGTCGGGGACGTCGATGACGTCCACCCAGCCAGCCGCGTGCAGCACCGTTGCTTTCATGGTGGATGACAGTAGGCTGCAGCAGGCCCTCCGCCCATGCCACTTCGACGGCATCAGCGGGCACCGACCGTCGATAAGGAGTTGATCCCTCATGACAGGCGACAAATCGTCATCGTGGGATGCGGCGGACCTCGCGATCATCCGCGAGCTCTCCCGTGACGGCCGGATCAGCGTCGCCGAGCTGGGCCGCCGTGTGTCGCTGAGCCGCCCCGCAGTCGCTGAGCGGATGCGCCGCCTCGAGGACTTCGGCGTCATCAAGGGCTACGGGGTCCACCTCGACCTCGCCCGGCTCGGGCTGGGCCTGCGCGCCCATGTGTCCCTGCGTCCCCGGCACCGTTCCGTCCGCAATGCCCAGGGCGTGCGGGAGCAGCTGCTCACCATCGGGCACGTGCTCTCCTGCGTCCATGTCACCGGGCACAACTGCTACGAGCTGACCATCGCCGTGCGGGACGCGGAGCACCTGGAGCAGGTCATCGAGCGCCTCACGGAACTGGGCGACACCACCACCAGTGTCGTCCTCTCCGAACCCGTACACCCACGTGACGTCGACATCGCCGCATGGATCCCCGAGAGACGGCCGAGCCAGGCTGCTATCGAATAGCTTGAGCGCGTTCGGCTGTTCCGGACGCCTCCGCCGCCTGCCCGCCGGTGCGGCCGCGGCGCGCGTCCACGACGAGCAGCGTGAGGGCGGCCAGCGTCAGCAGCCCGCCGACGAGTGCCAGCGGGCGTGCCCCCGAGGTGGACAGGAGGGCGCCGCCGAGCAGCGATCCGCCGGCGATGCCGGCGTTGAAGGCGGTGCTGACGCCGGCCGACGCGATGTCGGTGCTGCCCGGGGCCAGTTGCAGCATCCGGCTCTGCACGGCGGAGCCGAACGCCGCGTAAGCGAGACCGATCCCGGCGAGGAGTGCGACCGCGCCGGGCCGGAGCGCGCCGAGCGCGTACAGGCCGAACAGCGACGCCGTGCCGATGCTCAGCGGCGTCAGCAGGGAAGCGATCGGCCGGGTGTCCAGGGTCCGGGCCGCGGCCAGGGTGCCGACGACGCCGGCCGCACCGGAGACGAACAGCAGCGGCGCCAGCACCGCGTCGGCGAAGCCGCTGACGTCGAGCAGGAACGGCGTGACGTAGGTCTGCAGGGTCATGAAGCCGCCGATGCCGAGGGCGGTCGCGATCAGCAACAGGGCGAAGCGCCGCCCGTCCGGTGCGGTGCCCCGGGCGGCGCCGCCAGCGGCCGGGGGATAGGAGGGAAGCAGGACGAGCACCGCGGCGGCGATCGCCAGACCGACCCCGGCCAGCACCGCGAACGCCGCGCGCCAACCGGCCTGTTGCCCGAGCCAGGTGCCGAGGGGTACGCCGAGCACCGGGGCCAGCGTCGCCCCGGTCGCGAACAGCGCTATCGCCCGGCCGCGCACCGCGACCGGGAAGGGCCCGGCCACGGTCGCCGTGGCGATGGACCAGAACAGCGCCTGGGCGAGGGCGGTCACGATGCGGGAGCCGGCCAGCACGGTGTACGTCGGCGCGAGCGCGGCCGTGGCGTTCGCGGCGGCGAACAGGAGCATCGTGGCGCCGAGCAGTTGACGGCGGGGGATCCGCTGGGTCAGCCGGGCCAGCGGCACGGAGGCCAGCACGACCACGACGGCGTACCCGCTGACCAGCAGACCGACCTGCGTACGGGACCGGTCGAGGTCGGGTGCGATGTGGGTCAGCAGGCCGACGGGCAGCAGCTCGGTCGTGATGAACGCGAACGCGGCGAGGGAGAGCGCGACGAGCACGGCCCTGGCCCTTCGCGGCGACACCTCCGGCGCCATGGCCACCCCCTCTGATGGTCACCGTATAGAGGGCGCCCGACCACGACTCGACCCGGGTGTCCGCACCGCTGTAGCGACGGCGACTGTCAGCGGTCCGTAGGACCTCCGCTTTGTGACATCGGGCTTGGCGTCACCGGTTCAGACCCGGGTGATCCGCACCGCGTCGGCGACCACGATCCCGGTTCCGCTGGTCCAGCGGCTCACGCCGACCTTGTTTCCCGTGCCGGCGGCCAGGGTGAACACGCCGATGGAGACCCACCGACCGCCGTTGGCCCGCTGGTCGACGGACACGGACCTGTTCCCTGTGGTGGTCGCTACCAGGTACGGCGTCTGGTTGTTGTAGCCGGCGTCGGCTGGGTACCAGACCGAGATCTCGTAGTTTCCGGTCGCCGGGATGGTCGACCGGTACCAGGCGACGTCGCTGGAGGACAGCGGATTGGCGAATCGGTAGTCGGTGCCGAACCGTTGGCCGGAGTAGGCCGACGTGCCCCATTCGGTGCTCGCCGTGAATCCGCCCGAGGTGCTGTTGTCGATGGTTGTGGTCCACTGCTGCGGCGGGGTCTGGGTAACGCTCACGTCGAGGTAGTTGCGGTCGATGTTCATCGTCACGCCGCCCCACGTCTCGGTGACGTCGCCGGCGTACTGGTGCAGGCGCTGGTGGTTCGCGTAGTAGGCATCGGCGCAGTAACTTCCGGCGTCGGTGTCGGCCACCCCGTTCCACCAGGCGATCCAGATCTGGTCGAGCCGGGTGTAGGTCGGGTTGCCGTACGCGTCGCAGACGTCCTTGATGCCGGACGAGCCGCTGGAGTACATGCCGGCGAGGTAGCCGCGTACGTGCAGTTGCTCGACCCAGCCGGACAGGAACGACAGGACGGCGGCCCGGCACGACGCGTTCGACGGGTACTGCTCGATGTCGTTGTAGATGGTGCTGGCGCTGCCGATGCCCAGTGCCTGGGCGGCATTCGCGGCGCTGTTCGCCGCGGAGGCGCCCTGTGACCGGGCGGTGGTGGGATCGGCGGACATCTTCGGCGTGCGGGTGCCGCACGGTGCCTGGTACCCCAGTTCGATGGGGATCAGCCGCCATCCGTTGCCCGTCTGGTTGGCCACCCAGGTCGCGGTCAGGTTGGGCTGGGCGCAGGAGCGGCTGGCACCGCTGATGTAGATGCCGATCGCCCCGTAGGGCGAACTGGCCCGCCACGCGTTCATCGCATTCTGTGAGGGCGCGGCGCAGGTGTCGAATCCCCGGCCGGTGAAGGTGCCGGGTTGCGGGCCGGTGGCCAGGGGCGCCACTGCGGTCGATGCCTGTGGTTGTGCGGCGGCGACAGCGGTCGACGTGGCCGGTGCCACCAGTCCTGCGGCAACGGTGAGACCGGCCAGCCATCCAGCAATGATCCTCATCGTCGCCTCCGCATGAAAGAATTCTTGCTACCGAGTAGGCGCTGCGAAGATTCTTACCATGAATCGATGAGTAGCGATAGCTGGCCGGGTCGTCCCGGGGCGCGCGGACGCCGCTGGGGGCCAGGCGGATCGCCTGGCCCCCACCGGTCGGTCTGGCGCTGTCAGCCGAGGTACTTCTCCCACGGGCCGGTGATGGCCAGGGTGAGGCCCGGGTCCTGCATGTTGACGAAGAGCACCTTGCCGTCGCCGGTGAAGGTCGGCCCGCAGAACTCCGAGTCGTTGAGCTGGTTGCGGGCGATCGCGTACGTCGGGCCGCCCGGAACCGTGCTCAGCACGTGGGAGGCGCCCGACCCGTCCTCGGCCAGCACGAGGCTGCCCCACGGGGTGACGGTCACGTTGTCCGGGCCGTCGAAGGTGAGGTCGTTGTACTTGACCGGCGTCCCCTCCTCCGAGGCGGTCTGGTGCGGGAAGTACGTCACGAGCTGGATGGTCTGGGCCTTGTAGTTGTAGAACCAGACCATGCCGTCGTGCGGAGCCGCGTCCGCCGGCAGGTCACCCTCGTCCCAGGCGTAGGAGTTGACCACGTACACGCCCTCGTCGGTGCCCCACACGCCCTCGAACTTGCGCCCGCGGGTGACCTGGCCATCGGTGAACTGCTCGCGTACGGGCTTGTTCCGCGCGTCGCGGTCCGGCACCTCGATCCACCGTACGGGGAAGGGGCGGTTCAGCTGGGCGGAGGTCAGGTAGGCGACGTCCGGCAGCACCGAGCCGTCGTCCATGATGATCTGCATCGCGGCGAGGACGCCGGCGTTCGGGGCGAGGCGGGTGAGCACGCCGGGACCCAGCTTGACGCCGCGCGGCGCCGTCCAGCGGTAGAAGAGACCGTTGGGCTCGTCGGCGTCCTCGGACAGGTAGATGCTGGTGCGGTCCTTGTCGACCGCCAGGGCCTCGTGCGAGTAGCGGCCCAGGCACTTGATCGGCCTCGGGTCGGCGCTACCGTCGGCCCACACCTCGAAGACGTACCCGTGATCCTTCTGGTAGACGCCGGACCGGCCGTCCTCTTCCCACTCGTCGCCGGCCCGGTCCTCGGTCTCCTCGCAGGTGAGCCAGGTCCCCCAGGGGGTCGGCCCGCCGGCGCAGTTGGAGATGGTGCCGGAGAGAGCGACGAACTCACCCAGGTTGCGGCCCGCACGGTCCGTTTTGATCACGGTGCAGCCGCCGGCGTCGACTGCGCCCGCGTCGTAGACCGTTCCCTTGACGTGCGGTACGCCGAACTCGGCGCCCGGGTCGATCTCGTGGTTCTGGATCAGGTGGTAACGGCCGTGGCCGGCGTCGTAGACGGCCATGCCGTCGTGGTCGGCCGGGGTCACGCCCTGGCCGCGGTCGAGCCGGGTCACGCCGGTCCGGGTCACCACCGTGTAGCGGAAGCCCTTCGGCAGGGCCAGGATGCCGTCGGGGTCGTCCACGAGCGGCGGGAAGGGCACGTTGCCGGCCGTGAGCGGCGGGTGGGGCCGGCCCGGGCTGGCCTGAGCGAGGGACGGCAGGCCGCCGGCGACGGCAAGGCCCACGCCGGCAGCGGCGCCGCCAGCGAGGAAGGTACGACGAGAGGAAGGCACGTGGATCAGCTCCTGGTCACGACAAAGTGCGGCGACTGACAGCCAACTCCTGCGGACGGACACCGACACATCACCTGAGGGATCGCCGGGTGACATCGGAGTGAAGAATCAGGGCCACTCAGGCGCACCGCCGAGCCGGCGGCGTACGACCTGCGACGACACGGCGGAGCGCGACGGTGCCCGCCCTGTATGTGACCAGGACGGGCACCGTCGCCGCTACCGAGGCGGGTCGCTCAGGTGCTCGCGCCCCGAACCGTGACAGCGTGGCTGGTGTAGGCGTACGCGTAGGTGGCATCGCCGTCGAAGCGGACGTGGTACGTGTACTGGCCGGCCACCGGGGGCTTGTCGGTGATGGTGAACGAGCCGTCGGCCGCGAGCGGCACCAGCGGCAGGTCGGCCCCGACGGAACCATTCTTGTTGGTGTAGACCCGGTACACCACGATCGACCCGGGGGCCGGCGTGGGGACGTTGCCGGCGGTACTCATCCGACCCGTGAGCGTGAGCGGCTTCGTGGCGGTGCCGGTCGTCGGGCCGGTCACGACCAGCGAGGTCGGGTGCTGGGCCACGTCGACCCTGGTCGTGGTCTGTGACCAGCGGAAGGCGGGGCTGCCGTCCCAGGTGGCGGTGTAGCTGACGCTGCCGCCGACCGGTGAGGCGTCGGTGACGGTGAAGGTGCCGTCCTCGGCGGTGGTCACGCCGGGCAGGGTGGCGGTGGTGCCGTTGGGCAGCGTGCGGGTGATCTCGATCGGCTGTGCGCCCGGCGCGGAGTCGTCGGGGAAGGCGAGCCGACCGGTCATGGTGAACGGGTCCAGCGCGGTCGCCGCGGTGGTGGCCGACAGGCTCAGCGTGGACGTCGGCAGGAGGGCGCCCTCCACGCGCCACAGGTAGTACCGGTTGTACGGCCAGTCGTTGAGCAGCGCGTAGAGGTCATCGCCCAGCACGGAGAGACTGCCGGTGACCAGGTCGCCCTTGTAGGTCATCTGGGCCTGCGTGGTCTTCGCCCCGGTGGCGGCGTTGTACACCTCGGCGTAGGGGCCGTAGTTCGCGCCGTAGAAGGCGGTGGCGACGTTGGCGCCGTTCGGGCTGAGTGCGACCGCGCCCGGTGCGCCCGGCTGGTCGGCCCTCGATCCGTAGCTGCGGACCTTGGTCAGGGTCGTGGTGTCCCAGACATCGAAGCCGGAGGTGGCGAAGACCGAGATGGCCTGGGTGCCGTCGGGCGTGATGGTGAGGTCGGTCAGGTTCGACAGGTCGTTGTCGGCGCCGTCGATGACGCCCCGCAGCGTCGCCGGGATCGTGCTGACGTCGTACACCCGAGGACTGGCGGGGTTGATCCCCGCCTCGGCGGTGAAGACCGTGTCGCCGGCGCCGGCGACCAGGGGTGCGCCGTACATGCGGGTGGCGACCTGGACGGGCGTGGGCGCCGCCAGGGACAGGTCGAGGCCGAGGACGCCGCCGACAAAGTCGTTCTTGATGCCGTAGCCGACCCAGAGCTGGTCACCGTCGAGGGACAGGTTCGCCGGGGACCGGTACCCGGCCAGGCTGATCCGTCGGACGACGGCGAGGGTGGCCGCGTCGATCTCGGCGATCTCGTTCGAGCCGGACAGCGCGGCGTAGACCCGGTTGCCGTCGGGCGTGACGGCCAGGCCGGTCGGGCTGGCCAGGCCGGTGATGCTGCCGGTGAGCGTGCCGTGGGAGTCGGCGACCACGATGCGGTCGTTCGCGGAGACGAAGACCCGGCCGCCGGCCGCGGCCGTGTCGACGACGCCGGTAACGCCCTGGATCAGGGTGGCGGTGTCCCTGGCGGCGGCGGGTGCGGTGGTGGCGACGAGGCCGACTGCGGCGGCCATCGTCGATGCCAGGACTGAGCCGATCACTGTGCGGAATCGCACGTGCGGTCCCCTTTCGGTGGTAACCCCGTTGGGCCGCGGCGGCCGGCGGAGCCGGTGCCGGGCCTGCGACAAGATCGTCGCGTCATGGGTTAGGCGGCCGTCCGGCCGGCAGCGTTACACAGTGGACGAAGTTCCAGGATCGTGCGGGGCGATTCGGGGATGATTGCCGTCTCAGGGGCAGGGCACTCCCGCGCAGACGTCGATGATCTTGCCGGTGAGCAGGAATGTCGCCTTCTGCTCCTGCGCTCCAGGCTGGGCGCGCGGGAACTCGTGCGAATCCTCGCCGTACTCCGGGCCGACCGGGGCGAGGTTCGTCGTCGGCGGTGCGTAGGTCGCCCCGCTGTTCCAGATCACGATCGCCGAGCCGGTGTACGGATACGCCCGGATCGGTGTGATACCCCAGTACGGCTTCACGTCGAGTGACCAGCCGTCGGCGAGGGCAGGGGTGTGCAGGCGGGCACCGATGGTGCGGGCCTGCACCTCGGCCGCGGCGGGGGAGACCTGGTGGTCGCCGAAGGCCACGTGCATCAGCACCTGATGCGCCGGGGTGCCCGGCAGCGGATTGCCGGTCATGTGCTGGGCGTACCCGTTGGCCTCGGATCGGTCCCAGAGCATCTGCAGCAGTGCGAAGATCAACTGCTGGTCGACCTCGTCCGGGTAGTACCCGTCCATGACCGATTGGAAGGGGGCGAAGTCCACGCTGCGCTGCAGCAGCGTGGAGTAGTTCATCGCCGGCACGCCGAGCACCGACCGAGTCCAGTCCTGCGCGATGGCGGTGAGCGCCCCGCCGTTGATGCCACCCTGGCTGTTGCCGTCGTAGTGCAGCCCGCCGGCCACGTCGATCAGCGGTTGCCCGACGGCATCCTGGAACGCCGGGTCGGCGGCGAACCCGTCCGGGTGGATCATCGCCCGGCCCAGGAAGAGGAAGTTCAGGAAGCTCTGTTGCAGCCGGTCGGCCACCGCGGGAAAGGCGCTGAGGTCGGAGAAGGCGCCAGCCACGTACGGGACGTCGGCGGCGGCCATGCCGATCCAACTGGTCGCGCAGAAGGTGAAGTCGTACGTGGCCGACATGGTCTTGACGTTGCCGGCGTTGATCTCGGTCGGCCTGCCCAGCAGGCCGTGGCCGTAGAGCGACAGGTGTGCCGGATCGGCGGCGGTGGCGCTGCGCGGGATGTTGCAGACGAAGTCCGCCCGCAGCGTCGCGCCGGACGGCGTGGGCAGCGAGTCCGCCGCCGGTGCTGTCCCGTCGCCGTCGGCCGGCCCGTAGTGCAGTCGCGAACCGGGTTCGCCGCTGCCGACCAGATAGGACGGTACGCCGATGCTGCCGGTCACCTGCCGGGCGATCCGCGCATCCTGCTGGGGCGGGTAGTCGGTCACCTGGGTGACGGTGAACGACGGTGCCGCCTCGCCCAGGGTTGCGAAGGCGCCGTCACGGATCGCCAGCATGCGCCCGGTCAGACCCTGCCGGCTGGCCACGGTGAAGTCCCAGGCCAGGTGGAGGCTGTGCCGCTTGACGCCGACCCTGCTCAGGTCGGCGAGGATCCGCTTGATCTGCGGAGTGCGGCGGTCCCGGGGGCTGAGGCCGGCGCCGGTGACGTACTTCCGGAACGCGGTCGGCGCCGGGATCAGCTCCCTGCTGCGGTCGCGCATGCCACGCAGGCCCACGACGTACCGGGTGCCCTCGGCCAGCGCCACCGCCGGCCGGATGATGAGCAGCTGCCGGTCGGGCTGGCCGGCGGCGTGCGCGTCCAGCTCCGCCCAGTACGGTGTGCGTTCGCCGGTGACCGTGTTGAGCAGCACGATCGGCGCGTCCGGAGCCAGCGAGCGGCCGATGTCGGTGACCGGGGCGATCCCCGTGGCCGCTGCGTCCAGCCCGGGCACGCGCACCAGGATCGGCGAGCCGGGGCTGAACCCGTCCTGTCGGTTCCATTCCGTCGGGTCGATCGGGGTGCCGTGCACGTTGGTGGGCATCGAGGACGCCGCGAGTCGTACCCGCTTGCCGGTGCGGCTGGCTGGATCCGGCACGGTGAAGTAGTCGTTCGGGAACGGCAACAGGCAGGCGGTCGGGTCGATCGGGTCGCAGGCACCGTGCGTGGCCGGGCGCATCGGCACCGCGGGCGGCGCGGCGGGGGCGGCCGTGCCGAGCAGTACGGCACCGGTGGTCACCAGCGCGGACACGGCAAGACGGAGCCGTACGGGGGTGGTCACACGCATCTCCTTTGACGGTGGACGGAGTGGACGGACCCACGGGCCGAGGGTGATGGGAGGAGCCGGAGCTGAGGGTGGGCGTGCTGTTCTTCCTACGCCGCACGGGGGGATCGCGGCAAGGGCGAGGGCACTGTCCCGCGTACGCTGCCGTGGTGCAGATCGACTTGGTTGCCCTGATCGTCGACGAGTACGACCCCGCGATCGCGTTCTTCACCGACGTCCTCGGCTTCGACCTCGTCGAGGACTCCCCATCGCTGACCAATGACGGTCGACCCAAGCGGTGGGTCGTCGTGCGGCCGCCGGGCGCCCAGACGGGGATCCTGCTCGCCCGCGCCGACGGAGACCACCAACGCGCCGCAGTTGGTAACCAGGTGGCCGGCCGGGTCGGGTTCTTCCTCCGCGTCGACGACTTCGACGCGGCTTACCGGCGGATGGCCGAAGCCGGTGTCACCTTCGTCCGGGAACCTCGGACCGAGTCCTACGGCCGGGTCGCGGTCTTCCTCGACATCGCCGGCAACCGGTGGGACCTGCTCGGGGCCAGCTGACCGTCAGTCGGTCCGGGTGCGGAGGCACCGGGTCAGGGCGGGGATCATCACCGTCGCGGCGACGAGATGTAGCCCGAGGAGGGCGGTGGTGGTCGCGGTGTCCGCCCCGGAGATGAGGGGCGGGACCAATGAGATCGCAGTCAGCGACACTGCCGTCCACATGAACCGGTCGGCGGGGCGAGCGCTCCAACGACGAAGAGCGACGGCAACGATGATGCCCACGACCGCGAAGAAGCCGGTCACCACGGCGATCCCGGCCAACGGGATCGTCTCGCCACCATCGGGGACCTCGAAGTCGACGCCAACGGCCCGGGCAAGCGCAGCGGCGAGGGTGGTGGTCACCATCGCTGCGGGCGTGGCGATGAGGCCGGTGCCGGCGAGCCCGCGAAGTCGGTGGGTGTGGCTGGTCTGGCCCGATGCCGGGCCTGCGACGACGCCGGTGTCATTCGTGTTGCTCATGTCGACCTCGCGTCGCGCCACTCCGCCGGGACCACCGCGAGACGCGCGCCACCGCGCAGCGCGAGCGTCCGCACCGGACTACTCTGCGCCGTCCGCCGGCAGGCGCTCCGGCAGCCCGAGCCGCGGGAACTGGTCGTCGTGGAACGTGACGATCTCGGTGATCGCCCCGCCGGTGACGCGCAGGACGTCGATCGTCAGCGGCAGGTACGCGGCCTCCCGCTCCTGCCACAGGTAGAAGGCGACGGCGGGCTGCCGGTTCACCGAGGTGGGGACCGTTCGCAGACCCTTCATGCCATCGAATCCATCCTCGATCCAGCTGTTCACCACCGCGTCGCGGCCGACGTACAGGCCCGGCGTGGGCGGCATCGAGGAGCGGACGTCGTCCCGCAGCATGGCAGCGAGCACGTCGATGTCCGTGGCCACACTGGCGTCGGTGAAGCGGCGCACCAGCTCGCGCGTCCCGGCGTCCTCCTCGCCGCCGGTCCAGTCCTGCCGCTCGGCGGGCAGGTGCTCCCGCATGCCGGCACGAGCGCGCTGCAGCGCGCTGTTCACCGAGTTCACGGAGTCTCCGAGGAGCTCCGCGACGTCCTTCGCCGGCCAGCCGAGCACATCCCGCAGGATCAGCACGGCTCGCGGGCGCGGCGCGAGGTGCTGGACCGCGACCAGGTACGCCAACTCGATCGTCTCCCGCGCGACGGCGACCGTCTCCGGCTCGTCCGCGTCGCCCGCGGGCAGCTCGTCGAGCAGCCGGTCCGGGTAGGGCTGCAACCACGGCACCTCGCCGCCGGTCGCGGGCTGTGGGCGGCGCCTGGCGAGCAGGTCCAGGCAGGCGTTGGTGGCGATCCGGTACAGCCAGGCCCGGAACGTCGACCGCCCCTCGAAGGTCTCCCGACGCCGCCAGGCACGGAGGAACGTCTCCTGCACGGTGTCCTCGGCGTCCTCGAACGACCCGAGCATCCGGTAGCAGTGCACGTGCAGCTCCCGCCGGTGCCGCTGCGCCAGCACCGAGAACGCCGGCTCGTCGACCTCGCCCAGACCGCTCACGCCCAGCTCCTCCAGCCGTGTGTCCGCACTCATCACGTCATCCTTCCGTCTCATGGTGTCCCGACGTAGGTGTGACGGCTGCGGGCACGACAACTCATCACCACGGTTGCCTGGTCAGGATTTTTCGAGCGCCAGGCGGTGGGCAAGATCCACCTGCGGGACCCGTCCGGCGCTGCCGGATCGAATGCGATCACTTTGTTCGGATCTCCCAGACCGGCTCCTGGGGCTCGTCATTGTGCACGATGATGTCGACGTGATCGGTCGGGCGGACCGTAGCGAAATAGAACTGCTGGGAGGGGATGTAACGCTCGCGCCAGCGCCGTTCGACTTCGGCCCGAGATGACACCCGGCGCTCTCGGATCACCGCACGGTCCACTGTCTTCTCGAGCGCGGTTGACACGAAGATGCGCAGATCCCACCTATCGATCAGCTCCGGGCGCATGAGGAAGACGCCGTCGAAGACCAGCACGGCGTTGGCGGTAGCAGTGGTGACCGGCGGGGACAGCACAGTGTCGGCTGTGCGGTCGTAGACCGCGTGTTGAAAGCTTCGATCTCCGCCTGGACCGAGCGGATCAAGCAGAACCCGGGTCAGCGAGTCGTGGTCGTGGGTGTCGAAGTAGCAGCCTTCGGCCGAGTACTCGCCGCGCGGATAGCGCTGTGCCCGGGGGAAGAGGAAATCGTCGATCGTCGCGCGGATGACGTCGCGACCCTGGTCGCGCAAGATTACGGCCAGCTCGTCGGCGAGGGTGGTCTTACCGGCGGCCGGCGGTCCGTCGATGGCGACCCGCGTCGGGTGTGCGACGGTGATGGACCCAACTGCCTCAGCCAGGCGGCCGAGCACGTCGTTGCGGGTGCCGTGGTCCATGTCCTGTCCCCTCGATCAAGCACGAAACGCCCGGATCGTGAGTGCGGCGAAGCGGCGGGAGGCAGCAACCCGAGCGTTTGTCGATGTGCTGTGCAGGCCGCTGTTCGCCATCAGCATGAGGATGAGATCGTCCAGAACGAAGTCGGGCCGCAGCGCACCGGTGTCCTTGGCGCGGCGCGCGAGCTCGGCGAGCGAGTTGAGCGCGCGCTCGCGTCCTGCGGCAAGATCCAGGGCGCGGGGAAAGGCCGAGGTGAACGCGGTGATGAAGCCCCGGTTCCGTGCTTGCAGCTCACAGAGCTTCTCGATCACGTGGCAGAAGCCCTGCCACGGATCTGGGTCGGCGAGCCCTTCCTCGACGATGGCGTGGCACGCGTACATCTGTTCGGTGAAGGCCTCAGCGGCCAGCGCCTGCTTAGTGGGGAAGTGGCGGTACAGGGTGGCGGGGCCGACCTCGGCGCGCCGGGCTATCTCGCGCATCGGTACGTCCATGCCTTCGGTGGCGAATACCGCCCGAGCCGCGTCGAGGATGCGCTCGCGATTGTCGAGGGCGTCCGATCGCAGCTTCTGAGGCAGACGGTTGACCACTCTCTCATATTAGCTAAACGGACGCCGGCGTCCGTTAGCGTTCCCAGGCAGGCAGGGCCGCCACGGCGGCTTCGGTCCAGCTCACGGAGGAACAACTGTGAAGGCAGTCGCGATTGAGAGGTTCGGGGCTCCCGAGGGGCTCGCCGTCGTCGACGCCCCCCGCCCGACGCCGACTCGGGGACAGGTGTTGGTCGCTACTGAGGCGATCGGCGTCGGAGGCGCTGACGTCTTGATCCGAACTGGTGCTCTCGCCGCCTACGGCTTCCGGGAGGGGCATATCCCAGGCGGCGAGGTCGCGGGAACGGTGACGGCGGTGGGCGGCGGCGTCGACCCGGCATGGGTCGGGCGGCGTGTGTGGGCGTTCGCCGGTACGGGTGGCGGCTACGCCGAGCAGGCAATTGCGCCGATCGCGGAGGTCGTACCCCTCCCGGCGGGGCTCTCCGCTGTCGACGCCGTAACGCTCGGAAGCTCCGGGGTCGTGGCCCACTTCGGTCTCTCCCAAGCCCACTTCTCTCCGGGCGAGGCCGTGCTGGTGCGCGGCGCGGCCGGCAGCGTCGGGATCATGGCGGTCCAGCTCGCGAACCGCGGTGGTGCCAGCGCGGTGGCAGTCACCACATCCTCTCCTGGACGTGGCCGTCGACTGCGCGACCTCGGTGCGACCCACCTCCTGGACCGCTCCGGAGCGGGAGGGCCGGACGATCCCGCGGGCTACGACGTCATCATCGACGTCGTAGCCGGTCAGGAGATGCCTTCGTTCTTCGACAGGCTCAACCCCAACGGTCGACTCGTGGTCGTGGGCGCAGTCGGGGGCCAGCCGCCGGCAGACTTCGGCACGAGGTTGATGGCCGCATTCCAGAAGTCGATGTCTTTCGCCACCTTCAGCGCTGCCACGATTGCGGAGCCCACTCGAAATGCCGTCAGGATGGAGCAGTTCGCCGCCGCGGATCGCGGCGACCTCCAGACGGTGGTGCACGAGGTGCTGCCGCTGGAGCACGCCGTACTGGCGCACCAGAAGATGGACGCCGGCGAGGTTTTCGGCAGGATCGTCCTGACCCCGTAGTCACCTGACCACGCGCTCCATGACCTTCACCCGGCACACCTCTGCGCCCCGGGACGGCGTCGGGGCTGCGAGCAACCTAGCGGCTCGGCGATCCGGCCAGGGCGGGCGTCAGGCGCTGCCAGGGGCGGGTGGGCACTATCGTTCTGGCGTGCACATCCGTTTTGACGTCCCAGCCGATCCCGCCTACCCGGGCCGCGTGGCCGCTGCACTCGCCAGTGCTCGGCTGCGCACGTTCGGCTATATCGGCGCCGTGCTGGCGGCGATCGGCGCGATCGGTCTCGCCGTCTCCCGGGGGTTCGCGTGGGGCGAGCAGATCTCGCCGCTGTGGTTGGCGATGATCGTGGGTGGTGTGCTGTCGATGCTGTACTCGCCATGGGTGCGGTTGCGCGCCCGGCGCCGCTCCAGTCGCTACGCGGTCGAGGGCGCCTACGACATCACCGACGACAACATCATGATGCGCAGCGGCTCAGAGTCCGGTGGCATCGCCTGGGACGGAGTCGCCCAGGTGAGGGACACCCCTGACTTCTGGATCGTGTACGTCGGCCGGATGCCGGCGACCGTGATCCCACGCCGGTTGATGTCCGCCGAGGATGCCGAGACGTTGCGAGCCTTTATGGCCGAACGTGGGCTGCTCCGACTTCGGTGAACTCATGTGCCGCGGGCCGCGGGTCCTGGACTGGCGGGTAGCGACGCGCGCACTTCACGCTGCGGGGTAAACGGGGCACTGCCAGGGCGGCTGGCTCAGGCGGCCAGGATGGCGTCGGCCACGGCGTCCGGGTGGGTAAGCATGCCCTCGTGTGTCCCGGCGACCATGACCGGTTCGAGTCCAAGCCGGGCGGCGAACTCGGCCCCGGGTCGAGGCAGTGCGTGGTCGTGCTCACCGAGGACGTACCGGGCGGGAAGACCGAGGGCGGCGAAGTCCGGTACGTCGGGCGCGTCCAGGAAGTAGGCGCCGGGGTGGGGGGTCAGCAGCTCTGCGAGCAGGCGTTGCGCGTCCTCCGCGACGTCCTGCATGAAGGACTGCCGGACGAACTCCACCGTCGGCGGGATGGCATTGTCCGGCGCGGACTCGATCAGGTCGCGGAGGAACGCCGCGATCTCCGGCGGATTGTCGTCCGCCATCGAGCCGCCGGGCACCGGAACCTGCGCGTTGTAATAGACCATCGTGGAGATCCGGTCGGCCAGCCGGTGAGCGGCGGCGGTCATCGGGTAACCCGCCCAGCTGTGACCGACCAGGGTCACCCCGGTGAGCTCTCGCCGTTGCACCTCATCGATCACGTGGTCCACCGCGTCCCGGAGCCGCAGCCCGGCCCGATCATCGCCGTCTGCCAGTCCGGGCAGTGTGAGGGCCACCGCCCGATGCCCGGCGGCGCGTAGGCGCCTAGCCACCGGCCACCAGGACCACCCGCCGTGCCAGGCACCGGGTATCAGCAGGTAGGTCGACGGCTGTGTACGCATGAGGCACTCCAGGGTGTGTGGTTGAAGGGCTTGGCGGGAGGACACACGAGGATCGGAGATCGCGGCGGTCCAGGGCGGTGGCGGTGCCCGCCCCGCCGGCACCAGGGGTGCCGACGGGGCGGCATCGGCTAGGAGTTGGCGGGCTGCTGGGGGAGGCGGCCGGGTGCCACCTCGGCCTGAAGCCAGGCGGGGTACGCGACCGGCGGGGCGCTCACCGCGTCGAGGTCGGCCAGGTCGGCAGGGGTGAGCGTGACGTCCAGCGAGCCGAGGTTGTCGATCAGCTGTGCCGGACGCCGAGCGCCCACGATGGCGCTGGTCACGCCGGGCTGGGCGAGCACCCAGGCGATCGCAATCTGCGCGACGCTGGCCCCGTGCCGCTCGGCGAGCGTCATCGCCCCGAGTGCGATGCGGGAGACGAAAAGACCGGTGTTGCCTAACGTCGCGTACTGCACTGTTTGTCCGTTGCTTGAAGGGGGTGACCGCTCAAATTGCGAGCGGGCAGCTGGTGATGGCTCTTGCGACGGACCGGTCCGGCGCCGGGCCGGAGCTTGAAGACGACGAGGTGGTCAGATGTGGTGCCGGAGCCAGGACACGGCCCGCCTGAGCAGGGCGATGTGTCCCGGCGACTCGTACGACCTGAGGTCGTGGCCGAGGCCGTCGTAGATCACCCGGCTGCTGCCGACGGTGCGTGCCCAGATGAGCGGGTGGGTGACGCCGTTCTCCGTGTGGACGTAGAGCGGCTCACTGTCTCCGTCGTCGATCAGATCCAGGTTGGTGAAGCGCTCGTCGTAGACCTCGAAGTCGCCGAGTCCATCGACGATCGGGTGGTCGACGTCGCTGCGCCGGATGAGGGTCTGGCCGATCGGCGGGTGGAAGGTTCTGTCGTAGTCCCAGACGGCGCCGATCGTGGAGTGCCAGCTGTGCAGGCCCGGGAAGGCGATTGTCGCGCTGTGGGTGGCGAGCAGGTTGCCGCCGCGGGCGAGGAAGGCGTCAAGGATGCGGGCAAAGTCGTCGTCCTCGGGGATCGGCGCCGAGCGGTTGGCGCTCGCGTTGACGACCAGCAGGCCGACACTGTTGAGGGCGGCGTCGAGCTGACCGACAGACGTCACGGTCGTCACGGAGTTCGCGTCGCCGACGATCTCGGCGATCTTTGCGCTGGTCTCAGCCAGTGGGTGCCACGGGTCGGCGTGCGGGCCTTCTCCGCTGAAAATGATGGTGTCGACGGGCTGCGTCATGATGCTCCGATCCTGCTTGTCAATGCCAAGGTGACTGGCCCACGTACGGCCGCGTGAGCGAGCGCCCTGCCGATCGTCGACCGCTGCGAGAGGCGGTCCAGGTGGGTACGGGCCCGGGGCGCTCGGGCGTCAGATTTCGATGATTCCCGAAATCACGAAATGAACGGTAGCATGGCGCCCATGAGAGCTCTGCATCATCCCGACCTTGCCGCAGTCGACCTGGCCACGCTGCTCAACGCGCTCGCCGACCCGGTCCGCTTGAGCGTCGTACGGCAGTTGGCGCAGTCGGGTGGTGTCGTCTGCGGTAAGTTCGAGGCGCTGTCCGAGGTGAGCATGTCGACCCTTTCGCACCACCTGAAGGTCCTGCGTGAGGCCGGTGTCCTCCGCGTCACGCCGAACGGGAGCTTTCGCCGTCACGAACTGCGTGCCGACGAGATCAACGATCGGTTCCCCGGGCTGCTTCCTGCGGTCACCGCCAACCTGGGCGTCTACGAGAGTGCGGGAGCGCTGGCATGACCGACTCCGGATCGGCACCGCGGAGTTCCGCGGGCAGGCTCGGCCTGTCCGCCGACGAGGTCCTGACCACGACCCGCGCCGTGCGCAAGCGTCTCGACCTGGGGCGCCCTGTGCCGCGCCACGTGATCGAAGAGTGCCTGCGCATAGCCATGCAAGCGCCGAGCGGCCGGAACAGGCAGCGCTGGGACTTCATCTTCGTCGAGGACGAGCGGACCCGGGTGGCCGTCGCGGATCTGTGGCGGCGCGGCCTGATGGCCCCGCCGCCGGCTTCCGGGGCGGCCGGCCCCGCCTTCAGCCGCATGGACTTCGCCTCAACCGAGTGGAGTCGCATCGCCGGCAGCCTGCAACACCTCGCCGAACACCTGCACGAGGCACCGCTGCTCCTCATCCCGTGCCTGCGCGTCGAGTCGCGCGCCGAACTTGACAGCGTCCGTGGGCAGGCCGGTGCCTGGGGTTCGGTCATACCGGCGTTCTGGAGTTTCATGCTGGCCGCGCGCGAACGCGGGCTCGGCACCGCGTGGACCACGAGTCATCTCAGCTACGAGCAGGAGATGGCCGACCTGCTCGGCATCCCGTACGACACCGTCGTGCAGGTGGCCCTCACGCCGGTGGCCTACACCCTGGGCACGGACTTCAAGCCTGGGCCTCGGGCCGAACCGGCCGGGTTCGCCCATTGGGATCGTTGGTAGGACGCCGACCGGGCGGGCCCTCGTCCGGATCCGGCGATTCCTTGTCAGATGGTCGCCGAATTGCCGGGCCGGAGGTCGACGAGCACGTCAGTCAAGCCCGCCTCTTCGAAGGCGCGCACGACGTCGTCGGCGTCCTGGGTGTAGTGCCCCCACCCGTCCTGGTGCACCGGCACCACCGCCCGGACACCGAGCAGGGCCGCCGCTCGCGCTGCCAGTTCTGCGCTGAGGGTGAGGAGCCCCTCGCCGCGTACCGCGATCCGGGCCGCGCCGAGGTTGAGAATCGCGATCTCTATCGCTGGGAACTGCTCCGCGACGACCGCCACGACGTCCAATGAGGCATTGTCACCGCTGACGTAGACCGTCGGCCAACCATTCGCCTCCAGCACGAATCCGATGACCGGGCCGTTGACCACGCCGATCTCCGGCGTGCCGTGCAGCGCCGGAACCGCCGTGACGCGGATGTCGCCGACTTCGGCGTGCTCGAACGGCCGGAGGCCGACGGAACGAGGGCCGAGATTCTTTGCTCCCGCCTTGGTGGTGAACACCCGTTGGGCCTGGCGTGCGTACTCCCGTCCGGAGATGTCGAGGTTGTCGATGTGGTGCTCGTGCGATACGAGCACGACATCGACCTGATCGAGGTCCTCAGGCGGCGCGCTCGGGCCGCTCAGCTTGGTCGCGGTGACCGGACCGTTCTGGTACGTCCGCGGTCCGTCGAAGGTCGGATCCAACACGATCCGAGAGCCCGCGTAGTCGAGGACGGCCGTCGGCCCGCCGATGGTGCGCACGGTCAGCGTGTTCATGGTGCTCTCCTTGGTTTTCCTGTTTGTCGGCGTCAGGCCGCAGCCGGCTTTCTGCGGTGGACCCGCGGCGATCCCGCCTCGCTCCACGGGGCTCGTTCGCACGAGGTGCGCAGCCTTGCTTGTGTCCCGAGGCTCCGCCACCGCCTGCTGGGGACCCTGGGGTCATCCCGCCGGGCACCCGGTGGCTGTGTCACCGAAGCGGGATGTCGGTGTCGCTCCCAGGCAACTTCCGGCCGTGGATGCGACGCTCGTCCGCCGTGATGGGGACGTCGTTGATGCTGGCTTCGCGGCGGGTCATGTAGCCGCGATCGTCGAACTCCCACTGTTCGTTGCCGTAGCTGCGCCACCATTGGCCGGTGGCGTCGCGCCACTCGTACTGGAACCGTACGGCGATGCGGTTCTGGTGGAACGCCCAAAGCTGTTTACGCAGGACGTAGTCGAGTTCGCGTTCCCACTTTCCCGTCAGGAACGCTTCGATCTCGTCGCGGCCGGTCAGGAAGGTCGAGCGGTTGCGCCAGGTGCTGTCGGGTGTGTAGGCGGCGGCGACGCGCTGGGGGTCGCGGCTGTTCCAGGCGTCTTCGGCGGCCTGAACCTTGATTCGAGCGGTGTCGGCGGTGAACGGGGGCAACGGGTGTCGCAGCGGTCGGGTGGTGTCGTCGGCGTCAGTGCTCATGGCTGTCCCGGTCTCGGCGCTGGTTGGGGAGGGCGCGGCATCGCAGTTGCTCGCGTAGGGCGTGGTTGTCTGCGCGGAGGCGGGCTAGTTCGTCGCGCATCGGTGCGAGCGCGTCCGAGAGTTCCGCCTCGCTGAAACGAGGTGTGATGTGTTGGGGGCAGTTCCAGTCGTAGCCCTGCACGTCGACGGTGATCAACCGTTCCACCTTGCCCAGTTGCCCGGGCACGCTGAGCCCTTCCATCAGGTCCTCGGGCGTACGGTCCCGCACGTCGGTCACGTGGGCCGTGCCGATGATTTTGAGGCGCCGTTGGTGGGCGTAGTCCATGAGCAGCAGTGATACCCGCGGTGAGGTGCCGAGGTTGCCGACCGACAGATACTGCCGGTTGCCGCGCAGGTCGGCCCAGGCGAGGACGCTGTGCCCGTCGACGGGGTCGAGGACGTGCAGGAAGCCGGGTGGGCCGCCGCGGTGCTGCAGGTACGGCCAGCCGTTCTCGCTGACGGTGGCAAGGTAGAAGCTGTCACGTTCGGCGATGAAGGTGGCCTCACTGGCACCGAGCATTGCGTCGGTGTCCCAGCCGGCGACCATACGCTGGATGGCGGGTCGGCTGCCGTAGCGCTGTTGCGCCGCGGCCACCGACGGAGTGGTCAGTTCTTGCAGGTAGCGATGTGGCATGACGTCTTCCGGGTTGTGGGCCGGGACTGGCGGCGACGGCAGACGCCAGGCAGACGGATGGGTCAGGGCAGGGTTCGGCCGAGGAAGCCGCGAATGAGCGCCGTGATCTCCTCGCCGTGGGTCTCGAGGGCGAAGTGGCCCGCGTCGAGCAGGTGCAGCTCGGCGTCGGGGACATCTCGGGTGTAAGCGCGGGCACCGTCGGCGCCGAAGATCTCGTCGTGTTCCCCCCAGACGATCAGAGTCGGGGGGCGATGGGTGCGGAGGTAGTCCTGGAAGGCGGGGTAGGCGTCAAGGTTGAACTGGTAGTCGTAGAAGAGCTGTAGCTGGACTTCGTTGTTGCCGGGCCGGTCCAGCAGCGCCTGGTCCAAGGCCCAGGTGTCCGGGGTGAGTCGATCGAGGCGGTCGGTGGGCACACCATGCGTGTACTGCCACCGCGTGGCCTCCGGCCGCAGAAGCCTCCGGACCGCGGCTTCGTTGGCGGCGCGGTCCTTCGCGTGGGCGAACAGTACGTCCCAGAACGGAGTGAATCCCTCGGTGTAGGCGTTCCCTGACTGCACGATCAGAGCGGTGACCCGGTGTGGTTGACGTGCGGCGATCCGCAGGCCGATCGGAGCGCCGTAGTCCTGGATGTAGAGCGCGAACCGGTTCAGGCCCAGCTGGTCGAGCAGGCCGAGGGTGACCTGGGTGAGATTGTCGAACGAGTAGTCGAACTCGGTGACCGGCGGGGCGTCGGAGTAACCAAAGCCGATGTGGTCCGGCGCGATGAGGTGGTAGGAGTCGGCGAGGTCGACGATCAGTCGGCGGAACATGTGCGACGACGTGGGAAAGCCGTGCAGCAGCACGATTGTGGGCGCTTGCGGGTCACCGGCCTCGCGGTAGAAGACGGTACGCCCCTCGACGGTCGCGGTGCGGTGATGAACGACCCGCTCGCCGGCCGTGCCGACGGGATCTGCAGCGGTACTCATGGTGCTCCTTCTGTTCCTGAACGGCCGGGACGGCAGGCCATCACCAGAGATCGGCGCCCTCGGCGCGTGTGCTCGTTGGCCGACAGCGGCCTGAACAGGGCGAACGACACAAGCAGCCCCGAAGAGATGCAAATGCCCCACGCGATCTAACCGTCTTAAGCGCCTTGACTGGTAAGACAGTACGACCCTGCGGCTAACCTGTCAAACGGCTAACGGTGGTAAGGTCGGTGGCATGACGCGGCGACCGCTGGTGGGCGAACCCCTCGCACTTGACCTGGTCAACACCCAGTGGGTCGAGCGCGGCCGCATGGTCGACCTGTTCGACGAACCCGGCGGACTACGGGGATGGCTCGCCGAGCACCAACTCCCAGGCGACCCCACAACGGTGGAGATTCCGGTGCGCCAGGCGCGTTCGGCGCTGCGCCGCATCCTGGAGCAGCCCGGCGAGGACGCCGAACGAGGGATCAATGAGATCCTCACCCGCGGTGTCGTGCGCTACACGCTCGGACAGGCGACGGTGCACGAGCACCATGACGTCGACGCCGACTGGCTTCCCTCCTGGCAGGCGGTCACCAACTACCTGGACCTATTGCGCCAGCAACCCACCCGAATCCGACGCTGCGGCAACCCCGCCTGCGTCTTGCACTTCTACGACACGTCGCGCAACGGCACCCGGCGCTGGTGCTCCATGGATGGTTGCGGCAGTCGCGCCAAAGCCGCCCGCCACTACCAACGCCACCGCACACCCAACGGGTAGCCGCATGAAGAACGCCGCAACCGACAAGGGGGCGGAGCGACCTGGGGCGCTGAGTGTCCGTGTTGTGGGAGGGGCTGGCAGCGGCCTTCAGTCGAGCAGGTACGCGTTCAGTCGGTCAGCGAGTTGCTTCGGGTGGCTGAGTGCCACTGAGTGGCACCCGTCGATTTCGTCCGGGGTGGCACCGAGCCGGTCGGCGGCCACCCGGCGCTGAAAGTCCGCCGTGAAGAACCGGTCGTCGCGGGCGACGAGGACCTTCGTCGGCACGTCCGGCCAGGCGTCCAGGGGCCACGGCTCGTTCCCTTCCGCGCTGACCTGGTCCCGGCTGTGCGCCGCTGCCTCCGCGACGATCTCGGCCGGCACACCGTTGTAGAACTGCTGCTCCTCGCTGAGCCCTTCCGCGCCGCGGTAACCGGTGTTGCCCCACCAGTCCGCGGGCCTCTCACCGGGCGCCGGGACCATCGGAGTGAGCAGGACGATCAGCCGCACAGGCAACCTGTCTGCGATCAGCGGCGCGGTGAACGCACCATAGGAGTGTCCGACGACCACAAGGTCGCTCCGGTCGCCGACAGCGTTGAGGACCGTTGCGCAGAACTCGTCAAACCCGGCCGAGCTGTCCTCGATCGGCAGTTCCGGCACCACCACGTCGTGGCCGCGGTTGGTCAGCTCAGGGACCAGAAGGTGCCAGTCCCAAGCGCTGCCCCCGCCGCCGTGGATCAGAACGAAAGTCGCCATGACCCGAAGCCTCACAGCCCGGTACGACAACCCGCCACTCGGCCGGCTGGCCACGCCAGGCAGCGCTGGTGGTGGCTCGGGTCCACCGGTCAGCGGCGGCCGGTGGCCAGGGCGACGAGGTACTGTCCGCCGCCTGCGTCGACGCTTGCCGTCACCGGCAGTCCGGGCACCAGCCGGGAGAACCGGTCGACCAGCCAGTCCGCCGTCTCCTGGGCGTCCTTCCTGCTCGCACAGCGGGCGACCAGCTCACGGCCACCCTTGCGTTCGAGTCGCTCCGCGACGGTGATCAGCGGCGCGGGCTCCACCACGTGCAGACGGTCCGGCCAGGCGATGACCACCTTGACCGCGCCCTTGCGAGTGTTGCAGGCACGGTGCGCGAGTCGCTCGGCGACCTTGGCCTTCCTGTCGGCGGTGCGGCTGTCGACGCTGGGACCACGCGGGTCGTTCACCGACATGTCGGCGTCGACCGGCTCGTCGCACACCCAGCACCGCCAACTGTCACGCCTGCCGACGTCATCGAGGAGACTCATCCGAGCAAACTAGCCTGTCAGCCCCCGGTCAGCGGCAGCCCTGGCCGCGAGGAGGCCTCCGATCCCGGGGATGAGCGCGAGCAGCCACACCCGGTGGCGCCGTTCCATCACGAGGATGGCCGTGATGACCGTGGCGGTGTAGGCAAGCCCGTGCACAGGACCGAGGACACGTGAGACGTCCGGCAGGTGGACGGTGACGACGTTCATGAGCATCAGCACGAGGGTCACGAGTTCCGCCGTGCCGACGATCTGCAGGACGCGACGCGGGCTCACAGTCCGACTCCCGTGGTCGAGCCGGGACGGTAGATCATCAGGACGACGACGATCGCCCAGAGCAGGTTGAACACGCCCGTCAGCATCCCGAGGCGGCGTGCCATCCCGTCGGGCGCCACCTCGCGGGCGTCCTCCACGCCCGTGTCGAGCACGCCGACGACGCGCCTCTGACCAGGCAGGATGAACGCCACCAGCACCGCGGCCGCAGCGGCAGTCAGGATCATGGACACGATCAGCCAGGTGTCGCCGAGCACGCCGATACTCGCGCCCGTAGCGAGGCCGAACACCGGAACGAGCACGCCGATCACCGCGTAGACGCGCGTGATGCGGTGCAGGATCCGCACCGCAACAGCCGTCCTCGGGTCGCCGGGTGCCGCGAGGGCGAGACGCGCGTAGCGCGGGAACATGCTCGCCGCGATGGCGACCGGGCCGATCGCGAGAATGGCCGCGAGCACATGGACCGAGAGCAGGAACGCACTCACGCGCCGATCCGCTCGCCGGTCACGCGCGTCCGGGGCAGACGCCCGGCACGGGACTCGCCGGAGAGGGTGTCGCCGTCGACGATGACGTCGTAGTCGAGGTTGAGTCGCAGCGGCTTGGTGATGCTCTGCCGCCAGGTGACGCGCTGGCCGGTTGGCTCGTCGTCGATCACGACGTCCGTGAGGGGGATGGTCTCGCCAGCGCCGGTCGCGCTGCCGGCGACCACGCCGTCCTCTTCCTCGAAGTGGTATTCGGCCTCGATGGTGCCGACGGGCGTCTTCATGCGCAGCAGCCAGGTGCCGGCGATGGTGTTCATCTGCTTGGTGACCTTCATTGTCGGAGGGGCCGGGTGGATGGGTCAGGCCGCAAGCTGACCGGTGGTCTTCCAGGTGGTCCCGCGACGCTCGTACTCGAACAGCTCCTCCACGGCGTGCGCGGTCTGCGAGCCGAAGTCACGGTCGAGCAGGTAGAGGGCCACGTCGAGGCCCGACGTGACGCCGCCGCCACTGATGAGGTCGCCGTCGTCCACCACGCGAGCGCGGATGGCGTTCACCCCCGTGGCGTCGAGCATGTCGATGCCGAGCCCGTGCGTGGTCGCGGTGCGGCCCTCGAGGAGACCGGCCAACGCGAGTGCGAGTGATCCCCCGCAGAAGGCCGCGACGGTGATGTCCGGGTTGTCGAGCGCGCGACGGATCAGGGGCATGGCGTCGCTCGACGCGAACCGGCCCAGGAGTACGGGGATGGTCTCGACTCCGGCGTCCGGGTCTCCGTCGAGGGGGCCGACCGCCCCGGGGACAACCACGTAGCCGGGTGCGTCCGGGTCGAGTGTGGCGGTGGCCGTCAGGGTGATCCGCGGATTGCCGGATCGCACCACGCCGGGGCCGCTCGCGCTGACGAGCTCCACCGCGAGCGCGCCACCGAGCAGATCGCTCCCGGCGGTAAGCACTTCGAACGGGGCGACGACGTCGAGCGGGTCGAACCCGTCGAAGAGCACGAACTGGGCGTGGAGATGAGGCATGAAGGATCCCCTCGGTGGACGTTCCCTCCATGTTTGCGATCCACCGCAGGGGACGCCAATGGCTGTCGGGACAGAATGCGCCTGTATCTGGCCACCCCGCGAAGTGCTTATCCTGTAGGGGTGTACACCGTCGTCGTGCTCGCGCTCCCCGATGCGATTGCCTTCGATATGGCCACCCCTATCGAGACCTTCGGGCGGGTACGCCTGCCGGACGGCCGCCCGGGATACCGGCTCGTCGTCGCCGGGCACGAGCCGTCCGTCCAGGCCGGTCCGCTGCGCCTGACCGTTGATGAGGACCTGGACGCGATCGAGCGCGCAGACCTCGTCATGGTGCCCGGACGGAACGACCCGTTGCGGCCGTCGCCGCCCGCTGTCCTCGCAGCCCTGCGGGCCGGAGCGGAGCGCGGGACCCGAATCGCGTCGATCTGCGTCGGCGCGTTCACGCTGGCCGAGGCGGGCCTGCTCGATGGTCGAGACGCGACGACCCACTGGCTCGCCGCCGACGAGCTAGCCCGACGGCATCCCGCTGTCCGGATGAACCCCGACGTGCTCTACACGGACAACGGGAGCATCCTGACGTCGGCCGGAGCCGCGTCCGGCCTCGACCTGTGCCTGCACATCGTCCAGCGCGACTACGGGGTGGCCGTCGCGGCGGACGCCGCCCGCCTTGCCGTCGCGCCGCTGCACCGGCCGGGAGGGCAGGCGCAGTACATCGTTCGGAACCGCCCGACGCGCCGGATGTCGACTCTGGGACGAGCGCTCTCGTGGATCGAGGCGAACGCGCACCGGGACCTCACGCTCGCGGACATCGCCGCCGCGGCCGGCATGAGTGTGCGCACGTTGACACGTCGATTCAAGGACGAGACAGGGCAGAGCCCCATGCAGTGGGTGTCGGGGGTACGCATCCGTCACGCGCAGGACCTGCTTGAAACCACCGACCACACCGTCGACCGGATCGCTGCCCAGACCGGGTTCCCCACGACGAGCAACTTCCGTTCCCAGTTCGGGCAACTCCTCGGCGTCACGCCCGGCGCGTACCGTAGGGTCTTCCGTCCGCAGGCGTCGGGTGAGGCCGACCGCCGGGATCGGTAGCCCACGCCTGCGGGGGCACATGAGCCTGCCGCGCGACTACCTCAGGGGGCGGAAGTAGTGCCGGACCGCGTAGCGGTAGACCTCCTCACCGAGTTTCGCCCCCTCGACGTCAGCACTGCGGAAGTGGACGCCGCCCCAGACGCGCGCGCCGATGAGCTCGTTGAGCGCTTGCGAGAAGCTGGTGAACTGCCTGGTCGTACCGGAGTCGACGCTGGATCCGCTGAACGCGATGTCGTCCCGGCCGAAGAAGTGCCGGTACAGCGACATCCGCGCGCCGGTGCCGCAGGCGTGGCCGGAGGGGTACTCGGGGAAGGGGGGCGTCACGAGCAACGACTGCCAGCCTGGGTCGGCGGTCGTCCTCGGGTTGCCGTCGGTGTCGGCCAGTTGGATCGCCGTAATTGGACGCCAGTAGCTCCACAGGTCCTTCTGGCTGAAGCACGCCACGCCTGAGTCGGCCACGATGAGGTCGGTCATCGCGAAGAAGCGCGCGGTCTGCAGGGCGTCCAACTGCTGGGCGGTGGCGAGCTGGCGCTTGATCTCCCAGGACGCGGAACGCCGGTCGTGCCACCAGATCGCGGCCTCCGTCTGGTCCCGGCTGCGCACCGTGCTCGTCGCCGAGCCGAATTCCTTCACCTCGTCGAGGTCGCGGGTGTACGCGTCGCTGGTCAATCGTGGCGGCTCGGGTGTGCGGACCATCGACGCCCGAGGGATGAGGAACGGCCGCATGTGCCCGGTCCACGCGCCCTGGGACAGGAACAGCGGCGGCGTGGGTCGCCACTGGCCGGGCCGTGTCCCGTTCTTCCACTGCTGGTCGCCGAACGCGCCGTCGTCCTGCCGTGCGGTGACCATCGCGGCCGCGGCTCGTGCCCCGATCGTGATGCCGCCCTGCTTCGACCGCCCGTCGGGAACCGTGGCGAGAGCCGCGTCGTACTGCGCCCGGAGCCGCTCCCGCTGACCGGGGAAGAGGGCGGCCAGCACGGTGTGGGCGGCGGCGGCGACGGCAGCGTCCGTCGACTCGGTGCCGCGCGACGGCGGTGCGACGAGGTACGGCTGGTACGGGGTGCCGGCGATCGCGTTCAGTGCGTCGTAGACGGCTCCGCTCACCATCGCGAAGCTGCGCACCTGCTCGTTGGGTTGCTGAGCCGCGACGTCCCAGATCGCCGTCTGGGCATTGAGGTCCCATGTGACGACCGGATTGGCGGAGCCGGTGCCGGAGGTCGCGGCTGCGGCGTAGGGCGCCGGCCCGGTCATCGTGGAGGCGACCAGCGAGCCGAGCGCGATGGTCGCGGGAATGATGCGTGACCAGATCGCACGGCGTCTGTGGCTGCGGCTCGTCATGATCTCCCCGTCGGCAGGTTGTCGATGCTGGCTGTCGAGAGCACGCGACGTACGAAGCGGAATCGATGACTGTCGAACATAGCATCGCCCGGCCTCGATGGTTGCCCCTTCGGTCGCCTCCCGGTGGCGGCCGCCTCGCCGACGTTGCTACAGTCGGGTTGTTGCTGAAGCAAATTTATCGTCAGCAACTACTTTGTCGAAAGGATGCCTTCGATGACCAAGCTCTCCGTCATCTACTACTCCTCGACCGGTACGGTCCACGCCATGGCCAGGCGGCTCGCCGAGGCTGGCGAGAAGGCCGGGGCCGAGGTGCGTCTGCGCCAGGTTCCGGAGCTTGCCCCGGAGGAGGCCATCGCCTCCAACGCCGCCTGGAGCCAGCACTTCGACGCCACGAAGAACGAGGCGAAGGCGACCGCCGACGACGTCGTCTGGGCCGACGCGGTGCTGTTCGGCACTCCCACCCGCTACGGCAACGTCTCCAGCCAGCTGAAGCAGTTCATCGACACCCTCGGCCCGCAGTGGGGGCAGGGGCTGCTGGCCGACAAGGTGTACGCCGGCTTCACCGCATCCATGACCGCGCACGGCGGCCAGGAGTCGACGCTCCTGGCGCTCTACAACACGATCCACCACTTCGGCGGTCTGGTCGTCGCCCCCGGCTACACCGACCCGTTGAAGTTCGGCGACGGCAACCCGTACGGCGTCTCGCACGTCACCGGCGGCGGCAACGACGCTCCGCTGGGCGACGCTCAGCTCAACGCCCTCGACCACATGGCTCAGCGGGTTGTCAAGATCGCGGGCAAGCTCAGCGCCTGACAGTCGTACGAGCCCGCAGGAGGCCAAGGGCCGGTTTCCCGTGCTGGGAGACCGGCCCTGGCCTGCCTCGCCGGGACTCGAGGCTGACCTCACGCTGACCGGAATCTGTCGGACGTCATGGGCTCAACCGGACCGATGTCATGCGCTGATCGTCCCTGTGGAAAGGACCGTTGGCATGTCCCGCTGCCGGACGGCCTGTCAGACAGAAGCGAATCGTCCAGGCTTCGAGTTCGAATGAACATTCCCGGCGGGCCGCCGCGAACCTAGCGTCGGAACCCGCCGTGCAGGGGATCCGCCCGCTCGGTTCCCGCACGGCACGGAGACGATGTGGTCAACGAGATCGGCACGACGGCGCTGCCCGAGCGCCTCGAGCCCGAGGTGGAGACGCGAGCGGACGCCGTCGTTCTGCGCGTACGACGCGACGGACGGACCGTCCTCGACGGGGTCCGGCTGGGCATCCGCGTCGGCGGCGTCGACCTGGACGTCGGTTCGGTCCTCCTGCGCTCCCGACGCCGCGACGTCACCGGTGAGTGGACCGCCTGGTCCGGCAAGGCCACGGGAACCCACCGTTACGCGCATCGTGAGACGGTCCACGAGCTGCGCCACGCCAGTGGCCTCGAGTGGCAGATCCACGTCAGGGCCGGTGCGGACGGGGTGGCCGTCCGCTACGTGCTCGCCCGCCTGGAGGGCCACGGCCGCCTCGACGCCGACCGCACCCGGCTCACCTTCGACGCCGACGCCCGCGTGTGGGCGCTCGACTACCAGACCTGGTACGAGACGCCGCGCTTCGGCGCCGACGTCGCCAGCTGACGCAACCCCTCCGGCGGCCGACTCGTTGGTGCGACAGGGGCGGACGGAGGCGGACGATGGCGGCGGGACCCGGTGCCGCACTGCTGCGCCCGCCCACGAGTTCGGGCCGCGCCACCTTCCTGGAGCTCTTCTTCGACCTGGCCTTCGTTGTTGCCCTCACCCGGGTCTCGCAGCGATTCGCCGAGCTGAACGATGACACCGGCTGGGCGCTCGTCGAAGGGTTCGGTCGTACCCTGCTGCTCTTCCTGGCGCTCTGGCTGATCTGGTCACACACCACCTGGATCACCAGTCGCTACGAACCAGAGCGGTCGATCATCCAGGCCGTCGTGGTCGGCACCATGTTCGCCGGCCTGGTGATGGCGGTGACGCTGCCCCGCGGCATGGAGGAGCGAGCGCTGCCGTTCGCGGTCGCGTACCTGATGGTGATGCTGGTGCGGCCGCTGGTGGTCGCCGCCGCGCTGCGTGGCCATCCACGACGGCTGGTGCCCTTCCGGCTTGCCGCATGGGCCGCGGCGAGCGCGCCGCTCTGGCTGGCCGGCGCGTTGGGCCCCGACCGGCTTCGCCTGCCGCTGTGGGCTGCCGCCCTGGCTGTCGACTACCTCGCCTGGGCCCTGGGCTGGCCGCTGCCGTGGCTCGGGGCCTCAGCGGTGGGCCGCTGGCGGATCGCCGGGCCGCATCTCGCCGACCGTCATCAGCAGATGTTCCTCATCGCGCTCGGTGAGTCGATTCTGGTCATCGGCATGGTCTTCAGCGGCACGGACTACTCCGAGGAGCGGGCGGCCGCCTTCGGGGTCGCGTTCGCCACCAGCGCGCTGCTCTGGCGGATCTACTTCCACCGCGCCGGTCTGCTGCTGACCGAGGCGTTGGGTCGGGCGGGTATGCCCGGGCGGTTGGGTACGGCGTCGGAACGGACGCATTTGCTGATCGTGCTCAGTGTGCTCGTCACCGCGGTCGGCTACGAGTTGGTGATCGATGAGCCGTTCGGGCCGCCGCGACCCAGCTGGCTCCTGTTCGTGGTGGGCGGTCCGGTGCTCTTCCTCGTTGCCCGGATGCGGCTGGAGTACGAGATCTTCGGCCGGGCCTCCCGATCCCTGGTGATCGGGTTGGTGGCCCTGCTGCTGTTCACGTTGGCGTTGACCCGCTGGGCGCCGATGGTCGGGCTGAGCGTGGTGGCCGGCGTGCTGGCCCTGGTCGCGCTCCTCGACGCGTTGCGGAACCGGGGACGGCCGCTGGAGGTTTCCACCTCGCCGATCGGGCGGGAGGCATCCGGCGATCGGGACTCCGAGGCGTGACCGCGCGGCCGTGCACAGTGCTAGCGGGCGGATTCGGTCGACTGGCGCTCGGTATTGATCCGCAGGAGTCCCTCGATCCCCTGCAGGAAGGTCTCGGACACCAACACGGGATCGAAAAGGCATCCGGCCGCCATGGCGCCGTCGCGGAGCATGACGAAGTGGCGCGCGGCGGGATCCGCCGTTTCCTCGTGCACCTGCGCCATCAGCGTGGTGAGCGTGTCCAGGAACCATTGCCGGTGGGCGATGATCTCCTGGCGTACGGGATGGTCGGTCTCGGGATACTCGGCCGCGGCGTTCAGGAAGGCGCATCCACGGAACCCGGGGGACTGGATGGTCTGAGCGACGGACCCGGCAATGGCCAGGAGCTGGTCGACCGCCGACGGGTTGGTGGCGATGGCCGCGTCGATCGACCCGCGATCCAGCTGATGGACATCACGCAGGTAGGCGAGGATGAGGTCTTCCTTGCTGGGGAAGTGCCGGTAGAAGGTGGCCCGGGTCACTTTCGCCTCGGCGATGATCCGGTCGACGCCGACGGAGTGGATGCCCTCCGCGTAGAAGATCCTGGTGGCCGTGGTGAGGAGCCGGAGTCGTGCCTCGGAGGGCCGGATGTCGGGTTCGCGGCGGGTCATACCCCCATCTTAGCGAACAGAACGTTCGGTCTGGAGACGCGCAAGGGGTCGTGTCGGACCTCCCACCCAGCAGATAGAACGTTCAGTCTTGACATCTTGAGGTCGGCTCGCGATACTGAACATGACAGAACGTTCGTTCTCCTCAAGCCCCTGAAGGGTCACCGTGGCCACCATTGCTGCCTCGCCCGGCATCTCCCAGACCGCTTCCGCACTGCGGCGGCTGTACTTCACCCGCTTCGCGTTCGCCATCGTGTGGGCACTCGTGACGATCGCGACCGCCAAGGAGATCGGCCCACTCACGGTGGTGCTGTTCGTGCTCTACCCGCTGTTCGACGTGGGTGCCGCCATCTACGACCTTCGCTCGTCGCGCACCACCGGCTCGCCGACCCTGCTGTACGTGAACATCGCGGTCAGCCTGATCACCGCCGTCGGCGTGGGTGTCGCCTGCGCGTCCGGCGTCCCCGCTGTCCTGCGGGTCTGGGGTGCCTGGGCGATCGTGGCCGGGCTGGTCCAGCTGATCGTGGGTGTCACTCGCCGCGGGATGGGCGGCCAGTGGCCGATGATCATCAGTGGTGGCATCTCGGTTCTGGCTGGTGGGTCCTTCATCGCCGCGGCTTCCGCGGACAACCCGTCGCTGACCAACGCGGCTGGCTACGCCATCCCCGGCGCCATCTTCTTCCTCATCGCCGCCTTCCGCCTCGGCCGCACCGCGAAGGGCAACTGACATGACCACCATCGAGTACGACGTCGTCGTGATCGGCGCGGGTCCGGTCGGAGAGAACGTCGCCGACCGGGTCGTGCGGGGCGGCCTGACCGCCGCCATTGTGGAGCGGGAGTTGGTCGGCGGGGAGTGCTCGTACTGGGCCTGCATGCCGACCAAGGCGCTGCTGCGCAGCGCGTCGGCGTTGCGGGCGGCCCGCCAACTGCCGGGTGCGCGGGAGGCGGTGACGGGAAACCTGGACGCCGCCGCGGTGCTCGGCCGCCGGGACTCCTTCGCGTCGCACTGGAAGGACGACGGGCAGGTGTCCTGGCTCGAGTCGGCCGGGATCGCGCTGCACCGTGGGCAGGGGCGGATCCGTTCGGCCCGGGTCGTCGAGGTGACCGGCGTCGACGGTGTCACGACGAGGTTGACCGCCCGGCACGCGGTGGTCGTGGCGACCGGAAGCAGCGCTCTGCTGCCGGACATCCCGGGCCTGCGGGAGGCGGCGCCGTGGTCCAGCCGCGAGGCCGCCTCGGCCCGGTCGGTTCCCCACCGGCTCGCCATCATCGGTGGTGGCGTGGTGGCGGCCGAGATGGCGACCGCGTTCGCCGCTCTGGGGTCTTCGGTGACGGTGCTGGCCCGTGACGGTGTGCTGCCGTCGGTGGAGCCGTTCGCGGCTGAGTTGGTCACGGAGTCGCTGCGCGAGACCGGCGTGTCGGTACGCGTCGGCGCGGAGGCCGTCGCCGTCGACCGCGACGACAGCGGGGCGGTCCACATCCGGACCGCTGGTGGTGATCAGGTGGAGGCCGACGAGGTTCTCGTGGCGATCGGCCGTACGCCGAACACGCAGGACATCGGACTGGAGAGCGTTGGGCTGGCGCCGGGTGCCTGGCTGGCGGTCGACGACACTCTGCGCGTCGTCGGCGGCGGGGAGTGGCTGTATGCCGCTGGTGATGTGAACCGGCGGGTGTTGCTGACCCATCAGGGCAAGTACCAGGCGCGCGCGGTGGGCGACGTGATCGTGGCCCGGGCGAAGGGCGAGAGGGTCGAGGACGGCCGGTGGGGTCGGCACGTGGCGACGGCTGACGAGCGTGCGGTGCCGCAGGTGGTCTTCACCGACCCGGAGATCGCATCGGTGGGGCTGACCGCGGCTGCGGCCGAGGCGGCCGGACTGCGGATCCGGGTCGTGGACTACGACCTGGGCGCCGTTGCCGGCTCTTCCCTGCACGCCGACGGCTACAAGGGACACGCCCGCATGGTCGTCGACGAGGACCGGAAGGTGATCGTCGGCTTCACCCTCGCCGGCCCGGACGTCGCGGAGCTGATCCACGCCGCGACGATCGCCATTGTCGGCGAGGTCCCGCTGGACCGGCTGTGGCACGCGGTTCCGGCATACCCGACCGTCAGCGAGGTCTGGCTACGGCTGCTGGAGGCATACGGCCGCTGACGGTGAACAACCGAGCGCTCGTCCCGTCGCTGGTCGCGCCGGGGCGAGCCTGCCGTCCGCTCGCCGTGGATGCCGTCAACACCCACACGGATCTTCGGAACTCAGCTGGAAGCGGTCTCAGCGATCAGGTAGTTGGCGACCAGGTTCTCGGCCGAGAAGATGACCGGCCCCTCGTCGACGATGGCGCAGCCGCAGAGCTGCTGCACGGACCGGAAGCTGACATTGCCGCCCGACGGCACGTTCAGCTGCACCACGTCCGGCGGGACACCGGTCGTCAGCTGCGAGAAGTCGGGGGTGTCGTGCCCGATGGCGTTGATGCAGAACTGGCAGAAGAACGACTGGATCAGGAAGGCCGCCGCGCCCACCGGCGCGCCGCCCAGGCCCGGCAACTGGTCGACGACGTTCGTACCCCATGCCGGGTTGGGCAGGTACCCGAGGCCGAGGCCGAGATTATTTCCCGTCGTCGCGATCAGGGCGGCGTCAACGACACCGGTGAAGGCCGAGTCACCGGTCCAGATGCCGGACCCGACCACCGACAGGCTGGGAGTGGATGCGTACGGGTCGGGTGTGGCGCCCACCCCGGCGCCGATGCCGAGGAAGTCCGAGTCGTCCTCGGCGAACTGGTACGAGAAGCCGGCGATCGCCGCGGTGGCGTACATCGGGGGGCCGCCGGTGGACACCGGTGACGACGACGTGCCAGACGACATCTGGTCGACGGTGATGCCGTTCTGGTTCTGCAGGAACAGGCCGGGCGGGTTGGTGGAGCCGAGCCACGCGATGACCGCGACCTCGGCCCACGACCCGTCAAGGTCGACCTGGTCGAGGAGCATCTGCTGGTCGATGATGAGCGACGTGGTGCCGACGCCGGTGCCGTCGCGCGGGCGCAACGCGAGGCCGATCCGCTGGATGACCGTCCCCAGTTGCAGGGTTTGCAGGTTGAACTGCTGCAACGCGTAAGCGTAGGCACCGATCGTGCTCGGGAACGTGAATGTCGCCGAGCCGTTGCCGGTGATCATGCTGGTCTGGATGGCGATCGACACGATTTCCTCCGGTCAGGCGAACTGGGCGATCACGGACAGCGTCGCGCTGCTGTCCGAGCAGATGTAGTGGTGGGCCCCGGAATCCGGGTTGAACAGGTTGAGCACGACGCTTCCGGAGACGGTGGAGGCGCCGATGCTCAGGTCACCCGCCTGCATCACCTGGATCAGCTGGAACTCGGCGGTGTCGTCGTAGACGATGCTGACGTCCTGCAGCAGCAGCGCGGCTTGGGCGACCGACGAGTAGCCGGACGGAATGGTGAAGTCCACGAAGAACACTCCGGTCATGCCCTGCTGCCCCTCCGGAACGAGCCAGGTCACGCTCGCCGCCTGCACGTCGAATCCGACGAGATCGGTGCCGTAGGAGAGGAGCCCGACGTCGACCGTGCCGGTGGTCGAGAAGTTCGTCAGGCCGACGCTGCCGTTGACCGTCACCTGGTTGCCCACGGGAGACGCCACGCTCGACGCGAGTGTGAGCCCGCCGATCTCGCCGGTGCCGTCGCTTGCGGCGACGGAAAACCCGGAGAGGAAGGCCAGGCTTGTGGTGTTGTCCCCGATCGGGACGACCGACGAGTCCTGGCCGGAGGTCAGGCCGAAGGCTGTGGCACAGACCGGTGCCGACGTGTACGGCGTGCCGATCACCGCCAGCACGCTGACCTGCGCGACGCTGCCCGGGCCGCTGTCGGAGTTGGGCGGGTCGATGGCGCTGTCGCCGTCATAGTCGGTGAGCATGACGTTGCCGCCGACGGCGACGACGGTGCCGATCAGATTGGGGGTGAGTGACACCCCGACCGCGCCCGCGTCCTCCGCCCACCAGAGCGAGTTGGTCTGGTAGTTCAGGACGAAGCCGCTCATCGCGACGGCGTACGCCAGGATCTGCTCGCCGCTGTCGATGTCCGCGGTGAAGTCGAACACCACCGGCGAGGCGAACGGGTTCGCGTCGGGCATCGCCTGAGTGCGGACACTGAGATGGGCCACGTCTCTCCTCTACGGGGTGCCGCCCCCGATCAGGGGCGGATGGAATCGGGTCAGGTGGCGTACCGGAGATCGCTGTAGCCGACGAAGGCACCGAGCACGACCGGCAGCGTCACCACGCCGAGTCCGGCGGCCGGCACCATGACCTGGAACGGGTCCGCGCGCCACGCGGACTTCAGGGCGGAGACGGGAGCGAAGACTTCGTCGCCGGCGTTGACCGCCACACCCCCCAGGGGGGTCAGCGCGCCGAAGCCGGTGTACTCGAGGATTCCGACGGTCAGGCCGGTGGTGAGTGGGACATGGTTGATGGTGTTGGTGAGCAGCTGCTTCGTCGTGCCCTGCGCGGTGCCGCCCACGATCCCGGCGGCGAGGTTCGGCACCAGCCGGGGGCGTGCGTAGGTCCATGCCCGCTGGGCCCGGGAGGCTGGCGCGGCCTCCTCCGGTGCGGCTGCGGCATTCGGCTCGTGCGCCGCCGTGGGTTGGGCGTCCTGGGGGGCCGTCACCTCCTCGATATCGTCTGCGGCACCGGCGGGTGGCGGTGGCGCTGGCACGACGGGCGCGGTGCCCACCTGCTCCGGGACCTGACTCGCCGCCGCGCCGGCAGCCGACAGCCCGGCCGTGAACGCGGTGGCGATGCCGCCGGTGATGAAGCCGCCCACCGTGCCGGCGGCCGCTCCGGCCCCGAACTCCTCGCCGAACGTCTTCGCGTTCCACATTCCCGGCGGCGTCTCCACGCTGTAGAGCAGGCCGCTGCCCGCGGCGCCCATCACCGCGCCGCCGACGGCGCCGATGCCGGCCCCGGTGGCGGTCGCGGCGAGGAGCCCCTGGGCGGCCATCGCCGCGGGCACCAGCGTCGCGGTCGCGCCGGCGCTGACGACCACGGTGGCCAGGACGACCAGGAAGAGGCCAAATTCGATGCTGCTTTCCTGAAGGGTCGTCAACTGGCCGCTCGGGTCGGTCAGCAGGGTCGGCTGGTTGCCGACGTAGACGTAGGGGCTGGCGTACTGGGCGGCCGGATCGGGGTTGAGGAACCGCGCGACGCACGGGTCGTAGAGCCGGGCCGGGAAGGCGTACAGGCCGGTCTCGGCGTCGAACTCCTGGCCGGTGAACAGGATCGGGAGGAAGCCCGGCGCCGGTTCGTGCGCGAGCACCTGGCGGCCGAACACGTCGAACGAGTACGCCGAGACCAGCGCTCCGGTGCTGTCCAGGACGAGCCGGGGGGAGCGGAGATGATCGGTCACCACGGAGTAGCGCTGGTTGCCGCGGACCATGGCGACCAGTCCGGTCGGGCCGTGCACCCAGGCGGTCGGCACACCTGACGGGTCCACGGTGAGCAGGGGGCCGGGCACACCGGCGTGCACATAGAGCGTTGGTGCGGAGTCGCCGCCGCGCCACTTCATCCGGCGGTGACCGTTCACGTCGTACGCGAAGGTCAGCGACTGTCCGGTCTGACCGTTGGTGATGGTTGCCGGCAGTGCCGTGGTGTCGAGGTAGCTGAGGGTCAGACCGTCGCCGCGTGCCTCGACCAGGCCGTTCGGTTGGTACGTGTAGGTCGTGGGCTCGCCGCCGTCGGGGGTCACCGCGGCGAGTTGGTTCGTCCCGGGGGTGTAGGTGAAACAGGCGGGGCCGGAGCCGCCGGTGGCGAGGGTCTGGACGTTGCCGTTCCAGTCGCTGCAGCCGTCCGCGTCGACGTAGCCGACGTCGACCGATCGCGTGCCGGCCGCGTCGGCCGCGCAGAGCAACTGTTGCAGGGGGTCGTAGTCGTACCGCACGGAGGCGGCGTCCGCGACTCCCGCACCCGTCGTCGCCTCGACCAGCGTCGCGGGGTTGCCGGCGGGATCATAGGTGAGCGCGAGTGAGAAGGCGGCGTCGTCGGTCTGCACGCCGAAGGAGGTGAGCCGACCGACCGGGTCGTACGTGGCCGAGCCGGCGGGCAGATCGCCGTAGGTGTGGCTGATCGGGCGGCCGAGCGGGTTGTAGGTGAGCGTCACGAAAGGCACACCGTCGGCGTCGGTGATCGCCAGTACGTTGTCCCGGCCGTCGTAGGTGTAGGCGACGCCGCTGAGGCCGGTGGATGATCCCTCGGGGTAGCCGATCCAGGTGACCCGGCCCTGGTTGTCGAAGTCGTAGGTGGTGGTGAACGTGCCGAGCGTCGTGCCGCCCTGGCTCACCGTCGCTGTCCGGCTCGCCAGCACCCCGGTCGGAGCCCAGCCGTACGCCTCGGCGACCTGGTACTGCGAAGCGCCGGTTCCGGTGAGCGCCACCGTGGCGACGAGTTGGCCCAGCGCCGTCGGATCGGTTCCGTCGCCGTCGTAGGTCCAGCACCGGGTCTGTTGGTAGGGGACCTGCGTCTGGTCCTGCGGCCAGGCTGGATCGTCGGCGTACTGCTGCAACTGGGCGGCGGTGGTGGGGGTCCAGTCGAACGTGACGGTACCGGCCGACAGGTGCCGGCCGAGCGCGTCCCACGTGTGGTAGGCGACCAGCCCGGCGGCTGCCGCCGCGGCGTCCTGGACGAAGCGCACCCGTCCACCGCTGTCGAACAGGTAGCGGATGGTGCCGGTGTCCGGCGCCGACTCCTGGATCAGCTGCCCGACCGTGTTCTCCTGCCGCACCAGCGTCTGCGCCGGGTCGTCGAACGTGAACGAGTCGGGCAGGGCGTGGGCGGTGCCGAGGGTGCCGTCGCCGTAGTTCGGCACGATCGTGTCGAGCGCGACCGCACCGCTGTCCGGGGTGAACCGCCCAGCGTGACGGCGGGAGGCGTCGAGCAGATGCGACATCGTCGTCTTCGTCTGACTGGTCCGCGTGACGAGGTGGAACGTCGTGTCCGGCGGGTCCAGGCCGTACGGCAGATCTCCCGCGTTGCTGCCATAGCCGAACTGCACGGTCGGACGGCTCGCCGGCGTGGTCGAGCCGAGGTCGACGATCGCCTGGTCCGCACCGGGAAAGCCGAGCTCGACCTGGCGGGCGAGTGGCGACGGCTCGAGCACCCAACGCCGGTACGGGTAGCCGCCGTCGTCGGTGTCGTTCGTCCCGTCGTACCAGTCGGCGACGTCGCCGCTCATCGTCGCGGTGCCGTCCAGCCCGGCGAGGAAGGTGGCCAGGTCGACCAGCCCGGGACGGTAGGTGAGCACGGGCAGGGACGCGCCGCTGCCGAAGAGCCCCGGCACCGGAAGCGTCTGCACGATCCTCCGATGCCGGCCGTCGCGGATCGACTGTGTGAGCAGGTAGTCCTCGTCGGTGAGCAGGTGCTCCTGGCGGGCGACCCCGGTCGCGTCGCTCTGCTTGACCCGCAGGGCCGGACCCGCGAGAACGACCAGGTTGGCCAGCCCGACAGCGTTGCACCCGGTGCTGATGCTCGGCGTGCCCTGAGCCTGGCTCGACTGGGCGAAGAGCAACTGCCCGTCGGCGTGGAACAGCAGCTGACCGCCGACCAGGGTGAGCAGGCACCAGGTCGGTAGTCCCGGCACGGCGGCCAGGGCCGGGATCGTCGTGCCGTCGAGGGTGAGCAGCCACTGACCGCTGACGTGGTCGAAGGTGACCGTGGCGGCGTCGCCGACGGCGATCGCGAAGTCGTCGGTGAGTTCGAGCGGGCCGCCGCCGAGCGGGGCCAGCTCGACGTACACGGCGTACGTCGGGGGCAGCGGGCACGCGTAGCCGATGGAGTCGCTCTGCCCGGCCGACGCGTGCGCGAGGATCCCGGCGCTGGCGGCGAACGCCCCGACGCGTGACGGCGTCCACTCGGCTTGCCAGGCGTCGCCGTCCCGGAAGCTCTGGTAGCTGCCACCGAGCAGGCACCGGATCGCCAGGGACGCGTTCGGGTCGGTCGACGCGAACCCGGACGGATTGCCCCGCCGGGAGAGGTAGCTCAGCCGCATGGCAGAGGGCATGCCGGCGGAGGTGGTCTTGCCGACCTCGCGCAGGAAGGTGTCGCGGATGGTGTGCCAGGTGTGCCCGGCACGGTCGATCCGGTCGAGCGGGACCCGGCTCGTCGGGTCGTACGTGCGGGCGACGAGCTGCGCGGTCAACGGGGTCAGGGTCAGGTCGTCCACCCGAACCGGCACCGCCGTGGTGTTGGCGGCGGTGACGGAGAGCGTCGCCCCATCCGTCGACGCCGTGACGGTGATCGGCACGCACTGGTACGACCAGGCGCCCCCGGTGTCCGGAAACGGAAGCTCGACCACCGTGGGCGTGCCACCGACGGTGACGGTCAGGGTCCAGCCGGAGTCGGCCTGAACGAACCCGGGGTCGGTCTTGCACCAGGCGCTGAAGACGTAGGTTTCGCCCGCCCGTGGCGCGAGCGCTGCGCGGGCCGCGCCGGCGCCGGCGCCGGGCAGCAGCAGGCTGACCGAGCCGGTGCGCGCCTCCGTCGTGTCCCAGGTGGCCCCGCCAGTCAGGGACCAGCCGCCCAGGTCCTCGTAGGGTTCGAAACCGCAGAAGGTGGCCTCGCCGTCGGCGAAGCTGGCGTTCGCGGCGTGCGCGACGTCGAGCAGCCCGTCGACCGAGGTGAGCGTCGCGTGTGCGGTGCCGGCGGGGTCGACCGATTCCAGGACCGACCCCCGTGCGTCCAGCACCGTCGCGGTGCTGGTCGTCAACCAGTACGCCGGGTCGGGGGCTCCGTCGAACGGGAAGATTCCGCTGTCCTGGCCCGACGGGTCGCCGCTCCACGCCCAGTGCTGCGTCGCGGCGAGCAGTGAGATCCCGGTGCCCGGTTGCGACCAGGGCGACCAGGTGGTGGCCGTCGAGCTGGCGGTGACCGGATCGGCGTCACCCACGGTGACCGTTTCCCGCACCGCCACGACGGGTTGCAGCAGGTTCGCCGCGAGCAGCGGAGGATAGACCTGGTGGCCGTAGCAGCGTTCCTCGACGTGCGTTTCGGCCGCCCCGGCGAGGGTGGTGAGCTGCCAGCAGCGTCCCACCACGACACCGGCGAACGGGGCTGGCAGCCCGGCTGGCAGGTAGGTGAGCGCGGTGACCATCGGGACCCCGTCCTGCCGCTGCACCACCGCCTCCGGTCGCACGTACCCGCCGAACAGCGGCAACGGCGACGCGCCGGGCTGGGGAGACGAGCTGCGGGTGTCGAACATGGTCCACGCCGTGGTGCGGCTCTGCACCGCCGCGCCGGAGAAGGCCCGCACCGCGTCCGACGGGTCCGGGTCACCGGTGTAGTCGAGGTTGTAGACCGCGTCGTTGCTGGGATCGTTCACCGACCAGTAGCGGTATCCGCCGTCGACCTGGAGGTACTGCACGGTGGCGGCATCGCCGAGCGTGACGCCGCCGGCCGTGAAGGCCTGGGCGAGCCCGGGTGGGACGGGCTGCGGCGGGCCGGGCGACGCTGCCGGATCCAGTCCGAGCGCGGCGTCGAAGTCGGTGGCGAACTCGAACCCGCCGGAGAAGACGACGGCCTGCTGCAGGAGCCCGTCGAAGAGCATCTCGGTCGATCCGGGGACCGTGCCGTTGAGGTAGGAGAAGACGGTACGGCCGTACGTCGACGTCGCCGGGTCGGTGGTGCCGTCGTACACCGCTGAGCGGTAGTACTTGACGACCTGCCCGGTCGGATCACACGTCGCGCTCGCGGGATTGAACTCGTACGCGGTCGAATACGTGCCGCCGAAGCCGTCGGTGACGGTGAGCGAGGCAACCGGATAGTCGGTGACCGGGCCGTTCATCGCCTGCCCGGCGTAGCGGAACACCTGGTAGGAGGATGCCTGGCTGAATCCGCCCTCGTTGGCTGCGTAGGCGACCAGGGACGACGGCCCGGACGCGAGCTGGCCGTCCGGATCGCCGGGCGACACACCCGGCACGTAGTAGGCCGAGCCGGCGAGCACGTCGGGGAGCGGCTGCAGCACGCCGCCGTTGCGCAGAACGAGCAGCTGGACCGCGTCGTTCGCCGGGTCGGCCGCATCGGTGACCAGGTAGGCGAGGTAGCTCGGCGCCTGGTTGGCGATGCTGCGGGAATCGACGTCGGCGGCGAGCTGCGAGGTGGAGGTCAGCTCAAAAACCGGCTGCTGGACCGAGTCGCACCAGGTGGTGGACGTGCCCCGGTAGTACACCGCGTTGCGGGCGACGACGAAGTCCCCACCAGACGCGGACGGCCAACCCTGATCGGCGACGGTGCCGCCGGAGGGCAGCGCGGTGAGGATCGGCGTCGGCTGCTCGGGGAATCCGCCGCCGTCCGGGTCGTAGGCCAGCAGGCCGGTTACCGCGTCGGTGTCGTCGTTGGCTACCTGGACCGCGACGTCGTCTCCGTACGCGAAGGCCAGCCACCCGTAGCCCTGCATGGACGTGGCGAAGCTCGCGGTGTGCCAGGTGCCCGCGTCGAACCGGAACAGGTTCTCCCGCGCGGCCACGAACCCGCCGTTGACCACAACCGGCCCGGGCGGCCACGAGACGCCCTGCTGCCCGTCGATCGGCTCGGCCGCCAGCCCGCCGACGTACGTGGTGTCGACGAACTGGTAGTCGAGATCCCAGCGCAGCAACTGCACACCATAGGTTGAGCTCGAGCCGGCCGGGCCTTCGGCGAATGACAGCGCGACGAGGGACGGGCCGACGTCCCAGACGACCTGGTAGCCGTCGTTGAAGCTCACCTGACACGGCAGGGTGACGCTGCTGCCGTCGTGCCAGAGCGCGCCGGGGTCGAGCCAGCAGAGCGACAGGTCGGTGCCGGCCGTCGTCGTGCTGGCGACCAGCAGGCACTCGGCGTCGCCGAGAACGAACAGCGGTGACGATTCGGTGCGGACCGGATCCTCCAGTCCGCTCCAGCCATCGCGCCAGTTCCACGCCCACTGGTAGAGCAGGTAGGTCGACGACGTGGCCAGCACGGCGGCGACGAAGGCCGCGCCGGCGGTCAGGCTGACCTGGCCCGCCAGCGCGGGCACGCTGGTCGCGCACCATTGGTCGGGCTGTCGCGGGGTGCGGTTGTAGAGCGTGACGGCGCTGGTCCCGGACTCGGTGCCGAGCGCCAACGCGAACGTGTCGGCGGCCGTGACGGTTTGGGTGTCGTCGGCGTCGAGCGGGTTCGTGGGATCGTCGTAGACGGTACCGCCGCACCAGTGTGACCAACGGCCGAGCCAGGTGTACACATCGAGTGTCGCCATCGTCCGTGTGGCGCTCAACCAGACCGACACCACATAGTCGGGGCCGCTCCACACCAGGGGTGTAGCACCCGCGCCGAGGGCGTCCGGCGGCTCGATCTGCGGGGTCGCCCGGTCGCAGATGTCCAGGCAGGACGACGCGTACGCCCAGGTGGCAACGGCTCCCTGGGGATAGGTGATGGAGCACAGCGCGCCGACGTTCGGGGAGTCCGCGGCGTCGAGGTAGTAGTCGAAGGCGTAGCCGGGCAGGCTCGCGCCGTAGCTGTTGCGCTCGGTGACGCCCGTCAGGTAGCGCTTGGCGGCGGTGACCGACAGCCCGGCCGGCGTCGTCGAGACCACCTGCGGCGCGCTGTAGGTCAGGTCGATCGCGAAGATCAGGTCGCCATCCGCGGCCATGACGTCGAGGCCTTGCAGGTAGAGCGTCTCGTAGCGGTCCTGGTAGGCGTTGGGCGTGGCGAGGTTCGACGGCGGGCTCTCGGGCCCGTCGGCCGGGACGAGTTGCTTGTGTGGGTCGAGGTACTCCTGCGCGTCCGCGGTGAAGGTCTTGTCACCGTAGCGGAACAGCACGACCTGACCGGCGACACTGGTCACGCTGGTCGGGTAGATCGCCTTCGTGTACGGCAGCCCGGTGCCGACCAGCTGCTCGGCGTTGTTGCCGAGCAGGCCGTCCTCATCCCGGGGAAACTCGTTGTACGCATAGCCGACGCAGGAGCCCCACCGATCGCGGCGGGTGGTGAGGTTCCACGCCCGGGCGTACTGGGCCTGGCCCGTGCCGAGCATCGACGGCCCGGACCAGGTGCCCGACGGTCCTCCCCATTTGACCGCCCACTCGATGCTGTTGCCGGCGCTGGTCGCGTAGCCCTGCGCGGTGCCGCCAAGCCCACCGCCAAAGACTCTGACCTCGGCCGAGTCGGTCGTGACCTCCCATTTCTCGTACTCCGGGTAGTACGAGATCTGCCAGAACAGGTAGTCCTGTGTCTGGTACCGCAGCCCGCCGTCCTGGACGTCCGCGCCGTTGGCGCTCACGTTGACCGCGAAGACCCGTTCCCAGGTGGGATCGCTGATCGTCCAGCCCGATGCGGCATCGCCGGTCACGCTTGCCGCCGGGGCCAGCGGAAGCCCCTGGGCCGCGAAGGCCGCGACCACCTCGTCGGACACCGGCCCGCTGACGAGGGTGCCGACGGTCGCCTGGTCGAGCTGGGCGCGAAGCCAGGGGCTCGCGTCGGGTACCAGGGCGTTCGAGACGCCGCCCGACCAGTAGACGTATTCGGCGCCGACAGCGCTGACAGAACCGGAGAAGCAGGCCTCGATACGGTCCCACGCGAGGTACCAGCCGAGGCCGACGATTCCGGTGGGAGCGTCCAGGTTCCACTGGTCGACCTGGTCGCTGACGTTGCTCCGGTACTGCAACGCCACCCCGACGGCGAGAGTGTCGTCATCCGGCACACCGGGCAGCTGGACGAGATTCTGCGGGTAGTTGAGGTCGCCTCGGAACAGGTTCACGTTCCGCGACAACTTCCCGACGGCCCCCACCTCGAACTGCGCAGGGTCGACGGCAGGAACCTCGTTGGCCATCAGGACCCCCGCCTCGCGCAGCCTGTCGGCACCTGCACCCACGTCCTGCCCAGGAGTCGGCGCACTGCGAGGCACCCTGCTCTCGACCGTGGGCTACTCGCACATGTCTACCCCAACAAACAGGCGAAAAGGCGCATATCGGCACATATGCACCAACCCTGGTGTTCGACTGCGGTGAGCCTTCGGGCGGTGGTGGTGCGTTGGCGGTCCAGGCCGGACGGCCAGTGGCTTGCGCCGTATCGGCGGCTCGGGGACCTCGGCGCGAACGTCTGAACCCGGAACATTACGACTTGACGAACGGCATGTTATCGCTCACAGTCGATGGCTAAGGACGACGACAACCGCGGCTTACCGGGCAGGCCCTACTTCGTCGACCTGGAATCAGGCGTGCGTTAGGGCATGCAGACGTCTTGTTAGCGCTGACATCTTCCGACGCCTGCGCCCGGCCACGCGTCGCGGTGCGCCCATCTTCGGGCAGACCGTTCGGCTCTTGGTCATTGGAGGAGGATCATGTCTGCCTTTGGTAGATCTCCATCAATCTCACCGCCCCCGCGGCGGCGCGGGTTCCTGCTGCGGGTCGTCGCCGCCGGCGTGGCGGTGGTCGTCGGTGGTGCCGCCGCCGCGGTTGTGTCGTCGACACCCGCCGCCGCGGCGACGGTCGACACGAGCGCGTGGTACGTGTTGATCAACCGCAACAGCGGCAAGGCGTTGGACGTGTACAACCTGGCCACCAACGACGGTGCGCGGATCACGCAGTGGGCGCGTAACAACGGCAACCAGCAGCAGTGGCAGTTCGTGGACTCCGGTGGTGGCTACTACCGGCTGAAGTCGCGGCACTCCGGCAAGGTGTTGGACGTCTACAACTTCTCGACCACCAACGGCGGCAGCATCGTGCAGTGGAGTGACGGTAACGGGACCAATCAGCAGTTCCGGTTGGCCGACTCCGACGGTGGCTACGTCCGGTTGATCAACCGGAACAGCAACAAGGTGGTGGAGGTGCAGGGGGCCTCGACCGCCGACGGCGGCAACATCGTGCAGTACGACGACTGGAACGGCAGCAACCAGCAGTGGCAACTCGTGCGCGTCGACGGCGGGGGTGACCCGACCACGCCACCACCCGGCACGTGCGCTCTGCCGTCGACGTACCGCTGGACATCGACGGGCTCGCTGGCGAACCCGAAGTCGGGGTGGGTCTCGCTCAAGGACTTCACCTACGCCCCCTACAACGGCCGGCATCTGGTCTACGCGACGACGCACGACACCGGGACGAGGTGGGGGTCGATGAACTTCGGCCTCTTCACGAACTGGTCCGACATGGCCTCGGCCAGTCAGAACACCATGTCGTTCTCCACTGTCGCGCCCTCGCTGTTCTACTTCGCGCCGAGGAACATCTGGGTGCTCGCCTATCAGTGGGGTGGGACGGCGTTCTCCTACCGGACGTCGAGCGACCCCACCAACCCGAATGGCTGGTCGTCGGAGCAGGTGCTCTTCTCCGGAAGCATCTCCGGCTCCGGTACGGGACCCATCGACCAGGCGCTCATCGGTGACAGCACGAACATGTACCTGTTCTTCGCCGGCGACAACGGCAAGATCTATCGGGCCAGCATGCCCATCGGGAACTTCCCGGGCAGTTTCGGCTCGACGTCGACGGTGATCATGAGTGACACGACGAACAACCTGTTCGAAGCCGTTCAGGTCTACAAACTTCAAGGTCAGAGCCGCTACCTCATGCTGGTCGAGGCGATCGGCTCGCAGGGTCGCTACTTCCGCTCGTTCACGGCCACCAGCCTGGGCGGTTCGTGGACGCCGCAGGCCGCGACCGAGAGCAATCCCTTCGCCGGCAAGGCCAACAGTGGCGCCACCTGGACCAACGACATCAGCCACGGCGAGCTGATTCGCGGCAACGCCGACCAGACGATGACCGTGGATCCCTGCAACCTGCAGTTGCTGTACCAGGGCCGTTCCCCCAACTCCGGCGGCGACTACGGGCTCCTGCCGTACCGGCCGGGTCTGCTGACACTGCAGCGCTGACGGGTCGATCCTGAGAGCCGCGCGACGCGATGCCGAACAGGTGGACGTTGTCGCGGTTCGCTATCAGGGTCGAGCTGAGCTGAAGGGACGGGCTCGGCGCAAGGCCGAGCCCGTCCCAGGTCACGCGGCGGGACCGGTGACGGCGCGGCAGGTGCAGTCAGCATTGTTAGCGACCACACGGCGACCTTGCACCGGTCTACTCCCTTTGGAATGTCAGGGACATACCGATCAGTCGATGTGGCCGAAGGCTGAGAAATAGATGATTTCCTACGTCTTGACGGACGGGATGTTATCGCTCACTCTCGATGTCTAGGACGACCGCATCCGCGGCTCACCGGGCGAGCCCCCGCTGGTCGGCCTCGCGATCACGACGTCCCCTCAGGGCATGCGGACGTCACCTCAGGACATCTGCTGGCGACAGCGACCGGGCTGCGCGTGCCGGTGCCGTCCACCTCACCGACCGTCCGCGAGCCGCGCCCGCCGTCCCGGACCGGCTCCCCGAGCGAACTGGCACATCACCACCACCGCTCAAAGACTGAGAAGGAACGCCATGACATCCAAGAGAACCGTGTTGTCGACGATGGCCCTCGCCGTCGCGCTCACCGCGGGTATGACGGCGACGCTGGCCTCCACGGCCAGTGCCGGGACCACCCTGAAGGCGTCCGCAGCCGAGAAGGGCCGCTACTTCGGCGCGGCCGTCGCGACGGGCAAGCTCTCCGACAGCCAGTACGTCGGCATCCTCAACCGCGAGTTCAACAGCGTCGTCGCCGAGAACGAGATGAAGTGGGACGCCACCGAGCCCCAACAGGGCCGGTTCAGCTACACCGGCGGCGATCGTCTCGTCAGTCACGCTCGGGCCAACGGCATGACCGTGCGGGGTCACACCCTGCTCTGGCACGCGCAGCAACCGGGTTGGGCGCAGGGCCTCTCGGGTAGCGCGTTGCGCAACGCCGCGATCAACCATGTCACCCAGGTGGCCACGCACTTCCGAGGCCAGATCCACTCCTGGGACGTGGTGAACGAGGCGTTCGCCGACGGTGGCGGCGGCGGACGGCGTGACTCCAACCTCCAGCGCACGGGCAACGACTGGATCGAGGCGGCGTTCCGCGCTGCCAGGTCGGCCGATCCCGGCGCCAAGTTGTGTTACAACGACTACAACACCGACGGCGTCAACGCGAAGTCGACCGGTGTCTACAACATGGTGCGGGACTTCAAGGCTCGGGGCGTACCGATCGACTGCGTCGGTTTCCAGTCCCACCTGGGCACGTCGCTGCCGGGTGACTACCAGGCCAATCTGCAGCGCTTCGCCGACCTCGGTGTCGACGTGCAGATCACCGAACTCGACGTCATGACCGGTTCCAACCAGGCCAACATCTACGCCTCCGTCACGCGCGCCTGCCTGGCCATAGCGCGCTGCAACGGCATCACGGTGTGGGGTGTGCGGGACAGCGACTCCTGGCGCGGCACCGACGACGCTCTGCTGTTCGACCGATCGGGCAACAAGAAGGCCGCGTACAACGCCGTCCTCGACGCACTCAACGCCGGTAGCAACCCGCCCACCACGCCCCCGCCCGGCACTCCGGACACGACCGCGTGGTACCTGCTGGTGAATCGCAACAGTGGCAAGGCGTTGGACGTGTATAACCTGGCCACCAACGACGGTGCGCGGATCACGCAGTGGGCGCGTAACAACGGCAATCAGCAGCAGTGGCAGTTCGTGGACTCCGGTGGTGGCTACTACCGGCTGAAGTCGCGGCTGTCGGGCAAGGTGTTGGACGTCTACAACTTCTCGACCACCAACGGCGGCAGCATCGTGCAGTGGAGTGACGGTAACGGGACCAATCAGCAGTTCCGGTTGGCCGACTCCGACGGTGGCTACGTCCGGTTGATCAACCGGAACAGCAACAAGGTGGTGGAAGTGCAGGGGGCCTCGACCGCCGACGGCGGCAACATCGTGCAGTACGACGACTGGAACGGCAGCAACCAGCAGTGGCAGCTGATCCGCATCGGGTAGCCGCGACCCCTCGAACATGCCGAAACGGCGCCCGGTTTCCGCCCGCACGGTGAGCGCGGGAGCCAGATGACGCACCGCCACGGTCAGCGCGGTCCGCGCGTGCGGTTCCGCTCGCGGGTGACCCCGATCGAAGGAGCGGCAGTTGCGGAGCTGACCCCTGACGGGGTGACCGGCCGGGTGGACGTGCTGTCCACCCGGCCGGTCTGCGGGTCAGGGGCCCGGGGTCACGCGCGGCTCCACCGCTGGTTCGTGTTGCCGTGGCAGGACCAGAGGATCACGGTCGTGCCGTTGGCCGTGCCGCCGTTGTTGACGTCGAGGCAGAGCGACGGGAAGCGGACGTTGCTGACCGTGCCGTTGCCGTTCAACGTCCACTGCTGGTTGGTGCCCCCGTTGCAGTCCCAGATCTGGACCCGGGTGCCGTTGGTCGCGGTGGTGGGGACGTCCAGGCACTTGCCGAGGATCCGCAGCGTCTGGCCGTTCTGGCTGATCTGCTGGTTGGGGTTGCCGTGGCAGTCCCAGATCAGCGTGCCGGTGCCGTTGGCGCTGTTGGAGTTGTCCAGGTCGAGGCATCGCCCGGCCGACTCGCTGCGCAGGCGGAACGTGGTGGGCGTCGGCGGGTCGGTGGTGCCGCCGCCGCTGACGCGGTACACCACGGTGCCGTGTGCCGGGACGCTCGCGGAGATGCCCCCGGTCGTCGTGGAGGTGCCGTTGGTCCACGCGTCCCGCAGCGTGAACGAGCTGCCGGTCTTGCCGATCGCCGCGGCGGTGGTGGAGATCGTCGTGGTGGAGCCACCCTGGTTGAACAGGGCGACGGCGACGTCACCGTTGGCCAGCCGCTTGGCCAGGATCCGCCGGGTGCCGTCGTTGGAGACCTGGACGGCCTGGAGACCGAGCGGGTCCTGGTTGATGGCGATCAGGTTCTGGTTCTTCAGGATCGTCAACGTCGCCGCGTTCGCCGAGCGCAGGTCGTTGCCCATCATGAGCGGCGCCGCCATGATCGACCAGAGCGCGAAGTGGCTGCGCATCTCCGTGTCGTTCATCCCCCCGTTGCCGACCTCCAGCATGTCCGGGTCGTTGAACCCGCCCGGCGCGGCGTACCCGGCCAGCGGCGCGGTGACGTTGACGATGTTCTGGATGCCCATCGGGTAACCGTTGGTCTGGCCGGTGTCCCACGCGTTGGTGATGTCCTCGGTGGTCCGCCAGAGGTTCGCCACGTCGCTCCAGTTGCGCTGCGGCCCGGTCTTCTCGTGGATGCTGTTCGGGTTGATGCTGTAGACGATCGGCCGTCCGGTGGCGGCCAGCGCGTCACGCATGATGCCAAACCTCGCCACCTGGTCGTTGATGGTCCCGGTGGGGGAGCACCAGTCGTACTTCAGGTAGTCCACGCCCCAGGCGGCGAACTGCCGGGCGTCCTGGTACTCGTGCCCCAGGCTCCCCGTGGAGCCGGGAAAGGCGTCGAAGTACTGGGCGCAGGTCTGGTCCAGTGGACCCTGGTAGAGGCCGAACAGTAGGCCCCGCGCGTGCAGGTAGTCGCCGAGCGCCTTCATGCCGCTCGGGAACCGCTCCGGGTGGGCCTGCAGGTTGCCCTGCGCGTCCCGGTTGGGGTTGAACCAGCAGTCGTCGACGACGACGTACTTGTACCCGAGATCCCGCAGGCCGTTGTTCACGATCGAGTCGGCCATCTGGCGGATGAGGGTCTCGTTGATGGAGCAGCCGAACGTGTTCCAGGTGTTCCAGCCCATCGGCGGGGTGCGGGCGACGCCGTTGTTCAGCGCCTGCGCCGGTTGCGGGGCGACGAGGCCGCCGGCGAAGGCGGTCGCGACCCCCACCGCCAGGACGCCCAGGACGGCGGTCGTCCATCTCCTGCGTCTGTTCACGTGTTCCTCCTCGGAGAACTGCGGCCCGGCGTCGTGAGCCGGTGCCGTGACTGGTCGGAACGGCTGGGCCGTAGGCGGGTGTCGTTGTGCCCGTCCGTGCTGGCGGCAGGTTGCCGTGGGGAGGCCGCCTGGCCACGTGCAGAGCCGAGGCGCCGATGCTCTGGTCGCGTCGGTCGTCCCGCTGGTGCCAACCCGTCGGCTCCAGCCGTGGCTGCCGTCCAGCGATGACGGGACGATTGCAGGGATGTTATCGCTGACATTCACCGATGTAAATCAGAGACATCTGATGTCTCTGCTGGCGTGTGTGCTGCGGTGGTCAGGAGAGGCGGACGGCGGCATCGGCGCAGATCACGAACCATGTGGTCGGGAACTTCGGGCCGGCGCGCCGCCGACCATGCGATGGCGCTGCGGTTCTGGGCCGAGTGTTACGCCTTGACTAACGGCTTGTTATCGCTCACAGTCGATGGATCGGAACGCTGGCCGTCGGCCCGCCGGACCGAAGATCAATCCCTTACGGGTCGTCCGGGCTGCGCCTCCTGGGCAGGGGCGCACCGACCTGTCGAACGATCACGTTGCGCTGCGGATCAGACCTGGTGGCGTCCGCCGCCCGATGAGGGGTCCGCCCGACCAGCTCTGGTTCGTGGTTGTCTCCCGAAGGAGGATCATGGTTTCCAATGGTGGTCCCACCTGGGCCGTGTCAGGGCGGCGCGGGTGGTTGTCCCGCGTCGCCGCGGCCGTGGTGGCGGTGCTGATCGGGGGCACCCTCGTCGCCGTGTCCCCGACTCCGGCGTCAGCGGCGACGGTGGACCCGAACGCCTGGTACGTGTTGGTGAACCGCAACAGCGGTAAGGCGTTGGACCTGTACAACATGGCCACGGCCGACGGGGCGCGGATCTCCCAGTGGTCGCGTAACGACGGCAACTGGCAGCAGTGGCAGTTCGTCGACTCCGGTGACGGCTACTACCGGTTGAGGTCGCGGCACTCGGGCAAGGTGCTCGACGTGTCCAACGCGTCGACGGCCAACGGTGCGGCAATCGTGCAGTGGGCCGATCACAACGGGAGCAACCAGCAGTTCCGGCTCGCCGACTCGACCGACGGGTACGTGCGGTTGATCAATCGAAACTCCAACAAGGCCATGGAGGTGCAGAACGCCTCGACCGCCGACGGGGGCAACGTCGTGCAGTACGACGACTTCAACGGCAACCACCAGCAGTGGCAACTGGTCCGGGTCGGCGACTCGGGCAACCCCGGCGGCACCTTCACCAACCCGGTCGTCTGGCAGGACTTCGCCGACGTCGACATCATCCGCGTCGGCGACGTCTACTACATGTCCGCCTCCACCATGCACTACTCGCCCGGCGCTCCCGTGCTGCGCTCGTGGGACCTGGTGAACTGGGAGTTCGCCGGCCACTCGGTGCCCCGGCTGGACTTCGGCACGAAATACGACATGGCCAACGGCAGTCAGGCGTACGTCGACGGCATCTGGGCCTCCACGCTGAACTACCGGCCGAGCAACCGCACCTTCTACTGGGCCGGCTGCATCGACTTCGCCCAGACGCACATCTACACCGCCTCCGCCGTCGACGGCGCCTGGAGCCGGCACACCACCATCCCCAACTGCTACTACGACGCCGGGATGCTGATCGACGACAACGACACCATGTACGTCGCGTACGGCAACGGCACGATCAGCGTGGCGCAGTTGTCCGCCGACGGGCGGACGCAGGTCCGGGCCCAGCAGGTGTACCAGACGCCGTCGAGCATCGGCACCCTGGAGGGCGCTCGCTTCTACAAGCGCAACGGCGCCTACTACATCTGGCTCACCCGCCCGGCCAACGGCCAGTACGTCCTCAAGTCGACCAATGGCCCGTTCGGTCCGTACGAGCAGCGGCAGGTCCTGCTCAACATGCCGGGCCCGATCTCCGGCGGTGGGGTGCCCCACCAGGGCGGCCTGGTGCAGACCCAGACCGGCGCCTGGTACTACATGGCCTTCACCGACGCGTACCCGGGCGGGCGGATGCCGACGCTCGCGCCGATCAGCTGGACCAGCGACGGCTGGCCGCAGGTGCAGACGGTCAACGGGAACTGGGGCGTCAACTACCCCAACCCGCTTCCGCCGCGTCCCGTCAAGCCGCTGACCGGCACCGACACCTTCGCCGGCACCGCCCTCGGACCGCAGTACGAGTGGAACCACAACCCGGACGACAGCCGGTGGTCGGTCAACAACGGGCTGCGTCTGCAGACCGCGACGGTGACCAACGACCTCTACCGGGCCCGCAACACGGTCACCCACCGGATCCAGGGTCCGACCTCGACGGGCACCATCGAGTTGGACTACTCGACGATGCGCGACGGCGACCGGGCCGGTCTCGCGATGTTGCGGGACACCTCGGCATGGATCGGCGTCAGGCGGGACAACGGCACCACGCGTGTCGTCATGACCAACGGCCTGACCATGGGCACCAACTGGAACACCGTCGGCACCGGGACGGAGGTCGCCAGCGCCGCGGTGTCCGGCGGAAGGATCTGGTTGCGGGCCAACGCCGACATCCGACCTGGGACGGGCCGGCAGGCGAGGTTCTCCTACAGCACCGACGGCGTCACCTTCGTCGCGCTCGGCAACGCCCTGACCCTCAACAACGCCTGGCAGTTCTTCATGGGATACCGGTTCGGCATCTTCAACTACGCCACCCAGGCGCTGGGCGGCGCGGTGACGGTGCGCCGGTTCACCCTCGCGACACCGTGACGTGGGTCGCGAGCCGAGTACGTAGGGGCACCACCGTGTGGTGACGGCACCTGCGCGGGGTGGGAGCGGAGCAGCAGCCGTACCGCTCCCACCCCGGGCCCGCTGGTCGACGCCGACGGCCCGGCGGGCCCAGCCACTCCCTTGGGACCCAGACATCCGATGTATCGTCGCCGCGCTGGTACGGCGGACCCCATCCCGGCGGCACCGCCGCCATCGTGACCGCATACCAGAACCGGCCCGGCAACCAGCGGGTCACGACCGCGGCCTGCGTCTACTACGTGGGTGTGGCACTGCAGAACAAGCAGGTGGTACGGGTCGAGCTGCCCAACATCAGTGCCCGGCCGGCGTCCGGCGTACCGACCATGCACATCTTCGCCATCGCGATTGGCGCCTGATCACGTCGCGGCCTGCCAGAGCGAAGCGGACCTCGGCCCCTCGACCTCCTGGTCCTGCGCGAACTCGTTAATGCCTTGTTGTCCCGCCGGACGGTCTCTACCGTCTGGTGATGCATTCGCGACTGCTGGCACTGACCTTCGAGGCGCAGGACCCGGCTCGTGCGGCGCGGTTCTGGGCCGCTCTCCTCGGCCGGGAGGTGGTCGAGGATGCCGCCGGTGCGCTTCTGCCGGGCGAGGACGCACAACTCGGTCTTCGATTCGTTCCGGGCCGCCCGGGCCAACTCGGAGCGAACCGCATGCACCTGCACCTGACCAGCACCGATCTTGACGATCAGCAGCACACGGTGGCGACGGCGCTGGAACTTGGTGGCCGCCACCTCGACGTCGGGCAGCGCCCCGAGGACGAGCACGTCGTCCTGGCCGACCCCGCGGGCTACGAGTTCTGCGTGATCGAGCCCGGCAACGCCTATCTCGCCGGGTGCGGCTTCCTCGGTGAGCTCACCTGCGACGGCACCCGGGAGGTCGGCCTGTTCTGGAGCAAGGTGCTGGGCTGGCCGCTGGTGTGGGACCAGGACGAGGAGACCGCGATCCAGTCACCGCGCGGCGGCACGAAGGTCGCATGGGCAGGCCCACCCGTGGCCCCGAAAAGGGAGCCGAACCGGCAACGCTTCGAGCTCATCCCGGCCGCTGGTGACCGGCAGGCGGCGGTCGACGGGCTGATCTCCCTCGGGGCCACTCGCCTCGATATCGGTGAGAACGGCGCAGTCATGCTGGCAGACCCGGACGGCAACGAGTTCCGCGTCAGGTGAGTCGGGCGGGCTGACGAGACCTCGTTTCCCGCCGCATGCCGTCCGTCGAATGGCAAGGTGATGTCCATGGACAGGAAGCACGTCGCCGATTGGCTCGCCGGTTACGAGCGGGCGTGGCGGACGCCGGGCACGGACGGGCTGGTCACGCTCTTCACCGAGGATGCGAGCTACCAGCAGGGGCCGTACTGGACGCCCGTCGTCGGCCTGCCGGCCATCGCCCGGATGTGGGAGGCGCAGCGCAAGGGTCCCGACGAGGTGTTCCAGATGAGCAGGGAGATCGTCGCGGTCGAGGGCGACACCGCGGTGGTCCGCCTGGAGGTCCGCTACGGCGACCCGGTCGAGCAGGAGTACCGCGACCTGTGGATCATGCGATTCGCCGACGACGGACGTTGTCGGTCGTTCGAGGAGTGGCCGTTCTGGCCGGGACAGCAGCCGGCCAACCCTCCGGACGGATCGTGACCTGAGGAGTTCGCCAGCGATGTAGCTCATTCCTCCATCCCGCCGAACTTCGGCGTTGACGCAACCTGACGGTCGTCCGGACCCGTCGAGCTTGCGGAGGAGGGAGCCCCATGGTTGATGCCGAGGGTGAGTTCGTCGAGTACGTCTCCGCGCGACTGCCGAGCCTGCATCGGACCGCGTTCCTGATGTGCGGCGACGCCCACCTGGCCGACGACGTGGTGCAGCAGACGATCACGGCGTTGTACGTGAACTGGCGCCGGGTCAGTCGGGCCGACAACGTCGACGCGTACGTGCACCGGATGCTGGTCCACAAGCTCGTCGACGAGAAGCGGTTGAGCTGGGCGAAGGTCCGGCTGCTGGGGTCGGTGCCGGTGCCGGAGCGCCCGCCGGTCACGCCGCACGACGAGCTGGCCGAGCGGGACAGCCTGGTCGCCGCTCTCGCCCACCTGCCCCGCGGCCAGCGCACCGTACTGGTCCTGCGGTTCCTGTGCGACCTGTCGCTGGCCGACACGGCCGCCGCGATGGGCTGCTCCGAAGGCAACGTGAAGTCGCAGACGGCTCGGGCGCTGGTGGCGGTCCGCCAGGTGCTCGACGTCACCGAGATGTCCGGGAGGAACCCGAGATGACCACGTTGGACGACCAGCGGATCGCCGCACTGATGCAGTCGGCGTCGGTTCCCGAGCCGAAGGTCGATGTTGGCCGGGCGGTCCGCGACGGCCGGCGTCGCCGACAGCGCCGCCGCGTCGGCGGGATCGCCGCGGTGACGGTGATGGCCGGGCTCGGCGTCCTGGGCGCCGCCCAGCTCGGCGGGGCCGCCAGCCGGCCGGCTCCGGTCCCGCCGGCCCTCGCGGCGTCACCGCAGGGGACCGTGACGGCCGCCCCGCCCTCGCCGGTCACCTGCGAGGCCTCGTGGTTGCCGCAGCCGATCAGCGGTCCGGTCGCGGTGGCGAACGCCGTCGACCCCACCGGGCGGTACATCGTCGGCGACATCGGCACCGGGCAGGAGGACGGGCGGGTCGTGTTGTGGACCGACGGCCGGGCGGGTGTACTGCCTGCGACCGCGCGGCACGCGGCCGCGGTCAACGCTGGCGGCATCGTGGTCGGCACCAACGGCGACGGTACCGGCTGGGTCTACCGGGACGGGAAACTGCGTTCCCTGGCCACCCCGCGCGGCTACCAGGCGGTTCTCGTGCACGCGATCAACGGCCGGGGCGACATCGCCGGCACCGCCAGGGGAGCGGGCGACTCGCACCACGCCGTGCTGTGGTCGGCGAACCGCCCGCAGGAGTACCGGCTGGTCGGCCAGCCGGGATCCGCCGCGACCGGGATCACCGAGGACGGCACAATCGTCGGCACGACCGACCAACTGCCCTACCGGTGGACGCCGCAGGGCGCCGGGGCGGCGCTGGCGGTGCCCGACGGCTACCCGCGCGCCTCGGTCGACTCGGCGCACGGCGACTGGGCGATCGGCATGGTTCCCGGCGCCCAGCAGGGCGGGTCCGTGCAGATGCTGCCGGTACGGTGGAATCTCACGACTGGTGCGGTGAGCCTGCTGCCATTTTCGGGTGCGACCGGGATCGCCGGCAACGGCGACCTGCTGGTCGGCGACGGTTCGCCGCTGGTCGTCGCCCCAGACGGCACGTCCCGCCGGTTGCCGGGCCGCTCCGAGGTCCGGGCGACCGAGGCCGGCACGTACACGGCCAATGGGATCAGCGACGACGGTCTGACCGTGGTCGGTGCCGTCTACGAGAAGCAGGTGTACCGGCCGCTGGTGTGGCACTGCCGCCGCTGAAGGTCGCGCGCCCGATCCACGAGTTTCTCGGCACGACCCCGCGTATCGGCGGCAGACCCTGATCGCCGAGCACCAGGCCGCCTCCGAGACCGTCGGCAGCTCGGCGCTCAGCCCTCCCGGCGGGGCCCGGGATCCCGACGGTACGCGGGGCGAAGCTTCGCGCTGGCGAACGCCGCCTTCACGGCGGCGGAAAGCGCGGCGATGTCGTACGCGCCGTGGTGGCGCCGGCCGTTGATGAAGAAGGTCGGGGTGCCGGTGACGCCGCTGAGGTCGGCCGAGTCGACGTCCTCGGCGATTCGCTCGGCGCCCTCGCGCTCGGCGAGGCGCTCCCGGAACCGCGCCAGATCCAGGCCGAGCTGTTCGGCGTAGCGGAGCACATCGGCGGGACTGAGTGCGTCCTGGTGGTCGAGCAGCAGGTCGTGCATCTCCCAGAACGCGCCCTGCTCGCCCGCCGCCTCGGCGACCTCGGCGGCGAGTTGGGCGTGCGCGTGGACGTCGGTGAGAGGCAGGTGCCGCCACACGTACCGGATGTTGGCGAAGTCGGTCAGCAGCTCCCGGACCACCGGCTCGGCCTGCCCGCAGTAGGGGCACTCGAAGTCCCCGTACTCCACGACCGTCACCGGAGCTTCGGGCGGTCCGCGCATGTGGTCGCGCTCAGGATCGACCGGGACCATCAGGTCGATGATCCCTTCGGCGGCGCCCAGCAGCGCACGGGCACGCCGTGCCGCCGGGAGTCGGGCGGCGTAGCGGAACACCAGCCAGGTGATGACGGCCGAAGCAACCGTCGCGACGAGGATGCCGAGCTTCGTCTCCTCCAGGGCCGGGCCATGCAGCGCATGGGTGGCGATCAGGAGGGCGACGGTGAACCCGATGCCGGAGACCGTGCCCACCCCGGCGACGGCGACCCAGCCGACCGGTGGCCGGAGCCGGTTGTGGCTGAAGCGGGCCACCAGCCACGAGGTGGCCACGATCCCGAGCGGCTTGCCGATGACGTATGCCACCACGACGCCCAGCGTGACCGGGGAGGTGACGGCCCTGGCCAGGAGTTCGCCGTCGATCACGATTCCGACGTTCGCCAGCGCGAAGAGCGGCACGATCACATAGCTGGCCCACGGGTGGTAGAGGTTCTGCAACCGGTCGTTCGGCGAGAGCGTCGAGGCGAGCCCGACCCGGGCCGAACGGGCGAGCTGCGGGGTGGGCTGTTCCCGGAAGAGGCGGAACAGGTCGCTCGCCCGCTGCAGTTCGGTGCGGCCGGGGGCATAGGCGTAGGTGAGCAGCCCCATCACCAGACCCACCACGATCGGGTCGACACCGGACTTCGAAACGGCGAGCCAGGCCGCCACCCCCAGCAGCGCGTAGATCGGCCCGTACCGCACGCCCCCACGCCCTGACGAGCAGGACGACGGCGAAGATTCCCGTCGCGACGAGCAGCGCCGGCGGCGAGGGATGTTCCGGGTAGGCGATAGCCAGCACCGCGATCGCGACCAGGTCGTCGATGACGGAGACCGTGAGCAGGAAACCTCGCAACCGGTCCGAGAATCGTGGCCCGAAGACGGCCAGGGCGCCGAGCGCGAGTGCGGTGTCCGTGGCCATCACCGCGCCCCAGCCCGCGGCGGTGGTCTGCCCGGCGTTGAACGCGAGGTAGATCGCGATCGGCAGGAGGATGCCGCCGAGCCCGGCCAACGTCGGCAACGTCAGCCGACGTCGGTCCCGCAGCTCTCCGATGTCGAAGTCGCGGCGCAGCTCCAGCCCGGCGACCAGGAAGAAGAACGTCATGAGGCCGCTGTTGACCCAGGTACGCAGGTCGTGTGACACGGGCCAGTCGCCGAGCTGAACGGTGAAGGAGGTGCTCCAGAGCGACTCGTAGGACAGAACGTGGAGGTTCGCCCAGACGAGCGCGACCACCGCGGCGACCAGCACCACCCGTGCGCTGCCGGTCTCGGTGTGCAGGAACGAGCGCCGCTGGGCGTTGAACCGGCCAACCCAGGTGGTCCGGCCGGACCACCCTCGGTGGGGGTTGTCACTCGTCACGTGGTCGATTCTTCTCGATCCGCTCGCGACCTGACTCAGAATTCACGAGATCGATCCCGCCGCAGAGGACGGCAGGGAGCCAGGGCCAACAGGGGGCACTTTCATCCAGAAATTTAAAAGTTCCGTTCGATAAATGTGAAGTGATAGCGTCTGCGATCAATCTTTTGCGTTCCGAGACCGTTCTGGCCGGTCCAGAGGGGAGTCCGCGTCTCCCACCTCGGCCAGAACCCGCACCCATCGGGAGGAACCATGACCGCACCGAATCGATGGCGCCGACGCCATCGCGTCGGTTTCGTGGCCGCAGGTGCCGCTCTGGCGACCCTGCTCGCCACGGTCCTCGTCAGTCCAGCCGGGGCCGCACCCGTCGCCGCCGATGTCCCGCCGCAGGAACCCGGCGTCACCCTGCGTTCGTACGACATGGGCGCCCCACTGTCGGCGCTGTGCACCCTCAAGCCGGCACAGACGCCGAACGTCGACAAGCTGATGCCGCAGGTCAACTGGACCACCACGGACGAGTTCGGCCTGTCCGACCGGTTCATCACCCACGTCACCGCCAACCTCGCCGTGCCCACCGACGGCGACTACACGTTCCGCCTCGTCAGCGACGACGGGTCCCGGCTCACGATCGACGACCACCTCGTCGTCGACCATGACGGCCTGCACGGTGAGACCGCCAAGGAAGGGTCGGTCACCCTGACCGCCGGCCTACACCCGTTGTTCGTCGAGTTCTTCGACAACGGCGGCGGCCAGGTGCTGCGGCTCGAGTGGCGGCCGCCGGGCGCCGACAGCTTCGAACTCGTGCCGCCCTCCGCGCTGAGCACCGATGCCGGCGTCGTACGCGTCACCGCCCCGGGCTGGAAGTACTGCGAGGGAGCAACCGACTCTGCCGGCGACGGCCTGCCGCTCGACCGGGTGCACCCCGGGTACACCCTCACCGACCTGCGTCCCGAGGGGTTCCAACCGCAGGTCACGGGGATGGCCTTCAGGCCCGACGGCGCCCTGGTGATCACCACCTGGGGCGGCACCGACAACGCGACCGGCGAGGTCTACGTGGTCGAGGGCGCCACCGGCCAGACCTCACCCGACCGGGTGACCTACCGCAAGTTCGCCGAAGGCCTGCGTGAGCCGCAGGGCGTGGCCGTGGTCGACGGCACCGTCTACGTCAGCCAGAAGCACGAGCTGACCGCGCTGCGCGACACCGACGGCGACGGCGACGCGGACGACCGCCGGACGGTGGCGACCTGGCCGTGGGGCCAGAACTTCCACGAGTTCGCGTTCGGTCTGCTCTACCGGGACGGATACTTCCACCTCAACCTCTCCGTGGCGATCGACCTGGGCGGGGCCACCACCGTGCCCCAGCCCGCGCCGAACCGCGGAACCTCGATCAAGGTGAACGCCAGGACCGGCGAGATCACCTACGTCGCCGGAGGACTGCGCACCCCCAACGGGATCGGGTGGGGCCCGGGCGGCGAGGTCCTCGTCACCGACAACCAGGGCGGTTGGCTGCCCGCGTCCAAGCTGGTCCAGATCCAGCAGGGGGCCTTCTACAACCACTACACGACGCCCGCTGGTCCGTTCGACGACAAGCCGGTCACGCGTCCCATCGTCTGGCTTCCGCAGAACGAGATCGGCAACTCGCCCTCCACTCCCGTGCTGCTGAAGCAGGGGCCGTACGCGGGGCAACTGGTGGTCGGTGACGTGACCTACGGCGGCCTGCAGCGCGTCTTCCTGGAGAAGATCGAGGGGCAGTACCAGGGTGCCGTGTTCCGGCACACGCAGGGCCTGGAGGCCGGTATCAACGAGGTCGCCCTCGGCCCCGACGGCGCGCTCTACGTGGGCGGTCTCGGCGCCGGCGGCAACTGGGGCCAGGAGGGCAAGCTCAGCTACGGCCTGCAGAAGCTCACGCCCAACGGCACCTCGGCGTTCGAGGTCAAGCGGATGCGTGCGTCGCATGTCGGGTTCGAGCTGGAGTACACCAAGCCCCTGTCGGCCGAGACCGCCGAGAAGCTCGCCGACGCGTACCAGGTGACGCAGTGGCGCTACGGTGCGACGAGCCAGTACGGCGGTCCCAAGCTCGACCTGGAGACGCTCGACGTGGCCAAGGCCGAACTGTCAGCGGACGGCCGTACCGTGAAGCTCAGGATCCCTGGCCTGAAGGAGAACCGCGTGGTGCACGTGCGCTCCCCGCGCCCGTTCAGCTCGGCCGGCGGCGAGGAGCTGTGGAACACTGAGGCCTGGTACACGCTCAACGAGATCCCGGGACGCGTGGTGCAGCCGCAGACCTTCTTCGAGGCCGAGGAGGGCCGCACGGCCGGCGTCGGGATGGCCACCGACCACGCCGCGTACTCCGGCGCCGGATTCGCCGCCGGATTCGCCCAGGACGGCGCGTCGACCAGGATCTCCGTCGACGTCCGCGAGGCCGGGACGTACGACCTGGCGATGCGCTACGGCAACGGCCCGAATCCCTACTCGGGCGAGAAGCAGCTGAGCCTGTACGTCAACGGTGAACGGGTCGAGCAGACCGTCTTCCCCTCCACGGTGACCTGGAAGGAGTGGGGCACCGTCACCACCACGGCGAAATTGAACAAGGGTCGCAATGTCGTCGAGTACCGCAAGGAGGCCGCGGACTCCGGGCACGTGAACCTGGACGTGCTCGCCGTCCGGCCGCATGGCAAGCGGATCACGCTGTTCAACGGTGACGGGCTCACCGAGTGGCAGCACAGCGACGGGCGCGAGCCGGAGTGGGCGGTCGCCGACGGCGCCATGACTGTGCGCGGCGGGGACCTGCGCACGGTCCAGGCCTTCGGCGACTTCCGGCTGCACGTGGAGTTCAACCTGCCGTTGTACCCGCCGGACGTGACCGGCCAGGCGCGTGCCAACAGTGGGGTGTACCTGCAGGACCGCTACGAGATCCAGGTGCTGGACTCCTTCGGCATCGACCCGCCGCAGACCAACGACGCCGCGGCCATCTACACCCAGAAGGCCCCGGACGTGAACGCGGCGTTGCCACCGCAGACCTGGCAGACGTACGACATCACCTACCGGCAGGCCCGCTACGACGCGTCCGGGAACAAGGTCCAGAACCCCCGCGTCACCGTGGTGTGGAACGGCGTCACGGTGCACGACGACGTCGAGATCCTCGGCCCGACCGGCGGTAGCCGGCCCGAGGGTCCGGCGACGGGTGCCATTCGACTGCAGGACCACGGCAATCCGGTCCAGTACCGCAACATCTGGATCGAGCCGCTGAACCAGTAGTCGCCCAGGTCGGGGCTTGCGCGATCATCGCCTCGTCAGTGCGGTCGGACCGCACTGACGAGGCGATGGTCAGTGGAGGGGGCGCTACTTCTCGACGATCGTGATGGTCGCCGTGCGGTAGTTGTTGCGCCGGTCGTTCTTCGTCGGGTCGTAGTTCTTCTCGATGTTGCCGGCGCTGTCGACGGAGAACCAGCGGAACGTCGTGGTCTCGGTCACGTGGAACACCTGCCCCGGCTCACGGAACTCGGTCGCCGCATAACGTGGCGACTCGAGCGTGGGCCGGCTGCCGTCCGTCGTGTAGTAGATGGTGGCCGGCTCGTTCGTCTCGAAGCGCACGTTGACGGGCCCGCGGTACTTCCCGTCGCCGGGGATGAGCCGGGACGTCGGGTCCTTCTTGTCCCTGCCCCAGTCCGCCGCGACCCGGAACATCTCCATGATCCCGTTGGCGTACTCCATCGTCTCGGCGTGGCCGCTGACGAGTTCCGGATTTCCCGCCCATTCTGGCTGGAACGAACCGCCCTGCCAGTCGCCGGTGGCCGGGTTGTAGACGGAGCCGCCGACCTCCCAGCCGAAGGCGTAGATCCCGTAGGTGTGGTACAGGTCCTCGCGCACGTTGCCCGCGGAGGAGTAGAGGACGTCGGACGAGCCGCCGACGTTCTCCGGCGTGACGACGGTTTCCCGGTGCGCCTTGACCTGCGACAGGATCCTGGCTGCGGACTGCCAGTAGAACGCCTCGTCACCCAGCGGCGGGCGCGGCGTGGTGATCCGCCCGTCCGCGATGTAGGCGCCGGGCTGCCAGAACAACTGACCGCCGTTGGAGTGCACCGACATCATGAACTTGATGTTCGGGTACTTCTCGACCAGCCAGATGATGTTCTTCGACTCGGGCTCGGACAGCTCCTCCGGCCCCTGGTAGGTGCCACTGACGCAGTTGGTCGACCCACCCGCGTAGCCGTCGTGGCCCGACCCCACCCGGTAGTTCCGGTTCAGGTCGACACCCCAGGAGTTCCGCTGCGCCGGATCGGCGGTCGCGTCCGGGCAGTGGTTCGTCATGTTCTTACGCTGCGAGGCGAAGTTGTAGAAGCTGTAGTTCGCCCCGTCGGGGTTGTTGGAGAGGATGAAGAAGACGTCCGTGTTGTCGACGATCGTCTTCGTCTCCCGGTCGGACCGGTAGTTGTGCACCAGACGCTCGGCCGACTCCAGGCTGGTCGTCGCCGGCACCCACTCGCGGGCGTGGTCCTGCGCCTGGATGAGCACGCCCGGCTTCTTGCCGTCGCGGTGCTTGCCGATCCGCAGGACCGGGATCGTGACCGGGCCGCGCGGCACCTCGCCCTCCGGTGCGCCCGCGCGCTTCTGGTCGAGGAAGTCGGTCAGCGCGACCGCGCCGGCCGTCGGCGCGACCACGCCGCTGCCGGTGTTGGTGCGGTACGGGTGCGCCCGGTCGATGAGGCCCTGGGACCGGGTCCGCAGTGCCTCCGCCACCTCGGTAGCCGTACTCGCCGGCCCACCGGAGGCATCCTTCGCGAGCAGGACGCGGACCGCCTTGCCCGCGACCTCCACCGCGAGCGGGAGGTTCGCCCCCGGCCGCTCCACGAACTCGACCGTGACGTCGTTGCCACCCTCGTGGCCCCACGCCGCCGAGCTGACGACGACCGCCGCCTGCCCCGTACCGCCGATCGTGGCCTGCGCCTTGCGCTGGTAGCCGTTGGTCTGGTTCGGCAGGTAGACGATCTCGGCGATGTCCGGGTACTGGCGGGCGATCTCCTTGGCTCGGCTGTAGAGCTGCTGCGGGTGCTTGTAGCCGTCCACGAAGTCCGACTTGTAGGACGGGTTCGCCGTCAGCGGCGGCGGGGCGTCCTCGAGCCAGTTGGAGACGACGCCGGTGGCGACGCCGCCGGTGGAGCTCGTCACCTGGATCTTGTTGGGTCGTGCGTCGAGCTTGAACAGGTTCCGGTGGAACATGTACTGCCCCGAGTCGACGAACCGGCTCATCGTCCGGGCGAAGCCGAACGGCGTACCCTTGCCCGAGTCGTTCTCAAGCTGCATCCCGACGACCGGGTCCGCCTGCTGCCCCTCGGTGGTCCGCGCCTCGACGTAGAGGAAGCCCTGGCCCTTGGTGGTGAACCAGTCGGCGCGGGCGATCCGCACCGTCGCCTCGTGGCTCAACGGCTGGACCGTCCGGGCGGCGGCGGCGCCGATGCCGCCGTCGGCCTGGTCACTCCAGGCGAAGCCCTCGCCATCGCCGAGCACCTCGACACCCATCGCCCTGAGCTCGGCGACCTGCTCGGCGGTGACCACCGCCTCACCTTCGATGCCGGTCGGCACGCGCTTGAGACCGTGCTCGAGGTCGAAGCCGGCGGCGACCACCTTGTCCAGCATGTCGGCACCGGTCAGCTTGATGTGTACGAGGCGTACCGACTCTCGATCCTCGACCTGGGATCGGCCGGCGGTGGCCGCCGATCCCGTGGGATCCGCGCCCGCGGGCCCGGTTGCCACGAGGATGCTACCCACCAGGGCGGGCAGCGCGAGAAGCGCGATGCGTCGTTGTATGCGCCGCATTCCCCCTCCTTCTACTCACGACGGATGATTGGGGTGGTGACAGACCCCCGTGCGCGTCGCCCCCACTGAGGACAGCCCTGCCGGACGCGCGGTGAGCCTGGGTACGACGACGGCTGCCGTCGCGAGAAGGAACGGGAGGGCGTGAGCGGGCTGGGTCCGGTGAGCGTATGTGCGTCCGCGGCGTCAGTGGTTCGCGTCGATCGAATTTGAGCATTCCTTGAGGCACCGTCCGACCGGGCCCGGGCCACGGCGTCACTCGCCGGCGGGGGCGTCCCGGATGGCGAGTGCGGCCTGGACGAGCGCGGCGTGGGTCAACGTCTGGGGGTAGTTGCCGAACTGTGCGCCGGTCGCGGGGTCCAGCTCTTCGGCGTAGAGGCCGAGTGGGCTGGCGTAACCCAGCATGATCTGGAACATCTCGACCGCCTCGGCGCGGCGCCCGGTGCGGGCGAGCGCTTGGACCAGCCAGAACGAGCAGGGCAGGAACGCGCCTTCGGTCCCCGGGAGGCCGTCCCGACCCGGCGGATAGCGGTAGAGCAGTGGACCTCCGGCGGAGAGCCGGTCCCGAATGGCGTCGATGGTGCCGTGCACCCGGGGCGACTCGACGCTGTCCATGTCCAGCAGCGGCAGGATGAGCAGGGCCGCGTCCAGGTCCGCCGAGCCGTAGGTGCGGACGTAGCTGGACGTCGTCGAGTCGAAGCCGGACGTCCGGACCTCGGCGGCGATGGCATCTCGTGCTTCCAGCCAGCGTCGACGTCGCCGACGTGACAGGGGGTGCGTGTCGGCGATGCGTAGGGCCCGGTCCAGAGCGAGCCAGGCCATGAGCTTCGAATGTACGTGCTGCGCCGGTTGGCGGACCTCCCAGATGCCGGCGTCGGGCTCCCGCCAGCAACGCGTGACCACGTCGGCGAAGCCGCGCACCGCCCGCCACGTCTCGGAGTAGAGGGGCTGCCCCGCCCGCACGAACGCCCAGGCGGCGTCGATCAGCCAGCCGTAGCCGTCGAGCTGGTGTTGGCCGGCGGCAGCGTTGCCGATCCGCACCGGGACGCTGCCGAGATAGCCGGGCCAGCCGGGAAGCTCCCGTTCTGCCGGTACGTGGCGGCCGTGCAGGGTGAGCAGCGCCGGCAGGCGTGGCCGTTGCAGCCGACTGGCGTGCAGCAGCCAGGCCAGGAAGCCGCGGGCCTCGTCGGGTTTGCCGACGCTGAGGAACGCACTGACGCCGATGCTGGCGTCACGCGGCCAGACGTAGCGGTAGTCCCAGTTCCGTACCCCGCCTGGATCTTCGGGCAGTGACGTCGTGGGTGCGGCCACCGGGGCTCGCGACGGCGAGTAGGTCAGCAGCCGCAGGGTCAGCAGGCTTCGTACGACGTGGTCCCGGAAGGGCAGTGACCCGTCGACGTCGGCGGTCCAGACCCGCCAACGTTCCTCGTCCTCGTTGAGCAGATCCCAGGCCCGTGCCGGATCGACGCGGATCAGCGGTTCGCGGTAGGCGACAGCCAGCACGAGGGTGACCGGTCGGTCCGGCCTGACGCTGATCAGGGCGGGGCGACCTGGTTCGATGGTGACATCAGGCGTGCTGTCCAGAGACACCGCGAGTGCCCCCCACTGACACACCAGGGTCGAGTGCCGGCGGTGGACCCGGGGCCGGCGGTGCCCCACGCCGAGGCGGGGATCGAACTCGACGACGGCGTCGACAGCCGTGTCCTCGGCCGACAGCCGCCGCACGATCAGTGTCGTGGGCAGCAGTCGGCCGCTGACCTCGGCCACCATGGCCTCGGTGAGGGTGAGCCGGCTACTACCGACCGCCCATGTCGTCTCCAGGGTGGCGCTGTCCTGCCGGTAGCGCCGTTCGACGACCGTGGCCGGTCGGGCGGGACCGACCCGAAAGGTTCCCGCGTCCGGACCCCCGACCAGCCGGCCGAACAGGGGTTCGCCGTCGAAGCGCGGCACGCAGAGCCAGTCGATCCCGCCGTCGGCGGAAACAAGGGCAGCGGTGCGGGTGTCACCCAGCAGCCCGTAGTCGCCGATCGGCGCCGGGGGCCGGGCAGACGCGGAGTCGGGCCCACCGGTCATGGCGATCGCTTCCTGACGGGCACTGGGACGCGAGTCAATGGGACCGAAGGAGCAGCCCGAGAACCACCCCGTAGATGACATGGACGACAACCACGACCGCGGGGGTCTGAATGCCGTAGTTGACGGCGAACAGACCGGGCGGCTCCAGTACGGCCGTGCTCGCCGGGCCCGCCCGCTGGGAGGCCATGCGCGGGTGGACCCCCGGAAGCAGCGGTAGGAGCACCGTCAGTGCGATCCCGACGTGAACGGTCCCGAGCAGTGCCCCGATCCACCAGGTGGCGCGGTCCAGCAGGGCGAACGTGGCCGCGTAGCCGAGGGCGAAGCCCTGACCGGCGCAGAGGTGGATGAAGAACCCGACGATCCGGGCCCGGTCGGGATCCTCGGTGACGAGGGTCCCGAGCACCAGGGGAAAGTCGAGGCGAGTGAGGCCGGCCAGTTGAGCGGTGATCAGAACTGCGGTGAGCGCCGCGGTGGCGACCAACCCGAACAACGCCCATCCGGCCCAGTCCATCTCCGCGATGTTCCCTTGGTCATTGGCCCGTCCTCGGCAAGAACAACAGTGGCAGCGCCGGTTTTTCACCATAGGCCACCGGGCGGTGGGATGCGGCCAGCTCCCGGGATTACGACCGGTGCCAGAACGGCCCGGGAGACGAACGACGTGGCCCGCCCTGGTTGGTCAGGCGCCGTGGCGTCCCACGTCGGCGTGGAGTGCTTCGCGGAGGTTCGCGGCGGCGTCGGCCGGCTGGAGGTAGCCGGCGGTGATGTTGCGGACGTCGGCGGTCACCACGCGGGCGACGTAGCCGGCGTGTGTGCGGTAGAGCTGGTCCAGGGTGCCCTCGTCGAACGGCTGGTAGGTGCCGAACAGCAGGCAGAACGACTCACCGCTGTTGTCGCCGGTGTTCAGCGCGGTCGGCACGACCACCTGCGACAGCCGGATTCCGCCGCGGGCCAGGCCGTGGGCGTCACGGGCCTTGGTGCCGTCCGAGTTGAACACCAGCGGCGGCGCGGTCGGGGGTGGGGTGCCCCGCTCCACCCAACGCGCCAGGTGGGCGTACGCGGCGGCGGTCACGTGGTGCATCGGCACCCGGCTGAAGGGCGGCCGCGCGCAGGTGTAGGTCGGGGCGGCGCCCAGGTCACGCTCCTGGATCGGCGCCCGGTAGACCTGGCCGTTATGGCCGCTGTGTGCCGCGCCGGCCACCTCCCACCGGCGGAACCGGTCCGTGTCGGCGGGGCGGACGGGTGTGCGCACGTCGGTCTCGGACAGCACCTGGAACACCGGCTCGTCGCCGACCCGGGTGGGCGCGGAGCCCACGATGAAGCCGTACCCCTCGAACACCGGCTGTACCTGGGGCAGGACCCGGTCGTAGTAGACAGTCATCCGGCCGGCCGACTGCGAGGCGCCGATGGCGAGCACGGTGCGGGCGCGCAGCCGGCCCAGCGGCGAGACACCCTGCGGGTCGGCGACGGCCCTGCCGGCCTGGGCGAAGATGTCGTACGAGAGTTCGTCGGCGACGTACCGTCCCCCGCCGGTGACGTCGAGTCCGCCGTACCGGGTCGGGCTCCAGCCGCGTAGCTGGTCGACTCCGACGCGCTGGGCGGAGACACCGATCCAGGCGTCGCCGGCGCGGATGGTGGCCTCGGCGTTCCAGAGCGCGTCCAGGTCGTACCCCGCCGTGACGTTCTGCCACTCCACCAGCGCGACGCCACTGAACCGGCGCGGGTCGACCGGCCGGCGCACGACCAGCCGGGTCTGGTACGCCACGTCGGCGGCGACCCGGTTGCCGGCGGTGTCCCAGCCGTCCGCCACGCCGGAGAGGTAGAACTCCTCCTCGACGTAGCCCTTGGCGGCCAGGTCGGACGGCGTCGAGAAGAAGGGGTAGGTGTCGGCCAGCCGCTCCGCGCGCGGGTCGCCCGGCACGGTGCCCGGGATCGGACCGCGAACCGAGGCGCGGGCGATCGGCTCCCGCTCACCGGGCGCCGCAGCGCGCGCCGGTGCCGAGGCGAGCAGCGTGCCGACCAGGGTGGTGACCAGGGCGGCGGCGAGGGTGGCGGTACGCCGTGGACGTGTCATGGCGAAGGCTCCTTCACGACGACTTCCTGGCCGTACCATAAACGCTCTTCGATGTGGTCGGAAGCGGGCGGGGGAGAGCTGAGACGGCTGTCGCAGCCGCTGCTCAGCACGCTTCGAGCACCGCCCGGGCGGCACGTTCCGCGGTCGCCGGGTCGGCCCGCCGCCCGTGGATCAGCTCCGCGTACAACATGGACTCGACGATCCGCACGTACAGGAAGGCGGCGCCGTCGAGGTCAGCCGGTGACCAGGCGGGGTCGGCAGCCGCGGCGACGAGGATGCCCCTCTGCGCATCGACGACCCGGGCGTGTACGCCGCCGGCCGGTGTGAACAGCACCCGCGCGGCCGTCGCCGGCTCGGCGCGCAGGAAGGCCCGGAAGGGCCGGGCCTGGCGGACTGCGACGGCGAACCGGCGGGTGGTCTCGAGCACCCCGTCGACGCCGGTGGTGGTGGTCTCGGCACGGGCCTGGGTGAGCAGCCGCTCCGCGAGGCGCCAGAGCACGTCACCGAGCAGCCGGTCGCGGCTGTGCACCACCCGGTAGAGCGTGGCCCGGCTGACCGTGAGGGCGCCGGCGAGCGCGTCCATGTCGACGGTGGCGTTGCGGAGAAAGAACAGACATCCGCCCTGGACGACACGCTCCGCGCTGATCACCCGCCGAGACGGCACCGCCATCCCTCGACGATAGCGCCGCCGGAACGGCGTGGCCGTCTGCCTCGTCATCGGCAAACTCAAATATTGCTCAACTTGTACCCGCGCCCCGCTGCCGCGACCTGCTGCCCGCCTACGGTCAAGGTCACTTCGACAGGGATCGGCGACACCCCCCATTCGCACAACCTGGGAGCATCATGGCACCTACTCCGCCCACGGATGCTGAGCTGAACGTTCTGATCCGTGCCCGGCTGGCCGCACTCGGCATCGACCTCGACCAACTCCCGCCGGGTACGAGCCCCGACCCGGAGACCGGCTCGCCCGGCCGGGACTCCGTGCTCGCCTCGCTGCGCTCCTTCATGCGGGGCACCGTGGCGACGCTCGCCGCATACCAGTTGCCGACTCCCGACGGCACCGACCCCGATGCCGCGAAGGCGTTGTCACAGCAGCACGTGCCCGTCCTCTACCCCTCCAACGGCACGGAATGGCGGAAGGCATGACGTCCGAACCCTTTGACCGTACGGTCGACCGGCGCGCGTTCCTGGCTCGCGCCGCGGCGCTGGCCACCGTCTCCGCCGTGGGCGTCAACGTCGGACTGCCCTCGGTCGCGCTGGCGGGCAACGGCCTGGCCACCAACACCAGAACCCGAGCGGGCGGACGGCCGCTGGACCAGCCGAACGCCTACACCGAGCCGCGGCCGGAGGCGCTCGCCGAGCCGACCGAGCTCACGATCGCCGAGGCGGCCTGGCTCATCCGCGCCGGCAAGCTCACCCCCGCGCAACTGGTCGAGGCGTACCTGGCCCGAATCTCCCGGCACGACGGCATCTACCAGGCGTTCAACCGGGTGCTCGCGGACACGGCCATCGCGGCCGCGAAGGACGCCGGACGCAGGCCCCGACGCGGCGCGCTGCACGGCATCCCGCTGGCCATCAAGGACAACTACTACACGGAGGGGGTCCACACCACCGCGAACTCGTTCCTGTTCAAGGACTTCGTGCCTCCGTACGACGCGACCGCGGTGGCCCGGTTGAAGGCCACCGGCGCGATCGTGCTCGGCAAGACCCAGATGGGCCCGCTGGCGACCACCCGTGCCACCACACCGGCCGGTGTGATCACCACCGTCAACGCCTGGGCGCCGACCGACCGCAGCACCGACCCCGGCGGGTCGTCCACCGGCACCGCCACCGCGGTCGCCGGCCGGATGGCCACCTCCGGCATCGGCACGCAGACCGGCGGCTCGATCACCTCCCCCTCCAACGCGCAGAATCTCACCGGCCTCAAGCCGACCATGGGTCGGGTCTCGGCGGCCGGCATCATTCCGCTCACCTACACCCGCGACCATCCCGGCCCGTTGGCGCGCGACGCCAAGGACGCCGCGATCATGCTGACCGCGATGGCGGGCGAGGACCCCATGGACCCGCGCAGCCAGGGCCTGCCCGACGTGCCGAACCTGATCGACGCAGCCAGCCCCGTCTACCAGGGGCGCCGCGTCAAGCTGCGCTGGAAGACCCGGATCGGGGTCCTGCCGGGCTTCGCCAACGGCACCTCGCCCACCGCGCTGGCCCGTGCGGCGTACCTGGCACAGCTCGCCGCGATCCCCGGCGTCACCCTGGTGGACGTGCCGCTGCCGGCCGAGTGGGGCCAGCTGACCGGCAGCACCTTCAACAACGTCCGGCTGCCCGAGCGGGCCGAGCCGTTCATGCCGTACCTGCGCACGGACCTGCGCGGCTTCGGGGTGTCGGTGACCAGTTGGCTGCAGGGTGCGCTGATGGGTGGCAACGAGTTCATCACCGGTCAGCGGGCCAAGCTGCTGTTGATGGATCGGGTGCTCAACGACCTCTTCGACGGCTGCGACGTCGTGGTGCAGACCGACCCGGTGCCCTTCGACATCGTGGGCCTGCCGGAGATCGCCTTCCCGATCGGGTCCACCACGGCGGGGCTGCCCATCGGCACCATCCTGGGTGGCCTCCCGTACGCCGAGGACCGGCTGTTGTCGGTGGTGGCCGCCTACCAGGCGGTGACGGACTGGCATCTGCGTCGTCCGGCCGACCCGCCCGCCGCCGCCGGCGCGCGGCGTGCGGCTCCTGCCGAAGAACTCCGCCTGACGGCCGAGGAGGTCGCCGAGCTCAGCCAGTGACGTGCGAAGGGCGGGCAGGTCGGTGCCCGCCCTTCGTGGCCGTGCGAAAAGCCGAGGACTTTCGACGTACGTCCCCGGTGGAATGTGTCGTGCCTCGGCAGAACAACCGCATCTGCTCTGACAGTGGCGAGTATCAAGATTTCCTCAACTGCCGCCGTGAACGTTCCGAACATCCATCGAAACCTGTTGAATCGAGTTATCCGAGTTGGCGCGGCCGCCCCTGCCGGACCCTTTTCCGTCGTGTACGTACCGTGAAGGGGTATCAGGTGAAACGAAGACTGTCTCGGACAACGGTGTCGGTCGCGTGCGCGTTGACTCTGGTCGGTGCGCCGGTGTTGACGTCGGCGACCACCGCTACCGCCTCGAACCGCGTACCGAAGCCGGAGTCGGTGATCGGCTGGGCGCCGTGTGCCGACTACAAGCTCGCCACGTACGAGCAGATCGCCGACTACTACCGGGCGATCGACAGGGCCAGCGACCGGATGAAGCTCGTCGAGATCGGCAGGACCAGCGAGGGACGGCCGCAGCTGATGGCGATCGTCTCCTCCGAGAAGAACCTCAAGGACGCGAACCTCAGGCGCTACCGCGAGACCTCGGTACGGCTCTCCCAGGGCGACTCGCTTCCCGAGTCTGAGGCGCGTGCCCTGGCGAAGAACGGCAAGGCCATCGCCTGGGTCGACTTCGGCATCCACTCCACCGAGGTGGCCGGGCACCAGACCGCCCCACAGTTCGCGTTCGACCTGGTGACCAGCGAGACGCCCGAGGCGCGCGCCATCCGGGACAACGTCATCACCCTGTTGGTGCCGAACGTGAACCCGGACGGCGGCACGAAGGTCGCCGAGTGGTACCGGAAGAACCTGGGTGGGCCCTACCAGGATGCGAGCTATCCCGAGCTGTACCAGAAGTACGCCGGCCACGACAACAACCGTGACTGGTACATGTTCAATCTGCAGGAGACGCAGAACGTCGGGCGTCAACTGTTCCACGAGTGGATTCCGCAGGTCATGCACAACGTGCACCAGACCGCCGTCTTTCCCGCCCGGATCAGCATCCCGCCGTACGAGGACCCGCTGAACCCGAACATCAACCCCCAGGTGGTCCGGGGCGTCAACCTCGTCGGCGACGCGATGGGGCAGCGGCTGGATCGGGAGGGCAAGGTCGGCGCGCTGGCCCGCCAGCAGTACGACATCTGGTGGAACGGCGGCGCGCGGACCGCGCCGTACTACCACAACCAGATCGGCATCCTGACCGAGACGGCGCACGCCTCGGCGAGCCCGCGGGTGTACGACCCCGCCACCTTCCCGAAGACCTTCGCGGACGGCACCTCGACGAGCGAGCCGTCGGTCTTCTACCCCAGCCCCTGGAAGGGTGGCGAGTGGCACCTGTCGCAGAGTTGCGACTACATCAAGACGGCCTCGTGGGCGATGCTCCGGGTGGCCAGCGACGACCGCGAGGGCCTGCTCTACGGCTCGGCGCAGATGGCCCGGGACGGTGCCCGCAACGGCGCCGGGACGACCTACGTGATCCCCGCCGACCAGGCGGACTTCCCGACCGCCACCAAGCTGGTGGACAAGCTGCGCTGGAACAACATCCAGGTCGAGCGGGCGGTCAGCTCCTTCACCGTCGGCAAGCGCACCTACCCCGCCGGGAGCTACCTGGTGCGGGAGGCCCAGCCGTACCGGGCGGCCGTGTTGGACCTGCTGAACCCGCAGGTCTATCCGGACCGGAGGCTCTACCCGGGTGGCCCGCTGGAGCCGCCGTACGACATCACCGGCTACACCCTGTCGTTCCAGATGGGCGTCACCGTCGACAAGCTCGGTCAGGCGGTGCGCGCCAGCACCGTCCGGGTCGACTCGCCGAGGGTGCCGGCGGGTGTGGTGGCCGGCGCGCCGAAGTACGCGTACGCCCTCGACCCGCGGGTCAACGACAGCTCCGCGGCCGTGAACTCCCTGCTGGCGGCGGGGGACAAGGTCCTGCTCAGCGGCGCCGAGGTGACCACTCGCAGCGGCAAACTGCCGGCTGGCACGTTCCTGGTGACCCCCCGTCCGGGCACCGAGGCGCGGGTGACGGCGCTCGCCACCCGGTACGGCCTCAGCGTCGCCGCGGTCGACGCGCAGCCGGCGACGGTGCGGGAACTCGTCGCACCTCGGATCGGGCTGTACGACGGGTTCAACAACTACGACGAGGGCTGGACCCGCCTGATCCTGGACCAGTTCGGCTTCGGCTACCAGAAGCTGACGAACGCGTCGGTCCGGGCCGGCGACCTGCGGGCGAAGTTCGACACGATCGTGCTGCCCGACGCCACGTACAACTCGATGCGCAACGGCCGCGCGGCGGGCTCGCTGCCGCCGGAGTACACCGGCGGGATGACCGACGCGGGCGTGGCCAACCTGAAGGCGTTCGTCGAGGCGGGCGGCACCGTGGTCACCCTCAACAAGGCCGCTGAGCTGCCCATCAAGGCGTTCGGCGTGCCGGTCAAGGACGTCACCGAGGGGGTGCCGGACACCAGCTACAACGTTCCGGGCTCGGTGCTGAACCTCACCGTCGACGCCGGTGACCCGGTCGCCGCCGGGTTCGGACCGACCGCGTCGGCGTTCGTCGCCGACGGGCCGGCGTTCGAGGTTGAGGACGGTGCGCAGGGTGTCACGGTGGCAGCCACCTGGCCGAAGACCAACCTGCTGAAGAGTGGCTTCCTCCTCGGCGAGGACGTCATCGGCGGCAAGGCGGCCGTGGTGACGGCGAAGGTGGGCGACGGGCAGGTCGTGATGATCGGCTTCAAGCCGCAGCACCGGGCTCAGTCGCACGGTACGTACCGGCTGCTGTTCAACGCGATGTACCTGGGGGGTCAGCGCTGACCTGACGTGGGTCGCGGTGGCCGGGTGCGCTCATGCGCCCGGCCACCGGCGTGCGCATGGGAACGCACTTAAGCGCCGCCGTGTCCCTCAGGCCAGGAGGCGCTCCCGCATCGTCGCGCCCAGATTGATCCCACCCACCGCACGAGGGCCCGTCGGGTCGTGCACGTCGAGGACGTTGTTGCGGCGCATCAGCTCCCGCACCGCAGGTGGCAGCCGAGGCGGGTCGTCCATCGCTGCGAGGACCTGCGCGGCGCTTGAGATCAGTCGATCGGCCAGGGCGGCGGCGTCGGTGTCCACCCGTACCCGGCCGTACTCCCAGCCGGCGGTGGTGAGGTCGAGTACCTCGAACATCCGGGTCACGAGCGGCTTCGGGTCGGTCACCCGGTCGAGCCGGGGTGCCCGGCTGCCGACCACCGCGACGGCGGCGGCCACCTGCGCGTACGGGTGGAAGCCGCTCGGCAACGCGAACAGTGGCCACCGCAGCGCCGAGCCGGCCTCCATCCACAGCGGCCGGTAGTTCCGGCGGTGCACCAGGAGGCGCCGGCCCGTCCGTCGGTGGATCTCGTGGGCCTGGGCCAGGAGATCCGCGTGGGCCTCGTCGGCGACCTGGCTCACGATCCGGGCCGCCACCACCAGGCCGTCGTCGCTGTCCAGCATTCCGCTGACCGCCTCGACCTGCTCAGAGAACCGGATCTGCGCGCGGGCGCCGTACCGGTGCTGGACGTCGCGTAGCAGCGCCTCCTGCCGCCCCGCATCGAGCTGGACCCGCCCGCCGCCCAGCAACCGTCGAAGCCAACGCATTTCGCCTCGTTTCAGCACAGCCGTCCCGGACCGCGGCAATGCTAGTGCGTCGGACCTTCCTGGGATGGTGACGGGGTGCCTGGGCGGTCTGTGCGCCCTCTGCTCCGAGCGGGTCGAAAAAAGTCAGGACGCCGATGTCGAGAACCGGGGGCCGGCTCCGTCCCCGTGGTGAAGGCGACCAAGATGGGGCGCACCAGTACCGAGGAGAACCACGATGGCCAAGTACCTGCTGCTGAAGCACTACCGCGGCGCTCCGGCTGCGGTCAACGACGTGCCCATGGACAAGTGGGCGCCGGAGGAGATCACGGCGCACGTGCAGTACATGAACGACTTCGCGGCCCGGCTCGAGACCACCGGCGAGTTCGTCGACGGCCAGGCGCTCTCCCCCGAGGGGACGTGGGTCCGGTACGACGGGGAGGGCCGCCCGCCGGTCACCGACGGCCCGTTCGCCGAGACGAAGGATCTCATCGCCGGCTGGATGGTGATCGACGTGGACAGCTACGAGCGCGCCGTCGAGCTGGCCGGGGAGCTGTCGGCCGCCCCCGGAGCGGGCGGGAAGCCGATTCACGAGTGGCTGGAGCTGCGCCCCTTCCTGACCGAGCCGCCCACCATCACGGAGTGACCTCGGCAATGAACGAGGCCCTGCTCAGGAGCCTCACACCGAGCGTGCTCGGGATCCTCGTCCGCCGCGGAGCTGACTTCGCGGCGGGCGAGGACGCCGTGCAGGACGCGCTGGTCGAGGCGGTCCGTGTCTGGCCGACCGATCCGCCACGGGACCCGAAGGGCTGGCTGGTCACCGTGGCCTGGCGCCGGTTCCTCGACGCGACCCGGGCGGACGCCGCCCGCCGCCGGCGTGAGGACCTCGTCGACGAGGAGCCGGCCCCCGGCCCCACGCCAGCGGTGGACGACACGCTCCAGCTCTACTTCCTGTGCGCCCACCCCTCCCTGACGCCGTCGTCCGCGGTCGCGCTCACGTTGCGCGCCGTCGGCGGGCTGACCACCCGCCAGATCGCCCAGGCATACCTGGTGCCCGAGGCGACCATGGCGCAGCGCATCAGCCGGGCCAAGCGCACGGTCTCCGGCGTGCGCTTCGACCAGCCCGGCGACGTCGCCACCGTGCTGCGCGTCCTCTACCTGGTCTTCAACGAGGGCTACTCCGGCGACGTCGACCTCGCCGCCGAGGCCATCCGGCTCACCCGGCAGCTCTCGGCCGCGATCGACCACCCCGAGGTGGCGGGGCTGCTCGCGCTGATGCTGCTCCACCACGCCCGGCGGGCCACCCGGAACGCGCCCGACGGCAGCCTGGTGCCGCTCGCCGAGCAGGATCGCGGTCGCTGGGACACCACGTCGATCGCCGAGGGCGTCCAGATCCTGCAGGCGGCCCTCGCCCGCGACCGGCTGGGCGAGTTCCAGGCCCAGGCCGCCATCGCGGCGCTCCATGCTGACGCGCCCGCCGCCGAGGAGACCGACTGGGTGCAGATCGTCGAGTGGTACGACGAACTCGTGCGCCTGACCGACAGTCCGGTCGTCCGGCTCAACCGCGCGGTGGCCGTCGGTGAGGCCGACGGACCCCGTGCCGGCCTGGCGGCGCTCGCGGCGCTGGACGACGCACTGCCCCGCCACACGGCGGTCGCGGCGTACCTCCACGAGCGCGACGGCGACCTGGCGACGGCGGCACGGCTGTACGCCGAGGCGGCGCGACGGGCACCCAACCTCGCCGAGCGCGACCACCTCACCCGCCAGGCCGCCCGACTGAACGCCGGGCGGGGTCGTTGACGGGCCGATCTGATCAGGAATCAAGAAGCTCGGGGGTGCGGTCGCGCCTAGCCTTTCCCAGGTAGCCGGCGCCACGCCGGGCCTGAACAGTGAGGGGAAGCCTGAGAATGTCCGCGAACACCTCCACCACCGTGTCCGACGGCTTCAGCCCGGAAGAGCGTGCCGCGATGAAGGAGCGCGCCGCCGAGCTGCGCGCCGAGGGCAGGAAGGGCGCCAAGAAGGCCGACGGGTTGCAGGCGGTCCTCGACCGGATCGCCCAGATGGCGCCGGAAGACCGGGCGCTCGCCGAACGCGTACACGTGGCGGTGACCGCCGCCGCCCCGGAGCTGTCGCCCAAGACCTGGTACGGGATGCCGGCCTACGCGAACGCGGACGACAAGATCGTGGTCTTCTTCCAGGACTCCGGCAAGTTCAACTACCGGTACTCGACCCTGGGCTTCCAGGACACGGCCAACCTCGACGACGGTGACCTGTGGCCGGTGGCGTACGCGCTGCGGACGTGGAGCGCCGCGGTGGAGAAGAGGGTCATCGAGCTGGTGAAGGCCGCCGTCGCCTGACCGTTGCCCGTACGACCACCCTCAGCTCCGAGCGCTGCGTCCCGCGTCCCGTGAGGGCGTGGACTCCTGCTCGGACGATTCGGTGTGCGCCCGTTCACCGTCCTGGTCGAACATGGTGAGGATCTCGACCGGGCCGTCCAGCGCCCCGATGGAGTGCGGGGTCATCGTGGAGAACTCGGCCGCCTCGCCGGCGCCGACCGTGATCCGCCGGTCGCCGAGGTGCAGCAGCGCGGTGCCGCTGAGCACGGTGAACCATTCCCGTCCGGGGTGAACGGCCAGGTGCCCGGGGCCGGTACGCCGTTCGGGAGTGATCCGCATCTTGGCCACCAGGCGGCCACCGTGCTGTGCGGCGTCGCGCGACAGCACCCAGGTGACCAGGCCGGGTTCCTGGTGCTGGACCGGCCGGATGATCACGTCGGCGTCGTCGACGGGCTCCACGAGGTGATCGATCGTGGTGCCCAGTTCCCGGGCGAGTACGACGAGCTGGTCGAGGTCGATGCGGCGGTTGCCGGTCTCGATCCGGCTCAGCGTCGACGGGCTGATGTGGCACCGGGCGGCGAGCGAGTCGAGGCTCCAACCGTGGGCCTGCCGTAGCCCGCGGAGGCGTTGCCGGACGACGTCCGACAGGTCGACGTGTGACACGGCTCCATGCTACGGCTTCTTGCGTAAACGGCAAGGAGCCTTGCTGCAACGGCAGGAGCGCATACCGTTGAGGTACGGGGGACAGGCGGTCTCTCGTACCCCTTCGGCAGGAGCCCGGTAATGAGCAAGCCTCACGACCATCCCGGATCGCCGCACGCGGAGCACGCCGCGTTCGACCCGCAGTGGTGGGAGCACCACTACCGGGAACACCCGGCGAAACACCAGTCCCCGAGCCCGCAACTGGTGGCCGAGGTGACCGGCCTTCCCGCCGGGTCGGCGCTCGACGCGGGTTGCGGCGGTGGAGCCGACGCGCTCTGGCTCGCCCAGCAGGGCTGGCAGGTGACGGCGGTCGACGTGTCACCGACCGCCGTCAGCACCGCCGAGGGCTCCGCCGCGCACCACGACCACCAGATCACCTCGCGCATCTCCTGGGTCGTGGCCGACCTGACAACCTGGCAACCGCCGACGCGCTACGACCTGGTGGTGAGCCAGTACGTCCACCCCAGGGTGCCCTTCACGGAGTTCGTGGCCCGCCTGGCCCAGGCCGTCGCCCCCGACGGAACGCTCCTCATCGTCGGCCACGATAAGGCCGACGAGCACTCGGCGGCCCACGCCCCCGACGACGCCTCGATCAGTCTCGACGCCGTCACCGGATCCCTGAGCCCGGACCTGTGGGATGTCGAGGTGGCCGAGCCCCGGATCCGCCACACCGAGCATGATTCAACGCGAGTGGTTATTCGCGACCTGGTCGTCAGAGCGCATCGCAGGCCGCTGTGATGGTGCCCGCCGGTCACGCCGGGTCGGTAGCCGCGCCGGCATCCGAGGCGGAGCGGGCAGGCGCTGAGGTGCCGCCGTCCTGCTGCGTCGCCCAGAGCGCCAGCAGGCGCAGGTTGTCGTGCGAGGGGCTGCCGGGGGCGGTGGTGTAGACGAACAGCGTCTGGTCCTCGTCACCGGGCAGCGCCAACGCCTCGTACTGGATGGTGATCGGTCCCACCGAGGGGTGGACCATGTGCTTGGTGCCGTGCGTGCGCTCGTGCACCCGGTGCCCGTTCCACCACGTACGGAATTCCCGGCTCTTGATCGTCAGCTCCCCGACGAGCTCGTTGAGCAGGCCATCGTCGGGATACCGCCCGGCGTAGAGGCGCAGCGTGCCGACCACCTCGGCCGCCACGGTCGGCCAGTCGAGGAATGCCTCGCGGGCGGCCGGGTCGAGGAAGACCCACCGTGTGTAGTTCCGGTGCGGGGGCGGCAGGCGGGTCCAGTCGGTGAGCAGGGCACGCGCCAGCGTGTTCGACGCGAGGACGTCTGTGCGGCGGCCGACGATGAAGGCCGGCTGGTCGACCATCGAGGCGATCATCTGGTGCACGGCCGGCCGTACCCGCTGGACCGGCGGCTGCTCGGAGCGGCGCCGGACCGGCCGGGCCAGGTCGGCGAGGTGGGCGCGGGCGGCGGCGTCGAGCCGGAAGACCCGCCCCAGAGCGTCGAGGACCGCTTCCGACGGGCTGGTGTGCCGGCCCTGCTCCAGCCGGGTGTAGTAATCGACGCTCACCCCGGCGAGCTGCGCCACCTCCTCCCGGCGCAGGCCGCGCACCCGCCGGCCAGCCTGACCGGTGTAGCCCGGAATGCCCGCGACCTCCGGGGGCATGCCCGCCCGGCACCTCCTCAGGAAGTCACCCAGATCTGTGTGTCCTGCCATGCCGTCAATGATGGCCGCCCCGGTGGTGTGGTGCCCACGGTTGGGTGGGCATGCCGTTCCCAGGCAGGGCTGGGCTCGCCTGACGGTGTCCGGCCCGGGGTGCGCGGCCGCAGCATGGGATGGCGTTCCCGCTTCGGGACGCATCCACTGTCACGCCGTCAAGAAGAGGAATCTCCCATGCCGTATCCCACCACCGGACCCGCCACCTGGTTCGTCACGGGCGCCTCCCGTGGCCTCGGTCTCGAGCTCGTCAGGCACCTGCTTGAGCGCGGCGACAACGTCACGGCGACCACCCGCTCGACCGAACGGCTCAGCGCGGCGCTGAGTCCCGTCGACACGTCACGGTTGCTGGCCCTGCCGGTGGACCTCGCCGACGAGAAGGCCGTCCGCACCGCCGTGGAGGCAGCCGGCGACCGCTTCGGAGCCGTCGACGTCGTGGTCAACAACGCCGGCTACGGCCTGCTCGCCGCCGTCGAGGAAGTGACCGACGCCGAGGCCCGGGAGCTGTTCGACGTGCAGCTCTTCGGCGCGTGGAACGTGCTGCGTGCCGTCCTGCCCGGCATGCGCGAGCGCCGCAGCGGCCACATCATCAACATCTCCTCCATCCTCGGGCTGACCGCCTTCCCGGGCTGGGGTGCGTACTGTGCCGCCAAGTACGCCCTGGAAGGCCTCACCGGATCTTTGGCCCGCGAGGTCGCCGACTTCGGTATCCGCGTCAACCTGGTCGAGCCCGGCTACCTGCGTACCGACTTCCTGCGCACCCACAGTCTGCGGCTGCCAGCGCAGGCCACCGACGGCTACGACGCCATCCGCGAGATGACCGACAACCACCTGGCCATGCCCGGGACCCAGCTCGGCGACCCCGCCAGAGCCGCCGCCGCGATCATCAGCATCGTCCGGAGCGGCACCGCACCCCTGCACCAGATCCTCGGCTCCGACTCCTACGCACTGGCCACCGCCCGCATCAACGATCTCACCGCCGATATCGAGGCCGGTCGACACCTCGCCACCACCACCGACATCACCTGAGCCGACGTCCGTGTCCCAGGACCGAGCGCAGGCGGCCGCGTGGACGTCGGCATCGGCGTTGCACCTGAACGTGACGATGCCGTCGCGGCCGTCACCGTTGACGACACCGACCGGGGCCACCTCGGCGTTCGGCGCGAACCAGTCGTGCCATTTCGTGGCGCCGGCGAACGACGATCCGGTCTGAAGAATTCCATCACCGTGCTGTCTGATGCAGGCAGACATTGACATGCATGATGGTCGCGGGTTTACTCGCCGCAGTCAGGAAGGGGGAGCCATGGGCATCCGTCGTCGTTCGCTTCTCGGCCGTGCCGCCGCGATAGGTGCAGCCGGCGTGGTCGGTGTCGTCGGAGGTGGCCTGACCACGGCCGGTCCGGCCCAGGCGGCGGTCTGGAAGAAGCGGTTGACCGGCGCGGACCTCGACACCAACAGTCGGTGGCGGGTGGCCGGCACCGACCTGGGCATTCCCTACGTGCTGGAGAACGGATCGATCGGCTACCTCTTCGGTGACACCTTCAACACGCCGTGGCCGGAGGGCCCGCCCCTGCCCAACGACTGGCGGTCACCGGTCATGTTGCGCTCCGCCGTCCACCCGGGCGCGACGGGAGGCGTGGTCTTCGACAGCGCGGCGCGGGTCGCCGGCAACGGACGTGCGCCCGAACTGATGCACAACGGCCACCACGGCATCGGCATCGACGGGCTTCCTGAGGTGACCGTCATTCCCAACGACGGCATCAGCTTCCCCGAGACCGGTCGGCAGCTCATCTCCTACATGAGCATCGAGAACTGGAACTCCGCCGGCCCGGCCGGGCCGCAGTGGAAGTCCCGCTACGCCGGCCTGGCCTACTCCGACAACGGCAACGACTTCGTCCGTACGCCGCTGAAGTGGTGGAACAGCCCGGACAACAGGGACCCGTTCCAGATGTGGACCATGCAGCGCGACGGCGACCACGTCTACGTCTTCTCGGTCCGCTCGGGACGCCAGGACGGTCCGATGATGCTGCGTCGCGTCCGGTGGGACCGGCTGTTCTACCCCGAGTCGTACGAGGGGTGGGGCTGGAACGGCGCGAACTGGGGCTGGGGGAGGCCCTGCACGCCCATCCTCACCGGTCGTTTCGGTGAGCCGTCGGTACGTCGCCTGAGCGACGGCACCTGGGTGATGTCGTACCTGAACTGTCAGAACGGGTGCGTGGTCACCCGGACCGCCTCCGGGCCGGACCGGGCGTGGACGGCGGAGAAGATTCAGGTCACGAGCTGGCAGGAGCCGGCTCTCTACGGCGGGTTCATCCATCCCTGGTCGAGCCGGGACGCCAACGATCTGCACCTGATGGTGTCGAAGTGGACCCGTACGCCGGACGGCCGCAGCACCGCCTACCACGTCAGCCAGTTCGTCGGCTCGGTGTGACAGGAGTGCGCCCGGACGGTTGAGCCGGCCCGCCGCGACGCGACGGGACCGGCCCAACCGGTGGTGGTCAGCTGTTCAGAGTAGCCAGCAGGGCGGTGGCCATGCCCTGCTCGCCCCGTGCGTTCGGATGGAACGGGGCAGCCGAGTTCTGTGGCACCAGCCCCTCGACCCACCGGGTGCCGCTGCTCTTGCACGCGTCGCGGCCGATCGACGGGGTGTAGACGTCGGCGTACGTGGCGCCGTTCGCGGCGGCGACGCGGGCCAGCGTGGAGTTGAGCGACTTCTCGATGCCGCGCAGGTACGGCACGTCCTGGTAGGCGATCGGGACCACCGGCCAGCAGCCGTACCCGGTGTCCGGCAGGATCGCCGGATACCCGAGCACCGCGACCCGCGCGCCCGGCGCGGCTCGGCGGACCGCCTGGAGCACGGCGGTCACCTTCGGCGCGGCGGCGGCGATCCTGGCCTGCAACTGGTCGGTGCCTCCGGCGGTGTACCGGTCCTTGCACGGTGATCCCAGCGGGCTGCTCAGACTCGCCTCCGCGCAGTCGCCGATGATGCCGGAGAAGCCGATGTCGTTGCCGCCGATCTGCACCGTCACCAGCGCCGTGTCCGGCGTGACGGCGTTGAGCTGCGGTGGCACCTCGATACCCAACTGGCCGCTACCGCCGTAGAGGATGTCGTCGGTGGTGGCCCCTGAGCAGCTCACGTCGACGAGCGGCGACGAGCCGGCGGACGCGGCGACCAGGGACGGGTAGTTGCGGTTGGAGCGAAGGCAGTTGAGGTCGACCTGGGTGGGGATCAGCGGACCGGCCGCGTACGAGTCGCCCAGTGCGACGTAGCGTCCGGCCGGCACGGCGGCGTTCGCGGGTGTGGTGAGGGCGAGCAGCACGCCGGCGGTGGCCGCGGCGAGTGCCGCCAACCGGGTGGCTGCGCGCAGGATCGGCAGGCGGGGACGGGTCATGGCGCCTCCCAGTGGGGATCAGGGTGGTGCCGAGATTCTGTCGACAGCGACGGCGAGGGTCAATATAGATAGACCTCACTATTTGCTGGTCCAGGGTGTGGGGTGGGCTGATCTTGGCTGATCCGGCATTGCCTGAAACAGACTCGCGTCATGAAACCGGACACCGCCGCGGGTGGAGGCTGACCAAAACTAGATTCATTCCAGAAGAGTGGACTATGGTCATCACGTGACATCCGACTTCGAGGCTCAGCTGCGGTCGGTCTCGTTGCGCGTGACCAAGCCCCGGTTGGCCGTGCTCGCGGCACTGCACGACCACCCGCACGTCGACACCGACAGGGTGATCGCCCTGGTGCGGGCGGACCAGCCCACGGTCTCCCACCAGGCGGTGTACGACGTGCTGCGCGCGCTCACCGACGCCGGTCTGGTGCGACGCATCCAGCCTGCCGGCGCGACCGCCCGCTACGAGTCGCGGGTGGGGGACAACCACCACCATGTCGTGTGCCGCTCCTGCGGCGCGATCGCCGATGTCGAGTGCGCTGTCGGCCACGCTCCCTGTCTCACCGCCTCCGACGACCGCGGCTTCGTGGTCGACGAGGCGGAGGTCGTCTACTGGGGCACCTGCCCCGACTGTGCGACCGAACGCACCTCCCAGTGATCCAGCAGCACCAGTTCGGAAGGAAAACATGAGCGACACCCAGGACAACGGCCCCTCCAGCGCGCAGGGCGTGGACAAGAAGGAGGCAGCGGGCTGCCCGGTCGCGCACGACTCCGTGACCGCGCAGGGCAGCGAGAGCGAGAATCCGGGCATTCCCTCGCCGACCCCGAAGACCGGTGGGCGTCCGCGTACCAACCGGGACTGGTGGCCCAACCAGATCGACCTGTCGGTGCTGCACGCCCACTCCTCCAAGAGCAACCCGTTGGGCGAGGACTTCAGCTACGCCAGGGAGTTCGCCAAGCTCGACGTCGAGGCGCTCAAGCAGGACATCGTGCAGGTCCTCACCACCTCGCAGGACTGGTGGCCGGCCGACTTCGGCCACTACGGCGGCCTGATGATCCGGATGAGCTGGCACTCGGCCGGCACCTACCGCATCCACGACGGTCGCGGCGGAGCCGGTGACGGCGGGCAGCGTTTCGCTCCGCTCAACAGCTGGCCCGACAACGCCAACCTCGACAAGGCGCGCCGCCTGCTGTGGCCGGTGAAGCAGAAGTACGGCCAGAAGATCTCGTGGGCCGACCTGCTCGTGCTCGCCGGCAACGTGGCCCTGGAGTCGATGGGCTTCAAGACGTTCGGCTTCGGCTTCGGCCGGGAGGACGTCTGGGAGCCCGAGGAGATCTTCTGGGGTCCCGAGGACACCTGGCTGGGTGACGAGCGCTACGTCGGCGAGGCCGAGATGGCGCCCGAGGTCGGCGCGACCGAGATGGGCCTCATCTACGTCAACCCGGAGGGCCCGAACGGCAACCCGGACCCGCGGGCGGCGGCGTACTTCATCCGGGAGACCTTCGGCCGGATGGCGATGAACGACGAGGAGACCGTCGCGCTGATCGCCGGTGGCCACACCTTCGGCAAGACCCACGGCGCGGCCCCCGCCGAGAACAACGTGGGCCCGGAGCCCGAGGGTGCCCCGCTGGAGGCGCAGGGCCTGGGCTGGCTGAGCAGCCACGGCAGCGGCAAGGGCCGGGACACGATCACCAGTGGCCTCGAGGTGACGTGGACCGACGTGCCGACGCAGTGGAGCAACCGCTTCTTCGAGATCCTCTTCGGCTTCGAGTGGGAGCTCACCACGAGCCCCGCCGGCGCGAAGCAGTGGGTCGCCAAGGACGCCCCGGAGATCATCCCGGACCCGTTCGACCCGTCGAAGAAGCACAAGCCGACGATGCTCACGACCGACCTGGCGCTGCGTTTCGACCCGGCGTACGAGAAGGTCTCCCGCCGCTTCCTGGAGAACCCGGACGAGTTCGCGCTGGCCTTCGCCAAGGCCTGGTACAAGCTGCTGCACCGCGACATGGGTCCGGTCAGCCGCTTCCTCGGGCCGTGGGTCGCCGAGCCCCAGCTGTGGCAGGACCCGGTGCCGGCCGTCGACCACGAGCTCGTGGGTGACGCCGACATCGCCGCCCTCAAGGCGAAGGTCCTGGACTCCGGCCTCACGACCGCCCAGCTGGTCTCCACCGCCTGGGCGTCCGCGGCGAGCTTCCGGTCCACCGACAAGCGCGGTGGTGCCAACGGCGCCCGGATCCGCCTGGAGCCGCAGCGCAACTGGGAGGTCAACCAGCCCGAGCAGCTCGCGTCGGTCCTGAGCACGCTCGAGGGCATCCAGCGGGAGTTCAACGAGGCCGGCGGCGCGAAGATCTCGCTCGCCGACCTGATCGTGCTGGCCGGCTCGGCCGCCGTGGAGAAGGCGGCGCGCGACGCCGGCGTCGAGGTGACCGTGCCGTTCCGCCCGGGCCGCACCGACGCCAGCCAGGAGCAGACCGACGTCGAGTCGTTCCGGGTCCTCGAGCCGCGCGCCGACGGTTTCCGCAACTACCTGCGGGCCGGCGAGAAGACCCAGCCGGAGGTGTTGCTCCTCGACCGCGCGTACATGCTCAGCCTGAGCGCGCCCGAGATGACCGTCCTCATCGGCGGCCTGCGTGCCCTCGGGAACAACGTGGGTGGCTCGCGGCACGGCGTCCTCACCGACCGGCCCGGCGTGCTCACCAACGACTTCTTCGCCAACCTGCTCTCCCCGGGCACCCGGTGGAAGGCGTCGGAGTCCGACGAGCACGTGTACGAGATCCGGGACCTGGCCACCGATGAGGTGAAGTGGACCGCCACCGCGGTCGACCTCATCTTCGGCTCCAACTCGCAGCTGCGGGCTCTCTCGGAGGTCTACGCCAGCGACGACGCGCGCGACAAGTTCGTGGCCGACTTCGTCGCGGCCTGGACGAAGGTCATGGAACTCGACCGGTACGACGTCGCCTGACCCTGCTCCAACCGACGAGCCCCGGTCGATCGACCGGGGCTCGTCGGCGACGGGAACCGACCCTCGGGGCCGGGGTCACCCACGCGTCAACGCCGCGCCGCGGCGGGTGGATCGTCGGTCGAGAGGGCCCGCGCGGACGCGATGACCCTCCCACGTTCCGACTGGGGAAAGCGGTCGAGCATGGCGCGCACCTCCTCAGCGCTCACGTTGGCACCGAACAGCTCGCTGCCCGGTTCGAGCCGTACGCCCTCGGCGAGGGGGCCGGCGACGACCGGATCGAAGCCGAGGGCGTCCACAAGAGACGCCACTGCGGCGAGGTCGGCGGCGTCGTCGCCAGCGATCGCGATGGCCTTGCGGCCGGGTGTCCCCGCCGGCCGTGCCTCGTCCTCAAGGTCGTGGTAACCCATGTGGTTGAACGCCTTGACGACCCGGGATCCGGCCAGGAACGCCTGCACGACCTCACTCGACGACGTGCGCGGATCGGTGAGGTCCGCACGGATGCCGTCGACCTCCCACCAGTAGTTCATCGCGTCGACGACGAGCTTTCCGCGCAGCGCCTCGGCGGGGACGCTGCGGTACTTGCCGAGCGGGAGGGCGAGGATGACGACGTCGGCGTCGGCCACCGCGTCGACCGCGGTGGTGGCGACCGCCCCGGGCGTGAGCACCTCGACGGTCAGCGCGATCTTCGCCGGGTCGCCGGAGCCGGCGACGAGCACCCGACAGCCGGCGGCGACGGCGAGTCGAGCCAGCACGGTGCCCACCTTGCCGGCGCCGAGGACGGCGAGGGTCTGTGGCCTGTTCCGGCCGTTGCCGTTCATGTCTTCCTTCCGGGTTGCCGATGCGGCGGTGGTGGGAACGGGTCAGCTGGCGAGGATGTCACGGACCATGGGGATCACCTTGGTGCCGTACAGCTCCACCGCGCGCATCCGGGCACTGACCGGCTGCGCTCCCGCTGTGTAGATGAGGTCGAACCGGCCGACGCCGACGCTGCGAACGGCCCGGGCGATACGCCGGGCCACGGTCTCCGGAGAGCCGATGTAAAGGGAACCGTGCTCCACCTCGGCGTCGAACTCCGGGCGACGGATCGGCGGCCAGCCCCGCAGCCCACCGATCCGGTCCCGCATGACCCGGTAGTACGGCCAGTACACCTCCTTCGCCTCCTCGTCGGTGTCGGCGACGAAGCCGGGGGAGTGCATCCCGACCGGGTGCGCGGTCGTGCCGAGCTGTTCGGCCGCCCGCCGGTAGAGGTCGATGTAGGGCGCGAAGCGCTCGGGAGCCCCGCCGATGATGGCGAGCATGAGCGGGAGGCCGTACCGGGCGGTACGCACGACCGACTGCGGCGAGCCGCCGACGCCCACCCAGGTGGTGAGGCGACCCGACTCCGTCTTCGGGAAGACGTCCGCGTTCTCCAGGGGCGGTCGCTTGGTGCCACTCCAGGTGACCGGCTGCTCGTCCAGCAGCTTGACGAACAGTTCGATCTTCTCCTCGAACAGCACGTCGTAGTCGCGCAGGTCGTAGCCGAACAGCGGGAAGGACTCGGTGAACGAGCCACGACCGAGGATGACCTCGGCCCGGCCGTTCGACAGCGCGTCGACCGTCGCGAAGCGCTGGAACACCCGGACCGGGTCGTCCGAGCTCAGCACGGTCACCCCGGAGGCGAGCCGGATCCGCGACGTGCGGGTGGCGATACCCGCCAGCACGGTCTCCGGCGTCGATACCGAATATTCGGGCCGGTGGTGCTCGCCGAGGGCGATGACGTCGACGCCGAGCTGGTCGGCCAGCACCGCCTCGTCGACGACCTGCCGGATGGCCGCCGCGTAGGAGATGGGCTTACCGGAGTCGTCCTCCGGTACGTCGCCGAAGGTGTCGAGGCCGAACTCGAGGTCAGACATTGGTGGGCTCCTTCGCCAGCAGCTCCCGGACCCGCGGCGCGACCTCGCTGCCCAGCAGTTCGATGGTGCGCGCCCGTGCCTCGCGAGGCAGGTGCATGATGTCGTACTTGAGGTCGAATCGGCTCAGCCGTAGGTCACGCGCCACGGTGGCGATCTTCCGCGCGACCGTCTCCGGTGACCCGACGAACAGCGCCCCGTGGTCGATTTCGGCCTCGTAGCGCGCCCGGTCCGGCTTGTAGAAGCCGCGCTCCTCGGCGAGCGCCGCGACGACCGGCTGCCAGTACCGCCACCAGGTCTCCACCGCCTCCTCGTCGGTGTCCGCGACGAGGCCGAGCGAGTGTTGCCCGATCGGCTGGACAGTATGCCCGGCCTGTTCGAGCGCGCGGAGGTAGAGGTCGGCGTGCCCGGCGAACCGTTGGGGGCGCCCGCCGATGATGGCCATCATGAGCGGGAGCCCGTAGCGCGCCGCGCGGAGCACCGAGTTCGGGCTTCCTCCGACGCCGATCCACGTCGGGATGCCGCCCGGCCGCATCCGCGGATGCAGTCGCTGCGCGACCAGAGGGCTTCGTACGGTTCCGGACCAGATGACCGGTTCGTCACGCTGGAGCCGTACGAAGAGGTCGAGCTTCTCCTCGAACAACCGCTCGTAGTCCGCCAGGTCGTAGCCGAACAGCGGGAACGACTCGGTCGCGGACGCGCGCCCGAGAACGATCTGCGCCCGTCCGTTGGACACGGCGTCGAGGGTGGAGAACTCGTGGTAGAGCCGGACCGGATCGTTCGTGCTGAGCACCGTGACCGAGGTGCCGAGGCGGATCCGGTCGGTTGCCGTCGCGATCGCCGCGAGCAACACGGGTGTGGCCGAGTCGTTGTGGCCCTCCCGGTAGTGCTCACCCACGCTGAACACGTCCAGGCCCACCGACTCCGCGAGCCGCGCCTCGTCGACGAGCAGCCGCACGGTTTCCGCGTCGCTCAGGACCCGGCCGCCGTCGGTGGCCACCTCCCCGAACGAGTTGAGCCCCAGTTCGAAGCCTCCGTCTGTCATCGTCTCCTCCTCACGCTCGCCTCCCGCCGTGACTCCCACGGCAGGAAGCCCCTCGACGATTGACACGTCAATCATGCTAGCCTTCGAATTGACATATCAACCGGGAGGGGCGGATGACAAAGGCCACACCCGAGCGGCGGAGCGGACGCCGCCTGCCGACCGCGGAGGAGCTGCGGATCTGGCGGGACTTCATCGAGACGACCGGTGCGCTCAGCTCCCAGATCGCGTCACGCCTCCAGACCGATTCCTCGCTCTCGCCGGGGGACTACGCCGTACTGCTCGCCCTCAGCGAGGCGCAGGACCGGCAGATGCGCTCCTCCGAACTCGCGGCACACATCAGGTGGGAGCGGAGCAGGCTCTCCCACCACCTGGGGCGGATGGAGCGGCGGGGACTCATCCGTCGCCAGGAGTGCCCAACGGTTCCCCGAGGGGCGGAGGTGCTGCTCACGCCGACCGGTGCGGAGGCGTTCCGACGCTCCACCGTCCCGCACCTGCGCGCCATCCGCGAGCTCTTCGTCGACGCTCTCACACCCGACCAGCTCCGCGCGGCAGGCGAGATCGCGGCGGCGCTCAGCACGCACCTCGGCACGCGGCACGAGAGTTGAGCGGCGGCCGGGACGCCGAGAGCGTCACGGCCGTCCCGCCGCATGCGACCGAGCACACCGGGTACGCCGCAGCGGCCCTCCAGCCAGCGCGGTGGGCCAGGACCGAGCGCTTTCCCCGCAGCCGAGGAGCACCGACATGCCGATCGCGGGACGGGCACGACTCTCACCGACGGCCTCCCTGGTGCTGCTCGCGTCGATTCTCGTGTCGTTCCTGGCCGCGTCGGCGGCACCGACCCCGCTCTACGGCATCTACCAGGAGCGCTGGCACTTCTCGCCGGTCACGACCACCGTGGTGTTCGCCGTCTACGCGCTCGCCGTGCTGGCGTCGCTGCTCACGTTCGGCAAGTTGTCCGATCATGTCGGCCGGCGTCCGGTCCTGGCCGTCGCGATCGCGGTGCAGATGGTCTCGCTGGTCGTCTTCGTCTTCGCCAACGGCGTACCCACGCTGCTGGCGGCCCGGATCGTGCAGGGGCTCGCGGCCGGCGCCGCCACCGGCGCCGTCGGCGCCGCCATGCTCGACATCGACCGCGCCCGCGGCACGCTCGCGAACTCGATCGCCCCCGGTATCGGTACCGGCAGCGGTGCCCTGCTCTCGGCGCTGCTCATCCAGTTCCTGCCCGCGCCGACGCGGCTGGTCTACGTCGTGCTGCTCGTGGTCCTGCTGATCCAGGCCGTCGGGGTCGCGCTGATGCCGGAGACGGTCACGCCGATGGCGGGGGCGCGACGCAGCCTGCGGCCGGACATCAAGCTGCCCCGCTCGGTGCGGGAACCGGTACTGGTCGTCATTCCGGTGCTGTTCGCGGTCTGGGCGCTGGCCGGCTTCTTCGGGGCGCTCGGCCCGGCGCTCGTGCGGACCCTCATGAACACGTCGATCGTGGTCGGCGGTCTGGTCCTCTTCGTCTTCGCGCTCTTCGGGTCGATCGCCGTCCTGGTGCTGCGCAACACCGCCGCGAAGACGGTGATCCTCACCGGGATCGTCGCCCTCATCGTGGGCATGGTCGTCACGTTGGTGTCGGTCATGGCCCAGTCCGTCCCCGGATTCTTCGTCGGCCTGGCGCTCGGAGGTGTCGGTTTCGGTGGCGGATTCCAGGGCAGCCTCAAGACGATCATGCCGCTGGTCGAGGCGCACGAACGTGCCAGCGTGCTCTCCCTGCTCTATCTCGTCTGCTACGTCGGGTTCGGCCTCCCCACGGTGATCGCCGGTTTCCTCGTGGTCTACGCCGGCGGTCTGCCCCGGACCGCCGACGAGTACTCCGTCGCCGTCATCCTCCTGGCCCTCGTAGCCCTGGTCGGGTTGCGCAGGGCCACGAGAATGGCCCCTGGCTAAGGCCGGGAACGAGGAACCAAGCCGGGGCACGGGCAGTAGCGTGGTGATCGGGACGGAACGCCAGGCAGGGCATGAGCCGTACGCGATCCAGGGAGGCCGCGATGAGCCCGAGGAGTGCCCAGGGCGACGCGAGTGGGATGTCGAGCATCGAGAACCTCGACGTGAAGCTCGAAGTGATCGTCGTTCCGGTTTCGGACGTCGACCGCGCGAAGGAGTTCTACGGACGCCTCGGCTGGCGGCTCGACCAGACCCCGCCCGGCATCGTCCAGTTCACGCCACACGGCTCCGGGTGCTCCGTGCAGTTCGGTTCGGAGCTCACCTCGGCCGCGCCCGGTTCGGCCATGGCGTACCTGATCGTGTCCGACGTCGAGGCGGCCCGCAACGCCCTGGTCTCGGCCGGCGTCGAGGTCGGCGACGTCTTCCACCCCAGCCCGGACGGCCCGGTCGACGGGCTGGATCCCGAGCGGCGCAGCTACTTCTCGCGTGCCATGTTCCGCGACCCGGACGGCAACACCTGGCTTCTGCAGGAGATCACGACCAGGCTTCCCGGCCGCATCGAGGGCGGCCTCACGTCCTTCAGTTCGGCGACCGACCTGGCGAGCGCGCTCCGGCGCGCGGCCGACGCGCACGGCGAGCACGAGAAGCGCACCGGCAAGAGCGACCCGGACTGGCCCGACTGGTACGCGACGTACATGGTGAGCGAGCAGTCGGGGGCGAAGCTTCCCGAGTGAGCCGCCAACGGGTCTGACCGCCATCAGGCATTGACACGTCCCGCTATCCATTCCATGGTCGATGGACTCATCACTCCGTCGAAGGGTCAAGGATGGTCGGCAACGAGCACAGGTACGTCATCGTCGGGGCGGGGCCCGCCGGGCTTCAACTGAGCTACTACCTCCAGCAGCACGGTGCCGACTACCTGACGCTCGAAAGTGGTGACGAACCGGGCGGGTTCTTCCGGCGGTTCCCCCGGCATCGCCGGCTCATCTCACTGAACAAGGTGCACACCGACAGCACCGACCCGGAGATCCGCCTGCGCTGGGACTGGAACTCCCTGCTCAACGACTCCCCGGACCTGCTGTTTCCGAACTTCAGCGAGGAGTACCTGCCCGCAGCCGACGACCTGGTGCGCTACCTCGCGGAGTTCCAGCGGATCCACCAGCTCAACGTCCGGTACGGCACGACGGTCGAGCGGATCACGCGGACGGGCGACGGTTTCACCGTGCGCACCGGCCAGGATGAGGTCCGGGCGCGCTGCCTGGTCGTCGCGACGGGCTGGGGCCAGCCGTTCGTGCCGGCCATCAAGGGCATCGAACATGCCATCGGGTACGAGGACATGGTCGTCGACCCCACGGCGTACGAGGACCAGCGGGTCCTGATCATCGGTAAGGGCAACTCCGCCTTCGAGACCGCGTCGGCCATCCTCGGCCGGGCCTCGATGGTGCACCTCGCCAGCCGGCAACCCCTGCGGCTCGCGTGGAACACCAAACACCCCGGGGACGTCCGTGGCCAGTACGGCGCGATCCTCGACAGCTACCAGTTCAAGACACTGCACTCGGTGCTCGACTGCACGATCGACGAGATCCGGCCCGTCGACGGGCGGTTCCAGGTGTCGATCACGTACACCCACGCCGAGGGCGAGACCGCCGTGCTCGACTACCACACGGTGCTGCGGTGCACCGGCTTCCGGATGGACACCGCGGTGTTCGACGAGACGTCCCGTCCCGACATGGTGCGGGACGGCCGCATGCCCGGGCTACGCCCCGACTGGCAGTCGAGCAACATCGACGACCTCTACTTCGCCGGTACGATCGCCCAGGCCCGGGACGTCAAGCACGCGTCGTCGCCGTTCATCGACGGCTTCCGGTACAACCTCCGCACGTTGACCCGGATCCTGCGGGAGCGGTACGACGACGTGCCGTTGTCGTTCACGACGACGCCGGCGGACGCCTCGTCGTTGGCCAAGCTGATGCTCGACCGGGTGAACTGGTCCTCGGCGCTGTGGACCCAGTTCGAATACCTCTGCGACGTCCTCGTGCGCGACGACGCCACCGGCGACTTCCACCACTACGAGGACCTGCCGGAGGACTACGCCGTGGAGCGCTTCGCGTCCGCCACGCAGTGGTACACGCTCGCGCTGCGGTGGGGCCGCGACGACTACGGCGATGTCTTCGCCATCGACCGGCACCCGACCCCCGACCGGGCCCGGGAGAGCGCCTTCATCCACCCGGTGATCCGGCGGTACCGCGGAGCGGACCTGCTCGCCGAGCAGCACCTGCTGGAGGATCTGCTGGCCGAGTGGCGGCGCCCGGACCGGCACGTCGAGCCGTTGGTCGAGTTCCTGACCAGGGACCTCACCAGCGGATCATGACCTCGTCGAGCGGCTTGCGGGTCAGGTCGGGGACGTGGGCGTCCGGCGTCGGATAACCGACCGGCATCACGACGTACGGGCGCTCCTCCGGCGGTCGCTCACACACCTCGTTGAGGAATCGCATCGGGCTGGGGGTGTGGGTCAGTGTGACCAGGCCGCAGTGGTGCAGCGCGGTGATCAGCAGACCGACGGCGATGCCCACGGATTCCTTGACGTAGTACGGCTTCGGGCTGTGTGGCCCCTGGTGTATCTCGAACACGACGATGACGGCCGGTGCGGTCTCCAGGAACGGCTTGCGCCAGTCGGTGCCGAGCCCGGCGATCGCATCCAGCCACTCGGCTGAGGCGCGACGGTCGTAGAACGCACGTTCCTCGGCCTCCGCCGCCTCGCGCAGCCGGCGCTTGCGGGCCGGGTCGGTCAGGACGACGAACCGCCACGGCTGCACGTTGGCGCCACTGGGTGCGGTCGAAGCGGCCCGGATCGCGGCCTCGATCACCCCGTCGGGCACGGGGTCGGGGGCGAAGTCCCGCACGGAACGGCGCCGCGCCATCCGTTCCGCGAACGCCTCCGCCTCGCGCACCATCTCCGCCGGCTCCATACGGGCGTACTGGATCGGAACCCTGGACTGCGGGTCTGCCTCGGTCACCTGTGGCCTCCACTGATCAGGGGTGCCGGTCGCCGTGGCAGGGCAACCCTGCCGCGACGTCCGGTTTCCCCAGCATTTCCGAGGCCGGCGGTTCGTCGTTACGCCGTCGTGCTGTCTTCGCGGGAGGGCACGTCCGGGGCGGTCCGGGTGGCGATCTCGTCGACCACGTCGGTCAGGCGGCCGCGCAGTGCCGCGGCGGCCCGCTGGCGGGTCGCTCCGTCACCGTTCGTGGCGAGGAGTGTCAACCAGTCCTCGACCCGCTCGCAGTCGCCCGCCTCGTGCAGCGCCGGTCGGGCGCGCTCGACCAGCCGCCCGGCGAGCGCCGCAGCGGGCAGCAGCCGGCCGGTGAGGACGTCGACGCCGTGCCCGCCCATCCCGTCGCGGGCGGCGCGCCAGTACGCGAGCCGCATCAGCTCCGGGACCAGTTCCGGCCCCTCGTCGCCCCGGTCGACCGCGTCACCGGCAACGACCACCAGAGCCCGCACCAGGGCGGCCAGGGCCGCGGACTCGGCGGCGGTGACGGGCACGTCGGCCACCCGCACCTCGAGCGTCGGGTGGTTCGTCGACAGGCGGAGATCCCAGAAGATGGTGCCCCGGTCGACCAGCGCGCCCACTTCGAGCAGCATGTCCACGTGGTCGTCGTACTGCTGCGCGGACCTCAGCAACGGAGGCGGGCCGGCCACCGGCCACCGGCCCCATGTGACGCTGCGCCAACTCGCGTATCCGGTGTCGCGCTCCGACCAGTAGGGCGAGTTGGCCGTGAGGGCGAGAAACACCGGCAGGTGCTGGCGCAGGTGGTTGCCGATCAGCACGGCGCGGTCCCGGTCGGGCTCCTCCACGTGGACGTGGACGGCGCAGATCGCAAGCTCGTCGTGCAGCCCACGGAAGGTGGCGGTGCCGCGATCCTGGCGCGGCCCTTCCGTGATGGGCGGCGGCACGGCACGGCCCAGCACCGGCGAGCCGCTCGCGATCACCCGCAGACCCGCCGACAGCGCTGCGGCCTGGACGGCGGCACGACCTTCGACGAGTTGCGCGCTCAGGGCGTCCAGGCTCCGGCACGGGTCGGTGCGGGTCTCGACCTGAAGCTTGGTGATCTCGCCGCCCACCCGGGTGCCGAGGGCCGGACGCGCACGGTCGACGACCGTGGCCGCCTCCGGCACGACCTCACCCCGGTCGACGTCGACGACGAGGAACTCCTCCTCGACCCCGAGCAGGGGAATGGGCGATCCCGAGCGCTGTCCCGTAGTCATGCCGACGCCGACCCCTCGCTGCCGGTCGTTCGCCGGCGCCGAGCCAGACTATGGGATGTCGTCGATGGGTCGCGGCCCGGAACGCTCCATCGTGGACAACGCGCCGACGAGCCCGGCCAGCAGCGCCGCGCGCTCCGGCATGCGGTCGACACAGACGTACTCGTCGGCAGCGTGTGCCCCGCCTCCGACCGCACCCAGGCCGTCAAGGGTCGGGACGCCCAGCGCGGCGGTGAAGTTGCCGTCGGACGCGCCGGCGGCGTGCGCACCGACGACGTCCGGAATGCCAAGCTGACGGGCGATCGACTGGGCCAGCTCCAGGAGCGGCCGCGCCAGCTCGGGCGACATGGGGTAGCGGTTGATCCCGCCCTGCACGGTCAGCGTCGCCTCGGGCAGGAACGGCACCAGCCCGCGGATGGCGTGGTCCACGCGTTCGAGTTCGTCCCTGGTCCAGGCCCGGACGTCGACGGCCAGGCTGGCGCGTTCCGGCACCGTGTTCGTCGTGGTGCCGGCGGAGAGCAGGGTCGGCGTGACCGAGGTGCCACCGCTGTCCGCCGCGCCGAGCGTACCCAGCGTGAGGACCTGGTGGGCGACCTCGACCGTGGCGTTGACCCCGCGTCGTGGCTCGACGCCTGCGTGGGCGGCGCGGCCCCGGACGGTGAGGCGGTACACCGAGCCGCCCTTCCTGGCCACCTTCACGTGCCCGTCCGGGGTGGCGGCCTCGCAGACGAGAACCGCACCCGAGCGCCGTGCCTCCCGCTCGATCAGCGGCCGTGACGTGACGGACCCGGACTCCTCGTCGCACGTGAGCAGCACGCCGACCGCCGAAGTGTCTTCGACCAGGCGCAGTGCCGTGAACATCTGCACGATGCCGCCCTTCATGTCGCACACGCCGGGTCCCGTCGCGACGTCCTTGCGGACGGTGAAGGGCCTGGACCGGATCGTGTCGACCGGGAAGACGGTGTCGAAATGGCCGAGGAGCAGCACCCGTTGACTGGCGGCCTGCCACAGCAGGTGCGGCAGGCCGTCGATCACGACGCGGCGGGCGGGCCGGCCGAGCGCTTCCTCACCCCAGCGGGCGAGCAGGTCGGCACAGGACTCCAGGTGAGGCAGCGAACCCGGTGCCGACTCGGACGCGACGAGCGTGCCCAGCCGGTCGACCATGTCTTCCCTGAGCCGCGTCGCGGCGTCGAGCAGACGGCGTGGGTCGTCCATCGATCCCTCCAGCCTCACGGGTGACGGGCCTGGCCAGGCGTGTCCGTCGACCATCTCAGGGGGATCGGGGTGTGGTCACCCTTGTCTGTGCTCAGGCAGCCGCTTCACCCGCCGGCTGCACGCTGGCCGATCCGTAGCCGAACTCGACGATCCGACGCGTGGACTCGGCGTAGGCGTCCTGACCCTCGGGCGCGAAGGTGCCGAGCCCGTCGACGTACCGGTTGAACATGCAGAACGCGGCGGCGATCAGGACCGTGTCGTGGATCTCCAGGTCGCTGGCGCCCTCCGCGCGGGCGTTGGCGACCAGCTCGGCGGTGACGTTGCGGCCGCTGATCTGTACCGCGCCGGCGATGCGCAGCAGCGCCCGCAGCTTGGCCGAGATCGGGGCGCTGTCGAGGTCGGCGCGTACGTGGTCGACGAGGGGCATCCCCTCGTCGAGTTGTGCCGCGGCGAACGCCGAGTGCGACGCACAGCAGAAGGTGCACTCGTTGCGCCCGGAGACGTACGCCGCGATCAGTTCGCGCTCGCCGGCCGGGAGTGAGTGCGGGGCGCGCAGCAGCACCTCGGCCAGCTCGTTGAGCGGCTTCGCCGTCTCCGGGCGGTACCGCATCGGACCGGATATGCCGGGAAACTGCTTCTCGTCGATCCCCAGGTCGATGTGCGCCATGGTTGTCATGCCTCTCAGCCGTGAGCCGTGGCCCGGTCGGGCGGCGCTCCTGCCGAAGACGACTGCCGGCGCCGGGGCGCGCGGCCGCCGCCGCGTCGCGCCGCCACGATCTCATTCCGTGCGCCGGCCGCGCTTATTCAATCGTGCTCTGTTCCAGAAACCGGCGTGCGTTCCCGGATCCTCGGCTTTCGCCGCCGGTGACGCTTGCTCCTCACGCGGCGTCATGCCACATAGTCGGTGGCGTGGAGGAGCACCTGACCGTGGGGCGTGTGGCGGAGTTGGCCGGCGTCAGCGTCCGCACGCTGCATCACTATGACGAGATCGGCCTCCTGGAGCCGTCCGCGAGGAGCGCGGCTGGGCACCGGGCCTACTCCGCGCACGATGTGGAGCGACTTCGGGAGGTGCTCGCCTACCGGCGGCTCGGCTTCGGACTGCGGGAGATCGCGGACCTGGTGCACGACCCGGCCACCGACGCGGTCGCGCACCTGTGCCGGCTGCGCGGCCTGCTGATGGACCAGCGCGACCGCGCTGCCGCCATGGTGACGGCCATAGACAGGGAACTGGAGGCACGAGCAATGGGAATCAGGACGACGCCAGAGGAGCAACTCACAGTGTTCGGCGCGCGGTTGTACGACGCCATCGGATCCGCCTACCCAGCGACGCGACGCACCGAGCCACGGATCGCCGCGCGCATCTGGGAGGCGCTGGGGGATGCGCGAACGGTGTTGAACGTCGGGGCTGGCACCGGCTCCTACGAGCCACCCGACCGCGACGTCACGGCGGTGGAACCGTCGGCGGTCATGCGGGCGCAGCGTCCCGTGGGCGCGGCGCCGTGTGTGGCCGCCGCGGCGGAGAGTCTGCCGTTCGAGGACCAGTCTTTCGACGCCGCGATGGCGGTCAGCACCGTCCACCACTGGCCCGACCCGGTCGCCGGGCTGCGGGAGATGCGGCGCGTGGCCCGCCGCGTGGTGGTGTTCACGTACGACGCCGATGACACCGGCTGGCGTCAGCGGTTCTGGCTCACCCGCGACTACCTGCCCGAGTTCGCGGACCTCCTCGTCGGCTGGCCGTCCCTGGCCGACCTGACCCGCGCCATCGGAGGACGCGCGGAGCCGGTGCTCGTCCCCTGGGACTGCGCGGACGGCTTCTTCGAGGCGTACTGGCGCCGGCCGGAGGCATACCTGGACGACCGTGTACGCCGCGCGGTTTCGGTGTGGACCAGAGTCGGGCCGCAGGCTGAGCAACGGGCGGTCCGCACACTCCGCGAGGACCTCTCCTCAGGCCGGTGGGCCGAGCGCAACCGCGACCTCGTCGCCCTCGACACGGCGGAGCTCGGTCTCCGCCTGCTCACAGCCTGAACCACCGTGTGTACGGACGCCGCCAGAAGGCTCACCGCCGCCCACCAGGAGCGCTGTTGCTCACGGTGACGGGTCTTGGGATGCTCTGCGTATGTCTTCCCACGCGGCGACGTCCGCCGAAGAGGTGATCGATCAGCCGGCCAGGGCCCAGTTCGAGGTGTTTCTCGATGAGCACCGCCGCGCGCTCAACGACTGCTTGGACGGGCTGACCGAGGAACAGGCGCGCCGATCGTTGGTGCCGTCCCGGACCACCCTGCTGGGCCTGGTGAAGCACGCGACCTTCGTGGAGAAGGTCTGGTTCGACGAAGCCGTCACGTGCCGATCGCGCGCCGAGATCGGCATCCCCGCGACGCCGGACGAGTCGTTCGTCCTCGACGACGACGACACCGTCGCCACCGTACGGCGCGCACACGACGAGGCATGTGAAGCGTCCCGCCGCGCGACGGCCTCCCTCGGGCTGGGCGACATGGTGCACGGCAACCGACGCGGCCCACTCCCGCTGCGCTGGGTGTACCTCCACATGCTGCGCGAGCTCGCCCAGCACTGCGGGCACGCGGACATCCTGCGCGAGCAGGTGCTGAGCGAGTAGCGCGGGCATCGACACCGGTGCGGGTGCCCCGGTGTGGCCGGTCAGTTGTACGGCATTGTCGGGAACCAACCGACGCCGAAGAGCGCCGGCACCCGAAGGTCCCAGTACACGACGGTGAACACGCCCAACGCGACGAGAAGCGCGCCGGTCAGGACGGCGGCCCGGGTGGGCGCCGCGATCCAGCGCAGGAAGCCGCCGCGGGTCACGAGCACCAGGACCGCGAAGATGAGTGTCACGATGAGGACGTTGCCGAGCGACTGCAGGGAGAACGCCAGCGCGCCGTAGAGGGGGTTGCCGGTATCCACGGCCCAGTGGAACAGCTTGTTGAACAGCGGGTACGGCCGGCCGACGACGAAGCCGCCGACCAGGGCGCCGAGTGCGACGAGCCGGGTCACCGGCCGGTTGGCGAAGATGTCGGGCAACGCGCCGAGTGCCGCCAATCCGAGATAGGTCAGGGCCAGCCCGATCAGGCCGAACACCACCGACGACTGGATCAGGCGGACCGGCATCCCGTCGACCGTGTCCGTCGACAGTTGGGGCAGACGGTCGCCGAGCAGCACACCGAGCACGCCGTAGGACGCCGACACGGCGAGCATGCCGACGGTCAGCCAACCGACGGGACGCAGCAGCGCGCGTACCGTGTGGGAGGCGGTCGGGGCGCGATCGTCCGCACCCACCGTGCTCATCGGACCCACCGCGGCCACCATGGCGATGTTGCAGGCGGTGAAGGTGCCGGCGAAGCCCGACACGAACGCGAAGACCAGCCCCGCGACGGTGCCGCCGATGGCGGTGGCCTTGGCGTCATGGCCCAGGACGGTGTTGGCGACGTTGTCGCCGATCACCGAGTCGACGAACTCGAACGACCAGAGCACCGCGAGCAGGACGCCCGCCGCCGCGCTGAGAAGCGCGATCCGTAGCCGACGAGCCGGTGCGAGCCGGACGAAATCCGCCGGCGTGGACCCAGGATCGTTTCTGGTGGCACTGCGCGATGTCATCTCATTCTCTTCTGTGCGAGAGCCGACTCGGAAGGCGTGCGTGCACACAAGCTATGCGGCGTACGGCGGAGCCGGTTCTCTCAGCGTGCTCAGTAGCCGCTCCGCTGGTTTCGCGCGACGCGGGCGACGGCAGGAGCGCAATTCTGCGTATCCGTGGCAGCGCCACCCCGGGTCAGGATGGCGCCATGACAACCGCCTACCGAACCTGCCCGATCTGCGACGCCGTCTGCGGGCTGCGGCTCAGCCTGGCCGATGACGGGCGGGTCACCTCGGTCAAGGGGGACCCGGAGGACCCGTTCTCACGCGGCTACCTCTGCCCCAAGGGCGCGAGCCTCGGGCACATCGACGCGGATCCGGACCGCCTGCGTCTGCCCCTGGTCCGTGTCGACGGCGAGTTGCGCGAGGTCGGCTGGGACGAGGCGTTCCACGCCGTCGACCAGGGGCTGCGACGCGTCATCGAGGCGCACGGTCGGCAGTCGCTCGCCGTCTACCTCGGCAACCCGACCTTCCACACCATGGCCGGCATCCTGTACCGGGGGCCGCTGGCCCAGTCGCTCGGTACACGCAACGTCTTCTCCGCCAGCACCATCGACCAGATGCCCAAGCACGTCTCGTGCGGGCTGCTCTTCGGCGATCCGTTCGCCATCCCCGTGCCCGACCTGGACCGCACCGACTACCTGCTGATCCTCGGCGCCAACCCGGTGGAGTCGCACGGCTCGCTCTGCGCCGCCCCGGACTTCGCCGGCCGGCTCAGGGCGCTGCGTGAGCGCGGCGGGCGACTGGTGGTGGTCGACCCGCGGCGGACCCGTACCGCGGCCGTAGCCGACGAGCACCTGTTCATCCGTCCCGGCACCGACGCCTACCTGCTCTTCGGCATCGTGCACACGCTGCTCGCGGAGGAGCTGACCTCGGTCGAGGTCCCGGTGAGTGGCCTCGCCGAGCTGCGCGACCTGGCCGGGGCGTTCAGCCCGGCCGCGGTGGCGCCGGTCTGCGGGGTGCCCGCCGAGGCGGTCGTGCGCCTGGCCCGCGAACTGGCCGGCGCGCCCACTGCGGTGGTCTACTCCCGGGTCGGCACCTGCACCGCCGAATTCGGCACGCTCACCCAGTGGCTGGTCGACGTGATCAACGTGCTGACCGGCAACCTGGACCGGCCGGGCGGGGTGATGTTCCCGAAGACCGCCACCGCTGAGATCATGCGCACCGGCGAGCCGTGGGTGTCGGGTCGCTGGCGCAGCCGGGTACGCGGGCTGCCCGAAGTCCTCGGTGAGCTGCCGGTGGCCACCCTGGCCGACGAGATCGACACCCCGGGCGAGGGCCAGGTCCGTGCCCTGGTCACGGTCGCCGGCAACCCGGTGCTCTCCGCGCCGAACGGCCCGCGGCTGGGCCGGGCACTGGAGGACCTGGAGTTCATGGTCTGCGTCGACCCGTACCTGAACGAGACCACCCGGCACGCCGACGTGATCCTGCCCCCGCCGCGCATCATGCAGATGCCGCACTACGACTTCCTGCTGCTCACCGTGACGGTGCGCAACTACACGCGGTTCTCCCCGCCGGTGCTGCCGTTGGGGCCGGATCAGCGCTCGGAAGCCGAGATCATGAAGCGGCTCACGATGATCGCCTCCGGGCAGGGTGCGGACGCCGACCCCGACCTGCTGGACGAGATGATGCTCGGCGAGATGATCGGCGGCGGCGTACGCACGCCGAGCTCGCCGCTGTACGGGCAGGACCCGGCCGTCGTGCGATCGGAGCTGACCGGCGAGAGTGGGCCGGAGGTGCTGCTGGACGCGATGCTCCGGCTCGGCTCGTACGGGCTGACGCTGGCCGACCTGAGGGCGAACCCGCACGGCATCGACCTCGGAGCGCTGCGGCCGCGCCTCGGCGAGCTGCTGTGCACCGCGTCCCGCACGGTGGAGCTGGCCCCCGCGGCGCTGGTCGAGGACGCCGCGCGGCTGCGTGCCCGACTCGCCGAGACACCGCCGGAGGTGGTGCTCATCGGCCGGCGACAGCTGCGGTCCAACAACAGTTGGCTGCACAACGTGGCGCCGTTGGCCGGCGGCAGCAACCGGTGCACGCTGCACATCCACCCGCACGATGTGGCGCGCTTCGGGCTGGACGGGCAGGCCCGGGTGCGCTCGGCGACCGGCGAGGTGGTGGTGCCGCTGGAGCCCACCGAGTCGATCATGCCGGGAGTGGTCAGCCTGCCGCACGGCTGGGGGCACTCGGACACCACCCAGCTGGTGGCCGCCCGCCAGCCCGGGGTCAACGCCAACGCCTTGACCAACGACACGGTCATCGACCCGCTCTCCGGCAACGCCGTGTTCAACGGGATACCGGTCGCCCTCAGCCCGTGCCGGGACAGCCCGCAGCCGTAGCGATGCGCCAGCGACGCGACAGCCCCGCCCGGTGGACCCGGGCGGGGCTGTGGTGCAGAACGGGCTGCACGACCTCAGTGGAGATGCTTCGAGTCATTCCGCCGGGGGAGTGAACAGCGGCCTGACCTCCACGCCGCCCGGTGAGCGCGTCGGCACCAACTTGGCGATCTGCAACGCATGGTCCAGATCCCGTGCCTCCAGCACGAAGAACCCGGCGAGCACCTCTTTCGCCTCGATGAACGGCCCGTCGACGAACACTCCGTCCCGGATCGAGGTCGCGGTGGCGCTGGACTGCAACGCCTGCGGCGTCAGGAGTTGACCGCCCAGCTCCTCGACCTGCTTGCCGAACCGCATGTGCGCCTCGGTCTCCTCCGGCGGGGTCTCCATCGGGTCGGCGGGCGCGGGCAGGTACAGGAGAACGGCGTACTGCGCCATGGGGAAGTTCCCTCCTTCGTGTCTGGCCGGCGGAGCGGCCCGGTCGGTTGCGGTGCGCCGCGGGTGCGTCACCCTCCCGTGACGACGCGGTACCTGATGTGCGTCGCGCAGGGAGTTTCGATCACCCGGGTGGATTCCATCCTGACCCGGTCCAGGCCGGGGCGCTCGAACAGCCGGACGCCGCGTCCCAGCAGCACCGGTGCGAGGTGGATCTGCACCTCGTCGAGGAGCCCGGCGGCCAGGTACTGCTGTGCGACGTCCGCGCCGCCCATCACGTAGACCGGCTTGTCGGCGGCCGCCGCCTGCGCCTGCTGCAGGGCGCTGCGGATGTCGGACGCGAAGGTGAACACGGCGCCGCCGTCGGGCACCTTGTCAGGACGGTCGTGGGACACCACGAACACCGGTGTCCTGCCCAGCGGACCGTCGCCCCACCCGTTCGGTCCGGTGGAGATGTCATAGGTCCGCCGGCCGGCCACCACGGCGCCGGACGCGAACAGCTCGTCCAGGACCCGGGTGTCCTCGTCCGTCCGGCCGCTGGAGATCCAGTCGTGGAGTCGTTCGCCGCCCTCGCCCAGCGGACGCTCCGGGCTGTCGTTCGCACCCGTGATGAATCCGTCCAGCGACATCGTGATGTCGAAGACGACCTTTCCCATCATGCCTCCCACGCTCGGCTCGGCCCAGACGCCCGGCTGGGCGGGAGCCCATGGTGCGTTGTCGCGGGGCATGACCGCATCCTCCCGATTGCTCCGTCGTACGCCGAGGTGGTGCGCATGGTGGATGGTCCGCAGCGGAAGGTATCCGGTCGCCGGGACCGGCGCGAACAGGACACGCAAAAGTCGGTGGCCGGAGGCTGTCGATTTTCGGGCCGGTCGTTCGTCGTCAGTGCGGGACGGAGGGTTCGCCGTGCCGGCGCGGCGAACCCTCCGCCCCCCGGTTTCGACCATGAGTGAGGTACGAAAGGACCACAGAAGTGACTGCAGAAGCTCCACCGAAGGCGGGAAGGGCGGCGTGGATCGGGCTGGCCGTGCTCGCCCTGCCGACGTTCATCATTGCCGTCGACCTGTTCGTGCTGCTCCTGGCGCTCCCGGCGCTGGCAGGCGACCTGGGCGCCAACAGCGTCCAGCAACTGTGGGCCTCCGACATCTACGGGTTCCTGCTGGCCGGGTTCCTGATCTCCATGGGGACGCTCGGTGACCGCATCGGCCGGCGCAAGCTGCTGATGATCGGTGGAGCGTTGTTCACCGTGGGGTCGGTGCTGACGGCGTTCGCCCCGACCATCGAGTTGCTGCTCCTGGCCCGGGCCGCCCTGGGCATCGCCGGTGCCACGCTGATGCCCTCGACCATCGGGCTCATCGGCGCGCTGTTCGCGGACCCGAGGCAGCGCGCCACCGCCTTCGGGATCTGGGGCGGTGTCTACACCCTGGGCGCCAGCTTCGGGCCGGCGCTCGGTGGTCTGCTGCTGGAGCATTTCTGGTGGGGATCGGTGTTCCTGGTCGCCGTCCCGTTCCTCGTGGTCATGCTGGTGCTCGGGCCGAAGTACCTGCCCGAGTTCAGCAACCCGAACGCGGGCAAGATCGACTACGTGAGCGTCGGCCTGTCGTTGCTGGCGCTGCTCCCGATCATCTACGGCATCAAGGAGTTGGTCCGCACCGGCTGGGAGCCCGTGCCGGTGCTGGCACTGGTCGTCGGCCTCGTGTTCGCCGTGCTGTTCGTCCGCCGGCAGAACCGGCTGGCCGAGCCGCTGCTGGACCTGAAGCTGTTCAAGAACGGTGTCATCAGCGCGACCCTGACCAACTCGCTCATCTTCAGCGGTGTCGGCGGTGGCCTGATGCTGCTCATGCTGCTGTACTTCCAGCTCGTGCGGGGCTTCAGCCCGCTGGAGGCGGCCCTGCTGATGATCCCGGGCATGCTGGCCGGTGCGGTGGGCATGCAGGTGGCACCGAAGCTCGCCGCCAGGTACCGGCCGGGCAACGTCATCGGCGTCGGTGTGCTCCTCGCCGCCCTGGTGTACGTCGCAATGACCCAGGTGTCGGTGGAGAACGGCACGTGGCTGCTGGTCACCGGCTTCGTGCTGGCCTCCTTGTTCGGCACCGCGTCCGTCGGTCTGGGCACCGGGCTGGTGGTCGGCAACGCGCCGCCGGAGAAGATGGGCTCCGCGGGCTCGCTCGCCCAGCTGTGCCTCGAGTTCGGCGGCACGCTCGGTCTGGCGCTGCTGGGGACCGTGGCCACCGCGGTGTACCGCGGCACGGTCGACGTCCCGGGCGGCGTCCCGGCCGACCAGGCCGCCGTGGCTGGCGACAGCCTCGCGGGGGCGGCGGTGACGGCTCCGGACCTGCCCGTCGACCAGGCCGGCGCGCTGCTGGCGTCGGCTCAGAACGCCTTCGTCAACGGTGTGCAGGTGATGGCCATCATCGGCGTCGTGCTGTACGTCCTCAGCGGGCTCCTGGTGATCTCGAAGCTCAGGAACGTGCCGCCCTTCGGCCAGGCCGCGCCGCCGCCCGAGCCCGACCCGGCTGCGCCGGTCGGGGCGGAGAAGGTCGCCTGAGCCGCGCCGGGTGGGCCGGTCCGGTGAGCCCGGTCCGGTGAGCCTGGTCCCGTGACGACGGTGCGCCCGCGTGGGCGTCCGCCGGTGCTCCCGGTGAACGGGGCGGGTCGCACCCGCCGGTTCACCGGGAGTCGCCCGGTGAGGGCGCCGGCTTCGCTGCTCTGCGCACTCTCGGAGGGGCGACCGTCGGGCCTGCTCGTCGAGACTTACCAGTGATCCGAATTGCCGACCACGACGTCAGTGGAGGGAACCGATGCGATTAACCGCATTCCTGGCGCAGGCCGCCACCATGGCCGTGATGACCACGATGGTGGTGGCGCCTGCCCAGGCCGCCCCGGTGGCACCCGGCGTGATCCGGCCGGTCCGCGGATGCGCCGAGCTGGTCCGGGACTACGCCATTCCCGGGGCTGCGACACACGTGGTATCGGCGACGCTGGTCGAGGCGACCGGGACCGAGCCCGCCCAGTGTGACGTTCGCGGATACGTCGAGCCCGCGGTGAACTTCAAGCTGCGCCTGCCCACCGACACCTACCGGGGGCGGTACGTCCAGCACGGGTGCCCGGGCGAATGTGGTGTCATGGAACAGGCGCCCCCGGAATGCGGGCCGCGTAATCCGGACCTCGCCGTGGCGCAGACCGATGACGGGCACGTGGGCAAGGGCGACTTCCCGGCCAACATCTCCGACGCCAGCTGGGCGGAGAACAACCAGGCCGCCCGGGACGACTTCTACTTCCGCGCGCCGCACGTGGTGTCCGTGGCCGTCAAGAAGCTCATCCAGCGGTTCTACGGGGCGCCACCGAAGCAGTCGTACTTCTTCGGCTGCTCGACCGGCGGGCGGGAGGGCCTGATCCTCGCCCAGCGCTACCCGCACGACTTCGACGGGATCAGCGTCGGTTCACCCGCGATCTTCCTCGGCCCGCTCAACGGGATCTACATCGCCTTCGCCGCCAAGACCAACATGGGCGCCGACGGCCAGTCGATCCTGACCCGCGAGAAGCTTCCCGCGCTGCACAATGCGGTGCTCGCCGCCTGCGACCATCTCGACGGCCTGGTCGACGGGCAGCTCGACGACCCACGCAGGTGCCGGTTCGACCCGGGCACCGTCCAGTGCTCGGCCGGCACGGACGGCCCGAACTGCCTGACCCCGGCGCAGGTGGCCGTCGTGCGCAAGCTGTACGACGGGCCGCGGGATCCGGACGGAACCCGCCTCTACCCCGGCTGGCAGACCCGTGGCTCGGAGCTGTCCTGGGACGGCCACCTCGTCCCGAACGAATTCAGCTCGGCCCGGCCGTTCCCCGACCAGTTCCTGCAGTACATGGCGTACCCGATCGGCAGGCCGCAGTCCTCGCTGGCCGAGATCGAGTTCACGGTCGAGGAACTGCGCCGGCTGAAGCCCGAGAGTATCGCGGGCAACGCGGCGAGCCTGGACATGCGGGAGTTCCGTCGCTCCGGCGGCAAACTGATCATGTGGAGCGGCTGGGACGACCAGTCCATCCCGGCGGTGGGCATGCTGGACTACTACCAGCGGGTGTGGCAGCGCTCGGGCGGCCTGCAGGCCACCCAGCAGTGGCTGCGCACATACGTGATCCCGTCGAAGTACCACGCCTGGACCGGCGGGTCCCGGCTGACCGAGTTCGAGACCTTCAACGCGCTGGTCGACTGGGTCGAGCGCGGCCGGGCCCCGGTCGGCATCGTCGCCACCGGCACCAACCCAGAAGGGGGCCCGCGCGCCCGTCCGGTCTATCCGTACCCGTTGGTGGCGCGTTACGACGGCACCGGCAGCGTGGACGAGGCGCGGAACTTCGTCCCGGTCCGCCCTCCGGGCCGGCTGAACGACGTCATCGACTGGGCCGGCGAGGACCTCCACCACCGGCCGGGGCCGGTGGCCCGCTGACCCTCGTCGTCGCCCCCGACAGACACACGATCCGGGTCGGCCGCGTCGCACCACCGCGCGCCGCGGCCGACCCGGAACACCCGCCCTGCAGAGGAAAGGAAGACCCGATGACCGAGACTCTGACCGAGGCCACCCAGACCGAGCCGGAGCCGTGGCTCCAGAACGTGGTCGTCACCCGCGAGTTCGACGCCACTCCCGAGCAGATCTGGGCCGCCTGGACCACGCCCGAGCTGATCACCCAGTGGTGGGGTCCGAGCGGGTTCCGCACGCCGCTGGAGGAGATCACCTTCGAGCCCTTCGTCGGCGGCCAGTTCAAGCTGACCATGTACTCGCCGGACAACGACGCGGTGCCGCAGGACGCGCGCGTCCTCCTGTGGGAGCCCAACCAGCGGTTCATGTACACCGAACCGGTCCCGTGCTGGCCGGTCATCAAGTTCGTCGTCGGCAAGATGGCGCTGTCCGAGAAGGACGGTAAGACCGAGCTGACCCTGGACGTCACCTCGATCGCCGGCGTCGACATGGTGGAGATGTCCCAGGGCACCTGGCACGAGATGTTCGACAAGCTCGCCGACCTTCTCGCGACGAGCAGATAACCGCGGCGCCTCATCCGTGGCGGTCATTGCGGCCGCCCATTGGCCGATCGTGCAAAGTGGTGCGTCATCGGCGTACCTCCCGCCGGTTTTGTGGCAAAATGTACGGTGACGCAAGCGACCGGTAGGAGACCGAACATGCGGAAACTGATCGCAGATGAATTCATGACGCTCGACGGGGTCGTTCAGGCTCCCGGCCATGACGGAGAGGACAGCGACGGCGGCTTCCAGCACGGCGGCTGGCACATGCGCCACATGGACGAAATGTCGACGAACTGGGTCAACAAGACCACGCTCGAAACTGCTGGCTTTCTGTTCGGCCGCCGCACGTACGAGATCTTCGCATCGTTCTGGCCGACCGCTCCCGACGAGCTGGCCACCCTCGCCGACGTGCTCAACAATCGGCCGAAGTACGTGGCCTCGACGACGCTCAACGAACCGCTCACCTGGCAGAACTCCACTGTCCTCGACGGCGACGTCGTCAAGGCCGTGGCGTCGCTGAAGGAAGAGGACGGCGGCGACCTCCACGTCGTCGGCAGCGCCCAGCTGACCCGTACCCTCATCGAGCACAACCTCGTCGACGAGCTCCGACTCCTCATCGACCCGGTCCTCGTCGGGGGTGGCAAGCGCCTCTTCCCCGACAACGGCACCTTCCGGCAGTTGCGGCTCGCCGACAGCCAGGTGACGAGCACCGGCGTCATCATCGCGACCTACACCACGGCCGAGTCCTAGAGATCACCAAGCATGGGCGGGCACCGGTTTCCGGTGTCCGCCCATCGCCATGGGGTCGGCCAGCCCAACCGGTGTCCGGCCCCGGCCCGGTCGGCCCGCACAGCGATGCGGCGGCCTGCGGATCTCCCGCCGGCCGCCGCATTCGCGCACCCGATGGTGGTTACCGGACCGCGGTGGGTTCGTCGGATGACACGAGGTCGTACGGGTCTTCCATCTCGTACCAGCCGAGGCCCGGCGGGCACCGGTCGTACCCGAGGAGCCGGCGCACCTCCGGCGGGTACGCCAGGACGGACTCCCGCGGCACCGCCAGGTACTGATTTTCCTCCTGGCGGAGGTTGCCGAGGTCCAACGCGAGGGTCAGGCCGGTCCGCGGGGCGTCGCTCACGTTCTTGCCGCCGCCGTGGTAGGTCCCCCCCAACCAGATCAGGCCCGAACCGGCCGCCATCTCGGACGGGAGGGCTTCCTCCTGCAGCGGAGCCCGCTCGTCATCCCAGAGGTGGCTCCCCGGGATCATCAACGTGGCGCCGTTCTGGGCGGTGAAGTCGCTCATGGCGAGCATCAGCTGGACCCGACTGGTCGGGCCGGGGTGCCGGCGCAGGTGCAGCGCGTCGTCCCGGTGCAGCGGCTGCCTGCCCTGACCGGGCCAGATCTGGATCACCTGGGTGCCGCTGATCTGGATCGAGGGAGTCATCTCCACCCGGGATTTGCCGATCCACATCGGCACCGGCTTCTGCATGATGGCGCGGGCGGCGCCCAGGTAGAGCTGCTGGGTCACCACCGGCGTCAGGTGGGTCGTGCGGGCGAACAGTGAGGACACCCGCTTGGTCCGGGTTCCGTTGTACCAGCTGTCCTCGAAGCTCTGGGCATCGAGTGACGGGCCGAAGTCGGCCCAGAGCGCCGCGAGGGTGCTGTCGTCGACGAAGTTCTCGACGACGACGGCACCGTCACGCTCCAGGATGTCGACCACCTCGGTCAGGTCGGCATCGGGGCCGACCCGCATCAGATCACGCATCACGCGTCACCCGTCTTCGCGAGGTTCACGGTCCCCGCCGCCTTGGCCCTCACCGCCGACGCGAGCGACTCCAGGTTCGGGTCCTCCTCGAAGATGTCGCCGATGTCGATCCAGACATCGAGCTCCTCCTCGATGCGGGACACCAGGCGGACCGCCGAGATGGACTCCCCACCCAATTCGAAGAATGTGGCGTCTTCCTGCCCGCTCGGCACCTTGAAAATGTCTTTCCAGATCTGTTCGACCTTCTTGTCGATGTCGCTGCTCATCGGCGTCCTCCGGAATGGGGTAGACGGATCACAATTGGGCGTCCGGTGCCAGGACCGCTCTCCGGAGCACCCGGAGATAGGCGAGCACCAGCTCGTTCGCTGATTCCCCGCGTATCACGTTCGTGTTGTACTGCAGGCAACCGACCAGGTCGTGATTGGCCGAATCGAGATCCAGCGTCCACAGCGCACCGTCCGGCACTTCCGGGCCGACGTCCTGAGGCAGCAGCCGCCGGCGTATTTCGGAGAACTCCAGGTCACCGATCAGCTCGCCGCTCATGACGTAGGGAAACTGGAAGACCTGGAAGGGGTAGACGGCGAGATTGTCGGCCATGAAGGTGCGGCCGAGATTGGGCGAGTCGGCCATGACCTGAGCAAAGGGAATCTGGTGCGCATAGGCCTCGAGGCAGGCCGCGCGTGTGCGCTTGAGCACCTCCCGGAACGTCGAGCATCCACTCAGGTCCGTCCGGAGTGGAATGAAGTTGAAGAAGCTGCCCACGGTCTGCTGGAACCGGGCCTCGCCGCGGTTGGACGCGAGTGTCGGCACCACGATGTCGGTGGCCCCCGTGGCGTCCCGGAGAAACACCTTGTACGCGGCGAGCATGACCATGAACGCGGAGCTGCGGGTGTCCTTCGCCAGGGCCAGGGCGGCCGAGGTGACGTCCGGGTCGACCAGGAACCGGTGGGCCGCCGTGTCCTTCGGACGCCCGGCGGACTTCGGCCAGTCCGTGCGCAGCCCGAGAATCTCCGCCCCCTGCAACTTCTTCCGCCAGTAGTCGCGGGACCTGGCCGCCGCGCCCGAATCGCTGGCACGCTGCCGTTCCCAGGCCACGTACTCGCGGTACTGAGCCGGCTCCACCAGGTCGGGCACGTCGTGCCCCCGCGCCGCGCCGTAGCTCACCGCGAGGTCCTGGATGAGCACGTGCATGGACCATCCGTCGACGGCCGTGTGGTGCGCGGTGAGCACCAGGACCGCGTCGTCGTCACTGAACTGCGCCAGGACGACCTGCACCAGCGGCAGGTCGGAGACCGGGTAGTCGCCGGCTTCGAGCTCGATCAGCAGCTCCTCGGCCCGACGATCCCGGTCGGCCGGATCGACGTGCCGCAGGTCGAGGACCCGCAGACGCGGCGGGCTCGCCGGGAGAACCCGCTGGTGCCGGTCCTGTTCGGCCCGGACGACCACGGTGCGCAACGCCTCGTGCCGGCGCACGACGCGGAACAGCGCCTCGCCCAGCACATCGACGTCGATGGCGCCGCGGACGCGCCACCCGTACACGATGCTGTAGCGCGGGCCGAACGGACCTCTGTCGTCGCCCTGGTCGAACATGCACAGGAAATCCTGGTTGAACGACAGCGGAATGTGATCGGTCTCCTCGGGTGAGACCGCCGCCTCGGCGTCAATGGATGTCATGGCCTCTCAGCCCCTCCTCGAATGAATCGACGACCACGGCCGGTCAACGCAGCTCGATGGCGTTGGAACGGGCGGCCTCCAGGAACGCCCCGCGGGACAGCGCGGCGGCCACCGACTCGATCTCGTCGGACATGAAGCGGTCCCGGTCCAGGGTCGGCGCGAGCGAGCGAACGATGTCGTGGGTCGCCTTGCCGACCGGGCTGAGCTGGCCGTACCGCTTGGCCACGTCGATGGCCTGCGCGGCCGCCAGCAGCTCCACCGCCAGGATGTAGTTGTTGTTCGTCAGCACCCGGCGCGCGTTGCGGGCCGAGATCAGGCCCATGCTGACGACGTCCTGGTTGTCGCCGTTGGAGGGCACGCTCTGCGTGCTCGCCGGGGCGATGGTCCGGTTCTCGGCGACCAGCGCGGTCGCCGGGTACTGCGCACCGGCGAACCCGCTGTTGAGCCCGGGCTGGCCGGATGCGACGAGGAACTCCGGCAGGCTGGACAGGTGCCGGTTGAGCAGCCGGTTGGTCCTGCGCTCGGAGAAGACGCCCAGTTGGGTCAGGGCGATCGTGACGTAGTCCATCACGAACGCGACCGGCTGCCCGTGGAAGTTCGCGCCGTGGAAGACCTCCTTGCCAGGGAAGAACAGCGGGTTGTCGTTGGCGGAGTTCAGCTCGACCTCGATCGTGTCCGACGCGTGGTACAGCGTGTCCCGGACGGCGCCGACGACCTGCGGGATGGCCCGCAACGTGTACGCCTTCTGGATGTAGACGTCGGTGCGCGACACCTCTCCGGTCTGCTGTGCCTGGGCCTGACGGCGCAGGTCGGCGTGGTCGAGTGCGAGGCCGGTGCCCGTGAGCATCGCCCGCATGTTGGCCGCGCTGTCGATCTGGCCCCGGTGCGGCCGGGCCACGTCGTGCCCGTCCGACTGGAACGGGCTGGTCGAGCCGAGCAGAGCCTCCACCACCAGCGCCGCGGTGATCTCGGCCTGTCGTACCTGTTCGAGCGCCCGCCCGACGACCAGACACCCGAGGCCCGTCATCGCCGAGGTGCCGTTGATGAGCGACAGCCCCTCCTTGAAACGGAGTTCCAGCGGCGTGATGCCATGCCCCTTCAGCACGGGGCCGGTCTCGGTGCGCCCGCCGTCGCTGAGGACGTACCCTTCGCCGATGACGGCGCTGGCGATGTGTGCCAGCGGTGCGAGGTCTCCGCTGGCGCCGAGCGACCCGATCTCCGGGATCGCCGGGGTGATGCCGAGGTTGAGGTAGAGCGCCAGCCGCTCCAGCAACTCGCCACGTACCGCGGAGTATCCCTTGGCCAGCCCGTTCAGCCGGGCGACCATGATGGCCCTGGCCACGTCCTCGCTGAACAGCGGGCCGACGCCTGCGCTGTGGCTGCGGACCAGGTTGGTCTGCAGCTGCACCTCCTTCGAGGTGCCGATCAGCATGTAGATCATCTCGCCGTAGCCGGTCGTGACACCGTAGACCGGAGTGCCCTCTCGGACGGTGTTCTCGAACATCTCCCTGCTCACGGCGGCTCTGTCCAGCACGTCCGACGCCAGGTGGCAGGCCGCGCCGTTCTCGGCGATTTCCCGAACATCCGCGACAGTCAACTTCTCGCCGTCGACGTTGACGGACGACGTGTTCTCAGGAACACCCACTTTGCACTCCTTCACTGGTTCGTGACAGCCCGCGCTGTGCGTGCTGACGACGAATGGACGTCGGCTGCGGTAGCAGCCGCTGTTGGTTCACCTCGTCGCCGATCCGCGCATTGGTCACCGGGTTTGACCCGAAGGCCTCATCGCTCATCGTGGGCTCGCCCGGTCGACGGCACACCTCAGGATGTGCGGTTTGACGGGTCGGCATGTGCGGCGTTCTTCCAGATTGCGCACCGTGCCGCGCACCCCGCCATCGGCCTTCTCACGGTGTAGCGTCGGCGGCGGCTGCCGGTATTCACAACGTCCTGATCCCTCGGGAAGGTGATCGATGCCCAGCGAAGACCCGATGGCCCGCGACCTCTACCTCGATCTGTTGAAGAGGGTGCTGACCAACGTCATATATGAGGACCCGCCGATCCCGAACCCGGTGTTCGACGGACAGGAGTTCAATCCGTGGGCCCGGAACACCGGCAGCGACTGGCCCAGCGTTGCGCACACAATGGTCGGAATGGCCAGGCTCAACAATGTGCAGCACTGTCTGGAACGCGCCATCGCGGACGGTGTGCCGGGCGACTTCATCGAAACCGGCGTGTGGCGAGGCGGTGTGTGCATTCTTGCCCGAGGTCTGTTCAAGGCCTACGGGATCACGGATCGCAAGGTCTGGGTCGCGGATTCCTTCGAGGGAATGCCGGTCATCGACCAGAGCGGTCATCCGGACGACCAGAGACTCCTGCTGCACGAGCACAACGCCGTCCTCGGCGTCACGGCGAAGGTCGTGCGGGACAACTTCGACCGGTACGGCCTGCTCGACGACCAGGTCGAGTTCCTGGTCGGCTGGTTCCGCGACACCCTGCCGACCGCGCCCATCCGCCAGTTGTCGGTGCTGCGGCTCGACGGAGACCTCTACGAGTCGACCCGCGATGCGCTGACCAGCCTCTACCCGAAGCTGTCGCCCGGTGGCTACGTCATCGTGGACGACTACCTGATGCCCGGCTGTCGCGCCGCCGTCGAAGAGTTCCGCGCGCAGCACGGTATGGAACACGACCCGATCGAGAGGGTCGACCGGTGGAGCGTGTACTGGCGCCGTTCCCGGTAGGGGACACGAGGCTCCGCGCCGGCGAGGACGTCATCCGAAACGACCAGGAGGTCCGCTGTGGGAAGGCTCGTAGCAACGACATTCATGTCTCTCGACGGGGTCATCAAGAACCCCGAAGAGTGGCAGGGCCCGTTCTTCGGCGAGGACGCCGGCCGGTTCGCCGAGGAACGCCTGTTCGCCAGCGACGCTCTTCTGCTGGGCCGCGGCATCTACGAGGTCTACGCGGCGACCTGGCCCACCATGGACGACGACGGTGGGTTCGTCGAGAAAATCAACAAGATGCCCAAGTACGTGGTGTCCACGACCCTGGACAAGGCCGAGTGGGAGAACACGACAATCATCCGGGGTGACGTCGCGGACCAGGTGGCCAAGCTCAAGCAGGAATTCGAGCAGGACATCCTGGTATACGGCGTCGGCCAGCTCGCGCACGAGTTGTTGGCGCACGGCCTCGTCGACGAGCTGGAGGTGTGGGTACACCCGATTCTCGTGGGCAGGACCGGCGGGGAAGCGTTGATCGGTCGCGAGGGAAGTCGGCACGAATTCGAACTCGTCGGGACCGAGACCACCGAACTCGGCGTCATCATCTGCCGTTACCGGCCGGCGGTCGGGAAGGACTGACACTGCCCCGTTCGGGGTATTTCCCGCATCAATCGAAGCTCCGGTCCGGACGGAATTCCACTGCCCGGGCCGGAGCTTCGGCGCACCCGAGAAGACCACTGCGCAGAACCGCACGCGCGGAGATGTGGCCATTCGACCCGCGCGACACCATTGCCCTACGTGATCGCGTTCTGCCGCCTTGCGCCGATGCCTCGCGCGAGGTGCGAAAAGGAGGAGTCGAATGAAGAAGACTGACATCGACGTCTGGGTCGCCGATCTGCGCTTTCCGGGGTGGATGGACCGGTGGCACCAACAGGCAGCGGAATTCAGCCGGCTCCACCCGGAATACGAAGTGGTCGTCCGGGGCATGGACTTCTTCACGTTTCCGCAGGTGCTCGCCGAGGAGGCCGCCCAGGGGCGCCGCCCGGCCCTCGCGGAGTACTACTTCTACGCGAGCCAGGTCGCCCGCGACACGGTGGCCGCGGATGGCAGCCCCCTGTTCACGTCGGTCTCGAAGGCCATCGGCGACCGCACCGAGATCCTCGGCGAACCGGTCGTCCTCCACGACCTCCACCCGGCGTTCCGCGACTACTACACGTACGACGGCGACCTCGAGTCGATGCCGTCGGCCGGCACGACGAGCCTGCTCTTCGCCAACCGTGACCTGCTGGACCGGGCCGGGGTGTCCGGGCTCCCGCAGACGTGGGACGAGGTCACCGCCGTGTGCGAGCGGGTGGCCCGGCTCGACGGCGGCCCGTCGCACGCCATCACCTGGTCGAACCACGGCACGTTCGTCCAACAGGCACTCGCCTGCCAGGGCGGCCACTTCGTCAACAACCGCAACGGCCGGGACGGCCGGGCCACGAAGATCGACCTCACCTCGAAGGAGATGATGTCCTGGGTGAACTGGTGGCAGAAGCTCCACCAGGACGGCCACTACCTCTACACCGGTGAGATCCCGGACTGGGCGGGCACCCTCGAGGCGTTCCGGGACCAACGGGTGGCGATCCGGATCTCGTCCTCCAACGACGTCAACTACATGGCACTCGCGGCCGAGATGGGTGGCTTCACCATGGACGTGGGGGCCTTCCCCCACAACGATGACGTCCCCTACGTCGGCAACGCCGTGGCCGGTACGTCCATCTGGCTCGCCAACGGCCTGGACGAGGTGACCCAGGAGGGTGCGCTGGCCTTCCTCATGTGGCTGCACAATCCCCGCAACGCCGCCCAACGGCACAAGGACAACAGCTTCGTTCCGATCACCCGCGCCTCCTACGAGCTGCTGGCGGAAGAGGGCTGGTTCGACACGCACCCGCACCACTCGATCACGTACGACCACGTCAACGACTTCCCGGCGGGGGTGTCGGCCCGGCCGGCCGGCGGCCGACCGCTGACGGAGGGCGCGTTGTTCGGGGACTTCGCGGGCGCCCAGGACATCATGACGCACGCCATGCACGACGTGCTCACCCACGGAGCCGACCCGCTGGCCCGGTTCACTCAGGCCACCGCCGAGGCGCAGAAGCTGCTGGACGACTACAACGCCTGGGTGAGCCGTGTGCCGCGGGACGTCGCCAACATCCCCAACAGCAGCCACCGGGTGGAGTTCTGGACCGACGCCAAGCCGTACACCGCCCAGGATCTCGAAGACGTCGTACCGCTCAACAGCTGACCAGACAGGACAGGCGCAGCCATGACAGTCAACATGACCGCCCCCACCCACGGCCTGTCCCGCCCGCCGGAGCCGGACCTCACCCCGGCCGAGGTCATCGCGCGGGCCGAGGCGATGATCCCGATGCTGCTGGCACGGCAGGCCGAGACCGAGGAACGCACGTACTACGCCCAGGACACGCACGACGAGTTCGCCAGGGCGGGCTTCTACCGGATCCTCGTTCCCCGACGCTACGGCGGCTACGAGTTCGGCATCGACACCTTCATGCGGGTGGTGACGACGCTCGCGCGCGGCTGCCCGTCGACCGGCTGGATGTTCTGCCTCGGTGCGGTGCACGCCGTGGTGACCGCCACGATCTTCGAGGAACGGGCACAGGACGAGATCTTCGGCGTCGGTGACTTCATCTGTCCCGCCACCGTCATCCCCAGCGGCACCGCCCAGCGCAGCGCCGACGGCGGTTGGGTGCTCAACGGCACCTGGTCCTACTGCTCCGGTGCGCCGTACGCCACGCACTTCCTCGGCCACACCCTGATCGCCGCCGACGAGGGCCAGGAGCCGACGCCCGCGCTCTTCATCGTCCCCCGCGACCAGTGGCGGTACCTGGACGACTGGGGCCAGCAGTTGGGGCTCAAGGGGAGCGGGTCACACAGCATCGTCATCGAGAACGGGTACGTCCCCGAGCACTTCGTCCTCGACACGCACATGAGCATGTACACGGTCAGCGACGAGACGCCGGGGGTCCGGCTGCACGACAACCCGCAGTACGGCGGCGGGCCGCTCAGCTTCATGATGCTCGAGTCGGCCGCCCTGGCCGTGGGCATCGCGCAGGGAGGGCTCGACGCCTACGCGGACCTGATGCGGTCCAGGACGACGTCGTTCCCCCCGATCCTGCCCAGGACCGAGGATCCCGACTACCAGATCTGGTACGGCGAGGCCGCCGGCCGGCTGGTCACGGCCGAGGCCGCCCTTCTCGGTGCGATCCAGCAGTGGACCGACCTGTGCGCTCAGGGGCCGGCGGCGTTCACCAAGGAACGGGAGTGGCTCATCGCCACCATCTGCCGTGAGGTGGTCAGGCTCAGTTGGCAGGCGGTCGAGAAGTACATATTCCCCACGGCCGGATCGAGCGCGGTGCGTCACGGCCAGCGCATCGAACGGATCTGGCGCGACCTGTCCATGATGCAGAGCCATGCCGGAATCTCGATCGTCATGAACACCATGGCCAATCGGGAGCTCACCAGGGCCCGGTTCGGCCTCGAGTAGTGCGTCGTCCGCCCTCCCGGCCGGTCGCCGCCCACGGCTGGCGGCCGGCCGGATGAGCAGGGCAACCGCAGAGATGCGACCCGCCGCGCGGGCGTGTGACGCTCAATCGCGAGGCCGGCCGGCGGCCGTGTGCACGGCACGCCTCGCGGACAGCCCGATTTCCCAATCAGAGGTGGGAGACAACAACCATGGAACAGCGCTGCCCTGTGCTCGACACCTCCGGCAAGGACATACACGGTGAGGCCGCCCGCCTTCGGGGGCAGGGTCCCGCGACCCGGGTGGAACTTCCCGGTGGCGTCCTCGCCTGGTCGACCAACAGCTATGCGGTCATCAAGCAACTGCTCACCGACCCGCGGGTGACCAAGAGTGCCCGCAACCACTGGCCGGCGTTCATCGACGGCGAGATCCCGCCGGACTGGGAGATGATCAGCTGGATCGCGATGGACAACATGGTCACCGCGTACGGCAAGAACCACGTCCGGCTGCGCAAGCTGGTCGGCAAGGCGTTCACCGCGCGGCGTACCGAGGCGATCAAACCGCGCATCGTCGAGCTCACCAACGAACTGGTCGAGGCCCTCGCCCAGGTCAAGCCGGGTGAGGTGGTGGATCTGCGGGAGCGGTTCGCCTACCCCCTGCCGGCCCGGCTGGTGGCGGACCTCATCGGCATGTCCGAGGACGCGCGGGCGAAGACCGCGAAGGTCATCGACATGATGGTGGACACCACGGTCACCCCGGAGCAGGCCCAGTCCATCCTGCTCGGGTGGCGGGGTGCGATGGCCGAGCTGATCGAGGTCAAGCGGCGCGAGCCGGGGGAGGACATCACCAGCGACCTCATCGCGGCCCGCGACGAGGACGGCTCCCGACTCAGTGAGGCCGAGCTGACCGACACGATCTTCGCGATCCTGGGCGCCGGCTCGGAGACCACCATCAACTTCTTCGACAACGCGATCACCGCGCTGCTCACCCACCCGGACCAACTCGAGCTGGTCACCAGCGGCCGGGCGTCCTGGGCCGACGTGATCGACGAGACGCTGCGGGTGGAGTCGCCGCTGGCGCACCTGCCGCTGCGGTACGCGGTGGAGGACATCCAGCTCGACGGGGTGACCATCCCCAAGGGTGACCCGATCCTCATCAACTACAGCGCCGTGGGGCGGGATCCGGCGCTGCACGGCGACACCGCCGGCAGCTTCGACATCACCCGGCCGGACAAGGAGCACCTGTCCTTCGGGCACGGCCCGCACTACTGCCTGGGCGCCGGCGTGGCCCGGGCGGTCGCCACGATCGGCCTGTCCACCCTGTTCGGCCGCTTCCCGGAGCTGTCCCTGGCGGTCCAGCCGGACGACCTGCGGCCGCTGCCGACGTTCATCATGAACGGCCACCGCACGCTGCCGGTACGGCTCACCAGCCCGGTGCCGGCGGGGCTCTCCGCCGCCTGATTCTCCGCCGGACCACTCCAGGTCCGGCCGGCAGGATGCCTACTTCCGCTCTCGACGGCATCCTGCCGGCCGGCACCGGTCCCGCTCGGCTGCGCGACTGTCAGCACGCGCCCGCGTTCGACGTGCCGGGCCGACCTTCGCGGCTCCAATCCGGTCGTCCGGCTTCCACAGTGGACGGCCGTACAACAGTGGTTCGAAGCTGCCCGTCAGCGGTCACAGGGAGAACGCAATGTCAGAGGTGCCCGGCCCGGGACTCCGATGTGATCCTGACTGCATGACCGACTTTGATGGTAAGAACGTACTGGTCACCGGGGGTGGCAGCGGCATCGGGCTGGCGACCGCCCGGCGGCTCGTCGAGGCCGGCGCGCGGGTGGTGATCGCCGGCCGCAACGCGGACCGGCTCAACACCGCGGTGAAGACCCTCGATGCCGACGACCGGGTGCTGGCGGTACCCACCGACGTGTCCCGCCTCGCCGACCTGGACCGGTTGTCCGCGCAGATCCGGGAGCGGTTCGGCCCGCTGCACGGCGTGTTCGCCAACGCCGGGATCGGGCTGAACGCGCGCACCGCCGACGTCACCGAGGCCGACTTCGACCAGGTGGTCGGCACCAACTTCAAGGGCGCGTTCTTCACCGTGCAGAAGGCGCTCCCACTGCTCGCCGAGAACTCCTCGGTGGTGCTGAACGCCTCCTGGCTGGTGCACAGGGGGATGGCCACGGGATCGCTGTACGCGGCGAGCAAGGCCGCCGTTCTCAGCCTCGCCCAGACGCTCGCCCCCGACCTGGCCGGGCAGGGGATCCGGGTGAACACGATCACCCCCGGCCACATCAGGACCGAGATGTTCGACGGCGTGACCGGAAACGATCAGGTCCGGGAGTTCTTCCGTGGCCAGGTGGCCCTCGGTCGGCTGGGCAGGCCCGAGGACATCGCGGACGTGGTGCTGTTCCTGCTGTCGTCCCGGTCGTCGTACATCACCGGCCAGGAACTTGTCGTCGACGGCGGGCTGGTCGGTTCCGTTCCGGCCTGACCGGTCGACAGGGGAGAAGAGAGGAGGAAACCGGATGGAAGACGGGACTGGAACCCGCGCGGTCGTGATGGGCGGAAGCCTGGCCGGACTGTTCGCGGCCCGGGTGCTCGCCGACGCGTACGACGAGGTGGTCCTGGTGGACCGCGACGAACTCGTCGGCGTGGAAGGGCCGCGACGGGGCTGCCCGCAGGGGCGGCACATCAACGGGCTGCTCGCCCGCGGCCAGCAGGCCATGGAGGAGCTGTACCCGGGGATCACCGAGGAGCTGTTCGCCGACGGGGTGCCCACCGGCGACCTCGCGGGCAACGTGCGCTGGTACTTCAACGGCCAGCCGATCAAGCAGCAGCATGCCGGCCTGGTGTGCGTCGCCGCCAGCCGACCGATGCTGGAGAAGCACATCCGGCGGCGCACCGCCGCCCTGCCGAACGTCGTCTTCGCCGAGCGGCACGACATCCTGGGCCTGCACACCACGGTCGACGGGCGGCGCGTGGACGGGGTCCGGGTGCACCGCCTCGGCGAGGGTGGCGTCGAGGAGGTCATCCGCGCCGACCTGGTGGTGGACGCCACCGGCCGGGGGTCGCGGGTGCCCATCTGGCTGGAGAGTCTCGGCTACCCGCAGGTCCGGGAGGAGCGCAAGAAGATCGGTCTGGGGTACGTGACCCAGCACTACCGGCTGCGCGAGGACCCGTACCACGGCGACCTGTCCATCAACCCGGTCGCCTCGCCGGCGCTGCCCCGCGGTGCGATCTTCACGAAGACCGACGGCGGACGCGTCGAACTGACCACGTACGGGATCCTCGGCGACCACCCGCCCACCGACCAGGCGGGCCTCTACGCCTGGCTCAAGTCGCTGGCCGTGCCGGACATCTACGACGCTGTGCAGCACGCCGAGCCGCTGGACGAGCCGGTCGCGTTCCGCTTCCCGACCACGCTGCGTCGCCACTACGAGGAGATGGACCGGTTCCCGGACGGCCTGCTGGTCACCGGCGACGCGGTCTGCTGCTTCAACCCGGTCTACGCCCAGGGGATGACCGTGGCGGCGCTCGGCGCGCTCACCATGCGCCAGCACCTGCACACCGGCGCCGCCCCCCAGCCGGGGCAGTACTTCCGGGACCTGGCCCGGGACGTCATCGACCCGCCCTGGGAGATGACGAACACGGTGGACCTCAGCTTCCCCGGCGTGGAGGGGAAGCGCACGCTGAAGGTGCGGATGGCGCAGGCGTTTCTCAAGCGGGTCCAGCTAGCGGCGACGCGCGACGGATCCGTCGCCGCCGCGTACATGCGGGGGGCCGGGCTGGTCGACCGCCCGGAGGCGATGATGCGCCCCGGCTTCGTCCTGCGGGTTCTGGTGAAGTCCTTCGGCCGGGCGGCCGCGACGAACGGGACGGCGCCGAAGGTCACCGACCGGACGCCGGCCCCGGCGGGGTGAGGGGGGCCGGAGCCGCCGCGGGCGGCTGGTGCGTGCCGGGGTCGGCCGGGGTCGGCCGGCCCCGGCACGCACCGTGACCACCGACCGCCCGGATTCCCGCTCGGCCACCACCGGCGCTGGCGTGTCGCCAGCCGTGATCGCCAGGACGCCCCTTGACCGCGACGTAGACTCCTCACAGGTGACGACCCGGGCCGGTCACATCGACCGCCCGCCCGTCGTCACCTGCCCTGGCAGCCACACGAAGGGGAGCCTCCGGCGAGATGATCCGGCGTTCCACGACCACCGTCGAGGAGGCCGTCGCCGACGCGCACCGCCACGAGTGGGCCACCGTGCTGTCCTCGACGGTCAGCGCCGCCCGTGACTTCGACCTGGCCGAAGAGTGCGTGCAGGAAGCGTACGTGGAAGCGCTGGAGGCGTGGAGCCGCGACGGCGTCCCGCACCGGCCGGGTGCCTGGCTGACCACCGTGGCGAGACGGAAGGCGCTGGACGCGCTGCGGCGGGAGCAGACGTTCCGGTCCAAGCTGCCGCTGCTGGTCGAACCGGAGGACACCGACCAGGGCGACCGCGACGACGATGCCGCCGTACCGGACGACCAGCTCAAGCTCATCTTCACCTGCTGCCACCCGGCGCTGTCCCAGGAGGCGCAGATCGCGCTGACCCTGCGCCTCGTGTGCGGCATGAGCACGACCGACATCGCGCGGGCTTTCCTGGTCTCCGAGTCGACCATGGCGGCCCGGCTGACCCGCGCCAAGAAGAAGATCAGCACCGCCCGCATCCCCTACCGGGTCCCCCGTGCCGACGAGCTGGCGGACCGGCTGGACGCGGTGCTGACGGTGATCTACCTGCTCTGCGCCGCCGGGCACACGGCGCCGTCCGGGGACCAGCTGATGTCCGAGGACCTGGTGGACCGCGCGCTGGACCTGACCCGCACGCTGGTCACGTTGATGCCGCGGGAGCGGGAGGTCCAGGGCCTGCTCGCGCTGATCCTGCTCACCAACGCCCGCCGGGCAACCCGCGTCAACGACACGGGCCGCCTGCTGCCGCTGATGAACCAGGACCGCACGGCCTGGGACCACGCGGCCATCGACGAGGCGCACCAGTTGGTCGTCGAGGCATTGCGGGAGGGCAGTCCGGGCCGGTACACACTGCAGGCCGCCATCGCCGCGCTGCACGCCACCGCCCCCAGCTACGCCGAGACCGACTGGCCGCGGGTCCTCGCCTTCTACGACCGGCTGCTGGCCGTCTGGCCCTCACCGGTCGTCGCGCTGAACCGGGCGATCGCCGTGGCCATGGTCGAGGGACCGGCCGCCGCGCTGCCCGAGATCGAGGCACTGGAGCGCGACGGCAGGCTGGTCGGCTACCGGTACCTGCCGTCGACCAAGGCGGATCTGCTCCGGCGGCTCGGCCGCCACCCCGAGGCCGTCGCCGCGTACCGGACCGCCCTCGACCTGGCCCCCAACGACGCCGAACGTCAATTCCTCGCGACCAGGATGGCCGAGATCAGCGGCCGCTAGGCCGTCCGGTGCACCGCGCACTCTGGAAGGGCTTCAGCCCGCAGGGCGGATGCCACGATGGAGATCCACGAAGCCACCAACGGCGAGGGATGAAGTCCGATGAAGACGCGTCCGCTGACCGGTGCCGAATACATCGAGAGCCTCCGCGACGACCGCGAGATCTACATCTACGGTGAGCGGGTCAAGGATGTGACGTCGCATCCGGCGTTCCGCAACCCGGTCCGGATGACCGCCAGGCTCTACGACGCCCTGCACGACCCCGAGCACCAGGGCGTACTGACCGCCCCGACCGACACCGGCAGCGACGGCTACACGCACCGGTTCTTCACCACCCCGCACTCGGCCGAGGATCTGGTCGCCGACCAGCAGGCCATCGCAACCTGGGCGCGGATGAGCTACGGCTGGATGGGACGCAGCCCGGACTACAAGGCCGCCTTCCTCGGCACCCTCGGCGCCAACGCCGACTTCTACGAGCCGTACGCGGACAACGCCCGCCGCTGGTACAAGGAATCCCAGGAGAAGGTCCTCTACTGGAACCACGCCATCGTGCACCCACCGGTCGACCGGAACCGTCCGCCGGACGAGGTTGCCGACGTGTTCATCCACGTGGAGGCCGAGACCGACTCGGGTCTGGTGGTCAGCGGCGCCAAGGTGGTGGCCACCGGGTCCGCGCTCGCCCACTACAACTTCATCGCCCACTACGGCCTGCCCATCAAGAAGAAGGAGTTCGCGCTGGTGGCGACGGTGCCGATGGGCGCGCCCGGCGTGAAGCTGATCTGTCGCCCGTCCTACACCGCCACGGCCGCGATGATGGGCAGCCCGTTCGACTACCCGCTCTCCTCCCGACTGGACGAGAACGACACCATCCTGGTGCTGGACAAGGTGCTCATCCCGTGGGAGAACGTGTTCATCTACGGCCACCTCGGCAAGGTGCAGTTGTTCACCGGGCGCTCCGGCTTTCCCGAGCGGTTCACCTTCCACGGCTGCACCCGCCTCGCTGTGAAGCTGGACTTCATCGCCGGCCTGCTGGCCAAGGCGCTGGAGATCACCGGCACCAAGGACTTCCGCGGCGTGCAGAGCCGGCTCGGCGAGGTGCTGGCCTGGCGCAACCTGTTCTGGGGGCTCTCCGACGCGGCGGCCCGCAACCCCGTGCCGTGGCGTAACGGGGCGGTACTGCCCAACCCGCGCTACGGGCTGGCCTACCGGTGGTTCATGCAGATCGGCTATCCGCGGGTCCGGGAGATCATCATGCAGGACGTGGCGAGCGGGTTGATCTACGTCAACTCCAGCGCCGACGACTTCCGCAACCCGGACGTCCGGCCCTACCTCGACAAGTTCGTCCGTGGCTCGGACGGGGTCGACGCGGTGCAGCGGGTCAAGGTGATGAAGCTGCTCTGGGACGCGGTCGGCACCGAGTTCGGCGGGCGCCACGAGCTGTACGAGCGCAACTACGCCGGCAACCACGAGAACACCCGGGTGGAGCTGCTCTTCGCCGACATGGCCTCGGGTGACGCGGAGAAGACGGCCGCCTTCGTCGACGAGTGCCTCGCCGAGTACGACCTGGACGGCTGGACCGTGCCGGACCTGTCGTCCTTCGACGAGCTGCGCGGTGTCCGCAACAACATGCTCAACGGGTGACACCGGTGGCCGCGGAACGGGTCGACTTCGGCCGACACTACGACGAGCGTTCGCCCATCACCGACGAGCTGCGCGACGGCCAGGTCCACATGTGGTACTGGTACGACCGCCGCGACGACGCGTCGCTGACCGAGGCGGTGCTGCGGATGACCCGGAAGGTGACCGACACCCTGGGCCTCCGGCCCGGCGAGCACCTGCTGGACGCGGGCTGCGGGCCGGGGGAGACCGCCGTGCACGTGGCCCGGACCACGGGCGTCCGGGTCACCGGGATCACGGTGAGCGGTTTCGAGATCGACCGGGCCAACGAGCGGGCCAGGGCCGGCGGCGTCGGCGACCGCGTCACCATCCAGTACGGCGACTTCATGGACCTGTCGTTTCCGGACGACACCTTCGACGCGGTGCTGGCGCTGGAGTCGCTCCAGAACGCCCCCGACCTCGGACGGGTGCTCGGCGAGCTGTACCGCGTGCTGCGCCCCGGCGGCCGGATCTCGCTGTCGGACTTCAGCCTGGAGTCGGCCCGCGAGCCGGAACGGATACGCCAGTTCATGGCCGCCATCGAGCTGCGCGAGCTGCCCACGCTGGCGCAGTGGCTGGATCACCTGCGTACGGCCGGCTTCGAGGTGGAGGAGTACACCCAGTGCGGGCCGCGGGTCTTCGGCCGTAAGGCGAAGTACGTCGAGGCGGCTATGGTCCGGCAGCGGGAGCTGGTGGAGAAGTTCGGGGCGCCGGCGCTGGCCGAGTTCGGCCGGCGGCACCACGGGTTCTTCGCCCCCCGCCGGGACCAGATCGGCTACGTCATCATCGCCGCCCGCAAACCCTACCGGTGAGCCGGGCCGGACCGGACGCAACGATTCACCCCCGGACCGTGCGGTCCGGGGGTGAATCGGGATCGAGGTTCGAGCGGTACGCGCTACCGGTACGCCGGGTCGAGGACATCGCCCCGGAACAGACCGGTCGGGTCGACCCGAATCCGGGTCCGGTCCACCCTGTCCGCCTGCACAGGGTCGAGGTGCCCCTGCGGATGCTCCCGGTTCTCCACGAACGTGGGGGCGGTCCGGCCGGTGTCCCACGGGGTGAGCGCCGCCCGGATCTGCGCGCACCGAGCCGTGATCGCCGCGGTGCTGTCCTGGTCCACCGGCACACCGGCAGCGGTGTACGCGTACGCGGCGGTGAGGTGGCTCAGCGCGCCACCGGCCGGGTCGGGCACCGCCAGCCGCCCGCCGAGCTGGCGCAGCCCGGCCGCGACCAGCGGCGAGTCGGGGTCCACCGTGGCCTCGAGGAACGTGGCGGCGGCATCCGCGTCGAGTTCGCCGAGCAGGAGGTGGTCTCCGACGACCGGAACCGGGTCACTGGGCTCCAGGTGCACCTCCAGCACGGTGGCCGGGGTGGCCACCTGCCAGTTGTCCAGCACCGGCTCGGCCACCGCGCGCAGCGGCCCCAGCAGGTCGTCGGCCTGCTGCTGGGCGGTTGCCGGGTCCGCGCCGGGCTCGGCGAGCACCGCGCCGTCCAGTGTGAGCACCGGGCCGCCGGTGAGCTCCGGCGGGACGCCCGGCACCGCGGGCATGTTCAGCACCCGCAGCGACGTGGTTGCCGTCCACGGCGCCTGCCGGGTCCAGGCCAGCCAGTGGTCCAGCAGTCGCGCGGCGTGGGTGACCGGCCAGAACGACGCGCCGGTGACCACGGTGGCGGCCGGGAACAGCGCGAACTCGACGGCGGTGACGACTCCGAAGCCGCCGCCTCCGCCGCGCAGCGCCCAGAACAGCTCCGGGTCGGTCGCCGCGTCGACCCGGCGCAGCTCGCCGTCGGCGGTGACGAGCTCCACCGCCCGCAGACTGTTCACCGCCAGCCCGGTGTACCGCCCGTAGAAGCTGAGCCCGCCGCGCAGCAGGTAGCCGACGACGCCGACCAGGGGGGACGAGCCGTGCGCCGCGGCCAGCCCGGAGCCGGCCGCGGCGGTGACCACGTCGCCCCACTGCGTGCCGGCCGGAACGCGGGCCACCCGCCGGGCGGTGTCGATCTCGACACCGCCGGCTAGCCGGGTACGGATCAGCAGCGCGTGGTCCATCGGGGCCGCGGTCGTCGAGGCGTGCCCGGTGGCGTGAACCCGCACCTCGAGCCCTTCGGTGCGGGCGTGCCGGATGGCGGCGCGCACCTCGTCGACGGTGTGCGCGGTGGTCGCGGCGGCCGGCCGTACCGGCGCGTGCAGGTTGAACACCCCGGTCGCGGCCGCGTACGCCGGGTCGCCGGGTCGGGCGACGGCCCCGGGGGCACCGACCGCCGTCATGCTTTCGTCTTCTCGGCGGTCACGAAGACGAACGTGCCCTGACCGGAGATGTCCCGCACCGTCATCCCCGCGTCGGTCAGCCACTGGCGGATCTCGTCCACCGTGAACAGCAGCATCCCCTCCAGGCGGCTGGGGAAGTAGTGCGACGCCTGGAAGTACCGGGCGATCGGGTCGTCGTCCCAGCGGAACGTCATCATGGTGAAACTGCCGCCCGGCCGCAGGCACCGGCCCATCTCGGCGATCCCGGCGGCCGCGTCGTCCGGAAAGGCCTGCAGCGCGTTCCAGCAGTTCACCGCACCCAGGCTGGCATCGTCGAAGGGCAGGGCGGTGGCGCTGGCCAGCACGGCCGGCACCTGGGGCAGCCGGGCGCGCAGCACGTTCAGCATGGGCAGGGCCATGTCCAGCGCGATCACCCGGTCGGCGCCCACGGTCCTGGCGACCACCTCGGTCCACCGGCCGGCGCCGGCGGCCACGTCGAGCACGGGCCCCTCCACCGGGCGCAGGTGCCCGGCCAGGTACCGGTCCTCGTCGGCGGGGGTCACCGCGTTGTCCCAGTTGGCGCCGGCGATCCGCAGGAAGGCCGGGCGCAGCACCGACTCGTAGTAGATGCCGAGCGTCGGCATGGCGGCCAGCTTGCTCAGCAGGTCCGCGGTGACCTCGTCGGCGGTTCCCTCGGTGATGCCGGTGGTCAGGTCGAGCACGCCGTTGGCGATGGGGTAGGCGGTGCCGCAGCTGGCGCAGCGCACCCCGTCCGCACCGAACGACAGCCGGCCGCCGCACCTGCGGCACCTGAACGCGGCCGCGTGCCGGGCGAGGATGTCGCCCTCCGGCGCCGGGCCGGGCTGTACCGGCCGGTGCGGGGGGACAGCGTCGGTGACCACTGCCGGCGCGCCGTGTCGGGCCGCCCAGTAGGCCTTCGCGCCCGAGTACGCCAGCACGGTACGGCTGTCGTTCTCCCAGTTCGCGGCGACCTGCGCAGGGGTGAGTGTGCGGGTCTGCGCCTGGTGGTAGGCGCGCTCGGCCTCGTCGAGGGGCCACGCCGACGGCGACGGCCAGACCCGGCCCAGGTCCGGGTCGTCCGGGTCCAGTCGTTGCAGGCTGCGCTCCAGCCGGCTGCGGTCCTCCGCGTCGAGGTCCAGGTCGGCCACGGCGGCGAGGATCTGGTCCCGGTCGTCGGTGAACTGGCTGAGCAGGTAGAGCAGGGCCAGGGTCAGCGGCTCCCGGCTGTCGCGGTTCTTCACCAGCTCCAGATAGCGGGGGAGGCCCTTGCGCACCTCGGCGGCGACCGGGCCGTCGGTCGCCGGGTGCTCGGCCTCCGCGAGGAGGCCGAGCAGCACCAGCAGATGCCCCTGCCGGTCCTCGCCGATCCGGTCCAGCGACGCCACCAGGGTCGCCGCCGCCGGGCGGGCCAGCTCGGTCAGGGTGCCGTCGCGCCAGAGCGCGCCGGCCAGCCGCTGGAACTGCGCGTCGATTCGGTCGGGTGTCGCATCCGTGAAAGCCGTCAGCAGTTCGGCCACCGTCGCGTGTGTCATGCAAGAAACCCTGGTCGCTCCATGTCGCCTCACGCACATCCCAGATTGCGGCCGCAGGACATTCTCGGAGATGCGACGTCGCCGGGCGAGGTATGACGCTGGCGTTGACCGGCTGTGGAGGGCGATACGACCTGGGCGGCGACGACGAGCGCGTCGATCGCCTCCCGCAGGCGTACCCGCCAACTCCCGGACCGGACCGTACCCCGGCGCAGATCGCGACCGGGCCGACCCGGCCCTCATCTCGTGACCACACGCCCGTGGCCTTCCCGGGTTCACCGCCATGACCCGGTTCGGCCACGGCTGCCGCCCGCCCAACCGACGGAGGAGATGTGTACGCGACGACCTCGCCGCTCCAGGACGGAGTGTGGTTGCAGCACCGGATGGACCCGGGGTCCCCGGCGTACCAGGTGGGTTGGGCCTACCGGCTGACCGGCGCACTGGACCTGGCCGCGCTGCGCGCCGCCTGGCGCGCGGTGGTGCACCGACACGAGATCCTGCGTACCACGCTGGTCGAGCGGGACGGTCGGGCCGTGCAGCTGGTCAACCCGCCGGGCGACGTGACCCTGTCCATTGAGGACACCCATGAGTCGCCCGAGACGTGGTGTGCGCGGCGGGTGTGGGAGCCGGTCAGCCTCGCCGACGGGCCGCCCGCCACGCTGAGCGTGGCCCGACTCGGCCCGGCCGAGCACGTCCTGCTGCTCAGCGGGCACCGGGCCGCCCTGGACGACCGTTCCGCCGCCATCGTGCTGGACGAGCTGTCCCGGTACTGTGCCGGCCGCCCGCCGGCCGGTCCGCCGCCCGCCCAGTACGCCGATTACGCCCGCTGGCAGCGCGGTCTGGCCGGCACGCGGCGGTGGCACGACCTGGTCGACTGGTGGACCGCGGCGCTGTCACCCGCGGTGCCGCCGCTGGTGCTGCCGGCGGACCGGGCTCGCCCAGCCGGGCCGTCCTGGCCCGGCGGTGAGGTGCGGTTCGACTGGGATGAGCGGATGGGGCGGGCGCTGGCCGGGTTGGCCGCCGCGGCCAGCGCCGCGCCGCGCCTGGTGCTGGTCGCGGCCTTCCTGGCGCTGCTGCGGCGCTGGGGCGGCGGGGACCGCGTGGCGGTCGCCGTGCCGGTCCCGGTCCGCCCGGAGGCCGCCTTCGCCGGCCTCGTCGGGCCGTGCGCCAACCCGCTGGTGCTCTGCGTCGACCTCTCCGACGGGCCCACCTTCCGGGAGTTGCTGGACCGGGTGACGCGCACCGCCCGGGCCGCCGCCGACCACCGCGAGCTGCCCTTCCCCGACCTGGTCCGGGCGCTGAACCCGGACCGCGACCCGCGCCGCGTCCCGTTCTGCGACGCCATGGTGGTGCTCCGGGACGACCCGGAACCCTCGTTGCGCCTGCCCGGGGCGGTGGTTCGGCCGCTGCTGCTGCCGGCCGGGGCGGTGGCCACCGATCTCACCCTGACCGTGGACCGCGCCGGCCCCGCGGTCCGCGGTGCGCTGGCCTACCGGGCCAGCCTGTTCGACCAGGCGTCCGCACGGCGCCTGGTCGAACAGCTCCGCACTCTGCTCGCTGCCGCGCTGGCCGAGCCGGGTACGCCGGTGGACGCGCTGCCGCTGGAGGAGCCCGACCGGTTGCGCGCCGCGGTGCTCACGGCCGACCAGGTGGCGGTCGGCGCACCCCGGCTGTCCGCGCCCGCGCTGGTGCACTTCTGGGCGGCGCGCCGGCCGGACGCGCCGGCCGTGGACGGCGGCGCCGAGGTGCTGACCTACCGGCAGCTCGCGGCGCGGGCCGCCGCAGTGACCCGGGCGCTGCGCGCCGGCGGCGAGGTGGCCGGAGCGCCGGTCGCGGTGCGGATGCCGGTCGGGCCGCGCCAGGCCGCCACCCTGCTCGGCGTGCTCGACGCCGGTGCGCACCTGGTGTGCCTCGGGCCCGGGGACGTTGGGGAGCGGGGCCGGGCCGTCCTCGCCGACCTGCGGCCGGCCTGTCTGTTGCTGGACCGGGCACCGGATGGGGACCGGCTGGCCGCCTGGTACCGCGACGAACTGGCCGGTCGCGTGCTCGACGTGACGACGCTGCCGGACCACGACGGCGAGCCGCCGGATCCGCCACCGGCGCTGGCCGACCGGGCGTACGTCGCCTACACCTCCGGATCGACCGGCCAGCCCAAGGGCATCCCCCAGTCGCACGCCACGCTCTCGCAGTTCGTCACCTGGCTGGGCACGGAGTTCCGGATCGGCCCCGGCTCCCGGGTCGCCCAGTGGGCGGCACCCGGCTACGACGCCAGCCTGTGCGAGGCGTTCGCGGCGCTCGTTGCCGGCGCCACCCTGTGCCCGGTAGCCGACCGGATCCGCGCGCATCCCGAGAAGCTGCTGGAGTGGCTCGCGACCGAGCGGATCACGCTGTTCCAGACCGTGCCCAGCGTCGCCCGCGAACTGCTGGCCGTCCTCGTCCGGCAGGGTGGCGCCGAGCGGCTCGCCGCCCTGGACCATCTGCTGCTGGCCGGGGAGGCACTGCCCGCCGAGCTCGCCGAGGGCCTGCGTGCGGCCCTGCCCTGGGTCCGGCTGATCAACCTGTACGGCCCCACCGAGTCCATCCTGGCCACCTGGCACGACGTCACCGGCCACCCGGGCGGTGGGCCGGCGGGGGTACCGGTCGGCCGGTCGATCCCCGGCCGGCAGGTGCTGGTGCTGGACGACCAGGACCGGCCCTGCCCGGCCGGGGTCACCGGCCAGTTGGTGGTCCGCGGCCCCTACGTCACCCCCGGCTACCTGGGCGCGGCCGCCGAACAGACAGCGCCGTTCCGGTCGCTGCCCGACCTGCCCGGGTACGGCATTCCGGCCGGCCCCTGCTACCGCACCGGTGATCTGGGCCGGCGGAGGTTCGACGGGCTGCTGGAGTTCCGGGGGCGCCGGGACCTCCAGGTCAAGCTGCACGGCACCCGGCTGGAGCTGACCGACGTCGAGGCGGCGCTCGCCGGGCAGGAGACGGTGTCCGAGTGCGTCGTGGTCGCGGTCCCCGGCCCGGACCGGATGGTGGCCCGGCTGGCCGCCTACGTGGTGCCACGGTCCGCGCCGGACGGGACGATGCCCGGCGTGGCCACCTGGCGGTCCGCGCTGCGTCGCCGGTTCGGCAGGGCGATGCCGCCGGTCTCGTTCACCACGATGGACGCGCTGCCGCGCAACCTGGGCGGCAAGGTGGACCGGCGGGCGCTGCCCGATCCCGATCCGGTGTCGGCGGCGGACCCGCCGGAAACCCCGGTGGAGCATCGGGTGGCCGGGATCTGGGCCGAGCTGCTGGGCGCCGCTCCGGCCGGCGCCGACCAGTCCTTCTTCTCCGCGGGCGGGCACTCGCTGCTGGTACCGCGGCTGCTCGCCCGGGTCCGGGAAGCGTTCGGGGTGGACGTGCCGCTGTGGCACTTCTTCGCCGACCCGACCGTGCGCGGCCTGGCTGCCCTGGTCGGATCGCCCCTGGTCACCGAGGTGGCGGCATGACGCACGGCGGAAGATGCGGACGCCGGACGGCGGATGCGACGGTGTGTGCGGGGTGCGGCTTCCGTGTCTCGTCTGAGCCTTCTAATGGGAGGAAATGGTGCTGACCACCGATGTCCCGACGCGGGAACAGCTTGTTCATCGCGCGGCTGAACTGGTACCGGTGCTGCGGAAGAACGCGGCGTGGTCCGAGGAGAACCGGCGCATCCACAACGAGACCATCGAGGCGCTGGCCGACGCCGGTGTCTTCAAGATGCGGGTGCCGACCCGCTACGGGGGGTACGAGTCGGACACGCGGACCCTGGTCGACGTCGCCACCGAGCTGGGCAGGGGCGACGGGTCCGCCTCGTGGACCGCGTCGGTGTACTGGATTCCGACCTGGATGGTGGGTCTGTTCCCGGACGAGGTGCAGGACGAGGTGTTCTCCACCCCGGACGTACGGGTGTGCGGCACGCTGAGCCCGTCCGGGATGGCCGCCCCGGCCGACGGCGGCATCGTGCTCAACGGCAAGTGGGGGTTCATCACCGGCGCCCTGCACAGCCACTGGCAGGAGATCATCGCGGTTCTGGTGAGCCCGGACAGCGAGCCGATGCCGGTCATGGCGCTGGTCCCGACGTCGGAGCTGCAGATCGTCGACGACTGGTACACCGCCGGCCTGAAGGGCACCGGCAGCGTCAGCACGGTCGCCCAGGACGTCTTCGTGCCGTCCGCCCGGGTCCTTCCGCTCGGCCAGATCATCCAGGGACAGTCCGCCTCGAAGGCGAACGCGGACGCCCCGATCTACCGTGCGCCGCTGCTGCCGGTTGCCGCGGCGTCCTCGGTGGGCACCGTGCTCGGGCTGGCCGCGGGCGCCCGGCAGGCGTTCTTCCAGCGGCTGCCCGACCGCAAGATCACCTACACGAACTACGCCAGCCAGCGTGAGGCGCCACTGACCCACCTCCAGGTCGCGGACGCCTCCATGAAGATCGACGAGGCGGAGTTCCACGCCCACCGGCTGGCCACGGTGGTGGACACCAAGGGCGTCGAGGGCGCGGCCTGGACGGTCGAGGAGAGGGTGCGCGCCCGCGCCGACATGGGCGCCGCCTGCCGGCTGGCCAAGGAGGCCGTGGACATCTTCAACACCGCCAGCGGCGGCTCGTCGATCTACGCCGACGTGCCGATCCAGCGCATCGAACGCGACATCCAGGCGGTCAACCTGCACGCGCTGATGCACCCGAACACCAACGCCGAGCTGTACGGCCGGGTGCTGTGCGGCCTGGAGCCCAACAGCCTCTACATCTGATCCCGCAGACACGGGAGGAAGGCGATCACAATGACTGTCACGGACGCGGACAAGGCGGCCGTCGCCGCCGTCCCCGGGCGCATCGTCGCCGCCTGGGCCAAGCACGACGGCGCGGCGTTCGCCGACGTCTTCACGGCGGACGGCACCATGATCCTGCCCGGCGTCTTCCGCAAGGGCCGGGCCGAGATCGAGTCCTACATGAGCACCGCTTTCCAGGGCCCCTTCAAGGGGACCCAGGTCACCGGGCAGCCGCTGGACCTGCGGTTCCTGGGTCAGGACGCGGCGCTGGTGATCACCGTTGGCGGGGTGCTGGCCCCGGGCGAGGCGAAGGTCTCCGATGATCGGGCCATCCGGGCCACCTGGGTGGTGGTGAAGCAGGACGGGCAGTGGCGGCTCGCCGCCTACCAGAACAGCCCACGCGGCGACAGCTAGTGAGAGTGTCGTCCCCGCCGGGCTTCTGCCGCTCTCCGGAGCAACCGGAGACCGGCGGGGACGACGTCCGTACGCTCAGCTTTTTCGAAGATGCCGAACAGGTCGACGGACTCCCATGATTGTGTGGTGCGGGTCTACGACATGATCGTCAGCTATCGCCACCGGATGGCGGACCTCCTGGCCGGCCTGACCGACGAGCAGGTACGGCAGCGAACCCTCTGCGAGGCGTGGACCGTCCACGAGGTGGCGGCGCACCTGATCAGCTTCCTCCGATTCGGCCGGACCAAGCTCTACCTCGGGTTGCTCACGACGGCGGCGGACCTCGACAGGGTCAACCTGCGCCTCACCGAGCGGGAGGCCGCACGGCCCACCGGCGAGATCGTCGAGTTGCTCCGTCGGTACGCCGATTCTCGGATCGCCATCCCCCGGGCGGGTTACGACCCCGTTCTGACCGACCTTGTGCTGCACGAGCTGGACATCCGCCTGCCGCTCGGCATTCCCGGCGCCGTCCCGGAGAGGCAGCTGCGGGTCGCGATCCACCATCTCGCCACGAAACCCGCGCTCGGTTTCACCATGAACTCCCGGCTTCGGGACCTGCGGCTGGTCGCCACGGACACGGGATGGAGCCACGGCAGGGGCCGCCTCGTACGAGGTGACGCCGAGACGCTGCTGCTCGGGATGGGCGGGCGGCGGTCGGCATTCGACCGGCTCGACGGCGACGGCGTACCCCTGCTGGCCCAGCGGGTGGCCTCGCCGCCGCGACCCGGCGCGGCCCGGCGGCTCGGGATGGTCCTCGACGTCCTGGTCCATCCGGCTCCGGCAGAGCGTCGCTCCCGCGCCGCCGCCGGCTGAGGTCGTCCGCGGGAGCCGCAGCCCTCACCCGTCGGCCGTGGACCGGCCGCCGCGCAGGACCCGGAGAACGATGGCCGGGTGCAGTAGCCGGGCCGGCGGGTCGACCAGGTTGAGTACCCGCAGGAAGGCGGAGCCGAGCACCGGATCGGTCTGCGCCGCGGCGTGCAGCCGGTGCACGTAGGCGTTGACGAAACGAACCTTCGGTGTCCGCCTGCCTTCGACCTGGGGGAACCGCAGGTCGGTGCCCACCGCGATCGACCACGGCCCGTCGATGAGTTTCGCGGCACCCCGGAAGAACCGCCGCCACAGCTTGTCGCCGCCGCTGGTCAGCAACCGCCGCAGCAGCAGCCCTTCGTCCGCGGCCACGGTCATGCCCTGCCCGTAGAGGGGGTTGAAGCTGCACAGCGCGTCGCCGATGACCAGGTAACCCAGGGGAAAGCGGCGCAGGCGCTCATAGTGGCGCCGCACACTGGCCGGGTACCGCATCCGGGCGGGGGCGCTGACCGGGGTCGCCTCACGCACCAGTTCCGCGATGTGCGGCATGCCCAGCGACTCGGCGAACCGTACGTAACCCTCGTCGTCGACGGGCGGTTCCTCGCCGAGTACGCCGCTGAGGGCGACGGCGAACCGCTCACCCTCCTGCACGGCCACGATGCCGGTACGCGGGCGTTCGGGTCGAGCGTTGGTGAGGGCGCCGAGGAGCCCGTCGAGGTGCCGTGGATCGCGTTGGTAGAGCCGGGTGACGTACGTGACCTCGATCGGCACCCGTTGCTCCCGGGGCGTCGGGTAACCCAGCTCGCCCAGCCACAGCGGTGTGCGGGACGCCCGGCCGCCGGCGTCGACGACCAGGTCGGCGTGGAGTGTGCCCCGCTCGCCGTCACGCTCGGCCACGGTGACCCCGACGACCCGGCGCCCGTCACCGGAGGTGACGAGGCTCGACACCTCGGTCCGGGCACGGAACCGCACGTTGGGCAGCTTCCCGACCCGGGACCGCACCGCGTGTTCCAGGAGGGGCCGGCTGACACCGAGGCCGATGAGCCCGCTGGGGGAGCGCCGCATCGGGTAGCCGTCGTTCTGCCAGTGCACCTGCTCGTTGAGGTCGACCAACGGCGCACCCATCGCGTTCAGTTCCTCGCTGAGCCCGTCGAACAACTCGTCAAGGGCCTGGCGTCCTCGGGCCAGGAGCACGTGCAGCTGCCGCGACTGCGGCACGCCGCGCCGCGGTGCGGCGGCGTCCGGCATCGAGTCCCGGTCGACGACCGTGACCTGGTCGTACACCTCGCTCAACACCTGGGCGGCGATGAGGCCACCCATTCCGGCACCCAGTACGACGGCGTGGCCCGCGAACACCATGTCCGGACGATAGGCGCTCCGCCGTACGCCGGTCGTCTTCCGCCGTGCTCAACGGTCCGCGGGTACGCCTTGTCCCCAGCGCAACGTCGGAGTGGGGCCGCCGGTGACCAGCCGCAGACAATCGATGCGGCGGGCGACCAGCGCCGGTCAGCCAACGGGCACGGCGCGGCGCCGCCTCGGCAAGCGCCGACGCGAAGGGCAGCTCCCGGCGCGTCGCCCCCGCCCTGTGAAGGAGTCCAGATGTCCGGCAACTACGTGAACCCAGCGACGATGGATCCCAGGGAGTTCGCGCGGATGGTCAAGACGACCTCGGCCGACGAACTCCGGCGGATGATGCACGGCAACCAGCGCGCCGCCGTGCTCGACGAGCTCTTCGCCCGGATGCCCGGTGTGTTCCGCGCGGACCGGGCGGGTTCGACGAACGCCGCGATCCACTGGCAGATCGGGGACCGGCCGGACGGCGGCGTGGACATCTACGAGCTGGTCATCGCGAACGGGACCTGCACGCTGTCCGACAGCCCAGACAGGGAGCCGAAGCTGACCTTGATGCTCGGCGCGGTCGACTTTCTGAACCTGGTGACCGGCAATGCGCATCCGGTTCTCATGGTCATGCGGGGCAGGCTGAAGACCAGGGGCGACGCCGCTCTGACCGCCAGGTTCCCGAAGTTGTTCGACATTCCCAAGGCGTGACCTTTTCGCCACGACCCCACCCCTTCCCGTGATGCGGCGAATCGGCCAGGACGTGACGCTGCCGCAACGACGAAGAGGACCGGGCCACCCCGCCCGGCGCATGCTCGATCTGCAGCATGCGTACGGGCTTGCCAGGAGAGCCAAGCCCGACATGCCGTCGGAGAAGAGAGGTCACAGAATGGTCCAGCAGTCAAAGGTGGTTTCCGACCTGGTGGCAGACGGAAACGAGGTCGACAGCCTGGTGAGCAACCTCGACGAGGCGGGGTGGCAGACGCCTACCCCGGCACCCGGGTGGACGATCGCGCACCAGGTCGCGCATCTCGCAGCGACCTTCCGGCTGGCGGCCCTCGCCGCATCGAATGCGGGAATGTTCAAGGACGTGACGTCCCGGCTGAGCCCAGACTTCGGCGCCAACGTGAAGGCGGCGATGGCGGAGTACCTCGCCGAGCCGCCGGACGTCCTGCTCCGCCGGTGGCGTGCCGAGCGGGCCGGCGTCGAGCAGGCGTTGTCCGCCCTGCCGGGAGACCAGATGGTGCCCTGGCTCGTCCGGCCCCTGCCGGCCGCGGTGCTGGCCGCCGCCGGCATGATGGAACTCTTCGCGCACGGTCAGGACATCGCCGACGGGCTCGGCGTCCGACGCACGCACACCGACCGTATCGGCCACCTCGTGGCCTTCGGGGTGCGGACCTGGGACTTCGGTTACCAGGCGCGCGGTATGCAGACGCCGGACGTCGAGTTCCGGTTCGAGCTCGTCGCCCCCTCCGGCACGGTGTGGGCATTCGGGCCGGAGGACGCCGAGCAGCGTGTCACCGGGCCGGCGGTCGACTTCTGCCTTCTCGTGACGCGCCGTCGCCATCACGCCGACCTCGGCGTCAAGGCCACCGGTGCGGACGCGGAGCGCTGGCTCGACATCGCACAGGCCTATCGGGGCCCCGCCGGCGAGGGACGCAGGCCGGGCCAGTTCCCCGCCCAGTGACGGACACACCGTAGGGGCCGCCACCGAAACCTGGTGGCGGCCCCTACGGTTGCCGGGCCCCGGACGAGTGCGCCGAGGCGTCAGCCGCCCGATGGCCCGCCGGCGAACCGCTGATTCACCAGGTGCTCGTAGGCCATCCGCCTCAGGGCCGTGTTGGCGACATCGACGAGGATGGCGCGGACGATGGCCGAGGCCCGGTCGCAGCCCTCGTCACGCTTCCCGAGCAGATCCAGTTCCCGGCTGGCGTGTTGCTCCGCCGCCTTGGCGTACGGCTCGAAGAACTCGACACCCTGACCGCAGTTGAGCCGGTCCATCGCAGCGAGCACCTGGGACAGGATGGCGCGAGCGGAGGCGTCGGGCTCGACCTTCCATCCCAGGCTGTCGATGAAGGCGGTGACCCGCGCCTGCTCCGTCGAGGTCTCCGCCTGATCCTTGGCCGTGTCGACCGGGGGGAGGGCACGACTGACCATCGTGAAGAGTTCGGGGAGGCAGCGGCCCTCGTCCTCCAGTGCCCTCAGCAGCTCCCGCACCGCCGACAGCTCGAGCTGCCCCAGACTGGTCAGCGTACGGATCATGCTGAGCCGTCGGCGGTGTACCTCGTCGTACTGCGCCTGGTTTCGCGCCGTGGGTCTCCCCGGCGGGAGCAGTCCCTCTCGTAGGTAGAACTTGATGGTGGCCACGGGCACGCCGGTCTGCCTGCTGAGATCCGAGATGCGCATCGAGGTTCCTCACTTAGCCAGCCTGCAAGACTTCTTCCAAGCGACACTCGTCAGCGACCGACCCCGCGCGGTTCGCATGACGGCGTTGAGCCGACCCTGGGCCGCGTTGGCCTACGCCGCTGGGCGGGAAGCGGTGCCCATCCGCATCATCTGGCGTCGCCCGACCGCGAAGGTGGGGACTCCGGACGGTGACGTGCCTTTCGCCACGGGTGCCAGGTTCGGCGCCCTGTCGTCCCGGGCCTCGTCCTCCGCCATCCTCTCCAACGCCAGCTTGCGGGTGTCCTGCAGCGCCAACAGGACCGGCGGATCCAGCGCGCGGACCGGCCGCGGCTCGACCTCGACCTCGACGACCGTCTCGTTGCCCACGACGATGGGGCCGTGGCTGGCGACGCAGATTCCGTGGCCGTCCGGTGCGTCGTCGGCCTCGCCGTCGGCCGGTAGCGACTGCGCGAGCAGGTACCAGGTTCCCGGTGGCACCTGCTCGAACTTGAACCGGCCGGAGCCGTTCAGCACGGTGCACCGCACCGGCTTGCCTTCCGGGATCCGGTCGACGAAGAGGCCGACGAACACCAACCTGGCCTCGCTGCCGCTGTGCTCGCGGATGTGGCCGGACACCTGTGCACCCGAGGACGTCGTGGCGCCGTCCTCCTCGCTCAGGATCTGCGGGGCGAACCCGGCACGCCGGCGGTAGGTCGTCGGGGGCATGCCGACGCTTCGGCTGAAGCGGGCGCTGAACGTGCCGACGCTGTTGTAGCCGACCAGCAGACTGATGTCCGCGACCTTGAGAGACGTCGTGACCAGCAGGTGCTTGGCCTGTTGCAGGCGAAGCGCCGAGAGGAAGCGGCCCGGTGAGACACCGGTCACCCGCTGGAAGATCCTCGTGAAGTGGAACTTGCTGAACAGCGCCGCACGCGCCATGTCGTCAACCGTCAGCTGTTCCCCCATGTTCTCGCGCATGGTCGTGATAGCGCGCCTTACAGCTAGCTCGATCGACTCCTCCACCGTGCCTCCGATCGCTCACAGTGCTGAGGCCCTGGGCGCGACTGCCTGGCGGTGCGGCTGGTGGGCATGGCTGTCCCAGCCCCCAGCCCTACGACAATAGTTGCGACGCTGCGATGAGTCACAAGCCAGAATAATCGCGTTTAGTAATCGAAGCAGATGAATTGCTCTGCGTCCCAGGCCCCAGCTGGCGGTACGTCCGTCCTGGACGAGATTAGCGATCCTTGGGCTCCTTGGCAATCCCACGGTCACGGCCCGACCACGTAGAGCAATCGTGAAGAGGGAATGTGGCGTGGGCAGCGCTTTCCAGGGTTCGCACAGCTCACGGAACGTCGGGTATGGATAGTCGAACGTTCCACTTGCCAGAAGGTGTCGACCCCGCGCGGGCGGTGCGGATCGGCCTGCTTCGGCGGTGCTCGGGGCGGGCGGGAGCACGCACCGGAATTGAAAAACGCATGTCACGTTCCGTGACGATCTGTGGGTTGAGTGGGCAGGTGTTCGATATCGGACATCACCTTACGTAACCGCCGAGCTGGACGTTCTATGATCGTTGAGGTGGGTGGGCATGTGACTGATAGTTACCCTTCGCGCGGGGGTTGACCGGGTCCGCCGTGCACTGATATCCACTCGGCGATGCGTTTAGGACGACATCCGACATCCGCGAACGATCCCTGACAGATCGTCGATTGTGGAGTCCGTGTCAATTACCAGACTGCCGTCCGGTGCGGGCTGTGGGCCGACGGGCGAACAATTCCTTGAGCCTTCCAAGCGATTGTTCAGACGCTCCGTCGGCGAATGTAATTGGCGGATAAATGCTTTTCGGTGTTGCCCGGGTATTGCAAGCGGCGATAGCGGCTATTCAGCGCGACATCGAATGGAAATGGGGCAGGTGCAGCCGTGCGTCGCTTGTGGATTTGAGCATGCAAACGCTCGGACAAATCGTTTCCAGGCACAGCTCGCCGGCGTAAAGGGCGACTGCGGGCGTTGACGGCGCCGTGGCGCGCATCGGGTGAGTCAACGGCGTTGCCAGGCGGACAGGCGCGCCACACAAGACGCCGCGACGCGAACTCCGGTCATGATCCGGAACTGCGACCGCCGCACCGAACAAGCTGGTCGTTACTCGGGATCAGGAATCCGAAGTCGTCGAGAACTCCTCGCCCAGCAAAGCACCGGCCCGCCGCGCGGCCGTGAAACTCGCCCACGAAGCGAGCTCGATGAGCGAGGCGCCGCTCACGTCCGCGCCGGCCGCGTCGACGACGGCGTCGGTGACCCGGTAGGCGGCCAGGGCGACCGACAGCGCGAGGCGTCCCGTCGGGCGCTCCTCCTCGGGCAGTCTGCTGACCGCGTCGTCGAGCCAGAGAGCGCCACCGGTCAGCGACGGCGCGCCGGCCGGCAGGAGATCGGTCACCAAACGCCGGACACCGGCCGGTACGGTCCGCCTGCCGCCCGCCTCGAAGACCGTGGCGGCGCGGGACATCGCGGCCGCGACGTGTGGCTGGCCCGCTGCCCACCGGAGGTCCGTCGGCAGTGGCGCAGCCGGCAGCAGATCCACCGAGGCCCCCGGCAGGGCCGGTACGCGGGCGAGGCGGCCCATCATCCGGGCGGCGACGCCCCGGGCCACCTCGCGCGCTCGACCTCGCACCGGTGGCAGCGGCGAGTCCTGCAGGAAGACGTTGACCATCCGGTTGTAGTAGTGGAAGGCGACGGCGACGCCCAGCAACTCGGGCGCGTGCGAACGCGGGAAGGGAGCGGAAACCGGCTGCATCGACCGGACGAGACCGCTCGCCCGCGCCCACCCCGCAAGCTCGCGCAGCGACGGGTCGGCGATGGCCTCGATCCGGTCCGCCATGACGTGCCCGGCATCCGCTCCCTCGGTGAGCCCGGCCAACGTGGCGCCATGGACGTCCACGCAGTACGGGCAACTGTTGGCCAGGGACACCGCCGCAGCGACGATCTCCTTGGCGGCGCGGCCCACCTCGCCCTCGACGACGAGCGTCTCGCGCAGGATCGCCCAGGCCGCCGCCAGGTGGTCCGGCGCCGGCGCGTGGAGCGCGACCGGTGGGGCGAGAAGCCCGAAGTCGTGCTCGACCTGTTGGTAGACCCGTGTGACGACTCCGGTGGCGCCGCTCGGCGGAATCCGAGGGACGTGGCGGATGTGCGCCAACGTGATCCGACGAGTGGTACGCGCGAACAACGAACTCACGCTTGCTCCATCCCCGCAGGACTGCGGCGTGGGCTCGGGCCGGCGCCGCCGTGGTGGGATCAGACGGTGTTGGCCACCGCGCGGCGGCCTGCCGTGGCGCCGTCGGGTGACGGCGCACCGTAACGGACGTTGACGCCCCGCGCTCTCGCTGCCGCGACGATTCCGGGCATCGCCCGCTCCGCCAGGGCGGCGATGGTGGACGCCGGATTGACCGTCAACGCCCCCGGGACGGCGGATCCGTCCGTGACGAAGATGCCCGGGTGGTCGCGCAACTCGTGGCGGTCGTCCAGGGCGGACGTCGCCGGATCGTCTCCGATGCGGCACGAGGCGAGCGGATGGACGGTGTACGCGCCGACCAGGTCGTTGGTCCACGGCATCACCCGGGCGAGCCCGTCGCGTTCGAGGATGTCCTTGATCTCCGCGTCGGCGAGGGCCCATCCGCGACGGGTGTTGGCGGTCGGTGTGTACCGCAGCGGGCCGTGCCCGAGCATCTGCTGGGAGAACCGGTTGGCGTTGCCGGTCTCGGGGAGCGGACCAAAGAAACCTTCGTTGTCGTCCTCGGACATGACGAAAATCGTCAGCCAGGACTGCCAGCGCCGGAGCAGCTCCTTTTTCTCCATCCCGAACCAGCTCGGCCCGGTCGCGTCCGGCACCTGCGCGAGGATCGTGCCGAGCGCCGGAGGAAAGTACAGCTGTTCCAGCGAGAATCGCTCATATTCCGGTAGCGAACCGTCGAGGTGGTCCCAGTTCGCCACCGTGGGTCCCCGGCCGATCTGATAGGCCTCGTACGCCTTCCCGCCCTCGCGAGTCAGGCCCAGTACGTCGCGGACGCGATCCTCGTCAAAGACGGCGGTGTTGAGCCGCTCGCCGTTCCCGGAGAAGTACCGGCCCACCGCGTACGGCATCGTGCCGAGTTGGGGCTCCGAGCGCCGCAGGATGACCGGCGTCGCGCCCGCACCGGCCGCCAGAATGACGATCTTCGCGTCGATCTCGCCGGCGTCGTGCAGGACCCGGTAGTCCTCCCCGTCGACGATCCGGTAATGCACGCGATAGCTGCCGTCGTGGTTACGGGTCAGACTCTGCACCTCGTGCAGCGGCCGGATTTCCGCGCCGTACGAGAGCGCGGCCGGCAGGTAGTTGAGGAGGAGCGACCGCTTCGCGTCGAACCGGCAGCCCGCCATCATCCAGTTGCAGTTGGTGCAGAGAGACAGGTCGACCGCGGATGGCGCCGGGTTGGCGGTACGACCCGCGTGGTTACAGGCCGCCGCCCAGAGGCCGCCCGCGTACGGCACCTGGTCCCAGGGGGTCGTCGTGATGGGCAGGGCTTCGGCCACCCGGTCGTACCACGGGTCCAGCGTGTCGCGGGTGATGGTCGCCGGCCACATGGGACGGCCGATGCTTCCCCGCCGGTGGAAGACGAACCGCGGCGCCCGGGGCATGGTGGCGAAGTAGACGACACTGCCACCGCCGACGCAGTTGCCACCCAGCACACTCATGCCGTCACCCACGACGAAGTCGAAGATGCGGGTGAAGGAGCTGCCGAGCTTGTAGTCGTGGTCGAACTCCTCGGCCTGCAGCCACGGTCCCCGTTCCAGGACCGTGACCTTGGCACCTCCGGCGGACAGGTGGTAGGCCGCGATGGCACCACCGAAGCCGCTGCCCACGATGAGGACATCGGTCTTTTCCACAGTGGTCATGATGGGCTGCCCGTCGACGTGGTGTGTGGGTGAAGGTCGGCCAGTTGGCGGCCGTACGAGAAGCGGGGGAAGCGCCACAGGCCGTCCTCCTGGGGCGGGGCGAAGCCGATTCCCAGCAGCCCGGGATGGCCCGTGGAGAGTGCCTCCGTGGTGCTCAGGTGGGCGCCGCTGTCGTACGCCATGTTGCTGAACAGCGCCAGGCCGACCCACATCTGCTTCTCCGGGTGGTCCGGGGCGCACAGCCTCGCCACCAGGGCGGTCCGGTCGGCGAACGACAGCGCGACGAAGGGCGGCACGTCGGCGTCGAGCGTGAGGTCGTGCTCGCGGGCGTACTCCGTGGCGTACTCGTCGAGCTCCATCGCCGCGACCTCGAGCGCCGGAGCGAGCCCGCCCGCCGGGTCTCCCAGGAGCGTGACCGCACCCGCCTCGACCGCGCCGGGGTCGTCGACGACCCCGGCGATCGCCCTGTCCTCCGGCGACCGTTTGGCCCCGGGAACGATGGTGTCCGCGAACGCTTCGAGGACCAGGATCTGGTCCGGATCGTGCTCCGCGTTTCCGAGTGGCACAGGCGTTTCTCCTCTCCGATCTCACACAACGGTGCGGGGCGGGAGCCGGAGACCTCATCTCTGTCGTTGCGGACGTCGCCGCCGGCCGGGCCACGCCCACCCCGGGCTGCGGTGATGCCGGAAGCCGGACGGCCGCGCAATCTGGGAGATGTAGGTGACGGTGGCCTACGGGAGATTGGGGGTTCGGTCGGGACCGGTACGCGGTGCCCGGCCGGGCATCCGGACGTCACGCAGGAGGATCTTGATGGCTGTTGGAAGTGTCCCGCTGCGACGGGACGGTCTCCTGGGAACGCTGAACGGGCGGCACCACCGGACCGGGGTCAACATCTTCATGCTCATCGTCGTCGCGCACTGGGCCGAGCACCTGACACAGGCCTTCCAGATCTGGGCCCTGGGCTGGCCCGTACCGCAGTCCCGTGGCGTCCTGGGGCTGGCCTTTCCCTGGCTGGTGACCTCGGAGTGGCTGCACTACGGCTACGCGATCGTCATGCTGGCCGGGCTGTGGCTGCTGCGCGACGGCTTCAAGGGCCGGGCCAGGACGTGGTGGACCGTCGCACTCGCGATCCAGTTCTGGCACCACATCGAACACCTGCTGCTGCTGATCCAGGCGCAGACCGGCACGCTCTTCTTCGGCAGGACCGTGCCGACCAGCCTGCTGCAACTGGTGCTGCCCCGGGTCGAGCTGCACCTGTTCTACAACTCCGTCGTGTTCCTGCCGATGGTGATCGCCATGGTCTACCACCTGCGGCCGAGCAAGGCCGAGGCGGCGATGGCGACCTGCACCTGCGCTCCGAAGGCGCGGGCCAGTGCGGTGGCTGCGCCCGCGATATGACGTCCACGACAACCACCGAGCCATCCACCTGGCTGACCTGGCATCAGTTGGGTGGATGGCTCATTGCCGCCATCGTCGTCTCCGTGGTGACGCTGGCCGTCGTGGCGGAACCAGCCGCGCTGCGGGTGGTCTCGTCCTACCCCGCCGACCGGGTGGTCCTCGACCGGCCACCCGCGTCGGCGACCGTGTCGCTCGACGGAATGCTCCGCCCGGCGGAATACCACCTGTCGGTCGGTCCCGCCGCCGGAGGCGGCCTGGTCTCCACCACCGCGGCACAGCTCGACGGTCAGTCCCTGGTGGTCCCCCTGCGGATCGTCGAGCCGGGAAACTACCGGATGGTCTACCACGTGCGGCTGGAGGACGGGCGGCAGCTCTCGGGCAGCTCGACGTTCTCGGTCACCACGGCCGGTGATCCGAGCGCGGCGTCGCCGCCGGTCTCGGCCGCACCATCGGACGCCCACGCCCACCAGTTGCACGACGACCCCCTGACGGTCGTGCTGATCGTCGCCGACCTCCTGCTGATCGTCGTACTCGCCGCGGTGTTCGTCCTGCGTCGGCGGCCGCGCGGCGTGTGACGCCGTCCCGGCAGATCGCACGGCAGGAGGCGTCCTCGCAGGATCTGGCGTACGACGATGGCCTCGCGGTCGTCGCCCCGGCGCCGCGAACCCTGAGGAGGACGATGTGCCGACCACCCTCGGCTCCCTGCGTCGGTTGATCCTGACCCCGTCCCTGGTGGAGACCACGTTCTCGCGTCGCGGCTTCCCCGTCGCCGACAACCAGGTCACCCGACGGCTGGAGGCGATACCCCAGGCGGTGATCTGCGGCTTCGAGTGGGGCGTCGACACGCGCAGCCTCTGGGAGTTGGAGCGCCGGCTCGAACTCGTCGACATCGAGATGCGGGGCTTCGCGTACGAGGGCGCGGCGATGGCTCTCACCGTGCTCGACGCGATGGGTACCGGCCGCGCCCAGCTCGCCCGGCAGTTCCTGAGCGGGCCCGCCGTGCCGCACACCTTCCTGACCTACATCGGCATCGGCTTCGCGATGGCCCGCCTGCCGCGTGTCCTCTGGAAGAAGGTGCTGCCGGATCTCACCGGCACGCCGTACTACCCGACGATGAGCTGGCTGGCCGTCGACGGGTACGGCTTCGACAAGGCGTTCTTCCACACCGAGCGGTACGTGACCAGGCAGGAGTTGCTTCCGGCCTATCCGTGGCAGGGTCGGGCCGAGTACTTCCCCCGTGCCGTCGACCAGGGCATCGGCCGGGCACTGTGGTTCATCCACGGCGCCGGCTGCGAGGCGGTCGCCGCAGCCGTCGAACGGTTCACCCCCGGGCGCCACGCCGACCTGTGGAGCGGCGTCGGGCTCGCCGCCACCTTCGCCGGCGGCGCGGACAGCGAACAACTGGTGGCGATGCGAAGCGCCAGCGGTGAGCACGCCCCGCATCTCGCCCAGGGCGCGGTGTTCGCCGCCCGGGCCCGCGACTTCTCCGGGCACGTGCCGCCACACACCGGCGTGGCCGTGGGCGCGCTCACCGGGCTCGACGTCGACGCCGCGGTCGTTCTGGCCGACAAGGTCGCCGACGAGGGCCTCGACTCCCCGACGGAGCCGCCGTACGAGGTCTGGCGCCGCCGGATCCGCGAGTGCTTCCCGGTCGCGGTCGGCGACAGCCCGGCCTAGCGCTCCTCGCGTCTCGACGACGATCACAATTCGCCATTCTTGGCGATTTCCACTATCCGCTTCTCGGCGACGAATAGCCGGATTGTGTATCGGTGCTCACCAAACATGTCTCACGTCGCGCAAACCTGAAGAAGAAAGTCCAGGTAGAGGCAGCAAAGATAGCACCATGGTGGACAGCAATGGAGACCCCGAGTGAGCGCTTTGGCGGCGTTGAGGCGCCGCATTCTCACCCCCGACGTCTCGGAGACGAGGCTCGACGTCCGGGGATTCCACGTGAAGGACGACGCATCCCGGGATCGCCTGGAGACGGTCGGAAGTACCTTCCTCGCGGGCTTCGCCGTGGCGGCCGAGGTCAGTCGGGTCTCCGACGCGACCGAACCGCTGGAGCGGATCCCGTCCAACTTCAAGGGATTCGCGTACGAGGGCGCGGCGATGGCCTTCGCGATCCGTGACGGCCTCCCGCTCGGCGGGCGGCGACACGTTGCCCAGTTCATCGCCGGCGCGGGCGAGCGGCACTCCTACATGGCCTACGTCGGCGTCGGTTGGGCGATGGCGAGGCTGCCGCGGATGTGCTGGTCGGCCCTCTACGGCGACGACCCGCTGCTGCGCTGGCTCGTGCTCGACGGCTACGGGTTCCATCAGGCCTACTTCAAGACAGCGAAGTACGTGCACCAGGCCTACCGGCACCGCGACTTCCCGTGGCCCGCCGACGACACCAGCGGATACGCGCCGCGCGTCATCGACCAGGGCGTCGGCCGTGCCACCTGGTTCGTGGCGGGCACGGACCCGAAGCGGGTCGTGCGGTTCTTCGAGGGGTTCGCCGAGGACCGCCGCCCGGATCTCTACGCGGGTGCCGGCCTCGCCGCCACGTACGCCGGTGGCGCCACCGAGGACGAGCTGAAGTGGTTCCGTGACGCGGCCGCTCCCTACCGCGCGGACCTGGCGCAGGGCGCCGCGTTCGCCGCGGGCGCCCGGCACCTCGCCGGTCTGACGTCGCCGCACAACGAGCTGGCGACGCGGGTGTTCTGCGGGATGTCGGTCGCCGAGGCATCCCGGGTCACCGACGAGGCGCGGGTCGGCCTGACCAACGTCGGAGTGCTGCCGTCCTACGAGGTATGGCGGCAGCGGATCGCCAGCGCGTTCGTGGAATCAGGCCCACCGCGTCGGCATCTGCCGAGCGGTCAGAAGCTCTCAGCGCGGACGCGATCGCCGCAGGAGGAGAACGAAATCAAATGACGAGAATCGCTGTGGTCGGGATGGCGTGCCGCTATCCCGATGCCACCTCACCCACGGAACTGTGGGAAAATATCGTCGCCGGGCGACGCGCTTTTCGCCGACTGCCCGACGTGCGGATGAACCTGGCCGACTACTGGGACCCCGATCCCACGACGCCCGACCGTTTCTACGCGCGCAACGCGGCGGTGATCGAAGGCTACGAATTCGACCGTTCGGCGTACAAGATTCCGGGCAGCGCATTCCGGTCGACGGATCTGACCCACTGGCTCGCCCTCGAGGTCGCCGCGACGGCCCTGGCCGACGCCGGCTTTCCGATGGCCGAAGGGCTGCCCCGGGAGCGCACCTCCGTGATCGTCGGGAACACCCTCACCGGGGAGTTCTCCCGCGCGAGCACGTTGCGCCTCCGCTGGCCGTACGTCCGGCGGGTGGTGGCGACGGCGCTGAAGGACCGGGACTGGGACGACGACCAGCTCGCCGACTTCCTCGGCGGGCTGGAGGAGTCGTTCAAGCGCCCCTTCGCCCCCGTCGACGAGGACACCCTGGCCGGCGGCCTGTCCAACACCATCGCCGGCCGCATCTGCAACCAGTTCGACCTCAAGGGCGGCGGCTACACCGTCGACGGCGCCTGTTCCTCATCCCTGCTGTCGGTGGTGACCGCGTGCAAGAACCTGGTCGACGGCGACGTGGACGTGGCGATCGCCGGTGGCGTCGACCTGTCCATCGACCCCTTCGAGATCATCGGGTTCGCGAAGACCGGTGCTCTCGCCACCGGTGAGATGCGGGTCTACGACCGCGGCTCCAACGGCTTCTGGCCGGGCGAGGGCTGCGGCATGGTCGTGCTGATGCGCGAGGCCGACGCCGTCGAGGCGGGGCACCGCATCTACGCGGTGATCCCGGGTTGGGGCATCTCCTCCGACGGCAAGGGCGGCATCACCCGGCCCGAGATCGGCGGCTACCGGCTCGCCCTGCGGCGGGCCTACGAGCGCAGCGGCTTCGGCGTCGACACCGTCGGGCTGTTCGAGGGCCACGGCACGGGCACCCGCGTGGGCGACCACACCGAGCTGACCGCCCTGTCGCAGGCCCGGCTCGCCGCCAACCCCGATGCGCCGCCCGCGGCGATCAGCTCCATCAAGGGGATGATCGGCCACACGAAGGCTGCCGCCGGCGTGGCCGGTCTCATCAAGGCCGCCCTGGCCGTGCACCACGAGGTGGTGCCACCGGCCATCGGCTGCGTCGACCCGCACGAGATCTTCACCGAGGGCACGCCGGCGCTGCGCGTCCTGCGTCGTGCCGAAGCCTGGCCGGCGGACCTTCCGGTGCGGGCCGGCGTCACGGCGATGGGCTTCGGTGGCATCAACACCCACGTCGTGCTCGAAGGCCAACGGCCGCGCCGCCGCACCCGGCTGACCGGCGCTACCCGGGCGCTCGCCGCCTCCGCTCAGGACGCCGAGCTGCTCGCCGTCGACGCCCGCTCGCCGCAGGACCTCGCGGCCCGTCTGAACCAGCTCATCGACTACGTGCCGATGCTGTCCTACGCGCAGCTCGCCGACCTGGCCGTCACCCTGCACCGGGAGCTCCGTGGCCTGCCGTTCCGAGCGGTGGTCGTGGCGACCTCGCCGGAGGACGCGGTGCGGCGGTTGACCCGGGTGCGGGAGGCCGTCGAGTCGGGCGAGACGTCGATGCTCAGCGGCGACGGTCGCTCTCTGCTCGGCCACGCCAGCGGGCCGGCCCGGGTCGGTTTCCTCTTCCCCGGGCAGGGGTCCGGACGGGGCATGAGCGGCGGGGCGCTACGCCGGCGGTTCGCCGAGGTCGAGGAGGTCTACCTCAACTCCGGCCTGCCGAGCAAGGGAGACGTCGTCGCCACCGAGGTCGCGCAGCCGCGGATCGTCACGGGGGCCGCCGCCGGCCTGCGCGCGCTCAGCCTGCTCGGCATCGACGCCACCGTGGCGGTCGGGCACAGCCTCGGCGAGATCGCGGCCCTGCACTGGGCCGGCGCCATCGACGAGGAGACGCTGCTGCGGATCGCCGGTGTCCGTGGCCGCACCATGGCGCAGCACAGTTCGTCCGGCACGATGGCCGGCGTCAGCGCCGCCCCGGAGGCCGTCGAACCCCTCATCGCCGACCTGCCGGTCGTCATCGCCGCGTACAACGGTCCGGCCCAGACGGTCGTCGCCGGCACGGTCGACGCGGTCCGGGCGGTGTGCGATCGGGCGACCGCCGCCGGTCTCAACGCCCGGGTCCTGCCGGTGTCGCACGCGTTCCACTCCCCGCTGGTGGCGCCGGCCGCGTCCGCCTTCGCGTCCGCGCTGGGCACGGAGCGTCTCGGCCCGGTGGAGCGAAAGGTGATCTCCACCGTCACCGGCGACGTGCTCGCCGCCGACACGGACATCACCGAGCTGCTCCACCGGCAGATCACCGACCCGGTGCTGTTCACGCAGGCCGTGGCGCTCGCGGCGAAGAACGTCGACCTGTTCGTCGAGGTCGGACCCGGTCGGGTGCTGACCGGCCTCGCCTCCGGTGTCGCCGAGGTGCCCGCCGTGGCGCTGGACACCGACGACGAGTCCCTCGCGAGCCTGTTGACGGTCGCCGGCGCGGCGTACGTCGTCGGTGCCGCCCCGCTCGAGAGCGCGCTGTTCGACGGCCGCCTGACCCGGCCGCTCGAGGTCGGCGCCCCGATGACCTTCCTCGCGAGCCCTTGCGAGCAGGCGCCGACCGTCGACCTCCCGGCCGCGCGAACCGTCGCGCCGCCGGCAGAGAAGGCCACGCAGGCGACCCCGGCGCCGGGAGTCGAGATGCCCGGGTCTGCGGAGTCGTCGGAGGACCTGCTGCGGCGGCTCGCCGCCCAGCGGGCGGAACTGCCGCTCGACCTCGTCCGGCCGGACAGCCGACTCCTCGACGACCTGCACCTCAGCTCCATCACCGTGGGTCAGGTCGTCAACCAGCTCGCACAGCAGCTCGGAGTTCCGCCGGCGCGGGTGCCGACGAACTTCGCCATGTCGACCGTCCGGGAACTCGCCACGGCACTCGACGAACTCGTCGACACCACGGCCGGCGGCGCGGCCGACGCACCCCCGTACGTCGTCGGCGCGGCATCGTGGTCGCGACCGTGGCGGGTCGACCTCGACGCCGTACCGGTCGGGCCGCGCTCGGCACCGGAGGGCACCGGGTCGTGGCACGTCCACGCCCCGGCCGAGCACCCCCTCGCCGAGCGTCTGCGGGCCGAGCTGCACCGGGCGTCGGTCGGCGGTGGCGTCCTGGTGTGCCTGCCGGAGCAGTGTGGCGAGGCTGATCTGCAACACGCCCTGGACGGCGCGAAGCGGGCGTTGGCGGGCGAGCCCGGCAGCCGCTTCGTGCTCGTGGGCAACGGGCGTGGCGCCGCCGCCATCGCCAGGACCCTCCGGCTGGAGGCGCCGCACCTGAGGGTGACCATCGTCCACCTCCCGGCCGACGCCGCGGCGGTCGAGCGGGTCGTTGCCGAGGTGGCCTCGACGGTCTCCTTCACCGAGGTCGTCTACGGCAGCGACGGCGTCCGTCGCGTACCGACGATGCGTGCCATGCCGGTGCGCGCCGACCGGTGGGAGTCCCCGCTGGGCGCTGAGGACGTGCTGCTCGTCACCGGCGGCGGCAAGGGCATCACCGCCGAGTGCGCCCTCACCATCGCCGTGGACAGCAAGGCCCGCCTCGCGCTGCTCGGTCGCTCGGACCCGTCCGAGGACCAGGAGCTGGCGGCGAACCTGGACCGGATCCGGCTCGCGGGGGTGACCGTCAGGTACGCGCGTGCCGATGTCACCGACGCGGATTCGGTACGCCGTGCGGTGGCGGAGCTGACCGCCGAGCTGGGCCCCGTCACCGCCGTCCTGCACGGCGCGGGCCGCAACGAGCCGGCGGGACTGACCAGCCTGGGCATCGACGACTTCCGCCGGACCCTCGCGCCGAAGATCGACGGCCTGCGCGCGGTGCTGGACGCCGTCGACCCGGCGCGGCTGCGTCTGCTGGTCACCCTCGGCAGCATCATCGGCCGCGCCGGCCTGCGCGGGGAGGCCCACTACGCGACCGCCAACGACTGGCTGGCCGAGGAGACCCGGGCGTTCGGCGAACGGTTCCCGGAATGCCGGACCATCTGCATGGAGTGGTCGGTCTGGTCGGGTGTCGGCATGGGGGAGCGGCTCTCGGTCGTGGAAGCCCTCAGCCGCGACGGGGTCACGCCCGTCACCCCGGAGCAGGGCCTGTCCATCCTGCGGCGGCTGGTGAACGACCCCGAGGCGCCCAGCGTCGTGGTCATCAGCGGGCGCACCGAGGGCATCGACACCGTCCGCAAGGACCTGCCCGAACTGCCGCTGCTGCGCTTCGTCGACCGCGTGCTGGTCCGCTATCACGGCGTCGAGCTCGTGGCCGAGGCCGACCTCAACGTCGGTACCGACCGTTACCTCGCCGACCACCTGCTCGACGGGAACCTGCTCTTCCCCGCCGTGTTCGGCATGGAGGCGATGGCCCAGGTCGCGCAGGCGGTCACCGGATCCACCGTCGTGCCGGTCATCGAGGACGCCGAGTTCGTGCGGCCGATCGTCGTACCGCAGCAGGGCAGTACCCGGATCCGCGTGGCCGCCGTGGTGACCGACGACGACGTGGTGCGGGTGGCCATCCGCAGCGAGGAGACCAACTTCACGGCGGACCACTTCACCGCGACGCTGCGACTCTCCGCCACGGAGCCGGCGGACGGGCCACCCGACCAGGTCGACGACGGCGGCGATCCGGTCCCGCTGTCCCCGATGGACGACCTCTACGGTCAACTGCTGTTCCAGGGTGACCGGTTCCAGCGGCTGCGCCGCTTCCACCGGTCCGCCGCCCGCCATGTCGACGCGGACGTCGAAGCGCTCGACGTCGACTGGTTCGCGCCCTACGCCGCGGCGGAACTGCGCCTGGGCGATCCGGGAGTGCGGGACGCGCTCATGCACGGCAACCAGGTCTGCGTACCGCACGCGACGCTGCTGCCGGCCGGTGTGGCTCGCATCCATCCCGGCGGCCCCGCCCTGGCGGCCGCTCGCGCCCTGCGCTACTGCGCGACCGAACGCAGCCGGGACGGCGACACCTACGTGTACGACATCGCCCTGCGGGACGAGAACGGCACCGTGGTGGAGCGGTGGGAGGGACTGCGGCTGCAGGCGGTCCGCAAGCAGGACGGTCGCGGCCCCTGGGTGGCACCGTTGCTCGGCCCCTTCCTGGAGCGTGCCATCGGCGATCTGACCGGCGCCCGGGTGGCCGTCGCCGTCGAACCCGACGACGCGCACCCCGACGATGCCGCACCGGGTGGTCACGTCGCCCGGCGCCGCGCCCGCACGGCCGTCACCGCGAGCCGGGCCTACGGCCGCCGGGTCGAGGTGAACTACCGGCCGGACGGGCGTCCCGAGGTACGCGGCGAGGCGCCGATGTCGGCCGCCCACGGCGCCGGCGTGACGGTCGTCGTCACCGGTGCCGGCACGGTCGGATGTGACGTGGAGACCGTCGTGTCGCGTACGGAGCAGGAATGGTCCGGCCTCCTGGGCCACCACGCCAGCCTCGCCGCGCAGGTCGCCAAGGACACCGGCGAGGACGCGGACACCGCCGCGACGCGCGTCTGGACCGCCGTCGAGGCGCGGCACAAGGCCGGGCTGCCACCGGACTCCCCGTTGACCGTCGCCGCGGTGCCCAGCGACGGATGGGTCTCGTTCCAGAGCGGTGACGTACGGATCACGACGTTCGTCACCGCCCTCCGTGACCTCGACACCCCTGTCGTCTTCTCGATCCTCACCGAAGGGAACGCCGCGCGATGACGCTCGTCTACTACGAGATCCGGCACATCGTCGGCTTCGAGGAGACCAACCTCGTGGGGAACGTCTACTACGTCAACTACCTGCGCTGGCAGGGCCGCTGCCGGGAGATGTTCCTCAAGGACAAGGCGCCGGAGGTCCTGGCGGACCTCCGCGGCGACCTGAAGCTGTTCACCCTCAAGGTCGAATGCGAGTTCTTCACGGAGATCACCGCCTTCGACGAGCTCGCCATCCGCATGCGTCTACTGGACGTGGCGCAGACACAGCTCGAGTTCGGTTTCGACTACGTACGGCTGACCCCGGACGGCGGCGAGACGCTCGTCGCCCGGGGGGCCCAGCGGGTGGCGTGCATGCGTGGACCCAACACCCGCACCGTCCCCACCCGAGTACCGGAGCCTTTGGAGCGCGCACTGGCCCCGTACTGGAGCGCACGTGTGTAGCACCCCGCAGGAGGTCTCGTGAACGCCCATCCCAAACCGGTCGAGGAACTCATCGACCCGAAGCTGCTCCGACGCGTCTACGGCGCGTTCGCGACTGGCGTGACCGTCGTGACGGTCGGCGGGCAGAACCCTCACGCGATGACCGCGAACTCGTTCACCGCGGTCTCGCTCGATCCCGCACTCGTGCTGGTGTGCGTCGAACGGAACGCCATCATGCACCGGGCGCTGCTCGACGGCCGGAACTTCGGCGTGTCGGTGCTCGCCTCCGACCAGGAGGAGGTGGCGCTGTACTTCGCCGACCGTCGCCGACCACTCGGCGCCGCGCAGTTCGAGTACGGCACCTGGCGTACGGGTGAGCACACGGGCGCGCCACTGCTCGAGGGCGCGGTCGCCCACCTCGAGTGCGAGCTGTGGCGGGCCTACGACGGCGGCGACCACACCATTTTCCTCGGCCGCCTCCTGGCGCTCGAACGGCATGTCGACGACGACGGTCTGCTGTTCCTGTGCGGCAAGTTCCGCGGACTCGACCAGCTTCCCGCGAAGGTGACGACATGACGACGCCCCGACGTGCCGGGCCGACACCACCGGGACCGCCGCGGACCGCGGCGCTGACGATGCTGGCGGTCATGACCCGCGACCGGCTGGGCATGATGACCTCCGCGGCGGCCAGGTACGGCGACGCGTCCCGCCTGCCGGTGGGGCACAAGGCCCTGTACTTCTTCAACCATCCCGACTACGCCAAGCACGTCCTCGCGGACAACGCGGCCAACTACCACAAGGGGATCGGCCTGGTGCACGCCCGGCGCGCTCTCGGCGACGGCCTGCTCACCAGTGAGGGCGAGCTGTGGCGCAAGCAGCGCAAGGTGATCCAGCCCGCGTTCCAGAGCCGACGGATCGCCGCCCAGGCGGGAGCCGTCGCCGCGGAGGGCGCGGCGCTGGTCGACCGGCTGCGCATGCGGGGCCGGCACGGGCCCGTCGACGTACCGACCGAGATGACCGGGCTGACGCTCGGCGTACTGGGTCGCACGTTGCTCGACGCCGACCTGTCCCGGTTCGCCTCCATCGGCGGCGACTTCGCCGCCGTACAGGACCAGGCGATCTTCGAGCTGGAGACCCTCTCCGCAGTGCCACCCTGGATCCCGCTGCCCAAGCAGATGCGGTTCCGGGCGGCCCGTCGGCGCCTGCAGCGGATCGTGGACCAGCTCGTCGGTGAGCGCACCGGGCACACCAACGACCGCGACGACGTGCTCTCCCGCCTCATCCTGTCGGCCAACCGGGAGGACGACCCACGGGTCGGACGCGAGCGGCTCCGCGACGAGCTGGTGACCCTCTTGCTCGCCGGGCACGAGACCACCGCCAGCACGCTCAGCTGGTCGCTGTACCTCGTCGACCGGCATCCCGAGGTACGCGAGAAGCTGCGCGCCGAGGCGCTCGAGGTGCTGGGCCACGGCCTGCCCACCTTCGACGACCTGACACGGCTGCGCTACACGGCGATGGTGGTCGAGGAGGTCATGCGGCTGTATCCACCGGTGTGGCTGCTACCGCGCAAATCCCTGGAGCCGGACCAGGTCGGTGACTATCACGTTCCCGCCGGTGCGGACGTGCTGATCAGTCCTTTCACACTGCACCGGCACCCCAGTTTCTGGAAGGATCCCGACCGGTTCGACCCGGAAAGGTTCGCGCCGTCGGCCACCAACGACAGGCCGCGATACGCCTACATTCCGTTCGGCGCGGGGCCCCGATTCTGTGTCGGTAACCACCTCGGCATGATGGAGGCCGTCTTCGTCCTCGCCATGCTGATGAGGGATCTGCGTCTCACCGCGGTCGGCGGCCGGGTGGTCCAGCCGGAACCGATGCTCTCGTTGCGCATCAAGGGCGGCCTGCCGATGACGGTGACCCCGCTGCAGTAGACGCACCGGAGCCGACAAGGAACGGTCGCGTGACGCTCCGCGTCCGCGACCGTTCCTTGCCATTTCAGAACAGACAGCGGCCCTATCGGCTGTCCATTGATTCCTACTTCATTCGTGCGGCAGTTCCGGACGCTGGTTTCGGAAGCACGAAACGAGAAGACTTCCCGCTTCCGCGGCAGTGACCATAAGCGTTGTCTGCGGATCGCTCGGACCCGTGGACATTTGCCAATCGGCGATCCGTCCGGAAACGACGGACCATGTCCGAGCCCTTCCATCCCGAGGGGGACCGTTGCCACCGGAACCAGTTGGCCTCGCACGACGACTCATCACGCCCGTGTTGGTGCTCGTGCTCGTCGGCACGCTCTTCACCGTCTCCCGACTGCCCAGCGCCTCCGCCGAGACACGTGCCGCGATCGCCTCGCGGTTCTCGTTCACGGAGCTCCCGATCGCGCTGCCACCCGGCCTGCCGCAGAGGGAGGTGCGCGTCGTCAATCCGAAGTACGAGCACATCAAGTCGTGGGTGTCGTCCGTCGGTGCGGCGATCGCCATCAACGACTTCGACGGCGAGGGCAGGCCCAACGACATGTGCCTCGTTGACACCCGGACCGACTCGGCCATCGTCACCCCGGTACCGGGTGGCGGCGCCACCTACGAACCCTTCGTCCTCAACCCGGCGCCGCTGCCGATGGGCCCCGCGATCTCGCCGATGGGTTGCGTGCCCGGTGACTTCAACCTCGACGGCAAGCTGGACCTGCTCGTCAACTACTGGGGCCGGACGCCCGTGCTGTTCCTGCAGAAGCAGAGCTCGACGAAGGTCGCGCTGGAGTCGTTCCACCCGTACGAGCTGATCCCGCAGGAGCAGACGACCGACGGCGTCTATCACGGCCCCCTGTGGAACACCAACGCCGTCGCGGTCGCCGACTTCGACGGCGACGGCCGGCCGGACATCGGCATCTTCAACTACTTCCCGGACAGCGCCGTCCTCGACCCGAACGGCCACCCGACGGTTCAGATGAACCACTCGATGTCGCGGGCCACGAACGCCGGCGGAGCCCACGTCCTGCGGTGGACGTCGGCCAGCTCGGGCGACCAGCCGACCGCGGTGTACAAGGAGCAGCCGGCGATCGACCCCCGGTACTCGTCGGGGTGGACCCTCGGCGCCGGGTCGGCCGACCTCGACGGCGACCTGCTCCCGGAGCTCTACCTGGCCAACGACTTCGGCCACGACCGCTTCTTCCACAACGTGTCCAGGCCGGGCCAGATCAGGTTCGAACTCGCCGAGGGCCGGCGGGGCGCACTCACCCCGAAGTCCCTGGCACTCGGCAACGACTCGTTCAAGGGCATGTCGGTCGAGTTCGGTGACCTTGAGGGGCGCGGCAAGTTCGACATGTTCGTCAGCAACATCACCCAGGAGTGGGGGCTGGAGGAGAGCAACTTCCTCTGGATGAACAACTCCACCTCGCCCGAGGACGCCAGGGCGAAGATGGAGGACGGCGTCGCGCCGTTCGACAACAAGGCGGCGCGCAAGAACCTCGCCTGGGTCGGCTGGGGCTGGGACTCCAAGATGGGCGACTTCGACAACAGCGGGCAGCCGGCCATCATCCAGGCCACCGGCTTCGTCAAGGGCACCATCAACCGGTTCAACTGGCTGCAGGAGCTCGCGATGAGCAACGACCTGCTCCTGGCCGAGCCGGACATGTGGCCGAAGGCCGTACCGGGCGTCGACATCTCCGGGTCGAACCCGATCGCCTTCTGGGTACGCGAGGACAACGGCCGGTACGTCAACATCAACAAGGAACTCGGCATCGCCGAGGAGATCCCGACCCGGGGCATCGCGATCGGCGACGCCGACGGCGACGGTGGGCAGGACTGGGCCGTCGCCCGCCAGTGGGCCGCGCCCGCGTACTACCGCAACAACAACTCCGGCGACGGTGACTTCCTGGGGCTGCGGCTCCACCGACCGACGCTCGGCGGGACCGCCTCGCCGGGCGAGGGCCCGGGCGGACTGTCGCCCGCGTACGGCGCCCAGGTGCGCATCGTCACCGCCGACGGCCGGGTGCAGCTCGCGCAACTCGACGGCGGCGGCGGCCACTCCGGCAAGCGCAGCTTCGACGTCTTCTTCGGCCTCGGTGACAGCGGCGACAAGCCGGTCTCCGCCGAGATCGTGTGGCGCGACCTGGGCGGTGTTGTGCACAAGCAGAAGCTCGACCTGAACACCGGTTGGCACGACCTGGTGCTGACCTCCGACGCGCAGGAGTTGACTACGCGATGACCGACGTCAGACACACCACGGACGAGAGGGTGACCGCCACCGGTGCTGTGACGGAGGGCAAGCCCGTCGTCGACGGCGCACAACCGGTGCGGGGCAGCACTGCCAACGGAAGGGGCCCAGGGGTCGCCGGGGAGCCGCCCCCGGTGCCCCGGGTGGACAGGCGGGACCCGCGCTACATCGCGCTGCGCAACTTCGCGATCTCGATGTCGATCTTCAACATCCTCGGCTACACGGTGCTCGGCTTCGAACAGCCGTGGACGTGGCCGCTGTTCGCACTCGCGGTCGGCTACACCGCCGAGATCCTCATCGAGTGGGTGTCCGCACGCGCGCACAAGCGCCGTCCTGGATACTCCGGCAACGGCATGTGGGGCCTCTACACCTTCCTGCTGCCGACGCACATCACCGCGCTCGCGGCCAACATGCTGCTGTACGCCAACGAGATGTTCCTGCCGATCGCCTTCGCGGTCGTGGTCGCCGTCGCCCAGAAGGCGGTGCTCCAGGCGCCGATCAACGGTCGGATGCGGCACTTCATGAACCCGTCCAACTTCGGCATCACGATCGCGTTGCTGGCCTTCGGCTGGGTCAACGTCGCACCGCCGTACCACTTCACCGAGAACGTGCCCGACGTCATCAGCCTCGCGGTGCCCATGATCATCCTCACGGCTGGCACGGTCCTCAACGCGATGCTGACGAAGAAGATCCCGCTCATCGTCGGCTGGGTGGGTGCGTTCATCATCCAGGCGCTGATCCGGCACTGGGTGTGGGACGTCGCGCTCTGGGCCTCGCTGGGGACGATGACCGGTGTCGCCTTCGTGCTCTTCACCAACTACATGATCACCGACCCGGGTACGACGCCGTCGAAGCCGAAGTGGCAGTTCATGTTCGGCGTCAGCGTGGCCATGGTGTACGGCGCGCTGATGGTCTTCAACGTCGTCTACACGTTGTTCTTCGCGGTCTGCATCGTCTGCGGTGCCCGCGGTCTGTTCTGGTGGGGCAAGTGGTTCGCGGAACGGAGGAGGGCCCGCGTCACCGCCCCCGCACCGGCCGCCGTACCGGACGGGATCGCGCTGGCGCGCTGATTCCACCGCTCTGACGAGTGCTCGCAGGGTCGACGGCGTGGCTGCAACCCACGCCGTCGACCCTGCGCCGTCAACCGGTCAGTCCGTTGCGGGCGGGATGCTCTGCTCGTACTGGAAGACGTTGTGGGGGTCGTACTTCGCCTTGATCTTGCGCAGCCGCTGGAAGTTGTCTCTCCAGTAGGCGCGTTCCCACTCCGCCATTCCGATGTTCGGCACGTTGACGTAGGCGCCGTTCACGTAGGGCCGCAGCGCCTGGCTGAACTCGGCGATCCAGGCCTGCGCGATCGGGGTCGTGGCCTCGCCGCTGTCCGGCTCCCCACGGGTGCCCCAGCCCACGCCGGGCTCGGAGTAGAAGAGCGCGTCGCGATGCGGGAACGCTGTGCCACCGAAGGGCTCACTCCTCTGAGCGCCCTTGCCGAAGGCCTGGGTGAAGAAGTTGCTGTCCTCCGAGGGCGCGTCCTCCATGAATGCGCGGATCAGGCTGATCGCCTTCGTCGGGAACGGCTCGCTGGTGAACTGCGAGAAGAACTTCCAGTTCGCGGGCTCGTCCTCGGTCGGAATCTGGAACCCCGCATAGGTGTCGCCCCAACCCCCGATCTGCACGGTGACCTGCGGGTTGCCGATCGAGAGGAGCGGTGCGAGCAGCTTGCGCGCCTCTGCCTCCGATCCCTCCGCGAGAACCCCGAAGAGCAGGATCTGGGCTGGGTGGACCTCGAGTTGGGTGCCCAGGCGGGGGTCGGTGAACGGTGCCGTGCGCTGCCAGGTGTCGAAGACGCCCTGCAGATCGTCGAGCCCGTCCCAGGTGGCCTGCAGGTAGGCGACACTCCGCAGTGGAGCCGCCTTGTAGGTGAGAGAGGTGACGATCCCGAAGTTGCCGTTCCCCGCCCCCCGCAGCGCCCAGAGCAGGTCCGCGTTGTGCCACGGGTCCACCTCGATCGCCTTCGCGCCGTCGGCGCCCGCGGCGACCACGATCTCCGCACCGATCAGGTTGTCGCAGGCCATGCCGAGGTAGCGGGTGAGGAAGCCGAAGCCACCGCCGAGCGTCGCGCCGGACAGGCCGACGCTGCCCTCCGTGCCGGTGGTGACCGCGAGGTCGTACTCGCCCAGGGTGGTCACCGCCTCCAACTGGTTGAGCCCGGCGCCGACCTTCGCGGTGCGAGCGGCCGTGTCGACGTGGACCGACTTCAGCTCGCTGACGTCGATCACGATCCCGTTGTCCACGTTCGACCAGCCCTCAAGGCTGTGGCGGCCACTGCGTACCCGCAGCGCGACGTCGTTCTGCCGTGCCCACGTGAGGGCGTTGACCACGTCCTGGGTCTCCTGAGCGAACACGATGACCAGCGGATAGCGAACGAACAGCTCATCCCAGCCGAGGCTCGCCTCCGCGTAGTCGGGGCTCTGCGGACGGACGATGCGACCGGTCAGCGTCGCCGGCGGGTATTTCTCGCCGGACGACCAACCCGGACCGTCGGCCGCGACGGCCGGCGCTCCCGCGCCCATGATGCCCGGGAGAACAACCGACCCGGCGCCGACGGCCGCCGTCGCCTTGAGAATTTCGCGACGAGAAAGGTCGCGCATGATCCATGTCCTCTCGATCGGAATGCGCGCAGTATTCGACCAAGAGAACCGTTGCCCTCCGGCTCGCGCGAAACTCACGCTATTACGGGAGCCGTCGTGGGAGATCTGAGATCTTGTCGCAGAACCCGGTCGGGTGATACCGGACTTCTCGCCCCACACCACGCCGGACACCCCGGCGTGGTGTGGTTTGCGGACGGCCGACGCCTGCCCGTCAGCCGCCAACGAGGTCGAACCGCTCCCATGGGCCGATCGCGGTCCGGTTGGCGATCAGGGGCGCGGCCCCGGCGTTCTCGGCGACCACGTACCGGTCGTTCACCGCGGCGCGCAGGCTCACGCTTCCGTCGCCGTGGCGAACCAGGTGGAACGTCTCCCACCGGCCGACCGCCGTCCGGTTCGCGATCAGCGGCGCCGCCCCGGCGTCCTCCGCGGTCACGTACCGGCCGTTGGCACGGGCGCGCAGCGCCACGGTGCCGCCGCCGATGTCGGTGAGGTCGAACTGTTCGGCCGGGCCGATCGCCGTCTGGTTGGCGATCAACGGTGCCGTGCCGCCGGACGCCGCGCTGACGTACCGGCCGTTGGCCTGGGCTCGCAGGCTCACCGGCCGCTCCGGGTTCGGCGCCGGGTCGACCGAGGGGTCGAAACGGTTGGCCCAGTACCGGGTGCGTTCCAGGTAGGCGGTCTGGGCGGCGGTACCGGTCCGCCCGTACGCGCCGGAGTACGTCAGGTAGCCGTGCCCGGCCGGCGGGTTCGCGCTCGCCGGCTCGATCGTCGAGCCCTCGTGCCACTCGTTGAACGAGGTGATGGAGACCCAGGTCGGCGGGCCGCCGTGCGACGTGCTCAGGGCGTTGGTCCACTGCTGGTCGTACATGGCACCGTTGGCCCGGTCGATCGTGGGTGTGGTGTTGCCCGGGACGGCACGGTCGTCGAGGTAGCCCGGGGCCACCGAGGGCGCCCAGACCAGGCCGTTGGCCCGGCAGAACGCGCTCGCGGTGGCCCAGCCGGGGGCGGTCGCCCCGGCGATCCCGTCGTAGGTGTACATCCCGCCGAAGTGGGCGACCTTGGTCGTGTCGGTGGTCTGGGCCAGCACGATGCTGGTGTCGCGGACCTGGGCCAGCGGCGACCAGTCGCTGATGCGCAGGCTCTCGAAGACGTAGAACGGCGCGCGGTTGCCGTGCGCCGCGTCCCGGTGGAACGCCGGGTGGCTGCCGTAGCGGTCGTGGAGGTACCTGATGTCGGCGACGGTCGAGGCGGCCGTCCGGCCCGCGTACGGCTCCAGGTGCCAGGCGACCCGAAGGCCGTACGCGGCGGCCGCGTCGAGCACGATCGGGGTCAGGTTGTCCTCGTACGAGCCTTGGCCCCACCAGCTGTGCACGAGCACACCGACCCCGGCGTCCCGGATCCACGCCATGTGCTGGCGCACCGTGGCCGGGTCGCCGGAGTCGTACGGGCCCAACGTCGGGTAGAAGTTCGCGCCGATGTCCTGCGGTGGGGTGTGGCCGCCCTGCGGCCAGTGCCGGTAGCTGCCGGCGACGCTGGGGTTGCCGTACCAGGAGTAGTAGAAGATGTGCACGTTGCTGGCGGTCGCGGCCATGGGTGCGGCCGCGCCGGTGGCGGTGGGCGGCTGCGGGGCCGCGTGGGCGCTCGGGGTGGCGGCGACGGCGAGGACCGCGGCCGCGGTGGCGACCACCGCGGTCAGGTACGACCAGAGCCGCCGTCGGGGGTGTGCGGACACGGGACCCTCCTTTCCGAGGGTCTTGGGGGGCCGACCGGTGCTGCGGTGGCCGGCCCCCGTGGGCGGGCGTCGGGGGAGCAGGCCGGGTCAGCTGCCGTGGACCTCCAGCTCCCACAGCGAGTAGCCGTACGCGGGCAGGGCGCGTTGGGTGCCGTGCACGCGCAGGTAGCGCCCGGTGGCCGAGAGCGGGATGTCGTCGACGCCGCCGTCGCCGGTGGTCATCGTGTGGATCGGCGACCAGGTGACGTTGTCCGGGGACACCTGCACCTGGTACGCCCGCGCGTACGCCGCCTCCCAGGTCAGCCGGACCCGGTTGACGGTGCGCGTCGCGCCGAGGTCGACGGAGATCCACTGCGGGTCGGCGTAGGCGCTGCCCCACCGGGTTGCCGGGTTGCCGTCGACCGCGTTGCCCGCCACGTGGGCGCTGCCGGTCTCGACGCTGGACGTCGTCACCGGCCGGCCCCGGGAGAGCAGGGTGCCGTCGGACGGGGTGCCGTAGACGTTGAGATCCCACAGCGAGTAGCCCCACTGGGTGGCCCGCTGGGTCCCGTACACCCGTAGGTACCGTCCGGTGCCGGCGACCGTGAGGTCGTCGACGCCGCCGTCGCCGGTGGTCGTCGTGTGGATCGGCGACCAGGTGACGTTGTCCGGGGACACCTGCACCTGGTACGCCCGCGCGTACGCCGCCTCCCAGGCGAGCCGGACGCGGTTGACGGCGTACGTGGCGCCGAGGTCGACCGAGATCCACTGCGGGTCGGCGTAGGCGCTGCCCCACCGGGTTGCCGGATTGCCGTCGACCACGTTGCCCGCCACGTGCCCACTGCCGGCCTCCACGCTCGACGCCGTCGCCGTTCGACCCCGGGCGAGGTCGGTGACGGGCGGCTCGCTCGGGCCGTCGGTCCTGATTCGCACGTTGCGGTAGTTGATGTCGAGGCCGGCGCCGTCGTTCTGCAACCCGATGTATCCGTTGGCGATGGCCCGGCTGCTGACGTAATCATTGATCTTGACCCCGTTGAGCCAGATCTCGACCCGCTGACCGTGCACGCCGATCTCGTAGGTGTTCCAGGACCCGGGTGGGTTGAGCGCCGCCGCGCGTGCCGCCTGGTTCGGGGCCTGGAAGCTGTAGACGCTGCCGGTCGTGCGCGACGGATCGGCGTCGGTGGCGTCGATCTGGATCTCGTGACCGGCGTCGACCGGGCCCCACGGGTCACCCTGCGGATCGGGGAACCCGATGAAGACCCCACCGTTGTCGTCGCCCGGCATCATCCAGTCGACCTTGAGCGAATAGTTGCCGAAGGTGCGCACCGGGTACCAGAGCAACCCCATCCCGCCGTACGAGGTCAGCGTGCCGTCGGTCAGGGTGAAGCCGCCCGGACCGGCCTGCCGCCACTGGGCGAGACTGGCCTGGGTGCCGTCGAAGATCGGCGTGTAGCCGGGCTCCGGCCGGCAGTCGGCCGGGGCGGCACCGGCCGCCACCCGGATCCCGCCGAGCAGCATCGCCGTGAAGTTCGGGTCGCTGTAGCTCTGCTCGGTGTGGCCGAGGCCCGTGTACCAGGCGCGCCCGCCGCCGTAGTTGTGGCACCAGGTGATCGGGTGGTCACCACCCATCGACCCGCCGCTGTACGACGACTCGTCGAGGCTGGCCAGCACCTTGACCGCCGAGCGGGGGTTGGTCCGGTAGTTGTACCACTCGTCGGTGCGCGTCCAGGTCGACGGCAGGTGCGCGGTGGACGGGTTCGCCCGGTCCTCGACCCGGATGGTGGCCTGCTGGATCGCCGGGTGCGAGGCGAAGTACCCGCCGACCAGACCGCCGTACCACGGCCAGTCGTACTCGGTGTCGGCGGCGGCGTGCACCCCGACGTAGCCGCCGCCGGCAGCCACGTACGCCTCGAAGGCACTCTGCTGGCTGGTGTTGAGCACGTCGCCGGTCGTGTTGAGGAAGACCACGGCCTGGTACCGGGCGAGGTTGCCGGTGGTGAACGCGGTCGCGTCCTCGGTGGCGGTGACGGTGAAGGCGTTGGCCGCGCCGAGCTGCTGGATCGCGCTGATGCCCTGCGGGATGGCGGAGTGCCGGAAACCCGCGGTCTTGGAGAAGACCAGCACGTTGGTCAGTGGCGCGGCGTCGGCTGGGGCCGGATTCACCGTCGCCGCACCGGCGGCGAGGGTGAACCCGGCGACCACGGCGGCGAGCGTCGCGGTGATGGCGCGTCTGCGCATGGGGACTCCTTGCGGGGTCTCGGACGGACAGGTCAGGGCAGGGTCCAGTTCTGCGCGGCCGTGCCGTTGCAGTCGTAGATCTGCAACTGCCGTCCGTTGGTCGGGGTGGAGGAGGGGATGTCGAGGCACCGGTTGGCCTGCGGGTTGCGCAGGCTGCCGTTGGGGCCGGACACCCACTGCTGGGCGCCGGTGCCGTTGCAGGTCCACAGGTGGATCGGCGTGCCGTTGGTGGTGCCGCTGGACTGCACGTCCAGGCACTTGCCCAGGCTGCGGATGGTGCCGTCGCCGGGAAGCGTCCACTGCTGGTTGGTCGCCCCGGCGATGCAGTCCCACATCTGGACGCGGGTGCCGTCGGCGGTGCCGCCGGCGTTGACGTCGACGCACTTGCCCATGCCCCGGATCGGGCCGGTGCGGGTACCTCCGGCCGGGGTGCTCACCCCGGCGCCGGTGAACGTGTAGCTGTCCAGGTCGAGCAGGGCGCCGCCGGTGCCGCCGGTGAAGACGACGTAGAGGTCGTGCGTGTTGTCGTCGGGTTTGGTGACGGTGGCGCTGACCTCGGTGTAGTTGTCCCAGCCGCCGGTGTTGGGCACGGTGACCCGGGCGACTTCGGGACCGGTCGGCGAGTCGTACCGGAAGGAGACCACGTTGCCGGCCTTGTCCGAGGAGACTCGGGCCCGGACCCCGGTGATGCCCTTCAGGCTCACCGCGTGGTGCCGGACGTACTCGCCGGTCTGGACGTCACCGAGCCGCCGGCCGCCCTCGGCGCCGCTGGCGTTGATCACCTGGGGGCCGTGCAGCGAGACGTAGTGCTCGGCCTGCCACTGCTTGGGCCAGAGCGTGACGTCCTTCTCCGCGGTCAACGGCACCGAGCCGGCGGCACCCCGGTCGGTGTAGCCGGCCCGCAGCAGGAAGAAGAGCACCGAGTCCGGCCCGGCGTGCACCGGTCCGGTGTTGACGATGAAGCCGCAGCCGGTGCCCTGGCCCTCCTCGTGGGCGTGCTCCTGGTGGCCCAGGGCCGCCCGGATCACCACGTTGGCGCACGGGACCGTGCCGTCCTGCGCGTCGCTCGCGGTGGCGGTGGCGGTCAGGTTCTCGTCCCAGGAGAACAACCCGCCGTTGGGGATGCCGTTGAGCGACACGGTGGGCCGGTTGTTGCCCACCACGACCGCCACCTGGGTGGTGCCCGAGCGGCCGGTCCCGTCCGACACGGTGAGCCGGGCCCGCTTGTCGCCGTTGCTGGCGTACGTGTAGGTGGGGTTCGCGGCGGTGGAGTCGACGGTGCCGTTGCTGTCGAAGTCCCAGGCGTAGGTCAGCGGGTCGCCGTCCGGGTCGGTGCTGCCGGCGCTGGAGAAGCTGACCGTGAGCGGGCTGAGGCCGTTGTCCGGGGTGGCCGAGGCGACCGCCGTCGGGGACCGGCCGCCGGCCACGTAGTTGATTTTGTACAGCCCGGCGGCGGCATCACCGGAGAAGTAGCCGTTGCCGTACTCCAGCAGGTAGAGCGAGCCGTCCGGGCCGAACTCCATGTCGATCGGGTGGACGAACGACATACCGGCGAGCACCGGCTCGATGACCGTCGGGTTGCCGGTGCGGGCGTTGCCGTTGTCGAACTGGACCTCCTTGACCCAGTTACGGCAGTACTCCGTGATGATCAGCTTGTTGTCGTAGTACTGCGGCCACTTCACCTCGGAGTTCAGGTTCGGGTCGAAGTGGTACACCTCGGCGTGGTTGGGCGAGCCACAGCCACCCGGGTTGTCCAGGGCCGGCCACTCCCGGCTGCCGCCGTGCTGCTCCCAGACCAGGGCGCCCCTGGTCGGCGGCAGCTGCTGCAGGCCGGTGTTACGCGGCGAGTTGTTCACCGGGCCGGCGCTGCCGCCGCACGGGAACCAGCCGCGCGGCGCGTTGGCGGCGAAATCCCAGTCGTTGTAGGCGACGTTGGGCCCGCCGCAGTACGGCCAGCCGTGGTTGCCCGGCGCGGTGGCCCGGTTCCACTCGTCGTACGCCGCCGGTCCCCGGTTGGCGATGGTCGCGCCCGCGTCCGGCCCGACCTCACCCCAGTAGAGGGTGTTGCCGTTCTTCTTGTCGATCCAGATTCGGTACGGGTTACGCACCCCCATGACGTAGACCTCTGAGCGGGTGCCGCTGGTGCCCGGCGCGAAGAGGTTGCCCGTCGGGACGGTGTACGTGCCGTTGTCCTCCGGGTGGATCCGGTTGATCTTTCCGCGCAGGTCGTTGGTGTTGCCCGAGGTGCGCTGCGCGTCGTACTGGGCGTCGCGGCTGGTCCGCTCGTCGATCGGCGCCATGCCCGCCGAGTCGCCGCCGGAGTTGGTGTTGTCGCCGACGGCGAAGTAGAGGTTCTCGTTGCTGTCCCAGGTCATCGAACCGGCCGAGTGGCAGCACAGTCGCCGTTCGGTCGGCCACTCGATGAGCTTCGTCTCGCTGGCCGGGTCGAGCACCAGGGTCGTCGGGTTGAAGGTGAACCGCGAGATGCGGTTCACCAGCGGCGTCGCGACCGGCGAGTAGAACAGGTACACCCAGCGGTTGGAGGCGAACCTGGGGTGCACGGTGATGCCGATCAGACCGTCCTCGAACCGGGCGTCGAGCTGGAGGGTCAGCGCGACGGTCGTGGTGCGGTTGGCCGGATTGTAGAGGCGTACCTGCCCGCCGCCGGAGCTGGTGCCCCGGTTGATGTAGAGCACCTTGCCGTCGGGCAGGACGGACAGTTCGATCGGCTCGCCCATCGAGAGCCCGCCGTCGAGCTTGACCTTCTCGAACTGGTTGGTCGGGGGAGGTGCCGCCGTCGCCGGCGGGGCGGCCGTGGTGACCCCCACCAGTATCGGCAGCAGGCTGGCGAGGGTGGCCAGGACGACGGCCGCGACGAGACGCGGACGTGGTTTGCGGATCATGGCGTTCTCCGGTGTCCAGGGGCGGGGACGGCGGGCCGGTCTGACCCGCCGGTTCCGGCGTCAGGCGGCGACGAGGTCGAACTTCTCCCAGGGACCGACGGCGTCCCGGTTCGCGATCAGTGCCTCGGCCCCGGCGTTCTCCGCGACCACGTACCTGTTGTTCACGGCCGCCCGGAGGCTGACCGAGCCGTCCGGGTTCCGGACCAGCGCGAAGGTCTCCCACGACCCGGCCGCGGCCCGGTTGGCGACCAGCGGGTTGGCGCCGGCGTTCTCGGCACACACGAACTGGTTGTTCACCCGGGCCCGCAGGGCGACGTTGCCGCCGCCGAGGTCGACCTGGTCGAACCGCTCCGAGCCGCCGATCGCGACGGCGCTCGCCACCAGGTTGCCGGCGCCGCCGTTGGTGGCGGAGACGTACCGGCCGTTGGCCTGGGACCGCAGCGCGACGCCACCGCCCGTCGGTGGGCTGCTGCCGGTGAGGACCCGGATGGCGTCCACCATGCCCACCGAGGTGGTCTTGTTGACGATGCGGATGGTGTGCGTGCCGTTCGTCAACCCGGTCCGGCTGAAGACGACCTGCTGTGCCTGGCGGGGGCCGGTGACGTTGAGGTTGACGTTGGCCTGGAAGACGTTGTCCAGGTAGACGTCGACGTTGCCCATGTCGCTGAACCGCTCGGAGAGGTACTCCACACCGGTGCCGGTGAACGTGTAGCTGGCGGCGGCGCCGACGGTGGTGCTGTGGTGGGTGTCGTCGTTGTAGTCGCCGTACCCCCGGGCCGTGGTGTGGTGCCAGTTGGCGTCGTAGGTCAGCATCGTGTCGTTGACCAGCCCTCCGCCGCCGACGCCGCCGAGGCCGAGCGTCGAGGCGGTGCCCGACAGGCTCTTCTCGCCCTGGTTGGCGGTGCCGGTCAGGGTGGTGGCCGCGTACGTCGACAGCGGCTTGGCGGTGCGCTCCACCACGTACACCGTGTTCGCCGCGGTGGCGAAGCTGATCTCGGCGGCCGAGGTGGTGGTCAGCACGGCGTTGTCCGACGTACGGCGAACCCGCACCTCCTGGCCGCCCCACGGGTTCACCACCCGCGCCGACTTGCCGTGCAGGCTCTTCAGACCGACGTACTTGACCTCGCCGGCCTCCCGCTCCGAGCTGACCAGGAAGCCGTCCTTGGCCAGCAGCGTGAACTTCCCGACGAAGCTGGAGTCGGTCGGCACGGCCGGGAAGACCCGGATCCTGTCGTTGTACGACTGCAGCAGGGACTCGTTCATCGCCGCCAGGTGGATGCCGAGGTACTCGAAGACCCCGTTGGTGTTGTTGGTCATTCCGTTCGGATAGTTCTGGTACTTCTGCAGCATGGTCCGCATGCCCTGGAACGCCTGGTTGCCGAGACCGAGCCGGGCGGCGTGCACGTGGTCGTTGGACCAGACGTTGCCGTACGGGTGCGGTCGCACGTTCCAGGTGTTGACGGCGGTCTGCTGGTCGGGGTAGCCGATGCCGGTCTGGTCGTAGGGCCAGACCAGCTCCAGCGACACGTTCTCGTTGTTGCGGGTCTGCGAGATCGGCGGGTCGTGCGGCAGGTACGCCCCGTTCTGGACCTGGTACGGGGCCAGGTTGTCGACGATGGTCTGCCAGTTGGCCCGTAGTCCCGCGTCGAGGCCGAGCTGCTGGCTGACCTGGATGGCGAGCGGGAAGAGCAGCCGTACCGCGGCCAGGTCGGTGATCGCGTTGCGGACGTCCCAGTACGTCTCGTGCGCGTTGGAGTTGGCCATGTACCACCGACCGGTGGCGGGGTCACGGTCGAGCATGTCCTCGTAGAACTTCACGGCCTCCCGCATGTACGGGTACGCCGTGTTGCGCAGGTACGCCTCGTCGTTGCTGTACCGGTACTGGAGGTACATGTTGTAGGCGGCCTCGGTGCCGGTCGAGTAGAGGTCGTTGACGTAGTCGCTGTTGACGGTGCCCCGGGCGTTCCCGTCCCAGCCCATCGTCTCCGGCACCCAGAGACCGTCACTGCCGTAGCGGGTGGTCGTGTACGACTTCAGCGCGGCGAGGTTGCGACTGTAGAGCCGGTTGAAGCCGGCCATCACGTCGAGATGGTTGCTGGCCAGGAACGAGTTGTAGACGTCGCGCTGGTTCCAGTACCAGTACCCGTTGCTCCACTTGGAGTTGTCCTGGGTGGCCCGGAACACGCCGTTGATGAAGTGCAACGGGTAGTTGCCGTAACCACCCGCGGCGATCATGTACGTCGCCAGGTAGTAGACGTTCTCCAGGTAGTCGGCGTCGCCGCCGGCGTTGGAGTACTGGACGAACGACTTCGCCCAGAAGTCGTGCCACCAGGTGCGGTAGTTGTTCAGCGTGGTGGCGTAGCCGGCGCCCTTGACCGTCGCGAGCTGGTTCTTCGCCTGGGTCACCGAGTTGAGGCCGGGCGCGTTGATCCGGCTGGCCGCGGTGAACCAGACCGTGTAGCTCGACGTGGGGGTGATGTTCAGCCGGACCCGGGTGCCGTTGACGACCTGGGAGGTGTACGACGCTCCCTCGACCGTGGCCGCGAGGGTGTACCCGAAGTTGTTCGCGTCCGTCTGCCCACGGCTCAACCCGACGCCGCTGGCGTCGGCGAAGGTCGAGACGGTCCGCCACGTGTTCAGGTCGGGGACGTCGGCGATGTTCTGGACGGTGTTCATGTCCCAGAGGCTCAGGTCGAGGCCGACGCTGGTCACTCCGGGACGGCTGTCCTCGACGTGGATGCCCATCACCTCGGAGTTGGGCGCGCCCATGACCGTGATGGTGCGGTTGTTGTCGTACTTCGTGGTCAGCGTGCCGTCGTACAAGGAGAGGCGCTGCTGGAAGGTGGTGTAGCCGGTGTCGACCTGCGGGTTGCTGGAGAGGTTGACCAGCCCGGCGGCGTAGGTCGACTGTTGGGCCAGGTCCACGCCGGAGACCTGCATGGTGAGGCCGTTGGCGTTCCAGGCCATCGCACCGGTCCGGCCGTTGCCGACGGTGAGCCCGTGCAGGGGGTTGGTGTTCGGGCGGTTGTAGACGATGTCGTGCTTGGCCAGGTAGGCGGCCCGGTTGACGTTGAGTGTCCCGGTGCCGGTGCTGAATGCGGCGTCCGTCGGTGCTGCGGTGGCCGGGCCGCCCGGGCCGACGGCGACGACGCCACCGGCGAGCAGGACGGCGAGCGCGATACGCAGCGGCGTTCTCACCTTCATCGACACGATCTCCTCTGGATCGTCCGTGCGGATGATGTCTCGCGCCCCGGGGAACTGCCCGGTCTGCCCGCGTCCGCCGAAACGCGAGCGACATCGAGACGATCTGGGACGGTGTCACCGGGCTGGCTCACTCGACAGCGAGGTAAACATCGACCCACATCTTTGACATGCAGTTAACATCGGATGTATTTGCGGGTCAATACCTTCGGTTCCGGAATCTCACCTCGGACGTACCGAGCCTGGACGGCAAGGGTCGTCATACATCGGATCTATTGATGGCCCCAGCGCTGGCCCCGGTCGGCGTTCCCTGGCGCTGGCGCGCGCCGAGCGGGCGCTGTGTCGTTTCGCGCGTCCGTCTCGTCGGTGGTTTCGCCTCCCATTCGCAACTGATGGTTGCGGGTGTCGGGCATGTCGGCTAGCGTGATGCGCAACCAAACATTGCGAAAGGCGGCAGGCGTGGAATTCGGAACGATCGAGCGTGAGATCCACATCGACGCGGCACCCGAGGTCGTCTTCGACGTGGTGAGCAGCCCGGAGCACCTGCGCGAGTGGTGGCCGGACGAGGCGGAATATCCGGCCGTGCCCGGGGGAGCGGGGCGGATCGGCTTCGGTGACGTCTCCCAGGACGGCGGCACCTGGGTGCAGTTCGCGGTCGTCGACGCCGTGCCGCCGCGGCACTTCTCCTTCCGCTGGACACACGAGGAGGGGGAGACCGCCGGCCCGGGCAACTCGTTCCTGGTCGTCTTCGAACTCGAGCCCGCGGGGAGTGGGACGCGCCTGCGGATGACCGAGAGCGGTTTCCGCGAGCGTGGCTGGGACGAGGCGAAGGTCGCCGCCGAGTACGCCGACCACGTCAGCGGCTGGGACCTCTTCCTGCCGCGCCTGCCGGTGTACGCCGCGAAGGTCGGAGCGGGCTCGTGAGCGTCCTGGTGGACGACGACCTCTGGTCGGCGGTGGGTGACCCGACCCGGCGCCGGATGCTCGACCTGTTGCTGAGCGAGGGCAGCGGGACGGCGACCAGCCTGAGCGAGCGCCTGCCGGTGACCCGTCAGGCGGTGGCGAAGCACCTCGTCGTCCTCGACCGGGTGGGCCTGGTGCACGCCACCACCGCCGGCCGCGAGAAGCAGTTCCGCGTCGACGAGGCCCAGCTCGCGCGCGCCGTCGCCCAGCTCGCCGACGTCGGCGCGGCCTGGGACTCCCGCCTGCGGCGTATCAGGCGCATCGCCGAGACGATCCAGCGCGGCAGGGACGCCGACAGCGAGAAGAAGCGGTAGGGAGGCGCCCGAGGTCGGAACCCCGCCCTCGATCGGGTGGCATGCGACCGCGCCTGCGGGCGGGGCGCCGGGCGGAACATACCGTCGGCGGGGGAGCGAGCAGAGGGTCGGCCGGTGGCGGCGGAGGCGGGCTCTCTGCTGTTCCCCAGGCCCGACGACGGTGTCCGCCACCGCGCGGGCCGTTGCGGTGGTCGGCAGGCGGTAT